>NZ_JAHYSS010000009.1 GCF_019802255.1 Pedobacter polysacchareus | reverse complement strand
TTAACTTTTTAATGTGCAACATTATGAAAACTAATTTCAGCCTACTCTTCTACATGAAGAAACAGAAAAACTATCAAATTGGCACAATTTCCCCTATCTATCTAAGAATCACCATTGACGGAACAAGGTCCGAGGTGACTACTGGTAGATCCATTGACCCACTACAATGGAATCCAAGGTTAGGAAGAGCCAAAGGCTACAAAGAATCGGTTAAATCATTCAACTTCTATCTGGACGATTTACAGGTAAAAATCCACGAAGCACATTCCCAGCTCACCAAAGAAAACCAGAAGATCACTGCTCAGATTCTACGTGACAGATTCCTTGGGAAAGCTAAAGACCGCCCTACATTGTTAGAAGTATTCAAAGAACACAACAGAAAGATGGAATCCTTAGTAGGCTCGGAATTTAGCAAGGGAACGATGGAAAGATACCGCACCTCTTTAAAGCACACTGTTGAGTTCCTGAACTGGAAGTATAAAATTGATGATGCTGAACTTGCTATGGTGAATCATGAATTTATAGCCGAATATGATTATTATCTGCGCTCAGTCCGTAAATGCGCCAATAATTCTGCGGTAAAGTATTTGAAGAACTTCGGAAAGATCATTCGTATTGCGTTATCCAATGGACATCTTACCGCTAACCCCCTATTAAAATACAGACACACCATTAAAAAGTTAGATCGCGTGCATTTAACCGAGGAAGAGTTACTGACTGGATATACCAATGAAACTGACCCCCGTTCGCCACAGCAAACTGTCCCCTCAGAGTTGAGGTATGAAAAGAACTAAAAGTTGTTGTACAAACGAGCTTCCTGGACGGATGTTTTTTGTCCTGTTTAACAACTGTTGTTTTTACAAAAATACATTTTCCGTTTTAGATTTTTTTCTCCTTAGTGATTCTCCAAACAATTCGACCCTTAATGAGTGATGAACAATACGATCAAGAACCGCATCAGCGATTGTTTTTTCGCCGATAATATCATACCATTCTTTCACCGGGATCTGCGACGTGATCACTGTGGACCGTTTTTGGTGCCGATCTTCAATGATATCAAGAAGAGCGAGCCTGGATTGAGGGTCGAAAGGTTGTAAACCAAAGTCATCTAGGATCAGCATGTCTAAACGCTCTATCCGTTTGAGTTCTGCAAGCATTGTCCCTTTTGCTTTAGCAAGTTTTAGCTGGCCCATAAGTTTAGCAGTATTGACATACATCACTTTGTAGCCGCTCTGGCAGGCGTGGTATCCGAGAGCTGTTGCCAGATAGCTTTTACCGGTTCCAGTGGAACCGGTAATGAACAGATCTTTGCGTTCCTTGATAAAGTCGAGCCCTGCTAGCCTGTGGACCTCGTTCTTATCCAGGCCACGGTCAAAAGAGTAGTCCACCTGTTCTAAAGAAGCTTTATAACGGAAACTGGCGATCCTGATTGCCCTTTCTACAGATCGGTTTCGCCGGTCATCCCATTCACTGGCTACCAGTAGCGAAACAAACTGATCCGCAGTAAGAGAGTCTTTCACTGAAGTCTCCAGATTGGTTTTAAAGGCATCATACATCCCGTACAGACGTAGCTGACGCATTTTGTCCAATGTTTCATTATTCATAGTTCTTTTATGGTTTAGGGGTTGTTATTGGTAATATTCTTTGCCTCTTATGTTTTTATGTGAAGGAATAGCTACTTGTTCGCCTTCAGGCTGCAATTGGTCCAGTTGTTTTCTCAGTATCTCTTCAATGACGGGATAATTGTACTGACCAAGATTGTCGGCCCAGCGGCAGGCATTAGCCAGGCGCTCAGGTCCGACGCGCCTGGCAAAGCTCAAGATGCCTGAACATGATTTGTAAGCTTGTTCAGGATAGGATTTATTCTCCAGGACCTGAGATATGTAGCGGGCCACATCTTCATGGATATGTTCGGCTTCCTGAATAAACTTTTCTGGTGTCCATTCAGTTAGAAAACGATGCTGAGAGGCCAGATGATCTTTGTTCGTTGTGTAATGATATCTGGCTCTATCGCGTTTATGGGTTGCAATTTGAGTATAGTGATAATAGATCTGAACTATTCCTGAAGTATAGAGTACTTTTACTTTCTTCCCGATATAGGTATATGGCACACTGTAATAGTGAATATCTTCACCTAGACGAATGTATCCGTTCTTCATCACTGTTACCATCACTTGCTTGTGTACCTCGTAACGGATAGGATTAAGTACACTCAGTGCTTCCCGCTCAATTTCCTCAAACTGCTCACGACGGGAATAACTACGCCCTGAAAAAGGTTTGTTATTATGGATCTCCAGTGCAGAGCGTATAGCTGCATTCAATGATTCCAGGTCACTGAACCTGCGGCCTTCCAATCGCTGATAGATACTTCGGTAGATCAACTTAACCGCTCCTTCAACTAAAGCCTTATCACGCGGCTTATAAACACGTGCCGGAATAACCGTAACAGCATAATGTTCAGCAAAGGCAGCAAATTCGTCATTAAGTAAAGCTTCATACTTGCTCCCTTTAGTCACCGCTGAACGCAGGTTGTCAGGAACTATGGCTGCTGGCACGCCCCCAAAATAGTGAAGTGCATTCTCACAGGCCTTGATCAGATCTTCTTTGCGCTGGCTTTCTACGGCTTCCACGTACGTAAGCTGGCTGCAACCCAAAATGGCTACAAAGACTTCTGCATCACATTGGGGGCCATCTGCCGGATGAAACTGTAGCTTACTTCCTGCGAAGTCGATATACATCTTGTCACCAGCCTTATGATCAATGTGCATTACCGGTTTGGAAAGCTGAAGGTAGGTATGTATGGCATTATTGAAACGGGAACGGGCGTATCCCAGAGGGTGTTGTTGTATGTACTCAAGATGAAGTGCTTCTCGGGTGACTCCCTTCTTTTTAAGTCTCTTACAGTACCCAGGAAGTAATAGCTCCAGTTCCTGCATGCGTGGACTATTGATTGTTTTAGCGGCTGGAGTGGTAAAAAGAACGGATAGCTCACTATCGCTTTTTTCATTGAACTCATCATGGGTAATACCTAGTTTGTGCCATACATGTACATACTTCTTGACGGTGGTACGGGAAGTACCCACCATTCCGTGGATCGTCTTGGTGCCGGTTCCCTGGCAATAAAGACGGATAATTTATTCATTTTGATCGGGTTATTGGACATGGCAATCGCAGGTTTTTGTTCATCAAAAGCTAAACAAAAACCACGTCCAGGGAAACCCGTCAGTACAATACTTTAAATTCTTTTCAGGGGGTCACTTTGCTCTGGCGAAAGGGGGACACTTTCATTTGGCCGAAAGGGATCACTTTGCTCTGGCAAAGGGGACCATTTTCGAGTGGCGAAGAGGGGCCATTTTGGTGTGGTTTATCCACCTAAGGACAGAATCACACTATGCACTGTATATCAGATTATTATACTGAAATTTTTGTCAATTTCAGAGGTTGTTTCACAAACTGTGTCAATATTGTAACTTTAAACTATAGACACAGTTTGTGAAACACCCTCTACGTTTTCCGTTAGTCCCAAAGGTGTGTAATTTCCAACGTTTCTAAAAACAGAACATTCATTACAATTGCGTCCAAATCGGTGAAGCTTGCTAATGGTTTATTTTAAGGTGAAATAGTGATTGATAGGAAATCAGCGAATAGAATTTATTTACTTAAATTTCATTAGGAAAGGTAACCCATTTCGGCATTTCTCATTTCATGTAAAATCCGATGTGCCTGAGCTGAATTTTCATTCAATGGTAAACCTGCCACTAAATAGGAATGCTTCAATTCATTCTTTATTTTTCTTATCGGATCCCATGAAAAACTGGTTTTCCCCAAAATCATTCCATCATAGCCTACTTGAGACAACACCACTTCACCCTTTTTTGAATTCTGAAATGTCATTGCACCTGTGCTTACTTTTTTATCATTTTTTCCAATGATAAAATCTACACCTTCAGATTTTTCAGCGAGTGCTCTATTGTTATAAATCTTATGATCTGCGTCTAAAGCCGAAAGGCAGATGACCAAATCACAAGCTGCTTTAAATTTCAGGAGTTCTGCCACCTTATTTAAAGCCTGGTAAGGATTTTGAAAATGGACTCCTGGTAATTCTTTTCCAACACCAGTAATTCCTACTTTTAAATTTCCAGATTGAATGATGATATGAGACCTCACTTTTGAGGCTAAGAGTGCATTATTAAAGCTATAATTACAATTCACAAGCGGAAATTCCAGGAATGGCAACAGTTCGGCTAAAGCCTCTTCCCCGTTTTTTAACTCAGCTGCGCCAATGTTGACCGCGTGATACCCGGCTTTGTTCATTTGAGAAATCAGCTCCACCGAATTTTCATTATCCAGAAAACAACCAGCATCCACCATTAAACCAGAAACTTCTTGTCCCTTCATCAGTCGGTTGATCTCCTTTAATCCTCCTAATTCTTGTGAATTACCAGAAATATTACCATTAATATTTCCAGACTGAAAAATGGTTACCGTATTGGAATTGCTCAAAGTGTTTACTGTTTTACTTAGATCAGCAACCGCTGAAAGTGGTTTACTTAAAAAGCCTGTTCCTGCCAGAAGAGATACATTCCTTAAGAAGGATCTGCGTTTTGATTCCATGAAGCGTTAATTTGAGTACGAAGATTATAAAAATAAATGTATTGCTATAAAAAAAACACTATTGTTGTTGTTTTATTTTACTGTACACCATAAATTTTAGATATTTAACAAAATTTATTTTAAACTCTCTAATACGCACTCTATGCCATCGGAACCTATCCTAGGTGAAGTCTCTCTTGTTGCTTTCAACTTTGCTCCTCGAGGCTGGGCCACTTGCAATGGACAACTCGTATCACTTAACCAAAACACTGCGCTTTTTGCTATCCTCGGAACAACATATGGGGGAGATGGGACAAGAACATTTGGCCTACCAAATTTCCAGGATAAAATACCTGTTCATTTCGACACCGCAGCTTCAGATAATTACGATTACAGTTTAGGTGCGAGCGGAGGAATGCAGACTGTGAACCTGACTATTAATCATCTACCAGCACACAACCACACTGTAATGAATAATGGGCAAGTCCAGGCAAAAACTGGAACTAATGCTAATCTTACTAGTCCTGTTAATGGCTATTTTGCAAGTAATACTGCAGAAAATCAACGTTTCACGGCTTCTCCCGATATAGTGATGGGAACCATCAACCCTATTAGTACAAACAATAGTGGCGGTAATCAAGCGCATGAAAACATGCAGCCCTTTCAGACAGTAAATTTTATCATCGCATTAGAGGGAATCTTCCCTACAAGAAATTAACTATGGACAGATTAATAGGTAACATATTTATGTTCGGAGGTAACTTTGCAATTACCGATACCTTATCCTGTGAAGGACAAATATTGAGCATTGCTGACAATACTGCTTTATTCTCTATAATAGGCACTTCATTTGGTGGCGACGGCCAAACAACTTTTGCCTTACCCAACCTAAAAAGAAGATGCCCAATTGGTGCAGGGCGATATTCGGGGCAAGATGATGGACAGTTCGATTATCAGGTAGGCAGCTCAGGGGGGCAAGAAATGGTCAGCCTGTTAACTTCAAATCTTCCGGCTCACGACCACGATAAGAAAATTCAGGCGGCAATCAATACCGGAGGCTCAGCAACTACAGCAACCGTACAAGGATCATTGCCAGCTAATACTAATACGACAACCTCAACGCTCTTATACACTGCGACTGCCGGAGCAGGGCTTATGGCCCCAATGGATCTGAACCTTGCTCCTACAACTCTAGTTACTGGAAATTCTATGGCCCATGGGAACATGCAGCCCTATCTGACCGTTAACTTTTTAATCGTTATTACAGGTATATTTCCTTCAAGAAATTAATCCATTCACATTTTAAATTACACTTATGATAGATCCATACTTAGGAGAAATCACCATGTTTGCCGGACAATTTGCACCAAGAGGATGGCATATTTGCGATGGCGCTCTATTATCTATCTCCCAAAACCAGGCATTATTTGCTTTATTGGGGACGACTTATGGCGGTAATGGCCAAACAAACTTTGGGCTTCCTAATCTGCTAGGAAGAGCTCCAATGCATTCCAGTACGAATCATCCATTGGGAACGACTGGAGGTAAGAGGTCTATCCAGCTAAGTATTAATGAAATACCTACTCACAACCACGCGGTCACAGGTTCTATTAATTTAAAAACACGTGGTGATGCGCCAGGAAATTTTTCAAATCCAGACAGTCACTATATCGCGCAGTCGACAGCTAAAAAATTCTTTGGCAGAACTCCTTCAAGTGAAAAAATGGCTCCACTAGAAAGTAACAACGTAATTGGAGCAGTCGGTTCAAATACAAGACATGAAAATATGCAGCCCTATCTGGCAGTAAATTTCATTATCGCAACAGTAGGTGTGTTTCCAAGCCGAAATTAATATCAATACATCTCCTACCCTACCAAATACAGTGATGAAAACAGGTATATTATTACCCAGATCGACTACCCATCCTCTGATCGCATTTAACTTCATGGATGGCCTCCATGCGTATCTTAAACAGCATCAACTAACCAATGAAATAGAATGTGTCAGTGCATTTATCGGTTTCGGAGAGAAAGCGGCCGTAATTCAAGAAGAAGCAGAACGCTTATTGATGGAACAGCGGGTGGATTTACTTGTTGTTTTCGCAGATTATCCATTGGTAAACTGCTTATTTCCTATTGTTGCCGCGCTGAATAAACTATTGATTGTAGTGAACCATGGTGCAAAATATCCTGATCGCTGGACTACAGTGCCAAATGTTATTCATCATCATCTGAACAATGCCTCTAATTGCTGGCTTACCGGAAAACAAGCTGCAGCTGAAAATAAAACGGTTGCTACAGTAAACTCCTACTACGATGGCGGCTACTCCATCACTCATGCACTTTATACCTCATTTCTGGAAGCATCCGGTAAGATTGCCTATAATTTTGTTGGTCACCAGCAAAAAGCGCAGTTCAGCACACAGCCATTGACTTCATTTTTAGATTCCAGGCCGGAACTGGATACTTTGCTCGCTATACTGAGTGGAGAATTGGTACCTGAGTTTTATGATCAACTCAGCAGGCAGTATCCAGATAGAAAACTAAAATTATATGCCAGCCCTGTGTTATTGGAGGAATCATCCGCAGAGGAAAATCTATTTTCAAAAGAAACAATCGAAGTATCCGGCTTTACGACCTGGTTCAAAGAACTGGATAACCATGAAAATGAAACCTTTTGCCGCATTTTTACCGAGGAAACCAATAGAGTACCAAATTCATTTGGGGTGTTGGGATGGGATACCGGACTGATCTTAAGAACCATTTTAGAAATCTCAGGCAATAAGGCCATTGATGGTAAAAGAGTAGCTAAAGACCCTGCTTTGAAAAAACTTCAAGGTGCAAAAGGAGAAATGCTGCTGCATGAAGAAACCGGGCACTATCTTTCTCCAGCTCATTACCTACACAGTAATCTTGCTGATCATTCCAGGAAAAAGCATAGTCTTTCAATGGAAGAGGTCGAAAAATCTTTTAATGAAATGATCCAGTTTAAGTTGGAGGGGATATCCTCACAATGGTTGAATACCTACCTCTGTTCTTAACCTGATTTGAAATATACCTTACAAAAACGCGACTCATGAAAATACTTATAGATAAATTGAAATGGGAGGTATTGCTTCCGTTATGCCTATTATTATGCATCAGCCTCTCTTCATTTTCACAATGTAGCTTAAGTCCGGGGGATATCCTCTTTACAGGATACAATCAATTGGATGACAATCTCAATGGAAATACAAGGGATGATTCCTTTTCTTTTGTGCTGTTAAAAGAAGTTTCTGTCGGTTCTGAAATCTATTTTACAGATCTTGGCTGGACGGGTACGGCCTTCCAGACCGCAGCTAATGCACCAAGTGATGCCATACTTAAATGGACATCAGATGCCATTTATTCTGCGGGAACTGAAATCATCGTTTATTGTAAGTTTAAACTAGTTGCAAAAGACAACTTTGGAAATCCAAAGGGTGTCATTACCGTCGCACAACCTTCTTATAACACCGCACAAAATTTAGTACCTATAGCTGAGCAAATGAGTCTTGCTGAGTTTAGCGGTGATCAGATTTTTGCTTTTACCGGTACAATCGCCAGTCCTAATTTTATAGCGGGAATCAGTATCAACAAAACTCCGGGGACTCCTTGGGAAACCACACTGCTCTCCACTACTTATGGCGCTGAATTATCCACCCTGCCAACTACTCTGGCTACAGCCTCACAGAATCTTGGGATTGCCTACATTGATCCTACAGATCCCTTTTCTAAAGCCGCTTACGCTGCCAGATACAATAGAGAGGTTGCAGGCTTTGTTGGCTCACCATCTGAATTACTCGCCAAAATTAACTTAGCCACAAACTGGGAAATAAAAGGTGATGGAAGCGTATTCAATCCATTATTACCGAATACAGGAATCCTTGTTTCCCCTTTTACGATTGCCACTCAACCTATAAACCGAACTAATTTATGTCCTGGTACAGGGACAAGTTTCAGTGTTGGTGCTCCTGGAGCCTGCAGCTACCAATGGGAAGTGACAGACAACAATGGCATTTTTGTGCCCATCACCGCTAGTGGCGGAATCTATACGAATTTCAATACTGCCACCTTAAGCATTAGCAATGTAAGCACATTGAATCAGAAGAAATTTCGTGTAAGAGCTCGAGGCTCTTCAGAAGCGGTTTCCGAGTTAACGACTTTATCTCTTGTCAGTCCGATTGAAATCGCTATTGATCCGCTTCCTACTGCCAGCCCAAATATTCTTTATACTGAACAAATCAAAGGAGTCTCTGGTGGAACAGGAACTTATACTTATGCCATCACTGCAGGATCACTACCTGTTGGCATAACTTTAAACACTGCAACAGGCATCATTTCAGGAACCGCTTCCACCCCGGGCCTGTCTAATTTTACGATTAAGGTATCAGATAATTGTGTCACTCCTAATACGGCCAGTCAGGCTTATTCTATAATTGTAGGGGTATTGAATCAAACCATCACCCTTATCGATTATTTAAAGGTCTACGGTGACGTATTTACCTTACCGCTAAATTCAAGTGCTGGGCTGCCGATCACCTATGTATCAGGAACACCTTCAGTTGCGACTGTAACTGGAAATCAAGTAACCGTTGTTGGCGTAGGTACTTCAATTATTACGGCAACACAAGCAGGAAATGCAAATTATCACCCTGCAACACCGGTAACAAGTACGATAACAACCAGCAAAAAGAACATTACGGTAACCTTAAACGCAAGCCCTCTAATCACAAAAGAATACGATAGGACGAACACCGCTACACTTGTCCCTTCAAATTACACATTGAATGGCCTACTTCCGGCCGATGTCATCACAGTGAGCGCAACAACTACTTACAATAGTATGATTGCTGGAAACCAAACTATCTATGTCCGTGATTTTGTACTTTCTGGAATACAAAAAGACAATTACAATTTAACTACCATAAGCACTAATGTGGCGGGTACAATTACACGTAAACCAATCACAGTTTCTTTAAATGCAAGCCCAGGTATTAGTAAAGTCTATGACAATACCCTAACGGCTGCCCTGCTTCCTGCCGATTATAATTTAGCCGGTTTAATTGCTCCCGATGTAGTCAGTGTTTCAGGAACTGCAAGTTATGCCAGCGCAGATGCAGGAACAGAGAAAACGTTAGCTGTGACCAATCTTACCTTAGCAGGTGCAGCACAGGGGAATTATAGTTTGACTGCAACAACTGCGAGTACAAATACCGCTGTGATTACTCCTAAACCATTAACTGTTGCGCTGCAATCTACTCCAATCATCAGTAAAATCTACAATAATACAGATGCCGCCAGCCTTGTTCCAACTAATTATGTAATAAATGGAAAACTAGGAACAGATGTAGTGACAGTGAGCGGTACTGCTACTTATGACACTAAAGATGCAGGTACTGGAAAAACTGTTACTGCTGGAAATCTAATACTGGCTGGGGCACAAAAAGACAATTACAGCATCAGCAATGCTACTGCAAGTACTACTGGACAGATTACTCCACTTGCAATTAGCCTGACCTTGAATCCAGTACCAGCCATCGATAAAGTTTACGATGGCACTACTGCAGCATCACTTCTTCCAGAGCACTATATATTGGCTGGAAAGTTAGGTACAGATGAGGTTTCTGCAACAGGAACTGCTACCTATGGTGATAAAAACGTTGGAACCAATAAAACCATAACTGTCGGAACATTTGTCCTTAATGGTGCTCAGAATGGCAATTATACACTATCGACAGTTACAGCCACTACGGGTGGCCATGCAATTACTCCTGCCAGCCTGACTTTAGCCTTGAATGCAAGTCCATTGATTAGTAAGGCATATGACAATACCACATCAGCCCAACTGGTTGCCGCGAATTATTCTTTAAACGGTAAAATTACCGGGGATGCAGTTACCGTTTCCGGAACCGCCAATTACGAAACGAATCAGGTGGGTACCGGAATAAATATAGCATCCGGCAATTTTATACTTGCAGGTGCGGATAAAGACAATTACAATTTAACAACCAGCACTGCAAGTACTACAGGAAACATTACGAAGAAAGCCATCACAGTTATACTGAACGAGCTGCCGCTGATCAGCAAGACCTATGATAATGGAACTGCAATCACACTTGCAGCAGGGAATTATAGTTTACCTGGAGTTATTGGAACCGATGCGGTCACAGTTACAGGAACAGCAGCCTTTGATACAAAAGCTGTTGGAACAGGAAAAAACATTGCCGTTGACAACTTTGTGCTGGCAGGTGCTCAGAAAGACAACTACAGTCTTTCTACCCTTAGCGCTGCGACTAAAGGTAATATCGGCACTGCTCCGCTTACTTTAGTCTTAAATGCAAGCCCATTCATCAGCAAAACATACGACAATAACACCTCAGCGACATTGCTTCCAGCACATTATCAGCTGAGTGGAATCATAGGTTCAGAGTTGGTTACTGTAAGTGGTGCTGCCACATACGACACTAAAGATGCTGGAACCGGAAAAGCCGTTACTGCAGGGAACTTTATACTTGCAGGGGCAAATAAAGACAATTATCATTTGAGTACTACCTCTGCTGCGACCACAGGAGAGATCAATACAAAACCGATTACGCTTGCCCTGAATGCCAGTCCTTTGATCAGTAAAGTCTATACTGGAAACACGGACGCAACTTTGGCACCCTCAAATTATACCTTAAACGGAGTACTTGGTGGAGATGCGGTGACTGTCTCAGGAACGGCAAGCTACGATTCGAAGAACAGCGGCAATGGAAAAACCATTACAGTCAACAACTTTAACTTAGCTGGTGCGCAAAAAGACAACTACCGTCTGACGACGATCACTGCTACTACTACGGGTAACATTGGCGTAGCTCAGCTTACTTTAACGCTAAATGCCTTGCCAGCGATTACTAAGGTTTACGACAATAACACGAATGCGGCACTGGTTCCCGATAATTACACCTTGAACGGCAAAATCGGATCAGACGAGGTCACAGTAACCGGTATTTCAAATTATGACACCAAAAATGCAGGAAGCGGAAAAACCATTACAGTCAATACTTTTGTACTTGGCGGAGCGGATAAAGACAACTATAGCCTGCTGACTGGTACTGCAAACACGACAGGAACAATTAGTCCGGCAGCAATATCCCTGTCTCTAAATTCAGGTCCTTTAATTACTAAAATATACGACAATACCACTGTAGCAACGCTTACATCTGCCAATTACAGTTTAGCCGGAATCCTGGGTACCGATGCGGTAAGCGTATCAGGTCAGGCTAATTACAGTACGAATATCGCTGAAAACGGAAAAACCATCACTGCGAATAACTTTGTTCTTGCTGGTGCTCAAAAAGACAATTACAGTCTAAGCACAACCACTGCTACCACCACAGGTAACATCACGAAAAAATCGGTTAGCCTATCATTGAATGAACTTCCACTCATCAGCAAGCAATATGACAACAATACTTTGACAAGCCTTGCAGCTGGAAATTACACCATAAACGGCATTCTGGGTTCAGATGAACTGAGCGTTACAGGAACAGCAAGTTACAATACAAAAACTGTTGGAACAGGAAAAACCATCAGCGTGAATAACTTCATACTCGGAGGTGCGCAGAAGGACAATTACAGTCTGACGACCACTATTGCTGCTACGAAAGGTAATATCAGCGCTGCTCCACTTACCTTAACATTGAATGCTTTACCCCTACCGAGCAAAACCTATGACAATAACACTACAGCCACATTAGTTCCGGCAAATTACAGCTTAACTGGAATCATAGCAGCAGATGCAGTTACTGTATCTGGTACTGCAGCATACGATACTAAAGATGCAGGAACCGGCAAAACCGTTACTGCCGGCAACTTTATACTTGCAGGAGCAGATCAAGGCAATTACATAATGAATACCCTCTCTGCTACCACTACGGGAGAGATCAATGTAAAACCTATTACGCTTGCTTTAAATGCCAGCCCATTGATCACTAAAATCTATGATGGAAATGTCGCGGCAACACTGATCCCATCAAATTATGTGTTAACAGGGGTACTTGGCACAGATGCAGTTACTGTGTCAGGAACAGCCAGCTATGATACCAAAACCAGAGGTACAGGAAAAACCATCACCGCCAATAACTTTGCGCTATCAGGTGCACAGAAAGACAATTATCTATTGACTACCAGCACTGCTGCCTCCACAGGTAATATCACAGCTTCTCCGATTACTTTAACACTAAATGCATTGCCGGCAATTACTAAAGTGTACGACAACAGTACAATTGCAGCATTAGTTCCTGAAAACTACAGCTTAAGCGGAATTATTGGTACAGATGCAGTTACGGTGTCTGGTACTGCAGCTTACGACAGCAAAGATGCAGGGATCGGAAAAACCATCACTGCCCAGACCTTTATACTTGGAGGAGCGGATAAAGACAATTATAGTCTGAGCACCAGCAGTTCTAGCACTACCGGATCAGTAACTCCGGCAGCACTGACCTTAGCATTAAACGCAAATCCGCTCATCACCAAAACCTATAACAACAGCACATCGGCAACACTGGTTCCGGCAAATTATTCGTTAAACGGAATTCTGGGTACTGATGCCGTTACGGTATCTGGTCAGGCCGATTACGATACAAGTACACCAGGCATAGGGAAAAATATCGATGCGACTAACTTCGTACTTGCCGGTGCACAGAAAGACAATTACAGTCTGACGACGACCAGTGCTGCCACTACAGGTAACATTACGAAGAAAGCTGTGACACTGGTATTGAATGAACTTCCACTCATCAGCAAAGAATACGACAACAATACTTCGGCAACACTTGCAGCCGGAAACTACAGCCTAAACGGCACTCTGGGTTCAGACGAGCTGAGCGTTTCAGGAACGGCAAATTATAGTACAAAATCTGCAGGAAATGGAAAAACCATTAACGTGAATAACTTTATACTCGCAGGTGCGCAGAAAGAAAATTACAGCTTGACGACAACCGCAGCCAGCACAAAAGGAAACATTGGTCAAAAAACCATTACTGCCAGCTTAAACGCAGCACCATTGATCAATAAAGTATATGATAACAATACGACAGCGAACCTTGCTCCTGCGAATTACAGTTTATCGGGAGTATTGGGATCCGATATTGTCAGCGTATCAGGAACGGTCAACTATGACAGTAAAAATGCAGGAAATGGGAAAACCATTCATGCGCAGAACCTTGTACTAACGGGCGCAGATCAGGGGAATTACCTGCTCAGCAATACCACAGCTGCTACTACTGGTGACATTACAAAATTCCCGCTTAGTTTAGCGCTCAATGCCAATCCATTAATTACTAAGGAATACGATAAGACCAATTCGGCGAGTTTAAGTCCGGCAAATTTTAGTCTAATCGGCATAAAAGGATCAGATTTAGTCAGCGTGTCCGGAACAGCAAACTATGCAGACGAAACTGCTGGAAATGGAAAAACCATTAATGCGGCCAGCTTTATTCTTGCAGGTGCTGATCAGAGCAATTATAGCCTCATCACCAGCACTGCCAGTACTACTGGAAACATTTCCAAAAAATTGCTGACGGTAACCGCAAAAGATCAAACTAAATACCAGGGCACTCCAAATCCAGTGTTCACACTTGATTATGCTGGTTTTGTAACCGCAGAAGGTGTGGCAGATCTTAGTACTGCCCCTATGGCTTCTACCCTTGCCCAAACTGGTTCAGAAATTGGAGATTATGAGATCACCGTAGCTGGAGGTCTGGCCGCCAACTACAGTTTCAGTTATGTAAAAGGTAATTTAAAAGTACTGCCTGGCGCACCAACATCGGTATTATTAGCTGCGGTACCACTTTATGAAAATCTGGCTTCAGGAACTAAAGCAGGAACCTTAAGTGCCACTTCCAATAATCCTACCGCTACTTTTACCTATTCATTGGTTTCAGGAAGCGGAGATATAGACAATGGGGCATTTAGCATCGCTGGAGATCAGTTAAAAAGCAATCAGGTATTTGACTTTGAAAGCAAATCCAGCTATACCATCCGCGTACGTGCGACAACGCAATTTGGTCTGTCCCTGGATCAGCAATTTAATGTTTCAATCAGCGATGTAAACGAGGCACCTACACTTGCAGCTATTGCCGATCAGACGCTTTGCTATACCAGTACTTCGCAGAACATTCCTTTAACAGGAATCAGTGCAGGGCCTGAGACTACCCAAAAGACCACGCTAAGCTATACCAACAGCAATACCAACCTGCTGCAAAATCTATCTATAAACCAAACAGGTGCAACAGGTAATTTCAGTTACCGCATTAAAAATGGTGCTTATGGTACTGCAACGATTACGGTAACCGTAAAAGACAATGGAGGCCTAGAAAATGGTGGCGTAGACACCTATACTAGAAGCTTTGTAATTACTGTAAATCCTTTACCCCTGATTACGATTCAGGCGAACCTTGGAAATATATCAGGAAACAGTACCGAGGTAAGTAAAGGAGAAACTGTAGCACTTACTGCTACCGGAGGAAATACCTATACCTGGTCGCCAACCAGCAGCATCCTGAACAACACAGCAAATATTTCGACCATCATGGTAAGGCCAACAGAAACGACTACTTATACCGTTACTGTAACCAATGCAAATGGCTGTTCAGAAACCAGCACATTTACGGTTAAAGTGCTGGATGACCTGGTTAAAATTAAAGCCACTAATATCCTATCTCCAAACGGAGATGGTTACAATGATAAATGGATCATCGAAAATATCGATGTTTATCCAAACAATGAGGTGAAAATTTTTGATAAGGCAGGCAGACAAATCTACAGCAAAAGAGGATATGATAACACTTGGGATGGCACCCTGAATGGCACGGCACTGTCTGAAGGCACCTATTATTACGTGATTGATTTTGGTAACAACAGGCCGAAATTTAAAGGTTTCATTACCATCGTCAGAGAAAACTAATCCTCCTCATAAACCGCATGCTTATAAAGATGAAAACAACATACAAATTTCTGGCATTGCTACTGGTGGTTTTCACCGGTAGCAATAGCTACGCACAATTGAATCCATTAGCCGCGCAGTATTATAGCAATAGATTTCTGATCAATCCCGCTTATGCCGGTTCAACCGATGGAATAAGAGTGAATGCCGCTTACAGAAAACTATGGAGTAATGTACCCGGTTCTCCACTTACACAAAGCCTCACCGCTGATTATGGAAAGGGAAAAGTAGGTGTTGGTTTGAATGTTTATAATGAAAGTGCCGGTCTGCAGCGACAAACTCGTGTAACAGGTACCTATGCCTATCACCTGCAATTGGGTGAAGAACAGCAGCAGCTGCATTTTGGTATTTCCTTAGGCTTTATGAGCCAGAGGCTGGAAAACAGCGACATCTATGGAAACCCGAATGACCCAATGGTTGGCCAGTACAATGACCGAAAAACTTATCTGGACGGAGATTTTGGTATCGCCTATACCTCCGGTACTTTCAGCTTACAGGCAGCTATTCCTAACTTGAAAAGCGTCCTTAAAAAGGATGTCATCAAACTTGCCGACGTCACTACCTTTTATGCGGCCAGCAGCTACCGTTTTAAGCTTACTGAAGGTGCGGAAGGTATGGACCTGGAGCCAATGATTGCCTACCGCGGCGTTCAGGGTTTTGATAACATCTGGGATGCAGGTGCACAATTAGAAATTGCCAATCAGCAAGTATTTATTACAGGAATGTACCACAGCACAAAAAATGCAACTTTTGGACTGGGTATGGACTTCAGAAAAAAATACCTGATCAGTGGCAATTACACCACACAAACTTCTGCACTTAGCGGCTATACCAACGGAAGTTTTGAGCTGAACCTGAGGCTAAGTCTATGGAAGTAATCTCCATAAAAAATTCTTTTAAAGTGACAAATAGAGCTCAGCAATGGGCTCAAAATCAAGCTTAAACCTATAAAATATCAAGGTTTGTGAATACAATTAAATAAAAACTACTAAATCCGTAGATTTTATTCGTTTTATAAAAAAAGAATCCTATCTTCGTATTATCAATACAAACTCTTAACAATCTAGAACCCAATGAAAACAGGCTTACATTTTATGAAAATGCAAAGAAAAACAGCTAAAGAAGGAACCCGCTTTCTACTAGGCTGTCACTGTTGTTGATGATGATTCTTTTCAGTAATCACTGAAAAAGCTAAAAGCTTACCTATAACCTATTCTTTAAACCTAATCGGATGTTAAAAACATCCACATGGCCACGCTTTGCAATTTATTTATTGCGGGTACCGGCCAAAAATAACGTCAGAACTCTGGCGATGTATAACCAACAAACCATTTAACATAAACACAAAATGAAAAAACATTTACTCCTTATCTTCTTATTGATACTGACGGCGAATGCTGTATTCGCTCAAAATCCGATAACAGGTGTGATCAAAAGCAGCAACGGCGTTCCAGTTCCACATGCCACAGTGCTGATCAGAGGCACTAAGATTTCTGCAACTGCCGATAAGGATGGTAAGTTCAGTATTGATGCACAGACAGATCTCCCATTCTATCTCAGAATCAGCTCCATAGGTTATAAATCTCAGGATTTCCAGATTTTAAAACTTCAGGAAGCTCCTTTTGAATTGATTCTGATTGAAAGCGAACTTCTGGATGAGATCGTAGTGACCTCCAGAAGACGCTCAGAAGTACTTCAGGATGTGCCTATCGCCATTACTGTGATCGGTGGCCAGGCCGCTGAAAACGCAGGTGCTTTTAACGTTAACCGCTTAAAAGAACTGGTTCCTTCTGTACAGTTATATGCTTCAAACGCAAGAAATACGACCCTTAATATCCGCGGACTAGGTTCAACATTTGGCTTAACCAACGATGGTATTGATCCTGGAGTAGGTTTTTATGTAGATGGAGTTTATCAGGCGCGTCCGGCAGCAACCTCAACAGATTTCCTTGACATTGAGCAAATAGAAATACTGCGTGGCCCGCAAGGAACCTTATTTGGTAAGAATACAACTGCAGGTGCATTTAACATCACTACCGCAAAACCAACTCAGACCCCAAGCGGAAAAGTGGAATTGAGCTTTGGAAACTATAATTTTATACAAGCAAAAACATCGGTTTCAGGAGGTGTTGCAAAAGATCTTGCAGCAAGATTATCGATCTCAGGAACTCAAAGAGATGGAACCATTTACAACACAAAAGAACAGCGTAGATATAGTGGCCAAAATAACATTGGTTTTAAAGGTCAGCTTTATTACACGCCTTCAGAGAAATTACAGGTATTGTTGAGTGGTGATGCAAGTGTCCAGCACCCAGCTGGTTACCCATTGGTAATTGCAGGTGTGACCACAACAGAAAGAAGCGCATATCGTCAGTATGCCAAAATTGTTTCTGATTTAGGTTATCAGCAGCCTGTAGCAGATCCTGCCTCCAGAGAAATCAATACCAATACACCTTGGAAGCATGACCAGTCTATTGGTGGTATCTCCGTAAACTTAGATTATAAAATTGGCAATGGAACGCTGACTTCCACTACTGCCTGGAGATTCTGGAACTGGAACCCTACGAACGACAGGGATTTCTCTGAATTGTCTGCATTGACTAAATCTCAGGGAAACTCTCGCCATGATCAATATTCACAGGAAGTGAGATATGCCGGTACTATCGCTGAAAAAGTAACCGGTGTAATTGGTGTATTTGCCCTAAGTCAGAATTTGAAAGGATTGGAACAGACAGAAGAAGTAGGTAAAGATCAATGGAGATTTGTACAAACAAGTAATACAGGTTCGCAGGCATTATACGCTACTCCTGGTTTACTAGATGGTTACGGTATCAGAACAAATTCAACGATTAAATCATTGAGCACTGCCGTGTTTGCACAGGCGGACTGGGAATTCCTAAATCACTTTCATATTTTACCAGGTTTAAGATACACTTACGATAAAAAAGATGTAGACTACGACAGGGTAACTTATGGTGGTCTGCAAACTACAGATGCAGCCTTACTTGCGCTTAAAACTGCAGTTTATAACAACCAAAAGTTCAGTACCAATGTAGACAACAACAATTTATCTGGTAACGTTACTTTATCTTACCGACCTTCCACTAAATTAAATGCCTATGGAACGTTCTCAACCGCTTACAAACCAGTTGGTGTGAATGTTGGTGGTTTACCAACCACTTCTACTGGAGAAGCGGACCTTTCTCTGGCCGTAGTTAAACCAGAATATGTACAGCATTATGAATTAGGTGTTAAAACCAAACCATTTAAAGGTGCAATTGTAAACGTGAGTGCCTTTAATACAGACATTAAAGATTATCAAACTAACGTGCAATCACCACAATTGGGGGTAAACAGAGGTTACCTTGCCAATGCTGAAAAAGTGAATGTAAAAGGCCTGGAAGTTGATGGAAATTATCAATTAGGAAGGTTCTTAACGCTAAATGCAGCATTAGCTTATCTTGATGGCAAGTATGTGAAATTCGAAAATGCACCACTGCCATTAGAAGAAACCGGTCATACGGAACTTGTGAATGGTGTAGCTACACAAGTGGCATTTAAAGATGCTTCCGGAGGCCGATTACCAGGTATTTCTAAATGGAATATTTCAGGAGGTGCAGAATTCAGCAATCCAGGCAACTTAGCAAACGTAGCAGGTAGATTTTTTATTGCTGCAGATGCGAGTTACCGTTCTGAATATTCTTCTAACCCAACACCTTCCAGTGTGTTAAATGTGGAAGCCTATTCATTGTTTAATGCCAGATTAGGATTCAAATCTGATAAGTTCTCCCTATTTGTTTGGGCAAGAAATATCGCAAATAAAACTTACTATGAACAATTACAAGCCGCAGCAGGTAATGCTGGTTTGTATGCAGGTGTACTTGGTGATCCAAGAACTTATGGACTTACACTACGCTATTCACTATAATACGATCCTAATTTTATAAAAAAAGCCGTTTTATAAAGCTTTTAAAGCCACCAAAAAGTCAGACTGCACAGCCCCCAAAAAGTTAGACACTTTATGGGGGCTTTTTTTATAATATATTGACTCCCTCAACATATGTATATGTTTTGAAAAACGAGTAGCAATACCTTTGCATGAACAAATTAAAACAAGAATGCAATGAGAATATTATTAACTACCCTTTCTGTAATTTTCATCAGTTTCCAAGCCTTTTCCCAAAAGTTGGACTCCTTAAATATTTACAGTCCCTCTATGAAAAAAGAGGTCAAAACATTAGTGATCCGCCCTACATCAACCACAGGAAAAACAATACCTACAGTTTACATTTTGCATGGCTACACCGGTTATCCAAAAAGAACATTAACTCAGGATATCCCTGCTTTACAGGCGCTAAGCAAAGAAATGAAAATGATTTTTGTTTTACCCGATGGAAATTACGACAGCTGGTATGTAGACAGCGAAAACACAAACTCGAAGTATGAAACATTTGTAGCGAAAGAACTGGTTGAGTACGTGCAAAACCACTATAAATCAGCACCCTCAAAAACTGCAATAATGGGCTGGAGCATGGGCGGACATGGTGCCTTATACATTGGTGCCAGACATCAAAACACATTTGCCGCTATTGGAAGTATATGTGGCGTGATCGACTTTAGGCCTTTTGGAAGGGACTATGGTGTACCAAAAACACTAGGAGATCATACAGAAGATTGGAAAGACTATACTGCGATCTCCCAAATAGAAAAGCTAAAAAACTCTAAGCAACTAATCCTGATCAGCTGCGGAACCGAAGATTTATTAATTGGACAAAACAGAAAACTACATGAACAACTCCTGCTATTAAAGATTCCTCATATTTATGAAGAACGACCTGGAGAGCACAATGCGGCCTATTGGTCTAAAGCAGCAATCACTCAAATATTTCAATTCAATCAATTCTTTACAAATCATGAGTAATCCGAAAAGCACTTTATACCTGACAAAATGCATCTTAACCTTATCCACCTTTATACTATCTTTTTCGGCTTGTAAGCAGACTGAAGATAACTACACTAAAACTCAAAAAAATATGAGCAATATCATTCATAAAAACCCGAAAACACTTTTTGACCCTACTCCATTTGCTTTTGCACACGCTACAAGTACTCCAGGTCATGGGAGATACATATTTATATCAGGACAAAGTGGTGGTGAAGACCTAAAACATAATCTCTCCAAAGATTTCAGGACCCAGGTTCAATTCGCATTGCGAAATTTAGAAACCGTGCTTAAAGAATATGATTTAAAGCCTGATGACGTCCTTAAAATTACGGTATTAATTGTAGACCACAATCAAGAGAAACTCGCAATATGGACAGAAGAAATGCACAACACATGGAAAAATAATCAATTTCCGGCTAGCACATTAATCCCTGTGCCAAGGTTAGCACTGGACGATATGTTAGTGGAAGTCGATGCCATTGCATTCATAAAGGAATAACACAACAATTGATTTAATTTTAATCGCACACAATATAAGTTCGGTTTAAGCGTCTTTATATATGAGAGCGTTAATTTAGATAAAGGGAAATAATCTTAGGATTTTTTCCCTTTTCTTTTGAAAAAATTATTTGACGGGTTTATTAGGTTTTTTTGGTGGAATTTGACCACCTTCTCCGATTGTATCATTTGAGGCTGATGCACTAGCAACAACATTACGATGTTCATCCGTGGAAGATTTAGGGCTTGAAAAGCCCAGTAAAAGAGCAATTAACAATTGTAACATGAGCTAAATTTTAGATTAAAAGATTTGTAATTTCCAGAAAATATTACCTGATTTCGTTACAAGATACAAAAAAAATAAACAACTAAAATTTAATATATCAGCACCTTTAAAGCGACCATTGTGCAAAGAGCGTACGACAAAAGCCGTTAAAGATTTAGGAGGTGTAAAGTGACTGGTACTCCTGTGCCACCAGCAGAGGTTAACATAGTTGGGCCTAAGGTGCTCGACGAAGAAGGAAATCATACATACAGCATCATATGGCCAAATGAATATGCGCTGAGTCACCTGAACACCAACACATTACTTTTATTTACCCCTAAACCTCTTCCCCCTCCCGCGCTCAGGAAACCTATAAAGAAAAACCACCACACAAAGCAATGCTATAATATTCAACCCTGTTGCCCCCATATAAGCGTTGACAAAATCAGCCTTACTGGCTCCTTCATATAAGAAAGAAAAAAAAACACCTCCTGTTAATCCAATACCTAAAGCAACTGCAGCCTGCTGAATTGTGGAGTATAAACCTGAGGCCGATCCCGCTAAATCAGCAGGAATACGCTGCAGTGCCAGGGACATAATAGATGGCAATACCGACCCGCAGCCTACACCATACATCAGCAATAACGGATAAGACAAATACCAATCAACCTTTGCTGCACTAAAAAGAAAAACATGTAAAACCAAGGATACGATCATCAATAACACCGCTAGCTGAATCATTTTTTTACCATACTTCCTGATTAATGCCACTGAACCCACTGCACCCAACACATATCCCAAACCTTGAAAAACAAATAATAAACCTGTTTCTGAAGAACTGATATGTAAACCATCCTGCAGCATTAAACCCGTAATTAAAAAGTAAGAATCCTGAGCGATAAAATAGAACAAGGCAATGAAAAGACCAATCCTAAAATCCGCATAATGAAACAGCTTAAAATCAATCAAAACAGGCACACCTCTTTTCATTTTAGCTTGCTGGTTTTTCACAAATCCATACAATAGCAGGAAAGAACTAGCTAAAAGCACCAGGCTCCACAATGGCCAGCCTAATGCTCTCCCCTGTATCAGCGGATAGATCAAACCTAAAAGCGCCAGACTTCCCAATACAACTCCAGATACATCAAAACTCCCAGTTTGCAGTAATTTATGCGCTTTTAAATGGCGATAAGCACTATAGGCAGCAACGATTCCCAGAGGGATATTGATCAGAAAAATCAACCTCCAGCCATCCAGATGACTAAACAGTTCATTTGAAAAATGTATATCCGGTAATAAACCACCTAGAAATTGCCCGATAACCGAGGCAACTCCAGCAACACCACCATAAAAACCCAATGCCTTAGCCCTGGTCCTTTGATCTGGAAAAAGCATTTGAATATAAGCTAAACTTTGCGGTACCATAAACGCCGCACTGATCCCCTGTAATGACCGGGCAATGTTTAGCTGCAGCGGAGTCTGTGCAATCCCACAAAGCAATGAAGCCAATGTGAAACAGCACATAGAAATCACATATACTTTCTTCCTCCCATAATAATCCCCTGCTCTGGCACCGGTGATCAAAAACACGGCATAGCCTAATAAATATCCTGCAATCACCAGCTGTATATCTGCATCTGTCGCATGAAGGTCTTTTTTGATCGTTGGAAGTGCTACATTTACAATAAAAATATCCAGCACGGAGAGAAAGGCAGCAGCGGAAAGAATGGACAATATCCGCTGGTCATTGATTTGCTTGATCATATTTTAGGTCATTTAAACAAGGCAATAAACCCTGTTCTGACCGCAAAGATGTGCCTACTTGTAAGTACCTGCAAGTAGTTAATAAAACGATACTTAGTATGGAAAACAATACCAACATTCATAACCAGGAAGTTACAAAACAAGAAAAAGACGAATTTTCAACAAATAACTGTGCCGTGACAAATGCCTTGAAAATCATGGGCGGCAAATGGAAGATGTTGCTGATTAAAATCATCGCTGAAGATTCCGTATCCAGATTTGGAGAGTTGAAAAGAAGAATGGATGATATTGCGCAAACCACGCTGACCATACAACTCCGGGAACTCGAACGCGATGGAATCATTTGCAGGAAAGCCTATGCAGAATCTCCCCCAAGAGTAGAATATAAACTGACTGAGATTGGAATTACCCTACTTCCAGTGATTCAAGTATTGACCGAATGGAATGACAATTATTGTAACCTGAACAGATAGTTCATTTGGATCGAATAAATTAAAGGTGCTTGAAGCCAATGTTTCTAAGACCATTAAAAGTCAGTTCACTGCAAAAAATAACAAAATCGACCAACAAATGTGTGGGTAAAATAACCGTTGCTAAATGATAATTTTAAAAGGATTGATTAGTTTCGACTGATCAATCTTTTTTTTTACAACACACAAACCAAATGGAAACCAGAAGAGATTTTATTAAAAAAGCAACCTTACTAACCGGTGCACTAGGTATGGCCGGCATGTTACCCGCCTCCATCCAAAAAGCAATGGCCATTAACCCCAGCGTAGGGAGCAGCTACCTAGATGCGGAACACGTGGTCTTTCTGATGCAGGAAAACAGATCCTTTGACCATGCCTTTGGTACCTTAAAAGGAGTCCGTGGTTTTAATAACCCCAGAGCCATTACCCTGCCGAGCCAGTATCCGGTCTGGCTGCAAAGCAATAAAAAAGGAGAAACTTATGCTCCTTTCCGCTTAAACATTAAAGACACCAAAGCCACCTGGATGAGTGCCCTGCCCCATTCCTGGGAAAATCAGGTGGATGCCCGCAACAATGGCCATTATGATGGCTGGCTGGAAGCGAAAAGATCCGGCAACAAGGAATATGCAGATATGCCTTTAACCATGGGCTATTACAACCGAGAAGACATTCCCTTTTACTATTCATTGGCGGATGCCTTTACCGTTTGCGACCATAATTTTTGCTCTATTTTAACCGGAACAAGTCCGAACAGATGTTTCTTCTGGACCGGAAAAATCAGGGAAGAGCAAAATGCAACTTCTACCGCACACCATTCCAATGGTTATATCGACGGTTCAGAACGCATTTCCTGGAGTACTTTTCCAGAACGCTTGTCGAAACATGAAGTAGATTGGAAAATATATCAGAACGAACTCAGTGTAGGCGTAGGTCTGGAAGATGAAGAAGAAAGCTGGCTGGCCAACTTTACCGATAATGACATGGAATTCTTTAAACAATACCATGTAAAAAGACATCCCGAACACCTGGTTTACCTACGTAAAGCAAAAACACAACTGGAAGATAAACTGAAAGAAAAGGCAGACCCGAAACTTCAGAAGAAACTTGATTTTGTCAGTAAAGAGATCGAATTTTTAGAACTTAATCCATTGGAAAAACTGAGTCCTGAGCAACAGGACCTCCATAAAAGAGCCTTTGTCACCAATAGAAACGACCCTGATTTCCATACTGTGGAAAGCCATACCTATCATGACAATGGTACCGAACGCACCGCAAAAATCCCCAAAGGTGATGTCTTGCATCAGTTCCGTGCGGATGTGGATGCCGGAAAATTGCCCACCGTTTCCTGGTTAGTGGCACCATGTAATTTCTCCGATCATCCTGGAGCTCCCTGGTACGGTGCCTGGTACCTATCAGAAGCCATGGACATCCTGACCAAAAATCCGGAAGTCTGGAAAAAAACCATCTTTATCCTGACTTACGACGAAAATGACGGCTATTTCGACCACTTGCCTCCATTTGTAGCGCCAAACCCGAAAGATGAAACTAAAGGAAAAATATCTAAATCACTGGACAGTAGCGCAGAATACATTTACAAAGGTAAAAATAGCGAAAGAGAAAGTGCAGTAGGCCTCGGTTTCCGTGTGCCAATGGTGGTGATTTCTCCATGGTCAAGAGGTGGATATGTCAATTCTCAAACCTTTGACCATACTTCTTCCATTCAGTTCCTGGAACATTTCCTATCCCATAAAACTGGTCAGAAGATCCATGAAGATAACATCAGCTCCTGGAGAAGAAGTCTCTGTGGTGATTTAACCTCTGTTTTCAGACCTTACAATGGCGAGCATATCCCATTACCAAAAACAGTAGAAAGAATGCCTTTCCTAGAAGGGATTCACAAGGCTCAATTTGCAAAACTACCCAGCAACTTCAAAAACCTGGATAGGGCCGCAATTGATGAAATCCTGAAAAACCCGATAGGCAATCCTAATTTACCAAAGCAGGAACCAGGGATCAAACCTGCAAACGCTATTCCGTATGAGCTGTATGCACATGCCGGTTTAGATCCAGCTGGTAAACAGGTGAAGATCGACTTTACTGCCGGCACTAAGTTTTTCGGAGAAAAGGCAAAAGGTGCCGGTTTTATCGTTTATTCCGGAGATAAGAACTGGGATTTCACCGTTGATGCAGGTGACACCATCGATTACCATTGGCCATTAGCAGATTTCAGCAAGCAGACCTACGATCTGAAAGTATATAGCGCAAATGGTTTTTACCGCAGGTATATCGGTAATGCCAACGATCCGGAAATCCTCATCTCCCTAAAATATCAGGCAGAAAAAGATGGTAGTAAACCTAATGGGAATGTGATGCTACACATCAGACGCCTGGCCAAAGGCAATCCCATTAAAATAGCCATAAAAGACAATAGCTATAAAAAACCGGTCATCAATGCAGTGCTCAATAAAAGTCAGGAGGAAATCTTTATTCCAATCGAATTAAAAGCAAGCCACAGCTGGTATGATTTTACCGTAACCTCGGATGGAAACCAAACCTATAGCCAACAGTTTGCAGGACATGTAGAACATTCGAAAGACAGTTTTACGGATCCATTGATGGGGAATTTACATTCTTCTTAAAACCTCAAAAACCCCTTAAATCAATAGATTTAAGGGGTTTTAACATTTTTATAAGCTTTAAACCTTATTTCATCAACTTCTGATACCTCAGCAAAGCCTCTAAAAAGTAATAATCCGCGTAAACCAAGGGCACATCAACCTCAGAATTATGAGGCAAACTACCCACAGAATGTTTCAGGATAAAACCAGAATTGGTACCTGGTTTCGCTAAATAATCAGGACCCGATAAAGAAGTCAACATCTGCTCTGCCCCTTTAAAATACTGCGGACCTTTTGCTGAAAATGTGCTCAATTCCAACAGAGCCGAAGCAGTCAGCGATCCTGCCGAAGCATCACGTGGAATGTAATTCAGTTTTTTCGCATCATAAGCCCAATCCGGCTTATATCCTGCCTGATTCACATTAAAATCCCAATAAGGAATCTTATCTTTTGGCAGATTGGAGTGGTTAAGGTAAAAATCTGCTGCTTTTTCAGCTGCTGCCAAAAAACGCTTATCTTTTGTTTCTCTATACATCATCGTGAAGCCATAGATCGCCCAGCCTTGTCCACGAGACCAGGTCGAATTGTCTGCATATCCCTGATTGGTTTGCTGATGAACCACATTTCCATTCGCATCGTAATCTACCACATGATAAGTACTGAAATCTGGCCTGAAATGATTCTTCATCGTGTTTAAAGCATGACTAATCGCCACATCTTTGTATTTTGGATTTCCTGTTAACTTTGAAACATAACACAGCATTTCTAAATTCATCATGTTATCAATAATCACCGGATATTGCCAGGTGGTTTTATTATCCCATGATTTCTTTGCATTCCAGGATTTAATCAGACCTACTTTAGGATCAAACCTAGTCAATGCAGACTCTGCCGACTGGATTAAGATCTTATGGTATTTCTCTATTTTCTCCGGATCTTTTTCAAATCTTAGTGCATTACCATACGAGCAGTACATCACAAAGCCAACATCATGGTGCTGGGTTAAAAACTGCCCTTTTTCCAGCGCTTCCGTCCATTTTGTCGCCGCAGCTTTCCATTCTGGCTTTTGCGTGTATTCATAGATATACCAGAGTCCGCCTGGAAAAAATCCACCCGTCCAGTCCCAAACATCAGTGCTCTTTACCGAGCCGTCTTTATTGGTAGTTCGCGGAAACTGACTTAAGTCTGTAGCCGTTTTCAACAATTGCCCATACTGTTGCTCTGCAACGTCAAAATCATTTTTAATCATTGCCGACTTTGGCGAAAACAATAAGAATGAAGAAGTGGTTA
Organism: Pedobacter polysacchareus; assembly: GCF_019802255.1. Lineage (GTDB taxonomy): Bacteria > Bacteroidota > Bacteroidia > Sphingobacteriales > Sphingobacteriaceae > Pedobacter > Pedobacter polysacchareus. The sequence continues at coordinate 93,529 of NZ_JAHYSS010000009.1, read as the reverse complement.
CCGACACCGCTAGTGCCGATGCCAGCAGCAGGTTACGCATTTTCTTCTTAAGATTGGTTAATTTCATTCGTGTGTATTTGTAGGTTATATATTCTAAAGATATTTATTTTTATAAGCATAAAACCGCTGATTTTAAAGAAAATCAGGGATTAATAATGGTAATTGGCAATTGTCTGACTACTGCCGACATTCCATCTACAGTATTGTTTGAGGCCACAAATGTCACGTTGTAAGCACCTGCCGGATAAGTGACCAATGGCTTGTAAGTTTTCAGCAATGTATTGATGTCCTTCACCGCAACCCCACCATCAGGCGTCACTTTTCTCAAATCAATAGCCCCCATAATCGCCCAGGACTCCGCCGGAGCAGTAGCCGTTAGCGCAGTGCTCGCACCGGTAATCACCAATGAACCAGCAGTACCGATTCCAGCACTGTAAACCCAATTGTAACCCAGGGTATTTAAATTCGGATTACTGATGCTTAACCAGCCCAATCCTGGCGAATTTACGCCGTAATTGGTAATCGATTGGTTCGAAGCCGCAAAATTTGCCTGCGTATAAACCGTCTTATCCTCCAGCACATTTTGGAGAGATAAAGCACTGATCGTCCATTTGTTCTGAATCGTTCCTGCGGTCGCACTGTATTTAAAAGCAATAAACACGGGCTTCCCCTGCTCCGTAAAATCAGAAAGATCAATAAGCCCTGAGGAAACTGCAGTTCCCGTAGACCAGGCCGCACGACTACTAATATCCACCCAGGTAGCCGACGCAATATTCGCATTCGTGGCCGCCGTATCTCTGGTAATCACGCCCAGGATCGTCTGCGACTTCGCCACTACCCCTTTGAAATCTGAGGACACCAATAATTGAATGGAATTGGCCTGCGTACCATTTGCCCTTAACGAGGTAAATTGGAGCTGCGCCTTCCCATTTGCAGTGATCCGGTCTCTGAACTCATAACGCTGACCGATAGCACCAGAATAAAAAGTCAGCACATCAGGATTACCATTGATTTTATAGACAATCGTATCTTTTGTATTAAATGCAGCACTGGCCTCTCCATTTGTTTTCGTACTCATGACCTCAAATGAAACAGGCTTTTCATCTATTGATTTGCTGCAGGCCGACAAAAATAGTATGCCGGCCATTAAGCTTATATTTAAAAGTTTCATAATTTCTGTGTTTAAAGGATTACCAACCTGGGTTTTGAACTGCTGCTTTATTTACTGTAATCTCTGCTGCAGGGATCGGGAACAGCACATGCTTCGGCTGTACATTAGAGCCTGCCAAACCACCGTAAGAAAAGGTAGTACCTCCAGTTGCCCGGATATCTGCACCAACCGCATTCATCGTGCTCTGCCATTTTCCCCAGCGAATTAAATCCGGTTTTCTCAAAGCCTCAAAACAAAGTTCCATTGCACGTTCATCCTCAATTGCCTCCTGGAATTTATCCTTGCTCAATCCTGCAGTCAGGTCAACAACAGAAGTCGCAACAGTTGCGGTTGCTGTCGCTCTGAGACCTGCATAAGTGAATACCGCTCCAGTTACCACAGCCGAAGAAGCGCCAAAAGTTTGCGTAGGCCCTGTTGCAGTAGCAGTACCAGCAGTAGTTACCGTATACAAATTATTCCCATTGAATACCTGTGTACCCACACTATAAACAGTACCTGCAGCCCAGGCAGTTCCAATCGTTACCGTTGGGACCGAAGTATAGCCAGAACCAGGATTCAATACCGAGATGGCCGTTACTTTTCCATTAGAAGTAGAAACCGTAGCTTGTGCAGTCGCACCTGTACCTCCGCCGCCAGTAATCGTTACCTGGATATTGTTCAAAGTAATGTTATAACCCGTATTTCCCGCTGTCGCTAAATTGATGTTATTTAACACAGAAACGCTCACATTAGCCGTGGCCACATTAATTCCATAAGCCCTCCTCCTCACTTGATTGATAGCATCATAAGCCAGACTCGTTGCCCCATTCAAATGATTTTCGGCCTCTGCCAGCATCAATAACACATCTGCATACCTTAAAAGAGGGTAATTGATAGGGGTTACATTTTTATTTTTATTGTCATTCAGATAAGCCTCTCTTCTAAACTTCGCCGCATCACGATTGAAGACCTGCGCAGGCGTATAATAGTTGTAATAATAACGGTCAGTATAAATACTGATGTAATTGAAAGGTGCAATGTTCCAGTCTCTTCTTAAATCACCTGGCTGAAATAGATTAAACAATTTTGAGGTCGTGTGCAAAAACCCATAACAATAGCCAATTTTCAGCTCGATACCATTAGTCGCCTGCTGCTGGATTCCCGCTAAACTGCCAACCCTGCCTCCAGAGCCCAGGCCATCTGCCCCATTCCCTTTGAACTCCACTTCCCACATGCTTTCTTTAATGTCATATAAGTCCTGGTGCATATTTACAAACAGCTGCTTGTAACTCGGATTTAAACTGTGTAATCCGGATTCCTTAACTTTCAAAGCCCAGGCCTTTGCGGCTGCATATTTTGATTCCTCTTTTAAAGGCGCTCCAGCCATGGTTAAACAAACCCTGGCCAGGATTCCCTGAACGGTAGTTTTTGACACGCGACCGCCAAATCCGAAATCGGTAATGTTGTTCGTCAGACTTTCTGCCTGCTCCATATCAGCTAGAATCTGTGCATATACAGCTCTTACCGGTGTACGTGGTAGCTGTACATCTTCGCCGGATGGCGATTGAGTAGGCTCAATTTTAAGCGGCACATCGCCATAATTGCTGGCCAGCAGGAAATAATAATAGCCGCGCATGAACAGCGCTTCGCCCAAAATCGGCTTGCGTTTCGACTCCTCCATACTGGCGACATTGATGTTACTGATCAGCAAATTTGCCCGCTCAATCCCTACATAACACTGCTGCCATAAACCAGCAACATTCACATTGGCATAGTCAAAATTATAGACAGCAACCCCATCAGCTTGTGTCGATCTCTGATAAAATGCCTCATCAGAAACATTGAAATCTGTATTTAAAAAATTCGCATATAGCTGCTCAGTAGACAGCGGATAATATACTCCAGCCAAAGCGTTTAACAACTTTGCTTCGGTATCATAATATTCTTTAGGCAGTAAATTATCTGTAGGAACAGTCTCCAGGAACTTTTTGCAGGAAGTTAACCCTACACTCAACAGAAGAATTGAAAATATTAACTTTTTCATTTGAATAGGATTTGTAGGTTAGAAATTAACGTTTGCACCAAAAGCTATGGTTCTTGCTCTAGGATAACCACTATAATCGAAGCCTCCGGTTAATACCGAATTATAAGTACTCACCTCAGGATCAAGACCAGTATACTTTGTCCAGGTATACAGATTCTGCGCAGAAAGGAACATTCTAATCGATTTCACCTTCAATTTTTTCAGCAAAGTTTTAGGAACATTGTACCCGAATGAAACAGTTTTCAATCGCAGGAAGGAACCATCTTCTACTGTTCTTGATGAATAACCAGCTACAGAAAAACCACCGGTACGGTAATTTGATGCCCCTTGATTCTCTGGCGACCAGCGGTTGGAATAACTGTCGAACTGCTCCAAAAATCTTTTACCCAATCCATTTCCTTCAAACACCAAACGGTTGGTATTCTGAATATCATTGCCATAAGACCATTGAAAAAACACGTTCAAATCAAAGTGCTTATACGTGAAGTTGTTAGAAAATCCACCGGTATGTAAGGGCAAGCTATTCCCAATCACGGTATGATCAGCAGAATTGATGGTACCGTCCCCATTGAGGTCCTTATACTTGATATCTCCGGGTTGGATGTTCTGTCTGCTGTTACCGTTTCCAGGCACATTATCCTTCAACAGGTATTCGCCAGTCGAGCTTTTTGTGAAGTCGCTATATTGGTAATTTCCCTCCCAGATAAAGCCATACATCAAACCCAAAGGTTCACCAATTTTCGCGATATAAGATGGAATATTGGAATAGGCATTGTCCCAGCTAGTCGTAGACAGCAACGTTTCCTGATCCTCAGCCAGGGCCAACACTTTATTTCTATTGAAAGAAATATTGAAACTGCTATTCCACTGGAAATCCTTTTTGTTGATATTGACCGTGCTGATCGTCAGCTCCAATCCTCTGTTAGACACCGCGCCCACATTCTTAAATGCAGAAGTATAACCAGATGAAGTAGGCAATGTTGCCCTCAATAATAAGTCTTTAGTATTCTTTTTATACACATCCGCAGTCAGCGAGATTCGGTTCTTCAAAAAGGCCAAATCTATACCTGCATCATACTGATCCGTAGTTTCCCATTTCACCTTTGGATTTCCAATAGTAGTAGGAATCACACCTGTCACATAACCATTGTTCCATGGATAGGAATTGCCGGGAAGGATGTCTATCGACGATAAATACGCAAAATCACTTACCCTGTTATTTCCTGTTTTACCATAACTTGCCCTTAACTTACCATCTGAAAGGATTTTACTGTCTTTCAGGAAATCTTCCTTAATAAAGCGCCATGAAGCCCCGATAGAAGGGAAAAAGCTCCATTTATTATCCGTAGAAAACTTCGAAGAACCATCCGCACGGTAAGAAGCCTCCAGGTAATATTTAGACTGATAATTGTATTTCGCTCTTCCAAAAAATGAAGCCAAAGTCCACAATGAACTCGTAGCAGTAGTTACAGGGCTAATGGTACCTTCATTTAAGCCGCTAATCCCCAGCTTTTCATTAGGCAAAAGAATGGCCCCAAAACCATAAGCATTGGAAGTATTGCCCTGTGTAGAAAAACCAGCCAGCATATTCAGGTTGTGCTTTTTATTAAAAGCCTTCGTCCAGGTCAAGGTATTCTCATTTGACCAGTTATTGCTGTTGGCTTCAACAATAGAGCCGTTCACGCCATTGATTTTTCCTGGTGAAGTTTTTGGACTTCCAGGATAAGTGTTCGAATTGTTGAACACCTCACTGATCACTCTGGAATTATTAATACCTCCGGTGATCCTTAATTTTAAAGAAGGAAGAATGGCATAATCCAGGTAACCGCTTGCATTCAGATTATGTGTCATATTATTCCTCAACAGGTTTTTCTGGTTCAGAATCGGATTAAATTTATAATCAATTCCACTGGCAGTCGTCTCATCCAATGCATCATCAAAAGTCAGTTCACTGGTTGGGTTATATCCCCATACACTATACAGGATATTAGTAGTTCCACTTCCACCAGTTCCCTGAGCAGCCGAATTTCCGGAGCGCAGCAAATAAGCGTAGTTGGCATTGATCCCTACTTTTAACTTATCATTTAGGGTCTGGTCCAAAGTCACCCTCCCCTGATATCTTTTGTAAGCGGTATTGATGATCGTTCCTTTCTGATCATTGATATTTCCGGAAACCGAATAAACAGTTTTGCCGGCACCACCCCTTAAAGCCAAAGAATAATCCTGTCTGACTCCGGTCTGAAAAAATGGTTCCTGCCAATCCGTAAATGGAACATTTCTATAATCTTCCAGCGTTCTGTTCGGTTTAGTCAGCAATACATAAATCGGAGTTGGATCTGCTGCCGAGCCCGGAGAATTGGGAACAAACTCCAATTGCATTTTAGCAAACTCGTAGTTGTTCATCAACTTCATCGTTTTGATGTTTTTATCTAAACTCAGTGTGGGGTTGAAAGAAATTACAGGATCGCCTACTTTTCCTTTTTTAGTCGTAATCATGATTACTCCATTCGCACCCCTTGCCCCGTATATCGAGGTTGCAGAGGCATCTTTAAGCACATCAATAGATTCTACTTCCTGAGGATCGAATACATTCAGGTTAAAACCTTCAATCGGAAAACCGTCTACTACATATAAAGGGCTGTTATTTTGAGTGATAGAGTTGGCTCCTCTGATCACGATATTTACGGAAGAACCCGGCTGTCCATCTGAAGAGTTTACCTGTACACCGGCAACGCGGCCTGCAAGGGCCTCGTCGATCGAACGAACTGGTGCTTTAACCAGGTCTTTCATATCCACCTGTGCTACTGAACTGACCAGGTCTGCTTTTTTAGAAGTACCATATCCGATCACCACCACATCGTTTAAGTTTTTGCTGTCCTCAGCGAGGATGACATTAACCGTGCTCCTATCGCCAACAACAATTTCTTTCTTGAGATAACCAATATAGGTAAATACCAGGGTGGCACTCCCCTCCTTTGGTACCTGAATAGAGAACTTTCCATCCTGATTGGTCGTAGCGCCAACCTTTGTTCCCTTCAACTGCACACTTACGCCAACCAAGGGATCCCCGCTGCCTTGTTCTGTGACCTTTCCTTCCAGCCGCCGCGTTTGTTGCGCGTAAGCAGTCATGGCAAAAAAAAGGCACATAAAAATCATGTAAATTTTTCTCATACTTCAATTGGTTTAAATTTGGTTTATGCTGAAGCAACCCGAAGATTACCTCAATCAAATTTGAGCATCAATGTGGTTAACAAGGGGGTGCTATTTAATTTAATTGAGGGTAATAATCGGTTAAAACTATTTCAGCGTTACCGTAGAACCGGCAAATGCTTGTTGAGGAAAGCTAATCGGATGTTCCGCAGTCTTCCCATCTTTTAGATTTTTAATGCTGATCAGGGCCTTACTTTCCTTTTGCAGAGGATCCGCAGCAGAGATGACAAATTTCCCGTTTTCCATTTTAATTAAAAGCGCACAAGGCTTATCTGACTGGATTGTATAATCTGCAGTGCTGAAAACTCCAGGCTTATAAAACACCGCCTGAATCATATTTAACTTTTCATGACTCACCGCCTGAAGCGCCCCGGTATTCACCAGAATCTTAATCCCAGACTTGCTGAAATCGCTCAAAGGCGCTGTATTTTTAATACCCGGAAAAACGACATAAGCATATTTTCCACCTGCAGGTTTCAGCCCATGGTTGATCCATAATTTAAACACATTTCCGGAAAGCTCCGCTTTTGGATGGGAATTATTAATGCGGAACCAGTTTCCTTTCTGGGTACTGCTGCTCAAAGTGATGGCCGCAGGCTCAGGAAAAACATAACCAATTCCATCATGTAGGATCCAGCTCTGCTGTTCATTTTGGAAACTCTCCGTTTTCCCTTTTCCAAATTTACCTTTAAAAGCAGTACCCAATACATCGCCGTTCAACCAGCTCTGGTTAAGCGTAGTCACAATCGGTTCTGCAGTATTGCTGTGGATGTCTGCTCCCAAACAAACGATCTCCTGATCAAAGAAAAACCAGGCCTTTTTTGCGGAAAGACTATCATAATTCAAGGCATAGGCCGATGCACCATAAACGCCATCAGATACCCCGCCGGCAAAAGCATTGCTGCCATCTTCACCCCAGAACTTCGAGGTCAGGCGATCTTCCTGGTAATCTCTGGTCGTCGTTCCAGGAATTTTATCCCATTCCCAAATCGGCATAATGTTATAATACTCCGGTCCGCGAACCTGGATATTAGTTGCGCCGTCCGACAAATACCTGCCATACAAATTCTCTTTATTTCCAGACTCGCTGCGCTTGGTACGGTTACTGACCATCCTGACATTAAAAGAATACCCAGGTCTGCTGTGGATCACATAATCCCCGTTCCAGAATTGCTTGTGCAAAGGCGTAATCTTATAATCCGGTGCGGCACTGCTGTCCGTTCGCGCAATTGCCGCTTTCCATTCCTCCCCATGCGATGGATCAATCAAAGCTGCAATCAGCAGCCTGCTTTTCTCCGTGTTTTTTCTTAAAATATTCGGCCTGCTCACACCGCGTCCCTCTACGTTAAAGTCCATATAACTCCCTCTTATGGCTTTCAAATAAGTTTCACGGTAGTATTTAGAAAACAGTTCCAGCTTTTCCTTACTAATGGCATAAGGCGTGCCCTGTACATAATTGATCATTTTTAATACCCCGGTGATAAATACCAGACCATAGCTGGAGATCTGCAGCTGCGGACCATGCTGTAAATAAGAAAAGTCATATTGCAAACCCTCTTTATAATGCACCAGTTTGATCGGATCAAACAGTTCAGCAGTTGATGTTGCCAACAAGGCCTGATCACGTGTCAGCAATGCCCTATAAAAATAATGCAGAGCGATATCCGTTTTATTGGCGCCAGTCTGCTTTTCAGGATCTCCACGCTTCATTCTTTCGATCAGCATCGCTTCTAAATCTGCAGGAATCCTGCTTTCTCCATTCCGCAGCATGATCAATATTTCCCCTAAAGCTTGTGGTGTTGCAATTTCATTGTGCCACCAGTTGCTGCTTTTAGGATCCATTTCGTACCAATATTTCAAGGCCTTACTGATATCATTCAGCACCTCTTCATTGCTAAAAAAACGACTGTCTTTTGTCACATAGGCCTGAACAAGATTTTCTACTTTCAACAAATGCTCTCCAGGCTGCCAATTGGTAATCGTGTTTGCAGCATAATCTATTCCCTTCCAACTGCCATTCGCTTGTATCGTTGCGAGATTCTTTTCTGCTGATTTATCCAGGGAAAGCACCGGTTTTCTAAGGTCGAGCACTATCCGCTGCATAATTAATCCAGCTGGGTCAGTCTGCTGTGCTGCTGCTAGTCGCGGGTTAAGCATCATTACCGCCAATACCCCTGTTAACAAGATTTTCTTCATTGCGCTTAAATTTGGTTGGTTCTTTTTTTTATTAGGTTAAGGATACATTCTTTCCATCTCACGGCCGGTAGTTTCCATACGATGTTTCATAATTTGGTTCTGATCGCCATAAGAACTGATCCAATGGGGCTGGTCTAATCCCTTTTCCCATTGCATAAGTTTCGCCAGCATCGCTTTTACAACAGCTGGATGCTGCTGCGCTATATTATGCTTTTCAGAAAAGTCTTTTGTCAGATCAAACAATAAAACATTGTCTTTCACACGGATTAGTTTCCATTGATTTTCCCGCATAGCTGCAGCTACTCCTCTTCTCCAGTACAAAGCCTGGTGAGGAGCTTTCTGCTGCTGTCCCTTCAGGTAAGGCAATAGGTTGACACCATCCAGTTTTTTAATCCCTTTTTGTTTGCCATTCCCCGCAGCAATAGCGGTTGGCAAAATATCCAATGCACTGACAGGAAGTGTATATGTTTTGTTTTCAGGAAGCTGTCCCGGCCATTTCATCAGCATCGCAACGCGGATGCCACCCTCCCATTTCGACCCTTTCATACCCCGTAAGGGCCCATTATCTGATGAATTCACTGTGGCACCACCATTATCGTTCACAAAAATAATCAAGGTTTGCTGATCCAGCTGGTGCTGTTTGATCGCTTCCAAAACCCGACCAACATTATCATCAAGCGAAGTCATCATAGCTGCATAAGCCCTTCTTCCAGGATCAGCAATCGAAGCATAACGCTCCATCAGGTCTTTCTTGGCATTCATTGGCGTATGCACCGCATTATAAGAAAGGTACATAAAGAAGGGCTTTTCTTTATTTTCGCCGATAAAACTGATCGCCTTATCGGTAAACATATCGGTCAGGTAGCTGACCTTACTTTCCGGAACTACTTCCGAATTGCTGTACAATGCCTGCTCTTTGGTCGGTGTAGTTTTATAGGCAAAAAAATCCCTGTGACCACCGATAAAACCGTAAAACTCATCAAATCCCCGTTGTAAAGGAAAGTGTTTGGCTTCCTCTCCCTGGTGCCATTTGCCGATGGCGATGGTTTTATAACCATTGGCCTTCATTTCATCAGCTATGGTCTGCTCCGCAGGATCCATTCCTACATCAGTTAAATTGAATCCAGGAGCAACCAGGTGAGACGTATTGTGTTCAAAACCAAAACGCTGCTGATAGCGACCGGTTAAAATACCTGCCCGGGATGGTGCGCATACCGATGCAGATACATAAGCATCCGTAAACAGGATTCCCTTAGCCGCAATGCCATCAATGTTTGGGGTTGGAATTTGCTTCCCACCATAACAGCCAAAGTCGACATACCCCGCATCATCACTCACAATAACAATTACATTAGGCTTTGTTAAAGCCTTATTTTGTGCTGCAGCACTGCCGGTAATCCCTAAAGCCAGCACAGCACAGATGATCAAATTCTTCATTTTTCAGACTATTTTAATTCTTTTTAATCCATTCAATGTTGGTGGCAATCCCATCCGCACAAGGTACAGAAATCAGTGTATTTCCATCTGGCTGTACTATCGCTTCCACATTATCCTGAGCCGATTTCGCTGCCCATTTCCCTTTAATCAGCAGTTTAACCAGAGATGGTTTTGATGGAGAACGGTACCATTTACGGGAATAAATGCTGACTTCCTTCCTTTTACCATCTGCCATCACCGGACTATCATCCGGTCCCTCATAAAAAGCAAGATCTGGATCGGTAACCGACATAGACAGCCGCTCCCCCTTTTGCTGATACATCAGCAAACATGGTCTGCTGTTGCCCATCACCAGGCTATCTGATAATTTTTGCTGAGTCCCAAAAATTGCCAGACCAACCAGCTGCTCCGGAGCATACCATACGATATGTGCCGCAGTATCCTGCTGCAAAACCTTGTACACTGGTTTCTCGCTTTTCATCTTTAAAGCCAGACTATCTAGTGCGGGCTGATTTGTTTTGATTAGCATCGCATACTGATATCCTGCATCTGCAGGTGCATTTCCATGCTGCAGAACCAACTTTGCAAAATTGCCGCTCGTTGCCCGGCTATCTTTCTGATCCCTGGAAACCTGCAAAGACTTACTGAACACAGCATTTCCTCCGTCAGGAATATAATACCCAATGTTGCGGTTGTCAATCAGGGTTAAAACTTTCCCCGCATCCCCCTTACTAGTGTAAGGAAATGCGCTGATCTCCTTTCCATCCAGCTGGATCACCGCTTCAGGATCATTCAGGTAATTCTGGAACAAAGTGGTTTCTGTGGGATAATCAGCCCGCGTATTTTTAATTCCGGAACCTAAACTAACCACCAGGTGATTAAACATAAACCAGGATTTCCTAGCCCTGAAGCTGCCCATATCATATTTATCATGGCCATGAACTTTCATCGCAAATAGGCCATTTTTCTCAAAGCTGGTACCACCTGCGAAAGGCTCGTCAGAAATCAGCATTTCTTCTATGCCGCTATCGTCATCTGCATTGATGATGTTGGCCTTCAGCTGCGCTAGAGGAAGATGAAGGGTAGTTGTTCCCGGAATGTTATTCCAGTCCCAGCCCTCATCTCTAAAATTACTGCCGTCACCTGTTTTAGTCTCCGGAAATAAGACCTCCAGATGCCCATAGCCCAGGTATCGCCCATATACATTGGCGCCAGGATAAGACTCATGACTTACAAAATACCGGTTATGTCCTCGCAAGCTGAGCAGCCAATCCTCGCGGCGGTGAAGATCAAACAAACCATAATTAAGGTTCCAATGACCGCTGGTATACCCTATGGGCTTAATCTGACTATTCTTAAAAGCAGTCATCCATTTGTTCTGTTTCCCCTTGTTCAGCATCAGGTAAATCGAAGCCATTAAAGTATCTGTTTTCAACTGTCCATCTGGCGAACCTGCCATCGCCATATAGGCATAAGCAATATCTGCAATGCGCCCGCTGCCTGTTGGATGGCGCCCGGAAACGCTCAATGGCCATTGGTAGGGATGGGTATAATAATGCATCATCAGCAAACTATGCTTTAAACTTTCATGGGCAGCGGGTTCTACCCGAAAAGAGGTGCCGCTCAGGACATAAAGGATCGGTGCGATTCCGGCATAACCGCCTATACCGTAGGCCGGGTAAAGATTACCATGGTGAAAAACGGCACCATCAGGTTTAAAAGCGCCTTCAATCGTGTGATCTGGTATTATATTTTTGGAAAGCCATTTGGAATAACTCTGCAGATACTGCAATTTTTCAAGGCCGTCGTCCAGGATTAAAACCGAAGCCAGCATTCCTCCAAGCAAGGTATTAAATACGTCAATATTGGAGGCCGGCAACTGATCTGGAAGCTGTAAACTGCGTCCTAAACCGCTAAACCAAGCCATACTTTTAAAAGTCCGGTCCAGCTTACCTTGCTGCTTAATCAGGTCTTTCATCAGTAAACAAGCTGGATAATAACTGGCAAGGTTATAGCCAAGATGGTGCAATGCCCCCATCCCGCTGCCATAGGCCCAGCCCTGATCTTCCAGGTGATCCAAAAGATCTATAAATAGTTGCCCCAGTCTTTCTTTGTCATTCACAAAGCCAGGAGCATGATAAGCCTGGGCAATCTGCAGCATCAATTGGGTATAGCGCTTGATGCCAGATAAACGGTTGATCTCCTTGAGTTTTTCATCCGGAGAAAAGGAAACCAGCTCCACATCATTTGTGGAAAATACCGGCCGGCCACCAATGCTTCCTCCAGCGCGGCTGATGTTCCAATAGGCATACGCTTGCTCCAATTCAGTTAAAGCATTTTTTGTCGAAGTTTTCCCTGCAGGCAGCAACAGCTGCTCCCGATACCTTTTGCCAATCTGGTCAAGCTCCGCCTGAATGCTTGTGCTCAGCTTCCCTGGTAATGGCAAATATTGCGGCATTCTATTAAATGCATATAAGGAGGTCCAATGTGCATTTGCCGCTTTATCTCCGTCTGGATTAACAAATGGTACCTGCTCATCCCGCATCGGGGAACGTGGATTTATGCTGGCTGTAAGGATGAGCTGATCGATAAAAAGGCTACCCTTATTCAAGCTGGCAGGGGCCGATATGCTCAGCTGATTCATTTCTGCAGCTGGTTTCCCAGCCATATCTCTGTGATACATAACCCAGGCAGTTCTCCAGCCTTTGAAATTAAGCTTAAAGTTAAAACTGCTCATGGTTTTATCCTTTGTTCCGAATTTGAATACCAGCTGATCATTCAGTGGTTTTTCATTATAAATCCAGACCACGAAAGTACTTCTCGGGTTTCCCACAACAGCCTTAAGACCTTCATCAGAAATCGTCAGCATGCTTTTCCCAGCCCCATTCCAGTCCCATTTTATAGATTGCTTCCCTAATTTAAAATGATTGCTGCTCATCGATAAGCTGCCATTCACAGCAGTCCATTTTTTTGGAACGCTGCTTTCACAAACGTCAGCTTGAGTTTGCGCAAAACTGCTCATGGTCTGGCAGCAAATAAATAATAAAACGAAAAACAAACGGTTCATACCTGGCCTTTTTGGGATATTTGGTTACTATAGGATTTAAATATTGGTCCTATAGGATTCAAATATTCATTTTTAATCCAGGAAATAAGGGCGACAAATCAGTTAAAAAGGGGGCATTAATCTGTTTTTTGAATATAGTCTGATGGAGCCAGTCCGAATTGCTTGCGAAACTCTTTGCTAAAATACTTCCGGTCATTAAAACCAACCGCATAGGCCACTTCAGAAACATTCAGTTTGCCTTCCGACAATAATTGGGCTGCTCTTTTTAGCCGCTGGGATTTGATAAAATCAGTGATCGATAAACCCGTGATGGCCTTGATCTTTTTATAAAGTACCGTCTGGCTCATTCCAATATGTTCAACCAGACCGCCCACATTGAATTCAGGATCTTCCATATTTTCTTCCATCAGCTGCATCAGCTTATTTAAAAACTTCCCTTCCGGAGATTCCGTTTCCGGTAGTTTTGGGGTCAGCATTAACTGACGCAGGTATTTCTGTTTTAACTCCTCCCGCCCCTGTAAAATATTACGGACACTGAGCTCCAGCACCTGAATGCTAAAAGGCTTGGTCATGTAAAGATTTGCTCCTGCCTCCAGGCCATTTACCAGATGCAGCGCTGAGGCCATAGCGGTGAGCATGATCACCGGGATGTGATTCGTCCGCTCTTCTTTTTTTAACCGCTGACAAAGTTCGAGGCCATTCATTTCCGGCATGGTCACGTCACTAATGATCAGATCGGGAAGATGTGAAGTGGCCATCTCCCATCCTTCCATTCCATTCACCGCTTCAATAATATGATAAACAGACTGCAGCGACTGTACAATAAATCCCCTCAATTCATCATTGTCTTCAACGACCAGAATGCTGTACTTCTTTTCATCAGATTGCAGTGCTGTTTCCGCAGCCAATTGATCCGCTGATTCGGTTGGCTCTTCTGCCAATCCAGCGCCCCCTACTGCTGGTTCAGTTAGCACTCCTACTGATTCCTGCTGTTCAGACATCGTTTTTGCCGAGTGCTCAAGATCGCTGATTTCTTCTTCCTTGAAATGTGATTTCCCTAACCATAAACCTACAGTCAGCATGGTTCCTCCATCTTTCCCCTCCACCGCAGCTGTACTGGAAACTGAAATTTCTCCTTTATGCAGTTCAACAATATTTTTAACCAGGGCCAGACCGATTCCCCAGCCTTCAGCAGCAATATTTTTAGATTTTACCTGGTAAAAATTACCAAAGATTTTATCCTGCAATTCTGCAGGAATCCCAACTCCCGTATCCGCGATAACCACTTTTACCTGATCCTTGCCCAAATTGATGGAAAAACTAATTCTACCGCCATCAGGGGTATATTTAAAGGCATTGGAAAGGATATTGTAAAACACCTTTTCTAGCTGGCCAGCGTCAAAATAAAGTTGAACTTCGGGCACATTACTGCTGAAACTATAGTCTATATTTTTAAGCTCAGCCAGATGGGAGTAGGTTTCATAAATGCTGCGGCAAAAAGCAACCAGTTCATGGGAAGAAACCTGAAGTCTGGTATTTCCAGTTTCGATCTTTCTAAAGTCCAGCAATTCGCTGATCAACCGAAGCAGTCTTTCGGTATTTTTCTTCACGCCCAGCAATGGCTGATGAACGGTATTATTTTCTCTGGTCAGCTTGAGCAGTTTTTCAAGCGGCGCAAAAATAAGGGTAAGCGGAGTACGGATCTCATGAGAAATACGGGTAAAGAAATCCAGCTTCATCTGGTACAGTTCTTCCTGCCTTTCATTATTCAACTGCTCATAATACAACTCGGATTCTAACCTTTGCTGTCTGCGGGTAAAGCGCAGGACAAAATAAAGCAACGCTGCTGCTGCAATCGCATAACCCAGATAAGCCCACCAGGTTTGCCATAATGGAGGTAAAATACGAATTTCCATACTTGCCGGAACTTCATTCCAAAGGCCGTCATTATTGCTCCCTTTGACTAAAAACCTGTATTTACCTGCCGGCAGATTGGTATAAGTTGCAGAAGGCATATTCACATAATTCCAATCCTTTTCAAATCCTTCCAGTTTATAGGCGTATTGATTCCGCTGAGGCTGGATATAATTCAGCGCCAGGAAATCTATGGTAAAAATATTCTGTCCTGCAGAAAAAGTAATCTCCCTGGTAAAGCTGATGTCGGCTTTTAGTAATTGATCGGGACCATCAATAGCAACGGGTTTATTGAATAACTTTAAACCTGAAAACACGATTTTTGGGACAGTCGTATTTTCTTTAATATCTCTGGGAGTAAATGCCACCAGGCCATTATAACTTCCAAAATATAATTTCCCATGTTCATCCTTATAAGCAGAGTTTACATTGAATTCATTGGCAGGCAGTCCGTCGCTAATGTTATAATTTTTAAAAGACTTCCTTGCTTTATCAAATTTGGTCAGGCCACGGTCGGTACTCAGCCATAAATTTCCCTCATTGTCTTCCAAAATATCGATGATATTGTCGCTAGCCAAACCATCCGCCTTGGTATAGGTAGTAAAAGTATTGGTTTTAGGATGATAAAGGCTCAATCCACCCCTTAAAGAACCTACCCAGATGTTATGCTGCTGGTCTTCTTTTACACAATTGATCTGGTTGGATTTTAAGCTGTCTTTGTCCTTACTTTTAAAGAAATACTTAAAAGCTGAATGCTTATAATTTAACAGATTAAGACCTCTCGGTGTACCTACCCAGAGGTTTTTCTTAGAATCGGTATAGGCAAAACGAATGTAACCACTGCTCAGTCGAAGTCCCGAGCTTGGCAGCTCATTGATCAGTGAAAATCTTTCCTGCTCGGGATCAAACACATTCAATCCTTTTGAAGAGGTGCCCACTAATAAATGTCCATCCGGATTTTCCGTAATGCTGCTTACATAACCATAACTCAATGAATTAGGATTAGAGGGATCATGGCGATAATGTTTAAACTTACCCGTAGCTGGATTAAAAAGCTCCAATCCACCTTGAAAAAGCCCAATCCAAATTCGATTCTTGCTATCTTTAAATATCGCCTTTATGGTATTGTTGCTTAAACTTCCCGGATCTGCCGGATCATTCTGGTACTTCTTAAATACGCCGGTCTGAGTATTGAAATAATTCAGTCCCTGGCCCTCCGTTCCAATCCAGAGGTGCTGTTTTTCATCTCCTGCAATCACACTAATGATATCACTGCTGATACTGTTCCGATACTTATTGTATTTATAAACGTCGAAAGGAATGGTATTGCTATGCGTTACATTGACACCGCCAAACATGGTACCTATCCATACAGAACCCTGATTGTCCTCATAAATCTCTTTAATGGAGTTGTCACTTAAACTTTTGCGCTGATCGGCATCATGTTTATAATTGGTAAAGCGCAGCGTATGCGGGTCGATAATATTCAGTCCGTTCATCGTTGCCACCCATAAATCTCCATTTTTGTTGACGCTGATTTTACGGATGATATTATTGCTGATCCCATAAGGATGACCTGCCTGGTATTTAAAACGAATAAAAGACTGTGTTTCCGGAACAAACAAGTTCAAGCCATCCGCATCAGTTCCTATCCAGATTCTACCCAACTGATCCTGAGCAATGGTTCTGATAAAATTCCCACTGATGCTCTGCTGCTGCTCAGGACGATGGCGGAAGTTTGTAAATACGTACTTACCATTTTCCCAGCTCATTCTGCTGAGCCCCTCCGTAGTCCCTATCCAAATATCCCCCTTTCTGTCCTCAAAAACAGTATAGACAGAATTTCCTGCCAGCCCATCTTTTTGGTAAAACTTCTTAAACTTCCTGGAGGCAGGATCTTCCAGCATGCTCAAACCGGTATTTGTACCAAACCATACCCGGCCTTTACGATCCGAAAGTATGGAAAGTATAATTTTATCACTAATGCTATTCGGGTTTTTAGGATCAAAAGGAATGCGCTCAAAAGCATCTTTTTCTGGAATGTACCTGTTCAATCCGTTTTGAGTACCGATCCACAGGTTTTGCTTTTTATCTGATAATAAGGCATAAATATAATCCTCCGAACTGATACTGGCAGGATCATCAGGATTGTTGCGGTAAATTTTAACCCCTCTGCCATCGTAACGGTTCAGACAATCCCGGGTACCAAACCATAGGTATCCCCTGCTGTCTTTACAAATCGACAATACCGTACTTTGGGATAATCCATTCGTTACCGACAAATGATCAAAAGACAATTGGGCCAAAGAAAGTAAGAAAAAGCAATTGAGTATGATGGTCAGTAATACTCGTTTTGCCAGTATATTTTGGTTAGTAAGTTTAGTCATTTTCCGGTTTAAATATACAAAATAAACCTACTGAACAAATCTAAATCAGCTTAGGATCCTGATGAAAAACGGGGAGAAAAAACAATCCGACACTTCCTGATCTGTCAGTGAGATCCTTAATTTTCGGGAAGAACCAAACGGGAAGCACTCCAATTTCGAGTAAAATAGAGATGACAATTAATTATTTTTTCAACTGAAATTCAGCGATAGAAAATAATTTGAATTAATCGTTTTAGACCAGTAAAACGATATAATCCCACAAAAAAAGCCCCATAAACAACTAACTATCAAAGGCTAACCTTAATGCTCATTTTCAAAATGCTGTAGGAACTTACAAAATATTATTAATACATTAACATTTCTTTCGTTTAGTTCAATTCTTGTAAACATAGGGGTATGCATGATAAAATTTCTGAATCGGAGCTTTGGGACAGCTTCAAATCCGGCGATAAGGACGCATTCAAAGCGATCTATTACAAATACTACATGCTGCTTTACAAGTACGGCGTAAAAACCTCTGCTGATACCGACCTTGCTGAAGACTGTTTACAGGATCTGTTCTTAAAACTTTGGAAGAACAGGGAAAATCTGGGAGACATCAATTCTGTAAAAAGTTACCTCTATCGTGCCTATATCCGGCTATTATTTGAAGCGATAAAAAAATCAAGAAGGGAGATCAATCTTGGAGAGTTAGACCATCCGCAGGAAGAAAGCAGTATTGAAGAAACCATTATCCAGCAGCAGAATCAGGCAGCAGCAAACCAGCATTTACATCAGGCTTTAAAACACCTTACGAAAAGACAGCGCCAAGTGATGCTGCTCCATTATTTTGAGGGCCTTTCCTATAAACAAATCGCAGAAATCCTTCCCATAAAATATCAGGCGATTCGCAACTGCGTACATGAAGGCATTAAAATACTCCGCAAAAACATCGCTTCCAGGTCTGGATAGCCTTTTAATAATATTTATCAGAAAAACCCAGTACAAAATCAGCATAGCCCCGTCTCTATCTTCATAAACCGATGAACTAATGAAAAGAAACTACTTTGTACTAGGACTCATTTTACTGACATTCTTTGTCATCTCATTTTTAACCAATATCATCGGACCACTGGTTCCTGATATCATCAGGAGCTTTTCTTTGAGCCTTACCACAGTAGCCTTACTCCCCTTTGCTTTTTTTATCGCTTACGGTGTCATGTCTATTCCTTCTGGAATCCTCGTTGAAAAATACGGAGAGAAAAAAGTGATGTCGGCCGCCTTCTTTATTTCCTTTTTAGGCGCCATGCTTTTTGTATTTACGCCCGGCTATTTCAGCTATATGTGTTCCCTATTCCTCATCGGGGCAGGTATGGCAATGCTGCAAGTAGCCATCAACCCATTGCTTCGCGTGGCCGGAGGCGAAGAACACTTTGCTTTCAACTCTGTCCTCGCCCAATTCTTTTTTGGTCTCGCCTCTTTTTTAAGCCCATTAGTCTATTCCTATCTGGTACTCAATATTGGAAAGCCTCAAGGCGACTCCAGTCCCATCATCACTTTTTTCGAGTCGATCGTGCCGGCAGGACTACCATGGATTTCTCTATACTGGATTTTCGGTATTGTTTCTATTCTCATGGTGATCGTGATTGCTTTTATAAAAATCCCCAAAGTAGAACTGAAAGGAGATGAAAAGGTGGGCGGAATGGAAACCAATATCGCACTCCTCAAAAATCCAACAGTCGGACTTTACTTCCTGGCCATTTTCTGTTACGTAGGATTGGAACAAGGTGTGGCCAACTGGATGTCAGAATTTCTACATACTTACCATCAAATAGATCCCAAAACCGGTGGTGCAACCGCCGTATCCTGGTTTTGGGGCATGCTCACCATCGGCACCTTACTCGGTTTATTGCTCCTGAAATTCATGGACAGCAAAAAAGTCCTGGTGTTATTTACCGCAGCAGCCATGATCAGCCTGGCTTTCGCATTATTTGGCCCCGCTGGTGTAGCCATATGGGCCTTCCCAATGATCGGCTTCTTTGCCTCAGTGATGTGGTCAATCATCATTTCGCTCGCACTCAACTCCATGGACAAGCATCATGGTGCCCTTTCAGGTATCCTCATCACCGGAATTTGCGGCGGAGCAGTCCTGCCATTGATTATCGGCTGGATTGGAGATATGACCTCACTAAAAACCGGAATGGTGTTTATATTTGTCATGCTTGGTTATATATTAAGTCTTGGCTTTTGGGCAAAACCACTGGTACAAAATGAAACGATCTCCCTTAGAAAAAAGAAAACCTTAATTGATGAACAACTTAACCGATGAACAATAAGATACTGATTGGCGTAGATCTTGGAGGCACCAATGTGCGCTCCGGACTGGTAAACGGACAAGAAATAACTAAAATCGACAGCGATCGGATCCAATCCAAAAGCGATGAATCCACAGTCATCAAACAGGTGATCGACTCGATCAGCAAAGTCATGAACCCTAAAGTGGAAGCCATTGGAATTGGTGTTCCCGGTATTCTTGACACCAAAGAAGGCATCGTTTACGATGTACAAAATATCCCTTCCTGGAAAGCAGTGCCCCTGAAAGCCATTCTGGAAAATCATTTCCAGGTCCCAGTCTTCATGAACAACGATGCCAATTGCTTCGCTGTCGGAGAATGGCATTACGGTATGGGCAAGAAAAAAAACAACCTAACTGGTCTCATTCTAGGTACTGGTGTAGCCGCAGGCATCATTTGCGATGGCAAACTTTATGAAGGCCGCAACTGCGGTGCCGGTGAATTTGGAATGATCCCCTACCTGGAGCATAACTATGAGTTTTACTGCAGCGGCAATTTCTTCAGCCATTTCCACCAAAGCTCTGGTGAGGAAATGTATAAAAGAGCAGCCAGTGGAGAGCTTGCCGCATTACAAGTTTTCCAGGAATATGGGAAACACCTCAGCTGGCTGGTTAAAACCATCCTCTATGCCGTAGATCCGGACATGATTGTCATGGGCGGATCGGTAAGTAAAGCATTCCCATTTTTCAGGACTACCTTATGGGCAGAATTACAGGAATTTCCTTATCAGCCAGTGATTAAAAACATCCAGATTACCCCTTCAGAAACAGAGAATATTGCCATTCTCGGCGCTGCCGCATTATATTTTAACTAGAAGATAAAATATTCTATGGAGCTGAGTCCCACCATAGAATAACCACCTCTTTGGCCTCTTTGTACTCAAATACCTATCTAGCTTATGCAAGCTACTCAATATAAAAACCGTAAGCACTCCAACACACTCATCAAAACACATTAAAACAACATTAGCCTTAACCTCAAAAACAATATCCGCCTGCAAAAAACTTATCCCTTCAAGGAAAACTATCCCCCTCCCAAGAAAAACCAAATAAACACAGTACAAAATCAAAACTGCCCCGTCTTATCAGGAAACAAACCTATCCACAGCTAAAACCAACCTAAGCTTTGTCCATTACTTAAAATGTAAGGAATAAGCTTAGGGTAGCTTACGAACCGATAAAAACCAATATGCCAATGAAAAAGCTAAGCCAAACCTTCCTTACCTTATCCTTGCTCCTCCTGGTTCAATTCAATGCAATCGCAGCAGAACGAATCCCGCTAAAAGTTGAAAAACACCAGGAAGGCGCCCCAACTACCATGGGTATCCCCATTCCAATCGGCGCACTATATTCTCCGGACCATGTCCGACTGCTCAATAAACAAGGCAAAGAAATCCCTTCCCAAATCACGGAAGTCAACAACTGGATGCCCCTTAACAACAGCATCAAATGGATCTGGGTATTTTTCTTTACCGATGCCAACGACAATTATACCCTGGAATACGGCAGCGATGTCAAAAGAGAAACCTTTAAAGGCGATCGTGTAGTGATCAGAAATGTACAACCCATGGGCAGCTATACGGAAGTCAGCACCGGCCCATTGAACTTCAAAATCAAGAAAGACAATGGGGGTTTCTTTGAAACCGTACAGCTAGACACCGATAAAAACGGGTTCAATGTCTCAGACATCATCGCGGAAGGTGCAAAAGACAGG
Organism: Pedobacter polysacchareus; assembly: GCF_019802255.1. Taxonomy (GTDB): domain Bacteria; phylum Bacteroidota; class Bacteroidia; order Sphingobacteriales; family Sphingobacteriaceae; genus Pedobacter; species Pedobacter polysacchareus. The sequence continues at coordinate 72,078 of NZ_JAHYSS010000009.1, read as the reverse complement.
GCTTCCTTCCTCGATCTTTTAGATCAGGCCGGCATAGACAAATCCAAGGCGGTCATCACCAGAAGCGTCATCGAAAAAGGCTCAGGGCCATTACATGGCATCATCCGACTTGAAGGAGAATACCGCTACAACAGAAAAGACAATAACCCCGCGCCATTCGTGCTCAGAGTCCATGTTTATGCTGGAAAATCTTATGTTAAAGTGCTCCATACCTTTGTCTACACCGGCGTCCCGGATCAGCATGAGATCAAAAAAGGAGAACATGCCAGGATCGCTACACAAAGCAAAGACATCCTTTCGGAAGAAGAAAGCAGCGATAAAGGCTGGTCTAAACCAAACGACCAGATTGCAGGCACAGGCTTCTCTCTCCATTACAAATTAAATGGTGTCATCTCCTACAAAGTGGGGTATAAAGATGGTAAATGGTGGGAAAACCCGGCAGAAAAAGTATACGAATTCTCCGGAAATGGAACACAGAACACCTCACTGTTCCAAACCGGGCCGAAACCAAATAAAGTAGCTCCAGTACCGGAATCTACAGATACCAAAAGAATTGAAGGCTTCTCTGCCAGCTTAACCACCGACAATAAGGAGCAGCTAAAAACCGCGAAAGCCAGTGGCTGGATGGACATCAGTGATAAAAAATGGGGCATTGCCATCGGCATCAAGCATTTCTTTGAAGAATACCCTAAAGAACTGAACATCATCGCAGATCAGCAGCTTGCTACCGCCTATTTATGGTCGCCGCAAGCAGGGCCGATGAGCTTTGCCAGGGATACCAACGCCCCGGATGATGGGATATTAGGGAATTTCGCACAAGGACTCGCAAAAACCAGCGAACTGGTTTATTACTTCCATGAGGCCAGTGTGAGTACCCCTGCCATTCAAAAATCACTCAATTATTTCCTGGATCCACCAGTGGCACATGCCGCTCCGCAAGCCTATGCTGTATCGAAAGTTTTTGGCTCCTTCTCCCCTCACAACACGACCTTCTCGGAATTTGAGCGTGGAATGGATTATAAGTTCGACTGGATGTTCTTCAACCAAAACTGGGCCCCATGGTATGGCATGTTTGAACATGGCGATTTTAAAAACTACTACATCAACAACAAATGGGAAATGTGGGCCAACAACGAACCTGCACAAGACTATATGTTATGGATGCAATTCATGAGAACCGGTGATCCGAGGTTTTACAATGCCGCACAGGCGATGAGCAGACATACCATGGATATCGACAATATCCATTGGCCTAAAAAACCAGTATACCACGGGGATACCAATCCTGTGCTCGATTACCTGCAAAGCAAAGAAGCACCAGACAACACGACCCCTTACCTGGGCATCGGAAAAAGACATGGCGATCAGCATTGGTCGGCAGTACTGAGCGCACACGTCTGGGTACAGGGATGGCTGGCAGATTATTACCTGACCGGAGATCACCGAGGCCTGGAAATTGCCCGTCAGACTGCAGACACCTATGTAAAACGCATCTGGGGCGATCATGACCTGATGGGCCGCCGTCTTTATTTATCTGTATGGAACATGACCGAAGTATACGATGCGACCAAAGATGAAATCTACCTGACCGATCTGAAAGACCGAATCAAACACATGCTGGACCTGCAAAACGGAACTGAACAAAACAGCAGTCTGGTGGTAGACCGTTACGGCTATTCGCAGGTATATGCCTCTCAGGGCCTCAGCAAATATTACCGGATCACCCGAGATGAAAAAGTGAAACAGGCACTCATTACCCATGCCCGTTCGGTGAGAGACAATGAACCAATCGCCTACTTCATGGAATCCTACCTATCTTCTATCCACAGCTTACTGATTGGCTATGAGTTCACCAAAGATCAAAGCTTTATGGACAGAGCGCTGGAACGTGCAGCAGTGCTAAAAACAGACCAGGCCAATGTTAAGTTTGACAACAATGCCACACAGAAACAACTCGCAGAAACCTTGTTAAAGATAACCCACTTCCCTCAGGATCCGGAAAAAGAATATGCAGAATGGGATGTCAGAAACGGACTTCGTGTATTCGGCTGGACACATGCTTACAATGTTCCTTACTTGCTTTACTGGTTAAGAAATGAAGAACCGCAAAAGTCAATTAAAAAATAATCACAATTATACAGTACAAAACCAAAAACACAGCGTCTTAGCGTAAAATAACACATCATCCCCACACAAAATGACTAAAAAAACCTTCAAAAACGACCTGGAACGAATCGATGCCGCATGGGAAAAGCTAGCTCCTATGCTGGACGACCAAGAAACGCCGGTAAGGAAACTAAAGCCCTGGTTCAATAAACAGATCATCGCTGCTGCAGCAATGCTGATCCTGGTGACCACCATCGGCGTATGGTTTTTAAAAGAACAAAACGCAGAAATCCATCACCTCACCAAGTATGGACAAACCTTACGTGTTGTTCTTCCCGACAGTTCTGTCGTGACCTTGAATGGAAATAGTCAGCTGAGCTATCGTAAAAACTGGTCCGGCAATGGGGATCGGGAAGTAAAGGTGGATGGAGAAGCGTACTTCTCGGTAAAACACACGCGCTCCCACCAAAAGTTTTTTGTAAGAATGCCGGATCAACTGTCAGTTGAAGTATTGGGTACTGAATTTAACATCAGCGCCAGAAACCACGATACCCGTGTGGTGCTGAATTCAGGAAAAATAGACTTCCGAATGGAAGGACAGGACCACAAAACCAATATCATTCAAATGAAGCCTGGCGACCTTGTAGAGTACCAAAGCAAGGAAAAATCTTATACCAAACGGATGGTAGATCCAACGATTTACTCATCCTGGAAAACCGACCGCCTGGTGTTCGACAAAACGCCATTGAAAGAAGTACTCAACACCCTACACAACACTTATGGACTGGAAATCCTGGTCGAAGATCCTAAAATGCTGGACATGAACCTGTCCGGATCTGCCCCAACTACCAACATCAATACCCTGATTCATGCATTATCAGAAACATTTAATATCAATTTCACTAAAAAAGGAGATACGCTTATTGTTACGAATACCCCCTGAGTCAACTAACTAATTTTATCAACTAAACCAACCAAACCATGGTAAAAATTCTACACTTGCTGCTGATCCTCGTGATCGGCAGCGCATCGATGGTATTTAGTCGTGTGCAGTCCTTTGCATTTGTGCCGGAAAGTGCCACCACCACACCTTCAGAGGCCATGCGTCAATTGATGCCCCTTAAAGATGCATTGAAAGGACTCGAAAAAATACACAAAGTATCCATTATGTTCGACAGCAAGCTTGCCGAGAACATTCTCGTTCAAACCAAAGAAAAACCACAAAATGAAAGCATTGAAACGGCATTGACCAATATGCTTTCTCCGGTAAACATCAACTATAAAAAGATTAGTGACCAGTTTTATGTCATCAATTTCAAGGATTCAAAAACTTCAGCAGATCACCGTCAGACCGGCCCAAAGGAAAAAGGCAGTACCGAACCGACACCGGCAGAAAACGCCAATAACCTTAGCGAAGTCTATAGAGAGTTGACCATCACTGGTAAAGTGGCCGATGGCAGCAATGGGGAGATACTGCCTGGCGTTTCCATTAAACTGAAAGGGAAAAACATCAGCACCAGCACCAATTCTAACGGTAAATATACCATTAGGGTTCCTGAAAAAGGTATTCTCGTATTTTCTTACATCAGTTACATCACGAAGGAAGTAGCCATAGGCTCTTCTACAGTCATCAATGTAGATTTAATGCCTGACCAGCAAAAATTAGATGAAATTGTAGTCGTAGGTGTAGGATATGGTACACAGCAGAAAAGAAACTTAACCGGCTCTATTGCTTCAATCAGTGCGAAAAGCATCAAAGACATTCCCGTAACGAGCTTCGAGAATGCCATTCAAGGCCAGATCGCAGGGGTACAGGTACAAGAGCCAAGTGGCGAACCAGGTGCCGCAACCACCATTCGTGTGCGTGGTGTCGGTTCCATCTCCGCAGGTAACGAACCATTATATGTAGTAGATGGTTTCCCCATCTCTAAAAACGTAGAATCTGCCACGCAGGGCGATGTTTCTAAAAGAACAGTAGCCTTCCGCCCTGCCCCGGCAAATCCGCTGGGAACCATCAGCCCGGGAGATATTCAATCTGTAGAGGTGCTAAAAGACGCTGCCGCTGCCGCCATTTATGGTTCCAGAGGATCAAACGGAGTCATCATCATCACCACCAAAAAAGGAAAAAGAGACGGCACTACTTCGGTAAATTTCGACTCCTATTATGGCATCCAAACCCTGGCCAACAAGGTAGACCTGATGAACTCAAAAGAGCTCAGCGAATATGTGCTGAATGCGAAGAACAATGCCTACCTCCAGGATTTCCCAAATGCCAGCATCAACGACCCGAACTCGGTACGTTATACCAGAAGTACCAATACCAGTTATTACTTGCCTAAAGATTTCATCAATCCTACAGGTGTAGATACCGACTGGCAGGATGTGCTGTTCAAAAACTCCAACATCCAATCCTACAACCTATCCCTTTCTGGTGGTGCAGAAAAACTAGGTTATTACATCTCTGGTAACTATTTCAATCAAGGTGGTATCATCGATAAAACCGGTTTTAAACGTTATAGTTTCCGCATCAATATCGAATCTGATCCGGTAAAAAACCTGCGTATCGGTGCCATTGTGAATCCTTCATTTACAGATCAGGCCAAAGGATCTACCAGTGCCCCTTATTTCGCAGATCCTCCGGGAGCAGTTTATACCGCCCTGGTACATTCGCCAACAGTAAGCCCTTACCTGCCAAATGGTACGATCAATCAAAGCAATAACCAGAGTCACCTGAACACAGAAAACGGAACCGGTACCAATATGACCGCTTCCAGTAACCCGCTGGCGGTAGTAAAATACATCCACGACGACCTTTCACAGTTCAGAAGTTTTGCCAGCGCCTATGCAGAATATACCTTTTTGGATGGCCTGAAATACAAGTTCATGATCGGTACAGACATCAACAACTACAATAGAAAATATTACAGAGAAAAGGCCTTTATTGACCGTGCTGCCACTGTAGGGGTTCCTTATGGACAGTCTAACTCCTCATTGGAAACCAACTGGCTGTCGGAAAACCTCCTGACTTACAACAAGGTATTTGGGGTACACAGCATCTCTGCATTAGCCGGATATACTGCACAGAAAGACAAGATCAGAAACAATCAGGTACAAGCAGAAAACTTCCCTGACGATTTAGTTCAAACTGTAAGCGGCGGACAAGTAACCGGTGGTACCGCAACGGAAGAAGAATGGTCGCTGGTATCTTACCTGGGTAGGGTAAACTATGCCTTTATGGACCGTTACCTGTTGACTGCTACCATCCGTTCCGACCGAGCTTCCCGCTTTGGTGAAGGAAACAAGGTGGGGTACTTCCCTTCCTTCTCTGCCGGATGGAGAATGTCTGATGAAGCATTCATGAAAAACATCAAATGGATCAGCGACTTTAAACTGCGCGGAAGCTGGGGTAAAACAGGAAACTTCCTGATCCCTAACTATGCCGCTGTTGGACTATTGAGCCCTTACAATTATGTATTTGGCAATGTCGTGACCAACGGGATCGCCCCTTCTACCCCAAGCAATCCAAACCTGACCTGGGAGAAAAACACACAAGTAGATATCGGTCTGGACATGAGCTTCCTGAGCAACCGGATCTTCGCATCCTTAGATTGGTACAACAAGAAAACTTCTAACCTGCTCCTGAATGTACAAGTGCCTGCAGTAGTGGGTTACGGTAACTCTAACCCGTTAATGAACATTGGTGAGGTGGAAAACAAAGGTTTTGAAGCTTCCCTTTCTACTCAGAATTTAGTAGGCAGCTTCACCTGGAGCACGGATATGAACTTCTCTACCAACAAAAACAAGGTATTGAAATTAGGCGCTTCCGGCGATCCGATCCTAAGCACTGGTGGTGCAGGTATCCGTCACATTACCCGCATCGGCGACCCAATCGGCAGCTATTACGGTTATGTGGTAGAAGGCATCTACCAAAATCAGCAAGAAATCAACAATGCCCCGAAAGATAAATTAGCAGCCGCTCCGGCGCCTGGAGATTTCAGGTTTAAAGATGTGAATGGTGATGGCGTTATTGATGCCAACGACCGTACTGTAATTGGCAACTATCAGCCAGATTACACCTATGGCATCACCAACAGATTAGGCTATAAAGGCATAGAATTGAGCTTCCTCATCCAGGGTGTAGAAGGTTCACAAGTATTGAACTTAACCAGAAGACACCTGGCCAATGGCGAAGCCAATACCAACTCTTATTCAGTGCTGAAAAACAGATGGCTTTCCCCGGATCAACCTGGAGATGGTAAAACACCTCGCGCAGACAGGTTAGGCGACCTACACGGATTTAACAACAGACCTTCCACTTATCAGGTAGAAGATGCCTCTTACATCCGCCTTAGAAATGTAACCATCGCCTATACCCTACCTGCCAAATGGGTAGGAAAATATTTCTCTTCTTTCCGTGTATATACTTCTGGAACCAACCTATTCACCAAAACCGATTATATCGGCTACAACCCTGAGGTAAATAACCAATCGACCTCAAGCGGTGTACAAGGTGAGGATTATGGCGCCTATCCGTTATCAAGAAATTTCACTTTTGGTATTAATGCCTCATTTAAGTAGTGTTCTTAAACCTAAAAACCAGAAAAAATGAAAAAGAAATTAATATATATCCTGATCTCTGCCGGAATACTCAGCTCTTGTGGTAAAGAGTTTACCGACCTGAACCCGATTTCTCAGCGTAACGTAAATGCCTTCTATAAAACCAGCGACGATATGGTGATTGCCGTCAATGCAGCTTATAAAGCGCTGCAGATGAACGGTGCTTACAACCAAAGTTACTGGATCCTGAACGAAATGCGTTCCGACAATACCGATGGCGGGGCCGATAATACCGGACTGGGTGCAGACCTGAATGCCATTGACAACTTCAATGAAAATGCGGCAACAGCCGAATTGATCACCTCTTCTTACCTGGATTCCTATGTCGGCATCAGCAGATGTAACATCGTATTGAGCAGGATTGAAGAAGTACCCATGGACCAAAACCTTAAAAACAGAGTGAAAGGCGAAGCTTTATTCCTGCGCTCCCTGTTCTATTACAACCTGGCCGTCAACTTCGGAAGAATCCCATTGGTGCTCAAAGAAATCACCGTAGAAGAAGGTAAATCCTATCCGCAATTGCCAGCCAGCGAAGTTTATAAGCAATTGGTGGCCGACCTCGCCACTGCCGAAGGTTTCCTGGATGTAAAATATACCGGCAACAATGTAGGCAGAGCAACTAAAGGAGCTGCAGCCACATTAATGGGCAAAATTTACCTGACCATGGGCGATAAAGCTTCGGCCGTTGCCCCATTGAGAAGAGTTAAAACTTACGGGTATTCCTTAGTTCCTACCTACGACAAGCTTTGGGGAATTGCCAATAAAAACAATGTAGAGTCCATTTTTGAAGTACAATATAAAGGTGGTGGTACCAATACCGGAAATGCCTTTACCAATGCTTTCTCTCCATTGATGATCCAAAGCACCGGTGCTTATAAAAACAGGCCAACTGCCGAAATGCAGGCTGCTTATGAGCCAAACGACAAGCGTTTTGCCATCTCTATGAACCCCATCAACGGGCCATTAAATGCCGGCCGTTTCATCCTTAAATATGGCACGACTACCGCTTATAATGAAGGGGATGCGGATTACAATTTCGTGGTACTACGTTATGCAGATGCCCTGCTGATGCTCGCAGAAGCTTTAGGAGAAGGAACCGAAGCCTACGACCTGATCTATGAAGTGAGGCTCCGTGCCGGATTGAACAGAATTGACAGCAGTACCCCAGGTACTTTCGCAGAAAAACTACTCAAAGAAAGACGCGTAGAACTTGCTTTCGAAAACCACAGATGGCCGGATTTACTGCGCTTTGGCAAGGCTGCCGAAGTAATGAAAGCACAAGGAAAAACTCCAAGACTGCTTTTCCTAATCCCTCAGCGTGAACTGGACATCAACAACACCTATACCCAAAATCCAATCTAAAGAGTTTATAACCAGCAAACTACAGGTCGCCCGCTTTACAATGGCGACCTGTTAAAATGACAACGTATGAAAAAGATGAACTCCGTATTTATCCTTTCTTTGCTATCGGTATGCCTGAGCATTAACGCCAATGCGCAGCAGCATCCGCCAAAACCTGCCTCTGGAAAAATCCTGCAGGACTTAAAAAAGCTCAACAAATTAGGCAATGTGCTCTACCTTGCCGCGCATCCGGATGATGAAAACACCACCCTGATCGCCTACTTAGCCAATCAGAAATTATACCATACCGGCTACCTATCCCTTACCCGCGGGGATGGCGGACAAAACCTGATCGGTCCTGAAATCCGGGAACGCCTTGGTGTGATCCGTACCCAGGAGTTACTGCAAGCCAGAAGAACAGATGGCGGTCACCAGTTTTTTACCCGGGCCAACGACTTCGGTTTCTCCAAAAACCCGGAAGAAGTATTCAGCATCTGGGACCGTGAAAAGCTCCTTGCCGATGTGGTATGGGTGATCCGTAATTTCAAACCCGATGTCATCATCACCAGGTTCCCTAAAGATTCCCGCGCAGGTCATGGTCAGCACAGTGCCTCCTCTATTTTAGCAGAAGATGCTTTTGTGGCCGCTGCCGATCCGAAACGCTTTCCTGAGCAGCTGAAATATGTACAGCCATGGCAAGCCAAACGCCTGGTATGGAACATCAGCTCCTGGGCTTTCAAAGATCCTGCTGCATTCGACAAGATTGCTTCCTCTCTGCTTAAAGTAGATGTTGGGGTATTCAATCCTTTACTCGGAAAATCTTATGGCGAGATCTCTGCGGAAAGCCGCAGCATGCACAAAAGCCAGGGATTTGGTTCCACAGGTACCCGCGGCAGCAACTTCGATTATTTCCAGCACACCATGGGCCCAGCTGCAAAAACAGACCTTTTCGAAGACATCAACACCACCTGGACCAGAGTGCCAAACAGTGGAAAAGTACAGGAAGCCATTACCAAAGCCATTGCTACTTATAACGCCGCCAATCCATCTGCAGTAGTCCCGCTCCTATTAACAGCGAGAGCAGAACTACAGAAATTACCGGACTCTTTCTGGAAAAACCAGAAATTAGAAGAGCTTCAAGAACTGATCCGTAGCGCCACCGGACTCTACATTGAAGCCACTGCCGGTAATTTTGCAGTGGTACCTGGAGGAAAACTAGAAGTACAAACGGAAGTGATCAACAGATCTCCGATTGCCGTAAAGATCACTTCCATCCATTTCCCTTACCAGAAAAATGACTCCACTATCAATACCGGCCTGGCCAATTCCGCAGGTCAGAAGTATAAAAAACAACTCCTCGTTCCGGCAGATCTGGCTTTTTCTCAGCCTTACTGGCTGCAGAAAGCAGATACGCTGGGTATGTTCGACATCTTAAAACAGTCGGATGTTGGCTTACCGGAAAACACCCCTGCTGCAGAAGTCGCAGTCAACCTGACTATCGGCGGACAACCCTTTAAATTTACTGTTCCTGTAGTTTATAAACACAACGACCTGGTATACGGCGAATTGTACCAGCCCCTGTCGGTGAGTCCGCCGGTATTCGCCAATATTGCCGAAAACGTATACATGTTCAACGGCCCGGATGCCAAACCAGTGAACGTGTTTCTGAAAGCAGGTAAAGCAAACATCAAAGGCGAAGTATCGCTGAAACTTCCCGAAGGATGGAAAGTGAGCCCGGCTTCCATTCCTTTCGATATCGAAAAAGAAAAAGCAGAACAAACTGCCAGGTTTATGGTCACTCCACCAGCGAATTCCAATATTGCAGAAATCCAGGCCATCGTTACTCTGGATAACAAAACTTATAATAAAGGGATCAGCGTGATCAATTATCAGCACATTCCGGAACAGGTATTGTTCCCCGTAGCCTTGGCAAAAGCGGTAAAGCTAGACCTGAATGTGAAAGGCAAACGCATCGGTTACCTGCCTGGCGCGGGTGATGAAGTACCGCGCTCCCTGCAGCAGATCGGTTACGATGTGACTTTATTGAAAGATGGAGACATCAACTCAGAAAACCTCGAGAAATTTGATGCCGTAATCGTAGGGATCAGAGCCTACAATACCTTAGACCGCATTAACTTTTACCATGACCGCCTGATGGATTATGTGAAAAACGGAGGTAATGTATTGATCCAGTACAATACCAATGCTGGATTAAAAACTAATCCTGGCCCCTACCCGATGAAACTATCCACCGATAGGGTAACTGTGGAAGGTGCAGAAGTACGCGTATTGCTCCCTGAGCATGCGGCTTTCCAAAAGCCCAATAAAATCACCAATGCTGATTTTGACGGCTGGGTGCAGGAACGTGGTTTATACTTCCCAAGCGAATGGGCAAAGGAATATGAAGCACTGATTTCGATCAACGACCCGGGAGAAAGTCCTAAAAACAGCAGTATCCTGGTCGCCAAATATGGAAAAGGAAATTTTGTCTACACTGGAATTTCCTGGTTCCGACAGCTTCCTGCAGGTGTCCCAGGGGCTTATCGCCTGTTCACCAACCTCATTTCTTTAGGACAATAAAATATTCTACCTCCATTTAAGGTGCCGGTATCCTATATTAGAGGATTCGGCGCCTTTTTTTAACCAAGTATAAAAACCAGCTACTACATGATGAAGAACATCTCCAGACACCTGACCTTTCAGGTGATTATTGCAATCATTTTTGGCATCCTGGTAGGGATGTTCTTCCCCACATTTGCGAATACAGCCAAACTCATCAGCAAGACTTTTATCAACATGATCAGCATGCTGATCGCCCCCATCATTTTCTTCACTATTGTACTCGGTATCGCCAAAATGGGCGACATGAAAAAGGTGGGTCGCGTTGGAGGAAAAGCATTGCTTTATTTCGAATTGATCACCACAGTAGCGATTTTTATCGGCCTGGTGACCGCTAATTTAATGCGGCCTGGCGATGGATTAAATCCTGTTGTTAAGCATCCAAGTACTGCTACCGCAGTGATCGCACCCGGTAGTCCTACTGCTGCCAATGCCGCGGCTTCCGTTGCTCCTGCCGATGTGAGCTGGATGGATTTCCTCAGCCACATCATTACCCCAAATATTTTCGAATCTTTTGCCAAAGGCGATATTCTCCAGATCTTATTTTTTGCCATCCTGTTCGGCTTTGCCCTCAGCAAAATGGGACGTGCAGGCAGGCACACGATTATTGCCTTTGAAAACCTCTCTCAGATCATTTTCAACATGATGAAATTTGTGATGAAACTGGCCCCAATTGGTGCTTTTGGAGGAATGGCTTTTACCATAGGAAACTATGGCCTTTCTACACTGATCCCGATGGGAAAAGTGATGTTGGTGGTGTACATCACCTGTATCCTGTTTATTTTTGTCGTGCTCAATTTCATCTGTTACCTGTATAAATTCAGCCTTTGGCAATACCTGAAATATATCCGTCAGGAGATCCTGGTAGTATTGGGTACCTCCTCTTCCGAGTCGGTATTGCCAAGTATGATCCAAAAGATGGAACGTTTTGGCTGTTCCAAATCTGTCGTCGGACTGGTGATTCCCACCGGCTACTCCTTTAACCTGGATGGTACTTCCATTTACCTTTCCATTGCTTTGATTTTCCTTACCCAGGCCTTCAAAATAGAGCTGGGCATCGCAGAGCAAATTGCCGCCATGGGGATTTTAATGGTGACTTCCAAAGGTGCTGCCGGCGTCACCGGCAGTGGTTTCATTGTACTCAGCTCTACCCTGGTTTCCCTGAACATCATGCCGATAGAGAATGTGGCGATCTTATTGGGTGTAGACCGGTTTATGTCGGAAGCCCGATCGATCACCAACCTGATTGGCAATGGCATTGCCGTAGTGGTGATCGCTAAAAGTGAGAAAGAATTTGATGAAGAAAAATACCAGCTGGCCATCAATCCAGTTGCCGATTAAAGAAAAAGGGCAGTTGAATAAAACCAACTGCTCTTCTTCTTTAAAAGTTTTTGGCCTTAATTCATGTTCTGTCTGATCACTAATGTGTTGTTATCAGGATCAGCAAAGAATGCGAAATGGTCAATTAGTCCATGATCGGAAGTATTTTCAATAATTCCGCCAACCTCCAATCCCTGAGCAATCAGAAAATCTCGGGTACTCACTATATCTTTCACAATAAAGGTGGCGGCAGTGCCTGTTTCCTGAGGGGCCATAGGTTGCTCGATGTCCTTGAACAGGCCCAATGCTACGGCTCCTTTCAGTCCTTCATGATGGAGCTGTACATAAGAGTCCATCCCATAATTTCCTCCTGCATTGATCGTATAGCTCTGATTCACGCTAAAACCTAATATTTCTGTGTAAAAAGCCTGCGCTTTCAATACATCACTGACCGATAATTTGATGATCACCTGATCGGTCTGCATCATTTGTTTAAAATCCATATTTTGAAGTGTTAATTTCTATAGGCTGATTTATGAACACACCTTTTGAAGACAACTGAACCTTTATAACTTGTTTAGTTTATAAGTACAATGTTCTCCAGAACAGCAGTTGAGTCCTGATCTTCTTTTACAGTAACACCGAAAATGGCTTCTAAAATAATCGGACAGACTTCTGTTCCTTTTAAATTTGTCCCTTTGATGCCAGCACCGATCAATACCGGTTGATCTGCCGCAGCAACATCAACCCTGCCATGTGAACCTTTAACCACAGTGGCGTCCAGGCCAATGAAATCCATGACCGTGCGGAAGCCCAGTTTTTTCTTCAGCAGCTTAGCTACAATCCTGGGTATCATCAGCTGTTTATGCGGATCGAGCAGCATTTCTGCTGGGTCATAACCGGGCTTTTTATGGATGTCTACCATCCTTGCAAAATCAGGTGCTTTCTGATCGTCCAGCCAGTAATAATAAGTAAACCAACTGTCCTTATCGGCGATACAGATCAGTTCGCCAGCACGCTCATGATCAATATGGTATTCTTTTTTCCCTGCTTCATCCAGGACCTTTTCAACCCCTGGCAGCTGTTCCAGCAAGGATTTCACCGCTCCCTTTAGGGAAGGATCATTTAAATAAATATGTGCAATCTGATGGTCGGCGACTGCAAAAGCAGCAGATACTCCGGCATCCAGCAGTTCCAATCCGTTTTCCTCCCTGATGGCTAGATAGCCCTGATTTCTCAGGATTCTGTTCAGGTGAATCGGCTGATGCACCGCAGTAATTCCATATTCGGAAAGCAGGATCGGCTGGATCCCCTTTGCTTCAAAAAACAAGATCAAATCTTTACAGACTTCATCGATTTCTTTTAAATCCTTTAACACTTCCGGTGCTGCCGGATCAAACTTCTGACAGCAATAATCCAGGTGCGGGAGGTAAACCAGTGTCAGGGTTGGGTTGTGCCATTCCTGCACCAGTTTTGTCGCTTCGGCAATCCATTTACTCGATTTTATGGAAGTCTTCGGGCCCCAGAAATCAAACAATGGAAAGATACCCAGGCGCTCCTGTAAACGGTCCCTCAGACTTGCTGGCTGACTATAGCAATCCGGCTTCTTTTGTCCGTCTGCCCGGTACTGCGGCCTTGGCGTCACGGAGAAATCTGCGTTGGAATACATATTGTACCACAAAAACATATTCGCACAGGTAAAATCCGGATTGAGCTCCTTTGCCAGATCCCATATCTTCGGCGCCTGCACCAATTGGTTCGACTGCTTCCAGAATTTAACTTCTGCCTCCTCCTTGAAATACCAGCCATTGCCCACAATCCCATGTTCGGAAGGCCATTTACCAGTCAGATAGGTACTTTGAACCGTACAAGTCAGCGCTGGAAAGACCGGCGAAACCGTATGAATCCCGCCATTCTTTTCTAACCATTTACTTAAAAAAAGTCCTTTGTGCTGCAGCAGCGCAGTGCTCAGCCCTACAATATTAATAACTGCGACCTGTTTCATCTGTAACTGTTTTAATTAAATTTCCTTTCGCTTTTTCTGCTTTGCTTTCTATCAGTGCCAGTACCCAGGAAAGCTCCCTTTGTATGGCCTGCTTTAAGTCCATCATCAGCTGTGCCGGCAATACGTCCCAGGTATAGGTTTCTACTTCCAGATGCCCGGTGAATGGCTTTTCTGTCCATAAATTCATGGCCTCCAGAATGTCATCCTGTGTAGAGGATAAGCCCTGATAATAAGATAAAAATATAGGCACATGAAAATGGGTCCGCAGTTCTGCGAAATCTCCATTTTTCATCGCCTCTATTCCAGGTTTCAAGTCCTGAAACTTCAGCAACTCCCCTGTCTGCTTTTTCAATACGGCCTGATGTAGGTAAACCGGCTCATTGAATTGCGCGAGCTGCCTGACCATTTCCGCCCGACTGTCTCTTGAAAATACACTGCACTTGAGTGCAGCGCTGATTTGCATCTTTCCAATCTTCAACCCCTTTTCTTCCATTCCACGGATCACTGCTTCAGCCGATTCAAATTCTACCGAAAAGTGGCAAACATCATAACAAAGCTGCAGGTGTTCCCGGATATAATTTTCTGCTGCTAGCACGGTACAGTTCAGTTTCTCCATTAAAATTGCCAAGCCTTCTTTCAAAAGATAGGATTCATAGAAATCAATATAGTCCGCACTGTTCTCTAATAAGCCATCTGGTTCGGGCTCTATATCCAGGTGCATTTGCTTTCCGGAAATCTGCTGCAGCTGTACCAGGTGAACCACCACCTCCATCAGCTGGGCACAGCTTTTCCTTTTCGCTGCTTCACTTTCTGCTTCCCCCTCATGCCAGTATTTATAAGAGAGCGGAGAAGTAGAAATCCCGCCTGTCACGCCTTCCGGCAGCAATTCTGCCAGCAGGTTGAAAAGTAAAATCGTATAATCTACCCTTTCCCTGCTGAGCCAATCCGGCGCATGTACCTGGGCTTTTACGGCTTTTCCATGGAAATTCCCATAAGGAAAACCATTCATCGTAAATACATACAGGTCATTTTCTTGCAGCCATTGCTTAAAAGCGGCCATCGTTCCCTCTTCCTGCAAAGTCAGGGCGCTCTCATTGGATAACCTCAAGCCGATGCCAAAGGGAGCAGATGGGGAGATTTTCGCTTTTACAGGAAGCGTATATTTTTGCAGACTGGCAAATACTTCTTTCCAGGATTCCCCGGAATGAATATTGGTGCAGTACGTTAAATGCGCATTGTCTTTTATTTTCATACCATTTGAGGGATTAAAACAGGTGCTTCCTGTACCTGGAATTGGAACTTAAATAAGTACTGAGCAGCATCAGAAAGCAAATGCTGGTGCATTTCATGCACTTCTTCACCTTTACCGATCGCTGCCAATAACATGATCGTTAACTCTCCGCCGAGGTGTTCTCTGAATTCTTCCAGTCCCTGATACAGTGCTGCATTTATTTCCAGACCATTCTCCGCCAGCAGCAAAGGATGAAAAATATCAAATCCCAATGCGTTCAGGCAATGCAGCACCCGGGATACAGAAATGCTGTTCAACCTGCCAGACAATCCGGAGTAGACCGTATCCAGCGCAATCCCAATGGCCACGGCTTCTCCATGCAGTAGCTGATAACCGGTTAGGTATTCCAGCTTATGCGCGGCCCAATGTCCAAAATCCAAAGGCCTCGAAGAACCTTTTTCAAAAGGATCGCCGGCAGTGCCTATATGGGCAACATGCAGTTGGGCACAGCGGAAAATCAGCTGTTCCATCACCCCCATATCGCGGTTATTCAGTTCTTCTATGTTTTCCGTAATCCAGTCGAAAAACAACTCATCTTTGATCAGCGCAACTTTTACTGCTTCTGCAATGCCCGAACGCCAGTTTCTACCATCCAGAGATTCCAGAAATACCGAATCATTGATCACCGCATAAGGCGGAGAAAAAGTACCTAAGAAATTTTTCTTGCCAAAATAATTCACACTGTTTTTGACACCAACACCGGAATCGTTCTGTGACAATACCGTGGTCGGCACACGAATCAGGCGGATGCCGCGGTGTGCAATCGCCCCCGCATAACCTACTGCATCCAGCAATGCCCCACCGCCTATTGCAATCAGGTAGGAATGGCGGTCAATCTGATGGGTGTCCAGGAAAGTCAAGACCTCCTCGATGCGTGCAGGGTTATTTTTGATGCCCTCCCCGCCTTCCATCAGCAGAACCTGACAGCTGAACTTATGATGTTTAAAATAATAATTGATTTCCTGAACTAATTCAGGATTGGATATAAGGAGCGTATTTTCGATCACCAGCACTGCTTTAGCGGAGCCAGGCTTGATGATCTGGATCAGTTCCAGGTTGCCTGGGTAGAATATATTCCGCGTAAAAATAACAGGGTACTGGTAATCCACTTGAAAATGCTGCTGAACGGTTTGGGCTTTATACATAATTCATAGGGTTTAATTAAGGCTCAGGTCACGGCAAATCGCTTGGCCAGTAACACGGAGATGGGCAATAGAAACAAAACCGGAAGGGCGTAAAACCAGTTGGCAAATCCTGCGATGTAACAGGCATTCAGTAAAATCAGGGAGAGTACCCCAGTTTTAACCGCGCGTTTGATCCAATCTGGCCGATTCTGCTGGTAAGCTTTGAACTTTGCCAGGAAATTTAATCCATACCAAAGGAGGAGAAAAGGTGCCGCTATCCATAGGTTCAATCCGCTGAACTGACTGATGGCGAAAAACATCGCGACCACCATGATGTCCAGGAACATCGCCAAAAGAATGGCAGATTTATTATTCCCTGACACCTCTTTCTGGGCAGTCAGGGTAATGGCGGCGACAAATATCACTGGTACCAGGATGATGTAGCCGTTCTGAAACAAGTGGTCAGGAAGGATGCTCATGCCGAGCAATAAATTACCCCCTCGACAAAGGCCCATATTCAGCGGGCCAAAAAAGGCATGGTGTTTCGCTACCTTATTGTAAAGCAAGGCGAGTATGGCAATGCCAAGGGCGATCAGGCCACTAAGCATGGATACCATTGCTGCCGCAGCAATACCGATCAGTAGCAGGAAAGCACCCAGTTGAACTGCCTCCCTGAAACCTACTTTTCCGCTTGGCAGCACCCTTTCCGGGCGACTCACCTGGTCTGCTTTCAAGTCGAACACATCATTAAAAACGATTCCACCACCGTAAAGACCGATGGTGGAAAGTAATAACAAAGCGATGGAACTGAGCGATTCCGAGGACCAGTCTGCCAGACCAAAAAATCCGGATATGGCAATTCCTCCGAGAATATCGGACAGCGCGGTCATCAAATTTGAGGGCCGCATCAGGGTCAGATAATAATAGCCTTTGCGCCCTTCTTTAGCTTCCCTGCATTCCATAAGACTAATTTGTGATGATGTTGGAATAAGAAATCACCTGCGCTTCCTGTCCTCTAAGAATGCCGCTGCCATCAAAAAGTTCGGCCTGCTCCACGGTCATTTCCTGCTGCCAGTCGGCTTCATTCATGGCACCGCTTTGCGAGTAAGCGCTCAATGCGTTTTGATAACAGGTTAAATGCACGTCTGCTTTCGACACGCCCCTTTCCAGCATCAAGGCTGCGGTTTTAGGAACCGATAAAGGATCACTGATGCCCCAATCTGCGGAACTGTCCACAATAATTCTTTCCGATCCGTATTGCTTCACGATTTCCACCATCCGTTCATTTCCCATTTTTGTGTTCGGGTAAATGGTGAATGCCGTCCAGTAACCTCTATCCAGCACATGTTTTACGGTTTCTTCATTGTTATGGTCGATCACCACCATATGTGGCGGGATACCATGTTCTTCAATCACATCAATGCTTCGAATGGTGCCATTGATCTTATCGCGGTGCGGCGTATGCACCATTACCGGCAAGTTGAATTCTTTGGCAATCTCCAGCTGCATCCGGAAGTATTTATCTTCCGCAGGAGTCTGGTCGTCATAACCGATTTCGCCAATCGCCACCACACCTTCTTTTCCTGCGAAAAGCGGCAATATTTCCATGACCTGCTCGGCAAGTGCTTCATTGTTTGCTTCTTTGGAATTGAGGCCCATCGTACAATAATGTTTAATGCCAAACTGTGAGGCGCGGAACCTTTCCCAGCCAATCAATGAGCTGAAATAATCTTTGAAAGAGCCTACAGAAGTCCTTGGCTGACCTAGCCAAAAAGCAGGCTCAATTACGGCAACAATTCCTGCTGCACGCATCGCCTGATAGTCGTCCGTTGTTCTGGAGACCATGTGAATATGTGGGTCTATAAAATACATAGCTTTCTTTTTTAGTTTAAAATTCTTTTAAGTTCTGTGGCTACTTCATCTGTCACAAAAGGATAGATCACGCGCCATACTTCCGGACTAACCGTTCTTCCTGCGGAACAGCGTTCCCGAATGTATCCCTGCAGGATTTTCGCCAGCTTTTCATTTGCACGCTGATCCAGTCCGTAAATGGAGAACAAAGGTCTGCCGGTAAACACGGCTTTCATGACCAGCTGATTCCAGGCATCTTCGGCTAAATACTTTGCAGCAAATGGGTTTTGAACTATAATCGCATCAAATACATCCGTCATATTGGTACGGACGCCTTCCGCCAGTCTTCCGGTAAAATCTGCGGCATTTTCCAGGAAATACAAACCTTTATAAAGCACCCGAAGCTCATTAATAGCTGCAGTTTCAAAAAGCTCCTTCAAGGCCGCTTCGTTTTTCGAGACCGGCAGCTCCAGCATCAGCGAAATCCGGCACAACTCCTGTAAATCCCATTCAGAATTTGAAAAGCCGGGGTATCTCGCTTCAAAAAGTGCCAGGACGGCTGTCGAAAATACCGCCTTTCTGCGGGCAATAAATCTAGGTACCGAACTGAATAATGGAATGAACCGCCGGAGCAGTTCATTCTCTTCCAAGGATTTAACATTTATATGCAGCCAGTTCAATTCTGCATCGGACAGCTGTTCCCGAAGGAATTCGGCTAACAATAATTGCGTATTCATTGCTGCTGGTTCATACATTTGTGAATGGTTTATGCGTGTACTTTACGATCTGCAGCCAGCAACTGTCTTTCGTCAGGGCTCAGGTTATCATTGGTTACATATTCATAACTTGGTCCGGCTACAAAACCTGGATGAGCAGGATCTTCTGAAGCCAGCAATTTACCAGCATACAGCCTTAATGAATACATCAAGCCCATTGCGGTATTGATTTTATCCGGCTCTCCATTAAAAGTTTCATGTAAACTGTTCAGCAGGTTGGTATAAGTATAATTGAAGAATTTACTGTTTTTATAAGCTACAGAATCCAATGGATAATCTGCCATTTTAGGGTTTTCATACATATTCGGGATTTTCGATAAATCGCAGGGAATCTCCGGACCAGAGTACGAATACCCGCATGGTTCTGAAGGATCTTTTTCGAGTGTTTTTCCGTAGAAGATCTCTTCGAAACGGTAATAATGTGCTGGATCTGTAGTTACATCATCTCCACCAAGATCACCTGGGTTGATAAAAGGATCTTCCGAGGTTCCTTCTCCCTGGTCCACAATCAGGTCAATTCCCCTAAAAGCAGAATCTTTATCCAGAATCGGGAACAATTCTTCCAGTGGAAACCACTTTTCATTGGTCATCTGTTTGGCAGGGTCACCAGTAAAAATGGTTTTCCCCAGTAATTTTGCTTCGGCTTCCAGTATAGTGATCAGGTTTTTCACTTTTTGGTAGAACATACCGATCGTCAGCGGCGCTGCCATTTCATTCATCGCTTTAACTGGAATATGCATTGGATTTTCCGGCTCTTCGATCACCATAAACACGTTTTTGATCAGGTCTTTAGAGAACTTGGCAATGGGTACGATCAAGCCACTTTCCACGGTTCCAGGAAGCGGTCCGGGATAGGTAGGAATAAAGCCTGGCTGATTCAACACGGGTGTGCCGTTAATCGCATTTAAGATATTACAGGCAATGGATAAATGCAGCATTTCTTCTTTTACCACCGATCCTATCAGACTGGATATCTGATCATTACCTGTGTTCACCAAAGTAAACACAGCGGTTAAATACGGAGGAATGGTGGAATGTTCCAGCATAATGGCGGTTTGCAGGGCAGACTTCAGGTCGGCGAGCGTATCCAGTTTTATATCTTTAAGAAAAAGCATGTGGTTCGGGTTTAGGCGTTGTTTTGATTAACATTTTCAGTAATGGCACCTTCTTGTAAGGCAGTTTCTGCGATCACCGTATCCAGGTAATTCAGGATCATGAGCTGTTTATCCCTGGATAGGTCTCTGGTGACTGGCATATGGTTAGGATCATCAATTGGCAAGGCAAACACGAACCTTAAAATCTTCGCATTACTGTCTACCACAGTTTTGTCGGCGAGGTTGAAAATTCCTTTAGACATGAGCGGATAAAGGTTGGCATATTGCTGCATCACCGGCTGCACATCCTGCTCCCATTGCGGATTCTGAATGGCTTCCTGACTCAGGCTATTGAACACCAGCACACTAATGAAATTATTAGGATCAACACCTGAAAGTGTGGCAGGCAATACGATTGGGGCTGCTTTAGGATCGGCAGGAACAGTGAAAGAAAAAGGCGTATTCTCTTCCCCTTCCAGGTAATACCATAAAGCATATACTTGTCCGTCGATATATCCCCTTGGGTTTTTCGGATCAGATGCGGCGATGCCCATCACAGCTTTCCCGTTCTCATCTGTATTCAATTGTGCATCAAAAGCAAGGATTGCCGGAGTAGCCGTTGTCGGGGTTCCATTCCCTTGTCCCATGATGTTCATCAGGCTGTCCTGGATTTCGCAGAACACCGTTTTACCGGCCAATGGTTTTCCTAAATAAGTGGCATAAAAATTTATTTCATCAGTTTCTCCATCATTCATTCTAAAGACAAATTGATCGGCTCTGAGGTAACTCGCTTTTTCTGCTAATAAAGGGCTGATACCTCCGATATTGTTTTGTGTAACGATAGTTAAAGGGTATTCCAATACTGCTGCCAGCTGGTCATCAGTTAAAGGAAGCGTGATCAGACCGGCGTTGGTTTCGTACCAGCCAGGGGCATGGAAAGGAAGATCTCCCAGAAGGATGTATTGTCCACTTCCTTTATTGTAGGCCAGTTTCAGGTCGCTGTCATCCGCCATCAGTCCTTCTTTAGTTTTGGTTTTTAAACAATTTCCCAAATCCAGTACAATTTGTTTGGTGTCCTCTCTAACTAGCGCGGTGGCCATATATAAAGGATAACTGCCTACTGTTTCCGGTAAATACATTCCACTCTGACAAACCATATCGGGAACAAACTGCCTGCCCAAAGTAAAATGATCGGGCTCTGCTGCGCTGGATGGACCTATGCTGCCCACCAATCTACCGATGGTAAAATGTGCATCAGTGACTGTTTGATTGAAGATGTCTACGTTAAATTTCATGGACAGCTGATCTGGACTTTCCGCCTGCAACTCTTTCAGGTAACGGGAATCGATCCCATCAATCGACCAGTTCAGGTTGGTCAGTACCGATTGGTACGTTGCCGCGGCCCCCGGAGAGCCTTTCAGATCCATGGACCTATTCCACCAGATGTCGTTGAAACCAACGGGTGTGAAATCCCCTTTTAAAAAGAAATTCTCTGCTTGTCCGAGTCTAACTACCATGCCCCAGATCTGTGAAACAGATTGCTGCTGCGGATCCAGGTCTACAATTTTTCCTGCGACACGCGTGTTTGCATCCATGACACTCATTCCAATAATAGGATCTACTGCCGGATCAGTGGTACTGGTTCCATCTTTGTAGGTGACACTGTTGATTACACAATCCAGCAATCGCCAGTTTCCGGTCCCATCTGGGTTCCACCAGCCATTAGTGCCGCTTGGGCCATAATCCTGATAACTCGGTAGGAATGTTGCATTGTCGTAGTGTTCGACGTCATTGTTGACTGTGGAAGGATCTGCCTGAAACTTCCCCGAAAAGGTGAGTCGTGGTGAATTTAAATAAGCCATTATGTTGGGAGATTAAGTTGTTTTCCTACAAAACATCTTAAATGAGTGAGCAAACCTCAGGAATACCAAAATTGACTTCTATTTAAAACAACAGCCATCACCAATAAAGATATTACCGTACGATTAAGAGAGCGCTTAAATACGATGTTTATATGATTTAAAGTTGACAAATTGAACAATAAAATTTACAGGCATAAATACCTATATTCTTAAAAGAGGTAAATCTACCTGTTATGCTCTAGAGTTATTGTCGCAAGCTCCCCCCTTAAATGTCTTTTACCCCCCTGCCCTTGCTGCTGGAAGATTCGGTAACTTAGAGCTGATAAAACCATAAATTATTTTTATAAAACCCTAAAGCTCAATCTATATGAAAAATTTCATTTATCCTTGTTTAACCATCAGGGGAAAGATCAGCGAGGTTGCCGAATTTTATACCCAGACGTATGGGGGAAGTAAGACCGGCGTCTCCAACCCTTATGTAATAGAAATACAAATGAGCGGACAAAAGTTCTTGCTGCTAAATGAAGGGCCTTCTT
The DNA here is from genome assembly GCF_019802255.1 of Pedobacter polysacchareus. Classification (GTDB taxonomy): domain Bacteria; phylum Bacteroidota; class Bacteroidia; order Sphingobacteriales; family Sphingobacteriaceae; genus Pedobacter; species Pedobacter polysacchareus. Next base: position 49,536 of record NZ_JAHYSS010000009.1, on the reverse strand, counting down.
CCAATCCGAATCCTTCCATATCATTTATGGTGATGTGCGAAAGCGCGGAAGAAACCGAAAAATACTGGAATAATCTACAAGATGGCGGAAAGATTATGATGGCCTTAGACAGCTATCCATGGAGTCCGAAATATGGCTGGATACAAGACAAGTTCGGGATTTCCTGGCAATTGTATACTGCAGCAAAACAAGATTCCTCCCAAAAATTCTGTCCGACGTTAATGTTTACCGGAGATAAGGCCGGTCAGGCAGAAACTGCCCTCCGTTTTTACACTTCCATATTCCCAAATTCCGAGATTGAAGGAGTTTTGAAATACGCAGAAGGAGAAGGCGACCGCACCGATTTTGTGAAACATGCACAGTTTAAACTAAATGGTTATGTAGCTATGGCGATGGACAGTTCCGCGGAACATGGGTTCGGTTTTAATGATGCGATCTCTTTAGTAGTTGAATGTGAAACACAAGAAGAAATCGACCATTACTGGAATCAGCTGACTGCTCATGGAGGATCTGAGGTGATGTGTGGCTGGCTAACCGATAAATACGGTATCAGCTGGCAGATCGTTCCTAAAATAATCGGAAAACTGATTAGTGATCCGGAGCGTGGTCAGCGGGTGATGCAGACCGTAATGGGCATGAAAAAGCTGATTATCGCAGATCTGGAAAATGCTTAATATATTGATCCAAACAAAACGCCCTGAACATGGATATGAGCAGAGCGTTTTGTTTAACGTGTTGTTTGTAATCAACTATTCTTTTGCTTGTTCCGGGGCTTTTCCAATCAGCTCCATAAACTGATCCAGTTTAGGGGTAATGATAATTTCTGTACGTCTGTTTTTTGCTCTTCCAGCTTCAGTATCGTTGCTGGCAATCGGGTTATATTCCCCTCTACCTGCAGCGGTTAATCTTTTAGGAATTACACCGTAATTGTTCTGTAAAGATTGAACTACAGAAGAAGCTCTCAAAGTACTTAAATCCCAGTTGTTGCGAATGTTGACTTGTGAAATAGGCACATTATCCGTATTTCCTTCAATCAACACATCATAATTCTGGTAATCTTTAATGATTTTAGCAATTTTGCTTAAGGTTTGGCCTGCCTGATCAGAAATTTCATAACTTCCTGACTTGTACAACATTTGATCCGACAAGGAGATGTAAACTACACCTTTTAGTACTTTAATATCTACATCACTCATTTCTTCCCTGCTCAATGAACGGGTCAGATTGGTGGTCAATACCAGGTTCAATGAATCACTGGTATTTTTAGTGTTTACTAAATGCTGAATATATTTATTCGCTACATTGATCTCATCTACCAGTTTAGAAATATTGGTATTTCCTTGGCTGCTGGAGTTCAAGCATTTATTCAACGCGATTTGTAAGGCTTTAACATTTTCCTGCTGGGTAGCGATCTGCTCTTCCAAACTTTTTACACGAGTGTTTGAACTGGCAAGCTCCTGATTCACGCCCTGGTTTTTCTCTTGTAATTGCGTATAACTAGACTGCAGGTCTGCAAACTTTTTATTACTCACACAACCCTGGCCTAATAAAGCCACAGCGATCAACAAGGATGGTACAATAGGTAATCTCATAATCTTATATATCCGTTACAGTACAACTTAATTTGTAAAATTTTAAAGGAGCAACTACTGTACCACAATCCATTTATTCCGGAACTTTTATTCCCATTATCTCTACTATGTAAATACACGATCTCTGTTCCGCCTACATGACTATTTATGTTCCATAAACACTACTTCTATTCCACAAACACGATTTCAGAAATCATGGCATTACTGCCCGCCATCGCTCCTATTTTGATAGTTAGCTTTCCGTCGTTGGTATCCTCCCGCATCACAAAAAGCTTGATCCATTTTCCCTTTTTGTCTAGCGTACCAGTCATGAATTCCCGACCATCCATCCATATTTTCGCAGATCTGGATTCATTATTCCAATCTTCGAAATGTAAGTATAGCTCCCCAATCACACCTTGAGGTGGATTAATTGTGATTTCCAGGTTTTTTCCATACCAGGCAGATTTTCCATCCCATTCCCAAATTCCTTCTTCGCCGCTCATTTTATAACTGGTATTGCGTTTCAATACCGGAGCCTGATCCCCAGTTTTCACATACAATAAAGCTGTTGAAAATTCTGCGGGAACGCCTGATGCCGCCTCCTTAATGAAAGGAAAACTTTTCTTTAATTGCAGGGGATCGATCAGCACCTGAGGATCAAAAGTGGAGCTCTCCATGTATTTCAGTAAACTGTACCTTAATTGTTTGGCTACTGGATTTTGTTTCGCTCCCTGCTGCTTCAGAGGATCGATATCATAGCCACAAACCAACAGCTTTCCTTTTCCGACTTTACATTCAAAAATTGCTGCTAATTTTTCATTCAGGTGGAAATCACTGATCGGCTGCACGATAGGCTCCAGATTTGCCGGCCAGTCTTTCATTTTGAAGGACCTTCCTTTGCTGATGGATTCCCATTGCCAATCTGTAAATGAATCGGTGGGGAAACATGCAAATGCAGGATGTTTATCATTAATTAAGGCACCAAGTGTGGTGTTCTCCTGTCCGGGGAAGAAAACGTTGGACCAAAATAAAGGACTAAAGAACAAAGGTCTGGACACCTCGGCACTGCCTAAGTTTGCAGCGTAAAGCAGGACCGTTTTACCTTTTTTTAGGGCGTCCAATGCATTCTGATCCAGCACATTGGTTTCGAGTACATTGTTGTTTTTCAAACCCTTGCTACTTTTCGAAACTTTGTTTTCCTTTCCAGCCCATCTTCCTGCTGCATCTGAAGAACTAACTGATGAATCGCTGTAAATCCAAAGGTCCCATTCATTTCGGAAATTAGTACCAGGCAAACTGATCATGAGCTTTGCTTTTGTGGCTGCCCTGATTTTTCCCAATCCCAGTTCTATATTTCCGAAACTTTTTACTGTTCCTCTTTTGATGGATAAAGCAGGGATTTTCCCTTCGCCTAATACTTGCTGATTTTCAGCAATCACCTTCCATTCTATCTCCGTATTCAGGTCCCCTCTTCCATAATTTGCAACTTCTAACCCTGCGCTAAAAGTTTCTGTATTTTCCCATACAAATTTCTTTATTCTTGCCAGAGGTACCACTTCATTGTTGTACTGCTTAAAATAAGTGGTATCCGTGGTTCCTTTGTCGTCATAAAAAGCATCGAGCCATCCCACCAAAGCTTCCCCTTGTCCTTGATAATCCTGCATGCTCAGCATCTGGAATCCTCCGCTGGAAGGCGTACGGTAAAAGTTTTCGATTAAGCTCTTATACAAAATCTTTTGAAGCGCTCCACTAGCCTGATGAAAGGCCGCATCCTTATGTTCTAGTCCGTTAGCAATGGCTGATGCCCTGCAGACTTCCAGATTTCTAGCTTTTAAAACACCGGTATATTTGTCTATCTCCGACCATAAAGGATAGACTGGAAATTGCCCTACTTCATGTGCGAAAATGGGGATGTTACTTTTCGAATAGTTCTTTTCCAGGTCATAATCGCTTCTTCCACCTTGCAAGCCATAGGTACCACCTACATTTGGAATGTTATGCGTCGCAGAATAATCGTCTACTGGCATAATTTTTCTTGCGGTAGACACCGCATATAATCTCCTATTGTCTTTCAGCTTTAGTTTTTCAATCCATTTGGCCATCACATTGAAGTCGGAATTTCCAAGCTCGTTGCCGATGCACATCATGGTAAATGAAGGATGGTTTCCATACGCTTTGAGCATGCGCTCCAGCTCATCCTGGGTATAACTGTCCGCAGAAGGATTTTTCCCTAAGCCGGGAGGCAATCCTTTGGTCAGCATATCCGGTCTATCTTTTGGCGGATCGGTCATCCACCAATCAATCCAGATCGCTTCTGCCTGAATGTAAATCCCTAACTTGTCTGCCGCTTCAAAAGCTGCCTCTGGTGGACACCAGGAGTGAAAACGCACATGGTTTAAGCCGTAAGATTTATAAATTTTAAAGATCCGCTCCCATTCTTTGACATCGCAGGAAGGGTATCCGGTTAATGGAAAATGCACACAATCCAGGTTACCGCGCATAAATACCGGGGCATTATTGATCAATACTTTCGACTGGCTATGTCCGATGCTTCTAAAACCAAAATCCGCAGCTGTTTCATTATTATTTTCAAGTTTCAGCACCATGCGGTAGCGGTTTGGTGTAAACTCATCCCACAATTTAATGGGGAAATCCAGTTGTAAAACCAGATCCTTTTGCTCCTTTCGCTCTAGTTCCTGTTTTCCGGATTTTTGTTTCTCCGATTGCGGTCTCTGCGATTGCTTTCCCTGCAATTGCTTTCTTTGCGGTTGCTTTCTTTGCGGTTGATCTGCCAGCAAATCCTCCATCTTGTTGAAAACTGTTTCGTTTGTCTGCAGGTCAATGATGCGGTAATTCACCTTCATGCGAACTGGATTTTTCATTGTCATCAATACCCGCAATTGTCGTTTTTCTGCATCCGGATAAACCTGCAAATCTTCAATTGCCGTACTTGCTGCTGCCTGTAACTGAATCTTACCCACTGCCCCATTCCAGATACTTTGTGTGTATTCCGTATAGGCATGGCCTTTATCTCCTATGTTATGAATTAAATCGTTGTTGATGCGAATGGTTAACCTATGTTTTCCAGGGCTGAGTTTACCCAAAGTATGTAGGTGAGGAACACCCAAACCGTCCTGTGTAGTCATTAACCGACCATCAACCCAAACTTTAGACTCCCACATTACCCTTTCCAGGAATAGGGAAATCTCTTTGTTTTTCCAGTTTGCCGGGATGGTGATGGTCCTGCTGTACCATGCTGGCCCAATATATTTATAGGCTCTGGATAGAATCCCATAATCTGCACCTTGTGTTTTTGTCCCTTGTTTTGCCTCATCTGTGGTTCCCGGAAGTGCAATTGTAGCTTTCAACTCCTGATCAAACCATTTGTCTTTTTCACCGATATTGGCTGCATCCAGTTGAAAGTTCCATGTTCCTGCCAACGACAATTTTTCCTGTGCGAAGTTCTTATTGGCAAATAAAAGCAGCATTCCTACCCATGCTAAAAATCTAATTTTCATTCCTTTTCATTTTTGTGTCTACTGGCAATTCCCATCAGGGAGCGCCAGCTTTATAGGCCGATTGCTCCGATTCAGATTAGATTTCAAATTGGATCTTCAGCAGACACAAACTTAAACGAAGCCAGGGCAATCTTAAATGGATATAACCTTTATTTTAATGGACTATATTACGATTGACTACTTTAATTCAAACTGTAAACTGCCTTTTAGCTTGGTACTGGTTCCATCTATTCTTCCCTGGTCAAATGGAGAAGCATAAAAAGGTTCAGATCCGCCATTGCTATAATCAGCCACTAAAAACTGAATGCTGCCATCCTGCAGCCAGGCTCTGGACGATTGTTTTGCATTGGAATTGACTTGTAAACCATTACCGGTTTTATCCAGTAATTCTGCCTGTAAGATATGGGCTTTTGTAGCACGAAAATCATTGGAACCCATTTCATTTGCATCATCTTTCCAGGCGCCTGAAGGTGCTTTACCAAACGCTTCTACTCCAGGAAACCACTTCGCATTTAAACTCGCAGTACCTTCATTTCTACTGACATCCTGTTCGTCGTAAACCGTAAAATCTCCTTTGCGTTTCCATTTTAAGGTTTCATAACTGCTGGGGAGCTGAAATAGCATGCCATATTGATAAGGTCCTGTTTTCACTGATTTGTCCATTTGAATTTCGTAGTCCAGCTGCACTTTTCCATCTTTTCTGAAGAGGTAACGGATCTTTCCAGTGGCATTGGTATAAGTCGTGTGCATGGTAAAGACCAGTCCGCTGTCCGTACTTTTCACCAATAGCTCTTTAACAAATAAAGTGTATAGCGGATAATTTTTTACCGGATAGATATCATTCTGATACGTTTCACCAGCTACATTAGGTTTACCTCCATCTTCACTATTTATAGGTACATAACAGAATACTGGTCCTTGTTTAAGCACTTTTTTTCCCTTGTTTTCTACTGAAGTCAATATGCCGGTCGTTTTATTCAAAAGAAAAGTCAGTGAGCCATGCTGAATTCGATAAGCGGCTTCATTTTCATGCATTTTCAAATCTGGCATAGATTTGAGTTCGTTTAAGTCTGATGCTGCAAGCAAATTCGGAACTTCTTGCTGCGCGATCAAAATCCGCTCTTCATTGAGTACAAAACCTCTAGGATCTTTAAATGAAATATAAACCTCTTTTGTGTTTGCCTGAACAGAAATCTTAATTTCCCCCTGACTGCGTGGTGCCAGATCTCCACTTATTTTTACCCGTTTCCCATCAACTAGCGCAATGATTTCCACCTGATTTAAGCGGATAAAATCGTAGCGGTTTTCAATTGATAATGTCAAATTACCGTTTTTTATCTTCGGAGATCTGGGATTTTTAACGAGGATGGGCGCATATGCTTTTCTCATTCCCCAATATTCCGGTTTTGGTCTTCTCCAGCCATCTAACATCCCCCATGGCCCATAGCCTACTATCCTGCCATCAGGAAGATGAAAAGTATCGTCGATTCCACTCCAGACCGCCGCTCCAAGGGTACCTTTATGCTGGTAAACCGAGTCATACATACTGACCAGCGGCAATTGATAAGCACTGCGCAGGCCTGGGTCTGTCAATAATTCTCTGCGGTTATAAGTACTCAGATGGGCATACTCACCGAATAAAGTAGGCCGGCTCATGGTGTCTGTTGCGGCAGGTCCGTTCACTGCAGGATAATGATAATTGGCAATATCAGCCTTGCTCCCTAGATTGTTAAATCCTCCCCAGCATTGGTCATGAAAAGCAGTAGGTCGGCTTGGGTCAAATGCTTTTACCGCATCCTGCACTTTTTGCCATAAAGGACTCCAGTTCGATTCATTGCCCAGCGACCAGATGATGACTGATGGATGGTTGATCGCCGCCTGCATTTTTTCCAGATTCGCATTCATCATCACTGGCAAGAACTTTTCATCTTTATAATTCCATATTTTCCAGATCGGCGAAGCATGGTGATTGATCCAGGTTAAAGAAGATTCATTTTCTACAAAAAGACCCAATTCATCGCAGGCTTCCAGGAATTCTTCTGAAGGTGGATAATGAGCAGTTCTGATAAAATTACAGTTGGCTTCCATGAACAGTTTGGCATCCTGATATTCTAAATCTTTAGAGATACTTCTTCCAGTTAATGGATGTACACTATGTCGGTTTACCCCTCGCAATTTCACCGGTTTACCATTCAGGAGCAGCTCATTTCCACGGATGGCTATTTCCCGAAAACCAACACGCTGCAGGTTTTTCTGAATGGTTTTTCCATCCCGTAACAACTCTGTATGCAGACGATATAAGTAAGGCACATCGGAATTCCAATGCTGCGGCTGCAGCACTTTAAACTCTTGTTTAGAAAGAAGGTCTTTTCCGGGAGCAGGGGCATTTAATGCGGTTGTTTTTTGAAAAACAGTTTTTCCTTTCTGATCAGTTAAAGTATAACGTAATGAAAAAGCGTCAGCTGTAGCAATAGCAGCTTCATTGACTATTTTAGCATTGATTTTGAGCAAAGCATTTTTATACTGCGGATCGAAATCCGTCTCTATCCTAAGGTCAGCAATATTCATTTGCGGAAGCGCGAACAGGGTCACTTTGCGCAGGATGCCACCAACGGTATGCGCGGCATATTGGGAGGTACAAGCCAGAATATCACTGATCGTCAATGCTGAAACTTCCAGTTCCAGTATATTTTCACCTGGTTTTACCTGGCTGCTGAGGTCCGCTTCAAAAGGAACAAAACTACCTTCATGTTCTGCTATTTTCTGCTGATTGATTCGCAAAACAGCATGTGAACTTACCCCATCAAAACGAATTTTAACACGCATTCCCTGCCAATCTGCGGGGATATTTATTTTTTTACTATAGGTGACACTCTCTCCGGGACTGACTTCAAAGCCCTGCATGCCCCATTCGCCGGGAACAGCAATGCTGCTTCGTTTATTGCCTTGTTTAAATTCCCAATTGCCATCCAGAGAAATGATGGGCTGACTGCCTCTATCCTGCTTTTTCAGCACATTTGAGCTGCTGTTTTCAGTATGGTTTTGAATGATATTTGGGCTCATTTTTTCTGGCAAGGGGGACAGTCTCGACTGCCCTTGTGCCTGAGTTTGCATCCATAGGAGGAAAACAAACACTGCAGTTAGTTTATGGTTAAAATTCAAGGTATTCATTTGCTGTGGTTTAATGCAAGTTAAGTAAAGAATGTGTGTGTCAAAAAAAATAATCCTGACATAATGGACAATCTTATGGTTTATCTTTATAAATTCAGGGCTTCAAGCCAGTGTAAAAATGACGATCAAACCAAGTCCTGTGATGAAGAAAAAAGAAGGGTTTAACGGCCAGAAATCCATTGTAATCCCAAGGGGAATTCTTCAAAAAGCGGCCAGTCAGCATCCAATTTTAGCGGGCATTCAGCTCACAGACATCGGCTTTTACCCGAAAGCAAAGTTCCATTACCGGGAACGCAGTAAAGGCATTGACCAATATATTCTCCTTTATTGCGTGGGTGGAAAAGGAGCGGTAAGTATCGAAGAAAGCAGTTACCTGATCAGTACTGGAAATTTCCTGGTTATTCCGGCAGAAAAAGCGCATTCTTATTGCTCAAATGAACAGCAGCCATGGACAATTTACTGGGCTCATTTTAAAGGAGAACAAGTACCTTCTATAATTGCTTTATTGTTGAAACGGCAAAAGAGTTTGCAGGGAAACGTTCAATATGATGAATCAAGGATCAAGCTTTTTGACGACATCTACCTGAATCTGGAAAGAGGATATAGCATGGATAACCTTTGTTATGCGAGTATGAGTTTCTGGCACTTTCTTTCTTCCTTCATTTTTGAAGAAAAATTCAGTTATGCTTCCAGGAAAAACGTGTTAAATCCGGTAGAGATTTCGATAGATTATATGCAGAAAAACCTCCATACGACCTTGACGCTGGAAGCGATAGCCAATGCGGTAAATCTTTCCCCATCTCATTTTTCAGCTATATTTAAAGAGCAAACCGGACTCGCACCGATTAAATATTTCAACCAATTAAAAGTACAAAAAGCTTGTCAGTATATCCAGTTGACGACCCTTCGGATCAAAGAGATTGCTGCAGCATTAGGCATTGATGATCCTTATTATTTCTCTAGAATGTTTAGCAAAATAATGGGCATATCTCCACAGGATTACAAATTGAGGAAAGAAATTAAAAAGGATTTAAAAAATTGATATAAGTTTCGTAACTTCCTGTAATAAACAGGGGGTTAATTCATTACGTTTTCTAATACATTGTAATCAGCTATGCATGATATACTGATCTATACCTCTCATATCATCAGTTATGTCAGTATCGGTATTATCTGTTACGGTGCAGTAATCGGACTCTATCATTTTATAAAGAATGAGTTAAACCGATTGGGTAAAGGGTTCTCCTTACAAAAAACAGTTCATATTAAAATTGAGGTCGGCTATTATTTGTTATTGGGCTTAGAGTTTCTAATTGCTTCAGACATTATAGAAACCATCGTTAATCCCTCTTTTCAGGATTTAGGGATTTTAGCGGGCACTGTAGTGATTAGAACGGGCTTATCTTATTTCTTAAACAAAGAAATCGACGACTTAAAATCGGATGGTAAACATGAAAAATTACCATTAAAAAAAGGAGAAATGTAAGCAAAAAAACGAGTACACTCCTATTTGGTTTAAGTAGAAAAATTTAACCTGTTTTTAATAACAAGGATTAATTTTTCTAGTATATTTAAGTATTAATTCCAATCGTCATGGATCAATCAAACAAACAGGATGCTGCACAAAGCAGTGCCGAAATCACCAAAAATCTTGCAGCACATACTGCTGAGCTTAAAAAAAAGACCGAACTAGTCAACCATCGGCTGGACGAATTAAGGGCTGAAACAGATAAATTTTTACATCCTGAAAAAACAGGAACAAAAACTAACAAGTAGTAAAGCCAGGCTATTGATTTAAACGGCTCCCATTTTTAGCATTTGCTTTTCATTCCAGATTCCCGCGCGCGCTTTCGAAACCTATTCTGAGCTTCTTTTTACCATTCGAGCTTCTTGCGGCGATCGGTTTTCCTGTTCCTTAGATTGAATACCTATTTAAGGCTACCTACTTAAAGCTACCTCTAACCTTCTTCCCTATTCTACCTGTGTTCAGCTTAAGTGCTGAATCGGCATGTTTGTGCTTCAATCTTATTGGCAATGGCAGTGACTACCAAACTGCTCAGAACCATGGGTAATTTTATTAAGCTCGGTTATGGTTTACAGGCCAGAGGTACCGTTCATAATGCCCATAATCTGGCTACTTCCTACCATAAAAAACATGCTTTAAAGGGCGAATATCCTAATATTCAGATCGATTACAGTAAGGTGATGCCGAGTCAGGGCAGCATGCCGGAAACTCAAGGTTTAAAAATCATTAAAGTGGAAAATGGTTTGGAAATCAGCTGGGATACTCAAGAGGAAGAGGAATTAGCAGGCAACGACAGTGTGATTCTGATGATTTGCTTACCGGAAATCGAAAAGGGTCGTCAGTATCTGAACATTGCCAGAAGGTCTGAAGGAAAATGCTTTATTCCACTATCTGCCAAAGAATTAACCCAACAAATAGAACCTTACATTTCCTTTATTTCAGCGGATGGGCCATGGTGTCCGACAGTGTTTACCTGGGTAATTTGAATGGTATCGCTGAAAATCAGGAAGAAAAGAAGGCAAAGCAGCAATATCAGCAGGTAAAAACGAGGTTTGATCAGGTGGCCAGCAGTTATTTAGGTCAATTGAAAGAAAACTATGGCATGCCGTTGGAAACGAAGGCTTTTAAATACCTGGAAAAAGAATATAAGGTGCTCAAAAACAAACTGGAACACTTGCCAGGAAAGCCTGGCTAACACTAAAAGCCATCTTCTATTTTATCAATGACATTGATCGGGATTCGAATTTAATCCGATATGGGAAAATTATATCCAAATAAAACCATTTTATCTTAAAAATACTTATTGCCGCACATATCCTGAAGAATCATAAGCCTTAACTCGGATTTGTTTCATAGCTTTGCCGTAGAAAATATCAAGAAATTACCATGGCAGTATTACATAGAAAAGAAGAGAAAATTGAAGTTGTATTAAGTAAGCTTCCAAAAGATTATACTGATAAACAATTTGTAGATACTTTTATCCAGCTTTATTCAAAAGAATGGGGAAAGATCAAAGCGAATTACATCAAGCATTCTCAAGATAAAGAGCCTGGTACAGTGATCATCATGCCTAAGCCTGAGCTTTATCTAAAAAGCATTCTAGAAACTTATTTGGAGAACAATAAGAAATAACATTGCTGGCTTTTAATAAAGCGCAATATTTCTTAAAATATAAAACAATGCCCAGCATCAGTTGGGCATTGTTCATTAAAGAGGTTTTTACAGCTGCATTTTATCCTATTGGATTCGCATCGGAAAGTTTATGATAATACACATAAGATACCGCCAGAACCGCGAAAACGATCCAAGGGAATATCGCCTCCATTCCGAAGCCATCCACTGCCCAATGACTGATTGAGGCGAAAATGAAATCAAAACCAAAGCCTGCATAAGCCCATTCCTTGACACGCTTTGGTGCTTTAGGGACAATCAATATAATTGCACCCAGTACTTTAAAAACAGTGAGCGCAATGCCGAAATATTCGGGATAGCCCAGATGTCGGATGCCTTCTTTTGCCATTTCTGTTTGAGAAGTGAATGCTGGCATTACTCCTTCAAATAAGAAAATAAGAATGGTGGCCGTCCAGAAGATTATTTTGTTCCTTTTCATTGGTTTAAAATTGTGTTTATTGGTTTATAATTAGGTTGATTATTTTTCTATTGTTTTCATGAGTTGGCGAAAGCTTTTACGGCTGAGCAAAAGCTTTTTGCAGCAAACTGAGGTCGATCTTTTTCATTTGCATCATTGCCGCCATTACCCTGCTGGTTTTGTTTTGATCTTTGTCTTTGAGCAGTTCTGACAAAATCGTTGGCACAATTTGCCAGGAAAGTCCAAACTGATCTTTTAACCAGCCGCAGACTTGCGCCTTCGGATCTCCACCTGCAGCAAGTTTATTCCAGTAATAGTCGATTTCGTCTTGATCGGAACAGTTGACCGCAAAAGAAACGGCTTCATTGAATTTGAAAATAGGGCCTCCGTTTAAAGCTAGAAATTCTTGCCCATCAAGTTCAAATACAATGTTCATCACGGTTCCTTCCGGCATTTGATGTACTTCAAACCCTTCTTTTGTATAATGAGTCATTCCTTTGATGCTCGAGTTTTTAAATATTGAGGTGTAGAAATTGACCGCTTCTTCCGCATTTCTGTCAAACCATAAGTTTGCAGTAATCCTCTGACTAATTAGTTTGTTTATCATGGCATTAGAGATTAAGTTAAATTTACTAATCCAAAGTTATATCGGAAAGTAGAATTTGTACTAGTGCAAAAACGACATAATGAGGGGGCAAATAAGACAGGTAATGAACTTGTTTTTCCAGGTAGTTTGATTAGGTTTTTAGTCGGATTTGAGGGAAGTGCGATCAAAATAGAAAGGTTAGCCCGGTAAAACATGTAGAAATTCGGTTCTTAATTCAGGTTGAAGAAATAAAAATAGCCTTCGAATAGGCCATTACAGGTGTTAAATCAAGGTTTTTGAAAAAAGTTAAAAATATTTCAATCTAAATTTGGAAAACCAGTTAAGATTTGTACTTTTGCGCCGGAGAGTTGGCAGAGTGGTCGATTGCGGCAGTCTTGAAAACTGTTGACTTGTCAAAGGGTCCGCGGGTTCGAATCCCCCACTCTCCGCTAAATGGTCATCAAAACCAACTAAAAGCCTGCAAATCGTAAGATAGCAGGCTTTTTGCATTTTAAAGGGTTACAATTTTTGCACGATTTCCAATCCTGTAGGTGAGTGATTCGGTGAGTAAATCAAAAATTTTATCCTGGCTAATAACTTTGATGCTTTTGTAATTTGCATTCTGGTCAGCAGACAGGTTAGAGATTATGGAAGGGTACACATCAATTGCTTTTCACAAAAGCCAAATCTTTTAACAAAGCATACCTTCCACCTTTATCGGTTTTAAATTCTACAGTTTTACCTTTGTAACTAATCCTTAGCGGATGGCCAAGCTTAGACAAAATTTTGGCATTTATCAATTCTCCATTTTTCCAATCCATTTCTAACTCAAAACCACCACGGGCACAAAGCCCTTTCATTTGACCATCAGGTATAGCGCCTGGTAAGGCCGGCAACAGGCGAATTGTTCCATTGGTACTTTGTAAAAGCATTTCTGCAATACCAGCTGTTCCACCGAAATTACCGTCGATCTGAAAAGGTGGATGAGTATCAAACAAATTGTTCAGCGTATACTTACTTAATAATAAATTGAGACTTTCATTTGCTTTATCACCGTCCAGCAAACGGGCGTAAAACTATTTTAAGTAGGTTACATTTACAATAACTATCCAAACAGATAGGTTAAAAAATGCAGAATGAAAACAGAATGTATTGGTGATTATGTAAAACTAAAAGGGAGAGCTTATCCGTGTACGATAAGTCTTGCGATGGATTTGATAGGCGGCAAATGGAAAGCGGTAATTCTGTATCATTTAAAAGATGCTGAAAAACGGTATAGCGAGCTTCGGAAAGAAATACCAAATATTACTGAAATGACATTGAGTTTACAGTTAAAACAACTAGAAAAGGACGGCTTAGTATTGAGGAAAGCATATGGCCAAAAACCTCCTATTAAAGTTGTTTACAGTCTAACGGATTTTGGAAAAACATTTATACCAGTCTTAAAAACAATTACTGATTGGGGAAATCAGGTAGTCACAGAAAAGGGTGAGTTTGCCAACAATTCGTTTTAAAATAGCCTATCATGCCTGCAATAGCCGCACTGCCAAAGACAGCGCAGCTTATATTGCCATTCTAACCAATAATTTATATATCTGAATAATCAGTAGGATACAGAAACCAAGTATTTCCTTTGGAAACGTTATTCTGATACTCGGGAATTGCAGAAAGCTTTCTCCAGTAATCGTCCTTTCCGAACGCATCCCAGTGCTTGTTACGGTCAGCACGGTTTTCAAACGTGGTCATGTACATCAGGTTCGGCATTGAACTACCCGCCACCACCTGTCCATAAAACACGGCATTAAAGCCCAATCGTTTAAACAAACCAACCTCATCTCCTGAATTAAACATCCGGATTTTATTAGCTGATATTTTCTCTGTTGGCCCCTCATAGCTTCTCAATTCATAAACCCTATCCTTCTTTGCTCCGCTTAGATTTGGAAGACCGAACCTCGGGTTCTTTTCAAATGCATTCAGCAAAATCGTCTCCATTCTGCTGTACGGAGGCTCATTGTATTTGGCATCCAGGTACGCTGCACCATCCGAATGGAACTTTTGGTCTTTGCTTAGTTTCGAATCCAGTTTAAAAAACTCATCCCGGGAAGTAAAAGGGATCAGCACATAGATCAACTTCTCTTCAGCTACCTTACCGGCTTCAACAATGGGCTTGAATACACCTACACTGGAAATCCCAGCCCTGTGCAAAGCTGGAAGATAGGCATCCTTTAAAAACTGGTCGACCCGGCTCTCCTGTTCAGCAGTCTTTAGATGATAGATTTTGATCTGGTAGAAATCAAGCTTTGCGGCTGCCTTTGACATCTGTGGTACCAGAACAACAAACAGCAGCGAAAATAACAGTAATACTTTCTTTGACATGTAGTTTAATATTTGATTTGTGTGTAAATAGAGATTAAAGCTAACAAATACCTTGCTCAATGAGTTACTCACAATTTTATGAGTTGCAGGGTTCAACGCGAATTTCATGTTAATTTGCAAACGAAATACACAATTGCCAAGCGCTGAGATAAAACAATAATATGAAATACGATGGAATATAGAAAATTAGGTGACAGCGATCTTAAATTATCAGTGATCACTTTTGGTGCCTGGGCCGCAGGAGGATGGATGTGGGGAGGCACCGAAAGAGGTGAAGCGATAGATGCCATTAAAGAATCTTTTGATGCGGGGGTGACCTCGATCGACACCGCACCGATTTACGGACAAGGCCTGAGTGAGGAGATTGTCGGAGAAGCGATCAAATACATTTCCCGGGACAAGGTACAGATACTGACCAAATTTGGTATGCGCTGGAATCTGGTTAAAGGAGAGCTGGCCATGCACAGTAAAGACAACAGCGGTAAAGCGATTGACATCTATAAATATGCTGGTAAAGAAAGTATCATCAAGGAATGTGAAGACAGCCTGAAAAGGCTTGGTACCGATTACATAGACCTCTACCAGATCCACTGGCCGGACATCATTACTCCTATACAGGAGAGTATGGAAGCCGTCAGTCGGCTGATCGAACAGGGAAAAGTTCGGTACGCAGGCGTATGTAATTACAGTGCTCAGCATATGCACGAAGCGGAAAAATACGTTAACCTTGTTTCCAATCAGGTTCCCTACAGCATGGTCAAGCGCGAGATTGAAATGGAAACTATCCCTTATTCCATGGAACATGGTAAATCAATACTTGCCTACAGCCCGTTGGAAAGAGGCCTTCTGACCGGAAAAATGAAGCCTGGCTATAAATTCACTGCAGGTGACCACCGGTCAGGGATTCACTTTTATAAGGACGAAAACCTACAAAAGGTGAATGATTTCCTTGCCCGGATCTCCCCAATCGCCGATAAAAGGAACATCACCCTAAGCCAGCTCGTTCTTAAATGGACAGTGCTGCAACCAGGCATTACCATTGCTCTTGTCGGAGCAAGAAATTCAAAACAGGCACTGGAAAATGCAGAGGCAGCCGACATTCAACTCAACCAGGAAGAAATAGATCTGATTACCAAATATGTAAATGAACTGAGGCTGATAAAGTAAGCCAGAATGTTACAATTGATTCATCCAAAAGATAGCTAACTTAGGGTGGATCAATTTACTGCTACAATGACTGCTGAACGAAAAGAAAGCTCTACTAACTTCCATAACCAATCTTTTTTAGAAGAGAAATGTGCACTTAATGAACTGATCCATATGTTGAGTAAAAGATGGATGACTGAGGTACTATTCAGTATCGAGGAGGGCAACCATCATTTCGGTTGCTTAAAAGAAGATCTTGAGCACATTAGTGACAACATTTTAGCTGTCCGGCTTAAACTGCTCCACCAGCATGGCCTGATTACTAAAATTAATATACTGAATTCAACAGCAAGAACTCAATATTCTTTGACCCCTAAAGGTGAAATTCTGAGCGTCATACTCGGTACTTTGTGCGATTTTGCAGAAACGAACCGCTAAATTTTGATCGTTTTTTTATGGCAGAGACGGCACCAATAAATATTTCACGATTGTCTGGAACAAAGAGCCACCATTGACGGAGAACAATTTGATTTTCCAAAGCAGACTATCTTGCTTTGATGTTCAACCAATCCTTTTTTAGTAGCAAAGTTAAATTTGTTTTACTTTTTTAAAGTGGGAAAAGATATGGCTTTACTAAAGTAAGTTTTAGGCTGATTTAATTTAGTAACCACACTGGAGAAACCAATTTGACTGTCCCTACTTCGCCATTTTCAAAACAAGATCTAATCAACTTACCATTAATAGCAATTGGGGTTATTACAAAATTGCCGAAGTGGGATCAATTTGCCATGGTCTATCCAATTTAAAACCAAAGCCAAATAAAGTACAAATTCAAATATAAGGTTAAAGGTATTTTTAGGTACTCACCGAACAAACCTCATTTCACAGTTAATGAACAACTTGAATCACATACCATTTTTCTATCTAAACAACTCACAGGTTGAAGATCCACGAATCAAATAGACATAAATTCAGTCAACATTTAAAAAAGAGGTATATTAAGCCTTCAAATCATACACCTCTCAAATCTCATATCAAGCGCTCTTTTAATGAAAAATCTAATTCTTACCATTCTATTCCAGGTGATTTGTCTATATGCAAAATCACAAACAATTGATTTGCCTACACTATTCAAGAAGGTTGATGATGCTACCCAACAAATAAAAAGTGGCCATCTCAAACTAAATGACAATTATACAAAAGTGTCAGTGGGAGAAGATAGTAGTAAGAGATTCGAGTCCTACGATTATTATTTTAAGTCAAATCCTTTAGATACAATAATTGGCTACAAGATCTCATCATTAGGCAGTTCAGGCGTTCAGCAGCTTTATAACGGCAGCGAATTGCTCGTATTAATACCATGGGATAGGAAGCTCGAAATAGCCCCTCTAGTGAACAATCCTCAGAAAATTAAACAATTAAAACAAGGCACTTTATTTGTTCCCCTTATTAAATCAATTAATTATGAATTTCAGCGTACTACTAAACAACAAAAGCTAGAAAAATGGACTTTATTCCCAAATAAGGTCAGCTATAAAGGACAATCTTGCTATAAGATAAGCGCACCACCATACATTGGTCAAAATAACAGGAGTTTTGCGAACTATTATGTCTCTGTTAACAGTTTTATACCTGTTGGCCTGGAGCATATTATTGAAAATACGATTGCAAGCGCAAAAGAAATCCAGACTTTTGAAATCTGGATTTCGGACTTTAAACCTAATACCACTATTAACGACAAACAATTCAATAAGGAATCCTTATCAGGCTATGACAGGGAAATCACAATTGATGAGACAGTTGAGCTTAAAAGTGATGAACTCCTCAAAAAAGGCAGTATATCGCCTGATTGGGAATTGCCATTGTTAACTGGCGGAACATTAAAACTAAATGATCTTAAAAACAAAATTGTTATCCTTGACTTCTGGTACAAGGCCTGTGCACCTTGCCAAAAGCAGATGATAGACTTGCAAAAACTTCATGATAAATTTGACAAGAGTAAAGTGGTTTTTGTGAGTGTAAATACAAAAGATGATCCAATAAAGGATAAGCTAGCCTTATTTATGAAGAATAGAGCCTTAACCATGACCACCGTTTACGAAGGGAATCTGATAGAAAAACTATACCATGTGTATACTTCACCTGCATTATTTATCATAAACCAAAGCGGCGAAATTGCATTTACACTGGATGGATATTCAAATACTTTAATTGAAGATTTAAATAACGAAATTGAAAGACTTTTATAAGGTAGCAAGAATGATATTCACCCGTCATACCCTTACTGAAGTCGAAAATCAGGTTTTCATTTTTTACGTACACACCAGGTCGTCATGCTTCTCAGGTTCTGGACATTAGTGGTTTTTATGGGTTCGTGGAGTTCCCCGCCAAGATTTTTGGTGAGTCTGAGCAACATTTCCTGATTGACCAGAAAGCGCTCTGATCCGTCTGGAAGTATGTACCTGCCGTTTCCGATAAACCTTACCAACGACTCTATTCCTATATCTGATGCTAGCCGGCAGAAAAAATAACCTCCAGGCTTTAAAACGCGCCACATGGAATTCAGCATCGCTTCAAAGTGATTGAGGTTTTCAGCAAAGTGGAGTACAGCACTACTCATCACCAGGTCGAACTGCTCTGGTTCAAAGGGCAGCTGTTCAACTGCTGTCACTTTGAAGTTTTCTTCTGGATTGATCTGAGGAAATTGACTGGCAAGGTTCCTGAGCTGCAAGATCGCTGCCGGATTTTGATCTACCCCGAAAACCTTTGCGCCACTATTTAAAAAGTAAAGCAAATTCCTGCCTGTTCCACAACCGGCATCCAAAATGACATTGCACTCATCGTAGGTGCCTTTAGCCAATTGGTCGAATAAATAAATATCAATATTTCCGAAGGCTTCTTTAATATACTCGCTTTTCATCTCTGTGGTAAAGATATATACAACCAATCATATATAACCTATTGTAGACTCAAATCTCTACTTGAGCTGAACTAGGCTTGATGATCAAACAATGCTGGTGGTTGCCTGTTTATTGGTTTACCGATCAACAACAAAATACCATGAAATTTTTCAAGCACCAATTATTTTACCCGACTCTACTCCTATGTACCATATTGGCTGCATGTAACCAAAGTAGCCAAAATACAGCTGTAAGCGAAAGCGATACCACAAAAACTCCACAAAGTAAACTGAATAGAGATTCCTTACTCATACCTGGTGTTTCAGCAGGGAATATCGCTATAGAACAGGATGCCTCGGAGGCTTTGAAAACCTTAGGAAAACCTGATTCAAGCGATGCAGCCATGCAAAAAACAGTTGCTTTCTGGTATAAAGAACATGATCCCAGGTCTACTTCCTTTGCCATTTATACGGTAAGGGATACAGGAAGTAATCCTATTGCGAGAATCAGGCAAATCCGACTCAATTCGCCAGCATACCGCACTGAAGATGGTCTGGGCGTTTCCTCCCCTTTATCTTTGTTAAAAGATAAATTTGACCTCAAAAAGGTCAGTCTGTCTAATGCTTCTCCTCGTAATTACGATTTATACGATAGTCATCAAGGTATTGCATTTGAAATCACAGCAGAAGGAAACTGTGCTGCTGTAATTATTCATCGTAAAAATGAACCTCTAAAAGAAACTTACCTTCCTCTGCGCTAAAAACACAATGCAGAAGAAGGTTTGTAGCGACGATCGATTTATTACAAGCAGCCAAGCCAGGATTATTTAAGGACATCCGGATACATCATTTTATCATATTCTTTAATAGTGATCACTTTACTATCCTTGCTATTCTCCATTCGTGTACCTCTTTTTACATAGATAAAATTGGTGCTCAGAAATTGCTTTGCATTCTTGTCTTTTGAAATTCCCTGATCAACAAAAACCCATGCATTCAGCGTTGGTAAATCCCAGAAAAACGACTCGCCATTTCCCTGCGTAGCTCTCTCTTCGTACTTTGGATAGGTTTTCTTTAAATAGTTGATGATGGCCTTTGTTTCTTCCTGATGAACAGTGTTGTATTTAAAACCTAAATAGCTGGCCTGATCCTTATTGTCAACAAACAAATACAGCTGGTTATAATCTGCAGGGTACCCAGTAGGAAAAGAATAAGTACTCAGTTTAATTTCACCAATATTATAATTACCTGGTTGATTTGTCCTGAACGCGTTCAATCCAAGATTAGGATCCTGATCCTTTTTCAATTGCGGATCTGCCTGGGCAATACCTGATATACTCTCATCGAATTTTAAGGCTAAAAGATCTGTTTTTGTTTGTGATTTACAGGAGAGGACAGTCATGCCCAGCAAGATTAAAAAGAAATATTTCATGTAGTTAATTTATAATTTAAACCTAATCAGAAAACGATCTGCTAGGGTATTTTTACACCTAAGTAGATTGGCAGAATAAACTTTAGGCGCTTTGTAGCAATGGCATCACTTTAGTAGCCGCATCCAGGACTACACTCCTTTTAAAAATGCTACTTCATTTTACTGAATATTAATTTCATAGTTTTAGAATCCAGGGCATCCATATCCATTAGTTTCAGCGACTTCACCATTTTTAACGTTGCTGTCTTGTAATGCTTGAAATGCACTGTTTCCAGGTGTGCCTGGTAGGCTTGCCTATTGGCATAGATTTCAACAATCCGAACCTGGTTAGGTTGTTCTTTTATAGACATTGGAAAGATTCCGATAACACCAGGTTCAATTTTTACAGAAGCCGCAGCTTCCTCCTTTAATATGGCATTATAAGATTCCAAATACTCGGGAAAAACTTCGATCTCTGAAATACGAACCAGCATATCTGAGTCCTTAACCGTTTTATTAACCAGCGGATTTTGTGCATTGACATCAGTTATATTTGACATCAGAATACAGCACAATAAACATTTTATCAAATTCTTCATCATTGTTTTTTTACTACTACAATTAAAGGTACTAGTATGTGTTTATACGCCAAAATATAAATCCACTCGTTGCCACAATTAGGGCCAGAAATAAGAACAGTTCAAAACTTGTTTCAGGAAAGCCGTTGGATTGAGAAAGAAAGGCAGCTGTCAATAATATGATGAGTAAGCCCGCTTAATGGGATTCGGATTTGCCTTCCCCCTTTTTTATCTATCCCTCCTTTACCTCAGCATCTCTTTATTGGTAGAAAACCCTTATCAATTCAATCCGGATTATACAATTATTGATTTTTTTAAAAGTTCCTTTTTTGTCCTTAAAGGGGTCATCTTTGAAGAACTCCTATTTCGCGGCGCATTGTTTTACCTGCTGATCAGGCAACTCGGCACCAATAAAGCCATTGCCATATCCGCAATCGCTTTCGGCATTTTTCATTGGTTCTCCTATGGCATAATAGGCCAGCCTCTTAAAATGCTGACGGTATTTATTTCTACCGGTATCATGGGATATTTGCTGGCATTGGCATTTGTAAAATCCAGCACTATCCTACTCCCATTAATAATTCACCTGGGGTATAATTTCTGTTCCATGATTTTGTTCTCGAAGGAAAAGACAATTGGCTCGCAGCTATTGGTAAAAACATACCACACAGATCCTGTTAAACCAGAGGGCATAGTACCATTGATGATGGTTGTTGTTTATTACCTTGGATTTCCTGTGCTATGTTATTGCTATCTCCGACTAATTAAACCCGCCTGTACAGACCTATCCAAGTTTAAAAAGCCTTTTGTGGAGTCGGTTTTCCAAACCAACATCTCACGGCGAAAAAACGGTTCTATAATTTTATACGCTATAAAATAAGTCATTAGGCAGCTATAGGAATGAATTGAATGATCATAAATTTATTTTTTTATAGTGTAGCGTTTTTCCAAAAAATTACGTTTTTATAGAAAAACCAAAACATTATGAAAACCTTATTTAAATTAACCTCTATTCTGTGTTTATTCTTTGTGATTTCCTGCAGCAAAGATAAATCGGTTAACAAGCCAAATCTTGATCCGGCACTCTCTGGAAATTGGAAACTTATTGAAACACTAGCAGACCCAGGTGATGGCAGTGGAAAATGGCGACCTGTCGATAGTAATGCTCCTATTGAAAATATTCTTTTCAAAAAGGATGGAAAACTGGAGTGGAGTCGTGACAAAGCATTCAAAATCTACACTAAATCCGACAGCACTAGTTTATCATTTGTAAAAAAAGATACTTCTGTATGGAATTATTATTATAAGATAAAAAATGACACGTTAATTCTGAGCCCACCATGTATAGAAGGTTGTGGTTTTAAATATGTAAAAATAAAGTAAATGAAATCCTGGAATCTACCGGTTCCAGGATTTTCTGTTTTCCTTAATACTTAACCACTCTTATTAAAAACATGCTCCATAAATTCCTTAGGCCAATCTATATCCAGCATCAACAATCACATGCCCAAGCCAGGCTACATCACAATGAACAATTGTAGCACCTAAGCCTACAATTTGATCATCAATTACTACTTTAATTGGAAAACAAAACGGGAGGCTGTATGAAATACATAACTCTCTCCTATTAATTTTATCTGGAATATTCCAGAATAAGCTGTGCAGTTTCGATCAGCTGCTGTGCATTAACGAACAGTTTAAAATCTCTAAATGCGATTTAACACTTAGTTATTCCCTATTTTAGGCTTTGGCATATCCTTAGCGAAGGGGAAAAGAAAAACAGCATGATGTTTAGGATCAATTTAAAAATCGCTTTGCGCAACTTCTGGAAAAACAAGAGCTACACCTTGATTAATATTCTTGGTCTTTCCATTGGCATGGCAAGCTGTATCCTGATTTTTATATTTATCCGTTTCCAACTGAGTTTTGATGAAGGCTTTAAAAATGAGGACCGCATTTACCGTGTGGTGACCGATTGGAAATACAATTCTTTTGACGATTACTCTTCTGGTGTGCCCTTACCTTTCACTGCGGCAGCCAGAAATGAAATTGCGGGCATAGAAAAGATAGGTACAATTGCCAAGGGAGGGAACATAGTACGTATCAAAGATAAAGAAGGTAAAGAGGTTATTAAAACCCGGGAAGATGTTTATTATGCTGAGCCAGAGTTTTTTGAGGTGCTTCAAATAGATTGGTTATATGGTAAACCTTCAGAAGCCATAAAAGAACCCAATACCGTCGCTTTATCTAAGGCGAATGCTTTAAAATATTTTGGCAGCATTGAAAATGCAATTGGCAAAAGCATCACCATGGGTACTAAAACAGAATTAAAGGTGACAGGTGTATTTCAGGATATGCCTCAAAACACCAGTTTACCCATAAAATTGGTCATTAGCTACAAAAGTTTTTCGGAAAGAAATGGTACCTGCTGGGATTGTATAAATTCAAGCTACAGCAGTTATGTATTGCTTAAAGAGGGCTTAAAAGCTGAGGACCTTAAAGAGACGCTGGCCAAATTCAACAAAATACATTACACTGATAAAAAGGTTTCTGGTAACCAGGTCAACAGACTACAGCCTTTAAGAGAGATTCACTTTGCGGAACTCTATGATAATTTCGCCAGTTCGACGATAAATAAACATCAGATTTATGGTCTGGCCATCATTGGTTTATTTTTAATCTGTACCGCCTGCATCAACTTTATCAATTTAAATACTGCTCAGGCGGTAAACCGCTCTAAAGAAGTGGGCGTTCGTAAAGTAATGGGTGGTAAACGTAAACAGCTGATGGTACAATTCTTAACCGAGACGGTCGTTTTAGTGGTCATCGCCTTATTATTTGCCTGCATCCTTGCGGAGCTGGCGATCCCATTAATGCAGAATCTTTTCAAAAATCAAATCACATTCAGCCTGTTTGGTCATCCTGTTATTTTTGTATTTATGGCCTTGTTGGTGGTGTTTGTTAGCTTTTTAGCAGGTTTCTATCCCGCAATGATTATCTCTGGATTTAATCCGGCACTGGCCATAAAAAATAAGGTAGCACTGAATAACAGTGGCCTAAGCATGCGTAAAATCCTGGTAGTGGTACAGTTTGCGATTACCATCATACTGATTATCGGCACCTTGGTGATCGTTCGTCAAATGGAATATCTGAAGCAAAAGCCATTGGGATTTAGCTCCACTGCGGTAGCCATGATTGGCATGCCGGGAGATAGTACGAGTAAAAGCAGACACCAACTTTTCAAAGAGAAGGTCCTTCAAATCCCGGGTGTTCAGATGCTGAGTTATTGTCAGTCTCCCCCACTTTCCCAGGATGTAAATTCAAGCAGCTTCATTTTCGATGGGCAGGAAAATCATGATTTTGAAGTCAGGGTCTCTAAAGCAGATGAAAATTATTTTAAGCTGTTTGACCTGAAAATTATTGCGGGCAAGATTTTTAAGAAAAGCGATACAACTAATGGTTATGTGGTCAATGAAACTTTTCTTAAAAAAGTAGGGATTACTAACCCTCAAAAGGCCATTGGCAAAATGATTAGGACGTCAAACGTCAATATCCCTATCCTTGGTGTAGTCAAAGATTACAATGATAAATCTTTAAAAGAGAACATTTCGGGCCTGGCCATTTCTTCAGATAAAAATCAATATTGGCTTGCAGCTATAAAGCTGGAGGGTAAAAATATGGTTCCTGCGATGCAGCAAATTGAAGCCTTATGGAATGTGAGCTTCCCACAAGGGATTTACGAGTCCAGTTTTGTGGAGGAAAGAATCAATAGCTACTATGAAAGTGAAGCGATAATGGGAGTATTATTTAAGGTCTTTGCCGCTGTAATTATCTTTATTTCTTTCATTGGCTTATTTGGTTTGATCTCTTTTGTAGCTGCTCAAAGGACTAAAGAGGTGGCCATTAGAAAAGTATTAGGTGCTTCTACTTTAGAATTGGTGAAGCTGCTCAATGGATCATTTTTGGTGATGGTTTTTCTGGCAAACCTGGTGGCCTGGCCATTGGCCTACCTATTTGTTTCCAAATGGTTGTCGACTTTTGCTTATCGGATAGACCTGAGCGTATGGCCTTTCGTGTTGGCCATGTGTATTTCTATGATCATCACCTTGATCACCGTAAGTATCAGATCTTACAAAGCGGCAACTGCCAATACCATTGATGCACTTAAATATGAGTAAGGAAATCAGCCATTGCTAAAAAACATCGCTATAGCATAATAAAAACACCTATACCAGTAATACTCTGTCGTTTTAACATCAGCATCAAGTTCTACTTTTACATAGTAGAGCCATACTGGAAAAACATGACAAAACTCCTTTTTTACTGCCCCTATTGGGGCATGCGCCCGATGCCCATCACGTCCTTCCTTGAAAAGGCTAGAAATGACGGGTATCATGGTGTCGAAATCGCATTGAATCCCGATACGATGGATATTAAAACCATCAAAGAACAATGTGATGATGCTCAGCTGGAACTGATCGCACAGCATCCTTACGCTGCTGGTGTTACTGCAAATGAGATGCTGCCTGACTACCTGAGCAAACTTGAGCGCATTCTTGCAATCGAACCTGTGATGGTCAATTGCCATACCGGGCGGGACTATTTTAGCATCCCCGATAACCTGAAATTCTTAACTGCAGCAGATCAGCTTTCCAAAGCAGCAGGTATCTCCGTTTCACATGAAATTCACCGGGGCAGGTTTAGTTTCTGCGCCCCCCTGATCAGCGATTACTTTGAGGCCTTCCCTGAACTAAAACTAACTGCGGATTTTTCTCATTGGTGCGTCGTTTCAGAATCTTTGTTAGAACAGCAGCAGGCTACATTAGACAGGGCCATTCAGCATTGCAGTCACCTCCATGCCAGAGTGGGCTATGCTCAGGGCCCACAGGTTCCCCACCCTTTTGCACCAGAGTACCATTTGGAACTGCAGCAGCATTTAAGCTGGTGGATGGCCATTCTGAAAGCACACATCAGTCAGCAAAAAGAACGGTTAACCATTACCTGTGAGTTTGGGCCCAGCCCCTATATGCACAGTCTGCCTTTCACAAATGCACCTATCGCCTCCCAATGGGAATTGAATTTATTAATGAAAACCTATTTACAAGACCACTTAAAATATGAAAACAACTAGCAATAACTTGAGCCAGCAGGAGACTACTTTTTATCATGAAAACGGTTATCTGCTTCCTGAAGCGCCCATGTTTAATCCACAGAAATTTGATCGCCTATTCCAGATTTTTGAAGATCACCTGGCCAGTCGGGGGACTTTAAAGCCTGATGAGCTGGACGTACCTCACATGCATGATGAGCGGTTATTTGAATTCCTGATGGCAGATGAAGTCCTCGATATCGTACAAGCGGTGATCGGTCCAAATATTGGCTTATGGAGCAGTCATTTCATCTGTAAAGAGCCTGGCAGTGGAAATAAAACACCTTGGCATGAAGACAGTGCCTACTGGGATGGCCGTTTCAACAGTTTTGACGGAATCGTAACGGTTTGGCTCGCCATAGATCGAGCGACTAAGGAAAACGGATGCATGGGTGTTTTCCCTGGTACTCATAAAAACCAGACTTCAGAATATGAGCAGATCGATACTGATCATAAGATTTTCACCATTCAGATTAAAGATTCAAATCAGCTGGATGAAAGCAATGTAGTCTGGTTTGAATTAAACCAGGGCAATTATTCTTTGCATGATTCCCGCATTATACATGGGGCCAATGCCAATACCAGTACCACGAGAAGAACTGGCTATACCATGCGCTACTTCAGTACTGACCTGATCCTCAATCCGGAGCACCCAGATAATGAAAAGCATAAAATCTACCATTGCAGAGGGGAAAATAAAGGAAATAATCCACTAATTTATCTGTAAAACCGAATACAGGAATCCTGTTATCTTTGAAGATCAGCAACACATAAAATCAACATGCTTATGAAAACCCAAAGGTTCCTATTAGAAAATTTCATTCAGGAAAATGATAAGTTTCATATCGCCCGTACCACCATTCATTCCCGCAATGACCTTTCTTTGCATGATCATGATTATGCTGAAATATTTTGGGTAGAAAAAGGTACTGGGCAGCATTTGGTGAATGGTCATAAAATCAACCTTCTTCCCGGGCACCTGGTGATGATCCGTCCTCAGGATCAGCATACTTTTACCTCCGATAAGAATGGCATTACGATTATGAACCTGGCCTTTCCTTTGGAAACAATGGAGCATTTAAGAAGCCGGTATTTTCCAGACAGCAATTCCTATTTCTGGACTAAGGATGCCCTGCCCTTTCATAAACTCATGGACCTCAACACCATAAACCAGATTTCTAAACGGGCAGAAAACTATTGGAAATGCCAGAAAACACACCTTTATATTGACAGCATATTGCTGAGTATTTTCCGCTTCATCAGTCTTTATGACAAGGTGAAAGTAGAGAATGAATCTATTCCAGCATGGCTGAATAAGGGACTTCAGGAGTTCTCCTCACCGGAGTTGTTCAAGACAGGCCCAAATGGTTTTGCCCGTTTATGTGAGAAGAATATTGACCATGTCAATAGGACCGTGAAAAGAGTGTTCAACAAAACGCTCTCTGCCCTGGTAAACGAACTGAGAATGAACTATGCAGCACAGCAGCTTTCTATTACCAATGTTCCCATAAAGACCATCTGTATGGATTGCGGCATTACTAATCTAGGGCACTTTTACAACATCTTTAAAGACACCTATCACCAACCTCCATCGGTCTACCGCAAAACCACTCAAATTATTGCCTGAGTCGTTATAACATAAATAATGTAAGGTTATAGCTAAACTTCTGTCGTTTTTATATTAAAATGACGGTTTATATTTGTTAAAGGATATCACCAAAATAAACCAGCAAACGAATAGAAAGAACTGAATATTACTGTAGACCGGAACAGTGATCTTCCAGCCTTTTTATGTAGGCCTTATGACCAGAAAGCAATGACAAACTGACCTAGAGGATAAACCATTCAATTCACCATTTCCGCAGTGATTGCCTGCCTGATTCCTAATAAAATCAAGCAAGTACCAGCACGCCTTTTACAGGTGCAGGGATTTCATTGCTGATCACCTAACCAATTATTAACCAGAAATTATTATGAAATTAAAAAAAATCATGCTGCTCTTCTGCCTGTTTGCAGGTGTGCTGCTTTCTTTTAATGCGATTGCCCGGCAACCCTTTAAGGTGAAGGGTACTGTAGTCGACAAAGAGCAACTACCGCTTACCGGCGTTAGTGTTTACCTGAAGGGGACAAAAACTGGTACCACCACCGACGGCAATGGTGCTTTTGAACTCCAGGTACCTGGCAAAGATGCCATCTTGGTATTTTCTTATATCGGCTATGAAGCCCTGGAGCATACAGCTGATGTCCAGGGGCCACTAAAAATCACCTTAAATGAGACAAAACAAGGACTTAATGAAGTCGTAGTAGTCGGTTATGGAACTATCCGAAAGAAAGACCTGACCGGTTCCGTTTCCACGATTAAGGGCAGCGACCTGGCCGCAATGCCGGTTTCCAATCCTTTGGCCGCACTCGGTTCAAGAGTGCCGGGATTGAACATCAGCAATGGCTCTGGCAGGCCAGGCGGTGGTTTCAGCGCCACCATCAGGGGAATCAATTCCATTAATGCCTCTAATTCACCATTGTTTGTAGTGGACGGGATTATTGGTGCAGATTTTCAATCCATCAACCCTGCTGATATTGAGTCGATCGACGTTTTAAAAGATGCTTCCGCAACTGCGATTTATGGTTCTCAAGCTTCAAATGGTGTCATCATCGTTACCACAAAACGTGCAAAAGCAGGTGAGTTTACGGTTTCATTGAGCAGTAATGTTGGTGTGGGCACCATGGCGCGCCCACTTAAAATGTTAAACGCAGCGCAATACATGGAATATCAAAAACGTTCCTGGGAATATGATCCTAAAAGAGGGAATTTCCCCACCAATCAGCTGAGCACTTTATACCCTGAGCTCTTTAAAGCAGATGGATCTCCTATTTATGATACCGACTGGCAAAAGGAATCTAGTCGCCATGCCGTATCCAACAACACTTATCTTTCCATTACTGGCGGGACAGAGAAATCAAAACAGGGCCTATATCTTGGTTTGATAAATGACAATGGGATTTTAAAAGAGTCTTTTTATAAAAAGCACACCATTCGTTATACCACAGACATCAACCTGAAACCTTGGCTGGCTATCGGTGGAAGTCTGGCTTATAACTACAACAAAAAAAACCAGGCGGATGACTATAGTGTAGGATCCATGACTGCTACCCGTCTTCTTGCCGGCATGATCCCTATCGCCCCTGTAAAATTCCCGGATGGCAGATACAGCACCATGGAAGATTTTGGATTTGGCTATAATTACAACAGTAACAATGACTTTCTTGGCTTTTATAAGACTGGCATTTATACCGCCAACAATCCTGTTCAATTATTAAAAGACCTTGTTTACAATAGAACGGAGCATCAATTCCTCGGGAACCTGAATGCCAGGTTTAGCCTTACAAAAGACCTCGAATTTAAAACTACTTTTGGTGCACAGTTTTTCGATAGCAACAACCAGTTCTATGCCTCAAAAGAGCTGCTGGACATTGGTAAAGATGTTGGCGGAAGAGCTTCAATCGATTACTCCAGAACACTTTACTGGCAGTCGGAAAACTTCCTGACCTATACGAAAAAACTAGATGTACACCGCATCAATGCCGTATTGGGAAGCAGCTGGACAGGATCAACCAGCGAAGGCTTTAATGCAGGTTCAACAGGTTTCTCAACCGATATCTTTAAATATTACAACCTATCTGCGGGCTCTGTTCCAGGAACACCCGGCTCCAATTACTCCAGTCAGCGGATGAACTCCTTTTACACCCGTGTAAATTATAGCCTGATGGATAAATACCTGATTACCCTAACCGGACGGGCAGATGGCTCATCTAAATTTGGAAGCGGAAATAAATACGCCTTCTTTCCATCGGTAGCGCTTGGCTGGAATGTTTCAGAAGAAGATTTCCTTAAATCATCTAAAGCCATTTCGTCCTTAAAATTAAGAGGAAGTTATGGGATCACTGGTAACTCGGGAATTGCTCCTTATTTATCATTGGGAACCTTGAGCAACAACACGCTGGTTTACCTCAATGGCATCCGTAATGTGGGGACCACTATGGGTAACATTTCCAACCCCGACTTAAAATGGGAACGCACCGCACAACTCAACACCGGAGCGGACCTAACCATGTTTAATAACCGACTGGCCCTTACTGCAGATGTCTATGCTAAAAAAACAACCAACCTGCTTTTGGACAATTCGGTATCATTCGTTTCCGGATATGGCAGTGTAACGGAAAACATAGGAAGTGTCAGGAATCGTGGAGTAGAAATTTCTGTGAATGGCACGATCGTGGAAAGCAAAGACTTCTCTGCTAATCTGGGTGTTGCTTTTAGTCAGAATAGAAACAAAATCCTGGCATTGGGACAAACAAATGCAGATATCTTACCAGGTAGAGTACCTGGAGGCCTGGTTTACAATGTGCTAAGAGTTGGTGGAGCTGTAGGTGACCTGATTGGTTATAAACGATTAGGAACATGGGGTACTGACGAAGCCGCAGAAGCCGCCAGATACAATAGAAAACCTGGTGATATCAAAAGAGAAGATGTAAACAAAGATTACGTGTACGACCAGAATGATGTCACCATACTCGGCAATATCTTTCCTAAATATGAGCTTTACTTCAATTTAGGGCTGCGTTACAAGCAATTTGACCTGACTGCTACCATCCAAATGAGAAGAGGTAACCAGCAGGTGAATGCTTCCAGCTTCGAACTCGAAGACAGGCAGTATTATCTGAGCAGTTATGCCAGCCTGATCGATGACGCCTGGACACCTCAGCACCAAAACACCATGGTTCCGGCTATCCGAACGCAGGCAGACGCGATGTATAGTGATTATCCTTCCGGATATATCGACAGTCATTTTGTAGAAGACGGTTCTTTCATCCGTGGTAAAAACATTACGCTGGGTTATACTTTTCCCGAACTGACGCTCAGCAAAATAAAAATCAGATCATTGAAGATATTCGCCAATGCGCAGAACTTCTTCCTGATCACCAAATATAGAGCCTATGACCCTGAATTGTCCAGTGTTTCCGCAGGCAGCACTTTTAGCCAGGGGGTAGATTACTTCGGATACCCGAATGCACGCAGCTATATTTTAGGCCTCAATCTTACATTTTAAGTAGCACAGACATGAAAAAAATAGTAAAAATATACCTATTGGCACTAGTCGCAATTGGGACGACAGCCGGATCCTGCAAGAACCAATTGCTGGAAGATGCAAGATCAACCATCATTACCCAGCAGTATTTTAAAACCGAAGGTGATGCACAAGCAGCAGTAGCTGGAATTTACAACTACCTCAAACAACCATTTAATAAGCTTGGATATGATGACGTACCTTATTCCATGCTGGAACTGGTGACCGGGATTTATGACAGTAAAGCACAATGGCAATACGGGCAGGATTACATGAACCTGAAGTATGATGCTTCCAATCCAGATTTCCTGGTATGGTGGGAACAAAGCTATAAAGGCATTGAAGCGGCAAACCTTTCCATTGCAAATATCCCGGCAATTGCCATGAATGAGGAGATCAAAAATAGATTAATTGGGGAAGCCAGATTTCTAAGGGCTTATTATTACTACACCCTGGTCAACATCTATGGAGATGTCCCTATGAAGATCAGCCCTACTTCAAAACCATCTGAGGCCAATATTGCGAAAACTGCTGTAAAAGATATTTATGAAAAAGTAATCGTGCCAGATCTTCAATTTGCAGAAGCTCAGCCGCTAAATCCTCGCACAGAAGGAAATGGCAGGGTGTCTGTTGCCGCTGCGAAGTCGTTATTAGCCAAAGTATACCTAAGTATGGCAGGTGCTCTAAAACAAACCGACAAGTATGCCCTGGCAAAAGCAAAAGCAGGGGAAGTCATCAGCAGTCAGCAGCACAGACTGTTTCAAAGCGATGCCAATTTAACCTGGTTTAATAAACTGAATAACCCAGCCTTCGACAATAAAGAGGAGCACATCTGGATGGCCAACTATGCGATAAATAATGCCAACAGTTCTTTGCCGGTTTATTTTCTTCCAAAAGAAGTGAAATTTGTAAATGCATTGCAGTTTGGCGGCTTTTACCCAACTGCTAATTTCCTTAAATCATACCATACTGACGACCTAAGGGGCATGCACAATATGGGATTTTTCTTTAACCGCATTATTGTAAAAGGCAATGAGTACAATTTCCCCTGGGCTATTTATAAGTTCTTTGACCCAGGAATCATTAGCACAGCTCCAAACTCTGCCAAAAACTTCCCGATGATCCGTTACGCCGACGTGTTATTAACCTATGCAGAAGCACAGAATGAAGCTGAGGGCACAGCAGATGCAGTCGCTTATGATGCCTTAAATAGCATCAGGAAGCGTGCGGGATTAACACCACTCAGCGGCATGAGTAAAAACGACTTTAGGACGGAAGTCTGGAAGGAAAGGTACTGGGAATTATGTGCAGAAGGCAAAATATGGTTTGACATCGTGAGAACCAGAAAAATCTTTGATCCCGTAACCGGAACTTTTAGCGAAGCAGTTGGCCATGTCATGCCTGGCGGAGCCGTATTTAAAGAAGAGAATTTAAAATTCCCGATTCCCGCTAGAGAAGTACAAATAAATCCTTTACTTAAATGATCGCTAATACCCATTTTATAAACACTAACAAACACACTATGAAATACAAAATCAGCTTAATCCTCCTCTTCTGCTTTACTTTTGGCATTTGCAATGCCCAGAAAAAAGATCCGGCAGCAAATGAGAAAAAAATATATGCGGGGCGCGTAAAAACAGCCTTTAAAAAGGGATGGAAAGCTTATATGGACTATGCCAAAGGAATGGATGCCGTTAACCCAATCGCTAAAAAAGGGCACAATTGGTACTCGGAAACCTTACTCATGACCCCAGTAGATGCTTTTAGCACCATGCACGTGATGGGCCTTAAAAAGGAAATGGCAGAAGCGAAAGCGCTCATCTTCAGCAAGCTTAATTTCGATAAAGATATGGAGATTCAGCAATTTGAAATTGCGATCCGGATCATGGGCGGGCTCCTATCCGCCTATCAACTGGATGGGGACCCACGCTTTCTTAGTCTGGCGGAAGATCTGGGCAAAAGAATGTTACCCGTTTTTGAATCTCCTACGGGAATGCCTTATCGTCTGGTAAACCTGCGTACAGGAAAGGTCAGCGGTGCCACCACAAATCCATGCGAAATCGGATCTATGTTATTGGAGTATGGCATGCTGAGCAAGCTGACAAACAATCCCATCTATTATGAGAAATGTAAAAGAGGTGTTGTAGCCCTTTACGATCGCAGGGGAAAAACAGACCTGGTAGGTACTGAGATTAGCGTGGAGACTGGAGAATGGCTGGACAAAAGTGCCCATATCAGCGGTCGCATTGACGCCTATTATGAGTACTTGCTAAAAGGCTGGCTGCTTTTTGGAGACAAAGATTTGAAAAACATGTGGGATGTAAGTAAGGCAGGAATCGCTAAACACCTCGGTGATCAGGCTCCAAGCGGGTTCTGGTATGGTTATGCAGATATGGATTCTGGAAAAAGAACCGCTACCATTTTTGGTGCCCTGGATTGTTTTTATGGTGCCATTCTATGCTTGGACGATGACATGGAGACCGCAAAGAAACTGCAGGCTTCTATTTACAAAATGTGGACTTTAAAAGGTCTGGAGCCGGAATCTATAGATTATAGCAACATGGAAATCAAAGCGCCTTATTACATGATCCGCCCTGAAGCCATTGAATCTACTTATTACTTATGGCACTACACCAAAGATGACCAATACTATCAGCAGGGTAAGACTATGTTCGAATCTATTGAGAAATATTGTCAGGTAGACAATGGTTATGTCCAGATAAAAGATGTGAATACCATGGAAAAATGGGACACGCTGGAAAGCTTCTTCTTTGCAGAGACCATGAAATATTGCTACCTGCTTTTTGCTCCGGAAAAGTCGTTTAGTTTAGATAAATGTGTCCTGAATACGGAAGCACATCCATTCTTTAAAACATGGAAATAATGAAGTACGACAGCCTGATCTTTGATATGGATGGGACGTTATGGGATGCTGCAAATCTATATGCAGCATCCTGGAACAGTAGTTTTAAGAAGAATGGATTAGACCTTCAATTGAGCAGGGAAGACATTGGTGCTTTAACCGGACTGGAAAGAAGTGACCTCATCGATAAAATTATGCCTGGATATGAAGCATCCATCTGTGACCGGGTGATACTTGACGTGGAAACGTTCACCAGACAACTGCTTCCAGAAACCGGAGGGCAATTGTATCAGGATGTTCAGCAGGGCTTAGCAGCACTTTCCAGGCATTATAAACTGTTTATTGTGAGCAATTGCGATGCAGGTGTGATACGTTTGTTTATGGATTGGGCAAAGATCAATGATTGGATAACCGATGAAGTTGCCCATGGTATAAACTTCAAACCAAAACACCACAACATCCAGCTCCTGATCGATAAACATCAGCTACAGCATCCCATATATATTGGTGATACCGATGGCGATAGCAAGCAAAGTAAACTCGCAGGAATCCCCTTTGCTTTTGTCAGTTATGGATTTGGTCAGACTTCAGAGTACCAGCTCAAATTTGATGGATTTAAAGAACTCAGCGATCATTTCCTTTTATAAGTTTTTCAGTGGGGTTAGTATTCCCTAATTTCGGATCATTTTAGCAGTTATCACATTTTTATTTAGCTTATCTTAGTAGTATTTCCATAGCTTTGATTTGCCAAACCATTTAAATCCAGGCCCCATGAATACACTTCGCATCACTGCAATTTCAATACTGCTATCCTGTCTGATCTATTCTTGCTCTACTTCCAGGAATTTCTCTGCTGAAGGAAAAAGAAAAGGCGGTAAAATCACTACGGTTAACCCGACGATAAATAACCCAACCAGGTCTGTAATTAATGCCAGTGGTGATGGGCTAACACCCGGAATCACTCAAACCAGGGCTGCTGGTTCAAAGGTAGCGGCGAACAACATCGCCAGTGATGCAATTGGAAGAGCTAATATGATCGCTAGAGGAAAACAGCTGTCTCTGGAAGCACTGACCGACGCAGAGTTGATCAGCAGGATCGTTGCAGCTCAGCAAATGGAAATCAGTGCAAGTAATAGGGCTGTTCATGCGGTAACCAAGGACAAAATTAAGGACTATGCCAATATGGTTTCTGCCGATCTTACCACAATCCAAAAGGACTTGAAAAAGTTAAGTTCACAGAAAAACATTGTACTGGAAAAAGATGTATTATGGGGAGGCACGCCTAAAACAGATCTGGGCTTTGTGACCATGATGCTGGAAAGTAACCGTAACCTCATTTCCCTTTATACCAGAGCAAGTAATGCTGAGGATACAGAACTTAAAGCTTTCAGCTTAAAACAATTACCTGCTTTAAAAAAACACCTGGAGGTTGCCCTGGCATTGAGTCAGGAAATAAAATAACTGCCCGTAAGAATGCGCTGCCCTAAATAGCAGCGCTATGCTTACAAATGTCTGGCCTGGTACCTTCTTGTCATCAGACTAACTAGGGCCAGCGCCACATTTATACCCAATATGACCAGCATCAACAACTGTATATTTTGATGGGGCAGACTACCCAGGTAATCTGTCACAGGTACCTTGTTCATTACCGCATAAGTTAGCAGGAAGAAAAACACTTCAAACATTTTTTTACCCCCGGTTAATATTCCTAGTGCTACAGCAGACAACACAATAAATGCTGCCCCATTGACGATATTGAACACAGCATAGCCGTTACCGGCTAAAGCACAGCGAATGATGACCGGCAAACACAATCCGATGGCTAAGATGACACCAGCTAAAACCTGTGCGGGCAGCATACGCTGTAAAGGCTTGTAAGCCGCATAAGCAAAATAATGGACGCGGTTACTCTTCTCTTTCGTGGCCAGCTCCGACCAGCGGGTGACCTGTAAAAACAAAAGTATCGGCAGGAGATAGCTATAGGCGAACTGCAACGGTGCAAAACATAATGCTACCCATAAACCAGCATTCAACAACCATACCCATTTCTTCCCTTGCCTGATCAGCAATAAGAATTCCGTTTTTATAAAAGGATAGATCCCATAGTTGAAGCTTATTGCTGGCAGACTCGCCCTGCTTAATCCAATAGGCCTGTTCAGCGGTTTAGCTGCGACTGTATTGATGACTTCCTTCTTCTTTTTAGTGCTGACTGCCTGTTTAAAATCAAAGCGGTGAAAAAATAGGGAGGAGAAATAGACCAATGCGAACCCGAAAGCGATCCACAGCAATCTACTTCCTATAAACAGGGCCGACCAATTCAAGCCTTCCCAGACAAAGGGCTTATAACTTTTCTGTCCATTAAAAATAAACCCAAAGGATACCTTTGTGATATTTTCATTAAAATGGGTATTGATATGCTGAGTCACACTTTTGGTCAAAAGGCTGAGACCGAAGGGGTCAAAAGCTCCAGCAGTTTCCGCTCCGGCCTTACTATTGATGAAGCCCATACCGATCCCACATATTGAGAAGTAGACGATGAATTGCAGGATACTGCGCTTCCCCAAAAACACCTCTCCTGTTACCGCTAGTGCGGATACAACATACAATGCGGGTACTGCAAAAAACAGGTAGGGAAATATAAAATTGCCTAAAATAAAAGGATAGCCAGTTCCGCGAATAAAAAACACCACAATACTGACGCAAAAAGTAATCCCGGCGATGGTTAGGAGTACCAGATAATTGCTCAGCTGTTTACTCAGCAGATATTTAAAGTTGCTGATGGGCGTAGTGGCGATGATGAGTCCGACTTCAGTCTCAATGTCTTTTTTGATACCACTATTGATCAGCAAAAAGCCAAAATAAGATAACATTACCGTGGTCATAATACCGGATACATAGCCCACCCAAGCTGAATTATAAACTCCCTTGTACCCTGAGGCACTTAAGGTCGTATAGTTGGCATTTTGGTCAGGAATAAATGAATAAGCCATAAATACAGTTACGGCCAGTGTAATCAAAAAGGAATAACTGCGGGTACGCTGCAGGTAATCCGCTTTGATGATGGGATACATATAAGACATACGCTTAGTTAGTTTGGGTTAAAAGCAAATAAGCATCCTCTAAAGTCGCCGTTACCTGGATAGACAATGGCGCTGCAGCTTGCACCATACTGATGTAACGTGTCCTGACCTGATCCGCCTGACGTGCGGTATCAATTACTTTATACCGTTGTTTAAAGGCGTTAAGGTCATTATTGTCCAATAATACTTCAAAGATCCTCCCCTCGGCTTGTTTAATGATTTCGTATTGCTTGGCATGTGTGATCAGTTTGCCTTCCTGCATAATCGCCACCTCATCAGCAATACTTTCAATATCAGACACAATGTGTGAGGAAAGGATGATGATGCTATCCTGGGCAAGATCGGCAATCAACTGACGAAAACGCATCCGTTCTTCAGGGTCCAAGCCCACTGTAGGCTCATCAAAAATCAACACTTTCGGATCGTTGAGTAAGGCTTGTGCGATGCCGATACGCTGTTTCATCCCGCCGGAATAAGTGCCGATAGGTCTCCTGGCATCAGCAGTCAGGTTGACACTTTCTAAAAGCAGGTCTATTCTCTGGCGAAGTCCTTTGCCTCCCAACCCTTTCATAGCGGCTATATATTCCAGAAACTCATAAGCATTGAGGTTGGGATACACCCCAAAATCCTGCGGCAAATAGCCCAGCACCTTGCGGATGGAATTGGGATTTTGTACAATATCTATCCCCTCTAAAAGGAGGCTGCCACTGGAAGGGATGCTAATGGTAGCAATCATCTTCATTAGGGTTGACTTACCCGCACCATTTGGACCCAATAAGCCTAAAACTCCTTTATTTATCTGAAGCGATAGATTGGAAACTGCGGTCTTTTGTGCGTTGTATTGTTTACTCAGGTTGTTGATCGAAAGCGCCATGTATAAGGTATATGGTCGTTTGACTTAACCTTAATAGGATAGGTTACAGCAATCGCAAGAAATAATTTCTTTAATTGGCATTATTTTGATGAAATTCTAATTACCCTAAAGCCCTGGTTGCTAAAAGAAGCATGCGGATTATTCCTTCCAACATCCAATGAATTGAAAAAGCCACAGGCGTAATTGCTGCACCACCAGGAGCCTCCCCTGGCATGGCCTATTTTCCGGTTTTTGGGATCTGTTTTTAACGTTCCCTCACAAAATTCAAATACATTGCCATAGATATCGTACAAGCCAAAGCCGTTGGGTTTAAAACTGGCCACTGGGGCGGTATACATATAGCCATCTGTAAGGTCTGTGCTGAGGTGGTCACGTCCATGCCAGATGTTGGCATATTCCCTGATCTGCTTAGGATCTTCGCCCCAGAAATAAATAGTTTTAGCGCCTGCACGTGAAGCGATTTCCCATTCATCGAGTGTTGGCAGCCTCACTTTTGCCCATTTGCAATAAGCTTCCGCATCTGCATAGCTGATGGTGGTTACAGGATGGTTCATTTTATCTGTTATTCCCTCCCGACTGGTTCCATTTGGAAATCTCCAATAAGCAGTGCTGTCACTCAGCCAGCGGAATTCTGCAAGTCCGGGTGCAAAAACCATCGCATTTTTGAAACGTTCTGCATCTGTTTTATAATGTGTAGCTTTTACAAACTTTTCAAACAAGCGGTTGGTCAATTCTGTGGTCGCGATAGCAAAACCAGGGCTGCTGACCTTTCTTAGTGGATTAAGCTGATGTTCGCGACTACCCAGCCAATATTCTCCTTTGGGAATATGGACAAAACTGGTGTCTGACTGTGCTGCTGCTTCCTGATAGGTCAAGCCCATCAAGCAAAGCAGCAGTATCCTTATAAACTTATTTTTTACGACCATTGTAAAAGGCTTCGGCCCTATTGATCACCAGGTCTTCATTGGCCTGATTAAAACTAATGAAACTCGTGTAGGTACTATTGTTGCCATACAGTTTGATATAGGAGGCGGAAGTCATGAAAGGCTGATAGTCATTTTTCTTCATGAGCTGGATCAGGACAGTCAGGATATCATGATCTTTACGGTCCGTTTTATAGGCCTTGATCAATACTGGAATCAGTTCCCAGCCATTGACATGCTCAATGGCAGTTTTGTAGTTCAAGCCTACTTTTTTACTCCTATTGATCGATTCTGAAATCAGCGAAAGCACCGTATCCCGGTTGCTGACCATAAAATTCAGCTGTCTTTCACTCCAGTTTTGCTCCTCAAAAGGATCAGGTAAATTGCCGAATATCTTCAGGTCTTCTTCTAAAATCGGCGTAGGGATATCGCAGTTCTGACTGGAGATTTCAGGGTGGATCATGTGATAAGTGAACTTTTCCGGAAGCGAAAGGCTTTGGTAAAGTTTTGGGCTCAGCACATTAAAGTAAGTATCTCCATCGCCGCCTGTAGATTTTATTCCGGCGATCATTGCCTTTACTTTGGACAATCCATAAGGAGGTGTTGTATTTTTAAAACGGCTGGCATGATAGGCCTTGCTGGCAGAACTAGCTTCTATCCATGCTTGATTGTCTTCCTGCGCGAAAACAGGAATTGAAGTCAGCATTCCAAATGCCAGAAAGAAAAATCGACTGTATTTTTTTAGGGTGATCGTCATAGTTTTAAACATAGGTTATCCAAAGCTAATATTTTATTTTATTAGAATTTGCATTCCCTATCTGAGCTATAACAGAGGCTGATGATAGCGATACATGTGATAAAAAAGAGATCATATAGCAATATTGCTTCTTTATTTTATTTATGGCAGATAAACTTCTCTTTCCTCTAAATGCTGCAGGACTTCTTTTCTATCCAATAAAGCATCACGCAGTTGTTTATCAGACATCATCTTCAATTGATCATATTGTTTAATACCAGCTTGTGAAGCGTTGCCATAGCTTAAACTTACTTTAGCACGAACTTTAGGTCCAAATTCTGTTACAGCAACATAACTATCGCCAAAGTATGCTTGTACTTTGTGAGGGGTATTCCCCTTATAATAAATCGTTCGGAAAACCCCATATTCTCCTGGACCACCA
Organism: Pedobacter polysacchareus; assembly: GCF_019802255.1. Lineage (GTDB taxonomy): Bacteria > Bacteroidota > Bacteroidia > Sphingobacteriales > Sphingobacteriaceae > Pedobacter > Pedobacter polysacchareus. The sequence goes on along the minus strand of NZ_JAHYSS010000009.1, from coordinate 9,470 downwards.
TTCGCAGGATAATCAATTCCATCCTTTGAGAAGCGACTAATATCCCCCCAAGCAACCTCGATACTGCCATATTTTTGCTGGACTTCTGCTATTGCTTCTTTAAAAAGCAGCTGGATCTGCTGGTCGTCTTTAAAGCCAGAAGGTGTACTTACCGGATTTTTAATATCCCATGCTTTGGCAAACATTTCAGGCTTCAGCTTATCAAACCAGGCTGCAAACAAAACAGCCCCCCTACTGGTATTTTCAGTTTGTTTATCCCATGAGTTTAACACTTTCGCAGCATTTGCTATCGCACTATCCGGAGTGTTTTTTACTGCTGATAAAAGTGCCGGCAGGAAACGATCAGCGGCTTCCATTCCGGTATTCAATTTATAGGCCACCAACTGATCAAATGTGATAGATGGATTATTTTTCACAAGGTTAACGGAACGCTGCGCTCTTAAATCCATTTCCTGAGGAGCCATATAAGCCGGAAAATCAAGGGGATTGAGCTGTGCCGGATAGGTACTAATCCAAGGCGCATCATTACAGTTTTGAACAAAACCTGTGGAAGGATTAAAGAGTTTTGGTAAGTCTTTATAGGGATGTGTCTTTTGCCATATATATTTGGATTGAGTCCCATCAATAAGCCCATTCCAAAAGGCAAAATCACCGGAAGAACGAATGGGTACATTTCCTCCAAAGAGGTAATGAATATTACCAGCCTGATCCGCATAAATCACATTGAACATCGGTATCTGCAGCATCTTTTCAGCAGTTTCAAATTCCTTCCAGTTTTTTGCTTTTCCCATTAAATGATACTGCTGCAAAAGTTGGTGATTGTTCATTCCGGCCATTCTGAGTGAATAAGCTTTGCCATTTTTTTCTTCCATGACAGGACCATGCAGGGCATATTTAAATTCCAATATCTCTGATTTAAGACTGCCGTCTTTTTGTCTGACCCTTATCGTATCTGTTCTTTTTAGGAATGGTTTTGTGGCTCCGTCCAGTAAATACCCACCATTAGACAGGCTAAGTTCATAACGATCTGCAGCATCAATAGTGTTTACGGTGTGCGTCCAGCCCAGGTGATCATTAAATGCAATAATTTGGGTACAGGTGCCAACCAGGCTAACGCCATAGGCGCTGTAATCCGGCGCGTTGAGCTGTGCTTCAAAAAAAGTAAAAGAATCGCTCCACATCAAATGTGGATTGGCCATGAGCATCGCATGTTTAGCTGCTGATTTTGAAGGAGAAATTGCCATCGCATTAGAGCCGGGCGGGGCGGCCAATTTTTCCGGCATAATGAGGTCGCTGTAGGCTAAAAATTTCAGGTAAATCATAGATTTAGTGTGGGCAAGTACATCATAAGGGCTGATGGGTAAAACTGCTTTCCTATCCGGCTGAATGGCTTCAGGATGTGCTTTAGCATAAGCATTTGCCCCTGCAACGAAAGCATCAAGATAACTTTTGTACAATGGTGACTGTGCTTGATACTCCTGCATTGCATGTTTTTTCAATTCAAACAAATGAACTACCTGATCGCTGTGCAAGTATTCTTCTCCCCAGAATTCGGCTGCACGCCCTCTGGCTTGTCCGTATAACTTAAGCATCAGATTCGCATGGTTACGCATCTGTGCCCAGCCATAACCATAGTACATTTCGACCGTAGTTCTCCCATATATATGAGGTACCCCGTATTTATCCCATAGGATCTCGGATGTCTTAGGCTTTTGAGCGTTGAGAATTGATCCAGCGGTGAGCAACTGGATGATCATAAAAATCAACAGAAAAACAACCTTTGTGCGGTGCTGTTGCTGCGTTTTAGGGAGAGCGGTTTTATTCATAGAGGAGCGATCTTACAAACAAGGTATTTAAAATCAAGACAATTAACAACTTAGCCCTCCCCATTCATAAAAAAATGATTGTTCCTATTGCTTTTTCTCCCCGTTTATCTACCTGAGCAAAGACGCTTATAATTTCATTCCTACCGCTAAAAGCCTTAACAGGCTAAGCGACAAAGCCTGATTGGGTTTGGGCTCTGATGAATTTAATAGTACCTTGGCCATTTTAAGATAGAAATGGAAGATCAGGTGCACCAGAGTTTCAAATTTGCCTCCTATATAATTTTTGCGGCTATATTAGTTGATGTAATTGTCGGCGTCATTCAAAGTCGACAAGATGCAAACTTTGAGCTATCTGTTGGCGTAGAAACCTCATTAATGTTTATGACATTAGGTTACTTTGCTTTCATTGGAAAACATTGGGTAAAATGGGTGGCCCTGTTTGTGACTGTGCTGAGCATTTTCCCTTTGCTGTCGGCCACCGCGCCAGAAATCAACCTCAACTCCCCTTATACCTTACAGCTATTTTCTGGTTTCTTAAAAATTACGGCCGTTATCCTCTTATTTTTAGGGCCTAAGGAAATCAAAAAATAAAAAAGAGCTGCACTTGGGTTAAGCGCTCCGCAAACTAACGTCTGGAATTTTTGTTATCATCTAAATTTGATTATGAAAGATTCCAGAATTAAAGTACTCTTTTTTGATGTCGGCGGTGTGTTGCTCAATAATGGCTGGGGGCACCAATCCAGGCAAGAGGCGGCCAAACTTTTCGACCTGAATTATGAAGAAATGGATGTGCTCCACGATTTTATCTTCAATGTGTATGAGATAGGGAAAATTACCCTGGACGATTACCTGGATGTAGTCGTTTTCAATCATCCAAGATCTTTTAGCAAACAAGATTTTAAGGACTTCATGTTTGCGCAATCGGTAGAATTGCCTGGACTGCTTTCCTGGTTAAAAGAATGGAAAAAGACCTGCGGCCACAGGCTCATCTCTATCAATAATGAAGGTCGGGAGCTCAACAATTACCGCATTCAGAAGTTTGGTTTACACGATTGCTTTGATGCTTTTATTTCCTCCTGCGAGGTGGGGATGCGTAAACCTGATCCAGGTATTTTTAATCTGGCTATGGGCATCGCACAGGTTTCCCCGGAGGAATGCATTTATTTTGACGACCGTCTGATGCTGATAAAAACTGCTCAGAAACTCGGTATCCGAAGCTTTCATCACCAGGACTTCGCTACTACACAGCAGATCATTCAGGAAATTAATTCTTCCAAAAACCCTTAAAAGCATGAACACCCAAGAACTTAAAAACATAGCCGAAAGGCTCATGAGAGAGGATAAAGGATTGCTGGCGATGGACGAGAGTACCGGTACCTGCGACAAAAGATTTAAGGCCTTAGGCATTCCACAAACCGAAGAATACCGCCGCAAATACCGCCAATTGATCGTAACTACGCCTCATTTGGAAGAAAGCATCAGCGGTGCGATACTTTTCGAAGAAACGCTTCATCAAAACACTGGTGATGGACATTCTTTTCTGGCTATTCTTAAACAAAAAGGCATAATTCCGGGGATAAAAGTAGATCGGGGAACGGTACCATTTTTTTCAGGAGAAACGGTTACAGAAGGACTGGACGGTTTAGGAATTCGCCTGGCCGATTATTATCAAATGGGTTTACGTTTTGCCAAATGGCGTGCGGTGATCCATATCGACACAAATATTCCTACAAAAGCCTGTATAGCAGCCAATGCTTATACCCTTGCCCGTTATGCGATACTTTGTCAGGAGGCCGGAATAGTGCCTATCGTGGAGCCAGAAGTGTTGATGGATGGAGACCATACCCTGGAAAGGTGTGCAGCAGTCACACAGGATGTTTTAAAAGAAGTTTTTAATGCTTTGTATGAACAGAAAGTGTTTCTGGAAGGCATGATTTTAAAACCGAATATGGTATTACCTGGTCTGGCTTGTCCAGCGCAAAGTGATACAGAAACGATCGCCCAGCAAACCGTGTCTACTTTTCTCCATGTTGTCCCTGCGGCTGTTGCCGGCATTGCATTTCTTTCAGGAGGACAATCTCCTGTCCTTGCTTCTGAGCGGCTGAACATGATGCAGCTCAGGTTTGGATCACTTCTGCCATGGCCTTTAACTTTTTCCTTTTCCAGGGCGATCCAGCAACCGGCATTAGAAATCTGGAAGGGTGAGGATCAAAACGTGGCCAGGGCGCAAAAGGCATTGGCCCATCGTGCAGCCTGCAACAGTGCCGCACGCAGAGCGGAGTACCATCATGGAATGGAAAATGACGCTGAAGCATCATGAAAAAACTGATCATATTTGACCTTGATGGCACTTTAGCGGAAAGCAAAGCTGCCATCGACCCGGAAATGTCCGTATGCTTAAACGACTTACTGCAAGTTGCCCAAGTAGCGATCATTTCTGGCGGCAATTGGCCACAATTTGAAAAGCAGGTCCTTTCTCATCTTCCTGCTGCAGCTAATCTTACGCATTTGTCAATTTTACCGACCTGCGGCACCAAATATTATCAATATAAACATGACTGGAAGCAGCTTTACGAAGAAAATTTTACTGCAGCAGAACGGCAAAAAATACTGGATAATTTGCATCATGCCATATCGCTTTCCGGCTTTACGCCTGCGCAGACCTGGGGAGAGCAGATTGAAGATCGCGGCAGCCAGATCACCTATTCAGCTTTAGGTCAGCAGGCCCCTCTTGAAGCCAAGAAAGTATGGGATCCTGATTTTAGCAAACGAAAGGTGATCAAAGCACAGCTAGACCAGTCCTTGTCTGAATTTTCCGTGCAGATGGGTGGTGCCACTTCTATCGACATCACGAAACCTGGGATCGACAAAGCTTACGGCATTCATAAACTTCAGGAAACGCTTAAAATTTCCATTGCAGAAATGATATTCATTGGCGATGCGCTTTTTGAAGGAGGAAATGACCATCCTGCCCGAAAAACGGGGGTAGTTTGTATCTCTGTTAAAGACCCTCAGGAAACTAAAAAAGTAATCGAAACCATTATTGCCTGTCTAAACAACTCTGATAAAAACACCTTAAATGAAAGCAAATAAATCTCAGATGGATTCGATCAAATTAAAGCGAATGGGCTTGATCATGGAGCCTCAGCCAGGAAATGAGCTGGAAATAGAAGGTGTGCTAAATCCAGCTGCAGTAAGAGGTCCTGATGGAGACCTTTACTTATTTCCACGCTTAGTCGGTAAAAATAACTATTCCAGAATCGGGATTGCGAAAGTCATCTTTAACGAAGTTGGTGACCCAATTGGTGTTGAGCGACAGGGTGTAGCACTGGAACCCGAGGCTGATTATGAAAAGCGACCGGATGGTGGAGGTGGATGTGAAGATCCCAGGGTTACTTATATCATATCGTTAAAGATCTATGTGATGACTTATACTGCATTTTCCGCAAATGGTCCTCGCATCGCGATTGCCTATTCCAAGGACTTGATCTATTGGGAAAGACTTGGTCTGGCCAGTTTTGAACCTTATGAACACATTCAATTTAACGAGATTAACAACAAGGATGCCTGTCTATTTCCAGAATCTATTGTGAGTCCACATGGCCATCCTTCTTTTGCCATGCTCCATCGCCCACTTTTCCCTGGAACCAGCCCGGAAGAGCTTAGAACCCGTCCACACGACCATGAAATCAGACAGCATCATGAATGTATCTGGATTTCTTATTCTCACATTAACAAGGAGAATCATCCCTCTGGACACTTGCCTAAATTTGTATCCAACCAACCTTTGGCAATTCCACAGGCAGATTGGGAAAATATAAAAATAGGTGCAGGCACACCGCCTGTACTTACAAAACATGGCTGGCTGATTTTATACCACGGGGTTAGGGAAACAGACCTTCAGAATAGTAGTCAGCATGAACTGAGTTATTCCGCTGGTATCATGATATTGGATAAAGAACAGCCCCACCAAATCTTATACCGTTCACCGGAACCTGTTCTTGCGCCAGATCTACCGGAAGAGCAGGTGGGCACTATTGCCAATGTGGTGTTTCCAACGGGTATAGACAGGCGGGATGATCTGGGAATGCCCAATCGTTTCGATGTTTATTATGGCATGGCTGATAACCGTATTGGCGTTGCCCGGCTAGATTTACCAGAGATATATAAATGAAGACTCCTTCCCTACTGATCTGCTTTTTCTATCAATTTTTGATAATAAACCATTTTACCTGATTTTGTTACCCCTTGAATCGTTACCCAGTAACCTCTGGGGTTGCTATTGTTATCAAATTCAAGGCTATAACTCTTATCTTCCATCAATACCATTGGATTCCAGTATAGGGTTTGCCTATCATCATCATAAAAAAGATTCATTTTCTCTTTATTCGAGTAAAGACGATTAGAAAATGGAATAATCCCTACATAACCTCCAACAGTTTGGAGATCTATTCTTCGGCCCAGACTCTTATTAGCGCCATCCGGCCCTGTTGTATAAAATACAATTGCCCCACCATTAGGATTATTGGGATGGGTTTCGAAAATTTTAATAAAAGCGATCTGATTCACATCAGGATATTCAACAGCTGCAGCAGTTGAATCTCTCACTCGGGGGCTGAAACCACTATTTGGAATTCCGTTGGTATGATAAATCCCGTCGAACACATAAATAGGCCTTAATTTATGTATAATAGGGTATTTAAGCTGCAGGTAGCGTACCAGATCATTATAATCGTAGATATCAATCAGGTTTGAATCATTCTGTATATCAATAGATGCGAGCCCTTCCCTGCTATACCAACCTTTGGCGTAGTATTTATCCATATTTTCTATTCGATAATTTCGCCTTGTTTTGATGCGAACTTCCCTTAGTGTGACTACTCCATTTTTATCTTTAAAGTAGCGTGGGTTATATTCCCATATTTTCTCCGGGAAGGTTTGATTTTCAATTAGGCCTTCCACAGCAGATGGGAGGTATAAACGATCAGGCTTAGGGACTGCCGCAAACTCGTAATCGACATGAAATCTAATCGCATTAACCGCCTCTTCAATTTGCACAAACCGCAGCTCCATGGAGTCTAAAAAGTTAAACTTTTTCATTTCAAACCTACCCTGTTCATCAAGAGAAAGTGTGGTATACTTCATCAGACCCTCCGACAACGGCCGATACCCTAAAGAAACCCCTTTAACTGATTTACCCTTTTTCGAATTTCTTTCCTTTAAGGAAGCGAGCCTTTTATCAAAAGTCAGCTTATCTTTATTGTTCATCCGAATGCGACCTTTTAAATACAACAAGCTATCTTTTAATGGCTTTAACGCATCAAAACTAGAGAAATCAGTTTGCCAGGAATTGGTTTGAACGAAACGGTTCAGCATCGTTTTATTCTTAAAATAACTAAATGGCTCAATGATTCTATGCTTACTCAAGGAGCTAAATAGTAAAGCATCCACAATCGTATGTGTACTGTCTACCGGAGCTTGCGCATCAGTAATCGAAATTGATAGGTTGGCATATTCTCCTTCAGGTAATCCAATCTGAAGTGTATTCCTTCCTTTTGGATACCTGGAAAAATCTTTCACCTCCAGTTTAGGGCTGATCACTAATTCTTCGTCTTCAATCATTACCGAACGCTGGCCAATCATTTTACCCTTCTGGTCAAATAACAGCAATTGCAATACTCCAGCATCAAGGTCATTTTTAGGCAGCTTTACATGACCACGTGCTCCGGGTGTTAATTTGAATTGATTTCTAAATAGCTGATGACGGTTTAATCTTGCTTCAATCGTATATTCTTGTGAGACACCTGTCTGCGGATCTTGCTGCGATATTGCGGTCAACAGCGCTATACTAAGGGTATCTTTTGTACTGCTGACACTGAGTTTTGCACCCTCTTTAAGTACTGCAGGAAGCTTTATACTGGATATTTTTCCATCCGGACCAGACCACTCGATTGTTTTTTCTTCCTCCGTCCCAATCATCGCGATTTCAGCAAAGCCATCCTCCTTACTGCTAAAGCTGAGTAATTCTTCACCGGATTTCATTAACACTTTACCATTAAGTGCTGCCAGATGACCAGTTTGGTCGTAAGCACTCAATATAACTTTGTTCATAACGCCTTTTAAAAGTACACCCCCTTCCGGCTGGATAGACAGAAAATACTCCCTTTTAACTCTTTCCCTTTTCCTTGCTTTTTGCTGTAAAATAGGGATCGACCTGAAATACCCCATCTCCTTGTTTTTCGCAATGATGGTGGTATAAGCGTTTAAATTGAGGATATCGCCTTCATAGTTTGTGGGAATGACAAAATGAGATGGGCTAACGCCATCACTGAGCAGGTAAACATTATGCTCCAGAATTGTGCCTTCAGTATTTCCCCAGTCGATATACAAATTCCTTAACGATTCATCCAGGAACCCATCATTTAGCACATAACTTTTAAACCAAACGGTATCACCTGGAAAATAGGCACCTTTATCTGTATGTAAGAAAATGGCAGGTACGCCTTGAGCATATAAGCTCATAGAAAATATTGAAAACAGAAACCATAAAGTAATTGAGAACAAAAAAGATCTAGTCATTTCGCCTAAGATGAGAGTGTTTATAGATGAAATTAAAGATGTTAAATTAATTTCAATTAACGATCAGCTCCAGCAAGATATTATCGCTTTATTCTTAGGTTATTCACAGCGGTCTAATCTTTTGTAAAACAGGATCCGCTTCCTTCTAAATTCAGCAGAAATAAAATAGATTTGCTATCCTAAATTATGTGCGCAAGATATACCCTAACAGCCGAAGAAAAAGAGATTCTAAAAAACAATCCGTATCAACTTGTTGGTGCTTACGAGCCGGATGCTAATATTGCCGTTACCGATGGTGGTTTGGTCATTACTTCTGATGAGCCTGATATGATTCAACAGATGTCTTTCGGTATTGTTCCCCACACTGCGAGCAGCAATGTACTAACCTTTGATACCTGGAACATTCGCAGTGAAGAGGTCATGGAAAAGAAAACCTATGCTCCTTTAATGAAACATCGTAAAACCTGTTTGATCATTGCAGATAGCTTTTATGAGTGGCAAAAGATTACTGATACCGACAAGCGGCCATATCGCTTTACCAATGAGCGAAAAACTTTCTGCTTCGCAGGATTATGGAGTCAGTGGGTAAACCCGGAAACCGGCAAGAAATACCGGACTTTTGGCATCATGACTACCGAAGCGAATAAGACGGTAGGCGAAATTCATGATAAGCAAAGAATGCCGGTTATCCTGCATCGAAATGAAGAACTAAGGTGGTTAAACAAAAAGCTATCTGTAGAACAATTGCTGGAGATGTGTAAACCCTATCCTGATCATCTGATGAGCAGGACGCAAGTGAGTAAAAAAGTGAATAAGGTTTCGACAAAAAAGAGCCCGAATAAGGGTCTTGACCTCATTAAACCATACAACGAACTGATTATACCGACGCTTTTTGATTAAAAACAAGATTTCCTGAAAAATAAAACTACTCAGTTTTAGCTCTTTATAAAGACTTCATTAAATAAAATGAATCATAATTTGCAGAACCGACTGGAGTTCGTACTTTTGTGCCGGAGAGTTGGCAGAGTGGTCGATTGCGGCAGTCTTGAAAACTGTTGACTTGTC
>NZ_JAHYSS010000008.1 GCF_019802255.1 Pedobacter polysacchareus | reverse complement strand
GTACGGTTCGGGGGCGGGTTAGCAGAAACTTACCACCGCAAGGTGGCAAAGCGCTGTTGGCCTAGCCTACTAAAGGAGATTGCTACCTTATGTGAAATTGATAAACCACTTAGCTCGCATATTGCCCGCCACACCTTTGCGACTACGGTCACACTCTTAAATGGCGTTCCCATTGAAAGTGTATCAAAAATGCTGGGACATACCAATATCAGGACAACCCAGATTTATGCAAAAGTACTGGATATTAAAGTGGGTGCAGATATGGCCTTATTAAGAGATAAATACCAATAACAGATATAAAGGATAACGATTGAAGCCAAAAGCACGGTGTGTTTTTGGCTTTTCTGCGCAAAAGAACTCCATTTCGCCCTACAACATATTTCTATTCATTATAATTGTGATTTTCAGATAAACAAGGTTCAGCATATCCCAGCACCCCAGAATCTTCTAATTCCTTTAGTTTATCTTGAACAATCGTGTAGTCTAAATTAAACGGGACATCCATTACGAAATAACTGTCATTAGCCTTTTCACTAGTACAGCCCAAACCATCAAACAACGCTCTTACCTCATTAATAGGTGAATTATCATCAAACAAAATAACCTGTATCGTTGAATTCCCAGAAGGTTCAAAGATGCGTCTATACGTTAGACGTTCATGAGAATCATCAAATTCGGCATAGACAATGTCATCCGCTGCTACATTTGGAGCATAAAAAGGGATGTTATCCAATTTATAAAGACCTTTTTCTTTATCTATTACAGTAGCCCACATTGTCTCAACAGTCTCTTCCTCCAAGACGTCACTGTAAAACTGAAACAGAATTTTAACATAGTTTTCCTCTTCCATAGCTACTACAAGCCTACCTTATATACTTTTAGTTGACGATAATAAATCACCAGGCTCTACCCCTAAAAAAATAGCAATGTCAAACAATTTCTTAATAGAAGGCTGTGCGGAGTTTGTACACCAGCTCGAAACAGTTTCAGGGGCAATTTTCAAAGCATCAGCCAAATCTTTATTTGTCTTTTGTTTTTCAGCCAGTACAGCCTTAATGCGGTTATAAGTTATTTTACTCATATCATGTGATGTAAAACAAATATAATATTCAGAAATTAATCATATTTATCATTATAGTAATGCATTTCGTCAATACATTAATGTTATTTATTATTTTATTTGTGTTTTACATTATTATTTCTGACATTAGAGAAAAGTTGTTATAAATTAAATATTATACTTTTGTAATTCTAGTCATGAACAATTAGGATTGCATACGAGCCTCGCAGCTAAATCTGGTAAATTTAATCTCAGCGAGCGTAAGTGTAGCATCCACCACCCTATATATAAATAGGGCTGGTGCTCGCTTATGTATATTGCTGAGATCCATCCCGAAAGGTTTGGGGGTTTACCAGAACCTAGCTGCAATAGAGTAAGTGAGTTACCAGCCCTGTTTTGTTTTCCGGCATCCCACTTATCTGAGGCTTATTTAATGAGAAATTAAATAAGATCATATATGGAAATGCAACAATTATCGCCTCGGGGCATCGACTTTTTCCACCTTCCACTGGAAAAAGGGACTGTAATACTCAGTCAGGAAACTTTAGACAAGCATTCTGCATTTAGGAGAACTAAAAAGCCATTCCTGAACATCAAACAAAGAAAGCTTTCCTTTCATCAGGAAATCCTCACTATTGGGATTACCCTTGGTGAGGAAAAGGAAGAAATGGTTTATTTACGGATTAAACCGACTGAACTACTGGTTGGTTGCAGCGTGGACACCAGCGGACACTATCTCAGTCGTTATGCTTATTACGTCTTACAGGATTTAATGAACCATAGCGGTGAATGTGATTTTAAGGAATTTTACTGGCCGGATTTCCTTCATCCCCGAACTGGTAAAAGCAAATACCTTAAGGTCATCAACGACAGATGGGGAATGAACGTTAGTTTAAAAGAGCAATATTCTTATTTCTATAAACCGGAGTCCATACTTTACTATCCCTTTAAAGAGGCTGTATGCCCCGACCGCTTAAAGCGATTCCCCAATACTCAAAGCAACATTTCTGCCAGCAATGGCATCATCGGGTATTGCTTCGCTCATACCACTTTTGCTCCCTACCGCCCTAACCACTACCCATTTTCGATTCCTTACCTTGGGAAACTTGGCAAAAATAAAGAGGTCATAAAAAGCTATGCTTATTTCATTACCGATACCGATGCTTCGGCAGAACTACACTACAGCCCTGTCCAAACCCAGCTCCATCCACTACTGGTAAAGATGAAAACGCTTGCTGAGATACAAAACACGCAATTCAGCCATAGTAAGGCAGAAAAACAGGAAATCCGTAATCACAATATGGAGAGAAGAGATCAGCTGTTCTATTTGTGGCAAGAGGCATACCCTATGCTGGAATCACAATCCTACACCCATTATTTCATGACCTATGGCATGAAAAATCTGGCGCCAAAACCATTTAAGAAGTACTTAATCCCCTGCGTGTTTGCCAGAGAAATCCCTGAAATTTACTTTAAATGGCTGGATAAAGGCGATTATTATGAATTAAAAATGTGTTTCCGCATTGGGAATGCCACCTTAGTACCGGAGGCAGAAAACCCTGTCTTTTTCCTGCGTAGCGTTAAAGAGCCAATGAAATTTTACCTGTTGGGTACTCTGGCAGATTACCAGCTCAGTGCATTTTTTGAGACGCGTCACTTCAGCATTTGCGTACTTAAAACACATTACAACCAGCAGTTTCAGGATTTCATCAACCAGCTGGAAAGTTTGTATGAATTTAAAAAAGTGACTACCAAAGAACTGTCCAATTAAAACCCATAAAAACAATCACCATGCAAGAAATCCTAAAACAGCTGGATTACCAGCCTGCACGTTTGTCCGATGATGAACTGCAAAATCCTGAAAACTTAATCACCGAGTTCTTTGACAATACCCCTATTCACGAATGCAGGGATCTGGTCTGGGAACTATTCAAAGGATGGACTTACCATACCGCAGAATACGACAGCAATCAGACGACCAATATGCTATTGTTTTACACCCAACTGATTGGTTTCTTAAATGCCTCTTTTGTACACATAGAAAAAGAACGTCTTGAAAGTACCAATTAAACCGAAGAGTAGATCATTTTTAGCATCTGACCTGTTAAAAATGATCTTTTCAGTTAACTACATAAAAATTAAATACTATGAACAAGCCTATCAACAAATACAGAATCAATGAGTATTTACACGCACTAAACATAATACAATACCGGAAAGCCATGCATTTGCTACCGGAGCTACTAGGGATTTCCATGAATACTTTCCAGAATTATCGGAAGATCCTGCTAGAGGAAAGTAAGGATATTCCATACGAAAAGGTGGTACTCATGGAACAGCTCTTTGAATTTGAGCAGGGTACACTGGCCTACCAGAACCCAACTTCTGAAAGTTTAAAAGCATTACACCTTGGTCAGTAGGCTACTTACCTGTTTTCAGCCTACTGTCTTTTCCGTAAATCCCCCCGCAAAACTGTGCAAAGGCCAGCGCGGGCAAGGTGTTTTGCAGGCCACCCTCTTGCGCGGGGGAAAAACACCTGCAAAACACCTTTATCTTAAATGGGTTTAAGGATTATGCAAAGCACTTACCTGCTGTGCCCCATATCTTGCCCTTTACTTTTACTCTTTCTTTTTTTCCTTCGTAGCATTCCATCGTCTACCGGATCTGCTTGGTTTGGCACATAAACATCTGACAGTAGTAAACTGAGCAATCCTGCACCCGCCTTTGTTCCTGCAACCAACATATCCCCGAAACTCTGGAATAGCCCACCTGCAACGCCCTTGCTTAAATCTGAAATCACCCTGCCTGTTTCAGCCCCCTGCGGAGGCAGATCCCCTAGAGTCTGCATTTGCATCTTCTGGATAGCAGTTCCATTTTTCATGGTATTGGCATAAGTCAGGGTATCTTTCAAGCCCCTGTCAAATTCAAAAACATCATCAAACAAGCTTTCCCCAGACTGCTTAAAGGCGGTGCGGTCAAACTGCCCCAGCTTTGCAGAATGTTCCCTATTCTTTCCTCTGGAGGTATTTTGTGGGCTTAATTTGATCCGGTTTGAGATGTCCTTACGGCTAACAATAATTTGCAGGTGCATCTGACAGCCCCCTTTGCGGTCACCTGCTTGTTTTGTCCCTTCTTTGACCTCTTTGTCTTTAAAGCCATAGTAACGGTAATGTTCAAGCTTACCGAACCATAATAAATCTTTGTGGCTGTCAATCCCAGCTCTTTTGAAGTTTCTGGCATACTCGTCCATCACTTTAAGCCCAAACTCTTTTAGTTTGACCTTTGCATCCTGCCCGCCATATCTGGCAAGCAGGTGCGCCAGTTCCTTCTGGCTGGGATTGATATTGATGAGGAAAAATTTACTGTCGTCACGGCAAATTTTTGCAATGTTCCGGTCTATTTTCATTCTGACTTCCTGCCTCCCGATTTCCTGACCACTGCCGTTAAACCAGTTTTCCTGTACTAAAGCAGCTCCTTTTTCAGGTTGCAGGTGGTTTTCCTTTTCCAGATAGTTGACTAGTGCCCCGCTGCTTCCTTTGTTATCCCCTGATTCTGATACAGTGATATTGATATACATAGGCTATATGTTTTTAAGTGACTCCCGTGCCAGACCTTGCAATTCTTCTTTTTTAGCGGATGAATCCGTCCAGCCTAATGATTCCCGACTACTGATATATCTTTCCAGTATTTTACTGAACTTCGTTTTTAATACCGCCTTCTCGTCCAGGTTCGTCTGCGTTTTTACAATTGCTTTTTCAAGTAACATCATACCAGCTATAATTCTTCTGGTCTGTGATTCATCGCTTACTGTGTATTGGCTCAGGCCTTCTAAATACTTGCTGTGTGCATTGGAAAGGATCAGCAGTTTACCCAAATTCGAAAAAGTGGGTAAAAGGAAATCACTTTCCTGCTTGCGGACAAAGGAAATAATACGACTGTTCCCATTCGACAGCTCCTTTTTAAGCACCTCATCGCTGAGGTCTTTAGGGTCTTTCTTACTTTTATAAAAATAGTCCACCATCTGCTCAAAAAACAGCTTTTTGGTGCACCCGAATTTCAAACTAAGGGTTTCCAGCTTTACGTCTATAGCTATGGGATAGCGGATAGATTTTATATTGACATCCTCCATAAGCTTAATCATTCTCCATTATTTCAATCATCAGCCTGATTTGTGTTCCATTTACAGGATGCCAGGATGGCTTATATTCGATATAGCCATAATCCGTTAAATCCTTGATATTCTTGTGGTAGGTGGCAATTGACTTGATCCGCGAGAAACGCATTAACTTTGGCCGGCTCACCTGAAAAGCTGATCTGGGATGTTCTCCGTTACTGAAATAGAATAAAGCCATACACAAGCTAATATGGCTTGCGAACAAACGTTCATCCGATGCAATGCGTTCAAAGTATTTACTTAATGCGTGTTTATGTATATTCAGATAGTCCATGTTATAGTTTTCCATATTTTAGCCCTCCAGTATTTTTACGATGGCCGATTTATCATAGTACATACTGCCTCCGATTTTACGGAAAGGAAGCGTGCCGCTGATGCGGAGATTCTGTAAAGTACCACCTGATATTTTAAGCATCTTCCTGACTTCTGCACTTCTCAGCCACTCCTTGTTACTCTGACCTTCTTTGTTCCCAGCCAGAAGGTCTTTGATATCCTGCATAAAATCAGTTTTAAACTGTTGCAGATCTTCCATTGTAATGATATCCAGTTTCATTTATTCCTCCTGTTCTTAAATATTTTCCAATAAATCTGTTTGTTTTCTTTTGGTATACCGCCCAGTATACCGTTTTACCGTCCTACGGGTGCTTAATCCATTCAAAGTATACCCGGAGTATACTTTAGACCCCTCTAGCGATAGCCTAGGGGCAAGAAAGTAGGGCTCTGCCCAACTTCCGCTTGCTCCAATTTTTTTTAATAAAATTGGACTTTTGAATTTCGCCATAATCTTCTTATTGCCATAATGATATGCTTGGGAGTTATATTTCACTTCCGCAAGTACCATGTATAATTCTTGCGTTTATCTCTAGTAGTGATGAATTTATACCACCAAAGGCTGACCTAGCCATCCGGTTAATGGCTGTATCTATAAGTTGCTGATAGGCTATATATACCGATATACGCTTATAGAGCTATGCGTTTAGCTAGCTCAGCAGCCTATCAGTTATATAGATCCATAGCCTATACTTCCCAAGAAATTTTTACGCTGGATTATGCTTACCCTTTTCTATCCACTGGAGTAATTTATTACGAGAAAACAGCAATTTACCTGCTGTCTTGGAATAAGGGATTTTGTTCGCTCTGACCATACCATATAGTGTGGGTCTTCTGTAATTGATAAGCTTGGCAGCTTGTCTGGCATTCAACAACTGGTCTGTACCAGAGGCTATAATTTCACTTTCACCGATAACATTTCTAACAGATCTCTCCATAATATCGGATAGTTCCTGTTCCGATAAAGCAGTAAATAAGACTTTCTCTTTGTTCATAATATTTCGTTTATGAGTACAAAGAAATGGTGTAAAAAGAGTTAAAATCGCAATGACATTAATGTAATATTCTATGTTTTTTAAGGACACTTATCATTTCTTCTACATGAGGATTAACACCTTGGCTATCTTTCAATACTTTCATCCCATTGGGGGTATGCGTCGCTAATACACTTTTTACACTTTCTGGCTTTGAACCCGAAAACACCGGAAAGTGCTGTATTAAACTACTTGCATATTCAATTAGATTAGCACTTCGGTTATGTTCATGATTCAGCTGATAAGTAACATACATCAGTGCATTCAATATACTCCGCATATCTCCTTTTGAAGTTCGTTTTTCTACATATTCATTTCCAGTTTTAAAAGCCTCTGGGAATGCTCCTGAACTAAAGGCAGAACCTAAAAACTGGTTTAATTCCTGAACGTTGAAAACAGCATCCTGTACGCCGTTCTTGGTTTTGATTGGTGCGGTAAGTACCCGCCATATTGTCCTGACCTCTTCAAGGTCACATAGCAATTCAATTCGAGTGTTTATGGGTAAAGAACTTTCATTAACTGTCTCCGCTTCCGTTAAAATAGTAGGTATTATTTCTTCTTTTGTTTTTGCACTACCCAGCACTTTCAAATAACTGTCAAAATGTAAACGTATACCTATACTTCTGCCAGCCAGAATACTTTCTATATTATTGATATCAACAAACCCCCGATACAGACTGGCCTGCAAATAACCAAGATTATAAAAGAGATGCTCATCCAGATCGCCATCAAAATAAAGAAAATCAAGACAGTATAAACAAAAGGTATGCAGATATTGCGTTTTTTGCTCCTGTGGCAAGGTCTGATAAGATGCACCTAAGTTTCTTTCGTATTCAATTATCCCAGCATCATAGCCGTTTAAAAAGCTCTTCAAAAAGATGTCTTGTTTTGAAATGTCCCAGTCATGAATAAAATCAGTGACATAGTTTTCAATGGTCCGTCCGTCCATGCTTAAAAAAGCAAACAGGTCTAGATCACTGATAAAATAAGCCCTTCCATCTCTGATCATCTCCTTAAAGGGAAAATACCCAAGTCTGTCCATCAAGTCGAAGCGATCAGGACTTTTGTTAAAGTGCCTGTCTTTTTTTCTAATTAACGGCACTTTCATATCATCATAAATATGGCCGGAATATGGACTGAAATTTTTGAGGTGATGAAAAAACATATGTGATGTCAATTGTTAAAAATAAATCTGATTAAAGCTTAATTTACTGTTTTTTCACCTAACTGCTAATTATAAGAATTTTCTGAAGGCCGCTATAGTTTGATAAATTCCAAATGCAATCAAAATTTTCCCGATGATAAAAAAAGCTGCCCCAAAGCCTCCACCAACGAGATCATTTCCATTCTTAGTAAGTTCATTAAATCCTGTGGGTAACCAAAAATAATTAATAAACCCAGACCAAAAATATCTATCAAACAGCAAAAAAACAGAATGCTCTTTAATTGAAAAATCATAGCCTTCTTTTAAAAAGAAAAATGGAATATAAAACAGCATACCACCAATCACAGTAAATAATAGAGCGCGTACCCAATTAGCCCCATAGTCACTTGACCATTTAGACATTAACAAAATAAACCAATCAGTGTATTGCTTATAAGTAATACTTTTAGAATATAAGTCCATTTCACGTTTGTAATAGCTTCCAGCAGATATCAAGTTGTTAATTTTTTTTGCTTCATGCTTCAATAATCTAGCTGAATTACGATCTCGAATCGAATAGTGCAATGTATTATTATCTTGAATATTTCCTGTTACGACCGTTCCATCCAAAGTAATGGTAGTAACATAAATATTTCTAATATCTAACAACCCCCTGATTAATCCATTTGAAAACTCAATAATACCTAAGGGTTTTTCCTTTGAATTTAAATTGAAAATACGCACAATGCTATTATTTGAAACCATTGCTCCTTCTAAGTTAATCTTACCCTTAAAACTGACTGGATCCTTATAGTACAATGCCCCTATCCATAAATCCGAATTGATGTGTGTTGCAGTAAGGATAATGTCTGCTTCGTGGAGATCCATCTCTATAAAACGCATTTCCGAGTTGAAATGAGAACCGTAAAAATCAATCAATTTTCTTACTATAACATTCTTACTTTCAATACTTTTCATAAAGGAACAGTGCTGAAAGAAAACCTTACCTCGAAATTCTACATCTTCCCAGAAGATCGACTCCTCGAAATTAATTCCTGTGGCGTTTACAGTTCCATTGATTAATACATTATTAAGTTGAAGTTGTCCAGAGATTTTAAGTTCGGACAAATTTAATCCATTGATTTCAGTACATTTACTATTAACCTTAGAAGACCCAATGTGTAGAGAGCCAATTTCTCCCATTGATAAATCCAATATACCATCTATTTCCCCACTAAGTTGCAACTGATTTTTCACTATGCACTTAGTCAAGTCAAGTCCTGAATTAATAGAACTTTCTAGTATAAAAAAATTGTTATCAATTTTTATCTTAGGATAATTCAAGTCAAGAGTACTTAATATACACCTCATAAACAAAACAGATTTCTTTGATGAGAACCCAAAGGTTGAAACGCCTTCAGCAACTACGTCAAAAAATTCAAATCCCTTTTCAAACTCCGTGAGTCTAATTATTATACCCTCTTCAAATATTGAGCTCTTAACTTTTAATGGAATTTCAAAAACGCAATCAACGAATGATAGAGGTATGCTAAATTTCAAACCTGAGATATCAAACGAGGGGTTTACTTTTCTTAAAGATTTATTTAGAGGAACTCCTTCATCATCATTTATCACAACAACCCCCTCTATTTGGTTGGAACCTATTAGAGAACAAAAATCAATATTTATTTTAAACCTTATTGAATTAAAATTCAAATCTTCCATACCACTTAATAATTGCAGCATATCAGCATCAGTTCTTATAACTTTCTCAAATCCTAGCATATCTTAAAAAAATTAGATTTTCAACAAGAAAGAAACTCCTCCTTCCCCCCTTGGGTAAAAGAAGGGAATTTAAGAAGAAATTACCGCATTTTATTCAGAAGATAATTATCACAAAGATGTTACTAAAGCTAATATTTAAGGTAAGCCCAGTATTATTCCTAATCTCAAAAACCAGAAAACACAACTAAAATTCTCTAAACAACAGTACCACACATCCATAAGAAAATAATTTTACGCAATTTTTATAATTAGCTTTCAGTTATTGGACTAATTATATAATATTATATACATTAGTAGAAATTAATGACTTTATAATAATTGTTATGTCTGATTCCGCTCCAGGTCCGATTGCCGGCTATCTTTTTCAATTTGAAAAAGCCCTAATGCTTTTAGCAACTCTAGAAAATGTTGATGATATAGTTTCGCTAGAATTAGTAGATGATGTCGCAGTTCAAAATGAAAAGAGTATAGTTTTAATGGCCGTACAAGCCAAGCATAGCATATCTCCAAATGGAACTACTTTTGAAGATACAAGTAGCTCCTTGTGGCGAACTTTACAAATATGGATACAGAAGATTGAAAATGGTACATTCAATAAAAATACTCGATTTATATGTTCTACTAATAAGGTAATCCAAGTCCAGTCCCTTGTAAGAAGGATAGAAAGTGAAACACTTGAAAATGTAATAGTTGACATTACAAAATTATTAGCAAGTCAAAAATCGAAACTACAGAGTTTACAAACTGATAATCCTGAAGCAGGCCCTTCTATAAAAAAGACTATTAAACTTATCGAGTTTGTATTATCAAAACCTGATCAGTTCGAAATCATCAAAAACAACATTACCGTGCAAGATAAAGAAGATCTTATAGAAAAGTTCTTTGTAGCCATTCATATGACAACAGATGAGTATAGCGATGTAAGAAAAACATCGACTTTCGAGGCTATGTACGGGTGGATCACTAACCGGTGCAAAGCTAAATGGCTAAACGATAGTTCAGCGACATTCACAAAAAAAGACTTTGACACAAAGCTAGCATTGGTGAGCACTAATCCTGCGATAATTAATGCGGTTTTTAGAAAAAAAAGCGCTCTTGGTGCCGTTAATAATAAGAAAGTTGCCGACACAAGAAAAGAGCTATTTGTAACCCAAATTGAAGATATCAGACGAAAACAGACAGCAAAAGAAAGGAACATAGAAAATGCAGTTTTAGACTTTATTTATCATGATATTGAAATGGCTCATATTATTGCTAAGGGCAATTTTACTGAACCTGATTTTGAAGAGTTTAAGAGCAATTGCCGAGATAGATGGCAGACTTGTTATGATAGTCATGTCTTAAAAGAATTAGATGAATATGATGATGATATGAAAAACGACTTGGCTATAGCAATATTTGACAACATCATGAATTCAATAGAGGTTAACTTTCAAGAAGGTGTCCGATTTACTTCCGCCAATAGATACATCCATAATGGAACTTTCCTGAAATTATCAAATGTTCCTGAGATTGGCTGGCATCCAGAGTGGGAAACTAAATACAAAAAATAATGGATGCAAGAAAAAATCCTATAGTAGAGGATCAAAATGGACTCTTTGAATTAATGCAAAATGACGCTCTCAGTGCTATTGCTCTCCATAGTTTCACATTAGGATACTACACAATAGCACGCAATAGGGAAAACGAATCCGATTTTCCTAAGTTAGGGTATTTGTTTTATGTATTACCAATTGTATACAACTATTCCTCAATGATTGGTTTTTTAAATTCAACAGAACTATATACTGCGTTGATAAAAGAGCCTTCAATTCTACTTGGTCTTCAAGAAAGAGCCAACAAAATGTCAATTCAAACATTTGATGGGTTAAATCTTACATTCAGCAAACGCATATTAAGCATTAACAAGGAGGACAACACAATCGTATTGTTAAGACCTTTTACTAGTAAGAAGCTTACGCTCACATTATCCGCCAATAACACATTCGATAGCGTAAAAAAAATCCAAGATAGTGCTTACCGATTGGGTGGAATATTTGCAAAAAGACATGACAAAAATATCCAACACGATTTAAATATCCGATTCTAATGAGATTAAAGATTAAAAATATCCTTTTATACCCCCTTGATGACTCATTGGATCCTAAGATCATCAAGTTTGAAGAAAACATGGTAAATGTTATTACCGGATATAGTCAACGAGGTAAGTCTGCCATTATTTCCATAATAGATTATTGCTTAGGAAGTAGTGAATGTGATATTCCTGTCGGCACTATAAGAGAAAAGGTTGATAAATTTGCCATCTATATAACTATAAATGATCAGTCAATTTTTTTAGCGCGAGATTGTCCAGGAAATGACAATAAGGTTTCTGATGTTATGTACATGTATGATGTGTTGGGGAAAGGTGATAACCCTGCACTTAATAGTAATGAATGGATCCGAGATGCAAAACAATATAAGACAAATAGAGACTACGTGAAAAATTTCCTAGGGGTTAAAGCTGGGTTCGAGAATATTTCCTTAAGTACTAACTTTCAAAAAGATGAAGCCCCAGCAAGCTTTAGAGACACGGCAGCCTTTCTTTTTCAACCTCAAAACATCATTGCCAACCCAACTACAATTTTCTACAAAACAGATACATTTGAACACCTTAGAAGACTAAAGACATTATTCCCCTTAGTTCTTGGTTATAAATCTTACAAAATACTAAGTCTTGAGCAAGAAATTGAGTCATTAGAAAAGACTGAAAAGGAGAAACAAAGGAAGTTAGATGATCTCAAAGCTCAATACGAAAATTGGCAATCTGACATTTATGAATACTATAGCAGGGCTATAAACCTTGGCCTAACAAATGCTGATATCAGTATTGAGTCGGGTAGTGTAAATTTGATAAAAAGTGAACTAAGTAAAATAGTAAAGGACATTAAAGGTGATCGTTTCTTAAAAGAAGGTTCAGCATTACGCTACTCTGAAAAACTAGAGGAACTAGATAACGATCGGATTTCGATAAGTAGGGAGTTAGATACATTAAAAGTGAGTTTGCAAAAGATCCAACAATTTGATCGTTCTAAAATAGACTATATATCTGGTGTATCTATGGAGGTTGAAAGTAGGCTGAAACCTGTCGAATGGTTTCTACAACAAAAAGGCAGCAATATTTGTCCTTTTTGTGATTCCGTTTCAGAAAAAGCAATTAATAATCTACTACAACTTAAAGATGAAAAAGACAGAAACAAACAAATTCTGGAAAGTTCAAAATCTGACAGTTTTAGCTTTGAAAGAGAGAAGAACGAATACAAAGTGAGTATCCGTATAAAAGAACAAGAAATACTAAAAATCGATGCAAATATCCGCATTTTGCTTAATGAAGATCGAAAGAACTATAAGAAATACCAAGATATATTCGAATTCAGTGGGAAGATTGACCATGTGCTCGAAAATTTAGAGAAAATTTCTCCATCTGCTAATTTAGCAATTGATCTAGAAGAATTAGGCAATAAACTTACAGCAAAAAGAAGAGAAATTAAATTGCTTAAAGAAAAATTCGACAAAGCACTATGTCTGACTAAAGTTTCAGATTCAATTGCAAATTATGTCAAAATCCTTCCTATAGAGAATAAGGAACAGAGAAGAGTACTCCTTGATCCGGATGTTAGTATTGGAATCAGGATTGAAGACACTAAAACAAAGAACGTAAATTTCCTCTATAAATTAGGTAGCGGAGCAAACCACATGTGCTTCCATCTTGCAACATTATTAGGCTTGCATGAATATTTCCTGAAACTACCTCAAACAGGAAAGAAGAACTATGTACCTTCTTTTTTAATTTTGGACCAGCCTAGCCAAGTTTATTTTCCGGAAGACTTTAAAGACCTAGCAAAAGAAGCTGACAAAAAGAAAAAGAAAAAAATCTCTGAGGATATTCAAAACACCACAATGATCTTTAATGCTTGTAGTAAGTTTATGGAATGGAATAATAACCAAACACAGGTAATCATTTTGGAGCATGCTTCTAAATCCACATGGGAAAGTGTGAAGAACATAAACCTGGTGGAAGAATGGCGTGGAGATTTTGATGAACCAGGTTTCAATGCACTTATTCCAAGAAATTGGTTTAATGATTAACAAACTCAAACTCCATTTAAACTAACATTTAGTATCAAGCATCTCTGATGATAAAAAAATCCATAACAAACTATCAATCTAACTTATGTACAACGGTCAGTTCAACCAAGTTTTAGGAATTTCGATTGAGTGCAAAGAACATCGTGAGTGTTTGGCCATTTCAAATACCTTAAAAAAGCAATGTGAGGCTTGGTTTTTTTGTGTACACTACACTGAAAGCAAGTCAGCTCGAAAAGGTAATGTATTAACTAGGACATTAATGATTTATCAAACTTCATACGCAAGTGATATTGTAATCTTCAAAGAAGCAGTACGAAGAATATGTTTTCATTTCAGTTTAAGCGACCTGAATCAGGTAGTGTTTACAGATATGGGTTCCGAACCTATTAACGATTTAAGGCAAAACCAATAAAATCTAAATTAAATTACCAGTCTATTATAATAACGTAAAACTATCAAAAAAAATGCCCATACCTACTCAATCAGCTAAAGGACTAAATATTACTAAACTAAAAGGTTTAAATAACTTGGAGATTGAATTTGGCCCTAAACCGTTGACCGCAATTATGGGTATTAATGGTTGTGGTAAGACTACAATCCTTCATGCCCTAGCTTGTTGTTACCAACCATACAATGGACATAACAGTAAGAACCATGTATTTAGTGAATATTTCACACCTAATACAGACTCAAAATGGGCAGGTAGCAAATTTGTATTCTCGTACGATCACCATTTAGCAACTCAGAGGCATCCTAATAGCAGGGAATATAAGAAGGATGCAGATAGGTGGGCACCGAGGTACACAACTAGGTTACAAAGATGGGTATCATATATAGGAGTACGAGATGCAGTGCCAGCAATAGAGGAGTTGAAAACAAAGTCTTTTATCACCTTAAACAAAACTGCACGAGCAGATAATGCTGCGCAGAAAATTCTTGCAGATGCTTCAGTCGTAATGAATAGGAACTATACAATTATGACCAACAATGCTCAAGGCAGATATAATTATGTTGGAGTGCAGTATAGTGGAGATGATTATTCTGCTATAAGCATGGGATCAGGGGAGCAAAGAATATTCAAAATTTTAGAGGTGTTACACAAAGCGCCTGACTATGGATTGATTTTAATAGATGAAATCGAGCTGCTCTTGCACACTGGAGCATTAAAACGTTTAATAAACATTCTATATCGTGAAGCAACAGCAAAACATCTACAAATTGTTTTTACGACACATGCAGAATCCGTATTAGAACTGACAGACCAAGTTAGCATAAATCATATTTTCATCCCCAACACAGGTAACTCTTTGTGTTTTAAAAATGGTAATCCAAAGTTGTTATATGCATTGACAGGTGTTCAAATTAAACCGTTGAAATTGTTTGTTGAAGATGAACTATCGAAAGAAATTGTTTATAAAATAGCAGGTGATCTAGGTATAAGAAAGCACATTGAAGTCGGCATTTTTGGACCAGCAATAAATTGTTTTACAACAGCTGCTGGTGCAGTACTTTCAGGTAGCAACAACGTATCAAATTGCTTATTTATAATTGATGGAGATTTATATAGGACCCATCAACAAAAGAAAGATAGAATGAATGCCGTTCTTACAGGGAGTGATTTCGCTTCAAGACGTAAAAAGGTGATTGCATTAAAGCAGGTATCCCAATTTATCCTTCCTGCTGGGACTGGGCCTGAAAGATATTTCCATTCCATCATCACAGCCTTACCCCCCTTAAACAATGGTATTTGGGACGAAATTATAGGTGCTGCTCAGGATATTAATGCCGTACCTGATACACATCATTTTATAGATGATATTATAGCTAGATTAGGATACGCTGAAAATGACTACAAAGAGGTTGTAGGCCTATTATCATCCCTCCCTTTTTGGCTTGATTACACCGAACCAGTAAGAACATGGCTTCAGACAAAGCAGGCCGAACTTAATTTAAATTAATTTTAAGATCATTAAATTGAGATTCTTGAATACGGGATAAATTTTACGATATCCTTGTAAGTGCACTAAAAGGTGTTTCATCACTAAACTAAAATAGTTACATTTAGGAGCCAATTGCAGTTGAAACGTATAAAAAACTGGTGAGTGATACGGTGAGCCGAATTTAAAACCACATTATATACTATTTAAACGCTAATTCAGGACTAGGTTCTGATGCCAACGGGATAACCAGAAATAGCAACAAAAAGTTTAAAAGCCTGCAAATCTATTGATTGCAGGCTTTTTTTTTACCAAAAACTACAGTTTATTCAATAAATCATATATAAAATTGAGTGATTCGGTAAGTAAATTGAAGTTCCCCAGATTCACCTAATTAACATTCAACATACTGACATACGGAGAGTTGATTTATCAATCGACTTGACATCTATTAACTGGACTGAAGCCAAGATATTCGGTAAAGAATATTTGGAGGTTCACAAGAATTTCGGCCTTTTCGGTCGCTCAATGGCAGTAAGTACCAATGTGAACTACCAAATAATATGGTACTTATTTGAGCATAACCTTTCAAATTGTATTGAAGGAATATACAACTTAATTATGTACTCAACGATACCCCTCCTGCGCAATCTTACGCTTATAATAAACATGTTGCAGACAAAATTGTAGAGATTCTTAACAAAGAATATGGCAACCTGTTTTCTACTTATACAATTGAATACTAATAAGTCCATTTTCAAAGGAAACACAGGATTTTAGATGAAAAAATTTATTCTTTTGCTCCTGATGTAATTCTTGCAATTACATATATTTGATTATGATGAATGCTCTAGCACTAATAGTTGGAAATACCAATTATGTTTTAAAAGAACACGAACTGATCAATGCAGTTAACGATTCGGATGATCTAGCTGAAAAATTGATGACCCTTGGATTTACCATTCAAAAAGTCACAAATTGCACAAGAAAGGAATTTGATGACGCCTTGATAGAATTTGGAGACAATCTTAAGAAATATCAAATTGGCTTGTTTTATTTTTCAGGTCATGGTCTTCAGATTGATGGTTTAAATTATCTCACTTCGATCGATACAAGTTTTGCCGATAGCTCTTCTGCAAAATATACTTCTAATCGACTGGACGAAGTAATTGAACGTATGCAGAATGCTAATCCAATTATAAAAATATTGATTCTTGATGCATGCAGGAATAACCCCTTGCAGTCTGTTTATCGTGGTACCACCGAATTAGGCTTGGCACCTATTCATGCGCCAAAGGGTACAATAATAGCATTTTCGACCTCTCCTGGAGAAAAAGCTATGGATTACGGATCAGGCCGAAACAGTATTTACACCGGATCATTACTAAAACACATCGACGATCCGAATATACCAATTGAAGATTTCTTTAAAAGGGTAAGAACATCTGTCTATAACCTCTCAAGAGGGAAGCAAACAAGCTGGGAACATACTTCTTTGATTGGTAATTTCTATTTTAATTCAGGTCAGCTAGTACATTCAGTTGAACTTCAGTATAAACGTGAGTTTGTTGCTGACCATTTGTTTAAATCTACCGGTAGTGATATTGATACTGTTATCGAAGATTTAAGATCGCATGATTGGTATAAGCAAAATTCAGCAATTGAAAAAATTCTCACAGTAGCTGCAAAAGGGTTGGATGATAGCTCAGAATTTATTTTAGGGAGAAATATACTCCAAACAGCAATCGGTGGAGAGTTTTCTGCCCAAGGAATTATGAAGAATCTTGCTACGTGGTTAGTCAAATTTGACAAAGATGGAGGAAACCATGTCTTAAATGGGATGCTTTTTGAAATGTATTTCGATTCGAAAGGCCTGTTCAGAAAAGGAAAATTAAAGAGTTATTATGTTGATGAGCTTTATGCCCTACAAACGGACCAGAGATACTTTAAGTCATTTGAGTTTATAAAACAACAATTACTGCCATTCAAATTTCATCTATTCTACCTTCCTAGTATTCCTCCTGAAGTATTAGCTATTGAAGCAATTGTTACTGAACATGAGGATCTAGATATTTTAGGCAACAAGGTAAAGGGGTACAAACTAGAATCATTGAAGCACGAAACTATTGAGCTTTTGCAGGTCCAACCGCATGGACAAATTACTATGGATGAAATCTCATTAGAAAAATTTAAGGAAACATTGAAATTAAAATTGTGCGTACCTTCAGATAAATTGACCCTGAGTACAAGTGTTCCAGAAAAACAAATTAAATACTTATCCATTCCTTGGCGTATGCATTTATCAAGAGAATCACTTCCTGCTGAAAACGATTCTGATTTTTAATCCGTTTTCATAACCAGAACCAGCTTTGTACTCAAGGCAATATTTGAATCAAAATAATTAAGATGAATTGACGTTTCGTCAAAAACTGTTATATTTACAAATAGCAATTGCAGTTAAAACGTACGAAATAAATGGTGAGCGATTCGGTGAGTCAAATTTAAAAACCGCACTAGATACTATTTAACCGTTGATTTCAGGACTAGGTTCTGATGCCAGCGGGATCACCAGATTCAAAACACAAAAAAACGCTATTAATCTAATGATTAACAGCGTTTTTGCTTTTAAAGCTAAATTTAGTTGTTAACCAGTTTCATGGAACCTTCACTGTAACGTTCGCCAATGTTTGGGTAGCGTGAAATCAGTTCATCAATAGCTTTTAGATCAACAGCAGATAAGTTAATCTCTACCGCCCCTGCATTCTCTTCCAGATATTTACGTTTTTTTGTTCCCGGGATAGGGATAATATCAGTCCCCTGTGCCAATACCCAGGCTAAAGCAAGTTGAGCTGAGGTCACATTTTTCTGCGCGGAAAAGCTGGCAAACTCATTCGCCAATGATTGGTTATTTTTATAATTTTCACCACTGTACCTTGGCAAAGACTTGCGGAAGTCAGTATCTGAGAGTTTATCGACTTCCAATACATTAGTGACTAGTCCTCTTGCCAATGGAGAATAAGGGATCAGTGAAATACCAAGTTCCTTCACTGTACTGAGGATTTCCACTTCCACATCACGACTAAGTAAAGAATATTCACTTTGTAAAGCGGCAATCGGATGCACAGCGTTTGCTTTTCGAATAGATTCTGGAGAGGCCTCACTCAACCCGAGGTACCGGACCTTTCCTTCTTTAACTAATTCGGCCATGGCGCCAACCGTATCTTCGATAGGTACATTTGGGTCTACCCTATGGGCATAGTAAAGATCTATAGTATCAATTTTAAGGCGTTTCAAACTTTGCTCCACCGCTATCTTTATCCAGGCTGGGGAGCCATCAAAATAAGTTCCACTTGAATTACTTGGACCAGCGATATTGTCTTTAAAACGGAAGCCAAATTTGGTGGCTATAAAAACTTTCTCCCGGTTTGGCACCAATACCTTAGAGATCAATTCTTCGTTCGCTCCGTTTCCATACATATCCGCAGTATCCCAAAAATTAATTCCCAGGTCAAGTGCCTTATGCAAAGTTGCAATACTTTCGGTATCATCCGTTGGGCCATAGGCGAAGCTCATTCCCATACAGCCTAGGCCAATAGCGGATAGTTTCTCTGTAGTTTTACCTAAATTTCTGTATTTCATAATTCTAAATTTTAGTAAGTACAAAACTAGGGTAAGCACTAATAGGTTTATATACAGTATTCAAACAGATGACTATAAAATTCAAACCAACACGCTCCTCACCTCACCTGGCGTAGTACCAGTCATTTTTCTGAAAAAGTTATTAAAGTAAGCTGGATATTCGAAACCAAGGCTGTAGGCAATCTCTGAAATGTTCCAATCAGTGTGCTGCAACAATGCCTGGGCTTCTTGTATAATTCTTAATGCAATATGCGCTGTTGTTGTTTTCCCTGTCGTTTGCTTCACTGCACGGTTCAGGTAGTTTACATGTATTGATAAGCTCTTCGCAAAGTCATTCGCAGTATTTAGCTTTAGCGAAGCTTCCGGTGTATCTATTGGGAATTGCCTTTCGAGTAACTCTATAAAAAGATTGGTGATACGCGTGGAAGCATTATGGTGTTTCTGATAACTTTCAGCAGGAATCATTTTCATGGCCTGATGAATCAGCAAATGCAAATAAGTCTGGAGCAGATTATACTTCTGAGGATAATCAGAAGCTATTTCTGAAGTCATCTTTTTAAAAATGGCAGAAAGCTCCTCCTGCTGTTCTTTATCTACAAAGAAGACTGGACTTCCTCCTATCTTGAAGAGCGGTGATTGTTGTAAAATGCCTTTCTGTTCGCTAGGCTGCAGAAAAGATTCGGTAAACAGACAAAACCACCCTTCCTGGATTTCAGACTCTGCTTCCCATGAATAAGGAATAATAGGATTGGAAAACAGAAGTGCTGGACGGTCAATCTCTATCCATTTATCTGCGTAATGCAGTTTTCCTGTTCCAATAATTAAGGATACTTTGTAATAATCACGACGACTATATGGAGTTACGAAGGCACAGGCTTCTCTTAAAAACACATTAAAATGACCTGCACCAGCATTATTTAAGGAAAGGTTTAAATGGTTCGCGGCAGGAACACGGTTGTAAAACTGCTTTAAGCTCTCAGATTGCTGATTCATTTTATAAAGTTATAAAAATCAAACTAATCGGATGTTACTTCACACCGTTATTTGTCTGGTTCGCTTTTCCACTCATGTTCAATGTTTGTCATTAACAATGCGTTGTCAAAAATCACCGAACCTTTAGGAAAGATCTCTTCGTTTTCAAAAAAGCTTGATTTCACTTTTGAAACATCAAGCGGTCTAACTTCCCACCTATAGGCATTTAATCTAAGCCCCTCAAATTTCCCTTTGTTTGGTGAATAACCAAGGTCACCGTTTTCAAAAAAATGAGCAGCATTTTCTAATGTTTCGAAAATTGATTTGTCATTAAATAAATTGACTTCTTTAGCGTCAATACAGATTTCAGTGTCGTCAGAGCTCTTAAAATCAACATGGTAATCTCCGTTATTTTCAGCTACGTTGAATTTTGCATGATAGTGTTTACCAGGTAATATTCGCCCACCTACGAGAGCATTTAATTTCAAAGAAGTATCCCTGCGAGGAATATAAACGCCTGATTTTGTCTCTCTATTTTCATCCCATTCTACAGCAATTCTATGCGCGCCATTTTCTGAGTTTACTCCAATAAAGTCAGGAAGTCCTTTTGGTTTAATTTTTTTAAGTCTGATTAGACAAATACCAACGATAGCTTTGTCTTTATAAGTTTTTGGTCTAAAAGGAAACGGAATAATTTTCGCCACTGCTTTTGGATCAGCAGTGAAATTGATTAAAATTCTCCTATCAATATATCCATGTATGGTCGGAATTTTCATTGTCGTATTTTTTATAGAAACCCCATAGCTAACTTTGCATCAACAACGCTCTACTCAGTCTCCCCTTGCAGCTCATTTACCATATTTTCTATCTGCTGAGTTAAAGTTTGTATTTCTGCATTATACTTCTCCTTATTCTTTTCTGCAATAGCTTTATACATCAATTCATAGCATTTGATGCGAACTTCACAATACTTTTTGAGTGCCAGATTTTTTTCGTGAAGTATTTCAGGAAGATAAAGTTTATCTAACTCTGTTATAAGTTTAATGTTTTCATTCCAATAGTAAATTCCACGATCTTTTATCTCGTGCATCAACTCAGCATCCGACACATCCTCAGGTAATGAATAAACTTCTAACGCTTGAGACTCATTTCTAACAAATGCATTAATGTCAGTATCATACTTTGCAAAATCATAAGATGTTTGATTATACACCATGAATGATGTACAGAACATCAATACCGTTAACAATAAGATCGTATTTAACTCCAGCTTAAACACCTTAGGCTTCTTTAAACTAGGTATCAAAGCATAGCCTATGATCAGGCCACTAAGAAGACCTCCAATATGAGCTGCATTATCTATTCCTCCTTTTAACCCATTTAATAGATTATAACCTACGAAAACCGAGATGCTGGTTAGCAAATTCTTCCTTATATCTTTGTGAATAAAATCTGTAGTTAATAAAGCTAGAAAAACACCATACATACCAAAAATAGCACCAGAAGCACCAGCACTAATGGTCATATCATGCCACCATAAACTAGCTGCACTGGCACCAATACCAGCAAGAAGGTACGCAGCAGCAAATCTAGTCTTACCTAAATAAGGCTCTAGTATTGCTCCAATAAAGACCAAGGCATACATGTTCATCAACAGGTGAAAAATTCCTATATGTAAAAAACAATTGGTAAGCAACCGCCAAGGCTCACCGGCAGTTGTTATTGGTTTAAAATTAGCACCCCAGCTAATCAAACTTTCACCATCTGGATTGAAAGCGTTTACCCCCATCAATACCATTAAGATGAAAACTAGCAAATTTATATTAAGTAAAATGGGAGTAACAAAGTATCCATTTCCAGGAACGAAAATAGAAAGAACGCCCTTGAAATTTTGGGTTGCTGTTGCTGGCGCTTGTGTAAGCTCATCATCTTCATCAGCAACCAATGTTAAGGCTTCATATTTCAATTCTAATTCTTCAACATTGAAATTAGGTTTTAATTCCTCAATAGCAGAAATCAGCTGGTTGACATTCTTCTTGTTTTTACCAAAATCAACCATCTCAGTACCTACAGAAAAGCTCTCAATACTTACATTATTGGCCACTATTACAACCTTTATAAGCTGATTTGCAGAGAAGAAGACGTTTTTATTTGTATACGCTTTAAACCCTGAACTACTTGCATAAATGATGTCCCAACCAAGAAACTTTGCTGCTTCGATGCCGAGTGCAATATATTGTTTTTGTGTTAAGTCAGCTAAAGGGAATTCGTCATTGTACTTAGGGTTAAAGCCTACTGCCATAGTTTGAGAGCGATTAATATTTTATAAAAGTAATAAAATTCTCCAAAATAGCAAGACACCTTAATGCTAAATTAAGTCGAATTTAAGCCAAAAGCATTTACGTAATCAACGGTCCAGCTGCAGATGAATAAATGTGATTTTATTTAGGATACCATTGCCCTCAATTGCATCAACTCTTCTGATGATAACCTGACACATGCAGCCGCAGTATTTTCTTCCAAACGCTGAATTTTGGTAGTACCTGGTATAGGTACAAAACCATGGGGCTGATTCAACACCCAGGCCAAAGCCAGTTGTGCAGGCGTAATTTCTTTATTTTTTGCAAATGCATTAAATGCACTAATCTTAGGCTGATTAGCTTCTATTTTTTCTTTGGTGAAATCTGGAAACATATTTGCTCTATTCCTGATGTCATTAGCATTAAACTTTGTATCTGAATCAACAGTACCTGTCAGATAGCCATGCCCCAGTGGCCCATAAGCAACGAAACCAATGCCTAATTCTTCCAAAGTTGGTAAAATTATATCCTCAACTCCAGGACTCCATAGCGAATATTGACTTTGTACAGCTGAAACAGGTTGTACTGCATGCGCTTTGCGGATATTTTCTGCATCTGCACCAGACAAACCAAAATACTTTACCTTCCCCTCCTGAATCAGGTCCTTTACAGTTCCTGCTACATCTTCGATAGGAACAGCAGGGTCAACCCTGTGCTGATAAAGCAAATCGATATAATCCGTCTTCAGTCGTTTTAACATAGCTTCGCAGCTTTTACGGATATGTTCTGGGCGACTGTTAAAACCTTTATTTTCATTGGTCTGTGGATCAAATTCAAACCCAAATTTGGTAGCAATGACAACCTTTTCACGCATGGGTGCTAAAGCATCACCCACTAATTCCTCATTTATGTATGGGCCATACATCTCTGCAGTATCAAAAAAATCTATTCCTATTTCAACAGCCTGCTGTATCAGTCTGATCATTTCCCTGCGGTCAACAACGTTACCGTATCCGAAACTCATATTCATACAGCCCAGCCCTATAGCAGAAACTGCTAATCCGCGCTTACCTAATTTACGTTTTTCCATTTTATAGTGTATTGATTTGAATATTCCTGGGCCTGCTTACTATTGCTAAAAATTTTGTTAGCTCAAGTAAAACGACACAACCAAAGATAAAGCTGAGACAGCCCTAGTCAGGTAAACTAATCAAACCAAAAAGTATAAATTTCAAATCTTGCGAATGCGATAAAATTTCGGGATGTTACCGGTTGCTTTTTTAAAAAAACTACTGAAATAGTTAGGGTATTCAAATCCAAGGGCGTATGCAATATCAGCTACGCTCCAATCAGTTTGCTGCAGTAAAGCAGTTGCCTCTACAGTGATGCGGCTGGCGATAAGTGAAGTGGTTGATTTCCCCGTCAATTCTTTAACCGCACGATTAAGATAGTTGACATGAATAGATAGGCTATTTGCATAATCCTGTGCAGTTTTAAGCTTTAATGGTGCATTCAGATTTTCGACTGGAAATTGCCGTTCAAGCAACTCCATGAATTGAGTAGCAATTCGCAATAAGCCGTTGTTGAATTGCACAAAATGCTCCTCCGGTCGCGTGCGCATCGCCTCATGGAGGATCATTTGAATATAATTACGCATCAGATCATCCTTGTAATGATAATTCGTTACATCTTCGGTGATCATATTTTCAAAAAAACCGGAGAGTTTTATGAATTGTTGTTCATCAAGTTTAAAAACAGGTATACCGCTTAATTTAAACAAAGGTGAATTCAGCAAGCTCTCTAAATGCTCTAAGGACTTGATGAAATTTTCAGTAAAAACACAGGAATAACCAGTTTGTTCTTTTTCTAGGATCTCAGCAGCATAAGGAATATACGGATTCGCAAAGAAGAGGTACCTACCATTCATTTGAATTATGCGATCCCCATAGCACAGTTCAACATTACCTATGCTCAATACGATTTTGTAAAAATGCCGTCGACCAAATGCTGATGGCCCGCCTTTTGGAACCTTGCTTCGGCTAACTTTAAAACCCCTAAGTTTTAAAACACTGTTCAGTGCAGGGCTGGGAAATTCAACAGGTGCTTCCATAAAGTTATAAAAGTACAAAAATCAAAACAAAAAGTTTGATACAAGAGGAACACTCATCTTGTATATGTTCTTAAACGTTGTGGATTTCTCTGAACTACCTAGGGAATTGATTTGATGATTTTTGCAGGAATCCCAGCCACAACTACATGGTCAGGAACGTCTTTTGAAACTACAGCCCCTGCGGCAACAACCGAATTTTCGCCGATGGTTACCCCAGGCAATATCGTAGCCCCAGCACCAATCCATGCGTTTCTTTTGATAAGAATTGGCTTTGTGACCAATGCCCGCCTATCGGTTGGTTCCAAAGGATGATGCTCTGTAACCAGATTCACTCTCGGACCGATCAGCACCTCGTCTTCAATCGTGATACCGCCCATATCAAGGAATGAGCAGGCATGATTGATAAAAACGTTCTTTCCTATTTTGGTAAACCTGCCGAAGTTGGTATAAAAAGGGATAAAAACGGTGGTACTCTCCTCTACATCTGAACCGAGGATTTTACTTAAACATTGGCGTATCTGGTGGGTATCAGTAGAATTATTCAGTTGTTGAGATAGTATTATCGTTTTGTTAACCACCTCACTGATCTTAAAATACTCTGGGTCGTTTAGCCTTATAGGCCCCCCCGCCCTCAACCTATCAAATATATCTGATGGCCTATCTTCCATTACAATTTCTTCTTTCGCATTTTCCATAAAACAAAATTAATGAGAAAGCCTCGCTTCGATGTTGCTGTGAGGCTCAATTTACTTTACTGAGCAGCTCAGTTTTTGTTTATATTTTGCATTTCCGTAGGAGGAAATCCGTATTCCCTTTTAAACGCGGTGGAGAAATGGGAAGGGTTTTTAAAACCAACCTTGATATACACCTCTTGCACTTTTTTCTCTTCTTCTTTCAGCATGACATAAGCAGCTTCCAAACGTTTTTTAATCAACCATTTTTGCGGGCTGAGGTTACTGATCTTCTTAAAATCTCTCTTAAATGTAGCCAGGCTACGTCCGGTATAGGCTGCAATCTCCTCCATTGAAAGCTCATCCATATAATTTTCATTGAGGAACTCCAGTATATCCATTTTCCAGGGCTCAGCAAAATCGAACAATACCGGATAGAAAATCGGGTTGTTGTTTAGAACCGCATAAATTCCTTCCAGAAGTTTTAAATGGCACACCCCATCCGTAGGCTTTACCTGCTCATCGAAATAAGGCATCAATGATTGAAACAGGCTAGTGATGTCAGGCCGAGATTCGATCTTAAAAACATGCTCGTCAGGAATAGCTATGTTTTTAGGGATATCGGCTTTGTTTAACCTGCTATAGAATTCACGCAATACTTTACGTTTGAATGTAAGAGAGATACCCTTATATAATTGCTCGCCTTTACTGTTTTTATACATCAGCAGACGATGGTCCCTTCTGATAAAAACACATTGCCCAGCTTTTATCGTGATCTTCCTGCCCCTATCTTCGATCACCTGTTCACCTGAATACAAATACAATAAAACGTGATCTGGGGTCGCATGGATACACTTTTCGCTATAATCCGAAAAGCAGGATAAAAATATGCCCGAATAATGAATGGTGCTTAATTTTTCTAACTCTTCCATGCCAAAGTATCAATCAATATAGGCAAACCTAATGAAAATATTGAAGGTAAATTTTACTTTCCGGCTCAATTAACCTTTCTGATAGGCTCATCTACTGGGAAAGAATTTTATTGGCCTAAAACCAAAACCTGGTTTTATTGTTCAATAGGTAGAAACATTTTAACTAAGAGACTATGACTATCCAATTGAATACCGACAAAAACTTAACAATACACCAGGAATACGAAGAAAAAATTAAAAATCAAATCAATGAAGGCCTGGGCATATTCGATGATTTAATCACCCGCCTGGAGGTACATTTATCAGACGAAAATGGAAGTAAAGAAGGTATAGATGACAAACGTTGTTTATTAGAGGCTAGAATTTCAGGCAGAGAACCTTTTGCTGTTTCCAGTTTAGGAAACAATTATGATGTAGCCCTTCAAGGCGCTATCAACAAATTAAAAAGCAAGCTGGAAACCATAGCCGGCAAACTTAAAGCACACTAAGGTCTAGTCCCGATCGGAAGATCGGGATTACTTACTTTATATCCTGGGATTGTATCAGTTTATAGAGTTCATTTACCCTTTACCAAATCTTTATAAATCGCAATGCGATGCGTACGCAGTTTATAGGGTATCTTTTCTTTGCTATTGCTCACCTGAAAAGCGATAGCATGAGATTCTTTAATCGGCATGTGACAGTCGATACAGTTATTTGCCAGAATCGCTTTATTTTTCTCTTTCAAGGCATCATGCTTCACATCCTGGTGACAGCTGATACATTTAGCGGAATAAATTGCAAGACTAGGTTTATTGTTATCATGTATATCATGACAGGTAACACATTCTGCCTTGCCAATCTTATAACATACACTAGCTTCAAGCAACTGTTTTTGTTTACCGTGTACATCTGGATCTTCACCTCGATAGGCACTATATTCTGGTAAAGTTTTTAACGTATCCCCAGGCTTAAAACTAAAAATAGAGCTCAATGATTGAAGCCCCACACCTGAATGGCATATCCCGCAGGCATCTACCCTTTGTGTTAATGCTAATTTCTTATAATTCACCATAAACTTAGCCGTTTTCGCCTCAGGGTTTTCCTGATGAAAATTGACATGCTGAGCCGCAGGACCATGGCAGCGCTCACAATCTATCCCAGCAATGAGGGAATTTTTAACATACTCTTCCTGAACTGAAAAATCAGTACTCTGGATTGGCTTTTTCTCCGCGAAAGATCCATGGCACTCTAAGCAACGCAGATCAATTGTTCTACCGAAATAAATCTGTTCCGTAGGAAAACCCGGACTGTTTACCCATTGATGTTCTTGAGTCAGGTAGTTCAATGGCATTTGCATCAGTTGATTGCCGTACCAAAAGGCGAAGGTATATGCCTTGTGTCCTGCACCAAAAACCATAGCCGTATGTTCTGTTTTTCGATCAACTCCATTGATCATAGCGGTCTGATAAAGGCCATCCGCACGGTTTTTCACCAACATTTTAGTTTTTTCATTGAAAATAAACTCCCCATCAGGGATATGCAGGCTATCAGCAGAATTAGGCTTAGTCAGCATTTTTGAAGCATTAAAATGGGAATTGTGGATCGCTGATTTTGTCAGATCTTTATGACAGCTGATACAGGTAGCACTTCCCGCATAGGCCGGCCCCCTACTATCGTTACTTTTACTTTCTACCTGTGTGCATTGCACAGCTGCAAATACAAAAATTGCCAGAATACAAAAAATCAGAAAGTAGCGTCTCCGGCCCATACATTAGCTTTGGTTAGAATATTAGGTGTTGTTAACTAAAATAAGAAAAAAATTAACTTCAACTGACAAAAAACATAAAGAATGTCAATCAATGCCCAAATTTTATGAACTGCAATCATTTAAATTCCTCAGGAAGCCAGATATTTCCTTCCTAATATATACTATAAGATAAACAACCGCTTATGCTAAAGACAAATTAGAACAGCATCCTCCAAAGCGGCTTTCTTGTAAAAAGATGCCTGTTTTCCTGCAAGTATTCCTCCATGATAACTGGTCTTCTTAGAATTAAGTTTGTTATCGTATCCTGCTCCGGTTCGGGAACTCTAGTTGCCAAATCATCCAGTTCGACAAGATGAGTGGCCAGCCATTCTGGTAATTTCGCTTTGTTGACGAATTGACTAAACAACTCTTCAGACTTAATGTCCAGATATTCAATTTCACGCCCTGTTATTCGTGATAACTTCGCTGCCATTTCCATATTCGTAATGGCCTCAGGCCCCGCTAAAACAAGCGACCGATCTTTTAATTCGTCAATTGCCAATAAATATTTTACGGCTACGCTTGCTACATCCCGACAGTCAATATAATTTCGGGGAGCATTCCCTAAAGCTCCATATATCTTGCCAAAATACCGGATGGTAAAAGTATTTCGCTCCCAATTCTGCATAAAGGAATGAGGTCTCAGGCAACAATAATCCGCTATATTTCCTGAAAGATAGTCGTCTATTTTACGATGCCATTCACTCACCTCGACCTTCGCTGGCAACTGAACCATCGGAGCAGACAACTTGACGATCCGTCTAATACCGCTTTGTCTGGCAGCATCTATAATATTGATTTCATGCGCCACCTGATCAGGAGAAGTTGCCGTTAAAAGAAACAATGCGTCTCCTCCAAAACACGCTTTTTTCAGCTCCAGGGCCGAATTTAAGTCTGCACTTAAATAAGTGACATTCGATTTACCTTTATCGATCTGTACCGGATACGGACGCTCAGGGTTCCTAAGTACTCCTCTTGCCCTACAATCAGCAAAACTCAGTTGGCGCATTACCTCGGCACCAACCGTACCAGTGCATCCAAAAACAACTATAGTTGGTTTAATCTTATTCATCTTTATGATTTTTTTATTTGCTGACGGATAGTTAATATTGCTGCGCCTAAAAAGGCGGAAAATGTGATATTAAAACGTTCTGATTGAAGGTTCAATAATGTGGAGCATGCCATCCCCAGACTAATCATCAACATGACAATGAGGACAGACCTCAACAACTTGTTTTGAGCTAAAATTTGTCTGAACTCAAATTGCCAGAGTATCATAAAACTAACTACTGTTGACAATAAGGAAGACAAACCTATACTGGTATAACTGGCCGACATCAGCTCATTTTTTTGAAGAAAAAACCCAGATGTAAATGACATTAGGGCTGGAAATACATAAGCTGGCACAGCTGCAAGGATTAAAGAACGCAGGTTAAACGTTGAAGGATGATCATTTCTGTTTTTCATAAGACTTTAATCTATTTCCTCCTGCCCAAACGATAAGTCAGTGCCGCTTTTCCATAAGTCATATTCGAAATAGAAAAATCATTCACCGTTTTTTGTTTCACATCAAACCATTCATAACTATTCAACAGTCCCATTCCTGCCTGTCCCTGAATCCAGATCGCACCTATCAATCGTTGATTGACCTGCAAGCCGCCATGAATGCTGGAAAACTGAGCATAATCGACTTCTTTACCATTAGAACCACTATAATTTTTCAGATTAAAACGGGTCCAGTCTATTGAACCAGCCAATCCAACCTGGGTATTTTCGCTCACATTATAAAGTACATTCAATCTCGGCCAATAAAACTGCGCTAACCATTTATTGTTGGTACTTCGATAATCAATTGAAATCCCAGGGGTGATCAAAGTCTCTCCGAAAGAATGCAGGACATGAACGCCAAACCCAATTTCGAGATTCGATTCTGCACCGAACTTTTTAGATAAGCCGAGTATTCCGTCCAGGATCAAATCATTAAAGGAAACTGGCTTTTTAAAGTCTGCAGCCAGCGTTGGCATCACTATTCCCAAAACAGACCATTTACTCGAAATAGGATGTCTAATAATAATTACCGATTTTATCTCCTGAATTCTCTCCACCTGATTTGGATCATCTATACTGTTATTCTCATAATTGAAATCCATCAAGCGATAATTCAGATTACTGAAAATGCTCGTCCTACCAACTTTAAAAGGGAGAATAGGCAGCCAGGCGTCATAAGTATTCAATTGAAACTTATTGCCTGAAAGAGCACTTTCCAAGGGTAGATCTTTAAAGCTAGTTTTAGCATGAACAGTGACAGCAGCACCACCTACATCCTGAATAATCTGGCTGTAACTTTTACTTGAATAAAGGAGAATTAAAATGGCGATATAAAGACCTGACCATTTGGTCAGTCCCTTATGCCTACAATAACCTTTGGTTTGGAGATTACTCCTGATACCCGAATTTCTAATAGCAATTAACGTTTTCATTTTCTTTGAGTTTAAGGACACAAAGGTGGACTGAAAACAAGAATTGCTTTAAAACTAAACCACTCTTTACTCGGACAAATCCTGCATAAAGGCAATTCGGTACTCCGAAGGAGTTACGCCTGTTATATTTTTAAAGAGCCTTCCAAAATAACTGGGATCCCCATAATTGAGTTCAAAAGCTATTTCTGAGATGCTCTTAGTCATATCTTGTAAAAGCAACTGACTTTGTAGGATACTCACTTTATTGATCCATTCCTTTGGACGCTCTCCGATAGTTTCCTTGATACACCTATGGAGATAGTTTTCTGAAACAGATAGCGCTGAGGCATAGAATGAGATCGACTTATGCTGTGTATAATTTTTATAAACCAGTTCCTTAAAACTAAAAGTAATTTCGGCACTCCGGCTTATACTTTTACTGAGTTCTTTACTTGAGCTAAAAATTTTCTGTAAACCCGCCTGCAGCAGTGAATAACAGATTCCAAGGTTTGGATTTGGGTAATAAATCTCGGTATTCAAAAGTTCAAATAGAGCGGATAACCAGGCACTACTCTCCTTCTGTAAATGAATGACGATGTTAGCAGAAAAGAGCTTTATGAGTTCCTGTTTTGATAAGAGTTGATTCAATGTCTGATCTTCGAATAAAATGATATGCCCAGCGGCATCCGGACTCACCTCTTTTAATGAAGTTACATTGCCTTGCCTGACAAATAAGATTTCATGCTCTTTGATGGAGACTAAGTTTGCATCTACTTGCTGTTTTGCACTACCCCTGGTAATGTGAACGATGAAATTGTATTCCGGCCTGTGCAAAGGCGTGGGCACTTTAATGAAACTAGATGTTTTTGCGATATCATGGATCTGAATAGCCGTCTTCAAAACCGCAAAATCAGTTGACATCTCCGACATAAACTGTCCCCTGAAATCTGTTGGGGTGATTCTTTTTATTTTAGTCACAGTCTGAAATTAACAGCACAAACAATAGAAACCTGGATTGATCCTCATTTATTTCCGAAGATAGGATTCTATTTTGTAAAATAGCTGAAGCCTATTCGCAAGTTATTTAGGCAAATGAGCAATCAATTCAACCTCTAACTTAGATTCCGGCATATATAGCCGCACTACTTGCACCCATGTAGCTGCTGGAAAGTCCCTGTTATAAAATTTCTTACGTGCATAATTATACTTTTTCATCGCCTCAATATCTGTTGTATACAAATTTTCTTTGACCACATTTTCAAAGGTGGCACCGTAACTGGATAGTGAAGCTTTTAAAGCATTATAAACAGAGGTAATGCCTTCAGGGCTGATGTCATTTGTGACAGCGCCAGAAATGTAAAGGATATTGTCAACTTTTAAAACCTGTGCATAGCCCGCAACAGTATCTTGTTTTGAGGCGTTGTTCCAATGCCATTTTTCTTTTTTAATACTTTTCTCTTGTGAAAAACTATGAAAAGAAATGAGGAGTAAAGCGAATAAGATAAGGTGTTTCATAACAGGTTGTTAAAATTTGAGTTTAGAAATCAGTTATCAAGTATAAATCCAGCACTTGGATAATTCTCGTCGTTAAAAATAGTTTCAAATAGAACTGGCCTAGAGATAGCATCAAACAGCATCACATTTTTATGATTGAATTGATAAGGGAACCAGTCATGCCCGTTAACCCGGCCTGGAGACCCCGATTTTATAAACTTCACCCAGGCGCTGTGCATCTGGTAAGTTAGTTTTTGACGGTCATCCAAACCTTTATCAGGTTTATCAGCAGCTAAAGACCAGATAAAAGACAATTCCTTAGCATGTGAGGCTGGCGAACCATCCTGATCATAATCAAAACGATACATCCAGACTTCCCTGTCCGCTTTAGCCAGCGCCTCTGCCAGGCGGTAAGAATGCATCTGGTACATGTATTGAGTTAGGATGTGAATCGTTATAGAGTCGGCCGGGCCCGCTTTAATTGCATCTTGATAAGCAGTCAGCACTAAAGGATAGTTTTTACCATACCAAGCATTTAACACTTCTGGAGCGGGATGGTAAAGCCGCTTATCCATCTCCATAAACATCACACTCTCTTCTTTATTCGTCCCTATCAGTAATTTGACCTGCTGATCTGACTGCTGGCTGATGACTTCGTATGGATCACCTTTAATGACAATACCATCTTCAACAGGACCAAAATAATTTGTGCCCGCAGCGCCATTGCAAACTAACGCCTGTGCTTTAATCAACACTTCAGCAGGCAAGTTTAATAATTGAGCCGGATTCTCTATATTTAAGATAGTCATTAATCTTTTCCGGATTTCTTTAGCGGTCACAGAATCGCGGATGCATTGCACACTTCCGCTTTCCAGGATCAGCTGCTGGAATTTACCTTTAGCCATAGGAGATACCAAAAGTGTGCTGGCTAATTTTGCACCGGCAGACTCCCCCATTACGGTAATACGGGAAATATCACCACCAAATGCAGAGATATTTTTATTGATCCATTGAAGTGCCATGATACAATCCTGCAAGCCATTATTACCCGAGGTTTTTAGTTTCGGGTCAATATCGCCTAGGTATAGAAAGCCAAATACCCCGAGTCTGTAGTTAATGGTGATGGTAATGATACTGTCTCTATCCGAAAAGCCATGACCGTTTTGGTACATACCAGAACCGCCTGTCATCGCCCCCCCATGGATCCAAACCACTACCGGCAGCTTCTTTTTTGTAGTAATGTCGGGTTTATAGATATTCAATCGAAGGCAATCTTCATCGCCTTTTAGCGGGGAAACAGCATTTCCATATTGTGCTGCCATCGGACCGAATTCCAGGCATTTTAAAGTATCCTTCCAGGCTTTCGCTGCCTGCGGAGGTTTAAAGCGTAAAGGTCCAACAGGTGCTGCAGCGTAAGGCAGCCCTTTAAATACCAGTGACCGGTCTTCTAAGCGTCCTCTTACATAGCCACTTTTTGTTTTAACGATGAGTTTATTCTGACAAAATCCCGCTATGGAAAAACACAAACAACTGCATAATGCAAGGTGAAATACAATGGTAAAAAAGTTGAAATGCTGCTTCATGGCTAATTTTATCCGGTTGAGCTAAAAACTAAACATCATTCAAATCTTGCAGATCTTTGAGACTTTAGAATAGATAAAATAAGAAAAGCGATGATTGGGGTAAATAAAATCCCGAGCAAAACACCACCACCAAAGCCTATACGAGTATCTCTGGCATAACGCCCTAATGCCCATAATATAGAGAGCAATAATAGTATTAATACAATTTCAACACTACCCACAGCGATTAG
The DNA here is from genome assembly GCF_019802255.1 of Pedobacter polysacchareus. Taxonomy (GTDB): domain Bacteria; phylum Bacteroidota; class Bacteroidia; order Sphingobacteriales; family Sphingobacteriaceae; genus Pedobacter; species Pedobacter polysacchareus. Next base: position 177,957 of record NZ_JAHYSS010000008.1, on the reverse strand, counting down.
GAACATATATTTAATATTTAGAATAAAACTACATAAATAAAGTGACAACAAATAATTGACTAGTAATTTTTACCATACGCTATGATTTTAGTCTCTAAAAGCAAGAGCTGGTTCTTTCCGTTTTTTAGCGTTGCAGTTGCCGTTTTGGCTTTATGGTCGATATTAAATTCTACTGCTGCACTGCTATTTTTTTGGCGGTTAAAAAAGTCATCAAACTGTTTAAAGGTTTTCTCTTCATCAAATTCAAAATCTACAGCGCATCTGTTCCCATTTTTATCGTACCATTTAAGGTATACATCTTTTGGAACTCCTCGCTTTTCAATCGGGTTCTTTAACAGACTTTCATCAAAAAACACATACCGTTCAGCGTTATAAAAGCTAAAATCAGCATCATGAACCTTTATTTCAGGGGAAATCACAAATGTAGGTTTCCAATTGTAAGTTGTGCGCAGTTTATCCCAATAGCCATATGGAATGGGCTTATCTTTTGTCAATCGCTGTATCTTTAAAGGTATAATGGAACTATCAGTTAATACCTTATTTCTCCATTCCGGATTAAAAACATCATCATAAGCCAGACGCTCATCCTTAGAAACAGGTTTAGCTATACTTACTCTTTCGGCCTGATAACGTCCAATTTCTACCTGACGACGGCCAGTGCTGCCCGCCCAAACCACCACCACACCGCCTGGTGCAAAACCCATAATGATCCCGTCATACTTTTCCTCAAAAGTACGACTAACTCTCTTTTCCATATAGGGTTTACTGAAAAGCATCCGTAACTTCTCTTGATCAATGGGCGTATTTAGCCTATAGAAGGTATCTTCAACGAAAGAATACCAGGTCATATCCAATCCATTGGGCATGACTGCTTTTTGCTTACTGCTTTCACTTCCATCCTCGCCCCATTTTGCATCGTAATTGACCTTGTTACTCTCGCTAAATGTAAACCCATAATGCTCCCCTTTTGGAAAAGAGAAAACCCCTTTGTACAATTGAACAGGATAGGCAGTTGGGTTACTCATCGCAGCATGCCATTCATAGACCCCATTTTTAAGGTTATAAGCAATATCTGCTGCCGCTTGTTTTGATTTTTCAATATCCCGCCCAGTCGAAGCAATACCTTCTACAATTGGCATCAAAACAATATATCCGATAAGAACCGGCACTAATCTTTTGTATGATTTTATGGCCCAGACAAAGATGATACTGCTAAAAATCGTCAGAAAAATGCTCAGTATTAAAAGCTGGGGAAACATTTCAACCATAACATTGCCTAAATCGGCATACAGCCGATGTTCATACGCATCACCGATGGTTCCTACAAAAAGTATAACCGGGAAGAACATTAAGAAAGTGAGGTAGAACACAAAACCATAAGCAAGCTCAAAGAATATATTGGACTCATTGAGCAGGTTTAGCTTTTTACGAATGGTATTAAAATGAAAATAGAGCAGCGCAATTAAAATTACGTAGGGAGAACAGCAGAATGCTGCATAGACCAGGTTTAAATCTGCATTTTGTGTGCATAACATACCGACTAAAGCAAATATGGCCACTAGAATAGCGGATAGGATAGTTTTGAAAGTCATCTGCTACAAGATAATGAGATTCCTGAGCAATTAAAAAAATCCAGCGATGGTAATTTTATCAACGACAATTTATGATCAGAAAAACCGTAAACAAGGGTGTATTAACCAAAATGGAACTGCTGCTCCATGAATATTTTAATGACGGGAAAGAATTTCATCAATCATGAAAACGTGCTGGTCGAATTCCACAAATCCATTCTTCTCATAGAAACCTATTGCCCTGGTATTATCCAATGTCCTGCAACTACTTTGGATAGCAAAACGTCTATTAAATAATCCTGTTATTCACCGCATAAGAAAGCGCCTCTACGATATTACTTACGCCTAAGCGCTCAAAAATGCGCCTTCTATAATATTTCACGGTATCAGAAGAAACGAAGATCTTCTCTGCAATTTGGTTAATTGTTAATCCCTGCGCATGCAGCAGCAATATCTCAATTTCTCTTTTACTGAGTTTTGGTTGCTCTGATTTACGCCAAACACTGTTTGTAACATTTAATTCCCAAGTTTCACCGGAACCTTGTTTATAAATACACACATTACCGGCATTTTTATGGTGCGAAATAGAAACAATACACATCGCTTTCCACATCTTCTCCTCGCTGGTCAGAAATAATGGGGTTAGCCTATGATTGATGAGCGTCTGCTTGCCATCCTTATTCATCAAATGAAAATCATAAGTGATACTGTAGGATTTTTTCGTACTCCCCGGTAATTTTTCAAAGAAATCAAATCCGGCTTCGTTAATCAGGTGCAGCAATTCTAAATCCTTTGCAGGAACATTCTTAAAATAGAACTCATAGCCCATCGCTAACACTTCCTCAGCCGAATATCCGCACAAAAACAAGGGATTTTCTGAAACGTACTCAAATGCCATCTTCTCATAATCAATCACATAAATACTTTCATACGTTAATCTTGCAAAAGAGGCGACGACTTCCAAATAATCCTGCTGCTGAAGATGGTCATCTTCTGATATTTTTCCAACCTTATTCTTAGTCAGCAGACTTGAATTCATCTTGTTTTTCATTTTGGCTATAGCTGAATAACAAATCTACACTTTAGTGTAGTATTTGGGAAAATTTTTGTCTTCACTTTTACATAAAACAGTTTTTATGGGACCAGGAACGCGCTTAATTAATTTAAGTCCTGAATCAGGGTCGATTGTAAAACCATTGTATTTCCTTTAAGAAAAAGAGTATGAAAGACAAAAAAGATCTAGGATCCCCAGCATTTTGGATTATTGCAATTATCCTGGGAGCAGCTACCTATAAAGAATTTGATTTTGAAAACTTCCAGTTTAAAAATCTGGGTCTCGGAATTATTTATTCACTAACATTCATCTTTTCCATTTTTGTGATTATAAGAGGGAGAAAAGCAGACCAAAAGGAGCAGTAAAAACCAAAATTCTAAATTTATCCAGTATACCAATGGAGCATAATTGCTTAAATTGTAACCTTCAGGTAATTGACAATTATTGTCACAATTGCGGACAAAAATCGAGTGTACACCGGTACTCCATAAAACATTTTGTCGCACATGATTTTATTCATGGGGTTTGGCATGTAGACAAAGGCATCCTTTTTACCCTGAAAGAACTTTTCACAAGACCCGGCCATAGTGTTCGGGAATTTATACAGGGCAAAAGAGCGAACTACTTTAATTTCGTGACGCTGATACTTGTGATTTTAACTGTATCCAGCCTTTTAAGCCCTTATGTCCACATCAAACTAGCTGATTTAATACCCGGCAGCAACAAATCCGCGATGAATTCATTTGAGGAATTTGCAACAAAATACCCCAAAATATTGATCGTGGTTACCATCCCAATTAATTCATTATTTAGCTTCATTTGGTTCAGAAAAGCTAAACTTAATTATTCGGAGAATCTGGTTTTAAACTCCTACAAAGCTGCCGCAGAATTAATCATCGGATTGGTCTTCACCATTTGTGCCATCTTTTATACCCAGACTAAAACACTTGCATTGATTTACCTTGCGATCATCACTCCCTCCCTATACATCTACGGTATCTGGTATTATTTTCAATTTTACTCGGCCTATGGCTATAGTAAAAAAGCACTGTTTTTCAGAAGCATTTTAGTGATCCTGTCTTATTCGATATTCCAGGCCATCGTTGGAGCGCTTTGGGGAATGGCACAAAAATTAATGCATTAGGTCGTTTTTCTGGCTACAACATCAACAGTTTAGGCTAATTTTCCCAGGCCATCCTAACAGATCTTTGTAAGATGGAAAACAGGATCAAAAATAAAGTAGTAGCCATCACAGGTGCCAGCAGTGGAATTGGGGAAGCGATCGCAGTGATGCTCGCAGCGCAAGGTGCAAAGGTCGTCCTGGGCGCACGTCGCCAGGATAAATTATCACAACTCACAAACCAGATCATCGAGGCAGGCGGGGCAGCCGATTATTTGGTGACAGATGTAAAAAAAAGAGAAGACCTGGAGCAGCTCGTTCAACTCGCTCAGCATAAATATGGCAGATTGGATGTTATGATTAATAATGCTGGAATCAGCCAACTTTCCCGTATGGATGATTTACAGGTAGAAGATTGGATGGAAATGATTGATGTGAACCTCAAAGGTGTTTTACATGGTATCGCCGCATCAATGCCCTGCTTTAAGAAACAAGGATCAGGACACATCATCAACATCATCTCTACTTCTGGGATTAAAATTGTACCGCTGCAAGCCGTTTATGCAGGCACCAAAAATGCAGTACGTACCATCGCTGAAGCATTGCGACAAGAATCTGAGGGCAAATATCGGGTCACCGGAATCTCTCCGGGTTTTGTGGATACAGAACTGTCAGACCATATCAAAGACGAAAGCCTAAAAGCAGCGATCAAAGACAAAGCAAATAAAATTGCCATCTCTGCGAATGACATTGCAGAGGCCGTAGTCTACGCCATCAGCCAGCCAGATCAGGTGGAAGTAGGTGAAATTGTAATTCGCCCATCCGTCCAGGATTAATCCTACCTTAGCATCAGCTCATGAAAGAAAAGCCATTGATATTTAAGCATGTTTCTCAACTGATGGATGCTTTGGATCTGCCCAAGCCCCAGCATCCATTGGCTGCATTGGTGAATTATGACCTCAACAAGATCGCCGAAAAATATGCAGGAAAGCACTTTTTAATCGACCTCTATAAAATCTCGTTTAAAAGGAGTTTTAGCGGACAGCTAAAGTATGGACAAGGGCATTATGATTTCGAAGCAGGAGGCCTGGCTTTTCTCGCACCAAATCAGCTGGTCAGGATGTCTGATGATACTGATCAATATGAAGGTTATGCGCTTTACTTTCACCCAGATCTAATCCAGAGCTATCCATTGGCTAAAACCATATTGAAATATGGATTCTTTTCTTACGGTGTTTCAGAAGCACTTTTCATGTCTGATAAAGAAAAGAAAGTCATCGAAACATTATTTGATGCCATTGCCATCGAACTGGATCGCCATAATGATCAGTTCAGTCAGGACATATTGGTATCGCAGATAGAATTACTGCTGAACCACAGCAACAGGTTTTATAACCGACAGTTCCTCACACGTAAAGGGATTTACAAGGGCTTAATTGAGCTGATGAATGACTATCTACAGGAGCGTTTTAACCAGCCAGGACTGCCTTCAGTGCAAGAAATTGCTGCACATTTGAAGGTTTCTCCGAGGTATTTAACAGACCTCCTGAAGTCTCTAACCGGACAAAGTACACAACAACATATTCATGACAAGTTGATCGAAAAGGCAAAAAACATCCTGGCGACCAGTAACCTCAGCATTGCTGAAATCGCTTATACATTGGGATTTGAACACCCGCAGTCTTTCAATAAGCTGTTTAAAAAGTTAACAGATATATCGCCCGGTGTCTATCGACAAAATTTTGGTTAATGAAAAAATCAGTTTCGTATACCCGGTAATTGTGGTATACGAAACTGATTTCCCGCTGAGTTACCTGTATCCTCCGTTTAATAAATTACCAAAGAATATCGAATTCAGGAACAGACGTCCTGTACCCAACCAATAACCCCTGTAAGTAGGATCATCGGCAAATAGGATCACTTCTCCTCTACCAATTCCTGTGGCAATAATTGCCGCAGAACCCGCTACTTTGTCAATATTCGATTGAGAAGAATAACCGTTCACGAAAGGCTTTAATGCATACTGTGCTACAGTTGCATATTTATTTTCACTTGGCAGTAATAACGTAGCGCCATTTTTATTGATAAACAGTTTGCGGGAACTGACCCCAAAAGCTACCGGATGGGTAATGTCAAGGTCGGCTAAGAAGATCGCCCCATTGATTCTTTTTGAACCTTCCACATCTTCCTGATTGGCAAAATCCAGTCTGTCTTTAGTCCCTCTCACAGGTTTGGCAGCAAGCGATTCAGCTCCAGCTGCCCCTCTTCCCGGACCTTTAGTTTTATCTTCTTCTTTAGATGATGCCGCAGCTAACGGTGCTGCTGCTGGCACCTCGCCCCTTCTGGAGAAATTGTCTGTTTCCGAAAGCTTTTCTTTTACGATGCCCTGGTTTACTGCCCAGGCTGTTGCCGTTTGGAAAGTGATCAGCGTTCCACCTTCAGTTACCCAGTTTTTGATCTTATCAATCGTGGCTTTGTCCCAATCGCTATAGTTACCGCCTGGCAGTACCAACACGTTATAGCGGTTCAATGGTGCTCTGGCAAAACTTTGCAGGTCCAGCTTAGTAACCGGCAGGTCTAGCTGCTGATTCAACAGGAACCACACCTGACCAGCTTCAGAAGAAGTTACACCCTGACCAAAAGCCAGCGCAACTTCAGGTTTTCGCACAGCCTTAATACTGCTGCTGCCTAAATCGATACCCTCGGCACTAAAACCTGTGGCCACCGGGCTAATGTCAATATTAGCAGATCGGGCCACACTTTTCAATACCGCATACAGGGAATCCGGAGGAAGCGTCTGCCCTACTACCGGAATCACCAGAGCGCCTGGCAGGTATGCTTTTTTCTCGGAGCCAACAGTTGCAACGAAAGATTTAAACGCCGTTTTAACCAGCACGTTTTGCAGCTGCAGCTGATACAATGCTTTCGTAAAATTATAATCGGAAGAATTGATCAGGTAGGCATAAGAGGAACGATTGCCATTTAACCGCCCAGTTTCCGCAGCTACATTTTTTACAGCGGCACCCTTAGAAAAAGCACCATTTACTTTTGCATATTTCAATCCGTAAGCCTGAATGATACTCCATCCGGTATTGTCGTAAAAGATGCTGTCCTTCAATATATTCTCCTCAAAGATAGAGTGAATAATTAAAAAGTTGGGCTGGGCAGATGGAACAATATAACTTTTTCCTTTCTCAAATGTTTTCCCCTCCTGACTGATTTTATCAGCAAGTTCATACACCTCTACATGATGCTGTAAGAGCAAGCCCAGGAATTTCTGCGTCAGGTTCACATCATTTTGATCGCCAAACACAAATGCTTTGGCAGGATTCTTTTGTCCTTGTCCTAAAGCGTATTTGAAGAAGTCTTTTTGTACTTTAAAAAGCCCCGATTTCTCTGCCACAGCACCTCTGATCGTAGAGAAACTCGTGGCCAGGTGGTTGCGGATGGTGAAGGCAAAAGTTAATGGGCCATTGGTGGATTCCTGCAAAATCCCCCTTGAACTCGCCTGCTCAAAAGTTGCCGCTACCGAACCAAAAAACTTAGGATAAGTAGAACCATAAATCGGTGATAAGTTATCATAATTTTCTTTGGTAAAATAAAGCGATCCGATATCATCCAGCGCTTTTGCATGGTATTTTGCCAGGTTTACCTGAAATTCATACAAAAACTGTGGGATCACAGGGCTCTCATGGCGTTTCGGCGAAGGTTCAAAATAATACGTGGCATTCGTTCCCTGCTCATGAAAATCGATCTGTACATTTGGATACCATTTATGGAAGAAAGCAAGGCGGTTCCGGCTTTCTACCTGTACAAGGTTCAGCCAGTCTCGGTTCAGGTCGGTAAAATAATGGTTGCTCCTTCCATTCGGCCATGCCTCCTGGTGCGCTTTGTCCAGCGGATCGCCTACCGCAGGAAAAGAATGATAGGAATTATGCCAGTTCGCCGCACGGTCTCTGCCATCCGGATTAAGCGCAGGATCAATAAATACGATTGCTTCTGTCAGCCATTTCTGGGTTTCCTCATCATTGCTTGCTGCCAGGTAGTAAGCTGTAAGTAAGCTCGTTTCTGTACTGGAAGTCTCATTGCCATGCACCCCGTATCCCAAGTGGATAATCACTGGGGCATTATTGCTCAGTACAGGTTTAGAAGGATCTACCTGATCCAGGTGTTCCTGTCTGATCTGTTCCAACTTCGCATAATTTGAAGGCGCAGTGATGGTCACCACCACTTGCTCACGCTGCTCATAAGTTTTCCCAAGACTTTCCAGGTGTACGCGGTCGGATAGCTTTTCCAGCTGCCGTAAATAGGCCAGCACCTGATCATAGCGCGTATAATAAGTACCGATAGGATAACCTAAAAACTGTTCAGGTGTGGGGATTTTGGGATCCAATGCGCTGGCTTTAGGAAAGAAATAAGCATTTTGAGCCGATGCAGACTGGATCCAGATCAAACTGAGCAGGATCAATATTTTAGTGGTATGGAAGAAAAATTTCATGTCTTTATGCTATAAATTAATACCCTGGGTTTTGTGTCACATCCGGATCTGATTGGATGTCTGAATAAGGAATGGGAAACAGCCAGTAATTCTTATTGGTGATTCCGAGTACAGTTCCTGCACGCTCAGTTCTGACCAGGTCAAACCAGCGGTGTGCCTCAAAGGCAAATTCAATCCCGTTCTCGTCTTCAATTGCCTGGATCAGCGCTGCTTGTGTAGTCGCTGTAGTGGCACCCACATCCGCCCTCGCTCTTACTGCATTCAAATCTGCTGCAGCCTCAGGCAGCTTGTTCAGCTGCGCTCTTGCCTCCGCTCGGATCAGGTAAAGTTCTGCAATGCGGATCAGGTAGGAAGGATCGGTGCTGAGCCCAACGGTGTTGTACAGCACGCCATAAACGGTAGCCCCAGTACCGGCAATCAGTGCTTTCCTGGCGCCACCAATATCAGGATTGTTCAATTTCGAGATCAGGCCATCTGAAGGTTTCAGTGTAAACTGCCCGCCAGAAGAACTAGGATACCAAAGGTTCCAATAGCTATTCCTGTCATTTGAGGAATAAGCCAGTTCCAAAATAGACTCTGCAGTTTGAAATGGCGCGGTGAAAAAGGATTTATAAGGTTTAACCAGCGTATATTTTGTATTGCTGATCACCTGTGTAGCATACGTTTCTGCAGCTGCCCACTGTTTTCTATACAGGTGCAATCTGGCGCGTAAAGCTCTTGCTGCACTTTTCTGTGCACGGTTTCTGGTGTTCGCATCCTCTGGCAGCAGCTGCTCAGCCTGAATCAGATCCGCCAATACCTGATCATAAGTCTGGTCCAGCGTACTGCGTTTGATACCTTTCAGCACAGACAGATCGTTGGTCGGTTTCAGCTGAAGCTGCACTCCTCCCCAGCCCCTGCCTAAATCAAAATAAGACAATGCCCGGATGAAATAGGCTTCCCCTAGGATTTTATTTTTCTCTGCATCCGTTAGCAAAGGATCATTCACCAATGGTACATAAGCAATTACGCTGTTGGCAGAATTGATCGTTCTGTAGAGACTCTGATAAGCAGCAACTGTGATCACATTATCCGTAGGTATCGCATTCTGGTCCAGCTGTAAATACTCACTCAGCGTTCCGTTGAAGATGACGTGATCTGCGGTAATCGTTCCCAATGTTGGATAAGAGGACGAATAGTAATTCTGCACCCGGTCGTAAGCACCAATAATTGCCGCTCTGGCGGTACTGACATCTGTGATTGCGCTTGAGCTGGGCAATGCATAATCTGGTAATTCCTCCAGGTATTTTTTGCAGGAAACAGAGAGCAGGACAAAAGCCAGGAGCAAGCTGTTTCTAAGATATGTTGTGTTCATTTTTTTCTGTTTTAAGATCATTAAAAGGTTACGTTTGCACCAATCTGAATGGTTCTTGGCTGAGGCACAGTTGCCCAGTCATAACCCACGGTATTCTGGTTGCTGGATTGTGAACTGACTTCCGGATCAAGACCTCCGTATTTAGTGAAAGTCAGCAGGTTTGTCCCCTGTACATAAACCCTAACTTTACTGATGCCAACTCTGGTCAGAATATCCTTGGGAAGTGTATAACCAAGGGTAACAGTTTTCAGTCTGATGAAAGATCCATCTTCCAGGTATCGGGAAGAAAGACTAGCTACATTTCCACCGTAGTTGTTTGCGGCACCGCCGTTTTCAGTCGGGTTTCCGCTATAGGTCGTCAGTCTTGGAATGTCGGTGATATCTCCCGGTTTCTGCCACCTGTCCAGCTGACGAGGCAGAAAGCCAATATTGGCCTGTGTACCGCCATGCACCATAAAGAAATCATTCATGTTCATGATCTTATTGCCCTGCTGGAAGTAAAAGAAGAAGCTGAAATCAAATCCTTTATAGCTGAGGTGATTCGTTAATCCGCCAGTGAATTTCGGCAATGCATTGCCTACAATCTGACGATCTGCGGAAGTAATCTTTCCATCCCCATTCAGGTCTTCATAAATCGCATTTCCGGTTTGCTGATCTACATACAATTGTTTATACAACTGAAATGAATTCACAGCATACCCTTCTCTTAAGATAGAAATATTTCTTCCTGAAGCCCCCAGACTGATATCCGAAGCCAGTTTTTCAATCTTGTTGTTGTTGAAAGAGATGTTGAAGTTGGTAGTCCACTGAAATTCATCGGTCTGAATATTAGTAGAATTAATGCCCAGTTCAAATCCTTTGTTCCTGACTGCCCCATAATTCTGTAAATAGGAAGAAAATCCTGAACGGTAAGGAACAGGAACGTTCAGCAGCAGATCATAGGTGTATTTATTGTAATAATCTGCCACAATTTCCAGGCGTTTCTTCAGGATGGTAAACTCGGTTCCTATGTTAAACTGTCTGGTGGTCTCCCAGGTCAGGTTAGGATTGCTCAGCTGTGTTGGTGCAATCCCTGGCTGCTCCAGGTAATTGGCTCCGGACGACCATAATCCTTGTGCAGCATAAGCACCTATCCCATTCTGATTGCCCGAAAGTCCTAGACTGGCCCTTATTTTCAGTTCATCAAAAACATTCAGTTGTTTGATAAAATCTTCCTGACTCAATCTCCAGGCGAGCCCTCCGGAAGGAAAATAACCCCAGCGTTTATTTGATCCGAATTTCGAAGAAGCATCGGCGCGGATACTTCCATCAATGGTATATTTTCCATCATAGGTATAACTGGCCTTACTAAAGAAAGAAATCAGGTTCGCTGCTGAACGTGATGCCGAACCAGAACGCGTAGCAGCTACTGATATCGATTTAAGACTGTTTGCAGCGAAGCCCGACCCTGAAGCCGAAGTACTCTGATTTAATACCGTGTTGATGGTATTCCCGATCAGCGCATTGATATTATGTTTCTTATCCGCTCCTAAGTTCCTCACAAAACTCAATACCTGCTCATTGGTGAGCGCGAGTATTTTGTTCTCACTGGAGGAGGCTGAGCCATTGCTCGCAATACCAGCACTGATTAGTGTATTGGAATAACTATTGTCATATTCGCTGGTATTGTCAATACTCCAGCTGCTGCGCAATTTTAATCCTGGCAGGAAAACATACTCACCATAGATATTGCCGATCGTTCTCCATCCTACGGCCTTACTGTCTATGTTGTTGATCAGCGCCAGGTGGTTATCAAAACTTCCATAACGCGCATAAGTACCGTCGGCATTGAAAATTGGCAGATAAGACCTTGGGAAAAGCGCAGAATTGATGACTCCTGTAGGGTTGTTATCACTGCCGCTCAGCTTTCGGTCTGAACGTGTAAAATTGATACTGGTTCCCACTTTCAATTTATCTGTTAAGTAATTATCATAATTGAACCGGCCAGAATAACGGGTATAGTTTGAGGGTTTCACAATAGATTCCTGGTTGAGGTAACCTAAGCCTATATAATAGGTGCTTTTATCGGTTCCTCCCAAGGTAGACAGCTCATAATTAGAGGTCCTAGCAGTGCGAAACAGCCCACTGATCCTGTCGTAAGTAGGCATACTTGCAGGATCAGGAAAAGGCAGCACCAAAGACGCAGGATCCAGGCCATTATCAATAGCGGTATTTATTCTGGATTCGTTGGTCAGCAAGGCGACTTCCGGCCCTGTGGCTACTTTGAATTTATCTACAGCAGTAGACCATCCCTGAAAGGTATTCAGGTTGATGGCCGCTTTGGTATTTCTTTTACCACGCTTTGTAGTCACGATGACCACCCCATTTGCGCCAAGAGATCCATAAATGGCCGTTGCATTGGCATCTTTCAGGATCTGGATGTCCTCGATATCAGAGGGATTTAAATCCGCCATCGGATTAGATGCGGCCTGATTTCCCAGTCCGGCGTTAATCGGATCATTGTTGTTTACAAACACCCCATCAATGATATACAAAGGATCTACAGATGCGTTGATGGAGTTATTCCCACGTACGCGGAAAGTAATCCCTCCGCCCGGAACTCCTGAGTTGGTAGTGACCTGTACACCGGTCGTCTTTCCTTGCAGCAGCTGATTAAAACCACCTGAGGGTTGATTCTGTACCACCGAGCCGCTCACACTGCTGATCGCACCGGCAATGTATTTCCGCTCCTGGGTACTATAACCGGTCACCACCAATTCGTTCAATTGATTCAGTGTTTCCTCCAGCTTGATCGTCACGGGACTGCCGTTCACGGTCAATATTTTCTGGTCGTAGCCAATAAAACTAACTACCAATATATAAGGAAAACTCTGACCGGTTACAAAGCTGAATTTACCATCTGAATCGGTTGACACAGTATGAGTCGTTCCTCTGATTTTAACTACTGCCCCAGGTAGTGGCTGATTAGTACCTGCATCCAGCACAATACCATTAAGATGAGATTTGATAGTCGGACTTACCTCTTGTGCGCTGGCAATGGCAGTCCAGAAAACGCACAAAACGAGGTAGAACCCTTTTTTGTAAAGATTTTTCATTGTTGTTGTTTAGGAAATTTTAGACAAAATATTTCCATTAGCCCCCCCCATTGGTGGCTTCAGAAAATTTTAATTGAGTATTAGTTTAAATCCGAAAGGGATTTTGAAAGATGTTAATAGCCGATGCTATTACAAAAAAAACAGCTGCATACAGGAGGAAACGATGCGCTGTAAAGGTGTCCGAAATGATCCGAATGAAGGTTCGCTTTTTTCACAAAAGCCGCGGATAGTAAAGAGTGTTTCATGCTTGCAAATTATAAAGTCTACTAATTTAATAGGATAAATCTAAGACTATATTTTTACTTCTCCAAAATAAACTACTAAATTAATAGACTTTATTTCAGATAGCGCTCCTAACACCACCTAATGGGATGCGCAAATCGCGTATGAACTTAGATTGATCGCTGAGAAATAGAAATACTAATATTAAAATTGAAATTACCGAACCGATCACAAAAGAGAAACCGGATTAATTGACCATATTAGCTAAAAACCGCTAATCCCCTCATGAAGAATAAATACCTTATCGCTTTAGGTGCATCAGCTGGCGGGCTCGCTGCTCTGGCTGAATTTTTCGACCATACACTTCCTGATGCCGTTTCTTATGTGATTACGACACATTTGTACCCGCATCAAAAAAGTATGCTGACCGAAATCATACAAAGACATAGCAGTCTTGAGGTGTGTGAAGTAGAAAACGACATGCCAATACAGCCCAATATCATCTATGTGATGCCCGAAAACAAAGTCATGTCTATCAATAATGGCAGTCTGATTTTAACTACCCGAGACCTATCTGTAAAAGTAAACATGGCCATTGATATATTTTTCAATTCATTGGCGACAGACACCATATTTAAAAAAATTGCGGTGATATTATCGGGAATGGGTGAAGATGGCACGAAAGGGGTGCAAATGATTTCCGAAGCAGGCGGCTATGTAATTGCCCAGATCCCTGAATCTGCCGCTGAAGACAGCATGCCCATTAGTGTTATTATCTCCGGATATGTGGATGAAATCCTATCTCCTAAACAAATGCCGCAAGCCATCATTGACTACGTGAAAAGATCCTCTTAAATAGCACATACAGCAACTCGTTTACTGTACAAATGATGTCCTAAGGATACATGATCTCAGCTCTTGCTAAGCCGAAGAATACTTCTTTGGCTTCATGCCGATATGCTGTTCAAAAACCCTCGAAAAATGACTGAGATTGGTAAAGCCCAGCTGGTATCCTACTTCCGACACCGTCAGCCTTTTTTCTTTTAACAACCTTGCGGCTTCCTGCATTCTAGAGCTTTGATAATATTCAAAAACGCCTTTCCCGAAGGTCTGTTTAAATAGTTTTCGAAGCTTGGGTTCACTCATGCTGGCTGCCCTGGCCAATGAAGCAATATCTGGGGCTTGATTTAAGGCAGACTGCAGTCGTAATTTGATGGTATAAATTGCCTTCATATCTTCTATATGCATCCCACTCGTGGCAACGGCTTCTCTTTGCAGCAATTGGGCGAAAATATAGCACAGCAGCTCTTCACACTTGAGTTTATAATAATGTATTTCCAGACTTTCAGGGATGGTTTGCCGCACCATCTCGCCAGCTGTCTGGATCATTTCAGCAGTAATACCGGTTTCAAATACAAAATTGTTTTTGGCTTCCAGGATACTGGCTACCACAGGGTGATCTATTCCACCGAAATACTCCCGCAGGTAATGCCGGGAGGCCGCAATCGTTACACTGCTGAAATAAGTATTAGAAGGCATAGAAATAACAGATGATACGGCCTGCATCCCAATAAATACACTGGCTTGTTCTAACGGAATTTCCTTTTCAGCAGGCATTGGAGCAAAAACCCCACTAAGAAAAAAGATCACATTGTCCTGCCCTTCGGCCAGTAAATTGGTCCTTTCCAGCAATATTTCTTCTTTCAGGTAATAGTTACGAACCATCATTCGCAGATCGCTTCCCCAGTTGAAACCTGTCAGATAGCCTCCACCCTTGTCCTTTGGAATGTAGAAAAAACGACCCCGAACACTTGCCCCTATCGCCTTTGCAAACTCAGCCATGATCCCTGAGCCATTCTCATCTACTACCGATACTTTCATTTATGACTGTTTTTATATTAAATTGAGCTATTTTGACTATAAATATAGTAGTAATTTTGTTTAACATAAATAAGAAAGATATGTTATTACAAGATAAACAAATCGCCATTATTGGCGGAGGGCCCGGTGGATTGACACTAGCCAGGCTTTTAATACAACAAGGTCTCCATGTCAAAGTATATGAAAGAGATGCCGATCGAAATGTCCGTCAGCAGGGCTCTACTTTAGACCTTCATGAAGGAACTGGCCTGAAAGCACTGGAAGTTGCAGGATTGCTGGAAGAATTTAAAAAACATTACCGTCCCGGAGCTGATAAAATGAAAATCATCAACAGCCAGATGGAAGTTTTATTAAACGACCATGCAGCAGCAACTCATGAAAACTTTGGCCATGAACATTTCCGCCCGGAAATCGATCGTGGTCCGCTCCGCGACCTCTTGATCGCCTCCCTGGAAGAAGATGACATCGTTTGGAATGCGAAATTCAAGGAGATGAAGCCTGCCGGAGCTGGCTGGGAATTGTCCTTCGACAATGGCAGCAGCGCCTATGCAGACCTGGTGATTGCCTCAGATGGTGCCAATTCTAAGGTCAGGAAATACCTCACGGATATTCCAGCCATATATTCGGGCGTCACCGCTATTGAGGTCAATATTTATAACGCTGAAAAGAACGCCCCGCAGCTATGGCAACTCGCCAGCGGAGGAAAACTATTTGCGCTGGAAAATGGTAAAACGATCTTCTTTGGTCCCAAAGCAGATGGTACACTCAGTTTTCTCATCGGATTGAATGTATCAGAAGACTGGCTAGCCAATTCCAACATCGACTTTAGCGAGAAATCACAGGTGGCATTATGGTTTCAGCAGGAGTTTGCAGACTGGAGTAGCAATTGGCAGTCTCTATTTGCTACAGATGAAATATGGATCATGCCAAGACCAATGTATCACTATTCGACAGATCAAAACTGGAATACACTGAACAATCTGACGATGATTGGAGACGCAGCGCACAGAATCCCGCCTTATGCAGGAGAAGGTGCTAATCAGGCTTTGGCTGATGCTTTGGAGCTTTATGAAGCACTATGCCTCGGACAATTTGAAACGATCCAGCAAGCCATCGCTTCTTTTGAAGGCAAGATGAGGGCACGAATGGTAGAAATCACGGAAGAAACGCTGCAGAATACAGCAGTGATGCATTCCGCGGATAACCTGCAATTTTTGATGGGCTTTTTTAATGGTTAAAATCATCCCCATCTATATTCATTAAAAAGCTCAACAACACACTCCGCCTGGCTGGAGGCAAAATTGCAGTCCTCCGGCTCCCATCATAGGCATACCGATATCCATACAAATTCTTAAATCCGAATGCATTATTCAGGTTAAGATTAAATGCAGAAAAACCTTTAAGCCAGTTTGGTAAATGGGTAATCCCCAAACTGATATTGTGGTTATTCTGCGTTCTGTCACTCATAAAAACTGGGTTTAAGGGATTATAATAACTCCTGCCCGTACTAAAAGTATAGGTTCCTGAAAACTGCCAATGAACATTTGAGATGCTCCTCATAACCACTAGATTAAAGGTATGCTTAGGAGCGAAAGTTGGCCTGGCCGAACGCTCAAAATCAATATAATTTCTCTTGGTATCCAAATAGGAATAAGAAACATAATACTCCGTTAAATCAATGCTTTGTTTGTCTTTCCAAAAAACATCAAAACCTCTCGAATAACCTTTCCCATTATTATTAAATGCTTCAATTTTCAAAGGTGGCCCATAAGCCTGAAACCCTGAAAAAACCGGAGTTTTAATCTTCACAAGATCCTGATAATCTTTTTGGTAAACCGACAGCCTCAACACCCTAAAAAGCACTTTTAATTCATATTCCAACGCGTATTGAATGGATTTCTCGTAGTCCAGCGCAGCAGTCTGTGTTAGAAAACTGTCGTCTGGTTTTTGGTAATACCAGCCATAAGAAGCAACTAATTTATGACTGGGATCAAGCTGATAATATAACGCGGTACGGGGTGCCAGATTCAGTTGATGAAGGTAAGCCGAAGACTCCATTCTCAAACCTGATTTTAAGTTAAGCTGATCCGTAAAATAGAGTTCCGATTCTGCAAAACCCGCAGCGAGTACATCGCTGTATTTTCTAGACATACCTGCATAGCCCTCCGACCTCTTATTTTCAAACAATTCAGCCCCAATATTGAGCAGTGAGTTTCCCCTGAACTTCCGACTAAGAAACACTTTTTGATGCCAGACTTCATCATTTTGAAAATACGCAGCAGCATTTCCCGGCCCTGATTCCCCTATAGTTACTTGACCTGACTCCAGGGTTTTATTATAAGATACTCCAGCAAACAACTTCCAATCCCCAGTGATAAAATCCTGGTAATTTGCATTGACATACACATTTTTATTCCTGTTGTACAGCAGGTCTTTTGCCGGATAGTTTGGATTATTGATATAAAATGAAAGCTGGGTATCGCTGTAATCGGCAAACACCTTGAACATGCCTGTTTCCGAGGTTTTGTATTTATAATGCAGCGACAATTGCTTTTGCTCAGGATCTTTTTTCCATTCCGTGTATTGCGGTACGATTTTATGATACGGTGAAAAGTTATAATAATTTCCACCCAGCATTAAAGAGCTGTTCTTAAAGCGATGGGTATGCGCGGCACCAAGCCCCAGGTCAACCACAGAAAATTCTGTGGAAGATTTCGTCGCCACTCCTCTGGTGTCCATCGTTAAAACAGAAGATAAGGCTTGTCCCGCAACTGCGCTATACCCATTGGTGCTGAAAGTCGTTTTGTCAAATAGGAATGCCGAAAACCTGCTTCTATTGGCAAGATCTGGCAGCCGACTACCAAAAGCATTCTTCACCAGCATGCCATCAAATAATACGGTCGTTTCCGCGGCTGTACCACCACGCACAAAAAAACCCGTCTCATTTCCTGCAGGAGCAGCACCTGGATAGGTTTGCAGTGCCGCAGTTACATCAGCCGCCGCACCAGCAGTCAGTACCATCGCAATCGAGCCAAGCGTGTAATCCCGGTTAACCTCCGTCAGATTTCTTGTATTCAAAATCTGAATTCCAGCCAGGTTCTGGTTATTCTCATGGAGTGTAAAGTTGGCCTGCAAGCTATCTCCTTTAATCAAAACCCGCAAACTGTCGGCCAGATAACCAACCGCAGAAACCCGCAGCAGGTAATGACCAGAAATATTCGTCTTTAACTTAAACTGCCCATTGGCATCCGTGATCGTACCTAAACCCGGAACGGGAGTCGGAATAAGACCGGTTCCGAAATTCAACACCCTCATACTCACCCCTGGCATTGGCAAACCCTCTGCAGACTGGACTTTCCCTGACAATACCGTTTGTCCGGAACTAAAAAAAACAGACAATACAAAGCCTGCAAGCAGCAACATCTTCTTGTGAAACATTATAAAGAAAAAATGAAAGAAATGGGAAGAAAAAAACAGCCTCCGGTATTAAACCAGAGGCTGTCCATATTGAATTTAAGACTTAACTTTTTGAATTTAGAACTTTAGAGATTCTATTCTCTAAGTCCGTTAAATGATATTTATTTAAGGAATCATGAGTTTTAGGAATGGCCTGTTTAAGACTGGATTGCAGTGCTTTTAATTCGGCTTTCACAAGAGAATAAACATCTGTTTCTGTAGTTCCAGGTACTTTAGAAATAACAACTTCCAACAATGAACCAACATAACTCTTCTGTAAGTTTCTCCGGTAGCTATCCATTTTTACAGATGGCGATTTTAGCTCTTTCCAAATGCTGTTGTGTACGCCATTTAAGTGTTCCACTACGGTATAAGTCCCTTTTCCAAAACGTAAATTATTGGCTAGAATCTGATGCAATACCGAAATGTCCAGCAATGTATTCAGCGTTTTAATCTGCATATCTTCCACAAAGTTTGAACCTGTAGGATTTTGTTTCGGATCAAATGTAGGATCCATATCACTGTCCTGAATATTAGCATTCAGCAACCAAGTCGGAGTAGTAAACAACTCTTTATCAAAAAACTGAATGGCTTCTAGCTGTAATTTTCTAGGCGTAGCCGAATACACAGGAAGTTTTTCATCTTCACTACTATACGTTCTGTAAATACCGCCAACATTGCTCAATACATGGTTCAGGTATCTGTAATATTGCTTCAGTAAATCAGAATGCGTTCTTTCCGTGTTCCCATATAAACCACCTTTTTCATAAGTCCATGTTTTTAAATTTGGAAGGATGCGTTTCAGGTTCTTAATTCCATAGCTGCTCGCTTTCATAGAATTATCACCCAGGTCCTCTGTTTGCACGCGTGGGTCCCCACGCTTAGTTTCCCCATCACCGAACCATAACCTTGGGTTTTTGCCCACACGGTCTACGATCCATTGCTTTACAATTTTCTCATCTTCCTCGGCTGTAGCAGCATGACTGCTTTTATAACCCCATTCTATCGCCCATTGGTCATAATCACCAATTCTTGGGAACAAATATTTCTGCGGAATATGATCTTCTGGCTGAGCCACATAATTGAAACGTGCATAGTCCATGATACTGGCCGTATGACCGTATTTTTTCAGATAATTCAGATTTCTTAAACTATCAACTGGTGTTTTACTGCTGGATCCAAAGTTATGGCGTAACCCTAAAGTATGCCCTACCTCATGACTGGAAACAAAACGGATCAGCTGACCCATCAGTTTCTCATCAAACTTCCCTTTTCTGGCTTCCGGATCTGTAGCACCCGCTTGGATCAAGTACCATTTGTTTAACAAGTCCATTACGTTATGGTACCATCCGATATGTGTTTGAATGATCTCTCCACTCCTTGGATCGGCAATATGAGGCCCATAAGCATTGGCCACTTCCGATGGAAAGTAATTGATCATAGAATACCTGATGTCATCTATATGCATCGTGGTATCATTTTCAGGCCATGGCTTTCCGATGATTGCATTTTTAAAACCTGCTTTTTCAAATGCCACCTGCCAATCAGAAACCCCATCAATCAGTGGCTGTACCCATTGTTTTGGCGTAGCCGGATCAATATAAATCACAATTGGTTTTTTCGGCTCTACCAATTCGCCTTTTTTCCATTTTTCTACATCCGCATCCTTCGGCTCCAATCTCCAGCGAGAGATAAATTTTTTAACTTCTGCGCGCTGCTGATGATCATCAAATTGTTTATAATCATAACCAAAATAACCTACCCTTTTGTCAAAAAACCTTCTTTGCATCGGTATTTTAGGAAGCAAAACAAAAGAAGTATTGGTCTCCAAACTCACTGGTGAGGGATTAGGATTAACGAGATTCGCCTTGGACATCATTGTTTTGCTAATCGCAATTTCCACATTAATTGGATAGGCGCGAATAGACTCAATGGTTACATTTTTCATGAAAGAGGAAGTCAGATTTCCTTCCAGACTCACACCAGGATTGATGCTATTGATAAAATTGACATCCATTAAAAACTTGGAAACATCTATAATGCAGCTGCTCGAATCTTTGGAATACGCAACAATTGGAAAACTAGCTACCAATGGGTTTAAACTGGATCGCAAAACGGCTTTATTGATAGCGCTATTTGGATCAGCCTCACTGATTAGGATGTTATAGCGAATGCGTATAGACGAATCTGCTCCTTTTTCAAACTGAATGGTTTTTTCGTCCAGCTGTTCCCCTGCATACATGCCATAACCACCAGGGGCTTTCGATAGACTGTTAATGACCATCACATCTCTTTTCAACAGGCTATCTGCAATTTCAAAATAAACGGTATCTCTATAACGGTGTACACCAAACAAACCCTTCTGCGTTTTAAAGTTTTTGTTAATGATTGATTCGTAAGGTTTGATCTTCTTATTAGGATCTATTTTCGGTTTGTCTGCTGCTTTTTTGGTGGTATCCGCAACTGCATTTTTAGCCTGTTTTGAACGTTTGCTCTTTTGTGCAAGCGTCACCATAGAACTGCTCAGAAAAAGACCGAGCAATAGATATTTACTGTATTTAATAATATTCATTGTTTGATTTGAAATTAGTTTTCGATGGAGAATTGATCGGTTGCTTTTACACTGGTTACCCCAGGTAGGCTATTCAAGAGCTGGGTAAAGCCTTTCGCTCTGATGGCAGACTTTGCATCTGATAGAATGATTACAGGAATGCTGAAGGAATGCTCCTTTTCCAAGTTGTAATCTACTCTATTCCCCTGCTGCTGACGGTCACTGCGCAAGTCGATCATGACTCCTTTGTTTTCCGTTTTAGCCCATTGTGTCAGGTAGATAGAGGCAAAAGGCTTGAACATGTTCACCAGGTTCAAGGCAGCCTCATCGGCTGCTGCATCCCCAAGCGGAATACAAATGTATTGACCGCCACTGCCCCGTTCTCCGAGGTTGACAATATCTGCTTCAAAGGTCATCCCACAGGAAGTATACCCTCGCCTGGCCACAAACTCCTCCTCCAGGTTAAATGATGAGCCGCTAAAACGGGGCATTTTTTTTCGTTCAATAGGCACATCTCCAGCGCCTTCGCAGGAAGACAACAGGGAAATGCTTAGCGCAATCAGGGCATAGCCCTTCCAGCCCTTGTTTAATAAATAAGGTTTCATGGTTTTATATGTGATTTGATTTTTTTAGTATCCTGGGTTTTGCGTAAGATTTGAATTGGCAAGAATTTCAACGGGAGGAATAGGGAACAGCAGGTCATCAGCCCTAATACCCTGTTTTCCGGGTACCGCCGACAAGACAAGAATTGCTTTACCAGTTCTTTTCAGGTCAAAGAAACGATGACCCCATTCTGCAAACAACTCCACTCTTCGCTCCTGTGCAATTGCGTTTAGCAAACTTTGCTGATTTGCTGCCGCTGTTTTCCCCAGTCCAGCTCTGTTCCGGATCAAGTCAATGTCCTCTGCAGCCAGACTGATTTTATTGAGCATTGCCCTCGCCTCTGCCCTGATCAAATGCAGTTCTGCTAACCTGATCAGCACGTAATTGGTTTTATCCTTCTCAGAATTAGGATATTTGTTAGCGAAATAAGTCTTCCTCCCAAAATAAGGCGCATCAATCGGACTTGGGTTATAATTTAACCAAGTAATTTTTCTTTGGTCATCGGGTTCAAAAGCATTCACCAGCTGTTCCATTACTGCTATTCTTGGTATCAATGCAGTTTCAAATTCAGGGTAATTATTCGGATCTAAAAAAAATTCCTGATCAGATACCGACAAAAATGATAAAGGAACAAGCGGCAAAAAATGGGTCATTTCATTAATCACACCCACATTTGTACTCGGGTTTATTCTGAATTGAAGCACAGTTTCCTTGCTATCCGGATCAAATGCATGTCCCAAGGCTTCTAATTTGTAGGCAGAATTCGCAATCACCTGATTCGCATAGTTCTCGGCATTATCCCAATCCTGCATGTACAAATAAACTCGGGCAAGTAAGGCTTGTGCCGCCACTTTATTGGCCTTGGTATTACTCATCGCAGCGGCTTCAGGATCAGAAAAAAGTATGATCGCCTCCTTTAAATCGGCAATGATCTGTCCATATACTTCCGCCCGACTGGCTCTTTTTAACCTGATCGTCTTTCGATAGTCGCTGCTCAATGGCAAGGGAATATCTCCAAAGAAATTGGTGAGGTAGAAAAAACTGAAGGCCCTAAAAAATCTGGAAGAAGCTTTAAGCTCAATCCGCTTCACTTTGGTCAGTGTTGTCGCTGTTGAAGCAGCCTCTCCATCCAGGATGGCATTGGCCGTATATATTGTTTTGTAGGTCTGCATCCATAAAACACTCTCCGAAACGGTGTTGTTCACCAGTATTTTATTGCTGTTGATTTCCTGCTCTTCTGCAAATAACACCCCATTACTAAGGCCCAGCTCGTCTGCAGCCATTCCTCCATACATGGTTGCTCCTCCATTTAACATCGACAGCGTTCCATCACTAGAAACCATTTGGCTATACATACCAGCCAAAGTTTGGTTGGCCTGCTCGTCAGAAGAAAAAATCTTAGCACTGGTCACCGTATCTATGGGCTCATCTATATCCACTAGTTTCTTACAGCTCGTCAATAAAAGCGCAATACCAATGACTGCGCAGCTCAAATATCTATAAGTCATTTTCATCATCATTTAGTATTATATTAAAAACTACAGTTTAAACCGATGGTAATGGTTCTTGTTAATGGCTGGGACCCAAATTGTCTGACCTCAGGATCCAGGCCATGATAGTTACTCAGGACAAAAATATTATCACCAGTCAGATTCACAGACAGATTGCTGATACCTATCGAATTTAACCGACCAACAGGTAACAGATAAGCTAACTGAAGACTTTGAAGTCGAATAAATGACGCATCTACATAAGCGGCATCGGAAGTCGAATAATTGTTATTGCTGGTTTTGTTGACCGTAGTCAATTTAGAAAAGAGGGCCCGATCACCTGGATTCTGCCAGGTATTTTCATACTCATACACACTCCTGTTTTTGTTATCAGACGGTCCGACTCTTTCTGAACCCTTTTGTTTGAAATAAGTAAAACCGGCCGTTAAGGAAAGATTTTTATACCTGAAACTTTGGGACATCCCTCCAAAAAAATCTGGGGAAGTATTGATGGCGATCACACGGTCATCAGTTCCAGTACCACTTGGAATATTAGTCACATATAATATCTTACCATCACCATTAACATCCTGAAAAGTATTTTCTCCCGTTTGAGGATCTACACCAGTAAAATGAAAAACATAGGTATTATTGAGGGATTGCCCAATTTTATAACTCGCATAATAAGGAGATTCCTCAAATTTAGGGTACCCTGCTAATATATTTTTATTTTTCGAAAAATTAAAACCTGCTTGCCAGGAGAAGTTTTTAGTATCCATTATTCTTGCAAAAAAACTCAATTCAATCCCGCTGTTCTCCACTTCCGCTGGTGAGTTTAAGACCACATTAGTAAAACCGGTATAACCAGGCGTTGGGAAAGACAATAACTGATTATTGGAATAATCACGGTATAAGGAAATATCCAGGTTGACCACATCCTTAAAGAAGGCAAGTCCTAAAGCAACTTCCGACTTTTTATTTTGCTGCCAATGAAAATCATCATTTGGCTGAATCTGAGGAACAAGTGGATTAACACCTTCGTAAGGCTTCATTTTTGTGCCAGAAGCATTAGATCCCCATTGTGTTAAATACTGATAGTCTCCAATCCCATCGCTTCCAATAACTCCATAACTTCCCCTCAACTTAAGTAAACTAATAAATTTAGGTAGGCTATTTTTTATCCAAGGTTCTTCAGAAGCAATCCAGGCTGCCCCAATAGAACCAAAATTCCCAAAACGATTGGCAGGACCAAAACGGCTGCTGCCATCACGTCTTCCGTTTAAATTGAGGATATATTTATTTTCCCAATTGTAATTTAACCTTCCAAATACACCTAGATATTTATGAAATAATGCACTTTCTTGATTCTCGAAAGTGGTCGCAGAGTTGATACTTTGCAATTGTTCATCGGAAGCAAATCCTCGGGCCGTCAATCGTGTTAATTTTGTTGAGGTGGATTGAAAGGTAGCACCAAGCAATGCATTTAATTTACCTTTTCCAATAAATATATTGTATTCTGCCTGAGGTTCTATCACCACATTTTTCACATTGGTATTTGCGGAAGAAATACTCGACTGTGCCGTTGGATTTGTGACCAGGTTAAAAGCAGAAAGAGGGTTAGTAAATCGTTGATCTGAAGACATTGAATTATACCCCAGGTTTACATTCACGGAAAGATCCTTAATTAAAGAATATCCTAAATTCAAACTCGAGGTCAAGGAGGTTCCACTGCCCTTGCTTTTACTTTGTGACATACTAAATTCAAACATATTGTCTTGCCACTGGCCAAAATTCAATTTTCCTTTTTCATCATAAGGTTCCGGTCCATTTGGAGGTAATATGGCGATATTGCCTAAACTGCTGGCATTGTTCATATAACTGGCAAAAGAATTCGAGAAAGTCATGCTGAAACGCTGATCCAGACTTTTATGCGATAGGTTTGAAGAAACTGAAATTCTTTGATTTGCTCCACTCACTACTGCAACATCCTTTACACGGTTAGCTGCAATCGAAGTTCTGAAACTTGTTTGTCCATCACCGCCCGACAACCCCGCCTGGAAATCGGTATATTGACCCGAATATCCATAAAGGTAATCCTGCCAATCTGTGTATCTATTTGGATCATATTTTAACAGTTCAGGGGCATTAATCGCTGTTGGCGTTATGCCATCATTTTTAAAAGCCTGCCTCCTCATCTCCAAGTACTGTTCAGTATTTAATAAATCCCATCTTTGAACCACTCGTTTCAGCCCCTGCTTCCCGCTTGCATTCAACGTTGTTTTTCCAGTCTTTCCTTTCTTTGTAGTGATTAGAATTACCCCATTTCCACCACGACTTCCGTAAATTGCCGTAGCATCAGCGTCTTTTAAGACTTCTATAGATTCTATATCCGCTGGATTTATGCCATACAATGGACTAATCCCACTGGAGTTAGCCAAACCACCCTGGTCCAATCCCGGGGAAATATAACTTTGGGTTTCGTTGCCAGAACCACTTTTTTTTGCTCCCAGAACCGTTAAAGGTACACCATCAACAATATACAGTGGCGCCCCGCTAAAATTAGAATTGATAGAACTTCTTCCGCGTAATTCCACTTTCGGTACACTCATGTCATTGCCGTCGGAGCGCGTAATCTCCAGTCCAGGAACCAAGCCCTGAAGCGCAAGTAATGGATTTACGGCCAACTGCTTGCTGATATCCGAAGCGGTCACCCTAACGATATTTCCTGTAGTTAAACGCTGTGTTGTTCGTCCATAAGCCTGCACCACTACTGCATCCAAAGCATTGGTGGTTTCTTCCAGTTTAATCAAAAACTCCCTTTCTTTGCCAACCGGAACATGCTGAGTGATATAACCGATATAACTGCAGACTAAGGTATCTGTTGGGAGCACATCACGAATTGCAAAACGACCATAGGTATCTGCATAAACCGCTTTTTTAGTTCGTTTAACCATCACTGTTGCTCCAGGCAGACTGATACCATTTTTCTTCGTCCAAACTGTACCACGGATGACATTGTCGTCGAACTGATGGCCGATGAGCTCAACCACTGTTTCTACATATGACTTTTCTTTAACTAGGATCGTATTTTCTTCAATCCGATAGGTAAAACCAGTCCCTGTTAAACACTGTTTTAAAGCATCAGCCACAGTTCCGTTCTTCACATTGAGCGCCACAGTTATCGGTTTCTTAATGACATTGGAGTCATACAAAACATCGTAACCGCTTTGCTGACGGATTAATTTCAGTGCTTTTTCTAAGCTGATATTCGTTTGGTTGATGTTGATTTTCTGAGCAAAACCACTGGCGCTAACTTGCAGCATAGCAGTAAATGCAATTAAAAAAATGAGTTGAATACGCATAATAATCTTTCGCCTTAGGGATGGACTGAGTTGGTTAGGCTTCAAGTCCGGGCATATACTCAACTTCTGCCAACAGGATTTTATCCTGTAGGAGAAATTACTACTAAAATTCATACATTTGAGTTGTTGGGTTATTGGTTTAGTTGTTTGTTCGCATAAATAAGTATTCAAGGATAATCCAATACATTTCAGGAGTGTTAGCGCACTCCTGAATCTTTGAGATTCCCTGAGAAAAGTAGAGTTACTTCATCACGGTTACCCTCCTTCCATCGATTTTAATTTTTATGCCTGCGATTGGTTCAATAATTTTGATGACTGCGGAGATGTTTTTTGAACGGGATACCCAGCCGCCCAGCTTAATGGCTTTTGGATCCACCCCCTCAAAAACAACTTCTACATCATACCAGCGCTCCACTTTTTTCATCACACTGGCCAGGTCTTCATCTTTAAAAATAAAGTCTCCATTTTTCCAGGCCATGACGGTTTCCAGATCTGCTTCTTTTATTTTTAAACGGTCGTTCTCTAAGTTCAATATCGACTGCTGACCAGGTTTCAGTAAAAGCGAATACGATTTACTGCTTGTCTTCACTCGTCCTTCCAGCAAAGTGGTGACTTGATTTTCATCATCAGCATAGGCATTGACATTGAAATGTGTGCCCAGTACTTCCACAGACTGCTGACTAGTATGCACCACAAAAGGCTGGTTATCCCGGTGCGCCACTTCAAAATAAGCCTCACCTGTTAGACTAACTTCTCTCTTTTTTCCATTAAAAGCATTGGAATATTTAAGAGAAGAAGCTGCATTTAACCAGACCTCGGTGCCATCTGGAAGCTGTACCTCATATTGCCCTCCTCTAGGCGTTTCAATGGTATTGATGGATTTATCATCGCCATTGTCTTTCCCTTTAATCCGATAGATCAATTTTCCATCTTTTGTTTTCGTCAACTCTACTCCATCTTCCACTGCCTGACTTCCATTTTTCATGGTATCCAACAAAATCACTTTTCCGTTACTCAACACCAAACGTGCTTTATTGGAGCCCGGACCAATCAGGTTGGCCGCAAACTCCTGTTCTTTTTTATAAGTATAGTTATCGTAAGCAAAGAAGCCTGTCCCCAGAACAATTGCAACCGAAGCAGCAATAGCGATCCAGGCCCAGCGCTTCCTGCCAGAGCGTAGCTTTAAAGTTATAGGAGTTGTTATTTCTGATGTTGATGCTGCTGATTTATTATGTAGAACTGCATTTAAAATCTGATTTTCCTGCTGTGCAGATAGCGGACTTTGATGCGGTATGAAGTTTTCGTAGTGCTGATCGATCAGCGTTTTCAGCTGCCCGTCAAACTCACCCGAATGAATCAGCTGCATCAGTTCTTTTACCTCAGCATTGCTGCCTTGTCGTTTAAAATACTGCTCAAATAAATAGGAAAATCTCTGTTCTTGCATAAATTCATTAAATGCGACTTTAAAATCAGCCTCATTTATTACTAAAGAGTTAAAATCTGGGAAAAGGGGGTAATGGAAATCAAATATTTTTTTTAACTGCTGAAATAAGCAGTGGTCAGCACCAAAATGATGCTCATGTCCATACGGCCATTCACATCTTTCCGAATAAACTGGACGGCCAGCTGGATGTGTTTTTTAACGGTTTCCGGAGATAGCTGAAGTGCTTTTGCAATTTCCTCATGCTTTAACCTATCGTACCGGCTCATCTTATACACCTTTTGTTGTTGCTCCGGCAATTTATCAACTGCCATCTCAATCAGTTTGCGGTAATCATCCGCTGGGTTATCCAGCTTTTCCAAGGCCAGTTCATGCAGCACATCTTTTTCAAATACTGCATGTGAAACACTTTTAGCCGCCATCTTTTTGAGTACTAAAAAAGTTTCATTTCTACATAAAATGTATAGGTAGCCACTGAAATTTTGAATATCCGGGAGCATTTCCCGCTTCAGCCAGATCTTGATGAAGGAATCCTGAATAATCTCTTCTGTGACTTCCACAGAATCCGTGAGCTTAAATACAAATTCGGCAAGGGGCTTTGAATACCAATGGAATAATTCCGCAAACGATCGTTCGTCACCATGCGCTATTTTTTTTAGCACATGCGCTTCATTGTCCAGTGGTGTTACTGCCATTGTTGATTTTCCCCTTTATGTTGAATTATTATAAACCAATATTATAAATAATTTGGGATAAATCAGCTGTTTTTTACATCACAAGCCAAAATTTGGATTCTAAGCTCGCTCTAATACTCAACTTATCCTCCTCACATCCGATCATTATATAATTGTAATATGCAAAAGACACCTTACCATTGTATGTTCTCCCTGCTGATATTGGCTTTATTATTCAGCTCCTGTCAGCCTAAACTAATCGACAAAAATCAGACATTCCATCCCATAACGGCGGTTGACGCGCTTGGCGATACCATCCGTCTTAGCACACCTGCGCAAAGCGTAGTTTCCCTCGTGCCTGCTGCCCTTGATGCACTTTACATGCTGCAGGCAGATAGTGCCATCGTTGGAATTCCGAATCGCGTTTATACGGATCCTAATGTATTTCCTTATTTCTCAAAACTTGACACTCGGATCAAAGCGAAGCTGCTCGCCACGCCTACGTTA
This sequence comes from Pedobacter polysacchareus, assembly GCF_019802255.1. GTDB lineage: Bacteria > Bacteroidota > Bacteroidia > Sphingobacteriales > Sphingobacteriaceae > Pedobacter > Pedobacter polysacchareus. Next base: position 149,078 of record NZ_JAHYSS010000008.1, on the reverse strand, counting down.
ACCGAAAGCGGAATGAGTATGGAAACCATCATCAAGTTAAATCCAGATCTGGTGATCATCCAGTCCAATCAAACTGATGCGATTCAAATGCTGAAAGAACTGGGCATTCCGGTATTCGGCATCACTTCTCAAAACTTCGGACAACTCAATCAGGAGGTCCTGAACCTGGGCATCCTTCTTGGAAAAGCAGCCAGAGCGAAGGAGTTGATCGCCTTTACGGAAAGCAAAATCCAGATCCTTAAAGAAAAAAACAAAAGCATCAGCAATAAGAAAACCATTTACTACTCCTGGTCCGGCGGAAGAATTTATTCGACTACCGGCAGAAAAGGACTGATCAACGATTGCTTTGAAATGGCTGGATTGGAGAATGCCTGTCCTTATGAAATTGATGCGCCCAATATCAGTCCCGAAACCCTCATCAGCTGGAATCCAGACATCATGCTGCTTTGGAATACGGACGAAAGTGTGTTATACCAGCAAAAAGAACTGTCTTCTTTAACCGCCTTGAAAGAGAAAAAAGTATTCAATCTTAGTCCGCCATTCCTATACGACCCGCATACGCTTAAAATTGTTCTGGCTTCTATTGCTATCCACCATTACAGTTACCCAAGTACTGCTGCGACTACGCTTAATGCAGAACAGCTGGAAATTCTTTCTGCATTGTATGGTACAGAAAAGGCTAAACTCATCTTAGAATTATGATCCGTCGTATATTAATCAACACTGTTATTTATGGTTTACCGATCCCAGTACTGATCATTTCCTTACTAATTGGTTCTTCCGACAATATTGGAATTGCCGCTTTTTGGGACTGGATCAAAAGCCTGATCAATCCCAGTCATGCAAGTCCGCTGGTAGTGGAGAATGTCATTTTTAACATCCGGTTACCAAGAGCATTGATGACTTTCCTGGTAGGCGCAGCGCTTGCTACTGCCGGAGGAGTGTTACAGGCAGTTTTTAGAAATCCATTGGTAGATCCATTTATTCTGGGCATCTCTTCCGGGGCGGCGTTTGGAGCCTCATTGGCCATCTTAATTCCCTTACTGTCTATCCACATCTCTGCCTTTATTTTCGGGGCCGCAGCCGTATCCCTGACCTATATTTTTGGCTACACCAAAAACTCTTCTTCAATTACCATTATCCTGGCGGGGATGATTGTATCAGGAATGTTTTCCGCCAGTCTTGCTTTAGTACAATACCTGAGCGATCCTTTCAAATTACAAGCCATCATTCAATGGACGATGGGCAGTTTACACCTGAGTTCCTGGCATAAAGTTCAGCAAGCGGTTTTGCCCATCAGTTTTGGACTGCTCGGTTTATATTTAATCCGCTGGAAGCTGAACCTTTTATCTCTTGGAGATGATGAAGCCAGAGCCGTGGGCGTAAATCCAATCTATATCAAAGTCATTGCGGTTTTACTGACCACATTGATCACTGCTGTTGCCGTAGCCAGTGCCGGTATCATTAGCCTTTACGGGTTATTTGTACCGCATATTGTACGTATGCTGGTGGGTGCCAGCAATACCAGAACTACTCCGGCAAACATCTTCTTTGGCGGCACATTTCTACTGATCATCGACAATTTCTGCCGGACCGTATTTCCATACGAAATCCCCATCGGAATTTTCACCATGATCATCGGTGCGCCCTTTTTTATATTCCTCATTAAGAAACGAAAAATCAACTGGTCATGAGTGTAGCTGCGATAAAAATAGAAAACCTATCCTATTCCATACAAGGCAGACAAATACTGGATAATGTTTCCCTAGCTCTGTCTGCTAACCAGTTTAGCGTCATCCTTGGCAGAAATGGCTGTGGAAAATCAACGTTATTTAACCTGATTACGGGAAAATATCCTAAACCCGACGGGATCATCAGGCTGATGGGAAAAGAGCGTTCGGGAATCCCGCAAAAGAGTTTAGCGAAGACCATTGGCTTTCTTCCTCAGTTTCATCAAAGTGTTTTTCCCTTTTCCGTATACGATGTGGTGCTCACTGGAAGGGCTGCCTTTTACAGATTTGGCCCCTCGAAGGAAGATCATGAAATCGTGGAGCAGACCCTCCTGAACATGGGGATCTCAGCGTTAAGGAACAAATCCTATACCGACCTGTCCGGTGGTGAACGTCAATTGGTATTGATCAGTCGCGTGATGGCCCAAGGTCCGGAAATTCTCGTACTCGATGAACCAACCAACCATTTAGACCTCCATTTCCAGACCTTGGTTTTAGAGAAGCTAAAAGCTTATTCCCGCAATGGTCACACGGTGATCTGCATCATGCACGACCCGAATATGGCCAATATTTATGCGGATCATATTTACTTCATCACGGAAAAGAAAGCTTACCACAGCAAGTTACTGGAAGCAGAGAATTTTTCGGCAAACATCTATGAAGAACTCTATGACACCCCATTAATGAGGGTTCAAGTGAAAGATAAAACAATCATTATTCCCCAATTCTAATATGGCTTATTCTCTAATTACGGATCACACTGTGACCTATATATCCAGTCCGAAAGGCGCACAAATAGCCCGTGCCAGAGGTTTTTCTGTCCGTTCCAGAAAAGAATTATTCCCTATGCTGTGTCATGACCATCTGCCTAAAGATTTACAGGCTTTTGAAGAGACTTACAACAACGGAAATGCAGGAATTTTCTTAATTGCAACCACTAAAACCGGTCAGATTACAGGCTGTATCGCAGCCCTTCCTTATGACCATAGATTTGGTCAATTTGAACTTTCCTCAAAGGGACTGACTTATGAAGTCTGCCGTTTGTATGTAGTGCCTGCTTATCGCCATCAAAACATCGGCCGGAAGTTGTTTACAGCGCTCCATATCAAACTCCAAAAACAAGGTGTAAAACACCTGTATTTACACACGCATCCCTTTCTAGATGGCGCACAATTATTCTGGGAAAAGATGGGCTTTGAGTTCTTAATCCAAGATCAAGAAGCGCCATTTTACACCATTCACATGCAACAACTGATATCATAATATGAAGTACATTTATTTAATTTTCTTCCTTTGCTTTTTGAGCAGCCTATCTTTCACCCATCAGGCAAAGGCTCAGGAAAGAGGCCATATTGTAGGCTTGATCCAGGATGAACAGGGCATTCCTGCTTCAAACATCAACATCCGCATTTCCACCGGGCCCATTGTTTCCGGTGGCCTTGTGTTACCAACCGTCCCTGCTGCTCCTGCTACCCCTGGAATCCCCAACGTTTCCAGCTCAAGAAAGAGCGACCAGCATGGTGCATTCTCTTTCCAAAACCTTCCTTTTGGCGAGTACCAACTGATCTTTACCGGGGTCGGATTTCAACCCTATATCCGCTCCGTTTCCATCAATGAAGCACAAAAAGAAATCGAAATGAAAGTAACTTTGAAAAGTTCTGACGATCAATTACAAGAAGTCGTAGTCATGGGCAGAAAGAAACAATCATACGTCAATACGAAAAGCTTTATCGGCTCGAAAATAGAGTCCAAAATCACCGAAATTCCACAAACCATTTCTGTGGTGACGAAGGAGCTGATGGAAGATAAACAGGCTTTTATAATTACCGATGTGGTAGCCGATTTACCTGGTGTGACACAGTTCTCTGCTTATGATGATTTAACCATCCGGGGGTTTAGAAATGGTAATGAAAGTGGCTTCCGACTGGTGAATGGCCTTCGTTCCGGATATGGCTATGGGACCAGTTATTTCAGGGTTCCTTTAACGCTCAATCTGGAAAGTGTAGAAATCCTGAAAGGCCCTGGTGCGGCATTATTTGGGGATATCAGTCCGGGGGGAACCGTAAACATGAATACCAAAAAGCCATTGGAAGAACGCAGACACAGCATTGCCGTTGCTGCCGGGTCGTTTAACACCATCCGCACCATGATGGATCTCACCGGCCCGCTAGACGAGGAAAAGAAAATCCTTTACCGGTTAAACCTCGGACATGAAACCACCAATACTTTTCGGGACATCAATGCCCGTAAATCCTTTATGATCGCACCTACTTTCACCTTCAGGCCGACCGAAAACACCACCATCAATGCGGAAATTAATTACAGCAATTTTGATGGTTACCTGGACAGAGGAATGGGCATCAGAGGCGGAGATTTTTACGCATTGAAGCGCAGTTTTACCTTAAGTCAGCCGAGTGATTATTTTAAGGTGAACGACATTTCCTTAAATGCTTCCCTAAACCACCGCATTAACGATAAACTTTCTTTCAATGCCAATTACATGAAATTCATTTATGCGGAAAACCTGTCGGAACACCGTACCCTGAATACCTTTGCCGATGCGCCTTTGAATACCATCATGAACATGCGTTACCTTCAAAAGCAAACCAAAGAATATACCGATAATGTATCCGCATACCTGCATTACAAAGGCGGAGTAAAAGATTTCAAACATGATGTGGTTGCTGGTCTGGATTATGTAGGTTACGAAACCGATAAAGGAGGTCACCAATGGGAAGCCAGAAGCCAGACCATAGATGGAAAAGTTGTGCCTTTAAGGTTCGATCTCAGCAACCCTACTTATGAATTGAGAAATCCGGCATTGTACAACCGACTGCCTTTAGCACAGTTCTTTGTAGATTACCTAAATTCTTCTTACCAAACCACCGGTATTTTTATACAAAACAGAATTCGCTGGAGAGAAAAACTGAACATCTTATTCGGGTTGAGGTATGAAAACTATGGCGACCAGCGTAAATTTGAAGGGGCCAGTTATGAAAAAGTAAAGCAATCCGTTTTCTTACCAAGGATCGGATTGACCTATGCCATCAACCAGCAGTTTAATTATTTCGTGAGCTACAGCCAGGGCTTCATCCCCATCAACCCTCAATTCGTCCGCAATCCAGAGAATTATGGCCGTACAGAACCTTTCAAAAGTCAGACGAGCTATCAGGTAGAAACCGGTCTGAAAACCGAGTTTTTTAACCAGCGCCTCTTTTCATCTGTATCGTTCTACCACATTGAACGTCAGAATATGCTGGTCAACACCGGACAAATTGCCGATAACGGAAACCCGATCTACAGACAAAATGGTAGGGTAAAATCTCAAGGTGTCGAGTTTGACCTGAAAGGCAACCTGTTCCCATTCTTAAATATCAGCGCCAACTACGCTTTTAACCTGACAGAAGTGATGGAAAGTGACCTTAAATTGGAAAAAGGCATGATGAATGCCAATGCGCCGAAACACCTGGCCGCAGTTTGGGCAAAATACACCCAACGCGATGGTGCCTTAAAGGGCTTAGGAATTGGCCTTGGCGGACAATATGTAGGCAAAAAGAGAATGGAAAATACGGTGCAAAATATCCATTCTGGGGAATTAGAATGGAACTTCTGGCCTTCTTATTTTGTAGCGAATGCCGCCGTATATTACAAATTGGACAAGATGAGTTTCTCCATCAATGCCAACAACTTGTTCGACAAATACTATTTTGTTGGTGGATTTGACTATACCAGAGCATTTCCCGGAAGTCCGAGAAACTTGATGACTGCCATAAAATATACGTTCTAGAAATCTATTGGCCTGAAGGGATTTTTATCCCGAAGGGCCATTTTTTGCTCCTATATCCCCTCTTTAGCTCCCGGCAGGTGTTCCAGTTTCTTTTTCAAAACCATATACTCCTTTTCCAGATGCCGGAAAGCCTTCGACTCCATTTTTCCTTCCGCATGATCTGTTATTCTATGGTGATAATCTGCCGCAACTTGTTCATATCGTGCTTTAACGGTGTTATAATTCTTTCTTTCTATTTTTTCTGTTTCAGTCTCCTCCATGCCGTTCAGGTTTCCGACATAAGCACTATCGGAAATTAATGTCCCATTAGCAGATTTGAAGCAAATGTATACTTCCATCTGACTGTTCATCTTCGATTCGCTAAGTGGGATAAAACAGCTCCCATCCTTCCTTTTCGCTGCATTCAACAACATACTTGCCTTTTTTTCGGCTGGATGACTGACCATCACCATCAATATATCGTCCTCAGCACCATTCTCGGCAATACCCGCATCCCAGCTCAAATTAATTCCTTCTTCGCCTTTGCTGATCCTCGATTCCTTTGCCATTTCCAGGCTTCCTTTGCTGAGGATAACTTTCGTATAATCGACCTGAATATTTGGATAAACGCCTGTTAAAGCCTGCTTTTTATTGTAGGAAGTGGCCAGATTATGCGAATTTTTAGTCGTCCCTTCTGCTTCCAGCTGAAAGCTGACCTTGATAAAATCTGCCATCGGTCTCAAAAGGTTCATCGTCACCGACATTCCCTGGCGATTGGCCATTTGATTTAGAGTCGGTTTTCCTGCTCTGCCGATCAAACGACAGACCGGCTGACCATTTAAAGTATAAAAAACCAGTTTTCCTATTTTTCCAGAAGGGTGTCCATGAACACCAGCTGCACATATTGCCATATTTGAGCATTAATTAAGTTGAATTAATTAATACTAATATACTATTAAATAATGAGATAACACCTATCGAAACCTAATTATGTTCGAATTTTATAAAGTTATTTTAGTGAGTTAAAAGAAAGAACCTACGAGGTTGATTAGGCAAATTGACGGCTATAGGCCCTAGCAACCTACAGCAAAAACACAAGAAAAACTTACAAATAAGAAAAGACAATCAGGGTTCATCTAAGAAGTTTCCTCTGGACTTTCCCTAAGCACGCTAAATGTTTACCAAACAATGGATTAGGTATTTAACAAACGATAGATTAAGTGTTTACCAAACATAGTACTGACCAGCTCTAGTCCTCCATTTCATATTATTCCTAAAAATTTAGCCCTATAGTTATTATCTTCCCAAACTATTTAACGCATAACCATCAAATGTCTAACCTCCTTCTTGTGTTCCAATACCTCAGTAACCTCAAATTGAAAATCGCATTCTTTCTTTTTATCACTGTTTTATCTCTCAAAACTGAAAGCTCCATTGCTCAGCAAATTTATTCGAAAGCCTACGGTCAAAAAGGAAATCCAGCTTTAATATATGTTCACGGAGGCCCTCGAGGTAATTCCACCTTATTTGAAGGTACTACTGCAGCAGCGCTGGCTAAAAGAGGTTATTATGTCATCGTATATGATCGACGAGGTGAAGGCCGCTCTGCTGATCCTAACGCAAAACTGACATTTGAGGAAGCTGCTCTGGATCTGAATGGGCTAATCAAACAATATGGATTGAAAAAAGTGAGTATTTTAGGCCATAGTTTCGGTGGCCTTGTTTCGACTTTGTTTACAACCGCCAATCCGGAAAAAGTAGAACGGCTGATCTTAGTTGGGGGGCTGTTTTCGCAGCAGGAATCTTATGACCATATCCTGAACACCAGTCTAAAACTTGCAGAGCAAAAGAAGGACACCGCTATTCTTCATAAGATTTCCACTATTAAATCCTTCGATAAGAAAAGTGAACAGTATCGGAAACAGACTTATGAGGTCGCCTCCCACTATGGTTTCTTCAAAATGCCAAGGCCTACTGAAGAATCAAAAAGAGTGAATGAGCAGTACGAAAACAGCAGCTTCTCTAAATCCAACATCCGCAATGATAAAGCGCCGACACTGTTTTATGAAAACGAATCACGTGTCAACATTGACACGAAATCCATTCTTAAAAACCTCTTGAATAAAAAGGTAAAACTCTCCGCAATTTATGGACTTCAAGATGGTGTTTTCTCTAACAAACAATTATCCGATTTAAAAATCATCACAGGCGCTTCGAATTTTTATACCATCGACAATTGCTCCCACTATCCATTTGTAGATCAACAGGAAAAGTTTTTGAATAGTGTTGCAGACATCATGAATAAATAACCAATTAAATGAAAAAAGTTTTACCATTTCTCCTATCCATTTTGATGACCAGCTGCTATACTTTTGGTCAAAACAATGATTATTCCAGTCAAATAGATCGCTTAATTAAAACCACACATCCAAGAAGTTTCAATGGTGTGGTACTCCTCCAGCAAAATGGGAAAATAAAATATGCAAAGGCTTATGGTTATACTGATTTTAACCAAAAAACTCCAGTAAAAATTTCGGATAAATTTTCTACCATGTCGCTGGCAAAGCAATTCACTGCAACCTTGATTTTACAGGCAGTAGAAAAAGGATTAATTGATTTACATACGCCAATCAGAAAGTATCTGCCTGATTTGAAATATTCCTGGGCAGACACGGTGACCATGCATCATCTGCTCAACAATACTTCGGGACTGTATAGTGAAGATATGGACAAGCCATTGAAATTTAAACCCGGCACTGCATTCAGTTATTCCAACGCTGGCTATGCTGTAGCGGGATTGGTTCTTGAAAAACAAAGCCAGAAAACATTTAATCAGCTAGTCACCGAATTGTTTAAAAGCTGTGAAATGAAAAATAGTTTTTATCCATCAGCAGCTTCCAAAAAACAGTTAGTCAAAGGGCATACGGTAAAAAAAGACGGGACATTCAGTCTAAATGACCAGGTACGTTTTGGACCCGATCAATATTGGGGAAGTCATTTGATCGTTACAGCGCCCGATCTTGCAAAATGGAATGAATGCCTGCATAAAGGGAAATTGCTAAAACCTGCCACTTATCAGTTGATGACCAGCTATGTGATCACCAATGTCCATCCGCTGTTTAGTGAAAAGCCTATTGGATATGGCTACGGACTGCGCATAAATGACCAGGACCGCATTCTGGAATTTGGACATACCGGTTTTCATCCAGCTGCAGGATTTACTGCTGTTAATCTGTACTATCCTAAAAGTAATACCAGCGTCATCGTGATGGAAAATCAAGCAAATGAAAACTTTGAGATCGCTTATTATTTTGAAAAAGAAATAAGAGAAATAGTGAAAAAAAGTTCGCTTTTGAATTAGACATTTGATGAAAAGCATTTCCTCAAAAAACAAAAAGGCGATTGGTACTTTACCATTCGCCTTTGCTATATTACCCTCCTGTTGATTTGCTCCAGCAAACTTAATTCCTGGTTTTAGGCATCTGCTCATATATATTCCCATAACAATTCACGATCTGTGAAGGGTCCAATCTGAAATTGGCCAGGCTTACCGCAGCTCCATATTTTTGCTGCAGTGCTGGAAACAGCCGCCCGTCATAGGCAATCGCGATCTTATGGTCATCGATCATATAAATCGGCAGGTGTCGGTTTCCCACATCAAAGCAAAATAGCCCTACCACCTCCAAATCATTGGAATGAAGGACCATACAGGTACAAGGTTTAATAAAAATCCGAATCACAACGGCATCATCCTGATAAATCAGGGTACCTTGCTGAAGGACTGTTGAACTAGGTTTATCCAGATGAACTTTTCGGCCTGCCAGGGTTTCCCTTTTGATCAGCGTACGATTGACTTCATACCATTCCAGGATCAAACTGTCCTCTTCCTGCTGCCCCAAAGGCTGCAGAACAGGCAGTTTGTCGATCCTGATGATTTCTTTATTGAGCATTCTTCGCTTTCTTTGCGGCTACTTTGGCTTTCAGCCAGTTGCACCATTCCTCCATTCCTGTATCCTGCAGACTGCTGATAGAAATCACGTCCAGGTTAGGGTTTACTTCTCTGGCATCTTTCGTTGCCGCTTCTACTGAAAAAGGAACGTAAGGCAGTAAATCTGCTTTAGATACCAACATCAATTCACTTGTTAAGAACATGCGCGGGTATTTTTTAGGCTTGTCATCCCCTTCCGTAGAAGCCAATACCGTTACCCTGTAATCTTCGCCAAGGTCAAAAGCTGCCGGACAAACCAGGTTACCTACGTTTTCAATAAACAGCAAATCGCAATCGGTCAGGTCGATATGATCTAATGCCTGTAAAATCATTTGCGCTTCAATATGGCACATGCCGCCAGTTACGATTTGCAATGCATTGATGCCTACTTCGCGCATTCGGATGGCGTCTCTTTCTGTTTCAGGATCACCCACCAATACGGCGATTTTAAGGTAATTTCCTAAACGCTTACCAGTTTCCTGCATCAAAGTCGTCTTTCCAGAACCTGGAGAAGAACAGATGTTGATCACACAGATTCCAGGAATTTTATCACGAACTGCTTTAGCTACATAATCATTAGCTTTCAGCAAATTCAAGGTCGTATTGTCGCATTGTACCGATCCTACCGGCATTTGATTACTTTTCGGTGTTGTTATCATTTTATATGGTGATTTGAAGGTTAAATTATATAGTGATTTGATCGTTAAAAATTACTTGACTAATGCGAAGTTCTTCGCCCTGCACAATCTGATCTGAAGGTTGTCCGCAGCTGCATACAAACTTGTGAAACCGCACTTCAAAGTTGGAAGTACAGCTTTTGCAGTATGCAATAATCGGCAGCAGTTCAATCTCCAGTTCCGTCTCCCTGAACCTCGTTTCTTCTAAAACAAATGCCTCAAAGGCGTTTTGAATGAGAATCGGCTGGACATTACAGAGTAAGCCCGCCTGTATTTTTATTTTGCTGATCTGGTGATAAGTCTCTGGATACGCTTGCTCCAGTGTTTTAAAAATGTCCTTGACTATGGCTATTTCGTGCATAATAATTAGTTTTCAATCTGTACTTCTGCAGGCTTTTTATGTGCTATAAAATCCATACAGATGCTTGATACCGTTCTCATGAAATTATAAAGCAGGTCCCCATTGTTTCCCAATGCACGGAATAAAATCATTTGATTCGCTGCCATGGAAAACCCAAAGCTGATGTCTTCATATTCCCCGCTAAAGATTTCATCCAGTTCCTTTTTAAATTCCACTGCATGTTCAGAAGCGATAATCAAGGTGCTTTGATGGGTATATCCCTCATGAAAGAGCATTTTATCGATCGGCTGTGCGAAAGGCTGAAGCACCTGATTGTCGATGTACACGATTTTGCCTGATCTGTAGATTTTGGTGGTACTGTGCAGCCTTGCATATTGGAAAATCTCCTCCCGCTGTACACGTCCTGCGCAGATAATATCACCCCAGATTAAAGTAGCGCCTTCCTCGAGATATACCTCATTTAACGTATGAAAAATTGAGTCTTTAAAAGGCGTAATCGGATAAGGAATATATTGAAAAAACGCATCCTTACCTACCTTTACCAGCGTTTGCTGCGTCGCTCCGGTTTTCATTGGATGCAGCTTATTATACGATTGGGAATAAAGGTGAAGGACGGCTTCATCCGCGATATCAATATCGATTTTCAAATGGTCTCCATCCATAATTCCTGGTGAGGAACTCATGATGATCAGCTCTAAATGCTGATGCTCCCGCTGAGATCCATAAGGCACTACTTTGTAGGGCATGTTAAAAAAGCTGTCTTTCATGACCGTCTTTTCCTCTTCTACACAAACGCTGATCTTAATTGCACTATCCATGACTTCTCCCTCTTAATCTTCTAGCAAAGCATATTTTTTAATCCAGTCCTGCACCTGATCTAAACCTTGCAGGGTCATCATATTGGTCAGGATAAAAGGACGTTCTCCGCGCATGCGTGTCGCATCGCGCTGCATCACGGATAGGTCGGCTCCTACATAAGGTGCGAGGTCAATCTTGTTGATCAGCAGTAAATCTGACCTCGTAATTCCCGGCCCGCCTTTTCTTGGAATCTTCTCTCCTTCAGCGACATCAATCACAAAAATGGTCACATCGGCCAGATCCGGACTAAAAGTAGCAGTCAGGTTATCCCCTCCACTCTCTACAAAAATGATCTCCACATCAGGAAATTTCTCGGCAAGTTCTTCCACAGCCTCTATGTTCATGGAACAATCTTCCCGGATTGCCGTATGTGGACATCCGCCCGTTTCTACACCAGCAATTCTTTCTGCTGGCAGGGAGGAGTTTTTCTGAAGAAACTCCGCATCCTCACGGGTATAAATATCATTGGTCACCACGCAGATACTATAATCATTGCACATGGTTCTCGTCAATCTTTCGATTAATGCGGTCTTCCCCGACCCAACTGGCCCTGCGACCCCTATTTTCACATATTTTCTCTTTATCATTTTATGTCATTATGAAATATAAATCCTTGTATATAATTTTTCATGCTGCATACACCTGATGTCCTGAGCGATACAGCAGCTGCCCAATAATTCTTCGGGCATGCTTTCTTGTTTTTCCACCAGTTCGTCTATCAGGCCATGCAGGTTGTACAAAATCTTTTGTGCATCCATCTGGCTGATGGGTACCAGCTTCGCGCAATTGGTCACAATTCCGTTTAGGGTGTTGTAGTAAAATGCATGTAATGCGTCTTTCATAGGGATTTTAGCCGCATGCGCATACATGGCAAAAGCCATCGCATAATGTCCGTGTACCGCTCCGCTTTTGATCGCCTGCAGGTATTTTGTACAGCGTGGGATCGGCTTCAGGTTTTCCGTCACTTTCAGGAAACGGATGCCCAGTTTCTTGCTAGCCTCCCTGATTTCAAAAGGCGCTTTATAGGCGCTGATTAAATCGTCCAGTTCCTGAACCCTGGCTTTTGTAGCATTGCTGTCGCACATCTTCCAGGCCAGCATAAAAAATGCGGCGTCATTGTAATAAAAGTTATGTTGCAGCATGGTTTCCGCGTAAACTTTTACGGCTTTGCTGTCTTTCACAATCCCCATGCTGACATAGGTTTCCAGTCCGTACGATTGTGTAAAACTGCCGATCGGAAATGCGGAATCATTGATCTGTAATAGTGTCAGTAATGCGTTCATGTTATTTGCTTGCTAAAGAAATCACCTGCCCTGATGAACTCCATTTGTGGATCATCAGGGTAGAGGTTCTTTCAATGATTCTATCTTCTTTGCGCGGTTTGAATCCCCCTCTTTTCAAAAACTGATACAAAGGTTCTTCGAATGCGATGATGACTTCTTTGTCTTTATTGATAAAGACCGGGATGTGCTTATTGCCAATTTCAAAACAGACAATGGCCATATCTTTAAAGGTAACCGGCTGAAACACGATACAAGGGCCAGGGATGATCTGCACCACAATGATATTCTTCCCTTCCTGGTGCAAAATATCGCCATGAAAAAGTTGCTCCTGTGCCAGATGATGGATCGCGATTTCGCGACCTCCATCTGTTAGCATGCGCAGGATTCTCTTTGTGGTATCATACCATTCCAATTGCAAAACATCAATCTTACAGTTGGAGTAGCGTTTCGCATCGTCATATAGGTTGGCAATTACCCGATCTACTTTTATCATCTTAGAAAAGGAAATAACGCTGTGCCATCGGAAGTACGGCCAAAGGCTCGCAAGTAGCAATTACGCCGTCTACTCGTACATCATAAGTTTCCGGATCTACGGTAATATTTGGCATCGCATCGTTGTGCACCATATCCTTTTTCATCACCGTTCTACACCCTTTTACAGGCAAACTGGTACGGGCAAGCCCATAGTTGGCGATCGCTCCATTTTCTAAAGAAGCTTTAGAAACAAAGTTGAAACAGATGTTAGACAAGGCTTTACCGTGGTTACCGAACATCATTCTGTAGATGATCGGCTGAGGTGTTGGAATAGAAGCATTGGCATCTCCCATTTTAGCACCCAGGATCATTCCACCTTTGATCACCAGCTCAGGTTTTACGCCAAACATTTCTGCTTTCCATAAAATCAGATCGGCAATTTTACCTGGTTCAATAGAGCCTACGTAGGTATCAATTCCATGTGCTTTTGCCGGGTTGATGGTGTATTTAGAGATGTAACGCTTCACCCTGAAGTTGTCATTACCTTTTCCTTCATCTTCTTTCAGCGGACCTCTTTGAATTCTCATTTTATGAGCAGTCTGGAAAGTACGGGAAATCACTTCACCTACTCTACCCATGGCCTGACTGTCAGAGCTCATGATGCTGAATACGCCCATATCCTGTAGAATATCTTCGGCAGCAATCGTCTGAGGACGGATTCTTGAATCCGCAAAAGCCACATCTTCTTTCACATTTTTATCTAAGTGATGGCATACCATCAGCATGTCTAAATGCTCTTCTGCAGTGTTGATCGTGTATGGTTTTGTTGGGTTGGTTGATGCCGGTAAAATGTTAGGATACATCGCGATCTTCATAATGTCTGGTGCGTGACCACCACCAGCACCTTCGGTATGGAAAGTATGGATCACACGACCATCAATCGCACGCACAGTATCTTCTAAGAAACCAGCCTCGTTTAAGGTATCCGAGTGGATGGCCACCTGAACATCATATTTATCAGCTACTTTTAAAGCCATATCAATAGTCACAGGATTTGCGCCCCAATCTTCATGAATCTTCACACCCAATGCACCTGCTTCTACCATTTCTTCGATAGGCGCCATAGTAGAGACGTTTCCTTTACCGAATAAACCGACGTTGATTGGTAAGTTTTCAAATGCCTGCAGCATTTTCTCAATGTACCATTTACCTGAAGTTACGGTAGTGGCATGTGTACCATCTGCTGGTCCTGTACCGCCGCCGATAAAGGTAGTTACCCCGCTGTATAATGCCGTTTCTACTTGCTGTGGACTGATAAAGTGAATGTGGGTATCAATACCACCAGCAGTAAGGATCATCCCAACACCACTGTGTACTTCTGTAGAAGCACCAATGATCATGTGCTCCGTTACGCCATCCTGAACATCAGGATTTCCCGCTTTTCCTACACCAACAATCTTTCCGTTTTTGATCCCTACATCACCTTTCACGATACCCCAATGGTCGATCACCATCACGTTTGTGATACAGAAATCCAATACGCCTTCGTCTGCTAAGGCACGTGCCGACTGGCCCATACCATCACGGATGGTTTTACCACCACCAAACTTGTTTTCTTCTCCGTATACGGCGAAATCCTTCTCGATTTCAATAAATAAATCCGTATCGGCTAACCTCACTTTATCACCTGTGGTAGGGCCAAAAAGCGCTACATATTTTGCTCTGGGAATGTAAAGGTCTCCATCTATATATTTAACGGAACCTGCGTCAAGGCCAAGTTTATCCAGTCCTAACGACCTTAAACCTACTACACTGCCCATGGCAGTCATCCCAACTACCTTAATCCATTCTCTTCTATTCCAGTCTGCCATAATATCTTATCTTAATTTTACGGTTTTATACTTTTCTGCATTCATTTTTGCGATCGCCGCAGTTCTCACTTTTTCATCCGTGTACTTGCCACTGGTTAAGCCATTAAATCCGTGGATTTCTTTGTTGCCGCCAATTTCTACCAGGATGATGTCTTTACTTTCTCCGGGTTCAAAACGGATCGCAGTACTTGCAGGGATGTTTAATCTTTTCCCATAAGCACGTTCCCTATCAAACTGTAAATGTCTGTTCACCTCAAAAAAATGATAATGGGAACCTATTTGTATCGGTCTATCTCCTGTATTGGTCACAGACAAGGGCGATGTTTCGTAACCTACATTGGCCTTGATGTCTTCTTTTTTTATAATGTATTCTCCTGGTATCATTTCTTATGATTTTAAAGATTAGCGAATAGGATTGTGAATGGTCACTAGCTTAGTTCCATCTGGAAAGGTCACTTCAATCTGCACATCATGGATCATTTCTGGAACGCCTTCCATCACCTGTTTTCTACTCAACAACTTGGTTCCGTAGTCCATTAGTGCGGATACAGTTCTTCCATCTCTTGCTTTCTCCATGATCTCTGCACTGATGTAGGCGATACATTCTGGATAGTTCAGCTTCACGCCTCTTTTGAGACGCTTGCTGGCAAGCTCACCTGCAAGATGCAGCATCAATTTTTCGGTTTCTCTGGGTGTTAAACGCATAAAATATAATAGTATTAAATTTATTATCTGTTGGATTCTGAACAGGATTGCTGTAAGAGCTTTACCTGCTGTTATTCGCGTTGGTTTTAGGGCTCACTAGACTGCTGAATCGATGGCTTACTAAATCGCTTTCAGGTTGAAATAAGTACCCAGGATGAAGCGGTTGTTTTTTTCAGGAGGCATTCCAAGGCGGCTCTTATAGCTGATCTTATGGTCGATATATCCGGCAAAAAGTTTCCAGTCCTGATTCACAATTGGCTGGTATTCTAATGCGGCATAACCGGTCCAGTTTCTTCTGAAATCAGAACCTATCGTTTTGTCTTTGGATGCGCTTGCTGTTTCATAGGCTCCTTTTAAAGATACCCCCCAATGTCTGCTCAGCTGCTGGTCAAACCTCAATACCGCAGATTTATACACCACATCTCTGCGCATGATCCTGTCGGCACCCGTGTTTCCAATAAAAGCATTCATAGGGTTTGAGGCCAGCATCGTATGGTCGACTCCATAATCAGAATATTGAAGGTCCAAATACACTTTTGTGTTTTTAGACTGGTACATATTGGCCAGGGAAATGGAATGGTTATCTGCTCCTGCTATCAGCTGGTTATAATTGTAAGACCATTTGGTATGGAATGCTTTATCGAAGAAATTCCCTTGCCAGGTGAAGTAGGCACCCATTGGACGCTCTGATTGCTTGAACTCCCCTGCTCCGTATCCTGCGGTTTTAATCAGCTGATCGAAAGTTTCAGTGGAAGTATTATAAACTTGTAATTGAAAGTTATGGTTTGGATTTGCGGTGTAGGAAAAGTTGGCACCAACCACGAATAGGTTCAGAATACGGTCTACATAATCAGTAAAAATATATTCATAGACCGGATTGTTGACAAACTCATAGCTCCCCACAGCAGCAGCTTGCTTACCAAGAATCACTTCCCAATCTTTCTGTTTACCGAAGCGGTAATTTACCTGAGCATAATCAAGGGCCCTGGAACCATTGTCCTGGGTAGTGGTAGCGAAGGCTTTGTTTAGTCGGAAACGGACTTTATAAGACAGGTCCGGGTTCACATGACCGCTCAGTAATAGCCTGGTTTCATCCAGTCTGAAACCCGCGTTTAACGCACGTTCTTTATTTTGACCGATGTTTAAAGAAGTACGACCAAGTATGTGGAGGTTAAAAATGGAAGGGCTCGCTTGTTTTGCAGTATCAAGGGAAATATTTTTTGTGGTATCAACTGGCGTTTGTGCCGAGGCTGCTGCCGGACAAACTGCACATAAAACTATACCTACACTGGTTCTGATTTTCATATCGCTATACTTAATGATACAAGTATAGGCGGCAGACCTAATAACGCGCTAAAGCGAAGATTAACGCGATATTAGGGAAAAATAAGTGTGAGATTAGAGAACCGCTATAGGACAGGTTATAGTCACGACTGTGCCTTTTCCTTCCGTAGAATCGATCGTCAGACTAGCGTCATGAAGTTCAAAGATATTTTTTGCAAGTACCAGTCCGAGGCCATTTCCATAAATACTGCCCACATTGGAAGCGCGGAAAAAGGATTCAAAAATATGCGGTTTATCTTGATCGGGAATCCCTATTCCCTGATCTACTACTCGTATAATGATCTTCGAATGGTCTACTTCAATGCTCACTTTCACTTCCTTTTCATTGCCATATTTACAAGCATTGGAAATGATATTGGAAAGTCCGATGAAAAACAGGTCCTGGTTCACATGAACGGTTAAAAGGTTGCTATCCTCCGGAATATTGGAGAAATCAAGAAATATCCGATGGTTATCGTTCAGGTATCCTTCAGATTCTTTTACGCTGTACAGCAGTTCATCAATCCTGACATAGCTCATGTTTTGCACCTTGCCATCATAACCTGTTCTGGAAAGCAGCAGCAGGTTGTTCACAATCAGGTTCATCCGATCCACCTCCCTGGACACCATTTCTAAAGAGTAATGGGCAGGATGTTTCGGATCCAGATGATGCAGGGCGAGTTCAGATTCACCGCTGATAATGGTCATAGGCGTTCTCAAGGAATGTGAGGCATTGCTGATAAAGCTGCGCTGCGACTTCACCGCGATCTCCAATCGACTCAGCATATCGTTAATATTGGTGATCAGGACTTCAATCTCATCCTTTTCTTTTGTTTGATCATTAGTTTTCTTGGTGGTTAACCGCATGTTCAAGTTACTAATATTGATCAATCCAATGCGCTTATTAATGGAAGCGATTGGATTTAATAACTTATCAGCAAAATAAAAAGAGATCAGAAAGATGAGGAATAAGAAAATCACGATGCCGGAGATCAAGGCGCGATTGAGGTCCTTATGCTCTGCAATCCCAAAATCGTCTACTGCCGAAGAAACCACCACCAGATTCTTATCGTGGTCTTTGTCTTCAAAAAACAGCGCAACATAAGCCGTATCACCCATCATGAGTTCGGCTTTTCCTTTTTCAATGGCTTCTTCAAAAAAAGCATTGCTCATTGGCAAAAGTGGTTCATAATGGGGTTGCTTCCTGTTTTTCTCTACACGTACCAGGAAATTCCTGCCTAAAGAAAACTGATTGATGAACTGATTACTCAACTCATAATAACCTTTATCTTTATAACTCTTCGAATTAAAGACATGCGTGCCTAACATTCGGGCGTTTTCTTCTAGCCTGATAAAGAATTTACTTTCCAGGGTCTTTGCAGTAAAATAGGAAACATAAACTGCAAAAGACATCAGGATCAAACTCCCGATCGCCGAAGACAGCAGGATAATTTTGGTTCTAATCTTCATGATTCTCCTGGACTCTGAGTACATAACCCATCCCTATCACGGTATGAATCAATTTCGGACTAAAATTCTTATCGATCTTTTTGCGGAGGTAATTCAGGTAAACATCTACCACATTGGTGCTGAGGTTGAAATTCATTCCCCAAACCTCTTCCAGAATATCTACACGCGTGATAATTCTGTTCATATGCTGCATCAGGTATTCAAGCAGTCGATGTTCTGTAGCCGTCAGTACGATTACTTTTCCAGCCCTGGTGACTGATTTACTGTCTTTATCAAGTACTAAATCTGAGATGCTCAGCAGATTTGCAGGCGTAGTGCGAACAGTTCCCGATTTACGTGATTTGCGAAATACACGGGCCTTTAATTCGTCAATTTTGAAGGGTTTAGTCAGGTATTCATCAGCATCCAGATTAAAAGCAGCCACAATATCCTCTGTCTGGTTTAAGGCAGAAAGAATGATAATCGGAACATCTGGATCTGTTAACCTGATGTTCCGGCAAACCTCCAGACCGTCCATACCAGGCAGCATGATGTCCAGAATAATCAAGTCGAAATGGTTCATCCCAGCCATTTTTAACCCGGTCAGGCCATCCATGGCCACACTAATGTCTAAGTCAATATTTTCATCCATTAAGCTTCTTTTGATCAAAGAAACTACCGCTATCTCATCCTCTATTAACAGTATCTTCATCTTAAAATCCCTATCGTTATTATGATTCCCTATCCTGCAAATTTACTGAAAAATGGTCAGTGGAAATTTGCATAGCGGAAAAAAAGACATTGAAACAATAATTTATTATAAGAAATTTCATCGAATTGGTAATTAAAAAGAAAATCATTATTTTTATCTAAAGCACTGCTCTCAAATCAAATACGGCTGATGCTTCTTGTTTATTAAATTAAAAATTATGAACATCATCCAGCTTAGCCTGCTCAAAAACTCTGGTTGTGGAGGTGGTTGCAAATTTTGTGGACTGAGTAAAACGGAGACCACAGATCGAAAAACATTGGTCAGGGAATCCGATTTCCAGCAGACATTTGATCAGGCCGCTGCCACAGGTTCCCGGGTAGAACTGGTCTTTCAAACAGTTGGTGCTAATGTCATTGAAGTCATGAATTTCCTGCTGGAAATGAAAGAGGTGATCCAGCGAAACTCCCACATTGAACTGGCCATTAACCCCGGAATTTGTACCCGTCCTGACTTCTACGAACAAATTGCCAATCTTGGCATCAAACGCTATAGAAATAACCTGGAATGCTCCCGAAAACTGTTTGCTGAAATGGTCCCCAAACGCCCATTAGCACAGGATGACAAGCTAAAATCCCTTTTAATCGCACGTGAGGCTGGACTCCGGATAGATACTGGATGGCTTTGCGGCCTTGGGGAAACCGAATCAGATGTGGAAGATATGCTGAACCTGCTTGAAATAGTTAGTCCAGATGCCATTACGCTCAACTACTTTGATCCACAGGAAAGTGCGGAGATATTCGCCCACAGCAATCCTTCAGCAGAGCGTGGTATGGAGTACATCCAACTGCTGCGCAGCCGTTTCCCTGAGGTCGAACTGACTTTGGGAGGCGCCTATAAATTATGGCTTGATCCTCATTTAGCGGAGATCTCCAATATTGACGGCCTTTACCTGGGTACTTTTTTAGACCATGGTTTACGCGCCAAATCCTTGGAATCTGCCGAAAATAACCAGTAGAGATTTATGAACGGTTATCCATCTTCTAACTCCGGTTCCTCCTCCGACCAGGATTCCTATATTTCTGTTGAGGTCCTGATCATTGGGGGCGGACAGGCGGGACTGGCCATGAGCTATTGCCTGAAGCAAAGAAACATCAGTCATATTTTATTGGAACGCGGACAGATTGCTCAGCGCTGGCGATCAGAAAGCTGGGATTCACTAAGGCTCCTTACGCCAAACGACCAGACCAATTTACCCTCATGGCCATATCAAGGAGATCAGCCAGAAGGCTTTATGCCGGTAGGCCGCTATATTTCCCTTCTGGAGGATTATGCGCAATCCTTTGAGGCCCCTATTCTTACAGAAACAGCAGTGGAGGCGGTCAGCAAATCTGGCCATCAATTTTATATCCATTCCACAGCACAGCGATGGGTCGCCAATGCAGTCGTGATCGCAACCGGGCATTGCTGTACCCCTGTTATCCCTGAATATTCAAATCGGGTAAACCCTGAAATCCATCAAATTACTGCTAGCCAATACCTCAATCCAGGGCAGATTCCTGAAGGAGGAATTCTGGTCGTTGGTGCAGGCGCATCAGGCGTGCAAATTGCAGAAGAGTTACGCCTTTCCGGACGCGAGGTGATGCTTTCTGTAGGGAAACACCGCCGCCTGCCCAGAAGGTACAGAGGGAAGGATATTCTAACCTGGTTGAAGGAAGCGGGAATTTTTGATGCGTTCACAGACTCCAAATGCGATCCAAACATCCCTGCGCCACAGCTTATTGGCTCAGAAGATGCACATTCGATAAATCTCGAAACCCTGCAAAATCAGGGTGTAAAATTAACCAGCAGAATAGCAGCCATAAACGATTCCCAGGTTTCATTCGAGGACAACCTATTGACAGCTGTACATCAGGCCGATCAGGATATGTATGCGCTGTTGGAAAGAATCGATCAATATATAAACGACCTGATGATCGACCATAGCATGAATTTTCATCAGGTAGCCCCGATTTCAGTACCTCCTGCTCCATCCAGCATTGACCTTAAATCAGCAGGAATAAAAACGATCATCTGGGCAACAGGTTATCGCCGAAGCTATCCCTGGTTACACATTGATGTATTGGATGCACAGGGCGAAATTAAACACCAGGGCGGAATAACAGCAATCCCCGGATTGCTGGTGCTGGGCATGCGTCGTCAAATCAGATACAATTCAAATTTCATTGATGGCGTTGGAAAAGATGCCGAATTACTGGCTGATTACCTCAAAAAACACCTGTCCTGATGATGAAAAACCCAGGTCAGTATTCGATTTCCGAGCTTGGACAGCAGCTTCGTGCAGGCACACTGAGCTGCGTTACCCTCACAGAAGTGGTATTAAAAGATATCAAGACCAGAAATCCCTACTTCAAGGCTTTTATACTGATTTTAGAGGAAAGAGCGCTGGAAGAAGCCTTGCAAGCGCAGATAGCGTTTAATAATGGACTGGATCTAGGCCCATTACACGGGATTCCTTATGCGGTGAAGGGGATTTTTGATGTGGCAGGTTTTCCAAATACTGCAGGATTGGGTATCCTAGAGGAGCAAATTTCAACAGCATGGCCGATGGACTATATCCCCTCATCAGACGCTGCATCCATCAGGCTATTAAAACAGGCAGGCGCTATATTGGTTGGCATCACCAACACCAGCCCTTTAGCTGCCACAATTCTAGGCATCAACCACGTTTTTGAGACGCCTCATAATCCATGGAAAACTGAAGCCTACCTCCCTGGCGGTTCCTCCAGCGGCTCTGCTGTTGCCGTAGCAGCCGGAATGGTTCCTTTTGCATTAGGCAGTGATACCGGGGGCTCCATTCGTGTACCTGCTTCACTCTGTGGTGTAGTGGGGTTTAAGCCAACAAAAGGCTGGCTTTCAACTCAAGGGGTATGGCCTTTGGCTCCAAGTCTGGATACGATTGGTTTGATTGCGGCTATCGTGGCAGATGTAAAGATCGTTTATTCCCAACTCCAGGATTCCGGATTTCAGGATTCCAGGTTTCAGAACGATAAAGTTCAGACCGAAGGAGCCCGTAACTCGAGGTTTTCTACTTTGCAGGAACCGAAATTGCCGATGGCAGATTTACGTATCGGCTGCTGTAAGACTATTTTCTTTGATGATGCCGATCCGGAAGTGATTCTGGCAGTAGAAAGGTCTTTAAAAATACTTGGCAGCCCGGTCTCCACAGTTGAAATCCCGATTATACAGCAACTGCGGGAAATGATGAAGGAAAATAGTTTAATCGCCTCAGAAGCCTATCCTTTGCACGAAGAAATTATATCGCATCCCAATATTGACTGGGTATTGAACTGGCTGAAATCAGCGGCAGCACATTCCCTGCGTGATACGGAAGCTATCCAAAAACAATACGCAGCCATTGCAGCGCAATTGTCCCTCAGCCGGTATGGTATAGAGGTACTGGTTGTACCTACCACCCCGCTTCCTGCAGTATTGCGCTCGGATTGTGATGAACCATCTTCCCATGCAGCACTGTCGTCCATCTACTCAAGGAACACATTAATTGCAAATCTTGCAGGCTGGTGCAGTATTTCAGTACCCTGCGGACTCACGAAGGACGGCCTGCCCATTGGTTTAATGTTTTGCGCTGACCCGCATCATGAAGCCGTCCTGATCAGCCTGGCTGAAGCCTTCGAAAATAGTTCGGGAAATAAAAAAATGGCACCCTATAAAAACAGAAACCGCCCTGAGATACAGCTATAAACTAAAAACAAACATAACCATCATAAACTACAGAAAAAGAATAAAATATGTACATAAAACTATCAGAAAGCAGCGAAAAAGCAAGAGCAGAATACGAACAGCATCTTGGCGTCTTTCTTAGGGAAAGTCCGGTGACCAAACGCCGTGGTGAACCTGGCTTTGCAGATCTTTTATTTGGAGATCCGCATGGACACTCCTTTCCTGAGATCGCGGAAATACTGCATGAGCAGGTTGACATTAGCCATCACCTGGGGTTCAAATATGTGCACCATATTGAAAGCTCCAGAGCAGCCGCAGCATCATCACTTAGTCAAAGATCAGGGATAAAGTATGCCGCAGGAGACTTGTTTTTTACAACCGGTGCTTTTGCCGGATTATCCTGCTGCCTTCAGGCCTTATGTGACCCGCTTACAGAAGTCCTTTACCTGGGCCCGCCATGGTTTTACTATGAACCGATGATCAGGTCCCAAGGTGCAATTCCGAAGGGAGTAGATTTAAATCCGCTGGATTGGAGTGTTTCGATGAGTCAGTTTGAGGCTGCTATCGGCCCTAAAACCAGTGCCATACTCCTTAACTCCCCTCATAACCCCACTGGTAAGGTGTTTTCAGCTCAGGAGCTCTTAGAATTGACCAATATTGTGGCGGCAGCTAGTCAGCGATTAGGAAGAACCATCCCCATCATCTCAGATGAAGCTTATGCCCGTATTGTTTTTGAATGCAGTCATGCACCCAGTCCGGCAGCATTCTACCCGGCTACGATTAGCATTTATACTTATGGAAAAACACTTTTAGCCCCAAGTTTGAGAATTGGTTATATGGCCCTCGCCCCAGGTTTTCCGGAAGCAGCGCACATGCGTCAGGTGATTGATGCGCTTCAACCCATCTCCGGCTGGCAGCTTCCCGGTTGTATTTTACAACGTGCGGTACCACATTTGGAAAGCTTATGCGTGGATATTGCACAGCTCAAAAGAAGACGTGATCATTTAGTGAGCGCATTGAGGGAAGGTGGCTTCAAAGTGAACCCGGCACAAGGTACTTTTTACATGCTGGTAGACAGTCCGGAGCCCTCAGATGAACATTACTCAAGAGTTCTTGAACAGCGGAAGGTGTTGGTTTTACCAGGTTCCACCATGAAGATCCCAGGCACATTCCGGGTCTCCTTAACCGCCTCTGATGAAATGATTGACCAGGCAGCTGAGGTATTCAGGTCAGGATATTAAAATAGCAGTAAAGCTTAGCAAACTAAGCTTTACTGCTATGCTTTAACAGTGCTATGCTTTAACAGTGCTATGCGGATAGTGATCCTTATTTCTTTATGTATTTTTTGACCACCTGATCTATTTTTCCAAAGATCGAATGGCCTTCCTTATCGTTCATTTCAATCTCAATCCTGTCTCCATAAGACATGAATGGCGTACTGGCTTTTCCGTCTTTAATGATTTCCAGGCACCTCACTTCTGCCAGACAGCTGGAGCCTGTTGGGCTACCCTGATTGGCTACTGTTCCAGATCCAATCACCGTTCCTGCAATCAGCGACCTCGTTTTTGACGCATGGGCAATCAATTGGCCAAAGTCGAATACCATATCGACCCCCGCATCCGGTGAACCGATCAATTTACCGTTTAACGTGGACCGCAATGGCAGGTGTAGTTTTCCATCGCTCCATACCCCTTCTAATTCGTCTGGGGTAACAACTACCGGCGCGAAGGAAGTCCATGGTTTGGATTGGTAAAAGCCAAATTGCTTGGACAATTCATCAGGAATCAGGTTTCTCAGCGTCACATCATTGAGGATCGTGATCAGTTTAATATGGTCCAGTGCAGTTTTCGCATCTGTTCCCGCAGGCACATCGTCTGTAATCACTGCAACTTCAGATTCGAAATCAATGCCCCAGGCCTCATTCTCCACTTCTATGTCGTCATTTGGGCCGATAAAAGCATCTGAAGCGCCCATATACATGAGCGGATCTGTCCAGAAGGTTTCAGGAAGCGCAGCATTCCTGGCTTTTCTTACCAGTTCCACATGCGTCACATAAGCACTTCCATCTGCCCAATGGTAGGCCCTTGGAATTGGCGCCATTACTACTTTAGACGAAAGGTCAAAAACAGCTGAATCACTGTCGTTTACATTCAGTAAATCATAAACATTTTTGAGCTTTGGCGCAGCTGCTTTCCAATTGTCAATGGCATCCTGCATGGTGGCTGCAATCTCAGGAACAGGAACTGCTTTCGTGACTGCTTTGTTCACGACCACCAGTTGTCCATCCCTGGTATTATTAAATATTGTTGCTAATTTCATTTATAGGTGTTTTATCAGGAATTTACAATCTTTATTTATCGGGAGATAAATATCATAAAAGATTGTCAAATACCATAATTACCAAACTTGACAAAATGGAGCGTTGCCAGAATTTGGTAATTACAGAGATGTTTATACGGTCGTGGTTAAATCAGTGCAGCCAGGTGCTCTACTTTCACTGTAGCTCCTTCTGTTCTCCATACTTCATCGAATTTGAACTTGTAATTGGCAGTATTTTGGTCCTTCCCATCCAGTGCGATTAAGATGGAACCAATCAGGGTATCCCATTCATAAACACGAAGAGAAATGATGGTTTGGCCATTCAGCTTGTGGATGGAACCGTTTACGATAAAGTCTTTGACTGCCCGCTTTCCCACGGTGAAGGTTCCTGTACCCGCTACCCGCCCGCGTTCGCCGGCAAGATGTAAAACAATAACAGGGGAATCATTAGTTTCAGGCTCGTTAACACTGCCAGCGGAAACTACTAAACGTTGTTGATAAGGTTGTTCTAAAAATTTCATAATGTTAATTTGTTAAATCATTTATATTCGAATGTAGGGTTAATTAGCGATAATAAAATAGGCATAAATACCTATACTTAAACTACTTAAGATGAATTATATCATGTTTTATTTAAGATAAATACACTTTGCATTTACTTTAACTCTCAGCTATCATCTATTAGAAAAAGAAGCCATGTTCAATTTCGGCATTTACATGTGAGAGAAAGGCCAGAAATTCTTTTCCACTGAATTCATTAGGAAGCTTAATTCCCTTTTTTTCAGCAGTCTCAGTGGTACTGGAATCAACCTTGAAGCCTTTAAGTTTGGCAGATTGAGGGGCAAGCTGTTGGTTGCGGTTGAGCTCCGCAAGTTCAAATACAGGTTGCAGAAAGCGAGCGATGTTTCCTTGCATTATAAAGTTGAGTATAACGTTAATTTACGCCTTAACCTCAGCAACTATCCACACCACATCTAAGGCATAACTACATAAAGCTACAAGTTAATTTACGCAACAACAAGAATTTATAATGAAATTTTAATTTCAAGCGAAAAAAAAAGTATAATGACTAAAGCTTATATCCCGAATGATTTTATCTTTAATTTTCAATAAAAATCAATTACCTGATTGCTTTTGAAAAATTTTGTATTATTCACCGCTCCAGTGCCGTTAAAGCGATATTGCAGACTGACGATCTGCCCGCTGACAAGCAGCTTTACCCTCCTTAATCTCCGTTTTCAAAGTGGTCTCAAAAATGAAATTATCGTTCTTCATCCCTCCCATGTCCCTGATGTTAAAGAAGCGCAGTTTCGGCACTGAGGGGCTGTAAGGGAACACGATATCGTCAGTTCAATGACTGAGGCCGTAAATGAAATAATTCATCCCTATTTACAAGATAATCGCTGAATGGATGTTTTGTAAATAGGGATATCTTAAAGCAGCATCATTATAAAAACCTTTACTTCTTAAATATAAAGAGCCCTTTTTCTCTCATGAGATCGACTTTATTGAATTTAACATTTTCGATCTCATAAGGGCTGCAATGATTTACCGGCTTTTTCACCGTATAAAACAAGGAATCTATTGGGGTATCTGCGATTTTAATCAGCAAGGTATCAATAGGCTTGTGATAATCAAATGCCAGCGAAAACGCACGAATGTCACTTCCAACGGGAATTAAACGCAATGGCTCCTTAAAGGTCTTATCTTTCGTTCTATAGACGTTAATTTCATTGATTTTATACTTTGGACTTTCAGCAAAAAACAAGTCTGCTCCGGAGGTTTTATCCTGGACTTGAAAAAACATATTGGAACTTGGGGGATCACAGCCAGGATTTCGGTCATCGTCCATGGTTTCTTTGAGACAAGCCGACAGGAAGGTAACACCTGCAATCATTAAAACATAAGCAGCGGATCTTTTCATCATCATTTGGAATTTGGTTAGTTTAAAACTAGGTTCTTTCCTGTTAAAACGGCAAACACCCACTTTTCGCTACAGTTATAAAAATTTTATGCTAATTTACATGGGCATTCAGTACTTTCCTGATTACTGCAACCTCTTTCTTAGACAACAACTTAGGGGTGAATGTAATTGGTGTTAAGGGTAAATCATGCTGATCCGTTGGTACTGAATTGATGGCATCTGCCACTTCCATTCCCGCTACAATTTCCCCGAATATCGTATAATCAAGATCCAGGCGAGGAATTCCCCCGATCTTTTTGTACGCTGCTCTTTCAGCGGCAGAGAAATGATGGCCTTTCTTTTTCTCCATTGCATTCAGTTCTTCCTCTGTTTGTGGTTTTCCTGCGACCAGGTAAATCTGTGTCAGGTAAGAGCTGTGTTCAGGATTGTCGTTTCTACCGGCACCTAATGCGCCTTTTTTATGAAAAAGACCCGGAACAATCTCTGCAGGAATCCGTGCTAATGGCTTTTCAGGATGCAGCTTTTCCCTATCCAGGATCGTCTCATCTAACTCTCCTCCCTGACTCACAAAACCTTTGATCACCCGATTAAAAGCGGCCTGATCATACAAACCTTGCTTTATGGTTTTTACAAAGGCATCCCTATGTTTAGGAGTCTGGTCATACAGCATCAGGGTAATCGCTCCTTTGCTGGTTTCTAAGCGTACAAACTTTGATTGTCCATAAGACATCAGGGCAATTAGTGCAAACCCTGCGGTGGTAAAAAGAAACTTCATATTTTAAATTTTCGGCAAGTTATAACCATTATGGTATGGTGCCATTAAGTATTTACTATTAATTTGTTTGTCGGTAAATTGGTTTTTCTGGGCATCCCAGGTTAGTTTTTCTCCGCTTTTGTAAGCGATATTGCCCATTTGGGCGATACTGGCCACGTGGGCGGCAGCCTGGATATCACAATTCAATGCTTCTTTTTTCCTTGACCTTACACTGGCAAAGAAGTTCAGCATATGGTTGTTAAGGCCATTATCTGAGGCTTTCACTAGAGGTTTGCTCACTTTATTACCGCTTTGTCTTTCTTCAATGACCTCCCATCCTCCTCTATTCAAAATCAGCGTTCCATTGTTACCAATATAGGCGATGCCATGATCTCTGTTGTAAGAACCGTTGTCGATGCCCATTGCCGAATCCCAAACCATGTTAAATTGATCAAATTCATAAAGGGTAGTCAGGGTATCTGGCGTTTCCTCATATAAATCAGGGTAAGCAAAACGTCCGCCTAATGCTGAAATACTTTTCGGAACTGGCGAGCCCATCCCCAATAAACCATAGTCGATCAAATGTACGCCCCAATCTGTCATGAGTCCACCGGCATAATCCCAAAACCACCTAAAGTTAAAGTGATACCTGCTGGAATTGAAGGCGCGTTTTTTTGCTGGCCCTAACCATAGGTCATAATCTACACCAGCGGGAACTGCGGTATCCGGAACTACGGGCCCAGGCTTCATCCAGCCCTGATAACACCAGACTTTAACCGTCCTGATGTTCCCGAGCTGTCCACCTTGTACAAAGTCTACCGCCTCTTTAAAATGCTGCTGACTCCGCTGCCATTGCCCTGCCTGCACTACTTTATTATATTTTTGCTGTGCAGCAACCATTGTCCGGCATTCCAGAATTGAATTTCCAACCGGTTTTTCTACATACACATCTTTACCTGCTTCACAAGCATGAATCATCATTAAAGCATGCCAATGATCCGGACTTCCTATGATCACTGCATCAATGTCTTTATTGTCCAATAAGGCGCGATAATCTTTATACGCTTTCACCTTTGCCGCATCGATGTTTAAGCCCTTCAATTCCCCCATCCTTTTGTCTAACACGTTCTGATCCGAATCGCACAAAGCGATTAAAGTTACTCCAGGAACATTCAGTGCGGCTCTCAAATCCGACCAGCCCATTCCGTTGATCCCAATCACTCCGATATTGATCTGGTCGTTAGCCCCAATTGTTCGCTCATAAATCGCATAAGCAGGGTGATCGAGTGCAGAAAGCAGGGCTGTACTGCCTAATGCGCCAGCACTATTTCGGATAAAATTTCTTCGGTTGAGCATCGTTTTATTTCTTTAAAGGTTCATATCGATTGTAAAATACAAATAAATCATTGAGAATTGATCAAAAAAACCAATAGGCTTATAGGCTATTAAAGCTAATTAAAAGCGGGTTTTAGAAAAAAGGGTAGTATTATTCTTATTAATAATAGTAATACTATTACATTTGCAGTAAATACAGCTATTATGGATCAGCTACTCGCAAATATAAAAATCCAGGTGAACGACAAGATCTATGTGAAAGATCCGGAAACCACTGCTCTTGGCAGAAAGATCATCAGGCACAGTCTGATCATCATGGATGAAATCGGCTTTGACAACTTCACCTTCAAAAAGCTTGGGGAGCGCATCGGTTCAAATGAGAGTTCAATCTACCGTTATTTTGAAAACAAGCATAAATTACTGGTCTACTTTTCCTCCTGGTATTGGAGTTGGATAGAGTATAAAATGGTCTTTGCTACCGCCAACATTCCTACTCCTTTAGACCAGCTGCTCAAAGCGCTGGAACTCGTAACGGAGAAAATTGAGGACGACCTGAACACTCCCTACATCAATGAAGCCTTGCTCAACAAGATCATCATTGCGGAATTTACCAAGACTTTTTTAACGAAAGAGGTAGATGAAGAAAACAAAGAGGGCTTCTTTTTGATTTACAAAAGAGTGATCAGCAGAATGGTAGGAATGGTGGTCATGATTGATCCGGAATACCCTTTCCCGAAAAGCTTAATTTCGAGCATCGTGGAAGGCGCATTACACCAGCATTTCCTGAAAGATCATTTCAAAACCATTACTGACTGTAACGAAAACACCAGTCCTACTGCCTATTATACAGACCTTATCCAGCGCATACTAAGCCCAAAACCATGACCCCAGCAAAAAGATTCTTCAGTCTGCTAAAGCTTGACAAAAAAGATGTAACTCAAATATTTTTATACGCCATCATTGCCGGACTCATCAGTCTGTCGCTGCCCTTAGGCATCCAGGCGATTGTGAATTTCCTGCAAAGCGGCAGGGTCAGCGTTTCCTGGATCATCCTGGTGATCGGGGTGGTCACGGGGGTTGCTTTTGTAGGGATTTTATCGCTCATGCAATTGCGGATCACAGAAAACCTACAGCAGAAAATCTTTGTACGTTCTTCTTTTGAATTTGCCTACCGACTTCCGAAAATCAGGTTCGATGAGTTGTACCATGACCTATATCCCCCGGAAATCGCCAACCGCTTCTTTGACACTTTAACCATTCAGAAGGGCGTTTCCAAGCTCATGCTGGATTACTCTTCAGCCCTACTGCAAATAGGTTTTGGTATCATTCTCCTGTCTTTATACCACCCTTCGTTCATCCTGTTTGGCGTATTACTGGTGGCCATGCTGTACCTGATCTTTAAATTTTCTTATACCAAGGGGCTGGATACGAGTTTGAGTGAATCCAAGTATAAATATCGCGCCGCAGAATGGCTGCAGGAGATTGCAAGGAACAAACACAGTTTCAAAAAATCATTGAACTTCGACTTTGCCCTTCAGAAAAACAACAGCTTAACCAATAACTACCTGGATTACCGCGAAAAACATTTCAACGTCATCAAGCGACAATATGCACAGCTGATCATCTTTAAAGTGATCATCACCGCCGGCCTGCTCCTGATTGGAGGGTATCTGGTACTGAATCAGCAAATGAACATCGGCCAGTTTGTAGCCTCCGAGATTATTATTTTACTGGTGATCAATTCGGTAGAGAAAATCGTGCTGGGCCTGGAGACCTTCTACGATGTATTGACCGCTGTAGAAAAGATTGGAAAAGTAACGGATATGGAAATAGAAACTCTTTCAGAAACCGAAGGCAAACCACTTTACGAACGCATTACCCTGGAAGCAGATCAGGTATCTCTTCGATTCCCTGGCGCTGAAACCGACATGTTAAAAGACATCTCCCTGAAAATTGAGCCCGGCGAAAAAATCATCCTGAATGGCGCAAATGGCTCAGGAAAAACTACTTTAATCCGTACCCTTTCGGGATTATTAAAACCAACTTCCGGTGCATTATTTGTCAATGACGATACCTTCCGACAGATCGACATCAATCAATACCGCGCGCAGATTGGCATGATCATTCAAGGACAAAGCCCATTTGAAGGCACCATCCTGGAGAACATTACCTTCAATGACCCCTCTGTTTCTGCACAGGACCTCCGATGGGCATTAGATGCGGTGCAGCTGAGTGCCTATATTAAAACCCTGCCTCATGGACTGGACACTAAAATATTCCCGGAAGGCAAGCAGCTTTCTTCTTCCAATGCGCAGAAAATCATGCTGGCAAGAAGCATTATTCATAAACCAGCCGTCCTGCTTTATGAAGACCCGACAGACCGCCTGGATCAAGATACCGCAGATGCTATTATCGACTTCATCTGCGCTGAAAGCCAACAATGGACGGTTATTGTCTCCTCTGGAAACCCTACCTGGAAGTTGAAATCCAATAGGTCAATTACTATGAAAAACGGAAAAATCATCAACGACCTAAAGAAATAAGAAAATGCTAAATTTATCTGATCAGAAAAATACGCAGCAGCATATATTAGACCGCTATAGTGCAGTTAAAAACCTAGGCAACCGACCGCATTATAAAATATTGAACCGGTTGATTCTTGCGATATGCATCATTGGGATCATCGTTCTTTTTCTACCCTGGACACAAAACATCTCCGGATCTGGTGCCGTAACGGCTTTAAAACCTAATCAGCGGCCACAAACCATCAATACGGTCATCGCCGGAAGGATTGAAAAGTGGTACGTACAAGAAGGAGATTATGTAAAAAAGGGTGATACCATCATTTTTCTCTCCGAAGTGAAGGAAGAATATTTTGACCCAAAGCTGTTAGAAAACACGAAGAACCAAGTGGATGCCAAGAAAATGGCACTGCAATCTTACCAGGGAAAAGTGGCTGCACTAAATGCTCAGGTGAGCGCTTTAGAAGGTGAAAAAAACCTGAAACACCAGCAGGCAAAGAATAAAATCAGACAGTCACTTTTGAAAATAGAAAGCGACAGTATGGATTTTGAAGCGGTTAAAATACAGCTTAAAATTGCCCGTACACAAGCAGAGCGCTCCATTCAGCTCCAAAAAGAAGGATTAAAACCACTCACCGATGTGGAAGAAAAGCGATTGAAACTACAGGATGTACAGGCAAAAGTCACTACCCAGGAAAACAAACTATTGACTTCCAAGAATGAGCTGATCAATGCCCGACTGGAAGTGGAGCGCCTTTCCGCAGAATATGCGGAGAAAATATCTAAAGCGAATGGCGATAAATACACTACTCTCGGCAATCAGGCCGATGCTTCCGGGCAGCTGAGTAAATTGGAAAATCAATATGCAAATTACAGCATTCGAAATGGCATGTATTACATCAAAGCGCCCCAGGATGGGTATGTAAACCGCGCCCTGCAATCTGGATTGGGCGAAACCGTAAAAGAAGGTGTACCAGTTGTGAGCATTATGCCTTCAAAATATGAGCTGGCTGTAGAAACGTTTGTCAGCCCGATAGACATGATTCTTTTGAAAAAAGGTGAAAAGATCCGCGTATGGTTTGACGGCTGGCCAACGATCGTATTCTCCGGATGGCCGGATATGTCTTATGGTACCTTTGGTGGAAGAATTGTGGCCATAGAGAATTTTATCAGTCCAAATGGCAAGTACAGGGTATTGATCGCACCAGACCCAGAGGAAGACCCATGGCCAAAGCAATTGAGTATGGGCTCCGGTGCAGAAACCATTGCTCTGCTGGAAACCGTGCCCGTATGGTTCGAAATCTGGAGAACTTTAAACGGTTTCCCTCCCAACTATTATCAATCGGAAAAACCTGCTACCGCTAAGAAATAAACCCATGAAAATCAAAATATTAATCCTGATCAGCTGTCTTTTCTGCGCTTTACCGAGCCTTGCACAGGAGCTCAAACCAGAAGTGCTGACTTTTACAGAGTTCCTGGGGTATGTAAAAAAGTACCATCCGGCAGTGAAGCAGGCAGACCTTTTGCTGAGTAAAGCCGAGACTGCCCTCATGATGGCTCGTGGTGGATTTGATCCTAAACTGGAAGTCGATTTCAGCAATAAACAGTTTAAAGGAACCGAGTACTATTCCTTATTTAACAGCAGTTTTAAAGTGCCCACCTGGTACGGCATAGAAGTAAAAGCGGGTTTCGACAGTAATGACGGCAATTACCTGAATCCACAAAACAGGACGCCAGACAACGGCCTGACTGCCTTGGGCATCACTGTTCCTTTAGCTCAGGGCCTATTGATTAACCAGCGGATGGCCGACATTCGGATTGCTAAAATCCAGCTGCAGCTGAGCAAATCTGAACGCCAGTTACAAGCGGTAAACATCATTTATGATGCTTCTACTGCTTATATCAACTGGAAAAGAACCTATGATGAGGCTAAGCTTTACCGGGAGTACCTGACTTTTGCCGAAAAACGGGCAGAAGGAATAAAAAAACTGATTAAGGCGGGAGATAAAGCAGCAGTAGACAGTATAGAGGCAGGAATTGTCATTAAAAACAGGCAGTTAAATTTAACAGAGGCCGAGCTGAAATTGGCTAAAGCGAAACTAGAGCTTTCCAATTACCTATGGATTGAAAACATTCCGATGGAATTAAAGGAAACGATGGTTCCGGAAGCAGCGCTGGAAAACGACCTAAAACCTGCACTCAATTTTGATGCGCTGATCCCCGACAATGATGTTTTAGCCAGCCATCCCAAGCTGATGGCCATGCAGCAGAAAATAGAAATCCTAACCATTGAGCAGAAATTAAAGCGCAATATGTTATTACCGAAATTAGATGTTGGCTACAGTTACTTGTCTGATCCCTCCTATTTTAATGACTTTCAATTGGGCAATTATAAGTTTGAATTGAAGTTTAGTGTACCCCTTTTCCTGAGGAAAGAAAGAGGTGCTTTGAAGCTGGCGCAACTTAAAATATCCGACAGTCAGCTGGACCTCAATCTGGAGCGCTTACAACTGAAAAACAAAATTACTGCGCAGCAGGCGGAGATCAAATCTATACAGCAGCAAATGGCGATTACCAATTCACTGGTCAGTGATTATGATCAGATGCTGCAATTTGAAGAAAGGTTATTTTTAATGGGAGAAAGCTCTGTATTTCTGTTAAATTCCAGGGAAAACAGCCTTATAAGCACCAAATTGGCCAAAATTGGGCTGCAAAACAAGTTCTTAATTTCTAACGTAGACCTGTTTAGGATAAGGGCAAATACAGAATAGAGTGGTCTTATCACTACTTAGTAGTGCATTTTGATCACCATATTGGTTCCCTGCTCCTGCTTAAACTTCGTATCTTCAAACTTTGGCGCAGACAATTTAGGGATGAAATTTCTAGAGAAAGCGTAGCCTTCTTTAGGGATGCCCAGCATATTCGTATTACATTTTCCGTCGCCATTTTCATCATGATAAAGTGCCACTGCATATTCTCCGGCAGGCAAATCATTAAAAGTGAAAGTCTCCGTTCCTGCTTTTACCTCCTTGATCATCGTTTTATACTCCTTCCCCGGTTTAATAAACGAGGCTTTGCTGTTGTACAAACTCACTTGAATTTTTCCTTCCAGATGGTTGATATTGGTGACCGTTATTTTTAATGGCCCTTTTTGTGCGTAGCCGAACTGAACGGCAAAAAGCAATGCGATTCCTATGATATTTTTCATATAAGTTTTCATTTTTTGATCATTTATTTAATTGAGAATCTGCTCCATTGTATATTTAGAGCAGCATCTTTTCTATAAAAAGCGGGTCTTTGCGGTGATTGGCTAAAGCTTATTGAAGAACCGTGCAGACATCTTTTTGTCTTTGTGCAGCAAAGCATGAAAAGGTTCTGATTTTTTCAGCAGATGACGTTTAATAGAACCCCTAAATACGGAGGCCATTGTTTTCTTTAAGGGTGATACGGATTGCTTTAACTTTGTAAAATAATGTTCCAATGTATCCCTTCTGAAATGAAGCAGTTCTTCCAATTCATCACCATCCGCATAATATCCGCAATGAAAATTCTTCTCCGCGAAAGCGTTTGAGGGGAAATCCAGGGCTCCTAAACCGAAGGCTTCAAAGGATCGGGTAAGGAAATCCTGATAACTGATCCGGCAAAGCGCTCCGCCACCAAGGTTAAAAGTCTTACCAGATAATTCGCTGCGTTTTGCCAGTCCATTGACGAAAGCTCTGGCAGTATCTTCGGGTGTTAAAATCTCCATAGAAGTGGCCAAAGGCATGTGGAACATGATCCCTGAGGGCTTGTGGTTACCTGTACCCATAATTGCAGCCAGTCTGAAAATACAAAAATCCAGTCCACTGTTTCGAATGTGCTGTTCCGATTCTATTTTGGTGACCGCATAATGGTCTTCCAGACTTGGTGATAAAGGGTCTGAAGTTTTAATCCAGGGCGTATTTAGACGATCTCCATAAACAGAAATCGAGGAGCTGTACATCATAAATGCGTCCGGAGAATATTGCTTTAAAGCCTGGATCAGGTACCTTGTCCCATTTACATTTACATCATAAGCCAGTCCTGGTTGTTCATCTGCTAAAGGTGGTATAATCGCCGCCAAATGAATCAGGAAATCCTTTTCTACACAAACTTCTGCGACCTCTTCTGCATTGGTCAGGTCCCCATAAACTACGTTTACCTGTTTTTCATAAGGAGACAATAGTTTAACAGCGTTTTTCGTCTTTTGATCAAAGGCAGTGATCTCATATTTATCAGCTTGCAAGACCAGTTGTTTCAATACTTCAAAACCCACAGTTCCTGATGCTCCTGTCAATAAAATTCTCTTTTTCACTTTCATAACCACTAATTAATTTTGTAGACAAGAATTTATTTTTCATTCCTAATCATTTATTAATAAGCATTTATTATTCCAAAAAACTTAAAGCACCAGTATAAGGGTTCATTTTTGACTCTTACATCCACCGTCAATCCACTTAACATCAACTAGATACCACATCAAAACACCCCCTAATAAATAATATGCCCATAATGCAGCAGGCCAAAGATTAAGCTCATTCCAATGATGATCAGCTGATTTACTTTATATTTTTTCATTAGGATCAAGCTGATGATCACCCAGATGACAGCGGCTATATCCAGGTTTTCAAATCTGACTCCTCCGGGGAAAACAACATCTTTCCCCAGG
Source organism: Pedobacter polysacchareus (assembly GCF_019802255.1). GTDB lineage: Bacteria > Bacteroidota > Bacteroidia > Sphingobacteriales > Sphingobacteriaceae > Pedobacter > Pedobacter polysacchareus. The sequence continues at coordinate 112,602 of NZ_JAHYSS010000008.1, read as the reverse complement.
AATAACGTGAGGTTAAGAATCACTCCTACTACCGCAGCAGTAACAAAACTGAGGACATTGGAGACTGCGGTATTTCCATGCACTTTTTCAATGATCGGTCCGCCTACAAATATGAAAAGAAATGAAGGTAGAAAAGTGTGAAAGGTAGTCAGCCCCAAGCCCAGCACCCCCATGGAAATGGAGGCATCAAAATGATGGTATGCCGCCATGAATCCTACAAACGCAACCACAATGATCAAAGGTCCTGGCGTGCTTTCGGCCAATGCAAAACCATCGATCATTTGCATTTTACTGAGCCAATTAAGCTTGGTAACCGCATATTGCGCGACATAAGGCAGCACCGTATAAGAGCCTCCAATGGTCAAAAAGGCCGTTTTAGAGAAAAAGAGAGTCAGTTCTCTCCAAAAGGCAAAATCACTCGTAAAGTAGTATAAGAGAAAAGAAGGTGCCATCCAGATCAGTATAAAGACCAGGATTTGCAGGACCGCAATTTTCCAATGAGTTCCAGTTCCAAGGGCCACTGAATCCTTGTTGAAATGGTACTCATTTTCGGGAACCAACACCAGCTGTTTATTGCTGTGGTCCTGACGAATTAAATCAGGCCATAAAAAGTGAAGGGCGATGGCTAATCCGATGGTTCCCAGAATGATAAATACCATAGCAGTATTAAAAAAGAAAATGCAGGAAAAAGCGATGGCTGCGAGCACTACATGATAAGGTGTACGCAGTGCTTTTTTACCGATGCCCAGCAGTGCCACGATGATCATGGAAATTACGGCCGGCTTAAAGCCATCAAACATGGCAAACATCAAAGGCTGATTTCCAAAATAAACATAGCAGATGCTCAGCAGCAGCAGGATCAACATGGCGGGCAGCACAAATAAGATTCCTGCTGCCAAACCACCTTTTTTACCATGAAGCTGCCAGCCCATATAGATGGCCAGCTGCTGCGCTTCCGGCCCCGGCAGCAGCATGCAAAGGTTTAGTGCATGAAAGAAACGGCTGCTGCTGATCCATTTCTTTTGATCTACGAGGTAATCGTGCATGATATTGATGTGGCCGACGGTTCCGCCGAAGCTGATCCATCCTAATTTAAACCAAAATTTTAATGCTTCTTTGAATAAGGGTTTTATGGTCATGTTAATTTTTTCTGCCCATAGCAATACCCCTTCCCCCTAATGGGATTTTTAAGCTGATGCTAAAATTATGCAGGTTACGAAAAAATAAAACTGAGCCGCTGTTTCCGGAATTAGCGGTAGTTTTAATTGATTATTTGTTGTTTCTGGCCTGAAATTAGGCATAAACATTGGAATAACAAAAGAATCAGGAAGGTATTTTAAGCTTGATTTTAAGGGTAAAATGCAGCCTCACAAGACAACAACGGCGCTGCGTTTTACACGGATATCACTATAGCCCGACCGGGCCTTAGAGCGTTTTAAAACAGCAGCTCAAAACCGAATGATTTTTGAGCTGCTGCAAGGTGTTTTTATTTATTCTGCTGCCATTTTCTTATGGAATGGACATCCAGTTATTGCATTTCCTTCTTTTTTTATCTCAATTGGTGTAGAAACCGGCCTTCTGCGGTGCTGATCCTGTACGAGTGGGAAAACAGAAGTAAAGAAATTAGACCAGCCACCGGTCCTAACCCTCAACAGGTTGTATTGTTCTGGCGAGACTACCGCTTTCTCGAAAGTATCTGCATTGGCCACGGTAATCGTTAAAATATTGGATGATTGTCCAGCGGCAAATTGCTGCATAATTCGAATGATCTTATCTACCGGAAATTCCTCGTCTATGTTAAAATCGGTAGGTGCTCCATCGGTCATCAGTTCTGCACCTTTTCCCTGAAATCCAGCCAATGCTTCTTCAAAGCCGGCATATTGAGGTTCGATTGGTAAATCCGCCGGACTTGGCGCTGCACTTAAATCTCCGGCTACCGTTGTTCCCAGTCTGCGGCCATCGGCACTTGCGCCATTCCAGGCTCCCATTTCCACATGGTTTTCAAAGGTTCCTACACCTGGCTGAATCTGAATTCCAAATGGAAATTCTTCGCTGCCATAGGCCTGTGCCAGGTCTTTCAGCCTGATGTACATTTGCGGCAGAGGATTGGTAAAAGTTTGCACAGAAATCCTGGCAATGCCTTCTACAATTTTGTTTCCAAAAGTATCAATTCCTTCATGCCCCCTGCCGTAACGCGGTAAGGAAAGTGCAATTTCCCTCAGGCGTTTAAATCGGTCTGAGCGACCAGTGATGCGGGATTCTCCGGCCAGGTTACTGATAAAAGGCTCGGTCATTTTATGACCCCAATCGCAGCATAGGCATTCCAGTAATTCTGGTAATGTAGTCACTGCATTTTTATCATCAAACACCATTGTTTTAATGGCATATAAGGAATTGATGGTGGAACTTAAGGCAATGTAACAAGGTCCATAAATACTGTATTTTGTACCACCGCTATAGAAATCCTGTCCTTTTGCCAAACAATCATCCATCAGCACATTTAATATTGGCGAAGGGCAGAATTTTGTATTCGCACCATAGCCCATCAATTGTCCGTTGAATGCTTTACGATTCAGCAATTCAAAATGTTCAAAGTAAATCCGGAGTAATTCGTCGAAGCTTTTAATCTGATCAGCGGGTTTCGAATTGAGGGAAACCGTTTGTCCGAATAAATAGGATTGCCCGGCAGAAGAATAAGTCCTTCCTTGGTTTAACGCACATTCCAAGGGTTGCAAGGTAGAGAATCCGCCTAGAGAAAACCAGTTTTCTCCTGGGAACTGTGGTTCATAACAGCCATCACAGGCATAGTTCTGTGCCGATTTCATTGTCACCGCAGGATTCCAGTTTTTCGTTTCCTCTTTTAAGTTGCCGCCTACGCCGTCGCCGCTATGGTAAAGTCCTTCAATGATTTTCTCATCGTTGAGCAGGATGGGATGCGCTCCGCCCGACAATACCGCATGTGCTGCCGCTTCCAGTAATTCCTGTGGAATGTCTTTTCTGGTACGCAGGGAAAGGCATGGCGCATTTAAAGGGAGCCTTCCTGAAGCATGAATAAACAGCTTTGTGAGCTCATTATATGCAGGTTTTGTTGCTTCAAAATCCAGTGTTCCATCGGCAATAGTCCCACCCACAGTAATTTGCTGGATCCATTGCCCCAGGGAAGCTCCTTGTGGATATGGGCCGGAACTGCCTCCCATGGCTAGATTTCCAAATGGCTGATGATCTTCCATAAAGATGCGGTTCTGCTGTACTTTCTCATCAAGTTTGATGTAGAAAGCGTCGATAATTTCCTGTGCTTCTGCTGAAGATATCTCTCCTTTCTCATAGAAAGGCAGTAAAAGCTGGTCCATCCTACCGATCGCTGTCGGCTCCCCATTCAGGTGCAGACAACTGTGCAGAGTAAAGATAAACTGTACAGCTTCCAGAAAAGTATCTGGCTTATGATCGGCCAGTTTATACATCCGGTAGGCGATAAATTCCAGGTTTTCTTTTTCCCAGACCTGTCCATCCGACATTTTTGCCGCGGTTGCTCTGGCCAGTTTCCCATAGTTGCGGAAGTATTCAGAAATCCCTTCCAGCGACAAGTATGCCGAACGGTAAAAGTCGCTTTTCTCCCGGCTTGTGGCTTCTTTTTCGTAGGCCAGCACCTCCTCTTTCATTACTGACAGGCCTTTATGAAGTGCTTTCTCATAATGTGGGATCACGTGACCTACTCCAGATGCCTCAGAAAGATTGCTTAAAAATCCATCCATACGCTCTTTTTCAGAAAGATATTTCATCACATAACGTCCTTCTCCTAAAGACAGGTTTGGCATGGCGCCCACAATAATTTCTTCCGGGGAGATCCGGTAGGTATCGGAACCATAGACCACTTCTCCTTTATTTTCAAGGAAGGAAGAGTATGGGACTAAAGTACCATCTTTCATCCTTATTTTCCTTCCTCTGAAACCGTAGGATGGATCACTGAAGAGGTGCAAACTGAGCCTGACGGCCCAGCCTTTCCTCACCATAATGGATTCTTTCATGATGTCGGCAGGCTTGTCTGCCCCTTCATATTGATCCATATAATAGCGGAGATCTTCTTTAATTTCTTCCTGTTTGCGGTTGAAATACCAATTGTCCTGCCACAGGGAAAAGATATTTTCCAGCAGGCTGAGGATTCGGTTTGATGGCGGACTAAAAAATTCATTGCTTCTGTTGATGCCCGTAGACATCGTGAAAAGGTAATTTTGGTGGCTGTAATACATCAGGCCATTTGGCGATGCATCCTGATAATGTCGGTCTAATCTTGACCAGTCTACGCCTGGAAACCTGGACCAGTCTCCATCCTCTACAGCACTAAAATCATTGGAATAACCTTTGATAATGTTCAGTTCCAGATCTTCTATGCTGGGAATATAAAATAAGCCCCCAAGATCTGATTTCAAATGATTGAATAAACGGTCATTCATAAAGCCATGATCTGCACCGATCTGGTTACTCATAATATTTTCAAGGATACTTGCTTCTTTAGAGAAACCCGCGAAATAAATCCCTTCTTCATCGGAAAGGGTGACTGATTTAGGTGCTCTAAAGCCATTGGCCGATTGTTTGGCCCTTCCAAAAGGGAGGCCTAGGCGGAGTACTGGTGTAGTATTTCCATTTTCATCCTGAATCCTTGCTGATTTGATATGACTTCTCGAATCACGGTCTGGAATGATGGTATCATCAGTTTTCCGGCCAATCAAGTCTTCGATCTGATCTTCTGTGAGCATATTGATCTGGTTCCAGTTGATTACGAAACGCTGTGCCAGCACAAAAGAACCTCCAAAATGCGCCATATCTTCCCCACCAATCAAGGTATGTTTGGCTACTGTAATCGGATCGGAAGGATTGTTCAGGTTTTCCGAGAACCGGCAGCCCAGTACCTTGCCTTTATGTCCGTCTTTTTCATTTGATTTTGAGGCTGCTTTTTGTGCAAAATGATCTTTGGTATCTTCTTTTAATCCTTTAAGGATCAATTCCAAGACCAGATCGCAGGCCTTTTCATCGTCACTTTTAATGTGGAACCAAATATCGCCCTGCGCATTGTCAAATACACCTTTAGAGGCATCGAATACTTCGGAGGTAAAAGGATCCTCTTTTTCAGGAAAATTGAGGCGCATTCCTTTGGGTAAGGTGCTGCCATCTTCTTCACAGATTGCCGCCCAGTTTTTAAACGAAATCCCCAGGATTGCGGAAGTGTTTTTACTGGCCAGTGCTTCATTGTTGGTGATTTCTTGTCTCAGGTCTGCCATTAAATGGGCAAGCTGAGTTTTGTCGACTGCCTTTTTCATCCAGAAGGTACTGAAAATAGCATAAGGAGAGGGGTAAACTAGTCCACGCTGGCAATGTTTCCAGACTTCATCCAACCTTGCGTCGAAATTTAGTGTTTTCATAATTGAGAGTTTTTAGGAATGATTAGTTCAATGCGTTAACTACGTATTTCAAGTAAAAATACGTAGTTAAATTAATCATTATTTTCCCTAAAAAAACGGATACCACTACTGTGTTTTAAAAACAAGTAGATCTACCTGTATTTTAAACTAGGCAGTTTTTTCTGTGCTTCCGGAAGCTGTTTGAATTCTTTGTAGGCATCCATAATGTATAATTTCAGTTCATCATGGCCCATCTTTTCCAGGGCTTTAAAGGTTGGCCTGTACATGACCATAAAGCCATCCAGCTCTGCACCTTCCAATGGGCAAATTGCTTTCACCGAAAAATTATTGAAACGCTGGTCAATCGCTCTTTCATTCGGTTCTTTTTTCATCCGGCGTACAAATTTCCTGGCATACCTTCCTTTTTTACTGAAATAAGTTAAAGGGCTGAACGACAGTGGGCGGTTCACATTGAAAACAAAAGCTTTCGCAGCGCGATAGGCATCCGCATATTCCTGTTCCGGATTAAAGGCTGTTCCTTTGATTTCTATGGTCTGTAAATCGTATTTATTCTGCTGTAAATATCGCCTAACTGGTTTTAAATTGACTAGAAACAAAGTATCTATCCGGTAACCAGGCTGCATAAAAACTAAGACATCATTTGGCATTGCAGGAATCTTAAACTCCCCTTTCTTGTTGCTGATTGTTTTTTGGTGGTTGCTGATATTGAATATTTCCACATATTCCTGTAATTCCAGCGTATCTCGATCTGCAACTGTCCCTTTAATTTCCTGCGCCAGTACGGAGCTTGTCAAAAGAAAAGAAAGGCAGAGAAAAAAGAAAAATTGAGCGCGCATAAAATCTTTTAACTTATTTTAACAAAAAGCGCAATGTTTTATTCCGCTATTTCTCCGGGATATTACATTCGGGATAAGTCCTTTTGCTTGCCAAAGACGTCTGAACGCGTAAAAAAATAAAGGAATTATATAATCTTCCACAAAACTGGTATATTCGTGGCAATTATGGGTTACGCAAAAGAAAGAGGAAAGCTGGAGAAGCTATCAGGAAAAATTGTTGGTCTGGATATTTATAATGAGAAAAACTTCGCTATTCTCGTTGACAGCCATGAAAAATACTCGCATACCATCAGGATTCTAAAAAACAAAGAGCCTGAATTGTTTATGGATTTATATACCAACGAGTTACAACAAATCAAAGAAAGCAGAAAAGCAGTTAAAGAAAGTGAAACAGATGAGGCTCGTCAGTCGACTTTCATTCTATATAGAGATACACTTGTAAGTGTGATGGAAAAAACCATTAACATTACAAAAGAGACCAATTAATTGGTTTAATGAAAAAATAAAAAGCCTCAGATAAATCTGAGGCTTTTGTGTTTACAAGCATGTTATTCTTTGGAATGCTGAGCTTATCATTCCAGGATAAATTAACGGATGATGTCCAGCGCTTCTTTTGTTAAAAAGTAATTCAAATGATCACATGCTACGGTATGTAATGTCGGTTTGTGTTCCGCCCAAGCCTCCGCTCCTTCCAATACGCTGATACTTTCATCAGTAACCGCAATATCGTTGGGCTTTCTAAACAGCAATACGTCTAAAGAATCATAGACCCCACGGGTCTTGATCCGGGCAAACAGCTTCCCTATTCCGCTGGCAATCTTATCGAAATCAGGAACAATTAACCGGGTGTCTCCAGCAATGATCGTATAGGGAATTTTTGGACTGGCTCCGCTGTTTAGATGTCGGTAAAATTCACTTTCCGCATCCATTTGTTTGAGGGTATGCTGAACGCCATTCAGCAATTTCCCTACTCCTGAAAGCAGGAACATCCAAGGCTTCAAAAATGCGGCACCGTTCATGGCGTAAGTCAGCAGCACCTCTGCCATATCCCTCACATCGGCCCACGGGGTGCCATTATTTGGCGTTCCCAGCATCACCAGATGATCTACCACCTGGTCGCCATCCAGTTTTTCAATAAAGTAACGGCTCAGCAGGCCACCCATAGAATGGGCGACTATCGTTAGCCGTTTATGATCGCCTGGTTTAATGCCAGCTTCATTTAACCTACTTTTAAGTAAAGCAGCAGTATCTTCGAGCGGTGTATTTAAATTTTCATAATCAAAGGCCATTATCAAGTCAAAAGCATCCGATAATTTACTGCCATCTGATCTTGTAAAATGAACACTTTTCAGCATGCCTTCTGTATCTCCGATAATGCCATGGATAAATAGCAGGATATTTTCAGCAGCCGCGACCTGATCAGCTACCTCTTCAACATGATAGGTCACTTCCCCGGATTTGCTGACCATTGCTACTGCCAGACGCGGATAATTATAACCGAATCCCAAAGTATCTCCAATTACCTTTTGAAAATAAATCTTAATCGATCCGAACAGACTTTTATCGGTAACCAGCGGATCTGCACCTGTTTGTGAGGGCAAAGTATCCACTACAATATTCCCCTGATTATTGGTATATCCTACAGGATAATATAAGCCAAATTCCGTATCAAATCCTACCGGAACCACACGTTCTTCGGCCATGGATCTGGTTTTATCCGGTACAATGATCAGGGGATTTTCTGTATTAACCACTTCTGGATTTTGGACTTCCGTTAGCTCCAGTGCATCAAGTACATTTCCCGTTCCAGTAGCAAAAAGCAAATCAAAAGGCGCAGTATTCGAATTTTTTCTGAGCAGATCTGAAGCGATCCCTTTCTCTGCAGATTTGAAAACAAAAGAAGAACTGCTGAGCTTAACTTTTGCTTCGAGTTTAGCCGGGTTTTCAATTTTGAGTCCATTGATTTGGGTAATTTGATCCGCCGACAAAGGGACTTCCTGTAATGGCCTGGAAATACAAAAACCAATGAGCTCGGTTTTCCAGTCGTTCAGAGGTAATGTCTTCAGTATTTGACTGCCAAAGCCCCTGGAGTTGATCTCGAACTCCTGTCCCTCTTGCATTTGCTGTGCCAATTCAATCCCTTCGACATCATAAATCCCTAAGTCAATTTTATCTGTGGAAACGAAAACTTTTAGATACTCTGTGATCTGCTGATAGCCTAGTTCCATGAACTTATCCTGGAGGTGCAGTGGAATCACATCGGTTGGCACAGCACCCATATTGAAAGTCAGCCATGCGGTTCTCCCCGCGCCTACTGTGATGGCTTCAGAGATTTGAGTGACGCTATAATCTACCCCAAGGTAAGTACAGCAAAACCAAAGCGGCCCCGGGCTGTTATTGCTGATGCTTAATCGAAAAGCCGGTTCTCCCCAATCCTGATCTTTTCTTTTGTAAGGGAAATCATTGATCGCTTTAATCGGTATCTTTTCAAAATTATCCAGCTCGGAATTAAAGGGCAATATATTCCGGTAAAGCGTTAGCTGGTAAGTATCGGAACTAAAAGAGGTAGTAGGATTATCGAGCATTTTTAGCTGTGTCCATTTACTGACCGCTTCTACTTTCTGAAAGAAAATATTTGCTGTTACCTCATTGTTAATCTGCAACGGCTTAAATACCGGAATATTGGAATCCGGCAAAGCCAGATATACCTCTCCTTTGCTTTGATGAATAAAATACTGCCCAGTCTGATCACTCAGCTGGAAATATATAGAATCTCTATTTCCGGCCGTAGTTTTCAATAGCGTTTGCAAGGCCTGATCCAAATCTGGGGCAAATGACAAACTGAAGGCTGGCATACGCAGTCTCTTAACAGCTGCAGTATGTATCTGATCTTTACTCCCCAGTTCCAGTTTACTTTTAATCGTGGAAATATCAGCTGAAATTGCGCCAGTGACAGCGGTTTCGCAAAGTCCATCCACAACGACTATATCGCCTGGATTTACATCATTCAGACGCCCCGCTTTAATGCACCAGCTGCCCAGCTCCGCATCATAATATACCGCATACAAGGGATTGGCGGCAGCATTTGTTTGTGATAAAAACAAATGCTCTTTTTCGGAGCCTGGCCAAGTTCCGTTAAAACTCAGCTGAGGTTCCTGATTGCTCACAATATTGCCCACCAGGACAGAAACATGGTCAATTAGGTTTTTATAACTGATCAGTCCATCATATTTGTACAATGTTTTCAACAGAGAATAAGTAAAGACTCCTCTGTTTAAACCATCTATAACCAGCTCTTTAGAAGTCTGATCATCCCTGGAAGCTGCAAAATGGATGTTTTTACTTTGTTTCACAGTAATCCGTTGCTGATCATCAGAAATAAGGTAGCCGGGTTCAGCATCCACCAGTTCTCCATACCCATAATAATCTTCTATTAGGGCAGCGGCAGTAGATGGCGGCATCATCCTCGACTTGAGTTCAGAATTGTTTTCAAAAGCCTTTACAATTGTTCCTGAATGGCAGCAGTCGGTAAAAGCAAGAAAGGTCACTTCTGGTTTGTTCTTAAATGTTTTCCAGGCAAGGAAACTAAATTCCTTATCCGTGACATCCCTCCCATTGCCCACCCGACTATCGATACAAACAAATGACTCATTATAGCCATCAGATTCTGTCCAGAATTCTTTTGGGGCAAGGGTAAAAGAACCATGACCACTGTAATAAAAGAGGCAGAAATCTCCAGCGGCAGCGGGTTCAAAAAACTCAAAGCTTTTCAGGAAGTTACTCCGTGTTGGCTGCGTTCTTTCCTGATCCGTTAGTTTGCTGACGAACAACTGCTGATTATTCTGCTGAGCGAAATGTTTTAAATACTCTTCAACAGCGATGATATCCTGGATACATCCCGACAAAGGTTGCACCGGATACCCATTAATACCGATCAATACTGCGTAAATGGCCATGGTTCTTTTTTATTGATCTTCCAATTGCTTTAATTCTTCATCTAGAAAGCCCTGAACTTTAAACGGTTCTTGCTCTAGAATTTCGGCGATACTTCTTTTTTCCAGCTTTTCTGAACCAAATAGCGGATGTACCAACCCCATCACATTATAGAGTGGTGTGAGCCCGTTTTGCGTTAAAAATTTCAGGGTGCTTCCACTTTCTCTGGCTACAGAAAGACCTAAAGCTGCATCTGTCAGCTTTAAATCACCTGCGGCTACTCCGGCCTTTGCCTTCAGATCCAGACTTCCGTTTTTACTATTGGAGATAATGATGGTGGCCGCATCTGCCTGAATTAATTCTGTGACTACCAGCCAGTTTTTATCCCAGTTGCTGTTTTGATACTTCTCTTTAATTTGCGATTCAATCTCTTTTAAATTCACAATCTGAAGAGTCTTATATCCGGAAATTTTAAAGACCACCCCTTCTTCACCGGTAAATTTAATCTCAAATCCAGCATCTGCGGCAGTCAATGCACTGCCCACTGTAGGTGCAGATCCGGAAAGCTTGATGCCGATAGAAACCTTATCGCTGGAGGTATAATCCAGGTCTGAGGCTGAAGGATCTGCTTTTATTTCGGGTGTAATGCCTTCCGCTTTCAAAGAAGAGTAAACGGTAAACACACCGGAACCATCCAATTTGCCAATCATGCCAATTTCCAAAGGTTTGCCTGGATCCCAGGTTGCTCTGTAACCAGTTTTGGCATTCATGTGTTTCATGTAAAATTTGTAAGGTGTTGCCATAATGATCTATTTTAAGGTTAAATTATTCTTGTCGTTTTCCCGTTAATGGAGGTAAGCGGCTATCTCTGATGGCCATTAATACCGCTTTATGTGTATAATTCACAAATAATCGATCGTCTTTGAGGTAGTAAAGTCTTCCACCTGGCTCATCATATCGTAAACTTCTGGGCATGGTTCCATAGAAATTAAGCTTGGTCACTACTACCCCATTTCTATCCAAAACTGCTATTGTTTTTCCATTTTTATTAGAGGTACTCACTGCCAGATGCTGCGCTCCCATATAAAAAATACTGTCGATTTTTTTGTTCGCAGATCGGCGTGTCCAGAGCTTCTTTCCGACAATAGTTTGAAAAGTGAGGGAGTCACTGTTAAATCGAATCATGGTACTGTCGTTATACAAATCATTAAATACCGTTCTGTTTTGGCCAGGATTTCCGGGGATTTTAATGCGCTTTTCTTCGAGAAATATCGGGTTTAAGGACAGGTATTTGAAGCAGCTGACACTATCATTACTCGCGACCATAAATCCATTTTCATAGAAGAAACAATACTTATGCCTTGCTATAAACCGTATGGGCTGCAATCGGTTATTGAAATTCAGGTCAATAAACACTCCTCTGTTTATTTCAGGAACTGCGATGGCCTTTCCGTATTTTTTAGAATAATGAATGGCCCAATTCCTTAGGTCTTCACGTGCTGTTTCCACCTTATTTCTCAAGTTATAAAATACGGCTCGGTCTGGCTTTTTATAAAAGATGACACCATCAGCTGAGGCCTTGTACCACTTCCTGGAATCCTCCTTTAACTGGAAAGCTGCCGCATTTTGTACTTCAGGAACGGTGTTTACTATGCGATTATTCCTAAGGTCGATCACGATACCCACATTGGGCTGGTCGCCGAGTACCAACAACTGATTCCGCTCTTTTAACAGTTCTAGTCGGGGGTTATTTTCTCTATTCACAAAGCCAGAAAGACAAGAGCCGAACTGGTCTTTCAAAGCCCAGTGAAGATGGCGGTTATTTGGAGAAATGAACATCAGAGTATCACCAGAATATCCTGCAAACTTCGACTGCTTATTGTTGTTGGAAATCTTTTTTGCCAGTCCAGTCTGAATGTCCAATAACACCTGACTATTGTCATTATAAACCAAATAGTTATCGCCAGATAAAGCGCTAACCGTAGCAGGTCTCTGATATTCCTCTGTCGGTGGAGCCAGTGAGTAAGCGATCCGAATCTGCTCTCCAGATTGCAGATCCAGGCGGTTTAAGTACTTTTCTGTAAAAGAAAGCAGGTATTTACCATCCCTGGTTAGGCGGCTGGAATCTATTTGTTCTGAGATATCCAGTGAATTTCTTTTAAAAAAATGATCTCTGTTCAGGTCCAGCCACATGCAGTTTCCTGCAGCAGCGATAGCTAATCTATCGCCATTGTCGGAAATTTGGCCCCAGATTTCCCCTGCTGGCTTAAGCTCCCTGATGATGCGGGTGTTGTTATTTTTATAGTCTAGCACTTCAAATCGATCCGGAAAAGCAAAGAGTATTTTATGCGCATTTAAATTGACGCTGAGTAAACTGGCATTGTAGATTTTCTGTAGTTTTCCGTTATGATCAAAAATAAAGTGTCCTTCTTTGCCGTTTTTCCTGGCAGTCAATAATAGCTGCTCGGATTCCGGGAGATAATACACGTTTTTATAGCCCTGGTAACGAAAATCCAGATCTCCTTTGATGGGGATCTGGCGTTCCTTTTTACTCTGTAAATCTATCACTGTTACCGTTTCAAGCTTGGCAACATCATCCATACGAGTTCCTGGCGAACTTAAAAGCAGTAAATACTTCCCATCTGCAGAAAAAACAGGATAAGTTCTTCCTGATGCGAGTTTAGATTGCCAGAGGATATTGCGCCAGGCATCCAGCAGCTGCCGCTGCCCCTTTTTATCAATAAAGGAAGCAAACTGCTGGTTTCCAGAGGTCAAAACTTCTCCATTTACACCAAGGCTTTGCAGTGTTTTACCTGCCGAATCGAGCAGTACCATCCATTCCTTTCCATACCTCAGCAATACGTTCCCGCCCATAGGATAATAGTCCAGCAAGGGTCTGTCCAAGGAAAGTTCTTTGTAAGAAAAGGCGATTTCCCGATCAGATTTAGCGTATAAATCAGACAGCTTTTCTTGAAGGGGAATGGAATTACTGTCCAGCGAATAAGCATATTCTAACTGCCGGATCGCCTCTGTGGGCGTGAATGTATCTGATTTCGTCAGCAAATTTAAGGCTTCGGTTTTGTTCACCTGATCCTGCAAGCGTTCTTTTTGAAACCAGAAAAACAGCGCGGTACCGAAAGCGGCGAACAACGCTGCAGCAACCAATAGTTTTGCTGTCTTATTTGATTTCCTTTTCAACCTGATCGAATCGTCAATAAATACTTTTTCGGTCACATTTAAATAATCGGGCAACTCCTTTGTCACCAGCTCCAGTCTGGGATCTTTTGCCCATAAATGACCATTACGATCTTCCCCTTTATTGTTGTTATAAATCTTTGAAATGTCTGAGATGCGGTACAGCAATTTGATCTTATCTTCATTATTCAATTTCTGTAATGGATCTCTTATTTTAAGCCAGCCGAGAATTAAGGAAGTTCTCAAAAAAGCATCATGAACCGGTTCAATAAATCGCTGACCATTTTCATCTGTATCGGAGCTTAACAGCCTGTAGAACACCAATGAGCTGGCAATTTCTTTTATCTTTTGTGTTACTGCTGCGCTGGGGTACTGCAGCTCATCAGGCACATCGTTTATTGCTTCGATAAAGATTCTGCGCTTCGCCAATTTGCCGCCTTCCAGGGAGATCAGTCGAAAAATAAGCTTTTTGAAGAGTGTACGTGCTGCGTCTGTCGTTAATTTTTCATATTCCGAGGTTACTTTGACATCCAGAATTCCTCCGATACCGCCAAAATTATTGTATTCTAGTTCCAGCAATTTTCGATCGTCTTTACGCTCATAAAGCTCACTTAGAGTGAGAGAAAGTAAAGGTAATGATCCCGGGTTTTGAAAAGCATCGTCTATAATTCTATTGATAAAAGCCTCATTGGCTTTCTGGGAACCAGTAATAGAGGTAAATTCCAACACCTCCTGTAAAGCAGGCTGTTCTACAATTTCCCTGATCTCCGATCTTAAAAACAGCGGTACCAGAAACCGACTTTTCAAAGTGTCCCCCAGTTGAAAAAGCTTTGAAGTTTTAAACTGGCTTTCAAAATCGGAACGAATGGTAATGATCACCTTATGATTTTTAATCAGGTTGAGAATAAGCAGTTCAAAACCTTCTCTTTCCTTTTCATCATTACATACGGTAATCAATTCCTCGTACTGATCTATGAGTAAGATTTTTGGTTCGGCAGCATTTTCTATTTCTCTCAGGTAATCTGCATGGCTGGTATAAGGGGTTTTTCCTGGCCTGAGCTGATGACCATGTTTTTTATAAACAGAAAGGATTCCTGCTTTAACCAGGGAAGTTTTACCACAGCCCGAAGCGCCGGTGACGATGGTTAATGGGTGATTGGAGATGACTTCTTTGAGTCCTGGCCGGGCCACACCTCCTTCTTCCCAACCTTCCAGCACTCTTTCCCGCCCATAAAAGATAACGCTGTCGTTTTCTGTATAGGCATCCAGGCCTTTGTAAGGATTTTCATTGGTTTGCTTTTTAAGCTGTAACTTCCCCTTTGAAAGGTGTCGCGGAGAAAGAAACACAAATTCCCCTTTATTGGCTGCTCCAAGGGAAAAAAGCATGGGGATCTGTTGTTTATCAACGGCGATTTTCCGTTCATAGAGGTGTTCAAAAATCTGCTCTCTGATAAAGAACATCAGTTCTGTGGCAGTAATGACCCCATCAGGTGGGGTACTGCCATAACTCAGGTCGGCAGAGCCGTTCTCCAGGGCATCAATCAGTATTTCTGCAAATGGCGAAAGCGATTTTCCAGCTTCCTCTCTATTGCCCAGGCGCATGGTGTCTAAAGCCAGCTGATCGTGCGCCGCAGAAGTCATTACCTGCCAGGCTTTATTTTGAACATATTGCCTGAAACGTTCGTAATAGATAGTTTTAGGGACTTCCAAGCCGATGCCCCTGGTTTGCTGTGCCCAGCGAAACGCACCAGAATAACAGCAGTCCAGGATCACCAGTAAATGATCAGATTGCAGGACATTTAACTGCTGCATTACCGTACTCATCTTTATAAAAGTATCCCAGTTGCCGGGAACAGAATTTTTCGCCAGCAGGTAACCTTCAGGATCACCATCCCCATTAACCGCGATGCCATGGCAGGCAATATATATTAGGATCCGCTCCCTTCTTTTCACTTTAATATGTTTCAGAAAATCCAGGATTTCATGATCTTCCGGATCATATAATGGGTTTTCAATCCAACCTTGAATTTTCTCATTTCCCCCCTCATTAGGGTCTTTTCCCATCACTGGTATAGATTCCACTACAAACCCATGTTTTTCTTGTAACACCTGTTTGAGACGCCCTATATCATTCCTCGGGCTGTTCAGGTTACTGATGGCGGCAGAAGAATATTCATTGACCCCTATAAAATAGGCCTTGCTGCTGGTAAAGAATGTATTGATATTGACCGGCGGACTGGTTTTCTCATTCATAGCTTTAGATTCAGAAAAATGAAAAGCAAATCAGATGACATCCAATACGGGATTTTGAGCGTTAATTTTCAGTATTTGGTTTGCAGAAATAAAGCTAGAGGGTAAAAAAGCTAAAAACAATACCTAATGGTTGGTATTTTTATCGAACAAAAAATCCCCCAGAATTCAAATAAATTCTGGGGGATTTCTGTCAATTCAATACATTATTATCGAAAATACAGGGGTATTGTGACCAGGAAACCCGAGACTTGGAGTCAATACAATCCCCCTTCAGGTTCTTAGCCTAAAACTATTGATAACCTGTATTCTGACTAAATTCATCTTTATTGCTCACTGCATCAATCTGAGTTCTTGGAATTGGCTTAACCAGATTAAAATCTTTGATGTTCAGCGCATTTGGATTATATGCTTTTACACGTTCCAGAAGTTTTCCGGTTCTTTTCAAATCGAACCAGCGAATTTGTTCTCCTGCAAACTCCCTGGCACGTTCATCGAGCACGAAATCAAGTGTCATTTGTCCGGCAGAAACCTGCATATCAGCTACCTTTCCTGTTTTTGCCGCCCTGGTTCTGAGTACATTGATGTATTTAGCCGCATCTCCTGGGTTTTGCAATCGCAGGGAAGCTTCTGCGGCGATCAAGTATAATTCCGCGAGACGAATCACGAAAACATCCCTGGCACTTTGGGCCTCATTGATACTGCTTCTGGTAGGATCATCAAACTTGTTCAAAGTCACATAATGCAGCTGGTCTTTAACCGTCCCATTCGCATTGTAGACTGCATTTCTATCATAGATCTTATATAATTTCCCTGTTGGTGCAAACACTTTCTTCGTTGCAAAAATGGCAGTATCTCCCAGTTTCATTCCAGCTGGCCTGCTGGTTCCATTGGCATACCATACGGTTTTAAATGAGCCATCATAACGGGCGTCATCGTCACTATATAAATCGAGTAAAAAACGGGTAGGCATGTAGCGGTCAAAGGGTCTTCCATTTAAGATATCGCGTAGCATTCCTGGCTGGTCATCATATTTCATGGCAAATAACATGTGACTGCTGTTGCTGCCCCTACTATGTCCTAAAGGGTTTAAGATGGGATCTACCAAGTCATTTAAAGAGAGATTGGTAGAATAATTAACGGCATAAATGACTTCTTTATTTTTCAGGTTCTGCATTTTCCAGAGGTCTGCATAAGCGGGCAAAAGTGAGAAACCATAAGTTCCATCGATCACATTAAGTGCCATATCTTTTGCTTCCTGATACTTATTCTGCGTGAGGTACATCCGCGCTAGCAGTGCTTGTGCAGCAGGTTTTGTGGCCCTGGCATAATCTTTTGTGGTCGCTGGAAGGTTGCTCACTGCAAACAATAAATCTTCGATAATCTGCTTATTAAATACGGATACAGGTGTTTTATTGGCAGTCGTAATTACGCCTTTAGTTTCTTCGAGGGTGAAATGTACGCCACCCCAGGATTCCACAATGTGCCAGTTGTAAAAGGCACGGAGAAATTTAAGTTCTCCCTCGCGGATTGCTCTTGTGGCAGGATCCAGACCCGCGCCACCAATCCTATTGATTCCTGCATTGCATAGATTTACCGCCGCATAAAGCTGCTGCCATTCTGTGGTGACCGTCGCATTTGTCCCTTGCAGGTTGATGTATTGTGTTAAATCTGTGGTGACATCTCCTGCGCCGCTCATCCATAAATCGGTTCCCATTTCGGCCATGCCATATCCTTCTTCTTTCCCATACCACCATCTCTGATAGGAATAAGCGGCATTGACCAGGGTTTCAAAGCCTGCTGGAGTCGTGAACACGCTTTCCGCTGTGATTCCGGAAAGATCTTTTTCTTCTAACATCTTTTTACAGGAAGACATGGCTGTGAATCCGGTAAGCAGTATTAATCCTTTAATGATATAATTTTTCATGAGTTCTCTTTTCTTGATAATAATTCCGTTTAAAAGCTGGCGTTCAGACCAAAGGTGTAGAGCTTCGTCATTGGTGCTCCTTCTGACCCTCCTCTTTCCGGATCATACTCCTTTAACAGGCTTGATTTGGTATAGGTAAGCGGATTTCTTGCGGTAAAATAAAGCCTTAAGCTTTTGACAAAGCTTTTTTCCAATGTCTGTTTAGGGATGGAATACCCGAGGGTAATGTTTCTGATCCTCAGAAAAGAACCGTCTTCATAACCTAAACTCGAAGAGTATAAAGTGGAAGCCAATGAGGTATTTTTATTTGGTCTCGGGTAGGCATTTGTTGGATTTTCCGGTGTCCAGTAATCGATAATCGTGGAGCTGTTATTGACACCCTGCGGATCGTAGCGGCGGAGAAAATCAGCATACAGCATCTGCCCCATTCTGGCATATACATACACATTTAAGTCCCATGCTTTATAACTGAACGTATTTTCTAATCCGCCGCTCCAGCTTGGGCGATTGGTTCCTAATATTTTACGGTCGTTGGTACCGTCTATTTTACCATCATCATTCAGGTCTCTTACCCTGATATCGCCTGGTTTCTGTCCATATTTCAGGGCTTCAGCTGCCTGGTCTGCCTGCCAGATTCCAATCTTTTCATAGTCGTAAAAGGATTGGATCGGAGAACCCACAAACCAGTTGTTCAGCACATCTGCCTGAGCACCGCCAGCCAGTTCAATAATACGCTCTTTATTTCTGCTAAAACTCAGACTGGTAGTCCATTGGAAGTTTTCGCTGAGGATATTTTTTGAGGCGATATAGATTTCCAGTCCTCTGTTGCCAGTTTTAGCCACATTCTGAATCACACTCCCATTTCCTGTAGAGGGCGGCAGACTTCTGTTCAGGAGTAAATCATACGTTTTAGAATCATAGTAATCAACGGTAGCAGAGATCCTGTTTTTCAGAAAGGAAACCTCTAAACCAAAGTCGCTGGTCTTGGTTTTTTCCCAGCTCAGCTGTTTATTCCCTGTTCTTGGTGTGTAGGTGTACGCTGGTGCCGCTGCATCATCATAAGCAAAGGCAATTTTCGACAAGCTGCTTTCCGTAGAATAAGGGCTGATATTGTCACTTCCTGCGATCCCGTAACTGTATTTTAATTTAAGGTCAGAGATGACTGTATTGTCTTTCAAAAATGTTTCATCACTTACTCTCCAGGCAATCGCACCTGAAGGGAAAAACGCCCATTTGTTGCCCTCAGCAAGCTTCGAAGAACCATCCGTACGTCCGGTTAAGGTCAGCAGGTATTTTCCTTTGTAAGCATAGTTTAATCGCCCTGCGAAGGAAAGCAGGTTATTCATTATATAAGCAGTGCTTACCGCCTGATTGATGGTATTTCCGAGCCCATAAAACAACTGCGATTTGAGCAGCTGATTCTCACCGGAAGCACTTACATTATCGGCCCTGTTGAACAGCATACTATTGATTCCGGTTAAGGTAAATGCATGTTCTTTGATCTGCTTGTTATACGTCACAAAGTTTTCAATATTGATCAAATGTCCGTTGGAAGCCGCATAAGTTGCTTTAGGATTGGAGCCATTACGATCCAGGGAATAACGATCGGCATAAGTCCCAAGGCGATCTGTGTTTAAGTTTGCACCCAGATTAGAACGAAAAACCAGACCTTCCATTGGTTTCAGTTCCATGTACGCCGACAAAATCGTCCGGTTAATGACCGACTCACTCGTATAAATATCTGGCTGTTCATCCGCCAGTGGATTCACAAATGTTCCAAAAAGCGGATAAAACATAAAGCTTCCGGCATCGTCATAAATCGTTCCTAATGGCGCTACCTTATTGGCTTGATTTAGGGGATCTCTGCGATTTTCCTGCTCATAATGCGTGAATTGAGCCTGCAATCCTGTGGTAAATATTTTCCCAATAGATTGATCTACGTTTAAACGCGCAGAATAGCGGTCGGACTTATCTTTCTTTAACACTCCTTTTTCGTTCATGTAGTCTAAAGAGAAGTAAACCTTAGTTTTCTCTGTTCCTGCACGCACACCGATCTGATGGTCTTGCTGGTGACCATCATGGAATAACAGGTCTTGATAATCTAAAAACTGATTATTTTGAATCGCATTAAATTCAGCAGTGCTAAAAATCGAGGCATCATCTGCCGGACTTTTCCAGGTTCCGGTATTTCTGTTTGCTTCTCTTTTCAGTGCAATATACTGCTGGGCGTCCATCACAGAAGGGTACCTGGATACTTTTGATACGCCATAATAAGAGTTTAAAGAGATGGTAGCCTCCCCTGTGATTCCTTTTTTGGTGGTGATCAGGATCACTCCGTTTGCCCCTCTCGACCCATATATCGCGGTAGAAGAAGCATCTTTCAGAATGTCCATAGAGGCAATATCATTAGGATTTATATCCTGAATGCTGGAGTACTGCACCCCATCTACGATGATCAATGGTCCGTTTCCTGCAGTGATCGACCGGGTTCCGCGGATGTTGATGTTTACGCCCGAAGAGGCAGCACCACTACTCCTGGTAATGTCTACCCCAGGAACTTTCCCCTGAATAGATTCCAAAGGGTTGGCGGAAGGCACTTTTGCAATTTCATCACCTTTGATGGACACTACAGAACCGGTCAGATCCCGTTTTTTTACGGTGCCATACCCCACCACAACCACCTCATTCAGGTCGTTTTGTTCCGGTGTCATTTTGATGTTGAGGTTGCTCTGCGTACCCACATTCACTTCTTGTTTTTGAAAACCTACGTAGTTTAGCAGGAGTACCGGATTGCTGATATTTGCAGGGATGCTTAAGCTAAATTTGCCCTGTGCATCGGTACTTGTTCCGCGGGAAGTTCCTTTGACCTGGACGGTTACGCCGATCAATGTTTCCCCATTTTTGGCATCAGACACCTGGCCAGAAATCTTCCGGTCCTGGGCGTAGACTGCGCTGCAAAACAGGCACAGCAGGGCCAGTGATAAATAAAATTTGCTCATATATTTGGTTAGGTTAATTTCTTTTGCCTTTAAACAAGTCTACAAAGAATCAAACACCAAAAATTAAAATGAGCGATAAAAAACTGTGCAATCGTTCCCGAAACAAATGAAACAGAGCGATTTAAAGGAGATTCATAAATCCAGCAGCCATTATCCGAGGGATGAAGAGATTTACTCCTGGTAAAAACAACAGGAATTTAGGCTGGTCAAAAAAAAGCCCCCCAACAAGCATTGAACTTATTGGGGGACTCATGTCCTGGCTTTCTATGGGCTTTCCAGAAAGCTGTTCTTTTTCAGATGGTTATTTTGACTTCTCTTTTAAAAGATGTAATTCTTTCTTTAAAAGCTCAATTTCTGCCTGTTGTTCTTTGATAGCGGCTACCAGCACAGGGATTAGATGCTCTGACTGTACCTCATTGTATTTTACTACTTTAGAATCATTTTTTCCGGCATTATATTGTTTGGACACTTCGGTTACCATTTGCGGAAATTCAGGGAGTACATTACTCACTAAAAAGCCGTATTGACCACCTGTTGGCAGCTCCAGATAATTGAATTTTTTGGTGTCGTAGTTAAAAGTAACCGGTTCCAGGTTTTTCAGCTGCTGTGTGGCAGTTGAGATCTTATCTACGTTTACTTTTAGCTCTTTTTCATTGATTTTTTGTGCGCTTGCGCCCATTGCACTTGCTGTTAAAACAAGTCCGAATACAGCGGTTTTCACTAAGATTTTATATTTCATGATATTAAAATTTTGGTAAAACAAGATGTTAATTCTCCAGTCCTACTCCCTCCTTTTTCCATTTGGACAAGTAGGATTTTTTATTCTTCAGACCAATTTCTTGATCTTTCTACTGCTTTTTTCCAGTAGTGAAGGTAGTTTTTCGCCTGATCTTTTTCCATTGATGGCTCAAATTTCTTTTCTATATTCCATTGTTTCTTGATCTCATCTATGCTGCTCCAGTACCCAACGGCAAGGCCGGCAAGATAAGCGGCGCCCAATGCAGTGGTTTCCAGAATCTTTGGTCTGACTACATCACTGCCAAAAATATCTGCCTGAAACTGCATCAATGCATTATTTTCTACTGCTCCACCATCTACTCTTAATTCTTTAGATTTCTTTCCGGAATCGGATTCCATGCTTTTCAAAAGATCATTTACCTGGAAAGCGATTCCTTCCAATGCTGCGCGGGCGATGTGTGCTGCAGTAGTTCCCCTGGTGATGCCGAATATTGCGCCACGTGCATATTGATCCCAATATGGCGCACCTAAACCGGTAAGCGCTGGTACGAAATAAACACCGCCATTGTCTTTTACTGAAGCCGATAAAGTTTCACTTTCTGCAGAAGTTCTGATAATCCCAAGACCATCACGCAGCCATTGAATTGCTGCTCCGCCTACAAAAACACTACCTTCTAAAGCATAAGTAACTTTGCCATCAATTTTCCAGCCTACGGTAGTCAGCAAGTTGTTTTTTGAGAATACAGGTTTATGACCAGTATTCATCAGCATAAAGCAACCGGTACCATAGGTATTTTTGGTCATTCCTTCCTCCACACACATCTGTCCGAATAATGCAGCCTGCTGATCTCCTGCGATTCCAGCAATAGGAATTTTGGAAGCAAAAAGTGTGGTGACTGTATTTCCATATACTTCAGAACTTTGTCTGACTTCTGGGAGCATGCTTTCCGGAATGGTCAGCAATTCCAATAGTTCTTTATCCCATTCCATGGTATTGATGTTGAACATCAACGTTCTGCTGGCATTGGAAACATCGGTGATGTGCATGGCCCCACGGGTAAATTTCCACACCAACCAGCTATCCACGGTACCAAAACACAGATCTCCATGCTCTGCCCTTTCCCTTGCGCCTTTCACATTGTCCAGAATCCATTTCACCTTAGTTCCGGAGAAATAGGCATCAATGACTAATCCTGTTTTTTCTTTTATTTTATCTGTCCAGCCTTGTTCTTTAAGCTCGTCGCAATATTTTGAGGTACGTCTGTCTTGCCAAACGATCGCATTATATACCGGAATTCCGGTTTCTCTATCCCATACAATCGTTGTTTCCCTTTGATTGGTGATACCGATTGCGGCAATATTTAATCCGTTTAAATCAGATTTGGCAATGACTTCAGCGGCGACAGAAGACTGCGAGTACCAGATTTCATTTGCATCATGTTCTACCCAACCTGGTTTCGGAAAGAATTGCTCAAATGGTTTCTGCGCTACGGCAACGACCTCACCATCATGGTTAAAGATAATGGCACGAGAACTTGTGGTTCCCTGATCGAGGGCTAGAATGAATTTTTGATCTGGCTCCATTTTATAGGTGTTATTGGAATTAATAAGTTTAAAATTATCTCTGGTATTGATTTAAAATATGGTGTAGGTTTTGGCGAGGTGCTTAAAGTCCTCCACTTCTTTCTCTACCCATGCCTGATCGCGGTTCAGCTCTTCAGCAATGATTCTGGCCACTTCCGGTGCTGCTGCAATGGCTGCTTTAACATCCAGGAACAACAGTCTGAAACGACGTCCCACCACATCTTCTACCCTTCGCGCATATTCATTTCTAACGGCCCATACCACCATTGCTTTCGTATATGGATAGGCTGGCACCAGTCTTTCCCCAAGTGCAGGGTTTTCCTGGATCAGCTTTTGTATCCCTGCAAGATCAGTTCCATAAAAATGAAGTGGATCTGATTTATCGGGAGAAGCCACATACCCATGAATGTGAAGCTGCTCTGTTTTACAAGGTTTTGCAGGCAGGTATCCTTTTTCAATCGCTTTATCTACCGTATCCTGAGCCATCCTTCTAAAGGTAGTCCATTTACCACCGGTGATGGTGATCATTGCAGAATCTGAAACGATGATTTTATGACTTCTGGAAATTTCTTTCGTTTTTGAGCCCTCCTGTTTTGGGGCTGCCAATGGGCGTAATCCTGCAAAAACAGCAAGTACATCTGCACGTGTTGGTTTTTTCCTAAAGTATTTTGCTGCTGTAGAAAGGATAAATTCGATTTCCTGATCTAAGGCCTGAGGTTCTAGCTCCGGATGATCTCTTAGTGTATCAGTAGTTCCTACAATCAGTTTATCATGCCATGGTACGGCAAATAGCACCCTTCCATCGTCAGTTTCAGGAATCATCAGCGCATTGTCTCCTTCCATAAAAGAACGATCAAGCGTAATGTGTACCCCCTGACTTGGGCGTACCAGATGCGGTGCTTCCGGTCTGTCCATTTGAAGAATATTATCTACATAAACACCGGTGGCATTGATGACCACTTTTCCAAGGACATCATAAGTGTTTCCGGTTTCAATATCTTTCACTTTTACGCCGTTTACTTTCTTACTACTGTCTTTCAGTAGACCTTCTACCTTCATGTAGTTGAGTACCGTTGCGCCATTTTCTATCGCAGTCTGGGCGATGTTTAAGGCAAGTCGGGTATCATCAAACTGACCGTCATGGTAAACCACTCCACCTTTTAATCCTTCTCTTTTAATAGAAGGTAATGCGGCAATGGTCTTTTCTTTATTGATATATTTTGAGGCACCCAGGCTGAGCTTACCTGCTAGCAGGTCGTAAAACTTCAATCCTATGGTATATTTGATATTGTCGAACCAGGTATAATTTGGAATGACGAATGATTCATTTTTAGTCAGATGAGGGGCATTTTTCAATAGCAATCCTCTTTCATGACAAGCTTCACGCACCAGGCCGAGATCACCTTGAGCCATATAGCGAACACCGCCATGCACTAATTTGGTTGCCTTACTAGAGGTTCCTTTGGCAAAATCTGCCTGTTCCACTAACAGCGTTTTATACCCACGTGTAGCCGCGTCCATTGCGATTCCCAAACCTGTAGCCCCCCCGCCAATGATGACCACGTCCCATTTTTCGCCGGTTGCTAGATTCTGTATCAATTTAGTTCTGTCCATAGTAGCGCTTTTAACAAAATGAAACTTTCAATTAGTTTCGTTTTCTTTCACAAATTTGTCTTTTTATCGTTTCATTTCCAAATTATTATTACGTTATTTTCGGGCAAAATGCGTTAATTCATGTGTAATTGAACAAAATGCGGGAAAATTTACCTGGGCTTTACATTCTTGATCGGCACTGGATACGTATAAATTTAACATTGGTTAAGAGGATAATGAAGAAGAGTGGTAATTTGTTTGCTGTATTAGCTAATTTTCGGTCAATTATTTTCTAAGAGGTATGTTTAGACAGGTTGGATAAGGCTGGAATGTAATTATTGTTTTTTTACTTATGATTTTGTCGGGGTGTATAAACAACGATTCAAGTTTATAGGAGCTGTATTCCGCTCCTATTAGAAACAATTGGTCATTTGTTGTAAAAATATTTCAGCTGTACCTCAGCGCATTACGAAATTTCTTTAATTTTTGTGCACTTTTTTAAGTGTACGATATACTGATTAATGAAAATTTTCTATCTTTGCACTCCCGAAACAAGGGAACATAATTGATTCCGTAGCTCAGCTGGTAGAGCATTACACTTTTAATGTAGTGGTCCTGGGTTCGAATCCCAGCGGGATCACAAAAACACCGTTAATCATCTGATTAACGGTGTTTTTCTTTTATGGGGCTCCTTGGCTTTTCAAGTCGCCACCTCCAAATACCCCTCCTACATTTGTTTTTTTTGTTGATCATCCATGTCATGTTCAAGATCACTCCTTCAAATGACCGTCGACACCATAAAACCTATTCGTAAATAGTAATTTGGATTGATCAATGCAAGTGGACTTTTACAAAATCACATGCACCATGTTTAAAGATAGAACAGAAGCTGGCCAGCTATTGGCCGAAAGGCTCAAAAAATACAGAAACGATCCAGGTATTGTCCTGGCTGTACCTAGGGGTGGTGTTCCCCTAGCCTATTTTGTCGCCAAAGAACTAGGTTATCCCTTAGAACTTATCCTGGCAAAAAAAATTGGACACCCTACGAATAAAGAATATGCCATTGGTGCGGCGAACCTTTCAGACTATTTTATTATACATCCTGGAGATGTTTCCGAGGATTACATTCAACAAGAACTGTTGGTGATCAGAACACGGCTTAAGGAAATGTATAAAAAATTTATGGGAAATAAAGCGCCTGAAAATATAGCAGGAAAAACAGTTATTATTATTGATGATGGAATGGCAACTGGCAATACCATGCTAGGAACATTAAAACTGATTCGTAAGGGGCAACCTGGAAAAATTATTATAGGCGTCCCAGTATCATCGAAAGAGGCTGTCGAAAAGCTATCTAAAGAGGTAAATGAAGTCGTAGTCTTATTGACCCCAGAGGCATTTTATGGCGTAGGCGCCTTCTACGAAGACTTCAATCAGATCAGTGATGAAGAAGTGACATTTTACTTATCTCAATTGCAAAAGCCCCGCTAATTTTTTGTTGCTTAGTAAATTTGAAATGAACTTGTGCACCTTATTTAGTTGTGATTTGACCATTGATAGAAATGCAAAGGAAAGATTTAAATAGAGGGATTCAGCCATTAGTTTTTTAGTTAACCGTTTATTAGTCTTGAATAAATCTATTTATCACTTAGTTTGTTATTTGTAACCAGCCTCGCAATAACTACAGCAGGATATAAGATACCAATTGCAGAAAGTAAAACTGAAAGCATGCGAGAGGCCATTCCATCGGGATAAATATCGCCATAACCGACAGTGGTTAATGATACCAGGCTATAATAAACATAAGTTGCATAATCAGTATCGTCATTTCGCAAGCTAATATTACCGGCTATTGATTTACCGGTTTGAATTTTTAGAATCTCAAAAGCAAAAGCACCCATTAAAGCAAATAAGAGATAGACATTTACTGCTCCTATAACTCTGAATACATTAAGTTCTGAATTCCGAAATAACAATCTTATATTAATAAAAATAAATAAGCTCATATTAACAACCCCAACTAAACGCTCTATCAAATAGTATTCATTAGGCGTGTCATTAAATCTAATCGTTAGCAAAATCAAATGCGCTAAGAACAGAAATGACGATAAATAAATAATCCAGTTGTCCTCGCTTGAAAAAATTCCTATAAAATAGAGCGTCAAGAATAAAATATTTAAAAATAAAATATCTACTATACCACTATCCAATAAAATTGGCATAATAAATACCATACAAAAAAGCATTACCAACAAGGTGATAAAACTGGTATCTGAATGCCAATAATCCTTTACTTTATTGATGATCCGTTTCAATAGCTAAAAATTAGATGATTAAAAATTAATAAAAAAACATAAACTAAACACTCACAAAGAAATAACTATTTAATCATAAACCGATTAATGCCAACATCTAATAGGAAACACTAAATGGACATCATAATTAAATAGAACAAATAACCGTTAAAATATTTAATTCTTACATGGGGTTCATCAATTGCTTTTGCTTTAATTTTTCCTGTTTTTTAAAGTACCCTCTAAATAAAAAATTATGCTTTAAAGCCTCCATATTTTGGTTAAATCCCGCAGTACCTTCTTCGATATTAGTTAAACTGGCATCCAGTTTTTTAAGCATTACAGTATCCTTAAGTAATCCATTAACCAGTCCGGAACGATTTAGCTGACTGGTTAGTTCCTCAGCATTATCGCTGACCGCTTTAAGTTTCCTTAACACATTATTCAAACCGGATGCAAAAGTCGTATCCATTAAAAGCATACCTGCGGTCCCCTTTCCTTGTCTAGCTAGGGTAACCATATCATTAACACTGCCTGCAACCTCATTAACTTTGATACTGGCCTGATTGAGATTTGATAAAGTTGATTTTAATTTTACTGAGATTTCTCTATCAGTTAACACCTCCCAAATTTTGCTTTCATTAAGTCGCAAAACTGATGATTTTAGTCCTTCCGAAATCTGTAATATATTCGCATTGGTGACCGACAGTGTTTGAAACATTTCGTCTATTACAACTCCCTTTTTTGCACTTATGAAATCACCATCTGCTACTGTTTGTAAATTTCCACTACCGGGCATGATCTGCATTATTTTATTCCCCATCAATCCCTCAGTACCAATCGATACTATCGCATTTTTACGAATATATGGTTTTAGATCCTGATCAATCAGCATTGAGACTTCAATAGTACTATCATTTAAAATCTTGAAGCCTTTCACAGTTCCGGCCTGAATACCTGCATACCATACATTATTTCCTTTGGTCAAGCCATTTAAATTGGAGAAACGTGCTTTGAGTACAAAACTTGCCCCAAAAAGACTTCTGTTTTTACCAATCATATAAAATCCAATAATGGTCAGGATAAGT
Source organism: Pedobacter polysacchareus (assembly GCF_019802255.1). Classification (GTDB taxonomy): domain Bacteria; phylum Bacteroidota; class Bacteroidia; order Sphingobacteriales; family Sphingobacteriaceae; genus Pedobacter; species Pedobacter polysacchareus. Next base: position 84,748 of record NZ_JAHYSS010000008.1, on the reverse strand, counting down.
GCAGCTAAGACAAAAGCACCCAATCTTATATTATTTCCGGTCTGGTTTTTCATATCTGATCTTTGAAAAATTGGCTTATTTTTTCGTCTTTTGACTCACTTAGCTCAAAATAACTCCCCTGAACATAACATTTTCCATCTAACAATAAAGCGATCCGATCGGCTGTATACTTTACACAGTTCATATCGTGCGATATAATAACTGATGAGGTGTGATACTTCTTTTGCATCTTTAAAATCAAATCATCTATTTCCCTTGCGGTTACAGGATCCAATCCTGCGGTGGGTTCGTCATAAAAAATAATCTCTGGTTTCAAAATCAGCGCCCTCGCCAAAGCAATACGCTTGGCCATTCCACCAGAGAGCTCTACGGGCATCATTTCAGCAGTGTCTGCCAAGCCAACATTATGAAGCACTTCTGCTACCATTTCATCCAACAAAAGCTGACTTATCCCCTTGCAGTGTCTCAGTACAGTAAACTCCAGATTATCACGTATAGACATACTATCGAACAATGCATTACTCTGAAAAAGAAACCCCAATTTTATCCTTAATTTGTCCAATTCAGATTCTTTTAGTTCTTCAATATTTTCCCCTAATACAGTAACACTCCCGCTATCAGGCTTTATCAGACCAACAATACACTTTACAAGGACTGATTTTCCTGAACCTGATTTACCTAGAACAACCATATTTTCACCTTTAGCTACATCAAGGCTGAAATCATTAAGGACAATATGCTCACCAAATTTCTTATACAAATGTCTTACAACAATTACTGGCTGCCTTACTTTTATATCGCTATCTGTATTTGAGTCCATCATATGAGTTTAACTAATCAAATCTGTAATCTGTACCGTTAAAAGATCTATAATAAAAATTAACACCGAAGACAATACTACAGCAGAATTGGCTGCATTTCCCACTCCCCTGGTTCCTTTATTAGAATGGTAACCTTTATAGCATCCAACAATGCCAACTGCAAATCCGAAAAAAAAAGTTTTAATGAGTGCCGGAACTAAATCACTAAAATCTAGTCCGTCAATAACCTGTGAAAAAAAGAGGCTAAAACTTGTAACTCCATTAATATTTACGCCGATATAAGAACCTATTAGTGCTATAGCATCACCGATTACAGTCAGTACAGGCAGCATCAGTGTGGAAGAAAGTACCCGCGTAACCACCAAATATTTAAAAGGATTGATTCCACTTACTTCCATAGCATCTATCTGCTCTGTAACCTTCATTGATCCCAGCTCTGCACCTATGCTGCTTCCAATCTTTCCAGCAAAAATTAATGCGGTAATCACCGGGCCAATCTCCCGAATGATTGCGATTCCAACCATTACCGGCAACTGAGCTTCAACTCCATAAACAATTAATGAAGGTCTCAATTGCATAGTAAGCACCAGCCCCATGATGAAACCAGTTAAACCAACTAGGGGAAGAGATTTATATCCAATAAAAAAGCACTGCAGCAAAAATTCCTTAATTTCGAAGCCAGGAAATAACCTCGTTGTAAAGAGTCTGAATGCAAATCTTGAAATACCTCCTGTTTCACTAAGGAATTCCTCGTTACTTGTCATCACCATATCTATTTATGACGCACATCAATATATTTATATAACTGTTTTTTAATAAAGATTTTATTTTTACTTAAATTTCTGTGTTATTTAAGTTTTTTAGATGACGGCTATCATCAAGTTTCTTGATGCTCATCACAATGATGATTTAAGGACTGATATCTAGCAGCACTCCATCCGGTCAACAAAAAGTGTATTATTTTTTATCCGGGATTGTGGTTTAGGTTTTTCATTCCCATACCCAATTATAATCGCTAAATGAACCTCTTCGGCAGTAGGAACCTCCAATTTATAAAAAACAGGGGTTTTTTCGATGTATTTTGCCAACCCAACCGGACAACTATCTAAGCCAAGTGATTTAGCTGCCAGCATCATGTTTTGTGCACACATGCCGATATCTAGTCTAGCCCATTCACTATTTCTGGGGCCAGTGATAAAGACAACAATGGGAGCATCATGAAATATGGCGTGCTCGCTGTTCATATCAAGCGGGCTGGATGAAAAATGCAAAAGCGTTTTGATGGTTTCAATCGGATGTTTTATCGCAGTTTTCAGGATCACCTTAGAGGCAATTTTTGCTATTTCTTTAGAAAAAGAAGCGATCGTATCTTTATGTGTTACAATATAGAATTTCCATGGTTGCCCGTTCATGGCCGATGGAGCCATCCGACCTGCATCTATTATTTTTTCAATAATATCATCGTCTACCATATCAGGAAGATACTTCCTTACCGATCTTCGTTCATAAATCACATGCATTATTGGATTTACTGACACGTCATTGGTGATTACTTGTTTCATGGCGTTTGAATTAATTTACTGTTTTCAAAATAACAGATTGTTAGCTAAGAAACCTATGATGGCAATCAATGCTACCGATGACAACTGTCATTCTCCTATGCTCAAATTTTCACGTTATTTGACCTCCAAAGCAGCAATAAAATGAGCAGCGATAAACAGTTATTTTCAACATCTGGTTCGTTTTCCTCTAATTATGAACAGGAAGTGGTTTGTGATTTATTGAGCAAAGCGGGCATCCAAGTCAATGGAGTGAATTCCTGGGATATCGTGGTAAGTGATCCCCGATTCTATCCCTCCGTGTTCAGGCAGGGCTCCCTCGGTCTGGGTGAAACTTATATGGCTGGATTTTGGGATTCAGTGTCTCCAGACATAACATTATATAAGCTACTCACAGCCGACCTGGAAAATCAGGCCAAGTACAATTTAAAAATGGTTTTATACCGCATCAAGGCCTATCTTTTCAATAGACAATCCGTTCAACAGGTGAGCCGGGATATTCATAGGCATTACGACCTGGGTAACGACCTATTTGAGGCGATGCTAGACGACCGGATGATCTACTCCTGCGCCTACTGGCAGGGTGCCAAAACACTGGAAGAGGCACAGGAGAAGAAGCTGGACCTGATCTGCAGAAAACTGCATTTGGAAGCCGGTCAACGATTGCTGGACATTGGCTGTGGCTGGGGGGGCCTGGCGGGCTATGCTGCCGAAAAATATGGCGTGGAAGTACTGGGTATAACTTTATCAGAAGAACAGGCAAAACTGGCCAGAAAACGTTATGCTCATTTACCCGTGACAATTGAGCTACAAGATTATCGTGATTTAACAGGTCGGTATGACCGGGTGGTATCTGTAGGCATGGTAGAGCATGTCGGCTATAAGAATTATTCCCTTTATATGCAGACGGTTGACCGGGTATTGAAAAACGACGGTATTTTCCTGCTGCATGGAATTGGATCCAATACCTCTATGAAACATACTGATCCCTGGATCGACAGGTATATCTTTCCGAACGGTATGATGCCTTCTATGCAACAGATCACCAAAGCAGCAGAAGGTCATTTTGTGATGGAAGACTGGCATAGTTTCGGAAACGATTATGAACAAACATTGAGGGAGTGGCGGAAGCGATTCAAGCAGGCATGGCCAAGCCTGAGCGCCAAATATGGGAATACCTTTTATCGGATGTGGAATTATTACCTGTGCTGCAGCACTGCATCTTTTCAGGCAAAAAAGAATCAACTCTGGCAGATTGTATTCTCTAAGATGGGAAACCATAGAATCTATCAGCCGGTCAGATGATCAGCTCTGCATTTTCTGCATTTCCCCCTGCGTTAAGATAGCCCTCTGGTTAAATACCAAGATTTAAAAGGTTATGGGTATGCTGAGCAATAATTTGTTCTTCATCACTTTCAAATACGCATACAGTTACCCAACTTTTTTCTGCAGAGATAATTTCCGCATGATCTGAATTGACTTTCTGATCAAGAATAATTCCCAAAAAATTCAAATCTTGGCAAATTCGTGCCCTGATTTCAGAAGAATATGATCCTATACTGCCAGTAAAAACAAGGGTATCCAACCCGCCCATAGCCGCAGCCAGTGCACCAATAGCCTTCTTTGCCTGATAACAGAATAAGTTAAGCGCTTCTTTAGTTTTCGGATTGCTTTTTTCCTGAGCCAGCAACTCCTGTACATCCCCTATTTCCCTTATTGGTAGCATAACATCAGACTTACTGAGCAACTCGTCTAATTGACTTAAATCGAAACCGTACACTTTCATTAATGCTAAAATAACACCAGGGTCAAGATCACCAGAACTAGTACTCATTACCAATCCTCCTGCCGGACTCAAAATCATAGTAGTATCTATGCTGATCCCTTTTTTTACAGCCACCATACTTGCTTCAATATCTAAATGGGCAATGATGATCTTTTCCCGCGCCGGATGGAGAATTTGCTCTATTAATTTTTCCATAATAAATTCATAAGAAAGACCATGAAACCCATATCGGATCAATCCTAATTCCTTATATTTTTCATCTAGCGGATAATATCTGGCGTTTGGGGGCATATCCTGATGAAAATAAGTATCAAAACAAGCGACCTGTTTTACGCCCACAAAAGCGGCGTCAAATTCGTTAATGAGTTCAATCTCTTCTGGCAAATGATTTGGAGCTAAATAGCTATATTTCTGCAAATCAGAAAGTAACTCTTCAGTGATCAACGTGGGTTTAAAATGTATCGGACCACCCTGAGTAACCCGATGGCCAATCCCTACTAAGGGAAACTCAAGTTCGTGAAACTTAAGCCATTTAATAAATTCGGCAACAACACCTTCTCTATCCTGTTGATTTAAAACCCAATGGTCTATGGTTTCACCTGCAAAGTCTTTGACAGACCATGATAAAAATTTCCCTCCAGAAAATTTAGCCATTCCAGAACACTGCATTTTCTTGGTTAGGGCATCAAATAGCTTAAATTTGAAACTGGAGGTCCCCATATTAAGGGCAAGAATACTACCATTTGTCTGTACCATAAGGTTTATTTCTTTAGGATCAGCCTTCCCAAATATAATTAATGATTTGTTTGTGCCGTACCCAACAAAGATTCGAAAAACAAACTGAAAAGCGCATGATAAACATCACCCAAACAAATGACAATCAACACTATGAAAAGCAAACTACAAAGGTTTAAACGATGAGTATCATAATGCGAATGAATTGCTGAAAAATAAAGCCCGAATGTCTTGAATCACCAGGTTCAATGATCACCATCATTTTTTATTTGTAATCTATCATAGAGATTTGAGTACGAATCCATTGATCATGAACTACCATCAAATAACAGCGCTGATTGGGGAAAACGAAAATCTTTTTTCACACCGATGCGAAACGATAACAAAAGCAAACCTTCATTTACCTGGTGCTGACTTTATAGATCGGATTTATATCAACTCTACCAGGAATATCCAAACATTGCGGAGTCTGAATAGCATTTACAATTCCGGAAGACTTTCCGGAACAGGCTATCTTTCTATTTTACCCGTTGATCAGGGAGTTGAACATAGTGCCGGTGCATCGTTCAGCTCAAATCCTATTTATTTTGATCCTGAAAACATTGTTCGTCTGGCCATTGAAGGCGGCTGCAATGCGGTTGCCAGCACTATTGGGGGACTGGCCGCGGTGGCAAGAAAATACGCGCACAAAATCCCCTTCATTATAAAACTTAACCATAATGAGCTGTTGACCTATCCAAACAAGTACGATCAAGTGATGTTTACTTCTGTAAAAAATGCATGGAATTCAGGTGCTGCTGCAGTTGGAGCAACCATATATTTTGGATCTTCAGCATCAAATGAACAGCTTATAGCCGTTTCCCAGGCTTTTGAACAGGCACATCAACTTGGCATGGCCACCGTATTGTGGTGTTACCTCCGAAACGATCATTTTGTTCAGGATGACATTGATTACCATACCGCTGCAGACCTAACCGGTCAGGCAAATTATCTGGGTGTAACCATACAGGCAGACCTGATCAAACAGAAATTACCCGAGCTCAATGGCGGTTACAAAGCGCTATGCCGATATGGAACGAAATATGGAAAATACACAGAAGAAATGTATACTCAGCTGACCACAGTACACCCGATAGATCTGTGCCGGTACCAAGTGATGAACTGCTTTATGGGTAGAGCTGGACTGATCAATTCAGGTGGCGCCTCTACAGGCAAAGATGATCTAAAAGAAGCCCTTAGAACCGCCGTTATCAATAAACGCGCAGGTGGAATGGGCCTCATCACTGGAAGAAAATCGTTTCAAAAACCATTTCATGAAGGTGTAGCACTACTTCATGCGGTACAGGATGTGTACCTGGAACAAAAAATTGATATTGCCTAAAATTAGGATTCCCTTCCATCCCTTTGATGGGCAGTACAATTTAGAATGACCTTGCTTTATACCGTAAAAAGTAGCGTATCCTGATGCTGTTTCATGATCTTCACAGGAAGGTTTAATTCTGTTTGGATTTTAACACGCAATGCTTCCTGTGCGCAGGGTTCTCCATGAACCAGCAATATTTGTTTTGGAGGCTTTTCAAATTTCCTGATCCAGTTCATCAGTTCCCTCTGGTCAGCATGAGCAGATAACCCCTCAATTTCTATAACCCCAGCCTCAACTACATAATACTTACCATGAATTTTCACTTCATGTGTTTTGTTGAGCAAGGCACGGCCTCTGGTACCCTCTGCCTGAAAGCCAATAATCAGCACTGTATTTCGGCTATCCCCAACATAATGCTTTAAATATTCCAGCACTCTTCCACCTGTCAGCATCCCACTGGCTGCAATAATAATTTTACTTCGCTTATCTTTAATGTAACCCATCGTGTTGATGTAATCCTGGTTAATCGTAATCTGGTTATTCAATTCCAGAAACTCCTCCTTGCTGATGCTCAGGAAATCATCCGCATAATGCAGGGAAATAAGGGTCGCAGCAGCAGCCATTGGACTATCCAAAATAATGGGAAGGTCTAAAGGTATCTTCCTTTGTCTTTTTAATTGATTTAACATATAAATCAATTCCTGCGCACGCCCTACTGCAAAACTGGGAATAAGTACATTTCCCTTTCTGGCGATAGTTTTATGAATCAGCTCTGCGAGCTCATCGTAAGGATTTTGATCGCCATGGAGCCGATCTCCATATGTGGATTCCATAATGACATAATCCGCTGATGTAAAATAATCCGGAGCAGGCAAAATTGCGCTGTGAGGTCTCCCGATATCCCCCGAAAAGATAATTATTTTTTCAAAACAGGTCAATTCAATAGAGCAAGCTCCTAATATATGCCCACAGGTTTTGAAACGGAAATGGATATGGTCACTAAGCGGGATAAAAGCATCGCATTCAACGGGTTTAAAATGCTTAAAGGACGCGATGGCGTCTTCGGTAGTATAAAGTGGCTTAGCTGGATGATGCTTAGTATATCGGTGTTTATTTGCATGATCAGCATCTTCCTCTTGTAGTTTTGCACTGTCCATTAAAATGAGCTCCGAAAGTTCAGCTGTTGGTTTAGTCATATAAATCTTTCCCTTAAACCCCATTTTTACTAACAAAGGGATATACCCGCAATGGTCCAGATGGGCATGTGTTAAAATAATCAGATCAATTTCAGCAGCCGGAATAGGCAATGACTGCCAGTTTTGTTCCCGCAGCGATTTAATTCCCTGAAACAAACCACAATCAATAAGAATATTGAGTTCTGGAGTTTTCAACAAATGTTTTGATCCGGTTACTGTCTCAGCAGCACCCAGGGATTGTAAAATGACTTCATTCATAATACCATTGATTAGACCGCATAAAGATGATGCTACTTCTCTACAAAAACAATGACTTTCAGCACCTTAGGTAGTGACCAAAAACACGAAATGGTATGCATAGCCTCATAGTTATTTTACTGCATAATGAAGATATTTACGGATAGCGAGTTTAAACGCACTAAAATTTCAACACATGGCAACTATAGTCACGATAACTTTTAACCCGGCTATTGATAAAAGTACAACCGTACCTCTACTGATTCCTGAGAAAAAATTAAACTGCAGTGCCCCTACCTATGAGCCTGGTGGGGGTGGAATTAATGTAGCAAGAGCGATCAAACGGCTTGGAGGAAATGCCACAGCAATTTACTTATCCGGGGGCTATACCGGAAGGACATTTACTGAATTACTGCTAAAAGAAGAAATTGATATTATTTCTATTAAAACTGAGGGCCTGACAAGAGAAAATCTGGTCGTAAAAGAGATCGCCAGCAATCAGCAGTTTCGCTTTGGAATGCCCGGAGATCCTGTTGCAGAGAAGGAGTGGAAAAATTGCATTAAGGCCTTATCCAAAATTCCAGATGTAAAATATATCGTGGTAAGTGGCAGTCTTCCGATAGGAATACCACTAGATGTTTTTGACAGTCTGTCCAAAATTGCTCAATTCAAAAAGGCAAGACTGATCGTTGATACCTCCGGCGCAGCATTAAAATATGCAGTCACAAATGGCACCTTTCTGATTAAACCAAATCTGAAAGAACTAGCAATGCTCGTTGGTGCAACGCAGCTCAGCATTGATCAAGTCGAACAAGCGTCAAAAGAAATCATCAGCCAATATCAGTGCGAAGCCGTGGTCACTTCCCTTGGATCTGAAGGAGCGATACTGACCACGGTTGATGGGGCTTACAGGATCACAGCTCCTAAAGTAGCCGTCCAAAGTACTGTTGGTGCCGGGGATAGTATGCTGGCGGGTATTACCCTCAGCCTTTCGAACAACAACAGCTTGATTGAATCTGCAAAATATGGTGTAGCCTGTGGAACTGCAGCGACAATGAACCAAGGAACCGAACTCTGTCATATAAACGATGTAAGGAATTTATACGATCAAATTGTAAAGAACTCACAACTTAAATCTATAATCAAATGAAAGCAATATGTTATAGCACAAAAGCAGTTGAGAAAGATCTGCTGATCAAAGCAAATGATAACAAGCATGACATCACCTTAATTTCCGATGCATTAAAAGCGGAAACTGCCTGTTTTGCAAAAGGAAATCAAGCAGTAATTGTTTTCACAAATGATGAGGTCACCGCTCCTATTATCCATAAACTATCAGGCCTTGGTATTCAATACATTCTTACCCGATCAGTGGGGACTGACCACATTGATATCGAAGCAGCAAAGAAACTTGGAATTCAAGTGGCCAATATACCGGCCTATTCACCAGAGGCAATTGCTGAACACACGCTAGCACTCGCCTTAGCGCTAAGCCGCCATTTAATTCAGGCAGATCAGCAATGCCGGGAGTTTAACTTTTGTCTGGATCACCTAACAGGTTTCAACTTCTTCGGAAAAACTATTGGACTCATAGGCCTCGGACATATTGGTACTGCTACTGCTGCTATATTCAATGGATTGGGTTGTAAAGTGCTGGGTTATGACATCAAGCCACAAAAAATAAAGCATGTTGAAATAGTAGCTCTTGATACCTTATTACGGGAGTCGGACGTCATTTCGCTACATACTCCACTAACCCCAGCGACCACACACATGATTAATGAGGATACCTTACGATTAATGAAAGATGGGGTGATGATCATCAATACAGCCCGTGGTGATCTCATTAAAACAACAGCTGCTTTAGCTGCTTTAAAAAGCAAAAAAATTGGCTACTTAGGTTTAGATGTTTATGAATATGAGAAAGGTTTGTTTTTTGAAGATCATGAAGTCGACGAAATCAGAGACCCATTGTTCTCAGAATTATTGAGTTACCCAAATGTACTGATAAGTCCGCACCAGGCATTTTTAACAAAAGAAGCACTGGAAGAAATAACCAGCCATACCATAAACATTATGGACCGCTGGAGCGAGACTGTGGCAGTACCTTAAACCGTTTTTCTCTTTCTCCATTTCATCAGCTCATACCAAATGACACTGAGAAATCCCATGCCTGTACTTACGCCCAACTGAGCCATAGAAAGAGATTGGAATTCAAAAAAAGCAGATAAGAATCCATTATAAATTAACAGTCCACAAATAGCAATAGTGAGCAAAATAATTCCTAGAACCAAATTGTTTTTATATTTCAACGTCGCCAGGATACTGTAATAGAAGGAACGATTGATTAAGGTTAAAAATATATTGGCGGAAATCAGAACCGTAAAAACCATAGTCCTTGTAGTGTTTTCACCTAAATCATGGAAAACTGCATATTGGTAAGTCAACAAGGTACCAACGGTGATCATCACTCCTTGTACAACACTCGTCATCAATTCCTTAGCATTAAAAAAGGTGCTAGTGAACGGTCTGGGCTTTTGTAACATGGTGTTTTTCTCCATCGGTTCATTTTCATAAATAATGGAACAGGTTGGCCCCATAATCAATTCCAGAAAAATGATATGTACGGGGGAAAAGATATTCGGATAAATCCAGCCCAGCGCTAGTGGGATAAACACCGTAAGAATAATAGGGATATGAATAGAGATGATGTACTGTATTGCCTTTTTAAGATTTGCATAAATCCGTCTGCCCATCCCAACTGCAATGACCATTTTTTCCAGATCATCGGCAACCAGCACTAGTGAGGCTGCCTGTTTAGCAATTTCTGTCCCCTTTTTTCCCATCGCAATGCCAATATGAGCGGCCTTAAGTGCAGGCCCATCATTGACTCCATCACCTGTCATGGCTACAATTTCATTGTTTCCCTTAAGTGCATTAATGATCTTAAGCTTGGCTTCAGGAAACATCCTTGTAAAAATGGAAGTGTCAGTTACCCTTTGTTTCAATTCAGAATCCGTCAGTCGCATCAGTTCATCACCGCTAATGCTATTTTCAGCACCCCGAAAACCAACCTGACGGGCAATCGCGCAGGTAGTCAGCGCATTATCACCCGTTACAATTTTCACCTTAATTCCCGCAGTATAAAAGCTCTCAAAAACAGCAGAAATATTTTTCTTAGGCGGATCATAAAAAGCAACCAGTCCTTTAAAGCTAAAGTCAAAATCCTGTTGTTTCTTCGGGAAATTATCGGTTGTAAATATCGCTTCACCGACGCCCAAGATGCGATAACCTTGATCGGCTAGTTCCTTTACCGCTGTTTCAACACTCCTTTTTTGATCTTCATCCAAATCAGAAACACGCAGCAATGCTTCAGGAGCTCCTTTTGCAGCCACCACACGATCCCCCTGCTGGTTTTGAAAAATATGTGTCATCATCGGCGGCTTTCCACCTAAGGGGTATTCATGTCTCATTTTATATTGTGGCCTTTCATCCAATGGCGTAATTGTTGAATAAGCCTCATGTAAGGCAATCTCCATAGGATCAAAGGGAATCGGCTCACTAGCCCACATCGCCGTCCTAACCAGCATCTTCTCGGCCAGACTAAGTTCATTTTCTAGCTTTGAAATCTTTCCATCTTCAATGGTATATAGCCCTGCCAGGCTCATCTTATTTTCTGTAATGGTTCCAGTCTTATCTGTACAGATCACAGTAGCGCTACCCAATGTTTCCACGGTTTTCATTTGCTTCACCACAATCCCCATTTTCATTAATCTCCAGGCCCCCAAGGCCATAAAAGTGGTAAAAGCAACTGGAATCTCCTCCGGTAAAACACTCATGGCAATGGTAAGGGCCTTCATCAAGCTATCTAAACCATTTCCGGAATTATAATAATTTATAGCCCAGACTATTGCAAAAATAACAGCACCAGCAAAAACCATTTTTTTTACAAAATTACTGATCTGTATTTCCAGTGGTGTTTTCTCTTCTTTAATCTGTTCCAGACTTTCGGCAATTTTACCCAATTTCGTTTCATTTCCAATTGCGGTTACCTTAACAATCGCTAATCCACTGGACACTGTAGTACCCGAATAAACCTGATGATCAGCCAGGCTCCGATCCTTATAAACGGACATCGATTCGCCGGTGAGTATCGACTCATTCACAGAAAAATCATTGGATTGTACAATTTCGCCATCTGCAGCTATAAACGTCCCCTCCTCAACCACCATATAATCGCCAAACACCAGTTCTTCTGATTTAACCTGAATAGTTACTCCATTTCTGATCACTTTGCAATCCGGCTCAGTTAACTTTTTAAGTTGCGCCAACGCATTTCTACTCCTCGAATCCTGATACAAGGAAATCACTGATATGAGCACAATGGCAATGGCCAGGAAAACACCATCCCCCACACTTCCATTCACAAAATAAATCGCTGATGCTACAAAGAGTAAAATGACCATTGGTTCTTTCAACAAGCCTTTCAAAACATCTAAAAATCCATTCTGCTGTTGATGGTTAAATGAATTACTTCCATACACATTTCTTGCAGCCATCACTTCTTCTGAAGTCAATCCCTGTATTTTTTCTGATTCCATTGATTACAATTTTACTCGATTAAATTTACAATAATAGTTGCAGATAAAAACCATTAAGTTTCTGGGTAAAGCTTAATGAAGACTTTAAAACAAATGAGCAAATTAACTGTTAACTTAATAAGTTTTAATCTCTAACCACCCTATTTATAGACAGTTAAATAATTGTGTTAATTCTTAGACATGAAAACTCTACTAATTATTGAAGACAATAGTGACATTCTTGAAAGCTGCAGTGAAATCCTCGAGCTTTCAGGCTATAAAGTATTTCAATCTGACAATGGAAAATTCGGTGTGGAGCTGGCCACACGACATCATCCAGATCTGATCATGTGTGACATCATGATGCCTGAACTAGATGGCTATGGGGTATTGTATTTATTAAAGAAAAACAAGGATACCGCTGAAATCCCGTTTATTTTTTTAACGGCTAAAACGGATAGGATCGACTATAGAAAAGCAATGGAAATGGGGGCTGATGATTACCTGACAAAACCATTCAGTGATATGGAATTGCTAAATGCCATTGAAACAAGAATCAACAAATCTCAGCGACAAAAAACCTTTTATACCAATACCTTTCAAAATCATGACCTGCTGAATATGACTGAAGGAAATGGAATGAAAGCGCTTAAGGAGCTAATCCTGAACCGGAAAATACGTCACATCAAGAAAAAACAGGTGCTTTATTATGATGGAGACCTTCCCCAAGGCCTATATCTCATTGCTGAAGGCCAGCTAAAAACGGTAAAAAAAGTATTAGACGGACGACAACTGATTACTGGCCTATACAAGGCAAATGATTATATTGGTTTAGATGCACTTTTACTGGATGAAGTTTTCACAGAATCTGCTGAGGCTACAGAAGATACCTCTTTATACTTCCTGCCTAAGGAACTTATTATCGAACTCATTAACAAATACCCTGAAGTAAGCTATCAGTTTATTAAAATATTGTCCAATGAAATTCAGGAAAAAGAAGAACAGCTATTAGAGCTGGCCTACCTCTCAGTCCGCAAACGCATTGCCCAGGCTTTACTTCGCCTGAGTAAGAAATCACCTATTCCCTCCAGCATTCAGATCTCCAGAGAAGAACTGGCTGAACTGGCTGGAGTGGCCATAGAAACCGTAAGCAGAACCCTGACCGATTTTAAAGAGGAGGGTCTTATTGAGAAAAATGGCAACCAACTGGTGTTGATAAATATGAGTAAAATGATTAAAATGAAGAACTGACTTCTTGTTTTAGCGCTTTATTAATCGTCGCAATCCCCTTGATCAAGGCATCCGCATTAAATGCGATGCTACTGATTCCATTTTCGACCAACAAATGGGTAAAAGACTCCGAATCACTGGGAGCTTGCCCGCAAAGTCCGACTTTCTTATTCAATAATTTAGCTTTCCGGATCATTTGAACAATCAGAAATTTGCTGGCGGCATTTTCCTCATCAAATAAATCAGCCACCAGTGCCGAATCACGGTCGATGCCTAAAGTCAGCTGTGTAAGGTCATTTGAACCAATAGAGAAACCGTCGAATACCTCCGCAAATTCTTCCGCCAGTATGATGTTACTAGGTATTTCTGCCATCACAAAAATTTCAAGCCCATTGTCTCCTTGTTTCAGCCCAAATTCTTTCATCAATTCAATTACTTTCTTCCCCTCCTGAACAGTACGGCAAAATGGGATCATCAACTTCACATTGGTCAGACCAATTTCATTTCTGACCAGCTTCATCGCCTCACATTCCAATCGGAAACCTTCCCGGTAACGCTCATGATGATATCTGGATGCTCCCCGGAAACCAAGCATAGGATTTTCTTCCTTGGGCTCAAACGATTGTCCGCCGATCAATCCCGCATATTCATTGGATTTAAAATCACTCATCCGAACAATAACTTCTTTCGGGTAAAAAGCCGCAGCGATAGTCGCAACCCCCTTTGAAAGCTGATCTATAAAATAGCTTTCCTTGTCAGCGTATAACCTTGTGAGTTCCTCAATTTCTAATCTTTCCTTTTCATCGCTGACCTGATCCGGCTTAATCAGCGCCATAGGATGAATTTTAACGCAATTGCTGATCAAAAATTCGAGTCTCAGTAAACCAACACCATGATTGGGATAAAATGACAGCTCAAAAGCCTTTTCAGGATCAGCAATGATCAGCTGCGCCTTAGGACTCGCAGGAAGATCAACATCTTCAATATTTACAATAGTTTCTTTCCAGCTTAACTGCCCCTGATAGGCAAAACCCGTCTTACCTGCAGAACAGTCCAATGTAATTAAATCCCCATCTAAGATCTGCGTGGTTGCATTGGTCGTCCCCACAATCGCAGCAGCCCCCAGCTCTCTGGCAATGATTGCAGCATGGCTGGTTCTTCCCCCTCGATTCGTAACTATTCCCGCCACTTTCTTCAATATTGGGTCCCAATCTGGACTTGTCGTATCTGTAATTAAAATATCGCCTTGATTGAGCTTACCAGCTTCCTTCGGAGAAGTTAGAATTCTCGCCGGACCACTCACAATCCTGCTGCCAATCGCTTCGCCTCTTGTTAATTCTATACCCTTTTGCTCCAAATGGTAGGACTTCAACTGCAAGATTTTTCGCTGCGAATGGACGGTTTCAGGACGCGCTTGTATGATATATAGCTGATGACCAATCCCATCCTTTGCCCACTCAAAATCCATCGGTACTTGATAGTGTTCTTCAATAATCAGCGCCCATTTAGCCAGCTTTTCTATTTCTATATCCTCCAATACAAACTTATCTTGTAAATCTGCTGGCGTATCGTTGTTTACCGTAGAATTGACATCGTCATCCAATTCGGCGTAAGCCATGGTTTTATGTTTACTGCCCAAATTCTTTTGTATCACAGCCCGGAACCCTTTCTCCAGACTAGGTTTAAAAACCAGAAACTCATCAGGAGTCACTGTTCCCTGAACAATGTTTTCTCCTAGTCCCCATACCCCGGCAATATGTACAATGTTCCTGAATCCAGATTCCGGCTCCAGGGTAAAGCCAATGCCTGAACAGCCAATGTCTGAACGGATCATTTCCTGTATCCCAACAGAAAGAAATACTTTGCTATGTTCAAATCCTTTATCCTCACGGTATTTAATCGCCCTGTCCGTGTACAATGAGGCAAAACATTGTTTAACGGCATGAAGAAGCGCATAATTCCCCCTAATGTTTAAATAGGACTCATGGAGACCAGCAAAACTGGACTCAGGAAGGTCTTCAGCGGTAGCACTGCTGCGGACAGCGACTTCTTGTGACCCTTCATCGAACATGGCATCATAAGCACCTAGAATAGCCATACCAAGCTCATTGGTCATCCGGCCAGACATCATCAGTGCCCTGGCCTTTGCTCCTATCTCTTCCAAATTCTTGAATTCACTTTTATCTAATGATTTCATGAGCTGAGCTAGTGCTTCCTCCAGTTGGTTACATCGAATAAAGTACTGATAAGCCTCCACAGTAACTGCAAAACCTTTTGGTATTAAAATGCCTTTAGGCGTTAAATTAGTGAACATCTCCCCCAAGGAAGCATTCTTTCCGCCCACCTTAGCAATGTCTTTCATGCCTATCTCACTAAATTTTTTAACATATTCCATGGTACGTTCGTTTATAGGATAATAAAATATAACCAATGATTTTTCGTCTATCTAAATGGGTTCAGCATTCGGCATTAATGGTGTGCGATAAACAAAGGTTTATCCAAGCCGTTCATTAACACGTCTGCTAAACTATGTTTAACCCATCTGGAGAATTTATTCCTTCTGTAAGCACCCAATACAACCAAGTCATTTTTTCCAGAATCATTTAAGTAAGCCAGTATATTTTCTTCGACATTTCCATTCAATAAGCTATAATTTACATTTGGAAAACATCGATTCATAAAATCAACCATCAATATGTTTCCGGGAAGTTGTCCCTCTTCTATATCTCCTTCATTCACAGAAACTAGGTCGACAGGAAGGTCTCCCCAATCCTTAAAAAGATAACTAAACATTTTGATCGCAAAGATGGAAGACGGACTACCATCATATAGCAACACTATTTTTTCGGGAATTTTAAAATGATCAGGAACTACAACTACCGGACATTGTACATCTGCCAAAATCTCTTTAATAAACCCAGATGGTTTTTTTTCATCAATCCTTGTAAATTTCTCGTGTTTGTTTACAATGATGAGGTCAGCAAACATACTTTCATACTGCAGTTCTTCTACTGCAATACTGTTATCCCGATGAATCTCATATTTAATTTGTGCCTCCTCACATAATCTTTGAAACTGATATACAGACTCATCTCTTTGCAATTGATCCTTTTCATTCCGGACTTTCATATCGGCTTCCGGATCAGACGAATCTTTTAACACCTTTCTTAGGTTATAATTGTGATAAAAGAAAGCGTCAAGAAAAACACCTGTTAGACAACTGTCAGATTTTTTTGCTAGTGCAACAGCGTAATCGAAGGTACTTTTACATAATTTGTAGCCATCAAAAACAGCGAGAAAATTTTTCATATGCTTAGTTGATTAAGATTTCAGGATACAGGTTTTAAAATTTCCATATATTTCGGGGAGAAAACCAATAATGGAATTTTTGTATGTCTTGAAAGCTTTTGAGTATGGCTTCCCTTAAATATTTTCCCCAATAGATTGTGCTCGCGATGAGCAATGGCTATCAGGTCAACATCCTCTTGTCCAGCAAGCCATTGCAATCCATGATCAACATCTATATTCCAAACATATTCATACTTTATGCCTGAACTTTTGATAATGGGCTTTATTTTATTGAAAAAAGCATCTATTTTTTCCTGCACCTTGCTCTGAGCGTCGACCTCCTTATTTGTAATATGAACAATCGTAATATGCGCATTTAAGGGTGAGGCCAGACTCAGCAAAAATTCAAGAACCTGCAAATCCTCGAGATTTAGATCTGTTGCGAATGCAATTTTTCTAATCTTCTTAAACTCTGCCTCATAGGGTACCAGCAATAAAGGCACTGTTGCCTTTTCAATCATTTCTTTACTATTGCTCCCCAGAATAAATTGGGTGAGGCCAGAAGCGCCGGCAATTCCCATCACCAGCAGGTCTGCCTTTTCCTTTTTAGCAAGTTCAGCCACTACCTCACTCACACTGCCAACACCACTTTCATAGTCTAAATTAGGACAATATTCCTCTTCTTCAAGGGAGCATGATGGATCAGTCAATGATTTAACCATGACGTCCAAATCGCTGTTAACCTCTTCTTTGATCTCTGCATAATCCATCAATGGCCAAGCCACTTGTGATGCCATTGGTGCTTCAGCAGGGACTTTAAATGCATTACACAATAGAATATCCGCCTTCAACTTCTTAGCTAATGCTAAAGCATAGCGCGCAGCATTTTCGGCTGGTACAGAGAAGTCTGTTGGTATTATAATCTTTTTCATAGTCCGTTATATTTAAATGTTAAGTTGAATCATACCCCTATTTATATTTTTTTTGCTTTTGCATCGGAAGATTGCCCCAGCCGTAAAAAGCCAGTTCCAGCGCTTTGTCCATTTTATAGATGTCATCATACTCCACAATACCATTTTCATCAATTGCGCAGGTTAGGTAAGTGATTTTTAATGGAATCGGTCTTTTGAGGTTAAATGTCTTTTGCTGAGCATCAGCAATTGCCTGATGCAGTAAATCGTACTTTTGCATTTGTCCATCTACATTGAGCAGTATTTTAGCGAGCTTTTCGCCCTGCTGAACCTGTATATAGCCAGGGCTTAATGCCCGCATTTCAGTTTCAAAAAGCTGCTGTTCCAGAGCATCATTTATATAGATACCAAAGGTATTCTGAAATTTAAAAAACACGCCCCCATATACCTGATCAGCAACAGGCCGAACCACGGTTGAAAACCGGCTGACTGAGCGATGTAATACAGGAGTTGGGCTGCTAGGCCTGCCCAGTACGACCTTAAATAAATAGCTGGTATCCGGCAGCTGTAATTTCAACGTATAGGAGGGAATATTTACCTGAATAAAAGTAGCTTCCTGAATGGCCTCCCAACGAAGCCGTTCCATATTAATGGCCAGCTTTCTAACCAGACCTTCCGGGGTCTCATAACAATCATCTGCATACTGACATTTTATCAGTTTCATGTAGTCCTGCATCAATACATATTCTCTAAGTTTTGGCTGAACATTGAGCACGGCGGCCATAAAATCAGGCTGTCTCAACGCATCCAGTAAAATATCTTCCGCACAAAAGCCCTGCACCTCCCCCTGATCTAATTTGGCAGGCGTAAAAACCGGATTAAGTTTTCCAAAATGCAAATGGTTCATGATAGTAATCAATGCATCGCTTAGCAGCATATCAAACCATGCTTTCTGACCAGCGTTCACTTTCGATGGTTTCTCTAGAATATCATGCATAGTACTATACAAAAGGTCATTGGGATGGTAATCAGCGCGGTTCAGCCCAAATTGCAACACACAATCCAATATCAGTAAAGCCTCCCAGGTTTTGAGTATGTCCTTTTCAGGTGTGATCCATATCGGTTGAAATTCTGAGCGACTATAAAGCCGCAGTACGGATTTTGGAAAATGAAATTTCTTAGTCTCCAGACCTGACTGGAGCACTTTCCTGATGACCGATGCAACCGCTTTATCCTGACTGAGCTGAGACTTAAACGCTGATGCTGAATTCACCACAGAGGCCGCTGTTCGCGTGCACAGTGGCAGCAAGAACACCAATAGAAAATATAGCTTAATCTTGATGGCAAAACAGGTATTCCTCAACAGTGTCATAAGCGAATCTTTTAGTCACACAAACTAACTAACTTACAATCAATTAAATAATGACAATGATCATCCTTAGTCATGACTTTCAGCACGGTAGGAGATAAATGGAATACGACCATAAAAGCTATACTCAGCGGCATTGGAAGGGAGTAAAATTTTCTCTAAAAACGAGCGCGACTGGTGTGTGAAAAATGCAATGACTGAGGGATCCAAACGCTTGGCTTCCATGCAGATATCCTGAATCAGCGTATTCAGTGTATTTCTTTTACTGTTGATCACAGCGACTTCATAGTTCAATTGCTTCTCAATACTAGCCTCCATCAGGTCTTTGTCTAATGTAGCTTCGTTCTTATAATTCAGATGCAGCAGCATTAATTTTGCATGAAGTGGCTTAGCAAAATCAACCACTTTTAACAACTCGGCCTTATAATCAGTCATGTCTGAAGCATATAGCACCGAACTGCATTCCTTTTTCCGATGAGCAGATGGGATACAAATCACAGGAACCTTAGCATGCAAAATTAATTTAGAAGTATGCGTTCCAAATAGTTTAGCTACCTTTCCTGCCCCCCTGGTACTGATACAGAGATAATCACATGGAGAGTCCGCAGTGAATTGCAATATTCCTTCAGTCACATCTTTGTGCGCTGTTAAAACCAATTGAAAATCTACCTCAGTCAAATTCATCGATTTGATGATTTTTTTTATAAAAAGTGTAGTTTCATGCCTGATCTGTTGGAGTAAAGATAATTTATACACCTGATAAGCATTGTCAGACCATATCAATGGCTTCAATACATGATACACATGTAGGATAACTAAGGATGCTTTTCTTTCCTTCGCCAAATAAATTGCAAAGCGTATTGCAGCACTCGAATTTGCTGACTGATCAGTAGTGACCACTATGGTTCCCATATTTTTCTGTTTAAATTCCTAAATTTCAGGGTTATTATAAACATTACAAATGACCTGGCTCACGGATTCCAGTGATTAAGAAACAATTACCGTTCATGATGAAGATCACCTATAGTATTGAGCGCTGTCAACAGAAAAAAGATAGATTAACACCAAATTTATCTATTGATATCCAAACAATTACACATTGGAATGACAACGGACAAAAAATCCAGACTTTTCAGTTTCCCAAGAATAACATTCTATTTGATAGCCATTACGGCATTTTATTTTGGAATCCGTTATGTTGGAAAATTTCATGATGTTAGTGCGCTTATTGTTCAGATAAATCCTTTTTGGCTAGCCTTAGCCTTAGGCTTCCAAGTGCTTACTTATGCCGCTAATGCAATCATCCTATCTGTTCTACTGAATGGGGAAGGAAAGATCCTGCGCTCCACCCTGTTTGAAATTTCCTTGGTCACCCTATTCGTAAACCAAGCCTTGCCAACTGGAGGATTAAGTGGGAATGGATACCTATTTAATCAACTTGTTAAACGTAAAGTAGCCATATCGAAAGTCTATAACTTGCTCCTCACTCAAACCATCTGCTATTACCTGGCGGTTATTTTAATGCTGAGCATTTCTTACCTCTGGTATTTAAACTATGTTACCATTAATAATCACCTGATTAACTATACGGTGATCGTTGGTTACCTTTATTTTATAGGCCTTGGAGTATTCATCATATTACTAAGCACCAAAAGTTCAGTCCGTTTCCTGAAAAAGAAACTCATTAAATTTCCATTTTTCAGGAAATACTTAAAAAAGAATCAAATTCCGTACCTACCAGACGACCAGCCAGGGCTGTTCAGGAGTTTATTAAACCACAAAAGAACTTCGTTAATCGTCATGCTGATTCATGTTTTAATTATCCTACTGGATATCTGCACCGTATATTCCATTTTACATGGCTTTCATTTAGATCTCCCTATCTCTAAAATATCATTTGTAGTTATCTTGAGCCAGATTATAGCCGCACTCCCCATATCTCCAGGCGCATTAATCGCCTATGAAAGTGCGATGACCTATTTCCTCACGAAATTAGGGATTCCTATACACGCCGCTCTAATTGTTACTTTGTTATTCCGGTTTCTTACGTTCTGGCTCCCAATTCCAGTCGGAATGCTGCTCTATAGCAAACTCTCAAAAGCCAAACATGCTCCCAATTTAAACCATGACCAGGCTTAATTAACAGGGATAAACTTCACACTTAGTTTACATTGTTATACAGATGCTATACAATTGTTTTACGATTATTATACAATTTTCAAAATCCAACCAAAGCCTTTCAAACATAGAAATATTATAACTAGATTCGTTAAACAAACCAGCAAAACAATTTTTCAATGCCAGCAAAAAGTTAACAAAAAATTGTACACCTAATTGATCACTCATGAAAATGTATAGAATTCTCATAATTGAGAGTGAGAGCGCGTCAAGAGCCAGCATGGCAACACTGTTAAAAATGGCCAATTACGAAGTTAAAGAAGCTGCTAATGGAAAACAAGGCGTTGAACAAGTCTTAGCATTCCTTCCTGACCTCATTTTATGCAATACTACCCTATCGGATATTGATGGATATATGACATTCCTACTGATTAAACAACAGATCCAAATTCCTTTATTTATATTCCTAACCTCTAAAAATGACCCGAAGGAAATCAGGAAGGGCATGACCTTAGGAGCTGATGATTATTTAATACAACCCTTTGAGGATATCGATATACTGCAAACTATTGAAATGAGACTAAAAAAAGCTACGGAGCAGAAAAAACAGCAAGATCCAATCGTTCATTTGGAAAACACCCAAAATGGAATTGAAGCTTTTAATAAAATAGTCACTGAATCCAGACTTAGACGTTTTAAAAAAAGCCAGGTCCTTTATTATGAGGAGGACTTAGCAGATTCCCTATACCTCATCGCCGAAGGCGCTGTAAAAACTATAAAAACAACAGCAGACGGGCGTGAGCTGGTCACCGGAATTTATAGGGAAAATCAGTATTTTGGAATCAATTCCTACTTTTCAGCAGAAGCATATCATGAAACAGCTGAAACCATAGAGGAGACCCTGATCTATATATTTCCCCGAAAGATTCTGGATCCCTTGATCAATCGATTTTCTGATCTATCAAAAAAATTCATCGAAATCATCGCAATGAATAACCTTAGAAATGAAGATCAACTCATTGAATTTGCATATTTTTCAGTACGAAAACGGATGTCTCAATTGCTGCTCCGATTGTATCCTAAAAAAATCAACTGCCATAAGGAATGGATAGACATCTCCAGGGAAAACCTGGCTGCAATGTCTGGAATGGCTACAGAAACCGTTAGCCGGGTTTTAAGTGATTTCAAAAAAGACGGCTTAATCATGAGAGACTCCAATAAAATTATGATCATAGACCCCCTCCGATTGGCAGCACTAAAAAACTAATTGGAAACACCATTATCCTGGTAAGGAAATAGGTGATTTTGCCTTCATATTGATTTCATATTTTGCCAACTGAGAAAGCCGATCGTCAATGTGCTTTTCATTAATTTCCGCTTCATGAAATATCCCAGCATCTACCGCCAATTCCAATAATCCCGCATGAGCTGATGCGGTGCCATAAGTCGCTATTTTATAATGATTAATTACCTGCACACAGGCCAATAAACATGCATCTTTGGTCTCCGAATTGCTGCAAAAGGAAAGACATTCATCCGTATCATTTATCAAAGCGAGCATCACTGGATTACTGATAGCCATTATTCCGATTTGCTCTTTATCTATGAAATTTTCAATTCCCGTAATGTGCTGATCAATAAAATCATGGTATTTTAGTAATACCGATTTTAGCTGTAATGACTCCGCTTGGTTCGTCCATTTTCCCAAACTGCTTTTTAATTCAACTTCGGCACTGATGAATCTGCTAATTTCATAATCTAATAGATGATGAAGGGTAGTGATATTATTTTTTGCTTCCATGGTCTTTTCAATTTATGCTCAATAAAGATAATACCTATCTCCTATTGTACACTTGACACCGGTCAAGTGTACAAATGATATTCATCACCATAATCCAGCGCCAATAGTGTTTACTTTGCATATGGAAACCTCAAATCGCAAACTAAGAATTTTCTATCAGCAGCTTTCAAAACTGTTTTATGCAATGGCAGCGATAGACGGCACCATCAGAGAAGAAGAAGTAAATGAATTGAAAAATATAGTTAAAAAGGAATGGCATTCCGTTGAAGATAAACTCGACGAATATGGAACAGATTTTGTTTATTATATCTTAATCACATTTGACTGGCTTAGCGCAAACGACTGGAATATTAAAAAAGTAATCTCCGACTTTAAAATCTATAAAAGAAATCATCAACGGCTATTTACCCCGCCCATAAATAAACTCATTCTCAAAACCTGCTATGCCATAGCCTCAGCATTTGCATTGAGGAATAAATCAGAAATGGTGCTGTACAGCCAGATTGTAGCCGTCCTCAGCGACCAACCCTCAGAAATGAAATGAAACTTTTAAAATCTGCCCTATGCAGGGTATCAATTTGAAAAATCTCCTATCATGAAAACAATATTGTGTCTTACTGATCTTACAGCAAACTCGAATCATGCCGTTGACTACGGATATCAAATAGCAAAACGGCTAGAGGCCGAGCTGATCATTTGTAACATCATAAATATACCTGCTGAAATCACGCAGTACGAAGTTGTCATGTGGCCACTTAAAAATTTTGAAAATATTGAAGCAGAAAATAGGGCGGAATTAGAAGCGTTAACAAAAAGTGTTGAGCAGAATGACCTGAGTGCTGGATTTCATCCTCCAGTACATTACATTTGTGAAACTGGGACCGTAACGGATACTGTCAGGAAGATGCTGAGCGAGAAAAAAATAGACCTCATACTGACCGGCACACACACGCCTGGTATACTGAAGTATTTACTTTTTGGCAACCATGCCAGCAATCTGATAGACTCCTCCCCAGCACCATTGTTATTTATACCACCACAAGTAAAAAGCAGTCAAATCAATTGGATTGGCTTTGCCACAGACTTAGACCCTGAAGACTTTTCAACGGCCTGTCAGCTGATAGAATTTATCCGTTGTATTGATGCTGAAATTATCCTGATGCATATCAATCATCAAAAAAACAATGAGGAAAAGCTACAGCAACAGCTGCAAAATCTTGTACTGCAACTCAAAGCGCAATGTTCTTACCAAAAGGTTTCCTATCAATATAACAATGAAGGTTCAGTATTAACTGGTTTGGAAGAATTATGCACTAAAAACGGCGCACATGGTTTACTGACGGTTGTCCATAAACACCACAATTTTATAAACGAATTATTTACCGGCAGCTATGCAAAAAAAATAGCCAAACGGTTATTCCTGCCCTTGCTGGTGATCCGGGCAAACAACAAATGAGGTCAGTAGTAATTACATCCTTGCTATAGAAACGACGATGACAGCAGCTAAATCGAATGGAAATACTCCCATTCTGATCATTCTAAGACATGGACAATCCATATGGAACCAGGAAAACCGCTTTACTGGGTGGCAAGATGTTGAGCTCAGCGATAAAGGCATCCAGGAAGCCACATTAGCTGGCATCAGGCTGAAAAATGAACACATTGATATTGCATTTACATCCAACTTAAAACGGGCACAGCATACTTTAGATATTATCCTTAAGGAAATCGGACCAACAGCAATACCGGTACTGAAAGACAAAGCATTGAATGAAAGGTCTTACGGAAACCTGGAAGGTTTAAATAAAAGCGAAACTGCCTTGAAATATGGTGAAGCACAAGTCACCATTTGGCGTCGGTCGTTCAATACCGCAGCACCCGGCGCTGAAAGTCTTAAGGATACGTACAATAGAGTGGTCCCTTATTTCAAATCAACAATTGCAGCGCAATTAAACCTAGGTAAGACCGTACTGATTGTAGCCCATGGCAATAGCTTGAGGGCATTGGTGATGTATCTTGAAAACCTGAGTCCCGAAGAAATCATACAAACAGAGATCCCAACCGGTATTCCCATAAAATACAGCCTTAATACAGCATTGCAAATCGTTAAAAAAGAAGTCCTGGTTTGATGTGTTAGCGGCTTTCCAATAGCCACTTGAATGGTTTTGATTTTCTCTCCGGATGTAATCCATATTGTGCTATACTTCTTTTTTTGATAAAATCAACAGCCTGACCAATATCATCTGTCACCAGGAACAGCTCGGTATCCGCAAGGGACACCGTACCCTCTTTTTGCAAGCGTTCAATATGCTCCAGCAGTTGCTCATGGTAAACCTTACCAAAAATCACAATTGGGAAATTGTTAATCTTTTTAGTTTGTATTAGGGTCAGTGCCTCAAAGAATTCATCCAGTGTCCCATAACCGCCAGGCATCACCACGAATGCAAAAGAATACTTAACCAGCAATACTTTACGGATAAAAAAATGATGAATATAAACCCATTTGTCCAAATAAACATTTGGCTTTTGTTCGATAGGGAGCTGAATATTGCAGCCCACAGATCTGCCATTCACATCTTTAGCACCCCTGTTTGCCGCTTCCATCAAGCCTGGCCCTCCTCCTGTTAATATTGTAAAACCCAGTTTCGCCATCTCTCCCGCCGCTTTTCTGGTCAGCTCATAATAGGGATGTCCTTCTTTAAACCTCGCTGAGCCAAAGATCGTAATACAAGGCCCTATGAAATGTAGTTGTCTAAATCCACGGATAAATTCCCTCATGATCTTGAGGGTAAATAATAAATCCTTCCATCTCGACTGTGGACCTTCTAGAAAAATAATCTCCGATTTACTCATAATATATATACCTTAAGCCCTCATCATCTTTTTATAGAACCAGTGTTTCAATAGCTCAGCAGCAACGATATAAGCAGCAATTATAGCCAGGATGAAGGGATAAAAAGAAAGCGGTAAACGCACAAACCCAAACCAATATACGGCAGGTGTTAGCGGCAATAGCAGAACCACCAGCAAAATCCCAACCGTGGCTACTGTAAGTAGTTTACCTGGTAAACTCTTAAAAAAAGGAAGCCGGGTACGAACCACCAGTACAATCATGGTAGCAGAGATGACTGACTCTGTAAACCACCCTGTTTGAAAAACCTTTTCATCCGCTTGCAACACATGGAGCAATACATAAAATGTCAAAAAGTCAAATGCAGAACTCAACAATCCAAAGATAATCATGAAGCGTTTGATAAAGCTCAAATCCCAGCGCTGTACTTTCTGAATATTAACTTTATCTACCCTATCTGTGGCGATGGCCATCTCAGGGAAGTCGGTCAGCAGGTTCGTTAATAGAATTTGCTTGGGTAACAATGGCAAAAAAGGCAGGAACAAAGAAGCACCTGCCATGCTAAACATATTTCCAAAATTTGCACTGGTAGCCATAAATATATACTTCATCGTGTTTGTAAAAGTGATACGGCCCTCCAGCACTCCCTTGATCAGCACATCTAAGCCATGACTTAATAAAACAATATCAGCAGCTTGTTTTGCGACATCTACAGCCGTATCCACAGATATGCCTACATCAGCAATATGCAGCGCCGGAGCATCATTGATCCCATCACCTATAAAACCGACTACATTCCCTGCCTTTTTCAAGGCCATTATAATTCTTTCCTTCTGATTCGGTTCTACCTCAGCAAAAATATTGGTCAGCACCGCTTGATGTACTAAGGCTGCAGTGCTCATTTTATGAATTTCCGACCCCGTAAGCATCACAGGATCCTGAAGTCCAACCTCCAGCGCGAGACTCCTCGCCACCAGCAAGTTATCTCCAGTGATGATCTTCAGTGCTACGCCAAGCTGGTTAAGTTCAGTAATGATCGCCCCGACATTAGCCTTAGGAGGATCGAAGAGCGTGATGAATCCTAAAAATATCATCTCCTTTTCGTCCAGCCGACTGAAGTTAGGAGAATCCACTCCATCTTTATACGCAAGTCCAAGTGTACGAAAACCTGAATTACTGAATTTTTCATACAAATTCATCAGCGCTTTCTCCTGCCCCGCTATATCCGCCAGATCCCCATTCGGTAATTCCACACGGGAACAAACAGACAATATACTCTTGAATGCCCCCTTAGAGATGACAAGAAGTTCTGTAGTTGACCTCACCTGTATGGTTAATCTTTTACGAATAAAATCGTAGGGCACCTCAGATAGAACCTTAAAATTGCTGTTCTCAGCTTTGTAACTCCTACAAATGGCTTCATCTATCGGATTGTGAAAACCCTTTTGTAATGACGCATTCAGCCAGGCATAACGCATTACTTTTTCACTAGAATCACCATTCGCATTCAAAGCACCCTTCATGTTTACCTTTCCATCGGTTATCGTTCCTGTTTTATCTGAACATAAAATATTCATACTGCCCAGATTTTCAATGGATGACAATCGTTTTACGATGACTTGCTGCCCAGCCATTCTCTTCGCTCCGGCAGCCAGATTTACACTCACTATTGCCGGCAATAACTGTGGGGTCAGGCCAACAGCTAATGCCAGAGAAAACAGGAATGAATCCAAAACAGGCTTATGCAGTAAAACATTTGAAGCAAAAATAATGAATACCAGCAAAAGCGTAAGCTCCATCAGCAGGTAACCAAATCGGCGAATTCCCCTTTCAAAATCTGTTTCTGGGATTTTGGACTGCAGTTTTAAGGAAATCTTACCAAATTCTGTTTGTTCCCCAGTATGGATGATCAAGGCCCTTGCGGTACCGCTAATGACGTGTGAGCCCATAAAAACAGCATTACTCCTTTTTGCAAGCCCTGTAGTGGCCGGTAAAACGCCGCATTTTTTATCGACCGGATAAGTTTCACCAGTAAATGCAGCCTCATCTATAAACAACTCCTGAGATTCCAGTAATAAAGCATCTCCCGGCACAATATCTCCCGCAATTAAAACCACCACATCCCCGGGCACGATGGCCTCGACAGGCAATAGGACTTCCTTACCCGCCCTAATGACTTTAGTCTTCAGCTGAACCATTTTCAGCAACTCCCGAACAGCATTAGTCGCAGCCCTCTCCTGCCAAAAACCCAGGATACTACTGATCATCACAATGATTAAAATGATCAGGGTATCGGGTATATCCCCTAAAAATGCCGACAATAACGCCGCCCCAATCAGTAGTAAGGTGATCGGGCTTTTGAACTGGAGCAAAAACAATAAAATCCCAGCATTACTGCGATTGTCTTTCAACGTATTTGCCCCATACAATTTCAAACGAGAGGAGGCCTGTTTTGAATCCAATCCATTCAAATTTCCAGATACCTGAATCAAAGCCTCAGGCTGACTTAAACTCCAAAAACTTTGAATTGAGGGCTTTCTCATAATAAGTGTAATGACCGGTATTCCATATGCCATCCTAAAGTTTCAAATAAAAAGCTAAAAAAAAGGTGACTGCCATCACCCAAACCAATGACTAACAGCACTGTTATCCTGACCTTTTTCTATAGTTAAGAATAGCCCATCCATTAAAAAATAAAGCGAAGCCAAACATCGCTAAGATATGGTACCTGATGTCTACAAGCCCGCTGCCTTTTAACATAACCATACGCATCACCTCTATAAAGTAAGATACCGGATTAAACCGCGTAATCATTTGCGCCCATGCCGGCATACTTTCTATTGGCGTGTACAGTCCACTGAGGAGGTTAAAAATCATGGTGACAAAAAATGAAACCAGCATGGACTGCTGCTGCGTCTGGGCATAAGTAGAAAGCAGCAGCCCTAAACCCAAAATGGCAATCAGGTAAACGGTAGCAAAAACATAGATTGTCGCATAATGTCCAAGCGGAACGATCCCGTATACCAGTCTCGCCAATATCAGACCCAACGTCAATACCGTTATCGCCAGGATCCAGAAAGGAACCAACTTGCCAATAATAAACTGCGTTTTTTTGATAGGACTCACATTGATCTGCTCTATCGTACCCATCTCCTTTTCCCTCACAATATTGTTTGAAGCAAAGGAAGATCCTATCATTGTGACCAGCATCACCAAAATTCCCGGCACCATAAACATCCGGTAATTCATATTTGGGTTAAACCAGTTCGCAGAAACGACCTGTATAACAGGCAGCCTGTTGTACCTCAGCTCCTGTATCCATTGCATCCTCACTGACTGGTTATAATCCTGCAAGATCCCCTGCATATAAGCGGCTCCTAAACCTGCTTTAA
Source organism: Pedobacter polysacchareus (assembly GCF_019802255.1). Lineage (GTDB taxonomy): Bacteria > Bacteroidota > Bacteroidia > Sphingobacteriales > Sphingobacteriaceae > Pedobacter > Pedobacter polysacchareus. The sequence goes on along the minus strand of NZ_JAHYSS010000008.1, from coordinate 55,511 downwards.
CACCATTAATTGCATTCACCGAAACCAGTAATTCCGCTTCATTTTCCTGTACCAGCCTGCGTTCAAATTGCGCAGGAATTTCCAGCAGCAAATCCGTTTTATCCTGCTCAATTGCCTTGATTCCCTGTGCATAGGTGGAACTGTAATCCCGAAGCCTGAAATAACCGGAGGAAATGATCTTATCTACCAACTTCCTGGAATAAGCCGAACGGTCATGATCTACTACCCCTAAGTTGATGTTTTTAACCTCATAATCTGCAGCAAGTGGAAGGATCAGCAGCTGCACCATAGGCATAATAAACAAAATCCTAAAGATTGCAGGGTCGCGGAATATCTGCAGCAATTCCTTTCTTAATAAAAACTTTAAGGTTCTCATAACCTGATTTTAAATTTATAAATACTGATGGTCAACAAGGTTACCGTCATTCCAATTAGGATGAGGGTTTCTTTCCAGATGGCAGCAAAGCCCAGCCCTTTTATCATCACGGCCTTGACAATAATAAAATACCATCTGGAAGGCACAACGTTAGAAATCAGCTGCAAAGGAAGGGGCATATTCTCAACAGGAAACAAAAAGCCACTAAACAAAAGTGTGGGAAGGAACAAACTCATCATTGCGGTAAACATCGCTGTCTGCTGAGTTTTTGCAGTATTTGAAATCAGAATCCCTACCGATAAGGAAGTGATGGTAAATAAGATACTCTCCGCCATCAGTAGCCATAAACTACCGGTTATTGGAACTTCCAGTGCATAAACACTTATCAGTAAAATACTAATGATATTAAGCATAGAAACCACCAGATAGGGAATGGTCTTTGCAATAACGATCCTAAAAGGTTTCAAAGGAGATACCAAAATCACTTCCATCGTGCCGATTTCCTTTTCTTTTACGATGGCTATAGCCGTCATCATCGTACAAACCAGCATCAGCACCAATGCCATCACGCCAGGTACAAAATTATAAGCTCCTTTTAACTCCGGATTATAGAGCATACGAACCTGGGTTTTTATGGTATATGGCAGCTGTTGATGATCATTCAAGCCCTGTTGATAGTCATTAATGATCGCTCCCGCATAATTAGTCAGCATATTCGCCGTATTCGGGTCTGAAGAATCAGCAATCAACTGTAGCTGAGCATGATTGGTATGCAATAGATCCGATCTGAAATTCCGGGGAAACACTACCGCCAGCCTAATCTTACCCTCGCGAAAAGTAGCCTCAATTTCTTTGTAGGAATGTACGTTTTTATACAGGCTGAAATAACGGCTGGAGGAAATTCTTTCGATAATGCTTTTGGAAGCTTCATCTTTGGCCTGGTCAAACACCGCAATATTTGAATTTTTAACCTCATTGGTCAATGCAAATCCATACAGGAGAATTTGAACAACAGGCATCCAGATCAGAATGAACAATGTTCTTTTGTCCCGCCAGATGTGCAGCCACTCCTTCTTCACAAAAATCCAGAATTGTTTCATAACGTCCTTTTTGCCTTCCTTGCCAGCCTTAGAAATACTTCGTCCATTGACCGGCCTTTAAAATCTCTCATCAAGTGCTGCGGCGAATCAAGGGCCTCTATCCTGCCGTCTACCATAATAGATACACGATTGCAATACTCCGCCTCATCCATATAATGTGTGGTCACAAAAACCGTAATTCCTCTGGCAGAAGCCGCATAAATCATACGCCAAAATTCCCTTCTCGTAATGGGATCAACACCACCAGTTGGCTCGTCCAGAAAAACTATTGCAGGGTCATGAACAATAGCGATAGAAAAAGCCAGTTTTTGCTTCCATCCAAGAGGTAGGGAACGAACTAGGCTTTTTCTTTCTCCTTCAAGCTGCAATTGTGAGAGCAATATGCCCGTTTTCTCCTTGATCTGCTGATCATTCAGACCGTAAATACCTGCATAAAAACTGATGTTTTCAATGACGGTAAGGTCTTCATATAAAGAAAATTTCTGGCTCATATAGCCAATATTCTTTTTGATATCCTCATTCTGCTGGTATACATCAAAGCCCGCAACGCTGGCGGTACCAGAACTGGGGAGCGATAGGCCGCACAACATCCGCATGGCCGTGGTTTTACCAGCACCATTTGCCCCCAGGAAGCCAAAAACCTCTCCCTTTGTGACCTCAAAACTAATTTTATCTACAGCCGTAAAATCACCAAAATTCTTGGTCAGCTCTTTTACAGAAATCACTTTTTCCCCTTCCATTTCAATTTTTCATAAGCGCCATAAAACAGTCTTCAATACTGGCCTGGATCCGAAACATCTCTACATCGGTAAAACCTCCTTTTTTTACGATCCTATTTAAATTCGCTTCAATCCCTTCCTCATTTTTAAAGGTTACATGGTGATATTGTCCAAAAGGATAACAGCTCTCCACAGCTGGATCCGCCAGGATAGCCTCCATTAAGGGATACATTTCTTTTGCCCGGATCGCCCACAGCGTATTTTTAAATTCTGAAATTATTCCATTTGGCGTATTCACAGACAAGAGTACCCCTTTCTGTATTAAACCTACCCGGTCGCAAAGTGTGGCTTCATCCATATAGGCTGTTGACACAAGTATGGTGATCCCCTGAACTTTTAGCCGATGCAGCATCTCCCAAAATTCCTTGCGGGATACCGCATCCACTCCTGTGGTGGGCTCGTCTAAAAATAAAACGGTGGGCTTATGAATTAATGCACAGCTGAGTGCCAGTTTCTGTTTCATCCCGCCGGATAACTGACCAGCCCTGCGATCTTTGAAAGGCTCAATCTGACTGTAAATTTCTTTTATTAACGCATAGTTCTCCTGAATGGTGGTATTGAAAATTGCGGCAAAAAACTCAAGGTTTTCCTGAACTGTTAAATCCGGATACAACGAAAACTTTCCGGGCATATAACCAACATTGCTACGGATTTTTTTGTAATCTTTAACCACATCAAAGCCATCCACCGTTGCGGAACCACTGTCTGCCAAAAGTAAAGTCGTCAAAATTCGAAACAAAGAGGTTTTCCCTGCACCATCGGGACCAATGATGCCAAAAATCTCCCCCTGCTCTACGGATAGCGATACGCCATCCAAAGCGGTGACTTCAACTTTCTGCGCTTGATATCGTTTAATGATCTCTTCGACTACAATTGCCTTCATGACCCTTTATTAAAACTCAATTCTCCATACATACCAATTTTCAGGAAGCCATCATTTTTGACCCTGACCTTAATGGCATACACCAAATTAGCACGCTCTTCTTTTGTCTGAATGGTTTTTGGAGTAAACTCCGCTTTATCTGAAATCATACTCACTACCCCCTTGTATTTTCTGTAGCGATCAGCGGTACTGTCTACCATAACAGTTACCTCCTGATTAATTTTCAACTGTGCCAACTGTGTTTCCGTAATGTAGGCCCTTAAAGTAATCCAGGAAAGATCTGCAATTCTATATAATGCCTTGCCCGCCGAAGTCACCTCGCCTGCCATCGCATATTTGGTCAGCACCGTACCTTGAACCGGATTTACAATAATGCTTCTTTTTAACTGATCATTTATCTGGGCAACAGATTGAGATAAAGGTCGGAATTCACTGAGAATAGCTCGGTTCTGTGTCCCTGTTACAGCTTCCTGCACTTTAATCTGCTGATGGTTTACTGCAATCTGTTGTTTTAACAGGTAAATCTGCATATTGAGATCATCCAACTGCTTAGTTGTCGCTGCATCTGCTTTAACGAGATTCTCCGTTCGTTTGAGTTCATAATAAGCATTGGCCAGCTGAATTTTAAGTACCTCCTCCTGGTCTTTTAACAGCTGAACCTGAGGGGCAACATTCATCGTCTTTTCCTGCAAGGCGCCTATAGAGGCCTCAACCTGTGCCTTTTGCAGCCTCAAAGGAACAGGATCAATCATCCCCACCATGCTGTCCTTTTTGAGGACATCCCCTTCCTGAATATGCAAGTCAATAATCTTTCCAGGAAGCTCTGCAGATACGATCACCTCATCAGCTTCAAATGTTCCGGATGCATCCGATATTTTTTCGTCAAAATTACAGCATGTAAATACAGTCAGGATGCTAAAGGCTAGGTATACATGAATTTTCAGTGGATGTATTTGATTTTTCATGGCACTTATTGAGTTAATTATTGCTTTTCTCATTCCCAGTGATGTTCTTGTAATTATATAAAGCCTGCAGCAGCAGGGTTTCATGTAAAATTCTATTTTGACGTGCCTCATTTTCAGCATTCATGACGGTGATATAGTCATGTGTACTAATTACGCCATTCTGGAGCTTCGCATTGGCCGCATTTTTTACCGATAATCGCAAGGCCACGATCTGATGGTCAGTGTCCAGTAATTCCTGATAGCGGGCAATTACGGTCTTCTGCTGTATTTGTGCGAGACTGGTATTGAACAAAAAGGTCTCCGTTTGAACATCAATCATTTCATTTCCAATCCGCAGCAAACCCAGCTGATTCTTGTGACTATAAAGACTTCCAAAATTCCAGGTTAGCTTTACACCTCCTAAATAATACCATGAAAACTGATTACTCAACATGTTTAATCCCGGCCGGCCATAACCTCCCTGAGCAAAAAGCCCCAGTTTTGGCAGCAATTGCAGATTTAGAAGCTTACGCTGATCTTCATATACCTTTCGCTGATAGCCGTATAAAGCTAACTCAGGACGTTTCAATACATCATCCAAGATGGGTACTGTTGGTTTTTCAAAAATCACATGCTCATCCAATGTCTGGTGAATGAATAGTGAAAGCATAGCGATATAAGCTTTCCTATTAGCCATCAGCGAAATGCGATCTTGCTGCGTCTGTAGGAATTGGGCCTCAAGTTCGTCAAGACTGCTTCTATATGCAGTTCCGTTCGCAATAAGGGCCTTTGTCTTCCCTATCGCATTTTGCACATCATTCAGTAAAAGGCCATTTTGTTTCAGCTGCTCATCTATGAGCAGCACACCAAAAAACAAATCGTTAATCCTGCTATATAACTGGTATAATTCAACCTCCAGGCTTTGCTGCTGAACAGCTGCCGTAGTTTTGGCGACCTGCTGTTGATTTTTTATCATTCCCGCGTCGTAAATGACCTGATCAGCTTCAAAATAAATCTTATATTGATCTTTACTGTACTTGGGAATGTTAAAACCAGGTAAAGGAAGTGTAAATGGGAAATTGGTTACGGTAGACTGATAGCTGGCTTGTCCGTTCATACTCAACATAGGCAAATAACCTTTTGATGCATTTGCGATATTTAACTGAGCAGTTTTAGCAATCAGGTCCCGCTGTTTGGATAAAGGATAGTTACTTCGCGCAAGTTGGTAGAGCTCCTCGATTTTTAAAGTCGGTTGCTCCTGCCCCCGAGAGGAAAATCCACTTGCCAATATCATCAGGATGGTAACGACCAATGCTTTTATATAGTTACATGGCGTCCTAAATGGGATTTCCAGGCTATCCCGAGGAATTGTGTGACTTTCCATTTGTGGCTAAAATTTTTCAGGTCAGGAAGATTTCAATATATCAGCTTCAAGGATCTTCTTTTTTTCCTCATATTCCTCCTTTGTAATCTCACCAGATGCAAAGCGCTTTTGTAAAATATGAAGGGGCGAATCCTTCCTTTTCCGTTGACCAGGGACATCATAAGGGGTGGCGAAAATCCAAAAAATCAGGATGAACCAAAAAAGCCACCATATAAAATTCATTCCCCAAAAACTATAAGTATAAAACATAGCGGTAAGTATTTCTGCTAAAATTCGGGGATTTTTTTAGGATAAAGCATGACCTCCAACACCTCAACTGATGACCTTCATCACTTCAGCAAAACGCGAAACAAAAAAACTTAACTCATTAAGCGTCATGACCATAATCACGCATCAGCATGACACCAATCATCCTCAGTTCTGAAAATTCTAAGAACTTTACGAAACGGTTAACTTGTTCATTCAGTTATGTGGTCTAGAAAAAAAGTTGTAGTAATTGTTGCGCATCCGGATGATGAAATCCTTTGGGCAGGAGGAACATTACTTGGACACCCGGAATGGGAACTATTGATCTTATGTTTGTGCAGAAAAAATGACCCTGACCGTGCGCCAAAATTTGAAAAAGCTGTCGCTGTTTTAAATGCTGAAGGGATCATGGAGGATCTCGATGATGGACCATTGCAAAGTCCACAGGACATCAATTACATCTCCGATCTAATCATGGGAATGCTCCCAACCAATACTTTTGATTTGATCATGACACATAACCCTCTGGGGGAATATACCCGGCACCTACGACATGAAGAAATAGGAAAAGCAGTACTAAACTTATGGTTGACCAACAGATTATCCTGCAATGAATTTTTATTTTTTGCTTACGAAGATGGAAACAGAATGTATTTTCCCAAGGCATCCAACCAGGCAAACCTCTATTATACCCTGCCGGCTAAACTCTGGCAGTTAAAATACAAGATCATGACAGGTATTTATGGCTTCAGGCGAAACAGCTGGGAAGCAAAAACGGTCCCAACCTCAGAAGCATTCTGGAGATTTACAAAAAAAAAAGAAGCCATTGCCTGGCTTAAAGAAAATTCCGTATTATGAAAGTACTTGTCCTATATGATTATCCGCCAACACCCGGAGGATTGGCCACACAAGGTGACCTGCTTTACAAAGGTTTACTTGCCAATGGCGTTGATGCGCATGCTGTACATCTGGAGTCAACATTGGAGAAAGAATGGTATTATAAATGGTTCAAACCTGATGTAGTTGTTGGAACAGGTTATTGGGGCCATACTCCGCAATTGGTCCTCCATCCCCAGAAATTCGGCATCAAAGCGGTACCATGGCTGGTGGCTGATGGGTATATAGGTAATTATCAGGAGGTCCTCAATAAGCTTCCCCTGATTCTGGTGACTTCAAACTGGGTAAAAGAAATGTATGTAAGAGATGGGATTAAAGGCGATAATATAGCAGTACTTCCTGTTGGTTGTGATACTGATACGTTTAAGCCATATGCAAAGAATGACCCCAAAATACTTGCAGTCAGGGCTGCCTTAGGTGTGAGCCCGGAACAGCAAATGATTCTGACGATTGGTGGAGATGCGGCCTCCAAAGGCGGAAGGGAAGTTATGAATGCCTTGGCCGCTGCCGGACAGCAATTGCCGGCTTGGAAGTATATCTGTAAGGTATGGCCCCAAACCCGAACAGCTCTGCAAACCAATTCCGACAAAGAACTGGCAGAACAATTAGGCATTGACCAAAATGTATCTTTTCATACCTGCATCATTTCCAGACAATTCATCCCCTATCTGATTGGCGCTTGTGATATTTATGCCGCACCATCACGTTTGGAGGGATTCGGCATGCCACAAGTGGAGGCTGGTGCCTGCGGCAAGCCAGTAATCGGCATCAATGCGATGGGTATGCTAGATACGCTGGTACATGGTCAAACTGCATTACTAGCCAATGTAAAAGAAAGAATTGTGGTCAATGAGGTTTATCTGGGACAGGAAGCAGGGTATGAAAACAACCACAGGATCGTTTTTGATGAACCGAGAACTGTAGATTACCGGGCCAATATTGAGGATATCAAAGACAGTCTGATTCAATTAATGAACAATCCAGACCTGCAAAAGCAGTTAGGAACAGCAGGACGGAATAGGGTCATCATAAATTTTGACTATCGCGCCGTTGCGGCTAAGTTTATACGCATCGTAAGAGAAAGGCTAAATATAAGTTAATAGCGCTGTGATGAAAATAAAAAACTGGCAAGTTATAGAAAATGCAAAACAAGGGGCAATAGAAGTGCTGCTCCATAATATTAAAGGCCCATTTCATGGACTTCCCCGAACTGCAGCCTGGGGATATCCAGAACCCTATACAAGAGATTTAATGTTATCGGTCCCAGGAATACTGGTTTCTGGGAATCAAGTACTCATTGCTTCAATTAAAAGAACGCTGGAAGTACTTTCAATGAATCAGTCTGATAAAGGACACATTCCTTCTATGGTGCACGATCCGAAGAATCGTGGCGCAAGTGACACCACACCCTTGTTTCTATTGGCAGTCGGCATGTTTAGAACATTTAGTGGAGACCATACCTTTCTCGAAGAGGCCGTACAAAAATCACTGACCTGGATGGAATACCAAAGCCCTTCAGATGAATACCTCGTCGCACAGCAACCCACCAGCGACTGGCGCGATGAGCAATGGGTATTGGGTTTTGGATTATATGTGAATACGATTGTATACAGCTATCTGCAGGTACTAAATCAGCAGGTACGGGCGGCCCAGCTGAAGAAAGCAATGCAGCATTTTACAATTACCTCAATGACCAATCCACATCATCTTCATGAAGGAATGGTTGTAAAAAAGAAACCCTACTACGCACTTTGGTCTTATAAAATTTATAGCAGTGAAAGATTTGACCTACTGGGAAACAGTATCGCTATTCTTTCTGGATTGGCTTCCGCTGCCAGGGCCAAAAAGATGATCTGCTGGATAGAAGAAGAATGCGAAGAATTGAAAATAAAAGGAGCATTAGCCGTTAATCTGGCACCCAATTTCTTTCCCTTTATACAGCCTGAGGATGCAGATTGGAAAACACGTTATGCCATTTTTAACCAGCCTGGAGATTATCATAACGGTGGCATCTGGCCATTTATTTCTGCCCTTCATATTGCAGCACTTGTGACCGCCGGAAAGTATAAATTGGCCAAAGAGAAATTATATGCGCTTACGGAGCTGATCAGCATTTCAAGGAATAAAGAGTTAAAATATGGATTCAATGAATGGTATAAGGCACAAACAGGCCAGCCAATGGGACAAGACTGGCAAACCTGGTCGGCGGCACTGTACCTCTACGCTGTCAGTTGTGTGGAGAAAAACTCAAGCCCATTTTTTTCAGCTCTTGATCACCATCACCCCGTCCAATGATGACTGTCATTGCATCCAAATCGGCTTTTAACGACCTTTAAATAAAAAGTTATGAAAAAGCTATTGATTCTACTTGTGGTGATATTCGCCATGACATCGGTAAATGCACAAGTCACTAAACCGATGCAAAAAAAAACAGTTCAAAATAAGAGCATGACCTGTTATGTGATGAAAGATGGAAAAATGTATCATTCCATGGCAAATAAAGAAATGCTGATGGAAAAAGAGGTTACCCTAAAAAATGGCGATAAAATTATGCCTGATGGAATGGTAAAGATGAAAGATGGTAAAGAAATGATGCTTAAAAATGACGAGTGTATAGATGCAAAAGGCAACTTCCATAAGTCACATATGGAACATCATAAAAAAGCATAACGAAAAATTGGAAGAAAATGTCGGAATGAATTTACCCGGCATTTTTTTCTTCAATTTCAAACTTTAGCACTGTAATAGCTTGCGTTCATCTAACAGGACTCCCACAATATGATATAAACCGCTTTTAATCAATCGGTATTCATGGATCAGATCAATCACATGATATTCTAAATAAGCCTGCTTTGTTGCCAAATCTTCTGGATTTTCCTTCAGCAGGTCTTCTGCCAATAGCTCCAGTTTGTTGAGCTGCTGGTCCAGCAACCCTTCTACCTGGTATTTTTCATTCATCAATACTGAGAGTTTACTCCCCAATGGAATTATTATTTTTTTATGCTCCTTAGCTGACAGTTGTAAAAAGTGTTCTTCCATTATTCTATTGAGAAAAACCACTTCCACATTAAAAAAATCCAGGTGAGCTTTCCATCGCCTGGCATTGATGTAATAGGCTAAAGCCTTTGGAGAAAGTTTAGTTAGTGTTTGCATTGGTTTAAGTTTAAAACTTTATCAAAGTGCTTTTATTATCATGATCAAAAGCGGCTAAAAAATTGGGTGTAAATTTTCCGGAATGACCAACAATGGGATCTTAATGTGTTTTGCCAAAGTCTGGGTGTGACTCCCTACCAAAAAACGATGGAGCATCCCAGCTTTTTTATGCACCATAACCACCATATTAATTTTAAATTCGGTACTCAAAAGCTGAAGTCCATCATCAATATCAATCTCTGTAATGTGCTTAATATAGATCTTTGAATAATTAATTTCCTTAATCAAATTATCCAGAAATAAATGCTCTTTTTGATGATGTTCCTTTTCGTCGACCCATTCATCCTTGACATTCGTAATCACTAAATCCGCATCGAACCTAGCCGCTAAACCTGTAAGAGATCGGATAACTTCTATGTCCTTATGACTAAAATCTGTAGCAAACGCAATTCTTTTTATAGGAGCGAATTTCAGTTCAGCAGGAATCAGCAGAATTGGCACTTGCGCATGATTAATTAAATGATGACTGATACTTCCAAGGAAAAACCTGGTCACCTCCCCCATTCCAGACATTCCCATCACCACCATGGTTTCACGAACTTCCTTAACCAATTTGTGTATCAAATCTGAAACGGTTCCCACCTCACTTTCACAAGATATTTCAGGCGGCAGGGAAGATTTAGTATCCGGGTCATTTTTAAAAAGGACTTTAAGCTGATCGGCAAACAAATCCAATTGCTTAATTGTCGACTCTTGCATCGCAGCATACTCGTACAAGGGCCAGGCAACCTGTGGAATTGCCAGAGCTGAAGGAATAATAAACGCATGACATAAAGTTAAATTACATGATAAAACCTTATTTAGCTGCAAAGCGTAATACGCTGCATTTTGTGCAGGTTCCGAGAAATCTGTAGGAATCAGAATAGTTTTCATTTCATTTAATTGATGTGCAACTTAATCCTTCCGATGTAGGATACATTCTTAAAATGAAAATGCAGGTTGGTTAGTCCAGCATTTTCATTTTTTACTAGATCATTTACTCGATACTGATCTGCTTTTTATTGTGTAGCGTTTTAAACGACTTTTTAAAACTGAGCTTCAACAATCCATCTTTATATTTTGCTTTCACATCTTCTTCTTCAATATTATCTGGAAGACTAAAACTCCTTGAAAAAGAAGAACTGGAGAACTCTTTTCTCGTATAGTTCTTTTTTTCCTCTTTGTGTTCAGTGCTGGTTTCCGCACTAATCGTCAGTAGCCCATCTTCTGAAGTAATTTTGAAATCTTCTTTTTTAAAGCCCGGAGCAGACATTTCGAGTTCATAACTATCCTCTTCATCGCGAATATTTACTGCTGGAAGAAATTCAGTAGACATAAACGGTTTGTTAAAAAAATCCGTGTTGAAAAAATCTTCCATCGCTGAACGTAAGGATGGAAAATTAGTTGATTTTACTAGAGTTGTCATAATTGATATAATTAAAGTTTAAAATTTTAAATTTTCAGATTGCTCAATATTCATTACTCATAAAAAGCATATTCAGGTGCATCTAACCGAAGTCGGCTATCGACATCCAATACTCCAGGTGCAGACCAGGCAGCATTTTCCGCGTCATCTTTTTCAGTAAATGAACGTACAGTTCCAGTGAGTATCACTTTATTTCCCTCAACATTTACGGTGATCTTTTTTGCATCAAGCGCTGCATTTCTTTGGAAAGCTGCAATGATTTGTTTTTCAATATTAGTAGAGGCAAGCTTTGGCTTTACGCGGATTAAATTAATAACCGCAATGACACCTGTTAAATTCTCAACAGCGGTCTTAGCATTTTTCCTTTGGTAATCCCATTCCACTTCTCCTTCCAATCGAACAATTCTATCCTCCACTCTCGCAATTATTTTTTCACCATCCAAATCACTATGCCATTTTAATGCATTCACAACGGCGGCGGCAATATCTGCATCGGAACGTTCGTAGGAAGGAGAAACTCCAATTTGTATGTCTTCGGCAATCGCTTTGACACCTTTAACCCGTTTCGCTGCTTTTTCAGCTGTTTGTTTTTTAAAAAAAGAATCTACCTGTCCCGAAAGTGTGACTACCCCATTCTTAACCGCTACGCCAATTTCTGAGGGTTTTAAAGCAGGTTCCCATCCTATTTCCTCCATTACATTTTTTTGAATTTCAAAATCATTTTCCATGGCTATAATTTTAGTTTAAATTGATTTTACAGTTACCTAAATTTCTGTGTTACGCGCGGTCTTTCAAGTGACCACTGTCAACATGCCAAATGATACTCATCACAGCTGCGATTTATACTTAAAAACAGAAAATTGCACCTGTCATGATGTGAATTACAGAACCATGCTTAAGATCATGCTGAACAATGATCCTGAACACCGAAAATCTATCCACAAGCAGTACCTTTGGAAAAGCATAAACTACCGATCTATGAGAATTACACTTGGAAGTACTGGCTTAAACAGCTGTATGATTGACAATATTTCATAAACTTAAATGATTGATCATGGAATACCCTTACTCACTGATTACAATAGGTGCTTCAGCCGGAGGTCTTCGGCCGGTCATCGAGATTATTTCCAAACTACCATCACATAAACATGCCTTTATTGTTTTTGTTCCTCATCTTTTTGCAAGTCACAAAAGCAACCTTAATACGATCCTTGCAAAGTTTACGTCTATGTGTGTTAAGAAGGCAGAACAAGGTGAACACCTTAAACCCGACCGCATTTATCTGCTGCCTGAAAACAAGATCATGACCGTTAAGGATGGTTGTTTATTACTGCGGGAACGCAAACCGAATGAGATTATCAATAAAGCCATAGATATTTTTCTTTCCTCGGCGGCCCTTGACGCAAAAAATAAGGCAATTTGTATTATATTATCCGGTGCAGGGAATGATGGTCTTTTAGGTGCGCAAGAAATACATAAACACCACGGTCTGGTAATTGTGCAAGATCCTAAAACAGCTGAGTTTCCATATATGCCTGAGGCAATTATATCCGGTGATAGCCCAGACGCAATTCTTACACCGGAAGAGATTGCCAAACTAATTGTAAATTATTAAAATACCATAAGATCCAAAACTCATATGAATGGGATCTTATGGCATCAGGGTGAAAATGATAGTTTTGGCGGCCTCTCCGCTGTCGGCGGAATCTACTTCTTGTTAAAGTCCTTAACCATTTGAAACTTTTGCTTAGCCTGATCTACATGAGATCTACTGTCTACTGCCAGACCAATACCTGCGCCGCAAGTTGGGCAGCTAAATTTCACGCCCAGAATTAACTGTCTCGCATCAAATGGAATATCCCCTTTACATACCGGACAAGGGATAACTTGATTCACTGTTATCATAATTTTTATAATTTTGAGAGGTTTAACTTCGTATCTGGTGATCCTTCACCATTACACATTGATTAGCCTAATTTATATATTTTCGCTAAGAACGATATTAATTCTGTTTAAAGATTTCAGTAAGAAATCCGATCTTCCTCTCATCCGACCATTTTTTTGAAGAGATGGAAAAGTTGTAGGCATACTCATTTCTACTCCCATTTAATAGAATGGTATGCACATCTTTCGCCTCCACTTGCCAAAGAACATAGCCCTGATCTGATTGATCAGTGATCAGCTTTGGCTGAACCTTTCCATATTTTGTCATGTAGTCCTTTTCCCAATTGTAAATGGCCAAAGGAAATGACTTGTCATCTAATCCTTGTTCATAAAATGGATAATCTTTTTGAGGGACTTTAGCAATGGACAGTACAGTTGAATCCTGATCTCTAAAAAAATATTGCTTACTGGATTCATCACTGCGGAACTTTTTCCATTTACCTTGAAAAGTAACATTGCCGTATGGAATTAAAACCAGGGTGGTTTGATCGAGCTTCTTATTGTACGTATCACTAACAATAGTGGCTATTTTCTGGGCACTCAGCTCCATAGATAACAATAGCGAAGCTGCGAAGAGTATTTTAGTAAATTTCATTTTATTCAAATCATTATATTCCATAAGTTACATGAATTCAGCAATTGCACGGAAATCTAAAATAACCAAATGCATGGAGCTAAACAACCCAATTGTATAGCTCTGAAATAATTCCCGAATTAAGATGGCTGCATTTGCTGCAGGAAAGTGAGGATGATAAACTCAGCAGGTCTTACAATAGCCACTTTAACCGTAATGATCATCTTACCGTCCAGAATATCTGTTGCAGTCATCGTAGAGCCAAGCCCGATCTGTACCTCAAAAGCCTGTTCCGGACTTGCTCCCGCCAAAGCACCTTGCTTCCAAAGATTGGTTAAAAAATTATTGACCACAGACTTCACTGTTATCCAGGTATTGTTGTCGTTTGGTTCAAAAACATATGATTTCGCTGCAGCTTTTATAGACTGCTCGATCATCATCAAGGTCCTCCTCACTTGAATGTATTTCCAGTCCTGACTGTTTCCATCTAAGGTTCTCGCTCCCCATACCAATGTTCCAAGACCCTGGAATCGACGGATCACATTGATAGATTTACCAGAAAGGGCATCTATATTAAAGCTTTCCTGAGCTTCGCTGGTCATGATCACCGTTGGACTGTTCACGCTATTGAGGGATAAATTAGCCGGAGCTTTCCATACCCCGCGCGTATGATCCACCATGGCATATAAACCTACTATGGCCGCGCTTGGTGGTAATTCATTGAAAAGCATTCTTCCCTGCTCCAATAGGAAACGGTAATAGGGGCTGGAAGATTTCAACTTCAAATGATACTGCTTCTTAAGATCAGAAAAGACGACCTTAGCTTGATTTAAAGCCATAATTTTCTCCGAAACTTCTTGTTCAAGCTTCGCATTTTCCCCTTTTGAATTTAAAGATATTGACCGGGACAAGGAATCTATGGTAACCTGAAGTTTTATTTTCTGCTCCTCATATTGATCAGAAATCTCTTTTAGCATCGGTTCAAATACCGAACTCAGGTCGTCAGAAAAGTTTTCAAAAGTCAGCTCATTTTCATCCACAATCGAAGTCTGAAGCCATGGGTAATAGGCCGCTCCATAGTTTAAAAAATTAATATCAATATCTGCTCTGAACTCCTCAGCCACCTGATCAGGTTGCTCATCAGGCTGGTGATTTCTCAAATCAAACACCCCAAAACGACGCTGTGTTTCGGCACAATGCGCCAATACAGTTCTATAAATCGGGTAAGCTTTCTTTCCGAGGGCAATGATATCTGGTATCACAATCAGCGTAGATTCATGGTCCTTTTTAAGGATATCTAAAGGACCCTCCTGATCTTTAGCAGCCATAAAATCTGTCTCTAGAACTTTTTTTGGCAAGGTTTCTCCATTTGTACCTTCAGGATCACCATAAGTCCCGACCGACAAAATCACACAAGAACCACCGCCATTTGCATAAAATAATCGAATGCTATTATAAAAATAAAGTTCATGATCATCTGCGTAAGACAGCAGATAATTCTGCTTCCCAAGCTGAACTTTCTGTATTCTTTTCTCTTTACGAGGTTCATCAGCATTCAGTTGTCCTTTTGATGGAGCAGGTTTAGGAACCTCCTTGGTTACCGTAAATTTAGGCTTAAAGGCAGCACCGAAACTTTCCACATATTCGGCAAAGGAATCAATTTTTGTAGGTACCCGGAGGAGGGATTTGCCATCTCTTTCTGCTTTGAAAGTATAGCCAATAAATGCAGGGATAGCGGTTTCAACTTCCACTACGGAGTTAGAAAAAACATTATCTACGATGTAGACACCTGGAGTCTGGTAATTTTCCATAAGAGCGTTAAGTTATAAATTCTCAATAATTGCTTTTAAAATCAGCAATGCTAAGTTAATAAACTTCTTTTTTTAATAAAAAAATACAATGATCAATCTAATGGTAAAGCTCGTTAGGGCGGCAAGCCCTTATTCCGGCTGCAGGATGTCCCTCATGAGCTTACGCTTTTGGAAAGCAAAACTTATGAAACCGGCTTGGTATCACTCCGTTATCGCCTCAATAAAATCGGACTATAGCTGAAGAATACGCTAGTTTATAGCGTATTCTTGAAGAAAACAGGAATCTTTGAGAAGATTAGATTCCTAAAAACTTAAAAGGTTCTGCCGCTTTAAAATCCCGATTTGACAATCCATTTAAAGCCACCCCTTTATTCAAGGTCAATTTCATAGACTTCGCTCCTTCCTTTAAATCAAATTGATTCAGGTCTACCCAAAAAGTTCCAGGCGTCAGTACATTTTCAAAATAATAGACTTTGTTCTTTTGATCTGCCACAGATCTCCATCGGGTGGAAGAAATATTCGGTTCAGCTTCTGAACTGATGCCAAAAGGAACAGAACAATTCCGGATCACACTAAATACACTCGCCACTGCAATTCTGACATCATCCGTTTGTGGAATCGCCTTGATATAATAAGAAGCCCTTACAAAACGATCCGCAGCACGATTGGTACCCGGCAGCATAATGGTTCCAGGGATACCTGCCCAATATTTATCTAAGGCCAACTGCTCGTTGAATATCGGTGAATTTGTCATTACCGTATAAGCAGCATCATGATGAATCACCAATTTTCCATTGATATATTCAAATATGGCATTATCACCGGAAGCATCAGAGATGGACAAATGAAGCGTGGTGAATTTCTTAGTACCAGGCACATAATCGCTGACCACCACAAAAGGTTCATCCTTTAATGCAGTTACTGCTTCGTTTACACTGGCAAAATTATCCAGTACATATTGTGCCCAGGCCGAAATACTGATCCCCTTCTTTTTACCCTCAGGTTCAAATTTCGGATAACTGGACTCTACCAGCCACAATACATTGGCCACTAGTCCTTTTTCATTTAAACCGTCAACTGTGGCAATGTCCCAGGCGCTGGAAATGACACTGCCATACCTGGAAGTCCATTTTAAAGACTGCGGACCCACTTCTCCAGTGCGGGCAATTCCTCTCGGAAATACCCATAAATTGGCGGAGATTTCGTCTTTCCAATCCATACTTCGTGCAGTGAGCACCATGCCATTTGGACCCTTATACACCACACGTGTACAAGCTAAAGCTTCCTTTTGAATCAAAAGAAATGCTACAAAAACAAAAGAGAAAAGATACTTCATATTGATAGAGGTTAGTTAATCACTCAAACGCATTTACATAAATTTAAGGAATTAAATCTTATAAGCTATTTTTTAAAGCCATTTACACCAATAAGAAATACTATAAAGAAAATTAACAATAGCACAGGCAGTTCAGGCTAAGCAGTTCCCTCCCTATGACCTTCTGGAAACGCAAAACTGAATATGATCACTAAACTAAATGAGATCGATAAATAGAATAGGAGATTTAATTAAAACCCCATTTCATATTATATATATTTGGTTAACCAAATATATATAATATGAAATTGAACCTATCCCTCCTAGCCCTAGTTGCGTTTTGCTACCTGAGCCTGGCCTGTAAAAAGAATATAGCCCAGACTCCCCCGATTAAAAAAGAGACCGCTGCCGTTTTAAGTCCTGCTGCCACCTTAACTGCTGATGGTAAAACAGACACATATACGCTGATCAACAAAGTTTTTGGAGGTACCGGGGATGTGGTGGAAGTCCCAGACTGTGGCCATTTAACTTTCGGAAAACACATCCGGCAAGTTTTTGACAAAGACCTCAATGCTGATGTATTTGTATTTTCCCTGCATGTGAGTCCGGATAACGACCGCTGTACCCCAAAAACAGACCGTCAGCGCATAGAAATTAAAACCTATGATAAATCACCGGATTCCCTGATTGCTGCATTGAACAACACCTTTACTTATAAATGGAAGATGAAACTGGATAAAAACTTCCAGGCCTCCCCTTCATTTTCTCACCTGCACCAAATTAAACCAGGCGATGGTGATGCAGATATGCCCATCATCACCCTAACGGCCAGAAATAAAAAAGCAGGCAATAAATTAGAGATCATTCACAATGGCGGTGGCGATGACCAAAGCAGTCTGGGAAAACTACATGAAGTATCCCTTAAAGATTTCGAAGGGCAATGGGTTGAATTTACGGAGACCGTTAAATTTTCTGAACATGGCAGCTATGAGCTCAGGGTCACCAGGCTTGCTGACCAGCAGGAATTGCTCAATTTTAAAAAAGAAGACCTGAATCTTTGGCGCCAGGGAACCAGCTTCTGCAGACCTAAATGGGGCTTATACAGGAGTTTAAATAACAAAAGCTATTTAAGAGATGAAGAAATCCGTTTCAATGATTTCAGCATTCAAAAGCTCGGGAAATAAAAAGGATGAATATTTTGCTAATGTAATTATGTTTTATATATTTGGTTTACCAATTAATTGGTAAACCAAATATAACGTATGAAAGCTTTTATTGAAACGATTAAATCAATCGAGATAGAATCGCCTGTTGACAAAATTATTGGTCAGCTGAAACTTCTGATTACTTCCGGACAATTACAACCTGGCGACAGGCTACCTGCTGAACGAATGCTGGCCGAAAAATTTGGCGTGGGCAGAAGCTATGTGAGAGAAGCCATCTTAAAACTAGAGTTCTATGGTTTATTACGCACCAATCCTCAAAGTGGTACCTATGTAGCTGGATTAAGCATCAAAGTATTGGACAATATCATTACTGATATTATAAAATTCAATAAAGATGATTTCAATGCCCTGCTCGAAGCCCGCTATTACTTAGAGCTTGATGCGGTAAAACTGGCTGCCGAAAGAAGAACAGAACAAGACCTGATCAGTCTGAAGGAAGCAATGATCGATTATGAATCTAAAATTGACAGCGGGCAAAATGCGGTAGAAGAAGACATGATCTTCCACATTAAAATTGCAAGGGCCACTAAAAACCCAGTCATAGAATCTATGATTCTGATCCTTATTCCAGACCTCATTAAAAACATAGTAGAAAATAAGATATGCGGTGAAAATCGTGGCATTCAGGCAAAAAATGAGCACCGCTTAATTTTTAAAGCCATCGAAGACCAGGATATTGATGCTGCAGAAAATGCGGTTGCCGCACATCTTGATGATATGTTCCAGATCAGCAGAGCAGGATTTGCTGCGCAAAAACTAATTCAGAAAATTTAAACCTATGATTTGATTCTTCTCCTGATTGATCAGGACCAATCTTTTCTTTAATTCATATTATGAACTGCTTTAAAAAGTTAGTATTAGGATCCTTGTGTCTATATTTTTCATTGCCTTCGGTCGCCCAGGTGCATCCTGGTCTCATGATGACCAAAGGAAATGTACCTGCAATCAGGAAAGGAGTTTCGACCTATCCTATTTTAAAAAGCTCCTATGCAGTGGTTAAATCTGATGCTGATCTGGCTTTAAGTCAGCCAATAGTAGTCCCGGATCCCGCAGATGCCGGAGGCGGTTACACACATGAACAGCATAAAAAGAACTATACCCACATCTTGAATTGCGGGATCGCCTACCAAATTTCCGCGGAAAAAAAATACGCCGATTACATCCGCAATATATTATTGAAATACGCCGCATCGTATGAGCAATGGCCACTCCACCCTAAACGTAAACAAGGACACCAGGGCGGCAAAATATTCTGGCAGAGTTTAAACGATTTTGTCTGGCAGGTATATACCATTCAAGGCTATGACCTGGCTTATGAAGCGATTTCTGCGAAAGACAGAGCAACGATTGAAAAACATCTTTTCAAACCAATGATGACGTTTTTCACCGTCGATTGTAAAGAGACTTTCGATAAAATCCACAACCATGGCACCTGGGATATTGCTACTGTAGGGATGACCGGATATGTATTGAACATCCCTGAATACGTACAAATGGCGATTAAGGGATCTAAAAAAGACGGAAAAACCGGTTACTTAGCACAGGTAGATCAATTATTTTCTCCAGATGGATATTATACCGAAGGCCCTTATTACCAACGATACGCATTATTGCCATTTGTTATTTTTGCAAAGGCGATCAACAATTACCAACCGGAACTGCGCATCTTTGAATACCGCAATCAGCTGCTTGCAAAAGCCAT
Organism: Pedobacter polysacchareus; assembly: GCF_019802255.1. Lineage (GTDB taxonomy): Bacteria > Bacteroidota > Bacteroidia > Sphingobacteriales > Sphingobacteriaceae > Pedobacter > Pedobacter polysacchareus. Next base: position 35,712 of record NZ_JAHYSS010000008.1, on the reverse strand, counting down.
CAATACCTCGCTGCAGCTCACCTATACTAATGGTGTCTTCTTTCCAATTAATGATGCCATTAAAGACAAAACTTATGAATCACCAGAACTGGTATATGGGGTTGATATTGCTTACGCTGACATTAAAGCACAGCCCGAATTACTAGACATCGCTCAAAAACAAGGTCAGGTAGTCGTTTCAGATGCAGGTTTGAAAATAGCTGCTGCGCTACATGAGAATAAAACAAAACCTTTTGTATACGAATCACAATGGATTGGCGATGGCGCGAATGGCCAGGATGGCGGTTTAGGGATTTTAAGGTATGGTAAAAACAGCGACCAGCAATGTCTATTGCTAAAAGCCGCTTCCCAGGGAATGGGACATGGACATTTTGACCGCTTGAACATCTTATATTACGACAATAACGTGGAGGTTTTCCCTGATTATGGCTCCGTACGATTCATGAATATTGAAGCTAAAAAAGGCGGTGATTACCTTCCTGAAAATACAAGCTGGGCAAAACAAACCATCGCCCACAATACCCTGGTAGTGGATCAGACTGCTAATTTTAAAGGAAACTGGCAGATCGCACAGGAGCATCCTGCGGTTAAACTTTTCTTTAATGATCAAAAGAACCAGCAGGTGGTCAGTGCAATGGAAGAAAACGCCTACCCGGGAGTCAGCATGAAACGGACTTCAGCACTGATCAAAGTACCGGCATTAAGCAAACCACTCTTATTGGACATTTTTCAGGCCTCATCTTCAACACCTCACCAATATGACCTTCCATTTTGGTACAAAGGGAATTTAATCGATGCTTCTTTTAAAATCAATGCCTATACCAACAATTTAAAAACACTGGGCAGCAAATATGGCTACGAACATATCTGGCTGAATGCGGAACAAAATGTACCCGAAACCGGAGGATATATTAGTATCCTCAACAACAAACGCTTTTATACTACACATTTTGCCACAGACTCCCCTATTCAGGTAAAACTGCTTTCCCTGGGAGCCAATGATCCGGAGATGAATCTGGTAGAAAGCAAAGCATTTTTACTTTCTCAAAAACAAGCCAGCAATCAAGTATTCTTTACCATAACCGAAGCCCATGGACAAACAAATCCAGTCAGCGAAACTACGGTCGGCTCCAAGAGTGTGGTCAGCGACTTGAAGGTTGACAGTGCCGATGCGCAAAAAGTACTGGTTTCATTTAGAGTGAAAGGGAAGGTTTACCATTATCAGATCAACTACCAGGATAAGAACAATTATATACAACTAACAAATGCAGATGATACAAAGTAATTTATTTCAGATTGAAGAAGAAACCACCTGGGAGGACCTGGGGAATGGTGTGGCCAGGAAAGTTTATGGTTACGATGACAGGATCATGCTGGTAAAAGCAAGATTTGAAGCAGGGGCTGTTGGGGTGTTACACGAACATCACCATACGCAGGTCACTTACGTAGACAGTGGTGTTTTCGAAATGACCATTGGTGAAAATGTGCGCATCATCAGAAAAGGTGATGGATATTATGTACCTCCTCATGAAATACATGGATGTACCTGTATTGAACCCGGAATATTAATAGATGTTTTTACCCCACATCGGGAAGATTTTCTGAAATAATAAAATAAATCAACTTACTTAAAATCAATAAATTATGAAAGCAATATTCATATTATGTGGACTGCTATGCCTAAATTTCATGAGCTATTCGCAAGAAATTGAGCCTAAAAAAGTTCAATATCCTAATGGATTTACAGAACAGCTGAATGTCGTTTATACCAAAGTTGGCGATTGGGAAGGCAAGCTGGATCTTTATTTACCAGACATGAGCAAAGCCCCTAGCCCAGTGGTGATCAATGTACACGGAGGTGGCTGGAATAAAGGCACTAAAGAATCTCAAACAGGCTTTAGCCGTTTCTTTAAAAATGGTTATGCAGTGGCCAATATTGAATATCGGCTAACTGGCGTTGCCACAGCTCCGGCAGCTATTGAAGATACCAGATGTGCCTTAATTTACATCATCAACAATGCGAAAAAGCTAAACATCGATCCGAATAAGATCGTCATCATGGGCGGTTCCGCTGGTGGTCACTTGGCTTTAATGGCTGGACTACTGGAAAACAACCCGGTATTTGACACCAATTGTAAGTCAGCTGCACCAGTTAAAGTAGCCGCCATTATTGACAAATACGGAATTACTGATGTCTGGGATTGGGCTTATGGACCGATTAAAACCAGTAAATCAGCCACCAGCTGGCTGGGCGCAAAAGCCAAAGATGACGCTTTTACCAAATCAGTATCTCCTTTATATCAGGTTAAAAAAACTAGTCCACCCACCTTTATTGTACATGGTGATGCAGATCCTATTGTCCCTTATCAGCAATCCATTGCTTTAAAAGAGCAGTTTGACAAAATGGGCGTAAAAAGCGAATTGATAATTGTGAAAGGTGGTCTGCATGGCAAATTCCCTAAAGAAGACAACAGCATGGTCGATACAAAGATAATGGACTTCCTGAAGAGCTTAGGAATTTAAACATACTCCAAAATTAGATTAAGAAATGAAGATCAAAGGATTAAGATGGTACATTATAGCGCTGATTGCCCTTGCAACGGTAATCAATTATATCGATAGAAGTGCCATTAATATTTTATGGCCTTACATCTATAAAGACTTCGGAATTGCCGATGAAGACAATAAAAATGCACTCGCATTAATCACTACTTTTTTCATGATTGCGTATGCGCTTGGGCAAACATTTACCGGGAAAATGATGGATGCCCTGGGCACAAGGTTGGGAATGACCATTTCTATCCTGAGCTGGAGCGTTTCCATCGCTTTACATGCTTTTGCAAGAACCCTGTTTTCCTTTAACATCTTCCGCTTCATGCTGGGATTTAGTGAAGCTGGAAACTGGCCGGGGGCTACAAAAAGCAATGCGGAATGGTTTCCCGTAAAAGAACGTGCAATTGCACAGGGGATTTTTGGTGCGGGCGCGGCCATGGGATCCGTGATCTCTGCACCGATTATTGCCCTGCTCTACCTGGCTTTCGGCTGGAAAACTACTTTCGTGCTGATTGGCGCACTGGGCCTGATCTGGGTGATTCCATGGTGGTTTATCAACAAAGCCACCCCGGATAAACACAGCTGGATTACGGAGAAAGAAAGGGTTTATATCCTGGATGAAGACAGCAATGCGGCAGTAGCAACGGAGCTCGCTCCTGTCTTAACCTGGAAAGAATTATTGAAGTTCAGGAATACCTGGGGAATCCTGATGGGCCGGTTTTTCATTGACCCGGTCTGGTGGCTTTTTGTCACCTGGCTGCCAACCTTCTTAAAGGAGCAGTTTATGTTCGACATCAAGCAGATCGGTGCCTTTACCTGGCTGCCTTATTTATTCGCCGCAGTAGGCAGTTTGATGGGCGGTTATTATTCTTCATGGCGCATCAAAAGCGGCGTGAACGCGGTAAAAGCCCGAAAAGATGCCATTGCCATCGGCTGTGCCATTATGATCAGTGCTTTGATTGCCATCGTCTATTTCCTGGCTACACTCAAAGAAAACCCAACACTGGCCATGCTGCTGATTGGTGCTACCCTATTCGGATTTCAATTTCTGATCGGCAACATCCAAACCCTGCCCAGCGATTATTTCCATGGAAAGAATGTAGGTACAGTAGCTGGAATGGGCGGAACAGCAGCCGTTGCCGGTACTTTATTAACCACCTGGGCAGTGCCCATTATTACAAAAACAAGCTATGAATCCTTCTTTGTACTGGCCGCTGTACTCGTGCCAATTACCTGGATTTGTATTAAATACATCACCTCAAAAAAAATAATCATTTCATAAATAAATTAATTATGCGTCTAAAAAATAAAGTAGCAATTGTAACTGGTGGATCAAGAGATATAGGTAGAGCAGTTTCGATCGGCTTAGCTGCACAAGGAGCCAAAGTAGTGATCAACTACCATGGCAGTGTCGAGAATGCAGAAGAAACCCTTAAACTGATACAAGAAGCAGGCGGAACAGCCATTATCGTGAAAGCCGATGTCACCAAATCTTCCGAAACCCTGAATCTTGTGGAGCAGACCAAACAGGCATTTGGTGAAGAAATCAATATTCTGGTAAATGTTGCCGGTGGAATGGTAGCGAGAAAAACAACGGCAGAATTGGATGAAGAATTCTGGGATAAAGTGATGGACCTCAACTTGAAAAGTGTATTCCTGATGTGTAAAGCAACTATTCCTGCGATGCCTGCCGGTTCTTCGATCATCAATTTATCTTCCCTTGCCGGTAGAGATGGCGGTGGCCCGGGTGCCAGTGCCTATGCCACTGCAAAAGGCGGTGTGATGACCTATACACGCGCCCTTGCTAAAGAGTTAGGCGCAAGTGGGATTCGTGTGAATGCCGTTTTACCAGGTATGATTGCCACCACTTTCCATGATACTTTTAGCAAGCCTGAAGTGCGGGTGAATGTCGCTAAAGCCACCCTGATCAAACGTGAAGGAGAATCTAAAGAAGTAGCAGACCTGATCATTTACCTTGCTTCTGATGATTCCAGCTATATCACCGGAACAAATATTGACATTAACGGAGGTTTATTCTTCTCCTAAATATGAAATGGTCAGCAATTTAATTTGCTGACCATACTCGCAGTTTTCTACCAGCCCAAACTCAGGTAGACATCAGCAACTGACCTTCTAACCAAATAGAAACTAATATGAAAAAATTTTATTTGCAATCCATTCCGCTTGCAGTAATATTTACTTGCCTGCTGTTTATGAATACTGCTCTTGCGCAAACAAAAGTAAAGGTTCAGGGTGTAGTAAAAACTGAAACGGGAGAAACCTTGCCAGGTGCCTCAGTAAAGGTAAAAGACGGGAAACAGGGCACCATGACCAATCCCAAAGGTGAATTTACCATTACTGTGGAAACCGGAAAATTGCTGGTCTTTAACTACGTCGGTTACCAGCCACAGGCCCATCCTGTGACAAAGGCGGAAAACATCACCATCACACTTCATGAAATTAAGAACGTCATGGATGAGGTAGTCGTGATCGGTTATGGAAGCCAGAAGAAATCTTCCGTGACCGGGGCAGTCAGCAAATTGAAAAATGACAACCTGGATGAGATTCCTACTTCCAGGCTAGACAATGCCCTGATCGGGAAAATTGCCGGAGTAACCATCCAGAATGTAAGCTCAGAAGTTGGCGCAGATCCTGTAGTCAGGGTGAGAGGATTCAGCTCCATCAGTGCAGGTGCTCAGCCGCTGGTGGTGGTAGATGGATATCCCGTTCCTGATGGGCTTTCTTTCGTGAACCCACAGGATGTAGAATCCATCGAAGTGCTGAAAGATGCGGCTTCCAGTGCGATTTATGGCTCCAGAGCAGCAAATGGTGTGATATTAATTACCACTAAAAGTGGCGTTTCTGATAAACCCAGATACACTTTTAAAACTTATTACGGCTTTAAAAAGCCTTACGAGCTGAACCCGATCATGACTGTGACCGAGTATACCAATCAGCTTTTTGCAGATGCCGCTTTACGGGAAAATGATCCGACAGTACCTGCTAATTTAAAAAACCTAATTACCCCTGCAGAAAGAGCCGCATATGTGATTGAAAATCAAATTGCAGGCGGCCCTACCGACTGGCAGCGGGAAGCGCTCCAGGAGGCAGCAATTAAAAATATTCAGCTGGGTATTTCCGGTGGTAAAAAAGACCTGAAATACTATTTGTCTGCCAGCGGACAAAAAGACGAAGCAGTATTGAAATACAGTGAAAATACCCGATTAAACGTAAAAGCAAAAGTAGATGGTGCGCTCAGCAAGAAAGTCACCTTCAGTTTTAACTTCAACCCTTCCTATATCAAAACACAGCGGCCAGCCGTTAATTTTACCGATTACTTTAGGTTTGGCTCTTTCCTGCCTGTGTACCATGATGATTTTACCGCAGCCTATGTGCAGCAAAACTCACAATGGGCAAATGTGAATGCCGGGGATTTTGTACAGGCAAGACACTTTAATGGCCTGAATTATTCCGGCCTGATGCCAGATGGAACTACCTGGAACAGCAACGGCCCGGTGGAACCTTTTGCCACCAGCAACAATACACCAGCCTCGATTGCCGGAAGAGAAAACAGGTCGCAGGAAAACTATAGGATGCTTGGCGGTGGAGACCTAAGTATCAACATTTTAAAAGGACTGATCTTCAAGACTTCTGTAGGTGGATATTACACCAATCAGGAGAACTCCACCTTTACTTTATCCAATGCCCGTAAAGATGGAGATGTAAACGAAGCGACCATTTACAACAAACAATACCTGGATTTTTTATGGGAGAATACCCTGAACTATACCTTAACAAAAGGCAATCACCATTTCACCGGATTGCTAGGTTATACCACTCAGCAAACTAAAATCAAGGAAAGTAACCTCGTGGGCAGAAACTTCCCGACAGACAACTTTAAGACTTTAAATCAGGCCGGACAAATTGATCAGGCACTAACGAAAACCCTGGAAGACCGCGTGGGTTTAATTTCCTACCTGGGCAGGATGACTTACGATTATAAAAACAAATACCTGTTTTCTGCCAGTTTCAGAACGGATGGCAGCTCTTATTTTGCTAAAGGACAGAAATACGGTTCATTTCCGGCGGTTTCTGCAGGTTGGGGCATCGGAAAAGAGGACTTCATGAAAAATGTAAACTGGGTAAGTAACCTGAAATTAAGGGCCAGTTATGGTGCCACAGGGAACAACAACATCCCAAGTTTCTCTTTCGTGAACCTCCTGTATCCAGGTAATTATTCATTTGGTTCAGGCACCGGATCGGTAGGTTTAGGCCTATCTCCAAATAGCGATGTTCTAGCAAATCCAGACATCACCTGGGAAAGAACCTTTGAGTTCAATTCAGGGATCGACTTTGGCTTCTTTCAAGACCGGTTTTCGCTTACTTTAGAGTATTATAATGCAGTGACCGACCGCCTGCTGTATAAACAATCCACACAGTCTTTCAGCGGATCATTTGAATACATTAACAATGCCGGAAAGATCAGAAATCAAGGTCTGGAGTTAGAATTCAGCGCCAATACGATCAAAAATAAAAACTTCAGCTGGACCACCAGCTTTAACATTGCAGGAAACAGAAACAAATTGCTGGAACTGGGCGGCGAGCCTTTCCAGTACAATTATGGCGAGCGCAATGAAATCTATGCCGCAATCGTAGGCAGACCAGCCATTCAGTTTTTCGGTTATAAAACTGATGGCATCTGGACTTCTCAGGAAGAAATCAATGTCGCTAAAGCCAGCGGACAAACCTCTACCCTTTCCAAATATTTCGCTGCCGGAGGTTTAAAATATGTAGACGTCAATGGCGACCAGAAAATTGATGTGAACGACCGGGTCATCATTGGCAGTCCTTTTCCAGATTTTACCTGGGGCATCAACAACGCCTTTAAATACAAAGGTTTTGACCTGAACATTATGATCCAGGGCGTACAAGGTGGAAGCGTCATTAATGGCGATGCCAACTATAATGAGTCCAGAAAATACAATAAGAACTTTACTGAAAACCGCTGGATCAGCGCAGCCTATCCTGGCGACGGCAAGACTCCTTATTATACCAATGGCGAAAACTGGCTGCTCACAGATTATGTGATCGAAGATGCTTCTTATGCCGCTTTACGAAACATCATCATTGGTTATGCCCTGCCTAATAAAATCGCTAAAAAACTGGGTGTAAACGGTGTAAGACTCTACAGTTCTATTGATAATGTACTGTACCTAATGGGAAAAAGCTATAGGGGAATTAACCCGGAAGCCAGAACCACCAGTTCAGCTTATGCTTCCCCATTGGTGAGCGGCTACCAGCGCGGGGCATTCCCAATTGCCAGAACTTACACTTTTGGATTAGATGTTAATTTCTAGGTATAACCCAATTAAAAAACTGACCATGAAACACTTAAAATATCTACTGCCCTTTGTTGCCCTTGCTTTTTTCACAGGAGGCTGCAAAAAAATAATTGATATTGATCCCATCTCTAATTTGGGGGTGGAAACTTTCTACACCAATTATGACGAAACGAAAGTTGGACTCACCGGGAGTTATAATGGCCTGCAATTGCCATTAGAAACCGAATGGATGCTCACGGAATTGAGAAGCGACAATACAAAACAAGGGGTGCCCAATAGTTCGGCTTCCATCAATGTAGAATTCAATGAACTGGACATGTTCACTTTAAACTCTTCCCATGATAAGGTTTACAGGTACTGGCTGCATACTTATAAAAACATCCGCTCCATCAATTATGTACTGAAAAGTCTGGGTGTATCGTATGAAAACGGCGGTATTCAAATTGGAGAAGGAACGGCAAAAATGACGGAAGCCCAGAAAAACCAACTAGCCGGAGAAGCCTTGTTTTTAAGAGCTTACCATTACTTTAACCTGGTGAGGCTGTACGGAGAGGTATTTTTAGTGACCACACCGGTAGATCCCAAACAATCTAAACAGCTCAATAGAACTCCGGTTCAGCAATGTTACCAGCTGATTGTGGCCGATCTTGCTAAAGCAAAAGATTTGATGGCTCAGGCTGCGTATCCGGCCATTTCCGATGCGGATCGTGGCAGAGCGACCAGCTGGGCGGCAAAAGCACTGCTGGCAAAAGTCTATCTGACTTTAAATCAGAAAAATCTGGCCTTGCCCCTACTGGATGATGTCATCCAGAACAGCGGTCATGGTTTACTGAACTCCTTCGCTGATGTGTTTTCCATCAACAATGAAATGAATAAAGAAATTCTGTTTTCAGTAAGGTTTAAAGCTGGTGGATTTGGACTGGGTAACAGCATGGGTAATTCCTTTGCCCCAACTTCCAGCGGCAGTGCAGTGATCAATGGCGATGGATTGGGCTATAATTTTCCAACAACAGAGTTGGATGGACAGTATAAAATATTAGCCAGTGCTCCGGTAGATCAAAGAAAAGACCTGGCGATTGGCAAATATGGCGCGAAATTATATGTGAAGAAATTCATCTCTCCAGTACTTGTGAAAAATGATGCAGAGAACGATTTTCCAGTGATCCGTTTTTCTGATGTGCTGTTAATGAAAGCAGAAGCGATCGGTTTTGATGGCCCTTCCGGGACTGCTGTTGGCCTGATTAACCAGGTTAGGGCACGTTCAGGCGCGGTAGATTTTACCACAGGTGATTTCTCGACTGGTTTTTATAAATACCCGACAGATGGCGGTCAGGCGGCTGCAATAACCGATAACACGAAGTTTTTAGCCGCACTTTTCAACGAGAGACGATTGGAATTTGCCTTTGAAAACCAGCGTTTCTTTGACCTGTTGCGCAGTGGACAGGCTATAGAAATTATAAAAGCACATTTTTCAGCAGAATTCCCTACGCATTACAAGAACATCGTTCCAGCGATCACACTCGCTCAGTTGCAAAGTAATGTGGTACAAAGCCGAATGTTACTGCCGATTCCACAAAAGGAAATCGACAGCAATGATCAGCTTAAAATCACTCAAAATGAGGGTTACTAAAATCAAAATGATGGCTATTAAAAATTGTAATCAAATGAAACAGATGCTAAAATTAACGTTACTGGTCCTTTGTATTTCCGTATTCCCGGCCTGCAAAAAAGATCAGGTAGCAGGAAAAGGTACGGCTGTAGTGACTGCGAAAGAATTCAGCTATAACATGGCTATAAAGGCGGTTACACCAGATGAAGCAGTCAATGGCGACATCAGTTCTGGTACTGGAATTAAGCAGATCTACGGTTATCTTGTTCGTTCAGGCAAGACCGATTCCCTGGTCTATAGCAATCCGCAGGAAGCAATGAACCAAACCAGTTTTCATTTCGTGATCCCTACGATAAACTATGCTTCCGCAAACCTTGAAAAGGTACAGGGGATCAAGTTAATGATCAGGGATCTAAACAACGGAACTTCTGAAGGTTTTGTCAAAGTAACCTCTTTTAGTCCGCCGATGCCCACCTTAAAAAATATCCCAACGAAATTACTACCGGATGAAAGTGGAAAAATCCGCATCACGGGAACCGCTGCTTCAGAAAATGGGATTAAGGAAATCGCTATTTATGACGACTATCAAGGGATTGATGCCCTTGTTGAAAAGATCGACTTACCCAACCGGGAGAAAACCTATGAATTGAATTATACCTACACCTATCGTAAAAATGCGTCCCGCGTAAAGGTGGTCATTACGGATCTTTACGGGCTGTCTGCCAGTTCGATTATTAACCTGCCATTACTGAGTTACAACAGTTTTAAAGGCATTGAAATGATGGCGAATGGCACCGCAGCCATCCCATCTGCCAGCAGCTTTTTCACAGGTGAAACAGGTACAGCATTTGGCAGCTGCAACGTAAATGGACAGGAGCAAAAAATAGATTTTGTAGGCTACTGCACCAGTACTTTTGTCTATACGCTTTACAGTCCTGCGAATACCAGTACCATCTCCAAAAACTTCAAATGCGGCAGTCTGATCTGGGAGCCAAACGTCGCTGATTTAAAGGCTACGAAGTTCCGGGTATTAGTGCCGGGTACCGCAGCAATAGATCAGGTTTACGCGGCATATAATGCCAACTTAATTACAGAGCTCAGTGATGCGTTCTTTAACGGGATTCCTGTTCCGGCAGGCAATACAGCAAAATTTGACGCCATTGTGGCCAATCAATCCACGGCCATATTCAACCTGAGCACTGCCTATTTAATTTGGATTCGGGTACCTAAAGCTGACGGTTTAAATTACACCAACCAACTCCTTAGAGTAAAAGAGGTTAACATCGCTGCAACAGCCGCATTATCAACTATAAAATTTGACATCTTAGTTTCTAAATGATGAAAAAATTCCTATTCCTTTCCCTGATGTTTTATGCGATGAATTCCTGTGCGGGAATAATAGTCGACAATGCGGAACAGCTTCGAAAAGCAGTTCAAAAGGCAAAACCCGGTGATACCATTGTACTGAAAAATGGCACATGGAAAGATGCTGCTTTAAACCTCGATGGCAAGGGAACCGCCCAGAAACCTATTGTGATTATGGCGGAAAGCCCAGGTGGAGTGCTGCTGACAGGCAGTTCTTACCTCCAATTGGCAGGTGAATATTTGACGGTAAAAAACCTGCATTTTAACCAAGGTTTTACCCCTAAAAGAGCGGTAATTTCTTTTAGGGCAGACAGTAAAAATCTGGCCAACCATTGTCGGGTGACCGGCGTGGTGATTGAAAATTATAGTCAGCCGGAACGCTTCAAAACAGATACCTGGGTGATATTTTATGGGAAAAACAACCGGATAGATCATTCTACATTTGTCGACAAGCTGAATTCCGGACCGGTGATTATTGTGGAGCTGGACGATGAAAGAAGTCAGCAGAATTACCATCGCATTGACAGCAATTATTTCAACGGCCGACCACGCTTCGGCTCTAATGGTGCCGAAACCATCCGTGTAGGTGTCTCCAGGTATTCCCTCACTCCTTCCAGAACCACCATCAGCCATAATTTCTTTGAACGCTGCAATGGAGAAGTGGAAATTATTTCCATTAAATCCGGAGAAAACAAGGTGAGTTTTAACACCTTTTTTGAAAGCGAAGGCGGAATGGTATTAAGACATGGCTCAAATAACACGGTAGAAAGCAATTTCTTCAATGGGAACAACAAACCATTTACAGGTGGAGTCCGGATCATTAACCCCGGTCACAAAGTGTTCAACAATGTATTCTTCCAGCTTAAAGGGAAACAATTCAGAGCGCCTTTGAGCATCATGAACGGTGTTCCCAATTCTTTAATCAACCGATATTACCAGGTGAAAGATGTGACAGTAGAAAAAAACACCTTTGTCGATTGTACACCCTTTCTCTTTGGCGCAGGAAAAGATGCGGAAAGGACACTTTCCCCGCAGGAAGTGGCGTTCAGAAACAACCTGGTTTTAAGCAAAGATTCCAGCATTTATGAGAATTTAAATGATGATAATGGGATCAAAATCACCGACAATGGACTTATCGAAGGGGCCAACCTTCGCGGAAAAAACACTGAAAATCCACCTGCAGGTTTCCATAAAATAAAACCAAAATACCTGCGTATAAAAGGGTATGAACTGCCTTACGATGCCAAATACGGAGCAGACCTGAAGCAGCTCTCCTTTATTGAGGCGAAAAATACTGGTGCAGTATGGTTTCAGCCAGCAGTAAAAACTACTGCCCGCAAAGCCAAAAGTTTTCAGCTGAGGAGTGCTCAGTCTGAAAACTTTAAACAGCTCAGTCTGCAGGCCTTATCCGGTGATACCATTGTATTGATGGACACCGGTTATTATAAAATGAAGGAGCCAATTCAAATCAGCAAAGCACTGGTAATTATGGCGGCTAAAAACCTGCATAAAAGACCTACTCTCGTGAATGCAAGTTTCAATAGCCTGCCTGCGTTTTTGACCATAGAGAATGGCGGTCGCCTGACCGTTAAAAACATCGCATTTAAAGGAACACTGGAAAGTTATGGAGGTGTGGATGCAGGGATTAAATCTTCGGAATCCCCTATGAACCAGTCCTATTATTTAAATGTAGATGGCTGTGAGTTTTACGATTTCAATGAAAGTTCACAGAGTGCCATTGCGGGCGCAAAAGGGACATTAGCAGATAGTTTAGTGGTGAGCAACTCAATTTTCCACCACCTTTCTGGCACAGGCATCAACCTGTCTTCAGAAAAAGACGACAAAGGCATTTACAATGCTGAATTTGTGAACATTACCAATTGCCTGTTTACAAATTTACTGGGAAGCGCCATCAACGTTTACCGTGGAGGAAATGACGAAAGCACCTTAGGGCCATTTGTCAGCATCGATTATTGCAGTTTTAACGAAGTTGAAAACAGAGAACAAGGCGCGGTGGTGAAATTGATTGGCGTACAGCAGGCGAAAATCACCAATTCCAGTTTCTCCAATTCCGGACAGGGCGGTCGTTCTATACAGTTTCAGGAATATAGAACGGATCATATTCTGGTTGATTATTGTAATTTCTACAATTCGGGAAAGATTGAATCTTTTTATAATAACGCTGCCGGTCCGCACATTTACAATGATGAACCGGGATCAGTAAAATTGGCGTCTGCATCAAATGAGCGACAAGCACTTGGTGCAAAGTTTTAATAAACAACAGTGATTCGGTGAGTAATTCCTTTTAAAAATTACTCACCGAATTAACTTTCTATCTTTCAGTTTCCTGAACAAACCTACTCTTCAACGATCATTCGTTTAATCAGCCCATCCAATTCTGTATTGGTCAGTGCTTTTGCAGGATACAAATCCTTTCGTTTCACCCATTCTTTTTCCATTTTGAAGTAATCCGGTTCGGGCGTGTTCTTTGAACTCATTACTGCGATTTGCCAGTTTATAAAAGCCTCCCATCTCGCCAGGTAAATCGTGCTCAACAGCCCAGACCATTCTTTATGCGCATAATCATGAAGATCTGTCTTAGGATTGTTATCGGGACCCCAGAAAATGATCTGCGTTTTTGCATTCAGTAAAGCATTCTCTTTATCTGATTTTGAAGTAGCAAAGTCCAACGACTGCTGCAGCCACCTGTTAACAGAAAAATATTTACTCGTACTCAATAAAGAATCCTGCTGCAGGATCAAGTGTTTGAACTTCGCACTGCTGGATTTAAATTCCTGCAAATTTTTGGTTTTTATAGCCGCCATCATTGAAGCATATACTTTATCTGCTCTATTTGCTTGCAGCTGACGCAGGAAATCAATCCGATCCGTCCGGTAAGTCTCCAGACCTTCAAATTCTTTTCCGGCGGCCACAAACATCCTCACTCCCTCTTCAAATTTCGCCACATCATAGTTTCTTTTCCTGGTTCCCCAGGAAGAAACAGAGCGAATGTCCATCGCTGGTCTGGCACAAAAAATAGATTCAGAAGGCCCTTCCTGACTTACTTCAGGACTGCTATAGGCTGTTTCTAAAAACAAAGCCCAGGCCTTGTCCATATTTGAACTCCGCTTTCCATAGCGGTAACTGGTATAACCGCCAATCCAGTTTTTAAGGTCCAGATGATCCTGATGCCAACCCAGTTCCAGCATTAAATCATAGGCAACAGGGTTGTTGTAAATCCCTTCAGGGATAATCCCAATGCCCTTTAAAAAAGGACCGTAAGCACTATTTTTTGCACGGTATACCTCGTCTGCAAAGCGCTGCAACTTGCCATAAATTCCGTTTTTCTCTCCGAAATTGCTCACATTACTCCAAACAAACGGTGTATTTTCATAACCATGACGCTTCTCCCAATTGTTGGTATTCTCGCCAAAAAGTTCTATCACCAAAGTTTTATCTTTATTCAATCCTGCCAATAAAGCATCTGCAGGATTCTGCTGCCAGCCTTGTAAAACCCAGGTAGCAGCAGGATAATTTTGCTGCATGACTTGCTGAATGTGCTTACCCGAAGCGGCAAGATCTGCTCCTTTCGAAGAACCACCTTCATGAAATGGATCTCCACCGAAGAAATGCAAATCAGCACCGTACAACTTCTTCATTTCCGAGTAATAGATATTGGCTATTTTATCAAAATAAGGATCCTCAGGAAGTAGAAAATCCGGACGTTTAAAACCTCCAGCCCATAGTCCCTGATCAATTACTTTAATCGCTTGTTTATCTTTCAAATTCGAAGGGATCATTCCATAGAAACCATGCATCACCGGTTCCATGCCCAGCTGTTTCATTCGTTTGATGATCTTTTGCTGCAACACAACCTGCTGATCTATCGTTGCCTGACTTACCGGGCCACCCCAGCCTTGCAGGTTCCCCATCAACCACCAGGCACCAAAAGCTGGACCTGCCACAAAATCAGTAATTTCTTTTTCAGTGTAGCCTAGTTTTCGCAGCGTATTTTGCCATACTGCCTCCATTCCTACTGGCGCTAACATCAGGTTGACCCCGTTTAAAGCCATCCAGTCTAACTCTCTCTCCCAATCTTTCCAGGTGTAAAAACTCATGGAATAACTGATGGTGCAGTAATTCAGCGCATAGCGATATGGATAGGGAGAAACTACCCTAACCTTATTTTTGACTTCAGGAAGTTTGTCTGAGTCCGGCGCACTTAGGTTATCCCCAAAATGAGACATACTTCTATGGCAATAATACTTCAGGTACCAGTTTAAGCCCTCCGCAGCAGCATTTGCGTTACTCGCGGCAACGACTACTTTCCCTTTAACAGAACTCAATTCAAAAACCTCATTTCCATCTGCAGCAGGGATCACCTTAAACGCTAAAGCCTTAGTCAGCCAGGGAAACCTTCTGGCAGCTATACCTTTTACCTCTTCATAAGGCGCAGTCTTTGCGGTAAGTCCCGCAAGCATCAGCAAAAACAACATTAAACTCCTGTATCTTTTCATATTCTTCATTAATTACTTTTTAGTGTTCTGATTTCCGCGAATAACTTTTTAAAAGTATTCACCGTCCCATCTTTGTCGGCCTGTTTACCATGATACGCCAGAATAAAATCCTTTGAATTCCCCCACATCGTATGAAACATGCCTTGCATTCTATTAGAAATAGTGCTTGAAAATTCCGCCCTGTTTCCATTTTTTCTGATCGCCCTGACCAAGTCCAGCTGCGCCAGGCCAACCTCCGCTTTATTGGAAGGTGCAGCAAGGACATTAAAGCCCTTGATCGCAAAATAAGCAGGTGTTGGCGCTGCATCTTCATATTTCCAGTCGCAGATCATAATGTCCTTGGGGATCAGGTCGATTGCCCGGTGTGTATGGTTCATACTCGCTTGCCAGGCCAACAAATTCGTTGTTTTTCCATCGATTAAACGATCGCTCCACATCCACATTTCACATCCTTTTTGTTTCAGGTGATCATGTAAAGCAGTTACATAAGTGGCAAAAATTTCCGCCTTATCCAGTCCTCCGCAACGCGGACATTTCTCATCACCAATGATCCACACCTCATCCAAACCTACATGGAAAGCATCAGCACCGCAAACATCGATCAACTCATCTATAACTGGAAATATTATTTTAAATAAATCCGGATGTTTAGGACATAGGCTTTTAGCATAAAAATCAAACATCGTGTTTGCCGGTTTCCAAGGCACTGGAGGGTTCAATGCTGGCGATTCATCAAACTGAGGATAGTTTTTCAGCAGTGGCAGCATGGATACATCTTCAGATTGATGCCCTAAAAGGTTCATTTTCGGAATGAGCCGGATACCTGCCGTTTTACAGGCTTTCAGGATTTTCTGCAGGTTTTTCTTCGACAAGGCGTTGTGCCCTGCCAGTTCAGGATGCGTCTCAAACTGATATTTGTAATTGATGCGCAGCACCAGCGTATTTACCCCTTCTTTAGGTAAAACATCGGTAATGAAATCGCAGAACATCGGTACATCCTCAGGATCAGGGGTAGACAATAATAAAGCGCGGACAGGAAAAAGTTCAGTCACCGGTGAAACCTGCTGCGCAGCTTTCTGGGCAAATACAGCTGTAAGCCCCGCAGTAAGCAGCGCAAACAGTAAGAGATATATTTTCTTCATGATGATAACATAAAAAAGGAGGTTTCGTGATCCGAAACCTCCTGATGAATACAGATCTAAAGTTTTTTCAGTGTTTCCGTCATTTGCGCTCCATATCCATAATAACTGTAATTATAGAACAAAACGAAGGTATTTGTTAATGGGTCAAAAGTGCTGGTCGTACCCTCCCTATTGGTCAATAGATTGCCTACATCTTCTAAATGCCCGGACACGATCACGGTATTGTCTGCCGGATTCACTTTTAGTCTGAACTGATTACTGCAGCACCAAGGACCAAGATTCGCAATCAGATTGACCTCATAAATATGATTTCCAACCTTCGTGATGGTTTTCTTAACTTTTGTCGGATCCGTTCCATACCCATCACCATTTCTTACTCCGCTGGCCATATAAGTGCCGCTTACGAAATCAGGAACGGTCAGGCTCACTTGATAATACGCCGTTTTTAAGGCCGATTTCACCGCCACATTCGGACTCGCATTTTTAATAGAAATTGGAATCAGGTACTTTCCTTCTTCTTTCAGCAGCTTAGGATTAATCCCAAATTGAGGGATATCACTGATCCGTTCATTCTTTTTGATGGTGGCTTTCATCGAACCTTCGGTATAAGATCCAGCAGGAAGCAGTTCATAAGGCGCTCTTCCCGCTGCTTCCTCCAGCGCATTTAAGGAATCCAGCTTTTTATGATCGATCATAAATTCAACCTGGATGTCTTGTGCAGCAGGCGCTTTGCCCTCCAAATACGCGCTGTAGGGACGATAATATACCGTATCCTGCTGACCAGGTTCCCGGCTGATCACCTCCACCAAATTAAAAGGATTTCCTCGCGGAGCTTGAGGCATATATAATATCGGATCGTTCGCAATTCCGGGCAAATTAATTTCTTTCTGACAGGCGCCGATCACTATGACCAGCAGCACAAATAATAAAGTCAGTTTATGATTTCTATTTTTCATGGCTTTAAAATTTAATAACCTGGATTTTGACTGAACCCTGAACTTACTCCACCCAGCTTGTCTATTTCCGACTGTGGGATCGGCAGGAAATACTGTTTCACCTTATCAAAGGTTCTCTTTTCAATGATCGGATAACGGTAAGTGGTATCGCTTCCAGCAACACTGATGGAGACCCCGCGCACGATCTTATTGTCTACCGTTTCTGCGATCTTCCACCTGCGCACATCCCAGAATCGTTGTCCTTCAAATGCCAGTTCAATCCTTCTTTCATGCCTGATTTTCTCACGCATTTCTTCCCTGCCCAATCCTACAGGCAATGGCGGCATTCCTACTCTTGCACGCACTGCATTTACGGCATCATAAACCTGTTTATCCGGACCTATGGCTTCATTATACGCTTCTGCATAGTTGAGGTAAACTTCCGCTGTTCTCATCAGCACCCACCTGCGTGGAGAATCTCCGGAACCATTGATCAGGTTTACCGATTCCAGCAGGTATTTTCTCTGCCAGTAATTGGTGGCTGTCTTGCCGGGTTCAGGCGCATCAATCCCTAGCGGATCAATTTTCCGACCTTTCCAGGTGCTTCCAGGATACAAAACTGATTGATAAAAACGTGGATCACGGCCAGTATAAGGATGATTTGGATCGTAACCGGAACCCGATTCATCCGGGCGTTTACCCGTTGCTTTAAGCTCATAATCGTCTACTAATTCTTGTAAAACTGTGACCCTCGCATAGCCGATATATCCCGTTGGATTCATTTCCCGATCAATTCCCGCATCCCCGAAAGCGCCTGGTGCCGGGCGGCCCCAAATTACTTCCTGATTGGTAAACTGAGTGAAAATCTCCGAGTATTTAGGATGCAGTAAGTAACCTGCACCCAGCGCAGCATCCAACGCGATTTTATTCGCATCTGCCGCATCTTTCCACCTTGTATTGATAGCAGAAGGATTAAATAAAGGGCTGGCATAATACAATAATACGCGTCCTTTTAGCGCTAAAGCGATCGTTTTAGAAGCTCTGCCAATTTCAGCCTGCCGGTCTGAATAATTTGCCGGCAGCAAGGTTTCTGCCTCCGAAAGGTCTTTTAATATCGAGGCCACCACTTCATCTACGGAGTTCCGCTTAAAGAAAATCGGGTCGTCTCCTAGAGGATTCTGAATAGATTCAAATAGAGGTACTCCTCCCCAGCCGCGTAACAATTCAAAATAGTAGTACGCCCTCATGGTCAGCACTTCTCCTCTTAATCTCTTTTTACGCTCCGGATAGTTATTGTCTTCAGGAATTCTCATATAATTTGCGAGGACAATATTGCAGCGCCTGATCTGGGTAAAATAATCCTTCCAGCGCCCCCTTAATGGAAATGCGGAAGGTGTAAAAAATCCGCTGTTGAAGTTCCCTGCATCGGCACCATCGGCGGTAATGGTGGCCTGGTCCTGACTTTGATCTGTTTCATCCGTTGCGCTAGACATCGGCCAGAACGTCCGGAACATATTAGGTACTGAATTGTAGATATTGTTGACAAACAACTCTGCATTTCCGATATCCGAAAACACCTCTTCTTCTGATATTTTGGCATTTGGCAAACGGTCCAGGTAATCTTTTTTACAAGCCGCAAGCCCAATTACGACTAGTACGAGTAAAATATATAGTTTTTTCATGGTCTTAATGATTAGAAGTTGACGGTTAGTCCTAGGTTATAGATGCTCTGAATGGGATAAGAAAGTCCTGAAAACGACCCTCCCACATTAGATTCAGGATCCACATTGATGTCCTTCAGGTGATCCCAGGAATAAAGGTTCATTGCATTGACGAAAATTCTGGCAGTCTTGGTGCCTACTTTTCGGGTCCAGGTAGAAGGCAGGCGATAGCCCAATTCCAGGTTCTTTATTTTCAGGTAATCCGTTTTGCGAACCCAGAAAGTAGAGTTGATGAAGTTATTTCCGTTCTTACTTTCATTACCATGCAATACCGGAAATTTCGCATTTACCGGATTCTCTGGTGTCCATCTTTCCAGGTGATGTGGTCTGATCCCATCGCGATAGGTGTATACAATCTGATCGGAATAAATTTGTCGGCCGCCCATAGCCCCCTGTAACAGCACACTCAGGTCGATTCCTTTATAGCTTAAGCCAAAAGAAGCGCCAAAAACCTGATTGGGTACGTTTAGGGTAGGAATAGGAATCCGGTCTTCCGGGCCAATAGCGCCATTTCCGCTAATGTCCCTATATTTTAAATCGCCCGGAATTACCGTGGTAAAACTTTGAATCGGGCTATTGTTGATCTCTGTCTGGTTCTGGAAGAAACCTAAAGATTCGTAGCCTAAGGAATAACCAACGGGCAATCCGATCTGAGTTTGCCATGGATACTGAAGTTTAGGCTCGTCAATTTCAAGGATTTTATTCTTCGTGAAGGTATAATTCAAGTTAGAGAAGAGGTAAACATCTCCAATATTGGTATTCAGTTTCATTTCTATTTCAAATCCCCTGTTCAATACCGCGCCTTTATTTAAGCTGAGTGCGGCATCAATTCCAAAATAATCAGGAATCAGGTTGGGTCCTGTCAGGATATCTTTTCGATGTTCGCGGAAAACGTCTACGGTTAAGCGGATCTGATCTTTTAAAAATCCTGCTTCCAGGCCGATGTTACTTTTCGTGGCCTTCTCCCAAGTAATATTGGTATTTCCTACCCTGCTTTCCGAGTATCCGCCTACCCCTGTTGGATTATTGCCAAAGGTATAACCTCCGCTTCTAGCAAATTCAGAAACAAAAAGATAACGGCCATCACCAATATTATCATTGCCGACCAAGCCATGCGAGCCTCTTAATTTCAGATAGCTGAACACCTTATTGTCTTTCATGAAAGGTTCGGCAGAAGCGAGCCATCCGGCAGAAACAGCTGGAAAGAATCCATATCTTTTGCCTTTAGGGAAGTTTTCCGAGCCATTGTAACCGGCATTAAATTCGAAGAAATAACGCTGGTCGTAATTGTATTTCAGCTGTCCGACCAGACCTTGATATACTCTGGGTAAATCACCGGTTATGGTTCTGTAATTTCTATTAAACAGCATCAATCCACTAACGTTATGGTTCTTAAAACTTCTATCGTATAGCAATTTCACATCAAAGTAATTGTACCTGGTGGCATTGGTGGCGCCATCCTGACTTAAGGATGTTTTCGCGTAATGCTGCACATAAATAGGTTTTCCGCTGAGCTCATCCTCTCCTTTATAGCGGAAAGATGCCGGCATTTGATATTGTGCAAAATCAATGCTTCCAAAAGTCTCAAAAGAGAATAAACTCTTAATTTTCAGCCCTGGGGTGATAAAATCAAGCTTTCTGGTGGCGGCAACATTTCCGAAAGTATTGGAGAAATTGGTATCAGAATAGCCGTTCCTGGTGATGATTCCATAAGGGTTAATAAAATCTGCGCGAAGGTTTCCTGAGGCCAATGAACCATCTGGATTAAACACAGGGGTTAAAGCATTGTGCATCTGCGAAAGCACCACAAAGAGATAACCGTTGTCATTTCTGTCTGCATGCGGCATGGTTCTGTTTTCCAACCTTGAAGCCAGATCCAGCTGTAAATCGGTGTTTTTATCAAGGGTCACATCTATGTTAGAGCGGAAATTATAGCGGTCATATTTGTACTTAACCCCATAGATATTTTCGTCTGCCACCTTAAAATTTGTCTCTTGTCTGAGGTAAGATCCGGACACAAAATATTTCACCGCCTTAGTTCCTCCGTTTACATTTAAATTTACTTGTCTTTGGGGCGTGTAATCTCTGATCATTTCTTTGTACCAATCTATGTCTGGATACAAATAAGGGCTGGTTTGATCTTTAAAAAGCTGTAATTCCCGATCGGTATACACTGGTGCTATGCCATCGTTTCTTGCGGCTTCATTTCTCAATAATCCGGAATTATAACTATCCAGAAATTTAGGAAAACGGCCTGGCTTCATCAGGGCATTCTGCGCATTGACCTGTATCGTTGGCGATCCATCTTCCCCTCTTTTTGTGGTGACTAAAATCACGCCATTGGCCCCTTGTATCCCATATAAGGAGGTCGAGGATGCGTCTTTCAGGATTGATATCGATTCAATTTCATTGGGGTCAATATCTCCGAAGTTCTGATCTCCCCGAGGCAATCCGTCGATGACCACCAGAGGTGCTGTATTTCCGGTATACGTGCTGATTCCGCGGATAAAAAGTGAGGAAGCGTCGCTGCCTGGCCTGCCAGAGCGCTGTGCGGTAACCAAACCTGGAATCCGCCCTGCGAGTGCATTGCTAATATTAGCTACCGGACTTTGCTTCAGTTCTTTTGTGGAGATGCTGGATATGGCACCCGTTAGACTGACTTTAGTTTGTTTCTGACCATAGCCTGTCACCACCACTTCCGAGAGTCCGGAAGTTTCCTGTTCCAGAAACACATCCAGTACTGCGCGTCCATTGACGGGGACCTCCAACGTTTTAAAGCCAATGCTGGAAAAAATAAGCACCCCATCTTTAGGAACAGTGATTTTAAAGCTGCCTGAAGCATCTGTCAGCACTGCTTTTTGTTTATCAGATTTCAGACTAACCGTGACGCCAGGTAATGGCCCGGTTTTATCGGCCACATTTCCTTTAACGGTGATCTCCTCCTGGGCGTTTGATACCAAGGCTTTAACGGTATTTTTGATTTCTTTGATCAGGACGATTTTGCCCTGGATCTTATACGTCAGCTTCTGGTTGCTGAAACATATTTTGAGCGCTTCTTCCAGGCTCACTTCATTTACATTAATGGATACGCGGTTACTTTTTTCGATTAATCGCGTACTCGCTACAAAGTCATATCCGCTTTGAAGCCGGATCTTTTCCAGGACTTCAACTAGTGGCGCATTCCGTTCCACTAAGGAAATTTTCTGTGCAAACGTGTTTGCATTGGCGGATATGACGAAAAACAGGATGAGGGCAATAGTTATTTTCATAACCAATAGGAGTTTTTGGGGACGCCATTTCCCCGGCTTGCCTGGGTTAAAAGCAATTAAATTCATACATTTGAATGATTTGGGTTAACGATTGATTCGATCTGTCGGTAATTTTTGTCCGGATCTTTCCGGATGGGGTTGGCTCAAATGATTAGACGTATTCCGACTGGTACTCGGAATGCGTTTTTTTTTAGCGCCCTGATTTGGTTTAGCA
The DNA here is from genome assembly GCF_019802255.1 of Pedobacter polysacchareus. Taxonomy (GTDB): domain Bacteria; phylum Bacteroidota; class Bacteroidia; order Sphingobacteriales; family Sphingobacteriaceae; genus Pedobacter; species Pedobacter polysacchareus. Next base: position 13,045 of record NZ_JAHYSS010000008.1, on the reverse strand, counting down.
GCGTAAAATTTTCTTCATGTTTGGTTTGGTTAGGTTTAGAATCTATTTTTTAGTGTTGGTTTCTTTTTTGAAAATAGTGACGCTTTTACCCTTGATGGCATAGTCGATATCCTCCGTTTCTTTCAAATAGTTTAAAATTGAGGAAAGGTTGTTGTTGCGGGAAACAGCGCCCCAGAATTCCAGATCGCCTATAGCCCCTTTGATCTGAACATCTACCCCGTACCATCTGGAAACTTTACGCATGATGCTGCTCAGTGTTTCATTTTTAAAGACAATTTTCCCGTTCATCCAGTCCAGCGCTGCAGATTCATCTGCTTTTTGCACCTTCAACTCCTGCCCTTTTAATACGGATTGTTCCCCCGGACTCAGCAATACCTTTCCTTTTGCGTTTAGGGAACGTACACGAACGGAGCCTTCCAATAAGGTGGTGGTGGTGGCCAGTTCATCCGCATAATGATTGATGTTGAAATGGGTGCCTAGAACTTCTGTCTCCTGTCCGGCAGTTTTCACGATGAAAGGTCGTTTTTTATCTTTGGCAATTTCAAAATAAGCCTCACCTTTCAATTCCACCACGCGTTTACCTGCGGCAAATGTGGTCGGAAACTTGAGTTCAGAAGCAGCATTCAGCCAGATCTTACTGCCATCTGGCGTCACCAATTCATAAACACCTCCTTTAGGCGTTGTGATGGTATTGTAGGCGGTATCATTGTGATTTGCCGACTGTAGGAAACAGGTCAATTTTCCTCCCAGGATTTTAGCATAGCTTTCTCCGTTTTTACTGACGACTTCACCTTCACTTGCATTTTCCAGGTCAATAGATTCCCCGTTGCTGAGTGTAAGTCTGGCCCTGGTACTTCCTGGGGCAATATCTCCGGAAGCCAGGATTTTATTACCGGATAGTTGATGAGTTGAATTTGCGCTAAAGAAATACCAGGAACATGCCGTGATCAGTCCGAGAACAGCCGCGGCTCTCAGGTAAATGCGCCATGAAGATGACTTTAGAACCAGCTCTTTATTGATTTTTTTATGAATCGATTCCCGGTTATGATGTAACACCAGATTAACCGCTTCGCTATCTTGCAGCTCATCCTCTAGTCCTTCTTCCGATTGCAATTGAGCAAGAATCAACTCGTTCAATGCTGTCTCCTCCCCATGCAAATGAAAATGATCCATTAACTCCTGGATTTCTTCCCGGGTACATTGTTTCAAAAGGAATTTGTGGTATAGTTTTTTTAAATCCTGCATAGTATTTAGCTTCGCTCTATAACACTATACGCTGGTAAAATCAAAAGTCTATGCCCTGATTTAATTTTTTTTGCTGAAGATCACTTGAATTTCAATAAAAGCTACAGAAACAGCCTTCTGAGCATTTCTACGAGGGTACTCATCATCAAAACCGAAAGCAAAAAACGTTTGGAATTGATGACTTCTGTCCGAACAAACTGTAAAGCTTTAGCCATGTGATCTTTGATGGTGCCTACTGAAACACCGAAATGCCAGGCGGCATTCTCATAGCTTTCATGTTCCATTTTTATACGACGAAAGACGAGAGCTCTTTGGGGAGGAAGTTTACTGATGGCTTTCTCTAAGGCATTATTAGTTTCTTTTAAGGCGATGCTATCAGTAATCGGGTCATGGAGCTCAGTCATCTGCAGCGCCAGCTGATCTGTCAGCTGCTTATCCCTTGCTGCTTTCCGATAAAAATCAATTGCACAGTTTTTGGCGATATGAACTAAAAATCCTTCGAATGATCTTTCCGGATCAAGAAACGCTCTTTTATTCCATACTTTCAAAAAAACATCCTGATGCAATTCTGCGGCAATTTCAGGAATGTGTACAAGTTTTTTAAGGTTATAATAGACCTTGCGTTCGTAAGCCTGATACAATACATTAAATGCCTTTTGATCTCCAGATTTTAGCTGTAACAGCAGTTCTTTCTCATCATCTGGCAGGATTTTAGGCATAAACAAGTCTATATTTGAGGGTTAGGTCTGAATCAAATATAATACAAATTTCATCTTTATGATTTAATTTGGTACAGAACAGTGACAAATAGACCAGTAAATAAGGGAATACCAATCAGGCAAAATGAAAAGAAATAATCATAAAATGTTCCGCTGACCAAATCTCCTCTTAAAATAAAAAGGAAGTTTTTATTAAAAAACTTCCAGGAGATTTTGCTAAAAAACAGCGCTAATAGCACGAATAATAATGGCATACATGTCATTGGTTTATTCGTCAACATTAATAAACTGGACAGCCAGATATTGATCCACAGATATTGTGAATCTTTATGCAGTTTTATATAATTCCTTCTTAACGGTCGCGATTTAAATGGGGTTAATAAATACAGCCAGTAAAGCACAGAAAAGACGGTTAAAATGGAGGATAAATTGAGCGTTTTTAGCATTTTTACGTATCGTTATCAGGTAGCTTAAAGATAGGTAAATAGCGTGAATAATATACCTATACCTTACCATTTAAGGGCAAGCTGAAATAAAACGTGGAGCCCCGTCCTGGTTCGCTATCTACCCATATCCTACCATTATGACGTGCAATAATCTCTGCACTCAAATACAATCCGATCCCGAAACCTGAAATATGGCTATCACTTTGTACGCGATAATACCGTTCAAAAAGCTTGTCAATGTCCTGGGCCTGAATTCCGATTCCATAATCCCGTACGCTCACTTGCGCCATCTGATCTGCCAGTTCACACTTCACATCAATTTGTTTAGATAAGGGTGCATATTTTATAGCATTACTCAGCAAATTGACGATCACACTGCTAATTTTATCATAATCCGCATAAACGAGTAAATGATCACAGCCATGAAAAATGATGTCTTTCCCATCTTCGATCATTTTACTTTCCTCCACAGCCGATTCCACCAGGTTATTCAGTGAGAAATGAGTTGGAGAAAGTACAATTTTTCCGGACTCCAGGCGGGAAACATTTAAAAATCCGTTGATCATACCGGTCATCTTTTTCACTTGTTTACCAGCCAGCACTAAAGAACTATTGATGAACTCATTACCTACACCGTTCACCCTACGCTGCAAAATTTGAATGTAGCCATTTAGTGAGGTTAAGGGTGTTTTCAGCTCATGACTCACCATCGCAATGAAATCATTTTTGCGCTGTTCATCCTTTTTAATCGGAGTAATGTCCATGACTACCCCGGTAAAGGAAGAAAATTCACCAGACTTATCGGCTTTTAAATTTCCAATGGCCCTCAGCCAGCGCAGTTTCTGGTCATGGAATCCAACTACAGGATAGGAAACATCAAAATCGCCATTACCACTAAGCGCATTTTCGAATTTTTGCTCTACGTAGGATCGGTATTCCTCGGTGACCTGTCCTAAAGCATCATCGATTGTAATTTCATGATCTGGATGAAAGCCAAAAAGTTCCCGCAGGCGAGTGGAAGTGATAAAAGCTTTGGTTACAGAGTGGATATGCCAGGTGCCAAAATTAGCGGCCTCAATGGTGAGTCGTAAAGCAATTTCTTTATCTTCCAACTGATCAAAAGTCTCCTGCAAATTCTGTTTAGCTTCCAAAAGTTCTTCATTGGAGGCCGTCAATTCCTCATTGGCGGCATTTAACTCTTCATTAATCGCTGCCAGCTCATCGGAAATCTCCCGGTAACGCATTTCACTTTTTGACAAATCTTTCACTCTCGCCGCTACCCTTGCCTCCAGTAATTCATTCATCAGGCTGAGTTCTGTCTGACTTTGGTCCAATTCATCATTTACCGCTTTTAGCTCTTCATTAGCCGCAGACAATTCTTCATTAAGTGCCTGCTCTCTCTCCAATGCCTGTTCCTTTGCATACACTTGCTGTATGATTCTACGGTTCATCACCCGGTCCGTTACATCAGTGGCCAGGTGCAGCACACAAATGACCTGACCTAAATCATCCTTAATCGCTCGATATTCAAAATCAAAGTAAAAAGTTTTCATCTGTCCGCCCACCATCAAATCGGCAGCGGTCTCCGCTCCGGAAAGGGTAATCCCCTCCAGCCATACACGCTTAAACATTTTGGCAAATGGCTGTCCTTTAAGCTCCGGGAGTGCTTCTTCTAAACCTTTCCCAATCACAGAACTGTCTTTTCCCCAAATATCAAGCATGGCCTGATTTGCCATCTGAATTACTGCCTCCTCACCTATATGAATAGCGGTTGCCGTATTGCCCTGGCTCAAAACCGAAATGAGCTGATCCTTATTTAACAGTTGTATCCCGTTCATATCAATAGGTGTTTCCTTTTTAAATAACCCGTACAACCATCATAAATGATGATTTGTTTGTGAATGTTATAAAAAAACTTAGGCAGATGCTGAAAGACGGTCTATTTTTTTCTGGAATTTCGCCACGTATTGACTCCATTCCGGTTCATTTTCGTACCGCTTTTTTGCGTAGCTATAAACTGCCTCCTGGAAATGGTGGCCCCAGATTTTATCGATAGTTGCAATGCCGGAATCCAATGCTTTCAGGAGTACCGTATCCTTGGATACATTGGCAATTTTACAATATTTATCTAACCATAAACCGGGTCCTAATCTGACATAATCGATCAGCAGTTCCTCCGTAATAAATTCAGGGGGCACACTGCTCATTTGCGATTCATGATAATGAATGACCTCTTTAATCAGGTCTTTGTCCAGGTATTTGTCGGGAACAAATGACAGGTAAGTTTGATGCTTTGCGGCTAGATAACAATGCGCTTTAGTGAGCAGGGAATCAGGAACATACCTGATATTGATGCCATTTTTTATTAAGGCTTGCTCAATTCGCTCCTGACTGATGAAACTTTCAGGAAAATAGGAAAAACAAAGCGCGCCATATTTTGCATACGCTTTTTCAAAAACCCGATGCGTTTTAAATTCCGCTGGAATCCGGTTTAAAATACTCCAGTTTTTATTTAATTTTCGCAGCCAATAGTGCTCGTCTTTCGCCGGTAATTGGGTTGCGGTCGACAAGACATATTCCCCTTCATTTAAATCGAAGATTAAATCTTCAAAGGTTGGTGTCGGATTGGCTAAAAGTTTGCCGAGCTGATCGGAACATAGCCAATCTCCGTCCTCATCTTCATAACAGTTATTTTCAGGAGGGTTTTCACCGGTTTTATCATTGTAATAAAAAAGGCTGGCCTGATGGTCATTTAGAATGGTATAGTGGTCGTTGATGATCAATACCGGCGCAGTGACCAGCCCATCAGCTCTAAAATATCCGTGGTTGTAATGACTGATAAATACTTCTGTTACAGTAACCTCTTTTTTAACATACATGACTGAGCCACCGGCTACTAAACTCTGACAGTTGATTTGACCGGATACATAAAGAAAAGCACCATAATCGCCCTCCTCATTCAGCAGCGAGCCTTTGATGTGCAGGTTACCGAAAATGATCAATCCTTCCACACGTTCATCGGATGACTGTAAAGGAAGATTCGGAAATTGTTCCTTCCATTTCTTATCATGCATGGTCCAGCCATGGTCAATATCAAGCCTAAAATGATCTGCAAAACTCACATCTCCATGGCTGACAATAAAAATGGCATCCTCCTCAAATTCTTCTCCATGATATGGGGAAATAGCCTTCCAGGAATCCTGGAAATCCGGAATTGCTAAGAGTTCTTTAAATGTTATAAAATCGAAATTGTTCATAATAGCGCCCCAATATACTACCCTTCCCGTAGAAATCACAATATCAAATTTCCTTGAGCATCAGGAATTTTAGTGATCGATTACTAAATAATCCAGCACCAAACCAAACCAAAGCCCTTTGCCTTTGTTCATAGACAAGAACATTAACTTATAAAATCTACATACCATGGGAAATCTACTTTATACCATTGCAGTCATCCTTGTTATCATTTGGGCGATCAGTTTCTTAGGAGGCTACTATACTGGAGGAATCATTCATATCCTGATTGTAATTGCGATTATAGCGGTTATTTTGGGAGTGATCAGAAGGGCATCTTAACACGCAATGCTTAATCTATAATCAGTGTGATGTTTTAAATGACATCCACTGATTATTTTACCCATTTAAAGCTTTTTCCTTTCTTTGTTTCTTTAATTTTTTGACAAAGCAATCTCATCAACAGGCTGAAAAAACAATTTTCCTCCCTGTTTTACATGGATTTGGTCCCTGATTTTAGGCTGATTTCCCCGGCAGTTTCGCCAGCTTATCCTTTAAAACCAGGTATTCTTTTTCCAAATGTCGGAAGGCCTTAGATTCGACGATTCCCTCCGCGTAATCCATTTTTTTTTGCTGATATTGAACGGCAATCAAATCAAAACGTGCTTGAACCTGGTTGTATTTTTCCTTTTCTGCTATTTGCATTATGGTTTCCTTAACGCCATTCAAGTTTCCCACATAAGCACTATCAGAAATTAGCTTTCCATTTGCAGATTTAAAACAGATATAAATCTCCATCTGTTCAGTCATTTTCCAATCCCTGTTTAATGGCAGAAAACAGCCTCCATCTGCTCTACGACCAGCATTTAAATAGCTACTCGCCTTTTTTTGCCCTGGATGGCAGACCATCACCATGACCGAATCGTCAATATCACCATTCTCAACAATTGCAGTATCCCAGGTTAGATTAATCCCATCCTTGCCTTTGCTGACGTGGAGATGCTTTGCCATTTCCAGGCTTCCCTTACTCAGGACTACTTTCGCATAATCGACCGAAATATTGGGGTAGCTGCCTTTTAAAGCCTCTTTTTTATTGTAGGAGGTCGCTATATTGTGCGGATTTTTAAACGTTCCTTCTGCCTCCAGCTTAAAGCTGACATTGATAAAATCGGCCATTGGGTTTAACAGCTGCATCGTTACGGCCATCGCTTGACGGTTGGCCAGTTGTTTTAAGCTTGGTTTCCCTGGCTTTCCGATCCTGCGACAGACCAATTGTCCATTTAACATATAAAAGACTGTGTTTCCTATTTTCCCGGAAGGGTACCCAAAAGGGCCTGCAATGAATTTCGCCATGATAAAAGTGTTTATTTACGTGAATTAACAACCACTAAGATACTAATAAACAAAGACCAAAACCCTTAGAATCAATATTTATACTAATTTTATTAGCACTTATCCAGTTAGTTAATACAAGATCTAAACCCTGTTTCTAAGCAAAAAAAGCACTAATAGCCCTAGCAACCTCCAGTTAAAACACTTATAAGAACTATAAATCAGGGTTCAGTAAACGATGACTTTTTCTTCGTTAAATTCGTAAAATTATCCGTTCTTCTCAACATTGGCTTTCTTCCTACAAAGCGAATTACGGCACCCTGACCAATATGATACTTTCCTTCTTCTAGCGCAACAATACGCTCTTCTAACAGCAATGGTTCGTAATTTTCGAAATCAGCCTTGATCTCTGCGATAGAAAACAGCATGTCTACCTCTTTGGGACCACCAACATTAGGATTTATCGCATTAAAATCAAGGTGTGCTTTACTGAATGCCTCCATGATGATCAGGCCGCCAGGTTTAAGATAGCCTTGTAATTTCTTATGGAGCATTGATTTCCGATCTGCAGAAAAGTGGGCGTAGATCAGACCGATCACGTCGAAAGACTCCTGCTCAAACTCCAATTTTTCCAGATCTCCTACAATGTAAGTAATAGACACCTGTTTTTCTTTTGCCAGTTCAAGCGCTTTTAATTTCCCTGTTTCACTTAAATCACATGCTGTCGCCTCCCAATTTAACGTTGCAGCGTATACGCCATTCCGACCTTCCCCATCAGCGGGCATCAAAATCGAGCCTGGTGCCAATTTTTGCAGCCATTCTTTGAAAAAAAGGTTGGGCTCCTTTCCGTAAGCAAACCCACTTTCTTCATAACGGTTATCCCACCTCTTTTTATCGGCATCACTCTTTGATTCATTCATAATATTCTGATTAAAATTGTACTACAAATTTCCGTTATAAAAGAAATTACGGAGTAGGACAAAATTTGAATTCTATAGGATGTCTGCCGAATTCAGCTATTATTTAAAGTTTTTTCTGAATGCTTCAGGTGAATATCCGGTATGCTTTTTAAAGAACCTGACGAAGTAGGAAACATCTTCATAACCGAGTTGGGAGGCGATTTGATTCACTTGATTGGTAGTTGCTAATAGGTATCTTTTGGCTTCCAATAACAGGTGATCAATGATCAGTTCTGAACAAGTTTTGTGGAGTGTAGTTTTTGTGATGGCATTCAGCTGATAAGTGGTCAGGTTCAATTGCTCGGCGTAGTAAGAGACCTGTTTAAACTGAGTTGCGGAAAGGCTGATCAGCTCCTGAAATACTTCCAGGCGTTCCTGCATATAATCATCATTGATATTGCCGGGGCTTTTAACTGCATCGCTTTCCCTTAAAAGCGAAATAAAAAAAATATCCAGATAAGCCTGAATGACTTCCCTATATCGTTCTTGCTGGTCCTTATTTTCTTTATAGATATTTTCCAGGATGAACTTGATGCGGTTCATCTGCGCTGCGTCAAATTGATAGAAATTCCTGCGACTTACTTTCCTGATTACTTCTTTAGCTGATACTGCCAATGGGGTATAAAAACCGGGGCTGAATTTCATCAAATACCCCTTACTTCCATTTTTTAAAACCAGATCATGTACTTGCCCGGGGCGCATAAAGAAAACGGAATAATCCTCGATTTGATAAGTTACAAAGTCGATCCGATGCGCTCCTTCTCCTTTCTCCAAAATCAATATATAAAAGAAACTATGCCGGTGAAGTTCTTGTATCATATCCTTCCCGGACAGAAATTCCTCCATATCCACTAGGTCAAAGCTGCCGGAAAAAGCAGGTTCTTTAACTGAATCATTGAGGTGCCTTACCGGAATAGTTTCCATTATCGTTTTTTAAATCTGACTACTTTCCAACTACTGCCGGCAAAATGTAATCTTCCATCATTTTATCAACCTGGGTATGTCCATAAGCAGTTCCATAAGCTGTAGCGGTGATCACGACCACTAAAGGCTGGTCTTTAAAGACAAAGATTTTATTTCCTCCGTTTCCTGCACAATACGAAGTTTCATACGCTTTTCCATTCAGCTGGTACGTTTTGTTCCAGAATAGGTAACCGTAATACTCATCTTTTTGCCCTGTTACCGGAATTTGTCTGCTTAGTGATTTCTCGACCCATTGCTTTGGAAGTACTTGTTTTCCTTGCCAAAGCCCATTGTTTTTATACAATTGTCCAAATTTAGCAAAATCCAAGGCATTCATACGAATTCCACCAGCCGTATTTACGACATGCTGAGGGGTATACTGCCATTTGTAACGAGTGATATTCAAAGGCTTGAAAAGCTTCAAATCTGCATACTTTTCCAGGTGTTCTGGTACTATTCTATCAAGTAAACTGCCCACTAACATCGCACCAGCAGTAAAATAGTGCCATTGTCCTTTGTACTTAACCGTATCTACAGGTAGGTCTAGTGTAAATTTCACCCAATTATCTGTTGGATACATGTTTTCTTCATTGCCAGGAGAATCACCGTCGGCATCATCACCATCAAAATCAGCGCTCATGGTTAGCAGTTCTTTAATCGAAGTATTTGCTTTTTTTGGAGAATAATGGTCGTAAGCTTTGAGATCATAAAATTCTCCTAGTGTTTGATTTTCAGATTTCAATAATCCATCTTTTATGGCGATCCCGGTTAAGGTGGAAGCAAAAGTTTTCCCCACAGAACGGACATCATGGAGACTGTCGCGATTGGCATTGTTAAAGTATTCTTCCAGGAGGATTTTTCCGTTTTTTATTACTACCACACTTGTGATGTGCTTAAAAACTCCTGCTTCAACATTTGCTTTTAAAGTCTTGATTTTATCTTGATTAAAAGATTCTTTAGAGATCGGCAATCCATCATAAGCTTTTACAGGGGCTAGTTTTACGTTACCAAAATCTACTAATGGCTTCCGGTTGACCATCAAATTTAGTGTACCTGCGGCGATTACATTTCCTACAATTACGGTGGTCGATTTGAGATATGGCCTCAGCTCTATTTTCAATACATGCTTCCCATCACTGAGCGCGCGTTCTCCCCCATTGAACATGAATCGGTTCCATGCCGACTGGCTCCAATAGGCGCCCTCATTTTCGTTATCTATTAAAGGCTTAGTCCAGACGGTGAAGGTATTTTGTTCGTTTGCGCGCGGTGCTCCCGGTAGTAGATTGCTTTGGTAAACTAGTTTTTGATCTACGTAAAAGGAAAATTGATAATTACCGGACTGCAGCAAGGAATTTGAATCCAGTGTTGGCGCAAGCTGCTTTAAATAACTGGTCATCGTATTTCCCAAGCACACGGTAATGAACAGATTGCTTTTGTTGGTCAGCTGGTAGTCGTTCAGAAATTGAGCATTCCCCAATTCATTTAATTTAACAGGTTTAGCACTGAAAACAATTTTCCCAATATTTGCCTTATGGATAGGGTCTTGAATTACAGCCTGGTTTTCAACCGCTTTTCCCTGTGCTTTAACCGCGGCATTAAAAAACATCATTGCGCATATGAGGAATGTGAATGATCGTATAATAGAAAAGTTTATCATTTTTTCTTTCAAAATTAGGGAGTAGTTGGTATCAAAAATAGAATAAAATTAACCTATCTGGGCTCAGCGAAAAGTTTTCTATAAGCCAATGGGGTAATTTGATGTAAGGATTTAAAGCTGCGTATAAAATGGCTTTGATCGGCGAAACCACAGTCTAAAGCGATAGCAGTTAAGGAAGATTCTCCTTTTACAATCATGGAAAGGGATTGCTGCACTCTTATTGCCCGAATATACTGTCCGATGCCACAGCCGAAATATTTTGAGAAATCCCTGGAAAGATGAACCGGATGAATATCAAGTTGTTTCGATAGGTTGTAAAGGGACCAGTCATAAGACAGATCGTCGTTGAGCAGCTCTCTAATTTTCATTACCCAATGAGGGACATTTCCCGAAAAGCGGGTTTCATTTTTATTGGCTTTGGTAAACAGTTCAATAAGTAAGGTGTCTATCGCCAGGGAATCTGTATTTTGCTTACTTTCTTTGAAGATATTATACATCAAAGCCTTTAATTGTGGATTATACAGGTTAATGCTCCCTTGTAGGTTACTGATATTCAAATCAAAGTTTTGAAACCAATCTGGCTTAAATTCAATATGAAAGCCTCTGGTGAAACCTTTTGGTTTTATATTGTAATGTGGTTCCTGCCAATTATGAAACAGTAAGGCTCCGGCAGTGCAGTGATAGATTTCCTTTTTATTCCCCTCCAAAACTCTCCCATCGAGTAGAAAAGTAAAATAAGCATTTTCGTGATAATGCCAGTCGACCTTTTCCTGGGTGTATTCTGTATCAGTCAGCGTAAGACTCCCTAAAGTTTTGGTTTCATTGGTATTCCCGAAAAATTGGCCGGTTTGGAGGATTTTCATTGTTAAAATTTATAGTATTTTTTATTGTATTACTGGGTTTTTCTGGGTTTAATGGCTGTAATCCACGTAAAAGAGATGCTTGTCGATGGGATTTGTTACGTATAATGAAAAATAACTGTAATTTTTTATAGCTATAAATCAATCGATTAAAGAGAAAAAGCGGGTTACAGCGAAATTAAACGGGTTTACAGTAGTTAAATCTGCATTATTTTTATACTTTTGCAATCCCGAAACAAGGGAACATAATTGATTCCGTAGCTCAGCTGGTAGAGCATTACACTTTTAATGTAGTGGTCCTGGGTTCGAATCCCAGCGGGATCACAAGAAATAGTAACAAAACGTTTAAAAGCCTGCAAATCAATTGATTGCAGGCTTTTTGTTTTTACCCAAAACTACAGTTTATTCAATAAATCACATATAAAAAGTGAGTGATTCGGTGAGTAAATTGAAGTTTCCCCGACTCACCGAATAAACGTGTTAACATTCTGATATTCAGAAAGTTCATTCATTAAACGACTTGACATCCATTAACTGCAAGGCTACATTTGTTTAACCTTAAATCAGTTGATTATGAAAACGAATTTCAGTATGCTATTCTACATGAAAAAGCAAAAAAACTATGCTTGCGGTGACTCCCCTATCTATTTAAGGATTACTGTAGAAGGAAATCGTGTGGAAATTACTACAGGACAAGAATGCAAACCGGAACACTGGAATCCCAAAACCGGAAGATTAACCGGAACTAAAGAAGATACAAAAAGGTTTAATGCCTATCTGGACAACTTACAGGCAATGGTTTATCGGGCACACAAAGATCTTACCCAAGCTGGTGTTGCTGTTACCGCAGAAAGCATCAGAAACAAATTTCAAGGTAAAGACACTGTAACACATACATTATTAGAGGCTGTTAAGAATCACAACAAAAAAATGAAAGCTTTGGTAGGTAAACAGTATGCGATTGGAACTTTAAAAAGATTTGAGATACTGGAACGCCACCTTCAAGCCTTTATGCTCGAAAAACACAAGGTCACTGATGTAGAGGTCAAAGAAATAAACCACGCGTTTATCAGCGATTTTGAATTTTATCTTAGAACAGAAAACAGCTGTGCGAACAATACCGCTATACGATACCTTAAAAATTTCGGCAAGATCATACGCATTTGTTTAAACCTGAAATGGATCGACAATGACCCTATGTTTGGCTATAAACTAAAATCTAAGCCTGTAGAACGGCCTTTTCTATCTGAGGAGGAAATCCAACGCATTGCGCAAAAACAGTTTAGTACAGCTAGGCTATTACAGGTTAGAGATGTATTTCTGTTCTGCTGTTTTACCGGACTTGCTTATGCTGATGTTCAAAAACTAAAGCTATCCAATATCACCAAGGGAGTTGATGGAAACCACTGGATCTTCACCAACAGAAAGAAAACCAACATCCGTGCGGCTATTCCTCTGTTACCTTCTGCAATGACAATTTTAGACCGATATGCCGAGAATGAATATTGTGTTGTTAAAGACAGAGCGATGCCAGTGGCAAGCAACCAAAAGATGAATGAGTATTGTGCGCCCGTAAAGGTTTTGTAATGAATGTCTCTTTGGCAAGAGACTAGACTAGGTTCCAAGTCTA
>NZ_JAHYSS010000007.1 GCF_019802255.1 Pedobacter polysacchareus | reverse complement strand
CGGTAACACGTGGGAGAGTAGGTCGGTGCCAAATCTTAAAGAAAGCCTGTAGGAAACTACAGGCTTTTCTTGTATACGGCCTTTTTTCCTGAGAGGTTTTCTATAATTATACCACCGTAATTTAATAGCCAGTTACCATTCAGCTTTAATTCCATTCCAATTCGCTAACTAAGCCCAATCTCCAGCTGGATCCACTATACCTGGACCTTTAAATGATGGTACTAAATACTGATCATGAACCATTATAAATGGTTGATCTATATAACTCCATTTATGCTGATTTACATGATTGGCCGAACAGATGAGGATATAAAATGTATTTAGGAATGTCTTTATTGAAAACTTAATCTTATGTATGATGTTGTTAGGTAGAAGAACCAAATTTAATGTCGGGAATCTTAGTTTTTAAGGGCCTTAATTGCGAATAAAATAATGGTGTGACGACAAAATATGCAATTTTTGGTTATCTTTGAAACTAATTTAAAACATAAAAAACAATGAGTTTTTTCGCAGAAAAAAGACGAGAAGTGATGTTACATATCGAAAGCTATATGCTGGAGATGATGGACACCTACTTGAAACCGATTGACACTAATTGGCAGCCTTCTGATTTCTTGCCGGATTCAACCAGCGATACGTTTTTTCAGGATATAAAACAATTACGTGAGAATGCAGAGGGGTTATCTTATGATCTTGTTGCGGTCTTAATCGGTGACACCATTACAGAAGAGGCATTGCCTACTTATGAATCATGGTTAACGATGGTAGACGGAATCACTAAAGATGAACAAGGTGGCTGGATGAAATGGGTACGTCATTGGACTGCAGAAGAGAATAGACATGGAGACCTACTAAATAAATATCTTTACCTTTCCGGTCGCGTAGATATGCGACAAATGGAAATTTCAACTCAATATCTGATTGCAGATGGATTTGATATAGGTACTGGTCATGATCCATACAGAAACTTTGTGTATACTAGTTTCCAGGAGTTGGCTACTAATATTTCGCATAGAAGAGTAGCTTCGATGGCTAAGAAAGATGGTGATGTTTTACTTTCAAGAATGTGTGGTGTAATTGCTTCTGATGAAGCTCGTCATGCTAAAGCATATAAAGACTTCATGGCTAAAATATTTGAAGTAGATCCAAACGAAGCCATGGTTGCTTTTGAGGATATGATGCGTAAAAAGATTGTCATGCCTGCTCACTTCCTTCGTGAAATGGGACTTAAAATCGGACAAACTTTTGGTCACTTTACGGATGCTGCCCAGCGTCTAGGCGTATATACTGCAGTAGATTATGTGGAGATCATGCAACAGTTGATTGAAGAGTGGAAATTGGAGAGCATGCGCGATTTAAATGAAACGGGGGAGAAAGCTCGTGACTATATCATGGCTTTGCCAGAGCGACTGTTACGTGTAGCAGATAGAATGAAAAACCCTACAATGGATTATAAGTTTAGCTGGATACATTCCTAAGCTAAACCAACTAGATAAAACAAGAAAGCCTGAATAATTTTATTCAGGCTTTCTTGTTTTATCTCAAATTTATAGAGTCTTTGTCCCTTTAGATTTGTAGCGCTACATATTTCTTCTGTATTGTCCACCAACTTCATAAAGTGCATTCGATATTTGGCCCAATGAGCAGACCTTACACACTTCCATTAACTCTTCAAAGATGTTTTCACCCGCTATGGCCGACTTTTGCAGTTTTTTAAGGATAGTGTCTGTATGAGCTGCGTTTCTGTCCTGGAAGGTTTTTAATGCAGTAATTTGATATTGTTTCTCTTCTTCTGTAGCTCTAATTACTTCTCCTGGAACAACAGTAGGGGAACCATTCTTATTTAGGAAGGTATTTACACCTACGATTGGGTATTCTCCGTTGTGTTTTAATGTTTCATAATAAAGACTTTCTTCCTGGATTTTACCACGTTGGTACATGGTTTCCATTGCTCCCAATACACCACCTCTATCATTGATGCGCTTAAATTCCTGTAAGACCGCTTCTTCTACCAAATCTGTCAGGTCTTCAATGATAAATGCCCCTTGTAATGGGTTTTCATTTTTCGCCAAACCTAATTCTCTATTGATAATTAGCTGTATGGCCATCGCTCTGCGTACAGATTCTTCTGTAGGCGTCGTAATGGCTTCATCGTAGGCATTTGTATGTAGGGAATTGCAATTGTCGTAGATCGCATACAATGCCTGTAATGTAGTCCGGATATCATTGAAATCAATTTCCTGTGCATGTAAAGACCTGCCAGAAGTCTGAATATGATATTTTAACTTCTGTGATCGGTCGTTGCCTTTGTACTTATTCTTAATGGCTTTTGCCCAGATTCGTCTGGCCACTCTTCCAATTACGGAGTACTCTGGATCAATTCCATTAGAGAAGAAGAACGATAAGTTAGGGGCGAAATCATCGATGTTCATTCCTCTGCTCAAATAGTATTCTACAAAGGTAAAACCATTACTTAAGGTAAAGGCAAGCTGAGATATTGGATTTGCTCCAGCTTCTGCGATATGATAGCCAGAGATGGATACAGAATAGAAGTTCCGCACTTTTTCGGTAATGAAATAACTTTGAATATCTCCCATCATCCTCAGCGCAAATTCTGTTGAGAAAATGCAAGTGTTTTGAGCCTGATCTTCTTTAAGAATATCTGCCTGAACTGTACCCCTCACTGTACTGATGGCATAGGCTCTGATCTTTGCATAAACATCAGCGGGTAATACTTCATCTCCGGTTACGCCAAGTAACATCAACCCTAAACCATTGTTTCCTTCGGGCAAGGCTCCGCTATAACTTGGTCTTTGGATTCCTTTTGATTTATACAGGGTATTTATTTTGTTTTCTACTTCAGCTTGGAGTCCTTGTTCGATAATGTATTTTTCGCATTGCTGATCTATGGCTGCGTTCATAAAGAAACCTAGCAGCATAGGAGCAGGACCATTAATCGTCATGGACACAGAGGTGGATGCGGCACAAAGGTCAAAGCCTGAATATAGTTTCTTGGCATCATCTAAAGTAGCAATACTTACTCCTGAGTTGCCAATTTTACCATAAATGTCTGGTCTGAGGTGTGGATCTTCACCATATAAGGTAACGGAGTCAAATGCGGTTGACAGGCGATGTGCAGGTTGTCCTAAGGATACGTAGTGGAACCTTTTATTGGTTCGTTCCGGTCCGCCTTCACCAGCAAACATACGGGTAGGATCTTCTCCGTCACGTTTTAGGGGGAAGACACCAGCAGCGTATGGGAATTCTCCAGGTACATTTTCTGTCAGCAGCCAGCGTAGTATATCTCCCCAGTCTTCATAGCGTGGAAGTGAAACTTTGGGGATTTTTAATTTGGATAAAGACTCATAGAACAAGGGTTGTTTAATTTCTTTATCTCTGACTTTATAAACAAAGAACTCTTGTTTGTATTTGATTTTTGTGTCTGGCCATTGGCGAAGTAGTTTTCTGCAGTCGCCGTCCAATTGCTCTTCCAGATGTTGATATACATCTTGTAAACTGTCATTTATGCTGGCTATGCCAGGAAAATCTTTATTTAATTTCTCTTCTTTAGAAAGCTGTATGACACCTTGAAGCTGATATAGTTTTCTGGCAATGGCACTTTGTTTTTCTACCCATTCATTATAAGTCTGACTGGCTTCTGCAATTTCTGCAAGGTACCTGATCCGGTCTGGGGGAATGATATAGATTTTTTCAGATTGTTCGGAGCTGAGTTCCAACTGGGCATTAAAATCAACCTTGGTTTTCTCTTTGATCTTGTCCATAAGGGCAGAGAATAGATTATTCATTCCAGGATCGTTGAACTGAGAAGCCATGGTGCCGAAAACCGGGATGTTTTCATCCTTCGCATCAAAAAGATTATGATTGCGTTTGTATTGTTTACGAACATCTCGTAAAGCATCCAGGGCACCACGTTTATCAAATTTATTGATCGCTACCAGGTCGGCAAAATCAAGCATGTCAATTTTTTCCAATTGTGTAGCAGCACCGAATTCTGGGGTCATTACATAAAGAGAAACATCACAATGTTCTGTGATTTCTGTGTCGGACTGGCCGATTCCTGAGGTTTCGACAATGATCAGGTCATAGCCAGCAGCTTTACAGATATCAATACTCTCCTGTACATTTCTGGATAGCGCTAAATTGGCTTGTCTGGTAGCCAGGGAACGCATATAAATCCTTGGGTTATTGATGGCATTCATGCGAATCCTATCTCCAAGTAAGGCTCCTCCTGTTTTACGTTTGGAAGGATCTACAGAGATAATCGCCATGGTTTTGTCTTTCACTTCCATTAAGAAGCGTCTCACCAATTCATCTACGAGCGAAGATTTTCCTGATCCACCGGTTCCAGTAATTCCAAGCACGGGGGCCTGATTTTTTAGGGTTAGTTTTTTTAGTTCGTCTACAAAGGCTTGTGCGCCTTCAGGATCGTTTTCTGCAACGGTAATTGCCGAAGCGATGCTTTTTACATCTTTTTGAGGGATAGATTTAAGCTCTCCATTCAGACTGGTCACGGTAACATAATCTGTTTGCTCGAGCATGTTATTGATCATGCCCTGCAAGCCCATTTTACGGCCATCATCAGGGGAATAAATTCTGGTGATACCATAAGCTTGTAACTCGGCAATTTCGGATGGAAGAATCACACCGCCGCCGCCTGCAAAGATTTTGATATGGGAAGAACCGCGTTCCTGCAGCAGGTCGTACATATATTTGAAATACTCAATATGGCCACCCTGATAGGAAGTCATTGCAATTCCTTGTACATCTTCCTGAATGGCACAGTTTACTACTTCTTCTACGGATCTATTATGGCCAAGATGTATCACTTCCGCTCCCGAAGATTGAAGGATTCGGCGCATGATATTGATCGTAGCGTCATGCCCGTCGAATAAAGCAGCTGCAGTTACAAAACGTATTTTATTTTTAGGTTTATAGATCTCGATTTGCTCCATGGATAGGTTTTATAGTTGGTTAACAAATGTAATAAAAACTGGGCTTAGGTGGTGAGCATAGCCAAATCAATACAAAAATAGCGGGTATAAAAAAAGACCGCCGGGAATCATCTTCCCGGCGGTCTTTTTTTATATAAAAACGGTGTATGTTATTGATGTGTTAATTCTGTGATGGGCTCACCAACACAGCCACTAGGCATTTGTATGTGAAGCATAGCTGCTAAAGTAGCTGCGATGTCTGTCATGTAATGTGTTTTATTGGTTTTTCCAGGTTTTACATTCCAGCCCATAAATACGCATGGGATGTGGGAATCATAAGGATTCCATGAACCATGGGTGGTACCTGTTTTGCTGCTGCTGTCGAAGTAATTTGATTTCAGTAGAAAATAGATGTCGCCGCTTCTTCTGGCATTGTAGCCGTTTGCTATCCTTGTTTTGATCGGTTCAGGCAGACTGCTTGCACCGACTTTGTTCAAATCAACGGCGTCCATAAAACCAGTTTGAGTTTTTAAGAACTCGATGCTAAAAGCTTTGATGGCATCAAAATCAGCTTTTGCGGTATTGATTAGTTTATGGTCAAAATAGATCTGGTTGTTCATCGATTTAATAATCGATTTTTTAATACCAAATTTCTCTTCTAAACGTCCATTTAATTCTTTCATAACAGGACCATCGTCAACGGTTCCACCTGGCAATTTATTTTCAGCCATGAAACCTGGTACATGTGCTGCACCGTGATCTGCTGATAAGAAAAATAGGTAATTTCCTTTACCTACTGTATGATCCAGGTAGTCGAAAAAATCTGCAAGATCTTTGTCTAATCTTAAGTAAGTATCTTCTGCTTCGATAGAGTTTGGACCATATTGGTGACCCACATAATCCGTAGAAGAGCAGCTCACTGCAAGAAAATCGGTAATATTATCTTTTCCAAGATCTTCAGAAGCGATCGCTAGTTTAGCAAGGTCTAAGGTCATGGTATTTCCATAAGGCGTACTTTTGATCATCTCATAGTTCTTGCCCATATATAATTTTAATGGATGAGGGAAAGTTGGGCTTTGTTCGCCTCTGGCTTTTCCTTCATAGCTTTTATCGTCAGCGGTACTTTGGGTATAGGTTTCAATTGGATATAGCGTTGGCCAGTTTTTTTCATAAAACTTGTTAACCAATTTCATTTTATTGTAATCCTGCATCCATGCTGGAAGGTTAGCCATGTAATAGGTACTGGTAATCCAGTCGCCGGTTTGGCCATCGAACCAATAGGCTGCATTTGCTGAATGTCCGGCAGGAAGGATAGACCCACGATCTTTCAGTGAAATACCAATTACTTTTCCCTGGAAGTTAGTCGCCAGGCGAAGCTCGTCAGTAATGGTAGTAGTCAGCATGTTTTTTGGTGACATTACACCTGCCATTGTGGTACTGCCAACACTAGTTACACTGGTATCTTCTGCGCAATATACATTACGACCTAATTGTGGATCGTACCAATCGTTACCAATAATTCCATTGATTGCCGGAACAGAACCGGTATAGATACTTGCATGACCGCAGGCTGTGTAAGTAGGGGTATAAGGGATAAAAGTATTCTCTGCTGAGAAACCTTCATTGATCAGTCTTTTAAAACCTCCTGCAGCGTATCTGCTGTAGTAACGGTAAAGATAATCCCATCTCATTTGATCGATCACCAAACCAACCACCAGTTTCGGTCTGTCGACTGATGCCGGGAAATCTTTTTTAGAAACAGCAACTGTTTTCTTTTGGGCCATGGATACACTGCAGGTAATCAGCAGTGCAGAAAATAACAGGTAAACTCTTTTCATTGTGTATTATTTTAAAAGCAAAGATTCGTTTATTATGGAATAAACGAATCATATTTTGTGTTAATGAATTTTTAAAGGTAGGTAATCGAAATAGGTATTGAGATTACTATTGTGTAAAGATTTTATAGTACTTCAGCAACTACAAAAGTGCTGCCGCCTATGAAAATCAGGTCATTAGCGTTTGCGTTGTCTTTCGCAGCATGAAAGGCCAATTGAACACTTGGAAAGACATCACCAACTAAATGATGATTTTTGGCCTGTTCTGCCAGTTCTAACACAGGTAATGCTCGTTCTAAATCAGGCTGACAGAAGTAATAATGTGCGTCTGTTGGCAGCAACTGTAAAACACCAGTAATGTCTTTATCTTTCACCATACCAATCACGATGTGTAATTGATCATGTGGGGTATCATTGATATTTTGTACGACCTCTGTGATCCCTGCAATGTTATGACCGGTATCGCAGATTACTAGCGGATTTTCGCTTAAGGTCTGCCATCTTCCTTGCAATCCAGTGAGTCCTTTTACATTTTTTAGTGCATCATAAACTGCCTTTTCTTCAATTTTAAAACCTTGTTGCTTTAATATTTGAATGGCTTCAATGACTGTCAGCACGTTTTTACGCTGATAAGCTCCATTGAGGTCTAAGTCCAGGTCAGGATATATTGGCGTATCTCCACTGTAGACTGCTACATTTAAATATTTACCTATTTTTTTAAGCTGCTGTAAGTGCAATTCCTGATCTGCAAAATAGATTGGGCTATTGGTTTCTTCAGCTTTCTTAAGGAATATACTTTCAGTTTCTTGCTGGGTTTCTCCGATCACAACCGGCAGTCCTTTTTTAATAATCCCTGCTTTTTCCCTGGCAATTTCCGGGAGGGTAGTACCCAGGATATTGGTATGGTCTAAGCTGATATTGGTAATTACGGAAAGTTCCGGAGTGATGATATTGGTAGAGTCGATCCTTCCTCCGAGTCCAACTTCGATGATGGCGATGTCTACTTCTGCCTTAGCGAAATGAGAAAAAGCCATGGCTACTGTAACTTCGAAAAATGAAGGCTGCAGGAATTCCATGATGTCTTGCTGCTCTTCCACGAAATCTATTACAAAAGCTTCGGGGATCATCTCCCCGTTAATTCTAATGCGTTCCCTGAAATCTTTAAGGTGTGGAGAGGTGTACAATCCTGTTTTGTATCCTGCCTGTTGAAGGATGGCCGCAAGCATATGAGAAGTGGAACCTTTGCCATTGGTTCCACCTACATGTATGGTTTTGAATTTATCCTGTGGATTTCCCAGTTGTTCGCACATGGCGATGGTGTTGTGTAAGTCTTTTCTATAGGCTACAGCGCCAACACGAGTAAACATGGGTAGTTTACTGTACAAGTAATCGAGGGTTTGTTTATAGTTCATTTTGGAGTTCTAAAAAGAATACCAGGGTTTTATTTTACCTTAAAATTGAATACTACTACACCGATTTGAACATCAGGCGCATTATCTGCCTGTGTTAAACGGGCGCCCATTACAGCTTCTTTACATTTTCTCCACAGCTCTCTATCGTTCAAGGTGGTTCCTTTAACGCCAGGAGTTGCATCGATCACCACACCACTTTTATTGATTTTAATCCTTACCGCGATCTTTCCGGTTTTCTGACCGTCATCCTGCGGGGTAACTAAATTGGTGAATTTTCGAAGTGCAATTGGAGTTTCGCCAAATCCAGATCCACCTTCGCCATAATTATTGGCTAGTGGATCACCGTCTTTGTCGCCTTGATTTCCTGGAGTTGTTCCCGTTCCATCGCCACCACCTGTACCTTTATTGGTTTTACCTTTATAAAGGGCATTTTGGTTGATGACTGGTTTTGCGGGTTTACTTTCTACCGTTGCTGTTGGCGCAGTATTTTTTGGACTGCTTTTAGTGTTTACGGCCACCGCAT
Source organism: Pedobacter polysacchareus (assembly GCF_019802255.1). Taxonomy (GTDB): domain Bacteria; phylum Bacteroidota; class Bacteroidia; order Sphingobacteriales; family Sphingobacteriaceae; genus Pedobacter; species Pedobacter polysacchareus. Next base: position 395,482 of record NZ_JAHYSS010000007.1, on the reverse strand, counting down.
CTTCTGTACTTTGAGTCACAATCTCTTTGGTACTATTCTGCTGTGTTGGTGTCTCCTTGGTCGGTTCTGTTGGGACTACTTTATCCGGTGCTTTCTGATTCGCATTCGGATCTGCAGAAGGTTCTTCAATACTGGTATAATCTGATCCCATTCCTTCGACAGAGGTTCCGTAGTTGACCACCATTCCACCCATACCTGCTTCCACAGGAGGCTGGAATGACCCAATCACAATGAAGAAACTCAATGCGATGAGGGCAATCATAATACCAGTAGAGATGGCTACTGCTTTAGGATAATTATTTTCTTCCTTTGGGTACGTCATTATTTCTTAGGTTCTACAGCGAGTACAACTTTAAGTTTTAATTTATTCGCCACGTCGAATACCGCCATGGTGTTTTCAATAGAAACTCCTCTGGCTACATAGAGTACGATAGTCAGGTCGGGAGAAGCTTTTTGATAGACTTCTATTGCCGGCTGAATACCTTCCAGAGAGGTACGTTCTTTATCTACGTAATAATTTAACTTTTCATCTATAGACACGGTCACTGTTTTCTGCGCCGCAGATTGCTGTCCGGATTCCGATCTTGGCAATAACAGTTTCACCACTTGCGGATTCACTGCAGCAGATGCCAGCAGGAAAAACAGCATGAGGAAGAACATGATATCATTCAGTGCGGAAGTATGAACCTCTACAGTTCCTTTATTTCTTTTGCGTAGATTCATTATTTTCCTGGCTCCTCTAATAAATCGATGAACTCAATAGCGTCAGTTTCCATTCTTAAGATGATGCGTTCTACCATCATATTCAGGATATGGTACAATACGTAAGCGATAATACCGATGATCAAACCTGTTGCAGAAGTGATCATTTTGGTATAAAGACCACCAGAGATGGTTCCGATTTCAATAGCTCCTTTGATGGATACATCATGGAAAATGGTAATTACCCCAATGATTGTTCCTACGAAACCAAGCATAGGCGCAATACCGGCGATGATACCCAGGATACCAATATTTTTCTCCAGTTTAGATACTTCCAGTTTTCCATTGTTTTCAATTGCGGCTTCAATGTCTTTAATTGGACGGCCGATTCTTTTCAATCCTTTTTCCAGCATTCTGGCTAATGGAGAACTATTGTTTCTGCATAGGGTGATGGCATTGTCTAATCTACCTTCATGAATATATTGTTTGATGTGCAGCATCAGGTTAGACTCTGTTTTAGAGGACTTTCTGATAGTGATGTATCTTTCAACGAAAATTACCAAACCTGCAAATGCAAGGAAGGCCAGGGGAATCATTACCCAGCCACCTTTAAAGAGCAGGTCGATGAAATGTAGTTCGGGAGCTGCTGCAGTTACGGCTTGACTGGCGTTATTCGCGGTATCAACAATTTTGTTAAGGCTATCATTAGCACCCTGTATTAATGCGATCATAATTTATAATGGTTTGTTTGTGTGTATATATAAATCTTTAATGCCTAACTTTTTTTGCAGTGCAGGTATTTGTGCCTCGGCGCTGTTGTAGTCATTAAACGTTGCAATGCTGATTTTTATTTTCTTTTTCCCAGGAATAGGGGCGATGGCTTTTGCATTTAATCCCAATTTTTTCATTTGGGCAATAAAACGATCGGCTTCTTTTTGATTGGCAACTGAAGCACCAATCACTTCGAAAGTAATTCCTGTTTGCGGCGCAGGAGCATTGACCTGAGCAGTTTGAGCATCATTAGTTACTGTTGTTGATGCAGTTTTTGCATTCACAACTGAATCTTTTTTTAGGGTATCATTTAATGGTAAAGTATTTTGCAAGCTATCTGAATTCGCAAGTGAGTCTGTAACTGGTACAGTAGGTTGTGCAACTACAGGAGTCTCAATCGGATTTTTACCCATTTTTAAGATAGGCTCGAAAAGATCAGGGCGGATAAAATATCCTGCTGCCAATCCAATCAGCACCAATAAAAGGGCGATCAGAATCTTCAGATAAACTGGGATTCCAGCTCTTTCTTCAGGCTCATCATGAGAATTATAGAAACCAGTATTGTTACTGATCTGATCTGATGCAGGTGTCGGACTGCTGACTACAGTAGGCGCATCAGCCATTTTGCTGGCTTGTGCGTAACTATCGTTAATGCTTGGACGCGTAGTTACAGCAGGTTCTTCAAATATCGCTTTTGGCTGCTCTTCTATGTTTCCAATACTTTCAATTTCCGGTTGGGCCAGCGGCTGCTTTGGCATTTCAACTTCTGCTATTTCTTCAAAAACAGGTTGTTCATCCTGCTCAGAAGTTAAATAACTTACATCTTCTACTTCTTCATTCCCTAAGTATGTTTCTTCTTTTATTTCTTCAATAACCGGTGGAGCAGCAGGATTGGATTCATCTCTAAGATCAGCGTTGCTATTTTCAAGTTCCAGCTGTTCTTCTGTCACCTGATGTTCTTCTGATTTTTGAAGTTCTTCTACTTCTGGAGTTGAAGAAGTTACCTCTTCAGTTTTTACCTCTGTTACTGCTGGTATTGAAAGTTCTTCTTTGACAGGTGGTAAACCATAAAAATCAAAACCGAAGTTTTGATCATTTGATGGCTTAAAGCTCAGTGTTTCTGAAGATTGATATAAAGTACCCAGGGGCGTTAAACTGGCCTCCTGGTGTTCTTCCAATTGTTTCTTTATTTCTTCAACAAATTTTTCTATAAAATAACTGGCGGAGTCTGAACTTATATTTCTCTGTTTACAGATATGGTCAATGAGCAAGGAATGCTCCAGCACTTCCGGATTGAAATCCAGCACGAAACTGGGCGGCAAAAAGGAGTGTGTTGCTGCATCATACCTTCCCGGTGATTTCTTTTTATAGATCGTTCCAAGTCCGGGGATCCCAACCTCTTTACGGGTTTTAATAAGCACTGTAAGGTATGATAACATGTCCATTCTGGTAAAATTAAATTTTAATTCTATATCCACCAATTATTAAATCGAAAACCGCTTAGAAGGAATACGTTAATCCTCCAAAGATGTTGGTTCCGATAGTTGGGTAATAAAGGTATCTGCTATAAGAAGAGTTGAACAGGTTATTTGCTCTTGCAAAAGCAGAAAACTTGTTATTGATCTTATAGCTGGCACCAAGGCCAAGATCTACAAAACCTTTTACACTTACAACAGTCTCATTTGCTGGATCAGGAATGATGTATGGACTTGCAGGGGCAACTGTGTATAATTTCGCTTTGCTGGCATCCTGAATTGCTACCGCTGCATTTAAGGTAATTTTATCGGTTACATTAAACATTAAGTCGGAGCTGATTCTCATCTGAGGTTTGTACCAGCTATTTGATTCTTGGGCCGGCTGGTAATCTTCAAAGTTTAATTTACCGGTCCATTTCAATGAATTACTGATCTGAACAGAGATTTCACCTTCTAAACCTGTCATGGTTGTATTTCCAAAATCATAGATCACATCAAAGCGGGTAGGGTTGGCAAAATTATTTACGAACAAGGCCATATCCGAAATTTTCTTGTGGTATACTCTGGCTTTGTAACCAAATCCTGGTCCACCGGTTCCTTTAATTCCTGCGCTGAATGACAATTTCTCTACAGAGTTTTTGATGTCGATATTGGCATTTAAGAACGGGTTTTCATCTGTAAACTGCTTTAATGAATTGCGGTTTACATCACCTTTTACTTCTGCAAACAATTGCAGGTAATCAGGAATCAGGGTCAGATCAGCAGTAACGGCAGGGAAGATTCTACTTTTCGAGAAAGCACCAAATTCCTGCACGAAATTAATTCCTGCATTGATCTTCAGGCCATTTGCTTCTAATTTGATGTAAGGATTTAATTTAAAGAGGTTGTTATTTACACTAGTCAACGCATCTTTAGTATTTCCAAGTTCTGTGGAAGCGGCAAGGCCTAAGTTAAAGCTGCTGATTCTTTTGTTCACATAACCATTTAAAATGATCGAGTTTTCTTTTGCTGCATATCTATCATTCCAAAGGTATCCGTTTAATTTAACCGCATAGCTTAATGCATCCGGATCATCTGTGAATTTGTTTACAATTTCACCTTCTGCTTCGATAAAGTTTAGCGTTTGTTTATCTGGATTAAGGTTTAACTCTGGTTTTTCCGGGTTAAATCCATAGAAAAACAGACCATTTCTTTGGTAGTTTACGCGACCACTCATGGTGACCACATCGCCAATACTTCTACCAAAAATACCTAGCTGCTGTTGGTTTACCTCTTGTCCTGCCAATTTACCTTTTTGTCCGAAATGCTTGAAGAAAGCACCAGCCTGCAAAGCTTCATCTCTACCCAGGTTGATGTATGCTTCGCCAAGTACCGTAGTACGGATCCCGAAGCCACCTTTCAGGTAGTTATTGATCAATTCTGTTTCTCTTTCTTTAGCTACTTGCTGAGCCTGCAGTTTATTAATGTCAGAGTTCAATTCCAGTTTTCTATCCGTCAGGCTATAATTAAATTTAGCTTTATAGGTCTTTACGGTATTTAAATCCGGACTTCTTCTCAATTTCACTGCTTCTGCCAGTACTGGTTTATAAGGTCTTACGACTTCAATTTCTTCCGTTACGGCTTTTTCTTCAGTTTTCTTATCAGTAGTTTTTGTATCCTGTGCCAATGCGCTTAGAGATCCGGCAGTCACAAAAAGTAGGGTGCTATATATTAATTTCGTCAATCTCATCGTGCTTGTCTTATTTAATTTTCTTTAATTTTTCCTTAGCAGTTGGTACAATATCATCTTTACCTTCATAGTTGTCTATTAGGCTCAGCAATGTACTTTTTGCTTGTAAATTATCTTTTAATGCGACATAGTTGTCTGCCAGCAGGATGAAAGCTTTAGCCACCCAATAATCATAAGAAGACATATTGTTGATCAAATCAAAACAAGTCTTAGTAGACGTTTTGTACTCTCTTTTTGCATATTGAATCGCAGCAAGATTGTATTTCGCTTCAGCAGCGGCTAGTGTTTTAGTTTTTTCCACCACATTGCTGAAAGCTTTTACGGCTTGTGTCGTATCAGCTTTTGCTAGATAAGCCTTTCCTGCAAATAGGTCGGAACTGCTTTTCTCTTCTTGTGAAGATTTATCAGATTCTTTGATCAGGGCTACATATTTGATCACATCATCTGGCATATTCAATGCACTGTATGCTTTCAGCAGGTTATTAATGGCGTAAGTATAATGCACTTTATAATCTGCGGTTGTTTCCAGTCTTTTCAGGTAAACAATAGCTTCATTATATTTCTTTTGATCCAGGAATAACTTAGAGATACTCACTAATGAGCGTTCTGTATAATCACTGGTCCAATCGTTCAGGATATACTCATAATCAGGGATGGCTTCATCTGGACGGCCTAATTTTACCAATGCTTCTGCTCTGATAAATTTGGCTTCTTTATCGTGAATTGCTTTAGGGAACTTGTCAAAATAAGCATTTACTGCTTCGAAAGCACCTTTAGCATCCCCTTTCAGGTATCGGTTATTGGCACCCTGGAATACAATATTGTCTTGCTCAGCGATGGAGAAATCTCCAATAGGGGTCGTTTTGGCATAGCCGATGAAACCTTCTGAATCTCCTTTATCTACATAAATGTTTTTTATAGATTCCAGTGCCTGTTTGGCTTCTTCACTACTTGCATAGTCTGCAATTACTTTTTTAAATGTTTCCAAAGCTGCATTGTCCTGATCCTGGTTGTATTGAACCAAACCAATGGTGACTAATGCACGAGGCACGTAGCTGCTGTGTGGATATTGACTGATTAAAGCAATCAGGTCAGTTTTTGACTTGTCAAGATCTCCTTTATTGAAATAGGTGTAAGCAGTTTCAAATCCTGCATCATCCGCATAATTTGAGGTCGGGAATTGCTTCAGCAAACTTTGCATGGTAGTAATTTTCGCATCGTTTTGACCTTCTAAACCTTGAATCATACCACGTTGAAACAGGGCATAATCTTCTCCGGTTGCTTTGGAAGCGATAATTTTATTGTAATTGGTCAAGGCATTACCATAGCTCTTATTTACAAAATAAGAATCGGCGAGTCTGATGGTCGCATCATTTACTGTTTTTGCATCTTTATCATTTCCTCTCAGGAAGCGCTCAAAATAGGAAGCCGCTTTTCCATAACGTTCATCTTCGAAGGCGGCATAAGCCAATGCATAATTTGCAAAGTTATACACCTCAGTCTTATCGGCTCCTGGCATTTCCAGGAATTTTTCGAAAGTGGCTACTGCTTCTCCGAATTTTCTCAATTCGTAACTGGCTTCTGCTTTCCAATAAGTGTTGAGTGCATGAATTTCCTGATCCTCAGGGAATTTTTCAGAGCGCAGGAACATCGATAGCGCATTTGGGAATGCACGTTCATTATAGAATTCTAAACCTCTGAAGTAAGTTACTTTTTGATAAGCTTCTTTGGCTTCCGGAGATTTATCCGGAATAGGCTCCAGGATATCAATTGCAGCCTGGTAGTTTTTGCTGGTCAATAGAATTTCGCCTAATAACGTTTTCGCTTCATTCGCTTTGCGAGATTTTGGGAATTGCTTTAAAAAGCTTTGCGTAGATTCTAATGCCTGCTGGTTGAAATCAAGCTCATAACTCAGACGTGCATAATTGATCCATGCCTCTTCCTGTATGAACTTATCAAAGTCAAGTCTGGAAGATCTAAAGAAGGCGCTACGTGCTTTTTCTTTATTTTTCAATTGAATGAAAGAGCGGCCCAGCGTATACATCCCGCTTTGCAGGTACACATCATCTGTATCTAGTTTTTCAAGAATCGCTACGGCTTCCTGATATCTTTTCAACTGGAATAAAGAGTATCCATATTGATAGATAAACAAGTTGTTTTTAACCTCCGATTTACTTTTCGCATAGTATTCCTGGAAATACTTTTCTGCATTGGTATAATCAGATTTAGCGAAGTAAGAGGCCGCAATCAGGCTGAGCATTTCTGCTTCATACTGTTGTTTAGTGGTTTTTAAGATGGGAACCGCATAATTAATCACGTCATCGTAGCGTTCATCCAGGTAGTACATCGAAGTGATGTAATAAGGATAGCTGGCTTCGTACGTAGGCGAACCTTTCAACTTTTCAAAGTTGGCCAATGCAGTTTTATATTCTTTATTCAGGTAATTGATATAAGCAAAGTAGTAAGTTGCGCTTTCCTGATAAGCTGATTTTTCTTTTTTAACAGCTTCAAACAGTGGCTCTGCTTTTTCAATGTTCTGCAACATGAAATAGGCGTATCCTTGTTTGAATTGATATTCCACACGTTGTTTCTGGGAGAGGGTAGAAGGGTCGGTTTTTTCGAACCAATCTAATGCTTTTTGATAGTTTTCCTGCGCGAAATACGATTTACCAACATGAAAATAAGCAAGTTTGGTATTCGCATTTAAGGGATAATCCTTAATAAATTTCTGAAAAAGACTTTCTGCATCATTATTTCCAAGTTCTAAGGCACAAACGGCAGCATAGAACTTTGCATTTTCTTTGAGTAACGATAATTCAGCATTACTTTCCTGCTGAGCATCTGCTTTCTGGCGGGCTCTATCGACCAACCTAAATTGTTCTGCTGCTGCAACGTATTTTTCATTGTCTAGTAACTCCAGACCTGTTCGATAATTTTCATTGAGGTGAACTAGTATGCTAGACTGCGCATAGCCAGTTGTAAAGCTACCTGCTAAGAATAGCGGAATAAAAAGGTATTTTTTCTGCATCTGATTTCAAATATGGTTGCTACGAATATAAAAATAGTATTAGGTCTTGTTAGCATAAGAAACTAACAAGTGTTGATAACACTGGTTTTAACGAAAAGAAAACAAGAATGTTATAAAAAAAAGCGCGAAGTTTTAATCTCTTTGAGAAGCAAGGAGATAAAGTACTGCCATTCTTACTGCAACACCGTTTTCCACCTGTTCAAGGATGATAGATTGTTTGCTATCTGCCACATCACTGGTGATCTCTACACCACGATTGATTGGGCCAGGGTGCATCACAATGATCTCCTTATCCAGGTTATCCAGGATTTGCTTATTTAAGCCATACATCATGGCGTATTCCCTTTGGGAAGGGAAGTATTTGATATCTTGTCTTTCCAGCTGGATGCGCAGCATATTGGCTACATCACACCAGTTTAAAGCTTTGATTAAGTTGTGTTCTACTTTTACCCCTAAACTTTCGATGTGTTTGGGAATCAGTGTGGTTGGTCCACATACCATTACTTCTGCACCTAGTTTCTGTAGGCAAAGGATGTTGGATATGGCTACTCTGGAGTGTAAAATATCACCTACAATTACTACTTTTTTGCCTTCAATATCACCTAGTTTCTGGCGGATAGAGAAAGCATCTAAAAGTGCTTGAGTAGGATGTTCATGCGCGCCGTCGCCGGCGTTTACGATTTGTGCGTTCACATGTCTGCTCAGGAACTGCCCAGCGCCCGCATAGGGGTGTCTCATTACTACCAGGTCCACTTTCATGGCCAGGATGTTGTTTACCGTATCAATCAGCGTTTCTCCTTTACTTACAGAAGAAGAGGAGGCGGCAAAGTTGATGGTATCTGCAGAAAGTCTCTTTTCTGCCAGCTCAAAAGAGAGCTTGGTACGCGTAGAGTTTTCAAAGAAAATATTTGCAATGGTAATATCTCTCAATGCAGGAACCTTTTTTATCGGCCTGTTGATTACAGCTTTAAAATTATCTGCAGTTTGTAAGATCAATTCGATATCATTTCGGTTAATATCTTTGATACCTAAAAGATGTCGGGTTGATAATTTTTCTTCTGCCATGTTATTTATTGCTTTCTGATATTAAGATTACTTTGTCTTCTCCTTCTGTTTCTTTCCAGCTCACTTTCACGTGCTGTGAATTTAAGCTGTCTACCTGCTGACCGATATAATCGGGTTCAATCGGTAGGTGCCTTGAAAAACGCCTGTCTATCAAGACCATGAGTTCTACTCGTGCTGGTCGGCCGTAAGCCAATAATGCATCCATGGCAGAACGTATGGTACGTCCGGTCCACAATACATCATCGATCAGGATTACGTTCATCCCTTCAATAATAAAATCTATGGTGTTGGCGTTGGCGGCAAGCATGCCGTCTTTCCTTCTAAAATCATCGCGGAAGAAGGTAATGTCTAAATTGCCTTTCTTAATCGTGGTTTTTTTTAGGATTTGGGACAGTTCATTTTGCACTCTATCGGCAAAATAACTGCCTCTTGGCTGAATGCCAATTAAAACAGTATTTGAAAAATCGTTATGGTTCTCAATTAATTGATGACAAAGTCTCTTAATTGTGATCTGGAATTTCTGACCGTCTAGCAGGGTTCTTTTTTGCATTGACTAAAGGATTGGTCAAATATAGTAAAATGTTCCAACTCTGTAAAGTTGAAAAGGAAATTTTGTGCCGGTTTTAAGGAAATTTAAAGGATTTTGAAGGTAAAATCCTTTAAGTGTCTTATTTATAAAACTATAGATCATGCCCTGAATTTAAAATTTATATTTGTCTGATTCCTGTATCGGAACAATGTTTGAATATGTATAGAGTATAAGGTAAAGGCAGACAAATGAATGGGAATAGAGAACATGGAATGATATTTTTTGATGGAATTTGTAATCTATGCAATCATTCTGTACAGTTTGTTATAAAAAGAGACCGGAACGATTACTTTCGTTTTGCAGCATTGCAGACTGAGGTCGCAAAAGCGCAATTGGCTTTCTTAAACGTTGAAGAAAAAAGAACTACTTCATCCAAAAATCAGCAAGAATCATTAACCGCTCATGAGCAACAATTAAATACCATCATATTATTGGAAAACGGAAAAACGTATTATCGTTCTACAGCAGCATTACGTATTGCGAGAAGGCTCAGCGGCTTTTGGCCATTGCTTTATGGTTTCATTATTATCCCTCCATTTATAAGAGATTTTTTCTATCAGCTGATTTCAAAAAACCGGTACCGCATTTGGGGTAAACAGGAAAGCTGTATGGTACCCTCAGCAGCACTTAAATCTAAATTTTTATAAAAGGCTGCATTTCCATTAATTAATTTAGGGCTTCAAATACCTTTTACTATAATTAATGCCCATCATATCATACCTCCGAAACTGCTCTTTAAGTCGTTCCTGAAAATTCGCAAAATTGCGCTTAGGTTTTGGGCTCCAAAGTACTTCACTTAAGGCATCCAATCTAGGGAAAAGCATGTACTCCACTTTAGCTGGATTGGTGATGTATTCCGACCACAGATTGCCTTGTCCACCCCAAATGTATTTGGCTTCGGCAGGTGTCAAAACCGAGGGTACGGGCTCATAATTGTAGACATCTACTAAGGGTAAGTACCTGGCTGCAGTTAAGGAATCATCCTTTAGAAATTGTGAATGGTTAAAGTACATGAAGTTCTCTGGGGTCATGATCACTTTATGTTTTTGTTTCGCAGCGGCGATACCTCCTTTTTCTCCTCGCCAGCTCATGACAATCGCATTTGGAGCAAGACCACCATCTAGAATCTCATCCCAGCCGATGATGGTTTTTCCTTTACTGTTCACAAACTTTTCAATCCTATGGATGAAATAGCTTTGCAGTCCATTTTCATCTTTTAGCCCTTTTTCTTTAATCAGCTGCTGAGAAAAAGCAGACTGTTTCCACCAGATCTTTGAACACTCATCTCCACCAATATGAATATAAGGGGAGGGGAACAGTGTCATCACTTCTGTGAGTACTTCCTCCAGGAAATTAAAGGTTTGCTCAGAAGGGAGTAATACATTATTGAATTTATTGAAGATGCCCCAGGTTTCTGCTACTTTTTTCGGTTGTTTTGGTGTGGTACTCAATTCCGGATAAGCGGCAAGGACGGCCATACTATGTCCAGGCATTTCGATTTCAGGGATGATGGTAATGTATCTGTCTGCGGCATATTTGATCACCTCTTTTACTTCGGCCTGGGTGTAATAACCGCCATGTCTAACGCCGTCATTTCCTTTTCCAGGATACAGGCCAATGATGGAACCATCTCTCCAGGCACCAATCGCAGTTAATCGAGGATGTTTTTTAATTTCTATACGCCAGCCATGGTCATCAGTCAGGTGCCAATGGAAATAATTCAGCTTGTGCATGGCGAGGTAATCGATGTATTTTTTAACAAAGCTGATGTCGAAAAAGTGCCTGCTGACATCCAGGTGCATTCCGCGATAAGCGAAGCGTGGATAGTCCGTAATGCTGACTGCCTTTACTTGTAAAGGAAATGGTTTTGGGGAAGGCGGTAAGAGCTGGATCAGGGTTTGAATCCCATAAAATGCACCAGCAGGAGCGCTGGAACGTATCGTCACAGACTTTGCCAACACTTCCAGACGATACTGCTCTGGATTTTCTATGTCGGCTTTAGGTGACGGTGTTTTGATCTGCTTCTGGTCTGGCATTTTATCTTGCAGTGCCGGATACTCTTTAATCAGGTTGATCACATTCTTCCTGTTTGGATCTGCAACTGTGGTCAGTTTTAAATCCAGCAGGTAATATTTTTTAATGAAGCTGATGAAGAACTCGGCGGAGGGCTTCAAACTGCTGTCACTGATAAAAACCTGTGTACTATTATTGGCGATGGTAAAGTGATCTGTGGCTTTTCCTATTTTCATTTCCACAGGCTGTGGGATTAAGGAAGGGGCAGGGTATTGAGCAAAGCTGCTCAGCTGAAGGCAAAGCAGGGCGCTCAGCAGGGAGATAAAGATTTTCATAAAATTGAGGGTACTAAAAACGGGTATTCACCTTGGCAAAATAGCAAAAAAAAAGGCATCCCGGATTGGGATGCCTTTAATATATTAGCTTAAAAGATTATTTAGCTTTGTTTTTGCTTTCTTCACCTTCCATTTGCTCTTTTAATTGAGCAAGTACGCCTAGATCGCCAAGAGTTGATTTCTCAACTGAATCTTTAACTTTCTTAACTGCAGTGTTTGAAGCTTTAGCTTCTTTTTTCTTAGTAGCTCTTTCTTCAGCAACAGCTTCAGCTTTAGCCTCTTCCCAGATACGGGCGTGAGAAACAACGATACGTTTAGCATCTTTGTTAAACTCAATGATTTTGAAGTCATTAGTTTCTTCAGCTTTGATAGTTGTTCCGTCTTCTTTAGCCATGTGTTTAGTTGGTACGAAACCTTCTACACCATATGGTAAAGCAATAACAGCACCTTTATCAGTTACTTTAACAACAGTACCTTGGTGAATTGAATCTAACGTGAAGATAGTTTCAAAAGTATCCCATGGGTTTTCTTCTAGTTGTTTGTGACCTAAGCTCAATTTACGGCTTTCTACATCTAATTCAAGAACAACTACGTCTAATGTATCACCTACTTTAGTGAATTCGTTAGGGTGGTTAACTTTTTTAGACCAAGAAAGATCAGAGATATGGATTAAACCATCAATACCTTCTTCAATTTCTACGAATACACCGAAGTTAGTCATGTTTTTAACTACAGCAGTATGTTTGCTTCCGATAGGATATCTTTCAGCAACATTTTGCCAAGGATCTTGAGTTAATTGCTTAATACCTAAGCTCATTTTGCGTTCGTCTCTGTCTAAAGTTAATACTTCAGCTTCGATTTCATCGCCAACTTTCAAGAATTCTTGTGGGCTGCGTAGGTTTTGTGACCAAGACATTTCTGATACGTGGATTAAACCTTCAACACCAGGAATGATTTCTAAGAAAGCTCCGTAATCAGCAACAGTAACAATTTTACCTTTAACTTTAGAACCAACAGCTAAGTTAGTATCTAAAGATTCCCAAGGGTGTGGAGTCAATTGTTTTAAACCTAATGCAATACGTTTTTTCTCGTCATCAAAGTCAAGAACTACAACGTTGATTTTCTCATCTAAGCTTAATACTTCTTTTGGATGCTCTATGCGGCCCCAAGAAATATCAGTGATGTGAAGTAAACCATCAACACCACCTAAATCGATGAATACACCAAAGTCAGTAATGTTTTTAACAGTTCCTTCTAATACCTGTCCTTTTTCAAGTTTAGATACGATTTCAACTTTTTGGCTTTCTAAATCGTCTTCGATTAAGATTTTATGAGAAACTACTACGTTTTTAAACTCATGGTTGATCTTAACAACTTTGAATTCCATTGTTTTACCCACGTATACATCGTAATCGCGGATAGGTTTGATGTCGATTTGTGAACCAGGTAAGAAAGCTTCAACACCCATGATGTCAACGATAAGACCACCTTTAGTACGGCTTTTAACAAATCCGTTGATGATTCTGTCATTGTCAAGAGCCTCATTAATAGACTCCCATGATCTTTGGGTTTTAGCTCTTTTACGAGATAAAATCAATTGACCGTTTGCGTCTTCTGGAGCTTCCACGAATACGTCAACGGTATCACCAATTTTCAAATCAGGTGTATCACGGAACTCAGAAGTAGATACTAATCCGTCAGATTTAAATCCTACGTTCAATACTACGTCTTTATTGTTGATAGACACAACAATACCGCTGATGATTTCACCTTGGTTGATTTGATTGAAAGTATCGGTATACATGTCCTCAAACTTTTTACGGTCTTCATCAGAGTATTTTCCGAAAACTTTATCATCTGCATCCCAATCAAAATCTTGATCTGGTGTTGCTAATGATGATTTGATCTGTTCGATCGACACTGAATCAGCTTCTGACTCAATGGTTTCTTTCTCAGTGAGACGAGCGTCTGCACCTTGTAATTCGGCTTTTTTAGCCTCTAGTTCTTTTTCTGCTACTTGTTTTTTAGCCATTAAAATTTAATCTCCTTTTCCCGTGAGGGACTGCAAAGGTATAAATAAAATAATTTAAAGAAAAGAATTTCTTGATAAATGTTGTTGATTTAGAAGAGATTGGACCGATAACTTCCTTTTTTCACTATGCAGTGAAGAAAACCAGACACAATTCCGGATCAAAAAGCAATAGGAACATCTTGATTTTATTAGGAAGGTAGCCGAAGTACTTTTTGAAGGCACTGGTAAAATGTGTGGCGTGCTTATAACCCATCTTTTCCGACACTTCTGAAACCCGGGCATCTCCCTGAAGTAACATGGCTTTAGCCTGTTCCATCTTGTATTGGTTCAAATATCCGTAAACTGTAGTCCCATAAGCCGCCTTGAATTGCTTCTTCAGGTTAAACTCATTTGTACCCACCATATGCGCTAAAGTTCTCAAAGAAAATGGGGCATCAATGTGCTGAATCAGGATTTCTCGTGCTTCCTGCATTTTATCCATTTCCTCCTGCTTTAAACGAGGGATCGGCTGCTGTTGTTCCAGCTGTGATATTTTGATAGCCAGCAGCTCAATTACTTTAGATTCCAGAAATAACCGTTTGCAAAAACCGGTGTGTGCTGAGTTTTCCAGGCCATTTAAGATCGCATTGATTTCCGGGCTGATGTGTAAATGCTGTTCAGAGAAAAAGATAACGTTTTGAATATCGCGGGTAAAAGCATGTTCAGGAACATGTGGTGTTTGCATATGAATCGCTGCCGGATGATCTTCAGGTAGGTACCTCGATAAAAATCCGGCACTGATCTCTATAAAAACAATTTCATTTGATTCCTCTGATAAGCCCTTATAAAGGTCGAGATGACCATTGGTCCAGATCAGATTGTATTGCTGACTTTCCAATAAAGGCAAAGTCTCGCAGGCTCCATCACCGTTAAAAGATAGTTTTCCTTTGAGCACAAAGATCAATCGATAACCTGCAGGATTGGCGGGATGAGTCAGGAGCGCTGTGTCCTGCTCCGCATTTAACAAAGCGATTTTCTTTGAATAACCAATGGCAAGATCTTTAGATCCGTAAAATGAACGGTCTTGTTTTTCTCCTTTTAGCGTCATCTGTTCTCCCTTTTGCGTCATCGGCTACTGATATCTTTGCGGCGAAGTTAAAGTTATTAAGATTAAATCTTAATAAAATATCAAAATAATATTTAGATGAACAAAAAAGCTACCCTAATTATTTTACTATTGACGATCTCTACAGCTCTCTTTGCCCAGGTAAGGATGATCACTGGGAAAGTAATAGATCAAAAGACTGGAGTAACCCTTCCAGGTGCAACCGTGATCCGCAAATCCAATAAAGAGGTAGTCAGCACCGACGCTAGTGGTAAATATACCATCAGTGCGGAACCCGGCGATTTACTTTCCTTCTCTTTTACAGGCTACATCACTGTAGAATTGAAAATAACTGCTGATAAAAACACGCTGAATGCTTACCTGGATGGTTCCGTAAACCAGTTGTCGGAAGTTGAAGTAACTGGTGCTTTAGGCATAAAGCGTCAGGTAAGAGAATTGGGAACTTCAACAACTTTGATCAGTAATGAAAGCCTGAATCAAGGTAAAGTAGTGAACCCATTACAAGGTCTGGCCAGTAAAGTTGCCGGACTAAGAATCAACATGAACGATGCCACTACTGGTAAGACCGATCAGCTGGTCCAAATCAGGCTGCGTGGTTCCAGATCTTTCAACGATGCAAAAAACAATCCTATATATGTAGTAGATGGGGTGCCTATTCCAGACATCGGCCGCTTAAACCCGAACGACATTGAAAACATCACCGTACTTAAAGGTGCAAATGCTGCCGCATTATACGGCTCAGAAGGTGTAAACGGTGCTTTAATGATTACCACTAAAAAAGGACAAAGAGGCAGGGGAACCGTTAATTACTCCAATACTACTACCTTTTCAAATGTTTACCTATTGCCGCCTGCGCAAACACAATTCGGACAAGGGCAAAATGGTGTATATTCTCCAACAGAATATGAATCCTGGGGACCTGCATTTGATGGCAGTACCAAAGACCTGGGCTTAAAACTGCCAAACGGCGTACAACCTACTGCATTATTCGCAGCGCCTTCAAAAGATAATCGCCTGGATATGTTCCAAATGGGTAGAACTTTACAGAACGATCTTTCTTTTTCTGGTGGTGATGAAAATTCTACTTACTTTTTTTCTGTTCAAAACGTGAATATCAAAGGGGTAATTCCTGGTGATAAAAGCTCCAGAACAGGAGCGAGGTTTAATGGTTCCAGAGCTTTCGGCAAACTGAATACTTCTTATAACGTCAATTATATTTCGGCCAATAGAAATACTACACCGGATGGTCCATGGTACAGCACCTATGTGCAGCCTGCAAACCTTGACCTTAAAAGTTTGAAAAACTGGAGAGATCCGAATTCAGTAGCAAATCCGCTGAACTATTACACGGATGCAACAGCGGCAAAGAATCCGTTTTTCTTAATGGATAACAATAGAAACACTTCTGATCAGCAAACGATCAATGGAAAGATCCAGTTGGATTATGATTTTACACCATGGTTTTCTGCAATTTATCGCATTGGATTGTACAGTACTTCAGAAGAAAGCAGGGCAACGACCAATAAATTGGCTTCTCCATCAGGAAATAGAAACGTGAATGGTTCTGTAAATGATGGCAGCAATGATTTCCGTAGAATAAACAGTGATTTAATCCTGAACTTTAAGAAAGATTTCGGAAAGTTTACCAACCGTTTATTGGTTGGACAAAACATCCGTATGGATGATTCCAAGTTGATTTCTGTAGGAAGTGCCAATCTATTGTTCCCAGATCTTTTCAATCCTGGCAGTCGTGCAGGTGAGCTGGACGGTGCTGCTTCGATGACTAAATACAGAGCATTAGGCACTTATTTCGAATATACTACCGGATATAACAACTATTTGTTCTTAACCCTAACCGGTAGAAACGACATGGTTTCTGTGTTGAGTAAAGAAAACCGCTCTTATTTTTATCCTGGTGTCAGTACTTCCTTTGTATTTACAGAAGGGATAAAAGCTTTAAAAGACAGTAAAGTACTCTCCTTCGGAAAAGTCTTTGCTTCTTATAACAAAACAGGGAACGTTACTTTAGACCCTTACAGCTTAAACAACGCTTATTCGCAGATCAATGGTTTTCCTTTTGGTGGTTTAGTAGGTTTTACGCCGAATTTAACCAGCCCGAACCCTAATATCAAACCAGAATTTGTGAAATCTTACGAAGTGGGTACACAGCTGGGTTTCTTCAATGACCGCTTAAACTTTGAAGCAGCTTATGTGTATTCTGATTCTGACGGTCAGATTTTTGATGCGCCGATTTCCAGCTCAACAGGGTATAATTCCACCATTGTTAACGCAGGACGATTGACCAATAAAATCATTGAATTGACGCTAAACGGTGATGTGATCCGTACTGACAACTTCAGATGGAATCTCGGTTTTAACTTCACACATATTAATAATAAGGTGAAAACTATTTTCGGCGGACAAGAAGAATTCAGAATGTTCAGACAGGCTTATGCAGTAGTCGGACAAAGTTATCCACTATTAAAAGTGAGTGATTACCTAAGAGATGAGCAAGGAAGGGTAGTGGTAGATTCGAAAGGAAATACGACTACAGTAGCTGATAGCGCCCCTCTTGGCACTATGGTTCCTCCTTATCAAATGGGATTAAGCACGATGATTAACTTCAAGGGTATCAGTATTGGTGCTCAGTTTGACGCCCGTCTTGGAGGTTGGCTGTATTCGGAGGTGGTACCAAGGATGTATACTGCTGGTACGCATCCAGCTACTGCTGAATATGGTCGTCAGCCGTTCATCTTCCCTAATTCTGTAATCAATACCGGAACTGCAGACCAGCCGGTATATGTAGAAAATACAACGGTGATGTCTAAAGGCGATAAAGCATTTTGGGATACACAGGGAAAAGTGCAAAGAAACACGGCGGCGAAATCAGACTTCTTTAAACTAAGAGAACTGAACATCAATTACGCTTTGCCTAAAGCGTTATTGGCAAAACAGAAAGTGATCCGTGAAGCTAGCTTCGGACTGGTAGGAACCAATTTATTCATCGTCAGACATAAGAGCAATACTTACGGCGATCCTGAATCCTTGTACAATCAAACAGATGGTTATTTGAGTTTCAGACAGATTCCTCCAACCAGAATGTTTGGTTTTAACCTGAACGTTACGTTCTAATCGCTATACACGAGTTTATTTAAGAGATACACGCTGAAGAATAACATACATATAATGAAGAAAAGCATAAAAATATTCGTTTTCGCTGCCGGCTTATTGAGTCTGACTTCCTGCGAAAAATTCCTGGATGTGAATGACAATCCGAATGGTCCAACAGAGCAATACCTGATCTTAAGTGCCCGTTTACCGGGTGCTTTAGTCAGCACTATAAATCAGGAAACGGTACAAATCAACCAACTGGCCGCTTTCTGGGCAGGATATTGGGGGACCACCAGTGAAGCAACCAATAAGTTTTATAAAGAGAAGACCTATAATGGGGTAGCCATTCGAGGAACCAGAGATGGAATCCAGATATGGGAAGGGACTTACAACACCTTATTATATTATCAATTGATCAAGGAGCAGGCGCTAAAAGAAAATGCACCGTTTTATTCGGGAATTGCGAAGATCATGCAGGGATGGCACTTTTTGCACTTAGTAGATATGTATAACAATGTTCCTTTTGATGAAGCTTTGAACAGAACATTGTATTTGCAGCCTAAATATGAAGATGGAAAGACCGTATATGAAAAGTCTGTTTCGCTGATTACTGAGGGAATGGCAGAAATTAAAGGTGCAGCTGCAGATCAAAGTCCGGGCAAAGCCGATATTATCTTTAGCGGCGATAAACAGCTTTGGGCTAAATTTGGAAATACCTTGAAATTAAGAGCGCTGATCCGCCAGTCGCAAACAAATAATGATGCTTACATCACTGCAGAGATCGATAAGATCAAAATGGAAGGAAGTGGATTTCTGGGCTTAGGGCAAAATGCAGCAACCAAGCCAGGTTATATCAACTCTAAAGGTAAAATGAACCCTTTTTGGGAAACGAATTATAGAGGTGTAAATGCTTCGGCTACCAATCATGTGGATTTACGACCAACACAATACATCATTGATAAATATAGAGGATTGAATGATCCTCGTCTGGCTAGTTTATATGTGAGCATTGGCGGTACTTTTAAAGGGGTACTTTTCGGGAATCCAAATGTGGATGCTCAGTATGCAGCAAAAAGCACTTCTGCTTTTAAAGGGCCAACTGAAAATGATGGAAAACCTACCGGACTTTTCAAAAGTTTTGATCAGGCCCTGATTTTAATGGGCTCTTTTGAAAGTTTATTCCTGCAGGCCGAAGCGGCAAATAGAGGGTGGATCGCTGGTTCAGATCAGACTTTCTACGAGCAGGGAATTGGAGAATCATTCAAATATATGGAAGTAGCTGCAGCTGAGTTTACAGCTTATAATGCACAACCTACGGTGAAGTTAAGTGGAGCAGCACCAGCTGATCGCTTGAAAAGGATTATTGAGCAAAAATGGCTGGCCCTGAACAGCATCAGCAGCCTGGAAGCCTGGAGTGATTACAGAAGATTAGGCTTCCCTGAGATTCCTAACTCTTTATTGGCTCCATCACCAACAGCAAGACCATTAAGATTGATGTACCCTGAATCAGAACGCCAGACGAATGCTGTAGAAAGCGGTAAACAAGGTAATGACGAGGTGACGGTAGGGAAAATCTGGTGGAATAAATAGTACCACCTGTAAGTATTAAGAATTAGTCTAAATAA
This sequence comes from Pedobacter polysacchareus, assembly GCF_019802255.1. Classification (GTDB taxonomy): domain Bacteria; phylum Bacteroidota; class Bacteroidia; order Sphingobacteriales; family Sphingobacteriaceae; genus Pedobacter; species Pedobacter polysacchareus. The sequence goes on along the minus strand of NZ_JAHYSS010000007.1, from coordinate 375,902 downwards.
TTGCGGATTTGTTTTATATTTGTAAAAAATAGCCTTAATGAAACCAAACACACCTAAAAGCGCCTGGCAGAAAACACGTAAACTTTTTAACGACATCCATTTATGGATCGGATTAGCGAGCGGGATCATCGTGATCCTGGTTTGCTTAAGTGGAACGCTGTATGTTTTTAATACAGAATTGAAAGAGATGGCAAATCCTGAATTGTATAAAGTAACTGCTCCGGCAGGTGCAAATCCGATGCCGATTGAATCTTTGATCAAGCAAGTAAAGGAAAACACAGGAGGAAAAGTAGTTTCAGTGAAAATACCTGCAGATCCGAATCGTACTTATCAGTTTATGGTGAGAATGAAGGACGGTGATAAAGAAGGAAAAGGGGAAAGAGGAGCAGGAAAAGATAAAAAAGGCGCAGACAAAGGTCGCGAAGAGCATAAAGCTGGAAAAGAAAAAGGCGGAGAAGGAAGAGGAAAAGAAAAAGGCGGAAAACCTGAACAAGGAAAGCGTCCTTCCGCTTTTGCGGTAAACCAATATACTGGTGAAGTGATTGGCAATATTTCTGAAGTGAAAGGAGCTACTGCTTCTTTGATGAAAACCATGTTTAGCCTGCACAGGTGGTTACTTTTAGATAAGGTAGAAAAACCGATCTTCGGAGAACTGGAAAACAGAAAACTGGGCAGTTACATTACCGGTGCAGCTACCATATTATTTACGTTTGGGGTCATTACTGGTATGGTGATCTGGTTCCCTCAAAGGGTTAAATCCTGGAGACAAGGACTAAAGGTTAAATGGTCTGGAAGTTGGAAAAGAACAAACCACGATTTACACAATAGCTTAGGTTTCTACGCTTGTATCTTTCTGTTTCTGATGGGAATTACTGGTCCGCAATGGTCCTTCCCTTGGTATAGAGAGGCTTTAAGGAAAACTTTAGGTACTTATCAGCCAGAAGGGTTTGAGCCGCCTAAAGATCCGGTTTCGACGATTGTAACGGGCGCTGCCCCTTTAAATCTGGCCGATTACCTGAAAAAAGCAGATGCCGCATTACCTTATACTGGTGATTATAGCATCAGTCTGCCAAAAGATTCTGCTTCAGCCATTACGGTCATGAAGAATAAAACAGGTTTTTTTGCACCTGCTGCAGGTGATAAAGTCCTTTTAGATCAATACACAGGTAATGTACTTCATAAAGAAGTGTTTAGTGATAAGCCTTTCAACGAACGCGTATCCGGTTCTATCAAAGCCCTGCATTTGGGTGATGTATATGGCATGTTTACCAAGATTATTTATTTCCTGGCCTGTTTGATTGCAACCAGTCTGCCGGTTACAGGTACGCTGATCTGGCTGAACAAGCTAAAAAAGAAAAGAAAGAAAAAGATAAATAAAAGGCCAGCTATGCGGCTTTCGGCTTAAATTTATCCCTATAATCTTTAGGTGTCATTCCGGAGTTTTTCTTGAAAAGCTGTCTGAAAGTTTTCAGATCATTATAGCCGGAATCTAACATTACTTCCAGAATACTGAGGTTGGTTTGCTCTAAAAGCTTTTTAGCCGCCTCAATTCTGGTTTTTTGTAAATATTCAATAAGGGTATTTCCCGTAGCCTGTTTAAATCTGCGTACAATGTTTCTTCTGCTGGAAGGAATTTGCTGCAGAATATCTTCAATCGTTACCGATTCTTTATAGGCATTTTCAATGCAAAGCTGTGTTTTAGACACCAGTTCATCACCATGATCCCTTACCGGATGAAAAGTCCCGAAATGGCTTTGCTGTTCCCGGTTCATGTCAATGGAGAATATTTTGGCAATGTGTATGGCGGTATCGCGGCTACAGTAGTTGTGGATCAGCATCAGCATCAAATGAAAACTGCTTGTTGAGCCACCGCTGGTATAAATCCCCTGGTCGGCGGTAACTACTTTTTCCGGTGTAAAATAAACATCGGGAAAACAGCTGGCAAATGCGGTGCTTGCATTTACATGAGTGGTGGCAGTTTTTCCGTTGAGTAAACCTGTGGCCGCCAATAAAAAGGCTCCTGTACAAAAACTGGCCAGTTCCGCACCTTTCTTATATTGCTGCTGTAGCCAGGGCAGGAATTCCAGATTTTCCTGGATGGCGGTATTGAGGTTTGATGTACCAAATGCTGGAATTAAGATGAGGTTTTGCTGCCCGGATTCGGATAAGCTGAGTGCATTGTATTTTTCAAAAGTAGTTCCTTCCCTGGAAATGGTCGTATTCCTGATCAGGTTGATTTGAAAAAGAGGCGTTCTGCCGATTTCTTGATAATAATGATTCACTGTATCAAATACATCAAGTATTGCGGCTACGCTTAGTAAACGATAATTATTGGGGAGTAATAAGGCTACCTGTACCATCTGATTTACGTTTTATACGATGCAATTTAAGAATTTATATTCCATTATACTGAAGACAATGATGCAGCTGATTTGCCCCTGGTGTAGACTGGGTATCAGCTTGTAGTTGTGGTTCCGCTCTCTATGATAAGGCCCTTCTCTTCCCGAACACTTTCCGACCTCTACCTGGAAAATTCCTGCAATTGTATTTACCTGAAATTACTTATTGATTTTTCTGTTATTGAATTGTTGAAGAATGCGCTTAAACTGAAATTACCTGATGTTTTAACAATTGGGAAAAAGGAATGTTTTAATAGGGCTGGACCTAGATTTAAGCGCTTAGATCTTGTAGCTGGTATCTCTTTTCTCTTCAGAAAGTACCAGGAAGCTTTGTACGCTGCCTACATTTGGTAATTTTGACAACTGGCCGCGTAAAAAATCGTTGTAACCTTTCATATCCGGAGAGACGATTTTCAGGATGAAATCGAAATTACCAGTGATATAATAGCATTCTCTCACATCTTCAAACTGTACCACTTCCTTTTGAAAAGCGCTTAAAGCTTCTTCAGAATGGTCATTCATCTGGATATGCGTAAAGGAAATGATGCTGTTGCTGCTTTTCTGCAGGTCTACCAATGCGGTATAACCTTTGATATAGCCGTTTTGCTCCAGCCATTTTACGCGTTCAAAAATTGGAGAAACACTTTTCCTTAATCTTCTCGCCAGTTCTTTATGCGTCATTCGGGCATCTTCCTGTAAAAGACGCAAAATTCCAAGATGGGTAGGATCTAGTTTAGACATTTTTCAGAAGATAGATTTCTAGCTTAGTGTAGATGTTTTACAACGTAATTAAGGTCAAATATAGTATTATTTATTTTTTATGAAACATTTACGGTCTTTCTGCGAAAGGATAGTGTAAAACATACCTTAACCCCTTAAAAAATAAGGAAGTAGGGAAATTAAATTTTGCAGCAGCCTAGCATTAGAATTGGTACCCAAAAAATGTATGGTTTAAAGTAGTTAAAACAGAAAAATTTGCTGAATGTAATTGGAAAATGAGATATCCGTTTTGACGTTCCGAACTTTGGAGCTATCAACCAGAACCTATAAAACAATGATCAAACATAATTTCGGTGCAGGACCATGTATTTTACCTGCTAAAGTTTTAGATCAGGCAGCAGATGCAGTTAGGGATTTTAATGGCATTGGCCTTAGTATTTTAGAGATCTCCCACCGTACTCCAGAGTTCGAAGCTGTCATCAATGAAACACAGGATTTAGTGAAAGAATTGCTGGGAGTGCCTGCAGGTTACAGCGTTATATTTTTGCAAGGAGGTGCCAGCACCCAGTTTTCTATGCTGGCAATGAATTTCCTGCAGCAGGATAAAAAAGCAGCTTACCTGGATACTGGATTCTTCTCTTTGAAAGCCATCAAAGAAGCTTTGTTCTTTGGACAGGTGGAGATCGTCGCTTCCTCCAAAGACAAAGACTATTACTATGTTCCTACTGGTTACCAAATTCCATCCGAAGCCGCTTATTTTCATTATTGTTCTAATAATACGATTGAAGGAACAGAAGTATTCAGCGTGCCGGCCACCAATATCCCGGTAATCTGCGATATGTCTTCTGATATCTTCAGCAGACCTATTGATGTCGCAGATTTTGACCTGATTTATGCAGGTGCACAAAAAAATATGGGCCCCGCTGGTATGACCCTTGTCGTGATCAAAAATAGTTTACTGGAAAAAATTCAGCGCGAAGTACCTTCTATGTCTGACTACCGGATTTACATAGACAATAATTCTATGTTTAACACCCCTCCGGTATTCTCAATTTATGTGGCCATGTTGAATTTAAGGTGGCTGAAGGAAAAAGGAGGTGTAGCACAGCAGGAAGTAGAAAACATCGCCAAATCAGGATTGTTATATAAAGAAATAGATAGAAATACCTTGTTTTATGGCCTGGCAAATCCCACAGACAGGTCCAGAATGAATGTGACTTTCAAAGCAAAAGATCCAGCATTAGAAGCCGAATTCCTGGATTTTGCAAGCACAAAAGGTATCGTAGGGATCAAAGGATATCCTTCCGCAGGCGGTTTCAGAGTTTCTTTATACAATGCATTGCCTATATCGAGTGTGGAAGTACTCGTAAAATGTATGCAGGATTTTGAAACTTACATCTTAAATAAGCAGGTATCATTAAAAAATGAAGTTACGGTATGAGACAGTTAAAGATTGCACCATCCATTACCAATCGGGATTCCGAATCTATTGATAAATACCTGACCGATATCGGAAGAATCGATCTGGTAAATGTAGAAGAAGAGTTGAATCTGGCCAGAAGAATTAAAAAAGGAGATAAAGCAGCCCTGGATAAACTGGTGAAAACCAATTTGCGCTTTGTCGTTTCTGTAGCCAAAAAGTATCAGAATAGAGGTTTGCAGCTGGCTGACCTGATCAGCGAAGGCAACCTGGGTTTAATTAAAGCTGCGGAGCGGTTTGACGATACCAAAGGCTTCAAATTTATCTCTTTTGCCGTATGGTGGATTCGCCAGAGCATTATGCAGGCATTGGCTGATCAAAAGAGAATGATCCGCCTCCCTGGAAATCAGGTATTGGGCATCATCAAAATTAATAAAGCATCAGATTTATTAGAACAAAAGCTGGAACGCTTGCCTACTTATGAGGAAATTTCTCAGGAAACAGAACTTTCTGCAGATAAGGTTTCGGATTATTTATCGAGTGCCCCTTTGTCTTTTTCGCTGGATATGACTACCAATGAAGAAAGTGGTTTTAGTCTGCTGGACAGTCTGGTCAATACCAATGTACCGAATACAGATGCACAAATGATGACAGAATCGCTGAGCGAGGATCTACAGCGTACTTTAGGTGTACTTCCGGAAAGGGAAAAATGGATCATCACCTTGTTCTTTGGCCTGGATAACCATACCGCATTGACATTGGATGATATGGTAGAAGTTTTTAACCTGAGTAAGGAACGCATCAGGCAATTAAAAGACAGGGCGCTGAAAACTTTAAGACAGCATTGCAGGACGCCCTATCTGGCAGAATATTTTTAAATAATAAGAGGCGACGTTTGGACTAACGTCGCCTCTTATTATTTTTTCGGGCTTGATAGATCTATGCCTTGTTCAGGCTGATATTTATCATATTCCATTTGCTTTGCAATGGCTTCAGCTGCAGCTTTACCTCTCAATTTTGCCACCAGATGGAGTGCCCCATCCATACCTGCTGATATTCCTGCTGTAGTGATGACCCTGCCATTGTCCACATAGCGGACATTTTGAAGCACTTTAGCTTTCGGCACCGCTTTTTGAAGATTGGCAATACTTTTATGAAAAGTCGTCACGGTCACCTTATCCAGCAGGCCTGCTTTACCAAGAATAAACGCGCCAGTGCAAACAGAAAAATAGCTTTTAGTACTGCTGTCCCTCGATTTTATCCAGGAAATAACCTCAGGATCATCCGCTGCCACTTCATCTGAACCACCAAATACGGCGAAAATATCTGCTTGCGGAGCATCTTTAATGCTGTAATCCGGAATGATCTTAAGAATTCCCTGCGACAAAAGTGGACTTTTAGTTTTTGCGACAGTGATGACTTTAAAGCCTGCATAGGAAAAGACCTCCATCGGCCCCGCGAAATCAAGTACTTCTACGCCATCATATAAGTAAAAGCAAACCGTTATTTTTTTATCCTCCGACAGCTGCTGGTTTTTCTCAACTAATGTCATCCCACAATGTGTACAAACACCGGGTTGCTGGTAAACAGCAGTATCACATGGATGGTTGCAAGGCGGACACAGATAGGCAGTTCCATCTCTTTGCGTAAAAGCAAAGCAGGGAATTAAAAGTATGAAGAGTAATAATCGTCTCATGAATATATTATTTATGCCCAAAATTAAGGGAACTCAACTCATAAATCAGGACAGTTATCCTCACAATCCGGCCATTCGATCTGAGGTCAATTTTTTAATCGTTTGCTTCTTTGATAGATTTGCGCAATTGAGCAGTATTGCTATAGCCACATTCTTTCGCTATCCAGGCCATTTTATGTTTGGTTTTCAGCAGATGCTTCGCTTTTTCCTGTCTTAGCAATTGAGTATATTGTCCTATAGGGGTTCCTGTGGCAGATTTGAATAAGCGCGTCAGGTTCCGCGGACTGACAAAAATTAGATCCGCCAGTTCTCCTATAGTTATTTTATGCTGTAAATTTTTGGTGATATAATCTTGTACCTGATGTATATATTGGTTAATGTGCTGCCTGTTTTGCAGATAGATGCTGCTTTGCGCTTCCGCTCCGTCTCTGCGTATATAAACTACCATATCTTGTGCTACCATACATGCAAAAGCTGCCCCATGCTGCTGTTCAATAAGATAGAGCGCCAGGTCAATACCTGTAGCGATTCCCGCACTGCTGAAAATCCTGCCGCTTTGTACGAATAGCTTATTTTCTATGACCTTAAGCAGTGGGTATTTTTGCTGTAAAGTAGTAGTCCATGCCCAATGCGTAGTGCAATTTTGGCCATTTAACAGACCTGCTGCGGCAAGCGCAAAAGTTGCCGTACAAACTGAAGCTACGATCGCACCACTTTTAGCTGCGGCTTGTAACCAGGGCATCCAGAGCTGATCATCTGCTCTGTTCCATTTTTCAATTTCCATCCCAGCCACAATCACGATATCATTCTGATCGACGGTCACTGAACTGAGTGGTTCCACATTTGTAAATCCAAGACCTGATGAGGTTCCAGGATTTTGATATGGAGAAACGTAACGCATATCATATGGTTTTCCACAGCATCCGGATTCATAGAAAACGGTTAGGGCACCTGCCAGATCTAAAAGATGGACGCTATCAAATATGAAAAATATAACACGATTGGAGCTCATTTTTCAAAGGTAATCGTTAGGAGGTGAAAATGTGAGCTGTCTTGACAGAGCAGACGAACTAACTTAAAGATGCCATTAGCTCCGGCCAAAATCCCTTTAAACAAAAAAAGACGACGTCTGGAGCAACGTCGCCTTAATTTAAGAGATAAATCTCTTGTACACCCAATAGGATTCGAACCTATGACCTACGGTTTAGAAAACCGTTGCTCTATCCAGCTGAGCTATGGATGCATATCCAATTTTGGAGTCGCAAAGGTATAAGTAAAAATGGACATCTACAACAGTTTGCAAAAACAAATAATTCAAGGAAAACCAAGTCTATTTGCGCTTGGTTTTTGCTTTTAAGGCCGATAAATCTTTTAGTTCTACTTTTCGGAAGTCAATGGGCTGTCCTTCACTTTGTAAAGCGATGTAACCGCTGCTCAATAACTTGCCGTCAATTTTGATTTTAGGGTCATAGTTGTTGGCAGTTCCACCACCGATTTGTGGTTTCGAATATTGTAGTACGGTATCTCCATTGATGATGTGTGTGATCAGGGAATCTCCCAAAACAATCAGTTCTGCACGAACCCATTGATCGCCATGATAAGTTTTTGAAGTTGAGTTGAGACAATGGGATGCGGCGATTTTGCCCTGATACACTACATTAGTTCCTGGTGAACACATGTTGCCTGTAGGTCTTGGTTTCCCATCACCCAGGCCTCCTAAAAACTGCATCTCTACAGAAATCGGCCAATCTTGTTCTTTAGGCATCGTTCTTGGATCCTGGGAATGGAACATCACTCCGCTGTTTCTTAACGTATAATCAGGGGCGCCTTTTTGGAGTTCACCTACAAAACGGTATTCTACTACCAGATGGTAATAGGAGTAAGGTACTTTATAATATAAATGGCCAAATTGGTCGTTGAAATCCCCATACTGGTCATATCTTACTTTAATCATGCCATCTTCCACGCGAAAAGTATTGCCATAATTTTCCCCAACTTCATGATGAGCGATCTTCACAAACCAATCGTTGATGTCTTTTTGATTAAAAAGGGAGATCCAGCCCTTTTTGTTATTGGATGGAATTGAGCTTTGCTTCTTAGCTGGAGGGTCTGTAACTGGTTTCTTTATCGTATTAAAGCTCAGAAAAAGCCCAGCGCAAGCGAGGGGGACAAGGAAGAATTTTCTCATAATTTGGTTCAGGTTTGTGTGGTTGAAGCCAAAATACAAAAAAAAGAGGATATCCATATCTGAATACCCCCTTAGGCTATAGTTCTTAACGAGGTGGTTAAGACTTATTTTTGTTTTGCTACAGGTTTAACAGCTGCTTTAGTTACTGGAGCAGCTTTAGTTACAGGAGCAGCAGTAGTTTTAGCTGCAGTTACTGGTGCTGCTTTAGTTACTTCAGTTTTTGCTACTACTGCTTTAGCGTGTGCTTTGTGAGCTACTGGTTTTGTAGTTGCAGCAGGAGTTTGTGCGAATGCGCCGAAAGTTGTTGCAACTAATGCAAGCGCTAAAATTGTTCTTTTCATGTTTTTAATTGTTTTATGTGATTTGTTAGATCAAAGTTGCTCATCAAACATGAAGATTGTATGAAGATTGATCAGGTGTGATTATTTTCTTGAAAGATTAAAATTACCTGGGTTCCTTTGCCGATTTCTGACTCAATTTCGAGGTCTAGTTCATGGAAAACAGCAATACTTTTCACGATGGAAAGCCCTAGGCCATAACTGTCTTCTTTTTCCGACTGGAATTTTTCAAAGCGCTGAAAAGCATGAGAAACCTGGTTTACGGCCATTCCCTGGCCAGTATCTTCAATGATCAGTGCATATTTGCCCTTTATAAAAGTATCAGAAATATGAACACTGCCGGAGGGAAGGTTGTATTTAATGGCATTGTTTACAATATTCATTAATAAGGTATGGAATAAAGAACGATTGCCTTTGAAAATGTAATCTTCAGATAAATTGATGGTAAAAGTCAAGTCCATCATTGCCAGTCGATGTTCTAATTCTTCATAAACTTCATGAATCATTTCTTTCAGTACAATCGAATCTGGTTTTTTATACTGGTTGTTTTCTACTTTCGAGATGAGCAGGAGGCTATTGATAATTGATTTGAGGCGGTTGAGTGTTTTTAAGCAGGCAAAAATCTTATTCTCTCCTTCTACACTTAACTTTTCATCATTCAGCACATTTTCCAATCTGGTATTTAAAATGGAGATCGGGGTTAAGAGCTCATGGGAAACATTGGCAATGAATTCTTTCTCGGTCAGAAAAAGATCAGTGATCTTATTCATCAAGCTGCTGATACTTTGATCCAGGATCCTGAAATCTTCGGTAGTTGTCTTTACGGGTTCATAATTGAAGCTGATCGGATCATTTACTTTGTTGAGTTTCTGATCAATGATCTGATAGAATGGGGCCAATAAAAACTTACTGAAAGCAAGGTCGGTGAGGAGGGTTAGGATTACGGCTGCGAGTAAAATTAAGAAGGTAAATACGGAAATCGTGTTTTCCAATTGCCCTACCGTCGACATCGTTTCTCCAAGTTCCAGCAGGTATCTTTTGCCGCGGTATTCAAATTCGGCACTCAGGATCTCATATTCTTCCTGACTGCCTTCAATTTCCCGGGTCTCCCGACTAAAATATTGCTTTAATTTTTCCTTACGGTTGTTTTTTACCTCTTTCAGAACGATGTATTCCTCTTTGAGTAAGTTGTAATCTGTAAAAGTCTTTTGCTGTGTCAGCAAATCATTGATCGCCGTACTGGAAAGGTGAGTCACCAGTTTGTTCTTTTTCTGAATCAGCCGCTGATGAATATGGTTCACCGAAATCCTGTTGATAGAAACCAGGATGAAAATTCCCATCAGGGTGATGATGGCCACCTTAGTGAGGGTATTGTATAACGCAAGTTTGAGTTGCAGTTTCATCTTTAAGGCAGTTTTATAGGTCTTTATGAATATTCAAAAAGTATTTACAGATTAGAATTTATCCGGTAACCGATACTTCTAACCGTTTCAAACCAGTCAATAGGCGCATGTGCAGACAGCTTTTTCCTTAAATTTTTAACATGAACATCCACAAAATTCGAGTCGGAGTTGATTTCCAGAATATCGCCCCATACATGTTCTGTCAGGTTAATCCTCGAAATCACTCTGTTTTTATTCAATACCAGGTAATTAAAAATCTCAAACTCCTTTCCAGTCAGGTTGATTTTTTGTCCTTCAAAACTCAGTTTGTGGTTTTTAATGTCTAAGATAAAATGATGAATGTTTACCTCATTCATTTCCAGTTTATGTTTCCTTCTGATGATCGCATGCATTCTGGCCAGTAGTTCCGTTAAGGAAAAGGGCTTTGGCAGGTAATCATCTGCTCCGGATTCCAGGCCTTTTACCCGGTCTTCCACATCGCCTCTGGCTGTTAAGATAATCACAGCATCCTCCCGGTCTTTTAATTGTTTAAACTGATGGAGTAATTCAAAACCATCACCGTCAGGAAGGCCAAGATCCAGCAGAATAAAGTCGTAAGTGTTCACAAATATTTTTTCTGCTGCGGAAGATTTCTTCCAGGCATGCTCTATCGTATAACCTTCTTTGCCCAGAAATGTGGCCATTTCCAGTGCCAGGTTTTTTTCATCTTCCACAATCAGGATATTCATAGGGCCAATATTACATAAAAAAACAATTAATATTCTGGATTTGATCGTTGTAAAAAACAACCAAATCGGGTGGTGAAAAACCTGGATTATAATTTTAAATATCCTGAAACAATATTGATATATAGGTTGTTGTCAAATCATAAACCTCTACAGTATTAGTAGGATTAATTAACGTTTTATGATAAAAACCACGATAATATCGCTTAAGAATCTCTCTTCATCTGGTTAAATCAATAGCATCAAATAAACAATGTGTATCGGTAGGCGACGGCGATAAAAAAGATTAAAAAGGGGAACTGGTATTCATTTTTTAGAAAGGAACACAAACCATGATGATTTTATAAATACTTCATTTCCCTACCCTATGAAACTACACAAATCGATCTTAACGTTTCTCCTAATCCTGACGGTTACCTGGTGCTCAGTTGCTTTTGGACAAAGGGAACAGAACACCAGAGAACTTAAAAACGTGACACTTCCGGATTTGATTGCTTATGCGCTGCTGAATAAACCCGGAGTGAAGCAGTCGTTGATAGATGAAGAGATTGGGGAACGTGACATCAAATCAGCACTTTCTGGTTGGTTTCCTCAGATCAATGGAACGGCCAATTATAACAATAACCTGAAACAGCAAACTCAGCAGCTGACCATGAATGGCGTTCCTACATTACTGACTTTTGGCTCAAGGCACACTTCTGCATTTACTTTGCAGGCCGATCAGAAATTTCTGGATGCAGGCTTGATTCAGGCTTCTAAAGCGGCCAAATACTATAGACAGCAGTATTTGCAGAACACAGAAAATACGAAAATCAATACCGTAGTGAGTGTAAGTAAAGCCTATTTTGATGTGCTCACCAGCATAGAACAAATAAAGATCATTAATGAAAACAATGCGAGATTAGAAAAACAACTCAAAGATTCAAAAGCACAGTATGATTTTGGACTGGTAGATAAAACCGATTATCAGCGAGCACAGATCAGTCTGAGTAATTCCAGAGCGGACAAAAAGCGGGCAGAGGAACTGATCAAATACAAATATGCCTACCTTAAAGAGCTGGTCGGTTATAGTAGTGAAAAGGAATTCAGTCTGAATTTTGATGCAGTAAAGATGGAAAACCAAATCCTGATCGATACCAATCAAAGAGAAACTTATGAGAATAGGGTAGAATACCGTTTACTGCAAACACAAAAGCAATTGCAGCAGCTCAATACCAGTTATAATAAATGGGCTTTCTTACCCAATATCTCCGGATTTATCAATTACAACTGGAACTACCTGAATAACAATTTCAGCAATCTTTATGATAAAAACTATCCAAGTTCATTGTTTGGGTTAACATTGAAACTGCCGATTTTTCAAGGTACAAAAAGAATCCAGGAACTTAGGAAATCGCAGTTGCAGGAGCAAAGAATAGACCTCGACCTGATCAACACCAAAAATCAAATCAAGACGCAATATGAGCAGGCTATGGCCACTTATAAGGCCAATTTGAACGATTGGAAAACAGCGGGTGCAAATGTGGAAATTTCGCGGCAGGTTTACCAGACCATCAAATTGCAATACGATGAAGGCATCAAAGCCTATCTGGATCTGATGACTTCGGAAACAGACCTGCGTACCGCACAACTCAATTATTTAAATTCTTTGTATAGTCTGCTTTCTTCCAGACTGGACGTAGAACAAGCATTAGGCACAATTACCGTAAACCAATAAGTACTCAAATGAAGACGATTAATCACGTAAAACTAGGCATTGTTATTTTGGGATCCATTTCTTTAGCGTCATGCGGTAATGGAAATAAGGCTGCACAGCAGCAGGGCGGACCACCTCCGGCAACTCCAGTATCTGTTTATAAGGTAGCTGCTCAGCCGGTTACCACGGTGGATTCCTATCCAGGGGTAGTAGTGGCTCTGGATGAAGTAGAAATCCGTGCACAGGTGGGTGGTTTTGTGACCGCCATTTTTGTAAAGGATGGACAAAAAGTAACTAAGGGGCAGAAGCTTTATGAAATTGACCGCACCAAATACCTGGCGGCGTATAATTCTGCTAAAGCAAATGTGCAGATGGCACAGGCCAATCGTGATAAGGCTAAAAAGGATGCAGATCGCTATAAAAACCTAGCCGCTCAGGATGCCATCGCTAAACAGCGGGTTGATTATGCGTTAACGGATCTGGCCAATGCCGAATCGCAGGTTGCTGCGGCAAAAGCAACACTTTCTTCCGCAAATAACGACCTTCAAAATGCATTGATCGTATCCCCGCTGACGGGAACAATAGGGATTTCACAAGTGAAACCCGGTGCCCTGGTAACCGCAGGTTCTACCCTTTTAAATACGGTTTCTACCGGAAACCCAATCGCAGTAGACATTACCGTTAATCAGGCAGATATTCCGCATTTCCAGAAACTGAAAAACAATCCGGCGGCGGTCAAAGACTCTATTTTTACGGTACAGCTGCAAGATGGCAGTTTGTATAAACGTCAGGGTAAGATCATCACAATAGACCGTGCCGTAGATCCTGCCACAGGAGCAATCAAGGTGAGGATCAGTTATCCAAATGAGTCCGGAAAACTGATTGCCGGGATGACGGTCAATATGAAAGTACTGAACAAGTCTGAAAATAATGAATTGGTGATTCCATATAAATCGGTGATAGAACAATTGGGCTCTTTTAATGTGTATGTAGTAGCTGATAGTAATAAGGCAGAGCAGCGCATCATTCAACTGGGAAAACAATTTGATAAAAATGTAGTCGTGAAAGATGGATTGAAAGCAGGTGAATTGATCGTTTCAGATGGTGCACAAAATGTAAGGCCTGGTGCCGTGGTAAAATTTTAAAAGAATTTCAAGCTTATGATCTCAGAAGTATTTATCAGGCGCCCGGTCACGGCCATCGTCATCTCTATTTTAATTGTACTGATTGGAACTATTGTCATCACTACCTTACCTATCAGTCAGTACCCAAGTATTGCGCCGCCAACGGTTACTGTCTCTGCAGCTTATACCGGGGCTGATGCGCAGACCGTGGAGCAAACAGTGACTACTCCCATAGAAAGTCAGATCAATGGTACGCCAGGAATGAAGTATTTATCGTCCAATAGTACCTCCGATGGACGTTCTTCGATTACCGTCACCTTTGATGTAGGTACAAATATTGACATCGCCGCTCTGGATGTACAAAACAGGGTAGGCATTGCAGAACCCTCTTTACCGGAGGCAGTAACGCGTTTAGGCGTGACCACCAAAAAGGCCAACAATGATATTTTGATGGTAGTTGGTTTGTATTCCCCAAACGGGACTTATGATGATAAATTTATTTCCAATTATATCAATCTGTATGTGAAAGACGCGTTATTACGTGTGAAAGGGGTAGGAGATGTACAGGCCTTTGGTCAGCCATTTAGTATGCGGATCTGGCTGGATGCGAATAAACTGGCCAATTATGGGTTAACACCAGCCGCTGTTTCAACTGCGGTGCAGGAGCAAAATACGAGGATTCCCGGGGGAAGTGTGGGGGCACCTCCACAAGCCAGCCATCAGACATTTGAGTTTTCGGTGATTCTGGATGGCGACCTGAATACTGTAGATCAGTTTAAAAATATCATCATTAAAACAGGTGCAGATGGCTCCGTTGTTTTTCTAAAAGATGTAGCAAGAGTGGAGTTGGGTGCCTTTAGCTATGCCAATAGCTCTAAAGTAAATGGAAAAGTAGCCTCTCTGATGATGATCAACCAGACTCCGGGAGGGAATGCGGTACAAACCGCAGACGGGATTCAAAAAGCCTTGAATGAATTGAAAAAGTCCTTTCCAAAAGACCTGGATTATACAATTCCTTACGAAACCGTAACCGTGGTCAAAGTGTCGATCAGCGAGGTGGTCAGCACCTTAATTGAAGCCTTGGTACTGGTTACATTGGTGGTGTTCTTCTTCCTGCAAAGCTGGAGAGCAACCCTGATTCCCGTACTGGCCATTCCCGTTTCTGTTATCGGTACGTTTATCTTTTTCACTTTCTTTGGTTTCTCCATCAATACCCTGACGATGTTTGGTTTTGTACTCGCCATTGGTATTGTGGTGGATGATGCGATTGTGGTCGTAGAAGCGGTTCAGCATTATATGGACCATGATGGCTTATCGGCTCCCGATGCCACACGCAGGGCGATGAACGACATCACCGCTCCTGTAATTGCCATTGCCTTAATCTTAGCAGCAGTGTTTATTCCAGTCGGATTCATTCCGGGAATGGTTGGACAGCTGTATCAGCAGTTTGCAATTACGATTGCCGTTTCCGTATTGATCTCTGCTTTCATTGCACTTTCGCTAACGCCGGCATTGTGTTCTCTTTTGTTAGTTCCAATGAATTTAACCGCAGACTCTAAAGGGCTGAATAAGTTCTTCTATAAATTCAACAGGTGGTTTGCCGGAGTAACGCATAATTACTCTATGGGGGTTAAAAAAGCCTTAAAGTCAATTCCTCTGGTGCTGATTATTTTGCTTTGTATATACCTGGGGACAGGTGGTTTATTTGTTAAAAAACCAACAGGTTTCATCCCTTCTGAGGATGCCGGGATTTTCTTAATCGGGGCAAGTCTACCCGAAGGTGCTTCTGCAGTGCGTACAGATGCATTTATTAAAAGAATCACAGACAGTATTAGAAAAAACAATCCTGAAGTTGACAATATCACTTCCATTAGTGGAATCAATATTCTGAATAGGTCCTTTAAATCGAATGCCGGTACTTTCTTTGTGCAGCTTAAAAATTGGGACCTTCGTAAACGGGATGTAAATGCCATTATGGCGAATGTAACGAAAAGCTTTGCCGGTGATAAAGATGGAAGTGTCCTGGTGGTCTCTCCTCCGGCGATTCCGGGACTGGGAATCAGTGGTGGTTTCAGTCTGCAGATCCAGGAGAAGCAAAGCGGGGACATCAAAGAGTTTGAAGCCAATGTGGGGAAATTCCTCGCAGCAGCTAATCAGCGACCTGAAATTGGAATGGCCTATACGCTGTTCAACTCCAGAACACCGAACTATAAAATACATGTAGATCGGGATCTGGCAAAAAAAATGGGGGTTTCCATTGCTGCGGTTTATAGTACCATTTCTACTTATCTGGGCAGCAGCTATATCAACGATTTTACGAAATATGGCAGGAATTTCCGCGTAGTGAGTCAGGCAGACACCAATTATAGGGCAAATATCGACAACCTAAAGCACTTGAGGGTGATGAATGCACAAGGCGTTTCCGTGCCGCTGAGTTCTTTGGTGAGTTATAAGGTGATTGAAAATGCCTCTATTATCAATCACTACAACCTTTTCCGGTCGATTGAGATAGGTGGAGCCGCAAAACCAGGCAGCAGTTCCGGTGATGCGCTGAATGCTTTAAAGGAAGTGGCCGCCCAAATTTTACCGTCCAATTATGCCTATGATTTTTCTGGATTGAGTTTAGAGGAAACAGAGGCAGGAAACAGTACCGCCATGATCTTTGCATTGATTATTGTATTCGTATTTCTTTTACTGGCTGCATTGTATGAAAGCTGGTCCGTTCCTTTCTCGATTTTACTTTCCGTGCCCTTAGGGTTATTTGGTGCGATTCTGGCTTTAAGTTTTCTGCCAAAATTAGACAATAACATTTATGCACAGGTAGGGTTGATTACCCTGATTGGTTTATCGGCTAAGAATGCGATTCTGATTGTGGAATTTGCAAAGGAGCGCGTAGATTGGGGTATGGAGCTGATTGCAGCAACAATAGAAGCCGTAAGGTTGAGGCTAAGACCGATTATTATGACTTCGCTTGCCTTTATTTTAGGGGTAATTCCTTTGATTATCTCTTCAGGTGCAGGTGCAGTTTCCCGTCAAACTATTGGATGGACAGTAGCTGCAGGGATGCTGTCAGCCACGATATTGGCACTGTTTATTGTGCCGGTATTATTCGTGTTGATCACCAGATTCGCCTATGGCAAAAAGAAACTGGCCGAACTGCAAGCCAGTTATAAACCAGAAGACCATAAAAACACTTTACATGCCGAGGATGATTAACACCTCATTCTTTACACGCCTATCAGGATTTCCTATATTATAAAAACGCCCCCTTAAAGTTTTCACTTTTCGGGGGCGTTTTATGAGGAAGTTTTAGCGGGAATTATTTCCAGCCTCCACCTAATGCTCTGTATAAATTAACTATAGATTGTAGTTTTTGTAACCTGTCATTTACACCACTCAGTTGTGCTGCAAGCAAACTTTGCTCTGAAGTCAGTACATCTGTATAGTTCGTGGCAGAGCTAAATCTCAATAATTCCTGAGTATAATCTACCGATTTTTGCAAGGCAGCAATTTGTTTTGCACGTGCTTCTTCTTTTTCTACTGCTGTCTGATAAGTATATAAAGCATCTGATACTTCTTTCCCTGCCACCAATAGTGTTTTCTGGAAGTTGTTTACTGCTTGTTCCTGTGCAGATTTTGCTGTAATCAATCTGGCTTTATTTAAGCCTTTGTTGAAGATTGGCTGTGTTAATCCACCCAGCAAGTTGTAAAATACAGACTTGTCGAAGAAGTCTTTAAGATCCAGACTTGACAAACCACCTGTCGCCGTAATGGTGAAGGAAGGATAGAAATAAGTACGGGCCAGATTGGTGTTCTCAAATGCACTTCTAAAAGAAAGTTCTGCAGCTTGTACATCTGGTCTGTTTTCCAGTAATTGAGTAGGGACACCGATTTTTAAATCGCTGGTTGGATTCTGATTCAGGAGTTTACCACGGTTAATTGGCCCTGGAGCTCTCGCCAACAGGATGTTTAACGCGTTTTCAGTCTCTCTGATGGTTCTCTTTAAATCTGGAATCGTTACTTCTGTTGCATATCTGCTGGCCTCACTTTGAACCACTGCCGCACCATTTACTACTGCACCTTCTTTCAAAGCTTTCATGGTTTCTACACCAGTAATCCTACTTTTTAAGGTCTGCTGGGTAATTTCCAGCTGGCTGTCTAATGCCAGCAAGGTATAATAACTGGTCGCTATATCAGCAATCAGCTGAGTTTGTACCGCTCTTTTTGCAGCATCCGTTTGGAAGTAAGTCGCTAAGGCAGCTCTTTTTGCGCTGCTCAGTTTACCCCAGATATCGGCTTCCCAGCTGGTGCTCAGCTGCGCTTTGAAAGAGTTGGTCAGCGTATTGATATTGATGCCCGGAGGAAAGTTCAATCCAGCTTGTGACTGCTTATTCCTTGATGCGTTTACATCAGCGGTTAGCGTAGGGAAAAAGGCTGCTTTACTTTGCTGCAAAGTGGCTTTCGACTGTACAATATTCTGAACCGCATTTTTCAGGTCCAGATTTTGATCCAGGCCTTCCTGAATCAAACCAGCCAATTGCGGATCAGCAAACACCGTTTGCCATGGCGTATTCGCCATGGTGGTGCTGTCTGTTGACGTTTGCTCACGAAACAATCCCATTGTTTTTAACTGCGGACTTTCGTAAGGTTTAGTCACCCTGCAAGAGGCAAAAACGGTAACCGCTAATGCAAGGGTGAACATCTGTTTTTTATAGGATAAAATCATTGTTTCTCTTAATTAATGGATTAATGCTGCGGCGCTTTTTTAGCTTTAGTCGGATCGATAGCGTCTTCGTCATCATCCTCGTAATTCTTTAAGTGTAAAGGACCACTGATTTTTTCCTGTAACGTCTGGAAAATAATGAACAATACGGGGATCACAAATACCCCTAAAATTGTTCCGATCAACATACCACCTACAGCACCTGTACCAATAGATTTATTACCTACGGCACCGGCACCGGTAGAGAACATCAAAGGAACCAATCCAAAGATGAAGGCAAATGAGGTCATTAAGATTGGTCTGAAACGTGCTACTGCACCTTGAATAGCCGATTGTACGATATCCAGTCCCTGGCGTCTTCTTTCCAGCGCAAACTCTACAATCAAAATACCATTCTTGGCCAATAGACCGATCAGCATGATCAAGGAGATCTGCAGGTAAATATTACTGTTTAATCCAAAGATGATCGAGAATAAGTAAGCACCCGCTAAACCGAATGGAATAGATAGAATTACCGCAAATGGAAGGATATAACTTTCATATTGCGCACTCAACAGGAAGTAAACGAATACCAGACACAAGATAAAGATAAACACCGTCTGACTACCAGAAGCCAACTCTTCACGGGTAAGGCCTGAGAAATCATAACCATAACCTGCTGGTAAAGATTCTGCCGCAACTTCCTGGATCGCTTTGATCGCGTCACCAGAACTGTAACCTGCATTTGGTGCACCTGTAACGGCAATAGAGCTGAAAAGGTTAAACCTCGAAATCGACTCCGGACCATATACTCTGGTCATGTTGATGAATTCCGTGATTGGCGCCATTTCACCTTTGCTGTTTCTAACAAATACTTTGTTCAATCCTTCTGGATTCTTACGGTAATTGGCATCTGCCTGAATCATGACACGGTATTGCTTACCAAACTGGTTAAAGTTTGAAGCATACAATCCGCCGTAATAACCTTGTAAGGTATTCAGTACAGAGTTTACTGTAATTCCTGCTTCCTTACATTTCTCCAGATTTACATCCAGCATATATTGTGGGAAATTCGGGTTAAATGAAGTGGTTGCATATTGAATCTCTGGGCGTTTAGACAGGTTGGCCAGGAAATCAGAGTTTACCTTGAACAATTCCTGAACGGAATGCCCGCCTTTATCCTGTACCTGGAACTCAAATCCACCACTCTGCCCAAATCCTTGAATAGTAGGAGGAGAGATGAAGAAGATACTCGCATCTCTGATGCCTGCTGTTTTAGCGAAAAGTTCGCCGATGACTTCCTGAATACCACGGTCGCGTTCGCTCCAGGTTTTCAGTTTCAAAATTACCATACTGTACGCACTACCCTGACCAGCAGTAAAGTTTTGCCCCACAATACGTAAGGTGTTTTTTACTTCCGGAATGGTATGTGCCAGACTATCTACTTGCTTCGCGATGATCGTTGAACGCTCCATAGATGCCGATGGCGGTAAGCTGATGTTGGCAAAAATAGTACCCTGATCTTCCGCAGGAACGAAAGCAGATGGGGTGGTTTTCATCATGAAAACTAAAGCACCACTGAACAAGACAATTGCGCCCAATACAATCCATTTTTTAATAGAAAGGAACTGGATGGATTTCTTGTATTTATTGGTTACGTTATCAAATGAAACGTTGAAAGCGGTGTAAAAACGCTGGATAAAGCTTTGATGCTTATGGTCGTCTGCATGTGGTTTTAATAATAAAGCACACAATGCCGGACTTAAGGTCAATGCGTTTACTGCGGATAGGATAATCGCTACGGCAAGCGTGATACCGAATTGCTTGTAGAATACCCCTGTGGAACCTGTAATAAAGGTTACCGGAATAAATACAGCTGCCATTACAAGTGTAATCGAGATAATCGCTCCTGAAATCTCACTCATGGCATCAATCGTCGCCTTTCTGGCAGATTTATAACCATGGTCGAGCTTGGCATGGACGGCCTCTACTACCACAATCGCATCATCCACCACAATACCGATGGCGAGGACAAGGGCAAATAAGGTCAGTAAGTTGATCGTAAAACCAAATAAGTTTAAGAAGAAGAAGGTACCCACAATCGCTACCGGTACTGCTATCGCAGGAATTAAGGTAGAGCGGAAATCCTGTAAGAAAATAAATACGACGATAAATACCAGGATAAAGGCTTCAATAAGGGTATGTACTACCTTCTCAATTGAAGCATCCAGATTTTCATTTACATCCACCAGGTAAACATAGTTGACACCTTTAGGAAAGTCTTTAGAGGCCTGGTCAATGATCTTTTTCGACTCATTAATTACATCCCTTGCATTGGATCCTGGCGTCTGACTAATCGCCATACCTACGGATGGCTTGCCATTGGTATTAATGTTAGAGCTGTAGCTTAAAGAACCCAATTCTACTCTGGCCACATCTTTTAGTCGCAGCAACTGGCCATTCCCTGCTGATTTCACCACAATGTTTTCAAATTCAGTTGCTTTGGTTAACCTGCCTTTGTATTTGATTACATATTGAAAAGCTTCGTCGCCATTCTCTCCAAATTTACCTGGTGCTGCTTCAATATTCTGCTCAGCCAATGCTGCCGAAATATCTGCAGGGATCAAGCTGTATTGTGCCATCATATCTGGTTTCAACCAGATACGCATCGAGTAATCTTTAGATCCGAAAATCGTAGCATTACCTACACCAGTTACCCTTTGAATGGCAGGAACCAGGTTGATCTTCGCATAATTCTGAAGGAAAGTCTGGTCGTAAGCAGGGTTATCACTGTAAAGTGAGAAAATCAATAGATTACTACTCTGACTCTTTGTTACCGTAACCCCTGCTTGTGTAACCTCTTGAGGCAGTAAGCTAGTGGCTCTGGATACCCTGTTCTGCACGTTTACGGCAGCTAAATCGGGATCAGTTCCTACTTTAAAGAAAATGTTAATACTGGCAGAACCATCATTGGTCGCAGTAGAGGTCATGTAAGTCATGTTCTCCACTCCGTTGATCTGCTCTTCCAGTGGAATGATTACGCTTTTAAGTACCACGTCGGCATTGGCACCCGTATATGCTGCAGAAACCTGCACAGTAGGAGGGGCAATGTCGGGGTATTGTGAAATGGGCAGCGCGAGCAGCCCTAGTAGTCCCAGGATCACAATGATCACAGAGATCACTGTAGAGAGCACCGGGCGCTGTATGAATATCTTAAACATATATGGATCTTATTTTAAATCTGCGTAAACAGCGTCTGCGCTTATTGGGGTTACTTTAATCTGTGTATCGTCTTTTAAGGTACCAACGCCTTCTAATACGATTTTATCACCTGCCTTCAGGCCTTCTTCCACTACAAAGTAAGTACCTGCGGTATTTTTCATTACGGTAATGGCCGTACTTTTCGTTTTGCCATCTTTGTCTACCACAACCGCAAAACGTTTGTCTTGTAATTCATAGGTAGCACTTTGAGGAACTAAAATAGCATCTGTAATGGCATCCGGGATTCTAACTGTTGCACTGCTTCCGCTGCGGATTAATCCTTTAGGATTTGGGAAACTCGCACGTACATTTGCAGAACCTGTAGAAGTATTGATTTGTCCGGTGATGGTTTGAATACGTCCTTTATGATCGTATAAAGTGCCGTCAGACAAGATTAAAGAAACTTCAGGAAGCTTAGCCAGCTTTTGTGCAAGCGTCATTCCTTTATCGTTTTTAAAGAAATGAAGTAACAGTTTTTCATTGAATGCAAAATAAGCATATACGTTTCCTGTGCTGGATACGGTAGTGAGTGGTTCAGCATTGTTGCCGCTCACCAAACTTCCTAAACGGAAAGGAATCGCACCTACCACACCGTCTACCGGACTGGTTACCATAGTATAACCTAAATTGGTTCTTGCATTTGATAAAGCTGCTTTCGCCTGGGCCAATGCGGCTAATTTAGCCTGGTAAGTATATTGTGCAGATTCTAACTCGTATTTACTCACGATATCTTTCTCTACCAGTGGTTTTACTTTATTGACCGCCATGTTTGCAGAGCTTACTTCTGCTTCTGCGCTTTTAATGCTCGCAGTTGCGGTACGCACTTCCTGCTCATATTGAGGGGCATTGATTTTGAACAATGGCTGTCCTTTTTTGACTACTGAGCCTTCATCTACAAAAATCTTCTCCACATACCCATCAACTCTTGGTCTGATTTCTATATTTTGCTGGCCCTGGATACTGGCAGGGTAGTCTGTGTTCAATGTTGCGCTGCGTGGCTGCAACTCTAATACTTTGTATTCTTTGACCTGAGGGGCTCCCGCTCCAGGGCCGCCTGGTTTTGATCCGTTATTTCCGCATGAACTTAAAATCATTAATGCCGGAAGCAATAATAGTGATTGAATGGTGTATCTCATTTTTATGGGTATTGTTCTTTTTTGTTTTTTAAGAGGATATAATATATAAGGTGATTTTATGGGAAGATGGTTTCGTAGATCAGCTGTTTACGGTCTTCCATCAAGATGGCGTATTCTTCATCATTCATGCCAAATATTGCTTTATGAAGCGGTGCAGTAAGGAAAGGATGCGCCATTAAAGAAAATAGATTCAGCATGAATTGCCTTGGATCCATTTTCTTCACCAGCCCTTTATCCATTTCCAGCTGGATCTCTTCCATAAAAGCTTTCACTTTTTTGGCCCTTGATTTCTTCGCATTGATCAGCTCATTTCTGTTCATTTCTGTGATGATGAAGAGCTGGCGAAAAGGGTATTGAGCGGTTTCTTTAATGAATACAGAAATCAGGTTTCTGATCTTTTCTTTGAAAGGCATTTTGGAGTCAAATACTTCATCCAGTGTGCAGACAAAGCCTTCCTGTGCCTCGTTGAATACCTGATCAAACAGGATGTCCCGGGAGCGGAAATAATAATTTACGAGTGTACGGTTTACTCCGGCTGCATCGGCGATTTCCTGCGTGGTGGCATGTAATTTACCCTCCGCAAAAAACAGGTGCTTAGCCGTATCTTTGATTAATTGTTCCGTACCAGTGTCGCGAGTTGACATATACTTTTGAGTTTGACAAAATTGTTAAACAAAAGTATTAATCTCATATATGAGTTAAAACATGGAATTGTAATGTTTAAGTTAAGAAAGGGTTTGTAACTGATTATTGACAAAAAAAAGGGCACGAGGCCCTTCTATTTGTGTTGATAATTACTGTATATAGGATACAATAGTTAGTATATTTTAGTCATTTTTACTTATTGTGGAAAATGAAGTTTTACTTGCTCAATTGCAAAATCAAGTTGCTCTTGTGGAGTAATATTGGTGTTGTCCAGAATCACGGCATCTTCTGCACGGGTCAGCGGGCTTTCTGCACGGGTGGTATCCGCATAGTCACGGTGCGCCAGATTTTCGAATACCTCTTCTAGCGTGGTGGAAGTATCCCCTTTGCTCTGCATTTCTTTGTAACGACGCTCTGCCCTGATTTTTGGATCGGCAGTCATGAAGAACTTTACCTGAGCATCCGGAAAAACAGTGGTGCCAATATCACGGCCATCCATCACAATGTTTTTTGATTTGCCCATGCGCTGCTGCTGTTTCACCATATCCTTGCGGACAAATTTATTAGCTGATACTTCGCTTACTGCTTCTGAAACTGGCATTAGTCTGATTTCTTCAGATACTTCTTCGCCATTTAAGGTAATGTGTGATTCGTAATCCCTGGAATGAAAGTTTAATTCGATATGCTGTAAAGCGTCTTTTACTGCTTCAGGATCATTCATGGCGATGTGATTGCGAAGGAAATAAAGTGTTACCGCCCGGTACATCGCTCCGCTATCAATATAAATGAAACCTAGTTTCTTTGCCAATGCTTTCGCTAATGTACTTTTTCCACATGATGAGTAGCCGTCGATAGCTACAACCAGATTTTTCCTCATATAGGGCAAAGTTAGTGTTTTAGGGAATTGTTCCCCCAATTTTTTTTAAATGGCCGATTTTCTTTAGCTACTTTTACTGCATGTTACCCAATAAAGAAGATATACTAAAAACAGTCACCTTTAAAACTTCCAGAAGCGGAGGTAAAGGCGGGCAGAATGTAAACAAGGTATCCAGTAAAGTAGAGCTGATCCTTCATTTGCCTTCTGCAGATTTTTTGACGGAAGAAGAAAGGACATTGCTGATGGAAAGATTGCACAATCGCATGGATCAGGAAGGAAACCTGCACATCGTTTCACAGGAAGACAGAAGTCAGTTGATGAACAAAGAGCGAACGATCCTAAAATTGATCGCCCTGCTGAAATCAGGCCTGCACATTCAAAAAAAGAGAAAGCCCACCAAGACACCGAAATCGGTGATCAGGAAGCGGCTACAGGACAAACAGAGCGTTTCCACAAAGAAAACCTTGCGGAAACGTCCTGCCCTGGACTAATTTACTGCTGAATTAGTTGAAGCGGTAAAACATACTAATACTGCCATATTGATGGGCTCTGGCGGTACTTTTCACTTCCTTAGTCTTAAATATCATCCCAAAATCGAAGGTAAAGCGCTGACTGCTGTAATTAAATCCCAATTGCTGCGCAAACACGACTGGTTTAACCCCAAAAGTAACCGGACTATCATTGTTAAACATACTGCCTTGTATGGTGGCATCATAAGCCACAAAATTAAGCTGAGGTTTTGCATAAAAGAACAGCTCACTTTTCACTAAATTCTTTGTTTTCGACTGGTTTCCAATTACTGAATTGGTATAAGCCGTGTTGAAAAGCTGATTGATTCGCCCTGCTCTGAATAAAATCCCTGCACCAGCACCACTAAAGGTCGTTCCAACATTCGCATAACCTTCAAAAGAGAAGTCAGCAGCCTGGTCCTTAAAACGGTGCAATAATCTGGTGTATTGCGCGGATAGGTTTACCTGCATTTCTTCTTTAATCTGGTAATCCCAGCCCTCCAGTTGATAGAAACCAACGGATTTATGTAAGAGCTCCTGGCCTTTTTCTGCCAGTGATGCTGGACCTGTCACACCAATCTGCGCGCTGGTTTTCAAAATGCTTTCATTTTTATAAAACCAGTTCAATCCAGCTTCCGCATATAAGTAGCCTGCAAATGGGCGGTCTTGTTTTGCCGGATCGGGTGCCGCACCAGAATAAGGGTTGTACATCTTTTGCCCAATGGCAATTTCATAAGTTTTCTTCTCCAGCTTTTCCGGAAGCCCGCTTTGATTCAAGGCATGGCGGAAATTGATAAATAAGCCATTGGTATAATAGCGGTCAGAGCCCTGCAGCAGGTAGGAATCATTGTCGCTTTTAAAACCAAACTCATTTTTGAAGTTTTGTGCTGAAACCGGACTGGTGGCCAGCAGGTAAATCAGGGATAAAGGGAGCAGTATTTTGCTGATAGCTTTCATTATTGTTTTTCTAAAAAAAAACTCCGGCAGATTTGCCGGAGTTGAATATCGTATTTTTTATGTTAAAAAGTATAGCCAAGACTTAGACCACCATAATAAGGCAGGAAGAAGTCCCTACTGAAGACCGGACTAAGTCCAATCCTGAAAGCAAAACCGCTATCCTCCGGTTGTACCCGATAGAAAAAACTCATGGTACCAATTACATTGCTTTCGTTCTTATTGAAAAGGACTTCTGCATCGCCGCCTGTTGCAATAAAAGTGGCACCTAATCCAAGTTCAAAGTACTTTCCACCTTTTCCTAATAGGTAATTCAAAGATAAAGGCACTGTGGTCACTTTATCTCCATCTACTGAAAAGTAACCAATACCAGCTCTACCACCGATACCATCTCTCTTGTTAAAGAACCTGGAGTCATAGTTAGCTGTAAAAGTCAAACCCTGACCGCCCAGTTCAATAAATATATTCTGTGCTCTGGACGTAGCAGGTGTAGTGTTGCCGCTTTCCTGTGCGAAAAGCTTCTGGGTACTGATAAGGGCTGAAAATAAAGTAAAAGCAAGTGTTAATTTTCTCATTATGATTTGTTTGGTGCCGCAATAATAACTAAAAACAGCCTAGTTTGCAACCGGCTTGATTTTAACACTCAGGTCTTGCGCATCTTTCACTTTTTCCTTCATTAACGCCAGTTCAATCACTTCTCTCATCTCCGTTACATAATGGAAATTTAAGTCCTTAATATAGCTTTCCTTGATCTCTAAAATGTCTTTTCTATTCGATTTACAAAGAATGATATCTTTAATATTCGCACGTTTTGCCGCAAGGATTTTTTCCTTGATTCCGCCAACCGGCAGTACTTTTCCACGTAAGGTGATCTCTCCGGTCATGGCCAGGTTGGATTTTACTTTACGCTGTGTAAATGCAGAAGTCAATGCGGTTAGCATGGTAATACCAGCAGATGGACCATCTTTTGGAGTTGCGCCGGCAGGTACATGTACATGGATATCCCAATGATCGAAAAGGGCATAGTCAATTCCAAAAATAGCAGCGTGTGAACGTAAATAAGCCAATGCAATCACAGCAGATTCTTTCATTACCTCACCCAGGTTACCGGTTAAGGTTAATTTTCCTTTACCAGGGCTTAAACTCGCCTCAATAAACAGAATGTCTCCACCCACCTGTGTCCAGGCTAAACCAGTCACTACTCCGGCAACTTCATTGCCTTCATAAAGATCCTTATCATAGATAGGGGCACCTAAAATGCGCTCTACATCTTCTAAAGTCAGGTTTGGCTCGTAAGTTTCTTCCATCGCGATTTTAGTCGCCACACCACGGACCAAGGAACCGATCTTTTTCTCCAGCCCACGAACACCTGATTCTCTTGTATAATCTTCGATTACTTTTTCAATCAGACTGTTCTT
The DNA here is from genome assembly GCF_019802255.1 of Pedobacter polysacchareus. Lineage (GTDB taxonomy): Bacteria > Bacteroidota > Bacteroidia > Sphingobacteriales > Sphingobacteriaceae > Pedobacter > Pedobacter polysacchareus. The sequence goes on along the minus strand of NZ_JAHYSS010000007.1, from coordinate 348,691 downwards.
TAGAACGATGTCTTTTGTTTTGATCCCGTGCTGCTCTTTTTGCTTAGGCAACAGGTATTTTTTAGCAATTTCAATCTTTTCTTCAATCGTATAACCATTCACTTCAATGATCTCCATACGATCCAGCAAAGCCGGCTGTATGCTGCTCAATGAGTTGGCTGTAGCGATAAACAGTACATTGGAAAGGTCATAATCAGCCTCTACATAATGGTCGTTGAAAGCAGAGTTTTGCTCTGGATCCAATACCTCCAATAAAGCAGAAGAAGGGTCTCCTCTAAAATCAGCACCTACTTTATCAATCTCATCCAGCACAAATACAGGATTTGCAGCACCGGCTTTCTTAATGGATTGAATGATTCTGCCTGGCATAGCACCGATATAAGTCTTTCTATGACCGCGGATTTCAGCTTCATCTCTGATGCCACCCAATGCCATACGTACATATTTGCGGTTCAATGCTTTCGCAATTGATTTTCCTAATGAGGTTTTACCTACTCCCGGAGGGCCTACTAAACAAATGATAGGGGCTTTCATGTCGCGTTTAAGCTTCAAAACAGCCAGATACTCTATAATGCGCTGTTTTACTTTTTCTAAACCGAAATGATCTTTATCCAGTACGCGCTGTGCACGTTTAAGGTCAAAGTTGTCTTTCGTGAAATCATTCCATGGAAGGTCTAATAAGAGCTCCAGGTAATTGATCTGTATAGAATAGTCAGGCGCTGCGGGATTCATTCTTCCCAGTTTATCCAGCTCCTTCGTAAAATGTTCTTTTATAGGTTCAGACCATTTCTTCTTCTTTGCGCGTACCTGCAAAGCCTCGTATTCAAGGTCGGATGAAGAACCACCCAGTTCTTCCTGTATGGTCTTTAATTGTTGATTCAGGAAGTAATCCCTTTGCTGCTTGTCCAGGTCGGTGCGGACTTTCGATTGAATCTGGTTTTTTAACTCCAGCATTTGAAGTTCCAGGGTCAATAGTTCCATCACCATCATTGCGCGCTCACGCAGGTTGCCCATTTCCAGCATTTTTTGCTTATCAGAAACATCTGCATTCATATTTGAAGAGATGAAATTGATCAGGAAAGAAGTGCTTTCTATGTTTTTTAAGGCAATACCAGCTTCACTTGGAATGTTCGGCGACAATTGAATGATCTGCGATGACATTTCCCTGATAGAGGCCACCATTGCTTTAAATTCTTTGTCGTTTTTGTGTTTGGACTCCTCGAATTTGCTGATGGTTACCTTAATGTAAGGCTCCGACTGAACTTCTTCAATCAGGCGGAAACGTTGTTTACCCTGTATGATCACGGTTGTGTTTCCGTCCGGCATCTGCAGCATCTTTATGATCTGCGCCACCGTTCCTACGCTGTTCAGCTGCTCAAACGTAGGGTCTTCTATCGAAACATCCCGTTGGGATACTACTCCTATAATCCGGTTTCCTTTGTAAGCTTCCTTGATTAGCTTTATGGATTTATCCCTGCCAACAGTAATTGGAATGACTACTCCTGGAAAAAGTACGGTATTCCTTAAAGGAAGGATGGCCAGTACTTCAGGAGTCTCTTCATTATTCATCTCGTCTTCGTCTTGTTGGGACATCAGCGGGAAAAACTCTGTATCTTCATTTATAATGGGTAGTGCGTTGCTAAAATCAAAATGATCTTGTTTACTCATTTATTAAGTCTTTCTAAAATAAAAACGACAATCTGACAGTATGCCGTCTACGAAATTATTAATTATATTGTATTATCTATATTTTCAACTCCTGTGCCAAAAGATTCATCCAGCCTTTTCCCTGTTAAAAAGTCAGGAATAGATGAAGATCAGCGAAAGCAATATGCGTAATTGTCTGACCTTTTTTGAAAAAAAATCAGAATAATTCTTCAGCTTATCATATTTTCATTTATTTAGCGTTTAAGAGAGGTATTTGTAACTGGTATGATAGTTGCCTTCAAATACCTATATCATTCCCGGATTGCCTAAAATTAATTTAGATTTTAATTAGGACTTGGGAATCAAATCTAAATATATTTAATATTTTTAAATAAAACTTAATGAACTATTTCAAGCACACCATCTTATTATTATTTGTCTTTTCTGCTCAGGTCGGTATCGCTCAAAACAGCGGTTACGATAAATTAGGGCTGCAAGCCATGATGAAGGGGGATTATAAGGCTGCCGTTGGACAATTAGAGAAAGCGGATACTAAAACTCCGAACAATGCGAATGTGCTGAAGATGCTGGGATATTCTTATTTTCAATGTGGAGATTTTGAAAATTCAATTGCTGCTTATAGCCGATTGATTACAGTAAAGCCTTCAGATTATTCTGCCTATTATTATAGAGGAAAGGCCAGATTAAACATCGCAAATGATCCGAAAGAGTCTCTGAGTCAAATGAGAGACAACTTTTATCTTTCCGCAATTAAAGATTTCAGCAAAGCAATTGAGCTGAATGGGGAAGAAGATACACAGTTATTACAAAATAGAGGGCTGGCCTATAAAGATTACGCCATCTATAAATCGTATAAGGTGAAGAAAGGACCGGAAAAAACTGCTGTGATCGCTTTATTTAATAATTCTATTGCCGATTTTCAGAAGGTATTGGTGGTACAGCCTTTACGTAAAGACATTATTGGCTTAGTCGATTATGTGAAAGCACAGATTGCCAGTCTGAAATAAGGACTGCTGCTAAAGTGATGAAAATGCCTGCTATTGTAACCGCAATAGCAGGCATTTTTTTTATACTTCTGCGCCGTCAAAAATTTCTACAAACTTAGAGCGGCTCAATGGTTTCGTCAAGAAGTCAGTCACCACAGGAATGCGCTGAGATCGCTCCAGTTCTGATGGAGAGATGGAAGAAGAAACAATATAAATCTCAATCTTCTTGCTCATTTTAGGCTCCAGCAATGAATACTCTTCCAGGAATCCCCAGCCATCCAATACCGGCATATTTAAATCCAGAAAAATCACATCTGGCAATAACTCCGGCTGATTGGCACTCAACTCCAAATCTAATAAAGCTTTTTTTCCATCTTCAAAGACGGTCAGGTCGGTACTTAGATTGGCAACCTGTAACGTTTTTCTTGTTAAAAAAACGAAAATAGTGTCGTCATCTATCAGATAAAATTTTTTCATTGCATTATATTTATTCGTTGGTTATCATTCTGTTAGTTAGGTATGTATAGGGTTGATTCTGTTCATTCTGGTGGAAGCATCTGGTTATTGTCTGCCTGGTGAACTATAGAAGCAATAGATTCATTCAATTGCTCGGTAGATTCCTTTAGCATATACAGTAAATCAATATGGTCGCCATGGGGATTTTGCAGCATCATCTCCGTTAAGCTCATGATATTCGTTAATGGCGCCCTCACTTTATGGCTTTGTATCCAGGCAATTTCCTTTAGGTCCTGATTTTGCTTTTCAATCATTCTCACATAATTCATTCGCTTAGAGACGTCTGTCGCCAAAACCAGCCTCGCGTCGATCCCATCGATATTTACGATGGTAGTGTCAATTTCTACTGGAAACAATTGCCCGCTTTTATTCATGTGTGTCAGAATTCCCGAATATTCCCTGGTTTTTATAGTACTGAAAATGTCCATCAGCTTACTGATCTCTGAGGCCGGTCTGATTTTCGTGATGTTCATCGATAAAAACTCCTCCTGGGTATAGCCATATTTTTTTATGGCCGCTTCGTTCACTTTCAGGAAATTACCGGTATTCAGTTCAAAGATGTACATAGGTACCGGATTCGCTTCAAAGATATTCCGGTAGTAGCGTTCAGAAGCATCCAGTTTCTTGACCAGTATGGCTTCTTTAACCCTGGTTTTTTCAAAACCATTTAGAATGGTGCTGATCATAAAAACACTGATAAAGCTGACAAAAATGAAGTTCCAGGAATAGGCAATCCATAAAGTGAGGTCATAAGTTTCAGACAATGCATTTGGGAAAAGCTTAAACTGTATAATTAAGCCAATCAGTATACAAATCACAATATTGACCACCAATGGAATGAAAGTCGCTTTCGCTGGAAAGATCATTGCCGTGAAAAACGTAATGATCAATAAGTATAATGCTCCAGGGCCATCAGAGCCAACAAAAAGCAAGTACAATACGGCAATCAGATAGAGCAGGGCTACCACCATGACCATCCTGTAATCCAGCTTTATTTTTCTATTTACTACAAACCCCATAAGAGAAATGATAACCAGCACCATAAACACAGGGAAAAACACTTTTCCTTTAGCGAGCTCATTAACCAGGAACAAAAGAATCCCAATCATGCCTAATGGAAGGCAATACATGATGGTGTCTCTAAATAAATTCAGTTTCCATGAACTGATCCTGAAAAGCGTAAACTGATGATCAGCGGGAATAACATAAAGAAATGTTCTCCTATATTTCTTCAAGTATGACGCTATTGTTGCCATTTTTCAAGGGATCAATGTGTTAACTGAATTTATATCGCTGATATGAATACATTAAATGAGGAATTTATTTCCCGAAATCTGACGCCACAGGCATCAGGTTGTGTTTAAACCATTTAATCGCAGTTCATAAAAGAGACTTTCTTGCTCCTATCAGGCGTTTTGCTCGTTAAACTCCCCATATTTGCAATTGAAATAAGCCCATTATCATGCCATAGTCTTGCCCGGTAAGGGGCATAGAAAATCCTTCGTAAGGAATGCTTTCCGTACGAAGGATTTTATGTCATTAAGATTTTGTAATGGGTAGAAAATAGGGGGGATCCCTATTTGAATTTTCCGGTAATCCGGTAATTCTTTTCCGCAAGTAACCTGATGTGCTGGTTCTTTTTTACGTCATATAAGCTATCTGGAAAATAGCTGAGCGTATCTGAGGAAGTATATAGTGTGTTGGCATTGCAGATCAAAATTTGAAGGCCATAAACCTGACCATTTCTCTTGATGACTTTCAATTCCTTCACCGGAACTTTCTTGTTGTCGGAGGTATAAAGCTCCATTGTATCTGTTTTTTTAACCCGAAACAAACCTTTCCATGCCGATTTATTGAGGTCGGCATCAGAAAATATGCTCAGCTCTTTCGGCCAGTCCTGAATCACCAGGTCTTTGCTTTCTGTGGAGTCATTGACCAGCACTGTTTTATGAATCACTGGCTTCTGGCGACTTAATCTTGTCGCTTCTCCCGCAAAGTATCCTTTAAGATCGAAGTAAGGATGTGTTTCCTTTTGCTGGTTGACGGCCCTGTCTCCACAGCCAAAACACAACAAAAGAAAAGCACATAATATTAAATGGTTTCTCATTATACCAGGCAGTTACCGGTCATGATCGCTGGTTTCTCAATGCCCATAATCTTTAGGATGGTAGGGGCGATGTCGCCAAGTTTTCCATCAGCGATGGTTTTATAATCATTGTCAATTAAAATGCAGGGAACAAGGTTCGTGGTATGCGCAGTATTTACAGATCCATCTGCATTGCGCATGTATTCTGAATTTCCGTGATCCGCAAGGATGATGAAAGAGTAACCGTTTTCGATTCCTGTTTTTACCACTTGCTCTGCACAATGGTCAGCAGTTTCCACAGCTTTAATTACTGCTTCAAATACACCGGTATGACCTACCATGTCTGGATTGGCAAAATTCAGGCACACAAAATCAGGCCATCCTGAAGCTAGCTCTTTGTTGATTGCTGCTGTAATTCCTGCGGCACTCATCTCTGGCTGCAAGTCGTAAGTAGCTACCTTCGGAGATGGAATAAGTATTCTCTTCTCATTTTCAAATGCCAGCTCTCTGCCACCAGAGAAAAAGAAAGTAACGTGTGGATATTTTTCAGTCTCCGCAATACGGATCTGGTTTTTATGGTTTTTCTCTAATACTTCACCTAAAGTTTCCGAAAGATCATCTTTAGTGAAAACTACCTTTACATTTTCGAAGTTTTCATCATAAGTCGTCATCGTTACATAATACAATGGCAATTTATGCATGTCAACATCAGGATAGTCATTTTGAGTCAATGCTGCAGTAATTTCTCTGCCCCTGTCTGTTCTGTAATTGAAACAGATCACTACATCACCAGGCTGAATAGTAGCTACCGGGCTGCCATTTGGCTGAGTCACTACAATTGGAGCAGTAAATTCATCCGTAATGCCTTCGCTATAAGATTGCTCAATAGCAGTTGCGGCATCGGTAGTTGGTTTGCCAATACCTTTGGTCATCACATCATAAGCAAGTTTTACCCTTTCCCAACGTGAATCCCTGTCCATCGCATAATAACGGCCAACTAAACTGGCAATTTTACCCGTAGAACTTTCCAGGTGATGTTCCAGGTCTTTGATGAATGTCAATCCAGAATTTGGATCTGTATCCCTGCCATCTAAGAAAGCATGGATAAATACGTCGCTCAATCCTTGTTCGCCAGCTGCATCGCATAACGCTTTCAGATGGTTGATATGGGCATGTACACCTCCATCAGATACCAACCCGATGAAATGAACAGCCTTGTTATTTTCTTTAGCATAATGAAAAGCATCCAGCAGTACCGGGTTCTGGTGCAGTGTTCTGTCTTCTATTGCTTTATTAATCCTGCCTAATTCCTGATAAACTACTCTGCCTGCACCTAAATTCATGTGTCCAACTTCCGAATTCCCCATTTGGCCGGCCGGTAATCCTACCGCTACACCCGAAGCTTCCAATTTGGAATTAGGATAATTTTTCAATAAAGAGTCAAAGAAAGGAGTGTTAGCTGCATAAGCGGCATCGGATTCGTCTTGCTTCCCGTAGCCCCAGCCGTCAAGAATAAGTAGAACTAATTTTTTATTATTCATCTTGAATTAATTTAGTAATTGTCGTGCGATTGTCTGTCAATCTAACAAATATAAGCGTATTGTGTGTTTTTTTTGAGCCTAATTGTAATTCAACTGTAGTATCTTTGTTTTCCTGGCTGCAGCCAATCATGGCATAATTTATGTAACATTGGTAGGTTAGCTATATAGAGAATATGAAGCCCTTACTTTTTTTTACGATTCTGTTTACCTCTTTTTCTTCTGTTATTGCTATTCAAAGCGATATTATTGACAATCTTTCCGGTTATTTTAAAGCGGGCAATACGAAAGAAATAGCAGTAAATTTTTCTTCTTCCCTGGAGCTCATCGTTATTGATGAAGAAGATGTCTATTCTAAAGCACAGGCCGAGCAGATACTAAGGAACTTCTTTACCAAGTATCCACCTATAAAATCATCGGTAACACATACCATTAATGCCAATCCGAACTTTAGATTTGGCATCCTTTCCCTACACACCAAGAATGGAAAATTCCGGGTTTCAATCACGATGAAAAAGTCTAATAATGCTTTTTTTATTACGGAATTGAGAATAGAGCCGGATAAATAATAGTAAAAATGCTATTTTTGGGTTTAATTTTAAGTTTTGGATAAGCAAATCATAGATCAATTCATAAAAAACGCTGTTGCCGAAGATTTAGGCGATGGGGATCATACTTCACTTTCTACCATTCCAGCCCATGCACAAGGCAAGGCAAAATTGCTCATTAAAGAAGATGGGGTGATTGCAGGCGTTGAGCTTGCGGTAGCGATTTTCAATTATATTGATGATCAATTGGTCGTATCGGTAAATATTACTGACGGAGAAAAAGTGAAATATGGAGATATTGTACTGACGGTTTCCGGTAGTACGCATTCTATTTTGCTGGCTGAGCGACTGGTTTTAAACTGTATGCAAAGGATGAGTGGTATTGCCACGAAAACCAACCACATTGTTGGTTTGCTGGCTGCGTATCCTACTAAATTGTTAGATACGCGCAAAACCACACCTGGATTAAGATATTTGGAGAAATGGGCGGTTGTGATCGGTGGGGGAGTAAATCACCGTATCGGTTTATACGACATGATCCTGATCAAGGATAATCACGTAGATTATGCTGGTGGAATCGCCAATGCGATCAAAGCAGCCAATCAATATTTAGCAGATCAAAATAAAGATTTACAGATAGAGATAGAAGTGAGAAACCTTTCGGAGTTAAATGATGTTTTAACTAATAGAGGTGTAGACCGGATTATGCTGGATAATTTCAGCTTTGCCGATTTAAAAGAAGCGGTGAAACTAATCGATGGCAGATTCGTAACAGAGGCTTCTGGTGGAATCACTGAAGAAAATGTAGTAGAATACGCGGCGTGTGGGGTAGATTTTATATCTATGGGCGCTTTAACCCACTCTGTTAAAAGTTTAGACATGAGTTTAAAAGCATGCTAAACAACTTAATTCATCAGAATTTGATTTTGTTTTTTTACTATAATTGTAGTTAATGATTTCGGTCTATTCTATATCAGCAGTAATTTTAGCCTATTTATTTGGGTCTATACCAACAGCGGTATGGCTCGGACAAGCATTTTACGGTGTCGACGTGAGGGAATATGGTAGTGGAAATGCCGGTGCAACCAATACTTTTAGGGTGTTGGGGAAACGTGCAGGACTTGCCGTGATGACGATAGATATCGCCAAAGGCTATACTGCAACCAAACTTGCCTACTTTATAGGGCTATCCGTTACCGGTCCACAGAACTCTTCTCAATTTATCAATTATGAACTTGCACTCGGCGTAACCGCTGTGATGGGACATTTATTCCCAATATTTGCAGGCTTTAGAGGAGGTAAGGGAGTGGCCACACTTTTTGGAATGATTTTGGCAGTTAACTTCCCGGCAGCAATGCTTTGTGTTCTGGTCTTTGTAGTTGTACTCTTAACCACTAAATATGTTTCCCTAAGCTCTATATGTGCAGGTTTTACCTTCCCATTGAGCATTATATTCATCCTGCATTCTTCTGTTAAGTCAGAAGTATTATATGGAATGTGTGTGTGTATCCTCATTTTGGTCACACATCAGAAGAATTTAGAGCGACTCCTCATGGGCAAAGAATCCAAAGTTTACCTGTTTAAAAAGAAAACAACTTAAAACAACGAATTCATGAAAGCTTTAAATTTAATGGTCATTGCTGCGGCGATGCTTTCCATCTCCTCCTGTTCTACAGTACCATTAACGGGACGCAGCAGATTGAGTATTGTGAGTGAAAGTGAGATGCAGAATGCGGCCGCTCAAAGTTATACCTCCTTGTTAAGAGACCCTAAAACTAAGGTGCTCAACAATGCGGATGCAGCAAGGATAAAAAGAGTAGGGCAGAAGATTCAGGCTGCGGTTACAAAGTATATGAACGCCAATGGCTATGCGAGCCAGATCCAGGGTTTCAACTGGGAATTTAACCTGATTGATAGTAAAGAAGTAAATGCCTGGTGTATGCCCGGTGGTAAAGTAGCTGTTTACAGTGGTATTTTACCTATTGCAAAGGATGATGCTGGATTAGCCACAGTGATGGGGCATGAGATCGCCCATGCGATTGCACAGCACTCCTCAGAAAGAGCTTCTCAAGCTACTCTAGCACAAGCTGGGGGTAGTTTATTGGGTGCAGCTACAGCAGGAAAGTCTCAAACCGCACAGGCGATGATCAATCAGGCATATGGTTTGGGCGCGCAGGGCTTTGTATTGTTACCAAATTCAAGAAAGCAAGAGCTGGAAGCAGATCAGTTAGGCCTGATTTTTATGTCGATGGCCGGATATGATCCTACCAATGCGATTTCTTTCTGGCAGCGAATGGCTGCAGCGAGTGCTGGTGCGCAAAAACCTGCTGAGTTTTTAAGTACTCACCCTTCTGATGCTACGCGTATTGCTCAGATTCAAAGACTTTTACCAGAAGCTAAAAAATATTTCAATTCGACTACCGGAAAGCCTACCGGATAATTTGAATAAAAAAAAATAATAGACAGGCTGTTACTGAAAGGTAACGGCCTTTTTAATGGAATAACATTTAGGGAGTTAAAGTTTGGATAATAGCAGAGGCTTTTAACATACATTCTTCATACTCGTCATGTGCATCAGCGGCATAAGTAATGGCACCACCTACCTGGAAAGACAAGTGTTTACTGCTTTTCTGATATAGGATACTACGGATGATCACATTGAAATCGAACTCTCCCTCAGGACTGAGGTAACCAAAGGAGCCGGAATATGCACCTCTTTTACTCAGCTCATATTTTTCTATCAATTCCATTGCCCGGATTTTTGGCGCACCTGTCATTGAGCCCATTGGAAAAGTATTTCGGATTGCTTCTACGAAATGTAAGTCTGGCGCCAGCTCACAGCTGATGGTAGAGATCATCTGGTGCACCTGCGGGAAAGTATAGATCCCAAAAAGTTCTTCGACCTTAACGCTTCCTTTTAAGGCACTTTTTGTGAGGTCGTTGCGCACCAGGTCTACAATCATCACATTTTCCGCCTGTTCTTTTATATTTTGACTTAAGTCCTGTTTGATCTGTTCATCGGTATTGGCTTCGCGGCTGCGTTTGGCTGTTCCTTTAATGGGTTGAGAAATCAGTTTGTTCGCTCGTTTGCAAAGAAAGCGCTCCGGACTGGCCGAAAGGATATATTGATCGTAGATCTTAAAATAGCCTGCAAAAGGGGTAGGGGAAAGGGCGTTGAGCTGTTCAAATACATATAAAGGATCAATCTCTGCGTTTTCGGCAAAGAACTCCTGACAATAAGTAATTTCGTAAATGTCGCCCCTGCTGATGTGCTGGTGCAGCTGCTTGATCTTCTCCAGATAGCTTTCTTTATTCATCGAAGCCTGGATATCCAAAGCCGGATAAGTTTTTACTTCCGGAATTTCAAAGCAGGAGATGGTTTCTAAAAGCTCGGCATCACCAAAAATCACTTCTGCCTGCCCATCTTTCCAGGCGATCAGATATTGAGGAACAAAGAAAAATAAATCAGGGAATTGGTGGAAGTCTGCATGATTGGATTGCAGCTGTTCATCTTCGTTTTTCAGGTCGTAGCTGAATAAACCGAACATCCAGGTTTTTCTTGCTTCGTAGAAATCTTGTAAGGCATCAAATGCGCCGCCCGTTGCTTTAGAAAGTACCGCTGTAGCTCCAGCAGCAATGATAAAATCGAATTTCCCGTAAGGGTCAGTATAATTGTTGGAGTCTAAACAGCAGCAGATGTCAAAAGTATTGGCCCAATGCAGTGCTTTACTTTTAAATAACGATAATTCCAGATGGCTCATTTCGCTACAAAGGTAAGGGAAAACAGCCTATAAAAAAAGGCGGCCATTGGCCGCCTTTCCTATATATCTGAAGATAATTTCTAGATCAATTCTAAAGTTTGAACTCTATCTGGTCCAACAGAAAGATATTTTACAGGCACTTCCAATTCTTTCTCTAAGAAAGCGATATAAGCGGAAAGTTTCGCAGGGATATCTGCTACCTGATTTACTTTAGTTACATCAGTTTTCCAACCTTCGATTGCTTTTAAAACAGGCGTAGGTTTTACAGAAATGATGTCGTATGGCATATAATCAATAGTTTCACCATTGTGCTCATAATGTGTACAGGCATAGATCGTATCAAAACCATCCAATACATCTGCTTTCATCATGATCAGCTCAGTTACACCATTTAACATGATTGCATATTTTAATGCAGGGATATCAATCCATCCGCAACGACGGGCACGGCCAGTTGTTGCACCGAATTCATGACCCACCTGACGTAGGTTTTCACCAACTTCGTTGTCCAGTTCCGTAGGGAATGGTCCACCACCAACACGTGTACAGTAAGCTTTGAAGATACCATATACATTGCCGATTCTGTTTGGCGCAATACCTAAACCAGTACAAGCACCAGCAGTAGTGGTGTTAGAAGAAGTTACAAATGGATAAGAACCAAAGTCGATGTCCAATAATGTTCCTTGTGCACCTTCTGCCAATACTTTCTTTCCTTCTTTAAGGAAACCATTTACATAATGCTCACTGTCTACATGAGGAATGGTTTTGATAAACTCAATCGCTTCAAAGAATGCAGCTTCTTTTTCTGTTAGATCGTATTCGAATTCATAATGAGAAAGAATCTCTTTATGTTTCTCTACTAATTTGTTGTAACGTTCCTTGAAATCAGGAAGGGTAGTATCACCTACTCTTAATCCATTACGACCGGTTTTGTCCATATAAGTTGGGCCAATACCTTTTAGTGTAGAACCGATTTTGTCCTTACCCATTTTTTGCTCATTTGCAGCATCCAATAACTGGTGCGTTGGCAAAATCAAATGTGCTTTACGGGCAATTACCAATTTCCCTTTGGCTACTGGATCATGTCCTGCAGCTTTTAGGTTGTCTAACTCTCTTTTTAGAATGATCGGGTCAATAACCACACCATTACCAATAAGATTCATTGTTTTTTCATTGAAAATACCTGATGGAATGGTATTTAAAACAAACTTTTTGCCATCAAACTCTAAAGTATGTCCGGCATTCGGACCGCCTTGAAAACGAGCTATCAAATCATATTGAGGACTTAATACATCAACAATTTTTCCCTTGCCTTCATCGCCCCATTGCAGGCCCAGAAGCACGTCTACTTGCGTCATTATTTAAATTTGAATATTATAAATTGGATATGTTAACTTGCATGTTTTACTTCGCTATTCTGATTGTTCATTGCATTTTTTGCAGTGCAATCGAAACAAACGCCATAAAGGTTCAGTGAGTGGTGTTTAATTTCAAACTTCAGCAAATCTCCAACCATACTTTGGATCTGATGAATACGCGGATCGCAGAATTCTACTACTTTCCCGCAGTCAATACAAATGATATGGTCGTGCTGATGGTAGCCATAAGATTTCTCAAACTGCGCCATGTTTTTACCAAACTGATGTTTAGTCACCAGATCACAGGAAACCAATAGTTCTAAAGTGTTGTATACAGTAGCTCTGCTGACACGATATTTTTGGTTTTTCATGTGGATATAGAGGGTCTCTACATCGAAATGGTCATCTCTGGAATATATTTCTTCTAAGATGGCAAAACGTTCCGGTGTTTTTCTCAGACTCTTATTTTCGAGGTAAGCTTCGAATATTTTTCTTACTAACTCGCTGTTGTGGTTTGTAGACATAGTTTTTAAACTCCTTTCAAAGGTACCAATTTTTATATAAACCTGTATGTTTTATTCGTTTTTTTAGGCATCAAAACGGGTAACTGCCGTCACGCCTTTTACTTCCAATAGATTTTTAATCAGGTTGTCTAAGTGTTCTTTATCATTTACATAAACCATAATGGAACCATCAAAGATGCCATTATCTGTATCGACAGTAATAGAACGCATATTTACCTTGAAATCTCCGGAAATTACCTTCGTGATATTATTGATCAAACCTACGTCATCTATTCCAATAATATGCAATCCGGTTAAGAACGTGAGTTCCTGCTGACGATTCCATTTGGCTTTGATTACGCGGTATCCGTAGTTGGCCATCAGCTGTGCGGCATTCGGACAATTGGTACGGTGGATTTTGATCCCTTCATTCACGGTGACAAAACCAAAAACGTCATCCCCAGGGATGGGATTACAGCAGGCGGCAAGCGTATAATCAATCTTCTGCAAGTCTTCGCCAATCAAAAGAATATCAGATTCCGGCCCTTTGACTTTATTTAGTAAAGCCTCAATCTTTTGATTGTCGCTCTTCTCAGAAGAACCTCTGTTTTCAATCTCTTTCTCACTAGCCAGGTAATCTTTCAAGTCTTTCAACTCAATCTTTCCTTTCGCAACAGCTATGAAAAGCTCCTGTGTAGAAGGTAGTTTGAAGAAGTAAGTCAGCTTGTTCAGGTTGTCTGTATTGTAAGTGATTTTTAACGATTTCAACTTACGCTCCAAAGTTTCTTTACCCTGATCCGCGATTTTTCTTTTCTCTTCTTTTAAGGACGATTTGATCTTCGATTTGGCCTTTGCCGTCACCACAATATTCAGCCAATCTTCTTTTGGCGTCTGTTTGCTGGAGGTGATGATCTCTACCTGATCGCCATTCTGTAATTTGTAGGATAAAGGAACCAGTTTATGATTCACTTTAGCCCCGATACATTTGGCACCCACATCAGTATGGATTTCAAAGGCAAAGTCTAAGGCAGTAGCGCCCAATGGCAGTTGAAGTAAAGCTCCTTTAGGGGTAAAGATGAAAATCTCATCCGAGAAAAGGTTCATTTTGAAATCATCCAGGAAGTCTAAAGCATTCGCTTCCGGATTGTTCAGCATCTCTCTTACTTTCATGATCCATTGATCGAGGCCATTGTCATTGCTGGATTCTTTATATTTCCAGTGTGCTGCAAAACCTTTTTCTGCAATCTCATTCATCCGCTGTGTACGGATCTGAACTTCTACCCATTGGCCTTTAGGACCCATTACGGTAGTATGCAGAGACTCATAACCGTTTCCTTTTGGAGACGAAACCCAGTCGCGCAGACGATCTGGATTTGGACGGTACAAGTCGGTTACAATAGAATAAGCCTTCCAGCAATCTGCTTTTTCATTTTCCGGTGCGCTGTCCAGAATGATCCTGATGGCGAAAAGGTCATACACTTCCTCAAAAGGAATGTTTTTACTTTTCATCTTATTCCAAATGGAATGGATAGATTTCGGGCGACCGTAGATATCGGCCGTCAGTCCCTGTTCTGCCAGGATCTCATTGATCGGCTCCACAAACCTTTTGATAAATAAAGTCCTTTCGGCCTTTTTCTCATTCAGTTGTGTGGCAATATATTTATAAGTGTCTGGCTCCAGATATTTCATGGAAAGATCTTCCAGCTCAGATTTAATCGCGTATAATCCAAGGCGGTGGGCCAGGGGAGCGTAAAGGTAAATGGTTTCTGAAGCGATTTTCAACTGCTTATGTCTGGGCATAAAGTCCATCGTCCGCATGTTGTGCAAACGATCCGCCAGTTTGATCAGAATTACCCGCACATCATCCGCCAGTGTCAGCAGCATTTTACGGAAATTCTCCGCCTGTAAAGAGCTGTTGTAATCAAAAACGCCGGATATTTTGGTCAGACCATCAATGATTTTGGCCGTTTTCTTGCCAAATTCACGCTCAATATCTTCCAATGTAATGTCCGTATCTTCTACAACATCATGTAATAAAGCGCATACAATCGAAGTGGTTCCTAGTCCGATCTCTTCTGCAGCAATCTGCGCAACAGCAATAGGGTGGTAAATATAAGGCTCACCTGATTTTCTACGCATGTTTTTATGGCTCTCCAATGCCATATCAAATGCCTTTCTGATTTCCTTTTTATCCCCCCTCTGAAGTGTTGGCTTACAGGCACGCAGAAGCGCACGGTATCGCTTCAATATCTCTTGCTTCTCTGCTTCTAAATCAATCACTAGTGTGTTCTTCATCAATCTATAAATTGTTTTTCGGTAATTCTGTTGGTTATGGATCGCTGTTCAAATGGCAAATGAACCTAAAATTTTATTTAAATACTAGTTTATTGCCCCTATACTTTTATTAATATAAGCTTTTTGTAAAGATCCTATAGTGATACACAATAATTCCTCCAATTTTAAGTTTCTCTAAGTTATTCCTCCTGCATTCGTAACCGATGATTTTATGAAATGATCATTGGCATTTCATTTGTATTATTTACGTCAGGATGATAAGCTTTCCCTATGAAAATTTTATCTTAGAATAGTAATCAATTAATGTATTAAATTGGCCTTTATTGAAGAGGTATAAATTTATGAAATTTTACAGGTTGTTTTTTCTGTCAATTGTCATGATTACAGCGGCTTCTGCTAAAGGGCAGACCGGCGCTGTGGCCGTGAAATACCCGGTATTGGGGAAAAACGACACCATTCGTGTGGCCTCTACAAATGAGAATGGCGAGATGATTCCATGGATTCCGCTTTCAGAAGTGACGATCTATGGGTATCGGATTTTTAAGACTCCTGAAGATCGCGCGGCTTATAACAGGCTGCGTTACAATGTGATGAAGGTGATGCCTTATGCATTGTTTGCAAAACGCAGATATGAGCAGCTGGAGAAAGACCTTGCGCTGGCGACCGATAAAAAGACGCAGAAAAATTTGGTTAAACAGTGTGATAAGGAGATTAAGGACATGTTCAACAGGGAAATTAAGGAACTGACCATTTCTCAGGGACAGATTTTAACGAAGTTGATCGACCGGGAAGTAGGACGTACCACTTATGAAATTGTAAAAGAAACGAAAGGGGGCGTTACCGCCTTTTTATACCAATCAGTAGCCAGAGTAGTTGGCCATAACCTAAAAAGTAAATACAATCCGACGGAAGAACGCGACATTGAAGCGATCATTCTTTCTTCTGGATTTTATCAATAAAATATGTCGGATCAGCCAAAAAGTATACACCAGTTTAAGGTGAAATTGATCAATGGAAAAGAAAAGAATCTTTCAGATTATAAAAATAAAAACTTATTAATTGTCAATATTGCTTCGGCCTGTGGTTTTGCACCTCAGCTGAAGGAGTTACAGGAGTTAAGGGAAGAGCTGAAATCTCAGGATTTTGAAGTACTTGCCTTTCCTTCTAATGATTTCGGCAGACAAGAACCTTTAGAAGGGGCTGGAATTCAGGAGTTCTGTGCAGTAAATTATGGGGTGGAATTTCCTGTGTTTGAAAAAACGATGGTTAGAGGAGCACATGCGCATCCTTTGTATAAATTCCTGGGAGATAAAAAACTCAATGGAAATTTAACGTCTACACCTAGATGGAACTTCCACAAATACCTGATCAATAAAAAAGGAGAAGTGGTGGACTATTTCTTTCCTTTCACCAAACCATTGTCCAACAAAGTAAAAAAGAAAATCCAGCGACTGGGATAAAGCGCCCAGACAATTATTACACGTATGAAGTTAGATATATTAGTACTTGCCGTTCACCCGGACGATGCAGAATTAGGCTGCTCTGGAACAATAGCAAAACACATTGCCCTTGGTAAAAAAGTAGGAATTGTTGATTTTACCAGAGGTGAACTTGGAACCAGAGGCTCCGCAGAAATCAGAGATGAGGAAGCCGCAGACTCAGCGGAGATTCTAGGCCTCCATGCCCGTGAAAACCTTCGTTTCAGAGATGGTTTCTTTACCAATGACGAAGAACATCGACTGGCCATCATCAGAATGATCCGTAAATATAAGCCAGAGATAATTTTAACCAATGCCCTCCACGATAGGCACCCAGATCATGGCCGTGCGGGTGATTTGAGTAATGATGCCTGTTTTCTATCCGGTTTACCAAAGATCCATACCGAAATTGATGGGATAGCCCAGGAAGCATGGAGACCAAGATTGGTGCTGCAATACATTCAGGACCGGTACATTGAGCCTGATATTATTATTGACATTACGCCTTTTATTCAAATCAAAATTGATGCTATCAAAGCATTTAAAACGCAGTTTTTTAATCCGGACCATGAAGAACAGCAAACTTATATTTCCTCACCAGAGTTTTTCGACAGTGTAATAGGACGTGCCCGTGAGTTCGGTAAATCTATCGGAGCCACTTATGGAGAAGGTTTTACCTCCCGTAAATTGCTTGGTGTAAACAACCTATTTGATTTAAGCTAAGGCTTAAAGGAAGCTGCAGTTGCTTCAGCTGGCGCAGCAGGCTGATCAAAAACTAACAAAATCGCCTTTTTGCTGTTTTTAATAGAAACAGCAAAATATGGCGAATATCTTCTCTTCCCTTAAAAATGCCTACACGCTTTTCAAAAGTGTAGATTTTCAGAAACTGGAGGCACTCTCCAAAAAAGTCGACCTGACAAAAATTGTAGATTCTGTAGCCAATCTTGATGAAACGCAATTGCAGGGCTTGATGAAAATGATCGGGACACCACATAAACATCGGGAACTTCCACCTATCGAAGGGGATTTTTACCACCTTGGTGATGAAGCTTTAAAAGCGGAAGACCGTGCCTTGCAGCTAAAAGTAAGAGATTTTCTGGAGCGGGAAGTGAAACCTGTAGTGAATAAATACTGGCTGAAGGCAGAATTTCCTTTTGAACTGATTCCTGGAATTGCAGCACTCAACATCTGCGGCCTGACCTATAAAGGTTACGGCTGTCCGAATAAATCGAATTTAATGGAGGGGATTCTAGCGATGGAATTGGCTAGGGTAGATACCTCTATGTCCACTTTTTTTGGCGTACAAAGCGGACTTGCAATGGGGTCGATCTACTTGCTGGGATCAGAAGCCCAGCGGGAAGAATGGCTGCCTGGAATGCAGCAAATGAAAACTATTGGTGCTTTCGGATTAACAGAACCAGAGGTGGGATCCGGAGTAGCAGGGGGCTTAACCACTACAGCAAAGCGTCAGGGGAGTAAATGGATCTTAAACGGACAGAAGAAGTGGATTGGCAATGCGCCTTTTTCTGATGTCACCATCATCTGGGCCAGAGACCTGGACGATCAGGAGGTGAAGGGCTTTCTCGTTAGAAAAGGTACCAAAGGCTTTGCGGTAGAGAAAATGATGGACAAAATGGCCCTCAGGATCGTACAAAATGGTTTGATCACGCTAAGCAACTGTGAAGTAGATGAGGTAGATCGCCTTCAAAATGCCAATTCTTTTAAAGATACAGCTAAAGTATTAAAAATGACCAGGGCAGGAGTGGCATGGCAGGCCGTAGGATGCGCCCGGGGAGCCTATGAAAGTGCCTTACACTATACCAGAACCAGGAAACAGTTTGGTAAACCTATTGCTTCTTTTCAATTGATTCAAAACCATCTGGTAGAAATGCTGTCCAACTTAACAGCGATGCAAACCCTTTGTTTCCGGCTGTCGCAGCTACAGGATCAAAACCTATTAACCGACGAACATGCTTCTTTAGCGAAGGTGTTTTGTTCTATGCGAACCAGAGATGTGGTGAGCAGAGCAAGGGAAGTGATGGGCGGAAATGGGATTTTACTGGAGTATGATGTAGCGCGTTTCGTTGCAGATGCCGAAGCGATTTATTCTTACGAAGGAACCAAAGAAATCAATACTTTAATCGTAGGCAGGGCGATTACCGGCTTTTCTGCCTTTGTGTAAACCTTTTTAAATCCAGACAGCTTAAAGAATGACCTAAAAGGAGGTGGATTTAAAGGGATATTTGGTTAAGCTTGTATTGCCCATTGCACTTTTTTCATAAAGGGCAATACAAGCACCATTATAAGAAGGATCAAAGTTTATTTTTCCCGGGCTCAACTGAGTCGGTACGGCTGTGCCTTTTAGAAAGAAGTAAACCTTAGTATTTCCGCCTTTATGATGGGGTTTAAAATTACCATAAGTTTCCATTTCAGACCAGACCGTGTCTTTCAGGGTTACCGTAAACACGTATTGTATGGGACCGGTATTGTTTTCATTCCGGTAATGTGCTACCTCGGTAAACTCTCCTTTCAGATCGTCAATCCCTGGCTGGGTAAAGGTGCCCTTCATCATCCATCCCACTAACACTAAAATCAGTACACTCAGAAAAATATTAAACTTTTTATTGCGCATTATAAAGTTGGTAAAATTTTATTCATGACCTCCATTCCTTCATCGATGTGCTTTTTCTCTATGCAAAGCGCTGGTCTGAAACGGATGGACTGGTTTCCACAGCCTAAAAACATCACATTGTTTTCCATTCCTTTTTGGACGAAAGCATTGCGCATTTCTTTGCTTGGGAAATCAAAAGCACAAAGTAAGCCTTTTCCTCTTACATTGGTCACCTTATCATATTTTTGGGCAAATTGAGCGAGGTTTTCCTGTAAATACTGACCAACAACGGTGGCATTATGACAAAGCTGATCTTCTTCAACGATTTGCAGGATCTGAGTAGAACGCACCATGTCTACCAGATTACCACCCCAGGTGGAGTTGATCCTCGAGGGTACATGGAACACATTGTTCTCTATCTGATCTACTTTATTGCCTACCAAAATTCCACAGATCTGCATTTTTTTACCGAAGACAAGGATATCCGGACGTGCCTTTTCACTAAAATGCTGGTGACACCAGAATTTACCGGTTAGGCCTACACCTGTTTGTACCTCATCATAAATCAAAAAGGCATCATTTTCATCGGCAAGGGTTTTCAATTGAATCAAAAACTCTTCCCGCAAATGATTGTCGCCACCCTCAGATTGAATCGGTTCCACGATGATGGCACAGATCTCATCTTTATTCTCTGCAAAAGCTTGCTTAATCTGGGCAATGGAAGCTTCTTCTGTCGAAATTGCTTTCTCCAGGTTTTCATCCTGCAAAGGGAATTTGACGGTAGGTACAGCAACTCTTGGCCAGTCAAACTTTGCAAACCATTTGGTTTTGTCTGGCAGCGTATTGGTTAAACTCAGCGTATAACCCGTCCGGCCATGAAAGGCTTTCTCAAAATGGAGTACTTTAAACCCTTTCTCTTCTTTATACCCTTTGGCAAAGTTCTTTTGAACTTTCCAGTCCATCGCTACTTTTATTGCATTTTCTACCGCTAAGCCACCACCGGCAATGAAAAAAGCATGAGGAAGATAGGAAGGAATACCAATTTTTGAGAATGTAGCCACAAATTGCGCATAATGCTGGGTGTAAACATCAGAGTTCGAAGGGTTTGCTAAAGCAGCCAACAACAGGTTTTCCAGAAACACTTCATCATTGACCATTTTAGGATGGTTATAACCCAAAGGAACGGATGCAAAACAAGTAAAGAAATCTAATAATTTCCGATTGTATTTTGAATCGTAGATATAAGATCCATGGCTTTTTTCCATATCATAGGTGAGGTCCAAACCATCCGCTAAAATATGTTTGCTTAAAGTCTCTTTTACCTGACCTGGGCTTACCGTAAGTTCATACATAAATTCTATATTTTGGTGTAATCAAATTTAACAAAATGAGCCAAAGAAACAAGTGCAGGGCGGTTTTTGATGCAAAAAGGTAAAATCATACTTTAAACTGTTTAAAGTATGATTTTGGTATGGATCGACTTTTGGTCTAGTAAAATTAAATAATTTTTGCAGGAGGAATTGGTCTTTTTTTACCTGGTTTCTAATCCTTTACCATTCATTATTCCCGGCATACACTTTTCTACTCTTACCTCCCGGGTTTTAGCTTGCTTGGGCGCAGCAAAATAAAGCAGGTAGGCGCGCTGCCTTCCAGGAGTCAATGCTTTAAATGCCGTATTCAAAGCAGGTATTTCTGTTAATTTACGCTGGAACTCTTCCGCGATCGGGAATTCCGTAGTTTCTTTTAAATCTACTTTTAAGCCGGCTTTTTCTACTTCAATCGCTTCATGGATGTAAGCTTTTAAGATCGCTTTCTGCGTTATGATTTCCAGGACATTGGTAAAACGGATCTGACGTGCGGCCTGTACATTTTTTGTTTGCTGGATGAGCAGGCGATTGTCATTGTTTAAAAGGGCTCCTTTGAAAAACAAAAACGCACAATATTCTTTAAATACATGGATCAGTACGATATTTTTCCCCTGGAGACTGTAGCAGGGGCTACCCCATTTCAATTCTTCCTGGAGACCGCAATCAAGGGCGATCATTCTCAATTGCAGCAGTTCTTCGGACCATTTATTGGCTTTATTAAAATAAAAATCTACCTGAGGATTCATGCTGTTTTTTCTTTATTGCTGTAAATTTATGAACAAGAGGAGTAGGATTTAAACCCTTAATGAGCCACGGAATGCTCTTGCGGCATAATAAGACTGTGCGCCATTGTGGTACACAAAAACGGTATCGTAGCGGCGATCACCAAAGATAGCACCACCAAGCGCCCTGATGTTTGGCGGTGTTTGCAGCCAGCTCGAAGTTTTCAAATCGAAATTCCCGAGCTGCTGTAATTCGCGGTATTGTGCTTCCGTTAAAAGCTCAATGCCCATTGCCGCAGCCATATCCATCACATTGTTTTCTGGTTTATTTTCCTTTCTTGACGCTAATGCATCATGATCGTAGCAAAGACTTCTTCGGCCCTTAGGAGTTTCAGCAGCACAATCAAAAAAGAGGTACTCATCTGTCTTTGGATCATAGGCCACTACATCAGGTTCACCACCTGTGTTTTCCATTTCATCAAGTGACCATAGTTTTTCCGGACTGGCTTCCAGTTTTGCCTGTACTTTTGCCCATGCTATACCTTTATGGCGGTTCTTGTTTTTCTCAAAACGAACGCTCAATAGGTTCAATAGTTCTTCACGCTGCGTGATCGACAACTCTTTTTTATGGTTGCTCATACTTTTATAAATAGGTTAAATTAACTTTTCTATCCGCTTGTCTAAAGTACCAGGATACCACTGTGAGTATTAGCAATAACAGGGATGGCAGTATTTTCTGCAATGGATTTCCTGATGATAACTGTGAAAATATTGCTCCTGACATCGCAATGAAAAAACTGCATATGCCCATTCTTTTAACAAAGGGAATTTAGGAATAAGTACGGTGATTACACCCAAAATTTTCCAAATTCCCAATAAGGTTAGAAAGTATAAGGGATAGCCCAATTGTACCGCTCCGGTGGATGCCATGCCCAGCGCTAACCACAGCGTAGCAATCCAACGATCTCCTGTAATCGGTTATGTGCGAAATTTAGCCCTGGTGCAAAGCCTATTTTTAGCATCTGGTCTCTCATTGCGACTGATTTATAAACGATGTGCATGGTCAGTTTACTCTTGTCTTCCAAAAGTTTTTCAAATGATAAAAACTCCAGCTGAACCTCAAAAGGGCTGTTCTCCATTTCAAATGTCCGCGTGATTTTTTCATTTGGAATGACCTCATGAATCGTTCCATTGGCTTGAAATGCTATATTTCCTGAGGCATCGCTGGTTTCGAACCGATAACTCCCATGTTTTTTATGGTCCAGCTTCAGCACTTTCGTTCCCATCCATTGCGCCACAATTTCAGGTTCTGTATAAGCTTTGAAGAGTAAGGCTACTGGTAAATCAAACTCCCTGGTAATGACTAATTCCTGCTTGCCATCTTCGGCATGAACTTTGGTTTTCTGCTCCATGTTATTCGTTTTTATAGTTTTTCATAATGTTTTCCAATTTGTTGAACCGCTCTTCCCACATTTTGCGGAATGGCTCAATATAGTCGGCCACTTCTTTCATCTTTTCGGGATTAATATGGTAGTGAATTTCTCTGCCATTTTGCTCCTGTTTGAGCAATTCACAGGCTGTGAGTATTTGCAGATGCTTTGAAACTGTTGGTCTGGCGGTGTCAAAATTGGCAGCTATCGCCCCGGCACTCATAGATTGCGTGGCCAGTAATACCAATATGGCTCTCCGTGTTGGATCTGCTATGGCTTGAAATACATCTCTTCTTAAATTCATCGTGTAGCTATTTGACTACTAATTTAAGTGTAGTTATTTAACTACGCAAGAGTTTGGTGAATTTTATTTCAATTTTTCATGAATATGTGTTTGTCATACAGGTAGATAGTTATTTGTTGATTGAAATTATTTATAAACTATTCCCTCGGCTGCTTGTTTTTATTTCTAAGGTAACCAGTAGAACTGGGTTTTATAGTTCCTGGAAGCATGAAATGATAATCAAAATAGGAATGGCTATTGAAGGAAGAAAATTAACTGAGCAATTGTTGGATCAATCAAATAATAACCACTGAAGATGAGCCTTACCGAATACAAGAAGAAACGTTCATTTACCGATACTCCCGAACCTAAAGGAGGAAAAGGAACAGGGGAAAGCCTGCGTTTTGTGATCCAGAAGCATGATGCTTCCCATCTTCATTATGATTTTCGCTTAGAAATGGATGGGGTGCTGAAAAGCTGGGCCGTTCCAAAAGGCCCCTCTACCGATCCTGAAATTAAGCGTTTGGCGATGAGGGTAGAAGATCATCCTTATGATTACCGGAATTTCGAAGGCATCATTCCTAAAGGCCAGTATGGAGGTGGAACCGTGATCGTATGGGATGAAGGAACCTACGTGCCTTTTGAGCCGGAAACTGAAGATTTAAAAACGCAGGAAAAGCAGCTGCTCCATCAATTACACAGCGGAAAACTCAAATTTATACTCAGTGGCAAAAAGCTGAAAGGTGCTTTTGCACTGATAAAAGCTTATGGGAAAGGTGAGAACAGCTGGCTGCTGATGAAACTGGAAGATAAGTATGCGAAAACAAAGGACATACTTTTAAAGGATAAGTCGGTGATTTCCAGTAAAAGCATTGCACAAATGGAAAAGCAGCCTGATCGGGTATACGGGAAAACGAAACATCCGAAAGATAAACCTGCAGATCCTAAATCTGAAAAAATAAAGAAAGTCTTAAAAAATGAAGCCGGAAGCATCCAACCTGCCGGAAGAAAACTGCTCAGTTTAGTAAAAAAAGGGGTTAAAGCTCCTTTTTTTACTAAGCTGGAGCCGATGCTGGCCACATTGGTAGAGGAGGCTTTTGATGAACCCGGCTGGCTTTATGAAATTAAATGGGACGGTTATCGCGTCCTCGCTTTTATGCAGGGCGGAAATGTTGAATTAAAATCCCGGAATGATAAACCTTATAATGAGAGATTTTACCCTATTTATGAGGCATTAAAAGCCTGGGGCATCAACGCGGTGCTGGATGGAGAAGTGGTGGTGTTAAATGAAAAAGGAAGCGCGAATTTTGGGGCACTGCAAAATTGGCGTGGCGAAGCGGATGGAGCGTTAAGGTATTATGTTTTTGACTTGCTATGGTATGATGGTTATGATTTAAGGGATTTACCCTTAAGAGATCGGAAAGCAATCCTTGCAGCGCTCATTCCTACTTCATCGCCTATTTTACTCAGTAAAGATTTTCAAACTTCAGGCATTGATTTTTTAGAGGCAGCTAAGCGTGCCGGACTGGAGGGCATTATGGCAAAACGAATGGATAGCAAGTACCATACTGGAAATCGTACGTCGGATTGGTTAAAGATTAAAGCCAATCATCGACAAGAGGTCGTCATTGGTGGTTACACTAGAAATGAAGGCAGTCCGAAACCCTTTAGTTCTCTGTTGGTTGGGGTATTTGAAAAAGGAAAGTTGAACTATACCGGAAAGATAGGTACAGGTTTTAGCATAAAAGCTCAAAAAGAAATGTTGGCGCAGTTTGAACCCTTAATCGTATCGGAAAGCCCTTTTAGGGCCAAGCCTGATGTCAATAAAACCAACCCTTTTCGCCATGCGTCATTAAATGCTGTTGCTACCTGGTTAAAGCCAGAGCTGATTTGTGAGGTCAGTTTTGCTGAAATGACAGCTGATGGGTTAATGAGGCACCCTTCTTTTGAAGGAATGCGCTCCGACAAAGATCCTGAAGAGGTATTGCTGGAGGAGGCAGCGGATACGGACAAAGTGATATCTAAAAACACGATGGAAGCAACGAAGAAAAATGTAAGCAAAAAGACGGGTAAGGAAAAAAGCGAAGTTAGGAGCAGAGCAGCCCGTAAAGGATCAGAGGAAACTGCCTTTTTAGCTCCTGAAGAGGAAACACAGGTAAAAAAAATAAATGGGCAATCCCTAAAATTCACAAACCTCAGTAAAATATATTGGCCTGTAGAAAAGGTGACTAAGCGGGATATGATCAATTATTACCATCAAATCGCTCCATTTATATTGCCTTATCTGCTGGACCGGCCGCAATCTTTAAATCGGTATCCGAATGGGATTACCGGAGGGAGTTTTTACCAGAAAGATGTGACAGGAAAAGTCCCGGAATGGATAAAGACTTATTTATACCATGCGGAAGGGGATGATACGGACAAACATTTTTTAGTAGGGAAGGATGAGGCAACTTTATTATATATGGCGAGTTTAGGGTGTATTGAATTACATCCCTGGAGCAGTACGATTCATAAACCGGATCATCCAACCTGGTGTATCATAGATCTTGACCCCGGAAAAAATTCCTTTGAGCAGGTAATTGAAGCTGCACAGGTCACTAAAGAGGTATTGGATGGGATGGGAGTGCCTTCTTACTGTAAAACTAGCGGATCTACTGGTTTACACATTTATATCCCGATGGCGAATAAATATACTTATGAACAGAGTAAAGAATTTGCGAGAATCATCGTTACACTGGTGAACCGGGAGTTGCCAAAATTTACCAGTCTGGAGCGGGTTGTGGCAAAGCGGAGGGGAAAAATGTACCTGGATTTTTTGCAAAACAGGCCACAGGCAACCATTGCAGCACCCTATTCCCTTCGTCCGAAACCTGGAGCAACCGTGTCTATGCCTTTACATTGGGAGGAGGTGAAAAATGGGTTGCAAATGAAAGATTTTACCATTTTTAATGCAGTAAGCAGAGCGAATGAAATGGGAGATATCTTCAGCCCGGTCTTGGGAAAAGGAATCGACCTGTTGGCTGTAATTAAAAACAATAAAAGCGAAGACCTGTTATTGGAGTAATTGTAGCAGCCGGTTTTTAATTGATTTTTTAAATAGAAAATTAGCAAGATGGGAAAGGTAGAAGAACCATGGGAACCCTTTGATATTCAGGTATTGATAGAAGGGCAATGGGAAAGGTTATTAGTGATTCCCGATCGGGAAGAGCCAAAATATGAATTGTTTGATCAGCAAACCTCAGTTGGGCAGGTATGGCCGGAGCAAACTGCCCAGGGCAGGGTTTGGTGTGCCGAAGGTTTGATTGCGAAAGAATTGGTGGATCAGGCCGGAGAACAAATTGATCAGTATTATTTAAATAAACCCGAATAAAATGAGGTCTATCTGGAAAGGTGCTATCGGATTTGGTCTGGTAAATATCCCAGTGAAATTATTCTCAGGCGTACAAAGCAGTACGCTGGATTTAGATATGCTGGACGAAAGAGACCATGCCAATATCAAGTTTAAGAGAGTAAATGAAAAAACGCAGAAGGAGGTTCCTTTCGATCATATCGTGAAAGGCTATTACCTGAAAGACCAATATATTGTGTTGAATGAGCATGATTTTGAAGAGGTGAAACCGGAAAAAACGAAGGTCATAGAAATTGAAAATTTTGTTGATCTGGTTGATATTAATCCGGTGTATTATGAAACTTCCTATTATACTCAGCCTGAAGCTCAAGGGAAAAAGGCTTATGCTTTGCTTTTACAGGCGCTGATGAAGTCAAAGAAGGCTGGAGTTGCACGTTTTGTATTGCGTAACCATGAAAATCTTTGTGTCATTCATCCAATGGATGGGATCATCGTCATTACAAAGATTCGTTTTCAGGAAGAAATTAGGGATACCAGGGAATTCAGGTTAAAAGAAGAGCCTGTGATCAAGCCCAAAGAATTGTCTGTAGGAATGGCCTTGATTAAGCAGTATGCTGCCCCTTTTAATATCGACAGTTTTAAAAATGACTATTCAAAAGAGTTGTTAAAGATCATAAAAGCAAAAGCCCAGGGCAAAAGAGCAACGGTTAAAAAGATGAAACCTAAAAAAGCAAGCAGCGACGATTTATATGAGCAATTGCTGGAAAGTTTGAAAGGAGCCTGATTTTTTTTCTTAAAATCTCACCAAGTACAAGCGAAAATATATATTTTAAACCATAGGTCTTCAGTGTTTTACCTGAAAACAGCTGGCCGGCCTTTAATTAAAATTTAACGCTTGGCTCATGTTGAAGAAAACGTTGACTGCATTGTTCCTGATGTTCATTTCCATTGCTCAGGGGCAGGAAATTTCGATTAATTCGTCCTTATTGACTGGTTCCTGGGCTGCGAACTGGATTACACATCCAGCGGCTGCCCAAAGAGCATACGGTGTTTATCATTTTCGCAAGCACTTTGAGTTGAGCCAGCTGCCCGCCTCTTTTATCGTGCAGGTGAGCGCGGATAACCGGTACCGTTTATTTGTCAATGGTGCTGCGGTGTGCAGCGGCCCGGCGAGAGGTGATTTATTCAACTGGTATTTTGAAACAATAGACCTCGCTCCTTATTTAAAAGTGGGGAAAAATACGATTGCCGCCCTGGTATGGAATATGGGAGAACTTGCGCCTGTAGCGCAAATCTCCAATCAGACTGGCTTTCTTTTGCAGGGAAACACCGCAAAAGAGGCGATTGTCAATACAAACTCTTCCTGGCTGGTCCTTCAAAATAAAGCCTATTCTCCCACTTCGCTGGACAATAGAGAACGGTTACAGGCTTATATGGTAGTTGGACCCGGAGATCAGGTGGATGGAAAGCAATATCCATGGGGCTGGGAGAAAAACAGTTATGATGACCAGGCATGGCTGGCGGCAAAGCCGATCAGCGATAGTGTGCCTATCGGCTATGGAACAGATAATTTATGGACTATGGCACCAAGAACTATTCCTTTGTTTAAAGAAAGTATGACCCGGTTTCCGAGTATCCGTAGAACGAATGGAATCTCAGTTCCTGATGGGTTTTTATCAGGAAAGATGCCTTTTCTGATACCCGCACATCAATCTTTGAAGGTGTTATTTGACCATCAGGTGGCCTGTGTGGCTTATCCGGAATTATTGCTGAGTGCTGGTAAAGGAGCAAAGATAAAGTTGACTTATGCCGAAGCGCTATTCGATCAGGATCGTCAAAAGGGAAACCGGAACGAGATAGAAGGAAAGGTGATTTTGGGCAATTATGATGTGTTTATTGCCGATGGAGGTCAGGAACGGCTTTTCAGGCCGTTGTGGTGGAGGGCTTACCGTTATGTAGAAATGGAGATCAGCACCAGGGATGAGCCCTTATTAGTCCATGATTTCTACGGCCAAAGCACAGGGTATCCACTCACACTAAAAGCAAGTTTCGAAAGCAGTGATCCCTCCCTGAAAAAAATCTGGGAAACAGGCTGGCGTACCGCAGCGCTCTGTGCAGGAGAGTTGTATTATGATACGCCCTATTATGAACAATTACAATATACCGGAGATTCCAGAATTCAGGCATTGATATCTTTATATCTTTCTGGTGACGACCGGTTAATGCGAAAAGCCATTACCGATTTTTACCATTCCAGAACGCCCGAAGGACTCACTCAAGGGAGGTATCCGAGTAATCGCTTGCAAATTATACCTACTTTTTCCTTGTTTTGGGTCTCCATGGTTCATGATTACTGGATGCATAGAAAAGATGATGCTTTTGTAAAACAGTTTCTACCGGCAATAGCAGAAATCATGAGCTGGTACGAAAACCGGATTCAAAAAGATAAGGGGATGCTGGGGCCAATGAAATGGTGGAACTTCGTAGATTGGGATAATTTTAACGATTGGGGAGTGGCGCCTGGGGCGGAGCAAGGAAATTCTTCGATAATTTCCCTGCAATGTGCCTACACCATGAAGCAAGCGGCTACGCTATTTAATGCTTTTGGTAAAAAAGACGATGCTGAGGCTTTATTTGCTGCTGCAAATGAACTGAATTACGGTACCTATCAGCGCTGCTTCAATGCGGAGAAAGGTTTGATTGCGGATACGCCAGAAAAACTTTCTTATAGTCAGCATGCCGGAATATGGGCAGTTTTAAGTGGTGCTGTGCGGCAGGACGCTGCCAGAAACCTGATGTCTAAGTTACTCCATACTTCAGGTATTGGTCAGGTTACTTTCTTTTACCGGTTTTACCTCGTACAAGCAATGAAAAGAGCTGGAATGGCCAATCAATATATGGAACAGCTCGGACCCTGGCGTCATATGCTGGATATGGGTTTAACCACTTTCGCAGAGAAACCAGAGCCTACGAGATCGGATTGTCATGCCTGGAGCGCCAGTCCGAATTATGATTTTCTAGCCACCATCTGCGGAATCATGCCTGCGGCACCAGGGTTTAGAAAAGTGAATATCGCGCCGGCATTGGGCTCATTGAGCTGGATAAAAGCCAGTATGCCGCATCCCAATGGGATGATCTACCTGGAACTGCAAAAGACGCAGCAGGGAAAGGGGATTAAGGGAAAGATCGAATTACCGGAGAAACTCAGTGGTACTTTTTATTGGGAAGGGATGGAAATAGAGCTCCATGAGGGGAAACAGGTAATTCAACTCTAAAAAACTAGATTTTAAAATTTCTTCCAAAATCTGACTGCTGATAGATCGCTCTTGCTTGTTGTTGGTGATCAGTTTTTATAGCGACAGGTGTTTAATCTTAAGTTAAGCTGTTGTTTTGATTTTAATCCAATATTAAATGTGGTTTTGCTGATTTTTATCGGACTTTTCGCCTTAAATAGCATAGGTGATTTTGTGGTTAAGTTCGCTATCTGTTTTGATATTGTTTTGCTGCTGTTTTGCTATTCTTTTTCTTCTATACTGTGCCAGTAAAACAACAGCAGGTGAGTAGTAAAGAAAATACAGTTAAATAATTGAATTATATATGGTTTATAACTTAATTACATCTACTTTTAGGTAGTTATTTTATCATTTAAATTATAATTATGGGACGTGTAACAGGAGGTGTTTTTGGCACTTTTATTGGAAAAGTAGGAGGCGTTGTCGGATACGTTAGGTTGGGAAAACCTTGGGTACGGAATGTACCTAAAAAATCGAAGAAACCGAGGACTGCAGGGCAGTTGCTGGTTAATCGCAGATTTCAGATCGCAAGGGCATTCATTTCCCATACCAGGGAATTTGTCAATGTGGGCTATAAGGGCGCGGCATTGGGAACAGGAAAAACAGCACAAAATGTAGCCAGTTCATGGAACACCAGACAGGCTTTGGTTGGAGTGGCTCCTGATTTCAAGCTGGATTATAGCCGGGTATTGCTGAGTAAGGGAAATCTGCCACAGGCTATTCAGCCGAAAGTTGAATATCTGCCATCAAATTTGATATTCGAATGGACTGTAGATCCAGCTATGGAATCTCGTTTTAAAAGAGATCAGGTGATGATGCTGGCTTATCATCCTGAATGGGGGAAAAGTTTTCATGTTTTAAGTGGAAACCGAAGAACGACTGGGACAGATGAACTGTCTTTAAAAGGCATGCCTGCATTTAAGGCAATCCATCCGGAGAATGATTTTGTCGAAACTTACATAGCGTTCATCTCTGATGATAGAATGTCTGTATCAGACAGCCAGTATACTGGTAAAGTCTACCTGCAACAGCCTTTGATTTAGCCGTTTTCAGTTTAATCATGAGGTTTAAATACAAAGTCTATTAAAAAAGTAGACTTGTCTTGTTATTTTCCAAATATCTATATATTTGGAAAATAACATTTATTATAGGATATAATCTATAAGAAAATGAACCCAGCAAACTACAACAAAGGCCAAGCCGGAAGACATCGCTTAATATAAAGAAACTTATAAGCTGGACTGGGACCTTTTAAGGAATAGATTTTATCCTATTTAAAGGAATTTGTCTTTCATGCCGAGGATACCCATCAATCCTCCAGTATGGATGGCCATAATTTTCTCCTCTTCTCTAAAGTGATTTTTTTTGGAAAGGTCATCAATGGCATACATCATTTTAGCAGTGTAGACAGGATCAATTAATATGCCCTGACTGCTCACAAAGTTTTTCATGAAATCTATGAGTTCAGGTTTCGTTTTGGCATATCCTCCAAAATGGTAGTCTGTATGCAAGGTCAATTGATTGGTGTGCCCCAGGTAATTGAAAATCTCCTCCCCAATGAATTCGCCTCCTTTCAGTGCGGGTACTACATGAAGTGTTGTTTTTAAGCCTCGATCATGGATCCCTTTCAGCAATCCTGCTGCGGTAGTTCCGGTTCCTGCAGCACAGAAGATATGGTCGATATCGGTAGGAAGTTCTGCTATGATCTCTGCACAGCCAGTTATAGCCTCCATACTTGCCCCTCCTTCATCAATGAAAAGGGCATGGGGATCATTGCTAAAATGTTGTTCAAACAAGGAGTATTTGTCTTTATAACTGGTTCTGTCTACAAATTGGAGGGTCATCCCAAAAAGCTGGCATAACATTAACATTTCATTTTTTACGGTTTCGCCTCGGACAAAAGCTGTAGATTTTAGCCCTGCTCTGGATGCAGCAGCAGCTGTTGCGAGCAGATGATTAGAATAAGCACCACCAAAAGTGACGAGGTGGTGCTTATTTTCTGTCTGGGCTTTCGATAATAAATACTTTAGTTTACGCCATTTATTCCCTGAAATATAGGGGTCAATCAAATCATCTCTTTTAATCCAGAGTTGCTGAAGGATTGGATGTTTTAATTGCTGAACGGGGCTATAGATATCTGTAAACATGTTTACAAAGATATAAGCCTTTTTTTAAGCGAATGGTTATGGCTTAAAATAGATCTTTCTTAACAAGTAAGGAAAGAAGTTAAGAATGATCTTAACATTTTGAGTAAAGTTTTTCATAGTACTGGAGTTAAAGTTAATAACCTGGTTTATAACAAGTTTATTGGCTGTTTTGTGTTTGTAAACACGTTTAAAACAGTAAAAATTTGCCGCGGGTAATTGCTATGCCTGTTATCAAAAAGCAGACCAAATTATTTTTTTTCAATTATGTAATTGTTAAAGATTAGTTTTGCAGTAGGGAACCATAGTTAAAGAAGGCTTTCCAAATCACAAACAGACATAGATTTCATGGAAAATAGCAGCGAGGTGCAGGAATTAGAAGAGCAGGATTTATACGAACATTTTAATATTGTTGTTGATAAAGGACAGTCCTTATTAAGGGTAGATAAGTTTTTAATGGGGCGTATGGAAAATGCTTCCCGTAACCGTATTCAGAACGCTATTGAGGCTGGAAATGTGTTGGTTAACAAAGCTACAGTTAAGGCGAGTTACAAGGTGAAACCGGAAGATGAGATTTCTATCGTGTTCCCTCATCCGCCAAGAGATACGGAAGTTTATCCTGAAAATATCCCATTGGATATTGTTTATGAAGACAATGATTTGTTGGTGGTAAATAAACCTGCTGGAATGGTGGTACACCCAGGATTTAATAATTACACCGGCACATTAGTGAATGCTTTAGCCTACCATTTTGAAAATTTACCGCAATTACCGGGAAATGAAGGTAGACCTGGCCTGGTGCACCGTATTGACAAGGACACTTCCGGACTGTTGCTGATCAGCAAAAACGAAATCACCATGACTAAATTGGCGAAACAGTTTTTTGACCACAGCATCACACGTAAATATATCGCATTGGCATGGGGTGATATTGAGGAAAATGGTACCGTTACGGGATATATCGGGCGTAGTTTGAAGAATAGAATTGTGATGGATGTTTATGATGATGAAGAAAAAGGTAAGTGGTCTGTAACACATTATTCGGTTTTGGAACGTTTAGGTTATGTAACCTTAATTAGTTGTCAGCTGGAAACTGGCCGTACACACCAAATCAGAGCACACATGCAGCACATCGGACATCCTTTATTTAATGACGCCAATTATGGTGGTGATAAAATTGTAAAAGGAACGACTTTCAATAAATACAAACAGTTTGTACAGAATTGCTTTAACATGATCCCTCGTCAGGCTTTACATGCACAGACTTTAGGTTTCATACATCCTACCACTAAGGAGTATATGGAATTTGAGGCACCTCTGCCAGCTGATTTTGATTCGGTATTGAACAAATGGAGAAACTATATCGTGGAGCCTTCGTAAATGCAGCAAGAATATATTTTACATAATGGCGAGTTCGTGGCGGCAAACCACCCTGTGATTGGGGTGGAAAACCGGGCGTTCAGATATGGTGATGGCCTGTTTGAATCTATGCGTATGAACAATGGGAAGCTTAAATTTGCAGAGCTGCATGCTGATCGCTTAAAGGCGGGTATGAAGGCTTTAAAGATGGACGGGGCCGACCTGATGGATGAATATTTTTTGAAGCAGAAAACCGCGGAACTCTGTAAAAGGAATAAACTGAAGGATAATGTACGTTTTCGATTGTCAGTATACAGAGCTGGCGCTGGTTTATACACGCCAGACAGCAATAAATCCGGTTATGTGCTGGAAGCCACTGCGCTCCCTCAAAGTACCTATGAACTCAATAAGAAAGGATTAATTGTGGATGTTTATGATGAAATCACCAAACCTATAAATAAGCTTTCTAACTATAAAACCACCAATTCCCTGTTATTTGTGATGGCTGGTTTGTATAAGAAACAATATAACCTGGATGAGGCTTTCATTTTAAATCAACAAGGTTTTCTTTGTGAAAGCATCAGTTCGAATATTTTTGTGGTGTATGATAAGCAGATTTATACCCCTGCATTGTCGGAAGGCTGTATTGCCGGCGTGATGCGCAGCGTAGTGATGGGAATGGCTAAAAGCAACAATATCCCATTAACCGAGGCTCAGATTAATCCGGAAGTGCTGAAAGAGGCTGAAGAAGTCTTCATCACCAATGCAACCGGAGGTATCAGATGGGTAATGGGATATGGCAGGAAACGTTATTTTAATGAAATCTCCAAGCACCTGAGTGCGCGTTTGAATGAAATGTAAAAGGAAAGCGTAAGGGGTTTACAAACGCATTCCCCTTAAAAATTCTTCTACTGTCATTCTCTTTTTGCCTTCATATTGAAGATCTGTAAGTTTAATATAGCCGTCTTTGGCGGCAAATTTTAAATAGGTCTTCCCATCTGACAGGAATTGTCCTACAGGAATATCTGGTGTTTCATTTTCAAGTTCCGCTTTGAATACTTTCAATGTTTTTTCACCGAGTTTGGTAAATGCTGTAGGATAAGGACTCAGTCCGCGGATCAAATTGTAAACCGTCTTTGCAGGCTGATCCCAGTTGATCATGCAAAATTCTTTAAATATTTTTGGTGCATGTTTCAGCGAATCGCTTTGAACTTGCGGTTGTTCTGTATAATTTCCTTCTTCAATTGCTTTTACTGTCTTTACCAACAAGCCTGCGCCTACGTGCATGAGCTGATCATGAAGTTCTCCGGCAGTTTCATCCTCGCCAATGGTAACGCGCTCAGAGAAGATCGTATCGCCTGTGTCGATTTCATGTTTCAGGAAAAAGGTAGTAACGCCACTCTCTTTCTCGCCATTGATAATGGCATGATTGATCGGAGCCGCACCACGATATTGCGGCAATAAAGAGGCATGAAGGTTAATGGTTCCCTTTGCAGGCATATTCCATACGATTTCTGGTAACATACGAAAAGCGACCACCACTTGTAAATCGGCTTTTAAAGCCTGTAATTCCTGAATAAATTCCGGGTCTTTCAGCTTTAAAGGTTGTAATACTTTTAATCCTTTGGCTACAGCGTATTGTTTTACGGCACTTTCCTGAAGTTTCTGACCTCTTCCGGCAGGTTTGTCGGCGGCAGTAACTACCCCCACTACGTTAAATCCTGCTTCTACTAAAGCATTTAAAGAAGCTACGGCAAAATCGGGCGTACCCATAAAAACTAATCTCATTGTCCATTGTTTTAGAGGACAAAAATAACAAATAATCTTAGGCTTATTTTATTCAATTGTATGGTTGAGACTCTGGAAGAATTAAAATCAAGCGGTTTGGTATACGTAACAGACGCTAAACCTGGGATATACAGGGAAGGAAAACCCGGTAATTTTCATTATGTAGATAAAGATGGAAAGCGGATTACGGCCTTGCCGGACCTGGAAAGGATTCAGCAATTGGTGCTGCCTCCGGCATGGACATCGGTTTGGATCTCTCCACGTAAGAATGGGTATTTACAAGCTACAGGTATAGACCAGGCAGGTAGGAAGCAGTATCGCTACCATGCGGAATGGACTTCCAGGCGATCAGATCGCAAGTATTTCAGGTTGCTGGATTTTGGAAAAGCATTGCCTGCTGCCCGGAAAAAGATCAGCAGGGATTTGAAACGCAAAGAACTTGACGAAAGAAAGGTGCTGGCGATTTGTGTGCAGCTGATGCAAAAAACGCTGATTCGTGTTGGAAATGCCGCTTATCAGCAGCTGTATGGCAGTTATGGCCTCAGTACTTTGAAGAATAAACATGTAAAGATCAATGGAAACCGATTGATGCTGAGTTTTATAGGTAAAAAAGGAGTGCAGCAGGAATTGACTTTAACGGATAAAACATTAGCCAGGATGGTGCAGAAATGTAAGGAAATCCCTGGTCAGGATTTGTTCCAATATTATACAGCAGGGAAGGAACGGCAGGCGATCGACTCTGGGAAGGTAAATAATTACATCAAAGAAATCACCGGAGATGATTTTACGGCTAAGGATTTCCGTACCTGGGGAGGAACATTGGAGGCGATGCGTCAGCTGGCAATTTGCTGTGCCGATGACCTGGCTTCAGAAAAGCCTAAAAAGAAAATTATTTTGGAAGTGCTGGATTGTGTCGCTGCAAAGCTTGGAAATACAAGGGCCGTCTGTAAAAGTGCTTATGTTTACCCACTTTTACTGGAAGCTTTCGAAAATGAGCAGCTCGGAAAATATTTGAAAAAGATGAAGGCAGCTCAGTTGGATACTGCTGGGGGCCTGGAATTACAGGAAAAGGTATTGATGCAGTTTCTGAAAGCGATGAAAAAGAAACAGGCCCTGAATTGATCAGGGCCTGTATTGGTATAGATAATTATCTTGTTTATGATTCTTTTGGTGCTTTTTTGACCGAATGAACAGGCTGCTCGCTTTCTTCTCTCTGTTGAGCAGGGTTTTTAAAATGAGCTTCTTCTTGATGATAATCTTTGTCTTCCGGCTTTTTTACTGCTTTATTGCCTTCCGGCACCTTATCTTTTGGAACTTCTTCCTGATAATTACTACTGGGTTTATCGCTTTTCTTTTTCGCTTCGCTGTTCATCATCTGGTTGTTTTTGTATTTGTTAAGGATATAACAAATACTTCTTACGCATTGTTTTATAGCGCGTTAAACCAGGTTCCCAGCTGGCCCGGATTTCCTTTTCGGATTTTCCGGCAATGATTTGTAACCTCAGACTGCTATCACCGGCCAGTTTGTCAAAATTATTCATTTGATTGCTCAGCTTGTAATTGAAGAAATCGGCTTTATTCGGATAAGCCTGATAGAGTTCGATCAGCCAATTTAAGTTTAAGGCTTTATCCTGGCGTATTTTTTCCGTGTCATAGTTTCTGAGGTCCAGTCCATAGCATACTTTATTGACATGTAATGGTGTTTCGGCCATCCCTTTGATGCTTTTTGGGGTAAAACTAAAGCTGTATTTACCTTTTAATGCTGGAGCGCCAAGGATGGTAAAAGGAAATAAAGTGCCGCGGCCATGATTCAAATAGGTGCCTTCAAATAGGCAAGTGGTAGGGTATAGCAGAATAGACTGTGCCGTATTTAGGTTTGGTGATGGTTTTACCGGCAGTTCATAAGGGAGGTCATGGTTGTAATTGGCCACCTTAATAATTTTGATTTTACATTTCAGCTTGTTCTTTAACCAGCCTTCTCCGTTCAGCATCTGCGCATATTCGCCAACGGTTAGTCCGTGAACAATTGGAATGGGTTGTAAGCCAATTCCTGAGGCCAGTTTCGGATCAAGGATAGGGCCATCAATGTAAAAGCCATTGGGATTTGGACGATCCAGGATCAGTACTTCTTTATTTTGTGCGGCACAGGCTTCCATCACGTGCTGCAGGGTATTTATGTAAGTATAAAAACGAACGCCTACATCCTG
Organism: Pedobacter polysacchareus; assembly: GCF_019802255.1. GTDB lineage: Bacteria > Bacteroidota > Bacteroidia > Sphingobacteriales > Sphingobacteriaceae > Pedobacter > Pedobacter polysacchareus. The sequence continues at coordinate 311,398 of NZ_JAHYSS010000007.1, read as the reverse complement.
AATGTCAAAAACCATAACGTCTACATCTGCCAGTTCTTCTTTAGTAGGCGTGAGGTGTTTTCCATATAAAGAAACTGCTGGAATGCCAGTTTTGGTATCTATAGCGTCATTTACATGGATGCCGGCACTGGCATTCCCTCTAAAACCGTGTTCCGGTCCGAATATTTTTACAATGTTTACACCTAGCTTCAGTAGACTGTCTACACTGGTTTCTTTGCCAATAATAGAGGTGGGGTTAACCACCATGCCTACACGTTTACCTTTCAGGTAAGGCAGGTACTGTTCTGTTTGCTCTGCTCCGGTGCGAATCTCATGATCTTGAACCTTGGTTTTATTCCGCGGTTTTTCCAAAGCTTTCTTTTCTGTTGCTTTAACAGCAGTAGGAGGAGTACTATGGCCCGCTGCACAGGCGGATAAATGCAGGCTAAGACCTGTAAGTAAAAGTAAAAAGGAACGGGATCTTTTCATTCAGGAAATTATTTGGTGATCATTTGTTATAGAAGGATAAAGATAGGAAAATTGGAATAGGTTGAGAAGAGGATGAAATCTAAAGCTGCCTAGGTAGCATATAAGTAGAGAATTAAAGATGTTTTTATGTTTACATATCTTGAAGTATAGATATCTTGATGTCTAATTATGCGCTTTAAAGTACTTTTGATTAGGTGTATTGAGCTATTTATATCAAGATATCTTGTGGTTTTATCCTGCAGCACTTGTTTCTTTAGCTCTGTTATCTCCATTGGGCGATCAATAAGTCTGTCGCTTTGTAGGGCTAAAAACATATCCCCGCAGCTGAAGATATTTTAAGTCGAGAAATTCACATAATATTTGCAACTTTATCGCTGTAAAAATGCCGTCGGCGTATTTTTGCTAAGTCACTATTTATAGCAAAAAGTTTGAACATAGAATATTTCATAGCAAGGCGTATAGCCATCAAATCTGAGCGTACTTTTTCGAAGCTGATCGTTCGCATTGCAATTGCAGGCGTAATGCTCAGTTTGGCGGTCATGATGCTTTCTGTAGCCATCATTAAAGGTTTTAAAACGGAAATTCAGGAGAAGGTAAGGGGCTACATCGGTGATGTGCGCATTTTCAAGTTCGACCTGAACAATTCCTTTGAGCAGACGCCCTTTGTTCCGGGAGTGGAAACCCTCCAGCATTTAAAGGCAAATCCAAATGTGGCCTTTTATCAGGCTTATGCGACAAAACCGGCCATCATCTCTGTAAATGATGAGGTGGAAGGAATCAATTTTAAAGGCGTCGATAAAACTTTCAACTGGAATTATATCAAAAGTCATTTGGTAAGCGGAAAGGTGATTAATTTTGCGGATAGTGCACAGGCGATGAAAGAGATTATGATCTCTCAGTTTACGGCAAACCGGCTGAAACTTAAAGCCGGTGATGACTTTATCATGTACTTTGTACAGGATCCGCCAAGAAACCGGAAGTTTAAGATTGTAGGAATCTATGCTGTTGGGGTAGAGGAAATCGATAAAGGATTTGTGTTGGGGGATCTCAATGTGATTCGCCGATTGAACAACTGGAGCCCTAACGAGATTGGCGGACTGGAGATCAGAATTAAAGATTTTTCTAAATTAAAGGAAGTATCCACTGGTATTTATGAGAATCTGGAGGTCAACCTCAGGTCGGAATCTGTAGCTGAATTTTTTCCGGCCATCTTTACCTGGCTGTCTTTATTAGATGTAAATACCAGGGTTTTGCTCATTCTGATGATGATTGTAGGGGTGATCAATATGATTACTGCACTGCTGATCATGATTCTCGAACGTACCAATATGATCGGTATGCTGAAAGCTTTTGGAATGACAGATTATAGTGTGATCAAAATTTTCCTTTACAATGCGGTATATCTTGTTGGGATAGGCTTGTTTTTAGGGAATATCCTTGGCTTAGGACTGGGGTTTATTCAGAAATATACTCATGTGTTTAAATTGGATCAGGGTTCTTATTATTTATCTTACGTGCCTGTAGAACTTCATTTTTTAGATGTACTGGTTTTAAATATTGGAATCGTAGTGATCTGTTTTGTAGTTCTGATAATTCCTTCTTTGTTGGTCAGCAAAATATCTCCGCTAAAAGCAATTCGATTTAAATAATATAATGAATGTTTGGTACTTTGTGTGCCGCAAAAATATAGTTTTGTAAGGTCCTTTTATGCCTTATAAATAGAGGAAATTGAAATATGAAAGCAACAGTAAAAGAGAAAAAATCTAGCGTTTTTAGTCTGTTGAAGCCCTATCGTGGAATGATCTACCTATTGATCTTCCTCGCTTTGCTGAGTAATGGGGTGAACTTGTTGCTGCCAAAACTGATTGCAAATGGGATTGATGCGTATACGGCTGGTACTTTTCTGATCAAGCCGGTACTGATCGAGTTTTCAGGAGCAATTGTGTTGATCTTTATTTTTACCTATTTACAAAGTGTGGTGCAGACTTACGCTTCGGAAAAGGTGGCAAGAGACCTGAGAAGGCAGCTTTCCGATCAGATTTCCCGCCAAAGTCATGCTTACATAGAAAAGGCAAATCCCTCAAAATTATTGACTAACCTGACCGCAGATGTAGATGCAATCAAGTCTTTTGTAGCACAGGCGATTGTTTCCATTGCTTCCTCCATCTTTCTGATTGTAGGCGCCAGTATCTTGCTGCTGGGTTTAAACTGGCGATTGGCATTAGCGGTAATCGCTATTGTCCCCATTATTGGAACCGCTTTTTATCTGGTATTGAGTAAGGTTAAACCTTTATTTAAAAAGAGTAGAGAGGTGATCGATTGGCTAAATAAGGTGATCAACGAAAGTATTTTGGGCGCCGCATTGATTCGTGTGATCAATTCTCAGCAATTGGAATATAGTAAGTTTTTATCCGCCAATGCGCAAGCCAGAGACCTTGGATTGGCCATTTTGAAGCTATTCGCCGGTTTAATTCCGCTGATTATATTTGTCGCCAATATGGCCGGCCTAACGATTTTGGCATTGGGTGGTCATTTTGTGATCCAGGGGACCATGTCATTAGGAGAATTTGCCGCTTTTAACAGTTACCTGAGCTTACTGATTTTTCCGATTTTAGTGATCGGTTTCATGAGTAACGTCATTGCCCAGGCCACCACTTCTTATAAACGTATTGAAGGGGTATTGAATTTAAAGGAAAGCCCGGCAGAAGGGAAAATTACGGAACTATTGGCCGGGGCAATTACCTTAAAAGAGGTATCGGTGTCTTATGGTCAGAAGCCAGCTTTAAAAAACATCTCCTTTTCCTTGGAAGCAGGTTCTAAAACGGCAATTATCGGGCCTACTGCTGCAGGAAAGTCACAACTGCTTTATATCCTGACCGGATTAATTTTGCCAGATAGCGGCGAAGTCTTATTTGATGGCCATGACATTAAAGATTATAACCCGGAAGCTTTTCATCGGCAGGTCGGTTTCGTATTCCAGGATAGCATTATATTTAATATGAGTATCCGTGAAAATATTGCCTTTAGTGATACAGTAACAGATCAGTCTTTAGAAAAAGCAATCGCCACCGCAGAATTGCATGACTTTATTACCTCTTTACCAGATCAATTGAATACGATTGTTTCTGAGCGGGGATCTAACCTGTCTGGCGGACAAAAACAACGCATCATGCTGGCAAGGGCACTGGCCGTTAATCCTAAGGTTTTATTGTTAGACGATTTTACTTCCCGCGTGGATCACCATACCGAAAAGAGAATATTGGAAAACGTGCAGCAGAATTATCCGGGCATTACTTTATTGTCGGTCACACAAAAAATTGCCGCAGTCGCACATTATGATAAGGTAATTGTGCTGATGCAAGGTGAAATCGTGGCACAGGGTAAACATGAGGATCTGATGAAAACCAGTCCGGAGTATGTTCAAATTTTTAACTCACAACAGAGTACCAGCAATTATGAATTACAGCCTTAACCAGAATAGTGGCCAGGAAGAAAAACAGTCTACTTTTCAGGCCTTAAAAAAACTGATTCAATTGATTTCTGAGGAGAAGAAAAACCTGTGGATTGCCTCAGGGATTATCCTTTTGAACTCTGGTTTACTTTTATTGGGGCCACTATTAATCGGACATACCATTGATGCCTATATCCGCACTAAAGATTATCATGGTGTTCTTGTCTTTTCAGGAATCATATTTGGTATGTATCTACTGGCTTTCTGTACGGGATATTTTCAGACAAAACTAATGGGCGGGGTGGGGCAGCGTATGCTGTACACCTTGAGGAATGCGGTTTTTAATAAGCTTCAGGAGCTTCCTGTAGCCTTTTTTAATGAGAATAAGGCTGGAGATCTGATTTCCAGGGTGAACAATGATACGGATAAGATCAATCAGTTCTTTTCTCAGTCGCTGATGCAGTTTATTGGCAGTATCGTGACGATGACTGGTGCCGGTATTTTCTTATTGATGATCAATTTTGAGCTGGGTGCTGCGGCCCTGGTTCCAGCATTGCTAATCCTGATTTTTACCGCGCTGGTATCCCCATGGGTGAAAAGAAGAAATGCTTCCAATCTGAAAAGTGTTGGTGGTCTGAGTGCCGAAATTCAGGAAAGTCTGAATAATTTTAAAGTGATCATTGCCTTCAACAGAAGAGATTATTTCCGGAAAAGATTTGATGAGGCAAATCGCCACAATTATAAAACAGCCATAGGGGCAGGGCTGGCCAATAATATTTTAATGCCTGTTTATGGATTGTTTTCGAGCATGGCACAGTTGATTGTGCTGCTGTTTGGAATTTACCTGATCTCTGAAGGACAGTTTACGATCGGACTCTTGGTCAGTTATTTTTCTTATGCTACCAATTTCTATAATCCATTGAGACAGTTGGCCGCGTTATGGGCAAATTTCCAGGTTGCCATGGCAGGATGGGATCGGATTTCTCAAATCTTATCCATGAAAAATGATTTGCAGCAGCTCAAAGAGCTCAAAGAAAGCTCAGAAACTGCTAATGCTTTGCTGGAATTCAGAAATGTTCATTTCTCTTATACCAGCGGCAAAGAGATTTTGCACGACATCAGCTTTAGTCTGGAGAAAGGAAAAACTTACGCCCTGATTGGCCCTACAGGTGGCGGGAAAACAACTACCGCATCCTTGATTGCGCGTTTATACGATGCCACGGAAGGAACAGTTTTATTGAACGGTAAAGACATTCGTTCTTATTCCCATGAAGAGCGGGCCGCTAAAATTGGCTTCATTTTGCAGGAACCTTTTTTGTTTACAGGGACGGTGAGGGATAATATTTTATATGGCAATGACCGATATAAAAATTACAGCAATGAACAGCTGGAAGAGGCGATCAGGGAAGCGAATCTGGATGCTTTATTGGCCATTTTTGAAGATGGACTGGATACGGCAGTGACTTCTGGTTCTGATAACATTAGCCTGGGACAAAAGCAGCTGATTGCCTTTATGAGAGCGGTTTTAAGAAACCCAGAATTGTTGATCCTGGATGAGGCGACTGCTAATATTGATACAATTACGGAGCAGTTACTCAGCGCTATCCTAAAAAAACTACCTAAAGAAACGACCCTGGTGATCATCGCACACCGTTTAAATACCATCGAAAATGCAGATGAGATCTTCTTTGTGAACTCTGGAGAAGTGACGCGCGCTGGTACACTTGACCATGCGATGGATCTTTTGTTGAAGGGTAAACGGAAGAGTTAAAAGCTTAGAAAAGATACTGAAGTCGGGCAGTATTGTCCGACTTCAGTAGGATAGGGTTACCGGTTGTGGTAACAATGACTGTATTTGCTGTGCAGTTGAGCCTTTTCCTAATATCCTTTTTCCTGTAATTTCTTGGTGAATTCTTCTCCTAATTTCATTCCCCATTGCTGGCCAGCCTGCATAGAATCCTGCATGATAAAAGGTGTTTTTTCAGCAAGTTTTTTGCCGGAAGGAGTATGGTAAAATGCTGTGATTGCTTTTAGGTCGGCTTCAGTCAGGTTTTTTTGATAGATTGGCAGTAACAGGTCAAATAACTCATCCTGAGCTGATTTAAGGAAAGTAGCTTCAAAATCTTGCCAGACGGATTCAGGAACATCGTTTTTTTGTGATTTCAGCATTTTTATAGTCTGTACAATGGCAACTTTGTAAGTTGCAGCGGAGCCAGAAGCATCCATCATCTCTTTTAGACTGGTTTTATAGGAATTACTGTCCTGTCCGAAGGAAATCATAGTACTGCTAAGTAGTAAGGCAGTTACAAAAAAGAGCCTTTTCAGGGTATTGGATATGTTTTTCATGCTTCAAATTAAAGAGAATAATCCGAGATTTCTACTATAATGTTTCCCGAATTATAAAAGGCTACAGTCCTCAATTAAATATTACGTAAATTTGCGGAATAATAATATTAATAGAGAAACTGTGTCATTAGAGAAATTAAAACTAAGCAAGCAACTGGTAACGGCAATGACTGATGCCGGATATATATCTGCGAAAGAGATTCAGGCAAAAACAATGTCAAGAATTCTTGGCGGACAGGATATCATCGCTGTTGGTCCTGAAGGTTCAGGAAAAACGACGAACTATGTGCTTGGGGTTCTAATGCGCCTGAAATACAGCACAGATGAAGCGCCAAAAGTGCTGATCCTTGTTCCTTCAAAGGAAAAGGTATTAGAGGTGATTGAGGAATTTGAGAAATTAAATAAAAATAAAAACCTCCGTATTATGGGTTTATACGGAAACGGAGGGACAGAGCAGGATGTACTGGATCTGGTAGATGGGGTGGATATTGTGGTGGCTTTGCCAACCAGAGCACGTGCTATTTATCTGAAACTAGGTTTAAACCTGAGTAAATTGCAGATGTTTATCGTAGACGATGCGGAAGTCATAGTGAAACAAGGGATGCAGCTTCCGGTTTGTGAATTGGCAAGAAGTGCAGGTAAATGCCAGCATTTAGTCTTTACTACCGTTGTTCATGAAAAACTGAATTATATGATTGATCAGTTCCTGCATTTCCCAACTACTTTAGAGGTGGAAGATCTAGGCGAAAATCAGGCAAGCACTCATGAACTGATTTTATATCCTGTTCCTAATCATAAGACCAAAGTGAATTTACTCAATATGTTATTGAGAGATGATGAGGTATTTGATAAGGTGGTTGTTTTTGTAAACACACGTTTAACGGCTCAGAAACTGGGTAAAAGCCTGCATTCTGCAAGGCCGGGTGATGTATCTGTATTGAATCCTTTGTTCTTTGATGATGAGAATGGATTTGATCATATCGAGGATTTTAAAGAAATTCCTGAAGCCAGGATCTTAATCGTTGCCAATGAAGGAACGGCTAATCTGGATCTTTCTGGAATTCCTTTCCTCTTCCATTTCGAAGTTCCTGAGCAAAAAGAAACTTTCCTCAGCAGAATTCTGAAAAATGGTGATGAAGAGGTAGTTGCAATTACATTTGCGACAGATATGGAGCTGGTGGAAGTGAAGAAGATTGAGCAGTCTATCGGTAAGAAGTTAACAGTGATGGATTTACCAGAAGGATTGGTGATTGATAAAGTTGCCAAAACCGGTGGTCTTGATAAAAGCAGGATTGTTAAAGAGAAGAATGTTGCCCCTACTGGTGGCGGCGCTTTCCATGACAAGAAAGAAAGCAATACTAAGGATTATAATTATGGTATCGGCCAGAAGGCAAAGATGACCATGAAAAAGAAACACGGCTAAAATCCGTAGCTGATCAGCGCATCGGCTGTCAACAATAAAGCCCTTAGTTCATTTGAATTAAGGGCTTTATTGTTTAAACTTTTTTGGCTTCATTCCAATAAACATCCATTTCGGCAAGGGTCATATCTTGCAAAGCTTTACCATTTTCTTTGGCTTTACTTTCCAGGTACTGGAACCTTTTGATGAACTTCTTATTGGTTTTTTCCAATGCATTTTCTGGATTGATATTAATGAAACGCGCATAATTGATCAATGAGAATAACAGATCTCCAAACTCTTCTTCTGCTTTTTCTACATCTATGGCCTCATTGTCTTTAGTATTGTATTCGTCTTTAAACTCCTGAAGTTCTTCTTCGACTTTTTCCCATACCTGAGTTTTATCATCCCAGTCGAAACCTACACCTCTGGCTTTTTCCTGAATGCGACTGGCTTTAACCAGGGAAGGTAAACCTGCAGGAACACCTGCCAACACAGATTTGTTACCTTCTTTAAGTTTAATCTGCTCCCAATTGCGTTTTACATCATGTTCATCTTTCACTTCTACATCACCATAAATGTGCGGGTGGCGATTGATCAGTTTATCACAAACGCTGTTTAGTACATCAACAATTGTAAAATCATTAGTTTCGGACGCGATTCTGGCATAAAATACCAGGTGCATCATCACATCACCAAGTTCTTTTTTTACTTCATCGAGGTCGCCTTCCAGGATGGCATCCGATAATTCGTAAGTCTCTTCAATAGTGAGGTGACGAAGGGTTTCCATCGTTTGTTTTTTATCCCATGGACAGTCGGTACGGAGGGTATCTAATACGGTTAACAACCTTTGGAATGCGGTTGCCGGATCGGCAGCCGTTATTGGGGCGATATGATTGGGCATTGTGTTGTGTTTTATTTAATGACGTTAAAGGTAATCATCATTGTGGTTAAAAAAAGAACGACAAGACCCGATAAGAAGATAATGTCTGCCGCTTTTTCCAGTCGACGGCTATCGCCAAAGGATTTTCCCATGGAAATGAAGGAGAGCATACAGCTGGCCATAAATAGTACAATGGCCAGTGCGGTAGTCTCATCAATCAAAGTTACATCCTGCATTTTGGAGACCTTAATCGATGTGAGTACGATAAAACAAAGCCCTAAAAGGTTGGCAGAGGTATTTAAAATATGCGGTGAACGGCTCTCTCTCATGGTTAACTGTCCTACGTTATGACTATTCTTGTTCTTCTAATTTGATGTTTTTACTGAGGCGGTAAACCTTTCTTTTCTTATTCGGCTTATGTTCTCCACCAAGCAGAATTCCCCATGGTTTTAGCGTATCAATACGGTCGAAAATGATCTTGAGCATGGCCAGATAAGGGATACATAAAAACATCCCGGAGATGCCCCATACCATTTCCCCAACCACAATTCCGATAAAGGCAAAAAGTGCATTGATCTTTACTTTAGAACCTACTACTAATGGCATTAACACGTTTCCATCTATGGCATGAACAGCGATAAAGGCAATGATGACCAGTAATACCTTGGCGGCACCTGCAGTGGCAAAAGTGATCAGCACACTGATCACCAGCGCGCTAAAGATCCCGATATAAGGGATGATGTTAAATATTCCGGTGATTAAGCCTAATAAAACAGCATATTTCACGCCTAATATCCAAAGTACCAGCATCATTAAACTGGTTACGATGAACATCTGCAGGAAGAGTCCGGTGATGTATTTCTTGATGATGTATTGTATTTGTCTTACGATTTCACTTACTTTTTCCGTATGCTGTTCTTCAAATACTGAGGTTAAAAAGCTGAACAATACCCTTCTGTAGTTTAATAAGAAGAAGGTAAATAGCAATAGGAAAAAGAGAAATAATAAAGAAGTGGAAAGCGTAAGCAGGGTAGCGCCCACAAATACGGCACTGGTAGACAATACTTTTGAGGCTCCTTCTTTCACGTATTCAATCTGTTTTTGGGCATTCACGCCAAAACTGGAAGAGATCCAATGCTGTAGTTCATGGAAAGAGGTCTCTCCCTGTTGTTTCAGTAAAGGCCAGTCTTGCCAGAGGTCTGTCAGCTGGTTGGCCAGGAAAAACAAAATACTGCAAATCACGGCGATCATCAGGACTACAGAAATGATGGAGGCCATACTTCTTTTTAGTCTGCATTTCTGTTCCAGAAAGTTGGCCAGTGGCAATAGTAAAATAGCCAGTAAAAATGAAGTGAGTAGCGGAGCAAGGATTGTTCGGCCTAGTATGGCCAGGTATCCTAGAGAAATAATTGAGAACAGCACTATCGCTAATTTTGTATTGAATGGTTGACTGGAACTGTTCTTCATATCTGATGAGGTGTTAGACAGGCGTAATTTAATAATTTACACATAAAGACAAATGCCCTGCCAAATTTTATTCAGCAAGGCATTTATAAACATGTCTTATCATTTTTACAAGTACCGGAAGATTATTGCCAATTACTTGCCTCGTCTAAGATGGCAATATCTTCCATATTCAATTTCAGCATTGCTGCTTTTTTGAGGTCTTCCAACTGTGAAAGGCTCGTCACACTAGCAATTGGAGCTGTTATAGAAGGGCGGGCAATCAGCCAAGCTAAGGACACGCTTGCCGGTGTGGCATTGTATTGTTCGGATACTTCATCTAGTGCTTTCAGTATTTTAAAACCTCGGTCGTTCAGGTATTTTTGAATGCCGGCACCCCGCTGACTTTTATTTAAGTCGGTTGCTGTACGATATTTTCCGGTTAAGAAACCACTGGCTAAAGCATAATAATTGATCACTGCGAGCTGGTGGTCTATGGCTACCTGCTCTAGATCCCTTTCATATCCTTCACGGGAATATAGATTATACTCTGGCTGGAAGGTTTGATACTTCGGTAGACTCAATTTTTGAGCAGTTTCCAGTGCTTCTTTTAGACGTGCTCCAGTATAGTTAGAGGCGCCAATCCAACGGATTTTTCCTACTTTGATCAGCTCGTCGTAAGCTTCTAATGTTTCAGCGATGGGCGTATTTGGATCGTCATAATGACTTTGATAAAGGTCTATATAATCTGTTTTAAGTCTTTTCAGGGAAGCATCTACGCCTTCCAGAATGGTTTTTTTAGAAAGAGATTTCCCATGCCCCATATCTCCGCCCACTTTAGTTGCAATGATGACCTCATTCCGGTTTTTTCTTTGCTGCATCCAGTTACCGATAATCGTTTCAGATTCGCCTCCAGAGTTGCCCGGCTTCCATCGGGAATACACATCTGCAGTATCGATGAAGTTGAAACCGGCTCCGGTGAAGCCATCTAATATTTCAAAGGATTTCGCCTCGTCTATGGTCCAGCCAAAAACATTCCCGCCAAAAGTGATCGGGTATACAAATAAATCGGAGTTGCCTAATTTTCTTTTTTCCATTGCCAGCTATCTGTTGTTCTAATTATTTCTTGAACGTCTTTAATAATTTTAAAGGGCGTATCTATTTAACAACAAAGCAGCGCTAATTGTTGTACCATCAAAAATTGAGTCCTTGAAAATGACATTAATTGCAGGAAAATCAGTTTAAAAGAGGAAGGATTTGATTAAAGCAGGGGACTACAGCTTGGTTCCCCTCAGCATTTCTCTTTTTCCAGGTGCTCCAGGTAGTTTTTCAATGGTAAAGCCATTACTTTTTAGGGCACGTTTTAATTTCCCTGTGATGGCATAAGTGACAAATGTTCCGCCTGATTTCAGGAAGCTGCAGGTATGTGCAATGATTTCATCGGACCACATTTCCGGCTGATGCTGTACGGAAAAGGCATCGTAGTAAACCAGGTCAAATGCAGCAGGGCTTTGAAATTGATCCAGTGTAATGTGCGGGATGCTGAGCTCCTGGCCTGGCCATAGGATTACTGGTGTTTTTAGTGCGTTTAAGTAATTGTTTTCTAGACTATTCCAGATGTTTTCAGGAACATAGTGCTGGTAACCGGTGGATTTTAAGGCTTCCAATTCCAAGGGAAAAGCCTCCAATCCGGTATATTTAAGTTCCAAATTGTTGGCTGCCGCATATTCCAGTGTCAGCAAAAAATTTAGTCCGGTACCAAATCCAATTTCCAGGATGGAGATTTCCTGTTGATTGACAGCTACGTGTTTTAATCCGGCATCAATAAACACATGTTTACTTTCTTGTAAAGCACCATGTTTGGAGTGGTAATGTTCGCCAATCGTTTCATTAAATAAGGTATTGGAGCCGTCGGCAGTTAAAGTTATGATGTTCATTTTTAGAGGTGAGCCCTAAGCTTAATAGATGAACCGCAAGATAAGAAAAAAGCGCGGCCTTCCTAAATAAGAAGGCCGCGCTTTAGCTTAAAGGCAGATTTGGATTACCACATCTTAATTCTGTCTTCTGGTTTTTTGTATAATTTATCACCAGGTTTAACATCAAAAGCTTTGTACCAGGCATCCATATTTACTGGTGCACCGATGGTTCTGTATGGACCTGGAGAGTGTGGATCTGTTTTGATCAGCTGTGCTGCAGTTTCGTCCAGGATATTGCCTCTCCATACCTGAGCCCAGGATAAGAAGAAGCGTTGATCAGGAGTAAATCCATCAATTTTATCTTCCGACTGCCCTTGTTTGGTCATTTTAAATGCAGTGTATGCTGCGTTTAAACCACCAAGGTCACCGATGTTTTCTCCCATAGTCAGTTTACCAATTACATGAATGGTATCTAAAACGGTATAGGCATCAAACTGTTCGCCAAGAGCCTTAGTTTTTGCTTCAAATTTAACTTTGTCTTCCGGTGTCCACCAGTTGCGTAAGTTTCCGTCTTTGTCATATTGACTTCCGGAATCATCAAATCCATGAGACATCTCATGACCAATCACTGCACCGATACCACCATAGTTTACGGCATCATCAGCATTAGGATCGAAGAATGGGAATTGTAGAATTCCGGCAGGGAACACAATTTCATTCATGGTAGGACTATAATAAGCATTCACAGTAGGAGGAGTCATACCGAAACGGGTACGGTCTACCGGTTTGCCCAGTTGAGTTACCATTTCATTATATCCCCATGCACCTGCGTTACGTAAGTTTTGAAGGTAAGTAGTACGGGTGATTGTTAAGCCTTCATAATCTTTCCATTTATCTGGGTAACCGATTTTAGGAACAAAGGCGTTTAATTTTTCCAATGCTTTTCCTTTGGTCACATCACTCATCCAGTCCAGGTTATTGATTCTGATCTCAAAAGCTTTTCTAAGGTTCGCAATTAATTCTGTCATGCGGACTTTAGCATCTGGCTTAAAATATTGCGCCACGTATAATTGTCCAAGTAATTCGCCAATGGTACCATCAGTCAGCTGCGACATGCGCTGCCATCTTGGGGTTTGTACTTTCTGACCAGTTTGTGCTTGTGTAAAGGCAAAGGAAGCATTTACAAATGGGCTGCTCAGGTTAGAAGCGGATGATTTCAAGACATTCCATTCCAGGTAAGTTTTCCAGTCGGCTACAGGAACCGTTTTTAACATTCCGTCCAGGCTGACAAAGAATTTCGGCGAAGAGACCAGGATTGTATCCTGACCGGTTACTTTAAATTTAGGAAGCATCGTTACCCAGTTCAATTGAGGGGTAGTTTTGCTAAAGTCTGTTACTGTAAATTTATTATAGGTTTTATGTGGATCACGCATTTCCACTCTTGCCATTTGTGCTTCTGCCAATTGTTTTTCAATGGCCATCACGGTAGCGGCTTTTTTCTTAGCTTCAGCAGGGCTATTTCCAGTTAAAGTAAACAGGGTAGTCATATACTTATCATAAGCTTCTCTGATTTTTACACTTCTGCTATCGTCTTTCAGGTAATAATCACGGTCAGGTAAGGTAGTTCCTCCCTGGCCCAGCTGTGCCATGTACTTGTTTACATTTTTTCTGTCCTGGCCAACATAAAAACTGAACATTGGTGCAGCCAGTCCGGTAGTTCTGAGGTAAGCAGCATGATCTAAAATTCCTTGCAGATCTTTGATTTGCTTGATTTTTTCCAGGTCAGCTTTTATCGGTGTATAGCCTAATTTTTCGATGGTTACACTGTCCATTGCCGCCGCATAAAAATCACCTACACGTCTTTTTACAGAGCCAGCAGGGGCTGATTTGTCGGCTGCAGCGCCTTCTACCAAGCCTTTTACAGCGTTGATGTTAAAGTCGCGAAGGGCATTGAAGCTTCCCCATCGTGTTTCTTTAGCGGGAACAGGGTTGTTTTTGATCCAGTTGCCACTGGCATACTGGTAGAAATCATCACCTGGTTTCAGGGTAAGATCCATATTTGCAGGATCAATAAATTTCATCTGCGATTGCGCGTTTGCAGTGTAGCTTGCAGCCACGATCCCCAAAGCAGCAAAATAGCTTTTCAGTTTAGTAGTCATAATAGTTAGTTAATAGTAGATAGACGCAGCCCTTTTGATCCAAACGGAAATGTAGGCTATGCTAACGGAGGATCAATGTAGCAAATCCCTGGAAACAAATAATATATCTATTAAAAATATTACTTATTGAACCAGTAATATAGCTTGGTTAAGCCGAGTTTTCTAAAAATGACCCCTGTAAATAGAACTATCTTAATCGCTTTCATAACTTGGGTTTTTATATCTATTTAACATATTTTAACACAATTTATTGTGTGGTGTTATGAAAATTATGATATAAGCTTCGGCAAGCTGTGAAATTATCCTTGTTTTTTAATGCGCTGACGCTGACCGATATATAGGCCTAGTACGACTAGGAATGTCCCGCAGACGGTATACCAGGTGATCGGTTCATTCATCAGCCACCAGGCATAAAAGAAACCAAATAAAGGACATAGGAATAGCCATAAAGAGGCTTTTACTGTATCCAGTTTCAGCAGGAAAAACCAGCAGATCAATCCGATTACAGAAACGGCAAGACTCAGCCACAATACAGCATACCAAAAGGTAGCATCGGGTTGAAAGGATTGAAAATCACCAAATATAGCGGTTACAGGGAGCAAGAATAGTCCGCCAAGGGTAACTTGCCATCCATTGATCAACAGATTTGGTAAGGTCCAGGTCACCCTTGCATAATAGACACTTGCGAAAGAAACGACCACCATACTCAGCATGAGCAGTCCGATGCCCATCAAACTCGTACTTTGATTACCTAATAAAGGGTAGGTAGCAAAAGCGATCCCGGTCATCCCGAGTACAATACTTAATATTTCTGCTCCTGAAGGTCTTCTGCCGATCAGCCAGGAAGAAAATAAAACAATCAGTAAGGGATTAGTAGATACGGCTAAACTGCCAATCCCGGCAGCAGTAAACTTCATGGCGTAAACGTACAGGCCTAAATACACCGCGGTATTGAGGAAGCCAAAAATGGCCAGCTGTTTCCATTCAATAGCATTAGGCAGGCGATAGATTTTATCCTTACTGATGCCGTAGCAATAGCCGAGTAAAACAATTCCTGCCAGGAAAAAGCGAACATTGGCAAGGATCAGCGGGGGGGCAGAGCGTACACCAAACTTTGTAGCCACAGAGGCAGATGCCCAAAGCATGGAGAATAATACTCCAATACCGATTGTCTTTATAGTCCCTTTTGTCATTTCGTTTTAAACCTAAGAAAATTGCTGATTTTATGGAAGTTTTAAACCTTAAGAAGGTGATAAAAAGCGCTAAGAATTGATAAATTAAGTGATCAGCTGTTTTTATGTACAAGAACTTAATAAAAACTTAACGATAAAGGGGGGAACTCTACTTTTCTATTCCTTTACTTTTGTAATTAATTTATATATTGGATCACCAAATATAACACCACCTAAGACCTCCATTTATTGAAACAGCTTACAGACCTGGCTTTGCTGGCCTTATTGAGAGAAGACAATGATGACGCGTTTAATGAAATTTATTCACGCTATTGGGATGTGGTGTACGCGATTGCCTGCAAGAAACTGAACAATAGAGAGGAGGCAAAAGATGTGGTTCATGATTTGTTTATGGTGATCTGGGTAAAGCGCCATACTTTAAAAATTACGACCACTTTTATTGGATTTATCTATACCATCTTAAAAAATAAGCTGAGCGATCTCCATCGCCGGCAAACCTTACGCATCAAACATGATGTGGAATATTTAAAGATTACCGAAGAAACAGAAAATTCTCTTTTTGAACAATACACCACAAAGGAGATGGCCGGCCAGTTGAGTCTGGAAATCCAGAACTTGCCCGTTGGTATGCGTAAAGTTTTTCAAATGAGCAGAGAAGAAGAACTTTCTGTGAATGAGATAGCCGGAAAATTATCTATTTCTTCTCAAACGGTAAAAAATCAAATTACCAGCGCACTGAAAAGACTTCGCATAAAATGCCAATTGTATTAAAATTGGATAAAAAAGTATTTATTTACCCTAGTCCTTTTGTTTAAGTTAGTTATGTATTTAGTATACGAAAAGACAACAAAAAAAGCGCTTTTAAGGAGTGGTATTTTCGGATGCTTCCCCAATTGATGTCCTAAATTATTTAATGAAAATGCAGGTCAATAATGACTTGTACAACGTGAACTCAAATTAAATGAATTATGAGGTGCAACAACCTACGATTAACTTTTTTGGCCATGTTAACGCTCGTCCTGGCCGGAAGCTGTAAAAAGAAAACAATGGAAGACCTGGTTCCAGGTTCCGAAAAATTAAAAGCGAATCAGCTGGCTGTAGCGGCGGCTGGTGCAGCAGAGGTCACCATCAACTGGGAGCAAACTTATCAGCGTATTGATGGGTTTGGCGCTTTTGGCGGACGTATCGTGCCATTTTTTGAATCTCCAAAAAGAGATAGTATTATGTCTTATTTATGGGGGAATTCAGGTTTGCAGCTAAACATGGTGCGGGGAAAAGTCCTGCATACCTACCCTTTTAACAAGCAAACGGGAGTAGTAACCATCAAGCCTGCGGGGGTAGATATAGACGTAGATGTCAACAGCACGAGCTATACTTCGCTTACCGCAGTTCAAAAGGAACATTTAGGACAGTTATGGATTTTGAAAAAGATTAAAGAACGTTATCAGGTGCCCATTACTTTTGCCAGTACCTGGACACCTCCTTTGTCTATGAAAACAAATCCGAACGTAGAAAGTGCAAAGTGGTTTAATGGATTGAACTTCAGTACCAGTTCCAGCGATTTTGCAAAGTACCTGGCTGGATTTGCGAAATCTTACCAAAATGAAGGTGTTAATTTCTATGCAATTTCTCCTTCCAATGAACCTGAAAATGTGTTCTCAGACTGGGATGCTTCTTATTGGAATTCGGCACATCTTGGACAATTTGTGACCAATAACTTAAGACCGGCACTAAATCAGGCAGGTTTGAGTACCACCAAAATCCTTTCTTCTGAAAATGCGGCCTGGGGGACTGCGAATACTTTTCTTTCGGGAATGGACAGGAGTAATGTAGATATTCTTGCCGGACATGGTTATGTAGAGGTTGGAGAATTAATCGGTGGAAAGCGGGGCTTAAATCAGAGTCCGGTGACCTGGAATTACGCTACTGCAAATAAACCGGTATGGATGACAGAAACTTCTGACGATAGCGGAAGCTATGACAATACCATTGTTGGTGGACTAAAGCTGGCAACCAGCATGCATAAGTTCTTAGCAGAATGTAATGTCAACGCTTTTGTGTATTGGCTGGGCATGCTGGCAATCCGTAACAATGAATCCCTGATCTGTACAAACAGTGATGGTTCCCTGGATTTTCCAAAAACCTACGATGTAATGGGGCAGTTTTCCAGATATATCCACGCCGGTTACTACAGGTTTGGCAGTACTGTAGCAAACAATTCTGTGTTAAAGGTTTCTGCTTATAAAGATCCGAATACAGGGAAATTCAGTTTAGTAGTGATCAATCCTGGTACGGATGCGATCAGCACCACCTTACGCTTACAAGGTTTTTCTGCTGGAACATTGTTGAGTTTCCAGACTTCAGGAGGTAATACGGCACATTGGCAGCAAGGAAGTACTTTAAGTGCAGCTGCAGATGGCAGTTTTACGATCAGTGTTCCTGCTCAGAGTGTGACCACTTTTACCGGTCAAAAAAATTAAACAATAGGCAGCAGCTGTAGGATAGGATAGAATAGAGCTGCTGCCTATTTTCAAAAAAAATAATTTTCTCCTAGTACCTCTTTCTACCTCGTTCGTTATGTATTTAGTATATGAACGAAAAAGACAAAAACGACCTGTATAAAGAATTCGGAATCAATGATCCTTCCGGTGTATTTAAGGGTGAAAATGATAAAGAGGCCATACGTCAGGAAATCCTGGGACGTTTACAGGCTACCAAACAAATCCAGCAGCAACAGCAGCATAGCGTCAGGCTGAAAAGAAAGAAAGCAATGCTGAGTATGGCTGCAGCAATTAGTTTCCTAATGCTTTCAGCAGGCTTGCTATTTTTCTATTCCAATAATAACAATTACATCACGGTAACCGTTCCAAAAGGAGAGACCCGACAATTGGTCTTGCCAGATGGCTCTACGGTATGGTTAAATTCTGCCAGTACTTTTAAATACCCTAAAAAATTCGGAAAGAAAAGATTGGTCTATCTGGTAGATGGAGAGGGGTTTTTTAACATCGTTCATGATGAAAAGGTTCCTTTTGTAGTAGAAGCTTCAGGAATTAAGACCAATGTGCTGGGAACCTCATTCGTGGTAAAATCTTATCAGGCATTGTCTACAAGAAGTGTGGCCGTAGTCACCGGGAAGGTGGCTGTAACAGATGAACACGATCAAACCAGTGTGCTAATCAAAAATGAAGAGGTGGTTTACAACACAGATCACCGGAAACCGAAAGTATTAAAAGTAAAAGCAACTGAGCGCATGGCATGGCATGATGGCAATGTGATCCTGAATGCCGCTTATTTTGAAGACCTCGTGCTTGCCATAGAAAACACTTATCAGGTAAAGATCAAATATGATCAGCAGAAATTCAAAAATTGTCAGAACAGCATTCGCTTTAACACCCATCAAAGCTTAACCGAGGTATTAGACCTCATCAAGGAAATACAAGGAATTACTTACCAAATTAATAAAGAAAAGGAGGTGCTTATAACAGGTAGTGGATGTAACTAATCGGTCAATAGTATTAAAAAAAGAAGATCAGTATCTGTTAGAGCAGATACTGATCAGAAAGTACAGCATTTGGGTAACTCTTCGAAAAATTCTCCAGATGGCCGTGCTATGTTTCAATGAAATTTTAAAACGAATAAAAATATGAAAAAAAACATTACTACACTAATTCTTAAGATGATGAGAGTAGGATTAATAGTGTTTGCCACATTGCTGACTACCGCCGGAACCTTATTTGCGGAAACGGTATTTAGTCAGCGGCTAAAAAATGTTAAGGTGAGTGTTCACCTAAAAGGCGAATCCTTAGAAAAAGCAATAGAAAAAATCAGCAAAAGCAGCAATCTGGATTTTTCTTACAATAATAATGAGCTGAGAAAAGTGAAAGGAATCATGATGGATGTATCCGGTAAGCCCTTAAATGAGGTATTGCTGGAGCTGTTACATGGCACTCCTTTTTCTTATCGGGAGTCCGAAAATAATGTCGTGATCTTTAGAAGACGTGATCAGGATGCCTTGCCAGTTTTATCCTGGGTAAATGAAGCAATTTTGATCAAGGGGATGGTGACCGACGAAAAGGGGTTGCCTATTCCAGGAGTTTCAGTTCGCATCATGGGAACGCCAAAAACGGCGACCACTGATGTAAATGGTAACTACCAGATTGAAGCAGGTTCACCGGCAGATGTATTGGTGTTCAGCTATGTTGGTCTGACCGAGCAAAAAATCGTGATTGGGACGCGTAAACAGATCAATGTGATTTTACAAGACGACCAGAAATTCCTGAATGAGGTAGTTGTAGTTGGTTATGGTACACAGAAAAAAGTAAATCTGAGTGGTGCGGTAGACGGAGTTTCGGGTAAGGAAATCGCCAATAGGCCGATTACCAGTGTTGGTGCAGGTTTGCAGGGATTAATTCCCAATCTGAACATCACCATTTCCAGCGGACAGGTGAACAAAGCGCCTAAATTTAACATCCGTGGTTTTACTTCCCTAAATGGTGGTTCTCCCTATATTTTAGTGGATAACGTACCTTTTACGAATGAGGAACTGATGGCTTTAAATCCTGCAGACATTGAGAATGTAACGGTATTGAAAGATGCGGCATCGGCAGCGATCTATGGTGCAAGAGGTGCTTTCGGCGTGATCTTAATTACGACTAAATCAGCACAGAGTACCGATTTGAAGATTAGCGCTAATACGTATTATGCCATCAGACAACTAGGCAAAGTACCGGAAGTGGTGACTGATCCGTTGACCGTAATGGAGTATAAACATGATGCCGCTTATCCTTTGTATAACTTATTCCCGGAAAGCGATAGGGAGTATGCCAGGAAACTTGCTGCAGATCCTTCTTTACCATCAGTTATTGTTTCCCCAACAGATAAAAATGCCTGGATGTATTATGGCAGTACAAACTGGATGGACGAAGTTTATCATCAATCTGCGCCGACTTATAATGCCAATGTGAACATCTCGAAAAAAGATGATAAACTAAGCTATTATATGTCGACAGAATATTTTAGAAACGAAGGGATGTTTAAGTATGGAAACGATACTTACGATCGTTACAACCTTCGCGCTAAAGCAGATTACAATTTATCGAAATGGCTGACCATAGGAAATAATACTTCCTTTATGACCAGTACCTATGATGAGCCTTCCTATAATGGGGAGGGATTCTTTCACAATGTAAACAGACAAAGTTCGCTGGATGTGCCTACCAATCCGGACGGCAGCTGGACTTCTACCGGAGCCGCTTTATTGGGGAAAATGCAAAGTGGCGGTCGCAGAGTAACCAGAGGAAATAGCTTTCAGACCACTTTTACCGCAAAAGCTTCCCTGCTGAAAGACATCTGGGAGTTAAAAGCAGATGCAACAGTTAGAAAAATAGATAGTGCTGGAAGATCCTATGACCTCCCTATTCCTTATAAAACAGGACCAAATTCGGCGATTAGTTATAGCGGCGATCCAGCAGGATCGGCAAGGAATGTAGATAGGCACATCAGACACAATATTTACAATATCTATACCGATTTCCATAAAACTTTTAATGAAAAACATTACCTGCAGGTTCTTGCTGGTTTTAATCAGGAAACCAGAAACTGGAACTACAGTTCGGTATCTCGAAAAGGTTTAATCAGTGCCACCTTGCCTTCCATTAACCTGGCAACCGGGGCATTTGAAGCAGAAGAAAGTATTGAAGATTGGGCGGTTAGAGGTTGGTTCTATCGCTTCAACTATATTTTCGACAACAAGTATATTGTGGAATTAAATGGCCGTTATGACGGTACTTCCCGTTTTCCTGCTGATGATCGATGGGGCTTTTTCCCTTCTGCCTCTGTGGCATGGGTAGCCAGCAATGAAAAATTCTTTAAACCGGTGGCGGAAAAGCTAAAAATCGACTTGCTGAAATTCCGCGCTTCATACGGTGCATTGGGTAATCAGGATGTGAGCGCTTATTATTACATCCCAACTATGAAACCAGGTCCTATCGGGCAGATTCTGGACGGAAGTAAACCGACTACCGTAAATCCTCCAGGGGCAGTAGCCAATAGTTTAACCTGGGAAAGGATTTCTACCCTGAACTTTGGTGTGGATGTGAGCTTGCTTAAAAACAGATTAGACCTGAATTTTGATCGTTATACCAGGTATACCAAAGGAATGCTAACCAAAGGTAAGGTCTTGCCTGGTCCTTTTGGAACCGTAGAACCCAAAGTAAATGCGGCTGATTTGAAAACTAAAGGATGGGAATTGAGAATCGGATGGAAAGATGGTTTTATGGTCAACAACAGCCAGCTGTACTATAACATTGGCTTTAATGTCGGCGATAGCCGTAGTTTTATTACCAAGTTTGACAACCCTAGCGGACAGATTGGTAGAGATGAATTTGGTAACGAAAGATACTATGTAGGTAAAGAACTCGGAGAAATCTGGGGACTGGAAACAGAAGGGTTTTTCCAATCTAAAGAAGAAATTGCGAACCATGCCAACCAAAGTGCAGTAGGTGCTGATGATACCGGATACCTGTTTGATGTAGGTGATTTAAAGTTTAAAGACCTGAATGGTGATGGTAAAATCGACAAAGGTGACAATACACTTGCGAACCATGGAGATCAAAAAATTATTGGAAATACCACGGCCAGATACCAATATGGAATAGATCTGGGTGCAGGATGGAAAGGTTTTGATATCCGGATGTTCTTCCAGGGTGTCGGTAAAAGAGACTGGTATCCTAATGCAAGTAACCATTATTTCTGGGGTGTGTACGCGCAGCCATGGACCAATGTGCAGGCACACAACCTGGATCACTGGACTCCGGAAACTCCAAATGCCTATTTCCCGCGCGTAAAAGCTTATATCGCGGAAGATGAGTCAGAATTGGGAAATCCACAAACAAGATACCTGCAGGATGCTTCTTACCTGAGGTTGAAAAATCTAACGCTTGGTTATACGCTTCCTAAATCTTTAACGACAAAAATGAAGATGGACAAGCTTAGGGTGTACTTCAGTGCAGAAAACCTATTTGATGTTTCACACATCAAAGCCAGGTTAGACCCTGAAGGATTGGACGGAAAAATCTATCCTTTCCAAAAAACATACTCCCTTGGTTTAAACCTTAATTTTTAACGCAAGACCTCATGAAACTAAAAACAACTTATATCCTTGCATTAGGATTGACGACGATAGGGATGACGGCCTGCAAGAAAGATTTCCTGCAGAGAAACCCGCAAACCGAAATTACTGAAGGTGTATTCTTTCAATCACCAGCAGATTTAGAAACTTATAGCAATGGTTTTTACCAACAGATTGAACCAAGTTATTCTGATATTAATTCAGACAATATCTCAAATTATAATGCCAATGGAGAGGTCGATTTATTAGTCCGAGGAGGATTATCTGCCGCCAATGTGGGCGGTTGGGGAAAAGACGATTGGGAAGATTTAAGAAGAGTTAATTTTATGCTGGATCATATTGGTCAGGCTAAAGGTGATCCAGTATTGATCAAACATTATGTGGGGATTGCACGCTTTTTTCGCGCAATGTTTTACTTCGATAAAATAAAAAAGTATAGTAATGTACCTTGGTATGGCCATGTTTTGTCTGAAAATGATCCTGAATTGTACAAAGGACAAGACCCAAGAGCATTGGTGGTGGATTCTGTATTGAACGATCTGAATTATGCAGCAACGAATATCAAAATTGATGCAAAAGGAAAAGATACGAAAACCAGGGTCACAAAATGGACGGCACTGGCTTTATTGTCTCGTTTTGCTTTACATGAAGGAACATTCAGAAAGTATCATGATGAACTTGGATTGACCAGCGATTATCAGCGTTTTTTAAATATTGCAGTATCGGCTTCCGACAAAATCATGAAAGAAGGTGGTTTTGAATTGGTGAGTACTGGAAATGGTGCGGCAGATTATAGGTCCCTATTTTCAAGCCCTACACTATCCGGCAACAAAGAAATGATCATGTGGGCAGATTATAACAGAGAATTGGGGGTAGGAAATAATACCCATACCGTTCTTGATTATACCTGGTCGCTGAGCAGAAGTCTTGCAGATACCTATTTGAAAACAGATGGAACTCCTTTTACTTCCAGTCCGGGGTATCATACCAAGGTTTATACGGAAGTATTTAAGGACCGTGATCCGAGGATGGCGGAAACGATTATTAACCCTGCATTCAGAGGATTCAATACACTTAATGAGCCTTATGTGATCAAAGCAACCTTAGGTGGATACAATCAAATCAAGTTTTACCCTCGTGATCCGGCACTCAGACAAGGATGGCAGGCAAATTATACTGGATTGCCAGTTTTTAGGTATGCGGAGATATTGCTGATCAATGCAGAAGCAAAAGCGGAATTAGGAAGTATCAGTCAGGGAGATCTTGATCAGACTATTAACCGATTGCGCAGCCGTGTACAAATGCCCCCTTTGAATATGGGGGTAGCTGTAGATCCTGTTCTGGCTGCAATGTATCCAAATGTAAGCAGCGCGGTATTGCTGGAAATACGTCGGGAAAGAAGGGTAGAGACTGCTTGTGAAGGCTTCCGTTTTAGTGATTTAATGCGTTGGAAATCGGGTAATTTATTTCAGGACAGTCAGCAGGGAATGTATGTTCCTGCATTGGGTGCCATGGATGTTACCGGCGACGGGAAACCTGATATTGCCATTCTGCCTAATCCTGATGATGAATCTTCGATTGCTAGTATTCCTGCGGAAGAAAGAGCAAAATTGTCTAAATTTTACCTGAAAGATAAAGCTGGAAAAGATCAGAATTTCTACCTGAGCAATGGTAATTATGGCTTTATTGCCTTTACCAGAGACAGAGATCAACCAAGGAATTTTATTAGCCCGAAATATTATTACCGACCAATCCCAGTAGGAGAAGTGGTCGCTAACCCTCAGCTCAAACAAGTTTTTGGCTGGTAAATTAAGTAGAAAAAGGTGTTTTAGACCTGTTATTTAATGCCCCTATACAGCAGCAGGTTTAAATACCTGCTGCTTTTTTAATGTGGTATCAAGTGAATATAGATATAATAATATATTGATATCATGATATATGTATGAGGTCTAGATAAACCAGCAATTGACCGGGTCATATAAGATATGATCAATTGATTAATTAATGAACCACACACAATTACCATAAACACTAAATGAAACCCTAATGAGATTAATTTTTACAGTAGCTTTTGCACTCCTGGCCAATGCCTCGGGAGCACAATATAAAGGGAAGGTTTTCCTGGATGAGAATAAGAATAAAACCTGGGATGCAGGCGAAAAAGGTATGAAAGGTGTTTCCGTATCGGATGGACAAAATGTCTTAAAAACAGATATGAACGGCAATTTTTCTTTACCAGGACATGCAAAAAACCGGTTTATATTTGTCACCGTTCCTGCCGGGTATAAACTGAGCGCAAAACATTACCTTAAAATAGAAGAAAAGGTAGCAGCTTATAACTTCGGTCTGCTTCCAGACCCTACCAGTGCAGGTTCTTCGGTGAAGATGCTGCAAATTACCGATACAGAAACCGACAAATACAACGACTGGATTACCAATCTGAAAAACTTCTCGAAAAATCAGGATGTTAGCTTTATCGTGCATACGGGAGATATATGTTATGAAAAAGGCCTTAATTTTCATGCAAACCAGGTAACTCCAGAAGCTTTGGGAAAACAGATCTTTTACTGTATTGGAAACCATGACCTGGTAAAAGGTGCCTACGGCGAAGAACTTTTTGAAAGTCTTTTTGGTCCGGTTTATTATTCCTTCGATGCTGGTCCGGCACATTTTATTGTGACGCCAATGCGCTCCGGCGACGTGCAGCCTTCTTATACGGTTGATGAGGTGATCAGCTGGATGAAAAACGACCTTGCTGCCACTGATAAAAATAAACCGGTGATCATTTTTAACCATGATTTGTTGACCTATAATGATCAGTTTGTATTGAAAGGGAAAAATGACTCTATCAACCTGAATGAAAACAATTTGAAAGCCTGGGTTTACGGTCACTGGCACAATAATTTTGTGAGGAAAAGTGATCAAACCGGGATTCAATATGTGTCTTCTGCCGCGCCAAGTATGGGAGGAATAGACAACTCCGCGGGACAGTTTTTATCCATAGAGATTGATAAGAATGGAGTAAAAGAAATCAAGCCTCATTACACTTATTTACAGGATCATTTGGTGGTAAACAGCCCTAATGGTTCAGATATGGTATTGGTGAAAGATGGTAATTTGATGATTTCTGCGAACATTTACGATACTGAAAATGCGGTGAAATCTGCCAAAAGTATTATCTATGATGAAAAAGGAAATCAGATTGCAGTCGCAGCTTTAACTGCAAACACAGATTGGAGCTGGTATGGAAAGGTGCCTGCTGCAAAAATGATTAAAGGGAAGTCTTATACGATTCAAACCGAAGTGACTTACGATGGCGGCAGGGTGCATATCGAAAAACAAGCTTTTATTTTACCGGTAAATGCAAGTACCGCGATGTCTGCAAACTCAGGATTACAGTCTGCTGCTCTAACAGGAAATACAGAATTTGGTCAGGGAAAAGCGACTGCTTTAGCCTTGAAATGGGTAAACAATATCAAAGGGAATATATGGAAAGGCAGTCCTTTGCTTGCCGAAGGTAAATTATTTGTCGCCACTATTGATGATGCAAATAACCTGCAATGTGGCATCACCGCTTTAGATCCGGTAACAGGCAAAATCCTATGGCATTATAAAACGCGTAATTCTATAAAACATGCGCTTGCCTATGAAAAAGGGATAATTTTAGGAACAGATATGGAAGGATTTACCTATGCCTTAAAACCTGATAATGGAGGATTGATCTGGAAAAAGGACTTGGGAATGAAAACTCTTCCTGGTTATATATCTGGTGGTATTGCCGACAAAGGTATTTACTATACTGGTTCAGGGGCTTATTTGCAGGCTTTAGAAGTGGCTACCGGAAAAACAATCTGGATCAATAAAGATTGGAATGGCGGGGAAGGAACACCCGAAAAAATGACAATGGCCGGAGAGGTTTTGATCACTGGAAGTAACTGGCAAAGCTTATTTGGCCATGACCGTAAAACGGGGAAATTGCTTTGGAAAAGAAGTGATGAAGGTCTTCGTTTTAGAAGTAGCACAGGAATGTATAAAGGAGGTAAAGTATACATTACAGGCTTGAATGCCATATTTATCCTGGATCCTTTAACAGGAAAAAACATAGATAAGATTGAGGGGACCTACGACTTTAAAGTAATGGCAACTCCTTTAATCACAGATCAGCATTTGATTATGCCAACTTCTACAAATGGTGTTGTTGCTTACAATTTGAAAACATTAAAAGAAGTATGGAATAGGCCTACCGGTGATGCTTTGGTTTATTCAGCACCTTATACTGGCCCTGGAGCCGCCACTGTAGAAAGTACCGTAGTTAAATATGGAAAAGATTTGTTGTTTGCCGCTTCTGATGGTCACTTATATGTGATCAATGAGAACTCAGGAGAAGTATTACAAAAATTAAACCTGGGGGCACCAGTATTTGCCGATCCTACACTCAATGGAAAACAGCTTTTTCTGGCAGATTTTGCAGGTAATGTGTATGGTTTCGAAATAAAATAGCTTACGTTGCAATGTTGTTGCAGTTTACCAGGGATACCTGGTTAATTGTTACATTTGGGCCATCAATTAGAAAACAATGAAGAAATTTATCTTACTATGTCAGTTGGTGGCCCTTTCATTTTATGGGGTTGCCCAGAATAAAATGCTGACCATGCAGGATGCAATGAGTAATGCCCGTACCACTCTTGCACCTGAAAATTTATCACAGCTGCAGTTCATCTACGGAACAGAGAACTATGTATATGCTAAACGTCAGGCCAATGGCCCGGTATGGATGTCGGGAAACTTTAAAGCAAAAGAAGAGCAAGCGCTTCTTTCACTCGGACAGCTCAATCAAAAGCTTCGCGCAGTTCAGCAGGATACGCTAACCGCGATGCCAGTGATTCAATTTAATCAAGGGGCGGATTGGATTATGTATGTTAAAGGTGCTAAACTGGCCTTTAATCCTGCTAATAACACTTTTAAAACATTGTTAAGCGCAGAACTTGCTGGTAAAACAAATGTCGAAGAAAGTAAGGCCGGCTATGTGGCTTACCTGGATAAATTCAATCTTTTTGTTGCTAATGGAACTACTGCTGAGCAAGTAACAACAGACGGAACTGCAGATATCGTGTATGCTTCTTCTGTTCATAGGGAAGAATTTGGAATTTCAAAAGGGATTTTCTGGAGTAACAGTGGTAAACTGCTGGCTTTCTACAGAATGGACCAGAGTATGGTTACAGATTATCCAATCTCAGACTGGACAACCCGTCCGGCAAAAAATGTCAATATTAAATACCCGATGGCAGGCGACAAAAGTCACCATGTAACGGTAGGTATATATAATCCAGCTACAAAAGCATTGGTATACCTAAAAACTGGCGAACCGGTAGAACAATACCTGACCAATATCGCCTGGAGCCCTGATGATAAATCAGTATTTATCGCAGTGTTGAACCCTGAGCAAAACCACATGAAACTTAATCAATATGATGCAGTAACAGGTGATTTCATTAAAACCATCTTCGAAGAGAAAGATGAAAAATATGTAGAGCCATTAGTGCCTATGTTATTCCTTAAAACAGATCCTTCTAAATTTATTTGGCAAAGTAACCGTGATGGGTGGAATCATTTGTATTTATATGATCTAAAAGGAAAAGTTCTGAAGCAATTGACAAAAGGCAATTGGGAAGTGACAGAGGTGAAAGGCTTTAACCCTAAAGGCGATCAGCTGTTTTATGTATCTACTGCAGAATCTCCAATTACAAGAAATCTATATTTATTGGATTTAAAATCGGCAAAATCTAAGCGGATTACACAAGGTTTAGCAGTCCATAACACGCAAATCAGCAGCACAGGAAATACAGTGATTGATAATTACAGTAGTCCTGAGGTGCCGAAAGTGATTCAACTGGTAGAAGTAGCTACTGCAAAAACTAAGGTATTGTTGAAAGCAGCGAACCCGCTTGCTCAGTATGCCACTGAAAACTCATCGATCTTTACGATTAAAAGTGATACAGGTGATGACCTATATTGCAGCCTATACAAACCGTTAAACTTTGACAGTACAAAAAAATATCCGGTGATTGTTTACTGGTATGGAGGTCCGCACGCGCAATTGATTACCAATAGCTGGAACGCTGGTGCTGGTGATTACTGGTTCAGATATATGGCACAGCAAGGTTTTGTAGTGTTGACTATGGATACTCGTGGCAGTGACAACAGAGGAAAAGCTTTTGAGCAGTCGATGTTCAGACATGCTGGTGCCGTTCAGTTGGAAGATATGAAGAAAGCTGTAGGTTATCTGAAGTCATTATCTTATGTTGATTCTAATAATATGGGCTTATTTGGCTGGAGCTTTGGCGGTTTTAGTACTGTAAATGTGATGCTAAAAGAACCAGGTTTATTCAAAGCTGCGGTTGCTGGTGGTCCGGTTATTAACTGGAATTTCTACGAAATCATGTACACCGAACGTTATATGGATACACCTAAAGAGAATCCTGAAGGTTATGCGGAAACCAATCTATCTGACCACGTAGGCAGCCTGAAGGGTAAATTGTTATTGATTCACGGTGTACAGGATCCTGTAGTTGTACAACAGCATACCGTTGATTTTATTAAACATGCGGTGGATAAAAATATTCAGCTGGATTATATGATCTATCCTGGTCATGAGCACAATGTGATTGGCAAGGACCGTGTTCACCTTTATCAGAAAGTAACAGATTACTTTATGCAGCATCTTAAAAAATAAGCAGTTAGTAAATTAATACTGTTAAAAAAGCGGGTTGTACTTTTCGGTCTCAAAATCTTTTGAAAGAAAGATTTTACAGGCCCTCAAAGCACAACCCGCTTTTTTTAATTAAGGTTTCTGGAGGACTGGAATGCAGGCTGCGTGTTGTTCAAATGTTGCCTTTTAAGGTTAAAAAGGCTACTTAATCAATAAGCTTTGCGTTTCTTGTAACGCTTTGAGTGGCCGCTTAATTAAAAATGAGGGATTGCTAAGAGCTGACCTGTAAATCTTTTGTCCTTCAGCAAAAGATTTGAGTCCGCGAGTAGTAACCCGAATTTTTCTCTTTATGAATTAAAAAGCTATTTTTGCATTTCAACAGATACTTTTTCGTAATAATGAGCATTTCCACAAAATACGACCCAGCAGCGACCGAAGATAAATGGTACAGCTACTGGATGTCAAAGAACTTTTTCCATTCTGAACCGGATGAACGCGAGCCATATACAATAGTAATTCCACCACCAAACGTCACGGGCGTATTGCACATGGGACACATGTTGAACAATACGATTCAGGATGTATTGATTCGTAAGGCGAGGATGCAGGGTAAGAATGCGTGTTGGGTACCTGGTACTGACCATGCTTCTATTGCGACAGAGGCGAAAGTCGTGGCGATGTTAAAAGAGCGTGGTATTGACAAGAAAGACCTGACAAGGGAAGAATTCCTGAAATATGCCTGGGAGTGGAAGGAAAAATACGGAGGTATTATTCTGGAGCAATTGAAGAAACTAGGTGCCAGCTGCGATTGGGAGCGTACCCGTTTTACCATGGAAGACGACATGTCTGCTGCGGTAATCGATTGTTTTATCCATTTATACAAAAAGGGAAGAATTTACCGTGGGGTAAGGATGGTGAACTGGGATCCGGCAGGAAAGACTTCTGTTTCTGATGAGGAAGTGATCCGTAAAGAGGTAAATCAAAAATTATATTA
Organism: Pedobacter polysacchareus; assembly: GCF_019802255.1. Classification (GTDB taxonomy): domain Bacteria; phylum Bacteroidota; class Bacteroidia; order Sphingobacteriales; family Sphingobacteriaceae; genus Pedobacter; species Pedobacter polysacchareus. Next base: position 281,308 of record NZ_JAHYSS010000007.1, on the reverse strand, counting down.
TATCAGGTATACAGTTGCGGGAAGTAATGATCAGGAGTTCCTGACCATTGCGACTACACGTCCGGAAACCATCATGGCGGATGCAGCAATCTGTGTGAATCCAAATGATGAGCGTTATGCGCACCTGAAAGGGAAGAAAGTATTTGTTCCTTTAATCAATCGTGAGATTCCTGTAATTGAGGATGATTATGTAACGATGGACTTTGGAACAGGTTGTTTAAAAGTTACTCCGGCGCATGATCTGAACGATTATGAGTTAGGATTGAGACATAAATTACCGGTAATTGACATCTTAAATGAAGATGGTACGCTAAATGAGCTGGCACAGATTCTTGTTGGCGAAGATCGTTTCATCGCCAGAAAAAAGATTGCCAAATTATTGGATGAGGCTGGACACCTGGACAAGGTCGAAGACTACAAGTCACAAGTAGGTTTCTCTGAGCGTACAGATGCGGCTATTGAGCCTAAACTTTCTATGCAGTGGTTCTGTAAAATGGACGAAATGGCGAAGCCAGCATTGGAAGATGTATTGAATGGGGATGTGAAGCTGATTCCAGAAAAATTCCAGAATACTTACCGCCATTGGATGGAAAACATCCGTGACTGGAATATCAGTCGCCAGTTGTGGTGGGGACAACAAATCCCGGCCTGGTACGACAACCAGGGTAACTGGGTAGTTGCAAAAACTAAAGAAGAAGCTTTAACAGAGCTTTTAAAGCTAAAAGATATTGATGGTGCGTTTACGGAAGAAGAAGCAAATGGTTTCAAAAACCAGCTGGCTCCATTTGTAAACCAAGATCCTGATGTAATGGATACCTGGTTCTCTGCCTGGTTATGGCCTATTTCTGTGTTTGATGGCTTTAAAAACCCAGACAATAAAGAGATTAGTTATTATTATCCGACCAACGATTTGGTGACTGCTCCTGAGATTTTATTCTTCTGGGTCGCAAGAATGATCATGGCCGGACATGAATTCCGTGGTCAGAAGCCATTCACTAATGTTTATTTAACAGGTATTGTTAGAGATAAACAAGGACGTAAAATGTCTAAATCATTAGGGAATTCTCCTGATCCAATCGGCCTGATTGAAAAATATGGTGCTGATGGAGTTCGTGTAGGAATGCTGCTATGCTCTCCTGCAGGAAATGATTTGATGTTTGATGAGAGCTATTGCGAGCAAGGAAGGAATTTTGCCAATAAGATCTGGAATGCGTTCCGTTTGGTAAAGGGATGGGAAGTAGATTATACGCTGCCAAATCCAAACCAACAGGCGATTTCATGGTTTGAAAACCGTTTCAATGAAGCTTTAGTAGAAATTGAAGATAACTTTAAACAGTACCGTTTATCAGAAGCATTAATGACTTCTTATAAACTAGTATGGGATGATTTCTGTGCATGGTACCTGGAAATGGTGAAACCTGCTTATCAGCATCCAATTGATGCAGAAACGTTAAAGTTCACCATCGGTTTCTTTGAGAAGATTCTGACACTTTTACATCCATATATGCCTTTCCTTACGGAAGAGCTGTGGCATGATGAGTTGTTCAGTGCAAGAGGAGAGATGGATTGCTGTATTGTAGCTTCATATCCTGTTGTAGGTTCAATTGATGCGCCATTATTGAAGGATGTAGAGATCGTAAAAGGATTGATTGCAGAGATCAGAAATGTACGTAACACGAAGCAGATTTCTCCAAAAGATGCTTTGCCTTTAAGTATTAAGGTGAACTCTGGATTGGATTATGAAAAGTGGTTCAACGTGATTTCTAAGGTTGTAAATGTTGATGAAATAACTTTTGTAACCGATAAAATCGCTGGTGCTGTGAGTTTCATGGTTGGAAAAGATGAATTCTTTATTCAACTGAATGAAACGATTGATGTAGAAGCAGAAAAAGAACGTTTAAATGCTGAATTGACTTATCTTCAAGGCTTCATGAAGTCAGTAGATGCGAAGTTGAGCAACGAACGTTTTGTTCAAAATGCAAAACCTGAGATCATTCAGAATGAACGCAATAAAAAAGCAGATGCAGAATCTAAAATCAATACTATTTTAGGACAAATTGAATCTTTAGGGTAATCATTAATGCTGCCTTTGATATAAATGAAAAAGACAACCCTCATCAGGTTGTCTTTTTCATTTATATCATGTTGATGTTTTTGCCATTTTTTGTTCTTGATTTTTATTCTTCTGAGTTTTCTTGTTCCTGTTCTACCATTTCTTTGATTTTGATCAACCGGTCGTAGAAACATTCGTATGGCCTAACATTACCATAGATTTTTAACACATTGAGATGGGTGTCTACACAGTGAGGGACGTCAGTCAATATAGTTCCTGGATAGAGTTCCAGGGTTTGCGGTAAATTAATACCAGAAAAATAGTCTTCTAAGTCGGAAACAGTCATGACGCAAAGGTAATACTAATATCATTTACTCCCTGTTTTTTTCAGGATTAGCTTGTTTTTTGAATGATCAGTATGTTTTCTTCCTATAGCTGTTGATATTCGGGTAATTCCTCAATAAACCGGAAGCTTTCTGCCAGATGATCGATCACTGCATAGCAATGTTTTAAGCCATTGGTCACGACCAGCCATTTGGCTTTATGAACAGAATTGTATCGGGAGGCCTGGTCAAAAACTGCCTGGGTAATGTGTATTGCAGGAGCTTTACATTCAATCACCATAATTCGCTCACCGGAAGTGTTAAAAATAACAATGTCACTTCTTTTCCTGAGTTGGTTGAGGTTTAGCCCCCCTTCGATCTGGATCAGTGTTCTGGGGAATTTTTTGATTAAGATAAGATACTGAATGAAATGCTGCCTCACCCATTCTTCTGGAGTCAGAACCAGGTGTTTCTTACGTACTTCGTCGAAAATAAAGTGCTTGTTATCCTTCATTGTAATTTTAAAAGGATACTGTGGAAGGTTCAGCGCTGTAGGGTTAAATGCCATTTGTGCAAAAATAACCTTTAATAATTAGTTTTTAGCCGTTACATTTGGATAAATATATGAGTGTTGCCAATATAATCAAAGACATTAAAGCCAGAAAGTTTAAGCCTGTTTACCTGCTACACGGTGAAGAGCCTTATTATATCGACCAGATTATCCATTATATGGAAGAAAATGTGTTGACCGATATGGAAAAAGGATTCAACCAGACCGTTTTATATGGGAAGGATACAGACATGGCTACCATCATGAATGCGGCGAAACGCTACCCAATGATGTCAGACTATCAATTGATAGTTGTGAAGGAAGCGCAGGACCTTAAATGGGCCAAGGAAGCGGAGGGAAGCAGCAAGGAAGCAGAGTTTGTACAAAGCTATTTTGAGAAACCGCTTCCAAGTACTATTCTGGTGCTGGGATACAAATACGCCAATTTTGATAAACGAAAGAAAATCTATAAGTCCATTGACAAAAATGGGGTGATTTTTCAATCGGATCTAGTGCGCGATTATAAATTGGCGGCTTGGATCGAGGATTTTGTGAAAGAGAAAGGCTATAAGATTGCTCCTCAGGCTTCCGCACTGATGGCAGAGTATTTAGGTGCTGATCTTTCAAAGATTGCCAATGAAGTGGAAAAACTGCTGCTCAATATTGGAAAAGAAGTGACGATAGATACCGACCTGATTCAACGAAATATAGGGATCAGTAAAGAATATAATGTATTTGAGCTGCAAAAGGCATTGGCCATAAGGAATGTACTGAAGTGCAACCAGATCATTAATTATTTTGCCGACAATCCTAAAGCGAATCCAATGGTGATGGTGATGGCCAACCTGAATGCCTATTTTTCAAAAATTCTCAAGTATCATTACCTGCCAAATAAAGCAGAAGCAGCAAAAGAACTGGGGGTAAATCCTTACTTTATCAAGGATTACGAAACGGCATCACGCAGTTATAACCTGAATAAAACCTTCGATATCATCAGCCTGCTGAGAGAATACGATCTTAAAAGTAAAGGCGTAGATAGTACTGGGAACATTACGGATGGGGAATTATTGAAAGAATTACTGTTTAAAATGCTGCATTAGTGGCGACGCAAATGCTTTAATCAGCCTATTAAACAGAGATTAAGAATTTTATAGATATGAAAAAAGGAGGCCAGAGCCTCCTTTTTTATAATTATCTTTTTTAGTTGCTTAGTGAGAAGAAACTGCTTTTAATCCGATAATAGAACAAATCAGCGTGGTGATGAACACAATTCGCCAGAAAGTAGCTGGTTCATGGAACACAAAAATCCCAACTAATACTGTTCCTACGGCTCCAATACCTGTCCACACCGCATATGCTGTTCCAATAGGAAGCGTCTGAGTTGCTTTAAGCAATAAGCCCATACTGATGGTTAAGCAGACTAAGAAACCTGCACCCCACATCAGGGTCGCGTTTCCAGTAGTTTCTTTCATTTTTCCTAAGCAGGAAGCGAAGGCGATTTCAAAAAGACCGCCAAGAATTAAAAATATCCAGTTCATTTTATTGTTGTTTATTGCCGGCTACTGTAATTTCAGGCTTCGGTAAATGTGAAGGCAAATTTCCGCATTTGAGCATAAAAACCGACTAAACAAATGATAAGAAATCAAGGAGATTCAATAACTACCTGATTTCCGCTCTGATTCTACTCAAAGAAACTGGCGTAATGCCTAAATAGGAGGCGATATAATTCAGCTGTACACGCTGTAAAAGTTCCGGATAATGGTCCATCAGGTTTTTATAACGTTCGCTGGCATTGAGCAGTAACCTGGAAATCAGACGCTCTTCAACCAGAATGATCTCTTTTTCTATGAGTTTTCTTCCCCAGTTGGCAATGGCAATATCGGTGGTATATAGTGTTTCCAACTGGTGGTGGTCTATGCGGTAGAGCGTGGTATCTTCTAATAATGCAATACTTTCATAGCCAGGCGTTTGATTGATGTAACTATTGTAAGAAAAAACAGAGCTTCCTTCCTTGCCGAACCAAAACGTGACATCGGATTCTTCAGTACGATAATACGCTCTGGCCATGCCCGATTTTATAAAATATACTGTACGGTCCACTTCATGCTGACGGAACAATAAATGCCCTTTAGGATATTTTATTTCCACAAAAAGGCGGGCTAACTTCTCTAATGAGGGCTCGGTAATGGGCGTAATATTGGTGATGATCTGCTTGATGGTTTCCATTTGTGGTGGATGTAGTTTACCGAAAAGTGTTTTTATAATCGTTTGTACAAATATAGAATTTGAAATGGTCGTGCTTTTGTTTTTTTTTGTGCTTATTGTAAATGATTATCGCTAAATTGGTGATTAGAAGGTTGTTTTGTAGCTTAAAAGTAATTAAAGCAATCTTTAGAGATTTAATTCCTACAAAATAACAGATGAAATAATGGGGGAGGATATTATTTTTTCCGAGAAACAAAGGTTCAGGCAGTGGTGGCTTTGGTTGATCTTTCTGATTATAAATGGGCTCTTTTTAACGGGAGCTTTCAGACAGCTCATTATCATGAAACAGTTTGGAGATCATCCGATGAGTAATACCGCATTAGTAATCTCAGTTACGGTTTCCTTATTGATCACTATTTTCTTCTTTATCCTTCGCTTAGAGACTCAAATTAGTGATAAGGGAATTCATGTTCGGTTTTATCCTTTTCATTTGTCATTCAGGTTTTATCCTTGGGAAAGCATCAATAAAGCTTATCTCAGAAAGTATAGTCCAATTATGGAATATGGCGGCTGGGGAATCAGATACGGACTGATGGGAAATGGGCGTGCATTGAATGTTTCCGGAAACAAAGGTTTACAGTTGGAATTTAACAATGATCAGAAGCTCTTGATTGGTACGCATAAACCGGAGGAGTTAAGGCAGGTATTAAATCAGGTTTGTAAGGAAAAAGTATACAAAGATTAGCTACTGCTGGCCTCGAAAGATTTAAGCAGTAGCTTCTGCGTTATTTTAAGCTATCCAGCTGATTTTCCAACTGAATCTGCATGCTGTCCATCTGGTTATTCAGCTGATGTTCCAGGGTTTTTAAGTCTCCGGTTACAGATTGCATGCTGTCTTGTACTGACTTTAAATCGATCACCACTTTTGATACGGTATCGTTTACCATAATAATCATTTTATTATCATCAGGGTACACCCACCATTCCGCAATCATCATCGGCATTTTCTGCGAGGGCTCACCAACCAGTTCAGTTACTTTGGCGGTGTTCATCCCTGATTTTACAGATTCAAAGGGCTTTTTTTTAGTACAGGCAACAAGACCTAATACTGCAAAGGAGATTAAGAGCATTTTTTTCATGCTATAAATATATTGAAATTCAGCAACTACGAAAGTTTTTTACCTAAACATATTCTTTCTTAATCTCGAGTTTGAATAGAGCACGTATTTGTTTAGATGACGAGATAATTTTTTATTTCTGTTGATGCTTGGCCTATTTATTAGGCTGCGGCATTGGACAGTTCAACAGCTGGTTGTTATTTACACAGCATTTAAACCGTTCTTCCTTATTTATGTATTTCTTAATCCGTTCTGATTTGTTAGTTTTGGAGGGAAATATTAGAAATAGACAAAAGGCTTGTTCGAAAGATGAACTTAAACTGCCTTAAATCGCATTTAAACACAGATAAAATGAATCATTGGCTAGTAAAGAGTGAACCGTTTAAATACAGTTGGGATCAGTTTAATAAAGATGGACGCACCTTCTGGGATGGCGTAAGAAATTACCAGGCGCGCAACAACCTGAAAGCGATGAAAGAGGGTGATTTAGTCCTGTTTTACCACAGTAACGAAGGTAAAAATGTAGTCGGAATTGCCAAAGTGGTAAAAGAATTTTATCAGGACCCTACTACGGATGATGTTAAATGGGTGGTAGTAGATTTAGCGCCAGTGGAGGCCTTAAAAACACCAGTATCTTTAGAGCAAATCAAAGCAGAAGAAAGCTTACAAGACATATCATTAGTTAGACAAGGACGTTTATCAGTGATGCCATTGAAAGCGGAAGAGTTTGATAAGATCCTGGAAATGGGTTCTGTTTAATGAACTTTATCTTCTACAGGATGGATGACTTTCTTTGCGGCTAGTAAGCCGATACTCATAATGAGGCTGGATCCAAGTACCACAAGGAACAGAAAAGCCGTGCCTACCTCTGGTATTTTTAATGCTGGAGGCAGGTTAAAGTACAGTAGGATACTGATTAACCCTCTTGGTGCAATAAAGCTTTCCGAGCCACTGTTTTCTCTTCTGAAAATCTTCAGATAAGCGAAGCGAATGATAAAAATGGTCGCTAAAATAATCAATCCATTGGCAATTACCGGTGCGTCATCCAAGGCGTAGATATTCATTGTAAAGCCAAAAATCACAAAGAAAAATGTACGGATGATGAAGGCGCTTTCAGCAGAAAGCTGGTAAAGCTGCGTTAAGTCATTTGATAAGTTCTTATAAATAAAAATGCTTCTGAAATAGGCATGTTTAATGGTATCTGCGTTGTTTAAGAACAAACCGAAAGCCAGAATGAGTACTAGTGAAGATAAATGATAAGACTGTCCGATGGCATATACGAGGATCAGAATAGAAATGATCAGAAAGAACTTGATGTGGTGCGAAATTCTTCCCATTAAGTACAGCAAAGTAATGCAGGAAATCGCTGATAAGACAATAATCAACAGTGTATTCAATCCCAATCCTGCAAAAGAAGACAGCGAAATGTGTGGGTTCGTAATGGCAAAATTGAAAAGAATAATGCTTAAAATATCTGAAAACGAAGATTCATAAATGATGAATTCCTTGCTTTTCTTACTTAATGCAGCTGCGGAGGGAATGGCAATAGCCGAACTGATCACACTGAAGGGGATCGCATTTGTGAAACAAACATACAGTTCTTTTCCGGTGATCTGATAGATGATAAAGGTGATCACGGATACAGTGGCCAGCAAAACAAAAAAAGCGGAAAAAAATGCCCCTTTGATCAGCTTATTTTTTTCCTTTTCATATTTAAGTTCAAGGGAACCTTCAAAAACTATCAAAATCAAACCTACCGTGCCTAAAGTAGGCAGGATGGTCAGGAAATCGAAGGTGTGTAAATGGAGCTTATCTACCAGGACACGTAAACCAATGCCCAATAATAGCAGCAGTAAAACGGAGGGAAGTTTGGTCTTACTGGCAACAAGGTCAAATAAATAGGAAAATATGACAAGTCCGCTTAAAATAATTAATGTGGTGTATGTCGTCATATTTTCCCTTTAGTTCCTATCTAGTTTATTGATATCTTATTTTATTCTTCGAAAAACAAAGCTCTAAGCTCTTTAGCGTCGTTTGCTTTCATTTTACCGCTCAAGATTAAACGAAGCTGTCTTCTTCTTAATGCACCGGCAAATAATTCAATTTCATCTTCTGTTTCTGGTAATATTTCAGGAACAGGGATCGTCCTGCCACTCTGATCGATGGCCACAAACGTATAATATGCTTCATTTGATTTGACACGTGCTCCGGAAGGAATATTTTCTGCCCAGACATCCAATCTCACCTCTACTGAGGTATGGAACGCACGTGTTACTTTTGCTTCAATGGTAATTACATCACCCAGTTTGATGGGTTGTTTAAAAGATACATTGTCTACTGAGGCAGTAACCACGATCCTATTGCAGTGTTTTTGCGCAGAAATAGCCGCGGCGATGTCCATCCAGTGGAGCAATCTGCCTCCCATTAAATTGTTTAATGTATTGGTATCATTCGGCAGTACCAACTCATTCATAATGGTAAATGACTCTTTCGGGCTTTTTATCTTTGTACTCATAATCTCTGCAAAAGTAAGTAAAAATGAACATACATGAACTAATTTCAGGAGCAGCCTATTTTTTTAAACAAATATATTGAGTTGATGTTATCTTAAAATATGGAGAATCAAACCCTTTTGCAGTACTTCCACTGGTATTACAATGAAGCCGAGAAGTTATGGATTAAAGCAGGAAAGGAAGCAGAAAAACTCGCGCAAATGGGGATTACCGGCGTCTGGCTTCCACCGGCTTATAAAGCCAATTCAGGCGCATCTTCAGTGGGATACGATCCTTACGACCTTTACGATCTTGGCGAATTCGATCAAAAGAATACGGTAGCTACGAAATATGGTACAAAGGAGGATTATAAAAATGCGATTCAGTTACTTCAAAAAAATGGCGTAAATGTAATTGCTGACGTCGTTTTTAACCATAAAGCAGGCGGGGATGAGCTGCAAAAAATGATGGTCAGGACTGTGAATCCAGAAGATAGAGAAGAATTTACCTCTGAACCTTTCGAGATTGAAGCCTGGACAAAGTTTACTTTTAAAGGCAGAGATGGCCAGTATTCTCAGTTTATATGGGATAAAGATTGCTTCAGCGGTATAGATTGGGCAGAAGATTTAAAAGAAATGGGAATTTATTCCATCCAGAATATTTATGGTGAAGGTTGGGAAGATGTCCCTTCTAAAGAATTGGGCAATTACGATTACCTGATGTACAATGACATCGAGTTCCGGAATCCAGCGGTACGGGAAGAGCTGAAACGATGGGGCGAATGGTATGTAAACACTTGTGGCATGAGGGGCTTTCGTTTGGATGCAGTAAAGCATATCGCCACAGATTTCCTGATCGACTGGCTGGACCACATGAATGAAACTTTTGAGACTTCCTTTTTTATTGTCGCAGAAAATTGGAATATCGACAATGTAGCAGAACTGGAGCAATATCTGGAAATCACAAAAGGGCGTATGCATTTGTTTGATTCTTTACTTCATCATCAACTTTTCCTGGCTGGAGAAGAAAAAGAACAATATGATCTGTCTAAAATATTTGCGGGGGCTTTAGTGGAGTCGCAACCTTTGTATGCCGTTACTTTCGTGGATAACCATGATTCTCAACCGTTACAAGCTTTGGAATCCTATATAGATTTTTGGTTTCGCCCTTTGGCCTATGCCCTGATTTTATTAAGGGAAGGAGGGGTTCCATGCGTTTTCTATGCCGATTTATACGGTGCAAAGTATGAGGACAAGGATAAAGAAGAGGATCTGGTAGAGGTAAATCTGGTTCCTTTAGCAGAGTTGCCAGAAATGCTGAGGATCAGAAAAGACCATTCTTATGGGGTACAGCGTGATTATTTGGATTTTCCGAATTGTATTGGCTGGACCAGGGCCGGTGTCGCCGAAAAGCAAAATTCAGGTATTGCAGTCATCATGAGCAATGGTGCAGAAGGATTCAAAGAAATGGAAATGGGGCCGGAAAATATCGGAAAGACAATGATTGATGCCCTAGGTAATAGAAAAGAATCCATCACTATTGATCAGAATGGATGGGCAGAGTTTTTCTGTAATGCGGAAAGCGTTTCGGTATGGACTATCGTTTAGTCGTGTTTACATTGACAAAGCCAATCAGTTCTTCCCAGCGGGATCCTGGTTTGCGGTAATACACATACACCTGATAAGTGTTTTCCGTTTCAAAGAAAGAGCCTTCAAAAACGGTCAGGTCAGTTTTGCCTGTTTGTTTATCCAGCCAAACGTATTTATAGTCATACAGTCCTTGTTTCAAAGGAATGCTGGTATGGAAACGCTTAGTGGAAGCATCGTAAAGGAGCTTACTGGCTTCATTTAAGGTGTAATTGTTAAATCGGCCAACTACATAAGCATCGCCAGGCGTACTAGGAACTGGGGAGTTTAAGCTGAAATAAACACGGGCATAATCACTTTCGATATTGGCGTCACGGCCATCCTGGTTTCTGATGAAAAAACTGCCATTTTCATCAAATTGATTGGTAAACTTAGCTACATTCCCGTTTTGATCAGTAAAAAGAATCACTTTGTTGGTGGTATCTCTAATGATTTCCTTCACATTTTCCGCTTTATAACGGAAACTCCGCATATCAAATTTTCTAAACTCATTTCCTCCTGGAAAATCATTATAGTTTACATCATTATATACCAGGGATCCTGGTCTGACAAATGTGGGTGTCTTGTTCCAGGAAGCAGTTTGTGGGATGCCATTTTGCATTACCACTGCTTTTAAATCTAAAGATGGATTCTGAATAGGGTTCTTGTGGGAAATCGTGAAGTCGACCTTCTGATGTGTCCTACGCAAGTCTACCTGCGGACTCGCTGTAATATTTATACCAATAGCGACCTGGTTATCTACCACATAAAACCTTTGAGAAACTACAGGTTTCTGAGGATTACCATCTTCATATACTTTCAATAAGTAATTGCCGGAAATCTTTGGTTTAATCTGGTAATTAGGTAAGGTGAGGGCATAATTGGTGTATTGCTGCAGCGTTCCAAAAGAATACTTATATTCCGTAATGCGGTCTTCCGACATGCCATCCAGGTAATCTAGCGGAGAAAGTCGGGAAGGTTTCCAATCGGAAGTACAATGTTCCACGGTATAAGAGTAGATTTTACTGCCACCGTTTAGGTTGTCGAAAGAAAAGTATAAAAGCTCATTGGAGTTTAAAGCAATCACAGGAAGCGACTGTTCTTTTTGTGTGTTATAACATTGTATTGTCCGGATTTCCGGTAAATATACTTTGTTATCGTATACAAATTGCTGGTTTTGAGCCAGAGCAATTTGCATACTAAATAACAGCACGAAAAAAAATCCGCTTAGTTTTATCATTATCCTTCTAATTCCATAATATCGGAAGCCAGTTCTTCCCATTTATTCTGGGCATTGTCTAGCTGATGTTTGGCTTCAGTATAACTCTTATTGGCTTCAGCTAGTTTTCCTATATTCGAATATACAGCTTCATCAGCGATTTGTGCTTCAATTGCTTTCACACTTTTCTCAAATTCAGCGATTTCTGCTTCAATCTTTTTCAATTGCTCATTCAGCTTTTTTAGTTGCTGCTGTGCACTTGGAGCCGATTTTTCTACCACTGCAGCTGCTTTAGGTTTCACCTCTTTATCAGGTCTAACCGGAATGCTGGTTGCTGGAGAAGGGATTCTTTTTGAATTCCATTCTTCGTATTCTGCGTACGTACCTGGATATTCTTTAATGTCCTGATCTTCGATAAACCAGATTTTGTTGGCTACATTATCTAAGAAATACCTATCGTGAGATACGGCAATAAAAGTACCTTCATATTGTGTTAACGCTTGAATCAGGATATTCACTGATTGAATGTCCAGGTGATTCGTAGGCTCATCCAGAATCAGGAAGTTAGAGTCGGTGGTTAAAGATTTAGCCAATGCTACCCTTGATTTCTCTCCTCCAGATAATACACGGATTTTCTTGAAAACATCATCACCAGTGAAAAGGAAACAACCTAAAATTCCACGCAATTCTGTATCAGTATGCTTAGGTGCGAAAGCCTGCAATTCTTCAAGAATCGTATTGTCCAGGTGTAAAGATTCCAGCTGGTGCTGTGCAAAGAAAGTAGTGGTTACATTATGACCAACTTCACATTTACCATCAAATCCTTCTGCACCTGCAATGATACGTAGTAGTGTCGATTTACCTTTACCGTTGGCACCGATTAAAGCGATTTTATCACCTTTTTCAATCAAACCATCTGCATTATTTAAGATATCGATATTTGGATAGCTTTTGTAAGCTTCTTCTACGCGAATCACGTGTCGTCCAGAAGGTTTAGAGAACTTGAACTGAAAGTTTACTGTTGGGTTGTCGTCATCAACATCCTCTACACGTTCCATTTTATCCAGGGCTTTCATCCTTGATTGTGCCATTTTCGCTTTAGAAGCTTTGGCACGGAAACGCTCGATCAAACGCTCTTCCTGCTTGATTTTTGCCTGTTGATTTTTAAATTCTCCCTTTTGGATCTCTCCACGCAGTGATTTTTCTTCCAGATAGAAGGTATAGTTACCAGCATAAGGAGTCAGTTTTCCTTTGCGGGATTCTACGATACGGTTCACTACTTTATCTAAGAAATACCTATCGTGAGAAACAATCACAATAGCACCCTCAAAACTCAATAAGTAAGTTTCCAGCCACTTGATGGAAGGTAAATCCATGTGGTTGGTAGGCTCATCCAGCAAAAGAATGTCTGGAGTCTGCAAAAGAATTTTTGCCAGCATCACCCTCATTCTCCATCCTCCGGAGAAGGTGTTTAATGGCCTGTGCTGATCTTCAGTGCTGAAACCAAGACCTGCAAGGATTTCATTTGCTCTATATTCTATGCTATACCCATCTAAAGCTTCAAACTCCTGTTGCTTATCGCTCAGTTTGTTCAATACTTCTTCAGAGTAATCTGTTTCTATCTTTTTTAAGAGTTCTTCAATTTCATCATGCAGCTGATTTTGGCGCTCAAAGGCCTCCATTGCTACGTGTAAAATACTATGATGTGAATCGTAAGAAAGTAAATCCTGGTTCAGGTAGCCTATTTTCAGGTCTTTCGACATGGAAATGCTGCCTGAAGAAGGGCCATATTCGCCCACTATTATTTTTAGAAGGGTAGATTTACCGGTTCCATTGGCTCCGATTAATCCAATTCTTTCTCCTGGTTTAATGTGCCAGTTTGCCTCGTCGTATAAAGCTCTGGAGCCTATCAGGAATGTTAAGTCGTTTATTGAAATCATTTGCCTGCAAAAATACGATTTTGTTTGCTCTACACTTGCATTAAATTTGACGGATTTATAATTTATTTTTAGGAGATAGCAGGGGCTAAATACGTGTTCTGAGGGGATTTACGCATTTTTCGAAGTGCCGGTAGAAAATAGACGGTTTTGCGGACAACGAATTTTATAGCTATTGTTACTGCATTGTTAACATTACTATGTATTTTTGCGTTTTTGGGAGGGAAGATGTTGTACCTCAGGGTACCATCATCTCAAATCCTTTGTCTTATCTCAAAACGTTTCTATATTCGTTACATGTACCGTCTAATAAAGCCTTTATTCTTCCAGTTTGATCCTGAAAAAGTACACCATTTTGTGGTGAAACAATTAAAATGGTTCAATGATCATTTCCCAATGGGAAAAACAATTTTACGCAGCAGCTTTGATGTGAATATCAAAGGACTGGAACGCGAAGTATTCGGTATTAAGTTTAGGAATCCCGTTGGATTAGCTGCGGGTTTTGATAAAAACGGAGAATATGTAGAAGCTTTGAGTAACCTGGGTTTCGGTTTCATAGAAGTGGGTACAGTAACGCCTTTACCACAGCCAGGAAACGATGCACCGCGTATGTTTCGTTTACAGGAAGATTCAGCGATCATCAATCGCATGGGCTTCAATAATAAAGGCGTGGATACCCTCGCAGAGCGATTGAGATTATTAAAGCTAAAAGATAAGAGCATTGTGATCGGCGGGAACATCGGTAAAAATAAAAACACTCCCAATGAAGATGCAGTAAGCGATTACATCAAATGTTTCGACCGTTTATTTGACGTAGTCGACTATTTCGTGGTGAATGTAAGTTCTCCAAATACGCCAGGTTTAAGAGAGTTGCAGGAGAAAGCACCGCTGATGAACCTATTGAATACTTTACAGCAAAGAAATCTAACGCATCAAACCAGCCGGCCAATCTTACTGAAAATTGCTCCAGACCTAACCAATGAGCAATTGGATGATATTGTAGAAATCGTTTTAGGAACTGGCATTGCCGGTGTCATCGCTACCAATACCACCATTGATAAGAGCGGATTGAATAGTCCTGCTGAATTAACACAAGAAGCTGGTGGTTTGAGTGGAAAGCCTTTGACTGCACGTTCAACAGAGGTGATTAGATACATCTCTAAGAAATCAAATAAAGCATTCCCTATCATAGGCGTAGGGGGGATTCACTCCGCTCAGGATGCTAAAGATAAATTAGAGGCTGGCGCATCACTTGTACAGCTTTATACCGGCTTTATTTATGAGGGCCCTGGTATCGTGAAAAAGATTTGCAAGGAACTTGTTTAAACAGAGGTTCCGGTCTTAAATGTAAGATTGTAGCTTAGCTCCTATCTTAAATATAAAAAATAGAAACAGTAATGATTGATTTCATTGCTGTTTTTTTATACCTATTATTTAAGGAAATATAGCAGAAGCATTACAATAGGGCAGCGAAAGAAAATCAGCGAGTCTGTGAGAAGGCCTAGGAAGGTTTGCCCTCTTCCGGGCAAATTTTCCAGCCTTAGAATAGATTTGCTGATTTTATGGAGCGCAGGGGAGAGTAGAATAGAAATGTAGTACTGGGAAATGTAGTACTAGGAAATGTAAAACGGTAGAAACAAAAAAAAGACCTTAGGAATCTCCTAAAGTCTTTCTTATTTCTTTTAACAGAAACTTATGCTCTTGCAGTAAGTTTGTCTAAAACAGCATTGTTTTTAGCCAATTGATCTGTAGTAGACTGTTTAGAACGGCTACCTAACTCAATGTTAGTTGCTAATTTTAAGTTTTTCACATCTAATTTAGCGAAAGTCTTATTTCTTCTGTCTTTTCTTTTTAATCTAGTAACTGCCATGGTGTAACCCTTTATTTTTTTATTTATTGTAAATCTGAGGTCGAGAGCGGATTCGAACCGCTGTAGGAGGTTTTGCAGACCTCTGCCTAGCCACTCGGCCACTCGACCTTTCTAAAAAATTAGAATGCAAAAGTAGCAATTAAATCTAAGTATGCAATTTATTTTTGAAAATTTCTACTGATATCTGCGCATAGTATTGCTGCACAAACTGCTACGTTTAAAGATTCTGCTCCGCCAATCCTCGGAATCGTTACAGGTATGGTGATTAATTCCATAATTTCCGGAGAAATCCCTTGGCCTTCATTTCCTAAAATCACCAACCCTTCGGTCCCCCAGTCTACATTATAGATACTTTTACCGTTCAATACTGCTCCGAATACCGGAACTGGCGGGGAGGAAAGCAAAGGAGCAAGCTCTTGATAATAGATTTCCATCCTGCTTAAGGAGCCCATTGTAGCCTGTACTGTTTTCGGATTATAAACTTCTACTGTATTTGGAGAACAAATGATGTGCTTAAAGCCAAACCAATCTGCACTGCGGATGATGGTGCCTAGATTTCCCGGATCTTGTATACCATCCAATACTAATGAAAAGTTATTTTTGAGCTGTTTTGTATCCAGTACCGGGTTTTTAGGTAGCTGAACCAGTGCCAGGATACCCTGTGGGGTTTGTAAAGTACTTATCTTATCCAGTTCCGTACTGTTTACTTCAAATAACTTTATATTTGCAGGTAATTCAGGGAGTAGAGACTGATATTGAGCCAGATAATAGATGCTGTGAACCTGGTAAGAAGAATGAATAAATTCTGCAATAGATTTTATACCTTCAATAATAAATATCCCATTTTCTTTACGGTACTTTTTTTGATGTAACGATTTTATAAAACCTATTTGAGATTTTGAAAGCATACTATAATTATAAAAAGAATGTCCAGTTTCTTGCAATATTACTACTTATTATTGTTTTTGTGGCAGGATGTTCTTCAACAAAGTACATCGAACCCTACCAATCCATTGTTAAGAAAGTAAAAATAGACAGCATCGGTAAAGCTTTTGAAGAGGAGGCTTATAACTACATTCAAAAAGACATTCGTCCGACTTCCAAGTTAGGAATCAATGTGTTGCTCTATAATATGTTCAATACTAAGGATGGTCGTTATAAGACCAGTAACATCAAGCCTCTGGGAAGTCCGCCGCCAATTCTAGACAGTGCAATTGTGGATATTTCCCGCAGTCAAATTGAGAAATACCTGATGAGTAAGGGATATTTTAATGCTAAAGTGAAGTCTGATATTAAGGTGAAAGATCAGAAAGCAGAAGTAACTTTTGTGGCCAATACCGGCCCGGATTTTAAAATCTCAGAATTTACCTACCAAATTCCAGATAGCGCAGTAAAGCAACTGTACCTTTCACAAAGAGATTTGTTTACCCATATTAAACAAGGCATGCGATTTGATGATGATTCGCTCTCATTTGAGAGAGATAAGATTTATCAATTGATGAAAGAGAATGGTTATTTTGATTTCGCCAAGCCTTATGTGAGGTTTTTAGTGGATTCAAATCTGAATGCCAGTAAGGCAAAAGTGACTTTACTAATTGATAATCCATTGGACAAAGCACAGCATTCAAAATATAACATAGGTGAAACCAACATAGTTGTTGCACCAAATTCAGATGGTTATCCCGATTCTGTTACCTTGAACAAACGAATTTTTAAAGGTATAAGGTATACCGATCTTTCTAAGAAATTCCGAAGAAATCCAATTGTACGCTATAATTTCCTGCGTGAAGGAGAACAGTACGACATCAGGAACGAAAATATCACCTTCGATAGATTGTATGAACTGAATGTGTTTAAGAATGTGAAAATTGATTATCAGAAAGCGAAAGACAGTACTTTAAAGGTAAATCCATTCATACAATTGATTCCTCAAAAGATCATGAGTAACCGGGTGGAAGGAGAAGTACCCTTTAATGGAGGGACAGTTGGATTTAACTTGAGTAATACCTACACCAATAATAACTTTTTTAGAGGGACAGAACGTTTCGAATTTCAGATTAAGGGAGGTTTGCAATCGAGAGTAGGACAGGGGGGCTCTATTTTTAGTGACATTTACCAGCGGGATTTTTCCGTAAGTGCCAGCTTAACCGTTCCGCGGCTGATGATGCCTTACTTCTCTAAATACGTTACCGGAAAAGGTGGGATGCCACACACGATTTTTTCTACCAGTTATGTATTTGCTTTGCAAAAGGATTTCTTTACAAGAAGGGTATTTTTAAACTCCCTGACTTATGAGTTTATAGAAACAAAATCCAAGCTGCATTCAGTTACGCCAATCAATTTTGAGTATAGATTTGGTAGCCTGCTTTTTGATCCGGCGGATACGACCCAAAATATTAAGGATCTAGTTCAAAACAATGCGTATACGATCAAATTACTGACAAGAAAGAGTATTACTTTGGGCATCAAATATGCTTATTCATTGAATGCGGATAAACTATTGACCGGTAATGATTTTATTTATTTCCGTGGGAATATAGATGTTGCAGGAAATATGCTCTATGCTTTTTCAAAATTGGCTGGTGTAAAGATAGATCCTCGTGAAGAGGTGTATGGTAAGCTATTAGGGGTTCAATTTAACCAGTATATACGTCCTGAAATCGATCTGAGGTGGTATAAAGGATTGGGGATTGATAAACAATTTGTAGCGAGGTTAAACCTGGGGGTTGGCTATGCTTATGGAAATTCAGTCGATATGCCATTTGAGAAACAGTTTTTTGCAGGTGGATCTTCAGGAGTAAGGGCATGGCAAGCCAGAACTTTAGGCCCTGGGGCTTATAATCGCGGAATAGCAATTCCAAAAGAAGAAGACCGCAGGACACTTTATGGCTTGGATCAACTTGGTGATATGCATATGGAGGCAAATCTGGAATATCGTTTTAAGCTGGTCAATAAGTTTTTTGGCGGTAAATTAAAAGGAGCAGTATTTTTGGATATGGGAAATGTATGGAACCTCTCCGCAAGGGCAACAGATTCAGTTAAAGTAACCAATGTTGGCGATGAAACCGTTTTCAGAATCAAAAACCTGGCTAAACAGATTGCAATTGGTACAGGTATGGGATTCCGTTATGATGTACAGTATTTTGTATTCCGTTTTGATGTAGGACTCAAACTTAAAGATCCACAGTTTACCGGATCAGATCAATGGGTGATCTCTAAATTCCTTGGTGGTGCTAAGAAATTCAGAACAGATTATGATGCACTCAATACGCCAGACCGGTACCGTTTTGTACAATATAATTTCGGAATCGGAATGCCTTTCTAAATGTCGTTTTGATGCTGATCAGGCCATACCTATGAATTGAGGTTCTCCTGATCAGCTGCTATTTATAGGTTAAAACATTTTCTTTAAGCCGTCAAAAATAGTCTCAAAGAAGGTGGAGGCACTCAAGCCATTACTGTGGTTGAAGTAAAAGAAAACCAACAGCAGGATCACCGCTATAATAATGAATTTTCTAAAGGCAAAAGCCAGGAATACCAGGATTAAAGGGAATAAGACCAACCATAAACTGCTAATCGTATAAGGGTTCAAGGTGCCATCTTTTTTATATACATACAGTAATTTACTGTGCGTACCCTGATCATTCTGGTGTTTCAGGTAAACAAATGCCGATCTTTCTAATTGTAGTGGCAATACTGCAATTCCGTCATTGAAAGTAATAGGCTGTGTAAAGCCACTCACTGTAAAAGTGTAAACACCATTGATTTTCTCTATTGGATTATCTAGCGAATCCGCCGCAATAATGGCCAGTTTGCTGTTTTTCAATAAGCTCTCTTTTACGATAAAATTATTGATATCTGCATGTTGTGCGAAGACAGCTGTACAAGCCATAACTAGCAAAAGCACTAAGGATAATCTTTTCATTGCGCTAAAAATCATTGATGTTATTAATTTTTCAAATGTAGTAAAAGCGAATATGTTTTTTACAGATCCGCTGTTAAATTAACCGTTCAGCGAGAAGATGCTGTAAGTCAATACGGTTGCGAAGCACACCCATAAGAAATAAGGGATGAATAACAAACCTGCAGTCTTGTCAATTTTATAAAACATCGAAGCATTGATGACAATGACCATCAATAAGAAAACAATTTCAAATAAGGCAGCACCTAATGATTTCGCGTAAAAAAACAGGAATGACCACATGATATTCAGCACCAGTTGAATGGCATAGACCGCTACCATACGAGGGAAATGGACAATCTGCGCTCTTTTTTGCCATACTAAATAAGCGGAAACTCCCATCAGAATGAAAATACAAGTCCATACTGGCGGAAAAATAGCATCCGTTGGATTGAAAGAAGGCTTAGCTAAAGTCGGATACCATGTTTTTACAGAAGTCAGGGTAAGAATGCTTCCAAGAGCACCAACTGCTAAAGGAATCGCCAGATTAACCACAAAGGCAACAGGATTGAATTTCATCTTTTATGAATTGAATGTTAAAGATAGGAGTAGGGACCATGATCCAGGCTTCAGACTCCTAAAAATCATAGATTTTTCAAAGTAATAAGCGCAAATCTAATGGATTCAACTTCCGTAGGCGAAGGTAATTGAAATCTAACAATTCCTTAACTTAAACTTTGTTTAGTATTAATACACAAAGTTTAGTATTGCAGAACATATAAATGTTCAATGATGTCAGTGAAATTAATAGTAGTCGATAGGACGGGAACCACTATAAAAGATAATAATGACCCGGGCTTGGCCTTTCAGCAGGCGAAAGTTAGGGGTGATCTGCAAATGGGATATCATCCTACACAGCTGATCGATGATATTTCCGAATTATTAATGATCAACCAATAAAGCCGTATGAACCTCCTAAAACACTGTCGGGATAAGGTTGCTGGTTGGCCATACCTTTATATCTCTATAATGGCGGGTTTAGCGGCTTTCGGCTGTTACACCAGCATGTATGCTTTTAGAAAGGCTTTTACTGCGGGAACTTTTGATGGACACGAATATTTTGGAGTTGATTATAAAGTCTGGCTAGTGATTGCCCAGGTAATGGGGTATACTTTTAGTAAATTTTATGGGATTCGTTTTATCTCGGAATCTACTGGGAAAAATAGAGGACGCAGTATTGTAAAGCTGATCGGAATCTCCTGGGTCGCATTGCTGGGTTTCGCAATCATCCCTGCCCCATGGAATATTGCTTTTCTTTTTATCAATGGTTTCCCATTAGGGATGATCTGGGGCCTGGTTTTTAGCTATCTCGAGGGAAGAAGGAATACGGAATTCATGGGGGCAGTAATGTCGGTAAGTTTAATATTTGCTTCTGGTTTTATCAAAACGGTGGCAAGAACAGTTATGGATTTGCTTCCGGTTAATGAATATTGGATGCCTTTCTGCACCGGATTATTATTTGTTATTCCTCTGCTTCTCTTTGTGGGATTATTGGAATTGGTTCCGCCACCAACAGAAGAAGACCAGCGTTTAAGAACCAAACGTTTGCCAATGAATGGTCGTCAGCGGAAGAAATTTCTGCTTAATTTCCTGCCAGGAGTGGTTTTAACCGTCATCATTTATGTGATGTTAACCGTCATACGAGACCTTCGTGATAATTTTGAAGTGGAGATCTGGCATGACCTGGGCGTAACTGATAACCATATCTATGCGAAAATAGATGGTTTTATTGCCTTAATCGTATTATCCATGATAGGCTTGTTGATCCTGGTGCGGAACAACCTGAAAGCTTTTGTAGTGATTCACTGGATGATCATCGGGGGCTGTGCGCTTACCGGAATTGCAACCTTGCTTTTTGATGCACATTATATCAGTCCGGTGGTCTGGATGTGTATGGTAGGAATGGGACTTTATATGGCCTACATTCCTTATAATGCCATGTTTTTTGAACGCATGATTGCCACTTTTAATTATAAAAGTAATATTGGCTTTGTCATGTATGTTTCGGATGCGATCGGATACCTGGGAAGTGTGAGTATTTTACTCTTCAAAGAATTTGGAGATGCCCAAATTAGCTGGGGCCATTTCTTCCGACAAAGTACTGTTGTAGCAGCAGTAGTAGGCGTAACCTGTAGTATGGTTTCCTTGCTTTATTTTCACCAGAAAAGCGTAAAGAATAAAAAAAAAGAAAGTAATATTACTCTCCCTGCATTGGTATTAGATGTAGAGAGAGGTACAAAATAAATTTTTTGACCACATAAAAATATTTGAAATGAATACAAAGCATTATGACCTGATTGTAATTGGAGGAGGGATTTTAGGGACTTTTCACGCTTATCATGCACTAAAACTAGGGAAAAAGGTTCTGCAGCTGGAAAAAGATAACTATCCGGTAGGTTCAACGGTACGTAACTTCGGACAGGTAGTACCATCTGGAATGTCAGGTGTTTGGTTTGATTATGGCGTCCGCGGATTGGAAATCTATCAGGAAATACAGCAGCAGTTTGATATTTCTGTCCGCAATAATGGAAGCGTTTATATTGCTTCTGATGACGAAGAGCAAAACCTGATCCATGAATTGAAAGCGCATTATGATACCCTAGGTTATCAGCAGGAATTGTTAGGAAAGGCAGAGGTCTTGGCTAAATATCCGGCAATCAGGGATACTTATGCGAAAGAAGCGCTATTTTTTAAGCAGGAACTGAGTGTAGAACCAGCGTTGATGATTTACCGTCTGCAGGAATTTATGCAGGCGAAATTTGAAGGTTATACTTTGCTGTGTAATTCGCCAGTGATAGATTGTACACCTACTGGAAATGGTGTCGAGGTACGGGTGTCTGGTAATCGTACTTATCAGGCCGATAAAGCGGTTCTTTGTAATGGTTATGAGTTCAAATTACTGTTTCCGGAATTATTTGCTTCCAGTGGACAGGTGATCAGTAAACTTCAGATGATGCGTACAGTGCCTATGCCAGAAGTTGCTTTGGAAGGAAATATTTTAACAGGACTGACCATCAGAAGGTATGAAAGCTTTGAAGAGTACTGTCCTTCGTTTAAACAGCTGACAACTCCTGATCATTATAAGGAATTGAAAGAATGGGGGATTCATTTACTCTTTAAAAAGGCAGTAGATGGTAGTTTTATCATCGGTGATTCTCATGAATATGCTGATGTTGCTCATTTTGATGACCTTGGTTTTAATGTGAAACAACACATTAACGAACTGATGTTGAAAGAAGGGGAGCGCATTGTGAACTTCAACCTTCGTGATATGGGAACTACCTGGGCCGGTTATTACCCTCAGCATCCAACAGCGCGTATTTTGGAATATAATATCGAAGATTGTATTCACATTCGCACCTGCATCGGTGGCAAAGGGATGACTGCGAGCGCAGGATATACTGAAGCCAGTATGAAAAGTATTTTAGGACACTAACTCATTGTTTCCTGTATGGAATCGACTATTTAATTTTGGTGTGAGAATTGTAGTTACCCGGATGTCTGTGGAAATGGACAAAGGTTAAATATCATTTTAAATACACGCAAAATGTTAAAAAGTATCATTACAAAAAAAGGAATTCTATCACTGCTGATTGTTTTTGGCAGTGTGTTTAGCGCAATGGCCGCGGATGTCATTACGTTGATGGTGAAGGAAGACCGTGCCTCTTGTACAGGGGTTGCACCTATGAATTGTTTACAGGTAAAATACAAAAACAGTAAAAACTGGGAGCTTTTCTATAGCGAAATTCAAGGGTTTAAGCACCAGGAAGGTTATCGTTATACCCTTTCAGTGATTAGGACAAAAAGGAAAAATGTTCCCGCTGATGCGTCCGCTTATACCTACAAATTGAAAAAGGTGATCAAAAAGGAAAAGATCAAGGTCAAACCAGTTGACACTAAAGATCCATTATTAGCTGCTGCAAACCAGAAGTGGACCCTCAGCAGAATGAATGGTCAGGCGGTAAATAGCAATCGCGTTTTTATTAGTCTGGATGAAAAAGGAAATAAATTTAATGGTTCTGGCGGTTGTAACAGCATTTTCGGAAGCTTCAATTATGTCCCAAAAAGTAAAAGTCTGACTATAGGAAAAGTGGCTTCTACTATGATGGCTTGCTCAGATGAAAAGGTGAACAAGCTGGAATCTGAATTTACACAGGCTTTAAGTGATCAGACGTTCAGACTCGAGACCAGCGGCAACACACTGACTTTTTATAAAGGGAAAGTGAAAGCTTTTGAATTTAGAACCGAAGCAAACAATAACAACGATATCTGGAGTTATATTGGTAAAAACCGATGGAAATTGATTCAGATGGAAGGGGTAACACAGGAGAATTCACCGGTTACCATCTCTTTCAATCTAGCAGAGCGTCGTTTTAGCGGTAATTCTGGCTGTAATAATTATTTCGGTACTTATAACGCAGGAAGTACCACCATTGCTTTCGGTCCGGCAGCAAGTACGCGTCGTGCTTGTATGGATAAGGATTTGAATCAACTAGAACGTAAATTCCTGAACATTTTAGGGGGTAAAAACTTTAAATTTGATGTGGCAGATCAAACACTAAACCTGTATCAGAATGACCGTTTAGTACTGATGTTTGGTGTCACTAAATAATATAAGAATTAGCCTGCTTAGGGCTTAAATACAGCATATCAAAGACGGGCTAATGCTTTTAGCCCGTTTTTTTTATTTAAGAAATAGCAACTTGTTTGTTGTATTTGTTTCTGTATTCTATAGGTGTTAAACCTGTGATTTTCTTAAACACATCTCGAAAGGCTTTAGTATCTGTATAACCAACGTCATACATCACCTCTGTGATGTTTTTTCTGCTGCTTTCAAAACTTCTCTTTGCAGCTTCAATTTTCACTCTTTGGATATAAGTGACTACGGTATTATTTGTTGCTTTGCTAAATCTTCGTTCGAAACTTCTTCTTCCCAGAGCGGACATCTCAGCGAGCTGGTCTACTGTGATTTTATCCTGATAATTACTTTCTATAAATTCCTGCACCTTCCTTATTTCTGGGTCTTCGTGATCTTTCTGGCCCTGGAACATCATGAATGCAGACTGACTTTCCCTGTCAATGTCTATCGCGAAAAACTTAGAGGCGAGGATGGCCGTATCCCTGTCCGTATATTTCTCTACGAGATACAAAAGTAGATTCCAGTAAGAATTGGCCCCACCGCTGGAATAAAGCCTTTGTTCTTCAGTAATAATGCTGCCATCTACCAAGGTGACCTCTGGAAACATTTCCCTGAACTCATTCGCATGAAGCCAATGGGTAGAACATTGTTTTCCTTTCAGCAATCCCGTAGCGGCTAATAAAAATGCCCCGATGCATAAAGATGCAACTTCTGCTCCTTTATGATAGTGCTCCACAATCCATGGCAAGAAATCTTTGTTTAAACTTAAAGCGGTCTTTAATGAACCACTCAATGCAGGAATGAAAATCAAATCTGTTTGCTTTACCTCAGATATCACCTGATCAGGATGTACAGAAAATAAACTGTTGTTCAGCCTGACTTCTTTTGATAAACCAACCAGCTGCACTTTGAATAAAGCTGGCTTTCCCGAAGATTCCAGAAATTCATTGACCATTCTGAACAAATAACCGGGGTCAGCAATGGATTCAATCACTGCGGTTTCGGGAACTAAGATTGAAATGTGTTTCATTGATTTTTTTCGTTGCTAAGTCTTCTCCTCAATACTTTGGTTTCTATATCAAATATATCAGGTTTTATTGTCGCATACAACCCCCTTAATTGTCGTTTTTGCACAAGATGTTTGGTGAATCTGCTTGTTAAATTTGAGCATCATTTATTACTAAACCTGTTGGCGATTTCTATATTAAATAATCATGATAACCATAAGCCCTTACTTCACTTTTAACGGCAATTGCCGTGAAGCAATGACCTTTTATCAAGGTTGTTTTGGTGGAATACTTAATTTTCAAAGTATTGCTGATGCTCCATCATCGAAGGAGTTTCCTCAGAAAATAAAAGACTGTATCCTGCAAGCCAATTTGATCAGCGAAAGGTTGGTTTTAACGGCAACTGATCTAATGGATAATGAGCAGTTAATTAAAGGTAATTCCCTCTCTATTCTTCTTAATTTTGATAAAGAGGAAGACATCAAGGCATGTTACCAGAAACTTTCCGAAGGAGGACAAAATAGCCATCCTTTGGAATTGAATTTCTGGGGGGTGTTGTTTGGCACTGTAAGGGATAAATATGGAAACGACTGGTTGTTGAGTTTGAACAAATAACACCCCAGGCACAACAGCCTATTCAGCGGGTGCGCCTGCTTCTAATATAAACCAGAAGAATTTTTATAAGGGCTTCTGGATGATCCGTGTTCAGCCATTCCAGCCCTTTAGAAAATGAAAGATTTATAGAACTGGATTTCTCCTTGTGGAACAGCAGATATTATTTTATAGTTTCTAAGCTGTAACCTATTTAACGAAAAAAGCCTTTAAAGAGATCTCTAAAGGCTTTTAGTGTGTTCCCGAAGGGATTCGAACCCATATCTGTTGAACCGGAATCAACAATTCTATCCATTGAACTACGGAAACATTTTGGCAAATATATCAATTTGATTGGTTATTCCTTTATACTCTTTAAATTTCCAGCTTTTCCTCATTTCTTAACTCATAAACCCTGTTAATACCAAAAAAAATAAGCTTTTACTACAAAATCAGCTGTTTATCTTCAAATAAGTAAATCAAATTCAGGATCAAATCTGTTCTCTTGAAATCTGATAATGAAGTGGATAGCTGGCTTTGGACTTTTGAAAATCAGGCCTGCTTCTAAAAGACAATAATAATCCATTATAAACGCTATTTTTCGAAAATAAAAAGGCACTTTTGCAAAAATGATAAATGCCGTAGGCACGGAATGAGGATCAAAAATTCCCATTCTAATAACTTAGGCATTAAAAGAATACATTAATGAAAATCATGTAAAGAAGGGGCGTATGGAAGAAATGATTGTTGAAGAGATCGAAAAGCTCTTAGAGCAGGAAGACAATACACAATTAAAGGAATATTTAGACAACCTGAATATTTCGGATGTGGAACATTTAATAGACGAACTTCCCCAGCACGCAGTCACATTTATAGATACCTTGTCCATCAAAAGGGCAGTTAACGTTTTCAGAATCCTTGACTTTCCCACTCAGGAAAGAATCATTAAAAAACTTCCCGGTAATAAACTCGCTGAGTTAATCAACCTCTTACCTCCAGACGACCGTACTTCCTTATTTTCCGAGCTCAGCGGTGAAGCTGTAAAAAAATTAATCATTCTATTGCCTGCAAAAGATAGGGTAGAAGCACTTTCCCTTTTAGGATATGAAGAAGACAGTGTAGGAAGGCTGATGACGCCGGACTATGTGGCGGTAAAGAAAGACTGGACAGTAACCAGGGTATTGGAGCACATCCGACGTTATGGGAAAAACTCCGAAACCATCGATGTAATTTATGTGATCGATAAAGATGGAACTTTATTAGACGACATCAGGATCAGGGAGATTCTCCTGGCAGATCCGGATGCTAAAATTGGAGACCTGACCGATCGTCGCCTGATCGCTTTAAAAGCAAACGACCATCAGGAAGAAGCGATTAATATCTTTAGGATGAATAATCGCGTCGCTTTACCTGTTGTAGACGACCATAATGTACTGTTAGGAATTGTAACTGTAGATGATATTCTTTGGATTGCAAACGAAGAATATACAGAAGATATGCATAAAATAGGGGGTACGCAGGCACTCGACGAACCCTATTTAGATATGCCTATTCTGGGTTTATTTAAACGAAGAATAGGTTGGCTGGTGGTACTTTTCCTTGGAGAAATGCTAACTGCCAGTGCAATGGGCCATTTTGAAGCAGACATCGCTAAAGCAGTAATCCTGGCCATGTTTGTTCCTTTGATCATTTCCAGTGGTGGAAATAGTGGTTCTCAAGCCTCTACACTGATCATTCAGGCAATGGCACTCGGTGAAATTACGGTTTCGGATTGGTGGAGAGTAATGCGACGGGAAATCATTTCCGGGCTGATGCTGGGTGTGGTATTAGGCTGTATCGGTTTCCTAAGGATTTTTGCATGGACCTTTTTTACCGATATGTATGGTCCGCATTGGATGTTGATCGGTGTTACTGTTGGCGTTTCCTTAGTAGGAGTCGTTTTATGGGGATCGCTGGCAGGCTCTATGCTGCCCCTGATCCTAAAAAAGCTGGGTGCCGACCCTGCAACCTCTTCCGCGCCCTTTGTAGCGACGCTGGTGGATGTAACCGGACTGATCATTTACTTCTCAGTAGCGGTGATGTTCCTGACCGGAGTGCTCCTCTAAAGTATAAAAGAACCAATAATAATAATCTCCCGGACCACTTCCCGGGAATTAAGCTCATAAAAAACCCGGATGATTAAGGATCATCCGGGTTTTTATTTTATGAATAATGAGGACAGTTAAGCCAACAAATTATACGTTAAAACGGAAGTGCATGATGTCTCCATCTTCCACAACATACGTTTTTCCTTCTACTGCCAATTTACCAGCTTCTTTACAAGCGGCTTCAGAACCTAAAGTGACAAAGTCATTATATTTGATCACCTCCGCACGGATAAAACCTTTTTCAAAGTCTGTATGGATCACACCAGCAGCCTGAGGCGCGGTAAATCCTTTAGTAATTGTCCATGCACGTACTTCCTGAACACCTGCGGTGAAGTAAGTATAAAGATCTAATAAACGGTAAGCTGCAACGATCAGTTTGTTTACTCCAGATTCTGTTAAGCCTAGATCCGCCAAAAATTCCTGACGCTCTTCATAACTTTCCAGTTCTGCAATTTCTGATTCTATCTTCGCAGAAATCACCAATACTTCAGCTTTCTCATCTTTTACAGCTTCTTTTACGCGATCTACGTACGCATTGCCATTGATCACAGAGTTTTCGTCAACATTACAAACATACATCACAGGCTTCTGAGTCAATAAACCCATATCGGCAATGAACTCAAAATCTTCTGCTGCAACTGCTGCTGAACGTACCGATTGGCCAGATTCAACATGTGTTTTGATCACGCTTAAAATATCGAAAGTTCTCTTGGCATCCTTATCGGTTTTAGCCATTTTCTCTACTTTCTGAATGCGTTTCGTGATGGTGTCAAGATCTTTAAGCTGTAACTCAGTATCTATAATTTCTTTATCGCGAATCGGATCAACTGAGCCGTCAACGTGAATCACGTTTCCGTCGTCAAAACAACGCAAAACATGGATAATCGCGCTTGTAGCCCTGATGTTACCCAAAAATTGATTGCCTAGTCCTTCACCTTTGGAAGCACCTTTCACTAAACCTGCAATATCAACAATCTCAATTGTATTAGGTACAATACGGTTTGGCTGTACCAATTCTGCTAATTTTGTTAACCTTTCATCTGGAACGGTGATCACACCAATATTAGGTTCAATTGTACAGAAAGGGAAATTAGCCGCTTGAGCTTTTGCGTTAGATAAACAGTTAAATAAGGTAGATTTTCCAACATTTGGTAAACCAACTATACCACATTGTAATGCCATGAATGATTTTTTCTAGTTTTGGCGCAAAGCTACCAATTTTTTAAAAATATTCTTTATGTTTAGGGTATCTAAAAACTAATTAACGTTTAAATCACAGCTATATGGAAGAATTCGAAGAAACAAAACCAGATCACACAGAGGTAGAAACACTTATTGTCACAGAAGATATCCGCAGCTACATCTATGAAACGGCTAAATGGGCGAAATTTCTATCCGTTATGGGCTTTATATTTTGCGTTTTAATCATTTTATTGGCCTTAAGTCTACCTGCAATCCTTGCAGCGATGACCGCAATGGGCAAAAATCCGATGATGGGCGTAGCTACTGGTGCACTTTCTGTAATTTATATTCTTTTCGCACTGCTATATTTTTATCCAAGTTTAATGCTGTTTAAATATGCTAACTCAGCGAAAAAAGCAGTGTTATTTCTAGATCAGGAGAGTTTAGCTGAAGCCATGAGTAAGATGAAATCATTCTTCAAATTCTGGGGGATCTTAACCATTGTGATGTTGGGGCTATACGCGGTCATTTTGCTGTTGAGCGTGGTTACTGCAATTGGTGCAGCCAGCTAAAACTCGCAAAGCCACAACTCGAAAATACGCAGCCTGATAAAGGAAAAGTGTCGGTAAATAAATAAAAGGGCCTGGATCATTAAAAATGATTCAGGCCCTTTTTTATTGTGGCAGTTGCCTTTAGTACTTAAAATCAGATATAAACCGGAGTTCTATGCTCAATTGCATGCTTAAAGTTTTTCATTTCCTTTTTCAGTAAACCTTCCAGATAAGGATTGATCATTTTTGAAATACCGATTCCTACTCCTCCGCCAACTGGACGATAAGACAGCACCACTTTCAAAAGCGTATCTTTTCCATCTTCAGATGGCGTAAATTCTACCCTTCCTACATGACCAAGCAGAGAGCCTGGAGCAGATTGCCAGCCAATCAGGCGGCCTGGCTCTTCCTTCACTATTTCCGCATCCCAGTTTAGGGAAAATAAATTGCCAATCACATTGGATTTCCAGGTCGACAAATGTTCATCAATTACTTTTACATCCAGCAGGTGATGAATACTTCCCGGAAGATTATTCAGGTTTCGCCAATAAGAGAACACCTCTGCTACTGGCTTTTCAACCACAAATTCTCCCCGGAGATTGACCGCACGAGGCCTTCTGGCATCAATTCCCAATTGCTCATAAAACAGACAACGGCCTGTTGCAGCACGGTAGGCCATATATGCGCCATAAAGAAACTTTGTTTTTGATGGCTTTCTCAGGCCCCAGCTGATCAATGCCCCACTCAGGAACATCGATACCATACGTTCCGACCATCCTATATTCTCATATTGATGCTTTTCAATAGAAAATCTGCCGGATCTTAGTTTTAATGGAGTACTCATGATTTTTGACGATGATTAATTTCTTTCCCAATGGCATCTACCATATAATGGTCCAATATTCCCCATATCTGTTCCCATTTGCCATCTATTTCTTCCCTTAGTTGAGTGATTCTGTCGTTACCAATATAGCAGATGAAATAACGTGCACCATCACTGGTCTCATCTGGTTTTACGGTTATTATAGTGTCTGCGCCATCTATATCCAGATGAATGTCAAACTCATCCGGACCTGATTTATTGTCTTTCATGTTTGCTAGGTTTAATTTCAGCTTATATAACACCTAAACAGGCTTAGTGTTTTAGAGGAGACTGGAAATCAAGCCAAAATCATTTAATTTAATGGCAAAAAAAAAGAACTTACAGCCGCTAATATATTGCAATTTAGGAGGCTATACCTAACCATAAATGAATTTTAACCGTATGAAGAAGTCGTCATTTTTTTTCTTATGTTCTTTTTTGCTGTGTACCGGTGGTACTTTTGCGCAAAAGGCACCTGCTCCTTATGGAGCAGTCCCAAATAAAAACCAGCTGGCATGGCAGGATATGGAATACTATATGTTCATCCATTTCGGGCCAAATACCTTTACCGATAAGGAGTGGGGGCATGGCGATGAAGATCCTAAAGTCTTCAACCCAACCAAACTGGATGCCCGTCAATGGGCGCGTACCGCGAAAGCTGCAGGGATGAAAGCCATTATTATCACCGCAAAACACCACGATGGTTTTTGCCTGTTTCCAAGTAAATACAGTACTCATACCGTAAGAGAGAGTGCCT
The DNA here is from genome assembly GCF_019802255.1 of Pedobacter polysacchareus. Taxonomy (GTDB): domain Bacteria; phylum Bacteroidota; class Bacteroidia; order Sphingobacteriales; family Sphingobacteriaceae; genus Pedobacter; species Pedobacter polysacchareus. The sequence goes on along the minus strand of NZ_JAHYSS010000007.1, from coordinate 250,219 downwards.
GGAAAAATGGCAAAGGCGATGTGCTGAAAGAACTTTCTGCAGCCTGTAAAGAATATGGCTTGAAATTCGGCGTATACCTATCCCCATGGGACCGTAACCATCCTAAATATGGCACGCCAGAGTACAATCAAGTGTTTGCCAATACGCTGAAAGAAGTACATACGCAGTATGGGCCTGTATTTGAGCAATGGTTTGACGGTGCAAAAGGAGAAAAAGAGAAAAATCAGGACTACGACTTTAAGCTGTTCAACAGCATTGTCAGAGCCAATAATCCACAAGCGGTGATCTTTAGCGACATTGGTCCTGATGCCCGCTGGATGGGAAATGAAAGAGGAGTTGCCGGAACTACCAACTGGTCTACCTTAAATACCGATGGCTTTGGGGTAGGGGCAGCAGCACCTGCAGCAAGCGTATTGAACACCGGAAATGAAAATGGAAAATACTGGATTCCTGCGGAAGTAGATGTTTCCATCAGACCAGGATGGTTCTATAGCGCGAATACAGATGATAAAGTGAAAACTTTAAAAGAACTGGTCTCTATTTATGAAACCTCCATCGGACGTAATGGCAATCTGTTGCTGAACGTTCCGGTAAACCGGGAAGGACTGATTCATCCCAATGATTCCACCCGCTTGATGGAATTCAAAAGAACCATTGATGCCAGCTATAAGACAAACCTGGCGAGAGGAAAGAAAGTTACGGTAAGCAATACCAGAAAAGGCGCACAATTTACTGCTGCAAACCTGACTGATGGAAACCCGGCTACTTACTGGGCTACAGCTGATCAGCTGAAGACCGCTGCGATTACCATTGATTTTGGTAAAGCAACGGAACTCAACCGCCTGGTTTTACAGGAATATATCGCCCTCGGACAACGTGTCAAATCATTTTCTGTCGAGTATTTGGATGGCGATACTTATAAAAAATTAGATCAGCAAACCACGATTGGCCATAAGCGAATCCTTTCTTTTCCAAGAATAAAAACCACTAAAATCCGTGTCCATATCCTGGAAGCAAATGCCTGTCCGGTGCTATCAGAGATAGCAGCATATAACGCAGCGGACTTATAGACATTAATTCATTTGATTGACCTTTTTCTGGTATGCCCAATAGAATACTATTGGGTATACAAAAAGGTTAAACAGGGTATCGGTAATTAAACCTCCGATGACTACGATTGCCAGTGGTTTTGAAGCTTCAGCACCAATTCCAGTAGACATTGCTGCGGGCATCAGGCCGATAGCTGCCATCATTGCCGTCATCAGTACCGGACGTATCCTGCTCGATACCCCGTCTTTTATCGCATCCGCAAAGGTCCAATCCGGACGGTGCCTCAGCTCTATGATATTGTGCTTGAACTTGGTAATCAGGATCACCCCATTCTGCACACAGATCCCAAACAGGGCGATAAAACCGATCCCCGCCGAAATGTTAAAATTGATACCGGTAGCCAGGATAGCCAATATCCCACCAACCATGGCAAAAGGCACATTATTCAAGACCAATAAAGAGTCTTTGATATTACCTAGCAATACAAATAGAATTAAAAAGATCAGCAACAGACTGATGGGAACGGCTTGTGATAACCTGCTGGTTGCCCTTTGCTGGTTCTCAAAATCACCTGCCCATTCCAGTTTATACTCCTTTGGAAGCTTAATTTTCTCATTTACCTTGGCCTGAGCCTCCGCAATCACACTGCCCATATCCCTGCCGCGAATGGAAAACTTAATGGCACCATACCGCTGGTGCTTGTCGCGGTAAATCATACTCGGACCAGTGATTTTCTTGATGCTGGCAATTTCCCCTAATGGTACTTTTGCACCGGAAATGGTAGGGATACGCAGTTTTGCAATGTCGCTTTCGTCTTTTCTGAAGTCTTCCGGATAACGGATAATCAGGTCAAACTTCCGCTCTCCCTCATAAATCTGTGTAGCCGCTTTTCCACCAATCGCCATCTCAATCACCGCATTGGCAGCTGCAGTACTCACCCCATATAAAGCCATTTTATTCTGATCCAGGTTGATCTGCAGTTCCGGCTGTCCAAGGTTTCTCAGGATCCCTAAATCTTCAATCCCTTCTACAGTTTTCAGAATGTTTTCAATCTTCTCTTCTTCTTTCTCTATAAACTCGAAATCATTGCCAAACATCTTTACCACAATAGAACCTTTTACCCCAGAGACAGCCTCTTCTACGTTGTCCGAGATCGGTTGAGAGAAGTTCAGGCTAATCCCCGGAAAACTCTTCAACTTCTCCTGCATCCTTTCAATCAGCTGCTCTTTTGTCTGCTTTCGCTTCCATTCTTTCTTTGGGAAAATGTCAACATGGAACTCCATATTGTAAAAGCCGGTAGCATCGGTTCCATCATTTGGCCTGCCGGTTTGCGACATGACCTGCTTGACTTCCTCGAAGCTTAAAAAGATTTTTCTGATGTCATTTGAAAGCTTTTTTGTCTCATCGAGCGAGATGCTCAGCGGCCCGGTCGCACGTACATAGATAGATCCTTCATCTAAAGTAGGCAGGAATTCTGTGCCCAGAAATTTAGCGCTGAACAGCCCAACCACCAGCAGAGCTATAGAAATACCAAATGCCAGTTTTCTGAATTTAAAACATTTATCATAGAACAGGGTCACGTATTTAATAACGAACTCCAAGAATATGTTGTGCTTCTCTCTTACGTTTTTCTTTAAGAGTACACTAGCCAATGCCGGCACCAGGGTAAATGTAAGGAGCAGGGCACCCAGTAAAGCAAAACTTAGTGTCCATGCCAATGGGGAGAACATCTTTCCTTCCACCTGCTCAAAAGTGAAGATCGGCAGTAAGCCGGTAATGATGATCAGTTTGGCAAAGAAAATACCTTTTCCATTCTCCAGGGCTGCCTTTTTGATCAATCCCAGTTTACTCAGGCGGTTGAATTTCTCCATACCCACCTTTTTGGCTTTATGGTCGAGGGCAACAAAAATACCCTCAACCATGACTACAGCACCATCAATGATGATTCCGAAGTCTATCGCCCCCATAGATAGTAAGTTGGCCGACATCCCCTTCAGTTTTAGGCAAATGAAGGCGAATAATAAGGCTAAAGGAATAACGATAGATACAATTAATGTGGTACGCCAATCGGCCATAAATAGAAACACAATCAGGGTCACAAAAATTATCCCCTCCATCATGTTACCGATTACCGTATGCGTAGCATAGTTAACCAGGTCTTCCCGGTCATAAAAAGGGTTGATCTTTACATCTCCTGGTAATATGTTTTCATTGATGTCTTTAATCTTTTCTTTCAGCTTGCTGATCACCTCGCTTGGGTTTTCCCCTTTGCGCATCACCACGATCCCTTCAACCACGTCGGGATCGTGGTCCCGGCCTACCTGTCCTAACCGAGGTAATGCCGATTCTGCGACTTCAGCGATTGTTTTAACGTAAACAGGAGTGCCGTTAAAGTGATCAACCACCACATTTTTTATTTCATCAATATTGTTCAATATCCCGATTCCACGAACTACATAAGCCTGTCCGCCCTGAACAATAACATCTCCGCCAACATTGATGTTGCTCTTGGAAACAGCCTCAAATAATTCAGTCGCACTCACCCCATATTGTATCGCTTTTTGTGGATCTACAGTGATCTGGTAAGATTTGACCTCTCCACCGAAACTCACTACATCGGCAATGCCTGGAACGGAAAGTAATTCCCGCTGGATCACCCAATCCTGCAAGGTTTTTAGCTCCCTGACTGATTTTTCATCACTGCTTAAAGTATAGCGGAAAATCTCTCCTGTAGGTCCGTAAGGAGGTTGTATCTCTGGTTTCAGCCCTTCCGGTAAGTCTGCTTCATCAATATGGTTGTTCACCTGCACCCTGGCTTCGGCATAATCTACATTGTCTTCAAAAGTGATTTTTACGATGGATAAGCCAAAGAGAGAGGAGGATCGGATACTCGTCCTTTTCTCGGTAGGGTTCATGGCGATCTCTAAAGGCCTGCTCACAAACTTTTCGACCTCTTCTGCACTTCGTCCGGGCCATTGGGTGATGATGGTAATATTGGTATTGGTCACATCTGGGAAAGCTTCAATCGTAGTATGTTTGAAACTAAAGTATCCTGCCAGGATTAAAATGAAAGTGGCAAAGAAAATAAAATACTTGTTGTTTAGCGAAAAGCCGATGATGGTCTTAATGAATTTATTCATTACAGCTGTTTTTTTGGTGATGAATAGATTAGTTTTTTAGGCTTTCGAATAAAAATACCTGCTTGGAAGCAACCACACGGTCGCCCGCCTTCAATCCTTTACTGATATAGGCTTTATCGGCGGTCTTACGGCCAATTTTTATCTCCTGAATGCGTAATTTACTAGCACCATCGACCACCAGTACATAGTTTTTGTTGTCATCGAAAATAATGCCTCTGGAATTGACCAGGGGAAGGTCTGATCCTGAATTTGCAGAAATCATTACCGTAGCCATCATCCCTGGTTTTAATAAATAGCCAGGATTGGCGATACTGACCCTTGCATTCATCACCTTGCTTTCATTATCGATCATATTGTAAATCTTATCGATCTTTCCTGTGAATGTTTTTTCCGGATAAGAAAGGATAGAAAGGTGTACCAGATCTCCTTCCTTGATTCTTGAGATGTCAGATTCATAGATATTCACCATCGCCCATACGGTAGAAAGATCTGCTATAGTAAAGAGGTTTTTATCATGATCAGGACGCAGCTGCATGTTTGCATTCACATTTTTCTCTAGGATGAAACCTGATAAAGGTGATTTAATGGTGTAATTCCCACTGCTATTTCCGCCATTTAGTTTTAGAGTGGCACTGGCGCGTTTGTTTTCCGCCTGTTTAATCAGGAAGTCGTTTTTAGCCTCCTCCAATTCTCGGGCCGATGATAAACCGCTTTTATAAAGTTCTTCGGCCTGTTTCACTTGTCGTTCCGCATTTCTCAATTCTGCAGCAGCACTGATTACCTCTTTATCAAATCCAGCCATTTCTGAACTGCCCATTGTGGCCAATACTTGTCCAGCATTTACTTTATCGCCCAATCTTACCGGGACACTGCGTACCACGCCGCTCACCATAGGGAAAATCTCGGCCTTACGTTCTTCATTTGCGGTGATTTTTGCAGAAAAACTTAAGTCAGTCTTACTATTTGCTTGTTGTACAGTATCAATCAATAATCTGTTGAGGAGAGAATCGGTCACCACAAATTTCTCTGATACCGGTGCTTCTTTTGAGCTGGTGCAACTCTGGCTGGCGATAAATAATCCAATGAAAGAGAGTTTGCTGATGTTTTTTAGAAAGATTTGCATGTGGGATTATTTAAAATGGGTATAGCTTATTTAGAAATGGATAGGATTATTTAAGAGCAGTGCTAACCTGTCTCATCGTTTATTTGAAAATGTTAGATCCGGTCACATAATTAATTTCTTCCTTGGCATTCATGCGTTCATATTTCAGACGGTTCAGCTGCAAGGTGTTTTCTTTATAGGAATCATAGAAATCCAGAAATTCGATCAGACTGATGTTCCTGCTGCGGTAATTTTTGGTCACTTCATGAATCAGCTTTGTGAAGTCTGTACTGAAATTATGATCCAGACTCTGGTACAAGCCTTCTGTTCTGATCGCAGATTTATAACTGTTGTAAACTTCATTTTCCAAGGCATTTTCCTTTTGCTGGATGCCAATATTTCCCGCTTCTATAGCAATTTTAGCCTTCTTGATTTCTCCTTGATTTCTATTGAAAAGGGGCAATGGAATTTTAACGCCCAAACCGGTGTACTTTTCCGGATAGTTACCTTTCAAGTCGTAGCTGAGTGAAAGTTCTACATCAGGAATGGCATTGGCTTTTTGGATACGCAGGTTATTTTCCGCATAGCTGACCGCCGTTTTTGCCAATTGTAAATCCGAACGGTTTGCCTTTGCACTTTCCAGTAATTGTAAGTAGGGGTGTTTCTCAAATGAAAAGTTTTGCTCATCCTCAGGAGGAATGCTCAGCTGTAAAGCCACATCAGGTTTGATGTTGGTCATCAACTTTAAAGAGGTTTGCATATCTTCAATATCGTTCAGTAAACTGGTGTACTCTGCTTTTAAATTGTAAACCAGGGACTTGATTCTGATGATGTCCTTAAGGGCAATATTGCCGAGTTTAAGCTGTTGTTCTGAAGCTTGTAAAAGCTGTTCCAGCGAAATGATCTGCTGCTGGTAAATGGCGGCAGACTGCTGTGCATAATAGGCCTTGTAAAAATCACTGCGCAGGTTGTAACGTAATGTACGCATCAGGTCGAAATAGGCGTATTCAGCTAGTTTAACCCCGGTATTGGCCAGTTGAATGTTTTTGTTTCTTTTCCCTGCCAGCTTAATCAGCTGGGAAATCTGCGCACTGTATTGACCGTTAGCCATGGAGGTCTGCAGGAATTTTTTAGTCTCATGGTTGTAGAAAAGATTCTCATAACTCAGCTCTGGGTTGTCGAAAAGCTTGGCTGTAATGATCTCTGCTTTCGCTTCTTCCGTTTGGTAATTTTGGGCAATAAGCTCGTAGTTTCCTTTGATAAATAATTGCTCAGCTTCCCGGAGACTAAGTTTTAGGCTGTCTTGCGCCATACCTGTCACACTAAATCCCAGAATGAGCAGGCTGCTCAGAATTAATTGTCTTTTCATCTCCTACAAAGCTATCTGGAGTGAATTAAACCCTAATTAAAGAGAAATTAAAAGGGGATTAAAATTGAGCCTGCAGGGTTTTGAAGTATAAAACGCGGCTAGTCCGTAGGTTAGACGGCTGAATTAAGGTTTAGGGAAACGAAGGATAAAACGAGCTCCATGGCCTTTTTTTGATTGTACAGTCAGCGTTCCTTTAAACAGCGTAATGATTTTATGCGCCATATAAAGACCCATTCCGCTGCCTTCATGCCCCGTTTTTGCACTGAAGCTATAAAAAGGTTTAAAGATATCTTCCTGAATGGCTTCAGGAATCCCCGGGCCCTTGTCCTGGATAGAAATGATGGTTTCTTTCTCCTGTATATCGAGCAGACAATGCACATCCTGATGGTCGGAGAATTTAAACGCATTGGAGATGATATTGTTTAAAGCGATGCCAAATAGGGTAGGATTGGCTTTGATCAGTAATTCGGCAGGATCTTCTGGCATGTTTTTAATGTCTACCAGGAGCTTACCGCTTTCTTTTTTATTCCATTCTTCCGATATGGCCCAGAGGCTTTCGTCAATTCTGATTTCCTGTAATTCCGGTGCACCAAATTCCAGGTCTGCCTGTGCAAGGTTGAGCAGTCCTGTGATGATGTTGTCCATCTTTTCGGAATCTTCCATCACAGAAAGTAAGGCCTTTTTATAATCTTCGATTTGTCTTTCCTGCGATAAGGTAATTTCTGCAGCGATCATCATCCGGGTAACCGGAGTCCTGAGTTCATGAGAAGCATTGGCAATGAAGGTTTTTTGCAGCACAAAAGCCTGTTCTAAATGCTCCATCAGGTTGTTGAAGTTTTGGGCAAGCAAGCTGATTTCATCCTTATTATTCCCTTCTTGAACCCTAAAATGAAGGTTGCTGGATTTGATCTGCTTTACCTCATCTATAAAACGATCCAGTGGTTTTAATATTTTCTTGGCAATCCACCTTCCAGAGAGCAGCAGCCCAATAAATATGAACACAAAAATCATCACCATGATCTTCTGCAGCTTGTCTATCCGGAGGTGTGTACTTTGGTCTATACCGGAGGCGAGGATCACGAAATCGCCCTGATTGTCTTTATAAAAAATGCCGACTACCTGTCTGTCGCCATCAATGAATTGAATCTTCTTGTTTTTTCTAACTTTCTCAATTGTTTCATGACTCCAATATTGCTGGTCGTCCCCAATAAAAGTAGCCCTGTTTTTTGAATTGTAAATCCTGATTACCTCTCCATTTAAGGTTTTCAGGTATTGATTTCTGACCGTATTCAATGAATCCGCAGAGATTTCATCTGCTTCCAGATAAAGTTTGGCCGTAACCATGGTCCGGTCGGTTAGCCGCTCAAAGAAATCGGCTTCTAAAAATTTGATGAAAGTAAAATAGACCGCACACAATACCGCCAGCAGGGTTAATGTACTGATGAGGGTAAAATATAGAGAAAGGCGGTCTTTCAGTTTCATGAAAAATGCGTTTATTTAAGGATATAGCCCATACCGATTTTGGTATGGATCAATTTACGGGCAAAACCTTTTTCTATTTTTTTACGCAGAAAATTGATGTAAACATCAATCACATTGGTACCTGTGTCAAAACTTATGTCCCAGGCATTTTCCGCGATGTATTGTCGGGAAAGCAAGCGGTTTGGATTGCGCAGAAACAATTCCAGCAGTGTATGTTCTTTTGCCGTTAGCTCAATCAGTACCCCAGCTCTTTTTACTTCTTTACTATAAGTATTCAAACTGATGTCGTCAAAGCTTAAAATATGATCGTCAGTACTGCTGCCAATTACTCCATGCTGCCTGCGCAGCAAGGCCTCTATTCTGGCGAGTAACTCCTTGAAATGGAATGGTTTTACTAAATAATCGTCTGCGCCGGAGTTTAATCCTGTCACTTTATCGTCAATTGTTCCCAATGCGGTGAGCATTAAGATGGGCAGATTTTTATCGGTATGACGCAATGCTTTACAAACCGCTATGCCATTTAATCCAGGCATCATGATGTCCAGAATCACCAGGTGAAAGTCCTGATCTTTAAATGTTTTTAGGGCCTGTTCCCCGTTAGATTCGATGGTAACCAGGTATCCCTGTTCTTCCAATCCGGTTTTTATCAATCCGGCTATTTTAAGGTCATCTTCTGCTAATCCGATTTTAAACATACCTGAAAAATGGTTTTTGTTGAAGGCACAAATGTAATTTAAAAATAGCCATCCTGATTATTTCTTCCTATCCCTCAGATTATCAATTGATTTGTTAATGCAATCTTACTCTTTATTTAACATAAAAAAGCGTATCTTTGCAAAATATTGTTTGAATGGAGCAGATTTACCTTACAAAAACAGGCTGCTTTTCAAAGGCAATAATTGCCATTAAAAATATTTATGAAGAAGATTGTTGACTACAGAAAGCTATTAGGTGTACAAAAGGATGCCGAATTAAAAGAATTAAAGACCATTTACAGGAATTTGATGAAAGACTGGCACCCGGATAAATTCCAGGATAGTGAAGAAGCTAAAGCAGAAGCTGAAGCTAAAAGTAAGGAAATCATTGAAGCATATCATTTCTTAGTAAGTATTGCTCCAGAAACATTAGAGCTTTCTATTGAAGAATATACGCAAACTACTGCAACTTGCGGTATTGCTGATTATACTTGGGCAGGTTTAGTGCTAACCGTTCATTTCCTGGATGGCAGTTCTTATGAATACTTTGGTGTTCCTAAAGCTGTTTACGTGAAATTGGTTAATGCTGATTCTCCGGGTAGATTCGCACGTCGTCATATCTTCAATTCATTCCCATATAGAAATATAGCTAAACTTCAAACTGCATAAGCGCAGTTTTTAGTCACATTATATATTTAATTTCCTTAAAAGGGGTTACAGGCAGGGTGCTTTGTAACCCCTTTTTTATTAGGCGTAGTAACAGATGTAAGCAACATCGGCTTCGCAGTGTACCTCGAAAGAACTTCCCGCAGGAACTTCAAACGATTCCTGTGCTTCATAATCCTGCTGGCCATCCTTGCCAGGAAATCGAACCTGCATACGGCCCGAAATGACGACCATCGTTTCTGGCGAAGAGGCCGAAAAGGTATAACTTCCTCTTTTCATGACTCCAACGGTGGCCTTACCTGTTGGCGTTTCCATGCCCAGACTCTGAACTTTGCCTTCAAAATATACATTGTGGGATACGGTTTCTACTGCCGAAGCAGTATGGTGGGGTTGACTCATGGCTTATTTTTTTGGTTATGGGCTTAATTAATTACTCATTCTTTAATAAATAGTATGTTTTTTCCAGACCTGTTTTTTCGATCTGGAGGCTGCTGCTTTTAATCCGTCTTTTAAACCACCTTTAAATGGAGCTGCGTACTCCAAGCATTTTAATCGCTTCAAATTATTGCTGCAGCTAATTGTTTAAAACAAATGTATCGAACAAGATGATCATAAAAATTAACAGACAAAATAAATTTAAAATTTCTGTTGAAACCGACAAACAAATGGCTTAGAGTCTTGTTTAACCAATGCTGCTGTCATATCGCCAAATTCTCTGTTTTTCTACTCTAATCATCGTTGTATGTATGCATAACTTAATTTATTTATCAAAAATCTACAAGTATGAAAAAACTTTTTACTCTAATTTTAGTCGTGTTTTCCTATGTTTCCGCATTTTCTCAGGGGCACTATAACGGCTCTTCATTTAACCCTGGTGATTATTTTGCACCACATGCGGGTTTTATTATCCCAGTTTGGTACGGCTATGCAGATATGAACTACTATAATGGTGCAGGAGATAAATCAGATAAGCTGATCAATCCGGCACCGGGCAATCCGACTTCACTCGACATTAAGCAAAATGTAAAAACCAACTCTTTTATCCTGATGGCTATTTACGGAGGTAAAGGGAAGATATTGGGTGCAAACTGGGGGATAATGGCCATTCCAATGTTAAACAGCCCAACCGCAAATATTGCCCTGGATTATTATTCTAGTCAGACGGGCTCAGGAAGCTATGTTTTCAAAAATAAAAGTGTCGGTTTTGGCGATATGTATGTACAGCCAGTATGGCTTTCCTGGACAAAAGAGAAGTTCCACTATGCTTTTAACTATGGATTCTGGGCACCTACAGGTAAATTTGAACCACATGGATTAGACAATGGCGGTTTGGGGTACTGGTCGCATAACATTAGGGGAGCGGTAAGGTATAAACCGAATAAAAAAGTCGGAGTAACTGTGGCTTCAACTTTTGAAATCAACCAATGGCAAAAAGACATCGACTTTAAAGAAGGGAGTCACCTGACTATCGATATGGGCGGTACGTATTTATTAGACAACAGAGGGGATGAAGTGGGGCTATTTGCACACCATACTACTCAGATCAGTGACGATAAAGGAACCATTGGTGGTTTTGCTTCCGACCGCATCTATGGTATCGGTGGTTTTGGCTCTTACTGGATCAGGCCTAAGAAAGTAGGTCTGATGGCAAGGGTAACTCAAAACTTCGCCGCCAAAAATAGATTTTCCGGTACTGCAATACAGGCTGGGGTAAACATTCTGATTCCAACAGATCACTAATCATTGGATTTACACCGCGTATTTCCCTTTTTATTTTTTCAGCAAAATGGCTGAACAGTTTAAGTCCTTATCCGGGTTAAATTGTTCAGCCATTTTTTTATCCTTTAAGCTCATGAATGGGCTGGATTAATTAAGGGTTAATTCCTGACTTTGGCCTCTTTGGGGCTTTTCACTGAACTATTACTAGTTTGCTATTGTTTAGCTCTCCTTTTACTGCTGTAAAACCAGAGCTAAAGAAAAGCAAAACAATAGCAAAACAATAGCAAAACAGATAGCCATCTCCAACCCTATCAAATCGTTCCAAAAAAGCGTCTTTTGGTACCCATGTTTTTCAGCATTTTCTTTCTTATAGGCTGAATTTTAGTTTTTTTTCTAAAAATATGGTGGGAAACAATTATTTCCTTATAGGTTTTAAATTATCTTTATTTAGTCGGTGTGAGGTTGTTGTTGCTTTCTAACTTTGCTGGAAAATCAGCTGGTAAAACTTTGTGGATATACCTTTTGGTGCGTTGCTGAATTGAAATATTCCTGTATTTTTACTTTTACCGAATCACCAAGCCGGCATAACCAATTTATAAACATGAACAATATCAACATTAGGGCACATCAACCTGAAGATAGGCCAGCACTGCTCAGTTTGCTGAGATTAAATACACCAGCATACTTTTCTCCAGAAGAGGAAGCCGATTTTATTGATTATTTAGACCATTTCGCTGATCATTATTACGTATTGGAAATAGATGGAGAAATTCTCGGCTGCGGTGGCTTCAATTTATCTGAAGATGAGGAGACCGGTAAGATTTCCTGGGACATGTTTCATCCCAATAGCCAGGGAAAAGGACTGGGGACCGCATTAACGAAGTTTAGGATTGAGAAGATCAAAGAAATCGACAGTGTGAAAATCCTCTCCGTCAGAACTTCTCAAATGGCCTATAAATTCTATGAAAAATTTGGCCTGGAACTTAGAGAGGTCGTCAAAGATTATTGGGAAGTTGGTTTTGATTTATACCGACTGGACCAGGACATTAATTTAGTTTAAAACAAAGATCATGAAGCTTTTTACCTTAATTCTCGTATTTACTATGACCCTCCATTCTTTTCAAGACAGCAAAGCACAAACTGTGCAAAAAACAAGTCCGGCCATGTTAAATCATATTGCTGTATATGTAACTGATCTGGAGAAATCTACAGATTTCTATAAAAACACATTTGAATTGAACCAGATTCCTGAACCTTTTCATGATGGCAGACATACCTGGTTTAGTCTGGGCGCTGCCGGACAGCTTCATTTAATACAAGGGGCAAAAGGAAAAGGGAATTTTGATAAAAATGAACACTTGTGTTTCAGTGTGGTGGCTATTGATCCCTTTATTGAAAAGCTAAACGCGAGTCACATTTCTTATGAAAACTGGGCAGGAGCCGCGCAAAGCATCACACTAAGAGTCGATGGGATCAAACAAATCTATTTTCAGGATCCCGATGGGCATTGGCTGGAAGTTAATGATGACCATAAATAAAAAACTTAAACAAAAACCAGGTTGGTAAGGAACCCGGAAACCAAACACAAACACATAAATGAAAAAAGTAACTGTAATGCTCACGCTGCTTTTAACAGTAGGAAGGGTAATTGCCCAGGAAGAATCGAAACCCTATGAAGGGGTGCCAGGCTGGGCCGAAACAAAAGATCAGCGCATGAAGTGGTTCAATGATGCCCGCTTTGGAATGTTTATTCACTGGGGCTTATACAGTGCTGCCGGAGGTTCCTGGAAGGGGAAACAATATCCGCAGCATTATGCCGAATGGATCCAGACCTGGGCGCAGGTGCCCAGCAAAGAATATGCAGAGGAGCTGAAACCAAAGTTTACCGCCTCAAAATTTAATGCCGCAAATTGGGCCGCATTGGCTAAAGAAGCAGGTATGAAATATATGGTGATCACTTCCAGACATCATGAAGGATTTAGCATCTTCAACAGTAAGCAACCTTATTCTTTAAATAATTCCATTACCGGAGGTACAAATATCTCCCCGAAAGGAAGAGATTTATATGGAGAAACAGTGGCAGCATTTAAAAAAGAAGGCCTGAAAATTGGCGCTTACTATTCTCTTTTGGATTGGCAGCACCCTGATTCTTACGATAAGTTTGCCGCGAATCCCCCTAAGGAAAATCCCAACTATGAAGTCTATAAAGATTATCTGTACGGACAAATTAAAGAACTGGCCAGCAACTACGGTAAAATGGACATTCTTTGGTTGGATTTTAGCTCAAAAAACCGACAGGGAGAAACCTGGGGTACTAAACGTATCCTCACCGACCTGATCAAATGGCAGCCGGGTATTTTGGTGAACAACCGGTTCTGGGATGGCCTGGAGAATAAAAACGGAGATATGGGAACACCCGAAAAATATGTTCCGCCAACAGGATTACCGGGGATGAACTGGGAGGTGAGCCATACCACCAATGAGAGTTACGGCTATAGCGCACATGATAAAAATTGGAAATCTTATGATAAAATGATGCGCCTGTTTATCGAAACGGTGAGTAAGGGAGGAAACTTTCTGTTAAATGTAGGCCCGGATGCAGAAGGTGTAATTCCTGAGCCGGCAGTAGCAATTTTAAAGCAGATCGGAACCTGGATGAAGGTCAATAATGAAGCAATTTATGGGACTACTGCAAGCCCGTTCCAGCCTTTAGAATGGGGATATGCAACACAGAAGCCAGGGAAACTTTACCTGGAAGTATTTGATGCACCAAAAGATGGTACTTTAGAAGTGCCCCTTTCTAATGCAGTTGCCAAAGCTTATATCTTAGGGACTAAAGGGAAAACCTTAGTGGTAAAAACAACAGACAAAGGAAAGGTGCTGCAATTGCCTGCAGATTTTTCAGGCCCTAAACCAATGGTGCTGGTGCTGGAGATCAAAGGAGCACCAAAAGTTTGGAATAACCGCGTGAGTTCATTGGCCGATGGCAGGATTGTACTCACTGCAAACCAGGCACAGCTGACTGGAGATGGCGGAATAAAATTGAAAGGCGCATCCACCCATGATCCTAACAGACCAAATACCATCGCTTTCTGGACTGATAAATCAGATGCTGCGCATTGGGATATGAAAGTTCAGCGCCCAGGAAAGTATAAAGTAATGGTCAACTATTTTGCAAATGCAAATACGGGTGGAGAACTCAGTATTGCGCTGGAGAAAAACACCTTAAATTATACATTTTCTAGCTCAGAAACGCCCGGTTTCAAAGAGGTAGAGGCAGGTGTAATTGATATTTCTCAACAAGCGATCGGAGCACAGTCTCTGAGGTTACAGCTTAAACTTTTAACGCTAAAAGGCCAGTCGATGGCTGAAATTAGCAGCATTACACTGATCCCAATGTAAAGGAGCTGATTTCTGTAAATGATTCTAAAGGGCTGGAAATTTAACGATTTCCGGCCCTTTTTATGAATAAGCCAAAATGTCTTTAACGATGTTTTTAATGGGGCTGCTTTGGCTTAGATATGAGTTTTAAAAGATAAGTCAGGAGCATAAGGAGCAGCAGCGCGGTGATCAATAAACAGCTGGACAACCAAAAATAGGAATCTGTAGTTAGCTGTGTCATAATGTTTAATCGGCTCATAAAATGATAATTTAAGCTGTGTTTTGAGTTAACAATTCTTGTTTTTTACTAAAATACCAGCACTTTCCTAGCAGGGGAAAAGTAATTGACCAGTAACCAGTGGCATTCCACCAAAGACAATTTTAAGCAGACGATTGCTGAATAAAGTAATCTTGCTGGTTTTGCAATTACTAATATAGTTAGTAAAATAATAAAAATGTTAAAAATTTTAGCATAACTTTGTGGACATCAAAAAAATATTTCATGACTTCAAATAAACAGATCATCCACATGGATCAGGATGCCTTTTTCGTGTCTGTGGAGGTGCAGAAAGATCCCAGTTTAATAGGGAAGCCAGTAATTATTGGTGGAACTTCTGATCGTGGGGTGGTGGCCTCCTGTAGTTATGAAGCTAGAAAGTTTGGGGTACATGCTGCCATGAGTTCCCGAATGGCAAAAATGCTTTGTCCGCATGCGATTTTTGTGAAAGGAAATATGGACGCTTATTCTAAAGCTTCTTTTGAAATTACAGAGATCCTGAGGGAGCGCGTTCCATTAATAGAAAAAGCCAGCATAGACGAGCACTATATCGACATGACAGGAATGGACCGCTTTCATGGAGTGCTTAAATATGCCCATGAGCTGCGGCAAATCGTTATTAAAGAAACAGGTTTACCCATTTCTTTTGGGCTTTCGGTCAATAAAACGGTCTCCAAGATGGCCACCAATGAGTGTAAACCTAATGGAGAGCTCAATGTAGAACAGCTAAAAGTACAGGACTTCCTGAATCCTTTATCCATTCGTAAAATCCCAGGACTCGGAGAAAAAACATTTGTGAAACTTAGCGATATGGGGATTAAAAAAATCCATACGCTGACACAGATTCATCCCGATCAAATGAATACTATTTTAGGGAAAAATGGACTGGCGCTGCTGCAAAAAGCGAAAGGAATCGACCATTCGCCGGTGATTCCTTATCAGGAGCAGAAAAGTATCGGTACACAATGTACTTTTAAGGCCGATACAATTGATATAGATACGATCAATAACCTGATCACCTCAATGGTCATGGATCTGGCATTCGACCTGCGTCAGAAAAAAAAACTGACTGCCTGTATTACCGTCACCATTCGCTATGCGAATTTCGAGGATGTGACGAAACAAATCACGATTTCTTATACTTCTCTGGATAGTGTATTGATTGCTAAAGCCAAAGAATTGTTTCGTCAGCTGTACCAAAAACGGATGTTGCTGCGCCTGGTTGGTGTACGGCTGTCTAACCTGGTAACCGGTCATGAACAGATCGATTTATACAGTGAATCTCAGGAACAATATAGCCTGTATCAGGCATTAGACAAAATTCGAAACCGGTTTGGAGATAAGGCCATTAAACTGGCCTCTACCTTGAACATAGATTTATAGGCCATGTATTTGAATGTTCATTCTCAATATAGCCTGCGTTACGGAACGATGTCTATTCCTAAATTGATCGCAGAAGCGGTATCCCTGGGCATCACTCAATTGGTGCTCACCGATATTAATAATTCTACCGGCATCATGGAATTCATCCGTGTCTGTGATGAAAAAGGGATTAAGCCTATTGGAGGAATAGAATTCCGACGGGATAAAAAACTGCTTTATATCGGCATTGCCAGGAATAAAGAGGGAATGAAGGAGCTGAATGATTTTTTAACGATGCATAACCTGGAGGAAAAAGCTTTGCCGGATACTGTTCCGGAAATGCAGCATGCCTATATCATTTATCCCTATAGCTATGCAGAACCGCTGAAAGCCAATGAATACCTGGGCATTCATTTTGAAGAACTTCCGCTGTTGTACCAGAAAGATCTGACCGCGATAAAAGATAAACTATTGGCCCTGCAGCCGGTATTTGTAGCCGATAAACTGGAGTATCGTTTGCATGAATACCTTCGAGGAATAGACCTGAATGTCTTATTAAGTAGGGTAGAACCAGATGATAAATGTAGAAATACGGATATGTTCCTTCCTCCGGGAGCATTGGAAAGCCGTTTTAATAAATATGCTTTTATCCTCGATAATACCCGAAACCTGATGAATACCTGTGTCATGGATTATCCGAAAGGGCGTGTTAACCTGAACAGGAGAACTTTTACAGGAAAAAAAGAGGACGACAGAGCCTTGCTCTATAAGCTGGCCATGGAAGGATTGGTGTTCCGTTATGGCAAAAATAACCGCGAGGCTTTAAATAAGGTGAAGGAAGAGCTCAAAGTAATCTACGACCTGGATTTCTGTGCTTATTTTTTGATTACCTGGGACATTATCCGCTATTCTATGGCGAAAGGATATTACCATGTAGGCCGCGGTTCTGGTGCCAATAGTACGGTGGCCTATTGCCTGCAGATTACAGATGTAGATCCGATTGAGCTGGACCTTTATTTTGAACGTTTCCTGAATGCACAGCGCACCTCTCCTCCGGATTTTGACATTGATTATTCCTGGGATGAAAGGGAAGATGTGCAGGATTATATCTTTAAGCGGTATGGAAAAGAACATACTGCATTGTTGGGCACGATGTCTACTTTCAAAGATCGGAGTGTGATCCGGGAAATAGGAAAGGTAATGGGCTTACCTAAAGCAGAGATCGACAGCTTTACCGACCGTACACAGCTGATCGCCAATCAGGACCATCCTACTTTTAAAAAGATCATGGCTGCGTATGCGATGATGGCAGATATGCCGAATCAGCGTTCTATTCATGCGGGAGGGGTGCTGATTTCGGAAGAGGCAATTACCTATTATACTGCATTGGATTTACCGCCAAAAGGGATGCCTACCGTACAATGGGATATGTATGAAGCCGAGAAAATAGGTTTTGATAAATATGATATCCTGAGTCAGCGGGGGATTGGGCATATCAAAGAAGCGGTACGTTTGGTGGAGGAAAACCTGCAGCGAAAAATTGATGTGCATCAGGTGAAAACCTTTATGGAGGATCCGAAACTCAATGCCCGCCTGCAAACCGGGAATACGATCGGCTGTTTCTATATCGAATCTCCCGCCATGCGGCAATTGCTGACGAAGCTGCGCTGTGAAAACTATAGGACACTTGTGGCCGCAAGTTCTATTATCCGACCGGGAGTGGCACAGTCGGGCATGATGAAAACGTATATCCAGAGTTACCACGATCCTAAAAATGTGAAATACCTGCATCCGGTAATGGAAGAGACGCTGGGGGATACTTTTGGCGTAATGGTTTACCAGGAAGATGTGATTAAAGTATGTATTCATTATGCCGGAATGGATGGTACTGACGCCGATATTCTGAGAAGAGGAATGAGTGGGAAATACCGTTCCAGAACGGAATTTGATAAACTGGTAGAGAAGTTTATGGAGGGTTCTAAAGCTTTGGGAAGAGCAGAAGAGGTCACTAAAGAGGTATGGCGACAAGTATCATCTTTTGCCGGCTATAGTTTTTCTAAAGCACATTCTGCAAGTTTTGCCGTAGAAAGTTACCAGAGCCTATACTTAAAAACATATTTTCCGAGAGAGTTTATGGTAGGCGTGCTCAATAATTATGGGGGCTTTTATTCCAGATGGCTGTATGTGCATGAGCTGAAAAAAGCAGGCGCGGAAATTCATCTCCCTTGTGTAAATCATAGTTCGGAAGGGGTTTCCATCAATGGAATAGCCGCATACCTTGGTTTTATTGGCATCCAGGGGCTGGAAAATAAGTTCATCACTTTGATTCCTGAGGAAAGAAAACGTAATGGGGATTACCTCGGACTGGAAGATCTGCTGAAACGGACAGAAATAGGTTTAGAGCAGGCAATTATTCTGATTCGTGTAGGTGCGCTGCGCTTTACCGGCAAAAGTAAAAAAGTGCTGCTTTGGGAGGTACACTCTTTATTAGGTAGTAAAATCCGGCCGGTTCAGGGGGCAGAATTGTTTGAGATTCCGGCAAAACATTATGAGCTGCCTGTGCTCCTCAATACCTTATTGGAAGATGCTTACCATGAGCTGGAGCTGCTGGGCTTTCCAATCAGCCTGTCTTTGTTTGATTTATTGCAGACCAGCTATCGCGGAGATCTTTGTACCGCCGACCTGACACAGCATATTGGAAAAACAGTCAAAATGGTGGGACAGTATGTCTGTGAGAAAACAGTTCAGATGAAAAACAATAAGAAAATGTGGTTCGGAACCTTTCTGGATGCTGCCGGAAATTTCTTTGATACGACACATTTCCCAACCACTACGCCTGTTTATCCCTTTAGAGGGACAGGGTGTTACCTGATCCTGGGAAAGGTAGTTTCCGATTTTGGTTTCCCCAGTGTGGAGGTGATCAAATTTGCAAAATTACCCATTGTTGGCAATCCGGTAATGGCCTGAAAGATGTAGATTTGGACTCAGCCTATAACGAATTACCTATGATTAATGATGTGAAGATCCTGGAAACAGAACTGCTTTCCGACAACTGGTACACGCTGCGAAAAATCACCTATGAATACTTGAAAAAAGATGGCAGCAAGCAGGTGCAGAGCAGAGAAGCCTATGATAGGGGGAATGGTGCAGTGATTTTATTATACAACAAGGAACTGCGTAAAGTGATCCTGACCAGACAGTTTCGCCTGCCTACTTTTTTAAATGGCAATGCGTCTGGAATGTTAATTGAAGCCTGTGCTGGATTGCTGGATACCGATAATCCGGAAGATTGTATCAAAAGAGAAACTGAAGAAGAAACCGGTTACCAGATTACAGAAGTAAAAAAGGTTTTTGAAGCGTATATGTCGCCGGGCTCAGTGACCGAAATTCTTTATTTCTTCCTGGCAGAATATAACCAGTCGATGAAAGTGAATGAAGGGGGCGGACTAGAGCATGAAGAGGAAAATATTGAAGTATTGGAACTCGATATAGAAGAAGCCATGAAAATGATGGAAACCGGAGAGATTAAAGACGCCAAAACCATAATGTTACTGCAATATGTCAGACTGCATCAGCTGCTGTAATTAATATTTAAATTTTTTACTCCTTTTATGAGATAATGTTGTTAGTTTCGCAATGAATATTAATGCTGCTTTCTCAAATACGCTCTTTCAAACTGTTTTTGTTTACTGCAAATTAAAATTCTAAAGGAATAAGGCGATGATATTCGTGTTTGTTTCTTGGATTAAAGATATCTGTAGTCTAGTAAACAGAATAAAAAACGGGGCGATACCGAAAGGCCATAAGAGTAGGAAACAAACTAACCACACAAAGTGAAAAAAATTCTATCTATTTCAGCATTATCAGTGACTTTACTTTTCTCTAGCTGCGCGACTATCTTTACAGGTTCAAAGCAGACCGTTCAAATCCAATCTACGCCTCCGGGAGCAGATATTGAAGTAGATGGCATCTCTGCAGGAGTAACTCCAGCAGCCGTTAGACTTAAAAGAGGCTTTACCGGTCAAACAGTAAGCTTGAAAAAAGACGGTTATGAAGCAAAATTCTTACAGCCTGCTACTACCTTTAATCCAGTGGCAATTTTAAACTTATTCGGTATTATTGGCTGGGGTATCGATGCCGCTACAGGAGCAATGATGAAATATGATCCTAAAGTGATTGATGTAAAGTTAACGCCAGCAAAAGAAGCTAAAGAAACAGCTAAAGCGAACTAAAAAATAATTGCATTCCCTAACCGGGGGAGCTTTAAAAAGTTGAAGCTGGAGATACTCCAGTTCAACTTTTTTTTATGGACTATCGTGTAAGTTCTGGATAAATACCCTTGGCGTAACTCCATATTGTTTCTTAAACTCTCTGCTGAAATATTTAGGATCATTGAAACCCACCAGGTAGGAGATTTCCGATATCGTATATACTTTATGTTCCAGCAGCTGCGCTGCTTTTTTCAGTCGGATGGTTTTAATAAAATCATTGACTGATAAATCTGTGATGGCCCGTATCTTTTTATACAATATCGGCTGACTCATGCCTACTTCAATCGCCAATTCCGGAACACCAACCTCCTGATCTGCCAGATTAGCCTCAATATAAGCCATGACTTTTTCCATGAATGCCTGATCTGTAGCGCCAATTACAATATTTTGGGGCTGTAAGATGACCTGCTGGGCGTATTTCTGACGCATCATTGCTCTGGACTGCAGTAAGTTTCTAACATTTAACTCGAGCAGGGCAGTGCTGAAAGGTTTTGTTACATAAACATCTGCGCCAGTTTCCAGACCACTAACCTGATGGATATGGGAAGATCGGGCAGTAAGTAAAATCACCGGGATATGGCTGGTGCGCTCATCTGTTTTTAACCTTCTGCACAATTCTAAACCATCCATCACCGGCATCATAATGTCGCAGATGATCAGGTCTGGGAGTAATTCTATAGCTGCTTCCCAGCCTTTTAGTCCATTTACGCTTTCTTCTACCTGATATTGCGGCTTCATTAGATTAGCAATCAAATCTCTGATTTCTGGGTTGTCTTCTACAATTAATACAGTTTCTTTAGCACTTAAGGTTGATTTTTCTGTTCCGGAAGGGGATAGCTCATTACTTTCCATTTGCCGGTTGTTTTCAGCTATAGTGCTAGTCTGAGCAGCAGTTGTAGCACTAGCTGCAGGAGCATCCGCAAAGGAGGAAATCGAATAATCATGGACTTGATTTTCCTGAAGCTGATCCGCTTTGAAATGGGCTTTACCCTTTTTCAGTTTTACGGTAAAACAAGTGTCGCCTGCTTTTACAGCGGTGGCCACATTACTTTCAATCCCAATTTTTCCATGATGTGCCTCCACTACACTTTTAGAAAGTGCCAGTCCTATCCCGGATCCGATGTGATTCGAGCCTTGCTCATCTACCTGGAAAAAATTGCTGAATAATTTATTCTGACTCTCATAAGGAATCCCTTTTCCATTGTCGCGGATTTTGATTTCCACAGCATCGCCTTGATCATCAATAGAAAGAGAGATGCTGCCTTCATCATCTGTAAATTTAAAAGCATTACTGAGCAGGTTGAACAATACCTTTTCCATCTGTACTTTATCAAAATATAGGAGAATAGGATCGTCAGTACTGTTAAATGTATAGCGGATATTCCTGCTGATGGCGAGGTGCTGAAAAGCATAGAAGATCTCTTTACTGAAACTGACGATGTTTTCGGGACTGATATTTAACTTTAGATAGCCGGAATCAGCTTTTCTAAAATCCATGAGTTCGGTAATCAGACGCATCAGCCTGTCGGCATTATTTTTAATGGGCAGCACTTGCTTGTGGAGGTCATACTGGCCTTCCGTACTTTTCAATAGGTTTTCTAAAGGCCCAAGAATGAGGGTCAATGGTGTCCTGATTTCATGGGATATATTGGTGAAGAAACTCAGCTTCATCTGCTGAATGTCTTCCGATCTTTTGAGTAAAGCCCGAATGATCAGATAGCGTACACTTAGGAATAAAATAATAGAAATGATGAGCGCATATATGCAATAAGCCCACCAACTGGCCCAAATAGGGGGCAGGATATGGATGTCTATACTGGCCACACTGCCGCCAGGTGTCCCATCATTATTTTTGCCTTTGACCAGAAAGGTATAAGTTCCGGAAGGTAAATTAGTATAGGTCGCAAAAGGGTTGCTGACCTCATTCCATTCTTCATCATAGCTCTCCAGTTTATAGGAATACCTGTTTTTATCCGGTTTGATATAGTTTAAAAGGGCAAAGCCGATGGTGAAGTGGTTTTGGTCGTGTCCAAAAGTAATGCTTTTACTGCTGCTGATGTCTTCTTTTAACAGCTGATCAGGGCCATCTACAGTCACGGGTTTATTGAATAATTTCAGGCCGGTAAAAATGATCGGGTTGGTTTGGCTGTTGATTTCTATTTCCGCTGGAAAGAATGACGTAAGGCCGTTGTAGCCACCAAAGAAAAGTTCACCGGCGCTGTCTTTAAAGTAAGACCTGACATTGAAATCGTTCCCTGCAAGACCATCACTTTTGGTATAGATCCTGAAAGTCTGTGTTTTCGGATCGAATTTGGATAAGCCATGATCGGTACTGATCCATAAATTACGCTGCTCGTCTTCAATGATACCCAGCACATTATTATTGGAAAGGCCTTCTTTCTCCGTGTAGGTTTTGAATTTCCCGCTTTTCGGATTGTAAATGCTCAGTCCACCAAAGTAGGTGCCTATAGCCAGATTTCCATTGGAAATTTGTACGATGCAATTGATATAGTCCGACTGTAGTTGATCAGCATTCCCCTTGTCTTTAAAGAAGGAGCGTAGTTTTTTTGTACTCAGGTGATAAGCATGTAAACCGGCCTGTGTGCCTATCCATAGGTTTTTGTCGCGATCCTCATAAAGGAATTGGATCCTTTTATTTTGTAGTTTACTTTCTACCGGACTTTTACGGGTCTGAGTTTCATAGTGGCCATTTACTGTTTTCAGTAAGTTAAGGCCACTGTAGGTGCCTACCCAGATATTTTGGTCGCTGGCAGCGGAGATGGCGATAATTTCGGCTGTACTTGCTGTATTGCTACTGTCCTTAATATTGACAATGTGCTGAAAGGTCTTACTAACTGTGTTGAAAAAGTTTAATCCCCCATGGTGAGTGCCGATGAGTAAATTTCCTGCTTTGTCTTTGCAAATGGTTTTGATAAGGTTGGAGGTTAGTCCGGCTTTGTCATTCAGATTGATTTTATAAGCAGTATAGGTGTTATTGCTGCGGTTGAAATAGTTTAAACCACCTCCTTCTGTTCCAATCCATAGGTTATGCTGTGTATCTTCTACAATGGAACTGACAATATTACTGCTGATACTTGGCCTTAACCGACTGTTTTTGGAGGCATGGAATTGTGTAGCAAAAGGATGAATGATATTTACACCGCCATAAAAGGTGCCGATCCAAATGCTATTGTTGCGGTCCTGATAAATACTATGTATGGAATTATGGCTTAAACTGCCTTTTTTCTCCGGATCATGGAGATAATTACTAAAGGTTTTTTGCTGTGGATCCAGGATACTCAAACCTTCCTGAGTCCCAATCCATAAGGTACCATCTCTGTTCAGCATAATTTCTCTGATGTCGTTGTGGACAATGGAGTTGCTGTTTTCGTTATGTTTATAGGTAAGGAAGGATCTACTGTCCGGCTGAAAAAGGTTCAAACCATTGTCGGTGCCCACCCATAAATTTTGTTGTTTATCGACTTGCAGACTGGTGATGTAATTGGAGCTGATGGTTCCGGGTTTACCGCCTTTATAGTGAAAAGCCTCATAGCTGAATTTTCCTGGCGTTAGGTTCATGCGGACTAATCCGTTTAAAGTAGCCAGCCAAACTGCTCCATCTTTTTGTCGGATGATGGAATAGATATTGTTGATTCCACGGTTGTTCTGGTCATCTTTAAATAGAAAAGTCTGAAACTCATTTTTATTCCGGTTTGTCAGCAGGTTTGCACCACGTAAAGTCCCCACCCATATGTTCCCTTGCGGGTCTTCATAAATATGTTCTATGCTGTTACTACTCAGTCCTTTTTTGTTTTTCGGCTGATAAAATATCCGTTGAAAGTTATCTTTTTTTGCATCATACCTGTTTAGGCCGTTCACTGTTCCCACCCAAAGTATCCCTTTTGAATCGCTGAGTGTGGCGGTAATCTCATCACTGGAAATACTATTTGTGTCTTTAGGATTGTTTTTATAGACTTTGAACTGGTAACCATCATAGCGGTTCAATCCATGTTTGGTACCAAACCAAAGTAACTGCTGCCGGTCCTGACTGATCGTCATGACGGAGTTTTGGGATAGGCCTTGTTCCAGGGTCAGGTTGCCAAAACGAAGTTGCTGCTGAGCGCAGACTATAGCCGGTAATAAAACAAGAAAGGAAAGCAATGCCATGCAAAAGCTCCTTTTAATGAATATCATGATTTTTCCTCCCCCGAGTTTATGAATGGTTAGTATTTAAAGCCATGAATATCTGATTATTCATCCTTATTCCCCCCTGGTTTTTGATTTTTCTACCCTTTCTTTTAGAATAATCATCTTTTAAAAAATAATATTCCTACAGCTTTGGTTTAACCAAAAAGCATAAACCAAACTATGAAAAACCTTCTTTTAACCCCCAGATTTCTTTTGATCAGCAAATAATAAAAATACGTTTAGGTTGGATTACCCTTCGCGCGCTGTGTGGTAGCAGCAGCGAGGGGATCTTTCATCCTTGCGTAACCCACCGCTGTAGCATGCTCTTTTTTGAGTGATGCAAACCTATCTCCCGCCTAAACCTAACACCATATATATGAAAGAAAAACTACGCTATTCATTTAAAAATTTGGGATTGTGTATCCTCTGCTTTACTGCAGCAAGCGTTCATCAGCGCGCATTCGCACAAGCCCAGGACAGCACTTTCAATAAGAAAGCGCTAAATGACTCTGCTCGAAAGGCGGTAAAAAGTTCTTATGGCTACCAACTTCCAACTGCTCAGCTGCCGGTATTGTTTGGGACACAGCGCAAAGACCAGATCTTACAGTCGCAGGCCGTGATCAGCGGAAATGAATTACTCAGCTTCCCTGTTTCACAGATAGAAGCTGGATTGTACGGTAAATTCGCTGGTCTTTACATCAATCAAACTTCTGCTAAACCGGGCGATGATGCACCATCGATTACTTTGAGAGGGCGGACGCCATTGGTATTGGTAGATGGAGTACCGAGAAATCTAACCAATGTGGATCCGGAGCAAATTGCTTCAGTATCTGTATTGAAAGATGCCCTGGGTACGGCGATGTATGGTATGAGAGGTGGTAATGGAGTGATCCTGATTGAAACAAAAAGAGGGAGTATTGCACCGAGAAAAATCTCTTTTACTGCACAAACGGCCATTCAGAAGCAGCTCAATACCCCTTCATTCCTGAATGCTGCGGACTATTCGACACTTTTTAATGAGGCTTTGGTAAATGATGGCAAACAGCCGATTTATACGGCAGAAGCGATCGAAAAATACCGCAATGGTTCAGACCCGATTGCTTACCCAAATGTAGATTGGTATGGTACCATTTTAAAGAAGAAAGCAGCGATGCAAAGGTATAACCTCAACTTTTCAGGGGGAAATAAAACGGCACGTTACTTCGTGGACCTGGATTACCTGAACCAGGATGGCTTCTTTGTATCTGATGCAAAAAGAAATAATTATGAAACGAATAATTCCTATAAACGCTATGGATTCAGAACGAATATTGATGCGGATCTGACTAAAAACCTATTGCTGTCACTGAATATTTTTGGCAGGATCAGAAATGGTAACGAGCCAGGGGCATTAGATGCGAACCTAAGTGGGATTAGAGGATCAGATCTGATCTATTCCAGTTTATTGAGAACGCCAAATAATGCCTATCCCGTATTGAATCCTGATGGCTCTTTTGGAGGAAATCAACAATTCGGTTACAACCTGTACGGACAGGTAGTTGGTTCTGGTTATCGCCCTAGCTATAACCGTAACCTTGGTGTAGACCTGAGTTTAAAACAAAAGTTAGATGGGGTATTAGATGGCTTGTACATCAAAGGAAAAGGCTCATTTAATACCTATTATTCCGAGCTGATCAACAGGAGCAAGTCTTTTGCAGTGTATGAGTACCTGGCTAACCCTGCTGGTAAGCCCATCATCAATAAATATGGAACAGATGGTTCACAAAATAACAGCTCTACCATAGAGTTGACGAACAGGCAGATTTATGCGGAAATGCTGGCGGGCTACGACCAGGTTTTTGGAAAACATGAAATCAATGCTTCCCTGAATTTTAATAGTGATCACCTGATCACCGGATCAGATTTAAGTCTGAACAACAATGCCATTGCTGGCAGATTTCAATACAATTACAGCAAAAAGTATTTTGTAGAACTAGTGAGTTCCTATATGGGAATGAACAGGTATCCAAAGAACCACCAATGGGGATTTTTTCCTGCTGCAGGCTTGGGATGGGACCTCTCAAAAGAAGATTTCCTGAAATCCATGACCGCTTTAAATCAGCTTAAAATTAGAGCAAGTTATGGGAAGAGCGGCGACAATTCCGGTGCTGGTTACTTCGTCTATGACCAGTTTTACAATAGTTCTGGCAGTGTGTATTTTGGATCTCCGGCAACCAACAATAGTTCTATGGTAGAGGCACAATTGGCCAATCCAAATATTACCTGGGAAAGTGTCCATCAACTGAATCTGGGCTTAGACATCGCAGCTTTCCAAAATAAATTGCAGTTCAGTGCAGAATATTATCAAAATAAGTATTCAGACCTGCTGCAGCAGCGCGGGACTAATGCAAGTGCCATTCTGGGCAATACCAGACCAGATGAAAATATAGGAAAGAGAACGTATAGCGGTGTAGAACTAACAGCAGGTTTTTTCGAGAAAACTGGTCATGTAAACTGGTTTGTAAATGCCAATGTTTCCTTTAGTAAAAGCAGGATAGACTTTATAGATGAGGTGATCAGACCTTACGATTGGATGAAAAGAACAGGATTACCAGTCGGACAACCTTTCGGAATGGTAGCTGATGGTTTCTTTAATAACCAGGCCGAAATCGACAACTCCGCAAAAATTGATGGCTATAAAGCGGTACCAGGTGACATTAAGTATAAAGACCTGAATGGGGATGGCGTGATCAATGTATTCGATGAACAGGCATTAGGCAGTACCAAACCGATGGTTTTTTACGGATTAACTGCGGGCTTTAATTATAAAGGCTTTGAATTTTCTATGGTTTGGAATGCCGTAACCAATAGAAATGTATATGTAATGGGTGCCGGTACTTATGAATTCCAATCGGTGGGCGTAGGCGGTTATG
The DNA here is from genome assembly GCF_019802255.1 of Pedobacter polysacchareus. Lineage (GTDB taxonomy): Bacteria > Bacteroidota > Bacteroidia > Sphingobacteriales > Sphingobacteriaceae > Pedobacter > Pedobacter polysacchareus. The sequence continues at coordinate 222,605 of NZ_JAHYSS010000007.1, read as the reverse complement.
GACAAGCTTTTACCCATCACCTGGATCGCTGGACACCAGAAACCGCAGCAACAGCGACCTATCCACGCTTAACCGTAGGTACCAATGTGAACAACCAGCGCCCTTCTTCTTTCTGGCTGAAAAATGGCAGCTATCTCCGCCTGAAAAATGCGGAACTGGCTTATTCACTGCCGCAGCGCTGGATCAGCTTTGTGAAAATCGACCGGGCCAGAATCTTTGTGAATGGAACCAATCTGCTCACTTTCACTGGTCTGGATAGGGTAGATCCTGAGGTAATAGCCTGGGATTATCCAAACCAGCGTGTATTCAATCTTGGCATCAACCTACAATTTTAACCCTACGAAAGAACAGTAATGAAGAATGTAAAACATATAATTACAGGATTTAGCCTGGTTTTCCTTTTGGCTTCCTGCTCAAAATCAGTGGAATTAGAACCACTGGAAAGAATCCATGAAGACCTGGTCTTCGATGAGATCGATAAAAATGCAGATTATGCAAAGCAATTTCTAAATGGTACTTATCTGCAATTGCCTGATGGTTATAACCGTCTGCTGACTGCCTTCCTGGATGCTGGAACCGATGATGCGGTGTCTTCACAAGATGGTAGTATTGTAGAGGGCTTTAGAACAGGCCTGCTTTCTGGTCAGAATGTGATTGACAACCAATGGCTGAAAAATTATACAGGAATCCGCAGGGCGAATATTTTCCTGAGTAAAATCGACGTAGTACCTACTACTGCAGCTTTGAAAGTGCAATGGAGAGCTGAAGCGAGATTCCTTCGTGCTTATTTCTATTTCGAACTGTTGAAACGCTGGGGAGGAGTTCCCCTGTTAGGCGATAAAGTTTATGGCCTAAACGACAACCTCAACCTCAAAAGAAACACAGCAGATGAATGCTATGATTATATCCTTTCAGAAATTGAAGCGGTAAAAGATTTATTGCTTCCTGCAGTTGTGGTAGATCAGAATATCGGACGCGCAAATAAAGGGGCGGCATTGGCTTTAAAATCCAGGGTATTGCTGTATCGCGCCAGTCCGCTGTGGAACCCTAATGGAGATATACAGCGTTGGACTGCGGCTGCAAATGCCGCAAAAGACGTGATGACATTGGGGAATTACAGTCTGGGGACCGATTTTATTGCATTGTTCAATTCAGTAAAGCATAGCGAGATTATTTTCATGAAAGAACAGGCGCAAAGTCAGACAGTAGAGCTGTACAATGGGCCGATTGGATATACTGAGGGTACTGGAAATACCAGTCCTTCGCAGAATCTGGTAGATGCTTTTCTGATGAAGAATGGCAAACTGCCTGCAGATGCAGGTTCAAGTTATGATCCTTCAAACCCTTATGTCAATAGAGACAACAGGTTTGCAGCCACGATCATGTACAATACCACTAAATGGTTAAACAGGCCGGTGGAGACTTTCAACGGGGGTAAAGACCGTCCGGGAGGCAGCAGAACGCAAACAAAAACAGGGTATTACCTGCGCAAGTTTATGGGCAAGTTTGAAAGTTCGGGTACGTATAGTAATCAGAATCACCATGTGATCCTATTCCGCTACGCAGAAATACTGTTGAACTATGCAGAAGCTTTGAATGAAGCAAGCGGGCCGCTCAATGAAGCAGTAGATGCGATCATTGCGATCAGGAAACGTGCTGGTGTAAGTGCTGGTGCGGATAACCGTTATGGCATCTCAGCCTCGATTAGTCAGGATCAGCTGCGCATACTCATCAGGAATGAACGACGCATTGAAATGGCTTTTGAAGAGCAGCGTTTCTGGGACATCAGAAGGTGGAAAATCGCCGGACAGGTGATGAACAGCCCGGTAAAAGGAATGAACATCGTAAAAAATGCGGACGCTACATTCAGTTACACCGTATTGGATATTGCACCTTCCGTGTTCGATATTTCGAAAAACTACCTGTTCCCAATCCCTTATTCAGAGATCCAGACCAATCCAAATATGACTCAAAATCCAGGATATACCTATTAACTCTCCTCCAACAAACCTAGAAATAATGAGAAAAATAATTCTTTTATGCCTGATACTTTGCCTGGGCACGATAGCCTTTGCACAGCAGATCACAGTGACGGGAAAGGTGACCGATCAGGATGGCGGCCCGATTCCTAATGCAACGGTCACAGAAACAGCAAACCCTAAAAACGGTACTTTTACCAATAATAACGGTACTTTCAGTATAAAAATTAACAGCAAACAAGTTACGGTCAGCATGATCGGCTATGTGCCGCAAACGATCGCGATAGGAAACAGCCACCGCATCAATGTAAAACTAGAGGAAAACAATTCCCAGATGAATGAGGTGGTGGTAGTTGGTTATGGTAAACAAAAGAAGATCAACAGCAGTGGTGCCATCTCTACGATTAGTGGAAAGGAATTGCGCCAAAGTCCGGCGGCAAGTCTCCAGAACTCCCTGGCCGGTAGATTGCCTGGTTTATTTCAGCAGCAGACCAGCGGACAGCCAGGTAAGGATGCGGCGAATATCTACATCAGAGGAATCAGTTCTTTTGCCGGGAATACCAACAGACCACTGGTCATTGTGGATGATGTGGAATTTCAATATGATCAGCTCAATCAGCTGGATCCAAATGAAGTAGAAAGTCTTTCTATTTTAAAAGATGCAGCAACGACGGCAATTTATGGAATTAAAGGAGCAAATGGAGTCATTGTGATCACCACACGAAGGGGGAAAGAAGGACCTGCAGTAATTACTTTTCGTACTGAAGCAGGCTTACAGATGCCTACCATCCTGAGGAAATCACTCGATTCTTACCAGTCCCTGCAATTGTTAAAAGAACAGGCCATCAATGCAGGTCAGGATCCGAATGTCGCTTATCCTGGTTTGGTGAGCGATGAAGCATTAGAACATTTCCGTCTTGGTGATGATCCTTTTCGTTATCCAAATGTGAATTGGTATGATGAGGTGATGAAAAAATCAGCCCTGCAGCAACGCAATAATATTGACATCAATGGAGGTACCAGCACGCTTCGCTATTTTATTTCTGCAGGTTCCATCTTTCAAAATGGGATCCTGAAAGAGCTGAGCAGAAAAGAGGATTTTGATAACAATTACTACTTGAAACGCTATAACATCCGCTCTAACGTGGATTTAGACGTGAATAAAAACTTAAGTCTGAAGTTAGACCTTTCTACACGTTTCAGTGAAATCAACGAGCCCAATCTGCCAGATCCAATGGCAGGTGGTGCCTTACCTTTCTGGCGCAGGATTTCCAGTGGATTACTTGGTCCTTGGGTATATCCGGTTAAAAATGCCGATGGCAGTTATGGCGGTATAAAAGCAGGATCATTAAACCCGGTGGGGGCTCTGGAATATGGTGGTTATAAAAGAAATTATAGCAACGACCTGAACCTGAATTTAAGTGCAGACCATAAGCTGAACTTCCTGACGGAAGGTTTGGCTGTAAAAGGGGTGGTGGCCTATACCAATAAATCTGGATTTGCGAGAGAGCTCACCAGGGGTCGTTTTCCGGTATATTCTTTGGTTCCCGGATCCGATGTGTTAGATCCGGTGTATCCTGAACTACTGCGAATTGAGCCTTTGGTGAAAGCCAGTTCTTATACTGTTCCCTTCAGACGTGTGAATTTCCAGGGAATTCTGAACTACAACAGGAAATTCGGTAGTCATAATGTATATGGTTTGGTCCTCACCAATCGTACCCTTGACATTGAAGGCGCAAATGCTCCTGCAAAATTCCAGGGCTATGCTGGAAGAGCAGGTTATGATTTCAAATCACGCTATTTAGTAGAGTTTAATGCAGGATATAACGGTTCCGATCGCTTTAAATCTAAAAATAGGTACGGATTCTTCCCGGCAATCTCCGGCGGATGGAACATCAGTGAAGAGCCTTTCTTTAAGAAACATGTAAAAGTAATCAATTACCTAAAAATCAGAGGTTCTTACGGTACCGTAGGAAGTGATGAGGTAGAAGGAAACAGATACTTATATGAAGAAATATATACAGTGGCAGCTGATGGTTATTATTTCGGGGAAAGTCCTACCGGGCAACCCAAAGTAACTCCTGGAACGCTCGCTAATTTAGATGTGCGCTGGGAAAAGGAACACAAGATGAATATTGGTATGGACATGAAGCTGTTCGATAGCAAGCTGGAGATTACAGCCGACTATTTTGATCACTTGCGTTATGATATCCTGACCAAAAGGGAAACTGTTCCTGCCTATTCTGGATTAACACTTCCTCCGGTAAATCTGGGTAGGGTGAGTAATAAAGGGTTTGAGCTGGAAGTTAATCACCGAAATGCTGTTAATGATCATTTTATGTACTTCATCCGTGCCAATGCTTCTTTCGCCAGAAATAAGATTCTTTTCCGCGATGAACCGGATGGTGTGGCGCCAAATTTAAAGAAAACCGGACGTCCGGTGGGGCAGCTGTTTGGCTATGTTTCCCAGGGTTTCTATTATGATGAGGCAGATATCGCCAATAGCCCGAAAGTACTCGGGAAAACTGTGAAGCCGGGAGATTTAAAATATGAAGATGTGAACGGAGATGGGATCATTGATGGAAATGACATCACCGCGATCGGTAAACCGGAAGTGCCAGAGTTAACTTATGGCTTCTCTGCAGGTTTTACTTTTAAAGATTTTGACTTTTCATTCTTACTGCAAGGGGCTTCCAGAAGCAGCGTTAGCTCGAATACACTTTTGCAAATTGGAAATGTGAATGGGATTCCTGCAGCAATTCACCTGAAACGCTGGACACCAGAGAACAGGGATAATGCGGAATATCCAAGGTTGGGCGGGGTAAGCTTTGATGCTTCCACATTCTGGCTGAGGCCTGCGGATTACCTCCGACTGAAAAATGTAGAACTCGGTTACCATTTACCTAAGCCTTTTACACAGCGTTTAAAGTTGAAAGACATCAGGTTTTATGCCAACGGGTTAAATCTGCTGACCTTTAATAAGCTGAAAATCTATGATGTAGATCCTGAATCGAAACGTGGAAGTGTAGAAGCTTATCAAAATTATCCTCAGATGAAGATCATCAATTTTGGTTTACAAGTAACATTTTAAGAAGAAAGCATGAAGAATTTAGTTAAATATATGTTGATCACTGCAGGTTTAGTACTGACAGTATGGAGCACAGGATGTAAGAAAGCATCTGATAAAGGTTTCCTTGATCCCACAGATATCGGGCAGATCAACGAACAAACTGTATTTGCCGATAGTGCGCTGAGTATACAGTTTTTAAACTCGGTATATGGAGAGCTCAATAAAACCTATTTTATGCAGAATGGAACTGGCGGCGGTGGAATCTGGGCTTTCTCAGACGCCACAGATGATGGGGAAGCACGCTGGTCCAGTGGTTTTTCTCAGGGTTACAACATGGCCAACGTTGCTGGTGGATCGGATAACGCCTTTAGCTTAGCTACCTGGACCACCTGTTATGCCATGGTGAGAAGGGTGAATGTGTTTTTATTTAATATCGATAGGGCACCACTTTCTGCCGCAAAGAAAACCAGGCTTAAAGCAGAATCCAGATTTTTAAGGGCCTTCGCTTATTATCATTTGCTGAGAACTTTTGGTGGTGTCCCTCTTTTGGGAGATGCTAAGTATGACCTGGAGGATAATTTTATGCTGCCAAGAAGTACTTTCGCAGCTACCGTAGATTACATCGAAAAAGAACTGGATGGAGTGACACCAATCTTATCACTGGACTATCCGCCGGAAGATTTTGGACGTCCAACCAGAGGTGCAGTATTGGCCATTAAAGCCAAATTGCTGCTGTTGGTGGCCAGTCCGCTTTACAATGAAAGTAATCCGAATTCAGGACCTGTAAAAGAGCTGCTTGGTTATGGAAATCCGGATGCGAATCGCTGGAAGAAAGCAGCTGATGCAGCAAAGACAGTGATGGACCTGGGGATTTACCACCTGGTGGAGGACAATACCACGGCGCCGGGATATGGTTATTATGATATGGGCATCCAGCGTAAAAATTCGGAGTATATTTTTCAGATCATGATGAATACCGGCCGCTTTTATGAGCAGTATTTTTTACCAGCTTCCAGAGGTGGACAGAATTATGGAAATCCTACACAGCAATTGGTTGACGATTACGGAATGGCCAATGGTAAATTGATTACCGAAGCTGGATCAGGATATATGGAAACTGCCCCTTATTTAAATCGTGATCCAAGATTCGGGTATTCTATTTTATACAACCAATCGCTGTGGCTCGACAGAACCAGCTTAACGAAGAAACCAGTTGATTTATACATGCAGGCACCCGGCGATGGGATGAGTACTGCCCCATATAATACCGTTACCGGATACCTGTGGAGAAGATTCTGCAATGAAAATGCAGGCGGTAATTTTGGAGTAACCAGTCAGATTGGGTTGGTGGTATCTAGATATGCAGATATCTTGTTAGGGTATGCGGAAGCCTTAAATGAGTACCAGGGGCCGAATTCTGAAGTGTATGCGGCGGTTGAAGCGGTTCGTAAGCGCGCTGGCTTGATGCCTTATGCCTTGGCAACAGGTTTAAATAAAGAGCAGATGCGTAAGGTCATTCGCCATGAACGACGCATTGAATTTGCGAATGAAGAAGGACATCGCCTGTTTGATATTTACAGATGGAAGGTGGCAGAAGAGGTATTGAATGGCCCAATGGGCGGAATGCGCTGGACAAAAACCGGTAGCACCTTTACTGGAGCCCGCATTGTGTTTGAAACGAGGAAATTTAATAGTCCGCAAATGTATTACCAGCCGATTCCATTGAAAGAAGTGAACAAGAACAACCTGTTAATTCAGAATCCAGGTTGGTAAAAAACTATAAATTAGTGCTGACAGCTGAACACCTGCAATCCCTGAACCCCTTTTAATAACCAAAAAGATGATGAACCACCAAAAAATGCCCTGCATCTATCCTGATTTAAGGCGATCGTTACAAAAAAAGTTGATCATCGTATGCTTGTTAACCGGGGTTCAGGCTGCATTTGGGCAGTCGGGAAGTCCTGGAAACGTGCTCAGTAAGGGCTTTTTCATAGGATTTAGCTTTGAGAGCATCGTCACCAAAGTAATTACCTGCCAAAACTAGAATACACAAAACCGAAACAATGAAAAAATTATTGATTGCAGGATTAGGCCTTGCAGCATTGATGAGTTTGCAGCCCCTAATGGCACAACAAACGAGTCCAAAAGAAAAGATTAATTTACTACATGGTTCTCATAGGGAAGGAAAGCGGACGGATGCGGCCATGGAAAAATGGCGTGGCTACGGCTTAGGACAGTTTATCCACTGGGGCCTTTATGCCATTCCAGGTGGAGAGTGGAATGGAAAGGCCTATAATGGTGCTGCGGAATGGATCCGTTCCTGGAATGGGATTCCTAATTCTACTTATGATTCCCTGATTTACAAGTTTAATCCTACTGCATTTGATGCGACTGCATGGGCGAAATCAGCGAAACATATGGGTGCGAAGTATGTCACCTTTACCACAAAACACCACGATGGTTTTTGTATGTGGCCAAGTAAGTACAGCAAGTATACCGTGGCCAATTCCCCTTATAAAAAGGACATCCTGAAAGCAGTAGTAGAGGCTTATGATAAAGAAGGAATAGACGTGATTTTATATTTCTCTGTGATGGATTGGAGCCACCCGGATTGGCGCTATGATATCAAGACAAAGGAGGATAGCATCGCTTTTGAGCGTTTTAAGAAGTTTACCCGCAACCAGCTGTTGGAATTACTGACGAATTATCCGAAAGCAAAAGGACTTTGGTTTGATGGCACCTGGGATAAATCCTGGGTAAAACAAGCTGCTTTTGCTGATGAACTGGAAACGGAAATGCGCAAACTCCGTCCGGGCTTGATCATTGGCAGTCGCTTCAGGGCAGATGAAAATGGGAAACGTCATTTTGATTCCAACGGCTTATTAATGGGAGATTATGAGCAAGGCTGGGAACGTAAAATTCCTAATAAAATTGAAGATGTGCATGGCAATGACTGGGATTGTGTGATGACCGTTCCTGAAAACCAATGGGGCTATAATAGCGCCTGGAATGGGCACATTAAAACGACCAATGAACTGCTGGAAATGACTGCGAAATGTGTTTCTCTGGGCGGAAATTTTGTCCTCAATTTTGGTCCTCAGGGCGATGGAGCTATCCGTAAGGAAGAATTAACACTCGCTAGGCAGATTGGAGATTGGATGAAGGTGAATCAGGAGGCCATTTATAATTGTGGTTATGCTGCTTATGACAAGCAGGACTGGGGTTATTTTACCAAAAAGAATGGTTCCGATCAAATTTATATGCTGGTATTTAACCTGCCTGTTTCCGGTGCTTTGAGGGTAAAGACCCCTGCAAAAACAACGATCAGCAAAGCTTACCTACTGGCAGATGCTCAGGAAACTTTCCTTCCGGAAGAGATCAGCAGCAATGAATATTTTTTACACCTGAAAAAGAGCGCGCACCAGCAGCCTTTTGTCATTGTACTGGAGACCGCAAAGCAAGAAGACAATAAAGGGACAAAATACGAGAAAGCTAAAATTTAAAAACGAAATACGAATATGATAAGGAGGAAACCTGGAAGACCACTGTTCCTGGCAATGGCATTGATGATGTTGTTCAGTGCCACAGTAAGGTCGCAAACTAAGCCCGTAAGACAGGTGATTAACATCAATAACGACTGGCAATTTAAGAAAGATGCAAACCGGAGAGATGCTGCATTGACAGATCTGAAATGGAAAAGTGTAACGATTCCACATACCTGGAACAACCAGGATATACAGGACGGAAATGGCTTTTATGCAGGTGATGCCAGCTATCAGAAAGAACTTCTCGCTGCTGCAGACTGGAAAGGGAAACGTGTGTTTATGCGTTTTGAAGGTGTCGGATCTGTAGCACGTTTATATGTAAATGACAGATATATTGGTGAACATAAAGGTTCCTATTCTGCCTTTGTTTTCGACATTTCCTATGCCCTCAAGTATGGGGAAAAGAATAAAATTGAAGTAAAAGTGAATAATGAAGAGCGGGAGGATGTGATCCCAATTAACAACCGCTTGTTCCCAATTTATGGAGGGATTTATCGTCCGGTAGCGCTGATCATTACCAATAATGTGAACATTGCGGTGACTGACTTTGCTTCACCTGGTGTGTACATTACTCAGCAGGATGTATCGGCTAAATCAGCAGGGATAAAAGTAAAGGTAAAGCTGGAAAATAAATCAGAAGCTGCGGCAGCTAAACTGAGCCTATCTACCATTATTTATGATGCCACAGGTAAAATGGTGAAACAGACATCAGAAAAAATCCTGGTTTCCAGACAAGGGGAACAGCTGTTTAATCAACAGCTGACGATGTCAGACCCACACCTTTGGCAAGGGATAAAAGATCCCTATCTGTATCAGTTGGTGGTACGCTTAGCCGACGAAAAAGGAATCATTGATGAAGTTACACAGCCATTGGGACTGCGTAAATTTGAGATGAAACCCGGAAAAGGTTTTTACCTGAACGACCAGCCCTACCGATTATTAGGGGTTTGCAGACATCAGGATAAACAAGATGAAGGAAATGCGCTGTCTAATGCACAGCATGCTGCGGATTTGGAGGATATCAAAGAAATGGGAACTACTTCCATCCGCTTTGCTCATTATCAGCAATCAGAATACCTTTATTCGAAATGTGACAGCATGGGATTCGTGATCTGGGCAGAAATTCCCTTCGTCAACGCAGTATCTACAAAGGAAGCTGGAAATGCCCAATCACAGCTTCGGGAATTGATCCGCCAGAATTATAACCATCCTTCGATCTATGTTTGGGGGCTTCATAATGAGGTGTATGGAAAAACACCTGATGATTATACCGCGGTGCTGACCAGGGATTTAGATGATATTTCAAAAACAGAAGACCCGGATCGTTATACCGTAAGTGTGAGTGGTTATGGAGAGATGGATCGTCCAACAAATTTAAATGCAGACATTCAGGGAATGAACCGCTATTATGGCTGGTATGAAGGAAAGATTGGGGATTTGGAACAATGGGTTTCCGGACTGGAGCAGAAGTTCCCAGACTATAGAATGGTCTTATCGGAGTATGGAACGGAAGCAAATATAGCGCAGCAGGAAGAAGTAAGCAGGGAAAGCGGGAACCCATCCGGACAAGTATGGCCGGAAGCCTATCAGCAGAAATTTCATGAGATTCAATGGGGGATTATAGAAAAACACCCATATATCTCGGCTTCTTATGTATGGAATATGTTTGATTTTGCGGTGCCACCGGCAAATGGAGGTAGTGTTCCTGCAAGAAATATGAAGGGGTTGGTGACTTTCGATAGAAAGGTGAAAAAAGATGCGTTCTACTGGTATAAAGCAAATTGGAACCCGGAACCGATGGTTTATATTGCAGGTAGACGCTTCATTAAAAGAACAAATCCGAAAACTACAGTGACCGTGTATTCAAATACAGGAACACCTACATTAATGGTAAATGGCAAGAAGGTTACTGGAGTAAAAAAAGGGACCACCAGCGTCCATTACATCTTTGAAAATGTGAAACTTCAAAAGGGAAAAAATAAGGTGGAGGCGGTTGCCGGTAAAACCAACCTAAAAGATCAGGTAGACTGGAGCCTGATTTAATTATCTATAAAAAACCTACCTGTTCTTGCAGGTAGGTTTTTTTAGAAATCCGTTCCGAACAAGAGTTAACGCAAACTATCATCGTTTTAATTTGTTTTAACACCATAAATGTATTTTCATTTTTGAACTTTTTATTATGCCAGAATTACCAGATTTAGAAGTATTCAGTGCAAACCTTAATGAAGCCTTTGCCGGTAGAAAATTGAGTACAGTAGAAGTGCCTAATGATAAAAAACTGAATGTAACTCCTGAAAAATTGAGGGAGGTACTGAATGGTCAGCTACTGAAATCTGTGACCCGATCCGGGAAGGAACTTCATTTTAACTTTGAAAAAGATGTGCTGGCATTACACCTCATGTTAAGGGGGCAATTGCATTTCTTTGAAGAAATTTATGCGATTAAATATCCGGTTATAGCGCTGTGTTTTGAGGGTGATCTGGGCTTAGTGATGTCAGATCCGCAAAAGATTGCAACACCAACCTTGAATCCTGCGCTTGCAGCTGCACCGGATGCACTGGATGAAAAAGTAACACCAGAGTTTTTAAAGGAGCATTTAAAAGGTAAAAAGTCAGCTATTAAAGGGATATTACTAGACCAGCAGCAAATTAGAGGAATAGGCAATGCGTATGCTGATGAGATCTTATGGACAGCCAGGATTTCTCCCTTTTCTATTGCCGGAAAGATCCCTGAAGAAAAGGTAAATGATTTACATTATGCCATTCATAAAGTGCTGACAGATGCGGTAAAAGAAATCAGAAAAGTACATCCTGCAAGTATAACCGGGGAGTTCAGAGATTTTCTAAAAGTTCATACGCAGCACAATCCCAAAAGTCCAACTGGTGCAGAGATCCTCATTCATAAAAGCGGCGCGAGGAAAACTTATTATACAGCAGAACAGCAGCTTTTCAATTGAGCTAAGGCTGCCGACTGGTTGCTTAACTTAACGTATGCACCAAGGAAATTGCTTCATTTCTCGCCTTTTGGCATACCGTGGTAATGGTATGCACATGTTTTTTTAGCATTTTATAAGGAGCATCTAAAGCATCCAAGGCTTCCAGTTCTGTTTTTAGCTTGTTTTCTAAGCCAAGAATAGAAATACTGGGCAGCATGTAATGGGCACTTTGTTTCAGTTGATTAAAATTGCCTTCATTGAAATTTGTATTCAATAGATGGAGGTCTTCGAGAATTTGATCAATAAAAATTTCTACAATCTCTTTTTCAAAGGCTAAGTCTCCATTGCTAAGGGTTTCAATATAGCTGAGGTCTATATATTCGTATTCTGGAGCAGTATAGGAGTTAGGTTGAGGCATTTGTTGAGTTGCGATAATTAACTATTATAAGCAAAAAATAAGCCAGTTCCTGATTTATAAAATTTGCAGGCGTTTATTTAAGGCTGCACGGTACGCATCGGAAACAGGAACGAAGTTTTTACCGAGGACTAGAGTGCTGCCTTCCAGGGTATCTATTTTGCTGATATTAACGATAAAAGAGCGGTGAACCCTAAGGAAAGTATTGTCGGGCAGCTTATCAACTACCGATTTCAAGGTCGAATGAATGAGGTAGGTATGGTCGCTGACATATATTTGTACGTAATCACCCTGTGCCTCCAGAAATAAAACCTGGTCGAGCGATAATCTTCTGATCGTATTGGAATCCCTGATGAAAATATAATCTTTATCCCTGATAGCAGTGCTGAATGTTTTGGTCTTTACAAACTCCCGCAAGCGTTCCATGGATTGAAGAAACCTGACCGGACTGACTGGTTTGATCATGAAATCAATCACATTAAGGTCAAAAGCATCGGCAGCATAGTTCCGCTCCGAAGTGGTGAAAATAATCATCGGGCTGCTTTTTCCAAGGCTTTTTACCAATTCCATTCCCGTCATACCGGGCATTTCAATGTCCAGAAATAAGAGGTCAATAGGCTGGTTGATAATTTGATTATAAGCTTCTTCAGCATTGCTGCATTCCCCGGCAAGGGTAAGCGAACTGTCCAGACTGATCAGTTTTTTGAGCGTAGTTCGGGCGATTTTATGATCGTCAACGATGAGGCAATTCATGAGCATTAAGTTAACCTTGTTCAAAATAGTTATAAATGATCAAAAAATGAAAGTGTTTTTTAGCTTGTTTAACGATTGATTATGCCTTTCTACCTATTCTCGCTTTCTACATGCATTAAACCGATCTAATTTTGTCTTACTAAATCAATCAGAGCAGAAAGATTTTTTAGAGCGGATAAGTGGGGGGAGAATTGCAGATGGTTAAAATACTTCGGTGTTTTCCATCTGCATTATTAGGTAAAGATCATTTTAAATGAGCTATCTTTAAATAAATTTAGCTTATCATACTCGATGTACGGAGATCATGTAAACCTTCTTCCCATTCCCGGAGAGGCGTTGTTCCTTCCAGGTTTTTTTACGGAAGAAGAAAGTAATGTGTTTTTTGATGAACTGACTACTGGCATCAGCTGGAAACAGGAACCGATCCAGATTTTTGGTAAAACTGTTCTACAGCCACGGTTTACTGCCTTTTATGGGGATCCGGAGCTGAGCTATAGCTATTCTGGGATCACCATGCATGCTTTACCCTGGACAGCGGCTTTATTAGCAATTAAGGAAAGGATTGAAAGGCGTTATCAGGTGAAATTTAATGTGTGTTTGCTGAACCATTATCGGGATGGGAGCGACAGTATGGGTTGGCATAGAGACAATGAAAAGAGCCTGGGGAGATACCCTTTCATCGCTTCTGTGAGTTTTGGTGCTCATAGAATTTTCCAATTCAGGAGGTATAAAGAAAAACTCCCAATCATTTCTATAGACCTCACTGCGGGGAGTGTGCTGATTATGAAAGGGGAAACCCAGCGTTATTGGGAGCATCGGCTGCCCAAAACGGTCAAAGTAACTGGGCCTAGAATCAACCTGACTTTTAGGTTGATCCTGGATAAATAACTCGCCCTATATGGTCCTGTGCTGATTGTTGTATTTAAGTCAGAATAGCGGAAAGAGTTTTGTAAATATAATTTACCCATTACTTTTGTTAACGGTGTTAACAAAAGTATACATGATATGGGAATTGCAGAGCGTAAAATCAGACAAAGGGAAGAATTCAGGGCTAGTATTTTAGAAGCAGCATGGCAGCAGGTCATTTCTGACGGCTGGCAATCTTTATCTATCCGAAAAATTGCAGATGCCATAGAATACAGCATTCCAGTGATTTATAATCACTTCGAAAACAAAGAGGCGATTCTTTTAGAATTTACCAAAGAAGGTTTTCAGAAACTGGCGGACACTTTGCAAACAGTTAAAGACCAATATACCATTCCTGCAGAGCAATTGGAAGCCATGGCACATGCTTATTGGGATTTTGCATTTGACCATAAGGAATATTATCAATTGATGTTTGGTTTAGGAATTCCGGCCTGCGACCGTGTAAACGAAATCGAAGAACTGAAAAATGCTACGGGTATTATGATTTCTACCATCAAAACCGCAATCGAAGAAAGCAGTCATCCTGAAACTGACTATTTTTTAAAATACCATACTTATTTGTCTATTCTTCATGGCCTGGTTTCTATTCAGATGATTCAAAAAGAAGGAAAACCAGATGCAGCGAAGAAAATGATCCTTCAAGATGCAATTTCTGGCTTCATTATCTCCATAAACAGGAAGTAATTCTTAATTTTAATACATCTTATCACCTTTAAATCATACCCACGTCAATGAGAAAACTATTCAACACGAATTTTAATCAAGAGGGCATTCATTTTATGTTGCTGGTCTTGCGCGTAGCCATCGCTGCTTTTATGTTAACACATGGTTATCCAAAACTACAATACCTGACCTCCGGTGGCCCAATAGAATTTATGGATTTCTTAGGAATCGGTCAAACTGCTTCCCTGGCACTCGCTGTTTTTGCTGAATTTTTCTGCTCAATATTATTACTGTTTGGAGTAGGAACCAGATTGGCAGTCCTCCCTTTAATAGTAACTATGCTGATCGCCATATTTATGGTGCATGCAGCAGATCCTTTTGAAAAGAAAGAACTGGCTTGTCATTATTTGCTGGTTTACTTATTTCTACTGGTATCAGGAAGCGGTAAATATAGCATTGACCACCTCATTAGCCGCAACCAAAGTAAAAGAAGACGTTAGACACTTATCCTGCAGGTCTTTTATATCAATTGGCAGAATAATCCGTTATAGCTAGGTCACACACAAGAACAGTAAATCATGAAAAAGATCATTATCCTTTGCCTAACGGCGATTATCCTTCAAAGCTGTAGTGTCAGCAGGCAGCAAATAAAAGCGCTGGAAAAATGCACCTATAAAGTAGTTTCTGCTGATCAGATTTCTCTAGGAGGCACAGATGTGAAGCGGTTGCTGAATGGTCAGGAGCTTAATTTGGCCAGTCTTCCTGGATTAGCACTAGGCTTGTTAAGGCGAGATGTGCCTTTAAAAGCACGCATAAACCTTGAAATTACAAATCCAACTCCCAATAATGCTGCAATAAATGAATTTGAATATAAGATCCTGATCAATAAAGCAGAAATTGCTTCTGGTTTTGTAAACCAGGAAGTAAAGGTAGAAGGAGGAAAATCAACTGTTGTCCCTGTAGATATGGTGGCAAATATTTATCCTTTTGTATCCAATAGCAAAGTGATGGGAGAGATTACAGAATTTCTTAAAGGAAATAAAGGCGGCGGAGAGAAAAAAGGAATACTTACTTTAAAAATCAGACCGAGTATTAAAGTTGCCGGTGCATTGATTAAATATCCAGGATTTATCACCATAGATAAAGAGGTGAGCAGTAAAATTTTATTGTAAATAGCCTTTTTGTTTTACAACCTGATTACAAATATTGACGAAATTAAGTTTCAGATTGAGGATGTTTTATTTACATTCGGATATTAAGATCTGTTTATGAACCTTCGTCAATATTTGTTTTTAATACCATTTGTTCTTCCATTTTCTTTAAAAGCGCAATCTGCTGTGCAGCAGCTGAATGCAGCCGAGATTAAGCAAGGCCTGGAAGCGCTAAATGTGACTGGCAGTGTTTTGTATATCGCGGCGCATCCGGATGATGAAAATACACGCCTGCTGGCCTATCTGGCCAAAGAAAAAAAAGTAAGAGCGGGGTATCTCTCGCTCACGAGGGGCGATGGCGGACAAAACCTAATTGGTCATGAACAGGGCGAATTACTTGGCCTGATCCGTACCCAGGAGCTGTTAGCCGCCAGAAAAACGGACGGTGCAGAACAGTTCTTTACCAGGGCCAATGATTTTGGCTTCTCTAAAACCCCGGAAGAAAGTTTCAAGATCTGGGATAAAAATAAAATTCTTGCTGATGTTGTATGGGTGATTCGTAAGTTTCAGCCTGATGTGATCATTACCCGTTTCCCGGAAGATGGACGCGCTGGACATGGGCATCATTCCGGTTCCGCAATCCTCGCACGCGAGGCCTTTGTGGCCGCAGCAGATCCAAAACAATTTCCTGAGCAATTGGCCTATGTGAAACCATGGCAAGCTAAAAGAATCGTTTGGAATACTTATAATTTTGGAGGAATGAACACGACTGCCGATGATCAATTGAAGATTGATGTTGGTGCATACAATGTATTATTAGGCAAAAGTTATGGGGAGATTGCCGCGGATAGCAGATCTAATCATAAAAGTCAGGGGTTTGGTTCCGCAAAGCAACGCGGTGCAGCGTTAGAATATTTTAGCCCTATTGCCGGATCAAAGGCGAAATCTGACCTGTTTGAAGGACTGGATTTTACGCTTGGCAGATATCCTGGAGCCAAACAAATCCAACAATTGGTGACAGATATCAATAACGAATACCAGGTTTCCAATCCTGGAGCCTCCGTACCAAAATTGTTGAAATTAAAAGAATTAGTGAAGGGGAAAGCATTTAAACAGGATTTGCTGGATCAGTTGATCCTTGCCTGTTCTGGGGTATGGCTGGAGGCAGCGGCCATGAATCCTGCCTATACTTTGAACGATTCTATTCCTGTGAAAATACAGGCGATCGCCAGAGCGGGAAAAGATTTCTCTTATCCTATTCTAGTTACCGAAGGAAGTACCGGAGCCAGTGTACAGCTTGCGCCTAATCAATTGGTTGTGCTGGACCGGAAGATATTTGGAACGGCATCCCAAATTACTCAGCCCTACTGGCTGGCAAAAAAACATGGACAGGGAAGCTATACTGTAGATGACTTATCTTTAATCGGACTTCCGGAAAATGAACCTTTCATAAACGGGATATTTCATATTAAAATTGGAGATCAGCTGATCGAAAAAAAGGTGCCTGTCATATATAAATTTACGGATCCCGTAAGAGGAGAAGTTTATCAGCCATTGGTGATTGCTCCTCCAGTAACAGCGACCTTCCAGGAAAATGCCTTCCTTTTTAATGGTCAGGAGAGTAAAATGATCACTGTGGCACTGAAAAGCTTTCAGGAGAAAGCCGTAAGTGGCACCTTAACGGTGCAATTGCCAGAAGGCTGGAAAATGACGCCGCAGCAGCTGGATTTTAAACTCAGTAAAAAAGGAGCAGAGGAAATGCTGACTTTTAAATTGAGTCCAGCCGCCAATGCTAAAGCTGGAGAAATGGTGTTGAATGTCAACGTAAATGGGAAAACTTTTCATCAAGGATTAGGGGTGTTGAACTATGACCATATTCCTTTACAAACGTTATTTCCACTCGCTTCCGCAAAGATCGACCAGACTGACTTGAAGTTTGCCGGTAAGAAAATTGGTTATATAGCCGGGGCAGGCGACCTGATCCCGGAATCTCTGAAGCAAATTGGTTTTGAATTGACCCAGCTTTCCGAGCAGCAAGTTCTAAACGGGGATCTTTCCCATTTTGATGCCATTGTAACCGGCGTTCGCTTATATAATATCAATACTAAGATCACCGTCATGCAGCCAAAACTGATGAAGTATGTGGAGAATGGTGGTGTTTTATTGGTACAATACAACGTTAATTCCCCATTAAAACTAGATCATATCGGACCTTATCCTTTCCGTTTAACCACCGAGAGGGTAACTGAGGAAGATGCAGCTGTTCATATACTGGCGCCTAATCATCCTGCTTTAAATTATCCAAATAAAATCAGTCAACAGGATTTTGAAGGCTGGGTACAAGAAAGAGGTTTATATTTTGCGGTTGATGTTGATCCAAAATATACACCGATCCTTGGAATGCACGATACCGGTGATATGGAGAAAAGTGGTTCCTTACTGGTTGCCGATTATGGCAAAGGTAAATTTGTTTATACTTCCCTATCCTTTTTCAGGCAGTTGCCTGCGGGAGTTCCAGGCGCCTACCGACTGTTTATAAACCTGCTTTCAAAAAAGAAATAATGGATAATTACCGGGTGTTTTATAGGTTTCTAATTGGCTGGCTCATTTTTTTAATCCTAGCATTTTATGCGTTTACTAAATATTTTCAATGAGTAATATAGATTGGGCCGTATTGATCATTACCTTGGTTGCCATTGTCGTTTATGGCATTTATAAAAGCCGGGGAGCTAAAAATATTCAGGGATTTTTGCTGGGCAACCAAACGGCACCGTGGTATCAGGTCTGTCTTTCGGTAATGGCCACACAGGCAAGTGCGATTACTTTTTTATCCGCTCCAGGTTTAGCTTACTCTTCAGGAATGAGCTTTGTGCAGTTTTATTTCGGTCTGCCATTGGCGATGATTGTATTGTGTATCACTTTTGTGCCGATATATCACCGACTAAAGGTGTATACCGCTTATGAGTTTTTGGAACAGCGATTTGATTTAAATACCAGGGCATTAACCGCGTTCTTGTTCTTGATTCAGCGGGGCTTGTCTACCGGAATTACTATTTATGCACCTTCGATTATTCTTTCCACGATATTAGATATTAATACTACTTACACCACATTGTTCATTGGAAGTTTAGTGGTTTTTTATACGGTTTATGGAGGTACAAAAGCTGTGTCCTATACTCAGATGTTGCAAATGAGTATCATTTTCTGCGGACTATTTGCTGCAGGAATCATGGTGGTACATTTACTTCCTGGAGATATTGGTTTTGGGAAAGCCCTGAGCATTGCCGGAAAAATGGGCAGGACAAATGCGATCGATTTCACCTTTGACCTGAACAATCCTTATACGGTTTGGTCTGGCCTGATTGGTGGATTCTTTTTACAGCTTTCTTATTTTGGAACGGATCAAAGTCAGGTAGGACGGTATTTATCGGGTGCTTCTGTGAACCAAAGCCGTTTAGGATTGCTGATGAATGGATTGGTTAAAATCCCAATGCAATTTCTGATCCTTTTGATTGGCGTACTTGTGTTTACATTTTACCAGTATAATCGCCCGCCTATATTTTTTAACAGCTTTGAATTAAATAAGCTGGAAAAGAGTGAATACCAGCCGGAACTGAATAAGTTAAAAACTGCTTATGATCAGTCATTTGTAGAAAAGCAAAAGGTAGTAGATCAGATGAATCAGGCTTTAAACAAAGGGGATAAGGCGGAAATTGATCGTTACCGGACTGCCTTGCAAATGGCTGATGAAAAAGGAAAGTCGATCCGAAAGGAAGTGACTACACTGATGACAAAGAATGATGAACATGCAGATGTCAATGACAACAATTATATCTTCCTGAGTTTTGTAACACAGTACTTGCCTAAAGGGCTAATTGGACTGCTGATTGCCATTATATTTTTAGCCTCGATGGGCTCAACAGCCAGTGCATTGAATTCCTTAGCCTCTACAACCGTTATCGATATTTATAAAAGGCTGATCCGTAAAGATGGATCTGATCATGAATACCTGCAGGCTTCCAGATGGGCAACCGTATTTTGGGGCGTAATCTGTATCATTATGGCTTTATATGCCAGTAAAATCGGGAACTTGCTGGAAGCAGTGAATATCCTGGGCTCTTATATTTATGGGACTATTTTAGGAGTATTTCTGGTGGCGTTTTACATCAAACAGGTCAATGGAAGAGCGGTATTCCTTGCTGCAATTGCGGCTGAAATCGCAGTGGTACTCATTGGCAGGCAAGACTGGGTAGCTTATTTATGGCTCAATGTGATCGGTTGTATATTGGTCGTGATATTGTCAATCGCTATTCAGCAGTTTACCAAGGAAACCAGGTGCTTAGAAAAACCAGTATAGATCGCCTTTTTATTCAAAAACGGGCTGCATCATGATTTGATGCAGCCCGTTTTTGTTTTAACCGATGCGAATGAACCGGATGTTATTTTTTTGCTTCAGCAAGCAACGCGCTGTTTAGTCTCACATACTCGTCAACTTTAGCCTCAGTAGCTAATTTAATTCCAGCTTCTGCAGAAGCAATTGCTCCGGCTTTATCACCTTTTTTCAATTGAATACGGCCTTTCCATAACCTTACCCATGGTGCTTTAGGATCTGCAGCTTCAGCAGCATTGATCCATTCTAATGCTTTATTCAGGTCTTTCCCATTTTCAAAGTAGTATTGTGCAGCAGCGAAATAAGGTTTTTTCTCACCTTTCATTGCTTCATCGATGCTAGCCATTACCTGAGCATCAATTTCTGTGCTTAGGTCAATGTTTAAGCCTGTGTTTTCCCATGACAACTGTAATTGAGCCGTAGTAGGGTACACATTGGCAAACTGAATGGTGAAGGTTTCAACTTTTTCCTTTAGTTTAACAGGCTTTACTTTGATGCGCAATACATCTTCGGCCTCTTTGTATTCATAAGCACCCCATTGTTTTGAATCTTTATTGAAGATAACTGTCCACTCATCTTTACCAGGAATGGTAAATAAACCGTAAGTACCAGCTGCAAGCTCTTGTCCGCCAATTTTCACAGGATCACTAAAGGTGATGGAAGTAGCTGAGTTAGCACCTGTACGCCAAACTTTGTCGAATGGCTCCATTCCTCCAAAAACTTTACGGCCTTTGGTATTTGGGCGTGAATAAGAAACGTTGATTTTACCCAATCCAAAACTCTGTGTGATGGTCTGAGCAGAACTCGCCTGCGGTATTTTGATACCTTGAGCCTGAAGTTCCGTGTTTAATGAAACTGCCAGAGCGAGAATCATCAAAGTTTTTAATGTTGTCTTCATTTGATTATTTTTTTTGTTACTAATTTACACTAAAGAATGATTATTTGCTACAAATCAAGTTTCTGAGGTTATATATGACGAACAAATTAGAGAATCATTGTTAAATTAGCCAAATGCTGAATGTACGTTATATTTTTCCCTTGGTGGCCACTGTTTTTTTATCCTGTGCGGCGGTAAAATCTCTTCCTGATCCAGGAATAGAAACCGGAGTTTCCCGAGATCTCGCGAATTATAGAAAAGCTAATATTTCGGAGGTTCATTACTTGATGGAATTGGATATTCCCTCAGAAAAAGAACAGAAAATTGCTGCAGTAGCTGAGGTTTCATTCCAGCTTAAATCCACAAAATATCCCCTGCAGCTTGATTTTAAAGAAGATAAAAGTCTGCTTAAAAAACTTTCAGTAAATGGAATGCCTGTTGAAATTCAGCTGGTTAATGAGCACTTAATTGTAGATCAGAAATACCTGAAATCAGGAAGAAATGTAGTTTCCATAGAATTCTGGGCGGGTAATGGTGCTTTGAATCGAAATTCAGACTATTTATATACGTTATTTGTGCCTGATCGTGCAAGAACAGTTTTTCCATGTTTTGATCAGCCAGATATGAAAGCGGTTTATACCCTTACTCTAAAGGTAGCCAAGGATTGGGATGCAATTGCAAACGCAGTACTGAGAGATTCAGTAGTGACAGCAAATCGCAAAACTTATCATTATAAACCTTCTGATACCATAAGTACTTATCTTTTTGCTTTTGCCGCAGGGAAATTTAAAAAGATGACAGCACCAATGGATCGCCTTTCTGGAAATTTCTTATACCGTGAAACAGATACTGCAAAGCTTAACCATAGCCTAAATGAAATTTTCAGGATCCACGGTAATTCGTTGAAATTTATGGAGAAATGGACGGAAATTCCTTACCCATTCCAGAAGTTTGATTTCGTGGCCATTCCGGATTTCCAATTCGGAGGAATGGAGCATGTAGGTGCAATTCAATATAAAGAATCTTCCTTGTTTTTAGATGGAGGGGCGACGAAAGATCAGCTGAACTCCAGAAGTAATCTGATTGCTCACGAAACGGCACACATCTGGTTTGGAGATTTAGTGACCATGAACTGGTTCACAGATGTCTGGATGAAAGAGGTGTTTGCTAATTTTATGGCAGATAAAAGCACAGAAGCAATTACCGGAAAGGCAGATTTTGATTTGAAATTCCTGGTGGATCACTTTCCCGCTGCTTATGGGGTAGACCGTACCATCGGTGCAAATCCTATCCGTCAGGATCTGGACAATTTAAAAGATGCCGGAACACTTTATGGCAATATCATCTATCATAAAGCACCCATTATGATGCGTCAGCTGGAACGCCTGATGGGGAAAGATAAGTTTCAAAAGGGAGTTCGTGAATACCTGAAGAAATTTGCCAATGGCAATGCCTCATGGCCAGACTTAATTGCGATCCTGGATAAGTACGCCGATGCTGATTTACAAAAATGGAATAAAGTATGGGTAAATGACAGCGGCAGACCCATAATTGATTATCAATTGGAGAAGAAAGATGGTAAAATTACCAGTCTCCATATTCAGCAAAAAGCAGAGTATAAAAGTGGAACGGATAAAAGAATTGGAAGGGAGACTAGTGGTGGAACTGGAAGTGAAAAGATCTGGCCTCAGCTTTTCGAAGTCAGCTTATATTACCCTGACGGTGTTAAAGAACTGACGGTAAATCTAAATGCAAAATCAGTCGCCCTAAAAGAAGCTATAGGAATGGATGTTCCCTTATTTGTACAGTTTAATTCTTCCGGGCAAGGGTATGGCGTATGGCCGGTAGACACTGCAATGTTTTCAAAACTTTACAAAATCGAACAGCCATTGAATCGTGCTGCTGCCTACATTTCTCTTTATGAGAACATGCTGAATGGCAGATCCATCCAACCCGCTGCATTGCTCGAGTTGTTGATGACTGGTATTGGTCAGGAAAAAGAAGAACTTAATCTGAAACTGATGACTGGTTACATTAGTACTATTTTCTGGGAGTTTATGAAGCCTGAAGAAAGAATGGCCAGTCATAATAGATTAGAAAATGTACTATGGAGTGCCATGATTAACCAGCCCTTAGCAAATCAGAAAAAACTATATTTCAAGGCTTATCAGGACATTTTCCTATCGAAAGCCGCAACTGACCAATTAAACCTCATCTGGAAAAATCAAAAAGCACCGCAAGGTTTGATCTTATCGGAAGATGATTATACTGCATTAACCTTTGCTTTGGCCCTTAGAATGGAAGATAATTCCAGTCTGCTCCAATCACAGTTAGATAGAATTACCAATACAGACCGCAGGAAGCGTTATGAATACATCAGGCCTGCTGTTTCTTCAAATCTTGCCGACAGGAATGCTTTTTTCAAACGCTTGGAATTAAAAGTGAACAGGGAAAAAGAAGCCAATGTGGGTGTTGCCTTATACTACCTGCATCACCCGCTTAGGCAAGCGACTGCTATTGCGTACTTGCCTAAGAGCCTGGATATGCTTGTTGAAATCCAAACAACAGGTGATATATTCTTCCCTCAAAGCTGGCTGCAATCTACCTTTAGCTATTACCAGACGGAGGAAGCCGCAGCGCTGGTTACAGATTTCCTGAAAGCAAATCCTGATTATAATCCAAAGCTTAAAGCCAAAATTCTGCAGGCCACAGATAACCTTTACCGGGCCTCTGCATTAAGGAGTATAGCTAAATAATCTATTTTGGTTTAAGTGTTTTATAGGTCATTTTTAGTGTTTCGTTAAGATTTCCCTGGCTCAGCTGTAGACTGGAAGGATAACCACTGCTGTTGTATTCGTAAGTATATATGCTGCTGCTTGTACCAGAAGGCAGGTAATCCAGACGCAATGGATTACTGATGGAATAGATGGCTCTGGCTTGCTGTTGTGGCTGTGCCAGGAATAACAATTGAAAGTGGGGAATATGGCGGTAAATTCCGGAGTGTCCGTCGTAAGTGCTGCTCATGGTGGTCGTTTTGCCATTATTGGTCAGCACAATTTTGGTGATATTCCCCAGCTGATCATAGCTGATGTTTTCCTCTTCAATCAATTTGCCTTTTGTATCATATTTCTTTAATTGGGTGGTTCGTTTCCCCTCATCCTGAACCACCAAATAAAAACCATAGGATACTGAATTTTTATCAAACAATGCAATCTTGTCCAGCCGACCCTCTTTGTTGAAGATATAACTGACGATTTGCTGAAGCTTATTGTCTTTGTAGTATTCCAGCTCCATCGGAGTCTGGTCTGGGCGGTAAAAAAACTTGGTAACCCATCCATCAGATTGAACCAGCTCCATCAATAGGTTTTTTGCTTCATCATACTTGAAGGTCATCAGTAAATTTTGTGATTTGATAGTGGAGGGCACCAAGGCCGTATTCAACGGCGGATCAGGTTTTTCAGGCTCCTTTGTTTTGTCCTGTTCTTTGCCCGGATCTGGCCTTTTACTGCAGCTATAACTCAATAAAATACAACACAACGCGCATAGGTAAAATGGGCGCAGGAATGTTCCAATGGAGCGTTCGATCTTTCTGTTCATATAAGTGGGATTGATGAACTTCGAATCTATATTTAATTATCGATTTACGGTGATATTTATAACTAATAATTAATTTAAAGCATTTGATATTGTCTGCTGGTTAAATTAGACAGGACGTTTTGAAGAGTTTAACCTTTTGATTTTTTACCTGGAAATGTTTAATTAATCCATGAAAAATATGTTCTGCGCGCATTAAGCAGTACCTTAGCGGGCAAAGATTTCTTTTATCCATTACCGTTTATTTTAAATTTAATATGGACGATTTTTTAGCTGCCCGCCTTCAGATGGCCTTTTCCTTAGGCTTTCACATTGTTTTTGCTTGTATTGGAATGGTCATGCCATTTTTCATGTCACTGGCACATTTTTACTGGCTTAAAACGAAGAAAACAGTTTATCGTGATGTCACAAAAGCATGGAGTGCCGGTGTAGCGATTTTCTTTGCTACCGGAGCCGTTTCCGGAACGGTTTTGTCTTTTGAACTAGGCCTGCTCTGGCCAAAATTTATGGAACATGCCGGCCCAATATTTGGAATGCCTTTCTCATTAGAGGGAACGGCATTTTTTATTGAAGCGATTGCCCTGGGGTTCTACCTCTATGGCTGGAACAGGCTCAACCCTTGGTTTCATTGGGCAACAGGGGTAGTGGTAGGAATTAGTGGTTTGCTATCAGGAATTCTGGTGGTAGCCGCAAATGCCTGGATGAACAGCCCTGCTGGATTTGATTATATAGACGGACAGTACTTAAATATAGATCCGGTTAAAGCAATGTTTAATGATGCCTGGTTTTCTCAGGCCTTACACATGACGGTAGCCGCATTCGTGTCTACTGGTTTTGCTGTTGCAGGAGTCCATGCACTGATGATTCTGAAAGGTAAAAATGTAGCTTTTCATAGTATGGCCTTTAGAATTGCTGCAATATTTGCTACTGTTTTTGCCTGTTTACAACCCTTAAGTGGAGATATTTCTGCAAAAGACGTGGCCAAACGTCAGCCGGCAAAATTAGCCGCAATGGAGGCCCATTTTCATACGGAAAGGAATGCCCCATTGATCATTGGTGGTATTCCTGATACCGCTAGAAAAACAGTTGATTATGCGATCAGAATTCCTGGTTTACTTAGTTTTATGACTACCGGCGATTTTAATGGAGAGGTAAAAGGTCTGGATAGCATTCCGAAAGAAGATCATCCTCCGGTTGCAGTGACACACTATGCCTTTCAGATTATGGTGGGCTTAGGCATGGCGATGGTGGGAATAGCACTCTTATATTTCCTTGCCTTATGGAAGAAAAAAAACTGGCTTAGAAGTAATTGGCTGCTTAAGCTATTTGTGCTGGCCACACCCATGGGATTTATTGCTTTAGAAGCCGGCTGGACAGTCACAGAGGTTGGCCGACAGCCATGGATTATTCATGGGGTGATGCGTACTGCTGATGCAGTTACACCTATGCCCGGAATTGCCTATTCTTTTTATCTTTTTACTGCGGTATACATCTCTTTGGCAGTTATCGTGAGCTTGTTATTGTACCGCCAGATTACCATGGTAGGTAAATTATACAATTCATCATCCGAAGTTCCTAAAAGCTAATATTATGATATACGTTGTGATTATTTTTCTCTGGACCGCTATTTTACTTTATATTTTATTGGGCGGTGCCGATTTTGGGGCTGGTATTATTGAACTGTTTACCTCGGAAAAAAACAAAGAAAAGACCCGAAAAACGATGTATAAAGCGATTGGCCCTATTTGGGAAGCCAATCACATGTGGCTGATCATTGCTGTCGTGATTCTTTTTGTAGGCTTTCCTAAAATATATACCACTGTATCTATATATCTTCATATCCCATTGGTAGGGATGCTTTTGGGCATCATCGCCAGAGGTACCGCTTTTGTATTTAGGAATTATGATGCTGTAGAAGATGACATGCAGAAAGTCTATACGCCAATATTTGTGTATTCTAGCTTGATTACCCCTTTCTTTTTGGGGATAATTGCAGCTAGCGCTGTTTCAGGCAGGATAGATCCACAGGCAAATGACTTCTTATCGGCCTATATATTCAGCTGGCTGAACTGGTTCTCTGTTGCCGTAGGCATTTTTACAGTGAGTATCTGTGCGTTTTTAGCCACCATCTTTATCATTGGACAAACCACAGACGAAAACGATAGGAACCATTTTATTAGAAAAGCAAGGAGAATTATTTTTATCGTGATGTTTTGTGGAGCATTGGTGTTCCTTGCGGCATACTTTGAGCAAATCCCTTTGATTCACTGGATTTTTGGAGATACCCCAGGACTGATTGCTATCATTGCGGCCAGTATTTCATTAGTAGTCATGTTCTATGTATTGGGAAAAGACAAGCCCATTCTGTTAAGGCTGCTGGCAGGCTTCCAGGTCACCATGATTTTATTTGCTGCTACCTACAGCCACTTTCCTGATATTCTTTTATTAAAAGATGGTGCTAACCTTTCTTTATTGACGCATCAGGGCCAGGCTAAAACCATAGAGACTTTAGGTTATGCCTTATTGATCGGCAGTATATTTATTTTGCCGGCCTTAGTGTATCTGATTTATATTTTCCAAAAGAAAACGAATGTCGAGACAGATCATTAACCAAATTGCGATGGATAAAATGAGGATTGATTTTAACCTTTTGGCTTGACAATAAAGGCCCTGATAATTAAAAACACAATGATGAGCCCCATCAACATGATCATGATTTCTGACAGTCCTACTTTTACTCCTTGTATGTTCATGCTGATATTTTTTTTTAAGGTATAAAATAAAACCAAAAAAACTGCTGTTTTAAATTTTGATCAAACAATTAGACCGTTTATTAGCTTTTAAATAGAGAGAATTCTTTAAAATAGAAATTATGGACAGATTGATTATGGAATCCGTGTTAGCGGATGTAAATAGCTTTAATTTAACAAAAGACAGTCGCGATGGATTTAATGGAGCACTAAAAATGGGCTTCACTGAAGATCGTGCGGCCCAGGTTAACCATGCTTTTTCTGAATTAAGACGAATGGTTCAAGAGAAAGGTATTGACCTGATGATCTGTAAAACTATGGTGGATGGCATCTATGACCTGGAAATTTGTACGGATACTTTAGATGAACCGGTTCGGATTAATAACAAAGCAATCAGTAAGGAAATGATCCATGAAATTGGCGGACATATCGGTCATGATCCTAAGGTTTTGCTGGGGGCTGATGGTGTCTCAGCAGAAAATTGGCTGGGCATCGCTAAAATCGAAATCAAAAATTGTGAAGGTTAGTTTTTGATTCACAATTCTGTATGTAACAAATTAAGGTAGATATTTTATCCAGTATATATTTTATGTTTAATTCGCGTTGATTTTGGAGCAGGTCTGAGGCGGTAAAGAAGAATGGCTGAAGAACAAAAATCTTTACACAGAGAAAATTTGTGTAAAGATTAAACCTAAACCAATTTCTAAAGTCTTAAACACATCAAAGAATATATCGATCTCTTTAATTTGAACCATATGAAAATGAAACTCTCCAAATTAATCCCTTCTTCTTTATTATTGCTGGCCATCAGTTCAGCGGGATATGCGCAGAAACTGCCAGATGTACAAACTAATGGGGTATATGCACCCGCAGGAATAAGAGCGGATGGAAGGAATACAGAATGGAATGATAGTTTTCAGGCATTAAATAAGAGAACAAATATCTATTATACGATGGCCAATGACGACAATAACCTGTATGTCGCCATCAAATCTACAGAGGCCAGCAATAATACTAAAATCCTGGCTGGTGGGATTACGCTTTCCATCAATCCTGATGGTAAAAAGAAAGAAAAAGAAAGCATTACTTTAACTTATCCTGTAGTGAACAGAGCCAACATGAGAACTGGTGGCGGTGGCGGTCAGGGTGGCGGTCGTAGAACGATGATGATGGGTACAGTGATGGGTTCAGCCTCTGGAGGGCAAGTGAGTAAGTTACAAAGAGATTCTATGATGGCCGAAATGCAGAAAAAGCAATTGGCACAAGTGAAAGAGATTAGAATCAATGGCTTTAAAAACACTACGGATACTTTGATATCTATATATAATGAATACGGGATTAAAGCAGTTGCAAATATCACCAAAGACAATGCTTTATTCTATGAAATTGCTATTCCATTATCTGCTTTGGGGCTTTCTAAAGACAGTGCTGCAGAATTTGCCTACAACATTAAACTGAATGGCTTACAGATGCCAGGATTTGATGGTGGCGGCGGCGGCGGTCCAAGAGGCGGTGGCGGTGGTAATTTTGGTCCGCGTGGCGGAGGTGGTAACTTCGACTTTCAGGCACTGATCAGTCCCACTGATTTTTGGGGCAAGTATACCTTAGCAAAGAAATAATCTGGCCTAAAAAAAGGAACCAGTAGCCGGGTACCAGTTTACACATAGACACACACAAACAAACCATACAAACTCATGAACCATTTTTACTCTGTTACAGTCCCCCGACTGCAGCAATTTCAGCGTACCCGGCATTCTGGGCTATTAAAAAAAACATTACTATTATTAGGGTTCATTTTCAGTTCGGCTTATGGCTTCGCTCAAAACCAAAGTAAAGAAACTGCACCACCACCGCTTCCTACAAGGGAAATCAGTGGAATTGTAAAAGACTCTACGGATCTTGGCGTAATTGGCGCTACGGTAACCCTGACTTCGGTTAAGGATACGTTGAAAACCAGCACAAATTCAGATGGTATTTTTGTGTTCAAAAATGTAAAATCTGCTACTTATACGCTGATGGTTCAAAGTATTGGATATGCGGCAACTAAACCTGTTCGATATAAGCAGAATGATGCGATTCCGAGAATTGTAATGGATCCAATTACACTAAAAGAGGAGAAAAATCTCTTGAATGAAGTCGTGATCAGTGGTACGCCATCGATTACCTATAAAACAGATACAGTGGAATATAAGGCCAGTGATTATATCGTCAGGAAGAATGCCTCAGTTGATGAATTACTGAAGAAGATGGAAGGCATGGAAGTGGGAACCGATGGAACGTTAGTTCACCAGGGACAGTCGATCACTAAAGCTAAACTAAATGGTAAAGAATATTTAGGAGGCGATATCGCGAATGCCATTAAAAATCTTCCTGCGGAAATCGTTGATAAAATACAGATTGTTGACGATTATGGTGATCAGGCGGCAAGAACCGGCGTAAAAGACGGCGACGCAGAAAAGATTTTAAACATCACCACCCGAACAGATAAATCCGTAGGAAATATGGTCAATGCAAATGTGGCCGCGGGAAGTAATAAAAGATTTGAAAGTGGAGTTTTTGGAACCAGGATCAATGGAAATCAAATTATCGGTGTGAATGGAAGTTTCAATAACACGATAAATGGTGTGGCTTCCAGCGGTGATAACGGCGGAAGTAGCAATAGTGGAGGTGGAGGCGGCCGTGGTGGAAATAGTGGGAACAGTAGCAACGGTTCTGGTAATTCCGGCAGCAGCGGTGGCGCAAGCGGTGGAACCACTAAGATCGGTAATGGTTCAGTGAGCTACCGTGATAAAGTAAGTAAGAAAGTTGCAGTGAACCTGAATTATGGCTTCAATTCCTCAGATGTGAATTCCATCACTGAAAGCACAGCGAAAAGATATGCGGTAATCGATACGAATGTACAAAAAGGGGTGGTCGACAACTTAACAAATGAGCGGTCGAGAAGGATGTCTGATAACCTGACTCAAAGTCATAATTTTAGATTAGAAATAGAAGCTGACCTTGATAGCAGCAACTTTTTAAGAGTCATACCGACTTTCAGGACCAATTCAACAACAAGTACTCGTTTGGATACCATTTTTCAAAGAGGGTATAACAATAGAGATGAGTTTATCAGAAATTTAACAAAAAACACAAAGCCACAGATTGGTGCCTCTGTATTCTATCAGCATATATTCAAAAAACCACGAAGAAATGTTTCCATGCAGGTGGATCTGAACAATAATAACCAGGAGTCAGAGCAGATACAAGATGGTAGGTATACTTTTTACAATAAGGATCCTTTAATTCTACCTTACGATTCCCTGGTGAATCGGATTGTGGAACGTAAGAATTTGCAGAAGAATTATAGAGGTAGTCTGACTTACGTAGAGCCTTTAACGCTGAATACGCAATTGGAATTTAATGCCCAATTGAATTATAATGGTTACGACAATACAGCCACCACCAGAAATATTGGTGAGAACGGTGCACTTGCCGTGATTGATTCTTTAAGTAATATTTATGATTATTCATTTACTCAAGGACGTATTGCCTTAAATTATCGCTATGGCCTGGACAGGATGTCTAAAGTGAGGTTCTCTGTGGGATTAACCGGTGTACCTGCTGTTTTATCAGGGACGAAGGCGAGCTTAGGAACCAGTACACATAGAAATAGCTTTAACCTGATTCCAATTGCACGCTTTGAATATATGTGGTCCAGACAGCATAAAGTCCAAATCAACTATTCAGGAAATGCAGTTGAGCCTTCATTTGATCAGATTCAGCCAGTTAGAGATGTGACGAATCCACAGAGTCCGGTGATTGGTAACCCCGATCTTCTGGCCTCTTTTACTCATACCCTGAATGCCAATTACAATAATTATATCGCCAATTCAAAGCTGAATTATTCCCTGAATGTGAATGCTTCAACCACAGACAATGCGGTGATCAGAAATGTAGTACAGATCAGGACAGAACTTCCTAAAGGTGGGACCAATACGATCAATGAAATCAGGTACTTAAACACCAATGGGGTATACCGTATCAATGCCAACTATTCGGTGAACAAACAATTAAATGACAGAAAATATAACCTTGCTTTAAGTGGTTCCTATACCTATGATCACCGTTTGTCTATGTCGAACGGCGTACTAAATGTGGCTAATGTACAAACGATGATGGAACGTTTTGGTCCAAGGATCAACCCGACAGAATGGTTCGAGGTTAACCCGAATGTTTCTTATACCAATACGCGTTCGACTAACAGCGTGATCACTGCTGCCAATACAAATACCAATACCCTAGCCTTAAATGTGGATGGAAGGGTGTATTTATGGGATAGCTACTTATTTGGCTACAGCGCCAGCAAAAACTATGTAAGAGGAATCAGCTCTAACATCACTTCCAACCCTTTTGTAATCAATATGTATGCAGAAAAGGAATTTTTTGACCGTAGAGGAAAGATAACTGTTCAGGCATTTGATGTACTTAACCAAAATAACTTTGTCACACAGCAGATTGATGGTACCGATATTGTCGATACAAAATCTAACGCGCTGAGTAGGTATTTTATGGTTAAGTTAACCATGAGACTGCAGAAATGGTCTGGTGCGACTGGGAAAAATGGTAGAGGAGTGATGAGAAGAGGGGATGGAAGCTTCATGTAGGACAAAATCAATGAATCTGTTCGAAGGCTGGAAAATTTGCCCGAAGAGGGCAAACCTTCCTAGGCCTTTTCACAGACATTGATTTTGTTGGGAGTAGAAAGGGAAGAGTAGAAGGGGAAGAAAGGGAAGAGTAGAGAGAGAAGAAAGAAAGAGCAGACACGAAATAGGAAATTTTATAAAAGCCTCTGAATCATAAGGTCGAAGATTTATTTTAGATCCTATGATTCAGAGGCTTTTTGTTTTATCATCTATAAATAACTCAATCGCTAGAGGTCTTGGTATTTATTGATAATTCTTATATTCGTCCGGGGGATACAATGAAATGCTGAATTATGAAACAATATCGGACAACGAACTTGCCGAATTGTTGAGGTCTGGGGATAGGGCTGCATTCACAGAAATTTACAACAGATACAAATGGTTATTGCATACCCATGCCTATAAATGGATGCAGGACCGCGAGGAAGCCAAAGATATTATTCATGAACTTTTTGCCGCATTATGGACGAAAAGAGAAAGCCTGTCTTTTCCTGATAATTTATCTGCATATCTATATACCGCGGTTCGCAACCGGATTTTTAATGTCATTTCCCATCAAAAAGTAGCCTCCCAATATCTGAATTCCCTGCAAGCTTTTATCGATGAAGAGCAGGCAGCAGCAGATCACCTGGTTCGGGAAAAGCAAATGACTTTATTGATTGAAAAAGAGATTGCAGCCTTGCCAGCTAAAATGAGGGCAGTTTTTGAGCTGAGCAGGAAAGAGCAGTTGAGTCATAAAGAAATTGCCGAGCAGCTGACTATTTCCGAACAGACCGTAAGGAAACATGTACAGCATGCACTAAAGATTTTAAGGGTTAAACTCGGCCTCCTGGTATTTTTATTTCTGATTTCTCCTTAGTATTGATCCTGATTTCCAATTGTTAGGGACTGATCTTATATTTTTTTCATTTTTATTTACCCCCTATGGTCAGGTTGCCTGTCTGTTGTTTTGATAAGGAGAAACAACATCCTTCGCATATGGCAAAACTAGACGCAAAAGAGTTATTGATCAAATATCTTTCCGGTGAATGTACGGAAGAAGAGCAGGCGCTATTGGCGCAATGGCACTTGAACAGTACCGCAGATAGGGATGCTCAAATGACTGGTGCTGACTTAACCGAAAAGGAACGCAGCGAGGATTTGGACGAGGTTTGGGGAAGATTGCAACTGGAGGATGAAAAAGCTCAGCCGGAGCAAGCTCAGCCGGAAAAACTAAAACGCCATCTTTTATGGCCATCAATTGCTGCGGCTGCAGGGATTGCGATTGCATTAACTGCCGGACTGCTTTTCTATAGTTCTAAATCCACCAGGGAAGATAAAAACTTATCGGCGCAGGCTGCAATTGAACAGCAAATCCCTGCAGGAGGAAACAATGCCGTACTTACACTCGATGATGGCAGACAAATCTCTTTATCTGATGCTAAAAAAGGGACGCTGGCTACAGAGTCGGGCATCAATATCGCTAAAACTAAAGATGGACAGTTGGTATACCACCTTTCCAACGTCAATAAACCCAATATTTACAACACAATTAGTACCCCTAATGGTGGCCAATACCAGGTGGTGCTGCCAGACGGCACCAAAGTATGGCTCAATGCAGCTTCTTCTTTAAGGTTTCCTTTGACTTTTAATCAGCTGAGCGAACGCAAAGTGGAACTAAAAGGAGAGGCTTATTTTGAAGTCGCCAAACAATTTAAAAAAGGTAAATCACAAAGGGTTCCTTTTATCGTGCAGACTGAAAAGCAGCAGGTAGAAGTTTTGGGTACCCATTTCAATATCAATGCCTATAAAGAGGAGCCTGGCTTGAAAACCACGTTGATGGAAGGGAGCGTAAAAGTGACCGGCCACAAAAAGACAGTGATCCTCAAACCAGGAGAGCAAGCTATAGATAGCAATGGTCAATTGTTATCCGCTAAAGTAGATGTGGAAGAGGTGATGAGTTGGAAAAACGGTTACTTCCGTTTCAACAATACCGATCTAAAGACCATTATGCGTCAGGCTTCGCGCTGGTACAATGTAGATGTCGTTTATGAAGGTAATATTCCACCGCTTTTAATTACCGGAGAAGTTAGCAGACAAGTCGATGCCACTGCATTTCTGGAGATGTTGAGGTACCTGAATGTCAAGTTTAAAATAGAAAAGCAAACCAATGCCAGGAGTAAAATTCTGGTATCACTATAATCAACAAATTATAAACCATAAACTAAAAAAAGATGAAGAAACAATTACTAGCCCAAGAGTAGGAACAGAAGATATTAACCCACATATAACCGGGAAAGTGTTGAAGCACTTCCCCGGTCGAAGATCTCGATTGATACTCGGGATCAGTGTCCGGTTAATCATTTTTTTCTGTTTGTCCCGATGCTGATCGGGACGAAAAAAACGTGACAATAGACCTAACTATTTTTAACCCAACCTTACAAATGTATGTATTTATTTAATACTTCAAAGGGTATGGACAGGGCTCGCCCTTTGCCATATTTTAAACCATTTCAGGCTATTTATGCAAGGGTTTCCGGCATGAATACCTTAACCAGAAAGCAAATTATAATGCGGATTAATTTGATCACTATTATGATCACTATGACCCTGGTACAAGCTGCGGCGAGTACCTTCGGTCAGAGGGTTACACTGCGGGAAAAGAATGCCAGTTTACAACAAGTACTCTTATCCATCAAAAAACAAACTAATTACACTTTTCTGTACAACAGCGACCTGATAAAAAGCGCCAAGAAAGTAAACCTGAACCTGGAGAATGTACAACTGGAGCAGGCATTAGATGCTTGTTTTCAAGGGCAGGATCTGAGTTTTAAGATCATCGAAAATACGGTAGTCATTAAAAAGAAGGATTTCTCAGTATTGGATCAGCTCAAAAGCACTTTCAAATTCGTAGAGATCAAAGGAAAAGTGCTGGACGAAAACCGACTGCCTTTACCTGGAGCAACCGTTCAGGTGAAGGATAGCAAGAAAAACGCCATTACCAATGGAAATGGAGAGTTTGAACTTCATGCGGTAGACGAAAAAGCAATCCTGATCGTCTCTTTTATCGGCTATAAAGTAAAAGAAGTGCCGGTAAGTCAGGGCAGTCCTTTAACGATTACTTTAGAGGTCAATCCAGGGCTGTTATCGGAGATCTCGGTTGTCTCTACTGGCTATCAGGACATTCCTAAGGAACGTGCAGCAGGTTCTATTGTCACCATCAATGCAGATAAAGACCTGAAAGGTAAAATGCAAACCAATATCCTGGATAGAATTGAAGGGATGGCCGCAGGTTTTACCAGTTACAGTGCGGAAGGAAAAACTAAATATCAGATTCGTGGTGTTTCTACCTTGAATGCGGAGATGAAGCCACTGATTGTGGTGGACGGAGCCCCTTTTGAAGGGGATATTCAATCGATTAACCCTGCTGATGTGGAATCTGTGAACGTCCTGAAAGATGCTACCGCAGCTTCTATTTATGGTGCGCGCTCTGCAAATGGGGTGATTGTGATTACCCTGCGTAAAGGGGTAAAAGGGCCGGTAAAAGTTGCATATAATGGAACTGCTAAATTTACACCGCTCCCTAATCCTGATTATGCGAATAAAATGAGCAGCTCGGAGTTGGTGGATTTCCAAAGAGAAATGTTCGGCTACCGGTCAGGTTCTTACGAAGCGATCGATCCGCGTAAGTCGATGAACGACGTTTACCGACTGCTGTATGATGCCCGACAAAAACAGAAGGTAAATGGTAAATGGGATGCTGCAGATGAAGCACAATTACAGTCGTCCTTAGATTTCTACAGAAATAACGACAGATATGACCAGGTTGTAGAAGAGTTTATGCGTAAAACTGCCATGGTACAGCAACATAACCTATCGCTTTCTGGGGGGTCAGATTTCTATACTTATAACCTGAGTGGAAATTACATGAACAACAATCCCTATGAACGCGAACAAAGCAATAGTCGGGTAGGTTTTAACCTGAACAATACTTTCAATTTTACAAAATGGCTGAAAGTAAATGTAGGCGTATTGAGCAGTTCTTTAAAGGAAGATTACGACAATGGTGTGATCGGTTTTAACCAATTGAATAACGGTAAAGCCTCTTACTATATGCTAAGAGACAATAACGGAAATCCGGTAAACTGGTACAATTCAAAATCACAATTTGAGATTGACCGTTTAAATGCATTGGGCTTACAGGATGAAAATTATGCACCTGTAAATTATATGAGCAGTAAGCATTATAAGAACAACAGCAATTACCTGAATCTGAATTTTAATGCGACGATGCAATTGGCAGCTGGTCTCTCCTTGAATCTTCTTTATCAGAAAGAAAGGACTGACAATTATACCAAGCAATACCTGAGCAAAAATGCCTATGAGGTAAAAACGATGATTAATGATGCCACCAGAATTAAATCTGACGGTGCCAGAGAATTTCTGATTCCTAATGGCGGACAAGTTGATGAGACCAGGGCAGATATCAACTCACATACTTTACGTGCGCAGGTCAATTACAACAAATTGTTCGGAGAGAAACACCGCATTGATTTTATTGCAGGTGCTGAACAACGCAGTATGCTGGCCACAAGTACCAGAGTATATAGATATGGATACAATGACAACAGCCTTTCTTACGGTTTACTGGATGAAGTTGCTTTAGGTAAACAGCAGGTTGGGGTGCAATCGCTGAGTAACAGTTTCTTTTATTCGAAAAATAAAGATGAGGGAATCTTCAGCAAAGAAGACCGTTTTGTTTCTTTTTATGGTAACGGATCTTATACATTTGACCGTAAGCTGACCGCAACAGCAAGTATCCGTATGGACCAATCGAATTTGTTTGGTACCAATCCTAAATATCAATATAAGCCACTCTGGTCTACCGGATTATTATATATTCTTTCTGAAAATGACAACGACTGGCTGGACCGTCTAGCCATCCGTGCCACTTATGGTATCAATGGTAACATCTCTAAAAAAGGAGGCCCATACCTGATCATGAAAGATTATGCCAGCCCTAACCCAATGAACAATGAAGCTCATGCGTATGTGGAAAGTCCACCTAATTCTGGCCTACGATGGGAGAAAACCAAGGTGACCAATTTTGGTATGGACTATAGCTTGTTAAAAGGTAAGTTTTCTGGAAGTATAGACCTTTACAATAAGAATACAAGTGATCTATTAGGGCAAAGAAACCTGGATCCAACACTTGGCTGGGATAAGATCTTTATGAATTATGGCAGCATGCGCAATCGTGGGATTGATGTTGCTTTCAGCAGCAAGAACTTATCTACTGCTGATTTCAGCTGGACGACCTCGATGAATTTCAATTACAATCAAAATGTGGTGACCAAAATTGAAAATGCTGACAATACGATTTACAGTTATGTAGAGGAACCAACTAAAAATATGAGGGTAGGTAAGCCAATGGGGGCGCTGTATAGTATTCGTTATAAAGGATTAGATGCTGCAGGTAGACCAGTTGCGCTGACTAAAGATGGCAGGGAGGTGAGCAAAACCACTGACCTGACCCTGGACGATCTGGTTTATCAAGGTACAGTTACGCCACCTTTTTCGGCTTCATTGATGAACACAATCAGCTATAAGAATTTTGACCTGTTTTTCATGTTCATTTACTATGGTGGAAATAAAATGCGTGATGTGATCAGCCCATACCTAACCAGGTTGCCGGAATTGAACTACACCGCGAATATGGATAGACTGGCCTTAAATTATTGGAAAAAACCGGGTGATGAAAACATTCCGGGAATTGCTCCTGCTTTTTACTCCAATGCTTCAGATGTGATTACGCAGCTCTGGACAGCAGCAGATCAAAATGTTCAACGAGCAGATTACATCAAATTGAGAGATGTTACGATCAGCTATTCTCTGGCTAATGCATTCCTGAAGCAGAATTTTATCCAAAAATTACGCTTGAGCTTCCAGGTACAAAACGCATGGAGGTGGTCTGCAAATAAGCAGAATCTGGATCCAGAAGTTTGGACTGGGCTTACTACAATCCCAGTAAATAGTACCAGTGAAGTAGCAAAACCTGCAATTAAACCACCTCCATCAAGAGGTGCTTATATTCCAGCAACCTACACATTCGGTCTTTCTGTTAATTTTTAATCCATAACCTATATACAAATGAAAAAGATATTTATTGCTTTATTGCTTGCTGCGGGGATCTTTACCGGATGTAAAGATTATCTGGATATTAAGCCCAAAGGATACACCATTCCTGAGTTTTTTGAAGATTATAAAAAGTTATTAAATAATAGCAGCCTGAATAGGAGTTCCTCAGGTTATCCAAATTACCTGACGGATGATGCACAGGTAGGAACAGAGAAAGATGTCAATAGTGCTACAGATTATACTTTGTATACCCTGTTAAAACGGAACCTATATAGTTTTGCCCCTGGTGCTATTTTAGAATCGGGAAATGAAGATAGCTTTTATGAGGCCGCTTATTCGAAAATCTTTACTTACAACACGGTAATCAATAACATCGAAAATGTTCCGGATGGTGTGCCTGCTCAAAAAAGACAGTTAAAAGCAGAAGCACTTGTTGGAAGAGCTTTTGAGTATTTTAATTTAGTCAATGGTTATTCCGTTCAATATGATGCAGCAACTGCAGGTACTGACCTTGGTGTTCCTCTGGTATTGGTAGAAGATGTGACGCAAAGTTATACCAGAAATACGGTAGCTGAAGTCTATGCACAGATTTTGAATGATTTGGCAGCAGCAGAACCTAATCTGAGTACGATTGCAGATCATAAATTTCGTCCTACAAAAGCAGCAGCGAATGCATTGTTAAGTAAGGTTTACCTGGTGATGGGCAAATATACAGAGGCACTACAAAATGCCAATGAGGCTTTGAAGGTGAATCGCAATCTGATCAAATACCAGGATTATACCACCAAATTGGGGCTAACCTACGGGAGAGTAATTCTGTCAAGTAATAAGGATGTATTTTTTCCTCCTGTAGATAAGAGCATCGAAACCGTTTGGGCACGCCAAACAGCTTCAAGTTCTGGTGCGGTGTTCGGAGAATTATACGCCAGTAAAGATTTATTAAGCGTTTATGCTAAAGATTTACCTGCAGGGGGGATCGATAAACGTTTAAATCTTTTCTTCTGTACCGATTCTGCACAATTGGGAGGGAATCTCACCAGGTTTCCTGGAAGATCACTCTGGGCGCCTTACATTGAATTTAACATGGCTTTCAGCACCGGAGAATTGATGTTGATCGCTGCGGAAGCAGAAGCCAGAGTTGGAGATATGGGTGTCGCTTTGCAGCACCTGAACACCCTGAGAGCTGCACGTATCGTGGGCAATAAACCATTGACAGCGGCCACGAAAGAGGAAGCTCTGCTGCTTGTGCTGGAGGAAAGAAGAAGAGAAATGCCTTTCCAGGGAATCACACGCTTGATAGACCTGAAACGCCTCAATAAAGATCCGCGTTTCGCGAAATCGGTCAGCCATTTTTTCGGAACACAAACATTTACCCTACCGGCTAATGACAAACGTTATGTGCTGCCAATCCCACCTAAGGTATTGGCGCTAAATCCTTCCATTCCAGTATTGGATCGCTAAAAAACGCATGGCGTCCCTAAACTGTTGCTGCTTGTTTAAACAGGCAGCAACAGCTTAATGATAAAAACCTGGGCTTTTGAATCACCCCATATAAAACAGAATATATGAAATACCTTAACCTATTTCTATTCCTGCTGATCGCCACCGGCATCCAAGCACAGGAAGAAATCAAATTTAACCAGACCACAACCTGGGCTGCCACTACCGCTAAATCCGCTGAAGAAGGCAAGCTGATTTTTATCGATTGCTATACCTCCTGGTGCGCACCCTGCAAATGGATGGACAAAAACGTATTTAACGATGCTTCAGTAGCTAGCTTCTTCAATACCCATTTCATCAATGCTAAAATTGATATGGAAAAAGGAGAAGGAGTTGAGCTCCGTAAAAAATATAATGTGCAGTCCTTTCCGACCTTCCTTTTTGTAAATGACAAAGGGGAAGTGATCCATAGAACAGCCTCAAAGATGACTGTTGCTGAATTCCTGGAAGAAGGAAAAATGGCCGCAGATCCGAAAAGAAACCTTTCTTTCTTGAGTCAGAAGTATGAATCCGGACAAAGGGATATTCCTTTTGTACTGGATTACTTTTTGGCAGTGCAGAAAACAGACCGAAATAAAGCAGAACTAATCGGAAAAGATATTTCGGAACGCATCACTTTAGCGGACCTGAATTCGGCGCTAGGCTGGAAAGCAATTAAAGCCTTGGCGAGAACAGAAAACGACCGTTTAGGTGCCCATTTCATGGCCAATCAAACTGCTTACACTGCTTTTGCAACGGAAGAAGAAAGAGAAAAGCTGAAAGATCGACTGATCACCAGTACCATGTATGGTTACCTGTACACTAAGAATGAAAAGGCTTTTATGGAACACCTGTCTTATTTTAAAAACTCTGATAGAATTGACCGCAGAAAGCAAGGAATTATGCTGGAAGCAGATTTCTACCTGGACAACAGCAGGACTTCAGCATACCTCAGAATAACTGATGCAGCGCTAAAAGGCGATTTGAAAGATGATGCAGAAAAGTTAAGCTTTTTAGCTAGAAGAGCAGACGCTAAAGGTATGCGTCCTCATACTGCCAATCCTAAAGTGCTGAAACAAGCTTATAAGATGGCAAAACACGCGGCATCATTGGAGCCGGAAGAATACTCTATTGTCAGCACTTTCGCTAAAGTATGCTTAACCCTTAAAAAGAAAGAAGAGGGATTGATCGCTGCGAGGAAATCAAGAGCCCTTGCCGATGCGGAAACTTCGAAAATTCAGAAACTGGCGCAGGAGCTGCTGGATAAGATCGAATTGTTATAATAGAATAATAGCACACATAACGTAAACATAGAAAATGAATAACCTATTAAAGATTTCAACTTTGTCGCTAGGTTTAGTGACCTTATTGAATGTAGCAGCTGCAAACGCACAGCAGGCAAAAAGTTTTACCGTAAAAGGTGAACTTTCAGGCGTAAAAGACGGGGAAAAAATCTTATTCATCCGCAGTACAGATCAGAACACTTCAGACACCCTTTCCCAAACGATAAAAGGAGGGAAATTTGTGTTGAAAGGAAGCGTAAACAATGGTGCTGAATTTTTCAGCATTCGGGTAACGGACAAACGCATCAGATATAATGCATTTTTAGACAATTCCAATATGACCTTAAAAGGGAATGCGGATGATCTTTCTCAATTGATCATCACTGGATCACCAGCACATGCAGATCATTTGAAATATTTGTCGGCAATGGCTCCTCTAACTAGTACGATGAGGGCTTTGAACAAAGAATATGGCGATGCAAAAAAAGCCAGCAATGAGGAGAAAATGGCGGCTGTAAGTCAGAAGTTTGATGAGATAGAAGGTGAACAGGAAAAAGTTACGGCTGAGTTCATTAAGAACAATCCTCAATCTTATTATACTGCCTATCTGATCTTAAATGGAGATGTTGAGCCATCAGTCACCTTACCAGTTTATCATGCATTAGCCACAGCGGTAAAAAACAGCACTTATGGCCTAAAGTTAAAAGAACGTTTAGATGCCTTAGCAAAAGTAGCGATAGGGGTTAAAGCACCAGATTTCAGTGCGCAGACACCAGAAGGAACGACACTTTCTTTAAATGAAGTCGTGGCTAAAGGTAAATATACACTGATTGATTTCTGGGCGTCCTGGTGCGGTCCATGCAGACAGGAAAATCCAAACCTGGTAGCTGCTTATGAAAAATTCCATGGTAAAGGTTTAAACGTACTTGGCGTTTCACTGGATAAGCCAACTGCTGCTGCTGCATGGAAGAAAGCAATTGCCGATGATAAATTAACCTGGTACCAGATTTCTGACCTTCAGTACTGGCAGAGCCCGATGGTGAAACTATATGCAGTAAGAGGGATCCCTCATTCTGTTCTAGTAGATGCTAAAGGTATCATCGTAGCGAAAGACCTTAGAGGTAAAGCGCTTCATGATAAGCTGGCTGAGCTTTTAAAATAACAGCTATAATAGCTGCTGAAGAAGGCTTATTGTACTGGTTCATTCCATTCAATAAGCCTTTTTTATTTAACGAGGTGGAGTTCGATCACAGGAAGGAGGGGAGAAGGTGATTTCGGATCAGCCGGATTTTGGGCATAAAAAAAGCCCCTGGTTGATGAGGGACTTTGAATTTCTTTTGTATGATATTAGTAAGGAAAATCGTCGTTACTTTTATTGGCTACGCCTTCGTGGTTCTCGGAGTATTCGTAACGTTTTTCAACTACGTCCTGGTGGTTTTTGATATACTCAACAGTTTCATTTAATCCTTCTGCAAATTTCTCAAAATCTTCTTTATATAGGAAGATTTTATGCTTTACAAACACGCCGTCTTCTAGTCTTTTCTTACTCTCAGTTAAAGTTAGGTAATAGTCCCCTGATCTTGTCGCTTTTACGTCGAAAAAGTACGTTCTCTTACCGGCCCTTACTTTCTTCGAAAAAACCTCTTCTCTCTCTTTGTTGTCAAATTCTCCCATGGTTGGTAATAATCTTGGTTTTTGGTTCGGGTAAATATAAAGGAATAATTATTAAACTTCAAAATAGAAAATTACACAAAAGGACTTTCTTTTGCTTATTTCATATGCAAAATCTCATACTACCCTTTTAAGCGCATGATTATATGGCAGAGCTGCTGTTTGTTTCCTCTTCTAACA
Organism: Pedobacter polysacchareus; assembly: GCF_019802255.1. Taxonomy (GTDB): domain Bacteria; phylum Bacteroidota; class Bacteroidia; order Sphingobacteriales; family Sphingobacteriaceae; genus Pedobacter; species Pedobacter polysacchareus. The sequence continues at coordinate 180,141 of NZ_JAHYSS010000007.1, read as the reverse complement.
ATTGATTTTGATACATTTCAGCGTAATTGCCATTAATTTGCAACAATTCGGCATGCGTACCTTGCTCAATAATCTTCCCTTCGTCTAAAACCAGAATTTTATTGGCGTTTTTTATGGTGGATATCCGATGCGCAATTAGAATACTGGTTTTTCCTTTCATCACCCTGCCCAGGTTGTTCAGAATTTCTTCTTCTGTGCGGGTGTCAACTGCGGAAAGGCAATCGTCGAAAATTAAAACTTTCGGCTCTTTAATTAAAGCACGGGCGATAGATACCCGCTGTTTTTGTCCGCCGGAAAGGGTAATACCCCGCTCGCCAAGCATGGTTTCAAATTTATGCTCGAAATTGATGATATTATGATACACAGCGGCATTTTTAGATGCCTGTACCACTGCGTCCTCATCGACTACGTCCAGACCAAAGGCGATGTTGTTTCTGATCGTATCCGAAAACAAAAAGACTTCCTGTGGAACAAAGCCAAACTGACTTCTGTAATGCTGTAGGTTAAGCGTGTCAATCGCCACACCGTCCATCGTCACCTTTCCCTGATCCACATCGTACATGCGCATCATCAGATTCGCAAGGGTAGATTTTCCAGAGCCTGTACGGCCAATGATGGCTACAAACTGACCTTGCTCAATCTCAAAGCTGATATTTTTTAAAGCCTGAATTCCGGTATCCGGATAAGTGAAGCTCACATTTTCAAAACGGATATTTCCCTGCACCGGCAAGATGTCTGCATCACCGGAAACAATTTCTGGTTTCAAATGAAGAAACTCATTGATCCTTTTTTGAGAAGCTGAGGCACGTTGAATCAGCGTGGTGACCCAGCCCAGCATGGATACTGGAAAAGTAAGCTGGTTTACATAGACAATAAATTCCGCTATATTTCCTGGAGTGATGGCACCCTCGATGACTTGTTTGCCGCCGATATAAACGGTTAGGATGGTACTCAAACCAACAAGCAGGAGCATAGTCGGGTAAAATAAAGCCTGAACCTTTACCAATCCCATGGCATTATTTTTATAACCCTGGCTTTCTGCCGCAAAAACCGCTTTGGTATGGTCTTCACGTACATAAGACTTGATCACGCGGATCCCTGAAAACCTTTCCTGCACAAAACTGCTCAGTCGGGAAAGCTGTTCCTGAATTTCCTCACTTCTTTTATTGATAATGGTGTTGACAAAATAAATGATCACCACCAGTACCGGCAGGGGAAGCAGCGAGAAAATTGCCAGCGTACCATTGACCGAGAACATGGCATAAATGATCAATATAAACAATACACCCGTATTGATGGCATACATGATGGCAGGTCCCACATACATACGAACCCGGTTCACATCTTCAGTCGCACGGTTCATCAAATCGCCGGTATTGTTGCGGCGGTAAAAACCCAGACTCAATTCCTGGTAATGGGCATAGATCTCGTTCTTCATGTCGTACTCAATATGTCTGGACATCAGAATAATGGTTTGACGCATGAAAAAGAGGAATATCCCTCTCAATAGATAAAGTACGAGTACCAAAAGTCCGAAGTAAAAGAGACTCTGACTGAAGATATCATAGATGATGCTGCGGCGTTCGAAACCTTCGAATAAGCCATAGATCTGTATGTTTTCAGTAATTAAATTGAAGGCATGGCCGATCACTTGTGCCGGGATCACTGCGAAGATATTCGAGATGACCACGAAAAACACCCCCGGAATAATCCACCATTTATATTTATAGAAGTATTTGTTTAAAAATCTGAGGTGTTTCATGAGTAAGCAAAGTTAGCCAAATGAAGGTAATTTTTTTAAAGACTTTGGTTAAAACTGTGTAAATAATGTTTTTTTATGCTAGTTTTGCGACATATCTGATAAACAAAATTATATGCCTGATAATAGTTCTCTTGTGAATTCAGTTTTAGATCAGTTAAGCGCCGCAGGCCATAAAAAGGTCGTTTTTTGCAATGATCCCGATACCGGCCTCAAAGCCATTATTGCTGTTCATGATACTACATTAGGTCCTGCTTTAGGCGGAACAAGGATGTGGAGCTATGTTTCAGAAGCGGAAGCATTGGAAGATGTACTCAGATTATCCAGAGGTATGACCTATAAAGCAGCGATCACCGGCTTAAATATCGGCGGTGGTAAAGCTGTAATTATCGGTGATTCCAGAAAAGGAAAATCAGAAGCCATGATGCGTAGCTACGGCAGATTCATCAAAAACATGAATGGAGAATTCATCACTGCAGAAGATTTAGGAACCACCACTAAAGATATGGAGTATATCCGTATGGAAACCGAGCATGTAACCGGCGTTCCAGAATCTTTAGGTGGCGCAGGTGATCCTGCACCACACACGGCAAAAGGTGTGTTTTTAGGTATTAAAGCCTGCGTAAAAGAGGTGTTCGGAACAGATATGCTGGCAGGACGTTCAGTAGTAGTGCAAGGGATTGGTAAGGTGGGGGAACACCTGGTAGAGCTGTTAAGGGCAGAAAATGTAGAAGTTTACATCAGTGACATCAACGAAGAACGTTTGCAGCATGTTGCACGTACTTACAAAGCCAAGCCTATTGCTGCCGACAAGATATTTGGAATTGACGCCGATATCTATGCGCCATGTGCCTTAGGAGCTACGGTAAATGATAAAACCATCCCTAAAATGAAGTTTGCCATTATTGCGGGTTCTGCAAACAATCAGTTGGCAGATGAGCTGGTACATGGGCAGCTATTATTAGAAAAAGGCATCTTATTTGCACCAGATTACCTGATCAATGCCGGCGGTTTGATCAGCTGTTATTCTGAATTAACGGGTTACGGTAAGAAACGTACCATTCAGCTGACGGAGAATATCTACAATGCCACCCGCGATGTGATCAGGATGTCTAAAAAGGATAAGATTTCAACTATCCTGGCTGCGAATCACATTGCTGAACAAAGAATAATCGATATCAAGAAAATAAAATCATCATTTTAGTACACAAATCACAAATTAAATCACCGGTAATTTACCACTCGTTCTTACACATTCATGTTAAACAGAAGGCACTTAAGAATTAAAGCTTTGCAAAACATTTTTGCATGGCAAATGACAGACAAGAGAGATTTAGCTTCCTCAAAGAAAGCTTTATTGGAAAGTATTGACAGCGTGTACGAGATGTACATCTGGATGCTATCACTCCTTGTTGAAGTTACAGAATACACTAGCATCGACGCTATTGAAAGGTCAAATAAACATTTGCCTACACCAGAGGATCTGAACCCTAACATGAAACTGCTTCATAATAAGTTTGCAGTTACGCTAAAAGAAAACCCCGACTTTAAGGACAACGTCAACAAATATCAGATCAACTGGATGTCTGATCCTGAATTTGTAAAAGGCATCTTCAATGCTTTGAAAGTTACTCCTGAGTATATCGCTTATCTTGCAGATGAGGACAACAGCTTAGAAGAATCCAAAGTAATCATCAAATTTATCTTTAGAAAAATTATTTTAAAAAGCCACAACATCATTCAGGCTTTTGAAGATAAGTTTATCAACTGGTCTGTAGATAAAGAAGTGATGCAGGGAATGGTTGCGAAAACTTTAAAAAACTTTACTTCAGAAGATCCACGTAAAAACAAACTGACGCCAATCAGTCAGGACTGGGAAGAAGATAAGAAATTCGTAGAAGATCTTTTCATTTATACCCTGAAAAATAACAAAGAATACCAGGAACTTATTGCCGAACGTACCAAAAACTGGGAGTCGGAAAGGATTGCATTAATGGATACCATTCTGATGAAAATGGCGATCTGTGAATTGTTGAATTTCCCTTCTATTCCTGTAAAAGTAACGATTAACGAGTACCTTGATCTATCAAAAGATTACAGTACTCCGAAAAGTAATTCGTTTATTAACGGTATCTTGGACAAAATTTTAGGCGATCTGAAAAGAACGGATAGTATCCATAAATTGGGCCGCGGATTAATCGAAGAATAAAAAATATGAAACGAATCTTGTTAATTGCAATTGCAGCGATGACATTTGCTTCCTGCCAAAACACAACGAAAACCGCTGGTGCAGGCACTGAAGCTGGGACAACTTCCCTTGCCGAAGGTACCGATCCGGTAGCCGCAGCTGATGCCGCAGTGATGACTTTTGAGAATGAAAACTATAATTTCGGTAAAATAGCACCGGGAGAAAAAGTTCATTACGAATATAAGTTTAAAAACACGGGTAAAAGCCCTTTAATCATTAGCAATGCAACTGCAACTTGCGGCTGTACGGTTCCTGAGATCCCTAAAGAGCCAATTCTTCCAGGTGCAACAGGCAGTATTAAAGTGGTGTTTGATAGTGCTGGCAAATTTGGAATGCAGGATAAAGTCGTTACGGTGACTTCAAATGCAAATCCAACTGTAGCAGAACTACATTTAACAGGAGAAATCAAAGAAACTAAATAAATACTAATAAAAAATCTTATATATAATTATGATGTCAACAGTAATCTTACAAGCAACAGGTGGTAGCAGCATGCTAGGTACCCTGGTACCAATGGTTTTAATCATGGTGGTATTTTATTTTTTCATGATCAGACCTCAGGTTAAAAAAGCTAAAGACCATAAAAAACTGGTTGAAGAGTTGAAAAAAGGTGATAAAATTGTAACTACTGCCGGTATTCACGGTAAAATTGTAGATATGAACGACACTACTTTCGTTATTGAAGTAGAAAGTGGTACTAAAATCCGTTTTGATAAAACTTCGGTTTCTTTAGATGCAACGAAAGCTGCAGCTCCTAAAGTTGACCTTGCAAAAACTGAAGCTCCAAAAGCATAGGTTTTACAGCTATACTGGTAAAAGCCGCATCCTTGTTTGGTGCGGCTTTTGCATTTCAGTATATTTGATTACTTTGTCCATATGCCCATCATCAAACTCACAAAAGTAGAGCAAAAGCGTTTTCTGGCGCTGGTCACCTGTCTGTTCCTGGCTGTTGCGGCATGGTTGTTCATGGCATTGAACAATAAATATGTTTATACGGCCAAAACGGTACTCGACTATAAGAACTTCCCTCAAAAGAAGGCCTTTCATCCGCTGCAATCAGATACGGTTGATTTACAGGTGGAAGGAACGGGGTGGCAGCTGTTATTTGCCCGATTAAGGATCAAACCACAATCGATTTCGATTAACCTGGAACAATTAAATAACAGGAATTATGTGCTGTTTTCTGAGCAACTGTTCAATGTGAACCGTCAGCTGGAATCCTCTCAAAAGATCATTTCCGTAAAACCGGATACATTGTATTTTGACTTCTCTGAAAGGAGAGTAAAAAGAGTTCCTGTGAAACTGGTTTCCAACCTTCAATTTGTACCGCAATATGGCTTATCGAACGCCATAAAGGTAAATCCGGACTATGTAACGATCTCCGGTCCGGAAGAAGATATTGTCAAGATTAAAGAATGGAATACCGATACTTTGAAGCTGGAGGATATTCAAAGCTCTACAGTAGCCAGGGTTGCAATGGTGCAGAATAAGATGAAAAATGTAAACATCTTTCCAACCAGTGTAGACGTGAAATTGCCGGTGGATGAGTTTACAGAAAAAGTGATAGAAGTGCCTTTAAAGGTGATCAATAACAAAGAATATTACAATGTAAAACTCTATCCTAAAAAGGTGAAGGTGACTTTAATGGTCGCGCTGTCTAAGTACAGTCAGATCAATGAAGAGTTCATCGAGGCGGTAGTAGATATGAATGAATGGAAGGTTTTTCAGCACAATGAGTTGACCGTTAGGTTGAATCGCTTCCCTGATTATTGTAAACTGGTGCAGATTAAACCTGCTAAAGTTGATTTTATTATAGAAAAATAATGTTAAAAATAGGGATAACAGGAGGGATAGGAAGTGGGAAAACAACGGTGTGCCGGGTGTTTGAAACCTTGGGCATTCCGGTATTTTATGCGGATACCGTAGCCAAACAAATTATGGTTACTGACCCCATCCTGATTCAAGGGGTAAAAGATACTTTTGGAAAAGAAAGTTATACTCCTGAAGGGGTATTGAACAATAAACACATCGCCGGTATTGTCTTTAATCAGGCAGCAGAATTAGAAAAGCTGAACCAATTGGTGCATCCGGCCGTATTTCGGGCTTTTGAAACCTGGGCCGCTCAGATTTCATCAAATGTACCCTATATCCTCAAAGAAGCAGCTTTGCTTTTTGAAAGCGGTTCTTATCAGCTGTGCGACCTTAATGTGCTGGTGATTGCACCCTTAACAACCAGATTGCAGCGCGTCATGCAGCGCGATGGAGTAACTGAGGAGCAGGTGAGGGCACGTATGGATAAACAGCTCTCCGACGAAGAGAAAGCTAAGATGGCGGACATGCTTGTCTACAATAATGAGACAGATTCTTTAATTACACAAGTGATGGCTTTACACCATCAATTCTTAAATACAAAGCCTTAATGATATTAGATGATTTTATAGTTGCTACAAAAACTGGTTTATTTTGTAGATATGGTGATTTTTATCTGGATCCAAAGGAAATAGTGAAAGACGCAGTGATCTCCCATGCCCATGGAGACCATGCCATCGGAGGTAACCTCCATGTTTATTGTACAGAAACGACCTCATTGTTTATGAAACACCGCTATAAGAAATTTGCCGGAGGTGAGTTTCATTTGAAAGGTTATCATGAACATTTTACGCTGAATGGCGTGAAAATCAGCTTTATTCCTGCCGGACATATTCTGGGCTCGGCAATGATTTTAATGGAGTATCAAGGGATTAAATACTTGTATACCGGTGATTATAAATTGCAGCCAGACAAGACTTGTGAGCCGATTGAGTTTGTACCCGCAGACGTCCTGATTACAGAGACGACCTTTGCTGATCCTAACACCCGTCACCCAGCAGCAGAAAAGGAGATTTTGAAACTGAATGGAACGCAGAGTAACATTATGCTAGGCGCTTATGCCTTAGGTAAATGTCAGCGATTGATTAGTCTGATGAATGATCATTGTCCGGAAAAAAGGATACTGGTACACCATAGTATGTTGCCTTTTGTGAAAATTTATGAGCAGAATGGCATAAATATGGGAAAATATGAAATGTATGATCGTAAAGTGATGAAGAATACACCAACCAATATGGTGTATATGGTTCCTCCAATGGTATTTAGGAGCTATTTTAGAGCTATAAATGTGATTAGAGTATTCGCTACGGGTTGGAAGCACTTGCAAAGCAATAGTGAAATTCAATTGTATGTGTCTGATCATGCAGACTGGAATGACATCATTTATACCATAGATCAGGTGAAACCTACGGAAGTTTGGACCAATCATGGCGATGGAAAGCAGCTGAAGGAACATTTTGCGAATAGTTTGGTCGTTAAATTGCTTACATAATATGATAGAAGGGATAGACTATTATTTGAATGAAGATGGGCTAATGGTTTTCACTGAAGCTTATCATCTGAAGAGGGGCTATTGCTGTAAGAATAAATGTAAACACTGCCCATGGGGATTTGGCAAGAAAAAGACCAGTCCATCAAAAGGGAATGAGAATAAACAGAATGACTGAGATGCAGTTGGAGAAAGAAATAAAAGCGACAAAATTTAAAGATATATACCAGCAGGCAATTGCGAATCTGGTGTTTACCAATAGTTGGTGCAATGATTATTTTAAGCAGGTCATTGCTCCTTATGAGATTACTCCGCAACAGTTCAATATTTTGAGAATTTTGAGAGGACAGTATCCTGCGCCTTCCACGATTAATTTGTTGAAATCAAGAATGCTGGATAAGATGTGTGATGCTTCCCGCATCACTGAACGTCTGGTACAAAAGAAATTGGTAGCCAAAGGTGTGAATGTCCATGATAAAAGGGCAGTTGATATTTTAATTACTGAAAAAGGATTGACTTTACTCCGTAAAATGGACGATGAGGTAGACCTTTCCGCGCTGGCAGCAAAAAACTTGTCGGCTGAGGAAGCACAGTTATTAAACGATTTGCTGGATAAAATGAGGGCTTAATCCTATTTATTCCTCTACAAAAAAAGCTAAGCTTTTAACAGCTTAGCTTTTTTTGAAAACTTTTTTCAGGCCAATTTATTGAATATTTTAAAGGCATTTAGCTCCTCGAAATAAGCAAACATTGCAGAAGGTTAATGCTGGTGCGTTTGTCCGGTCATAAAATAACCAATCAGGGCAATGCCCACACCACACAATACCGCGATCATTTTTCTTTTGCTCACCTTGTGGTCTACACTTGATTCAAATAAGATGGTTGTAGAAATGTGTAAAAAGATACCAATCACAATACCCATAATCTTGTTGAAATAGTCTTCAACGCCTCCAATGGTGCCATTACTCAAGCCATAACTTACATAAAACCCTAGCGGTGCCATGATCGCAAAAATGCTGATGTAAAAAAGCACGCTGTTTCTTTTGAAATGGCTTTGCATCAATATACTTGCCAGTGCAAAAGCTGCTGGGATGTGGTGTAAGGAGATTCCAAAAATCAAGGCATTGTGCTGATCTTTAGCCAATGGCATCCCTTCCAGAAAGGCATGTAAACAAAGACTGATCATGATCCCATAAGGAAATGCCTTTGAATCTCCGTGTTTGTGAATATGACCATGTTCTACGCCTTCCGAGAACTGTTCTAGCAGAATTTGAAAAAGGAAACCAATTAGAATGAAGATCCCGATTTGCGCATGATCTGGTCCGCTGTAAGCTTCAGGAATCAGGTGTAACACCGTAATGGCGAATAAATAAGCCCCACTAAAGGAAAGAATTAACTTCAGCAACTGCGATTTATCGCTCTTCACCATGAAAATGGCAGAGCCTCCTAAAAAGGCACTAAAGAATAAGATGAGCAACTTCCAGATTTCCATTATACTTGTGGTTGTATTTTTTTGTAGATGATTGAAGTACTGAAACCAATCAGACTGCCGAGAAGCGCGCCAACCATGGTGTCAATAGGGTAGTGGACCCCAACATAGATTTGTGAGAACGAAATGATAAAGGCCCAGGCCAATCCGATCGGTAAAATAGGCTTCCATTTATCGTAAAATACGAAAATCAGGAAAACGGCCATAGCAAAATGATTGGTTGCATGAGCAGAAGGAAAACTGTATCCACTGCCGCATGGCACACGGCGAACGAGCTCTCCAACCAAATCAATGTCGTTACAAGGCCTGATGCGTCCTGCTAATGGCTTGATCACTCTTGAAGCGATTAAATCGCCCATAGCTACAGTAAAAGCCAGCATTCCTATGATATACCATCCTCTTTTCTTGTATTCTTTTACACAAAAAATGATGATAAATAAATATAATGGAACCCAAGTATAGCGATTGCGCATTAAAGGAAGCAACCAGTCGAAAACTGGGTTGCCCATATCGCGGTTTACTTTAAGGAACAGTTCTACGTCAAATTGATGCAGGGCTTCTAGCATATTTTTTTGCAGATTAAAATCAAACGGTCAGATTTTGTCTCATCAAAAGGCTCTAAAGCGTAGTTGCCGAAGATTTCCGTGATTTGCAAGCCACTTTTTAATAACATTCTTTCAAAGTCTTCTTTTTGGAAAGCTTGTACACGCTCTTCAAAAGCGAAAGATTTATTGCGGTGTTCGAAATTGATATGTTTGATGATCTTGCCATCAGCAACAAATTTATGAAGGTGGAACTCTATGCCTTCCATTGTTTTTGTTTCCTGCTGAGTCAGGTTTTTGATGATCTTCTGGGTATTGAAATAATCGATCACCAGGGTCCCATTAGGTTTTAAACTTTTTCTGAATGAGGTTAATGCGCTTACATGTTCTTTTTCTGTTTCAAAATAACCGAAACTGGTGAACAGGTTCAAGGCAAGGTCGAAATAATTGATGAAAGACAGCTTACGCATATCATGCACAAAAAAATGCAGGTTCTTCTGCTCAAACTGCTGTGCATATTTGATGCTTTGTTCAGAAAGGTCCACTCCGGTTACATCATAACCTTTTTTGTTCAGGTAAATGGAATGTCTGCCGCGGCCGCAGGCAATATCCAGAATCCTGGAATCAGCAGCAGGCTTCAGGTGTGCCGACAGGTTATCAATTAAGAATTCTGCTTCAGCATCATTACGTTGACTATATAAAATATGATAATAGGGAGAGTTGAACCAATATTGAAACCACTTGCGCTGCATAAAGCCCGTTTTTGTTGATGTTTAAGAAAAACACAAATATAGTATTTTCAAATGCAACAATGAGGATTATTTAAGCTTCCCCCATGATTTTAATGATGTTAATTTTACGATTTGAAGTGCTATAAATCAGGCTTTATGTTGTTTTTTTCCTATTTTTGAAAAAAAACCGAATAACTTGACACTAATAAAATCTATCTCCGGAATAAGAGGAACCATCGGAGGAATCGCCGGTAATGGCTTGACTCCTATTGATATCGTTAAATTTACAGCAGCTTACGGCTCATGGATTATCAATAAAACGAACATTAAGAAAATTGTTGTTGGACGTGATGCCAGAATTTCTGGTGAAATGGTGAACAACCTGGTCATAGGTACCCTTCAGGGCTTAGGCATTGAAGTGATTGACCTGGGTTTGTCAACTACTCCAACAGTAGAGATCGCAGTGCCGCTTGAGAAAGCTGGTGGTGGGATCATCTTAACGGCAAGTCACAATCCAAAACAATGGAATGCCTTGAAATTATTGAATGATAAAGGTGAGTTTATCAGCGATGCTGATGGAAAAGAACTTTTAGAGATCGCTGAGAAAGCAGAATTTAGCTTTGCTGAGGTAGATGACTTAGGTACAGTGAAGAAAGACGATAGCTATTTGCAAAAGCATATTGATGCCGTTCTAGCCTTACCATTAGTAGATGTTGCTGCAATTAAAGCGGCAAACTTCAAGATCGCGATCGACTGTGTGAACTCTACAGGAGGAATTTTTGTTCCTGCTTTATTGAAAGCTTTAGGAGTAGAAACGGTTTATGAACTGTATTGTACGCCAGATGGTCATTTCCCACACAATCCTGAGCCATTGCCAGAAAACTTAACGGAAATCGCTAAAGTGGTAAAAGCTAAAAATGCTGATTTAGGTATTGTGGTAGATCCGGATGTAGACCGTTTATGCTTTGTATGTGAAGATGGTGCCATGTTTGGTGAAGAATATACCTTAGTTGCCGTAGCGGATTACGTGCTTAAAAACACACCTGGAAATACGGTTTCTAACCTTTCTTCCACCAGAGCATTGAGAGATGTAACGGAAAAGGCAGGAATGGAATACCATGCTTCAGCAGTGGGAGAGGTGAATGTAGTAAATCAAATGAAAGCAAATAAAGCGATCATCGGTGGTGAAGGTAATGGTGGTATCATCTATCCGGAATCTCATTATGGACGTGATGCTTTAGTAGGCATCGGTTTATTCTTATCGCATTTGGCGAAGTTTGGTAAGTCGATTTCTCTTTTGAGAAGCAGCTATCCAGCTTACTATATCTCTAAAAATAAAATTACACTAACCCCTGAAATGGACATCGATGCACTATTGATTAAAGTTCAGGAGAAATATAAAAATCAGCCTACCAGCACTATTGATGGCTTGAAAATAGAATTTGATAAAGAATGGGTGCATTTGCGCAGGTCTAATACAGAGCCAATCATTCGTATCTATAGCGAAGCAGGCAGCGAGACAGTAGCTGAAAACCTGGCTTCAAAGATCATATCAGATATCAAAGAAATTTTAAAATTGAACTAATGAAGGTAAACAGGATCTATTTAGACAATGCGGCAACAACGCCTCTGGATCCAGAGGTAATTTCGGAGATGGTGAACGTAATGACTAATTATTACGGGAATCCATCTGCAATTCATGCTCAGGGTAGAGAGGTAAGAACGCTGGTAGAAAAAGCAAGAAAAACAGTTGCCGGTCTCTTAAATGCGACTCCTGCTGAGGTTTTTTTTACGTCTGGAGGTACAGAAGCCGACAATACCGCTATTCGCTGCGGAATTGCTGCTTTTAACATCAAGCATGCCATTACTTCGAAAATTGAACACCATGCAGTAGAACATACTTTAGATATGCTACTGAAACAAGGTGTGATTGACAAACTGAGTTTTGTGAATATCGATGCAAAGGGAAATGTTGATTACGATCATCTGGAGCAATTGTTAAAAGAAAACGGCCGTTCATTCGTTTCATTAATGCATGCCAATAATGAATTGGGTACCCTAACTGATATTGAGCGGGTAGGAGAGATCTGTGAGCAGTATGATGCCATTTATCATTGTGATACCGTTCAAACGATGGGTCATTACCAGCATGACGTAAGAAAGCTGAAAGCACACTTTATTGTATGCTCAGCGCATAAATTGCATGGTCCTAAAGGCGTAGGTTTCCTATTTGTAAACCACAATGTGAAAATCGCTCCGATGATTTATGGGGGTGCGCAGGAACGAAATATGCGTGGTGGTACAGAAAATGTATACGGAATTATTGGGCTTTCAAAAGCCCTCGAAATGGCGTATGCAGAGATGGAAAGTCACCAGAACCACATTCAGGGATTAAAAGATTACTTGAAAAATAGATTGAGTACTGAAATTGCTGACATTAGCTTTAATGGCGAGACAGATGCGGATAAGAGCTTGTACACGGTATTGAATGTTTCTTTCCCGGCAATGGATATGTCTGATATGTTGTTGTTTAACCTGGATATCAACGGTATTTCTGCTTCTGGCGGCAGTGCTTGTTCTTCAGGTTCTAACATCGGGTCTCATGTGTTAACAGGTATCCATGCAGACCCGAACAGACCATCTGTAAGGTTCTCTTTCAGTAAATACAACACGAAAGAAGAACTGGACATTGTAGTAGATAAAGTCAAACAAATCGTAAGTCAGAACGTTACTGCATAAAGCGTTTGTTATGCAGTTCCACAGAATTACGACGGCCAGTGATCCCTCGCTGACCTTTATAAAAAAACTATATGAGGATGCCTTCCCTCCGCATGAGCGGAGGGATTGGGATTCCTTATTAAACAGAATCTCTACAGATCAGGAAATGCACCTTGATCTGATTCATACCGACGACGGACATATTGGTTTTATCATCTGGTGGGAGATTTCCGGCAGTTATTTTGTAGAACATTTTGCAATTGATGCGGAGTTAAGAGGCAAAAATTATGGCGCTTCCGTGCTCAATTATTATAAATCACTGCTTCCTGGCAGGATTCTGTTAGAAGTAGAACCTCCTGAAGATGAATATTCTATTCGTAGAATCGGGTTTTACGAACGCCTGGGCTTCCAGGTATTAGATTTCAGCTACCGACAACCTTCTTATACAGATCCCCTGGTATCTTATCCGATGTTACTGATGGCCACTTCTGCTTTTGAGGAAAGTGAGCTGACCGTATTAGCAGCGCTGATCAAGGAGAAAATATACACGCCAAAGGTTTTATCTGCTGATAGATAAGAAGAATTAAGGCCAACATTTTTCTTTTAATTTCATCCTTATATTTTCTAAAACATTCTGGATTTTTCTGTTGTTAATCTTTAATTGCGATAAATTAATACTAAACCCTATCGTTATGAAAAAGCCGGAAAAGAAAAATGAAAAACACAGTCACAGGAAAACGGTGTACAAAGAAACAGAAGATTTTGGGAACAATAAGCCAGATACTGGCGATACCTCTTCTGCCGGAGACTTTAGTCGGACAGATTTTGTCAAGCACCACCGCCGAACCAATAAGCCTATGGGCTCCAGTCATGAGCCAGGAACCTTCCCAGGAAGGTAAGCCCAAATATCCGTTCTAAAGTAACAATTACAGCTACATTGTTAATGAAGGCACCATATTTAAATATAGTGCCTTTTTTTATTTAAAAAAATCTCCTACTTTAGGACTGTGCTAAAACGTTTTTAATACATAAAACAATCGTTTGTTTACAGAAATGTTCAAATAGAGCGTTTGAGGCTAGATTTTAAACCAAATAACATAAACTACTTATCCAATATCATGATGATGAAGCGTTACTTAACTGCATTATTGATTGCCGGTTCTTCCGCAGCTTTTGCGCAAACCGTTGGTAAATTGAGCGATCCGGTTGAATGGATCAACCCTTTGATGGGAACGGCAAGCAAGCCCTCAATGTCTAACGGAAATACTTATCCAACAATTGCCCTGCCTTGGGGTATGAACTTCTGGACACCACAAACCGGTAAAATGGGAGATGGATGGGCCTATACTTACGATGCCGATAAAATTCGTGGCTTCAAACAAACCCATCAGCCATCTCCATGGATGAACGATTATGGTCAGTTTTCGATCATGCCGGTAACCGGTAAAAAACGCATTGATCAGGATGATCGCGCCAGCTGGTATTCGCATAAAGCGGAAGTAGCTAAACCTTATTACTATAGTGTTTACCTGGCAGACGCTGATGTGACTACAGAGATCACACCAACCGAGCGTGCGGCACAGTTCAGGTTTACTTTTCCAAAATCGGATAGCTCTTTTGTAGTGATTGATGCTTTCGACAAAGGATCTTACATTAAGATTTTTCCTAAAGAAAGAAAAGTAATTGGTTATACTACCAGACACAGTCATAAGATGACACCTGAAAACTTTAAAAACTATTTTGTAGCCTATTTCGATAAAGATTTCGTGTCTGCGAATGCCTGGAAAGGTAAAGAGCTGTTGAAAGATGAGCTGGAGATTAAAGCAGATCATTCCGGTGCAATCGTAGGTTTTAAAACTAAAAAAGGGGAACAAGTAGTAATGAAAGTTGCTTCTTCTTTCATCAGCTTTGAACAGGCAGAACTTAATTTAAAGAGAGAACTGGCCAATGATACTTTCGATGCTACCAAAGCAAAAGCTAAAGATGTTTGGAATAAAACGCTAAGTAGAGTAGCTGTAGAAGGCGGTACTGTAGACCAGACCCGTACTTTTTACTCTAGCTTTTACCGTACTTTATTTTTCCCTAACAAATTATATGAATTGGATGCCAGTAATAAAATTGTTCACTGGAGCCCATATAATGGCAAAATTCTGCCAGGTTATATGTTTGCTGGAACAGGATTCTGGGATACTTTCAGAGCATTATATCCTTTCTTGAACCTGGTTTACCCATCGATCAATAAAGAAATGCAGGAAGGTTTGATCAACGACTATAAAGAAGGCGGATGGTTGCCAGAATGGTCTAGCCCAGGTTATGCGAATGTAATGGTAGGTAACAATTCAGCTTCTGTAGTGGCTGATGCTTACATTAAAGGACTTCGTGGTTATGATATCAATACGCTATACGATGCCTTGATCCATGGTGCAAACAATGAAGGACCGTTAGATGCAGTAGGAAGAGCAGGAGTGAAGTATTATAACGAATTGGGGTACGTACCTTATGATGTGAAAATCAATGAAAATGCAGCGCGTACTTTAGAATATGCGTATGACGATTTCACGATTTACAAATTGGGTAAAGCATTAGGTAAGCCAAAAGCAGAAACTGATCTTTATGCAAAACGTAGTATGAACTATAAAAACCTTTTTGATCCAGCTAGTGGATTGATGAGAGGTAAAAATAAAGATGGTAATTTCCAATCTCCGTTTAATCCTTTCAAATGGGGTGATGCTTTTACAGAAGGTAACAGCTGGCATTATTCCTGGTCAGTATTCCAGGATATTGATGGACTTTCTAAATTAATGGGTGGTAAAGAGAAATTTGTTCAGAAACTGGACTCTGTATTTACTTTGCCTCCAATCTTTGACGATAGCTATTATGGTGGTGTAATCCATGAAATTCGTGAGATGCAGATTGCCAATATGGGTCAATATGCGCATGGTAACCAACCGATTCAACACATGATTTATTTGTACAATTATGCTGGTGCGCCATGGAAAACTCAATATTGGGTACGTGAAACCATGAACCGGATGTATAAAGCAACTCCCGACGGTTATTGCGGTGATGAGGATAATGGCCAGACTTCCGCCTGGTATGTATTCTCAGCATTGGGCTTCTACCCGGTAACCCCTGCTACAGATCAATATGTATTGGGTGCACCATTATTTAAAAAGGTGACTTTGAGCCTGGAAAATGGTAAAAAAGTAGTGATCAATGCAGCGAATAACAGTGACGCCAACAGATATGTTCAAGGGTTGAAATACAACGGTGCTGCCTATCCAAAAAATTGGTTAAGCCATTCTGAACTGGTTAAAGGTGCAACGCTTGATTTCAATATGTCTGCAACGCCAAATAAGCAGCGTGGAACGAAAGAAACGGATTTCCCTTACTCTTTCTCTACTGATCCTAATAAATAGGCTTAGAAGCAAAGAATTGAAGAAATCTACAATATGGTAGATTTCTTCAATCGAAATGTAAAACAAAAAAATAAATCACATAAAAAAAGTGGGAGTTTTTACAACTCCCACTTTTTTTATGTTTAAACTGTTCAGTTCAATTGAACATAATAAATAATGTAATTCAATCTATTCGATTGCATTATTCAGTTCAATGCAACTGGATATTAAATGCTGATCTTAGTTTGCAACCATTTTAAGGAAAGCTGCAATTTTAGCTTTCATCGCCCTGCGGTCTACAATAAAGTCAAGGAAACCATGTTCCTGTACAAACTCTGCAGTTTGAAATCCTTTAGGAAGGTCTTTTTTGATCGTTTCTTTAATTACCCTTGGGCCAGCAAAACCGATCAAAGCGCCTGGTTCTGCGATATTGATATCGCCCAGCATTGCGTAAGATGCAGTTACACCACCTGTAGTAGGATCTGTCAGTAAGGAAATGTATGGAATTTTTGCCTGGCTCAACAAGGCCAATTTAGCCGATGTTTTTGCCATTTGCATTAACGAAAATGCGGCTTCCATCATTCTGGCACCACCAGATTTTGAAATCATCAGGAACGGAATTTTGTGCTTGATGCTATAGTCAATAGAGCGGGCGATTTTCTCACCTACTACTGATCCCATAGAACCACCGATAAAGTTGAAGTCCATACAGGCAATTACTAAGTCCTGTCCTTCAATCTTACCTACACCTGCTCTGATTGCGTCTTTTAAGCCAGTTTTAGCCTGACTTTCTACCAAGCGGTCTACATAAGGTTTACTGTCTGTGAAGTTCAATGGGTCACCTGAAGTTAGATTTGCAAATAACTCTGTGAACTCATTATTGTCAAACAATACCTGAAAATATTCCTTTGATCCTACCCGTAAATGGTAGTCGCAATATTGGCAAACGTATTTATTTTCAACCAGATCGGCACTGTGGAGTGCTTTCTTACAATTAGGACACTTGTTCCATAAACCGTCTGGCGCTTCTTTTTTTTCTTCTGTCCTTGTACTGATACCTTTTTTTTCTCTCTTAAACCAAGCCATGTTATTTGTTGAAAAATGCGAGTACAAAGAAACAAAAAAAAATTAGAAGAGTTTAAGGTAGTTTTTAGTTAAAAATAATCGGCCTTAGATTTGGCCAGAGGGATATTTTTCCTAACTTCGGCATATATAAAATTATAAAAAATGAGTTTAAAAGGCTATAAAGGCGTAATTTACGGAGATGCCGTTCAGGAATTGTTTGAACAGGCTAAAAAACATCAGTTTGCATTACCTGCAGTTAATGTTACCGGTACCAACACAATTAATGCGGTAATGGAAACAGCAAAGGCAGTTAATTCACCTGTTATTATTCAGCTTTCCAATGGCGGTGCCCAATTTTATGCTGGAAAAACATTGAATAATGACAATTTGAATGCATGTGTATTAGGCGCAGTTTCTGCAGCTAAACATGTTCATTTATTAGCTGAGCATTACGGTGTTGCAGTAGTTTTGCATACTGACCACGCAGCAAAGAAACTATTACCATGGATCGACGGTTTATTAGACCATGGCGAAAAATTCTTCGCAGCGCATGGTAAACCATTGTTTTCTTCACATATGTTAGATTTATCAGAAGAATCTATCGAAGAAAACATAGAGATTTCTGCTAAATACCTTGCTCGCATGGCGAAAATTGGTATGACCATCGAAATCGAACTAGGTGTAACTGGTGGAGAAGAAGATGGAGTAGACAACAGTGATGTAGATAGCTCTAAATTATACACTCAACCTTCAGAAGTAGCTTATGCTTATGAAGAATTGAGTAAAGTAAGTGATAAATTTACGGTAGCAGCAGCTTTCGGTAATGTTCACGGTGTATACAAACCAGGTAATGTGAAATTACAGCCGGTAATTCTTAAGAACTCTCAGGATTTCATTAGAGAAAAATACGCGATCACTGCTGAAAAACCGATCAACTTTGTATTCCACGGTGGTTCAGGTTCTACTCAGGAAGAAATCAGAGAAGCGATTTCTTACGGAGCAATCAAAATGAACATCGATACTGACATGCAATGGGCATTATGGGAAGGTGTTTTGGATTACTATAAAGCAAATGAAGCTTATCTTCAGGCGCAAATCGGTAATCCAGATGGCGATGATAAACCAAATAAGAAATATTATGATCCTCGCGTTTGGTTACGTAAAGGTGAAGAAGCTTTTGTTAAACGTTTAACTCAGGCTTTCGAAGACCTTAACTGTAGAGACGCCAGCGATAAACTATAGTTTTTCATTTAGATCAACATCAAGAATCTTTATGATTCTTAAAATAACAGCAAGGCCTGCTCCATGATTTGGGACAGGCCTTGTGATTTACTTCAAAATTGTTACTGGACCAACTAAAGGCTTTTGGCCAGCCTCATGGAGGTCGATCCAATAAAAGTAGGTCCCTACCGGTAAACTTTTTCCTTTATACCAGCCATCCCAGTTTTGAAAATTGCCTTTCGCACTGAATACCCTTTCGCCGAAACGGTTCATTACTTTTACCTCTGCATTGGGGTAAGCTTGCAAGGCTTCAATATTCCATACATCATTAATGCCGTCGCCGTTGGGTGTAAATGTATTTGGAATAATCACCTTTTTGAAAACTTTAACGGTCATACTGGAGGTCGCGCCATTGCAATTGTTTAATGAGGCCACATTTAGTGTGTAGGTAGTGGTGGCTAGTGGTGTGGCTATAGGCGTTAATTTTTTTGGATCATCCAGACCCTTTGAAGGAGTCCAGAAATATTCGAGGTTATCACCAGATACTGTCCCATCTAAAGTGGTAGATTCTCCTTCCATGATGACTTTGTTACTTCCTGCATTGGCTAGTATTTGCTGATAAACATTTACAGTAACCTGCGCTTTATCTTCACAGAAACCGTTTGATACGGTCACTTCATAAGTAGTTGTATGAGTCGGGGAGGCAATAGGATTGGCAATATTTGGATCGGATAAACCGGTAGTTGGGCTCCATTTATAGGAATTGCCACCAGATGCTTCGAGTAGGATGGAGGCCCCATAACAAATGGGAGCTGGGGGCTGATTGACCGCTGCAACTGGCTGTGGGATAACTGTAAGATTGGTTTGAATGCTATTTGTACAGCCATTTGCAGTAACGATAACCTGATAGGTTCCGGCTTCATTTGGTCCAGCATTGCTGATGGTCGGTGATTTTAGTGTAGAGCTAAAATTGTTTGGACCTGTCCATAGGTAAGTACCATCCGTTCCAGTCAGTTCTAATTGTTGGCTCTGCCCTACACAAATTGAATAATTTGAAGATATACTGAGCTGTGGAGCTGGTTTGACGGTAATGATAATTGGTGCAGAAGCCGTTCTACAAGCTGGAGCGCCGAAGTTGCTGGGCTCCGCAACCAAGACTCGATATTCATTATTGCCTGTTGACAAGCCGGAGGTATTGATTGTAATTTGTGGATTGGTCTCCTCATTTAGGTCTCTCCATGTCTCTCCATTTTTTGTCTGCCATAGGTATTGTAAAGTGTTAGATCCTTCCGTACTAGAGGTAATGCTAAGACTAATCGGTTCGTTTTCACATACTGCTTTTGTGGTTTGATTAGGTATATTATCTATGCTGGTGGTAATTTTTGTGCCACATGCACGGAATGTAATGTCATCGATTGCGAGGTCATTTCCTGCCCCTCCCGGGGCGTTGTTAATGATTCTGATCTTAATTCTATTTACTCCATCAGGTGTATTGAACAAACCTCCATACTGCTTCCAGGTAGGTTCGGTAGTTTCCGGAATATCCCCGGTGCTAAATGTTTGAAGGATTTGATCGTCCATTGACAGTATTTGAAAGGTCAGATTGGGTCTAATCCCTCGAAATCTTAAAAGATTGGTCACCCAGCAGGCAAATTCATAAGTAGTATTAGGACACAAATCTGTAGGTACATCTGTTTCGTAAAAAATACCAGGATTGAAACTGGCATTTATCATCATCAAATATCCTTCAGGATCATTTGGCGTATGGTTTTTGATGTAATGCCAAGAACCGCCTTGGTTGGAATATCCAACACTCTGTTCAATGGTATAGCTACCATCGGAAGGACCTGTGGACGTGACATAACTATAGCTGGTCTTATTCCCGAGAGAGGGACCAAAAAAATCAGTACCTCTACCGAAATCAATCAGTACTACAGGATCTCCAAAACTACCATTACATAATTGTGCGAGGGTTTGCTCTGTGAAAGACAATAGTAAGCTAATCACGAGCAGCACAGTCGATTTACTCCTTAAATCCATCTTTATGGTTACACAATTTATTCTGCGTAATCTACGAATTTAAGGAGTACATGTTGTGCCGACAAATTTTTGACTTACAATGATTTGCGCTTTGTTTAATAATAAAACAGTGATACCTACAATAATTGTTAAATAATCAAAAACGTGCTAAATGATGCATTTAATTATATTAATCAACAATTTTTTAAACGTACTTTTGGATTTTCGAATGGTTGAGGGAGACCGCTGGCAATGGAGTCAACCATATGTTGCATTAATTTATCACTAAAAGGCTTGCTGGGGGTCAAAGCCTTGTCATTCAGTAATACTGCGCATATTTTGCAGCCGTTAACACAGGAAGGTGTGGCTTTTTTCGCTATTCTCCGGTAATTGTGAGAGTCAAAGTAATCACCGGTTCCTTTATATACATACCAATTTTTCATATTGCGGCAGCTTTTATAAATCAAAAAACGGCAAAAACTTTGGATGGAATGCCTACTCTGTTCCAGGTTTTCGGCGGCTCCTGTAAAGAAAATAAATTGTAGTTCTAATTTAACGAAGTTTTTAGAGCATTAATAGGGTCAGATGACCCAAAATTACTTTCGGTTGAAGCCCTATTTTTTACCATATTTGTAGAAATATCAGCAAGCAATGGAAACACTATTTGTAAATAAAGCAATCGGAAAAGAGACATTAGATCATGTATTTGCGATCAGGAGAGTTGTTTTTGTGGAAGAGCAGAATTGTCCGCCAGAACTGGAATGGGAAAATGAAGAAGAATCAACCCATTTTCTTGCTACGATGGACAATCAGCCATGTGGTGCTTGTAGGTGGAGAAAAACCGATCAGGGTTATAAGCTGGAAAGGTTTGCTGTATTGAAAGAATATAGGGGTAAGCGAATAGGGCAGGCGTTGGTAGCTGCAGCTTTAGCAGATTTACCTGCAGATGCGCATTACATTTACCTGAATGCACAGCTTCCTGCTATGCCTTTGTATGCTAAATTTGGTTTCGTAGCCGAAGGACCGCAATTTGAAGAAGCAGGATTTCAGCACTTTAAAATGGTAAAGAAAGCTTAAGCTTACTTAGAAAGGATTGTGATTAACTCAAAAATATTTGATTGGAGAGCTGTACTGCAGCTTTCCATTTCTCCATATTCAGTCCTAAAGTTTCTCCTTTACTTTCCAAAAACCAGATCAGGTCTTCTGTAGCTAAATTTCCAGTAAGGTCGTCGGCAGCCATAGGACATCCTCCAAAGCCTTTTAACGCACTATCAAACCGAAAGCATCCACTAGCATAAGCAGCCTGTATTTTTTCAATACGCGTCTCCGGAGTGCTGTGTAAGTGAACACCTATCTCTACCTGATCAAAGCTTTTGATCATTCCTGGCAAAATCTTTTTGATTCTTTCCGGAGAGGACACTCCAATGGTATCTGATAAGGAAAGTATTTTGACACCCATATTAGCTAGTGTAGATGCCCAATGCATCACGATCTCTTCATTCCATGGATCACCGTAAGGATTTCCAAAGCCCATTGATAAATACACTACCGCTGTTTTATCATGTTTACTGCAAAGCTCCAGCATTTGCTTCACCGTATCCAGGGAAGCAGCAATCGTAGCATTCGTATTGCGCATTTGAAAAGTCTCAGAGATAGAAAAAGGAAAGCCGAGCTGATCAATCTCTGGATGCTGAACCGCAGCTTCTACACCCCTTAAATTGGCTACAATGGCTAGCAATTTTGATGATGTACTGCTCAAATCCAGTTTTGCCAATACCTCGGCAGTATCTCTTAACTGAGGAATGGCTTTAGGGCTCACAAAACTGCCAAAATCGATGGTATCAAAACCCACCTGCAGCAGCAAATTTATATAGGCTGCTTTCAGGTCGGTATCAATGAAATCATGGATGCCTTGCATCGCATCCCTTGGACATTCTATCAGTTTAATCGACTTTTGCTGGTTCATGCTTTATTTTCTTGTAATACGGTCGGATAATCAATCTTGTGCCACGATCGTAGCTGAAATAACTCCAAACCCAGTTTACAAAAACCACGAGTTTATTTCTAAAGCCAACGAGTGTCATCAAATGTACAAACATCCAGGTAAACCACGCGAATACCCCTTGAAATCTAATGTTATGTAAATCAACAACTGCACGGTTGCGACCTACCGTGGCCATAGCCCCTTTATCCTTATATTTAAAATTAACGGTGGTTTTCTTTTCAATGATATTCAATAAGTTTCCTGCCAACTGCCTTCCTTGCTGAATGGCAGCAGGAGCAACGCCTGGATGTCCATTAGGAAATTCTGTCGTGATCATTGCAGCAACATCGCCTATGGCGTAAATATTGGCGTAACCATCCACTTTATTGATTTCATCCACCTTTAAACGATTGCCACGAACAATGATCTCCGGATTTAAGCCCTCCAGTACCACACCTTTTACACCTGCAGACCAGATCACGTTGGAAGAGCCAATCTGCTGTCCATCTGCGAGGGTTAGCATTTTGCCATTAAAAGATTGCACTCTCGCTTCCGTCATAATATTGACGCCTAACTCTGTTAAAAACAGGCGTGCTTTTTTGGAAGCCTGGGGCGACATGGCACCCAATAATTCTGGAGAACCTTCAATCAGATAAATGCGTACCTTATCGATATCCAGTTCTGGATAATCACTTTTTAACACATGTTTTTTAAGCTCGGCAATGGCACCGGCGGTTTCCACTCCGGTAGGACCACCACCCACGACTACAAAAGTCAGCAGTTCATTCGCCACAGAAGGATCCGGGGCAATCTGTGCAGCTTCTAAATTTTGAAGGATCAAACTTCTCAGATTTAAAGCTTCTGGAATGGATTTCATCGGCATGGCATTTTCCTGAATCTCATCTTGCCCGAAGAAATTGCTGGTAGAGCCCGTAGCGATTACCAAATGGTCGTAATCAATGGTGCCGATACTCGTATGGATGCAATTATTCAAGGGATCAACAGCACTCACTTCCGCCACACGGAAAGTCAGGTTTTTCTGACCTTTAAAAATCTTGCGGAGGGGGAAGGCGATAGAGTCGGCTTCTAATCCACCGGTCGCTACCTGATACAATAATGGCTGAAAAGTATGGTAGTTATGTTTATCTACCATGATCACTTCTATCTCTTTATCTCTTAGTTTTTTCGCTAATTCAATCCCACCAAATCCGCCACCTACAATGACTATTCTTGTTTTGCTGCCTTTCGGAAAGTGTTGCTCCATAGTATTTGAGTTTCTTAAATATACTGATAACAAAAAAGGCACCCAAAAAGGGTGCCTTTAATCAATAAATATTTAGATTTCTTATTTGTTCTTACCTAAATCAATAACGATAGGGGTAGAGATACACAATGAAGAGTAGGTACCGATGATACGACCGATCAATAGTGCGAAGATAAATCCGCGGATACTTGCGCCACCGAAGATGAAGATCACAAGTAATACGAAGAACACCGTTAATGAAGTCAAAATAGTACGACTCAATGTGCTGTTTAGGGCAAAGTTGATCAGTTTATTACGTTCTTCACCATGTAAGTCTTCTTTTCCGGTTTCCGCTAATTTCTCACGGATACGGTCAAATACAACTACAGTTTCCGTCATGGTATAACCCATTACCGTTAAGATCGCCGCGATGAAATCCTGGCCAATCTCTAATGAGAATGGAAGCACACCGTCTAAAATCGTGTAGAAAGATAGTACTAATAACACGTCATGGAATAACGCGATCACCGCTCCTAAACCATAATTCAGTTTCTTGAACCTCACTACGATATAGATAAACATCACTAAACAAGAGAACAGGATTGCTCCGTAAGCTCCGTAAACGATGTCACTTGCAATGATAGGACCTACCTTCTCATTACTTTCAATTTTATAAGGAACACCTGTTTTAGCAAGACCTTCCTGAAGGGCTTTTTCTACCAATTTATCCGCACCATTGTCTTGATCAGTGATGTGATAAGTAGTGGTGATTTTCAATTCGTTGTTTGCACCAGCAGTTTTAACTACAGTTTCCGACTCAGGGAATACCGCTGCTAATTTTGCTTTTACATCTTCCGTTTCCATTCCTTTATCGAAGTGAACGATATAAGTTCTACCACCTTTAAAGTCGATACCTAAGTTCAATCCACCATTTTTGAAGTAGAAGATGAAACCTAATACGATGATCGCAGTAGAAATGCTGTAATAGATTTTTCTATGTCCAACGAAGTTAAACGCGATGTTTTTGAAGGCGTGAATGGTGTATTTATTACCGAAAGTAATGTTTGATTTTTTCTCTAATAACCAATCGAAGACTAAACGTGAGATCAATACCGCACAGAATAATGACGAAAGAATACCAATACAAAGTGTCGTTGCAAAACCTTGAACCGGACCAGTACCGAAGATGTAAAGGATCGCACCTAATACAAATACTGTAACGTTCGAGTCAATGATAGAAGACATCGCATGTTTGAAACCTTCTTTGATTGCAACCGGAGTTGGTTTACCTAAGGTCAGCTCTTCTCTTACACGTTCGAAGATCAGGATGTTCGCATCTACGGATAAACCGATTACCAATACGATACCTGCGATACCTGGCAAGGTCAATACTGCACCTAGTGAAACCAGGATACCCATGATGAAGAATAAGTTGATCACTAACGCAAGGTTAGCTACCCATCCTGCTTTATTGTAATATAAAGCCATGAATACCAAGATTACCACGAAGGCAAGTACGAAAGAGATTAAACCGTCATGGATTGCTACTTCACCTAGAGAAGGACCAACCACGAACTCACCAACGATTCTAGCTGGAGCTGGAAGCTTACCTGCTTTTAAGATGTTGGCTAAATCTTGTGTATCGTTTACAGTGAAGTTACCAGTGATAGAAGAGATACCGTTAGGAATTTCGTTCTGTACAGTTGGTGCAGAGTAAACCGTGTTGTCTAATACAATTGCAATAGATTTTTTGTTGTTTGGATCTGCTGCTGCTTCTGCAGTAATTTTTTTCCATTTCGTAGCACCATCACCAGTCATGTACATGGTTACTTCTGGTCTGCCTTTCTGATCGTAATCATGACGGGCATCGCTGATTGCATCACCACCTAAATCTGGTTTGCCATCCATTGAAGTAGATTTGATCGCATACAATTCGAAAATCTTAGCACCACCAGTCGTCGAAACGTCCATTGGTTTCACACTCCACATGAATTTGAAACTCTGAGGAATGATAGAAGCTACTTCTGATCTTTTGAAATAAGAGTTTACTTTAGCCGTATCTTTTTGAGCTACCCAACCTACAACTGGTCCTGGACGTAATGACGTCTGACCGTTTTCACCTTGGTAAGTAGGCACGTTTAATACAGAGAACAATGGGTTAGATTTCGCAAGGTCTTTGTTTTTAACCGCTGCAGAATCTTTAGTGTCTTTATTTTTAGCAAGACCAGCCAATTTACTTTCCGATTTAGCGGCAGTGGTATCAGTACCTGCTGGAGCTACATCAGTAGTTTTTAAAGTGGCAGCTAAAGTCTTGTTGATGTTTTCTAATACTGGATACACTTCCTCATTGTTGTATACCTGCCAGAATTGTAATTCTGCAGATCCTTGCAATAATTTGTGAACCCTTTCTTTATCCTGAACACCTGGCATCTCAATCAGGATACGGTTCGTACCTTCTTGTTTCTGCATGTTAGGACTTACCACACCGAAACCATCGATACGGCTTCTGATGATCACGAAAGAACGATCTATCGCACTTGTTGCTTCTTTAGACAAATAATTTTTAACATCCGAATTGCTGGCATTAGCTTTAAGCAATTTAGCGTTGTCCTGATTTGAAAAGTAGTCAGCCAATTTCACATTTGGAGAAAGTTTCTCAAACTCATCTACAAATATGGCGATGAAATCTTTTCCACCAGCGTTTAGTTTCTCTTGAGCAATTGCTAATGCTTTGTTGAAATTAGCATCATCAGGATTACCAGCTAAAGATTTAACCAGTTCCGCTAACGAGATTTCCATCGTTACGTTCATCCCACCTTTAAGGTCTAGCCCAAGGTTAATTTCTTTTTCTTTACAGAACTGGTAGTTAAATCCAAAAACAGGATAAACCGGCACTGTGGCCATAGAATCTAAATAAGCTTTTTCCTTATCTAAGTCTCCTTTGGCATAAGCCTTTGCGTCTTTTTCAACTTTCGAAGTGACAAAGTTGAATGAGAGAGAATACACACAGACAATACCTAGAAGTATTGCCATAAATTTAATAAAACCTTTACCCTGCATTTGTTTGTAATTATTAGTCTATATAAGCTATATATTTTTTTAACAAGTCGGCAAATCTAATTATTTTTTTAAATAATAGACTACCTTCTCAATTTTTTATTATGGGCGCTTAACTATTTGCGTTCAAGTGTTGAAAACGTATAAGCGACCTTGTTTTTCTCATCTGGAAGATGCTTTTCCTTACTCAGCTCAGTCCATTCTTCCAGATCAATTTCCGGAAAGAAAGTGTCTGCTTCGTAGGTTTGATGCACTCTGGTCAGGTAAATCCGGTTTGTGGCGGCTAAAGCATGCTTGTAGAGTTCGGCACCACCGATAATGAATACTTCTTCCGTACCTTCGCAAAGTGCCAGTGCTTCCTCCAGACTATTGGTGATTTCTGTTCCCGGAAGCTCCAATCCGGTGTTTCTGGTAATCACAATATTACGTCTGTTGGGAAGTGGCCTGCCGATAGAATCATAGGTTTTTCTGCCCATGATGATGGTATGTCCACTGGTAATGTCTTTAAAATGTTTTAAGTCTGCTGGCAGGTGCCATAACAATTGGTTGTCTTTACCGATGGCATTATCTTCGGCAATGGCGACTACAATGGAAACGATCATACGGCCACAGCTCCTTTAATGTGAGGATGTGGTTCGTAACCCTCCAGGTTAAAATCTTCAAATTTAAAATCCATCAGGTCTTTGACCTCTGGGTTAATCTTCATGAGCGGTAATTTTTTTGGCTCCCTGCTCAATTGCAGTCTGGCCTGGTCTATATGGTTATTGTATAAATGGGCATCACCAAGGGTATGAATAAAATCTCCGTATTCCAATCCACATACCTGGGCAACCATCATGGTCAACAAGGCGTAAGATGCGATATTAAACGGAACTCCCAAAAAGATATCTGCACTTCTTTGGTACAATTGACAGCTGAGTTTACCATCTGCCACATAAAACTGGAAAAAGGCATGGCAAGGAGGTAAAGCCATTTCTTCAATATCCGCCACATTCCATGCGGATACGATAATCCTTCTGGAATCCGGGTTGTTTTTTATAGTGTTGATGATTTGGCTGATCTGGTCGATCTTACGGCCATCAGGTGTTGGCCAGGAACGCCACTGTGAACCATAAACAGGGCCAAGGTTGCCATCGGCATCCGCCCATTCGTCCCAGATTTTCACGCCATTATCTTTCAGATATTTGATATTGGTATCTCCGCTTAAAAACCAGATCAGTTCATGAATGATGGATTTCAGGTGTAATTTCTTGGTCGTCACCATAGGAAAGCCTTCCTGAAGGTTAAACCTCATCTGGTAACCAAAAACGCTGATGGTTCCTGTTCCGGTACGGTCATGTTTTTGTGTGCCATGATCCAGCACGTGCTGCATTAAGTCTAAATATTGTTTCATCTGTTGGCAAGCTTCTTTTGTCGGCCTGCGACTCCTGCAAGATAGTATTTTTACAGTTTTTCGCAGGATGTTTTTAGGAAAAGGCTGGATTAATCCTCATTTTGTGATCAGCCGCTGCAAAAGTAGGAATTATTCTTCAGGGAATGTGCTGTACTTGTGGTTGGGAAGAGAAGTGCATTGCTATGGGGTTTGTATGGGGTTGCTATAGGGTTCGGATAGTGGAGACTATAACAACCCTACGTCAACCCCATCGGAACCCTACGCGGACCCTATACCAACGCCCTTCTCTTCCCGAACAATACCCGACCACAAACCATGCAATTCCTCAATTTTTCTGAAAATATTTTCATTTTCCTAAGTACTTGTCCAAATGGGAAATTTGATTTTGTAAGTTTGTCTTATAAAATAAGAATAGATGCTTGCTTTTGCGAATGCTAAAATTAATCTAGGGTTACGGATCACCGGGAAACGTGCCGATGGATATCATAATATTGAAACCGTATTTTATCCGGTAAAGCTTTACGACGTAGTCGAATGCCTTGATGCAGACATTTTGAGCTGTACTATCGAAGGTATTGAGGTTCCAGGTGCTACCACAGACAATATTTGTTTGAAAGCGTATCAGTTGCTGAAACAGGACTTTGACCTTCCTGCGCAGCACATTTGCTTATTGAAAAATATTCCGGTAGGTGCGGGACTAGGTGGCGGCTCTGCCGATGGTGCTTTTATCCTGAAACTACTGAATGACAAGTTCAAATTAGGGCTTTCTATTCCGCAATTGGAGGATTATGCCAGACAGCTTGGTGCCGATTGTGCTTTTTTTATTCAAAATGAGCCTAAATATGCAGAAGGAAAAGGTGATGAATTTACTGATATTCAGATAGATCTTTCTGCTTATTTTCTGGTTTTAGTAAAGCCGGATATTCACATCTCCACTGCTGAGGCTTATGCAGGAATAATGGTAGCTGATACTGGGACATCGGTAAAAGATTTAATACATTTGCCTTTGAGGGATTGGAAAGCGAATCTGAAAAATGATTTCGAGGCTACTGTGTTTTTGAAGTACCCCGAAGTTGAAGCCATCAAAACGAGTCTTTACCAGCAAGGCGCAATCTATGCTTCAATGAGTGGCAGCGGATCTGCGGTTTACGCAATTTTTGAAGCACCAGTGCAACTTCTTGAACTCGAAAGAACCAATAAAGTATTTTATAACGTTTAGTGAATTATGGAAATCAACCTGATAAGAAAAAACGATAAATTTAATTTTGAAGCAGAAAATTCTAGCGGTTTTAAGGTAGAACTGGATGCAAAGCCGGAAATCGGTGGTGAAGGAAAAGGTTTCCGCCCAATGGAGATGCTGCTGATTGGCCTTGGGGGATGCAGCGGAATCGACATGGTCAATGTCCTCACTAAACAAAAAGAACCACTGGATGATGTGAAAATCAAAATCAAGGCTTCCAGAAAAACAGAAGAAATGCCTCCGATATTTGACGTGATCAACATTCATTTCGACCTGTATGGTGCTTTAAACGTACAAAAAGTAGAACGTGCATTGGCCCTTACTTTCGATAAATACTGCTCGGTATCCAATATTTTGGGAAGATCAGCAACCATCAACTTTACATATACTATTCATCACTAACAAAATGCAAGAAGAGAATCAAGAAGAGAATTTCGAGACCCTGGCCATACGCTTACAAGCCGAGAGAACCCATTTTAAAGAGCATTCTGTGCCCTTGTACCTGACTTCAAGTTATAAATTTGACGACTCAGAAGAAATGCGCGCTTTGTTTGCAAATGAGAAGGAAGGCAACGTTTACAGCCGTTATGCCAATCCGAATACTTCTGAATTAATTGATAAAATGGCCGTTTTAGAAGGTGCAGAATCAGGATGGGTAACGGCAACCGGTATGGCTGCTATTTTTACCACTTTTGCTGCCTTTTTACAATCTGGCGATCACGTACTGGCCAGCAGATCTGTTTTTGGATCTACACACCAGTTACTGAATAATATTTTTCCGAAATGGGGAATCAGCTATACCTATGCGGATCTGGATAAACCAGAACAAATGGAGCAGGGGATTCAGCCAAATACAAAAATCATCTTTGTAGAAACGCCTTCTAACCCTGGAATCGATATTATCGACCTGGAATGGTTGGCGCAACTGGCAAAAAAACATGGTGTATTGTTGGTGGTAGACAACTGTTTTGCTACACCATATCTGCAGCAGCCGATTAAATTGGGTGCAGACATCTCTATCCACTCGGCCACTAAATTTATCGACGGACAAGGTCGTACACTAGGTGGTGTGATTTTAGGGTCACATGCACTGATTGGAGAAATTGAAGCTTTCGCCAGACACAGTGGCCCGGCAATGTCGCCGTTCAATGCCTGGTTGCTATCGAAAAGTTTAGAAACACTAGCTGTTCGTATGGACAGACATTGCGAAAATGCGTTGAAAGTAGCAGAATTCTTAGAAAGCCATCCCCGCATTAAAAAGGTGAGGTATCCTTTCCTGCCTTCCCATCCTCAATATGACATTGCTAAAAAGCAAATGAAACAAGGTGGTGGTATTGTGACATTGGTCATTGAAGGTGGTGCAGCTGCTGCTGGTAAATTCATGGACAGCTTGAAAATGTTCTCTATCTCTGCAAATCTTGGAGATACCAGATCTATCGCTACACACCCTGCAACCAGTACTCACTCCAAATTAACGGAAGAGCAAAGGTTAGAGGTTGGTATTGAACAAGGATCTGTTCGTTTGTCAATTGGCCTGGAGCACATCAATGATATCCTTGGGGATATCAAACAGGCACTTAGCTAATATAATCGCGATCTTCGTCGCTGATCAATTTTTTATGGTCCTCAGGAGCTTCCTGGGGACTTTCTTTATCATAAGTACTGATGGTCACTTTTGGTCGCCCGGCCATATAACCCAGTATAAAGCCAATAAAAGTACAGACGCCAATCACTAACAGTTTAGAAACATCTGCCTCTCCAAAAATGAAATCGAACTTTACCTTATCGGTGTTGATCATTAAAAAGACAGTAATCAGGACGGTAAAGATGATGATGAAAATGGTTTTAGTACGCATGTGTTAAAAGCTATAATTTAAAAGTAATTCTAAGATAGGGTTTTGGTGATACATTTTGTTCACAAAAACGACTCTGCCGCCTACATCCACCACAGGCTGGTAGCGAAGTAAGTTCATACTACTACGTAATTCGAAGCCAAAAGTTTTAGGCTGACCAAGATTTGTGTCTTCCCAAAGGTTTTCATAGTGACAAAACACACCACCACGAAGATTTCTGATATAAGCCAATGGGCCGATTTCCGCATCAGGAAACACAATTGGGAACCGATAGTTGAGCAATAAGGTGTTTTTAAGGATATTTAGTGCTGGAATGTTATTATAGCCGTATACCGTATTGATCTGCTGGTCGTATTTCCTCACACCTGAACTGCGCTGATAGCTGAAATTGGCCAGGAAAGAGTGGTTTCTGGCCAATCCAGGGAAATAAAAGAAACTTTCTGCTGAAAAGATATCACCGGACAGCTGTGGGTCAAAGGGTTGGTGCAGATAGGTGAAGCGCATCACCTGGGCCCATTTTGGGGCGATATCCCTTTCCGACTGCCGGATGCTATGTGTAAAGCTAAAGCTGTATTCCAATGGGAATTTTAGGGTGGTGATGTAGTTATTCGGCATGTTTTCAGGCTGATACCTTTTGGTATAGCTGGTAGCTGTTGTCAAAGAGAAGTTGTAAAAATGATCTAAAGCGTTCAGGCTGATCGGTAAAGTTGCGGCCAGGCGAACGTCGTTTTCCCTCCAGTCTCCTTGCTGAACTCCGTTATTGCTGCTGTAAAAAGCACGTCTTGGTCTGTTGCGGTAGGTGGTACTCAATATCGGATAAAATCCTTTATAGGTAAATCCGGCATTGTATTCAAATCTCCCCAGGTCCCGGAAGTAATTGACACCTGCAAAGACATTCATCGTATTCAGCAGGTTATCTGAGTTGATTTGTAAGCCTCCACGGTATTCATCTTCAATCACTGGATTGATACTGTGAACCTGAAACAGATTTTTTAATCCACCATAAGGCCTGGAAGCATAAATACTATCGGGGATGTTGGCAAAAACACTCCCAGTATTTTCCTGTTTTACAGCGGCTGCTCCAAGAAAAACAAAGTGATCCTCGCCAGGGGTTTGTGGCTGTATCTCAGTTTCTGCCACATTGTAACCATCGATCCCGTAATTATTGAAAACCATCGATTTTTCACTGGCAGAAAACGCAGGGTTAAATGCGCCGTATTTAGCGGCACTCAGTGCGCTTATCTTTTTTGTGGCGGGTTCTACGTAGTAAATGTTGTCAATTCCGTTATAGTGCGCGTTAAAAGCGATTCCTTTCGAAAAGTAAACTGGCCTGCTCAGCTGCTGCTGTGTAGCTGGGATTAAAACAGATGTTTTTCCAGTACGGTCCGTTTGCTGAAGAGATTTGCCTTGCTCAGTCACCGCGATAAAAGCAATCGAGCTGCCATCCGGACTAAAAGCTGGGGTTTGCAGGATCAGGTTTTGCGGATTTGGATAGGTGTGGAGGATTGCTCCTGTTGCGGCATCCAGTTCCAGCAGGTTGCTTTGGTTGCTCAGGTCGTACCTCACCACAATTATTTTTTTGCCATCCGCAGATAAGGAAGGAGAGAAAAGCCTGCTTTGGGAGCTGAGTTTATGGCTCCGGCCAGTTTTTAAATCATAGCTATTGATCACACTGTAATTGCGCTGTCTGTATCTGGGATCATATCTGATTTCATCCCAAACTACTACACCGTTCGCATAGCTGAACCATGGCTGTTCCTGTCCGGCAATAGAAAGTAGCATTGTTTCCTTTTTGTCCGGGCCAAGGAGTACAAAATGAGGAGTTTCTCCCTTACTTTGTTTCAAGGCCAGTACCTGCTGGTCGTTGATCTTGACCGGCAAGAAATAGCTGGTTGCATAATTCGGTTTCCCGTTTAGCGAAGCGTAGTCTTTGGACGGCGTTTTACTGGCTTGCGCTGTCCATTCTTCCCGTAGTTTTTCAGTATTGGCATGGAACCATGCTGTGGTTCCTTTTCCACTAAATTTTTTCAGACTTTTGGAGAAAGGGTAAAGGCGGACAGGGTGTTTTTTGATATCAGTAAGCACACTGTCGAATACAAATTCTCCGGCAGATGCCCGAATTGCGGAAGCCAGTGTGTAACCCAGCTGGTAATATCCAGGGGTCAGGTCTTTTTCTGAATCAAAATTAGATTTGGTATAGGAATAATTTTTTCCTTCCAGCAGCTGCGTTCTATAAGGCATGATCCAGCTTGGGATTCTTCCACGGCCGGCATTGGTGAGTGAGGTTTCTGTACTTACCGCATCTCCTTCAAAATACCAGAGCGGCAGGCTCAGGCCAAGCCATGCAAAGTAAACGGTTTCAGGAAATGGATGTGCGGCTCCACCGGTTAGTTTATCGTATTGTGCCACGTGGCGAAGTTCGTGTACCGCGAGGTTATTCAACCAATCCTGACTATCGAATTGCTGTGGAGGTGTGGTGTAAAATTCGGATTTTTTTGGTGCCAGCTGCACAAAGCCATTTGCGATAACGCCGCGATTTTGTAAGAGGATCGGAATGCTGGCTTTTTGCTGGCCCAAACTCGCCCCAACATAAGGATAGATTTTGGTAATGGTATTAGACATGCGCTGGGCTTCTTTTTCCAGCTCGATTGGGTAAATGATCCGAAATCCTGTGGCATTAATTTGTCGCCATTTTACACTAAGAGGATTCTGTTCAGCATTAAAGATCTGAGAGAAACTTTTAGGCCCGGTTAAGCTTAATATTAATAAAGCGATTGCACTGATGATTAATGTTCTTTTTGCGATAGATGTCGTCATTAATTTGCGATGCTAATGTGTTTGGTTTTATTGGAAACTTTCAATTCTTTATCGGTTGATCTTTGGTTTGCTCTTGAATACAAGTTATTTATCCTTCGTTTTTTTAATTTTTGCAGCTCTTATTGCGGTTGAATATAAGTATTTTTTCCGGAGATAGATGGGCTTGGCTCTCAGGCCTTAAAAAGCAAGACAGCTAGTTGAGCTTCCTGCTTTTTTGATAAATCGGGTATAGGAAAACAGCGCCGATAATCAAAATCGCTCCTGCGTAAAAACCAGCAGACATGGTCTCTTTGGTGCCAAAGAAAACGAAGGCCAGAATGATCCCATAAACCGGTTCTAGATTGGTGATGAGTGCCACCCGAAATGCAGATAGGGTGCGCATCACTGAAACGCCAGCCACATAGGCCAGAGCAGTGCAGATCGTGCCTAATAACAAGAGGTATGACCAGTCTGAAAAGCTGAGGTCAAAATGTTCATGAAGTAAGGAGCGGTCAAATAAACGGTATAGTGTAATCCAGAATAGTGCCCCTGCCATTTCATAGAAGCCGATGATTTTTGGATCACTTTTCTGAACTAAAGTAGAGTTAATGGTAGAAAATAAACTCGAAGCCAATGCAGAGGATAGGCCCATAATGATCCCCAACGTATAACCAGACTCGAATTTAAAGATCATATAGATGCCCAGGATAATGATCAGTCCGATCACTACATCCGGAACCAGGATTGGCTTTTTCTTGATCAGGGGTTCTAATATCGCGGTAAACAGCGTAAAAGAAGAGAGACAAACCAGCGTCACGGAGACGGTGGAAACCT
Source organism: Pedobacter polysacchareus (assembly GCF_019802255.1). Lineage (GTDB taxonomy): Bacteria > Bacteroidota > Bacteroidia > Sphingobacteriales > Sphingobacteriaceae > Pedobacter > Pedobacter polysacchareus. The sequence continues at coordinate 145,193 of NZ_JAHYSS010000007.1, read as the reverse complement.
TAATGGCATAGAAGAACAGAATCCAGTGCAGGGCCACCACGCTTCCAGTAAAGAAAAATTGCAGAAACTGTTTTCTGGAGATCTTTAAGCTCGTTTTTGAACAGAGAAAGTAAATGAATAAGGTTAAACTGGCGATCAGTACGCGGTACCAAACCAGTTGAACCGCATTGACTGAAATCACAGCACCTAAAATGCCGGTAAAACCCCATATAAAGACGGTTGCATGTAAAATGAGCAGGTTTCTATTGGAGGAAGTCTGAACTGAATGTTCCACTTATTTTGGTGCTTTACGGAGTAAATAATAGCCCAGTAAGCCGAAAAATAGGGTAGGCAACAGTACCGCAAACAGTGGGGAAATCCCTCCTTTTAGGGAGAACATTTTGGCGAACTGGTTCAATACAATATAGCCAAAACTCAGAATTATTCCTATTCCAAGGGGTAAACCGACTCCTCCACGTACTTTTCTGGAAGAAAGTGCCACGCCGATCAGGGTGAGTACAAAGGCGGATAGTGGTTGTAAATATCGTTTGTAACGTTCAAATAAGAGGTCATTCATGATGCCAGAGCCTCTGATTTTCTCTTTTTTGATTTTCTCAGAAAGGTCATGGTTAGACAGATTTTCGAAGATATTGTCGTAAGCGGAGAAGTCATCGGGACGCATATCCAGGACGGTATCTTTTGGTATAGTACTGCCATTGATCATGGTTTCTTTTAAGCCGTCAATATTTCTAACCGTATAATTGGTGAGTTTCCAGGAGCGTTTTAGGGAATCCCATTTGATTTCATCTGCCACAATTTTCTTCGTCAGTATATCTCCTTTGAAGTTGTCCAAAGTGAACTGTGATCCGATCTTAGTCTTGTTGTCAAAACTTTTCATGTAGATGTAAGTCTTCGCATCCAGTTTCATGTGGATATCCGTTTTACTACTTGGATCGTTCTTTTTGATAAAGTTGTTTTCGAAGTTGTTCTTAATTTGATTGGTGTAAGGAAGGATGTACAGATTGGAACCCAGGTTGACTGCAAAAATGATGAATGCAGAGATAAAGTAAGGAAGGAGAAAGCGGTTAAAGCTTACTCCTCCACTTAAAATGGGTACAATTTCCGTCTGATCCGCCATTTTTGCCGTAAAAAAGATCACAGCAATAAAGTTGATCAGCGGAGAAAGCATATTGACATAAAATGGGATTGATCCTGCATAATACAGGGATACCACTTGCCAGAAGGTCAGGTTATTACCAAGAAAGTCATCAAGTTTCTCTGAAAGGTCAAAGATGACAATGATGATGACGAAAAGCGTCAGGGTATAAATAAATGTACCCAGATACTTACTGATAATATACCAGTCGATAATTTTAATCCTGCCTTTTATAAAGTTCATTTATAGCTTATTACCTAAGATGGTCACCATTTTGTTTTTCCAGGCATAAAACTCACCACTGATGATTTTTTCTCTGGCGGTATTCACTAACCAAAGGTAAAAATGCAGGTTGTGTAAAGTGGCAATTTGAGCACCTAACATCTCTTTTGAGTGCATCAGGTGTCTTAAATAAGCCTTAGAATATACCTGGTCAGCATATAAATCACTGTCTGGATCAATAGGAGAGAAGTCGTCTGCCCATTTCTTGTTGCCGATGTTAATGATTCCGTTTCTGGTAAACAACATTCCATTTCTGGCATTTCTGGTTGGCATCACGCAATCAAACATATCAACACCCAAAGCGATGTTTTCCAGAATGTTGATTGGTGTTCCTACGCCCATTAAATAACGTGGTTTCTCATAAGGTAGGATGTCGCACACCACTTCAGTCATGCCGTACATCTCTTCTGCAGGTTCTCCAACCGATAAACCACCAATTGCATTTCCCTCACGGTCCATGCTGGCAATAAATTCTGCAGATTTCTTTCTTAAGTCTTTGTAAACGGAGCCCTGTACAATAGGGAATAAGGTTTGACTGAAACCATATTTAGGTTCAGTACTGTCGAAACGCTTGCAGCAGCGTTTTAACCAGCGGTGGGTCATATTAATAGAGTTCGCCGCATATTTATAATCACATGGGTATGGCGTACATTCGTCAAATGCCATGATGATATCCGCTCCAATCGTGCGCTGGATGTCCATTGCATTCTCTGGCGTGAATAAGTGTTTTGAACCGTCAATATGGGACCGGAAAGTAACTCCTTCCTCCTTAATCTTATTTACTTTACTCAAAGAATAGACTTGGTAACCTCCACTATCTGTTAAAATAGGGCGATCCCAGCCAATGAATTTATGCAATCCACCGCTTCTTTCAATAATGTCTAAACCTGGTCTGAGGTATAAGTGATAGGTATTACCAAGAATAATCTTGGCGTCAATATCCTCTTTAAGTTCTCGTTGATGAACTGCTTTAACAGTCCCCGCAGTGCCTACAGGCATGAAAATAGGAGTTTGTATGTCCCCATGATCTGTTGTTACTGTTCCTGCTCGTGCTTTTGAATGTGTATCTTTTGCCTGTAAGGTAAATTTCATAAATCTGTATGCTCCACTAAAATCTGCCAAAAATAGCAAAAATAACGCTATAAATGGCCCTAAATTTTTATCCACATACAGGAATTTACAGATTAAAAACCTGAAATTTGGAGGCTACAAAAATACAACGTGGAATTAACCTTACTAGAGACCTGCCTGCTGGGCGCATTTATCTTCTGTTTCCTAATACAACTATACTTTAGCCTGTTCGTTCATCTGAAACTTGCATTTTATCCCGTAGAACCTATCCCTGAAACGGCAAAAAAACCTTTAAGCGTGGTCATTTGTGCCCGCAATGAAGTCGACAATTTAACGGCTTACTTACCTTCAGTACTGGCGCAGAATTATCCTGATTTTGAGGTAATTGTGGTGAACGACCGCTCATGGGATGGCACACGTCAGCTTTTAGAAAACTTCGCATCACAGCATAGACGGTTGAAAATTGTGACAATTGGGGAAGGAGAAAAGTTTATCGCCGGAAAGAAATTTGCAGTAACCATGGGGATTAAAGCCGCTTCCAATGACTGGCTGGTCTTTACAGATGCCGATTGTCAGCCAGCCTCAGAAAACTGGTTAATGGGCATGCAGCAAAGTGAAGATCCAGAGGTCGATATTGTTTTAGGGTATTCGCCATATATGAGAAAAAGAGGGATTTTAAACGCATTGATTCGTTTTGAAACCTTTTTTACCGCAGTAAACTACTTGTCGTATGCCGTAAAAGGAATGCCTTATATGGGAGTAGGCAGGAATATGGCTTATAAGAAGACACTTTTCTTTAAGAATAAAGGTTTTGCAGCACACATGCACATTCCTTCAGGTGATGATGATTTGTTCGTAAATGCAAATGCAACCGCAGCAAATACGGAAATTAGAATCAATAAAGACGCACAGGTATGGTCGGAACCAAATACCAGCTGGGGGGGCTACTTAAGACAAAAAAAACGTCACTTCGGTGCCGGGAAGTTTTATAAAAGCAAGCATAAGTTCATTCTTTCCTGTCAGATTATCTTCCAGTTTCTATTTTATGCTTTCTTCACAGGCTTATTGTTCTTTAAAGCCACCTTATACCCTGCATTGGGGATTCTGGGCCTGAGCATTGTGATCCGTTGTTTTATCTATCCCCGCATTTTAAAGCGGCTTAATTATAGTGATTTAAGGTGGTGCTTCCCAATTCTGGACATTCTCTTATTCATTTTCCTCGTGTTTAATGGCATTCTGTCTATATTTGTAAAAAAGGTAAAGTGGAAATAAGATCAACGCTAATACAAGAATATTTTAAAGATCTGACTGAAGAGCAAATCGCTCAATTCGATCAGTTATATGATTTATACAGTTTCTGGAACGCCCAGATCAATGTGATCTCCAGAAAAGATATTGAAGAGTTATATGTACGCCATATCCTTCATTCTTTGGGTATCGCTAAGTTTTGTACGTTCAAACCTGGCACTAAAGTGCTTGATGTAGGTACTGGTGGTGGTTTTCCTGGGATTCCATTGGCCATTATGTTCCCGGAAACACAGTTTCACCTGGTAGATTCTATTGGTAAAAAAATAAAAGTAGTTACGGAAGTTGCTGCTGGTTTAGGATTGAAGAATGTGAAAGCCAGCCACCTGAGAGCAGAACAAGTGACCGATAAATATGATTTTGTCGTTTCAAGAGCGGTGACACGCCTGATTGATTTCTATCCTTGGGTAAAAGATAAGTTCAATAAAGATTCTAAAAATGCAATTGCAAACGGGATTCTCTACCTTAAAGGTGGTGACCTGTCCGAAGAAATTAAAGAAACAAGATTGAAAGCAGAGCTTTATCCGCTTTCAGATTACTTTAAAGAAGAGTTCTTCGATACCAAGTATGTGATGTATATTCCACAATAGTAAGGGTTCTTCTCTTTGAGAGACCTTTATAAAAAAAGCAGTTACTCTTTTCATCCCCGAATATTTGCTGAAGGGCAAATCTTCGAATGTCTTCAAAGAGCAAACTGCTTTTTTTTTCGCGTCTACATGCGTTCATCACAGGGAAACTTTCCATTGGCTACGCTTTCCAAAGCTTTTTTGTTACCTCCTTCATTGTGTATGTTTTTGTTATGACCCCTCCAATATAACCGCTCTTCCTTAGTTCATGATTTGGTAATGGCCCTTCAATATCGTATCAGTTTTACCTTAGTTTGCAGTATTAGTAAGTAAAAAGAGGTTTTGCGAGAAACGACCTAGGAAATTTTGCGCTCCTTCAGCTTAAAAGATTCCAGTCGTTGACGCTGAAACCTCTTTTTAGGAGCTGGAGCAGAATTACAGTAAACATTGTGATAATCCAATAGATATGGTGATAATCTAACAGATAAAATATAAGTTAGACCAATGAGCTTAATTTATAAAATTGCCCTGAGTATGATCCAAAATGTTGGGCATGTTACTGCTAAACATCTGTTAACCCATTTTATCACACCGGAAGCGGTATTTAAAGCGGATAAGAAAGCATTATTGCGGGTTCCGGGAGTTGGTCTCATTACTGCAGAACATATTTTAGGGAAGAACGCGATATTAAAAGCGAAAGAACAGCTGAAGTTTATAGAGAAATATCAGGTGAAGGTGTTGTTTTATACGGATGATGATTATCCATCAAGATTACGAAACTGTGAAGATGCGCCAATTCTACTCTATTATCGTGGGACTGCAAACCTGAATCATCCACGCATTATTAGTATTGTAGGGACTCGTATGGCCACTAGCTATGGTAAGATGCTCTGTAAGCAATTGGCAGAAGTGCTGGCACCTTATGACGTGCTGATTGTGAGCGGACTCGCCTATGGCATTGATATTTGTGCGCATCAGGAAAGTTTAGCGCATGGTATTCCGACGGTAGGGGTACTGGCGCATGGTTTAGACCGGATGTATCCTCAGGTGCATGGTCCTGCTGCACAAAAGATGGTATTGAATGGGGGCTTGTTAACGGAATTCGCTCCGTACACTAATCCTGATAAGGAGAATTTTCCTAAGCGCAACCGGATCATTGCAGGGATCTCGGATGTGACAATTGTGGTGGAGGCAGCATCTAAAGGTGGGGCGCTGATTACGGCTGATCTGGCCAATTCTTACCATAGGGATGTGTATGCTTTTCCGGGAAGAACAACGGATATTTATTCTGAAGGTTGTAATTTCTTAATTAAGACGAATAGAGCCGGGCTAATGAGTCATGCGAAAGACCTCCCTTATTTTTTAGGCTGGGAGGAATCTACGGTGAAAGCGGTTTTGCCAACTGAGTTGCCAGCCGATCTTTCTGAGATAGAAGTCCAGATATTGAAGGTGTTAAAAGTTTCGGATATGGAACTTGACGCGCTGACCCATCAGATAGGACTTCCCCAAAGTAAGTTATTATTGCATTTATTGACGCTGGAAATCGAGGGCTTGCTGACTTCTTTGCCCGGGAAACGGTATCGGCTCAATTGAAATATTCTTTATTTACCTATATAATAGATGGTAGATAAGTCTATTGGACTGGTAGATTAAAATGTTATTTTGTTTAATTTGTTTTTGCAATATTAAATATTGAATTATGTTTTATAAATAGAATTCTAAGCACCAATTTGTATTTTTGTAACTATGTGGTACAATAATATTTTGGAAACCATTGGTAATACGCCATTGGTAAAATTGAATAACATTACGAAAGAAATTCCGGCTACGGTATTGGCGAAAGTTGAAAGTACCAATCCTGGTAATTCAATTAAGGATCGTATGGCAGTTAAAATGATTGAAGACGCGGAGAAGAGCGGTAAGCTTAAACCGGGTGGAACGATCATAGAAGGTACTTCTGGAAATACCGGAATGGGCCTGGCTATGGCGGCAATTATTAAGGGCTATAAATGTATTTTCACCACTACAGATAAGCAGTCTAAGGAGAAAGTAGATGCTTTACGTGCTTTTGGTGCGGAAGTTATCGTTTGTCCTACGAACGTAGAACCTGAAGATCCAAGGTCTTATTATTCAGTTTCTTCGCGTTTAGAACGTGAAGTTCCGAATTCATGGAAACCGAATCAATATGATAACCTGGCCAATTCTCAGGCTCATTATGAGCAGACTGGACCTGAAATCTGGGCGCAAACCGAAGGAAAGATCACGCATTTAGTGGTTGGGGTAGGTACTGGTGGTACTATTTCTGGTACTGGAAAATATTTGAAAGAACAGAATCCTGATATTAAAATCTGGGGTATTGATACTTATGGATCGGTATTTAAGAAATATAAAGAAACAGGTATTTTAGATAAGAATGAGATCTATCCTTACATTACGGAAGGGATTGGAGAAGACTTTTTACCAAAGAACGTAGATTTTGACATCATTGATCTTTTTGAGAAAGTGACCGATAAAGATGCAGCCCTAATGACGCGTGATATTGCACGTAAAGAAGGGATTTTTGTTGGGAATTCAGCAGGATCGGCTATTGCAGGACTATTGCAGTTAAAAGATAAACTGAAGCCAGAAGATGTGGTGGTGGTGATCTTTCATGATCATGGAAGCCGTTATATGGGTAAAATGTACAATGAAGATTGGTTGAGAGAACGAGGTTTCCTTAAAGATGAGAAGCTGACTGCAAGGTCTATTCTTTCAAAAAAGGAATCTGCAGAAATCATTACCATTGATTGTGAGAAGACCATTCTGGAAGCGATCAATAATATGAATACCTTAAATATCTCTCAGATTCCGGTGACTCAACAAGGAATGGTAGTAGGTAAATTGGCCGAAAGTGATATCATTAAAGCACTTTTAGAGAATCCTTCTTTAAAATCTGCGCCAGTGAAAGAGATTATGTCGAGTACCTTCCCTTTCGTGGATATGAACACTTCGATTGATAAGATTTCATCATTGATCAATAAAGAGAATTCAGCAGTATTGGTAGAAGATGAGGATGGCAGAATTGAGATTATCACTCAATACGACATCATTAACGCAATTTCTGCATAGGATTAACGCGATGTCAATAGTAGGCTGTGTCCTTCGTATTTGTTAGTCATAAATTTATTAGGCATAAAAAAATCCCGGATTTCCGGGATTTTTTTATGTCTTGTTATTTTAAACCAAATGACTTGGCTCAATTGTTTTAATGACTAGGTGCTGAAGCATCAACACGTTTAATCTGTGCACCTAGGGCGCGTAAACGGGTGTCAATGTCCTGGTAACCACGCTCAATTTGCTCGATATTGAAAATCGTTGATTTTCCTTCCGCAGATAAAGCAGCGATCAATAGAGATACTCCTGCACGGATATCCGGAGAAGTCATGCTGATACCTCTTAATTTATATTGCTTGTTGATTCCGTTTACTGTAGCTCTGTGTGGATCACAAAGGATGATTTGAGCACCCATTTCAATCAGTTTGTCGACAAAGAACAGACGGCTTTCAAACATTTTCTGATGGATCAATACTGATCCTTTTGCCTGAGTAGCTACTACCAATACGATACTCAATAAATCAGGAGTGAATCCTGGCCATGGAGAATCTGCGATAGTTAGCATAGAGCCATCAATAAAGGACTCAATTACGTAATGTTTCTGAGAAGGAATGAAAATATCATCACCTTTTAGTTCAAATTTGATACCTAGCTTTCTGAAAACTTCAGGAATAATTCCTAGTTCTGAATAGCATACGTTTTTGATGGTGATTTCTGATTCTGTCATCGCCGCAAGGCCAATGAAAGAACCGATTTCAATCATATCAGGCAGCATACGATGTTCTGTACCGCCAAGTTTAGTAACACCTTCAATGGTCAATAGGTTGGACCCTACACCAGTGATTTTTGCCCCCATACGGTTCAGCATTTTACAAAGTTGCTGTAAGTAAGGCTCACAGGCAGCGTTGTAAATGGTCGTGATTCCTTTGGCCATTACAGCGGTCATCACAATGTTTGCAGTTCCCGTTACGGAAGCTTCATCCATTAGGATATAAGCACCTTTAAGGGCGGTTGCATCTACGTTAAAGAACTCTTTTTTGGAGTCATAAACGAATTTGGCGCCTAATTTCTCAAAGCCTAAGAAATGCGTATCCAATCTTCTGCGGCCGATTTTATCGCCGCCTGGTTTAGGAATTGCTGCTTTACCGAAACGGGCCAATAGTGGACCGACGATCATAATTGATCCTCTTAGACTGCCGCCTTTAGATTTAAAAATATCTGATTGGAAGAAATCCAGGTTAATGTTTTTGGCCTCAAAAGTATAAGTATCTTTTGAAAGACGTTCTACGGTTACCCCAAGGTCTCCTAATAGTTCAATGAGTTTGTTAACATCTTTAATATCTGGGATATTGCTGATGGTGATTTTTTCTTCAGTTAATAAAACTGCTGAGATAATTTGTAGGGCTTCATTCTTCGCTCCCTGAGGTGTGATTTCACCTTTTAACTTTTGTCCACCAATTATTTCGAATGCATTCATGTTGTAGTAAGCTTGTATAGTAGTATTAAAATTGGTAAGATCTAGTGACGTGGTTTTGGATTGCTATTGTTGTTACGCTGAGGGCGGTTATTGTTGTTACTGGTGTTGTTTTGTCTGCCTTTACCGTTGTTGTTATTGTTGTTTTGTCTGCCGCGGTTATTGTTGTTTGCTGGTCTGGTCACTGCAGGTTTAAATTCAACCTTCGCCAGGTTTACATTTTCGTCCAATTGCAATTCGCCGCCCGACAGTTCACGCAGGTTTTTCAGGATCGTTTCATCTGCAACGCTGTCTTTATTCCAGGTCACGTAAGCCATTTTCATGAAATTTGCGATGCCTTGTACCATTGCCGCTCTGCGTTCCGGATCATCTACAGCTTTTGCCTTTTCGATCATCGTTTCCACCGTTTTGCCATAGTGCTTATAGGTGATTTTTTGCTGAGGATAGCCGATATGCTTCGGTTTTACTAAAGCATCCTCTGGGGTCGGCTTTGGATAAGGGCTGTCTACATCGATTTTATAACCCGAGATGATGTGTAGGTGATCCCATAATTTATGCTTAAAATCAGCAACATCACGCAAATGGGGGTTTAAGAATCCCATAAGATCTATCACCGCCTGAGCATATTTATTACGTTCTTCAAGGTCGGGTAATTCAATAATGTACTTCACCATGTTCTGTACATTACGGCCGTATTCGGCGAGGATTAACTCGTTTCTTGTGGTATTATAATCGAAATTCATCTGTATAATTATACTTTTTATTTTTATGTGCGACCGGTTTAATGTTCCGGTCGGCCCTTAGGGCGTATTTATCTTCTTGAGTAAGCTATTTTGCTAAAGGCTGGTCGTATCAGGTGATAACGAATTATAGCCATTAATTGTATAATTTATAATCAAATTAGTAGCAATCACGGATTTATAAATTCCTCCGGATGCTGTAAAGATATATTTTATTTAACAATTCGCAATTTAGCAAATTTTAATAATAACTGCTTATTACCCAGGCCTTGAAAAAATACCGTTGCTTTTACATCAGGTAAGCTGCCTTCCAGACTCACAATTTTACCGAAACCGAATTTCTCATGCTCCACTTCCATTCCATTTTGGAAAAGGTTGGCCGCATCAGGTGCGAAACCTGGTGTAGGCACGTGGGCTTTAGGTAATACCGATGTTTTAGGTCTTGGAGCGGTAGAAGTACCTGTTGCTGTGCTAGAAGCTGCAGGCTTTGGCTTGCTGAAGCTATCCCTTTGCTGTGTCCAGCTTCTTCTTTCAGAAGAGAAATTGTCATCACCAATAGGTGGTTTAGCAGATTTTGGCACCTCAATCTCCAGGTAACGGGCATTGATTTCTTCGATAAAACGACTCGGCTCACAATTGGTTAAAGTTCCCCATCTGTATCTTGAAGTAGAGTAGGTAAGGGTCAGTTTCTTTTCTGCACGGGTTACCGCTACATAAAACAACCTGCGTTCTTCTTCTAAATCAGACCTTGAATTGAGCGACATCTGAGAAGGGAAGAGGTTTTCCTCTAAACCAACTACAAATACGTTCTTAAATTCCAGACCTTTTGAAGAGTGAATGGTCATTAAGGAAACGGTATCTACGTTCTTGTCGTTCGACTTATCGTCATTGGTCAGCAAGGCAATGTCCTGCATAAATACTTCCAGACTGCGGTCTTCGATATCTTCGCGTTCTCCGAATTCCTTGATCCCGTTTAATAATTCCTGTATGTTTTCATGTCGCCCACGACCTTCATCAGTCATGTCGGAATGTAATTCTTTTAAAATCCCAGAATGTTGCGCGATGTATAAAGCGGCTTCATAAGCATCCAATTTCTTGGCTTCTACAGTGAAACTCTTAATCATCATTGCGAAATCATTCAATTGATTGGCGATTCTGCCGGCAATGTACTGCTGTGGATTACATACTACTTCCCACATGGTCACATTGTGCTCATCTGCAGCAACCAATAGTTTTTCCACTGTCGTATCGCCAAGCCCTCTTTTTGGGTAATTGATCACCCTTTTGATGGCTTCTTCATCACTTGGATTGAAGGTTAAGCGGAAATAAGCAATTAAATCCTTGATCTCTTTACGTTGGTAAAAAGATAGTCCGCCATAGATTTTATAAGGGACATTGAGTTTTCTTAAACCTTCCTCCATTGCTCTGGATTGTGCGTTGGTACGGTATAAGATGGCAAAATCATTGTAGTTATACCCTTTAGAACTGCGTTCCTGAATGATGGCTTCGGCTACAATTTTACCTTCCTCATTGTCGGTAAAGGCACGCTGTACCCTGATCCTGTCGCCAGGCTCATTGTCAGAGAATACATTCTTTTCCAACTGGTTTTTATTGTTGGCGATGATGCTGTTGGCAACTTCTACAATATTTTGGGTAGAGCGGTAATTCTGCTCCAGTTTATAGACTTTCAAATCCGGGTAATCGCGTTCAAAATTCAGGATGTTCTGAATATTTGCACCCCTGAAAGCATAGATACTTTGTGCATCATCACCTACCACACAGATGTTCTGGTAAGCTGCTGCCAATTTCTTCACGATAGTGTACTGGGAAAAGTTAGTATCCTGGTACTCATCTACCATCAGGTATTTGAATTTCTGCTGGTATTTATTTAAGACGTCAGGATGGTTTTTTAACAGCACATTGGTTTTAAACAGCAAATCGTCAAAATCCATTGCACCTGACTTGAAGCAGCGTTTGGTATACGTTTCATAAATCGCTCCGATTAAAGGACGTTTATTACTGATGTCTTCCGCCTGGATTTCAGCATTCTCCTGGTATTCGATATGAGAAACCAGGTTGTTTTTCGCAGAAGAGATCCTGTTGTATACGAAATTGGCATTGTAAAGCTTGTCGTCCAGCTGCATCTCGCGTAGTATCGCTCTGATCAGACTTTTACTGTCGTCTGTATCATAGATGGTGAAACTGGAAGGATAACCGATCTTCTCTGCTTCTACTCTTAATATTTTCGCAAATACGGAGTGAAAAGTACCCATCCAGATATTTTTTGCTTCTGCGCCAATCACTTTCATGATTCGCTCGCGCATATCTTTAGAGGCTTTATTGGTAAAAGTAAGCACCAGAATATTGAATGGATCTACTCCTTTTTCAATCAGGTGAGCTACTCTGTAAGTAATGACACGTGTTTTTCCGGAGCCTGCACCTGCGACAATCATTGCTGGTCCCTGGGTGTTTTCTACTGCTGCGCGTTGTTGGGGGTTTAATCCTGCTAAATAATCCAAAATGCTATCTTGTTCTGCTTTTTAAAGGTATTGTTAAACCATGTATTGCTATCGGGCTACCCTAAAAGTACGTCCGGCTACATTCGGACAAAAATAAGAAAACTATGTCTCTTATTGGAGTTACATCCAATCTTTTTTGCCCGACTCTACTTTATATAACCAATAGTTTACGATCTGATGAATATCGGCATACTTTCCATACTTAAAATGCAAGGTACCGGCAGCAGTATGCAGGATCAAATGACCGATATCTGCTTTCTTATGCCAAAAATATTGTTTAGTAGTAATTTTTTGAATTTTGTGAGGCTCCATCGTTTGATACTCTATGTCCCAGATGCCGCTTTTTTTGATGATGAAATCTTCTGATACAAATAACCTATGGTGGGCGTATTCAAAATAGAGCAGGATCCCAGCAAAAATAGCATAAGGAAGCATCAGCCATAGGTAAGGTTGTAAAGCCGGTTTCAGCTGTGCTAAGCCTACAAAAATAATAGCAGGTATCACAATGCGCAGCATGACGGTCAGGAATAGAAAGCGGTAGTTGGGTACAAAAGCACTGCCTTTCAAAGGCAAACAGTGGTAGATCATTTTTAAGATTTCATTTCTTTCCTTTTCGTCACATCCAGGGATTTCTATGTCGTGTTTTTTATTGTCTTTATCTTCTTCTTCCGCGGTATTGAATGCTGCCTGTTTAAACTTTAAATTGATCAGGTTCAATTTTTTCTGGAAATAGTTCTGGCTGTAGCTGCTAATTTGCACCCTTTCAGGTTTCAACAAGATGTGTTTCTTTTCAAATAGGCCAGAATGAATAGAAAGGAAAGTTTTTTCTTTCCTGATTTCAAAGTTGTAGTACTTCAGAAAAGTTCGGATCAGGTTGGTTCCTAAAACGATGAGCAGGGCAAAAATTAGCAGGATACACAGGGAAATTAGGCCCAGGCCTTGGGTAGTCAGCTGGCTGATGGGATTTTGTTCCAGCTCAAATGCTTCGGTATAGTTTTTTGTGGCCTCTAAGATCGCATAGATAAAACCACCTAACAGGGCAATGCTTGCGCCGTAATTAGAAGTCAATCCTACTTTAAATAGGGTACTGCTGCTTAATTTTAAGATTGGGAAGCTGCTGTAACTGCCGTAATTGTTTTGGTTATTGCGATCCCCTTGGTTATTGTAATTACCATTGTTATTGTGCCGCTGTTTGTCGGTATCAGCTGATTTTTGCGTAATAGCTCCTGGACTAGCTGAATATTCAGTATGGTTTGCATCTGTTGATTCTTTTGCTAATGTGGTAAATGTTCTGCTCAGTAATTTTTCCCTGAGGATGGTAGCCGCTTCATGGTCAATGGCTTTAATACTGGCTTCTTTTTTATCGCTTCCTGCGGTATCAATATCTAGGCTGTAAACACCTACTATTCTTTGAATCAAGGATTGGTTGATGTTTACCTGTTGGATTTTATCCAGTCTGATGATCAGGTTTTCCCGGTTGAATATGCCCTTTTGGATGATGAATTCCTGTTTTTCCTCATCGAGAAAGAACGTGAATTTAAGGTAGCTGAAATAGGAATGGATGGCAAGAAGGATCAGGTAAGCCAGAAACCCTGCAATAAGGTATCCCGTACCGCTGCTTTTTGTGCGGACAAGCAGCAAGATGATTGGAAATATCAATACCCGGATGCTCTGCTGGAGCTGGTTGGCAAAGATGATGATCACACCAACCGGAGATTGCCTTTTTGGAGCGGAGAAATTAGTTTCCATTGGCCTCCTGATTGTTGAGCTGTCTGGTCAGTTCTTCTTTAATGGTTTTGGCCAATTCGATCGGTAACCCCGGAATCACAATATTTCCGGAAACTCCGCCGGCAGTATAGATATGTAAAGACGCCAATTGAAACATTCTGGAGAACAGACCTTCGTTGAGGGTGATGTGCTGGATTCTCGTAAACGGAATAACGGAGGTAGTGATGGAAATGATGCCACTTTTATAAATCACATCTTTTTCCCGAATGGCATAGCCTCTTTTCTTGACACTGATTGCATAAAAGGCGACTAATAAAATCCCAATCAAAACGTATCCGCCAATAAAAAGATAAGGCTCAGGTTTTAGTGCTTTTAGCAGGAAAAACAGGACTGCAGCAGCCAGGGCTAAGAAGACCATAAACACCACTATATTTAATAAAATCACCTTCCAGTAGTTCTTGTCTACCTCATTAAGGGCAACAGTTTCATACTTTGGAAGCAGGCTGAGGTCTAAGTTTTCGTTCGTAAAATCTTGCATTTGTTGGTGAATTCGTAGGTAAAAGAGCGTTCGAAACGAAGTTAATAAATTATTCTTATGGCCGGCTTCAGAAGGATTTGTGTTTATTTTCATATTTTTATAAAAAATATTTTATGAAGTTAGAAATTGAAGTAGATGTTATAGGTGTTCATTTGGCTGATTTTGAAGGAAAGATAGTAGCACCTGCTTTTATTGATAGTGTGGATGGTGGTGTTAAAATGACGTTTTTAGGTATTGATTCACTGAAAGAATATAAGTCGGAATTGATCCAGGAAGATGCGGAAGAAGTTGCCGGAACGGAAAAGGAGATAAAGGATAAAATTAATAAAGGACTGAAAAGAGCGATTTCGGATCACATCACGATGATGGATTCCATTAGAGTTTACTCTGAAGCTTTGTTCACTTTTATATATAGTACTGATGCGCACAGAGAAGATAAGAAATACATCTTTAATGAACTGATCGAAGGTCTGAAAGTCGCTGAAAACGATGGCGAGCTGGAGACCGCAATTAAAGACAGTACTTATGAAATGGGAGAATTTACGATTGGCTATAAAATGGCCTTCAGAAAATATTCTTGTGATTTCTTAAATTATGATTTTATTGCGCTTAGAGATCAATTAGTAGCTGATCTTATTGGCCTGCAAAAGAGTTTGTAGGAGATATCGTCCTTCAGCAACCCTTATTAATGATTTTAATAAGGGTTTTTTTATGCGCTTTTCAGAATAAATTTTTCTAGTTTTATCGACTCAAATTATTGGCGTTTTAAGGGAGGAAATTGTTGGGAAGATGCGCTTCAATTGGCTGCTCAGCTCTTCATTACCAGCTCACAAACGACTTGATAGGGGTTTAAACTAAATTTTGAAATAACCATTTGTTATGCAAGAGATTAAAAAATATGTAGAAGACAACAAACAACGTTTTTTAGAGGAGTTGTTTGAACTGTTACGTTTTCCTTCGGTAAGTGCAGATCCTAAATATAAAGGGGATGTATTGAAAACGGCTGATTTTGTAGCTCAGAAGTTAAAAGATGCGGGTGCGGATAATGTTGAAATCTGTGAGACTGCCGGCTATCCTATTGTTTACGGGGAGAAAATCATTGATGCATCATTACCTACCGTTTTAATTTACGGTCACTATGATGTGCAGCCTGCAGATCCTTTGGAGTTATGGAAAACGCCTCCTTTTGAACCAACAGTACGCGATGGTAAAATCTATGCACGTGGTGCCTGTGATGATAAAGGTCAGTTCTACATGCATGTTAAGGCTTTTGAATTGATGATGAAAACCAATACTTTGGCTTGTAACGTGAAGTTCATGATCGAAGGAGAGGAAGAAGTAGGTTCTGCAAATCTTGGTCTGTTTGTGAAAGCAAATACGGATCGTCTAAAAGCTGATGTAGTCTTGATTTCTGATACTTCTATGATCAGCATGGAAAACCCTTCTATTGAGACTGGACTTCGTGGCTTGGCTTATATGGAAGTAGAAGTGGTAGGTCCGAACCGTGATTTACACTCAGGTGTATATGGTGGTGCAGTGGCAAATCCGGCAACGATCTTGTGTAAACTGATTGCTTCTCTGCATGACGAAAATAACCACATTACGATTCCTGCATTTTATGATAAGGTAGTCGAATTGACTGATGCGGAAAAAGCAGCTTTAAACTCAGCACCATTCGATTTGGATGAATATAAAAAAGACCTGGAGATCGGTGCGGAATGGGGTGAGAAAGGTTATTCTACCCTGGAGCGTACTGGTACACGACCAACTTTAGAAGTAAACGGCATCTGGAGCGGTTATATCGGCGAAGGTGCAAAAACGGTATTGCCTTCTAAAGCGAATGCTAAAATCTCTATGCGTTTGGTTCCAAATCAGACTTCTGAAGAGATCTCTGAAATTTTCGCTAAGCATTTTGAAAGCATAGCTCCTGATTATGTAAAAGTCAAAGTTACGGCACATCATGGAGGTGAACCAGTAGTGACGCCAACAGATAGCGTGGCTTACCGTGCTGCTGAACAGGCAATTTTAGATTCATTTGGTAAAAAACCAATCCCTACGAGAGGTGGCGGCAGTATTCCAATTGTAGCCTTGTTCGAAAGTTCACTAGGTATTAAATCGGTATTGTTTGGATTCGGATTAGACAGTGATGCTTTACACTCTCCAAATGAGAAGTTTGACATCTATAATTATTATAAAGGAATTGAGACTTTACCTTTATTCCATAAATATTTCGCAGAGTTGAGCAAATAAGCGCTTGATTCTAAAACGAATAAATAGTTATTTAAAAAAGGGTGGCCAAATCGGCTGCCCTTTTGTATTTTTACCCCATGCCTTTGATACCTCCAAATTCTCCTTTACTTAAAAAAGAACCTGCTGCTAAAAAGCCAGCTGCCCCTAGAAAAAAGCCGGCAGTAAAGTCCGCAGCAAAGACTCCAGTGAGGCGGAAAGTGCTGAAAAAGAAAAAGCCGATGGCCATGGAATGGAAGTTTGCCATTGTGGGCTTAATGCTGATCTTATTGTCGCCATTTTACTACGGGTATATCATTAAGGGCTTCAGCTCTACCTGGCGTTGGGTGAAAGATTGGGGACAAGACCCGAATTACCGTACTTACAGCAGTTTTGATATCCGTATTCCAAAGAAATATTCGATTCATGGCATTGATGTTTCCTATTACCAGGGAAAAATCGATTGGCGCAAAGTGAAGGCGATGAAAGAGGATGAGGTGCAGGTTAAATTCGCATTCATAAAGGCTACGGAAGGTATTTTAAGTGTAGATCCTTATTTTCAGCGCAATTGGAGAGAAGCGGCAAAGGCTGGGATTATTTGTGGCGCTTATCATTTTTTCAGGCCTCAAAAATCTGGCGAATGGCAAGCGAAGTTTTTCCTGCAGACCGTAAAATTTGAGGAGGGAGATTTACCGCCAGTAGTGGATATTGAGCAATTGAATGGGGTAGATCCAGCGAGTATGCGCAAGGAACTCCAGGATTTTATCAGCTATGTAGAGAAGAAAACCAAGGTAAAGCCTATTATTTATTCCGGCCTTACTTTTTATAGAGATTATTTGAAAGGACATTTCGATGAATATCCATTATGGATTGCCCATTATCATCAGGCAAAACTGAAAGTCAGCGGAGATACCAATTGGTTTTTCTGGCAGCATTCAGATAAAGCACGGATTACAGGGATCAATCATGTAGTAGATTTTAATGCGTTTAATGGCGATAGTACCGCTTTTGAGCGACTGAGGATTCCTAAAATCCTCAGTTACTAGCTAAGGTTGGTAAGCAACTATTTATTGAACCTTAGCCGCATGTACCGCCGAGGAGGTGACATTGGTTCAATTTCTCATGGAAATGAATCATTTTTTCCATTGTTTCCGTCATCATTTCCAGTTGTTTCTTCCCGATCAGTTTTTCGTATTTACTGCTGAGTAAACTGGATTGCTGTGCCACCTGAAGGTAGAAATTGCGACCATCTTCGGTCAGCTGCAAAAGGTTAGCACGGGCATCTGTTGTACTTTTTTCTGCTTTAATCAAGCCGCTCTGCTCCAGTTCTTTCATGATTTTTCCTGTCGCCTGTCTGCTTACTTTTAAATCCGCAGCAATGGCGCTGCTGGATTTTCCACTGAGTCCAACGGCCATGAAAAAAGGCAGGAAAGCCATGTTGAAATGCGGCTGATGAAGGTTGCATATGTTTTTATCTCCCCAATCGTCTGTTAACTTTTTGAGGACATATAACTGTTTGAACAGCACAGCTTGTTTATGGTAATCGATCATTGATGTGGTGGTTTTGTAAACTTAGTTTACTAAATTAACAAAATGGATTAAAAATGTCAAGGGGTGTTTATACGGAATTTATAATTTTTTTCTCTAAAAAGATGTGTTGAAAACCGAATGGATTTGATGGGTTAAGCAGGCAACTTGGTTGGCAGAATAGATATTACACTATAAAACGCTCGCATGTTTTCAAGAATTCAGGATCTGCGTCTGCTCCAATGCCGGGAGTTTCAGGAACTTCCAGCAAATAACCATTGTAAGCAACACCACCTATTGCGGGGTCCAACAGATGTCCGAGTAGGCAGGTGTCCAGGTCAAAGAAGACTACATTTGGGCTGGATAAAGCAAAATGAAGGTTGGCACTGGTCGCGATTCTGCTTTCCAGCATACTGCCAATCATACATTTTGTGCCGGTTTGCAATGCGATTTCATGGATCTTTTGGGCTTCAAGGATACCTCCGGACTTCGAGAATTTGATGTTTAGGTATTCGCAGGATTTACTGTTGATGAGTCTACGTGCATCATGATGGTTATAACAGCTTTCATCAGCCATGATTTTAACCGGAGAATTGAGGTTTAATTCTGGTAATTGATCGTCATACCAGGTTCTCATGGGCTGCTCACAAAACTCTATGTTGTATTCGGCAAGTTTGCCCAATCCGAATAGCGCATCATCAAAGCTCCATCCCTGATTGGCATCCAGGCGAATTTTCATGTTTTCTCCTACGGCCTGACGGATCTGTTTCACTCGCTCAATGTCGTCTTTAATGTTTTTACCCAGCTTGATTTTTAATATGTTGCATCCCTGTTCTTGGTATTTTAAAGCGGTATTGGCCATGGTTTCAGGGGCATCAATACCAATGGTCATGTCTGTTTCTACGATTCGGTTTTGTCCGCCGAGGAATTGATATAATGGTTGTTCCGCGTTTTTTGCGGAAATGTCAAATAAGGCCATGTCGAACGCACTTTTGATGGTTCCATTGTGGGCATAACCCATCAAATCGTTCATTCTCTCTGGGATGTCCAGTGGATCTTTCCCAATTAGTATTTTAGCAAAGACTTTTGCCATGGCCAGACAAGTTTCCTGAGTTTCCCCTACAATCATTGGAAAGGCGGAGCATTCGCCCACTCCGTAAATTCCAGTATCTGTATGGATCCTGATCAGCACATTTTGTGCGAAATCCATAGTCCCAGTGGCAATCACAAATGGGATCATAGGGATGCTAAAGCGATATATTTCTGTATGGCTGATCTTCATGGCGGTCCTTGTTTTTCTTAAAATTACCGATTTTGTGTCATTTGTCCCTATCCGGCCATGCCTTTCTTTTTATTTTTAGGAAAACGACGATAATGATCAACTCTCCTTTGGTTTCCTGCATTATGCCAACAGCAAACCGCCCTCATTTTGTTAAGTATGCGATTGATTATTTTCTCCACCAGGATTATAGAAACCTGGAATTGGTGATTGTTGATGATGGGGAAATAGCGATAGAGAAAGATTTATTAAATAGAAATAGGCTAAGGTATTTTAAGGTAGCACCTTTACATACGATTGGCTTACTCAGAAATTTGGCTTGTCAGCATGCAAAAGGAGAAATTATTGTGCATTGGGACGATGATGATTGGTATGCGGAAGACTGGGTAACGAAGCAGGTTACTGCTTTGCAAAGTTCCGGAGCGGATATTTGCGGCTTAAATCAAGTGAATTTTTATGCTCCGGCATTGAGGAAACGAGAAACTTTTATAGACGATAAAAATGCGGCTCCATGGGTTTATGGTGCTACTATGGCTTATAATAAGTCATTTTGGCTAGAACATCCGTTTGGAAGTTTTCAGACTGGAGAAGACAATGACTTTGTGTTGAACAGCGGTGCTAAAGTGTTTGCACATGATTATACGGAGGGGTATTTGGGTATTTTACATACACAGAATCTGGTCATGACGCCTTTTGAAAATCCTAGAGAGAAGTTGCAGTTGGAAAAGCTAGCAGGCTCGCAAGAATAACCTTTATGTACCCCAGAATCAACTCTATTTTCAGCAGGATATTGTTCATTTAGCGAATAGGAATTACTTTTTGATGGTAATAGTTCTGCCAGTAACTAGATGGAAAGTATAAATCCTGTATAAGCCATCATCAGAGGTTTCTATCTCTTCTACAAGGCCGGTTTTGCTAAATGTATCGGTTACTAAATCTCCCTTTTTTACTTCTTGAAGTACTTCTGATGGGGTGTCGTTGTTTAATCTGATCATGATATATGTTATTATCGGCTCTTAATTGTGGTTAAAGATAAGGGCATCTATGGCTTTTTCTGTTATTTATCTGAGACAAAAACTTAGTGATTCTAATAAGCACTTTCGCAGGTTGTTTTAAGGTAATGAATTCATCATTTTTTTCGATGATGTTGGTCCTGGATTTAGTACGATGGCGAAATTTTTAAACCGCCTGTATCGAACAATAAAGGCATTTTAATTGTTGGATTTAAATCAGATTCTATTCCCTGACGATTAAACAAAGCAGGTATATTAAAAATCTGGTTATATTTGCCAACTAATTATGCCAAATGGCATAATGCCGATATGCCATTTGGCATAAAAACAGGTAATGAAACATTAAAATTGATAACTAAAATAACATCATAATGAGTATTAAACCCAATACAGTAGTATCATTAACGTACGAATTGCATACGACTAATGAAGAAGGACAACAAGTTTTCGTAGAAAAAGCAGATGAGCAAAATGCGCTTGTGTTTTTATATGGTACAGGAATGATGTTGCCTAAGTTTGAAGAGCATTTGGCTGGATTAAATGTTGGTGATGAGTATAGCTTTGAGCTTTCTGCAGCTGATGGTTACGGTGATTTAGATCCGGGAGCTTTTGCTGATTTACCTATCGATATGTTCAAAGAAGCTGGATTACCTGCTGTAGGTGATGTAATTCCTTTGCAAGATAACCAAGGTAACCATTTCAGAGCTGGTGTAACTGCAATCCACGAAACTACTGTTTCTGTAGATTTGAATCACCCAATGGCTGGTAAAAACCTGATTTTTGCAGGTAAAATCCTTTCTGTACGTGAAGCTACTGAAGAAGAATTAAGTCATGGCCATGCACACGGTGCAGATGGTCACCAAGGTCACTAGTAGATCTTAATTGATATGAAAGAGGGTATCCTGAATAGGATGCCCTCTTTTTTTTTGTGCATAATTTTTGCAAATTATTGTGTTAATTCTTTTTTTTGTTTGCTTTTAGTAATGTTTGTAGTTTGATTTTTTTTGTTTTGCAAAAATAATTGCAATAAATTCGCGTTCTTTTCTAAAACAACTCTATATTTGATATGGTTAGCTAATCCATCGCTGCTATCTATATATAAGCATATTTTAATTGAAAATATTATCTGAATTACCATGAATTTATCAGCCCAAGAAGCATTTTTAAAATTAGAACTCGTATTGCCGCCCGCACCAAAACCGTTGGGGATTTATAAACCGTTTTTAGTAGATGGTAAATATTTATATTTATCAGGTCATGGGCCAGTGCAGCCAGATCAGTCGCTGATTATAGGAAGGATTGGCGAGGATATGGATCTCGAAGCTGGAAAACTTGCTGCACGCCAGGTTGGCTTGACCATGTTGTCTACGATTGTGACTAATTTTGGGAGTCTTGATGTGGTGAAAAGAGTGATCAAAGTTTTGGGAATGGTCAATTGCTCTGCAGATTTTGAAAAACATCCTTACATTATCAACGGCTGCAGTGAATTATTTGCGGCGGTCTGGGGCCAGGAGAACGGAATTGGCGTAAGAAGTGCAGTAGGAATGGGCTCTTTGCCGGATAATATCCCAGTAGAAGTAGAAGCAGTTTTTGAATTATTTTAACCATTAGAACCTATGTTTATAATCGATGCCCACCTGGACCTTAGCATGAATGCCATGGAATGGAACAGGGATTTGAGATTGCCAGTCACTACGATCAGAACTTTAGAAAAAGGGATGAAGGATAAGCCCGACCGTGAAAAGTCTACTGTATCATTTCCGGAACTTAGGAAAGGAAATATTGGGGTTGTTGTGGCTACGCAGATTGCGAGATATGTGAAACCTGATAGTTTAATTCCTGGCTGGAATTCGCCGGAACAGGCCTGGGCGCAAACTCAAGGGCAACTGGCCTGGTATAAAGCGATGGAAGAAGCGGGTGAACTGTTTCAGATCAGGAACGCGCAGCAATTGAAAAGCCATTATGAGCTATGGAATGACGGGACTTCAAATGATCAGAAAGCGATCGGTTATATTTTAAGCTTAGAGGGGGCAGATTCCATTGTCGACATTTCTTACCTGGAGCGTGCCCATCAATATGGATTAAGAGCTATCGGTCCTGCGCACTATGGTCCCGGCAGATATGCAAATGGAACCGATGCTACTGGAAAGATGGGGCAGATGGGCTTGGATTTATTAAAGGAAATGGAGCGGTTAAACTTCATTCTGGATGCGACTCATTTATGTGATGATGCGTTCTGGCAGGCCCTGGATCATTTCTCTGGACCGGTTTGGGCGAGTCATAACAATTGCCGGACATTTGTAAACCACAACAGACAATATAGCGATGAGCAGATTCTGGCATTGATCAATAGAGGAGCCGTTATTGGTGGGGCTTTAGATGCCTGGATGATTGTTCCTGATTGGCAAAGAGGAGTATCTACACCAAAAGGAATGAACTGTGGATTAGAAAAAGTAGTGGAACATGCGGATCATATCTGCCAGTTGGCAGGTAATGCCAGGCATATTGGTATCGGATCAGATTTGGATGGCGCTTTTGGAACAGAGCAATCGCCTTTTGACCTGGATACGATCTCCGACTTGCAAAAGATGGTCGCCATGTTTGCTGCCAAAGGATATTCGGCCGCAGATCTGGAACTGATTTTTCATAAGAACTGGCTGAACTTTTTGTATAAAGCCTGGGCCTAGATTTTTTGAAGCTGTATTTCTATTCAAATACAGGATAAAAATAAAAAACCGGAACCTTCGAATGGAAGTTTCCGGTTTTTTTATGCTGGATAAAGCCTCTTGTTTTTATGCGGACACTGGCATGAGTGCGTTGCATTTTTCGCAGGTGCCATAAGCTGTCGTGTTGACTGTTTTAGCAGTAAAGCCATTCGGCATTTTAATTTTAGGCACCGTTACTTCAAGGCAATAGATCTTACCGCAAGTGGTACAGTTGAAATGCACATGTTCATCATGATGGTGGTCTTCAGAGCAGGCAGAAGAACACAACGCATAGTTTGCGGTGCCATTGAGGTCCATAATCCGGTGTACGATTCCTTTTTCTTCGTAGGTATTGAGGATTCTATACAGCGTAACGCGATCGATCTCTTTACCTAGTTTTTTTTCCAGCTCAGGCTGGGAGATTGCTACCGTATCCAGCGCAATTTCTTCCAGCACACGTACCCTTTGTTTGGTATGTTTAAGGTCGTGTTCTTTTAAAATATTTACAGGATCTAGTTTCATACTTATATCGTTTTTGCGTTGATCAGGGAAATTGGTGGGTTGTCCATTGCATTTCCTGTATTTAATTTCAACGTGCCTTTTACGACAATTGTTTTGTAGGTGAACTTAATCGGTTCTGTCATTTCTACCAGTACCATGATCGGAACGCCATTTTTTCCGCAGTAAAAACATTGATTAATTGGCAAGGTAGAAAGCATGAACTTAGTTTGTTTCATGCCATCCTTAATTGGAACGATGTATCCTTCCAATTCAAAAGTTTTATTTGCATGTTTTTTAATTTCAGGCGAATAAACCGCATACATTTCTGAGTCTTTAACAATCTTAAAGTCTACACCACCTACCACATCCCAGTTGTCGGACAGGATCTGATCATCAGGATTGTGCTGGGCTTTTACCGCAAATCCGGTAAAGAGTAAAATAGCGAGCAGGAATCGTTTCATTTCTTTTGTATTAGTGTTAATTTTTAGACAATATTTTAGAAATATTGGATTTGTAAGCCTGTATTGCAGGGATGATAGCCGCAAATATACCAATCGCCAAGCCAGCAACAAATAAATATATTTCCTCCTTCAGGAAGATGATTCCGGTAAGGCGGGCCTGATTGCTTTCCTGATAATTACCGATAAATTGTAAAGCAAAGTGGCCTAGTGCTACCCCAATAATCGTACCCACAAAGGTAAGAATGACTCCTTCTATGATGACAATCAGGAAGAGTTTTCCTCTGGAAGCACCTAGTGTACGCATGATCGCCAGGTCATATTGACGTTCTTTTAATGAATTGTAAAGGTTCACGAACACGCTGATTGCTGCGATGAGCATGATTAAAACTGCGAACCATTGCAGCGTTTCTACACCAACCCCAATTAAAGAGAATAGTCTGGTACTTTCCTGTGCAGGTGAGGCTGCCTGCATATTTGTAGTTTCATTTACCATTCTAGGGAAAATAGCTACAGACATTGGGGAGCGGTATTGGATCAGTAAAGAAGTCAATTCTTTATCGTCATCATTGTCTACATGTTTTGAAGTATCATGCTGATGATCATTATGCTGGTCTCCTGCCTCATCTTTATGGTCATCTTCATGATCATCGTGCATCTTCCATACACTGGCAATATTGGTTAAAATCAGGTTGTCTGTTACATTTCCCTGGGATTCCATAATTCCTGAAACCGTATATGGATGGCTTTTATGAACATCACTCGTACTGCTTAATCCATGCGCACCATAAAAGGTATCGCCAATTTTCAGCTGCTGCTCTTTTGCTACTCCAGCGCCTATAGTGGCTTCAAAATCATTGTTCCAGAACTTTCCATCTTGTAATTTCAACTGATATAAGGCTACAAAATTACTGTCTGTACCCACAATTCGGGTTCCATTGTAATTGTCGCCCAAAGCAAGGGGCACGGCTCTTTTCACAAACGGACTGCGCGACAACTCTTTTGCTGCTTTAAGCGGGATGTTTCCGGTAGGAAAATCTATATAGTAAATACTGCTCAAAATCAATTGCAGCGGACTGCCTTTCGCACCCACTACCAGGTCAATGTCTTTCGAGTTGTTGTCCAGCTTTTGTGAAATCTGATGGGATGCTAATAATAATATGGTCAATATTCCAGTACCAAAGGCAATGAGCATCATGTTTAATGCGGAAGAAAGTGGCTTAGACCATAGGCTCTTCCAGCTGATCTTTATAGGGCTCATGATAGTTCGTAGGTATTTTTAAACGCGTCTTTTACTCTTTTGTCGTGCGTAGCCACAACTAATGTGGCCTGATTTGCACCTGATTGCTGCATCAATAGCTCCAGTACAATCTGCGCATTGTTGTCGTCAAGACTGGAGGTGGGCTCATCAGCAATTAGCAAAGCAGGTTTATTGATCACTGCCCGGGCAATGGATACCCGCTGTAACTGTCCTTGACTCAATTGATCAGGATACGAGTTTTTCTTATCGGCAATGCCTAAAGCTTCTAACACTTCATTTACTCTTTTCAGATCTGTAGGTAAATTCGCAAAACTTTGAGCTATGATTAAATTTTCTGAAATACTCAGGCTTTTAATCAAGTGTGGACGTTGAAAAATGATCCCGATGTTCCGGCCTCTAAACTGGTCTAGTTCTTTAGCAGATAGGTCATAGATGGAAGTTCCTTTGATGGTTACCTTACCTTGTGCAGGTTTCAAAATTCCCGTCAGGATGTGAAGTAAGGTTGATTTGCCACTTCCTGATGCTCCAAGAAGCAGCCATTGGGATCCGGCATCGATTTCCCAATCCTCAAAACGAATGTCTTGCTGAGGGGTATATTGATGAGCTACAGAGTTTAAAGAGATCATAAATGTTTGGTATTTATTACGCGACTTTTTAAATACTTTAAGTAGAGCTGTTTTCCATTTGGATGCGGGTGATTGCAGCCTGGATTGATCATACTCACAAAGAGTAAAAATACGCCGAATATTAGTTTTCTGTTCATTTTTGTGTAGTTACAAAAGTAGTAAATGCCATAAGATTGCAAGTGCTTTGGTTGTAAAGTATTTGCTACTGCATGAAGGTTAGGATTGATGGGTGCAGTTTCGTGTATATTTCCAATTGAGAAAGTGTGCGAGTGCGATACTGAATCCCCCTAAAGGAATCAATACAGCTTCTAAAAAATGAAAACTGTAATGTCCGGTTCCGATCAGCATAAATCCAATAATTAATACCAGGATAGGAATGATTCTTTTGTGCTTAGGATAGGAATGTGCCAAAGACCAGGTGCCAATCAAAAGCGATAAGCCAATCATACTGAATTCGACCCATGGCTGAGCAAGGAAACTCAAACCCCAGAGCGGCAAAAAAGTGATGAGGAAGGGGAGGGCGGCGCAATGAATGGCGCAGGCGACAGAGGCGGTGATGCCAAACTGGTCTAAATGGGCAGAGTTCAATAGTGTTTTTTTGTTAGGGGCTTTGATCATGTTATAAATATTAAGGTTACAAATATAAAAGCAATATAGTTGCATTTGTAATTTATTGAGATATATTTGCAACATGATTGCAATAAGATGAGAAACCTGGCCAGGAACATCAATAGCTTACAAATTTTAATACTTAACAAAAACAACCATGAACAAATTACGTCAGTATTCCCTAGCCATTTTAGTCGCGCTGATTGCGTTAACTTTTAACGCCTGTAAGAAAGATCCTCAACCTGAATCACCGGAAGAGGAAAAAGGAAAATCAGAGCTTACTTTTTTAGAAGTAGAGCGGGAAGCACATGGAGATCATTTTCATTACAATACCATAGCTGCTGCAAAGCCATTGGTGATTACATTTGATAGTAAAGGATTGCCTCCTGCAGGGACACATGCCCATTTGCAGGAAGGAAAAACATATAAATTGAGTTTACGGTCATTTGATGCTGCTGGTAAGGAACTGCAGCAAAGATTTTTAGATCAGCATGAGCTGCATCAGGCCTTTATTTTGGGTGCTCCGACAGGAATTTTGACTTATGCCTATGCAGACCGCGACAAAGACAATAAGAAGATAAATGTTGGGGTAACTGGATATCTCACCGTAGATGAGGCTTCTGCAGGATTTACATTTCGGTATGTATTGCGCCATTTGAATTCAGGTGTAAAAGCTGGAATTACTGCTGCAGACTGGAATGAACCTGGTTTTGCGCTTAAGTTTTCCGGAGCGAACGAATTGGACTTGAAATTTGAACTGCATCCTGTTGAAGCGGATGGTCATGATCATTAATTAAAAATAAAGGGCGCCGGTTCATCAGTTGATTTTCCGGCGGCACCTTTACATGAACTGGTTATTATTCTCCAAAAGCAAGACTCCAATAATTGATAATAGCGTAAAAAATACATTTACCCTAAAATGCTTTTTCCATCCCAGCTTGGCAAATAATCCGCCGCAGGCACAAGGGTGACGTTCATAAATATTATATACAGCACCACCTACATATAGGGTGAAGAGCAGCATCATGGCAAAGGAAGCATACATTCCGATGATTTGTGTGTTTTTAAACAGTAATAAAGCGACAATCCCTAACTCCACAATTGGCAATACCCATACTAAAATCTTCCCTATCCATGCTGGAAAAACCTGGGTAGCGAGTGATTGCTTGAATTGCTCCAGTTCTATCAGTTTTGAAATGGCAGCATAGGCCCACATGATGATGAGGATGACGCTGATAATAATAACAAATGGATAAGTGTTCATAAGTTTCGTCGGTTTTTTAATGTTAAAATGCTGAATTAAAGTTACATCGGGTTTGTCTTAGGAAGGAGGGTCAAATGACCCAAATTCAAATATTTATCTTTTAGTTCGGATCCTGTTTAACGTTTTTCTGGACACTCCTATGTAGAAAGCGATGGCTTCTACAGGTGCTTTTCTGGCGATAAACGTGGATTCTTTCAGGAGCAATTCATAGCGTTCGCTGGGTTCATTAGAGGTGAGGCTGCAAATCCGCTTCTCTGCGGAATATTGAAAATCTTCCATCAGGTCCATCAAGAGAAAATTGAAATCAGGAAATTTTTCTATGAGTGTCCTTACTCCCTGATAGGAGATGCTGAGAAGGGTGCTTTTCTCCATTACTTCTATGTATCCATCTGTAGGAACCTGTTTAAAAAAACTATGTACAGGCACCATGACTTCATTTTCATTCCAGAACCAATAGGGAACTTTCTTTCCCTTTTTAGCAACATAAGCCATGGCGGAACCCTCTACAATAAACCACATCTTATTGCAAACTTCTCCGGCGTCTAAGATCCTGGTATGGCTTTGATGAACTTCTCTTTTGAGCATTCTGTTAAAATGTGTTTTGAGTTCATGTGTTGGATTTCGCTGGCGGGACAGCGCTTTAAAAAAACGTTCATTTTCCATGTGATTATGATTCGGATGATTAAAAAATACGGATGTAGAAAATAAATACAATGAAATCTGCGAAAGATTACCACACTAAATTACCAAAACAAATGCTGCTAATTTGGGCCTGAAGGTAGATTGTGCGGGGTTTACAGCATGATTACGGCTTGTTTTACAGTTTTTTGTTCAGTGTTAACAACGAAGCAAATACAAGAAAAGCTGCACAGGGTGCAGCTTTGGAGGAAGGAGAGCGTGGGAGGGATGTTGAACGTTATAAATGACTTTGGCTGCTTTCAGTGATATTAGCAATAAAACCATTGGTGTAATCATGTGGGGATACATAAGCCTTTGATCTGTGGAGGAATTCATCGTCTTCACCCATTTGTAAAGCGCTAAATTTGAACGTTTTCCATAGTTTTTTCCAATAAACAAGCGTAGGACTATATACCCAACCTTTGGTATGGATGGGATCTTTGACCATTAAAGTTTTTTCGGTGTTGTTTTTATGAACGATAAATTTGTCTAGTCCGGAAGCGTCAGCTCCCAAACTAAGCAATGCGGTAACCTGATGCGTCACCCAATCATAAGAATAGGTATCTTGCTCATCCCAGTGCATGATGATTTGCCCATTCGCTTTTTCACAAGCCATATTTTTCATTTCTCCGATAGTGGCGGAAGGTGCATAAGGAATGTAGCTGATATTGCTGTGGTACGGAATCATTTCTAAACATACACCCGGGCCAGCTTCTACAATGAGCAGTTCCACATCTAAATAGTCCTGATGCATTAAGTTTCCAATGGCATTCGGGAGGTGTTGTTCTCCATTATGGCTGCATAAAATACAGGAAACTGGGATTACCCAGGAATATTCATTGGGGACTTTAATCGCAGGTTTTTGATAAGGCTGCGGGTTTTCTTTTCTAGAGTGGATCATTTTCATCCTCTCCTCCGGATTTTCAAGCGAGCTATTTTTATCAGCTCCATGAAATGACTCCAGGTATCCTGCGGAATAAGTATGGCAATAAACTAAGCCACCTGAATTCCTGACGAAGTCGGCATCTTCCATGGTTAATATATCTTTGATCGGATATTTATCCCAAAAAGATCGGAGGTAGCAAAGTGTGGAGGTCACCATGGAGTAAATTTGTACTTTGGATTGACCATATAACCGTTGGTAATAACTTTCTTGAGACCTTTCCTTTGACTCTATATTTAGTCCACTGATGTGGATTTGGCTAAACAGCAATGCATTACTTTGGCGACGAATCCAATCTGAGGCATACCAGTCCTGATCATCCCAATGCATGATGATTTCGCCCTGAGACTGCTCAATGCCGAAATTCCTTTTTGATGCATTGGAAGCAGCTTTGTCCAGTTGGAAATACAGCACATTTGGATGAGTTTGTATTTTGTTTTTTAAGCAGGTACCACCATCATCAATAATAATTAATTCTTTATAAGCGTAGTTCTGATCTATAAAATAACTGATGCTATTTCTAATCATTTGTAGATTATTACCTGCGATCATGATGCAGGAGACGAATGGTCGATACCGATTTATCATGATAAGGAGCCGTTAAAGACTATAGATACTAATCGTTGAAATCCACTTTTTAGGTTATATACTTTCTTGCTCCAAATAAAAAAGCCTTCTGTTTCTGGGGGAAGGGTTATTTCTGCAGTGATACTTTCTTTACTAGTTTTCATTAGTCTGATATTAATTGTGCCATTTGGATGAGGCATACTAGCCTCTATATTGGTTAAATCACCTAGAGCTGGTTTAATCATTATTTTATTAAATCCAGGTGCAGCCGAGGTGATGCCGCAAATGGTAGCCAGGAATTCGTAATTTGGAAATTTGCTCCAGCCGTTACGTTCTGCCAGTATGGGCTCAGTAGGATCAACGTCGGGCTTGAAATCCATATTACGCAAGCGTTGCCATGAAGCAAGTTGTCTTTGATATTGATCTGCCATGTTCACTATTTTTAAAGCTTGGTTGAGGTAGAACTTATAAAAATTGGAAACCTGAATGATTTGACGGTTGTAAAGCAGGTGGTACATGATTTCAATTGCTTTTTTATCTTCTACGGCACCACTTAAAATTGCCCATATATTGGTGTATTGACTAAAGGAATTCTGGTCAGGATTATCGGCAATTAAGAATTGCTCTTCATTAAAACATAATCTGAGGGTATCTCTGCTAATTTCGTCCGCCAGGATATTATACTTTTTAGCGCAATCAGGATCACCATAGGCGTTGAATAGTTTGGCTGCGAGTTTTAAAGTATAAGCATATTGGAAAGACATGATTGCAGATTTACCATTTTCCGGATCAGGAGAAATTCCCCAGCCGTTGTATTTATCCCAGTCTACAAAATTCCACCATTTTATGGCACCTAACATTTCCTGATCTCCCATGAGTTGCCTTTCGTACCAATCTAAAATCCCATGGATAGAAGGGAGGAGTATCTCGATAAATGCGTCATCGTTTCTGTGCATCCAATAATCATAGATCATACAAATCCAGTAGAGAGAAAAGGTTGGGATAATTTTTAGTCGCCCGCCCAATGTGCGGGTGTTTGTCATGTATTCCGGTGTTTTTGAATTGTAAAAATCCATAATGGCCTTTTTGATGAGCTTGTCATCGCCGGAGAGGTACAAGGCTTGCAATGCCTGTATTCTGGTATCACCAGTGTATGGAAGTTGCTCAAAGTAAGCTGCGTCATAGCAGATTTTGGAAGCTAACTGCTGAATACCCTTATATCCAGTAGTCCACATCCTTTTCATGATATTATCCTCGCATTTGAATGTTGCGCTGACAATTAGGGGATGTTGATTCATATTTATATGAATTTCTTTAGGTGGTTAGAAAAATAATTATTTGAATACTTAGAGTTACCGGGGTTCGGCCCTTACTGAATTACCTCGCCCCGGGTTTGCTCTAAGATGATTTTTTTTAATGCTGTTTGTGGTACTATTTTAGAGTTACCGGAACTTGGCCCTGAGGGAAGCCTCGTTCCGGTTATCCTCTATGAAAGCGAACTTGAAAACTTAATACTCATTGTTCATTTTCTAATTCATTAATGGTTCATGTGGTGGCGAATTTTTAATAGCAACTATAAGCGACCTTGACTATTTCGTCGGTTCAATTCAGTTTATATAGTTAGAAACCCGCACATAAAAATATCGCCATGCACAGAACCAATTTTTTGGAGTTACCGGGACTCTGCCTTGCGGAAAGCTTTGTCCCGGATATACTCCTGGAAACGAGATTGACTTAGACACCATTTTTCATTTCCTCAGATTATTAGTTCATGTAGCGGCGATTTTTAATTGCAACTATAAGCAGACGTGACAAGTTCGTCGGTTCAATTTTGCTTATTTTTTGCAAGGCTTAAGGAAAAAATATCGCCACATACAGAACCATTTTTATTCAGTATTTCAAAATTACCGAAGCTAGGCTTTAATGGCTTTGCTCCGGGAGAGACTTCAATATTGCTTATTTTCTTTTGTAAAATTTGTAGGCAACACGTAGTCCAGCAAAGGAGTAGGTCTTAGATGGACCAACATTGATTCCTTCATATTTCGCTAATAAGCTGATACGCTTTGAAGGTTGGTAACCAATCCCTTGTGCATAGCTGAAATAAGTGCTGTTGTCGCTATCTTTACCGATGTACCAGGCTGCGCCTGCTTGAGCGGAAAGGAAAATTTTTGGCGTGATGTAATAGTTTACACCAGCCATTGCCGGTAACATGGATAGGCCGTCTCCGCCGTCTTTACCCAGGTAGTAAAGGTAGTTGGCACTTAGGGTAACACCCAGTTCTTTAAGAGCCATGTATTCTCCTTGTAAAGAAGCACCCATAACGAATGAGGAGAATTTGGATACGTAAGCGGTCGGTATTCCTTCGTCGAGGCCGATGCTGATCCTGAATTCGTTTTTCATTTGGTAGGCAGTGGTGTCTTTTTTGTTGGTTGTCATTGTTGTAGTTGTTTGCGCGTTTACTGATAATGCAGATACGGCGCAAACAAGTATGGTAAGTATTGTTTTTTTCATTTTGTTGAGTTTATGTAGTGGTTGGTTTTAGTTTTATTTCCAGTTGGTTGGTTTATTCCAGTTGGCTTTGTCTATTTCGGTTTGGGTAGGAGGGGTGGTTGGCTTGTCTACAAGTGCAATTTTACGAATGGAGCTTGCGATGTATTCTGATGCATAAATAGTCCCATCTGGTGCAACAGCAACATCTACCAGATCCGAAAATACAGCTTTTGTTGCTGTGCCAGGAACAAAAGGTACTGCACCACCCTTATATGGAACTCCTGCTACTAGTCTAACAAAGCCATCTGTAGTAATCTTTACAATGACATGGTTATTGTCTACTACATAGATATTTCCTTCCTTATCAGCACTCATGCCTCTTGTATTATTGAATTGTGCAGTTACAGCAAGACCTATATTGTAACCGAACCCTGATGCTGGAGCCCCTGCGTAAATACTAACTATTCCATCAGTACTTACTTTAACAATTGAATTATCGTTAAATCCTTGAGCCGATACATAAATGTTTCCGGCTTTATCTGTGCAGATATTTAGTGGATTAGCAATAACTGCGGTTGCAATAGGTCCCGTGAAAGTAGAATTTCCAGTTTTTACAATTGTACTGACAATCCCATCTGCACTTATTTTTCTAATACCTTTTCTATCAAGAAAATAAATGTTGTTTGAGGCGTCAATAGTTATGTCTGGTTGATCTGTGAAGTCAACACCAGCTATATTAATTGGGCCATCAATATTACTCCGTCCAGGTGCTCCAACAAGTGTACTAACAACTCCTGCTGGTGTGATCTTCCGGATACATGTGTTTTTTTGGTCTGCTAGGTAAAGATTATTTTGCGCATCAATAGTTATTGCATTATTTCCAGTTTCGATTTTTGCAGCGATTCCCGTTCCGTCTTGGTAACCACCAATTCCAGAACCTACAAATGTACTGACTTCTCCAGCTGGAGTTACTTTTCTAACTCTCGCATTAGATCGATCGGCAACAAAGATATTTCCGGCAGCATCTATCGCTATTGAGTTAGGTCGGGCAAATGCAGTGCTTTCACCTACACCATCTTGGAAGGCCGGAGCATTTGCGCCTACAAATGCAGTGACTACCAATTCTTTTTCCACTGTGGGCGCTACATTCATCATTTTTTTACAACTACTGAATGCTAAAATTGTCATCAATAAATAGGTTAGTTTCATTTTTTTCATTTTTTTATGGTTTAGTTGTTGATTTCTTTAAAAACGAGTTTATCTACTATTTGATTTTCTTCTATTAAATCCAATCCATAGGCTTGAAGTGCTTTTTTTATAGCAGGCAGATCAGTCCATGAATTGAATTGTAAGAGGAGATCTACTTTACCTGAATACCCTGATTGATCAAAAATATAGGGATTTTCAGCTTCATGATTCATTCTATAAACTAAAGTCGATAATGGTGTGTCTCGGAGTTTATGTAAGTTTCCTATAGTACTCATTGTGCTCTCCGAATCGCTTAATGGACCTTTTGTAAGTAAGGGGATATTCTTGTTAACTCTACGGAGGAAGTATACTTTTTCTTTTCTTTTTTCCCAACCCACCTTTAAACCTAACAAATGATCTAAATCTTTTAGAACAGATCTGGCAATTTCTAGATCGTCCTGTCCGGTATCCGGATAGCAAGATTCGAAACAGATTCCATTTTTTCTGATCCAGTCAGCTTGATATACAGCGCCTGCTAGGTATTTATACTTATTCGGATCTTTGACTTCCCACAAAATTTCGTTTGGACCGGATCCAGATTTACTGGGTGTATTTAATGTTCCATACTTTGTGATTTTATTTAGATTTAAATAGTATAGAGAGTATATTGGAGTATTTAAAAAGAATGTCCTTACCGTTTTTTTTGCTTTATTTCTTATAATGCCTGATCCACCACTTAAGCCATCCTTACTGTTTATACTATCGTTGTAGTCGCTTATTGCAGCATATTGTATGGGGGTAGTTTTAAGGTTGATTTGACGATCATCAATCTGAAACAGTGGATTTTTTGTAGCATCAAATTGATCGAAATCATATTTAATAGGCCAATTGATCTCTTCGCCATCCAAAACCTTTTTTACATTAACCGCATTTACATATTCTCCATCGGTAATCGCGATTACCTTATTTTTAAAGATCCAAACCTCATGAGGTACGCCAAGGTGTTTGAAATATTTATGGAGTAAAGTATCTTCGACTACGGAAGGCAGTGAAAGATTTTTAGTTAGTTTATTCTTTTCCCAAAATGCTTTCACCAATTTTTCAGGTTCATTTGTAGCAGGTAGAATTCTAATTTTATTGCCAAACTCCTCTTGTAGCTGCTGCATCTTGGGTAATGCAGCTACACAGCCTGAACAGTAGATGGACCAAAAATCGATGATCAGTAGGTTGTTGTTAAAGTTGGTTATACTGATGTTTTTCTGATCAGGATTAATCAACTTTTGAATGTGGAAAACAGGTAAGGAATCTCCAATATTCAAACTATTTTGTGCGTTTAGTTGTTGAACAAAAAGAGTAGAAATGATTAAAAGAAAGTATCTTTTCATAATTTATTTAATTTCGGTGATGACAAAAACCTCTTTTTCTATCTTACTTTCCTGACTGACTCCATTTTTATGCATTATGGTTTTGATCAGACGTTTTTGATAACCACATTTTACATTAAATAAATAGCTCAAATGGTTACGGACCAGGTCCATGTCTTTCAATACGTTTTCTGGCAGTAAGATTTCATAACAATGGGCATTTTTGCGAAGCCACTCCTTTTTATTGCCATATTTTGGATCATATCTATATTTGGATGGATCCTTTACTTCCAGAATTACTTCATCTGATTTTGTTAGACCGTAGGTAAGCATATCTGTAA
The DNA here is from genome assembly GCF_019802255.1 of Pedobacter polysacchareus. GTDB lineage: Bacteria > Bacteroidota > Bacteroidia > Sphingobacteriales > Sphingobacteriaceae > Pedobacter > Pedobacter polysacchareus. Next base: position 109,702 of record NZ_JAHYSS010000007.1, on the reverse strand, counting down.
TGGAAAGGTTATACATTTTTATTCGATGTGTTCCTTGTATTGAATCTTTTTGGGCTAAGAAATTTAGGTTGTACGCAGAAGTAATGGGTTCCACGCCATCACGATATCCTGTAAGAGCATAAAAACTCAGATGTCGATTTTTATTAATTAATTGCTCTCCTTTTAATTTGAATACAGGTTTTTGGCCATCAAATTGACTTAAAGGATGCTCGCTTGGAGCACCCTTTGTATCTTGAGAATAACCTGATAACCTGAACAGAATTAGGCCAGCAAATATTGTCCATTTGTAACTTGTAATCATGATCTGTTTTATCTATTATTTTGTGGTATACTGCTGTTGTCCATCACTTCTTTTGGAATTAATAGAGTGAATCTTGGATCATTGGCAGGTAATGTTGAGGTGCTGATATTTTCCACTTTTACTGGAGTAGTAGTTGTTCCTGTAAAGGTGACATCCTTAGTCTTTCTGATTGCAGCTTTGTTAAGTCTGCGTAAATCACTCCACCTTAATCCTCTCATCAATAGTTCTTTTCTTCTTTCCGTAAGTATAGTGTTCAATGCGACATCAGGTGGAGTTTGAGCACTCATGTTTACATATGAATTGGTGGCATAGCGTGTAGTCAACAAGTAATTGAGGTCATTGGCAGCTAAGGCAATATTACCAGCTCTTGCATAGCATTCTGAACGGATCAGTAATATTTCATCTACTGCAAGACCAGTAAAGAAAGTGGGGAGTACAAAGGGTTCGTAATTTCCAGAGAACCTGAAAGTTCCATCTGGAAAGGTTACAGGTGTTTTTCCTCCGCTTCCATTGTCTAAACTGACACTGATGCTATTTTCTTTCAAAAATATGGAGCGTCTTAAATCATTGGTAGCATAAGAATCTACTAAGTCCGGATTTATTCTAGCTATGCAACTATTTGGTAGTACATTTCCTATAACTAATATCGCACCAACTGCATTGGCACTATATCTGCTAATAGTATGGAATATAACTTCTTTATTAAAACGCGCAAAAGGAACAGGCGAGGATTTACTTATAGTGTTATAGTCCAATAAGTCTTTTTTTATCTCTAAGGCTGCATTGGCATTAATTAAAGCATTTGGATAATCTTGCATAGACAAGTAAGTACGTGCTAACATGGCATAAGCGGCAATTTTATTTGGCCTGGTGGTATAGGCTGATGTATTTGGTAATAAGCTAAGTGCTTCTTTTAAATCCTGTATGATTCGGTTATAAGTTTCTTGCACGGTACCACGAGTAGACTTACCATTGATATCTGGATCAAGTCTTAATGGAATTCCGGGGTCTTGATTTGCAGTGTTGGTTGAATATGGTTTGGCATACATTTGTGCAACTGTCCAAAAGCAATAAGCTCTGTAAAATAATGCCGCCCCTCTTAACGCATTTAATAACGCAGGATCATCATTTCCACCCTTTAATTTGTCCAGCGTTTGTAGAACCAGGTTGGCATTGTTGACCACATTATACGGATTTACCCAATTTGGTGAGGCAGAAATTCTTTGGGCATTGGTATTCCAGTTGTACAAATCCTTTTCCTCTTGTGGAATACTAGAGAGCTGGGCACTTACTGAACTGATAAAATAATCATCCGCAGAAACCTCAGCGTCTGTAGGATAATTTGTGTTCATTTTTTCGTAATTATCGAGTAGCAACTGGCAATCACTAGCAGTACTCATAAACGATTGATCATTGCTCTTTTTGATGTCTAGAAATTTTTGACAAGAAACCATACATATGCTGAGCAATAATATGGGGAAGAATATTTTAAAGATTTTCATTTTTCTAGGTGTTTTTGTTTAAAAACTTGCACTTAAACCAATACTATAAGTTCGTGGATTTGGGTAATCATTGATATCTGGATCAATTCCCAATTTGTTTGCTCTCCATACGATCCCTAAATTGTTTACATTAGCATAAATCCTCGGACTTTTTATCGCCCAAATACTTTTTAGTGTATATGATAAATTAATCTCCTGAAGACGTACATGATCTCCTTTAAGTACATTTATTTCAGAATTGTAGTAAAAGCTGTCTCTGTTATCTGTAATTCCACCTGGAGAAATAGGGAAGATCATTGAAGGAACATTAGTGAATTTTTCATCTCCTGGATTTTTCCAGCGACGTGCATATTCTTCACCTTGGATCATGTTGGTATTGAGCAATTGAGAATATCTTAATACATCATAAGGTGATCTTCGGAAATAGTAACCGAGTTTATACATGAAATTAAGGGAGGCTGAAAAATTGCCGTAACTAAACGTATTGATGAAAGAGCCATAATAAACAGGAACAGCAGAACCAAAATAGTGAGCAGTTGATATCGGTGCATTGTAAATCTTGTTGTAAACGTTAAGGTCACCTGTTACTCTCACTGCTTGACCATCCACATAACCCATTGGATCACCTGTTTGTGGATCTAATCCAGCCCATCTGTAAGCGTATAGTCTGGAAAGATCTGCACCTTTATTGAATGGTGGATTATTAGAAATTTGTTGTCCTGCCGTGTTTGGTTTGTCCGTGAATAAGTCAGTCACTTTAACCCGGTTGTAGCTCATGAGGAAGGTACTTCTCCAACTAAATTCTTTGAGCTGAAGATTTAAAGTGTTCAAACTGAAATCTACTCCGGTACTCCTTAAATCAGCAGCATTATAGAATAGGGTTGAAAAGCCAGTACTTGGATCTAAAGAAGTATTAGTAATTAGATCTGTAGTTTTTCTGATGTAGTATTCCAGATTACCTATAATTCGGTTGTTTTTGGTTGCAAAGTTAAGGGCGAGATTTAAAAACGCAGCTTTTTCGGGTCTTAAATCTCGATTGGTGGCACCAGTCACTGAAGCATAAGGTAATCTGTAGCCAACAAAAGCAGGGGGAGAATAGGTAACTAATGGGCGAGGACTTACAGATGCATTTTGATTGCCATTATAACCAAATGTAGCTTTTAGTCCTAAGGAAGGAAGCCAGGATAAACTATAAAACTTCTCTTTGCTGATGTCCCATTTTCCACCAACTGAAAAATAGAGTGCACCATGGTTGTTAGTACCCTCTCCAAATATACTAGAGTAATCATTTCTTATACTAGCGGATAGGGTGTAGCGTTTATCGTAGGTATACGCTGCATTGGAATATAAACTAAAAGCGCGTACTCGAAAATCAGAATAATTTGATACATATGGGATAATACCTCCTACTGTTCCAACACTTGGGTCTATAAATAGAAATGGAATAGAAACACCAAAGGGTAAAGCATTATTCACATTTTTTGATTGTTCATTGTATCCATACAACCAGTTGGTAGTTAGGTTACTGTAATTTTGAGATCCTTCAACTCCAGCAATGGCATTGAGTTCATGTTTATCTCCCCATATTTTATTTGCACTTACCTGAGCCCGTAAGGTCTGATTGTTCGATTTTCCATTACTAGGTATGTAAAAACCGCCTAAGGGAATTACTCTTGCCAAAGTACTTGGATCTGTGAATCTATTGATGAGCTCCCTCATGTAAAAGGATTTTTGTCCTCTGAGTTGGTTTTGTTCATTTAGTCCCCAGGCATTGTTGTAAGTGATGGAAGCTGAAATAACAGGACTGAATTGATAAGCAGCACTCAAATTGATATTCATGAGCTGGTTTTTAGTCCTCAAATAGCCTTGTTTCATATCTTCAAGTGGTTTAAAAGACATATCCAGTACTTTGTCTCCATATTTTTTGGTTAAAGAATCTAGAAAGGCTTTCCTATATGATTTAGGTACAGCAATTGGGTTTCCGGCATCGTCTACTAATCTAGAATAAGGATAAAGGCCATCTCCTGTTATAGCAAGTGCCCCACCACCTTGCTCATTTTGGTTTTGCTGGTTATAATTAATGCTGGCATCTAAACTCATATTCTTAACAGGCTTCAGAGAAGCATTGTAAATGATAGACATTCGATTAGCATCAGACTGTTGGGTATTGTTTAGTGTTTTGCCGTAGTTGCCTGATAAACGATAGGCATAATTTTTGATACCTCCAGAAGCGCTTAGATTATAGTTTTGAGCAACCGCATTTCGTAGAAAGTATTTTGAATAATCATTTCTAATGTCATTGTTTCGTAAGGCATCAATTTGATTTTTATACTGTGCATCAGTGATTTTATTTCTTTTCCATGAATTCCATATTTCAGCAACTGGTGAAATGGCAGATTGAGCAATAGTATAATCCGGCTGATTAGGTATTTGTGGATCAGGAACAGTTTGTCCATCTATACTAAAATTGTAATTCAGTTGTGCCAATTGCGCATCAATAAAATCTGATGTACTCATCACTTTCCGATAAAAAAGATCCATTTTATCGCTAATTGCTAAATTGGCATCGAAGGAAATAGAGGTCGGTGTTTGAAAACGTCCTTTTTTTGTTGTCACGACAATTACTCCATTGGCAGCTCTAGATCCCCAGATAGAAGCGGAAGCAGCATCTTGCAGAATATTAACACTTTCGACATCATTTGGATTTAGTTTATCTATAGAATATGGACTAGGTATTCCATCAATTACGACTAATGGTTGTCCACTTACGACATTTGGGTCAGTGCTAGGAGCAGGATTTAGATTGTTTTTCCCCCGAATAGTTAACGCACTTAGTGTAGGTACTCTAAATTTAGAAGAATTAGTAGGATTTTGTGGTAAATTATTGTTAAAGTCGAGACCGGTAGTAATGCCCTCTAATCTTCTTAAGAGGTTTGGACTAGTGCTGTGTTCCAGTTGTTTAGCTGTAATCGTTTGGAATGAACCTGTAGCTCTTTCTTTTGGTAAAATTTGGTAACCTGTATTTACAACTTCTACCTGTTTTAGCTTGGCAGTACTTGATTGAAGCGTAATTATGAATGGAACACTTTCTTTTATATTGACAACTTTAACTTCCTGACTTTCATAGCCAACATATGAAAAAATGATGACATCATTAGGGGCTACTTGCAGGCTAAATACACCATCTTTATTTGTTTTAGTAGATTTATTTGTCTTCTTTATGGTCACTGTGGCTCCAACCAATGGCTTATTTTCTTCATCTAGTACTTTTCCATAAATCGTTACGTCCTGAGCCAAAACAGCATCCAGGTTGGACTGGTTTTGTACTCCCTGCCTTATGACAATTATTTTGCTACTGATCACATAAGTTAAATTCTGATCTTTAAGGCAATTTGCTAAGGCCTGTTCCAGAGATACATTGTTTACATTAATGTTAACTTTTTTAGCATTTTTTAGCAAATTTATATCTCCAAAAAAATCATAACCGGTTTGAGTTCTTATTTTTTTGAAAATACTTTCCAAGGAAGCGTTTTTTTCAGATAAAGTTACTTTTTGAGCTTCTGATGCGAGGCTGATCTGAAGAAATACTGTAGTCATTAAAACAATAATCAGTTTCATAACGAACAGAAATTTAGTCATATAGGTGGATTGCCTATATGATAATTTTGAATTAAATTTCATACATTTGGTACGTTTGGTTTTATGCCAGGTACTATTATTGTCCATGAACCGACGGGTACCAGGCAGTGGTTAAGTTGATTTTCTTGATTAAAGCCGAATTTTGCCGGGGGGTAGACACCTCCGGTTTTTTTATGCTTTATGATAAATAAGGTATAGTTAATTCATAAGTGTAATCCTCCTTCCTTCTATTTTGAAATTGATTTTACCAGTGAGTTGGAGCATTTTTAGTACTTCTGATATGTTTTTTGATCTGGATACTACTCCAAAATATTTTTGTTCATTAAAATCCCCTTTGTAAATAACTTTTACATCGTACCATCTAGATACTTCTCTCATGATGCTCATCAAGTCATCTCCATTAAAAATGAATTCATTATTTTTCCATGCAAGATCTTTTTCCAGGTCAGTACTCTCAATTTGAATAGTTTTTGAATTTTTAGAAGTAAATGCGGCTTGTCCTGGCTTTAGTATTTTATATTGTAGTCCTTTTAAGATTTTAACCTTTCCTTTTGCTAATGTAGTTTGGGTTTGATATTCATCCTCGTAAGATTTAATGTTGAAATGGGTACCGAGGACTTCTATTGTTTGGCTTTCGCAGACTACTTTAAAGGTCCTCTTCTTATCTCTTGCCACTTCAAAATAAGCCTCGCCTTTCAGGCTTACCTTTCGTTCTGAACCTTTAAATGAATTCGGATAAGTTAGAATTGAAGCCGAGTTTAACCATACTTTGGTTCCATCAGGCAAGAGAATCTGGTATTTACCTCCTCTTGGTGTTTCCAGTCTGTTTATACTTGTACTATTATATGTACTATTTTTTTTGTGTAGATCGTAAATTAGTAAACCATTTGATTTTCTAATGCTTATTCCCCCTTGAACAGCTATCAATTCTTTACTAGTTTGGTTCAGAATAATTCTTTGGCCATTATTTAAAGTAAGAATTGCCCTATTCCCACCTGCTAGGACATCATTTTGTATGATAATGTGATCTGATGATTTTGGAAGCGGTTTTAAATAATTATATGTTACGATCGAACTGATAAGAACTAAGGATGCTGCAATTGCAACTCTTGACCGTAGTTTTTTGGAGACCACTTTACGCTGATCTCTATGAATTCGGGAGTCTATTTTGTCCCAAATTCTTTTATGAGCATCCGTAATATGTTCTTTGGAAGGAAGGTATTCGCTGTCTTTTATATCTTGAATATGCCAACTTTCCACGATAATACGTTCTTCGTTTGAAGCAGTACCATTTAGATAATTATGAATTAGTTCTTCTGGCTTATATTTTTTCATTAAACCCCCTTTATATAACTAAGTAAGTTTAAATGGTATAAAGGCCCAGATGAAAAAAAAAAAATTATTTATTGAGTAATAACAGTAAGAACGCGAAAAGGGTCAATCTACTTCTTAATATCTTTAATGCATTGTTGATTTGATTTTTAACTGTTTTTTCCGAGAGGTTTAGTTTTTCTGCTATTTCCTTTCTTGATAAATTAGCTTTTCTACTCAGCTCAAAGATTTCCCGCATTTTTTCAGGTAAAGCGGCTATTTCCTGTTCAATTATTTTGCTAAATTCTTTTTGTCTAATGTGAAAGTCTGTAATAAATTCACCTTGATCAATAAATTTATTTAATGACTCATTGTAGTCGGACCTTACTTTTTTATGATCCAGCAAATTCATGAATTTATATTGTACAGCTTTATATAGGTAAACGGAGATTGAATTATTAATGGTAATGGTAAATCTTTTATCCCATAGATACAAAAAAACCTCTTGCACTATATCTTCCGCATCATCGTTGTTTTTAACAATTTTGCAGGCATAGATATATAATAGACCTTGAAACCGCCCATATATTTCATTAAAAGCGATTAGGTCGCCCTTTTTTAATAAAGTGGTTAACTCGAAGTCTGAAAATGAATGATAGGAGGTCATGAATAAAATTATGTATTTTTTGTATAAAAACAATAAACCCGGGAAAGGTAATTTCCCGGGAGTTCGATTTTAATAAATACAATCGTTAATTACTACAGATCTTTAACGTAAACAAAGCGTTGGAATCCATCAGCAGGTTGAGAGACCAGCGTAGCTTGTGCATTAGCGATATAAGTTAAAACCGCAGAAACACTGCTTGGAACATTTGCACTATCATCTAAATAAATAGCACAAATAATGCTACCGCCTGTAAGACAGTTTGGATTGACTGCCATTTTGTAATAACTACCAGGTAGAGTGGGATCTCCAACTCCATTGTAAGCAAACCAATTAGCCATAATGAATAATGCTTTTATAAATCAAAAAGCAATAAAAACTTTCATTTTTACCTACTCTGTTAAGGATTTTCGGTCTCCTCCTTTTGCCAGTTACTAACTGACTATCTTTACTCTTTTTAAATCTTAATCACTTGCTACATACAGAATTTGTATATATAGCGCGCATTGATGTTTTGTGGTGTTTGTTAATAAAAAACAAATCACAATAATCTTTAAGAAGTTAAATTTTTAACGTAAACAAAACGACGATCTGCACCTGGAGGTTGAGAAACCAGTGTAGCCTGTGCATTAGCGATATAAGTTAAAACCGCAGAAATATTGCTTGGAACATTTGCAGTATCATCTAAATAAATAGCACAAATAATACTACCACCTGAAAGACAGTTTGGATTGACTGCCATTTTGTAATAACTACCGGGAAGAGCTGGGTCTCCAACTCCGTCGTAAGAATACCAATTAGCCATAATATGTAATGCTTTTATAAATCAAAAAGCAATAAAAACTTTCAATTTTACCTACTCTGTTAGGGATTTTCGGTATCCTCCTTTTGTCAGTTACTAGCTGACTATCGTTACTCTTTTTTTAATCTTAATCATATGCTGCAGACAAATTTTAGATTTAAACAGGAGTTGATAATTTGCTATGGATATCGGATAGCAAATGATTTAGTTTTGTTCAATGGAAAGAATATGCTAAAAGCAGTTTTTTACATAAACAAAAGGTATTCCTTCAGCTGGTTGAGGCGTTAAACTCACTAATGTGTTCGCTATGTAAGTTAAAACGGCAGATACACTGCTGGGAACATTTGCTGTATCATCTAAATAGATTGCACATATCATACATCCTCCTGTTAAGCAGTTTATTTTAGCATTAGTTTTAATGTAACTTCCAGGAAGAGAGGGGTCTCCAAACCCATTGTAAGCATACCAATTTGGCATAATCTATAATGTTTTTATATATCAAAAAACAATAAAAACTTTATTTTAATCCTACTCTGTTCAGGGTTTTCGGACCTCCCTTAATTCTTATACTAATTTACATGTTGTTTATTTTAGAGATAGGGCCAAATGACCCAAACATGAATTAATTATTTTTCTTCAATTTTTCCACATGCAGGTTGTATAGACATCCTCACTTCTAAAGGAACTGGAGGAAATACAGAAACAGGCTGTCCTTTTTGTCTAGCCAACGCCCGAATGATGTAAAATAATAGGCCAGGAGTGCCTTCCAGGTCTGGTTTGCGATCTGGATCATTAGGGATCTCATCAGCAAAAATTGCAGATAGATATGGTCCGTCAACAGTTTCAGGTACAGTGTCTAATATTTTGTAACTCTCCGGGCTACAGATGTCCAGTTCATTATTGATAAGTTGATACCAAGGCATAAAAGTGTTTTTTAATGATTAGGCTTACTCTTTTCTGGGTTTTCAGCTTTCCCCTCATACGTAACATTCATCAATGCAGAAGCATGTTTTTTATGCCTTGCATCTTCGAAAGGTTTTAAAGTAGTATTGTGGGCATGGAGAGTTGCGATGAATCCATCTATATAATCATGGGCAAAGATGCTTGCTCCGGTATTCCAGATGTAGTCATAATCTTCTCCAATTTGTAGATCTTTAAATGGATGCTGTTGCCAAAACTTCTTTTTATAAACCATTGTTGCACCAGCCAGCCAGGGCTGTTCTGTTTTTTGATCAGTTGCCCTCCAGAATTTTCCAACTAGTGGTGAAAAAAATAAAATATTATTTAAGCCACAGATGTCAGCTCCTGAAGATTCAATTGCGACTAATTGTTTAGTGATCCAGTCTGGGGCATACCAATCATCATCATCCCAATGCATAATAATTTCTCCTTTTGCTTTCTCACATGCAAAATTGCGTTTTAGGCCAATCGAGGTAACTCTTTCTTGATAAAAGTATCTGATTCGATGGTTTTTAGTGACTAGGCTCTCCACAGGTTCCTTTCCATCATCAATAATGATGAGTTCCGCATTGCGATAATCTTGATTTAAAAAATTATCAATTGCTAAAGGAATAAATTTAGCTCTATTCGCCGTAGGCATAATACAGGAAACATAGGGATTACTCATGATGTGGGTGTTTTATCTGAGGATTGCCATCTGGTTCCATTTTTTTTATGACGGATATCCTCTACGGGTTTTATGCTGGTATTGTGGGCATGAAGGATGGCAACAAAGCCGTTCATATATCCCATAGCAAAAGTTCTGGCACCAGTATTCCAAACAAAATCATAGTCTTCTCCTACCTGAATGTCTAAAAATGGGTGTTCTTGCCAAAATGATTTATGATAAGCCATTGTTGCACCGCATATCCATGGTTTCTCTAAATCTAAATCTTGATAGAGCCAGCGTTTCTCTACGGAGGGAGAATAGAATATGACTTGATTCAATCCGGTGATGTCGGCAGCAGAAGTGTTCAAAGCAACGACTTGTCTGGTAATCCAGTCTGGGGCATACCAATCATCATCATCCCAATGCATAATAATTTCCCCGTTTGCTTGTTCACAAGCATAATTTCGTTTTACACCAATAGTGCCTAAGGGCTCAGTATAAAAGTATCTGATTTTAGGATCATCAGGTATTAAATGTGTAGCAGGCGCTATGCCGTCATCAATAATGACAAGTTCTGCATTTGCATAATCTTGCGCTTTAAAATATTCAATGGCCAATGGAATAAATTTTTGTCTGTTGGCCGTTGGCATGATACAGCTGACTAATGGTAAAATCATAATAAATACATTAAGTGAAAGGAGTGAGATTGATTTAATTCATGAAACTAAGTACTTGTTCTTTTTCTTCTCCTTTTAGCAGGAGGCTATTGGACATGAAAAATTTAAAGCGGTCATAGTTCCAGGTATTTTTACCATGATGGATATAGATGTATAAAAAGGGTGCCTGATCCAGCAATAGCAATTGTTTTTTGCTGCGGAGAAAACCAATCACATGGGAATCTTCACCTTGATTACTATGGCGATATTGATTTTGAAGGAGAATAACTTTTCTACAGAGTATCGTTCCTTCCCATGTATAGTTGAAAGAATAGTAGGTTTCGTTTTTGATTTCATCATATAACAATATGCGTGTTAGGATACTGGCCTGATAACCTTCCCCCTTATTTTCAATACTATTGTATTGATAGGAAATCCGACTGGGGTGATGCCAATCATCATCATCCCAGGTGCATACATATTCTCCATTGGATTTTTTTATGGCTTGATTTCTAGCTTCTCCTAATGAACAGTCTTCCTCTCTTTCTATACTCATAATTTTGAGCGTGGTATTTTGTTCATTGGAAATTACCTTTTTGCTGAGATGGTCATTTTTTGGATAAGAAATTACCAATTCTTTATTTAGATAATTTTGCGATTTGAAACAATTAATTGCTTTCTGAAGGAGCTCAGGTCTATTGTCTGTAATACAGATACAAGAGATTAGTGGAGAGGATAGTGTCATAATCAAATAGTTTATGGTTATTTATACCTTAAATACACATACTTTTTAGCACCAAGAGGGTAGTCTGGTTGTAGTTGTCCAGTGATCATTGCTTTTTTAATATATTCCTGTAATTGGGGAGATAGAGGATTTTCTGGTTGTTTGTCGTCACCTTCTGAATAGATGGCGCAAATATGATTTCCACATAAGCAGGAATGTTTAACCGTTATTTTCATGTAGTTGGAAAATAGTGTAGGGTCTCCACTACCCATAAAAACATACCATGATTTAGCCATTGCATTTAGATTTTGTTGTGTCTAAAATTACTGATCTATACATTTCGAAATAGGGTCAAATGACCCAAAATTCAGTCATTTATGACGGGGATCATATCTATTGATAACTTGAACAATTAATAGAAATAAATAAACAGGATTATCGCTTATGAGATTAATTAGAAAAATCAAAAAGCAAGAAATGATGCGTCGTTGGGCAATTTCGGAAGTTTATGTAGAACATATGGCGACCATGAGTGAAGCTATTCCTCAAAGGTTATTACAATTACTCTATTCAAATGAGATGAGTTTCGTGAAAGAGGGAATATATAGCGTCTTAAAACCACAACATTTATCTCTTCTAAATTGCTTGCCAACAAAAGTTACTTGGTATTTAGCAGGACTAGAGCTGACAATTCAAGAATTTAATAAATTACAAACGCTCCGTGTTCCTGAGTTTGAGGAAATATCTAACAATACTTGCCAGCTTTCAGATGCAGCTAAGCAATTGTATCAATATCCATATTCGAATACCCGAATTGCTGAAATTAAACAAGCTGCGAAAAATGGGAGTAAAGCTCTTCAATGGACTGGCATTACGCTCCTTTCTTGTGGAAGGGCAGGACCATTTGTCATTATTGAGGGAAATGGCAGGCTAATTAGTTTATATCAGTTGTTGTTTCTCGAAAAACATTCAAATCTAAAGAACTGCGAGTTGGAGGTAGTTTTAGGTATCTCAGAAGAACGTTTTGAGTTTGGTTATGAATATGTTAAAGGAATGCTATGAGGACAAATGTCCCATAATTAACGATAATTTATCAAAGCATTTCTTTGTAATTACCTTCGAAATATCAAAAAAAATCACCAAAAATATGATAGTTAAATTTTTCGCAAATTATGATCGTTCGGAAGATCTTTTGAAAAGATTCAAAGCCAATTATGAAATTTATGATAACGAACTAAGCTTTACTATTGGAGATGAATATGATTATGCAGTAGTATTTAATAGTACTAAAGAAGGTATTAATATTAAAGCAAAAATCATTACTGTTATTCAAGAGCCTTCCTGGAGTCCAGCTCATAGTAATACCGCCTTTTTAACAGATAGTGACTATTTGATCGTTCATGATCAGCAATTATTTGAAGATACGCATCACATCAAATTAGGCAATAAGGTTATTGAGCAGCCTTCTTATATGTTTTTTCATGATCATGTAGACAAATCCTTGTTTACAGAGAAGAAATCGATCCAGAAGCCTAAAAAGCTCTCTATGATTGTGTCTTCCCTAAGCTTTAATATAGGGAATTACACTAAACGTATGAAACTGCTTCGTAGCATCCTCTCCTCTGATCTGGATATTGATATTTATGGCAAGGGGTTTAATATCTCCGATCCACGATACAAGGGCTTTGTTGAATATAAGCATACTGCTTTACTACCTTATGAATACTCTATAGCCATTGAGAACTCCAACGAAAAAAACTACATCACTGAAAAGTTTGTAGACTGCGCCATCTGTAATACCATTCCAATCTATTGTGGCGCACCAAATATTGCAGAAGTATACAACGAAAAGTATTTCCATACCCTGGACCTGGACAGCCCAACTATCATAGAAGACATTAAAGAAATTATTAAAAACCCTGCACCGGGACAAGAAATGGACAATAACAAGGATAGATACTTTCAGCAGCGAAATCTGTATCGCTTACTCAAAGAGCTCATCAACACCGATGTTTAATCAGACGTCCATGAAAAAGGGGGCTGTAAGGCCCCCTTTCGAATTATTTATACATTTCTGCTCTTAGTTGAGCAACTTCTTCGCTTGTAATATAATCGTCGTAAGTCATCATCTTATCAATTGTGCCTTTAGGCGTCAATTCTATGATTCTCGTAGCTACCGACTCAGTTAAAGCATGATCTCGTGAAGTAAACAAAGCAGTACCTCTGAAATCCTTTAATCCGTTGTTTAATGCCGTAATCGACTCTAAATCCAAGTGATTCGTAGGCTCATCCAATAACAACAAGTTTGCATGTTTTAACATCATTTGAGAGAACATACAACGCATTTTCTCACCACCTGATAACACTTTTACGTTTTTCAATACCTCTTCACCAGAGAACAGCATTCTACCTAAGAAACTTCTTACAAATTGCTCATCCATTTCTGTACCTGAGTACTCACGTAACCAGTCTACCAGGTTTTCATCTTTACCTTCGAAGTAAGGCGTGTTGTCGTTAGGGATGTCTGCCATACTGATGGTAATACCAAACTTAAACTCACCGGTATAGTTTTGCTCACGACCAGTGAGCACATTGTAAAATGCAGTGGTTGCTAAACTATTTTGAGAAAGAATAGCTACTTTATCCCCTTTATTCACCATGAAGCTGATGTTTTTAAACATCACATCTCCATTTAAAGTGCAAGAAAGATTTTCAACCTGCAGAATCTGATCACCAGCTTCTCTACCCAAATTATTGAATAAAATTGCAGGATATTTTCTACTAGAAGCCTTAATTTCTGAGATATCAATTTTATCTAAAGCTTTCTTACGGGAAGTCGCTTGTTTCGATTTCGAAGCATTCGCACTAAAGCGCTGAATAAATTCCTGAAGCTCTTTAACTTTTTCTTCCAGTTTCTTATTTTGATCACCGCGTTGTTTCAAAGCAAGTTGGCTAGACTCATACCAGAAAGTATAGTTACCAGAGTAAATGCTCATTTTGCTGAAATCAATATCAACAATATGCGTACATACCGCATCTAAAAAGTGTCTATCGTGGGATACCACCAATACGATAGTTTGATAATCAGCAAGGAAGTTCTCTAACCAGGCGATGGTTTCAATGTCCAAATCGTTGGTAGGCTCATCTAATAGTAAAACATCTGGATTGCCAAATAAAGCCTGTGCCAATAATACACGTACTTTTTGAGTACCATCCAGTTCTTTTAGTAGTTTATAGTGATGTTCTTCTTTAATTCCTAAGTTGCTCAACATGGTCGCAGCATTGCTTTCCATGTTCCAGCCATCCATTTCTGCAAACCTATTTTCCAATTCACCAGCACGTTCACCGTCTTTATCGGTAAAATCTTCCTTCATATAAATGGCGTCCTTTTCCTTCATGATGTCGTACAATTCCTTGTGACCCATCATCACCGTTTCAATCACCGGGAATTCATCAAACTCATAGTGATTTTGCTTTAAAACTGCCATGCGCTCGCCTGGAGTAAAAGCCACACTACCTGAAGTTTGGTTTACTTCTCCTGAAAGAATTTTAAGGAAGGTAGATTTACCTGCGCCGTTTGCCCCAATTACACCATAGCAATTGCCATGTGTGAATTTTAGGTTCACATCTTCAAATAAGGTACGTTTCCCGTAACGGAGGGATAAGTTAGAAACTGAAATCATATTGCTGAAAAATAAGCCGCAAAGGTAGTCATAATTTATAAAATGATTTGAATAGGGATTGATTAGTTTTGAGTAATTAAATTTCAATAACGTGACGAAGGAGGAATTAACAACCCGGTTAGGTGCTGCTATGGAGGCTAAAATGGTAAAGGTAATCTCGGAAATTGCCGATAACCGGAATTTGTACCATGGTGCTAAAAATGATTTTACGGTTAAAGATGTGATTGATTTGACCTTTCACGCCCGGAAAGACCTGGCTTTCAGGGCGGCATGGCTCCTGGAGCATATCTTTTTTAAGTATTATTGTTTGGGAGATCATCTGGAAGATTTTTTAAGTCGTTTTTCACAGCAAATGCATCCCGGACCAATGCGGCACTACGGGAAAATCCTCGCTTTTCTTACCGGGAAACAGGCAAGAGGTTTGCAGCCAGGACAACTGGAAAAGATTGATTTTGAACCACTCATCGGTTTAATGTTCGATTGGCTGATTAATGAAAAGGTACTGGTGGCTACAAAAGTTCATGCCATGCAGGCCTTAGCCAATCTTGCACCGAGGTATCCATGGATAAAAGATGAATTGTTAGAAACCATTGCCCATTTAGAAGATTTGGAAAGTATAGCCTTTTTTGGAAGGGCCAAACAGGTGAAAAAGCAGCTTAAAAAGATTAAGCCTGAAAACAATATGATCTAGCTAACAAAAGGGGAGCTGATATTGTTATTTTTGCCAATAGTTATATCACATCAAAGATTCATGGAAAAAGAAATAGATATATTAACCAATATTATTCAGCGTCGTCGAAGTATTTTCCCAATAAGTTACACCGCACAAGAGATACCAGTAGCATTGATAAAACAGGTGTTGGAAAGTGCAAATTATGCACCTACTCATAAACTGACGGAGCCGTGGCGTTTCATTGTCTTCAGAAACGAAGGTAAAATGAAACTGGGTGAGGAGTTGGCCAGATTATACAAAGAAACGATTCCTGACCATCAATTCCTTCAAAAGAAATACGACAGTATCCTGGAAAAAGCAGCACAGGCAAATTGCATTATCACCTTAAATGCGGCTTTACATTCTGATAAAATTCCTGAATGGGAAGAATTGGCCGCATTGGCATGTGCGGTGCAGAATATGGCATTGACTGCAGAGGCATTAAATATTGGGGCTTATTGGAGCTCTCCTGGTATGATTGATGCGCTGGGTGACTTTTTAAACCTGGAAAAGAATGAAAAATGTTTTGGTCTTTTTTATATGGGCTACCATAATGAAGCACCGAGAGCAGCGAAGAGAAGTCCGATAGAAGATAAAGTGAAATGGGTAGAATCGTAATTATGGAAGATATTAAAGAAAAGCTATATAGTCTCTGTTTAAACTTTATAGAGCAAAGGATACATACTGCTGAGACAGCATTGGAGCAGGCACGTGAAGCGAGTAACGATGATACGAAGAGCAGTGCTGGAGATAAATTTGAAACTACACGAGAAATGATGCAGCAAGACATCAGCAGGAACAAAAGACTGTTGATGGATGCGCAGCAAAATCTGGTTTTACTAAATTCCATCAAAGACATGCCCTTAAAAGACAAAGTAAGAAATGGAAATTTAGTCTATACTTCTGAGGGAATCTTTTACATCAGCATCAGTGCCGGACAGTTGAAATTAGATAACGAGAATGTGTATGCTATTTCTGCGGTTTCTCCAATTGGTAACTTATTGATTGGAAAAGAAAAAGGCACTTCCTTTGATTTTAATGGTAAGAATTATCTTATTAAAGAAATTATTTAGCCGTTCTGATTTTTATTTAGATAATCGTAACAAACTTCTGAAAAATCTCTTCCCCAATTTGGATTAATAAAGTCCTGCTCATCGGGTATAAATGCTTTGTGATTTAATTCAAGGGGGAGGGCTAAAGATTTATCCGCTCTTAATGCTTCTCCATTAGGTTCATCTTCACGATGTAGGATAAGGGCTGAGGCTACTCTCGCTTTTTTGATTCCCTTCATCTCTAGTTTTGCACGTAGGTTATCATCTTCGCCCCCCCAAATACTGAAAGCTTCAGTATAACCATCTACTTGTTCAATATGCTCTTTTTTTGCTAAAAAACTTCCATAAGTTGAGAAATTTGTGGTTTCAAGTGCCTCTGTAGTAGGTGTATAGTTGTAATCAACAAAGGCAACCTGACCAACATAAAAGTAATTGTCATAAGTTTCCGCAGCGTATTTTAAGTGATAAATAACATCAGTCAAAAATTCACATTCTGGGTCAACGACTAAAATGTATTTTTTCGTAGCATGCCTGATTCCTACATTCCAGGCTTTGCAAGGGTTGCGCCAATCATGATCATCTCGATTTACAATGACCCTCCAATTTATCCCTGGATATTTCTTTATAAATTCAAGTAATTCTTCGCATTCTGTAGGTTCATCTAATGCGATGATGACTTCTATGCCGTTTCTTTGGAAGTAAGGTGCGTTTACGGGTAATACCCTTCTAAAGTCTTTCATTTTTTTGTAAAATGACATGACAACAGAGATGTCAAAGTCTTTAAAATCGATGGTGTCGTGGATGTGATTCATGCGCTAAGTATTTGTTGAATACGAATTTATAGGATTTGGAATGAGCAAATGGGGACATATGACCCAAAATGTTAGCGGATTATTATTGATTTCTAGAAAGCTATACTTTAGATGATTAAATAATCTTTTACCTATGAAAATACACCTCATCAGTTTCGGAGATCAGAAGTACGACAAGAGACTTGAAGACTTTAAAGCAGTCGCAGTAGCTTCTTCTTTTTTCGATAAGATCACTTTATTTAGATACAATGATCTTGATTTACAATTTGTAAATCAGTTCTATAAGGTTCTCCAATTTACAAGAGGTGGAGGTTTTATTTGGAAGCCTTATTTCATAAAAAAAGAGCTGCAGCAAATGAATCATGGTGATGTTTTATTTTACTGTGATGCAGGTTGTCACATCAATAAATTAGGCAAAGAAAGATTTGATGAATACTTGCAATTATTGACCCAATCAGAAACAGGGATCCTCGTTTTTCAGATGATACATAAAGAGTATAAATATACTAAAAGGGAGGTGTTTGATTATTTTGATACCTCTCTTGATGTAATTAATTCTGGCCAGCTGGTGGCGACTGTGGTTTTACTTAAAAAATGTGATCATTCCATAAAAATGGTTGACCTTTGGTATGATACGGTTGAAAAAAATCCGGATTTGTTTACTGATAATATGAATAATGACATTCAACATCCTGAATTTGTCGCACATCGTCATGACCAAAGTATATGGAGTGTGTTGCTCAAGACTCATGGCGCAGAAATCATTCCCGATGAAACTTATTATGAAGATTTTGAAAAAGATGGAGCTCCTTTCCCGCTTTGGGCTGCCCGTATTAGACACTGATTGAACGGGAAGATAAAAGAGTAATATGAAAAGTGTTCATTAACAAAAAGCGGCATTGCTTACCGATAAAAGCAAGCAATGCCAATTTAATTTCGACAATAGCTATTATTTAAAACTTTTATTAATGCTGTTGTACAGGTTTTTAGCAGTATACGTTCCCGGATCAATAATCCTGCGTATCGTAAACAAGGGATACTCAGCATCTCTCTTTGTCGATAAGATAAAGGCTGCTTTAAAACCATGTTCTTGTAACTTATGTAAGTTTGCTGCTTTAGAAACCCCGTAAGGGTAGGCGAAATACTCCACCTTTTTTCCGGTGATCGTTTCCAAAGTTTTAGTTGGCTTATCGATTTGAATTTCCCAATCTTCATCTGTAAACTCTGCGAAATTTTTATGGTTCCAGGTATGACTGGCAATCACATGGCCATCATCGGAAAGTTCCTTAATCTGCGCTTTGCTCATATATCTTGGTCTGCCGATGGATACCGTCATGATAAAGAAAACACCTTTAAAGCCATATTTCTTCAGCTCTTTAGCACCTACCGTATATTGATCAAGATCGGTATCATCAAAAGTGATCATAATCGGCTTTTCAGGAAGCTTTTTTCCATAATTCAGGTAATCATACAACTCATCCGGCAAAATGGTATGGTAGCCACTATCAGCCAGCATCTTTATATGCTGACTAAAACTTGCTGGTGGAATAATATCATCATGCGCACGCTTTGAATCAGTCGCTTTCCAGTCCCTGATCTGATGGTAACAAAGCACGGGCACTTCTTTTTTTGCCAATACTTCTGCTGCGGTCGATTTTTTAGCAGTGCCAACACCAGCAGTATCCGTAGAAGATGAAGAAGTCCCAATAGCAGAAGATCCGTTTTCAGCTTCAATAGCGCGCTCTATTTCAGCTTTAGTATTCTCCACACAAGAAGAAAAAAATAAGACCGAAACTCCGGTCAGTGTGAACAATATATTTCTCATGTTTATCCTTAGAAGCTGTTTTTGATGCTATTGCTTAATGTTTTTGAAGACCAATAACCGCTGGCAATAATTCTTCTGATCGTATACAAAGGATCATTCTCGTCACGTTTAGTCGCTAAAATATAGGCAGATTTCATCCCTCTTTTCTTAAGCTCTGGAATTGCCTCTGGGTTCCACAATCCAAACGGATAAGCGAAATGTTGAATCTTTTTTCCTGTGATTTCTTCCAAAGTTTTGGTAGGTTTTTCAATTTGTGTTACCCAATCCTGGCCTTGATATTTTTTCACATTGTGGTGATCCCAGGTATGAGAACCAATCACATGGCCCATATCGGAAAGTTGTTTCACCTGATCTCTGCTCATATAGTTTGGTCTTCCAAGGGAAACTGTCATCACGAAAAACACGCCTTTGAAACCATATTTTTTCATTTCTGGTGCTGCAATGGTAAACTGATCCAGGTCGGTATCATCAAAAGTCAGCATGATTGGCTTACTTGGCAATGCTGTGCCGTTATTTAAGTAGTCATACAGCTGATCAGGAAGAATGGTATGGTAACCACTATCTGCCAGCATTTTCATATGGTCTTTGAAAGTTGCAATAGGAATGATATAATCTTTGGCTGCTTTCGAGTCTTTTTCTCTCCAGTCGCGCACTTGATGGTAACATAAAATAGGGACTTGTTTGCGTGCAAGAATGGTTTTAGCATCTGCAACCTTGATTTTGGAGATGTCTGTGGTTGACGTCGGACTTTGATCCGCTGCCACGGCACCTTCAGCAGTTGTCGTAGTTAAAGAGTCTTTTTTGTTGTCGCCAGCACCATTGGTCTGTGATTTCGACTGGCATGCAGCCGTAAACAAGACTGCTGCTGCTAGAATAGGTAGGAAGGTATGTTTCATAAATAAGTATTTCATACAAAACTAAAAAATCAATCCTGATTTACTCATAATATTTGCAATGCCTGAATGTCTAAAGCTCGTCCAATATGCTGGACGTTGAAGATAGAGGTAGTCTATCTTCAAAACTATCGCTTTTATTACATAGCAGCGCTCATTCTTACCATCTTTATTCAATAATTTAGGCGGTTTATTTAAACCCACGAATGAAGAAACTTTATACTCCTCTTTTACTCTCGTTTGTTATGAGTTATGCTGCGATGGCGCAAACCAAAACTTTTACCATTACAGAGTCTACTACGCCAGCTCCGAAAGCCAATTACCAGTTGGCAGCGAGATTTTCACCGGCTAAGCTTAAAAAGCTAGTCTATTCTACGGCTGTAGATCCACATTGGCTAAAGCTGAGCAACAGATTCTGGTATGAATATGAAACACCAGCAGGCAAAGAATGGTACCTGGTTGATCCATCAGCGAAAACAAAAAAGAAGATTTTTGATAATGCTAAACTGGCTGCAGAAATCACCACAATCATGCGCGATCCTTTTGATGCACAGCACCTGCCATTAGAGAATTTGAAGTTCTCCGCTGATGAGAAGGCGATTACTTTTGAAGTGAAAAGCACGATTGATGAGCTAAAGAAAGATAGAAAAGATAAAAAAGCAGCGGATTCTCTGCAGAAAAAGATTTTCTTTTTCAACTATGTAATGTCCACAGCAAAGTTGACAGAAGTGCCTAATTATACGAAACCGAAGGCGAAACCAACCTGGGGTGCTGTAGCTCCGGATTCTTCTGCCATCATCTTTACCAGAAATTACAACTTGTACTGGATGGATAAAGAAAACTATAAAAAGGCGGTTAAGAATGAGGAAGACAGTACAATTGTAGAAAATCAGCTAACAAAAGACGGTCAGAAGTTCTATTCTTACGGCAGCAATGGTGACGGAGAGAACAATGAAGAGAATGAAAAGAACAATAAAAAGAGAAGAAGAGCCTTTGTATTGTGGTCGCCGGATGCGAAACATTTTGTGTTGAACAGATCCGATAGCCGTAAAGTTAAAGACCTTTGGGTGATCAATAATGTTGCTCCAGGAAGACCAACTTTAGAAACCTATAAATACCAGATGCCTGGTGAAGCTGAAGCACCTATTGATGAGATGCTGTTGTTTAATTTCGCAGCCAAAACCTATAAAAAGCTGAATACAGCCGCCTTTAAAGATCAGAATTTATCAGTATGGCCAGCGCCAAGTCTGAATAAGGACAGGGATAATGAGTTCAGACCTTCAATCTGGTTGGGTACCAATAACAAGATTTATTTTGGACGTACCAGCAGAGATTTGAAACGTGTAGATGTGTGCGCGGTAGACATTCAAACGGGTACAGTTACGCCATTAATTGAGGAACGTTTCAATACTTACGTAGAGCTAAACCGTCCAGGATTAGTGAATGATGGTAAAGAAATGATTCATTGGTCAGAGCGCGATGGATGGGGACATTTTTACCTGTTCGATGCCGCAGGAAAATTAAAAAATCAAATTACTAAAGGCGCTTTCCATTGCGAGGAGATCGTAAATATAGACCAGAAAAATAGGGTGCTTTATTTTACTGCCAACGGTAAAGAAAGTAAAGAAGATCCTTATTACCTGCACTTGTACCGCATTAATTTCGATGGCTCAGGTATGAAACTGTTAAATCAAGGTGATTTTGACCATGCCATCAGTATGAATGACGAAGCGAAGTTTTTTGTAGACAATTTCTCCAGAGTAAACACAGCACCCAAAGCAGTAGTGATGGACAACAATGGAAGGGTTGTTATGAATCTTGAAACCACAGATTTATCATTGCTAATGGCTACGGGATACAAATTCCCTGAGCCTTTTAAAGTGAAAGCAGATGATGGGATTACCGATATTTATGGTGTGATGTACAAGCCCTTTGATTTCGATCCAAATAAAAAGTATCCAATCATCGAGTATGTGTATCCAGGTCCTCAGACAGAAGCTGTAAACAAAGCTTTCAGCAAAAGCATGGATAGGACAGAGCGATTGGCACAATTTGGTTATATCGTGATTACTGTTGGTAACAGAGGTGGAAACCCTGCCCGTTCTAAATGGTACCATACTTTCGGTTATGGCAACCTGCGTGATTATGGCTTGGCTGATAAAAAAGCTGCAGTGGAGCAATTGGCAGATAAAAATAAGTTTATCGATGCCACTAAAGTAGGAATCACCGGTCACTCTGGTGGTGGATTTATGTCTACAGCGGCGATGTTGGTTTATCCTGATTTCTTTAAGGCTGCGGTATCTAATGCGGGTAACCATGATAACAGCATTTATAACCGTTGGTGGAGTGAGAAACACCATGGTGTAAAGGAAGTGATTTCTGCCAAAGGCGATACGACTTTCAAATATAGCATTGATAAAAATCCTGATCTGGCTAAAAACCTGAAAGGTCATTTGATGTTGATGACAGGTGATATTGACAACAATGTTCACCCCGCAAATACAATTAGAGTCGCAAATGCATTGATGAGAGCTGGGAAAAGATTCGAGTTTGTAATCGTTCCTGGTCAGCGTCATGGTTTTGGCGACCTCACTGAATATACGTTCTGGAAGCTAGCAGATCATTTCAATAAATACCTGATTGGGGATTTTTCGCAAACAGGAGAGGTTGATGTGACTGGAATGGAGCTGGAACCAAAAAAGTAGTTTTAATTTTTAAAAGCCCGGATTCTTTTTGTACTCAAATCTTTGAATGAAAGATTTGCAGGTATTCAAAGCTTTCGGGCTTTTTTATGCGCAAAAACTGGTACTACTAAAATTAAAGGATGGTCTATTAGGGGGGAGGTGATGTGCTGCCAAATGAGAGGTTAGAGATTCTAATCAGAGAAGAGAGCTAATAGTTTTAACCAGGCTATCATGATAAATCAACTAAAATGGTCAGTTTATTTCATAAGATGCTTCTACATTCTGAATGATATTCTGCGTGGTTTTGAGATCTAATTGAGGTCCATTTCTAGTGAAATATTTGAAATGAATATCATCAATTACATTGCTGCCATGATAGATATATACATATAAGTAGTAAGATCCTTTGATGGGCAAGAGCAGTTTTTGAGTTTCTAAATGCTCAATTAATGGGCTATCTTCTAGTCTATTGGTGTCCTGATAAGGATATTGGATCACTACATCTTTCTTGCATAAAAGCGTGCCACTCCAATTGTAAGCTGCCGAAAGGAAGGCGGTTTTATGATTGCGGTCGTACAAGATAATTTCTCGTAATACACAAGCCTGATAGATGAGTTTTGAGTTTTGAAGGAGGGCCATTTGGTGTTTTAGCCTTTCAGGATGATACCAATCGTCATCGTCCCAAGTACATATATAACTTCCATGTGCTGCAGCAACGGCCTGATTCCTGATCCTACCCAGTGATCCATGATTTTCCCTGCAGAGAATGACGATTTTCAAATGAGAAATTTTCAATATCCTATCCATTAGTTTTTTGGTGTCGAGATCATGGCTAGGATAGGAGACCACCAGTTCTTTATTAGGATAGCTTTGCTGTTCAAAATTTACGATTGCCCGAAGTAATTGCTGGGGTCGGTTCTGGCTAATACATATACAAGAAATTAAAGGGTAGTTTTTTTTCACTTTCATATTATATCTTATTTCATGATTAATATAGAGAACAATTCTAATATTTTTTAGGGTCAAATGTCTCAAAAAAAATCAATTTAAACCATTGGTTTATAATTGTTTGAGTGTGTATGGCGTTGTGTGTAAAACCCTGTTTATGAAAATGAATTTATAAGTTAGAATGAGATGTTTTGATATATAGATGTTAAGATATATTGATGTAAATGTATGTTGATGCCAATAACCTTGATGTTTATGGGTACTGATATCAATAAACAGGCAGGGTTACTATAACATTAATCCTGCACCTTAAAGACATCATAAAAAAGCCTGCGCACTTTAACCATCTGAATCTTATCATTTAAGATTTACTGCGGTTAAAGCACACAGGCCTTTAAGATTTTCTAGATTAAATTCCTAGTTTCTTTTTCAATTCCGAAGAAAGCGCTGCTTTTGGTACCACTAAACTCACGGTATTAATCGCAAAGTAAGGTTCCGATACTTCAATATATCCTTTGAACGGGCCTACATCACCCCAGGAGTTTTTTACTTTAAAAAAGTACTTGCCATCACTAGACTGATCCAGACCAATCAAATGCATCAAATGGTCGTCCTGTGTAGTCAAATCCTCATACAATTTCTGACGCAATTCTGGGGAATATGCTTTTTCTTTCGCGTTAGGATTTAACTTTTCCGCTTTCACATCTGCATCATCAGCAAACAGCATCGCATAACCTTTTTTCTGCTGAAAATTTTTGCTGCTCACATCGGCATCCCACATCACGGTGTACCCATTTTTAACGGCAGTTTTTGTCAGGTTTACCATCTCCTCCAGCGGTAAGTTATAAAAAGAACCATTGGCAAAATTATCCGGAGCTTCCAGTACGAAAGTAGAATAATACGGATGGTGTGTAAAAGAAGAGATGTTTACATAGTCGTTGGCATCAAATTTTAATACCTCTTTAGCAAAGGTTTTTGGCGTATAATTTTTCCCTTTATAATCGAAATTTGCAGGGGGAGTACCTAATTTCTGATCTAAAATTGCCTCGTAACCAGCTAACCAGTTGTCTGCAATCGGACGTTTTGTCAATACCGTATCCAGGTAGCTTTTTAGCGCTTGTTCCAGGCCGGTATGGTCTGGG
This sequence comes from Pedobacter polysacchareus, assembly GCF_019802255.1. Classification (GTDB taxonomy): domain Bacteria; phylum Bacteroidota; class Bacteroidia; order Sphingobacteriales; family Sphingobacteriaceae; genus Pedobacter; species Pedobacter polysacchareus. Next base: position 84,743 of record NZ_JAHYSS010000007.1, on the reverse strand, counting down.
ATTTCTCCACTAACTCCTTGAAAAGCTTCTTGTGGCATAGCGCCGTACAGGGCAATTGCCCGGATCAGGTCATGACCTAGGCCACCTTCTCCAAATTGCGCTTTCCCCTGACGAAGTACATAATTTTTTGCTTTCTCGATATAGATATTTCTAGCGGGAAACATCTCTGAAAGGTTAAACTCGCCCATTCCCTTGCGCATTTCTTCAGATTCTATCAGCGATGTGGTAGAGTAGTTCCAGCAAGTGCCAGACTGACCTTGGTTTTTTACGGACGTTGCCGCATTGTCTTTAATCTTTTTTAAAGGGATTTCCTGCGCATACAGAGAAAAGCCGAAGCCGATACCGCAGGCAATTAGAAATATTTTTTTCATGTATAATAAGTTAGGTTAGTTAGGCGCTAAATCAAGAGCTAAATTAACGAAAATCAATAAAACAAATGTGCGTAAAATAGAAGCCATTGAAAATTGTTAAACTTTGCAAAGCAGAAAGGCCCGGAGAATTTCCCCAGGCCTTTAAAAAAAACTAAATTAAGTAGCGTGCTTAGAAATGGAACTGAACACCGATTTTTGGAGAGAAGAAGTTCGCACCGAAGCTAAACTCATCATAACCTTGACCTTTTAATTTTTCGTCATTCACGCCTTCTTTACGTAATGTGTTGTAGTTTAATCCGTTTAATGCGAATTCAATACCGATTTTCTTAGTAGGGTAGAAAGCAAAACCTGGAGATAAAGCTACACCGATTTCAGTAGTAGTACCTGTTTTTGCACCTGTGTTACCTGCTGCATCTACTGCTTTGTCTTTACCGAATGCCATTGGAACTGATAATTGTCCGAAGAATTTAAAAGACTCAGATAAGTTCGCATAGTAACGTCCAAAAGGATTTACGACAAATGAAGTGTTTTTATTACCAAATTGTGCTGTAGTGTTGTCAGCACCTGCTACGCCATTTGTTTTGCTATAACCATATCCGATACCAGTACCGATTGCGATGTTGTCAGAAACAAAGTAACCTACACTTGGCACGATTTGAAAATTGCTGTTTGATTTTGCACCAGCAGCATCACTTTTTTGAGTATCAAATGCAACATTACCACCTACAATAATTTTTCCTTTTTCAGTTTGTGCTTGAGTGCTGAAAGCAAATGCAGAAACTGCAACTAATGATAATACTAATTTTTTCATTTTCTTGTTTTTTAATGATTAACCTGGCCTTTATTTCTGACCATTTACGTTCTATAGTCAACACTTATGCCAAAGCATATCTTTTCTGCAGTGCCAGAAAGCTGTGTTTTTTGTAAGTGCTTAATTGATAATCAAATATGTTTTATTGGAATAATTCATTATTATTTTCCGGTGACAAAGCCTTGGGTATTGTCATTTTAGGGTCTGAAAATAGGTTATTCATCCTGACTATTTTTGTAGGATTGTCAGGTTTATTTGTGTGCCTTTTTGTACAAAGTCTGACAAAAAGCCTGTTCAAGTCAGACTTCCCTAATCGCTATTCCAGCAACAACGCAACAATAATTCTGCACACCGCAGTATTTATTTTAAAAAATGTATAATTTCATAAACCTTTTTACCCCTATAAAACGTTAATACCACATGAGATTATCTGTAGAACGAAAACCGGTTAAAGTATATCCCGATCCAAAACGTGTGATTGCACGTTTTTTCTTTAATGGCGAAGAGCGGGCAATAGAAGTCATCAAACATGTATTGGCGCTTTCTGATCAGGAAGTATTTGGGATCATCTCCCCATTGCTCCAGGAATATTCTAAAAGACACAGGAACATTACAAAGATCCTGACCAGGCATTGTAAAAAAGTGGGGAATGCCATCAAGGAAGCAGGACATGATCCTGAATCACTGGATAAATACCAACGTTTATTGATCGGTTCTTATTTTACACATGAATATTCTATAGAATCTGCAGCCTTCTTCAACCCTTCTATTGTAGAAGATCCGGATCAATCGGAATTAGTAGAAGGCGAAAAAAGAGTCATCATCAGTTTTAGAGCAGTGGGAGAGGGACACATTTCCTCAGTCGTATTTAGAAGAGCCCTGATCGATAAAGACAATAACATTACTGTTATCCCTGCTGGAAACTATATCGACGAAGCAGAGGTCATTAAAAATGCCGTTTATAACAAAAAACTATTCCTTAAGAAAGCTGCGGATTCGAAGATCGATATCGAGATCCTGGACGAGCTGGGCCATAAACTAGAAGATAAATTCGATTATGCGACCTTAAGGAGAATCATACTGGACACTAAGAGTCTTCAGGAAGATGAATTGAAGAAATTGGAATATGATAAGATTCTATGGCTTTCTGATACCTATCATGAAATCAGTTTCTCCAGGGATACCGATATTTCAGACCGTGTGATCTTCCCAATCTCCGAATTTGAAAGGAAAGGAATTGAAGACGCAAGATTTGTACGCTTTGTGAAAGCTGATGGATCCGTTATCTTCTATGCCACTTATACTGCTTTTGATGGTGCGATGATCATGCCTAAGCTACTTCAAACTACGGATTTTTACGATTTTAAAGTGAGTCCATTACATGGTATTGGAGCTCAGAACAAAAATCTGGCATTGTTTCCAAGAAAGATCAATGGGAAATATGTGATGATGTCCAGAATCGATGGCTGGAACAATTATCTGATGTATTCCGATAAACTAACAGTTTGGGACAATCCAGTGAAACTGCAGTCGCCAAAGTTCCCTTGGGAATTCATACAGATTGGAAATTGCGGTTCCCCTATTGAGACCGAAGATGGCTGGCTGGTGATCACCCATGGTGTAGGGCCGATGCGCAGATATTGCTTAGGTGCGAGTTTGTTTAATCTGGAAGACCCATCAATAGAGATCGGCCGACTAAACGAACCCCTTGTTATTCCAAATACAGATGAGCGGGAGGGTTATGTGCCTAATGTGCTTTATTCTTGCGGATCAATCATCCACAATGGTGAATTGATCATTCCTTATGGCTTGTCCGATTATTGTTCTTCATTCGCTTCTGTTAAAATAGACTTAGTTTTAGCACGTTTGAAAAGTTCTGACTGCCTGATTAAAGCTGGAGGAAAAAGCGATGAAGAGGAAACTGACCTGTTAGAGGAGAAAAATGAGGCTGAATTACTCACAGCCGCACCATCTGCTATAGAACAAGGCAAGGAAATTCAAAAAAAAACTAAGTAGCTAAAATATGATGGTAAAGGCTGATATAGTCCTTTACCATTTTTTCTTGCGAAAACTGGCTCAATGCCCAATCCCTGCAGGTTTCCCTATGGATACTATCCAACTGATGTACTGCACCTACGGCTCCTTCCACATCAGCTACTAAAAATCCGGTTTCCTGGTCTTTGATGAGCTCAGACATAGATCCTCTGTTAAAAGCGATCACTGGCGTTCCGCAAATCATTGCTTCCGCAACACTCAAACCAAAAGGTTCTTCAAAATTTATTGGGTGTAATAAGGCCGAAGCCTGTTTTAACAACTGATTTCTTTGTTCCGGACCAGCAGCGCCTACAAATTCAATATCTCCGTTTAGAAAGGGAGCAACATGTGAATTGAAATAACCCTGATCCTGTACAATGCCTGCAATAATTAGCTTTTTATTGCTCTGAATGGCAATCTGTATCGCTTCAGCAGTTCCTTTATCCGGGTGAATCCTCCCAAAAAATAAAAGATAATCTTCAGGAACTGCATTAAACTCAAAACCTGTGGGGTCTATGCCATTATAAACTGTTTTAAGGTATTGAAGGGCAGGATGCCGGTCTGCATTACTAATCGACACATAATGCCCCCTTGAATTGTATTTTTGATACACGGGAATGATCTTTTCTGAGGAAAAACCATGGATGGTAGTCATCATTGGCGTGTCTATCAAACCAGTATACGTTAATGGCAGAAAGTCATAGTGATTGTGGATCAAATCAAATGATCCCGCTTTTTCCATCAGGTTGCTGATGTGCAGACATTCTACCACTTTCGCATCCTGATCTCTGTTTTCTTCATATCCTGCTCCAATCACCGCATCCAGTTTTCCTGAAGTCAGCGAATCGCCAGTTGCAAACAAGGTGACTTCCAGACCAGCTCTAACCAGTCCTTCTGTTAAATTTGAAGCCATTTGCTCCCAGGGCCCGTAGTGCCTTGGAGGAGTTCTCCAGGCTACGGGCGCTAATACTGCGATTTTCATACTTATATTAAACGCTTGTTTTCCTCTTTTTGAACACTAAATAATTCGCCACTCTGAATGTATTCATACTCAGATTCTAATGCCTGAAGTACAATTAAGTGTGAAATCCAATAAGCCAATGTGCTTTCTGCACCTTGATTTCTATTGACACCATGTGGCTGTAAACCATCACCGCAGCCTTTAGTCTCATGGTCGTATAATGGAAGTTTCAAGCTGTTTTCGCCTAAAAACCATTGGTAACACAGATACATTTGCGTGATATACCCCAGATCTAAGGTGATCTCATAAGCTTTGAAATACATCAGTACCATCGCCATGGTTTCAATGGCCTGCTGATCATAAAGTGCCATTTGGCCGCCATCTTTAAATAACCAACCATCATTTCCTACCGGATTTAAATAGCCATCAGAAATGGTGTGCTTAGATAAGAACGCCATGCTTTCCAATGCTATGCTTAAAGACTCTTCATCTTTGGTCACCTGATAATGGCAAAGTAAAGCGAGGGGAAGAATGCCATTGTCGTACGTCATTTTTTCTTCAAACCAGTGCCATGTTTCATTGCGATGGGTTTGATAAGCAGCTTTTAAGGGTACAATAAGCATGTTCATCTGCTCTTTGATATGGCCGTCATAAGGGTGTGCTTCCAGATATTTTTCTAAGCCAATCACTGTATTGGCGATTCCCCTCAAATGAGTCAGTTTGCTGAAATGAGGGGCAGATTTTAAAAATAAATCTTTACCAAATTCCCGGTATGAATTGTTAGGTGCATTACTGATCAGGTAGCCTAATGCCCATACTGTACGTCCGAAAGAATCTTCAGAACCTACTTCATCCAGGTATTCGCGTTTAAAGCTGAGGAAGTTTCTGAAATTTCCATCGTCGCATTGCATGTATTGAATGAAACTCAGATAGATGGGCAGCAATTCCAATGCAGCTTTACTTTTATTTTGCTGATACGCCAGGATGGCCAGAATTAATGCCCTGGAATTGTCGTCTAAGCAATAGCCTTCTTTAAGATTTGGAATACCATATTTTGCATGCTGCACAATCCCGGTGTCATCGGTTAATCGCTGTACATGTGCCAGACTAAATGCAGGCATCATATCTGGATCTATAATCTGCTTGCCACCTTTTTCTATTTCGGAAAGATATTTAGAAACGGCCTCATCTAATACATCAATGAATACCTGTCCGGTACTTGGCCAGCGTAAATGCAAGCCATATTCATAGGCATTGGAGCGTAATTGTGCTAGTTTGTCTTTCTCGTTGAACAGTTCATTTACAATGTTAGCCAATCCATCGCTATCCCTGAAGTCGAATAATCGACCTCTATTGTCGGCAAGTAATTCTTGTGCATGCCAGTAGGGGGTAGAAATCACCGCTGCACCTGAGCCTACTGCATATGATAAAGTGCCACTGGTAATTTGTGCCTCGTTTAAATAAGGCGTAATGTACATGTCTGCGGCAGTCAGGTAATCAAACAATTCCTCCTCTGAGACAAATTTGTTGATGAAAGTCAGGTTGTCGGATACATTCAGTTTTTTTGCCAGCTTTTTTAAGCTATCGCGATATTCTTCTCCGGAGTTCTTAATCACTCCTGGGTGGGTAGTACCGAGGATCACATACATGACATCCGGATTTTGCGCTACAATTTTAGGTAGAGCCTCAATCACAGTTTCCAATCCCTTATTTCTACTGATTAGTCCGAAGGTAAACAGTACTTTCTTATTTTTAAAAGCCAGTGATTGTTTCACCGGGTTTTCAACTTTTGCTTCCAGATCCGGAACACCGTGCTCAATGAGCTGTATTTTTGAAAAAGGAATGCCGTAAATTCCAGTCAGGAAGCCTACTGCACGATGGCTCATCACGACCACTCTGGAAGAGTGTTTTGCAATTTCTCTAATGATGGTGAGCTGCAAATAATTTGGATCCTTTAAAATAGTATGGAAAATAGTGATCAGCGGTTTTTGCAACCTTGCAATTAAAGGAAGGATATAGATCCCGTTTTCACCGCCATAAATTCCAAACTCATGCTCCAGAATACAGGCATCAGCCAGACTGGTATTGATATAATCTGCCGCGCGGATATAATCTTTTTGATTTTCCTGGCGGATAACGTATTTCACTTCTTTAGGGTATTCATATTCACCCAAATGCTCTGAATCATTCATGGCCACTACGAAACTGTCGTCGGATACGGCAACCTTATCAGATCCAATTGCCCGAAGTAGATTATGGTTAAACGTAGCGATGCCACATTCTCGTGGTGGATAAGAAGAAATATAAGCGATTTTCATAATAATATGGGTTTTTAAGCTTCAATAATAGGGGTTCTTGCAGATGCGGAGATCTCATTGCTAACAACATATATGAAAGGGGATTGTTTTTTATACCTTTGGGCTTAATTATAGTTTTATTATGAATTCTGTTCCTTCTACGGGAAAAATGGTAGAAAACACCGTATTTCCTATCCTTTTTGCCATCAGTTTTTCGCATTTGCTAAATGACACGATCCAATCTTTAATTCCTGCCATTTATCCGGTAATTAAAGAGAGTTATAAGCTGAGTTTTTCACAGATTGGTCTGATTACCCTGATGTTTCAAATGTCGGCCTCTATATTTCAGCCATTTGTAGGAATGTATACTGATAAAAAGCCGCAGCCTTATTCTTTAGCGATAGGAATGGGCTTTACTTTGATAGGTTTGGTCACATTATCCCTTTCTAATGGTTTTTATATGATGTTATTGTCTGTAGCCTTAATTGGTACAGGGTCTTCTATTTTTCATCCGGAAGCATCCAGGATGGCACACGCTGCCTCTGGAGGCAGAAGAGGATTGGCGCAATCTATTTTCCAATTGGGTGGAAATGCAGGCAGTTCTTTGGGGCCACTATTGGCCGCCTGGATTATCGTGCCGCAAGGACAGTTTAGTGTCATCTGGTTTTCTTTGATTGCATTACTGGCGATCCTGATTTTAAGCAGGGTAGGTAAGTGGTATAAAGGACACGTGATCAAGAAAGCAAAGCAGGGGGCTGCTGTAGTAACCGTTGCCAGTCAATTTTCTAAAAAGAAAGTGATTTTTGCAGTCTCTATTTTATTGATCCTTATTTTCTCTAAATATTTTTACATGGCCAGTCTGACGAGTTATTTCACGTTTTATGTGATTGAAAAGTTCCATGTTTCTGTGCAGACTTCCCAGTTATACCTCTTTGTGTTCTTATTCTCTGTAGCGGCAGGAACATTGATCGGTGGGCCTATTGGCGATCGTTTCGGCCGTAAATACGTGATCTGGTTTTCAATCCTGGGTACCGCACCATTTGCTTTGATGCTGCCTTATGCCAACTTATTTTGGACGGGAGTATTGATTGTGCCGATCGGTGTGATTCTGGCTTCTGCTTTCTCTGCAATTCTTGTGTATGCACAGGAATTGATTCCTGGTAAAGTAGGACTGGTATCCGGATTATTCTTCGGTTTCGCCTTCGGAATGGGAGGGATAGGATCTGCATTGTTAGGTAATCTGGCCGATAGTACCAGTATTGCTTATGTGTTCCACATCTGTTCTTTCTTGCCGTTAATCGGTTTATTGACGGGTTTCCTGCCAAATATTGAAGGCAGTAAAAAGAAGGCCTAAAATTTATATTACTCAAAAAAATCCCGATTAAATATAATTTACTAAACATAAAAAAAGCCTTCAGAGATAATCTGAAGGCTTTTTATTTAACAATGGTTGCAATTAAATAAGCGAAGACGCTTAGTTGTTGTTTAAAAACACGAATTTATTGTCGAACATATCTAATTTAATCTTACTGTCTTTGTCTATTTTTCCAGCAAGAATCTCTTTAGACAATTCATTTAAAATTCTCTTTTGGATGACACGTTTTAACGGTCTCGCTCCAAATTGAGGATCATAACCTAATTCTGCTAACCAGTCTAAAGCTTCTGTAGTCGCTTCGATCTGGATGCCCATCTCAGCAAGCGTCTCTTTCACATGGTTGAACTGTAAGTTCACAATGTTTCTGATTTCGCTGCGGTTCAACGGGGTAAACATGATCAGTTCATCAATCCTGTTTAAGAACTCCGGTCTGATGGTTTGTTTCAAGATTTCGAACAGTTCGTTCTTCGTCTTGGCAATTACCTCTTCACGGTTTCCTTCGTTCAGGTTTTTGAAATTATCCTGAATCATGTGTGCTCCAATGTTGGAGGTCATGATAATGATGGTGTTTTTAAAGTTCACCATGCGGCCTTTATTGTCTGTTAGACGGCCATCATCCAATACCTGCAACAAGATGTTGAACACATCCGGATGCGCTTTTTCAATCTCATCCAGCAGTACTACCGAATAAGGTTTCCTACGAACGGCTTCCGTTAATTGTCCGCCTTCATCGTAACCCACATATCCTGGAGGCGCTCCGATCAGTCTGGATACCGCATGACGCTCCTGATACTCACTCATGTCAATCCTGGTCATGGCATTCTCATCGTTAAATAAGAACTCTGCCAATGCTTTGGCCAGCTCGGTTTTACCCACACCGGTAGTACCCAGGAAGATGAATGAGCCAATTGGCTTGCGTTTGTCCTGTAATCCAGCTCTTGACCTGCGAATCGCATCAGAAATGGCTTCGATTGCTTCATCCTGTCCGGCCACACGCTTGTGCAGCTCATCTTCCAGGTGCAGCAATTTCTCCCTTTCACTGGAGATCAGTTTTGTCACCGGAATACCGGTCCATCTGCCTACAACTCCAGCGATATCATCAGCGGTCACTTCTTCTTTCAGCATTCTGCTTTCGGATTGCTGACCTTCCAGCTTCGCTTTCAGTTGCTCAACTTTGTCCTGAGATTCTTTAATTTTTCCATAACGGATTTCCGCTACTTTACCGTAATCTCCGGCACGTTCCGCCTGGTCTGCTTCCAGTTTATAATGCTCTATTTGTTCACTTTCTGCGTTAATCGCATCTACAAGGTCTTTTTCACCTTGCCATTTGGCTTTCAGCTGATCACGTTCCGCAGATAGATTGGCAATTTCCTCGCCGAGAGACTTCACTTTCTTGTCGTCATTCTCCCTTTTGATCGCCTCACGTTCAATTTCCAACTGCATGATCTTGCGGTTCAGTTCATCTACTTCTTCCGGAACACTGTCCATTTCCAAACGTAGTTTAGAAGCGGCCTCGTCCATTAAGTCGATGGCTTTATCCGGCAAGAAACGGTCGGCAATATAGCGCTGCGACATCTCTACCGCGGCAATAATCGCCTCGTCCATTATCCTCACCTTGTGGTGGGTTTCATATTTTTCTTTCAGTCCACGCAGAATAGAAATCGCATCCTGAGTATCCGGCTCATTCACCATTACCTTTTGGAAACGGCGTTCCAGGGCCTTATCTTTTTCAAGATATTTTTGATACTCATCAAGGGTAGTGGCTCCGATTGCGCGAAGTTCACCTCTGGCCAATGCAGGTTTTAGGATATTAGCCGCATCCATTGCGCCTTCTCCACCGCCGGCACCCACCAAAGTATGGATCTCATCAATGAAAAGGATGATGTCTCCATCGCTTTGAGTCACCTCCTTAACCACTGCTTTTAGCCGTTCCTCAAACTCTCCTTTGTACTTGGCACCTGCAATCAGTGCCCCCATATCTAAAGAGAATACTGTTTTTGTCTTTAGATTCGTAGGAACATCTCCTTGAATGATCCTGTGGGCAATACCCTCGGCGATGGCAGTTTTACCAACACCAGGCTCACCGATCAGGATCGGATTGTTCTTGGTACGTCTGGAAAGAATCTGGATCACTCTCCGGATCTCTTCATCACGACCAATTACAGGGTCAAGCTTTCCTGATTCTGCATATTCATTCAGGTTTCTTGCATATTTATTTAAAGCATTAAATGTTGCTTCAGCATTTTGATCAGTGACATGGTTGTCTCCTCTCAAAGCCACAATGGCTTTTTTAAGGTCTTTCTCAGTCACCCCTTGATCCTTTAATACCTTAGAAGTGTTGTCGTTTACAGACAGCAAACCCAGTAAAAGGTGCTCTACTGAAACGAATTCATCTTTGAACTCTTTCAAATAAGATTGCGCCTTTTGAATTGCGGAGTTACTGCCTGAAGTTAAATACGGACTACTTCCGCTCACTTTAGGGAACTTTGCAATCTGGCTATCCAAATGTTGATTTACCACATTTAGATTTACATTTAATTTCTTTAAAATATAAGAAACCACATTTTCATCAACAGTGAGCAGGCCTTTAAGTATATGCGCTGTCTCAATAGCTTGTTGCTGGTTGCCTTGAGCTATTTCAGAAGCCTGTTGAATCGCTTCCTGTGCTTTTATAGTGAAATTATTGAAGTTCATATCATCTGTTAAACAAAGTAAATGCCATATTGTTCTTAGAAGAAATTCATGAAAAATTGTCTGATTTCATGAGATTAGTATGACACAATGACCGGTCTGGTGTTGGCCGACTGAATTTATGTCGGGCAATCCTGAAATCATCTATCGAAGGCGCTAATAAATAATTAGCAACGGCAACATCATTTTAGAAATAGAATGCCCAAATATTGGTCTTAAAGGCAATATTCTTCTTAAATTCGCAAGCCTGGCATATTGATGAATTTTATAATAAGGAGAGAGATGAAGGAGTTTTTACGGTTATATTTAGATGCGTATCGTGGGCTATCCACACCGGCCTGGATGCTGGCACTGGTGATGCTGATCAATAGAAGTGGTGCCATGGTGATCCCTTTTCTGGGGATATACATGATCAATCATTTGAGTTTCTCTTTGGAGGATACCGGAACAGTATTGAGCTGTTTTGGGGTTGGAGCAGTAGCGGGTTCTTTTGCCGGCGGCTGGCTAACAGATAAGGTGGGACACTTTAAAGTGCAGCTGTTTAGTTTAATTTTTACAGTGCCTATGTTTTTTCTCCTTCCTGAGTTGAATACAGTCCTGAAATTAGCGGTAGGGGTATTTATATTGAGTGTAATTTCCGAGACTTTCAGACCCGCAAACTCTGTATCTATTGCCTACTATTCAAAACCTGATAACATCATCCGTTCTTTTTCTTTAAACCGCATGGCGATGAACCTCGGTTTTTCTATAGGCCCAGCACTCGGTGGTTTCCTGGCGGCGATTTCCTATACCTTTTTGTTTTATGGCAATGCCATAGCTGCTTTTTGCTCTGCCATCTTGTTTTTCATCTATTTTAGAAATAGAAAAGGAAATGAGAAAGCTGAACAAGAGAAAGCAGCAGTACATGAAGATCCAGTATCTACAGTCCCGGCGAAATCTCCTTATAAAGACTTGTTATTTATGCTGTTCAGCCTGCTTTGCAGTATCTTCACGATCTGCTTCCTTCAATTGCTGAGCACACTGCCTTTATATTACAGAGAAGTGTATCAGATGACGGAAGGAAATATTGGAATCATCCTGGCCTTTAGTGGGATTGTTGTTTTTCTTTTGGAAATGCTGCTGGTACATATTGCTGAGAAGCGCTTTACGCCAAGAGACATCATGGTGATGGGGACGCTACTTTGCGGTTTTTCTTTCCTGATCTTAAACCTTGCCCATGGAATATGGGTACTCTATATGGCGATGTTCGTGCTTTGCCTGGCGGAAATTCTGGCCATGCCTTTTATGGCAACCGTCACTTTGCAGCGCTCTACTCTTCAAACCCGAGGCGCTTATATGGGCGTAAATGCACTTTGTACTTCTGCCGCACATGTGTTTTCCCCTTTTCTGGGAACCCGTATTGCGGCAATTTATGGTTTCAATACCTTGTGGTGGGGAACAGCTGCCGTGTTATTATTTACCGCCATCGGCTTCTTTTTCGTGATGAAGAGAATGAAATTAAATACCATTAAATAAATATCTTTTGAGAAATTCCCTTTTGTGGCTGCGTAGGAATACGCTCCTGTTGCTGTTTGCGGTTTGTTTTTTTAGTGCCTCCGGGCAAAGTGTTCGTGTAGGTTCCTGGAACCTTAAAGATTTTGGCCAGTCCAAAACAGATGAAAATATCCTTTTTATTGCCAATGTGGTCAAGCGTTTTGATGTCATTGCCATTCAGGAAGTAGTAGCTGGTTATGGTGGGCCAAAAGCGGTCATCAGGCTAGCGGAGGCCTTAAATAAGAGCGGAGAGCAATGGGAGTATGTTTTTAGCCATGGTACTTCCAGCGATAGATACAGTAAAGAACGTTATGCTTTTATGTGGAAGAGCAAAAAGCTAAAAAAAATAGGGGAGCCATGGCTGGAGAAAAAGTACCAGCTGGAAGTAGAGCGAGAGCCTTATTTCGGGAGGTTTCAGCTCGGAAAGAAAACATTTACGCTGGTTTCTTTTCATGCAAAGCCAAAGGCGAAACAGCCGGAAACAGAAATCAAATACCTGAAATTCCTGCCGGATCTGCATCCAAAAGAGACGCTGATCTTTTGTGGAGACTTCAACCTGCCGCAATCTCATTCTGTGTTTAATCCACTAAGGAACATGGGTTATGTATCGGCAATGGCAAATCAGAAAACCTCTTTGAAGCAAAAGGTGGTCAAAGGGGAATCTCTGGCTTCAGAATATGACAATTTCTTTTATCATGGAGACAAGCTAAAGGTGATCAGCACCGGAATTGTTCCTTTTTACACCCAATTTGAGGACTTAAAAGAAGCACGGAGAATTTCCGATCATGTGCCTGTTTACCTGGAATTCTCTTTAAATTAAAGGAGGGAGCGCTGATTAAACGAGGCAGCGCTGAAAATTGAATATAAAAAAATAGCCGGTCTTTGAGGGATCGGCTATTTTTTTTATAGGTGTTGAATCTAATTCAATATTTCTGCTAGTTTTTGAGTCTGATGGTCAGCCAATTTCTTTAATGGGCCAGCAGCAAGCATTTTCATCATCATGTTCAAGTCTGCAGAAATGATCAATGTTGCGGTAGTTCCACCATTCCCATTGTCTGCAACTGTCCATTTTAACTCTAAATCAAACGGAGGTTTCTCTGTTGGGATAGCAGTTAATTCCTGGTTTTCTACACGATTAGAAATCTTGATCGCTAATTTAGCCATGTTTTGGATGGTAAAGCTAGCTTCATCATTAGTGGACGACCAGTTGTAGATGTTTTCCGGCATCAATTGCTGATGATTGTTCATATCAGCTAAAAATGTATAGACTTTTGCTACAGGTTGGTTGATGTCAGTAGTACTCTCAATAACTGTCATTATGATTTTAGGTTAGTTGTTCTAATTCTTTTCCCCACTCTGAAGGGTTTCTGCGCCATTTAGTCAATAGATCTACATCATTTTGAGCGATGAAGCTATGCTCAGCAGCATATTCAATTAATGTATTGTAATTTGATAGGGTGGCGAAACGACATTTTGCCGCTTTAAAGTTTTCTTCAGCCTGGTCAAAACCATAGGTGAAAATAGAAACCAAACCTGCTACTGATAGTCCCGCATTTCTCAATGCTTCCACTGCCTGTAAGCTGCTTTTGCCAGTAGAAATTAAATCTTCTACCACAACTACACGCTGACCTTCTACGATTTCTCCTTCAATCAGACTTCCTGTGCCATGTTCTTTTGCTTTCGCTCTCACATAAGCAAAAGGTAATCCCAATTCTTGTGCAACAAGTACGCCTTGAGGGATACCAGCCGTTGCTACTCCCGCAATGATGTCCACAGAACCGAATTCTTCCTGGATCAATTGCGTCAGTTTTTGTCTGATGTATGTTCTTACTGAGGGATGGGAAAGTGTAACTCTATTATCGCAATAAATTGGAGATTTCCAGCCTGATGCCCATGTAAACGGGTTATTCGGTTGTAACTTTATTGCTTTTATTTGTAATAAAAATTCAGCTACCTTTAATTCAATATCACTTTTATTATACATACTACAAAATTACAGATTTTCATACGTTTGTCCTAGCACTAATTGCTAATGTGAGGAGCAAAATAAATAAATCCTGGTTTAATTAATTATTTGTGTCCCATAAAGGTCGGTAATTATTGTTAGCAAGAAAAGTAGTTTTTTCTGAGTCGTTGAACATCAGGGAAATAAATAGGAATTTGTTGGGAAACAAGGAAAGGCATGAATTTTCCTTGTTAAAATAAGAGGGCGCCTCTTGTTGATTCTATTTTTTTAGTCATCCTCCATTCTTTTGATGGGGATTATTGGATAAATATTTATAATTTTAAAAACTCAAACATCCAGGCGATTTTGTAAGAAATTTGATTGAAACCCCCTTTAGAATGCAATTCAAAGGGGTCTGTTTTTTCTAAGGAAATTTTACAGCCCGTCATAAAAAGCATTTTAAGCGTTAAGCATGAAAAAATACAGCATTTATATCAACGACAATACCTTGTTTATTGCAGATTCGAAGCCTACCCAGGAAAAAGAAATTCAGCAATTGGAGCTCGAAGGTTTTGATTTCAGATTGTTCTACAAAAACCTGCCTGTAAATGCTGCTGCAGATTATCTACTTTTGGTAGCTGACCCTAAAGCGGTTTTTAAGCAAATTAAAAACAACCTTATTTTGATTAGAGCTGCCGGCGGACTCGTTAAAAGTGCAAAAGGCAATTACCTGTTTATCTACAGGAATAAAAAGTGGGATCTGCCAAAAGGGAAAGTAGAGAAAGGCGAGAAGATGAGAGAAGCCGGATTGAGAGAAGTGGAAGAGGAATGCGGCGTAACGATTTACACCAACGATGAGAAGCTTTGCAAAACCTACCATGTTTATCCGATGGGTAACAAATTGGTATTAAAGAAAACCAAATGGTACAGCATGACCGTTAAAGGAGAACCAAAATTGATTCCCCAAAAAGAAGAAGGCATTACGAAAGCCAAATGGTTAAATAAAGCTGATCTGGCTCCTGTGCTCGTAAATACTTACCCATCTATCATCCAGGTGCTGGAAGTAGGTTCCCTATTAGAGGAACGGGATAGCATCCTGAGGTAAAAACTGACTCACATCTCCGTGATTTCTTAGGATATCACGGACGATGGTGGAGCTGATTGCCGAATATTCCGGCTTACTCAAGATAAAGATCGTTTCCATTTCCGGCATCATCGTCTGGTTGATCTGTGCAATGGCACGCTCATATTCAAAATCACCCACTGAACGGATTCCCCGAACCATGTATTGTGCATTTATCTTCCTGCAAAAGTCGACAGTCAGTCCTTCATAAAGTTGGACCTCCACTTTGGCTTCCGATTCAAACACTGTTTTTACAATTTCTTCGCGTTTTTCCGCAGATAGATAACTCTGTTTAGAGCTGTTCAATCCGATACCCACTACCACTTTATCAAATAGCGGCAAAGCACGTTTCAGGATGTCCACATGGGCGATAGTAATCGGATCAAATGATCCTGGGAACAGGGCGATTTTCATCAGTATATATAAGTTATAAAATCGCCACCCTTAAAAAGGTGGCGAAGTGATTATTTTACTTTTTCAAAGAAGCTAAAGGACGAATTCCCATATCTTCTGGTCTCTTTAAAGCCGGGTTGATTGTTCATTTTTAACAAAGAAGGGTGCTCCACGATCAATAAACCATTATCAGTCAGCAAATCATTTTTGATCACCAATTCAGGAATCTTTGGAATCGTAGGCAGATCATAAGGAGGATCGGCAAAAATGATCTGATAAGATTTTTTATGGGTATCTAAAAACTTGAAAACGTCGGCCTTCTGCACCTCAATCACGTCTAGCTTATGTTTGGCAATCACCGACTGTACCCAAAAGATGCATCCAGAATGTTTATCCACCGCGGTCACGCTTTTTGCTCCTCTGGAAGCAAATTCAAAGCTGATATTTCCTGTACCACAGAAAAGGTCCAGCACATCGCAGCTGTCAAAATCGTAAGTATTGTAAAGAATGTTAAAAAGAGCTTCTTTGGCCATATCTGTAGTGGGCCTTACCGGTAAGCTTTCCGGGGCATTGAAACGAATGCCTTTTAATGTACCGCCAATTATTCGCATATATCCAGTGCTAGCAAGCTGCTGTAATAATGAGCAGGCATGTCTTCTAAAATTTTGTGATCTACCTGATCACTTAAGGGTGTGTTAAATTTTATCTTCTGGAAGTATTTCTCCAGACATTGATGGTAAGCATCATCTTCGTGAACAATGCCACTCAATAATACCTCAGTCTCTTTGGTATCGATGTGAACCTGGTTGATCAGCAATAACAGGTAATAGTTAAACTCTTCCGAATTCTCTATCTCATAGGAATTGCGAAAAATTAGCTTTTTTCCTTCCGTCAGCACCGCCGTAAAAGATGCTGCGGTAAAATCAAGAACCAAAGTACTGCTGGTTTTATTTGGAACCATAGCCAGCATTGGCGCTACCTGGTCGAATAACTTGCAGCTCAGCAATGCATCCGCTAAAGTCTCATCCATGAAACGCTGCAGCGTAAAAATAGAAGTGAATCCATAATTAGCAAATGGCCTCACATAAAGATTATCCGATTGTTCGTCTGTAAAGAACTTTGCATACTGGTCCAAGTTTTTGTCATCAAATAACTCGGTTGGGATGGAAATTGAGTTTTCACTGTATACCGCTACTTTGATGTCTTTAAAAGCCAAATTCAAGTAACTGTCGGTTTTTAATTTTACAGCAAGATCATGGGGGATGTTTTTGGATTCCTGCTGATCATAAACCGCTTTTAACTGGTTGCTGTTTTTGTCAATAATGGCGTAAGAGAAGCTATCTGCGGTAATTTTTAACAGTAAATTGCAGTTTGGCGCAGTACTAGGATCAAATTCCGGATCAACTAATAAAATGCTGTTTTTATGGCTCATCTGTATCTAATTATTTAAGATCAAAATTAATCCTTTTTTCTATAACATCACCATTGCATCTTTGTTAAATGGATAAAGCATCAATTATAGCCCAGTCTTACGCCTTTACACCGACTGCCGAACAGCTGGTTTTTTGCCAGGAAATGGCTGCTTTTTTAAGCCAAGACTTAGACGATCAGTGTTTTATATTGAGGGGATATGCGGGTACGGGAAAGACCACTTCTGTTGGGGCACTGGTTAAAGCTTTACCGAAATTTGGCTTCAAAGCGGTACTGATGGCGCCTACAGGACGTGCAGCAAAGGTGATGAGCAACTATACCGGGCGTAAAGCACTCACTATTCATAAGAGAATTTACAGGAAAAAATCTGCGGTGTCTACGGATATGTCTTTTCAGATTACACCAAATATATCAGAACATACGGTATTTATTATCGATGAGGCCTCCATGATTGCCGATGAATGGAATACACAAACCAGTTCTTCATTTTTGAAGGACCTGATGCAATATGTATACAATCAGAAAAACTGTGCAGCAATTTTTGTTGGGGATACGGCACAGTTGCCACCGGTTGGCAGTATCGACAGTCCGGCATTAAACAAAGATTATATAGCGGCCAATTTTGGGATGTCAGTGCGGGCGGTAGAACTTCAGGAGGTCGTGCGACAAGAAAAGGAATCCGGTATTCTTGCCAACGCCACCATGCTGCGGAAACTGATCAATGAAGGGTCATCCGAGGAAGCTGATGAGATTGAACTGCCTAAATTTATCACCACTGGATATAAAGACATTTTTAGGATGACCGGCCTTAAGCTAGTCGAAGGGCTGGAATATGCTTACAGTAAATTTGGTATGGAAAATACACTGGTGGTGTGCCGGTCTAATAAATCAGCCAATGTATACAACCAGCAAATCCGCGCGCGGATACTATACCGGGAAGAAGAACTGACCGGCGGCGACCAGATCATGGTGGTGAAGAACAATTATTACTGGCTCCCGGATAATGAATCTGCTGCTTTTATTGCCAATGGCGATATGGCTAAGATCGTACGTGTGAGGGGTACAGAAGAACGTTTCGGCTTCCGTTTTGCCGAAGTAGCCCTGGAATTCCTCGATTTCCCGGATGCCGGACAAATTTCCTGCAAAGTGATGCTAGATACGTTAACCGCCGAAACACCAAACCTTTCTTATGAACTGGGAAATAAACTGTTTGAAGCACTAAATGTTGAATATGAACACCTGACCAATAAAAAAGCACGTTTCGCAGCGATTAAGGAAGATCCTTACTACAATGCACTGCAAATTAAATTCGCTTATGCGGTTACGTGTCACAAAGCACAGGGTGGCCAATGGGAAGCTGTTTTCGTAGATCAAGGCTATTTAACAGAAGAAATGATCGACCTGGATTTTCTGCGATGGTTATATACTGGGGTCACCAGGGCAAAAAGAGAATTATTTTTAGTAAATTTTGCACCTAACCTTTTCATTACCCCTTTGGAAGACTAAATCTAAAGCTTATAAAAACTGTATGCTATGAAAATTGCTTATTCTTTAAAACAGAAAATGAAAATCGCTACGTTCCTTTTTGCGATTATGGCCTGTATGATTCTCATCAGAATCCTGGAGGATAAGAGTGTGAAAAGTATGAATGAATCTTTCGTTTCCATGTATAACGACCGTCTGGTTCCTGCAACTGATCTTTTCTACATCTCAGAAAACATCTTTGCGAAAAAATTTACCCTCGATAGTTTTCTGTATTCTGGAAATCCGGATAAAAAGGATGTCAGCTTGTTGAAAACGCAATTTGGAAAGTTCAATGCGACGATCGATTCTCTGATGAAAAAATATGAAAAGACTTTTCTGGTGAAACAGGAAAAGGAACAGCTGAAAGAGTTGAAAATCAGGTTAATTGGTTCTATTGCGGCAGAACAGCACGTGATTGCTTTAAGTGACAGCCATAGTATTGAGGATGGAAGAAAACTTTATGAGACGGTAGGAAGAGCAACTTCCAGAAGAACTTTGCAGCAGTTAACAGAGCTGATGACCATCCAAACGCAGGTAGGGCAAGAGCTGATTCAAAGTTCAGCATCTATGGTGTCCAGAAGCAAGCTCTACTCCACGCTCCAAATCGCATTGGCCATATTGATCGGAATTTTGGTAGTCGGGATTATCTCTGCCTCTAACGTGGTACAAGTAAAAAGTGACAAGTTCAACCTCAATTAGATGAGCTTTATTAAATAAAGGAACGTGTACCCGAAAAACTGTCTCTAAACTCTTTTGGCGTACAGTTTTTCTTCTTTTTGAAAATCCGGTTGAAGTTGGAAATGTTATTGAAGCCACATTTATAAGCGATTTCAGAAATCGTCTGCGTACTCGAAATCAGCATTTTTGTGGCATGACCCAGACGGATTTCATTTAAGCTGTCGATAAAGGTGCTGCCCGTTCTTTTCTTGATGAACCGGCTGAAAGATACTTCCGGCATACTTGCCGCCTTCGCCACTTCTTCCAGTGAAACCCCACGATTGTAATTCATGTTCATATAATCAAACGCTTTTTCTATCCTTCTGCTGTTGTAATTGAACTGCTCATTGTTGAAACTGGAATTTGATAAGCTGCGCATATTTCTGGAAATTGACAAGTCGTGAAGAATAGAAAAAAGCTCCAATACCGAGTCAAAACCTTTTTTCTGATTTAAAGAAAGAATTCGTGGAATCAATCGTTCAATCGTATCCGCAGCAAATAATATCCCCTTTTGTGAGCGTTCAAACATGTTCGAAATGAAACTCAATTGATTTCTTTTGAGTAAGCGATCATCAAACAGGTCTTTGTGAAACTGAATGGTGATTTCCAGGATCTCCTCACTTTTACATTGATGGGTAAACCAGGCATGGTATAGATTGGGGCCAATAAAGACCAGTTCTGCAGCTTCGATCACCTCAATATGATCTCCTACGATTCTTTTTGCACCTTTAGCATGAAGGATCAGGTTCAATTCGTACTCCTCATGGTAGTGTAAGGGGAAATCGAACTCCTTTTTAGTCCTGGAAAAGATCGTGAAGCAATCACTTTGTGTTAAAGGGGTAATTTCCCTGACTATATTATTGGCCATCATATAAATATAATAATTGAGTCGTAATGAATTAGCTTTATGTTAAAATAGTACTAGTCTAAATTAGCACTAATACTATAGTAATAAGTCTTTTTGTTTTGTGAATACAATTAATTGTTAAAATAGTATTGAAGCTGTATGCGAAAATAGTATAGTTTTGATTTTATGAAGTTTCAACTCATTGATGTTCTCATTATCATCACTTATCTGATCAGCACCATCATTATTGGTTTTTGGTACCGCAAAAAGGCCAAAGAAAATAACCAGAGTTATATCATGGGAGGTAAATCTTTGCCCTGGTATAAACTGGGCTTAAGCGATGCCTCTGATATGTTCGATATCAGCGGTACGATGTGGATGGTGAGCCTTTGCTTTGTTTACGGCATGAAAAGTATTTGGATTCCATGGTTATGGCCAGTATTTAATCAGGTCTTTCTGATGATGTATTTGTCCAAATGGCTGAGACGTTCCAATGCGACTACCGGCGCCGAATGGTTGTCCACCAGGTTCGGATTGAAAGGAAGAGGGGTTGGTGCTTCACATAAGGTTGTGGTGGCCTTTGCTCTATTGAGCTGTCTGGGCTTCCTAGCTTATGGTTTTATAGGACTTGGTAAGTTTGTTGAAATCTTTATTCCCTGGGAGTTTGTGAAAGGATATGTGCCTTTTGAAGTATCCCCACATTATGTACCTCATTTCTACGGCATCATATTTACACTTTTTGCGATGTTTTATTCCATTCTTGGAGGAATGCATGGGATCGTGTTTGGCGACATGATCAAGTACGCCATCATGACGGTAGTTTGTATTTCTATAGCCGTGATCGCCATGATTAACCTGCATGGACAGCATTTAAATGTGCCAAAAGGCTGGGATAGCCCTTTCTTCGGAACACATTTGGAGCTCAACTGGACAGGCATCATCGACGATGTCAATAAAAAAATTGAAAGCGACGGTTATTCCTTATTTAGTATTTTCTTTATGATGATGCTTTTCAAAGGCGTGTTCGCTTCACTGGCTGGCCCACCGCCGAATTACGATATGCAAAAGATTTTATCTACTAAATCGCCAAAAGAAGCGAGTAAAATGAGTGGTTTTGTCTCTATTGTATTGCTGCCCATCAGGTATTCCCTGATTGTAGGACTCACTGTTTTGGGTATTCTTTACTACGATCAAATGAACTTAAAAGGGCTGGATGGCGCGATAGATTACGAAAGGATTTTGCCGGCAAGTATCAACAGTTTTGTGCCGGTTGGCTTGTTCGGATTAGTGCTAACAGGGTTGTTAGGCGCTTTTATGGGCACTTTCTCCGGAACATTAAATGCCGCACAAGCCTATATTGTAAATGATGTATACCTCAAATATATCAATCCGGAGGCCTCCAATAAAAAGGTCATTTCGATGAATTACCTATCCGGGGTATTAGTGGTTATTGTAGGAATCACCCTGGGCTTTTTTGCCAGAGATGTAAATAGTGTGCTGCAATGGATCGTATCCGCTCTATACGGTGGCTATATCGCTGCAAACGTGTTAAAATGGCATTGGTGGAGGTTCAATTCCAACGGATTTTTCTGGGGCATGTTTACCGGTATTGTCGCTGCCCTGGTATTTACCAGGTTCTTCTCTGGTGTAGAATTTCTATACTATTTCCCATTGCTGTTCCTGCTTTCCTTAGTTGGATCTGTGATCGGGACCTATATGGCACCGCCTACAGATGAAAATACTTTAAAAAGTTTTTATAAGACCGTAAGGCCATGGGGATTCTGGAAGCCCGTTCATGAAATGGTCTTAAAAGATGACCCTTCCTTTGAGGCGAACAAGAATTTTGGCAGGGATATGTTCAATGTGCTGCTGGGCATTATCGCACAGCTTTGCTTAACCCTGTTACCAATGTACCTGATTTTAATGATGAAGATGCCATTGATGATCACCATTGCCATATTGGCTGTGATTGTGTTCATCCTGAAAAGAACCTGGTGGAATAAACTCGAAGATTAATAGAATTATATGATGGATTACGACAAAAGACTGGAGGAGCTCAGCCGCGCCCATCAGTCTTTAATTACGCGCAAAAACAAATCTGAAAACTTAGGAAATGGTATTTTCAACCGTTATGAAAATCCAGTATTAACTGCTGCACATACGCCCCTTTACTGGCGTTATAATTTGAGCAAAGAAAATAACCCTTATCTGATGGAACGGATTGGTATCAACTCCGTTTTCAATGCCGGTGCGATTAAGTGGAACAATAAGTACCTGTTGATGGCCAGAGTAGAGGCCAGCGACAGGAAATCTTTCTTCGCCATTGCGGAAAGCGACAATGGGATTGACCAGTTTAAATTCTGGGAATACCCGGTGGTGATTCCCGAAACAGATTTGCCGGATACCAATGTGTATGATGTACGGCTAACTGCGCATGAAGACGGTTGGGTGTATGGATTATTTTGTACGGAAAGGAGAGATCCTTCCGCATCGATAGGAGACCAGTCGGCAGCATTGGCACAATGTGGAATTATCCGTTCTAAAGATTTACTGAGCTGGGAACGCCTGGCGGATCTGAAAACAAGCTCCCAGCAGCAGCGAAATGTAGTGCTGCATCCTGAGTTTGTTGATGGAAAATATGCTTTTTATACCCGTCCGCAGGATTCATTTATTGAAGCAGGTAATGGCGGAGGAATTGCTTTTGGCCTTTCTGAATCTATAGAAAATGCAGAGATTCCGGAAGAACTGGTGATCGACAGAAAGGAATATCATACCGTTTATGAAGCTAAAAACGGACAAGGACCAGCACCAATAAAAACAAAATACGGCTGGCTGCACCTGGCTCATGGTGTTAGAAATACCGCTGCGGGATTGAGGTATGTACTTTATATGTTCATGACAGACCTGAATGACCTGAGTCTGGTGACACATAAACCTGCTGGATATTTTATTGCACCAGAAGGAACAGAGCGCATCGGCGATGTGTCTAATGTGGTGTTCAGCAACGGCTGGATTGCAGATGAAGACGGTAAGGTGTTTATTTATTACGCTGCTTCAGATTCCAGAATTCATGTAGCCACAAGTACCATCGATCAGCTACTGGATTATGTGCTGCATACACCAGCAGATGGTTGGAGATCAGCAGCAACTGTGCAGCGCATTCATCATTTAATTGATCAAAATAAAGAAAACGAGCAGCCGGATCAAAATAAAATATCTTGAGCTCAGCGCCTTGTTTTTCAAAATGAAAAGATTTTAGGAAGGAATCAGGGTTAAAGAATAAACCATTGGTTATAGCCGAAAATTACCCATGTAGATAAATAATTTCAGGATATGATAACGTTGAAAAATGGGATTTGTTTACTGGTAATGTTCGGGTATTGGTCGGGTAGAGAAGGGCCTTGGTATAGGGTCCGGAAGGGGGTCGGATAGGGTTGCCGTAGGGTTGCCATAGTGTTTACTACCCCAACCCTACGGCAACCCCATCCAGACCCTATATGAACTCAGGTCTCTTCCCTAAGAATCCCGGAAGCTTTAAGGGGTGTGAAATCCTCCGAAAATGAAATTAATATGTACTTTTGCGAAACGTACCGATTTCTATTTCTATGATCAAGCTTGCCGTAATTGAATTTAGTCCTATTTTACTGTATAAGTTTATCAGATTCGGTGTGGTGGGGTTTTCTGGTTTGGCCATAGATTTTGGCATTACCTACCTCTGCAAGGAAAAACTTAAGATCCATAAATACGTGTCCAGTTCATTGGGCTTTATGGTGGCTACGGCTTCCAATTACACCCTCAACCGCAACTGGACTTTTGAAGACCATGCCGGAGCCAGCTTCACGCAATTCGGTAAGTTTTTTATGATCGCCCTGGTGGGCCTATTCCTCAGCAACCTCCTGATTTATCTGCTTCATGATAAATTGAAATGGAACTTTTATGTGGCCAAAGGCTGCGCCATAGTGGTCATCTCCTTATGGAACTTCTTTGCCAATTACCTATATACTTTCTCCAGTTAAAATCAACCTGTAAATGCTACAAACAAAAAAGAGTACTGAGCAAATATTATTTATTTTCTTAGGGGTATGGACGTTGCTGAACATCATACAAGCTAGCTTTGTGGAGGTTCACTCGGATGAGGCTTACTACTGGATGTACGCTAAATTTTTAGACTGGGGGTATTTTGACCATCCTCCTATGGTGGCACTGTTTATCAAAATCGGCGATCTTTTATTGCCCTCTACGCTGGGGATGCGCTTTTTTACGGTGATCACAAGCTCCTTATCGGTGCTGCTGCTCTGGAAGATCGTAAAGCCTTATGGGGAGAATATCAAGCTCTTTATCCTATTGTTCAGCTCGATCGTACTCTTTCATGTCTATGGTTTCATCACCACACCAGATGCACCTTTGTTCTTTTTTACGATCTTATTTTTCTATATCTATCAAAGATATGTAGCATCAGATGAGTTGAAATGGGCCTTATTGCTGGCCATAGTTATTGCTTGCTTGCTGTACAGTAAGTACCATGGGATTTTGGTATTGGGCTTCACCATTCTTTCTAATCTGAAACTGCTGAAACGCCCTTCTTTCTGGTTGATTGTTGGGCTGGCTATTCTCGCTTTTCTCCCACACATCTGGTGGCAGGTGGAAAACAATTATCCTTCATTTTATTACCATGTAATTGATCGCTCTGCAGCTTTCTATAAATCAAAGTTTACCACAGAATACCTGCTGGCTCAATTGGCATTGGCAGGTCCATTAGTGGGTTGGTTCCTATACCGTTCAGCAACTTTGCTGAAAACTCCTGATGTTTTTGTGAGGGCGCTTAAAGTCAACTTTTACGGGGTATTCATTTTCTTCCTGTTCAGCACTTTTAAAGGCCGGGTAGAGGCACACTGGACTTTACCAGGAATGATTTGTTTGTTTATCCTGGCTTATCTTTATTTATCTAAAAGAACGGTTCCTAAATGGTTTGAAAGGTTGGCTATCGTGAACATTGTCCTGATTTTCTTGGTAAGAATGGTGCTGTTGATTCCCATTCCTTTCTTAATGAAAAATAGGAGTGTTGCTTATTATTTTGGTAATGAAAGCTGGGCAAAACAGATTCATGAAAAGGCAGGAGATGCTCCGGTGATCTTTATGAATGCTTTTCAGGAGCCTTCGAAATACAATTATTACAACAAAACCACCAAAGGTTTTGGTTATGATTCACGTGATTATCGCAAAAATCAATATGACATCTGGCCATTGGAAGATAGTTTAAGAAATAAACGGGTGTATTGGGTAGTTGAAGATAGTAAAGGTTTACCTGGTCAGGATACACTGAATACGGCAAAGGGGCTGCTTTATGGCAACTGGGTTGATTCGGTAAGGATGTACCAGAAAGTAGCTGTTCACCCGCTGGAAATTCCTGCTATACTTGAAAAAGGCAAGCCATTGGAGTTAAAACTGAAGATTGAAAATCCTTATGATCAGGAAATATATTTAGGAAATGCCGGGCAAAAATGGGCTTGTGTACTGGAGTATGGTTACAAAAATGGGGAAGATTTCGGGGAATTTAAACTCGTGAAGGCTGATTTGGAAAAGCTAAGGATTCCTGCAAAACAATCGGTAACGATTGATGCAGAAATCGAAAGTCCTGAAGCAGGCGGTAAGTATAAACTGATCTTTTCTTTAAGAACAGCTCCTTTTTCAGGAGCCAGGAATAGCGATATGATTTCTGTAACTGTTAAATAGACAATTGTTTTAACAAGCTCATCTGGTCGATAGTACCAGAATGTCTCCATACAATTTCTCCATTTTTAAAAACCATAAAGGTCGGTACAGACCGTACATTATATTTTTGTGCAGCGGCCTGGTTTTTATCAATATTGATTTTGATCACACGGGCAGTGCCATCTGTAATTCTGGCCACTTCCTTCACGATAGGGTTCATGGTTTTGCATGGCCCACACCAATCTGCGTAGAAATCAACGAGTACTGGTGTGCCTGACTGGATCAATTCTTGAAATGCACTCATAGCTGTTTATTTTAAAATCCTAATAAGGTGAGGTAATGTATTCCAGAGAAAAACAAATTGCTTAGCCTATTGTTTTTCTCTGGTTTATTATATGGATGCGGCAATTTTAATTAAAATAAAACGGACATCATTAAAAGATTAATGAGCGTCGTAAATGATTACTTTCTCAAAAAGACCACGGAATTCATCCAGAAATGCTTTGTGTAAATGGTGAATCTGGTATACATCATGTCCTTCCAGGTCTGAGAAAAATAAAATTAAGGAGAAAGAATAAGTAGTGTCCACTACTGCGCGGTCAATTGGCGCAGGAGTTCCGATGTGGAAAGCTTCTACCGTCTCTATGGCTTCTAATCCTTCCAGACCGATTCTGAAAGCGGCTTTTTGATCTTCTGTAGTGTCGGCTTTTAGCCAGAATAAAACGTGATGAGCTAACATATATAAAGGTTTTTTGGTAAATATAGGGAATTGTATGGTGTCGGAGAAAGCGGAATCGAATATTGGTTTCCTGTTGAAAAGAAACCGGAGAAAGATATGGGTCTCCCTCCGGTAACATAATCTAGCGTGCATTTAAATAAACGAGATTGATCTGCTAATCGCTACAGTAGCTTTGAAATATTTTGAAACCAACCGGATGAAGCAAAATTTTAGCACTTATATTAAGGAATTGGTTAATTCGAAAACATTAGGGTAACATTGACTTAATTTCGATAATTTAGTTTCGGGATTTCTAAATGTCAATAAAACATACCATTTCTGATCAGGAGCTGCAGGCCAAAATAATGGCAGGGGAGGAGTCTGCTTTTTCTGAGCTCTACGATCGATATAGCCCTTCTATTTCCCTTTACATCAAAAGATTTGTAAATTCTTCAGATTTATCTGAGGACCTGACTCAAGAGGTTTTTATTAAAATGTGGCAGCACAGATCTAAGCTGGAAGAGGTCAGATCGATAAAGGCTTACTTGTTTATTATGGCAAGAAACCATACACTAAATAGCCTTAAAAAGGCAATGAGGTCTGATGTAGCCATGGGCGAGGTGATCAATAATTTTGTCGAACAAAGGAACAATACCGAAGAGGAATTGTTGGCAAAAGAATACCTGGAATACCTGGAGAAAGCGCTTGCAGCTTTGCCATTGAGGACAAGGGAAATTTTTAAACTTTGCAGACAGGAAGGGAAAAGTTATGAGGAGGTGGCACTGGCTTTGGGGATTTCCAGAAATGCAGTCAAAAATCATATGGTAGGTTCCATGAAAGTATTGAGCGCTTCCGTGAAAAAAGACCTTGGAATATCTTTAGGGATACTTTTGACCGTCTTCTTAAAATAATTACAAAATAAATAATTTTCAGCTACCCTACGCCCCCTTGAATATTGTCTTAATATTTGAACGGACATCCTATGGAAGAGAATAGATTTTATGAACTACTTGTTGAACGTTATCTGAAGAAACAGTTGACGGATCAGGAGCTGGAGCTTTTTGCCGGATTGCTGAGTACAGGTAAACTGGACAATCAATTGCTTAGGGCATGGAATGCGGATGCAGAGATCACTGAAGCAGATGAATTGGATTTTAACCGTAGTCAGCAGCGTAGGTTCCTATGGCCAAAAGCTATTGCTGCCGCGGCTGCCGTTGTTTTAATGGTGCTGTCTGTTGGCGGATACTTTTATTTTCAAAACAAGTCTGTAGAAACTGAAAATCGGCTGGCAGTAAACACTCATGATGTAGATCCTGGTGGAAACAAGGCGACTTTAACACTCGCCGATGGCTCAACAATTTCGTTAACCGATGCCAATAACGGAGAGCTCGCCAAGCAAAGTGGTGTAAAGATTTCGAAAAGTAAAAATGGAGAACTGGTGTATTCAGTGATCGCATCTGATGCCAGTTCATTGGCTTTTAATACCATCAGTACCCCCAAAGGCGGCATCTATCAGGTCAATCTTCCGGATGGCACAAAAGTATGGCTCAATGCCGCATCCTCAATAAAATTCCCTACCACATTTGCGCAGCTGAGCCAGCGGAAAGTTGAACTCGAAGGAGAAGCCTATTTTGAAGTAGCAAAAAATAAGAAAGTTCCTTTTGTAGTCTCTACAGGTGGTCAGCAGGTACAGGTATTAGGTACCCATTTTAACATCAGTTCTTATAGTGATGAGGGAGAATTGAAAACTACGCTTCTTGAAGGAAGTGTGAAGGTGATGGCCGCAAATACCATTGTGCTTAAACCGGGGCAGCAGTCCAATCTGAAAAGAAATGGATCAGGAGATCTAAAAGTCAGTACGGCAAATATAGCACAGGTCATGGCTTGGAAAAATGGGTTCTTCCATTTTGAAAAAGAGAACCTTCATGAGGTCATGAGACAGCTTTCACGCTGGTACGATATAGAAGTTATATATGAAGTAGACCGTCATGATGACGAATTTATGGGAGATATTCCCAGAGGAATTAAGCTCAGCGAAGCACTCAAAATATTGTCTTTTGAAGGAACTCAATTTAGGATTGAAGGACGTAAGCTGATCGTTAAAAAGTAAAATCTACTTAAACCTTAACCAAACTTAAACCTTAACCAAATAATTAACCTATAAAAACGCAATTAACCTATAAACAAGCTCATAAATCCCTAACCAAAGGAACAAATTCTAACGAACTAAAACCACCACAAACGCTTATGGAAAGATAATGCCTGCAAAACAACGCTGTTAGGAAGGAAAAAACAGGACCCTGCTCGCAACAAGGCCCTGTCTGCCCAATCCGATCTTATCAGAATGGAACAATGTTCCGGTTGACCTCAAAAAAAACTTATTGGATAATTAATGAATAAACCAAAACATTCAAAAATATGAAATTAAACTCATGTAGTAAAACCCCTTTTATGAGGTGGTTATGCTCAACCCAGACCATATTGGCCATGAAACTCACCGTAATTTTAATTTTCTTTGGCTGCCTCCAGGTGTCCGCAGATGGGTTCTCCCAGAAAATTACACTTTCAGAAAAAAACACCACTTTCAACGCGCTTTTTGAAAACATTAAAAAGCAAAGTGGTTATACTTTTTTCTACAATAATAAATTGATCAAGCAGGAAGGCCGGATCAGTATTGAAATGGAAGAAGTTAGCCTGGAAGATGCCTTAAATCAGATTTTTAAAAACCGACCTTATTCTTATATGATCCTCAATAAAACAGTGGTGATTAAAAAGAAAATAATTGAAAAAGAGGCAATTCCAAAGGGGGAAGTTGTTGTGCTTTTGCCGATTAAAGGAAAAGTGGTAGATACAGAAGGAAATCCCCTGCCTGGTGCTTCAATTATTGTAAAAGGCACAAAAGAAGGTGCTTCAAGCAGTACCTCCGGTGATTTTGTGATCAATGCAAAAGCGGGAGATGTACTGGTAGTCAGGTACCTCGGCTATGCCACTAGAGAAATTACAGTGGCATCAAGCACTGGTGTGCTAAACATCATACTGGAGGCGCAAAAACAAGACTTATCCGAAGTAGTCGTTACCGCTTTAGGAGTGAAGCGCTCGGAAAAATCTCTGGGATATGCCGTCCAAAAGATTGGAGGTGATAAAGTGCAGACCGTAAAAGGTGTGGATCTAGGAACTTCCTTAACAGGACAGGTCGCAGGATTGGTGGTTAAGAATTCTACGGAATTTAATGAAAAGCCAAAACTGGAACTTCGTGGAGAAGGCGTGTTATTGGTCATCGATGGAGTACCCTATGGGAATATGACGCTTCGCGATGTTCCTGCTGATGATATTGAGAGCATGGACCTGTTAAAAGGATCTACCGCTTCTGCTTTATACGGTTCACGTGCAGATGGCGGGGTATTGTTGATTACGACTAAAAAAGGGGCTGCCGGTAAAGGTTTTGCCGTTGATATCAATAGCAATACCATGTTTCAACTGGGCTATCTGGCCGTTCCTGAAGTGCAGAGTTCTTATGGCCGTGGGCAAAATGGGGTGATCGACAATGATTACGTTTGGGGCCCTAAACTGGACGCAGGAAATACTGCCAGGGATTGGAATCCGGTTACGAAACAGTTCGAAGAGAATCGCCCGCTGGTATCTGTCGGCAAAGACAACCTGAAGAACTTTATGAATACCGGTATCGTAACCAATAATAACATTTCCATTGCCCAGACCGGGGAAAATGGCAGCTTTAGAATTGGCTTAAACCACGTTTATAATAAAGGACAGTTTCCTAATCAGAAGCTGAGCATGATGAACTTAACCTCAGGTGGAGAGATTAGAATCAATGATAAATTTAAAATAGAAAGTCATTTTGGTCTGAGCAGACGTGCTGCACCTCAAATTTGGGGCGGCGGTTATGACAACCAGGGCTACCTGTATCAATTGGTCATGTGGACTGGTACCGAGTACGACATTCGTGATTATAAAGATTATTGGATAGTGCCAAATAAAACGCAGAATTGGATGTATACCAACTGGTATGACAATCCTTATCTGATTGCACATGAGAAGTTAAATGGAAAAACGGAAAATACCGTCAACGCAAACGTAACCGCAAATTATAAGTTTAATGAGGAGTTTAACCTGATGCTGCGTTTGGGTTACGACAATTACAACAACTCAGAAACGAAGCGGAATCCGACAGCAAATATCTTCTCGACCAGAGGAGGCTGGAATGCAAGAGGGATGTATAGTATCAACAATACCACAGGATATAGCACCAATGATGACTTGATTTTAACCTATAAAAAGAAACTCAACAAATGGTCATTTGATGGTCTGGTAGGGGGAACGATTTACTACTTCGCGGATCAAGGGTTGAAATCGACGACTAGAAATGGGCTGATTTCTCCAACCTTCTTCTCCTTGGCAGGTTCTATTGAGGCGCCAACTGTGGAGCCTTTTCATAACTCCCGACAAATCAATAGTTTGTATGGCAGAGCCTCTATTGGCTGGAGTGATGCGGTTTTCTTGGATGTAACCGGTAGAAATGACTGGAATTCGGCACAGCCGAAATCGTCAAGAGACTATTTTTATCCTTCTATAGGTTCCAGTGTGGTGATCTCTGAACTGCTGAAATTCCCGGAAGTAGTGGATCTGTTTAAGCTGCGCGGGTCATTGACGATCTTTAAAAAAGCCTTCGATCCTTACGCTATTAATAGTGTGTATACAACTAATACTGCGGCTTGGAATACACTAAATTCCGCTAGCTATCCTAGTTATTTATTGGGTGAAGAGCTGTTGCCAAGTTCACAGCGTACCTGGGAAATCGGTGCAGTAGGTTACCTCTTTAAAAAACGCCTGCATTTCGATGTGGCTTATTTTAATAAATACTACTATAACAGACAAACGGACTTAAAAGGACAAGGAAATACTGCTTATTTACCTAATTCAAGCGGTTTTAGCATGGCAATCGTCAATACTAAGGAAACTTATGAACGCCGTGGTATTGAGATTACTGTAGATGGTTCGGTGATCAAAGGAAGAGATTTCGAATGGTATGCCACCATGAACTGGGCGCAACAGCACCGTTATTATGTAGATATCGATCCTTTATATTCTCCGGATGATTTATGGACTAAAAAAGGAGAGAGACTGGATACTTATAAAGCCAGTTATTGGTTGAGAGATCCGCAAGGCAATATCATTTTCAATAATGGTTCCCCAGTGGAAAGTGATTACAACAAAAAATATGGTTATGGAGAGCCTGATTTCAGTTTCGGCTTTATCAATAGTTTCAGGTATAAAAACTGGAACCTGAATGTAAATATTGATGGCCGTATTGGTGGCCTGATGTACAATTATATGTACGATAAGATGTGGGATACGGGTACAAATCCTGATTCTGATAATCAATATCGCTATGATCAGGTAGTTAATGGCAAGAATAATTTTGTAGGTAAAGGGGTTAAAGTGATCTCCGGAAATGTCACTTATGATAAGTATGGCCAGATTACAAGCGATACCCGTCAATATGCACCCAATGATGTAGAAGTAGGTTATCAGGATTATGCGCAGAACTTTAGAGGTGGTGATATGGGAATTCAAAATGAGTCATTTGTGAAACTTCGCGAGTTGTCGCTAGGCTATAGTTTCAACCAGAAATTCCTTAGCAAACTAGGGGTAAAAAGAGCTTCCTTCTCGGTTACAGGACAGAACTTATGGATGTGGACTAACTTTAAATATTCCGATCCGGATGTGGATACCGAGAACCTGAATTCACCATCGCAGCGTATGCTGGGTTTCAATTTTAAAATAGGCTTCTAATCATTAAATAAATTCTTATGAAAACTAACGTTTTAAAATATATATCAATTTTTCCGGTATTATTGCTTTTGAGCGCTGGATGCCAGAAGTTTGAAGATATCAATTCGAACCCGGATAAAACTACAGAGGTCAGCTCTTCTATCCTGGCTACAGGAATGATTCTAAACATCACCAGATCTGAAATCGCTAATACCAAGGGTTTCATACAGCCCTTTTTATTAGCTAAATATATCACCTGGGGAGAAGGTCAGGAAAACTTGCAATACAATAAGCTGGGGAGAGCAGATTTTACTCGCCTCACGGTGCTGCGTAACATTCCGCCGATGGAAAAATATGCAACAAATGAAGGACTGAGGAAATCTTATCAGGCATTAGGGCATTTTATTCGTGCCTGGCAGTTTTTTAATGCCAGTATGCAGGTGGGAGATGTGCCTTATACGGATGCGATTAAAGGAGAAAGTGAAAAGGTGCTGCAGCCAAAATATGATACTCAAAAAACAGTATTTATAGGGATCTTAAATGAGCTGGATCAGGCCAATCAATTATTTTCCGAAGGAACTAATTTTGAGGGCGATCCGATTTATGGCGGCAACAAAGACAACTGGAGAAGGCTGACGAATAGCTTCGAACTTCATGTCTTGATGAATTTGTATAAAAAAACGGGTGATGCAGACTTAAAAGTAATTGATCGCTTTAAAGATATTGTTGCCAATCGTCCACTAATGCGGGATTATAAGGACAATTTTGCTTTGGCTTATAACAATGTTGCCGGACAAAACTATCCTTGGTCGGATGTGCCGGCAGGTTCAGGAAATTCATTTGTAAAATCAAATTATACGATGCTTTCCAATACGTTGTTAGCACCTATGAAGGCCCTGAAGGATCAGCGTTTATTCTATTATGCGAAGCCATCACCCATCAAAATTACCGCCGGACTATTGGCCTCAGATTACAATGCTTACCCTGGTGTAGAACCTTCTGATGCTTTTTCTAGTCTGCAAACCCGAAGGGTAGGAAAGGATTATGCAGATTTGAATAACCGTTATGTACAATTGGTGAATGCAGAAGCAGTGAGCTTATTCAGTTTTTGGGACCAGCAATTTATCCTGGCGGAAGCTAGTTTAAGAGGATGGATCAGTACTGCTACCGCACAATCTTATTACGCTTCTGGAATCAGCAGCTCGATGACTTTTGTAGCCGCCAGTACGCCGGATATGGCCGATTATAACCACAATATGAAAATGGATGCGGCCTATATTTCAGCCTTTCCAAATACTGCAGGTGTAGCACTATCAGGAACTAATGCACAGCAGCTGGAACAAATTATCACCCAAAAATACCTGGCCAATTTCTTACATGGAGGCAAGTATAGCGCCTGGATGGAGAACCGAAGAACTGGCTATCCGGTCTTTACTTTAAACAGTGGTACCAACTTAAATACACCTACTACTAATTTCCCATTGCGCTGGCTTTATCCTGCCAATGAACTCGATTATAATGCAGCCAATGTTTCGGCAGCCATCCAGAGTCAATACGGTGGTAGTGATGATGTTAATCAGACGATGTGGATCTTAAAGTAAGATTTTATGTTATATTTATAATACGGTAAATTCTATGTAAATACCTAAACCAGAACGGCCAATGACACAAAGCAAGGGTTTAAAAAAAACACTGACTCCTTTTATGTTATGGGGACTTGGCGTTGGATATGTCATCTCAGGAATGTATTTCGGCTGGAATCTCGGCCTTGAAAAAGGAGGGACAGGAGGGATGGCCATCGCCACACTCGCCATCATGCTGATGTACGTTACTTTTACATTTAGTTATGCAGAATTAGCTTGCGCAATTCCCAAAGCAGGAGGCGTATTCGATTATGCAAAAAGAGCAATGGGGGAAAATATCGGCTTTATAGCCGGTATTGCCCAAATTGTTGAATTTATACTGGCACCGCCCGCAATCGCTTTTGCGATCGGTGCCTATTTTAATGCTTTCTATCCCCAGGTACCTATTCTCACTAGTGCCATTTCCATCTATTTTATCTTTACTGCACTGAACGTGTATGGCGTAAAAGCAGCGGCTTCATTCGAGGTAATCATCACGGTTTTTGCCGTTGGCGAATTGCTGCTGTTTTCTGGAATTGCCATGCCGAAGTTTGAAATGCAAAACCTCACACACAATGCCCTGCCTAATGGTTGGAGCGGGGTATTTGCTGCCCTTCCTTTTGCCATCTGGTTCTTTCTTGGGATTGAAGGAATTGCGAATGTGGCTGAAGAAACAAAGAATCCACAAAGGGACATCAGCAGAGGATTTGGCTGGGCGATTTTTACACTGGCCATTTTGTGTGTCCTGGTTTTTGTGACGGCAACAGGGATTGCTGGTTGGGAAGCCATCGTTTATAAAAACGGACTGAGCGGTGAAACTTCCGACTCGCCCCTTCCACTGGCCTTGGCGAAAATCACCGGAAATAACCATTTGATGTACCATTTATTGATTACAGTTGGTTTGTTTGGACTGATTGCCTCTTTTCATGGACTGATTCTGGCCGCAGGACGCTCCACTTATGAGATGGGACGTGTGCAGCATATTCCTTCATTTTTAGGAAAAATCTCCCCGCGATTTCATACACCAGCAAATGCGCTGATCGGGAATATGCTGATCGGTATTCTAGCGCTGCTTTCGGGAAAAACTTCGGAAATTATTATCGTTTCCGTCTTTGGAGCACTCACACTTTATATCATTTCGATGATCTCCATCATGATTTTAAGGAATAGAGAACCGGATTTGCCACGTCCATTCCGACTGCGTTTCTATCCTTTATTCCCCATCATTGCATTAATCATCGCCAGTATATCCATCATCGCGATGTTTATTTTTAATCCTAAACTTGGACTGATCTACTTCTCCATTTTAGCGGTTACCTTTTTATTATACCGGACTTTTAAATCTGCAGATCAATGACAACAGAAGAAATTTTAGCTTATGTAAAACAACATCCCTCAGGTAAAGTAAAAGTGGCTGTTGCGGATATTGATGGAGTGCTGAGGGGTAAATATATTGCAACAGAGAAATTTTTCTCTATTCTGGAAGGGAGGTTAGGCTTTTGTGACGTCACCTTTGGCTGGGATATGGGTGATGTAGCCTACGATAATGTTCGTTTTACAGGCTGGCATACCGGTTATCCTGATGCTCAGGTGAAATTAGACCTGCAGACCTTCCGTAAGATTCCCTGGGAAAATGACCTTCCTTTTTTTCTTGGTGATTTTGTGGATGAGCAAGGTGAAGCCTTGTATGCTTGTCCGCGGCAATTGCTCCTTAAAATACGCGCGGAGGCAGAATCCCTAGGTTTTACGCCTTATTTTTCCCAGGAATTTGAGTGGTTTAATTTCGCTGAAACGCCAGAATCCGCCCATCAGAAAAATTTTCAGCAGCTCCAGCCTTTAACACCCGGGATGTTCGGCTATTCGATCCTGCGAGGCAGTTTGAAAAATAGTTATATGTCCGACCTGTTTGAGCTCCTCTGCAAATTCGGAATTCCTATTGAAGGATTGCATACGGAAACAGGGCCTGGCGTATATGAAGCCGCTATTAAGTACGCGGGGGTGCTGGAGTCCGCAGATCAGGCGATTTTATTTAAAACAGCAGTAAAAGAGATTGCCTATCAGCATGGTATTATGGCCACTTTTATGGCTAAAATCAATGAAAATCTTCCTGGCTGCAGTGGCCATGTGCACCAAAGCTTATGGGATCTGGATAGTAAACAAAACCTGTTTTATGAGGAGAAGGATCCTTCAAAAATGTCAGCGCTGATGAAGTCTTATATTGCCGGACAGCTCCATTGTTTACCCTATATTTTACCCATGATTGCACCGACGATCAATAGTTATAAAAGATTGGTGGAGGGTGCCTGGGCACCTACTACTTTAACCTGGGGAATCGACAATAGGACGGTGGCTTTACGCGCATTGCCTGGTCATTCTAAAACCACAAGGTTGGAAACCAGGGTGGTGGGCTCAGATACGAACCCATACCTGGCTTTGTCGGCCTGCCTGGCTGCCGGACTGTATGGGATTAAAAATAACCTGGTATTGGATATAGCGGCAACCGCTGGAAACGGCTATCTGGATGTTTCCAATGGCATCCTTCCAGGGAGCTTG
Source organism: Pedobacter polysacchareus (assembly GCF_019802255.1). Taxonomy (GTDB): domain Bacteria; phylum Bacteroidota; class Bacteroidia; order Sphingobacteriales; family Sphingobacteriaceae; genus Pedobacter; species Pedobacter polysacchareus. Next base: position 48,295 of record NZ_JAHYSS010000007.1, on the reverse strand, counting down.
CAGGAGGCTACCAGAAAAATGAAAGCATCGCCTTTGGCTGCCACTTTATTCGGTGCCGATTTTGTAGAACATTTTACGCTGACCAGGGAATGGGAATGCAAGCAGTATGCTAAAGCTGTGACCGACTGGGAGATGAAAAGATATTTTGAAATTATTTAAATTCGCTGAACCATGATATTTGATAAAATACATCAATTTAATTTTCCGACTACGATTCGTTTTGGTGCAGGTGTCATCAAAGAATTATCGGCCTATTTAAAAGCCAATGGCTTGAGCCGTCCTTTGCTGGTCACAGATCCTACAGTGGCTACGCTGCCCTTCTTTAGCGGTATTGTGGCTGATCTGAAAGCACAGGGTTTTTCGGTTGTGGTTTTTAGTGACATTCATAAAAATCCGGTGAAAAGTGATGTGTATAAAGGAACGGAAGTATGGGATGAAGAGGGTAGGGATGTGGTGATCGGAATTGGTGGTGGGGCTGCCTTAGATGTAGCTAGAGCTATAGTTTTAAGGGTGAACCACCGGGAAGATCTGTTCAAATATGATGATTTGATCGGTGGAGATGTGTATGTGACCAATGAAGTGCCGTATTTTATTACGGTTCCTACTACTTCTGGTACAGGAAGTGAAGTGGGCAGAAGTGCAATCATTTCTGATGATGAAACGCATCAAAAGAAAATCTTGTTTTCTCCCAAACTGATGGCTAAAATCGTGTTTGCAGATCCGCTTTTGACGATGGACTTGCCGCCGCACATTACAGCTGCCACCGGAATGGATGCCTTAACCCATAATATGGAAGCTTTTTTAGCTAAGAATTACCATCCGATGTGTGATGGAATTGCCTTAGAAGGGATTCATTTGATTAAAGGTGCCCTGGAAACGGCTACTCACCGGCCAGATGTAGAAAGCCGCAGTAAGATGTTGATGGCTTCTATGATGGGGGCAATTGCTTTTCAGAAAGGTTTAGGAGTGGTTCATTCTCTGGCACATCCACTTTCTTCCTTATTGGACACGCATCATGGCCTGGCCAATGCGGTGAATATCCCTTATGGCATGGCTTTTAATATTGCGGGTTTTGAGGATAAATTCAAGCGCATCGCGAAGGTACTGGAGCTGAAAGAAGAAAACGGTGCTGCGGTAGTAAATTACCTTTTTGAGCTCAATTCTAGTTTGGGGATTCCACATCATTTGAGCGATATTGGCGTTGGGATGGAACACATAGAAACCTTGGCGGATCTCGCTTTTGCAGATTTTGCACATCCGAATAATCCTAAGCCTGTGAGCAGGGAAGATTTTAAAGTTTTGTATTTAGAAGCGCTTTAGAAAATATTTGATCATTGTTAATGTATTTAATCCATGCGGAAAAAGATAGGAATTAGCTTCACAGAAGCAGGATTTCAAAATTATTGGAATTGGTTTACCGCTGCAGAACTGGCAGAAGACCTGGAATTGCTGGAACTCTCTTTTGAAAAGGGGAATACGAAAGATATTGAGCGATGCGATGGTTTTGTGCTGACGGGAGGGATTGATGTGACGCCTTCAATTTCTGGTGGAGCGGAAGATTATCCTCATCGCCCTGCGGTATTCTCGCCGGAAAGAGATGAATTTGAAAGACAGATTTATGAATTTGCGAAAACAAAGCGATTGCCGATACTCGGGGTTTGCAGAGGAATGCAATACATCAATATTTTGGAGGGAGGAGCGGTATTTGACGATATCGGGCCGTCAGAAAATGAGCTTCATAAAAAAGGAGAACTGGATAAAGTGCATGAAATAAAAGTGGTCACAGGTTCTTTGCTGGAGTCGGTTATAGGGCAAGATCAGGGTTTTGTGAACAGTGCACACCACCAGGCAGTGAATCCGGATCGGCTGGGGCAGAATTTAATGATCAATGCGTATGCGGTTTCAGGAAATGGAATAGTGGAAGGTTTGGAGTATAAGGATAAAACGAACAGCGGTTTTATGATCGCTGTGCAATGGCATCCAGAAAGGATGAAGGAGAAAGGAAGTGATCCTTTCTCTCAAAAGATCAAAGAACAATTTATTGAAGAAGTAAGAAATCATTTTATTTAGGATTTAGAAATCATCAGAAATGAATATCATCAATCCCGCTACAGAAGAAATTATAAAGACGGTTCAGGAAGACAGTGCTGCTGCCTTACATGAAAAATATACGGTATTGCGTCAGGCTCAGAAAGCCTGGGGCTTGAAAAGCTTGTCGGAAAGGTTAGCAGTGATACAGCGATTTAATCATTTACTGGCTGAGGAAACCGAAGATTTGGCTGCAGTTTTAACAGCTGAGGTTGGTAAGCCTTTGGCGCAAGCCCGCAATGAAATTAATGGGGCCAGAGCAAGGATACTTTGGATGCTGGACAATGCGGCGCGTTATTTATCTGAGGAATTGGTCACCGATACGGAGGCCATGCAGGAAAAGATTTCTTATGAACCCCTGGGTGTAATTTGCAATATTTCGGCCTGGAATTACCCTTATCTGGTGGGAGTAAATGTATTTGTGCCGGCACTAATTGCAGGAAATGCGGTGATGTATAAGCCTTCTGAATATGCTACTTTGACAGGTTTTAAAATTGCGCAATTATGGAAAAAAGCTGGATTGCCTTCCGGTGTTTTTGAAGTCGCTATTGGTGCTAAAGAAACAGGAGAAGCTTTGCTGGAACTGGATTTTGACGGTTACTTTTTTACCGGTTCTTACCGTACCGGAAAACATATTTATGAAAAGGTGGCGCATAAAATGGTGCCTTGTCAGCTGGAATTAGGAGGAAAAGATCCGCTTTATGTTGCAGATGATGTAATAGATGTGGCTGCGGTGGCTGCAGGAACTGCCGATGGTGCTTTTTATAATAACGGACAAAGCTGCTGCGCAGTAGAGCGGATTTATGTGCATGAGCATGTTTATGAGGCATATGAAGCCGCATTTTTGAAAGAAGTACAATCCTGGAAAACAGGTTTGCCTACAGAAGAAGGCGTTTATATAGGGGCCTTAACCAGAAAAGAACAATTGAATGTATTGGAAGATCAGGTGCAGGATGCCTTGTCAAAAGGTGCAACATTGCTGTATGGAGGAAAAAGAAGCGCGGGTAAAGGTTATTATTTTGAGCCCACAGTATTGATCAATGTAACCAATGATATGAAGGTGATGCGCGAGGAAAGTTTTGGTCCTATTATCGGTATTATGAAAGTTAAAGATGATGAGGAAGCTTTAATCTTTATGAAAGATACGTCTTATGGCTTAACAGCTGCGGTATATTCTCAGGATATGGATCGGGCACAGCGGATTCTTTCTGATATAAATGTTGGTTCTGGATACTGGAATTGCTGCGACCGGGTAAGCGCAGGTTTACCTTGGAGCGGTAGGAAGCATTCCGGCTTTGGCGCTACGCTTTCCCACCAGGGATTTAGGGCTTTTGTGAAACCAAAAGCCTGGCACCTGAGGAAGGCCTAAAGTTGATTGCGATTTGATCAGCAAGATTTCAATAACAGCAATTATGGTTTACTTTGTTGGGAAGACCATAATTGCTGTTGGTTTTTTAAAGATCTAATATTTATTTTTTAGTTTCTTTTCTAATGACTGGTGCAATCTCTGTACCTAGTAATTCTATGGTTTTCAAGACCTGTTTATGCGAAATAGATCCGGTCACCAGTTGTGCAAGGAACCTGGTATTCTGGAAAAGTTCATACTGATGCATGATTTTATCAATCGCTTGCTGCGGACTTCCGACCACTAATGGTCCATCATGGCGTAAATAATCAAATTGTTGTCTGCTCATCGGCGACCAGCCTCTGTCTTTTCCTACCCGGTTCATCAGTTGCTCATAAGAAGGGTAGAATTCGTCGGCTGCCTGCTGCGCATTTTCTGCGACATAAAACTGTGAACTGATGGCCAGCTGAAGTTTAGCGGGATCATGACCGGCTTCTGCAGCAGATTTACGATAGAGATTGATAAAGGGTACGAATTGTTCTGGTGGACTGCCTAAGATTGCTACTGCCATGGGAAGGTTCATTCTTCCTGCGCGCTGTGCAGAGGCAGGAGTACCGCCTACGCCAATCCATATTGGGATGGAAGGTTGTATCGGACGTGGATATACTCCTCTTTTCACTATTGATTTCCTATGTTTTCCTTGCCAGGTGATGATTTCTTCTTCATTGAGCTGCAGCAATAAACCTAGTTTTTCTGTGAAAAGATCATCATAGTCGTTCAGATTGTACCCAAATAAAGGAAAGGATTCAGTAAATGAGCCTCTTCCTGCAATGATTTCTGCTCTTCCGTTAGAGATGAGGTCTACGGTAGCGAAGTTTTGGAAAGTCCGTACCGGATCTGCTGAGCTCAATACGGTCACAGAACTGGAGAGTTTAATGTTTTTAGTAATGGCCGCTGCAGCTGCCATCATAATTTCAGGGGAGGAGATGACGAAATCGGAGCGGTGGTGCTCTCCGAATGCGTAAACATCAAGACCTACTTCATCCGCAAGTTTTACTTCTTCTAATAATTCCTGAACCCTTTTATGCGCGTTAACAGCTTTTCCTGCTACACCGTCTGGTTGTAGTTCTCCAAATGTACTGATCCCAATTTCCATTATATAAATTTTATATGCTTTGCTTTTATGATTTTTATACTTTCTGTTGTGGTATGATTAAGGCCTACTCCTTTGTGATTTATATTAGGAGAATAGCCTTAAGCAATTATTTGTTTTTAATTTAAACTTGGATTTTCTCAGTTGAACTCATTTTCAACGCTAGATCTCAAGTCGTAAAGCAACCATTGCTGCTGATTGATGGTTGATTTCTCGGTAGCCAATAACTTAATGAAATCTTTAACTCCAATAGGCTCATTACCGTTTCCATGAATCAGCACGAGGCTTCCGGCATGACTCGGTTGTCCCTTTGCCAGCCAGGCATCACTTCCAATGGGGATAAGGCCATAACTTGTCACCTGATCCACTAACTTTTGATCAGATACCAATCCTGGAAATCTGAAAAAAACCGAAGGTAGTAATCCCCGTTCAATCATGGCTTGTTCCAAACCTAATATTTCAAAATTAAGGTCTGTTCCTGGTTCCATCAGGAAGTTGATATTTAAAGGGGCTTTAGGATTGTAATGATGGTTGTAGGTATGATTGGTCCAGGTAATGTCCAGGTCTCCGGATTTTTGCAGTTCCTGTAACCAGCGGATATCATCGGCATGGCTGAGCATAAATTTTCCCGTAATTGATAAAGCTACAGGAACTGGCCGCTCTTCTTTTTGAAAGGCCGCAATCAATGCGGTAAATATGTTTTTGTCTAATGGTTTATGAGAAGGACATAGGTCTATGGTTAGTGTAATCCCTTTTTCTCTGGGAAAGCCATGGGTGATTCCTGCATCCTGAAGATTCAGTGATTGCTGCTGCGCAGTTTGCAATGCTTTGTAATAAGGGGTATTTTTTAGGGATGTTCCAAATTTCTGAAAGGTAATCGGTTTGACTGAAACTTGCTTGCTGTTGATGATCTGTGTTTCCAGTGTCTGTGGGTTTAGGATCAGATACGACTGCTGTTCGGCTTGTTTAAATTGCCGTAAAACCAATATGTTTTTTCCTTGGTAACTGCCAGTTGCAAAATAAGCTTTGTACTGCTGTACTTTTTTTTGAGCCTGTGAAAAAAGGCTGCAAAAAAGAAGCAGGAGTATGGCGTGTAATTTTATCATCTGTAAATGGTACTGAATACTGAAATTAATATTAATATAGCTTTTTCTGTTCAGAATGTGATCCTGGGTTTTACTTATCCTGATATATATTCCGATCTTTGGAAAATCAATGGCTCATAAACTACGTTTTGCTGCTGTTTAATTGATTTATTACGAAGAAACTACTGTTAAAAAGCAACATCAGATGACGGAAAAAGAATACTTAGATTATTGCAGCGCTCAAGTAACTGGAGCATTAAAAGAAGAAGATTTGATCTTAATGCTGACTGCCTGGGGACATATTAAGTTTTCTATAGGATATAATCAGGCATTAAAGGACAATGATATTGAGTTGAAGGTGGATAGGGAGAACCCTTAATCTTAATCCCATGCTTGCCGTAGACCTGTTGGGCATTTGATAAAATGATGCTCATATTAGCGATTTGAACGGGGTTAAAATGGAAGAAATCGAACATTTTATGCTGGAGGAGAAACCTAAGGAACGGCCAGTCTGATGATAGAATTTCTAAAATAGCTATGATAGATAATCCCTTATTTTTAGTGGGGATTATCTACTGTCAACAGATTAAACTATTGGAATGCTGGAAAAGAACATTTGCTGACTAATTATTATTGATTAATTCCTCATCGAATAATTCAAAAAATAGATTCTGTAATTTATGGACATGCTGCAGTGTTTTAAAATCCCCGGTATCGTCATTTGCCGGAACCTGCTTATAGCAATCATAATATTCATCTTCTTCTACATGAAATAGGAAGAAGTTGAAATCTTCATGCTGATAATATCCGCCACCATTATCTTTAAATCCTAACCGGTTTACTAGCCAATCCGCATTGATAAGAATAGGATTTACTTGATCATGGCTGCATTCCATCAATTGGACTGGATCTTTGCTGTTTCCCTGGTAAGCTATCTTTTGATGAGGCAGGATGCCAAGTACTTCGCAAGGATTAGCAAGCCCATTTAGGATTTCATCATTTGGGAATACATAATTACCAATTCTTAGTTCGTTTACATTCATATCTATTTGTAATTATTGAAATTCCGCTAATTTACTTTAAAACCAGAGCAGGTGGACAATTTATATCACTTCATATTTTTTAAAAAAAACTAATTGCTAACTCAGGTGGTTATTCTATTATGCAGCGTATATGCATCAGCATTTTGAGTTGGAAAATGGAAAAGACTGGATGAAATTTCAGGAGATATTACGGTGAAGCAATTAAATAATTATGAATTCTTAAATATAAATATCATGTCAAAAGAACCAATTTATACCTGTCCAATGCACCCGGAAATCCAGAGTGATCTACCAGGTTCCTGTCCGAAATGTAAAATGAAACTGGTAGAGATAGATGTGGACTCTGATGAGGTGATTGTTTAATGGTTTTTTCTGTTTTTTTTGTTTCATAGTCACAGTCTAATTACTATTTCATGTTCGCTTTAAAAGCATGAAAATCACGGTGAAGCTTTAATAACTCTGCTTTTAGCGCCTCTACTTGCTGGCTGAGTATTTGTTGATTGGTTTCCAGTGTTTTGATGTCTTTGATCAGACTGGCTTTCTCTGGGGTATGTTTTCTATTTCCTTTCCCAGTGTAAAACCTTTTGGGGTCCATTGAACGGGTTCTTTTACATCAAAGGCAACTACACCCATTCCAATCCTTTACAAACGATTCCACATCATAACCTGTAGCCCATCATAGCAGATAACAATGTTCCATTTAATGTTTCATCATCAGGCTCTGTACACAAGCAACAACCCGGCAGCATTCTGCCGGGCCTTTGCCTGAGGAGATTTGTATCATCATCTTTTTCATCGCTACTCCTTATTCATTCTAACAATACGCGGAAAAAACTTGCCTTGGATATCAACTAACTCCTTTTGAGCAGCAATTACGCTTTCGATATCTTTATAAGCTAAAGGGTTTTCTTCAACTGTTCCACCAATTAAAGTAACACCTGCATTAGTCAGCATTTTCTTCATCGATGAAACAGTCATATTATCCTTAGCCTTTTGTCTGCTCATTGCGCGACCGGCACCGTGCGATGCGGAGTATAAAGCATTACTTACACCTTTGCCTGATACAAGATAAGCTGGAGTGGTCATACTGCCCGGAATGATACCCAACTCGCCTTCATGCGCTGGTGTTGCACCTTTACGATGGATGATTACTTTTTTACCGTCAGCCAGCTGCTCTTCCCATGCAAAGTTGTGATGGTTTTCTACTACAAGTAAAGCCTTTAATCCCAGTGCATTTAACAGGTTGGCGTGAATACGTTCATGACAAGCCTGGGCATAGTCGCCTGCTAAATTCATGGTTAGCCAGTATTCCTGACCGGTTTCACTGTTCATATCTAACCAAGCCAGTTGTTGAGCCTGCCTTGGCAGCTTGCAAGTATTCATCGCGATCTGCGTATAGTGCCTTGCTATGGCCGAACCTAGCCCGCGGCTGCCGGAGTGGGTTAATAATGCGGTATATTTCTTAGCTGGTAATCCTAAGGTGTTATTTTCGGAAAGCGCTATCTCACCAAATTCCACAAAGTGATTGCCACTTCCTGAGGTGCCTAATTGCTTTACTGCTTTACTGCGCAGGGGTTTCAAAAATGAAATCTCATTAAACAAGTGGCTATTTAATACCTCATGTTCCTGCCTGATATCTAAACCACCTTCCATGCCAAAATGCGTATGGTTTTTTAAGGCTTGCTTGATCTGATATTCAAACCGTTTCAGGAAAGTTTCGCTCTCATCAATAATTGATATTGCCATCCGGCAGCCGATATCCATGCCTACCGCATAAGGAATTATTGCATTATCTGTAGCCAACACGCCACCAATAGGCAAGCCAAAGCCCATATGCGCATCTGGCATTAGTGCAGCTTGCACACTTATAGGCAACAGGCTAGCCAGCTCCATTTGTTTTTTTGCTGATGACTCAATACCCTTGCCGCCATAAGTTTTGCAATACACAGGCTCGGACTGTAATTCAAATGCTTTAAACGTTTGTCCTTCTACTTTACCGATGACCTTCTCGGCTATTTTCCTTGTCAGTTCATTATCCAAAAATGCTTCTGGATCATTCTTAATATTTACCAGCAAATCAAGTAATTGTTGTTTGCTGTGGTGTTTGAAATTTTTGGAGGCTATAGTAATGACCAGGCTTCGCAGCTGATCATTATGATAACCTATTTTACTTAAATCTTTTGTTCTTAAATTGCCCATGTGGGTTATATTTCTAATTCCAGGTAAGCCTCTATTGGGCTATACCTGGGGATATTTTTAATTTTGTTAATGTATTTGGGGCGCTCATTAAACAAGTCAGTCCAACCGTAACTTTTGCCTCTGGTGAGCAAGTTGATACGTGGCCAGAGGTAGTGATTATTTATATGATCTTCTATATATGATAGCTCCCTTTCAATATCCGCATCCATCAATCTGGTGTGTGTAATTATGTGGGGAGTAACTTTTAATACATATCGCCAGGACTCAATAAATACATATTTTACATTTACTTGCCTGCTTCTAATATCAATAGTCTCAACACAGGAGAAACAAGCCTTTTCTTCGTCGGTTAAATCTACTTTGTTGGCGTACCAGCTATAAGTGGAAAACTCACGCAGCAATTGCTGATTCAGTTGATACTTATATCGTTCTTTACGTCGTTTTTTCCGTTTGAAAGATTCATCTTGATGGTATTCAATTGTATTTATCTTCTTCAACAATGCTTCATGGAACGCAGCTTTTGGTCCATGTTTTAAATCATCTCGAAGAACAAAAAACCTTTTCCAGCCACGTTGATAAGGATGTTCCAGCAGCACTAACGGTAAAAGCTTTTTTTGTTCCAAAAGCTTTGAATGCCGTTTGTCAAGTTGTATCAGTTGTTTATCACGATCAGTTTTTAGAAGACGCCTTTTTCGTCGTGCCGATTTAATATGGCACAACCATTCATGTGAATTCATCACAATCATTTAGTTTTTTTTGAACTTGATTTTTGATCTCAATTCTTCCTTAGTAAGGATATACCCTTTTTTAGAATGCTCAGAAAAATCCAATGAAATTTGGGACAGGCAAAATAATACCCAGGCTGCCAAAAACAACCGTTTAATTAGGAATGAAACAGAGGGTTTGCCTGCCTAATTAGGCAATGAGCGAAAGGGGCGATATGTAGGTGTATTCTGTCATGATTCCTAGAGATTTAAAATGGTACAAATCAGGAATTGAAACAAAGGTATTAAAATATATTTAATACAAAAGAAAAGTTTAATCATTTGCAGCCCCTTGAGAAAAACGCTTGTTTGATGAAGAAGAAAGTAAAGCAATAAAAAAGGCCTCTGAAAGATCTCAGAGGCCTTTGTGGAGCCGAAGGGGTTCGAACCCTTGTCCAGTTGTGTGATAAGTTATGCCTTCTACATGCTTGTTTTCCAATTTATTGTCGGGAGCAGACGGGCCGGAAACCTACCTTGTCTTTTTCCTTAGGTACTTTATCTCGCCGCTAATCCGTACCTATTAGCAGCCAGCATTGTTATTTCGATGCCCCATATTCTAACCTAACAATGCAGCAGTCAGAGGGACAAAAGCTAGCGTAATTCTAAATTAGGCAGCTAAGGCGTAGTTATTTTCGCCAATTATAGTGTGAACGTTCTCTTTTAAGTGCTCGCCGTACAACGCACTGCATGCTAACATACGTAGCGCCACCCTGTCAAATCCAAAACGGCCCCATGTGTTAGAAACACAAATCTACGAAATTTATGCCATAGTTCTACCAGGATATTGTTTTAATGCAATTTCCAGACAATCCATAGCTTGGTTAATATCATCAGTATTTAAGACATAAGCCATTCTTACTTCGTTTTTTCCAGAACCAGGAGTAGAGTAGAAACCAGTAGCAGGAGCCATCATAACTGTTTGATTGTTATGTTCAAAGCTTTCTAACATCCACTGACAAAATGCATCAGCATCATCAATTGGAAACTTAGCTACCACGTAAAATGCACCACCTGGATTCGGACAAAAAACACCTTCAATTGCGTTCAATCTTTTTACAATTGTATCTCGGCGAAGTGTATATTCTTTGTTGACAGCTTCAAAATAACTATCTGGAGTGTCTACTGCGGCGGTGCCGGCAATCTGTTCTACCATCCCCGGACTTAATCTTGCCTGAGCAAATTTTAACCCAGATTGGATCACTGCCTTGTTTTTAGTAATCAAACAGCCTAACCTTGCGCCACAAGCACTGTATCTTTTAGATACGGTATCCATGATCACCACATTCTCCTCTAATCCATCTAAATGCATTGGAGAAATAAACTCTTTTCCATCATAGCAGAATTCGCGGTAAGCCTCATCAGAGAACAAGAATAAGTCATATTTCAAGCAAAGCTCTTTTAGCGCTTCTAATTCTTCTCTAGAATATAAATAACCAGTAGGATTATTCGGGTTACAGATGATGATCGCTTTGGTGCGTGGCGTGATTAATTTCTCAAACTCAGCGATAGGAGGAAGGGCGAAGCCATTCTCAATATGAGATAAGATCGGTTTTACCACTACATTGCTCATACAGGCAAATCCATTATAATTCGCGTAGAAAGGCTCAGGAATAATGATTTCATCACCCTCATTTACGCAGGTTTGCATAGCAATAGTGATGGCTTCAGATCCACCTACAGTCACTAAAATATCTGCTGGAGTAATGTTATAACCTAATTTATTATAGTATTCCGCTAATTTGGTCCTGTAAGATAGCGTGCCTTCTGATGGGGTATAAGCCCATACATCAAAATCTATATTTTTGATGGCATTTAACATGCCTTCTGGTGTAGCTATATCTGGCTGGCCAATGTTCAAATGAAATACTTTCTTGCCATCTTTTTTTGCTTGATCAGCAAATGGAGTTAGCTTTCTGATTGGTGATGCGGGCATTTGGAACCCTTTTTCTGAAATGTTAGGCATATCGCAAAAATAAAAGACCTCGTTGTATAACGAGGTCTTAATAAAATATCGTTTATAAATTTACTTAGTAGGAGCCGCTACAGTTTCACCTTTAATGTATAAAACTTTGGTAGTGGTTTTAGCATTTGAAGTGATTGTAATCGCTTTGCTAAATGGCATTGCAGCACCGGTTGGGTTATAAGTAACTTTGATAATACCAGCTTCTCCTTTTTTCACAGGAACTTGAGTGTATTCAGGAACAGTACAACCACAAGTCGTTTCAACTTTTGAAATGATCAATGGTTGATCGCCAACGTTTACAAACTTAAATTCAACAGTTGCAGCTTTGTTTACAGGGATTTTACCAAAATCGTTCAGCTCCTTATCAAATTTGAACTCAGCCGGTTTAGTTTGAGCATTAGTAGCAATACTTACTCCTAAAATTAATGTAAATAATAGTAATAACTTTTTCATGATTATGGTGATTTAAAGCAAATTTAAACTTTTGATTCATAAAACAAAAAGTATTCCAATATATAAATTACAGAACAGCCATAAGTCATACTTTAGATTTTATGTATCTTTGTGCCCTAACTAATATTGCTTATGATGCCGGATATTACACCTACTACCAATCCTATTGATGCTTCAGAGTTAAGTTTTGAGGACTTTAAGACTATTGTGGTAAACGATTATAAAATAGCTTTCGAAAGTAGACAAGCCAGTTTATTAGGTCGTAAGGAGGTATTAACGGGCAAGGCTAAGTTTGGTATTTTTGGTGATGGAAAGGAAATTCCTCAGATTGCCATGGCCAAGGCCTTTAAGAATGGAGATTGGCGCTCTGGATATTACAGAGATCAGACTTTTGCATTTGCAACAGGCATCTGCACCATCAAAGAATTTTTTGCCCAATTATATGCCAACCCTAGTGTTGATGCTGAACCTGCATCCGCAGGCAGACAAATGAACTGTCACTTTGCAAGCCGCTCTATCGATGAAGACGGTAACTGGAAAGACCAGACAGCCATGAAAAACTCTTCTTCTGACATCGCCCCTACAGGTGCACAAATGGCGAGATTAGTAGGACTGGCTTATGCGTCAAAGTTGTTCAGACAGAATCCAGAATTGGAATACCTGAAAAACTTTTCTGTGCAAGGTAATGAGGTGGCTTTCGGGACGATTGGCAATGCCTCAACTTCTGAAGGTATCTTTTTCGAAGCTGTTAACGCAGCCGGAGTATTACAGATTCCTATGGCCATCTCTATTTGGGATGATGGATATGGGATCTCTGTTCCTGCAAAGTATCAAACGACTAAAGAAGATATTTCTGAGATTCTCAAAGGTTTTCAAAGAGATGAAAATGCCGATGGATATGAGATCTTTAAGGTAAGAGGTTGGGATTACCCGGCTTTATGTGAAACCTATCAGAAAGCAATCGATGTATGCCGTACAGAACATGTTCCGGTAATGATCCATGTAACTGAGGTGACACAGCCACAAGGACATTCTACTTCTGGTTCTCATGAACGCTATAAAGATACAGCGCGTCTAGATTGGGAAAAAGAACATGATTGTATCGTTCAGATGCGTAAATGGATGATTGAATCAGCTATTATCTCTGACGAGGAATTGGTGGAACTGGAAAATACGGCCAAGAAAATGGTTCGTGATACCCAAAAAGAAGCCTGGAACGAATTCCTTGCCTCTATTAAATCTGAAAAAGATCAGGTGATTGAGCTGATCAATAACGTAGCAAATGGGAATCCTGCAATTACAAGAATTACTGCTCAATTGGCCAGCACACCTGATGCCATGCGTAAAGAAGTTATTTCTTCTGCCAGAAAAGCCCTGCGCTTAACAGTTCAGCATCTTTCTAGCGAGAGAACAGCACTGCTGCAATGGTATAATGAGCAAATTCAACTGAACACCGAAAGATACAATTCGAAACTATTTACCGATGGAAAGGAAAGCCCATTCTTAGTAGAAGAACTTCCTGCGGCATACAATGATTCCAGCAAAATGGTGGATGGACGCGAATTGCTAAATGCTTGTTTCGATGCAAACTTTGGGCGTGACCCAAGATTAGTTGCTTTTGGAGAAGATTTAGGTGCAATTGGTGATGTAAACCAGGGGTTTGCCGGGTTACAAGCTAAATATGGAGACCTTAGAATTACCGATACAGGAATCAGAGAAATGACAATCGTTGGTCAGGGAATAGGATTGGCATTGAGGGGTTTAAAGCCAATCGCTGAAATTCAATACCTGGATTACCTGTTGTTCGCACTGAATGTATTGAGTGATGATTTGGCCAGTTTATCTTACCGTACTAAAGCCGGACAAAAAGCACCAGTTATCATCAGAACCCGCGGACACAGATTAGAAGGTGTTTGGCATTCCGGATCTCCTATGGGAATGATCCTTGGTTCATTGCGCGGATTACACATCTGTGTACCTCGTAATATGACTCAAGCTGCCGGTATGTACAATACTTTGTTCAGATCTGACGAACCTGCTTTAGTCATTGAATGTCTGAACGGATATAGATTAAAAGAAAAGCTTCCTGAAAATGTAGGTGAGTATACCGTTCCATTAGGTAAAGCCGAAGTGGTAAAAGAAGGAACAGATTTAACGCTCGTTTCTTACGGATCAACACTTAGAGTGGCAGAAGAAGCCGCAGAAGAACTGGCTCAGTTTGGTATTTCTGTCGAGATCATTGATCCTCAGACTTTACTTCCTTTTGATATAGACAAACTTTGCGCCCAGTCTTTAACGAAAACCAATAAATTATTGGTGGTAGATGAAGATGTGCCAGGTGGTGGCTCTGCTTTTATCTTACAGCAGATTTTGGAGGAGCAAAAAGGTTATTATAGCCTGGATGCACAGCCAAAAACGATCAGTGCAAAAGCACATCGTCCTCCTTATGGTTCTGATGGTGATTATTTCACTAAACCATCTGTAGATGATATCGTAGAAACTGTTTATCAAATGATGCATGAACACAATGCGGTTAAATTTCCCGCTATATTCTAATAAATTCTGACTTATAAAAAAAAGGTGTTTCTCAATGAGGAACACCTTTTTTTATGAGCCAGATTTCTGACCATTATGCTGCGATTGGATTAATCCAATTTGCTGCTCTTGTTTCTAAGTAACTGATCTGCTAATACCAAGGCTGCCATTGCTTCTACAATCACGACCGCACGAGGTACCACACATGGATCATGACGACCTTTTCCTTTAATTTCTGCGGCTTCACCCGCTGCATTAATGGTTTGTTGGTTGTGCATAATTGTTGCTACAGGCTTAAAGGCAACTGTAAAGTCGATTTCCATGCCGTTAGCAATGCCGCCCTGAATTCCTCCAGAGAAGTTGGTTAGTGTTTTAGGCTGATCTTTTCCAACAAGGAAGATATCATTGTGTTCTGATCCTCTCATTTCGCTTCCGCTGAATCCTGAACCATATTCAAAGCCATGTACCGCATTGATGCTCAACATTGCTTTTCCAAGCTCTGCATGTAATTTATCAAAAACAGGCTCGCCTAAGCCAACCGGACAGTTTCTGATGATACAGCTTACTTTTCCACCAATGGTATCGCCATCTTTTCTAATGCCATCAATACATTCGATCATTTCCTTTGCCGTAGCTGGATCAGCACAACGGACAATGTTTTCTTCTCTGATCTCCAATAGCTGATCTACAGTTAAAGAAGCTTCCAGATTTGGAGCATTAATTTTGCCAACTGCAGAAACGTGAGCAAAGATTTCAATGCCATAGTGCTTTAATAGCAACTTGGCAATCGCACCAGCAGCAACGCGTGCAGCAGTTTCTCTTGCAGAGGAACGGCCACCACCACGGTGATCGCGGATACCATATTTTGCATCATAAGTGTAATCCGCATGAGAAGGTCGGTAAACGTCGGTATTGTGACTGTAGTCTTTACTGCGCTGATCTTCATTCGGAATCAGCATCGCAATAGGAGTACCAGTACTCTTACCTTCAAATACGCCAGAAAGAATCTGAACAGTATCGCTTTCTTTCCTTTGTGTGGTAATTTTCGATTGTCCGGGTCTGCGTTTATCCAGTTCCGACTGAATAAAATCCAGATCTATGGGCAATTGTGCCGGACAGCCATCTAAAATAACACCAATAGCTGCACCATGTGATTCGCCAAAAGTGCTGATGCGAAATAATTGTCCGAATGTATTACCTGCCATTTTTCGTTAGTTTATAGGTTAATTTAAATCACTGTAACTGTAAAACCTGCTTTTTCCAGGTCTTTCCAAAAGTCTGGGTATGATTTCTCTACCACATCCATTTCTTCTAATACCACTTCTTTGATCAGCAAACTAAGCGGGGCAAAAGCCATCGCCATGCGGTGATCTTCATAAGTGCTGAAAGTAACACGCTCAGGGAAATGAAGATTTTCGCAGTTTAAAGTATACACCAGGTTGTCTTCATTTAAAGTTACACCAATTTTTGCAAGTTCATTTTGTAACGCTTTAACACGGTCGGTTTCCTTAATTTTTAAGGTCTCCAGTCCGGTGAAAGCAAGGTTCTGCTTCAAAGCAGCCGCACATACGATAATGGTTTGTGCTAAATCCGGACAATCTTTAAGGTCTAAAACTTCTTCACCGAAGTTTTTTTCAGTAGAGCTCAGTATGATTCCTTCAGCTGTTGTTGCTGTTTTGACACCAAAGGCAGTCATGATAGATCGGATTCGGCTATCGCCTTGCAAGCTTTTTTCCTTTAAATAAGGTAGGGTAATTTCTGCTTTAGCAGCCAGACAAGCAATGCTGTACCAGTACGAAGCAGCACTCCAATCTGGTTCTACTACTAGCGTTGCCGCTTTAAAAGGTTGTGGTTTGATGCTGATGTTTTGACCATCCCAGGAATGACTGATACCAGCTTCTTCCAGCATATTCAGCGTCATGTTTACATAAGGAAGGGAGGTTAATTCGCCTTCAATCTGTAAAGTAAGCCCCTGTTCCAAAGTCGGGGCAATCATTAACAAAGCAGAAATATACTGACTGCTGATGTCCCCCTTAATTTTCACAGTTGCCTGAGTTTGTTTTAATGGACCCTGGATGTTCAATGGTGGGAAGCCTTCTTGTTCAGCATAGCTGATATCCGCGCCTACTGCTTTTAATGCTTCTGCCAAAATACCGATTGGACGTTGTTTCATTCTTTCAGTACCAGTCAGTAAAAATTGACCTGGAAGAGTAGGGAGGTAAGCCGTTAAAAAGCGCATGGCAGTACCCGCTGGTCCCACATCAACAGTTTGTTGATGTGGAGATGCGGTTGAAATCTGATTTAAGATGCGTTCAAGTGTAACGGAATCGGCAGCGATAGACATATTTTCTACTTTTACCGCTCCTTTACTTGAAGCACTAATGATTAATGCCCTGTTGCACTCGCTTTTTGAACCCGTAAGGGTGATCTCTGTATGGATTTCTGTGTTTCCGGTAAAAGAAACAAGTGCATGCTTACTCATTCTTAAGATTTAACTTCTGTATGTGTTTCTGCTGCAAGACCTTTTTCTGCTTTGCCAGCATTCATAATTTCTGTTTGCTTACGGATCGACTCGCCGTGAACCAATTCTAAGAATTTCTCAGTAAAGCTCAGGTCTAATTTTAATGCTTTAGCAAATGCTTTACCTTTGTTCATGATCGCATCCCAACGGTTAACTTGTAAAATAGTTACCTGGTTATCACGTTTGAACTCACCAATTTTACCTACGATGGCCATACGCTCACCTAGTTTCTGTAACAATTGGTCGTCAATTTTATCGATTTGCTTACGTAAATCAGCCAATTGATCTACAAATGCTTCGTTTTGAGATTCTGGTTCACGAACAGTTAAACGCTCTACAAGCTCGCTTAAAGCTGCAGGAGTTACTTGTTGTTTAGCATCTGTCCAAGCTACTGAAGGGTCAACATGTGACTCAATCATCAAACCTTGCATGTCTAAATCAAGTGCTTTTTGTGAGATGTAAGGAATTAATTCGCGGTTACCGCAGATATGACTTGGGTCGTTGATGATCGGAAGATCAGGACATAAAGTTTTCAATTGAATCGCAAGTTCCCACATTGGCTCGTTACGGAATGAGCTTTTCTCGAATGAAGAGAAACCACGGTGAATCGCACCTAATTTTGTGATACCAGCACCGTTGATACGCTCTAATGCACCAATCCACAATTGAAGATCAGGATTAACTGGGTTTTTAACCAATACTGGAACGTCAACACCTCTTAAAGCGTCAGCAATTTCCTGTACACAGAATGGATTTACAGTTGAACGTGCACCAATCCAAAGGATGTCTACACCAGCTGCTAAAGCTTCTTCCACATGTTTTGCGTTGGCAACTTCTACAGCAGTAGGTAGGCCTGTTTCTGCTTTTGCTCTTTTCAACCACTCTAATCCAATGCTTCCGATACCTTCGAATTCTCCTGGACGGGTACGAGGCTTCCAGATACCAGCTCTAAGTACAGATACTTTACCTGTTGCAGCTAGTAAATGTGCGGTAGTTAACAATTGTTCTTCAGTTTCTGCACTGCATGGTCCTGAAATGATTAGTGGTTCGTTGTTGGTGTTCAACCAAGTACTGATTGGCTGGATGTTCAATTGTAATTTCATTTTTTTGGGGTTTTTATTGTATGTTTTATGAAGGGTTTTCTATTTGTATCTGGGTTATCTTGTTTTATACTTTATCGTTTCTTAGGTATTCTCCCATGATGTTGAAGTTTACCGTGTATTTTAAAGTTTGGCGAATGGCTTTGTCATATTGTTCATTGCTGTTCCATTCCATATCTACGTAGAAGTAGTATTCGTTTCTTTTTCCGAGAACCGGCATGCTTTGGATTTTTGTCAAGTTCACTTCCTGCTCCGCAAAGATGTTGAGCACTTTAGATAAAGCTCCAACATGGTTGCCCACCTGGAAGCAGATGGATGCTTTGTTGATTTCCGGCAGATCGTCTGTTTTGTCTTTTTTTAACACTAGGAAACGGGTGTAATTCTTTTTGTTGGACTCAATTCTTCTTTCAATGATGTTTAGTCCGTATAATTCTGCAGCTAAAGTATTTGCGATAGCTACGGTATCAGTTAATTGCTCTTCTTTAATGCGTTTTGCACAAGCTGCAGTATCGTTGCTTTCAATCACCTGGATATGTGGGAAGTCGTCGAAGAAATCTACACATTGACGAATTGCAATAGGGTGGGAGGTCGCAAATTTAATGTCTTCAAATTTAACCCCTGGCAAAGCCATCAGGTGCAACTGAATCGGCAGGTAAACTTCACCAACGATGGCGAAATTGTACTCACGGATCAGCGTATAGTTTGGTAAAAGGCTCCCCGCAATAGAGTTCTCAATAGCCATGATTACAAAGTCAGACTGCTTGTTTTCCAGGCTTTCGCAAGTCTGCTTAAAAGAATTACATTCTATGGTTTCAATGTCTTTTCCGAAGAACTTGAAAGCGGCTTCTTCATGAAATGACGCTTTAATACCTTGAATTGCTACTCTTGTTTTTTTCTGTTTCATTTTGCCTAATTGAATTTTCTGTGGTTCTTATGGCTTGCGGAAGGATGGTGTTCTTCTTCTGCGGGGTCCAAATTTTTTCTTTAAAAAAAAAGTCCCGGCTTTAGGCCGGGACTTTTTATATACACTCTTATCTTATGATTTATGTTGCATATCAGTCCCGGCTCTTACTAAAGTAGTAAAAGTAACCAAACCAATATGTAGTAACATTTTTCATCTCGATTGTTTTTTCGTTTTCGTTTTTCCAAATGTACTAACAAAATTTAATTTGTCAATACTTTCTTAAAAAAAATTATTTATGGTGTGTCGGTTGTTATTCGTTGTATCACAAAACATTAGGTGTTTTTGTGAAAAATAGGCCGGCAATTATTTTATAAAAAATGCTGTAAAAATCTATTTAGAGCATTATTTAGCCTGATTGTTATAGTAAGCCAGGGCATCTAAAATATCCTTTTCTGTAACGATGCAATTGTAGTCGCAAGTACCAATTTTGCTGAGTAAAGAAAACATAATTTGTCCGTGTTCGTTCTTTTTGTCGCTCTGCATAAAGCCTAAAAGGTCAGTAAAGCTTTCCTTTTTGATGTGATATGCAGGATAAATGCTGAGAATATATTTGGTAATGTCTTCCAGTTCTTCAGGAGTCAGCGTGTTATTTGTGCTGGATAAATAAGCTTCTGCAACCATTCCTATGGCGATGGCTTCCCCATGGGTAAGCGGTGATTTATCGTTGATCAGCGCATAACTTTCTACAGCATGACCGATCGTATGACCAAAGTTTAAGATTTTACGGCGGCCTTTTTCCTGAGGATCCTCAGTCACCACCTCATTCTTGATTTCTACAGAACGGTGAACTTCAATAGGAGCAATGTTTTTATAGTCGGCAACCTTTAAGCGCTCGTAATAAGCGGCATCTACAATCAAACCATGCTTGATCATTTCTGCAAATCCAGATAGTAATTCTCTTTCCGGCAAGGTTTTCAAGAAGGATGTTTCGATAAATACGGCTTGTGGAAGGGCAAATGTACCTACCATATTCTTTACATTATCAATGTCGATACCAGTTTTTCCACCTACAGAAGCGTCTACTTGTGCCAATAAGGTAGTAGGGATGTTGATGAAATCAATGCCTCTTTTATAAGTTGAAGCAATGAAACCACCCATATCTGTAATCACACCTCCACCGAGGTTAATCATCAAACATTTGCGATCTGCTTCAAAATCTAATAAGGTCTTCCAGATACCTATACAAAAATCGATGTTTTTATTCTCTTCTCCAGGGTCAGTTTCAATCAGATCAAAATTTGTATAATCGTCTAGCATTCCCTGAAGCAATGGCAAACAAAATTCTGATGTATTCCTGTCTACGAAGATAAAAACCTTACTGTAGTTACCTTCCTCTATGATTTGTGCTAATGGCGCAAGTTCCGATTCAAAGTGGATGTGATGGCCTGAGCTTTCTATAACGTTCATTAAATTACTGTTATTTGTTGACCCATAAAGCTAATTACATCGCCTACGCGTACTTTCAACCTCTTACGGAAGTCTACTTTGCCATTATATCTTACCAAACCGTCTTCTACAACAGTTTGTGCTTCGCCACCACTTTGTACTAGTGAAGTTGCTTTTAGCAACTGAATGAGTGGAATAAACTCACCTTCTAATTTGAATTCTATCATTATACCTGCAAATTTACAATTATTTATAAAGTGTTGTACCATGGATAGCCTTGGAATTTATACTTTTGCATGCAATATGACTAACCATACGAATTAAATGGAAATTTTCCCCAAAAAAACACTAAACTTTGACAACACTGAGGTTGCTTTTCGTAACCAATCTAATTCAGAACTAAACGCTGGATATTGGCTTTTCAAGGTAATCAGCAGTAATTTCTTAACAAAAGTTGGCCCTCCAATCACTAATTTTTTCCTAAACATAGGCTTGCCTATTAAATCAATCATCAAGGCTACAATTTTTAAACATTTTTGTGGTGGAGAAACAATTGCGGAGTGTGAACACACGATTGAGCAATTGGCTGCCGGAAATGTAGGTACCATTCTGGATTATTCTGTAGAGGGAGAAGAGGAAGAATCAGTATTTGATTTTACCTGTGAAGAGATCATCAGAACAATAAATAGAGCGGCAGGAGATCCACGTCTTCCGATTTCTGTATTTAAAGTGACGGGGATTGGCCGTTTTGGATTGTTAGAAAAACTAGATGCAAAACAACCATTAACAGCAGCAGAAGAAGCAGAGTTTGCTAAAGTGAAAGCCAGATGTGAGAAGATTTGCAGAGTGGCTTATGATAAAAACGTACCAATTATGGTGGATGCAGAAGAAACCTGGATTCAAGATACGATTGATGAGCTAGCTATAGATATGATGCGTTTATTCAACAAAGAGCGTATCATTGTTTACAATACTTATCAAATGTACCGCCATGATAAACTAGCTGATATGAAAGCAGATCATTTGATCGCTAAAGCAGCAGGTTATATTCTGGGTGTGAAAATGGTAAGAGGTGCTTATATGGAGAAAGAAAGAAAAAGAGCGGAAGAAATGGGCTATTTATCTCCAATTCAACCTAACAAAGCAGCTTCAGATAGAGATTATGATGAATCATTAAACTATTGCATGGCTCATATTGAGGAGATTGCTATTGTTTGTGGTACGCATAATGAAGACAGCTGTAGAGTGCTTGCGGAGCTGTTAGATAAACATAAAATAGACCATAACCATCCTCATGTGTATTTCGCACAGTTATTAGGAATGAGTGATAATTTAAGCTTTAACCTTTCTGATGCTGGTTATAATGTCGCTAAATATGTTCCTTACGGGCCAATTAAAGCAGTTATGCCGTATCTTTTCAGAAGAGCACAGGAAAATACTTCCATTGCCGGACAAACGAGTAGAGAACTTGGTTTGATCATGAAAGAGAAACAACGCAGAAGATTATAATTCGATGAAATGAAAAGTCCCCGTCTGATGTTCAGGCGGGGACTTTTCATTTATAGCCTTTATAAGTTTCGATTAGTGTTTACTTGCCATCGCCTGATCCACATCTACACCTAATCCTTTGGCCACTGCCATTCCCAATTGAATATCCGCTCTAAAGAAATGGCACAATTGTAAATTGATAATTTGGGCTTTTTTAGGACCAGTGATACCACTCATCGCACCCACAATGTTGTTCACCAGATTTATACGGTCTTCCGGGCTCATTGCTTTGCGATAAAGGTCACCTGGCTGAGTATAATGGTCGTTATCACCAGGACCAGCATTTCTATCGTACCAATCGGCCACGTTAGAATCTAATTCCCATGCCGGCTCTTTATAGCTTTGATCAGGAATGACATCCCCAAAACTATTCGGGTAGTAATTTGGATCGTCATTTCCATTGTCGTCAATGCGCATTTGTCCATCGCGATGGTAATTGTTCACCATAAACGGACAAGCATTTACAGGAATTTGCTCGTAATTTACGCCTAAGCGATAGCGATGTGCATCAGCATAAGACAATATACGACCCTGAAGCATTCTATCCGGCGAATAACCAATGCCGTCTATGGTATTAGAAGGTGCAAAAGCCGCTTGCTCTACATGAGCGAAATAATTTCTAGGGATTTGATTCAATTCAAGTACACCTACATCTATCAGTGGGAATTCGCCATGTGGCCATACTTTAGTCAGGTCAAATGGATTCCATCTAAAAGTTTTTGCTTCCGCTTCGGTCATGATCTGGATTTTTAAGCTCCATTTAGGAAAATCTCCGCGGTCAATAGCCTCTACTAAATCGCGTTGAGAATGATCCATGTCTTGTGTACGCATTGCATCAGCTTCTGGGCCGGTAAAATTTTTAATGCCCTGTTGTGTTTTAAAATGGAATTTTACCCATACACGCTCATTATCTTTATTGATGAAGGAGTAAGTGTGACTTCCAAATCCGTCCATATTACGGAGCGAATAGGGCGTACCGCGATCAGACATTAAAATCAGTACCTGGTGTAAGCTTTCTGGATTTAGCGACCAGAAATCCCACATCATAGTAGGGCTTTTCAAATTTGTTCTTGGATCTCTCTTTTGGGTATGAATGAAATCACTGAATTTCTTAGGGTCTTTGACGAAGAATACCGGTGTGTTGTTTCCAACAAGATCCCAGTTCCCGTCTTCGGTATAGAATTTAATGGCAAAGCCACGTGGATCTCTTTCAGAATCGGCACTGCCTTTTTCTCCGCCAACGGTAGAGAATCTTAGAAATACTTTGCATTCATTGCCAATAGCTCCGAAGATTTTGGCTTTTGTATATTGGGTGATGTCGTGTGTTACTTTAAATGTTCCGTAAGCACCGGTACCTTTTGCATGAACTACGCGTTCAGGAATCCTTTCCCTATTAAAGTGGGCCATCTTTTCATGGAGAATAAAGTCTTGAAGAAGTAATGGACCACGGCTTCCTACAGATTGTGTATTCTCATGTTCAGCATAAGGTCTGCCAGATGCAGTAGTGAGTTTACGATTGTTCGTGTTGTTATTTTCCATAAACATTGATTTATTGATTTTTTGTAAACCTATGGATAATAATTTTCGACATCAAACTGCAAATATCTATACTGATATAGAGTTTTTCTATGCTGATAATCTGGAAACTACTTTACTTTGAAGTCCTGATGCCCGGTCAGTAAATCCCAGAACAAAAGGAAGTCGCTGGCCAGACTATACATCGGATATTTGAAGGTGGAGGGTTTGTTCTTCTCAAAAAAGAAATGACCGATCCAGGCAAAACCATATCCCAGGAATGGCGTCGCTAAAATGAAACGCCATTCATGAAACAGGATTCCTGTAAATACAGAAAGGATAACGAGGCCTGTTCCTATAAAATGTAATACACGACTGGTCAAATTTGTATGCTCTGTCAAATAGTATGGATAGAATTCTTTCAGAGTTTTAAATTTTTGCTCAGTCATTGTGTATGATTTTTATTTAGACCCGCAATTTACAGTTTTTTTGGGAGCCATTATAAGATCTGGTGCTCTATTAATACATCCTCGAGGTATTTAGGGTGTTTTGTCATCAATAAGGTCTGCATACCTGCGGCTTTTGCGCCTACCAGGTGCTGCGGGCTGTCGTCAATAAACAAAGTCTCTTCCGGGTCTAGGTTATTCTCTTTTAAAACCTTTTCAAATATTTCTACATGGGGCTTTCTTAAGAACATTTGCTGAGAATAATAAGCTTTTTCAAATAGTCCGCTGTTGTCTGGCATATCGAATTCTCTTTTCAGGTAATCCACGATCCAGTTGTAATGGATTTCATTGTTGTTGCTCAGTAGAAATGTGCGGTATTTGTCCTTCACTTTTAACAATACTTCATGCACATTTTCAGGAACTCCAATCAATAAACTGTTCCAGGCAGCATCAATTTGTTCATCTGTGATGTCTTTTATTGATGATGCTTCCCTAATTCCGTCCCTAAATTCAGCTGGACTAATTGCTGCGGTCTCCAAATCATTAAAAATATTGTGGTGACTCTTGTGCGCAAAAAAGTCTTCAATATTCTCGATACCGAGTTGGATAAGAGCTTCTTGAGCCCGTTTAAAGTCTATTTCAAAGATCACGTTGCCATAATCGAAGATGATATTTTTTATTTTTTTCATGTAAAGTGTTTCCAAAATTCGATTCAAATATGTAACATTGCATTCGCAAAATCAATATGATTTTTCAGGGCCATTAGCTCAGCTGGTTAGAGTAGAAGACTCATAATCTACGGGCTAATGAATTGAAAATGAGCTTTTTAAGCATGACGTTTTGAAAAAAGTTCAGAAAATTTTCGAAAATTTTCTGAGGGAAAAAAAGATGTTAAGGTCTTAAAAATTTTGTTTAGATTTGCCTCACGCAGGTAGCTAAAAAATGCGTACGGGCCTATAGCTCAGTTGGTTAGAGTAGGAGACTCATAATCTCTTGGTCGCTGGTTCGAGCCCAGCTGGGCCCACTATAAAACCGTTCTACAAAGAAATTTGAGGACGGTTTTTTTATTTTTTCTAGTGCTGGTTACTGCCAGCAACTATGCCTTCAGGAATCCCCCTGAAAGCAGGTTTTACATAATTTTTTGTTTAACTCCACGTAAAAACGTTACGAAATAGTTACGGTTTACGTGCTAACCTAAAAGAATTATGGCAACCGTTAGCGCCAAGGTGTTTGAACACCACAAAAAAACAGATGGAACCTACAATGTGAAAATCTGCGTCCATCACAAAAGCCAAAGAAAGTATTTCGATACTGTTCACTATGTAGTCAAGAAACAGTTAACTGCAAAACTTAAAATCAAGGACAGTTTTGTAAATGATCTAGTCGATGAACAACTCAAAGGCTATCGAAGAATTATTAGTGAACTTGGTGAAAAGCTAAACTACTTCAATGTAGAATCCTTAAGCGAATATTTGCGAGAAAAAGATGCTGATGTAGATTTTATCAAATTTTGTTCGGAACATATTGCCCAAAGCGACAAAGATGGAAAAAAGGGTACTGCTCATAATCATCGCGTAATACGTAACAGCTTAATTGACTATTTTAAAAGAGAAGCTGTTTCAATAACGGAAATCAATTCAAATATGCTTGTTTCCTATGAGCGTTATTTGAGAAGTGAACGAACAATGATTCGTCAAAGTGGGCAGAAAAATATCACCAAAGAAACTACAAGTAAAGGTTTGTCAGATAGTGGCCTCTTTAACCACATGCGTGATTTGCGAACACTTTTTAATGCTGCTCGTAATATGTACAATAATGAAGACCTCGGTATCTATCGTATAAAGCATTATCCCTTTAAAAAGTATAAAATTGGTTCTACTCCCCTAACAAAAAAGAGAAACAATACTTTGGATCAAATAAGAACTATCCGTGATTGTGAAACAAAGCCAGGAAGCCGGGCAGAAATGGCAAAGGAACTCTACATGCTTTCGTTTTATCTATGCGGGATGAATGCAGTAGATTTTTATCATATAACAAAAAGAAATATTAGAAACGGAAGAATAGATTATAACCGATCAAAAACCGAGGATCAGAGAAAGGATGATGCCTTTATCAGTATCAAAATTATTGATGAAGCCAGACCATTGTTGGAAAAATATATAGAAAAGCTTTCTACCCGATATGTGGACTCTAATGGCCTCAATAAAGCACTGGGAATGGGAATGAAACAGCTAAGAAAGATAACGGAAATAGAAAAACTTACGCTCTATTGGGCAAGACATAGTTTTGCTACTATAGCCCGTAATTCCTGTAGGATGAGCAGAGACGATGTAGCTCAGGCATTAAACCATGTAGACAGCGAGCATAGTACAACCGATATCTATATCGAAAAAGATTGGAATATCGTAGACGATGTACAAATTAAGGTAGTAACCTTATTAAGGCGGTTGGATATGAAGAAAGCCGCGAAAAAGAAGAAAGAAAGATTAATAAAAGAAGCGGCATAACAAAACATCTGTGTGGTTTTTTGATAAACCATGCACGGGCATTTAATTAATTTAACATCTTAAATTTGAACATCATGAAAAACCTAATTTTGTTCTTCCTGACCTGCATAATTGGAACCGGAGCTTTTTTGGCTGGTACAACCATGGAAAACCCCTTACCAGCGTTCTTGGTTGCGTTCGGTGTTTGGATGCTATTCCTTTATCGAATTGAAAAAAAATAGCCGTAAATATTGGCTATTATAGGCTTAATTGTTGCCTTTCATACCCAGTTTTACAAATACCTATAAATCAATTTAATTTTGAAAGCCCTAATTTATTTATAAATAGATTGGGGCTTCTTATTTAAAAAACCTAATCTACAAAGGATATACGTATGTTACTTTCAACTTATTATAATCGTAAGCGCGACTAGAATCAGAAAGAGCCAGCTCTTGATAGTATTTATTTACTAACTCCTTATACCTATTAAATTGCTTTCTGCGAACTGCGGTTTGTTTACTGTCAAACATCCAGGATTCGTCACCAGTAAACCTATATACCAGCTCTCTGTAGATCTGAGCTCGCAAAATTTTTAAACGAATATCCTGCATACCATAGGAAACGGCATTTTCAACCATGTCCTTTGCTAGAATAAGATTTTCCAAAGTACCTTTTTCACGCTGATTCGGTTTTGACTGCACATCATTGGAAAACAAGTAAAGGGTTGAACGTATAAAAAGACTTGTAGTGTCTTTTGGATTTAACTTTAAGCTTTTATTTAAACTGTCGACCAAAGGTGTATACTTTTGGGTTTGGAATTTTCCAAAAGTTCCATCATCCCTAATTAACTTTCCATCAACTATCTTTATTGGAAGTTGTGCTTGTACATTACTAATGAAAAACATACATAGCAATGTGAGACCAGAGATTTTATTGGGCCACCTGTCAATTAACCTACCCATAGATTGAGATATCTTCATAAATAATAAAACGTTAATTAATTGCCAGTGAAACAACTTATTAATCAAATATACTTTATATCAAGTAAAGATACAAAACACGGGCTATACCACATTTACTGAGTAATTTAATACCTACTCACGTGTTTAAACAGAAGTAGTTCAGCATCAACTTCCCTGTTCTTTTTTAAACTGCATTAATTCAATTGGATATTTCATGTAAAATTCGCAAATTTAATAGGGGAATTAGTCGAAAAATGGACAAACCAAGTAGGAAATATGCAGGACCAATTAGGGACAAAGAACGTACAAAACTCAAATTATTAACCGCTGTAGGCGAAATTATTAAGGAAAAGGGTTATACAGGACTTAGGATCGCTAAAATTGTTGAAAAAGCCAATGTCGATAGGAAGACACTATACGATTGTTTTGGAACAGTGGATAAACTTATCGAAACCTACATTAAGGGAAAAGATTATTACCTGGCTTATGAAGATCAAGCAGAAAAATTGGTTAAACAATATACCAACGGTGATGCGAATGAACTTATGAAAACGTTATTGTTGGGTCAATTAGAGAATTTTTCAATAAATAAAGAGCAGCAAAATATTTTAATGTGGCATCTCAGTGAGGATAATCCATTGCTCTCAGATATAAATGCAAAAAGAGAGAGGATCGGCAGTATTTTTCTTAAATTAACAGACAGCGATTTTCAAAACACAGATATTGACATTCGTGCCAGAACGGCTTTACTTGTAGCAGGAATATACTTACTTATGCTATATAGAAAAAGCAAACAAGAACAGTTTTGCGAAATTGATCTTAATTCAAATGAAGGTATGGAGCGTATTAAAGCCTCTATTGCCCAGATGATCGATGAAGCGTTTGAGCAAGCCAAAAAAAGCAAACACAAATAAGTGCTCTGTGATATTTTTGTTTGGCAAAAATTTACTAACTATAAAAGTATGGAAATAGACGGAGGTCATATAAAAATACAATCCCCCGTCAAATTAACGCTCTCTTAACAAACATAGAGATATAATATCTAAACCACGATTTTATACGTGGTAAATTTTACTGAAGGTTATATTTCCCTATTTTTTTTGGGGGGGGATTATTTACTTAAGTTTTTAATAAGCTCCTGAATCATAATGTTTGATTTTTCCATAATCTTCACTTTTTCCTGTTCACTTGACACAAGTCGCTCATAAAGTGACTTATTATCTTCCAATGCAATTAAAAACTTATCAACCGGATTAAAGGTGCATTGAAAATTAAAAGTACTGTTGTCATAAAAAGAATTGATGTTGTGAATGACATTATCCTCAGTGAATCGTTCGATTGCATCAGGCTCTATTTTCATAATAGCTGCTATTCTTTCAATTGTTGGTCTATCAATTGTCTCCTTTTTTTCCAATCTGGACACCATACCCTGGTTCCAGTTGTCACCAAGCTCATGAGCAATTGTTTCCTGCTTAATATCTAATATGTCTCTGAAACGCTTGATGTTGCGTCCATGATGTACTTTAATTTCCTTTTTTATCGTGGGCATAAAACAAATTTAGGGTTTAAATCTTCAATTTAAATACAAAATCGGCAGAATATTCCTGT
The DNA here is from genome assembly GCF_019802255.1 of Pedobacter polysacchareus. Classification (GTDB taxonomy): domain Bacteria; phylum Bacteroidota; class Bacteroidia; order Sphingobacteriales; family Sphingobacteriaceae; genus Pedobacter; species Pedobacter polysacchareus. The sequence continues at coordinate 19,131 of NZ_JAHYSS010000007.1, read as the reverse complement.
ATAAAAAATGCATGTAAAGAGAATGTTTTATGTATCATCTGATTTTTTCATCCGAATGATGGTAGAATATGTGATTTACAACATCATAGACATATATTTTCTTGGATTTCTTTAGTTACCTAAAGATTTTATAATTCACAAATAGCTACTGAATTTTGGTGGTAACTAACCATTATCAAAAAAACTAAAATTTTACTCTATGAAAACTACCATAGAACTCAATCTGCCGGAAGATTTTCGAACGGTCAGCGAACTATTCAACATTGAGTTAGCGCATACAATAGATGCTTTTATAAAGCATGTCACCCTCTATAACTTTATTACTAGTCATAATGAGTCTCCCAACTCTCAGGCTACCCAAATCTTTAAAAAATACCATAATACCATTTTAAATACTGACGGTATGCGGGTAGCTGATAAAGCTAAATTGCATGTTGAGCCAGTGAAGAAAGTCGTGAAATTAATCGCTAATGGTATTGGTGCAAATTCAAACTCTTATAAAAAGATAATCTTAGACTGGCATGCCAGTATATATCCAAAGGGAGAAAAATGAAAACAACTATAAAAATTCGGCTTCCTAAAGATTTTCAACTTATGTGCATGCTGATGAGCTGCGAACCAGCAGGAGTTATACAATATTATTTAAATGGTATTTCCTTGCCCTGGCAAATGAGTGTACATCCTGAGGACCCCGAGGGAATGCGCACAGGTTTCTTTCTTAAAAATACTGGAACCTGTGATACAGAGGAAACACAAGATCTAATTGACGCAATCAATGATGAAAATTTCCATGAAAGGCTATGCTTAATTGCTCAAATGGAAATAGAACAGCCAGAATGCGAGCAACTATTAAGACAGGAAATTAGTAAATGGAGAGATAAGTGTTTGTCCATAAGAAAAGATTTAAAAGGAAATGAACCAAATTACACAATTGTAGAATATGAACATTAATATATACATCGACTCCGAGTTCGAAATTGCCTGTGATATATTGTATTTGAAACCTGAGGAACTTCTTCAAGCATTCATCGATAGCGTTTCCCTCCCTTATTTCAATAGTTCATTGTTTTTTGCAGGATTTAATCTCGAAGGCAATCCAGAAAATAATAGTACCTCCAAAGATACTAAGATGATGGCGACTGAGTTTGCGGTTGCACATAATCATCTTTTTAATAAAAGACTTTTACCGGCTCAAAATGTGCATAAAGAGTACATAAAGAAGCTAAAAGAACTAATAGAACAGTTAAAAGGAGAACCGAGCCGTGAAAAAAGATACCAATTTTTAGTATTTCATTATGATGATTGGCGCAAGAAAATTATAACTGAAATGAGCGAAAAAGATGCCATTATCGATGTTAAGGCCAGAAAAACAAAACTCAGAATAAATTCAAAATAACACCTAAGCTATCATTTAAGTTATGGATGAAAACTATAAAACCATAAAAGAAAATGGCGATTTAATTGCCATTACCAGCAAGTTGATCAATATTGCAATGATTGAGCAGATTTACGTAAAGATCAATGATACAATAGCAGGTGACCGAAATTTAATTACTGTGGTTGTCTCTAATATGTATACCAAGCATATTAGCGAAATAATGCCCTTGGTAGATGCAATAATGCTGGATTACCCTGAATACAATTATCTGGTTAATCATCTACTACATGTAAAGGAAGCCATCAAGAGAGGAAATTTATTCTTTTACGATGCTTGTGGTCCAAAACGTCAATTTTATAACCGACCAGCTTGCAATAACATATTGTTTTACGATGACTTAGACGTAGAAAAGATGATAATGGATGCCAAAAAATCATTTAAGCACGAAATCAAAAAAGTAAACGAATTTAAAGAAACCGCCGCAGCTTGTATAGAAAATGGATATACTGCGTTGGCCGCTTTTATGCTGCATCAGCAAATAGAATTGTCCTATAGGGCCATTGAAATTGCCACTATGGGAAAAGATAAGGTCACCCACTCTATACGATTACATCAAAAATATGTTTCAATATTTCACCAGGAATTATCAAATGTCTTCGATGTTAATAATGAAACAGAAAGCCGTTTACTAGATCAGTTGGACTCGGCCTATTTAGAGGTCAGATACGAACCTGGGTTTGCCATTAATAAAGAAAAGTTAATGAAAATTAAGCACAAAGCAGACTTAATTACTGAAGCAACATTGCAAATCTTTGAGCGTACACTGTTATCTGTAGAAAAGGAAATTATCCTTTCTGGTCAAATCCCCATTTTAGAAATACGACAAACAACCGAATCCGAAGGTTTACCCCCTGAAATAGATGCAACTGAATTAAATGATGAATCTATCATTGACAAAATCAAAAACATTCCTGGTGTGCAATTCATTATTTGTTTTGGAGAAAAGATATGCACTATCGATAGGAATGAGCTTCTCATAGTTGCAGAGCAAACATGCAGAATAAGAAAAAGATATGACTTGTTGATTATTACAGAAAATGATTTACAACAAGAGTTATACAATCTCCAGGGAATGAATAACTCCGAACGCAACACTGACAAGTTTTCCTTTGTTGTCCTTACAAAAAAACAAGTCCAAAAAGGATTGGAAATGCATCAGCGTTTTCTTCTTGGCGCTTTAAAAAATGGATTACTTCTTTTCTCCAATGGTGATGATCTTACCGAGCTCCTTGGAGAAATACAATACATTGAGGAATATTCCCAAAACGAACTCGACTGTTTTTTGGTGGATTGGTACAACAGATACAACAATGCCGAAAGCTTTATTGAATCTGCAAATGACCTGTCTAATGGTGAATCTCTACCAGCTCAATTGTCCATGTTCAATCAAGGGTTAGAACAGCTATGTCTTGGCCTACTACAAGTTTTTATTGATTATAAACCAAATAGAAATAGTCTTGGTCATTTAATGGATCTTTGTTGTAGCTTCTTAAGTTTTCCAGAGGAAATATTTCCAAGAACAAATATTGAAGACTTAGAACTTTTCACGACACTTACGGATAGCTTCAGTAAAGTACGTTATAAAGGAAACATCGATGCTTCATCTAATGAATTAGGTATAATACTAAAACGGTGTAACTTGTTTTTGGAAAAAGCCGATGAAGCTGCCAGAACAAAAATCAAGGAAATGAAGGAGAAAAAATATGCTGATTAACTTTCAGTCTATCTGCATTTATTCCAAAAATGGGTCTCCTTTATTTTCTGTGACCAATTCAGTATCTTTATGGTATGAAAATAACTCTCCCGGATTTGCCAGAAGCTAAGATAAATGAGATAAATAGCATTGTAGAAGTTATTAAGGAATTTGTCAATCCAGATAAGATTATTCTTTATGGAAGCTATGTGAAAAATGCATACGTCGAAGACGTTTACATAAAAGGCGGGATTAAGTACTACTATATTAGTGATTATGATTTAATCATAATCACTAATAAAACAAACATCAAAGAGTTTGAACTGGAAAATGAGCTGGAAAAGAGGTTAAAGGTTAGACCAGATATTAATTTTTTCATGTATGACATAGACCATATCAATCAACTGTTAGAAAAGGGCGATTATTTTATGGTTCCTGTTTATAATGAGGGGATTTTATTATACGATCTAGGGAAAACAACTTTAAGAGAACCAAAGCCGATTTCGATGGCTCAAATGTTACAAAATTCAGTTGAGTATTATGACTATTGGCTTTTCAATGCAGAAGAACATTATGCAAGCGCTCAGAACTCATTACAGAGAAACATGGAAAGGAATACTCGACAGAGTTTAACAGCCTGGAATTTGTTTAACACAATTGAGTCTTTGTACAGTACAATTTTGTTGGTGTTTACTGGGAATAAGCCAAAGTTACATAACCTATTGAAATATAGAAGGTCAGTAAAAGGTTATTCTGAAGAACTTGACCAAATCTTTCCGACCAAATACCGTGATAGTTATGAACGAAATTTATTTGATCTATTAAATCGTGCTTACATTGGTGGTAAGTATAAAAAAGAATATGAGATTTCACTTCATGATGTTCAAGAGTTAAATCTCCGTATTGGCAAAATGATAGAAATTACAAGAAAAATGTGTCTGGAGCGCATTGAAAACTATCGCTCAGAGTCTATTGCCTAATTTAAATGGTATTTTGGTTTTTTCGGATTACCTGTATCTGTTTTAGTAAGCATCCCTTGTTCTGATAGATTATTTAGAACTCTTGAAATATCATTTGTTTTGTATTTTGTTTGATGTTGGATATTTATAGCTTCTTTAATCTGAAATGCATAAACTGGTTGTTTTGCTGACGAATTTAGGAGGTAATTTTCCACCAATATGGTTGGACCTAACTCTTTAAAATTAAAAGTTGTTGAGAATCCTTTGTCTAGTAAATACTTTTGAATATTCTTTTGTAAGCTTTCTTTACTAGGAAAATTTTTGGTTTCAGAGACAAGATCAGCTTCCGCCACCCCAAAAAAGGCTGCAAATTTTTCTAAATAGGCGATTGTTATGTTGGCCTCCCCACTACAAGCATTTCTAACATGTGAAAGTGATATATCAGTGGCTAATGCAATTTTTTCAAAAGATACGTTAGCAGACTTTTTTAAGTAAAATAAATTATCCCCTACCTTTTGTATTATACCTCTTTTATGCATCGTCAACAAATAATGGAATATTTAAAACGCATTAAAGGTTATTTTAGAGAAAGTTTTGAGTATTGCGTAATATTCATTATATTCGTGTTGTAACATCATGTTAATGAACATATTCTCGTTTCAAGGTTCTGAAAAACACTAGAAATTTGAGATATGTTAAATAAAATTCAACTAACACCCTTTTTGGGCGCAGGTACTCTTTTGTACCTAAGAGTCGGTTTTTCAGAACTCAGAAATGAGCAAAAGAGACCTGCGCCGATATGGGTTTCTTTATATCCAACGGTTTTAATTGAGCAATGTTGCTCAAATAAAAACCGCTATAAGCTTATAATCAAAGCACCTGACTAGGTAGTTAATAATAGCGGGTGGCGGTATCCTTAACCAGGGGGGGATCGCCGTCACCTTGCTTTATCTTTTTAATCAAACCTACCTAGTATTAAATCCTAAAATTAATCAAAAAAAATGAACGATATAGATCGTATGGGATTGGTATTGCCTTTCCCCAACAAACACACATATATTTTTATCTATCTCTTTACCCTTATTTCAGGGTGTTATAGTGTTAAAGCACAAGACAATAAATCTGTTGATGTTACTACTAAAGGTATACAGATTGGTCAACAAGTTCCAGATATTACTATTACTAATATCCATAATTACAAAACAAAATCTGCAAAGATTTCGGACTTTAAAGGCAAGCTTTTAATAATCGATTTTTGGGCAACCTGGTGCAGCTCCTGTATAAAAAACTTCCCTAAAATGGAAGATTTTCAAAAAAAATTCGCAGGAAAAATTCAAATTTTAGCATCGACTTCGCAGGATGAAGAAACTGTCAAGAAATTTCTTATATCACATTCAACCACTAGAGGAAGAACCGTTAATATCACTACAGCTGTAGATGATAAAATACTGAGGGAATTATTTCCTCATAATGGAATCCCACATATTGTCTGGATTGATCAAGAAGGCAAGGTTGCCGCGATCACTGGAGTTGAAGAGTTTACAGAACAAAATATTACACAAATATTAAGTGGAAAAGGTAATCACTTCAAGGAGAAATTATCAATTAATATACAACAACCCTTATTTCTTTCTGAAAACTATCTATCATATAATAATTTGCTTCATTATTCAATTTTTACTAAGTCAGCAAATCCAGGATTACCAAATGGTAGTCGTCTAAGAACAAAAGACGACATCGTTTATGGTAGAGTTTTAACCAACTCATCTTTAATGCAAATATATGAAGCAGTAGCTCGACAGATTTTTAGGAAAGCTGGTGGTCATTATAGTAAAAAGCATCTGATACTAAATGTTGCCGACACTACGCTCATAACTGGACGCTTTAAAGATGGAAAGTACGATTTAGAAAATCAATATAGTTACGATTTTATTGTCCCTATTATAGAAGCCGATTCTCTTTACAGCTACATGTTGCAAGATCTGAATAGGTATAGTGGTTATGTCGGGAAAATTGAAAATCGTCTGGTACGTTGCTATACTTTGTTGAAAACAAAACAAAATAACCAACTAAAAACGGCTGGCGGAGCTATTGTAAATACTTTATTCTATAACAAACCAGCAAAACTTCAAAATTGTCCGATTTCGTATCTGGTCAACGAGCTAAATTCCTTAAAGGAAATCACACTTCCTGTTGTCGATGAAACAAACTATCAATGGAATATCGATATAGAACTTTCGGGTGGTCGCGATCTTACTGAACTAAATACTGATTTGGATAAATATGATTTACAATTAAAAGAAAATTTCAGAGTAATTCCGATGTTAATTCTATCTGAGAAGCCAAATCAACCTTCAAATATCATCTCTATTCCAAAACCACTTTAATCCAACAAAATATTTAACATGAAAACGAAACTATTTACCATTATCATGATGTTTAGTGTTACTAGCTTGTTTGCACAGTATAAATTTAGTGGGCAAGTAATATCGGCTGAGGATGAAAAACCCTTACATGGTATAACTATTCAATTAAAGGGCACCTTGCTGACAGTTAGTTCTGATCGAAATGGCATATTTTTCTTCGATAACTTGAAAGATACTGTTACCATAATTGTATCATCCATCGGATTCAAAAAACTTGAAATGCAATTAAGGTTACCAATCACACATTTATTAAAACTCAAATTGTATCCATTAACAGTAGACCTTAAAGAAGTCGAAGTATCTACAGGTTACCAAACAATCCCAAAAGAGCGTTCAACAGGGTCGTTTACTTCTGTGGATAATAATTTATTCAACCAACAAATAAGCCCAGATATCATGAGCAGGTTATCGGCAGTAGCTAGTGGGATAACAGTTGACAAAGGAACAAATGGTACAGGGAACATATTGATACGGGGCTTAAGCACGATCAATGGCCCAAAAAGCGCATTAATTATAGTAGATAACTTCCCTTACGATGGCGATATCAATAATATCAATCCAAACCAAGTAGAAAATATTAGTATACTGAAAGACGCAGCCGCTGCTTCTATTTGGGGCGCAAGAGCAGGAAATGGTGTCATCGTTATCACTACAAAAAAGGGTAGATATAATCATCCCTTATCAATTGATTTTAATGCTAACATTACCATTGGTACGAAACCGGATCTTTCTTACATAAGACAGATTTCTTCACCTAATTTTATTGATGTTGAACAACTTTTATTTAAAAATAATTATTACGATAACTGGATCAATGACCCCAATAAGCGAGTTTTGTCCCCAGTAGTTGAGATACTTTTAAAACAATTAAGTGGAAGCATTTCTGGTGATGAAGCCAATAAACAAATAAATGTGCTTCGCGAAAATGACATTCGTAATGATCTTAATAAATATATGTATCGCCACTCCCTTTCCCAACAATATGCATTAAACCTTAAAGGCGGTACAGAAAAACTAGCATGGTCTACATTTGCTGGCTATGACAAAGATCTAAACAACCTAAGTATAACAATTGATCGATTAAATCTTAGATTCCAAAATACATATAAACCTGTTAAAAACCTTCAATTATTATCAGCAATACAATATACACAAAGCTCTATATCAAGCGGAAAAACTGGATATGGCAATATTACCTCAAATGGAATATCGTTTCTTCCATATACAAAGATCGCTGACGATAACGGAATTGCTTTGCCAGTAATCAAAGATTACAATCAAGATTATAAATTTTCGGCAGGCAATGGGAAGCTTTTGAATTGGCAGTATTATCCATTGGAAGATTACAAGTTTAATACTGAAAAAACAAACATTACAGATGTTTTGATCAATACAGGATTAAATTACCAAATTATTCCAGGTTTCAGTGCTGACATCAAATATCAATACGAACGACAGGAAAACACTGTCAGAAACTTATCTGCCCCCAATAGCTATTCTGCCCGTAATTTGGTAAACAGGTATGCCCAGGAGGTGTCTTCTGGCAATGTTATCTTTCCGATTCCTATTGGGGGTATCCTTGATGTGAACAACCAACTTCTTCAGTCACAAAGTTTAAGGGGGCAGCTTAACATTGATCAAACTTGGGATTTACATAATTTATCAGCAATTGGAGGATGGGAAATGCGGTCTGCACATAACTCCGGTTATCTTAATCGCTTTTATGGGTACGACAACGATTTACTTACATATGGAAACGTCGATTATATGACTCAATTTCCTGATTTCGTGAGTGGAGGAACAGCTACTATACCTGCAAATACAGATATAAGTGATAGAACCACACGTTACATATCCTATTTTTCGAACGTTGCATATACATATAAATCGAGATATAGTCTATCACTTAGTGGTCGACGAGACGCCTCTAATTTATTTGGGTTAAAAACTAATGATCAATGGAACCCATTTTGGTCAGCGGGAGTAAGCTGGAATCTTTCTGAGGAAAAGTTCTATCTGTCAAAAATACTTCCGTACTTGAAATTGAGGGCAACCTATGGTTTTAGTGGGAATATTGATCCGTCAATGGTAGCAGTAAGTACCATAGCTTATGGTGGTAGCAATTCATTGTATACCAATACACCATTTGCTAGTTTTAGAAATTACTATAATCCAGAACTGAAATGGGAAACCTCAAAAATGTTCAATATCGCCCTGGATTTTAAATCAAATCATGACAGAGTTACTGGAAGTCTTGAATACTTTAAGAAACGCGGCTTAAACCTTTTTGGTACCGCATTAATTGATTATACAGCCGGAGTCGGTACTCAAATTGTAAAAAATGTTGCGAGTATGAATGGTCATGGTATTGACCTTGAATTGCGAACGATAAATACGACAGGAATGATCAAATGGTCGTCTTTATTGAACTTTAGTTTTTACAAGGATGAAATCACCGATTATTATTTAAGTTCGTTACAAGGAAGCAACTTTATTACCAACACCTCCGTGTTTCCTATATCAGGACTAAAGGGCTATCCTGTGTACTCTATTTTTGCTTATAGATGGTCGGGGCTTGATCCTCAAACAGGAGATCCACGCGGTTATTTAAGTGGACAGATAAGCAAAGATTATACTGCAATTACCAGCAGTGGTACTAAGGTTTCTGACCTTAGGTATTTTGGGTCAGCATTGCCAACTAAATTCGGATCATTTGTCAACACCATAAGGTACCAGAATGTTTCTTTAAATTTTAGTTTAGTTTATAAACTGGGTTATTATTTCAGACGTAATTCTATTAATTATACATCATTATTTAATGACTGGCAAGGTCATAGTGATTACGCCAACCGTTGGCAAAAGAAGGGCGATGAAAACCTAACTGATGTACCCTCATTAATCTATCCAAATGATAATGCTAGAGATAATTTTTACAGTGGCTCAGAAGTACTCGTTGAAAAAGCTGATCATATTCGCTTACAATATATAACTATTAATTATGAAATTGATAAAAAGCAATGGCGCCATATTCCTTTCAAAAGCCTTCAGGTGTACGGAAGCATTAGTAATGTAGGCATTTTGTGGCGTGCAAATAAATTAGGTATCGATCCAGATTTTAACTATGGATTGTATCCTATTGTTAATCCAAGGACATATTCTGTTGGAATAAAAGGTAGCTTTTAATTTAAAATATTATGAAAAACACACACTTTAAAACAATCATATTGATGTTTATAACAGTCTCTTGTTGTACTGGATGCAAAAAGTTTTTAGAAGAGAAATCAGATAAAAAGTTGGTAGTTCCCTCAACAATGAATGCACTTCAAGCCCTACTAGACAATTATAATTTTATGAATACTAAGTTTTCAGCCGCAGGGGAAACCAGCGCTGATGATTATTACTTAACAGGCGCTGATTACACAGCACTTCCTAGCATATTTAATAAAAGAATGTATACCTGGGAAAAGGATAATTTATTTGATATTGGTTACAACGGCAACGATTGGAGTTCTTGTTATAAAGCTATTTATATAGCAACTTCAGTTCTCGATAACTTACAGAAAATTGAAAGATCAAACGAGTGGAATAATTTAAAAGGTCAGGCTCTTGTTTTTAGGGCTTCACGTTATCTCGATGCAGTTCAGACTTGGTCTGTACCATACGATGAACAAACAAGAAGTAAAGACTTGGGACTTCCACTACGTTTAGACCCAGACTTTAATGGTAAATCAGAACGTGTAAGCGTAGAACAAACCTATAACCAGATAATAACTGATTTGCAATCGTCAATTTCACTACTTCCTATAAAACCTCTCAGTCAAACTAGGCCATCTAAAGCAGCCGCATATGGACTTCTTTCAAGGACATTTTTGGCAATGGGCCAATATGCAAATGCAGGTCTTTACGCGGATTCTTGTTTACAACTACACAATGCTTTACTTGACTATAATATTCTGAATGCTTCGGCTTCATTTCCTATTAAAGATGGAAACATTGAAGTCATATTTTACCAAGCAATGTCAACTCCCGATGTATTAAATGCCAGTAGGGCTAAAATTAGTCTAACTCTTGTACAATCTTACGATTCGAATGATCTTAGAAATAAAATATTTTTTAAGGCCAACTCAGATGGTAGCTTTACTTTTAAGGGTAATTATACGGGTAGCTCAGGACGTTTTACGGGAATAACTAGTGATGAAATGCTTTTAAATCGGTCAGAATGTTTTGCAAGATCCGGTAATATTTCTGAAGCGATAAATGATTTAAATTTGTTATTATCAAAAAGATGGAAAACAGGAACTTTTGTGCCTTTTAAAACAACGGACAAACAATATGCCTTGCAACTAATATTAACAGAAAGAAGAAAAGAATTGCTGATGCGCGGATTGAGGTGGTTTGATATCCGTCGGTTAAACAAGGATGGTGCAAATATCAAATTGAGTAGGCAAATTAATGGGCAGGATTATACACTAATTCCGAATAGCATTCGTTTTGCCTTGCCACTACCTGAAGATGTCATTACTTTATCTGGTATGCAGCAGAATCCAAGATGAAAATAAAAGTCTAATCATAACATAGTCGGAAGAATATTTCCGACTATGTTGTTACTTGATATTCCTATTGTTTGTGGCCTTCTGACATATCAGATATGTCATCTGGGGTCAACGGTGTCAAAATACTTTGTAATTGAGTTGCATTGTCTGCATTAACAAAAATTTTGCACGGACGTTCTGCATTTACTACACATGCTTCAGAGTTATTACTGGTTGCGTAATTAGTTGCAACTTTAAATTGTGCAGGATCATTACTTGTACTATTATAATACCAATATCTGGTTGCTTTACTGTTGTTTGTTTTACTATCTGCTTTAAAGCCAAATGTTAAGACCGATACAAGTAAAATTGCAGATAATCCGAAGATATTCACGCTTTTAAGCGCATTTTTAAATTTTTCCATAATTGTAATTTTTGTTGTTGCACATTTTTTTTAGTGCGACAGGTTTTTTCTTTCGGACCGCTAGGGTTTCAGGTCTTCGGGATGATTTAATAAGTTTTCATTTTGCAGATAAAACCCTGGTTCTGCCGTATGACCTAAACACTGCTTTGTATGGAACCCTTTCTTTTTTTTAGGTTTAACAATCTGTTATATGCTGTCCAACCATTGTCAAATGCAAGACCCAATGAGATGAGTAATACAAAGAAGAGGTTGAAAATTAGATGTGTCCCGTAGCTCATGTTTTTCAAAATTCCACCGCAGCTACATGGAACCTTGCCAAAAATACCTGTCATTACCACTGCGATGTAAACTGAAAATAGGGACAACAGAATTAAAGATGCCCATAAGGCTTTTTTACGTGTAACCTGGATAACTAGCAGAGCAGCTAATGTCAACTCAATTGCTGGTATCAACCAGATAAGAATGGACGCTATCCAATTTGGGAATACCTGGTTAACCATTTCCAAACTCGATTTTTCGTAATCTGCCAATTTGCTCAATCCTGCATATACGAATAGACAGGAAATGATAATGGCAACGACTTTTATTACATCTTCCTTTTTCATATTTGATTAGTTGATATGTAAAATTAGAAGGCTATTGACCGTAAAACTATAGGCAAAAAAGAAAACTTATGGATTATTTCTAACGTTTTTAAGGTATGAAATCTAACCTCGATTTAGTGTGAAAAGAAACAAAAGTGGGTATTCAATAGTATTAAGGGAACCCTGGCGAAAAAAAAGAAAAGAAAATCTGAAATCTTTTTAGCGCGCTTTTTTAACGCTATAGTAATATTTTTTATCAATCCTGAGCATTTGTGCTAAGTGTTCATCAGTCATTACCTTTTCCAATTCAGGGTTATTCATTTTAAAATATTCTAACCGGTTCTTCGCATTGGGAATGCGTAACATTAATTCTCTTTTACGGCCATCTAAAAGATTTCCTTCATAAATTTCTAAAAGCATCTTATAGAGATTTAGATCTTCCTTAGCCAGCTTTTCTGCCCTCATAAGATTTAATATGTAAGCTTGTGTAGGTTTCAAAAACTCGATAGTTTCGGATGTGCCTTTTTGCGAAAGGAAGCCATTGCTTGGGATTAAAAAACCGTTTTCAAGCATCCAAAGTGTATAACTGTCCTCTTTAAATTCAACTGATCCTCTAACCAGCCCACTTGAAATATAATATAGCATTGGCACAGATTGCCAGGTGCCGTTTCCAAACATCCATCCCTTTTTAAACTCTGTTTTAATGAAGAGTGTCTTTAGCAGATCTACAGTTCTTTTTGTGGCTGAATTAAGCGATTCTAGTTTCGTTATTAGAGCATCCATGTTAAATGATCGTTAATTATTTGGCAATTAACAAACATTTAATTGAAAAAATACCTGACAGAATCTTTTTGAAAAAGTGTCATATTGTAGTAATATATGCCTTTATGGGTAATTAGAGACTGATTTTACCTGACAAAAATAAATTTTCAATTTTTCCACATTTTTGTGATATTTACTAGAACAATAACAATGTCATACCAAATATTTAAGGCTGGTCTACATTGTGTGGTTTGGTACAGATGTCTAACGCTTAAGAAAACACTGTGAAAGGAAACTGTTTTGCAAAAATTAATCTCACAACTAAAAAGTTTTACCGAAATTTTAGGTGAACTTAAAAACCTCAATTTTGCAAAAGGCATTGATGAAAACCACGCAACAATATTCAGAACGAATTGGAGCATTTTTCGAGAAAGCCTTGAAGAGCAAATAGAAGAACAAGATACATCCGATAAGCTCTCTATCTTCATAAAGGGCCTGCAAAAGAATTTGACTACATTTTCCAATGATATTTTTGCTTTATTCAAAAAAAATGAAACGACAGATTGTGCTTCTTTGCTGGAAAATATAAAACTGTTCAGGGAAATTGGACCAGAAACAATCGAAATTTTAGATTACATACAAAATATTCATTCAGAATACTTTGACCTGACTGCTGATATTTCACTTTGGAAAATATATACTAATGAAGCATCACGAAACCAAAGTAATTTGATCATTTGGAATTTACAGCAAAACAATGTTGATTATAACCTTATTGAAATTATTACAGATCACCTGGGCATACTTTATGACACCAGTAACCCTAAAATAAAAGATTGGCATCAATTTAATTATATAGTCAACCTTGCGAACGAACTGAGTTCAATTATCAGTTTGCCAAAGGAAGGAGATAATACTTTAAAAATCATAAAGTTGCTTATAGGATATGATTTCAACCCGCTTTCTTTTTATGAGTTCATGCTAGAATATTCAGCAAAGGTTGCGTCTCAAAATATGCCTTATGAAGATCAGGAGTTAGAACTTCTTGCCTTACTGAAAACAATTGAGAATATTCGGCCTGAATGTAAACATGGTTATAATAAAGATGTAATGCCAATTGGCGAATCAATAAGTGGCTCTATTAGGAGAGAATTGGAAACTATTGAACGTATGAGAGCTGTTCATTTTCCCAATTACCAAAACACAAAGAATGGTGTAATTCCTAACTTTTATTTTGAGATCAATGCAACACTGGAGGAACTTTTCTTTCTGATTAGGATTATGCTTGAATCGCATGTAATAAAAACCAAGTTTAAATCTAACCTCTACACCTTTACAGAAAGGCACATTAGAACTGCGCGTACAAAAAAACCATCTCCTCAATACATGAGAAATATATTTGGGCCTAAAAATGATGTTCCTGCAAGGATCGTAAAAAGGATACGGTTTTCGCTAGTTCTTCTTATTAATTTTATTGATTCAAACTTCAAGGATCAACTTAAGGTATGGACATTAGGATTTATAGCTATTTTGTTTCAAGAAGATCTAATAAACCTTTGCTCTTTAGTAGCCTAACTAACTCATTGAACCAGTCATAACAAAAGTTCTCCATCTTCAGAACTTTTCCCCATCCCAAATCAGTTATTTCTTTAATTGTATAAAAACCCATTTGCTTGGATTTTTCCTTGAAGTACTCACTTACTTCAAGTCCACTTATTGGAAGGTATATTAAATTTATATCGTCGTACATAATTAAAAAAAGCGTGTGCAATTAGACGTATCCGTACAAGAGGCCCGACTAAGAACCATACACAGGAAGAGCTAACCGCCACGCGATGATGTGATTGATCAGTCCATTCATCTCCCTTGTGTCTTTTTGAAGTTTAGTCGGTTTCTTGTACCAAGGTTAAATAGCTGTCGCTAATATATTTTCGTTTGTAATTTCTTTTACATCATAATGCTAATGTAAGTATACTGTTTCAGAAAAAAAACAATAAATAGTGTCAGGTAAATACTGGTTTAAAATGACCAATAACATGGTTTTTGGGTAAATATGACACTTTTCGCATGTCACCTAATACACTTTTTTTATATAGTTGAGCTTTTCAACTTGTGAGAAATTAACATCTAAAACCCTGTATTATGAATTTGAAATTTAAAATCTTTCAATGGGTGGATGAAGTCTTACATCCCAAAGCATTAATTAACAATGAAATCAACAAAGAAGACCTTGTAAAATTAGAAAATGGTTTTTTAAATCAGCTGAAAAATTACGCAGAATTGGCTTTTAGCGGAACAGTGTTATCACGAAGGCATACTGCTGTACACCTTAGGTTATTGGTTAACCTAAGCAATACTATTTACGGGTACCTTTTCTGTTTAACATCAGCAAGTAAACATAAGAAAACATCATCGGAGTTAAGGTTATTTTATTTGAATATACTTAATGCTTTAGAGAAAACAATTGGAACAGTAGCACAATACGAACCAAAAGTAGGATCAAAAATGCCCCTTACGCGTTATCATTTTTCAGGTTTGAAAATGGAAATGAAGACAATTATCAAAAATTGTTTAAACATCTTAAAACGGTCTCCCACAGAAAAAAAATTGTATGATCTGATTGAGAGGGAATTTTTTCTATTTATAAACAAAAAAGAAATCAATCAATATGAGATAGACTATACCTGGAACCTAAGTAGACAAATTGCTAATCTTGAACTAGCAGATACTTCAGACCTGATCGATATATTATTTATAAATGAATTTAACTCTAGGATTTTTTTTGATTTCTACAGCAACGAGCTAAATTCTAAGCTCAAAGATATCCCAAATCTACACGATCAACTGTTAACTATTATTGCAGAACAGGATAGGTTTAGTGGATTGGCTGGAAGTACAATAAAAATGTATCCTTGTCAAGTCTCAACTTATGATCATTTTAAAGCTTTCCTTGTTAATAAAGAACGACATCTTAAACAACTAATAAACTTACGTAGAGTTGTTAGCCAAGATGAGCAGTTTTCTAAATCGACCCACCGCTTAAAAATATTTTTGTCTGTGGCTCAACTTGGACTATTTATCCGGTTGTTCGTTGAGAAGGGACTTTTGGCTAAAGAGAATATTGGAGACCAATTTACTTTTTTTGCTTCCCATTTTTCTACACCGCAAGCACCGTTTATATCGGCGGAAAGTCTTAGAAAAAAATCTACTGATGTAGAGTTTGCGACTGCACAAAAACTAAAAGCGCATCTGATCGGGATGCTCAATTGGTTAAACGAAAATTATAACCTTTCTAATTTTAAAGGGTCCTAAAAGGCATTTTATAATTAAATCATAACAATTCCCAGACAGGGGGTGACCGTTTTTCAGTCACCCCCTGTCCCTGTTTTAGCCCCCCTCTAAATTCTTGCTTTGTCTCGGAAATGATAGTTAAACCAACATTAAAGGAACTCTTATGAAGCTGAAAGATCTGGTTAACCTGTTAAAAAATGCTACCGAGCAAGGCGCTTCAAAAGCCCTTTTGCAGAGTGGACATTTACAGGACCAGCTCAGCAAGGCCGAAGCCTACCGTCTTTTTGGCCGCGGCAATGTGGATCGTTGGATCAGCGAAAAACTGATCGGCCCAATCCATTCAGAAAGATCTTCCCGAAAATACTTGGACCGAAAAAAACTGGAAGCAATAGCTGCATCCAGCAACCGGATCACCTACCTGCCTGTGGCAGAGCGGTAAACTTCCTCATTTCCGAAAGGTCTTTGACGTACAGGGATGAAGCATTAACCCGCCTAAGAGCCGGGAAATTTTGCGAAAGTGAGGTTAGGTATTCGTTGTTTTTTTCTGGCAAACATGACCGGAGAAAAATGGCGGATCAAGCACCAATCTGAAAGCGCATTGGCAGGCCGAGGGAATTATCGTGCATAATTCCCAAGTGGCCCGTGTCGTAGGACACGACGCTAGTAGTCCCGATTTTTCAAATCGGCAAAGCGAATTACAACGGGTTCGTTCCCCGTTGCCGGTTCTCTTAGGGATATTTTATGCCCTTTTCTATCGCTCATAAAACTTTCTATTTATGAATATTCTATTAACTGATCACCAGCTCAGCATTCTGTTACGTGATGCCGCGGAAATGGGCGCCAAGCTCGCCCTTGCTAGGACCGGAAAAATTAAGCAGTACATGAATAAGTCTGAGGCATACCGGATTTATGGAAGGGCAAATATCGAACATTGGATTGATCAGGGACTACTTACCCGCAGAAAGGACGGCAATTATTCGGCAGCTTGGCGTATTGACCGTATCGAAGCCGAAACAATCCGAAAATCGCTTGACGCTCTACTCTATATCTGAAACCATTCCAATCAATAAACTATGAAAACTTCATTCTTAAGTGCGGGTTCCATTAAGGAACAGGTCACACTAAGCAGGCTTATAGCTTGCCTCGGCTACAAACCGACCAAAAGCAATGGCGACGAGCAGTTGTATCTTAATGTTTTAAGAACTGACGAAGCTAAACCTACATTTCTTGTAAACACCCAATTGGATGTTTGGTACGACCGCTCAACAAAGAAAAGCGGTAACATTATTGACTTTGGTTTGGCCTATTGGCCAGAACTTAATTCGGACCAGATATCAGAGAAGATTAGCCAGCTATTCACAACTTATCCGCAACTGTCTGCTTCAACAAACTTACAGCCCGTTGGTAGAAAAAGACGAGCGATAAAAATCCCGTTTTATCATATTCAGGAAACAAGACCAGTAGGTTGCAATACTGAAATAACAGACTATTTGAAATCAGAAGGTTTATGGGAGATGGCCATCGGCCATCTTAAAGAAGTTTATTATTATGTCGTGGATGAAAAACACCGACGTAAGGATTTTTTCGCCGCTGGCTGGCAAAATGAAAATGGAGGATGGGAAGTGATTAGCAAGAATTTCTCCGGCAGCCTCGGTCGTAAAGGCATGACCTTTATACCAGGCAAAGAAAACAGTCTGGCACTGTTTGATGATTATCTTAATTATCTCAGCTGGAAATATAAAAACAAGTTACCTGGTCCCAGCATATTGATTTTGAACTCTCCAGAGTTTTCAATTGCTGCAAAAAAACGGGCTGAAAAATTCGAGAATGTAGTTCTTATTATGAACGAAAATTTTAAAGCAAACAATCCCTAACCAATTTGTATTGTCATGCCAAATTATATCGATGTTGCCACATTGAAAGATATTTCTATTGTGGATTTTTTGGCTCGCTTGGGTCACCATCCAGTCAGAAAGACAGGGAAAGAACACTTTTATCATAGTATGCTGAGAGAAACCAAAAAGGACACACCATCATTTACGGTATGGGATGCAGGAAACTGCTGGAAAGACTGGGGTGGTGCAAATGCAACTGGTATTTTTAAGGGTGGCATTGTACAGCTGGGTACGGCATATTGGCCAGATCTGTCCTTTGTTGAAGTATTGAACAAGATACAGCAAGTTTGCGACATGGATACTGCTTTAATTCCTGAATATGTTCCTCCCAAAATTTATCCAAAAGACCCAGAAAAAGGAACTTACGAATGGGGTTTGACCAACGTCCGGGAGTTGGGTAGCAATTACGTTCTTACCCAATATCTTCATTCCAGGGGGCTGTTTGAAATAGCTAAAAGTCAACAGGTGAAAGAAGTTTATTACAATCGTATAAATAATACCGAAAATACCTCTCCTTACTATGCTGTAGGTTGGCAGAACGAACATGGTGCCTGGGAGTTTGGCAATGCAAAGGGCTTTAAAAGTACCATAGGTCAAAAAGGTATCTCAGTAATCCAAGGCAATCCAGATCATGTTGCAGTTTTCGAAGGGTATATGGACTATTTAAGTTGGCAGTTACTGCACCCGAATTTAAAACCCACAATTATTGTACTTAACGCGATTACTATGCTAGGTTATGCCATTGGTCGAATTAAGAATTTCCATACTGTAGATGTGTATTTTGATAACGATGATCCTGGCCGAAATTGCGCCCAATTACTAAAGAAAGAAATACCCCATGCGGTTGACTGTTCATATGAGTATGCAGGCTATAAGGATTATAATGAAAAGTTAAAAGACGATCTCAATAGTTCTAAACGCTTAGTTGAAAGTACTCCAGTCGAAACCGCAGGTTATAGTACGGGAAGGAAACGCTGACGATTTCCAGTTAAGTTATCTATATATACAAAAATAAACATATCCACTTATAGGGATATCTGTTTATTTATCTATGTCTTGTCCTAAAAAGTCTTTACAGTTGGGATCTGTTACTACTATATGTTCTTTACAACAGATACTTAGTCCGA
>NZ_JAHYSS010000006.1:416820-666603 GCF_019802255.1 Pedobacter polysacchareus | reverse complement strand
AATAACGGTTTACAATTTTCATAATTTAATTTATTTAAAATCATTCAAAAACTGTAAAGCTATTTCCGGACAAGACAGTATCCTTATATGTATCTAAACCAATATGCAACAATAAAGGGTTTTGTCTATACAACAATCTGTTTATACATCCTGGAATTACCCCCACATTTCATTGCATTCGTCCCAATTTTCATCGAAATGGTATAACTGCCTTTTTTTGTTTGTTATTGGGCAAGTTGTGTTTTTGTCCGTACAGCCCGCCTTCGGCTGGTCTGTGGACAAAAACGAACTTGCCTTAACTGCCTAACCCCTTTGGGGAAAGGTAGTTAAGGAAGAAAAAAGGTCGCAACTCCCTTTTTTTCCGGCAAAGCGTTCATACCACCGCACTAAGACAATCGCCCAAATCCAATTTCTAACCCTAAATATTTAGCCTATGCTGTTAAGCAATTCTATCATGACGAAGGTCGTCAGGGCTTCACCGTGCCCACTTCTCCCAACGCTTAGCCACAAATTTAAAGTAGCCGCTTATGTTTAGACATGGCAGCCTTTTTAGTGGAATCGGCGGTTTTGATATCGCCGCTACATGGCTTGGATGGCAGAATGTTTTTTCCTGCGAAAGGAATCCTTTTTGCCAGACCATTTTAAAACATTACTGGCCAAACACCCATCATTATGACGACATCTTTCAATTCAGCGCAGCTCAGTATAGAGGACACATTGACATCATCTCCGGGGGATTTCCCTGCCAGCCATTCAGTCAGGCCGGAAAGCGAAAGGGCAAAGCGGATGACCGTTATCTCTTCCCAGAGGCTTGCAGAATTATTAAAGAATCACGACCCAAGTGGATTGTTCTTGAAAACGTTGCTGGCCTCTTCAGCATTCTCGAACCAGACAGTCTTTCTGAAATGGAAATTAAAGCGGTTGAGCTTTTTTGTCAGGACAGTAACTTGCAAGCGGACAGTACCATTATCAGACTCCAGCGAAGAGTTATCGGAAGCATTATTTCAGAAATCAGCGCAGCAGGATATGTATTACCGCAGCTTAAAGATGGCACACCAGTCGTTTGTTGTATTCCGGCTGCTGCCCTTAACGCCCCGCACCAGAGAGACCGGGTCTGGTTTGTTGCCCACACCAACAGCTACAGAGATCAGCAATATGGGAGTTACACTGGCGCAGGTAAAAGAAGGCAGACAATTGGCGAACCGCAAAAACGCGAAGGGAAACGGAGGTCAAGTATCTTTGACAGATTTTCTGGTCTACTACACACTTCAAACCCAATCGAAACGGTACAAACAGAAACCGGGGAATTTGCCAGCCTCCATATTGGAACGCCTGATCCGAATTTTACCCACCGCAGCACAGATTGGCAACACCAAATTCCCAGCTGGGAGGCATGGCCAGTTGAACCCCCGTTTTGTGGCGGCGATGATGGGCTTCCCAGCGAATTGGACGGAATTACCTTTTCAGCATGGAGAGCCGAAAGTGTAAAAGCTTACGGTAATGCAATTGTACCACAAGTCGCACTAGAAATATTCCGCGCTATCCAGTCCATTGAGCAAAAGCCTTAATTATTAACTATGGGGAACAGCAAGAAGCCTACTGACAAGGGGTTTGTACTTAAAACCCGCCGTTTTGAATTAAGATTAAGCGAGCAGGAATTGCAGCAACTCATAGAGTTAGAAAAATCACTAGGTATCAGTCGTGCCGATATAGTTCGCATTCGGGTACTACAAAATGCAACCAAAATGCTTGTGAACAGTAAAGAACTGATGAAACAACTGGATGACATCGGAACAGAACTTGGCCGATCAGGTAATAATATAAATCAATTAGCCAGGCACGCTAATATACTTCACAAACAGGGCATGCTAAGTCAAAGTATTTCTACTGAATTTAATAGTCTTTTAGGCAAATACATCCACGTACAGCAGGAGCTCGAAAAAAGTATTCGCCAAGTTATCCGCTTAATGAAAGGTTAACCATGATTGTAAAAATCCTTCTGCCCTCTGCTACGTTTAGAGGCGTAAGTTACAACACAACCAAAATAGAAAACGATAAAGGAGAATTAATGAAGGTGGAAAATTTCGGTGCCTTGCAAGCCCTGGAACATCTCAAACCAAAAGATTATATTAATTACCTCGAAGCTCGATCGAAAACAAGCGCAAGGATTAAATTTCCGCAGTTCCACGCGGTCATTTCCTGTAAAGGAAAATCACATAGCAAGGAACAACTCACTGAAATTGCTACTGCTTGGTTAAAAGGGATGGGTTATGAAAATCAGCCTTACTTATTGGTCTTTCATAAAGACACGGACAATAATCATATTCATATTGTCTCTACCCGCGTAGATGAAAATGGAAAAAAGATAAATGACAGCTACGAAAAAATCCGCGCTTACCAGGTTTTAAATCAAGTAATGGGACTCGATGAAAAAGAGACAGTAAACAAAGACCTGGAAAAGGCAATGAGTTACAATTTTTCAACCCGTCCCCAGTTTATGATGCTATTGGAATGCCAAGGTTACTCCCTGAAATTGACGGGAGGGCAATATCAGCTTTTTAAGTATGGTAAGTTGCAGGGAAACATTGATGTTTCTGAAGTTGATGCTAAGATTAGTCTTTACAATCAAAACATCGATCGCTTAGCGCAGCTAAGAGCAATAACTGAAAAATACCGACTAAGTCATAGTCCAGTTGCTGTTCCATTAATAACACCACTCCCCGGAGGCAATGCAGCCAAACCGACAGGATATACTTCAGAGCTCGCAGAAGTACTTTCTTCAAAGTTTGGTTTACAGATCCTTTATCATGGAAAGCCGGGATTGCCTCCCTACGGTTACACTGTAATAGACCATGCAAGAACGACCGTTTACAAAGGCGGCGAACTGATGCCAATTGCCGAATTTCTTAAGCCATCAAGCGATCTTCAGCAAGAAAATGAGTCACCTGTCGAAAGTGAAACTGTCAAACCGGATAATTCTGATTTCTATGTTGCACCAGATCAGTCGGCCGGGGATTTCAATAATAATGATATAATCCCAACCCTACAAAGCGAAACGGTCAAACAAGATGATACCGATTCTTCAATTCCCCCAGACAAGTCTTCAGAGGTTTCAGGATTTACAGAAGAACCAGCACCTACAACCTGGTTCCCAGAAATCAATTTGGATATTGCCGATGACATCGACGATGAAGCTATACTTGGTCGTAACAGGCAGCGTAAGCGCAAAGCCAGAACCAATACCCGATAACTTAACGCGACCTGGTTCTTTAACCTTTCTAAAATAACACCCCTAAAAAAACTTAAAAAACTATTATTATGCTAATACTATTAGGCAATCAAAAAGGTGGTGCGGGCAAAAGTACGCTTACGCTACTTTTGGCCAATTACCTTACTCAAATCAAAAAGCGTAACGTCACTGTCTTGGATATGGATTATCAACAGTCGTTGGCCACAAAAGCTCAAAAGGCAAAAATTTTGGAAAATGAGCCACTTTATGAAATTGTTCCAGCTGATCTTAAACATTTTCCATCCCTACACAATGCACTGAGCAACCGATCTGGCGAAATCATATTGATCGACCTCCCCGGAAAAATGGATGATGACGGATTGCTGCCTTTGTTTGCTGCATGTGACCTTATCCTTTGTCCTTTCGCCTATGATGAATTTTCTGTGGATTCGACCTTACTGTTTGCAATGGTGCTACGGAAGATCAATGATAAGGCCCCATTCATATTTATTCCTAACCGTGTTAAAAATACAGTGAAATATGAAACAAAGACTGAAATTGAAAATGTACTGCGGCGTTTTGGGGTGGTTGCTCCAAGCCTTGCTGACCGCGTGGATTTTCAGCGGATCAGCACTTTCCAAACACCACTGATTTTATACCCGGTCGTATTGCCATTGCTTGATCTTATCTATAACCAGTATCTAGATTGGGAGGACCATACATGAGCCAGATAAAATCATTAGCCGACGAGCTAAGAGAAACGATTAAAAAAGATGGACATCCCGACAAGGAAATAGAGGACGGCGAGATATCTTTTAAACTGAAACCTATAAATAAATTAACTAAAAAGCCTCCTGACATAAAGCTCGACACCCTGTTTGAAAGTATCCTGACTTTTGAACTGATAGGAACGGAAAAACTGCTGATCCGCCTGGATGACCGCACAGTATTTCTATTGAAGCAACTGAAAATTGCCAAGGCAATTGATATGAACAAACTAATCGCATTCAGCTTGCAACATTTTCTTCTTACCCACCCTGAACTTATAGAATACGTCAAAGAAAACATTAAAACCATCAAATTATGAATTGGACACAATTTCTACTCAGCATTGCCGCTGTCTATTCCCTTTATTACCTGTTTAACATCCTCTTTGACATGATAAAGTCACGAGGCCAACCGATCACAGGCACGAGCCAGGACGAACTCGTATTCTCTGAAGAAACACAACCCAAACAGGTCGGCTCTGATGAAGTAGCACCCGAACCCAAAAGCCGGCAGGTTATATCTTCTGGCCCACTTATTAGCACTGGAGGAGTAAGACTTCAACAACTTTTCGCTCTGGCCCAGTCCGAGGTCATCGAGTACACCAAAGCCATACCTTATTAAGGCAACGATGAAATTCAAGTATCCACTTTTAAAGACAACTCCGGTTGTCTTTTTTTTTGCCCTGCCTTTTTTGGCAACGGCCCAGTCACCGCCAGGTATCAGTGAATTTTATGAGGTCAGTGGAGAAATGCATCGTTGGTATTTCAGCCTTTCTGACTTAGTACTTGTCCTCGGTGCCATCAGTGGCATACTGGGCGGTCTTCGGGTATATGCCAATTGGCAATCCGGCAAACATCATATAGACGCCCAAGTGATGGGTTGGTTCTTTTCCTGCCTCTTCCTTTCTATCATCGGGGCAGCCCTCAAAGCCCTGTTCGGGGTGCATTAAACAGCCTTTTCAATTTTTCATTCACCATTTAATTTCTCAATTCATGACAGTAAACAACAAAAAACTGTTTGCAATCGCTGCATTTTCAATGCTTGCAGCTCAATCTTCGTTTGCCCAAGGCGGAGGTTCCATCGGTATAAACGCCGCCACTTCTTCGCTGACGAGTTACGTAGATCCAGTATCTACGCTGATTTTGGCTATCGGTGCGGTAGTTGGATTGATCGGTGGGGTTCGCGTGTACATCAAATGGAACGCGGGGGACCAGGACATCAACAAGGAACTTATGTCTTGGGGCGGTTCCTGTTTATTCCTGGTACTCGTATCGGTGGTAATCAAAGCATTTTTCGGCGTATAATGATCGCCAAGTATGCAATCTATAAGGGGCTTCAAAAGCCCCTTATTTACCGGGGGTTCAAAGGAAAATTCATTTATTGGGGATTAGGTTCCTTAGTTGGAGGTCTGATAATCGGAGGCCTTATTGGAGCCCTCACCAGTATGTACTTAGGTGGTTTTTTGACCATTGCCCTGATCTCAGCTGGGCTCACCTATACCTTTTTTCGACAGAAAGACGGCCTCCACTCCAAAACCCGAAACACAGGGATTTTTATCCATCCAGTCCACTTAAAACTAAACTATGCAGCGAGAAAGAAAAACAGGATTTAAAATTCCTTTTGCTGGGATCGATACCTATAATGGCTTACAGCTATTGTACGGCGAGAATGGTGATTTCTCCATGATCCTGCACATTAGTAACCCGGTGCCGCAATACGGCGCCGACCCTGATGCTTACAATGCTTATCAAAGTGTATTGCTAAACATCATTAAGATTCTAGGCGAAGGACACATAATACAAAAGCAGGATGTTTTCATCCGCAGGAAATATAAGGGTGTAAATCAGAGCGAATTTTTACAACAGAAGTATCACGCACATTTTGAAGGACGAGAATATACAGACATTAAATCCTACCTGATTATTACCAAGCAGGTTAAACGCGGTGCTTTCTATACTTATGATAAAAAAGTATTGTCAGATTTCTTTCAGAACGTGATTAAAATTTCAGATTTGCTAGCCAATGCCGGATTCAACCCAAGCTTTTTGAATGAGGTTGAAATCAACCGATACATAAGTAAGGTGCTTAGCATGGAGTTTGCCTCGCCCCATACCACTCTTAATAATATGCGTTGTGGGGATGAACAATTGAATTTGGGTAATCTGGCCATCCGTTGTATCAGCATGGTCAATACCGATTCGGTGGATCTACCGGAAAAGTTAGGCCCCTACACCGAAAAGCAGGATAACAAAGGAATGCGGGATTTTCCGGTAGATAACCTTTCTTTTTTACATCAGGTTCCTGGATATCGTGTTATCATTTATAACCAATTGTTAGAGATACCACCACAACAGCTAACACTCAATAAACTAGAGCTGAAACGTAAACGCCATTCAGGCGTTCCCGATCCGGCCAACCTCATCTGCGTTGAGGATATAGATATGTTGCTGGTTGATGTAGCAAGAGAAAATCAAATGCTCGTCAATGCCCATTATTCCATGATCGTATGTGCAGAGGAAGAACAAATCAGGAAGGCTGTTAATTATATTGATGCAGCACTTTTTCAGCAGGGAATTATCCCATCACGAAACGCCTATAATCAGTTAGAACTTTTCCGCTGCGCATTGCCTGGCAATGGTGTAGAACTAAAAAAATACGACTGGTTTTTGACAACCGCCGATGCTGCCCTCTGCTTCTTTTTTAAGGAATCTCTGTTAAAAGATGAACCCTCGGACTTCCTGGTTCGCTTTACCGACCGCCAAGGTATTCCCGTGGGGATAGACCCCGCAGACCTGCCCATGCGCACCAACCGGATCAATAACCGAAATAAATTTGTGCTCGGCCCATCAGGCAGCGGGAAGAGTTTTTTTATGAACGCCTTGATTGAGCAGTATATGCTCTATAACATGGATGTGGTGATCGTGGATACCGGGCATTCCTATTCCGGGATGTGCGATTATTTCCGGGGCAAGTACATTACCTGGTCGGACAGCAAGCCGATTACGATGAACCCCTTTGCCATTGCTGAAAGTGAATACAATATAGAAAAAAAGGATTTTCTGATTACCCTGGTCAGCCTGTTGTGGAAGGGTGCCGAAGGGACCATAAGCTCGGTTGAGCGTGATGTCATTTCCAATGTAATCTCCGCCTACTATAGCCGATATTTCAATCCGGGGTATCCCGGCCTATCCCATAAACAGCTTTTCAGCATACGCAAACGTGTCTTTGAAAGCATGAAGGAGAACCCTCTTTTTGATATGGACTTCGATGTGATCGATGATAATCTGCTTAACCTGGAAATCAGTGATTTAGATGAAGTCCTGCTGGCAGAAGATCCTGATACGACTCCGTTTAAGGCTGCTTTCAATCAAAAATATTTTTCCGCAGTAAACGAGGAAAAGAAACTGGGCAGTATCAGGCATGAACGGACGGGAATTACCGCTCTTGATTTTAATAGTTTTTATGAGTTCGCACTCGGGAAAATACCGGAGATCAAAATCGAGGAAAGGATTGCGTTCGACCTGGACGAGTTCAGGTACGTGTTAAAGAAATTTTACCGTGGCGGAGAGTTTGAAAGTATCCTCAACGAGCCTGCCGACGCATCCCTTTTTTCCGAGCGGTTCATTGTCTTTGAAATTGATGCCATTAAGGAGAACCGTATTCTGTTTCCCATAGTGACACTGATCATTATGGATGTGTTCATCCAGAAGATGAGACATCGTAAGGATCAGCGAAAGGCCCTCATAATTGAAGAGGCGTGGAAGGCAATCGCCTCACCTTTAATGGCAGGGTACATTTTGTACCTCTATAAGACTGTCCGTAAATTTTGGGGCGAGGCCATCGTGGTCACCCAGGAATTGGGGGATATTATCGGCAATGCAGTGGTCAAGGATAGTATACTGAACAATTCGGATACCATTTGCCTGCTAGACCAGAGCAAGTTCAAAGAGAATTACAAGGAGATCGGCAAACTCCTGGCCATTACTGAAATCGAGCAAAAGAAGATATTTACCATTAATAAACTGGGCAACACCGATAACAGGGGGCGCTTTAAAGAGGTATATATCCGAAGGGGTGCTTCGGGGGAAGTGTACGGCGTGGAGGTCTCTATTTTTCAGTATTTGGCCTATACTACCGAAAAACCGGAAAAAAGTGCGGTGGAAATCTATACCCGCACCTACGGGACCTATCAAAGCGGATTGGAAGCTTTTGTCTCCGATATGGAAAAAAGCGGATTGCCTTTGGATGCCTTTATCCGCCAGATTAATAAGGATGGTATACCCATCCCAAGTTCAACTGAATATTTTAAACCCGATTTTGTATGAAACGATCACTTCTAATTGCAGGACTTTTTATTACAGCCTGTCCTGTTTTTGCCCAGATTTATGTGGACCCAACCACGGCGGGTGCTATGGCTGCACACTCAGGAATTATCAACGGGCAGCTCAATAGAACGAATGATAACCTTACATTGATCCAACGTGGTCAATTGGCAGTAACTGGCCAGCTGGTCATCGTAAATGATTTGCAGCAACAAATCTACCGAGGGTTAAGTGAGGTATCTGCCGCCGTACGATCCTTGTTGGCCATTCAGGATATTGCCGACATCAGCATGGATATTGTTTCCGATGTAAACAAGGCTATTTCAATTGCTCAAAGTAACCCGGTTCTGCTGCTCTTTGCTGAAGGTGGTGCTCGCGAGTTCAAACGAAGGGGAACGGCATTGGCTGCGGAAGTCAGCTCCTTTGTATTGCAGGGTGGCATAAACAACCTGATGGATTCTGGCGAAAGAGCAAAATTATTAAACCGCATCAGGACCGAACTGATGATCTTACGGGGTGTTGCTTATGGAATGCATCGCACGATGTTTTGGGCGAAACAGCGCGGTATTCTTAATTCTCTTAATCCTTATTCCGGTTATATAAATATTGATGTAAGGATTGCTAATGATATCATCAGAAACGCTAAATACCTAAAAAAATGAAAGGAATGATTATCCTAATCTTCCTGCTTTTCGGGATACTACAACATGCTTTTTGCCAGCTCAATGTAGAACTAATTCACCAGTTGGTAGCCGAAAGTAAAAGCGAAAATAGCAGACAGGAAGAAGCTAAAAATAAACAGGCAGTTACTTCTGCAAACGAAGAGGTAAATAAAACACAAATGAGCAAACTTAAGACGAAGTACAGGGAATTACAAAGCCGTTTTCATACTGTGGGACTGGCTATTGATGCCGCACAGATCGGACTGGAAGCCAGCCCAGTTGTTTCAGAGATCATCCGACAGCAAAATATAATCTACCAGCTGGCTAGTGATAATCCTATTCTGATTTCACTAGCGTTCCAGACTGAAAAAGACCTTGCAGACAGAGCGAGAATGTTGGTGAATTATATTATTGGTCTGGCCCTAAGTATCGGCGACATCAACCAGATGAAAGCAAGCGACCGCAAAATTCTTTTTTCACATGCATTAACTGAACTCCGCTTGATAGAAGGGGCTAGTAAAGGTTTGGCCACGGCCATGTTCCATGCTAACCGAAAACGCTCGTTGAACCCCTTTGCCAATTTTATTGAGCAAGATAAACAGCTTGTTGATAATATATTACGTAATGCCTCTATTCTTAAAGCAACAACGCCATGAGGTGCCAACTATTTATCGCAGGTTTTTTGCTGCTCGTTTGTACAGAAAGTTCAAATGCGCAAAAATTAGTTTTCGACCGCGGTCATTTTGCGATTGTTAATGAGAACGGCAGCGTGCGTTTGGCAGCAGAAAATACCCATAACAATTATCTAAGCACCATTAACAATCGTTTGGATGACATAAATCTGAATATCTCTTCAGTGGTGATGGTGCAGAACTTGATTTATAATTCACTTACCCAGGTCAATCAAGCATTGAGAAGCGGTATAGCCGCCACACAGATTGCTCGAATCAGTACAGAGATTATTAAGGAAAGCAATACCATGATCTCTATTGCAGGCAGCGAGCCCTATTTATTGCTGTTTGCCGAGGATGTTGCAAGGCAACTGAAATCCCGTGGAATTACCCTGGTTAGCGAAGTATCTGATTTTATTTTAAAAGAAGGCGGCAATGTGTTGATGGACTACGACAAACGAGATGCTTTACTACGTAAGGTCATCCTGGAATTAAAAGTCATGAGGGCACTATGTTATAGTATGGGTAGATCTATGTATTGGGCAAAAATGA
Source organism: Pedobacter polysacchareus (assembly GCF_019802255.1). Lineage (GTDB taxonomy): Bacteria > Bacteroidota > Bacteroidia > Sphingobacteriales > Sphingobacteriaceae > Pedobacter > Pedobacter polysacchareus. The sequence continues at coordinate 656,399 of NZ_JAHYSS010000006.1, read as the reverse complement.
ACGGGGTGTTAAAAACGGCTAATCCTTATAGAGATTTTATAAATCAAGATACTCGGATGGCCAATGATATCATCCGTAATTATCAAATTTTAAAACAATAAACGATGAAACATTATATTCTAGCCATACTTATTTTGGGGATGGCCGCTTCTGCAGGAGCCCAGCGTATCATTCGAGACCAGTCTATTGTTAACCAGCAAGAACGTATGGTTTTCAAACAATGGGACAGGAAGAAATTTACCCCAACTAGCGGCTTTTTAGGACTTAATCCAAACTACTGGCTTACCTGGGCGTGGCACCCGAACTACCCTAAAAAAGACCTCCGTCCATTGGGACCTGTCGGACCACAAACTCAGCGTCTGGCTTTTGCCGCGGCCATGCAAAATACCGAAAACGCCTATAAACTGCATGCTGATACTTTAAGAAATACTGCAATAACCGAAGCGGTAAACTATTCAGCTGTTTTTTCTACTGCCGATCCATTGTGGATGCTATACTACCGTCATGAATTTGAACCTCTTTTAAACGAACAAGATGCAAATTTGATGTCTGGAATTCCCGCAAAAGAAATTGACTACCTGGTTCGCAACGGCGTTTACGAGTGGTATCGCGAAGAGTCCTCAGGAATTAAGGAACGCCTGGACGGTGCAATGACTACAACACTTGACCGTGGTTCAAGGCTACTGACCTACCACAGGCTGCTTTTGGAATATCGTCGGTTAAATACTTCCTGGGAGGCAAAAAAACAGTACGCCAGAAAATTCCTAGCTCTTAGTGAATCTACAAACAAAATGAAGTCCAGGGACCAGCCCATTGTAGAAAGGCAAGGTTTCAGAACCGATCAGCAAATCGCTGACGAAATTTTAAGGAAATCCAAACTCTAACATGATGAACATAACCAATTTACTGACCGGCACTGCCGGTTTTTTTATGCAATCAGGTTCCGGAAATGTGCCAGACTCATTTAAAAAAACTTTCAATTTTTTGCAAGGCAACGGGGTCTACGAAGAAGGTATGATGCATTTTTTAAAGGAAATGAAAAATACACTGTGGACGCACTATGATGCATTTATTGCAGATGCACAGGCACTATCGGCCATTTTCATGCTCATTTTTTTTGCCGTTAAGTCATATGAAATGATGTCGGGTGATAAAAAAATGGAAATTATGCCACTGCTTCGTCCGTTTGGTCTGGTCATGGTAATTCTTTGGTGGTCTCCTTTTACCAGAGTGGTCTCCTTTCCCACAGATATAATTGCAAATAAGACTGAGATTATGTTTAATAGCAGCCAAACAGAAGTCAATAACTTACGACTGGAAAGAGCCCAGCTGATGGTACAGGTAGCAGATAATCTGCTCACTGTGCAGGCCCAAACAGAAACAGCTAAACAGGAGGCAGATACCTGGTACCAAAATGCCTGGGAATCGGTGAAGTCTACTGTTAAGGAAGGTTTTGCTGAGGTTTGGAACCCAATTGTGGAGTTACGTAACCGTATGCAAGTCGGTCTGCAACTCCTTGCCACTTCCATTCTGGAAACATTGGCTTTATGGGTACTTCGGATCTGTGTATATCTCATCTTCATTATCCAGATTATCTTTTCTACGATACTGATTATACTGGGGCCATTCTCAGTCGCAATCAGCATCCTTCCTGCATTCAGGGACAGTTTTACTACATGGGTTGCAAGGTTCATTTCGGTTAATCTTTATACAGGTATCGGTTTTCTGGTTCTGTACGTCGCTTCTTTATTCCAGCATTATGCTATGGAAGCGGAGATAAGCCGCTACAAAGAGCTTGTCGGCACCTCTGCCGACCGCTTGGAAAAACTTGGGTGGCTTGCCGGAAATGGCCTGCTCTCTTTCGGGATGGTAATCGTAACCTTTTTGATTGGAGGTCTTACCATGTTAGCAGTTCCCAGCATTAGTACATGGATCGTGTCTACATCCGGTATAAGCTCTGCTGCTTCCACGATGGGTCGAGGTGCTTCAAATATGTCCAGAATCTTAAGCAAAATGATGAAATAATGATTGTAAAAAATATCGAAGCCAAAGTACGCCTTGCCACATTTTTGTCCGCAGGAAGTTTTATCCTGGCCGTTGTCATCGTCCTGATCGTTTCCCTGTTTGCTTACAAACAGGTTGCAGACGCTCGAAAAAGCGTCTACGTGCTAGATGCAAACAGCGTACCGCTGCTAGCCAGGCAAACTGATCTTCAAATGAACCGCGCTGCGGAATATCGTTCGCACGTCAACCTTTTCCACAGTCTTTTCTTTTCGCTTACGCCTGATGATAAGTATATCGAATATCAGATGAAAAGAGCGATGTACCTGGTCGATGAAAGTGGTGCACTTCAGTATAACAACCTTAAAGAAAAAGGATTTTTCAATTCAATTCTCTCCTCCAGTGCTGTGTTGACACTTCAGACCGATTCAATTTTTATTGATGAGGGTCTTAAGTATTTCCGTTACTACGGTCGCCAGAAAATAGACCGTCGCAGCTCCACGATTATTCGTTCGCTCGTCACTGAAGGTTATCTAAAAGACCTGAAAATCCGCTCTGATAACAATCCCCATGCGGTACTTATTACCCGTTGGAAAACATTGGAAAATAAAGACATTGAAAATGTACAGAAAAACTCATTTTAAACCCCGCCCAAATCTTTTATACGAGCTCAGAAAAGAGTTCGGAGGGTACTTTCTCCGCTTGTCGGCTCTTTGGAAACTCGTCAGCTCCAGATACCCAACGCAAATATTTGCCCTCATGCTGGCGTCTATACTGTTTTCAGGCGTATTCGCCTTTACGGTTATGAGGGTAAAAGAACCCAAGTCATTGCCATCGCTTTCCAGCTCAGGCACCAATGTAGCCCAGGGGTTCGGACAGATCATAGGTGCCGGGCAGGCATTTCAGAAAGTGCTTGATCTGCAAAATCAGATCAACACAGTACTGCACAAAGAAAAGCTGACTGCTGCCGATAGCCTTTTTGTCAAAGATGCAATTCAGCAGTTGGAAATCATCCATAATGAGCTAAATATTAAACCAACACCCTAATTATGAAGATCAATTTCAAGCAACCGCGATATGTGCTACCACTGATCCTACTTCCTTTCCTATGCTTATTTTTTTACGCATGGAAAAGCAGCTTTGGAAAAGATGCACCCGTACAACAAAATGGAAATACGCTACAGGAAACATTGGTGGATGTTTCCGAAGAGGTTAAAAACAAAGGTATTGAAGATAAGTTGGACGCTTACCGTAAGCAATACAAGGATGCCGATGGTTACACAGCAGTCGGTGGGATCGCAGACGAACAAACCAACAGGCAAAAAGTTCCAGACCTGTACAATCAAATGGAAAAAAGGATGTTGGATTCCATCGACCGGGAAATGAAAAGGAAATATGGTAACACAGCCGCCGAACCACGCACATCACATTCAACCTTTCCCAACGCAGTCCCTAAAACACAGCCACCAAAAACTTACGATACAGACCGAGACTTGGCAACTGCACTTTCCAAATTAAAGCAGCAACAATCGGCACCTACCACATCAGAGGTGCCTGGTAATAAGGGACAAACGGACCCCATGAAAATTTTTCGGGAACAAATGTCACTGATCGACAGCATGGGCAAAGCAAACGACCCCGATTACAAATCAGAACAAGCCAGAGAAAAAGAGATGGCCCTTGCTGAACGGGAGCTTAAAAATCAAAAAAAACTCAGCGTTTCTAAAACTTCGGCGTCCACGGCACTTTTCAATACCATTTCAGCTAATGGAGAAGATAGTTTTATCCGTGCCATAGTAGATCAGGACATCACTGGCTATGCAGGTTCTCGTCTACGTATCCGTCTGTTAGATGACATGACCGCAGGTCGGTTTTTAGTTAAAAAAGGTACATACCTATATGCCCAGATAACAGGCTTTAGCGGTCAACGGGTAAACCTATCAATTAGCTCCATTTTTCAAAATAACAATATACTACCTGTCCGACTTGACATCTACGATAATGACGGCCTGCCTGGGCTTTATGTCCCCGCATCTGCATTCCGTGAATTTTCAAAAGTACTTGGTAGCGATGCCAGCCAGGGTATGACGATTCAACAGCAAGCTGAAAACAATAACCAGCTAGTCATGAGCATGCTGCAAAAAATGTTTCAATCTACTACAACGGCGGTTAGCAAACTGATCCGTAGCAATAAAGCCAAACTGAAATATAACACCCAGGTCTATCTTATTGACCCGCAAGAACTCAAAAACACTCAGAACAAGTATTAACCCATATTTTTTATGAAAAAATTAATCTTTTTTTTAGTGGCCATCTTATGGGTGGCCCAGGGGCTTTATGCACAAATCCCAGCAGGAGTATACCGCAAAGATCTACCAGATATTCTGATCAGTCGGGATATTTCATTGCACTTTATTTCTCCCGAACCCATTCAATATGTTGACATATCCACCCACGCAGTTGCGGGCGATCTGCCTTTAAAGAATGTATTGCGCTTAAAGATAATTCCAGATGTCAAGATGCCCTTAGATGAGCCTGGTGTAGTAACCATTGTTGGCGAAAGTTTTATTGCTCAATATAACCTGCGCTATGTGGATGACCAATCACTTATCGTCCCCACACAAGTGAATATATTACCGGAACATACCCAGCCGCTGGACGTCCCTGGAATTTCACTAACAACCAGGCAGATGCAGGATTTTGCCATTCAGATTCTACAGAAACCATCTGGTAAGTCTGTGCGAAAGGCAAAGGCTTTCGGTTTAAAGGCCAAACTGAACCATGTGTATGCCGCAGGTGATCACATATTTCTTGATATCACATATTTTAACAATAGCAACTTGCCTTACGATGTGGACGAACAGCGCTTCAAAATCGAAGATAAAAAGATTACAAAAGCAACAAACGTACAATCTGTAGAAATTAAGCCCGTATGGCAACTGTATCCAAACAGCATATTTAAGAAGCAATACCGAAATATCTATGTCCTGAAAAAGGTAACCTTTCCGGGTAATAAGTTGCTAAATATTGAACTGACTGAAAAACAGATTTCCGGGAGGGTGCTTACCCTAGAAATGAAATACAGTGATATTCTGAAAGCAGACAGTTTATAAAATGTCCAAATAATGGGAGTCTCCATTGAGCTCCCTTTATCCATTAAAAGCAAAACTTGATATATGGAAGAAACCAAGGAACAGCAGAGCCTTTACAAGTTCCTGCAATTTGGTATCTATTTGTCCGTCTTGATCGAAGTTTTCCTGTTTTTTTACGCCAGTAAATTTTTAACACAGGATTATACGGACAAATTTAACCTACGCTTTTTTGTAATCAGGCTTGCCAGATTACCATTTTACCACCAGCTCATTTACAGCAAACTATTTACTCTACTGTTGATTTGCCTGGTTTCAGTAGGTACGCTCAGCAGAAAAAACAAAGACCTCAATCCCAAAAATCATATTGTTTATCCACTTGTAGCTGGTCTTATCGTTTTCTTTTCGGGAATCTTGTTTCAGGGAAAACATACACCGGCCATTTGGATGGGTGCTGGCTGGTCTGATCTGCTGTACATCGTCACCGCAATTTTCGGAACCTTACTGATCCATATCGCTATGGATAATGTATCGAAGATCATCAGTTCAAAACTTGGTAAAGATAAATGGAACATTGAGGGGGAATCCTTTATGCAACCCGTCAAACCGATTGAGACACCGTATTCGGTGAATATACCTATGTTATTCTATTATAAAAAGAAGGTACATAAAGGATTCATTCCGCTGGCAAATTTATTCAGAAGCCTGCTTTTAATATCAGTTCCCGGTGGGGGTAAAACTTTTTCAGTTATTATTCCAATAATAAAGCAATTCATCGCCAAATCTTTCACTTTATGCATTTATGATATAAAATATCCTGACTTGGCCAAGGTTGCCTATCACCATTATTTATTGGCAAAACAAAAAGGGAAATGCCTTGATTATAAATTCCACGTTATCAATCTAAATGAAGTTGAAAAAAGCGAACGAGTAAACCCCTGGAAAAGGCAATACCTCAATACTCTTGCCGATGCCTCTGAAACAGCAGAAGCCTTAGTTGAGGCCATGAAAAAAGGTGACCGTTCGGGGGGCAGTGACCAGTTCTTTACACAATCCGCTATCAATTTTCTGGCCGCATGCATTTATTTTTTCAGCAGCTACGAAGATGGTCGGTATTCAAGCCCTCCGCATGTGCTTTCTTTTTTAAACCTTTCCTATGATGACATTTTCAGCGCACTTTTTTCTGAACCGGAACTGGTACCACTACTTTCCCCATTTAAAAGTGCTTATCAGGCCAAAGCTTTCGATCAGTTAGAAGGACAAGTAGGTACCCTTAAAATCTTTATCAGCAGATTGGCTACAAAAGAAACTTTTTGGGTATTCAGCGGGGATGATTTCGAGCTAAAAATAAGTGATCCTAAAAACCCGTCAATTTTGGTGCTCGCCAACGATCCTTTGACACAAAGTACTAATTCAGCCTGCTATTCCCTTGTGCTAAATAGGGTAACTAAACTGGTAAACACTAAAGGCAATTTACCCGTTGGACTTGTCATAGATGAGGCCCCAAGTCTCTATATTTTTCGAATTGAGCAGGTTTTAAGTCAAGCAAGAAGCAATTTGGTTGCGTCTGTACTCGGAATCCAAAGCCTTCAACAATTTCAGCAGCAATATGGTAAAGAAACTGCTGCTACTATCACTTCTGTGGTCGGTAATGTGCTATCTGGATCTGTACAGAACAAGGATACGTTAGATTGGTTGGAACGACTATTTGGCAAGGTAAAACAGGAAGGTGAAAGTCTGAGTATCGACCGGACGAAAGTCTCTGTTTCCCTGAGTGAAAAACTTGAACCGCTGATTCCTGCTGGCAAGATTGCGAACCTCCGAGCTGGCGAAATGGTGGGTTTGATCGCGTCAGATGCCGTTGAAACCTATACAGGGAAATACCAGCCCTCGGCAGTAAACTGTCGGGTAAATCTGGATGTAGAGTCTATCAAAAAAGAAGAACAAAGCTATCGGTCCTTGCCAATCTATTACGATTTCAAAGGCAGAAAAGAGGAAATACTCCGGCAGAACTTTCAAAAGATTAATGAGGAAGTGCAGCAGGTTGTAAAACAGTTCAGAATTGCTCAGACATCAGTTGGTGTACCTCAGCCTAAAGGAATAATGAAGCAAACCTTTAACAAATAACAAATTAATCACCTAACAACTATATTTTATGGAACAACTTCTTGGCACTTATGCGCAGGTGCATCCATTACTAAACGACCCGGCAGGCAAGCAGGGTCAGATTGGTATGATAACAGATATAGATATTGAGGGAGACAATGTTTACATAAGCTTTGAAAAAGGACAACAGGCACTATATAGCAGTAATGCCTTATTTGTCTTGAAAAAATCTGATGAAATAAGCACAAATGCAATTTCAAATTTTCAAAAACTGTCAAAGGAAGATTTTAAAACGCTTTTAGAAATCAGTTTGAAGGCACAGTCAATCTTTCCAATAAACCACAAAACTGCTCTTGAAATGTCAACTACAAATAATGCAGTTAGAGCCCATAGCCAGAATTTACTTCAAGATAAATTGGGCTTAGTCAACAATAATCAGGTTGAAGTTGAACAACGTCCAATTCACAGGCGGTAATAATTTAGAAATGGAAGAACTTTTGAACAAATCAGTAATGGTACATCCATTAACTGATGATCCAATGCGTATGCAAGGTCAGGTCGGGTTAATTGCTCAAATCAACCTCAAAAATGATGAAGTGCATGTACAATTTCCTTACAATAATATTGGGGTTTATAGTACTAACGCCCTACTTTCCTTACAACCAAAAGAAATGGTTTTGGCAACTATACAGACAAAATTGCTCGAACTAGACCCCAAAGATGTAAGGATACTACTGGATATTTACAGACTGCAAAATATTGGACAAACAGGAGCAATTGAAGAAGCACTTCGGTGGGCCATCGGCTTTGAGGAAGTTGGCAAAAATTCCCTTGTTACCTTGGAGGATTTCATCAAATGTGGGCTAGCAGATGAAATCGAAATTCAATCTTCTCGTAGCCGATGAACCCTCGAATATTCGTGTTGCATGTCGTTGTCCATTTTTTACTGACTCATTCAGCTGTAGCTATAGCACAAATTAATGACCAATATCGTAGTAGCTTACCGTTAATAAATTTACGTGTGACCTCTGGTTTTGGATACCGCGTACATCCGGTGACTAATAAGTATGACCTGCATAGAGGCGTTGACTTTGCTGCCCGTTGTGATCCGGTACTAAATATTTTGGACGGAACTGTAACGGATACAGGTTTTAATCCAATCCTGGGCAAATATGTGAGAATTTCTCATGGAGACTTTCAAAGTATTTACGGACACCTTTCCCAGATCTTGGTCATACCAGGTGAGCCTGCAACAGCAGGTCAGGTCATAGGTGTCACCGGAACAACAGGCCGGGTGACCGGAGAACACCTGCATTTCAGCATCAGGTTTAAGGATAAATACATCAACCCATTACATTTTTTAAGGTCACTGTTACTGCCCGAACAGCTAGGCCAAACCATCAATTAATTACTTATGGAACAACATTTAAGAACCCTGCAAGATAAATTAAATACACTTGCAGCTGGCCAGGCTATTGGCCTTACAGCCGCAGAAGCGGCCATTTATGGCGTAGACTATGCAGACGAACTGCCAGAAGAAGATGCCCCTCAGGAGGTAGGAGAAGATGGCGAATGATAAGATTAAGGCCATGCACATACAGGTGGCCGAAAAACTCATTGAACAGCTGAAAGCCGGAACTGCTCCCTGGCAAAAACCTTGGAACAGCGATGATCTTCCATCTTTTGAGCTCCCTTACAATGCCGTCACTGGAAACCGCTATAAAGGTATTAATACCTTTTCCTTGTTGCTTAACGGTTACGAAGATCCTCGATGGATAACCTTTAACCAGGCATCCGCCAACCAGTGGAGTGTCAAGAAAGGTGAAAAGGCTTCTCTAATCCAGTTTGTTAAAACAACTGATTTAGTGGCCAAAAGGGATGAAAGTGGTAAACCTATGTTGAACGATGATGGTAAACCCATCAAGATTTCTATAAAACTGGATCGCCCAATCATTACCACCGCCTGGGTATTCAATGCTGCGCAGGTAAATGGGATTCCCATCCTACAAAAACCAGACATCCAAGAGTTAGGTTGGAAGCCATTAGAACGAGCAGAAAAACTGATTGCGAGTTCTGGCGCCGATATTATCCATCGGGCCGGAGACGATGCATTTTACAGCCCGTTCAAGGATCAGATTACTATGCCGCTGAAAGAGCAGTTTGATGCTCCAGACAAGTATTATGCAACGGCTCTTCATGAACTGGGCCATTGGACTGGACATAAGGACAGATTGGACCGTAGTATAATGAATCAGTTTGGCTCCGAAGCATATGCCCGTGAGGAATTACGTGCAGAAATCGCTTCTCTGCTGATCGGTCAGGAATTGCGGATCGGACATGACCCCAGACAGCACACCGCTTATGTGGATAGTTGGATTAAGGTCTTGCAGGACACACCCTTTGAAATACATGCCGCTGCTACTGACGCTGAGAAAATTCTCAATTACCTCACAGGTTTAGAACAAAAAAGGGAAGTTAAAACTGAGTTGCAAAATATACCGGAGTCGAAGGGATCAAGAAATCAGACAAACTCTAAATATCTGTCATCAGGTGACGAAATTGCTTATAACAATACAATTTACAAAGTAAATGGTCATCTGAAACAGGGTCGTCTACGCATGGAGGACTTGAACTCAGGACACAACTTTGTGCTTTCTAAAAATGATATGCTGTATGGTTCTTTGCTTCAGGTAAAACAGCAATCTCAGGACAAAACCCGCACAATTGATGGGACTGATACTTCCATTTCTCAGGAAGCTGACACAGCAATTGCTATTGTGGCAAGACGCTAAATCATCACAAAATTTCAATCTGTTAATTATGGAAACATTTATCAAGGAAAATGAGTTGCCTATTAAAGAACTCGAAAAGCTAGGACTTTACCAGGAAGGTAAGTTGAATCTAAGCAATGAAGATGTCGACGCATTGCTAGCGGGACGAAGAACAGACATGCGCAGCATGTTTCATTTGAAGATGGATGGTTTTGAAATCCGACAACTGGATGCCAAACTATCCCTTAATCGCAACCCTGATGGCACCGTCACGCTGAACCTGCACCCCATCTATAAGGAGGTCAAACCACATCCATTGCTCAGCGAGGAAGAAGCCAGGGTACTTCTGGACGGTAAACTACAATCGATACAGAAAGTTTATGAGCAGGCCGATAAAAAACTGGCGATGCTGATTATCGAATACGACAAGCAAACCAGAGAATTTGTCTCCTACCATCCTGAGCAGGTTGAAGCTCCTATAAAAATCAACGGGCAAGTGATGTCAGAGGAACAGCAGAAAGCATTTCAACGCGGAGATGTAATAGAATTGGACGAAGGCACTCGCATCCAGCACAGCGCGACCGACAGCAAGGGGATCAGGTCAGACAGAAAGGCATTGATACTTTCGGTATTAATGGACGGCGGTATTTCTTATTTACTGCTCCGTGGTATTCGCAACCTTGCCGGGAATAAGGACGGCCAAAAAGAAGAATACACCAAAGGTTATAATCAGGCCCTAGCTGATAGTATGGTAGGAAAACCTAAAAGAGAAAAGGAAATGACCGTGGGCGAGCATAAAGACTATGAAACAGGTTCACAATATAGTCGAGGATACGGGCGCACCTCATCTCGCTAATGGGTTTGTTAGCCGATCCGTGCCCACTTTCTATTAACCCGGAGACATTGGCTTTTTTTGTGAGCCGCATAACTGTTCAGGATGGCACTATCCTTTTTACCTATCAGGATAATCAACGGGATACAGCGATAGAATTTTGGTCGGACGAGAGGCACCTTGTACCTGTTTCTACTGGAATGTGGTTGGTGTATGAGGGATTACCCGCACAGGTCAGGCATTTGTTTTTAAGCCATTCAGCAACTGATATTCTTTGTTTCTGCCAAAAACGACCAGATTGGCTAAAGATTCCAGGCAGTGTTGCATTTGCTTCTTTAGGGTTGTTGGCCAGTGCGGATCAAATATCTTTTCTGAAACAACACTTTGTCAACGCAAAGGTGCATACGCTATTTGATGCCGAACTTACAGGCAGGGTCACAGATTGTAAAGTCGCATTGTGGAAGTCGGGGAAAGACGCTTTTTTCAAGGTCACCGACGATCTAATACAGATTACTTATCGCAAACGCAAATTCAATATCCCTGCCACTTCTTTTTCACTAAACCGTTTTGAAAAAGTTGTTGGCATACGCTCAGGTATACGCACCCACAAACCTAAAAACGGCTACTGTTCTTTTCGCGAACAGTTTAATCTGATTTAACCACTAAGTACTACGTGTAAGAATCTTAAAAGCAGATAACTAACAGCAATAGAGCCTGGTTCCTACGGACCAGGCTCTATTGCCGTGCTTAAAATTTAACCTAATAAAATCGATACCAAATAAAGAGAATCTTAAAACAACAGCACTATGAACATTGAACTAAAAAATATCAAGTACTACGAATCCTTTAGCGAAGAAACACTTGCTTTCCAGGCGAGTCTATACATCGAAGGCAAACGTGTAGGAACCGCAAAAAACGATGGTCGTGGAGGCCCGACCTATTACGATGGAGATAATAAAGAGGGACGAGAACTTATACATCAGGCAGAGCAATATGCGAAAGCACTTCCTGATAAACATTATCCTAAAGATGATTATATGGAGGCATTTTCTATACCTATGACACTTGAACACCACATTGATGACCTACTTAATGATTACTTAGGTAAAAAAGAGTTGGAAAAAATCCAGAAGAAGGTGGCAAAGGATATGGAAAAAGGTATTGTATTTGGCAAACCCAATGATAATTCATGGAGCGTCCAAACCTACAGTGTGCCACTTAAACAAGTGTTGTCTCATCCCAAAGGCCCCGAGAGCGTAACCAACACCATCGCAAAAAACATATTCAAAGAGCTAAAGGATGGGGTTAAGATCTTAAATACGAACATCCCTGAAAGCATTTTAAAAAACGCTGGACTTTTCGCAGACCAATATGTAAAACCATTGGTTCAGGATATTGGGCAACATGGTATAAATTCAGCGGAAAATACAAACGAACACAACAAGTCACAAGGCAGGTCGCTTTAGGACAAACTGGAATTCAATTATACCGACGTTCACCATCGCATAAAGATAAAGTTTTAAGGAGGCTATCTAGCCTTCTTTTTTGTGTAAAAAGATTATTATAACCAAAAGTAGCTAATAAAGAGTAGTTTACAAGAGTGGGAAACTTTATCGGTAGCGATTTAGTAATGGTGCTTACTGCACTTGATTACCTTGTAAATCAATACTGCAAATATAAAAAAGAAAGAGGGGTCATACCATTGAAAGTGATAAACGGCCTTATTTTATTTTTAATGCATTTTCTGCTTTTTCTACTTTTAGTGATCCTGAAAGTTTTAAATACCTTCTTTAGAGATAAAAAGTGATAAAAGCAGCCTTTTTAAGCTGCTTTCTTTCTTATGTTTTGTGCTATCGCTTAGGGGTTGGATATAGATCAGGTACATATTCATACAGATCTAGGAGATTGCAAAGTTATCTCGATGGCTTTTTCTTCTAACTTCATACATGGACAAAATAAAAAATTAGGAAATTATATAGAAGCCGTTTTTTTTCAAGCACACATTGAGCTTTCTAAGCTACTCTTCAACATGGAATTGATGTAACAGGATTAAATAATTACGGAAAAAAAGTTTGCTTTGAAGCAAGGGAGGGACGAGTTCCAAAGTTGGCTCAAGACGATACGGATTTCCTTTCAACGATAACCTGTGAGTTCGGAATGGCTTTTCCTTTAAACCACGAAATATTAATTTGCAGACTGCTAATTTTATATATCACTGATCATCTATTTCAAGTAATAAATTGAAATATGCGCATAGGCACCAAAGACAACGACCGACATGATCAGTATAAAGAAAAAATAAAATATAATATCCATTAAAGTGATCGCATATTTTTTTCTTTTCTTTTGTTCACGTTTTTTAGGTGCTTTACCTCCTTTCAATTTTGGAGGAACTTGTCTAATGACACCGAGTTTAGATTGACATGGCATATCACCTAATTGATTAAAATGTTTTCACCATCCCGAGTCCGAAAGTACCTGATCTGTAAGTCGGCATAATTAGTGCATTATTTTTAGGTTTGTTGGAGAATATTCTTTTGATTTTGGGGTATAACCAGTACGAGGCCTGGGTTGACAGTACACCAAGTCCAGCTCCCGCCACCACATCACTAAACCAGTGCCTATTGTTGTACATTCTCAAAATCCCTACTGTTGCAGCTGCGGTATAGCCTGAGATCGTGTACCAGACCGATTGGTCACCATATTCTCTGCGAAGAAATTCAGCCGAGGCAAATGCCTCCGCTGCGTGGCCGGAGGGAAATGCTCTCGGAGTTCCATCTGGCCTAGTGACAGCGGTGATCCCCTTAAGGCTTTGGGTAGTTGCATTTAAGATGATATTGGACAATAAATAAACCCCGCTTTGATCTAAGAGGCTATTTTTACCTTTAAGGCCTAATCCATTAAGTGCAAACACTGCTGCCCCAGGTGCAAATTGAAGGTAGTTGTCGACTATAAATTGCTTGTGGGGATGTTCGCTGTAAAATTCATGTTTTGCCTCAACGTCCAAATTTGTCAGCGCATTGTTTCCCAGCTTTACAAATCCATAAGCTAGCGCAACTGAAGGAATGATGATTGACGATACACGAACAGGGTTTTTAAAATTTTGTTGTTGATCTGCTTTCTTTTTACCTGATGTATCAGATATCGATTTGAAAACTACCGGAGGAGATTGACTGAATAAACTTGTAGTCCAAAACATCAAAAGGATTGAAATAGTATATGTAATGTGGTTTTTCATTTTTTAAATTATTTGATCTGATTTTACGACTACCAATGGGTGTTAAAAAAATGGATCATTTTCATGATAATAGCAGCTCCGAGTAAAACTGCCAGTATCCAGAAAAAAATCATCGAATAAAGCCCTGGCCTAATAGTCTTTTTTTTCTTTTTTGTTTTAGGTTTAAGTGAAGGTCTAGGCATATTTATTGTGTTTTTCACCGATTTATCCAGTTTATTTTTATGTGCATTCGACTTCATCCCTCAATCGTCTAAGTCTTCATTCTTATGATATTCCTGCATTTTCTTCTTCCACTTTAAATACCATTGCTGATGGTGAAGGATTAATAAAAAGAAAATCGCCGCCGATGAGGCAAATGCGATAATGAGCATATTCAACCCAACTGCAACACCGATCGCGGCTGTACACCAAATTGTAGCAGCGGTGGTCAACCCCTGAGACTGGTTCCTTTTATCATTTTTATAAATAATTCCTGCACCCAAAAAGCCAATGCCAACAATTACATTAGCTATTATCCTGGAGACAGCAGCCGTATCATTTAAATGCTGTCCAATGGCTGTAAATAAGGTTGCACCCAAACAAACAGCAGCATAGGTCCTTATGCCGGCACTACCTCCGTGTTTTTCCCGGTCGAATCCAATCCATGCACCAAGAAGAAGGGCGATCAAAAGTCGTAAAGCAATGCTTAATTCATTTTCCAAGTCCATTTTTCCAATTAAATCCATAGGTTATCCCTCAAGATTTAAAAACCATTCCTCAGCTTGTTTTATAGCTTCCTCAACAATGGCCAGTTCATTAACCGTTCTTTCCTGTTTTAGCTTGTTAGCGATCTCAATCGCTTTTTCCCTTATAATTGGTTTCAGATCCTGCATTTCGAGCGGAAAGTTTTCTAATGTCCACGTCATAAATATTTCTTTTTAGTATTAAAATTTTGATTTATTTCTGTGTAATGCCTGCGATAATATTAATTGTTAATGCGACAATAAACGTGTTAAAGGCAAAAGCTAAAATGCCGTGCATCCAGGCCAGCCGTCTTATTTTTCTAGAAGTAATCTGCACATCTGAAACCTGAAAGGTCATTCCAATAACAAAAGAGAAGTAAGTGAAATCCATATAGTCGGGTTCTTCTTCATCTGGAAATATTAAGCCTTCCGGTTTTATGTTTTTTCCTCCCTTATGATGGTCCAAATCGCAATAATAAAGATGGGCGTAGCGCAATGTAAATACGGTGTGTAGGAGCCACCAAGAGCCTGCAACGCAAGCAAGAGGGATTATAGCGGTTCCGGAAAATTCCTTTTCGGTTTGGGATGAGGCATTTTCCAAGAGTAAAAGCACAGCCAATAGACTGGCGAATGCCGCTGCGATTACAAAGAAAAAAATCACTGTCCGGCTGGAATCCTGAGCATGAGCCTCATGCTTTACATCGGCAGGATGGGAGCTTAGAATGGTGATCCATGCCAATATTAATGTACTCATAACATACGCTAGCCAAGTCAGCATGTAATGAATCGGATCTTTAAATTTACCTGTAGTAGCTACAAAAAACAGAACTGAAACTCCTATTGAAGTATACAACTTGTGATGTGCATCCACTTGGTTGATGTAATTGGCTATTTTTCTTAGACGGTCTACCATGTTAATTTTCCCCTTCTTAAATAATAGAGGTATAATTTAAAAGTAAAATGGGCAATAACGAGACTGATTACTACCCCAATGAGGATTTCGTGTGGGTAGTTCCAACCACTATGTAAATTAGTATACAAGTTGATAATTGCCCAGGCGACAACCATTGCTTTGAGCGGCCAGTAATGTTTCTTGAAATAAAGACAGCTGAAATAGGCAATTCCCGCTAAGCTTGAAGACATAGGAAGACAACCAAACTGTTTGCCAATCCCGACGGCTTTTACTTGCATGGAACCAGCCATAGTTTCCATATATAATGGACGCAGGTGTGCAAACAATAAGTTGACCGTGAAGATCATTCCATTGCAAACCACAACATACAACCCGATAAAAACTAGTACCTGCATAAATTTCATCTTATCATAAAAAAGTGTCATTAATACCAGGAAACCATAAAAGAGAATTAATAAATAGAAGTTTCCTGATTGTAGCATGAGCTTAGCAATAAATTGGTTATGGTTGTCGTTTGCCCAAAAAAGAATGGTTTCGTCAACTTCTACGATGTCGCTTAAAATGTGATGGTCTGCAAGGATAAATCCAATAAGCAGGGCAGAAAAAACCGTAACCGTCACCATAACGGGAAAATAGGTATCTAGTATTCTCATTGGATAATCAGGTTAAACTTTTGGATTCTTCATCTTTGTAGCGTTTGCTAGAATAGATCCGTTATTCCCAATTGGCCACCGTCGTATGCACGGAAAACGATGGCCAGCCATAAGGCTTTAGGGAATGATATTGTCTTTAAGCTTTCTTCTTTCTTCCAGACTTAATGGTTTGTTTTTGGTTGTTTTTATAGGCAAGGAGGCGAAGTGCATTCCCAACGACGACTAAGGTGGAACCTTCATGTGCCATCACTGCGGGCCCGATAGAGGTCACCCCCAGAATCGTAAGCGGTATCAAAACTGCCACTACACCCAGACTAATCCAAAGGTTTTGCTTAATGATACCCTTTGCCTTGCGGCTTAAGCCTATTGCAAAAGGCAGACTTTCCAGCTTGTCTCCCATTAGGGCAATATCTGCGGTTTCTAAAGCGACATCAGATCCGGCAGCTCCCATAGCAATACCTACCGTACTCTTGGCCATTGCCGGAGCATCATTAACACCATCACCAACCATAGCCACCATTTTTTCCGATTTATCCAGTTTTTGGACAGCTTTAACTTTATCCTCTGGCATGAGGTTACCCATCGCATCAGTGATGCCGATCTGTTTAGCAACAGCTTCAGCCACCTGCTGGTTATCCCCTGTCAGCATGATCATTTTTTTAATACCTAACGCAGAAAGTTCTTTCAGCACATTTTTAGCCTCTTTACGGGGTACATCCATCAGAGATAGAATACCTATGAAATCCTTATCCTGTTTGACCAGCATAGAGGTGTGACCACCCTTTTCCAGGTCTTCCACTTGTTTGATGATCTCCGCTGGTACATTGTCTTTTTCAAACAATGCCTTATTTCCAATGAGTATCTTTTTACCGCCAACTTCCGCTTGTACGCCCCGTCCTGTGATGCCTTTCACTTTACTGGCCTCTGGAATAGATTGCTTTTTAAGTTTTTCAAGACCTCCTTTGACGATAGCCTCTGCAAGGGGATGGTCACTTAGTTTCTCTACTGCAATGGCTACGACCAGTAAATCCTCCTCAGAAATCCCGTTTAACGGGATCACGTTGGTTAACTGAGGTTTTCCTTCAGTCAGCGTGCCGGTTTTATCAAAAGCAATAGCATTCAGAGATCCCAGGTCTTCTAGTGGTCTTCCGCCTTTAATCAAAACCCCACCTCTGGCAGCACGGGCGACACCGCTTAATACCGCACTTGGAGTGGAAATGGCAAGCGCACAAGGACTAGCGGCCACCAATACAGCCATCGCCCGGTAAAAGCTTTTGCTAAATGGTTCGTCGATCACCAGGAAAGCAAAACATAGCGCTGCCACCAGTACCAGTACAACTGGCACGAAGTACTTTTCGAATTTATCTGTAAACAACTGAGTTGGAGATTTTTGTTTCTCCGCCTCATTGACCATTTTTACCAGACGGGAAATGGTTGAATCTTTGGCTTCTTTGATCACCTTAACTTCCAGAACAGCTGCCCCGTTTATGGTACCTGCAAACACACGGTATTGGGGTTTAATGCTTTTTTCATTGGTGTAATCTTTATTTGGATCAGGAACAGGCGATTTGTCGACCGGTACACTTTCCCCGGTTATCGGTGCCTGATTTACGCTTCCTTCGCCTTTGATAACCACACCATCCGCCGGTATTTTACTGTTGGGTTTGATGACAATGAGATCCCCTAAAACCAATTCTTCAATACGAATTTCCTGTTGGCTGCCATCCCTAACCACCAATGCAGTTGGGGGAGCTAGGCTGGTCAGCGCCTCAATGGATTTACGTGCTTTACTCATTGCGTAATGTTCCAGTGCATGTCCCAAACTGAAAAGGAATAGCAACAGGGCACCTTCCATCCATGAACCCAATATGGCAGCCCCGATTGCAGCAACCAGCATCAGGAAATCAATCTCAAACCCGCCTTTCATTATGGTTTGAATTGCTTCCTTGGCCGTAAAGAAGCCCCCAAAGAAATAGGCAATTATATAAAGGATAAGACTGACCAGTTCAGGCATACCTGCCACATAAGATAATCCGAAGCCCGCTCCCAGAGCAGTTCCGCAAATCAATGAAAATATCAGCTCTGTATTTTTTCCGAAAACTCCGCTGTGTTCATGCCCTTTTTCTTCGACATGACTATCCGATTTACCAACGGCCCCGACTTTGGTGCTCGCTGATTTAGCCCCGTTTTTCACAGGTAGGGTTTTTGGTTGATTTCCATTTTTTTTGTCTGTTTTCATAACTATGGGATTGATGTTAGTGTTGAAACTTTGAGCGGCCGAGAGGTTACTCTTTTAGCCCTCCTTTACTATATAAATAATAGGCTGTCTGGTAATAGGCAATCGCCTCATTGATCAGTTGCTGAGAAACTTTTTCCTTCCTTTGTTCGTTTGTTGATCTGTTGTAAAAAGCGGATTCAACTTTCCTGCGAGGACTTAAAATGACCAAACTGTCATTCTTCATAAAACCCAACTTCTGATAAGTGGCAATCATTGTCCTGGGAACATAAGTACTGTCCAGTACATTTTTGCCATAATTATTATTGATGTATGACCAGTTCAGTAAGGAAAATAAAGTGGGATAAAGGTCTATCTGCGAACAGATCTTATCTATACGAGTTGGCCTACTATTCGGTATATTATAGACTAATGCGGGGATATGATATTTCGCTACATCGATCTCGTTCTTACCGGCACTACTTGCACAATGGTCCGCTATAAAAATAAATATGGTATTGGAGAACCATGGCTTTGATTTGGCCTGTTTTAGAAATTGACCAATTGCAAAATCAGTGTATTTTACCGCGCCGTCTCTGCCAGAACCAGAGGGAATGTCAATTTTTCTTTCAGGATAAGTGAACGGCCTATGGTTGGAGGTGGTCATTACAAAATTGTAAAATGACTGCTTAGCCGTAAATTTTGCATCGGCATCCTTAAGTACTGCACCAAATAAATCTTGATCGCAGATTCCCCAGGCATTTTCAAAATTGACCTCGTTGTCGGGTATCATCGTTCTTCTTGTTTTGTAATCATCACCAATGGCGAGTTTCCTGCCCCTGTCCACAATGTCAAACCCATTACTGCCAAAATATTGGTTCATGTTATCGAAATAACCGTCGCCTCCATAAAAGAACGTTGTTTGATAGCCTTTGGTTCTGAAAATGCTGCCAATAGTGCTCAATTGTTTATTCTTTTCCCTCCGGACTATACTGTTTCCGGGGGTTGGGGGTACAGCCAGTGTTAATGCCTCCATTCCCCGTACTGTCCTTGTGCCGGTGGCATACATATTCGTAAAGAATAAGCTATGATCTGCCAGAGAATCCAATACTGGGGTAATTTTCCGTTCATTCCCAAATTTCCCCATAAAATCTGCGCTAAAGCTTTCCAGTACAACCATGATTACATTAGGTAATTGTTGTTCACCGCCTAACGGTTTGATGTTTTTTCTAATCGACTGTAAGTTACCTGTATATCTGGAGCCTGACTCCTTAAGTAAACTCCGGGTAATGGCAAAAGCCTGCTCATTACTCAATAGTGAATAAAACTGTTCATAATTGAGTTCATTGTTTTTGAAAGCCGAAAAGAAGGAATAAATTCCCGCCTTAGATAGTTCATTCTGATATCGGTTTTCACTTTTTTCCGCCCAGCTATTGTTTATGTACAATGCGTAAACAGCAATCAATAAACCCATGATCAGCGAATGGATAAGTCGCCATTTGAACCTTGTGTTGGATTTGAAACTGTCACTAAAATTGTTGGTCCTGATCAGTAGAACCATAACTGCAATAGTAATGGCAACTACACCAGAAATTAGGTAGGGCAAAGGGTAAGATTCATTGATATTATTAACAACCTCATGCGTATAGATCAGATAGTCAACAGCAATAAAATTAAACCTACTTTCAAACTCTCCCCAAAAGGTGAACTCCGCAAAAAAGGAGAACACAGAGATTAAGATCATTAAAAAGACAATTATATAACTGACAACCTTATTAAAAGATGAGCGGTTTAACTTCTGAGGCAGTAATAATAGATAAATTGCATACAAGAGGCCAAAATATAAAACTACTCCAAAGTCAAAAATCAAACCTTTCGTAAATATACTTAAGGCGCTTTTTAAAGTCAATTCGGTATCTTTAAGCGAGACATAAATAAAAGCAATACGTAGCGATATCGATGCGGTTATGAAAAACACCGCAAACGCATAAAGTACCGCATACCGGCTTTTCAACGGGTTAAAAGTCATAAGCCATTTTTTAAATTAGGGTACATAGAAATTATGTGCGCAGATTTGCTGCACATAATTTCATTCTATTTACTTAGTTCTTTTTGAGTATTTTCTAATGCCCCTCATGTTCTTCGCTATTTTTCAATTTCGATAGCAGATCGTAAGCTCCCGTTAAAACAACCTTTCCTTTAAGATCCATACCTTTTGGCAATTCCAACTGTATATATCCGCCATCACTGGTTCCAGTAGTAACTTCCAGAATCTCAAAGTGAAAGGATTCTCCTTCAGCTTCTTTTTCATGCTCTGATTCCTTTGGATCATGCTTATGTCCCGTTTCATTTTTTTCTTTTGCATGGCCGGCCTCTTTTCCTGCCGCTTTTGCAATGAAAATGTATTTTTTATTCTGGAAATCAACTACAGCACTGAGTGGTAAGGCCATAGCTTGGGTGGTACCGGCCTCGATATAAGCTTTTAAATAAGTACCCGGAATAAAATTTTTGCTTCCTTTGGCAATTGCGTGTACAGTAACGGTTTTGTCTGTTGCAATTTCCTTTCCTACCAGCTGAACTACGGCCCGCTGTTGAATGGTATCGGGATCATTCGCTAAGATAAATCTTACGCCTTGTCCCGGTTTCACTTTGTCCACATCTTTTTCAAAGACCTTTAACTCAACGTGCAGGTTTGAATTGTCTACAATTTCAAACATGACATCATTAGGGTTTATGAATTTCCCGCTATTCACATTTACCTTGGTCACATAACCGCTGATTGGTGCGTAGATATTTATCTCACTTCTGATATTCGTAGGAGACAAGCTGCCGGGATTGATGTTGATCAGGCGTAGGCGTTGCTTTAATGCATTTTCTCTGGCCTGGATGATCTGATACTGGGATTTTGCCTGTTGCAGGGTTTTTTGTGAATTTACATTCTGACTTGCAAGCGTCTGCTGACGTTTGTACTCCGAATCGGCTAATTCCAGCTGGCTTTTGCTTTCCAGATAATCTTGCTGAAGCTGTACATATTCCTGGTTTTGAAGCACAGCTATCACTTGTCCTTTGCTAACGCTACTGCCTTGCAAAAGTGGTGTTGACCTTACTATGCCGCCCATTTGGGTGGTGATACTTACTAAATTCTGCGGTGGAACATCGATGTAACCATTAACTTTTAAAAGTCCGCTTAATGACTTCAATTCAGGTGAGCCTAAGGTCACACCAATTGCTTTATATTGTGATTGGGTAATCTCCACTGAATTCTCATTTTCCTCATGGGCTTCTTCTGCCGGGGCTGCTGTTGCCTCAGTTTCCTTCTTATTTCCACCACAAGAGGCGATTAAAATAGCCAAGAGCAGTACTGAAGTGATACGTGTGATATTATGAATTGTCTTTTTCATTTCTTATTGATTATATACCCATAAGGTATTGAAGTGTGTAAACTGATTGATTGTATTGATTGATGGCCTGCAGGTAATTAAACCGGATCTCTGAATAAGTACGTAAGGCCTGCAAGTATTCTACATAACCAATTTCACCATTTTGAAAAGCGATTTGTGATTGCTTTAGAATTAGATTCACATTGGGTAAAGCACTCTTTTTGTAATAGTCAATACTTCTTGCGTTTTTCTGTAAATCCTGATATGCCTGTTTATACTGCCCTTGAAGATTAGTTTCAAATAAGTTAAATTGGCTTTCCGCAACTTGCTTTTCTATTCTTGCTGCTTTGATACGTGATGAAAAAGGTTTAAAGAAAATTGGAAGGGAAATGCCGGCCTGAACGCCTTGAAACCTTTTACTGCCACTAAAATACTGGTCATTTCCGTTGACATTCTGCGTTCCGATAATTGACTGGTTAAAATAACCGACGGTAAAATCAGGGCCTGAACGTGCTTTTTCTAATGCAAGAGCCTTATCTGCGACAACAATCTGCTGTTTTTGCAACGCAAGCAGAGGATTAGCTGAAATTGCACTGTCTAATGCCAAGTTATTGTATTCGTCTTGCTTAAACTGGTCTTTCGCAATTTCAATAATATCCTGTGAATTGAGCAGTCTTTGCAGCTCAGCTGTGTAGGCGAGAATATCAGATCGGTTCTTACTCATCTGGTTTAACACTTCATTATATTGGGTTTCGGCAGTGGTACTTTCCAATAAATTGGTTTCACCTGCTTTGTAGCGCAATGATGCTGCCTTTGCAAAATTACTGTATACAGAATCCTGGCTTTTATATAAGTCCTGTAATGCAACAAAGTATGCCAGTTGCGTATATGCACTTTTCACTTGATAACTCAGTTCTTTTTGGGTAACAGCCAGATTAATTTCGGCACTTTTGATTCGGGCATCGTATAGACCTCTCTGGTTTTTGAATACCCCAGGGTTTGGGATACTTTGGGATACACTGAAATTATTGTCTTTTCGTATGCTGTTAAACTGGCCATATTGGATATCGAAACTTGTTTTGCCCAGGTCAGTTGAACTTCCTCTTAAGGCCTGTTGCTGGTTAATCTGCAATCCTGAAGATTTTACTGCCTGGTTGTTTTTAATGGCCGTTTCAATCGCCTGGGTCATGGTTAAAGTTTGTCCAGGTATCTGCGCTTTTGCAGTTGGGCTAAAGAACAACAGGCAACTGATGATGATTGCAATTGCAGTCGCAGGAATAGACTTTGTTTTGCCCTTCCAGCTTTCAAAATAAGTATATAACACGGGTAATACAATAAGGGTTAAAATTGTTGAGGTAAGCAGACCGCCAATCACAACTGTGGCAAGAGGCTTTTGTACTTCCGCACCTGCGGCTGTTGAAATGGCCATTGGCAGGAATCCAAGGGAAGCCACAGTGGCAGTCATTAGTACTGGCCTTAACCTCAGCTCTGTTCCTTTCAGTACAATTTCGTTCAAGGTATATTTTCCTATTTTTTTGAGCCTGTTAAATTCAGTGATCAGCACGATCCCGTTAAGTACAGCAACCCCAAAAAGTGCAATAAAACCAACACCCGCCGAAATACTGAACGGCATGCCTCTTAGCAGTAGAGCGAAGATGCCACCGATAGCGGCCATTGGGATGGCAGAAAAGATCAGCAAGGACTGTTTAATAGAACCAAAAGAAAAATACAATAACAACAGGATGAGTAACAAAGCTACGGGTACTGCTACTGATAATCTTTTGGTTGCTTCTCTAAGATTTTCAAACTGACCGCCATAGGTAATATAATAACCGGCCGGCAACTTAACCTGCTGCTCTATTTTAGTCTGTATTTCCTCAACCACACTGGCAATATCGCGACCGCGTACATTTAAACCGACAATAATACGTCGCTTGGTGTCCTCACGCTGGATCTGGTTCGGGCCAATTTTAAACTCTACATCAGCAAGTTGCTCCAATGGTACCTGATTGCCATTTGGTGCAGTAACAAATACATTCTTAACGTCATCAATACCCTGACGGTTTTCCTGAGACAGGCGAACTACCATGTCGTAACGCTGTTCTCCCTCGTAAACCAGCCCCGCTGATTGTCCGGCAAATGCTGCATTTAAAGCCTGGTTCACAGTCTCTACACTTAATCCGTATTGTGCAATTCGATCTCTGTTTATTTTAACTACTATCTGGGGAAGACCTTCGGCTTGCTCCAGGTATAAGTCTTTGGCACCTTCGACCGAAGAAACAATGCTCCCGATTTTTTTAGAAAAATCCGTTAATGCAGTCAAGTCATCACCAAATATTTTAATACCAATGTCCTGTCTGACACCAGATATAAGTTCATTGGAGCGTAACTGAATGGGCTGGGAGAAGCCAAAACTCACACCCGCCACCTCTTTGAGGGCGTCACTCATCATTTCAGTTAGTTCTTCGCGGGTCTTAGCACTTGTCCATTCCTTTTTGTCTTTTAGGATGATGGTCAAGTCACAAGCCTCCATCGGCATCGGATCCGTAGGAATCTCAGCAGCGCCAATCTTGCCAACCACTTCTTTTACTTCCGGAAACTTTTTCACTAGAATGGCTGATGCCTGGTTCACTTTATCAATCGTCTGGGATAGGGAACTTCCTGTTAGTAATCTGGTCTCAACTGCAAAATCACCTTCCTCCAGATTTGGGATAAATTCTCCACCCATTCGGCTAAAGACGAATAGACTGACAACCAATAATGCGATAGAGGTAATCGTCACAGCCATTCTGCGTTTTAATGCACCTTTGATCATTGGGTGATAGTATTTGTGGAAGAAATCCATCATACGATCAGAAAAGTTTCTTTTGTGGGTTGGGTTTTTGCTCAAAAATAATGCAGATACCATAGGGACATACGTCATAGAGAGTAAAAATGCACCCAGGATTGCAAAGGAAACCGTTTGGGCCATCGGGCCAAACATTTTACCTTCAATACCTACCAATGCAAGGATAGGGAGGTAAACGATCAAAATGATGATCTCCCCAAAAGCAGCAGCAGACCTGATTTTTACAGCAGATTCATATACTTCTTTGTCCATTTCCTCCTGAGTCATTCTGCCTGCTTTACGCATGCCTAGGTGGTGCATCGTGGCCTCTACAATAATTACGGCTCCATCAACGATCAGACCAAAGTCAATTGCACCCAGGCTCATTAGGTTTCCTGATACCCCGAACAGGTTCATCATGGAAATGGCAAACAGCATCGCCAGCGGAATCACTGAGGCAACGACCAGTCCGGCCCGGAAGTTTCCAAGGAACAGTACCAATACAAAGATTACAATTAACGCACCTTCAATCAGGTTCTTAGCGACTGTGCCCATTGCTCTATCTACCAAAGCGCTCCGGTCAAGGAATGGTTCTACGACCACCCCTTCAGGAAGTGTTTTGCTGATCCTCTCTATTTTGAGCTTAACTTGTTTTACTACGTTATTTGCATTGGCGCCTTTAAGCATCATTACGATACCACCAACCGCTTCTCCTTGTGCCTCAGGTGTAGCACGGGTAAGTGCCCCATAACGAATAGAATTGCCAATCTGGACGTTTGCAATATCCCTGATTAGTACTGGTATACCACTTGGACTATTTTTAACTACGATCTTGTTAATATCAGAGATACTGCCTACGAATCCTTCACTTCGGATGAAGTATGCATTAGGTTTTTTATCAATATAAGCGCCACCCGTGTTTTGATTATTCTGTTCTAATGAAGTGAAGACGTCATTAATACTTAAGTTAAAGCTTCTTAACTTATCAGGATCCAGCGCAATTTCATATTGTTTTAATAAGCCGCCGAAGCTGTTCACCTCTGCAATGCCGGGTGTGCCTAAAAGTTGCTTTCTTACAATCCAGTCCTGAATGCTTCTAAGTTCAAGTGCAGTATATTTTTTCTCAAATCCCGGCTTGGCATGGATCACGTATTGATATATCTCACCAAGACCAGTCGATATAGGTGAGATCTCAGGGTTTCCCAAACCGCCGGGAATATTATTTTTAGCCTCAGCTAACTTTTCATTAACCTGTTGACGTGCCCAGTAAATATCTACGTCATCGTGGAACACAATGGTCACTACGGATAATCCGAACCTTGATATGGAACGAACCTGCTGTATTTCAGGAATAGTAGACATGGACTGTTCTACCGGATAGGATATTAAGCGTTCTATTTCCTGGCTGGCCAGTGAAGGGCTTAAAGTAATAACTTGCACCTGATTGTTTGTAATATCAGGTACTGCATCTATAGGAAGCTGTTTAAGGGAATAAATACCCCAGGCAATTAATGCAAGGGTAAACAGTCCAATAACAAGCTTGTTCTGTATAGAAAACTGAATGATTTTTTTCAGCATCGAATTAAAATTATGTTAGATAAAAAACTAATTAATGCATAGTCGACAACACTTCATGAGAAATGAACCGCAAGCAATAACATGATGATTTAACTAACTTAATTGAGGCGGTTGCCAAATGGAAAGAGAAACGGAAGCTGCATTGGCCGAATATAAATCAACATATTCCTTTTTCAATATTAAGGATATGGTTTTTATATGCACAACTTGATTGATTGGTATAGGTGTATTGCAGCAGGAGCAAGAACAAAATGGAGAACAGGAATCAAGATCAGATTTTGAATGGCCGTCGTCTGCTATAGTTTTAGAAATTCTATTTGTTACAGTAGCTCTGGAATTGTTCATATCCTTACAAGGCACGAAATTCATGACAAGGATGATAATAACAATAAGCCAGTTAACTATTTTCACAAAAAAATATTTTTTCCAAATGTATAAAAATATAATTCAGTATTACAAGAGAAAAATAAAATTTTTGCATCTATTGTTGAAGGTAGGATAAATCGTGTAATTTGAAGACGTATTGAAGAGATCCGGATATTATTTGCTAGGAACTCCAAAAGCATTGCTTATGGGGAAGGACAAGCTGTTGTAAAATTTGATTCTACGCAGATTTCTTTAGCACAATTGGAAGAGGCAGTAGAGAAAGAAACAGGTTATAAAATCATAAATAAATCAACCAATGACAACTAAAGCAATAATACTAGAATCTACCATAACTTGCCCTGTTTGCCAACATCAAAAAATGGAGATAATGCCGACAGATTCTTGCCAGTACTTCTATGAATGCGAAAAATGCAAGACAAGATTAAAACCTCAAGATGGAGACTGCTGTGTGTTCTGTAGCTATGGGACAGTTCCATGTCCCCCAATACAAGAAAACAAATCGTGTTGCTGAAATTCTGTAGAGGTGTAACAAACTCGTAGGAAAAAACAACATGGCGGCGAAGTCAAATCGTGGGGACAAAAAGAAGAATTTAAAAATGTCAATTACTTTCTTAGACATTATTTTTTTATTCTTCTATACCATTTCGATTCAAGTATGGTTTTTGGCGCGTATGCGTACTTCGCCCTGTTAAATAATGTAAATTGATTTTGGCTATTTCATTTTCAAAGTTCCAATTAAAAATAAGTTGATACTCCAAATTGTATTGCGGCAGTTTTGGTTGGTGGGTTGCCTAACAAATCCTTTTGACTTTGAATTCTGTAATTAGCCCTTAGAACGGTTTGTGGTCTTGGTCTAAAGCTAATCCCAGGCATTATGCTCCATAATTCATCACCAATATTTTCGTCTGTTTCTTTGAATTTTCCAACATTCCAATCAACATATTCAAAGCGGCAGGCAAGATTGATGGTGGCATTTTGCCAACCCAGAATTTCTCTTTTTAATATTGGCTGTACAATGTCGGCATATCCTCCTTGTTGTTTATTACCAAATTGTTGCGAATATGTTGTGGGAACATCTATATTGATCCATGCCCATTCTGCGGTAATAAAAGTGTTAAGGTTAGGCAAAGTGGTGTTAAAATCAATAGCAAATATATTTAACCTTCTTTTGTCGTCTATTACAATCCCGTCATCTAGCCATTTGTTATATATCCCGCCCATATAGGATAATCCGATTTCTCCTATTTTATTATGTCGGACTGCAATTTTTCCTGTCAATAGCGGTTGACCGCTGGCCATTTCTTCAAACCTTTCAGTATTCTCTTTTGCAGCTGGTAAAAAGGTCTTATTCTCTTTGTTGGCAATAATCGAATTATCAAACCCACTGGATGCATAAATTTCATAACCAAACATCCAATTTGTATTATAGTGTTTTCCATAAATGCCAAATCCGGCGTTACTCCATGTTGCAGGTAACATTTGTGTCATCGCAATCGGACGATCCGTAAATTCCCATTTTGGCCCATCATGGTTTTGATTGAAGGCACCTATTGGGTTCATAATCATTCCACCTCTTAAATTCAATAGGGGATGAAGCTCAAGATCGAGGGCGGCAAATTCTATTGCAATTTCCTTTTCGGCTGGTTCAAATTCAATTTCAGATAAAAATTTAATGCGTTTGCTAATAGTGGAAGCAACAAATAGCGTCATTCTTCTAAACTGAAATTGATGTCCCTCGGAAACACCATCTGTACCTGAATGTTGCCAGTTTGCTTCCATATACCCCCCTAAAGAAACTGGTAATTTCCCCACAGTGATGAATGGTCGTTCGTAAACGGCATCCATATTTAAGGATTGTTTAGCTGTGTCTAATGTTGATCTTTTAAGAAGTTTCGGGTCAATTTGAGCTTCTGCTATGTAGTATCCAATTAATATAATTGTGAGTGTAGTAATTACTTTTTTCATATCGCTTTAAGGGAGATTTTTAGTTGATTCGTTTCGATAACGATTGCAAATGTTCGCAGGTTGGTATCAGCCGGGCCATTTTGCATTATTCCTTTGTTGTTAAATTCACTACCGTGGGCGGGACATTGCAGTTTGTCTCCAAATACTTGTAATTCTGCTCCTAAGTGAGTGCATTCCATCCATAAAGCGGAATACGTGTTTTCATTAAAGCGGTATATGCATATAGGAAATTTTAGCAGATCATTGGTCACAATGATATATTTCTTAAATTGTTTTTTATTAGACTTGATTATAAAATCTGATATAGGGACAACCAAATTATCATCAGCAATTTCTCCTGATAAAATCTGTAAAGAACTACAACTTTCTAGCAGGGTTGGAATTCCCAGCCCTGCTAAACAAGCATAACCACAGTTTTTTATAAAATCTTTTCTTTTCATGGCTACAGTGACTTTAAAAATTTGATGAGTGCATTTTTATCAGCCGCTGAAAGCTGGATATATTCATTTCTTGCATTAGCAGCCTCGCCACCATGTAAGGTTATAGCCTCTTCAATACTTTTTGCTCTCCCGTCATGTAATAGGTGATATTGTCCGCCTTGAGAGTTTGGTGAAAGACCTAAGCCCCAAAGTGGTGGTGTTCTCCACTCAAAAGTTTTTGCAGTCCCTTCTGTATAAGCATCATCAAGTCCTGCTCCCATGTCATGCAATAATAGATCAGTATAAGGATGGAAAGTTTTGTTAGACAGTGCCTTTGTAGTGGATATGCCTGTTTTTAAAGTGGGTTTATGACAACCTGAACAATTTATCCTGTCAAATATTACCCGACCATTTTTAACTTCAGAGTCATTTTGCTGACGTTGAATGGGGGCTTTAAGCGTTTGCAAATAAAACACAACATCATTTACGGTTTGGGTCGAAATCTCTGGATCAATGGTAAGATGAGTATAAACATCTACCGGATCGTAACTTGAAGTAATTCCTATATCTTGGTTATATGCATTTACAGTTTGATGTAACAGACTATAAGCAGCAGCCTTTTTACCAAATCGATGGATATATTTTCCATCTTTTTGAATTGCATTAGCAAAGGGAATTATATACTGCGGCAGGTTACCATAGTTTGGAACTCCGGAAATCCCATCGTTGTCATTGTCGTCTGGATCTGCCATTGCCAGAATGTCTGCATCAGAAACAAGTTCTAAAAGACCTAATCCAGTATTAGCAGGAGGTGTGAATTTAGAAAAGGTAGCTCCTAAGGGTATTTGTTCTGGCATATATCCAGGTATAGCTCTATTCTGTAATTGAGGGCCACCCTGATTTAGAAACTTGTTACCTGTTTCGTCAATTTGTCCGAAACGGGTAAGTGTGGTAAATGGATGTCCCTTGCCATCCCCTGCATGGCAACTTCCACAACTTGTAGCTACAAAAACTGGCCCTAAGCCTTTTTCAGGAGTAAAGATTTCGTCATTAAATGCTACATCTCCTGATAGAAACCTTCGGCTTTCCTCATAACTTAACCCTTCAACCGGCCCATCTAATAAGTTCTCGTCTTTAGGCGAAGCTGGTTCCAGCTTAGAACAGGATTGTATAATTGTGACAAGTCCAACTAAAATACATGTAACAAGTAAAGATTTTTTCATTGGTCTAATTTTAATATTTCAATATGCAAATATATAAAGTTAGATATCACTAACAAAATTAATTCGACTATTCGATTTTTTATTAGATGATTCGGAAAGGTTTTATGTTTAACTTTGTTCTATGATTTCCCAAACAGAAGAAAACTATCTAAAAGCGCTTTTCATTTTGGCTAATGAAAACGGAGAGACTGGTGTGAATGAATTGAGTAAGTTTTTAGGAATAAAGATGCCAACTGTGACTAGCATGATGAAGGGTCTAGCAGATAAAAATTTAGTTCGGTATATAACCTATAAGCCAGTAATCCTTACGGTGACAGGAAAGAAAGAAGCTGCATCAATTATCCGAAAACACCGTCTTACTGAAATGTATCTAGTGGAAAAAATGGGGTTTGGCTGGGATGAAGTGCATGAGATAGCAGAACAGGTTGAGCATGTAAAGTCAAATGCCTTATTTGATAAAATGGATGAAGCCCTCGATTTCCCAAAATTTGATCCTCATGGTGCGCCTATACCTGATAAAAATGGAAAAATAGATTTTCCTGATCAAAGAAAATTAAGTGAGTGCAAAGTTGGAGAAACTATTCAATTATCTGGTGTTATTCACTCTTCTGATGTTTTTTTGAAGTTTTTAAACAGTAAAAATTTAAAACTAGGAACCATACTTACTGTTCAATTAATAGAAGCATTTGATGGAACAAGGGAGCTTAGCTACGACGAAAGAACAGCAGAAATTCTAAGTGAAATTGCTTGTGAAAAACTATTGGTGCAGAACTTAAAGCATATATGATTAAAGACCTCAGTTGGGCAATTCGTTTGAAGCAAAAAAACATACAATGGAATTAAAATTTTGATATATTTGAAACCATGAAATGGTTCGTTTGCCTTTTTTCATTTTATGTACTCTTTTTAACTGGTGTTCCCTGCAACCTAGAGGATAATTGTTGTACTGATGAGATCTGCTTTGAACGAAATAATAATAAAGAACTAGAAGGTCAAAAGAATCAAGAAAATTGCCCATGACCTTTTTTTGCTTGTGGTGTTTGTTTTGGAGTGCTTCCAGTGACGGCTTTTATAGCATTTTTTTCAGGCCTCACCTGCAATGTCTGAGTTAAATTATTTCTATTTCGATAGCAATTTATACAATTGCACAGGATTTCTAACAGTTAAGTATATATTTGCAACATGAGATTATGGATTGCCCGTGTTTTTATTGGCTTTGCGTTCAGCCTTTTATTGGCTCATAACCTCATTTCGCACCACCATGATGAAGAAGCAATTGAGTATGCCGGAGATCACCACGATCATCAGGATCATCATGAAGACCGCTCAGCGACCCCTTTTGATAATGTAAAACTTGATGGTGACTTTGTTCAGAAACTAGATTTTCAGCACTTAGATGTCAGTGTACCTGTAAATTTGGTTTTGGTGCTATATAATTTTACACAGGAACCCATTGTAATTGTTCAACAGTATTGTACACCACCACCTGAGCATCCCCCGGCGCTATTTCATATAGATGCCGCCTTACTAAGAGGCCCCCCTGTTTATTGTTAATTACCGGAATTATTTGCTGTTGAAGTAAATGAACAGGATTGCCTATGCAATCTCTTTTTCTGATTTTTTACAATAAACTTTCAAAATGCTCAATAAGATCATAGAGTTTTCTATTAAGAATAAGCTTGTTATTGGTTTATTTACCCTTGCATTGATTGCATGGGGTACTTATTCCATTACCCGATTACCTATTGATGCCGTACCTGATATTACAGATAATCAGGTTATGGTCATCACTGTCACCCCAAGTCTGGCCGCCCAGGAAGCCGAAAGGTTAATTACTTTTCCGGTAGAGCAAACAATGGCCAGCATTCCTGGCATTAGTCAAATCCGTTCATTTTCCCGTTTTGGCCTGTCCATCGTTACTGTTGTTTTCAAAGAAGATGTAGATATCTATTGGGCACGTCAGCAGATTGGAGAACGTTTAAATGATGCCGCCAAACAAATTCCTGAAGGTGTGGGTAAACCTGAAATGGCCCCTCTTACCACAGGTCTGGGTGAAATATACCAGTATGTAATCCACCCTAAAAAAGGTTATGAAAAGAAATACGATGCCACTGAATTACGTACTATTCAGGACTGGATCGTTAAACGCCAGTTATTGGGTACTCCGGGAGTTGCCGAGGTCAGCGGCTTTGGTGGTTATGTCAAACAGTATGAAATTGCTGTAAATCCTGATCGCTTGCGTAGTGTAAATGTGAGTATTGCCGACATATTTAAAGCGCTGGAAACCAATAATCAAAATACTGGAGGTGCTTACATTAATAAATCACCAAATGCCTACTTTATCAGGAGTGAAGGCTTAGTGGGTGGTTTGGACGATATTGGAAAGATCGTGATCAAAATCAACAACAGAATCCCAGTACTAATCCGGGATGTGGCTACTGTTCAGTTTGGAAACAGTGTGCGTTATGGTGCTGCAACACGAAATGGAGAAGGTGAAACAGTTACAGGTATTGTGATGATGCTGAAAGGTGCCAACTCTTCTGAAGTGATCAATAACGTTAAGGAAAGAATTGAGCAGATCAAAAAGACCTTACCTGAAGGGGTAACCATTGAGCCTTTTTTAGACCGTAAAAAGTTGGTTGATAATGCGATTGGTACGGTATCCAAAAACCTGATTGAAGGAGCATTGATTGTGATCTTCATTTTAATCCTGTTTTTGGGGAACCTACGTGCTGGCTTGGTAGTGGCTTCTGTAATTCCATTATCTATGCTGTTTGCCATCTGTATGATGAACCTGTTCGGGGTTTCGGGCAATTTAATGAGCTTGGGGGCGATAGATTTTGGACTTATTGTGGATGGGGCAGTAATTATAGTGGAAAGTATCGTTCACCGTATTGCCATAGGAAGCTTTGCCGCAAAAGGAATTGCCCGGCTCAATCAGCAGCAAATGGATGAAGAGGTTTATCAGGCTTCCTCTAAGATCAGAACAAGTGCTGCATTTGGGGAAATCATAATCCTAATTGTATACCTGCCTTTATTGGTATTGGTGGGTATTGAGGGTAAGATGTTCAGGCCTATGGCGGAAACGGTGATGTTTGCAATTCTAGGTGCATTTATTCTGTCACTTACCTATGTGCCGATGATGGCTGCTTTAGGTTTAAGCAAGAACACTACCCATAAGCGTAATTTTTCAGATAAGATGATGGATTACTTCCAGAGATTATACAGTCCGCTAATCAAAAAGGCTATTCAGCACAAGGCAGTTGTGGTCATCACGGCAATTGTTCTTTTTGTGATCAGCGTAATAACTTTTAATCGTTTGGGCGGTGAGTTTATCCCTCAATTGGATGAAGGAGATTTTGCGGTGGAAACAAGGGTCCTGACCGGAAGTTCTATTGACCAGATGATCGAGGTATCCAGAAAGGCGCAAAAGATCATTCTTGGCTTTCCTGAAGTCAAACAGGTGGTGAATAAAATCGGATCAGGAGAGATCCCAACCGACCCTATGCCCATTGAAGCGGGTGATATGATGGTGATCCTGAAGGATAAAAGCGAGTGGACAAGTGCCAAGACCAGAGAGGAACTGGCCGATACGATGCAGAAGGCGCTTGCGGTAATACCAGGGGCTACCTTTGGCTTTCAGCAGCCTATCCAGATGCGTTTTAATGAGCTGATCACTGGTGCAAAACAGGATGTGGTGCTGAAGGTTTACGGAGAAGACCTGGATGTACTGACCGCTGAGGCAGGAAAGATCGGTAAACTGATCAAGCCTATTCAGGGGGTGTATGATACTTATGTAGAAGAAGTGACGGGTTTGCCTCAGATACAGGTGAAGTTTAACCGGGATAAAATTGCCCAATATGGATTAAATATCGAAGAGATCAACCGAACCATTAAAACCGCATTTGCAGGTGAAACCGCAGGTTTGGTTTACGAGGGGGAAAAACGGTTTGATATGGTTGTACGCTTAGACAAACAAGATAGACAGGATATTGGTAATGTTAGAGGACTATATATTTCTACACCAACAGGTCAGCAAATTCCTTTGGAGGAAGTCGCTTCAGTGGAATTTAAAAATGGCCCAAATCAAATTCAACGGGACGATACCAAGAGAAGGATCACCATTGGTTTTAATGTCCGTGACCGTGATGTGGCCAGCATTGTAGAAGAAATTCAATCTAAGATTGATCAGAAAATAAAGTTTCCTGCTGGTTACTATGTTACCTATGGCGGCCAATTTGAAAACCTTCAGGCAGCCAACAAACGATTGGCGTTTGCGCTTCCGGTGGCGTTGTTGCTCATCCTTTGCTTACTCTATTTTACTTTCAATTCAATCAAACAGACCTTGCTTATTTTTACCGCTATCCCGCTTTCTGCTATTGGTGGTGTCTTTGCCCTGTTGATCCGGGATATGCCTTTCAGTATTTCAGCAGGGGTTGGTTTTATTGCACTCTTTGGTGTTGCGGTATTAAATGGAATTGTATTGATCTCCGAGTTTAACCGCTTAAAAGAAGAAGGAATGACCGATATTAACGAACGTGTACTCATAGGAACTAAAATAAGGTTACGTCCGGTACTCATGACTGCGGCTGTTGCTTCATTGGGCTTTCTTCCTATGGCTATCTCTAATTCATCAGGAGCAGAAATTCAGCGTCCTTTGGCTACAGTGGTGATCGGTGGTCTGCTTACCGCTACATTGCTTACGCTGTTGGTACTCCCTGTGTTATATATCTTTTTTGAGAAAAAATTTAACAAACCAAAAACAGGTACTGCCTTGAACACACTTATTGTTCTGGCATTGTCATCTATTTTGTTCATGCCTTCTGGTGCTTTTGCCCAAGATGGCCCGGTAGAAAAGTTGAGCCTTCAACAAGCGATTGATCTAGCCTTGAAAAATAATAATGGTGTTAAGGCTGCGGCATTTGGAGTTGATTATCAAAAGGAACTAAAAAAAGGCAGCCTTACGCTTGAACGCACCAATGTGATCTTTCAGCAGGGACAGATCAATAGTAATACAAGGGACAACCACATTAGTGTCAGCCAAAAAATAGAATTTCCAACCGTTTATTCAGGACAGTCCAAGTTAGCATCAGAGAATGTAACAAAGGCACAGGGGCAATTTGATGTTCAGGCATTGATATTGATTAATAAGGTTAAAAGTGTTTACTATAAGCTGGTATATCTGGACGAAAAAAAGACCCTGATACATTATCAGGATAGCCTATATACCAATTTGCTAAAGGCGAGTGACCTGCGTTACCGTACAGGAGAAAGTAACCGATTGGAAAAGGTAACCTCGGAAACCCAATTAATGGAACTTAAAAATGCGGGTAGACAAGTTGAAGCAGATATTCATATTGCTCAAAAAGAACTGCAAACATTACTCAATACCGACCAGCAGATTATTGCCCTTGAAAATAAACTTCAGAGAAAGCCTGTTAAGGTTAATCAGGATAGCGCCATACTAGCGGGTAATCCTTACCTGAATTATTTGAAACAGGAATTGAGGGTTAAGCAACAGGAAACCCAGGTTCAAAAAGCAAAAGGATTGCCTGATTTTTCGGTTGGATATTTCAACCAGTCTTTTAATGGGCTGCAAAACTTTAACGGGATGACACAGAACTATACGGGC
The DNA here is from genome assembly GCF_019802255.1 of Pedobacter polysacchareus. GTDB lineage: Bacteria > Bacteroidota > Bacteroidia > Sphingobacteriales > Sphingobacteriaceae > Pedobacter > Pedobacter polysacchareus. Next base: position 620,448 of record NZ_JAHYSS010000006.1, on the reverse strand, counting down.
TCGGATCGGTTTAGTGGTTTTCAGGTAGGTATCGGTATTCCATTGTTGCCTGGGGGAAACAGGGCAAAGGTAAATGCGGCTAAAGTAAGTCAGCAGATTGCATCAGCAAATCTACAGTATCAGCGAAGTATTTTGCATGGCAATTTTAGTCAGCTTTTACAACAGAGTCAGAAACATGCCAGCACACTGGACTATTATGAACAAGGCGCGTTAAAACAAGCTGATCTGATCATTAAGAATGCAGAAGCAGGGTTTAAAGGAGGAGAAATTGCTTACCTGCAATACTTGCAAAGTTTAGCCTTAGCCATTAAAATTAAATCTGATTACCTGGATGAGCTGTTTGCTTATAACCAGAATCTATTGGATATAGAAAATATCACAGGTAAAAAGTAAAAATAGGAAATAGCAAAATGAAGACACTTAATTATATCGCAGCTTTCACGCTGTCACTTTTAACCATTACAGCCTGTAATCAGGCTTCCACAGAAGAAAAGAAAGAGGAGGCGGCCACCGCTAAATCTAGTGATGAAGTAACCTTGTCTAAAGACCAGTACAAGGTTGCCGCACTACAAATAGGTAAATTAGAAATGCGTTCATTGAGTGATGTCATTAAAGCAAATGGCGCTATTGATGTACCCCCAGAGAATATGGTTTCTATATCTGCTCCTTTAGGAGGGTATATCAAAAGCGCTGGTTTATTATTAGGTCAGCAAATCAGCAAAGGACAAGTGATTGCCACTATTGAAAATCCTGAATTTATTGATATTCAGCAGGAATATTTGGAAAGCAAAAGCCGTTTTGAGTTTTTGGCCCTGGAATACAAGAGGCAGGAACAACTTAGGCGAGAAGATGTAAACTCGGCAAAAACTTTTCAGCAGGTAAATTCTGAATATAAAATAATCCAGGCGCGAATGAATGGGTTGGAGCAGAAACTGTCGCTGATAGGGATTAATGCGAAAAGCCTTCAATCTGGAAAGATTTCTAAAACCAGTAATTTGTATTCACCTATTAACGGATATGTAACGCTCAACAACGCAACTACCGGAAAATATGTCAATCCAACGGACGTAATATTTGAATTGGCCAATAAAAGTCAAATGCACCTCGCATTGAATGTTTACGAAAGAGATGCTTCTAAAATTAAAGTAGGTCAATCAATTAAATTCGCATTGGCGAATGAAACCGGATACAATCGCAATGCGAGAGTTTTTCTGATTGGAAAATCGACTGGTAATGAGGGGACTGTACCTGTTCATTGCCGTTTGCTTAATACCGAAAACGCAGCTTTGTTCCCGGGTATGTATGCCAAAGCAATGATTGAAACTACAAATCAGTCTGTACCAGCCTTACCTCACGAAGCTATTGTGCAATCCGATGGTCTGGATTACATATTTATTCAGATTACCTCTTCAGATGCAAAAAGATCTACATTCAAAATGATCCCGGTGAAAAAAGGTATTGAACAGGAAGGATATACAGAGGTTATCCTGCCAGAGGATTTTGACCATAATTCTGCTGTTGTACTTAAAGGAGCTTACACCCTTCTTTCAGCAATGAAAAATGTAGAGGAATAAATGGCACAGGCAAAACTCATAACGGTGTTAAAGGAGCCTTTTCAGGCACTAAGACATAAAGCATTTGCTATCTTGTATTTCGCACAAACTATCAGTTTGTTAGGTGATGCATTTACCTGGGTAGGGCTTGCATTGTTATCCTATCAGTTTGGTAAGGAAAATTCAGCGGTAATTCTAGCCTCTGCATTAACTCTTAGAGTGGTTGCCTTCATCATTTTTTCCCCCTTTGCCGGAGTACTAGCGGATCGGGTTGACCGAAAAAATATATTGTATATCACACATTTTATCAGAATGGCAATTATCTGTTGTTTGCCTTTTGTAAATGCCGAATGGCAGATTTATGTGCTGGTTTTTCTTTTAAATGTGTTCAATGCTTTTTTTACGCCAACTTATAAATCCATAATTCCACAGGTTGTTGACCAACGGAATTACAGGCAGGCGATTGGTCTATCTACCGCAACATTTCAATTGTTAGGAGTACTTGGGCCAGGATTAGCCGGAATTATAGCCGTATGGTTTGGACCAAGGGATATATTCTTTGTTGATGCCGCATCGTTTATTCTTGCAGGTATATTGATCCTGATGCTTCCAGCTCAACTGATCAGTAGACCTGCTCATCCAATATCAGAGAAGCCTTTATCTGCATGGGCAGATGTAGTCAAAGGAGCAAAACTACTCTTTGGAAATAAGTTGATCCGATTTGCCCTGGCCATTGAATTTATTTCTGCAATTGCAGGGGCACAAATCTTAGTAAACACAGTTGGCCATATCAAAAGCGGGCTTTTACTCGGTGATAAACAATACGGTTGGGCTATGGCTGCCTTTGGTATCGGCGCAGCGGTAGCGGCTTTTGTTGCGGGCAATCTGGATAAGTCTAAAAGCAGACGTGTATCGCTGATCGTCGGTGTATTGCTACTTGGACTAGCTATAGCAGGAGCAAATTATGTCAGCTATACTGTTTTGTTAGTCCTTTGGCTGTTTGCCGGATTAGGTCAAAGTTTAGCAGAGATGCCTTCCGAAACGTTGATAGGAGAAAATATAGCCTCAGTGGAACAAGGGAAAGTATTCGGCTCTCATTTTGCCTTTTCCCACTTATGGTGGGCGATTGCCTACCCCATTGCTGGATTCACCGGAAGCTATTTCCCAGGAAATGACTTCCTTTATGGGGGCGTCATTTCATTGGGGATATTGGCGATTGCGCTTCTTCTTATATCAAAAACAAATAAACAATAAATTCTATAATCCATTAATCATTAAAAAAATCAAATGAAAAAAACACTAATTATTGCAGCCATGTCTTCGATGTTATTTGCGGCTTGTTCAAATGAAACTAAGAAAGAAGCAACTACAGATTCTTCAGCTACAGAAACGGCACCAGCAGTAGATACTACAGCTATTAAGACTGATAGTGCAACTGTAGCTAAAGATACGGTAGCAATGGATAGCGCAGAGGCCGCTCATGGTCACAAACACTAATTAATCACAAAATTGGTCTATCCTGATCTCAGATTAGGGTAGACCTGTTTTTAAATGGAAAATATGAATTTTAAAAAAATAATTACGCTTGCTGTACTATTCATTTTATGTGGTGTCAGCAACCAGCTTTTTGCGCATGGTGTAGACGGTGATACCCAAACCTTTTTAACAGGTAATAACGGCGTAGCCTTTGGCCCTTTTCTTTACATCGGAGCCAAACACATGCTTACCGGATATGATCACCTGCTTTTCCTGGTTGGGGTTATTTTCTTTCTATATAAACCAAAAGAAGTCCTGCTTTATGTCAGCTTCTTTACCATAGGTCACAGTATCACTTTGTTACTTGGAGTGATGTGTAATATTGCTATCAATGCTTATCTTATAGATGCAATTATCGCACTTTCTATTGTTTACAAGGGATTTGACAATCTTGGAGGTTTTCAACGTTTCTTTGGTAAACAGCCAAACACTAAAGCAGCAGTTCTGATCTTTGGTTTATTTCACGGTTTTGGTCTGGCGAGTAAGTTGCAGGACTTTAATTTCGGTAAGGAGGGTTTATTTACCAATTTACTAGGTTTCAATATTGGTGTGGAAATAGGTCAGTTTATTGCCCTCGCTCTGGTTCTTACGTTGATTACCGTGTGGCGTAAATACCCAAGCTTTATGAAATTTTCCACTTTTACAAATACCATGCTCATGGCAGCAGGGTTCCTATTATTAGGGTTTCAGTTAACAGGTTATTTTACATCTTAAATAAAACATACAATGGCAGAAATGAGTCATCAAATCATAGAAAAAAGTAAAATTATAAAGGCGGTATTGATAGCAATAGTAGTCGCCGCTATCTTATTGGTTACAGCAATCTTACCTGCTGAATACGGTCTTGACCCATTAGGAACAGGGAAGGCTTTTGGTTTTGGAAAACTATATGTTCCAGATAATGGTATGGGTGAAGAGTCTCAAATGACGGTAAAAAAAAACAACCCTGTTATCAAATTGGAAAAGGCCGGTTCAGGGCCAGATGTAAAAAGGCCAGCGGAGGCCGACCTACCTGCTCCGGTACAACAATATACACATAGGGAAGATACTGTTAGGGTAACCATTCCTGCCGGAAAGGGTATTGAATATAAGATACGGATGTTGAAATATGGGCAATTGAAATACGAGTGGTTAACTAGTAAAGGAGACCTTTATTTTGATTTTCATGGTGAACCAAAGGAGCTTAAACCAAGTAAGAATACTTATTTTGATAGCTATACCATTGCTTATTCAAATAACATGGTAGGTACTTTTCTATCCCCATTTGAAGGGAAACATGGATGGTATTTCAGAAATGAAGAAGGTAAAGATATCTTAGTTACCTTGAGATTAAAGGGAGAGTACGAGTTGCTATAAGATCATTTAACTAGTGAATATTTTTTATTCACTAGTTTCAAGCTTGATAGAAGTTATTTTTTACCTCAAAATAGATTATTATAAACCGTATATCACGATTTTTTTGCTTAGACGAACTTTAATGTGAAACCAATAGATGTAAAAAAAGCTCGGAATTATGTAAATTTATTTTTGCATCTTTATACTAGATTTGCCTAGTCATGAAAAGTAAAGCTATCTTTCTGTTAGTTATATTTTTGCTCAATACTGTTGTAGGTTTTGGCTGTGCTTTAGGAATGGAGGAGGATCATCATGAAGATCATTTTCATTCTGAATCTCCTCATCATGTTCATATGGCGAATAATCACCATCATTCAGATGGGCATGAACACAAAACTAGCCCAATATCTGGTCAGAATTTCTCAAAGGAAGATCCTTGTTGTAAAACTTTAGTAAATGATTTGGTTACTCAAAGCAAATTAGTTCCTGAAAATGGCAAGGTGCAAGTAGTTTTACCTATAATTTGGCTTCCTGATTATTCTTATGCCTTATTAGTTCCCGTAACGGATGTTGAACTTGATCAAAGCGTCTATGTAGACCATAGAGAAAGGCCGCCTAACGAGGACATTCGCATTGTCATTCAAAGTTTTCAGATATAAGATTTAATGTGAGTTGCTAAACAGCAAGCTTATTGCTGTTAGCGTCTACAAATACATTCACATAGCTATTGCTATGACTAAGAATAAGTATAAACATTAAATTATTACATCATGAAAAAGATATTTTTGGTAGTTGCTTTAATTGCAACTGCATGGATCAAACCTGGTTTTGCTCAAAGCAGCCAGACACAATCATTATTAACTTCTTACTACGACATCAAAAATGCGTTAGTAAACTCCGATGCAACAGCGGCTGCATCAAAAGCAAGTGAGTTTTCTAAAGCTTTAGCAAGTATAGATATGAAATCAATGCCAAAGGCAGAAATGACTGCTTTCATGGGATTTCAGGATAAACTTGCATTTGATGCCAAGCATATCTCGGAAACAAAAGAGATTTCCCATCAAAGAGAGCATTTCGCTAATTTTTCTACTAATCTTTTCAAGCTGGCCAAAGCTGTAAAGCTTACTAAAGACCCAGTCTATTATGACTATTGCCCAATGAAAAAGAGTTATTGGCTTTCTGATAACGCAGCGATTAAAAATCCTTATTTCGGTAAACAAATGTTAACCTGCGGGGAAGTAAAGGAAACTTTAAAGTAATTCTGTTTGTTGATTGTACAGCCTCACCTTTACTGGGGTCGTGACTGTACAATTGACTCTCAGATTTTATCAAATAATTCTACTAAAGGATAACGGAAATACGCTTTTGTCCTTAAGTAGGTAATCAACCATTTAAAAATATTTTAATTAAAATAAGATGAAAACATTAATTTATAGCATGGCTTTTTCTTTACTATTTCTAGCTGCTTGTTCTAATGGTAGTAATAAAACTGAAACTGCTGCTACTTCAGAGGCTACATCAACTAAGTCCGCTGTAACAGAATCTTCAGAAAAAGGCACTTCTACTGCCGCATTGTTAAGTTCATATCTAAAATTAAAAAATGCCTTTACAAATGATAATGATAAAGACGCAGCAGCAGCAGGAAATGAAATGGTTGCTGGCTTCGCTTCTTTTGATAAGAAATCTTTAACACCAGAACAAAGTAAAGCCTATACTGATATACAAGATGATGCTAAAGAGCATGCTGAACATATTGGTGCCAATACAGGAAACATAGCGCATCAGCGAGAACATTTTGATATGTTGAGTAAGGATATGTACGACCTTGTTAAACTACTTGGAACCAATCAACCTTTATATGTTGACCACTGTCCGATGTACAATAACAATAAGGGGGCAATCTGGTTGAGCGAAGTGAAGGATATTAAAAACCCTTATCTTGGAAAGGCTATGCCAACTTGCGGTACTGTTAAAGAAGAATTAAAATAATAGCCATGAACGGCATAAAGAAATTACCTCTTGGGTTATTGGTAATCCTTATAATTATCCAGTTTGTACACCCTGCCCGCAATAAAAGTGGGCAGGCTATGCCAAATGACATTTCCAAAATGGTTACCATGCCACCTGATGTACAGGGAATCTTGAAGAAAGCCTGCTATGATTGCCATAGTAATAATACCGACTATCCATGGTATACTTATGTGCAGCCCTTCCACTGGTTTATGGATTACCATATACAATCTGGTAAAGAAGAATTAAATTTTAATGAATTTGGCACCTATACTCCAAGAAGACAGCAGAGTAAATTACGCTCCATAGAGAACAGTTTAAAAGATGGCACTATGCCCTTGTCGTCATATACCTTGATCCATAGAAATGCCATTTTGAGCGAAGCGGAGAAATCGTTAATTATCAGCTGGGTTCAAAATTCAAAGGATAGTTTAAACAAAAAGAATCTTTAACTAACCCTTAATCACCAAAGAAATGAAAAACATATTAACGGCCTTTTTATTGATTCTATACTCTACGGTTTCTGCCCAGGAGATGAAAGGAATGAAAATGCCAAAAAAAGAAAGTAATAAGCAGGCAGAGACTATTTATACTTGTCCCATGCATCCGGAAATACAATCTAGTAAACCTGGAAATTGCCCAAAATGCGGTATGAAGCTAGTTGTTAAAAAAACAACAGCTCCTAAACAGAAGGTTTCTGTCCCAGATCAAAAGTCCCAACCTGTAAAGGCATCAGATATGGGTGATATGAATATGCCGATGAAAAAACAAGGAGACAATGAACCAACGCAAACGGTAACCTATACCTGTCCGATGCATCCTGAAATCCATGCGACAAAGCCCGGCAATTGCCCTAAGTGTGGAATGAAACTGGTGCCGGAAAAAGCTAAGGCGACTAAACCTAAGCATGACCAAATGGAAATGCCTGTAAAAGATCATTCCAAAAAGAATGACGGAATGGATGACATGGGGGGGATGGACATGGGAGATAATACTGCCACAATGGAAAACATCAAAAGGGCAAAGTTAAATTTAGGGCCAATTAAAACCATTTCAAATAGTGCGCCGCCTCGTACTGTTCGCTATGATCTTTACATTGCAGATACAACAGTAACTTATGGAAAGAAAACAAAGCGGGCAATTGCTGTAAATGGACAGATACCAATGCCAACTCTAACATTTACGCAAGGTGATACGGCATTGATATATGTGCATAATAATCTGAATGAGGAGACATCCCTGCACTGGCATGGTCTATTTTTACCAAACAAAATGGATGGGGTTCCTTTCCTTACGCAAATGCCTATTAAACCTCATTCAACCTATATCTATAAATTCCCCATCGTTCAGAATGGTACACACTGGTATCATAGTCATTTCGAACTCCAGGAGCAAATTGGAATGTACGGTGCTTTCATTATGAACAAAAGAAAAGAATGGGAGATTCCAACTCTTCCAGTGGTCATCAGTGAATGGACTGATATGAAACCAGAGGAAGTACACCGAAGTCTGAAGAATGCAAACGATTGGTTTGCAATTAAAAAAGGAACTACCCAAAGTTATGCGGAGGCGATCAGAACAGGACATTTCAAAACCAAAGTGACTAATGAGTGGAAGCGTATGAATGCGATGGATGTGAGTGATGTCTATTATGATACATTTTTGATCAACGGCAAGAATCAGAATGTCCAGCCACAGTTTAAAGGAGGTGATAAGGTAAGGCTACGAATTGCCAATGGTGGGGCATCTGATTATTTCTGGTTGACTTATTCTGGTGGTAAAATAACTGTTGTAGCTACGGATGGAAATGATGTAGAGCCTGTAGAAGTGGACAGATTAATTATAGCTGTGTCCGAAACGTATGATGTGGTAGTAACCATTCCAGAAAATAAGAGTTACGAATTTCTGGTGACACCTGAAGACCGTACAAAATCGGCATCACTCTGGTTGGGTAAAGGAGAAAAAGTCCCGGCTCAGAAACTACCAAAACTGAAATATTTTGCCGGAATGAAAATGATGAATGACATGATGGATATGAACGGTAACATGGTAGAAATGGAAGGCATGAAAATGCAGAATCAGGTCATGGACATGAATACTGTGATGTATCCGGAAGTAACAGGTGAAGAGAATTCTAAGGTAGAAAATAAAAAAGCAGCGATGTCAGGTATGCAAATGCCAAACGATAAAAGCATGGCAGGAATGAACATGGCCGCTGATAACCCCGACATCGTTACTTTAAATTATGGAATGCTCCGTGATCCAAAGAAAACAACTTTACCTAATGGCCCATGGAAAGAGTTAAAGTTTGATCTCACAGGGAATATGAATCGTTATGTATGGACTTTGGATAACAAAACGGTTTCAGAAAGTGATAAAATCCTGATTAAGAAAGGCGAAAATGTGAGGATCATCTTATTCAACAATAGTATGATGCGTCATCCTATGCACTTACATGGTCATGATTTCAGAGTAGTGAATGGACAAGGTGAAAATGCACCTATGAAAAACATCATAGACATTATGCCAATGGAGAGGGATACCATCGAATTTGCGGCTACAGAACCTGGAGGTGATTGGTTTTTTCATTGCCATATCCTTTACCACATGATCAGTGGAATGGGAAGGGTATTCAGTTATGAAAACTCGCCACCTAATCCCGAAATCCCTAACCCTAAATTAGCGCAACGCAAATTGTTCAGTGATGATAGGGAATTTCATCCAATGGCAAGAATTGGAATAGAAACAAATGGTAGTGATGGTGAGATTATGTTGGCTAACACACGCTACCGCTTTACAACCGAATGGAGAATTGGCTTTGATAAAGAAATGGGCTATGAAAGCGAAAGTCATTTTGGAAGGTACATCGGGCGAAATCAATGGCTCTTCCCTTATGTGGGATGGGATTTTCGTAAAAGAACGATTGATCTAATGGACAAAAATATTTTTGGACAATCATTATCACCCGGAGACAACCTTTTTGGACAAAAAAATACCAAAAACTTTAGACAGGTGTTTCATTTAGGGGTGCAATACACTTTGCCGATGTTAGTTGTAGCTGATGCTTCTGTTGATCATAAAGGTAATGTTAGATTTCAGTTGATGAGAGAAGATGTTCCTATCTCCAAAAGATTACGCTTTCAATTTATGGTTAACACAGATAAGGAATACATGGCAGGTTTTAGATATATAGTTACAAAATATTTTGGTCTATCTACCCACTATGATAGTGACATGGGCTATGGTGCCGGACTAACCTTAAACTATTAACTTATTAAAATCATCACCTTATGAAACATACTTATAAAATAACCGGAATGACCTGCCAAGGTTGTCAAACTAAAGTTGAGAATGCCTTGAATGCAATTGATGGGATTTCTGCTAAGGTTACTTTGGAGCCTGCTGAAGCAATAATCACAATGGATAAGCACATTCCAACCGAAAAGTTGCAGGAAGTTCTTTCGGTTGCTGGAAATTACAAGATTCACATGTCTGGATTCCATAAGACTGCGGAGGATAAACAAATACATAATCACGACCATCAGGAACATTCTGCTTCTGCTCATTCCCATCATGATAATGCCCCATTAAAGGCTCATAAAAATGAAACTGGTGGTGTATATTATTGCCCTATGCATTGTGAAGGGGATAAAACCTATGACAAACCAGGAAATTGTCCTGTTTGTGGGATGGATTTACTAAAACAGCCTGAATTAAAACAAACAACACAATTTACCTGCCCTATGCATCCCGAAATTATTAGAGATCAACCAGGTTCATGCCCAATATGTGGGATGGACTTGGTACCTACGGGCGTGAACTTGGAAGCGGAAGATAAAACTTATGACACCTTGTTGCGTAAATTTAAGATTGCTACAATTTTTACTATTCCCATTTTTACCATAGCAATGACGGAAATGATTCCAAATAATCCGTTGTTTAACTTGATGGAACTGAAATATTGGAACTGGGTTCAGTTTGCTTTTTCCATTCCGGTAGTTTTTTATGCAACATGGATGTTCTTTCAGCGTGCATGGCAATCGCTAATAACCTGGAAACTAAATATGTTTACGTTGATAGGAATTGGTGCGGGGGTGGCTTGGCTTTTTAGCCTTGTCGCCCTGCTTTTTCCTGATGTTTTTCCAGATCAGTTTAAAACCCACCATGGTACAGTCTACGTTTATTTTGAAGCTGCAACAGTTATTCTTACCCTGGTATTGCTTGGGCAGCTCTTAGAAGCACGAGCGCATGGTAAGACTAATAGTGCCATTAAAGAACTATTGAAATTAGCGCCTAATACGGCGACAAAGGTTGTGGGAGATAAAGAAATATCAGTTTCCATTGACGATATCCAAAAGGGAGATTTATTAAGGGTGAAACCTGGGGAAAAAATACCTGTTGATGGCAGTATTAAAACAGGAGAAGCCATAATTGATGAATCCATGATCTCTGGTGAACCTGTCCCGGTTGAAAAAAAGACGGGAGATAACGTAAGTTCAGGTACAATTAACGGTAATAAAACTTTTGTAATGCTTGCCGAAAAAGTGGGTTCGGAAACTTTGCTGTCCCAGATCATCGAAATGGTAAACTCGGCAAGCCGATCGAAAGCCCCCATTCAAAAGATGGCTGATAAGATTTCAGGATATTTTGTTCCTGTAGTGGTGTTGATTGCAATAGCTACATTTGTGGTATGGGCAATCTATGGGCCTGAACCATCTTATGTTTATGCATTCGTTAATTCTATTGCAGTATTGATCATTGCTTGCCCATGTGCGCTTGGTCTTGCTACGCCTATGTCGGTAATGGTAGGTGTAGGAAAAGGCGCACAATCTGGTGTGCTTATCAAAAATGCAGAATCCTTAGAGAAAATGAATGTCATTGATGTTGTCATCATTGATAAGACTGGAACGGTTACAGAGGGAAAGCCATCGGTTGAAAAGGTCGTTAGTGCAAATCCGGATTTTGATGAAAAGAAAGTCCTTGAAAGAATAGTAGCGTTAAATAGTAGCAGTGAACATCCTTTAGCACAGGCGACATTACGTTATGGGGAAGAAAACAAAGTAAAAGTTCAACCAATTTCAAATTTTGAAGCTGTAACAGGTAAAGGTGTAACGGGTACTTTAAAAGACGAAAAACTTGCTTTAGGTAACCAGAAACTAATGGAACACGTTAAAGCCAAGATTAATCCCGAATTGGAAGAACTAGTTAAGTCTGCGCAAAAACAAGGAAAGACAGTTTCTTATTTGGCCGTCGGGGATGAAGCTGTTGGTTTTGTGGTTATTTCAGATAAAATCAAGCCCTCTAGTGCAACCGCTATCAAAAAGCTTCAGGAAGAAGGTTTAAAAGTAATCATGTTCACTGGCGATAATGAAGATACAGCAAGAGCCGTTAGCCGAACCTTGAATTTAGATGGTTTTAAAGCAGGAATGCTTCCAGAGGACAAGCTAAATGAAATCAAAAAACTGCAGGCTGAAGGTAAAAAGGTTGCTATGGCAGGTGATGGTATAAATGATGCCCCTGCCTTGTCACAGGCAGATATTGGCATTGCTATGGGTACAGGAACAGATGTCGCCATTGAAAGTGCAGCAGTAACATTAGTGAAAGGAGACCTCAATGGAATTGCAAAAGCGAGGTTTTTGAGCCATAAAGTAATGGACAATATAAAGGGTAATCTATTTTTCGCTCTTGGTTATAATGTTTTAGGTATACCAGTTGCAGCAGGTCTTTTATATCCATTTTTTGGGATTTTATTATCACCAATGATAGCTGCGCTTGCCATGAGTTTCAGTTCAGTATCCGTTATTCTAAACTCTTTAAGACTTAGAAGTGCCAAGATCGACTAGTTTTTAATTAAAGACAATAAAATCACAGTATTATGGAACATAAAGATCATAAACAAATGGAAATGCGACAAAATCATGGTAATCATTACAATCTATTATCAGTGTGGACATGCTTACCAATGAACTTGTTGCATTACGGACAGATTTCATAAAAATTCCCGATGAAATTAAGGGCGTGAAATTAGAGGATGCCAAGAAACAAATCTTAATGGAAGGTAAACCGTTAAAGTTAGAGGGTATGATTTCCACGAAAGGAACTGAATTTTTGGCAATGGACGATGTTTTCAGAAATATGCCTGATTTAAAGGAAGAGGAAGAAGAATGGAACAGGTACGGAATATCCGGTGGCGATGATAGTCTTGCTCAAGGGGTTACCTATGACGAACCAAGCTCCGTAGGGGCGTTATTCCAAAATGGAAAATTTGGAGCAAGCCCAAAAGGAAATGGCGATTACGATAGTTCAAAGATTGCAGGGTGCCGAATTATTCAGCCTGCTGGAAAATTCCATCAAAGGTGCTTCCCGAAAAATTGCCGAGCTTTTGGATAGCACACTTTCATCTGAAACAGAAGCCAGTTCTTCCACTTTGATGAATAATGATTTGAGTGATTTTGATATTGTATAGGCAAACTTCCGTTATTGTTAAATATTAACTTGCACAGCAACTCAATTTCGATACGTCTTTACCAAAAGTTATTGCTGCTAATTTGATGCCTTCTCCCAAAGTCAGATAAGGGTAGAAACTGTCTGCCAAGTCTTTTACAGTTATTCCGTGTTTGATTGACATACTTAATAGTTGGATAAGTTCTCCGCCTTCAGGTGCAACTACTCTTGCACCTATCAATTTGTCAGTTTCGGTGTTGCGAATGAGTTTGATAAAACCCCTTGTGTCGTTTGCTGCTATGGCTCTCGGTACGTCTTTAAGTTCCAATTTTGAAATTTCAAACGGAATGCCTTTGGCTTCTGCCTGTACTTCGTCTAAACCTGCACCTGCAATTTGTGGGTCAGTAAAAACCACCCAAGGCAAGGAAGTATAATCTGCTTTATTTTCAGCTCCTGAAAAAGAATTTTCTACAGCAATTTTTCCTTCAAAGGCGGCTGTGTAAACAAATGCAGGTGTATTGGCAACATCGCCTACTGCATAGATGTTAGGTAAATTAGTTTCCATTTTTTCGTTCACCAAAACATGACCCCTTTTGTTCAATTCTATGCCTATGTTTTGCAATCCCAGCCTTTGTGTATTGGGTTTTGTTCCTGACGCAACTACTATTCTCCCTTTTTCTGTGATTTGCGTAAAAGAACCGTCCGGACATTTGCAATGAATGATTGTCTCACTTCCTTTTTTCTCGAATTTAACAGCACGGAAATTAGGGAGGAGCTCAATACCTTCTTTTCGCATTTGAGTTTCCAATACTTCACTAATGTCAGGGGTTTGTTTCCGCAATACTCGGTCTGTAAATTCTATAATACGTACCTTTACACCTAAACGATTATATGCCATAGCTATTTCCAAACCAATGTAACCTGCTCCCATAATAGTGATGCTTTCGAGTTTTTCTTCTAAATCAAAAAGCGAAACATTGGTCAGATAGCCAATTTCATTCAATCCTTCAATGCTTGGAATATTTGTAGTGGCACCAGTGGCAATGATAAATTTCAAAGCTGTATACTCTGTTTTATTATCAACAACAATTGTTTTGTTGTCTTTAAACTCCGCCCAACCTGTAATCATTTTTAAATTTATAAAATCGCTCACCACATCCATATATTTCTTTTCTTGAAGTACGGCAACCAATTTTTTCTTGTCTTTGATAACTTGTGGAAAATCAATATCAACACCTTTTGGTTTTATACCTGCAAAGTTGGAATGTGTAGCGTGATAAGCATTTTCTCCTGCACGGATTAAATTCTTAGATGGCACACAACCTACATTTACGCAAGTTCCGCCAAAATCCAATCCACCGTTTACCATTAAGGTTGATAATCCTAAACTTTCGGCTTTTATGGCTGCTGAAAATGCTGCCGAACCACCACCGATGATAATCAGGTCAAAATGGTTGTTGTTACAACTTCCTGTTTCTGAAATTTCACCTTTTACACGATAGTTTTTCATGCCGTTGATGGTGTTGATGATTTCTTCTTTGCTGGTTTTTGAAGGGTCATAAGAACATTCGCAACTGGCCTTCGGATAGTTTACCTTAGCTTCTGTTACTCCTTCATTTTTTGAAAGAAGTTTTTCAATGCCTGTGGCACAATGGTCGCAGGTCATACCTGTGATGTCAAGTTTTATGGTTTCTTTGTTCATTACGCTTTCTTTTTTTGAGTTTCTTTGATGATTTCAGCTTTATAGCCTGTTTTTTCAATTATCCTAATGATAGGATCAGGATTTGTTTTCTTCGGGTCGTATTGAATAGTTGCCAAATCGCCGGATATTCCACTTTGTGTTCATTAATGCCGTCCACTTTTTTAAGGGCATTTGAAATGTGGTTGGAACAACCTGCACAAGTCATCCCCGTAATTTTCAGTTTCACGGTCTTACCTACTTGTTGTGTTACATTTTCTGTTTGTGCTTTACTGTCATTCGGTTTGCAACATTGGGCTTTGACCTGAGTAATTCCAATTAGGAACAAAGCACTCAATAAAATCAAATTCTTTTTCATTGTGTAATTATTTAATAAGATTCTTAAATAAAAAAAACAAAAAAATACTATTTCTTGCCAACCACTTTGTAACCTGTACCGTTGATGGCTTCTTCAATTTGAGCCAAGCTCACTTTGGTTTGGTCAAATTCCACTTTGGTAGTTGCTTCTTCGTAACTCGCATCTATCTTAACAATACCCGGCAACTTATTTACGGCATTTTGTACGTGTGAAGCACATCCATTGCAAGTCATTCCTTTTAAATCAAAAGTTACGGTTTGGATGTCCGAGGCATTGACGATTACAACTTCTTTGTTGTCGTTTGAAGGATAGAAAATGTGTGAATAGTTTGGAAAAGCGAGCATCAAGCCTGCAAACACGGTTACAACTCCCAAAAATGTTTTGGTCTGCATAAAAGGTTTCTTTTCGTCTTCTTCGCAATCACACTGAATTTCTTCGGCTGTTCGTGGTTTGAGTTTCTGATACCAAGCAAAGCCCAATACCAAAACAGTAATACCTATAAGATAAGGTCTTGCTGGTTCCATCCACGAAAATGTAGATGCCACTCCTGATGCTCCTGAAATAAGAGCCAATACAGGTGTTATGCAGCAAAGTGATGCTGCTACTGCCGAAAGAACTCCCGCTCCAACAAGTCTGTTGTTTTTCTTGTTCATACTGTCTCCTTTTTTGAATTGTTTATGATGTGTTTAAAAAATGGACGAAGCAAGGTCAGTTGCTCTTGTTTCAAAGAGTAGAAAATGGTTTGTCCTTCTCTTCTCCCTTCAATAACGTTTCCGTCCTTTAGTTTTCTGAGATGTTGTGAAACGGCTGGGATACTCATTCCGAGAATGTCTGAAAGGTCGCAAGGACAGAGTTCGTTTTCTTCTTCTAAGAGAAATAAGATTTTCAGCCTTACTTCGTTTCCTGCCAATGCTAAAAGTCCGCTCAACTCGTTGAATGCTTTGTTGTTGTCTTGAAGTATTTCGCGACAATTGTCTATTTGAACCTTGTCGGCAAACACTCTGATACACGATTGATTGTTTTCCATAATTTCCTTTTTTAGGATTAAATAAAGTGATAAAGATACAAGTAGTTTTCTTATTTAAGCAAACACTTAAATGTGTTTTTCAATAACTCTTGATTTTTGAATATTTGAATTAACTATAGAAATCAAGAAGTGCTGTATATTTCAACAGGAGTATTTAACCACAAAAAGCAATTTAGTGTGTATCATAATTATTCATCTTTTCTGAATAAACCGTTACAAATACGTTACGGAGCAAAATTTTGAAGTTTTAAAAAAAGTGATTATATTGCTTCTGTAAGCTAGAAATGATGATTTTTGTCCTTTAATGGACGGTCAAAGTAGAAGACTCATAATCTTTTGGTCGATGGTTCGAGCCCATCATGGCCCACTGCTTAAAAAGCCGTTTTTCGAAAAGAAAAACGGCTTTTTTCGTTTCTAAGTATTATATGTCGGCTGCAAGATTTATGTTTTTCTATACCTAAAACCGTAACAAACATGTAACGGTATTTTAACTGAGCTTGGTTTGTTACAAAATATGATACAAAATGGGTTTGTTTTATTACATTGTTTAAGTAAATTTGGATTGGTTTTGTTACAAATTGAAAAATCATCCCGGTCATGTCATTTAAAAGAAACATGCAAAAATCATACGGTTGATTTATCCTACAACAGATTTGCAACCTCCTATAAAAACAGATCTAAAGAAGTCGCCACGTCTACAGTTTCTAGATACTGGTTTAGTCAATTATTCTCTTGGTATCCAATTAGAAATGCTCGCTATGGATGATTTGAATAGAGCTTACAAAGGTGCTGTTATACCTCATTTAGTAACACAGGAGCTTATATCTCTTCAAAGTATTTCAGCGCATAAGCCTAATTTTTGGGTTAGGGAAAAATCTCAATCGAATGCAGAAGTTGATTTACTTTTTACCCACCAGGATTTGGTTATTCCCATTGAAATAAAATCAGGGAGCACAGGGAGTCTGAAATCACTTCACCAGTTCATAGATGCTTCAGATCATCCTTATGCTATACGCATGTATTCTGGTACTTTCAACATTGAGAAAGCGATCACACCGAGCCAAAAACCATATTTACTCATGAATTTACCTTACTATGCCGGTACCTCTCTGCCACAGTATGTGGAGTGGTTTGTCCGGCAGGAACTTTAAATCCTATATATCATTTGCCAGCCAAATCGCTGATTAAACGCAAATCAGATAGAAAATGGTTCGAGAAACGCCCAGTTGGGTCCACTGCTTAAAAAGCCGTTTTTCTGAAAAGAAGAACGGCTTTTTTCGTTTATTATTGAGTTGGTTTTATATCAGTAGCGCATGTCTGAAAGTTTGGATTTAAATGTTTTTTTGTCGGACTTTTCGCTATTGTGTTCGATCATTCCTGTCACTTTATCATTTTAATACCTTAATCCAGAATAGATAGAACTCATTCTGTTTTTTAACTGTAAGTGTATATCTGCAATTCATTTTATCTTTGTTGAATTATAAAATGTAATAATGGTAAATATCCAAGTACCCGAAATTTTAGCTAGTCACCAGAAGTTGACCACAAAAGATATTTCTTTTGTGTATTACAATGAATTTAAACCTCTTGGAAGAAACCTGATAACCTTTAATAAGTGCGCTATAAGTTTTATCCTAAGTGGGCAAAAAGAACTGTACCGTGGGGCTGAATGTACCTTTATCGGTGAGCAGGAAGCTGTATTGATCCCAAATGGAAATGCGATTATAGCTGAAAGAAAACTAAATACTGAAAAATATAGCAGTTTAGTTGTATTCTTTCCTGCACAACTCGGACAAGCGTTCATAGAAAAACACCTAATTAAGGAGCTAGGTCCTCAACATCTGAATGGAACAGCCGGAAAAGATGCTTTTTTAAAATTTCAGCAAACATTATATATTACAGAATATATCAATGGATTAATTAAATTGATTAAGAAGGGGTTGCCAATATCTTCAGCTTTGTTATTGCATAAATTGGAAGAACTTTTTCTGGTTCTGATGGAAAGCTTTCCTAAGCAACTTTTCCAGATATTTATGTCAGGGGTATCAGACAATACAAACAGACTGAGAGAAATCGTGGAGACAAATATAATAAAAAATCTAACCCTGACTGAGTTGGCATTTCTCGCCAATCGCAGTCTTGCTACGTTTAAACGTGATTTTAAAAAAGAGTATAACGTTTCACCTGGAAAGTATATCAGAGAAAGAAAGCTGGATACTGCACAACATCAATTGAAAGGAGGGGCTTCTGTTAATGAGATTTACCTTCAATTGGGATACGATAATGCGTCAAATTTTGCAGCGGCTTTTAAAAAAAGGTTCGGTTTGTCTCCCACTATTTATCAGTCTAAAATTAGAAACTGAACTAAAAACACTATGCTTTGAGCTGAATTCACTATAGTATATCCTTATCATGGCAGATTTTTGTAAGATGATAAACAAAAAACTGATAACGACAATATGCTTGGTATTAGGCTCCTACCAAGTCTTTTCGCAAAACTTCACGCTTACAAGCAAGGATCTGGCCGGCCAATTCACAGGAAAGTTCATGGCCGGTACATTTGGTTGCAATGGGGAGAATACTTCTCCTGAATTATCCTGGAGCTTCGCACCTTCTGAAACAAAAAGCTTTGCGGTAACAATGTATGACCTTGATGCCCCAACAGGTAGCGGTTGGTGGCACTGGGTTGTTTTTGATATTCCAGCTAACGTAGCTGAGTTAAAACAAGGGGCAGGGAATCTGGAAAAGCAATTGGCGCCTAAAAAGGCAATACAAAGTTTAACTGATTTTGGAACTACTGGCTATGGAGGGCCTTGTCCACCTGAAAATGATAAGCCTCATTCCTACATGATCACTGTGTATGCATTGAATAAAGTAAATTTGGGTTTGGATAAAAATGCTAGTCCAGCATTAGTCGGATTTATAGCCAATCAAAATGTATTGGCCAAAGCATCAATAATCGTTTACAGCAAAAGGTAATTAGTATGGACAATATTAAAGAACAATTCAACAGTATATCTAAACAATATGACGAGCAGAGAAAACAACTGATTCCATGTTTCGATGATTTCTATACCAGTTGCTTGCCCATCATCGATACATTATCTACAGCAAAAAATGTCTTGGATATCGGGGCCGGAACTGGCCTTTTCTCACAGTTTATCTACGAGCAAAGAAACGATCTGCATTTCACCTTAATTGATATTTCCACAGAAATGCTTTCTGTTGCGAAAAAGCGCTTTAATGGGTTGAATAATTTTGAGTTCCTGGAATATGATTTTTCAATTGGGCCGATTTCTAAAAAGTATGACCTCATCATTTCAGCATTGGCTATTCACCATCTGGAAGATGAACAGAAAGCAACACTTTATCAATCTGTTTTTAAAGCACTTAATACTGGTGGGGTATTCATCAATGCGGATCAGGTTGAAGGACGTACCCCTTGGTTTGACAACTATTATAAATCAAACTGGAAAGAGACTGTGCTGAATTCTGGTCTTGATCGGCAGGCTATCGATAGGGCTTTTGAACGGATTAAACTGGATAAATTTTCCAAACTTGAAACACAATTGCAAATGCTTGAAAACGCAGGATTCTCACAAATAGACTGTATTTATAAGTACAATAATTTTGTAGTTATGTCTGCAATGAAAACAGCATAAAGATACATAGTGAAGCCCTACTTAATTTTCATTGAGCAGCATCCAGGAAGTCCCGAATTTATCGCGGAGCATGGCAAATCGGTTCGCGAAGAAAGTTTTCTCCATTTTCATAAACACTTCGCCTTCACTAGACAATAAGCTGTAGAGATGTTCCGCTTCTTCCGGTGTCTCAATAACCAGGGTCAGGTAGGCACTACGCATGGGTTCAGCATGAGGGATGTCCGCGCCTCTCACTTTGGTGCCACCTATTTCGATGACTGCGTGGAGGATCGGGTTCTTCCATTCCTTCGGAAAATTAGGTGGTGGTAGTTCGTGAGGCAGCATCATATGTATTTTCCCCCCTAAATGCTGCTCATAAAACTGGAATGCTTTTTCGCAATGCCCGGGGTAGTTGATATAAATATCGAGTTTGGCGGAAGGTTGGGTATTCATGATGCTATACTCTGGTTATACAATTGACTGATTTACCAGTAAAGATGGTTGTTGCTAAGGAAAATTACAGGGGGGATTTACGACAAAAAAACGTGTATTTTTACCTTAAGATATTGTATAGTAGGTTTTTATAGTAGTGGTGTTTGTAGGTGAACTTGCATTGTGAGACAAGTCATGCTGAACCTATTACCATAATAACATCGGCACAATTACAAAGGAGTCATTTAAGCATCTTAATCTGAAATCTGGATGCTTTTTTTGCCGAAAAAATATTTTGTTCCTGATTTATTTGGTAAAATAAAATTTTATAATTCTTTTATTTTTAAAATAAAATTCTTTTTGTCAAAAAAATAACTATCTTTGGGTAATTAAAATATAATATAATGCAACAAGGAACAGTAAAATTTTTCAATGAGACAAAAGGTTTTGGATTTATCGTGCCAGCTAATGGTGATAGCGAAATCTTTGTTCATTCTTCTGGTTTAATGGACAACATTCGTGAGAATGATTCAGTAAGCTATGACATCGAGCAAGGTAAAAAAGGCTTGAACGCAATTAATGTTAAAATCAGCTAATTAGATTTCCTTCATAATTGATGAATCACCTGCCTTTTGCAGGTGTTTTTTTTTGTCCTATATTTTGCGTGTGATTTCTGGATGAGCTGTATGGGGTTAAGCATTTTAAATATTTCTTCTTGAATAACGCGCTGTGTTTTATAGGATAAATACCTGCCACCTGAAATAGTTAGTCGAAATCGTACACTATTTTGGAAGCCGATAGCTATGATGTACCCCTGGTGGCTGAATGAACTGCTTTTGATTTCGGGGCACCATTATTGGAAGTCTTATAGAAAAACGTATGATAACAATAGACAATGTACAACCTTTAAATCCTGAAAGTTTATTTGACCTTTTAAAAACGGAATTTCCTGCTTACGTGAATGAGCAACTTGGCAGCAATCTGGCTGTGGAATTTGCCCATGTAGCTGATATTGTGAATATCAGTTTTCCCGAAATTATTGACGGAAATGCATACACGATTACAGTGGGTGACAATAACCTTGAGATTACAGACCATACTACAGACGGTACTTACAATACCGAATTGCTGGAACAGCACCTTATGGAATTTTTGACTTTAAAAGCAGGTTAATCTGGCTGCTTTTTTAGTTTATTCAGGTCGGACTTTGTGGTCGGGGCCATGTTCATAACAGCAGACAAATATTCCTCCCGGCTATCTTCTCATCTGCTATACCTTTCTTTGTTGATGATAGCCATTTATAGCGGAAATGAAGCATTGGATTATCGAAAATTAATGTGGATTACGAATAGTTAGCCAGGCTTTTAGAATTTTGGTAACCATTGGCATCACTATCCATGTCAATACCCCGACCATGAGTGTGGCGGTTATGAGTAATCTGAATGGAGCGGGTAAGTCCATTAGTAGCCAGCCAGTAGCGTAAAACAGGAAAAGGCTCGTTGGAAATACACCGCATAACGTTGCAATTGCCATCTTCCATCTTGGCGGTGGAGTTGAGGAACGAAACCATGCCTCCAAACCGGTTAGCTGCCTATAGACGGCTGGTTCAGTTAGGGTGGAAGCATAGGCTTCCCACCTGTTGAACTGCTCAGAATTATAAAATTCATCACGTTCTTTTTCGTCTTTAAAAGTTCTTAAGATTCCTATTTCGTTATTGTCTGCTCCTGGGAAAGAGGAAATGATTGCTGCCCCCTGTACGCCTTCGTGGATAAAAGATTGCCCTAGAAAATTCCGCAGGGATTCTTTGAATTCCTGTTCTTTCCCGGGAAGGATTCTGCGCGTAATTGCAACGTGTATGGCCATGGTTCCTGTAGGTTACTAATTTGAAAAATTGCTTTGATTGCGGCGGACTATAAGAGAATGTTACCGTATAGGTGTCAGTTCACTACTACCCGCCTTTTTATGAAGCATGAATGAAACCTGAATATCATCATCCTCGGTCTGGGCATGAATGGCAGAAAAGTAATCTTTGTACATTTCGCTCGTTGGTTGTAATGTAAGCACTTTTCCACCTGCGTATAACACCATTTTAAAATCTTTCAGCGGTAAAATATCTCTCTTTTCACGGACTTTACCGCTCATTTCTTCCCAGCGTTCTTTGGCATCTGCGGGAGTATTCCAGTAAAAAGCTTTTGCGAGTTCC
Organism: Pedobacter polysacchareus; assembly: GCF_019802255.1. Lineage (GTDB taxonomy): Bacteria > Bacteroidota > Bacteroidia > Sphingobacteriales > Sphingobacteriaceae > Pedobacter > Pedobacter polysacchareus. The sequence continues at coordinate 598,210 of NZ_JAHYSS010000006.1, read as the reverse complement.
ACCTCTTTTTCATACATCAATGATGCATAAGCATTCACGTTTTTTTTTATCAGTATATTTCTGAAATTGTTATAAGCTGCAATCGCTTCTTTCAACAACTTATCCTGATCCTCTTTACTCAAGTCTTCGGAATTTCTCCAGCCCTTTAACTGATAAGGAACCTCTGCATCGAAATAACCTTTAAATTCAAAAACCTTTTGCCCACTGCCCAGGAATTTTTCTGTTCCCGGTTTATTAGCGGTACTGAATTCAAAAACCTGTTTATAGTTTTCTGTAGCATTATCAGCGCTGTGATGAATCACTTTAATCTTAAACTTAGAAGCATCCACAAGTGTTGGAGACCAGCGTTGGTCTGAAAGCTGAGGCGGAAACAGGCGTATGATCATCTCCTGTTTTCCACTCGTCAATATATGATCATTAATCGGAATGTGTTGCTCATTGGCGCTACCCAATAGTAAATAGCGGTGCAAGGGTAGGCCATTGATTATAATTTCATAGCCACAGGCATCCTGACTAAACACTACCTCGTACAATGGATTGTAATCGTATGTCTTCACCTGTTTGTAAATATCCAGCATTTTCTGATCCATCATTTCCTGACTTTTAGTAGTTGTACCTGGTGATTGTTTTTGCTGACAGGAAGCAAAGCTAGACAGTAATACTAAGCTTGATACAATTAATTTTCTCATTTTTGAATTGTTAATCCATTTGTTTTTTCGTCAACAGGAATAGTAAAGATAATTCTTTCTTGCGCTTAGTTGCCGAGCTGGTCAATTCTTAATTTCTCTGGGTCATCATCTACTACGTCTTTGCTGAGATTATTTCTGCTGGGTTTATACTAGAGAATTGAATTTATAGGGGTATCGGGAATATAGAAATCTTCCACATCGAACTTGAAGAACTGAACGATTCTTTGGAATTAATGAGCGATGCTTAAATGCTGTTTTTTTTACTAAATTGATTTCCCCTATCAACTATTAAACCATGGAGAATATCCCTACCCAGATTAGTTCAGATGATGCAGAGGCGGCCAATTTCAAACGAATTTTTGAGGAAAGCCCTGCCCCAATGTATATTTTCGATCTTCATACCTATGAATTTTTAGCGGTCAATGCTGCTGCATTAAACCAGTACGGATATCAAAGAGAAGAGTTTCTTACCATGAAAGCCTTACAAATCAGGTCGGCGGAAGAAGCCGAACGTTTCAAATCGGCCATTCAGCAGATCAAGACCACTTATTTCGATTATGGGGTATGGAAGCATATCAGAAAAAATGGAGAAGAATTTTATGTTCATATCTATGGACACAGCAATATTTTTCAGAACAGGGATGCCAGGATAGTAATGGCTATAGATATTGACCAGAAGGTAAAGGCTGAAAATGCATTAAAGGAAAAAAATATAGAGATCAACGATATCCTGGAAAGTATTACCGATGGATTTTATGCCATGAATCAACATTGGGAGATAACATATATCAACAAAGAGGCAGAGCGGATCTTAAACTGTAAAAGAGCCGATTTGTTGGGAAAAAACCTTTGGGAATTTTTTCCCCGATCAAGAGAGGGGAGGTTTTACCAGGAATATGAACGTGCGTTAAAGGAAAAAGTAAGTGTACATTTTGAAGAATGTTATACTGCCCTTGGCGTTTGGGGGTCAATGCATGTATATCCCAAAAAAGATGGCCTCGCCGTTTATTTTGTCGATATAACTGAGCAAAAAAAAATACAGGCTAAGCAAAACATGCAGATGAAGATGATTGAAAAGCAAAACGAGCAGCTTAAAAAAATATCATGGATACAATCTCATGAAGTAAGGGGGCCACTTGCCAATATACTGGGCCTTGTTAAGCTAGCCAAAGAAAACAAGGACGATCCGTCTTTTACTGGCATCATCGATCTGCTGGAACAAGCAGCTGTCAAACTCGATAATATCGTGCGTAAAATAACTGAACAAGCACAATAATTAGTTAATTTTTCTTTTCAAGAGGGTATAATGTTAGGCTGTTTTTTAGCCAAATTCGCGATTAGGCATCAATCAGATAAGAAATGGTTAAAGAACCGCCAAGTTCTGGCCACTGCCTAGAAACCCATTTTTCTAAAAAGAAGATGGGTTTTTCGTTGCTAATTATCAGTCACAATTTTTAGGTTAGTTCTTTACGAAAACTGTACCGTAGACGTAATGGTATGCTAATTGGGTTGGTTTTTTTGTGACAAGCTGGAGAACTGAGAGAAGATCCCGGATCTTTTCGAATTAATTGGTGGGTTTCGTCTGACTATTTCGCTCTAACCTTCCAATACTCGAGTTTCATCGGCAAAAGACTGGTTTTCATCGGTAGAATTTTAATCTGGTTTAAGGCTGTATAGTTTTGATAAAAATATAAAAGATATGTCACTACTAACACCACTTATTTGGATTCTAATCCTCCTGCCAATCATGCTTATCGCATTTATCAAATCAGAAAAAAGCCAGTTAAAGTATTTAGGCTTCTTTATCTTGTATTTTTTAGCAGACTGTTATATTCAGCAACTGTCCAGACAGTACATAAGCATGGAATTTATGGGACTTAAGTTTTCCTGGATTGGAAAGATCTTAAGTCTGGCCATGTCTTTAGCGATCATTTATGCTGTATCAAAATCCAACAGGCTGGAAATTGGTTTTACGACAAAAACGAATGCTAAAAAGCAGGTGATTATTGGTCTTTTGTTCTTCTTTGGGTTTTTATTTTTTGATTTCATTTTTAAGATGATTTTATTCCCAAAGGGAGGGGCTTTTGATTTGGAAACCTTTGCTTTTCAGGCAACACTACCTGGACTAACGGAAGAACTTGCATTTAGAGGGATCGGTTTATGGCTGCTGGAAAAAGCATTTCCACCAAAATGGACTTTTAAAGGGATAAAGTTTGGTTGGGGATTTATTATGGTCACTGTTTTATTTGGAGTGGCTCACGGAGTATTTTTAACAACGAATTACGAATTTAAATTTGATCTAATGACGATTGTTTATCTGGCTTTAATTTCATCATTAAGCGTTGGTGTACTTAGAAAATTCTCCGGTAATCTAATTTATCCTATTTTGGGACACAACACCATCAATATTATGAACGCTATCATCAGAATTTTATAATTGAAAAATAATCAGCAAACCAAAAAACTATCTTTGGTTTGCTTTAAAAGATACAAATGCAGAATAAACAGGTTTTCTCAGCATACTTTACAGACAGGATTGGAGCGTTTGATTTTGATGAATTCTATACTAAAAGGAAGCGGTTTTTGTTTCATAGTTTGATGTGGTTGAGCTTCGCAGCACTTTTATTCCTGAGTTACAGAATCGCCTATCACCTGACTTACTTTAACAGTTTTATATTAACGTTAAGGATGACCATTGTGAACATGGTTGTTTTTTATTTGTTTTTTTATGTTGCCTTACCCAAGATTTTTAAAGTGAGGTTAGGTACCGCTATTTTATTGATCATCATTACATTTCCAGTATTTGTTGTGATCTGGCTTTTAGTTACTTACTTTTTTTCCATTGCATACCATTCACTTGGTTTCGAAATTTTAGATGGCGAGTTGAAAGGGGCGATCGCAGGGGCTGCAAGTCAGACTTTTTTTCAGGCTATATCAGTAAAAAGAATGGTCTCCCAGGCCATTATTATTATTTCTATTTTGGCACCGTTTTTTATTGTCAAAATTCTCTTTGAGATCTCTAGGCTTTATAACAGAACGTTAAATGTCCAGAGACAAAAAGCAGCGTTGGAGATTCAGAATATCAATATTGAAAAGGACTTTCTGAAGGCCCAGCTCAACCCGCATTTTCTTTTTAATACGTTGAATAATCTGTACAGTTTAAGTCTTAAGAAGGATGATCTGGTTCCGGAAGTTGTTTTGAATCTTTCCGATATGATGAGCTATACCTTATATGAATCCAATACGGAAAAAGTTCCTTTCAGTAAGGAGCTGGAATTTATTAAAAATTATGTGGAGCTAGAGAAAATGAGGTATTCAGGAAGCAAAAATATTCGATTTGAGTTTCCTACTGAGGAGGAATGCTCAGGATTGTATATTGCACCGCTTTTAACTTTTACTTTTATAGAAAATGCTTTTAAATATGGGCTGAAGTCCAAAACTGGTTCCTTACTGAATCTATATATAAAGATTGAAGATGGATGTTTTTATTTTGATGTCGAAAATGATATTGATGATGCTAGGAATGCGGTAGATTTTGGTGGAATCGGTCTAGAGAATTCCCGGAAACGATTGCAGCTATTGTATCCGGATAAGTATGAATTGCAAATTCAAAATCTCGGAGGATGTTTTAAAGTATCACTAAAATTAGCGCTAAAAAATTAATGGAAAAATTAAATTGTGTCATTATTGACGATGAACCTCTGGCCAGGGATGTGGTGGAATCTTTTGTTAAAGCGGTTCCTTTTCTGAACGTTCTGGCCACGTTTGAAGATCCTGTTGATGCGCTTTTATTCGTAAAAGATCAGCCTGTTGATATCGTTTTCAGCGATATAGAAATGCCTAAGATGAATGGTTTAGAGCTTGTACGTGCGCTGGGTAATTCTATGGTGGTGATATTTATTACGGCTTACCGGGATTTTGCATTAGATGGTTTTGAGACAGGGGCAACTGATTATCTGGTTAAACCGGTGAGGTTTGATCGTTTTTTAAAAGCCGTTAATAGGGCTAAGGACTATTTGGAGTTAAAACGGTCATCTGCTCTGCAACAGATAAATAATGATCGAATCTTTATAAAATCAGAAGGGAAGCTAATTAAGATTTTATTGGAAGAAATCTTATACGTTGAAGCCCAGGGTGATTATTTAAAAATTGTTATTTCTTCAGGTATTTACAGCACACAAGCAACGCTCAAGTCTATGGAGGAAATCTTGTCTTTGCCAAAGTTTTTTAGAATTCAGCGTTCATTTATCCTGAATCTTGACTCAGTAAGCAGTGTGAATGGAAATATGGTAGAGCTTGTTAATGGCAAATCTATTTCTGTTGCATTAAACAAGAAAGAGGAACTATTTGATCTTTTAGGGATTAAGTAAGCCTGTTTCCTAGCTAGATCGGCGATTAAAACTAAATCAGATTGGAAATGGTTCAAGTACATCATGACCCAATGCTTAAAAAAGACGTTTTTCTGAAAAGAAAAACGTCTTTTTTCATTTTGATGTCTGCAATTGTCATGTGCCTTTGAGGAATCCCTTTAAAGCAGGTAGTAATGCTTCCTTTTTGTTTTGACTCACTTTAATTTTGTAGAATCATCAAGGGCAAAGTAAATGGATAATGATATTATGGATTATTTTAATGCGTAGTTCAGGTAACCACCATCTGCAATGATCTCTGTTCCTGTAATGAAACTTGCTGCATCGGAAGCCAGGAATAAAACTGTTTTTGCAATTTCATCAGGAGCACCAAGTCGTTGCAGAGCGGTTGCACTAGCCAAAAATTCTTTTGCTTCTGATGGTACAGCATTTTCTAAACCAGGGGTTAAAATAGGTCCAGGGCTAACGATGTTTACACGAATTTTTCTTCCCGCTAATTCATTGGCTGCAATCTGAGCAATTTTATTCAATGCTCCTTTGGTTGCTGAATACACGCTAGCTCCCGAATTTGCAGCTGTGGCAACCGTTGAGGAAGTAAATACTACTGCTGCTCCATCTGCTAGGTAGGGAAGTAATTTTTGCAATGTGAAGAAATGTCCCTTGACATTGGTGTTGAATTGTGCGTCAAAACTTGCCTCAGTTACTTTTTCTATTGGTTCAAACGCCGCAATACCTGCATTAAGGAAAAGTACGTCTAATTTGTTTTCATGATCTGCAACTGCTTTTTCCAGAATCAAAATATCCTCCAGTTTTGAAGTATCGGATACTACAGTAAACAATTTCTGGCTGTTTATTTCTGCAGCTGCTTTTTGTAGATTTTCGGTATTTCTGCCTGTGATCCAAACGTTTGCACCTGCGCTGATGAATGCTTTTGCCGTTGCTAAGCCTATTCCTGTAGTTCCACCTGTAATAACGACGTTTTTATTTGTAAAGTCCATGATTAGATTTTTAAATGTTTATGGAGCAAAGTTAGAATAGGTAAAATTATTTAGGTTACTTTGTAACGAAAAGTAACAGTAACTTTCGGGTAACAAAGTAACTTATGACTGAAAATGAATGCCAATTAGGGCACAAAAGAGAGATTATGGCTGTCCACGATGCAATGGACATCTTAAACGGGAAATGGAAAATCTCCATCATCTCGTCCATTTGCTATTATAACAAAAGAAGGTTTTCTGACATTCTGAATGATGTACCGGGCATATCAAACAAAATGTTGAGTAAAGAATTAAAAGAGCTGGAGGTCAATAAACTGATCACGCGAACTGTATTAGATACTCAGCCTATAGCTGTTCAATATCAATTAACAGCATATGGAATGACATTAAAGACCATTATCAATAACCTGGCAGAATGGGGAATCGCACACCGTAAAGTAATTATTGGTAAATAGAATAGACTAAAAAGAAAGATTTTAGGAGTTTGGTCCAGGGTGGATATAATCCTTTAATTATCCCACATTCGTGGTGATTTCAAGCTTATATCCTTTGCCACGTATCACAACAATGTTGATGTTCGGATCAAATTCCAGTTTTTTCCTAAGTTTTGAAATGAACATATCCAGACTGCGGCCTACAATAACACCTTCATCTTCCCAGATCTCTTTTTGTAAACGGCTTCTTTCTATAGTCTCATTAGGAGATAGCGCGAAAATGCGCAGTACACGTGTTTCAGTTCCTGTTAAGTCTATTGTTTTTCCGTTTATAATGAGCTTCCGATTTTTCGCATCGAACAATACCGCACCTAAAGTTAACATGTCTGTCTGCTGATGCTCAGTGAAGGCTTTTCCTGGCTTAAACGATCTCAAAAATATAAAACCAAAAATTGCTAAAAATGGGAGGCTGCCTAGAAGATACCCATTATTTGTCATATGTATGCCCGTTGATTTGAACTTAACATTGATCATGTAACATGCTCTGGGTTGCTTTCTCCCTAGGCATGCCACAATATCATCTTTTTTATTTTTGGATACAGCGTACCCATAGGCTACACTGGAGTTGCCGCAGTTCAGCACATTAACAACGTAGTCACCTGTGAAGGGGTCTTTTGCCAATAAACGCAGGGTCGTATTCACCAGAGAATCCGGTTGAAAAGTAAGCTCATCCTCAAACCGGATTTGGTATTCATTTTCTGCGATCTTTTTTACCGGGAGCACCCTTGATGTACTATCGCCCGATTGAAGAAGTAGCTCATGCCCGATCCTGCGTAGTAAAACTTCCCGCCTGGCGATATTGAAATCGTCATTGTCAGATATGGTGAAAGCCGCGCAGATTGCACAGATAAACAAGAGTAGTATCAATTCAAAAAGGTACTTGTGTTTTCCGGCGCTGAGATTTCTGCTAACATCCATATTGTCAATTTTTTATTTACAAAGGTTACATTTTTATTTACAATCCAGATCTCTCCAGCCGGAAAAGATCAAAGTAGATTCGCTGAATTAATTTTTATAGCATATGAAAAATCAAAGAAACGTTTTTTACAACCTGCTGATCATTCTGGCAGGAGTAATTCATTTCCCTGTACAGGCTCAGCAAAGAAAGGGCGCTAAAGATGTCGTTGAAACTAAAGATATATCCACTACTTCCTATGGACCTAGGAGTATTGTTCGTACGATCAAGCAAGATAGAAAGGGCAACATTTGGATGGCTTCATGGGAGGGAGTTTTTAAATACGATGGAAAGTCTTTTACCAATATTACAAATAAAGTGAGCCCAGCGCGCTTTTTTTCTGTTTTAGAAGATAGAAAGGGGAATTTTTGGTTCGCTTCTGTTGGCTCAGGTGTTTACTATTACGATGGACTATCTTTTCGCAATTTTACCACAAAGGATGGGCTTGCTAATGATCGTGTTACTCATATTTATAAGGATAAAATTGGTAATATTTGGTTCGGTACTGAAGGCGGAGCAAGCCGTTATGATGGGAAATCCTTTCGGAATTTTAAAATGCAAGAAGGAGTGGTCTCTGCTAATACGGATTCCACCCACGTGTCATTTTACCAACAACCGCTTCCAGAAGGTCATTGGACGCATAATGATGTCAATGCGATCATTGAAGACAAAACAGGAAAACTTTGGTTTGGTACAAGGGGCTATGCTCGCGTTTATGATGGAAAAAGATTGACTAAGATCCTCAATAAAGACGGAAAACCTTTTGAGAATGTTCGCTCGATCATCAAAGATAAAAATGGCAATATCTGGCTCGGGGGCAATGATGGCCTTTGGCACTATGACGGCAAAATATTCACCAATTTTACCAGGAAGTTTGTTGGTTATGTTTACGAAGATAAAAAAGGCAATATTTGGACCAGTTCAAAAAGCGCAAATGACATAAATAGCCTACTTTCCGATAATCGGGCTAATACCACAGAATGGGTACTTTCGCGTTATGATGAGAAATCCTTGTCCAGTAAAAAGCCAACTGTAACTGAAATAACAAATAAGCCAATGATCTTTGGGATTTTAGAAGCATATGACAGAAGTATCTGGTTTGGTGGTTTGAAGGGAGTGTATCGTTATGATGGAAAGACCATCACAGACTTTAAAAGTAAAGAAGGGCAGAAATAATATGTATAGCAACTAATTGTGTATTAATCCCAAGTGGATAAGGAGGCTAATGAGCCATGAATTTAACCTCTAGATATCCTAGAGGCTTTTTTATGTCCTTTAACTTTTGTGACTTACGATAGTATTGGAGGTGATTTTGAGCCTGAAACAGCAAATATGTTTGATATTTACTTCCGTTTAATATAATAAATGCCGTTATTGGACTTACAAATACAACCTAATATTATTTTGTATTTCAATATGAAAAAAGCGCTCGTATTTTTCTGGTTAATATTTTTGTTTACTCTCATTGGGTATCTATTCTGGTACAACGATATCATCTACCAATTGCCAACGCCAATTCCTAAAAACTATAAATCAATGGAGACAGGAAGTTTGATCGTTAACCAAGCTTTGAACAATAACCATGGTAAACCAATTTTTCTACATTTTTTTAATCCAGACTGCCCTTGTTCAAGATTTAATATGAAGCATTTTAAATCCCTGGTTAAAGAATATGGCAACCGTATTGATTTTAGAGTAGTGGTATTGAGTCCTAAATCTTTTACTCAAGAAACCATCCAAGATAAGTTTGGTCTCCAAATCCCTGTTTTATTTGATAAAAGCCTTGCCGAAACTTGTGGTGTGTATTCTACCCCTCAGGCAGTTTTACTAGATCCGGCTCAGCATTTATATTATAGAGGGAACTATAACACCACTCGTTATTGTACAGATGAAAAAACCAGTTTCGCAAAAATAGCACTGAATGGTTTATTGAAGAAACAAACTGGCTTGGTTTTCAGTCAGGCAGCACTAAAGTCCTATGGTTGCACCTTGCCAGACTGTAAATAATTTAAGTAATGATTTCTAACCCCCATATCACTAATTCTGATCGCCAAAACCGCTTGCTTTTTTTGGGAGTGAAGGAAAGAACGGATCATTTAATGAATTATTTTTTATGGGGATATTTTATACTTGGGCTAATCTTTGCGCAGTTTTATGATACCTGGTTAATTGCATTTGGAGTAGGTGGTCTTTCTTTACTGGCTTATTATTCCGTGAAGTATCTTTTACCATCATCTGATCTTTATCAATACGTTTTAAGCGCTGTGCTGGGTATTTTTATGGCCCAGTATATTTATCAGATGCATGGACTATTTGAAATGCATTTCTTTGCCTTTATTGGCAGCACACTGTTAATCACCTACGAGAAATGGAAATTACAGATACCTATGCTAATCGTGGTGATGGTTCATCATGCGTTATTTGGCTATTTGCAAAATAGCGGGGTAACCGGAATCTATTTTACACAGTTGGATTATTTTGATTTTCAAACTTTTGTAATTCATATATTGCTGTCCGCTATGATCTTTTTTATCTGTGGGTTATGGGCCTACTTACTAAGAAAATCAAATGAAAGGCAGATTGTCCAGACCTTAGGAATGGCTGAACTGCAAAAAGAAGCTCAACTATCATCAGTTCGGAAACAGAATGAAGAAGTATTGGAAAAAGCCAACGAAAAGCTTAAAGAAGCGAATTTAGAATTGGAAAAAGCCAGGGCAGAAGCCGATCGGGCCAATCAGGCCAAAAGTGTCTTTCTAGCTAATATGAGCCATGAGATCCGCACGCCAATGAATGGGGTAATGGGAATGGCGATGCTTTTAAAGGAAACTGATTTGAATAAAGAACAATATATGTTTACGGATGTGATTGCTAATTGTGGCGAATCATTGATAAATGTGATCAACGATATACTGGACTTCTCTAAAATAGAATCAGGAAATATGGAATTAGTGTCTGAAGATTTTAATTTGCGGAAGTGTATCGAAGATGTTCTTGACATATTTGCAATTAAATCTGCTGAACTTCAGTTGGATTTAATATATCATATCGACGAAGAAGTTCCCTCCCAGATTGTTGGTGATCAGCTGCGCCTGCGGCAGGTATTGATTAATTTGGTTGGAAACGCTATGAAATTTACTGAGCAGGGGGAGGTTTTTGTAACCGTTTCTATGGGGAGTATTTTACAGAATGGACAGTTCGAACTGAAATTTGTAGTACGTGATACAGGTATAGGAATAGCAGCGGATAAATTAGGTAATCTGTTTAACTCTTTTACACAAGTTGATTCTTCTACAACCCGTAAGTATGGTGGTACTGGATTAGGCCTTGCAATCTCAGAAAAGCTGGTCAAACTTATGGGTGGCGAAATTAATGTAGAGAGTGAGCTGGATCAGGGCTCGACCTTCTCATTTATGGTGCTGACGCCAACTGAAACTAAGTTACCCTTGCCATCCACCAATTACATCATGAATGACCATGCTGGCAAAAAGATAATGGTAGTTGATGATAATGCGACGAGTCTGAGCACCTTAAATAAGCAGCTTGAGTATTGGAAATTACAACCTATACCTGCTAGTTCGGCTAAACAGGCATTGACAATGCTGTCGCTTGATCCTGGAATTGATTTAATGATTACAGATCTGCAAATGCCTGGAATGGATGGTGTCATGTTGGCCAAGTTGATGAAGATGCGCTATCCATTAATTCCGATTCTTCTGCTCAGTTCTATTGGAGAAGACTTTGAAGAGCGTCAGTATGCGTTGTTTTGTTCAGTGATTACAAAGCCCATCCGTCAACATATCCTTGCTGAACAAGTCTCAAATGCATTGCAAATAAGAAAGCATGAAGAGGTAAAAGAACGGTTATCTCAAAACAAATTGTCGGCTGATTTTTCAGCAAACTTCCCTTGTTCATTGCTGATTGCCGAGGATAAATTACCAAACCAATTGGTAATCGTTAATATTCTTAATCGATTGGGTTATCAACCAGACCTGGTAAGAAATGGAGAAGAGGTTATTGAGGCTATTCATAAAAAAGATTATGACGTGGTTTTAATGGACGTGCATATGCCTGTGATGGACGGATTAGTAGCAACTCAACTGATCAGAAAAAAGCAATTTAAGCAGCCTGTTATTATTGCTTTAACTGCCAATGCCCTAAAAGGGGATGAACAAGATTGTTTAGATGTGGGGATGGACGATTATATGGCTAAACCTATTCGTCTGGAAGACTTAATGGCTAAACTAAAAAAATGGTGCAAATAGAGGCAAAGAAAAAGCGCTTATTTAGACAATCGTTCAATCGCTTCTTCAACTGTACCCAGAAAATTGACCTGCCTGCCTTTGTTGCTTTCGTAGATGAACTCCTGAATACGTTGTCCTGGATATTTAGTGAAATCACCAACTATGACCAATCGTACCCTGTAATTAGAAAACTTTTGCAGGATTTCTCCGGCGATTCCCGTTTTCAGATCAAAAAAAGCAGGGGTAATACTTTGCTCTGGAATGATGATTTTGTCAAAGTCCTGATAGTATAAATCAACCATCAATTGCAGACCTTCTTCGGCATTGGTCACTATAATAACATCCGAAATTACTTCCACAATTTTTACCGCGTCAGTTTGGTGAACTTCTATTTTCATAGGAACTAAACTAATCATAATTTTAACTTGTTTTGATCATAGGAATAATTAACTGCTGAGTGTTTATTTGGGGCGGAGCATCCAAGTGTTAACTTTATCTTTAATCAACAGAATGGTACAACGAATGCTGTTAAAGGCTGAAATAGAAAATTCTAAGAATGGAAGAAAATAAATCATCATCCTTAAAAATGGAGCGATAATCATTCATTAGGGATGTAAGAATTTTAAATAAGCGATGTAAAAAGAGCTCGGTTCTTTGGTATATAGACCGAAAAAATTAATTTTAAAGCGATTATGGATGCTTTAAATACTTTCATTTGCCAATCATGTAGCAAAGAACATTACGAATGGCCTGCTTTGGCTTTCCCATGCCCTTCCAGTTATGCTGAACTCAGCGAAGAGGAAAAACAATATGGACAAACTGAACTCAATGAAGATTTTTGCGTGATTGACCGCCCAGATCAGATTGATTTTTTTATAAGAGTTACGTTGACTCAAAAAGTAATAGGAGACTGTAATGGATTGGATTACGGCGTATGGGTTTCATTAAGTGAAACTAGTTTTCTGGATTACAGCGAGAATTTTAACAATGAAAATCATGAAGTGGTGTACTTTGGATGGTTGTCAAATTTTCTTCCTGACTACGAATTTAGCGGTTCAATTCCGATGAATGTGGAAACTAAAAAAGGCGATCAGCGTCCAGAAGTTATTCCTCACCAAAACCCTGATCATCCTTTTGTTCAGGACTATTATGCAGGGATTCCGTTGAAAGAAGCCGAACGCAGGATTGCAGCATTGTTTGGACAAATTAACTCATAAATAACATGATGAAACCTATATTAAACTATGCGTGTTTACTTTTGCTCGTTGTTTTGACTTCCTTTTCAGGAAAAAAGGAGCATCAAATCAATATTGTTTTTATAGGAGACAGCATCACAGAAGGCGGTGCTTTAGCAGATCCCAAAACTGAGGCTACACCACTACATGTTGCGGAGTTATTGAGGCAACGTAAAGACATTAGCGCTGTGAATATTAGTAATAAAGGGTTTAGTGGACATACTACGGTAGATTTTCTGCCTAAGAATAACATTGATTTCCCAAAAGTAGTGCAGGCAGCCAATAGTTTTGCACAAGATAAAACAGCACTCTTATTGTTCTCTATTATGCTGGGCACAAATGATAGCGCTATGTTCGGGCCAAACGGCGCCCCGGTCCAAGCCGCTCAATACAAAGATAATTTGAATAGGCTGATCAATGCTTTGATGGAGAAATATCCTCAGGCTAAATTTGTCCTGCAATATCCGCTTTGGTATAGCCCAAATACACACAATAATGCAGGATATATGCAGGAAGGACTTGATCGCTTAAACAGCTACTTTCCGCAAATAGAAACCTTATTTGCGGAGTACAAACTGAGCCACCCAAATAAGGTTTATCTAGGCAGTAAAGATGTTTTTAGCTTTTTTCAGCAGCACCATAAAAAAATGTTTAAACCGGAAGATGGAAAATATGGAGTCTTTTATTTGCATCCCAATGCTGAGGGTGCCAAAGCTTTAGCTGAGTTTTGGGTAAAAGGAATTATAAAATCATTTGTATGATATTCTAGCTACGGTATGGTCAAATAAAAAAACTTATATTAGGGTATTCATTAAAATTAGCATCCAAATGTTAAGGCCATCCAAAATCAATTCCATCCTATTTTTTATCGCACTAATAGCTATTAGTTCTAGCTGTTTCAGTCAGACAAAGCAAGATAGCGTAGCGATAAAAGTGGCTGTTCTAGACTATATTGAATCCCAGCATACCCCTAATGCAGCACAAATGGAGCGTGCATTGCACCCCAGAATGGTGAAGCGTACTTTTTGGAAAGATAAAGAGACAGGCAAAGATTACCTGAGGGAAACTAATGCTGAATCCATGACACTCTTAGCCGAAAGCTATAATAAGAAAAAAGATAAATTCCCTGAGATACCTAAAAAGGAAGTCCTGTTTCTTGACGTTTCTGACAAAACGGCCTCAATGAAACTCATCGCAGATGAATGGATTGACTACCTGCATCTCGTAAAATTGAATGGTTCATGGAAAATAATTAATGTGCTTTGGCAATATCATGACAGTGAGCGACATAAATAAGATACTGAACAGCTATGTTTGATCAATCTTAATTTCTACCTTTAAAATCTGTTATACGCTAGCTAACATATTATCAAACCTTCCATAAAGTGATATGCTTTATTTGAAGACTTAATGCATCAGAACCTCCTGGTTATAGATGTAATGTATAATATGTGCATCAATTTCAACCCAAAATTTTTAATAACACAAGGATTGATTTTCTAAATCAATTGCTTTATCACATTTGCAAAATGAATAATATTCCCTGCAATTTGATAAAGGTTAAAATATTCAAGATGAATAATAAACAGTTAATTAGTAGAGATATAGAAGTTTTTTATAATAAAGCATCCGAAGAAACCAGACTGAATAAAGGTATGGGCATATTTGAATTTGAAAGAATTAAAACACTTATTGAAAAATATGTTCCATCCCATCCTTCTAAAATAATTGATGTTGGTGGAGGTACAGGTAAATATTCAGAATGGCTAGCCAAAAAAGGCCATGAAGTATACTTAATTGAGCCGGTACCTAAACACATTCAAATAGCCAGGGATAGAGCTAGTAGATTAAAAAACAAATATGCGGTTCATTTGGGAGAAGCCAGGAACTTAGATTTCCCTGATAATTTTGCTGATATCGTAATTCTGCATGGTCCGCTTTATCATCTACAGAAAAAAATAGATAGAGAAAAAGCTATTCTTGAAGCCAGGCGGGTTGTAAAAAGGGGCGGCATTATTTTAGGATTTTCCATAAACTATACGGCATCAACGTTAGTTGGGCTTTTACAGGGATTAATCCATAAAAATACCTTTTTCAATATGTGTATAGAGGAACTCACAACCGGCATCCATAATCCTCCGGATGATTTTCCCTGGCTGCTGGCGGAAGCCTATTATCATAAACCTAATGAATTAAAAGATGAATTTATGAAACAGGATTTGACCTATATCAATACCTACGCTGTTGAGGGGATGATATGGCTGGATAAAGACTATTTTTTGAATATCCTGGATATGAAAAAAAGAAAACCCCTGTTGGAACTCATTCAGCTTACTGAAAACGATAGCAACCTTTTACCTTTTAGTCCGCACATGATGATCGCGGTAAAAAAACAATCAAATTATGAATCATAAAGATAAATACTTTAATGCCTTCAAGGAAAGTAATGGACGTTATAATGAAATAGAGCTTGGCGAGAAACTCGGCCTAAATGAAAATGATACCAGACAGATCATTACCCAACTCCTATCAGAATATAAAATTGAATATATTCAAAATGGATTAAGTGAGTACAGCATCATGAGAACTGTTAAAGGAAAAAATAAAAGCAGATCATAGCATAAATAAAAATATCGGTTTGGGCTTAGCCCGAACCGATTTTAATTAAATGAATTCCAGACCCTGAAAAGGAGAAAGAATTTTAACTTCGCTTCAGAAATGAAGCACGCAGAATTGATCAAACCACAGATCTCAACGGATCAGGATGAGTTATTATTAAAGTTATTTAAAAACCACCTGGATTTTACAATCCCTGATTTTTCAGCTATCAAAAAGCATTTTCATTTTTATAATAAAAAGAAAAAGGACTATCTGGTTAAAGAAGGAACAATTACCACCGATTATTTCTTCATCCTTGAGGGCTACGTACGTATCTTCTATAACACCGAAAGTGGAACGGAAGTCACCATCGATCTTTTAACACAAGGGGAGTTTGCATCCTCAATGTACAGTATATTGAAAGGGGCACCTTCTTTCGAGTGTATCCAATGCATTACTGATGGTCTCGTATGTAAAATATCTGAAGCGTCTTTTAAAGAATTGGCCTTGGAAGATCCAAAATGGATTGACCTGGGAATGAAATGTCTCAAGTCTGCCTTGTTGAAAAAAGAAGAAAGAATCCTGACTTTTGGCAAATTAAAAGGGAAAGCACGCTACGCAAAATTGATGTGCGAAAGACCAGACCTCATCAATCATGTACCAGTTCAGTACATCGCCTCATATATTGGTGTAAAGCCAGAATCTTTAAGCCGGATAAGAAGTTAATTTCCTAACAATTGTCATTTTTTTTGGCCCGGATTCCTCTGATTTTTGTGTCACAATTAATGAAATATAAAAATGGAAGAATTTAACAGAAAAACGCAGATTGGAGCAGTAGCTTTTTTTCGTAATTGCCTAAAAAATAGAGATGTGAAAGGGGCAATGAGCTGCTTTGATCCGGAAGGAGTTTATATCGATAGAGATGGTAAAGAAATAAGCGAGCGGACACAGATGGAAAAGGCAATGCAATACTTATGCGCATTGGGACCCGAAATTAAAGGAGCCAAACCGCATGTAACCACTATTGGAAACTTATCACTTTGGCTGGATGAATGGGAAATGATAGGTAAAACACCAGACAACCAAATCGTTAAGATGAACGGCCATACTGCCTGTATGATGAAAAGAAACACGGAAGGGATTTGGCTATGGTTAGTAGATAATCCCTTCGGTGCAGCAGTACTAAAACAGTAAATGATTCCTAAAGGTAATTGCTACTATTTCGTGTAAACAAAAGAAATACTGTCTTTAACCATCAATCCACTCATATTTTGCCCCACATAAGTAATCGTATACTGACCAGGTTTTGAAATGTCATATCCTTTTAAAAGATCAACTTTAGTAGAAACACTGTCTTTAGAATTCACAGCGATGTAACTGCTGGCCGGTGGCGGCATCATTCGTTTCGCCATCGCAGCTTTATAGTTTACTTCTTCACCAGAAGCTGATTTTACATCCAGGTATTTACTGATGAATGGCTCAAAAGGAGTGTGCCATTTGCAAAAACTTTGGGCAGTGTCGGCATTGTTGTACACTGTGAATTTCAGTTCTACCAGCTCGCCAGCCTTAACGGTGTCTTTCACTGACATCTTTGCAAATAAGCCTTTTTCAACTGTGCTGTCTGCAGCTACAGTAGTTAAAGTGGTGTCAGCACTGTTTTTTGTAGTATCGCTGTTCATCCCGCAAGATGAAAATGCCAATACAATCACGGTAGATGTTAAGATGCTTAAGTTTTTCATAGTGTAAAAATACTAGAAAAAAAGTCACATTAGTTTTTTACATTTGTCGATATATTAAAAGTTTAAGTCTTGAGCCATGTAATTTCATTTCGCATATCCTGTTAAATGACCTTTCCCATCAGGGGAGGGAGTAATTACTTTTTTAAAATTTTATTGATTACAATATGGCTATTTCACAAAAATATGGTCGTACTTTTCATTATCCGTTTTCGCCGGGAACAACTAGCGACGATCGGATACAGCACGATTATTGGAAATATTTACAACAAATACCGACACTGATACATACTGAAAAATTGGATGGAGAGAATAACTGTCTATCCAAATATGGCGTATTTGCCCGGTCACATGCAGCGCCAACCACCTCACGCTGGACAGAAAGTCTCCGTCGTTTTTGGCAGCTCGTTAAGCGTGATCTTGGAGAGCTGGAGTTCTTCATGGAAAACCTGTATGCAATCCATTCTATAGAATACCGTAATTTGGAGCATCATTTTTATGTGTTTGGTATTCGAGAACGGGAACGCTGGCTAAGCTGGGAAGAGACGGTGTTTTATGCCAGTCTACTAGATTTGCCCACGGTTCCAGTCCTCAAAATAGAGCATAAACCAGCAAATCAACAGCAGTTTGAAAAAGAGATGCTGGCATTGGTGAATGGTTCAGGTACCTTTAATCCTTACGATGTTCAAGACGAAGTAAAAACAACAATGGAAGGAGTGGTTAGTCGGAATGCTAATGGTTACGAGGTAAACGCTTTTGCTCAAAATGTATTTAAATATGTGCGGAAAGGACATGTTAAAACAAATGAACATTGGATAAAGAACTGGAAACGCGCATCACTAATAAATGAAGGAGGTGGTCATGTGGAGTTTTAGTAAAAACAAACAATGGGCAGAACTTGAAAAACGTTTTGACTGGGTATATAGAATGAAGGGTGTTCCACAGGATCCTCGTTATCATGCCGAGGGCGATGTTGCTATTCATACGCAGATGGTATTAGAAGCGCTGCAGAATGAACCCGCTTTTAAGCAGCTTTCTGCCCAGGATCAGGAAATTTTGTGGGCTGCGGCTTTGCTGCATGATGTAGAAAAATACAGCACTACAATTCATGAAAATGATGGCAGCATTACCTCAAAAGGACATGCGCGAAAAGGAGCACAGTTTGCCAGACAGCTGTTGTATGTTAATGAACCGGCACCTTTTGCGATTCGCGAACAAATTGTGGGCTTAGTCAAGTATCATGGCTTACCAATCTGGTTGTTTGAAAAACCAGATCCCTTAAAAGCAATGGTCAAAGCAAGCATGGAGGTTAATTTACAGTGGTTATGCTTGCTGGCAAAAGCGGATATGCTAGGGCGTATTTGCGAGGATCAGGAAGAAATGTTATACCGTATCGATTGTTTTGAAGAATACTGCAAAGAAAAGGAGTGCTGGGGAAGCCACAGGCAGTTTGAGTCAGATCAGGCACAAATGTACTACATGACAAATGATGATGCTTACCTGGATTACGTTCCCTTTGAAACGCCCACAGCAGAAGTGATTTTGATGTGCGGTTTGCCAGGGGCAGGAAAGGATACCCATGTGAAAAAGCATTACAAGGATTGGCCAATCATTTCATTAGATGACCTACGGGTGAAGAGGGGAATATTGCCTACGGATAAATCTGGGAATGGACGGATAATACAGGAAGCAAAGGAGCAGGCAAGAGTGTATTTGCGAAAAAAGGAATCTTTTGTTTGGAATGCAACCAACACCACCAGTCAGATGCGGATGCAGCTGATCGACCTGTTTCTTACTTACAAAGCTAAAATCAGCATAGTCTATATAGAAGTGCCCTATCAGTGTTTGCATGATCAAAATAAAAATAGAGAGGGTGTGGTTCCAGTCCCTGTGTTAAATAAATTGATCCGCAAACTGGAAATTCCTGCATTATGGGAAGCCCATAAAGTAGTTTATCAAATCTGATCATACTTATTTTTTCCGCTTTGATCTTAAGAAGATTTTCTGATGATTAATTTCGTTTTGAGCACCTTAACCGGCGTTTTCCATTGCGAAGAATCTTTCTTAATCTGATCGAACAACAGCTGCGCAGCCGTGATCCCAATCTCTTTCACTGGCTGGGCAACTGTGGTCAGCGGCGGTTCAATCAGTGCAGAAACATAGTCGTCGCTAAAGCCAACAACGGCGATGTCTTCAGGGACCCTTAAATTGTTCTTTTTAATGATCTGGATCGTATCAATCGCGGTAGGGTCATTGATGGCAAAGATCGCATCAGGCGGATTTTCAAGGTTAATCAAATGGTTCACATAAATGGCTATCTTTTCCTTACTAAAATCATAGGAGATGATCAGCTCCGGATCTGCTGGAATGTTGTGTTTCTTTAATGCCGCCAAATAACCATTTAATCTTTTTACGCTGATCGCCAAAGAAGCGGGCCCAGATAGGTGAGCAATTCTTTTCCTTCCCGACAAGATCAAGTGTTCTACGGCACTAAAAGCACCCTCGTAATCGTCAACAATCACCTTTGGTACCACCATCTCATTGCATACCCGGTTAAAAAATACAATTGGAATTCCTTTCTTTTGAAACACTTTCAAATGATCGTAGTTCAGTGTTTCTTTAGTAATAGAGACAATCACGCCGTCCACGCGGTTATCCAGCATGACTTTAGCATTTCTCACTTCCGTCTCATAAGATTCATTAGATTGGCTAATAATGACATTATACCCTTCATTATGCGCTTCCTCCTGAATAGCGGCAATGACATAGGGAAAATAAGAACTCAAAATCTCAGGAATGATGATCCCAATCGTCCGACTCTGCTGTGTTGCCAATTGTATGGCAATCATATTGCGCTGGTAATCTAATTTTTCCGCCAAATCCAAAACCCGTTTCCTGGTATCAGGATGTACGTTCGGATGTCCGGTCAATACCCTGGATACCGTTGATTTAGAGATGTTCAGCTCCCGGGCCAGGTCAAATATGGTGATCTGATGATTTTTCATGCAAATCAAATATATCATAAATTATGTTTCATGGGAGCGATCCCTAAAATTGGGAGCGCTCCCAATTTATTTTGCCTTCATTTTCAGTACTTAATTAGGATGTACCGAATACATTTGGATCCAATACCAAATATATTTCTAAATGATAAGGGAAGAATCTCAAAATAAAAGAGCTGTTAAATCAGTATCTGCCGGGTACGACCTGGTCGTTGTTGGAGGAGGGTTATCTGGGGTATGCTGTGCCATCACCGCCGCAAGAAAAGGCCTCAATGTGGTGCTTGTTCAGGATAGACCGGTTTTAGGAGGAAACTCCTCCTCTGAAGTTCGGCTGTGGATCCTTGGTGCAACATCTCACATGGGAAATAATAACCGCTGGGCCAGAGAAGGAGGAGTAGTTGATGAAATCTTAATAGAAAACATGCAGCGGAATCCCGAAGGTAATCCTGTTATTTTTGACACCGTCTTGCTGGATAAAATCTACCAGGAACCAAATATTAAACTGCTTTTAAATACAGCTGTATACGACCTCGAAAAATCTGATGCTGATGAAATTTCATCTGTGAAATGTTTTTGCAGTCAGAATTCAACGGAATATATCTTAACTGCCAATCTGTTTTGTGACGCCTCTGGCGATGGGATTCTAGGCTTTTTAGCCGGTGCTGCGTTTAGAATGGGCGCAGAGAATAAAGAAGAATTCGGAGAGAAGTTCGCCCCTGAAAAGGAATACGGAGAACTGCTTGGACACAGCATTTATTTTTATAGCAAAGATACAGGCAAGCCTGTCAAATATATCGCCCCTACATTTGCCTTAGCCGACATCACGAAAATTCCAAGGTTCAAAAGTTTTAATGCCAAGGAGTTTGGGTGTAAACTCTGGTGGCTGGAATATGGCGGCCGCATGGACACCGTTCACGAAAGTGAAAATATCAAACAGGAACTCTGGAAAGTGGTGTACGGCGTTTGGAACTACATCAAAAACTCAGGAGAATTTCCGGAAGCGGAAACCATGACCTTGGAATGGGTGGGCAGTATCCCTGGAAAAAGAGAAAGCAGAAGATTTGAAGGAGATTATATGCTCAATCAGCAGGACATCGTGGCGCAGCACCAGCATGAAGATGCCATCGGATTTGGAGGCTGGTCTATCGACCTGCATCCGGCAGATGGCGTGTTTAGCAATAAACCAGGATGTAACCAATGGCATAGTAAAGGTATTTATCAAATCCCATACAGATGCCTTTACAGCAGAAACATCAAAAACCTATTTCTGACTGGCAGGATTATCAGCGCAAGCCATGTGGCATTCGCCTCTTCAAGGGTAATGGCCACAGGAGCATACCTTGGACAAGCAGTAGGGATGGCAGCATTCATTGCAAAGAAAAATGGCCTCCAGCCAAAAGAACTGAACGAAAAAGAAATCATGAAATCCCTGCAGCTGGAATTAATGAAAAGCGGTCAGCACATTCCAGGCATGGCCCTTACAGATGCAGCAGATCTCGCACAATCGGCAACGATTACCGCTTCCAGCGAAATGAACCTGGAGGAAATCCCTTTTGATTTCATGAAAAACCTCGATATTTCCGCCGCACAAATGGTTCCTTTACAAGCCGGAAAAGTTCCTTCTTTTACTTTCA
Source organism: Pedobacter polysacchareus (assembly GCF_019802255.1). GTDB lineage: Bacteria > Bacteroidota > Bacteroidia > Sphingobacteriales > Sphingobacteriaceae > Pedobacter > Pedobacter polysacchareus. The sequence goes on along the minus strand of NZ_JAHYSS010000006.1, from coordinate 576,261 downwards.
CAGTAGAATCATCAGAAGAAACTACCCTGCAGGTGGAACTCAGGATCAGCTCTAAATCAGGAAACTTTAGTCCTGATGAACTATTGGAAATTCAGCAGATCCCACTGAAAACCGGTTCCCAGGTATTGAACACTAATTTTGGTGCCAAGCTAAACGAAAACGCCTATATATACCTTTGTTTCAGGAAGAATCCAGGAGTTAAACTCGGATTTTCCAATACCCGGATCACAGGCGTTTTATCAGTTTTCAACTCCGTAAATAAAGCAGTCTCAAATTTTGGCAGCCAAAAACCAACGGAAGATATCGGTGTGGATGAATTTGAGTTCTGGTGCCCGCAGCGCAGACCTGAAGGCCATAATATTGCCCTGAAAATAAACCCGCCATTAAATCCTTTTATAGTGGAACAGCTGAAAAATGGAATCGGCAGACCCGTAAATGAACCAAATGCCTGGGTGTCCTCCATCACTGATCAAAATCCGGAACTCTCTTTAAAGTGGAAGGACCAAACCAGCATTAAGAGAATAGAGCTTTGTTTTGATACAGATTACGATCATCCGATGGAATCTGTGTTGATGACGCATCCAGAAAGAACAATGCCCTTCTGTATTAGAAATTATACCATAACAGATGGGAATGGGAAGGAGCTCTTCGTTAAAAAAGACAATTACCAATCTATCAATGTTATCGAATTGCCAAAGACTCTGATAACCAATGAATTGACCCTAAAGTTTGAACACCCATCAGCGGAAATTCCAGCTGCATTATTTGCAATCCGTTGTTATAGTTAAGTTTTATTAACCAAAGCAACGCATTTGTTATCATTTAGGTAACCTTGTTTTGCTATTTTCGGCACAAACCGCCACAAGATCCGGGGAAGATAAAACCCTGGATCTAATGATCCTGAACCAAATAACCAAATATAAACTATTGCATGAGAAAAATTTACCCGATTTTTGGAACATGGCTATTGCTATCCATAGTCCTCTGTATGTCCCAGCAATTGCTCTACGGACAGTCAAGTTTACCGGTCAAATTGATTACCGGAAAAGTATCCGATGCCGAAGGAAAACCGCTTATCGGTGTTAGCGTCCAGTTAAAAGAGACAAAAACAGTAGTTTCCTCCGGTACTGAAGGTAGCTATAAGATTAACGTTCCCGGAGGGAAAGGAACGCTGGTATTCTCCTATATCGGCTTCCTGACAAAGGAGCTGCCCCTGGCCGCAGGAAGTATCTACAATGTGAAGCTGGAGGAAGATCTTAAAGGATTGAATGAAGTGATTGTGATTGGATACGGGAGCACCACTAAGGGCGACCTGACCGGCTCTGTCGGTTCAGCCAATATCAAAGACATGAGCAAAGCACCTGTGGGGACTTTTACCGAGGCTTTAGCAGGTAGAGTTGCCGGAGTTCAGGTTTCTTCAACTGATGGCCAGCCAGGAAATGAACTGAATATCATCGTTAGGGGAGCCAATTCTGTGACACAGGATAATGCACCTTTATACGTAATTGATGGTTTTCCGATGGAAGCTTCAGCAGCGAATAGCATCAATAATGAAGAAATTGAGTCCATTGAAGTATTGAAAGATGCTTCTGCAACTGCCATATATGGCGCCCGTGGTGCAAATGGAGTCGTATTGATCACTACAAAAAAAGGGAAAGTCGGCGCGCCGCAAATCAATTATGATGGCTGGGCAGGCATGAATTCTATCATCAAAAAACAAGAGGTATTGAGCCCTTATGAGTTTGTGAAATACCAGCTGGAATTAAACCCTGATCTCTATGGCCCTATCTATCTTAAAGACGGGCAAACGCTGGAAAGCTATAGGGATCGCAAAGGCATAAACTGGCAGGACGAAATTTTCCGAAACGCCTATGTGCAGAACCATAGCCTTTCTCTGCGCGGAGGAACTGAGCAAACTAGATATGCAATCTCCGGATCACTGTTAGACCAACCGGGAATTATTATTAATAGCGGTTTTAAACGGTATCAAGGACGTATTGTACTGGATCAGAACATCAATAAAAAACTGAAAGTCGGCGTAAACCTCAACTATGTATCCTCAAAGAAATTTGGAACAGTAGTCGCCGAATCACAAACCAGTCCTACTGCCAGTTTAATGTACAGCGCCTGGGGATACCGTCCGGTAACCGGAAATGTTGATTTCGACGACAATATGATCGATGAGCTGTATGATCCGGATTTGAACATGACTGCTGATTACCGGATCAACCCGCGACTGGCGGCACAAAACGAATATAAGCCAGTCTTCAATAGTACATTGGCAATCAATTCCTATTTAGATTATAAAGTATTGAAAAACCTTTCCCTGCGAATTACCGGAGGAATGAACAAGGCAAACATCAGACAGGAAATTTTCAATAATTCATCCTCCCGCCTTGGAAATCCAAACAACAATAACAAGGTGAATGGGGCGGTAAATAATATCGATAACACCAACTTTTTGAATGAAAATACGCTGACCTATCAGACCAAATTTAAAGGAGGACATTCCTTAAAAGTACTTGCTGGCTTAACCATGCAGGACGTTAGAAGTTACTCAAATGGTTTTTCTTCTATTCAAATTCCTAATGAGTCCTTGGGTATGAAAGGAATAGGTGAGGGCCAGATTATAGTCGCACCAACTTCAGACCTAAGGAACGGTTTGCTATCCTATCTGGGAAGAATAGATTACAATTATAAATCAAAATATCTCATCACCGTTTCCTTCCGTACGGATGGATCGTCAAGATTTCCTAAAGACAACAGATGGGCATCTTTCCCTTCCGGAGCCTTTGCATGGCGCTTCAGCGACGAATCATTTATGAAAGAACTCCGCTTTTTAAGTGATGGGAAATTGAGAATAGGGTATGGACATACCGGCAACAACCGTGTGGATGACTATGCCGCCCTTACTGCCTTGAAAATGTTGCCCTCATCCGGATATTCAACTGGAAATGTTCCGGGGAAAGGAATCGTACCAGTAAATCTTGGAAATACAAAATTGAAATGGGAAACTACCGTACAGTCTAATATTGGGCTCGACCTGAGTTTCTTTAAAAACAGAGTTGCAGTAACAGCGGATTATTACCACAAGAAAACACGTGACCTCCTGCTGAATGCCACCCTGCCACCAAGTATGGGTTTCTTAACCGCATTTAAAAATGTAGGAAAAGTATCCAATAGTGGCATCGAGCTGAGCATCAATACAAATAATATTAAAGGGAAAATGTTCTCCTGGAATTCCAATTTCAACATCGCATTTAACCGAAACAAAGTGCTGGCACTGAACGACGATGAACCAAACCTGCTTTCGAGGGTAACCTGGGGAAATTTTAACAATGCTTTCCCGTATATCGCCGTTCCTGGAAAACCTATTGCCCAGTTTTATGGGATGAGGTTCGATGGGGTATACCAGTATAGCGATTTTGATGTGCAGCCAAATGGTACTTATGTATTGAAAGCCAATGTACCGAACAATGGAAATCCGCGTGCCAATATCCTTCCTGGCGATATCAAATTTAAAGACCTGAATAATGACGGCCAGATCGACGACAACGACCGTACGGTGATTGGAGATCCTAACCCAGTTCATATCGGTGGCTTTAGCAACGATTTCAGCTATGGTAATTTCGACCTGAATATTTTCTTTCAATGGAGCTATGGCAATGACATCTTAAATGCCAACCGTATAGAGTTTGAAGGTGGAGATCCTACACAAAGAAACCTCTTGAATATGTTTGCCTCTTTTGCGAACAGATGGACCCCTGAAAATCAAACCAATGATTTATACCGGATCGGTGGACAAGGCCCTGCTTATTATTCTTCGCGTACCATCGAAGATGGCTCTTACATCCGATTAAAAACGGTGTCTATTGGCTACAGGTTACCTGCTTCAGTGTTAAAGACCTTGAAAATGAAAAGTCTGAGGTTCTCCCTGTCCGCTCAAAATCTGATCACCTGGACCAAATATTCCGGTTTGGATCCAGAGGTGTCAACCAGACATACGGCCTTGACTCCTGGATTTGACTGGTCGCCATATCCGAGACCGCGGACAATCGCGATCGGATTGAATGCTAATTTTTAAATCTTTAATCAGTGATAGGAATGAACTATCCTAAAAAAACATAGAGGTATGAAAACGAAAATATTAATACTGCTGATGGGCATCATGATGCTTTCCTGCTCCAAACTGTTGAATAAAGATCCTGATTTTGTAACGCCAGATACTTATTTTAACACAGAAGAAGACCTGAAAAACGGCCTGAATGGAGTATATAATAGATTGATTGACCCTAATGGACGCGTGTATGGCCGTGGATTATTCAGCTATTTTGTAGTGAGTGATGAAGCGTTTTTTAAAGGAATTTCAATCAACAACATCCGTGTCATGGTGATGGATGCCAGCCATCTGGATATAGGAAGGCTTTGGGAAGTACTATATGAAGGTGTGAACCGTGCAAACTTGTTGTTGGAACAGGTAGATCAGGTGAATATGGATAAAACGCAGCGCGATGCCATCAAAGGAGAAACCTTGTTTTTACGTGGTTATTACTATTACCTGCTCGCAGATCTTTTTGGTCCCGTTCCTTTGAAATTGAGTTCCACCAAATCGCCAAATGATCCTTATCTGCCACGTGCCCCTCTACCAGAAGTATATGCTTCAATCGTAAAGGACATGCAGGAGGCAGAAAAACTGGTGAACGATATTGACTACTTCTCTTACAATGAGCGCATCTCCAAAACTGGGGTGCAGGCGATATTGGCAAGGGTTTTTCTAAAGATGGCAGGCGCACCTTTAAAGGATGTAGCCCGCTATAAAGATGCTTTGGAATACGCAGATAAGGTGATCTTATCGAACAAACACGCGCTTAACCCGAATTACAAACAGATTTTTATCAACCATACTCAGGACATCAATGAAAAGAAAGAATGTATCTGGGAAATTGGCATGTATGGCAATAAAGTAGGAACGGTAGACCTTGCCGGATCCATGGGCGTTGAAAACGGAATTGAATGTCCAAGTGAGGCCATCGGTTATTCCGGAGGCGCGATGAAGATCACCGCTAAACTGTATGAGCTTTTTGGTACCGCAGATACCGCGAGGAGAAACTGGAGCATCGCGCCATATCGCTTTGTAACGACTGCCGGCAGTACCCTAAAGTCTAATTTTACCGATAAACAAATTTACGACCGAAACCCTGGAAAATGGAGAAGAGAGTACGAAAACGGATCCAAAGCAAGGAGTTTTACCTCCACTAATTTTCCGGTGATCCGGTATTCAGATGTCTTATTGATGAAAGCAGAGGCTGAAAATGAAGTTAATGGAGGACCAACACCAGCCGCTTACGATGCGATCAATAAAGTGAGAAGAAGGGCCTTTAATAAACCACTGGGCACTGCAAATGCCATTTGCGATATTCCAGCAGGTTTAGGTAAAACCCAGTTCTTAGCAACGCTGCAAGATGAACGCGCAAGGGAATTGTGTTTCGAAGGAATCCGCAAACACGACCTGATCCGCTGGGATATTTATGTAAAAACGATGAATGACTTAGGTAAAAACATTACGGCAACAGCACCTTCCACCTATAAATATGCAGCGAATGCTGGCAACAACACGACGGATAGAGATGTGTTCTTCCCAATACCTACAACAGAATTAACCGTGAATAAACTTATAAAACAAAATAATGGTTGGTAGATTAATAGGACTGATATGTCTTTTCCCATATTTCGTTTTCGCACAGTCTAAAGTACCATCAATGTCTAAAGGGCCTTCCATGGCCAATGGACAGTTGAATTTAGAATGGGTAAATTCGGCGAAAGGATATCACCTGAATAAGATATCAGTCCTCAATAAAGGATCATGGATAAAGCTGTCAGCAAAACCATCCGGGGAGTTTTCTGTCCTGTATGCTGCGGATAGCTCATCTCTACAGGAGAGCAGAGGTACAGATAAGGGGCTTGATTTTCCGGAATCTATTTACCGTTACATCATACCAATATGGAAGCAAGGCACATCTTTGGTCCAAATGAATAAAGCCGGAAAAGCCTTTGGTTTTTATCCCGATAGGAAAAAAGAAACCCCTGATCAACTGATATTTCAGAAGGAACTTGATCAGTTCTCCCTCAGCTCTTCCTGGGAGTTTGATGCACAGCATCCAAACGACCTGAAAGTGACGCTGAAATTAACAGCGAAAAAACCAGGGTATTATTCGATTGCTTCACCAGAACTGGCCTTGTTTGATAAAAACAATTTCAAATGGGCAACCGTTCCAGGCGTCTTTCAAGGGAATCAATTAAATGCCAATTTCGTTAATGCTTATGCCTATGGGCAGGGGATTCCGGATGTGCCAGTGATGGTGAGGGAGCGCACCGCATCCACCCTTTCACCTTTAGTTCAAAACAGTCAAAACATCACCTTAGCGGTTATTCCAGAGCCAGGGACAGGACGAGATCCCTGGGCATCTGATACCAAAACGCAAGGAACCTGGAACCTTGGGTTGTCAGTATTGAACAGAAAGGGCAATATGATGCCAACCGTATATCACCCGGTGCTGGGACAAGCCAATTCTTATCTGGCAAAAAATGAATCAGTCAGCTTTTCTTTCCGCTATACCATCATGGCGGAGGATTGGTTTACAGTTATGAAACATGCTGCGAATGACATATATCAGTTTAAAGAGGTGCTGGCGCTGAAAAAGACAGCAACTTCCCTTACGGATCGCGTATTTAAAATGACAAAATATGTGACTGACGATAGCCTTTCTATGTGGCAACTGTCTCCCTATAAAAATATGGAGATCGGTGCACAGAAATACCTGGGTGGAGTATATGGCTCCGAAAAAGATGCAATCAAAAATTCAGATTATGGAGCGATGTGGATGCTCGCGAAGTTAACCAGTAATCAAAAGCTGATCAATAACCGCCTTCCTTATGCCCGAAACTTCAAAATCGCACAGCAGCATTCCGAAAAAGATTTCTTCTATGGCGCTTCCGAAGGACAATATTTCTTACAAAACAGTAAGAAATTTACAGAAGAGTGGGGGCCATATACAGAACCTATCGGGAGCACCTATTACCTGATGATGGACATTGGAAACATGCTCTTGTTCAGCCCTGATGATGCGAAATTGCGTGCGGAATTAAAACTAGCCGCTGAGAAATTATGGTCCTGGATGAAACCTGATGGAAGCTGGGAAGTGGCTTACGACAATAAAACAAATGAGGCCATGTTTAAAGATATTTTAGACCTAAGGCCTACATTTTATGGCTTGTTCATCGCTTACAAATTATTAGGAGATGAAAAGTATCTACATGCGGCCAAAAAAGGGGCCGATTGGTACATCGCACAGGCGATCAATAATGGCGCATTTATCGGTGTTTGCGGTGACACCAGGTTCGCACCTGATTTTGCAACGGCACAGAGCGTACAAGCCTTATTAGATCTTTACGAAGTCACTAAAGACCCGAAATATCAAAATGCCGCAATCGCTGCGGCTAAAATTTATACCGCATCTGTCTACACACATCCCATTCCTTCTGCACAGGAAAAACTGGTCAATGGAGTGAAAAGAGCAGATTGGGAAATCAGTCAGGCCGGATTAAGTTTTGAGCATGGCGGGATACTTGGATCTGCAAACCACCATGGACCAATTCTACTGGCTAGCCACGCGGGAATGTTCCTCCGGATGTTCTCCATCACCAAAGACTCCCTGTTTCTAACGATGTCCAGGGCTGCAGCATGGGGCAGAGATGCTTTTGTAGATCAAAAAACAGGCGTTGCTTCTTATTATTGGGATGCAATGGATAAAGGAGCAGGCCCATTTCCTCACCATGCCTGGTGGCAGATTGGCTGGATCATGGATTACTTGATTTCAGAAGCAGACCTTCGCTCAGAGGGACAGATTTCATTTCCACGAGGTTTTATTACGCCTAAAGTTGGTCCGCATCAAACTTATGGCTTTGCAGCAGGCAAAGTGTATGGTACAGCTGCTTCCTTAATTTTAGAACAAGGACTAGTTAAGGCCGAAAGTCCATACCTGGAGTATGTAACGGCATTGAATGCTGATCAACGTAAGTGTTTTGTGGTACTCATGAACAATTCAGATCAAAAGCTGAACACACAGGTACAGCTTAACCCCAGAAAAATTCCAGGTCATTCAGTGGCGGTATCAAAACAACTTGCGCTGATCGATAAAGATGGTAAGCGCAGCTTACTGTCCGGCAATTCCAATTCCCTAAACATTGAACTGGCCCCCTTTAGCTTAAAAGTAATAGAACTATGCTATTGAAAAAGATAATATTGTGTTTGGTATTCAGCTGCTGTGTCTTTGCCTCTGGTAAAATATATGGGCAAAATACTTATTTTATTGAAGTTGAAGACTTCCAGTTTCCTGCAGGCTGGGTATTTAGTAAAGAAGCAGGAACAAATGTCTCCGGAAAAGGTGCCTTATATTCGGCGGCTTCGAAAGAGTCGATTCCTGATGCACTCACTGTGATCAGCCTAAAAACAAAAGGCAGCTTTTTCATCTGGACCAGATCCAGAGCCTATGCAGACCAAAAGCCGGGAACGAGAAGATTTCTTTTATCGGTAAATGAACAGGACATGAGCCAGGAATCCGGCCATCATATCGGAGAAGGTTATGCCTGGGAAAAAGTAGGCCGCGCGGATCTTGATGCCGGAGAAAATGTGTTAAGGTTAAAAAATACCAGTAAGTATTTTGTACGCTGTGATGCCATTTTGCTGACCACTGAGGAGGCTTTTAATCCGAATAAGGAAAGCATTGCCCTTGCTGGTTATGCCTTAAAACCAAGTCTGGTGAAAGAAAGGCCAGCGGTGTTACCGATTTCCGAACCCATCGCCTTTACAAAAAAGGCAAATACGCTCGCTTCGCTGTCTAATGATAAATTGAAGCTGAGTTTTGAAGAAGTAATAAATGATAAAACGGGGAAACAACAGATCGCTGCTACTACGGCTATCTTTCAGGATAAACGTTGGACCACATTAAAAGCGCAGGTAGAGGAACACCGGATATTCCTGCTGACTGCCAAAAAAGCTAAAGTAGAATTTGGTGCTTACTTTACCTCATGGAAGAATGCTCAGAGCTTAACCGAGTTCGTGGTAAAAGGAAAGACCTATCATCCGATGGACCAGAATGCGGCCAAAAATCCTTTCCTGGCCGGAGAACTTTCCGCATGTCTGCCCTCCGCTGTAAAGCAGGTTTCCCCGGAAGAACTCTGGGTAACGTATCTGACCGATAAAGGTCAGGAGGTGAAAGGCGTCTGGAAACTTAAACCCGGAGCCTCCCATTATGAGCTGAGTTTAACGTATGTAGCCAAAGACGCAGGCTATTACAGTTTTGTGCTGTCAGCATTCCAGGATGTTTCTGAGCAGGAGGTGAAAAATGTACAGCTTCCTCCAATGTTTAATTATAAACGTTTGCCCGCAGAGCGGATAATGGTTCCAGGAGCGATGACGCCACAGCCACTGGCCATCGTGGAGCTTGGTCAAAATAACAAGCAACTGAGTTTCTTTGTAACAGGCTCACTAAATGATTTTCCATTAGACTGGGGAAAAGACAATACCTCCAGAATCGGTTTCTCCCTTAAAAATGCATTCAATAAGGTGCAGCCGGTAGCATTCGCACCAGTCTTAGGGCTGGATGATTCCAAACTTCTGGCTGGACAACCTTTAAAAAGAACATTCAACCTTGGCGCAGTACCAGACAACTGGAATGGCGCATTAGAATATATTTCGAATGCGATTTATCAGGTCAAAGATTACCGTGCTCAGGATTCCAGCTCCCTCACTAATGCTGCATTTAACATGATCGACCTGATCAAGAATGACGATGCTTCAGGCTGGAACCCAGAATTGAAAGGCTTTTATGATATCGAAGCCGATCCAAAAATAGCACCAACAGTAGCACAATCTGCCCCATTGGCAGTGATTTCTGCAGCGATTATGGGCCGGGATGAAGCACTTTACCTCAGCCGTGCTTTGCCAACCATCGAATATACTTTATCAAGGAGCGCATTCAGATGGGCTAAAGCTGCAGGTGCACCATACAACCTGAAAGAAGAATCATTGGTGTTGGATCCTTATAAAAACGTACAGTTTAATACCGCTTATTTTGATGCACTGAACCAGCTGTTAGAACAAAAGAACCCCTGGCTGGTACAGGTAGGGATGCCAGATCAGCAACCCAGAAAACTGTCTGGCTATAGCGTAAATCTTCCGGCATGGACGCAGGAATTAGCAGCCTACCGACTCACAAAAGACAATCAATGGCTCGATAAAGCAGTATTGCATGCAAAGGAATTTGTACAAAAAGAAGTTTATGGCCAAAAGACGCAGTTACTGACTGCACAGCCATTTTACAATACCTCATTTTATCCATATTGGTGGGATTTGATGGACCTGTATGAGCTCAATAAAGACAAGGTCTTTCTGGAGGCCGCTAAATATTCCTCATTTTTTACCATGGCAGGGATCCGTTCCTATCCTTTTGTTCAAAATAAACCTCAGCTGATCCATGAAGGAGGTAATTATGAGGGCAATACAAATTTGTGGTGGAAAGATGGAAAGAAATTCCGTTTAGGGTTTCCCCGTATCCCAGGAGATATAACCGAGAAAGAAGTTCCTGAATCGCTGATCTCCCCTGTAGGATTGGGCCTGGAACAGCCCATTACTTTCTTCCTTCCCAATAAAAATGTACGTCATATCTTTATGTCTACCTGGGCACCGCATCTACTGCGCCTTTCTGCAGAAAGCAACAAGGATATTTTTGAGATTTACGCGAGGAACTCTATTATAGGCCGTTTTTCTAACTATCCAGGTTACTATGCAACCGGTTTTACCGACCTTACTTACCGGGCAGATTATCCTTACAAAGGACCGGATGTCAACTCGATCTATTACCATCATATCTCGCCGCACCTGGCCTTTACCCTTGATTTTCTGGTTACAGAAGCCATTCAAAGGTCTAAAGGTAATATCACTTTCCCATGGGGAAAGCAAGAGGGTTTTGTTTGGTTTAATAACCGGATTTATGGTGCGGGAAAAGGAACTATTTTTGACGATAATCGCGTAAAACTTTGGCTAAAGAAAGGCTTGGTGACGATTGATAATCCTGCGATTAATTACATTACAGGAATTTCTGATGATCGTTTCTGGCTGGTCTTGTTAAATGAGGCACCGCAGGAACAGCAGTTAGAAATTGGCCTGGACCTGGATCAGTTGTCGGTTAAAAATACCGGCGTTAAATTTTATAATGGTGCCGCTGCCAAACCAGAAAATATAGCGCTTACCGGAAAGAAAATGAAGGCGGTGATTGCAGGAAAAGGGCTAAGGGCTTATTCATTCCCACTAGCAAAACCGATAGCTGAAAAAGTAATTCCTCCAGTTAAAAATGGGATGCAGGAAATAAATATAGGCGCTCCCTGGGGCAAGCTTCACGCTTTTCGGATTCGTTCGCCCTTTGGCTGGGATTCTATTTATGCGTACCTGAGCACCGCACCTTTAGCAGGAGCAGAGGCGGAGATGGAATTGAATGAGGATTCAGCCAGTATTGTGAAACGCGTGGGTTATCCTTTTGAATGGTCTTTCAGTCGGATTGACCCGGAAAAGCCAGCATCTATCAGCTTAAAATTGAAAAGTAAGGGCAGTAAAGAGGTCCTTCAAGTAGAGGTGCTATTTGGAAATAATGATAAATAATCGGAAATAATGATAAATAATGAATTTTTAAACTAGAACATATACAGATGAAATACCTAAAAAACACCTTATTGCTCTGCTTGCTGCTGATCAGCCATGTTTCATTCGGACAAGCTGCAGAGAAAACATTGCGATTGTTTATTATTGGCAACAGCTTCTCCAAAAATGCAACAGCCTACCTGCCGAATTTTGCAAAGGAAAACAACCAGCAATTGGAGGTTGGCAGAGCAGAACTTGGCGGTTGCTCCCTACAGCAGCATTGGGAATATGCAGCAGCTGCAGAAGCCAATCCTGAAGACCCGAAAGGCAAGCCATATAACGGTAAATCACTGCGCATGCTTTTAGCGGAAGGGACCTGGGATGTGGTCACCATGCAGCAGTTTTCTTATTTATCGGCAGATCTGGAAAGCTATAGCCCTTATGCTCAAAAGCTTTACGACTACATTAAGTCACTGCAGCCAAATGCAAAAATTCTTTTACATCAAAGCTGGGCATACCGTTCGGATGCAAAGAAATTTGGGCGCGTAGCTCCTGAGCAGCCCGCTAAAAATCAGCAGGAAATGTGGCAGAAATCCAGGGCTGCCTACCATGCAATAGCCAGGCAATTGAACACAGGAATCATTCCTGTGGGAGATGCCTTTAACACAGTTGCTTCGGGGCCGGAATTTCGCTTTACAAAAGATATAAAATTTGATGCTGACCATGCGGTTGCACCAAACCTGCCCATTCAGACCAATTCATTGAATATGGGCTATTATTGGAAAGACAATGCATTGGTATTCGATCCTAACCATGCCAATGAAGCCGGAAGATACCTGGGTTCTTTAATCTGGTACGCCATTTTATTTAAGGTGTCGCCGGAAAAATTAAAATATCAGCCAAAAGAAGTTCCCGCTGATTTTGCCGCCTATTTAAGAAGTGTTGCCGCAAAAACAGTGAAGAATTTATAATTTTAAACAAACTATATGAACTCCATAATAGACACCACAGTTATCGTTGTATTTTCAGTATTCATTATGATTATAGGTTTACTGTTTTCACGTACAGGCAGAAACCTAAAATCTTTTTTTGCAGGTGGTGAGGCTGTACCCTGGTTTATTGGAGGTTTATCGCTGTTTATGAGTTTCTTCTCAGCCGGTACTTTTGTGGCCTGGGGATCCATTGCCTACAAATACGGCTGGGTAGCAGTAACCATTCAGTGGACGATGTGTATTGGCGGTTTAGTAACCGGATTATACATTGCCCCTAAATGGAAAGCTACAGGGAACCTGACCGCGGCCGAATTTATAAAGGATAGGCTAGGGGAGAATGTGCAGAAGAGTTTCATCTATATTTTCATGCTGGTATCCCTGTTCATTAAGGGCTCAGTATTGTATTCTGTCTCTAAATTGGTGGGTTCCTCACTGGAATTTCCACTGATCCCAGTCACATTGGTGCTGGGGATATTTATGATTGCCTATACCGCCGTGGGTGGTTTATGGGCAGTAATGGTGACCGATATTTTGCAGTTTGTGATATTAACCACCGCAGTATTGCTGATCATTCCATTGGCCTTTACAGAAGCCGGCGGAGTACATGCCTTTGTTTCCAAGGTTCCTGATCACTTTTTTGAAGCTGTAAACGGAGAATATACCTGGGGTTTCATTGCTGCCTTTGCCCTTTATCACATCTTTTATATTGGCGGAAACTGGACTTTTGTACAACGGTACACGAGCGTGGATACCCCAAAATCTGCGTCTAAAGTAGCCTTCCTTTTTGCTGGATTGTACATTGTCAGTCCGGTTTTATGGATGCTGCCTCCGATGATCTATCAAACCATTAATCCTGGATTAACCGGGCTGGAAACTGAAAACGCTTATTTAATGGTGTGTAAGCAAGTACTTCCGGCAGGGCTCATGGGCTTGATCTTAACGGGAATGTATTTTTCTACTTCAGCTTCTGCAAACACAGCCTTAAACGTAGTTTCCGCAGTGTTTACCAATGATGTTTATAAAGGAACGATCAATCCAGGAGCATCTGATGATAAATTAATGAAGGTAGCTCGTACCTCTTCCTGGTGCTTTGGTTTCGGAATGATTTTGATTGCACTGATTGTGCCTTATATCGGTGGAATTGTAGAATTTACATTAAGTGTTGGTGCCATCACTGGTGGTCCTTTACTGGCGCCGCCAATCTGGGCTTTGTTCTCGAAACGAATCACAGGTAAGGCGACTATTTTCATTACCATGATCAGTTTGGCAGTAAACCTCATATTTAAGATCGTACTGCCGCTGCTGACAGATGACAAGCTAAGCCGCGCAAATGAAATGCTGCTGGGCGTATTGCTGCCTTTTGCCCTGTTATTGGCCTATGAAATATATGCTGCTGCAAAAGGTAAGGTGAGTACTGAATACCTGGATTTGCAGCTGCGTAAAGCAGTAAGAGACGCAAAGGTGATTGTCATTGACGAAAAAGAAGCCGCAGAAATCAAAAGGCAAAATAAGTTTGGATTGCAGGTCATCTCATTTTCATTGGGCTTTATTGCCCTCATGTTGTATATACTTTGTGCTTTTACGGCCAAAGGAACAGTGATGGTGGCGGTGATTGCAACGCTCATATTGTTGAGCGCATGGATTCCATACCATGCCTCCAGAAAGACACCTGAAATTTGAACAAATCTATTTTCTTTTTTTACCTAAAACATGGCTGCACCTCTTAATGGAGGTGCAGCTTTCTATAAATGTTGTATCAGGAAAAATGATTTGTTAATTGGTCACGAATATTATGTGGTTGTAAAGCAGAGCTGTACTGAGAACCGAAGGTTGTAGGATATTAAATTGGGAGTTATTGATTACATTCACCTAATTAATCATTAGGTATGTCAATTTTTGATAGAAAGAATCCCTTTATTAAGTTTAGCGTTTTAAGCTTGTTGATGGTATTATTTTTTTTAGGTTGTCATCAGCCGAAAGATGCTACTCCAAAAAAAGTACAGATAAAAGAAATCGATGGCAATTATAAATTGTATAAAGATGGCAAACCTTATTCGATCAAAGGGGTCGCTGGTGATGCCCACTTTCATACTTTAAAGGAAATGGGTGGGAATACGATTAGGATTTGGGATACCACCCGTTTGTCTGTGATTCTGGATAGTGCCAAAGCTCATCATTTAGCGGTAATCGTGGGATTGCCAATCTTTAATAGTGATTATACCAGTTTTTATGCGGATTCCGCAAAAGTAGCGCGTCAGTACCGGGCATTTAAATCCATCGTAAATCAGTATAAAAACCATCCCTCAATATTGATGTGGTGTATAGGTAATGAGCTCGATTTCCCCTTTAAACTATCCTACCATAGTTTCTATAAAGCTTTTAACCAGCTTACTGACATGATTCATCAGGATGATCCGGATCATCCCATTACCACAACCCTCTTAAATTTCAATAAGAAATACATTTTTAATCTCATTACACGCTGTAATATCGACCTTATTTCATTTAATATTTTTGGTAGAATAACCTACCTGCGTGATGACCTTAAAAGTGTTTCCTGGTTTTGGAATGGTCCATTTATGGTCACGGAATGGGGAATTGATGGCCCTTGGGAAGGAACAGTACAAACAGCATGGGGCGCTTATATTGAGGATACCAGTACCAAGAAGGCGGAGCTGTATCAGGATCGTTTTATAAATTATATGCCCAGGGAAGATGCTGGGTTTTTAGGCGCCTTTGCATTTTTCTGGGGTAATAAACAGGAGGGAACCCAATCCTGGTTTAGCATGTTTGATGAACATAATGGGAAATCACAGGTTGTTGATGCCATGAAATACTTGTGGACAGGCAAACATCTGGAATTTCCATTCCCTCAGGTGAAATACATGCTCTTAAATGAGCGGGGCGCAAGGGATAACATCCTTTTGTCGGCCGGACAAACTTTTTCAGCTAAGGTACTCCTGTTGAATCCGTATAAAATTAAATATGTAAAATGGGAGGTGTATCCTGAAGATTGGTATAAAAAAAACAACCTTCATAATGATAAAAAGCTCCAGCCTTTAATGTCACAAATCAAAGCAGATCAACTTTTAGCGTATAATTTTGTAGCACCTGTGTCAGAAGGTCCATATCGGGTTTTTGCTACGATTTATGATGACCATGGAAACTTCTCTACCTGCAATACACCTTTTTATGTTGTAACTGATAAATGAAAGCAGTTGAAATCCCCTCTCCCCCAACAAGAAAAGAGCGGTTTACGCTCAGACTGATGATTGTTGCCGGACTAATTTGCATTGTTTACTTTCTGCGTAACATGTTGAATCCGTCCATTGTTGGCGCTCCATTATTGTATGGACTGCTGCTCACGACATTCATTTTTATGAGTCTTAAAACGATTCATGAATGGATCCATTATTTCTTTATTACCATTCCAAAAACACCTGAAACCACCAGGATTTATACGGTAGATATCTTCACTACATTTTGTGCAGGCGAACCCTATGAAATGATTGAAGAGACGCTGATCGCAATTAAAGCCATCACTTATCCTCATGAAACCTATTTATGCGACGAAGCAAATGATCCCTATTTGAAGAATTTCTGCGACGAACACGGAATTCATCATGTAACCCGAACAAAGAAGATCAACGCAAAAGCGGGAAATATAAACAATGCTTTAAGTTTATCGTCTGGCGAGCTTTGTGTAGTTTTAGACCCGGATCATGTTCCTATGCCCAATTTTCTGGATCCTATTGTCACGCATTTTAATGATCCTGGAATTGGCTTTGTTCAAATTGTACAGGCCTACAGTAATAACGATGAAAACCTGATTGCTAAAGGTGCTGCACAGCAAACTTATCAGTTCTATGGACCGATGATGATGACAATGAACAAATATGGAACCGTTCTTGCCATTGGTGCCAACTGTACTTTCAGACGCACAGCACTGGAGTCTATCGGCGGTCATGCTGCGGGTCTTGCAGAAGATATGCATACGGCCATGAAGCTCCATTCTAAAGGATGGAAGTCCGTCTATGTGCCTCGTGTATTGGCTAGAGGTTTGGTTCCCTCCACTTTATCCGCTTACTATAAGCAGCAGCTAAAATGGTCCAGGGGTGTTTTCGATCTATTAGTCACCGCCTATCCGAAACTTTTTAAAGGCTTTACCTGGCAGCAAAAGTTGCATTATGCAGTCATCCCCCTGCATTATTTCTCTGGGGTCATTTATTTGATTAACTTCCTGATCCCTATAGTTTCTTTGTTTTTTGATGTAAGCCCTATCAAAATGAGCATGACTACTTTTGGACTCACGATACTACCATTGGTAACCATGACACTTTTAATTCGGCATTTCGTGCAATTGTGGGTCATGGAAGACGAAGAACGTGGTTTTCATGTAGTGGGTGGACTATTGATGATCGGTACCTGGTGGATCTTCATTTTAGGATTGGCTTATACTATTGTTGGAAAAAAAGTACCTTATGTTCCAACCCCTAAAGATGGTAATGAAGCGAATAATTGGCCATTAAATGTCCCCAATCTCATCGTACTTATTTTGTCTTTGGCTGCAATTGTTTACGGCTTATATTATGATTGGAATCCCTATAATATCATTATGGCAGGTTTTGCTGGTTTAAATAGTTTGATTATGTGTTTCAATATTGCTGCCAGCAGACAGCAGCAATTCAGGGCATATAAGGCTGGGCATGCTCGTGTGAATGGTTTTATGAATGGGCTTAAACAATTAAAAATCAAATTCTGGTTTTTAAGAAGGCGAATTTACGCAGGAGTACGCAGTAACGCATTGATGATTACACTCGTGCTTTGTTCTTCAGTACTTTATTTTGCAAATTCCGGTGCGGAAACAAATGTGGGTTTGCCGGTTTTAAATCATAAAATGGATTATTTTCTTACTGGAATATTTGCACCTGGAAATGGCAATGGAATATCTTCACTAAAAAAAGTGAAGGAGCGTCAACATGCATTTAATACTCATTTTGACCTGGTTTCAGTTTATGTTCCCTGGGGAGATCAATCGCAATGTTACCTCCCTCAACAAACTATAGATTCGATCTACTACAATGGCTCCATTCCTATGGTAACCTGGGAACCGTGGCAGAATTTGTTCGTTCAAAATAAGAGGAATGGAGCGGGTTTTCGAGACCTGAAAGTCTTTAAGAACATCATTAATGGAGATTATGATGCTTACCTTAAAAAATTCTCAGAGGAGATTAAAGCATTAAATAGACCGATTTATGTAAGGTTTGCCCATGAAATGGACAACCCATCTTATCCCTGGTCCCCGGTTGGTCACAATACGCCAGATGAATATAAGACAGCTTGGAAATATATACATCAGTACTTTTCAAAAAATGAGGTTTACAACGTGATTTGGGTCTGGAATCCATGGAAATCAGAAACCATTGATGCTTATTTTCCAGGAAGGGAATATGTAGACTGGATAGGAGTTACAAACCTGAATTATGGTCAACTAAATTCATCAGCCGGATGGCAGTCCATGGAGGATTTATATAGGCCTTTTCACCAAAATCCGATTTTTCGTTCTGGATTGCCAGTGATGTTGGCGGAAATGGGTTCATTGGTATCTGCCGGCCGACAGGCAGAATGGTTTAAATTAGCTTTCAAATCAAAAAGTAATTTCCCGGAAATTAAGGGCTTTCTGTTTTTTGATTCAGGCTATGATAAAAATGTGCCAATAGGCGAAAAGGAAGGTGTGTTGAACTGGAGCATACAGCAAACCGGGGAAATGAAGTTACTGTTGAAAGCCTATCGTAAGAACCTCGATCATAAGCCATTGGCCAAGACTCCTCCTTTATTAACAAACACAAGCAGTAGCACACGAGTGGATTCGTCCAATACAAATTACCCTCAGCTATTTGAATCGATAAAAGGAATAAACTATAATCGAGGACAGGATTGGACAAATAACTATGAAACATTGACCATGTCTGATATGATTGCTGATTTTGAGGAGATGAAGCAGATTGGGATCAATACGATTAAGCGATATGGGCCGGATATTTATGATGGCAATGTATTGAAACTGGCTAAAAAAACAAATATGAACATCCATTATGGATATTGGGTGAATGATGAACTTAATTTTGTAGCCGATGCTAAAGGGCTTAATTTGCTGAGCGATAAAATTCTAGCCTCTATTCAGGCCTTGAAAAATGAAGAAAGTATCAAATCCTGGAATATAGGAAATGCGGTGCTGCAGAAACTCGATATCTACTATTATAAACCAGAATTAATATACCAACAGGATGCCTATCTGTTTTGGCTTAAAAAGCTAGTCATTAATATCAAGAAAATAGATCCTAAAAGACCAGTTAGTGTGGATATTGAACTTTCGCAGAACATGAATTCTACAATTGAAAGGTATAGAAAGGTGGTTCCTGAAATTGATTTATACGGTCTTGTAGTTAGTCCTATTTCGGTAGTTCCAGAGTTATTGAAGGATTTACAAGTGCCATACTTTTACAGTGACATTGCATTTTCGTCTTACAATAGTCTTAAGGATAAGCAGGCTGGTACATTTATCTCAAACTGGCAAGATGAGAAAAGAACAAACCAGGTCACACTGGATGGAATAAAAGATGAACAAGGCAGAAAGAAGTTGGCATTTACTGAACTTTTTTATGCCTGGAACAAAGGCCCCTTGCCAGCAAAGAAACCTGCTGTCAAGATCCTGAAGCCGGCATTGGGAACTTTTCCTGGAAAGCAGCTTGATTATCATGTCATTCTTAAAAATAACAACCAATGGACATTAGCAGATGGGGCAGCGCACTTAAATTTTGAATGGAAGCTGGCTAAAGTGGATCGCTTTAATAAGCCAATATCAATGACAGCCATTGGCAATGGAGTAAGTGTTAAAGTGACCATTCCTGAGTATCCAATGAGTTATAGACTGTATTTGTATGTGATTAGTGATAAAGTAGTCTTAGATGTGATCGAGTCTAAGCTCAATACACCACTATCGAAGACTGGCTCGTAAGTTTAAAAGCCGTTTTCTGAAAAGAAGAACGGCTTTTTTATGAATGTATGTCTATGTATCTATATGTCTTAATATATAGATATAATGAATGATTGGATATATCATGATTATTCTTGTTTATCTAAATCAAGAATCAAACGAAAATTATATTTTAGCTGAATGAAATTAGCACTCTACATTTTGATAGCTGCAATAGCTGTCATCCTGATCAATTTCTGGTATCAGGTCTATGTGACCGGTAGGTATTACGCCAGTGCCGGCTCATTTTTTACCATCATTGGCGCATTGATTCCTATTGCCCTGATCTACATTTCCTTCTTATTAATCAAACGAATAAAAAATAGCTAAACCATGAAAAACTTATTGACTACCAGCTTATGTTTCGGCCTGATGGCTGTTGCTTTAACTTCCTGCGATCGCGCGCAATCAAACGTACAGACTTTATATACCAGTAACTGCGGAGTAAGTTGGGAGTTGATTAAAGCAGGGGAAACCGTTCCAAAAGGAGTGGGTATGTGCTCTTATAAAATCACTGTGCCGGATTATCCAATGCAAGGGGAGAGCGTTTTCAAAAGTGCCTTCAAAAATCGGGTCATGGCAAAGATTGAAGTCACCTATGATTACTCGATAACTGATGCTAAATTGTATATCGGAGAAGCAAAATATCTTGGGAAAATGAATAGCGACAGTGATAGTGAGGTGAACAGTTCAAAAGCCTATGAGACTGCTGAAAATTCGGTGATCGATAAAAGGATTAAAGAAATCGCCAGAGATCTTTTGCTGACGGAGGATATTGTTGATTTCAACCAGAATGAGTTTGAAGCCGAACTGCTAAAGAATGTAAATGATTTATTGAAAACAAAAGGAGTAACTATAAACTTCCTTTCCTTCGTTCCAATTCCTGAAGAGCAAACCAGACAGGCAATTGATGTGGTGACTGCCATGAAGATTTATGAATCAAAAGGGCTGACTGAAATCGGAAAAGCGGTATCGGCTGCCAGAGCAGGAGCGACTAAAGTTGAAGTGACTGTGAAGAAAGATGATCAGCCAGTAAAAGAGGACTAAACTCAAAAATTAGAACTTATTTTCCAGTATAAAAGAAAAGGGAAATTATCCGAAGACAATTTCCCTTTATCTAAATTAACGCTCTCACATACAAAGACGCTGGAACGAAGAAATTATTGTGTAACCTGAATAATTTCTTCGTTTATTTTTGATTTGCCACTGCCCATTCCCTGAATTGTAAAATCGCTTTGCTCAATACTCCGGCAGATCCTTTAAATTTACCAGACCCATCAGGAACATCCCCTTTGCCATACCATTCATAAAAGCCTTGATTTTTAACGACGCGATTGATCATCGGGCGGACTTCTTCGTAGGCCTCCTTTACAAATCCATTCGCAATCAGCTGCTGGATCATTCTTCCACCGAACCAAGTCCAGTCGCCACCATTTTGATAGTGATAAGCTTTCGCCATGCCTCCTTTAAAAAAGCCATCAGGATAGGTTGGATATAAAGTCAGGCCAATGCTCGGCATGCCGGAAAGCTTTACGTTTTCCACCATCTGCTTGTTTACTATGGCGATTTCTTTCTTGGAAAGTAAGCCGGCCTCTATGGCAACCGCAGTTCCACCATGATAATGAATGGTGTTTTCATCAAATCCGGCAGGGATAGGTGATTTCCCGGGGTAGATATGTGGTATGAATTTTTGTTTTTTTGAGTCCCATAGGTGTTTTCTCACATTTTCATGAATGCCTTTCTTCATTTTTGCCCATTGTGCCGCTTTTTGTGCGTCTGGTACCACTTCAATTAAATATTGCAAGGCGATCATGAACATGGCATTGTCGTATACATCAATGGCTTCATCAGACAGTTCATTCCAATCACAGCCAAAGCTGTCATTGGGCTGTACATCACCCCAATCCGCAGTCATGGCGCCCCATAACAATCCGTATTTCTTGTTATAGCGCTCACGCAGCAGGTAATCAATCATCTTTTCCATTCGGACGAGCACAGTTGTGCCAGCGACCTTTTCCTGTAACAGCTCAACATCTCCTGTCTTTTTAATGTATTTGCCTACCAATTGGATTAAGGAAGTCTCCTGATCAGTTTCAACCGTATTTTTAAAGCCTACATGGCCTGGAGCGGCATCGGAATAGTATGGGGTATCGTCATTCCAGGTGAAATCCTTTTTGACCACATAACCGTCTACCATCTCATCATTTTTTTGCTGCAGCGCAAAAAACATCAGGATGGCCCCCCGAACATTTTCTTTGGAATGTACCGCTAAGGAAGTCTCAATGAGGGTGTTGAAATCACGTGCCCAGACTTGAGAGTAACCGCTTCCGGCATTGAATCCTTCTTTAATGACGGCTTTTGCCAGGTGATCGACCATAGTTAAGGACGAATCGGCTAGAATTTGAGCCGCAAGCTGCTGTTGCTGCTGCGCCTTTCCCCCAGAAAAGCATCCGAATACAAAAAATGCGCCGGATAAGATGTATAGTGTATATTTTCTCATGTTTAATTTAGTTGCTTTTGTAGTTTAATTTGATCCGAACCTGATCCAATCAGGACAGTAAATGTGCTGCCTGGCTCAAATGCCTTTTTCATATCGCGATTGATGATCGAAAGGTCATCCTTTGTGAGTGTAAATTCCAGCAGCTTTGAGGCTCCGGATTTAAGATGAACACGCTCGAAATTCTTCAGTTGCCTGACTGGTTGCGAGGTAGAGGCAAATTGATTTTTCAGGTAAAGCTGCACCACCTCGTCGCCATCATAGGAGCCGTTATTCAGTAAGGTAAAAGACACCTTATAGTTGCCATTTGCATCTGCTGGGCTAATGTTCAGTTGATCGTAAACAAAAGTGGTATAACTTCTGCCATAGCCAAATGCATAGAGCGGAGTCGCTTCTTCTTCTACATAGCGATGGTCTAATGGGCTTTTTCGGTTATAATGAACAGGGATTTGTCCCACACTGCGAGGTATAGAAATTGGAAGTCTGCCTGCCGGATTATAGTCTCCGAACAATACATCCGCAACCGCGGATCCTCCTTCTTGTCCGGGGTACCAGGCACACAATAAAGCATCCGCATTCTCTTTAGCCCAGTTCATGTTAAGCGGCCTGCCTTGTATATAAATGACAATTAATGGTTTTCCGGTTTTCTTTAAGGCTTGCAATAGCTCCATTTGTTTGCCTAGTAAATCCAGTGTAGAACGATCAAAACCTTCTCCACTTTCCATATCCGAAACCGTTTCAACAGAGGTTATTGCGGCCCCTGTTGCAGCATATGAGGTCTTAAAATCACGTGCACTGGAACCGCCTACCACGGCAATGACCACATCTGAAGCCGCTGCGGCAGCCACTGCCTGAGGAATATTGCTGTCTATGGTATCGCGGATGGAACAGCCTTTTGCATAAGTTACCATGGAAGGGGAGAGCTTCGAATGAAGTCCCTGTAATACGGTGACTACATTTCCCTCAGCCTGCGGCGCAGTATAATCGCCCAGCATATTGTATATATTGTCGGCATTAGGACCCACAACAGCAAGTTTGAGTCCTCTTTTCAAGGGAAGCAGACTGTTTTTATTTTCTAACAGGACGATTGATTCTCTTGCCACCTGACGGGAAAGCTGGATACTTTCCTTCGTTTTAATTTCTTTTTTAGCCTTCTGGGCATTTACAAAAGGGTGTTCAAATAATCCCATCTCAAATTTTAGACGGAGTACCCGAGATACGGCGGTATCAATAAAACGCGCTTCAACTTTCCCCTGCTCCACTGCGACAATCAGATTGGGATAGGCATTCCCTCCCAAATCTGCATCTAAGCCTGCAGTAAGGGCAAGTGTCGCTGCCTGCGTGTAATCTCTGGCAATGCGATGACTGCCTTTGATACCCTCAATACTGCCCAAATCAGAAACCGTAAAACCTTTAAATCCCCATTCCTTGATTAAAATATCTGTCAATAAAAAGCTGTTGGAACTGCATGGAATACCATCAATGGAATTATAAGCGGCCATGATAGACCGGGCGCCTGCTTTTACCGCAGATTGGAAAGGGGGTAGGAAGTACTCCCGGAGTTCGCGTTCTCCAACACTGGCAGCGGCGCCATTGTGCCCGCCTTCAGGTATAGCATAGGCTACAAAATGCTTTAACGTAGCGATAGTGCTGTACGGATTGGATATTTTTCCTGCGCCTAAACCTGTAATAATAGCGCTGGCGAGTTTTCCTGTTAATTCCGGGTCTTCTCCATAACTTTCTTCCACGCGGGACCAGCGCGGATCACGTGATAAATCTAATACCGGTCCATAACTGATGTGAGCGCCCTGCAGACGAACCTCTTTGGCAACAGTCTCCGACATACGGGTTAATAAAGCCTGGTTCCAGGTCGAAGCCTGACCAATGCCAGTTGGAAAGACCGTAGTGCCAATAGCCATGTGTCCATGCGGTGCTTCTTCCGCTAAAAATATAGGAATGCCAAGACGGGTATTCTTGATCATGTATCGCTGTAATTCGTTCGCTGCGTCGGCCGACATTTCTGGATTAAGACCGTTGGCCAGCGTTTTTTGCGTCCAGGGATCAGCCCTGAAGGTTGCCCAGAGCATCCCGATCTGTTTTTCGGCAACAAGATGCTTGAATTTTTTAGACACACTCACCTTGTTTCCCTGCCGTTCGTACATTTCCCATCCCAGCGGACTCAATAACTGGCCTACTTTTTCTTTAAGTGTCATTCTATTGATCAAATCTTTGGTCCTGATTGCTATAGGCTGACTGGCATCCTTATATAAGGGATGCTGGCAAATAGCACCCAGTGGAAGGAAAAAAAAAGTACAGCAGGTCAAAAGTTTAAGCTTATTCATGGTTTGGTTAGATTGTATGTACATACAAGTATAGTAAAATTTAAATATTACTGGTAAATAATTGAATTTTTATCTTTTGATTCTTTTTTTAGTTGTTTAACTGTTTATTGCATAATAAATTTTAAAGTATTGGAGATTTAAAATATATTTGAAAACTATGTATGTACATTTGGCTTTATTGCTGCTTTTGTTAGTTCATACTGGTGATTTTATTTGTCCCGGATGAGCCTTCATTTGCGGATCTGAAGTTTTCATTTTTCAGATCGCAGCCTTTATAGGTCATTACACGATAAAACCTAAACCTTAAACCACGATGAAAAGGATTCTTTTAATCTCATTAATTAGTATACAAGCCACCTTACTTTACGCACAAGAAGCGAGGAATCTGATTCAATATGTGAAACCAAACATCGGATCTGCGCATAGCCGGTATTTTTTCTATACCCCGGCAGCAGTCCCTTTTGGGATGGCTAAATTAGCACCGAGTACCAATGGAACTGAAGGTAACGCCTCAGGATGGGAGGCTGTGGGTTACGACGATCGCCATCGCTCGATAGAAGGTTTTGCAAATTTTCATGAATTTCAGATTGGAGGGATTTTATTTGCACCAACTGTAGGAACCTTAAAAACAGTCCCAGGTAAAGAAAATGAAAAGAATTCCGGATACAGGTCTTCTTTTGATAAGGCAGACGAGTATGCAACTGCTGGATATTATCGCGTATTATTAAAAGATTATCAGATCAAAGCTGAGCTAACGGCTACAGAAAGGGTGGGCTTTCATCAGTATACTTTCCCAGAAACAGACTCCGCCAATGTTATTTTTGATATCGGTCATAAGATGGGAGAGAGCGGACCCGTATTAGATGCTCAAGTGACTTACGATGACCGTCATGTTTGGGGCTATGTAGTGACAAAGCCAGTGTATGTGCAGAAATATCAGGAAGCGGCAAATGTAACCATGTATTTTTATGCAGAACTGGATAAAACACCTGTCGCTTATGGTACATTCATTGATCAGAACCAGTCTGAAGGGCAAAAAACCATACAAGGAAAGGGGGCCGGCATTTACCTGAGGTTTAAAACCAGGGCTGCTGAGCAAATTGGCATCAAAACCGGACTTTCTTATACTTCTGTAGAAAATGCTAAACTCAACCTACAGAAAGAAGCCTCCGGACTAAGTTTTGCAAAAGCAAAAAATAAAGCTGCAGAAAACTGGAACAGCGCATTGGGCAGAATTGAGGTAAAAGGTGGCTTATTAGACGATAGAATCAAGTTTTACACCGGACTCTTTCATGCACTTTTGGGCAGGGGTCTGGCAGATGATGTGAATGGGGCTTATCCTAAAAATGACGGAAGCATTGGTCAGATTCCTTTATTAAAAAATGGCAGCCCTGTGCATCATCACTACAATACAGATGCCATTTGGGGTGCATTCTGGAACCTGACTCAGCTATGGGCAATTGCCTATCCAGAATATTATAACGATTGGATACAAAGTCAGTTATTGGTGTATAAAGATGCAGGATGGCTTGGTGATGGGATCGCAAATAGTAAATATGTATCCGGTGTTGGAACGAATTTCACCGGACTGGCGATTGCAGCAGCTTATAATGTAGGCATTCGGAATTATGATATCCCATTGGCCTATGAAGCAGTGAGAAAAAATGAACTGGAAGCAAAAGGCCGCATTCCTGGAGCTGGAAAACTAGATGTCGGCATTTTCGTGAAAAAGGGCTATTCTCCCTATATAAAGGATTCAAGTGGTAACCCGGAATTAAATACTGAGGGTTCTCCTTTTGGTGCTTCGCATACCTTAGAGTATTCTTTTTCTTCTTTTGCCGCAGCGCAATTTGCGAAATCTCTGGGTAAGAAAGCGGATGCGGTACAGCTGTCTAAACTTGCAGAAGGCTGGAAATTACTCTATGATCCTGCGACTAAATTTGTCAGACCGAAGGATGCGGAAGGTAAATTCCTGGACCGCTTTAATCCTTATGAATCATGGCGCGGTTTCCAGGAAGGCAATGCCTGGCAGTATACTTTTTATGTGCCTCATGCTCCGGAAGAGCTGGTCAACTTCGTTGGAAAAACTACTTTCAGTAATCGCTTAGACAGTATTTTTACCATTTCCCAGAAGAACTTATTTGGTGGAGGAAAACATATTGATGCCTTTGCAGGAATTGAAAGTTTGTACAATCACGGAAATCAGCCAAACCTGCATATTTCCTGGTTGTTCCATTATGCCGGAAGGCCGGATCTGAGTCAGAAATGGGTGAGGGCCATCTGCAATGAGTTCTATGGAACTGACGGTATCCATGGTTATGGATATGGACAGGATGAAGATCAAGGACAGCTTGGTGCCTGGTATGTATTGTCCGCAATGGGGCTTTTTGATGTAAAAGCACTGACAGCAGCTGAACCTTCTTTCCTGATTGGTGCGCCATTGTTTGAAAGCTTGAGGATTAAACTGCCTAAGAAAATACGTAAAAATGATTTCCTGATTAAAGTGAATCAGCAGGATCCAAATCATCCCTATATCCAGCGCGGAACACTCAATGGTAAGCCATTAGCCGACTTGGAGATTAAATTTGAAGACCTGGAAAAAGGTGGAGTGCTGGAACTTACTCTCTCTCGCTCTCCACAGTATAAATGAAACTATCAGCCTTATAAAAACCCAAGTTATACTCAATAGGTCTTTCCATTTTATCAAAAACAAACCTTTTTCTCAGCAGCACAGGACTGCCCACTTCGTACTCTAGTTTTCCGGCAATGAATTTATCCGCCAAGATAGCACTGATCTCTTCTTTAGAGATCGTGGCAATTACGGAATGTTCATTTTCCAGCATTTCATACAAGGGACGGGTATAGTCTTCTTCTCCGGTAAGCCCTACTCTAGGGTGAAAATAAGATTCAAAATAAACGAAAGGCCCATCCGGTTTGCCTCTCAAACGAACCAGCTTTAAAATCCTTTTGTCTGTTTTTATGCCAAAAAATGAAGCGAGTCTCTCGTCTGGATAAACCCAGCTGACATGAAGCTCAAAATTCCTGGTCACAATACCTCTCGCCTGCATTTCCTGAGAGAAGCTCAGCCAGTTTTTAGATTTTGAACTGACAGATTTCTGCTCTACCACCTTAGTGCCCACGCCTTTCTTGCGGATCAGCAATCCTTCATAGACTAGTTTGTTCAATGCCTGACGCAAAGTAGTTCTGGAGATGCCCAGCTGCTGTGCCAGCTGAACTTCTATAGGAAGTAATTTTCCTCCCTGATAATCAGGTGATTCGATCAGTTTTCGGAGCAAATCTTCAGCCTGTACATGTAAAGGAACCGGACTTTTGTGATCTATCGACAATTTCATGTAGGTGTTTTCTTCAAACATATACAAAATCATTCATTTGGGGAAAGTATAGCGTGTTTTTAATGTCTCAAAAATTCATTTAAAATAAGTTTATAATTATTGCAATGTTTTTGTATGTTTATACATACTAACATATGTATGTATATATGTATGGTTGTTTGTGGTTTTTTTGACTAAATTAAATTGAATAAACATGCTTACTGTTTGTATGTAGGTACATAATTTTAAACACGCACTAATGAAGGTTGAAGTACAAGAATCTATTAGGAAGGCAAGCCAGAAACCCTTGCCTTCAAATATTAATGAACTAGTTGAAAAAAGCCAGGACTACGGCATGTATCCTTTTCATTCCATCGGAGATGATCAGGTATTTAAAGGGTATTCTTCTTTGGCAGATTATATCTGCAGTCAAAAAACAGTGTTGATTGATGGATATGCCGGAACACTTTGGAACCATATAGCTGCCGCATTGGAGAAGGAGTTTAAAAAAAGAAACCTGGAGGTCAACTGGCTAAAAACGGCAGATTTCCTGAAACCGGAGACCGATATTGACCGATTGGTTGATTCCTTCTTAGGAACTGCTGACGCTGTTTGGGGGACAAAAACCACCCTGGTATTGGAAGATTTTTTCCAGATGGAAAGTTTGTCGGCACAGCAGCCTGATCAAACGGTAGCAATTAATATAGGGATCGGAACAGGCGCTGCTTTCTTAAACTGGGAAGCTCCAATCATCTATTTTGACCTGCCCAAGAACGAAGTAAAGTACCGCATGCGCGGAGGATCTGTCAGCAATCTTGGAAAAACAGACCTGGCCAATGAAGAACAAATGTACAAGCGCTTTTACTTTGTCGATTGGGTAGTACTGAACCATCATAAGCAAAATATCAAAGATCAGTTGACGGTAATTGCAGATGGACAAATCCTGCCAGAACCAAACTGGGCCATGTTCGAAGCCATCAAAAAAGGCCTTTGTAAATTGTCAACCTCAGTATTCAGAGCATTACCCTGGTTTGAAGCAGGAGCTTGGGGCGGACAATGGTTAAAGCAGCACCTTCCGGAAATAAACAAGGAGGAAGTGAATTACGCCTGGTCTTTCGAACTCATCACTCCAGAAAACGGGCTGGTATTTGAAAGCAGCGGTAACCTGCTCGAAATCTCTTTCGACTTCCTGATGTTCCAGGAAAATGAAGCTGTGCTGGGTAAACATGCCGAGCAGTTTAAATTCGAATTTCCAATCCGCTTTGATTTCCTGGATACTTTTGATGGAGGCAACCTCTCTATTCAATGCCATCCTAGTCTGAAATACATTCAGGAAGAATTTGGAGAAACCATTACCCAGGATGAGACCTATTATATTCTTGATTGCAAAGAAGATGCTGCTGTTTATATCGGATTTCAGGAAGACATTCAGCCGGAAGCTTTCAGAGCAGAACTGGAACACAGCTTCCATTCTGGAGAAGCAGTCGACATAGAAAAATACGTACAAAAACTGCCCGCCCATCAGCATGATTTCTTTTTAATCCCTAATGGTACGGTACATAGTGCTGGTACCAATAATCTGGTACTGGAAATCAGTGCAACCCCCTATATTTTTACTTTTAAAATGTACGATTGGGTTCGTCCAGATTTAAATGGAAATCCTAGGCCAATCAATATTGAACACGCTTTTAACAACTTAAACTTTGAAAGAAAAGGGGAGAAAGTTAGAGAAGAGCTGGTGTCAAAACCCAAATTAATAAGCTCAGGCGCAGACTGGCAAGTCATTCATCTGCCTACACATGCAGCTCATTTTTATGATGTGGAGCGCCTGGAGTTTTCAACCGAAATTCAGGTAACAACAGAAGAACGCTGTCATGTATTGATGCTGGTAGAAGGTGATAGCCTGGCCATAGAAACCGCAGATGGAACCGAGGCCGCATTCAATTTCGCAGAAACATTTGTGGTGCCTGCAGCGGCCAATTCCTATAAACTGATCAATAAAGGAAAAAATAAGGCAAAAGTGGTCAAAGCATTCCTAAAAACTAAAGATTGATGGAACCGATCGTATATAAAAGAAATCTTCTCCTAATGGTCTGCTGCATTGCAGCATTAGGAGGAGTACTGTTTGGCTTTGACATGGCGGTAATTTCCGGTGTATTGCCTTTCGTGCAAAAACAATTCAGCCTGACAGCCGTTCAGGAAGGCTGGTTTGTATCCTCGGCCTTAGTAGGCTGTATCATTGGCGTGGCCATTTCTGGTGAATTGGGAGACCGACTCGGGCGTAAAAAGTTATTGATGGTTTCTGCCATTTTATTTTTAATAGGCGCGGTAGGCTGTACCTGGGCGCCTACATTTTCCTTGATGGTGATGGCCAGGATACTAGCAGGAATCGGGATCGGTATTGCCTCTAATATTGTTCCGCTTTATATCTCGGAAATCGCACCCACTAAGATCAGAGGGCGATTAGTGACCTGCTATCAGCTTGCAGTGACTTTCGGTATTTTGGTGGCTTATTTAAGTAACGCTGCGATTTTAAAACATGCGCTGGCCATGTCAGCTGAGGGCAGCAGTTCCGCATTTCATTTTCTTTTTATAGCAGAAGCCTGGAGAGGGATGTTCAGTATAGGTATCCTACCCGCAGTGCTATTTATGGCGGGTTTATTTTTCGTGCCAGAAAGTCCTAGATGGCTGATTCAAAACGGCAGAGAAGTAGAAGGTTTGCAATTGCTGACAGAATTAGTTGGTGAAAAAGAGGCCGTTGAGGATGCTGATAAACTCAAGAAAAACCAGGGAACAGGTAAAGGTTCCTACAAAGAATTATGGTCGCCACGTTTGCGCCGCTCATTAATTCTGGGCTTATTCTTACCCCTGTTCTCTCAATTCAGCGGGATCAATGCCATTATTTACTATGGCCCAAGTATCCTAACCAGCGCAGGAATCAGCTTGAGCAACTCCTTCCAGAGTCAGGTGATTTTTGGGCTGGCAAACATGCTATTTACTTTAATTGCTGTATGGAAAGTTGATGCCTTAGGTCGCAGACCACTGTATATGATTGGTACCGTAGGAGCTACCATCAGCTTATTTGTAGCAGGATTATGCTTTTATAATAATGCCACGCACAGTGTATTTCTATTGATCGCAGTACTTGCTTTTCTAGCCAGTTTCGCCTTTTCCATTGGCCCTTTAAAATTCGTTGTGGCTTCTGAAATCTTTCCAGCAAGGATCCGCGGCCGGGCTATGGCTTTAAGCATTATGGTAATGTGGATTGCAGATACCATCGTAGGTCAATTGACACCCATTTTTCTTCAGGAGTTAGGTACTGCCTACACTTTCTGGATATTCTCCGCTTTTTGCCTCGTTGCATTTGTTACCGTTTACTTTTTACTGCCCGAAACCAAAGGGAAATCACTGGAAGACATAGAAAATAATATGGTCTGAACTGAATCACAACCTAAAAAACTAATAATAACCTGAATAAAACCCCGAATCATACCTGAGTACCAAATCATAACCGAATAACAAACAACCAACCAAATACCAATCACTAAATCTGTATGAAATGAAAAGAATGTTTATTTTTTTAATGTCCTTCCTGATCTATTTAGGAGGAGGCAGCCCTGGCTATGCGCAAACTCCGCAGGGCATCGTCGTAAAAGGAGTAGTTTATGAGGCGGCCAACCGTTCTGTAACTTTACCCGGAGTAGGGGTCATGCTAAAAGGCGGCAATAAAAAAACCGTTACTAATGCCAATGGAACGTTTCAAATCGAAGTGCCCTCTGCAAATTCCACCTTGATATTCAGCTATATCGGGATGCAGAATCAGGAAGTCAAAGTTCCTGAAAGCGGACAGTTAAACGTATACCTGACGGCTGATAATCAGGCATTAGATGAAGTTGTCGTAACCGGTTATGGTACGCAGCGAAAATCTGATGTGACCGGATCAGTAGCCGTGATTTCTGGAAAAGACCTCCTGAATGCACCTGTAAATAATGCCCTGCAAGGTTTAAAAGGTAAGGTCGCAGGGGTAAATGTATTCCTGAATTCAGGATCTCCAACTGGCAGTCCAAAAGTGCTGATCAGAGGTCTGGGAACCATCAATTCCTCTTCGAGCCCTTTGTATGTGGTGGATGGAGTAGTCATGGAGGATGTACAATTCCTGAATCCAAACGATATTGACCGTATGGAAGTGCTGAAAGACGCTTCTTCAACTGCAATTTATGGTGCCCGTGGTGCGAACGGAGTGATCCTGGTGACCACCAAGCGGGGGGCCACCAATGAAGGCGTAACCGTGGGTTATGATGGCTACCTCAGCATCGGCGTATTGCCTAAAAAACTCGCAGTATTGAACTCAGCAGAGTTTTTACAAGTGATCCAAAAAGGTTTCGAAAACTACAGTAAATACAACCCAACAGGAACAGCACCAGTGTTTTCGAAATCTGATCCACGATTATTTGATGCAAATGGCAACCCATTGTATGATACGGATTGGCAAGAGGAAGCGACACGTACGGCATTCTCCAATAATCACCAGCTGAGCATATTAGGGAAATCTGAAAAATCTTCCTTTGGCGCATTTATGAACTATGGCAGAACCGAAGGCATCATGCTCAACAGCTGGCTGGACAGGATCAACTCCAAAATTGTTTACGATGCGAAACCAAAGAAATGGCTTTCCCTGGGTTTAAATTTATTGGTCAACAGTACCAAAGCGAATGAAACTCAGGAAGACGGCGGAGATCAGTCGCCAAGACGGTCGATGCTGGAAATGCCTCCTATATTCCCGGTGAAATTCCCTGATGGTGGCTGGTCAAACAGCAGCATGATCTCAGATCCTTATTCTCTGGAGTCGATTGCGAATCCAGTACACGTATTAACCACACAAGACCGACTGAGAAAAAGGAACCAATTGTTCGGGAATACCTACCTGACTTTCCACATCATCCCAGGTCTGGATTTAAGGACCCAATTTGGATTTGACAAAAGAGATAACTTATTCCAAAACTACAGTCCGACGGATTTAATCAATATTTCTGCTCCTTTAGGTTCTGCATCTATCGACAATCAACATTCCTTTTACTGGCAGGAAGAGACTTATTTAAATTACAACAAACAATTAGGAGATCACAGGATCAATGCGGTGCTGGGACTAAGCTGGCAGGAAAGAACGGCAGACAATACCGCCGTTTCTGCTCAGGGTTTTTCTGATGACTTTTTTAGGTTCAACAGCATACAATCCGCTAGTCAGCCAGGAGCGCCAACTTCTTCTTTTGACCGCTGGAGTATGAATTCCTACTTCCTGAGAGGTAGTTACAGCTATAAAGACAAGTATCTGCTGACGGTTACCGGTCGTGTGGATGGCTCTTCCCGTTTTGGAAAAAACAATAAGTACGGGGTATTCCCATCCTTAGGATTAGGCTGGATCGTGTCCAAAGAAAATTTCCTTAGCGGAGTGGACTCTATTGATGAATTAAAACTGCGTGCAAGTTATGGGGTAACCGGAAATACCGAAATCCCAACTTATCAATCCTTAGGAACGATTTCATCAGAAACTACCTTGCTCAATGGGACCAGGGTATCTCGAAGCTTCGTAAACCGACTACCAAATCCAAATTTGGAATGGGAGAAAACGAAGCAGTTTGATGCGGGATTCGACCTTTCGTTATTTAAAAGCAGGCTGAGGTTCAGCGCTGATTACTACCATAAACTTACCACTGATTTATTGTTAGACCGACCAGTGCCTACCTCTACCGGATTTGCTGCGGTTCGAGATAATATCGGCTCCGTATTGAATACAGGAGTAGAGGTGCTGTTGAGTGGTAGCCCTGTAGTGACACCAGATTTCAGATGGGAAACCACATTGAATTTTAGTTACAACAAAAATAGAATTGAGGCATTAGGTGCAAATAATGAAGATATATTTCCAGGGCCAGGCTTTGTTTCCGGCAGTCAGACCATCCTGCGCGTTGGCGAAAGTCTGAGCTCATTTTATGGCTACAAACGACTGGGCATCTGGGGTACAGATGAGGCCGCAGAAGCTGCACTGGTAGGTGCTGTTCCAGGCACCGCTAAACGCAGTACCGAACGCGGTGTAATTGGAAAAGGTTTGCCGGATTGGACTGGAAGTTTCATCAACACCTTCCGCTACAAAAACCTGGATTTAAATATTGAAATGCAGTTTGTGGCTGGCGTAGATATCTTACAGCAGTTTCTGCACTCTACAGAGGATAGAACTGGGTATTCAAATGGTTTCAAATCGACGCTGTATGACAGCTGGACACCACAAAACCAGAATACTATGATTCAGCAGATCCGCAATGGTCCTTATTCTGGTCAGAGCAGTGAAGTAGACGACCATTGGGTGGCCAATGGCTCATACATCCGCGCCAGCGCCATTACTTTAGGCTATAACCTTAGCCCAGAGCAAATGGGCAGACTTAAATTAAAAAGCATGCGCTTTTATGTAAGTGTTCAAAACGCATTTTTAATTAAATCGAAATCCTTTAAAGGATATGACCCGGAAGCGACTTCCTATGGTGACAACCAATGGGGGCAAAATATCTATTTCCACCAATATCCAAAACCTCGAACTTTTACATTGGGCGCTAGTTTCCAGTTTTAAGCAGCGCAAATTGAATATTAACTGAACTCAAAAAAACGATTATGAAACCTACAATCATAAGTTTATTATTAGTCATGATGCTCAGTACATCATGTAAAAAGTTCCTGGATGAAGTGCCAAGGGATGAGATTTCCAGTGGCCAGTATTTTCAGAATCCTAAGCATGCCGAAAATGCGGTGAATGCGCTATACAGAAGTGGGGCTCCGCAAATGTATGAATCAAATCTGGGCGCCTACTCGGGCTCAAGAATGATGTTTGGCCCGTATATGTCGGGTTATATCGACAATGAATATAAAGGGCAGGAGATCCACGTTCAGTATGCACAGAACATGACTTTAAACGGAACCAACCTTTCTTCTTACTTACAGGGAATATGGAGCAGTTTGTATACTGGAATTTCCAGAGCCAATAATGCCATTAAATACATTCCTGTAACGCCAGGCCTGCCAGCGGAAAAAGCAAAGCAGCTTTCTGCTGAAGCCAGGTTCTTCAGGGCCTATGGTTACTTTCAATTGGTACGTATGTATGGAGGAGTTCCTTTA
The DNA here is from genome assembly GCF_019802255.1 of Pedobacter polysacchareus. Classification (GTDB taxonomy): domain Bacteria; phylum Bacteroidota; class Bacteroidia; order Sphingobacteriales; family Sphingobacteriaceae; genus Pedobacter; species Pedobacter polysacchareus. The sequence goes on along the minus strand of NZ_JAHYSS010000006.1, from coordinate 541,206 downwards.
ATCACGGAACCTTACGAAAATATCAGCAATATGGACGTAGCGAAAAGCACGGTAGAACAGGTTTACAATTTAATTACTTCTGATCTGGAATATGCAGTAAATGAAGGCGGGCTGCCGGATGTGGCGATGGTCAATAATGCTGCGCGGATTACTAAAGGGGCCGCAGCTACTTTATTAGCAGATGTGTATTTGACAATGAGTGGTTTTCCTTTGAAAAAAGACATGTCTGCAAAGGCCGCATTAAACGCCAGACTGGTTATTAATTCAAATAAATACAGTCTGACTACACATAATGTGGATGCCAATGGGAATGTCATCCCTACTGGTTCTGCCTATAATAAGCTGCGATTAGCCGATAATTCAGCCAATGAATACATTTATTACTATGAATTTGCAGTTGGAATCTCTACTTCAGCTTATGCTTCCTGGTCCTTGCCAGCCACAGCAACCTCAGAAACTAAATTTGCAATTACCGTCAATACCTACGGGCCAACGGCCAAATTTTTACTAGGTTACAATAAAAACCAGGACTTGAGAATTCAGGAAAAACAGTTCTTTCATTCTTCCCTGATCAAAAGCAACGGAACCACTTTGAACTTCGCAACAGCCCCTTATATTTGGCAGGATGAAGAAGCCACTTTTAAGACGGCAACTTCTGGGAAAGATCAGCCTATTTACACTTATTCAGACCCATTGCTGATCGCAGCAGAAGCCATTGCAATGGCTGAGGGCGTAACTAGCGAAGCGGTAGGCTACCTCGCGCAGGTAAGAGGCAGGGCGTATTGGAAAGATGATGTAACCGCAATTAAAACACAGCTTTCCCAGCTTTCTAAAGATGACTTCATCAAGGAAGTTTGGAAGGAACGTTACAGGGAATTGGTATTTGAAGGCAGGATCTGGTTTGATATCCAGCGGACCAGGTTATTCCCTGTTCCGGCAAGTGATGGCTCTGGAAATATTTTGTTTGAACCGGTGATTGGTCATGCAAATAGTTTTGGTGCGACCATTCAGGAGAAAAACCTCCTCTTTCCAATTGCTACAGATGAATTACAAAGAAACGGAAACCTGACTCAAAACCCAGGCTACTAACCCCGAAATGGGTCTCCTTCATGGAGGCCCATTTATATTTTTTATTTTAAACCCTTTTGATTTATGAAATCAGCTACTATTTATGTATTTATCGCCGCGTTTTTTCTTTCTTTTTCTGCCCAGGCACAAAAGCAAGACCGGAAAACATTGGCGAAAACAATCCTTGCAGATGCCCGTTTAGACACCGTTCAGAAGAAAGCTTTAAAACTATTAGACCGCTTTTCAGCAGGAACATCCTATAGTGAAATCTGGATCAGAGATTTTAACACTTTTCTAAAAGGCTCGCTAAAAGTCAGACCAAAAGAAGAGGTGAAAAATGCCCTATTGATGTTTTTTAAAATACAAGGACAAGACGGTAATATCGTCGATGGTGTGGTAGAAGCTACAAAGGCAACAGGAGGATATGATTATCGTCATTCTGACTTATTGCCGGGTTGGGCTGCACATAAAAACACCGTGGAAACGGATCAGGAATCCTCATTGGTACAGGCTGTAAAGAAATATATTGAAGTCACCAATGACCGCAGCATTCTGACTGAAGTAATTGCTGGAAAATCTGTTCTGCAGCGTATGGAAGATGCTTTTAGCTATATCAGGAAAGAAAGATGGTCAGAGAAACATGGTTTAGTAACAGGTGCAACCACCGTAGATTGGGGAGATGTACAGCCAGAAACCGGTTGGGGAGTTTCCATCAATGACAAAACCAAAATGGCGATCGATATTTATGATAACGCCATGTATGTAATCGCAATTCATGACTTTTTAGCCATGGCTCCTAAAGGATACAAGGCCGTAGAGAATTGGAAAAATGTAGCTGATCAGATTAAAAAGAATGTCCGCATTCATTTATGGATGAAAGATGCCCAAAAATACAGACCACACCTGTACTTAAACGGCAGTCCGTTTTCAAAGAATTTTGACGAAGATAAAATCTTGTATATCGGTGGTTCCATCTGTGCGATCCTGGCAGATTTCAATACCCCTGCAGAGGTTGCAGCAATCAATAAGCAAATCGTAGCCGCTGCCAAAAAAGAGAAACATGCCACCATTGGAATCACGGTTTATCCGCCATATCCTGTAGAAGAATTTCCTAATATGCCCGCTTATCACTATCAAAATGGTGGCGACTGGACCTGGTTTGGCGGACGAATGATGCCTGCTTTAATGAACTACGGTATGGTCAGTGAAGCTTATCAGGAATTGCTGCCAATGGTAGACCGCACACTTGCCAAAAAAGGCTTTTTTGAATGGTATGATGTTAGAAACGGGGAACCTAAAGGATCTGGAGAATTTAGAGGGGAAGCAGGGGTTTTATACGATGCAATTGCCTTGTTGAAACAATGGGCTGCGACTGAAATTAAAAAGTAATATTGAAAGTTTGAGGGCTGTCATCATGATAAAGAAAAGCGCAATATTGATGTTTGTTTGCTGTTGGATCACCGCTATGGTTTCCGCACAGCAAAAAACGATCTGGGAAATAGGGAAGTCTGATCATAGCAGTGCTGGTATGGCGCTTGCACCCTCAGGTTATGCTCATTTTTTAGCATCAGATTTTGGATGGGAAGATCGTTTTTACCTGGTTGGTTATTCGGATGCAGCAAAGGATTGGCCCTATGCCATGCCAGGACCTGCAGATGAATGGGGCGGAACAGGAAATACTTCCGGCATCCGCTCGCAGGTTTTGAACATCTTGTTTGGTTTGGGAAATGTCGCTGGAAACAGCAAAGGAACTCTGATTGTTGAGCTATTGGATTATAAAGGCAATTTGCCACCACTGGTTAAGGTAACGGTAAATGGAAAAGCCAGCACAAGCCAGCTGCCGGTAAGACCGTATAAAGAAGGTTCCCTGAAGGGTGATTTAACCAACGCTAAATCCTACAAACTATCGATTCCAGTTGAAAGCCTGAGGAATGGAGGAAACGAAATCCAGCTGACTTCACTTTCTGGTTCCTGGCTGATTTTTGATCAGGTAAAGCTGGAAGGGCCTTCAGGTTTGCAGGTGGTAAAACCCGGCGAGGTTTATATTCGTCAGGTAAAAGCGGCAAACTATCTGGTCGAGAAAAATAAGCAATATTTTCAGCCATTGTTGTTGGATGTAGCTCATTTGCAGGGAAAACCGGTGCTTGTAGTGAAACTTGACAAGAAACAGGTCTTTAGCACGCAGCTGGATACCTCAAGATACGAGTTTGAAGTGCCTATGCCTGCGGTTACTAAGCCCACAAATAGTGAGTATGAAATTCTCGTAAATGGTCGTGTAGTTCAGAAAGGGAAAATCAAGCGTTCTCCTCAAAAAATAGCTAGCCCCGCTGATTATGTAGATACGAAACTAGGCTCGGCACATTCCAGGTGGATGATTGCCCCTGGGCCCTGGATGCCCTTTGGGATGGTGAAATTAAGTCCAGATAACCAGAATTCTGGTTGGATGGGTGGCTATGATCCTACTTTCGAAAGCATTGGTACTTTTAGTCACATTCATGAATGGACGATGGCCGGTCTGGGCATGATGCCTACCAGCGGAGCCTTGCAGATCAAAATGGGCGATCAGCACAATACCTCCGGCGGATACCGATCTGCAATTGATAAAAGCACGGAAGAGACGCCTCTTGGGGTGTATAAAGTGATGCTGAAAGATTATCAGATTCAAGCAGAACTTACGGCAACCACCAGGGCCAGTTTCCAGCGCTACACTTATCCTAAGGGAGAAAATTCCAGGTTAATGATCGACCTAATGATCCCTGCCGAATATAGCTATGAATTGAAAGAGGTGACGCTTAAAAAAGTAAGTGATTACCGCATAGAAGGTTCCAGCAAGCAGTTTACAAAAGACGCCTGGTCTGGCGGTGTAAATCAGGATTATACGGTTCATTTTGTAATGGAATTTGACCGCCCGATTAAAAAATATGGAACCTGGACAAATGGCAGTATTGCCAAAACCGACATTATCGGGATAAAAGATTTAAAAGATGCGGGTGCCTTCGTCGAATTTGATACGAGGGAAAACCAGGCCGTACAGGTAAGAACAGGGATTTCTTTGGTCAGCGTAGAAAATGCAGCGAAGAATTTATCAGAAGAAATCACGAAGCCCTTTGGCTGGAGCTTCGCCAAAGTGGTCGCCGCTCAGAAAGCAACCTGGAACAACTGGTTTAGCCGATTGGAAATCAGTAGCAATGACCGGAGGGAAAAGATGCGCTTTTATAGCAATATGTTCCGGGCTTTAGCCAGCCGGAATACATGGAGTGATGTAGATGGAAGCTGGGTAGATGCCTCAAAGCGCGTGCAGCAGTTAAAAGATCCGGAAGCATTAGCGCTGGGCTGCGATGCCTTCTGGAATACTTTCTGGAACCTGAATCAGTTCTGGAACCTGGCTACCCCAGAATGGTCCTCCAAATGGGTAAAATCGCAATTGGCGATGTATGATGCCAATGGCTGGCTTTCTAAAGGCCCTGCCGGGATGAATTATGTTCCGGTCATGGTGGCTGAACATGAGATTCCTTTAATAGTAGGTGCATACCAAATGGGGATTCGTGATTTTGACGCGCAGAAGGCTTTTAAAGCGGTCTATAAAATGCAGACGACCCCCGCTCAAAAGGTTGGGACTGCTGGTTTTGCAGGTAATGAAGACCTGGAACCTTACCTGAAATATAAATTTGTGCCTTACGACAAAGGTCGTTTTTCCAATACGTTAGAATATGCCTATGACGATTGGACAGTTGGACAATTTGCGAAGGCACTAGGAAAAGATAAAGAATACAAAGAGTTCCAGGACCGTTCCGGATATTGGAAAAATGTGCTCGATCCAACAACAGGATATGCACGTCTGAAGAAATCTGATGGCAGCTGGTTTCCGGGTTTCGATCCATTTAAATCAGGTGCCAACGAGCATTATGTGGAAGGCAACGCTTGGCAGCTGACCTATTTTGTGCCGCAGGATATTCCTGGATTGATCCATAAAATAGGGAAAGAGCGTTTCACAGACCGATTGTCATGGGGATTCGGAGAAAGCCATAAGCTTCGCTTTAATGCGCCAGGGGATCAATATTGGGATTATCCGGTGATCCAGGGCAACCAGCAATCGATGCATTTTGCTTACCTGTTTAATTGGGCAGAAAAGCCATGGTTAACCCAAAAGTGGAGCCGTTCTATTCTGGACCGTTTCTATGGATACGGACCGGCAAATGCTTATCTGGGCGACGAAGATCAGGGGCAAATGAGTGCCTGGTTTATCATGAATGCCATTGGCCTCTTTCAAACAGATGGGGGAGCCAGTGTCAATCCGATCTATGAAATCGGAAGCCCGATCTTCCCGAAAGTCACCATTCACTTGAATGAATTGTATGGCAGAGGGAAAAGCTTTACCATTGAAGCCGCCAATGCCTCCAGAGCTAATAAATATGTGCAATCTGCTACATTAAATGGCAAAGCCCTAAATTCCTTCTGGTTTCCTGCTACAGAATTACTAAAAGGAGGGAAACTGACCTTGGAAATGGGGGAACATCCTAATGAAAACTGGGGGATTCAGCATCCTCCAGCAGCACAATAAAATGAGATAAGGATTTTAAAATAATATCCTGAAGAACATAGGTCAACTTCAAAATTGACTTATGTTCTTTAAGTTTAAATTCCATAGTATTCCTGATCTCATCGGGAATGAAAGATGGCTGTTGCTTAACCTGGCTTTCCGGGTAAGTGTTTCAATTGATTTTTAAGTGTATCATATTCTTTTTCCAAAAATTTAAAGGCTTTAGTCCTTGGAGGATTGCCGTAATGTGCCTCCATTTGAGCGGAATAATTGACTGCTACCTGGTCAAACCTTGTTTTTACCTGCTGGTATTTCACTTCTTCTTGTTTTTGTGCATCATTTTTACCCTGACCGTTATAAAGTTATTCTAATCCTTATTTAGGGCTATTTGTTCTGCCAGACCAATCAAAATACCTTCTGCTCCACGAATATAACACAGTCGGTAGGAGTCTTGATACTGAACGATTTCTCCGACGAGCTGAGCACCAATTTTGATGAGCCTGGCTACCAGCTCATCGATATCTTCAACGGTGAACATGACACGTAAATAACCGAGTGTATTTACAGGGGATATACGATGGTCTGAAACAGGAGCAGGGTGGAGAAATTTGGAAAGCTCCAGACGGCTGTGGCCATCAGGGGTAACCATCATGGCAATCTCTACGTGTTGATCGCCTAAGCCGGTTACACGACCGGCCCATTCTCCTTCAATTATGGCCCGCCCTTCAAGTTTTAAACCAATCTCCGTAAAAAAAAGGATGGCATTATCGAGCGATTCCACAACGATGCCGACATTGTCCATCCTTATTAATTTATTTTCTGCCATAATTTATCCTCCTTTAAAATTATTCCTGGTGTTCAGGTGCGCCGTTAGGATCCATCCATACAAATTCCCAGTGGTGACCATCAAGATCTGCAAAGCTGTGCTGGTACATAAAGCCGTAGTCGGTGGCCGGATTTGGTATGGTGGCACCTGCCGCTACTGCTTTATCTACCATTTCATTAACCGCATCCTTACTGTCAGCTGATATGCAAATTGAACACTCCAAAGACTTGTGAGCATCAATAATTTCTTTTTTAGTGAAAGTCTGAAAGAAAGGACGGGTCAGCAGCATAATGTAAATGGTATCACTGATGATCATGCAGGTTGCTTTCTCGTCGCTGAATTTCGGATTAAAGCTGTAACCAAGTTTGGTAAAAAACGCTATAGATTTGTTGAGGTCGTTAACGGCTAGGTTAACAAAAATTTGAGTTGCCATGAGTTTTTTCTAATTAGTTTATTCAAATTTAAAGGAATACCGAGCACCTTAGGATGTGTAAAAGTGACAAGTTAAGGGGGGAAATGCGACTAGTTAAAATCATATGATGAACAATTCAGGGGGAATGCCTGTCATTTAATTGCTTGTGCTTGTAAATCGGTGATACTAGCCAGTGCATCAAATGCCCTGACGCCAATAGCTCCGGTGCTAAATTCCCCATCGGTCACAGAAAATATAGGCTTTATTCCATTGTTAAAGTATACTTTGATGTCAGCTCCATTCGCTTCTATTCTAATTGGATAGTATTTGCCAATTTCCAGCTGCTGCTGTGCAGATGCCAGCAGGAGCCATTTTTGATGGGAAGACTTACCCAATTGTATCTGTCCAGACTCGGCATTGATGCCTAGATAGTAGCCATTATAAGCATCAGCTCCGATCACATGATCTGTTACTCTAAACATTAGCCCTGCATCACCTGTGGAGCTCAGCTTTACCTTTGCTTCATAACTGAGGTCCTTAAAATTGGTGTTGCTGGCGATGGCTTTAGAACCATGTATGCCATATCCCCAGGATCCTTTGTTAGAGGCGGCATGGATGGCGCCATCTTTAATAAACCAGCTGCCACCATAGAGGAGCCAATCTTTTAGAGTGGCTTTGCTGAAGTTTTCTTTATAGGTTTTTCCTCCAGTTTCTGGTACACCGATCACCGGGAAATTACTGATTCTGATGTTTTCTGATCCGAATGGTGTCAGGGTGATTTCTTCTGTCCGTTCGGAGGAGGCCACCGGGCTTCGCGGAACTTCCAGGGAATGCATCTTGTTATAGGCCATAGTCCAGGAAGGAATTCTCTTTGCTTTGACCCTTAATTTTACCGGCGTACTGGCTTGTATAAAAGGGTTTTCGGGCATGGCAGTACGCTGAACTTTGATGCTTTTTTTAAGATCCTTGCCTGAGCGCACCAATCCATAATTCCAGGGGGAACCGGAAGCGACTTCATAATCGAAAAAGCCATCAACAGGATTTTTTTTGCTGATGCCATATTTGGCATCCATCTGCAGTCCGTAAACGATTGGCCCGCGTTCTACAGTCACGGAATGATTGACCTGATTGCTCAATTTTACTTCCATTGGGAACTTCAGGCTAACCAGGTCATTGCTGTTCCATATCCTGCTGACGGTATAAATCTGACCGGTTTTAACCCCTGGCAAGATTTTGCCATTCACAGTAATTAAGGGGTTTTTGCACCATGCCGGAATGCGGAGCTTTAAAGGAAATTGGGCTGACTTTTCCAGTCTTACTTTTATGTTGATCTCTTCTTCGAAAGGGTAATCGGTCATCACCTGGAGTTTTACCGGAATGCCATCAGCGACGAAAGCATTGACTTCAACTGGTGCATAAGCAATTACAGCCAGACCTTTGTCTGGGGTAGCGGCCCAGCTGTTTTTAACGAAATACGGCCAGCCCATGTGCATGTTGTACCTGCAGCAGCCCATTCCTGAGTAGGGGCTCAATAGCAAAGCGCCATCATAATCTTCATCAAAGCCGGAATTGCCATGCTTGCAAAGCACCTGATTCGGTTGTGTATAGTACAGATGGGATTTGATGTCTCTGCTAAACTGCGCTGGTAAAGTGTTAAAAGCAATCTTTTCCAGTCGGTCTCCAAGTGGAGCATCATGGATGATCCTTGCTGCGGTTTCGAGGCTCTGCATCCATTCTACTACGGTACAGGTTTCGGTTCCCTGAAAGGAGCTTCTTCCGGCAAGGAATTCTGTACCGGAGGCGATGCCGGTGGATTGTCCGTGGTCTCTCATTAAATGATCGATCCCTTTCTGAGTCGCTTCCCTGTAAAATGGGCTGTTGTTCAGTTGTGAATACACGGATGGAAATTTAAGCGCCTGCCCGACACTCACACTATGTTTCGTATGGAAATCATCTCCATAATGGTAAAATTGGTTGTTTGTAAAAATGGCTGCCCATGGATAGGCTTGTGATTTCAGCTTTTCTGCCAATACTAAAAGCGATTTTTCTCCGGTTCTGTTATAGAGCCAAAGGACGATTTCTATGTTGTCGGCAGTTCTGGATTTACTCCATTCATATAAAGGTTTTTGGTCGAGCTGGTCCAGCTGGTATTTAAAATATTTGCTGAAAAAGGGAATGACCCGCTTGTCGCCAGTTGCTTCATAATAACTTTGAATCGCGTACATCATGGGCATCCTTGGCCACCAGTCATTCATTTTAAGGGGGCCAAAAGCACCGTTAGGCTGTTGGTGATCTAATGTCCAGTTGATCCATTTTTCTGATTTTGCTATTAATTCGGGATCTCCAAGGGTGTAAGCCAATGCCACCAGTCCTTTTACATAATAGGGGGCGCGCTCCCAGCTTTCGCCGGTACCACCTAGCCAGTCGGAATCAGCACCCAAATTGCCGCTTTCCGGATAAAGTGCTTCCGCATTTCCTGTGGCACCATCTTTTTGCAGCTGAAGTTGTTTTAGCAGCCAACCTTTGGCTTTGATACTGCCCAATGGCAGTTGTACGTAAGCCGCTGTATTTAGCGGACTTCGGTTAAAAATGTATTGCCCGTTGGATTCATTTTGAGCAAATAGCCATGATGGAGTCATAACCAGCATCAACAGCATGGATTTCCTGAGGTTCATAATTTATAAATGGTTTCTGTGTGTGTAAAAAGCAAGTTTATTATAAAATGCCAGATATCAGTCACTTGTACTTTCAGAATGATTCCTTTTGTTGAAACATTGATCTATTTTGCTGAATAAAGGCTGGTCAAAAGCCCTTAGCTTACGTAAAGCTTTAAACCATTTAACCAGCTCGTCAAAATAAACGATTTATGAGAAGAACATTTACATTTTTTGCCTGCATCGCTTGTACGATAAATTCCGCTGCCTTTGCCCAATCTTCCGTTTCTAAAGAAAAGACAGCTAATTTAAAAGATTATACTTCAACGATTCATAAAAACATCAACCTCCTTTTGAGGGACCAGAAGACCGGTCTGTATTTTGAAACTACGGATTCCATACAAAAAGAAAACCCACACTCCTGGTTATGGCCGCTTTGTGCATTGGTTCAGGCAGCAAATGAAATGGAGGCATTAGATGCAGGGCAGGAATACCTGAAACCTGTAAATAAAGCGATTGATCAATATTATAGTGAGAAATCGCCTGTGGCATACCAGGATTATGTAACGGCCGAACGGTTGAGCTCCCGTTTTTATGACGATAACCAGTGGATCGCTATTGCTTACCTAGATGCGTATAACCGTAGCCGGGAGGCCGGATACCTGAAAAAGGCGATCATGGTCTACGATTATATGATGACAGGAATAGATGAGAAAGCTGGTGGAGGCTTATACTGGAAGGAAGGAGATTTCAGTACCAAAAATACATGTTCCAATGCACCTGCTATATTAGTCGCTTTGCAGTTATATAAGATTACCAAAGAGAAAAAATACATGGAGACTGCTTTAGCAGTGTACCACTGGACCAATAAAACCCTTCGTGCTCCGGAAGGACTATTTTATGACGCGATAAAGCTACCTTCCGGGGAGATCGACCGCAAGTTCTATACCTATAATACGGGGGCAATGCTTCAAGCCAATGCCTTACTGTTTGGTATCACTGCTGAAAAGAAATATTTAACAGAGGCACAGCAGATCTCGAAAGCGGCGAAAAGTTATTTTTTTAAAGACCATCGTTTACCCGGACATTATTGGTTTAATGCGGTCTTGTTGCGTGGGAATATCGAACTTTATAAAATTGACAAGAATCCTGACTGGATCCATATTTTCAGAAATGAGGCGCAGCGGATCTGGACCGAAGAACGGGATGCCGCAAACCTGCTTGGCGGGCGTAAAGAGAAAACTTTAATTGATCAGGCTGCAATGATGGAGATCTATGCCCGACTCAGACAATTAGAAGAGTAATAAGCGGCATAAATGCCTTTAAACCCTTATCCGCTCATTTTTAATTAAATAGAGACGAAATGAGGAAATTATGATACAAAACTGTAGGACGATCTAAAGAGTAAATTCCAATATTTGATTACCAAATATTGAAATTTATGAAGAGACTACTATCCGGCGCACTGCTTTTGGTGCTGAGCTATTCCTCCTTGCCCGCGCAAGAAAAAAATTGGACATTAATTAAAGATAGAATCACAAGCCCTTGGGCGGAAAAGGTGAATCCGAAAGCCCCACTGCCGGATTATCCCCGCCCTCAATTGGTTCGCTTAGAAAACTGGAAAAACCTGAATGGCCTTTGGAGTTATGCGATAACGCCAAAAGATCAGAATGAACCGGTTAAATATCAAGGCAGCATCCTTGTCCCTTTTGCGGTAGAATCAGCATTGTCAGGAGTAGGAAAAACAGTAGGTAAAGACAGTGTATTGTGGTATAAAAATACCATTACCATCCCTGCTGCTATGAAAAATAAAGAAGTGTTATTGCATTTCGGTGCGGTAGACTGGCAGGCTGAGGTTTTTGTGAACGGCAAAAGCGCAGGAAAGCATGAAGGTGGTTTCGACCCATTTACTTTTAACATCAGCAGTCTGCTTAAAAAAAGCGGCACACAGGAGATCAAAGTACGTGTTTGGGACCCTACAGATGAAGGGCCGCAGCCAAGAGGGAAGCAGGTGAGGAAGCCAGAAGGAATCTGGTATACCCCGGTTACCGGTATCTGGCAGACCGTTTGGCTGGAAAGCGTTCCAAAAACACATCTGATTTCTACAAAACATACGCCGGATATTGATGCAAAAACACTTTCTGTAAATGTAACTGTTGCAGCTGCCCAAGCGGGTGATCAGGTCAGAATCACCGCATTTGATGGTAAAAATGAAGTAGCTAAAAAAGAAGCCTACATTAAGGAAGAGGTGGTTTTAGCCATTGAAAACCCAAAATTATGGTCTACAACAAGCCCTTTCTTATATGATTTAAAAATTGAATTGCTCCGTAAAGGAAAAGTGATTGATCAGGCAGGCAGTTATTTCGCCATGCGTAAATCATCCATGGCGAAGGATCAGCATGGCATTGAAAGAATGCTGATCAATAATGAATTTGTATTCCAATATGGTCCGTTAGATCAGGGTTGGTGGCCAGATGGTTTATATACTGCGCCTACAGAAGAAGCTTTGATTTTCGACATCATAAAAACCAAAGAAATGGGCTTTAACATGATTCGCAAGCACATTAAAGTAGAACCGGCAAGGTGGTATTACGAATGCGATAAGCTGGGCATGCTGGTATGGCAAGATATGCCGAGTGGCGATCTGGGGAACCACTGGGAGCCGAATCTAGGCACAATGGGAGGAACCGATAAAAACCGGACTCCGGAATCAGAAGCCATGTACCGCAAAGAATGGAGTAAAATCATGGACGACCTTCATAATTTTCCTTCAATTATAGTGTGGACACCATTCAATGAAGCATGGGGGCAATTTAAAACGAAGGAAATTGCAGAATGGACCAAGAAAAAAGATCCTTCCAGATTGGTGAATAGTGCTAGCGGCGGCAATCACGTCATCACTGGTGATATCGTCGATTTACACCATTATCCAGAACCAAAAATGCCAAGACCGGATCTTTTTGGGACTACACATGCGATTGTTCTTGGAGAATTTGGCGGGTTAGGCTTGCCAGTCGCAGGACATACCTGGAAGGATAAAGACAACTGGGGATACCAGTCATTTAAAACTGCAGATGAACTTTTCGAAAAGTATAATTCCTTTATCCGAAGCCTGGAAGGTTTAATCAAAAAAGGTTTGTCGGCTGCGGTATATACACAGACTACCGATGTGGAGCAGGAAACAAATGGGTTGATGACCTACGACAGGATCTTAAAACTCCCTGAAGCAAAAATCAAAGGGGCAAATGACAGGTTGTATTTGGTAAAGCCTTAATTTTTAACCAAAGCCAAAACGTAGGAAACAGAGGTTAGAACGTAGAAATACTACGTAAAGGGCTGAAATATGAACACAGGATTGCCGATCAAGATAGCTTGTATTTATATCTCAATGTATCTAAATGTCTAGATACATTGAGATATAGAATACGAAAAATATAAAACACACAAACACAGAAACACACCACAAAATATATGAAACGAATATTGATGACTTTAGGTTTATCGGCTATGCTGTGGAATGCTTCCGCTCAGGAACGCATTGCGCCGTCATATCCTTTAATTACACACGATCCTTATTTTAGCGTCTGGTCTGCCACGGATCAGGTCAATTCCTCTGTTACCAAACATTGGACAGGTACAGAACAATCCTTAACAGGCATTATTAAGGTTGACGGCGTTCCTTACAGTTTTTTGGGTGCAGCGTCTAAACCTTATACCAATGTGCTGGCTACCTCTGATGATGCAGATTATCAGTTCAGCTATACGGAATCTGCACCGGCAGCAAATTGGAAAAGTATTGATTTTAATGCTTCCGGTTGGAAAACTGCCGGAGCACCATTTGGTGATTTGAGGAACGGTGCAAAGACCGCATGGACCACCAAAGAATTATGGGTAAGGAGAACTTTTGAACTCAAAGATCCTGCCTTAAAAGAACTGACTTTAAAACTGAACCACGATGATAACGTGGAAGTTTTCCTGAATGGTGATTTGATTTATAGCTTTATTGGATGGACCAGCAACCGCTTTTCTTATATCCCTTTAAAAGACGCGGTATTGAAAAACCTTAAAAAAGGTAAAAATGTACTGGCTGTTCATATTAAGAATACCATTGGTGACGCATGGCTGGATGCCGGATTGATTTCCTCTGCTCCAGCGGTAAAACCACTTGCCCAGGCGAGTCAAAAAAAGGTAGACATCACTGCTACGCAAACGCGTTATGAGTTCAAAGCAGGAGGGGTAGACCTGTTATTAACCTTCACTTCTCCTTTACTGATGGACGATTTGAACCTGATTTCAAGACCAATCTCTTACCTGACTTATCGCGTAAAATCCAATGATCAGAAACCGCATCAGGTAGCCATACTTTTCAATGCTTCCACCAATCTTGCCGTGAATACTGGCGGACAAAAGGTAAAAGTATCCAAAGCAAATGCAAAAGGCCTTTCTGTACTGAAAGCAGGAACTGTGGATCAGAAGATCATGAGCAGAGCTGGTGATGACCTTAGAATAGATTGGGGTTATTTATATGTAGCTACGCCGGCTGGAGCTTCGAGCGTTCAATATGTGCTGCCTTTAAAAGATGCGGTTGATGCCTTTGTGAAACCTGATCAAGCGGCTAAATCAACTTCTGCTATCGGCACCAAATTATCATTGAGTACTGAGCTTTCTTTCGGACAGGTAGGAAGTACCCCAAAAGACCAATATGTGATGCTTGGTTATGACGACCTGGAATCGGTCCAGTTTTTTGGGAAAAACCTGAAAGCCTACTGGAATACCGATGGAGATAAGACTTTCGAAAATGAATTGGTCATTGCTGCCGACAGTTACAAACAACTCCTGAAAAGATGTGATGAATTTGATGCTTCGATGTATAAAAGTGTATTGGATGCCGGAGGCGAAAAATATGCGAAACTTTGTGTATTGGCTTATAGACAGGCGATTTCTGCTCATAAATTAGTGAAAAGCCCGGATGGGAAATTGCTTTTTCTTTCGAAAGAGAACTTTAGTAACGGCTCTATCAATACGGTAGATATCACGTATCCTTCTGCACCATTATTCCTAGTTTATAATCCAGAATTGCTGAAAGGCATGATGAATGGTATCTTTTATTATAGTGAAAGTGGCCGATGGAAAAAGCCTTATGCAGCGCATGATATCGGTACTTATCCATTAGGAAACGGACAAACTTACGGCGAAGATATGCCGGTAGAAGAGTCTGGAAACATGATCATTTTAACTGCTGCCCTTGCCAAAGTGGAAGGCAATGCGGAGTACGCAAAAAGACACTGGGAAACGCTGAGCATCTGGGCAGATTACCTGAGTAAAGAAGGATTTGATCCAGCCAACCAGCTTTGTACGGATGATTTTGCGGGTCACCTGGCGCGTAATGCCAATTTATCGGTTAAAGCGATCGTTGCCCTGGGCAGTTATGGTATGCTTGCGGAACAATTAGGAAAAACGGAGATCGCAGCGAAGTATAAAAATATGGCCAAAGAAATGGCGCAAAAATGGATGCAGATGGCTGATGCCGGAGACCATTATGCCTTGACTTTCGACAACAAAGACAGCTGGAGCCAAAAATACAACCTGGTATGGGATAAAGTGCTGAAGCTGGATATTTTTCCTAAGGCTGTTTATGACAAAGAAATCAAGTTTTACCTGAAACAGCAAAAAGCTTACGGCTTGCCTTTGGATAGTCGCAGGACCTATACCAAATCCGACTGGATCATCTGGACGGCAACATTGACGGACAACAAAGCAGACTTCGATCAGCTGGTCAATCCGATATACAAGTTTGCAGTAGAAACTACAGACAGGGTGCCTATGAGCGACTGGCATGAGACTACCGACGGAAAACAAGTTGGCTTCCAGGCACGTAGTGTAGTGGGTGGATATTCTATGAAATTATTGGACGATAAGTTAAATAAAAGGTAATGAAAGCATATTTAAATAAAACTATTCCAGCTTTAGCGGTAGGCACGATGCTCTTCGCAGCGGCCTGTACATCGACTTCGGAAAAGTCTGCAGGAAATCAAGGTGTTTCAGATAGCACAAGTCAAGGCCTTTCAGCTACGACGAGTATCGCAGCAGAAAACTTTGAAAAAGAAATTGACGGTAAACCGGTTCGCCTGTACAGTCTTAAAAATAAGTTTGGTTCAAAAGCGCTGGTCACCAATTTTGGTGGCCGGCTGGTTGGACTATTTGTTCCGGATAAAGAAGGGAAATTGGTAGATGTAGTGGCTGGATTTGACAGTATTGATGGCTACCAGAATTCTACAGAACCTTATTTTGGCGCTACCATCGGTCGCTATGGCAACCGGATTGCGAAAGGACAGTTTAACCTGGATGGGAAAGCCTACCAGATTTTTACCAATAACGGGCCGAATACCTTACATGGCGGAAAAAAAGGCTATCAGGATGTAGTTTGGGAAGCCAGACAGCCGGACCCACAAACTTTAGAACTTCAGTACTTATCAAAAGATATGGAAGAAGGCTTCCCTGGAAACCTGAAGGTGACCGTAACTTATACTTTAACTGACGACAATGCCCTTAAAATCAATTACCAAGCGACAACCGATAAAAACACGATTGTCAATTTAACCAACCACGCTTTTTTCAATTTGAATGGCTCAGCGAGCGGAAGTATATTGAATCATTTGCTGGAAATCAATGCAGACAAATATACCCCGGTTGATGCCACGTTAATTCCATCTGGAAAAATGGAGGGTGTAAAAGCTACGCCCTTTGATTTCACAAAACCTAAAACTATAGGGAAGGATATTGAGGTTAAAAACCTTCAATTGGAGAATGGAAAAGGATATGACCATAATTTTGTGTTGAATCCACATGGCGCGAATGATGCTGTCGCTGTAGTGACCGGTGATAAAACCGGGATTATGATGCGCGTATATACCGATCAGCCGGGCCTGCAGTTTTACAGCGGGAATTTTATGCAAAGTAAAAATGCCATGAAAGGCAATCATAAAGATGATTTCAGAACGGCATTTGCTTTGGAAACGCAGCATTTTCCAGATAGCCCAAATCAGCCGTCCTTTCCGACAACGGTATTGAAACCAGGCGAAACTTATCAGAGCCAGTCCATTTATCAATTCTCGGTAGCTAAATAACATTCCGTACCCAATTAACTTTCCTTTTCCAATCAAATTGAAAAGATTCCCCATTAATATGATTCGTCAAATTTTAACATTTATTACGGTAGGACTTACGCTGGTATCTGCTCAGGCACAGCAGAGTAAGGCCCCGGCATATCCTTTAATTACCCACGATCCTTATTTCAGTATCTGGTCTACTACCGATCAGCTGACCCAATCCGCAACTTCACACTGGACAGGTGCGGAACAAGCATTGAGCGGGCTGATTCAGGTGGATGGAAAGTCCTATAATTTCATGGGGCATGCGGAAAGGACTTATAAAACCATATTGGCCGCTGCAGATGAAAAGCCTTATACCCTCCGTTATACGGAAACTGCGCCAAAATCGAATTGGAATGACCTTAACTTTGACGCTTCCAGCTGGAAATCAGGTGCGGCGCCTTTTGGCGACCGTCCTCATGAGGCAGGAACGGAATGGAAAAGCAAACACCTTTGGGTAGTCAGGGATTTTCAGCTTGGTGCCGAGATTCCAAAAGTATTATACCTGAAAATCAACCATGATGACAATGTGGAAGTGTATTTAAACGGGCAGGAGGTCTTTAAAAAAGCAGGTTTCACGGAAGGTAAGTATGTATATGTCCCTATAAAAGGAGTTGCACTGAAAAGCCTGAAAAAAGGAAACAATGTTTTGGCAGTGCACATTGAAAATACAGCTGGTGGACAATGGCTGGATGTTGGGCTCTCCACAGATGATCCTGCAAATAACCCTAAAATTGCCTTGGCCACACAGACCAGCAGAATGGTAAAAGCTACCCAGACTACTTATTCATTTAAAGCCGGCGGTGTGGATTTAGAGCTTGCTTTTACTTCTCCATTGTTGATGGATAATCTGGACTTGATCTCCAGACCTGTTTCTTACCTGACTTACCGCGTTAAATCCAATGATAAAAAGAAGCATCAGGTGAAAATTCTTTTTGCTGCTTCCTCGGATCTGGCAGTACACACACCTGCTCAGGAAATTGAAGCCCAATTGTTAAAGGTTCCTGGAGATAAGATCAGGGGATTTCAACAGGCACATCAATGCAGTTCCTGGTCCAGGGATTATGCGGTGTTTTCTTTGATGCCTATGACAGACCGTTTGGTGCTGGATGAAAATGATCGGGAAGCGAAGTTCAGCCACAATGATGAGGTGGCGAAGCCCAATTATTATAAAGTGAAGTTCGAAAACCAGATTACTACTGAGATTTCGCCTGCTGAGCGTGGTGCTCATCTGCGGTTCAGCTATCCCTCAGGGAAGAAAAGCTTCCTGGTTTTAGATGGGTATACGGGCATCAGCGGGGTTAAAATCTATCCGGAGGAACACAAGATCACTGGTTTTATAAACAATGGAGAGGGTTTTAAGGAAGGTTTCAAAAGTTTTTTTGTGCTCTATTTTGACCAGCCTTTTAAAGCTTATGGCACCTGGGAAAATAAAAAGAACACCATCAATGCTGGAGAGAAAATCGCTGAAGGTTCAGGTAAAGGGGCTTATGTTCAGTTCAAAGATGGGCTAAAAGTACAGGTAAAAACGGCTTCTTCTTACATCAGTATGGAGCAGGCAGAATTGAACCTGAGCAGAGAGCTGGGCGCGGATAAAAACCTGGAAGTAACCAAGGCCAAGGCTGCGGAGGTCTGGAACAAATCATTGTCGAAAGTAGTGGTGGAGGGTGGAACAGAAGCCGATAAAGCAACTTTCTATTCTTGTTTCTTTAGAGCGAGTATTTTCTCCAGGAAGTTTTATGAAATCGATGCCAATGGAAACCCTTATTATTTTAGTCCGTATGATGGGAAAGTACATCCCGGTTATATGTTCACTGATACTGGTTTCTGGGATACTTTTCGCGCTCAATTTCCTTTAAATACTTTAATGCATCCGGAAATGCATGGCCGTTATATGCAGGCCTTAATTGACGCCTACAAGCAATGCGGCTGGCTTCCTTCCTGGTCTTTTCCAAGTGAGGCAGGCAGTATGATCGGTAACCACGCGATTTCGCTGCTGGCAGATGCCTGGGCAAAAGGGATCAGAACATTTGATCCTAAAGAAGCCCTGGCGGCTTACCTGCATGAATCGACAAATAAAGGGCCATGGGGGCCTGCAAATGGCAGGGATGGCTGGAAAGAATACTTCGAACTGGGTTATGTGCCTTATCCTAAATACAGGGAGGCCACAGCAAAAACATTGGAATATGCTTATGATGATTATTGTGGTTGGACTTTGGCAAAAATGACCGGTAACGATTTCTACGCCGGTATTTTTGAAAGACAGATGTACAACTATAAAAATGTGTATGACCCTTCCACTAAATTCATGAGAGGGAGAGATGCGAATGGTCAATGGACGCCGAAATTTGATCCTTTTGAATGGGGAGGACCTTACACGGAAGGGAATGCCTGGCATTATCAGTGGTCTGTCTTCCAGGATGTGAAGGGTTTGATTGATTTAATGGAAGGTGAGCAGAATTTCAGGGCGAAACTGGACTCGGTATTTTCTGAACCAAATACGGTGAATGTGGGTACTTATGTTGGAATGATCCATGAGATGACGGAAATGGTGATGGCAAATATGGGGCAGTATGCACACGGCAATCAGCCGATTCAGCACATGGTATACCTTTATAATTATGCGGGACAGCCCTGGAAATCGCAGTTTCATGCGAGGAATGTGATGTCTAAACTTTATGATGCGACGGAAAACGGCTATCCTGGAGATGAAGATCAAGGGCAGACTTCTTCCTGGTATGTGTTGAGTGCTTTAGGGATTTACAGCGTGACGCCTGGTACGGATCAGTATGTGATGGGCAGTCCGATGTTTAAGAAAACGACGATTAACCTGGAAAATGGAAAGCAGTTTGTGATTGAGGCTCCGGAAAATAGCGCTAAAAATGTCTATATCAAATCTGCCACGTTGAACGGGAAGCCGTATACAGCTAATTATATCCGACATAGTGACCTCCTGAATGGTGGGGTGTTAAAGCTGGAAATGTCAGATCAGCCATCGCTGACCAGAGGTCTTGCAGCAGCTGATCGACCATTTTCTTTAAGTGCAGGGAAATAAAAGAATCAGCTATTAACATAGGCATCAACTTATGGTTTGTGGTTTGCATATTCTGTAGGAGACATTCCGAATTGTTTGGAGAAAACTCGTCCAAAATGAGTTTGAGAGCTGTATCCAACCAATTCGGAAATCTCATATATCTTCAAGTCGTTCTGTTTGAGAAGTTCTGCACCTTTTTTTAGACGAGAAATATTGATCAGTTCATTGGGACTGAGGTTTGAAATAGATTTGATTTTCCTATACAAGGTGGGCCTGCTCATGTTCATGTGGTTGGCCAGGTGTTCAACATCCAGCTCAGGGTTGCTGATGTCTTTATCAATAATGTATTGGATTTTTTCCAGGAATTGCTCATCCGCTTTGGAATGGGCAATTCCTTTCAGGTGTAAGAGTGGTGAACTGGAAAAATAAGCTTTGATTTTATTTCTATTGGCGATCAGGCTGGAGATCTGTACTTGCAGGAATTCTGGTGAGAATGGTTTTTCTACATACACATCGGCTCCCAGTTCCAATCCTTGTATTTTGGAATCCAGGGTGTCTTTTGCGGTCAGCAGAATTAAAGGAATATGGCTGAATTCAATGCTGGATTTTAGTTTTTTGCAGAACTCAAAACCATCCATTTCAGGCATCATGACATCAGAAACGACCAGATGAACGGTTTCTGTTTCCAGAATGGCAAGGGCTTCCAGGCCGTTCATAGCAGTCAGGACTTGATATTTTTCGCTTAAATCATCTGCGATGAATTCTAAGATTTCTTCGTTGTCGTCTATAAGTAGGATGGTTATCTCTTTTTCCATTTTCCGTCTAAGTTAAATCCCATTGCCTGATGAATGGGGAGTACTACTACAAATACATTGCCCTCCGGTCCACTTTCTTCCAGGTACAAGCTCCCTTGATGCAGCTCTGCGAGCGATCTTGATATGGACAGTCCGATACCTGTTCCCCTTTGCATTTCTGTTTCCCTGGCCCTGAAAAAAGGTTCAAAGATTTTGTTCTTGATCTCCGGCGAAATTTTAGGTCCATCACTATATACGCGAATACTGAACTGGTCTTCTTTCTGGTTGATGTCCAGTACGATTTTCACTTTCGATTTTCCATACTTCAAGGCATTGTCCACTAAGTTACTCATGATTTTGTACAATGCTTCTGTATCCACATAAGCAAAAAAATGGGAGGGAGGGAGCAAGGTTTCAAACCTGATCTTTTTACTTTCAGCGGCATCCTGAAACTGCAGCTTGATAGCTTCAATAAGTTCTGAGATGTCTACTTTTACAAAGTTTAAGGAATAGCCCTTTACCTCGGTTTTTCTGAAGTCCAGCAGCTGATTGGTGAGTTCCAGTAAGCGGTTGGTATTTCGGTTCATGGTATTCAGGTTCTTCTCAATGGCCGGCACCTCTTTTGAAAGTTTCATCATCTTTTCCATAGGCCCTTTGATCAAGGTAAGTGGGGTACGGATCTCATGTGCTACATTGGTGAAGAATTCGATTTTGGCCTGGTAGATTTCCTTTTCTTTTTGATGTTCAAAAAGCTTCATGCGCCTTTTGTTTTTAAGGTCTGTTCTCTTATGGTACTCGAGGATGATGGCGGTGAGCAGTCCCAGAAATAAAATCGAATAGCCGACATAGGCTAAGGAGGTTTTCCAGAATGGGAGTAATACAATGATGCGTAATTTAACGTTGTCTTTACTCCATTCCTTACTGCCGTTAATCATTGCCTTGGCTTCAAATATATAGGTTCCAGGGGCTAGCTTTGTGAAATATACCTTTCTGTTGGTTTTCAAATATTCCCAGCTATTGTATAGTCCAGTCATCTTGTACGCATATTCTGTGGTGGCAGGCGAGGCATAGCTGAGTGCGGCGAAGTCTATGCTAAAAGACGATTGGTTGTGTTCCAGGGTAATCTCGTTGGTGTAAGTAACGGATTTGGTCAGGATCTTATCTGCATTGGGATCCGTACGGTCTGTATTGTCGATCTGGAAGCCGGTTAGAAATACAGGGGCTGTTTTAGCGGTAGTGTTGAGCTGGTCTGGCAAGAAACTCACCATGCCTTTCAAGCTGCCAAAATACATTCTGCCCTCTGTATCTTTGAAGGAAGAGTTGTAATTAAACTGGTCGGTCAGCAGGCCATCTGCTTTGGTATATATTTTTACTTCTGCGGTTTGTGGATCAAAGCGAAATAGTCCGCGGGTACTGCTGATCCATAATTTATGGTGCTGATCTTCCAGAATCCTGAAGAGGAAATTACTTGGGAGCCCATCGTTCGTCTGGTAAGATTTGAAGGTTGATTTTTTCTTATCCAGCAAGGACAACCCGCCGCCATCGGTGACTACCCAGATGTTCTTTTTACTGTCTTCGAATATCCCGTTGATGGTGTTGTTGCTCAGGCTGTTTTTATCGCCATATTCGTTTTTAAAATTGGTATAACCTTTTTCTCCCAATCTGAAACGCAGCAATCCTTTATCATAAGTTCCAGCCCATATATTGCCTTCACTGTCTTCCATGATGTTGTTGAAGAAATAAAATGGGATATCCGGTATGGCATCAAAATCATCTTTTTTGCGGTTGTATTTATAGAGCCCTACAGTTGTGGCCAGGAGGATATCTCCAGCTTTAGTTTTAAACATGCTCAATACAAAACTAGAGCGTAGAGAATTTCCTATCCCCGGTACGTAATGTTTAATGACCATACCGGTATTGATGTCCATCACATCTAAGCCGTGCTCAAAAGTACCGATCCATAATTGATCACCATCGGTTACTAAGCCATGGATATTAGAATGTGCAATGGTGCTCTCTTTTCCGGTAGGAAAAAAAGAGGTAAAGCGGCCTGTTTTAGGGTCCATTTTATTCAGGCCGGCATCCTCGGTGCCGATCCAGAAATTGCCATTTTTATCTTTACAGATTTCGCGGACGTCGCTGCCGCTAATGGCGTTTGGCTGTTGTTCGGGAAAATATTTGCTGAAGATGGAAGAAGAGGGGGCGTAATAATTGGTTCCACCAAAATAGGTGCCCATCCATAGGCCACCATCTCTGTCTTTGCATACCGAGTAAATGGCATTGTCTGAAAGGGTGTATGGATTGCTGTATTTCTTTTGCTGGTGGATAACGCGGCCATTTTTATGGTTATAGATGTATAAGCCGGATTCGGTACCGATCCAGAATTCATCTTCATTTCTGGCCTGCATATCCCTCACATAAATGTGTGTTTTGTCTTTATTCTGGGTAATGATGTTTTTTAACTCATTTGTTTTGGGGTTGAATAATTTGATTCCCTGACTGCTGGAACCCAGCAGCAGCTGATGGTCGCTGGTTTCTGTAAATACGGTTATCCAGCCGATATTCACAGCCCCTTTTTTATTCATTTGATAACGGGTTTTAAAAGAGTTGCGTTGGGCATCATATATCGCAATCCTGCCATCAGGACTGGTGATGAGTATTTCTCCGTCGAATGGCAGTAAATAGAGCCAACTTCAAATGAGTCCGCTACCTTGATGGCTGAAAGCTCTTTTTTTGTTGGGTTGTAACGATATGGTTTGCTGTTCGAAAGGAGCCAAAGGTTGCCTTTTTTGTCGACATGTATGCTGCGGATACCAATATGAAGGGTTTCTTTGACAGCGCTGAAAGTTTCCTTCTCCGGGTTGTATTTATATAGGCCGAGATCTGTGCCCACCCATAGACCTACAGCTTTATCGCTGAATAAGGAATAAATCTTGTCGTTTCCTAAGCTGGCTGGATCTGTAGGATCATGGCGGTAAGTTTTGAAGGAATAGCCATCGAATCTGTTTAAACCATCCTTTGTACCAAACCACATAAATCCTTTATCATCTTGAACACCGGCAAATACACTGTTGTTGGACAGCCCATTTTCTACCTGATAGTGTTTAAAATAGTAGGGTTGCGCGTGTAATATTTTCGCGAATAGCAGCAAAAAAATGAAGGTGGTTATTCTCAATGTAGTTTGGCTCGTTCATCAAATATAGCATTGCTTTTAGTATCTCCTAGAGATTGAGACAAAATGCTGAATTGTTGAAACAAGATGCTGAGATGTTGAGCTTAAAATAGATAGCCTTAAAAGACCTAAAAACTGTTTTAAGGATTTAGTTTGGAGTGCTAAAACGTAATAGTTTTCTCATTTCATGCCATTGCTCATGTAAAATTTATCTATATCGACTGTAAATGAATTGTTTTTTTTGAATATGTTTACTTCTGTGTAGTTCCGCTATGAACTGAAGTCAGTTAATCTTATTCTTATGAAGCAATGAAACAACATGTACTTTTTGTAGAAGATGAAAGGGATCTGGGTAATGTGGTAAAGCAGTATTTGGAGCTGGTAGGATTTGAAGTGACCTGGTGTTTAAATGCCCAGGATGCGCTGAATATCTACCAAACCACCAAATTTCACATCCTGATCCTTGACATTCAACTGGCAGATTATGATGGTTTTGAATTGGTAGAAAAGATCAAATCACTGAATAAAAATCAGAGTTTTATTTTCGTTACGGCGAGGAATGAAAAGAATGACCGGCTTCGGGGTTTGAAAATTGGTGCTGACGATTACATTGTAAAACCTTTTGATATTGATGAGCTGGTGCTCAGGATCAAAAACATTTTAAAAAGGAATGAACCGCTTGAGCTGAATGAAGCGCAGGTATCGATCATCAACGAAACTGAGCTGGCCATTGGAGATTTAACTTTTAAAAAGGATTTGTTGAAGTTGTTTTTACCTAATCATTCCGTGATTTCTTTAACCCTTCGTGAAGCCCAGCTGCTGGAATATATGTTTTTGCATCAAAACCGCATTTTAAAAAGGGCGGATATCCTGCTGGAGCTCTGGGGAGAGAATGATTATTTTCTGGGCAGGAGCCTGGATGTATTCATTTCCAGATTACGTAAGGCTTTAAATCATTCTTCAGAGGTGAGCATCCAGAACGTATATGGTGTGGGCTATATATTCAGCATTGCGGAACTCTCAAAAAAGTAAGGCGGTTATTTCTCTTTTTCAATCGGCATAGTAATACAAAATGTACTGTGCTGGTCTGGTTCACTGCTTAAATTTAATTCCCATTGGTGCGCTTCTACAGTTTGTTTCACATAAAACAAACCTAATCCTAAGCCCCGGGTTTTTACTACATTTTTACCACGGTAAAATTTATCGAATATAGATTTCATGAGCTTTTTATTCATGCCAACTCCATTATCCCGGATGCAGAGTGTTAAACTTTGGCCATGGGAGATCAGCTCCAGCTTAATTTCTTTAACGTCTTTCGTGTTATATTTCAGTGCATTGTCGAAAATATTATAAAGCATGGTGGTCAGTAAAAACCGGTTCAATAACACCAAAGCATGAATGCCTTCAAAGTTGTAGCTGATATTTACATTTTCGGTGATTTTAAGTTTATAGTCGTTGATGAGTTCTTCTAGAAGAGAAGCCATGTCATAAAGTTCTTTTTCTATCTCATTTTTATTCATCTGGCTAATGTCCAGTGCCTGGTTGATTAAGGTTTGAAGCCGCTGTGTTTGCCTTTTGATGACTTCTGTGAGTGGATAAACCTTGGCAGGATCAGTAATCATTTCCTTGTTCTGGATGCTGGAGTTGGCAACTAAAATTGTAGCAATAGGCGTGTTAAATTCATGAGTAATGCTGTTTAGAAAATCCGTTTTCATATCTGCCAGTTTCTTTTGTCTGAGCCAATTTCTATACGTGAAGTAATAGATGCTGATGACCAGCAGAATAAAGGAGATGGAAAGCAATAGGGTGAAGGACATTGATTTCAGGATAATCATTTTCCTGTTGTCGTAATCTACATGGATTGCAAAACCCATATAATAGCTTCTTGGAGTTGGGGAGCTGACCATCAAACCCGCGGTATGGTTTTGGTTTGTAGGATTTTGGAGGTTGCCATCTATGGCGATTCCGTACTTGTTTTGAATGTTTGGATCCAGATAAGTAAGCTTTTCTTTTTCCGGTTTGTACAATGAAATGTAATTGACACCATTAAAGGTGATGGCAAGGTCATTCATGACCAATAGATATTTAAGGTCCCGATCCAGGCTATCCTTTGTCAAAATCGCCGTAAAAACACTGTCCATGTTGCTGTTTAAGCGGAGATTCCGGACGATACTGTCGCAAACTCTTTCTTTAAGGCGTTCAAAAGCAGCAGGATTAAGGTAATAAGTATCTTCCATCGCCTGCATATTCCTATAAATGACGGAATCTACAATTTTCTGTCCCCCAGGATATAACTTGTCATTGCGAACCACTTCTTTGTAGCTATTCTCGATAGAACGGCTTTCCTTTAATATATATTGTTTGTCTTTTAATTTATAGGTGGTATATATCAGATTGAATTGTAAATAAGAAAGGATAACCAGACTGATCAGCGCAATGATCTTGTGTGTTCGAGGGGATGCTTGTATTTTATTCAGGGTCATTAACGCTAAAATAATCGTTTTATCACAACAAATGATTTTAAAATAAGCATTAACATTTCATTAAGATTTCCTTAACAACTTCAAGAAGTGGCAAAGCCTATTTTTATTGAAATGTTTTTCCTAAAACCTTTTAATAGTATCCAGGAGAAGAAAACGAAAGCATTAATGACCAATTCAATAACAAACTAAAAACCAATTAACCAAATTTGTATGGACCTATTAAAATTGCCCAGGAAAGCATCACCAGTGCTTTTCCTAGTCGCCGCATTATGTTCCAGCTGTGAAAAGCAGGACTATCCAAAAACCGAACTATTTACCTGGAAGGCGAAGGTAGATGTGACCTCAAAAGGTAAGCTGAGTGTAAACATAGAGAACAGAGATGGGATCGATAGTGGCGAAGGCTCGAAGAAAGTTGTGGATGACGACCTCAGCACCAAATTCTTAATTTTTTCTTATGCACCTAGTTTTTACATGCAGCTGGAGTTCCCCCAAGCTCAGCAAGTGGCTTCTTACTCACTAACCTCTGGAGGGGATGCCCCATTGAGAGATCCAAAGAACTGGACATTTAACGGATCTAATGACGGCAGCACCTGGACGGTATTGGATACCAGGACAGATGAAGCCTTTGCCGGACGTACACAAACCAGGTTCTTTAGTTTCAAAAACCTGAATGCGTATAAGTATTACCGCATTAGTATTTCTTCCATAGGCTCCGGCGATTTATTTCAGCTGAGTGAGTGGAGAGTAATTGAAGTTCCTGAAGATCAACAATAACAGATCAAAAAAAACAACCAACAAATTAGATACAATCAAATTGATTATGAGAAAAAAATTACGAATGTTAATTGGAAGAGAGCTGCTATCGAGGGATATTGCCCTTCGGGTGCTGGCCTTTTCTGTGGCTGCAGGAACCTGCAGCACTGCCTCAGCATCGGTATCTGCAATTAGAGCAGCTACTTTTGTCACCACAACGCAGCCAAACACGGACATTACGATCCGTGGTATTATAAAGGATGAAAAAGGATTGCCATTACCAGGAGCTGGGATCAGGGTTAAAGGTACCACGATTACTGCAGCAGCAGATGTGAATGGTGCTTTTAGCATCGGAATACCAAATGAAAATGCGGTCTTAATTGTAAGTTATGTAAGTTATGAAACTCAGGAAGTTGCTGTCGGAAAACAAACGACTTTAACGATTGAGATGAAACCAAAAA
The DNA here is from genome assembly GCF_019802255.1 of Pedobacter polysacchareus. Lineage (GTDB taxonomy): Bacteria > Bacteroidota > Bacteroidia > Sphingobacteriales > Sphingobacteriaceae > Pedobacter > Pedobacter polysacchareus. Next base: position 513,858 of record NZ_JAHYSS010000006.1, on the reverse strand, counting down.
GTGGTGAGGATCTGAAAGAGATCGCTATTGTAGGTTTTGGTACACAGAAGAAAGAAAGTCTGGTAGGGGCACAGTCGTCGGTCAGCGTAGAAGATTTAAAACAACCGGTATCCAGCTTAAGTCAGATGTTGGCTGGGCGTATTCCAGGGGTGATTAACGTGAGCAGAAACGGAGAGCCTGGTGCTACAGGTTCAGATATTTTTATCCGTGGTATTACTTCACAATCGGCAGGAGACAGAAGTCCTTTGATTATCATTGATGGTGTTCCGGGTAGAAACCTGAATGACATTAGTGTTTATGACGTAGAGAACTTTACCGTGCTTAAAGATGCTGCGGCGACTGCGGTATACGGTATTCGTGGGGCAAACGGGGTAATCCTGATCAACACCAAACAAGGTAAAACTGGTGTACCAACGATCTCTGTAGATTTTTACCAGGGGATCAGCAAGTTTACCCGTAAACCACAGCTGATTGATGGTATCGATTATATGAACCTGGCCAATGAGGCAAAATATACTGAATACCTGAGGGGTGGTGCTGCGGGAGCATTTAATCCTGCATTTAGTTTAGATGCGATTCAAAAAACAGCCAGTGGTTCAGATCCGATCTTATATCCAAATGTAAATTGGTTTGATGCCATTTATAATGATTTCGGACAAAACAGAACGGCTACTGCTAATTTATCTGGTGGGGTGAGCAATGCGAGATACTATGTGTCTTTAGGCTATTATGGTGAAAGCGGATTGTTTAAAACCAATGATGCAGACAATAAGAAAATCAACCAAAGTTATGACCGCTTTAATGTGAGTACCAATTTAAACTGGGACATCACCGGAACTACTAAATTGGATCTGGGGATTAAGGGTGTTTTATCCCAGACCAACTTCCCAAGTAACTTTAATGCACAGGATATTTTTAGTCAGGCTTTCCTGATCAATCCTACTTCATTTCCAATCTTATATCCAAACGGAAGCTTGCCTGGAATTAGTCCGCAGGCGGATCAGCGTAATCCTTATGGTGACATTACCAGAAATGGATACCGCATTGGATATGATACTCAGCTGTATTCCAACCTTCGTTTAACACAGGATTTAAAAGAGATTACACCTGGTTTGTCCATCACTGGAATGTTCTCTTTCGATGTTAAAAATGAAAACCGCATCAATAGAATAAGAAGAGAATCCTTATATAGGATTAATCCTAATGATCCTTACAATACTCCTAACGATCCAAATTCAGGCTATAAATATGGACTGGTATTACAAGGACAGGATTTCTTAAACTATGCCAATGGTAATGGTGGAGACAAGAAGGTATATGCCGAAGTAGGGATCAATTACAACCGTACTTTTGGTAAACATGCCGTAAGTGGTTTGGTACTTTATAATCAGAATGACAACAGTAACCCATTTGCGGGTAATTTAACACTTTCTATACCTTATAGGTTACAGGGTGTGGCTACACGTGCTACTTATGCTTTTGATAACAAGTATTTTGCAGAGTTTAACCTGGGTTATAATGGTTCAGAGAATTTTGCACCAAGCAAGCGTTACGGCGCATTCCCTGCATTTGGTGTAGGATGGTTGGTGTCTAATGAACGCTTTTTTGAGAAGTTAAAAAACACATTCCAGATGGTGAAGTTCCGTTATTCTGATGGTATCGTGGGATCCGGAGGAAGTACGGCTAATTATGCACAGAATGAAGCGGATCGTTTCTTCTATCTAACCAAGATCAGCAATACAGACATTCCGGGTTATACTTTTGGACAGACTGGCCAGAACAGCTTTGGAGGTTTAGGGATTACTGCTTACGGAGTGGATGTAACCTGGGCAGAAACGCGCAAGCAAGATTTAGGTTTCGAGTTGAAGACCTTAAATAACAACCTTTCCCTGATTGTTGACGTGTTTAAAGAACATAGAACCGGGACGTTTATTAGTCGTGGTGTAGTGCCAAATTATATCGGCCTTGCCAATACACCACTAGGTAACCTTGGTGAAGTGAAAAACAAAGGTATTGATGGTACGATAGAGTACAATGCTCAGTTCAGCCAGGATTTGTCTATCAATTTCAGAGCGAATTATACTTACAACAAGGATAAAGTGATTGAAAATGACCAGGCACCTAAAGCTTATCCATGGATGGAGCAAAGAGGATATAATATCTTAGCTGCGACTCGTTTTGGATTTATTGCAGAGAAATTATTCGATAGCCAGGCAGAGATTGATGCTAGTCCGAAGCAATTTGGTACGCTAATGCCAGGTGATATTAAGTACAGGGATTTAAATGGTGATGGTGAAATCAACGATTTCGACAAGTCCATCATTGGTAGGGGTGATATGCCAACGACCACTTATGGTTTTGGCTTCTCTGTCAGCTATAAGAATTTTGATTTTGGTGCCTTTTTCCAAGGACAAAGCAATGCGGATATCTTAATTGACATTCCTTCATTCGCTTACTCTGGAGGACAGGGAAATATGCTGGCTGTGGCTACAGACCGCTGGACGGTAGCTAACCCGAGTCAGAATGTCACTTACCCTAGACTATCTTATAATACCAACAACAATAACTATCAGTCAAGTACCTGGTGGAAACGTGATGTCAGCTTCCTGAGATTGAAAAATGTTGATTTGGGTTATACACTTAAAGAAGGAATTAAGTCCATCGGTGTGAAACGTCTGAGGATTTATGCAACGGGTTATAACATGTATACTTTCAGCAAGTTTAAGCTATGGGATCCGGAACTGTTAACCAGTAATGGTACCCGTTATCCGCTGACTTCAAATTATTCCCTGGGTTTCACCGCTAATTTTTAAACATAATGAAAAGAATATTTATATATACCACAGCCTTCCTGTTCATTGCTGGAAATTACGGTTGTAAGAAATTTTTAGACCAGGTACCTGACGACCGATTGACTTTTACGCAGGCTTTTGAAAAGAAAGCTACTGTAGATCAAGCCCTGGCAAACGTATATTCAACCATACCTAGCCAGAATTCGGATCGTTTTCCAAGTCAGTCAGGAAATATTGGTCCCTGGACAGCTGCTTCTGATGAAGCAGATTATACCCTGGCCAATTTCTCAGAGAACGTGAATACCGGTGCATGGGATGCCACCAGGGGAGAAGTGAATTACCATTGGCAGAATTTCTATAAGGGGATACAGGCTGCCAGTACTTTCATGGCGAATGTAAACAGATGTACAGACTGTAACCTTGGAGGGATTGATTTTGTAGGCCGTTATTACAATGAGGCAAGAGCGTTGAGGGCGATTTATTACTATTATTTAGTGCGTCAATACGGTCCGGTAGTCTTATTGGGTAATGAACCTATTGCTTCTGATGCGCCATTAGCTGCGATCAGTAAACCCCGTAGTTCATTTGATGAATGCATCGATTATATTGTGGCGGAGCTGGATGCAGCAACTGCTGGTCTTCCACCTATTCCTCAGTCATCTGAAGATTATGGACATATTAATGGATCAGTTGCTCAGGCTTATAAAATAAAAGCATTGCTTAGTGCAGCAAGACCTTTGTTTAACGGCAATACTGATTATGCCAATCTTAAAAACCAAGATGGTAAACAATTGATCAATCAGACGAGCAGTCCGGCGAAATGGACAAGACTGGCTACCGCTGCCAGAGAGTTTTTAAACAATCCCAATTACTCAGGTTACAGTTTATATTCAGTGAGCAGCACGCCTACCGGACTTCCAAACACGGCATTCAACAGGGCTTTCCTGGCTACCAGAGATGTAGTCTTGAATGGCTGGAATTCTGAAATGATCTTTGGAAGAGCAGGAGATGTAACCAATTATCAATATTCTTTAGCGCCGAATCATAATGGTGCTTCCGGAGGTGATAAAGGTGGTTCATTCCTGTCTGTTTCTCAGCAAATGGTGGATGCGTTTTTTACTGTAAATGGATTGTCTATTAACAACGACCCAAGTTATAGTGCTACTGGTTTCTCTAACTATCAGGCACCAGATCCGAATGATCAGAATGCGGTTCGTTCGATCAGTAATATGTACGTGAACCGGGAGCCTCGTTTTTATGCGAATATCACGTATTCAGGGCGTAAATGGATTAATCCACAGTCGAATATCATTACCGATTTCACCAATACGGGGAATGCTGGTAAAGCTGGTATTGCGAATTCCGATTATACCAAAACAGGTTATACCTCTAGAAAACACCTAACGGTAGCAGGATGGACCACCAGTCGTACTTTGTTCTCGATGATCCGTCTGGCAGAGATCTACCTGGATTATGCAGAGGCATTGCAGGAGTCAGATCCCACCAATCCTGATCTGTTACTTTACCTGAACAGAATCCGTGAACGTGCAGGTATTCCAAAATATGGTGCTGGCGGATTGCCTGTACCTGCTGATATGAGAGCTGCGATCGGTAAAGAAAGAAGGGTAGAACTTGCTTTTGAACTGGATCGTTACTTCTATACCAGAGAATGGAAGATCGCGGAGACTACTGATAATATTATCCGTGGACTAGACATTACGAAGAATAGCCCAGCATTCTATACGGTGGTGACTACAGAAAACAGAGTATTCCAAAAAAGACATTATTTGTGGCCTATCCCAAATGGTGAAATACAAAAGGTACCCCAAATTGTACAAAACACAGGTTGGTAAATAAGGGCAGTATAACATCGGGCGGGGCATGATCGTCCGGTGTTATTTATTGCCTGTTAAATTAAATTTTATGAAGAATAGTGTATATACAGTAATTTTTTTAGCCGGTTTAAGTGTTGGATGTAATTCCAAAAAAGAAATCATAAAACCCATCCCACCAGCCCCTCCAATTGTAGAAGTTCAGGATCCACCAGGTGCACCACCTAAAACGTGGAAAGAACATTGGTTTGATCATGTTCAGGTTGTAAATCGGGTGTATTATGATAACAATGTGGCGGTGTACTATGATGGTGATGTGAAAGGAACCATTACCTGGCCATTTCAATACATGGCTGAGGCCTGGGATTATACCAAAAAGACTTATGGGAATTTTGGGGATGATGGTCGTTTGTTTGTGATTTATCATGCAGGAAAATATGGCGGCGGTCATCCTTCCACTTATATGGATGCCAGTCATGATTATCGCAATGTGACCGATTGTGGTTCAGGTGATTTCAATGCATGGATGTCGGGTAAAGAGAATGATATTGACATTTCTACGCATGAGATCGGACATATTGTTGAAGGTGCCGTAAAAGGGGTGAAAGGTTCACCAGCATGGGACATCTGGCATGATAGTAAATGGATGGAAATCTATCAATATGATGTTTATCTGGGCTTGAACAGAACTGATGATGCCAAACGCTGGTATAACTTGATGATCAACACCACTGATACTTATCCTAGAACCGGAACAAAATGGTTTAAAGACTGGTTCTTTCCGATTTATGATCAGTTTGGTAAAACGCGCGTATTAAATGCCTTTTTTACCAAGTTATCGGAGCATTTTCCAAAACACCAGATCGTAGTTAATGGGAAACCATATATGGAGTACGACCGTAGAATGAACTTCGGTGAATTTGTCCATTTCTGGAGCGGAGCGGCGGGAGCCAATCTTGAAAACCAGGCGATGATCGCCTTTGGAGATAAAGATGAAAAAGGAAATGATTGGAAAGCTCAATTGGTTAAAGCTAAAATTGATTTTCCAGGTATTACCTATTAATAAACTAAGGCAATCTTTTAAGGTTGCTTTTTCTATGCTATAAACACACACAAATAAACTATTGATATGTTAAAATTTTCATGCCTTATGGCCCCTCTTTTTTGCGTGCTTGTGGCGCATTCATCCTGTAATAAAGGAACGGGAGCACAAAATAATACCACAGATCCTACCTCAATAATTAAAGAGCAGGACCTGACTGCATCAGGTACACTTACGGTAAGTACTGAGAATACTTCAGGTGCCAATGGAAAAGAAGGTTCCTCGAAATTAGTAGACAATATCACTACGACGAAATTCCTGACTTATTCTTTTGATGCTGCCTCCTATATGCAGCTGTCTTTTCCAAAAGAACAAGTGGTTGCTGCATATACTCTTACTTCTGGAGATGATGCTCAGGAAAGAGATCCCCGCGACTGGAAAATAACGGCATCAAATGATGGTACAACCTGGGTTCAATTGGATACAAGACAATATGAAGCTTTTGGTTTTAGAACGCAGACGAAGCGGTTTAACTTTAAAAATATGAAAGGCTATAAGCATTATCGTTTGAATGTTAGCGGGACTTCTCAAAACAGAACAGGGGCAAACGTTTTGTTTCAACTTGCAGAATGGCGTTTGTTTGAGGTTCCAGAAAAAGAACAAACCGTAACTCCAGCATCAGCGACCGTAGAAACGATCAAAGAAGGTAAATACACGCTTACTTATGTAGACCGCAATACCGATGTATTGCCTTCAGTGAAAGCAGGACTGATTGATGCTTTCAAAAAGAACTATGGTAAATCCGTGGATACCTACAATCCAAATGCGTTGACCAGTATTACCTTTATTATGGATCCTGATTATAAAGGTGTTGCCGCAACTTATGGTGGTGGGGTAGTGCGTTATGACCCAGCATATTTTAAGGCTATCCCATTGGATTTAGATGTAGCTACTCATGAAATGATGCACATTGTACAGGCATATTCTGGCGGTGCTCCGGGTTGGGTTACAGAAGGTTTAGCAGATTATGAACGTAACCGTATTGGCCTCAGCAATGCTACTGCTAAATGGAGCTTGCCTAATTATCAAGCTGGACAAAACTACACGGACGCTTACAGAATTACAGCGCGTTTCTTTGTTTGGCTGGAGATCAGAAACCCTAAACTTATGGTTAAATTGAATACCGCAGCACGTACGAATACTTATAACAATGGTGCTTTCTGGCAATCAGAAACAGGTAAAAATGTGGATCAGCTCTGGAGCGATTATACACAAAATCCAGTTTTATAACAGCGGTTTGTACTACTGATGTGTTTCCTAAAAAAGCCGTTCCTCGTATTAGAGGAACGGCTTTTTTAGCATTAAATCTGGATTGTCAGCCTGATGGAATGAATGCCTTCTTAAGGTTGACCATCTGCTGGATGCTGTATTTCTCCTTTACACATTAGCTTTCCTGAATGCATAAGCCAGGGCAACGCTTAAAAGTAAAACTCCTGTGAAGGTGAGCGCAATGGTTAGTGAGAAATGGTAAGCGATAAATCCTAGCAATGCTGGTCCGGCGAGCTGACCTGCATACCCCATCGTGCTGATGGCAGGAATGGCCACTGATGCTGGGATGCCTTTCAGTTTTCCACCCTCGCTAAAGAATACAGGAACTAGGTTTGCAGCGCCTATGCCTAAGAGCACAAATCCCAGCAGTGTGGTTGGGATCCATGGCGTTGATACGGCAAGGAATATCCCCAGTGCAGCGATAAGGCCACCGGCAACTACTACGGTTTTCCCACTAAATCGCTCTACAATGCGATCTCCCAAAAGACGCATGGCTGCCATTGCAATTGAAAAAGTGGCATATCCAACCCCGGCAAGTTCTGCAGTTACCCCTCTGTTTTCCTTTAAGAAAAGCGCAGCCCAATCCAGCATTGCCCCTTCGGAAAGAAACACGGCAAAACATGCAGCGCCAAGAAAAAGTATGCTTGCACTGAACCAGCCAGCTGTCGTTTTAGCTTGATGTGCTTCTGGGGTATGGTGTTCAGGTTCCTCAATTTCCTGTTCTTTGGAGAACAATGATTTGAATTTCCATACCAGAATGAACAGGAGCAGTGTCGAAATCGAAATTGCAGCAGTTAGTGGATGGAGTCCTGCTTTCATCAATAATCCTAGTCCTAAGGCACCACATAAGCCACCTACACTAAAAAGACCATGGAGGGAGGACATGATTGGGCGGCCATATCGGTTCTGCACATGGATGCCATGAGAGTTCATGGCTACATCAATCACTCCAATTCCACCTCCAAAAATAAAGACGGCGGCTCCCATCAGCCAGGGATTTGGCATCAATAATAAGATGGGAAGGAAGATTGCAGCGATTAGTCCTGAAAACAAAATCACAATGCGAGTTCCATAACGTTTAGAGAGGTATCCGCTGATTGGCATCATCGAGATCGCCCCAGCACCAAAGAATAGGAGCAATAAGCCAAGGCTGCCATCATTGAGCTGCAGTTTTTCTTTTACGATAGGCACCATGGGCGCCCAGCTGGAAAGTGCAAAGCCGCAGACCAGGAATATATATTGTGTTGCTTTTTTTGCTTCATTTACCATCAGATTGCTATTCATGTTGTAAATTAATGCAAAATCATGCAAATTTGCAAATAATGGATCTGACTGTCTTTTCTAAAAAAAGCACTATTGGATCATTTTAATGGCATCGTAGCTTGCATTTTTACAAATCCACTCTAATAGGGTAAGGATTTTAGGCATCGGGAGGAAAGAATTATATTTGTCGCGAAATGATCAGAGAAAAACGGTTTGAGCATATAATCTCAAGTTTGAAGCACACTGGTGCGGTTACTTATAGCGGAATGTCTATGGACTTATCAGTTTCTGAAGACACTATCCGAAGGGATATCGACTACCTGCAGGAGAATGGTCTTTTGTCTAAAGTTAGGGGAGGAGCCATATCCCGTGATAAGAATCCGCTTTCTTTTCAGGACCGCACTGATTTTCATGCTACAGAAAAAGAGATCATCGCGTTCAAGGTTCAGCCTTTGCTTAAGGCGGGGATGACTGTATTTATGGATGGTGGAACCACCGTCTGTGCGGTTGCGGAATGTTTGACAACGAATGCTTCGTTGAGGGTGATCACCAATAATATAGCCCTGGTTCCCTTGTTAGGGCGCTTCAAGAATATCGAAGTGATGGTGCTAGGTGGGAATTATGACAGGGATACACAAACAAACATCGGGGCAAAAACCTGTGAAGAGGCCGCTGAGTTTGTTGTCGATCTTTACTTGATGGGCACTTGTGCCATTTCCAAGGATTTCGGTATTACCGCTGCAGTAAGAGAGGATGGTGCGGTGAAGAAGGCCATGCTGAAAGGCTCAAAATCCGTGGTTGTGCTCAGCAACAGCAAAAAAATCGGTGTCAACGAACCTTTTATAGTTTGTGATTTGCAGCGAATTAATGTGCTGGTTACTGAGCTCCCAAGTGATGATCCTAAGCTAGACGAGCTTCGTTTTAAGAACCTTAAGATTGTCTGATTATTTTACTGCCGCCGGTTTATAGCGCTGCGGTCTTTTCCAGCTTTCTTATTTTTAGGTTTTTAAAGGACACACCTTTATTCCAATCCTGTAAGGCAATACGACCTTTGATTTGCGTACCGAATGCTGGAAAATGCTTGAAACTGCTATTGGCAACCGCTGTTTTCCATTCAGGGGTATTGAAGTGTTGTTTTGCAGTTGCGATACCGTTGAGCATAAATTCCATCTTTCCATCCTGTTGTCTGATCACCGAATGGTTCCATTCGTTTGAGGGCTTAACCTCTGCTGGGTTCAACTGGGCAGAGAAATTGTAAAGACAGCCTGGGCGTTTCATTTCCTTGTGGTAATCCTGATGCTCTTTGTCGAGGAGTTGGTATTCCGGGCCTGAGGTCCATGCAGTAGGGATATCTTCCCGTTCCAGCACATTGATGAATACTCCGCTGTTTCCTTCTTTGGAGATTTTCCAATCGAATTGGAATTCATAATTGTCAAACTCCTGATCAGTTACAAGGTCTCCATGTCTGGCATCTGTACCAGGTAGACAGGTTAATTCTCCATCCTGAGCCACCCAGGAAGAGGTAATTTTGCCCTGATTGTAAACATGCCAGCCATTTAAAGTTTTACCATCGAATAGCAGTTCATAGCCTTGCGCTTTCTCTTCCTTGGAGAGTTCATTGTCTTTCAGTTTCGTTGAGCTGCAGGAACTCAGGACTACACTGAGGAGTGTTGCGGCACAGAGAAATATCTTGGTTTTTTTCATAAAATGAGTATAATATTAGTTTGGAGTTGGAAAGGTTCGAGTTAAAGATGTTGTATTGTAAATTAAAAATCTTTATGCAATTATAAGCAATGTTGCATATAATTGCAATCGCTGGTAAGGTATATTCTAGGGCATCATTGTTTCGGCTGGGTAAAAGTTAATGCTGAAACGCTGTGATGCTTTAACCGTACTCAGGGGGAGATTGGAGCATTTTTTTTACCTTATGGATTCCTTTTGTCAGGTAATGCTCCCCATCCGGCCATAACGTTTGTCCTTTTGTAATCCATGAAAAGCCAAATGCTACGACCGCTAAAGCTTCAAAAGCAAATACTATAGGGATTTGACCAAGGTCAGGCTTTATCAGAAAGTACAAACCTAAGATGAGGAGGGAGCCGATAATGATCCAGCCGGATACTTTATAAACGACATTTCTTTTTGCCTTTTGAGTAAAATTACCGCCGGCTTGCTGATAGTAATCCTCCTCCCTGCCTTTAGTGAAAAATACCAGCGACATGATGGCCAGGCATAGGAGGAATATTGCTGCAAATGAAAAATGCCAGGCTGTTCCGGCCATAAAGCTAAAGATTCCGCCATTTCCAGTATGTATGCTCAGCTTGCATTCCAGGCAATTCATTTTTGTGGGTACCAATGCGATACCAATGCTGCAGATGCCAGCGATGAAAGTTAATAACTGTTCTTTCCAGGTGTATCCTTTGTAGGTGATTAGAAAAGCACCCAGAATGCAGAGTACCGCAACAAGGATATCTCCGCGATCCGTATAAAAGTAATCGCTTATCGAGGGTTCAATGCCGTAATAATCGGAGGGTCTTTTTGGCGCTATTGCTAAAACCAAAGGAAGGAGAATTCCGCTGAAACCAATCAGATTTCGGAGTGTCAGGTAGGAAAACACGAGTTCATTGTTCTCTTCCTTACTTTTGTCCGTCTTAATACCAGCTGCAATTTTTGAATTTGCCATGGTCGATTAGTTTTTTAAATCAATTACTATTCAACATTTTAGTGATGTTCCTCAAAAATCTTTGCAAAAGAGAGCTTTCTTCTGTAATGATCTCGGCATCGGCCTGCATTCCGTTTTTCAACACAATTTTATGCTCCGGATCTTTGTTTTCAAATTGTTCGAGGCTAATCTTAGCAATAAATACACTGTCTTTAAAAGCGACATCAGAAATATAGTTCAGTTTACCTCTGATGAGTCCATACTGCTCAAATGGAAAACTTCTCATTTTAACCAAGGTACGCTGACCGATCCGTATTTTCCCCATGTTGTACTGAGGAATATAGACTTCCCCAAAGAAATCTGTATTTGAGGGGTTGATCATGAATAACTCCTGTCCGCTGTTGACCATTTGATTTTCCTGTACGATACCTGCATAGCTTACTTTTCCTGCTACTGGTGCCCTTAAAATATGTTGGTTGATCCAGCCATCGGTCTCGGTTAACATATTGTTTAGTGACTGCACAAATTTGACCCGTTCTTCCTGTATCGTGTGTTCCAGTTCGAGGATTTCTTTTTGTTTGGCTGCATAGTTTGTGTTGTTGTTCAATAAAGCCGTTGCGCTCTGCTGCAATGGATATTTGCCCGACAAATATTTATTCTCTTGTTGTTTGTATTCGCTGGTAGAAACCACCCCTTTTTGGTACAGCTTTTTGTAGGATTCAAATTCATGTTCCACATTAGCATATTCCATTTCCTGTATTTTTTGCTGGCTAATGATCTGCTGTTTTATTTTCTCGATTTCTTTCAGGTCCTGTTCCAGATAAATCCTCCTGTTCAGGTAGTAACCGCCATTTTGTGCGGAAACATATTGCAGGTATTGCTGATAAAAGTTTTGATAAGCAGCCTGCAATTCACCAAGGTTCAAATTCGTTAAATTCAGGTTTACAAATGTTCCGTTATTATTTAGGGCAGTACTTCGGGCTGATAGTTCTTTGTGCAGCTGCAGCACATCGTTATGGCTCGCTGTACTTTCCATAAAAGCTAAAGGTTGATATTGACTGACTACTGCGCCCTCCTTAACCAATAGCGCAACGATTTTTCCGGTCTGTTTTACCATTACGGACTTCGGAGCATTTAGTGAATTTATCTTGAGGTTGGTCTTGATTACATCAGGGTATTGGATAAAGGCAGAGGCTAAAACGATGGACAAAAGGATTCCAAAGACCAGCGTAATGCCCCATCTGAGTATCCAGGAAGGAACAGCTGTAATGATCTCGTGTATTTCTTCACTGTTCAGCTCTAACTCACCGAACTGAGCATCCTTGTTTGTTAATGTCTCTTCTTCTTTCTTTTCCATGTTATACCCCTAATTCCAATTGATTTTTGACTAGTTGGTAGTATTCCCCATTAGAATTTACTAATTCCTGATGTGTACCCTGCTCTATGATGATTCCCTTGTCCAGTACAATGATGTTGTCAGCATTTTTTACAGTGCTCAGTCGGTGGGCTACCACGACTACCGTTTTTCCTTTAAAAAAGGCATCAAGATTTTCCATGATCACCTTTTCATTATTGGCATCCAAAGCATTAGTTGCCTCATCAAAGAAGATGTATTCCGGGTCTTTGTAGACGGCTCTGGCAATCAGTATCCGCTGTCGCTGGCCCTGACTAATGCCGTTTCCCGCTGCTCCGATTTTTGTATTTAAGCCTAATGGTAATTCTTCTATGAAATCTCTGATGTTGGCCACTTCAATGGCGTGCATCAGTTTCAGCATGTCAGGGTATTCATCTCCCACAGCAATGTTTCTGGCAATGGTGTCGGAAAAGATAAAACCATCCTGCATCACTATTCCGCATTTGCCGCGCCAAAATCGGTAGCCGATTTGTGTTAGGTGACTACTGCCGACTCTAATTTCTCCTTTTTGAGGTTCATAGAATCGGAGTAATAGCTTTAAAATCGTGGTCTTTCCACTGCCGCTCATGCCTACTATCGCAGTGGTTTTACCTTCAGGAATGACCATGTTGATGTGTTCCAGAACCGGTTCATTTCCTGCACCTGGATAGGTGAAACTCATATTATGCAGACAAATGGTTTTACTTAGAGGGAGCTCGGTGATGAAAGTTTTTTCCAATGGTTCTTCATCCTGCATTTCATGGATCTCATTGAGTCGCTCTAAACTGATTTTTGCATCCTGGAATTGTTGCAGGAAACTAAGAAGCTGCTCTATAGGACTATTCAGCTGGCCCACAATATACTGGATGGCCATCATTGCACCAAGAGTGAGCTGTCCGTCTATGACCAATTTTGCCACCATAAAAGTGATCAGGATATTTTTACCTTCGTTGATGAAGAAAGTGCCAAACTGCTGGTATTGCCCAAGTGCTAGGCTTTTCATACTGAGCTTGAAAAGACCTGCCTGGATTCTTTCCCATTCCCATCGTTTCTGTTGCTCACAATTGTTGAGTTTGATCTCCTGCATCCCGCCAATCAACTGTACAATATTACTTTGGTTTTCTGAGGAGATATCGAAACGTTTGAAATCCAGTTCACGACGCTTCTTTAAAAAGAAGATCACCCAAAGGCTATATAAGACACTGCTGACCAGGAATACCATGAAAATACTCATGTTGTAATAGGCCAGTACAAAGGCAAAAACGATAAGGTTAAACAAAGAGAAGACCGTGTTTAGTGAGGAGCCCGTCAGAAAAGTCTGGATTCTACCCTGGTCATTCATTCGCTGCATGATATCACCGGTCATTTTGGTCTCAAAGAAACTCATCGGTAACTTCATCATCTTGATGAGGAAGTCGGTCAGGATGGAGATGTTGATCCGTGTGGTGATGTGGAGTAAAATCCAGCCCCGAATAAAGTCTACACTCATTCTGCCTAGAAAAAGCATGGTCTGGGCAATGAGTATTATGTATACGAAGTTCAGGTTGCGGGTGTTGATTCCAATGTCAACCACCGATTGTGTTAAAAATGGAACGATCAACTGAAGTAAGCTTCCTACCGCCAGTCCAACAAAAAGTTGAAGGATCAGTTTTTTGTAGTTGAACAGGTAACGAAGCATGTAGGTCAGGTCAAGTCCTTTATTAGGATCTCCTCCCTGGTCATAAAATTCTGGCGCAGGAGATAGCAATAAAGCAATGCCTTCGGAATAGCCGTTATTTTGTGTGCTGGTCCAATTTTTTAAAAATTCAGTCTCCGTATATTCAATCAGTCCTTTTTCAGGGTCTGAAATGTGATAGATTTTTTTGGAAGAGGATTTTGCGCTGATTTTATATAGGACTACAAAATGCCTTTGCTGCCAGTGAAGGATACAGGGGAGTTCTACTTGCTGTAACATGTTTACGCTAAGCCTTGCCCCGTTGGTGCGGAATCCAATCTTTTCGGCAGCTTCACTGATCCCCAAAAGGGAAACGCCCTCCCGGTTTAATCCAGAAATCTCTCTCAAACGCTGTAAGGAATAGTTACGGCCGTAATATTTAGCGATCATTCGGATGCAGGTTGGTCCGCAGTCCATTTGATCGTGTTGTTTATAATGAGGGAATTTTTTCAAAGTTATGATATAGTGTCTTTAGTGTTTATCTAACATACTATTTAAAATTCAAGATATTTTTTATAATTAAAGGTATATGATTAGAAAGTTCGATTAAAAAAACGCTAATAACCAAATATTTTATTTTAGCATAAAGGCCTCGTAACCATAACTTGTATTCTTTATTGAATTGATGTTTTGCAGGATTTCCAAAAATCTACTGCCAGCTATTGTTGCCTGCTGTGCAGTGCTGCCATTGGCATTTCTGAAACTTTTCTCGGAAATGAGATTGATAATGGTATCTGAAGTAAAACCGGCATGTGCTAAATATTCTTTAACGGAAATGGATTGGCTGCTGAAAGTTGTTTTTTCAAGAATTTCAGCGGATAACTGATAAGCAAGGATCAGGGATAAAAAGCCAGGTCCTTTAGGTAAGGAAGGATCCTCCTGGGCATGCAGGAGCATGTATTTTTCAAGAAATAATAGGATAGCCTTTATTGTTTCCATCGTAGTTTCGGTATTGATTTTTTTGTCTTTAAGGCGTAGCATCAGTATCAAACCTTGTGCAATTTCCCTCAGTTCAGCATCCATCATCTGAGCGGGATTTTTTTGTGTGATCCCTGTATTTTTATCTGTTAATTTTTCTGAGATCTCATCGGATAAGAGAATCAGGCATTCCAGATTACAGACAAATCTATACCTGTTATTTTGGGGGTTATTTGCTTGCATTCTGTATAGAAAATAGAGTGCTTTTCCGATACTGCCATCTGCGAGAGATGGGGAGGTATCTTTTGAATAGACTACTGATCCATAAAGGACATCGTCCAGATCTTCTAATACCAGGTCTGTGTTGGTTTTTATGAATTTGTTCTGAACCAGCCACTCTACTCCCCAGCCAATTCCTGCCAGGCCTTCTGCAAAACCAAAGTCGTCTATATTGGGTATGGATTGCTGAATTTTTGCAAGCAGTTTCTTTGCTTGTTTAGTGTATTTCTGCTCAGCAGTGACTTCTGATAAAATGAAGTAGCATATACAGGCTCCCATTAGTCCTTCATATAATCCGGACCCTTTTGCATTGCTTAAATATTCTTTTAAATCGGATAGAATTTCGACTAAATCTTTTTGTTTCAGCTTGTTTAATTCTTTGTCCATTCCCAATTTTCTATATGATTCAATAATTCATTTTTGTTTAGTCCTGAAACATGAAGATATTCCATCATCAGGTTCTCATAATCCGTCATATTGTTGTACTTACTGTCGGTTTTTCTTTCGTGATGAAGGTGAAAGAGGTTTCCTTTAAGACGTATGGTTTTATGCCCCAGAATTTGCATTCTTTTGACTCTTTCAATGTCGTCTGGTCCCCATGAAGTTAAATTTTCATTTTCCATGCCCGCTGCGATATAAGCAGCTTTATCCAGTAATATACAGCCTCCGAATGAACGTTTACTAGATGCTCCGCCTTTATATTTATTGACTTCCAGAAAGGCATCGTCCTGGAATTTCAGGAACATTTCTTTCAGCAAAAGGTCCATGTTTAAAAAGCTTCCATCATAGGGTGAAACAATTTTATGATGGCCTTCCCTGAGAATTTTTACGGCTTTGTTCATTTGCTTTACTGGAATGATCACATCAGCATCGTAAAGGGCTATAAATTTGGAGTTTGACATTTTTATCATTTCATTATTCACCTGAGTTCTGAATAATCTAGGATTGTCAGTTTTTTTAAAAATATAAACAACGGCCTCAGGCAGGTCTTTAGGATCAATTTTTTGCGTCTGGTCTACTTCCATGACGATGATATTGGTCTTGAAGTTTTTACTAAGAAATGAAGTGGAGGCATAGATGTTTTTCAGTCGGTCAGGGGAGTCAATTTTTATAGGAATTAAAAAGGAAACATCTTTAAGGTTTATCTTTTTAACTAAATTCTCCCTGGCGAAGCTCCTGATCATTTGTACTAGTGGGTAACTGCAGTTGTCTTTGGCTATCGTATCAAATTTCTCATGAAAAGGGGCGTATAAAAGATAATCTCCTTTTCTAAAAGTAGCTCCATTTTGCAGCTTCGAACTTCCTGTGTAATGCAGGATGTTTGTGTTGTGCCATTCTGCTATCGGGCTGTTTGCCCAGCAAAATCTCATTTCGTGATGAATCTCAAATTTCTTGTTGTAAAGCAGCGCATTCCACCAAATCGCCCACATATCTGTACACCATTTTTGAATGAATGGTTTTTCCTCGAAACCCTCTCTATTTAGCTTTTTTTCAGCATCGGACAACAAGTCGTATATTTTTTCGCAGTCAAGTTCCAGTTTGCTCCAGAAGTGGGCTGTAGGATTTTTGATGACATATTGTGCGCCTCCAGCATGGCTGTCATTCTCCTTCACTGTTTGGGGAGCGATGCCCACGATATTGCACATTTCCAGAAATAGCTTTTCACCAGCTGTTTCTAAAATGTAATTGCTGTCCAGGTAGGCTCTGGTATCAGAAACATACCAAGTGTCCCCTTTGATCAAGGAATTGAAATCGGGTAGGCGTGAAAATATGATGTCAGAATCGTGATAGAAGAATACCTCATTTGATAACCATGGAAATAGCTCAAAATGTTTGGTCAGTATATGCGGCCTTAGAGAAGATAAGTAGTTTTTATTCTCTCTAGTATCTGGGTAGGCATAAATTTTAAGCTTTTTGTATTTCTTTTTAAAGGCTTGAAAATCCAGACTTAGTTGTTTTTCTTCATGGTATCCAATTAAGATATGGACATTGTTCAGATCGATGTTCAGGTTTTTAAAATTGAAAATCTGTAATTCCAATTGCCATAGAAAATAATATTCATCAGGTTGAGCGCTTATAAAAATCATTCTGCGTAAGAATTAAAAATAGCTATGTTTTATTTGAAATTTCAAAATAAGGCAGATCACCTTAAGTTAAATATCTTCTGTATGTGGTTAAATACTTGTTTGTTTTTATAATTAACTAACATTTGGTGTCCTTTTAGCAATCAATGTGACGAAAGTTACAAATTGTAATTGTAAATAAGTTTGTTTAGAGAAATAAATTTGTTGATTATCAAATTTTATCGTCAACAAGGTTATTATTGGATGTTTTTTTAAATTATTTGAAATTTTTTATTCAAATAATTCTTTAATAAATAAAAATTGCTAATTTGGAGTAATTAAATATAAACCCTATAAGTATGAAAAAGTTCAAAAAACTAACCTTCAAAAAGGAAGAGATTGCGAATCTTGACAGAAAGTCATTGTCAAAAGTTTTAGGTGGTATCGCTGCTCCAGCAACAACAACTAAACCTTACGAAAACTCATCAGGCATTACTTTATGTTCCGCTAACCCATTTGGTTGCGGTGGTTATTCAGGTTGCTAATTTAACCGGACCGTCTTCAATTTGAAGACGGTCTTCTAATTTTATCTGGTCTGTTCTAGTGCCAACAGCAGTACTGAGATTCAGTTAATGCCGCTCTAATGAATTCTTAATAACATTTATGGATAAAATAATTGATTCTATATACGCTGGGATTGTAAAAGGATACAAAAAGTCATTTGACATATCAATTTTAACAGGTTCCTCGGGTAAAATTCTTTTTTTAGCTTATTTGTATAATTCGACAAGAAACGAGGAGGTAAAACAAGATCTGGAATGTCTTATAGAGCATACTATAGAATTAATTATTAACCAAAACCCAGATCAGCTCGACTTCAGTTATGGTAGGGGGGTGACTGGTTTCTATTGGGTGATCAATCATTTATATCGAAATAAAATTCTTTTTAAAGATTCGGTCATGTTAAAAGATATTTTAACAAAAGAAATTGACAATAGAATTGTTGAATCACTGCGTAAAGATTTTTCAGTGTCAAAATATGATCCATTGTACGGCTATATAGGTAAAGGGCTGTATTTTATAGCTAAACCTGAAAGTAAATTTACAACTGGAATCATAGGAGAGATTTTAGCTACTTTAACCAGGGATAGGGTCAGAATCGATAACGAAAGTATCACATGGGTTGATGTTCGTTTGAAATATGAGCAGCATGAGCCAAATAACGAACGGCTTGTTTTGAGTGATTGCGGACAGGCTCATGGCGTTACCGGGATCATTTCTTTCTTATGTACAGTCCTGGAGAAGTTTGAATCGAAAGAGATCAAGGCACAGGCGGAATCCTTACTAAGACCAGCAGTCAATTGGTTGCTTTCTCAAGAAATTCCCAAGGAATGGAGAGGTGTATTTATGTTTCCTCCGGCAGTAAATTTATTACAGGATGATCGTGCCCGGTTAAAAAAAATGGGTCGATTGGGCTGGTGCTATGGTGACAATGTGATTGCCTATACTTTGTATAAGGCTTCTTCTATTCTAAATGAAGAAAGATATCGTAAAAAGGCGGATGAAATTACTTTGAATTGCTGCCAGGTTTCAATTGAACAATCAGGTGTCTTGGATCTTAATCATAAGAAGATCTTCGATCCTTCACTTTGCCATGGTTCCGCTGGAATCGCGCATTTATATCAGCAGATTTATCATTACAATAAGTCTCCTCTAGTTTTGGAAGCAATTAGTTCCTGGAAGGAATTAACTAAAACTTATACCAGAACCTATCTTGAATCTGGGCAGCTCCGAAGCCTTACTGAAGTGCAGGAGGAGGCTTTCGATTTTCTATATGGTTATTCAGGTATTGGCCTGCATTTAATTTCTGATTTCTATTCAAATCATGGATGGGAAAGTTGCATGATGATAGATTAGAAAATTTTATGGTTTTAAAAGAAGAAATAGAATTATCTGTTCTTGATTTTGGAGAAACGATCAATCCGAACGAGTCTGTTCATGAGGTCCTTAATTATGCGGTAATAGCGGAAGAATTGGGGTTTAAAAGATTTTGGCTGGGTGAACATTATCTTAATCATACGCTATTTAGCAATCCTGAGCCTTTAATTCCTACAATTGCCCTGAAAACAAAGCGGATTGCTGTAGGAGTGGCGGGGATATTAATCAGGCAGCATTCTACGCATCGCGTATCTTATTCTTTCAATTTACTAGCGCGTATGTTTCCTGATCGAATTGATTTGGGCTTGGTTGCGCCAAGCATAAAAGCTGATGTTTTGCAGCAGCTTTCCTCAAATGATAGAAGAGGGGCACAAGAGATATTTCAAGAATTTATAGACCTTTTTAATGGAACAGCTAAGGCCCCGGGAATTCATATCAATTCTTCTCCAAATTTATGGCACCTAACTTCATCAATTAAAACTTACGTTTCCTGTCAGCATCACCAAGCGGTAAATGTTTCAAAAACGCTGTTTCATCATAATGCCAATTTTGACCCCGAAATCGATGTAATGAACAGATTGAAAGATAGGAATGAGAACGGCCATATCCCTAAAATTAACATTGCAATTGGATGTTTTGTCAGTTACGATCACAAGAAAGTAAGCGAATGTAGAAAGTTCTATAAATCCATATTGTCCAAAGAAGTTTATGATATGAGTGTGATAGAAACACCCAATTCTTTTCTGGAAAAAATAAAGAGCATAAGCCATAAATACCAAACCAATGATATTGTTATTTTAAATCTTGGTCGATCTTATCAGGATAAGGCTGAATGTTTAACGGCCGTATCGGACATATTAAATTTAAAAGATGCATACAAATTTAGATAAAGCTGTAATCAGAGTCCCATTACTTGGAATAAATAACCTGCAAGATCTGAGATTAACAGATCTTTCGGGTATTCACATCATTGAACGCCTGAAACTGCTGTGTAATCCTGTAATCATAGAAGCTTTATATATTTCGTCTCCAGCGTTCACAAAAACATTGAAATATATTATTGATAAAAATGAAAAAGGCCTGGAATATTCAAAGTTACTGGAGGTTTGGTTAACATTTGTGAAGTACTATACCAGAATGTGTTCAAGAGGGACACCTTATGGCTTGATGGCAAGTGTAGGTACTATTTCTTTAAATAAGGAAACTGAAAGTGCAGGTGGTTTTGAAGGAGGGATTCACGTTCAATTGGACAATGGTATTGTAGCAGATCTTTCTTATAACCTGCAGCAATCTGATGATTTGCTGAGCAATCTGATTTATTATCCGAATCCAAGTATCTACTTGCATGCTAATAAATTAAAATATATAGAGGTTGTAAAAAGGGAAGGGGATAAGAAGTTTGCTGTATCTAAAGTGGAGCATAATCCGGTAATAGAAAAAGTGCTGAATTATTCTGTTGAAGGAAAGTGTAAGCATGACATCGTCGATTATATAAAAAATGAGTTTGCGGATATTTATGATCCAGAGGATATTGAGACATTAATTTCCAGCTTAATTTCGAACCAGATTCTTTTAAATAACTATAGTTCATCTTCCACAAAAAAAACACTTTTTTCCTATATAGCGGATCATCTTGGTAGATCAGGAGCTACTGAGGATAAACCAGGTATGGTCTCTTTTATAGATCAGGAAATTAATAAAATTCGTAAACAGGATTGGAACAATAACGAACGTACATTACGTGCCATTGAAGATCATCTGGAACGTTTGGGTTGCCAAGTTAACGGTGCTTCAGTTTTTCATGTTAATTTCATACGCTCTTTCTCCGATAGCTCCATTGGTGCGAATGTCATTGATAAAATTCGATCGGCTGTTGAGCTGACTGCCTCCATTAATGAAAATTATAGGTCCAGGAATTTTGAAACTTTCAAATCTGTTTTTGCTCAACGGTACGAGAACAGATTTGTTCCCCTTACCGAAGTCCTGGATGAAGAGATTGGCCTCGGTTTTCCTGTAGGCAATATCTTAGATCCTCAAGTGGATGGAAGCTACGACGGAATTTATATACCAAATCCAGGCTCCAGTCCATTCGAAGACCATCAATTTAATGACTTTTCTATCTTTTTGTTCAATAAAATAGCAGCATTAAGTGCTGTTAATGGAAAAGTACTGGAATTAACTATTAAGGAAATGAAGGAGTTTGCAGTGCATGATATCAAGCTCCCACCTACTTATTCGGTTTTCTGCAGTTTGTTAGGGAAAAGTACGGAGGCCATTAATCAGGGTAATTTTGAAGTCGTGCTTTCTAATACGGCGTACAATACTGCAAGTGGTCCCATCAATCGTTTTTCTGTCTCTGATGTAGAGATTGAAACGCTTTGCAGAGAGATTTTTGAGCATGAAAAGGAGCTGATGAAGGATAAGATTGTTGCTGAAGTATTGCATACTCCCAATTCTAGAATCGAAAATATTAACTTCAGAACGGTGACAAGGGATTTTGAGATACCAATTGAATCGTTGTCCAGCCACGGGCCGGATCAGCAGATTAAGATGGATGAAATTTTAGTAAATGTTGTAAATAACAATGTCAAGCTGATCTGCAGAAAAAGTAAAAAAGAGATTATTCCTAAAATTTCCAATAACCATCATTTTAATAACTCCCATGCACATCCTGCTTATCGCTTTTTTGGGGAAGTACAGCTTCAAGAACAGCAAAATAATTTGCTTTGGCATTGGGGACCTCTTGTAAAATTGAATTTTTTGCCAAGGGTAGTGTTGGATCAGCAAATCATTTGTAGTCTGGCTACCTGGAGAGTTCAGTTGGATAAGTCGTTCTTTGATCAAACCGACCAGCCGACAGATAAGCTCAGGGACAAGCTTTTTGCATTAGGACTCCCAAAATGGATTTCAGTTCGGCAAAATAGTGACAATCTATTGGTGCTTGATATAGAGGATCCTGCCTGTTTATTGATATTGATGAAGCAATTTAAGAAATATCCCTATTTAATACTTCATGAGTACCTATCTACACCGGAAAATTCCTTTTTAAAAGATTCAGAAGGTAATTCTTTTATTAATGAACTGGTGATTCCATATTTAGCAAAAAAGAAAGAACCAGAACGCTCAGGCACAGGGAGTATTGGTTATAAAGCGCCAAAGATTAAGGATAAAAGATCATTTTTTCCTGGCGGCGAGTTTTTATACCTGAAGATTTATTGTAGTAGAAAAATTGGGCAGCAGCTGTTGCTGGGATCGATTTATCCCATGTTATTCGGATCAAAAAGTGATGGTGATCCTACATTTTTTGTACGCTATGAAGATCCTGAATTTCATATTAGACTAAGGGTACGTAAGGAAGGGAATGAGTTGCTGATGCCGAAGATTCACCAGCGTCTGGATAGCTACCTTAAAAATAAATTTATATATAAAATACAGTACGATACTTACCATCGGGAACTGGATCGCTACGCCCAGATTCCCTACGATAAAACGGAAATGATATTCGCTTTCGATAGTAAGGCTATTTTAGAATTGTTGAAGCATTTGAATAAAAAGGGTTTAGACTCCATCACCTGGATCGTCGCCATAAAAAACATACATGCCTATTTAATGGGTTTTGGAATGGAGCTGGAGGAAATGCTGACTTTTTGCAAGGCCATCAGGACGGGTTTCTTTGTGGAATTTGGATTGGAGAATAAGGATTTTCTGAAGTCGATGAATGTAAAATTGAAGAATGAGTATACCTTGATCAATAGTATAATCACTGAAAATGATCCTGCTTATCAGGCCTTGTATACTATTTTTTCCGCCAGACAGGCCAGCTTTGCTGCTTTGCTCAAGCCTACTGAAAGTAAAAAAATCAGTAGTCACTATGGCCAGCTGTCTAGTTACATCCATATGTCTACCAATAGGCTTTTTTCATCGGATCAGCGGTTAAAAGAAGCGATGTCTTACGACTTACTCTACAATTATCTCCTCGCCCAAAAAAAGGGTTATCACAAATCATTAATTAAATAGGTAATCAAGAGAAAACTATACTATGAAAAATCAATCAATTGATCATCTTTTGAAAGAAGAAGCTGCTGTATTGATGGAGAAATCATTGGATCAGACGATTTCAGCACATCAACTTCTGGAAATTAGTATTTTTCTTTATCACTACAGCAAATACACAAATAGTGATTTTTTTAAAGCGGCAGCAGATCAGGTTTTAGAGCAAGCCCTTTCTAATCCATTAGATAGAAACGATACGCAGCTGGGTGGCATCACTGCCTATGGCTTAGTTTTGGAGCATTTAAAGAACTATCATTTTATCACAGAAGATATTGACGAAATACTGGAAGACCTGGACGAGGGTATTTATGCTGATATTTTAAAATTGAAGCTGATTGACCGGTCGAATAAGGATGATGTTTTAAGTAAGTTAAATTATCACCTGAAGCGAAGCAAATTGTCTGATCGTTCTGCGGAAATAGACCAAAAATTCATCTCTCTATTTACTAACTATTACCACGATAATTATAAAGGGTTTTTATTTGGTAATAATTCGAGCAGCATATTTATTGAGCTAGCCTGTTTAAATGTATTGTCAGATTTTCAAAGGAGGACCAATAGCATTGAATTATTAGACTTAATGGATTGGATCATAAATAGCATCCTTTATTATATTTTTATGGGGCAAAACCATATCAATGTATATAACGCCAAGCTGCTTTATGCGCTGCTCAATGCCAATCAGACGGTAAATAATTCCGCTCATAAAGAACGGATTGAGCTCTGCCTGAACAATTATCTGGATTTCCTGCACAAAGAGAGTCATACGATTTCCTATCAAAAGCACCTTAATATTTGTAATGGCTTAGGGAGTTTGCTTTTTGATCATCTCCTTTTGAAGTCTATCTTTAAAGAAAGCAAAGGTTTAGATCAATTCATTGAAAAAATACGGAATAGGATTGAAGATATTGAGGTTAAAAATCAGCATAGATTTGTAGAAAGAGATTATAGTCACATTTCTTTCCTCCATTCTGAGCTCAGTTCTGGTTTGATTTATCTTGAGCTTCAAAAACCAGATTTCTTATTAAAATTAAAACCTTTATTTATGTTGTAATATGAAGATCACATTATTTACGCTGGCTAGAAATACAGGACATCGATTGGAAGAATGGATTCATTTTCATAATAAAATAGGGGTTGATGAATTTTTAATATACCTCGATTATCCTACGGATGATTCAGAAGAGCGGTTGGAGTCTTTGCAAAAAAGATACAATGTCAGCTACGAGGTGCTGCCAAAGGATGGGAATTATTATGATGGTGGCCTTTCAAAATGGGAAGAAGAACATGGTTCTTTACATCCCATTATGAGTACGCTAATACCAAGGCAATTAAAGGCTGCGAATAAAGCCTTGGATTTTTTAAAACTCAAATATAAAGGTGTTGACCACTGGACTGCATTTCATGATGTGGATGAGTTTTTAGTTCCCCAAAAGGAGATGAGTTTAAAAAATATTGTAAAGAAGTATCAGGGCTTTTATGATAGAATCGTAGCTTATGATTATAGATTCGATCAGCCTAGTGATTTGTTTGGTTCTTATTTAGAGCACAGTACTATTCGGCGTCCCGTAACGAATATCGTGAGTCATTGGCCAACAAGAAAATCCCTGGTTAAAACAAGATATTGCGGGAAAATAAAATGCCAGCACGATATGGATCAGTCTCCGTATTTAATTATTGATGACGAGTTAAAGCTGAATCATTACAGGGAAGAAGCGTCCTTCCCTAAAGAAAGCTACTTTATAGAAGATACGCGTGCTTTGGAAATATTAAAGTCTTAGGTGGTAGCTGGAGTTCCAATATACTGATCACTGCTTGTCTCAGGAACATGGGTGCTGGATCGGGAAACTTTAGTCCTGATGAATTGTATTATTACTAATGGTTTAATAATTACATCAGTTATTTAGATTTATAAAATGGATCCATTAGTTAAAGAACTCAAAAAATTATTAGCAGGTGGAGGCGCCCATGTGGGATTAAAAGATGCTGCGGCAAAGATCCCTTTTGAATTGCTTGGCGAAAGACCGCATGATCTGCCCTATAGTATCTGGCAATTGGTGGAGCACATTAGAATTGCACAATGGGACATGCTGGAATTTAGCAGAGACGCCCATCATAAATCACCAAAATGGCCAGAAGGATATTGGCCAAAAGAGGCTGCTCCCTCAGATGAAGCGCATTGGAATCAAACACTGCTCCAATATGAGGCCGATTTAGAATCATTTGTTGAATTGATTCAGACGAGTGACTTATATAAGCCCATCCCGCATGGGACAGGACAAACCCTGCTGCGGGAAGCGCTTCAAATTGCTGATCACACCGCCTACCACGTTGCTGAAATTGTCGTCATCCGACGTTTGTTAGGAATCTGGGAATAGGCACTTTGTTTTTTGGTCACCTATTAAAAAACAGTGTAGTTTTTATTACAGGGGCGGATGGTGGAATCGGAAAGGCAAAATGCGATGTGTAATACCTGATCCAGCCATTTTTTGAAAAGCGGTGGTGAATTAAACCAATAAAATGGAAATTGGAAGATAATTTTATCGTGTGTTTCTACCCAACTCTGTTCTTCTTTCACATCGATTTTTTCATCTGGATATAAATCGTACAGGTGACGTAAGGTATATTTTTCAGGGTGTTTCTTTAAGGCTGTCGGCAACTGGGGGTTAGAGTTTGCACCTCAATTGAAAACTATCTTAGAAAAAGAGGAGTTCGCAGAAAAAATCTAACCTGGAAAGATTTTTTACTAAGGGGATCTGGAGTAAAAGAATTCTTTGATCATCGCCTGTACGATCAATTCTTTTAAACAATACTGTCTTTTAAAATGTTCCCTGTAGCAATCACCGTACTATTTATAAATATATACAGCTGTTTTAGCCGAAGTTTGAGATCCTATTTATAATTTGCGAAGAAATTAACTAACTAAATTAAGATATAAATATGGCCTCAGGTATTTTTGCGATTTTGGACGATATAGCTGCTTTAATGGATGATGTTTCAGTCGCAGCTAAGATAGCGACGAAAAAAACCGCAGGAATTTTAGGGGATGACTTAGCTGTGAATGCAGAAAAAGCAACCGGTTTCCTGTCTTCACGTGAATTACCTGTGCTTTGGGCAATTACCAAAGGCTCCTTGCTGAACAAGCTGATCATTGTTCCCATCGCCTTGTTGTTAAATGCGTTTTTTCCGGTGGCGATTAAATTCATCCTTGTTTTAGGTGGTTTTTACCTCGCTTATGAAGGGGTAGAAAAGATCGTGGAATACCTTTTTCATCGTCCAAAGAAAGGTCACGAGGTCATTCAAGAGATCCAACAAGACGGTAACGAAGCTGAAAAAGCGAAGATCAAATCTGCAGTAACCACGGATTTCATTCTTTCTGTGGAAATCGTAATTATTGCTTTGGGCACCGTTTTAACAGAAGCATTACCGATACAGATTCTGACTGTTTCGGTGGTTGCTATATTGGCAACTGTGGGCGTCTATGGAATCGTTGCAGTGATCGTAAGAATGGACGATGTAGGCCATAACTTAATCAAACGTTCCAATAACAAAGGTTTATTTACGGGTTTAGGGAAAATGTTGGTAAAAGCATTACCATTGATCATCAGGTTTCTAAGTGTGGTTGGTACCATTGCGCTGATCCTGGTTTCTGGTGGGATTTTTGTCCATAATATCGAATTTTTACATCACTTACTTCCGACCTGGCCATCAATGATTAAAGAGGCCCTGATTGGATTAGTTGCCGGATTAGTTGTCGTGGCAGCGATCACTGGAACTAAAAAAGTCATCTTCTTATTTAAGCGATCATCTTCAGCTATATAGGACGACTAAAGGACGTGATATTGATCTTTTGCGGAATACAGTTTTTGTATTCCGCAGAAATTAATTCCCGTCTGTTACAACCTTTGTGATTCATTTTCTAAGCCCGACTCGCGGCTGTCTTTCGTCTTGATTTTGTGATTACCAAAGCGGTAACTGAAATTTAATCGGATCTGACGGCTTTCTCCGACGTAAGTGGTATGCAGCAATAAATTGTTCAGCTGCGTATCAGTTCTGATTTTGTTGGACCTGAATACATCAGTAGCCGCCAATCTTAGGGTGGCTTTATCCTTCATTAAATTCTTTTGAAAACCAAGATCGACCTGTGAATTTCCCCGGATGCAAGTATTCAAACCACTGATGTTTTTAGAATTAACCACACTGGCTAGTTCTCCTGTAATGCCAGCTGGCAGGTTAAAGGTTTGCTGAACATTAAGTGTGCCTGCAAAACGACTGCGGTTAAAATTTCCATATTCAGTGGTACCAACTTTATTCTCCAGGCGGTATCCTATACCAGTTAAGGTCAGGTTCCACCATTTTGCCAAGGCGAGTTGCTGTGTTATGGTCAGGTTCAGGTTGTTTTGTAAGCCAATATTTCTAGGCACCATATAAATCAGGTTGTCCTCAAAAACTTCTGTAATTGAGCTGCTGATGTCATTGGTACGGGTATAACTGGTCGAAATCGTTGTTTTTTTATGACTATACTGGAGTGCCAGTGTGTTGGCATATTGTGGCTTCAGAAATGGATTTCCTTTCCAATAGGAAAGTTCATCCACCGGGTAGGAAAAGGGATTGAGGTTATTGTAAGCAGGACGGTCAATGCGACGGGCAAAACTTAAATTAAAAGTACTGGATCCGGTGGTTTTATAGGTGAAAGCAGCTGTTGGGAAAGCGTCCAGGTAATTTCTAACTACCGATGTAGGCAATACGCTGCTGCCTGCTGAGGGTTGTAAATCGCCTTCGGAATGCGTGTTTTCCAGCCTCAAGCCCAGATCAAAACTGAATTGATCACCAATAGGCCTTTCATATTTCAAATATCCTGCGGTGATTTGCTCTTTATAATTGAAAGTATTGGATAAGTTGATGTCCAGTACCGGAAGCTCCTTGTTCATATCATACTGGTTAAAGACATTATCGGCGCTCACCTCAGAATATTTTGCACCTGCTAACACTTTTCCTTTCCCTATTGGGAAGCCATAATCCGCTTTAACAGCGTATAATTTGATGTCTCTGCTGTTGGCTACCAGAAAATTATTGTTGGATAGCAAGGTGCCATCCGGGGAATACAAGGAATTGGTGCTCAGGTTTTTTGTGGCTGCATCAAAAATCCCATAGTCTGCATCTATATCCAGGCTGGTACCCTTACTGCCTTTATAACGGTAATTTAAGTTGGCATTGTATCGGTTTGCGCGCTGAGCAGGGTAGCTACTCTCGCTTCTCAGCTGCTGTAAAAGCTGGTTGGTAGCCTGATCGTAGATATCTGTGGTCGGGAAAATTATTCCTCCGCCATTAGAAAAATTAGCATTCATGACGATGCCAAGCGTTTTTGTGGTATCTATTTCATAATCGGCACCAACTGTGGAACCGATGTTGCGGCGTTTATCAATGTCATGATTGGCATTTAAATAAATTTTCCCATTGGTGGTTCTGTCGTTGTCATAGTCCATCGCAAAATGTCCTAAATTATGATTGTATCCACCAAACAGATTCCATTTTCCCTTGCGGAAGTTGAGGTTCAGATTGGTGTTTTGCTTTAAACTCCTTCCGTAAGCAATCCCGTTATTGATGCTGCCATTGAAGCCTTCAGCCACTGACTTTTTAAGCACAAGATTCACAATACCACCAGTTCCGGCAGCATCGTATTCTGCTGAAGGGTTTTTAATGACTTCAATTGATTTTAAGTCGGAGGCCGACATCGTTTTTAGCAATTGCGCCAGCTCTTCTGACTGTAGGTAAGTTTGTCGGCCATTGATCATCACCAAGGCAGCACTAGATCCATTCAAGGTGATCGAGTTGTCTTGATTCACAATAATTCCTGGTGTCTTTTTTAAAGCCTCTAGTGCATTAGTCCCTTGTCCGGTGATGCTTTTCTCTATATTATAGATCATTTTCCGTCCATCGATTTTAATCAAGGGTTTACTGCTGGAATTTTGAATGACTACCTCTTTTAAACTACGTGGACTTGTTTCTATCTTAATCATTCCCAAGTCCAAGTTGCCTGATAATTTCAACAATTCACTCTGGTAAGCAAGTGCCGCTAAATAGCTAATTGAAAGTATATAGCTTCCCGGAACAAGTTCAAAGGAGAAGCTGCCGTCCGGATTACTCCATCCTTGTTTAACCAGCTGACCATTATTGTGGTTCTTTAATAGCAATGTTGCCCCATCAATTCCCTCATTTTTTGTATTCTTAAGGGTGCCTTTTAAGGTGATGCCTGGATTGTTTTGCGCAAATGTCTTTGAAAATAAACAGGCAATGAAAAAAACTAAAAGGTAAGAGCACTTAAATGGAGCGTTGGTCATAAGATATACGGGAATGGCTGGTTAATTTGGTTGTTTCAAAAATATATCTTTTATCTATTCTTAAGGGTTTTAAATCATCATCAGTTAAAGGACTGTTTCAAGAATACTTAAATCGTAGAAAGTAAATCCCACGAACTGAAGAACCGTTGGTCTCGATAGACAAAGGACTGGAAAGATAGACTGCAAGATTCGCTATTGCTGAAGCATCAATAAATTTTCTTTTGTGTTCTGCCCTTGATGATTACTTTGGCGCCTTCAGCAAGTAGTTGTAGTTCTTTTTTCCACCTTTAAACTGCATTTCCTGATTTAGGCCTCCATGATATCATAGACAAGTACTTTCTCCCAAAGATGACTGCAATTTTTGATAAATTCCAGATGTATTGGGTGCGTCTGGTAGGTTGCCTGTCCTTCAAGATCAGAAAAAAACATCAGTTCTGATACGCTCCAGCTGCTGTCGATGACATCACGTTTTTCTGTACTAGCGGTAACACCAACATGGATTTTGCGTACGGTTGGTATTTTAGAAAGTGTTTTTACGCCTGCAATCAATTGATCACGGTCTGCTTTTGAGTCTGGGTTTTTCAACCAGAAAAATACATGATGTACCACTGGATAATCATCTTTTGTAGGGGTTAAGGGCATTGCGCTTGCCATTGTTCCGAGGGAAAGAACAGCTGCGGTCCCAATAAATTTTCTTCTGTTAGCCTTATTCATATTTCCTAAATCTATGAAAAATAAAGGTTTCAATTACTAATTATTGATCATTGGTTGTAAATGTTCATCTTTATTTCTAAGATCCAGGCCACCTTCATAAAGGGATTTTAGGTTAAGCAGGTAAAAAGCCCAGCCGCTTGCACATCCAAGCCTGATGAACTGTTTAGATTGATCGTCTTCAGGAATGTGGTGCTGCTTGAGCTCAACAATGGTGTAATTGTCTTTCTCAGATAAATTCACATCTACCAGACAATCTCCTTCAAAACTGAACTGAAGAAAGTCTTTACCATTTGCTTTTTTAATTAGTCCTTGCATGGCATCCTGGTATAAATACCAAAGCCATTCATAAGTGCATCCAGCGGCCACGTTTAGCGTTTTGTCCAGCGTTTTTCCGCGCTCATCAGTAAAAATTACGCATTTTAGAAACCACTTTTCCAGTTCTTCAGCTTGCGTCCAGGCATTATAAATAGTTGATAAAGGAGCTTTAATGGCGATGGTTTTAGTAAAGGAAGTCCAATCAAAGTTTTTCATAAACGAATAATGATATGGTTTAATTAATAGAATTTAATGAGTTAATTGTTCATTTACAGTATTCTAATTTATAAAGTTAATCCTAAAGATGAGCCGATAAAGCCTGATAATAATTTTCAAAAGATTCAGGTTGTGTACTCAGGAAAAGATAGGGTTCAATCAGTTCCAGTTCCATGAGGTTTAATTGACTATTCACAATAAGACCGTCGACTCTCGCATAAAGACATCCTTCCGCAAATTGAGTTACATAAGCCTGGGCTGCGGGAATGTATTTGTCTGCGGTATGTGCTACATTCACGCTGCCGCCATAGTAATGCTGCACTCTAAACTCCCCAGCTTTGGGTACTTTTAAAAGGCAATGACTATATTTTCCGTTAAAGAATAGAAAAGACCACTCGCCCTCAAAAACTTCTTTCATAAAAGGCTGAACAATAAAAGCTTCTTGCTGGAGTAAGCTATTGATGAGTTCCTGCTGGCTGGAAAAGTTTTCTGCGGTAAGGATAAATGTATTCCTGGCTCCGGCACTAACACAGGGTTTAATAATCAATTTATCGACATTAAATGAGCTCAGTAAGGCTTGTAGATCAGTCAGCGCACTCTCTTTTTCGAGATATGATGAAGGGATCACTGGCAAGCCGGAGTCGGTAATTTCCTGCAGGTAATGCTTGTCCATATTCCATCTCACGCGGTCATAAGGATTCAGTAGTTGAATACCTAAAGTTTCGAGCTGATGCAGCCAGTTCTTAAAATCAGTCAGGTGTTCCGTGTAATCCCATGGTGATTTAAGAATAGCAAGCTGATAATTTTCCCATTTAACTAATGGGTCATTCCAGATGACACGCTCAATGGATAGGCCTTTATCTAAAAGGAAATTTAAAAGTGTAGACTCTTCATCTTCGGTAGTGGGGGTATATATTTCCTGAACGTGGTAAGAAACGTAAGCGATTTTCATGATGTAATTTTTTGGTGCATAAAAATGCAATTAATAGTAAAAGGATAATTAAATCGCTTTAAACAGTTTTTTAATGGTGTCTTTTAACTTTTTAAAAGACCTGGATAGGATTCCTTTTGCTGGTCGTGTTTGGTCGGCCGACAGTTTTTTGAAAAAGTCTGAAAATGCGAGAAAGGCCTCCGGATCTGGGATAGTCTCTGTTTCAACAGATAAAGGGGATTGGGCAAGAACCACATCATAATTTGTGTTTGGCCCGCAATGCGTTCCAGTTGCATCATGGCCAATATTAGCCACCAATGACTGGCCAGGATAAAGTGTCAATTTTCCTGCTAAAAAAGCCGAAGCATACCACCTGATGTCCCAAACTGTACATTTGCCATTCGCCTGGTCTTCTAATGATTTGAAGAATGGAGCTGTGTGGTCAAAATCAAATTCTTTTTGAAGATCACGCGCTATCATTTTATCCAGGAGTATTTTTCCATTTGGTTCAAACATATCCCATCCTCTTTTCCAGGTCGCCCAACCCCAGCAATCAGCCCCTTTTAAGAAGAAAACCTCTTTCAATTTTCGCTGAATAGGAAAGACGTAACCATGTATGGAAATTACTTCTTCCTTATTTTCATAAAAATCAAGGGCATCATTCATGTATTTTAAGAACCAGGGAGAAGTCACCAAATCATCTTCCAGCACAATGGCCTTACCATGTTTATGGATGACTTCCGTTACTCCCAAAATCACATTTTCATCTACTCCAAGATTTTGATCGCGCAGGCAGATGTGGAGATCTTTAAATCCGGTTATGCTGGGTAAATAAGCTCTGATTTCATTCACCTTATCCAACGCTGCCTCATTTTTTGCTGCATCCGAATAAATATATAACTCAGAATCTTTTGCTAACAGATTTTCTTTTAAAGCGGCAATCACCTGCTGCGTATGCGATAAACGGTTGTATACAAAAAGAATGATGGGTGCTGTAGTTTTCATTACGCTAAAAATAGGAGGTTTTTCCTGGATTGTGATCAAGGCAATCCCTTTTTAACCGGATTATTTTAACTAAAAATGCCCCCAAAAATTTTAAATGATTCATGGGGGCATTGAACTTGAATCAACTAGTCAGCTTCTAGTTGTATTTTATAATGGATCACCTTAACTGCCTGTTATAGGCATCGACTGCATTTTCAATGTTTCCGGTACCAGCAGATTGTACTGCGTATCCGCATACTGCCATTCCCACACCAATACCCATTAATACATAACTGGCGGTGAAATTTGGACTTTTTAGACTAGAACGATTGTCAAAACCAAAGCCAGATGGCATATCATTATGACTAGTTCCTGTAGCCAGAAAAGAAACAAAACCAGCAATAATTGATGCACCTGCAGTAACGTACATGATTTTACTACGGCTGGCACTTTTTCTATACTTGTTTAGAAATTTCATGCTCTCTGGGTTGTCAGCCATATCAGATTTGAGGTTGTTGTAATTTACTTTTTTGAGGTCAGCATAACCTTTGTTGTAATACATAGACATGTCTACAGCCGGATACCGACCGGGTCTGTATCCATAGCCATGTCTATAGTTCCTGTCATAGCTGAATGGATCATAAGGTCTTTCCTGATAAAGGTTGATTTTTCCTTCAATAATCCTTTCAGAAAATTGACTGGTTCTGGCAAAAGTCAGCTTTTTGGTATTCGCAAAAAAGCCATCTTCATTGTTAAAAAACTTCACCTGATCTACAGGAATGCGGCGGGAATCTACTCTCAGCTGCCAATAGCCCGAGAAATCAGGTCTCAGCTGAATTCTATTGGCGTAAACGATGGAATCAGAATAGAGGTATAGATAGTTTTTGTTGTCGGGCACCTCTTGGGCACCAGCGTTCAGGGCATAGCATGCCATCACGCTTAAGAGTAATTTTTTCATAACAGTTTACATTTGTGTGTATGTGGTTAACACAAAATATAACCCAAAAATCCATTTGTAAGGAATAAAATACATAAAGTTAATTTTATAATTCCTGCAATTGTATGCTGCCAAAATAAATGGTACTCCGTCTATAGCTACAATATAGACTTAAGATTTTTCAGCGAGATGGATATGAAAAAATCCAATGAGTAATTATACCAAGATATCTTCATATAATCACTCATCAGCATCTATAGAAACTATGCTTAATATTATAAATTGTATTCTTTTTCCACCACTTTTAAGATCAGGTCTTTAACGGTTATTCCTTGCTGTGCACCCAGGATTTTCAACGCTTTTAAAGCACTCTTTTTAAGTCTCAATGGATAAGTAACGGTTTCATCGTCCGGCAGGGGAGCTTGTTTTTCTCCTTTTACAGGAACCGTCTCTTTTGAAGGAGAATTGAACAATGCGGATACACCGCCTAAATTTTTATTATTGTCCTCTATGCCACCCAGGTTTTTCTTTGCCATAATATTATAATTTAACTAAAATTTCTTCCGTAAGGTTTTCATAATCTACAGCACCATTTGATAAAGGTGCATATTCAAAGACATCTACGCCTTTCAGCTGTGCTTCTATCAAGGCTACGTTTACCCGGATAGAAGTATCAAATAACTTATCGCTGAAATATTTTTTGATACTGTCTGTGATTTGCTCGGTAATCACCCTTCTCGGGTTTATTTTGGTAATAAATACCCCACCGATCGTCAGGTTTTCATTGTAGTGTGTGCGAACATCAGAAATAATAGAAACCAGGCGGTCAATACCTCTGTAAGCAAAATATTCTGCTTCCAATGGGATCAATACGGTATCTGCAGCAACCAACGCGTTTACTGTCAACATGCCTAAAGCAGGCGCACAATCGATCAAAACATAGTCGTATTTTCCATCCACTGCTTTCAGCAATCTTTTTACAATGGTTTCTCTGCCCAATCTGGAAACCAGTTCAATCTCTGCACCCAATAAATCCAGTGAGGAAGGGACGATGTCTAAATATTCTGAAATGTTTTCTATAGGAAGAGGCGTGTCACTTTTGATACTGTCATAAATCGACACCTTCACATCTCTGAATCCTAAACCTTCCGTTAAGTTAGATTGTGGGTCAATATCAATTAGTAATGTTCTCTTTTTCGCACGAGCTAAACCGGCGCCAATATTTAAGGTAGAAGTTGTTTTTCCTGTACCACCTTTATGATTTATAACAGCTATAATCTTCATGTCAATATATCCTTTATACGAATACGCAATGATACTAAGATATATTGATGTGGAGATATCTTCAAAGTGATTATTAATCGGTAATTTTTATTTCAATGCCTTAATGGCTGATTTTGAGCTTAATAATTTTTCGTGATTGAGGTGTACTTAAAGATATCTAGATGTCTTTAAGTACGCTAATGCTTTTGCAGCTGGAATGGGGACTGTAATTTAATTGGCCATTGGTATGGTAAACCAGAATTTACTGCCTTCATCCACTACACTTTCTACACCAATTTGCCCATTGTGCTGTTTAATGATTTCTGCACAGATGTATAGGCCGAGGCCCAATCCGGTATACTGACTGCCGGAATTATCTGCACGATAATAGCGGTCAAATATGTAACGCAATTTTTCTGGTGGTATCCCCGGACCCCGGTCAATGACAGAGACTTTAGCCATGTCATTTTTCTTCTCAATACGAATCCAGATTTCTTTAGATTGGCTCGCATATTTTATCGCATTATTGAGGAAGTTGATCACAATCTGTTCCACCCGAATGGCATCAGCATAAACGGAAATATCCAGGTCACCTTCTGTTTTAATGGAGTAAATTCCATCAGTGGTTAAATCATGGTAAGAGTCTTTAATAATACGGGACAACACAAAATTCTCCTGATTGATGTGAAGTTGTCCTTGATTGGCTCTGCTGGAGTTCAATAGGTCTTCAATCAACGCATTGACTTTTCCTAGACTTTTATTGGATTGCACAATCAGCTTAGCCAGGATACCATTAGCCGGTGGATTGTCTTTTATTCGGTCTAAGAGTTGTAAAGATGCCTTTAAACTGGTAATGGGAGTTTTGAGTTCATGACTCGCAATGATGATAAAATCATCTTTATGCTGCTGCAATAAGCGAAGCTCCTGGATGTCAGTGGCGGTGCCCACCCAAAGCTCCAATTGACCAGCCTCGTTTTTAACGGGCATTAAGCGAATCAGGTGCCATCTGTAAAGTTCATCCACTCGCTTGAGGCGAATTTGAAATTCACCGCCTTCCTCATTTTCCAGGATAGAACGGAATTGGTCAATGGCCGCATGACGATCCTCCTCATGTATCACCGATTTAAATGCGATCATTCTGTTTATTGTTTGATCTAAACCGGTATAATCCGAGCATCGCTGGTTGTAAAATACGATTTCTCCTTTTGTTGTATTTGTCCAGGCAAGTTGTGGTATGGTTTCCATCATGCTGCGAAAACGACTTTCACTTTCAGCCAAAGCCCTGGTGCGGTTGATCACACGGTCTTCCAGCTCCTGATTCAGCAGTGAAAGTTCCTCATTGATCTGCTTTAACTTTTCATCCGCCAGCAACTTTTCCTTCCTGATCTGACTGTCATTCAGGGCCCTGTTGATTTTCGTAGATAAGGTGAAAAGACTGTTTTTTGACACATAATCAGTGACTCCAGCCTTAATCAGTTTAACCGCATTTTCCTCTCCAATAATACCGGAGACAATGATAAATGGGATTTCTGAATGGTGTTCCTGTTTAATGTGAAAAGCACTTTCCGCATCAAATGATGGAAGCGAATAGTCTGATAATATCAGGTCAGGACTGAAACTATCGAGCGCTTTTTCAAATTCTACACGTGTTTGAACCACTACTGCTGTAAAACTCAGGTCAGATTTTTTCAGTTCACGCAACAGTAAGTCAGCGTCACTTTCATTGTCTTCAACAATGAGTATTCTAAGCGTTATTGCCATTATATATACGACCTAATTTTACCTATAAAGTGCTGAATATTTATTAATGTGCGGGCTGGCTTAATACCAACCAGTATAAACCTATTTCTTTTACAGTTTTGAAAAAGTTATCGCTATCTACCGGCTTAACGATATAGCTATTTGCACCTAATGCAAAGCACTTTTCTATATCCGGGCCTTCATTGGAGGAAGTCAGCATCACTACTGGAATAGACTTCATGTTGGGATCAGATTTAATCTTTTCCAACACCTGCAGTCCAGAAACCTTAGGCATTTTTAAATCCAATAGGATTAATTTAGGAAACTCCTGATTGCTTCTCGAAGAAAATTCCCCTTTGCAGTAGAGAAAGTCGAGTGCTTCAGCTCCATTGATTACATGATGTAATTTATTGGTCACCCCACCTTTTTTTAACGCGCGGATGGTCAATGCAGCGTCGTCAGCACTGTCTTCTACAAATAAAATTTCAATGTTATGGTAGTTCATGTCTTTTAATGTTAATGTGTTACGTTGAGTAAGCTAAAATAAAAGCAAGATCCCTCGTTTAATGTGGATTCGGCCCAAACTTTTCCCAGATGTCTTTGCACAATTCTATGGACGATAGCGAGGCCGATACCTGTACCTTCAAATTCTTCCTGGGAGTGTAATCGTTGAAAAACCCCGAAGAGCTTATCGTAATATTGCATGTCAAAACCAGCACCACCATCTTTTACAAAGTATACAATATGATCGTCCTCCTGGTAAGAACCAATCTCTATGGTTGTCTTTTCTTTGTGCCGGGAGTATTTAATGGCATTGGAAATCAGGTTAATCCAAACCTGCTTAATCAATGATTTGTCGGCTATAGCATTTGGCAGTTTTGCGATATTAAACTCTGGTAAGTTTTTATGCTGCTCCAATAATACCTCTTCCTTTACCTGATCGACAAGATCGAGCATATCTACTGTTGAAACCGTTACCTGTTTTCTTCCCAATTTTGAAAAGGCTAGCAAGTCATCGATTAATTCACCCATTTTCTTAGAGTTGTTAATGATCGATTGCAGGATCTTTACTCCATCTTCATCAATTACCGCCTCATAGTCCTCTACTAATATTTTAGTATAACCATTAATTGCCCTGATCGGTGCACGTAAATCATGAGAGACGGAGTAGGAGAAGGACTCTAATTCTTTGTTAACAGACTCTAATTGTGCGGTACGTTCTGCTACTTTTTGCTCTAATTCGTCATTGAGCTGACGAACTTCGTCTTCTGCATTCTTCAGCTCCCTATTGGCAATGATTAATTCTTCTGCTCTTTTTTCCTTTTCTTCATTCTGAAAAGCAAGCTCTTTATTGGCGATGACTAGTTCTGCCGCTCGACGTTCTTTTTCTTCATTTTGAAAAATCAGCTTTTTGTTCGCAATCACGAGCTTTGCTGCTATTTTCTCCTTCTCTTCATTTTGAAAGAGGAGTTCTTTATTGGCAATCGCTAGCTCTGCAGCATAGTTCTCTCTCTCTTCATTTTGAAAAAGAAGCTCTTTATTGGCGATGAGTAAAGCTGCTGAGAGGTTCTCTTTTTCCTGATGTTGAAAAGCAATCTTTTTATTCGGAATCATCAATTCATCGGAATCGTCTTCTTTCATGTCCTTAGTAAAAGGGTAGTGGTTGATATTAATGGAAAAAAGAAAAGAATGCGGGAAAGATTAGCTTTTCTTCGTATTTTCTAAAGTTAACATAATAAACTGGGACCTGATGATAATCAGGGATAAATCGTCATAACAATCGTATAACGATAGTAGAAAGATGAGTTGTTTAAAGCTTTTGCTGAACCGCAGCACGTTCTATTTTCATCTGCTCATGTTCAGGTGCAAATTTCAGACCGTCATTATATGCATTCAAGGCTTCTTTAAAGGCACCCAGTCCTGCCATCACATAGCCAAATCCATGGTAGGCTTCCGCATTCTTTGGATCGAGTAACCAGGCTTGATTTAAACGGTACATCGCTGTTTTAGGATCACCTTTTTTTGCATATTCCATTCCCCATCTGGAATAAACATAGGAAGCACGTTCTTTTGTGCCAAATTGTTCCGTTGCCTCTTTTATGAATTGCTGATCTATTTCTAAGTACTTTTGCGATTTTACCAGGCCACCGTATTTAGGCAGTAACCTCATGTCCGTTTTAGCACGCGCTTTCCAATCTTCATCAGCGCTTTTTGAGTTACAGGATGCGCTAAATAAAGTAATGGCCGACAGGAGGAGGATGCTCAATAGGTTTTGGAATGATTTCATGTAAAGCTTATCATAAGATTATGCGCTTAGTACCAATTCTTCAGCGGTTAAACAGAAATAAAGGTTTTGTAACTGGTGTACGTATAATAATTTATAGTCCAGCATGGCGATTTCACCATCCATAGGCTGAAAGTCATCACTTAAAACAAATTGATGGCCATTTTTTTTCTCTAGTACATAAGTGATCTCATCACCTTCTTCATATTCAAAAACGAATTTTTCAAATCCAAATTTCATCAACCAATCTACCGTTAATTTAATAGGCTCCATTAATCCGGCTGAGTCAATATCAGATCCATAAGGGATTTGCTCAGGATGGCCATGATCTAATGTGTAATTTCCTATTCTTAATTCGCTTGATTCCATAATCCGTTCTTTGGGCGCAAAATTAGGATAATAAAATAGGAATTCATGAACCGACAGCCTTTAATCTGTAAAGTCATGGCAAAACAGCTGGAATCAGCTTTTACCGGGCGCGGTCCTTCATTGTATTATAACCTTTAGTTATGACTGATCACTTTATATATTTTTGTCATCCTCATAATTAATAGCATTTTTGAATACCAAACCAAATATTTTGAGCGAAGAAACTAAACCTGACCAAAGCCGGCAAGCCCTTATTTATACCGCGAAATCCATCGTGTTAGTTTCCTTGTTGTTTATTTTAGCCAGTTTAATAGGGATCAGCGCTTACTATTTTAAGGATGCAGCTTCAACCTCAACTCAAGAAAGTGCTGCTGCAGGGGCAGATCATGGAACTAGTCAAATTGGAAATACCAAGGCTGTAATGCAAGGTAAGGCCATTCCGGCTGATGCCTGGAAATCACCAGACGACAGTACGATTCCTGCCGATGAGTATGGTGAAATGATCCGTTATGGAAGGGAACTGGTGAAGAATACCGCTAAATATTTTGGGCCAAATGGTGCTGTGGCCAGAATCAGCAATGGAATGAACTGTCAGAATTGTCACCTGGAAGCAGGAACGAAGACTTTCGGCAATAACTATTCGATATTCTTTGCCAGCTATCCCAAAAAGAGCGCACGCTCAGGTAAAATGGCCGAAGCCACCGAACGCATCGCCGATTGCTTTCAGCGGAGCTTAAACGGAAAAGTTCCTGATCTAGCTGGAAAAGAAGTAAAGGCGATGCTCGCTTACATGAAATGGGTAGGATCGGAACAAGAGAAAGGAAAAAAAGCATTTGGTACGGGCACGGAAAAATTGAACTATATGGACAGAGCCGCAGATCCGGAAAAAGGGCTGATCGTGTACCAGAATAAATGCCAAAGCTGCCACGGACAGCATGGCGAAGGAATTAAATCAGCAGACCAATTGGCCTTTTTATACCCACCGCTCTGGGGACCGCACAGTTATAACGATGGCGCAGGGATGTACAGATTGAGCAATTTTGCAGGTTTCGTAAAAAATAATATGCCTTATGGGGTGACTTATCCAAATGCACAATTAACAGATGAAGAATCCTGGGACGTAGCTGCATTTGTCAACACTCAGCCCAGACCTCATAAAGCACAAAAAACAGATTATCCAGATCGCAGTAAAAAGCCAATTGATGCGCCTTATGGTCCTTATCTGGATGGGTTTCCTGAGCAGCAGCATAAATACGGACCTTATCCTCCAATCGTGCTGGCATTGAAAGATATCGCCCCAAATCATTAATAAATCTAGATCATTTTACCCTATATGAGAATTTTAAATCAGCTATTTTGTGGCGCAATCGCCCTATTTGTCCTTTCCTCCGAAGTGAATGCTCAGGAACACTGCTTTGATCCGCCATGGAATACTCCGCCGGAAAGCAAGGTACAGTTTACCGTTCCTGGGATAGACAATGTTCCTGATCTTTTCGGTGACATAAATGACCCCCAATTGGTGGTGTTCTTTGCAGGGAATCAGTTCATGTGCATTGACGAATTGATTGGTGCCTTTAAGAAAAAGCATCCCCAATATCAAAGGGTATTTGCGGAAACACTTCCTCCAGGTATTTTAGCCAAGCAGATTGCCAGTGGCAGCATTGTGGTCGGCAATATGAGGATCACCTTAAAACCTGATGTGTATACCGCTGGAAAAAGCAGAATCGAGCAAACACCGGAATGGTTTAGCAAAACACAGGTCTATGCCAAAAATAGGTTGGCCATTATGGTGCAAAAAGGAAATCCTAAAAAAGTAAAAGGGTTAAAAGACCTGGGCAGAAAAGACTTGAGAATCAGTATGCCCAATCCGGATTTTGAAGGAATAGGAAAAAGAATTGAAGAAGCCTATGTGAAAGCAGGAGGTGAGGTGCTAAAACAAACCGTTATGGAAAGTAAAGTGGCAGATAAGAGTACTTATCTCACACAGATCCATCACCGACAATCGCCAATGCGCATTCTTTATGATCAGAGCGATGCTGCGCCGGTATGGTATACGGAAGTTTATTATCAGAAAATGCTGGGACATCCCGTAGAAATGATCGAAGTTCCCGAAGCTGAAAATATCCGCTCTCAATATATTGCCGGACAGCTGAAAAATGCACCGCATCCAGAAGCAGCAAAGGACTTTATGGATTTTCTGGTAGGCGCAGAAGCTGGCGCTATTTACAAGAAATTTGGCTTTGATCTGCCCTAATATGAGCTGATAATTCATTGGTACGATTTATCAAGTAGGCTGAAAATGGCCTGAAAACGCGGTTTTAGCATTTAAATGGCCGGATCTTTGCTTACAATTGTAATTGTAAATGAACGCCCCTCCATCGGTTATACAAACAGTTAGAACTTAATGGAAATTGGGTTATTTAGTAAAAAAGAAAAATTATGAAAAAGGCAATCTTCGCTATCTTGATCTCTTTATCCGCTTTAACATCTTGTAAAATGATGAACAAAGGTCAAAACACACAGCAAAATGCTGCAGCTTCAAAATTAAGCGGCAACTGGGAGTTAAATTACATTACAGGGGTAAGAATAGCCTTTAATGGTTTATATCCAGAATCAAAACCGAATATCAATATCAATGCGGCGCTTAATGAACTTAATGGAAATACCAGCTGTAATTCCTTTGGTTCAAAATTAGAGGTAAAAGGCAACAAATTTAAAGTTGATTTATCAGGACCAATGACGATGAAACATTGTGAAGGCGAAGGAGAAATGAGATTCCTGGAAATGCTTAAAAAAGTAGATGCTTATACAGTAGATGGCAACACACTTACCTTAATGATGGGTGATGTACCAGCAATGAAGTTCACAAAAAAATAGTAAATTTTTAGGCTTTTAATCGTTCAAATGAATATAAGTTCACACTTTTGTGCAACTTATATTCATTTATCATTAGCGCAATACCATAAAGATTGAAGCAAGTAGAAGAAAAGCCTGAGGAGCAGAAGCTACAAAGGGGTTTACAAAACAGACATATCCAACTCATCGCCCTTGGCGGTGCCATAGGAACCGGTTTATTTCTAGGTATCGGTTCTGCTGCAGTTTTAGCAGGTCCATCCGTAATTTTAGGTTATGCCCTGGCAGGGATTATCGCCTTTTTCATCATGCGCCAATTGGGCGAAATGGTGGTAGAAGAACCTGTGTCAGGAAGTTTCAGCCACTTTGCTTTTAAGTATTGGGGTTCCTTTGCTGGATTTGCCTCCGGTTGGAATTATTGGGCATTGTATATTCTGGTGAGTATGTCTGAATTGACCGCTATTGGAATTTATGTGCATTTCTGGTGGCCCGAAATCCCATTATGGACTTCCAGTCTTTTCTTTTTCATTGTGATCAACGCCTTAAACCTCACCTCTGTAAAAGTATACGGAGAAGTAGAATTCTGGTTTTCGATCATTAAAGTCGTGGCCATCATTGCTATGATCGCTTTTGGCGCTTATTTATTGTTAAGTGGCAGCGGTGGAGCACAAGCCAGTGTACAAAACTTATGGAATGACGGCGGTTTCTTTGCCAAAGGATGGTTCAGTGCAGATGGAAAAGGTGGCTTTCAAGGCTTATTTGCCGCAATTGCGCTGATCATGTTCTCTTTCGGCGGACTGGAGCTCATCGGAATTACCGCTGCAGAAGCTGAAAATCCAGAGAAAACTATCCCTAAAGCAACAAACCAGGTGATTTATCGGATCTTGATTTTCTATGTAGGAGCATTGGTTATTTTGTTCTCTTTATCGCCATGGAAAAATATTACTACGGATAGCAGCCCTTTCGTAATGGTGTTTGAAAGTCTGAAAGGCTTTGAAATCCATGCCTTTGGGAAAACCATATATTTCACCAGTATCATTGCCAATGTGCTGAATATGATCGTACTTACTGCAGCCTTGTCGGTATACAATAGTTGTGTATATAGCAATAGCCGGATGCTTTTCGGCCTTGCAGAACAAGGAAATGCACCTGCTTTCTTGTCGAAACTGAACAAAAATCATGTGCCAATTAAAGCGATTCTGGTTTCCAGTCTTTTCGCCGCAATTTGTATTGTCATTAATAAACTGATTCCAGAAAAAGCGTTGGAAATATTGATGTCACTAGTGGTGTCTTCTTTGATTATCAATTGGTTGATGATCAGTATTACCCACCTGAAATTCAGGAAATCTAAAGATGCAGCTCAGGTGAAAACAAAGTTTCCTTCTTTTATCTATCCTTTGTCTAACTATATATGTCTGGTGTTTTTACTGGGAATTCTAGTGATCATGTGGATCACCGGAATGAAACTTTCAGTAGAGTTGATTCCTGCCTGGATTCTGCTTTTATACATTTGCTACTTATTGGTCAACAGAAGGAAACTTAGACAAGGTAAAATGAAGACAGGATCTTAAATAGCTAAATTAGCGCTGAAATGATACAATTTATGGTTTCACTTTATAATGTGAAACCATGCTTCTCCCGCTAAGACCATAGGTTTTTATACTTTTGAGCATATTTACACCTATTCTTACGCCATCTCTTTTGAAACCGAATATTAACTTCGACGCATTCTATAAAGCGGGACCTCCAATTTTAGTTTTGAAGCCGGACCCGCCGTATTTTACTATCGTAGAAGCCAACGATGCTTATCTTAAAGTAACCTCCAGCAGGATTAAAGATCTGGTGGGGCGACCCCTTCTGACTGCTTTTCCGCAGAACCCTCAGGACAGCAGTACTAAGAATGCAGAATTGTTTTATAACAATCTGCTCAGTGTGCTGGAAACTAAAGAACAGCAGGTACTCAGCATTCTCAAATATGATATTCCAATCCGGGGAACAGATCAATTTGAAGTGAAATACTGGATGGTGACTAATTTTCCGGTGCTGGATGATCAGGGGAATGTAGCCTATATCGTCCATACCAATGTAGATGTCACCTCTACGTACGATCTGGTTAGAAAGGAAAGGATCGAGCTAGAGGTAGAAGACTGGACCAATAAACACCTCCGTGAGTTTTTTGCCCATGCACCAGTGGCGATTGCGATGCTGAAAGGACGGGAGCTGAAAGTAGAACTAGCCAATGGACTCATGCTGGAAGTATGGGGTAAATCAGAGGAAATCATCGGTAAAAAGATGTCAGATGTGCTCCCCAAGGCTATTAAATTAGAAGTCCTCAGCCTGATCAGTCAGACGTATTGCACCGGTCGATCGCATTATAATGAAGACATAAAAATGCTGCTTGCAAGGGAGGGTTCCTTACAGGAAGCCTATTTCAACATGGTTTACCATCCCCTTAGAGATAGTTCCGACTGTGTTTGCGGGGTGATTATTATGGCTTCAGAAGTGACGGAACAGGTAAAAGCCAGGGTTGAGTTATTGCAGG
This sequence comes from Pedobacter polysacchareus, assembly GCF_019802255.1. GTDB lineage: Bacteria > Bacteroidota > Bacteroidia > Sphingobacteriales > Sphingobacteriaceae > Pedobacter > Pedobacter polysacchareus. The sequence goes on along the minus strand of NZ_JAHYSS010000006.1, from coordinate 469,094 downwards.
AACAGCAAAGAAGCAGGTTGGCTATCGAAGCCGCTGATCTGGGCGTGTTCGATATGGATGTTGAACATGGCTTGCTGAAATGTGATTTACGGTGTCGGGAAATCTTTGGAATAGAAGCTGGTGAGGTGTATAATCAGACAAGGGATTTTATGACAGCAGTTCATGAAGAGGATAAAACCAGGCTGATTAAACTCATGAGAAATGCCTTTAAAAGGCCATTGAAGAATGGGGATTATGATGTGGAATTTCGTACGGTGAGCCTGATCAACCAACAAATGCGCTGGGTTCGTGCAAAGGGTAAGTTGTTTTTCAATGAGCAGGGACTGCCCGGCAGATTCATTGGAACGGTACTCGATAATACCCGTCAAAAAAGGGAAGAAGAGCTTAAAAATGATTTCATAGCCATGGTGAGCCATGAATTGAAAACACCATTGACCTCCCTGAAGGCATATGTTCAATTGTTGAAGAAAACAGGGAAGAAAGCGCAAGACCTCATGACCGCTGAAATCTTAGAAAAAGCAGATCATCAGGTGAATAAGATGGTCGGTATGATCAATAGTTTCTTGAATATTTCTAGATTGGAAGCAGGAGGGATTGTATTGGAAAAATCAGCATTCGAATGCAATAAGTTGATTCTGGAGGTAATAGAAGAGGTTAAAGCCATTATCAATCCTCATGTAATTGCTTTTGATAGGACAGAAGAATTGTGGCTAACCGGAGATCGGGATAAAATAAGCCAGGTGTTGACCAACCTGCTGAGCAATGCGGCTAAGTACTCCCTACACCATAAGGACATCCGGCTGGACTGCCGAAAAAATGAATCAAATGCCCAGATTTCGATAACGGACCGTGGGATGGGGATTCGGGAAACTGACCTTCCATATTTGTTTACCAGGTTTCAGCGATTCGAAACTGCGGATACTAAAAATATCGCTGGCTTTGGAATTGGACTGTATTTATGCGCAGAGATCGTGAAAAGTCACAACGGAAAAATCTGGGCAGAAAGTGAATTCGGCGAGGGAACCAGGATGATTTTTGAATTGCCCATCTCTTAGTTATAGCTGTTTTAAGGGCGATGACGTTTCTTTTCAGTAATCCATAAAGACATGTATTTAGTGCTGCTGGCATTGTGGTATTGCAGGATCTGGCCAAAGAAATTATGCTGGCGATGAGTTTTCAGTTGATGGCTTAAATTTTTCAAAGTCATACCAAAAGCTGGTAAAAATGACGACTTAGCATACCGATTATTTAAGAGGTCGATGCCGTTTTGCCGCGCTTGCAGCCATTTATCTTTCATTTGATATAAAGTAACTGCTGCGGTGATGAAAAGCTCAGGATCATCGGCGATGAGCCCATTCCAGTCTAAATCGCCAGCCATGGCTTCCGCACCAATGGTACTCGTCACATTTGGTGTACCCGTTAACATGGCATCAATGAATTTCCCTTTCAAACCAGCGCCAAATTGGATCGGTGCGAGCAGGACTTTATGCTGCGCAATCGCTTTCTTAGCATCTTCCGCACGGCCATGAACCAGAAATTTCTCTTTTTCATTGTAGAGCTGCATTACTTTCTGATTGCTGTAAGCCCCATAAATATGCAAGGCTACTCCCGGTAATTTTTTCCGGAGCAGCGGCCATATGGCTGTTTTTAAGGTTTGCAGGGTATGCCAGTTCGGCTCATGTAAGTAATTGCCAATAAACACAAATCCAGCTCTTTCTTCAAAAGATGGCCATTGCTTAAGGTCTTTTTCTTCCAATGTTTCTTCTAAAAAGGGGAGGTAGTAAATTAAAGAAGGGTCGATATGAAAAGTTTCCTTTAAGATTTTCATTTCCAGTTCGGAAATGATCAAAGAAAGGTCACATCGCAGTATAGCAGCGATTTCTCTTTTCGCCATATCCGTAAACAAATCACTGATTTGAAAATGTTTTCCGCTTTTTATAGCCTGCTGTCGTGCATGACGTAAACAATGGAGGTCTTCCGTATCCAGGATTCTAAGCGCATTAGGACATTCCTGCTGTACCCGCCAGCCATATTGTTCTTCCATCACAAAGCGGTCGAAAAGAACGATATCCGGAGCAATTTCCCGAATCAAGCCGTTAAAACCATCATCATTTAATTCAATAACCAGTTCGCTAACTCCTTTTCCCTCCAGGTCAAAGCTGTGTGCTGTTTTAGCTGCTGCACAAGCAAAAATCACCTGATGACCATCAGCAATAAAGAAATCAATCAGCTGAAGCATTCTTGTTCCCGCTGCTGAAGAGCATGGCTCTGGCCATACTAAACCGATGATTAATGTTTTCTTTTCGCTCATTTCTTTAAAATTGTCGCAAAATAGATGTTTTTACTGCAAAGCCTGCGATTATTCCTAATTTTGGGGCAGAGAATTTTATTTATACCTCATGCTTGGACTAAAATTATTAACAGACCCCCGTTGGGCTAATATTGCAGAATCGAATTTAGAAGAAATATTAACGGATCATGCCTGGTGCGAACAAAAAGCCGCAACAAATGCGATTACTTTAATTACGAATAATTCTGAGCACATGGATTTGGTAGAAGAACTCACCGCCATTGCGATTGAAGAGATGCAGCATTTTCAAATGGTGATCGAAATTATCAATAAACGCGGGTATACCCTCGGAAGAGAGCGTAAAGATGATTATGTGGGCCGATTAGTGAAATTTAGCCGCAGAGATGGCAGTAGAAATAATGCCTTTATCGACAGACTATTATTCGCTGCAATGATTGAAGCAAGGAGCTGCGAGCGTTTCCGCGTGCTGTCACAAAATATTAAAGACCCTGAACTGGCGAAGTTTTACCATGACCTTATGGTATCTGAAGCCGGTCATTATACAACTTTTTTAAATTTTGCCCGTAAATATACCATCGATGTAGATGTGGATGCGAGATGGAAAGAATGGCTGGAGTTTGAAGGGGAACTGATCCAAAGCTATGGCAACAAAGAAGCGATACACGGCTAATATTTAAGAAATTATAACTAAAAAGCAGTTCCAAAATTTAATGGAACTGCTTTTTAGCTTAAGGCTAAATCGACAATAAAAATCCAATAGTGAAATTGGAATCCCAATCGAACACAAAAGTATTGCAGTTCGTCGCATCTTTAATAGCCTGGTAGATGTTTACGCCACTTTTGATCTTGATTTTATCTGTTTTATATTTTCCTGGATCTTTTAATACCGTATATCTTTCCTGTCCTTTCCGACTTTGATTGGCCAGTTCAAATGGTACTCCGCCAATGATGAAACATATTTTACGTTGGGCAGCAGGTATTTTTCCGGCAGCCAATTTTACCTGATCATAAACGTCCTTATCCACCATATCCTTCTCATAATATTTTGCCCCTGGGGCCTCTTCAAAATGTACGGAATTGTCTTTCCAGCATATTTTAGTGTTTCCAGAGCCAATGTCTACTACAAATGAAGAATCTGAATAGCTGTCAGGTAATACACATTTTAAGGCCAATTTCCCTTCTTCTTCGGGCGTGACCAGGTTTACGATATAACCCATCTTTTTTAATTCTGAAGAGATAGCGGCAGTTTTAGGCACTTTTTGTGCACCAGAACTGATTACAAAATGAATGTTTTTTGATTTCACTCCTTTATCAAACATACCCCCTATATAATCTTTTAACCCCATTCTGATGTCGGTGGTGCTGGCCATTCCCTCATAGACAAATGATTTTCCGAAATCTTTAGAAATAATTTCCCAACGTTTCTCTTTGTCGATATTCACAATGAAAGAATTGAAACCTGAAGCGCCAACTTCTACTACACCCTTGTACGCTCCATTTACTGGTTTTTCCGGACTATAATTAAATTCAGGGTGGTCATCAGGGCTGCCAACTGTCGCTTTCTTTTTTAGCGTGCCAATCGAATTTAAGTTATTCGCTTGTGTATCAAATCTGCCACTTTCTAAAGCCCAATAACCAGCACCAATGATTAAAATGATCAAAATAACTGCTTTTATTGGCCAGGATGCTTTGTTTCTGGTAGTCTTTTCTTCCATGTTGTTGATTGGTGCTTTCGTTTTGGTTGGTTTATAGCGTTTTTATTAATAGAGATGGTAGATGAAATCTGATAACGAATATAGTACATCAATTTATTTATGTGAGCTAATTTCGGAAGATTAATTAAATGAGGATCGGAAACGATTAAACTAAACATTGTTGCTATATTGAATTTTGCGGTATTCATGGCAGTTGTGAAAAGAAAATTGCTTTGGCCTCCTAATATTAAATCCTGAAAATAAACTATGACTAATTTTAAAATGGATCGCCAAACTTTTAGAGACCTGAATGTATTTACCGATGCATCGGCTGACGAATCTATATTCAGCTTTTTTAAAGCAACGAGAACATTAGGAGGGAAGGAGAAAATTCAGGAAATGATGGAAAGGCCATCTTCAGATATTCATTTACTGAATGGGCGTCAATCTGCGATCAAATATTTTCAAGATTATAAGCTGCAGATAGCGGTTAAAAGTGAACAATTAGACCTGATCGGGTATTATTTGAAATTCAATAAAGTACTTTCCAGAAATAATATGCTGGATGCTTTGGTGGATTTCATCGGGAATAAGTCTAGCAACGACTATTATATCGTGATTAAAGGATTAGAGTTTCTGATTAGCACTTTGAAATATCTATCCCGTTTTATAGCTGAACAGGATCTGACCAAGGTGCCAGAATATTTGAAGAATAAACTGAAAGAGATCGAAATAATATTGAATATAGAGTCTTTAAAGACTGCTGCGGGCCTTAATGAAAAAAAACTTAAGTTTTATCAGGTGAGTAAGTTAGACCATAGCTTTCGTGGAAAAGAGAAAATAGAACTACTCCATTTATTACAGCTGATTTATGAACTGGACGCTTATGAAACCATTGCTACAGTGGCCAGAAAAAGACAATTCTGCTTCCCTGAATATTCCGAAACTGAAAATCTGGAGCTGGGGCTTGTTGGTTTCTTCCATCCCTCCTTTGATGAGCCCGTTAAAAATGATATTTTTTTGAATCAAGCCGAAAACATGGTTTTTCTTACCGGATCCAATATGGCAGGTAAATCATCTTTGTTAAAGTCGTTGGGATTGGCTGTTTACCTGGCACATTTAGGCTTTCCAGTTCCTGCAAGTTCGATGAAAATAGCCATTTTTAATGGTTTATTGACCACAATTAACCTACCGGATCAGCTCGGACAAGGGCTTAGCCATTATTATTCTGAAGTAAAACGGGTAAAAGAAGCTGCAACGGCACTCCTGGAAAACAACCGAATGTTTATTGTTTTTGACGAACTTTTTAGAGGAACAAATGTAAGAGATGCCTATGATGCTTCCTTGCTGATCATTTCAGAACTGACGACCATCCGTAATTCGGTATTTTTTATCTCTACACATCTGGTGGAGCTTGCAGCTGCGCTCAAGCCACTAAATCATATCGCTTTCAAATATCTGGATACCTTTTTTGAAGGAGAAAAGCCGGTATTTACATACCGGCTTAAGGAAGGTGTTTCTGAAGAACGTTTAGGGATGTACATCATCCAAAAAGAAGGAATTGTGGACATTATCCGTGCTGTTTCCCCAAAAACTTAATAATTCAGCTTAAAGCCTAACGTGTACCATGATCCTGGCATTGGAATGGCTTCCGCTTCAATAAATTGCGCATTAAACAGGTTGCCCGCATCCAAATAGAGGTTGTAATGTGGTTGCTTATAGGCCAGTTTGGCATCGATCACCGTATAATCTTTATAAGTAATACGGTCTTGATAACGGGCAGCAATTGTTAAATCCATTACCTTGCAGAAAGAAGTTGTTAAGGTGCCATTCAATTGATTCTTTAAACTTCTTAAAGCATATCTGGAGATGTTGGCAGTAGAAATAGTAGTTTTAATTGTCGGATCCAGATAGGTGTAAGCAGCGCCCAATCGGAAGCCATTCAGGATGCCAATGCTGCCGGAAGGGGCAGTCCAGCGGTAATCTCCACTTAATGTCAAGCCAGTGGTATTGACCTGAGCATAATTTTGTGGCTGGTAACGATCGGTAATGTTTTCTTTTGTCCAATCAATAAAATCACTGATCCGGCGGGTAAAATAACTGGCATTGGCGGAGAATCTTGCGTTGTTGAACTTGATTCCGGCTTCCGCATATTTTGATTTTTCGGGATGCAACTGGTCATTACCTTCATTGGAAGGCCCTTTATAATAAAGGTCGGTATAGGTTGGCAAACGCTGTCCAGTACCTAGATTACCATATAATCTCCAATTGCCGTAAATATTGTAGCCAATGTCGAGGCCAGGAAAAGCCTGCCATCCATAGTCAGAATTGTAATTGGTATAAGCGCCAACATTTACTGATAATCGATCGAAAGGCTCAAATTTATACTCTCCAAAAAAGCCGGAATTGCTGCGGTTTCTCTTCCCGAGACTGCTGCTCTTGATATATTCTGTCCTGGTTTCCAGGCCCAATCCGAAGGTACCGAACTCAGTTTGTATCGTATTGTTTAATTCTGCATCCAGGACATTACTTACGTGATGGTTAGGGGGATAAGCTAATGTTACCTTGTTAAAGAGGTAATTATCTACGTTATTGCGGTAACTGATCCTTGGAACCATGGTCCAGTGCTCCGTGATTTTTGTGGTATAAGCCAGGGAAGCAATCGCCGTTTTTACAGTTTCTTCTGATTCCTTATCATTTGGTGCAGCATAGAATCCATTTGCACCGAATTTATTGTAGGTATAGCCAGCCATCACATCCAGCTGGTCTTCTTTTCCCAGTTTGATTTTTCCCTGATAATATAGTTTCTGATTATTGAAAGCAGTATTGTAACGGTAACCATTGCCTGATTCCCGTCCGATGGAAAACAAATGACTGGACTGATCTAAAGCGAGGCTGCCACTCAGATGCTGGCCGTTGTTCAAGTAAATACCCCCAGCTCCATCTCTGTGTTTAAAACTACTTCCAGCAAACACATTGGCTGAAATACCGGTCTTCTGCGGACTGCGGGTCACAATATTTATCGCTCCGGTTAACGCATTAATGCCGTAAACTCTGGATGCAGAGCCACGCAGGACTTCAATATGGTCAATATCATCCATGGTAATGGGTAGGTTCATCATGTTGTGACCCGTTTGCGGATCAGTAATTTTAACGCCATTGAGTAAAACCAATGTTTCATCAAAGGTACCACCATCGATACTGATGTCGGCCTGAGTACCGCCAGGGCCGCGCTGACGAACATCAATACCAGTTACATAGCTGAGCAATTCACTAACTGATCTGGCCGGTAAGCTCTTGATCTTTTCGCTGTCAATGATCCAGATGTTTCTATTTTGTTTCGAAAAAGGAAGTTGAAGTCGGTTTTCCTGTACCATGACTTCATTTAATTTTGTGGTGTCAGCCATAGGTTGGGCTGTTTGTGCATTTAAAGTGATGCTGGAACCCATCAGGGCCATAAAATACACGGAATTTTTAAAAAGCATTGCGGTTTATTTTGAGGGCCAAAGATATATTGTTTTCCAACCAATTTTCCCCAGAACTGGCATACTTATTTTGTTTTAATTATGTTTGCTGAATAATTTGATAAGAACCGCCCTGCGGAAAATTTACAGAAAAAACGTATAAAGAGAATAAATATGATTATTGAACCGAAAATTCGTGGGTTTATCTGCCTGACTGCTCATCCTGATGGTTGCGCACAAAACGTGTTAAACCAGATCAATTACGTGAAATCTAAAGGACCTATCGACGGACCTAAAAAAGTCCTTGTGATAGGCGCATCAACCGGTTTTGGTTTGTCATCAAGAATTACCAGTGCTTTTGGAGCTAATGCATCTACTATTGGTGTATATTTTGAAAAACCACCAGCACCTGGAAAAACTGCTTCAGCGGGTTGGTACAATACAGCTGCATTTGAAGCAGAGGCTCATAAAGCTGGCTTATATGCTAAAAGTATCAATGGCGATGCCTTCTCAAAAGAGATCAAAGAAAAAACTTTGGAATTGATCAAAGCTGACCTTGGACAAATTGACCTGGTCATTTATAGTTTGGCTTCTCCAAAAAGAGTTCACCCGGTAACAGGAGTGGTACACAGTTCTGTATTGAAACCAATTGGTGAAGTTTATACCAATAAAACAGTAGATTTCCATACCGGAATTGTTTCTGATATCTCTATTCAACCAGCTCAAGGTGATGATATTGAAAATACGATTGCCGTTATGGGTGGTGAAGACTGGGCGATGTGGATCGATGAATTGAAAGCTGCAGGTTTACTTGCACCTGGTGCAACAACAGTTGCCTATTCTTATATCGGGCCATCACTAACAGAAGCAGTTTACCGTAAAGGCACTATCGGTCGCGCTAAAGACCATTTAGAGGCTACAGCGTTCCAGATTGCTGATCGATTAAAAGATATCAATGGAAAAGCTTATGTATCGGTAAACAAAGCCCTGGTTACTCAGGCGAGCTCTGCAATTCCAGTGATTCCATTGTACATTTCATTATTGTATAAAATTATGAAAGCAGAAGGCCTTCATGAGGGATGTATTGAGCAAATTCAACGTTTGTTCAAAGAGCGTTTGTATACAGGTGCTGAAGTATTGACAGATGAGCAGGGACGAATCCGTGTAGATGATTTAGAGATGCGTGATGACGTTCAGGCGCAGGTTGCTGCCCTTTGGACTGAAGCAACTACAGAAACACTTCCTGCAATCGGTGATCTTGCTGGTTACAAAAAAGATTTCTTAAACCTGTTTGGTTTTGACGTAGCGGGTGTGGATTACGAAGCTGACGTGAATGAAATGGTAGAAATTTCAGGATTGGTATAAAACCACCTGATCATGATTACAGAAAAGCGCTTCCTGATGGAGGCGCTTTTTGTTTTATAAATATTTATTTAATTCTTCTTCCAGTTCTTTTGGAAACAATGGCTTCCGGAATAACTTCACCACATGTGGATTCGCTTCCGCTTTTTTGATGTCTCCAAAATCCAGGGTGGAGGAGAGTATCGCTACGACACATTTTTCTGTGATTGACTTTGGCAGCCCTTTATAAATTTCCAGAAACTCAAAGCCATCCATCTCCGGCATCTGAATGTCCAGTAAAATGAAATCAGGAATCTTATCCTCCTCATTTTGGTTTTTACTGAAGTAGTTCAGCGCCTCTTCGCCCGATTGGCAAAGGATAATTTCATCAAATAATTTAGTGATGGTGATGATCTTGGAGTTGATTTTCAGGTCAACCTCATTGTCATCAATTAACATAACTTTTCTGACCTTATTTAACATTTGGAATCGTGATTTTAAAGGTGGTACCTTCTATAGCATTTGAACTTACTGTAATCTTTCCGTTGATTTTATTTAGCGCTTCTTTCACTATGAAAAGGCCCAGGCCACTCCCATGATTAATTTTACTTTTAAAGAATTGTAAGAATATCTTTTCTAAATGTTCGTTCAGAATGCCCATCCCATTGTCGTTGATGCTAATGTGCACCTGAGTAGGCTGAACCTCTACAGATATGTTTACATTCTTATTTACTTCTGTTTCTTTCTGGTACTTGATTGCATTAGAAATCAGGTTTCCTAAAATCACTTCAATGCGAAAGGCATCTCCAAAAAACTGCTCATCCTGAATGATGTTCACATTGAACTTCATATCCTTATCTGTATAAGCATACAGCTCAATCAGGTCGGCCACTAATTTTTTGAAATGGATTTCTGTATGTTCCGAAACGGTCTTGTTGTTTTTATAGTATTGCAGCGTTTTTTGGATGTAATAATCTAATCTGTTGGAGCAGGTTTCAATCAATCCCCAGTACTCACCACTGGAATTAAACAGGCCTTCCATTTTTACCAGATTTACAATTCCCATTGTAGATACCAATGGTGCCCGTAGTTCATGAGAAATACTATAGATAAAGCGGTTCAGCTCATCATTGGTTTTTTCCAGTTCTGCGACTTTATTTCTCAGGTCTATTTTAGATTTATAGGCATCATATGCATTTTTGATAGAGTTGTGCAGCTCCAGATCATTCCATGGTTTGGTAATATACCGGTAAATATCGCCATGATTGATCGCATCAGCCAGGGCTTCAATATCAGTATAACCAGTTAATAAAATCCTGGTTGGATCTGGAAACGTATTTTTGATGCTTTTGAAAAACTCCACCCCTGTAATATTCGGCATCTTCTGATCCGCAATAATCACTTGTACTGCAACGTTTTCAAGGATTTTTAATCCTTCGTCAGCAGAAAGGGCGGTGTAAATTTCATACTGTCGCCTAAAACTTGCTTTGAAGGCGAGCAAGTTATTTTCTTCATCATCAATATACAGAACACGTATAGTTGTGGCATTCATAATAAAGTTTATTATCGTGAGATTACGGGTAAGGTAATAATAAATTCTGTACCTTGATTTACTTTTGTCACAACATCTATACGGCCACGATGGTTTTCAATGATTCTAAAGACAATGGATAAGCCTAATCCGGTGCCTTCTCCAACATCTTTAGTCGTAAAAAATGGTTCAAAAATCTTTTGTTTTACTTCCTCAGTCATTCCTGATCCTGAATCTTTAATACTAATTTTCACTTCTTCTCCTTCTTGCCAGGTGCTGATGCTCAATTGTTCTTCTGTATCTGGTACTTGTTTTCCTTTAATCGCCTGGATGGCATTGCTGATCAGGTTCATAAATACCTGGTTGATTTTTCCAGGCATACATTCTACTTTTGGAAGGGTACCATAACGCTTCACAATCTGTAGATTTCCAGGGAAGGTACTCCTCAATAAAACCAGGGTAGAATCCAGTCCTTCATTCAAGTCCACAGGCTTGGTGTCATTTTCATCCAGTCTGCTGAAATTTTTCAGACTTCTGATGATTTCTGCAGTACGTGTTGCGCCTTCACCAATTCCTGAAAGTAGTGATTTAATCTCTTCTCTGACGAAATCCAGGTCAATAGATCTTTTAAAATTTTCAATTTCGCTGAGCTGTGGATGGAGCTCCTGTGCAGGATCAACGTTTTCATACATATCAATCAACTGATTCAGGTCGTCAATATCCATCTGAAGCGGTTTGATATTGGAAGTCACAAAATTAATTGGATTGTTGATCTCATGCGCAATACCAGCGGTGAGCTGACCTAAAGAAGCCATTTTTTCCGAATCTACCAACTGAGATTGTGTCTCTTTCAGGTTAGATAAAGCATCATTTAAACTGGTATTGATATTTTCCAGCGCTTCTGTTCTTTCCTTTACTTTAATTTCTAACAGGACGTTTTGTTCACGCACCAGTTTTTCATTCTCTGTCAGGATTCGCAAAGCCTCTGATTGTGATTCTTCTTTCTCCTTCTTAAAGATGTTGATCTTGTCGGCAAGTGCAAAAGATAGCAATACGGCTTCTAAACCTGATCCAATCAAAATTGCATTATTTGTTAAGAAGGTATAGGAAAGTATACCAATATCCTTCATGATAAATATGATAACTCCGATTAGAAAGCAAGACCATGAAATCGTAAAATATAAAGCTGGGCGGTATTTTTTTCTATAAATTAAGATACCTGTAACGATAACTGAGATAGATGCGATGATGGTGAGCAGCTGCAAAGCCATTTGTGCTTCTACCGGATAACCCATCAAGCTGATGACAAAGCAGAGCAGGTAAAGCAGGATTAAAATGTTCAGGTAACGATTGATTTTGCGGTAGAAGTTCTTAACGTGCAGGAATTCTTTGGTAAAGAGAATTGAAGCGATTCCTACAAAAACAATGGAAAATATCAATCCCTGATTGTTTAAGTTCAGGTTATCGCCCCAAAGTAAGGAGAAAGCATAACCCTGTAAGGAAAGCTGTGTAAAGCCAACGCTAAAAATATAGACTACATAAAATAAGTAACTCCGGTCCCTTACCGTGAAATATATAAAGATATTATATAAAAACATGGTGATGATCAGGCCGATATACAGGCTAAAAACGTTACTTTCCAGGTTTATGCCCTGCATAATAGCGGTATAGGAACCTATAAATAATGGCAGTGTAATCGGACTGGATGCAGAAACTTTAAGGTAATACGTGGTCGTATCTGTAGTTGTTCTCAATCTGAAAATTGGGTCCTGATGTACCACATCACGCTGATGGATAGAAATCTCATTTCCTGATTTAATCTCTTTATATTGCCCATGCTCCGCATAATAAAATGCAACCTTATCCAGATTCGGGCTTTTCAATTGAAGGAAAAAATCCGTTGGTTTTTGAGTATTTGCCACGTTGAACCTGATCCAGATCGTAGATTTTGTCAGTCCGAAGTTGGCAATTTTATGGTGATTAGGGACAAATTTCCCGTTTTGGATGACTTCATTCAGCGCAAGGTTTCCTGAGGCATCTTCATAGGTGGAAACCTGGTCGCTGATGTTAATTGGTGTGGTAGCTGCGCCGTTCAGCTGAATCAATTGTGCATTTGCAGGACCAATCCCCAGCAAAAAAAGCATCATCAAACAGCATAATTGTGGAATCTGCTTTAAACTATATAGGTACTGCATTATCTGTTAAACTTTAAATCGTACATGATGTCTACTTCTCCTTTAGGGCCGGTTTCGGAGCGCACCTGTACAGGATTTTCAATCAGGTCAAAAACCAGCTCCCTAATGGTAGGCTCGGCTTTTTCCAGGGTTCTTAAATTGTCAATAATTACTGCTGTAGCAATTAAATCAAGTTTAGGGTAGTAAAATTGTCCATTGTTACCAACGGAAATATTCACATCAAAACCTGTTCTTTTACCACCTCTAACGGTGGCTGGAGCACATAAAGCAAATAAACTATGCAGTCCGAGTGTGTAAGCCAATGCCACAGAAGCGCGGATTAAAAAGATACTGCCAATTCCAAATCCTGCAATTTCTCTGGAGTTCCAAAGACCGCAAAGTTCGCCGGTTTTCAGTAGTTTTCTTTCTTTTAGCTGATCAAATATTTTAGGATCCAGTTTTCCGATCGCGTCTTCTATTGGGAGTGGTAAATCTTCATCAGCAATCTGTATCCGTGCGCCACCCAATGCTCGTCCATCTTCGGTAGATTCTACTAGGATCACATAAGTATTATCATGATGCACCCAGGCATGTTTCGCCGAGGTGATCATGGTAATGCCATAGATTTCTAATACCTTTCGATGGCCATCTATAAATTTATGACATAAAGCTTCGTTGTCTGTCGCCTTAAATGCGGTGAACTTTACCATCTATTGGGTTAAATTAGCTTTGAATATTTTATCAATTGGCAAACGTTTCGAAGGAGTTCCTTCTGCTTCTGCATAGAATAGTCTACATAGAAAAACGCTCACTTCCTGCTCATCTATTGTAGGGAAGCAATTGTAGAAAATTTCATTTAATTCAGAAAACTTGTTTTTAAGATAAAGATCCTGATTTAATCCATCTCCGTATTTTAAAATGTTGAAGTGTAAAATGCTCGCCGTCATCGGATGAAGTGAAATTCCGGCACGATTGGCGGTTAACCACATCCGCTCTACTGCTTTTCCTCCTTTAATGAAATCGGCTGAGGTATAATTCGGCATGGTGACCAGGGCAATTGCGGAGGAAGCCAGGCCGGATTTTTTTGACAGGCGTTCCAGTCCCGTGCCCATTTTCCAGTGTTTCAGCAAATCCAGCACCTTTGGGTCTTTTGCAATTCTCATCCCAATGGCTTCTCCAGCTGTCAGACCAAAAGATTCCAGATCCAATCCATCGCCGGTTCTTTCACTTTCTTCTTTGGTAAATCTCAGTTCCAGGTTGAAGAGCTCATGGTGCCCGGTTGGGGTGTACAAACGGAGTTTATCCGATTCGCCCATGATGTTTGCCACTTTTTGAATGGCTGCTGCATCTTCAATAAAATATATTTTCGCACCTGTGATCTGCTCCGTTTCTGCTTTTATCTCAGCTAATGTCTCAGTAGGAATGGCTTTGATGACTTTAGGTTGATTTCTGTTGGTATTTCTTAGGTCGGTAAAATCCGCAAGGCCGTCTTTTTTATGCTCGCCTGCTAAATTTGAAAACTGCAGCACAGCAATTAATTCTGGAATTTGAGGGTCAGGAAAAAGCTGCTCCTGCACCTGAAGGTTAAGCGTTTCTGCTTTGAGTCGGATGCTTTCCAGCGTTAATCCGAAACCGACATAAGCCACAATATTTTTATGATTTGCAAAAGAGAAAGAGCGTTCCGTATCGTGGAAAAGTAATAAGGCGCCGTCTTTATACAGCCATTTCCAAGGTTGATTGTTGCCTGCAGAGCTTCCTCTTTGTGCAGTGTGTATGAGTTCGTCCAGCTGTTCGCCATCCAATTCAATTGCATTTACTGCTTTTTCAATTTTTAGCTGTGCAGCAAGTGCTTCCATCTCCGGAAAGGAAATTCCTTTTGCAGGTTGAAGGACCTCAGTATTTGTATTTTCTGTTACAGGATCTGCGATGATCTCTTCGATGTCTACAAAGAAGCGACCCGAAACAGAAAGCTCCTGCAGTAATATTCTCCTCGACAAATCCGCTGTGATGCCACCGCCATAAGTAACGGCACTGGCCAGCTGAGGCCATGAAGTAATGGTTTGCTGGATTTCAATCATGGAAGCCTTCATCCTGGTGGATAAAGTTTCTACGCCTGCAATCGGCAAGATATAAGGTATTTTTTCTTCGTTGGTTTTAAGGTGTTTGACTTTCGAAATGTCCAGGTGCTCAATATACCCATGTAAAATAGGACGGTTTGGCTCCAGGTCAAAACGCTCAATATCGATGGTACCTCTATCACTGGCTTCCATCAATACGGGAATTTGATGGGCTTTTGCTTTTACTCTGCAAAGGATTTTAATGTCGATGCCGTCACACTCGTCAATTAAAAGGTCTAGTTTTCCGTTTTCCGTTAAAAACCTTTCAATATTTTCTTCAGTAATGCCTTCGTGGAAACAAGTTACTTTTAGAAAAGGATCAATTTCCGCAATCTCTCTGGCCACAATCACCGTCTTTCTTAAATCAACATTTTGAACACCACTGCGAATGCGGTTGAGGTTAGTCAGATCAAGGTGGTCAAAGTCTGCAATGCGCAATTCCCCGCAGCCACGCTCAATAGCCAGGGTCAGGGAAACGGATTGCCCCACAGAAAGACCGATTACGCCAATTTTCTTCTCCATCAGCTGGTCTTGTTCCTGCTGCGTAATTTTATGCTTGTTTCTATTGGTTCGAACCAGGATAAATTCTTCTTTGTCAAGGATATGTACCAATTTCTCAATCCATGGATAATAAACCCAAACGCCATAAGTTTCTGAGTCCTGTCCATTCAAACGTTTTACTATAAGCTCCTCGATTTGATCTTTGTTCAGGACTAAAGTTGGATTTAAGCCTTTAACCAGGTCAGTAAGTTGATTTGTAATGCTGTCAAAAACCTGGATATGTGGTTTTTCTTTAAGCAAATTCAATAGTGAAGATTGATCTTCTGGATTTAGAATTCTAAAAAATATTGGGGTATAGATTTCACTATACTTTTTTGTTTGCGAAGCTAGCTCTTTTTTAAGTTGACGTAATTCTTTATCTAATTGCATTTGTTCTATGAGATATACCCTTTAATCATTACAAAAATTCTATTAAAATTATACTTTTAACCGTTATAATGAAAGTATAATTTTTAATATTATGAAGGTGTTAATTTTAATTAACGCGTTACCTACTAATAATGAGCGCTATTCCTTTGAATCCTGTCCCAAAAAATAGGATAGAAAGATTCTATTCTTATAAATTTTCAACCAAATTACTTCATTGAACCTTATAAAAGCAATATATTTAAAAAAATTATATTAAATTCATAAGATGAATTCTAACGCATCCATAAATGTCCTGTACATAGACGATGAAGCTCACAATCTGAACTCTTTTAAAGCGGGATTTAGAAGAATGTTTAATGTCTTTACCGCTGAGTCGGCAGAGGAGGGGAGAAAGGTTTTGGAAAAGCAATTAATCCATGTGATCATTACCGATCAGCGGATGCCTGTCATGACGGGAATTGAATTCCTGGAATCTATCATTCCTGATTTTCCTGAACCTATCAGAATATTGCTTACAGGTTACGCTGATATTAACGCGGTAATTGACGCCATCAACAAAGGACAAGTTTATAAGTACATCCAGAAGCCCTGGATGGCAGAAGATCTACGGATCAATATTGAAAAAGCTTTTGAAATCTATTCGTTAAGAAAAGAAAACCGGGAGCTCACAGAAAAACTATTGATCGTGAATCAACAGCTGGAATTTTTATTTCGCCAAAGTCTCTTATCCTAAAAGATCAGGATAAGAATTTCGGATCGATGTCAGTTTCTTATGGATATTGATCCGAAAAAGATGCCGCTTCTGAATTTATGATTTATTTAATAAATCGCCTTCTAATGATATTTTAATGCCTATTTGTGTAATTATTTAAGAATAAAACTGCAAATGATTTTTATCTTTAAATAGTTTTTTTGTTCATAATAATTGAAATATATTTAACAAAAAAAAGGTAAAAATTCTATGAATTCTGACACTTCCGTAAACGTTCTCTATGTTGATGATGAAGTTCACAACCTGAATGCTTTCAAAGCAAGCTTCCGCCGTAAATTCAATATTTTCATTGCGAATTCTGCAATAGAGGGTAGAAAAGTTTTAGAATCTGAGGATATCCACGTGATTGTTACGGATCAAAGAATGCCGGTCACTACCGGAATTGAGTTTCTGGAATCTATTATCCCTGATTTTCCAGATCCGATTAGAATTTTACTAACGGGCTATGCAGATATTAACGCGGTTATCGACGCAATTAATAAGGGACAGGTGTACCGATACATTCAAAAGCCCTGGATGGAGGATGATTTGAGAATCAATATCGAGAAAGCTTTTGAACTTTATACTTTGAGAAAAGACAACAGAGATCTCACCGCCAGCTTATTGGTAGCCAATGAGAAACTGGAAAATTTATTGAGAATGGGGACTGATTTATAGTCCCCATTTATATTTTAAAGCTCTTTTCTTAAACGGGCCACTGGGATATTCATTTGCTCCCTGTACTTTGCAACCGTTCTTCTGGCAATATTATATCCTTGTTCTTTTAGGATTTCTGTGAGTTTCTCGTCTGCCAATGGCTTACGTTTGTCTTCATTTCCAATACAGTCTTCCAAGATTTTTTTCACCTCTTTATTCGATACTTCTTCCCCGCTTTCCGTTTGAATTGCTTCAGAGAAGAAAGATTTCAATAGAAAAGTGCCGAATTCCGTTTGTACATATTTTGAGTTCGCTACCCTGGAAACCGTAGAAATGTCCATGTCAATTTTATCGGCAATGTCTTTTAAGATCATCGGACGCATTTTGCGCTCGTCACCAGTCAGCAGGTACTCATATTGGTATTGCATGATGGCGTTCATCGTTTTCAGCAAGGTCTGCTGTCTTTGCTTAATGGCATCAATAAACCATTTTGCAGAATCCAGCTTCTGTTTCACGAACTGAACAGCCTCTTTTAGTTTCTTATCTTTTTGTGCTGCTTTGTCATAATGATCAAACATGTCGATATAGGATCGGCTTACCCTCAGTTCAGGCGCATTTTTTGAATTTAACGTCAGAATCAAGGTACCATCATTATTGCTCACATGAAAATCAGGAATCACCTGCAGTTGTTTTGTAGTCACTTGATTGGAATCTCCAGGTTTAGGATTTAAACGGAGGATTTCGGCAATGATTTCCTTCAGGTCTTCACTGTTCAGCCCTAAAGCTTTTTCCAGTTTATCGTAGTGTTTTCTGGTAAATTCATCCAGATAGTTTTCTACGATGACAATGGCTTTTTGAATGATCGGATTTGAAGGGTCTTTACGCTTTAATTGTAAGGTAAGGCATTCTTGTAAGTCTCTGGCTGCAATTCCCGGAGGATCGAAGCTTTGAATTACTTTCAGCATCTCTAATACATCCTCTTCTTCTACCATCGCATTTTGCGAGAAGGCAAGGTCGTCGATCATAGAGGTGATTGGCCTGCGCAAATAACCATCGTCGTCTAAACTACCAATAATCTGCTTTCCAATGATGAAATCTTGATCGGATAATGGAACCAGGTCCAGCTGTTCCTGTAAACTCTCAAAAAAAGTACTTTCAATCGCAATTGGAGTTTCTTTTTTCTCTTCATCATCCTCATTGTTATAAGAGGTGCTATAGTCGTTTACATTGTCGTCCTGTAAATAATCATCTACGTTAAACTCATCTGTATTTTCTTCCTTCGCACTTGGATCGAAATCATCCGGTGTATCATTTAGATCATCATACTCACTTTTAGGCTCCTCAGCGATCATTAAGCTGGGATCTTCAAGCGCTGGATTTTCCTCCAATTCTTCTTTAATTCTGGTATCTAATGCAACAGTAGGTACTTGCAGCAATTTAATAAATTGAATTTGCTGAGGGGAGAGCTTTTGAAGTAGTTTTTGTTGTAGATGTTGTTTAAGCATGTTTTATCAAAGCGGTATTATATGTACCCGTTCCAAAAATACGAATTTGGTTTACATATAAACTATCAAGACAAAGTATTATTGTGTATTTAGCAGGAATAAAGGCTTTTCGAAATCGGGTTTTCTTAAAACATTTTTTACTATCCCCTAATTTGGCCGCTATTATTCTGGCAAACAATCAGGATTAAAGCGCTGTTAAGTACTTAGTCTTGAGTAGGAAAAAGATGAATTATCGCTGAATAGCAGGAATAGGTACAGGTTTTGAAAATAATTTCCTACTTTTATTAGGACGTTTAACATCTAAAACTAATACTACTTATGAGTTTTGTAAAAGAATTTAAGGAATTTGCAGTCAAAGGCAATGTGATTGACCTGGCTGTCGGTGTAATTATTGGGGGCGCTTTTGGCAAGATTGTGACTTCCCTGGTCAATGACTTGATTATGCCTCCGATCAGTTTGCTGATTGGCGACAAGGGATTTGTCAATTTCTATGTCCCGCTGAGTGCGAAGGTGAGAGAATTTGTAGCGACTAATCCTACCGCTTCTCTGGAAGATGCCAGGAAAATAGGTCCTGTGTTTGCCTGGGGAAACTTTGCAACAGAGGTGATTAACTTCCTGATTCTTGCAATGATTATTTTCTTAATGGTGAAAGCAATCAATAAAATGAAAAGAAAGCAAGAGGAAGTTCCAGCTGCAGCTCCTGCACCAACACAAGATCAAGTATTACTTACAGAGATCCGCGATTTGCTGAGAAACAAATAAGCTGTTTTTTATAAAATAATAGACCCCTTAAATTGAATGAATTCTTCTTCAGCTTAAGGGGTTTTTAAATGATAAATTCTCGCAGATCAGACAAATGAATTTTTACTGGATATTGTTCGGGTAGAGTTCGGGAAGAGCAGTGTATTAGCATAGGGTTCGGAAGGGGCTGCTACAGGGGTCGGATAGGGTTGCTATATTCTCTGCTATCCGAACCCTATAGTAACCTCCTCGGTTGGCTATAGGAAAGCAGATTTCTTCCAGCGGAGTACAACTGTTCTTTTGGGCTGCAAAATGTAATTAAAAGGTTCTTTTAACAGCAGGATCCGTCAGTATAATATAGTCGCCAAGATTGCTGTATTTCGCCCAGTCTGGTGTGCTGAAATCCTCCCCTGAAAAACAAGAGATATTGGCAATTTTCAATTTCGGCAGCAAAGTTTTCAATTTTGCCAGGGTACCCAATTGCTCATCGCTATGAAAACGACCATTCACCTGGAAAACTTTTGTTCCTTTATTACTTTTCAAATATTTGGCAATAGACCAGGACATGGTGGCATCCCATAGGTTTTGTGTTTGGTAGATTTTCATTGTACCCATGCCATGGCCGCCAAGCATGGCGATAAACTTCTCATAATATTTTCCAGTTGCCGTGTCTACAGGAAGGGGAGGAAGAAAAGAACTGGAACTTTTTGGGAACTGATCCAGTACCGATAAGCCTGATTTACTCACTGCATTGCTGTATCGGGTGGCTGCGTTGGCAGCTATGACCGGTAAATGATGGGATTTCGCATATTCAATCATTGGTTTATAATCTTCATAATTCTTCCAGACCCTGGCTTCTTTGACAAAATTTTTCTCAGAAATCAATCCCAATAGGTATTCATCCATCACCGGCTGAACATCCGTATGGAACATTTCTAAGCTCAATGCGGTTTTTGGGTAGCTGCTGCTGATCTTTTGAAACAGTTCAAGTTCTAACTGATGACCTATGGAATCATTGTGTTCTTCGCCGAAAAATAATACATCGATATCTTTCATATTGCTGAGGATTTCCTCCAGCTGGATGAGCTTTTGTTTTTTTACATCATAAACTTTGTAGTGTGCTGTTGGCGCTTGTGCAATGGATAGTAGGGGTAAAATGCAAATCAGTGCAGTGAGTATTTTTTTCATAGGTTTTCCTTGTTTGTTTGTTAATTAGAATTATTCCAAATTAACGAATAATTTTTACCGATAAAAAATGGGGCTTTACCGACCATTATCATCATCCGGAGTAATTAGGCTTTTAAAATGGCGACTGATCTGCTACATTTGAGTAGAAAACACATAGATTAAACGAATAAATCGAGCACGATGGAAAAGTGGAATGATGGTAAAAAAAATAACAGCATCTGGGCCGGGCTGTTTCTTTTAGTATTTGGATTGGTCTTCCTGTTAAAAAATATAGGTCTTCAGCTTCCATACTGGGTGCTGAGCTGGCATACCATCCTTTTAACGATTGGCTTGCTGGTTGGCTATAAAAAGAATTTTCAGGGTGGCGGCTGGCTGGCCATGGTTTTGGTAGGCGCATTTTTTACGCTGCAGCGCATCACAGACGCTAATATGTCTAAATATTTTTTTGCAATGGCCTTTATCATTATGGGGCTGTACCTGATCTTTAGGCCTAAAGCCAGACTCAATAACCCGAAATGGAAAAAGAAACAAGCTAACTTTACAGATGGCACTTTTGCAAATCAATCCGCTTTTACAGATTCAGCTGATTTTGTAAATACAGCAGCAGAGCCTACTGCGGCAGAAGAGTTGAATACAGAAGAACCAAAATCGGATCAGGCCGGCTGGGTGGACGAAAATGATGTGATCAACGCAGTATGTGTTTTTGGTGGAACAGATCAGCATGTGTATTCCAAAAATTTTAAAGGCGGAGAAATGGTGGCTGTTTTTGGAGGCTGTAATGTAAATTTAACGCAGGCAGATTTTGAAGGGGCAATTGTGGTGGAGATCGTAGCTGTTTTTGGAGGTGTTAAAATCATTATACCATCAAGCTGGATAGTGAAGTCGGAAGTGGTGGCGATTTTTGGTGGGATAGAAGACAAAAGAGGCCCTGTTATCGTTTCAGATGGCGGAACGAAGATCATTAAGATTACCGGACTGGCCTTGTTTGGTGGGGTGGAGATTCGGAATTTTTAAATGTAATATCAAATCACCACGCTAAACTCCTCATATTTTGACCAACAGACCGCTAGCCAATAAGAACATTAAACGATATGCCATGGTTATTTTTGTAGCCTGGACCTCGGTATTTGTCCTGCTTTTTTATTATACTTTAAACTTTAACTGGTATATATCTGTGGCTGATAGCCTGGTTACAAATGGCTTGCTGGCACTTGCCTGCATGATTTTAAGCAATATGCTGGGCTATTACCAGCCCAAAAATGAAACCATTCTGTTTGTGCTGGTGATTACTCTGATCCTCGCCGGACTGATTACTTTCATCAGCAATGTATCGCTCTCTTATTTGTTTGTCAATGAGCTAACCTACCGGAGTTTTTTACAGCTTTCGCTGATTCTAAGGTTCATTATCGTCTTTGTTTTCCTCGCCTGGTGCGCGGTAGCCAATATTTTATGGTACCGCTTAGAAGAACAATCGGCGACGCAGGAGCGACTGCTTACTGCCCAAAACCTGAGTAAAGAAGCAGAATTGAACAAATTACGCCACCAGCTGCAGCCTCATTTTCTTTTCAATAGCCTCAATTCTGTCTATGCGCTGACCATTATGAATCCTACAGAAGCTGGGACAATGATCATGAAACTGGCTTCTTTTTTAAGAGGAAACCTGAAAAGAGACGATGAGATCTGGGTAAAAGTAGCCGAAGAAATGGAATACATTCAGCTTTACCTCGATATTGAAAAAGTACGTTTTAGTCACCGCTTAAATATTGATGTAAATGTTGAAGAAGAAACCTTAGATTTATGTCTGCCAGGTACACTGTTACAGCCTATTGTAGAAAATGCCATTAAATTTGGCTTGTACAATACGGCTGCTGCCATTACGATTTCCATCTTCGTAAAAGTAGAAAACACAAAACTGGTAATTACTGTGCAGAATCCTTTTGATCCGGAAATGAAGGCCACAGGCGGCACTGGATTCGGATTGTCAGCGATTAAGCGCCGGTTATACCTGTTGTTTGGGGATGAGCAATTGCTACAAACCAGTGCAACAAAAGACAATATATATATAACAACCTTAAAAATACCTCAGAACCAATGATGAGAACGATTTTAATAGATGATGAATCCCTGGCCAGGGATGTCGTAAAGCATTATCTGAGCAGCTTTCCCGATATTGAGGTAGTAGCGGAGTGCAGTGATGGCTTTGAGGGGATTAAAGCGATTACACAGCACCAGCCGGACTTTATTTTTCTGGACATTCAAATGCCCAAGATCAATGGCTTTGAGATGCTGGAACTCGTAGAACAGCATCCTGCAGTCATTTTTACCACCGCATTTGATGAGTATGCCATTAAAGCTTTTGAAGTAAATGCGGTAGATTACCTGCTGAAACCCATAGAAAAAAGCCGGTTCGACCTGGCGATACAAAAACTACCTGCCCGCTTAAATCAGACGGAACAGTACAGTAGGGAACTGCTGGATACGGCCGCATTGAATCCCGCGCAGCAGAATAGGGTAGTGGTCAAGAAGAATGGCATCATAAAAATCATCGCCGTAGCAGATATTCATTACCTCGAAGCAGACGACGATTATGTGAAGTTAAGCACCACTGAAGGCGCTTTTCATAAGAATAAGACGATGAGCTTTTTTGAACAAACGTTAGAATCTTCACAATTTATTCGTATTCATCGATCATATATCATAAATTTGGCCCAGGTGACAAAAATAGAACTGAAAGAAAAGGACAGTTATATTGTTCTTTTAAAATCTGATATATGGCTTCCGGTAAGTAAAACGGGCTATATTAAGCTTAAAGCAGCGCTTGGCTTGTAAGATTTTAAGGAAAAATGAAAACTACCTTTAATTCTATTTGCAATTAAAATAAAATCAAGCTATATTTGCACCTCTTATTTAAAAAAATAGTCTAAGATATAATACAGTTATGAAAAGAACATTCCAACCTTCGCAAAGAAAGAGAAGAAACAAACACGGCTTCCGCGAAAGAATGGCTACAGCAAACGGTAGAAGAGTATTAGCTTCTCGTCGTGCAAAAGGAAGAAGTAAGCTATCAGTTTCTGACGAACGTCGTCACAAAGCATAATTTTTGATTGCAGCACAATAAGTGTTAGCAGATCACAATATCTGCAAATTTGCGATCAAAAACATGAACACATTTAATAAAGAAGAACGGTTATGTAGTAGAAAACTTTTAGATCTGCTATTTAAAGACGGTTCTTCTTTTTTATTATACCCATTCCGCATTTCCTATCACTTTGTAGATGTGCCGCACAGTTTCCCTGCTCAAGTAGTGATCAATGCCCCAAAGAAACGCTTCAAAAGGGCGGTCGACAGGAATTTGATCAAGAGAAGGATTCGTGAGGTATATCGTCTGCAAAAGAACATAGCACTTTATCCGTCATTGGAGGATTCAGAAAAGCTTTTGATCTTTTCTATTCAATATGTAGGGAAAAAGATCTATGAATTCTCTTTCTTAGAGAAGAAAATGGAAGCTACTTTGAAAAGGTTAATCGGCAGCATCAAAAATGATCAGGGCAATTAAACTGGTGATAGGATGGTTCTTTTTAGGACTAATTAAGCTATATCAATGGTTTATATCGCCATTATTGGGTGCCAATTGTCGTTTTACGCCTACCTGTTCTCAATATGGAATAGAAGCGATAAAAAAACACGGACCTTTTAAAGGAGGATGGTTAACTTTGAAGCGGATTGGTCGTTGTCACCCCTGGGGCGCACATGGCCATGATCCTGTTCCTTAATCCTGAATATTTATATTGACCCGATGATGACCATACTTCAAATCGAAACCGCTACACAAGTTTGTTCTGCCGCTATCTCTCAGGATGGGAAAACCATCGCATTGAAAGAAGAAATGGCCAGTAATATTCATGCGGGAAGCCTCACGCTGTTCATTCAATCAGTAATGGATACTGCAGGATTAAAGTTCTCTGAACTGGATGCGATTGCAGTAAGTAAAGGTCCAGGTTCTTATACCGGATTGAGAATTGGGGTGTCTACGGCGAAAGGATTATGCTTTGCGTTAGACAAGCCTCTGATTGCAATTGATACTTTACAGATGATGGCGGAAGGTTTTTTGAAAGCCGAGCCAACTCATGAAGGGTTGATCTGCTCTATGATAGATGCCAGAAGAATGGAAGTGTTCACTGCAGTTTTTGATGCGCAACTGGATTACGTATCCCCTGTAGAAGCGAAAATTATTGACGAACAAAGCTTTGAAAGCTTGTTAAGGGCAAAACCGGTTACCTTTATTGGCGACGGTGCCGCAAAATGCGCAGCAACATTAACACATGAAAATGCGCATTTTTCTATGACCAATTATAACTCAGCAGGCAACATGAGCCAGCTGGCCATGCAGGCTTATACACAAGGTAAGTTTGAAGATGTGGCTTATTTTGAACCCTTTTACCTAAAGGATTTCGTATTAACTACACCCAAGAAAAAATAGAATAAGTATTTTCCGGGCAAGTAAAACAGTTACTTCTTAGAGAAGATGCCAAAAATGCGTTTGAATAATCCAGGTGATTCTTCTCCAATACCTGGCATCGTACTGCTGTTTTGTGGATGTTCTACAAAATTGCCGAACTTAATTCCAACACCCAGGTATACCGAAGCGCCGTTATAGCCTTTACCAATGCTGGCGTCTTTTTTTATGAGCCCTCGCGCCTGACTGGTCGTTTTCAGGAGGTCGTCTGAACCCAGAAATACTTCAAAGTTTGGGGTTTGATACATGGTTTGAAGCCCCAGGTAAAACAAATTGTGAAAGTTATAAGTAGGACTGGCGGTGACAGAAAAGCCATCGTATTTAAATTTATTGACCATTACTACATCACCGCCTTCAAAAAACAGGTTTTTAGATACGATAAAAGAAGGCGTCCATACACCGAAGCTCTTAGAAACCATAAAATCTATTTTTGCATTGGTCGCGGAGTAAAAGCCACCCGTATCAGGGTTTTTAGTCAAGGCATTTGTAATTTCATTTTTGACCCTTTGATCTTCACCAGGACTGCCGTCCAGCAGGATTCTTGCATTTACATTTTTAAAATACGATTGACTGTTCCATCTGATAAACCCAAGATCTTTTAGATTTCCCATCAGAAAGTACCCGCTTTTACTTTGGTAAGAAGTACCTAAACTGATCGAGGCGCCCGGGTTTCTGAAAGTAGGCATGAAGGTGTTGGTACTCAGCTCATTTACGTCTATAAACGTGCTGCGGTAAGCGCCTTTAAAAATAGCATGAGCGGTGCCTGCCGGTCCATCATCATCTATTCCGGACTCCCTGATGTTTAGTTTGTTGTAACTGGTTCCGCTCAAAAGACTCAGTTTGGCGCCGAAAGCCAGTCTTTTGGTATAGTTTTCCCGGTAAGTGACACTGAACTGGTGATAGCTCTGCGCATAACCCTTGTCATTAAAAATACCATCCCTGAAAGACTGATTGGTTAGCCGGTCAGGATCGTCAATAATGATTAAACTTTCGTTGGTGTACTTCGCCAGCGCATCGGTTCTGACCTGCCATGAAAATCCAAGCTCTTTTTGATATTTATAAGAATTGAATATTTTTAAAGTCAGGAGATAGGCATTGCTTTGCTGGTAAATGGTATTTAAACCGCCTCCTAATGGAACATCTTTGGAATTGGTGAAACCTTCTGTCACGAGCCTGCGTATATAATCGCTATTGCCTTTGCTGGCTGCATTCAGCCCAAGATAAGGCAAGAAAAAGTTCGAAGCGTATTGTCGGGATGAATCCAGAGTAAATACTTTCTGAGCCGGGTTTTCAAAACCGTCAAAGAGTGTTTTTGTGTTGAAAAGACCATATTGCTGCGCCTTTATCTGATGGGCGAATAGTAATAAGATACAAACGGAGAACGCCTTTTTTAACATATATTGTTATTTGCTTAACAAACTTGATGATTATTAATGATTTATGGTGAGAATATTAGAAATCTTTTTCAGTCGTTATAAATTTGCTTATAAGCAGATTGGTTTGGAATTTCCCGTGATCTCCAGTCAATTGATATACAAAAGACTCATAGTTTTTTAATGCTTTTTCGGTGTTTAGCTGATTGAAAAATGGTGAATAAATGTTTTTTGCCAATAAATTACGGGAATTCTGATGGTCAATGTAGAAATTAAGATTAGAATTATTTGGCAATTGGTTGTTCATATGGATAAAGGCCGGCGTATTGATCAGCAATTTATTCGCCCTGTAATCATTTAGAAAAGATTGCAAAGTGGCTGCATTATTGGCAAAAACCAGGTAATTGTCGATGATCAGGTAGTATGGTTTTTTGAAGGATTGAAAAGGCAGCCCGAAATAAGTGTACAGCAAATCTGGTACTTTAAACAGTTTTAGGTCTTCGGAGTAATCTTCGCTTAAATCAATCAGCAGCTGATCTAATTTGTCTCCGTTACTCAGGTTAATTGCCCCAAGTTTTTCTCCGGTACTCAATTGGAAAGCCATCATTTGATTTTGAAAGTATTTCGGAAACAGCAGGTCCAGGTTTAAATGGTATTTCTGATTGATGGTTTCTACCAGTTTTGTTCTTTTCTGCTCCTCCTTATGTTCCTGAAACCAATAGTCCAGCTTTTTAAGCCATGGCTCATATTTATCCAGGGCATATATGCTGTAATTAGCCGTGCGTTCCGGTAAAATATTCTGGATACTCATTTTTTGAGGATTCTCCTCCGCAAATAATTGGTAATAACTGTCTGAGGTATTAATCTGAGTAGTTCCTGTAAAAAGAACCCTTTCTTTGCTGTAGTTGTAAGTTAACAGCGCAAAAGCATCCTGGTGAGCCAGGATTGAAAGTTCGCCATTCAATTTGCCTGGAACAATTGGTTGAAGCAATGCCGGAATCCGGTTGAAATTTATATAAAGCTGCGCCAAACTATTTTTAGACAATTTACTACCCGATTTAATATAGTCTACAAAGGCTTCGTCTTTTTTATCATAAGTTTTCGTCAATATGGTTTTGATAGGCTCCGGGCGATTGGACAGCAGGATCAAATGATCTTTGATCCCCAGATAAAAAATACTGCTGTCGGCCAAGGTTAATTTGGTCTGACCGGCAGTGCTGTCTACCTGAATAGCAGCCGTTTTTAAGGCCTGAAACAGCTGTATCTTACTGATGTCTTTGTCGCTTTGTGTGCTGAGGACAAAATCCAGCTCCTTTCCTTTCCCGGGAAGTATGGCAAGATAGACCATTTGCTTTTGCGTCAGGGCATTTAAAGCAGGTGAGGAAAGTACACCATTCTTTAAAGACTGCAGGGATTTGAATTTCTCCGAACCCATGATTTCCTCGAAATTATCCTGTTCTTTTAGTAGATCCAGTACGCTTTTATCTTGCTCAAAAGAGAAGATAAATCCGGATTCACTGACCGCGGCATAGAGGCTGAGGTCGGACTCTGCATGAGCCGTATTTAATTTAGAAAAATAAAGATAGGCCATGGTTACAATGGCCGTAAGGAGTACGATGATGCTGAGTAAGATCTTTTTCATTGCTGTCCTTACAAATTTAATTTAATAAGTTGGGATTACTAAGAAAATGCAACCAAGTTTCTTAATTTTGGAAGATTAAAAAAGCCGATTTTATGAGCAACAGACCTATTATTTTAACCGCCTCTCTATTTGGATTAACAGCAGTCGTATTGGGTGCCTTTGGTGCCCATGGTTTAAAAAGCCAGGTCAGCCCGGAAGCCCTGGAAATATGGAGCAAAGGAGTGGAATATCAGTTTTATCATACTTTCGCTTTATTGTTTCTTTCTCTGCTGAGTATGAACCAGCCTAAGCTGCTTAAACTGGCTTATTATTTCTTCACTTTCGGAATTATCCTGTTCTCAGGATCACTATATCTATTGGCGACCAGAGAGATTACCCATATCGGTTTTGGTGCTGTTTTAGGCCCAATTACACCGATTGGTGGCTTGCTGTTTATTCTTGGATGGGGAAGTTTGTTTTTCGCCGCTTCAAACAATAAGTAAGGATGAGTGCTGGTCAACTGGAATTCGAAGAACGGGAAACGCTGTTTATCGAAGTGATCTTGCCATTGTCGTTGGCGAAGAATTATATCTATAGGGTGCCTTTTGAACTGAATGATCAGATTGCGGTAGGAAAGCGTGTGGTGGTTCAGTTCGGGAAAAGTAAAATTTATACGGCGCTGATTAAAAGCGTCAGTCAGCAGGCTCCGGAAATTTATCAGGCCAAATACATCATCGATGTGGTGGATGAACATCCGGTAATTACGGCTTTACAGCTGGAATTCTGGGAATGGATGACTAGCTATTACCTTTGTAATGAGGGAGAAGTGATGGCGGCAGCATTGCCCGCAGGTTTGAAGCTGGCCAGTGAAACGATCATCGTGCTGAAAGAAGAATTTCCTCAGGATGGTGAAGTGCTCAATCTTAAACAAGAAACTCTCATCAATGCGTTAAAAGTGCATGGTCGATTGACAATAGATCAGGTATCTGCTTTGTTAGGACAGAAAACCGTGTATCCGATCATCAATACTTTACTGGATAAGGAGATGGTGTATATTGCCGAAGAGGTGATAGAAAAGTATAAACCATTGTTAAAATCTTTTGTCACCCTCCATCCATTTTACCAGGATGAAGAGAATTTGAAAGAACTCTTCGCTGTTTTAGAGCGCGCTCCAAAGCAATTGAATGCACTGCTGACTTATTTAAAGTTGTCCAGGCAACAAAGCACGATTCCGAAGGCACAACTTCAGGAAGAGAGTGATTGTGGTTCAGCCGCGCTAAAAACGTTGATGGATAAAGAAGTTTTTGTGATCGAGAAGAAGCCGGTGAGCAGACTCAAAGAGCAGGACGATGATTTTGTGCTGAACTTTGAATTGAGCGAAAACCAGCAGCTGGCTTTGACACAAATTGAAACAGAATTTGAAAAGAAAGATGTGGTGCTTTTACATGGGGTCACGGCCTCAGGTAAAACACAGGTATACATCAGACTGATTGAAAAAGCAATTGAAAACGGCGGACAGGTTTTATTCCTCCTGCCGGAGATTGCCCTGACTACTCAGATTGTAGAGCGGATCCAGCGTTATTTTGGGGATGCAATTGGGGTATATCACTCTAAATTCAACAACAATGAAAGGGTAGAAATCTGGAATAAGGTGATCAATGGTAAGTACCGGATTGTTTTAGGCGCCAGATCTGCAGTGTTTTTACCTTTCCAGAACCTAAAACTGATTGTCATTGATGAGGAGCACGAATCTTCCTACAAACAGCAGGAACCGGCACCACGTTATCAGGCAAGGGATGCAGCAGTGTATCTGGCCTGGTTACATAAGGCAAAAGTAGTATTGGGTTCGGCTACGCCATCTATTGAAAGCTATTTCAATGCGCTGCACCAAAAATATGGCCTGGTGACGATGTCTGAACGATTTGGTGGGGTCGCTCTGCCTATTCAGGAGGTGATCAGCATTTCAGAAGAGACAAAAAAGAAAAAGATGATTTCTTATTTCTCCAGTCAGCTGGTGGAAGAAATCGATAATACTTTGAAGCTAAAAGAACAGGTAATCCTGTTTCAAAATAGACGTGGTTATGCTACGATCCTAATCTGTGCAACTTGCGGTTATGCCCCAAAATGTGTGAGCTGTGATGTGAGTTTAACGTATCATAAAACCAGCGGCAAGTTACATTGCCATTATTGCGGTTACCATCAAAATAGCATCAATGTGTGTCCGGCTTGCGGTTCTGTACATATTGAGCAAAAAGGTTTTGGAACTGAAAGGGTAGAAGAGGAACTGACGCTGATCTTCCCGGAAGCGAAAATAGCAAGGTTAGATGTCGACAGTACCAGAACGAAAAATGGATTGCAGCAGATCATTTCTGATTTCCAGGAAAAGAAAACTGATATCCTGATCGGTACACAAATGGTGGCGAAAGGACTGGATTTCGACAATGTGACCCTCATCGGGGTGATCAATGCCGATACTTTATTGAACTATCCGGATTTCAGAGCTTTCGAAAGAAGCTATCAATTGCTGGCACAAGTAGCGGGTAGAGCTGGAAGAAGGGACAAACAAGGAAAGGTGATCATTCAGGCTTATGATGATAAACACCGGATCATTACTCAGGTAATTGATAATAAATACCAGGAAATGTATACGGATGAGATTCGTGAGCGAAGAGAATTCCAATATCCGCCTTTTACCAGGGTGATTTTTGTCAATATTAAACATAAAGACATGAACCTGCTGAATGTTGCCGCACAGAAATTCGCTAATGTTTTGAAAGGACATCTGGGGAGCCGGGTACTTGGACCAGAGCAGCCAATGGTAGGTAGAATCAGGAATTATTACATCAAGCAAATCATTATTAAGACAGATAAAAATACAGCCATCACTAAAGTGAAATCGATATTAAAGGACGTTATATTGCAATTTCAGGCAGAAAAGGAGTACCGCGGGGCAATTGTTCAGGTGGATGTAGACCCTTACTAGTTTTATTGCGATTGATACTGTGAGGATTATAATTTTGCTGTAGATTATGTGGTCACATTAGATTTCAAAAAGCTATTTTTGGGTAATGGCATATAAGTTTGTAGATAATTACAGGGAGCGGGGAGCGAGAAAGAAATTGGTTGCTCATCTTGAAGGTAGAGGCATCACCGATAGGCGGGTGCTGGACGCGATTGGGAAAGTGCCACGTCATTTTTTCTTTGATGAAACTTTCTGGAATCAGGCCTATAAGGACATCGCTTTTCCTATTGGTGATGGACAAACCATTTCACAGCCTTATACGGTAGCTTATCAAAGTGAGCTGCTCCACATCAAAAAAGGAGATCAGGTACTGGAAATTGGAACGGGTTCTGGTTATCAGACTTGTATATTAATGGAATTGGGGGCCAATGTGTATACGATTGAACGTCAGGAAAGTATTTACCGCCATACCATTCGCGTTTTACCTGGAATGGGATACAATGCACACTTTTTCTTCGGAGATGGCTCTAAAGGTATTGTGGAGCACGCGCCATACGACAAGATTATCGTGACTGCAGGCGCACCATGGGTTCCTGAAGCGCTATTGAAGCAATTGAAAATAGGCGGTATTATGGTGATCCCTGTTGGCGATGAAAATACCCAGAAAATGGTAACCGTCATCCGCGTCAGTGAAACGGATTACGATAGGATTGAACTGGATACTTTCCGTTTTGTGCCTTTAGTAGGAGATCAGGCCTGGTAGGTTAATTCCCAGGCTTTTATTCTTTCATTGCACGATCCATTTCTCTTTTGGATTCTCTGTCTTTAATACTGTCTCTTTTGTCGAATTCCTTCTTACCCTGGGCTAAAGCAATCTGAATCTTTGCATAACCTCTGTCGTTAGTGTAAATCCTTAGGGGAACAATGGTATAACCCTTTTCTTCGCTTCTGAATTTTAACTTTTTAAGTTCTTTCTTATGGAGCAGCAAAACCCGGTCACGTTTGATATCGTGGTGGTGGAAAGAGCTATGGCTATATTCTGAAATATGTAAGTTTCTAACGTAAAGAACATCACCTATGAACATGCAGAAGGCATCGGACATATTCGCTTTACCTTGTCTGATGGCTTTAATCTCGGTACCCAACAGGGCTAATCCGGCATTAAACTCCTCCACAATGTGGTAATCGAAGTAAGCTCTTTTATTTTTAATTTGAATATCGTTCTTCATTTGTATCAATTTTCACAAAGCCCGGCAGAGATAAATTCTATGCCGGATTTTATAAGAATACCGCTAATATCCGAAAGAAATAGGGATTTCTGAATTTTATCGGACAATTAATACGGGAATAGTTACTTTATGCCTTACAGAGTTCACTGTAGTTCCTAAAATCAGGTCTTTTATACCTTGGTGGCCATGCGCGCCCATCACCAATAATTCCAGGTCATTCTGTTTACTGATTTCTACAATAGCAGTCACCG
The DNA here is from genome assembly GCF_019802255.1 of Pedobacter polysacchareus. Lineage (GTDB taxonomy): Bacteria > Bacteroidota > Bacteroidia > Sphingobacteriales > Sphingobacteriaceae > Pedobacter > Pedobacter polysacchareus. The sequence continues at coordinate 436,738 of NZ_JAHYSS010000006.1, read as the reverse complement.
TTCCCCCGTATCCAATGTGAGCACTGGATTTATACCCCAGGTCTTTTAAATTTGCGCGGTATTTTTCCAGGTTTTCTGCGTCACTCAAGGTTTCTGCATCTAGTGCTGCTTTTCCATGATACCTGGCCACAGCAGTTTCCACGACATGTATCAGGTAGTAATCCGCTTTTTTTCCACCCTGAATCAGGGCATGGCGAATGGTGTTCCGGTCATTTTTCGAGAAATCAACCGTAATGCCAATGCGTGAATAATTGATTTTCTCGATCTCCTCTATGTCCAGCGCATCGCCATGCGGAACATTGTGCTGCCCTTGTTCCGTTTTATTCAGGAATGGATAAATGAAAATATATAATAACAATAAGCCGATCAGTATGGCTGCAGGAATGACCAGTACATATAAGTACCAACTGTGATTATCGCTGGTCCAGCTGCTAATTTCTTCCACTACCAGTTTCACATTTAGGGCCACAATGAGAATAGAGCTGATCCAGGCCAATACTTTTACCCATGGTTTGATGGCAAAGCTTTTCATCGTTTTCTTATCCGAAGTGAAATGAATCAATGGGATTACTGCAAAGCCCAGCTGTAAACTCAGTACCACCTGACTCAAAATCAGTAAACCGCCTAAAGCATTGTCGCCGAGAATTAAGATGGTGAAGAAAGCAGGGATGATGGCAAGTAAACGGGTGATTAAACGACGCAGCCAAGGCTGGATCCTCAGCTTTAAATGGCCTTCCATCACGATTTGTCCGGCAAGGGTACCGGTTACTGTTGAACTTTGTCCAGCGGCAATCAAAGCGATGGCAAATAATGTAGGGGCTACATCTCCAAAGATGTTTTGCAGTAGTCTGTGGGCATCCTGGATCTCCGCAACTTCATGTAAGCCGTTTTTATAGAAGGCTGCCGCGGCAAGAATCAAGATCGCTGCGTTGACAAAGAATGCCATATTTAGGGCAACTGCAGTATCAATGAAATTGAATTTAATGGCTTCTTTGATACCTTTTTCGTCCCGCTCAAACTTCCTCGTCTGCACCAGAGAAGAATGAAGATAGAGGTTGTGGGGCATGACTGTTGCGCCAATAATCCCAATCGCAATGTATAAGGCTTCACCTGATAGTACTGAAGGTTCAAGTCCCTTAACGATTTCTTTTAGGTTAGGTTCTACAATAAACATCTCTACGAGGAAGGAGAAGCCTACAATAAACACCATGGATACGATAAAAGCCTCCATTTTACGCATGCCTTTATTCATCAGAAACAGCAGCAGGACAGTGTCAAGAATAGTCACACTGATTCCCCAGATCAAAGGCAGCCCGAATAATAACTGTAAACCAATGGCCATACCAATGATCTCTGCCAGATCACAGGCGATAATCGCAGTTTGCGCGAGGCCGAACAATGGAATGTTGATCCATTTAGGATAAGCATTTCTTGAAGCCTGGGCTAAATCCAGTCCTCTAACGATACCAAGTCTGGCACTCAAAGATTGCAGCAGCAGGGCGATCAGATTGGACATTAACAGGATCCAGATCAGCTGATATCCGAATTTACTACCTCCGGCAATGTCTGTGGCCCAGTTTCCGGGGTCCATATAACCGACACTCACTAAATAGGCAGGGCCGATAAATGATAAAATACGACGCCAGCCTTTGCGTTTGCTGGTGTCTACACTTTGATTTACTTCGCTTAGAGATTCGGAATGCTTCATTTTAGATCCTGATGAGTATGTGCTTGGCTATTTCTCTGGTGACACTTATTTTCTTTTCTTCTATAATAATTTCTACGGATCCATCAAATTCATTGATGGTACTAATGGTTAATGATTTCCCTAACGTAAGGCCCAATTTCTCCAGGTGCTTTAAAAAAGCAGAAGAATGTTCACTTACGCCCATGATCAGACCGCGGTCGTCTTTTTTAAGCCTACTTAGCTTTATGAATGGGACGAAATCGAAATTTCCATTTTTGTCAGGAATCGGATCACCATGGGGATCATTTTTTGGGAAAGCCAGAAATTCATCCAGCCGCTCTACCAGTTCCTGAGAATTGATGTGCTCAAGCTCTTCGGCAATGTCATGAACTTCATCCCATTTAAAATTTAGTTTTTCCACTAAAAACACTTCCCAAAGGCGGTGTTTCCTGATCACATTGATCGCGGTTTGCCGGCCGGCAGGTGTTAAACGTGCGCCCTGATATTTTTTATATAGGATCAATTCCTTTTCTGAAAGCTTTCTCAGCATATCAGTTACGGAAGCAGGTCTGGTCTGCATTTTTTCAGCAATCGCATTGGTTTGTACCGATTCTTCATTGTTCTCCGATAAATGGTAGATGATTTTCAGGTAGTTCTCTTCGGTGAATGATTGCATTTCTGTGTGTCTAACTAAATGTTTAGACAAATCTAAAAAATTAAAGAGAAATAAACTACAATTATTTGTACGATTTTTAGAATAAAATTTGGTGTTTTTACGTTGGTAGTCTACCTTTGATCATATTTTAAACACAGATGGCAGCAGAATTAGATAAAACAGACTTTAAAATACTGAAACTATTACAAGAAAACGGTAGGATTACCAACCTTCTTTTATCCCAGGAAATCGGACTTTCTCCGGCACCTACCTTAGAAAGGGTACGTAAACTGGAGATGTCGGGTTTCATAAAAAGTTATCATGCCTTGGTAGATGAAGAGAAGCTAGGTTTAGGAATAAAAACTTTCATCCAGGTTCAATTGGATTTTCATAAGAACAACACGATTCAGATTTTTCTGGATGAAGTGAATCAAATTAAAGAAATCACAGAATGTCACCATGTAACCGGACAAGCAGATTTTCTGTTGAAGGTATATGTAAATGACATCAAAGCTTACGAGCGTTTGATTATGGATAAGATCAGTAAGATCTCCGTAGTGAAAACTTTCCAAACAATGATGATCATGTCTACGACGAAGAAAGAACCAATTGTTCCTTTGGAATACTAAAACACTTCCTATTCACTTAGGAGAGACAGGGATCGATCCTGTTTTAAGGTTAAAAGGGCTGAGACTATATTTTGTCTCAGCCCTTTTGGTTTTTAGCTGATTTGCCAGTTGATTGGAGTTTTCCCTTCTTTGATCAATTGTGCATTGGTTTTTGAAAATGGCTTGCTGCCAAAGAAACCAGTATAAGCTGAAAAAGGAGAGGGGTGAGGCGAAGTGATCACAGTATGTTTACTCGTATCTATTAAGGCAATTTTCTTTTGCGCATAGGCGCCCCAGAGAATGAAAATCAATCCCGTTCTTTTTTCCGATAATTCTTTGATGATGGTATCCGTAAAGGTTTCCCATCCTCTGTTCTGGTGGGAACCCGCTGTTCTCGCCCTGACTGTGAGCGTGGCATTTAATAAGAGTACTCCTTGATCTGCCCATTGGGTCAGATTTCCATGGTCAGGCGTTTTGAATCCTTCCATATCTGTGCTCAGTTCTTTATAAATGTTTTTTAGAGAGGGTGGAACTGTAACTCCCTTTTGCACGGAAAATGAAAGACCATGTGCCTGGCCTGGTCCATGATAAGGATCCTGTCCCAGGATCACCACCTTCACTTGGTCGAATGGTGTATGGTTTAAGGCATTAAATACATCTGTGCTCTTAGGATAGATCTCATGACCCTGTGCTTTCTCTTCCAATAAAAATGTTTTCAAAGCTTTCATGTAGGCTTTGTCAAACTCTGGCTCCAAATGGGTGTGCCAGCTCGTATCTAAATTCAGTGGCATATCTATATCAATAAACATATTTTATTTTTTCGCGAAGATACTCAACATATCTTTTTCCAGCGTTGCTCTTGGTGATTCTGTGATGCGGCCCAGCTCTTTCCCTGCTTCGGTAAGAATGAAAGTAGGGACATGACTGATGTTCATACCATCGATCAGCCCGTTTTCCGCTTGTTTGCTGTGGTCTACGCAAATCAGGGTAATGTCTTGTTCTTTGAAATTTAAGGCATCCAGCATTTTGTAAAAATGAGGGACCTGCAGCTGACTATCACCGCACCAGGTGCCCATTACAATGGTGATCTTTTTATCTTTCATCAAAGGCTGCAAGGCGATGATCGTATTTGCGTCCGGCTGATAGGCTGGATATTCGACGTCATACCTGTGCTGCATCTCTGGCAGGGCTTGTAAACCCGCTCTGCTGCAGATATTGATCAATCCTGTCGTATTCCCGGCAGCATCTTTTGTTTTCTTGTTGATTTCTTGTGAACTGGCTGTCATAGCAAATAATAGTAGCGTAAAGGTAATTAACTTTTTCATCGCAGATTTGGGTTGGTTTTATAGGCTGATCGGGAGCATCCTCCTTTTCTTTATTGAAATTATAAATTAAATCTGCTTTTTGTGATATAAACACGATATTTGCAAAAAATAATTTAAAAGGAATATGCCAAATATAGTTCGCCTTATTATAGGTTTCGCAGTGTTAGGAGGGGCCATCGCCCTGATGGTCTTCGGTTTATGGGGATGGGGAATTTTAGCATTTTTCATCAGTCTTTTAATCCTGGTAACTTACTTCTTCAATGAGAATATGTTGCTTGCGCAGTGGTATTTGAGAAAAGACAACATGCCTAAATCGGAAGTTTTCTTAAGAAGAATCACTGATTATGAAAAACAATTGATTAGAGCACAGCACGGTTATTACAACTTGCTGATCGGTTTAATTGAATCCAGAAAAGCGCCAATGGCTTCTGAGAAGTACTTTAAGAAAGCACTTACTTTAGGAATGACTATGGACCACAACATCGCATTGGCTAAATTAAGCCTTGCGGGAATTGCGATGGGAAAGAGAAATAAAAGAGAAGCGCAGATGTATTTAGCAGAAGCGAAAAAAGCCGATAAGAATAAATTACTTGCTGATCAGATCAAACAGATGAAAGATCAGATGGGCATGATGGACAGACAGCAGCAAGTAAGGTACAAGTAGAAAATATTAAAGAAATGAGTAAAAAGCCACATGAAAATGTGGCTTTTTATTTTTCACTCAGTCTGTCAAAATTCTCATAGCTGTCTTGATTGGCTCTGCTGATGATATCATCATCCATATCATCTTTCTTTCTGCTGAAGAACAATTGCTCCGACTGGATTCTGGTGATCAGCTGACGGATCAAAGTCAAGTCAAAATCTTCTTTGTTGAGTTTGATGCAGTATTCGTTGTCTGTGATTTCTAAACTTGAGCTGTACATATTTTCTAGGTTTTAAATATGTCTAAAATTAAAAAAGGCTTGCTACATATTTTGTAGCAAGCCTTTAAGTTTATGTTATGTGTTTGTTAAGCAAACCAAGCTTCAACTGCCTCTTTTGAAGGCATCGTTAATTCCAGCTTCATTTTCTTGCGCATTCCTCCAAGATCGTTAAAAACCTTGTTTGGGTTCGCTGCTTTCAACTCTTCAATGGTATTGATGTTCATCTTTCTGATCACCGGAACCCATTCAGTCGGGATGCCAGCTTTTACGAAATCTTCATCGGTAGTTACTTTTGCTTTTTTCTCTGGTCTCATCTGAGGGAAGAATAAAACTTCCTGGATGGTCGACTGGTTCGTCATTAACATGACCAATCTATCGATTCCAATACCTAAACCAGAGGTTGGAGGCATACCATATTCCAATGCACGAATAAAATCGTCGTCCATGGCCATTGCTTCATCATCGCCTCTTTCAGCCAGTTTCAATTGATCGATCAGACGTTCTTTCTGATCAATAGGATCGTTCAGCTCTGAATAGGCATTGGCAATTTCTTTACCATTTACAAACAGCTCAAATCTTTCTACCAGGCCTTCTTTACTTCTGTGTTTTTTAGCCAATGGCGTCATTTCCAAAGGATAATCCGTGATGTAAGTTGGCTGGATCAGGTTGGCTTCTACTTTCTCACTAAACAACTCATCGATCAGCTTTCCTCTGCCCATGGAAGCATCTACTTCAATATTCAGACTCTTGCAAACCTCTTTGATCTGATCCTCTGTCATGTCTGATACATCTATTCCAGTATATTTCTGAATAGATTCGTACATGGTTAGTTTTTCATAAGGACCTTCGAAATTGATTTTGTGTTTACCCACTTCAATTTCTGCTTTTCCATGAATTGCCACTGTGATTTTTTCCAGACAATCTTCTACCATGGCCATCATCCAGATGTAGTCTTTATAAGCTACATAGATTTCCATAGAGGTGAATTCTGGGTTATGGGTACGGTCCATACCTTCATTTCTGAACATTTTACCGAACTCATAAACGCCGTCGAAACCAGCTACAATTAGCCTTTTCAGGTAAAGCTCATTTGCAATACGCAGGTATAAAGGCATATCCAGGGTGTTGTGGTGTGTCGTAAATGGACGCGCCGCTGCACCACCATGAATGGGCTGAAGAATCGGAGTTTCTACTTCCATCCATCCTTGTTCATCAAAGTAGTTTCTCATCGTATTGATGACTTTTGAACGGTTGATGAATATCTGTTTGAATCCAGGGTTTACCGTAAGATCCACATAACGCTGTCTGTAACGCAATTCAGGATCCGTAAAACCATCGTAAATATTTCCTTCCTCATCGCGTTTTACTACTGGTAAAGGCTTTAAGGATTTTGATAACAATTTAAATTCTGTAACGTGTACAGAGATCTCACCAGTCTGGGTAGTGAAAACATAGCCTTTTACGCCTATAAAGTCGCCCAGATCCAATAACTTCTTGAATACGGTGTTGTATAGGGTTTTATCTTCATCAGGGCACAACTCGTCTCTTTTTAAATAAACTTGTATTCTTCCTGTCGAATCTTGCAATTCTACGAAGGCAGCACTTCCCATAATTCTGCGGGTCATGATACGGCCTGCAATGCTAATGTTCTTATATGCAGTCTTATCTCTTTCGTAGTTAGCTAAAATATCTGCGGCATGGGCATTGATTTCAAATGCTTCAGCAGGGTAGGGATCGATCCCTAATTCACGAAGTTGGTTTAGCGAATTTCTACGCAACAACTCTTGTTCTGATAGTCCTGTACTCATATTTGTGATCTGTCCGGCATCATGCCGGAAAAGGTTTATTTTATGCTGATTATTTCACAGAATTCTGTGACCTCACAAAAATAGTGATTTGTGAGGTTTTTAAACGATTAAAGGAGGCATTAATCTCACATTTGTTCTAAAATGAGGTTTAATCTGCTTCCACTTCTTCCTGATACATCTCGTCGATGTTAGCGGCGTACTTGCTTTCAATGACTTTTCTTTTCGCTTTCATCGTTGGCGTAAGCTCTCCATCTTCGATGCTAAAAGGGTTTCTTTTGATTTTGAAGTTTTTGATGCGCTCAAACTTGGCCAGCTCATTAGAGAGTTTTTTGATGTCTTTCGCCATCCATTCCACGATTTCTTTATCTTCAATAAATAGCTGGGGTTGTTGGAAAAAGGCCTCTGTAAGCTGGAACTCTTCCTGTAAGCTTTCTTTATTTGGGATAATGATCGCCGTTAAATACTCTCTTTTATCACCAATAAGAAACAGTTGCTCGATTTTAGGGCTTTTCAGGTAAATGTTTTCTACCGGAGTAGGGTATACATTTTTTCCGTAAGCATTGACGATCATGTTTTTTAAGCGGTCGGTGATCTGGAGATTTCCTTTGTAAAAACGACCAATGTCACCGGTATGGAACCAATTGTCTTTATCAATGGCTTCTGCGGTTTCTGCAGGTTTGTTAAAATAACCTTGCATCACACAATGTCCGCGGACAATAATTTCTCCTTCTGCGCATTCAAAATCCTCCTGGAAGGTTTCATGCGTTTGGATATTGATGATTTCTTTAGTTTCTATGTTTTGAATGCCAATTTCAATACCCGGAATCACACGGCCAACGGTACCATATACTTGTCTGTCGTATTCCGTTACCGCCATAACAGGCGAAGTTTCTGTTAAACCAAAACCTTCCAGCACTTTAATGCCCAGGTTTCCGAAAAACTCACCCACATTTTTAGGTAGTGCAGCACCGCCGGATAACATGAATTTTAATCGTCCACCGGTTTTTTCCTTGATTTTGCTGAATACCAGTTTTTCGGCAACTGCTTTTTTAGCTGATAAGATCAAGCCTGGTTTTCTGCCTGCTTCTTTCTCCGCACGATATTGCTGTCCGATGTCCAAAGCCCAAAGGAAAATCTTTGCCTTTAACCCACCTCCAGCTGTACCGCTTTTGATGGCTTTGTCGTGGATTCTTTCCAATAAGCGAGGCACGCAGCTCATGACGGTCGGTTTGATCTCTGCCATGTTTTTGGCCAGTAGCTCTAAACTTTGTGCGTAAGCAATTTTACAGCCTTGTGCACAGCAAACATGGTACGTTGCCGTACGCTCAAACACATGAGATAGGGGTAGAAAAGATAAAAAGGTTTCTGTTTCGTCGATAATTGGGATTTGCTGCAAACAAACTTTTACGTTTTGTACAAAGTTGTTGTGCGAAAGGACTACTCCTTTTGGGGTGCCTGTAGTACCAGAGGTATAAATTAGCGAGGAAGTATCAGAAGGGCGCAGCGATTCCCGGATGCGGGTAATCTCCGCACGTCTTTCTTCAGTTACCGGGCTTTCCAGCAAGGTAGAAAAAGGAATGATTTCTGCCTTCATTCCTTCCGGCAAAGCAATCTTTTGATAATCTGGAAAAACTGGGATGATATATTCCAGATTTCTACAGTTCTCGGCTATTTTAGTTACTTTTTTATATAGAAAAGGATTGCCGATCAGAATTGCTCTGATTCCTGAATCGTTGATGATGTAAGTGACTTCCTGTTCAGATAGCGTAGGGTAGATGGACACGTTAATTGCACCAATCTGCTGGATCCCCTGGTCATAGTAAACATAGTCTGGAGAGTTTTCGATCATTAAGCCCATCCGGTCACCTTTTACAATTCCTTTGTCGAGGAAAAATGAAGCTATAGCATCTGCACGTTTCAGTGTGGTTTCAAATGAGATTTCTTCCCAGTCTGCATTCTTCTTATGAATGAGAAAAGTCTCGGTGGGTTTATGGATGTTTTCCACCACATTTCTCAAGAGACTTGGGACGGTAGAAAACTCATTAAATGTTACCATGGTAATTTATTTTGTTTGATTGGAGGAACAATGATAAACTTTTCTTTGTTAAGAAAAAATCAGTTCATGAAAAAAGGGCACATCAGTGCCCTTTTATATCAATAAGGTTTAGGAATTAAACAGAGAAACTCTCGCCACAACCGCAGGAACGACTTGCGTTAGGGTTATGGAAATTGAATCCTTTTCCGTTTAGACCATCTGAAAAGTCAAGCTCAGTACCGGCTAGATAAAGAAAGGATTTCATATCTAATGCGATCCTGATTCCTCTGTCCTCGAAAAACTGATCTCCGGTTTTTTCTTCGTTATCAAAATCTAAATTGTATGATAAACCAGAGCAACCTCCACCTTTTACAGAGACGCGCAAAAAATAAGTGTCATCCATCTGCGCATCTTGCATCAGGTGATCAATTTTGCTTTTTGCTTTATCGGTTATCGTAATCATCGTTTTAAAAATTAAAGTTTAGCAAAACAAATCAAATTGCCTGCCAAACTATGATTGAAATTAGTGATGAGATTTAGGCATTGCAATTGGCTCCATACCGTTTTTAATACGGTAATCGTTGATTGCAGATTTGATCGCATCTTCAGCCAATACTGAACAGTGGATTTTTACCGGCGGTAAAGCCAATTCTTCCACGATGTCCATATTGTCGATGGTCAAAGCCTCATCTACAGTTTTTCCTTTTAACCATTCAGTAGCTAAAGAAGAAGAAGCAATTGCAGATCCGCAACCAAAGGTTTTGAATTTTGCATCTGTGATCACATTGTTGTCATCTACTTCAATCTGCAGGCGCATTACGTCACCGCACTCAGGTGCGCCAACTAATCCTGTTCCTACATTCTTGCTGTCTTTATTTAAAGTACCAACATTTCTAGGGTTGGTATAATGTTCCATTACTTTTTCTGAGTATGCCATTTTGTTTTCCTCCAAATCTCCGTTTCCGGGGATTATATTTTAAATATTGTTTATTAATGGGTGTAGCTTAGTGCTCAGCCCATTCAATTTTACTTAAGTCAATTCCTTCTTTAAACATTTCCCATAGTGGAGAAAGTTCTCTTAAGTGATTTACTGCTGCTTTAGTGTGCTCAATAGCAAAATCAATTTCTTCTTCAGTCGTGAAACGACCCAATCCGAAACGGATAGAAGAGTGCGCTAAATCATCAGAAAGACCTAAGCTTTTCAATACATAAGAAGGTTCTAATGAAGCAGAAGTACAAGCAGATCCTGAAGATACGGCAAGGTCTTTCATCGACATCATTAAGCCTTCACCTTCTACATATTTGAAGGAAATATTAGCTACATGAGGCAAACGGTGTTCTGTGTTACCATTTACATAACTTTCTTCCATTTGGGATAAAGCGCCTTCCAATTTATCTCTTAATGCAGATAAACGTTTTGCTTCTTCATCCATCTCCAAACGACAAAGTTCACATGCTTTACCTAAACCAACGATACCAGGTACATTTAACGTTCCTGAACGCATGCCGCGCTCATGACCACCACCATCAATCTGTGCAGTTACTTTAACCCTTGGGTTTTTACGGCGTACATATAATGCACCAACACCTTTAGGGCCGTACATTTTATGTGCTGAAAATGCCATTAAGTCAATACCATCAGCGTTTACGTCTACAGGGATTTTTCCTACAGCTTGTGTCGCATCAGTCATGAATAATGCACCATGTTTATGAGCAATAGCAGATATTTCTTTAACTGGCTGAATTACGCCGATCTCATTGTTACCATACATGATGGTTACTAAAATCGTTTGTTCAGTCATTGCAGCTTCAAGTTCCTGAAGATCGATTAGACCATCAGCTTTCACTTGTAAGTAAGTTACTTTAGCACCTAGTTTTTCCAGGTGTTTACAAGCATCTAAAACTGCTTTGTGCTCAGTAGTAGCGGTAATGATATGGTTACCTTTGTCCTGATACATTTCGTAAACTCCTTTGATACCTAAATTGTCTGCTTCTGTAGCACCTGAAGTAAAGATGATCTCTTTATCAGTACAGCCAATTAGTTTCGCCACTTGTTCACGAGCGTAGTCAACACCTTCTTCTGCCACCCATCCAAAAGCGTGGTTACGGCTGGCAGCATTACCAAATTTGTTGGTGAAATATGGTAGCATCGCTTCTAATACCCTTGGATCAAGAGGAGTAGTTGCATTGTTATCTAAGTAAATAGGAAGTTCCATCGTATGTAATTATTCTTAATAATAGACAAATGTACGAAAAAAGAATGCCAACAATTATAAATAATAGCTATGACCGTATAGGTAAAACCTGCATTTTTACATTTTTCTAACCGTTTAAGCAATTATGAAAAAGATAGAGCACATTGGGATCGCTGTAAAAGACCTGGATTTTTCCTGTGATCTTTATGAGAAATTATTAAATACTGCTTGTTATAAAAAAGAAGCGGTGCTTTCTGAAGGCGTAAATACTGCGTTTTTTCAGGTTGGACCCAATAAAATTGAATTGCTGTCGGCCAGCAGCCCGGAAAGTCCGATTGCAAAGTTCCTCGAGAAAAAAGGGGAGGGCATTCACCACATTGCTTTTGATGTGGAAGATATCCTGGCGGAGATGGAACGGTTAAAAAATGACGGTTTTGTGCTTTTGAATGAGCAGCCTAAGCTGGGTGCCGACAATAAACTGGTCTGTTTTCTTCATCCGAAAGGGACAAACGGCGTATTGTTAGAACTGTGTCAAGAGATTAAACCGCTATAAAAGGATGGAAGATTTAAAAGCATTGAGCAGTATCGTCGGGAAAGACTTTGAAGTTGAGGAAATCTGGACAGAAGCGCAGATCAGGGAACGATTGGTGCAGGCTTTTGCCTACCTGCTCGACAATGACATCTCCAAAATGATGAACATATTGTACCGGACAGACGTAGATGAGGAGAAATTAAAAAGCCTTTTGATCAGTAATTCCGAACTCCCTTCCGCTGAAGTCATTGCTGATGCCTATTTAAGGCGACAAAAAGAGAAAATTGAGACCCGGAAAAAGTATAGTAGATAATTTTTCAAGACTTCCTTGCTAATGAAAAATAATTTTAGGATATTTGCAACCTTAAAAATAAGCGAGAAATAAGGAAATAATAATATAAAAGCATCATGAAAAAAGATCTGCATCCATCAAACTATAGATTTGTAGTATTTAAAGATATGTCAAATGAGTACTCTTTCTTAACGAAATCTTGTGTAGATACTAAAGAAAGCATCAAATGGGAAGATGGTAACGAATACCCTCTATACAAATTAGAGATTTCTCATACTTCACACCCTTTCTATACTGGTAAAATGAAGTTAGTAGATACAGCTGGTCGTATCGATAAATTTAAAACTCGTTACGCTAAGAAGTAATTCTACAAAAAAAGTAATTATTTTAAAGTCCCGGTGCTGTTGCTTCGGGACTTTTTTTATTTTTGTTACTTATGAAAATCAATTTATTTGATGATAATGCCTGGGCATCCTTACGTCCGCTATCTTTCACAAGACCGGTTGCCGACCTCCGTGTTGGAATTTTAACCATAGCTCAAAAATGGGAGCGGCATTTAAATGCCACTGCCGGCTTTCTGACCATTCCTTATCTTTCTGTTAAATACCCAGCACAGCCAAGTGCCAGCTTGTCCATCAATGGATCGGTATGTCCTGATGAAGGCTTACTGGAAGCAATAGATCGTTTGCGTGATGGTGAAGTGTTAAAACAAGAAGATTTGCTGATTGCTTACCGGGCGCCTTTTGGGACCTCTCCAGAGGAGCTGAATGCGCTGAAACCAGTCGCTTATAGCGCTTCAATTATCAGAATCCTCCATCCGGAAGATATTTTTAAAAACAATGATATAGAACTGAAAAAAGACTTTAGTTTATTGACAAAAGGTCGTTCTTCCGCAATATTAAGCAGTACTAACGTGATCCTTGGAGAAGAAGTCTTTGTAGAAGAAGGCGGAGGAGCGGAGTGTGCAACATTGAACAGCTTAAGCGGACCAATTTATATTGGTAAAAACAGCCAGATCTGGGAAGGGGCACACATTCGTGGATCCTTTGCACTTTGCCATGATTCACAAGTCAAGATGGGGGCGAAAATCTACGGACAGACTACCATAGGTCCATTTAGCCGGGTTGGAGGAGAAATCAATAACGCCGTGATCTGGGGGTATTCCTCTAAAGGTCATGAAGGTTATCTTGGCAATTCTGTAATGGGACAATGGTGTAATATTGGTGCGGATACCAATAACTCGAACCTTAAAAATAACTATGCCTCAGTGAAAATCTGGGATTATACCCTGGATGATTTCAGGCAAACAGGAATGTTATTTTGTGGAATGATCATGGCCGACCATGCAAAATGCGGCATCAATACCATGTTCAATACCGGGTCAGTTGTAGGCGTAGGAGCCAATGTTTTTGGTGCCGGATTCCCTAAAACTTTCCTTCCTGATTTTTCATGGGGTGGGGCACAAGGATTTGAAACTTACCGCCTCGAAAAAATGTTTGAAACTGCAGAACAGGTGTTTATACGTAGGAACTTGCCTTTTGATGAGAAAGAAAGAAATATATTAACCGCTGTATTTGAATTGACTAAGTCATATAGGAGTTAATTATCACTAAAAAAACAGCAGAATTGAAGCCTTTATCTTAGCTTCATGGCGCTAAAACAATAAAAATTATGACCAGAAAAAAAATCGTTGCCGGAAATTGGAAAATGAATTTAGACTATGCCGAAGGGGTATCTTTATTCTCAGAAATCGTGAACATGGTAAGAGATGAGAAAAAAGGTGACCAAATCGCCATCATCTGTTCTCCATTTATTCATTTAAACAGTTTGGCACAATTAGGTGGTGAAACGGTTAAAATTGGTGCTCAAAATTGTCACCAAAACGAAAGCGGCGCTTATACAGGAGAGACTTCTGCAAAGATGATTAAATCTGTAGGCTGTGAATATGTCATCATCGGACACTCAGAAAGACGTCAGTATTTCGCGGAAACAGATGAGTTATTGGCTCAAAAAACAGTAATTGCTTTACAAAACGGCTTAACGCCACTTTTTTGTATTGGTGAAACTTTAGACGAAAGAAATAACGGAAGTTATTTTGATGTCCTTAAATCTCAATTGGTAAATTGCGTTTTTGGTTTAGAACCTGCTGATTTTGCTAAAATTGTGATCGCTTACGAACCAGTTTGGGCAATTGGAACAGGCTTAACCGCTTCTTCTGAACAAGCACAGGAAGTGCATGCTTTTATCCGTGCTGAAATCGCTACTAAATACGGCATTGATATCGCAGAAGGTACCAGCATCCTTTATGGTGGCAGCTGTAACCCGAAAAATGCAGCAGAATTATTCGCTCAGACGGATATTGATGGTGGATTGATCGGTGGTGCTTCATTGAAATCAAGAGACTTTACTGACATCGTTAAAACTTTCAATTCTTAATGCAATACATCAAGGTAACATTCAGCTTTACAGCGATAGAAGAATATCAGCAGGATTTGCTGATCAGTGATTTGGCGGAGATTGGCTTTAATACATTTGAAGATACCGAAAATGGCTTTGCCGCATTTATTGACCTGGACAGTTACTCGTTAGAAAATCTAACAGAAGTGCTGGACAGTTATAAAGAAGAACTGGAAATTACGTACGACATTACAGAGATTGCTGCAGAAAACTGGAATGAGGAGTGGGAGAAGAATTTCGAACCTCTGATTATTGACGAGCAGTGTTATGTAAGGGCAACTTTCCATGAACCTCAGCCACAATATCAATATGAGATTGTGATTGATCCTAAGATGGCTTTTGGTACCGGTCACCATCAAACCACTACCATGATGATGCAATATATTCTGTCTACAGATGTTCAGGGGAAAAATATCCTGGATATGGGCTGCGGAACAGGGATTCTTGCCATATTGGCGGCTAAAAAAGGCGCAGCATCATTGGTCGCGATTGATAACGACGATGTGTGTTACCTGAGTACCTTAGAAAATTCTGAGCTGAACGGTATTACCAACTTAACCGCTGCCTGCGGTGGTAAGGAAACCATTCCTCAGCAAACTTTCGACATCATTCTGGCAAATATCAATAGAAACATTCTATTGGACCAAATCCCTACTTATGCTGGTGTTCTGGCCTCAGGAGGAAGTATTTTCTTCAGTGGCTTTTATGAAAGTCCAGATCTGGATATGATTAAAACAGCCTGTGAAGCTTTGCAGATCAGGTATGTAGATCATAAAAAAATAGGAGAATGGGTTGCTGCCCAGTTTAGAAAAGATTAAAGATCAATACCGCTTCGGCGGTATTTTTTTGTACCTTATTTTATCATTGTAATATGCGCATACATTTTATAGCAATTGGCGGTAGTGCCATGCACAATCTGGCCATTGCCTTACATAAAAAAGGCTACCAGGTAACAGGTTCTGATGATGTTATTTTTGAACCTTCAGGAAGCAGATTAGCCCGACATGGCATTTTGCCGGAGCAGATGGGCTGGGATGCCAGTAGGATAACAGCGGATCTGGATGCCGTAATTTTAGGTATGCATGCCTTACTGGATAATCCGGAATTGCTGAAAGCTCAGGAATTAGGTCTTAAAATCTACTCTTACCCGGAATATATCTATGAGCAAACTAAGGATAAACTTCGTGTAGTGATCGGTGGCAGCCATGGTAAAACCACCATTACCTCTATGATTCTTCATGTATTAAATTATTACCACCGCGATTTTGATTACCTGGTAGGTGCGCAGCTGGCGGGATTTGATACGATGGTAAAAGTCACAGACGAAGCTCCGCTCATCATTATTGAAGGCGATGAATACCTGGCTTCCCCAATAGACAGGAGACCAAAATTTCATTTATATAAAGCAAATATTGCAGTAATTAGTGGAATTGCCTGGGACCATATCAATGTTTTTCCAACTTTTGAGGATTACACCCGTCAGTTCGAATTGTTTATTGATACCATTCAACCGGAAGGAAAATTGATTTACTGTACTGCCGATGAAGATTTAAATCAATTGGTGGCAAGGTCTACGGCTAATGTACAGAAAATAGGATACGGGATTCCTGAGCATGAATTGAAAGATGGTGTAACTTATCTTTTACCTGAACACACCGAGTTAAATGTGTTTGGAAATCATAACTTGATGAACCTCAATGCGGCACGTTTAGTTTGCGAGGCTTTAGGTCTGAATAATGAACAGTTTAATGCTGCAATTTCTTCCTTCACTGGGGCTGCAAAAAGACTGGAAGTATTGATCAAAAAAGACCATACGAACGTCTATAAAGACTTTGCCCATTCCCCCTCAAAGCTGAAAGCGACTATAGAAGCTGTGAAAACACAGTTTACGGAAAGGAAATTGGTAGCGTGTATAGAGTTACATACATTTAGTAGTTTGAATAAAGAATTTTTAGCACAATATAGAGATACAATGAAACAAGCTGACTGTTCAATTGTATACATTGATGAAGAAACTTTTAAACATAAAAAGATTAAACCATTTAGCAAATTTGATGTACAAAATGCGTTTAATTGTAATGAATTACAGTTTTTTAATAATTCTGACGAATTAAAAGATTACTTTATGAGTATGAATTTTAATCACACAAATTTATTACTAATGAGCTCTGGTAATTTTGGTGGCTTAGATTTGGTGAAATTGGCACGTGAGTTGACTACTACCTAACATCAAGTAGAAACTAGAATAATACACCTAAATTTATCACATGAATATCATTGGAAAAAACATTAGACAATTACGCCAGAAGAACGGCTGGAGCCAAGGGGAAGTGGCCAAACGTCTAAATATTTCAATTCCTGCCTTTTCAAAAATAGAAACTGGTATTACAGATATTAACATCTCCAGATTAGAGCAAATTGCTAACCTATTCCAGGTATCGACGATGGACATCATCTCCAAAGAAGGTGAAAACCCACAGTCCCTTAATTTTGAAGAAATTAATGCCCTTAAAGATAAACTTGCTTTGAGGGAAGAAGAGATCATTAAACTCCAAAAGAAGGTGATTGATCTTTATGAGGAAATCCGCGAAAGATAGGCTTGCTATTAAAATATTTTACGTAGCGTCAGGTGTCGTTTGCCAAAAGTGGCACCTGTTGCTTCGTGTATCGACAGCATCTTGTCGTTAAAATCTCCTACCCAACTCAATTCCAGCTCATCATATTGATTTAAAGGCAGCACATATTCTTTAAGTTTAATAAAAAGTGCAGATTCTAATCCATGTTTCTGGAAAGATTTCTTGGTTCCCATCACGATGGCACGCATCCTGTTGACGCCAACCCAGCGTTTGTAAAGGAACATCAACTTTTGAATTAAGCCCAATTTACCGTTAAAACCTTTGATCATTTGATTGGCATCAGGAATGATCACCACAAAAGAGGCCGGTTCCCCGTTGATGTAGGCAAACCAGATCAGCTTTTCATCCATAATGGTTTCCATCTTTTTAAAGCTTTCCTGTAGAGTTTCCTTTTTAATGGGAACGAACTTCTCAAAATCCTGCCAGCCGTCATTGTAGATTTCCATCAGGTCCTGTACATATTTTTCAGAATTCTTTTTAGAGAAATGCTCAAAAGTATAACCAGGCTTATTGGCTACCCAGTTGGCGATTTTGGTAAAGCGCTCAGGAAAAGGCTTTCTAACGGCAAGGTGATTGGTGATTTGCTCGTAAGACTTCTCAAATCCATAGTTTTTGAAAAAGTCATGATAGTATGGGTGATTGTAATTCATGCCGTAAGAAGGTGGTGTAAAGCCCTCTACCAACAAACCCCAGAAAGAATCATTCTCCCCGAAATTGATTGGGCCGTCCATGGCTTCCATGCCTTGTTCCTGCAGCCAATGCTTTGCAGTATCAAACAGGAGGAAGGCCGCATGCTGATCAGCTATACATTCGAAAAAGCCCATGCCGCCAGTAGGCTGCTCGTATTGATGTGCTTTTTTGTCATTGATAAAAGCAGCAACCCGGCCAATGGTTTGACCAGCAGTATCTTTTAAAATCCAGCGGGCGCATTTTCCGTGGTTAAAGAAGGTATTCTTCTTCGCATCAAATATTTGCTCAATATCATTATCCAGCGGACAAATCCAGTTGGGATCATTTTTGTAAAGAAAACGTGCCACATTTAAAAATTCCTTTTTTGTCTTTGAATCGGATACGGGTATAATCTGCATGTATGCTGGGCTGAATTAAAATAAAAAGCATCCCTATAGGGGATGCTTAAAGAGATACTATGTACTGTTCTTTAATAATCGTCGTCATCGTCGTCACTGAAATTATCGAAGCCATCCAGATCATCTAAAGGCATGTCAAAGTCGTCGTCTTCATCTTGATACGACTTCTTGTTGCCGGTTACTTCACTTGAATCATCGATGTCAGTTTCAGGGTCAACTAATGAACTTTTGCTAGTAGGTTTTTTTGGATCTTTCATTACAAAAAAATAAATTCAGTAAGGTTTGTATTGATACGTTAAAATTACAAAAAATCTTTTTAAATATAAACAACGGCGTTTATTTGATTTTTTCGTGCATCAAAATTAGTATAAAAAATTTTTATGGGAAGAGTTATTTTAAAAAAAAATCAATGAAATTATAGGTTGCCTGGCAGTATAATTTTTATTGAAATCCGTCCGTAATTGCAGAAGAAATTCTCCTGATTTGATAAAAGTGGTGATGCTTAAATACTTTCGCGATCAGTTCGAATGGAATTATGTTTTTTTTGAAAATTAATAAAAGGGAAGGGGGGCACTGGATTTTTTTTTAGCCGGGAAGAACTAGCAATTGTAAGCTTAATGCTACTGAAATTGTAAATCTAAAAGACTAAAAATGTGAAATGGGTTTACAATCGAACATTGATCCATCCCATCTATTAAATAAGAGTGCTTTCCTGGAAAGTGTGGGAAATATGTTCAGATAAGCCATTTAATCACTGATTTTAAAAACCGATTTCTTTGGCTAATTGATTGTAAACCTGTTGCTCAATAACACAATTTGTGTAATGTTTACGCCCATTTTAACATACCTTTATTTGGCATATTCAAATAAAAGACATAAAATTATGAAAGTTGTTATTTACGGAATTGGAAAAATGGCAGAATTTATTTGCTACTCTTTTATTAATGATAGTCCTCATGAAGTGGCCGCTTTTTGTGTAGATGAAGCCTACGTTCCCAAGCCTGGTACCACGATGCTCGGATTGCCGATCCTTAGTTTTGATCAGGTGATGGAGCAATATCCGAAAGAAGAGTACGTAATGCATATTGCAATAGGTAGAAATAGTGCCAGAGAAAACCTTTATTATAAAGTAAAGGAAGCTGGATATGGTTTTGCAAATTACATCTCTTCAAAAGCAAATATTTGGCCGGATTTAATAGTCGGTCAAAATGTTTTTATTGATCAATGCTGTGATATTCAGCCTTTTGTTACGGTTGGGAATAATTGTATGTTAATTGGCGCCCGTATCGGTCACCATTCCACAATTGGGCATAATGTGCTGCTCTCTGGTAATATCCTGGCCGGAAATGTGATGGTAGGAAATAATTCTTTCCTAGGAATCAATTCCTCTGTGAAAGAAGATGTCCTTATCGGAAATAACAATATTATCGGTGCTGGGGTATTTGTGACAAAAAACACAGTCGATGATGTCATCATTTCCAATCCACCAACCATTCAAAGGATAGGAGACGCGAAGCGTTTTACACTGTTCCATAAAACAGCTTAAGTTCTATTATTTAAAAAAAATATCACTTACTTGAACAGTTCAAAAAGCTGTTGTGACTGGACTGGACTGGACTGGACTGGACTGGACTGGACTGGACTGGACTGGACTGGACTGGACTGGACTGGACTGGA
>NZ_JAHYSS010000006.1:0-416720 GCF_019802255.1 Pedobacter polysacchareus | reverse complement strand
GACTGGACTGGACTGGACTGGACTGGACTGGACTGGACTGGACTGGACTGGACTGGACTGGACTGGACTGGACTGGAATTTGCTGCGGAAAATCAGGGGCAAAAAAAAATGGTAAAGTTTGAGGCTTTACCATTTTTTAACACACAAATGAAACCTGAATTGAGATATAGTTTTAGGTTAGGTAAAATATCTTTGATCAATTCTATAAGAACGCTTTTTACAAACTATGTTTGCTTTAATATCTATAACAAGTTTAGTGCAAATTTAGATATCAATTCTTTTTACTTAGTAAGTGGTACTTATAATTGAGTAAACGGTAATTTACGGATACATAGGGATAGAAATGGACACAAATGTACCCGATAAGCCAGTTTGCTGTACACTAATCTGTATAGGATTTGCTTCTACCTGGTTCAATAGATGGATGCGTTCTTTAGTCAGGTCCAGTCCCTTACTTTGGTGTTCTCCTTTTTTGTTTTTCAAAGAGTTTTCAATTCCTACCCCGTCATCTATAATTTTAATGATGAGGTGATCGGGGCCTTTTAAGTCAATGAGGATGTCGATTTTACCACCTTCTTCTTTAGGCATAATGCCGTGCCAGATCGCATTCTCAATATAAGGTTGGAGGATCATGGAAGGAATCATCGTTTCTTCCTTGTCTATGGCCGAACTTACCCGGATTTGATAGATCAGCTTATCTCCAAATCTTTTCTTTTCCAGGCTCAGGTAAAGCTCCAGGTAATCCAGCTCTTCTTCGAGTGTAATGAAACTCCGGGTACAGATTTCCAGGTTCTTCCTGATTAGCTTTGCAAAACCTGTCAGGATCTTATTGGCAGAATTGGTGTCCTTTGTGTTGATATAATGCTGGATGGAATTCATCACGTTAAATACGAAATGGGGGTTCATCATCGCTTGTAAAGCACGTTGTTCGAGCATCAGGATTTTATTCTTTAAGAGCAGCTGTTCCTGTTCTTTGTTTTTTTGCCGGCGTGTAACCACTACTGCCAACTTGTAAAAAGCGAGTCCTGCAAGTAAAAATACCAGCACGAGGAACCAGGTTGTTTGCCAGAAATAAGCTTTCAGCACAAAGCTTACTTTGGCTGGACTGCTCCAGTTACTGTTATTGGATTTTGCAGAGAGTTCAAAAACATAAGCTCCTGGTTCAAGACTAGAGAATTCAATCCTGCGGCTCCGGGTCTCGGTCCATGGTGCATCAGGTTTTAGGCGATACCGGTATAAAATGTTTTTATTCTGGAAATCAATGGCACTGTAAAAGAACGTAATGCTGTTATTCGAAGGCTCCAATATATGATCCGGGTGGTTCATGCCCAGTTTATTCTTGTTGTTCAGTACAGAAGTGATGTAAACCTTTGGCGCTTCATTTTTATGAATAGAGTAATTCACATCAAAATAAACCAGGCCACTATTGGTTGCAAAATAGGCATTTTTATCTCCTATAAATAAACAATTGACATCATCAGTCAGTAGGGAATTGGTAAAACCAAAGGATTCTACGACCGCCTTGTCATTTTTGAAATCAATCTTATTGATGCCGTTATTGGTCACTACCCAGGTCTGGTCGTGTTTTACAAATAGCCTTTTACAAATGTTATCTGCCAGTCCATCTTCCTGAGTGATGACTTTTAAAATACGGCCATTTCTCATGAAAATCAGGCCATTCCCATCTGTTGCCAATACAATCGTATGGTCGGAAAGCTCCTGGATGTCATTGATTCTTTTCGTTAACAGCGGTTGTTTGACAAAGAAATTGGTCAATATCCCATTAGAGAATTGCGATAAGCCATTCACATTGGAAAACCACAGTTGCTGTGCCTGATCATAAAACACCCGGTAAGAGCGGTTGTTAAAGAAATCCTCCCCTTGCTTAAAGGACAGGGAGGTGAATTCAAACCTTCGTTCCCGATCTGGAATAATCACTACTCCAGAGGAGAGTGCCAACGCAAGTTGCTTTCCTGCAGCAATGCTAAAACTTTTAATGACAAACATGGAGTTATTGGTTTCCTTCAGGAAATCGATTTGCCGGTTGTTCTGGTAAATGTCATTGATCCTGCCCAGGCCATAATCAGAAGCAAAATAAATGGCATGGTTCAAAGAGTCAAAAGCCAGCTGTTTAATGATATTGTATTTTTTTTGATCTGGCAATGCGATTTTACTAACCCCGCTATCTTTAAGGTCTACGATGTTGATTTTTGCTTCATCCAGACCAAGCCAAAGCCTGTTGCGGTCGTCGTGGGTAAGGCTTTTTACAATATCACTGCTCAGGCCATTGCTCTTGTTAAAGACATACAGGCGTTCATTTTGCTGTGGTAGCATATAAATCCCGTTGGTAGTGGTAAACCACATGTTCCCTTTGGCGTCCTTGATCACCTGGCTGGCAGCGATGTTATTCAGAAAATGCTGGGTTGTTCCATTAGGTTCCACATGGTAGATCCCTGCAGCATTACTGATCCAGAGATTCATGTTTTGATCGGTATAGAAATATCCAGGATCATTATTCAGGAGCTCAGGACTAAGTTTTACCTGCAATGATACCTGATTTTCTTTTCGGATATTCAGTCCTTTTTCATCCAGATAGGCTAAGGTTTTGTTCGGTAAATTGAGGGCAGTTTTATAAGATAAAGGTAGGTGTTGATGAGGAACAACTTTAAAAGTGTTCTGTTCCATGACACGAACAGAGGTATTGCTGATGGCCCATATTTTTCCCTGTTTATCTTCATGGACAAAGGCATTGATAAACTGACGATCGTGGTCTGCGGAAATATATTTCGTGATCGACTTGCCGTTGTACATTACCAGCGTATTTTTATTGGTACCCAACCAGATCCTTCCTTTGCTATCCTGGAAAAAAGAGACAATAACAGCATTGAATTTTAAGAGCTTTAATAGCTGGTTATTGGTCTCATTATAGATTTTTCCGTTAAAAAAATAACTGAGCTGACCATTTAAAGCCAGGAACCATATTTTGCCATCTTTATCTTCTTTTAACTGAAGGATCTGATTGTCAGGCAAACCGTCATTCACAGAAAATGTCTCGAAAATTTTCCCATCAAAACGACTCACCCCTGCATCCGTAGCGATCCAGATATAGCCTTTACTGTCCTGCATGGTATAAAAGCAGTTGTTGCTGGGTAAGCCGGCTTTGGTGTCAAAATGCTGCAGATAGGTGCTTTGCGCAAAAACGGTAACGCTGCCCATCAGACAGAAGATAAGGGGGTAAATCAGCCTTATCACCTTTTTTATATTAAGATTTATCACTTTCTATTCTGATATAGGATTTAACTTTTTCCGCAAAATCACTTGCACGTCTTCTGGAAACGGCAATCTTTTCTCCATTTTTCAAAAGTACTTCTACACCATTCTTTGAATTGTATTCCTTTAGGTAGTTTAAGTTCACAATACTTGATTTATGAATGCGTACAAATTGCTGCTCAGGAAGAATTTCTTCATATTCTTTTAAGACCTTGGAAACGGTGATTTTTTCTTTATTAGCCAGGTGAAAAACGGAATAATTACTGTCTGCTTCAATGTGAATAATATCGTTGATGTCAATTAAAGAATAGCCCTGGCCATTCGGCAGACTGATTTTCCGGATTTCAGAGCGGTCTGAAAGATTCGCAGCCAGGTTTTGTAAGCTTTCATTCCTGTTGTATTCTTTTTTATTCAGGGCGATGTATTTTCCCGCTTTTTCTACGGCCAGTTTGAGCTCATCGATATCAATAGGTTTCAATAGGTAATCCAGTGCATTGGCTTTAATGGCTCTCAGCGCATATTGATCAAAAGCTGTCGTAAAGATCACATGAGAATTATACTGCTGTGCCTGAGGGATCAGTTCAAATCCGTTTTCTCCGGGCATAGCAATGTCCAAAAAGATCAGGTCGATCTGGTGATTGCTCAATAGCAGCCTTGCTTCGGCTACAGATTTTGCAATTCCGGCGATATGAATGTTCTCGCAATTCTCCTGAAGCAGGAAATAAAGAGAGGACCTGGCAAATTCTTCATCGTCAACAATAATCGTATTTAGCA
This sequence comes from Pedobacter polysacchareus, assembly GCF_019802255.1. Classification (GTDB taxonomy): domain Bacteria; phylum Bacteroidota; class Bacteroidia; order Sphingobacteriales; family Sphingobacteriaceae; genus Pedobacter; species Pedobacter polysacchareus. Next base: position 412,676 of record NZ_JAHYSS010000006.1, on the reverse strand, counting down.
CGTGTGTGGGGTTTATAGGGTCAATTTATTAAAAAAATGAGGGATGTAAGAATATTTTTTGACTAGTCTGAAAACCAAGCACTCATTTCTGCCGTAAATGCCTCTATAAAAACCTAAGAAATTTTAGAAAACTAAAACCTGCGCAGGTAAGTTTCATAAACTTTTGAACTAAAAACTAAAATTATGATTTGCAGATGCAAAATTGTGATTTTTTAACTCAAAGCTACAACTATGAAAAACTTACACGATGAAAAAGAAGTGCTGCAAGAGGAACGCAGTATTCTTACCGCTCCATTGCAACGCCGTTCATTTCTGCAATTTGCAGGTGCAGGCGCAGCAGGCATCGCTTTGATCGCTGCCGGATGTAAAAAAGATAAAAACATTGATAATGGTGGAGGGATGACTGGAGTTACCCTTGATTTTAAAGATGATTTCGGAGTATTAAATTATGCTTATGCCCTGGAGCAATTAGAGGCTGCATTTTATATTCAGGTAGCTGCTACACCGTATGCAAATATCAGTGCAGCAGAACTGGCTTACTTTAAAGACATACAATTTCATGAAATTGCTCACCGGGAATTTTTTAAAAATGCATTGGGCACATCCGCAATCGCAGGATTGGAAGTTGATTTCTCAAAAATCAATTTCGCTGATAGAACCAGTGTATTGGGTACGGCAAAAGCTTTCGAAGATTTAGGGGTTTCCGCTTATAATGGCGCTGGAAAATTACTGAAAAGTACGACTTATCTAACCTTAGCTGGTAAAATCGTTTCTGTAGAAGCACGCCATGCGGCTTATATCCGAGAGCTAATTTCACCAAACTCTTTCTCTAACATAGAAGTCGTGGATGCCGTGAACGGATTAGAAACTTCTCGCGACCCAAAAGCGGTACTGGCTATTGCTGGTGGCTTTGTCAAAACAAAAATCAACGTGATTAATTTATAGTCTTAACCTGAAACATCATGAATATCGTCGATATATTAGAAGAAATTGAAAAAGTAGATGGAGAAGTGTATGAACGCTTTAGTCCACGTAGAACTGCAATGAAGGAATTTTTCAATGTAGGAAAAAAAATAAGTCTGGCTGCAGTGCCATTGGCACTCGGTTCTATGTTTAACAAAGCATACGGACAAAGTACGTTACCTGCTAATGTCAAAGCAGTATTGCAATTTGCTTTAACATTGGAACATTTTGAAGCCGCTTTTTATACTCAGGCACTAAAAACTACTGGTGGTGCGGATTTCTCGGGGTCTACACAAGCAACGCTGGATAAAGCAGCTATTGGGATCATCTCTGCGCATGAAACTTCACACGTTAACTTTTTAAAAGGAGTGATTGGTTCAGATGCAGTTACCGCTAAACCTAGTTATGACTGGACTGCAAGCGGTGCTTTTCCAAATCCATTTGCAACAGGTAATTATGGTATTTTTCTTGCCGTTGCCCAGGCATTGGAAGATACTGGAGTTCGTGCCTATAAAGGGCAGGCCCCAGCATTAGTAGGGCAGGGTGGCGTGCTGGAAGCAGCATTGAATATTCACTCAGTAGAAGCGCGTCATGCCGCGAAAATCCGTTACATGCGTGCACAGAATGGTTTTTCTATTAAACCATGGATCACCGGGGGTAATGATAGTGGTGTTGCAAATGCAGCAGCAGTGTATGCCGGAGAAGAAAATGTGATTCAGGCAGGAATTACGATTACTGGAATTAACGGAGCCGCAGTGACTGCGAATGCCGCTTCAGAATCATTTGATGAGCCATTAACTACACAGCAAGTATTAGATATTGTGAAGCTATTTGGGGTTTCTTAAATAACATAGGGATTTGTTTAGGTTTAAGATGGGGGGAGGAGCGAGTGCTCCTTCCCTTTTTTCTTTTGCTTTTAATCACCTGTTCTTTAGTAATTGATGACTTGTTCTTCCAAATGTTCAGGAAGGTCGCGGTAATTGTACTGCTGACCACGAAGCTGAGGCTCGAAACCAGCTTCTCTGATTGCATCCTGAATTCCTTTCGCTGTAAAACGGTGTGGAGCACCGGCGGCAGAAACCACATTTTCCTCAATCATAATTGATCCAAAATCATTGGCACCTGCATGTAAACATAGCTCAGCTACATTTTTACCTACCGTCAGCCAGGAAGCCTGAATATTCTTAATGTTAGGTAGCATGATTCTGCTCAGCGCCAGCATTCGGATGTACTCATCTCCTGAAACATTATTGCTGATGCCTCTTAATCTTTTTAATAAAGTGCCGTCATCCTGGAAAGGCCATGGGATAAAGGCAAGGAAACCTTTGGCATCTGCCGGTTTTTCGCTCTGCACTTCTCTGATCCACACCAGGTGTTCAAAGCGTTCTTCAATGGTTTCCACATGACCAAACATCATGGTGGCGGAAGTAGTGATGTCCAGCTGGTGTGCTGCACGCATCACATCTAACCATTCTTTTCCGCCGCACTTACCTTTGGAGATCAACCTTCTCACGCGATCATTCAGGATTTCTGCACCTGCACCAGGTAAGGAATCCATTCCTGCTGCTTTTAAAGCGCTCAAAACTTCCGTATGTGAAATACCTTCCAGTTTAGCCACATGGGCAATTTCTGGCGGACCTAAAGCATGGAGCTTCAAGTCAGGATATAATTCTTTTAACTTTCTAAACAGATCGGCATAAAATTTCAGTCCGAGGTCTGGGTGGTGGCCACCCTGCAGCAGTAACTGATCTCCGCCTAATCTGAAAGTTTCTTCAATTTTAACTTTATAAGTTTCAATGTCAGTGATATAGCTTTCGTCATGTCCTGGTCTTCTAAAGAAGTTACAGAACTTACAGTTCGCAATACATACATTGGTAGTATTTACATTACGGTCTATCTGCCAGGTGACTTTCCCGCTAAGTACTTGTTTTTTCCTCAGTTCATTGGCCACATAGGCCAGTTCGGCAGTTGACGCATGGTGATACAGAAAAACGCCTTCTTCTTGTGTAAGAAAGTCGAATTTTAGCGCCCTATGCAATAATTCGGCTGTATTCATACTGCAAATATACCATAAGTTCCTTTCTTTTTATTTCACATTATTATCACATTTCCCTTTTGCTTTATGCTTATCTTTGCCAGATTATTTATATACATATGGTAGATTTTAACCGTTTTACATTGGCCAATGGATTGCGTGTCCTGGTACACGAAGATGATACAACGCCTATGGCGGTGTTAAACATTCTATATGACGTTGGTGCAAGAGACGAAGAACAAGATAAAACCGGCTTTGCTCATTTATTTGAACACCTGATGTTTGGTGGTTCTGTAAATATTCCGAGCTATGATGAGCCTTTACAAAGAGTGGGCGGTGAAAACAATGCTTTTACGAGCAATGACATCACCAACTATTACATCACCTTACCAGCTACAAATCTGGAAACAGCTTTCTGGTTGGAAAGTGACCGCATGCTGAGCCTTGCTTTTTCAGAGAAAAGCCTGGAAACACAGCGAAATGTGGTTTGTGAAGAGTTCAAACAAAGATACCTGAATCAACCTTACGGTGATGTTTGGTTGAAGCTGAGACCGCTTGCTTATAAAGAACATCCTTACCGCTGGGCAACCATCGGACAAGACCTAAAGCAGATTGAAGATGCTAAAATGGAAGATGTAAAAGCATTTTTCAAGAAACATTACCACCCGAAGAACGCCATTATGGTAGTTGGGGGAAATGTGAAAACTGAAGAAGTGAAGGCATTGTCTGAAAAATGGTTCGCGTCTATCCCTGCCGGGGAACAAATCGACAGAAACCTTCCTGTTGAACCACAGCAAACTGCTGCGCGTGAAGAGACAGTCGTGGCAGAAGTGCCTTTGAATGCAATTTATATGGCTTTCCAAATGCCGGATCGTGCCGATAAAGATTACCAGGTTTACGACCTGATGTCTGATATCCTTTCTCAGGGCCAATCTTCCAGATTATACAACAGCCTCCTTAAAGAACAGCAATTGTTCAGTGATATTCATGCCTACCTTACCGGAAGCATAGATAAAGGTTTATTCATTGTTGAGGGTAAATTGGTAGAAGGGGTGACGATGGAAGCAGCAGAAGCGGCGATCTGGAAAGAACTGAATGCCATTGCTACCGAGGAGGTGACTGTAGATGAGCTGACGAAAGTGAAAAACAAGTCCGAGTCCATTATTGTATTTGCAGAGATGAGCCTTTTAGATAAGGCCATGAACCTGGCTTATTATGAGTTATTAGGAGATGCCAATATGCTGAACACAGAGATCGACAGGTACCATGAAGTGACTTCATCGCGTATTTTGGAGGTGGCAAAACGCACCTTCGTTAAAGAACAGTCTTCAATTTTATACTATTTAACTGCCCAAGATGCTTAATCGTACATTAGCGCCTGAATCAAAACAGGTAGATGAAATAAATTTTATTCAGCCACTAAAGCAGCAGCTGGATAATGGAATCCCTGTATTTACCATCAATGCTGGTAAACAGGAACTGGTACGTATTGAGTTTATCTTTGAAAATGTAAACTGGGACCAGAACAAACCTTTGCAAGCGGTTACCGTGAGCCACCTGATCAATAACGGAACAGCCAAATTAACGGCCAAAGAGATTGCTGAAAAGGTAGATTATTATGGTGCTTTCCTGCAAACAGAATATGGTGCAGATCAGTCGAGCGTAAAAGTTTATACCTTGAATAAACACCTGGCTGCGGTATTACCAATATTGCAATCCATCCTTAACGAGAGTGTTTTTCCTCAGCAGGAACTCGATATTTATGTACAGAATCAAAAACAATCTTTACAGGTAAGCTTGCAGAAGAATGATTTCCTAGCCAGGAAGCATTTTGCGAATGCCATCTTTGGAGATTCCAGCTATGGTTCAAACATCGAAGCTGCAGATTATGAAGCGATACAACAGGCAGATTTATTCAGCTATTTCAAAACCGCTTATAAACCTGAAAACTGTACCATCTTTATTGCTGGAAAGTTCGAACAATCAGAGTTTGATCTTTTGAATGGTATTTTGGGAAAAACCTGGAACAATAAGGAGTCATCTGTAGTCAATAAATTTGATTTTTCTCCGGTAGCGGGGAAGGAACTGCTGATTGAAAAAACAGATGCGATCCAATCGGCCATCCGTATGGGGAAATTGGCTATTACCAGAAAACACAAAGATTTCCCTGGATTTCAGGTGATGAACTGCTTGCTGGGTGGATATTTCGGATCCCGTTTAATGGCCAATATCCGTGAGGATAAAGGATATACTTATGGGATTGGCTCCGCAATCGTTTCTTTGAAAGATGCTGGTTATTTCTTTATTGCTACGGAAGTTGGGACGGAGGTTTGCAACAACACCCTGATTGAAATCGAGAAAGAGATTGATTTATTGAAATCAGAGCTGGTTTCAGAAGAAGAATTGAACCTGGTACGTAACTATATGTTAGGTTCTATGTTAGGCAGTTTAGAAAATGCGTTTTCTCATGCAGATAAGTTTAAAAATGCTTATTTCTCTGGCTTAGATTACACTTATTATGATAACTATATCAAAACAGTGAAAACGATCACACCAGAAGATCTGAAACAACTGGCCAATCAATATTTGAATACTGCCGACTTTAGTAAAGTCATTGTAGGAAAGAAATAAGAAGCGTTTTTATAAAAATTGTCCTGGCTGCTATAGCTTAGCCAGGACAATTTTTTGTTTATCTGCTTGATGCAGCTTTTTACGAAAAGCCACGTAATCATTGTATTTCTCAGCAGGATAGGTTTTATTAGAGATGACGATCTTACGCTGGTAAGTCAGTGTGTTATCTTTGATCACCACCGTTGCCGTATATTTTCCGAATTCAGAGTCTACCGCTACATCTTTAGGCGCAAACTCAATTTTGAATCCCTGAGGGATAGTATAAACTACCTCATCTTCATCCATGTAGCCATACGGCACCGCAAAAGGTGTTTTTCTATGCTCTATAGCGGTAAGTGAGTTTTCTATCCTATTTAATAAATTTAAGGTCAAGAATAGTTTGTCTCCTCCTTTAGTGATCAGCTGACTACTCTTTAGTTGAAGACTGGAATTGATCACAGGTAGGTTCTTATCCGGTCTGGTATAACTCAATGAGCTAATTTCCATATTTGGGATGGAGAAGGAATTCATCACCCTTTTACGCTGTTCTACGGGTTCCATCAACAGCATGCTCAACTGATCTTCATATTGTGCATTTGCATATTTACTGTCTATCTGGATTTCTGCGGATCCTTCTTCATGCAGCAGCACTTTGGAGCTACTTTTCATGTAATTGCTCTCTGGTTTAAGTACAGGTGTTTCTACAAGTTTTCCGCCTTCTTCCGTTATCAGTAATACTGTTTTTCCAGAGTTTCCCTTGCCAATATAGCCTACTGGAGTATAGCTACTGGTACATTCCAACCAAGTGGTATCTTTTCCCAGGGGCACACAAAGGATCATGTGGTTCGCTTGGTTCATGCTTGCGAATTTGCGATCCAGAGAAGGCATCCCGTTACCGATAACAACCAAGTTGGATTTGATTCCTGCTTCTTCCAATAGGGCTTTCATATAATTTGAGAGTCCTTTGCAATCGCCATAATTAACTGCAGATACCTTTTCGGCAGAGATTGGTCTAAACCCGCCAATGCCCAATTGAACGCTTACATATCTGGTGTTTTCCTGTAGATACTGATACAATAATTTTATTTTTTCTGCTGTAGATCCTGCATCTTTTACAATACGCTGTACTTTAATCTTTGCTGGTTCTGTAAGCGTATGGCCATTTTTACTCAGCTCAAATATCCAGGAGCCCAGATTTTTCCAATTTTCAATATTAGCTTTTGAATTGTCATATTCGAATTGATTTGGGGTAGGGCTAACCCATGGCGTAACCGTTTTTATCCCGGTGCTTAATAATTCATATTCCAATGCTGGTGTCGCCATACAGGACCATTTGTATTCCATCTTGTCTTTGACCAGGCTAGAATCAGTTTTTAGCCCTTTGCTATGCTGATACTTAAAACTGAGTTCTTTAGGAATTTTAAAGGTGTATTCCGATTTTTCAACCGCTATTCCAAAAGAGTTTGTAGCAATCCAGGAAGTATAGGAAAGCAAACCTTTATAATCTATCTGATAACTGTATTCAATAGTATAGGGAAAACTGGTATGTCTGAAATGCAAATATTTTACCCTGCTTTCTTCATATAGAGCACCATCAGAAACAGCACTTTGATCTTTAAAATCTGTATTTCGATACTCTTTAACTTTCTGGCCTTTCGAATCGTATAGTGTTGCTTTTAAATTGGAGATACTGGAGAAGTTATCGTAAAACTCGCTAAAATCTGAACGACCTTCTCCACTTTCATTTAAAATAGTGATGGCAACTTTAAACTGTCTGGTGGCCGAGCCTATATTTTTTACTTCATAGGTCATCGTCTCATTTCTAACTACCGAATGTGCATTTTCTAAAAGTGCTGCGGGAATTTTACTCACATCGTAAACTCCCTGGGCGGTCAAATTTAGGCTGGCAAAACCCAATATGGCCATCAATATTATTCTTTTCATCCTTAGATCTTCTTTAATACCACTTGTTCTGCCTGCTTCCTCACAATGTTTTTGAAGAAATCCTGGATATCCTTATATTCTTCTGGAGTGTACAATGCTTTTTTGATGGATATTTTGCTGCTGATCTGTAACTTGTTTCCTTCTGAGGCTGTTAAAAACGTAAATGTAGCACTATTATCTCCCAGGTTTATCTTTTCGCTTTTTGGCAATTTCTCTAATTGATAACCTGCTGGAAATTCAATGTTAATGCGGTACATTTCTTCTGTTGGATGACCAAAATCAATTGGAAATTTTCTGTCTTCAAGCTTGAACGGGTTTTCGGTAGTTCTATCATAAAGTAATGGCATAAAGTAAAGTAGGTTACCCGCCTCTTCTACGTTATCCTCGATTTCTATATCCATAGATTCCACAATGTCCTCATTTTGTTTGTTTACATTGAGCAGTTCGTATGATTTTATGGCCAAACCAGTTTTACCGCTCTTGAAACTTTTTAAATAAGCAGCTTCATTTATAGATTTCTGGTAGGTATTGCGAAAGTCCAAGCCTTCATAATTTGTAAGTGAAGCGTAGCGTTTTCCAGTCAATTTATGATCTTCACCCAATACCAGCGCATAAGTAATCTGTTTTCTACTCACTTCTGGTTGTTCAATTGGTATCCATAGGCCTGCCTCAGTTTCTAAATCTACTTTCAGCCCTTCATGATTGAGGTTGTCGAAAGCAATCAACCCTGGAACATGATTTTTATCGATGGCATCCAGAAAAATATGGCCTTCACCTTTAGCAGGCACAGCCACAATCACATTGTCAAACTGACTGAGCATCGGCGTTCCCGAATGGGCACCATTGGATCTTGAACTTAATAACACTGGGGAAGCTGGAATGCCAGCCTCATTCAACAAGGCATAGAGCGTCAGGTTAATGTCTGCAGAATTTCCTGTTTTCTTATCAATGACAGACCTCGGATTACTTTCAGAAGCATAATAGTCAGTTTTGTTATTCCACTTGATATTATTCTTTACATAGTTGAAGATCAAATTGACCACGCTGTCCGTGTTTTTCTCTTCTTTTATGATTTGTTGAACCAAGGTTTTTTGATAACTCCTTTTGCCTGTAAAACCGCCGAATTTTTGACTTTCTTTAATCATCTTTACGATTTTCGGCCAGGTGTTGGTATAGTTTTTTACCATCTGTCCAGGGTACTGTATGCTGCTCAGCTCAAAATCTACTTTGCTGACGTAATCAGTTAGCGTCGTAATGAAGGGCTCGGGCTTTAGTGCCGGCACATTTTCAGCGATATAAGTGCTTTCCACAGCATTCACATTCACATTTTCCGTGCTGCTTGGGAGGTGGATTGACTCATTGGAATTTACAATCTTAGGGTTTAAGAAAACAAATCCCCCTGCTGTGGTTTTATAGGTAAAAAAATCAGGGATCTTTATTTTGTAGCTGGAATACAACACGGGAATAGTTTTTTGAAAGTACCAGTTCTTCAGCGTGAAAATGAAGTCGGAAGTCACCTTATACTTAAATTCTAAAATTGAACCCTCCTTTACATTAGGTAAAGTCATCTTTTTTAAGGTGTAATTCTTATCCTGTTTCTCGGAGAATTTTCCGTCGCTATTGAGTTTGTAAGGAACTATTTTGCCGTTTTCCATATTGTAGGTACAGGCTTCCAGACTACTTAAGGTACTTTCGTAACCGTTGCTATTATAGAGCTGTATTTCCAGGTCTGCGAGATCATACGCGTTTTTATTGATCACTTTATACCGGCAATGACGCTCATACACAAAGACAAAATCCTTGGTTTTCGGACTGATTTCAAACCATCCACGTCCAATATCAAAGATGGCGATTCCAGCCGCAGCAGAATCAACTCCCGTCGGCTTAATGTCAAATTCTGTAGGATTTATCTTCCCAAATTTAGGAGTTTTGATTTCTTTGCCGCTTTCCTGGGCAAAGACGTAGACTGAAGTCATGAGCAGCAGACTGCACAGTATGGACTTGATTTTATTCATGAGCGTTAATTTAATGGTGCAATATAAACACTTTTTCTCTATAGTAAAAACCATGGGCCTGTTTTTGTTTTTAGAATAAAGTAATTATCTTGTTGTTGCGCATAGCAGATGATAACTAGGCCTTTTAGCCAGGAAATTGATTTTTCCACAATTATCTAAACTATTAAATACAGATGGATTATTTGTTGATATTTGTGCCCAATTAAAATCTTTAAGCTAAATATGTCTCCGATTAAAATAGATGTGAACGACCTGACTTACAAAATAAATCCTGATTTGTCGACGATCGACTGGACTTACGTATGTGAGTTATTTGATAAGGTGGATTGGAGAACAAGGGTAGAAGCAGACATAGAAGCCGCTTTTAGAAGAAGCAGCTGGACTTTATTCATTTATAAAGATGATCAGCTGATTGCTTTTGGAAGAACCATAGACGATGGCAGGTATTATGCCATCCTTGCAGATATCATTGTGGATCCTGATTTTCAGGGAAATGGTTTGGGTAAATACCTGGTGAATACCTTAAATGAGAAGCTAGGCGACAATTACCATTTCGTAAACCTGACTGCTGCTCCAGGTAAAGGCGATTTTTATAAAAGCCTGGGTTGGAAAAAACAGTCTACCTGTTATATCTGGCCTCAAGGACCGAAACAAAAAAGACTGCATACCGAACCAGATCCGGAAGAACCTACAGCGTAATTCCCTCATCTGTGCTGAGGCTGGCAGTTTTCAGCGCTTTGAACGAAGAAGGTCTTCTTCCGGTCATCTTGAAAAAGGTGTTACTAAAGGAGGAGATACTATCGTAACCCACTTCATAAGCGATCTCACTTATCGTCAGATCGCTTTCTAATAACTTTTCCATTGCCTTAGTGATCCTGACGAGCTTCAGGTATTGAAAAAAGGAGATGTCCAGCGAAGCGAGAAAAACACGCGATAAGGTGCGTTCAGAAAAACCGGTTGCTGCGGCAATGCGCTCCAAAGTCAAATCTTCCGATAAATGCTGATGAATGTACTGTAAAGCAGGACGCAGGCGCTCATTATCTGTAGTCGGCACCACAATTGGAAGCGGATGTTTACTGATGTCCGGTAGGATGTTTTTCAGTGTATTTAAGAAATCATATTGAGGGCTGCCTGGCGCAATATTTCCATTCCAAAGTTCAGAATATTTGAGCATTTCCAATAACAAATTGTTCACCGGATAAATGCCGATACGATCAAAAAAAGGGTCCTGATTTAAACCATCAGGCGCAAAATAGATATTTCTTACTACCGCAGAGCGATAGCGGTGTTCTAAGTGGTGCGCAACACCCGCAGGAATCCATAGGTAATGACGGCCAGGTAAAAAGTACGACTTGTCGTTCGCATATAGAAAAATTACCCCGCCCTCTACATAAGTCAATTGACCTTTCAAGTGTTGGTGGTGACGAAACCGGTCTTCAAACTTGCTGTGCCATACATAAGTACTTTTTGGCTGTTCATCTATAGCCGATAAGAGGCTTTCTTTACTGTTATGATCCATGTGGCTGGTTTGAACAAATATATGTCACTTTAGATAAAATAAAGAAAGAATTCTTAGCCGAAATTTGTAGCATTAAATAATATATATGAATTTTAGCTCGTATAAAAGAACATTCCTCGGCGGAATGACCCTTCTTTTATCCTCTCTTTTTACCCATGCACAAGGGCCTGTGGATCCAGGAAATCCACTTTCAATCCGCCAGGTTTGGCAGCTTACAGACAGCAACAGCAGGAAAATACAAATGACACAGCTCGATGTGCTGGCTTCCGAAGCAGGAATTAAAGTGGCCAAATCGGAAAGGCTGCCAGAAATAGCGGCAAATGGGGTATTGGCACATATCTTTAAAATGCCCATTTATGAAAATGGTTTGTTTCATACGCCAACCCAATTTCCGGTAGAGCCGAAGTATTATAAAATATCCGGAGATGCTTACCTGAACCTTTACAATGGGGGTAAAACCAACCGTGAAATCGCCGCTTCAAAGACAGAAACTGAGCTGGCCATCGCCAAAAAGAACCTGAATAAACAGGAAATCCATTTCCTGGCTGCGGTGTATTTCTATGATGTTTACCGCAATCAGTCGTATCAGAATTTGCTGCTGCAAGACATTAAAGACAGGGAGAAACAACTGCAGGAAATCAATGTCCTGTATAAAAATGGAACCGTTCTTAAAAGCGACGTGCTGCGTGCGGAACTGCGTTTGTCAAAACAAAAAATGATGCTGACAGAAATTGAAAACAGCATCCATATTGCAGAGCAAAAGCTGAATATATTGATTGGCAGAGCTGATAATACACCTTTAATACCTATCATTTCTGATCAGGAAACTGATCCGGTTTTAATCAAAGGACTCGCCAATTACCTTGCAGCCGGACAATCGAATTCTTTTAAGCTGCAGATTTCTGAGAAAGAACAAAAGCTTGGGGAGTTGAAATTGAAACAGGTAAAATCTAATATCCTTCCTTCTGTTGGCTTGTTCGGAGAGTATATGCTGGCCTATCCGCAGATCCAGTTTTATCCTTATGCACTTGCTCCATATCGCAATGGTATGGCCGGTATCAAACTGAAAATACCTATTTCTAACCTTTATACCAATAAACATAAGGTCAAAGTGGCGGAGATTAAACTGCATCAGCAGGAAGTAGAAGACGAAGAAGTGAAAGACAATATTCGTCAGGAAGTACAGGAAAACTATATCCGTTATACGGAGTCTTTGAAACGAATAGAAGTGGCAAATGAAAACATTAAACAAGCTGCAGAAAGTTATCGAATTGTACAGAATACTTATTTCAACCAGTTGTCTTTATTGACGGATTTACTGGATGCAGAAACCCAGCTATTGCAATCCCGTTTTGAACTGACAACGGCAAAAGTGAATGCCAGAATACAATACTATCAATTAGAAAAAGCCGTAGGTAACCTATAATATGAACACGCAAACACAAAATAAAACAGATAAAAGAATTTCAGTAGTCACGACGGTCATTGCGGCTGTAGTGATGGTCGTTTTGCTGATCTGGGGAGGTAAAACGGTCTTCAGTTATTTACGTTATGAAGAAACCAATGATGCCCAGGTAGAAGAATACATTAATCCGGTAACTGCAAGGGTAAGTGGATATATCAAATCTGTTCGTTATATCGAAAATCAGGACGTTAAAAAGGGAGATACGCTGGTTGTGATTGATGACAGTGATTATACGGTGCAGCAAGAGGAAGCGGCAGCTTCACTTTCCAATGCAAAAGCACAGGTTTCCGTGTTACAGAGCAATGTGCAGACGGCCAGTACGCTCGCAAGTGCCAGTAAGTCGAAAATTGCGGCTGCTAAAGCAAAACTATGGAAGCAGCAGGCCGATTATGATCGCTATAAAAAATTATTTGAGGCGGAATCAGCGACTCGTCAGCAGTTAGAAAGCATGCAAAGTATGCTGGAGGTGGCACAAGCAGATTACAACGCTGCTCAAGAAGACTATGCTGCGGCAATTTCTAAAACCAATGATATTAAAGTGCAATCGGAAGTACTCGTTTCTGAAATCCAACGCAGAGATGCGGTGTTAAAAAGAAACCATTTGAATACTTCTTACACCGTGATTTTAGCCCCTTATAACGGTAAAATGGGTAGAAGAACGATTCAACCCGGACAACTGGTGCAAAGCGGACAAACCATTGCCTATATCGTGGATAAAGACGCAGGAAAATGGGTAATTGCGAATTTTAAAGAAACCCAGATCGGAAAGATGTATGCCGGAGAACCGGTAACTATTGAAGTAGACGCTTTTCCAGGCCAGTCCTTTGAAGGGAAAATAGAGTCTCTTTCTGCCGCAACAGGTTCCAGGTTTTCTTTATTACCTCCCGATAATGCCACGGGTAATTTTGTGAAAATTGCACAGCGTATTCCGGTAAGAATTCGTCTGGAAGGTGCTGATGCCTCCTTAACAAAATTAAACGCTGGAATGAGCGCAACCGTTCACATTAAAAAAGACCATGAGTAAATCACTGCCCATTTTTAAATCATGGGTTCCGGAATGGCTCATCAAACTGAGCATTCTATTACTGTTGTTATCTTCGGTATTGTTATTCGCCTTATCTACTGCAGATGGGGCAGCAGCAGCCGGGTATTATGGCATGGAACCTGCAGATGTGCAATTTTCCTTATTGCTATTTTATGCTGCAGTAGCTAGCTTTGCAGGGGTAGAACGTCGTTTTTTTGAACGTATCATTACCAAAGATTACCTCTTGATTTGTATTGTTCTCGAAATCCTGATCGCTTATTGCTGTTACCATACCCGGGAAATATGGCTGGTTTTTACTTTTAGATTTTTACAGGGAATTGTCAATTGCGGCATTACGAGCATTTGTCTGACGCTATTGTTTGGAAGATTAAAATCGGAGCATTCCAGAGAAGTAGGGTATACCATATTTTATGGAATGATTCTGTGCGTATCGCCAGTGACGGCATTATTTGCCGCGCCTTTGGTGGAGAATTTTGAATACAATGTTTTGTATAAAGCGATTATCTTTTGCTTTTTACCGACTGCAGCTTTGCTGTTCTCAATTTTAAACCGCCTGCACCTGATTCGTAAAAAACCTTTATATCAATTGGATTGGGCTAGTTTTTTACTGTTTGTTGTCATGCTGATCCTGATCGCTTATGTGTTAATTTACGGCCAGCAAAAAGATTGGCTGGAAGACCAGAGCATTGTTTACAGTATATTGGCCATCCTCAGCTTAGCAGTCCTGTCTGTTGTGCGACAAAAAGCTTTAAAGCGTCCTACCGTTGATCTTTCCGTATTCAAGTATCGTAATTTTAGTATTGGAATTGTTTTTTTAGTGATCTTATACCTAATCAGAGGTGCTTTTACCTTAACCAGTACTTACTTCATCACGGTATTGGGAATGGATTCCTTACACGCAAATGAACTCATGATTTTTAATATTTTAGGGATTATTGTGGGCTCCTATATTGCGATTCGTTTCTTAATTCTGCAAAAAATGCTGCGGGTATTATGGGTTGCTGGCTTTGCACTATTAGCCGTTTTTTTTACGCTGATGTGCTTTCTGTTTGCAACAGAAGCGGATGCCAGTACTTTTATCCTCCCGCTATTTTTGCAGGGTCTGGGAGTAGGCATGGTGATGTCACCAATCGTGATGTTTATCGTATCAGCGGTCCCGGTTCAAATGGGACAATCTGCAGCATCAGTAGGGGTATTGGTGCGTTTTTCGTCATTCAGCTTGAGTCTGGCCTTAATGAATTATTTTCAGTTGTATTTTAGAGGAAGCCATAATAATGACATGAGGAGCGGATTAACTGTACTTGATTTGGGTTTTGCTGATCGATTAACCGGCTATCAAAATGCATTGTCCAGTCATGGGATGTTAAAAGATGAAGCAGCAAAAGTTGCAGTCGGACTCTTAAATAAAGCGGTCCAAAAGCAAGCATTTCTCCAGTATTGTGTAAACTATTATGAAATCATTGCTGCAATTTGTTTGTTTGCTATTGTGCTGATTGCGCTTCAACCAGTAATCAGTAGAACGATCATCAATGTGAAGGGGAAAAGACCCGCTGCTGCAGGGTTTTAATTTGCAAACGGGCTTACAAATCGGCTTTTTTGAATTTTATCAAAAGATCATTCAGTACTCATCAGAAAAATCAGTATTCATCAAAAGATAAGGCTTAATTCTCTTTTGATGAATACTGGATTAGGAATCAGGAAATATCAATTGATATTTCCTGATTTTATTTCTTCATAAATTCTCGTGCTTTCCAGCACAGGAATATCCAATGCTTTTCCATAATCCATAATCGCGCCGGCAAATAATTCCAGTTCTGTATGTTCTTTTCCGGATTGAATATCCAGTTGCAATGAAGTAGGAGTGGTGTAAGGAAAAGTAGCTGCCTTTTGAAATGTATTTTCTATAATGTCACTTGGAATATCGATTTTTTTCCTGTCGGCAATTGCTTTAATTTCCTCCATAATCAAGGTCGCTCGTTCCCGCAATCCCGGGAACTCATTGATTTCTCCAATCGACTGATTGTAACGGGCAGAAACCAATCCAAAGCTGGCTATGAAGAAGAATTTTGTCCAGATGTCAGGTAAAGCATCCTGCTTATATTCAATGTCAATACCCGCAGATTTCATTAAATCTATTAGTTCCTGTGCATCATAGTCCGCGTGTTTTGGGTCATTTCCAACCACAATTTTACCCGCATTTCCTTTATGTTCTACGGTTCCTTTTTCTTTGATATGAGCAGCCACATATACACAGGCAGGAAGTACAATTCCAGTATGGATTACCTTTCTGATCCGTTCATAAATGTCTACGCCATTCATTAAAGGTAAAATTAGCGTATCTGCCTGGATCTTGTCTTTTAACTCCAGACAAACCTTTTCCAGGTCATATTCTTTGACACAAATCAAGAACACATCTGCTGCAGGGAGCACAGCAAGGTCTGAGTAGATTTCTGCTGGATGGGCGATTTGGTTTTCATGTTCTGGCGACAATAAGGTCAAACCATTTTCTTTGACGACAGTATAAGTTTCTTCTCTGGCTACAAAAGAAATCTGCGTTTCCTGCTGATTTGAATAATATTGTGCCAGTTTAAATCCAAAGTAACCGCCAACACCTCCAAGGCCAATGACAGTAATTTTTTTTGTTGTTTCCATTTATAAGGTTGTAAATAAGACGTTGCAAATTATCACAATAAATCATTGAATGCGGTTTGTTTGTGTCAAATGATTCCTATTTTTGAAAAAACAACCTATTTATGAAATACCTTTATTCCCTAATGATTTTGGGACTTTTTACGACCATTGATTCCAATGCCCAGCAGCAAAAGAAACCTGCCCGGAAAACCACTACCATCACCAGCTCAACAACAACGACTTCAACCACCAGCGAGAAAACCGAAAGCAGTCCTTTTTCTATTGGAAGGACAGATAAAATTCAATCGAACGTATTAGGCGAAAGCAGAACACTAAATGTCTACTTACCGGACGGTTACCATCCTGATTCTGCAAAAACTTATCCGGTAATTTACTTGTTGGACGGTTCTGCAAATGAAGATTTTATACATGTTGCCGGCCTGACTCAGTTTTTAAGCATGACGGAAACTATGCCTGCTGCGATTGTAGTAGGTATTGCTAACGTAGATAGAAAAAGAGATTACACTTTTCCTACTACTATTGCTGCGGACCTCAAAGATTATCCAACCACCGGCCATTCGGAAAAGTTCATCAGTTTCATCGGAAAAGAGCTGCAGCCTTATATCGAGAAAAATTATAAAACAAATTCTAGTAAAATGTTGATTGGCCAAAGTTTAGGCGGCCTATTAGCGACAGAAATATTGTTGAAATCGCCAGCATTATTCAACCAATACATGATTGTGAGCCCAAGTTTATGGTGGGACAATGAATCGCTGCTCGCTAAAGCACCTGAGCTGTTGAAATCATTGCCAGCTACAAAGACTAAAGTTTATGTTGCAGTAGGGAAAGAAGGAGCAGTAATGGAAGGTGATGCGAAAAAGCTGGCAGAAACCTTAAAGACGACTAATTTAGAAGTTCATTTTGTGTATTTCCCAGAAGGGAACCACGCCAATGTATTACACAACGCTTTGTACAAAGGTTTTGAACTTTTTAATCCTAAAAAATAACCTAAATGAAGCCGATAATTACTTCCAGTCTTATCGTAGATTCGCTGAGTATAAATGACGCTCCATTTATACTGGACTTGCTCAATACGCAAGGCTGGAAGCAGTTTATTGGCGAGCGAAATGTGCATGACCTACAGGATGCAGCACGTTACATTCACAAAATCATAAATGATCCGGCTGTCAACTATCGGGTTGTTCGTTTAAAAGGTTCAAAAATCCCAGTCGGCGTTTTGACAATCATTAAAAGAGATGACTTAGCACACCATGATATTGGCTTTGCTTTTTTGCCAGGTTACGCTGGGAAAGGCTATGCTTATGAATCTGCATCGGCCTTACTGGAAGCACCAGAAGTTCTCGCTGCCCACCCGAGATTGCTGGCCATTAGCTTAAAAGACAATGTCCGTTCTATTCGCCTTTTGGAGAAGTTAGGGATGATATTTGAGGAAGAAATCAACAGGGATTCCGAAGAGTTACTGCGTTATGGAATAGCGCTTAAAAGATCAGCGCTTTAAGTAAGCCATGCCTTTGCCATCCGCGATCAAGCTGATGTAGACCTCACAAACGGAATTTTTTTAAACCTATTTCTGCTGCCTCCAATGTTTCTTAAATTCAGATGATTCTATAATTTGAGTGTTCAAATGTAATGATTTTAGCCTGCTGGCTTAACAATTTGTTTATACTGCATCTTTAAGTTTGTAGGGTTAACGCTGTCCTATGAAATTTAAAAGCCTGTTTTCCTGTTTGGTAATGCTCCTGTTGCTGATGAGCTGTAAAAAGGATAAATCTACGCCCATCTATCCCGAAGGGAGCAATGAACAGATCAATACCTGGATCTTAGACAGCCTTCGTAAGTATTATTACTGGTCTGATGCGCTGCCTAAAACAGCAGCACTTGAACAAGCTCCACCAGCATTTTTTAATTCCATCAGGAATTCCGCAGATCGTTTCTCCTGGCTTTACCTGCCTAGTGATGCCAGTACTTTTGCTATCAGCACACGTGCTTTATACGGCTATGATTATACCATATTTGAAGAGCCTGCAAGCAAAAAGGTCCTTTGTGTCATCAAATCTGTCTTAAAGGGATCTCCGGCAGAACGATCTGGCCTGAAAAGAGGAGATTACATCCGCAAACTTAATGGGCAGGAATTTAGTAAGGACCGCATTCAGATCCTGGAAAAAGAACTGATCAGTGGGAGAAGCTGCCGATTGACTTTAGCTAAATTTCAGGACGGAGTGTTTTCCGAAGATCGAGAACTGAACATAATTGCTGGATTAACGCCTTATGCACAGCCTGCAATTTCTCAAATTCTGGAAAGCGGCGGTCAGCATATCGGGTATATTTATCTTGATGATTTTTCGGCTGGAACATTGAATGGAATACTGCCCATATTTTCTCAATTTAAAAATATAGGCCTGACGGATTTGATCATTGATCTGCGGTATAATTCTGGTGGGGAGGTGTCAGAAGCAGCGGGACTTTGCGCCATGATTCCGGCAGGAATAACCGCAGAAAGCCCATTTATTACCTACAAAGGAAATAAAAATGGAGGCAGCAGGAATGAATCTATTGGCACTGCAGCCGCTGATGTACCCATCATCGATTTTAAAGCAGTCTTGCAGCTTAATCTAGGCTTGAGCAGGGTGTTTATATTGACAACAGCTGGAACGGCCTCAGCGGCAGAATTGGTCGTCAATAACCTGAAGCCTTACCTTCAGGTTAAAGTAGTCGGTGCACAAACGCTCGGGAAAGATGAAGCCAGTTTTTTAATTGAAGATCAGCGCAGTCCAAAAAAGGTAGCCTGGGAAATGTACCCGATCATTTATAAATTATTTAATGCCAATGGACAGGGAGGCTATCAGAACGGTATTCCCCCTGATGTAGCCGTCAATGAATTGAATCAGCTGCCACTTTTGCCCTTTGGCGATGTAAACGATCCCCTGTTAAAAGCTGCGCTGGATCAGATTGGCTTCCTAAAACCTGCAGCGCTGGCCGGCAGAGGTTCCAAAACTTCCCTACTCCAACAAGAAAATGGGAGTGGACCAGGAAATGCAATGGTTTTTTCTGATACACATCAGCAAAAAGCAGAAAACAGCATCGTTTTCACACATCGGTAAATTGATGATGATAGGTATATATATTTGACTTAAGCTTAATACTGAGTTAAAATGAGTGCTGTACTTTCGAAATAGAAAAACGCATCACTCATAATTCTCAATTATTTTGAAACAGTTAGATAAGGTCCTGCTTGAAAAATTAGTTGTTTTACTCCGCGAAGGTGACACTGCTGCCTTTAACGAGTTGTATTATCGTTATAAAGGTAAAATCCATCAATTTGCTTATCGCTTTGTAAGGTGCTCCGAAACCGCCACTGAATTAACGCAGTTGGTATTCGTACGTTTATGGAAATACAAACATACGCTGGATGCAAGCAAAGACTTTGATGCGTTCTTATTAACCATCACCAGAAATTTGGTGTACAAAGAATTCCAGCGGAAAGCAAAAGCTGATACTTATCAAAATGAGCTTTCAAAACAGGAACATACCTATGATCCCGTGGCCAGTTTTATGGACCTGCAAGATTATCGCCAGCTGGCAGAAAGTGCCATCGAGAGCTTGCCTCCCCAAAGTAAAAAAGTGTTTAAGCTGAGCAGGGAAGAAGGTGCAAGTTATGAGCGGATTTCGAATGAACTCAACATTTCAAAAAATACAGTACACAGTCACATGGCAAAATCATTGAGCCATATCCGACAGTATTTTAAGATTCATACGCCAGAAACGGTATTGGTTTGGCTGCCAGTTTTGTGCACTGCGGTTATCAACTGGTAAGTGAGGAGCTGAATTTAATGATTAAATTTTTAGGGCAGATTGCGCCAATGGAAACCATCTCAGAATACTCAAATTATAAAAGATTTAAATAGAAGGACATTCTGAAATACTGAGGTTAATTTCGGATGACCTTTTTCATATTATTTCCTATATAAAGGAGTTCTCTTCAATAAATACTCCAGCGGACTGCTGTAGGATCCATCCGTATTGCTTAGGAAAGCTTTATGCGTTTGGTTATAGATGCTGGCATTATTGTCCATATAAATATGGAGACTCACTGAAACATCATATCGCTGAACAGAATTGCTGTTTGTAGTGCCATAAGTGGAAACACCTTTTACCTTATCGTTATCATTACGTTTTACATTAGTGCTGGCAACATCGCTGCTGGAACTGGTTTGATAACCCTTGTTTTGTGTGATAGAACCATCTATTACATATTCTACCCCAAGGATATCACAAATCTCTTTCATCGTAAAATTGATCATTTTGTCTTTCGTTACCCCGGCTTTATTTAACAGGGCATTGGTGGTTCTTGGATCAAGAATGGTGTATCCCGCCGAATGCTGTGATAGAAAACCGTAGGCATCTTCCTGCGCTTTATAACCGATGGCCTCAGCGCCCGGTTGATTGTCCATGAGAAAGTTAAAGGGGAGAATCGCAATCTTATTGTGATGATCTGCTGAGGAGGCCGTCATAGTTACCTGATCCTGCTGACGGTTTTGTGCAGGACTGTTTTGTTGGCTAATGTTCTCAATCCTGCCGCTCGCATGTACAATTCGGGCAATTTCCGATTTTTTGATGACGTATTCTGCAGTTTCTCCGGCATAAACAAAAGTGACATCACTGTCGGTAATTTTAATCACCTTACCTTTCATTTCCTCACCATCAATTTTTTGAACCACATCTTGTTTCGCATTATTGCCGGTTTGAGCCATTAAATTCATAGAAAATAAGGCTAAAATTAAAAAGCTATACCATCTTTTCATCGTTATCTGATTATAGTCATAAATACAAGCAGCAAGACCATGATTGTTAAGGGTTAGTGGTTAATGTCATTGTTGCTCAGTGTCTTGTGTCAATATATGAAAAATATTTCAATACCGACTAGACATTTGACTTCCAGGCGGGATATATACTATTAGACAGGCAGAGAATTTTCTGCCTTTTAATTGTAGCAAGTGAATACTAACGAAGAAATTAAGCATTTATTTAAGTTATACCTGGAAGGAAATACCAGTCCTTCGCAGGAAGAAAGATTGTTTGCCTTCCTAAGTAAAGAGGAGCTGTTAAACGATTCTTTTGAAGAAACAACCCTAGAAATGTGGACCGAAGATGTCCCACTAAGGGATGGTTCTTTGGCAGCACAGATAGAACTTCAATCGGTTTGGAATAAAATCGGAGAAGAAGAGCAAGAAAAAAAGCGTCACATCTCCTGGTTAAAATATGCAGCTTCTCTATTCCTGGTTTGTACCGTTTCGCTGGCCTGGTATGCTATGAAAACAGGAGATCATAAAGCTGCCGGAGCAACCGCTCTTTTAACTAAATCTACCAAACATGGAGAAAGACTAAAACTCGTACTTCCGGATAGCTCTGTGGTTTATTTAAATGGAGGGAGTAAATTGAGTTTTGCCGGGCATTTTGAAAAGGGCAAATTCCGCGATATTTATCTGGAAGGAGAAGCGTTTTTTGAAGTGAAAGAAGACCCTAACAGTCCTTTTATTGTACATGCCGGGACTTTACAAACGCGGGTTTTGGGCACTTCCTTTAATGTGGATGCTTATCCAGGAAAGGAGACGTTTAGCGTCAGTGTAAAGACCGGTAAAGTCGGCGTCTCTGCATCGAATGTCAATGGATTAAAACACCTGTCTTTTCTTACCTCTGGTAAGCAATTGGTCTATCAGCTGAACGCGGACAAATTTAGCTTGAATGAGCTTCTTCCAGCAGCAGTGAATGCATGGACAGACAATCGTTTTGTATTCAGAAACGAGTCCTTAAGCAACATTATTCAGCAATTGGAAAGAAGTTATCATATCAGTTTTAAGGTGAAGAACCCATCCTTGTTAAAATGCCGTTTCAACGCTACTTTTCAGCATAACACGATTAAAGAGATCGCCGGACAGCTCCAGCTGATGAGCGCTGGTAAAATACACTACCAATTTAACGATCAAAATACAACAATTACTTTATGGGGGGAGGCTTGCGAATGAGGCAGTAAAGTAACACGCTCCTGTAAAAAATAAACCGCCCTGCTGTAACAGGACGGTTCCAAAAAAATGTTTTGTAACTCTTGAAAATTAAAAAACTTTTTGAATCCATGAAGGTAATGCTATACGCTTTAATAAAAAAATACTTTAATAAAATTACGCCCTCTTTTTTGCTGCTGACGGCAGTTCTTTTGACTGCTTTGATGCAACCTGTTTTGGGAAATACCCATACACAGCAAGTTTTAAACAATAAAATCAGCATTAAGTTGTCGGATGTGGAATTGCAAAAGGCATTCCTTGCTCTGGAAGACAAGGCAGAATGTGTGATCAATTACAACCCCGCAATTTTTAAATCTGTAAAACGCATCAGTATTGATGTGAAAGATGTATCCTTCACTCAGGTGCTGAAAAAAATGTTGGAAGGCACAGGGGTGACCTATAAAATCGCTGATGCCAAAACGATTCTATTGTACAAAATACCTGATCCTGTAAAAACAGGACAATTAACAGGTAAAATTTTGGATGAAAAAGGAGAAGCTTTACCGGGCGCCGGAGTAAAAATTATAGAACTGAACAGGTCGGTGAGCACAGCAGTTGACGGGTCCTTTACTATCTCATTGGAGCCGGGAATATATACCGTAGAAGTCAGTTATGTGAGTTACCAGGGCCGGAGAATAACAGATGTAGTGATTAAATCCGGAACTGTTACACCATTAACGATTAGTATGAAACCTAGTTCAGCAACATTGGCTGGCGTAGTAATCACGGGAGGGTATAAAAAAAGCTCCACAGATGGGCTGCTGGCACGTCAGCGTAACGCGGCAGAAATCAGCAATGGCATCAGTGCAGAGCAAATTGGCAGAACTCCCGACAGCAATCTTGGGGAGGCAATAAAGCGGATCTCCGGCATTTCTACAATAGACAATAAATATGTGGTGGTGAGAGGGATGGGGGAACGTTACAATGCGGCTACCCTCGATGGTTCTGTATTGCCAAGTACAGAGGTGGGAAGAAAAGCTTTTGCCTTTGACCTGATTCCCTCCAATCTGATTGACAATGTGGTAGTCAGCAAAACCATTACTCCGGATATGAACACCAGTTTTGCCGGTGGCCTGGTACAGATCAATACCAAAGATATTCCCGATCAGAATTTCAGCAGTTTTTCCATTGGAACCGGGGTCAACGATCAGAGTATAGGGAAAGATTTTTATTCGCCAAAACGTGGAAAGTATGATTTTCTGGGCTTTGATGATGGCCGAAGGGATTTTCCAAAAGACCTGAAGTATACGCCTGCATTGGCTTCTAACCGCCCGGATCTGCAGCGAGCAGAAGATAAATTTGCGCAGAGCAGGTTGTTTACCAATGATAACCTCACCTTATACAAAACACCAGCGGCCATGGCTCAAAATTACCAATTCACTATTGGTCGGGTCAACAATACGGATAGCTCGAGTATTTTTGGTGTGCTGGGTTCCCTAAGTTATCGGAACACACAAAATATTTCAGAAATTTCTGAATTAAGGAGAGGTACTTACCACCCGGGATTCAATAACTATGGCAATGATTATAACTTCAATACCAGTCTTGGCGGTTTATTGAATGCAGGTTTGAAATTGAAAAACCATCGAATCAGTTTGAGAAATACCTATACCCGAAAGTTTGAAAGCATCACCCGTATCATGAACAATTACCTGGACAATATCGGTTCGGAAGAAATCGGGCTGATGCCTCCAAATCAAAGGATTACGGTATTGCCAAGTTTTCTTGACCTCCTGCAAAATAAGCTGAGCTTTCAGCACCAGCTAGGCAAAGTAAAACTGGACTGGGATGTGGCCCGTACCGGAATCAAAAGGAACGAGAAAGATGTGATTCGCAGAGACCTTTACCCTCGTATGATTAATGGGGAGTATGTCTTGGTGAATGCCACCAATTCTACTCAAACCGGTGAGTTTCCAAATTCAAGAAGTCATTATCTGAATAAGGAAACAGATTTTAACTGGAACATTTCAGGGTCATTGCCATTTATATTGGGCAATACCCGCAATATTTTGAAAACCGGTTATTCAGGTATTAAAAAACACCTGAAATTAAATTGGGAAGGTGCACAGCTGAACGATATTTATCAGTCCACCCCAGATAGCTTGCTATATCTGCCCATCTCAGAAAAGATCAAACCAGAGAATTTAAATCCGAAAGGATTTGTTTGGGAAGTGCATCCCTTTTTGATAGATTTTTATGAAGGTAAAAGTCAGCAGCATGCTGGATACGCCATGTTTGACAACCGTTTTTCCGAACAGTGGAGATTGGTATGGGGGCTACGTGCAGAATATTATAAATACAAAGAATTGAAGAACCCGACCAATTCAAGTGGAGGAGTGGAGGAAATAAAAGACCTGAAAGACAAAACATGGAGGTGGCTGCCCTCTGCAAATCTAACTTATAGTCCGCTGCAAGACCTGAATCTGAGAGTCGCTTATTCCAGAACGGCCATTCGTCCGGAGTTTTTGGAGCGTGCGAAGTTTATGATGTACAATCCTGACCTGGATGCACCTGTATATAGTAAAGGTTTAACCAGTACGGTAGTGGATGCGCTGGATTTTAAAGCAGAACTGTTCCCTGCGCTGGGAGAAATACTCTCTGTAGGTGCTTTTTACCGATATTTTGATAAACCAGTGGAATTAACCAGACAGCCTTCTCAGGATGCCAGGTACGATTATGTATTGACCAATGCGGTATGGGCAAAAAATTATGGACTGGAGCTGGAATTACGCAAGCGACTGGATTTTATTGCCAGCAAGACCTGGTTAACCAACATGAGTATATATGGAAACGCCACATTTATCCATTCTGAAGTCCAGACATCCAGTCAAAGTAAATCTACTGAGCCATTCGTGCTGAGCAGAAATAAAAGACCATTATATGGGCAGGCACCTTATTTGTTCAATGCCGGTGTACAGTATGACGGAAAGCATTTCGGTACTAATGTGGTGTTCAACAGATCCGGCCGTAAAATGTATATCGTGTCTAACCGCATGCCCGATAGTGAATACCAAAGACCATATAGCCAGTTGGATGCCCAGCTCAGCTATCGTTTTCTGCAGCCGCGAATTGAAATAAAATTGAATGCAGGTAACCTGTTGAATAACGCGGTAGAATACTATAATAATAGAATGAGTTACCGTCAGGCTACTCCAGAAGATGGAATTGCGATTACCGATGTAGACCAGTTTATTCTTAAGCCAGGGTATACTGATGATTTTGAAAAGGACGATATGAAAACTTTCAGACAAAAGATTGGGCGTACGTATAGCCTGCAATTGACTTATAACTTTTAATTCACCTAAGGATTCATTTATTTAAGGAAAGGAGAACTACACATTCTTTAATTTTTACTGAAGCAAGAAGCAGGGCCCTTGAGAAGCCCTGCCGATATAAATCTGTGCTCCCCTGAAGGTGCGGACAGTAAAAGGAAGATCAACAAAGCCCCCGGTATTTAAAAGCAACTGGCCAAGGGCCAGGCGTTTTAAAGCATTAGTTCGCTTAGTTACAACTGCAATTTAATCATAAAAACATACAATAGTAACATTATCATCCAAAAACCGAATACAATAATTGTTAAATTATGAAAAATCTATTATTTACTGGTTTAGCTTTAGCAGCCCTTACCTTTGCCTCTTCTTGTAAAAAAGATCAACCATCTGCTGACACTACGTTCGGACAACGTAAAACAAAAGCAAGCTATGCTTCAGCTTCAGCATTGCCAGTTCAAACTGTTAGTGGCAACATTACTACCAATACCACTTGGGATAACTCTAAAGTTTGGGAAATTAGCGGCATATTAACTGTCAAAAACGGAGCAACATTGACGATTCAACCAGGTACTTATATTAAATCTTCGGTAAACACCGCTAATGTTCCTAATGGAATTCTAGTGGTTCAGCCAGGATCTAAAATTTCCGCGGTAGGTACAGTAGACAATCCAATTGTTTTCACTAGCCGTTATAAATTAGGTGATGCGACTCATGTTCCTGCTCCAGGCGACTTTGGAGGTATTATTCTATTGGGTAATGCACATGTGAATACAGGTACTAAATACATTGAAGGATTAACAGGAACTGATTATATCTTTGGTGGTAACAATGAATCTGATAACTCGGGTACCCTTCAGTATGTACGTATTGAGTATGCAGGTTTCAACTTAACTACAGACAATGAGGTGAATGGCCTTACTTGTGGTGGTGTTGGAAATGGAACTACATTAGACCATATCGAAGTGAACTACGGCAGAGATGACTCTTTCGAATTCTTTGGTGGATCTGTAAATGCTTCTTACTTAATTTCAAAAGCAGCAGATGATGATAACTTCGATTTCGATAATGGTTACAATGGAGAGATTTCTTATGCAGTAGCAGTAGCGGATAAAAACTCTACGCACAGTCAGAGTGGAGGAAGTTCAGATTCAAATGGTATCGAATCTGATAACAACTCACCTGTAGAAGATGCAACTTTCAGCTTGTTACCTAAAACACATCCTGTATTGTCTTTCATTACTATCATTGGTACTTCAACCAGCAACTCTGGTTATAAATTCGCAATCCGTAACCGTCGTGGTGCAGAAATTGAATTGTACAACTCCTTAATCACTGGCTATCCTTCTGGATTGGTATTTAATGACGGTACTGAAGCATTCTATACGAGTGGTGTTTCTGTATTGAGCAACAATGATTTCTATGGTTTTTCTGCAGGGATTACTCCAGCAGGAACTTATGCAGGAAATACTGCCACTTTTGGTGGTTCAGTTAATGCTTTCAGCATGGTGCAGCCATTCTTTAATGATGGTACTTTAAACTTATCTGGCAATTCAGTCAAAGGTGCATTTTCATCTGATACTACCTGGGCAAATACCTGGTCAACTTTATAAGCTGTTATAATTGATAAGCGTAGTTATCGTATAAAAACGGTAACTGCGCTTGTTTTAACTCCTCCTTGATACATGAAAAAAATTATACAATATGCCGGTTTGAGCTTAGTGATGCTGTTAGTTTTTAGTTGTAAAAAACAAGAACTGGCGGTTGCTAATCCTCCGGAAATAGTGAATGTGACCATTGAAATGTCGGCGGTAAAGGATACGCTGGAGTTCCTGAAAGACGGTAAAGTCATTGCAAAATCTCCATCTGATCAGGGAAGCTTTACGCTGGAGGCGAAAGTATATGTTTCCGGAGAGCATGAAAAAATACAGATCAGAAAGAAAGGAGCTACAGAAATTCTGGCAACAAGGTCCATCCGGTCAAATGCTTATCAACAAACAATTAAGTGTTATTATGATGGGCTTAATGCTTATGGAAACTCCGTGTTGCTGAAAATTAAAGGTTATGCCAAAACTGATGTTTTGGAATTATTAATAGATGGTACTGTAGTTGGCAGCGGGACAAATAAAGAATTTCCTGCCGGACTGAGTATTGGAGTGAATGATGGGGTAGATCGTGAAATACAAATCCGTAAACAAGGCGATCCTAAAGTACTTTATCATAAAAAATTAACCAGTACTGAAGCAGTACAAAAACTAAATTTCTATTATGAACCAGGTCAGCTGCTGGATAATATTGACATTGCTTTACCTGTAAATATGGAAAATGCGTTGTTTAGCGCTTCTTTTACCAGTACCCTGGATATTTTTTCCGGACCAGCGGATCTGGTCGTGCATAAGGGGAAAGGAAACATTACTTTATTTCCTCCAACCACTATTCGAATCCAATTACCAGCGAATGGTGCTTTTAGTCAGTCCGTTGAATTACCTCCTCCAGGTGCAGGAGAATCCTATTCCTATAAATTGGTGAAGCGGGGGACGCTCATTGATTTAGCCTATAACACAAAAGATGAATTTATGCCGATGAGACCTGAAAGTGGCTTTACCACCCTTCCATTTGTGGCAGGAGGCTGTGCGATTGTGGTGATGACAGATTCAAAGGTGGTGACCAAAACAGGCCCTTCAACGGTAAAAGGAACAAGAATCAATCTGGAGGCTACAGATATTGCTCAGTACTTCAAATAACATCCCCTATATATACTACGCTCGATTCGTCATGTTGGCTTGCTGACATGACGTTATTGTGCTTTTATAAGTTTTTCCTATTTTAGCTTTATGACGTTTGACATCAACCTGGAAAGTGATTAGGTAAGCCACCTGGAATATCACCTCCCGCAAATTCTCAAATACTAGCAATTTCTTTACTGCGGTTAGGAAATGTTAATCTCTTGTAATCTTTTGGTTAAAACCGCCCATATTTGCAGACCTGTTGCGTATTTGCAATAATAATCGTATGTTTGCCCGGCAAATAGTAACTCCTAAATTATTTGCTATGCAACTCGATCCCAATAAATTTATATCTGAAGGTTTAACATACGACGACGTATTGTTAGTTCCTGCATATTCTGAAGTTCTGCCACGTGACGTGGATACCGGAAGTTTTTTAACTAAAAAAATACGTTTAAATGTGCCTGTAGTTTCTGCAGCAATGGATACCGTAACTGAAGCTGGTTTGGCAATTGCCATCGCACAGGCAGGTGGTATCGGAATGCTCCATAAAAACATGAGCATCGAACGTCAGGCTGAAGAAGTTAGAAAAGTAAAACGTTCAGAAAGTGGAATGATCCAGGATCCGGTTACTCTAAATGCAGATGCGAAAGTAGCAGATGCATTCCAGATCATGAAAGAATTCAAGATAGGTGGAATTCCTGTGATTGATGCCGACAATAAATTGGTAGGTATCATCACCAACAGAGATCTTCGTTTCCAAAAAGATATGCAACGTAAAGTATCAGAAGTGATGACCAGAGAAAATCTGATCACTGCTCCGGAAGGTACTACGCTTTTACAAGCAGAAGAAATCTTACAAGATTATAAAATTGAAAAGTTACCTGTAATTAATGCAGAAGGACACCTTGCAGGTTTAATCACTTTCAAAGACATCCAAAAATATAAAAACTACCCTAAAGCCTGTAAAGACGAACGTGGAAGACTACGTGTTGGTGCAGCTGTAGGTGTAGCGGCAGACAATATCGACCGTGTGGCGGCATTAGTAGCTGCAGGAGTAGACGTAGTAACCGTTGATACGGCACATGGTCACTCTAAAGGAGTTATTGATATGGTGAAAGCCATTAAAGCTCGTTTCCCTGATTTACAGGTGATCGCTGGAAATATCGCTACCGCAGACGCAGCAAGAGCATTGGCTGAAGCTGGTGCTGATGCAGTTAAAGTAGGTATCGGTCCAGGTTCTATCTGTACCACAAGAATCATTGCTGGTGTTGGTGTACCTCAGTTGTACGCAGTTTTCGAATGTGCACAAGCATTAATCGGTACAGGAATTCCTGTAATCGCTGATGGTGGTATCAAACAAACTGGTGATATTGTAAAAGCAATCGCCGCAGGAGCAAGCTGTATTATGGCAGGCTCATTGTTCGCAGGAGTAGAAGAATCTCCAGGTGAAACGATCATCTATGAAGGACGTAAATTTAAATCTTACCGTGGTATGGGCTCTGTAGAGGCGATGCAGCAAGGATCTAAAGACCGTTATTTCCAGGATGAAGAAGATGTAGTGACCAAATTAGTTCCGGAAGGAATCGTTGGACGCGTTCCTTACAAAGGTACTTTAGCAGAAGTAATCTATCAGTATGTTGGTGGATTGAGAGCTGGAATGCACTACTGTGGAGCGGCAACTATTGATGATCTTCAGAAAGCGAAATTTGTACGCATCACGGCTGCAGGTATGAGAGAAAGTCATCCACATGATATTTCTATCACTAAAGAATCACCAAATTATTCTAGCAGAAGCTAGTTTATTGAGCATAACAAAAAGGGGGTATCCAAGATTCGGATACCCCCTTTTGTGTTTCAAAGTAATATAGGTTATAAGAACTCGTCGGGGCTGATTTCCCAGGTCCATGGTTTCTTAAAGCTTTGAAAAGTACGTAGATTTTTAAGTGGAAAATCCTGAGTAACCGTTTTATTCACTACCCTGCTCTGACGGCCGAGTCCGGTAGTGACCATCCGCTTCCGGTTCACAAAGTCGTACTGCTTATCTGTTAGTTCTCCCGAACTTTCATTGTAATAATAGTTACTTGCTTTTTCCAGTGTCCAGTTCTTTTCCTGGTATTTGAAGTTGTATTTTAATTTCCAACGCCATTCTCCACCCCCCTGAAAGGATAAAGAAAGCTGTCCTTGTTCAATACCCATTGGACGCAACGGGTCACCCATTTGACCACCTTCTTCCGATCGTAAAATGAAGTTGTTATTTTGAGTAGCCAGCTGATAACCGTTCCTGGTTTTAAAATAGATAGCCAGGATCCTTGGTTTTTGGATTTCTGTGATGAGGTCTGTGGTATTGTCGCCATAAGCCCTGCTTTCGCGGATTTCCTGATGATATTCTAAAATAAAAGCCAGGTCATTTACCTGATCCTGATTCAGATCTCCAGATGCAGAATCCAGTACTTTCCATTTTTCAGGAACAATATCTGCCAGAGATTTTCCTTGGTTTGATAAGGTTGGAAACTTGAAGTTCTGTGCGTAAACCGCAGTCTGACAGCTCAGAAGAAATAGAATAATTTTTAGTTTCATACGTTTAATATAACGGTTCTGTCAGCAAAAAAGTGTGTTTATTGGCTTCAACATCAGAATTTCTTGTAATATTGCAGCCTCATGGATAAAAAGATTAGCCTGTTTAACTGGAGTGGTGGAAAAGATAGCTGCCTGGCATTGCACCATATCTTAGCAGCCGATACTTTCGAAGTTCGCTGTTTATTGACTACAGTAAATGAAGCTTTTAACCGGGTGAGCATGCACGGGGTAAGAGAAGCCCTGTTAATTGCCCAGGCGGAAAGCATAGGAATTCCGCTGTACCAGGTCCGATTGTCTGAAGCACCAACCATGGAGGCCTATGAAGAAAGTATGCATAAACACCTGGATGCCCTTCGTAGTAAAGGAGTGGAATATTCGATTTTCGGAGATATTTTCTTGGAAGATCTAAGGACGTATAGGGAGCAAAAATTAGCCCAGATAGGATTAAAGGCCATATTTCCTTTATGGAAACGCGATACAAAAGAATTGATCAGCGAGTTTATCTCGCTGGGATACCGGACAATTGTGGTCTGCGCCCAAAAAGGATTAGAAGATTTCTGTGGTAGAGTGATCGATGCGCATTTTATCGCCGATTTACCTGTCGGAATTGACCCTTGTGGTGAGAATGGGGAGTTTCATACTTTTGTTTTTGATGGTCCGATTTTTAAGAGCCCAATACAATTCAGTCTTGGAGAAAAAGTTTATAAAGAGTTTCCAAAACCTAATGGCGAAGAAGGAGAGGCCTCAGGATATTGGTATATTGATTTACTGCCTTAGTAAGATGAATTTATTACGTTCTCCCTCTATTGCTGTATTCCCTGATTAGAAATGCTTTACAAAACAATTAGCTTTAAAGAATCTGCTTTTACCCTGCTTTTCAACCACAATCTCAACCTATCCTGATCAGCTATTGGAATCGGCTTGTAAAAAGAAGCCACCACCATGGTCAGCGTATCCGATTTATTGGAATCCAGTCTGTTAAATACCGTATTGCTGATGCTGTAATCTTTTAAGTCTGGATAAAGTACCCGGAGTTCCGGCTTTAAATCTGGCAGCAGTAACTGTAACGGATCATTAACAGCAGCAGTAGATTCGCTATTGCTTTTAAAAACATCTTCCAGAATGCTGGCTTTAATCTGGGAAAGATCCACTTCATTTTTTGCATTCAAGCCTTGCCTGATCACTAACTTCGTTCCTTTCAACTGATAATTAGGAAGTTTTTGGTTTAAAGAATCCAATTGCAGCGGGGAAAGTTCTGCACCAAGCAGCAGCAAGTCAATTTCACTTCCTTTTCTATTGTACTTCAGGTTTTTCGAAATCACCTGTGTATTGGTATAATTTAATTGCTGACTGATAAATTTGTTTGCATTATTTTCAAAAATACTTTTACCTACAATCTGATAAGTAAGGTAAATACTTGGAGCAATGGTAATCATCACCACGATCCAGATATAACGACTTACTTTTTGTTCATCCTCTTTGTTTTCAAAAGTTTTCTTTCTGAATTTCAGGTAACGAACGATCAGAAAGGTAGACACGCAAATAAAGACACTATTGATGAAGTACAGGTAAATCGCTCCCATAAAATAATATAAATTTCCTGTGGCAATTCCAAATCCGGCTGTACATAATGGAGGCATTAAGGCAGTTGCGATGGCAACGCCTGGGATTACATTGCTTTTTTCTTTTCTGGTCGCAGCTACAATTCCCGCCAATCCACCTAAAGTGGCAATAAAAACATCCCAAATTGAAGGTGAAGTTCTGGCCAATAACTCTGAAGAAGCCTCATGAAGGGGGGTAAATGTAAAATATAGCGTGGAAGCAATAATGCTGATGATAGTGGCCAGGCTTAAGTTTCTAAGCCCCTTTTTCACCAGATCAAAGTCGTTGGTGCCAATTCCCAGGCCAATTCCCACAATAGGACCCATCAATGGGGAGATCAGCATCGCCCCAATAATGACTGCCGTAGAGTTTACATTTAGTCCTATACACGCTACAAAAATCGCGAAAATCAAAGTCCATAAATTGGCACCTTTAAAAGCAACATTCTTCTTGATAGCGGCGATGGTTTCTGCCTGCGGAGCACTGTCTTCCTGTAAGTTGAATCGATAGCTGAAAAACTTTTTGAGTACGCTGTATAGATCATTCATGGCCTGTATTTTTAAAATCATCGCAATTATTGATCCTAAAAATTACTAGTTTATTCCTAATAGATTTGCTTTGTAAATTTTACAGGGTAAAAGAAGATAATTGGTAAAAATAATTGCCTTTTTGTAACCACTCAATAGACTAAAATATATAGCTTCGATTTGCTGGTTTACTTTTGTTTAAGCCTGATTGTCAATTTATTCTATCCATTTTCCATTAAGTTTTTAACGTAAAATTATATCAGTATGAAAAGAGTATTCTTTTTTATGATGGCTTTGTTGTGCTGTGTTTTGTCAGCAAAATCCATGTACATTTCCTCTCTGTGGAAGAAATGCCAGGAGAAGGGTGGGTGCCGGCATACGCAGTATGCCCGTTTTCCAAGATATTCCGGTCAAATTGTGCAGCTTAAAGTAAAGCTGCAACACCAGCAGGTGGTTTTTACAGCTAACGGAAATGATTAAAAATGCGGCTAAACCGTCGGCAATCACATCGATTAAATTTATTGGTACGGTCATTTTTGAAAGACTATCCTCCTGAAGAGGTAAGGGATGTTTTATATCAGCTGTACAGGAGTTGGGCTTACCAGGTTTCCATTAAAACAAACCGGAAGGAAAGGATGCGCGTGCTGAACTGCTATTCAGATTTGAAGGAACTGCTGGAAAACATGGAAAAGTTAAAAGATCCTTAATGTTGGCATAAAGGCAGTTGATGTAAAATATTTAGCAGAAATTTATAGCTGAAAGCGAAACAAATGAAAGCTTTATACCAAAGCCCGAAACGGACTTTTGTTTCATTGGAAAATAGATTTAACTTGCCCAAATGAATATAGAATTCAACAAAAATGAAGATTTGAATAAGCAGTCGGTTTACGAGTTGAAGACGAAGCTTAAAAAGATATATGAAGGTGGAGGAGCAAAGAATGCAGCAAAACAAAAAGACAAAGGCAAGCTTTTAGCACGAGAGCGAATCGCTTATCTGATGGATAAAGAAAGTGAATTTCTGGAGGTCGGTGCTTTTGCTGCAGATGGCATGTATGCTGAGCAGGGGGGATGTCCTTCGGCAGGCGTAGTGGCTGGAATTGGCTATGTTTCCGGAAGGCAATGCATGATCATCGCGAACGATGCAACGGTAAAGGCCGGTGCCTGGTTTCCTATGACCGCCAAAAAGAATTTAAGGGCACAGGAAATCGCCATGGAAAACCGACTGCCAGTGATTTATCTGGTGGATAGTGCAGGAGTATACCTGCCGATGCAGGACGAAATTTTTCCTGATAAAGAACATTTTGGCCGGATGTTCAGAAATAATGCACTGATGTCTGCAGATGGAATTGTGCAGATCTCTGCAATTATGGGCTCCTGCGTTGCTGGAGGTGCTTACCTGCCGATTATGAGTGATGAAGCAATGATTGTCGATGGCACAGGATCTGTATTTCTTGCGGGCTCTTACCTGGTGAAATCAGCTATTGGTGAGGATATCGACAATGAAACTCTGGGTGGTGCAACTACTCATTGTGAGATTTCTGGTGTAACGGATTACAAGCATCCGAATGACCAGGCTTGTCTGGACAGCATTCGCAACATTATGAGTATGCTGGGTAAACCAGAAGTTGCTGGTTTTGATCGAATTAAGCCGGAAATGCCGAAATTAAACCCGGAAGATATTTATGGAATCCTGCCGGAAAGCAGAGAGAAACCTTATGATATGCTGGAAATCATTCATCGTTTAGTAGATGGTTCTAATTTTGAAGAATATAAACAACTGTATGGCCAAAGCATCATCTGTGGATTAGGCAGGGTAGATGGCTGGGCAGTAGGAATCGTGGCCAATCAGCGTAAAGTGGTGAAGTCTAAAAAAGGAGAGATGCAGTTTGGCGGCGTGATTTATTCGGATAGTGCCGATAAAGCAGCCCGGTTCATTATGAACTGCAACCAGAAGAAAATTCCCTTGGTATTTTTACAGGATGTAACTGGATTCATGGTAGGCAGCAGGTCCGAACAAGGCGGAATCATTAAAGATGGTGCCAAAATGGTAAATGCGGTGGCCAATTCTGTAGTGCCTAAATTCACGATTGTATTGGGCAATTCTTACGGCGCAGGTAACTATGCGATGTGTGGTAAAGCCTATGATCCCCGATTGATCTATGCCTGGCCGAGTGCTAAAATAGCGGTAATGGGTGGCTCACAAGCAGCAAAAGTATTGTTACAGATCCAGGAAGCCTCTTTAAAAGCAAAAGGGGAAACCATCACTCCAGAAAAGGAAGCAGAACTTTTAAAAGAAATTACAGATCGGTACAATAGTCAGACAACACCATATTATGCCGCCTCCAGGCTTTGGGTAGATGGTGTAATCGACCCGCTGGAAACGCGGAAGGTGATTTCTATGGGTATAGAGGCCGCAAATCAATCTCCAATTAAAAAAGCTTTTAATGTAGGGATCATTCAAACCTGATTTTTTTTAACAAATCATCCGGTATCATTTTATAATCGCGGCCTCATAATGCAGCCTTCTGGCACGATGGGACTTGCTAAGCGTTGTAGAAAAACGTAATTTTGTAGTATAACAGAAAAAATAATATGTCACAAGAAATAGAACACGTTAAATGTTTGATTATAGGGTCAGGCCCGGCAGGATATACTGCAGCAATTTATGCCGCTCGTGCAGAACTGAAACCAGTAATGTATACCGGTATGGAGCCGGGTGGACAATTGACACAAACCACAGACGTTGATAATTTTCCAGGTTATCCTGCTGGAGTAATGGGCCCTGAAATGATGGAAGATTTCCGTAAGCAAGCAGAACGCTTTGGAACTGACATCCGTTTTGGTTACGTAAGTTCAGTGGATTTTTCTTCAATGCCACATAAAGTAGTAGTAGATGATATTAAAACCATTACTGCAGATACGGTAATTATCTCAACAGGCGCCACCGCAAAATGGTTAGGTTTGCCTTCTGAGCAAAAATATAATGGCTTTGGTGTTTCTGCCTGTGCAGTATGCGACGGTTTCTTCTTTAAAGGACTGGATGTAGCCATCGTTGGTGCTGGTGATACTGCCGCGGAAGAAGCTACTTACCTGGCTAAACTTTGTAAAAAAGTATATATGCTGGTAAGAAGAGACGAATTCAGAGCGTCAAAAGCAATGGTAAGCAGGGTATTAAATACACCTAATATCGAAATCATTTACCATACTGAAACTCAGGAAATCCTGGGTAATGGTAAAAATGTAACTGCGGTAAGGGTATTAAACAACCAAACTGGTGTGGAATCGGAGATTCCTGTAGATGGTTTCTTCGTGGCTATTGGTCATAAACCAAATACAGACATCTTTAAAGGTTGGTTAGATATGGATGAAACCGGCTACCTTAAAACTATTCCAGGATCAACAAAAACCAATGTAGAAGGTGTTTTTGCTGCTGGTGATGTACAGGATCATTATTACCGTCAGGCGGTAACTGCCGCTGGTTCAGGGTGTATGGCTGCTTTAGATGCAGAACGCTACCTGGCTGCGAAAGAAGATGAGGTAAAAGTTTTGTTTTAATCGACAAGTATTTAGTTTGAAAAGGCGGAATTCGTAAGAATTCCGCCTTTTTTTGTATCAAAGGTTTTTTTTATCTTGTGCAGTCAGTTTCAAACTGCGCTCGATTAACCAAATTAAAAAACACAAGAAAACAAATGAAGAAATTATTTACAATTGTTCTGTTGGCATTTATTGCAATAGAAGCTTCTGCACAGCAGGATCAGAACATGGGGATCATCCCCGCTCCCGTATCTGTAAAGAAGTCCAATGGTAACTTTAAATTGGATAAAACGGTAGTTTTAGTCTCCAATGACCCGAAAAACTCCAGAATGGCAGATCTATTCAATGCTTTTGTAGCCAACAAGGCTGGATTTGCATTAAGACCTGCTAAAGCAGCAGCAGCGAATGAAAGAGCGATCATCCTGACTTCTGTAGGCGCTGATAAATTACCTGCTGAAGGTTATAAAATCAATATTACGGATAAAAATATCACTATCGTTGGTGCAGAAGCAGGTTTGTTTTATGGACTGAAATCTATGATGCAGCTGATGCCTGAAAAAGCAAACAACCAGATACTGATCTCTGCTGCAGAAATCAATGATTATCCACGTTTCAAATATAGAGGAATGCATTTGGACGTATCTCGTCACATGTACCCTGTAGCGCTGGTTAAAAAATACATCGACGTGATGTCTGACTATAAAATGAACAATTTCCACTGGCATTTAACAGATGATCAGGGTTGGAGAATTGAGATCAAAAAATACCCAAGATTAACAGAAGTTGGTGGTAAAAGAAATGGAACTATCATCGGTCATCATCCAGGTGTAGCTACAGATAATAAAGAATATAAAGGTTATTACACGCAAAATGAAGTGAAAGACGTGATCGCTTATGCTGCGGCAAGGTATATCAATGTGGTTCCTGAAATTGAACTTCCTGGTCATGCTTCAGCAGCAATTGCCGCTTATCCTGAATTGAGCTGTTTCCCGGAAAGAGATACCTTTGTAGATGCAAAAACACCATGGTCGGGCAGCAGAAAAGGAAAACAAGTTCAACAAACATTCGGTGTATTTGATGACGTATTTGTGCCTAGCGACAATACTTTCAAATTCCTTGAAAATGTATTAGATGAAGTCATCGCTTTATTCCCTTCTAAATATATCCACATCGGTGGTGATGAATGTCCTAAAGAATACTGGAAAGAAAGTGCTTTTTGCCAGAAAATGATTAAAGACCTGAACCTGAAAGATGAGCACGGATTACAGAGCTATTTCATCCAAAGAATTGAAAAACATGTGAATGCAAAAGGCCGTCAGATCATCGGATGGGATGAGATCTTAGAAGGCGGATTAGCTCCAAATGCAACGGTAATGTCCTGGAGAGGTACTGAAGGCGGTATTGCTGCAGCACAGCAAAACCATGATGTGATCATGACACCTAATGGTGGTGGTTTATATTTCGACCATAAACAATCTACTTCTGAGGACGAACCAACAAATATTGGTGGCCTTTCTAATTATGCGAAGGTTTACAACTATGATCCAATGCCAAAAGAACTGACAGCAGATCAGCAGAAATACATCATAGGTGTTCAGGCTAACTTATGGACAGAATACATCCAGACACCTGCAAAAGTGGAATACATGATTATGCCAAGAATTTTCTCTCTTGCGGAAATTGCCTGGTCACAGCCAGAACGTAAAGACTTGAAAAACTTCTCTGAAGAACGTCTTCCTGTGCATTTGGCTAGATTAGATAAAACAGGGACTAACTATTGGGTACCTACACCATTGGGATTAAATGAAAAGGTAATCAATGGCGAAACGATCAGCATTGATCTGAAAGAACCAATGCCAGGCGCTAGTATTTACTATACGCTAGATCTTACCCGTCCTTCAACAGCAGCAAATTTGTATACTAAGGGAATGAAAGTGATCGTTCCTAAAGGAGAGAAACGTGTATTGAAAACAATCGTGATCACGCCAACAGGCAAACAAAGTGTAGTTACAGAAACCATTCTGAACAATGGTGCTGCTGATGTAAAAACGAAATAGGCTGCAAAACGAAACACATTGCAAATAAATATAAAAATGAAACCAGGTAAATATTTCCTTAAGCTGCCCCTGTTATTTGCAGGGCTGCTTTTATTGGCCGCTTGCGGAAACAGTACATCTGAAAAGATGACTGCTTCACCGACTACCGCCAACACGACTGAAGCTAAAAAACCGCAGGGTCAGTTTCCTTTTTACAAGGACATTGCCATCCGACCGGGGGTTAACTTTGAAGTAGTCAGCTGGGGGAAAGGAGTGGATAGCATTGGTGGATACCTGATTCTTTTGTCAGATACGCTAAGAAATAATTATAAATCTTTTTCTAATGAACGTAAGGGAATCATTACTGATGCCTGGAACATGGACCTTGACAATGATGGTAACCCAGAAATCTATATTGAGTTGCTGAGCAAGAAAAATGTGCTGGACCTGAATGTTTATGAGTATGCTGGTGGAGAATTCAGGAAAATCAATTTCCCTCCATTGAGTGCTTCCATGAAGAAGAATTATGCTGGTGGCGACAAATTTATCATTAAAAACGGAGACCTTTTCCGTTCTTTCCCTGTAAAGGATGAGAAAGATACCACCAATAAAGCGGGAACAGTTAAAATGCTGCAATACCGTTTAAATGGGAACAGCTTTTCAACCAATGAAATAAAAGAATAGCGAAATCATTGCTGGATTAAACAAAACGGCCGTATTCCTAAAAGGATACGGCCGTTTTGTTTTGTGTTTTTAGCAAGTCATTAAACCAGCTTTTTATCTTTTGCCACCTGTATTGCCTCGGCTTTGGTATTTACATTCAGCTTCGTATAGATGTTTTTAGTATGTGTCTTTACAGTTTCCACCTCTATGAAAAGTTCTTTGGCAATTTGTCCGCGATCTTTACCGGTAGTCATCAGTTCCAGTATTTGGGTTTCCCTTTTCGTCAATGGACTGTCCGGGTTCTTTTGAAGGGAAAGAATCACCGTTTTAGCCACATCAGGACTCATTGGGCCACCACCATTTAGCACATCCTTAATGGCCTCAATTAACTTGGCTGTAGGGGTATTTTTGGTGAAATAACCAGATGCTCCATTGGCCAGTGCATCGAGTATAGTCTTCTCTGTTTCATAAACAGTCAGCATGATGATATATACTTGCGGCAGCAGTTTCTTCAATTGGGGAAGGGCATCAATGCCGTTGGTGCCAGGAAGCTGAATATCCAGAATGATCACATCTGGCTGATCTTTGCTGATTTTATGTTTTGCCGCATCGAATGAAGGATAAGTAGCCACCACCTGATAAGGAGAAGTGTGGTTAATTAAGTAAGCATACCCTTCTCTGATGGTTTGATCATCTTCAATGATCACAACTCTTGATTTTGGCTGACTATACATTTTTAAGACGCATTAAAGTGGAAAGACTAACAGTTAATTTAATCTCTGTACCAGTTGAGTCTGAATTGATGTTTAATTTTGCATTGATTCTTTTTGCTCTCACATTCATATTGTTTATCCCATGACCATCCATGGATCCTATGGGATCAAGCCCTTGTCCATCGTCTTTTACAACGATTTTCAAAGTTTCCCCATCTACTGTTGCTGAAAACACAACCATCCCCGGTTTTGCGTGTTTCAGCGCATTGTGAATCGCCTCCTTAAAAATCATGAGCAGGTTTCTGCTCACATCTAATGATAGTTTCCCATCGTATCCTCCCAGGTCAATATGAGACCGGAACGTTACATTAGTGTTGTTAAACATTTCTTTTCCAAATTCCTGGATATGCCCTAACAGCTCGGTTAACTTGTCATTTTTAGGATTTAGCGACCACAATATGTCTTTAGTACCCCTATATAATTCATTTACATTGTCGTTGATTTTTGAGATGATACTTCTCTTTTCTGTATCATGTTCATCGATCATACTGCTCAATACTTCTGATAAGACGGAGATTCGGGTCAATTTGTTACCAAGATCGTCATGAAAATCTTCAGCCGTCTGTTTTCTGACCTTAAATTGCTCTTCCAGCTTGATGGTTAACCTTAATTTTCGCTTGCGTTCATTCAAGTTCAGAATGATGTATACCATGAGTAACATCAAAAACACAATGAGCACAAAGATAAACAATCGGAATACACCTGTTTGATAATATGGGGGGGTAATCTCAAATGAAAACGAAGCCGTATTTAATGAGGCTATACCTGCTTTTGTAATGGCTCTCACCTGAAAAGTATACCTTCCTGGAGGAATGGAAGAGAAATTCATGGAAGTATTGCTGATACTTTCACTGTACTTGTTGTCTAGTCCAACTAAGCGATATTGATACACCAAGCCATCGGGATTGGCTAAAAAGATACCGGTAAAATTGATGTTCAGGTTGTTCTGCTGGTAGGGCAGAGTTGCCATATTACTCAGTTCATTCCCTTTGAATACCGTTTGCTGTTTGTTTTGCCTTCCTTTATTCTGGGCAAATGCAGTAACCGAATTGATGTAGATGAAAGGAGGAACCGAAGGTTTTAACTCGTGGTTCCGGTTGTACACTATGGCACCTTTCGTTGTACCCACCCAGATGTCATTATCCCGCTGAAGAATGGCATTTTGATTACATTCTACTAATAAATTAGGTTCATTGTTATTGCGGATTACACTAAAATCCCTGATGTTAATTTTATTGATGCCTTTACCAGTACCTGCCCATAAAATCCCCTGCTGATCCAGTAGTAAGCTATAAATATGATCGGATGCCAAACCTTGATGGGTATTTATGGATTTGGTTTTCCCGGTTTTACGATCCCAAATTAGAATCCCATTGTCAGAAGTTCCAAAGAGTAAGGTGTTTTGCCCTAATTTTTCCATGCAGAGGATGGAGGAGCCGTTGAGCTGCGGCAGGTTTAAAGGTTTGCTCTGTCCTGGAATGTTAATCGCGTAAACGCCATCCTGGGTGCCTACAAGGATTTCTCCTTCAGGAGTTTCCAAAAGGGTACTGCCAAATTGCTTACTCACCCATTCCAATTGTTTTGTCTTTTTATTCAGCAAATAGCAGCCTGCATTGGTAGACACCCAAATCTTACCTTTGCTGTCTTCTAGAATGGCATTATAGGCAATAGAATGACGGTCTAATGCCATTTGATTGATCTTTTTACCATCATAACACCAAAGTCCGCCATAAACGGTTCCGATCCAGATGTTTTTTTGACGGTCGTTATATAGAAAATTGATGTTTTTGCTATCCTCTAGCGTGGAAGGGATAGGGATTTCTTTAATTTTTCCCGATTTATATTGAAATAAACCACCATAAGTGCCGATCCATATTTCATCGGCTGCAGGACCATTCGCCAGACTCATGACGATTTTACTATTGAGCCCCTGAGATTCATCGAAAATGACGTAATCCCTGTCTACATATCTGAAAAGACCAGTTCCATCCGTTGCCAGCCAAATGTTGTTTTCTGCATCTTTAAAGATGGCATTGACCATGTTGTTGGTAAAACCATTTTTTCCGTTAAAGTGAATCAGGCTGTTGCTGCTCAGATAATAGGCCCCTGTACTATAACCGATCCATATATTGTTCTTGGCATCTTGTTCTATGGCTGTAAATTTCCCAGATACATATTGACGCATTCGCTTGGCATCCAAACCATATAAACCATCGGCTGCCAGCAGCCAGAATTTATCCCGATGCTGATGGTCTGTGAAAAAGTCAGAGATCACCAGGTCCTTTAATAGCGCATTTTGTGGATGTGGTACCCAGCGGTCTTTTTCCAGGTAAAAGATGCCTTTTTCTAAAATTGCTACTGCAATTTTTCCTTTATCGTCAACTTTTAAAGCAGTCACATTTTCCTGAGGATCTTTGCTGACATTCAGAAATGTGATTTGCTTTTCGTCGGTTTTAAAGAGCCTGGAAGAGGAGAGACCATACACTGTTCCGTTGGCGCTGGTGGTTAGTTTGCTCACCCATTCTTTGGTTTGTGCGTAATTATTGAAGCGATTGCCATTAAATT
Source organism: Pedobacter polysacchareus (assembly GCF_019802255.1). Lineage (GTDB taxonomy): Bacteria > Bacteroidota > Bacteroidia > Sphingobacteriales > Sphingobacteriaceae > Pedobacter > Pedobacter polysacchareus. The sequence continues at coordinate 370,094 of NZ_JAHYSS010000006.1, read as the reverse complement.
TGGAAATGCCCCGGGAAGTACCCAGCCATATTTCATCGTTTTTTCCTAAGCTGAGTGCCAGCGCAAAGTTGTTATTCAGGCCATTAGCTTTAGTGTAGCTAGTAAATTGCTTGCCATTAAAACAGCTTAAACCACCCAGTGTACTGATCCATAAACGGCGTTTGCTATCTTGAGTCACTGCGGTTACCTGCGATTGCGTTAAGCCATCTTCAATATCATACTGGCGGAAATTATACCGCTGCGCAAAGCTGTACACACTGCCTAACAGAAGGAACAGTCCAATGGAAAAAATCGTTTTGTAATACACTATCGGTGGGAATTGATGGTTTAAACCACCGTAAATATATTTATAGTTAGAGAATTAAAAAATACCCCCATAAGGGTGATTTTTTTGCAATGGGAGAAATATACCCCCTCAAGGGGGAACAGATGATGATTTTCGAAGCTTAAATTTGTTGAATAAATTATTAAAAACGAACATGCTATTTCCTATGATGACTGATGAGTTAAATTACCAGGTCATTTTTGTAAGAGACATTTCATTAGCAACTGCTTTTTTTATGGAGCAGCTGGATCTGAAAAAGGAGGAGGATTTGTTGGTTGCGGGGATAAATTGTCCAGTGCTGAAAATGTTTAATGGCCATCGTTTAATGCTGGTGAAACATTTTGAACCTGAAACTGAACCTACAGTAATTTATACAGATGATTGCCTGCGGGATTTTTGCAAGCTCAAAAGGGAAGGTATAGAGATGTTCTCCATGCCAATGTACCGGACAAAAGGACTTTCATGTGAGTTTTTTGATCCTTCAGGAAATCATATTTTGTTATTAGAGGAAAGAGATTATACAGATGCTTAAATTAAAAGGAAATGAGGTTTCAGAAAATATTGGTCGATAAGAATGAGGTCATTATGGAATCTGTTTATGAGGCAAATTCTCCGCTTACAACAGGGAAGTATGCCATTCAGATGATCTTTAATGGGGCTGCAGCGTATACAATTGCCAATCGGGAATTGAATCTTTACTCAGGAAATTTTATCTTTTTGAACCAGGATACTGCCTACTCCAGAAAAATTGATTCTTCGGTGAAAGTCGATTCTATGTCTGTACTTTTCGATCCTGATTTTGTGATTGATTTTGAGTATTCCAGAACCGCAAAGGATGGGCTTTTATTAGATGAGCCTGAAGCCAACCAACGAATCGCTCCTGTTTTTGTTGAAGCCATTTATCCACTGCAGGGAGATATGAAATTTAACCTCCTGAACCTGAAAAAGCAGGTCGAACAAGGGAATACGGATAATTTATTACTGAATACTTATCTTGAACATTGCCTGGTTAATTATTACGCCCTCTATGATGCGGAAGTCGTAAACAGAGAAGCTTCTTTGAAATTTCTAAGCCATACGACCAAATCGGAAATTCTGAGAAGGCTGAGTATCGCAAGAGATTACATCATCAGTAACTATAATAAAAATATTTGTTTAGAAGAGATCGCCAGGATTGCCTGTCTTTCGGTCAACCATTTTCTGAGAACTTTTAAACAAGCCTATCATCAATCACCGCATCAATTTCTGACCAGCATCAGGTTGCGTCAGGCCAAATATTTTCTAAAACATACTGACTATCCAGTCAATGAAATTGTAGATATCGTAGGTTTTGAATGCCCGAGTTCTTTCATTCGGCTTTTTAGAAATTCTTTCCACATCACTCCCGGTCAATATCGCTAGTTTTTCTTGCGGTTTTTATTAAAAAGTGTTTTTAGCACATTGGTAATCAGTCTATTGGGTTATTTTTAATAAAAAAAACTGCTCATGAAAAAGATTTTATTTACGTGCTTTCTGATGCTTTTTATCGGCAGCACATTCGGCTCCAGTCGCCCGCTGAATAATGATGATCGACTGCTCAAAAAAACAGTAAATAGTAAACCCCTTACAGTTGTAAATGCATTCATTGATGCAAGCACGCACATGGATGCCAAACTGCTTAATTTAATATTGAGCGATAATGCAAAAGTGTGTGTATGCCTGGGAAAAAAAATAGGAAAGCACTCCAAACAGCAATTGGTTTCATTTTATAAAAAAATTGGTAAAACAGACCTGAACTGCGAATCGGACTATGAAATTGTATCCAGCAGTAACACGCTGACTGTAGTACGCGTAGATCTTAAATTCCCCCTGTTTGTACAACGCAATTACATTACCATTGAACGTGGAGATGAAGGTCTTTGGGAAATTACACAAGTGAATAGATTTAACGAAAATAGTTAACTTGGTGATTTTCGCTTATCAGGGATTTTGATTCCTATCTATATTTGGAGTAGGAAATCCAGATATAATTTCGGATGATTTAAATTTGGGTTAGTTAATAAAAGGAAAAGTCAACTTCGTAATGGAGCTGACTTTTTTTGTGTCTTAATTTTCCTGGGATGAAGTTGATGATGTCATTTGGCACTCCTCGGTTCATGTACAGAGGTAGCAGGTTTTTAGCTGAGCTCTGGTAGGGGAGCAGGCCCTACAAGGCCCTAGCAGCCCCCTGCTAGAGCATACTTAAAGGTCTGTCAGAAATAGTGACAAGTTCAGCCAAGCTCAACTAATGTAAATGAAACAAGCTATGCTAAATTAAAAAAAAAGGAGCCATTTGAATAGCTCCTTTTTTCCTGGCTAAATTGAAGCCAGTTAAGGCTGTTCCTGAAACTGATTTCCTAAACGTTCGAACTTCTCAATTAATAAAGAAATTCTTTCTTTGTCCTTTTTAATGACTGCTTTTCTCACGAGTGTGGAACAAAACACCATCCATAGCGTAGTGAAAAGAACGATGAGTACCTGTGCCCACAGTGGCATATAAGTCACGATTTCAATGAGGTATAGTGCCGAACCAATACTCAGGGCAGCGGTATAAATCCAGTACATCTGATGGTAAAGGCTGAATCTGCTGAGCTGATACTGTTTCAATCGGTTCAGAAACTCATTCGGGTGGGTAGTGAAATCATTTTTAGAAATTAAGAGGTGACCTTTATATAACATAAATATAGAGGCGGCAATAGCCAGAAGCACCACTGCAATTCCGGCATCTGTAGTCCAGGATTGAAAATCAAAAAATACCCATAAACTTGCCACAGCAAGAAAAGAAATGCCCATACCTGCGATGTTTAAGATCGACCGTCTGCGTATGGAATTTACTTCCTTTTTTGCCTGTGCCAGCATCTCATCTGAAGATAGTTTAACTGCTACAGTATGGGATTGCCAAAGCGATTGTATCTGATCAAATTCTTGCATGCTGATTGTATAATTCTGTAAGTTTTAATTTTATGCGGTGGATTTTTACCCTCAGGTTCCCCTCGCTGATTCCTGAGATGTCCGCAATCTCATGATATGGCAATTCATCCAATACCATAGTAATGATTAAACGGTCGTTTTCTTCCAGTTGAGAGATCGATTTATAAAGTAATGCGACCTGCTCGTTCTTTTCAGATAACTCTTCTGGACGGGTCTCAATGATGTTTTCTGTGAGTTCGTCTTTTGCCTGACGCTTTTCCGACCTCAAATAGGTAAGGCAAGTGTTTACTGCAATTCTATAAATCCAGGTGGAGATCAGCGACTTATTCCGGAACTTGTCCAGGTTCTGCCAAACCTTAAGAAAAGTCTCCTGAAGCAGGTCATTTGCAGCGTCTTGATCGCCCGTATAACCGTAACAAAGATGGAATATTTTCTTGGAATTGGTGTCGAAGATTTGCTTAAATAACAGGTCTTTCTCTTTCAATATGCGTCTTTTTATTATTTGGTTAGATAAAAATATAGCTTTTTGTTACAAGTTGAATGTATAAAATTAGTTGCTTTGGTAATATTATTTAGAGAATAAAGTAATTGTTGTAGTTTTACAAACTGTATAAATACTTTAAAAGTTAGTATGTCAAAAAATAATAAGTTAACATTTTTCATTTTTCTAGCCTTGGTATTAGGTGTTGGATTAGGATATTATTTAAATGTCTCTTCATTTAAAGATTACAATGAAAACATTGCCAAATCAGAAACTCAGCTCAAAAATGTTGAAGTAAAATTGCTCAGCGTTAAAGACACAACTGTACAGCAATATGCAGAACTGAAAACGCAAAAGGTAGTCGCTACTAAAGCAAGAGCAGAAGCGGAAAAAGTGAGAGAGAAGGCATTAGAGCCACTGACTTTACTAAGTGATATCTTTTTGAGACTGATCAAAATGATCGTTGCCCCCCTTGTTTTCTCTACCCTGGTGGTTGGCGTAGCAAAAGTGGGTGACATTAAAGCGGTAGGCCGTATTGGGGGTAAAACCATGTTATGGTTCATGAGCGCGTCTTTATTATCACTGATTCTCGGAATGATCATGGTCAATATTTTTGAACCAGGGTTGGCGATGAATTTACCTTTACCTCCTGCAAATGCGGATACCGGGATTCATAAAGTCGCACTTTCCATGAAAGATTTCATCTCGCACATTGTCCCTAAAAGTATGACAGAGGCGATGGCAACCAATGAAATCCTGCAAATTGTGGTGTTCTCCCTGTTCTTCGGGGTAGCAACAGCTGCTATAGGAGAGAAAGGTCAGATCATCATTAAATTCTTCGACGCGGTCGCACATGTGATCCTTAAAGTAACCGGTTATGTGATGAATTTTGCGCCATTCGCTGTATTTGGTGCCATGGCTGCGATTGTGGCTAAGCAAGGTTTAAGTGTATTGTCTACCTACGCTATATTCATCGGAGAATTTTATGGCAGTATGTTCCTGCTATGGGTGGTCTTGATTTTGATCGGCTGGACCATTCTTAAAGGTAGGGTATTTAACCTGATGAACAGAATGAAAGAACCAGTATTGCTTGCTTTTAGTACCGCCAGCAGTGAAGCTGCCTATCCTAAAACCATGCTTCAGCTGGAACGTTTTGGCTGTAAAGATAAAATTGTAAGTTTTGTATTGCCGTTGGGTTATTCCTTTAACCTGGATGGATCAATGCTGTATATGACTTTTGCTTCTTTGTTTATTGCACAATCTTATGGCATTCATTTGTCTTTTGAGCAGCAGATTACGATGCTATTGATTCTGATGCTGACCAGTAAAGGGATAGCGGGCGTGCCTAGAGCCTCTTTGGTCGTGATTGCAGGAACAATTGCCACCTTTAACATTCCGGAAGCAGGATTGGCTTTATTGATCGGTATCGATCCATTATTGGATATGGGTAGATCTGCAACTAACGTAGTTGGAAATAGTATCGCCACAGCCGTAGTCAGCAAATGGGAAGGTGAGCTTACTGAGCCCCTCGACTAATTTATAAACACATCAATAATTACCATATATAACATGAGTACAAACGCGAAGAAAATCTTCCTATTATTCACCATTGTCGTCCCTTTCCTGGCCTATTGTGTCATCTATTATACGCCAATGTTTCGTAATGCGCCTTTTAAATCTACTGAATTCAAATCTATTGAATACAAATGGGGCGTAGGCAATAATCTGGAGAACACTTATAATTCCGAAACAGGGGATTATCAGTATGTAGATGGGAGAGACTCAGTGATCAAAACAAATGTAAAGCTTCGTCACAATGACATGCTTTATTTACACAGTAAAGCTGCGGAGATTGGTTTTTGGAATTTTCCGGATGTAATTGCCAACCAGGGAACCAACCTGGATTCTAATAAGGCATTGCGCTATGAGATTACATTCAATTACAAGAAAAAATCTAAAAAGGTGATTTACCTGACGGATTACAATGAAATCCCTAAATTAAAAGGGCTGGCAGAGCAAATGAAAACCCTTGTGTCACAGAGTATCAATGACGCAGAAGAAAGGTATGGAAAGAAAAAGTAAATCTGTTATGGATTTAAAATAATTAATTCTATATTTGCACCTCGATAAAAAAAATAAACAGTTTAAAATAATAATTATTTAACAATGTACGCAATAGTAAATATAGCAGGACAGCAATTCAAAGTTGCAAAAGACCAGCACCTTTTTGTACACCGTTTGCAAGGAGATGAAGGCGCTAGTATTGAATTTGACAATGTATTGTTGGTTGAAGAAGATGGTAAAATTCTTGTAGGTGCTCCTACTTTGAAAGGCGCTTCGGTTTCAGCTAAGATCGTGTCTCATTTAAAAGGTGATAAAGTAATCGTTTTCAAAAAGAAACGTAGAAAAGGTTACAAAAAGAAAAATGGTCACCGCCAGTACTTCACTAAAATCCAGATCTCTGGTATCAGTTTATAATTAATTGTTAAACAAAACGAGTTACCAGATCATCAGGTAGTTCATAAAATATAAATCATGGCACACAAAAAAGGAGCCGGTAGTTCGAGAAACGGACGTGAATCGCATAGTAAACGCCTTGGTATCAAAATCTTTGGTGGACAGGTAGCAATCTCTGGAAACATCATCGTACGCCAACGCGGTACAAAACACCATCCAGATAAAGGAGTAGGTATTGGTAAAGACCATACTTTATTCGCTTTAGTTGATGGTACTGTAATCTTCAAAAAGAAACAAGACAACAAATCTTATGTTTCTATCCTGCCTTTTCCAGTAGTAATTACTGAAGAAGAAGTAGTAGCACCAGTTGCTAAAGCTGAAAAAGTAGCCGCTCCTGCAACGGAAGAAGCTGCTCCAGCTAAAAAAGCACCTGCTAAGAAAGCTGCTGCAAAAGCAGAATAGTAGAACAATATTTAAAAAGGGCCATGACGTAATGTGATGGCCCTTTTTTGTTTGTTTAATGATTATTTTAGTGGACTTTCTCCTTCAGGACTTCCAATTCCTTTGCTAACTTATCTACTGTACTGCTGAATTGCTTTAAGGCCTGCTCCAGTTCCTGAATGATCTGGTTTGCTGTCTCACAGCCTGCTGCTGAATGCTCCTCCTCTTCACCATGAATTAGCCAATGGTAGGTCTTGCCATAATACCTGGCCAGTTTATGTAGCGTATGAAAGGTAGGATACTGATTTCCAAGTTCTATTTGAGAATAATTACTTCTTGATAAATTAAGAACTTCCGCAATTAATGACTGGGAATGACCGTTTTTAGCCCTCAAGTCCTTAATCCTGTCCCCAATATCCTTCTTTGATAGAATTTCTTGCATAACTAATATATATTTCGTTGATTTGCGTTGATTACAAATGAGTTAATTGTTTGATAAATAAGGCAATTATGACTCCATAATCTGTTTATGTACCCGTTTATCCTAAACAGAATTCAATTGTGTTAATGCTAAGGCTAATAAATGAAAACCAAGAGGAAAGTATTTATAGGCTGTTTATACTCATTAAGTGCGTTAAAAGACTTAAAATATGCCAATTAGAAGGATTTGCGAAGCTGCAGACTGCTCGTTTTTTACCATAGATAAAAATTACCAGCTGGTGTCTTTTAAAATGGAAGCACAGGATTACCTGGATGGCTTTCTGCTAAAATCTCCCTCAATTGGGGACTCAGCTGTGGAAATCATTACACAGAAATACAGAAAGAATTTTCAAAGTTTGCTGATCAGGTGTTTCGGCGGACAAAGTTTCAGCATTGTACAGCGATTTGGAATTGAGCATACCAACGATCTGTTTCTTCAGATTATTTTTACCCCTTTGTTTAAAGCAGGGGCGGTAGACCAGGTATTATGTACGCTGGTCAATGATAACGATCGTTCCGGTTCTTTAAAAATGCTTGGAGAATATTCTCACCTCACCTCCCATGAATTGAGGGCACCGATCACCAATATTCTTAGCCTTTCTACCCTAACCAATTACCAGCAGTTGGAGAGCTTTGAAGTTGCTAAAATCAATCAGTTGCTGAATGACATTAACCTGCAGGCCGTAAAGCTGGATGGAATCATTAAAATGCTCAATTCCATGATGCACAAACAGGAGGATGAAGACCTTTTTGCAGAGCTGACAGAAAAGACAGATACCAACCATATTGTACTCGTAGATGATGATGTAATCACCAACAGACTGCACCAAATGCTGATCCGGAAACAGTATCATGAGAAAAAAATAGCCTTATTTAACCATCCAGAAATTGCTTTAGGATACATTAAAGAGCATAAACCTGATTTGATCCTGCTGGACCTGCACATGCCGGAAATCGATGGATGGAAATTTCTGCAGATGATGGAAGAACATCAGATCTTTGTGGATGTCATTATTGTCTCTTCTTCCATAGATCCCAGAGAGCGCTTGAGAGCCAAATCTTTTATGTGCGTTAAGGATTTTTATGTAAAACCACTGACCGCAGAAAAAGTAAAGCAGCTATTGGAAGATTAATTGTTCTCCCTATAGCTGCCTTCTTTGTCTTTGTGTTGTTTTTAAGCGCCTTAGTGCTCTCTATTCATCAATTGATTAGCTAGTAGTACCAATTCTTTTTTTCGTTCCTCAGGGACCGCTAATGCGTTTAGAGCTTGGAAGGCTTTGTCGGAATAGTTTCTCATTTCCAGACTGGCCAGACCTCTGATGTCGTACTTATTGTATAAAATGGTCATGTTGGCTATTTTATCATCGAAATCAGTGTTGCTGCTTTGCTGCTCCATTTCCAGTAAGTCTGCAGGCTCAGCCAGTTCTTTTAGTTTCAGCAGGAGCATGGTCTTCTTATTGGCAATAATGTCGCCGCCAACCTGTTTTCCAAATTTCTCCGGATCACCATAAACATCCAGAATGTCGTCCTGTAATTGGAAGGCAATTCCTATGTTTTCTCCAAACTCATAGAGCTGTGCCGCATCTTCTGCGCTTGCACCCGCAACCTGAGCACCAAGTTTCATCGCGCCGCCTAATAAAACGGCTGTTTTTAAACGAATCATATTGATGTATTCTGCGATGCCTACGACTTCACGTTCTTCAAACTCCATGTCGAGCTGCTGACCTTCACAAACACCTTGCGCAGTGGTGTTAAAGGTATCCAATGCGTTTTTTAGCACATTGCTGGCTAACATAGAAAGGTGTTTGTTGGACTCTACCATCATGACATCACCACTAAGTATGGCATTGTTAACGCCCCATTTTTCATGAACACTTTGCTGACCTCTGCGCAATGGCGCATTGTCCATAATATCGTCATGAATTAAAGTGAAATTATGAAAGGTCTCGATGGCCAATGCAGCAGGGATCGCCTGCTCAATGTCGGTGTCAAATAAATCAGCAGCCATTAAAACTAAGGCTGGTCTGATTCTTTTGCCACCAAGGCTCATGATATAGCGGATCGGCTCATAAAGTTTTGCAGGATGTGCTGGGTATTCGATCTTATAAATAGCATTTTCTATAATTTCTTGTAATTGGGTAGGAGTATACATGTTTTTTGCAAAGGAATTTACCGAAGTATCTGTTTTAATATTATTGGATTAAAGAAAAATCTATTTGTCTTTTCGAGAGGTCAACTTTTTTCACTTTTACCTGTACTTCATCGCCCAGCTGATAAGTTTTCTTTTTACGCTGTCCAACAATAGAGTAGTTTTTCTCGTCAAGTACATAGAAATCGTCCGTTAGGTCTCTCAGGCGAATCATGCCCTCACATTTATTGGCCATCAGCTCAATGTACATTCCCCATTCGGTAACGCCGGAAATGATCCCTGTGTAGGTGTTTCCAATGTTATCTTCCAGGTATTCTGCTTGTTTGTATTTGATCGAAGCACGTTCTGCATCAGCAGCACGTTTTTCCATTGCAGAAGAGTGCGAAGCTGCAATTTCATATTCTTCTTCATTTGCAGATTTCTCCCCGTTCAGATAAGCGGCAAGGAGGCGGTGCACCATCACATCAGGGTATCGTCTGATCGGAGAGGTGAAGTGGGTATAATGGTCGAATGCCAAACCGTAATGGCTGGTTTTCTTGGTGGTATAAACTGCTTTTGCCATAGAACGAATGGCCAGCTGTGTCAATACGTTCTGCTCTTTTTTACCTTCCACATCTTCCATCAGGTAATTCAGTGATTTTGCAATCTCTTTATCTGATTTCGTATTGATCTTGTAACCGAAACGCGCCGCAAAAAGTGCGAAAGTGTTTAAGGTTTCCAGATTCGGGGAATCATGTGAACGGTAAATGAAAGTATATTTCTGCTTGCCTTTTCCTTTTTTGGCGATAAATTCTGCTACTTTTCTATTGGCCAGCAGCATATAATCTTCAATCAGTTTATGGGCATCTTTACGTTCTTTTACGTATACGCCAATCGGCTTGCCATGCTCATCAAGCTTGAATTTAACCTCGGTACTTTCAAAACTGATGGCACCTTCTTTAAATTTCTTTTCTCTCAGGATATAGGCCAGTTCATTCAGTTTAAGAATTTCTTCTGCGTGATCGCCTTCCTTGGTTTCGATTACTTCCTGCGCTTCTTCATAGCTGAATCGTCTGTTGGAATGGATGACCGTACGGCCAAACCATTGGGTGATGATGTTTGCTTTTTCATCCAGTTCAAACACAGCGGCAAAACACAGCTTATCTTCATTTGGACGTAAAGAGCATACGCCATTACTGAGTCGCTCCGGAAGCATTGGAATCACACGGTCTACCAGGTAAACAGAGGTTGCTCTGCCATACGCTTCTTTATCCAGCGCTGAATTTGGCCTAACATAATGAGAAACATCGGCAATGTGTACGCCGATTTCGTAATTTCCATTCTCCAGTTGTTTAAAGGAAATGGCATCATCGAAATCTTTCGCATCGGCAGGGTCAATCGTGAAAGTCACGGTATCTCTGAAATCTCTGCGGCCTTCAATTTCTGCAGCAGAAACCTGTTCAGGAATGGCATTTGCCTCTTTTTCTACTTCCGGTGGGAAGCTCAGAGGGAAGCCATACTGCGCAAGAATTGCGTTCATTTCTGTATTGTTCTCTCCTTGTTCTCCAAGAATTGTGCTGATCTTTCCGATCGGATTTTTTGCACCTTCCGGCCAGTCTGTAATACTAACCTGTACTTTTTGCCCGTTTTTTGCCCCGTTAAGGTCGCTCAAAGGAACAAAAATATCATGCAGCATTTTCTTATCGTCCACGTTTACAAAAGCGAAACGGTCGGAAATTTTGATGACACCGATGAAGTCAGTTTTTGCGCGTTGAATGATCTCGACTACTTCGCCTTCGTTCTTGCGTCCACTTTTCTTAGCGTAAATGTAAACTTTTACCTTATCGCCATGCAGGGCATTGTGAAGTTTACGGGAAGAGACGAATACATCTTTTTCAAACTCATCGTCAGGGACGATAAACGCAGCACCATCGGCAGTCATGTCGACTTTTCCAATGATAAATGTTTTCAGGTCTTTCAATCTGAACTTGCCACGTTCAGGTTCTGCGAAAATGCCTTTTTTAGCCTGTTGCTTTAATATATCGAGGATTGTTTCCTTAGCATCGGAATCTGTAATGTTTAATTTTGCAGACACCTGTTTGTAATTCAGGGCCTCTTTATTGCTTTTCTCCAGAACATCGCTGATTAATTGTATTAAAACGAGTTCTAAGTGAGATGATTTATTTTTTGCCATAGTATAGATATGAATCATTCGAAGGTAACAATTTGAAGTGGAAAAGCTGTAAAATGCCCAGTTAAATGTCTTTAATCAGGCAGTACGACCTTGTAAAAGGGCTTAAATCTGTGATAATGGATGACTGATTTTTGTATCTTTGAATAAATAAGGTTTTATTAAAGAAAATAGGTTTTGATAACTATAGACGATAAAGAGCGGGAAACAGGGAAAGAGCTGATCATGATCCTCATTAAGGCCCTGATTTGTATGGTATTGGTTTATTTTGCGATCGAGGTTCCGCAATTGTATGCAAAATCCCCTTTTCTTGGTAAATTAAACAAAGCCTGTATTTTGTTTTTAGGGCCGAGTTTGCTGGTTTCTGTCCTTCGGCAAGTAATGATTTTTTGGTACATCAAAAAGCATCGTTTAAAAAAGACGGTGAAGGACAATTTTATCCTGGGCATCAATAGGGTGGTGTCGATCTTAAACACGGCGTTTATGGCCCTGGCATTGACCACGTTGTTCAGTGTAAATCCTTTAGATCTGGTGTTTAGTGTGTCCATTGTGGCGGCAGCTTTAGCGGTAACTTTTAAAGATTACATCACCAATATGATCAATGGATTGATCATTATGTTTTCAGACCGCTTGTCTTTAGGTGACCATATTAAATTAGGAGAGTATGAAGGGAAAATTCTGGACATTACGCTGATCAATATGATTCTTCAAAATGAAGACAGTGATATGGTGATCATTCCAAACTCAGTTGCTTTTAGTTCTGTAATTGTGAATCAATCCAAGCAGAACACAAAGAAATTGAGCATAGAGTTTGACCTGTCATTGAGACATAGTTATACACCTGATTTTCTGGAGGAATATCTGGAAAAAGCGATCGAAAATGATGCTGATAATGTAATAGAAGGCGGTTTGTCGATCAAAACGATTGCCATCAATAAAGATGTGGCCGTCTTTAAAGTGATGGTGCTTTTGAAGCATTATGATAAGGTAAAAGAACGTGCCGTAAGGAGGTTACTCAATACGGCGATTATCCAGTTGGCCAGTGGTTCAGCAGATCCGGAAATTCATTAAAAAATTGATCAGGTTTTTAATCCTAATCTTTAGGAGAAAAGCCAGGTATGGCCGCAATTAGTTTTTTAGTATACTCCGCTTTTGGATGGAAATAAATCTCTTCTGGAAAACCTACTTCTTCTATTTTGCCTTTGTTCATCACAATGATCCGATCGGAGAGATGCTTTACCACAGAAAGATCGTGCGAAATGAAGATGTACGTAAGGCCAAAATCCTGCTGTAACTGCCTTAATAGGTTCAATACCTGTGCCTGAACGGATACGTCTAGTGCAGATACGGATTCATCACAAATGATAAATTTTGGTTGTAAAGCCAATGCCCTGGCAATCACAATACGCTGCCTTTGTCCACCAGAAAATTCATGAGGATATTTATTATAAGTATCCGGATTTAAGTCTACTCTTTCCAGAAGTTCCATGACATGGGCTTTTCTTTTTGTATCATTACCGAATAGCTCATGTACCTGTAAAGGTTCCATTAAAGCATTGCCAATAGTCAGTCTTGGGTTTAAAGCCGAGTAAGGATCCTGGAAGATGATCTGTAGGTCTCTTCTTATTTTCCTTAGCTCAGGTTTAGGTAATTTACAGAGTTCTTTTTCTTCGAAAATCAACTGGCCTGAAGTGGGGTTGATCAGTCTTAAAATGCTCCTGCCCAAAGTGGTTTTTCCACAGCCGGATTCTCCAACCAGGCCAAGTGTTTCTCCAGGGAAGACCTCAAAGCTTACCTGATCTACCGCTTTTACATAATCCGTAGTTTTTCCAAATAAACCTTTCCGGATTGGAAACCAGGTACATAAGTCTTTGACTTGCAGAATTGGAGATTGTCCATATAAAAACGTTCTTCTCTCGTTGATTTCCTGGGGCTGATAGGTATTGCTTGCTAAAAGATGAGCAGCTGCAAGCGCTGGATCTCCGGATAGAAAATCAGCAACTACGGGTAGTTTCTTTAACAGCTGCATCGGGTTTGGCCTGCAAGCCAGAAGGCCTTTCGTATAGGGATGTTTTGGGGCTTCAAATATGGCTTTTTTTGGGCCTTGTTCCACGATTTGGCCTTTATACATCACCGCAATCTGATCGGCAATTTCGGCGATTACCGCTAAATCATGGGAGATGAAAATCATGGCCATATCCCTTTCTTTTTTTATCCGCATGAGCAGCTGAAGGATCGTTTTTTGGACAGTCACATCCAGGGCTGTAGTGGGCTCATCGGCGATTAGAAGTTCCGGATTACAACTCAGTGCCATGGCAATCATCACCCTTTGCTTTTGTCCGCCGGAAAGTTGATGCGGATAGCTTTCAAAGATTTGTTCCGGTCGTGGCAATTGTACTTCCTCAAATAAGGCAATAGTCTTGGCTTTAGCCAATGCTTTTGAGCTGTTTTGGTGGAGCATAATCGCTTCCTGTACCTGGTAGCCACAGGTAAATACCGGATTCAAAGAAGTCATCGGTTCCTGAAAAATCATGGCAATTTTATGGCCTCTATACTTGCGGATTTCCTCGGCAGAAAGCTCTAGTAAGTCGATTCGATCAAACTCAATATCTCCGGTAATCTTTGTATTTAACGGGTCATGAAGCCGCATAATGGAAAAAGAGGTGACAGATTTTCCTGATCCCGATTCTCCAACGATTCCCAAAACTTCTCCTTTGTCTACACGGAAACTAATGTCGCTCACCGCATTGTGCCAGGATTTTTCATCTTTATTCAGGAATTCTATGTGGAGGTTGGTGACGTTTAGCATCGGAAATCAAGCTTTGTTTTGATCTTTAAATTTTTGACTCAAGATAGGCAATTTTATGGCCTGAATTCCGTCTTATTGTGTTATTTTTGCAGCATGGAAAGAGAAATTCTGGATACCAAGCGTAAAGCTTTGAAGATTAACTTAAACCCTAAGATTTACGGAACCTTTGCAGAAATTGGCGCGGGACAAGAAGTGGCCCGTAACTTTTTTACTGCGGGTGCTGCTTCTGGAACGGTTGCGAAAACCATGTCTGCATATGATATGACTTTCAGTGATGCCATTTATGGTGTAGAAGAATCAGGACGGTATGTGAGTCAATCCAGATTGTTGAAAATGTTAAGTCATGAGTTTGGCCTGCTAAATGAAAGATTGAATGGAGAGAAGTATGACGACCGTACTTTCTTTGCTTTCGCAGATACCGTAACCACCTTAAATTACAATAAATCAAATGATCCGCATGGCTGGATTGGAATTCGTTTTCAATCGGAACCAGGAGGGGAGCCTAATGAGATATTTTTCCATGTGAGGCTGCTTGATACTGATGCTGCTTTACAGCAGAATGTATTGGGTATTATTGGCGTAAATTTAGTTTACGCAGCATTTTATTATAACAACGATCCTAAAACAATGATCGAATCTTTAGCAGATAACCTGACTGTAGGTTCTGTAGAGATCGATCTTATTTCTGTGAGCGGCCCTGCTTTTGGAAAGATCAACAATATTCTTTTGAACCTTTATCTGATTGTAAAGGAATTCTCCGATGCAGCGATTTTTGATTCATTAGGAAACCCTTGTCTGCCGAAAGACTTGCTGTATAAAAAGGACATTATGATTCTCCGTACCAAGTATGCGCAGAAATCGAATCCTAACTTTAGCATGTTAAACAAGGCGGTAGACCAGTTTGTCCGCTCAGAGGGTGTCAGTAAAGAGAATTTAAGTGTACTGATTGAGGTACTTTTATCTAATGTGCTGAGTGCAGGAGATGATGAACCGGAAAGTTTCGATCTGGAAGCCGTTGCAAAACGAGCTGAAGATATGTGTAAAACAGGTAACCTTGTGATGGTGTCTAACTTTGCCAGACACAATAAACTAGCGAAATACCTGGACCGCTGCAAGCCAAAAAGTGTAGGGATTTCTACCAATATCAACAACTTGAAATTTGTATTCAACTCCAGCAATTTTGGAGAGAACTATTCTAGTCAGCTACTGAGTTATGTGAGTGATATGTTTAGCAAAAATGTGCGTTTATTTGCCTATCCTTTCCTTGATAAAAAGACCAATACGGTGATTACCAGTGCGAATATGCCGGTCACGCCAGATGCAAAGCCATTGTTCGACTTCCTGATCCTGAACGGGTATATTGCTGATATCAGAGATTACAGCGAAGGAGATGTAAAAACTGTGTAATTGATCGTTAAATATCGATATCTAAAAGTATATAAATTGTATAATATAAAGCCCATTAATGGTTCAATCTTTAATGGGCTTTGTGCTTCAATTGGCTTTTTACTATATGTTATCCAGGTAGGGGTCTTTAATGACGATAGCCATCAGCCGATCCGGGTGGTCAATCTGTTTGAATCCAAATTGTGTATATAAGCCATGGGCATCCACTGTAGCCAGCATATATCTCCTTAATCCCTGCAGATCTGGATGAAAAAGCATTAATGACATCAGCTTTTTTGCCAGGCCTTGTCCGCGGTAAATCTCTTCTACATACACATCTGCCATATAAGCAAAGGTTGCCCGATCGGTAATCCATCTTGCAAAACCAACCTGTTTTTCTTCCGTATAAATGCCAAAACATAGAGAATGTGCAATAGACTTTTTTACCGTTTCCAGCGGGATATTTTGTGCCCAATAAGATTGGGTACTTAAAAAATGATGAATGGCAATCGGATCAATTTTCTGAGGATCATCAGAATAAACAAATCCACTATCAATAATTTCCATTGGCTCGTGTTTTTGGTATACGGGTTTGAAAAAAATGAAGAGAGAAATCAACGGTCACCGCGTTGAAAATACGGGGACCGTTGGAGCAGTAATGTTTAATTACGCATGTTAATGAACTGTAATGGCTGGCCAAAATCTTCCGATTTACAAAGTGCAATGACACCCTGTAGGTCATCAATGCTCTTACTCTGTACTCGAACCTGGTCATCCATCATAGACGCCTGAACTTTTAATCCACTGGCCTTTATTTTTGCAACGATTTTTTTAGCAGTTTCTTTATCAATACCTTCTTTGATAGAAATCTCTTTTCTGATCATATTTCCAGAAGCATAGGTTTCTTTTCCAAAGTCCAAACTGTTGGAATCCAGCCCCTGTTTAACCATTCTAGAGATGATAGCATCCTGAATAGCTTTTAAACGCATATCATCTTCAGTAACAATCGTGATCTGGTTAGTTTTCTTATCGTGATCAATTGTACTTTTAGAAGTATTGAAATCATAACGATTTAGGATTTCTTTTTTGGCATTGTTCATCGCGTTATCAAATGTTTGCGCGTCAACTTTACTTACAATATCGAAAGTGGGCATGATTATAGCTTTAGAATAAAAAAAATATTAGATTTAATTGAAATTTAACCCTTAATGGGTGATCCTTACAAATATAAACATTAAACAAGGAATATGAACTGAGCAGTGTCCTATTTATCTGATCAACCTAAAAACTTATAAATAAAAGAATATGAAAGGCAAAAAATCAAGAGTAGAAAAGAAAGTTGCTAAAAGTGCAGCGAAAAAGCAATTGGAGAAAAGTCTAAGTGAGAAGTTTTTCGAAGTGGTAAAACATTTGGGACATGATGCAGAGAAAATTGGTGATGACATTGCGAAAGCCAGTAAAGTAGTCGCGAAAAAATTGTCGACGAAATTCCTTGAAGTGAAAGAAGCTGTAAATCAAAAACTGGAAGAAGCAGCGAAAGCCAATAAGCCTTTGAAAAAGAAAGCAGAGAAAAAGGCTAAAGCTTTGAAAAAAGAGCTGAATAAGGATGTAAAGAAAGCTAAGAAAGTAGTTAAGAAAGCAGTAGCGAAAGCTAAACCTGTGGTTCAAAGCGTAAAAGTTGCGGCGATTGCTACGGAAGAAAAAGCCGCTGTTGCCTTAGCTAAGCCCTTAAAAAAAGCAGTAGTTAAAGCAAAATCTATGGCTAAAACAACAGCTGAAAAAGCGGCTGTAGTAAAGAAAGACATGACTGAGGCAGTAAATGGCGCTGTTCAAAAATCTGCTGCTGGTGTTAAAACAGCTGCAAAAGCAAAACCTGCTGCAGCGAAAGCTCCAGCTAAAACGGCTGCGAAAGCACCTGCTGCGGCGAAACCTGCTGCCAGTAAAACAACTGCCGCAAAACCTGCTGCAACAAAAACACCAGCTGCAAAAGCACCTGTAACAAAATCCAGTGTAGGCAGACCTGCTAAAAAAGCGACGGTTCCTGTAGCGGCTAAAGCTCCGGAAAAAGCACCTGAATCAGGCAATGCGCCTGCTGGATCAGCGGTGGAAAAACCAGCAGCAATGGATTCAACCCCTGCAAAAGACGCCGTAGAAAGCAAATAACGGGGAGGTTAAGTTTTAATTCTATGAGGAGGTGATAATTAACACTGACTTAACAATAGAATTTGCAGTTTTGAGCATCCCTGTTTCTTACAGGGATTTTTTTATTTATACATGACACGAAAAAAGGCACCATTCCTAAATAGAGAGATTAGCTGGTTATATTTTAACGAGCGGGTTTTGCAGGAAGCGGCAGATGAAACTGTACCCTTGATAGAAAGGATCAAATTCCTTTCTATCTTTTCTTCCAATCTGGAAGAGTTTTATAGGGTGAGGGTAGCCACTATGAGCCGTTTGGCAAATCTAAATGAAAAAGCGAAGGCTTTATTGGGTTTCAACCCTAAAAAGATCCTAAATGAAATAAAGAATATTGTGGTGAGACAGGAGCGGAAATTTGAACTGCTTTTCCAAGCCACATTGATCAATGAACTGGCACAGAACAGGATTTTTATCCTCAATGAAACACAGTTGAATGTGGCTAGAGGCGAGTTTGTAAGGAACCATTTTAGAGATAAAATCCTTTCCAACCTGGTGCCCATTATGATCGATCTGGAAAAACCCTTCCCAGAGCTAAAAGACAGGTATCTTTATTTTTTCGTGCGCCTTTCAAAGGCATCTTCTAAAACAAGTGCCAGATATGCACTCATAGAATTGCCCCCAAATCTTCCCCGATTCCTTGTCTTACCAGAAACCAATGGATTAAAGTTTATCATATTGGCTGAGGATATTATTAAATACTGTCTGGACGATATTTTTTATGTATTTAATTATGATGTAATTGACGCTTTTTCTATACAACTGACCAGAGATGCAGAATTAGATATCGATAAAAGAGTCAGTGATAAATTTATCGAAGAATTAAAGAGTAGTCTGGATAAGCGAAAAAGAGGGAAACCTATGCGACTTTTATACGATACGGAAATGCCTTTCGAGATGCTGACTGTATTGTTGAATAAGATGAAGATCGAAGCGGAGAGCTTGATTCCTGGAAATAGATACCATCGTTTTGGTGATTTTATTGCCTTCCCGAATGTGGGGGGAAAAGAGCTGGAATATCCGCCAAATGTTCCTTTGAAAGTAGCTGGATTACACCGTACAGAAAGTATTTTCAATAAGCTGGCAGATAAAGATTACCTGGTAAACTTACCTTACCAATCTTATGATTATATCATTTTGTTCTTAAGGGAAGCGGCAATTGATCCAAAGGTGACAGAGATTAACATCACCCTTTATCGCCTTGCTGAAAACTCAAAAGTGGTTAACGCCTTAATCAATGCCGCTAAAAACGGTAAAAAGGTAAACTGTCTGGTAGAGTTAAAAGCAAGATTTGATGAAAAGGCGAATATTTTCTGGAGTACGAGATTAAAAGAAGAAGGGGTAAATGTCAATTATGGATTGACGGATTATAAAGTACATTCGAAAATCTGTTTAGTGAAACGAATGGAAAAAGGGAAGGCTGTTTATTATGCCAACCTGGCCACAGGTAATTTCAATGAAAAAACCGCAGGCATCTATTGTGACCATAGTATTTTCACGGCAAAAAAGGAAATTACACAGGACCTGGTGAAGCTGTTTGATGGCTTGAATAAAAAAACGGTGGTCAGCGGATTTAAGCATCTGATCGTTTCCCCGCTGGAATCACGCACCAAATTTTATCAATTGATCGACCGGGAGATTAAGATCGCCAAATCAGGAAAACCTGCTTACATGATCCTGAAAGTAAACAGTCTTGCGGATGAAGGGATCGTAGAGAAGTTGTATGAAGCCAGCAATGCAGGGGTTAAGGTAAAGATGATCGTGAGAGGAATCTGTACCTTGGTGCCGGGGGTAGCTGGTTTTAGTGAAAATATCACAGTCATCAGTATCATCGACAAATTTTTGGAGCATGCCAGGGTTTTCATTTTCGGGAATAATGGTAAAGAAGAGATGTTTCTTTCTTCTGCAGATCTGATGAGCAGGAATTTCGAACACCGTGTAGAGGTTGGTTTTCCGGTATTGGACGAAGAGGTGAAACAGGAAATTCGTGACATCATTGAATTCCAGCTTCAGGACAATGTGAAAGCCCGGGATATCACCAAAATGAACAACAATAAATACCATAAAAATCGAATTAAAACAAAGGTAAGGGCGCAGGTTCAAAC
Source organism: Pedobacter polysacchareus (assembly GCF_019802255.1). GTDB lineage: Bacteria > Bacteroidota > Bacteroidia > Sphingobacteriales > Sphingobacteriaceae > Pedobacter > Pedobacter polysacchareus. The sequence goes on along the minus strand of NZ_JAHYSS010000006.1, from coordinate 350,146 downwards.
CTATAATTACTTAAAAAATAAACACCAATAAAGCCAATGCTTAGATATGCTGCTATAGATATAGGGTCGAACGCCGTGAGGTTGTTAATTGCCGACATCACTAAAACTGAGGAAGGTTTTGGCTTTAAGAAAAACACATTGATCAGGGTTCCTTTGCGTTTGGGAGACGATGCTTTTTTAGATCACCACATCTCTAAGAGAAAAACGGAAGATCTACTAAAAACCATGAGTGCATTTAAAAACCTGATGGATGTATATCAGGTGTCTAAATACCTCGCTTGCGCTACTTCGGCCATGCGTGAAGCAGAAAACGGAGCAGAAATCATCAAGCAGGTAAAAGAAGTATGTAACCTTGATCTGGAAATTATCCATGGGCAAAGAGAAGCGAACATCATTTATGCCAACCATATTGAGGAAACACTCGACAATAAAAAAAGCTATTTATATATTGATGTAGGTGGAGGAAGTACGGAACTTTCCGTATTTGTAAACCGCATTCCAGTGGCTTCGAAATCTTTTGATATTGGAACGATCAGGATTTTGGACAATCAGGATAGGGAAGAGACCTGGGAAGAGATGAAATTGTGGGTCAAAGAAAACACAAAATCATTAAAAAACCTTGCCGCTATCGGTACTGGTGGAAACATCAACAAGCTTTACCGGATGTCTGATGAGAAAGAAGGGATGCCAATGTCTTTTTTGAAATTGAAGACTCTTTACAATAACCTGAACGGTCATTCTTTAAAAGAAAGGATCCAGGTATTTGGCTTAAATCCAGATCGTGCGGATGTCATTATTCCGGCTTGTGAGATTTACATCACCTTGTTAAAATGGACGGGAATCAAGCAGATATATGTGCCAAAAGTTGGACTTGCCGATGGGATTATCAATCTTTTGATTGAAGAAAACTTAAGTCAGCAGAGCTACAAATAAAACTGGCCAATTATAAATAGGCCAATGCCAGGTATCGGCCATGGTGACTCACTGTGGCCGGATCCGTATTTCTATAACTTGGATCCATGGGATTATAGCTGCTAATACTCACTTTAATAGCGGGCAAGGGGTATTGCTCTGTTGCAACAGTATGAATGAAATGCTGACTGAGCATGCTTTGCGTGAAGAACGTAATATTTTCACATTGCACGCTGCCGGTAACCCGTTCTCCTTTGATTTCCAGAGTCTGACAAATCAGTTTTAAAGGAGCAAATGCGCGCCAGTTGTTCCTCCGGGAATGAATTTTATAGGCCGATTCTTTCATGCTCCATAACAACCAAACCATTTGCGTTTGATCTTTAGCTTTCAGAATCCAATTTTGTTCTTTTGTGGAGAATAGTTTGCCCAGATATCCCTTTCTGCGCCAGTTGCTTTCCAGCATGGCCTGTCGCAAATCAACAATATCATTTCCTATCATTTTTCTTTCAATTTGTCGCTGATGATTTCCATCGCCGCACTTACATTGATCATTCTCTCCATCGACAGGTTGTCGATTTCGATATCAAATTCTTCTTCCACGTCTAAGACCACATCTACCAGGTTGGCGGAATTAATTTTAAGGTCTTTAATGAAGTCTGTGCTTTCATTGAGGTACTCTAAAGCGTCATTGTCATGGCTGTAATTGGCAACAATGACTTTTAATTTGGAGAGTAAAACGGATCTGTCCATGTTTTCTTTGTGAAATGGTATGGCTAACATATTGATGGGTCATAGATGGTGTTTCTTACAAACAGCTCAGTGGTCAATATGTTTTTTAAAAATGATACAGGCATTGACATCTCCAAAACCGAAGCTGGCTTTCGCAAGAATACGGATGGGATGAGGGATTTGTTTCTGGGGAATTTTATTGGCCGAAATCAATGCGGTGATGGCTGGGTTCAAGTCTTCACAATTGAGGTTTGGGGCGATAAAACTCTGCTCCATCTGCAATAGGGCAGCCACACATTCAATGCTGCCTGCAGCACTCAGGCAATGCCCGACCATTGATTTTAAAGAATTGATATAAGGAAAATCTTCGCCGGACCTTTCCAGTGCTTCAGACCAGTTTTGGATCTCTAAGGTATCTTTTGAGGTCGCGGTGAGGTGTCCGTTGATCAGGTCGATTTCGCTGGCCTGGATCCCTGCGTCTTGAATCGCTTTGCGGATACAGCGCTGTACTGCCATTGCATTTGGGGCAGTCATGGTACCTGTACCTCTTTGTCCGCCGGAGTTGATATTCCCACCCAGGATTTCTGCATAAATTCTAGCGCCTCTGGCCAAGGCACTATCCAGCGATTCCACAACAAATGCACCGGCCCCGCTTCCGGGCACAAATCCGCTGGCACTGGCGCTCATCGGCCGGGAACCCTTTTCCGGAGATTCATTATGCTTAAATGTACAAACTTTCATTGCATCAAATCCGGCCCAGATATAAGGCCCGCTGTCGCTTGTGCTTCCCGCAAGCATCCTAGTCGCTTGTCCGGATTTAATGCGCTCATAAGCCATTAAAATGCTTTCTGTGCCAGTTGTACAAGCCGATGAGTTACTGCTGACCTGGTTGCCTAGTCCCAGCTTTCCACCGATATAAGCACTGATGCCGCTGGCCATTGTTTGGGAAACTACATTGCTGCCTAACCTGCGGGTTTGCAGGGCATCGATTTTGTAAATGGCCTCCCGGAATTTATCTACTCCGGAAGTGCCGCTGCCAAATATTGTCCCGCTCTCCCAATCCGGTTCTGCAGAAGTTTCAATGGTTAGTCCTGCATCTTTCCAGGCGTCCATTGCTGCGATAACGCCATATAAGATACCTGAACTGTTGAAGTTTCTCAATTCAAGTTCAGAGAAATAGCTGGCAATTAAGGCCTCAGAAAGTACAGGCGTACCTGCAATCTGACAGGAAAATTCAAGGCTGGCCAATAAGGGATGGTAACTGATGCCGGAACGGCCGTTCTGTATAGCCTCAAGAAATGGAGTTAAACCAACTCCATTTGGTGCAACTACACCCATACCCGTTATGACCACTCTGTTAGGCATTCATTTTATTGGTTACCATTCCGGAAATCGTTCCTTTACAAACTACTTCTCCTGCTGCATTGGTCATTTGAACATTACAATGTAGCTTTTTGAAGCGGAAATATACTTTTTCAGTAGTTACAGTTACTTTTTCTCCCGGGAAAACTGGTTTCATGAAATCAATGGCGGTTGAGGTCAGCATCACGTGTCCTGGAAGTCCGGAAGTGGCAGTGGCAGTCAGGAAAATTCCCAGGCAAACCAGTCCGATCTGTGCCATAGTTTCCGTTAAAATTACACCTGGAGTTACCGGGTTATCTTTGAAATGTCCTTTGTAGAAATCAAGGTCTTTATCGTAGGTGTAAGTTCCAACAGAACCATTTTCATCAATAGATAATAGTTCGTCAACAAATAAAAATGGCTTGCTATAAGGTAAGTGGGTTAGGATTTCTTCTTTGTTCATGTTTGTTTCAATTATCCGGTAAAGTTACCACTTTAATAATATTCTCTGTGCAGAAAAACCCGGTCCAAAGCTGAGCATCAGACCAAAATCTCCTTTTTTCGGCTGCTTGTCCATAAAACGTTCCAGAACATATAGGACGGTCGCACTAGACATATTCCCGTATTGCCGCAATATTTCTTTGGTATCCAGGATGTTTTTTCCGGAATTTCCGAAAAGTTCTTCTACCACCTGAATGATCTTTTTTCCCCCTGGATGGAAGATCAAATGATCAATATCTTCCAGAGATAAGTCGTGTTTTTTTAGAAATGGATGAATGATTTCCGGAAAATGAGCGGCTATGTTTTCCGGAACCTCTACGTCCAGCACCATTTTTAGGCCGGTATTACTCAAATGAAAACCCATGAGCTGCTCGGAATTGTAGAAATGATACATTTCTTCTCCAATGATTTCAGGACCGGAGTCATTTTCATCCGCTGACAATAAGACACAGGCTGCACCATCGCCAAAAATAGCGGCACTGACCATATTGGCCATAGAAAAATCATTCAGCTGCAGGGTGGCTGTTGGGGATTCTACTGCTACAACAGCTGCTCGCTTTCCAGGATTTGCTTTTAAGAAGTTCTTAGCGTAAATAATGCCGGAGATGCCTGCAGCACAGCCCATCTCAGTCACCGGAAGACGCACAATGTCTTGTCGAAGGTTTAAAGCATTGATCAGATAAGCGTCTAAAGAAGGAATCATGATCCCGGTACAGCTGACGGTAATGATATAATCCAGGTCGGTAGATTTCCAATTTGCTTTGGCCAGCGCCTCCCTTAAACAGGTCGTACCAAGTTTGATGCCTTCCCTGATGTACAGGTCATTGCGTTCTTCAAAAGATGTTTTTCCAAAAACATCCTCTGGCGACATGATAGAATATCGCCGGTCCACCATGGCATTCTCAAAAACTTTCTTGACTTTTCTTTTGAAACGCTCATCCTGTCCATCCAGCCAGCTGTCAAGAAAGGGGAGAATTTCGCTGGTTGTTCGTGAAAATTCAGGAATTGCTTTTGCTACTGTTGTAATTTTTACGCTCATATGGTCGGGATAATCCATTGGTAACGGAATGCCCATTTCCAACGGATGGAGGTGTTTACTAGTTTCAATTGATTGGCGTATTGTTCCAGATCTTTTCTTTTAAATCCCCTTAAGATAGAAATCAGTCCGTCTTCTTTTGACATTTTATTGAGCCGGAAAGCGAAACATAAGGCGATAAACAGGTAATATGGAATCGTACTGCGTTGTAAATCATTAATGACAATGCCTAAACCTGCATTTTCTTTAAAAATAGATAGTAAATGCAGGAGTTCTGTGTCTTTAAAATGATGTAAAGTAAGCGTGCATAAAATAATATCATAAGGGACATTTAAGGCGGATTTGTCGAAAATGTCTATACATTCATAGCTGATGTTCTCATAAGAAGCGGAGAGCTGGCTGGCATGCTGAATGGTGAAAGCATTGGCATCTATGCCTTTGAGTTTGAATTTTAACTGATGCCTGTCGGCGTAATCCGCTAAAACACGTAGCATATCTCCATTGCCGCAACCTACATCAAGTATACTGATCGTTGTGCTGTGTGCGGTAGCTCCTGTTGCTGCTGGCTTATTTAAGGGAGACCTCGCATCATTCAGCAGTTTTTTTACCCCATCAAGCGTCACTTTGTTACCTCCCAGCAACTGGTTAATTCCTGCTATTTTGTCGAGTGCGTCTTTTAATATTTCTCCTTCCATGGAAAAGTTATCCATGATTTCCGGCAATTCGCTTCTGTAAGTGGTATCTACCATTGCTTAGGGTATTATTGGTTTGCCGTGGGTTTGCTTGATCATCATGGACAATAGAAAAGGATATTTTATTAATATACGCATGAATTTACTGGTCAGTTGTTTTTTTCTTAAAATTCCAGACATTAGTTTTCCTGCAGTGATGCGACTCAGGAAATTTTGATTCCAAAGGGTTCGGTATTGTTTTTCCAGTTTTGACCTGGATAACGATCCTCCTTCCAGATAGGCGATCACGCTGGATGCACAAAGTTTTGCACTATGAATGGCCATTGCCATTCCATTTCCACAAAAAGGATGGATCAGACCGGCGGTATCACCAATCATCAGTACATGGTTTTCTATGACTGTTTTCTTCTCAAAAGATATTTGTCCAATGGTTAAAGGTGGATCAAACAAGGGTTTCGAAGTTTCAAATATTCTTCTCAAATGAGGATTTTTATAAAGTACCTGCAAACGGTGTTCTGGGATGCTTTTATACTTTTTAAAAATAGCATAGTCAACAAGGTAGCAAATATTGATCCTGTCATTTTCAACTTTTGAAACGCCGCAGTAGCCACCTTCAAAATTGTGGAGGCCTACCAGATCATCAGGGAAGGCCCCTTCATAATGTGCCTTTATAGCGAGCCAGGGTGATTTCTTTTGAATAAAGCTGCGGGATAGTTTTTGATCCAGGCTATCCCGTTTGCCGTAAGCACCAATTACAATTTTCGCCGTAATCGGGCCATGATTTGCCATTTTCACAAGAAACAAGTCATCTTTAAAACTCAGGTCCATTACGGTATCCTGTAAGATCTGACAACCCCTGCTTACTGCAGTCTGAAAAAGAAAATGATCTAAAGCATATCTGCTTATCCCTAAACCACCCAAAGGCAAAGTAGTCGCTAACAGTTTTCCGTCATCGGTAGAAAATTGAAATTGATGAATTGGTACTGGAGACAAGAGGTTCAAATCAATCCCCAGCCATTCCAGATAAGGCAATACTTCATTTGACAAGTACTCGCCGCAAACTTTATGATGAGGATAGGTCGCTTTTTCTATCAGGGTAACGGGGAATCCCGATTTTAAAAAATGAAGCGCTGCCGTCAATCCGGATAGTCCAGCTCCTATAATAAGTACCTCTACCTTAGATTCCATTGTTTTCATCAGCTATTGCTAATAACATAAGGCATTAATGATTTGTTTTTTAACTTATTTTATAATTTTCCTCCTATTGATTTAAGAATTTCACCCCTTGGTGATCCTGCCGATTCCTACATTGGATTGCCAAATATCTAATTCATGAACGCATACTTTCCCGAAAGTATCGCCCCCTTCTATTGAAAATTTCAATGGAGAACTTCTGCTGCAATATTTGAGCACCATCCATAAAAACCAGCAACTAATCACCAAAACCAAATATATTATGATGAAAAGAATCACACTTCTTATTGCTTTTCTACAATTCTGCTGCATGATTGCATTTGCCCAGACCATACCCCTGACTGGTACGGTTAAAGATAAATCGAACAATCCGATTCCCGGTGTTTCCGTAAAACTGAAGAACTCCGGACTTGGAACATTAACCAATGCCGATGGTCAGTTTTCTATTGCGGCTAAAAACGGGGATGTGCTGATATTTACCAGTATTGGTTTCAGCACACAAAATTATACTGTTGCCGGCAGGCAGATCAATATCATTCTTGCCGAAGACAATACCGACCTGGACGAAATTGTGGTAGTCGGTTATGGCACCCAGAAGAAAAAAGACCTGACGGGTGCCGTTTCTTCCATTACGGCAAAAAGCCTGGAAAACGTGCCGATCACGCGTGTGGATCAAATGATTCAAGGACGCGCAAGTGGGGTGCAGGTTACCCAAACACAGTCTCAGCCAGGTGGAACGGTAAGTTTAAGAATTCGTGGTACCAACTCCATTAACTCTAGTAACGAGCCTTTATTTGTAATCGATGGATTTCCTGGAGCAGGGAATTTAAGCTCCATCAACCCGAATGATATTCTATCCATTGATATTTTGAAGGACGCTTCTTCTATTGCTATTTATGGCAGCAGGGGCGCAAATGGTGTTGTGATCGTGACGACCAAGAAAGGTACTGCGGGCCAGTCGGCGATCAATTTTGAAGCCTATTACGGTCTTCAAAAGGTAAGAAATCCTTACAAAATGATGGATGCAACCGAGTATGCCAACTTTTTGAATGATGCACAAAGGCTAACCAATATCGAAACTCCAGCGTCTGCAAAGGCCTTACCTTATACCGATGCGCAGCTGGCCACTTTGGGAAAAGGCACAGATTGGCAGGATGAGATCTTTAGAACTGCACCGATCAGTAATTACCAGCTTAATTTTATCGGAGGAACGACAGATACGAAATACAACCTGAGCATGAATTACTTTGACCAGGAAGGTATTATCATCAATTCCGGCTATAAAAGAGCATCTGTCCGTTTTAACCTGGATAAAAAAGTTGGGGAGAAACTGAACTTCGGATTTACTTCAAACCTTACTGCAGGCCTTGATAAACGTGCATTGGTGAATACCAGTGGTGGCTCTGGTGGCGGGGTTTTATTGGATGCCCTCCGGATTAATCCTGCGGTTCCTGTGTATACAGGAGGAGATTATACCTTTCAAAATGGCCCTACAGGTTACGCCTTTGCTTTGGGAAACCCAGTTGCTTATGCCAATAAAACAAAAAATCAATACAAGAATCTACGCGGTTTAGTCAATTTCTATGGAGAATATGAGATTATTAAAGGCTTGAAATGGAAATCAACATTCGGTACAGATTTTAATCTGCAAACCAGAGATTTTTATGTGCCTTCCGATCTGTTTGTAGGCAGCAATACACTCGGTAATGCCAGAAAAGAATATGCTGATAACATCAGCTGGGTAAATGAAAATACGTTGACCTACGACAAGCAAATTAATAAAGACCATGCGATCAATGTGATCGGTGGATTCAGTATGCAGGAATTCTATAACACAGATTTCTTTGCGGCGAGTAATAATTTTTTCACGAATGTGCTGGGTGCTGATAATATTGGCATCGGTGCAAATGTGCTGGTTCCCGGCTCTGGAAAAGTTAAAAATAATCTGGCTTCCTTCTTTGGTCGTGTTAATTATCGTTTAATGGACAAATATCTGGTGACGTTCACCATGCGTGCTGATGGTTCATCGAAATTTGGCCTGAATAATAAATGGGGTTATTTCCCTTCAGGAGCGGTGGCATGGCGTGTCATAGAAGAGGATTTTATGAAAACGATGCCATTTGTGAGCGACCTGAAACTGAGGGCCAGTTATGGTATTTCGGGTAATCAGGAGATCGATCCTTACCAATCTATTGCGCGTTATAGCGTGAATGGTGCCACATTGGGCGGAAACCGTGTGGTAGGTGTATCGCCGAATAACATCCCTAACCCCAATCTGGCCTGGGAATCTACCGCTTCATTTGATCTGGGTGTAGACCTTGCCTTTTTCAATAACAGGATTTCATTAACTGCCGATTACTACAGCAAAAAGACAAAAGATCTATTGCTTAATGTTTCTGTGCCAAGAACTGCAGGTTATGCCAGTATTTTATTGAATGCCGGTGGGGTTTCAAATAAAGGTTTTGAGTTGGCACTGAACACGGAGAATGTCAACGGAAAAAAATTCCAATGGAGTACCAATCTTAATTTCTCCATGAACAGGAATAAAGTGACCGACCTGGCCGGAGAAAAAGAACGTTTTGTTGGGGATGCCAGTAGTGCATTATTCCCTTCAGGAACAGGAGGAACCAGTATATTAAGGGTAGGTGAATCGATTGGGTCGTTTTACGGGTACCGGTTTTTGGGCATCTGGCAAACTCAGGCAGAGATCGATGCCAGTGGAATTAAAGGAGTATTACCTGGAGATCCGCGTTATGCAGACCTGACCGGAGATAAAGTAATTGATGCGAAGGATCGTGAAATTATTGGTCATGCGCAACCAGATTTCATTTATGGAATCACCAATAACTTCACTTACGGCAGGTTAAATCTGAATGTTTTTATTCAAGGAGTACAGGGCTCTGAGGTTTTAAACCTCAACAGGTATGAGATGGAATCTGGTGATTTTACCACCAATAAATTGGCCTCGGTAGTGAATAGGTGGACCGGGCCAAATACCAGTAATACCATTCCGAAAGCCAATTCCACCTTGCGTAGGAGGACAGGTGTAACCAGCGATGTGGTAGAAAACGGCAGCTTTCTAAGACTAAAAACGGTTTCAGTAGCCTACAATTTGCCAATTGGCAAAGCATTGGGTAAAACCATTAAATCTGCCAGTATTTATTTGACTGGAACCAATTTGCTGACCATCACGGATTACAGCGGTTACGATCCGGAAGTAAATTCTTTTGCACTCAGCAACGGTTTAAGTTTAAACACAGATTATAATGCTTATCCAACTACAAGAACCTATACTGCAGGAATCAGACTGGGCTTTTAATTGATCAACTGTTAAGATTTTAATCCTATTAAGAAAAGATAATGAAAAAGATAAATATACTAATCGCCGCTATAGTGGTGCTTCATTTGTTCTCCTGCAAGAAATTCCTTCAGGAAGATGCTTACGATTTTATTTCTCAGAACAAATTTTATAAAACAGAAGGGGATGCAAATGCGGCATTAAATGGCGTGGTCAGCATCATGCAAACGCAGCAATATTACGGTCGTACAGTATGGGTGGTAAATGACCTGACCGGCGATCAGATGAAAGTCGGATTGCCTCAAACGAACAGGCCTGAATTGTATAGCCAAACCTATACCTCCACCAATGGAGAGATCAGCAATTGGTGGAATAATGCTTATCTACTGATCAACCGTGCAAATGACGTGATTCAAAACGTAGAAGCGGGCCCGATTTCAGCGCCAATAAGAGACAATATTGTTGGTAATGCCAAATTCTTACGTGCCCTGGCTTACTTTGACCTGGTGAGGAGTTTTGGGGATGTGCCATTAGTGATCAAGGCAACTGAAGGTTCAGATGATTTGAAACCTTTTAGAACACCCATCAAAGACGTGTACACACAGATTTTAATAGATTTAAAATTCGCAGAAGCGAACTGTCTGAAAGAAGATAAGATCCCTGCAGCAAGTAAAGGGCGTGTTTCCAGTGGTGCTGCAAGCGCATTATTGGCAAAAGTATACCTGACCAGAGCATCGAGTACAGCAGCAGAAGCAACCGATTATCAGGATGCCCTCGCTGCTTGTAACAAAGTCATCGCAGTAAGTCCTGCTGTTTATACCTTATTGCCTTTTGCTGATGTCTTTAATCCCGATAAAAAAGTGGGTAACAAGGAAGAGATTTTTGTGGTTCAGTTTGGTCTGGCACCAAGTACAGGGACAATTACGCCAAGAATGCACCTGCCAAAATCGGTATTCCCGAATGATGGAAATGAGGCCTTTTATGTGGAAAATGCATTTGCTTTATCTTACAGCAACACTGACTTGAGAAAAGCGGCCACAATTGGTGTGGTTCCAGGCACGGCCAATTTCTACTACCTGAAGTTTACTGATCCTGCCCGACAAGGGAATAGTGCAAGAAACAACTGGGTAATTCTGCGTTATGCAGATGTATTACTGATGCAGTCTGAAGCCATGAATCAGCTGAATAGCGCCGATCCTAATAAATTTAATGGCATCAATGCGGTTAGAAATAGAGCTGGTTTATTGCCGTTAAGCAGTATAACCACTCCTTCAAAAGAAGATTTTATCACTGCTTTAGTGGAGGAAAGAGGCTGGGAGTTTGCTGCCGAAGGACAAAGGAGGTATGACTTGCTCAGATTGGGCAGGATGAAACAGCAGCAGCTGAAGTTACACAACATCACTCTGGAAGATAAATACTTGTTAATGCCTGTTCCTGAAACAGAAAGAACATTAAATGAGAATCTGACACAGAACAATGGTTTTTAATGAAAAATAACTAGAAATGAAAAATCCGGTTGCCTCAAGAAGAGGAGCCGGATTTTTTCAATCATCGAGCGCAAGTTTTATATTTTAGCGGATAATCGTGACAAATCCTTTGTAAACTTCCCAGGTATTATTGGCCATTTTAACTTTCAGCAGGTAGAAATAAGTTCCCTCCGATAGTTGAGAGCCATCCCAATCATTTTTGTAAGGCTTTTTCTCCAGCACGGCTGATCCCCAACGATTGAAAATACTCAGCTCATTTTCAGGATATCTTTCCAATCCTGGAATGGTAAACGTGTCATTTTTTCCATCCCCGTTCGGCGTAAATACATTAGGAATGATTAAATCAGTTACCGATTTCCGGTTGGTAGAAGTGTTATTAGACAGGTCAGGATCTGATTCTGTGGCGGAAACAGTCGCTGTATTTTCCAGCATACCAGGTTTTGAAGGCTTGACCCTGATTCTTAAGTTTGCTGATTCTCCATTCTCGAGTTTAGGGATTTCCCATAATACGGTCCTACTGCCTGATGTGTAATCGGCGTAGCCCAAACTAGGATGGAGTAACTGTTCCAATACCATGTTTTCCGGAAGAATGTCCTGAACTTTCACATTACTAGCTGAGCCGACACCATTGTTTTTCACTTGTAACAGGTATTCAAAAGCATCATTTACAGTGATCGACTTGTTTTCCGAACTTTTGGTGATCATCACATCTGCACTCAATACCAATACCGTCCCGCCAGTGAGGAGGAGGGGGTCTGAAATGTCGGAAGCACAACCACTTGTATTGTAAGAAATCACAGTGTAGATACCGGGATCGAAAGCGGCATATTCAATGTTAGTGGCATCAGGTATAACGATGCCGTTTTTTAACCACTGGTAACTCACTGCATTAACAGAAGCGGCCCTCAATTTTAAGGACGATCCAGCAGGAATGACTGCTGTTGCCTGGCCATTGGATTGCGCAAAGCATGCCGTTGCACTGAGCAACAGCATACCTGACACAAAACCTGTTTTTCTGTTAAACATTAATTATGAGCTAATGATTATGGTGCAATTTGGATACTTGGTTTACCTGGTTTAGGAGTTACAGTAATCGTTGTTGATGCAGCGGATTCTGCAGGACAACCTAAATCACTTGGTGATTTTAATACGCCATTTCCAGGAGCAACTACGTATTTAACCGCTGCTTTGAATATATAAGCACCATGTCCTGCAGTGTTGTTTAACGTAAAAGAATTCACATTTACAGGATTTACTGCGCCAATTGTTCCGATGGTAGTCACATCTGTTACAGCTCCAGCATCTTTTGTTGCAGTCCAGGTAAATGCATAAGTCACATCTGTAAGTACCGCATCTAATGCAGTAGCGGTAGCCGTAATTACTGAATTCTGAACAGTTGGATTAGAGTTCGCCTCGCAAAAACTAGTTTGTGAAGGAGTTCCAAGAGTAACAGCGGCAGTAGGTAATACATAAAGACTGAATGGATCAGATAAATCCCCGGAACAGTTATTTGGGTTAACCGCAATAATAAATACTTTAAAATAATGAGCGCCTACACTTAGTCCGGTTCCTACAGTAAAGGGCAATGGTGTACCATCTGTGGCTACTGTAACAGTTGAAGGGCTACCTATTGGTGTATTGCCTGCAGCATCGAATTCTTGCCACATAATTTTATCACCACTTTTTAACGTGGCATTTACAGCAGCATCAGGAATTAGTCCAGCTGTTGCCCCTCCGCATAAGTATAGGGCAAAAGAAGCTGCAGAGGAGCTGAAAGGTAAGGCAAATAAGAGGAACGTAATTGCAATTAGGCTCAGGGATTTGAATTTCGTTTTCATAATTTAAGTTTTAAGAGTGTATATAGGTTAATTTAAAGTGACATGAGGGGTAAGCGGTTTTGGATGCATAATGATCAGGACACTGCTGTCGCTAAAACAACCGTCCTTTGTATATCTTAGGTAATAGGTGGTATTGCCAAGTGAAGGGGATACCAGCGTAGAACTTAAAGGAGTTCCTCCAGCGCTAACCGCAGACCAGGAGTAGGTGCCACCTGTTGTTCCGTTTCCATCGTTTGGATTTAGGGTGTTCAGTTCAATGGACTGCCCTAGACATAAGTTTTTCTGAGTGATCGCAGGGAGGGCCGGTTGCAAATGAATTACCACGCTGGTAGTCACCACTGTGATACAGCCATTTCCATTGGTTACTGTGTAATTAATTGCAGCTGTTCCAACAGCAACACCAGTCACCAGACCAGCACTGTTGACAGTCGCAATCGTTGGGTTAGCACTGCTCCATACGCCTGAACTTGTCGTATTGGCTAGCTGAGTTGTTTTACCAATACAGGTGCTCATTGTTCCTGTAATAGCGGCAACTACTGGTAAGTCGTTGATGGTGACTGTCGCTGTTTGTGTAGCGACACAGCCGTTTGCATTGGTCACTGTGTAAGTGATGAGAGAAGTTCCGGCAGTCACGCCAGTTATTAATCCGCTGCTGTTTATGGTGGCTACAGCAGGAGTTCCGCTGCTCCAGACTCCACCAGAAGTGGTGCTGGATAATTGAGTCGTTTTACCGATACAGGCAGTTGATGTTCCTGTAATCGCAGCAACTACAGGTAAAGCGTTGACTGTAATATTTCGTGATGCAACTGTTGAGCATCCTGTTGATGTATTCGTGACCGTATAATTAATTGCTGTAGTCCCTGCACTAACTCCGGTAACTACCCCAGAAGCATTAACTGTAGCAATTGAAGTGTTTGAGCTAGACCATACCCCATCAGGAGTCGTATTAGTAAATGTAGTTGATGCATTTATGCAAATAGGGGAGCTTCCAGCAGTTGCTGCTACTACAGGTTTTCCTGTTAAAGAATAAGCATAATAAACTCTAAAATTCGATAGCGCACCAACGAGCGCTGAGGATAAGGTTAGCCTTACCCTGTCAAAATTGGTACTTGGTTTAAACCTGATTTCTCCTTGATTATCAGTCCCTAATAGTGTTAAAATACTACTATTCACTGTAACTGCATCAGGATTCGCAGCAGCGCCATTATAGGTTTGAACTGTTACGCCTCCTAATAGATTGGCGGTTAGAAGCGTGGCTCCACTACCAATTCGGATAACGATTTCATCACAACCAATATTCGGATTTACAGTAGGAAAGATTAAGGTTTGCTGAACAGATACGCCAAGTAAACCTACAGATATAACAAAACTGGAATAATCTGTTAAGCTGCTAGTATTGATAGGGTTTGTAGGATCAGTGACACCACACAAGACACATATTCCAGTAACACCATTGGTCTGAGCATTGGCATAAGTTTGTGTTTGCCCTTTTACATCGCCTCCCCAGATCACAATTAACGTAATAGTTAATAGTAACAAAAAACCATTTCTACTTAAGTTTTTTAAACTGAACAGAGACATTTTAGAGAGGTTTCGGTTGTTTTATGAGCCTCAGGCTAATAAAACAGCTAATTTTTACATTACCTCAAACATAATAGAGAATAAGGGTTTAACGGCTGTTCAAATTGTTCATTATCGTTTTAAGATTTACGTATTTTATTCCTATTGGAAGTAAAAAGGCGTAATTGACGCCTTACTTGGTTGATTTATGTGGTAAATATTTCTTTATTAGAAAAATTGATCCGCTTTTTTAGGGTTTCGCTAAAAGACAACTATAGTGCTGTCAAATTAATTTAATCCTGGAACGCGGATTATTGCTTGTAATGCAATAGTATTTGTTGTTTTCTGGGGAATGATGTGCTCAAAACACCTCAATATTTATAGATTGTAAGCCGGAACGATGGCTTAACGAAAATCATGGCGATTACAAAAAAAAGACCGGCAATCCAGCTTGGAAGCCGGTCTTTTCAACCGATTTTAAAAATATAGCTTAGTGATCTAACAATGCTGCGGCAGCATCATCTAAAAACCAGGTCACACTTCCGTCTACTGGCTTAATCAATTGTGTAGGATATAACTTTGGGTTTTTCTTTTGATCTTCGATCACATGTTTCACTGCTTTTGCTTTATTCTCACCAAATACTAAGAATGCAATATTCTTGGCTTTATTGATTAGAGGAGCAGTAAAGCTGATGCGGTAAGTAGACAGTTTTTCTACAAACACCGAGTCTACTTCTACCTCTTTATTATTCAGGATGGTAGTTCCTGGAAATAGGGAAGCTGTATGTGCATCATCACCCATACCTAACAAAATCAGGTCGAAACAAAGGTCAGCACCATCGAAATGGGCATTAATTGCTTTTGTATACTCGATTGCTGCTTTTTCAGGAGCAAGGGTAGTATCTACATAAAAAATCTGATTTGCAGGAATTTCTAGCAGGTCGAGCATCGCTCTTTTTGCCATTAAGCCGTTATAGCTTTCATGATCAGGCATCACATTTCGTTCATCGCCGAAGAAGAAATATACTTTAGTCCAGTCGATTTTATCTTTATAGGTTGTAGCCAGTGAGTGGTACAATTCTTTTGGAGAGTTGCCCCCGGTCAGTACAAAATTGAAATAGCCTTGTTCTTCAATCGCTTTGTTGGCAATTGCAACAATATAATCCACTAAATCCTGCTGTAATTCTTCCTGGGTTTTATAAATCAATAAGTTCATTCGTATCTGTTTTATTAGCTAAAAGGCTAATCCTAAATCGGTGTAGACCGTATCAGGATTAGCCTCTTGAACAATGTTTATTTTATGTTTTTAATCTTCTTTCAATGGTAAAGTGAACCAGTGGAAGCCATCTCTGGCAATCAATGCTTCTGCATCTTCCGGACCCCATGAGTCTGCATGATAATTCGGGAAGCTCAATGATTTTTTAGTGCCCCATGCATTCACGATAGGCATTAGCAATTCCCAGGCACTTTCTACCTGATCGGCACGCATAAACTGCGTTTGATCACCTGTCATGACATCCAATAACAAGGTTTCATAAGCTTCAGGAGCTTGAGAAGAATACGTTCCTTTGTAATCGAAAACCATATCTACAGGGTTTAATACCATGTCTAAACCTGGTCTTTTTGCCTGTACCTGTAAACGGATACTCATTTCTGGCTGGATGCTGATGATCAGCCTGTTTTGCTGCCAGTGTTCAGTTACCGCAGAAGGGAATACCTGGTGAGGTACATCTTTAAACTGAATCGTGATCAATGAAGAAGTCTGGAACAAGCGCTTTCCTGTACGTACATAGAAAGGAATGCCCTGCCATCTCCAGTTGTCCACGAAGAACTTAATCGCAGCAAATGTTTCGGTATTAGAATCTGGATCAACACCTGTTTCATGTCTGTATCCTGGTACTTCTTTTCCTTCAACCCATCCCTTAGAATACTGTCCGCGGACGGTACTAAACCTGATGTCCTCCGGACTAAAAGGACGCATCGCTTTCAATACATCTACTTTTTTATTTCTGATCTCATCGGCGTCAAAGTTAATTGGCGTTTCCATTCCGATCAGACAAAGCAATTGCAACAGGTGATTCTGGATCATATCCCTTAATGCACCCGCACTTTCATAGTAACCGCCTCTTTCGCCAACACCCAATTGCTCGGTTACAGAAATCTGTACGTGATCAATATAAGTACGGTTCCATAGCGGCTCCAGGAAGGAGTTCGCAAAGCGGAAAGCCATGATATTTTGTACAGTTTCTTTACCTAGATAATGGTCGATACGATAGATCTGTTTCTCGGTAAAGATGCCGGTAAGAATCTCATTCAGTTCTCTTGCAGTCTCTAAATCTCTTCCAAAAGGCTTCTCAATTACAATTCTGCAATTGTCTTCATCACCTGCCAGTTCATATTCAGAAAGACATTTCGCAATTAGTGGGAAAAGGTTTGGCGCTACTGCCAGGTAATAAAGTACCTGTGTTGTTGGTCCAAATTCCTCCTTGAACTTTTCAATATTAGCTTTTAAAACACCAAAAGTTTCCGGCGCTTCCACATCTACAGGACTATAAGAAATATGTGCTGCAAATTTGCTCCACTTCTCTTCTTTCACCTTACCGGACCTTGAAAAGCTGTTTACACCGCCCATTAGTGTTTTTCTGAAGTCATCATCCGTAAGCTTCTTTCGGGCTGTACCAATAATCTCGAATTTTGACGGCATAAAACCATCCGCATATAGATTGTAAAGTGCAGGCGCAAGTTTGCGCAAATTTAAATCACCGGTACCACCAAAAATGACGATTATGGTTGGGTTGACGTTGATGCTTGTTTTCATTTGTGAAATTGTTGTATTAGTTCACTGGGTTATTTATAGGTTATTTTCGTTCCAGTTGGCATGGAAAATACCTTCTTCGTCTGTGCGTTCAAAAGTATGTGCACCAAAAAAGTCTCTTTGTGCCTGCGTTAAGTTTAAAGGCGAATTTGCAGTTCTTAACGAGTCATAATAAGTCAGAGCGGAAGCATAACAAGGTACGGCAATACCATGTTGGATAGCAGTAATGACCACATTTCTAGTTCCTGGCAAGATATCTTTTAACTGTTTCTGAATACTTTCATCTGAGTATAAATGAGGAAGCTCAGGTTGTTTCTTATAAGCCTGATAAATATCTTCTAACAATACCGCTCTGATGATACATCCACCACGCCAGATCTGTGAGATCTCTTGTAAGTTCAGTTCATATTTATATTCAATAGAAGCTTGTGCTAATAAATGTAAGCCTTGCGCATAAGAAGTGATCATGGCAAAATAAAGCGCTTGCTCTAAATGTGCTTCAAATTCTTCAGTGTTTTCCACTTTTTGTGATGGATGAGGCAATGCTGCACCTAAAGCAACGCGTAAAGTTTTGAATTTAGAAAGATCTCTTGAACTCACCGACTCATTAATCGTTGGAATTGGCAATTGCAGATCCATAGAAACCTGTGAAGTCCATTTTCCAGTACCTTTAGATTTCGCCTGATCTTTGATCACATCAATCAGATAACCACCAGATTTCACATCTTTCACTTTGAAGATGTCTTTGGTCACCTCTAATAAGAAGGACTTCAACCTGCCGTTGTTCCATTTTTCGAAAGTAGCATAAATCTGCTCGTTGTTATAACCAAGGCTGTTTTTCAACAAGTCATAAGTTTCCGCAAGGATTTGCATTACACTATACTCAATACCGTTATGCACCATTTTCACGAAATGACCAGAAGCACCAGGGCCGATATATGCTACACAAGGATCGCCGTTTACTTTCGCAGAAACTGCTTCAAGAATTGGTTTAACCGCATTGTAAGCTTCTTTGTCACCACCAGGCATCATACTAGGACCAAATCTTGCACCTTCTTCACCACCAGAAATACCCATACCAAAGAAATGGAGTCCTTGTGCTGCAAGTTCTTCGGCTCTTCTGCTGGTATCTGTGAAATGAGAATTTCCACTGTCAATGATCAGGTCACCTTTATCCAATAATGGAACAAGCTCTTGAATTACACTGTCTACAATCGCACCTGCTGGTACCAGAAGAACGATTCTTCTTGGCAATTCTAAACTCTGTATAAAGTCTTCCAGCACGGCAAAACCTTTCAATTGATGTGCTTTTCCGTCCTCTTCCAGCTTCTTTAACATGTCAGGACTCTTGTCGTAACCGGTTACAGAATAGCCATTGTCGGCCATGTTAAGCAATAAATTGCGGCCCATCGTGCCCAGGCCAATCATTCCTAAAGTGTACTTGTTCATTATTTGTTGTTTATTTTAGGGTGAGTAGTAAATACATGAAATTTATCTTCCAGGTCCCATAACTTTGCACCACCCTTGATTCCGTCTTTATTGGAAACGAGTATGATGTTAGGGTCTAACTGAAAAGTAATTTCTTTTGAATTGCCACCACCGATATATAGGGTATCGTAATTAAATACGGTTTTATAAATTTCGATCACGCGCTGTAAGCGTTCATTCCAATCTTTCTTCCCAACTTTGTTAAAACCTCTGTCGCCGATGTAATCGTCGTAGTCTTTATTCTTGCTGATAGGAAAGTGTGCGAGTTCCAGGTGAGGAAGCAGGTCGCCGTCGTATAATAAGGCAGTGCCGAAACCGGTGCCTACTGTAAATACAATTTCAAAACCTTTTCCTGATACTACCCCTAAGGCCTGCTGATCGGCATCATTAACCAAACGCACCGGTTTGCCAAAAGTATCACTGATCTGTTGGGCAAGGTCCACATTGTTCCATTTGTTCTTTGCCAGATTAGGAGCGGTAAGTACCACACCACATTTCACATATCCAGGAAAACCGATAGAAATTTTAACAAATGACTGGTCCAGCTTTGAAGCCAGTTCCTTGATACATTTGATGACTACCTCCGGGCTAGAGTTTTTTGGAGTAGGAATTTTGGTATATTCAGAAAGGAGTTCCCCTTTAACATCTAAAATACAAGCCTTAATGCTGGTTCCACCTATGTCGATGGATAAAATGTTGCTGTTTTTCTTTGCTGCAGGCATGTGTAATTGATGTAAAGATAGCTCGGTGTATTAATAACACTCAAAATAACAAAAAATCGACCATTTAAAGATGCTAAACATCAATATAAAACAATAAAAAAACATTAGGTCTGATCCAGACCTTGTTTGATCTCTGTGAAAAGTAAGCCGCTTCCGCCTCCAAAGTGGTATACCACAGGGGTTTCTGGTCTTATTTTTTTTAATTCTCTTTCCAGTTCCTGCTCCGCTTCCGGAGCCAGGCCAGCACCCATTAATACGAGGTCAAAAGCCCGGGAACGAAAGCTGTTCAGTGCTTCTGCTGCAGTTGCCGCACCGGCAACTGCAAATTCTCCGGATTTTTCAATCAGTCGGATTAAGGTGGCTAAAATTTCCTTGTGACAGCACATCACCAATATTTCTTTCTTTTTCATGGACTTAATAATTCATGGGTACTTCCATTAAGAGTACTTCCGCATCTGTTAATATATTGATGTCCAGTTTGTCAACCTCCCAGATTCCCAAACCATCACGTTCTGCCAAATCCTGTCCGTTTACCTGGATCGATCCCTTAATCACAAAAACATACACTCCGTTCTCTTTACGTTTCAAAGTATAGTCGGTTTTTAATCCAGCATCAAATTTTCCCAGATGAAACCAGGCATCCTGATAAATCCATACGCCCGCATCGTTTTTATCAGGAGATAAAATCTGAATAAACTGGTTTGGCAATAAAGTGGTGTCGTAACGTTCCTGCTGATATCTAGGTGTTACATTCCTTTGATTTGGAAACAGCCAGATCTGTAAGAATTTGGCAGGCACATTTTCTTCCTTATTATATTCCTGATGGTAAATGCCTGTTCCGGCACTCATCACCTGAATCTCCCCTGGCTCAATAATGGCCACATTGTGCATGCTGTCTTCATGTTTCAAGCCACCTTCCAATACTATGGAAATGATCTCCATATTGTCGTGAGGATGCTCCCCAAATCCGGTGCCTCCATCAATTTTATCGTCATTTAATACCCTTAACGCTCCAAAATGAATGCGTTCCGGGTTATAATATCCTCCAAAACTGAAGGTTTGAAAACTCTTTAACCAGCCATGGTCTGCTGTGCTGCGGCTGTCTGCTTTATGTAATACGGTCTGTGCCATAATTATAATCTTAATTATTTGTGATTTGAAAAACCAAGGTTCTGGCCAATTCCAACTCTGCTTTACTAATGGTATGAACTCTTCCTGGATAAATGCTGACAGTGACCTGTGCATTCATTTCTTCCAGTATCTTTTTACTCTCATTTACCCTGGATACAGGTACATGCTGATCCGGATCTCCAGTGCTGATGAATATTGGCGTTTGTTCAAAATCTCCGGAATAATTAGATAAGTCAAGCTGTTCCCCAATTAATCCACCTGTAAAAGCCACCACACCCCCGTATCGTCCTGCATTTCTAGTCACATATTCTAAAGTCAGACATGCTCCTTGTGAAAACCCTACAAAGAAGATTTTGTTTTGAGGAATCCCTTGTGCCTCAATTTCTTCTACTAATTCTTTGACGACTGATAGCGCGGAATCAAGTGCCGGCTGATTTTCTGCAGCCGGAGCCATAAAACTATAAGGATACCAGCTATGGTTTGTAGCCTGTGGTGCAAACAATGCGGCATCATTTACTTGTAAATGTTGATTCAGGGAAAGGATGTCTGTTGCAGACGCGCCTCGGCCATGCAAAAAGATGATCGCTTTTGCTGCCGAATCCACAGGCAATCCGGCAGTACTGATATTTTTATGATGGATATACATATTAATCTAATTTTGGTAAAATACCTTCAATGATGGTACGGTTACTTTCGTATTGTGCAGGCAATTTTAAATGCGTGCCTAACTCTTCCAAAGGTTCATCAATAGTGAATCCTGGATTGTCGGTCGCTAATTCAAAAAGTACACCTCCTGGTTCGCGGAAATATAATGAATAGAAGTAATTACGATCGATTTTCTCCGTGATGTTCAAACCCAGTTTTACAATCTGATCTCTGAAATACATCAGTGTTTCTTCGTCTTTTACCCTAAAGGCAACATGGTGTACAGAGCCACCTGCCACATGACCAATCCCTTCACCTGGTGCTTCTACTAAATCCACAATAGCCGCATGTTCCACTGCATCCGTAATAAAACGGGAGCGGTTCACCTCTTTAGTCAGTAATCTGTAGCCAAAAACACCGGTCAGAATTGCTGCGGTTGCTTCTATTTTATTGCTGGTAATGGTGATGTGGTGAAATCCATGCGTCGCATGTGCTTTCGTCACTTCTTTAGTTTCCCACTGCGGCCTGCTATCTGGACTTTGCGCTTCTGTTAATTCAAATTTTAACCCATCAGGATCTAAAAAGGTCAGATACCTTTCTCCGAATTTTACCGCAGGTTTATTATAAATAACATTGTTCTCTTCTAATCTTTTTTGCCAGAAATCAAGACTTCCTGCAGGAACACTATACCCAATCTCAGTCACCTGTCTGGTTCCTCGACGGCCAGCGCCAATGCCTTCCCATGGGAAGAAGGTTAAAATACTTCCTGGAGTTCCATATTCATCACCATAATAAAAATGGTACGTGTTTGGATCATCAAAATTGACGGTTTTTTTTACCAGCCTCAAGCCTAATATGCGGGTGTAAAAATCATAATTTTTCTTTGCATTGCCTGCGATTGCAGTAATGTGGTGGATACCTAAAATTTCATTTTTCATAGCTCAATTCTTAAATTACAATACAAATTTACGGGTATGAATTTTCCTGGATCTTACCATATCGTAAGAAATACATTTTTTGATTATCTTTAAGAAAAGGAAAACATAAGTCATACCTAAAATGGATTCAGCTATTGAGGGTTAATTAATGTCATAAAAGTTTCATAACTGACTATTAGGGGGTGAATGTTCAGGATTCCTCCCTAAGTTTGGGAACTTGTAAAAATGAATTGCCATACGATGAAAAAGAATTTTATCTCCAATTCTCCGGAATCTATCAGAATGTTCAAGAGCCCGCTTTTAGAAAGTTTATCGAAGATCCCATATTTTGTGCCGCTGCTGGTATACGTTCCTGTTATTGTTTATTTTTGCTGGCAAGCGGTAGTACTTAATTCAATACTTGCTGCAATAGGTCATGTGTTATTAGGGCTTTTCATCTGGACATTTACAGAATATATATTACATCGTTTTGTGTTTCATTTCTATCCGAAATCCGAATGGGGTAGAAGGATTCATTTTATTTTCCATGGGGTACACCATGATTATCCGAATGATGCCCAGCGATTGGTGATGCCGCCATCTGCCAGCATTCCTTTGGCTGCCGCTTTCTATTTTCTTTTCCGCGCGATATTTCCTGCAAACATGCTGGACGGTTTCTTTGCGGGTTTCATCATGGGCTACCTGTTCTATGATATGACACATTATATGCTGCACCATGCTAAATTCACTAATCCTTTCTGGAAAAAATTGAAACAGCACCATATGCTGCATCATTATGATGATGCAACTAAAGGTTATGGGGTAACTTCTGATATTTGGGACAAAGTGTTTGGTTCTGAACTTACCAAAAGGTAATCAAGGATCTTAATTGCCAAAAAAGCTTAACGTTTTGACAATTAACCCAAACTTTATACCTCAAATTCCTGCTTTCTTTGAATTGTCCTACCATATGATTTAACGGTGAGACAATTTATCAACGCATACCATGAGAACAAAAGTTTTAGGGACTAAAGTACTGACTCAGATTGCCGCAGTCTTTGCTTGCGGGGTCCTTGCCGGTTTACCGCAAAAAGGAACTGCACAAATTTTCACGGATAAGAATTATGTCAAGATCAGCCCAACAGATACAGAAGCTGATATCATCAGAAAAGCAGCCAATGTAGTGCCTTCCCCAAGGCAGCTAAGGTGGCAGCAACTCGAACTGACCGCTTTTATCCATTTTGGAATCAACACATTTACCAATAAAGAATGGGGAGATGGAACAGAAGATCCTAAGATTTTCAATCCTGAAAAACTAGATACCCGCCAATGGGTAAAAGTGTGTAAAGATGCCGGTTTTAAACAGGTCATCTTAACTGCTAAACACCATGATGGCTTCTGTTTATGGCCAAGTAAATACACGGAGCATTCTGTGAAAAATAGCCCTTGGAAAAACGGAGAGGGTGATATTGTGAAAGAAATGGCAGCTGCCTGTAAAGAGTTTGGCATCGGTTTTGGCATTTATCTTTCCCCATGGGATCGCAATTCTCCGTATTTCGGAAGCATGGCCTATAACGATTATTTCATCAATCAATTAACCGAATTGCTGACTCAATATGGTCAGATTGATGAAGTCTGGTTTGATGGGGCCAATGGTGAAGGACCTTCTGGTAAAAAGCAGGTTTATGAATATAATAGATGGTATCACCTGATCCGAAAATTACAGCCAAAAGCAACCATTGCCGTTTCTGGCCCGGATGTGAGGTGGGTAGGAACAGAAACCGGTTATGGCAGAGAGACGGAATGGAGTGTGGTTCCGGCAGATCAGATGCGCACTGAAGTGATTGCTGATAATTCTCAGAAAGCAGCAGAATTTGCGCCAAGAGATATGATGGACAATGACCTGGGGGGCAGAGCGAAAATCGCAAAAGCGAAAAGCTTGGTTTGGTACCCTGCAGAAATTGATGTATCCATTCGTCCAGGTTGGTTTCATCATCCGGCAGAAAATGATAAAGTGAAAACTCCTGATAAATTAATTGACATTTATTACAGCTCTGTTGGCCGGAATGGCGTATTGCTGTTGAATATTCCACCGGATAAAGAAGGGTTGATCAACGAAAGTGATGTAAATGCACTAAAAGGTTTCAAAAAACAACTTGATGAAACCTTTGCCAATAATCTATTGAAGAATGCAAAGTTAAGCGGCAGTACTCCGAAAAAAACAGCTCTTTTATTTGATGGAAAAGATAGCTCTTACTGGAAAATGATTGGTAAATCCACACCTGACGTACTGGAATTTAAAATGGACAAACCACTGAAATTTGACGTACTTGCGGTACAGGAAAACTTGCAGCTCGGGCAGCGTGTTGAATCTTTTGTACTGGAATATAAAGAAGGGGAGACCTGGAAGAAAATCGTTGAAGGAACGACTATCGGCTATAAACGTTTACTGCGTTTTCCGGCAGTGACCGCTAATGAGGTTAGGCTGCGTATTCTTTCTTCCAGATTGACACCAGCGATTGCAGAAATCGGATTGTACCTTCGTCCTGCTGCTAAATAGCGGGTAAAGGAATAGGATGCGTTAACTAGGATAAAGCCCCTCGAGTTTTCAGGTGCTGAGATGGATTTATAGATTGCAGATTTTTACCTTTAACTAAGGTGGAAATCTAAAAAACAAATAACCAAATTAAACCGAAGATGAAAAGATTGATTTTTTCAGCCTTAAGAATTTCAGCGTATTCGCTTTTAATTTTTAATGGTGTTGGGTCAAACGCGCAAACGATCAAAAAAGATTGGTTGCTGGATAACGCTGCTTACCCCGCTAAAATATATGCGGTTCCTGAGAAAAAAGAATTGGTGCTCGACAATGGCCTGCTGAAAAGGACTTTTAAGATCAGCCCTGATGTAGCTTGTGTAGATTTCATCAATCTGATGAACGGACAGCAATTGCTCAGGGCTGTAAAACCAGAAGCGCGCTTGGTTATTGATGGTCGGAATTACAATGTTGGTGGTTTATATGGCCAAAAAGAAAATGCGTATTTATTGCCTTCCTGGGTCAATGATTTTAAGGCCGGAGACAGCAGCTTTCATTATGTTGCTCATCAGATTACCGAACTGAAACCCTTCCTGAACTGGAAAACACAAATGTGGGCCGGGAATAAAAAACAAGCAGCTGGGAAAGTGCTTTCCTTCAGCTATCAATCAGACCTGCCGGCTTTAAAAAATATCGAAGTACAAGTGAATTATGCCATCTATGATGGCCTTCCTTTAATCACCAAATGGCTTAACATAAAGAATAATTCCGGGAAATCTATCCAGCTGGACCAGGTGGTCAGTGAAGTTCTGGCGGTAGTGGAGGAAGAAAGTGCCGTGGTCGGCGCAGCAACTTTGGACAATACCACGGCGCGGGGAATGAAGGTGCCGCAAGGGATTTATCTGGAAAGCAATTTCGCTTTTAACAATGCCATGCGTTACCCGATCAGCGACCAAAGTACCCATTGGAAAGTCGATAAATCATATACCTCTCAGGTTAATTACGACTATCAAACTCCATGTTTATTGGAAGTACATCCCAGTAGGAATATAGGCATCGATCTGAAAGCAGGAACCGCATTTCAGTCGATCCGTACCAATGAATTGCTGTTGGACAGTTACGACCGGGAAAGAAGAGGATTGGCTATTCGGAAAATGTACCGTAGCACCATGCCCTGGACCACCGCAAATCCGATTTTCATGCACCTTGTGAGTAAAAACGACGAGGAGGTACTTACTGCAATTGATCAATGTGCGGCAACAGGCTATGAAGCGTTAATTCTGAGCTTCGGGAGCCATTGCAATATGGAAGATACCAGCAGTACCAATCTTCATAAATGGAAAACATTGAGTGATTATGCCCATAGCAAAGGCTTGTTCATCGGGAGCTATTCTTTATTTAGCTCACGTAAAATCAGCGATGCCGACGATGTAATTGATCCTAAAACAGGTCAGCCAGGAGGTGCGTTTTTTGGAAATGCACCTTGTTTTGGCAGTAACTGGGGATTAGGGTACCTGAAAAAGTTAAAGACCTTCATGAGTAAAACCGGATTCGATATCTTCGAAAATGATGGTCCTTATCCGGGAGATGTATGCGCCTCTACGAGTCACCCTGGCCATGAAGGATTGGAAGATTCCCAGTGGAAACAGATGGAATTGCAAAAAAGTCTGTATCACTGGTGTAATGAAAATGGGATTTATGTGAATGCACCAGATTGGTATTTCATGGATGGCACCAATAAAATTGGAATCGGTTACAGAGAAGTGAATTTCTCCCTGTCGCGTGAACAGCAGATGATCCTGAACCGTCAGAATATTTTTGATGGGACCTGGGATGAAATTCCATCTATGGTATGGGGATTTGTACCCCTTACAAAATACCAGGGTGGTGGACCAGAAGCCGTTTTGGAACCTTTAAAAGACCATTTAAAAGATTACGAACAATTGATGGTACAATATTATGGTGCTGGTATTCAGGCTTGCTACCGCGGGCCTCGATTGTATGATACTGAAGAAACCAAGAGAATGGTGCAAAAGGTAGTAGGCTGGTATAAAGAGAACCGGGAAATTCTAAATTCGGACCTCATCCATTTACGAAGGGCTGATGGAAGGGATTGGGATGGATTGATGCATGTGAATCCAAAGCTGAAAACGAAGGGAATGATATTATTATACAATCCGCTGAAAGAAGAAATCAAAAGAGAACTTAAAATTCCAATGTACTATACCGGATTAAAAAACACAGCGACATTAAGGGTTCAAAATGGAACACCTAAAAAATATACGCTGGATCGGGAGTATAACATTAAGTTTCCTGTGATCATGAAGCCTGAAAGTTATACCTGGATAAAAATTAACGAATAAATTTCGATACAAGAGATTTATGGCAAGATAAAGCAATTTGAAAGTTAAGAAAAATGGAAAGTTGCTGTTATGCCTCACGAAACAAAAGTGTTTCGGTTAAAAAAGATAATTAAAATATAAACACCTTCCTTACGACAATCGTCTGTTGACTAAACGCCCTGCTAAACGCAGGGTGTTTGATAAGCTAAAGTCAAGATAATAATCCTATAATTGAGGCTTTTGTTCTTTTTAGTTCAATAAATTTTGCAATACCCATAAATGGGTAAAATTAAAACCAGTTGATATACAGTGTTTTAGGTAAAAATATTGCAGTTTACATCAATTATTTTACTATAGTTACAATAATATTCCATTTATCTATATTAGCTTTGCTTCCGGATTGATGTTTTTTGTAAGATGTTGACCTTCCAATATGTACAAAAAAGCAAATGCCTTATTGTTCAATATTATGGTATTCAATATGTTTCCAGTAAAGAAAAAAGAACTGAAACGCTGCAAAAATAGTCATGGTCCAGAACATACTTTGCTACACTTGTGGCCAATTATTTCGGGATATCCTTAAGAATTATAATTGAATCAGACCCTTCACCTGGAAATCGGTGTCTTGGGTAAAAGCTATACTATCACGATCTAAATTAACAATACCGTAATCTCATGAATAAAACAGTTAAGCAATACGCCATGCTTATTGGGTTGCTATTTGCATTTGGTGCAAAAGCTCAGGTAGGAATAGGTACTAACGTACCGGATGCCAGTGCGCAGCTTGAAGTACTCTCTACTTCCAAAGGTTTACTTATTCCTAGACTCACCCTTATTCAACGTGAAGGGATCAATAATCCTGCCAATGGTTTATTGATCTACCAAACCAATACCCTTCCGGGCTTTTATTATTTCAATAATGGGCAATGGCAGCGATTGGTAAATAATTCGGAATTAGGTGCTGGCGGCGGAACTGGAACTAGTGGAAATACCATTTTAAGTGGTGCTTCAACGCCTTCTCCAATGATTGGTACCAATGGTGATTTTTACCTTCATTTAGGTAATAACAGCCTTTATGGGCCAAAAACAGCTGGAGCATGGCCAAATAACGGTATTTTATTAGTCGGCCCAAAAGGGGATAAAGGCGATAAAGGGGAGCAAGGTTTAAAGGGTGATCAGGGACTGAAAGGTGATCAGGGATTAACTGGTCAACAAGGTTTAAAAGGGGATCAAGGGCTTCAGGGAATTCAAGGATTAACTGGTCAACAAGGTTTAAAAGGGGATCAAGGGCTTCAGGGAATTCAAGGATTAATTGGTCCACAAGGTTTAAAAGGAGATCAGGGGCTTCAGGGAATTCAAGGATTAATTGGTCCACAAGGTTTAAAAGGAGATCAGGGACTTAAAGGAGAAAAAGGGGACCCGGGAACTCCGGGGAATTCTTTGCCTGGAACGGGGAAAGCGGTCACATCATCTGGGACTATTGCCATTGGCAACGGAAGAGAAGCAGTATTGACAGATTTAACCCTTGACCTGGCGGATAATGCGGTTACTTCTATAAAGATTGCAGATGGTTCCATTTCAAACGTTGATTTAGACAAAAGGAATATCCCCTTAAGTGGATTCGGCGCGGCGGCAAAGAATGTTTCTATGGGCGGCTTTAAATTAACAAACTTGTTAGATCCGACTAATAATCAGGATGCAGCAACTAAAAAATATGTAGACGATAAATTAGTAGCAGGTGGGGCATTACCAATGCTGAGCTTCGATGCTGGATATAACCTGTCTATTAAAGGTAGTAATACGGTGAGTTTAGCCGATTTAAACCAAAGTTTAAGCCTGGAAGGTACGGTGATCTCGATTTCTGGACCAAGAAATAGTAAAGTTGATTTACAAGGTTTACTAGGAAATGGCGGTTCGGGAGGAAAACAAGTAGCGAGTACTGTACCTGTAGATCCAAGGGGAGGGGTAACCTCCACCAACGTACAGGCTGCACTAGAAGAACTACAAGCAAAAATCACCACTGCTGCTGGCGGTGGGATGACTTCCGTAAAGCACGACGCCACCTTAACCGGCGATGGAAATGCAACACCTCTGTCTATTGCCGACAATGCGATTACGTCCGATAAAATTAAAGATGGCAGTGTAACTGACGCTAAAATAGGAACCGTAAGCGGTGGTAAAGTCACTGGAAATATTCCGGGAAACGCCACAAATGTGACCGGAATAATAGCTATTGCAAATGGTGGTACAGGTGCAGCCAATGCCGCTGATGCAAAAACAAATTTAGGCCTTGGTAATGTAGATAACGTAAGTGACATAGATAAACCCATCAGTACATTAACGCAAACGGCACTGGACGCCAAAGAAGATAAAGCGAACAAAAGCACTTCTATTCTAACAGATGCTGCTTCAGATATAAAGTATCCATCGGTAAAAGCAGTTAAATCTTATATTGACTCAAAAGGTGCTATTGTAGATGCAACAACAACTGCAAAAGGTCAGTTGATGCTTTCTAATGACCTTGGTGGTACAGCTGATGCACCGCAAGTATTAAAGGTTGGCGGCGTAACTGCGGCCGATATTAAAAAAGGGGTAGACCTTGCAAATGCAGCAACTGCTGCCAATTTGGGTGAAACCATCGTGAAGAGAGATGCCAATGGCAATATTGTAGTTGGGAAAGTTACTGGTGATTTAATTGGGAATGCTTCCACTGCGACTTCTGCAACCTCTGTTACCGGAGTGGTTCAGGTGCCAAATGGTGGTACCGGGATTGTTTCTTACACACCTGGAAATTATATCAATGCATTGGATGCAACTACGCTACAGCAAAGAACACCTGATCAGGTGAAAACAGATCTGGGTATTAATGCTAAAGAAGATGTGGCTAATAAAACGACTGATGGAACATTGGCTTCAAACTCACCTAATAAATATCCTTCAGAAAGTGCCGTACGTACTTATGTAGAAGATAAAGTAAATGCTGCTGTAATCGGAGCAGGAGGAGTGCCAAATGCAACCTCAGTATTATTAGGTAAGGTACAGCTGGCCGGAGATCTTGGAGGTATTGCAGCAGCACCTACCGTTCCTGGATTATTGTTAAAAGAACCTCTGATCACTGTTTTACCAGTTGCAAAAGGTGGAACAGGATTAGATACTTATACCACAGGAGGACTCCTGGTTGCAGAAACGCCAACAAAACTGGCACAAATTAGTAAAACACAGTTAAAATTAGACCTTGGTCTGGATAAAGTATCTAACGTTGCTGATAAGGACAAAATCATTAGTGACGCGACTAAAACAGCTTTGCTGGATAAAATCGACAGAGCTGAGAAAGCAACAGCAGGAGGTGTAGCCACCTTAGATGGCAATGGAAAAATTCCTTCCAGCCAGATCCCTGCAATTTCTTTCTCTTCAGTAAATGTAGTGACTACACAGGCAGAGATGCTGGCCATTTCAGGAGCCCAGGTGGGAAGTACAGTAATTAATACCAGCGAATCTAAAAGTTTTGTGCTGGCAGCACTTCCAGCAAGTGCTTTGAACAACTGGAAAGAAATCCTTACGCCAGGTGCAGGTGTACAATCCGTAAATACAAAGACAGGAAATGTAACCTTAACGGCTGCAGATCTTGGCTTAAACAATGTAAACAATACCAGTGATGCCAATAAGCCGGTCAGTATTGCCACTCAAGCCTTGCTAGATGATAAAGAACTGCTCGCTAATAAAAGTCTAAGTATTACCACAGATGCTTTATCTGATCAGAAATATCCAAGTGTAAAAGCAGTAAAAGCCTATGTGGATGCCTCTACTTCAGCAGGTGCACCAGATGCAAGCTTATCT
This sequence comes from Pedobacter polysacchareus, assembly GCF_019802255.1. Taxonomy (GTDB): domain Bacteria; phylum Bacteroidota; class Bacteroidia; order Sphingobacteriales; family Sphingobacteriaceae; genus Pedobacter; species Pedobacter polysacchareus. The sequence goes on along the minus strand of NZ_JAHYSS010000006.1, from coordinate 319,128 downwards.
GGAAAAGGTATCGTACAATTGGCTGGTGATTTAAATGGCACTGCAGCAGCCCCTAAAGTTGCTTTTGTAAGTGGAGTAACCGCTGCACAGGTAGCCAGTGGTGCAAATGCAGCGAATGCTGCAACTACCTCAGCTACCGCAAATACCATCGTTAAAAGAGATGGAACAGGGAAAATTGTTGGGGAGCTGCTAGGAAATGCCAGTTCGGCAACTACGGTTACAGGAACTGTAGGCGTCGCAAATGGCGGTACTGGGATCAATTCATATACTGCAGGAAATTATATCAAAGCAACTGGCGCAACCACCTTAGGGCAGGTGACGCCTGCAGCGCTTAAAACAGAGCTGGGCATTGATGATAAAGAGGAGGTTAGTAATAAAACCCTTAGCATTACCACAGATGCTGGATCAGATGTTAAGTACCCTACTGCAAAAGCGGTGAAAACTTATGTGGATGCTCAGGTAGGAGGTGGTTCACCAGCAACTTCTACTACAAAAGGTATCCTCAAATTGGCAGGTGATTTAGCACATGCTTCCGGAACGGCAGACCTTCCTTTGGTTGCAACTGTTGGCGGAGCAACTGCTGCAAATATTAAATCAGGGGTAGACCTTGCCAATGCCGCAACTACGGCAAGTACGGCAAATACCATTGTAAAAAGAGATGGTACTGGTAGTTTTAATGCGACAACAGCGACCAAACTAAGTACACCAAGAACCATCAATGGAGTTAATTTTGATGGCTCTGCAAACATTACGATTCCGGGAACACCTGTGCCAACAGACCTGACGTATACGGTAGGAGCGATCAATGGAACCTTGCAGTCCAGCACTGCAGCAGGAGCTGGAGCTACGATTACCGGTGCGACGACTACAGCTGCTGGTTTAATGCCAGCCACTGATAAAGTTAAATTAAATAAAATTACAAGCCCTGTTGCCGCTGATGCAGGCAAAGTACTTACTGCTAATGCTTCGGGTGATGCTACCTGGGTAACACCAGCAGCAGGTGGTGGTGCTACATATACCTTACCCGCAGCTACAGCTGCTGCGCTGGGTGGGGTAAAAACAGGAGCCGGAATTGCCATTGATGCAGCCGGAGTAATTTCTACTAAGACGGATCTTACTTATACTCCGAGTGCCACAAATGGAACTATCAATAGTTCTACAAGTAATGTCGCTGCCGTGATTCCTGCAAGTTCAACAACTGAGGCAGGTTTAATGTTGCCAGCTGAAAAAAGTAAATTGACACCATACCCGATCGTTACAGCGGGAGACAAGGACAAAGTTTTAACAGTAAATGCAGCAGGAACAGCCGCAGTCTGGGCTACTCCAGCTGCTGGTGGTAATGGTGGTGCTGCCGTTGCAATTAAGCATTATCATCCTAGCGGCTTGCCTTATGCCATGGTTAAAGCAACCGGTGATGGGATTACCATCGCTCAGGCAGAAGGTGCAATTGCTGGAATCCAGAGTAAGTTTATCGTGACAGTCCCACTTGGAGTGACACTATTGTCAGTAAAGCTAAATATCGACAATGCACTTTTTGGTAAACCAACAAGTGATCCATCACCAGTGATCTTTTTTGATATCAAAGATGCCAACATGAACAATAATAATGTGGATGATTTCTGGGGACCAACAAATGTAACTGCAATTGACAGGACATCTGGTATTCCTGCAAATTATTGGTCAATTGGTGCTACAGGAAAAGCGTTTTTCTTATCAGTGGAGAGTATCAAAGACAACACGATCAACATGAAATATATTCCAAGTATTATGAAGACATACACTATAATATTAAGTTTCTAAACCATTATTGCTGTTGATTAATTAAAATGAAGGAAAGTCTATAATGAAAAGATATTATTTCTATGTACTGGTAACTACGACTGTGCTTCTGTTTTTAAGCTTAGCAAGTAAAGCACAAACACCACTTAATGGTAGGTTTTATATTAGTGGAGCATCAGAAACACCAGCTACGCCCGGTTCTAATTATACCATTGAGGGAACTTTTACTGATCCAAATTACCTTTATACTGTTTCGGATATATTACCAGGTGATATGATTGCTGATAATACAGGTCAGACATTTAGAATTGATAAAATTGTTAGTATTGCCGGAGATAAACTAATTGTAGACGTTACTTATTTGAGAGGAGCAGTATTTGAGTCCTCTACTTATCCTAGTGCTTATGGTACGGGAACATTATTTCGACCAACATCCAATGGGTATCCGATAGGGACACATGATCCTGAAAATGTCAATGAGGCTTTAAAAATAGCCGTAATGAATGCTGCTATCCAGGATATTGATAGGGATATACGTGCCTTTAAATCAGGTACCGATGCAGAGATTCCTAAAAATCCCAAGTTCGGTGATATTTTCTATAACGTAACCGACAAAAAACTATATGCTTTTACTGAAAAAGGCTGGGTAACTCTAGCGGGTGGCGTCATCGCCAGCGGTACTAAGTCAGAGTTTCCGAATCCTGCAAAAGCAGGAGAAATGTTCTTCAATAAAGACGATAACAACACCTATATCTACAATGGGGTTTTATGGTTTAAAATCTCCACTAATGGATCTACACCTACAGGCAATACAAACCCTGATCCATTGGTGGCAAAGGTAAAAGAAGGCGACTTGTTTTATAACCAGACTGATCATAAACTGTATGTTTACAATAGCATCAGCTGGGTATCGATAGACAATGTACTGAGTGAAGGTCATATTTTTGTGGGTAATGCTTCCAATGAAGCCGTTTCTGTGCCCTTATCTGGGGATGCAACCCTAAACAGTGCGGGTAAGCTGACCATTAATAATTTAGCCGTGATCAATGAAAAACTGGATAAATCCAATATCCCATTGAGTGGTTTCGGTTTCCCGATAGCAGATATCAAGATGGGGAATGGGAGCAGTAATTTCGGGATCAAAAATCTAAAAGGCCCATCTGTAGCGAGTGATGCCGCAACCAAAGGATATGTGGATGCGCTGTTCGCGGATCCGGCAACCCTGGTATTGCCATCCAATAACTTTTTTGTAGGAAGTACCTTAAATGTGGCTACCCCAACTCCAAAAAACCTGATCCCTATTTCTGGATTTGATAAAGCCATAGATAATGTATCTATGGGAGTAAACACAGGAGCCAAATTTAAAATCATCAACCTTGGCGAACCCATAGATCCACAGGATGCAGCTACTAAAAATTATGTAGATACCAGAGCCATCAATCTTAATAAAATTACTTTGGCGAAAGGAAGCTTTTTAATTGGTAGCGACCTGAACGTGGCGAGCCCAATTCTAAAAAGCGCCATTTCCATCACAGGATTTGCTGTTCCCACTAAGGAACTTTCTATGGCTGGTTTTAAAATTATTGACCTGAAAGCACCGGAGGCTGAGTCGGATGCCGTAAATAAAAAGTATGTGGATGAACTGAAAATTTCAGGTTCCAGTTTAAACTTAACCGCAGGCAACTTTTTCGTAGGTGATGCCAATGGCAAAGCAGGAGATGTATTGAAAAATACCATCCCTTTAAGTGGGTTTGCCGCACCCACAACAAGTGTGTCTTTTGGTGGGGTGGTATTGACTGACCTTGCCGATCCTAAAATAGAAACTGACGGGGTAAATAAGAAATATGTAGATGGTCTTTTCAAAGCTCCGGAAACAGCGCTGAGCCTTCCTGAAGATAATATGTTTGTTGGAAGTGCTACAGGAAAAGCAACAGCTATTCCTAAAGTGCAAATTCCCCTAAGCGGATTTGCCAAGCCAATAGCAAATATTGAAATGGGGGATGCAGATAATTTGTTTCAGATCAATTTTATGGCTGATCCGAAACAACCTCAGGATGCTGCAACTAAAGCTTATGTAGATCTTAAGGTGGCCAACCCTGCAACGATGACCTTAGCTACAGATCACATCCTGGTTGGAAATAGTGTAAATAAGGCAGAAGCGATTAAGAAATCAGCCATTCCGCTGAGTGATTTTGCGCTTCCAAAAGCAAACATTTCTTTCGGAGATGGAACCACAAATTTTAAATTGGTTAACCTTGCTGATCCGGAAACTGATCAGGAAGCGGCGACAAAAGCCTATGTGGATTCAAAAACCGCAGGAACAGGTCTTCCTGCTTTAGCAGTAGGGAAGTTCTTTATTGGTGATGCTGCAGGTAAAGCTTCCGAAATTGATAAATCTGCCATTTCCTTAACTGGATTTGGCGTACCTACTTTGCCATTGGCAATGGCTGGTGTAAAAATAACTGGCCTTGCGGATCCAGCCGATGCACAAGATGCGGTAACCAAGAACTACCTGGATACAAAATCATTTACAGCTGATGCCATCGCGCTGAAGAAAGACTTTTTCTTAATCGGTAATACTGCAGGTAAAGCCTCAGAAATTGACAAATCAGCCATTTCCTTAACAGGATTCGGTGTGCCTACGGCGCCATTGGCAATGGCTGGTCTAAAAATAACCGGTCTTGCGGATCCAGTTGATGCACAAGATGCAGTAAATAAGCAAAGTCTGGATGCAGGACTAATTACTGCCGCTGCGGCTGGAAAAGACAACCTGGGTAACCATACCGCAACTACCAATGTGATCCTTGCTGGAAACGCCATCAGTGCTGATGGTATGGCAGGAAAAGGGGTCACTTTTGAAACGGATGGAAGTGCCATTTTCGCACAGAGCCTAACGATCCAGGCCAACTTTTACACCCCTTCCGACCGCAGGTTGAAAGACCATATTGAAACGCTAAGCTCCACACTTCAAAAGATCGATCAGATCAGAGGAGTAAGGTTCGAATATAAAGACCAGCGCAAATATGCCGCAGGGCCAAAAATCGGTGTGATCGCGCAGGAATTGCAAAAAGTATATCCTGAAATGGTGACTACAGGTAAAGATGGTTTTCTAAAAGTAGACTATACGCAGCTGACAGGAATCCTGATCCAGGCCATAAAAGAACAGCAAAAAGAGATTGAAGATCTGAAAGCGCAAATGAGTAAACAGCAGGAGCAGATTGACCAGATCCTTAAAAGATTAAAATAACAAAGAATTGAAGCTTAATGATGACCATCAATCCATTTAAAAGTGTAATCCTGATTTCGGCCTTAACGGGTATGATGTCTGTTGCCGTGCAGGCACAGGATGTCAGTTTAAAAATACATTTATCTGGGGTAGCCAAAAGCAAGATCAGCCTGCTTTCCTTAACCGGTGCTTCCATTAAAACCGTGGTAGAGCATCCTTCGATTAACAAAGGACAAACGGCAACACTGAGCATTCCAAAAGCATTGCTGCCTGCTGAATTTGTATTGCGTTTTGATTTCCAGGAACAGGAAAACAGCAACCCTTATCCTTCAGAAAAGCATATTTTTATTAGTGATCAAAATCTGGAGTTATGGGCAAAGCCAAAATCCCTGGCCAATCCAGACAGCACTTATTTCCAGAAGGACGAAAGGGAAAATACCCTGATGACCAGATTCAGCATGGAGAACTTTAAAAAGAGAGAACAGCTGGGTTTATTACAAAACTTCCTGATGAACTATGACCAGCCGAGCTCGAAGTTTTTCCAGATGGGAACCACAGAATATGACAGCAGGCGTGAGGTCTACAACAAATGGTTAGCCGCACAAACCGAACAATATAAAAACCTTTTCGTGAGCAACACTTTTGTGTTCCAGCACATCCCGCCAATCGTTTGGAATGGGACAGAAATGGACAGAATGAACAGTGCAATCGACCATTATTTTGATGGCATGAATTTCAAGAATCCGGCGATCCTGCAAACCAATGAGCTCAAGGAATGGATGAACAAATATGTGAACATTTATGGCGCGATGTCTAAAACCATCGAGCTCCGTGATTCCCTGTTTAGCCTTGCCGGAAAAAGAGCCATTGAAAAAGCAAAATTGGGCAACCCTCAGGTTTACGGATGGATGGTAGATTATTTCTATAATGGTTTTGAGAGTTTCAACCTGACTGCCGGTATTAAAATGCTGGAGCCTTACCTGAATGATCCACAATGTCTGACAAGTAAAAGAAAAGCAATTGAGCAGCGATTGAAAGGGATGGAGACCTTAACTGTAGGTTCCGTAGCGCCTAACTTCAATTGGAGTTTAGCCTCCGGTAAAACGGTTCCTTTCCACGACTTTAAAACAGAAGCCAAATATAAACTGGTGCTGTTCTGGTCGGCCGATTGCCAGCATTGCAAAGAGCTGATGGAAAAACTGCATCCCTGGTATCAGGATGCTTCAAAAAAGGAAATGATGGACGTGTTTGCCATCAGTCTGGATGAAACAGAAACGGAAATTCCAGCCTGGGAAAAGGCAAAGGTAAAGCTGGGCTCCTTCAAACATAAAAGAGCAGATCAGGGCATCAGAAGCCCGGAAGCAGCCGCCTACTTTGTGCTTTCTACACCAACCATGGTATTGGTAGAAGCCAAAACAAATAAGATTGTAGGCTTGCCGGAAACGGTTGCCCAGCTGGAAGCAGAAATGAAATAATTAGCCCGGTATAAAAGAGATTAAAACAGAAATAATGAAGAAAATAATCGCATCACTTGCCCTTAGTTTCCTGCTTTTACCAGCGGTAGCCTTGAAGGCGCAGTTAAAAGTGAGTTCGGAAAGTCTTTTTATTCAAAATGGAACGGTATTCAGCACGGAAGGGTTAACCCTGGTGCCTACTGCTGATTTGCAATTGAATAACCTGACCATCAGTAAACAGCCTTCGGTGGTGATTTTTCCAAAATACAACAGCATTCAAAGAATGTACAGGTTTAGTAAACCGATCAACTTTGAAGGGGAACTGGCCATGAGTTATGAGAATGTCGAATTGAATGGCAATGAAGCTAAAGACCTGGTGCTGACTTATGCGCCCATAACCAGCAGCAATGCCAAAGATTTTATTCAGGTAACGGAAAGTGTAGTCAATACCGATCAGCGATATATTGGCCAGCTGTTTGCCAAGGCGATCCTGCTTTCAGACGTTACTGCGGTGAGTATGGTTGCTTCGGTAGCGAAACCTTATACGGATCTGGAAGGAAATAATATGATCACCCCCAATGGTGATGGCAAGAACGATACCTGGGTGGTGAAGAATATCCAGCTTTATCCTAACAATGAGCTGAAGATTTTTGACCGCGAGGGCAGGGTCGTATTTACCATGTTTGGCTATGACAATTCCTGGGATGGGATGTTTAATGGGATTCCGCTTCAAGAGGACACCTATTATTATATCCTGACTTTAGACTCTGGGAAAGGTAAGAAAACAGGATTTATTTCTATTGTAAGAGACAAATAATCAGATAAAATTGATCATGATGAAATTAATAGTGCGGAGGATTTTAGTTAGTGGAAGTATAATGATTGGACTGTTTGCAGCAGGGCAGAATGCCATGGCACAGATCAGACCTTTGGGTGCCCAATATTATGAAAATCAATACCTCAGTAATCCTGCATTTGCAGGGATGAATGAAGGCCTAAATGTAAATATAGGTTACCGTAACCAATGGAGATCCATTCCAGGATCACCAGTCACCATGTCGCTGACCGGTGATTACCGCTACGAAAAAGTGGGATTGGGGCTTTCTGTTTATAACGACAATGCTGGACTGATCGGACGTACCCGTGTGATGGGAACTTATGCATATCACTTATCCTTAAACGGCGACAATAGAAGCCTGCATTTCGGTGTCTCCCTGGGGATGATGAAAGAAAAGCTGGACAACAACAACATCATCGCTGCACCTGATGACATCTCCGCGCAGAACTTCAATCAGCGCAAAGCATTTGTAGATGGTGATTTCGGAATTGCCTTTACCAATGAAAGGTTTACCCTCCAAGGGGCCTTGCCCAACCTAAAGAAATTCATGCAGAAGGATGATCAGAATACGGTAGACGGCTCTACTTACTTTGTAGCTGCTTCCTATAAAATCGGAACTAGTCTGGATGTGGTTTCCATTGAACCAAAGATTAGTTTCAGAGGCGCCAAAGACATTGATAACATCTGGGACATCGGAACCAATGTGAAACTGGAAAACAACATCCTTTCATTTTTAGGAATGTACCATAGCGACAAGAGTTCCAGTTTTGGTGTTGGAGTTGCCTACGACAGGTACGTGATTCAAGGTTATTACACCAGTCAGCTGGCCGGAGAACGCCAACGTACAGGTGGTGATTTTGAAATCAATATCAAGATTAAACTATTCAACGAAGGAAAATAAACCTGCCTTCATTTTATACAAATTAGCGCTCTACCATTGAAAAGAATTCTGTACGCTGTATTTCTATTTTTACTGTTTCTAGGGAATACTGCTATTGCACAGCGTTCTTTTAGCGTACTGAATGGTATCCCGCAATTAGCGGTGGTAGATCAGCACAGCATCAGCAGTCCTAAAACAGGAATGTTGATCTATAGTAGTGTACAGGCGAAACCTTTAATCTATAACGGCAGCAGCTGGGAAACCCTGTGTACGAATACCATGCAGATGGTGAGTCCGGAGGATTATTTTATGGTCAAAGACGGGGTTTCCTATTTGCCGGTATTGGCTAAAGACCCTGTAAAAAGTGTCACGCCAGGCACGATCTATTTCTCTTCCATCCAGAAGTCGGCCATGGTTTACGACGGTGCGGTATGGGTAAAAATCCAGGACCTGAGCAGAAGTATCTTCACACCAAGTACTGGCTTTATGTCAGGAACAGAAGCACAGACCTTTAAACTCCCGGTATTATCTACAGATCCGGCCATCCTTTCCGTACAAACCGGTGCATTTTACCTCAATGCAGCCAGCAGGACACTCCGTTATTTTGATGGCCTGATCTGGCAGGACATCAGGTGCATGGCCGAAGTGTTGACCCTGGAGGTGACCGATATTAAAGGAACCACCGCATTAGCGCATGGCGAAGTGATCAGCAATGCAGGATCTGACGTGACGACAAGAGGTTTTTGCTGGAGTATCGGCCCTAATCCAGACATTTCTTTAAACACAAAAACAGTTAATAATGTGAGCGGTGCTGGATTAGGCACATTCAGCAATACATTGAGCGGTCTGCTTCAAAATACGACTTATCATGTGCGTGCTTATGCTACCAATAGCCAGGGAACTGTGTATGGGGAAGACAAAATTTTTACTACGCTTTTCGACCTGGCCACGATCATTACTTTAGATTTAAACAACATCAGCAGTATTGATGCGATCAGTGGCGGCGACATTACTGATGATGGCGGCAGCCCGGTTTCGGCCCGCGGTATTCGCTGGAGCATCAAAGGCGATCCGCTGGAAGATAAAGACGCCATACTGACCAACGATGGTTCAGGAGTAGGCGTTTTCCCAAGTTCATTAGTGGGCTTACTGGGAAATACAACTTATTATGTGAGGGCTTATGCGGTAAATACGATGGGCATCGCCTATGGTAATTTACTGAGTTTTACCACGCCGCCGCCAGTGCCTCCAGCATTGAGTTCGGCAACAGTCAACGTGACCCACATTACTGATAAATCCGCCAAAGGCGAAGTCAATATATTAAACAATGGAGGAGCGCTGGTTTCTGAAAGAGGTTTTGCCTGGAGTACCGATCGCGTCACCTGGATTCATGGGACTTCAGAAACTATTAACCCAACAGATATTGGCGTTTACATTGGGAATCTAACCAATCTGGCTCCCGGAACTACTTATTTTGCCAAAGGATATGCGACCAATAGTGCCGGTACAGCTTATACAAGTGAAACCAGTTTCATCACCAATTCGCTGGCGCTGATCACCACCATTAAGCCAAACAACCTGACCGGGATCTCTGCTTATAGTGGGGGGCAGATCAGCCACAATGGTGGAGCTCAGATTACCCTGAGGGGAATTTGCTGGAGCAGCAGTCCTGAGCCAACCATAGACCTGCCTACAAAAACAGATCAGTCTTTTTCTGGGGATGGCAGCGGAGGTTACAACAGTCTGATCAAGGATTTAGTACCTGCAACTACTTATTATGTGCGTGCTTATGCGATCAATGCAGTAGGTGTAGCTTATGGTAATGAAGAAGTATTCCGTACACCTGATTATCCAGTGGTAAGTACGCTTGCCGCAGGTTCTTTCTTTAACAACACGGCCAAAGGTGGTGGAGAAGTATTGAAGGATGGCGACGCACCGATTCTTACACGTGGTGTAGTCTGGAATTTATTAGAGAACCCCACACTGAGCAACAGCTCCAGCAGCAGCAATGGCAGCGGTCTGGGAGTATTCAGCAGTACGATGACTGGCCTTGAGCCGAATGCGGTATACCATGTGCGGGCTTATGCCACCAATGTGGTGGGTACTTCGTACGGTGCCGATAAAACTTTTAGCCTGATTCCAGGAATTCCGGAGGTCAGCACGCAGCCGGTAATTGCGATTACCAATATGACCGCTACCGGTGGTGGTATCATTACCAGCAACGGCGATGCAGATATTATTGCCAAAGGGGTATATTGGAGTAAAACCAGTGATCCTGGGGACGACCTGGAAGCAGGGCAAACCAAAGATGGTCCTGGTGCAGGAACCTACCAGAGTTTCCTGGGGAACCTATATGGAAATACGACGTATTACGTCCGCGCTTATGCAGAAAATAAGTTTGGAAAAGCATATGGCGACCTGCTCAGTTTTGTAACACCAGCTCCTCAGCTCCCTACACTGGCTGCACAAAACCTAATCATTACCAATGTTAAAGATACCCAGGCACATGGTCAGGTAGCGATCCTAAACAATGGCGGTGGAAAAATCTTATCCAAAGGAATTGCCTACAGCGCAGATAAAATCACTTACCTGCAGCAGGAAGCCATAGAGCCCGGAGATGTGGGTGGATTTAATGTGCAGCTGGAAGGACTTTTACCAGGCACAGTTTACTATGCCAAAGGTTATGCAACCAATAGTGCAGGCACAGTGTATACCAGAGAAATGAGTTTCATCACCCCATTGTACATCAGTATCAATACCTTGCCGGTGACGCAAATTAGCAGTTTTACGGCCAGTAGTGGTGGACAGATTTTAAACCCTGGAAGTTCAGGGATTTCCTTCCGTGGCGTTGCTTATGGCACCAGCCCAAACCCAAGCACCTGGGGAACTGTAGTCAGCAATGGCGAAACCGGAGCACAATTTAGCAGTTACCTGACCGGACTAACCGGCAGTACCAGATATTACGCACGTGCTTACGCAGGAAATGGCGTGGCTACCGTTTACGGAAATGAAGAAACATTTATGACTGCCCCGGCAGTATTACCAGCAATTACCACGCTGAATATCGAAAATATAGGTGGGGTAACCGCCTCCGCAAGAGCAGAAATCATCAACGATGGTGGAAGCTTTGTAAGCTCAAGAGGGATTTGCTGGAACACCACAGGTGATCCTGAAATCACAGATGGCAATAAAGTAAGCGGCACAGGGAAAGGGATTTTCTCTGCAGGAATGATAGATTTACTGCCATTAACGAAGTACTATGTACGTGCTTATGCCATCAATGAAGTTGGTGTGGTTTATGGAAATGAACTGACTTTTACCACAGCAACTACCGCAACATTGACCACCTTACCAGTTACCGCGATTACCGCTAATACAGCAAGCAGCGGGGGTAACATCAGTACAGATGGAGGAACACCAGTATTACAAAGTGGACTTTGCTGGAGTACCGCAGGTTTGCCAACTACCGATGACGCCCATACCACAGGTGGGGCAGGAATTGGTAATTTTGTTCAGGGCATCAACGAACTGATCGGAAGTACCACTTATTATGTCCGTGCTTATGCCATCAATAGTGCAGGTACGGCCTATGGTAATGTGCAGCAATTTGTAACTGCGCCACCAGTGCTGGCTACCATCAGTACCACTACGGTGACCAGTGGTGAGCAAGGAGTAACTGCCATCAGTGGCGGAACGATTTTAAGCAATGGCGGGGCAGTCATCACTGAACGTGGTTTAGTCTGGAGTACGCAGAAAGGCTTCGATCCGGCAGATCCGAATACCAAAACGCTCCACTCATTTGGTGCAGGTAGTTTCGCCATGACCATGAATAACTTATTACCGGGTACTGTATATTATGTGCGTGCTTTTGCCACTAATAGTGCCGGTACTGCTTATGCAGCTAACGAAATAGAATTTACCACTTTCGGTTTCCCGGAATTGAGTACCAGCGATATCGCCGCAAACACGATCAGCAGTATGACTGCTACTTCCGGCGGAACAATTACCAGCAATGGTGGTACCCCGGTCACTTCGAGCGGTATATGCTGGAGTAGCCATCAATTGCCAACCATCAGTGATCAGCAATTCGGAAATGGGGCAGGTATGGGGAACTTTGTTTCTCCAATTGCCGGTCTGCTAGGAAATACGACTTATTATGTAAGGGCCTATGCGATGAATACCGTAGGCATCACTTATGGCGAAGAAAAAAGCTTTACCACTTTGCCGCCAATTCCGGCTACATTAAAAACCAATCCAGCTGTTGCCGCTTCTACAACTACGGCCAATGCCGGTGGAACGATATTTACCAATGGCGGAGCATTAGTGACCACCAGAGGGGTAGTCTGGAGCACAGATACCAACTTTAATCCGGATACCATTGCCCTAAATAAAACTTCAGAAACTGGCTATTTTACTGGTAGTTTTACCACCAAAATAACCGGCTTAAAACAGCATACGATTTATTATGTGCGCGCTTATGTGACCAACAGCGCGGGAATTACCTATGGCGATGTGGTTAACTTCATGACACCTCAATTGCCGGTATTGACTACTGCTTTTTCTAAAGGAACGGGCAGTACTACGGCCATTTCTGGTGGTGACATTACCGATGAAGGCGGATCTAATGTATATGCGCGTGGTGTGGTTTATAGTCCGGTACCGGTATTTAATCCGGATACGATCACGGTCAACAGAACCAGCAATGAGCGTGGAGTCGGTGCCTTTGAAAGCCCACTTAAAAACTTAAAAGCGAATACGACTTATTACGTACAGGCTTATGCGACAAATGTTGCCGGAACAACCTACGCCAACCTGCTGAATTTTAGCACAGATCCACCGGTATTGGCCCAGCTAACCACCAGAGCGGCAGTAGCGATCACCGGATCAGCAGCGACTTCCGGAGGAGATATTTTTGATGATGGTGGCGCCGCACCAACTACCAGAGGAATGGTATGGAGTACCCAGTCTGGCTTCAGACCAGATACGGTGATCCATCAGAAAACAGTTCAGGCGGGGCTCGGAAAAGGAGGCTTCCTGAGCACAATTCCAGGCTTAAAAGCTGGAACTACTTATTATATGCGTGCATATACGATCAATAGCGTAGGTACAGCTTATGGAAATGAATTGAGCTTTACCACATTGATCGTGCCTGAATTGACCACTTCAGAAGTCACCGTTTCTTCTGCAGGAATCACAGCGATCGGTGGTGGTACCATCATTTCTGATGGGGGAGCAACGGTAAACAACCAGGGAGTTGTGTGGAGTACCACACCAAATCCTATGGTAGGTACGCTAAATGAAACCAGAAATGATACTGGTCCAGGAAATACATTCCTAAGCAACCTGACTGGATTAGAACCGATCACTTTATATTATTTGCGTGCTTATGCAGTCAACAGTCAGGGTACAGCTTATGGAAATGAAGTTACTTTTACCACTTCTGCAATATTGCCAGCTTTAAGTACCAATTACGCAACTGCTGCTTCTAAATCAACAGCTACTACCGGTGGTCTGATCACTAAAGATGGCGGTGCTCCGGTAACGGAACGCGGGGTAGTGTGGAGTACCGACCGTAGCTTTAACCCGGATGCAGAGTTGATCAACAAAACAGCCGACGGTATAGGAATGGGGACATTCAGCAGTGAAATGACCGGCCTGAAACTGAGTACCGCTTATTTTGTCCGTGCTTATGCAAAGAACAGTATTGGTACTGCCTATGGCAACCAGGTTACCGTTACATTATTTCCAACAGCTCCGATTCTGAGCACCACAGCGGTGACGGAACTCGGTGGCTATACTGCCAGCAGTGGTGGACTGATTAGCAGTGATGGCGGTGCCGATGTGACCCAGAAAGGTCTGGTATGGAGCATCAGAAGCAACCCAACCATCAACGATAGTAAAACTTTAAATGGTCCGGGTCAGGAGACCTATACGGCGGTCATGATCGGTTTAATCCCGAATACTTTATACTATGTCCGCGCCTATGCACAGAATAAAATCGGAACTGCTTACGGTGTAGAAAGAACCTTCCTGACCGATGCGCTTCCTACTTTGACGGTGACTACAGCGGTTACAAATGTGATTGCAACTACCGCTACCAGTGGTGGAGACATTACCGATGATGGCAGGTCGCCAATTCTGGTGAGAGGCCTAACCTGGAATACAACCGGTGAACCTACGCTGGAAAAAGGAGCGAAAACAATTGATAAAACAACTACAGGAATCGGCAAATTTGAAGCCTTCCTGACCGGATTGTCTGGTGAGACCACTTATTATGTCCGCGCTTATGCAACCAATGCGGTAGGTACCACTTATGGCAGCCAGATTTCCTTTACCACCAAGCCGGTGATGTTGCCAACCCTGCAAACGAACAGCCCAACAGCGATCGAAAGCATCAAGGCAATTACCGGAGGAAATGTAATAGACGATGGTGGAATGCCTGTAACGCAGCGCGGCGTCTGCTGGAGTACCAGCCCGAATCCAACTACGGCTTTAACTACAAGATTGAACCATGCCACTGGGGGTACAGGAGATTTCTCCATTCCTGTAACCGGATTAATACCAGGGACTAAATATTATATCCGTGCCTTTGCGACCAACACTAAAGGGACCGCTTATGGCGAAGAAATGAGCTTTGTTAGCCTGGCCATTCCGCCAGCTGTAGGCATGGCCATCGTGTCCAATGTATTGGGCAATAGTGTAGACCTGAGCGGGACAATAACCAATAATGGTGGTGATGAAATTACCGATCGCGGTTTCTATTACAGCAAGGTATCGAAAATACCGGTGCTTCCTTTAAACCCGGACAGTTTGATTTCTGCAGGTGTAAATGGTGCTTTTGCAGGAACGTTGAACGGGTTAATCAGTGGAGGAAAATACTATATCTGGGCTTATGCCAGCAATAGTATGGGTACCGGCTTAAGTACTGCGCCAACTATGACCACCACGAAAACGATCCCTGTTTTAAGCACAACCAAGCCGTATAATATCCTTAAGACCAGCGCCAGTTCTGGTGCAGGCGCTTTCATGGACGGTGGTTCAGTGGTAACGGCAAGAGGAACGATATGGGGTACAACAAAGGAGCTAACCATAGATTTACCGACTAAAACAGCAGACGGTACAGGATCTGCTGCCTTCGTAAGTGCATTAACTGGCCTGGAGAAAAGAACGTTATATTATGTTCGTGCCTATGCTACCAATGCTATAGGAACAGGATATGGTCACCTCGACAGTTTAACGACCGTAGATATTCCTATCGTAACCACCACATTGATGACTTCGATCAAGAGTACTTCGGCAATTGGCGGTGGTGATGTATTGGATAAAGGTGGTTTACCGCTAAGTAACAATGGAATCTGCTGGAGTACCACACCGAATCCTACTTATGAAAATAGTGCCAGACTGGTGGTCGGAACTGCTGCAGGAATATTTACTGGTGAAATAAGGGGCTTAACCTTATCGACGAAATACTACTATAGGGCATTTGCAAACAATGCGCAAGGGCTGGCTTATGGTGAAGAATATAGCTTTACAACACTGGCAGAAATGCCGGTAGTATCGGTTGTGACCTTAACAAAAGCACAGTTAACCAGTGTAGATGGAGCGGCAACGATTACCAATACAGGTGGTGGTGGCATCACCGACCGCGGTTTCTATTGGAGTACTGCTGCAAAAACACCAGTATTGCCATTAAATCCAGATAGCGTTCTTTCTTTAGGGACAGAAGGGACATTTAGTGGAAACATCAAAGGCCTGAGTCCAGGCGTAAAATATAATTTCTGGGCCTATGTGACCAATGGAATTGGTACTGCATTTAGCGCCACACCAACGGTATTAAACACACCAGCACTCCCATTAGTCAGCACTACCGCAGCATCTGCCATTACGGAAACTACGGCTGCTACCGGTGGTACGGTTACCTATGCAGGGAATCTTACAGTGACCGGCAGAGGGGTAGTTTGGAGTAAAGAAAAAGATCCAACCATTGCGCTGGAAACAAAAGTATCTGGCGGATCGGGAATGCTGGGCTTCAATGTTTCCATCACCGGTTTAACCAGAGGAACTAAATATTATATCCGCGCCTATGCGACCAATGATATGGGAACTGCTTATGGCAATCTGGACAGTTTAACCACCATGAATGTGCCCTCGCTGAAAACCAGTCCGGCTACAGAAATCACCGCTGCTGCGGCAACTGCAGGAGGGGAAGTGATCAATGAAGGTGGTATGAAAGCCACCGCTCGCGGACTGGTTTGGAGTACCACAAATAACCCAACCATTGCTTTAACTACCAAAACTGTGGATGGGGCAGGGACAGGGGTGTTTGTGAGCAAGCTGACTGGTTTATTACCGGGTACGGTGTATTACTTCAGAGCTTATGCGACCAACACCTTAGGCACTGGTTATGGCCCGCTGGACAGTCTAAAAACAGCACTGACCTTGCCTTCGGTCACCAAAGTTAAAATTGATAAAACAACAGCATCTGCAGTTCATTTATCTGCTCAGGTATTGAGTTATGGTGGTGCAGAAGTGATCGAACAAGGTTTGGTATGGAGCAGTACCTCAAAAATACCAACGATCACAGATCAAAAGATCATTGCCGGATCTAACCAGGGTCCTGACCTTACTGGTATTTTAGATCAGCTGCTGGAAAACCCAACCTATTATGCACGTGCTTACGTCATCACTAGTGTGGGGATCAGCTACAGCGATGAAGTGAATAGGTTTAAATTCTGTAAGCCTTTTACCATGACCCATACCGCAGGTTCGAATGGTGCTCCGGTTTCTAAAACGGTGGATTATACGACGGTAAGTACAGATATTACAGGTACCGCACAATGCTGGATTGCACAGAATCTTGGTGCAGATCGTCAGATCACCAGTGTTACAGATTACACGGAACCTGCTACAGGCTGGTTCTGGCAGTTTAACCGCAGCCAGGGCTTTAAACAGGATGGAAGTGTAAGGACGCCAAATAATGCAGCTGCACCATGGATTGCAACCATTGATGAAAAGAGCGACTGGCTGCCGGAGAATGATCCATGTGATGTTTTACTGGGTGGCGGATGGCGTTTGCCAACAGGAACAGAATGGATCAATGCCGATGGCCCGCCTCAAAATTGGAATACCATTCAGGATACCTACAATTCTGTATTGAAACTTAATGCAACAGGTTTAACCAATGGCTCAAATATGCAGTATCAGGGTAATTATGGTTATTTCTGGAGCAGTACCGCGCAGGCTACGAATACGGCTAAAGCCATGATCAGCAGTTCCACTGCTTCGGTAATGGATATGGCAAAATCTTATGCTTTCTCTGTACGTTGTTTAAGAGATTCAATTGTGCTGGCGAAACCAAGGGTAGGCAATGTGATCGCTCCTGTTTCAGGAATGAAGGTGAATTCAGCAGATGTTAGTGCGAAGCTGATTTCAGATGCAGGCATGCCAGTTCTTGCACGTGGTTTCGTATGGAGTACAAAAAACACAGTACCTGAATTGAAAGACAATACCGTAGCCGGATCGAACCTGCAAACTTTTACAGCCACATTGACAAGCCTTACGGAAGGACCAACCATTTATGTGCGTGCCTTTGCTACCAATGCAAACGGTACCAGTTACAGTGTGGAGACGACGAGCTTTAAAATCTGTAACCCGTTTACAGTGACACATACTGCTGGATTAAACGGGGCTCCGGTGACTAAAACGGTAACTTACGGAACGATAAGTTCTTCGATGTCTGGTGCACCACGCTGCTGGACTACACAAAATCTGGGTGCGGATCGTCAGCCGACCACTATTAATGATTATGCAGAACCTGCTACAGGTTGGTTCTGGCAGTTTAACCGCAGTCAGGGATATAAAATTGAAGGAACAGTAAGAACACCGGATAATATCGTTAAACCATGGAATTCTACCATTAATGAAAACAATGATTGGCTTCCGGAGAATGACCCTTGTGACCTGTTGCTGGGTGGCGGATGGCGCTTGCCAACCGCAACAGAATGGACCAATGCTGATGGGCCGCCTCAAAACTGGAATACCGTAACAGATACTTACAATTCTCCATTGAAACTGATCAGTTCAGGTTATACCCTGGGAGCAGCGATCCAGTATCAAGGTACAAATGGGTATTTCTGGAGCAGCAATATGTCTGCAGGGGATATGGGTCGATTAATGGTAACAGGCGGAACACCTCAGGTGATGAACCTGAATAAAAATTATGCATTCTCTGTTCGTTGTATCAGAGATACGATTACATTAATGAAACCAAGGTTAGGGCTGGTAACAGTACCAGTCTCAGGTATGAAAGAGGCATCCGCAGAGGCGACAGCACAAATCACCTCAGACGGTGGATCTCTGGTAACTGCACGTGGTTTTGTATGGAGTACCACGAATATAAAGCCAGAATTGACAGACAATAAAGTACCTGCATCAGCAAACCTGGAAACTTTTATCAGTACTTTAAATGGCCTTTCCGAAGGACCTACCATTTATGTACGCGCTTATGCAACCAATGTATATGGTACTGGTTATAGCCCGGAAGCCACCGGATTTAAAATTTGTAACCCGATAACGGCGATCCATGTGGCCGGACTGAATGGCGCAGCGGTAGATAAAAACGTAACTTATAATACAGTCAGCACTTCAATATCTGGTGCGCCGCGCTGCTGGATTACCCAGAATCTGGGTGCCGATCGCCCGGCCATTTCTGAAACTGATGATGCCGAAGCTGCAGCAGGATGGTACTGGCAGTTTAACCGTAAACAAGGGTATAAATATGATGGGACTACACGCGTACCTTCGAATGCCTGGACGATATGGAATACAGCCATCAGCGAAGCGGGCGACTGGACTTCCGCGCAGGACCCTTGTGTACAGCTGCTCGGTTCAGGATGGAGAATACCTACTTTCACAGAATTGAAAACAGTGATGACTGTACCAAAAGCCTGGGGCCCCAGATCTGATGCTTATCACTCTGTCTTGAAACTGCATGCTGCTGGATCTTTCAATATCAATGGTCTTTTTACGAACCGTACCACCCTATATTACTGGTCAGGGACAAGTAATGCTGCGACAACTGGAAAGATCATCTACCAAAACGGGTCATTTAGTACCTTTGATAACAATAAATCAGAGGCCTTGCCGGTTCGCTGTATTCGTGATGAAATCACAGCAACCCTACCTTCAGTGAGCAATGTAACCGTACCGGTTTCAGGTATGACTGCTGATGCGGCAGGTACCAGTGCCACGGTGAGTGCTGCAGGAACGGCTGCGGTAACTACCCGCGGGATCGTATGGAGCACAACGAACAAAATCCCAACTATTGCAGATCAATCCCTGACCAGCGGAAGCGGAACTGGTGATTTTACAGCCGCAATGACTGGACTAACGGAAGAAGCCACCTACTATGTAAGGGCCTTTGCACAAAGCAGTGTAGGAGTGGCGTATAGCCCTGACGTGAGCAGCTTTAAAATCTGTAACCCGGTTACCGTGATCCATAGAGCTGGCTTTAATGGTGCACCAGTAGATAAAACGATTACGTATCAGGTAGTGAGCAGCAACCTGACCGGAGATTCACGCTGCTGGTTAGCCCAGAATCTGGGCGCTACACAACAAGCAACTGCCCACAATGATGTGACGCCAGAAGCTGCAGGCTGGTACTGGCAGTTCAATACGGTACAAGGATATGAGCAGAATGATACGGAACGTATTCCGGTTTCACCAACCTGGGCACCATGGCCGAAAGCGCTGACCGGAACTACAGACTGGCTCCCTGCCAACGACCCATGCCGGTTATTGCTGGGCGGTGGATGGCGCATGCCTACTGCTGCAGAATGGACGGCTGCAGATGCTCCGCCACAAAACTGGCTGAAAGATCAGGATGCTTACCAGTCTGCATTAAAATTACACAATGCCGGAGTTTTGGATGTGAATACAGGATTTAAGGGCACTACTCGTGGAGTTTCAGGACACTACTGGAGCAGCACTCAGATTTCTAACCCTGTCTATGCAATAGCCCTGCAGATTGGGGCCAATAGGAGTGATGTGAACACGTCATCGAGTTCAGAAAATGCCAGGTCATTGGGTAAATCTATACGCTGTTTACGCGATGCGTTAGAATCAACTGTTCCAGTAGTCACCTCAGCAAGCGTTCCGGTTTCCGGAATGAAAGCAAGTTCAGCAGCGGCTTCCGCTACGGTGGTAGCCAACGGAGGATCTGCCATTACTGCAAGGGGATTGGTATGGAGTACCACTAATATGACACCTGATCTGAATGACAATGTATTGCCGGTTAGCGGAAATACGACCGGAGATTTTAATACCACAATCACCGGTCTTGTAGAAAGTCCCACTTATTATGTACGTGCTTATGCCACCAATAGTAAGGGAACAGCTTTCAGTACGGAGGTCACCAGTTTTAAAATCTGTAACCCGGTTACGGCGATCCATGTGGCCGGACTGAATGGCGCAGCGGTAGATAAAAACGTAACTTATAATACAGTCAGCACTTCAATATCTGGTGCGCCGCGCTGCTGGATTACCCAGAATCTGGGTGCCGATCGCCCGGCCATTTCTGAAACTGATGATGCCGAAGCTGCAGCAGGATGGTACTGGCAGTTTAACCGTAAACAAGGGTATAAATATGATGGGACTACACGCGTACCTTCGAATGCCTGGACGATATGGAATACAGCCATCAGCGAAGCGGGCGACTGGACTTCCGCGCAGGACCCTTGTGTACAGCTGCTCGGTTCAGGATGGAGAATACCTACTTTCACAGAATTGAAAACAGTGATGACTGTACCAAAAGCCTGGGGCCCCAGATCTGATGCTTATTACTCTGTCTTGAAACTGCATGCTGCTGGATCTTTCAATATCAATGGTCTTTTTACGAACCGTACCACCCTTTATTACTGGTCAGGGACAAGTAATGCTGCGACAACTGGAAAGATCATCTACCAAAACGGGTCATTTAGTACCTTTGATAACAATAAATCAGAGGCCTTGCCGGTCCGCTGTATTCGTGATGAAATCACAGCAACCCTACCTTCAGTGAGCAATGTAACCGTACCGGTTTCAGGTATGACTGCTGATGCGGCAGGTACCAGTGCCACGGTGAGTGCTGTAGGAACATCTGCGGTAACTACCCGCGGGATCGTATGGAGCACAACGAATAAAATCCCAACTATTGCAGATCAATCCCTGACCAGCGGAAGCGGAACTGGTGATTTTACAGCCGCAATGACTGGACTAACGGAAGAAGCCACCTACTATGTAAGGGCCTTTGCACAAAGCAGTGTAGGAGTGGCGTATAGCCCTGACGTGAGCAGCTTTAAAATCTGTAACCCGGTTACCGTGATCCATAGAGCTGGCTTTAATGGTGCACCAGTAGATAAAACGATTACGTATCAGGTAGTGAGCAGCAACCTGACCGGAGATTCACGCTGCTGGTTAGCCCAGAATCTGGGCGCTACACAACAAGCAACTGCGCACAATGATGTGACGCCAGAAGCTGCGGGCTGGTATTGGCAGTTCAATATGGCACAAGGATATGAGCAGAATGATACGGAACGTATTCCGGTGTCACCTGTTTGGGCTCAATGGCC
Organism: Pedobacter polysacchareus; assembly: GCF_019802255.1. Taxonomy (GTDB): domain Bacteria; phylum Bacteroidota; class Bacteroidia; order Sphingobacteriales; family Sphingobacteriaceae; genus Pedobacter; species Pedobacter polysacchareus. Next base: position 297,344 of record NZ_JAHYSS010000006.1, on the reverse strand, counting down.
GAAAGCGCTGACCGGAACTACAGACTGGCTTCCTGCCAACGACCCATGCCGGTTATTGCTGGGCGGTGGATGGCGCATGCCTACTGCTGCAGAATGGACGGCCGCAGATGCTCCGCCACAAAACTGGTTGAAAGATCAGGATGCTTACCAATCTGCATTAAGATTACACAATGCCGGAGTTTTGGATGTGACGACAGGCCTAAAAGGCACTACTCGTGGAGTTTCCGGACATTACTGGAGCAGTACACAGATTTCTTATCCTTCTAATCCTGCCTATGCGATGGCTTTGCAGATTGGGGCCAATAGGAGTGATGTAACCACTGGCGCAGGTTCAGAAAACGCCAGGTCATTCGGTAAATCTATACGCTGTTTACGTGATGTGGTAGAATCAACTGTTCCAGTACTGACCTCAGCAAATGTTCCGATTTCCGGAATGAAATCAAGTTCAGCTGCAGTTTCTGCAACAGTCGTTTCCAATGGGGGAGCTGCCATTACTGCAAGGGGATTGGTATGGAGTACCAGTAACGCCAAGCCAGATCTGAACGACCAGGTGCTGCCGGTTAGCGGAAATGCGATAGGAGATTTTAATGCCACATTAACCGATCTTGCAGAAGGACAGGTGATCTATGTGCGTGCTTATGCCACCAATAATAATGGAACAGGTTTCAGTGCGCAGGTCAGCAGTTTTAAAATCTGTAACCCGGTAACTGCAGTTCATTTGGCCGGACTCAATGGTGCCCCCGTAGATAAAACAGTTACTTATGGCACAGTGAGCACAAGTCTGACTACCGAGCCAAGATGCTGGATTACCCAGAATCTGGGTTCCGATCGCCAGGCCATCTCTGAAACTGATGATTCGGAAGCCTCAGCAGGCTGGTATTGGCAGTTTAACCGTAAACAGGGCTATAAACATGATGGGACAACGCGTACGCCAGCTGCGCCATGGACGAACACGATCTCTGAAGGCAGTGATTGGACACCTGCACAGGACCCTTGTGCGTTGTTACTGGGCACAGGCTGGAGACTGCCTACTTTTACGGAAATGAAAACTACAATCGGTATCCCACAGATGTGGAATACCAGAGTAGAAGGTTACAATTCTATACTAAAACTCCATCCTGCGGGAACAGTTGGTAGCAACGGTAACTTTACCACACGGTATAACTTGTATTATTGGTCGGCAACCAGCAGCACGGCTACTACTGCTAAAATGCTCTATCAAAATGGTGCATTCAGTACCTCGGATAACAACAAAGCAGAGGCCTTGCCAGTACGCTGTCTGAAATAAGCAGTTGGAATTGGTGTTGCGCTTTCTACTTTTTTTTTCTGCGGTTTATACTTTTTATAAAGCGAAAAACACTCGTTTTTGGCTTTAAAGGCAGAATATCTCCAGGTTGAAGCATGGATTGTACGAATTCTTGTTAGATTTAATCAAGATCAAAAAAATATGCAATTTGGAAATGCTTTAAGGATCCAGAGAGTCATCAAAGGCTATACTCAGGAATACATGGCCGAAAGGCTTAACCTTTCTCAAAACTCCTATTCTAAGTTGGAAAGAGGCCTGACAAGTCTGACGGTAAGTCGACTTTATCAAATCGCGGAGATACTGGGGATTTCTATTCAAGACATCCTACCTGCTGAGAACTCTGGCAATGCTGAAAAAAAATCTGATAGTGCTGAAAATATTTAGCACTATCAGGACTCAGTTCTTGGCTTTTTAAAACGCTGTACTTTTATTCTTTCTAAATGTCTTCGCGTCATACCCAGGTAAGAAGCGAGAATGTCGTCTTTTACATTTTGCTGAAGGCCTGGCATCTCTTTGGTTAAACGCTGGAACCGATGCTCTGCATTTGGAATCCTCAATATCCTTTCCCTGGCGTTCGTTTGCTGTTGTTTCTCCTCCATTAACTTCAGGAATATTTTGGCGATATCATTCGAAGCCAGCAGCATCTTTAAGCAGGTTGGGTAATCAAGACTGAGCAGACTGCAGCTTTCCATACACTGTATATATTCCTGGCCAGGTTCCTGAGAAAAGAAATTGTTGGGAATGATGAACTCATTCTGTGCCGCAAACCAGGTGGTCACCTCTCGCTTTTCCCCTTTATAATAACCTCTTAACAGTCCCTTTTGGACAAAGAGAATCTTATTGGGAATTTGCGTTGCACTGTAGAACACTTCCTGTGGTGCTAAAAAGATAGATTGGAAACCACAGTTGAACAACAAAAAAGTTTCATCACTGATCGGACATAGGGAACCGATCTTTTTTCTCAGCTCCTGTCTGCCAGGTGGAACTTCTATCTGTTTTAAAAGGGAATCAACACCAATTAAATCGATCCTTGGAAATGATATTTTACCATACATCATTTCATTGAAATTGAGCGCATGTTTATTCATTAAGATTTATTTTAATTTGATGACATCAAGCTAAATATACTTTAAAATAAAACAATAACACAATAGAATAATTTTTTACTATAAAAAACTACTCTTTATTCTCGTTAATTTTTCAAAAACACCTTTTCATTGCTGGTTTTACTGCTCAAAGCGAGCACAATATGACAGACTACATCGTAATCAATTTCAGGATAGGTATCTCCAGAAGTAAATATGGCGCAGAGGTTCTTGCTGCCAGTACAAGAAGGAGTTTTTCTTTTTAGGCGATAATGGCTGGGATTCAGGCAATCTGTCCCAGTGAAGGCGTACCATGTCATAAATAAAAGGGCTTATTTACGAGCTCCAGTTATTAATAACACAGTGGGCAGAACCCACCGTGTTAAAATCCCAATTGTTTCATGTTTGCTTTTGTTCTGGAGCGTTATAAATTTATTTTATACCTACTCTTTGCAAGGTTTTCGGCGATCCCCTTTGCCGGACGTTTTAGGGTACCCGGCATCTCCCTTATTCTTACGAACAAGTTAGAGCAAAAAGGGGTTAATAATTTGGACAATTGTCACATTTTTTTGCGACAATTGTCACTTTATTATTATAAAATATATAATTATAGTATTATTTGCCAATAACTGACATCTACCCATTTATTGAATTTATAGCCGATCTGGCTCAGGTGGGCGACTTTGCTGAAGCCTAGTCGTTCGTGCATTCTGGTACTCTTTTCATTGGGCATCAAAATCCCGGCAACGATAGAATGAGTTTTCATTTCCCTTAACTCCTCCATCAATTTCTTGTAAAGTGCAGTACCAGTTCCCTGGTCTATGGCTTCCGGATCCAGGTAAATAGCAGTGCTTACCGTAAAACGATAGGCAGGATTTTCTTTCCACTCCGTAGCATAACTGAAGCCTAAAACTTGTCCTTCTTTCTCATACACGAAGCATGGATATTTGTGGATCACCGGATTCAATTTATCCGCAAATTCTTGCTCATTCAATGCTACTTCGTCAAAAGTAATTAGTGTATTTTCCACATAGTGATTGTAGATCTCCCTCATCGGGTTAAGATCTGATGGTTTAAACTGCCGGATCATTTTAAGGAAATTGTTGGTTTGATGCTGGGATCAAAGGTACATAAATTATTTTACTGCTGCCGCCTCATTGATCTGATGAATGATAAGATCCAGGTTGACAGCGCTTTGTCGGAGGTATTTTATCAGTTCCTGTTGTTCTATCGCATTTTTCTCCTCCATCAGCAATTCTGATAAGGCCAAAATAGAGGCCACAGGCTTTCGGATTTCATGTGAATTAAACCAGGAAACCGCCTTTAATTTTCGGTGCTGCTGCACAATCAGGTCTTCCCGGTGCTTGCTGTCGTCAATGTTATTCTCTACTGAAATGTAGCCCTCCAGTCCGCCATCTATATTGAACATAGGAGAGAGGTTAAACTGTGACCAATACGCTTTTCCATCTTTCGTATAATTGACCAGCTCCCCGCTGAAAAACTCTTTATTAGCGATCGCCATGGTCAGTTTTCTGACCACTTCCGCATTGGTTTTCGGGCCGTATAAAAGGTTGGAATGTGTTTTTCCCAAGGCTTCCTGCATGGTATAACCGGTAATGTTGACAAATGCCCGGTTCACCCAGGTAATTTTTCCGGAAGTATCAGACATGATGATCAGGTTATTCATCTTATCGACAATCTCTGCCATCCTTTTATTGTCTATCGCGGCAATCCTTTCCCTTTCTTTCTCAATCAGGTAGTATAGGAGAAATGCAGTAGCCAGAATATAAACAATTCCTTTTATGGAAGAGGTATACCAGGTTAGCTTAGGACTGAGTTCGGCAGTCAGGGAATTTAAAAGGTAATCGCTCCCTGTAATCCATAAAACACCAACTACGATATAAATGATAGGAATTCTATAGTTTCTTGTCTTCAAACTGCTGATGTTGCTTTAGAATAAATTAGGGTAACCCACTCAGCTGCAAATGTATTAAAAAAATGAAACTCGGGTTAAATTTATAATAATCTTATTTAATAAACCAAAGTTAAGCCGCTTGTCAACATGGAATTACCACTGGTCAATAATATTTCTCCTGGGCAGGAATCCTGACGTTATTCGCCGAAAAATATATTTATTCATTGACACAGAAAAACACTATGAAATTTCTTAATTACGGCTTAGTTCTATTTTTGGCCTTGATCAGCCTGGAAAGTAAGGCCCAGACGGAATTGTCTGGCTTCAGGCTGAAAGCCGAATACATCCCTATGTCCAGGTATATCCCAAAAAAAACTGATGTGAAAACGGAGGAGTATACTACAGCGAAAAGCGACATGAGAAGGATAGAAGGCGGCATCAGCATTCCCTTATCTGTAAAAATGGATTCCCTGGGCAGGCCAAAGGTTTGGGCAGTCACCCTGGGCGGTTCTTATGCAAAAATTAAAAATCAGGATTACCCGGAGCAGCTATTTCCTGATGAGCTGTTGAATGCGAGTGTCGGTTTGATGCACCTGAGGCCATTGAGTAAGAGTTGGAATATGTTGTTCATGGCTTCAGCGGGCGTGTATACTGACCTGAGGGGGATCTCTTCTCAAGATGTGCTGCTGATGGGCGGGGTAATTTTCATCAAGCAGTTTAACCCTAATCTGGCCCTGGGGGTCGGACCGGTAGTATCCAATACCTTTGGCGTCCCTATGGTATTGCCAGCGATCTTTTTAAACTGGAAAACCAACGGCAAGTTCCAGGTGATGCTGAACTTCCCGGAAAAGGTAGAATTGGCTTTCAAAGCCAGTCCGGCAATCAAGCTGAAAGCTGTAGCCGAAGTGAGCTCGATGACGGCGGATGTGGGCAGGCAAGACAAAGCACTGCTGTCGTACCTGCAAGTGATTTCTGGATTTCAACCAGAGTTTAAGTTGAATAAATCCCTGACCCTGCAGCTCACCGCAGGTGCTTCACTATATCGCTCAATGGAGTTTACCAGCAGGAAGTTAAAAGACTTCTTTAAGGAAAAGGATGAAAATCCACCGCATTTTGAGACCACAGCTTATGGTGCCGTAGGCCTCAAATGGAATTTCGGGAAGCGCTAACGACTGATGAGTTTATTATAAACGACTTCTTTTAACAAATCCTCCCTCCGGTGTCGGGAAATAGGCAGTTCATGCTCGCCAATAAAAATCCTTCCTCCCGACACCAAATCAATTTTAGAGATATTGACCAGATAAGATTTATGGATCCTGAAAAAATGATCGCCGGGCAATATCTCTTCTAAGGATACCAAGGTTTGATGAATGATCAGTTCCTGATCTGCAAACTTTAACCTGGCATAGTTCTGCATTCCTTCTACATATAAGATATCAGCCCACTGGATTTTTTTAAAGCTGTCTTTCTGACGCACAAATAAATAAGGATCCATCGCTGCGGGCTGCTTTTGCAGTCGCTGTAATTCATGCATCTGCCGGGCTTTTGTCGCCGCCTGATGGAAGCGCTGAAAAGTAATGGGTTTGAGCAGGTAATCTACCACCTGCAGGCGATAGCCCTCCAGCGCGTGCTCAGAATAAGCCGTCGTAAAAATAGTTAAAGGAGGATTTTCCATGGATTCGAGTAACTCCATGCCTGATAAATAAGGCATGTTGATGTCAAGAAACAATAGGTCTACCTGATTTTTATGGATAAAATCAGAAGCCTCCATTGCGGTTCCGCAGGAACCTGCAACCTGCAGGAAGTCTACCTGATCAATGAAATCTATAATTCCTGCCCGGGCAATAGGTTCGTCGTCTACTACGAGACATTGTAAGACTAAGTCTGAGTTGGGCTTAATAACCGACATAATTTGCTTTTTGATCTAAATGGATAGTTAAAACAACTTTAAAAAGGATGTTGCTTCGTGTAATCTGTAAGTCGTGCTGCTTCGGATAAAGAATCTCTAAACGTTTCTGCACATTTTCCAGGCCAAGACCACTGCTTTCGCTTTTTCTAGCAGGCTTCGGGGAATTGGAATTCTCAATGGTAAAGGTGAGGAGTTCCTCCTCCTGTTGTAGGGACAGCCTGACGAATCCTTTTTCTGATGGTAAACGGGAAACATGTTTAAAAGCATTCTCTACAAATGGAACGAGTAAAAGCGGGACAATGTCCCGCTTTCCATTCGCAATATTCCATATACAATTTACCTGCAGTTCTTCCCCCCATCGGATCTTTTCGACGGAGACCAGGTTTTTTAAATAAGTCACTTCTTTTTCCAATGGGATGGTTTCCCGGTTACATTCATACAACTGGTACCTTAGGATGTCTGAAAATTTGACCAGTAAGGTCGCGGCAAGGTCCACATCTTTCTTCATCAGAATATGCAGGTGATTCAGCACATTGAACATGAGGTGTGGATTGATCTGGTCCTGCAGGATTCTTAGCTGTGCTTCCAGATGCGCCTGCTGTAAAAGGGTATGTTTTTGAGCCATCTGGTAATGTTCCCGATAAAATTGAAAACCACAGGTCGAGCCAATGATCAGCAAAGCAGAAGGGATCGTTCTGATGAATACCACAAAATAATCAATGTTCTGCGCTAACTGTGAGGCATTGTCATACGGTGAGCCATGGATGGCCAACCAGTACGTGCCATAAAATACCCCCGCAATTGCTGCGGTTAAAATGGTAGTTGCAACCAGTGTTTGAATTACAAACAAGGTCATTTTGCCTTTTTTCAGTGCGATAGGGAGTAATACGTTACTTAACGTATGCGCAATCACGGCTGAACATAAAACCATTAATGCTGCGGTGCCAAAAGTATTGAGCAGCGGGTAATCCCTTTTCAATTGAGACCAAAGGGTAAAACCCAGTAAGATCCAAAAGCCAGAGATGAAAACAAGTGGTTTATTTAGGTGGAATTTTTTCATTACGAAGATGATAAATAAAGAGCCGGATTAAAAAATCAAGAACCCAACACTTGCCTGGAAGGACTGAGGACGCGATCCGAATGTTTTATCGATGTCCTTTAAAGCGCCTTCATAACGCAGGTCAAAAGTAAGCTTTCCTAAATCAATTCCCGCACCAGCCTGGTAACCAATATTCGATTTGCTGAATGCTTTGAATGCAGGATTGAGCTGTTTGAACACCGAAGTTTTTTCATTTAAGGTATAACTATATACGGCTCCGCCAAAAATCCTCAGGTTCATTTGCTCCGTATTCAGGATTTTATAGCCCAGCAATACCGGAACGTCTAGCGTTGACCATTTCGCTTTCTGATCGTTTACCGCGCTTCCTTCCAGTTTACCTGATTTCTTGCTGTACAATAATTCTCCCTGTACATAAGCAGAACCTAAGTCAATTCTGGTTAAAGCACCCGCAGAAAAACCGGTGGCATATTTTCCGGATACATTTGGGGCCGAAAGAGAAAGTTTGTTGTAATTGGCACCTGCTTTTAAGCCTACATGAATTGGGCTGCTGTCCTGAGATTTTGCCGTGTTCGCCAGCATCATTAAAGCAATGGCAGGCAATAGAAAATGTTTTTTCATTTGAATGATAATTAAGATTTGATGGGGAAGGACCTATTTAACCGCCTTCCTTTGTCCTGCAAAAAGGAGCATAATTAAAAAGACCAGGAAAATAATTTGATGAAGGGTAAAGCAGCGTTGACCATCGGTAAGAAATAGCGGTTTTAAATTTATTTTAGGGAGCAGAATTAGAATAGTAGATTGCAGTCTCAATTTTAAACATCGGAAGCCAGGAAAATGCTGTTTTTTGGAATTACATGCTGAAAAGTCGCGAAGAAAAAATGGCCTTTTCTGAATTTAATAAACTAGCGCTTGTGCAGGAACAACACGATGCAGCAGGCTCGGTGCCTAATGCTGCGCCGCAGTATTTCCAGGAAGATGATCAACTGAAAGAACCTATGCCTTTATATAAGAGTAGTTTTGTACGCGTATGGTATGCGGTTGCTGTAGCAGTATTGCTGGTGATGGGCCTTGCTTTATTTAATCATTTCCAGGAAAAACGCAGACTGGACCTTGCCTTTGAGAAAGAACAGCAGCAATATCAAGTGTATAAATCTCCATTCGGAGAAAGGATGAGCATTACCCTGGCCGACAATTCCAAGGTTATTCTAAATGCCAACAGTATCCTGAAAGTACCCCATGGTTACAATAAAGATAACCGGAAGGTAATTCTATTGGGTGCTGCTTGTTTTAACATCAGTCCGAATGTCAAATTGCCATTCAGTTTGGAATCCTCTGATATGAAAGCCACGGTATTGGGTACGAGTTTTTACATGCGTGCCTATCCGCATGAATCCGGACAGCAAGTGGAACTCCTCAGTGGAAAGTTAAAAGTTCAGAAAGCTTATCAATCTACCCTCGACAATCAGCCGGAAATTCTCCTTCCTGGAGATATGGTGATGCTGAACAGATCCGTAGACCTGATGGAAAAGGAAACTTTTGACATTCAGCAGCGGGAAGCCTGGGTCAAAGGCCAGCTTAAATTTAATGCTACCAGTTTTAGAGCGGTAATTGCTGCTTTAGAAGATTGGTACGGAGTGCCAATTGAGATTCATGGCGAGCAGAAATCTGCAGGTAAATTTTCCGGAACTTATGAAAATGAATCTTTAGAACGGGTCCTCCAGATGTTCTGTTTTGCGGCCGACTGTAATTTCAAGATAGAAAAGGAGAAGGTCATTCTCCGATTCAATTGACCAAAGCTCAATCAGGTGGTAGTCCCCGGTATTTCCGATCGTAAAGCAGCTTAAGTACCTGCAGCTTCCAGGTAAGGAATTTCAATATCTTTAACCAGAGAGTATTCTTTGTCTTCATAATTCCACTCCAAAATGACTTTCCATCTTCCTTTTGTAATGTGATCCAGGGAAATCTCCAAAATTCCATCCGGATCACTGCGCAGGTATTTGATAATGGGGGTTTTTATGATTTTATCTTTATTAACAAAGAAGACTTTTACTGCAACCTGGTGATCAAAACACATATTAATCTTTGCCATAGTGCCTGGTATTTACTTAAATGAGTTTTAATAGTAAAGTTATTAGAAGAACGTTTGAAAGGAGGAAATGTTTTGCTGGTTTTTTATGTAAATGTAATTATGTGTCTGTAGATCAGTGTTTTTTGTGATTTGTGGTGGATGGACTTCTTAGGTGTTTGGAAGAGCGGAAGTGGTCTGGAGGAGACCTGCTTTCCTGAGGGGGCTGGAGGGGTTGTTCGATCTCTTCCCGAATACTACCAGACCTCTAACCGCTAAATTTTATCCTTGTATTTTATCCTGAAATGAATTGATCATCTTACAAAATCCCCTTTATAGGAGATTATATAAATCTTTCCCGAAATCCTATAAAACTCTTCCTGTTGTATTGAGGTACCTTTGTGAAAGAAATAAAGAGATACGTCATGAAACAAAATATAGAAACCCTTACGTTTCCCGTCTTAGGGATGACTTGTGCCTCCTGTGCCAGCAGTGTCGAATCCATGGTTGGCGCACAGGAAGGAGTAGCTCATGCGGAGGTGAATTATGCTACGCAGTCGGTAAAGGTGACTTATGATCAGCATAAAATTCAGCCTGCAGATTTGCAGAAAGTATTGCAATCTGTTGGTTACGACTTGATTCTGGAGGAAGAGGGTGCTAAAGAGAAACAGGAAGCAATACAGCAAAATAATTATGAGCAATTGAAAAAGAGGATGATTGCCTCTTCCATATTGGCTATACCTGTAGTGATTATTGGGATGTTCTTCATGGATATGCCCAATGGAAATTATTACATGATGGCTTTAACGGCGCCAATTCTATTCATTTTTGGAAAGAACTTTTTTGTGAATGCCTGGAAACAAGCACAGCATGGTGCTGCAAACATGGACACGTTGGTGGCTTTAAGTACGGGAATTGCCTTCATTTTTAGTGTTTTCAATACTTTTTATCCGGAATTCTGGTATTCCAGAGGATTACACCCCCACGTTTATTTTGAAGCAGCGGCAGTAGTCATTGTTTTCATCATGCTGGGGAAATTGCTGGAAGAAAAAGCAAAATCAAATACTTCCTCCGCCATTAAAAAACTAATGGGCTTACAGCCAAAAACAGTCATATTGGTAAATGAGCAAGGCGAAAAAGAAATTCCTATTGCTGATGTACGCATTGGCGATCAGTTAATGGTGCGTTCGGGAGAGAAAATTCCCGTGGATGGCGTCGTTTATCAGGGCAATTCCTATGTTGATGAAAGCATGATTACCGGAGAACCGGTGGCAGTAGCCAAAATGGAAGGTGATCAGGTATTTGCCGGAACGATCAACCAAAAAGGAACCTTCCGTTTTAAAGCAGAAAAAGTAGGTGGAGAAACCATGCTGGCACAGATCATTAAATTGGTTCAGGATGCACAGGGATCAAAGGCACCAGTACAAAAACTGGTGGATAAGATTGCTGGTATTTTCGTGCCGGTGGTGATGCTCATCGCGGTTATAACACTTGGCGCATGGCTGCTATTAGGTGGTGAACATGCTTTTACCCATGGTTTGCTGGCAATGGTCACGGTATTGGTGATCGCTTGTCCATGTGCTTTAGGATTAGCCACGCCAACCGCCATTATGGTGGGAATTGGTAAAGGAGCTGAGACTGGTGTCCTTATTAAAAATGCGGAAGCATTAGAGCTGGGTTATAAAGTAAATGCAGTCATCCTGGATAAAACAGGAACGATTACCGAGGGGAAACCTGAAGTCACGACTTTAGAATGGGCAACAAAGCTTCCTGAGGAAACAGAAAAGTTAGCTAAAGTCCTGATGGCTTTGGAATATGCTTCGGAACATCCATTGGCAGAAGCGATTGTACGTCATTTAAAAAATACAGGGACGGAAACGGTAGCATTGAGTCATTTTGAAAGTCTGACCGGCAAAGGGGTAGAAGGTGTAGTGGATGGCGTTAAATATTGGGCAGGAAGCCATAAGATCTTAAAGGATCAGGATATTCCGGTAACCACCGCAATGGCGGATAAAGTTTTAAGCCTACAGGAAAAGGCACAAACGGTCATTTACCTGGCGAATAAAACACAGGTATTGGCAATTGTAGCGATTGCGGATCAGGTAAAATCAGGATCGGCAAAAGCGGTTGCCGCATTGAAAGCACAAGGGATAGAAGTTTATATGCTGACTGGCGACAATGCGCATACTGCGGCATCAGTGGCAAAACAAGCTGGTATTGATCACTATACGGCAGATGTACTTCCTGCGGATAAAGCAGATTTTGTAAAAGAATTGCAGTCGCATGGAAAAGTAGTGGCGATGGTGGGTGATGGGATCAACGACAGTCAGGCATTGGCTCAGGCAGATGTTTCTATTGCCATGGGCAGAGGTTCTGATATTGCCATTGATGTGGCCAGTATCACCCTGGTTTCTTCCGATTTACAGCAAGTTCCAAAAGCATTGAAGCTCTCTAAACAAACAGTGCGTACGATTCGTCAGAATCTGTTTTGGGCCTTCATTTATAACCTGATCGGGATTCCGATTGCCGCAGGATTGCTGTATCCGATCAATGGGTTTTTATTGAATCCTATGATTGCCGGAGCCGCAATGGCCTTGAGTTCGGTCTCTGTTGTAAGTAACAGCTTACGATTGAAGCTCTCCAAATTAAGTTAATCAATAACAGGAGTTTATAATTAACAACCTGACTAAATATTAATCATTCAATATCAATTATTTTTAATCATAACATCAAATGGAAACTTTAAAATTTAAAACGAATATCAAATGCGGCGGATGTATTTCTACAGTTACTCCACACCTGAACGGAATGACAGCAGTGTCAAAATGGGACGTGGATACCAATAATCCAGACAAAATTCTAACTATTGAAAGTGATTTAGAGCTGGACGAGGAACTGATTAAAGAGACGCTGAAGAAAGCAGGATTTCAGGCAGAGCGAGTTTAATTTGCTTGCTTTCCTACCTTAAATCGTATATTTGCAGGCGGAAACCATGAAAAGGTTTCCGCTTTTGCTGTACCCAATGAAGAAAATCGGAGCCTTAAGTTTTGCTGCATTCTACCTGATGTTAACCACAGGGTTATTTGTATGCTTGCTCCATTGCGCGATGTCTTCCAGTTTTTCAGCCGAAAGTACAGCTGCTCATCAGGAACCAGAAGTGGTTTCCGGAACAGTAGTTTTAGACAAAGACTGTGATTGCTGTGAGCACCATGGGGAATATGCCGTAAAAGAAAACGCCAAAACTTCGGCCACAGCGGGGTTAAAAACCAGATCTGTATGGTCGGCGGTGAGCCAGCAGGTGTATGCTTACCTGATCAAAACAGAAAATGTTGCCAATACCTTAGGATGGACAGCTCATACCAGCAGTCCGGCTTTTCAGAAAACACCTATATACCTTTCCAACAGGGTCCTCATCATTTGATCAAGCGGAGGATCATTTCCTCCATTAACTTTAAATTTTATTGCGCAGTAGAAATCCACTGCAGTTTTAACTTAATTTAGCTTGAATACTCATGTTATTATATATAAAAAATATGGTTTGCGAACGCTGTATCACTGCTGTTCGCCATCAAATGGAAAACCTAAACTTTCTGGTCTCCGATATTACTTTAGGAACGGTGCAAATTCATCCTGATCCGGAAGACCGTCAATTACAAAATATTGCTTCCTCCCTGAAAATTCTGGGATTTGAGCTGATGGATAAAGAAAAAGACCAATTGGTAGAGCGGATCAAAACGGTAATCATTGAAATTGTTCATTATTCTGACCTGGCCAATTTAAACCAGAGTTTGATCAGTATTATCGCCATGCGCGTTAACCGTGATTATACTTTTTTAAGTCGCCTGTTTTCAGATTCAGAAGGGTTGACAATTGAAAAGTTTATCATTCACCAGAAAATTGAAAAGGTAAAAGAACTGATAGAATATGGGGAGTTGAACCTGAATGAGATTTCGATGAAAATGGGTTATAGCAGCAATGCACACCTTTCTTCCCAATTTAAGGCCATCACAGGTATTGCACCGAGCAAGTATAAAGCGGAGGGTAAATCCTTAAGAAACCCTTTGGACAAAATCAAAAATTAGTTAGCTTCAAGCTAACAGGAGAGGCTTTTGAGCCCTAACCGGTTTAATTGTATAAAATAATTTCAGAATTATATAAAATTAAGCCGGTTAAAATTATCAACTTTGAACTGATGAAGAAAACACTCCTTACCATCATTGCTTTGTTCTACCTGGGAATTTCCAGTGGGTCAACGCTACACTTCCATTATTGCATGGGAGAGTTGGTAAGCTGGGGTTTGGAGAAGCAAAGTGCAGCACTGTGTGAGCTTTGCGGTATGCCTAAGAGCCAATCGAAAGGCAAATCCTGCTGTCAGGATCAGCAGCAGGAAACAAAAGTAGACCAGAGCCAAACGGCCAGTCAACATGTTTTCCAGTTTAATCCACCAATTCAGGCCATTATTCCAGCGGTGTTTTTCCTGGATTATGCAGTAGAAGTTCCGGTAAAAATGACCAGAGAAGCATTAAGTAATGCACCTCCTGATGGGCTGAAAGTGCCTGTCTTCCTGAAAAACTGTACCTACAGAATATAATACCCTTCTTTTCTGATTAAGACACATCCGTGTCCTGGTTATGGCTTTGCTGTAGCCCATTTTTATTAAACCATTTTTTTACTATTTATATAATTATCATGAAATCATTAAGATTTGCTATGGTGGTCGGATTGACCTTCCTTGGTGGTGCTGTATTCGCACAATCAAAAACTGAAAGTATCAAAGTATTGGGTAACTGCTCGATGTGCAAAAAAACGATTGAAACCTCATTAAAGGTTCCAGGAGTGACTGCTGCAGATTGGAATACAGAAACAAAAATGCTGAAAGTAAGCTACGACAGTACGAAGATCAGCAATGATGAAGTACAGAAAAAAGTGGCGGCAGTAGGTTATGATACGCCTAAATACAAAGCTAAAAATGAGGTTTACGATGCATTGCATGGCTGTTGCCAGTACGATCGTGAAGCCGGCGACAAATTGCCAAAAGCACCTAAGAAACACTAATTATTAATCAGGAAAATCTGTAAATGCAATGTCTGAGGGGGCAGTTGTATTTACAGATGTTCTTCCTGACTGATCTGATTTTTTCATTGGTACATCATAATTTATAATATAAAATGGTACATAAAATTATAGAATGGTCCATGCGCAACCGGTTTATTGTGCTGGTATTGTCTTTGGGATTGTTCGTTTGGGGGATTTATGCCGTCAAGAAAAATCCAATTGATGCGATACCGGACCTGTCCGAAAACCAGGTGATCGTATTTACAGAGTGGATGGGCCGCTCACCACAGCTGATCGAAGATCAGGTTACCTATCCGCTGGTCACCAATTTGCAGGGAATCCCTAAGATTAAATACGTGCGTGGATCGTCCATGTTCGGAATGAGCTTTATCTATGTCATCTTTGAGGATGATGTGGATGTATATTGGGCAAGAGAACGTGTACTGGAACGAATCAGTACGATTTCGAAAACTTTGCCCGATGGGGTCGCGCCGCAGTTAGGTCCTGATGGAACAGGGGTAGGCCATGTGTTATGGTATACGCTGGATGCTCCGGATATGGATTTAGGTGAGCAGCGCGCCATTCAGGATTGGTATGTAAAGTTTGCCCTGCAAACTGTGCCAGGCGTGAGTGAGATTGCATCTTTTGGAGGCTTTCAGAAACAATATCAGATTTCGATAGATCCGAATAAACTGCTTTACTATAAACTAACTGCCCCGGAGGTGATTGCGGCGGTGCGTAGCAACAATAACGAATCCGGTGGCAGGAAGTTTGAAATGAGTGATATGGGGTATATCATTAAGACCTCAGGCTATTTGAAATCGATTAAAGAGATTGCAGATATTCCGGTGAAGAACCAAAATGGTACGCCAGTAAGGGTTTCTGATCTGGCAACAGTACAAATGACCGGAGAAACACGGCTGGGGATTTTTGACCAGAATGGTGAAGGAGAACGTGCCGGAGGAATTGTGGTGATGCGCTATGGGGAAAACGCTGCGGAAGTAATTGATAAGGTAAAAGCCAAGATGAAAGAAGTGTCTAAAGGTTTGCCTAAAGGTGTCAAATTCGACATTGTGTACGACCGTGGGGAGTTGATTAAAGAATCCGTGGATTCCATCACACATACCTTGATTGAGGAGATGATTGTCGTTTCAATTATTGTCATCATTTTCCTTTTCCATTGGCGCAGTGCGGTGAGTATCATCATTCAGATTCCAATCACCATTGCAGCCAGTTTTATTCTACTCAATGCTTTTGACATTTCTTCCAATATTATGTCGCTAACCGGGATTGCCCTGGCCATCGGCGTGATTGTCGACAATGGGATTATCATGAGTGAAAATGCTTATAAACACCTCTCAGAACGCTATCAGGTCTGGGAGCAGGAACAATCAAAAAACACACAATCATGATCAAATGGTTAAAAAATAGATTCCGTAAATCCCCGGATTGGATTACGGAAGAGGAGCGCCTGGCGATCATTACTAAATCCAGTAAGCAGGTGTCGAGGGGTGTATTCTTCGCTACAGTGATTATTATTACCTCTTTCCTGCCAGTATTTATGCTGACCGGCCAGGAAGGAAAACTGTTTCATCCACTGGCTTTCACCAAGACGTTCATTATGATCGTTGATGCCTTGCTGGTGATCACATTAGCACCGGTATTGATCTCTTTCTTTATGAAAGGAAAGTTCAGGCCAGACAGTGCCAATCCGGTAAACCGGGTCTTGGAACGTTTTTATGAGCCGGTGATCAGAACCGTATTGAACTGGAGAAAAACTACTTTAGCGATCAATATCATTGCTTTACTGATCACCATTCCATTGTTGAAAAACCTGGGAACGGAGTTCATTCCACCATTGGATGAGCAGAGTATTCTGTTTATGCCGGTGACCTTGCCAGATGTTTCCAATGCAGAGGCGAAGAGGATTTTACAGGTGCAGGACAAGATTATTAAATCGGTACCAGAAGTAGATAAGGTGCTGGGGAAAGCAGGCAGGGCCAATACGGCAACTGATAATTCACCGATCAGTATGATCGAAACGATCATTACGCTGAAACCGAAAAATGAATGGAGGAAAGGGATGACGAAGAAAGACATCATTACGGAACTGGATGCAAAACTGCAGATTCCAGGAGTGGTGAATGGCTGGACTCAACCCATCATTAACAGAATCAATATGCTGGCTACGGGGATCCGTACCGATGTGGGAATTAAGGTTTTCGGACAAAATCTGGATACGATTGCTTCCGTTTCAGAACGCGTAAAAGCAGCTTTGGAGGGGACAGCAGGGGTCAGCGATCTTTTTGTGGAACCGATTACAGGAGGTAAATACCTTTCTATCGATGTGAAACGTGAAGAATTGGCCCGTTATGGTTTGAATGTAGACGATGTAAACCAGATTGTAGAAACCGCATTGGGTGGTGCAACTATCGGAAATACCATTGAAGGGCGTCAGCGCTTTTCGATCAGTGTGCGTCTGGCTCAGGAATATAGAAATAGTGTAGCGCAGATCAAGCGGATTCCGGTTCAGTCGAAAGGATTTGGTGAGGTGCCTTTATCGGCTGTTGCCGACATTAAGTTTGAAGACGGTCCGCCGATGATCAGTTCTGATAATGCAATTCTTCGTGGAGCAGTCATGTTTAACGTAAGAGACCGCGATTTAGGAAGTACCGTTCAGGAAGCCATGGAGAAATTGAATAAAGAGAAAGGGATGCTTCCCGAAGGTTATTTCCTGGAATGGAGCGGTCAATATGAAAACCTGATCCGTGGTAAACAAACGCTGATGTGGATTGCACCAGTCGTATTGCTGATCATTTTCTTCTCTTTATACTTTGCTTTTAAATCGATCCGGGAGGCTTTCCTGAGTCTGATTACCGTGCCTTTCGCCTTAATAGGGGGGGCTTATATGATTTATTTCTGGGGAGTAAACCTTTCTGTAGGGGTAGCGGTGGGCTTTATTGCCTTATTCGGGATTGCGGTAGAAACGGGGATTGTGATGGTGATTTATCTGAATGATGCCATGGCACAGCTGATCAAATTAAAAGGGAATTCCAGTGAAACGATCACAAAAGAAGACCTGAGAGAATATGTGATTTTTGGTGCAGCCAGAAGATTAAGACCAAAACTGATGACGGTTTGTGTGTCGCTGTTTGGCCTGGTACCGGTATTATGGGCTACAGGAGTGGGAGTGGATGTAATGCAGCCGATTGTTTTGCCGATGATTGGTGGCGTATTGACTTCTTCTACGCACATTCTGCTGGTGACACCACTGATCTTTTTGATGTCAAAAGAATATGAATTGAGAAAATATGGAAAACTGGAGGTTCATGATGTACACCATTAAAATAATAGCAGCATGGGTATGTATGTTGCCTTTTGCTGCGTTAGCACAGGAGAAGCCGGTGCTTTCCCTGGACACAATTTTGAAAAGAATTGACAGAAACAACCTACTGCTGCAGTCTTATGGATTAAGGGCAGAAAGCTTTAAGCATACGGCCAATGCGGCCACAGCATGGATGGCACCTATGGTTGGTGTAGGAACGTTTATGACACCATATCCTGGTCAGATGATCATGGACGAGGGTGATAAAGGATCAATTATGGTACAGCTGGAGCAGGACATTCCTAATCCTGCAAAGCTAAAAGCCAACAGGAAATTCATTGAGTCCAAAGGAAAGGTTGAAAATGCGACCAGAGGGGTGACACTCAATGAATACAAAGCGCAGGCCAAACGCCTGTATTTTGGCTGGCTGATTTCTATGCAAAGAATTGCCGTATTGAAAGAAAATGAAAAGATCATGCAAACCATGAAAAAGGTGGAAGAGATCAGGTATCCTTTCAATCAGTCGAAATTGAGCAGCGTATATCGTGCTACCGCAAAAATAGAGGAGAATAGAAATATGATCCGGATGATGGAAGGGGATATGGCGAAATCTAAAGCCTGGTTAAATAGCCTGATGAACAACCCCGGTCATACGGATTTTGCAATTGATTCTACTTATCAGCCTACTTATGTGCCTGCTGCGGCAATTGATACGGGTACTCTGGCCATGGTGAGGAAAGATATTGAGAAAATGGATTTCAGCATTCAATCAATGAAACTGAATATTGAAGCGATGCAGAAACAGGCCAAGCCGGATTTCAAACTGCGTTTCGATCACATGTCGCCTTTAACGAAAATGATGCCTAAAGCCTATAGTATCATGGGAATGGTGAGTATTCCAATCGCCCCATGGTCTTCTAAAATGTATAAATCAGAAGCAAAAGGTATGGGATATGAAGTGCTGGCGATGGAAAAAGAAAAAGCGGCTATGCTTCAGGAAACACAGGGTATGCTGTATGGGATGCAGTATGAAATTCAGTCTATGGAAAAACGGATAGATGCGATGGAAAAGACCATTATTCCAACCTTAAAAAAGACCATGGATGTGAGTATGCTGAGCTACCGTGAAAACAAAATGGAATTGCCGGAAGTGATCGGTACCTGGGAGGCTTTAACCATGATGCAGGCCAATGTATTGGATGAGAAATTGAAACTTTATTTAATGATCGTAGATTATGAGAAAGAATTATATCGTTAAGCCCGGCATAAACACACGTGTTTTTATGGGATTGGCGGCGATCAGTATGCTTTGGTTGAGCGCTTGTAAAGAGAAAAAGAAATTAGATAGTCACCATGACCCTGCAACGGTAAATGTAGATAGCAATCTTTTTCATCTATTGAAGCCTTCTAATGAGCAGGTGGTGTCTTCACTTCCTGTGATTAAAGCGGAATATGGCAGCAGGATCTTTACGGAAGAGGTGCAGGGGATTGTCAATTATGACACTAGAAATCAACATAATATTTCGAGTAAAATCGGGGGAAGAATAGAACGGTTATGGATTAAATACAATTACCAGCCGGTGAAAAAAGGACAATTGATCATGGAGGTTTATTCGCCGGATCTGGCTGCTGCACAGCAGGAATTGCTGTTCATTTATCGCACTGGAAATGATCCGGTGATGCTGGAGAAAGGAAAACAGCGCCTGATGTTATTGGGCATGACTTCTTCCGGAATTACTGCTTTGTTAAAACGTGGTACACCGAGTTACCGTATTCCTGTGTACAGCAATGTTTCCGGATATATTCTGGAGAAATCTGCTGCTGCCGCGATTGCAAGTCCATCACCTTCCTCCTCTGCTCCTGCAGCTGGCGACGGTATGGGCAGTATGACTGGTGATGCGGCAGCTGCGGCGACGCCAACCAGCCCTGTAGCACCAGTTAATTCGCCGGTTTTATTAAGAGAAGGACAATATGTAAGTGCAGGTGCTTCTCTTTTTACCGTATACAGCTCGGATCAATTGGTGGCAGAGTTTTCATTGAAAGCTGCATTAGCCGCCCATTTGAAGGTCGGCAGTAAGTTTGTATTTTATAAAACTTCGGATAAATCAGGAAGTCAGACCGCCAGAATAGGTTTGATTCAGCCGACTTTCAAGAACGGGGAAAACTTCACGATTGCCAGGGCTTATTTGAACAATCCAAAGATTAAGGTCGGTCAGCTGGTGACGGCAAGGATTCCCGTACAAATAGCTGCGTCCTGGTGGCTGCCCGAAGAAGCGGTGGTTTCTGTAGGAAATAAGCGTATAGTCTTTAAAAAAGAAGGTAATGTGTTTATCCCAGAATTGGTAGATGCAGGGATCAGCATTGCTGGAAAAGTACAGGTTAAAGAAGACATCAGCAGCTGGAAGATCAGTAAAAATGCCGCTTATCTGGTGGATAGCGAGAGTTTTATTAAAATGACACAAAATAAGGAGCAGTAAAATATGGAACGGAAATTATTTATAAAACGGTTTGCCATGATTGCCCTGGTTCCATCAATATTCGTTGCCGCCTGCAAAAGTGAGGTAAAGGAAACGAAAGCTGGAGTTACCGCAAAAAAACAGACTTATACTTGTCCAATGCACCCTCAGGTGATCAAGGAAGAGATGGGGACTTGCCCGATCTGTGGGATGGACTTAGTGCCTTTTGAAAAGAACAGCAATGAGAAGGCTTTGAATGTGGATGAGAAAAGACAGCTGCTGGCCAATATTACCACGGTCATTATTGGTGCGAATAACATCGGGGGAACCAAGCAATTGAATGGTAGACTGACGATTGATCCGGAACAAAGCAGTTACATCTCTAGCCGCATTGCAGGAAGAATTGAACAATTATATGTCCGTGAAACCGGTGTTCGCGTGAAAAAAGGACAGCCTTTATACCAGTTGTACTCAGAGCAGTTAGCGGCTTTGCAGCAGGAATACCTGATGGCAGTAGCACAGCAAAAGCAATTTCCAGGGGATAAAATTGAACAGCAGCTGGTGGCTTCTGCCAGGCAGAAACTATTGCTGTATGGACAGTCGCCGGGACAGTTACAAGCCTTGCTGAGCAGTCAGAAGAAAAACCCTTATGTGACCTTCTATGCCCCACAGGGTGGATTAGTAGCAGAAGTCTCTGTAACACCAGGTCAATATGTATCGGAAGGCGGGCCAATTATGAGGCTGGAAGGTTACGGGGAATTATGGGTAGAAGCAGATGTTTATCCGAATGAAGCAGGGAGTATTAAACAAGGTCAGAAAGTGAAAGTGGTGATCCCGGGCTGGGAAGATCAGCCTCAGGAAATGACCATCGATTTTATCACACCTGCTTTACTTTCAGGAACCCAGCTGACACAGATCAGGGGAAGTATTCCGAACCCGAATCAGCAATGGCAGCCAGGTGCTCAGGCCAATGTTTTTGTGCCTACAGGAAATCAGAAGTCCAGCGCGCTGACTTTGCCGGTAGATGCCGTCATCAGAGATGGGAAAGGGATGCATGTTTGGCTGAAAAATGGAAAAGACAGCTTTGAGCCAAAACGTGTGACTACCGGTGAGGAGAACGAAAATCAGGTAGAGATTACTGCTGGTTTATCCGGAGGAGAACAGGTGGTGGTTACAGGTGCTTACCTGCTGTACAGTGAATATATTTTGAAAAAAGGAAAGAATCCAATAGAAGGTTTAAAATTAAATTAACAATAACATGAAAACAATCACAAGTTTAGCCATCACCATTGCTGCAGCCACTTTACTTTCGGCCTGTGGAAATACGCAGAAACCTGCAGAAGAATCTCATGAAGGTCATGACCATGCGGCAGAAGGTAAGACAGCGGTAGCTGCTACGACAAGCCAGGTGAGCTTAAAAGACGATAAACTGAATGCAGTGTATCCTCATTATATTCATTTGACTACCGCCTTGACGAATGGTGATGTGGCAGAAGCAAAAGTTGCTGCTCAGGCGATTGAGCTGGGAGCAAAAGAATTATCGAACCCGGCAGCGCTACTGGCATTGACCGCCAAAATCGGCGATGCGACTGATATTGAAGTGCAAAGAGTTGCTTATGCAGCTTTGAGTGATGATTTTATCCAAAGAGCAAAAGCTTCCGGAGTAACAGGGGGGGAGATTTATGTAGAATATTGCCCAATGGCGATGAATGATAAAGGGGCTTTCTGGCTGAGCAATCAGAAAGACATTAAGAATCCATATTATGGAGAATCTATGCTGACTTGCGGAGAAGTTAAAGAAACTATAAAATAACATCTGATTTTTTAGAAATAGCGCCAGATGTAATTAGTTGTAAATCAGTTTATAGTCGTATATTGTTTATTCAACAAACCTCATAAATATGATATCGTTAATTGCAATTGGATTGTCCATGGCGACAATCGCTGGTTCTGGTGCTTCCACCCTTAATTTATCTGGTGGTATGCTGAGTAATCCTCAGCATACCATTTCAACAACTACAACAGTCCTGAAAGTTCAAAGGGTGTTAAACAAGAAATCTAAACGGCTTTCTTATCTGGCACCAAACGGAGACAGGTTTCAGTTAAACTTTGATTTTTATTATGATGCAGTAACCAATCAATTGCTGGAAGCTTACTTTGTAGGTGGGAATGGTTTTGCAGCAAATGGTGCAGGATTCAATATTCCTCTTACTGAACAGGAAGGCGTAGTTACTGGGGATTGCGCACAATTCTCCATTTTCTTTGCTTACAATGTCAATAGTACGACAAAGAGCTTATTTTATGAACCTACGGTCTGTATGAGTTTTTAGACCAGATCGAAGTATAAGTGATTGGGCTTAAAAATGTTGGTCACTTATACTTTTCTCCCCATTTTGCCAGGCTATTGATCACTGGCTCCAGACTTTTTCCTTTTAAACTTAAACGGTAAATAGGTACCTTCTGGTCGGATGTATGCTGTATTTTGAGGATCAGCTGGTCTTTCTCCAGATTTTTCAATTGTAATGCCAATATCCTTTCGGTGATTTCAGGAATCATCAATTTTATTTCCCCAAACCTCAAATCCTGTTCCATTAACTTCACAAGAATCGTCAGTTTCCACCTGCCGCTCAATAACGAAAGGGTAAATGCAGCATCGCAAAAATCATGTAATACCTGCTCGTTTTCGTAATTGGTTGAACTGCTTTTCCTCATGGGCTTACAATTTTGTAAGTGTCGTTTTCTAGGTCTTTTCCGCTATAAATTTGGATAAAAATAATAGAAACTATGACAGAACGCAGTAAAATTAAAGGTTTACACCACCTAGCTATTCGTGCCCAGGATTTTGAGAAAACACTACAATTCTATATAAATGCATTAGATTTTTCTGTAGTTCATACCTGGACTTTGCCGGAGTTTAATATCAAGCAGGCAGCAATGATAAAATCCTGGGACGGTCAGACTTTTATTGAAATTTTTGATGGGGCTGCGGAAGTACCTATGGAAGGTGAGGCCGCAAAAGCTGGGGAAACGGTAAAAACAGGTGCTTTATTACACTTAGCGATGAGCGTAGTGGATGCGGAAGAGGCTTACGAACGCTGTTTGCTTGCAGGTGCAAATTCTTATATCGCTCCAATGAGCCTGTCACTAGGACATCCTCCGGTAAATGTCCGCAATGCTTTAGTCTATAGTCCGAATGGAGAGGTAATTGAATTTCTGGAAGGACAGCCTTTTTAATTTTTAGTATGAAGATTTCTTCATATTAATTTTCTGGATAAGCCGTATATTTAGGTAAGACCGATACGGATTATCCAATTAAAATAATGAAGCGATTCAAATTCTTTGTGCCCTTTTTACGGGAGAATGGTAAAATTATATCCAGTTATGTGTTTAGCCTGTTTTTTATCGGACTGGCTATCTGGTTTATAAACCAGGAACGTGGGGAAATCAGGCAGGTAGAGCATTTGCTCGGTACTGCCAAATGGGTATGGGTGACGATCGGTATTGCGCTCAGCATCGTGTATGTATTTATCCATGGGATGATGTACCGATCTTCTTTTGCGGCAGTGTCCAGTAAGATTTCTATTGGAGATGGCACTTTACTTTTTCTGAAACGTAACTTTATCAGTGTATTTTTGCCTGCCGGAGGCGTCTCCTCACTTGCCTTTTTTAGCAGTCCCATAGAACAGAAAGGTGTCAGTAAATCTCAGATCAATTTTGCTTCTTCAATTTATGGATTTGTAGGGATTTTATCGGTATTGGTGATTGCCATACCCGTATTTATTTACGCGATATTGGAAGGAAGTATAGGTTATGGTGAATGGTTTGGGCTAATCGCCGCCATATTATTGATGCTGGGTATTTATCTGCTATACCGTTCGGTAATTCAAAGAGGCCCGGTATATCGATTTATCATTAAGTATATACCAGTGATTGAGGTGTATGCCGCAGAATTCAGAAATAATAAGATTGAGCGCAAGCATTTTATTGCTACGTTTTTATACAGCAGCTTGATTGAGCTGGTAGGGATTGTCCACATTTACATCGCCATGCTGTCCCTAGACCTGCCTCCTTCCTGGATGAATGCGGTGATCAGTTATATTGTAGCCGTCGTTTTCCTGATCATCTCTCCATTTTTAAGGGGGCTGGGTGCGGTGGAAGCATCGATGACTTTCATCCTGATTCGCCTGGGATATGCTGCGCCGCAAGCAGTATCTATTACTTTTCTTTACCGCTTCATGGAATTCTGGATCCCCATGTTTATCGGAGCAATGAGTTTCCTTTTCCGGATCAACAAATTGCTGATGCGGGTTGTTCCGGCGCTATTTTTACTTTTGCTGGGGCTGATCAATGTGGTTTCCGTACTGACTCCCGCGATCCATTCGAGATTGCGTTTTGTCAAGGATTTTATCCCTATGGAAGCAATTACGGCCTCTAACTACTTTGTGCTGGTGGCTGGTTTGTTTCTATTGGTCACTGCGGCTTTTATGCTGAAAGGTTTGCGCATGGCCTGGTATTTCGCCATGGCACTTTGTTTACTCTCTTTAGTAGGGCACCTCAGCAAGGCCATCGACTATGAAGAAGCTGGTTTTTCTGTGCTGGTGATGATCATCCTGATGACTTCCAGAAAAGAATATTACATTCGAAACAATGCGAAGCTCAGGTCTTTTGGTATCCAGACCACCCTGCTCAGTATTCTGGGCATCATGATTTATGGTACTATTGGCTTTTACTTCCTGGATAAAAAGCATTTTAATATTGATTTCAGCTGGACGCAATCTATTCGTTACACCCTGGAAAATTTTATCCTGATCGGAAGTGATGACCTGCAGCCAATGGATCACTTTGCCCGTGGATTTCTGTATTCTATCAATATCTCTGGCTTTTTATCGATCGGATTCTTAATCTATACGCTCATCAGGCCATATATTTCCAGTGATGAAACAGAGGAAGCAGAATTTGAGCGTGCGAATCAGCTTTTGGAAAAGTATGGGAACTCCGGAATCGATTACTTTAAGACTTATCAGGATAAACTGATCTATTTTTCGGAGTCAATGGAAGGCTTTGTGGCCTATAGAATTGCGGGAAATTTTGCGGTAGTCCTGGAATGTCCGGTTACGGCAATTGAAAACAGAAGGACTTTTATCAAGGATTTTGATCGGTACTGCTTTGAAAACGGAATGAAAAGCCTGTATTACAGGGTGCCGGAAGAAAGCTTGGAAGATTTCCTTGACTTAGGAAAAAAACGCTTGTTTTTAGGACAGGAGGGACTGGTAGACCTGACCAGTTTTTCTCTGGAAGGAGGAAGTAAGAAATCCATTCGAAATGCCTTGAAAAAGGTAAGCGATCAGGGCTACCACACTAAAATCTACGAGCCACCAATAAAGGATGGTTTGCTGCAAAAAATAAAGTCCGTTTCAGATGGCTGGCTGGAAGATATGGACCGGGAGGAACTGGTCTTTTCACAAGGCATGTTCAACTGGGAAGAATTAAAGGAGCAAACCATTATTACCGTTGAAAATGCGGAAGAGAAGATTGTCGCTTTTATGAATGTGATTCCCGATTATGCACCGGGGGAAGGTACTTACGATCTGATCCGAAAAACCAGTGACGCGCCAAATGGCATAATTGACTTTATCATGGTCGCACTTTTTGAGCATTTGAAAGCAAAAGGCTGTACGAAAGTAAACCTTGGCTTTGCACCCATGTCGGGCTTGATTGACCCCCATAATTTCCCGGAACGTTCCATGAAGTTTGCTTATGAAAAGATCCGGTCATTTTCACATTATAAAGGCCTGCGAGCATCAAAGGAAAAGTTTGCCCCCGAATGGCAAAACAGGTACCTGATTTACGACCATGATTACGATTTATTGCAAGTGCCCACAGTGTTAACGAAAGTCATCAAACCCTAAGCTCATGAAACCGGTATTGGTCTTTATCTGGTTGTTGTTATTTAGTAGTAAACCGGTTTCTGCCCTGGAGATCGATCAGGTTTCTTATGGTAAATTTGGAGATATTACCATTTATCAGCCCAAGCATGTCCCTGTTGCCGTTGTTTTATTCGTTTCCGGGGATGGGGGCTGGAAAGATGTGGTGGTCAATATGGCTAAAAATATGGCCGATGATGGCGCATTGGTGCTTGGAATAGATGCGCGTCATTATGAGTATTATCTGTCTAAAATGGCTGCTGTCTGTTTATACCCGGCGGCAGATTTTGAAGAATTGAGCCTGTCTATTCAAAAGAAATATAAACTGCCAAATTACCTCAAGCCAGTATTAATGGGCTATTCTTATGGAGCGACATTGATTTATGGTATTCTGGCACAGGCACCAGCAAATACCTTTAAAGGAGGAATAGCGATTGGTTTTTCCCCTGATATCAATATCAAGAAACCTTTATGCCAGGGAAATGGATTAAATCAAAAACCTATAAAAAAAGGGGTTTCTTACTTGTTGGGACGTACAAACAGCCTGACTGCCCCGCTGCTGGTCATCAACGGCAAGAAAGATCTGGCATGTCCTTTTCCAGCAACGGAAACGTTTTTGAAAGGAATGCCGATGACCGAACTGATTGCTTTACCCAATGCCGGACATGGTTTTTTAAATACAGAAGATTGGAAAGTGGCTCTGAGTGATGGCTTTAAGAAGATCCTAAATTCACCTGGTTTTACAGAACGAAAAGCCGCAGAGCATACAATAGCAAGTAATCAACCGGCCATACAGCCTTATCGAGGGGATTTGCCCTTAATACTAATCCGAAGCCATCAGCAGAATAAATTACCGATGGTGTTTATGATTTCAGGTGATGGTGGCTGGACTAGTTTTGATCAGTCTCTGGCGGAAGAATTAGCTTCAAAAGGTCTTTCTGTACTTGGAATGGACGCACAAAAGTATTTTTGGAATGCGAAAACTCCTGATCAAACTACCAGAGAAGTGAGCCTGGCATTGGAGCATTACTGCTCAGAATTGGGTAAAGAAAGCTTCATTTTAGCTGGTTATTCTTTCGGGGCCTCGATTGTTCCCTTTATCGCAAATAGGTTGCCTGCTCATTTGAAAACTGAACTGAAAGGAGTGATTTCACTTTCTCCGGATGTGACTGCTGATTTTGAAATCCACCTGGTTGACCTGTTGAATTTTAGCAGCAGTAAAGAGGAGTATAAGGTGATCCCGGAAATGAAAAAATTAATGCCCCTGGTTCCTGTATCCATTTTTGGAATAGGGGAAGGCGCTAAAATTCGAAGTGTTTTTCAGAATAATGGATTGAAAGTGCTGACCATTCCAGGAGATCATCATTTTAATAAAGATTATGGGAAAATTGCTGAAACATTTTTAAAGCAGGTGATAGATTGATGATTCCTGTTGTTGGTCAGTTGTTTATGTAGTTTTGTGGGTTGTTTTATGAGTTCTAAGCTCTTTAGATAGATAAACGCAAAAAATGTAATTTTTTTACCTGGCCTCTTGTTTTTTTTAAGGTAACTGCTTAGTTTTGAGTAGCGAATAGTTTTTATTGCTATTGCACCGATCGCCAGTTCGGTTACCTAAATTGTATAGACTTCATTACTTTTTTGATTTTATTCCTACGGATGTTGGAGTAAAAAGAAGCTTACTGTCTTTTTTAAGGCATGATTAGTTTGCTTATTTAATTTAAAATAATAAAAAAAGAAATGATTAAAAAATGTTTTATTAGAGGGGTGGATCATCAAGGGAGTGCACCCACAAACTTGCTTAAAAATTATCTGTGTACTTTAAAAAGCTGTTATGGACAAGTATAAGATTAATGAATGCATGGAAAAGCTGACTTATAATCAGCACAAATTGGTGAAACGATTGATGCCCAAAATAATCAATGCGTCGATCAATACATTTCACAATTACAGGAAACTGCAATTGGGTGATGATAAGGACATTCCATGTGAGACCGTCCGTATTTTAGAGAAATTATTCGGATTGGAAGTTGGCGGTTTGGCCAATTACGAGGTGCGTGCCAAAAGCTGTAAAGAGTTGTTTGAAGAGCATCATATTGCCCTGCCGCAATTGGCGGAATATTAATAGGTTATTTTTTTGTTTGATAAGGAAGGATTTCTCAATGGATTCCTTCCTTGTTATTGATGGCCAAATTATTCCATTGGAGGCATTCCCATACTTTCCCATTCTTCTTTCGAAGGGCCGTATATTCCGGGTACGCTAAGTCCCAGCATTCTCATGATGACGGTCATCTGACTTCTGTGGTGGCTTTCATGTGCGATTAAAACAGAAAGAACTTTTCCTTTTTTCCATTGTTCTCCGTACATATTCACCAGATCGTCCAGATTTGAATCCGTCCATTTTAACCTCACTGTACGCATCAATAAGGTATTATAGTTGACATAAGTTTCGATCAGTTCTGCAAGTGTTGCTGGAATTGGAAGCTCATGTAAAAGGTCGGTTTCAAATAAACCTGCATTTTGGCCCATCTCTGTCAGTGTCTGGGTGATGTGCCATGCCAGGCGTTCCAGAGAACGTACATTTTCATGAATTTTTACTGATTTGCTTTCCTCTGTAAGGTTGGAAAATAGTTTGATGGTATTTGACTCTTCTTCTTTACGTTCAGTCAGGAAATCTTCAATACTACGATACATAATGCTCAGGTTTTTGTGTTACGAAGGTGCAAAGATTTCCTCAATTGCTCAAATAAGAATTGAATTCTTATCAGAATTTTGAAAATAATTATAGAGAATTGTGATGTTGCAGAAGCAGCAGGAGAGTTGTTTAAGATGGGGTTTTCGCTTATTTGTTTAACAGTAAGCGCTCTACCAGATCTATATAAGGCTGTATTTCGGTTAATGGAAAATCTCCCCGATTTCCATAAGTGATCAGTCGAAGGTATTCTCCAAGGATCAGACTTTGTCCATATTTGGTTTTTGACCAATGAGCTGCAGTGATTGGATATTCCAGTTGGTAGGATGGCAGTGCAACTGAGATACAATGAATGCTCGCATTTGGGAAAAAACTTTTTAAGGTCAGGGCTGCTCTCTTGCTGGCATAAGCATGGCCAATGAAGCTGATCGTTTTTATCTTTTCAGCAGCAAGCATTTTTTTGGCTTCGATAATGTTTTCGAGCATATTTCTGGATTGTGTTTCCAAAAGAATGGGCTGCTGTTTATGTCTTTCTGGGAGTACTGCAAAAATGGCTTCCGACTCCGGTCTGTTTTGTGGAAATGAATTTCCGAAATTGGCAATGCCGCCGGTAATTATGACCTGATCCACCTGGTGATTGTCCATGAGCTCAGCAATTATTCCAGCAATTTCTTTGTGTTTTATATTGGAACCGAAAACAAATAATAAGTCTGATATCAGCTGTTCTTCTTTCTGAAAACATAAATCTGTCAGCACTTCCACTAATTGGGGATCCATGGTTGGGCAGCTCGGATCTAGTAGTTCTGGGGGTAATTGCATCTGTTCCATGGGCATTTGCTGTTGGTATGGTAAAACGGATAGTTGTGAAATGCCTATGAATTCTAAGTTGTCAAGGTAATTTTCCCTGAAACAATTCCATTGATATTTGGTTTTCTATCTGATTCAATATCGGAAGATTAGCTGAACAGCTCTTTATTTTTTTTGTTCATTATTATTCATTTCTTAACACAGATCAAGAGTAGATAGGTGTTTTTAGGAATATCTTTATTTTTCTTAATAAAGCATATAAAAGGAGGAAAAAATGATGAGATGGATGATTGCGATTTGGATTTCAAGGCATTTCAAAAAGATGTAGTTTTGAATGAGCTATAGCTATAAAGCGGCAAATATGGTAAAACAGTTACTTTTTTCTACGTTGATATTTGTGGGTGTTTCCGCCCATGCACAGGATTCTTTAAAGGTCAGCATCTATCCAAAATACGATCGGGTAGGAAAGTTTCACCGCGTTCTTTTTGGAGAGAACTATCGGAAGGAATATGCCGACAGCACTAAGGTGCCTGTGATTCGCTTGTCGCAGATCAAAGGAGGATTAACACCCATTAAAAGAGGGGGAGGGAACCAAACACATTCCTTAAGAATGGAAGATAAACAAGGGAAGGAATGGGTATTGCGATCTGTAGAGAAATATCCTGAAGTATTACTCCCCTTAGAATTACAAGCCACTTTTGCGAAAGATATTGTGAAAGACAATATGTCTGCACAGCATCCTTTTTCTGCCTTGGTAGTCCCTGTTTTTGCGGATGCAATAGGGATTCCACATAGCAATCCTATGATCGGCTGGGTAGTTCCTGATACCGTACTTGGAGAGTTTGCCCCGGTTTTCGAAAATAGTCTTTGTTTGCTGGAAGAAAGAGAACCTGAAGGGGATACGGATAATACCGACAAAATGCTGAGAAAATTAAACGACAACCATAACAACTCAGTAGATGTGACATTAATGCTGAAAGCAAAAGCGCTGGATTATTTATTGGGAGATTGGGACAGGCATGAGGATCAATGGCGCTGGGTTCCAGAGAAAACTGCTGAAGGTATACGTTATGTAGTGGTTCCACGGGATCGCGATATGGTGTATTACCTTTCACAAGGCCTGATTCCAAGATTCGCACAGGTTTCCTGGCTGCTTCCTATGATTCAGGGGTATGAACGAAATGTTCAAAATATCAATTGGTTTTTTTGGGAAGGCAGGAGTATGTATGGACGTATTCTGGGAACGATAGGAGAAGAAGAATGGAATCGGATCATCGAGGAGTTTGCCGCAGCAATGACGGATGAATTATTCGAACATGCACTGAGGAAATTGCCGGAACCCAGTTATTCCCTTCGTCACGATCAATTATTGGCTCAGCTAAAAGAGAGAAGAAAAAGCTTAGCGGAAACGATGAAGACCTATTATCATTTTATGAATCGCATTGTTGACATTCAGGGCAGTAATAAGAATGAACTGGTTCAGATCAGCGATCATGGTGCCGCAGGCTTAACGGTGAATTTAAAAAAACTTGACAAGAATGGTAATGCCGGGGAAACCTTGTTTAACAGGAATTACGATCCTTCGGTGACTAAAGAAATCCGCTTATATGTGAGGGATGGAAAGGATAGTGTCCTGCTCCGCAATAAAAACTCCAATATCCGGATTCGAATGGTCAATGGGGAAGGTAAAAAGCATTATGATATTGTGGAAGCGAGGCGCAAAGTGCCTTTTTATGGAATGGAAGAGGGGATTACTTATTCAGGCGCCTCCTCCAGGTTAATTAAACACCTGGCTAATGACACCAATAATACGCACTATGTGCCTACAGATCTGTATTCGAGGAATATTACCTTGCTCAATGCCGGTTTTAATGCGGATGACGGCCTTTCTATGGGCTTATCTTATAAAATAATGAGTCCTGGTTTCCGGAAACTTCCCTTCGGAAATATACATTCCTTTTCTTTTTTACACTCTTTTAAAACCAAAGCTTTCAGTTTTAACTATTCCAGTGAATGGTTTCATGCCCTTGGAAAAGCTGATATTGTGCTGCAAGCGAGTGCTTTTGCGCCTGAAAATTCTCAGAATTTCTTCGGTCTGGGCAATGAAACGACTTATTCTAAAACTGGAGACTATGTCGTGTATTATAGGGCGAGGTTTAGTTTGTATGATTTTGATCCTGCTTTAAGGTGGCATGACCGCAAAAATACCTGGACTGCAGGGCCTACCTTTCAGTACTATCGCTTCAACAGGGAGGACAACAATGATCGCTTTATCGGTAATTCCGATCAGCTGCATTCGCCAGATAGCGCTACGATTAGCCAGGATAAATGGTATACGGGTTTGAAGGTTGGCTTTATCCGCAACACCAGGAATAATGAAGTATTGCCTTCTTCGGGCAACCTGATCGATGCAAAGCTGCGGTTTTATACTGGCTTAAATGCAGCGGCAACCTCTTCTGTACAATTGCTGGCCAGCTATACATTTTACCAGAAAATCGGAAATTCTAAGCGTTTTGTATTGGCAAATCGAACCGGAGGAGGGCTGACTTTTGGCAATCAGGCGTTTTATCAGTCGAATTATATCGGCGGACAAGGAAATTTATTAGGTTTCCGTTCCTTCCGTTTCGGCGGGCAGCATAGCTTATATAATAACCTGGAATTACGGACGAAACTCGCCAACGTTGGGGGATATATTTTACCCGGACAATTTGGAATAACAGCCTTCTTTGATACTGGGAGGGTGTGGGCGAAGCAAGATGACTCCGATGTATGGCATTATAGCTATGGCGGCGGCTTGTATTATGCACCTGCCATTTTAACCGTCGTACAGGCACAGTTAGCCCATTCTAAAGAGGGATATTACCCTTATATTACCATGAGATTCAGGTATTAGTAAAATTATATTTGATGAAATAACTGTATTGCAATTATTTATACTTACATTTGTCCTATTAATTATAATAAAAAATACAATGCAAGAAGGAGTAGTAAAATTTTTTAATGAAACTAAAGGTTTCGGATTCATCGTTCCAAACTCGGGCGAAAGTGAAATCTTTGTTCATTCAACTGGCTTATTAGCCGACATCCGTGAGAACGATAAAGTTTCTTATGATGTTGAAGAAGGTCGTAAAGGTCTTAATGCAGTAAATGTTAAGGTGATTTAAATTTCCTCAATATAAATTGTGAAAACTGCCCCTCAAGGGCAGTTTTTTTTTTGGCCCTGTTTTTTTTACAGGGCTAAATAAAAAGGGCAGGATTAAATAGGTTATTTAGCAGCAAAGAATAGCTGCTCTGCCATCTTTTGATCATGACCATAAATGTCATCTCTGAAATTCAATCGGCCGTCCTGATCTACCCAGGAAGTGAAATAGGTGATAAAGACAGGGACTGGTTTCTTTAAGGTTACCCAGATCTCTTTTGTACTTTTCATCGCTTTCGCTATCCTTTCCGGCGTCCAATTCGGCTGATCAGCCAATAGATAGTCTGCAAGCTTCACCGGTTGTGCCAGTCGGATGCAGCCATGACTAAAGGCTCTTTTTTCTTCCGCAAATAGTGATTTTGCCGGAGTATCATGGAAATAAATGTCGTAACTGTTAGGGAAAAGGAATTTTACGCGTCCCAGTGAATTGTTATCACCAGGCTTTTGACGAACTGTAGGCAGGCCATTGCTGGTTCCTGT
Source organism: Pedobacter polysacchareus (assembly GCF_019802255.1). GTDB lineage: Bacteria > Bacteroidota > Bacteroidia > Sphingobacteriales > Sphingobacteriaceae > Pedobacter > Pedobacter polysacchareus. The sequence goes on along the minus strand of NZ_JAHYSS010000006.1, from coordinate 264,069 downwards.
TTGTTCCATATTTTTGCTCGCCAGATAATTGCGGTTGCGTTTCATTGCCGGAAGAATCTCTGCGCGAACAATGCTTGCAGGAATATTCCAATATGGGCTGAACACAATGTTTCTCAGTTTATTGCTGAAGATCACCGTTTTATTAGCTGCTTTACCAACCACAATCCCCATGTTCAAGACTTGTTTATGGTCTTCAAAAACATGGAGCTGGTATTCAGGAATGTTAACCAGAATCATTTTTCCAGATGGCATAACCGGCATCCAGCGCATGCGTTCCAGATTAATCAGTATTTGTTCAATGCGTTTTTCAAAGGGAACATTCAATTCTTTTAATAAAGCCGGATCAATGGTTCCTGTGCTTCGAAGTCCATATAATGGCTGTAGTTTTTTAACCGCTGTTTTTAACGCCTGGTCAAATACAGGTAAGCTGTCTTTCGTCAGCGTATCACCCATTGCAATCAAACGTTGTTTCACTAAGCTTATCGTCAGACCGGTATCACCCAGCAGGTATTTTTTTCTGCTGCCTATTGGAATTGTTTGCCAATTCCCTTCTTTTTGAAGGCCGTAATACCGTTGAAGTTCTTTTTTTAATGCTTTATATTGCTGATTTACGGGTTCCCAATCATCCGTTTTAAGATTTTTATTGCTCATTAAGGAATCCAGCAAAGCCACAGTGCTCAGTTTTTTCCTCGGAATATGCCATTGTATCACCTCTGGGTTAACTTTTCCCTCATAAGCTGTGGCCACGTAATTGAAGAAATGGCTGGTCAGCTGTAAGTCCAGATGGGCCAGGCTGCTATCGGCCTTTTTGAAGGTCGTATCTTCCTTCATCAACAGTTCCATTTTCTTGTCCAGATTCACATCCAGCAGGGAACTGTCGCGGAAATTATCTACATAATCTTTATTCAATTGATAAAATACACGGGCCTGTTCCGTCAATCCTTTTTCACCCAGCCAGGCAAACTGAAAGTTCCTGCTGTTGTAAAAGTTTCTCAGATACTGTGCCGCGCTATCGGTAAGCTTTTGCTCGGTAATATAATGCTCCATCTGCAGACTGTCTACTGCCAGTCTGGTCACGGAGTTCGTAGGGGTAATGCTAATGTCTCTTTCTATTTTAACTATTTTTTTTCTGTTGCAAGCTATAAATACAACAGGAAGAAGGAATAATATCAAGAGCCATTTTCTCATACTACAGTAGTTTTTCTAATTGTTTTTCTGTTTGTTTATCCAGTGTCAGCAAAAACTCTTCAATCCGGATTTTCAATAACCGGGTCATTGTCGCGTTTGGCATCCTCTTCAGGATCATTTTTGCTTTATCACTGCTGTTTAATAAAGTACCTTCCTCCTCATTGAAAGAAAAAGTTCCTTGTTTAAAAACGCGTTCCTGGGCTAAATGTTCATCCTTCATGGAAATAAATTGTAAAGGATAGATTCTGTGGGTCTTTTTTTCATAAAGAATCCAGAAAAACACCTTGGAAGGATCACTTTCTGAATCAAAATTGCGTCGTTTAATCTCGACTAAGGAATTGAAAGGGGTATTGAAGAAATATAGTATTTCAAATGCTTCGGACATATTTCAGGGAAATAGCTTTAATGTAAATAGATTCTACGCGAATATAGCTTTAAATATTGTTAACCCTAAAGTCATAAGGACAGGTTCTGTCTTAAAATCAGTTATCTCCTCTTTTTATTTGTAATAATTTTCATTCCTTTACAATTTCAAACAAAACAGTAATAAAATCTAAGATGAGCGAAGAATTTTATCTTCATATTTTTAATAAACAAAATCGCGTAGAAGTGGTGCCTTCGAATGAAGTCATTGCCGCATGGGCTACCAATCTGATGAATATGGTGTATCCGGAGCGTTCTACTGCGCCAAAATATACGCTGAAAGAGATTCAGCATCAATTTGCTGCTTTAGAGTTAGAGTTGACCGCACTATTAAACTCCACCAAAGCGTGTAAAGACTGCAATAATGAACTGATTTCTGAAAGCTTTTTTAAGGAACTCCCAGAATTATACAGAAAAATGAATACCGATATTTCGGCCATTTTAAGCGGGGATCCTGCGGCAAAAAGTGAGTTTGAGATCATTCGAAGCTATCCTGGCTTTCTGGCGATTTCCATGTACCGCATTGCACATGCCTTACAGGTGTCGGATGTGCCTTTAATTCCAAGGATACTGACCGAATATGCGCATTCTCAAACTGGAATTGACATTCATCCTGGGGCTAAAATTGGTGAATACCTATATATTGACCACGGAACTGGGATTGTAATCGGAGAAACCACCGTGATTGGCAACCACGTAAAGTTATATCAGGGAGTCACTTTAGGGGCATTGAGCGTTGAAAAATATATGGCGAATACCAAACGCCACCCTACTATTGAAGATCATGTGATCATTTATTCGGGGGCCACAATTTTAGGCGGGGAAACGATTATCGGCGATCATTCCATCATCGGTGGAAATGTATGGTTAACTAAAAGCGTGCCTTCGCACTCCACAGTTTACCACCAATCCTCCATCAAAGTAATTGAGACTAGACAAAAAGACTAAACATTATGGGAAACATTATAGAATTTGTAGGAAATACCCCACTAGTAGAGGTTCAGAAACTGCATTCCAATCCGAATGTGAAGATTTTTGCCAAATTAGAAGGAAATAATCCAGGAGGAAGCGTAAAAGACAGAGCCGCTTTGAACATGATCCGTTCTGCAATGGAACGTGGAGATATCAAAAAAGGAACTAAACTGATTGAAGCCACCAGTGGCAATACCGGAATCGCATTGGCGATGATTGCCAGTATTTTTGAGGTAGAAATTGAATTGGTGATGCCATCAAACTCTACCAGGGAACGTACGCTCACTATGGAAGCCTATGGCGCAAAAGTGACTTTATTAGAATCTATAGAGGTTTGCAGGGATTATGCGGAAGAAAAGGGTGCACAAGAAGGGTATTATTTGTTGAACCAGTTTGCTAATCCAGACAATTATCTGGCGCATTATAAAACTACAGGTCCTGAAATCTGGAGGGATACCAACCAGCAGATCACTCATTTTGTAAGTTCAATGGGAACTACAGGCAGTATTATGGGAAATTCAATGTTCTTAAAAGAGCAAAACCCGGAGATACAAATTGTGGGTTGTCAGCCAACAGAAGAATCTTCTATTCCTGGAATCCGCAGATGGCCTGCAGCTTATTTACCAGCTATATTTGATGCTTCCCGAGTAGACCGTGTCATGGATGTTTCTCAGGCAGAAGCCACAGAAATGACCAGGAAAATGGCGAAAGTAGAGGGGATATTTGCTGGAATGAGCAGCGGCGGTGCTTTGGCCTGTTCGCTAAGGTTAGCAGAAGAGCTGAGCTCAGGATTGATCGTTTTTATTGCCTGCGATAGAGGTGACCGTTACTTAAGCAGCGACCTGTTTGGGTAAAATTTTAATGGAAAAGGGTGATTCTCTATATATTCTCCTAATTTAGGCGATATGAAGCGAATCACCCTTTTCCTTTTTTTTATGCTGGCTACACAATTCCTGCAAGCTCAAACTGCACTAAAAATCATTTCTTATAACGTCTACAATTATTTTGAAACTGAGGCAGCCCGTAAAGCACGTTTTGTAGATTGGGCGAAAACGCAGCAGGCAGATGTGATTGCCTATCAGGAATTGGTCAATATCAGCGGAGAAGAATTAAAGGCACTGGGAAAATCAATTGACCATCCTTATACCGCATTGGCCAAAGAAAAAGGATATGCCGTAGGCATCTCTTCAAAATATCCAATTACCGATGTTAAACGAGTGATTGAAGGCATGCATCACGGTTTTATGGCGGTGAAAATTAAGGACCTTAATTTTGTAGTGGTTCATTTATCACCTTTCAGCCATGAGAAAAGGAGGGAAGAGGTAGCCATAATTACGGATAGTTTACAACGCTGGTCTATCTCTAAAAGAATCCTGATCCTAGGCGATCTGAATAGCCTTTCTGCAACAGATAGTATGGCTTATCATAGAAATGACCGTTTAACACCAATGCTGCGCAGTGATAGCAGCAGTAAGATCAGCAATGCAAATAATGGACTGCTTGATTATGGAATCCCAGCTTACCTGGCTCAGAAGGGCTTTTTAGATACCTGGACTATGAAAGTTAAAGGTTTTAATTTCAGTTATCCTACCTTGGTTTTTGGCGAGGTTCCAGATTCCTCGAAAGAAAGAATCGACTACATTTTTGTCTCTCCGGATCTGCAGAAAAATGCAACTAAACCCATCATTGTTAAAGATGGGATTACTGACCAGCTTTCTGACCATTATCCTTTAGAGATCCTCCTCATGCCCCCAGCTTAGTGAAGCGTGGCAATGAGGAAGCTAAATAGATATAGCTTTATAGTTTAGGTGGTTTTTTTTCATAACTTCGGCAGAAATACTAACTATATACTAAGAAATAATGAAGCGTAAATACCTTTTGTTTCTGGGCATCTTGCTTTCAGTGGGGCAGGTTCTTGCTCAAAATGGACTCACAAAATATGTAGATCCACATATTGGATCTGCGGCGCATGGTCATGTTTTTGTTGGCGCAAACGTGCCTTTCGGAGCCGTTCAGCTTGGTCCAACCAATGTTTTTGGAGGCTGGGATTGGTGCAGCGGTTACAATTATGCCAGCAATACCATTATCGGATTTTCACATACCCATTTGAGTGGAACAGGAATTGGCGATCTGAATGATATCCTTGTGATGCCGGCAACGGGTCCTTCCCAACAAAACTATGTATCTACTTTCGCTCACGATCGTGAGGTATCGAAAGCAGGATATTACAGCGTCATGCTGGATAAATACAAGATTAAAGCAGAATTAACGAGTTCTGAAAGGGTAGGTTTCCACAAATATACATTTGATGCTGCCCAGCATCAGCCACACCTCATGATAGACCTTAAAGCAGGTCTGGGATGGGACAGCCCGGTAGAAACTTATGTGAAGCAAATCGATGCGACTACACTGGTTGGATACCGTTTCTCTAAAGGATGGGCAAATGATCAGCGTTTATATTTTGCAGTAAAAATTTCTCAGCCAATCGGTCGCTTAGCTTTGTCGGACAGCAGCAGCATGCTTAAAAATGAGCATGAATTGAAAGGTAAAGGAGTAAAGGCAGTATTGCATTTCGATGCAATCACTCAAAATGTCTTAAAGCTTAAAGTGGGACTTTCCCCAGTAAGTTATGAAAATGCTTTGGCAAATATCACCGCTGAAATTCCAGGATGGGATTTTGAAAAGGTACATCAGCAAGCCAATCAAAAATGGGAAAAGGAGCTTTCTAAATTGAAGATTACCGCCGATGAAGAAACTAAAAAGACCTTTTACACGGCTTTGTATCATACTATGATTGCACCATCTATCTTTGATGATGTGAATGGTGATTATAGAGGAACTGATAAAAAGGTGTACCATAAACCTGGTTTTACAAATTATACTACCTTTTCTTTATGGGATACTTACCGTGCTTATCATCCATTATTCACGATTTTACACCAGGATAAAGTATCAGATATTGTGAACTCATTTCTGGCAATTTACCAGCAGCAGGGTAAATTACCTGTATGGCATTTGATGGGAAATGAAACCAATACGATGATCGGTTATCATGCGGTTCCAATCATTGTGGATGCCTATCTGAAAGGTTTTAGAGGATTTGATGTGAACCTTGCTTATGAAGCGATGAAACATTCAGCCATGCAAAAAGTAGAGGGGATTGATTACGCTGCAAAATTGGAATATATTCCTTCAGACCGTGTGATTGAATCCGTTGCTAAAGGATTGGAATATGCGATCGACGATTGGTGCATTGCGCAAATGGCCAAAGCAATGGGGAAAGATGGAGATTATAAGTACTTCTCTGAACGTGCGAAGTTGTACCGCAAGTATTTTGATACTAAGACTAATTTTATGCGTGGTAAACTGGAAAGCGGAGCATGGCGTACTCCATTTAATCCGGTTTCTTCGAAACACCGTGAAGATGATTATACGGAAGGAAATGCCTGGCAATATACCTGGTTGGTTCCTCAGGATCCTGAAGGACTCATTGCCTTATTTGGTGGCGACAAACCTTTCTCTAAGAAACTGGACACATTATTTAGCATGAGCTCAGAAATGGGAGAGGGAAGTTCACCTGACATTACTGGATTAATTGGCCAGTATGCACAAGGAAACGAGCCGAATCACCATATTCCTTATTTATATGCTTTTGTTGGTCAGCCATGGAAAACTGCCGACCGTGTTCGTCAGATCACTGATTCTTTGTATACCAATAAGCCTGATGGTCTATGTGGTAATGAAGATTTAGGTCAGATGTCTGCCTGGTATGTGTTTTCTGCAATGGGCTTCTATCCGGTGAATCCAGCCAATGGTGTTTATGTATTTGGTTCTCCATTGGTAAATGATGCGGTGATTGACTTGCCAGGAAATAAAAAGTTTCAATTGAAAGTGATCAACAACAGTAAAACGAATAAGTACATCCAGAGCGCGATGCTGAATGGTAAGCCGTATAAGAAATCTTACCTGCTGCATAAGGATCTGGTTGCAGGCGCTACGCTCACCTTGTATATGGGCAGTAAGCCTTCTTCTACCTGGGGTGTAAATCCGGCATACCGTCCAAAATCTGTGACTTTGAAATAAAGGAAAGCTGAACTGCTCTTAAAGCAAAATGCCCTGCTAATTTTAAAACTAGCAGGGCATTTTTTATGCTCCTTTTTTTATGCTCCTTCCTCTTCTGTTTCTTCGAGCTTTGCGTCTTTATTTCTTTTGAGTGCAACTTTAGGTTTATCCTGAGTTCCGGTAATGCTCAATGGAATGCCGATCAATCCGAAAGGAGGAAGCCCTAATCTACCGCTTAAATTTAGGCGGCCATCAAAGCTCACCTGACCTTCAAAACGTGGTCTGAAGCCCGCAACACGCATCTTAAACCTTTCAATGGTAATGATGTTGTTGTTAATGGTGCTTTTGATATTGATCTCAGAAAGATCAGGATTGCTCAAACTATCCCTTTTTGTTGCTTTTCCTATCGCATTCATCAGTTTAAATCCACTCATACTGATTTTTTTTACCGAAAGGACACCAGCGCCTTTTAAAGAAGGAAAGACAGGGAACATATCCTGATTCAGTTTACCGGAAAGCTGGTAATCCAGGCCAATCACTCCTTTCATTTTCCCCGCAGAAGTAGCCATTTCACGGAATAATTTGATCTCTTTATAAGCTTTCGCAATATCGAATTCTTTGGCGGTCAGGTGATAATCGAATGTTGCCGATTTTGGACTTAAGCTTTTATAAGTCGCATCCATCACCACTGGTGCATCAATCAGGTTGAAACTCGTCTGCTTTAATGACATCACACCGCGATTCAGCGCCAATGTGCCTTTTGCATCTTTAATCTTAAGGTCATTGTAATAAACTGTACCTGCATTGGCATGGAGCTCGACATCCAGATTGTCAGGAATGATGATCACGCCATTACTCGGCATGGCTTTGCCTGAGGCCTCCACCGGAACGCCATTATAGGCCATAAACTCGTCGGCATATAAAGCCTTAGTATCCAGGTCAAAGTTTCCGGTTAGTTTTGCTTTATCAGACAATACGTAATTGATGATATTGCCCAGATGGCCTTTCATGCTGATGTTGGATTGGCCATAACTGGCCTGGAAGTTTTCAAACTTCATCTTATCCTGCGCAAAAGAGAAGACACCATTCCTGATCAGGAATGTTTTTGGAAACAGATCCGATTCCAGGTTTAATGATTTGATCACCACAAGCCCATGGTTATTCAATTTGTGGTAACGTCCGTTCATGGCATCACTTTGTAATCCTTTAAAAGAAACATTGCTGAAAATAGAGCCTTTTACCTGGTATCCTTTTACAGCAAATAACTGGTACATTTTTCCGATGTCAATGGTTCCTTTTGAACTGATATTGTAAGCCACATTCTCAAAATTCTTCACATCCGCTTTCAACATGAAGGGCTGTCCAGCCATTTGAAATGAAATCGGTTTGATATTTAATTGAGTGCCTTTTAGTTTACCATCCTTATTGACCAATGCCGCATCGATTACGATTTTCTCTAAAGGCTGATCGAAATGCGCAGTTTTAATCCTTCCGTTGGCCAGTTGAATCGAAGCGGTAGTGACCGGGAATAGTTTTTTAAGCTGATTATAGCCTCCCTTACTTTGCAGATCTACATGGAGTTCTCCGTTCAATTCTAAGTCTTTTAAAGGGTAGAAATTCTTGATTTCTGCAAAATTGACCATAGATTGCAGTTGCACATCAACCGGCATGTTTTCTGCGGTTTGCAGTTTTGCCGATCCACGGATATAGCTGCTCAAAGCCTGAACGTCAATATTACTAATTTCCAGCTTCGTGTTTTTGTAGTTTCCGTCAGGATTCTGACCATTGATACTGAAATTAATCTTATCGATTGCTGCCGGTAAGGAAGCGAATTTAAAATAGCCATTGGTCACTTTAGAAACCAGGCGGAATTTAGGGATGCTGGCAATTACAGTATCTACTTTTCTAATACCACTTCTTACTACTTTCTTGCTGTATTTTCCATCCGCATGTAAATCGATATCATAATGACCTCTGATCAGATCTACACTGAAAATTTTGCCCCATTTTTCCAGATCAATTGATGCGCGGGTTTTAATATAGATTTCAGGGCTTACCAGGCCGTTTAACTTGACCACAGAGCTCAAATGGTCTTTACCCATATTAAAATATAGGCTGTCCATATTGATGCTGAGGCTGTCCATGTTTAAACTGGGTAACTTCGTCTGCAGATTCAGGTATAATTTACTGATGGATTCCGGAGCTTTAGGGTTAGAAATTTCACCGTCTCGGATTTTCATATTGAAAGTTGCCGTAGGCATCGTGTTGCTTTTAGCCAGGTACTTACCGATTAAAGAAGCTTCAATTTCTGCATAACCTTTGATATTTGTTTTTTCTACGCGGTTGGCTACCTCTGGAGGCAAAGCCGAAAAGATATTGTGAAGATCCGTTTCTTTTGCTTTCGTTTTGAAATTGATGTCGTATCCATCTTTAATAAAGGAGAAACGGCCAACAAAATGAATAGGTAAAGAGTTGATCTGAAGATCATTTTCATCAAACATCAGATCCAGGGAATTGGTATTGATCTTAGTCAGCAATTTGGCATTGATCTTTTTGCCCAATAAATAAGGAGATCCTGCATACACCACATCCAGACTGTCTATGTTGGCCTGACTTTTCAGGTCAAAGATCGCCTTGCTAAAATCGCCTTGTCCGGAATAGTTTAAACCTCTGGCGCTGATCAGCATGGGGACCGATTGATCATTATAGGTCAGGTTACTTTTTTTGATAAAGATCCCTTCGATTTTAATGGCAGTACTGCTATTTTCCGGTGCTTTTTGTGTGCTATCCGGCTTGCTTTCATACACATTGTAATTGGCATTTCCTTTTTCATCTACTTTCACAGAGATATCGGCTTCATTGATAAAAACCTGATCAATTTTGATCTGATCTGAAAAGATCGTACTCAAATCCACTCTGAAAGCAAGTTCTTTCGTATGCAATAACGTATCCTGCTGAAATGGTGCTGAGCCTTTTAAGCTGAAATTCTGCAGACTTAAAGTTAAGGAAGGGAAGTGCCTGAAGAAGGATAAACTGCTGTCTTCAAAATGGACTTCTCCTTTGATATTCCCGTTCACCCATTTTTCCACGGTTTTGGAAATGGTTTTGGGCATCAGATAGGGGACAATAAATAAGAACAATACGATAGCGGAGAGTGTGATCCCCGTAATTTTAAGAACTTTTTTCAAACTTGTGTGTATATTAAGGTATTAAGCGGCAAAGGTAATTCTTTATAGCTTAAAAACATATCTGGAAATCCGTTGTATTTAAGTATAGATAGGGGGAATTCTACAGAGAAAATCAGCTGGAGAATGGGATTCCCCGAAAAAAAGCCGAATATTGCATTTGTAACGGGCATGCTATGATGCCTGAAAATTTAAAGATAAGATTATGAGTGAAGCAGTAAAGGGTGCAGCCCCAGAGCTTTCTACCGAGGTAGCGGATGAGATCCTAAAGCTTTCAGAAAGTGGAAATGAATACATTGATGAGGATGATTTTGATAGTGCTATCGGCGCATGGGAAGAAGCATTAGCTTTAATTCCTGAGCCTCAAAATGAATATATCCAAAGTGTTTGGTTGAATGCTTCTATTGGAGATGCTTATTTTCTTCAGGACGATTTCAAAAAAGCATTGCGCTTTTTCGAAATTGCGAAAAGCAATACCAGAGAAGATGTACATGGCAACCCTTTTATCATGCTGCGTTTAGGAGAATGTTACCTGGAGCAAGGCGATAAAGAAAAAGCGAAAGACTATCTTTTGAAAGCATATTTATTAGAACCAGATGGTATCTTTTATGGTGAAGAAGAAAAGTATTTTGATTTCTTAAAAGCGAATGCAGATCTAAAAGCACAAGGCTAGAATTTTTCCGGCAAACTACAAATAGACGACTCAAAATCCCGCTGTATAAGTTTATACAAACTGGGATTTTGAGTCGTTTCTGTTAGGATTGGCATTGCGCAGGTTTTTCTGTTATCTTTCAACAATCATAAAAATTTCAGCAACAATAAAAAGTAATGAAGGTTTTTGAAAAACAGGAAAATGTTGAGTAACAATAATTTGATATAGAAAATACAGGAGATGGCCTGAATTTTGAGTCTCATTAATCAAATCTCACCTTAAAATAAAAACTGTTATGAATCAAAAAGAAATAACCGACGAGTATGTAAATGCAGTAAACAAAATTGAAACTATTTTAAAGTTCGACAAGACCGTTTATCCTAATGCAACTGCCTTTATCCATCAATTATTAAAGTTATCAAAAGACAATCATTTTCAAGTATTGACCAAAGATGGTTCCAGCCTGGCTGATGCCTTTGAGGGATAAAAAATAGAAAAAGATACACTTACTGTATCTAAAAAACATCAACCTGGTCTATATAGACCGGGTTTTTTTATGGACCTAAAAAAAATATTCTTAATTCTTTTCATAACTAAATGAATATTCATTTATATTTGTTGCCCGATAATAAAAGAATGAGAATCAGAGATGTAAATAAAATTGAATTGGTTAAAGAGAAGGCTGTAGCGCTGTTGGTGAAAGTCGGTTTTGAAGGTTTTACCATGGCTAAACTGGCAAAATCCTGCAGCATTTCTGTGGCCACTTTATACATCTATTATAAGGATAAGGATGATCTGATCCTCCAGATAGGTCTTGAAGAGACTAAAAAAATAAGCAGTATGATGCTGGAAGGCTTCGATCCTGAGTTTTCTTTTGCCGAGGGATTGAGACATCAATGGAAAAACCGCGCAAAGGCAATGTTGGAAAATCCCTTGACCTGTCAGATGATTGAGCAGCTCCGGACTTCTACTTATCAGGAAAAGATTTTCGAAGCAATGACAGAAACATTTAGGCAAACCCTGGGTGTATTTATGGAGCGGGCAGTGGCAAATGGAGAGATTGATGTCATGCCTATGGAAACCTACTGGTCGGTTGCTTTTGGCCCCCTATACGCCTTGGTTCGTTTTCATAACGAAGGGCGAAGTATTGGTGGGAGGCCGTTTATCCTGACTGATGAAATTCTTTGGTCTTCTTTTGAGTTAGTATTGAAAGCTTTTAAAAAATAAACTACCAACATGGAAATTAATGGACTAAACGTGTTGTTATTCAAAACGAATATCCGCACAGAAAGCGACAAACAATTTATAATACAGCTGATGCAGCAAAACGAAATTAACCAGTGTACCATAGATCAGGAAGACGTGGATTGCGTGCTGAGGATAGTTTCAAATGAGCTGCAGCTAAACGATGTGATTACATTGGTTAGCCGACATGGTTACCACTGCGAAGAATTAATTTAATGGAACAAATCATCCCCAGCCAGATTGCACCGCCGTTCTCTGGTTATCAAAAACTAGTCATTGTCTTACTGGCTTTGCTACAATTTACCATCGTACTGGATTTTATGGTGCTCGCCCCATTGGGTGATTTCCTGATGAAATCTTTGTCGATTACGCCAAAAGGTTTCGGTCTCGTGGTTTCTTCATACGCTTTTAGTGCGGGAGCTTCCGGGATTTTAGCTGCCGGTTTTGCCGACAAATTTGACCGTAAAAAGTTATTGCTATTTTTCTATACTGGATTTATCGTAGGTACTTTATGCTGCGCGATGTCTACCACTTACGAGATGTTATTAGGTGCCAGAATTGTAACCGGGCTCTTTGGCGGTGTAATTGGCGCGATTTCTATGACCATTGTTACCGATCTTTTTGCGGTTCATCAACGTGGCAGGGTGATGGGATTCGTACAAATGGCTTTTGCCGCCAGTCAGATTTTAGGGATTCCTATCGGCCTTTACCTGGCAAATCTCTGGGGTTGGCATGCTGCTTTTTACATGATCGTACTATTGGCTGTTGGAATCGCATTAACTGTGGTATTTAACGTGAAACCCATCGATAAGCACCTGGCCATTCAATCGGATAAAAATGCCTTTTTGCACCTTTGGCATGCCGTTTCCAATCCATCGTATCAAACCGGATTTCTTGCTACAGCTTTTTTAAGCGTCGGAGGATTCATGCTGATGCCATTTGGAAGTGCCTATTTAATCAATAATATCAATATCAGTCAGCTGGAATTGCCGATGGTATTCATGTTTACCGGTATTGGCTCCATCATCATGATGCCGCTGATTGGTAAACTGAGTGATAAGCTGGATAAGTTTATGATCTTTTGTGCAGGTTCTTTGCTTGCCGTAATCATGATCTTGATTTATACCAAGATGACACCAGTTCCCTTGTGGCAGGTGGTGCTCTTGAATACGGTTCTTTTTATGGGGATTATGAGCCGGATGATTCCTGCAACTACTTTAACGATGAGTATTCCAGATCAGCAGGATAGAGGAGCATTCATGAGTGTGAACGCCTCTTTACAGCAGGTAGCAGGCGGTATAGCTGCCCTTTGTGCCGGATTAATTGTAACGCAGGAAACAAAAAGCAGTCCACTGCAGCATTACGATACCTTAGGAATCGTAGTCTCTGTATTGATTATGATCTGCGGTTTCTTTGTATATCGGGTAAATGTACTGGTGAAAAAGAAAGGACAGGCTTAGAAAAAACGTAGCGTATTAGAACAATTGCATGGTGGTTGCATTTTGTGCCGCCCCAGGTGTGTTCATTTTCTTTTTCAATAAGTCCTGAATCTTTTTCATCAGTTCATGCTGATTTTCCCAATGCTCCGGCTTTGCCGCAATCTCCGTCGCTGCCCGTATCTTATAAATCTTATGGTCTGCTACTAAACGATGCTGTGTAAACAGCGACACCAGTTTTTGATCTGACTTGTTTTTCGGTTTGGTACGGATGTGTTTGTTCAAAAGATTGATCACCTGAAGGGTGAGTTCCTTTGCAAAATAATTGTAAGCCGCATCCATTCTGGTATGAATAGCGGATGGATCTTTCAAACCACTCTCTTTTTGAAGCTGTCTGAGTTGAGATTGAAAACGAATGGAGACCTGCTGTAAGGCTTCAATAGACCTGCTCAGGTTGCCAATCATCGATCTGAATTCAGGATCTGTAGACTTCATCACCTCATGGTCTGCACTTAACTTCTCAAATGAATATGTGAGTTCATTAAAAGAGAAAGCACTGCTGAACAAATGAATAATATATCTTTCCTGAGCTGCGGCCAGGAAATCCGTTAAGGAGTCTACATTACCCAGTTTCATGTAGTTGAGTACTTCGATATTGGAACGCAGGCTTTCTTTGTTGATTTTTGAGCGAAGAATCAAACCATTTAAGGTCCTCACTCTACTCAAAGCCACATATACCTGCCCAGACACAAAGGAGTTCCCCGCATCAATGATGGCACTATCGAAAGTTAAGCCCTGACTCTTATGTATGGTTACTGCCCATGCCAGTTTGATCGGGAATTGAAAAAATTCACCTACCTGCTGCTGGACAATGGCATTGTTTTCATTCGCTTTGTATTCAAATGATTGCCATGATGATCGTTCCAATAATAATGGTTCTTCCTCATCTGGAAAAGAGATGTAGATTTCTTCTCCATGGATTGATTTTACTTTTCCAATTTTACCATTGTAGAATTTCCGGTCGTCACCAGTATCATTTTTGATAAACATCACCTGAGCGCCAATTTTGAGGCGTAAAGATTGTTCTACTGGCAATACCTGGTTGCTAAAAGTACCTTCCACCTGACCTTCGAAAACAAAATCTTCGCCTTCCAGCTCATCTGCTTTTTCGTTGTTGATGGTATTGGCTTCTGCATTATGAGAAGTAATGATAATATGGTTAGAGCCTGCTGCCTGTTTAAAAGAAGGATCAAAACGCTGGTTTAAGATCGCCAGCCTTTCATCTCCGATCTGGTTGTTCCTGATGTCGTTCAGGATATCCACGAATTCAGGTTCAGTTTGGCGGAATACCTTTTTCAGCTCCACTTGTAATAATGGGTTTTGCTTCACTACCGTCGCTTCAAAGAAATAAGGGGAAGGATAGATTCTGCTCAGCAATTCCCAGTCTTCTCTTTTAGTGACCGGGGGCAATTGGAAAAGATCTCCGATCAATAAGAGCTGTACGCCGCCAAAGGGCGCATCATTTTTTCTGACCATCCTAAGTATCGCATCCACCGCATCAATCACATCACAGCGCACCATAGATACCTCATCAATGATCATGAGCTCCAGCTCCATCAATAATGTTTTTCTTTCTTTCGAATAGTTGAGTTCTGTAAGGAGGCTTTTGATGGATACGACCCCGGCTCTTAAGCTGGCCAGGTTCACATCTCCAGGAAAGAAAGATCCCGGAGGCAATTGAAACAGGGAATTGATGGTGACGCCTTTGGCATTCATGGCTGCTACACCAGTGGGCGCAACAATCACCGTCTTTTTCGCTGTCGTCTCTTTTATTTTCCTCAATAAAGTCGTTTTCCCGGTTCCGGCTTTTCCAGTCAGGAAAATGCTTTGGTTGGTATATTCGATAAAGGAGATGACATTGTCAAAAATTTCATTGGCGGAATCCACAGTACTCATGTCTGCAAATTTAGCCTATTTTTCGTAAACCATATGGATTAAAGGCAATGATTCCATGTTTTAGAGCTCATTATATCTAGATATCAATGCATCTTTTTCAATAGCCCGGATACAATCTTTTGAGTAGCAGGGAATTCGTAGCTATGGCTGCCAGGCAAAATCATCAGTTTGAAATTTTTAAGGGAAATGTCTTTTAATGCTTTCGGTTCTTCCCCCTCCCCATAATAGCAGAGGATGGGAATGCTGATCTTTTCAACCTCTGGAATTACTTTATAGGGTTTGTCGTCACCACCAAGGTTGAGTAAATCAACAGTACGGACTTTAAAGTCGCTGGTGGCAAAAGGGGAGCAAAGCTGGATAGCGGCGATTCTTCTTTTTGCAGGGGCAGGTAGTCGGTTGTAAGCAAAGGGAATAATGTCTGCGCCGAAGGAATAGCCGCAGAGGTAGATTTCAGTCGCATGGTACTTCCTGCGGTAGGTTCTCAACAGCAATAACAAGTGTTTAGAAAGTTCTTCTGGAGTTCTCTTTTCCCAGAAGTAGTTCCGGGTATTGAAACCAATGGTGTGGAAGCCGTTTTTGGAAAACTCCTGGGCAAGTTCATCTTCAAAGTCCAGCCAGCCACCATCACCTGAAAGGACGAAGATCAGCTTGTCAGACTCCGGTACACTGCTTGGATAAAGTACCACTGGTAAGTCATAATCGTACCTCTCAAGGCCTGCATGCGTGGTTTTCCTATTGCGTAAAAACAATCCACAGCCAGAAAGTAAGACGATCATGCCAATTAGGAGCGCAGTCTTGAAATGGGCCATTGTTCTTTTTATTCTTTATAATTTGGATGGAACGTATCTCATTTTAATAATGTAATTTAGAGAAAAATTAAGCCTGACGCTCAAATGTGGAAATCTTTATTTGTGGATATCTCGTAGTTATCCACAGCCAGACAAAGTTATCCCCTCTGTATAAAATTACTAATGAGCGAGTTACGAAAAAGGTGAAATTTTCCGCTTCAATGTTAGTAAAATTTATGATCTTCGCACTCCCAAAACAACGGATCCATTCGCTGTTTTAAAGTTTAAAACCGTAAAATTAAAGAGAACCTATGCAAAACACTTGTACCCAAGTATGGAATAACTGTCTCCAAATCATAAAGGATAATATCCCGGCCCAGAGCTTCAAGACCTGGTTCGAACCGATATCAGCCCTTAAGCTGGAAGGCAGCGTTTTAACTGTACAAGTACCTAGTTTGTTCTTCTACGAGTGGCTGGAAGAGCATTACGTGGCATTATTACGTAAAACGGTTAAACAACAACTTGGCGCAGAAGGACGTTTAGAGTATAATATAGTGGTAGATAAATCTACAAATGGAGCACTGCCTTATACGACTAATATGCCATCAAACGGAAGCATGTCTTCTACCAACAGGAAACAATCTATGCCGGTTCCTGTAAATGTGAACAGAGACATTAAGAATCCATTTGTGATTCCTGGATTGAAAAAGATGAATGTAGATCCACAGCTGAATTCAAACTATACGTTTGATACTTTTGTGGAAGGGGATTGTAACCGCCTTGCCCGTTCGGCAGGACATGCGGTAGCGGCAAAACCTGGTGCAACTTCATTTAACCCATTAATGATCTATGGTGCTTCAGGTTTGGGAAAAACCCACTTGGCACAGGCGATTGGAAATGAAATCAGACAAAACCTTCCTGATAAGTTAGTGATCTACTTATCATGTGAAAAATTCTGTCAGCAGTTCGTAGAATCATTGAAAAACAATACCATTAATGATTTCGTGAATTTCTATCAGGCAATGGATGTGATCATCATGGATGATATTCACAACTTCGCTGGAAAAGAAAAAACTCAGGATATCTTCTTCCACATCTTCAACCATTTACACCAATCCGGCAAGCAGATCATCATCACTTCTGATAAGTCTCCAAAAGACCTTACCGGTTTAGAGGAACGCTTATTGAGTCGTTTCAAATGGGGCCTATCAGCAGATCTTCAGATCCCTGAACTGGAAACCAGAATTGCGATCTTAAGAAAGAAAATGTACGCAGATGGAATTGATCTTCCTGATGAAGTGGTAGAATACGTGGCACATAACATTGACAACAACGTTCGTGAGCTGGAAGGCGCAATGGTTTCGCTATTGGCACAATCCACCATGAATAAAAAAGAAATTGATTTGCAGCTGGCTAAATCAATGTTGAAGAACTTTATCAAAAATACCACAAAAGAAGTTTCAATGGATTATATCCAGAAGCTGGTTTGTGACTACTTTGAAGTTCCGGTACATTTATTAAAAGCGCCGACCCGTAAAAGGGAAATCGTTCAGGCCCGTCAGATTTCTATGTATTTATCAAAAGGGATGACTAAGTCTTCTTTGAAAACTATCGGCGCCTTCTTTGGTGGCAGGGATCACTCTACAGTGATTTACGCTTGTCAGACGGTAGAAGATCTGATTCAAACGGATAAGACTTTCAGAGCTTATGTGAATGACATTGAGAAAAAACTGAAAATGAGCTAAGGCATTTAAGCATATATTAAAAAGCCGGGAATAGAAATCTTTATAGATTTTCGTTCCCGGCTTTTTTGTGGGTAGAATATTTATCTTTAGGAATGAGCACTTTTGCAGCACGAATTATTGCCTTTAATAAGCGCCTGACGTATAAAGGGATTTTGCCGGAAGGCATCAGGATTATGAATCCTTTTCAGGAAAGCCCGCTGGCCCTGGCCGCTTCCTCCGAATTTTATCAGAAATATTATAATGATAGCCAGCCACGTCATCTGATTCTGGGCATCAATCCCGGACGTTTCGGTTCCGGACAAACGGGAATCTCTTTCACAGATCCGAAGCGATTAGTGGCCAATTGCCATATTGATTACCCCGGGCCAATGACGCACGAGCCTTCTTCTGCCTATATTTATGAGATGATAGCCGCTTTTGGGGGGGAGGAACAGTTCTATCAGCAGTTCTATATCCATTCCATTTGTCCATTGGGCTTTACGAAAATAGGGGAGAACGGCAAAGAAACCAATTACAATTATTACGATAATCCGGCTTTATTGAAATCGGTTTATCCATTTATTGTAGAGAACATCCGAAAACAAATTGAGATGGGCTTTGAAACTGAGGTTTGTTTTTGCTTTGGAACAGGTAAAAATGAGGCTTTCTTTAGAAAACTGAACGAAGCACATCAGTTTTTCAAAAAGATTGTTGCACTGGAACATCCCAGGTATATCATGCAGTATAAGTCTAAGGAAAAGTCAGTCTATATCGATAAATATCTGCGTGCTTTTAGCGAAGTTTAAGGGTTTTATTGCTGTAACTAGAGATTTCTACCAGCATTTTGATATTAGTAATCGTGATTTTACGGCCTTCTGAAACCAGGAGACCCAGGTTTTTGAACTCTTTCAGGATTCTCACCAGGTTTTCTTTAGCAATGCCTGCCATGTTCGACAAGTCGCTGCGGGAAATGTTGATGGCCTCCTCATTTGATTCCTCATTCTTGTATTTTTCTCTCAGCACAATCAGCGTGATCGCCACTCTTTCCCTTGCCGTACGCTGTGTAAATACAGAGATATTATTGGTCAGCACCGCATACTCATGGCTCATATTTTTCAGCAAACGCTGAGATAAAATTGCAGAGTTGTGGAGTACTTCCAGGAAATCTTCTTTAGGAATAAAGGCAATTACACAGTCTTCAATAGCGGATGCCGAATCAGGATACCGCTGCTCAGAAAGGATGGCATGATAACCAATCAGCTCATCAGTGCCTGCTACATACATGATCTGCTCCCGGCCATCCCGATCTACTTTATACTTTTTCACGATTCCTTTCTGGATGAAAAATATCCCGGAAGGAACTGCGCCTTCTTTGAAAATCACATCCCCTTTGTTATAGCTCTCGATCGTCATATTCGCATAAAGACGATTCTGGTCTTCTTCGGGAATGCTTTTCAGGATAGATTGGGATTTGAAATTCCATTGATCAATTGGGAAAATACCGGCTAGGCTCATAATGCTCTTTCTCTATTCTTTGAATTGAATCCTTTTTGATGCGACAAAGTTACTGCTAATTTTTCTGCATTCGGGCCATAATAAAGGTCATGTTGCGGTAATAACTTTAATTTAAATTGATAATTATCAGTTTTTCGATTGACAAGGATGTGTGTTTTTTCTAATTCATGAGCTTAAATTTGTAGTCGTAAACTTAACAAGAGTGATGGCGAAATTTCAGATTATAAAAGACCTTGACAACAAGTTCCATTTTAACCTAAAGCTAAAATCAGGCGGTATCGTATTGCATAGTGCAGATAAAACTGCCGCCAAGATTTCCTGCGAAAAGCAAGTAGAATTGGTAAGAGCCAATTCAAAATTTGCACAGCGTTTCAGTAGACAAACGGACGAGCAGGGTTCTTTCTTTATATTAAAGGACGCAGACAATCAGGTGCTTGCCCGTAGTGGTTACTATGAGTACTGGTTGGATATGGAACGGAGTATTGCAGCAGTACGCAGCCATACGCATGATGCAGAAGTGGATGATCTGACGACTGCAGCTAAAGCAGCAGCTTTAGATTTAGTAGCTGAATAGTCGGTTCTAAACAGCGTAAAATTTCTTGATTAAGCAACACTTCGGCAGAGCGCAGGAGGGTTGCTTTTTTTTTATAATCTTTTTTATGGTATTATTGATATTATGAAAATGCTGAACCTTTATCTTTCTGCTTTGATCTGCTTTCAGGTCTCCTTGCTTTCTGCACAAACTTTTGCTCCGGATAGTACGGGCTTGGCATTGCGACAATTATCAAAAGAAAAGCAGGAAGTGCTGAAGAACTTTTCAAATGCTAAAAACAAAACAGAAAGCATAGAAAAAATGCTGCGCCTGGGCCTATGGAAGGAAGCCAAACAGGCAATTTCAGCCAATAAGAAACCTGCTGCGGCATATAAATTACTGACAGCAGATTACCTCATTCTAAACAATGAGTTCAAGCAGGCTGAAGTCCTGGTAGATGAATTGAGAAAGACACAGCCGGAAAATGAAAAAGCAATTCTGTTAAAAGCTTTCTTAGAAATTCAGGCTTGGAGATTAACAGAAGCTGCATTGCTTTGCGAGCTAGCACTAAAAAATAAGTCTGCTAAGAACGAACAGCATTCGAAAAAAGACAAGGCCTCGGATGATCAGCAGTCTTCAGAAAAACTTTGGCTGATGCTGGGCAGGACACGATTGCTTCAAAAAAACTATACTGAGGCGCTTAAAATTGCCAAAAAAGTCATTCAGCAGCATCCCAATAGTGCCGCTGCTTACCTGCTGGAAGCAGATGTTTACTTCTGGAACCAGCAGCCAGAGCTGGCAGAGGCCCCCTTAAAGCAGTCATTAACCTTAGATCCATATAATGCCGATGCGCGGTTTAGTTATGGTTATGCGATCTGGCGACGAGTTGATGCCACACAGCTAAATGCGATGGCGGCACAATGGGAATTGGCACTGGCCATCAATCCGCTTCATTTTCAAACGAACTGGCATTGGGGAAATGGACATACCAACCTCACGTATGCCGATTATGTGGAGAAAGATGATGAGGTCATCAGAAAAGCTTTGGAAAAGGCAGATGTGCAGCTGAGTAAAGGGGAGGTCGCCAATGCGATTGAAACCACCAGAACAGTAGAAAAACAATATCCGGCATCCGTACTTCCTGGCATGCACCGCGCTTCGATCTATTATATTGCCTTCGACATGGATCGTAAAACCAGACTGGATTCAGCAGAAAACATCTTTAGCAATATACTGCTTAGGAAAAAGCATTACGGACCTGCACACAATGGCTTATCTGCTGTGATTAAGTCTAAAAGAATCCCTTATCTGGCGGTGTACGACTCGATCTCAAATACCTTGAATACCAGGAATATCAATGATATGGCCAATTTTCAAAAGGTATTTCCTGATGTGAACTATTATCCTGGTGAAACAGTGAAAGCAATGGCCTGGAACCAATTATTTACTGCGGTGGTGTATTTTCCTTTTCTTTCTAAACAGGGAGAATCTTTCCGGATTCCACCATTACACAAAGATCTTGCGGTAACGATGAATGCCCCATATTTTCGCTATATGACTACTTTCGACAATAGGCAATGGATGGATATCCGTGGGGTGGGAAGTGGTGCTGCAGCTATAGAATATGTAGAACGCGGCGCTTTTCTGGAAAGAAATGTGATCCTTCATGAATATGTCCACCTTTTTCATGGTCGGGTGCTTACCGATGCGGAATGCCGTAAAATCAGGGCCTTGTATTATCAGGCCATGAAAGAGAAAAGAACACTGGATTACTATTCTCAAAACAATGAAAGCGAGTATTTCGCACAAACTTATCCTGCCTATTTTGAACCGGTGAAGGTGCATCCATTGGATTTTAAATCCATGAATACGACCTCTGATTTGAAAACTAAAGACCCGGATATGTATGCGTTTCTGGATCAGCTGGTCAAAAAAGAGCGTGCTTACCTGGCCGGAGATCAAAAAGCAATGGCCAGCAACTGGGCGGAAGTGTACCTGAATAAAAGTAAGGATAGGAGCAGGACTAATTTGAGGCTGGCTACAAATTATCTGGATACCGCATTGGTGTACGATCCTTTGTATTTGCCGGCCTATCTTTATTATGCCCAATTGAAAACAGAAAGAAAAGACTTTAAAGCTGCAGAAGCCTGGATTAAAAAGGCAGAAGGGCTGGATCCAAAATATGCACCGATTTATACTGCTTATGCAGATTTATATGCAGCCAGGTTTGCTGCAGTTGAAATTGACCAGCAAACCGGTGTTTTAAAACAAGCATTTTACCTGGATAAGGCCTTCCGTCTGGAAGATGATTACCAGGAGCTTGCGGGCATCAGTTTGTCATTGGCAGAGATGTATAAGAAAAATGGAATGATCGCGGAATCCATGGCTACTGCCAGTGAATATGGTAAAACTGGCGCAACAGTTTCTACCTATCTCAGAGATCGCAGGGATGATGCAGTAGCTTATGCTGCAGTATTGAAATCTACTCTAGGCTATGCCGAAGAACCAGTAGCTGTTCTGAAAGGATTGGTGGAGCAGAAACCGCAGAATTTTGAGTATAGAAACAAATATGCGGATGCATTGGCTATGAATCGGCAATATGATGCCGCTATTTTTACCCTAAAAGAAGCACAGCGCATTCTGGCAGCTTCGGGCAATGCTCGTACGGATTATAACCTTAGGATTGCAGATTTCTATGCCTCAAAAGGAGACATGGATCAGGCGGGGGAGTATCTTCAGCCCTTTATAAAGGGGGATCAAGCAGTAAGGGCGGCAGACCAGTTGAGGTATAACCTTTTATTGACCAAAACAGGTCATATTGACCAGGCTGAAAGCTTGTTTAATACCATTATTGCTAAGGGGGATCCTTTTTATATGGCAGATTATTACTATACGCAAGGAAAACTTCAGGCTGCTAAGGATAGGAATAAAGGGACTGTTGCTGCATTATATGAAAAAGCGATTGCTGCAAATCCATACCTGTTTCCTGCTTATTCAGAATTGATCATCCATTATCAGGCTACCGGAGAAAAGGAAAAGGTTGCGGCAGTCAGAACAAAGCTTGCGAAATTGAAAATTACACCAGGACCTGGCTTTAAACAATTGCTCACTGATGGTGCACCATAGTGTTAGAAAGCATAACCTTAACAATTTTATGAAGCGTAGTATTGCTCTTTTTTTATTATTATTCGCATTTGTTTTTTTCTAAAAGCTCAAGGCCACAAGAACCTGATAGCCATCGATTATTATGGTCATGGGCAGACTGATATTCCTACACATCCAGTATCCTTATACCATGTGGGTGATGATATTAAACAACTGATGGATCAATTGGAAATTAAAAAAGCGGTCATTGGTGGTTGGTCCAGAGGTGGTGGAGTCAGTACTGCTTTTTATGATGCCTATCCGGAATTTATTACGCACATTATTTTTGAAAATACGGGTCATAACATCCATTATGAACAGCCAAAGCGATTCGTTCAGGATTTAAGTAATTTTCTGAAAAGAGTGAAATCTTCTCCTTAAATAATCGTAATTTGTGAAACATCCTTTTTCATAACCTGAATGAAGTTCAAGTTCTTCCGTCTCTTATTGACTTTTTACTCGAGCTTCTTTCCGGCCACATTTGTGACCTCTATTGCCTGTGCCTCATTATTTGCTTACCTGGGGATACCTGCACTGACCATTTTGATCTGGTTTAAAATTGCTACACTTGGAATTGTCGCTTATTACATCAGTAAATACAAGTATAAAGAGTTTTTATATTATCAGAACCTGGGTATTTCCAAAACATTTTTATGGTTTGGAACCATGATGATGGAATTTTTGATCTTTTTATTTCTTTTCCTATTGTCAGGGAAATTCCCTGGTGTAAGTATAGATTTCTTTAACCTTTTTGTATAAGATCATATGGCTCATCAATTAGAAGTAGATAGTATAAGCTTGCAATTTGGGAACCGTGAGATCCTTTCTGATGTATATCTAAAATGTGAAACCGGTAAAATTACAGGTTTGCTGGGTAGGAATGGTACTGGAAAATCGAGCTTGATGAACCTCATTTTTGGTAATCTGGTGCCCGGCAATAAGTCGGTTCGTTTTGACGGACAATCTATACCCAAAGCCTATCAGCACCATGAACTTTTGTCGTACCTTCCTCAATATAATTTCATTCCTGCTCATTTAACTTTAAAGAGGGTGTTTTCAGACTTTAGTCTGGATTATGCACCATTTGAAAAAGTTTTCCCAGAATTTATTCTTCAGCAGGGCAGTAAAATGAAACAGCTTTCTGGTGGACAAAGGCGTTTGGTGGAAACTTATATATTGATCAAAGCAAAATCTGAGTTTGTAATGCTGGATGAGCCATTTTCTCATTTGAGCCCCTTGATGATTGGAAGTATAAAAAAGCTGATCAGACAAGAACAACCAAAGAAAGGCTTTCTTATCACGGATCACATGTACCATGATGTATTGGAATTAGCAGATGATTTATATGTTTTATCAGACGAAAAGGTACACTTAATCAAGGATATCAATGATTTGGAGCGTTTAGGTTATGTCAGATCAAGGGATTAAAGCCAATTGATCCAATTCAGCATTTAAAGTCTGCAGGTTGCGAATGGCATCTCCAGCAGTGTTGTTAAAATAGACATAAACTGTTTTTCCTTCTTTTCTCCATTCATCGATATAATTACTGTATTCAGCTAAGAAACTATCCTCATAACTTCCTTTATAATCGCCACTTGGGCCGTGAAAACGCAGGTAGATGAAGTCAGTTTTCATTTCCTTCATCGGACTTGCGGAACCCGGCTTATCGTGAAAGACCAGAGAAGCATTGAATTCATTTAGTAAATTGTAAGTGGTTTCCTTATACCAGGAATCATGGCGAAATTCTACTGCAAGATCCCAGTTTTCTTCCAGATCGGCTTCCCGGATGGTATGCAATAAACGCATGACATGTGGAATATAGATTTTCTGAACAATACTAGGTGGAAATTGGACCAGTAAACTGCCTTTCTTTTCTCCTACCTGATTGATAGTTGCTATAAAACGATTCACATCTTCTTTGTTAAAAGAAAGTCCGGGTGCATGTGTGATGCCACGCCAAAGTTTAAACGTAAATTTAAAGTCTTCAGGAACACTATCTGCCCATTTTTTTACCGTAACGGGCATTGGGACCTTATAGAAAGAGCTGTTGATTTCGATGCTGTTAAATAAGGTCGCATAATAGGTGAGCCTGCTTTTATCGCGAAACTCGATAGGGAAATATTGTTTGTTTGGAACGGGAAGTATCAAACCACTGGTTCCAGCATAAATGACTTTTTCCATATAGCTATAACAAGTTAGTATTATCCTGGTTTTTATTCCATTGGCTTATTTTACAAGCCGAAAAATGCTGTGAATTATAAATAAAATCGGATTTTTGAATTATGATCATAAGAAAGAATGAACATTGGTTTAAAATGCTTTTTATATGGAAAGGATCTGTTTTACCGCTATTGCTTCCCAGATTATTGCTTTTGTTTCTATTCTCTGTTTGTGTGGTCTATTTAAAGGGGAAATTGTTCGATTTTAAGATTCCTTTAAACCCAGCGCCATTTACTTTATTTGGTATTGCACTGGCCTTATTTTTGGGTTTTCGTAATAATGCCAGCTATGATCGCTTTTGGGAAGCGAGGAAAGTTTGGGGCGCTTTATTAAATGATACCCGATCCTTAGCCAGACAAGCACTCACCATGAGTAGCTATCCTCCGGAAAGTAAAGAAGTCGATACTTTTATTCATTACCTGATTGCTTTTACTTATGCCTTAAAACACCAGTTGAGGCACACAGACGCCAATGCCGACTTAGCGAAAAGATTGAGTCCGGAATTGAGTGAAAAGCTGAAACCAGGGATTTATAAACCAATTCTGCTGATGAAAGAAATGGGATTATGGGTACAGAAAGCGAAAGAAGAAGGGAAAATAGATACCATTATACAAACCTCATTTGATCAGAATCTGGATAAGTTATCGGATATTGTAGGGGCATGCGAAAGAATTGCTTCAACGCCAATTCCTTATACCTACCGTATTTTACTACACCGCACCGTCTATATTTATTGCTTTTTACTCCCTTTTGGTTTTGTAGACAGCCTGAGCTGGTTGACCCCTTTTATCGTTAGCTTTATCGCCTATACTTTTGTCGCCCTGGAAGCGATTGCAGATGAAATCGAGGAGCCTTTTGGAACTCAACCCAACGACCTGGCCTTAAACTTGATGACCAGTATGATTGAAACAACCCTATTGGAAATGGGAGGGAAGCCGTTTCCTGCGGCCAGTCAAAATGCTGAAGGGATCCTGAATTAAATAGGGATATTCAATTAAATAGGGATCTTCATTTGATCTGATAGACTCAAGATATGAATTTCTATTACAGGAACCTTTAATCTTCTGATGGTTGAATGATGATGAATTTGATAAATTTAAATTCTTTTTTGATAGCTTCGCGGATCCGGCTGATGGCATCCGTAATGTCTTCTGTATCAATATCCGGTTGAAAAACGACAATGATCACCAGCAAAACCTCCTCAGGAGATTGGTAAGTGGAGATGATGTTAGAAATTTTAATCACCGATGGATCTTTTTCTACCAGTGATTTGATCTTTTCCTTGGTTTCTGGAGCAATACCTTCTCCCATGAGCAAACTTCTGCTTTCTCTGGCTAGTATAGCGGACACGAATACCAGTAATAAACCGACCAATACGGAGGCTAAACCATCCATATAATCCATGTCGAAATTATGTCCGATCAGCATGAAAATGAAAACAATTAATAAACCAAGGACTGCCGCTCCATCTTCAAAGAGCACCAGAAAGCTGGAGGGGTCTTTACTTTTGACAATGGCTTTCCACCAGCTCAGGCCATTTCTTTGCTGGTCAAATTCCCTGATCGCGATGCGTAAGGACCAACCTTCAAAAAGTAAACATAAAATTAGCACTCCATAATTGATCAGTGGGTTACTCACGGGCTCTGGTTTGATGATATGTTGTATACCCTGGTAAATGGAAATACCTCCACCCAGGCCGAAGATTAAAATGGCGACAATAAAAGACCAGAAATACAGCTCTTTACCATAGCCAAAAGGTCTCGATTGATCAGGTACTTTCTTGCTTTTTTTTAGGCCATATAACAGTAAAACCTGATTGATCGTGTCTACCATAGAGTGGATTCCTTCAGAGATCATCGAAGAACTATTCGTAAAACCACCGGCAATAAATTTGGTGATGGCGATGAGGAGATTGGCGGCTAGAGCACTGTAAATGGATTTATTGTCTTTAATCATATCAGCGGTTGTCTGTGATTAACAAAAAAACTTTTTAATAGTTTACCTTTAAAGTGTTTTAATCTTGCTTCAGCTTGTG
This sequence comes from Pedobacter polysacchareus, assembly GCF_019802255.1. Lineage (GTDB taxonomy): Bacteria > Bacteroidota > Bacteroidia > Sphingobacteriales > Sphingobacteriaceae > Pedobacter > Pedobacter polysacchareus. The sequence goes on along the minus strand of NZ_JAHYSS010000006.1, from coordinate 236,992 downwards.
GTATTTCTTAGAATATCGCGTTAATAAGGTTAGAACGTTATAGAATTGAATCATTGATTATGAAATGGAATAGTTACCTATTGTTGATTTTGATCATTTTCCCTGTTCTGGTTTTTAGTCAGGATCGTTTCAAAGGAGGATCAAAAGAGAAGTTTAAAGCATCGAAAGATAAGATCGCAGCGCGTCTTGATACCGCCGAAAAAGAAAAACTGGAGCTTGCTTTAAGGGTGCTTGCATTTTCTGCCATTTATGATAGAGACCATCAGCCTGCGTTGAAGAAAGAAAACTTTGATGAGCTGGTGTGGAAGCGACTGAATGGTAAGAACCTGGACGAAGCGTATGCAATGGCCAATCAATATATAAAAGAGGATCACCAGCGGAAGATGGATAAATTGGAAAAGGAAATGGGGGTATTGGATGCTAAAAAGAAAAAATCTGATGCATTAAAGCTGAAATTGGGTGTTTTAAAGGCGAAACCTTTAAGTGTTGATGTCCTATCTGGACAGTTGGTGATCTTATGTGCTTTTACCAATGAAAGTGATCAGGTATTGACTACTTATGAAACCGTCATTGGTTATGGTTCCACAACAGACATCAATGATGGCTGGAGTTGTGTGAAAGGACCGGCTGAAGGGGTATCCTTCGCTCCAAAAGAAACCAAAGTTTTGAGCTGCAGTTTTTCTTTTGAAACGGTAAAGCAAAATTCTAATGTGATCAAATGGAAAGAAATGACTTTTCCTCTGACAGATTTCAGTACCTATCACCTGGCGATGGATTGTTATACCAATATGCTGGTTTTAAATGGCCAAAAGTATGAATTGAAAAATGAAGAACGCCTGACGGAGCAAGAGGAGGCTGAATTGTTGAAATATAGAACAGAATTAGCGCAGTTAAAAGCGAATGTTCCTGTGCTGGAAGACCTGATCGTAAAAAAATATAAGCAATAGAAAAGACCAGTATCAAATGATCCTAAATGAATCAAAGAGACTGGTCTTTCAAGACCCGAAGGTCAAATATCATGGATAAAGAGTTATGCTTCGATAACTGCTTTTCTAGCTGTCATTTTTAAATTCTTGAATTGGTATTCAGAAGTGATGTGTTTCTTTTCGCTAACCTGAGTGAAATCGAATTGATTTTCTTCAGTAACGGCAAGGTAAGCTTCTTTAGCTTTCAGGAACGAACATCTGTATAATTCGCCGCCGTTTTGTAGTTTACCACTTTTTTCACTTTGATAAGCTGCTTTGTATTCCGCAAGTTTATCAGTGATTAAGCGTTCTACTCTTCCTAGTGTTGGTGTTTTTGCACTGAAAAGAAGTTCCCAGTCGTCATAACCGCCATCTCTGGCAGTAGCTAAATTTAAGGTAAGTGTCTTACTCTTTCCTTCGTTTGTTGAACCGATTTTAATTAATCCTCCTCTTTTGGACCCTGAGAAGTAAATGTAACCTGGTTTAAGTTCCCTTAAAGCAGCAGCAATTTTAGTCGTATCGCATTGTGGACAAAAACCTCCAATCGTTCTTAACGTATGGGTGTCATTCTCCGTGCATGGCGCGGTGTTGCAAGCAATCACCTTGTCAGCTTCAGTCATACTTTTCTGCAAATTTTCTGATATGTCCTCTCCTTGGGCATCGAACAATAGTTCGGATGAGATTTTGTGCTTTTTTAAAAAAGTTTCCTGTTCCTTTGTTATTAGGTGCTTCATTGTCATTTCCAAAATTAGTCATATTAATTGGCTTTAAAATGATTTAGCGTCATACACGCAAATTTGTCCAATTAATATTTAATTAATATTTTGATTCTCGTTCCATAATACCTCAAGTAATTAGAGGTTAACGCTATTAATAGTAACGTAATGCAAACCTGAAGAAAAATTGACAATAGGGGAAGAATCGTCAACTCTGACCTGCTTTTTTAACATAGATTATGGTCAAGAATAGCAATATCCGTTCCACATTTCATTTTTTTGTGCTAATGTTTTAGAAATGTGACATCTTCAGGGGTTGTTTGTATTTTTTACATAACGTAAAGCAGGGAATCTTATGGAATACCGTAAATTGCGATAAACGTTTAGAATAATTTGTAAAAATAACCAGAAAGATTATGGCTATTAACCTAAGAAAAGGACAGCGGGAGAACATCAATGCTCCAAAATTTACAGTAGGATTAGGATGGGATACGAACAGTTCCACCGGACATGATTTTGATTTAGACGCTTCGGTGTTTATGCTTGGAGAAAATAAGAAACTGGTATCAGACGATTACTTTGTTTTTTATAACAACCTGAATTCGCCAGATGGCGCAATCGAACATACTGGTGATAACTTAACCGGAGAAGGTGATGGAGATGATGAAAGCATTAAAGTAGACCTTTCAAAAGTTGATCCTAGAGTTTCGGAGCTTTGCATCGTAGTGACCATTCATGAGGCTGGAGCGCGTAAGCAGAATTTTGGTCAGGTGAGAAACTCTTTTGTTCGGATCGTAGATCAGAATGGAGTGGAGCTGATGAAATATGAGTTAGAAGAAGACTTCTCTATTGAAACTGCAGTTGAATTTGGCAGGATTTACCGCAGAAATGGAGAGTGGAAATTTGAAGCCGTAGGCGCAGGAATGAATGGCGGTTTACAGGATTACCTGAATAAATACGAATAATATAAATATTGGTTGTCTGTTCCAGTTGCTAGGGCAGACAACCAATAATATATATGCAGGTGTTAAGAGAGGCTAGACTTTGAGTCCGCCGAACATACTGAATATAATAATCAGCAGTACGATTAAGGTGATCACTATATAAAGCCTGTCTTTTTCCAATATAAAAGAGAATAAAGAAAAAACTATGCGCAGGATTGGGGTGGCAATCAGAATGACCACACCCAACTGTATAATTTCCTTTGCGCTGCCAGCTGCTAATCCTTTAATGATCCCTGTTAAGCTGGTGTATCCGGCAGGTTCTCCGCTAAATGAAGTGTAATTTGGAATTCCAGAGCCACTTTGAATCAGGTACCAGATGCCACCTATAATGGCAATAATCCCAGACGTTAATACGCCATACCTTAAAACCTGACCAATCAGTTGTTCCATATCATAGTCGGTCACTTTTTTATTCTTTTCCATCTGATTAGAATTTATGGTTGATACCGTTGTAAATCATATTGATTGCAATGAGCGTAATGGCAATAGAGAAAATCACTTTCAGCGATTTTACATTGATGCGCATGAGGAGTTTGGAACCGGTAAAGGCTCCGGCAAGTACCCCAATGATCACTGGAAAAGCAATCCCAGGATCAATGTATCCTCTTTGTAAATAAACTACGGCACTCGCCGCTGCGGTTACACCCACCATAAAATTACTGGTCGTGGTGCTCACTCTAAAAGGTACACGCATGGCTGTATCCATTGCCAGTACTTTTAAAGCACCAGATCCTATGCCCAATAAACCAGAAAGTACGCCTGCAATGGTCATGATCGAAAAGCCTCCGCCAATATTCTTTAGTTTATAAGAAACTTCTCCCTCTTTAGTGGGGTAGCTGCCGTTTAATTTCAATTTGTAGGAAAGGCTACTGCCTTTCTGCAAAGCATCTTCATGTTTTTTCCTTAAGGTCATTGCTGCTGAAAAAATTAGCATCACACCAAATAGAATGGCGACCAGGTTAACTGGTGTATAAATGGCGAGGATGGCACCCATTACTGCACCTGCAGTGGTGGCAATTTCCAGAAACATCCCGAGTCGGACGTTGGTGATTCCTTCTTTTACATAAGCACTGGCTGAGCCGGAAGAGGTGGCAATAGAAGCCACTAATGCAGCGCCAATGGCATAACGGATGTCGACGTGAAAACCTAAGGTAAGGAGCGGAATGATTACTACACCACCACCAAGTCCGGTTAAGGAGCCAGCAAGTCCGGCCAGGTAAGCCCCCAATAATAGAACGAGGGTGAAAAGTAAAATATTCATAAAGCTTAATAGTTGTGATTTAGAATGTCGATAGTAAGTTGTTCGGCCAGATTTGAATCTTGTTTTTTGATGGCTTCAAATAAAGCTTCATGGGAATGCTGACTGCTGCTAAAGTGTTTGATATCTGCGGCATCTCTGAGCTCAAAAAAATTACGCATGACCACCGTGAAATTTTCATAAAGATCAGAAAGTACCTGGTTGCCGGAAGCTTTAGCAATGCTGATGTGGAAAGCAATATCTGCTTCTGCACATTTCTTTTGCTGCTGCTCTTCAATGGCCTTTTTCCGTAGCTGGAGGAGGTTTTCCATCATCGTCAAATCTGCATCGCTTCGATGCTGACTGGCCAGTTTTACAATTTCCTTTTCTAATAGTGCGCGTACGCTGTTAATTTCTTCAAAGTCCGCTCTTTTTAAGCGCTGGGAGAGGGTTTCATCTTTTATTTTAGACACGACAAAAGTGCCTGAGCCTTGCTGTACTTTAAGGATACCTGAAATGGATAATGTTTTTATCGCTTCGCGGATGGTAGAACGCCCCACTCCGTAATGTTCCATCAATTCCGGTTCTGCGGGGATCTTTTCTCCTTTTTTGAGTTTGCCAGAGGCAATGTCTTTCTTGATCTCTATGATGACCTTGTCGGACAGTTTTATCTTTTTATTCATGTTTAAACGTCTGATGTTTCAAAGGTATGTCAGGTGCTTAAACATCAGATGTTTTAATTGGTAATTTGACAGAACCCAGACTTAATAGCTGCATTGAGATAGTTCTGGTTGGAAGCTTTGAAAGCGAGCAAATGCTAATTTTTAGCCATAAACAATATATTTTTGAGTTATTTTGAAATTCAGAAAAAATGATGTCAAAATATTCTTGTTTGTTAAGTTAATTTGAAAAATAATGTACATAATTGTTTTTTTTATAAATTCGCCGGACAAATAAACCTATAAAACATCAATACATGAACACTTCGCCTATCTCGGATAAAATTTTCTGGCATAAATACATCAACTTCTATGAAGAATTACTGCCAAAAGAAGCAAAAAACGTCTTAGAGATTGGAGTTTTTAAAGGAGATTCCATCAGATACTGGAGAGAGCGCTATCCTAGTGCGAATATTTTCGGTCTTGACATTGTGGAGGAGATTCCTTCCTGGCCAAAAGACAACCATATTAAATATTTCCAGGCTGATCAAAGTGATGCTGCTGGTTATCATTCTATTTTGAAGTCAATAGGCAGCCAGATTGATATTTTAATTGAAGACGGAAGTCACGATCCTTTACATCAAAAAATATCTTTAATTGAGAGTTTGCCCTATTTAACAGCGGGTGCTATCTATATTCTGGAAGACATTCATACTGCACATCCACATCATTCGTATTATAAAACCAGAGTAAAACAGTTCCAGGGATCATCTTTTTCTTTTGGCAAAAAACCAGAGAATGTATTCATGCCTTTGCAGTGTTTATTATTAATTGAACACCTTAAAACCAATGGCAGAACACCTTCGGAAGTAAAAAATACGATTGATTTTAAAAACAGTCTTTTTACTTATGAGGAAGTTGAACTGCTGTTCAGCAAAATCAAAACCTTGAAATTCTACAGAAGAAACGTGCTGCCTGATTTCTGTTTTTCTTGTAATACCAATAATTTTGATTTTACAAATCTTCGTTGCAGCTGTGGAGAAGATTTATACCTGCAGCCAGACTCTATGTCGGTTGTTTTAATGTTTTAGATTTGAATCTTCCGATATCCTAAGTAAAGCCATGTGCCTTGCTTTAGCATAAATTTTATGGACAGTGTTGTTTTTACGAAAGCAACACTGTTTTTCTTTTAAGGGACTGGCACTTTATATGCGTATGGATGAGCCACAGAACAAAGTGTTTTTGAACTGTACAACAAAGTAAGTCTTTGTTTTTTCCATGAAATTTGTTAAAAAAAAGAACATGGAACAATTAAATAAAGCTTATATCAATGGGGAGTTTGCAGCCTTACAAGGCGCTGAAATTTTCGAATTGATCAATCCGAGCAATCATCAAAAAATAGGGGAGTTAACTTTAGGTGATGTCAAAGACGCTCAACTTGCTATAAGCGCGGCCAAACATGCTTTTAAGATGGCTTCGCTCAGCAGTATAGCGGAAAGAATAGCGATCCTGGAAAGATTAAAAGATGCGGTGAGCAAGAGAAAACAAGAACTCATAGAAGTGATGATTCTTGAATACGGAGGGACAAGGCAATTTTGCAGCATGAGTGTACAAAATGCGATTTCTGCATTCGACGATATGATCGCTACCCTGAAAGATTTTAAATTTCAACGGAAAGTAGGTAATGATACTTTGGTAGAGATGACAGCAGTTGGTGTGGTAGGAATTATCACTCCCTGGAACTCCAGCAATAGCTTTATCTGTAGTAAACTAGCCGCTGCAGTTGCTGCAGGCTGTACGGTAGTAGTGAAGCCCAGTGAAATGAGCGGCTTGCAGACCGCGCTGCTGATCGAATGTTTCCATGAAGCCAATTTACCAAAGGGTTTATTCAACCTGGTCAATGGATTGGGAAATGTAGTAGGTACAGAAATCGTCACACATCCTGATGTTGCCAAAATATCTTTTACAGGCTCTACGTTAACCGGAAAAAGAATTGCACAGATGGCAGCTGATACTGTAAAAAGAGTAACATTAGAGCTAGGCGGAAAATCACCTAATATCATATTGGAAGACGCAGATTTTGAAAAAGCCATTCCTCAAGCTGTATTTGGAGCTTATATGAATAGCGGACAGGCATGTATTGCACCTACGCGTTTGCTGGTGCCAAAAGCTAAATTAGAACTTGCGAACCAACTTGCCAAAGCGGCTGCCGAAAGTGTTGTAGTCGGCTTTCCTGCCCATGAAAATACAAATGTTGGGCCGATGGTTTCGGTAAAGCAATACGAACGTGTACAGCAATACATCGCGCTTGGTCTTGAGGAAGGGGCGAGTCTTTTAACAGGGGGAACAGGTAAGCCTGATGGCCTGGAAGAAGGAAATTTTGTGAAAGCGACCATCTTTACCAATGTGCGTAACGATATGCGTATCGCACAAGAGGAGATTTTCGGGCCAGTGCTTTCCATTATTCCTTATGAAAATGAAGCGGATGCGATCGCTATTGCCAATGATACGACTTACGGTTTGGCTGCCTATGTTAGTTCTGCGGATGAAAGCAGGGCATTGCGGTTGGCTTCACAGATTGATGCAGGCCGGGTTTGCATCAACGGTTTCAAGCACGATCCTTTAGCTCCGTTTGGAGGTTTCAAACAGTCTGGTATTGGAAGAGAATTTGGTGCTTTTGGTTTAGAGGAATATTTGGAACCTAAAACCATATTGATTTAAGTAAATGCAAAGATTCATATATTTAAGCATCTTGTCAGTTTTTAGGCAAGATGCTTTCTATTTAATGACGAAGGAATACAACTATGTGATATGATTATGGCAGAAACTATTAAATACATCAATTATTCCTGTCATTTCAATTCCTTTAGAGAAGGAGAGCAGTTTGTTTCTCAGCATAGCCTGGGAATGATTGTGTCTGGGGAAATGGAATTAAATGATGGTACAGTGCGTAGGACATTCAAAAAAGGAGATGTTTATCTGGCCAGGAAAAACCAGTTGTTAAAGTTTGAAAAGAAACCATTGGAGGAGGAAGAATTCAAATCGCTGTCGATTTTATTAGATGATGAATTGCTGCGTGATGCTAGTGTTCAGGAGGGTTTTGTATTCAAGCAGAAATTGGAAACGCCATCATTTATCGAGCTGTCTCAGGCTCAGCACCTGCGTTATTTTATGGAGTCCCTGTTGCAGTATCGTCAGCTTTTAGAGAATAATGCTCCTGAATTGCTGAAACTAAAGCAAAGTGAGGCGCTGCAGTTGCTATTTGCTTACGACAAGCAGTTAAAGGAGGTGCTTTTTGATTTATCAGCCCCCCATAAAATAAACCTGGAAGCATTTATGCAAAAGAACTACCATTTCAATGTGAACCTGGAACGTTTTGCTTTTCTTACAGGTCGTAGTTTAGCCACTTTTAAGCGAGATTTCCAAAAGATATTTCAGCTGTCACCTAGAACCTGGCTGCAAAAGCGAAGGTTAAAACAAGCTCATTATCTGATTACTCATGGTAAATCCCGTCCATCCGATATTTATATCGAACTAGGCTTTGAAGATTTGTCTCATTTTTCTTTTGCCTTTAAAAAAGAATTTGGAGTGGCACCATCACAGCTAGGATAGCCATTAACAACCAAAGTTCGTGAAATGATTAAGCGCTCAGGAGGGAGAAGCTAAGCAGGTGTAATTATAAATAGGCGCTGAGGAGATGAACTGACTACTGGTCCAGCGAAAGGATGTCAGTTCTTTCGGAGGTATTTGAGACGCTGGACTAAGGTCTGCTCGGGCTCCTGTTGTTCTGGTTCCTGTTGTGAGGGCATCCTGTTTTTGCGGAATCACAGGTGTTTTTAGTTTTTCTGGAGTTGTGGTTTTCTGGAATTCTGTTTCATTGTGGTTTAAAGATCCGGCAAGAACACTGTCTGAAATCTCAGTCCCATCCTCATTCATAAAGGAAATATAGGCCTCTATGCGGTTTTTAGTTTGGTTTTTTGGAATGTATACGACTTCTCGTCCTTCGTGTCTTCTCGCTCCGCTCAGCATATAGCTAGAGGTACCAGCTTCTGGAAAATAAATCAATAACATGGCGCGATCATTTCTACGTTCCTGCGGTAGATCTGCGGGAACTTCTATTTGAATTCATTGTAAAAGTTTTTATCTGTCCCGGCAGTGATGAGTTTAAAGCCAGAGTGGATGAAGTCTAAATTGGCTTTAAGGAAGTCGTTAACGACTGTCATCTGCTCACAATTGGCTTTCTTAGAATCAACAAATACTAATGATCTGACCGTCTTTTTTACGAATGAGTTATCTAACTCATCTATATTTACAAGTGAACAAGCTTTGAAAATCAGTAATGGCAAAAGAGATCAGTTTATCTTTTATGATTATGATCTGAATAAGAAAAGGTTTGATCAAATCTTATATAAGCCAGAGGCTAAAAAGGCTAGTGATATAAAAGATAATGCCAAATTGATGAATATATATATTCTTGAAAATTATGCTACTGATAAGCAAGGTAGGGTGTTATAGAAGGAAAACCTGGTTATTCTGTTTTTTTTATCTGTATGTCTACCTAGTTTTTGCGTCTTTGAATAAGTTATCCAATCTTGACCCTCATGGAAGTCAAATTATTCTTTATAACGGGATTAATTCACTTACTTTTAATGAATATGAAAAGAATGGAAGTTTGTTTGCCCCGCTTTAGCCACTTAATGTAAGTGTCAGCCATTAAATAAATAAAATATGAATCCGTCTGAATTACAAAAAAATGTGGAAGCAGTCTGAAATTGAGGTACTTGATTTAGCAACAAATGAGGATGTTTTGTCTTTTCAGAATAGAACGAGTTTAGTTTTTCCCGATGATCTACGAGATTATTTCAAAGAAATTAATGGTACTAATGAAGAGTATGAGCATAATTTTTTTAAATTCTATTCCTTAAATGGTTTTAGAAGTGTGAAAGATGAATTGTCTGATTGGGGTGGCGTGCCGGATTATAGAAACATTATAAATACAATGAACTTTCATTCTAGCTGTTATGTTTTTTCAGATTATTCTTGTCATCTGTTTACTTATTGTATAAGACTGTACGAACGAAAATCTTCACACAATGAAGTTTACATCATTGCAGGGGATAAGTTCAAATTAATTGCTAATTCTTTTTCAGAGTTTTTAGACCTATACTCCGAAAATTCAGAAACTCTTTATTTTTCTGATTAATAGAGCAGTGTATGTTGGTGCTCCCACTGATATCAAAAATGAGGATGAAGTGATTGTTGACTCCATAAAAATAGCCTCTTATCATTATAATAACCGAATAAAATGGCATATATAAAAGATAATACATTGTTGAAATGAAATTTCAGGTATTAGGCAAAAACAAAAAGTTATTGATTTTACAATAAGTGGGGTTACAGAAGTTAAGGATAGGCTATGAGAAAAGTTATTATCAAAAAATAACCCGGACTTCTATTTAAACCAACGATGGAAAAATAACCGAATGGGATAATACTCAGTAAAATGAAGATTCTAGGACTCGTATTTACTTTCGAGTTTTCATAGCTTAAGAGGACAGAACAGGCAATCAAAGCGCTGATGAAATAAACATTGAGGGGGCTTTATGGAGCCAGAAAACTTCTGGTCAACAGTTTAGTAAAGATGGAAAGTTTTCTTTAAAGCCTTTAAGCGAGTTGGTCGATCAATTGAAAACTGGTAAGGTAAGCGTTGCAGATGTTACAATTGATGTAATTTCTAGAAATGGTCAGACTTTGATTCTTAATACAAGATCATCAATTGCACTAACACAAGCTGGAATTCCAAGAAGCGCTTGGGCAGTGATAAATAGGACTGGTGACGGTTTTTATGAGTCAATGCTTAGTGGCCAAATGCTCAGGAATAGTTTGTTAAACGGGGTAAATACGGTAAGACAAACAGGTACAGAGATCAGGTTTTATACTCCCAAATAAAAAGACTGAAATATGCCATAACAGCCCTTTAGCTTGCCGTAAGATTTTAATTATTTTGTAATTTATTTCACTCGTTGAAAACTAATTTGATAGAGGTGATTAATAATGAAATGGTTCCTTTCAATGACCTGGAAATATATTAACAAATAAGGGTGGTTTTTTTAAAGCTACCCTTTTTTAATAAACATATGAAATTAAACGAAATTACAAATCTTTTTAGAATGGATTATGGAGGTCCAAATCCTCATGTTATAATAAATGAGGGTCATACATACGTTTCTTTCTACACCGATCTTGATGAGGATCAGCTTGTGAAACCAGATTTCTCTTCTTCTGAAGGAAGGATTGTTATTAAATTTAATAGTTGTACTTTTTCGAGATTTGGCCCTCCTTCGAATGAAACTATTTCCGGTCATCCTTATTATAAATATGGAATGAACTCAGGTGGTTTTTATGAATTAGAGGACTCAGATTTGATACAATCTTTAGTAAATGTAGATAAGATACATCCTTACCATAATTCAGAGAGGTGGAAGACCTATAAGCATTTTATCCTGACGTTTCATGATAATATTTTTGAATGTGTAGCTACTGAGTTTGAAGTAAATAATATGGATCTTTATAAACATGAAGAATCATTATTTGATAAGTTGAGTGAAAAATTCTAACAATTTTAAATGTGATTAACCCGATAAAATATCGGGTTAATCATTCTTTCATAGTCGAAAGAGAAATCTTCAGACTATTTGCTGTGTCTAGTCAATTCGGTGGAGTTTTGATGTTTTGTGCAAAGTTGGAAAGACTGGGAATGGTAAGCAATATTATTTAATTATGCTTCTTAAAAAAAGCTGTTAATGACTGATATAATTCTTCGGGAGCCTCATGTGGTACATTATGGGAAGCATTTTTAATATATACTAGTTCTTTATCTTTTTTGGGAATGTTTTTCAATGCTTTATAAATCATTTTGCCAGATTCTACGCCAATTGCATAGTCGAATTCTCCTTGAATAATTAAAATTGGTGTTTTAATAATAGCAATTTCATTTAAAACATTAAGATTATTGTAGGCTTCCTGACCGTGGAATACTTCATTAATGTACTCAAATCTTGCCATCGATTTTTCTAAAAGTTCGGGTGTATAGTTATTTCTGGTATAAAACCCTGGATCTTTTAATAAGGCATCAATTTTCTCTTTCTTTTTAGGTTGAGCCCAATAAACATCAAATCCTAAGTCTTTTGGGAATTCATATCTGATGGTATTCATATCGGCAAAGAAGTTTTTAAATCCACTTCTTTCTATAGTATCTAACTTTTTCAGAATTTCTTTATATCTGTTTGCTTTGTTGGAATCATTGGTTTTCTTGAGCAATTTTTTCGCTAATTGTTGTTCGTGTTTGATCAAAGCAAGACTATTGTGTTGGATATTTGCAGAACCTGAATTGCTAATAAATGAATTGATTTTTTCCTGATGTTTTATCAAATAAAGGAAGCCATACATTCCACCCCAGGAAGCGCCTAAAAGATTTATTTTTCGGTTTGGATATTTGTTTTTAATGTAGTCTACCACCTGGTCTAAATCTTTCACGAATTGTGTGGTGTTGAGCATTGTTTTATCCTTCCATTCCTCAGATTTACCACTTCCTCTTTGGTCAAAATAGACCATCAGGTAATCTTTTTCAAAAACATTTCTATAAAATTCGTGGTCTACATTAAAAGCACCTGGGCCCCCATGAAGTGTTATAATTATAGGTTTGTCAGGATTGCCAACAACTCTTGCATGTAGGTTTGATTTTTCAATAGGTATAAAAAACTCAGTGTCGATCTGCTCGTTTTGAGTTTGATTTTGTGCGTCACAAAAATTTGAAAATGCGAAAGAGAATATTAAGGAGAGTAAAAAGATTTTTTTCATTTTGGTTTGTTGTTATTTAGGGCGTGTTGGTTTTAGGAGATAGTGGAGAACAGTAGGTTTGATGTACCATGGATAGGAAATTATCGTGCTATTTTTCGGTAGATTTTAGCCAATTAATAAGCGCATCAATCCCGACTAAATTATTTTCAGCAAGCAGTTCTGTTGCTTTTTGGAGCTGTCCATTTTGTAAATGAAGAATAATACTCTCGTGTTGATTGCTGGATTTCTGAACCATTTTGTTCATGGACATATATGCATATTCATAACGCTGCGATTGGCGATGCAAAGTTCTTATGGATTTTAGTAATCTTTGATTGGGACATTTAGAAATTAATAATACGTGCCAACGCTCATCTAATTCAACCAGGTCTTTGGGCGATTTTGACTGAAGAATTTTTAAATTAATTTTATGGAGTTCATCCAAAACTCTTTTATCCGGAAGGCCAGATAACTCTAAGGCAAACGATTCTAACTTTGCTCTCAATGGATAAATTTCAAGAATATCAGCTTCTGAAAATGGCGCTAATCGATATCCTTTCCGAGGTTCAGATACTACAATTCCTTCCCATTCTAATTGCTGAAGGGCATCTCGAAGTGGCGTTCGACTAATGTTTAGCAATTCTGTCAATTGTATTTCACGCAAAGGTTCGTTGGGTATTATTTTGCCTTCAATGATCAATTGCCACAATGCTTTTATGATTTGACTTTTTAGTGATTCTGGTGATATCATATTATGTTTGCATATTGTATACAATATGCAAACATAGTTATTTTTAATGTTATTATACGATTTCTCGTAGTAACCATTCTCTTTACAATTCAAGAAATTCGATCAGCTCTATAGCTGCGGTTCGGCCGGCTCGGTTTGCACCAATAGTGGAGGCTGATGGACCATAGCCTGTGAGGTGGATACGCGGATCTTTAGCGACCTGTGTGGCTAATTTTCCAGACATTTCAATCCCATTTTTATCATTCATTAACTTTAAGGGGCCAAGGTGATTTAATGAATGACGGAAGCCCGTATTCCAAAAAATAACATCAGCATCTAGGGTCGTTCCATCTTCCCATCGAACGCCTGTTTCCATGATTTCCTTGAACATAGGTTTTCGATCTAAAACGCCTTTGTTCAACATTTCTTCAATAGCAGGAGTAATGGGCAAGCCTGTTACAGAAACCACTGATTCAGGTGGCAAGCCTTCTCGTACTCTTTTCTCTACTAAAGCTACAGCTTCACGGCCTATTTCTGGCGAAAATTCATATTCCCTAAAATCAGGAGATCGACGAGCCACCCAGGTAGTTTGGGTTACTGCTGAAATCTCCCCGAGTAATTGAATCGCTGAAATGCCACCACCCACAACGATCACATGCTTGCCGATAAATTCTTCAGCATTTTTGTATTCAGCAGTGTGCAGTTGCCTCCCTTTGAATTTTTCCCAGCCGGGATATTTAGGGCAGTGCGGGGTTTTCCAGGTACCGGTAGCATTGATCAATCCGCGCGCACTAAATTGAATTCCGGTTGTTCGGATAATAAACCGTCCGTTTTGTTCAGTAACATCAATCACTCTTATGGGACGAATGATTGGAAGGCCAAAGGTTTTCTCATATTGTTCATAATATTTGGGAATTGCAATATTCGCTTGTAACGCTGTTTCCTTAGTGTTTACAACATCCGAAAAGGCCATTCCAGGTAAATCATTGATGCCGTTTACGTTGCTTAGTGTTAGAGAATCCCAACGATGCTGCCAGGCGCCACCCGGACTAAATTCATCGTCTAAAACAACAAATCCCTTTCCAGGTTTTATGCCTTCACGTTGTAAATTGTAGGCTGCTGATAAACCAGCTTGTCCTGCCCCAATCACGACAATGTCTACTTTGTAAAAAACATTTTTGTCAGGAATCATAGCTTAACTTTTATAGGTTTTACTCCAGCAACGCTGATGTTAGGCTAAAGTTAAGGAAGCTTTTAAAGTATTGAATTGATCTATGATAAATAAACCTAAAGCCATTTCAGAATTTGATTTAGTACTAGCTTTAAGAAGTATAATGTTAGCATAAAAACTCAATGTTTGGCAATGATCTGCTTCTTTACTCAGCAAACTGTGGCGGATCTCTACAGTTAAAATCGAACCTGATTTTGTAATGGTCTCTTTTTCAGGTGGGTGCCAGAAATGATCATTCCTGGCACCATTATGAACCATCTCTAAACATAATTCACAAGAATATTTAACACTAATATATAAGTTATGAAAAAGATCATTTTATCAGCAGCATTTTTAGCATTCGCATCCATCACAGCAGTAAACGCATCAGAAGTAAAAAATCCAGTAGCTATTACAGTGAAACAAGATAGTACCACTAAAGTTCCGGTTGAATTGAAAGATCTTCCAGAAGCAGTAAAAACTACATTGCAAAGTGAACCAGTTAAAGCATGGACTCCAGTAGCCGCTTTCTTGGTCACCAATGCAGATAAAACTACGTATTATCAGGTTGATGTTAAAAAAGACGCAGAAACCGCTTCTATCAAAATCGCTGAGGATGGTAAAGTAGTTCAATAAGTTTAAGATTCATCAAAGCATTAAAAAAAGCTTTATTCAGTCAAAGTCGGAAGAGAAATCTTCCGACTTTTTTGTTTCTATAAATAATTGATGATCATGAAAAAATGTTCATTCTGGAGTACAAAGGATGGTTGATTATCAATACGGTGAGTTATATTAAAATGATATCTGCCTGTACACCCAAACAGAAAAGATGGAAATAACTGTATATTCCCGATGTTAATAGTAAAGTATATAAAACAGAAGGGAAGTCAATGATAGCAGCTATAGAAATTACCCAATTAGCACCCGAGCAGTCTTTAACATCACAGGGGTATTTAAAGACAGTAGCCTGGGAAGATGTAGTAAATAAACCTGATCCATCTGTTATTGGATCCCAATATAAATTCAGTCCATCTATAACCTGGGGGGATGAATTTAACTATATGGGTACTCCTGATCCAAAGAAATGGAATATGAGTACCGGTAATGGATACTATGGCTGGGGTAATCATGAGCTTCAATATTTCACTGGCAGATCAAAAAATGTGAAAGTGGAAGATGGTAAATTAAAGATTATTGCTTTAAATGAGTCATACAGTGGGTTCAATTATACATCAGGAAAAATTGTTTCCAACAAAAAGCAACGTTACGGCAGATATATTATCAAAGCAAAAATGCCATTAGGCGCTGGACTTTGGCCGGCAATTTTTGGCTTCGGCGAGCGTCACAAAGACTATGATCTGAAAACCTGGCCCAATTGCGGCGAATTTGATATTGTGGAAATTAAAGGGCAAAATGATCGTCAAGTAAACTATAATGTACATTCAGCAAATTCCTCTGGTGCATCAAATATGGTTATGCTGCCCACTCAAGTTACCCTGAACCAGTTCAATGAATATAGAATGGACTGGACCCCTGATTATATCAAATGGTACTTTAATGGTGTGCTGATGCGTACTTTCAACAACAATGGTAAAGGATATGATGGATGGCCGTTCAATGATTACTTCGATCTAAATATTTGCCTAAGCGTTGGCGGTGATTTTGTTGGAAAGAATATCAATAAAACTGCTATGCCAGCGGTTATGGAAATAGAATATGTGAGATACTATGGCTTGATCAATGTAAATAAAAAGAGTCAGTATGTGCAAAATCCGATTCAACCCCATCTTTCCCCTGTATCAGCACAGATTGTAAAAAACGGATCGCAAACCTTTACAGTGACCAATGTGCCTGCCAATACAACCGTACATTGGTATGCCTTAGGGAATGACCTGGGAAGTTTTGGATTATCAGGTCCTAAAATTACAATCACACCAGACATGTTGCAGGCAGGTGGTTATAAATCAGGATCATCTTTTGAATTTTTCGTGGATTTTATTGATAAAAATGGGGTGTCGAGTAAAGCAACAAGGGGAACTTTAATCATTCAGTAACTATTAATGTTGTGCTTTGAATACAGCCAGTAAAAGATAATAAAGTAGTTTAATCTCTACTTTATGTCTATTTAATAGGCCTAAATTTGGAAAAACACGACTTGTTGATTTGTTTGTTGAATATCTGTGTTTATGTTGGAAAATACCGACATTAGTTGAGTTTTTAATAGTTAAAGATGGATATATCTGATTTTGAAGTAAATGCCAAGAGTGATCTGGAATACCTAAACCAGATTGGGGAATTTTTGAAAGGGACAAGGCTTGAACTTGATCTCACGCAAAATGTTGTGGCTGAAAGGGCTGGTGTAGATAGGACGACCCTAATAAAAGCATAAAGGGGAGACTCTATTCATCTCCTGTCGCTTATTCAGATTCTGCGTGCTCTAGGAAAGCTAGGTGTTTTGGAAAATATGAAATTTATAAGGCAGGTCAGCCCAATAAAAATGGCAGAATTATCCATGAAAAAGAAGAAAAGGGCAAGTGGAAACAAACCCTCGGAAGATAAGTTACAATCTGACTGGTAATGACAACAGCAATAATAAATCTTTGGAATAAACGCGTGGCTGCGGTACTTTGGGATTAAAATACTCAATTGGCAGGCTTTGAGTATGATCCAGATTTTATAAGTGAGGATCTGGATATTGCAGTATGAATCCAGTAGAAATGCTCTGTTTTGTTGGTAAAAGGGGGGATGGGAGCCTTGGAGTTTGAACCGGCAGCCAAAGGCACCGGAAGGGTTTGCCCATTGGCTGATCAAGTTTGATGGTGCCTACGACAGCCAGTTTGGTGCTACTTATGGTTTTGGTAGTGTTGAGTATGCCTATCACCTCATGGCAGTTGATGATCATTCTAAGAATTTTGCCTTTATAATGGATAAAAAAAGGGGAATGGATGGGATTATGCGTGCAGATTTATTGGAAGTGGCACGGAAAATGAATATCAAGTCAGCTGACTCGATAGTAGACGAGATCCAGGATAAGGTCGATAATTGGGAGGCTTATGCAGATAAGGCAAAGGTTAGTGAAAAATTAAAAGAAAGCATAAAGTCAACACTTTTAAAGCTATAAGGGCAATATGTCCGGTATGGGAGGCACTCTCTCGGGAATCCCTAAAACAACAGTACTGCGAACAAAAAACATGATTAAAGATCTAAATTACGAAATCATCAAACCCGATAAAGCGCTTAACGAATTTGTAGAAAGCTTTTGGTTGTTACAAAATCTGTCAGAAAGCGACAAAGAAATGATGGTGTTGCCAGACGGAAGAATTGACTTAATTTTTTTTAAATTAGATAATAAGCAATGTCAAACTATCCTTGTAGGAATTGGAACGCATCCTGAAAAAGTAATTCTTGCCAGTAAAACAACAATGTTTGTCGTTAGTTTCAAGCTACTGGCAACTGAATATATTTTTCAAAATTCTATTTCTAATCTGTTAGACAATACTCAGAATTTATCTTGTGATTTTTGGGGTACTAGTTTAGGTGAATTAAATGATTTTACCCTTTTCTATAAAAAAGCGGCGCAAATAATTCATTTACGTTTACCACCTAAAATAGATAGCAGAAAGAGAAAACTGTTTGACTTAATTTATTCTTCAAATGGAGAAATGACAGTAAAGGAACTTTCGGAAAAAGTATTTTGGACTAGCAGGCAAATCAACCGTTATTTTAATCAGCAATTTGGACTTTCATTAAAAGCTTATTGCAATATTCTTCGTTTCCGTGCTTCCTTTCAACATATCAAAGAGGGGAAAGTATTTCCAGAACAGAACTTTGTAGACCAATCTCATTTTATAAGAGAAGTGAAGAAACTTTCCGGTGCATTGCCTAAAGAATTGAGGCAAAATCAAAACGACCGATTTATACAATTTTCTACCCTGTGAAAGAAATAGTTTTGCGTCATAAATTTTAAACTCATTAAAAAAGATGCAGAATAAAAAAACAGCAATTGTCAACGCAAATGTGTTTGACGGTACTGAAATGTCAGAGGGAAAAACTGTAGTATTTCAAAATGGAAAAATCATAAGTATTTTAGAAGAAATACCATCTGACGCAGAAGTTATTGACGGAAAAGGATGCACATTACTGCCCGGATTAATAGATGCACATGTCCATACTTCTGAAGAGTCATTAAGAGACGCTATAATGTTTGGAGTAACTACCGAATTAGAAATGCAAGGTGGTATGACAAAAAAAGGACGTGAACTGCAAATAAAAGACAAAAGTAGTGTTGCCGATGTGCGTTCATCCGGTATGGCTTTAACTGCTCCCGGGGGCCATCCAGATGAATTAATTCCCAAAGAAGATGGCATTCCAGGCTTTATCTTGAGAAAGATGGAAAAAATGACAGCGCAAGAAAAAAAGGAATTTCTTGCAGCTTTTGAAGAAAGGGAAAATCAGGATGGTAACAAACCTGATGTTACAACCGTAGAAGGTGCTGTCCAGTTTGTGCAACAACAAATGGAAAATGGTGCAGATTATTTCAAAATAATGATTGAAGAAGGAACTGTAATGAATGCGCCAGGTTTACCGATGATAAAAACCGAAGTTTTAAAAGCAGCCGTTGAAGAAGCTCACAAGTTGGGTAAGATAGTCATAGCACATGCATTAACAGCAGAAGCAACAAAAACAGCAGTTGAAGTTGGCGTTGATGGTTTAGCTCATTTATTTATTGACAGGCCTATTTGGACAGCTGAACTCATTAAATCTATTGCGGACAAAGGAATTTTTGTAACACCCTGTTTAGTACTTAATTCATCAATAATCGGAAAGTCTGCTTGCCATGTAGCACACGATGAACGAGTAGGTTACAAACTAAATGAAGATTGGAAAATGACGATGTGTTCTTGTTTTAATACTTTTCCATCAGGGAAAATGGAAGACAGTTTCAATAATGTAAAAGATCTACATGATGCAGGAGTTGATATACTTGTCGGAACTGATGTATCAGTCCCAATGGCACATTTGGGGGGGCTGGCTCATGGGGTAAGTGTCCATCATGAAATGCAATTATTGGTAGAAGCGGGGCTGAGTCCAATTGATGCTTTAAGATCCGCAACATCAGTAACCGCAAAAAGATTTAGTTTGTCAGATAGAGGACGAATTGCCGAGGGGTTGAGAGCGGATCTGGTTTTGGTTAAAGGCGACCCTTCTAAAAATATTTCAGATACTTTATCAATTGTGGGGGTTTGGAAAGAGGGAGTTTCTTGCTTATAATAGCATTCATGAAGTTTATCCTTTTCAAGGATTTCCGTAGGGAATAAAAGTCAAAGCATTGTTTAAACGTCTTCAGAATAATCGAGGAATGGAATAACATAAAATGAACAAACAACAATAATGATTAAAGAATTTTCATACAAACAATTCGGGAATTTAGAATTTACTCAGTCAAACCTTGATGAGCATAAACTTTTGTTGGTGCACGACCATATCAAGATACTCTTTATTCCCAAAGGCAACAAGATCAAGGTTGATTTTCGAGAATTCACAATAGAAAAAGATTCATTGCTATTTATTAATCCAAAAGTAGTGATCAAGCCAAATGAAGATAATGAAACTGGTGGATTGTTACTGCACTTTAATAAAGATTTTTATTGCATTGAAATTCACGACCAAGAACTTTCTTGTGATGGTATTTTATACAACAATGTATTTGAAGTTCCATTTATTGAATTAGATGAAAATAAATCGGCAGATATACAGAAAATAATCCGCGATATACAGCTTGAAATGCTTAATGAAGATACCAGTACTGAGGAAATGTTACGGATTTTATTAAAACTAATTATTCTAAAATCAACACGAATTTGGAAAGAAAAGCATCAACTATCACAGCAAGAGCAAAAATCGGATGTTCAGTTTTTAAGAAAATTCAGTAAACTTGTAGAACAGCATTATAAAACTCACCATACTGTAGCTGACTATGCAGATATGCTTTGTCTTACACCAAAAAATCTTAGTAAAAAAATAGGGTTGCTCAGTAAGGACACGCCTAATGATATTATTAAAAATAGAATTATCCTCGAAAGTAAACGCCTTTTGGCCCACACGACAATCACTGTTAAAGAAATAGCCTATAGCTTAAATTATGAAGACGATGCCTATTTTGTGCGTTTCTTTACAAAAAACGCAGGTATTTCCCCACTTTCATTTCGCAAACAATTCTAAGATAATCTCTCTAAATATTCAAAAAAGCATGATTTCACAATCATGCTTTTTTTGTGCTGTTTGGTTTTTCCAAAAGGTGTTTTCTTCTTCTTCTGCACTTTAGTTTTAACCCTTTAGCTTTTAGAGGAAAAAAGTGCAATTGAATGAGAAATGTATCCATTGATATACTTTTCTATTTGCAAGATCTTTGTGATATCAAATAACAAATACGAATCAAAATGGATATAAACATAGGAATTTCAGAGGGAAATCGCCAAAAAGTGGCTCTTGAGTTATCAAAATTATTAGCAGATGAATATGTGCTTTATACAAAAACAAAAGAAGCACATTGGAACGTAGAAGGTGTTGATTTCTCCGATAAACACAAGCTTTTTGATGAGCAGGTGGAGCAGATATCAAGGAGTATAGACAGTGTGGCAGAGCGAATTCGTACCCTGGGATATTTGGTTCCGGCCACATTAAACTCTTTTCTTGAATTAACGCACTTAACTGAAAATTCAGTACTGAAAAGCGATAGTAGAGCGTACATGAATGAGTTACTTATGGCTCATGAAACAATAATTCGTCATTTAAGAGAAAATATAAGCCTTTTTGCTGATAAATATGGGGATTTAGGTACAAGTGATTTTATTACTAGCCTAATGCAAGAACATGAAAAAACAGCCTGGATCTTAAGAGCACATCTAAAATAATGGCAGGGGAGGAAAAAGTGCAATTCAAAGCGAAATAGGTCCATTGATAAGCTTTGATAATAACCTCAATTTTGTACTATCAAATTAAAAGAAACAATTAAAAAATTAAAGATATGAGCAGTTTAATACTTAAAGACGGAACAGAAATTTATTTCAAAGATCTAGGAACAGGACAACCAATTTTCTTTCACCACGGATGGCCATTATCATCTGATGATTGGGATGCACAAATGATGTTCTTCTTAAATCAAGGATACAGAGTTATTGCCCATGACAGACGTGGTCATGGTAGATCTACTCAAACATTTACAGGTAATGATATGGATACCTATGCATCAGATGTGGCAGAACTTACCGCATTTTTAGACCTTAAAAATGCTATACATGTAGGCCATTCTACAGGTGGCGGCGAAGCCATAAGATATGCTTCGAAATTTGGAAATGGACGTGTGGCAAAAGTGGTGCTCATTAGTGCAGTTACACCTTACATGATTGCGGATGCGAATAATCCTGAAGGCGTACCATTGGCAGTATTTGATGATATTAGAGAAAATACACTTCACAACAGACAACAGTTTTATCAAGATCTAACAGTTCCGTTTTACGGTTACAACAGAGAAAATGCCATTGTAAAAAAAGGCATCCAGGATAATTGGTGGAGACAGGGCATGATGGGAGGAATAAAAGCGCAATACGATTGCATAAAAGTGTTTTCAGAAACTGATTTTACTGAAGATCTTAAAAGTGTAGAAATACCAGTATTAGTGCTTCATGGAGACGATGACCAGATTGTTCCCTACGCTACTACCGCAGTAAAAGCAGCAGAACTTCTCAAAAATGGAAAACTTATTATTTATCCTGGTCTTTCACATGGGATGCCTACTATCGATGCAGAAGTAATTAATAAAGACATTTTGAAATTCATCAAATCTTAATAATAACTCTGAGAAAAAAGTACAATGCAAAGGGGAGAACATCCATTGATGAGCATTAAGAATAACCCCAACTTTGTATTATCAAATTAATTAATACTATAAAAACAACAAAATGAAAAATTTAATTTTAGCAATCGGACTTCTTACTATAATTTTTACAAGTAAGGTTTCTTTTTCACAAACCCAAAGAACTCCAGCAGCTTTAGGAAGAGAAGAATATATAGAAGTTGAAAAAAATGTAAAACTTCATGTTACTGATCTTGGACAAGGGAAAGCAGTTGTATTGATTCATGGCTGGCCACTAAGTGATGCCATGTACGAATACCAATATATGGATTTAATACAAAAAGGCTACCGAGTAATTGGTATTACATTAAGAGGATTTGGTCTTTCAGACAAACCTGCCGGCCAATACAATTATGATGTTTTTGCAGATGATATTAAAGTTGTGCTTGATAAATTGAATATCCAAAACGCAACAATTGGTGGGTTTTCAATGGGAGGAGCAACCGTTATTCATTATGTAGCTAAGTACAATGCTGCGCATGTTTCGAAAATGGCTTTGTTTGGAGCTGCAGCCCCAATCTGGACAAAAAGAGCTGATTTTAACTATGGTCTTTGGACAAAAGAAGATGTTGATGGTTTAATACACTTAAATAATACTAACAGACCACAATTATTTGAAAATTTCGGAAAAATATTTCCAGCAAACGCAACAAGCGTATCATCAGGACTTGGTGCATGGTTAGGAACAATTCAAGCTCAAGCATCTCCATACGCAATGGCCGAAGGTTTAAAAACACTAAGAGACAGTGACCTTCGACCAGACTTGAAAAAGATTAAGATTCCTACACTTATTCTACACGGTAAATTGGATAAAATTTGTTCTTATGATTTAGCCGAACAAATGCATGTACTTCTTAAAAACTCGAAATTGGTTCCATTAGAGAAAAGTGGTCATGCTTTATTCATTGAAGAGCTTTCAAAATTCAATGCAGAATTATTAAATTTTATTGAGCAATAAATTTACTCAACTTCACAAAAAAATGAGATATAGAATTGTATGGTTCTGTATCTCATTTTTTTTTGAAATATTTAATTATAATGAAGAAAATAATACTATTGGTTTTCACAGTGATAAGTTTAAGCTCCTGTGTACTGCATAAAAGGAGTTTAATCTATACGAACAATTCAGAAAACATACCCTACTCAAAATCAGTAAAGAATGGTAGTGGCTTAATTTTCACTTCTGGGCAATTGGGTATTAATCCTTCAACAAGATTATTAGCCTCTAATTTGGAAAGCCAAACAATTCAAATTATGGAGAATATAAAAGCCATATTAGAGCAGAATAATTCAGATTTTAGCCATATGATAAAAGTGAATATATATCTGACAGACATTACTCAATTACATTTTGTTAATGCAATTTATCTTAAATATTTACCAATGAATAAGCCTGCCAGAACCACAATTCAAGTTGTTGCCTTACCACAAAATGCCATGATTGAGATTGATTGCATAGCTGATTCGAAATAGTAAGACAAAAATAGCAAGACAGATCTTATTTTGACAGTTTGCACAATCTTTCCAAAGTAGAATTAAAAGAAAAAATAACGGACTTCTTACTCATCTAGGATAGGATAAATTTATGGTCAATAAAAATTCAGACAGCGATGATACAACATCCTAACTTAACGCCTATTTTTATTGTTTAAGCTCTATAATAAACATAGGTTTCATTAGATTAAAAACTACTATCTGTCAAAGTAAATTTCTATATTTCACCAAACAAATTATAGACTGTATATGTCATTTTTTAAGAGGAAAAAGAAAGCTGAGAACAATAGATATGGATGGTTTGGTGATTATAAAGATTGGAGCGAACTTGTAGCGCTTTCTGGAGGATATGAGTCAGATTTAATTTTAAATAAAACACGCGATTCATTATTGAAGATAAAAAATGGTGAGGCCGTTTACGAACGGGATTCTGTATTATTTGATGAAAAGATATATCCATATTCCATAATAACCGCTCTTCTATACGCTGCTATTAATTGCAATAATAATTTAAATGTAATTGATTTTGGAGGTTCATTAGGAAGCACCTATTATCAGGTTCGTGATTTTATTCCATCGGGACTAAAAGTGCATTGGAGTGTAGTGGAGCAAAAGGACTATGTGAATTGTGGGAAAACAATGTTTGAGGATGATGTTCTAAAGTTCCATCCGACAATTGCTGATAGCATGAGCACTAAGAAAGCGGATATATTATTGCTCTCAGGTGTCGTACAGTATTTGGAAAAGCCCCACGAATTTCTAAATGAATTGAAAAAAATCGACTTTAAATACATTCTGATAGATCGAACGGCTTTCATTTGCGATAACAACCCTGATAGATTGACTTTGCAAATTGTATCTCCAGAGATTTACGAAGCAAAGTATCCTTCATGGTTTTTTAATGAAAAGAACTTTCTTACGCATTTCGATAACTATGAGATCAAAACTGAGTTTGCCTCATACGTAGTTGGTGAGCAGCAAATTAACATTGATAATAGTGTACAGGGTTACGATAAAGGATTCTTCCTGGTAAGAAATTCTTAGAGGTTGAATTGACTTAAAAAAAAGAAGCGTTCGTAGGCATACGAACGCTTCTTTATAAATGCAATGAAGTCTATTAGTTCCCAGCGTCTTTCCTGGTTTCAATCACATCCTGAACTCCCTGAGGCAATGCAGAAAGCAAATTATAACCGGTAGCTTTTTCAATATCTCTAACGGTAACAATGTATTTTTTCCAATCCGTATCGATGGTATTCACGTTTGGTGTATTCAAAGCAATTACCCTGGTAGAAGTGCTCACTCTGGAAGCATCTCCGTTACCATTAGGGATGATCAATGCTACTTTCCATACATTACTTGGAACAGTTACTTTGCCGTTATCGATTGTAGTAGTTAGTGCTCCGGATTTACCGATACCACCAGTTCCATAACTTCCCATAATGATGTAAACTTCATTACCTGAAACTACTTGAGATCTTAGGTAATTTTCAAAGTCTGCCCATGGTTTTTGATTGTTATTTGGTGCTTGCGGGATCATATTGGTCATTAGGAAAGTTGCACCATTTGCTGCTGTTGAGCTGGTACGGTCTGCCGATGGACAATTGTGACCTCTATCAAAACCTGAATTGTAATAACTGGTGTTAGATACCTGGTAAAAATTACTTGGTAAACCTGAGTAACCTGCGAAATTGTCTAATCGCTTAGTGACTTGGGTAATGGTTTTTGGATCTAAATGCCAGCTCACCCAGTTTGGTGTACCGCGGCTGCTGCTGTAAGACTGAACATAATAGCTCATATTCAGCAAGTAGTTATCAGGAGTTAATCCATTGGCTTCAGATGGGTTTCCAAAAAGTGCATTGCTATCGTCACCAGTAGCAGGTTGTGCATCAGCACCTATAACAAGATCTCTTGAAGGATCAGAACTTGGAGGTGTAGAAGGATCTTCACCCGGGTCGGTGTCAGGAGTACCTACGATAATACCTGATTCTCCGGTTCCTTTGAAAATGATGTCATCAATATTAAGACGTACTGTTGCGCTTGTTTTTTTGATCTGGAAGCGCACTTTTCCTTTAGCATCAATTTTGAAGGAGTCAGTTACCAATGTGGTATTCTTTTCCTGAATTTCTGTACCAAGCGGCGTAAAGGTTGTTCCTCCATCTTCCGACATCAATAATTGCCAGGTGAAATCTGCGTCTTTTCCGTATTTACCGTGGCTGATGTATAAGGTTTTTAGTCCTGCAACGTCGAAATTCATAGTGATTTTTCCAGTTCTCATTCGGACACTTTTTTTTCCGTTTTTAAGATCTGCGGCTAGATCACCGACTAGGGCATCGTCAAAATTCCAGGATCCGGTAGAGATACTGATGTCAGCTGCAGCGTATCCAGTTTTAGTCACGTTCTCAAAATCTTCTGTGATTTTATAATTTTCGGGTAGCTTTTCTATTGGGGCTTCAATTGCGTCAGAGGTAATTTGTTTAGAACAACCAGCTAAACTAAAGATAACCAGTGAACTGTAAATAAGTAAGTGTTTTATTCTCATAAATTTGATTTGTGGCGCAAAATAATGAGTTTAATATTATTTAAACGTTAAATAATCAAGCAATTTTTTAATTGCTTAACATTAATTAGCGGTCTTCAAAAAACAGTTACCTAAATCATCACTTCCTATTATTTCGAGATGTTGATGACAGTAATATCCTCACAAACTTATTTTTCGCCAAAATCAACCTCTTGATCCTAAATATAACCCCGTTCGTCTCAATTAACATTTCTTAACATCATAATTCTCAAAATTCGCTGGAGTAAACAGATAATACACCGCTAAATTTTAAAATTATGATGAAGAAATCTACAAAAACAATCGGAACCAGATTAAAAAGTGTCAGCCTATGGGGGATGATGGGTTTATTTATCCAGTTGTCGACGGCTTGCATGAAGAACGACACCACCACCAGCAATACGTCCTATCTGAGCATCATCAATGCTGCTCCAACTTTGGGTACTTTTAATATTTACCTGGACGGCACACAGGTGAATACCGGGGCGATTCCCTTTGGTGGAGTATTAAACTATGTGCAATACACAGCAGGTGATCACACTATGAAATTTACGACCGCCAGCAGTACGGATGCCTTGCTCAGTAAAACCATTACGCTTTCAGAGAATACCGTCTATTCTTATTTCGCAATAGACAAAGGGGAAAATCTGAATGGCCTGCTGGTGAAGGATGTGATGACTGTAGCTTCCACAGAAAAAGCCTTTATCAGGTTCATTCATTTGTCGCCGGATACCAGGGCATTGGATTTTGCCATAGAAGACAAAGGAAACCTCATCAGCAATATTTCCTATAAGGGCGCCAGCGAATTTATCGCGGTAGATCCGGGCACTTTTAACCTGCAGCTCAAAGACCATGACACACAGGAATTGATAACCAGTTTGCCTGAGAATACCCTGACCGCAGGAAAGTATTATACCATTATTTCAAGGGGTCTGCAAAATGCAGCCGGGAACAACGATCAACCTTTTTCTGCGCAATTGATTACAAATCTATAATGGGGAACAGGAAATTTTTATGGATTATCCTGGTCTTTGCTTTGTGTTTTTCTAAAGCAAATGCGCAGCGCCCCCTGGATAGTAAAGCAACGATTTCGGGTTTTTACACCTGTTCATTGAGCCGTATGCTGGATCAGATCACGCTGCAATCAGGCGTTAGAATTGTGTACGACTTGCAAATGATCTCTGAATATAATGTGGTGGATCATTACGATAATGAAAATGTAAAAGACCTGCTGGATGGGCTTTGTAAGCAAAACCGGCTCCGTTACTGGATCGACGCAGATCAAACGGTTTACATCATCAGAACATCTGAAGATGTCAGCCGCTTAAAGAAAATCGGGAGAGAGCAGCGTCTGGAAAAAGATAAGATCCCCGCTGCAAGGCCTTTAGCGTATACTCAGCAGCTGGAAACAAAAGCGGTAAAGAAAACAGGGCCATTTAACATCAGTGGTAAAATCCTTGACAATGCAAATGGGGAATCCCTGCCAGCAACAATTGTGAAGGTGAGGAATACAAATATCAGTACCAAAACCAATACTGATGGCTATTTTACCTTATTAAATGTACCATCTGATACCTGTATCCTGGATGTTCATTATGTAGGTTATCAGCCGGAAGTTTTCTTTTTGAATCAAAATAATATCAAAGAGGAACTGGTCATTAAGCTCTTTGTCGCCGTCAGGGCATTGAATGAAGTGACCATTAATGACAAGAAAAGTGATGGGCTGATGTCAACCGACAAAAGGAGAATCAGTGTCCTGCAAATTTCTCCTGCCAAGCTAGACGAATTACCAAACATTGGCGAGAAAGACATATTGAGGTCCTTCCAACTCATGCCAGGAGTAAGTGGAAGTAATGAATCCTCCTCGGGTGCTTACGTAAGAGGTGGAACTCCCGACCAGAACCTGGTGCTGTTTGATGGTTTTACTGTTTATCAGGTAGACCATTTGTATGGTTTTTTTAGTGCCTTTAACAGTAATGCAGTAAAAGATGTGACGCTTTATAAAGGCGGGTTTTCTGCCAAATTTGGCGGTCGTCTATCCAGCGTAACCGATATTGTTGGGAAGGAAGGAAACATCAAGGAAGCCAATATCTCTGCTGACCTCAGCTTAATGAGCGCAAATGTTTTCCTGGAAAGTCCGTTAAATGATAAATCATCCTTGTTATTGGCTTTCCGCCATTCTTACCAGGGACCACTGTATAATAAGATTTTCAATAAGTTTAATGCCAGCAGTGCTGCGAGTACCGGTACTACCGGAGTTCCAGGACAGGGAATGGGCCGGCCGGGGGGCGGCGGAGGTGGTTTTGGAGGCGGTGCTGAAGTCACCGTTTCTACTCCATTCTCCTATTTCTATGATTTAAATGCGAAATACACTTATACTCCAGACGATAAGAATAAATTTTCCTGGAGTATTTACCAGGGGAATGACAACCTGGACAATACAAGGTCGATTTCGCTGCCTTCCGGAATTGGCGCTGGGGCTGGTGGAATCGGTATGACCGACAAAACCACCTATGGTAACCTGGGTTCCAGCTTGAAATGGTCGAAAAGATGGAGTCCTAAATTATATTCCAATACTTTAGTCAGCTATTCCAGATACCATAGCGATCGGGACAACACCAGTACCGTGAATTTTTCGGATACCGCCGGTGTGAGTCAGGAAATCAAGACTGGAACACTGGAAAAGAATAGTCTGGAAGATTTTAGTCTGAAATCTGACTGGGAATATCAGGCCACAGGAAAATTGAAACTGAACTATGGCATTTTTGCATCCAACCAGCACGTGTATTATGAAAATAGTCAGAATGATACCAGCAAGCTCATCGACCAGAATACTAAAGCGATCACTTCCGGTGCTTATGCAGAGTTGGAAAGCGACCTCGGAGATCATTTACAGGTAAAAGCTGGATGGAGGGGAACCTATTATGATCAGACCCGGAAATTCTATTCGGAACCTCGCTTTTCGGCCACTTATACCTTAACCGATCGCATTACCTTAAAAGCTTCAACAGGTAAGTTTTACCAGTTTGCCAACCGTGTGATCCGGGAAGATGTATTGTCTGGCAGCCGTGATTTTTGGGTGCTTTCTAATCATACCGCCATCCCGGTGAGCTCTTCGCTCCATTATATTGCCGGAGCCAGCTATGAGGCCAAAAACTATTTGATAGATATTGAAGCTTATTATAAAAAGCTAGATAACTTATCAGAGTATGCTCAAAGAATGACCGGAGGAAATAGAAGAGGGGGACTGCAGAATCTGGAAGAACATTTCTATACCGGAAGCGGCTATAGTAAAGGTTTAGAAGTATTACTGCAAAAAACAAGAGGAAAATATACGGGTTGGATCAGTTATACTTTGGCGGAAGCGATCAATAACTTCGATGTTTATGGTGGGGAATTTGCGGCCAATCAGGATACCCGACACGAACTGAAACTGGTGAACCTTTACCATCTCGGACGCTGGGCATTTTCCGCCACCTGGACTTTCGCTACTGGCAAGCCCTATACCGCACCTTTAACGAGTTATACAGTGGATGATTTTACCGGTCAAAGCCATTCTTATCTGACGATTAGTGATAAAAATGCGCTGCGGATGGCGCCATACCATAGAATGGATGTAGCCATTACTTACGATTTATTAAAAGTAGATAGCCGGAAGACAGGTAGTATCGGTTTTTCATTATTTAACGTTTACAACCGATCCAATATCTGGTATAAACAATATACCATCGTTAACAATCAGGTGATTACTTCTAATGTGAATTACCTCGGACTTACCCCTAATATAACGCTCAGTTTAAGATGGAAATAAAAAATATAATGCGATTGATGTACCTAAGTTTGCTACTCATTTGCTGCTATTCCTGTAAAAAATCGCAGGATGTAGAGAACGATTATTACGACAGGCCGGTGGTTCAGGCTTATCTCGTTCCCGGCGTACCTATACAGGTAAAAGTGTCCTACCAGAAATTTATGGAAGATACCATCACACACGGCTATCCCATCACCAATCTGAACTTAAAAATCAGTAATGGAACAGATGAGGTACTGTTATCGGAAACCAGCCCCGGGGTTTACAATTATGCAGATGCAAGTTTTGTGAAAGACCACCAACATTATGCGCTGAGTTTCGAGTATCTGGGTAAAACCATTACTGCGGAGACCAGTGTTCCCGGGAAACCAACAGGATTCAGGGTTTCCAGTACCACACAAGTTGTCCCTGAGTTTTCTTTTGGGACTACACCGGCAGCCTTTATACCGCTTGTTTTCAATTGGAATAACCCTGGGAAAGATAACTATATGATGGTGTTTAAAAATACAGACTTATATAAAACGCCTACTGATTCCAGGTTTAACCGTACCTACCAGGATATTGAAAGTATCCTGGGTACGGTTGCCACTCATCAAACACAGCAAATGACGTTTAACTATTTAGGGAATTATCAGGTATTGCTTTTTCATATCAATGAAGAATATAGCAAAGCGATCAGCAGCAGCAGCTCCAATTCCTTAAACTTAACTCCTCAATATACCAATGTTCAAAATGGCCTGGGGATATTTACCGCGATGCGCGCCGATACCTTAAATGTTCTGGTGACACATTAACATACCTTAACATTCATTGACACTCATTTTTATACTTCGAAGCTTACATTTGAAGATCAGATGAAACCATCCTAAACTTAGCATTTATAACCCTGATGAATAGTTTAGGATGGCATCATCAAGATAGAAAACCATAATATCTAATGACAAAATCGACCTACAGCAAAGTCTTTAATTTCCTGATTCCTCTTTTTATTGGACTGCCATTACTGAGTCTGCCATTTCTGCTTCGTGGCAATGATTTTCCTGCGGAGAGGAGGGCAGAAATGTTAAAGCATGAGCTCTGGTTTAACATCCTGCTGGTTCTTGTTTTTTATATACATTATTACCTGATTTATCCTTTAAAAGACCGCAAATTCGGTTCCTGGATTTATAGTGGTTTATTAGTGCTTTGTCTGATGGTATTTATCGGGTTAAATAGTTTGATGATGCCTGCCAGGCCGCAATTCAGGGAGCGCTTAGCAGCAGAAAGCCATGTGAATCAGGAGCGGGGAATTCGCAAGCCAGGTCCTGCTAATCCCCGGTTATGGATCTCCTTGATCCCTTTCGCTTTTGTGATTACCATCGGTTTTTGCTATCGGTTATACCATGATAAAATAGCTCGGGAAGGCTTAATTAAAGAGCTGGAAAATGTAAACCTTAAAACGGAACTGGCCTTTCTTTCCTCACAGATCAGTCCTCATTTTATGTTCAATGTATTAAATACGCTGGTTTCTATGGCCAGGAAAAAATCGGAGTTGCTGGAACCTTCTTTAATCAGTCTTTCGCAATTGATGCGCTATATGCTGTACGACCATGATGGCGCCAGAATCAGCCTTGCCAATGAAGTAGAATACCTGAAAAATTACATCAATTTACAATTGCTCAGATTTGGGGATGATATCCAGGTAAACTTATACCTGACCGGCCCTTATGAACACTTTACAATTGCACCGATGCTCCTGATTCCATTTGTAGAGAATGCGTTTAAGCACGGGATAGGGGATTTGAATGATCCTATTATTGATGTGTTTCTGAAAATAGAAGAGGGGGAACGAAGGTTACACCTGATAGTGATGAACGGCCTTGCTGAGCAGGTCCATGCGGTGGAAAAGGATTCCGGAATCGGATTACCTAATGTGTGCAGAAGATTAGCGTTGCTTTATCCCGACCAGCATCAGATCAATATCGAAAAAAATGATCAAACGTTTACGGTGAAGCTCCAAATCGCTTTATAGGCCGTTTCAAATTAATTTATACTATGAATTGTTTACTCCTTGATGATGAGAAACCAGCTTTAGATTTGCTGGAAGACAATGTCCGTCAGCTTCCTTATTTAAATATTGTGGCCTCTTGTCGGAAGCCAGCGGAAGTGATGGAAACCCTTAAAACCCAGCAAATCGACCTGATGTTTCTGGATATCCAGATGCCTGGAATCAACGGTTTGGAATTATTAAGGGCTTTAGAGCATCCACCAATGGTGATTATGGTGACCGCTTATGGAGAACATGCTCTGGATGGCTTTGACCTGGATGTGGTGGACTACCTGATTAAGCCAGTGCCCTTTCCGAGGTTTTTAAAGGCAGTACAAAAGGCCCATGTTTTATACCAAAGTAAACACGTACAAAAAAAGCTGGTATTGGACGAAAATGATCACTTCTTCGTCAATGCAAATTACGCATTGGTAAAAGTGAAAGTGCAGGAGATTACTTTTATTGAAGGCATGAAGGATTATGTGAGAATTAACAATACTGACGGAAAACCTGTCACCACAAGAATAGGACTTAAAATAGTTGAAGAACGGCTAGGTTCAGGAAATTTTATGAGAGTGCACAGGTCCTTTATAATAGCCTTGAATAAGATCGAGTCTATCCAGAAATCACAGATCACCGTAGCTGGAGTAGATATTCCCATTGGAGAAGCTTATCGTCAGCAATTTCAAAATTACATTGCTCAATTGAATTTTTAGGTAAAATATGATCCTAAACTTACCTCATTCTCTCCATGCCTATTTGTATTCTGAATATCTTTTTCCAAATTTATAGGAGTCGACTATGAGTATTTGATTTTTAACAGGAATTTAGGATATGGATTCAATTCAGCAAATCGCAAAACATTTTAGAGATGTTCATTTTGGTGGAAACTGGACAACAGTAAATCTAAGAGACACTTTATCCGATGTAAGCTGGCAGCAAGCAACTGCAAAAGTCTACGATTTGAATACTATTGCAACCTTGGTTTTTCATACGAATTATTATGTGAGTGTGGTATTAAAAGTATTAGAAGGAGGACCTTTGGACGGCAGTGATCAATTGAGTTTTAATGCGCCAGCAATAAAATCTGAAGCAGATTGGAGAAAATTAGTAGACCAGGCTTTGATGGAGGCGGAGCGCTTTGCGCTACAGATAGAAGGGTTAAAGGAAGAGCAACTTTTTGAAGATTTCACAGATCCGAAGTACGGAAACTATTTTAGGAACCTTCATGGAATTATTGAACATACCCATTACCATCTTGGACAGATTGCGCTGATCAAAAAGATACTAAATGTTAGAGAATAGCTCAATTTGATCATTAATTAACAGGTGTGTAGATCGCGTCCGCATCCCAGGTGAAGTCAGGCCAGTTTTTTAGCTGATGTATATACATGTTCTCCGCATACCTCTGTTTTTAATTGATAGTTTGAATAATATAATGCTTTATTTTTCAGATTATTGGGAGGTAATTCAGCTGCTGCGGTGTATAATTATATATTTGCAATCACGTAAACCAAACCACCTCATTCATGAAAAAAACATTGCTCTTGATGATTGCATTGTTCCTTGTGATCGCTAGCACGGGAGTGTCCAGTGCCCAGATCGCAGCCTCAAACACAAATCTGAATAAAGATCTGGATGAATATATCGAAGAAATTCAACAGCAGTACCATATTCCTGGCCTCGCTTTAGCAGTGATAAAAGACGGAAAAGTAATTCATAAAAAGAGCTATGGGATCGCGAACATTGAGTATAATATTCCATTAAATGATCAGGTGATCTTCCCTTTATTTTCTACTACTAAAGTGTTTTCTGTGGTGGCGGCTTATCAATTGATCCAACAAAAGAAGCTTTCATTAGACAGCAAAATAGCAGAATTTATCAGCGATCTTCCAGATACCTGGAAAGCGATAAAAATAGAAAACCTCCTCACACACGCTTCTGGTTTGCCCGATATTGTAGACTATGAAACGGAAAGAGAGGAATCTGTTGCAAAAGCAAAAGTCTACAAGGATGCTATCAAGTTTCAACCAGGAAATCAGTTCGATTACAACCAGACGAACTTCTGGCTTTTGAATCGCATCATTCAAAAAATCACTGGTAAAACCTTAGCCCAATACATCATCGAGAATCAGTTTTCCAGTTTTAAAAATGCTGCAGTTTTTGAAGGAAATAACTTGCGGGTAGTCAAAAATCTAAGCTATGGTTATGTATATGAAAATGAGCAAACGATGCTGAAGCGCAACTGGTTTTTTCCAGTGTATATGTAT
Organism: Pedobacter polysacchareus; assembly: GCF_019802255.1. Taxonomy (GTDB): domain Bacteria; phylum Bacteroidota; class Bacteroidia; order Sphingobacteriales; family Sphingobacteriaceae; genus Pedobacter; species Pedobacter polysacchareus. The sequence continues at coordinate 202,559 of NZ_JAHYSS010000006.1, read as the reverse complement.
GGTACGGCTGCTTTAAACCTCAGTCTAAACGATTTTATCAATTGGAATAAACAATTTGATGATGGTGTGCTGATTAAAGAAAGTACAAAGCAGCAGCTGCTGAAACCTTACCATTATCAGCAGGAAAGAGATTTCACCTATGGCTTGGACCTGATCAAAACAGATGGGAAAATCTCTTATGGTTTTTCAGGTGGAGTGGCTACGGCATTTAGAAAGTTTCCTGGCAGTAAGATTACCGTTATCTTTTTGGCAAATGGAATGTTAATTCCTACTGGAAAATTGAGAGGAATTAATGAGGTGATCAATCAGATTGAAAAGTTGAGTTCTAAATAGGAAAGAAGATCAAGATTGAGCAGGTGATCAAATAGGAAAACTTCCAAAATAACAAAGGGGTATTTTGTTAAGGTTCAAACCTCAACGAAATACCCCCTCTTATTAAAATTAGCCTATTTGATCACCCAGTAACCAAGTGCCAGCCAGAGCAGGCCTTTGATGAGGAAGAATAAAAATCCCCAGAAACCAAATTTCTTTACCCATTTAATAATGGCGGCTTTTTTTTCTGATGTGGGTGTATTTGTCATATTTAAAGCGATTCTTTCAGGATTTTACGCCAGCCCTCTAATTCAGGAATTTCAGGCTTGCGTTTACCAAAAAATTGAACGATCATTTCTCCGTTTTTGTCAAACAATTCGATAGAGTTGACATCGCCATCGGTAGAAGGTTTTACCACCTGCCATACGCTGTGAACTTCATCTTCACGAAGGTGCAAATTAAATTCTGGATCTAAAACATTAAACCAGGGACCCATTTCCACCAGTTTTGTAATATTTCCGCTGTGAATCTGAATACAACCCGCATTTGCGGTGAAAACCATGACTGGAACCTGTTTTTCTGAGCAGGAGGTCATTGCTTTTCTAAACCCTTCAACAGTAGTTTCTTTTGCTCTTCCTGCTGGTGCAAGACGTAGGGCCTGAGTTCTGGTTACTTTGAATTTTCTTAGCAGCATGAAAAATTCATGGCTGTCGCCCATTTTGTTCCAGGCTTCCTGAAAACCAGCTACATCGATTTCCGAATCTGGAATTTCTGCGATTGGGGCAGCTGCCGGCGCTGGTTCAATTAGGACAGCTTTTTGTTCAGCGTTCAGGAATTGCGCAACTAAAGCTTCATATGCTGCCACATTGCTGCGGTCAGTCAGGTAGATCTTGTGTATGGCGTTACCATTGGCATCAAAAAACTGTAAACTCTGGCGGTTATTTTCCGCGACTGCGAACGCATATTTCCATACACGGAGGAACAAGCGAAGATCGATATCGGCACCTAAAACCAGGCCTGCATGCGGTGTGAAAGAAATTTTTTCATAAACACCTTTTCTTTCGTTTACGCAATATTCATTGCGGGTTAAGGCCATTACATAACCTAAAGAAGGTACAGATTCCAGAATCTTCTCGAAATCAGGTTGTAAAAAGGTAACCGTAGTACCCAGGCCAGTCATTAATAATTCTGCTTCGGATACCGCTAAATCCTGTGCTGCTGCTCTGATGCGTTTCTTAGGATTGGCTATTTTGTAGGCTTCGTATTTTTCTATAAGTGGATTGGTTGCGGCGATCATAAAGGGTGCTGGTTAAAATAATTATGTTTTCATTGCGAACATATTGGTAAATGTAAGCATATTTGTTTGTTATTTAGAATGATTAAAAATAAATACCCGGCATAATTGTCTTTCTTTTAACGCTGGGAAAAAACACTTATTATCCCTGTTCAGCTTCCTAATCAATGATCGACAGGATTTATGATGCTGTGAAAAGAAAATTAAGCTTATAACATGTACGACCTCTCGCATAATAATTTGCTGCTGTCACAATCACCAAAATCCTGTGGTTTTAGGGAATTAAAGGATCAAAGTTTTACTCTACTGTATAATTATGGATGGAAACTACCCTGTTAATGCTCAATTCCGTTATATTTGTCTATAAAATATATCGAAAACCAAGTTTTAATCATTGCCTATAAATGAGTACGAATACAGCAGTTTCTCCATCAGAATTTGAATTGGTATCTGGTTTAGAAATCCACGTACAGCTAAATACAAAATCAAAAATTTTCTCCTCAGACAGTGCTTCTTTCGGGGCTAAACCCAATGAACACATCTCTGCGGTATCCCTTGCTCTGCCCGGTGCTTTGCCTAAACTCAATAAAGAGGTAGTAGCTAAAGCCGTTAGAATGGGACTGGCGCTAAATTGTACCATCAATGAAATCAATTATTTTGACCGTAAGAATTATTTCTACGCAGATCTTCCGAAAGGATACCAGATTACGCAAGACAATAAGCCCATCTGTCAGAATGGTTTCCTGAATGTGACTTTAGCAAATGGCGAGGAAAAAAGAATAGGAATCAACAGGATCCACCTGGAAGAAGATGCAGGGAAGAGTTTACACGATCAGGATGATAGATTTTCCTTTGTAGACCTGAACCGGGCAGGAGTTCCATTGATAGAAATCGTAACTGAGCCCGATATCCGTTCTGCGGAAGAGGCCGCAGCTTTGCTATTAGAAATCAGGAAACTGGTACGTCACCTGGATGTGAGTGATGGAAATATGGAAGAAGGCAGTTTGCGCTGCGATGCGAACATCTCGATCCGTAAATTTGGAACCAGTGAGTTCGGTACACGCTGCGAAGTGAAAAACCTGAATTCTATCCGCAATGTGCGCAGAGCGATGGAATTTGAATTTAACCGTCAGCAGGAAGTAATTTCTGAAGGGGGGAGGATCATCCAAAGCACCTTAAACTTTGACGCAGATCAGGGGACAACTGCCCCAATGCGAACCAAGGAAGAGGCCAATGATTACCGTTATTTCCCTGATCCTGACCTTGCCCCGATCCATATCTCTGCCGAATGGCTGGCGCAGATTAAGTTCGATATGCCCGCATTACCAGCAGAAATCTCCAAACAATTAGTTGCCGACTTTGGCGTTAATGCTTCTGAGGCTGCTATGCTTTCTGAAGATCGTGATTTGCTGACCTATTTTAACGCCGCTTTACCGATTGTAAGTAATAAGAAAAGTCTGGTAAACTGGCTTACGGGTTCGATTAGAGCGTTATTGAGCGAACAGGAAATCAGTATTGCTGATTTTAAACTCCAGCCTCAACAGCTGGCCGAACTGATCAATCTCGTAGACGATAAAAAGATCACCCAGCAGATTGCTTTACAGCAATTACTTCCTGAGCTGATGAAAAATCCAGCAGCGGAAGCCATGAGCACAGCTGCTGCTTTGAATCTATTAATAGTAGAGAACAGCGATGAATTATCCGGTTTTGTAGAGGAAGTACTGGCGAAATTTGAAGCCCAGGTACAAGCTTATAAAAAAGGCAAAAAAGGGGTGCTTGGCTTGTTTGTTGGAGAAGTGATGAAACTGGCCAAAGGAAAAGCAGATGCCCAGAAAATAAACGAATTGTTACAAGATAAATTAAAGTAAAAAGAATACAAATGAAGAAACTCGGATATCTGTTATTGATCTGTTTTGCATTTACTGCATGTAAAGACACCAGTAAGTTTACCATTAGTGGAGAATTTAAAAACGCAACACCTAAAAGTAAAGTTTACTTATTTGGTCTACAAAAAGAAAATGTGCTTCCTTTGGATTCTACAGTGCTTTCTGAAAAAGGAGAGTTTAAATTTTCACACAGTACACCTGGCGTAGATTTCTTTAGAATCTCTGCCGGACATAATGAATATATGATCATCGCCAAAAATGGTGATGACATTAAGATTGCTGCCGACTTAGCGGATAAGAACTTAGCTTATACGGTTTCTGGTGCAATGGAAGCAGATAAACTACAAGAATTGAACACGGTTAAAAACCAATACATGGCTAAACTTGGTACAATTCAAGCGAAGTTTGAAGAAGCAGTAGCCGCTCAACCTGATAAAAGAGAAGCGATCATGGAGCAATTCAGACCTGAATACACAAAAGAGATCGATGGCCTGAATAAAGCGGTATTGAAATTCGCTCAAGACAACAGCAGCTCTTTAGCTGGATTCTATGCAATTAACCTGTTAAATCCTGCTGAATACGAGAAAGAAATGGTAGAATACTCAGATAAAATTAAAAGTAGCTTCAATGACAATCCTTCGGTAACAGAGTTTTTAACAAAAATGTCTAAGCTGAAAGCTTTATCTGTAGGTGCTCAGGCACCAGAATTTACCATTGCAGGTTTAGATGGTAAACCAGTGAAATTGTCAGATTTTAAAGGGAAATATGTGCTGATCGACTTCTGGGCATCTTGGTGTATGCCTTGTCGCCAGGAAAATCCAAACCTGGTAAAAGCTTACGATACTTTCAAAGATAAGAACTTTACCATCCTTGGAATTTCATTAGATAAAGACGCTAGCGCATGGAAAAACGCAATTGCTGCAGATCATTTAACATGGACGCATGCTGGCGAATTGAAAGATTTTGATGGCCCGGTAGTGAGGCAGTATGAGATCGAAGCGATCCCAAGTTCCTTTCTATTAGACCCTAACGGAAAAATTATTGCAAAGAACCTACGTGGTGAAGAGCTGGATGCTTTCTTAAATAAAACTTTAAAATAATCCTAAATCCGTGTTAACACACTAGAGTTACTTAACAATTTGTTAACTTGGCTTTAACGGTATATTATAATTGATTACCTAATTTCGTAACAAATATTTAAAGCTATGAGCACCGTAAAACAAAAGATACTGATTGTGGATGATGAACCTGATATCCTTGAATTGATCGAGTACAACTTGAAAAAAGAAGGATATCAGGTTTTTTTGGCTAGTAATGGCCAGGAAGGAATTACGGTAGCCAAGAAAGTTCATCCTGATTTGATCATCCTGGATATCATGATGCCTAAAATGGATGGAATTGAGGCTTGCAGGTTAATGCGTGCCATTCCAGAATTTAAAAATACGTTCATGGTGTTCCTAACCGCCAGAAGTGAAGAGTACTCAGAAATCGCTGGTTTTAATGTAGGTGCAGATGATTATATCGCCAAACCAATTAAACCACGTGCATTGGTGAGTAGAATTAATGCCATATTAAGAAGAAATTCAAGTGCTGATGAGGTTTCTGATAATAAAGTAGAAATCGGAGATTTAGTAATTGACAGGGAAGCTTACCTGGTGTTTCAAGGCGGACAAAAGGTAGTCTTAGCCAAAAAAGAATTCGAATTATTGTACTTATTAGCCTCTAAACCAGGAAAAGTGTACACCCGAGAATCTATTCTTAAAAATATCTGGGAAGACTCAGTAGTGGTCACCAACCGTACAATTGATGTGCATATCCGCAAACTTCGTGAGAAATTAGGGGAGACTTATGTAGCAACAGTGAAGGGTGTAGGCTATAAATTCGAACTTTCTTAGTATTTTTGTGCAGTATTAAATTCACTGTATTGAAATATCCTTCTTTTAAAGATCTTATCCTATTCGAAAACGATGATTATATCGTCGTAAATAAACCTCCATTTGTAGCCTCGCTGGATGAGCGCGGCGGATCAGGCGAGGTCAATATATTACGTTTGGCAAAGCAGTATTCTGCTGATGCACAGGTATGTCATCGTTTAGACAAAGAAACTTCAGGCGCGATTATCATCGCGAAAACTCCTGATGCCTATCGCAACGTTGCGATACAATTTGAAAAGCGTAAAGTAAACAAAGTATACCACGCAGTGGTAGACGGACAGTTTACTTTTAACGAGCTGTTTATCGACCTTCCCATCCTTAACGACGGGAATAAGAGCGTTACCATCGACCGAAAAGAGGGTAAACGTGCAGAAACCATTTTTAATTCCATAAAACATTACCGTCATTATACCCTGGTAGAATGTAAGCCGATTACCGGCCGCATGCACCAGATCAGGATCCACCTGGCTACACAGCGCGCAGCAATTGCTGGTGATGATATGTACCGTGGAAAACCGGTATTCTTATCGACCATGAAAAAAGGTTACCGCATTGCAAAGGATGATGAAGAACTTCCGATTATGAAACGTTTTGCTTTACATGCCAGACATTTGGTGTTTAAAGGACTAGACGGCGCTGATATCGTGATTGATGCACCATATCCTAAGGATTTTGCAACCTTGATTAAATTACTTGATAAATTTGACGCTTAAACAGTAAGATATGTATGTACGGATGGTGAATTATGTAGACAGAATTAACCAGTACCGGAAGACTAAAATCTCAAACAGGAACTTTTTGGTAATTGCGGCATTGATCGTTGGGGTCCTTGCCGGACTTGCTGCTTCCTTGCTGAAAACCATTACACACCATATTGAGGATTTTCTGCAAACAGGTTTTCATTGGCAGTACAAATATTACCTCTTCTTCTTTTTTCCTTTCATCGGGATCTTGTTGTCGGTCATGTATGTCCGGCGTTTCATTAGAAGAGGGAAATTTGAAACCGGATTAACCCCTTTGCTATACACGATTTCCAGAAAATCAAGTAAGGTAGAACCCCATAATATTTATTCGCAGATCATCACAGCCGCCTTAACGGTAGGCTTTGGTGGTTCTACGGGTCTGGAAGCGCCCATTGTAACCAGTGGCGCCGGAATCGGATCTGTAGTCGGCCGTTTCCTGGGCTTGTCCTATAAGGAAACAACCATGCTTTTGGCTTGTGGAGCTGCTGCGGGTATCGCAGGAGCCTTTAATAGCCCGATTGCAGGGATTGTGTTCGCGGTGGAAATTCTGCTCCCCGAATTCAGTATTCCTGCCTTTATTCCTTTGCTGCTGGCTTCAGCCACGGCAGCGGTAGTGGCAAGGCTGTTTTACAATGAACAGCTGTTTTTCCTGGTCACAGAAGGGTGGAAGATGGATGCGCTGATTTATTATGTCATTCTCGCTGTAGTCATTGGTTTCTTTTCGATCTATTTTACTAAAGCCAGTGCCTATATAAAAGGCGCTTTTTATAAGATTCAGCATCCCTATAAGAAAGTAGCTTTAGGTGGATTGATGTTAGGTTTATTGGTGTTCCTATTCCCTACTTTGTATGGAGAGGGCTACATCACGATCAAAAATCTATTGGGTGGAAACTATTCCACAGTGATCAATAATAGTATTTTTTCTGAATATAGGCATTTGCCATGGCTGGTGCTCATTTTTACCTTAGCCACACTTTTTGCTAAATCTGCGGCAACGCTGATCACTTTAAGTGCCGGAGGTAACGGTGGGATCTTTGCGCCCAGTTTAATTATGGGTGGTTTGATGGGCTTTATGCTCGCCTTTACCGTGAATACCCTGGGTCTTGCAGAGCTGAATGTGGCCAATTTTATTGTTGCGGGAATGGCGGGCTCCTTAAGTGCGATCATGCATGCGCCACTCACCGGCATCTTTTTGATCGCTGAAATTACTGGTGGTTACGTATTAATGGTGCCGCTGATGATTGTTTCCGCAATTTCTTACCTGATCAATAGAAGTAAAAATAAATATTCGATCTATACCAAACCGCTTGCGGAAAAAGGAGAGCTGCTGTCTTATGAAGACAAAGACTCTACGGTCTTGAACATGATGAAGTTAAGGTATCTGGTAGAGAAAGATTACCTGGTTTTAAATCAGGATGATTTAATTGTAGACCGCTTACCTGAGATTCTACAATCTAAACGCAGTGTTTTTCCGGTGGTTGCTCAGGAAGACCACAGCTTTAAAGGCTTGATTTATCTGGAAGAACTCCTGAAAAAAGGAATCAATCAGGTAGACCATCTGGAAGTAAGGGCAAATGATTTAATTGAAGAGGCTCCTGATACCGTTCATATCAACGATTCCATGAGAACTGTGATGCAGAAGATGGAAAAGGAAAATGTATGGGCTTTGCCGGTACTGACAGAAGAAGACCGCTATCTTGGCTTTGTCTCCAAGACTGCCATCTTTAATAAATACCGCAAATTACTGGCCCGACAGGCAGATTATATGGAATAACAAAAAGCCAGCTCCTTAAAAGGAAGCTGGCTTTTTTATTGTTTTACTGTTGTTGAAATGCGGTTTATTCTGCAGTTCTTTTTAGTCCGAATTTTTCAATCTTACTGTAAAGGTGACTGCGCTGAATATCAATATCGTCTGCCGTTTTAGACACGTTCCAGTTGTTTTTCTCCAACTTGAACTTGATAAATTCCTTTTCCGCATGATCTTTATAATCCTGGAAATTGCTAAAGCTGTCATAATTCTGAGCTATACTACGAACTGCCTGCTGACCAGTAACAGCATGTGCCGCTCCGATGTTTGTGCCGCCGCCAGGGTTCGCAAACGCAGCTACGTCTTGTTCTGTAATAGCTTTATCACTCAGGATAATTAAACGTTCGATCATATTGTGCAGCTCACGTACGTTTCCTGTCCATGGTAAAGCCTGTAAGGCCGCCATAGCTGCATCACCGATCTTTTTAACCGGCATACCGTATTCTTTACAAATTTCCTCCAGGAAGTGCTGTGCGATCTCCGGAATGTCTTCAATACGTTCTGTTAAATGAGGTACATGAATGTTGATGACGTTTAGACGGTGGTATAAATCCATACGGAAATTGCCATCTTCGATTTCTTTTAAAAGGTCTTTATTCGTTGCTGCAAGTACTCTTACGTTCACTTCAAGTTCTTTTTCTCCACCAACACGGCTGATCTTATGCTCTTGTAACGCACGTAAAACTTTGGCCTGAGCAGAAAGACTCATGTCACCAATCTCATCCAGAAATAAAGTCCCGCCATTGGCCAGTTCGAATTTACCAATACGCTGCTTTACAGCCGAAGTAAAGGATCCTTTCTCATGTCCAAATAGTTCACTCTCGATCAGTTCCGAGGGAATAGCCGCACAGTTAACTTCGATTAATGGGCTGTCTGCACGGTTGGATTTTTCATGTAACCATCTTGCAACTAGTTCTTTACCACTACCATTTGCGCCGGTAATCAATACACGGGCATCAGTAGGGGCAACGCGCTCAATAGTTTCCTTGATTTTTCCAATACTCTCAGAACTACCCAATATATCTCTTGTCTTGCTGGCCTTTCTTTTCAGGACCTTAGTTTCGGTGACTAAAGTACCCCTGTCCAGCGCATTTCTTACCGTAATTAATAACCTGTTTAAATCCGGTGGTTTAGAGATAAAGTCAAAGGCTCCTTTTTTACTCGCTTCAATCGCTGTTTCTACGGTTCCGTGGCCAGAAATCATGATAAAAGGAAGGTCCGGACTATAGGCCTGTGCTTGTTCCAGCACTTCCATACCGTCCATTTTATTCATTTTAATGTCACACAATACCAGATCAAATTTCTTTTTTTTGATCAAATCTAAACCGTCAACACCATTATCAATATCTTCTACATCGTAATTTTCATACTCTAGGATTTCACGAAGTGTGCTCCTTATTGCGCGTTCATCATCAATTATTAATAATCTTGCCATAGGTATTGCTCATCAATTTTAATAGGAATACGAATATATTATTTTCATTTGAATATAATTGCTTTTAACATTGTTGATGCTCGATCCGGCAATTATTTCCATTGAATAAAACTTTTTTGTAACCAGGGGTAAAACGTATTTACCTGCTTTTTAGCACGTAGGGATTAAATAAAAAAATGCAAGCCTGTAAGCCGGGTTCTGTAAGCTGATTGCTCAGCCTTTCTACCATTAATCCAGTATAAATGTCACCATTTATCTCTAACGACCTACCCACTAACATCGGACGAGCAGCCCTACATGCGTTAGCCTATTTGGTCTTTCAACTCCCGGGGTTTACCAGCAATCCGGTTGCCCGGAATACTCGTGAGCTCTTACCTCACGTTTTCAACCTTACCTGTACTTAAAAAGCCATCGGCGGTATGTTTTCTGCGGCACTTTCCATAACTCAGGTATTCATTCCTAAGCCTCTTCCCGTTAGGAAGCGGGATGCTCTGTGTTGCCCGGACTTTCCTCTCCGATAAATCGCAGCGATAGAACAGCTTGCATTTTTTGTGCGACAAAGATATAAAAAAACAGCGTTGTTTGCTATAAGGCAGGTTCTTTATCGATTTAGGCTTCATTTGTTTTTATAGTGCTTCCAGTTTAAGGGCTGTACCAGTGATTTCTGTGGTTAAATGGTTCAGGAATAGTTTTTTCCGTTTCGTTGAGGAGCTGAATTTCAGCAAGAGCACCAGGTGTTTTGACCATTTTATCTTTGTTGAGTTCCAGCTGATGCTGGCCTGCCGCTGAAGGATCCAATGAAATTGTTTAGTTTAATTCGATCCTAAAGTAATCGTAGGTATAATTTTTAACATGAAGATTGCTGGAATCATCAAATTTTGATGTTTTTTTTTGAGAAATAAAATAGTTTATATGGAAAATAGTGTTTAATCATGAATTGAGTTGCAATCTCTTCGAAAAAGAGCATAGTGTATTTGATCGGTTTTAAAAACTCAAGAAAATGAAAGAAGATAGGTCGTAAGTGGCCGTAATTTGACTAGGTTGAATGGCCTATCTGTTTTGCTCTTGTTTTGCTCTTGTTTTGCTCTTGTTGTGTTTTTGTTTTGCTCGGACAAAAGGAGCGCAATACCAGAGCAAGTGTAAGCGCGGAAAATCTGTGAAAAAAATATAGCGTATGTCGGGGGTTAATTGCGAGTTAAATCTATCTCCAATTTAAAAGAGCTGCGTAGTAAATTAATTTTAAAGCGGTTTGTTGACCAAGGAAAAGAAAAGATATGCTTAAATTTAAAAAATTAAAGGGTCATTATTGATTGATAACTACTGATTTGTTGAAGGATAGAGGAGGCTCTGATGGATGATTACATATGTCGAAACAAATAAAAGCATTAAAATGTCCACAATGTGGCAGCGTTAAAAAACAGGAGGTTAAGGAAGATCATTATATCTGCAACAATTGTGGTACCGAATATTTTCTGGATAATGATGATATTAATGTGAATATTCGGCACAGCTATACTAATCATGGATCGACTGCTTTAAATCCAAAAGCAAGAAAAATCATTTTTAGCGTGTTAGGGGCTATCATTTTAGTCATTCTTTTGCAAACATTTCTCGGTATTTTTTTTGATGAAAAATCGAAATCAGGTGCAGGAAGCAGCAAAGCCAAGGAATACCATGAGCGTTTCGACTCTTTTATAGCCTATAGCATCAAAGATTCTCCATATCCAATACTGTTGTTTAAGATTATAAGGAGCACTTATGGAGATCGGGGGGCTGATCAGTATCTGATGCGTTTTTACGACCCCACCAAAAATAAGGTATTAAACGATGAGCCAATGACGGAGTGGAAGGATAGTTATTATTTGCGTTCTCAGCTGTTTAGCGATGGGCATATTTATATCTGCCCAGACAAAAGCAATCGGGTGTACCTGGTAAACCAAGAGCGCAACACACTGGAGGATATGACCTCCAGGTTTTTTGGGAATTTACCCGAATTGAGTTCAGGTATTGCCACGCTGGGATTTATTTCTGAGAAACAAGGAGATGGTTTTAAAATCATGACGAATGATGGTAAAGAATATTCTTATTATCCCTTGTCGAGGAAAATCTATTCTGGCTATCAGGAATTAAGGGAAGCAAAGGAAGGCTTAGAAAGTCTATATCCTGGTGCGGTAGAAACGGTACATTACATTTTCTCGGAAAAGAGTAATGAATATCCTGAGGAAAAGGTTCAGCTTATCAAATATTGGTACAAGAATAATCCAGGTTATCCTGTGCAGCATCCGTATAACCACGAGGTGAAGTGGCGTAAAGTCCGCATGGATCCCACAGGCTCTGGTAGGTATACAGGTACGTATACCTATGAAAAAAAACTGTTCGCTGAGCCACGTTTTACCAGGTTCATAGACCTTACACCTGATAGAATGTTTTTCGATGCTGATATTGTCTACCAGGACAGTGCAAATCTTTACATTAAAGGACTGCCGAATGCCAATCCTCAGGGTAATCCCTTTATTCAGAAAATCGACAGCAAAACAGGAAAAGTGATTTGGTCATATACGCCGCCTGTCGTAAAGTATTCTTTTGATGACCATAATTTTTATGGTTATCGAAATGGATTGGTTTTCAACTATTACAATTATGGATCACCAGGGCGTGTCAATAAAATAGTGATCATTGACAATGCTGGAAAAATGATTAAAGAATTGGATGCGGATAATTTGTTTGACCCAAAATAAAAAAAAGATATGGGATTTTTTAATTTTCTAAAAAAACAACTGGCCACCGTTATTGAGTGGCAGCCTCAACAGCCTGATGTGCTGCTCTGGAAATATCCCAGCGCTACAGATGAGATTAAGAATGCCAGCAAGCTCGTCATTGCACCTGGACAAGGCTGCATTCTGGTGTACGAAGGCCAGCTGACTGATGTACTTGATGTCGAAGGTGTATATGATATCGCCACTGATAATCATCCTTTTGTGACCTCATTACTCAAAGTAGCACAGCTATTCGAGTCTGAACACAAACTTGGGCTCTACTTTTATCGCAAAGCTGAAGTTGTGAATCAGGGATGGGGGACCTCATCACCAGTGAAATATATCGATGTGGAGTACCAGATTCCTGTACAGCTTTCTGCATTTGGAAACTTTTCTTATCGGCTGCTGGATGCGAAAAAACTTTTTACGGAATATGCCGGTACACAACAGGAATATACGACCGAGGTATTTCGTGAGTTGATCCAGTCTCGTATTCCTCAAATGCTTTCGTCGTATCTTTCCGGATCTAAAATCCCCTTTACGAGGATTGATGCAGAGCTAAATAGGATTACCCTGGAGCTGAAAACTCAGCTGGAAGCGGAATTTGCGAAATTAGGGACTGTACTGACCGATTTCAGGGTGGAAGGCAATTCCTTTGATGAAGCAACCGAACTTAGAATTGGTAGAGTTGCCGATGTGTCAGCAGATGCTATGGCTGCTGCTAAAGGTGGATTATCCTATTTTGAATTAGAAAAACTACGCGCCTTAAGAGATGCTGCCAAAAATGAAGGCGGTATGGCTGGTGCCGGAATTGCATTGGGTGCCGCGATGAATATGGGAAAAGTATTCCATGATAAAATAGATGAAGTGATCCAGCCTGCTGCTGGAAAAGATCCTGTTGAACAGTTGAAGACGCTAAAACTGTTGCTGGATGAGCAAATCATTACGCAGGAAGAGTTCGATCAAAAGAAAAAAGAGTATTTAGCGCACTTGTAAATAGTTTTGCTCGGCGTCATAAACTCCAATCTGCAAAACGTAGGTCAGAAGCGTTAAACCTATCTCACCATTATAGCTTTCTAAGCAAAAAGGCTGAATTTTCTAACGTTAGAAAATTCAGCCTTTACGATTAAAAACAGGAGTTATAAAAGAAAACCTATTTACACTTTTTAAGGTCTTCGTTGGCCTGTTCAAGAGGATACATCCCTTGTTTATTTCCAAATGAATTGGTGATGTAGACCACGATCTTTGCAATGTCTATATTGCCCAGCGTCTGGAAATCGGGCATTTTCTCTTCATACTTCTTGCCATGAATCGTAATGGGCTCAGACATTCCGTTTTTAATAAAACAAGCCAGCTTATTTCTATTTTCTTTTAGAAAAACAGTATCGGTAAGTGGTGGGGCAAGAGCGCCGAGGCCTTCACCTTTAGCACCATGGCAATTTTGACAATATTTGATATAATAGTCTCTTCCGCTCACATAATACAAATCTTGAGTAACCTGATCCGCACTTTGGCAGGAGTAAATCATCATGATGAACGTGAAAAGTACGGGGATTGAAATCAGTAATTTGCGCATGGTTATTTTTTATCTTCAGCAAGTAAAACGGCCACATCTTTCTTAAGCTGTGCAACTTGTTTATCGTCAGTGCCATCATAAGCACCACGAATACGTTTGTTCTTATCGATCAGCATCAGCCATCCCTGGTGAATATAACCATCTTTATTGGTGCTGTCTTCAATTACCGCTACCAAATAATCTTTTTCTGCAATTTTATAAATGCTGTCTTTTGAACCATATACAAACTGCCATTTAGGACCGTCTACCCCCAGCTTCTCCGCGTATTTTTTTAATACAGATGGCTTGTCGTATTTAAAGTCGATGGTATGAGATAGAAACATCACCTCCGGATTTTCTTTATACTCCTCAAAAATGGTTTTCATATTTCTGTGCATCGTCGGACAAATCGTAGTACAGGAAGTAAAGAAGAAATCAGCGATATAGATTTTGTCTTTGAAAGTATCATTATTGATCAAAACGCTATCCTGATTTAAGAAACTAAAGGCAGGAATAGTTTTATAAACCGTATCCACACCCATTGAACCATCTGCATTTTTTACAGTGACCGCTTCTCTGGGCCCGAGAATAGGCAGTTTTTTAGTATCCTGACAGGAAGAAACGAAGAGAGCAAGCGCAAATAGAAATGTAGTAGGAATGGAAAACTTTAGCTTCATAATTTTTTGATTATAGAATTTCGGTAAAGGTAACTAAAATGAAATTAACCCTTCCATTCTGGTAAGGTTTACTATTGACATCAGAACGTCATGAAATTAATATTCCTGCCTTAATCAACGTTAAAACCCAGTTTCGTTGATTTTTCCTGCTTAGGCACCGACTTTGAACAGGGCTTTGGTAAAATTAGAATACTAATGGAAAATCCAATGATCTTTGTGCGTATTGCTACCATAAATGATATAAAATACGTAGATGAAATAATTCAGGAAACGGAATCCTCTGCTATTGCCCGTGGATCGGGCATTTCAAAAAGAACGCCAGAATCGCTTGCACAGAAGATGAGGGATGAAAAAGCCGTGATCGCGGTAACCAGTACTGGGGAATGGGTAGGTTTCGCCTATTTTGAAACCTGGGAGAATGACCAGTTTATTTCCAACTCCGGACTAATTGTTGCCCCTAAATTCAGGAAGTCTGGCGTAGCCCGAGCTATAAAAGACCGTGTTTTCAAAATCTCCAGGAGAAGGTATCCTCAGGCAAAAGTGTTTAGCATCACCTCTGGAATGGCCATTATGAAAATGAATACCCAGCTTGGCTTTGAGCCGGTCACCTTTGCAGAGATTACCCATGACCCAAATTTCTGGGAAGGCTGTAAAAGCTGTGTCAACTATGACGTATTGGAAGGCAAGAAAAAATGCAATTGCCTGTGTACCGCCATGCTATTCGACCCTGAAAAGATAAAACAGGTACAGGAGCCGGAATTTCCCACCGAATCCTATCAACGATATTTTTCTAAAACTAATCTTCCTTCCTAATGAAATCAATGATGAACACCCATAACGAAAATCACAATGGCCAGATGCCAGACCTGTATACTTTAAGTGATGAGCCACTGGAGCTATTAAAAAAAATGATTGCCACACCTTCTTTTAGTGGTGAAGAGCAGGATACTGCCGACCTGATCGAGGCTTTCCTACACAAACACCATGTTTTTACTTTTCGCAAGCGCAATAACATCTGGTGCTACAATAAGAATTTTGATCCTGCAAAACCTACTTTGCTGTTAAATTCTCACCATGATACGGTTCGGCCAACGAAAGCCTACCATTTCAATCCTTTTCTTCCTTTTATGGAGGAAGGAAAATTATATGGCCTGGGCAGTAATGATGCAGGCGGCTGTCTGGTTTCTTTGATTGCTGCTTTCCTTCATTTTCATGAATTCGAAAACCTACCTTATAACCTTTGTCTGGCGGCAACAGCAGAAGAAGAGACGTCTGGAGAATATGGGTTAAAATCTATTCTCCCTGAACTTCACAACATTGCTTTTGCCATCGTTGGAGAACCTACACAAATGGAAATGGCAGTCGCAGAGAAAGGATCTATGGTATTAGATTGTACCAGCTTCGGAAAACCAGGACATGCTGCAAGGGAAGAGGGCGACAATGCCATTTATAAAGCATTGCAGGACATTCAATGGTTCTCGGACTTTATTTTTCCTATTGAAGGAGATCTGCAGAGCCCGGTTAAAATGACTGTGACCGAAGTTCATGCCGGTTTACAGCACAATATTGTGCCTGGGGAATGCGATTTTACTGTAGACATCCGTTTTACCCACAGCTGGACGCCAAAAGAAATTTTAACTACGATTCAAAACCATACGAACTGCCAGGTTAAAGTAAGGCCAAATGTGATGAAACCATCTTTTATTGATGGTTACCATCCTTTAGTCATGGCAGGTAAAGAAATTGGGAAATCAACGTATTGCTCTCCAACCAGTTCCGATCAGGGCTGGCTGGAAGTGCCTTCCTTAAAAATGGGACCCGGTGATTCTGCCAGATCGCATACCGCTGATGAATTTATTTATGTTGAGGAAATCAGGTCTGGAATTGTGACGTATATTTGGATGCTGGAAAATTTATTTAGCCACCATGACCGTAAGAAGAACTTAGTTGTGTCAGATAATTATTATAATTGCTGAAATTTACGATATGCAAGACACCGTCCTAATCATTGATGACGAGAAAAAGATCTGCAGCCTTCTGGCCAGGATTATTGAGCTGGAAGGATTTAAGGTGTTTCAGGCTAACACCGGAAAGGAAGGATTGAAAACCCTCTCCATGCAGGATGTGAATGTCGTGATCAGCGATGTGAAGCTACCTGATTTCAACGGCGTAGAACTGGTAAAAGAAATCAAAAAGATCAAACCTTACGTAGAAGTGATTAACCTGACTGCTTTTGGAACCATTTCGGATGGGGTCATGGCCATGAGGAACGGTGCTTTTGATTACATCACCAAAGGTGATGACAATGATAAGATCATTCCACTGGTTTATAAAGCAATGGACAAAGTGAAACTTCAGCGCAGGGTTTATGAGCTGGAGCATAAAATCAGCAAAAAATATAGCTTTAGCAGCATCCTGGGACAATCGAAGGCCATGAAAGAGGCGTTAGACCTGGCGCAGAAAGTTGCTGGTACAGATACCACAGTGCTTTTACTGGGTGAAACGGGTACTGGCAAAGAAGTTTTTGCACAGGCAATCCATTATGAAAGCCTCAGGAAAAATAAACCTTTTGTGGCGCTGAACTGCAGCGGATTTAATCCGGAGCTTTTAGAAAGCGAGCTGTTTGGGTACAAACAAGGTGCATTTACGGGTGCCAACAAGGATAAAAGAGGTTTATTGGAAGAAGCCCATGAAGGAACTTTATTCTTAGATGAAATCGGAGAGATGAACCTGGATTTGCAAGCCAAGCTTTTGAGGGTATTAGAAAATCAGACTTTCATCAAGCTGGGGGATACACAAACCAGTAAAGTTAATGTCAGGATTATTGCAGCTACCAACAGGGGCTTGAAAGAAGAAGCCGATGCAGGAAGGTTTAGATTGGACCTGTATTACCGACTTTCTGTGTTTTCTATCGAGCTGCCAAACCTAGCGCAAAGGAAAACCGATATCATGATGATTGCCAGGCATTATTTAAAGGAGTTCGCCGCGAAAGTGAATAAACAAGATTTTACGATGGATGAGCAATTTTCTGAGCTGCTGATGAAGCACGTCTGGAAAGGGAACATCAGGGAATTAAAAAACGTGATGGAAAGGGTCGTGATTCTCGCAGATGGGAATGTGGCTACCGCCAATTTGCTGCCTTATGAGTTCCACACAGAAGTTCAGGAAGAAGATTCTATGAAAATGCAGGTGATGGAAAAGCAGCACATCAATAAAGTATTAAAACATACCCGAGGTAATAAAACGGAAGCCGCCAGACTATTAGGGATCGGTTTAACCACCCTTTACCGCAAGATGGAAGAGTTTAAAATCAGCTAAACTGATCAATAACCAGCCATTCATTATGATAAAAAACCCTTCCATTTTGGAAGGGTTTTTTTATTTACAATATTTTTATTTTGCTGAAAAACCGTTTTATTTATTGATAATCAGCGTTTTGTGTGTTGGTCTGCTCTTTTGGTATATAGATTGGCATAGCCCGGTCAAAACAAACCATATGATGTTAACATTCGCATTATTACTTGCCCTGCTCCTGATGGTCTGGGTATTCTACAAATCAATCGACTGGTTCGAAAAAATCTAAAAATTATGATCGCATTATTCATTATCGCAATCGCAGTATTTATCTACATGGTATACGTGCTGATTAAACCCGAAAAATTTTAATTAATTGTTATGAACACTGAATTACTAGGTATCATTGCCACCTACGCCCTAACCTTGCTGATCGGAATACCTCTGGGTATCTATTTGGCAAAGATGTTTGCAGGTGAGAAAGTCTGGACTGACTTTCTAAAACCCCTTGAAAAAGGAATCTATAAATTATCCGGAATTAACCCGGATGAATCAATGAATTGGAAACAGCACATGAAAGCGCTGTTGATGATCAATATGGTCTGGTTGGTTTATGGTTTTTTTGCACTGATCTATCAGGATAAATTGCCATTAAATCCAGACGGCAACCTTGGCCAATCACCGGATCTTGCCTTTAACAGTATCATTAGTTTTGTGGTGAACTGTAACCTGCAGCATTATTCAGGGGAAAGCGGAGCCACTTATTTCACGCAGCATTTTGTATTTATGTTCTTACAATTTGTGAGTGCCGCTACAGGTATCGCTGCTGCAGTAGTCTTATTTAAAGCATTCAGAGATAAAACAACGACTAATCTTGGTAACTTCTGGGTATTCTTTACCCGCTCAATTACCCGTTTGCTATTGCCACTTTCTGTGGTTGTCGCCATTATTCTTGCCTTTAACGGTACCACTACCAGTTATGAAGGTAAAGACCAGTTTATTTCATTGCAGGGAGATACGGTACATGTTTCCCGTGGTCCGGCAGCAGGTTTTGTAGCCATTAAACATTTAGGTACAAATGGTGGTGGCTGGTTTGGGGTCAATGGCGCGCATCCATTGGAAAATCCAAACTACCTCAGCAATATGGTGGAAGTAATTTCACAGGTGATCATTCCAATTGCCATGGTTTTCGCTTTCGGGTACTTTATCCGCAGGAAGAAAATGGCCTGGGTGATCTTCGGGATCATGACTTTGGGGATGATGTTATTACTCGTTCCAACGGTCATTTCAGAAACTGGAGGCAGTCCGAATATTGCAAAAATGGGCGTTAGCCAGCTCACAGGAGCGATGGAAGGGAAGGAAGTCCGGTTTGGACCTACCGCCACAGCCTACTGGAGTACGGTAACAACGATTATTTCTACCGGCTCGGTCAATTCGATGCACGATAGTGCCATGCCTTTAACCGGGATGTATCAATTGATTGCCATGATGATGAACTGCTTTTACGGTGGTTGTGGTGTGGGGATACTGAACTACTTCATCTTTATCATTATTGCCGTATTCATTTCAGGATTGATGGTGGGTAGAACACCGGAATTCCTCGGACACAAAGTAGAAGCCAGGGAGGTTAAAATTGCTTCCATCATTGCGCTTTTGCACCCTTTTATTATCCTGGTAGGGACGGCACTTGCCGCTTATACGGTGACTAATTTTCCGGATGCGGATTGGCTGGTGAAACCGGCAAGCTGGTTAAATAATCCAGGTTTCCATGGTTTCTCTGAGATGCTGTATGAAAATACTTCAGCAGCGGCAAATAATGGATCTGGCTTTGAGGGTTTGGGTGATAACAACGTCTTCTGGAATGTGCTGACTGGTTTTGTGTTGATCCTTGGACGTTTCCTTCCCATCATTGGTCCGGTAGCTATTGCTGGATTACTGGCCTCGAAGAAATACATTCCTGAATCTGCGGGTACTCTAAAAACAGATACGTTAACGTTTGGGGTGATGACGTTTGTGGTCATCGTAATCATTGCTGCACTTGCCTTTTTCCCTGCGCTCACACTTGGTCCCTTAGCCGAACATTTTAGCATGGTCAAGTAAGCAAACCACATTAGGTCATCCATAAAAAACAAAAATATGGTGATGAAATGATCCTTTGATCGCCTTCTCACCATTGAAAACAAAAGATTGTAATGAAAAATAAATCCAACATATTATTTGAACCTGCTTTAGTGAATACTGCATTAAAGCAATCATTTATCAAACTTGATCCGCGTTTGATGATCCGGAATCCGGTAATGTTTACCGTAGAGATTGGAACATTTGTGATGCTGTTCGTCACCATTTATTCCATCAGTAATTCCAGTCAGGGTTCCTTCGGATATAACTTTGTAGTGTTCCTGGTACTGTTATTAACGGTTTTGTTCGCCAATTTTGCAGAGGCGATTGCCGAAGCCAGAGGTAAAGCACAAGCAGATAGTTTACGCAAAACCAGAGAAGAAACACCTGCAAAAGTGGTAATGAGCGATGGTACCATTGTAGTTCGCTCTTCCAATCAATTGAAAAAAGGAGATGTGTTTTTCTGTGAAACAGGAGATACTATCCCAACAGATGGAGAGATCATTTCAGGAATTGCCACTATCGATGAATCAGCAATTACAGGAGAATCTGCTCCGGTAATCCGTGAGTCTGGTGGTGATAAATCATCGGTCACTGGTGGTACAAAAGTACTGTCAGATCAGATTAAAGTGCAGGTGAGCACTGCTCCCGGAGAAAGCTTCCTGGATAAAATGATCGCTTTGGTAGAAGGCGCTTCCCGTCAGAAAACACCAAACGAGATCGCTTTGACGATTTTACTAGCCGGTTTTACCTTGGTATTTATCATTGTATGTATCACTTTAAAACCATTTGCTGATTACTCCAATACGCCGATTACGATTGCTTCTTTCATCGCACTTTTTGTATGTCTGATCCCAACAACAATTGGCGGTTTGTTATCGGCAATCGGTATTGCGGGAATGGACAGGGCTTTAAGGGCTAATGTGATCACCAAATCAGGTAAGGCTGTAGAGACTGCAGGTGATATTGACGTGTTATTATTAGATAAAACCGGAACAATTACCATTGGTAACCGTAAGGCTACGAACTTTTACCCAACTGCTGGGATCATCATTAAAAGCTTTACCGACGCCTGTGTGTTGAGTTCTTTAGCGGATGAAACTCCGGAAGGAAAGTCGATCGTTGAGCTGGCAGCAGCACAGGACCCTAAACTCATCACTACTGCTCCTGAAGGTTCGAAATTCATCAAATTTACCGCAGAAACGAGATCTAGTGGTTTAGATACTCAGGATGGCAGACGCATTAGAAAAGGTGCTTTTGATTCGATCAGAAACATCGTGCTTTCCGCGGGAAATCCTTTCCCAATGGACATTGAAGAGCAGGTGAAAAGAATTGCCAGCAATGGGGGGACGCCGCTTGTGGTTTCAGAAAACGAACAGGCTTTAGGTGTCATTGAACTGCAGGACATCATTAAACCAGGGATCTCCGAGCGTTTTGAGCGTCTGCGTAAAATGGGGGTAAAAACAGTCATGGTGACTGGTGATAATCCATTAACGGCGAAGTTTATTGCGCAGAAAGCGGGTGTAGATGATTTTATTGCGGAGGCTAAGCCTGAGGATAAAATGAATTATATCAAAGAAGAACAGGCATTGGGCAAACTAGTTGCCATGATGGGTGATGGTACCAATGATGCACCGGCACTGGCTCAAGCAGATGTAGGTGTGGCCATGAACAGTGGTACTCAAGCCGCAAAAGAGGCGGGTAATATGGTGGACCTGGACAATGACCCAACCAAACTGATCGAAATCGTTGAAATTGGAAAACAGTTGTTGATCACCAGAGGAACCCTGACTACTTTTTCTATTGCCAATGATGTGGCGAAATATTTCGCCATCGTACCTGCTTTATTCATCGTGTCGATTCCTGCTTTACGCAGTCTGAATATTATGAATCTGCACAGTCCGGAAACGGCCATCTTATCTGCTGTGATATTCAATGCAATCGTGATTCCTTTATTGATTCCGGTTGCTTTACGCGGGGTGTCCTATAAGCCAATTGGCGCTAGTGCTTTGTTACGCCGCAACCTGCTGATTTATGGAATTGGAGGCGTAATCGCTCCATTTATCGGGATAAAATTAATTGATATGGTGATTTCCCTGATGGCCTAATCGCATTTTAAAAAGATCACATAAAATATTAAAATACACATTGTCATGAAAAAATACATCATACAATCACTTAGATTAACCGGAGTACTGATGGTACTGCTTTGCATCATTTATCCATTAACTATTGCCTTCATCGGGAAGTTTACCCCTGGTGAAGGTGGTGGCGAAAAAATCACTAAAAACGGTCAGGTGGTGGGGTATGCTTTAATTGGCCAGTCCTTTACAAAACCAGAATATTTCTGGGGCAGACCTTCTGCTGTAGGTTACAATGCGGCAGGCTCGGGAGGTTCGAACAAAGGAACAACAAATGAGGAGTATCTAAAACAGGTCTCTGAGAGAATTGATACCTTATTGAAATACCATCCTTATCTGAAAAAAGCAGATATCCCTGCGGATATGGTGACCGCTTCCGGAAGTGGATTAGACCCTAATATTTCTGAAACCGGGGCCATTATGCAGATTAAAAGAATTGCGGCTTACCGTAAACTAAGCGATAGGACCGTAGCGGAATTGGTAGTGAAAAATACCGAAGGCCCATTGTTCGGTCTATTCGGTCCATCAAAAGTGAATGTGCTCAAATTAAATGTTGCCCTCGATGAGTTAAAGAAATAAGTATCCCTCCCGATTGTGCTGCCTGAACTAAACGCGTTTGCCAAACCACAAGGTTTGGCAGCCCGACGGGAAATTAGGCTTAGAAAATCTGGAGTTCATCAAAAAACAAACAAAACAAGAGGCGGAAAGGGGCCTATGTAAATCCCTTAAATGAAATTACAAATGAAGGCGATCAGCAGCTTTTACAATAAGCTGCTGAAAGCTTCATCACAGATAAAAATAGAGATATCAATGAAAAAATTAATAGCATTATCAGCTGTATTAGGCACTGCCATTTGTTCTTATGGTCAGGAAGAACCCAAGATTAAAGTCTCAGGTTATGTAGAAACGTCTTATGGTTATGATTTCAACAGACCTTCAGATCACAACAGACCGGGGTTTATTTATTCCCATAACCGCAGCAATGAAGTAGCCCTGAACTTAGGGTTCATTAAAGCGGCTTACGACAATGGTGCTGTACGTGCAAATATGGCCATTATGGCCGGTTCTTATGCCAACGCAAACCTGGCCGCTGAGCCTGGTGTACTGAAAAATATTTATGAAGCAAATGCAGGGGTTAAGCTGTCAAAAACTCAGAACTTATGGATCGATGCAGGGGTGTTCTCCTCACACATCGGTTTTGAAAGTGCCGTATCAAAAGATTGCTGGGTATTGACCCGGAATATCTCTTCTGAAAATACGCCGTATTTTGAGACTGGTGCGAAAATCAGTTACGGAACTGCCGATGGAAAGTTTAGCGCAACGGTGCTTTACTTAAACGGATGGCAGCGCATTACCCGTCAAGATGGAAATTCAAAGCCTGCCGGAGGGCTGCAGCTGACCTGGAAACCTACGGATAAGATCACGGTCAATTATAGCAATTACTTAGGGTCGGAAGGTGCAGATTCGATACGTGTTCAGCGTTTTTACCACAATGTATACGGGATCTTCCAGGTCACAGATCATTTAGGTCTGACGCTTGGATTTGATTATGGTACACAGCAAAAAGAGAAAGGAAAATCTGCGAAAAATGAAGTGCTTTCACCGGTAGCTATCGCTCAGTATCGCTTTAACCCAAATTGGGCAGTAGCAGGAAGAGTAGAATATTATGAAGATAGAAACGGAATGCTGATCGCTACCGGAACCGCAGAAGGATTTAAAACAACCGGATATTCTTTAAATCTTGACTATGCGCCGGTAACGAATGCAGTGGTTAGATTGGAAGGAAAACTGTATGATAGCAAAGATAAAATCTTTACACGCCGCTCATCCGCGGTAAATTATAATGCCGCAGTGACTGCAAGTATTGCTGTCGCTTTTTAAAATCAGAGTTGATTTGAATATGTTCATCATTTTGTTGCTCAAAATTGGCAGATTTCCCCTTCCTGTCCCTTTCGTGATTTCAAAATGATGAACGTGTTTATGAAAAATATAATGCAGCTATTCATGAGAAAAAGAAATTATAGTACCACCGCTGTTAAACGAATCCCCTTGCTAAGTGTTGCTTTGCTATTGGCGATATTGTTGTGGTATTTGATAGATCAAGCCTACGTGATTATTAAATGGTAAGCCCAGATGGAAGAGCATAAACCTAGCGCAGTAAAAGATTTTATAGACCTCGTAAAGCGTTCCCGGACGGGGAAATTTAAGGTCTATATCGGTATGAGTGCAGGGGTAGGAAAAACCTATCGGATGCTGCAGGAATCTCATGCATTGTTAAAAAACGGGATAGACCTGCAGATTGGCTATGTAGAAACGCATAACCGCGCAGAAACACAGGCCTTGCTGGAAGGTATTCCCATAATTCCGAGGCGTAAGATCTTTTATCGAGGAAAGGAGCTGGAAGAGATGGACCTGCAATCTATCTTGAATATCCATCCCGAAGTGGTGATTGTAGATGAACTGGCACATACCAATGTGGAGGGGAGCAAAAATACGAAACGCTGGCAGGATGTAATTGATATTTTAGAAGCTGGAATCAGTGTGATCTCTGCTGTCAATATTCAGCACCTGGAAAGTATGAATGCGGAAATTGAAAAAATTACCGGCATTGCCATTACCGAAAGGATCCCTGATAAAATATTAGAATTTGCTGATGAGGTGGTCAACATTGATTTGACCGCTGATGAACTGATTGACCGTTTAAAAGCCGGTAAAATATATGATGAGAGTAAGATTGCCCGGGCATTGGGGAATTTTTTCCAGTCGGAAAAGATACTGCAGCTTCGGGAAATGGCTTTGAAAGAGGTGGCTCATCGTCTGGAAAGAAAGATTAATCTGGAAATTCCTAAACAAATCAAATTAAGACCAGAGCGATTTCTGGCCTGTATATCCAGCAACCATGAAACGGCGAAGACGGTGATCCGGAAAACCGCAAGACTGGCTTCTTATTACAATTCTCCCTGGATTGTGCTGTATGTGCAGAATAGCAGCGAGGGCGGTAATAGAATTAAGTTAGATTTGCAGCGGCATTTGATCAATAATTTTAAGCTGGCGACAGAGCTTGGCGCAGAGGTGATCAAAGTGAAAAGTGAGGAGATAACGCAAACCATCATGCGGATTGCAGATGAAAAAGAGGTGACCACAATTTGTATTGGAAAACCGCATTTAAATATTTTTCAGATCGTATGGAGAACAGCTATTTTTAACCAGCTTTTAAAACACATTTCAACCACAGAAACTGATCTTGTGATTTTGTCTTAATGGGGTAAGCCCCATTCCATGCAGGTCACTGGCACAATATAAAATAGAAGGACAATTTAAACAGCATATCATGCTTTATAACAACAAACAGTCATGAAAATTAAAACCAAACTCCGCCTTGGATTCGGATTCCTATTCCTGGTGGTACTCTTTTTTGGGGCAATTTCTTTGTTTTACATGAATCAGATTTCATTGAGTTCAAAGGTGATCCTGAAGGATAATTATGAAACATTGAGCTATACCAGTAGAATGCGAGCGGTACTGGACGAACAGCCTTTGCCGCTTACCGGTGCTACCAGGCAGGAGTTTGAGCGTTACATGGCTATGGAGGGAAAAAATATAACGGAAAAAGGAGAGGGAGCTGCAGTTTCCGCTCTGGGGCAGGCCTATCAGGCAATGATGCTTCCAGGTGCTACTGAAGATCAGGTTCATCAGGCCGTTACCGCATTAAGGGCGGAATTGAGAAAGATTGATCAACTGAATATGGCGGCGATTGTGCGTAAAAATGATGCCGCCCAAAAAGCCGTGGAAAAAGCCGCGCTGTATGTGATTTTTACCGCTTCTATCTGCTTCCTGATCCTATTCTCTTTTATCGTGAATTTCCCCGGTTTCGTAGCGAATCCTTTGAAGGAATTTTCTGAAGCCATCCGCGAAATTTCACGTAAAAACTACAAACAGCGCCTGGAATTTAATGGCACTGATGAGTTTTCAGAACTGGCAGTTTCCTTTAATGCGATGGCCCAGGAATTGAATAAATGGGAGAATAGCAACCTCTCCAAAATCCAGTCTGAAAAGCTAAGGATTGAAGCGATTATAGAGCAGATGCAGGACGCCATTATCGGTTTAAATGAGAAAAAAGAAATCCTTTTTTTCAATAAGGTCGCTGCTGAACTCTTAAACCTGAATGGGGCGGAAGTGATCGGTAAAAATGCGCAGGAACTGATGAAAAAGAATGACCTGCTCAACCGGATTCTTCAGGATAAACCAGCAGAGAAAACCATGAAGATTTATGCAGATCAGAAAGAGTCCTATTTCCAGCTGGAAAAAAGAGAAATTACTGTTCCCAGCTACGAAGCGGATAATGATGTGGCGATGTCTCAAACGGGAAAAACAGCGGGAGAGGTGTATATCTTAAAGAACATCACGCAGTTTAAAGAACTGGATGAGGCAAAAACCAATTTTATCGCTACGGTGTCCCATGAGCTTAAAACGCCCATCTCTTCTATAAAAATGAGCTTGAAATTGATGGATGATGAGCGGGTAGGTGTGATGAATGTGGAGCAAAAAGAACTGGTGCAGCACATCAGGGAAGATTGTGGAAGGTTATTGAAAATCACCTCTGAACTTTTAGACCTGGCACAGGTAGAAACGGGCAATCTGCAATTGAATTTTGTGAAATCTGATCCGCGTAAGATTGCGATTTATGCTATGGATTCGGTACGCTTCCAGGCAGAGCAAAAAACTATTGAACTGGAGCTGATCAGCAGGAATAACCTGCCGAAAATCTATGTAGATGTAGAAAAAACAGCCTGGGTATTGGTCAATTTTCTTTCTAATGCACTCCGCTATAGCTCTGAGAAGTCTAAAGTGGTAATTCAGGTGATTGAAAATGCGGGACATATTGAATTTTCTGTACGTGATTTTGGAAAAGGAATTGAAGAGGTTTATCAAAAAAGATTGTTCGATAAGTACTTTCAGGTACCTACAGACGGCAATAATAAATCTGGATCAGGATTAGGCTTAGCAATTTCTAAAGATTTTATAGAGGCAGAAGGGGGTAAGATCTGGGTGGAAAGTGCCTTAGGAGAAGGCAGTAGGTTCTGTTTCTCTCTGCCTGTTGCACTTTAACCTATTAAATGAGAAAAAAATCATAGACTAATAGGTTATTTTGAATTTAATGACCGTATTCAGAAAATGAGGAATAAGAATGCGGAGCTGAACACCAGATAGAAGCTCGCGCTTAGGTCGGCTTATTCGGCGTGTGTACTGGTTTTAAATGGCTAAGTGGCATATCGTCAGTCGTTTGTGGTTGTGTTTTGTAAAGGCTTTCATCAAAAGAAGAGCCGGTTTTACTGCTTAAAAAAGTGCTTGTACTGCGTATTGCAGACCAACTTTGCGGGAATCCGGATTGCGGTTTGCAGACCAGACCCGGGGAGGAAACAAAAAAAGCACGAATAGAAATGCCCGCAGCTGCAAAAGTACTGCGGGAATATGTTGGATAAGCCGTAACTTTGCAAAAAAAATATAACAGGCATCGGTATACTTGCCTGTTCAATACATACAGCACACAGAATGAGAATACGTAAAAATGCGGTGATAACCGGAGTTGGTGGTTATGTTCCGGAAACTGTTTTGAGCAACCATGATCTGGAAACAATGGTGGATACCAACGAAGAATGGATCGTGTCCAGAACCGGAATCAAGGAGCGGAGAATAGTAAATGATGCGAGTATAGCCACTTCGGATATGGCTACAAAAGCCTTGATGAGGTTAATGGAAGATGGGAATGTGAATCCGGATGATATAGACTGTGTGATTGTATCTACATCCACTCCGGATTACGTGATGGTTTCTACGGGGAGTATGGTGTGTGAAAAAGCAGGATTGAAAAATGCCTGGGGTATTGATACCAACGCCGCCTGCAGTGGTTTCCTTTATGCCCTGACCTTAGGTGCAAGTATGATTGAAAGTGGCCGATGCAAACGCGTAGTGGTCATTGGTGCTGATAAAAACAGTTCGATCGTAAACTATAAAGACCGCAATACCTGCATTCTTTTTGGTGATGGTGCCGGAGCGGTTTTATTAGAACAAACAGAAGAAGAAGTAGGATTAATTGATAGTTATTTCAGAACTGATGGCAGCGGTAAGGAAAATCTTATTGTTACTGCTGGTGGATCTAAACACCCTGCATCACAGGAAACCTTAGATCAGAAATTGCATTATGTGCGCCAGGATGGACGTGTGGTGTTTAAAGCCGCAATCCAGGGCATGACAGATACTTGTAGGGCAATCTTAAAAGCAAATGATCTGGACATCAAACAAATCAACTACCTGATTCCTCACCAGGCAAATTTAAGAATCATTCAGGCCGTAGGAGATCAGCTGAACTTAACGGAATCACAAGTAAAAGTAAATATTGAGCGTTACGGAAATACTACTGCTGCTACTATTCCATTGGTTTTATGGGATTTTAAAGATGATTTCAAGTACGGTGATAAGCTATTGCTAACCGCATTTGGCGCTGGATTCTCATGGGGTGCTACCTATTTAAAATGGGGCAAACTGAGAGGAAAATAGGATCTCCCTGCGGGGAAAATGATTAAAGAAAATCAAATGACAGTACAAGATAATATTACCACAGAAAATAGCATTACCGTAGAAGATAGAATTAAGGCTTCTGAGACACGCATTTTTAAAGCGGTGTTTCCCAATACCACCAACCACTACGACACCTTATTTGGCGGAACAGCCATGCACATGATGGACGAGGTGGCTTTTATCACCGCTACGCGTTTCAGCAGGCAGATTATGGTGACGGTAAGCAGCGACAGGATTGACTTTAAAAAGCCTATTCCTGCCGGAACCATTGTGGAGCTGATAGGCACCGTTACACATATCGGAAATACGAGCTTGAAAGTGAGAGTCGAAATATATATAGAGCAGATGTACTCCGAAGAACGTGAAAAAGCGGTGACTGGAGAATTTTCATTTGTAGCGATCGATGAACATAAGAAACCGATTAAAATATTAAAATAATTCATGGAAAAGCAGGCTCTGGTCTGCTTTTTTTATGCTTTTAATGGGTAAATCCCCGGATTTGTTCCTTATCTTTGCGCCAGATGTTAATCAAACCAACAGCCATATTGCTTTTGTTCAGTTTACTGACTGTAAACTTTGCCAATGCCTTTGTATTTGCTGGCTTTGAGATGAATCAGCGCTATATTGCTGCTGAACTCTGTGTGAATAAGGATAAACCCCAGCTGCAATGTAATGGGAAGTGCTATTTAATGAAAAAGTTAAAACAAGCACAAGACAAAGAACAAAAGCAGGAAAGACAAGCACAGAAAACACAAATTCAAGATGCACTCGTGGTGAACCCATTTGTGTTCAAACAATATGCTTTTGCGGAAATTACCTTACATATTCCCCTTTCTACGGGAATGCCGCAAGAACTGCGAAACGCCATTTTTCACCCTCCACAATTTCCAGGATAATTAACAAATTTTAGGATAAAAAGCGAATACTGGTTTTTGATAATCGGGTTTACTGCCTTTTTATGCCTTTTTGGGAATGCGCTGTTTTTGACGCGCTTAATATTTTGGTGTCTTTTAAAAGAGTAAAAATGAAGAAATTAGTTGGCGCAGTGCTACTGGCAATTACTGCTATGGCCTGCACGGCCCCTGTTGATTATAAGAAAGAACGCGATGAAGTCATGAAATTTCATGACCTGGTAATGGGCGATCATAGTACGATTGTAAACTATCAAATGAAACTGGATACGTTACAGCGGAATATGGCGGATTTGAAAACCAGGTTTCCTGAAATCGATACGCTGAAAGAAAAGGAAAATATCAAGGCGCTTTTGCAGGAGCTGACTGTTGCTGAGGACAGTATGAACGATTGGATGCATAAATTTGAGCCGGATATTACCGGTAAATCAAATGAGGAAGCCATCCAGTATTTTCGGGCGGAAAAAGCAAAGATTGCGGCGGTCGACAGCCTTTATAAAAAGGAAATCAAATCATCGGAAGCTTACTTCAGTAAATTCAAAAAATAATGAGGGGAATTTTAGCTGGCCTGGCCCTCTCTGCCTTGTTTCTTTTTAGCTGTAAAGATCAACCGAAAAGGCTGCCTTTTCTGCAGTTGGAACAAACAGAGCGGGTGGTTGATGGCAAAACGGTAATAGACAGTGTTTTTAGGACGATCCCTGAATTTAAACTCTTCAACCAGGATAGTACAGTGGTGACAGAGAAAGACTTCAATGGAGCGATCTATGTAGCCGATTTCTTTTTTACCTCCTGTCCGACAATATGCCCCACCATGCACCGGAATTTAATGAAAGTGTATGAAAAGTATAAAGGCAATCCCGAAGTGAAACTGGCTTCCCATACCATTGATGTGAAATATGATACCCCGTCCAGAATGAAAGCTTATGCTAAAAAGTTAGGTGTTGACGGTACGCAATGGGAATATTTATGGGGCAGCAGGGATGATATTTATGCACTTGCTGAACGGAATTACCTGGTTTCTGCACAAGAAGATAAGAATGCACCCGGCGGTTTTATCCATCAGGGATACCTGGTGCTGGTAGACAAAGAAAAACGCATCAGAGGGGCTTATGATGGAACGCTGGACAAGGATGTTCAGCAGTTGATGTCTGACATGGATATCCTGTTAAAAGAGTATAAAAAATAAGTACATGCTTAAACGCTTTACCGCAATTATTTTATTGATGACCTTATTGCTGGCACAGTTCAGCAGGGTTTTCGTATACGCGGGTTTTGAGCTCAATCAGCAGTACATTGCGACGGTACTTTGTGAAAATAAAGACAAGCCGGCCATGCACTGCAATGGTAAATGTTACCTCGCTAAAAAGCTGAAACAGGCAGAGGAAAAAGAAAAGAAACAGGAAAGAGATGCACAAAAGAAAAACGCACAGGATGTTTTTTTTGTGAAAGCAATTGATTTACCTGTGCTGCCTCTTTGTTTAAAAACGCCTGAATTTCCTGGCGAGTTTTCTTTTGATCTTCCGGAAAGCAATAACGAGATTCCTCATCCGCCTCCCAGCATCTTTTTCATTTATTCTTAATATAGCAGGCCGCTTCTTTGAACAAAAATAAGCTGCCGCTATTCCTTACAAATTATCTGTTTTTTTATAAAAAGTCCATTTTTCCGACTCAAGGGAAGGACTATGGCATCACTATTTCAAATAAAATGAAAAAAATACTTACCCTAATGACGGTATCAGCATTGCTATTCAGCGCTTGCTCAAAAGATAAAGATCCAATTAATGCCGTTGAAACTAACGGAAAGACAACCCTTACCTTCGATGCAAGGTTTGGAAATCAGGATTTTGCATTGAATACCGATTTTACTGCTGATGGAAAAACTTTCAACTTCAATAAATTCAGGTACTGGATCAGTAATGTCGTATTGGTGAACACCAATGGGGAAGAATTCAACGTGCCAGGGTCCTACTATTTACTGGAAGAAACCGGAACGATTACGCTGACAGGGGTAAATAACGACCTGCCTACTACGGTTTACCCGGCTACCAAAAGAGAAGAAGTGGTATTGAAAGACCTGAAAGCAGGGGAATATAAAACACTGAAATTCGCGGTAGGCGTGGATCCGAAATACAATGATAACCTGAGCTTATTGGCTGGAGAGCTTTCTCCATTGAACGGGATGACCAATGTTTCCTGGATGTGGCTGACCAGCTATATTTTTACCTCGGCAACCGGAAAGGTTACAGTGGGTGCCAATTCTAAGACCTTAAAGATTGAAACTGGATTAAATGCAAACTACAAAACAGTAGTCCTGGATCTGCCGCAGACTTTAAAAGTTAGTGGCCAAAAGAGCTCTGGTCTTAGCTTAAATGTAGATTTGGCAAAGGCTTTTGATGGGATTGATGTCATGACTACTCCGGTTGTAGGTGCAGCACAAGCCTCGGTTATGGCAGCAGTAGCCACCAATTACAGCAATAAAGTGTTTACCGTAAAAGCAGTGAATTAATTAATTATGCGTCGTCATTCAACCTTTCTCCTTTTTGATTTTCCGGGCTTTTACCAGCGATCTTTTTGCTGGTTTTTTCCAAGGTTTAAAACTTTCTTTTTCAGTACCATTCTGCTGCTGGTTTCTTGTAAAAAGGAAGCAGCACCGGAAGTTTTGAATCTGGATGGCTTGCATGAGGTGGAATTAGCAGGTCCTGCAAATTTCCCTGCAGTGATGAAGCAGCCTGATAACCGGCTTACAGCAGAAGGAATTGAATTGGGCAGGAGGTTATTTTACGACGTTCGATTGTCTGGTAATAACCGGATTTCCTGTGCTTCTTGTCACCATCAGGACCTGGCGTTCTCAGATGGCCTGGCCTTGAGCAATCAAGGTGCTTCTGGGAAAACTTTGGATCGCCATGCTCCGGTTTTGTTTAACCTGGCCTGGGCAGATCAGGGTTTATTCTGGGATGGAGGTGCCAAAAACCTGGAATCTCAGGCTTTTGGTCCGCTAACCAGTGCAGATGAAATGCATCAGGATTTGTATGAACTTGAAGCAGAGTTGAAAGCGATACCTGATTATGTCAGCCGTTTTCAGCAGGTTTTTAATTCAGCCATCAAATCTGCGGATGTGGTAAAGGCCTTAGCGCAATTTCAGCGGACGTTAATCTCCGGTAATTCCCGATATGATCAATACATGCGTCAGGAGAAATCAACGGTGCTAAATGCGGAGGAGCTGCTGGGGATGAACCTTGTTCAGGATAAATGCGGCAGCTGCCATACCGGAACGCTGTTTACCGACCATAATTTTCATAACAATGGTTTGGATGATCATTTTTCTGAGGCCAATGAAGGGATTTATCAGGGACATTTCAGAGTCAGTTTCAATCCTTCAGATTTAGGGAAATTTAAAACGCCTTCCCTGAGAAATGTGGTACTCAGCGCCCCTTATATGCATGATGGCAGGTTCAGGACACTGGAAGAGGTATTGGATCATTATCAGTATGGTATGAAGCTGTCTTCAACTACTGATGCCAGCTTGTTCCAGGATCAGGGAAAACCAGGTATCCCAATGTCAATAACAGAAAGAAAGGCCATTCTGGCCTTCTTAAACACACTTACGGACCATGAATTTATAAACAACAAGCTTCAAAGTCCGACTAATTAAAATCAAAATGAAAAATACATACTTCAAAATAGCTGGCCTGTTGTCCGTTTTAAGCATCGGCTTTGCGGGATGTTCTAAAAAAGACAGCCCTACTCCTGAATTTCAGGAAACAAATCTGGCTCCATTGTCTATAGAGTTCGATAATATTGTTGGTGCCAGAACTTTCACGTTAAACAATACCGGAAGTCCTTATAAAAATGCTGCGGGAGAGGAGTTTACAATTTCCTTTTTACAGTATTTTATCAGCAATATCAAGGTTGAGACTGCTGCCGGTAAAAGTTATACTGTGAATCCGGATAGCAGTTATTTCTTAATCAAGGGCGCAGATAAAGCCTCTCGCTTTGCAAAGGTACGGGTACCGGAGGGAGATTATACAAAAGTCACGTTTACGTTAGGCGTGGATAGCTTACGTAGCACAATGCCAATAGATAAGCGTACCGGCGTATTAGATCCTGCAGCAGGTGGTGATCATGAAAATGGCGGCATGTATTGGGGATGGAACAACGGCTATATCTTCTTTAAATACGAAGGGAATTCGAACGTGATTTCTGATGATGCGAGTGGTGATCCAACCGGTAAAAAGCAGTTTAAATATCACATCGGCTTTTTTGGCGGTTATTCTGTGCCTACCATCAATAACATTAAAGTGATTACCATGGACTTAAATGCTGCGGGGATTGCAAAAGTAAGAAAAGACAGACAGAGCAATGTGCATCTTTTTGTAGACCTGATGAAGGTGTTTAACGGAAAGACTCCTTTCAGCATTGCTGCACATCCAAACGTAATGTTTAATGATTTTAGCAGCACGGTAGCAGGGAATTATGTGGATATGTTTAAGCACGATCACACTGAAAATTAAGCGAAGATGAGGAAGAAACATTGGATGGTTTTGCTGGTATTCGGCTTGTTTATTCTGGCTTGTAAGAAGGATCATCCTATTAAAGAAGAAATAGAAAGGTTTTTAGGTTTTCAAAAGCCATCAAATTTTCCGGAGCCGGTATATAATTTCGCGAATAATGAGGTTACAAAGGAAGGTTTTGAGCTGGGAAGGGCCTTGTTTTATGAGCCA
The DNA here is from genome assembly GCF_019802255.1 of Pedobacter polysacchareus. Classification (GTDB taxonomy): domain Bacteria; phylum Bacteroidota; class Bacteroidia; order Sphingobacteriales; family Sphingobacteriaceae; genus Pedobacter; species Pedobacter polysacchareus. The sequence goes on along the minus strand of NZ_JAHYSS010000006.1, from coordinate 168,396 downwards.
AGGCTTTCCAGAAACAATACGATCACCTGTGGTTCCTGTCACATTCAATCTGCTGCATTTACACAGCATGGGCATGATGTGAGCCATGGGATCGACGACCGTTTGGGCACCAGAAATTCTCCACCGATCATGAACCTGGCCTGGAGCAAGGCTTTTATGTGGGGTGGAGGGGTGTACGACCTGGATCTTCAGCCAATTACCCCAATTACTACCCATGAGGAAATGGATGAAAACCTGGAAAATGTATTGAATAAAATCAGGGCGGTACCTAAATATACTGCCATGTTTAAACAGGCTTTTGGAACGGAAGAAGTGACTACTGCCAGGTTTATGAAAGCATTGTCGCAATTTATGCTGATGTGTGTGAGCAGTAATTCAAAGTACGATCAGGTGATGCGCAAAGAAGGTCCGGTTTTTACAGCTGATGAACAGGAAGGATACGTGCTTTTCAAGGAAAAATGTGCTTCCTGTCACTCAGAACCTTTATTTACAGATGGCTCTTTCCGAAACAATGGTTTAGGGACCAGTGCTGTAAATGACCAGGGATTATATGCGGTTACTTTGATCGAAACTGACCGCTATAAGTTTAAAGTACCTTCTTTAAGAAACCTGAAATATACAGCTCCTTTTACCCATGATGGTCGTTTTTTATCTCTGGAGGGGATGCTGGAGCATTACAATTCTGAAGTAAGAGACACACCGAACCTTGATCCCCTGCTTCGTAAAAACGGCAGGTTAGGAATAGGCTTATCGGCAACAGACAAATTGAAATTAACTGCGTTCCTTGGAACGCTGAACGATGAAGCATTTATCAATGATAAACGCTTTTCAGAACAATAATATTTAGATAGAAATGAGAAATAAAACAATAGTGCTGACCCTATTTATGCTGTTTATCATCACTGCGGCTAAGGCATGTGACATTTGTGGCTGCGGTGTAGGAAGTTATTACCTTGGGATTTTGCCGGAATATAATAAGCGTTTTATAGGGTTAAGGTATCAGCATAAAACCTTGCAGACTCATTTAGGGCCCGTGGGAGAAAGGACCCCAATCACTGCTGATGAAACTTATCAGAGCATGGAGGTTTGGGGAGGATGGAATTTCGGTTCGAAATTCAGGGTGCTGGCTTTCCTTCCTTACAATTTTAATGAACGGGTTAGTCAGACAGGAAATGGGACAAAAACGGGGCTTGGCGACATCGCCTTGATGGGGTATTATAAATTACTGGACCAGACGGGAACACTTGGAGACCGGTTGCTGGTACAGTCGATATGGATTGGCGGCGGCATAAAAGTACCTACCGGAAAATATGAACCGACAGAACGTTTAGCAGTCAGCGAATCGCCTAACAATTTTCAATTGGGTACGGCCAGTACCGATTTTACCCTCAATGCAGCTTATGATATCCGTTACAATGACCTGGGTTTAAATGCCAATGTCAATTATAAAATGAACACGGAAAATAAATACGATTATCGCTATGGGAATAAGCTGACGGCTAATTTACTGGCTTATTATAAGTTTCGGATTGCAGAAAAAATCACGGTTGCACCGAATGCTGGTGTATTGTATGAAACTGCACAACAAGATGTAGAAAACAACAAGTATGACGTACAGGTTTCCGGCGGTTATTCATTATCAGCAGTGGCTGGCATGGAACTCGCGTTGAAAGGCATCACGCTGGGAGCAAATTACCAGAATGTGCGTTCGCAGAACCTTGCTGACGGTAGAGCGAAGGCTGGGAACCGTATGATGGTACACGTTTCTCTTCCTTTTTAATTTAAACGACTCAGCAGGTACGCGAATCCTGCTGAGTCATTTGCTGATTTTATTGTAAAGGATTTGTGATAAACCTTCAGTTTAAATTGCTAAGTTTGTTATAACCAGACCCTAGCTAACCTATCTTAACGACCGTATGAATCTCTCAGTTCTAACCGATGATGAGTTGATCGTGCTTTTTAAGCACGGAAGCGAGCGTGCATTCCAGGAAATCTATAGTCGTTATTGGAAAGGGGTATTCCAGGTCGCTTTTAGGAAGGTGCACCATAAGGAACTGGCAGAAGAGCTCACACAAAACCTTTTTGTAGAGCTTTGGAGGAAAAGGGAAAGTGTCCATATTGTTTCGATTAGCAATTACCTATTTGGAAGCCTGAAGTACAATATCATCAATCATTATAAGGCGCAGCTGGTGCGGACAAAGTATCAGGATCACCTGAAGGTCTGCAATAATGATCGCGTAGCCAATACGGACTATTTATTGATGCTCAATGAATTGTCGGAAGCGCTGAATGAGGGCATCGCCAGATTACCCAAAAAAACAGGCGAAGTATTTAAACTGAGCAGGATAGAGCATTATTCTGTGAAAGACATCTCCAGGGAACTCAATATCTCTGAAAAAGCCGTAGAATACCACATCACGCAATCGCTTAAATCCATGCGGTTCCATTTGAAAGATTACCTCTTACTTCCTTTAATTGTGCTGCTGTTTTTATAAGTATAAAAATATATTTTAATTTTCTTTAGGGATCGCCCTGCTTTAGCTGACATATAGTTTAAAAGCTATAAGAATGAGTAGAGAAGCATTTCATCTTTTATTGGATCGGTATCTGGAAGGAAAATGTACAGCGGAAGAAAAACGTGTCGTGGAAGAGTGGTATGGGATGCTGGATAAAGAAGATTTAGAAGAAATCAATCCCAGAGAAATCACAACGCTGGAGCAGAAACTTTGGGATCGGATTCATACAGATATTTCTGAAGTCGCTGAACCCCTTCCTGAAATCCAGCATTCAAGACCCTGGTTATGGTCTGGAGTCGCTGCGGCCATCACTGGTTTCTGCTTGATTACAGGATATCTGTTTTTTAAAGAGCAGGTGGTCAGTCCACAATTTATGACTGCTGCCTTAGCCAATGAAATCAAACAGCAACAAAATCTTGGTCAGCAGCCACAAAAGGTACTCTTTGAGGATGGTAGCTTTGTGATGCTGGAATCAAATGCGCGTATCCAATACCCTGTTCATTTTTCGAAAAATATGCGTGAAGTCGTATTAGAAGGTACGGCTTTCTTTGAAATTAGTCCGGATGCCTCCAGACCTTTTATGGTGTACAGTAAAGATGTGGTCACTAAGGTATTGGGAACCAGTTTTCTGATGAGTACCAATGGCAGCAACAAAGGAACGGAAGTGGCTGTGAAAACCGGGAAAGTTGCGGTTTCTCCGGTTTGCGGCAGACTGGATGTCGTAGAAAGTATCCTGGGCCAGCGCAAGGAAGTGGTCTTAACCCCAAATCAAAAAACGGTGTTTAAACCGGCCGAAAACACCTTTGAACAAAGCCTTGTGGCTAACCCTGAACCTTTAAATATCTCGACTAAAACGGAAGTTAAAGACCTGTTTTCTTTTAACGATGCGCCACTTGCGGAGGTGGTTGCCATGCTGGAAAAGACTTACGGGATCAAATTTCTGATTGCAGACAAAAGCTTGCTGGAGGATACCTTTACCGGCGACCTGACCGAGCAGAGTTTATACAGTAAACTGGATTTTCTATGTGCTGCCATCAAGGCATCGTATGAGATTTCGGGCACCTCAATCGTCATTAAAAGTAAGAGTAACGCCCATTAAACCGGGCTGTTTAATTAACCAACCTAACCCAAACCTAAACCTAAACCAAATGCGTATGAAAAAGACAGACTTTTACTAGCAGCCCAGGGCAAAAAAAAACTGACAATGTTGCGGAACATTGCCAGTTAAAATGATTTTGAACGAAACTTTTCACATTAACGAACAAAAACTTCTAAAGGTATGAATAAAAAGCGATTTGTTGCTTTAATAATAACAGCAATGCGAATATCTGTAAGCCAAATATTTCTTGTCATCTTATTCACCTGCAGTACTTTTGCGAAAAAAGCAGAAGCTCAGGGGGTACTCAACAAAGAAATTTCCATAAACATGAACGAAGGTAAAATCAAACAGCTTTTACAGGAGATACAAAGCCTGACTAAAGTGAAGTTTATTTATAGTCCTTCGGCCATCAGATCTGAAAGGATCACCTCTTTGAATGTCGTCAACAGGCGTTTGGGAGATATCCTGGTAGAGGTGCTTGGGCCATTAAATATTACCTATAAGGTAGTAGACCAGCATATTTTATTATATGACAAAGGTAGTCTGGCCGCTGTAGCAGCGGGTGTAGAAAAACCGGTAGTGATCATTAAAGGACAGGTGAGCTCAGTTAAAGGAGAAACCTTACCTGGGGTGAGTGTTAAAATAAAAGGGACTTCTATTGGTGCAATGACCGATTTAAATGGTAATTATGCCATCAATGCGGTGTCTGCTGATGTGACCCTGGTTTTTACCTATATCGGTTTTATGACTAAGGAAGTCGCAGCCGGAGGTAAAACAGTTGTCAATGTCCAGTTAACTGAGGAGCCAACTTCTTTAGGTGAGGTAGTTGTAGTTGGCTATTCGACGCAAAAGAAGAAAGACCTGACGGGTGCCGTATCGGTGGTCAATGTTTCAGAAATGCTGAAACAACCCACCGCATCAGTGGCCAATCTGTTACAGGGCCAGGCCTCTGGCGTAACCGTACTTGGTTCCGGACAACCAGGAGAAGAACCTCAGATCAAGATTCGGGGGATCAATACTTTTGGAAACAATAGTCCCTTATATGTAGTGGATGGTGTGCCAACAGAAAGTGTTGCGGACATCAATCCCAATGATATTGAATCGGTACAGGTGTTAAAAGATGCAGGCTCAGCCTCTATTTATGGTTCCCGTGCTGCCAATGGCGTAATTGTGATCAGTACTAAAAAAGGAAAGGGAAAAGTACAGGTGACCTATGATGCCTACTATGGTACGCAACGCCCAAAAACCGGCAATGTATGGGACATCCTGAATCCAAGCGAAATGGCCACGCTGAAACGCCAGATGCTGATCAATTCCGGAGAAACCAATCTCAAAGATGATCTTTATGGCAATGGCCCGACGTATGTATTACCGGATTATATCCTGCCGAAAGGGGCCAAAGAAGGCGATCCTTCCGTAAATCCCAGCCTTTATAATGTGATCCCATTTTTTACTTCTGATGCAGAATACAAAAAGTTTTACCGCATTACACGCGCCAATAAAGAAGGTACAAACTGGTATGAAGAAATCTTTAGCCCGGCACCAATAACCAGTCATAATGTGGCGGTGAGCGGCGGTTCAGACCAGGGAAATTACCTGCTTTCTGCTAATTATTTTAACCAGCAGGGAACGTTAATGAATACCTATCTGGAGAGGTATACTTTACGTTCCAACACACAATTCAATATCAGCAAAAAACTGAGGGTAGGGGAAAATCTTTCTTACTCCATTAGTACCAACCCTAAAATTGGAGGCTTAACCGGCGATAATGCCATTGGACATGCGTTTAGAGAGCAACCGATTATTCCAGTATATGACATCATGGGTAACTTTGCCGGTTCTTACGGAGGCGCACTTGGAGATGCCTTTAATCCGGTAGCCATGCTCACCAGAACGAAGAACAATAAGGCAACAGACAACCGGTTATTTGGTAACGTATATATTGAGGCCGATCTTCCTGCAGCGCTTACTTTGAGAAGTTCATTTGGCGGTTCTAATTCGAATGGGAATAGCCGGGCCTTCGTATATCCTCAGTATGAAAATGCAGAAAACAATACGAGTAATTCTTATTCAGAATCTTCTTATGCCAGTTTTGATTATACCTGGACCAATACCTTATCCTTCAATAAGCAATTCGGTTTACACAGTTTGAAAGCATTAGTAGGTACAGAATACCTGCGCAACAGATACAGTACCATGAGTGGAAGCAACAGAGGGTATTTTTCTTTTGATCCAAATTATACCAATCTGACTACCGGCAGCGGACCAAAAGATACCAATAGCGAGCGCATTGCCAGTGCCATGTTCTCTTTAATCGGACGCGTAGATTATAATTTTAATGATAAATACCTGTTTGGCGGTACGCTAAGAAGAGATGGTTCTTCCAAATTTTTGGAAAATGTGTATGGCTGGTTTCCTGCGGTAAGCGCAGGGTGGCGGATTTCTCAGGAATCTTTTCTGAAAGACATCAAATGGATCTCTGATTTGAAAATCAGAGGTGGATGGGGCGTAATGGGTAACCAGCTCAATGTATCGGAAGGGAATTCATTTGATACGTACAGCAGTGATATTGCACCTTCTTATTATGCTATCGGCGGTGGAAATAACGTAGTATCTGGTTTTTATAAAAACAGAACCGGAAATCCAGGTGCCAAATGGGAGAAAAATACCAATACCAATATTGGTATTGATGCGACTTTATTTCAAGGAAAACTAGAGATCTCAGCAGATTACTATAGGAAAAACATTACTGACCTATTGTTTAACCCGGAAATGATCGGTACCACCGGAGCCTCAAGTACACCATTTCTGAATATTGGAAAGATGAAAAATGATGGACTTGACCTTTCCGTTACCGGACATACGCGGATTGGCAAGGATTTTAAAATGAGCGCCACGGCAACAATTACGACCTATAATAACCTGATCCAAAAAGTTTCCGGTGATGCGAATTATTATGACCTTGATGCCAGACGTTTTGATGGCAATAACATCGTTCGTAATCAGGTTGGACATTCTGTAAGTGAATTTTTTGGGTATAAAGTAGCCGGTTTCTGGCAGTCGCAGGAGGAAATTGATGCGGCAAATTTAAAGGTTCAGCAACATACTTCGGATCCCAATTCCGTTTACCAGAATGCGGTGGCTCCAGGCCGTTTCAAGTATGAAGATGTGAATGGGGATGGTATCATCAATGCAGATGATCGTACCTTTTTAGGCAATGCGAATCCTGATTTTAGTTATGGCTTAAACCTGGCTATGAACTATAAAGATTTCGATATGAGTATGTTCTTTTACGGTGTACAAGGTAACTCTATCTGGAATCAGGTAAAATGGTGGACAGATTTCTCTTCTTCTTATGGAGGAGCAAAAAGCCATACAGCGCTGTACGATTCCTGGACTCCCGACAACAGAAATGCAAAAGCGCCAATTCAGGAAAAGGAGCGAACATTCAGTTCCAATGCAGTACCTAACTCTTATTTTGTAGAGAATGGCTCTTACCTGCGACTTAAAAATATTCAGCTGGGTTATACACTGCCGGCAAAAACGCTGGAGAAATTTGGCGTCGGCCGATTGAGGGTCTACCTTTCAGCAGCCAACTTATTCACCCTCACTAAATATTCTGGTATTGACCCTGAAATTGGAACTTCCAGCGAAACGGACAACCAAACCGCTTACGGAGTGGATGATGGTGCATACCCAAGTCAGCGGACCTTCCTTTTGGGTATAAATTTGAAATTTTAATCATAACAGTTTAAAGAGATGAAAAAATCAACATATCTATTGTTAACTGTATTATTCTTTACAGGACAATCATTTTTTTCTTGCAAGAAAGCATTAGAACAACCGCCCCTTGGGTCCCTGACACAGGAAATTCTGACCAATAAAAACGGAGTAAATGGTTTATTAATCGGTGCCTATGCTGCACTGGATGGGATGGCTGGCGGAAACACATCATTTGGTGGCGGCGATGTTTATGGTGGTTCGCCAAGCAATTGGGTATTTGGCGCAATTGCAGGTGGGGATGCCTCTAAAGGAAGTGATGGAACCGATCAGCCGGCAATAGATCCCATTGCTAAATTTTATGCAGATGCGACAAACTCCTTTTTCAACGCCAAATGGAGAGCTTTATATGAAGGGGTCAAAAGGACGAATGATGTCCTGATGATTTTGGCCAAGGCGACGGACCTGACGCCTGAAGAACGTGTAGGAATCCAGGCTGAGGATAAGTTTTTGAGAGGACATTATTATTTTGAGTTGAAGAAAATGTGGAATATGGTGCCATGGATTGATGAGCACACCACCATGTACAACCAGCCTAATAATACTGATATATGGGCTAAGATCACCGAAGACCTAAAATTTGCTTACGAAAATTTACCCCCTACACAGTCGGAGATTGGCAGAGTCAATAAATGGGCGGCAGGGGCTTACCTCGCTAAAGCCTATTTATACCAGCATAAATTTAAGGAAGCACGAGATTTATTTGATGTCGTGATCGCTTCCGGAGTCACCAGCAGTGGCAAGAAATACAAACTGAATGATGAATTTGCAGATAATTTTAAACCCAGTAAAGAAGACAATTCCGAAGTGGTTTTTGCAATTCAGATGTCGGCAAATGTAGATGCTAATGGTCCTTCATTGGGAAATAACGGCGATATGCTGAATTTCCCTTATGGCGAGAGTCCTTTTGGTTGCTGTGGGTTTTTTCAGCCTTCTATTGATTTGGTCAATCATTATAGAACGGATGAACAAACTGGCCTGCCATACCTGACTAATTACAATGACCATGCTGTAGCCAATGATATGGGAATTAAAGGTGCTGAACCTTTTCAGCCGGATCAGGGAACTTTAGATCCCCGATTGGACTGGACAGCAGGAAGACGTGGGATTCCATATTTAGACTGGGGCAATTATCCGGGAGAAACCTGGATCAGAGATCAGCGTTATGGTGGTCCTTATGGTCCTAAAAAGAACATTTACTGGCAGGCAACCCGGGCAACTGATGAAGATAAAACAACCTGGGCACCAGGATCATCTATCAATTATCTGGTGATTCGTTTTGCTGATGTGCTGTTGATGGCTGCGGAAGCCGAAGCACAGGCAGGAAGTCTGGCTAAAGCTCAGGAATATGTGGATATCGTGAGGGCGCGTGCGGCAAACCCTGTAGGCTGGGTGTATCAATACCTGGATGCTGCAAATCCATTAGCAGGGTTTTCTAACATCCCTGCAGCCAATTATAAAATTAATGTTTATCCTGCCGGTGATTTTTCTGGAAAAGGAAAAGACTATGCTTTATCGGCCATTTATTTTGAGCGGAAAATTGAACTGGCTATGGAAGGTCATCGTTTCTTTGACCTGGTACGCTGGGGAATCGCGGAAACTGAGCTGAATGCTTATTTTAATTACCAGGGGAAATTAACTTCTGATGTGAGAAATGGAAAATTTATAAAGGGTAAAAATGATATTTACCCGATTCCACAGCGACAAATTGATCTGAGCAATGTAGGTGGGGGATCTGTACTCAAACAAAATCCAGGATACAATTAGGAAATGACCATTTCTATTGATAACTTTTGTAGGAAGGAGGGGCGGATGTCGCTCCTTCCTCGCTATTCAATTTACCTGTAACCTATTATTATAGCTAATGAACCAACCACAACGTTTTTTATCCCTTGATGTATTCCGGGGTATGACAGTCTGTTTTATGATCATTGTGAACACACCAGGAAGTGGTGCCCAGCCTTTTTCAATGCTGGAGCATGCGGCATGGCATGGATTTACACCTACCGATCTCGTTTTTCCTTCTTTTCTGTTTGCAGTAGGGAATGCCATGAGCTTTTCTGCGAAAAAGTTTGCGCTGATGAGTGACAGGGAGGTGCTCGGTAAAATATTTAAACGGACATTGCTCATCTTTTTAATCGGCTATCTGATGTACTGGTTCCCGTTTTTTCATTACAATGAGGCCGGTGGAATCAGTTTTTCTCCCATTGGAAATACCCGGATTATGGGAGTATTACAGCGGATCGCTTTGTGTTATGGGATCGTTTCTTTAATGGTCCACTATTTATCTACGAGATGGGTCATGGTGCTGAGTGTTTTGTTCTTAATTGGATATTGGCTCCTGCTGCTCATTTTTGGGGATTCCAGCGATCCTTTAAGCATGACCGGAAATGCAGGTCAGTACCTCGACCAGTTTTTACTTGGAAATGCGCATCTGTATCATGGTGAAGGCATTCCTTTTGATCCGGAAGGAATTTTAAGTACAATTCCATCCTGTGTAAATGTGGTGATCGGTTACTTTGCAGGTAGGTTTATTCAGGAAAAAGGAAAAGGTTATGAAAGTATTGCCAGGCTGTTACTAGTCGGAGTATTATTGGTGTTTTTGGCCTGGTGCTGGAATTTTTCCTTCCCGATTAACAAGAAATTATGGACGAGTTCTTTCGTATTGATCACCTGTGGATTGGACCTGATCATTATTGCTGCATTGATTTATATCATCGAACTGAAATCTTATGTGAAATGGACGGGTTTCTTTACCGTATTCGGGAAGAACCCCTTGTTTATCTATATTGTAGCGGATCTTTTGTTAGTGATCATCAATACCATATTTCCAAAATCTGATTTTGCGGGCTGGATCAATACGGTGTTTTTTCAGGCGATTGCCCCAGGGCCTTTTGGTTCGCTATTGTTTGCGATTTGCTTTATGCTGGTCTGCTGGCTAATTGGCTATATTTTAGACAAGAAAAAGATATACATCAGGGTTTAATTCGCGCTGATTACTTCATCACCGGCACGTTCAACGTCAGGATTGGAAGATTTAAATAAAAATCAATTGAAAACATATAAAAATATATGCTCATGAAAATTTATGTACTTGCTGCTTTTTTTATGTTCAGCATCAGCGGATCGGCTATTGCTCAGCAAGCAGCCCTTGTTGCTGCTGCCGATTTAGAACTGAACTGGTTGCAGACCAATGAAGAAGGTCAGATGATATTGACCATCAAGAACAATGGCAAGGTCGCTTTACCTGCTGCAGGCTGGAAAATCTATTTCAATTCCAGGGTGTTGAAAACCGTTGGAGCCGATAGCTTACTGGCGAAGGTGACGCTCGTTAACGGGGCCTTATTCCGATTGTCGCCATTGCCATCTTTTAAGCAAATTGCGCCTGCTGGTGCTGTTCAGCTTCATGTCGCCACAGAGCGCATATATAATATTTCAGAACGCCCTTCCGGCTTCTACCTGGTTTGGGATAAAACACCTGATCAGGGTGCTGCGATCAAAAACGTAGTATTTCAGCACTTGCCGGCCCACACTACTTTCGAACAGAAGCTGGCAAAGAAAGCTTATGAAGAGAACAAAAAGATCAAAGATATTCCAGTAAATCAACTGCCATTGGTGTTTCCAACACCCGCTGACTATGTCCCGGGGAAAGGTACTTTTAGCTTAACCAAAGCAGTTAATGTAGTGGGGATACCTGCTTTTGCAGATGAAGCCGCTTTACTTTCTCAAGAAATCAGTCGTGCATTAGGTAAAAAGACAGCAGGTAAATCAAATGCTGATGCCGGGGAAATTGTTTTTCTAAAAGAGGAGAAACTGGCTAAGGAAGCTTATACCTTAACCATCACTCCGAGTCGGATCAGCATTGAAGCATCAGATCCGGCAGGTGCCTTTTATGCAATACAATCCTTGAAAAGTATGTTTCCTGCAAGTTCCTGGTCGAAAGTTCAAACGTCGATTGCGATACCAGCAGCGGTCATCCATGACGGTCCGAGGTTTGGTTTTAGAGGTTTTATGATGGATGTAGGCCGGAACTTTCAACCCAAATCAGAAGTGCTGAAGGTCCTGGATTTAATGGCCTTGTATAAGTTAAATGTTTTTCATTTTCACCTGACCGAAGATGAGGGCTGGCGTTTGGAAATCCCAGGCTTACCGGAATTAACTACTGTAGGCGCAACGCGCGGTCACTCTGTAACGGAAAGCACCCAAATTTTGCCTGCTTATGGTTCTGGACCAATACCAGGCTTAAATTCTGGTACAGGTTTTTATACTAAAGCAGACTATATAGAAATTTTGAAGTATGCAAGGGCAAGACATATCCGGGTAATCCCAGAAATTGAAACCCCTGGTCATGCCAGAGCTGCCATAAAAGCAATGGAGGCCCGTTATCACCGTTTGATGAAGGCCGGCGACAAAGAAGCCGCTGAATACTATTTGTTAAGTGATTTAAAGGATGAGAGTAAATATCGCTCCGTACAGGGTTTTAATGATAATGTGATCAATGTAGCTTTACCTTCCAGCTATCACTTTTTGGAAAAGGTAACCAACGAGCTGATTGCCATGCATAAAGCAGCAGATGCACCGTTAACGACGATCCATTTTGGTGGTGATGAGGTGCCGGCAGGTGTGTGGGAGAAATCACCAGCTGCAGTTCAACTCGCTATAAAAGAACCAGCACTGAAAGGAACCGATGAATTGTGGTTCTATTTCTTTAGTAAATTGAACAAAATGCTGCAATCCAAATCGCTCTACTTATCTGGATGGGAAGAAATCGGATTGCATAAAACGGAAGTAAATGGGGAGATGAAAATGGTTCCGGAACCTCGCTTCTTCAAAGAGAATTTTCATGTAGATGTTTGGAATAACTTACATGGTAATGAAGATTTAGCGTATAAAATGGCCAATGAGGGATATAAAGTAGTTTTGACGCCGGTTACTAATTTTTACATCGACCTGGCTGCGAACAAAAGTTTCGTAGAAAATGGTCAGAATTGGGGTGGTTATGTAGATGTAGACAAGCTTTTCTATTTCATTCCTTTCGATTATTATAAGAATATGAAGGAAGATGAGGAAGGAAATCCTGCAAATCCAGAACGCTATAAAAATAAGGCAGGTTTAACGGAGGTGGGCAAATCAAATATTGTTGGATTGCAGGCCCCATTGTGGAGCGAAAACATTAAAACGCCTGAACAATTTGAATATATGCTATTGCCGAAATTATTAGGATTGGCAGAACGCGCCTGGGCGAAAGATCCGGCATGGGCATTGGAAGCAGATGCTGAAAAAGGAAAAGTGCTATATGATCAGGCCTGGTCGGTATTTGTAAATGTATTGGGCAAAAAAGAACTGCCAAGATTAAACTATTATGCTGGTGGCTTTAAATACCGAATTCCGACACCAGGAATACAACTGAGTAATAGCCAAATATCGGCAAATATACAGTTGCCAGGATTAATCATTCGCTATACTACGGATGGGAAGGAACCCATAGCCAGCAGCAAAATATATACTCAGGCGATTCCTTTTCAGAAAGGCGCGAAGTTTCGTGTTTTTGATGTGAGGAATAGAGGGGGGAGAAGTATTGTGGTCGAATAATTGAAACTTTAAAGACCAGGGTTTAAAATAAAAAAACAGGGATGAATCGGAGAGATCTATCCCTGTTTTAATAATGGCTGACCCACCACAGATCAACCTAAACCAAACAAACTGATCATATAACGGAGTTAGTTGTCAAAAAGTTTTAAGTATGAAAAATAAAAACAATTTAATGACAATATGCCCTTATTCTTTATCGTGATATAAAAATTCCATGCCTTCAGGAGTGATAGAAGCGGCGTGCTGAACACGGTCGCGGTTGATGTGGATATATCCTAAATTTTCCAATTCTTCATACTGCTCTTCCATTCCTCCTAAAATCGAAGAACTAACTTGCTGGTCAATGATGCCCAGTAATGATTTCATAGCTTCTTTTTCCATGTTATTTTTGATTATAGTATCGAAATTCCTTTTAACTAATATAGTGAAAAAATATGTTTCATAAAAGCCACGGAAAGAAGGGGGGAGAACTATACACCAAAGTTCTTTTCTAACACGTGGCCTTATGTTTTGAGCGTCTGTATGGGATTAACCTAAACTTTTTTCAGCGAGCAGCAGTTGCTTCAGCATTTCCTCGACTGATAAATTGTCCTGGAATTTTAATTCTGGAATGAGGGCACGATAATAAGCGATGCCATCCAGTAATTGCAGTTTAAATTTATTGAAGTACTTATCTTTTTTAGTCGTCAATTCTTCCAGTTGATTGGCAATGTCTTTTTTCAGATAATCTACGTATAAATGGAGTTCGTTGATAAATAAGTTAGGACGGTTTACGTTTGCCAATAGATTTTCACGCCCATATATATGATTGATCATTTCCTTTAGGGAGTACTTACCTTGAAAGAAGGCAAGATTAGGTCCTGGACATATACTCACGGCCTTGTTTTCCCTTGGTTTCAAAATGCCAACTTTTAAATAGGTAGAAGCACAAAGACCTTCACATAGACATACTTTTTCCGTAATGGATTGAAATTGCCGCTGGTAATCGGTTTCAGAAAGCTCTTGTTCTTTTAACTGTTTTATTTTCAGGTTTTGATATTCTCTGGAAGCAGTACAGATGGGTTCTGCAGTAAACTCTGTGTTGGTACATAAGAATTTCTTGGTACAAGGACTGCCTGGTCTGCCTTTTTCTATGCGCTGCAGGCGCTGTTCTTCGGCAGTACTCTTTTTGAAGTTATTGAAAAGTACACCTAAAGGGGAAGAATTGCTCAGGTAATAATCCTCCGGAACAGCACTGGCCAATTGGTTTAAGGTTTCATCGTCTACATTTGTCGCTTCCGGTACCAGCAGAAAAGGACTTCCCCATCCTGCAGCATCCAGTTCATAGTAATTGAGCAGGAATTCATGCTCTTCGGCGGTGCCGATTCCACCTTGTGCGGTAATGCGCTGTTCTGGTAAAGCTATTTCAAGGATTTCCTTGCTTTTTAGTGCATGGATATACATCTGGTAAAGTTCTGCTGCCAGTTCTCCACGTTTTTGTTTGAATTCTTCCAGGATCGGGCCTAATAAAAAGCCTTCTGTTGCAAAGGCATGTCCACCGCAGTTCAATCCCGATTCTACTCGGAATTCTGACACCCATAATCCTTTTTTTGCCAGCATTTTTGCCTGGATCAAGGCAGAGCGGAAATCGCTCACTTTAAGAATGATTTTCTTTTGGAAGGCACCATTTACATCCGGATAAAAGGCACTGCATTTTTCCATGTACGCATATAGACGCGGGTTTAATCCGGCAGAAATGATGACAGAGGAATCTAGGCTGCTATTTGTAAAACCACGCATTGCAGCTAAGGCATCTGTAAAATCATCACCCTCAGTTTCATGGTTCGCCTTGTAATTTACCTTGTCTACTTTAGACATAATGTTCACGTCAATCGCACCAGGTGTAATGCCTTCAATTAATTCAGATTGCATTGCAGTTTTTTGCGGACCATCCGGTAAACTTTTCATTTCCTGATATTTTAATCTCCAGATCGATTGTGCTGGCAGCAGCTCGAAATATAGGTTCAGGTCTGTTCCTTCTTCAAAAGATTGGGTCTTTAAAGAGGAAAACTGCTGCTTTACCAGCACATCGAGTAAGTTGAGATAGGCGGTAATTCTTCTGGCCCGGCTATCTGCTTCTTTTTTGTCAATCAGTGTAAATGTTTCTCCTGTCTTTTCTGCATGAAATTTTCTCATGCGCTCCGTCAATTCATCATCTACGATGGAAACAACAGAGGAGATGCCATATCTGGCCACCTTTAACGGAGTATCAATTGAATAGCCTAAGCCTAAAACTGGAATGTGAAAAGTATGGTTCATTTGCTGAGAAAAATTTACTTGAATCGCAAAAGAGCAGACTATTTAAATTTAAAAACATGATATTAGTCACACTTTTGTATGATTGAGGTTATTAGCCCAGTGCAATCGTTATCATTATATTTGTAAAAAGTAATACATGGAAGAGGCGAGGTTATTAAAGGCCATTATTGAAACTGCAATTGACGGGATCATTACCATTGATGACAGGGGCAAAATTGAAAGTCTTAATCCAGCAGCATTAAGGTTATTTGGCTATACTATCGATGAAGTAGAAGGAAGAAATATCTCCTTCCTAATGCCTGAACCTGATAGAAGCGGACATGATGGTTACATTCGCCGTTATCAATCGACTGGTGAGAAGAGAATCATCGGAAAAGGCAGAGAAGTAAAAGGTCTGCGAAAAGACCGGAGTACTTTTCCTTTTCGCCTGGCGGTGAGTGAAGTGCAATACGAAGACCGCATCATCTACACTGGATTTATCCATGACCTTTCTAAAGAAAAAGAAGCAGAAGAGCGTCTGAGAGAATATGCTGCGGAGTTAGAAGAGCTTGTGGAAGAGCGTACAAAATCACTTAAAAAAACAGTGATGGCCTTAAGTGAAGCCAAAGAAGAGGTCAGTCTTTCTCTTGAAAAAGAAAAAGAACTCAATCAATTGAAGAGCAGGTTTGTGTCTATGGCTTCCCATGAATTCAGGACACCCCTAAGTTCAGTGCAGCTTTCAGCTTCGCTGATTGATAAATATGCAGAACCTTACGACAATAAAAACATTACGAAACATGTCAGTAAGATCAAAAATGCAGTCAGCAATCTCACTACGATTTTGAATGATTTCTTGTCGCTGGAACGACTAGAAGCAGGAAAAGTAGAACCTACCTTTACAGCTTTTGACCTGGTTAAACTCTCCGAAGAAATCACGGAAGAAATGCAGATGATGGCCAAGCAGGATCAGAACATCATTTATCAGCATACCGGACTGCAGAGTACTGTGCTGTTAGACCTTAACCTGTTAAAAAACTGCATGATCAATCTGATCTCCAATGCCATCAAATATTCAGGAGAAAACACTTTTATTGAATTTAATACAGAAATTACAGATTCACAATGCATGGTCACGATAAAAGACAATGGGATAGGAATTCCTGAATCTGACCATAAACACCTGTTTCAGCCGTTTTTCCGTGCAAACAATACCGGAAATATTCCGGGAACAGGACTAGGATTAAATATTGTACTGCGTTATGCAACGCTGATGAGAGGCGAGCTGTATTTTGAAAGTACACTCCATACCGGGACTAAATTTGTTTTGTCCTTTAATAAATAAGCTACGAATGAAGAAGACACTGATACTCATTATAGAAGATAACGATGACATTCGGGAAAGTACTGCCGAGATATTGGAACTGGCAAATTATGAAGTATTGCAGGCTGCTAACGGACGAATCGGGGTAGATCTGGCCATCAGCGAATTGCCGGATGTGATCTTATGTGACATCATGATGCCAGAGCTGGACGGCTATGGCGTATTGTATTTGCTCCATAAAAATGAACAAACGGCCACCATTCCTTTTATTTTCCTGACGGCTAAAGCAGAACGCATTGACATGCGTAAAGGGATGGAAATGGGTGCCGATGATTACCTGACGAAGCCTTTCGATGATGTGGAATTGTTAAATGCCATAGAAAGCAGATTGAGTAAAAGAGATAAACAGCAGGTTTTTTATAGCCAGTCACTTGAAAAATTAAGCGTATTATTTAGCAATAGCTCCGGCTTACAGGAGCTGGAGAAAATTATTGCTGCAAGAAAAGTCAGGTCTGTTAAGAAAAAACAGGTTGTTTACTATGAGGGCGACAACATTTCGGGCCTTTACCTGGTGATGAATGGAAAGGTGAAAACCTTTAAGTTAAGTGAGGATGGAAGGGAACTGCTGACCGGAATGTATGGTTCAGAAGATTATTTTGGCATAACTTCTTTACTACTCAATGCGCCTTATGCTGAAACTGCCGAAGCCTTGGAAGATAGCACGGTTTGTATGCTGCCGAAGGATTTGATGGATGATTTACTCAATCGCTATCCTGATGTGGCCCGACAATTTATTCAATTGATCTCCAATAACCTCCAGGATAAAGAAGAACAATTGCTGCAATTGGCCTACCATTCTGTTAGAAAACGTATGGCCGAAGTATTGGCCAGGTTATGTAAACAGGAGGTACAGGATGCAGAAATGATCTTACGGGTTTCCCGTGATAACCTTGCGGCAATGGCTGGAATGGCTACGGAAACGGTGAGCAGGATCCTCAGCGATTTTAAAGATGAAGGGATTATAGAAAGGAAAGGCAGTCAGATCATTGTGCTCGATCAGCTTAGACTACAGCAGATGAAAAACTGATGAGGATCATATTTTCAATTGATTAAACTCATTCTCCCCGCTACCACTACATGCTAACTTTGATTATTAATAAATCGAACCAGCATGAGAGTTGTCGCATATAGTATAAAGTCTTTTGAAAAAGAACCATTGGCCATTGCCAATAATAAAAAACATGATATTACATTGATATCCAATTCTTTGGGTTCTGAGACAGCTTCTTATGCCGCAGGAAAAGAAGCTGTCATTGTATTCAATGAAGATGATGTTTCTGCACAGGTGATCAACAGGTTAGCTGATCTTGGGGTGAAATTCATTGCGACACGCTCTACCGCTACCGATCATATCGATCAGGAAGCCGCTGCACTTAGAAATATAAAGATTGCCAATGTTCCTTTAGACGCGTTACTAGCGCTTACAGAGAAGGAATTACCGATGGCATTGGCTGTGGAAACCATTGTTAATCTGGATAAATGGCAGCAAAAGAAGTGTTTAGGGAAGGCTTGTGTTTGCTCAAGATCTTGCGATCAGGTACATTCCTCAGTACGTCCAGGGAGTAAACCTCATCACCATTAGTATGAATCATCTGATCTCCAAATATCATGTTGCTGCCCCTCGTTATACCAGCTATCCTACCGTTCCTTATTGGAAAACAACAGATTTTACCGTAAAGGACTGGGAGAAAGCCGTTGCTCAATCCTTTAGGGAAAGTAACGACAAAGAAGGGATCAGCATTTACATCCACCTTCCTTTTTGTGAAAGTTTATGTACTTACTGTGGCTGTAATACCAGGATCACTAAAAATCATAAAGTAGAATCGCCTTATATCGAAGCTTTACTGAAAGAATGGCAATTGTACCTGAATCTATTTGAAACCCGTCCATTAATTAAGGAATTGCATTTGGGCGGTGGCACACCTACTTTTTTCAGTGCAGAGAATTTAAAACTGCTGATGGAAGGCATCCTAAAATATGCCGACCTGCATGAGGCCGCTGAATTTAGCTTCGAAGCACATCCTGGAAATACGACCGACGAACATTTGATCACTTTGAACCAGTTAGGTTTCAGAAGATTAAGTTTAGGGATTCAGGATTTTGATCCGCATGTGCAGCTGGTGATCAATAGGGTGCAAACCTATGAAGAAGTAGAGCAAGTGACCTTAAAAGCAAGGGCTTTAGGCTATACCTCGATCAATTACGACCTGATTTACGGTCTCCCTCACCAACAGATTCAGGGGCTTTCAGATACACTGGATTCAGTACTGCAATTGAAACCAGACCGGATTGCTTTTTACAGCTATGCCCATGTTCCATGGGTTAAACCAGGGCAAAGAAGGTACACAGAACTGGATCTTCCTTCTCAAAGATTAAAGCAGGAACTGTATGAGCTGGGTTGTAAAAAGCTAAAAGAAGGAGGATACCTGGATGTGGGAATGGACCACTTTACATTGGTTACAGACAGTTTGTATGAGGCAGAAATTAAAGGAAAACTGCACCGGAACTTTATGGGCTATACCCATCAATACAGTCAGTTGATGATTGGTTTAGGTGTATCTTCTATAAGTGATACCTGGACCGCATTTGCACAGAATGTGAAAACGGTGGAAGAGTATTTAACGATAGTGAATGAAGGTAAATTACCTGTGGTAAAGGGCCATTTACTGAATGCAGAAGATAGGATTACCCGTCAGCATATTTTGAATATCATGTGTAAAGGACATACTTCCTGGACAGAGGAGGAAGCCAATTCTCCTGAGTTTTCTGAAGGTTTACAGCGCATGCGCTGGCTGGCACTGGATGGATTGGTGTTCTTGTCGGCAGATCATCTTCGGGTAACGCCATTGGGCAAG
The DNA here is from genome assembly GCF_019802255.1 of Pedobacter polysacchareus. GTDB lineage: Bacteria > Bacteroidota > Bacteroidia > Sphingobacteriales > Sphingobacteriaceae > Pedobacter > Pedobacter polysacchareus. The sequence goes on along the minus strand of NZ_JAHYSS010000006.1, from coordinate 148,896 downwards.
CGGTTTTTAAGAAACATCTGCATGGCGCTGGATTATAGATACTGGGCAGATCAACCAAAAACGGAACTTTTCAGCCTTACCGGATAAAAATATTAGTTTTTACGTCTCAAATGTCAGAATTGGTGACCGTGATGAGCGGTCGCCAATTTCTTGTTTATAGGCCATTTGGAGCAGTCGCCTGTTTGATCTTATATTGCATCAATTGTCCGATGGAAGAGGCTCTGGAGATCGCCTGATCCGCTACAGATCCTTCAAAATTAGTCCTGATAGTTTCCTCCCAGATTTTCATCCAGCGGTCAAAATGTGCTCCATGTAAAGGGACTTCTTTATTTAAAGCAATGTGCTTGAGCATTGGATTTCCTTTATAAGTGACCACATCCAATAAGATCGTTTCCCAGAAGGTCACCATTACCGGAATATGTCCTTCTAAAGAGAAATTTGCCGCCTTAAATACAGGGCCAATCACTTCATCTGTGAGGGCTTTATTGTAAAATTCAATCACTAGAAAACGGATGTCTTCCTGATCTTTAATATCTCTTTTTGTAGGAGTAACTGTCATGAGGGTACTAATTTACGATGATTTGGGGGACTACCTGCATTCAGGAGCCCCTTGTTCAGTTGGTGACGGGCTTAAATAGGGAATGTTTAACTCCATTCCTCTCAATATAAACCAGACTCCCAAACAAAGCATAAAATAAGGAATCACGCGGTTGATCTTTTTACGGACCAATGCACCGGTAAAACCGATACTGAGTGTAGCGATAAACATGAGGGGTAGGGTGCCTAGCCCAAACCAGAACATATAAATGGCAGAGCCAGTTAGGCTGCCCGTATTTAAAGCTCCTGCCATGGCCAGGTAAACGAAGCCACAGGGTAGAAAGCCGTTGATGACGCCAATGATCAAATGATTGGCTTTATGCTTTAGTGCATAGCCAAATAATTGATGGAAGGGTTTTAGCAATACCGAAGGGGTATTTTTAAGCATTTGAATCTTGAACAACCTGGAGCAGGCAGCCATCACAATGAGGATTCCACTAAAAATACTGATGACCTGCTGTAAGCCTGCCATCCATAATTGCTGTCCGATTAAGCCAATCACCAGTCCTAAGAAGCAGTAAGAAACAATTCTTCCTAATTGGTAAAGTAATTTGTCCAATACCAGAAAAGCCCATCCTTGTTTTAAGGAGGGGACAGCAAAGGCAAGGGGACCGCACATGCCAATGCAATGTACGCTCCCTAACAATCCAATCATGAAGGCAAGCTTTTCGTTGCTCATTCTACCATGACCTCCTGCTCATCCATATAGGATTTACCTGCACTATTCCATTTGATGATCAGTTTCCAGCGGCCTTTAGCAATCCCTGTTAAAGGAATTGCAGCGCGGTACTGCTCATCTGTATTGATTTGAATCATTTTATCCATTCGTTTATCTGCCGTGCGGACCAGGCTCACTTTGCCTTCAGCAGGGGCTTTAAAAGTCAGGACAATCGCTTCGGTACCTACCTGTATCTCAGGTTTGGCATGGTCGGTTTTTACCTGTTCTTTCAGCTGGTATTCTTTGTCGTAAGCCAGTCCCTTCTCATAGTAATCATTGTCTACCAGCGCATCGGGAGCGCTGTTAAACATCTTTACCGCAAGGATGATGATAAAACTCATAAAGCAAGCCATACCAATCACCAATTTCGTTCCCCAGTTCCATTTCATTTCTTTAATCATTAAGCGGTGCGATGAAGGTCGTTTCAAAAGTATCTACCACCTTGCCATCTGACACCAGTTTAAAACCAATATCTGATTTGTATGTTTTTAATTTTCTTTGCGGCATAATGACAAAAAACGTCAATTTTGCCACACCACCATAAGCAATGGTGTCTTGTTTTTGGATGTACTGAATTTTTACCTCTGGATCATCCGGTACAATTTCAAATTTCAGTGATTTGCTGGTCTTGTTGATCAGCTCCGCATTGAATAAATTGCTCACCGCATTTTCTTTATCCCTCATTTGATACAAAGTTCCACTGGCACGCAGGATGGTGGTTTTAACGGCTGTTCTTGTGATCAAAAGATAGGAGAGTACGCCGATCAGCAATGCCAGAACAGCAGCATAGCCATATACCCTTTTGTTCAGTTTAAAAGGCTGTTTCGTTTTGATCTCATCCTCTGATTTGAAGCCAATTAAGCGGGTTGGGCGCTCAATTTTTTCCATCACCATGTCACAGGCATCAATACAGGCCGTGCAGTTGACGCATTCCATCTGTGTCCCGTTTCTGATGTCTATTCCAGTAGGGCAAACCTGTACGCAAAGCTTGCAGTCTATGCAGTCTCCGCCAGTGTTTACCGCTCCTTTTACCCGTTTTTCACGAGGCTCCCCACGTTCGTAATCATAAGCCACAATGATGCTCTGGTTGTCCAGTAATACCCCTTGTAAACGTCCATAAGGGCAAACTACCGTACACACCAGTTCTCTCACTCTGGAAAAAACGAGGTAAAAAACAAAGGTAAATACACAGATTGAAATGAATCCGCTCCAATGCTGGGATACCGGTTCTGTAATGATTTTGATCAGGCTATCTGAGCTGATTAAATAGGAGAGAAAGATGTTGGCAATGAAAAAGGAAATCAATAGATAAAGGAAATGCTTGAATCCTTTTTTGAAAAACTTCTCGCTGGTTAGCGGGCCATCATCCAGCTTTTTCCGTTTATTAGCGTCGCCTTCTATCCAGATTTCTATTTTCCTGAATACCATCTCCAGGAAAATCGTTTGAGGACAGGCCCATCCGCAGAATACCCGGCCAAAAACCACTGTAAACAAGACGATAAACACCATAAAGGTGAGTATAGCCAATACAAATAAGTAGAAATCCTGGGGCCAGAAAATTACCCCAAAGAATACAAACTTCCGCTCTAAAACATTAAGCAGCACCAATTGCTCCCCATTTAATTTAATAAATGGGGCGGCAAATAGTAAGGTCAGGAAAAAATAGCTGACCACCGAGCGGTACTGATATAACTTACCTTTAATGACTTTCGGATAGAGCCATTTACGGCGCTGTCCGTCGTCGGTTAAAGTGGAGATCTGATCTCTGAAGTGACTTGGGCTTTGTGATGACATGTTAATCTTTTTTGCCCTGTGGTGCTTTCGCGCCAGCAGGATTGCTTCCTTGTATAGAAAGGATATAATTGGTAATGTCTGAGATTTGCTGGGCATTCATAGATTTCTCCCAGGCCACCATTCCTTTTTCAGGAACACCATATTTGATGGTCTTGAAAATGTCCTTTGGTGTACCGCCGTGCAGCCAGTACTCATCTGTTAAATTGGGACCTACACCACCCTCTGCATGTTCTCCATGACAAGGGGTACAAACCGTTTTAAACAACGCAGCTCCCTTTTGGATCACTGCCGGATCGTCACTTTTCTCCATGTTGTTCTCATTGATTTTCGGACCTCCTGAGCCAGGTTTTTGCAGGAATGCAATGCGATCTGCTTCCGCCTGACGGAGTTCTATCGCATATTCTTCTTCCTGTAATTTGCCCCAGCCAAATACGTGGTAGTTGAGCATATAGCCGATGGCAAAAATGATTGTCCCATAAAATAGTACCATAAACCAGGCAGGAGTAGGGTTATCCAGTTCCGCAATGCCATCAAATTTATGCTCCATCATGATGTCTTTCTCTTCAGAGATTGGCCTCAATCCCATTAACTTAGTCCAGAAAGAAGGTTTATCGGCGGCTTCAGCAGCACGTCGCTCTTCTTCCAGCCAGTATTTTTTCCTTTCTTCTTCAGAAGCGAATCGGGTAGGATGCAGGGTTTCCTTCACGTAGATTTTGATGACTTTCAAAACCAGCAGGGAAACCACCAGCATGATCACTGCGGTGATGAATAGGGCCCAAATTAGTAAATTAGTCATTGTACATCGTCTTTTAAAGGTAACTCACTCATATATTTTATTTCCTCTTTTTTCATAGTCAGCAAGAGTATGCCGACCAGGATAAAAAAGAGCAGGAATATGCCAAGGGAGGTGATTAAATACACCTGGCTTCCATCTACTTGATCTAAAAATTGCTTAAACATAGTGTTGTTGTTTAGGTTATTGTGCTTTAATGTCCATTCCCAGACGTTGCAGATAGGCAATCAGCGCAATGATTTCTTTATCATCTTTTACTTTGATGTTGTTTTGTTTCAGGTCTGCAGCAATCGCTTTGGCCTGTTTGTCCAGGTCGCGGTTCGCTTTATGCTCATAACCTTCTTCATAAGGAACACCTAAAGTGCGCATCGCATTGATCTTGCTGATGGTAGTGGTGGTATCCAGTTGCTGAGTGATCAGCCATTCGTAAGGAGGCATGATACTTCCCGGCGACATCGTTTGTGGATCCAGCATGTGGTTAAAATGCCATGCATTACCATATTTACCACCCTCACGCTGTAAGTCAGGCCCTGTACGTTTTGAACCCCATAAATGTGGGTGGTCGTACACAAATTCTCCTGCTTTACTGTATTCGCCATATCTTTCTGTTTCAGAGCGGAATGGACGAATCATTTGAGAGTGACAGCTCACACAACCTTCACGGATGTATAAATCACGTCCCTGTAATTCCAGCGGGCTATAAGGCTGTACACTGGTAATGGTTGGAATGTTCGACTTGATCGTAAACGTCGGCATCATCTCTATCATACCACCAATCAGGATGACAATTAAGGAAAGTACCATGAAAACCATTGGTTTACGTTCCAGCACCCTGTGGAATTTTTTCTCAGATCCCTGAGGAACATAGTCTTTTGGCAATGGCATCGCCTCTGCAGGCTCATCCGCCAATAATTTACCTAAACGAACAGTTCTGATTAAGTTATAAGTCATCACGATCACACCAATCAGGTACAACGCACCACCTATAGCCCTAAGCACATACATTGGAAGGATTTGGATCACGGTTTCCAGGAAATTAGGATAACGTAATAAGCCATCTTCTGTAAATTCTTTCCACATCAATCCCTGTGTGAAACCAGCGAAGTATAAAGGAACCGCATAGAAAATGATCCCTAATGTTCCAATCCAGAAGTGGAAAGAAACCAGTTTTTTAGAGTATAGTTCTGTTCTGTAGATTCTTGGAATCAACCAATACAAAATACCGAAGGTTAAGAAACCATTCCAGCCTAATGCACCAACGTGTACGTGTGCTACTATCCAGTCGGTATAGTGGGCAATGGCATTGATCTGTTTTAAAGCAAGCATTGGTCCTTCAAAGGTGGCCATACCATAAGCGGTAATCCCGACAACCATGAATTTCAGTCTGGAATCTTCCCTTACTTTATCCCATGCACCACGAAGGGTAAGCAATCCATTGATCATCCCTCCCCAGCTTGGGGCAATCAACATAATGGAGAAGGCAACCCCTAATGATTGTGCCCAGCTCGGTAAAGACGTATATAATAAATGGTGTGGCCCAGCCCAGATGTAAATGAAAATTAATGACCAGAAATGGAGAATACTCAGTTTATAAGAATAAACCGGACGATTTGCCATCTTAGGTAGGAAATAATACATCATTCCCAGGTAAGGAGTGGTTAAAAAGAAAGCCACCGCATTGTGTCCGTACCACCATTGTACCAGCGCATCCTGTACACCTGCGTATAAATAGTAACTTTTAAACGCTGATATCGGCAGCTGGAAAGAGTTAACAATGTGTAAAACTGCAACGGTGACGAAAGTTGCAATGTAGAACCAAATGGCCACATACATGTGTTTCTCTCTTCTTTTGATAATGGTTCCAAACATGTTGATCCCAAATACAACCCAGATTAATGTAATGGCAATATCTATCGGCCATTCCAGCTCCGCATATTCATGGGAGGACGTGAATCCTAAAGGAAGGGTGATGACCGCAGAAATGATGATCAGCTGCCAGCCCCAGAAGTGTATTTTACTGAGGACATCGCTGAACATCCTCGCTTTGAGGAGTCGTTGCAAAGAGTAATAAACACCCATAAAGATTGCATTCCCTACGAAAGCAAAGATTACTGCGTTAGTGTGTAGTGGCCTGATGCGGCCGAAAGTCGTGTACTGGGAGCCCATATTTAATGCAGGTTTGAAGAGCTGCATGGCAATGAGCAATCCGACCGTCATTCCGATGATGCCCCATATAATGGTGGCTACTGCGAAGTTCCTGACGATCTTGTTGTCGTAGTAAAATTTTTCAGTCATGTTAAAAATTGGATTGCTTGTTTATGGATGTAAAATTAGGTCGGTGTGCTTAGGTACAGAATGACATCAATTGTGGCTATACGTGATCTTCATCACTTTTTATCTCCTCTTTTTTCTGTTGAACGTCATCATCAAACAGAATTCTGATGGCAGGGGTATACGTGTCGTCATTCTGACCCGTTTTACTTGCCCAGAAAAATGCCGCAAGAAAGATCAATGCCAATAAAATACTAAAGCCGATCAAGAGGTAGAGGATGTTCATAAGAGCTGATTTTTTTTAGCGTACAGTCGGACTGCAATGCTGGTGAACAGAATAATAGTGATGGTGCTAATGGGCATCAATACCGCTGCAATCAGTGGAGAAAGCATGCCTTGAACGGCAAAGTAAAGGCCTATTGCATTATAGGTCAAAGAGATGGCAAAGCTGATGTGGATCACCTTTACGGCATCTTTTGCCAGTTTGATAAACATAGGTATCTTTTGAAAACTCGCACCATCGAGAATGGCATCACAGCCTGGTGAGAAATTGTTGATGTTATCCGTCACCGCTATCCCCAGATCGCTTTGTTTCAATGCGCCTGCATCATTCAGTCCGTCACCAAACATGAGGACTTTTCTACGGGAATATTGCAGATTGCGAATGTAATCCAGCTTGTGCTGCGGACTTTGAGCGAAATGCATCTGCTGTGCTCTCGGGAAGAATGGAATCAGGGTTTGCTTGTCCTGGTCCTGATCACCAGATAACAGGTGTAAATCTGCATCTTTACCCAGTTTAAAGATCAGTTCTTTAAATCCATTCCGCCATTGCTGCGTAGAACAGAAGAAGCCAAGGTATCTGTTGTTGATAATAATATGAACTACGGCACCTTGTGCTGGTGTATCCATTTTCAAACCAAGGAAAGAGGCACTGCCCAGTTTCAATTCCTGGCCATTGATCATGCCTGAAATTCCACGGCCTACCTTTTCCATATATTTAACCGCAGTATATTTGGAAGGCCTGTTCAGCCATTTCACCAATTCCCTGCTTAAAGGATGTCCAGAATTCCTCGCCAGGTCATTTACCCATTGTTTTTCTTCTTCGGTAATGTGTCCTTCAAAGGTGAAGCCTGTGTTTTCAGGATTGGTAATCGTACCGGTTTTGTCGAATACAAACGTATTTATGCGCGCCAGTTCTTCTACGACCGCCGTATTTTTAAGGTAAAACTTGTTCTTATCGAAAATGCTCAGTACTGCGGAGAGGGTAAATGGGGAGCTCAAAGCCAAGGCACAAGGGCAGGCAATGATCAGCACCGCGGTAAAAGAGGCCACCGCTTTAGTCGTGTCATTTTGTAACATCCAGTATGCAGCGGCACCAATGGCGATGCTCAGCAATACAATGCTGAAATATTTGCTGGCGCGGTCGGCAAAGGTTCTGATCATGGTTTTCTCGCCGAAAAAAGCCTCGTTGTTCCACAATTGGGTCAGGTAACTTTGTGAAACCGGTTTAACGACCTCCAATTCTATAGCACCTTTTAATTGCCTTCCACCCGCATAAACAACTTCTCCCAATACTTTGTTGACCGGTAAAGATTCGCCGGTGACAAAGCTAAAGTCCATTTCTGCTTCTCCTTTTAAGAGGATGGCATCTGCCGGAATAATTTCATTGCTGCGGATCAGAATCCTGTTGCCAACTTTTAATTCATTCAGCGGGAGTGGCCTTTCTTTATCCTCCTCAATCAAAGTGACGGCAACGGGGAAATATGAACGATAATCTCTTTCGAAGGATAGATGGTGATAAGTGTGGTGCTGCATCCATTTTCCAATCAGCAGGAAGAAAACAAGCCCACAGAGGGTGTCTACAAAACCAGCCCCGGTATTGCCCACAATTTCCACTATGGAGCGGATAAACATGACGGCAATTCCTAAAGCCAATGGAAAATCAAGGTTTAAAATGCCATTTCTAAGGTTGGTCCAGGCGGAGGTAAAATAATCTCGCCCACTATAGCATACGACAGGTATCGCAAATGCCAGATTTAACCAGCCAAAAAAGGTTTTGAATTCTTGTTCCAGGTCGCTCAGTCCGAAGTAATCCGGGAAGCTCAGTAGCATCACGTTGCCAAAGCAAAAACCAGCTACCGCAATTTTGCGGATCAGGTGGCCCTCCGAATGGTCTGACTGCTGTTTTTTTACCACATCCTGTAAGCTGATGAGGGGCTCATAACCAATAGAGGCCAGAATTTCTATCAGTTTACGCAATGATAATTCCTGGTTTTTGAAGGTAATGACCACCTGTTTCTTTAAGAAATCAATCCTGGATTGAATGATGGCAGGATTGATCTGATGCAGGTGCTCGAGCAGCCAGATACAGGAGCTGCAGTGGATGGCTGGAATATAAAGCGTGATGACGCTCATCTTCTCATCCGTATAATCCACTAATTTCGCAGCAATTGCTGCTTCATCCAGGTATTCAAAATGAGTATGCTTGTTTTTTTGTGTTTGTCCAGGTACATCGTTGTACGCGTAGTAGTTACCCAGGTTGTGATTAGAGAGCAATTGATAGACGCCTTTGCAGCCCAGACAGCAGAAAGACTTGCTGTCCAGCAGGTAGGGCGTTTTTGGAAGATCATCACCGCAATGGTAACATTGGGTGTCCTGGGCTATGTTTTTTTGTAGGATCATAGGGGCAAATTGATGTGTTCAAAGTTCAGCCTTCCCCCCAAGTATAAATATGATGCTCATCACTTTCGACCCTGATATAAATCAGAAAAACCTTCGTAATGACATCTTTTAAACTTTCTATTAAATATGAGAATTAAAACTCTCATATTTATATCTTCAACCACAAATAGGACAAATTGTTTTATTATTGAAAAACAAAAATACACTTCATGAATTATAGGGAAATATTAGATCAGTTAAGACTACACGTAGCCAGCATTTTTCAGGCAAAAACCGACTCGAGATTGATCTACCATAACTTAAATCATACGGAACAAGTAGTCGAAAACGCCATCAAAATTGCTAATCATTACCAGCTTTCAGATGAGGATTTCTTTATCGTTACTTCTGCCAGTTGGTTTCATGATCTGGGATATTTCTTTGATTGTGCACATCATGAGGCTAGTGGAGCAGGTCTTGCCGCTGAATTCTTAAAAGAAAAGGGACTCAGCGAGGAGATCAGTACTAAAATTGTGAACTGTATCATGGCCACCAAAATGCCTCAGCAGCCAAATGGACTGCTGGAACAGATTGTTTGTGATGCCGATTTGTATCATTTGGGCAGTGATTCTTTTAAGGAAAGAAATAAACTGATGCGTAAGGAAGCGGAAGCTTTCTGTGCCAGGGCACTGGATAAAGATGAATGGAGATTAAAAACGATACAATTGTTTAAAAATCACCATTACCACACTACTTATTGTCAGAACCTGCTGAATGCGAAAAAAGCAGAAAACCTGGAAGCGCTGGAAAGTAAAGCAGCAGCAGCAAATCATAAAACAACGGATAGCCCTGCGGTGTTAAATACCGGGAATCCCCCGCTGCTAACAGAAAAGAACAACCCATTGGAGATAAAAAAAGAAAAAAAGAAAAAGAGTGACCGTCCCGATAAAGGAATTGAAACCATGTTCAGGATCACTTCTGGAAACCACCAGAGGCTGAGTGATATGGCGGATAATAAGGCGCACATCATGATTTCTACCAATTCTATTATTTTATCGGTCATCCTGAGTATTCTGCTCAGGAAATTGGAAGATAACCCACATTTAATCATTCCGACCTTGATTTTACTCATCATTTGTGTGGTGACAATGGTATTCTCTATTTTGGCAACACGCCCATCTATTCCTAAAGGAGTTTTCACACCGGAAGACATTGCTCAGAAACGCGTGAACCTTTTGTTTTTTGGTAATTTTTATAGAATGTCGCTGCCAGATTATGAAGGCGGAATGCTAAAAATGATGGACGACCGTGAGTTTCTTTATGGCAGTTTAATCCGTGATTTATACGCGCAGGGGGTAGTTCTAGGCCGTAAATACCGTTTATTGAGAATTGCCTATAATGTGTTTATGTTTGGGATTATCGCATCCGTGCTGGCCTTTATTACGGCTTCAGTTCTAGTGACCTTATAACCTGTTATGGAGTCTGCTATTTATTTTAACCGGGATTTAAGCTGGCTAAGTTTCAATGAACGCGTGCTCATGGAAGCAAGCCGGGCAGCAGTACCTATATTGGAAAGAATCCGGTTTCTAGCCATCTATTCTTCTAATCTTGACGAATTTTATCGGGTAAGGATGCCGGTCATGATGTGGGATTATGAGCTGGCTAAGGCGAAGATAGACCAGCAGCAACAGCGTTATGGCGAAATCATCAGTCAGCAGATTCTACCGGCATTGGAAGCTCAGAAGGTATATTGGCTCTACAATCAACCCATTCCAGCGGCAATTTCTGAAAAAGTAACCGAACTGTTTTTTAATGAAGTCCTGGCCTATATTCATTCTGAATGTATTGACCATGGATTGACAGCGTTCTTTGCCGAAAACAACAAGTTGTATCAGGTGGTGATTTTGAGGAACGCTGAGGCGGAAGAGCGCATGGAGCTGATCAGCATTCCTTCTGAAGATCTACAGCGGTTGTATGCAATTCCTGTGGAGGGGGCACAATACGTGGTGTTCTTAGAAGATATCATCAAGCATAACTTAGCCTATTTATTTCCAAATGATGAGATCCAGGGGGCTTTTAACCTTAAAATCACGCGCAATGCGGCTTTGAAAATAGGACAGGACTATTCCGAAGACATCACCATTGCTTTAGAAAAACAGCTCGAAACCCGCGACTTTGGCTTTGCCACCCGTTTTCTTTTTGAGCCAGGAATTCCCTTGAGGAATTTGTACCGGATGATTTATGCATTAAATCTGCAAAAAGCCGCAGTAGTGCAGGGAGGGGCCTATCATAACCTGAAAGACCTCAGTGCTTTTCCTTTAGATGAAAAGCTTTTTGGATACCCTAAATGGCCAGCATCAGCAGCGGTAAAGATTGCGGAAAAGGAAACCTTATTTGACCATATTCTTCATAAAGATATCCTGGTAAACGTACCTTATCAGAACTATGATGCGGTATTGCGTTTCTTCAATGAAGCCTCCAATGATGTGAATGTCACAGAGATTTATGTCACCTTATATAGGGTAGCGCGAAATTCCAGAATTGTAAATGCCTTGATGACTGCCGCGAAAAACGGGAAGAAGGTAGTGGTACTGGTAGAGCTGAAAGCTAGATTTGATGAAGCCAATAACATCAAATGGGCTAAGCAAATGAAAGCCGCAGGGGTGAAGATCATCTATAGCAGTATAGATTTGAAGGTACATGCGAAAGTGGCACTGGTAAAAAGAACCATCAAAGGGGAACATCAATACCTGGGGCTATTAGCCACCGGAAACCTCAATGAAAGTACAGCTAAGTTTTACACCGATCATATTTTACTGACTGCCCATCAGCCGATGCTGCAGGAATTGGAATCCCTGTTTGACTTTTTAAGCAGAAAAGACAAGACCGCGGTACCGGAAGAGCCAGTGGAATTTAACCATTTGCTAGTGGCACAGTTTAATTTGCATCAGCGCTTTCTGGGCTTGATTCAGCGAGAAATCGAGCATGCTCAGCAGGGGTTACCCGCTGGTATTACCCTCAAATTGAACAATCTGGAAGAACAGGTGCTGATTGCCAAGCTATATGAAGCCTCACAGGCGGGGGTGAAAATACAGCTCATCATCCGGGGAATCTGCTGTCTGGTTCCAGGTAAGGAAGGACTCAGTGAAAATATTAGCGTAAGAAGAATTGTAGACCGTTTTCTGGAGCATGGACGGGTTTTTATCTTTGAAAATAATGGCCAGCAAGAAATATATATGGGCTCTGCAGACTGGATGAACCGCAATATCTACAGCAGAATTGAGGTTTGCTTTCCTTTATATGACGTGGATTTGAAACGTCTCATTCAGGAAATTATTACCTTGCAGCTTCAAGATAATGTTCAGGCGGTAAATATTACTGCTGAATTGGAGAATGAAGCAATCAAAGGTTCGCCTGCAATGCGCTCTCAGGAAGCTATTTATCAATTGTTACAAGTGTTGAATGACTAATAAATGGACCCGTTTTTATGAAGAAAATCTATACTAAATTATTATATATCATGCCCCTTGTGGCATTAGTGGCATTTTATGCCTGTAAACCTGTAGCTTCAAAGTTTAGCAGTCCTGCTGGGTATGACCTGGAACATCCAGAGAAATTTAACATGCCTGAAAGCTTGCTGGAAATCTCAGGGATTGCCTTTTATAAAGGTAAATCGGATACCGTTTACTCTATTCAAGATGAAGAAGGCAGCGTTTTCCGCCAAAAATGGGGGGTAAAGCATCAGAAAAATGTGAGTTTTGCCAGTAAAGGAGATTATGAGGATATCGCCATTTTCAATGAAAAGGTATTCGTTTTAAAAAGCAATGGACACCTTTATTCTTTTCCCTTCTCAGAAACAGTAAAAGAAAAAGCTGAACAGGTGAAAGTAAGCAAGAAGTTGGTTCCTAAAGGGGAGTACGAAAGTTTATATGCCGATCCAGAGACTCAAAAAGTGTACGTTTTATGTAAATCCTGCCCGGTAGATAAGAAAAAGAAAACATCCACGGGTTATGTCTTAAACTATGATTTGAAGCTGGATAGCCTAATTCCTGAAAGTACTTTCAGTATTGACCTGGAGCAGATCAAAAAGCTCAATCCGAAGTTGAAAGCAAGTCTTAGCCCTTCAGCATTGACAAAAAATCCGAAGACTAAAGAGTGGTATATACTGGCTTCTGCCAACAAATTATTGGTGATTGCAGATGAAAACTGGAAAATAAAACAAGTAAACCGTTTGAATTCTTCAATCTATAATCAGCCGGAAGGCATAGCTTTTGATAACGATATGAACTTGTATATATCTAATGAAGGAGATGAACTGACCAATGGAAATATCCTTAAGTTTAAAAAGGTAAAATAATAAAATACGAAAAATGCAAGCTATCACGCTGGATTTGAATAATAGTATTACTGGCTTAAGAGAACGCCCTCCATTGGGTGCTGAAATTAAACTGTCTCTACAGCCTTTTATCTCTTTCGTGGAAGAGAAGGCAAATACTGAAAAAACCGCGAAAATTAACTTCTACCATTATATACTTGAACAATTTAAACAATATCCAGAACTGAAAGACCCTATCCCAATAGAGAATGTCCGAAAGTACAATACCTTGTTTGAATTGATTTATACCGCTTTATCGCCGATCATTAATGAAGAGAAAGAACATTTTTGGGCGATCAGTACCCCAATGACGCCTTGTTTTCATTATGGGACAAATGCGTTTTATAATGTGCTGCTGGAGCCTACTACTTGTACCTTAAAAGCCGATCTGTCGCTGCCTTCCTCTATGGAAATGCAAAAAAGCGTACTTTCTGCCTTTTATAATATGGTACTGCATCGTTTTTATAACTTCTCCCTAACAGCAACTGAGTTTACCGTAAACTCTATTGTAGATCCGATAACAAAACTGACTAAATATTATCGCTTAAACGTAGATACCAGGTTTCTGAACATCACTGCTAATGTAGCATTACCAGAATACGACCTGAATATTATGAAGGATTATATCCAGGATGAAACCAATACACTGGATATTTTAACCAAGCTCATTCCCCCTGATATCTTTACCATTGAAGGCATTTCAATTGTGACCTTAACGGATGTAACTGGTGAGTATGCCCTGGAATCCATTAAAAATGTGATGATTGATCACCATGAATCCAAAAATGTGAATTATGGTAAGGAAATCGGTAATGCCTTAAAAGCATTGGCAGGCTCTGATCACCTGGAATTTGGGATGCTGCCTTATTTGAAGCTAAATAATAAACTTTTGATCAATGAGAAATCAGGCTTTCAGAGTATCCTGATCAAATTGGCTGAAGAGGCAGGCTGGAAAGATGAAGACGAGTTTGACTTGATCCAGGATTATCTGAAACAGCCTAGAACCTTGATTTTTCCCGAAATAACGCTGGATGAACAGGATAAATATCCGATGCTCAGCTTGTTATGGGCAAAAGGAATCAAGTCTTATGGCTTGTTCCCATTGTATTACAATGCAAGATTGGTGGGTTGTTTGGAGCTATATACTAAGGAAGCGAGTCATTTTAATGGCAATGCGCTCACTAAAATAGACCTTGCCTTTCCTTTATTGGCACAATTATATCAAAATATCATCACCGATTTCAATCAGGAAATCGCGGAAATCGTAACTGATAAATTCACGGCTTTACAGCCTTCTGTACAGTGGCGTTTTAACGAAGCTGCTTATCATTATCTCCAATCCGGAGGTAAAAAGCGAAATCTACCGGTAGAACAGGTGTTCTTTAAGAATGTACACCCTTTTTATGGTGCAGTAGACATCAGGAATTCCAGCATTCTGCGAAATATGGCAGTCCGTAAGGATTTATATGTGCATTTTGAAATGTTGCAGAAAACCCTGGATACCATTAGGAAAAAGGTCTGCGAATCGTTGGATGATGAACTCCCTAAAAAGTATGAAATCTGGAGCAAATCTAGGTTTGAAGACCTGACAGATCGGGAAATTCTCAAAACAGAAGACTACCTGCAAAGGCAGATTCCTTCTGCTTTGGTACATTTAAAAGAAACGCATCCAGAGCTTAAGCCAATTGTAGATGAGTATTTTGAATGGACAGCTTTGGACGGGAAGAGCTATGAGCATCGTGATAGGTACGAAAAAAGCCTTCAAATGATCAATCTGGCAGTCACCAGGCACCTGGATGTATTTAACAAAGAGATCCAAGCGATTTACCCTTGTTATTTCGAAAAATTCCGTACGGATGGGGTCGAATTCGATATCTATCTGGGTCGATCTATCGCACCAAATACAGATTTTACAGAGGAAATTCTTCATGAATTTAGACTGAAACAACTGAAAGTTCTGGCAGAAGTGGCACAAACGAGTCATAGTTTAGCGCCCTATTTTTCTTTGCCACTGGAAACTACCCAGTTGATTTTCGTCTATGAGAAGGTGATCGATATTAGTTTTAGGATTGATGAGCAACGTTTTGATGTAGAAGGCAGCTATAACATCCGCTACCAGATGGTCAAAAAACGCATCGATAAAGCGCATGTAAAAGACACCACAGAGCGGATTACCCAGCCAGGAAAGATCGCTATCGTCTATTTCAACAGCTGGGAAGCCAAAGAATATACCGGATATATCAAAACGCTTCAGGGAATTGGTCTCTTAAATGATGATCTGGAATATCTTGATATTGAAGAATTGCAAGGAGTGGAGGGCTTAAAGGCCCTCAGAATAGGAGTAACGCTTAAATAAATTCAATATGCGTTTTAAAAAGGAGCTGCAAGCGGCACTAATGATGAATATGGCGCTTGGAGCCATCCCTGCTGTGACTTTCGCACAACAGACATTAAAATCAGACTCTATTACGGTGGCCATCGCCCCTGAATACGATAAAGTAAGTAGTTTTCACCGCTTTTGGCTTGGAGAGAGCTACCGGAAGTTATGGGCAACGCCGGTAACTTTAAGAATCATGGACCTCCAAAAGGAAAAAGGTGGACTAAAAATCATAAAATTAGGTGGTGGTATGCAAACCCGTTCCTTACGTTTGGTAGATCCAACAGGTAAAGAATGGGTGCTGAGAACGGTGCAGAAGTACGCAGACCGGAGTTTGCCGGAAAATCTGAGGGCCACCATCGCCAAAGATATTACTCAGGATCAGGTCTCTACCAACCATCCTTTTGCAGCCTTAATTGTGCCGCCATTGGCTGCCGCGTTGGAATTGCCGCATGCAAAACCGGAGATGGTTTATGTTGCTGATGATCCCGGACTTGGAGCGTATCGTAAAGAATTTGCCAATGCAGCCTATATATTCGAAGAAAGATCCCCTTCAGAGGAGAAAACTGACAATACAGAGAAGGTGCAAAAGAAAATCCAAAAGGACAATGATACCAAAGCAGACCAGAAACTGACGCTTAGGGCACGTTTGCTGGACTTCCTGCTGGGCGATTGGGATAGGCATGAAGACAATTGGCGCTGGGCTGCAGATAAAACCCCAGACGGAACGACCTATACACCGGTACCTCGTGATCGGGATAAAGTGTTCTATAAAACATCCGGCGTTTTCCCCTGGATATTGAATCACCAATGGCTTAAAACCCATTTACAGCCCTATTCTCCAACGATCAGAGAGGTGGAATACTGGAACTTTAACGAAAGGTATTTCGATCGCTACTTCTTAAATGAACTGAATGAAGAAGACTGGAAGGAAGCCGTAAAACTAGTGCAGACGGAAATGACGGACGAATTGATCGCGAAAGCTTTCAGAGAAATGCCTGATCCTATCTTTAAACAATGTGGTGAGGAGCTGATTACCAATTTTACCTCCAGAAGGAATCAATTGGAAGAATTGGCCTTACGTTACTACCGTTTCCTGTCAATTAATGTAGATATTCCTGCTTCTGATAAAACAGAATATTTTGATGTGAAGCAAGAGGAAGATGGCAAAGTTCGCGTCCATATCTTCAATATTAAGAAAGATGGAACTAAAGGCCGCCGCTTTTTTAACCGCAGTTTCGATCCGCTGGTAACGAAGGAAATCCGTTTATTCGGACTAGGTGGAAAGGATGTTTTCGATGTGCATGGAAAAAATGAATCCCCGATTAAGGTAAGAATGGTCGGTGGAGATGAGGTGGATGAGTTTAAAATATCGGAAAATGTGCCTAACAAATCAGGGTTGTTTATCTATGACCGTTCTGATGAGACCAATGTTCTTCCTCCAAAAGGTTATGCGAAGCTAAGGTTAGCCAGAGATTCGGCAGTCAACCAGTTCAATAAAAACGGATTCTTATACGATAGGAAAGGTGTGCTTGTAGATGGGAATTACAATATTGACCAGGGAATCCAGCTTGGAGTAGGTTATATTTTTGAAAAACAAGGCTTCAGAAAGTCGCCTTATGCTTCTAAACAAGAGATCTGGGCACATTACTCTACGGGTAGAAAGTCTTTTATTTTAGACTATACTGGTGATTTTAAAAAGGTAATTGGCAATAACGACCTTAATATTGGGATCAATATGCTGGGCCCAAATAACCTGAGTAACTTCTTTGGTTTAGGAAACAATACAATTTATCAAAAAGATGACCACGATGAAGACCTGCCAAACGGCGAGGATCGGGAAGACGGTATCTCTTATTACCGCAATAGGTACAATTACCTGAACGCCAATATCAAACTAAAAAGAGTCTTAGATCAGTCCTGGACCGTAGAAGGTGGGTTGTTGTTGTCTTATTATACCAGTAGCCGCGAGAAAAACGAAGAGCGCTTTTTGAATGATTATGATGCTTTACACCCAGAAGAGGAAGTGTTTTCTAACCGCTTTTATGTAGGTTTAACTGCTGGCTGGTCTTATGATACCCGTGATAATATCGCGATTCCTACAAAGGGTGTTTTCTGGAAAACCACCCTCTCCGCACAGCAGCGTGTGAATGGTGGCGATGAGCGATATGGCATCCTGAACACGGAATTCCGCTTTTACTGGAACCCAGGAAAATCGGGCCTCGTGATTGCCAACAGAATTGGTGCTGGAACTACAGTAGGAGATCCTGCATTCTTTCAGCACATTCAGCTTGGGGGGGTAAACAGCCTTAGAGGCTTCAATAGCAGACGTTTCACAGGGAAAACAGGCTTGTACCATAACCTGGACCTGAGGTTGAAGCTATTTAATTTCACCTCTTACCTGGTGCCAGGAACAGTGGGAATGATAGCATTTAATGATGTGGGTAGGGTATGGCAGCCAGGAGAATCGAGCAGCAGATGGCATCAGGGCTATGGTGGCGGATTATACGTCATGCCAGGCAATCAATTCCTGATTCAAGGCACATTGGGCTTCTCTAAAGAAGCAACCATGCCTTATTTCTCTGTTGGTTTTAACTTCTAATTAGCGAATGATCTGTAGGGAAAATATACAGCGCTAAAAATAGAAAAGCCGGTTATTTATATAAATAACCGGCTTTTCTATGCACTGTAACTATTGTTAATCTGCTTCTTCGTCTACGAATAACTTGATTTCGTGGTCAGAGATCGTGATTAAACGGTCTTTGTATAAACCGCCAATTACTTTTTTGAAAGCACTTTTGCTAATTTTAAAACGGTCGTAAATGTCATCAGGAGCACTTTTGTCACCTAAATGAACTACACCGCCACAGGCTTTTAATTCATCAAGGATGACGTCTTTGTTCTCTAGGATGTGGCCGTAACCCATTGGCTGTAAGCTCAAATCGATTTTACCTTCTACACGGATCTTTTTGATCCATCCTTTTCTGATTTCTCCTGGGGATAACTGGTCAAAAAGCTCATTGGTATAGAGTAAACCAATGTATTTATTGTCTACAATGGCATTGTACCCTAAATCAGAACGGTCAATGATTAATAAACTCACTTCATCGCCTTCTTCCAGGTCGATGTCCTGATCTTCAACATAATTGGTTAAGCGAGAAGAGGCTACCATACGGTCATTACTCTCGTCCAGGTACACATAAACCACATGGTTATCTCCTTTAAACATGGGGCGTTTCTGCTCACGTTGAGGAACATAGATGTCTTTATCGATGCCAAGATTCATGAAAACACCATCTTCACCATCATCAACAACGGTCAGGTAAGCGAAATCACCTACACAAGCGAAAGGTCTTTTGGTGGTTCCCATCAATCGGCCATCTTTGTGCATATATACGAAAACGTTGATGTTCTCTCCGATTTCGATGTTTTTAGGGACATCTACATAAGGTAAAAGTACTTCTTTATCACCTTCCGTTAAGATGAGGCCGTTTTCGGTTTTATTTATAATTCTTAGATCGTTATATCTTCCTATTTCTATCATTTTCTTGCAGGCATTTTTGCAAAGGTAGCGATATAGGCAGTAACATATCCATGATACGTACATCTAAATGCAAAAAATAAACGAAGTTGATCAAACTAGCCTTACACCATATCGATAAAAAGTACGGGAGCCATGCCATCTTTTCTTTTGAGAAATGGGAGCTGGATCAGGGTGTCTACTGGATTAAAGGCGGAAATGGTACCGGTAAGACCACGCTATTTAAAATGATTTCCGGACAAACTCCTTTCGAAGGCAGCTTGATTTTAAATGACATTGGCCTTAAAAATCAGCCGGTTGCGTATAGGTCGATGATCAGTTATGCGGAGGCGGAGCCTCAATATCCTTCCTTTATCACCGGAAATGAATTGCTCAATTACCATGTCGATGTTCGTCAGGCAAATCCTGAAGCCTCCATGTCCCTGATCGCAGCTTTAGGGATGAGTAGTTTTATGGACCATAAGGTAGGCAGTTATTCCAGTGGAATGCTTAAAAAACTATCTTTAATCTGTGCATTTGTAGGAGAGGTGCAGCTTTATATACTCGATGAACCCTTGATTACCATTGATACAGCCGCTGCGCAGGTACTCTATCAACTGATTCGTACTTACCAGGAGAAAGGCTGTTCCTTTTTGCTTTCCTCTCACCAGGAGTTGGAAATGAATCATTTGCCTATAAAACAAGTGTTTCAAATTGTAGACCGTCGGATCCAATCATGCTAAAACTGCTTTTAAAAACCTTAATTAAAGAGTTCTATGCGGCACATGCCGATCTTTTTCTCTTTGGTTTTTATTTGGCTTTTGGTGTGGTAGAAGCCTCACAGTTGCTGAGCTACCATAAAACATTAATGCTTATGGTGTATGCTTCGCCCTTTATCCTGGCTTCAGTATGCTGTTTTTGGGCGCTCTATCTCCTCAAATGTCTGTTTTTCATCAGAAAACAAATGAAGCTGGAGCAATATCATTTCTTAAGGCTGCTGGCGACTACAGTAAAAAAAAGACAATTCATATTATGGTTCCAGGTATATGCGGTACTATTATTGCCAATACTTTTTTATGTGCTGCCTTTAATTTATGTTGGACTGGCTGAAAAGGCCTTTGCAGCTGTTTTAATCATCATCAGCGTGATGGTTTTGTTATTAACTGCCGTATCCGGGTATATGTTCCGGGTCATTAATTATAGCCATGTTCCAGTCAAGGTTTATTTTGTCTTCCCTTGCCCCCAATTGAAGAAACCTTACTGGACATGGCCTTTATACTACCTCCTTACGGAGCAGACACTCATGCTATTTTTGAGTAAAATTCTGTCCTTTACGATGTTTACAGTAGTGATGTGGATGTTCAATGATGTCTCGAAAGACCTGAGGGTGGCCTTGATTGGTATATTGGCCGCAGTGCTGGCACATAGTATGCTGATCCAGGTGATGCTCAAACAGGAAACAGATCAGTTGTCCTTTAGCAGAAGTTTGCCCATCAGGTTAATTACGCGAATGGGACATACGCTGCTCGTGTTTCTGGTTCTTTTTATTCCCGAAATCTTATTTTACCTGCTGAAATCTGATGGGCAGTTCTGGCCATTTATAGTCGGACTAGGCTTTGGTGTAGCTGGATTGATGAGCTTAAGAATGGTGTTGTACTGGATCAAATTAGACCTGGACCGCTACTTCAAATGGCTGCTGGCTTTCTTCTTTGTCAGCATGTTTGTGATCCTGTCAGGCTATGCTGTTCCTTACAGTCTGTTGCTATTAGCTAGCTATTGTCTTTATTTTTTCTTCTGCTATTATCGGACAGACCTTAAGGAAATATAAACTTTAGGTCTATTGCTTTAACAGGCTGATAACGAACAGTTCCTCTGTTCTTTTTGGACCTACGATTTTAGTGGCCATCCTGCTCTTTGCACCGGAAGTACAGCAAAATACCAGTCTGCTTTGAAAAGGAAGTTCGTCAATTCTAGCTTCAAGATCGTACAGTGAAATGTGAATCCCACCGATATTTTTTTCCTCGAATTCAAAGGCTTCCCGAACGTCTATCAAGCAATACTCCACCTTGTTTTCTTCCCATTCCAATAGTTCTTTTGGAAAGATTTCCTCGTATACGATGGATTTCTTCTGATTGGGCTTAGGGACCTGGTTGTCTGGGCTGACCCGGTTTTCTGGTTGAATGTTATAGAGCTGCATATCATTATTTAGTGCATTGAAGATAAGGAGTTTTCCGGAAAGACCATCGCCAAAACCACAAATCACTTTTATGGCTTCATTGGCCATCATGCTGCCAATGATTCCCGGTAAGGGGCCAATTACGCCACTTTCTCCACAATTTGGACTGTCCTGAATGCCGGGAGCTTCCGGATAGCAATTCCGATAATTGGGGCCTCCCTGATAATTGAATACAGAAACCTGCCCTTCAAAGCGAAAAATAGAGCCAAAAACCAATGGTTTTCCTAAGGAAACGCAGGTATCATTGACCAGGTAACGCGTTGGGAAATTGTCTGAACCATCAATGATCAGGTCATAGTCTGCTAGGGATTGGGCTGCATTTTCCGGCGAGATATGGAAAGGAAAAGCCTGCAGCTGCAGTGTTGGGTTTAGTAAGTTTAGTCGCTCCACAGCAGTTGTAGCCTTGTTTTTTCCTATATCTTGCTGCTGAAAAATAACCTGTCTGTGGAGATTGCTTTCTTCCACCCAATCCCCGTCCATTACCCCAATTTTGCCGATACCTGCCCCGGCAAGGTAGAATAGGAGGGGACAGCCCAATCCACCGGCACCAATGATCAACACCGAGCTTTTCTGTAGTTTTTGCTGTCCATCCAGGCCCAGTTCTTCCAGTAGTATTTGCCTGTGGTATCTTTTAAGTCTTTCGTTTTCCATGGGTTTATTTCATTAAGCTCAAGTCCCAATCCTTCCATACGGCCTCATAGCCTTGTTTATGAATCATTTCGGCGATTTCAGGAGCGGTTCTTTCATCAGATATTTCGAATTGTTCTAAGGATTGCGGCTCCACCGCATAGCCGCCGGGATTGGTTTTTGAACCTGCGCTGATAGAGGTGATGCCAAGTTTGATGATGTGATTGCGGAAGCTGACCGATTCCCGGGTAGAGATCGACAGTTCTACTGATTCATTAAATAGACGGTAGGCGCAGATGAGTTGTACCAGCTCGCGATCATTCATCGCTACCTTAGGCTCTAATCCACCACTAAATGGCCTTAATCTAGGAAAAGAGATGCTGTATTTACTTTGCCAGTACTTCTTTTCCAGGTAATCCAGATGGAGTGCGGTAAAGAAAGAGTCTGTTCTCCAATCTTCCAATCCAATCAGTACACCCAATCCCATTTTATGGATTCCTGCTTCGCCCAGACGGTCTGGGGTGTCCAGACGGTACTGAAAATTGGATTTTTTGCCTTTTGGATGGTGTTTTTTGTAATCTTCCTCATGGTAAGTTTCCTGATAAACCAGTACGGTGTTGAGTCCGTAAGGGGTCAGCTCCTGATAATCGCTCAGGTCTAAAGGCTGCACTTCCATAGAAATATGTGCGAAATGAGGACGGATCAGCTCTAATACCTTTTTAAAGTAATCGGTATGAACGGTTTGATTGGCCTCGCCGGTCACCAATAACACATGCTGGTAGCCCATTTCCTTAATAACAGCCACTTCTTCCATGATTTCCATAGGGCTCAGTGTTTTACGTTTCACCTTATTGTCATAGCTGAAACCACAATAAGTGCAGATGTTATTGCATTCATTACTCAGGTAAAGCGGTACATACATCTGTATGGTATTGCCAAATCGCTTCAAAGTAAGCTCCTGACTCAATTTTGCCATGCTTTCCAGGTAAGGAGCCGCCGCAGGCGAGATTAGGGCTTTAAAGTCCTCCAATGTTCTTTTTGAAGCATTTAAAGCTTGTTCTACCTCTATTGAAGTCTTTGCATAGATACTTCTGCTGGTCTCTTCCCAGCTTTGGTTTTGGAAAATTTCGTTAAATCTCATCTTCAAGAAAAGCCGTTAGTGGACTGCTGGCAACAGCCTGTGAATTAACCTGACCTAATTTGGCGAGGTAGGCCATTCTACCTGCTGCTACAGCGATTTTAAAAGCCTCAGCCATCAATACCGGATTTCCGGAAACAGCGATTGCGGTATTGACCAGTACTGCATCTGCTCCAATTTCCATGGCTTTTGCAGCGTCAGAAGGGGAGCCTATTCCGGCATCTATCACTACTGGTACCTGGCTTTGACTAATGATGATTTCCAGGAAGTCTATGGTTTTTAAGCCCTTGTTGCTGCCTATAGGGGCGCCTAATGGCATGACGGCGGCCGTTCCTACTTCTTCTAGTCTTTTACAGAGAACAGGGTCTGCATGGATATAAGGCAGTACGATAAAACCCAGTTTAGCCAGTTCTTCTGTAGCCTTTAAGGTTTCAATCGGGTCTGGCATCAGGTATTTTGGATCTGGGTGGATTTCCAGTTTAATCCAATTGGTTTCCAGGGCTTCCCTGGCCATTTGGGCAGCAAAAACAGCTTCTTTAGCATTTCTAACCCCGGAAGTATTAGGAAGCAGGTGGAGCTGTGGGTGATGAAGGTGCTTCAATAGATTCTCTGCAGGATGGTTTAGATCTACGCGCTTGAGGGCTACTGTAACCAGCTCTGATCCTGAGGCCAGTAAAGCGGCTTCCATGATGGCGCTGGAGCTGAATTTTCCAGTTCCTGTAAACAGTCGGGAATGGAAGGTTTTGTCTGCTATTTTTAACATGATTCGCTGGGGTTTAAGAGGTGAGAGGAGGGCTGGTTTTGGAGCTCCTGATATAGCTGTTTGATGAGCAGATCAATGTCTGGTTTATTGGTTAAAACACCGGAAAGTGCGAGTCCGTAAATACCAGTTTTCAGCAGTGCCGGAAGGTCTTCAGGAGTAATGCCGCCAATGGCAATTACCGGGATGTTGATGTGGGCATTTCTTACCTGTTCCATGATTTTTTTATAGCCTTCCA
Source organism: Pedobacter polysacchareus (assembly GCF_019802255.1). Classification (GTDB taxonomy): domain Bacteria; phylum Bacteroidota; class Bacteroidia; order Sphingobacteriales; family Sphingobacteriaceae; genus Pedobacter; species Pedobacter polysacchareus. The sequence continues at coordinate 124,791 of NZ_JAHYSS010000006.1, read as the reverse complement.
GTCCTAAAATCGGACTGAGGTTCTGCTTTGTGCTCGTAAAACGGAAGGGGCCTAGTCCAATGTAATTTGCACCTGCTGTAACGGCGTTTTGCAAGTCTTCGAAAGTATTTGCTGTAGCGCCAATTATTTTATTGCTACCTATTAATAATCTGGTGTTTACGATGCTTATATCATTTTTTCCTACATGTGTTCCATGGGCCTCTGAAGCCTTGGATACCAAAGGAAAATCATTGATGATTAATTTGCTTGCAAATTTTTTGCAGAGGTCATTTGCAGCTTTAGCCAGGTTTAAAACCTCGTTTTCGGGCTTATTTTTTACGCGCAGCTGAATCCATTTTCCACCGGCATGTAATACCTGTTCGATGGCTTCCAGATGGCTGATTTCAGCGTTGGATTGGGAGATGTAATGTAGTCTGTCGATCATAAGTTATGGTAGCCTAAAAGGCTGGTGTTACTGTTTAAAAAATTCTCGATATACTGCTTGCCAAATCGACAAGATTTTTGAAGGGAATGACCCAAAGCAAGCTGGGCAGTAATGGCAGAAGACAGGACACATCCGGACCCGTGTTTTGGGTAAACAACCGGACTTCCGGAATGGAATTCCAGTCTTTCATTTTTGTGGAACAGATAGTCGGTGCCCGGCGTTAATGGGTGGTGCCCTCCTTTGAGTAAAACCGCGCAGTCCAGCGACCAGCTCAGGCATTGCTGTTCTACTGTTTTTACATCTTTTTGATCCTCTTGATCAGCGCCAATGAGGGCTTGTATTTCCAAGTAATTGGGCGTAATCAAATACAGGCGTTTTAAGACGTTTTTAAAAATAACCGAGTCAGATGCCCAATCGTGGAAACTATATCCAGCACTGGCCTTTAAAATGGGATCCAGGACGATTTTAATCTTCGGATCGAATGAGTTCAAGTAATTGCAAACTGCGGATAGAGTTTCCAGATCTTTGATCAATCCGATTTTAACGGCCTGTACCGGGAATTTTTCAAGCAATGGTTTGAGCTGTGCAAGGATTTGCTCCTTTTCCAGCCAATCATTTTTCAGGAACTCGGTATCGGTCTGCACGGTCAGCGCAGTACACACACCAAATCCGTACACGCCATGTGTTTCAAAACATTTCATATCGGAGAGCAGTCCGGCCCCGGCACTAGGGTCGAAGCCAGCAATGCTGATCACGTAAGGTCTGTCTATCGATGGCACTATGCTGTGGTTTGACATGCTTGTTTTATTTTTTTAAAATTTGGTATGGCCTGTTCCGGCGCATTCCAAAGTGCCCCTAAAACTGCTGCCCCATCAAAATTCATTTGCTGCAGCTGACTGATTTTTGAAGCGGTAACCCCACCCAAAGCAATTACCTTTGTCATGGATGGGGGCAGGTTTTTAACCTCTTGCTGCGGCTTTTTCGGATCAGCAATCTGGTGCAGATTAAAACCTGCTGGAATCATTCCTGGGTAGTCTTTCTTGGAGATGCTTTGAAAAACAGGACCAAAAAATGTGTATTTAAAATTATGCAAATCAGTTAGATGAGTTGTTGAATGTATAGAGGTGCTTAAAGTGATTTCTGGTTTCATTGTGAAATCACCATGTCTCCCCTCTAGCCGTTCCTTTTCTTTAAAATGAAGTCTGTGGAGGTCAAAATCAACAGCAAGCTCATGAAACTGGTGCAAGGCAATACGCTCCAGGTAACAAGGATTAATTTCTCTTAGCAGTACCTCATGAGCCCGCCTGTCTGACGCCTCTTTTCTGAGGTGGAAGCGCTGCATGCCCAAGTCAAACAGTTCGTTGATCAGCTGCGCTTCCCCCTTAAAAAAGCTGGGTTTTGAAATGACAATCAGTTCCACTTATAAATAAATTTCACTTCCTTTTGCTGTAAACTCTTTAGATTTTTCAGCCATTCCCTGATTTAAAGCTTCGGATTCTTCCAGGCCTTGCTTAGCGGCATAGTCCCTCACATCCTGTGTAATTTTCATAGAGCAGAAGTTCGGGCCGCACATCGAGCAGAAGTGTGCGATTTTAGCACCATCCGCAGGAAGGGTTTCGTCATGAAACTCTTTTGCGGTATCTGGATCCAGGGAAAGGTTAAACTGATCTTCCCATCTGAATTCAAATCTTGCCTTGCTCAAAGCATTGTCCCGGTATTGTGCGCCAGGGTGTCCTTTGGCTAAATCTGCAGCATGAGCTGCGATCTTGTAGGTGATCACGCCATCCTTCACATCTTTTTTGTTCGGCAAACCCAGGTGTTCTTTTGGCGTCACATAGCAAAGCATCGCAGTGCCGAACCAGCCGATCATTGCTGCACCTATAGCAGAGGTGATGTGGTCGTAGCCAGGGGCGATGTCTGTAGTCAATGGACCTAAAGTGTAGAACGGTGCCTCAGAACAATGTTCCAGTTGTTTCTCCATGTTTTCTTTGATCAGGTGCATGGGTACGTGACCAGGGCCTTCGATAATGGTTTGGATGTCGTGCTTCCAGGCGATTTTTGTCAATTCTCCTAAAGTTTCCAATTCTGAAAACTGCGCTTCATCATTTGCATCGGCAATACAGCCCGGACGTAAACCATCTCCTAGAGAGAAGGCCACATCATAGGCTTTCATGATTTCACAGATTTCTTCAAAATGAGTATATAAGAAACTTTCTCTATGGTGAGCCAGACACCATTTTGCCATGATCGAACCACCACGGGAAACAATTCCGGTCACTCTTTTTGCGGTTAAAGGAATGTAGCGAAGCAGTACACCTGCATGGATGGTGAAATAATCCACGCCTTGCTCTGCCTGTTCAATCAGTGTATCTCTGAAAATTTCCCAGGTCAGGTCTTCGGCTTTGCCATTTACTTTTTCTAAAGCCTGATAAATCGGAACCGTTCCAATTGGTACGGGGGAATTACGGATGATCCATTCGCGGGTTTCATGAATGTTTTTTCCGGTACTCAGGTCCATAATCGTATCTGCGCCCCATCTGCAAGCCCATACGGCCTTTTCTACTTCTTCTTCGATAGAAGAGGTCACTGCAGAGTTTCCGATGTTGGCATTGATCTTAACGAGGAAATTCCGGCCAATAATCATTGGTTCTAATTCCGGGTGATTGATGTTAGAAGGGATCACGGCTCTGCCGGAAGCCACTTCAGACCTGACAAATTCCGGGGTGATGTATCCTTTTGGTGTATTTGCGCCAAAACTATGACCTTGATGCTGGTGTGCCATGACGCCATATTGTGCACCAAGCTGTTCATTCAAAAGGTCAATCCTTTGATTTTCGCGGATGGCGATGTATTCCATTTCGGCAGTGATGATTCCTTTTTTCGCGTAATGCATTTGAGACACATTCATGCCTTTTTTTGCGCGGTAGGGTTTGTTCAAATGGGAAAAGCGGAGGTTGTCTAGTTTCCCGTCTGCCAGTCGCTCCTGACCATAATCAGAAGAAATCTGATCCAGCTGATCTACGTCTGCTCTTCCGGTGATCCAGGTTTCCCGAAGTCTTGGTAAACCTTTTTTGACGTCAATTTCTGCATTCGGATCAGTGTAAGGACCGCTGGTGTCATAAATCGTTACCGGTGGGTTGACCTTTGTGGCGCCAAAACCATTGTGGATTTTAGTCTCACTTAACGTGATTTCACGCATCGCTACCTGGATGTCATGAAGCTGTCCTGGAACAAAGATTTTTTTGGAGGCCGGAAAAGGAGTGCGGCTGATGACTTGCTCGTCTGGAGTCTTTTCGTGTTTCATATTTTTCGGTTTCTTGATGAAGAAAATGAGTATGCTTAGAAATTTTAAGGTGTTTTCGTATGGATCAGAGAAGATTAGCCTCCCTGGGTGGCTTTAATGACAGTAAGTCGGTCGCCATCCTGCAGCAGCCGTTCGGGCCACTCCGTTTTTGAGATGATGGTTTGATTGATGGCCACAGCAATCCCCTGAACGGGAATTTGAAGCACGTTTAACAGCAATTGTTCTACGGAACAAGTTTCGCTGATCGGATAGTTTTGTTGATTTACAGTTATTTCCATTTTTTGATAAATAGGAAAAACTATAGGCATGACCTTTTTACAGGCATGAAAAGACGGCAAACGGATTTGCTTCTACTTTTCCCTTCGGCAGTACTAACTGCATCAGGTTCAAAGGGTATTTCTCAGCGCAAGGCACCCCTAAAGTTTTTTTGTAAAACTAGGCTATTTTTCTGAAAAACAAAATCTGTACTGAAAAAATCAGGAAAAATAGAAGGACTGAGTTTTCAGAGCGATTGGGAACGACAAGTTAGGCCAACTAGTCATGATAAATGGGGAGGAAGGCTGGGGTAAAAACTGCGTACCCTAAATAACGAACCCCTCAGGTAGGAACCTGAAGGGTCGGATTAAAATTGTAAGGGGTATTAAAAAAAAACGGAATTATTCAGCCGCTGCCTGCTCGTTGATAAATTCTTCAGCAATCTCGGTTAGCGCCACATCCGTTTCTTTTTCATTGTCTAATGTTTGTTGCAATAGCTCAGCCACATCAGTATGGCCCATATTTACTGCAAATGTTCTTAAGGTGCCATAAGTAGCAATTTCATAATGCTCTACTTTTTGTGCAGCCAGAATCAGAGCGGCATCACGTACCAAGGTGCCTTTTTCTGTATCTTCAATGATAGAATTTGCTTCTTCTACCAATCCTGCCATGGCATCACATTTTTTAGCCTGAGCTTTTTCTCCAAGCTTTTCAAAAACCTGCTCAAGGGTAGCAATGTGTGTCATTGTTTCTTCTGTATGCGTTTTAAATGCGGCTGCGAGCTCCGTGCTGGTCGCTGCTTTCTGCATTTTTGGCAAAGCTTTGGATAGGTGTTTCTCTGCCCAGTAAATGTCTTTCAGCTCGTCAATAAAGAAGTTGTGAAATTCAGAGTTTTCCATTTTACCATTTTTTGCTTTTGAACTCGCTGCTGTTTTTGTACTGCTAGTTTTCGATGTAGTTGCCATAATTCTTGTTTTTCTTTTAGGTTCGACTTATGCCCATTATAAACTAGTCCAACACAAAAAATGTTTAACAGAACCTAGAAAATAATTATTTATTTGCCTTAAGAGCAGTTGGTTATGAATGTATGTTTTTAAATATACATAGAAGGAGTAAAATAGAGCTGAGCGTAGCCAGGCAAAAAAAATCAAAATGCTTCATCAAAAAATGAAGGAAGAATCCCAGCATAAGCATTCTTCCTGAAAATCTTAAAAATAGAAGTGGAGAGAAAAGTTTGTAGAAAATCGCTGGTTTCCTGGAAGCGTTGCCATTATTCTGTCCAAACTTTTAAACTGAGTAGCCTCGTTGTAAGTAAAACCTAGTTTTATCCCTGTTTGAATCCGTCTGAAAGTGGGGAAGGTATAGTCTGCCTGCACTGTTCCACTGAAATAGTCAGCGGTATTATAGAGGTAATCGTTGTAGATTACCGTTTTTGTAAATGGACCTTCATTAATAATCGGAACTACAAACTGATCATTTATATTTTTTGAATATACACCTTTCACATTCATTCCGAAACTCTGACTTCCTGGAAGCTGTCTGTTGAAGCCAAATCCCACACCCGGTTTAATCGCATTGTAAGAAATAATATTCGCTTTTGAGCCATCCTGACGTTCTTCTCCATCTTTTCTCAGCTCCAGTACATAGTTGAAACTTGTCTTACCAGGTTTACTCAGTAATGCTTTTATACCCCATTGTTCCCTGTTGTACAGGTAATTATTTGCACTGACTTTATAGCTGAAATCTTCCCCATCTAAATTACTGTAGTTGGCGATCAGTAAAAGCTGATACTGGGACAACTTTTTCTTCCAGGCCAGGTCAAATTTATAGCTTTTCAGGTAGTAATCGTTAAAGAAATCACCATAGGTAATGTCTGGAAATTTGTTGAGGAAATTCTGGGTTTCTTTAAGGTAAGATCCCGACCAGGAGAACCTCCCAAAGCTGGGATTATCATAATTAAGGTAGGTATCAATGCCTTTGCGCGATTGCTTATTGTGGAAAACTCTATTAATGGTTTTCATATCGGGATCCCCGTAACCATTGATCAAATGGGTGATGTACTGCGGTTGATCGATGTTATTTTCGTTTTGCTTGTTTTTGTAAGCGATGTCTGTTCGCTCTTCTCCATAACCGTATCTAAGCCCTAGTCCTAACGATAGTCCTTTAGAGAGTTGGTAACCCAGACTTGCCTGCATGTTAAACTGATAGTCATTGAGCTTTGCCCTAGGGTCATTAGTCGAATAATGATCGCCGACCCGATAATCAATGCCCAAAGCAAGCGGTAAATTCTTTCCGATCATATTGCGCTGTGCCATCGCATTAAACTGGTAAACAGAGCGTTCGTAGTTTACGTTCCTTTCCGAGCCATAGTATAGCGGTGCAGTGGTGTTATTTCTGGTTTGATGTGCCCATTGGGTACTATCTTCTCTGATTTTATGGTACACTAAAGCGCCCCATAAGGCGACATCTGAAAGTGTAGTTTTTCCTTCGGTTGCAAAATAAGTATCATTCGTTTTACTGCTCTCCTGGTAAGGTATAAATTTGCCTTTTGTCAATTGGTGGCCTAAGCTCAGGGTATTGAAGCCATCAGGCATACTAGCCGTGAAAAAACTTTTGTTTTTTGCGAAATTATAAAAATTATAGGCTGCAGAATCTATCGCAAATGACCTGGCCTTTATACTTGCAGTCAAATCTGAAGTTTGAGCATAAGTAGCAAGCGTACAGAGCTGCAGCAGTAAAGCAATCGTATATATTTTTTTCATCGGGGAAATGGAATAATTAACGGTCATGAACACTATCACGATCATGACCGCTATTTAAATGATCAGCAGATTTTATTGAAAACCTCTTGGATTTGCTTTCTCCAGGTAGATAAAATCTTCTGTAGAGTTGTTCGTATCTTTTAGTACCACCCTACCATTGACTGTTTTCTCAGTTTTTCTGATGACCGACTGTGAACTGTAATTTCCTTTAGGAACGAAGGTGAATCCAGCATCAACATTAGCACCTAATTTTTTCGGAAAACGGCTGGAAGCAATATTCGGCTGAATTTCTACGCCATCAATCAGGTATTTTACCGGAATCTGGAAGTATTTTTTTACTGTAGGCAATGGAGCTGCTTTTAAAGGCTCGAAATATTGTGGCCATTCCCTTACCTTTTGCGTCCCATCCACTTTGAAAATCACGTAACTGTCTTTTCCATTTGCATCCAGGATCATATCATTTCCTGAATAAGAAAGAATTTCAATATTAGGAACTTGAGGATTGTTTACATCTGATGAAAACGGTTTCCCGCCAAGAATATCTCCATAATAAGCTTCGAAATCAGCACCACTCAGGTCAATTGTTAGTTCCGGATCTCTCACAGTAACTACTTTGCCATCATTTCCAGTGAAAGGTGCTTTGTGATTTAAGGCAGTTTGTGCCACAACAATACTTTTTCCAGGTTGTACAGGGTATTGTTTTCCTGTACCAGGGATCATGTATAAGGTTTTTGCATACACATAATCTTTGTTCGCATTGGCGCCATCCACCATACCAATTGATTTGCTCCAATCCATTTGGCCTGTAGACGTGTAATTCATATTTGGAGATTCGCTGGACACTCTTCCATTGAGCTGTGCAAAATAAAGACTATCTGCATATAAGACCTGATCGGTGTTGTTATAGAATTCAAGAAATTGATCTCTGAAGATCGCTCCGTTGGTGGTATTGGAACCAGCATAGTAGATTTGCTTGATCAGCCATTCGCCAGGTGTTCCCGCAATTAACTTGAGCGCTAATGTCCCAGTGAAAGTAGCATCAAGTTTTTTATTTTTTTCGGATGCATTAAAGGTCACTGAAGCATCTGTTGGGATTCCGGTAATTCTGGTATAATCTGCTGCAGAAATTGTTAAATTCGCATCAATGTCGTAGCTCCCTGGTGAAACGGATTTAAAAGCAACCTTTCCTGAAGCATTTGAAGTCAACTCCATGCTCGCTTTACTTTGGGTATTCGTGATTTTAACAGTTATTTTTTCAAGCGGTAATGTATATCCCAGGGATTGGTCGTCAAAACTAAGGTTAATGTCCATGTCTATTGGTTGTGTTCCAGGAGTTTTGTCTTTTTTACAAGCCAGTAAGCTGGCCGCGAGGAAAAGGCTAAGTACAAGTTTTTTCATGAGTTTTTATATTACAGTTTTAATGATAATTCGGCGCCGAATGTAGGGCTGGGATTGGGATTAATTATGGTTCCACCGGGGGTGGTATAAGTAGGTTGATAATTGAAAACATTGTATACATTGAAGGAGAATTTGAACCTTTTTTTAATCTCTTTTCCTATACTCATATGGTAATTGGGAATGATTCTGGGAAGATTACTTTCTCTATAGGAGCTTTTTGAGATTGCCAGATGACCATATAAAGGGTCTTTTGGGTTGAAATCTGTGATGGCAATGTATTCAAGCGCATTGTTAAGGTAGGCAATTGGGATACCTGCATTGTCTGGAACCTCTGTTTTTTGAAGCAAAGCAAATTCAGCAGTAAACTCTGCAATCAAACTGATTTGTGGGATATGGGTGGTGGCAGAAATCCGGGCGTTACTTTGATAGGTGATCGGCGTAATACGTCTGTAAATGCCAATGCGGCCATAGTTAAGATTGGTATTACTATTTTCAACTGGATTGTCTCTTTGATTCGACTGATTTGTAGTTGCGGTCCTAAATATGCCGGTACTCAGGTTAAAGGAGGTGGCAATCGCTTTAATCGCTGGAGTACTCATCATGAATTCCAGCCCGCTGCTGTTGGATTTTAAGCTGTTTTCAAATGAATAATATGTCAGCAGCTGATTTTCTGAACCAGTTTGCGTGATGATGGGTTGCTGACCAGCTAAAAATTCTGCTGAATATCGAGGTAATGGTACTACCCGCAGTTGTTCCACGGTATTAATACCATTTCTGGCCATTTTGTAAAATGCCGACATAGAAAGGTTAAACCGGTTCACTTTCAAATTTGAAGTGAATTCCAAGGTTTGATTTTGAGCAGGTTTCAGGTTCTTATTGCTCGGGTCGTATCGATCCAGATACAAGAGATAAATACTTTCATTCGCCTTCCCATTATAGGAAACCAACAATGGAACTTCCATGAAAGTGGGACCAGGATAGCGTTGTGCGAGGCCTGGTGCTTTAAATCCAATGCCATAAGCCAAGCCTAGTTTTAGATGGTCGCTCATTTGGTAATTGATATTGGTTCTTGGCGCAACGGAAGCAAAGCCATTTTGTACATCCAGACGTACACCGGTGCGAAAATTTAGGTTTCTGCCGGCAACTTTCAGTTTAAATATATCCTCTGCATATAGGCCAATGTCTTTTTGGGCCATAGCCAAACCGAAATCATAATACCTTTCAGACCCGGTAGATTTGAATAATGATGTTCCTGTATCTTTTGTAGTTGCATCGCTCCTTGGTTTTGAAGGGTCAGACATACGTCCTTCTCCTTTATTGGCGCTGTAATTGAAACTTGTTCCAAAAGATAGGTAATGAACGGTTTTACCCGTGTTGAATTCCGCATTAAAGTCTAGCCTCGCCGAAAGGTTCACAGGACGGCCATCTACTAATGAAACGGCATTATAAATTCCAGAAGCAAACTGCCCTTCGGTAATACCCGTAGTCGTAGCCTCAGAATATAGAATATAGGCCACATTCCTCAATTCTTCTGAATAAGTTTGCTGATGACCTTCATTATATTTTAAATTTAACCCGATGTTTTTCAGAAAATTCCCATTCAAGCGGTAATTCATCCGGTTTCCGATGCCAAAGTTCCAGCTGTCGAACCTGGTTTTAGTGGATTTCGGATCGTCAGGGTCTTGTTTGATCCCATCCAGATTTCTTCCGTAATCGAGGCTAAAGGTGTTTTTCAATTGTTTTTCCCGGCCAAAAGAATTCGTCCACATCGTATTGGCATTGATTCTCTTGTAAGCTTTCAGTTTCTCCCTGTTGTCAGAAAATGAATTGACATAATTTAAACCCATATTTAAGGCACCAAGATCATGACCCAATTTTGTTCCTTTAGAAAAAGAGTAGGAAGTGGCATTGTCTCTGAGCTGCATCCGGATTTGAGCTGGACCAGCACCTGCCTGACGTTCCACAATTACGGCTCCATCACTGAGGTCCCCATATTTTGCAGAGGGAACACCAGCAATCACTTCAATACTTTCAATATTGTCTGCCGGAATTTGTCGAAGGTCGGTACCCCCAAAAGCGTAATCACCGGAGTACGCCAGATTTCTTCCACCAGATAGTCCCCAACTGTTGGGACTTGATATACTGGAACCCGATAATCCAGTTAAACCAGGATTATAACTCTGCATATTGGCATTATTACTGATCGCCTGACCATCTACAATGATGGCAACCCCAAAGGAATTGTTCAGCGTAAAAGCATCTCTGCCGTTATTCCGATCTGGGTAAGCTGCCCTTAAGGTTAAATTCTGTATGTTTTGTAAGGAAGGCGGACTGGTTTTTCTATTCGGAATCAAATTCAGCAGGTCATTTAAACTCAGTGCAGGAATCTGTTCAATCATGTCCCTGTCGATGAGGATAGAGGAGTTGGAAGATCCCTCTCCATTACTTTTTGCGCTAATCGAGATCTCCTTTAAACCCAGGTCAAGTGTTTTAAGGGTAATGACACCCAAATCAATTTGCTCTTTATTGATCAAAACCTGTCTGCTGATCTTTTTGTAACCAATGTAGCTGAATTCCAGATGGATCACCTGATTGCTTACTTCTGACACCTGAATCGTAAAAGTTCCGTCTTTTTTAGTGATGGAATACTGATTGGTTTCTACCAGTTTGATATTCACCAAATCAATAGGTTGATGTGATTCATCATTCACTTTTCCAGTGACGACCGCTTTTTTTTGCGCGTAAATAGCCGTTGAAGCTATTAATAGGAGTGTTGTGTAAAGTAATTTCAATTTAGACTGATTCTAATTCCAGGCGCAAAAGTGTAATTTTTACACTAATAAAGCAAGTTATTTAGAATAATTCTATTTAGTCTCTTTTGAAATTCCAATGCTGTCTATGAAATAGGGAAGGATCGTACAAAATGATTGCTTACTTTTGTACAATAATTCTTCCGCCAATGATTTCTAAGCAAAAACATCGTTTCTTTCTAAGTCTTTTCTTTTTCATCTCCGGTTTTAGTTTCGCGACCTGGGCATCAAGAATTCCTACAATTAAGATGGCATTTGACTTGAACGAAGCGGAATTAGGAAGCATCCTATTGGCCCTGCCGATAGGATCATTATTAGGCTTGCCCATCTCTGGATGGTTGATTTCCCGATTCAATAGCAAGGTGCCATTGGCAGGAGGATACGCTTTAAATGCATTTTCATTGGCATTAATCGGCTTTGCACACAATATTTATAGCCTGGTAGGCGCGGTAATTCTATTTGCATTCACCACCAGGATCTTTAATATTTCCGTAAATACCCAGGCTTTAACCTTACAGAAGCAATTTGAAAAGAAAATTATTGGCTCTTTTCATGGCTATTGGAGCATTGGTGGAATTGCTGGAATTGCACTTTCAACCGCTTTACTGGCTTTAAACGTGTCTATTCAGCTCCATTTCAGTATTGTAGCGGTCATTATGCTGGGAATTACCTTGTACTCTTATCAGTTCCTGCTCAGTGGCGATCGTGCTACAACTGGCAATAAACTGATCCTGAGCAAACCAGATCCTTATATTTTTTACCTGGGGGTTGTGGTTTTTTTGTGTGCAATTTGTGAAGGCGGGATGTTCGACTGGTCTGGAATTTACTTTCAGGAAGTCATCAAAGTAGAAATCTTCACTTATGGTTACCTGATCTTTATGACCTTTATGGCGGCTTCCAGGTTCTTATCAGACATCATTATTGGTAAAATCGGAATGCCGAAAACTTATATTATGAGTGCCGCATTTATTGTGTCAGGAATTAGTCTGGCCATTATCTTTCCGGTTTTCTGGCCTGCAATGATCGGTTTCTCTTTAGTGGGCTTTGGTACTGCATCAATTATTCCAATGTCTTATGCATTGGCTGGTGCCTCAAAAAAATATTCTCCAGGGATGGCCATCTCTATTATTGCCACTTACTCGATCACCGGAATGCTTTTAGGCCCTCCATTGATCGGTTATCTGGCTCATGCTTTTAACCTTAGGGTTTCCTTTATCATTTTTGCTCTATGCGGATTGATGCTAATTCCGATCACCAGGATGTTTTTCAACCACCAGAAAATCGTAGATAAAGAAGTTGCCTAGTGCTGAAATCACAAACTAATAGTAGTATCTAACTTCTCTGGTGTAAACTTATTCCAGTATAGGATAGCCCTTATTGTGCTGATACGTATAAAGTCATTGGTAGGTCTCTGGTAGGGGGTTGATAGGGCCCTGATAGGTCTAATGGCCCTATTAAGGCAGGTACAAGGGCCTTTCAAATAGGATGGAACCCCGAAGAGAACCTAAGGTCATGCCGGAATCAGCTCCAGTTCAGCAGGGGCCTAATAGCAAAAGCCCATTACCTTACAGCGTAAGAAACGGGCTTTTGAGGAAATGAAAGAAAGGGGGATAGAATTAACTATTTAGTACGTTTTCTGCGGTATGTTTTGCATCGGATTCCAGATCTTTAGCTTTAGATTTTACTTGATCTACAACGTCACCTACTGCATTTAAGGCTTCATTTGATTTTGTTTTCGCTTTGTCAAATACCTGATCTTTCAAATCGGCCAATTGGTCTACTTCTGATAATATTTTACTTTTAGCAAGGTGTAATTTGTCCTTTGCCGAATCAGAAAGATCTTTTGCCTTGTCAGCTATTTTTGTTCTGGTATCAGTTCCACTATTTGGTGCAAACAATACACCTATGACAGCCCCAATGGCCAAACCGGCCAAGAGTGCCACTACAGGAATAGTAGAATCAGTTTTATGAGCGGTTAATGAAGAAATTGCGTTACGATAATTATTGTATTTCATGGGATTGGGTTTTGTGGTCTCATCTAATTCGATGATAACCTGTTTGATATACCAACAAGTGGCTTTCCAAAGTGTTTGAAAAAAAACAAATTAAACAGATTCTATTTGACAGAATGAAGACGAAATAAAGCAAATGATTTAGTTAATTTTGCATGGTGTATTTATTACACTAACTTACAGTTGATGATGAAGAAAAGCTTACTTACTTTAACCCTTGGCGGACTTGGAATTGGCATTACAGAATTTGTAATGATGGGCCTCTTGCCTGATATTGCCAAAGATTTAGCCATTACCATCCCGCAGGCTGGACATTTGATCTCTGCTTACGCTTTAGGGGTAGTGGTAGGTGCGCCGCTTTTAGTGGCCATTGCCGGGAGTTATCCTCCAAAAAAAATCCTGATCGCGTTGATGGTGATGTTTACTGCATTCAATGCTTTATCTGCTTTTTCTCCGGATTATACCATGATGCTTGCTGCACGTTTTCTTGCCGGACTTCCCCATGGGGCATTCTTTGGCGTAGGATCTGTAGTCGCTAGCCGCATTGCCGGAAAAGGTAAAGAAGCTCAGGCTGTTTCCTTAATGTTTGCCGGTTTAACCATCGCCAACGTAGTAGGAGTACCGCTTGGAACGTATATTGGTCACCATTATTCCTGGAGATACACCTTTGTAATCATAGTGATTGTAGGGTTAATCACACTTTTAAGCTTGAAATTATGGATGCCTAACCTTTCAGCAACTAAAGACAGAGACCTGAAAAAAGAACTGGCATTTTTCAAACTTCCTGAAGCCTGGTTGATCATTTTGATGATTGCTATTGGTACAGGTGGATTGTTCTCCTGGTATAGTTATATTGCCCCATTGCTAACCGATGTTTCTGGTTTCTCAGCAGATTCCATCACTTACATCCTGGTACTTGCCGGTTTAGGAATGCTGGTGGGTAACTTTATCGGTGGTAAACTGGCGGATCGTTTCTCCCCAGCGAAAGCCTCAGTTTCTCTTTTGATCGCAATGGCTGTTTCTTTATTTATCGTTCATTATGTTTCCTATAATCAGACGCTTTCTTTGGTGATGACTTTTATTACTGGTGCAATTGCTTTTGCTGTGGCTGCCCCAATACAGATGCTGATGATCAATACGGCCAAAGGCTCTGAAATGATTGCCGCTTCAGTGAGTCAGGCGAGTTTCAATATTGGGAATGCTTTAGGCGCATTTTTAGGCGGTTTGCCATTGGCTGCGGGTTATGATTATACTTCCCCGGTTTGGGTAGGAACAGTAATGGCTTTAACCGGTGCAGTATTTGCCTGGCTGCTGATTTCCAGAACTAAAAGATTGTCATTAGCACAGTAATATTTAACTACCTGCTCCCCTGAAAATAACAAATCAATAGCAATAGGCATTGTCCGTTTTTGAACAGTATGCTGTCCGCTTATGGACAGCTTTTTCTATAAACTGCGTAGTCTAGGCCTTATAGGCTGATTTAGCGACTGGCATATAGATTGGCTATCACCTACAAAAATACCTATCAATATGTTTAAGCATCATCTGCTACTGATCTACCGGAATTTCAAAAGATATAAAAGCTCGTTTTTAATTAACCTGCTAGGGCTTACTGCCGGTCTTTGCTGTGCCTTATTGATTTACCTCTGGGTGATGGATGAATTGCGAATGGATAGGTTTCATGTGCATACTGATCAGTTGTACCAGGTGATGGAAAATGAAAAAACTGCCTCGGGAATCAATACCAGAGATGCAACGGCTGGTTTGCTTGGTGAAGCCCTGGCTAAAGACATGCCTGAAGTAGAGGAGGCAGTTACCACTTCACCTAACTTTTGGTTAGCAGAAAGTAAGGTAAATACCGGAAATAATCCAGGGATAAAAGCAGGCGGTAAATTTGTCGGGAAAGATTTTCTAAAACTCTTCTCCTATCCTTTGGTTGCAGGAAATACCTCGGAGGCATTGGAAGGAAAAAATAACATCGTAATTTCTGAAAGCCTGGCAAAAAAACTATTCCATACTACAGATGTGGTTGGAAAAGAAATGGTTTGGAATAATTCTGAGATAAAAGGCGATAACCATGTCTTAATCTCTGGGGTTTTTAAGGATATTGCTGCCAATTCCTCAGAACATTTTGATTTTCTGGTGACTTTGGATGTACTCTTTAAAGGCGGTACCTATTTGAAATGGCAAAACCTGGGACCTAATACTTTTTTGCTCTTGAAAAAAGGAACTGATCCCCAGGAATTTGCGGCAAAGATTGAAGATTTTATGGCCAAAAAAGGACATCCTTACAGAAGGCTGTTCATCAGGCCCGCTGCCGATGCTTACTTGTATGGAAGGTATGAAAATGGTGTGGTTGCTGGTGGAAGAATTGATTATGTGAAGTTATTCTCACTGATTGCTATTTTCATTCTAGTGATCGCCTGTATCAATTTCATGAACTTATCTACCGCAAAAGCCTCGAGGAGAATGAAGGAGGTAGGGATTAAAAAGGTGATGGGCGCAAGTCGTAAATCATTGATTTTTCAATATTTATCCGAATCTGTCCTGTTAACCGTGTTGTCACTATTTCTGGCCTTACTTTGTGTAGAACTCTTTCTGCCGCAATTCAATAGCATTACCGGTAAAAACTTAAGCCTTCATTTCGATTTAAAAATGACAGGTGTTTTATTGGGAATTATCTTATTTACAGGATTGTTTTCAGGAAGTTATCCCGCTTTATACTTGTCTGGATTTAATCCTGCAGCTGCATTAAAAGGCAAGTTGGGAGCCACCATGGCCGAATTATGGACGCGTAAAGGCCTGGTTGTTTTTCAATTTACACTTTCAGTGATCCTTATCGTTTCTGTTTTTGTCATCTATAAACAGATTGAATTTGTACAAACCCGCAATCCAGGATACCAGAAAGACAATGTGATGTACTTTGAAACAGAAGGAAGATTGCAGGAGAACTTCGGTTCTTTCCTAACCGAGGTTAGAAAGGTACCAGGCGTTATTAAAGCTGCTGGAATGGATCGGACCTTTTTAGGAGATCAGAGTGGCACAACAGGTACTTTTAAATGGGAGGGGATGGATCCAAAAGAAGTCATCAAATTCCAGAAAGGAAGAATTGGTGTCGATATGGTGGAAGCCTTAGGAATGGAAATGGCCCTGGGAAGAAGCTTTTCTGACAAGTTTGGTGCTGATAGCTCAAAAGTCCTGGTGAACGAAGCTGCCATAAAAGTGATGAAACTTAAAGACCCAATTGGTAAAACATTTGGGATTTGGGGAGAAGATTATCAGATTATAGGCGTGATCAAGGATTTTAATTACGAATCCATGCACCAGGAGGTGAAACCCCTGTTTTTTAAATACGCGGAGAAAGACCTGACCCGGGTGATGATTAAGATGAAGGCCGGATCAGAAAAAGAAACAATTGCAGGAATCCAGGACTTCTATAAAGAGTTTAATCCGGGTTATACCTTAAATTATAGGTTTCTGGATCAGGACTTTCAGGAGCAATATGTGGCGGAAACCAGGGTAGCGGTATTATCCAGATATTTCTCCGCATTAGCCATGATCATTTCCTGTCTTGGTTTATTCGGATTGGCTACTTTTACTGCTGAAAGACGATTGAAAGAGATTGGCATCAGGAAAGTATTGGGAGCTTCAGAAGCAAGTATCATCATGATTTTATCCAAAGATTTTACAAAACCGGTCATTGCAGCTATATTGATTGGCCTGCCAGTTAGCTACATCATAACTAAATACTGGTTAAATACCTTTGCTTATCGAATAGAGCTGCAGCTTTGGTATTTTGTAGCTGCAGGGCTATTGGCTTTATTGATTTCCTGGATAACGGTAGCCATTCAGGCAGTTAAGGCAGCTACAGTAAACCCGATTCAATGCATTAAAGCAGATTAATAAATTTGACAAATTACTTATATTTGAATGCTATGGTTTTTTTAGCCATAGCATTCAAAGTATGCCAGAAATACTCCTCATCTGTGTTTTATTAATTCCCCAGACTGTAGCCGGTATTCTTGCTTTCAGCATGGGGAGAAGCTTTTGGTTCTGGTTTTTTATCTCTTTTCTAATCCCTATCATCTCTCTGATCGTTTTGTTGTTTATGGACGATAAAGGAACAGAAGCTACAGGTTATGAACTGGCAGATCATGTTCGCGAAAGAGAAAAAGAAAAGCACTCATTAGAAAAAGAAGCACACTAATTAATGGCTTTTGGCAGCCAATCTGCAGCCTTGCAATAAGCCTTTTAATTCTTCAATTTCTGCTGTTGAAAGAGGTTTTAAAGGTGCCCTAAGCTGCCCTGCATCTTCGCCTAGTAACTCCAGGCCAGCCTTTATGGCTCTTGGTAAACCTTTTCCCAGTAAGAATTTTAAAAGATCTAATTGCTGGTAAAATAATTCCTGTGCCCGTTTTAAATCATTCTTTAAGGTAGCTTCATATAAGGCAATGTTCAATTCTGGAATCAAGTTACTTGCTGCGGTGCACCAGCCGCTGGCACCTGCGGTAAATGCACCTAATGCCAATGGATTGGAGCCGTTGAAAAAGGGAAGGTCCGCTCCAAGCTCTTTGCGTAGCGTATGCATTCGCTGAAGATCTCCAGAACTTTCTTTAATCATAGTCACATTTGGAATTTCTAATAGTCTCTTTAACAGTGATGGCGACATGTCTACTCCTCCGGTAGCAGGGTTATTATAAGCCATGATGGGTATAGAAATTGCAGCGGCCACCGCTTCATAATGCTCAAAAATCTCTTGATCGCTCAATTTCCAATAACTCATTGGTAAGATCATGACCGCATCAGAACCTGCCTTTTCTGCAAATTTTGCATGGTAAATGGTTCTTTCAGTGGTGAGATTGGAAACACCGGTGAGCACAGGAACTCTTCCGGCAACTTGTTGGATGGTCGCTTCCGTAAGCGCCTCTTTCTCTTCATCGCTGAGGTAAGGCATCACTCCTGTGCTGCCAAGCGGTGCAATGGCATGTACGCCAGCTAGGATCATCCGCTCCGTTAATCTTTTGAAAAGAGGAACATCAATTTGTTTCTGCTGATTAAATGGAGTGATGGGATAGGCAATGATGCCTTTAAATATGGATTTCTGCATGGAATTATGTTTTAATGGTGGTTTTTAAGGATTAATCTCTTCCTTCTTCTTCGCGAAGGGCTACACCTAAATGCTGTAGCTGTGGTGCATTTTCACAGGCAATGTATTTTGCCTGATTTTTGTCGCTCTTATTCTGGTGCCTATGCCATGCCCAAACCGGGATGTAAACCGCATCCCCAGCCTGCCATTCCACTTTTTCTCCTTCGATTTCGGTGTAACCTTCTCCTTCAATGACAAAAAGAACAGTTTCGTATGTGTGACGGTGTTTATTGGTCAGCTGACCCGGTAAAAGTCCACCAATAGTCATGCTTACATTTTTAGTGGGCAGGTCTACAAAAAATACCGGATGTTTCCTCTCTGAGGAAAATTGATTATGAATGCCTGCTTGTTCTACATTTTTATGAATGAATTTTTCAGGACGCTGGTAATTTGGACGGGCAAAAGTTTGATGAAAATCTTTGGATGATAAGGGTTTGTTGTTTGCTGTTGTACTCATGATTTTTTGATTTAATGATGAATTGAAGGAAATATGAACTCCTTTTTATACTGCAAAATTTGTTTATTTTTGGCTGACTAAAATCATCCAGTTTTTAGTAAAACTAATGGGCCAGATGTTAAGACCTTGGAAAATCCTTTTAAACATTGAATTGGGGACAGATAAAGCTGTTTTTCAGCAGATTGCTGATGGTTTGATTGCTGAAATTCTCAAAGGAAGACTAAAGCCGGGGATGCCATTACCCGGAAGCCGGATTCTGGCAGAAGACATCGGCGTCAATAGAAAAACAGTGGTTCTAGCTTATGAGCAATTGATTGCAGAAGGCTGGCTGGAAACGCTTTACAAAAAAGGAACCTTTGTTTCAGAAAAACTCCCTAAGCAAAAAGTCAGGCGTAAACAAAGAAATGAGGACAATATTTCTGCTTTGAAAAACTTCTCTTTTACGGCATACCATAGGGGTAGCCCAACAGAAGTTACCAGTGATGTACCCTTAATCGTCTTTAATGATGGTTTACCTGATGTGAAATTGGCACCATTGGATGAGTTAGCCAGGGCTTATAAAAGGATATTTCAGCAGAAAGCACGCTGGCGCATGCTGGGCTATGCAAATGAAAGGGGAGAGGAGCGGCTTCGCAGCGCAATATCCGCTATGCTGAGCATGGATCGGGGCTTGAATTTTAATGTCAACCAGATTTGTATTACCAGAGGAAGTCAGATGGCACTTTACCTAACCGCTCAGGTTTTGTTGAAAGCCGGAGATTTTGTAGCCATAGAAAATCCTGGATATAGACCCGCATTTGATGTGCTTCAGCATGCAGGTGCCACCATGATTCCTGTTGGACTAGATGAACAAGGCATCAACGTGCAGCAATTGGAGGAGATCTGTAAGTTACAGCCGATCAAAGCAGTGTATGTGACACCTCATCATCAATTTCCTACCACGAGGAGTATGAAGGCAGATCGTCGTTTGCAGCTGCTAAATCTTTCCAATCAATATGGCTTCGCCATTGTGGAAGACGATTATGACCATGATTATCATTTCGGATCCAGGAGCTTACAGCCGCTGGCAAGTTATGAGGCGGCACATAATGTGATTTATATCAGTTCTTTGAGTAAGCTGATCGCTCCAGCGGTAAGGGTGGGGTATGTGGCCGGCCCTGAGGCGTTTATAGATTCTTTAGCGGCATTAAGGATGACAATTGATCGTCAGGGAGATCCGGTAATGGAAAATGCAGTCGCCGAATTGATGGAAGAAGGTCTGGTAAATAAGCATGCTAAACGGGCATTAGGGATTTATAGAGCACGAAGAGCAATGATGGTCAAATACCTGGACTTATATATGAAAGGGCTGGCAGATTACGAACTTCCGGAAGGTGGGCTTGCCTTTTGGTTGGTGTTTAAGCAACCTGTAAATACCATTCAACTCGCGGAACAGCTGCTGAAAACTGGGGTCCAGGTGATTTCTACGGAAAGGTTTTCTTTTGATGAACAGCCTTTAAATGCACTGAGACTGGGTTATGCTTCTTTAGAAGCCGAAGAAATGGAACGTGGTATCAGGTTGATTGCCGCATTATTAATGAAATGATCAGTTGCAACTTATTTTCCACAAGACATAAGTGGAATGGATAAACTAAAAAGGGAGATCAATAAACACAAAGGAATATAAGTTCTGGTATCTTCTTTTGCAAAACCTGTTCCTTTCACACTTTTCATCATTCCAATGTATTTGAAATCCCCAATGGCACGTAATGAAAAGATTCCAGCAATGAAATAAGTTGCCATATGGATATAATTCATGGGAATAAAACTACCGATTACACCAGTATTGGCTACGGTAATGAAGGCAAAAATAACTAGCCCGAGGGCTACCATTAAGGTTCCTGTTTTACCGGGTTGTAAGGCTTTTTCGCCGCTGCTGCAAACTGGAAGCGCATTTTCCAATGCCCAGGTGCCACCAAATGCCCAATAAATATGTAAAAATGCCAGGAAAAGAAAAATCATTGCATTGATTGCAACCAGGAAAAACATCATCATAGTTATAGTTAAAAAAGGGTCGCAATATCGCAATACTTTCGGTTTTCATCGTATAGAGGGAAGAAATATATTTTCATTTCTTTTCCTGTAGCTCAGAAATAGTTATTTTCATTAGAAATCAGATGGGCTGTTTTATTTCTTGCTGGCTATTGTATATCTTGTAAAACGAATCGGGTGCTAAAGGAGTTTTTCTTTTGATACCTTGAATTTTAAAATAGCTCAATTATGGAAAACAAATGGAATGAAGACGATTTGAAGGCAGTTGGCAGTCAGTTGAGTTCGCCAAATGGTGAAGCTGGGAAGAAAACCGGAGAACGGATGGCTGTTTCAAATGAAAATATGATCAAGCGGACTATTGATGCCATGAAACTGGCTGATCAGCAGCAGGTATTAGAAATCGGACCTGGGAATGCGAGCCATCTGACTATGCTAATGGCACAGGCAAAGGGCTTAAAGTATATAGGAATTGATATTTCTGAAACAATGATCGAAGAAGCAAGCCGGATCAATCAGGAACTGCTGAAGGCCGGCGAGGCTGCTTTTTTATTGTCGGATGGTATACATATTGATTTTCCTGCCCACAACTTTCATAAAATATTTACGGTAAATACGCTGTATTTCTGGAAAGATCCTAAAGCGTACGCTACGGAAATTTATAAAGCGTTAAAACCAGGAGGTTATTTTTGTATCGGTTTTGCCGACAAAAACTTTATGGAACAGCTGCCCTTTACGAAATGGGATTTTCAATTGTACGATACACAAATGGTGAAAGATTTGCTGGAAGAAGTAGGTTTTGAAGTAATCAAAGTATGGGAAGAGAAAGAACAGGTGACAAATAATATAGGTATGGATGTGAAAAGAGATATTATTGTGATCACTGCAGGCAAGTAAATGACGCTTTTTAGCACCTATAGGGGTAATGTTCAAGGGAAGTCAGGAATATTGTCATATTAAAATAAGTTCCTGTCGGCTGCGGATATTCCATCGCAATGAATGTATACATTTGCATTTTTTACGACCATGGAAAATAAAACAAACACTACCCTAGAAAGAATTCAGCAGCATATTGAACCTTTAAGACAGGAGATCATTCAGCATAAAGTTTACGGCGTCATCAACGACCTGGAAGATTTAAGGATCTTTATGGAATACCATATTTATGCTGTATGGGATTTTATGTCCCTTTTAAAAGCCTTACAGATTAACCTGACCTGTACCAGTATTCCATGGTTTCCGGTTGGTTCTGGAAATACCCGTGCGTTAATCAACGAAATTGTAGCAGGTGAAGAATCAGATGTTGATGCTGAGGGGATTAAAAAGAGTCATTTTGAAATGTATCTGGATGCCATGCAGCAATGTGGTGCGGATATCAAGCCAATTGGTATATTTCTGGAGGCCTTAAAATCAGGAAAAACAAGGAATGCGGCTTATGAAGCAGCGGGAACTCCGGCTGAGGCCAGAGAATTTGTTGATTTTACCTTTCAGGTGATTGAGGAAAAACAAGCACATATCCAAGCGAGTACTTTCACTTTTGGCAGAGAAGATTTGATTCCAAACATGTTTTTAACGATGGTTAACGACTTAAATCAGAAGTTTCCTGACCAGATTTCCTTGTTTAAATATTACTTAGACCGACATATAGAAGTAGACGGAGATCACCATAGCCATCTTTCCTTAGAAATGACAGCGGAACTTTGTGGCAGTAATGAAGCTTATTGGCTGGCTGCCGAAGAAATGAGTATGGAATCTTTAAGAAAAAGAATCGGGCTTTGGGATGGTGCTTATCAAGCCATCATGAGCCGCAAAGCTTAATTCATAAATATTGGCGGAAGACTATAGTCTTCCGTTATTTTTTCAATAAAGAGCGAATTGATCGCCTTAATTAATAGATCGGCATTTCTTTTCGCAATAGGAAGCGCTGTCTGGTATACATCTTCTGGTAAATCATAGTGATTATAAGTCTGGAAAATCATGAGGATTTGAGCATTGCTCCCCGCTTTTGTGGCCTCTTTCCCAATCACTGATAGACCCTTTTGAAAGAATTTTAATTTTGGATTGGTCCTGAAAAAACCGTAGTCATGTTGGTACATCATTGTTTTTGTATTGATAACGAGGTGTTCTTTTCCGTAAATATTCCAAAAGGAGAATCTGATCAGTAGAATCGCGCACAAAGTACTGAATATCATCAATGCGACAACCCCTTTGCTGACAGCAAGGACTATAACCCCCAGTAAAATAAGGTTTAAAGATCCTAATATCAGCTTTGCCGGGAGATCGGCATTGATCCCAATGGTGACGTAAATACAAACTCCATCAGAATCCATGATGAAAAAATTTTCCTTCATATTCGAGCATTAAGGTATTAAGGAAAGTTAGGTAAAAAATAAATAATAATCCTAAGTGTTGTTTCGTACGAAAGTTTTCCTACCTTTAGTTTATGGAAACGAATCACTCAAAAAATCTAAAACCAATAGAGCCGACCAAAGCGGAATTAGAAATCCTCCAGGTACTATGGGAGCAAGGCCCTACTACCGTTCGTTTGGTGAATGATAAATTAAATGAATTTCGCGAAGTTAATTATACTTCTACCCTGAAACTGATGCAGATTATGGCAGAAAAAGGAATCCTAACCCGTGATGAAAGTCAGATGAAACACATTTACCATGTTGCGGAAAAAGAACAGACGACTAAAGATTTTCTGTTAGACAGATTTATTGATACCATGTACAATGGATCGGCTGGTAGATTGATGATGCAATTGATGGGGAATAAGAAAACCTCAAAAGCAGATCTTGAGGCGATTAAAACTTTGCTGAATCAGCTGGAAGAAAAATAGCATACGAGAATTATTAAAATAAATACGATCACCTAAAGAACCACAGGAATGGAAAGCATCATATTTAAAACCTTGTTACACTCCCTTTGGCAGGGCCTGATCCTTGCCCTCCTCACTGCAGCAGTATTGGTTTTTACACATAAATCCAGTGCCAGCGTACGATACAACTTATTGATTTCTTGCTTGATCTTGTTCTCAGTAAGTGTTTTTGCCAGTTTTATCTATGAATGGCAATCTGCGGATGCTGCTGTTGATACTGGAGTAGTTACTGCTGCGGATCGACTGGCAAATGCTTTTCCATGGTCCTCGGGTACTTTACCAGCGCAAGATAGCGTAGGAAACGATTCCATTGCTGCGGTACAGCAACCCTGGGTTTGGCTGCAGCAGGCGCTTTCATTCTTTAATTCCTATGCCAGCACGATTGTACTGCTTTGGCTTTTAGTTATCGCCGCTAAAAGTGTGCAGTTGTTTGCAGGATTATATAGTATCAAAAGAATTCGCCAGACTAAAATCAGCTCAGCAGGGCCGTATTGGGAGAATAGGGTGCAGCAATTGGCCATACAATTTGGTATTTATAAAATGGTGGCCATCGTACAGTCCGGACTGGTGAATGTTCCTATGGTAGTGGGATATTTTAAACCCTTGATTTTAATCCCTATTGGTTTACTAAATAACCTTTCTAAAGAAGAGGTTGATGCGATCTTATGTCATGAGTTGGCTCATGTAAAAAGAAGAGATTATTTGGTGAATATCCTTCAAAGTTTCATGGAATTGCTGTTTTTCTTTAATCCGGCAGTCTCTTGGCTGAGTGGATTGATCAGAGAAGAAAGAGAAAGCTGCTGCGATGATCTGGCTGTTTTGAATACAAATAATAATAAAGCAGGTTATATCAGTGCACTGGTTTCTTGTGAAGAGTTTCAAATGAATAAACCAGTCTATGCAATGGCGATTTCAGGGGATTCCAATCAATTGGTGAAACGGGTAAAGAGAATGGTTTCTAATGACCATCCAACTTTAAATAAAATGGAGAAGAGCATTCTGGCAGTTTCCCTGCTGGCGGTGGTTACTTTTAGCATGGCATTTTCTACCGTATTGAAAAAACCGGCACAAAAATCAATACAGGAAGCATTGAAAAGTCAAAGCCTAGCAGACACTGAAAAAGAAGTGCCAGCCTATCAAAAGATGATCTCTGCTATTGAAAGCGGGGTGCTGACCGCAGAACATTTGGTGAAAGGAATAGAAAAAGGTGTTTTAGAAACTGAAAATGCCGTAGCTAAAACTGAAAATTTTGTAGCTGATGTTGAGCAGCAATGGTCTCCAGGTGACCCGAAAAAATATGCGGCTAATCAGGCTAGATATGAAGCAGATAAATTAAGATATGCAGCTGATAAAGCAAGGGATAAGGCAATTAAAGCTGAATTAGTGGAAAACCAAGCGAGACCCGAGGCGAGTAAGGAGGAAATAGCAGCTGATCAAATCCGGGCTGAACATGAAAAGCAGCGGATTCAAGATGAACAGAAGCGGGTTCAAGATGAAACAAACAGGATTCAAAATGAAAAGCGAAGCCCTGCTCAGAAAAAAGTAAAATCAACAGATGCAAAAAGTACCATCACCAAAAAGTTTGTTTCTGATAATTCTACGGCAACGGTTTATGATGAGAAAACGCCAGACTACATTTTGAAGGATTTGATAAAAGACCGTTTGGTAAAGCAGGACGAGAAGTTGTCTTTTGAAATCAATCAGCATCAATTCCTCTTAAATAACAAAAAACTTCCGAAAGATGTTCGAAAACGCTATGAACAGAAATATCTGAAAAGTGCGGATTGGATCATTTCCTATAAACAGGAATACGAATCAAAATAGGGAGCATAAATATTCAATTAATGTGTTATAGCGCGCTGTAAAACAGCTTTTCTACAATTTAATTCTTAAATAAATGAAAGTATTGATCGCGGTAATTCTGACCGCATGGCTGATTACAGCCCAAATTTTAGCTTTTTCCCAAGCGCCCGCTACAGCCAGATTATCAGGAACGGGGCGAATTTCAGGTAAAATAATGAAAGATGCGACTGCACCTTTTGACCTGGCAACAGTGGCCTTGTTTAATGCACAAGACAGTAGTCTTTTGAAAAGTACGTTTACAGAGCAGGATGGAAAGTTTTCTTTTGAACAGTTACCAAAAGGAAGTTATCAATTGAGAATCTCCGCAATGGGTTATCAAAACCTCCAGAGCGCAGTGGTGATTTTGCAGGATCACAATTCAACAGTTGTCCTTCCGGCATTAATCCTGTTGGGCGCTACAAAAGACCTGAAAGAGGTAGCCATCACTGGAAAAAAGGCTTTTATTGAGCGTAAAATTGATCGAACCGTAGTCAATGTAGATGCTTTAATTGCAAATGCAGGTACCACTGCCTTAGATGTACTGGAGAAATCACCAGGAGTAATGGTGGATCAGAATGGTTTGATTAGTTTAAAAGGAAAACAAGGGGTTGCGGTATTTATAGATGGTAAGCCCAGTTATTTATCGGGTGCAGACCTGGAGAATTACCTGAAGTCCATGCCATCTTCTTCATTAGATCAGATTGAGCTGATGACCAATCCTCCTGCAAAATATGATGCTGCAGGAAAAGGTGGAGTGATCAATATTAAAACGCGTAAAAGTAACCAGACAGGCTGGAATGGAGGATTAAATTTGGGATATACACAAGGGGAATTGCCTAGAAGTAACAATAGTTTTAATATGAATTTTCGAAAGGATAAGTTGAATTTTTTCACCAATCTAAGTCAGAATTACCAAAATAACTTTACTGATCTGGATTTATTCCGCAAGTATAAAAATGAGGATGGCAGTACTAAATCTTTTTTCGAACAAAACAGTTATATCCGTAGAAAGGCCAATACTTTAAATGGAAAAATTGGAATGGACTATTACCAATCTGAGAAAACAACCTGGGGAGTGGTGGTGACTGGCATGAACAGATCAGGAAATCAAACGACAGATAATGTAAGTCAGCTTTTAAATGCCGGAAGAGGACTAGATTCGGTAGTTAAAGCACTCAGTAAAGAAAAAGAAAGCTTTAAAAATCTGGGTTTTAACCTGAATTATCGCCATGATTTTGACAAAAATGGTCAGCAGATTTCCATGGATGCCGATTACCTGGTATACCGTACCAATAACCGTCAGCAGATCTTTAATTCTTCTTACCTGCCTGATCAAAGCTTGAAATCTCAAGATATCCTTCATGGAGCATTACCCGCTAATATTAAAATATATTCCCTGAAAGCAGATTATACTAAGCCACTTAAAAACAATTGGAAAATAGATGCTGGCTTGAAATCAAGTTATACCAAGACTGATAATGTGGGGGATTACAGCTACACGATTGGAGATATCACCCGTCCGGATTATCAAAAGAGCAACCATTTTATTTATAAGGAGAACATCAACTCAGGTTACATGAACCTGAGCAGGGAAAGTGGAAAATGGTCCATACAATTGGGGTTAAGGGCAGAAAATACCAATTCTGATGGCCATCAATTGGGCAATCCTTTGAAACCAGATTCTGCTTTCAATAGAAACTACACGAGTCTTTTTCCTACGGCCTACCTGTCTTATAAACTGGATACCTTAGGAAATCACCAGATCGGTTTAAATTATGGAAGAAGAATAGATCGTCCTTATTTTCAGGACCTGAATCCATTTATTTCTCCACTGGATAAATTCACTTATTATGAAGGTAATCCTTTCCTGAATCCCTCTTTTACCAATAGTATTGAGCTTTCTCATACCTTCAAAAATAAAGTGACCACTGCTTTGAGTTACAGTGATACGAAAGATGAAGTGAATGAAACCATCGAGATTCGGGATGGGATTTATTACAGCAGGCCTGGAAATATTGGCAGGAAGATCGTGAAAAGCCTGAGTGTAAATTCAGGTTTGGATTTGTTTCCCTGGCTTTCCTGGCAGTTTTATGGTGAATTGACCAATATTAATGCAAAAAGCAACGATTTTTACAGTGGTGCGTTGCACACAAAGGGTACTTTCTTTTTCACAAAGAGTAGTTTTCAATTTAAAATTGGAGAAACCTGGACGGCGGAATGCAGTGGTTCTTACAGTTCTAAAATCACAGATGTACAGTTTGTCATAGGGGAGATGTACCAGTTTAATGCGGGCCTGCAAAAGAAATTATCTCCGAGTTCAACGATTAAAATCAATGGTAATGACCTCTTTTATACTAAGATCGTCAACGGAAAGATTAATAATCTGGCTTCCGTAGAAGCTGGCTGGCGCAATCGTTCAGATTCTAGAAATGTGGTGGTTAGTTATAGCTATCGTTTTGGAAAGACCTTTTCCGACTTAAAAAAACATAAAAATACCGGAGCAGAAGCGGAACAGAATAGAGTGAAAAATTAATATTTTCACCATCTTAGCGGTTCAACAAACAAGACGAAGCTATTTTTTATGAGTTCAGTATCATTTTTTAAAAGACAAGAAGAAGAAGCCATCCGCCTATCCAGGATGGACTCAAATATGGCCATCTCTAACCAGGATGTTGCAGGAGTTGCTAAATATTGGATGGATGATATCGTGGTGATCTCTGGTGAAGGTGGACAGTATTTAGGTAAAGCAAAATTGCTGAAAGCCTGGAAAGAAATGTTTGCAAGTAAACCACCATTATTTGAACGCATTCCTTCGTCAATTGTGATCGGTGACAGTGGGATTCTAGCTTGGGAAACCGGAGCCTGGAGTTATAAAACAGAACCGTTTAGAGGTAACTATTCTGCCATGTGGCGCAAAATAAATGGGGTATGGCTGACACAGTCGGAACTTTTTGTTTCTCTGGACTAAACATCCCTGTTTAAATTAAAAACCCGCTTATTTTCCATGCTAATGGTAGATAAGCGGGCTTTTCTTTATATAAATAAATTATCTTCGGTGATGATTGAAGTTTGCTGTGCAATTATTGTAAATGAAGAGGGGCAGGTGCTTGTGACTCAGCGAAGCGCTGTAATGTCTATGCCCTTGAAGATGGAATTCCCAGGCGGTAAAATCGAGCCTGGAGAAACTGCGGAAGATTGCCTGATCAGAGAAATACAAGAAGAGCTGGACTTAACTGTCGAAATCATCTCCCCGCAACCAGCCTCAGCGCATCATTATCCGGATTTTTCTATTCTTCTCCTCCCTTTTGTTTGTCGCATTGTAGCTGGAACTATACTATTAAGAGAGCATGCAGCCTATGCTTGGATGGCACCCTCAGATTTACTAAATTGCGATTGGGCCGAAGCGGATGTACCCATTGTTCAGCAGTATCTGGCCATATAATGCAACATCACCATTAACGAACAAATAAAAATTATGAAAAACTCAGGCAAAGGGTTCATCTTTCTCGCCGTTATGCTTCCATTCGTTGCGGAAGCCCAGCTGAGTAATCCCCAACAAAAGACTATGATTTACCCTGAAACAAAAAAAGAAAATATAACAGACAGCTATTTTGGGACTACTGTACCAGATCCTTACCGTTGGTTGGAAGACGACCGATCAGAAGAGACTAAACTATGGGTGGAGGCTCAGAATGCGGTAACCAAAGCCTATCTGGCGAAAATTCCTTATAGAAACGACATTAAAGAACGCCTGAAAAAGCTGATGAATTATGAAAAGTATTCTCAGCCATTTAAAGAAGGCGCTTATACTTATTATTATAAGAATACAGGCCTACAAAATCAGAGTGTGCTTTATCGTCAGAAGGAAGGTGGCGCACCAGAAGTTTTTCTTGATCCTAATACCTTTTCGAAAGATGCAACCAGTTCGATGGCAGGGGTTAGCTTTTCAAAAGATGGAAGTATGGTGGCTTACCAGGTTTCTGATGGTGGTTCAGACTGGACTAAAGTGATCGTATTGAAAGCAAGTGATAAGTCTGTCGTTGGAGAAACTTTGACGGACGTGAAGTTTTCAGGCATTGCCTGGCAAGGGAATACAGGTTTTTATTACAGCAGTTATGATAAACCTGCAGAAGGCAGTCAGTTGTCTGGATTGACACAGTATCATAAGCTATTTTTCCACCGATTGGGTACTGCACAAAAAGATGATCAACTGATCTTTGGAGGTGATCAAACCCCAAGACGTTATATTGGAGCCGGTTTAACAGAAGATGAGCATTACCTGATCATTTCTGCCGCAAACTCTACCTCTGGCAATGAACTGTATATTAAAGACCTAAAGGCGAAGGATGGAAAGATTGTTCCTGTAGTGGCTAATTTTGATAAGAACCATAGTGTCATTGATAATATTGGCAGCAAGTTATTCATTTATACCAATCTAAATGCACCTAATGGCCGTGTGGTGACAGTAGATGCTGCTCAACCTGGTGTTGAAAACTGGAAGGAGCTGATCAAAGAAACAGAAAATGTATTGAGTGCTTCTACAGGGGGCGGAAAACTATTTGCCGATTACATCAAAGATGCGGTATCTATGGTATTGCAATATGATATGAATGGGAAGCTGGAACATGAAATCAAGCTTCCTGGACTGGGGACAGCCGGTGGTTTTGGCAGTAAAAAAACAGATAAAGAATTGTATTATACCTTTACTTCCTACGTCTATCCTGCAACCATCTTTAAATACACGGTGGCAACGGGTAAATCGGAAGTTTACAAGAAGTCAGGAGTAGATTTTGACCCTTCAAATTATGAGTCCAAGCAAGTTTTTTATCCTTCAAAAGATGGGACAAAAGTGCCGATGATTCTTACTTATAAAAAAGGAATCGTGTTGGATGGTAAAAATCCTACTGTTTTATACGGATATGGTGGTTTTAATGTGAGTCTGACGCCGGCATTTAGTACAGCTAACATTGTGCTGATGGAGCAGGGTGGTATTTACGCCGTAGCGAACCTGCGTGGCGGTGGCGAATATGGAGAGAAATGGCACCTGGCAGGAACGAAAATGCAAAAGCAAAATGTGTTTGATGATTTTATTGCTGCGGGAGAATACCTGATTGCTAATAAATATACTTCAAAAGACTACCTGGCTAGTATGGGTGGTTCAAATGGCGGGTTGCTGGTTGGTGCTACATTGGCACAGCGTCCTGACTTGTTCAAAGTAGCTTTCCCAGCGGTAGGGGTAATGGATATGCTTCGTTACCATAAATTTACAGCAGGAGCAGGATGGAATTATGACTATGGTACCTCGGAAGATTCAAAAGAGATGTTTGAATATTTGTATAAATATTCGCCGGTTCATGCTTTAAAACCTGGTGTTAAATATCCTGCAACGCTGATTACCACTGCAGACCATGACGACCGTGTCGTTCCTGCACACTCTTTTAAATTTGCAGCAACTTTACAAAAGGATCAGGCAGGTGATGCCCCGATTTTAATCAGTATACAGACCAATGCCGGTCATGGTGCGGGGAAACCAACTGATAAAGCAATCGAAGAAATAGCCGACAAATGGTCTTTCCTATTTTACAACATGGGGATTAACTATAAGAAATAAAGCCCAGGCACATAAAAAATGCCCAATCAAAAGAAATTGATTGGGCATTTTTTATGCTTCTTATTTCAAATCAATAAGTAGAGGATGCTAAATCCTTATTTCATTAAGGCCAGGAATTTTGGTAAATCTTTTTCATTGCTGGAGAATAAGATCAGTTTTTTGTCTGCTCCGTACAAGTATAAAGATGGATATTGTTTCGGGTGGAATAATGGAATAAATACATAGTCTTTATCCTGTAGGGTAGTTACGTTTTTCATGCCTCTTAAAGGCTTAGCAAAAGTATCCACAAAGTAATTAATGGAACGAAATACGTCTTGAGAAACCAGATACAAGTTCACATTGGATATTTCCTTAGTGTTTTTGCTGAGATTTCCGGCAACTTTCTGACAATGTTCACAGGTGGCGTCAAAAAACATAATCAGTGATTTTTTTCCTCCTGGAATCTGATCAGTAGAAAAAGTTGCGCCATTTTCTTTGTAAAAAACAGCTTTAGGGCGTGTTGATCCTGGTGCCAGGCCCTGAGCAAATGCGCCAATTGAAAATGATATGAATAGCAGGGAAAAGAAAAATGATTTCATAAGGTGTTTTTATAGATTAATATTGGCAATATCGCGTTCTCATCTGAGGAATCTGTCATTTGAATTCAAAAATACAATTCCTATATTTATCAATTGAGGTGCCAAAATGAAAAAAAGAAAATTTAGCGGTCTGGCGGGAAAGGTGCTGATCTTAGTAATTATATTGTTAAATGTCGGTTGTGATCAGATTAGCAAGTCTATCGTAAGAGAACAAGTGGATTATTATGAAAATATAAAGGTTTTCAGTAATTATGTAACCCTGACTAAAGTGGAGAATTCCGGCGCCTTCTTAAGCATGGGTGATGCCCTGCATTCCGGAATTAAATTTGTCTTTTTACTGCTGTTGCCTGTTGCGGTATTGATCGCCGGTATCTATTTTGTCATGACCAGGAAAGACCTGAGCCCAGTTTTGATATTTGGCATTTGCTGTGTGATTGGCGGTGGGATCGGTAATTTATACGATAGGATCATTTATGGCTCCGTTACGGATTTTCTTCATATCGATTTCATTGTATTTCAGACCGGTATTTTTAATGTGGCTGACTTGTCTATTATGGCGGGAATGTCATTAATCATTTTTGATTCCATTCATAAAAGAAAAGTCGCGTCTAAACTTCGTCCTCAAGCATAGCGTCGTATGCTTTTAGGGACATTATAAATTTCATTATTATCTGCTGTAATTAAAATAATTGCGTTTAGTTATTTGTTTAAGTGCCAAAAAGCAAGATACTCTTGCTTAATTTGATCTGCTGATAAATTTAGGCGCTTTCTTTGTGGTAGGCTTAGGTAACATAAATCATTTACCATGAAAAATAGACTATTACTAGCCCTGGCCCTGTTGTTTTCAGGCTTTACTTATGCACAGGATATTCCTGCAAAAGATGTTCCTTTAGAGGTGCGCAATTCCTTTAAGAAAGCATTTCCTAACGCCACCAAGGTAGAATGGGAATTGAAAGGCGATTTGTACAATGCAGATTTTGATATTGGCAGACGCGACCATGAAGCCTGGTTCACAAACAAAGGTGCAATCGTTAAGCATAAAAAAGAAATCAGAGCCAAAGAGCTGCCTGTAGCGGTATCCAATGTTATCAAGAAAAACTATAGTGGCTATAGAATTGATGATGTAGATCAGTTTGAAGAAGGAAAAGTATTCCTTTATAAGGTGGAACTGAAAAAAGTTGGAGAAGAAAAGAAGGTAGTTTTTGACGCCAAAGGAAATGTAGTCAATAGGATATTATAGTTGCAAGGATTTAACCAAGCACCAAACGTCATCAGGATTTTGCTCTTGATGACGTTTGGTGTTTAAGGATATACTGGTTTGCTGGATGCGGCTTCTTTTTTAACAGGTTCCTTGTCTCTTGTGATAATTGGAGGAGGGAATTTTTTGTTATTTTCTTTTGCATCAGGTACTATAATCGGTGGAGGAAATCTGGTGATATTCTTCTTCAGCATTGGTTTTGCAAATTTCACTTTTTCTTTTTTAATGGGTTCTTGAGGCGGTGGAGGAGGAACTCCTGGTGCTGGTGGAGCAGCTGGCGGAGCTGGTGGTACTGCAGGTTGTTTTTGTGTTTTACTTTTAACGGGCTCCTGATTTGTTGAGAAATGCAGTGGTTTTAATACTTCTGCAGTATTACTGACTGATTTTTCCGGATACAAGTCTACCAGACTGTAATCTTTGGTAAAAGCCATGGTGGAGCTGCCCAGCATGACAGCTGCGATTGGCAATGCGAACAGGAACTTGAGCCTTGCCCTTCCTGTTGATTTTTCTTTGTTTAACATGTTGATTCTCTGTTTTAGTATAGATTGATTAAATATGTGATTACTCAAAGGATTGGCTTCCATTCCAAAAGAATTTTTAATCAGAAATAATGCGTAATCATATTTTCCAATTTCTTTTAAAGTAGTTTGTTCATCGGCAATATATTCATGCAGGAGTTTGATGTCTTTTTTAAGAAGATAGGTGATGGGGTTGAACCAGTTCAGGGTCTGAACGATTTCAAAAAAGATAATATCCAGGCTGTGTCGCTGACGAATATGTACCAATTCGTGTTTTAGAATCGTTTCTTTTCCTGCAATGTTCAATGGAATAAACAATAGATGGAAGAAAGAAAAGGCCGGGTTGTCCTGTTTCAAATTGACGTAAGTCACCTTGTCTTCCTGATAACGTTCAGATCTTTTGGAAAGTGCAAAGATTCGGTATATATCTCTGATGAGTTTTAAGCTGAAGAAGATGGCTATTCCAGTATAAAGCGTATAAAGTAAGACATTTAACAACTGTAATTCCGTGTCATTGTTGTTGGTATAGTTCATGATTCTGGCTGCTGGCTGATCAATTTCACGCTCAAAAAGCTGATTAAGATAGCCCATTTGCAGGAAAGGCAGACTGAAAGCCAGGATGCTGCTCCCGATCAGGAAAAACCTGTTGGCAGTATAAAAGGTCTCTTTATGCAATAGCAAACGGTAAACTCCGTAAAAAACCGTGAGGTATAAATTAGCCTCCAGCAGATAATAGAACCAGTTCATCATTTCTTATTTTTAAGTTTTTCAGCCATTTGGATTAATTCATCAAGCGCCTCCATATCCATGTTTTTTTCTTTTACTAAAAAGGATACCAAGCTTTCATAAGAGTTTTCAAAGTAATTGTTCATCACTTTATCGAATGCAAAGTGCTTATACTGGTCTTCTGTGATGACCGGGAAATAAATATGTGTATTTCCAACGGCTCTGTGGTCGATAAAACCCTTGCCTTCTAATACCCTGATCACTGTAGATACGGTATTGTAAGCCGGTTTAGGTGGATCCATTTTTTCAATCACGTCTTTAGTTAAGCCTTCCTTTATTTCCCATAAAATCAACATCACCTGTTCTTCTGCTTTTGTAAGTTCTCTCATTATATGCTTTAATTACGATGGTAAAATAAAGGTACTACTATTTTTATAGTTTGCAAACTATTTATGTAGTTTAATAACTATTTATATAGTTTTTGTGACTAAGTGTTTGAATTTCAGCTTTTTTAAAAATAAAAATAGAAGCGGTTGTGTTCAGCGGAGAAATTTGGACTGTTCTTTTTCATCACTATCATGGAGCTAAAAGGCCATTGATAAATGCAATTAAAGAAGCGTTATGATAGGCTTAGCTGGTTGGAAAGATGAGCGTGAAGGTACTGCCTTCTTTTACTTTAGACTGCACCTTGATTTCAATATTATGATAAAGGGCAATACTTTTAACGATAGAAAGGCCAAGACCATAACCTACATTTTCAGAAAGGTTTGCTTTTCTAAAGCGATCAAAGATGAAATCCAGGTCTTCTTCGGCAATACCGATTCCGGTATCCTGAATGGTGATCGTATAGGCATTTTCAGGGGTATATCCATCAGTGATGAGGATACTTCCCTGATAAACATTGTATTTAATGGCGTTATTGATCAGGTTGTAGAACAACTGAAAGAGTAAATCCTGATTTACCTGCTTTAAAGTCTGATTTATGGTTAGGACTACTTTTAGGTCGATTTCCTGTTCCAGGAGGCGATGATTGATTTCTTCTAACACTTCATCAATAATCACCGCAGGTTTGACGCTGGCTGATTTCACAAACTGCTGGTTCTCAATTCTGGAGATCAGCAGGAGGGAATTGGAGATCTTCTTGAGACGGCTTAATGTTTTCATCATCTCAATAATCCTCAGTACCACACTTTCCGGAAGGTTTTCATCTCCCAATAAGTTTTCCATTTTATTTTGAAGGATGCCAATTGGTGTCATGAGTTCATGAGACGCATTGGCGGTAAATTCTCTTTCTTTTTCAAAAGCTTCATTAATCTGGTCCATCAAAAGAATCAATGATTCATCCAGGTATTTAAAATCTTGTGTGGAAGTGGGGATCGGGGGAGAATAATCTTTAAAGGGAAATTTTCTATTGATCAGTTTACTTTTAATAATCTGACCTAATGGCCTGATGAGGATCCTGGTAAAGATCAAGTCAATTAATAGCGTGAGGGCGATGAGGCCCATCAGCACATATAAGGCAGTTTTTTGTAGTGTTTTGTTGTATTGGTTGATACTGGAAACGGTTTTTCCAATCTCCAGCAGGTAGTTTTTCTGGTCGTATTTGAAGGTATGGATCAGGATCTTATAGGTTAATGTATCGCGCTCTACGATCCGCTGCGCAGTTTTTATCGTATCAATGTGAATATTTTTTGCTGCGGGCTCCAGTGCAATGTACTCTTCTTTAAGCATGGTATAACTACCATAGCTATCATCTCCCTGGAGGTAATGTTCAATCCCGTTCTTTTGCACCACATCGATGACCTTATTTTGCTGATTTCTCAAAGAGTAATTGGTGTATTCTGAGACAATCCTGTTTACCAGGTAAGGCAATGAAAATACAAACAGTAAAACAACAGCCAGTTTTGAGCTGGTGATAAACAGGATAAGCTTTGATGATAATTTCATTTATTTTCTGATTCTGTAACCTACACCTCGCACGGTTTCCAGGAAATCGGCTGGCGCCCAGGCATTCAATTTTTTTCTGATGTTCTTAATGTGTGCATCTATATAGTTGGAATCGTAGTCGTCATCTGCAAAAGTGCCCCAGATGTGTTCGCTAAGCTGCATCCTGGTCAGCACACGGTTGTTGTGCAGGAAAAGATAGCTCAATAAATCAAATTCTTTTCTGGAAAGTTCGATTTGATTTTCCTGGAATAGGATCAGTCGTTTTTGCAGGTCGACCTGGAAATCGCCTAATGGCAACAATTCCTCTTTGACATTGAACTTACGACGGGAGATGGCCTGCATCCTCGATTGAAGTTCTAATAAAGAAAAGGGCTTCGGTAAGTAATCATCGGCACCAAGGTCTAATCCGGCGATGCGGTCTTCCAGATTGCCTCTGGCAGTCAGAATAATATAGGCCGCATCAGGATTGTGTTTTTTCGCTTTTGGTAATAATGTCAGTCCATCTCCATCGGGAAGTCCGAGGTCCAGCAGGATAAAATCATAGCCATTGCTTTCCATCTTTTCCAGGCCGTCTTTAATATTATGGGCCAGGTCGCAAATATAAAAGGCCTTTTTCAGGAAATCTTCCATCTCATACGCCAGCGTTTTTTCATCTTCTACAATCAGGACTTTCATAATGGGTTTTTAGTCTCTTCTTCTTTTATCGTCCCGGCCTGGTCGTTCTCTTTTTTCAGGTTTTACTTCTCCCGGTTTTTCCTGTCTCCTGGATTGAGGAACTTCTTTGACATCTGGCTTTTTCTTTTCCTTGCCGCGTTCTTGTCTTTTATCTCTTCTATCCTGATAAAAGTTTTCATTTGAACTCAAGGTATTCTCCTTGGAAAACAGGGGTATAGTTACCTTTTCGCTGGCAAAAGAACCAATCGGGAGTCCTAGGAAAAGTAGGGCTGCGGTATATGAACGTAAGGATTTATTAGTGCTCATGATGTAAATATATGGAAAGTTTGCCTCTTGCGAGGCAAACTAGTCCTCCCTCTCATTAAAACATTGTGTGTTTTATTATCTGCGCCACTTGTATTGAATGATACGAAGATGGGGGCCGAAGATGAAATTAAGATGAAAAAGAAAATTAAAATAAATAAATCTGAAATTTCATGTTCATTTCATGTTCGCTATAGACATTTGAATCAACAAACACACAAATGAAACATTAAACATAGGGTTATGAAAAAGTTAATAGTATTAGGGTTACTTGGAATAATAGGATGGGCGCCCTTTAAGGCTTCGGCACAAATCAGTGTCAGTTTGAATATTGGTTCTCAACCATTATGGGGACCTGTAGGTTATGATCATGTAGATAGTTACTATTTGCCGGACATAGAATCCTATTATAGTGTACCAAGGCGTCAGTTTATTTATATGGATCGTGGCAGATGGATTTATTCGTCCTCATTACCATCAAGATATAGAGGATATGACCTATATAGTGGATACAAAGTAGTGATCAATTCCAGAGATCCTTATCGTGATTTTGACCACCACCGTGTAGCTTATGGAAGGTATAGAAACATCAGAACTCAGCCGGTGATCAGACATAGCCATGATTCTAGGTATTATGTAGTGAAAGGGCACCCATATTATGGTAGAGGAGACCGGGGTGGTTTTGATCGCAGGGACAGAGGGCATGATAATTGGAAAGGTAATAAAAAATATGATCGTGACAACGGACATCGCTATGAGAAAAGAGATCATGATCGCGGAGATCATGGAAGAGGCCGAAATGAAGGCAGAGGGAATGACCGTGGCGGTGATAACCGACATGGAAGAGGTAGAGGTTAATCATTTGATCATCAAATAAAATAAAGTATATGAAAAAGTTAATCATATTGAGCATGTTAGGCATCATGGGCTTTTTAGCTCAGCCTGCAGCTGCACAGATCAGTTTAAATGTTAATATTGGTTCACAGCCATTATGGGGTCCGGTAGGTTACGACCATGTGGATTACTATTACCTACCGGATGTGGAGAGTTATTACTCTGTACCGAAGCAACAATTTATCTATCAGGAGAGAGGAAAATGGATTTACTCCAGATCTCTACCTACCAGATACAGGAATTATGACTTGTATAATGGGTATAAAGTAGTGGTGAATTCCAATGAGCCTTACCGCAATTTCGACCGCGATCGCGTTCAATACTCGAGGTACAAAAATGTACGTACCCAGCAGGTGATCCGAAATAGTAACGATAAGCGTTATTACGTAGTGAAAGGACATCCACATGGAATGCCTCCGGGACAAGCGAAAAAATATCCTGCAAGAGTAGAAAGACCACAAGTTAGAGACAACGGGAGAGGGAATGAACGCGATAACCGTGGAAATGACAAGAATAAAAGAGGAAATGAGCGTGAAAAACGTGGGAATGACAATGGCAGGGGTCATTAAGCAGCATTGCTGACACCAGCAGTATAAATAAAAAAAAATAGGCCTTCCATTTGTGAAGGCCTTTTTTTTTATCATTTAATTTTTTCGACTAGCCACTAATTGGTAATCAGTTTTGCAACCGCTTTTTGCTCTAATCCTGTCGGAACCATCATTCCTATACTTAAGATGGTATAAATACCACCCGCTTTAATTTCTGCATCTACCAACTCTGATTTCACTAATCCAGTGGCTTTGTCTTTGATTTGAAGGGTCTGGGTTTTAGCCTCCACTTCAATAAACGCACTATTTGCTTTATACGCTTTATCGCTGATTAAGACTGCACCTTCTTTAATGCCCAGATCTAATGCTCCTGCATCTGGAGACAAATTAATGAAACGGATCAATGCTTTTTCTTTTGGAGCCTGCGTGACTTCATCCTTGATCACTAAATAGTCCAGTTTATCATCTTTGCCGATTAAAAAAAGAGAGTAAGCTCGGTTGTTTTCAGTAGAAACTTTTTTGGTGATCAAACTTTCTGTGCTGCTCGCAGTAGTGAATTTAATAGATAGATCTCCTGTGCCGACTCTCAAATAAGGCAATGCACCACCAAATGGAATTGCGCCTTGATTTGCTGGTGAGTTGTTTACATAAATATTGTAAGTAGCAGGAGTAGGTGAGGTATTCACCATCATTAAAGAGGCCGATTCTGGAATTGGGGTCTCTTTTGTAGAGCAAGAGCTTATCATTAAGCTGCTTAAGGTAAATAGGGCGCCGGCCATGATCTTGGTTAAGTTTCCGGTAATTTTTCTTGTAGAAAGGATCATATTGAATGAATTTTAGATTGTTATTTGCTAAAACGAGATGCGCTGACAAAACGCTACAGATTCAGGTAGATTAAAAGGGCTGGGAATTGGGAATGAAATTTGTATACCTGATGTTATGAGAATTATTCTAGGGTCAGACCATGCAGGGTTTGCTTATAAAACGATTTTAGCTGCGGCACTAAATGAGGAAGGATATGAAGTGATTGATCTTGGTACACATACAGTTACGCCAAGTGATTATCCTGATTATGCTGCGGCAGTGGCCGAAGCAGTACTGAATAAAGAAGGTGAAAGAGGGATTTTGATTTGTGGAAGTGCGGTGGGCGTCAGCATTGCAGCCAATAAATTTAAAGGGATCCGCGCGGGCGTATGCCATGATACTTATTCTGCACATCAATCCGTTGAGCACGATGATGTCAATATTTTATGCCTAGGTGCGCGGGTTATTGGCTTGGAACTGGCAAGGGACATTGTTTTTTCTTTTTTGAAGGCTGAATTTTCCGGAGAAGAACGACATGTGAAACGCCTGGATAAAATTGCCGCGATAGAAGCGCAATGGGGGGCTAAAAAACAGATTCCGGAACAATAATACTGTTGATAACTATGCGCAAAACCTGTTGATAACACGTTGATAACCTGTGGAATTGATGTTAAAAATAATTTCTAATTCTCTTTGCATTAGTCAGTTATATGTCGTAAATTAGATGTATCAAAAAGGAAGTTCTTTAGCTGTTTGAAAGAATGACTTCAAAAAGAATAGGTGCCGAAGGGCAGAAGATTCTGAAGCGTTCAATGAATTAGTAAAAGGTCAGATTCAAAGGAGACGGAGAAAATGATACTTAAAATGCCTATACTTTTAAGTAAAGGTATACTCACTGGATTCGGGACAAACATTTAAAACGATCTATTATTCTACGGAATGATGTGAGCATTAAATTTCAATGGGATCAAAGTTGAAAAATACTAAGAGCACCAAAGGAGGTTAAATGACAGAGAATTTGATGCTTTTTCGCTGCTATGGCAACGAAGAGGTGAAAACGGAGAACCAAATCGCTAGAAGAGGAACTCCGTTTTCTTTTTGCCCTATTTTTTCTCAGGACTGCTATTGATTCGTTTTAGCAGGCTTATTATTAACTAAAAGATTTCTTAACGTTAAGGGAATATGACCGAGGTAGATTTGGAAAAATTACCAGAGGGATCATCAGATGATAGCAGAGACTGAATTGCTTTCGCTGTTACAGCGCGGGGAACATAAGGCAATGGAGGATATTTACCGTTACTATTGGGAGGAGGTTTTGGATGCCGCTTATAAACGTGTACGTGATGAGGAAATTGCTCAGGATATTTGTCAGGAAATCTTTATCTCCCTCTGGGAAAACCGGGAAAACATTCAATTGAAGGGCAGTCTTTCGGCTTATTTTATGGGGGCGGTTAAATACCGTGTGATCAACTATTTTCGCTCTTCCCAGGTTAAAGAAAAGCACCAGGAAGATCTGCGTCTTTTGATGATGGAGTGTGCCGGGCTTTCAGCAGTTCAGGGAATGATGCTCAAAGAACTCCACC
This sequence comes from Pedobacter polysacchareus, assembly GCF_019802255.1. Classification (GTDB taxonomy): domain Bacteria; phylum Bacteroidota; class Bacteroidia; order Sphingobacteriales; family Sphingobacteriaceae; genus Pedobacter; species Pedobacter polysacchareus. Next base: position 84,027 of record NZ_JAHYSS010000006.1, on the reverse strand, counting down.
AGGAAGTGGAAGAGGCGATTCAGGAACTGCCAGAAAGAATGAGAGTGATCTTTTCTATGAGCAGACAGGAAGAAAAAACCATCAGAGAAATTTCAGAAGAATTGGATCTTTCTGCGCAAACGGTAAAAAATCAGCTCTCCTCAGCTTTAAAAGTAATGAAGAAAAGACTATCGTACTTGTTGTTCATGACGATTTGTATGCTGTTCATCTAAACTTAACCTAAAGGTAACAACTTTGGTTAGTACCATTCTTCTTTTCATTTGACATAGGTGTAGATGACAAAGGAAGAACAGGCACAATTGCTGCTCAGTAAATATTTAAATGGAGAAGCCAGTCCGCAGGAAGTGGAACAGGTGGAACAATGGTACCAGTCTTATGAATTTCATTCTCCCTTGGCAAAAGGGAAGAAATCGGAAATCGCTGCGGCAGTACTCTTAAACCTTCAGGAGGAAATGGCGCGGAGAGTTGCTAAAAGCTACCGTCTTTTTGGAACTTACCCTGCGGCTAAAATTGCTGCAGCTGTATTTTTTGTGCTGTCTGTCGGTATTGGCTATTGGTCACTTCAAAAAACCGATGTGGTTAAAGAAAGGTTTGTTACCCTGCATACCACTGCCAGGGAGAAAAAGATCATTATTTTTAGTGACGGTTCAAAGGTGATCATGGCGCCCCTCGCGCAATTGGTTTATCCCTTGAAATTTAAAAGTAAGGACAGGACAATCTCGCTCACTGAAGGAGAGGCCTTTTTTGAGGTGGCTCATGAGGAAAACCGACCTTTCCTTGTGAAAACCAGCAATGACCTGTACACTAAAGTACTGGGCACTTCTTTTCGGATAAAATCATATAAAAATCAATCGCATATCTCTATACAAGTCGCCACTGGTAAGGTTGCTGTGGGGAATACACATCAGGTATTTGGAACCTTGGTTAAAGGTCAGGAACTTTCTTATGATAAGGTACATCAGCGGGCTGAAATCAAGGATACACCTGTTAAACTGCTGGTTGATCTTAAGTTTGAAAATATCGCAATAGCAGATTTAATTCCTAAACTGGAATACGTCTATAATATCAGCATCTCACTGGGCAGCCCCGCGCTGGGGAAATTAAAATGTACGGGAATATTTAACACCAGACAAAGCCCTGAAGAGATTTTGGAGATCATTTGTGTACTCCATCAATTGAAATTCAGTGCATCCGAAAATCATAAAACTTTTAATGTGTATAGAAAATGAGAATATAAAGGGGATCAATAAACCGGTACTGATCAGATCAGTACCGGTAAATGTTAAAACCGGCCTGCTAACGTCGAAATTATAAAGCCGGAATATTTTAAAACCAATTCAAGTTATAAAACAGATAAAAATATGAAAAAATCCTCAGTAAAGAGGTCACCAGCTCTTTTGAAAGCCATGAAATATTCATTGTTAACTTTTTCTATACTCTGCACCTTTTGTGCGGGATTATCAGCCTCACCTACGATGGCTCAGGTACTGGAGAAAAGTAGGGTCACGATTAACGTGGGGCCAAAACGTGCCACCATCGCTATGCTTAAAGAAATTGAAGCCAGCACCGGACTTCATTTTGTGTACAATCCAGATGGAGTTCGCGAACATCAAATTAGGGAAAATGCAGCTTTAAAAAACGAGCGCGTTTCCGCCTTACTTCGCCTGATGGGTTTTGATTTCCAGGAAAAGGGAGGTCATGTGATCCTGAGAAAAATACCTGTCCCTCCTGCAAAACCTGATTTTAATGTTTCAGGAAAAGTGACGGATTCTTTAGGAATGGCAATGCCAGGCGTATCGGTAAAAGTGGTAGGATTATCCAGAACGACAACTACCGATGCAAACGGGAAGTTTACGATCGCAGTTGGCGAAAATGGATCCTTATCTTTTTCCATGGTAGGTTATAAAACTAAAACACTGAAAGCAGCCGAGCATGAGGAATTGAATGTGGTGCTGATGGAAGACCGCTCGTTATTGTCGGAAGTGGTAGTAGTGGGATATGGTACGCAGAAGAAAGCCACACTTTCTGGTGCAGTGAGTACCGTTGCTTTAGACAAAGTATCTTCCAGGTCAGTCAATAGTATTGGGGAAGTGCTGGCGGGAAAAGCACCTGGAGTAATGGTGACCAATGAAGGTGGTGACCCTACTTCTGGTCCGCGTGTCAACATTCGCGGTTCTGGCGGAATCAATGGAGAGAATGTACTTTATGTAGTGGATGGTTCGATTTTTCCTGGAACACCAGTGCTCAATCCAAATGATATTGAATCAATTTCAGTGCTTAAAGATGGTGCTGCCGCTATTTATGGAGCCAGAGCATCTGGAGGTGTGGTCCTGATCACTACGAAAAAAGGAAAAACTGGTAAGATGGAAATCAGCTTTGATGTAAAAGCTGGTGCGCAGAGTGCCTGGAAAAAATTAACGCCATTAAATGCAGAACAAAGAGCGGTAGTAGCAGAAACTGCTGCAAAAAATGGTAAAACTAACTTGCTTCCTGCTTTTGATCCTACGAAATATCCAGAGGGCAGAATCACGCGTACCAATTGGATGGATGAAGTATTCAGAACTGGAAAAACTCAGGATTATAACCTTGCAGCTGCTGGTGGTTCTGAAAAATCTTCCATGTATTTAAGTTTCAATTACCGCAAAGCAGAAGGTATTGTCTTGAATACTGAGGTGGAACGCTATAACTTCAGGATCAATTCTGATCATAAATTGAATTCCTGGTTGAAAATTGGTGAAAACCTCTCTTTCAGCAGTACGAATGGTCAGGGTGCAAATACGAGCAGTGATTACACTGGCGCCTTATTGTCGGCAATTTATTATCCGGCCAATGGTACGCCATATAATCCAGATGGTAGTTTTGCTGGTTTACCAGGCGGTGCTTATGCGGGCGATTATGGTGACATCGTGAATCCGGTGGCGGAATTGAAACGCATAGACATCAACAGGCCTCAAAATGTGCTTTTGATCAATCCTTATATCATCCTGGACCTTGCCAAAGGCCTGACTTTTAAATCGAATTTCAGCTTAACTAAAGAATTTAACAATAGAAAAATATTTACACCAAAACGTCCTGAAGTTGGAAAGCCATTGCTGATCAACTCCTTGGAAGAAGGTAATTCCAGAAGAAATGATTTTCTTGCAGAACAGGTTTTTAATTATAAAACAGCCTTTGGAAGTCACCAGTTAGATTTAACAGGAGGGTTCTCTTTCCAGAAGACAAGGTTTGATGAGTTTTATGTGGTAGGTAAAGGTTTTGACGATGAAGCACCGTCTAAAAGATACCTGGTGAACGCTTCGGTATTTGAACCGGCGGTCAGTAAAATGGATAGAACAGCCATGTCGTCCTTGTTTCTGAGGGCTAATTACAATTATCAGGAAAAGTATATGCTGTCCTTGATTGGCCGTCGTGATGGAACTTCTATGGTTCCAAAAGTTGAAAATAAATATGGTGATTATTATTCTGCATCCGCAGCATGGGTATTATCAAAAGAGAATTTCCTAGTGGAAAGTACCTGGTTAAATGAATTGAAACTACGTGGTAGTTATGGGGTATTAGGTAACCTGGGAAGTTTACAGACTCAGGATGTAAATCCACTGCTGACCAGTACTTTGTCGTATTTCGGACAAACGCCAGCAAGTAGTAACGGCTATGTATCTACTGTATTGGAAAATCCCAACTTGACCTGGGCAGAATCTAAGCAGACAAACTTTGGGTTAGACCTGGGTATCCTACGCAATACTTTCACTTTAACCGCTGATTATTTTATCAAAAATACGGATAAAATGATCTTCACAAAACAACTTCCTGGAACTGCAGGACTGGAAAAACAAACCATTAATGCTGGATTGATCAGAGATAATGGAATAGAGCTGGGCATCAATTACAACAGCGATAAAAACAAAGAGTTCAGCTATTCTATCGGTGCAACACTGACGAAGGTGAATAATAAAGTAATCAAACTGGCTCCAGGTTCAGAAAGTTTTCCAGTAGATAAGAACTTCAGAAATGAGCTGGCTCCTTTGTTCATAAAAGTAGGACAGCCGCTATACAGTTACTATGTTCTGAAAACACAGGGGATTTTCCAGACTCAGGCAGAAGTAGATGGTTATACCAATGCAAAAGGGGAAAAGATCCAGCCAAAAGCAAAACCTGGAGATTTTAAGTTTGCAGATTTAGACAATAGTGGCTCCATCGATGGCGGAGATCGTCATTTTGCAGGCAGCGCTTATCCTGATTTCTCTTATGGTTTCAGCTTTAATGCTGCTTACAAGAACTTTGACCTGAATATTTTTGCACAAGGTGTTTATGGTAATAAGCTATTTAACGCGGTGAAAAGAACAACTTACAGTGCCAGCGGACCTTCTTATAATAAATTAACAGGTATTCTGGATGCCTGGTCGCCGGAAAATCCAGGTGGAAAAGTACCGATCATTTCTACTTCAGATAACAATGGAAACTTTAATGCTTCCGACTTCTACATCGAAAATGGTTCTTACCTGCGTATTCGCAATGTGACGCTGGGTTATACCCTTCCTAAATTCCTGACTAATAAGCTGAAAACGGGTGCAGTCCGTGTTTATGGTACCGCAAATAATTTGTTTACGATCACTAAGTATTCAGGTTTTGATCCGGAAATCGGAATGGACAACTATGGTCTGGATGTGGGTAGATACCCTCAGGCGAGAAGTTTCCTATTGGGTCTAAGTGTGAATTTATAATTTTTAAAAGAAAGAAAGATGAAACGAAATATAACGTATGTAGCCATTGCAGCAATGGCAATTTTAAGTTCCTGTAAACAACAACTCAACCTAAGTCCAGAAGGTGCACCGTCTGCCCAGAATTTCTGGAAAACACCTGAAGATGCCTTGAAAGCAGAAAGCGGTTTGTATGAAAAATACAATGATGAGAATTTTTATGGGAGAGGGATGTTCTGGTTTATCAATGCCAGCGATGATATGGTGACCGGTAGAAATAAGCCAGAAGGTGATAACATTAAAAACTTCAATAAAACTTATGTGGGTGGGGGCTATACAGAAACCCAATGGTCGATGCGCTATGCCGTGATCAAACGTGCCAATGATATCATTAATAAAGTACCAGCCATTCCGATGGATGAAAACCTGAAGAAACAGGTGATCGGTGATGCTTATTTTAATGCGGCATTGGTGTACTTCCAATTGGCAGCTAACTATGGAAATGAGAAAGCAGGAGTACCAATTGTAGGTTTGGATAGCGATCCTTCACAGGCCATTCCAAGAGCGAAAAACGTAAATGAAAACTATGACTACATCATTCAGCTGTTTTTGAAAGCAGCGGATCAATTGCCGTATTTCAAGGATATGAAAGCGACAGATTATGGAAAAGCACATAAAACAGCAGCCTGGGCCTATTTATCAAAGGTTTACCTGTATAAAAAGGACTATCCTAATGCAGTGAAATATGCAGACATGGTGATCAATTCTGGTCAGCATGAACTGATCATGACTAAGTTTTCGGATGTTTTCAAAGCGGCAAATAACTGGTCTAAAGAATACATCTGGTCTGTAGTATGTACGCCAAATGGTGGCGGTACCGGTTGGGGAAGTAAGCTTCCAGGTGTCATGCTCACCAATAAAGGATGGGGTATTTACAATGGCTGGGGCTATTATCTGCCCACCAAAGAATTGTATGATGCTTATGAAACTAACGACCAGCGTAGAGAAGCTACTATTTTGAAACCTGGTGATAAATTTTTCTACTTCGGTCAGGAGCGTAGTTTCACAAAAGACGGTGGAGCAACCTCTGACTATCAGTTTAAAAAATATATGGAGCCTTTCTCTTATGAAAACCCAATACCAACACACGTTAATCCTAATGGAGATAATGGAACCACAGACTTGAATGTTCCTTTGATGCGTTATGCGGAAGTGTTGCTGATCAAAGCAGAAGCTGCCATTATGGTAAGCGGCGCTGGAGCTGGAGATACGGAACTGAATAAAATCAGACTTCGTGCTGGTTTACTCGCAAAATCAGGGATGAATCTGGCGGATTTGAAAAGAGAACGCCGAAGTGAGCTTGCTGGCGAATGGGCAGATCGTCACAGAGATTTAGTGAGGTGGGGAGATGCACAGGCCACGTATGCACTGCCATTACATGACTCGCAAGGAAATGTGATCTGGCCATCCAGAGCTTTTAATCCTCAGGTTCATGATGTCTGGGCAGTGCCGCAAAGAGAAATTGACAATAGTGCTGGAGTGATTACTCAAAACCCAGGCTGGTAATTTATTTTTATCAAAATTGAAGTACCATCGGTGCTGGTGGAAAATCCTGCCGATGGTATTTTTATATTATTCTTTTTAACTCAGATTTCTTTCAAATACAATATGGATATAAAAAACATCATTCGCTCCGCGGTTTTTGTAGCTGCATTATTTGCAATGGACGCAAAGGCGCAGCATAGTTTAAGCTTTAATTCTGGCCATAGCCACAACGATTATCATCAAAATATACCGTTGCTGACTGCTTATTATGCTGGGATGGGGGCTATTGAAGCAGATGTTTTTCTGAAAAATGGGATCTTGTATGTCGCACATGATGCTTCAGAAATAACACCAGAAGCTACATTAAAGACACTTTATCTGGAGCCCTTGGCAAGATTTTACCGCAAAAACGGAAATCAGCCTTATGCGGATGCAAAAATGAAATTGCAGTTGGTAGTGGATATTAAGGAAGATTATCCATCGGTATTGACACAGCTGATTAAGGATCTCGCTGCTTATCCGGGAGTTTTCAATGACCAGATCAACCCAAATGCCATTCGGATAGTGATCAGCGGTGATATGCCTAAGCCGGCTGATTTTCAGAATTATCCTGCTTATTTATCTTTTGATGGGCGGCCTAATGTGAATTATACCGCTGATCAATTGAAAAGAATAGCAATGATCAGTGATGACCTGAAAAATTATACTTCCTGGAACGGAAAAGGAAATCCGACGCCTGCGGATTTGCTGAAAATGAAGACCTTGATCGATGCTGCGCATGCGCAAAATAAGCCTTTCAGATTTTGGGCCACACAAGACAGTCCTAATACCTGGATCGTTTTGGAAAGATTGGGTGCCGATTGGATCAATACGGATCAGCCGGGAAAACTAAAAGATTTTTACCTCCACAAGGATAAACTGACTTACACCAATCCAGTGGCTTATCCAGTTTATACACCAGAATACAAAGTAGATGGACTGAATAAACCGGTTAAAAATGTAATCCTGTTAATCGGTGATGGGATGGGCCTGGCACAGATTCATGCCGGATTGATTGCCAATCACGGAAAACTAAACATGAGCAATGTTGCTAATGTTGGTTTCTCTCAAACTGCCGCTGAGGATGCAGGGAATACGGATTCTGCTGCCGGTGCTTCTGCAATGGCCATTGGCGAGAAAACCAATAACCGCTATATAGGCGTAAGTCCGGATGGAAAGAAAATGACTAACCTGGTGGATACGCTGGCTGATTATGGCATTAAAAGTGGTATTATCAGTGTTGGAGACCTGACGGATGCAACTCCTGCCGCGTTTTATGCGCATCAGCTGGATCGTGCAATGTCGCAGGAGATTGCCGCAGACCTACAGAATAGTAAAGCGGAGATCTTGCTGGGCTCCAACCAAAAGAGTTTCCTGAAAAATAAGGATACAGAACTGATCAGCAAACTGAAAGCTCAAGGTTTTCAATTGAGTACCACTGCCGGGGATTTCTTGAAACAAACACAGGGAAAACAACTGGTCGTATTACCGGATAGTGCCACCAGACCAGTAAAAGATAGACGCGGAGATTTACTGAGCGTAAGTTTGCAGCATACTTTGAAATTATTATCGGCAAATAAACCTGGGTTTTTCATCATGGCGGAGGGCGCACAGATCGATTACGGAGGTCATGTGAACGATTTACCGTATGTAGTTACAGAACTTCACGATTTTGATAAAGCCGTTGCCGCTGCCTTACAATTCGCAGATCAGAATAAAGAAACTTTGGTATTGATTACTGCAGACCATGAAACAGGTGGTTTGACGTTATTGGATGCTTCCGCAGAAAAAGGAATGATCACTGGCTCATTCAGTACGAATGACCATACCAATATTATGGTGCCGGTATTTGCTTATGGCCCAGGATCAGCAGATTTTAAAGGAACGTACCCAAATCACGAGTTGTTTCATAAAATACTTAAAGTAATGGAATTGAAGAGTAAAAAGAAACTCAAATAACCCATTTAGAAAGGTCTCAAAACCCTCTTGAACTGCCCCTGGAATTTTCTAAATTTTGGGGGCAGTTTTTTTTAATCATCAAGATTCATTTTTTGAACTGGAGTAGCTGCAAGATCGCTGAAATTTCATTAATTTTATTAGGATGAGTCAACCTTCCCAAAAACGTAATTCTACGAAAAAAAAGATCTTTGTGCTGGATACTTCAGTTATTCTATACGATCATAATGCCTTTAATAATTTTCAGGAACATGATGTGGCCATTCCAATCCAGGTATTGGAAGAGCTGGACAATATGAAGAATGGAAATGAAACACGAAATGCAGAAGCGAGAAGTTTTATCCGTTTGATGGACCAGGCCTCGGGAGAGAAAATCATGAACCAATGGATTCCACTGAAGGGGCTAAAACAAGGTCATTTTAAAGTGGTAATGGACCATAAGCCAGCGCTTTTTGATGCGGAAGTAGTTTTTGGACCAGGTAAATTTGACCATCGCATTCTAAATGCAGCACTGAGTTTGCAGGAAGAATTTCCAGAAAAGAAGGTTGTGCTGGTTTCTAAAGACATCTGTCTGCGGTTAAAGGCAAAATCGCTGGATCTCCATGCAGAAGATTATGAAACAGGGAAAGTTAAAAATGTAGATGCGCTATATACCGGGAAAACAATACTTTCCAATGTAGATGCAGCGCTTTTTGATTCTTTGAAAAATGAAGGACATATTTCTGGCTCAGCCATGCTGCTGGATACTAACGCGGGAAATCATTTTTATATCCTGAAAAGTAAAAGAAAAACTCAGACCGCCTATCACGATATAGTAACTGATCAGCTGGTTCGCGTGAAACCTCAAAAGGTTTTCAATATCTCTCCTAGAAATGAGGAGCAGAGCATGGCCGTCAATGCCTTAATGAATCCGGCAGTAAAATTGGTTACGATACAAGGAAAAGCAGGTACAGGAAAAACACTGCTTGCGATTGCCAGCGCCTTAGAAATGCGTAAAGAATACCGTCAGATTTATGTGACCCGGCCAATTGTGGCCTTAAGTAATAAGGATATTGGCTTTTTACCTGGCGATGCGAAATCAAAGATTGACCCTTATATGGCGCCTATATGGGATAACCTGAGGTTTATTAAAGAGCAGTACCAGCATGATCCGAAAATGCAGGCCAGGATTGAAGAGTTTGTGCAGACGGAAAAGATACTGATCGCGCCGCTCGCTTATATCAGAGGTAGAACACTGACGAAGATCTTCTTCATTGTAGATGAAGCACAAAACCTGACTCCTCATGAAATAAAGACCATCATTTCACGTGCAGGAGAGGAAACAAAAATTGTCTTTACCGGGGATATTTATCAGATCGATACCCCTTATCTGGATGCAGAAAGTAATGGGCTTTCTTACCTGATTGAGAGTGCGAAAAATCATCCGCTTTATGCGCACATTACGCTGGATAAAGGGGAGCGGAGTGAACTGGCCAATTTGGCAAATGATTTATTGTAATCGGTTTTCAGCATGCTTTCTTTTTTTCAGGATACTTTCTTATTTCAGCATGCTTTGTGAACAAAAAAACCGCTCAGCATTTGAACGGTTTTTCGTGGTTAACTAAATTAACGCTGGCTCCTGAATCCTATTTTTTTCTATGGGGCTGAGGATCTTTTTTTCTGAAGGTTCATGCCTTCATTGTATCCCATGTAGTCTTGTTTTATAATTTTGCGATGACGAAATCTGTCTGGTTAAGTTTAGATACATCATTTCTTACCAGGTGGTGTTCAGTTGATGATCCGCTTAGTTTTAAGTCGGATTTTCCGCTCATTTCTGTGTATAAACTTCCAATGGTCGCGTTCACATTTGCTTTTGCACTGTCTTTTAAGAAGATCTGAAGTACAGCCAGGTCAAAAGAACCGCGGGTTTTGATGGTTGCAGTTTCTGCGGCGTCAATCCTTTGCAAGTCTTTTACATGAACATAAATGGTGCTTTTGTCCGTTGAGTTGATGTATAAAGTGTATCCTTTTTGCTGAATGCTGTTGCTGCCCGCTTGTATTTCATCATAAGCGTTAACACCTTCTGTATTTCCCTGGATCAGGATCACATTTGCATTTCCAGTCACGACTACTTTATTGAATTTTACGGTGGCGCTTTTGCTCGCTGGAGATTTCTCTTTAGCAATAGTTGTGAAAGCTGAAGAAGTTAAAATGATAGCAGTTAAAGCTGAGGCGAATAGAGTTTTGATGGAAGTTTTCATGTCTTTATGTTTTAAGTTTTTTAAGGTTTTTTGTAGTTAAGACCATCTCAAATGAGAAAGGTTACGACGTTTTTAGGGGCTTTAGACGAGTTTTAAGTAAGGCTCGACCAACCGTCTGAACTTCTCGACCAATCGACGAAATTATTTTCGTCGATGTTTTTCAGGATTTCGTCATCTTTTTGTAGGCTTGACTATTACTTACCATAGGTCAACAATTCGGATTAAAATAAACAGGAAATTTGAACCATCATAAATCATAGATGACATGGGACATTTGACCAGAAAAGATTCATTAGCTGTTAATGAAATACTAAATAGGGTAAACAGCGAAAAAACATATTTCATTTACACGGATAAGACAGTCCGCATCCTAAAGGTTGCCGCATTTTTGCTGTTTGCCTTTCTGGTCATTAAACAATATTATTCAGCGGATTCAGAACTGATCCAGGTACGTCCGGTTGAGCAGGTGGCCGGGCAATCTATTTATGGTGAGCCTTTGAAAAATGTAGACCTGATCGATTTGGCGGCATTGAAACCTTTCATGAAAAAGAGAACTGAATCAGAATTGAAAATTAAAGGATTGGTTTCCGCGGTGGCGGATAATGGGCAGTTAGAAATGATTCTTGAAGATGGAAGCTTACTGAAAGTGAATCATCAAATGAAAGTAGAGCAGGCTAAAGGTTTAGTGGCTAAGGAAGTGGTGATGGCAGGAAAACTCTATAAAACAGCCGGGAAAGACGCATTGGTTTATGACGCAAACAGCCTGACTGTGCGTTAACCCTTTAAAGAATTATTTTCAGGAATTTTTATAACTTGTCCTTCCTAGATTCAAATTTATGAAGGACTATTTTTTTAATCTCCTGGCTTTTGACTATTGGACCAATCTGAGGCTGATTCAATCCATGCAAACCGCTACAGATATTCCCCAGCGTGCAAAAGATCTTTTTAACCATTTACTTGCTGCAAACAGGATATGGAGGAGCAGGATGGAAGGAGAGATGCAGGATGTGGAAGTCTGGGAGAAATTTGATGAGCAGGACTGGCAGAAACTACTGGATCAGAATTATCAATTGATGACGAGTTTCCTGGAGCAGCTCCAAGAAGAAGACCTTCAGCGTAAAATACGGTATTATAATACAAAGGGAGTTGCTTATGAGACCATTCTGTCAGATATTTTAACCCACCTTATTGTCCATTCAGCATACCATCAGGGGCAAATCGTTAGCCTGATGAAACCCTTTCTCCATACCTATCCGGATCTAATGTATATCACTTATACCCGTGAAAAAAAATGATTTTAGAAGTAGCCATATTAGACGTAATTCCTCAGGAAACGCGTTCTTTTGAGAAAGATTTTGAAAAAGCGTCCAGTATCATCAGCAGGATCAAAGGTTATCGTGACCATCAGTGGCGGTAAACCAGAAATCCAACGAAAATCAGCAGTAGAATATTTGTCGATAGCTTAAAGAATAGACAAAAAGCTTAAATTTGAATTCCAAAAACAATCCCTTCATCATGGCCAATAACGTAAATATCACTTCCAAAGGAATTAGAAAAGTCTTGCGTCTTTACAACGAAAAACAGGCACTGGCAGAGTATATCTGGAATGGTTTTGACGCAAAAGCAACGACCATTTCAATAGATTATACTTTTAATGCACTAGGAAGTTTAGAAAGTTTGAAGGTGGCAGACAATGGTTATGGCATCAATTTTTCCTTATTAAAAGATAAGTTTAATCCATTTTATGAATCTGAAAAAGCATTGGAACAAAGCATTCATCTGCACAAGTCTACCATGCACGGAAAGAATGGGGTAGGCAGACTCACCTTTTTTACTTTTGCGCATGCTGCAGAATGGAACACCACCTACGAGGAAAACGGACAGTTCAAAAATGGCAGCATAAAAGTCTCAGTTGGGGAATTGAACAATTATGAAGCTAAGCTTTTGAATGAAAATGTACAGGATAAAAAGACAGGAACTACGGTTTCTTTTTCAAATGTCCAGTTGTCAAAAGAAGCAATGGAATTGAGTATCATCCCTTATTTGCAGGCGGAATTCTGCTGGTTTCTGGAGCTTCATAAAAACCGGGATTTTTCCATTGTGATCAATGGGGAACCTCTAGTTTATCAGGATAATATTATTGATCAGGAAGACGGCTTGGTTTTTAGATACCCGGAAAGTAACACCACGTTTAAAGTGAAATTTATCCAATGGAAGGAATCATTACATAAAGAATTGTCGAAGAACTATTTTATCAATCATAAGGGGCAGGAAGTTTATAAAGACTACACTACGCTGAACAAGAAAGCAGATGAATATTATCATAGTGTTTTCATTGAAAGTGAATTCTTTGATGAGTTTGATTTTAGCAGTACCGATTATGAAGCGCAGGTAAAGTTGTATGCACGTACTAAATCTTCTTCTGAATATAAGTTCCTGATCAAAAAGGTGAATGAGTTATTGAGGGCCAAAAGAAAACCTTTTCTGAAAGAATTTTCTAGCAAACTGATGGAAAAGTATGCGCTGGAAGGGGTTTTACCTTCGTTTAAAGAAGAGGAGGCCAGCCAAAAAACTGACCTGATCGAAACCTTAAAAGTAATGTATGAGTTACAGCCTAAACTATTTAGTGGTTTAAGTATCGATCAAAAGAAAGCTTTTGTCAGGTTCACACATGTATTGCTCAATTCGAATCAAAGAACACAGCTGTTTCAGGTGATCGAAGATATCGTGGAACTGGAAGCTGAAGAAAAAGAAGAATTGATGAGCTTTTTAGCGGGATAAATCTTTTATAAAGTTTCTTTTTTTGAAGTCAGCGTTGCGCCGGCACTGGCAATCACGACTAAGGCTACGGCAAGATATTCGAAAAAAGAAAGGTGTTCCGATAAGAATACGATTCCGGCTAATGAGGCCACTGCAGGCTCCATACTCATCAGAATACTGAAGGTACGTGCAGGCATTTGCCCTAGAGCACTCATTTCTAAAGTAAATGGAATGGCACTGGATAAAAGCGCCAATGCACCACCAAGTAACAATAAGGTCGGGGTAATTTGGCTGAAGCCACCACCGAAGAATCCAAACGGAAGGACAAGTAATGTGGCGAAGATCATGCCTACAGAAACCGCATCGCCACCTTTCATAATTTTAGAAATCCGACTGCCCAATACAATGTATGCAGCCCAGAATCCTCCCGCCAATAGCGCTAGGAGTACACCGATCAAGTCCAAACCTTCGTTAGACCAGGGGGCAATTAAGGCAATTCCTGCTGCGGCAAGCAATACCCAAAGGTAATCCAGTGCGCGTTTAGAGTTACATACCGCCAATAATAAAGGACCAATAAATTCAAGCGTCACCCCTAATCCCAAAGGAATACGTTTAATCGCCATGTAAAAAATCACATTCATCGCACCCAATGCAAGACCATAAGGGATTACGGCTTTCCATTGTGCTCCGGTCAGTTTGAACAAATTTGGGCGATTTGCAACCAATAGAATAATGGCAGATAATCCGATGCGAAGCGAAGCAGTAGCTGTAGGGCCAATAGCTGGGAAAAGTCCTTTTGCAATTGCTGCACCCGCCTGTACACTAATGATGGCCAATAACACTGCGGGTAATGGTGGGATGTTAAGCAGGATACTTTTTTTCATAATGCAGCAGTATTAAATGGAGGTAAATCAAACGTTTGATATTAAGTAAAAAACGTCTTCCCAATTTGGGAGCGCAAAATTACGAAAAGCAGACGACAATATTTTGTGGATCTTTCTATATCTTAGACTGAAATGGAAAAACGCACGGTATTTATTGGGCTTATTACTCAACTTTTTTTAGGATGGATCTCCGGTAATGATGGCTTTGCTCAAAAAAAGCCAAACGTCATTTACATTTATGCAGACGATCTTGGCTATGCAGAAATTGGTGCTTATGGACAAGAGAAAATCAAGACTCCCAATCTGGATCGCCTGGCTAAAGAGGGAATGAAATTTACCGATCACTATACGGGGACGCCTGTTTGTGCACCTGCCAGAGCGATGCTCATGACTGGTAAACATGGCGGACACGCTTATATCCGAGGAAATTATGAACTTGGAGGTTTTCCGGATAGTGAAGAGCGTGGCCAGATGCCTTTGAAGGAAGGGACATTTACCCTTGGTCATTTGATGCAGCAGGCAGGTTATAAAACTGCGCTGGTTGGGAAATGGGGATTGGGCATGAACGGTACTTCAGGTTCTCCATTGAAGCAAGGTTTTGATTATTATTACGGATTACTGGATCAGAAACAAGCGCATAGTTTTTACCCGACACATTTATGGGAAAATGACAAACGGGATACATTGGACAACACCTTTATCAATGTGCACCGCGCATTGGATCCCCAAAAAGCAAGCCCTAAAGATTTCGACTACTATAAAGGTAAAGTCTATGCTCCTGAGAAAATGACGGAAAAAGCGCTGTCCTTTATCGATCAAAACAAAGAAAATCCTTTCTTTCTATACCTTCCATACCCTTTGCCGCATGTTTCTTTACAGGCACCGGAGGCCTTTGTGAAACCTTATATCGGAAAATTTGAAGAGCAGCCTTATTATGGCCAGCAAGGATATGCGCCCAATCAATATCCATATTCCACCTATGCAGCGATGATTACTTTTTTAGATGCACAGGTTGGGATCATTATGAAAAAAATTAAAGCGCTGGGCTTAGATGAAAATACGATCATTATGTTTTCGAGTGATAATGGAACCACTTTCAATGGAGGAGTCAATGCAACATACTTTAATAGTGTGGATGGTTTGAGGGGATTGAAAACAGATGTGTATGAAGGTGGGATCCGTGAACCATTTCTGGCCAGATGGCCAGGAAAAATCAAACCAGGATCTACCAGTCACCTGATTTCTGCACAATTTGATCTTTTGGCCACAATGGCCGATTTAACCGGGCAAAAAGTAGAAAATACAGACGGGATTTCTTTTCTGCCCACCTTAACAGGTAAAACCAGACAACAGGAAAAACACAAATACTTATATTTTGAATTTCCTGAAAAGGGTGGACAAGTAGCCATTAGGATGGGGGATTGGAAAGGCGTAAGAACCAATGTGAAGAAAGACCCTAATAGTCCATGGCAGGTTTATCATTTGAAAACTGATCGTAATGAAACCAAGGATCTGGCAGCTAGTCGCCCGGACTTAATTAAACAATTCGAAGCGATTGTGAAAAAAGAACATCAGGACAGTCATGTGAAGGATTGGAACTTTTTGTAAGCTAAATGTCATTAAGATGTAATCCTGGAAATTGTTTGATTTTCATAATTAATGGTTTGAACGGAATACTTTGATTTTATAGTGAGCAGATAAATTTGTGGTGTAATATATACACCATGCCTAAACCTTCATTGTTTATGGTCGTAGTTACTGGGGTTTTCATCCTGAGTACGACTAGCACCTATGCACAAACGCTCTATTTAAAAGATGCGATCAATACTGCCTTGAATAATTACGGGAGTATTAAGGCCAAAAAGAATTATGTAAATGCTTCCGAAGCGGGCCTCCAGCAGGCACGTAAAGATTATTTGCCCAACCTCAATTTGTCTGCTCAGCAGGATTATGGAACGATTAACGGACAAAACGGACCTTCCTATGGTCTAGGTGGTCTTGGCGTTGCCTCCAGCGGTCCAGCCTTTGATCAGCAGAATTGGAATGCTGCTTTCGGCGCTTTATATCTGGCCAATGTGAACTGGGATTTTTTCAGTTTCGGAAAGATTAAAGAACGAGTAAAAGTATCCGCAGGTATCCTGAAACGGGATCAACAAGATTTGATTCAGGAGCAATTCCAGCAGAAAATCCGTGTTTCTGCCGCTTACCTGAATTTACTGGCCGCACAAAGGTTGAGGAAAACACAGGAGAACAATCTGCAAAGGGCGATTACCTTTAAAAATACAGCGGTCATCAGGGCAAGTAACGGTTTGATTGCCGGCGTAGATTCCTCTTTGGCTAAAGCGGAATTGTCCAGCGCAAAGATTGCGTTAACTAAAGCAAAAGATCTGGAGCAGGAACAGGCCAACAGACTAGGGGTGTTGATGGGCGAAACGGTGACCAACCTGGAGCTGGATACGGCTTCCATTACCCGAATTCCTCAGCATTTATTCCTGGATAGTGTGCTCCAGGAAAAATCACATCCCTTGCTGCAGTTTTACCGCAGTAAAGTGGATCTGAGTAATGAACAGGCACATTTGTTCAGAAAATCCTATTATCCAACATTTTCATTATTTGGAGTGATGCAGGGCAGGGGCTCTGGATTCAGTGCTAATTACGCGCAGCAGCCAAATGCTTTTACCAGGAATTATGCAGATGGGATTAATCCGGTACGTGGGAATTACCTGCTCGGGGTAGGGATGGTCTGGAACCTGACCACTATCCTGAAAACACATCCGCAGGTGAGGGCTCAGGAATTTGTTTCCAAAGGCCTTCAAGACGAATACGACCTTGCCGAACAACAGTTACAGGCGCAGGTAGCTATTGCAGAGGCCAAATTGAAAAATGCCCTTGACAATTATAAAGAAGCACCGATTCAGGTTAAAGCCGCTGCCGACGCTTACTTACAAAAAAACACTTTGTATAAAAACGGGCTCAGCACTATTGTAGACCTTACCCAGGCACTTTTTGTGCTCAATAGGGCAGAGACCGATCGGGACATCGCCTATAATAATGTCTGGCAAGCGCTCTTGTTAAAATCAGCTGCCCTTGGAAATTTTGACCTGTTTATCAACGAATTTTAATTAGCCACCTCCATGAATTTAATACGTTTTGCACTTCGTAAACCCATCTCCATCCTGGTGCTCGTTGCCGGTTTGTTCTTCTTTGGGATCGGCGCCATCAAAGATATCAAGGTAGATATTTTACCTAAAATGAACCTTCCTGTGATCTATATTGCGCATCCTTTTGGGGGGTATACGCCTTCTCAAATGGAAGCCTATTTTGGAAAACAATACATCAATATCCTGCTTTTTGCCAATGGGATTAAAACCATAGAAACGAAGAATGTACAGGGATTGATGCTCATGAAACTGACTTATTATGAAGGAACAAATATGGCGCAGGCCGCTGCCGAGCTCAGTTCGCTTTCCAATAGGGCACAAGCAATTTTTCCGCCAGGCTCACAACCTCCATTCATCATTCGTTTCGATGCTTCCTCCTTGCCCGTCGGACAGCTGGTATTGAGCAGTCCGATCCGCAGTAACAATGAACTGCAGGATTTTGCAAATACCTATGTGAGAGCTTCATTTACGGCCATTCCAGGTTTACTGGCTCCTGCACCTTTTGGCGGGAGTGTGCGAACCATTGAGATCAACGTAGATCCAGAATTGCTGCGCGCACATCAGCTCACCGTAGATCAGGTGGTGGAGGCTATTAAAATAAATAACCAGACCGCACCTTCGGGGAACGTTCGGATTGGTGATAAAAACTACCTGACACCAACCAATTACACGATAAAAAAAGTAAAAGAATTTGAGAATATTCCTCTGTTTAAAGGAGTGGTACAGAACCTGTACCTCCGTGATGTAGCGGTAGTGAAGGATGGGGCGGATGCGACAGTGGGTTATGCACTGATCAATGGAAAACGATCTGTGTACCTGAGTATTGCCAAGTCTGGGGATGCTTCTACCTGGGATGTGGTGAGTAAACTGAAAGAGAACCTCCCCATGATCCAGAATACATTACCGGAAGATGTGAAGCTTTCTTATGAGTTTGACCAATCCGTGTATGTGATCAATGCGGTAAAAAGTTTGATCAGCGAGGGCGTAATTGGCGCTTTGTTAACCGGTTTAATGGTGCTGTTATTCCTCGGTGATAAACGAGCCGCATTGATTGTGATCCTGACCATTCCTACTTCCATCATAGCCGGAGTATTGTTTTTAAAACTTTTCGGACAAACGATCAATATCATGTCCTTGAGTGGACTGGCCCTGGCCATCGGGATTTTGGTAGATGAGTCGACCGTAACGATCGAAAATATACACCAGCATTTTGATATGGGAAAACCGAAGGCTTTAGCGATCTGGGATGCCTGTAAAGAGATTGCTTTCCCGAAATTGCTGATCTTGTTCTGTATCCTGGCCGTATTTGCTCCTGCATTTACAATGACTGGTATACCTGGAGCATTGTTTTTACCGCTGGCCCTGGCCATTGGTTTTTCTATGGTGGTTTCTTTCTTTTTATCTCAAACTTTCGTACCCATTATGGCCAACTGGCTGATGGTAGCGCATCCAAAGAAAGCAAAACCGCATTCAGCAGCGATCACTGATGATGAAGCGGTGTTTTTAGAAACAGGGTTGAGCCTGGAATCAGAAAAGGACACCCTAAATCAGAAGAGGGTATTGGTAGAAAGGGAAGACTTTAACAATGATGGCAAATTGGGGCCATTTGAGCGTTTTAGAAACCGCTTTATGCGCTTTCTGGACCGGATCATGCCTTACCGAAAACCAGTAGTGCTGGGCTATCTGTTAGTCATCATTTCTATCGCAGCGATTTTACTCGCCAACATCGGAAGAGATGTACTGCCGAAAGTAAATTCCAGTCAGTTTCAATTGAGAATGCGGGCGCCGGATGGAACCCGTCTGGAGCGCACAGAAGAAAAAGTTCAGGTCATCCTGGCGGAATTAAAGAAAATGGTGGGGCCGGAACACCTGGATATTACCTCAGTTTATGTTGGGCAGCATCCTGCTTTGTTTTCTGTAAATCCAATATATTTATTTATGGCAGGACCTCATGAAGCTGTTTTTCAGGTGGGATTGAAAGATTACCATGTGGATATGGAAGCGTTTAAAGACCTGCTGAGGACCCGTATTAAAGCATTGGAGCCCGATGTTAAATTGTCGTTTGAGCCGATAGAACTTACGGATAAAGTATTGAGTCAGGGTTCTTCTACTCCAGTGGAAGTGCGCATCGCAGGGAAAAATAATAAAGAAAACGAAGTATACGCGAATAAGATCATGAAGGAATTGAATGGAATTAGTTATCTGAGAGACGTGCAGATTGCACAGCCGATCAAATATCCTTCCCTTAACATCAACATCGACCGGATTAAAGCAGCACAGGTTGGCGTAGATTTAAATGATGTATCCAGGTCTTTGGTGGCTTCCACTTCTTCGTCCCGATATACGGATAAAAATGTCTGGGTAGACGAAAGGATTGGTCTCGCTTACGGTGTTCAGGTTCAGGTTCCCTTCAATAAAATGAGCAGTAAGGATAACCTTGGAGAAATTCCGCTGTTAAAGAATTCAAACCGTCCGATATTGAGTGATGTGGCGAGCATCAGTACAGATACCACCTACGGGGAAAATGACAATGTTGGAGCTACGCCATATTTATCGGTAACCGCCAACCTGAATAAAAAGGACCTTGGGACAGCCTCAAAAGATGTCACAAAAGCCATCAAATCTTTGGGAGAACTGCCAAGAGGGCTGATTGTACAGCCAGTAGGGATGATTAAGGTGCTGGATGATACCTTGAGCAGTCTGCAATCCGGGCTATTGGTAGCCATTGTGGTGATCTTTTTGATGTTATCGGCAAACTTTCAATCTTTCAAAGTTCCTTTGGTGATTTTAGCGACGGTTCCAGCGGTAGTATTGGGTGCGTTATTGCTGTTGATGCTAACCGGCTCTACCTTGAACTTGCAGTCCTATATGGGAATCATTATGTCGGTAGGAGTGTCTATTGCGAATGCAGTACTCCTCATTACCAATGCGGAACAGCTGCGTAAACACAATGGCAATGCTTTACAGTCGGCAAGAGAGGCCGCTGCATTGCGGATCCGTCCTATTATTATGACCACTGTGGCCATGATTGCAGGGATGCTGCCAATGGCGATTGGACATGGAGAAGGCGGTGATCAGGTCTCCCCATTGGGAAGAGCTGTAATTGGAGGTTTAATTGCTTCTACCTTTGCCGTGCTGGTCATTTTACCGCTGGTATTCGCCTGGGTGCAGGGAAAAGTTTCCACGGAGTCGATTTCTCTGGATCCTGAAGATGAAGAAAGTAAACACTACATCAAGGGCTTGTCCGAATAATTGATAAATAATACCGATTTTAAGCTTAGATATTAAGATATAAACATACATAAATGAAAAAATATATATTTCCATATACCATTTGTATCACTGGAGGAATGGCGCTGTTAACGCTGCTGAATGGCTGTTCGGCTACTGCTAAAAAAGAACCAGTTGCCACTGAAAAAGCCGCGCCTATAGCCACGTTTAAACTTCAAAAAGAGAAATTGGCGACTGCCTTACAGCTACCCGGTGAGCTCAGCGCTTTTCAGCAGGTAGACCTGTATGCCAAGGTGAGCAGTTTTGTGAAGACATTAAACGTAGACATTGGTTCGGAGGTGAAGAAGGGACAACTGTTAATGACGCTGGAAGCACCGGAAACTAATTCTCAGCTTGCAGCGGCAAAAAGCAGATTGAAAGCACAGGAAGCACTATATCTGGCCAGTAAAGCAAATTACGACCGCCTTTATGAAACTAGTAAAACACCGGGTACCATCTCTAAAAATGACCTGGATCAGGCTGTAGCACGTAAAAACTCTGATCTCGCACAATTTGAAGCAGCAAAAGCATCCTATCAGGAAGTGGGCTCGCTGAGAGATTATCTGGAAATTCGTGCGCCTTTTAATGGGAAAATTACTGCAAGAAACGTGAATTTAGGCGCCTACGTAGGTCCTTCAGGAAAGGGCTCTGAATTCCCATTGTTCACGCTGCAAGAACAAAAATACCTCCGTCTGGCCATCTCTATTCCAGAGGTTTATACTGGATATTTGAAGGCAGGAGATGAAATCAGTTTCACTGTAAGGTCATTGCCGGAACAGCTGTTTGTGGCAAAAGTTAAGCGTTTATCTGGTGCCCTGGATTTACGTCTGCGTTCTGAAAAGGTAGAAATGGATGTGCCAAATGAAAACAAACAGCTATTGCCGGGAATGGTTGCAGAAGTCCATATCCCACTTCCAGCTAATGCCAGCACCTTTATTGTGCCTAAAAAAGCAGTTATAGAAACAGCGGAAGGAACCTATGTATGGAAGGTAGTAGGAAATAAAACAGAAAAAGTAAATATAAAGAAAGGCAGAGAAACGGACGATCAGACAGAGATTTTCGGCAAGCTGAATATTGGTGATGAACTTGTTACAAGTCCGTCTGAAGAATTACGTGCAGGAACGCCAATCAAACCCTAAATTTGCCTAAAGATTGATTGTATGTTGTTTAAAAATCAGGATCTTTATCAAGTGAATAAAAGCGAAAGTTTAAAGGATTACTATGATCTTTTAAAGACGCATCGTCCTGAAATCACGGTTCCAAGCTTTGAGATGGTCAGTGATATTGGTCATTTTGGTATTTTCAAAAGATCGGCTTATTGTCATTTAAACCCGACTCCTTATAATCGGAGGGATTTTTATAAAATATCGCTGATTATTGGTCATGGCGTACTCCATTATCCTAATGAAAAGATCGAAGTAAATGGAAGGGCTTTATTGTTTACCAATCCGAATATCCCTTATGCCTGGGAGTCGACTTCCGAATCTCAGTCTGGCTATTTCTGCCTTTTTACAGAGAATTTTATCCATAAGAGAAATGAAAGTCTGCGGGAGTCCTTGCTGTGGCGAATTCAGGACTGTCCTGTCATCTTAATCAATGAACAGCAGCAAGAAACCTTCAAAGGAATCATGATCAAAATGATGGAAGAAATGGAAGGGGAATATGTTCATAAATACGACCTTTTGCGTAATTATATCCATCTGATTGTACATGAAGCCCTGAAAGTCAGGCCGGCAAATACTTATTTCAAAGAAAACAATGCCTCTGTTAGATTAACTTCTCTGTTTTTGGAACTGTTGGAACGCCAGTTTCCAATTGGTTCTTCAGATCATGTTTTGGAACTGCGGACGGCACATGATTTTGCGCATAAACTTTCTGTACACGTGAATCATTTGAATCACAGTGTGAAAGAGGTCACAGGAAGAACCACATCAGACCATCTGGCTAGAAGAATTGCAACGGAAGCTGTTGCGCTATTGAAACATACTGAATGGAATGTGGCGCAAATTGCCTACTGCCTAGGCTTTGAGTATCCGGCCAATTTTAATATATTTTTCAAAAAACACATGCAGTGTACACCTAAATCTTTTAGGTAGCCTTTATAAGGGGATTCAATTCTCCGGTTTTTGTACTATTTTTATACAAATTTAAACGAACATGAAAAAGTTGATTACCCTTATGCTTTTCGCCTTTATGGCTATTGGAGTTCAGGCGCAGCAAAAAGCAAAAAAAGAACCAGTTATTGATTTTAAAACACCACATGTGGTAGAAACTGCCTGCGGGGAATGTAAATTCGATTTGAAAGGAAAAGAATGCGATTTAGCGGTAAGAATCTATGGTCAGGCTTATTTTGTGGATGGTTCTGATATTGATGACCACGGCGATGCCCATGCTAAAGATGGTTTCTGTAATAAAGTGAGAAAAGCGGAAGTAACAGGGAAAGTTGTAAACGGCAGATTCAAGGCTACATCGTTTAAACTATTGAAAGAGGATACCGCAAAACCAAACACTAAAATATAATATGGGATTATTTTCTGCCCTGATGGGCAATGCAGGCATTGTAAACAACGATCAGTTGAATAAGGATTTTCATAAACTTTTAACTGATGGAGAAGCAATTGAATTGGGATTTAAACTGCTTAGAGATACTTTTATTTTTACTTCAAAACGCTTGATCCTGGTGGATATTCAGGGTCTTACAGGTAGTAAAACAGAATATATGTCTATTTCTTATAAAAGTATCTCACGCTTTAGTGTGGAAACCGCAGGTACTTTTGATTTGGATGCGGAACTTAAAATCTGGATCTCCGGAGAAGCTCAACCAAGTGTCAGAAAGAAATTTAACAAGTCAGTCAATGTGTTCGATGTACAGAATGTATTGGCTTTTCACGTATTAAAATAGACATTCTATTGCAGGCTATCTCAAAGAGATAGCCTTTTTATTGGAGCAGCGGTGCTGCTCATCCTGCCAATTTCTTCCTCAATTGGTAGACGCTCCTTCGCAAATCCTGTATTCATTATTTCGTTGAAAAAGATAGAATTCTGAAGCTAAGCGCTAACTTTGAAGATTCAGTTACAAACGATCAGATATGTTTCATAAAGACGAATATATAGCAAGAAGAAAGCAGCTCTCAGCAGCGTTCCAGTCTGGAATTTTACTTTTTCTGGGAAATGAAGAAAGCCCAATGAATTTTCTGGACAATGCCTACCATTTCCGCCAAGACAGCACATTTTTATATTATTTCGGGATCCCGGAGCCGCAGCTTGCTGCGGTGATCGACCTGGATGAAAATCAGGTCACTCTTTTTGGAGATGAAATGAGTATAGATGCGATCGTATGGATGGGCAGACAAAAAACACTTTCAGCAAAAGCAGAAGAAGTGGGAATCACTAAATTAGTTCCTTTTCAGCATTTGGATCAGTATCTTGCTAAAGCAAAAGCACAGGGAAGGGCCATCCATTTCCTTCCCCCTTATCGCGCGGAGCATAAAATTAAACTGGCAGAACTGCTGGAGATCAAACCAGCACAAGTAAAAGAAAAGGCTTCTATTTCTTTGATTAAAGCAGTAGTGGCACAGCGTTCGGTAAAATCAGCGCTGGAAATCACAGAGTTGGATAAAGCTTCAGTGATTTCAGCGGACATGCACCTGAAAGCAATGCAACTGGCCAGACCAGGAATGTCGGAAAATGAATTGTCAGCAGCTGTTCATCAAGTGGCATTAACTGCAGGAGGGCAGCTTTCATACCCCATCATTTTAACGGTAAATGGACAGATCTTACACAACCATTACCATGGTAATATCCTAAAAGAAGGAGATATGATCCTGAATGATTCAGGTGCAGAAACGCCGATGGGTTATGCAGGTGATCTGACACGCACTTTCCCTGCTGGTAAAAAATTCCTGCCAGAACAAAGAGATGCCTATAATATTGTGCTTCATGCCTATCAGGAGGCAGTACAGACGTTGAAACCTGGGCGAAGGTATATTGATGTGCATTATCAATCTTGTTTGAGCCTTGCAGAAGGTTTAAAAACACTTGGCCTGATGAAAGGAAATCTGGAAGATGCAGTAGCTCAGGGAGCACATGCTTTATTTTTTCAATGTGGTACTGGCCACATGATGGGACTGGATGTGCATGATATGGAAAATTTAGGAGAACAATATGTAGGATATACGGATGAACTTCAAAAAAATACCACTCAATTTGGCTTAAAATCTCTGAGATTAGGAAAAGCATTGGAAGAAGGATATGTGGTAACGGTTGAGCCCGGACTGTATTTTATTCCTGAGCTGATTGATCAATGGCAGGCAAGCAATGAGTTTTCATCTTATATCAACTATGACAAAGTCCAGGCTTACCGGAATTTTGGCGGCATCAGGGTAGAAGATGATTACGTGATCACTGCGGATGGTTATAGAAAACTGGGGAAAGACCTGGCTATTTCTGTAGAAGAGATCGAAGAAATCAGAAACACTGCTTATTAAATAACAAAAGGCGAAATTGGTTTTAATACAAACGTTTGTATTAAAATATTGTTATAAGTAATAATTGCTTAATTTTTGATTAAGAAAACTGCAGAGCTGGGGGCTTTCTTAAAATCAGGATGAAGTTTAAATAATCGGGACAACGCTAAAAATTTATGGGGATTAAAGTACCAGAGCACTGGAATGAAAAAGAAGAACTGATCAGACTGAAAGCAGGAGAAGAAACTGCCTTCGGAAAACTCTATGCACATTTCAGTGAAAAAATATATGGGCAGCTGCTGCATCTCCTAAAAGACCAGAATCTGGTAGACAAATTGATTCAGGACTTATTCCTTACCGTTTGGGACAGTAGGGGGAAACTCTCTTTAAAAGCGGCTTTTGTTATCCAGCTGAATACCATGGCTGAAAACCTGGTGTTTGATTATTTTAGAAAGTTCGTGGCGGAGGAGGAAACGGAGCTTTTGATCGCGCATTTCGGGACGCTTTCTGAAAAGGAATTACGTTTGCTGATCCGCAAAGCATTAGTCGATGAACTGCCTCCAAAATTTATAGATGTACGCTTAAAAAAACATATCGCCGACCTTTATCCCCTATTGAGCACAATGATCAAATCTGATGATCAGAAGATCAAGCTCATTCCTTTTTATAAACAACGGTCCTTCGCTTATCTCGCTATCGCTTGTCTGGCTTTACTGGTAACTGGTTTTATGTCTATGTTTTACCGGGAATTCAGGTCTTCGAAGTTTGATGACCCAATTACTGGATCAGCCTCTTATGGCATTGTACCGGGTAGTAATAAAGCCGCATTAGTATTGCCCGATGGACAAGAGCTGAGTTTAAGTGAGGTGAAAAGTGGCTTAAGGATCACTGAATCGGGGATAACTTATAATGATGGAACTCAGTTGCCTGTTTCAGTAGATGGAATGGATCTAACACTCAAAACTCCAAATGGCGGTCAGTATATGCTCACTTTATCTGATGGTACAAAAGTTTGGTTAAATGCAGCCTCTTACCTAAAGTTTCCTGGTGTTTTTTCAGCGGAGAAAGTACGGAAAGTACAGCTCAGCGGTGAGGCTTATTTCGAAGTAGCGACCAATGCAGCTGTTCCTTTTATGGTAAAATCGACCAGACAGGAACTGAAAGTTTTAGGGACTCATTTTCAAGTCAGCAGTTATCCGGAAGATGCCGCTGTCAGCAGTACTTTGGTGACTGGCAGTGTTTTGGTTGATCATCCCGGCATAGGAAACAAAGAAACAATCCTGAAACCTGGTCAGCAGCTAATCCTAACGGAAACAATGGCTCAACTTAAAAACGTAGACATAGAGGCCGAAACTTCATGGAAAAATGGAATGTTTGTCTTTAAATCGGAACCATTGAGCAGTATCATGGAAAAAATTAGTCGCTGGTATGATGTTCCGGTAGTGTATGAAGGAGTTAACCCAGATCAGCCATTACTCAGTTTAGAAGCTTCCAGATTTGATGAACTTTCTAAACTTTTGAGCCTGCTGGAGCTTTCAGGCGCCGTTCATTTTAAGCTGGAAGCAAAACGAATTCTGGTATTGAAATAAAATACTGGCCAAAAAAAGCACCTCCATTGAGGTGCTTGATAGGCGGTTACCAGCAAGGTCTAATGGCTCAGCTATAGTTTTCAATGATACTTTCATTGGGGATGAAATCCTGGGGACTACATCCGAAATCTATCGCGATTTTGTTGAGTTGATCATAGGTGTACATCGCTGGCCACCTTTCTCCTTCTATTTGTCCTATGTAGCCATCGGAAACTTTCAAAACCATGGCAATATAGGTTTGCCCTTTGTTTCTTTCTTTTCTGATCGTCCGTACTTTACGGACAATTTCCAATTCAAATTTCGATTTTGTATTCATGTGGAGGGCGGTAAAAAAGAAAAACAAGGTATCACTGCTTTTTGCAAAGCATCAATAGTCTTATTTATCTTTTGAGTAGTTTGTGGTTTAGTTGGTTGATTGTGTTAATTAGTATGTGGTTTATAATTTAAGGTAATTCAAGCAGCTTTAGGTGGTTAGGCCAATGCTATGACTCAATTTTCATTTAATTCATAAATAAAGTTAACGAATTAAATGAAGATATAAAACAACATTATAAACTATGTGCTTTCTGATGATACAGGCTATATGGAGAGCGAGAAATATAAAATCAGTAACAAAAGGCCTTCAATAATCGATCGATTGCTGAAGGCCTGATTTAGGAGTGGGGGAGTAAATGAATTAACCTTTTCTTACATTGATCGCATTTAAACCTTTTTTACCTTGAGCGACTTCGTAACTTACGGTGTCATTTTCACGGATAGGTTCTTTTAGCCCTGAAGAGTGTACGAATACTTCTGCACTTCCATCTTCAGGAACAATAAACCCGAATCCTTTAGTCGAATTAAAAAATTTTACTGTTCCTTTTTGCATGGTGTAATGTTTGTGGTTTTTTGATTAAACAATTTGAGCTCTTAAAATTCTGATAGGTTGATGCGCATCTTGTAGCTGTGTTTGGTTTGTTAATAGATTTCGAAATTCAGTAGATATACACCGGAACAAGCAATGTATAAAAATGTTTATGGTTTAAAATGATTTAGAATTTAAGTAGTTGATTTCAGGTATTTTACATCGTGATTTTACGTATTTATGGTAAGGTTTTTTACGTATAAATACTTGTTTTAATGCCCTGAAGAACTAGTCGTTAAAAACACGGACATGGGCCATCTGGGGCAACAAAAACACTTTTAGTGCACATTTGTTATATATTTAAAACAATGACATTGTTCCGGCTTATTTATGATCAGTACTTCTTCAACAAAAGACTCCAGCTTATCTGGTATTTCCAATCCAGAATATATTTTAAATTTAATCGATGTAGCTTGTTTTCATTTAGATGCCAATAGTGTTTTTTTATACGGGAATAAAAAGGCGATTGCACTTTTTAAAATGGGAGATACCGCATTTTTAGGGGCAAATGCCTGGACGTTTTTCAATAAAAATGCTTGTTCAGCAGCTTTTCAAGCTATTCAAAAAGCAATTTTAAAAAAAGAAGTAACAGTTACAGAGTACTTCTGCAATCAGGCAGAAATATGGATTTCCCTTCATGCCGTTCCTTCTGAAAGCGGGGTAGTTTTAATGTTTACGGAGATCAATGAACTTACCACAGCAAGACTGCAGCTGCTGGAAGAACAGCGCCGTCTAAAATTGGCCCAGGAACTGGGTAATATTGGCTATTTTGAAGGCCGTACTAAAACTGATCCCCTTTATTTAAGTGACGAATTGTACCGGATCTACGGTTATCAGCCAAAAGAGAAGCCATTTAATTTTGAATTGCTTTGTTCGTATTTTCATCCTGAAGACCGAAGTTTGTTGATGCATACTTTTGAAGAACATCTACAGGAAAAATGTGCTTTTGAACATAGCTGCCGCATTATTACTGCTCAAAAGGAAACGAAGGTGATCCACATGAAAATGGAATTTTTGCTGGACATTACTACCGGCCTGACTCGTTTTTATGGGGTAATCCAAGATGTTACTGTACATCACCTTACAAAAGTGGAACTGAAGGAAAGTAAAGATTTGATTGAATCTGTATTCAACGCAAGTTTGCTGGGCGTATCCTTGTTAAAACCCTTCAGAAATGCTGATGGAGATATTGTCGATTTCCGAATCGAGATGATGAGTCGGGAATTGGAAAAAGAAGCAGGACGGGGGGATTTGATAGGTAGACTTTATTTAGCTGAATTTCCTGGTGTAAAGCCCTCAGGCTTGTTTGATGTGATGTTAAAGGTAATGGAGACTTCCATATCGCAGCAAACCGAATATCATTACAATTATGATGGCTTTGATGCCTGGTTCTCCAGTATGTTTGTGAAAATGGATGACGGGTTAATTGTGACCAATGTAAATATTACTGCCCGTAAAATTGCCGAACAGGAGCAGCTGAAAAATCTGATGATTATGGAACAATCCGAAGAACTGGCTAAAATTGGAAGTTGGGAATACGACTTGAGCTCTGGGGCCTTTAGCTGGTCTGAAGGAATGTACCAGCTTTTTAAGCTGGATCATACGGCGGTTCCGGTACCTGAAATTTACCTTCAATATGCGACTGCAGAACATACTGAAGCAGCAGAGAAAATTATTGAGCTCATGAAGGCTGGTACAGGAGGTTTTGAAGAAAGTATTGAAATTTTAGTAGAAAAGATCCCAAAGGTCTTGAAAATAAAAGCTTCCATACATCGGGATGAAAACGGAAAGCCATTAAAGGTATTAGGGGTTGATATAGACATGACGATGCAAATTGAGCTGTTCAGAAAGAATGAATTGCTGCAAAAGGAGATTTTCAGGGCTATCCTGGGGACACAGCAGGATGAACGTAAGCGTATTGCGGAGAACCTGCACAATGGACTGGGGCAGCTGCTATACGGTGTAAAGCTAAGTCTATCTAAAAATATGCTCAACCTTGTTAATCTAACTCCGACTGAAAATTTAAAAGAAATGCAGCAGACCGACAATCTATTGTCTGATGCCATTAGAGAGAGCCGGAGGCTATCTCATGAACTGATGCCATCAATACTCGAAGATTTTGGACTAAAGGCCGCATTGGATGATATTTGTAATCAATTTCAACTGGCCATTCTGATTCATACCACTTATACCGGATTAGAAAAAAAATGGGATAACTACATAGAAGTTGCAATATATAGAGTGGTCCAGGAATTAATGATGAATGTAGTCAAGCATGCAGAAGCCAGCCAAATTCATCTCACCATTAATGCCAATGAGGAGGTGATCCATATCCAGGTGCATGATAATGGAAAAGGATTTGACCAGGAATTGGTACTGAATAAGGGTATAGGCCTGAAAGCAATCCGAAATAAGGCTAACCTGTTAAATGGTTGTCTCGCTATTAACTCCGTTATAGGTAAAGGAACGGTAATTTCAGTCCTCCTTCCTAACGAACTGAATTGATTAAATCATATTAATTTAATCGTAATTCCTTTTAATCAGTGGTAAGTACGTGGTGTCTTAACGTATTTCTACTGGATTTAGTGAAGTTATGATGAAAAATTTCTTCTTTTAGAGCTAAATGTTGTGTTTTTTTTCGAAATTCATTTCATGGAAGCTTTAAGAGTTGTGCTAGCTGAAGATCATCACATCGTAAGAGATGGAATTCGATTATTATTAGGACAAGAGAAAAGTATTAAAGTTGTTGGGGAGGCGACAAATGGCACTCAGGTAATTGATTTATTAGATCAGGGATTGGAAGTAGACGTAGTTTTAGCAGATCTCAATATGCCTGAAATGGATGGAATGGTCCTTATTAAAACCCTGAAAATTAAATATCCCGAAATAAATATTGTAGTACTCTCCATACTGGACCAGCAGAAATATGTTTTTGAAGCATTTTCTGAAGGTGCAATGGGTTACTTGTTGAAAAGTGTAGGGGTCGATGAACTTTTATTCGCATTAAGGCAGGCAAATAATGGTCAGAAATACCTGTGTGCTGAACTGGGACTTCAATACTTGGAAGATTCCTTCCATCGTCCTGGCCGATTCTCCGAATACCGGGATGAAACACCGCTTGATCTTTCTTCAAGAGAAGTAGAAGTACTTCATTTTATTGGAGAGGGACTCACCAATAATGAAATTGCAGACCGATTATTTATTAGCAGACGAACTGTAGAAGGGCATCGGCAAACGCTGATTGAGAAAACCAGGGTACGTAATACCGCTTCATTGATCAGATATGCAGTAG
This sequence comes from Pedobacter polysacchareus, assembly GCF_019802255.1. Lineage (GTDB taxonomy): Bacteria > Bacteroidota > Bacteroidia > Sphingobacteriales > Sphingobacteriaceae > Pedobacter > Pedobacter polysacchareus. Next base: position 53,224 of record NZ_JAHYSS010000006.1, on the reverse strand, counting down.
TCAATGGCTATTTAAAATGACTTTATTTTCTTTGCCAATTTGTTTCTGGACAGGAATTTGGCTGAACATCTCCATTATTTGAACTATTTTCGCTGTTGAATAACTTTTATCACTTCCATATTAATCTTACATTAGCATTAAATACGGATAGGATATGGATATAGCCCAAAATAGCTCCAACCAGCAATTACAAAAAGCTGATTTTTCTGAACTTACTGAAGAATTGAAGGAAAAGAGTAAGCAAAGAAAGTTTTTTCCAATTATTGCAATGGGTGGATCGGCAGGATCTTTCCATGCTTTTGAAGCCTTTTTTAGGCATACGCCTAAGGATACCGGTTTTGCTTTTGTGATCATTATGCACCTGGATCCTATTCAAAATATCGGACTTTCGGAATTGATTCAAAAATCAACCTCTATGCGTGTGGTTGAAGCGGAAGACGGAACGAAGATCGTCCCAAATCATATTTATGTCATTCCTCCCGGTAAGGATATGGGGATTCATAATGGTCATTTACTGTTGTTTAGTGCCTCAAGATCAAAAGGAGCACACATGTGTATTGATTATTTTCTCCAGAGTCTAGCAGAAGATCAATGGAACTATGCGGTTGGAATTGTGTTTTCTGGAATGGGCGCTGATGGAGAGACTGGTTTGAGGATGATCAAAGAAAAATTGGGCATGGCAATGGTACAATTACCTGAAACTGCCGAATATAGCAGCATGCCTGAAGCAGCGATCAAGACAGGAATGATTGATTATATTTTGCCTCCCGAAGAAATGCCTGGCAAACTCATTCAATACCTCAACCATCCGGCATTAAAAGCGGTGGGGACAGATGAATTGTTAAAAGAAAGAAACAATCAGACCCATCTTAACAAGATACTGATGATGCTGCGCTCCCATACGGGACACGATTTTACACTGTATAAAAAGAATACCATTACCAGACGCGTGGAAAGGAGAATTGCATTTCATCAATTACCTGATTACATTAATTATGTCAATTTTCTTAGGGAAAACCCACAGGAGATCGAAATACTTTTTAAAGAACTATTGATTGGAGTCACTAAATTCTTTAGAGATGTTCCTGCATTTGAGCAAATGAAGGAACATTTGTACGCCAGATTGATCAAGAAAAACCACGACGAGCCAATTCGCATCTGGATAGCAGGCTGTTCTACAGGGGAAGAAGCCTATTCTGTGGCGATCTTCCTGATGGAGTTTTTAAGTGCTATGAAGTCCAGGACCCAGCCTAAAGTGCAGATTTTTGCCACAGATTTAGACCCGAATGCAATTGATCATGCACGTGCCGGTTTTTATTTTTCTAATATTATTTCTGAGATCTCCTCAGAACACCTTGACAAATATTTTATCAAGAAAAATAATGGTTATGTAGTGAAAAAGGAAGTTCGGGAACTGATTGTTTTTGCACAGCACAACCTCATTAAAGATGCCCCTTTTACAAGGCTGGATTTACTGTGCTGCAGAAATGTAATGATCTACCTGACCGCAGATCTGCAAAAGAAACTCATGCCGATATTTCACTATTCCCTGAATATTGGTGGAATTCTGTTTCTGGGACCAGCAGAGTCTGTTGGTGTTTTTAATGATGCTTTTAATGTGCTCGATTCTAAATGGAGACTTTATGAACGTAAAGATGGTGTTTCAGTAGCAGGAAAAATGATTGATTTCCCGTTTAACATTACCAATCAATCGGATAAAAATATGAAAGGAATGCAGGAAAAACCAGTAGCCAAAAGTTTATTGGCAGAAAGGTTTCATAAAGTACTCTTGGAAGCTTATACCCCGGCTTCATTACTTGTAGATGATAAAGGAGAAATCCTTTATATCAATGGAAAGGTCGATAAATTCCTCAAATTTCCTTCAGGAGAGGCCTCAATGAATATCCACAAAATTGTAGTTGAAGAACTTAGGTATGCCTTGGGAAATGCGATTCACCAATGTATCCTGGAAAAGGCTAAAATAGAGTATGCCGATCTGAAGATCAATTTCAATGGCGTTTTGCAAATGGTTGATTTTAGCGTAGATCGTCTGGATGATACGCAGCTGCAAAACCTTTTTGTAGTGATTTTTATAGATAAAGGGCCGATAAAAAAGAAATCGGGTCTTATGGGGAAACGGAGCTCTATTCAGGGAGCTGCAGTGGAAGGGCTGGAAAAAGAACTGACTTATACCAAACAGCAGCTGCACACCACTATTGAACAGATGGAGACTTCTCTGGAAGAATTGAAATCTACTAATGAAGAACTTCAAAGCACAAATGAAGAATTGCAGAGTACCAATGAGGAGGCACTCACCACCAAAGAAGAAATGCAGTCCTTAAATGAGGAGCTCATGACCATTAACCTTCAATATCAGAATAAAGCGGAAGAGTTAACCCGCATGAATAACGATATGAAAAACTTATTGGACAATACCGATATTGGAACTATCTTTTTAGACAATAACCTCAATATACTTCGATTTACACCGCAGGTAAATAAACTGTTTAATGTCATCAATTCTGATGTAGGCCGCTCAATAACTCATATCGCTTCTAATTTTGACTACCCATCTATTGAAAGTACGATAGTGGAAGTGATTGAAAAATTAAATGGCAAAGAACTGGAAGTGAAAACAAAAGCGAATGAATGGTATAACCTGCGGATCATGCCTTACCGCACGATGGATAATTTTATTAGTGGAGCAGTGCTTACCTTTACTAAAATCACTCCTGTTAAGGCACTGGAACGTAAGTTTTCCAGCCTGCTTTGCTATATTCAGGCAACCGTCGATCAATTGCAGCATGCTGCAGTCATATTGGATAGGGATGGTAAAGTCCTGGTAGTCAATAGCTTTTTCTTGCAGCTATTTCAGATGAGAGAGGTCGAAATTAAAGAACAATTTTTTATGGAGATTGTTCATAACCGATGGAATATGAGTAAATTAGATTCACTATTCCTAACGGACGAAAAACATCAGAAATTGTACCTTCAACATGAGTTCCCGAGTATAGGAATGAAGAAGTTAATGATATATTTAGAATATGTTCCTGAATCAAAACAGGACGAATACACGGTCAGTATAGTCAACTTCATCGAAAAAGAAAGTGAGTAAAAGAAGCGATAGAGAGAAAGTTATTTCCTTGCTCCGTGCAAGAATTGGCACATCCAGTGATGCATCTTTGTCTCAAGAAAGACAAATTTCAGACCATGAATTGGAAGTCCTCCTGGAGGAATTGCAGATTTTTCAATTGGAGCTGGAAATGCAGAATGATGAACTTTCCAATTCTTATCAAATGCTGGAGCTGGAACGCGCTAAATTTGTCGATTTTTTTAATCTTGCCCCTGTAGGTTATTTTATCCTGGACTATATTGGTTTGGTAGAAGAAGCGAATCAGACTGCTGCTGATATGCTGGCAATGCAGAAATCTAAGATCATTGGTAAGAAATTCCAAAATTTTATCGCAGAGCAGGAGTGGCAGAACTTTTATGCCTTTCTACACCAGATGAACTCCGCAAAGAATAAACTCAGCTGTGAAATCATGCTGAATATGTCCAATAATCGTCAGTATGATGTGAGGATGGAGGGAATCGCGGTGACCAATGGAATTACAAAAAAAAATAAATATTATGTGACAATAATTGACATCTCCGAAAGTAAACATGCCCAGCAGCAACTTTTAGAGACTACTCAACGGCTGGAGATGACATTAAATGCTTCCGGAACAGGCACCTGGACCATGGAGCTAGGCAATAACAAGTTGTTTCTGGATAAATTTAGCTATTCTGTGCTTGGCATCATGGATTGGGAATTTGATGGAACTATTAAAGGCCTGCTGCTCATGATCCACCCGGAAGACAAGGCACTGGTTAAACGTAAGCTATTCGATACCATCAGTACATTCAATGACCTGAATCTGGAATTTCGCATCATCACTAGAGATGGAGAAGTTAGGACCATTCTGGCAAAAGGACATGAAGTCGTAAATGAAATTACACCTCGTTATTTTGCTGGAATTCTGATGAACATTACCTCACAGAAGAGGCTGGCTAGAATAGCGGAAGAATTAAGAGAGCAGCAGCAGAAACTAGTTTTATCTACTACTTTTTCTGCTCAGGAAAAAGAACGGCATAGGATCAGCAGTGCGCTTCATGACAGTGTTTGTCAGATTCTATACGGGATCAGGCTAAACCTTCAAAACATTCAGCTGAGCAAAGACCTAAGGGGAGAGTTCGTGAATGTAAATAAACTACTGGATCAGGCCATCAGGGAAACCAGGGAGCTTTCCTACGAACTGACACCCTCAGTATTGAGGGATTTTGGTTTTGTTTCTGGCGTGAAGGAGATGGCGCAGCGATTAAGTACACCAGGATTCCAAATTCAAACTGTCATTAAGGAAATGATTTACCCTTTATCTGAAGAAGTAGAACTGTATGCTTTTAGAATGATCCAGGAATTAATCAACAATTGCATCAAACATGCTAATGCGACAGAAGCAAAGATCCTTATCTCATCGGCAGATGAATATGTCAATATCGTGATCAGCGATAATGGAAAAGGCTTTGATAAAAGTGTGAATGAATCCATTACTTTGGGCTCTGGAATCCGGGGGATTAAAAACCGTATTTTTCTTCTAAATGGAAAGATTAATTTAAACACGGATAAAACCGGAACAACGATAAGTATTCAATTTAAACGCAACCCTGAGTTAGCCGAAAACCAGGGCGCTTAAAATTATGGTGATGTCTAAAGATGAAGTAAAGAATGTGATTGTGATCGGAACTTCTGCGGGAGGAATCAATGCCATGTCTAAACTCGTTGCTGGATTTAAAGAAGATTTTGATGCCGCAGTATTCGTAGTGATTCACATCTCCAGAAACTCTTTAACAGAGGTCATACTCAGCCAGCTTCAAAAGCACACCGTTTTAAAATGCGTCATTCCTAAAGATGGGGAGGAAATTACAAATAAAGTCCTTTATCTGGCCCCTGCAGATCATCACATGATGATTGAAAAGAAAAAGGTGCTCATTAGAAAAGGAGCTTATGACAACCATTGGAGACCTTCTATCGATGTACTTTTCCGTTCTGCGGCAGCGGCTTATGACTCCTGCGTTACCGGAATTATTTTAACTGGTTTATTGGATGATGGTACTTCTGGTATGTCGGCCATAAAAAGGAGTGGCGGCCGCTGTATGGTACAGGATCCTCAGGAAGCAGATTTTCCCGATATGCCAAATAGTGTGCTGAATAGTATGGAAGTGGATTACAAAGTTTCCATTAATGAGATGGGATGTATCTTATCAGAGATGTTTTCCAAGAACCATTGTGAAGCAGGAACAGTTCCTGATGATGTGAAACTGGAAGCAGAAATTACCATGAGAATGAGCAGCAATGTGAAAGACCTGGAAAAATTAGGCCCCTTAACCCCTTTCAGCTGCCCGGATTGCGGGGGAATATTAGCAAAAGTTGAAAACGACCAGATCGCCCGGTATCGTTGTTATACCGGACATACCTACACAGAAAAGGCACTTGAATCTGAAAAAATAAAAAGAATAGAAGAATCGTTATGGGTAGCTATCCGGATGATGGAAGAAAGAAAAAATCTTCTTGAGAATATGGTTTCCAATAATCCTCCTAACAAAATAGAACGGGCAGCACAAATGAAAGTCCACATTGACCGCTTAAAAAAAATGTTATTAGATTTAAATGAAAACCTGGAAAACAAGAAGTAGAAATATTATATTAAAGTAAATATTAAAAGATGTTACAGGTACTATTAGTAGAGGATCACAATATAGTTAGGAACGGCATTAAAATGCTGTTGGAGACAGATAAAGACATAAACGTCGTTGCTGAAGCAGAAAATGGGGTAGAGGCATTGGCATTTCTGTCTACCGGGGAAAAAGTAGACATTATACTCGCAGATATCAATATGCCGGAATTGGACGGAATGATGTTGTTGAAGGAGTTGAATAGGATGGACATCAGGGCATCGATGGTTATGCTTTCTATGCACGACAATGAAAAATATGTCATACAAGCTTTTGAAGCCGGGGCGATGGGGTACTTATTAAAGAATGTCAGTGCAGAAGAACTGATTTTTTCTTTAAAGCATGTAAATTCTGGAGGAAAATACCTGTGTTCAGAATTATGTATGAGAATGCTGGATAAATGTAGTCAAAATGCAACACGAAATATGGAATATTCCGAAGTAAGTCATGATTTTTCGGATCGGGAAATCGAAATACTGACTTTGATTGCTGAAGGATTGACTAATAGTGAAATATCTGAAAAATTATTCATTAGTAAAAGAACTGTTGAAGGACACCGTCAAGGCTTAATAGAAAAAACTGGATCTAGAAATACTGCAGCCTTGATTCATTATGCCATATTGAATGGGTTGATTCACTAAGAAAAAGTTTTACTACCCATTTTGAATCGGCTTTAAACGATTTAAAATGGCTTTTTGCGTTAAATACGCAAAACGGAATGCTCAATACGTGTTTTATGTATGATATATACGGATTAAAAATTTGGCACGCTCTGAGGCATAGCATTTGATATTTCGATGGTATACTAATCAGCAAATACCATGAGCACAACCACAATCGATTTTAACTTTCAACTATGGAGCTATAAGGACAACTTAAGATCTTTTGCTCTGGCATTTACACAAAATGATGATGATGCCGATGACTTAGTGCAGGACACCATGCTTAAAGCAATTCGCTATGAAAAGAACTTTAAGCACGGTACCAATCTGAAAGGTTGGTTATATATGATTCTACGGAATACCTTTATTAACAGCTACAGACGTAGAAACCTGGCTAAAACTTTTATGAATTTTGGGGTCGATATCACGACCACTGGCGCAGCATTGGGTGCGTCCCATAATACCGGGGTAGGGAAGTGTATCATGAACGATATTCACAGTGCACTTGGAAAATTGCAGCCCCAATACTATACACCTTTCGTAAAATACTTCGAAGGTTATAAATATCATGAAATTGCAAAGGAATTAAACATTCCGATAGGAACTGTGAAAACAAGAATTCACGTGGCTAGAGGTCTGTTGAAAAATGAGCTGAAATCGTATCAGGATCAGTTTTTTAGTAACGGTACGCCGGTCTGATTTTAGCAGCCCTTTCCATTACAGGGTCTCCCATTTATAAAAAATGGGAGACCAGTATTTTCATGTACTCTATTTTACTTTTACACTGCTTACTTCGATCAGTTCGGGTCCGTTCTCTACAGGATAACCCGGAACTTTTGTCCCAACCACTTCAACCTCTTTGTTTTCATAACTATTCAGGTCTACATTGATGCTCTTCAAAGCATAAGTTTTATGGTTAGATTGAATGGTATGGGTACCATATTGATAGGTAGTCATTCCTATTTTTTCAATCTTGCCGGTCAGGCTCACCGTATTCCCATCTTTAGAGGATTTCATACTGCTGCACCCTGCTAAGCTGAGGCCAAGGGCTAAAAGAAGAATTAACTTTTTCATAGATTTGATTTTATACCTTTAATTTATAGTTCTCTGATCCAGATGTTACGGAAACTTAAAGGCTCACTTTTATCGCCATGTGCCTGTAATTTTATAGGGGAGGCACCATGTGCTTTACGGTAAGCAGGTAATCCTACATATTGAGTAGGTCCTTTTAGTTCAAAATTATTTTGAACAAGTACACCATTAAAAAGGACAGTTACCTTTGCCGGGCTTTTCAACGTACCGTCAGTTTCAAATACCGGCGCAGTCCAGATGACATCATAGGTTTGCCATTCTCCTGGTTTTTTTGAAGGATTAACCAATGGAGTAGTTTGCTTGTAAATGCTGCCTGCCATTCCATTTGTATACGTTGGGTTGTGATAAGCATCTAATATCTGCAGTTCATACCCCAGATCTCCCTTTCCAGTAGAAGCCAGGAAAAGACCGCTATTCCCGCGCGCCTGTCCTTCACCAGTGATATTCGCTGGCACCTGCCATTCTAAATGCAATTGGTAATTCTTGAAAGATTGTTTAGTTTCAATGTTCCCACTGTGCTTGTCCACAGTAAATGCCCCTTTACTAACTTTCCAGGCAGCAGGTTTACTGCGGTCGTCGGTCATCACCCATTGGTCCATGTTTTTTCCGTCAAAAAGGACAATGGCGTCAGCAGGTGCATTTCCGAATACTTTAGCAGGACTAACTACAGGCGGAACAGGAGTGTAAAATTCGGTGTCCTCATGTTTAGCTTCCTGTGCATTGCTGATGCTGATCGTTCCAAGGATCAAAGTAGTGGTTAAGATGGCTTTATTTAAGTTCATAGCTGATATTTAACGTGATATTTTTTTCTAATATACCATTATTGAAGACAGTTTTAATTGAAAAACTCATCCATTAGGTTTTGTCGCTCATTTGTTGCAAGATTGATGAGCTCAAAGCGTTTAGCAGAGGTAAAAGAGCCCATGTCTGTATCGCTGTTGATGTGAATTGTACCCAGGAGAATCACATATTTACAGGTATATTTTGTTTGATTGACCAAAGTGTTGATGCGGGCATCAATGGCCTCATAGATGACCTCTGTAGTCTCCTTTATGGGATGAACTGCAGCGAGAATCCTTTCTTTTTCTTTCAGTATAATCTGCTCTATCGTATTCATTTGATAATCTATATCCTCCAGATGGCCTTCTATAATCGAATTGGAATAAAGCTTTTTTAAAGCACCCTTGGCAGCACCACAGCAGTCGGTACTATTCTGCTGCCCGTAACGATGGATTTCACCAAGGACCCCTGCTTTTGAAATACCAATATGAGGTCCATAATAGACAAGAACAGCGCCGTCATCCGGGACATGGCTGGCAAAAGCACTCATACCACTCAATCCGGCAAAAGGAAAGCCATCCAGGCCGCCCAATTTGAATGGACCTAGAAATTCATTTGACCTCACCGGAAACTGTATGCTATTTACATCATCACTGCAAATGCTATCGGCCATCATAATTTGAGCAGGTTCCAGGTCTAGGTGTTCCTCTACAAAATCAATTAAACGGTTGATGCTATCAATCGTAGAAATAGCATTTGGGTAGTGTTGACGTATAATCGCCAGTTTTTCTCTTTTTTTCATAAAGCGAGTTTAGGCCCATCCATTATTAATGGATGGAGCTGTGGTTTAATGCGGAGCAGCTAGATCGCAATCAAATATCTGATTTTATTGAAAACTATCGGCTTTCTAAGGAATTTAATTATCAATACTGTAATAATGGTATCGGGAAAAATCGATATCATCAGAGTAATGTCATCTCTTTTTCTTTAATAGGTATATCGGAAAAAGTCGATATATATTTGTACCATGAAACAGTTAGAAATATTTAAAGCCCTGTCTAACAAGACCCGACTGGAAATTTTACAATGGTTAAAAGATCCTGCTGCGAGTTTTCCAGAGCAAATTCACGCCGGATTTGAAGTAGGGGTCTGTGTGGGAGAAATTCAAAGGAAGTCAGGATTGACACAATCTACTGTTTCAGAGTATTTATCTATTCTTCAGCGTGCCGGCCTGGTTTCTTCTACAAGAGTAGGGCAGTGGACATATTATAAAAGAAATGAAGAAACATTTATTGAACTGAGTAAAATTATTGAATCCGATATATAAATCATATAATTATGAATACAGATAGCTTGTTCAGGCCATTTAGTCTGAAATCTTTAAATATAAAAAACAGAATAGTGATGGCGCCAATGACGAGATCTTTCTCGCCAAATGGCATTCCAGGAGCAGATGTAGCTGCTTATTATAGTAAAAGAGCAGTTGGAGAAGTTGGCTTAATCCTTTCTGAAGGAACCGTAATCGATCGCCCAGCCTCTTCAAATGATGGAAATGTTCCTCATTTTTATGGAACCGAAGCATTGGCCGGATGGCAAAATGTGATCAATGAAGTGCATGCCAATGGCGGCGCAATGGGTCCTCAGATCTGGCACATGGGAATTATGGACAACCACGCCTCAGGCTGGCTGCCTTCAATACCATTTGAAGGCCCTTCTGGCTTAAACAGACCGGGTTTTAACAATGGGAATACCATGACCGAAGCCGATATCAAAGCCGCGATTCTTGCGTATGGTGCCGCAGCAGCAGAGGCAAAAAGAATGGGATTTGATACAGTAGAGATTCATGGTGCACATGGTTACCTGATCGACCAGTTTTTCTGGGAAGGCACGAACCTGCGTACCGATAGTTACGGAGGTAAAACCTTAGCGGAACGCAGCCGTTTTGCCATTGAAGTGATCAAAGAAGTGCGCAGACAAGTAGGCGAAGATTTCACCATAATTCTTCGTTTATCTCAATGGAAACCTGCTGATTATACTTATCAATTAGCAAAAACACCTCAGGAAATGGAAGAGTGGTTAATTCCTATGGCTGATGCAGGTGCGGATATTTTTCATTGTTCTCAGCGCAGATTCTGGGAGCCGGAATTTGAAGGTTCAGATTTAAACTTCGCAGGATGGGCTAAAAAAATCACTGGAAAAGCAACAATTACCGTAGGTTCTGTTGGATTGGACGGAGAGTTCTTGAAAGCTTTTGCAGGAGAAAGCGCTCAGCCAAGTTCTTTAGATGAATTGATCCGCCGTATGGATCGGGGAGATTTTGATTTAGTGGCCGTAGGCAGACCATTGCTGGCAGATCCAAACTGGGTAAAGAAAATTAAAGATAACCGTTTGGGAGAACTGAAAGGCTTTACCAAAGCAGCATTAGGACAGTTGGTAATGGACTAAGCAATCGCTGAAATTACAATAAAGGGCCGTACTTAGAAATACGGCCCTTTGCTTTATAAGGATTTTTGATTTTCTTTTAAGTAAGTGTCAATCTGCAGACCTACCTGATCCACGATTTCCTGTGGATGTTCCGCTTCATTTCCACCAGATTCATACCAGCCATTGTCATCTTTAATCAGATAAAGATAAAAACCTGAGCCCGCGGACTGGCTTTTGAAATGATAAGTCTTTTCGTCTGAAGTCGTTAACGGCCCTTTAACAATTCTACCACCCGATAATTTCACTTCCACTTCTAATAAATGCTTTTTTACACCCATGTTTTTTTACGAACATAGGCAATATAACTCGCATCCCAGTTTTTATCCCATTTCTTTAAATAATTGTTTTATTTTGGGCAAACTAATTTGAAACCTTATCTACAATGCGTATTTACTATTTTTTGCTGGCCTTCCTGTGCTTTTACAGCAGCATGGCCATTGCCCAGACTTCAGTGCAAAGCACTGGTTGGCTGTTCTTAATGAACAGCAATAAATTATCAAAAAAATGGGGGACCCACCTGGATGTTCAACTGAGAAGCGGTGATCAGTTTAGTCATTTGAGAAACGTTATGTTCCGACCTGGTCTGACCTATTTTCTAAATGACAAGAGTGACCTGACCCTGGGTTATTTGTTAAATCAGACTTACATTCCACAGGAAAGTACTGCTGATATCCAGCTCACAGAACATCGCATCTGGCAGCAATATATCTATAGACATAAGCTGAATACCTTGAACTTTAGCCATAGATTTAGGTTAGAACAACGATTTATAGAACAGCAGAATGGAACAGATGTATTTGCACAGCGCATCAGGTATTTTGCTCGCGTGATACTTCCTCTGGCAAAAGGCCAGCAGAAGTTTGAAAGAGGTGCATTTGCGGCCTTACAAAATGAACTGATGTTCAATGTGCAGCATAATAACCATATAAATGGTCATTTTTTTGATCAAAACAGGGCTTACCTTGCAGGAGGATTCCGCTTTAGCAAACAATTTGACCTGGAGGCGGGCTACCTGAACCAGGCGCAGAAAATGCGTAAAGGGCAAACAATTAATCATGCCATCCAGCTCGCTTTATACACCAGATTTTAAGGAAAGTTTAGCAGGAGTGAAGAAATTTCCTCCCGCTTTGAATTTTTCATTTGAATATCCATGGGAAGGTAAATGATGTGTGCTAAATCAAGCGTGGAACACAAATAATTGACCGGTGTTTGCGACTCCAATTTGATCAGGCTGGATGCTTTTGCAGTTGCATCAAATCCATGGCTGCGGAGGTGTTTGATCAGTTCATCCGGATGCGCACTGTAAATGGGCAATACCCAATAACTATGGTTTTTATTTAAAGTACCAATCTTCATCGCCTCAGGCAACCGGCTTAGAATAGCGGCAGCCAGCTTCCTCCTTTCACTAATCCCATCGGGAGAGAAATTAATCCATCTTCTTTTTAATAACCGATGATTGGCCGTACAGGGTCTGAATCTGATTTTTCTCAGGACATCCTGGCCTGGAAATCCAGAGGTAAAACCAGCGAGCGCATCATCGAAATCTCTTCCGCTCCTAGTAATCAAATGGTAAAATAAAGTATAACCGATAGGAGTCGTCAGTAACTGCATGAATAAAACCTTCAGCAATTTTTTCAGGTATACGCTTGTTTTTTGTCTCCTTAAACCTTCGTTCAGCGAACATGCTTTTAAATAAAGCGAGGGGTCTTTTATGCGAACAACAGCACCGGAAAGTGCAGTATTTGTTTTGATCAAGCCAAAACTATAAAGCAGTATGTCGGTTTCCGGGTGCCCTGGAAATGCTGGATAAGGGGGCATTGCTGAAAACTGCGGACCTTCAATATTGCCCATGAAAGCTTGTGCGGCATCTTCAATTACCAAAATCTGATGTGCTTTTGCAATCGGTATAATGGCTTCCATATCCATCACAGCCCCGAAAAGATGGCTCAGTAATAACATTTTGCTGGCCGGATTTATAGCTGCTTTAAGCGCTTCCGGATCAATGCTGAGCGTGTCTTTTTTAACAGATAAAGGGATAGGAATCAGCTGATGTGCCCGGATAATTTGGAACATATCCGGAATATTAATGTCGCTGACCAGGATTTCTGTGCCTGGAGGGTAATTTAAGGCAGTCAGGATAAGATCCACACCAGTACGCACAGAGAGCGTCACCATATGGTCTTCTTTTTTTGGAAAGTCTGCTGCCGTTTTGTTTTTGCGAAAATAGCCAGCAAGGCAGTAGCCAATTCCGGCAAAGGTATCTGAAAAACTAAGGTCTAATTTGCCTCTCGGGATCATGTGCTGATTTTGTCCCGAAGATAAGTTTAAAAAAATAAACTGTAGCTTTACACCATGATTGGCAGGAAAAGCACATTTCTCAAATATATTTTAATATTTCAGTTGACTGTAGGTCTAGCCATTCCATCGCAGGTTTTTGGTCAGCATCAGCTGCAGCAACTGGACGATCGGATCCTGATTGGGCTTTCTGAGCGGAGAACGCCAGAAAAAACCGGCTTCTTTATGTTCCTATCTAAATATAATGATGTCGTTAATGTGGGGGTTCCAGTAGGCCTGATGGCAGCAGGAGTCATTTCAAATGATAAAGAAATGCGTCAGAATGCAGCCTACATAGCCAGTAGTTCTGCTGTCAATGTATTGGCAACGCTGCTCATTAAAAAACTTGTAAAACGTCCCAGGCCCTTTAATGGGGTTGTGAAAATCAATGCCGTTTATCAGCCTTCTCATTATTCTTTTCCATCAGGCCATACTTCTACCGCTTTTACCACGGCAACAGCGCTGTCACATAGTTATCAGAAATGGTACGTGATCGCGCCAGCGTACCTTTGGGCAGGTTCTGTCGGTTTTTCCCGTTTATATCTTGGGGTTCATTATCCTACGGATGTGGCTGCGGGAGCAGTTTTAGGTACAGGCTCCGCCTTATCTATGGGCTTTTTGCGCGGAGATAAGTAAAGCACTTCTTTTAATGCTTAATAATTTTTATATTTGCTAATATTTGTAGTATTTCATTTGTCTGCAAAATTTATGACTGGCAGACAATAGAGAGGATCCTAGATTGAACAAGCGTATGACCATAACCGTACTTCCAATTGCAGAACCGGAAATTAAACCGGCAGACCCTTTAGTAAAAGTAATGAATGACCAGTTGGTGTTGCTGGCCAGGGAACTCCAGGATTTACACCTCAAAGATCTCGAGCTCATGGAACCCTTATTTGAAGACATCGTGATCTATATCGGTTATAATAGCAAGCAGGGGGTTCGCTGGAAAATTGTCAACGATGTACCGGAATCAGCCATCGCTGAAGTGGCAAGACAATGCGATAAACTAGGCTATGTGAGGTGGAAAACCGCTACACTCAATGCTTTTAACCGAGACTAATTCGGGCTGAAACCAGATTCATATTCAGGTACTGATCTTATTTATTTTTTTCAGGGAATGAAACTTTTTGAAGGCTCGATGCGTATCTATGCTAAAGGCTCCGAATGAAAATTCTACGTATCGTCTTACTGGTATATGGCTTTAGCATCGCATCTGCTAAGGCTCAAAATCGACAGGAAATAAATAACGATTTTATACAGCTCTACAAGGAGAATGCGGAACTATCTTATATCTCGCCAAAAGGAGAAATAGGAGCACCGACTAAATATGTGATCAACGGAAGGGCAACCACCACCTACATGCTGCTCGCGACAGAAGAACTGCCTATTGCCTTTGCTGTAGTGCCCGATTTCACCGTCAGGGTGAGAGATGAAAAATCAGCAGGAGTACGGACACCCAGTTTCAGACTTGGAGGAACCTTGTTTGTGAGGCTGGACAGGTCTGTCCCCGATTATAAATATGCCACCTTAAATTTTACCCACCATTCTAACGGACAGGACGGAGAGGCCTTAAATCCGGATGGCAGTATCAATACAATTAACGGTAATTTTACAACCAACTACCTGACCTTATCCTATCATTTCGGAAGAGATGTCAATAAGCAAAAAGCGAAGGGATATTACTCCTTAAATCATGAAACCGGTTTTGAATGGCATAAATGGTTTAGCTACGAAAAAGCGCTGAAGCACGATTATGGTTTCAGCAGGTTCATCTACAAGTTCTCCTTAAGGAATTATCAACCTGAAAAAGAGCAATGGAGGCTAAATGCTGAAATCAATTACGCAGTGAATCCAATGACGGAATATAAGTTTACTGCACTCAAAAAAAGACTCAATTCAGAGCTTTCTTTCCATTACAGTTTCCCTTTTATGAACAATGCCTACCTGATGATGGCTGCAGGATATTATGGAGAAGATCCCTATAATATATATTATAGGGATAAGTACAGCTATCTTCGTTTTGGTATTTCCAGCGGAATCTTACGCGGGAAAAAGTAGTTGTTTGTTCTTCACATTCTTTGGTTACAAGGTTGCTTCCCCAGCAGCTGCTGATTCCAATCGGGAAATCCTATATAAAAAAATCTGATTCAGGAGCAGAATAAGACCATTTGATTTCTTTAATTGTTGCGCCTAACACTATTACCGTAACTAATTCGTTTTATTTCTTAATCATTGGATAATAATTTTTATTTTTAACAAACATAAAAACACAAATGAAAATTTTAAGAACACGCACACTAATCGTTGCGATTGGGTTGTTGACCCTTTCGATGCAAGCCTGCAAGACTAAGAAAATAGTCGCTAAACCAACTCCTCCAGTAGAAAAGCCAGCTCCTGCACCTGTAGAAAAACCAGCTCCTGCGCCTGTAGAAGAGAAAGAAGCACCTGCTCCTGAAGAAAAAGCAAGTTTTAACTTCAGTAATGTACAATTTGAATTCAATTCAGATGTATTAAAAACGGCTTCTTTTGAGATCCTGGATCAGGTAGTGAGTCAAATGAAAAAATCACCAGATGTGGTGTTGACCATCCATGGTAACTCCTCAACTGAAGGATCTGCTGCACACAACATGTCACTATCCGTAGACCGTGCCAATGCAGTAAAATCTTACCTGGTGAATGCAGGTATCAGTGGCACTAAATTAAAAATCAAAGGCCATGGGGCAACAAATCCGGTAACTTCAAATGCTACTGAAGAAGGAAGAGCGTTAAACCGTCGTGTAGAATTTAAAACAAAATAGTTTTTTTTAAAGGGTAGGAGCGTGAGTTAGGTTCTTCGGGGGAGACTGAAATGAAAAGTAGAACCCACACCAACCTCACTCTCCACCCATATTTTACCCTTGTGGTGTTCCAATATCTCCGAACAGAGGTATAATCCAATGCCAAAGCCGGAAATATTTTCGGTATGTTTGGTCTCTACCCGAAAGAAACGCTCAAATAACTTTTCTAAAGATTGGGGTTTAATTCCCATCCCTTCGTCTTTAATACTGATTTGAGCCGCTGATTCAGTCAGCTGGCAATTCACTTCGATTTTTTTTCCTTTCGGCGAATATTTTACCGCATTACTCAGTAAATTGGAGACCACAGATCCGATTTTATCACGATCGGCGTGTACGGTCATTCCAGCACAGGGATTTAAGGAAATGACGTGCTGATGTAAGGTGGGATTGGTCTCTTCAATTGTTTCTCTGATCAATTGACCAAGGTCAAAATGCTCCATATTCAAATGTATTTTTCCCGATTCCAACCTGGATAAATTCAGGAAACCATTGATCATACTGCTCATTTTTTTAACCTGCACATCCGCTTTTTTTAAACAGGAAGCCATAAAGTCACCATTTGGGGCGTTTAATTTGAGCATCATCAATTGAAGATATCCGTTTAAAGAAGTCAGCGGAGTTTTCAACTCATGACTCACCATTCCAATGAAGTCGTTTTTTCGGATCTCGTCCTGCTTTTGTTCCGTAATATCTAACATCATACCCGAAAAGTGGGCAGGATGGCCAGCTTCCATAGGATAAATTCGACCCAAAGCCCTTACCCAGCGGATATTTTGGTGGTTCCGACCTATAATTGGGTGCTCCACACTAAAATCTTTTCCGGTTTCTATAGATTTAACGATCGCATCAGCAACCTGCTGACGGTAATCTTCATGCACCTGATCGAGTGTATTAGCCAATGTCACCTCCTCCTCCGCGGTGTAACCAAACAACTCTTTCATCCGCGGAGAGGCAATAAAAGTATTGCTTTCAATATCCAGTCTCCAGGTGCCTACATTTGCAGATTCGATAGATAAACGCAGCATTTCTTCCGCCTGTTCCACTTTCTTTCTTGCAACCACCTGCTCAGTAATCACATTGGCCACCATTAAAATGCTTTTGGTTTTACCATTTTCATCCTTCATCGGCTGATAAACGAAATTGGCATAAAACTCTTCCAGTCTATGCTGCTGCTTCAATAAGCCACGAACTTCATTTCCATAATAAGGTATCCCGGTGTCCATTACCTCTTTCAATAATTTTAAAAATGGCTGCCCGTTTAGTTCCGGCGAAACATATGCCAGCGGCTTGCCAATGACTTCTTCACCTTTACCCCATTCTTTCAGGGCCTGTTTATTTGCCGATTCAATAATGAAATCGTAGCCCGTAAACATCGCAATGGAAACAGGAGCATCCTGCAGCATATACCTGATTTTGGATTCACTATCAGCCAGTTCTGCCAGTGTCTTTTCCATCTTTTGATCGGCATGGACTTTTTCTGTAGTTTCTGAGCAGATGACCAGTACACCGCCGGTTTTTCCTGGTTCATCTTTCACTTTGCTAAAGCTAAAAGTCCAGTAAACGTTCTCTATCTGGTTATTTCTGAAAATTGGAAGCAATATATCTTCACACCAGGTGGCAGCCCCACCAGCAAGTGCCTGATCAATCATCGGCTGAACAGTAGGCCAGATTTCCGGCCAGCAATCTGCACCACATTGTCCGAGGGCGGCGGGATGTTTGCCATCATTGCCCAGACTTTTCCGGTAAGCATCATTGTAAAATTGCACGAGCTCCTCTCCCCACCATAAAAACATTGGAAAATGGGAGCTGATGATCAAACTAATGGTGGTTAATAAGCTTTGCGACCATTGTTCAGGAGCACCAATAGCGGTTTTCGACCAGTCATAATCACGAATCAACTGCCCCATTTCTCCTCCTCCTTCTAAATAATGTGAATAATTCGATTCTAGGGATTGATCTGGAAGCATATAAAAACGATTAAGGTGTCTGGAAAAACTTAAATATATCTAATTCGAGGAGGTTTTTGTGATGAAATTATACAAAAAATATACATTTTAGGAATTTTTTTGGTCTTTTTTTCTTTCTAGAATATAGGTTGGTCAATTTTGGTTTAAAAAAAACTGGCAGGTGGGGGACTGCCAGTTATAAAATCAACTACTAATTTGAGTAGTATTTGATCACAATAGAGCGTAACGATTATTTTGAGGAAGATCAGCTGTACTAAAATTTTTTTTTGAAGGTGTCGTTGCAAATAGTATGCTGGATACTGTTGCGTTGCTCACCGTTTTACTGACTTCACTATGATACTGGTAATTACAAATTCCGGTGGTATACTCTGAATTCATTTCTAAATTCAAAAATAAGCAGGGATTTTGGGCACTATCCATTAGCTTATGACCTTTGAGCTGTATAGATACATTGGAAAGTTGATTTTGGTAATTTCCAACTACCTTAAAGCTGAGGTTAAGTGGGCCGGTCAACTCTTTTATGGTAATAATTGCCGTTCCGGAAATTCTGCCGCCGGCTTGGTGCTGCAGATTTAAATGGAGCACAGGTTGGAATAATCCTTCACTAAGGATCCGTAAATTTAAGGGTTCGTTAAGTACTGGTTCGGCTATCATTGGAGGTTGATATTTGTATACCTCGAAAGTAGCTGTACTTTACAGCTTCTATAAGCGTGAAAATACCCTAATGAAAAAACAGGTATAAATACCCGGTTCTAATTTTAATATAACGACTAAATGTAGCTAATTTAAACAATTATTGATTTTTTTGGTTCTAAATAAATATCTTTTACTATGAAAAAAAAGTTACCTCTTCCTTTATGGACCATTGTTATTCCCCTTCTAGCCTGGATTGCTTATTTTGGAATGTCATTAGAATTGGGAAACCTCTATTCTATTGTACTTGCTGCAGTATTAATCGGTAGTGTGCTTGCTGCGGTACATCATGCGGAAGTAGTTGCCCACAGAGTTGGTGAACCTTATGGTACATTATTATTGGCGCTGGCCATTACGGTCATAGAAGTTGCCCTGATTGTATCCCTCATGTTAACGGGAGGACCCGAAACTACTGCCTTAGCCCGTGATACAGTGTTGGCTGCGGTGATGATTATTTTAACCGGAATGATAGGACTCTGTTTAGTGGTGGGCGGTGCCCGATTTAAAGAGCAGGTTTTCAGTGCACAAGGCGTAAGTGCCGCATTAATCGCCCTTACCGCAATCTTAGTCCTTACCCTCATTCTTCCTAATTATACGACAAGTACCGCTGGTCCGGTGTATACATCCGCACAGTTAGGTTTTGTAGCGATCGTTTCCCTGGTTTTATATGGTACTTTTGTCCTGGTACAAACGGTTAGACACCGCGACTTTTTCCTTCCTCCGGAAGCGGATGGAGATGAAGATGTCCATGCAGATCCACCAAGTAAAAGTGTAGCCTTATGGAGTGCATTGCTATTATTGGTGTGCTTAGGGATAGTGGTATTACTCGCTAAAGCATTAGCGCCAGATATCGAGCTGGCAGTAGTCAATGCCGGAGCACCGAAATCATTGGTGGGCGTAATTATTGCCGCAGTGGTACTGCTGCCGGAAGGTCTTGCAGCCTATCGTGCCGCAAAAAAGAACCGTTTGCAAACCAGCCTTAACCTGGCAATGGGTTCTGCATTGGCCAGTATCGGTTTAACAATTCCTGCTGTTGCAATTGTTTCTATGGTCACCGGAATGACCATCACCCTGGGCATAGATATGAAATCAACCGTACTATTACTGTTGTCTTTGTTTACCATCATGATGTCGTTGGCTACCGGCCGGACAAATATTTTGCAGGGAATTGTATTGCTAGTGATTTTTGCAGTATACCTGTTTACCATCGTTGCCCCTTAATTTAACTAAATACCAGCAAAGCGGATTTAATTTCCGCAATGGCTTATAATTTATTTGTTTTGAAACTGACCGAATGGTCGGCTTTTTTTTGATCAGGAGCTTGGCTGCTGGAGGTGTTTATTTTGATAATTTCCAGCATTTCAGCTTCCGGTTAAGGGTAGGAGGTGCTCTGGAAGAGACCTGCTTTCCTGAGGGGGCTGGAGGGGGTTGCTATAGGGTTTGGGATAGCAGAGACTATAGCAACCCTATCAGAACCCTATAATAATGCCCTGCTCTTCCCGAACACTTCCCGACTACTTCCTCTTTTTTTTCTAAATCTGGATCAGGTATTTTTAGGTATAAAAATTTTGCTTTTCGGCAATATCAAGCCTAGAATAGGAGTGATCAAACTCCCTTTAAAAGGATAATCCCGAATTATCCTTAGCTTTACCATCATGAAAAAGGTAAACATAGAAGGATATGTAGAGTTTGACGCCAATATTCTGAAAGATTGGATCGATAACGGGGTTAATTATGTGAAAATTGTAAACCTTAATTTGAGCGGCAGTATTGAAGCTTTTGAATTAATTCCAAATTCTGAAATTCCGGAAACCGGCGACCTCATCCATCATATCCTTTCTGAAGACATAGAAGATTTATTAGAAACGATGGAAAAAGTGAAATTCCTGGTTCATGAAATCTATTTAGAAGAGGAAGAAGAAACAGAATAGTTTTCAAAACAGAATTTTGTCATTTCCAGACCAGCTATACACAGGGCCATCCCGCTCAGCGTATAGCTTTTTTTATGGAAGAAACGCTTTCCATCATTCTATTATTTTACTCAATAAACTTGATCAGAATGGGTTACAGAACAAGCCCTATATAGTGTAATCATTTTTGCGACTTTATCAGTACCTCATCTGTCATAAAATCTAGTTGTTTTTCCACCGAATGTGGATAACAGCTTAGAGCCTTTCTAGATAATATTTGCCATTTTTGAATTCGATCCTCAGGCCTGCATGAGGCCTGTTTTACTAATAAAATCCTACGAAATGAGTACTAAAAGAATCATCAAATTCGAAAAAGAAGATTGTAGCCCATGTAATATGGTCTCGGAATATCTGGATAGAAAAGGAGTGGTATACGAAACCATTAACCCCTTCAATCAACCTGAACTGGCCATGCAATTCAGAGTACGTTCTGTACCTACGGTGATTCTAATGGAAGCAGAACAGGAAATGGCAAGAGTGATCGGTTATAAACCGGAAGAATTGGCCGCTTTAGCAGTTTAACCTTGCTGCTGCGATGACCTGCATTTATTATGACAGTAAAACCGGTAATGTAGAGCGGTTTGTGAACCGCTTAAAGTTACAGCGCGACTGGAATATTCAAAAGATTGATCAGGTGTCTGCGCCTTTAGCGGAGGGACATCTGATTACCTATACCACAGGTTTCGGTGAAATCCCAGCCTCCACGCTGCGTTTCCTGGAGGAAAATAGCGGCAGGATCAAATCAATTACCTCCAGCGGGAATAAAAACTGGGGCCCTAACTATGCCCTCGCTGCAAAAAAAATCTCTGCCCTGTTTCAGCTGCCTGTTTTAATGCAGTTTGAGCTCTCAGGAACCGCAGCTGATGTTCAACAATTTATAGACAATATAGAAGGCTAAAAGATATGGTGACTAAAAAATGGATCTTGTTGAACAACGAGATCATGGTTAAAAAAGACGACGAATTCAGCCTTAGCAAAGATAAGGAAGCTGTTCGCTCTTACTTTTTGGACTATGTAAATAAAAATACGGTTTTCTTTTATACGCTAAAAGAGAAGATCGATTACCTGATAGAACAGGAGTATTACATTGATTTCTATCAATGGTATACATTTGAACAGATGGAAGAAGTATACGACCTGGTTTTTGCCAAGAAATTCAGGTTCCAATCTTTCATGAGTGCTTTCAAGTTTTTTCAAAGTTATGCGCTAAGAGACGATAGCGGTGAGAAGTTTCTGGAACGCTATGAAGATCGAGTGGTTGCAGTTGCTTTATTTCTGGCCAGAGGCGATGTACCTCAAGCCAAACAATATGCTGAATTGCTGATCAACCAAGAGTATCAGCCGGCAACACCTACTTTCTTAAACTCAGGTAAGAAACGTTCCGGTGAACTGGTTTCCTGCTTCCTGGACGAAATCGGTGACAACCTGAATGGTATAGGATATGCGATTGATTCAGCAATGAAACTTTCCTCAATCGGTGGCGGTGTTTCTTTTAACATTTCTAAAGTACGTGCAAGAGGGGAGTCGATCAAAGATGTTGAAGGTCGTGCAGGCGGTGTATTGCCGATCATGAAAATTCTGGAAGATACTTTTTCTTATGCCAATCAATTAGGGCAGCGCCCTGGTGCTGGAGCGGTATACTTAAACATCTTCCACACAGATATTGAAGAGTTCCTGGATTGTAAAAAGATCAATGTGGATGAGAAAGTCCGCATAAAATCCCTTTCTATAGGTGTGATTGTGCCTGATAAGTTCATGGAACTTGCAGAAAATGATGAAGCCTGCTACCTATTCTATCCACATACGGTATATAAACAATATGGTAAATACCTGGATGAATTGGACATGAACGAGATGTATGAGGAATTGGTGACCAACCCTTTGGTGAAAAAGAAAAAGATCAATGCCCGTCATTTGATGGTGAAAATTGCTCAGACCCAAAAAGAAAGTGGTTATCCATACCTGTTCTTCAAAGGAAATGCCAATAGAGGACATGCTTTAAAGGAACTTGGAAACGTGAAGTTCTCTAACCTTTGTACCGAAATCATGCAGATCTCTGAAGTTTCAGACATCGAGATCTATGGCAAAGAAGATACCATCCGTTACGGAATTTCCTGTAACCTCGGCTCATTGAATATCGCCACGGTAATGGAAAATAAAAGGATCAAAGAAGCAGTAGCAACTGCAATGAGATCTTTAACCGTAGTTTCCGACCTGACCAATATTGCCATGGTGCCTTCTGTACAGAAAGCAAATAAAGAACTGCACAGTGTAGGTCTTGGTGCGATGAACTTACATGGCTTCCTGACCAAAAACTTTATCATGTATGAAAGTGCAGCAGCACTGGACTTCTGTAATGTGTTCTTTATGATGGTCAATTTCTATTCTATTCAGAGTTCAATGGAAATCGCAAAAGAGAAAAAAGAGACGTTTGTAGGTTTTGAGCAATCAGAATATGCAAATGGCAATTATTTCCAGCCTTACCTGAGCAAAGACATTGCACCAGTAAGCGATAAAATTGCTGGTTTATTCGAAGGAATGGCAATTCCGACGGTTGCAGATTGGACGGAACTGATGAACCAGGTGAAAACCCATGGTCTTTACCATGCTTACCGTCTGGCCATTGCACCGAATCAATCTACCTCTTATATCATGAATGCAACCGCGTCTGTAATGCCGGTAGTGGATGTGATTGAAGTAAGGGAGTATGGCGATAGTACCACGTATTACCCAATGCCTTACCTGGATAACGACAATTATTTCTTCTACAAATCTGCGTATGATATGGATCAGAAGAACGTGCTGCGCCTGATTTCGGTTATTCAAAAGCATGTGGATCAGGGAATTTCAACGATTTTGCATACCAATACGAAAGACAGTACGCGTGATATTGCTAAATACTATATCTATGCCCATAAAATGGGACTGAAATCCCTGTATTATACCAGGACGCGTAAAGCCTCCATTGATGAATGTGTTTCCTGCTCGGTTTAACCCCCGACTTAATTAATTACCTTATTAAATTATATAAATGAGTTCATATAAAGCAGTAAACTGGAATACACCTGAAAATGATTACGCAGGAATGTTCTGGGAGCAAAATCTTCGTCAGTTTTGGGTGGATACTGAATATATTCCTTCTAAAGATATTGACAGCTGGAAGTCTTTGAGCCCTGAAATCCAGGAAGCTTATAAAAAAGCATTGGGTGGCCTTACTTTACTAGATACCCTGCAAAGCCATACCGGAATGCCTAAATTGTTAGACCATATCAATGGACTGCAAAATAAAGCAGTATTGTCCTTTATGTGTATGATGGAGGCCATCCATGCCAAGTCTTACTCTACAATTTTTACTACAGTAAATAGTACTGCAGAAATCAATGAACTGTTTGAATGGGTGGAAAATAACAAGCTTTTACAATTTAAAGCTTCCACTATTGACAAATATTACAGAAACCTGGATGCCAGCAAAGTAAGCGATGAAACCTTATTTATGGGCCTTGCCGCATCGGTATTATTGGAGTCCTTCTTATTCTACAGTGGGTTCTTTATGCCATTGTGGTTGGCAGGACAAGGTCAGATGGTAGCTAGTGCAGACATCATCAAGAAAATCGTAGCAGATGAGTCTATTCATGGTGTGTTTGTAGGTTTGCTGGCACAGGATCTTTATAAAAAACTACCAAATCCGGAAAAAAGTAAAGAAGAACTGATTGATCTTTTAATGGAGCTTTATGAAAATGAATTGAAGTATACTGATGAGTTGTATACCGAAGTTGGGTTGACTGCGGATGTAAAAGAATATGTAAGATACAATGCCAATAAAGCAATGATGAACCTTGGTTTTGAAGAGCTGTTTGAGGTGAAAGCAGTAAATTCTATTGTATTAAATGGATTGAACGGCGAAACTACACAGCATGATTTCTTCTCTAAGAAGTCAACAAACTATGAAAAAAGTATGGAAGTGGTACACCTGAGAGATGAAGATTTCCAGGTAGCAGCTGAACCGGTTTTCTAAATACTTGCTCAAAGGGGAATATCCCTGCTTTTTTTGCAAAATACGATCCTGTCTTTGTTGGTTTTTAACGACCTGATGAAGACAGGATTTTTTTTTAAAACAAATAGGCTCATTATCAGTGTTTAGTATGATAGATATCATATTTCTTTAAAAAAGGATTTCCGACCTTAGTTAAAGATCAACTAAAATAAGCGCGATGAAAACTATATTGATTCCTACTGATTTTTCTCCTAATGCAGATCATGCCGCATTTTATGCTTATGAACTGGGAAAACATATAAAAGCAGGTCTTAAACTTTGCAATGCCATTATGGTGCCGGCAGCAGCACTCATGTCGCCGCAGGTAGCCTGGCCCCTAATGGACCTGGGTACTTTGAAACAAGATGCCGATCGGGAACTGGAAAAACTTTCGGAGAAACTGCAGAAACCAGCTAAAGATGCCGGAATTGCTCCCGAAAAGTGTCCGCCTTTGAAGGTATATTCCGAAGTAGGAACTGTACCTGAGTTGATCAAGGTGTTAGCAGAAAAAGAGGAAATTAACCTGGTAGTAATGGGTACCTCTGGCGCAAGTGGCCTGAATAAATTGTTCCTGGGAAGTACCAGCAGGGATTTAATCGCCAACACTAATCTGCCCGTCTTATTAATTCCGCCGGGGACGGAGTTTAAACCCTTTAAAAGAATCGCATTTGCGACAGATTTAACTGCAGCAGACCTGGCGTTGATTCATTCACTGGCATTTCTTGCGCGGCCGTTCAATGCGGAAATTCTAATCGTTCATATCAGTAAGGATGATTTTGATCCTGAAGTTGATCAAAAGAAAATTGACGACTTTCTAAATGATGTGACCTGTAAAGTGCATTACCATAAAGTATATTATCGACATGTAAAAGATATGGGAATCGATGAAGGTTTAAACTGGCTCACTGATCATGTAGATATAGACATGCTGGCTATGGTTCATCGCAAACATAATTTTATCAAGAGGTTATTTGAAGGTAGTCACACACAAAGAATGGCCGTTGATACAAAATTACCTTTATTGGTATTTCCGCCAGAAACGCATACTGTTCTTTAGGCTGAGCAGAATTTAACTGAGTGTTTCTAATTTACTTTTTATTGCCCGGAAAACAGGGGTAAATCGTAAATTTGAGCGCTTATGGGAATAATAAAGAGGAATGAAGTTTATACGGTAGACAGTGCTCAGGAACGATTGATTCCGCTATTAATGGCGTATCAACAAGCTGTGGATACCAGTATAATTTCCTCTATTACAGATGTGAAGGGGACGATTATACATGTGAATCAACGGTTTTGTGAGGTGTCTAAATTTAGCAGACAAGAGCTGCTGGGTCAAAATCACCGCATCATTAATTCCGGCTTTCATCCCAAAGAATTCCTAAAAAAGATGTGGTCTACGATCGGAAAAGGGCAGGTATGGCATGGAGAAATAAAAAATCAAGCCAAAGACGGAAGCTATTACTGGGTAGATAGTGTGATTGTGCCCATTAAAGACGCTATGGGCAAACCGGTGCAATACCTTTCTTTAAGGACACTCATTTCTGAACGAAAAGAAAAAGAAGAAAAAGATAGAGAAGATCAAGTCAATGCTATGGAAGAGATGTTGTTTAAAATTTCTCATGAATTAAGGCAGCCGGTGGTTAAAATTCTGGGTTTATCTGATTTGATTGACGATTCCCGTAATGCTCCCGAAGACCTGAAAATTATTGTGGAAGGGATCAAAGAATCGGCAATTATGCTCGATAACTATACTCGGGAACTTGCCGGTTTTGTACATAAAATCCGTAATGAACAGGATTTAGACGCAGGTTAATTGTTTTATACCAATGAAAATAGCCATCATTAGCGACATACATGCCAATTTACCAGCCCTAAAAGCAGTATTAAATGATATCGCCTCGTTTAAGCCAGATCAGGTTTATTGCCTTGGGGATTTAACCGATGCTGCACCATGGCATAATGAAGTGATTGAATTGATTCAAGAAATGGAAATTCCTGCCATAATGGGGAACCACGATGAGCGCATCGCTTTTGATCATCCCGTTCATTCGCTTTCCAAACACTGTTTAGCAGAACAAAGAGCACGGTTAGCCGCGATTAATTATACAAAGCAGAACATTACACCGGCTAATAAAGCTTTTTTGTCCACATTACCCGCCACACTGAAAATTGAACTGCAAGGACTGCGCATTTTATTGGTTCATGGTAGTCCCGATAGTAATGAAGAGTATCTTTATGAAGATGCCGAGGAAAACAGGCTTTGCCAGCTGTTTGAGAAGGAACAGGTGGATGTCATCATTTCAGGGCATACCCACCTGTCTTATCTCCGGTATCTGCCAGGATCCAGGAATCAGGAACCGAAGTTAATGATCAATGCGGGATCTGTCGGCCGCTCAAAAGAAAATGACCGAAAAGCAGCTTACCTGCAATTAGAAAGTATCGCTGGTGTTTCTGGGATTCAGGCTTTGAAGCCTGCGATTCGAAAAGTAGCCTACCCAGTAGAAGAAACCATTCTCGGGATTCGTAACAGCCCAATCTCGGATTTTTATGCGGATTTCTTTGAAAAGGAACACGCAGAAGCGAAAATTTAAGCGGGATAGATCTCCATCCCTGGGGATGATCAGCAATAGAGATACAGTAGAGAATTGGGAAAACGGAGCAGGGTAAATCCTGCTCCGTTTTATTCATGAACTGCATGTTTTGTCCATGATCTAGGTATTTTATTTGCTGAAACTATCGCTCACTGCTTTACCTCTCCAGCTTTGCGGAGCTTTTAACCCCATGATCCAGGCCAGTGTTGCTGCGGTATCATAAGTGATGATGACCTCCTTGATCTGGTGGTTCTTCTTCACCCCAACACCATTGATCACCCATGGGATTTGTACTTCATCCAGTGTTTTACCACCATGACCTTTACCAGTTCCTCCATGATCCGCAGAAACAATAATGATCGTTTCTTTCTCAATTCCAGCATCTTTTACCGCCTGTAAGATTTTTCCGATCCTTTCATCTACTTTTTTCAATTGCTCATAATAAGCAGGAGTACGGTGGCCAATTTCATGACCAGTATGGTCTGGTTCATCAAAATGAACGAAAGTGAAGTATGGTTTTTCTCTTTTTATAATTGATGCAGTCGTGTCTGCACAAAAATCATCCTTATCATTTCCAGGAACGACAATACTGATGGCATCTTTTTCTACCAATGGACCAATTCCTGGCCAGCTATAAATAACCGCGGTTTTTGCATTCGGTTTCTGATCTCTGATGACACTAAAAATAGAAGGGAAAATACCATACTTAGTGGTTGTTGCCGAAGGTATTTCAGGTGTTTTACTTCCCCATTCCGTATAGCCGTGTTCTGTTGGACCGGCGCCCATTAACATGGAAGCCCAGTTTACAGCACTCGAAGAAGGAAGGACAGACCTCGCCTGAAGGCTGGAAGCTCCGGTTTCCATTAACTTTTTAAGATGGGGCATTTGTGCATCTGGAATGGCGTAAGCACCTAGGCCATCGCAGCCAATTAAGACTACATGTTTAACATTTTTTACCTGTGCATTCGCGCCCAAACCCGCGCAAAGCAAACAAAAGGCAATAATTGATTTTTTCATTTGTGTGGTTTATATTGGTTAATCGTATTGAAAAGTTAAATATATGTGTTAAAATGTTTAGTTTCATTAAACATTTTAATTTTTTTGAGATCGCAGTTGTGGGCGCTTTAATGAGCGGCAAAAAAAATACCCTCCTAAAGTTTCAGCTTTAGGAGGGTATAAGAAAATTTTAGATCAGTAGTATTACCAGCCTTTGATCGCACCACCTTTAAAGGCTTCCTGTGCAGCTTTCTCTACTTCTACACTTTGGTATGCTTTGACAAATTTTAATACTTTCTCTGCGTTCTTATTGTCTTCTCTGGCAACGATGTTGTTGACATAAGGAGAATCCTTTGCTTCCACAAATAAACCATCTTTTTCAGGACTCAAACCAATTGGCGCAGCAAAGGTATTGTTGATGATGGCAATCGTTACATTCTGGTCATCCAAAGCCCTTGGCAGCTGTGGAGCCTCTAACTCTACAATTTTAAGTTTTTTAGGATTGGTCACGATGTCATTAACGGTAGGTAGTAGCCCAACACCTTCTTTTAGTTTGATCAGTTCAAATTTCTCCATCAATAACAAAGCTCTCCCGCCATTAGTAGCATCATTAGGAATGATCACTGTGCTGCCCTCTTTAAGCTCTGATAAAGATTTGATCTTTTTGGAGTAACCTGCCAATGGGAAGACAAATGTATTTCCTACGATCGCAAATTTATATCCGCGTTGTTTCGATTGAACATCCAGATAAGGTTTGTTCTGGAAAACATTGACATCAATATCTCCTTGCTGAAGGGCCTCATTTGGCATTACATAGTCGTTAAATTGAACCAGGTCAACCTGCAGACCGTATTTTTCTTTGGCAACTTTCTTTGCTGCTTCTGCTAAACTATACTCCGGACCGGATTCTACACCTACCTGAATATAGTTAGGGTCGTCGTTTTTTGCCGTACGGCTGCAGCTGAATAGGGCTACTGAACTCGTTAGAAGGGCTAATGCCGTGATAAATTTGATTTTTGTATTCATTTGTTTTTCATATTTGATAGGTAATCCGGAAAGACTACCTGTGGTCAACTCTTTTAGCGATAAAATCACCCAGGAACTGAATGATAAATACCAATGCAATCAATAGCAGTAATACGGTGTTCATCACGACCACATCGTAACCTACATATCCATATTGATAACCGATCTGGCCCAATCCGCCGGCACCAACCGCACCACCCATTGCAGAATAACCCACCAGGGTAATCAGGGTAACAGATGCGCTGTTGAGGATAGAAGGAAGGGCTTCCGGTAACAATACTTTATATACGATCTGGAAAGGAGTGGCGCCCATTGCTCTTGCCGCTTCTACTAATCCCCCAGGAACCTCGATCAGGCTGTTTTCAATCAATCTGGCGATAAAAGGGGCAGCGCCAATGCTCAAAGGCACAATTGCAGCTTCTACACCAATGGAAGTACCTACCAATGCTCTGGTGAAAGGAATCATCCAAACGATCAAAATGATGAATGGAATGGAACGAAAGATGTTCACCACAATAGAAATGGTATGGTTGAAGGTTTTATGTTCTAAAACCTGTCCTTTTCTGGTCATAAATAACAGCACACCCGTAGGCAAGCCAATTAAGAAACCGAAAAATCCGGAAACAAAAGTCATGACGATGGTTTCCCAGGCTCCTTTAGCAAGGAGCAAAATCATTGAATCAGACATAACCTATTACTTCTACTTTAATGTTTTTACTTTTATAAAATTCTATCGCCTGAAGGCTGTTTTCTTGTGTGCCGAAGACTTCAATCAGCATGACACCAAATTTAATCCCACCGGCATAGTCCATTCTTGCACTGATCACGTTGCTGTCGATCTGGAAAAGACGCGCCACTTCAGACAATACCGGATCATCTACTGATTGTCCGGTAAATTCAAGCTTCAATAATGGACGTTTGTTTGCTGCAGGGGAGGCAACCAGTCGTTCTTTATAGTCTGCTGGGATGTCCAGGCTTAAAGCAGAGGCAATAAACGCCTTCGCCAGTTCCGTTTTTGGATGAGAGAAGATTTCACTCACCGCACCCTGTTCAATTAATCGTCCTTCAGAAATAACGGCCACTTCGTCGCAAATGTCTTTAACAACTTCCATCTCATGCGTAATGAGCAGTATGGTGATGTTCAGCCGCTTGTTGATGTCTTTCAATAAAGCGAGAATAGATTTGGTGGTTGCAGGATCTAAGGCACTGGTGGCTTCATCACACAGCAGTACTTTAGGATTACTGGCCAATGTTCTGGCAATGGCTACCCGCTGTTTTTGTCCGCCGGATAAGTTGACCGGATAGTCATGGTGTTTTTCATCCAGACCCACCAAGGCAAGCAATTCAGTCACTCTTTTCTCTATCTCCGCTTTAGGGGTATGGTCTAGTTCCAGGGAAAAAGCAACATTCTCAAAAACAGTACGCGATGATAAAAGGTTGAAATGCTGGAAAATCATTCCTATATGCCTTCTGGCCTTTGCCAGTTCTTTCGGAGAAAGCGCCATCAGGTTTTGTCCATCCACGATTACTGCTCCTGAACTTGGTTTTTCAAGCAGGTTTACACAACGGATCAGGGTGCTTTTTCCGGCTCCTGAACTTCCGATCACCCCGAAGATTTTACCTTCAGGTACAATTAAGGAAAGCTCGGATAGGGCAGTGATCGTTCTGGTTTTCTGGAAAAATGTTTTTGTTATATTTCTTAATTCAATCATTGCCCGGAAGCTTTTTTTTGACAAAGATAAGGTTTCAAGGCATTAGATTCCGATAAAATCTATTAAACTAGTATAGAATAAAAACATGCGGAAATGAAATCCTGGAAAACTGCTGTATTGTTGGAAGAAGATTGCGGGTAAAAATGAAGAGCAATTGCGATGATGTATTCCCCCAATCATTGGTTAAGAATTTCGGAATAACCGCGCAACCCTTGCGTTTACAGGTAAGCAGGGGGATTGGTCTGCTCTATCATTTTATCGATTACAATGGTCTGGGTTTGACCAGTAACCAGCTATGGTTCAATTCTATCAAGACGGTTTTATCGGAAGATGATGGTTGATTTTTCTCCTCCATGTAATTTCAGAAAGTAGGATATTTTTGATTGTTTTGTCTTAGAATTTGCATTTAAGCCCTGATTTCAATAGTTTTAGAATCGCATTGCTAGCTTAACACACTGGCAGGGCTGCGGTATTCAGTTACTTATATACACAATGAAGCTTCAGAAATTATTCTTAATTCTACTATTTACCTCTATCAGTACCCTTGTTTTTGCACAAACCAGTGCAGAATTGAAAAGGAATAAAGAAGCCATCCAAAGAGAAATTGAATTGCTGCAGAGAAACTTAAATGAGACCTCCAGTAATAAGCGATTGACACTTGGACAGATCAGAACGGTGAATGCAAAGATCCGTTTGATGCAGAATAAAATTGCAGTGATCAACTCGGAAGTGAAAAATCTGGACAATCAGATTCATGAAAACAGCAATGAAGTACGTAGTTTAAAAGGGCAGCTGGGGCAGTTAAAGAAGGAATATGCGAGCATGATCCGCTTTGCGCAACGGAACCAGAATGCTTATGAAAAGATGATGTTCATATTTGCGGCTGATGATTTTAACCAGGCCTATAAAAGGATTAAATATTTACAGCAATTTGGTCAGTACCGCAAGAAACAAGCTGATTACCTACAGGGAACGCAAAAAAACATAGAGTATAAGATTGGTGTACTGGATAAGAATTTGAAAGAAAAAAGCACATTACTGACCGAACAGGAGCATGAAAAGGTCAAACTGAGCAAGAACAAATCTGAGCAGGCCGTGATGTTAAATCAGATCAGCCGACAAGAGAAACAATTCAAGCAGGATCTGGCGGCCAGAAAAAGAAAACAGGCTGATATTGACCGTGCCATTAGAAATGCCATTCAGAAAGAGATCGAACTTGCCAGAAGAAAAGCGGAAGAAGAAGAGCGTCTGGCCAATCAAAAGGCAATTGCAGAAGGTCGCCCGGTAGCCGCAGTAAAAGAAAAAACCAATTCCAGTTACCTGACTGCCTCTCCGGAAGCAGCCAAGCTTTCTGCAGGTTTTGAAAACAATAGAGGGCGTTTGCCATGGCCAGTGAGTCAATATTCTATTGTAGAGCGCTTTGGTGCCCATACGGAAGGTCAGGCTTCCTATAACAATGACGGGATTAATATCCTAACGGAGAACGGGGCTGCTGTAAAGGCGGTTTTTGAAGGCAAGGTGTTATTCGTTAGGGAGTTGTACGGGACTTTTATTGTCGCCCTGATCCATGGCGATTACTTCACCATTTATCAGAATTTAAAATCGGTCAGTGTGGCTAAAGGGGATAAAGTGGAAACCAAACAAACCCTTGGTATTGTGGCTTCTAAAGAAGATGGGCC
Organism: Pedobacter polysacchareus; assembly: GCF_019802255.1. Classification (GTDB taxonomy): domain Bacteria; phylum Bacteroidota; class Bacteroidia; order Sphingobacteriales; family Sphingobacteriaceae; genus Pedobacter; species Pedobacter polysacchareus. The sequence goes on along the minus strand of NZ_JAHYSS010000006.1, from coordinate 20,593 downwards.
TGTGCTTCATTTTGAAATTATGAGAGGTCAGAATAAACTCAATCCTGAAGCCTGGATCGCAAAATAAACCTTTAAGTTTTCCGGAATTTTCATTTAGATGTCATAACATCTTCCAATGACCTTCATGCTGACTAAAACAGTATAGATAGTCAGTTGTTAGCTATATATTTGTGCCCACTCTCATAACCTAGTTTATTAAGGATTACACAAGTTAACCGGAAACGTGCACACATCATACCCAGATTCAGCAGGCCTAAAACCCGCTGCCTTAACGCTAAAAGCTCCATTTTTAACAGAAAGAAGCTTGCTTTTGGTTCTTTTGAAGCCAATCAGTCTATTCATTTTATTTTTAATACTCTTCCTTTCTAATCAGGCAAAGGCGCAGCAAACGCTGGTCAGGGGTACGGTAACTGATGGGAGCACAAAAGAAACACTTCCCTATGTTTCTTACCTCATTGCAGGGACAACGCTTGGTGGAAGGACGGATGCTGATGGTAAATTCAGTATCACTTTAAATGATGGAGCCAATGCACTTAGATTTAGCTATGTAGGTTATAAATCGCAGACTAAAACCATTAAATCCGGAGGTACGCAAGTGCTCAATATTCAGCTGATGCCAGATGCGATGCTGATGAATGAGGTGGTGATTACTGCAGGGAAAAAGCCGAAATATCGAAATAAAGAGAACCCGGCAGTAGAACTGATTCGAAAAGTGATCGCCAACAAGTCAAAGAACAAAATGGAAAACTACAATTTTGTAGAATACCAGAAATATGAACTGATGAAGTTCTCTTTGAGTAACCTTTCTGATAAGTTCAAGAACAGAAGGGTTTTCCGTAATTATCAGTTTTTATTCCAGGAACAGGACTCCACGCAAATTGGCGGTAAGAATTTACTCCCTGTTTTTCAGGAAGAGAAATTAAGCGACAACTATTTCAGGAAGAGCCCTGAAAAGAGCAAAACGGTAGTTATCGCAGATAAAAGAGTAAATTTTGATCAGCGTTTTATAGACAACCAGGGCTTAACCGCCTATTTCGACCGGATGTATCAGGACATCAACATCTATGATAACAATATTTCTGTAGTGAGTAATCAATTGCTGAGTCCGATTGCAGATAGTGCCCCAACTTTTTATAAATTTTTCATCACGGATACCATTAAGAACCATAATCCTCAGCTGGTAGAGCTTGCTTTTACGCCGCGTAACAATACCGATCTACTGTTTGAAGGGAGATTATATGTGACGCTGGATGGCAATTATGCGATCCAGAATGCCTACCTGACGGTCAATAAAAACATCAACCTCAATTTTGTACGTGCACTGGAAGCTAAACTGGATTTCGAGAAGAATCCGGATCAGCGTTATCATTTGAGTAAAAGTAACCTGATTGTTGATTTCGGTCTTAGCAAGAAGAGTGGGGGAGGTTTTACCGGAGAAAGGACCGTGACTTTCAAAGATTTCAAATTCAATGTGCCGCAGCCAGATACCGTTTATAAGGCATCTGGGGCATTAGTGGTCATGCCTGATGCCTTTAAAAAATCAGAGGAGTTTTGGCTAAATAACCGTCCGGAACCCCTTCGTCCGGGAAATATGAAGATTTATGGGCACATAGATTCCTTACAAACCATCCCTTCTTTCAAAAGAACGATGGATATTGTGACGCTGTTCTTCGCCGGATACAAAGATTTTGGTCCCTTTGAAATGGGGCCAGTGAATACTTTTTACAGCTTTAATGGCGTGGAAGGCTTTCGCCTTCGCCTTGGAGGCAGGACAACCCCGGCATTGAGCAAACGCTATTATTTTGAAACGTATGCCGCTTATGGCTTTAAGGATGAGAAATGGAAATACTTTTTAAGCGGAACCTATTCTTTAAATAATAAGTCTATTTATTCTTTCCCTCAGAACTATATCAGGGCAAGTTTTCAGCGGGATACTAAAATTCCAGGACAGGAATTGCAATTTGTCCAGGAAGATAATTTCCTGCTTTCCTTTAAAAGAGGAGAGAACAATATGATGCTGTATAATGATTTTTACAGGTTAGATTATGTGCATGAGTTTGAAAATCACTTTTCATACACCTTAGGGCTGCGCAAATGGAAGCAGAGCCCTGCAGGGTCACTGTACTTTAGTAACTCCGCTGAGAACATTTTAAATGGCCGTATTGATCATATCAATACTGCGGAGGTCAGTTTGGGATTAAGGTATGCACCAAATGAGAAGTTTTACCAGAGTAAAATTTACAGAACACCGTTTGTAGGGCCTAATCCTGTTTTCAACTTCCGCTATACCGCAGGGATTAAAGGCGTATTTGGTGGAGAGTACAATTACCACAATTTTATGGGAAGTATCGATAAACGGGTTTACCTGAGTCAGCTAGGCTATACAGATGTGACGCTGGAAGGTGCTTATATCATTGGTAAGGTGCCTTTTCCATTGCTGGCGATCCATAGAGCCAATCAGACTTATGCGTATCAGCTGAACTCTTATAACCTGATGAACTTCCTGGAGTTTGTGAGTGATCATTATGCCAGTGTGAATCTGGACCATAATTTTAATGGGTTCTTTTTCAATAAAATCCCATTGCTTAAAAAACTGAAATTAAGAGAAGTGATGTCTTTTAAAGTGCTGTATGGCAGTTTACGTGACGAGAACAACCCGGATAAGAACCCGGAAGCGATGCAGTTTGTGCGCAATGAAAATGGGCAGCCGATCACCAATTCCCTAAACAGAGCGCCTTATATGGAAGGAAGTGTAGGCGTTGGGAACATATTTAAAGTACTTCGTGTGGATGCAGTGAAAAGATTCAACTACCTGGATAACCCGAACGTTTCCAGCTGGGGTATTCGTGCGAGAGTCAAATTCGACTTCTAGCAGCTGAAGAAATGATGCTTAAAAGCGCTGCAGGGCTGGGCCCCTACAGCGCTTTTTTTTTGAAATCCGCTTTAGAGGATTAGCTATCTTTGCGAAGAGAAGAATGAAACTACTCAATTGATAAATGGCAGAGAAAGAAACATTGATGGCCCTGGCGCTGACTACTGAAGAAAAGATTAAGCAAGCGGCTACCAAGCTGTTTGTAGAGAAAGGATTTGCAGCCGCAAGGACCAGGGATATTGCTGTGGAGGCAGGTATAAATCTGGCCTTGCTCAACTATTATTTCAGAAGTAAAGAGAAGTTGTTTGATGTAGTGATGGAAGAAAGTCTCCAGCTTTTTTTACTGGGATTGGAAGAGATTTTGAACGATGTAAATACGGTACTTAAGGATAAGATCGCAGGAATTGCAGGACACTACATAGATCTTTTGAAAAGTCACCCCGATCTGCTCTTGTTCATCCTGACTGAAATCAGGGCAAACCCATCCAGGATGGATGCCAATCTAAATGTGAAGGAAATGCTGATCGAATCTAACTTTTACAAACAGCTGGAAGCGACTACTCAGATGAAGGTAGATCCCATGCATTTTATCATGAACCTGCTGGGGCTGCTCGTTTTTCCTTTTATCAGCAGTCCGGTTTTAAAAGGCGCGGGGGAACAAGGAAAGGCTGAATTTGATCAGCTGATGGAAGAGCGAAAACATTGGATTCCAATTTGGATAGAAGCCATGCTAAAAACGCTTTCTGCGCGATAATTTGCGTTAATCATTTGATTAAAACAAATTATTAATTCAATTATATTGTATTTATATTCAGTGTTTTGTGTTTGTAAATTAAGGTATTAGTTTAGATTTACTGAGGCGAAGCGTTTTTTTGCCGCTCAACTGAAATGTAAGCTCCCGGCTGAAAAATCGGGCTGTAAAAATTCAGTTCATACCATTATTTTGACAATCCACTGGATAAGTTGTTTTTAGAAATCTATAGCTTTGTAGCTATCTTATTCCCCTCAGACTTAATAACAGGGCTGCTTAACCGGAGTAAAATAAAAACACAATGACTACTATGATTTTCACTAAAATAAGCCGTGCCAGTTTAGCACTGTTTATTTTTATGCTGACCGTTTTTACGGTAAATGCGCAGACTGCTGACCGCAGTGATCCTTCCCCATTAAAATTTCCAACGCCAAAAGGAATCAAGAATCAGCTGTTCTATTTGCAAAGAGACCCCAATACTAATACCATCATTTATGAACTGAATTTAAATGCAAAAGGTGAGGTCAACAGGGCAGAACCATTATTGGTGTATTGGCTGCGTTATGATGATAACGGAGAGAAAAAAGATTTGAGCTATATCCAGCGTAAGTTCGCCTACGGCATCCAAACTAAAGAGATTGGAAAAGATCAGTATGAGATTCGTTTTGTGTCCCATAAAAAGATTCCTATGTATTTGATGGTCTCAAAAGAAGATCAGAAGTTCCATGTTTATGTCACACTGAACAATAAGAAAATTGAATTGAATAAGATCTTTGTAAGAATTGAAGGCGGCTCTTTTTGGCTTCCAAATGTGAAATATGTAGAGCTGAGCGGAATCAATACAGCTACTGATACGCCAGTTATCGAACGAATCAAGGTTTAATAGACAAGCGATCTACCGGTGTTTTTCCGCATTTTACCGATAGCATACGGAAGTACAACATAGATCGCTTGATCTGCATTGCGCTCCTCCATAGTTTTGAAGAAAAAAAGAATATGGAAACGCAGATAAAAAAACACAAATTTAACTTTAATGTTGCTGCAGGGGCAGTTATTGTCGCAGTAGGTTTAATCATGATCCTGGATAACTTAGGTCTGGGGATTCCACGCTGGGTACTGTCATGGCATACGATTATGCTGGGCATAGGCTTGTGGATTGGCTATCAAAAAGACTTTAAAGTATCAGGCTGGCTGATCCTTGTGATCATAGGAGGTGTATATACGCTAAGCGATCTGCCCTTTATTGACCTTTCCGGATTTAAAGCAGCATTGGTGTTCATCGGGCTGGGTATTTACCTGCTGATCAAACCAGCAGCAAAATATGACTGCGGAGGTTTTAGCGCGAAGAAGCCAATTCAATTCTAATTATTTCTATTTTTCCAGTTGTTTTGATTGATTTAAATACTCTGGGTTTAACTGGTCTGTAAAACAGGTATTTATTGTAGTGTGTAACCGTATAAAAACGGGTGTGAGCCGGGATATATTCTCGTAAATTTATAGAAAATTGATGCTCATGGTAAATTTGCAACAACACAATAGACTGGAAAATTATCCAATTTTACAAATCCGACCAGCAAGGATAATCGTTGTGGATAACGACAAAATGCTTTGCAACCGACTGTCTGGAGCTTTTCAGAAATTAGGATTGCAGCATAGAATCTATCACCAGGTGACGGATATTGTTCCGCTCGCAGAGGACTTTAGGCCTGATTTAGTCCTAACGGAATACTTGCTGCCCTGCTCAAACGGAGGAGAACTTTGTGCGCAGTTAAGAAGTTGCCAGCGGACTTGTCGGATTCCCGTAGTCATCTATTCCAGCCTTCCTAAGACCTTTTTATCTTTAGCAGCTTTCAATTGTAATGCTTTCTTGCAGAAACCATTTGGTATGCCTGCACTTTTGAAGGTGATGAGTTGTTTTTTAAGCAACTGCTGTCATGTGCGCTGTACCCAGACGGTAATCTCTTCTATTTCCAACCTGAATTAAGGGGTGTTAAGATGATACAGGTCATTGTTTTGGCCGGTCATCACCTAAATAATCAGAAAAGGACACCTGGTCAATGACCTGGCTTCTTTATATGTACATTATTTACTTTGGTTTTTGCCTGGTGGATCTTCTATTTCAAATTCCATCATGACCATTTTGAAGACTGGTCAAATTTCTTTTTTACACCCAGGTTTATCAGCGAACGCGTAGGCTGGCTCCGCAAATGGATGGAATGGTATGTTTAGTGTTTTCCAAATTCCTTATTTTTCTATTACTTTTACCATCTCTTGCCGATGGATCCGGTAGGAATGAAAAGATCAAACCTAAGCTTAAATATGAATTACCTAACAATCGGCGCTTTAATCCTCCTTACTATCGTAGTACTACCTTATCTTTTTAGTGCTTTCAAAAAGTTAAATCAGTACAATATGCCTTTTCTGAAGGCTTTTAATCCAATGTGCAGTCCGGCTAGCTATGAAGCATCGCTATTGAAAAAGAGCCTAAGTCCAATTACCCAGGAAATGGAAACTAAACAAATGACTGGTTTTATCAACCATTGGACGGCTAAATTCGAAAACAAGCAGTTGAATGCTGCAGATGTGGTCTTGTTAAATGAACAATTGGCGGTTGGAAATACACAGCAGGTAAATGGAATTCTCGCATTACATCCGGATGCATTAAATATGTACAATGAGATCAATAAAGGGTTGACTGCCATAGAAACGGAGAAAATGGCTGTTCAAACACAGGCTGCAGCGATCGTTAACTAGTCTTTTCCGCATTCATTCGGCCTTTTAGTTTGTTTTTCAACTAAGGGTGGGTATATTTGCGCCGTGGAATTTTTAGCTTCCACAGCGGTGTGGATCTAAAAATCTTAATTGATTCACCTTAAACTAGGAATAGATGCTTAAACCCTCGGAATTTTTTAAACAGCACATCGGACAAGAGATGAAGACCTCTTTGTCGCCGGTATTGAACTGGTTAAAGCCAACGGTTCTAGCGGTAGAAAGGGGGAAGCTGATATTACAGCATAAGGTGAGGGAAGAAATGACCAATCCTATGGGAATCCTGCATGGCGGTATTACTGCTGCCATTATTGATGATGCCATCGGAGCTACACTGTTTGCCTATGATGAACCGTATTACTATGTAACGATCAACCTGGTAGTGGATTATTTCGCCGCTGCAAAAGAAGAAGACCTGATTATTGCAGAAACAATAATGGTAAAGAAAGGCCTGCAAATTGCCAATGTAACCTGTGAGGTCTGGAACAAAAGCAGAACACGGCTCATTGCAAAAGGTTATAGTAATCTACTGCGGACGGAAAGAAGAAAACCCGAAGACAGTACAACAGATAAATAAAAATACAAGGGCATTAGCCTTAACAATATTAAATAAAATAAAAAAATAGGATGAAAAGAGTAGTCGTAACCGGTATGGGTGTTATTAGTCCATTAGGAAATTCTGTAGATGAATTGTGGAAGAATATCCTGGCAGGTAAGAGTGGAGTAGGACCAATCACAAAGTTTGATTCTACCAAATTTAAAACTCATTTTGCCTGTGAGGTCAAAGACTTTAACGCAGAAGATTACGTTGAGAAAAAAGAAATCAAAAAGTATGATGTCTATACTCAATATGCTATTGCAGCAAGTGACCAGGCGATTAAAGCTTCAGGACTTGATTTCTCTGCCATGTCTGAAGAAGACCGCTGTGAAGTTGGTGTGATCTGGGCAACTGGAAACGGAGGAATCGGTACTTTTGAACAGCAATTGAAAGAATACCATACGGGTGATGGTACTCCAAGATTCAGCCCTTATTTTATTCCTAAAATGATTGTGGATATCGCGGCTGGAGTCATCTCTATCCGTAACAGTCTGCACGGACCGAACTATTGTACTGTTTCTGCCTGTGCTTCTTCAAACACTGCGATTATCAGTGCCTTCGATACGATCAGATTAGGAAAAGCAAATATCATGATCGCAGGTGGTTCTGAGGCTGCTATCACGGATTCTTCTGTGGGAGGATTTAATGGTGCTCAGGCTTTGTCAAAAAGAAATGATGATCCTGAAAAAGCTTCACGCCCATTCGATAAAGACAGAGATGGTTTTGTGATCGCTGAAGGTGCTGCCGCCCTGATCCTGGAAGATTACGATTATGCAATTGCCAGAGGTGCTACTATTTATGGTGAGATGGTTGGTGGCGGTATGGCTGCTGATGCTTACCACTTAACAGGAACACACCCTCAGGGATTAGGTGCGGTTCAAGGTATGAAAAAAGCATTGAAGGATGCTGGAATTGAGCCTGAAAAAATTGATTATATCAATGCACACGCGACTTCAACAGGTCTTGGTGATTTAAGTGAATTGATCGGAATCAAAAAAGTATTCAATGACGCTCCGGTATTGATCAGCGGAACAAAATCTATGACAGGCCATTTATTGGGTGCTGCAGGTGCAATTGAAAGTGTAATCAGTATCCTTTCTGCACAGCATGATATGGTTCCGGCTACTATAAATACAGAGAATTTGGATGAAGCGATGCCTGAAGGATTAAACATCGTTTTAGGAAAGTCAGTCGCTAAAAAGGTCAACTATGTAATGAACAATACTTTTGGTTTTGGCGGGCATACCGCTACATCCATCTTCAAAAAGTACGAAGGTAAATAAGCAGTTGCTTCGTTATACAAAAAACGAGCGTGTCTTTTGGATACGCTCGTTTTTTATGTGCTCATTTTTATTTTACAGACCTGTAACGGAGCTTACTTTACCGTTTCGGTTCCTGTAATCACATGGACTTCACGCTGCGGATATGGGATTCCAATGCTGTTTTTATCCAGTTCTTCTTTGATCAATTGAAAATTTCTGTGGTATACTGGCCAGAATTCGCTGTTAGCCGCCCAGGCACGGATAGTCAGGTTGATGGAGCTATCCGCTAAAGCAGTAACCAGTACCTTAGGTTCAGGGTCTTTGAGGATCTGCGGATCTGCAGCCAGGACTTTTATAATCTCATTTCTGGCTACATTGATGTCTGAATCGTAAGAGACGCCAATCACGTATTCCAGCATTCTGGTGTCATTGTCAGTTAGATTATTGATGACCGCATTCGCCAGAGGGCCATTAGGAGCGTATAAAGTGGTGCCGTTGCCAGCCTTTAATGTGGTGTATAGAATGTCAATTTTAAGTACCGTACCGCTTACGCCATTATTTGTAGCTATGGCATGTCCCACTCTAAAGGGTTTAAATAATAAGATCAGGACACCGCCAGCAAAATTCGACAGACTGCCTTGTAAGGCTAGACCTACCGCTAAGCCTGCGGCACCCAGTACAGCCACGAAGGAGGTGGTTTGTATGCCTAGTGTAGAAGCAACCGTTAATAATAACAGTACATAAAGTACAACTTTGATAATACTCAGTAAAAAACTAGACAGCGAGATGTCAATTCTTCCTTTTGTAAAGCGATTGGTTAAAAAACGGAGTAGAAATTTTATCAGATACAGGCCAACAAATAAAGTGATGATGGCTGCTATAAAAGACGGTATACGCGCTATTAGGCCGTCTAAGAGGTGATCCAGTGTGATTTCAATTTTGGACATATAATTTATTTTTATGTAATTGCGTCTTAGCCACATTTATGATGCCATCAATGGGCTTGATTTTTGTAAAACTGCAAATTTAGCTTGAGAAAAGCTTTTTAAGCCACAGAATTACTACAGAATTAACTGGTAATTTAGAAATAAGATATATATATAAAGATGTTGAGATTGAAGTGTAGCGTGTTGCTAATGTTGTGTTTTTCTTTAATAACCAAAGGCCAGTTGGTAGATTCATTAACAAACAATAAGAATAAGGTTAAAGTTGCCCCTTTTATCATACCTGCGGTGTTTATAGGTTATGGCTTGATGGCAAAAGGAGATAATTTCATTAAAGATCTTGACCACAGTACTCAGGCGGAACTTCAGGAAGACCATCCATTTTTCTCTAAAAGTGCCGATGATTTTATGCGCTATGTACCTGCATTAGCAGTGTATGGCCTTAATCTGGCTGGCCTGAAAGGTAAGAATAGCTACCTTGATGCAACAGGTAATTATGTCGTGTCTATGGGCATCATGACAGGAGTGGTGGCATTGGGGAAAAAGGGCTCTCACCGTTTACGCCCTGATGAAAGCAGTTACGACTCATTTCCTTCCGGACATGCGGCTACTGCTTTTTTAGCTGCAGAATTTTTAAAACAGGAATATCAGGAGGTATCCCCCTGGATTGGTTACGCAGGTTATGCGGTGGCCACTACTACAGGAATATTCAGACTTTATAACAATAAGCATTGGGTAAGTGATGTGGTGGCAGGTGCTGGCGTAGGCATCTTGTCTGCTAAGTTGGGTTATCTAGTCTATCCAAAGCTAAAAAAACTGATTATGGGTCGAAAACAAAGCAATTTCAATGTGATGCCAGCCTATCAGCAAAAAACGCTTGGTTTTTCTATGTCCGGTACTTTTTAAAGATCAGCCGACTACAGAATTTCTACATATTTGAGTGTTAGCTTTAGTTAAACATTTGAATAATGAAAAAGCTGAATTGTTTGTTAATTGCATTTTGTTTGCCTGGTTTTCTATATGCCCAGGTTCAATCCACTGATTCCTTAGCCCTGCAGCGTGCCAACGATCATCCTTTAAAAGTAAAGGCATTGATTATTCCTGCAGTATTTCTGACTTATGGAGCGCTGTCTTTTGGTAACAATCCAATCAGAGATCTGGATTTAACTACAAAAAACGAACTTCAGGAAGACCATCCATTATTTGCGGCGCACCTGGATAATTATACGCAGTTTGCGCCGGCACTTGCGGTTTATGCACTAAATTTTGCTGGAATAAAAGGAAAGCATAGTCTGGTAGATGCGACAGGGATTTATGTATTGTCTACTGCGATTATGGGAGGAAGTGTATCCATTTTAAAGAAAACTTCCCACCGGTTAAGGCCAGATGGCAGCGGTTATAATTCCTTTCCTTCAGGGCACACTGCTACTGCTTTTTCCGCCGCCGAATTTTTAAATCAGGAATATAAAGATGTTTCTCCCTGGTACGGCTATGCCGGATATGCGGTAGCGACAGCTACAGGTACATTGAGGATGTACAACAATAAGCATTGGCTGAGTGATGTGGTTGCAGGTGCGGGAATTGGAATCCTGTCTACCAAAATTGCCTATTACTTATATCCGCATGTAAAGAAACTTCTGATCGGGAAACAGACGCTGAGTTATAGTATGGTGCCGGTATATCAAGATAAAACAGTTGGTCTTTCTTTCCATGGAACGTTCTAAAACTAGTCGATATGCACTGATCGTGCTGCTGTTATTTTCAATTTCTGGAAAGGGACAATCCATTTCCGGGAAAGACCTGGATTATTTTATGCATCAGGGCTTGACTGCCAGTCCGGTTTTGAATGATTATAAAAACCAGCAGCTGAGTAATCGGATAGATAGTTTAAGGTGGCGAGCCGGTTATCGCCCCCAGGTTACGGCAAGTTCAACAGGTTTGTATGCACCAATAGTTAAAGGTTATGGCTATGACCAAACACTGAGTAATGGGCAGAGCCTGGAAGCATTGCTGACTGTAAATTATATGCTAATCGGGAAAGGACGAATCAATCAGCAGCAGGAGCAATTAAAGATTCATAGCGATTCCATTAAATATGCGGCAAGCTGGTCGGTACTCGACCTTAAGAAGAACATTACGGATCAATATTTAAATGCTTACGCCAGTCAGGAGCAAATGGTGTTTAATACGGAAGTCTATGAACTACTGAAAAAAGAAGAAGTGGTTCTAAAAAAACTTACCCGCGCAAATACTTATAAGCAATCTGAATATCTTACTTTTATGGTCACCTTTCAGCAGCAGCGTCTAGCCTGCAAGCAAGCAGAGATACAGTTTAACAGCGATTACGCGATGTTAAATTACCTTTGTGGGATAATTGATACTACTGTAAATCCAATAAAGGCGCCCGATATTAGTCCTGCTATTCCTGTTCGCGGCTCATTTTTTACTACACGCTACAAGTTGGACAGTCTAAAAAATGAGAATGATAAGATTGGGGTAGCGCTGAACTATAAACCCAAAGCCAGTATTTATGTAAATGGGGGGTATAATTCTTCATTTTTACTGCAGCCCTACAAGAATTTCGGAACAAGTGCTGGTTTTACACTTTCCATCCCGATTTATGATGGCCATCAGAAAGCAATGCTGCTGCAGCAGTTGAATATCCAAAAGGAAACCGGACTGGCTTATCAGGAGTTTTTTATCAGACAGCACCAGCAGCAAGTCCATCTATTGCTGCAGCAGATCAAGGAAAATCAGGATTTGTATCCACAGCTTAACGAGCAGATCAGGTTTGCTAAAAGTCTGATAGAGGTAGATAGTCGGCTGCTACATACCGGTGACCTTAGGATTGCCGATTATATCATCGCGATTAACAATTACCTGGCCGCTAAAAATCTGCTGCGTCAAACTTATATCAATGGCCTTAAGCTGATCAATCAATTCAATTATTGGAACAGATAATATGAAGAATGCAATAAAAAATATAGCTGCTGCTAGCCTCAGTTTATTGCTGGCTGCCTGTGGAGCGCCGGCAAAAGATAATAATCCGGGTGCTCAGGAGCAGCAAACTACGGTAGAAATCACGCTTCCTGGACGTCAGGATATGGCTTCGTATGTAGATTTAAATGCCAGTTCCAGCTATCTGGAAAAAAGCTATATCAAGGCCAGTATAAATGGGTACCTAAAGGAAATGAAAGTTAAAATGGGGGATGCTGTCCGAAGTGGCCAGGTGTTATTCAGCCTGGTCACTAAAGAAGCACAGGCCATTGGGAATTCCATTAATCGGCTGGATCCTGCATTTAAGTTTTCTGGCACCTCAAATATCCGGGCGGCAGCACCTGGTTTCATTACTATGGTGAACCATCAAAAAGGAGATTATGTGCCAGAAGGAGAGGTTCTGGCAGTGTTGAGTAATAAAAATAGTCTGGTGTTTTTGTTGGATGCTCCTTATGCAATGAGACAAAGTTTAGTCGATAATGCTGCGGTGGCGCTGACTTTGCCAGACGGAGAGCAGTTGGCTGGAACAATTGGCCTTCCTTTGGCCAGTGTAGATTCTGTAGCGCAAACGCAGCGTTTTATCATTCATGTTGCTCCTGATCATACCATTCCAGAAAACCTGGTAGCCATAGCAAGAATTGTGAATTTGTATCATCCCAATGCCTTGACGCTTCCAAAAGCTGCGCTCCTGAGCAATGAAACGGAAGATGAATTTTGGGTCATGAAATTGAGTAACGACTCTACAGCTGTTAAGGTGGTCGTGAAAAAGGGGATCGATGATGGAAAACAGGTCGAGATCCTATCGCCCAGCTTTGCAGCCAATGATCGGTTTGTACTAGGCGGCAATTATGGTCTTGCAGATACAGCGAAAGTTAAAATCAAGAGATAAGCCATGAATAACTTTTTCATTTCTCATAAGAAACCATTAATGGTGGTTTTACTGCTGGTTCTTCTGGGGGGCGCTTTTTCTTATACCAGGATCAAAACGGCTTTATTTCCGGAGATTACCTTTCCAAAGATCAAGATCATTGCAGAAGGTCAGTTGCAGCCAGTGAATCAAATGATGCTGACGGTGACGCGGCCTTTGGAAAATGTGGTGAAGCAGGTGCCGGATTTAAAGCTCATCAGAAGTGTAACAAGTAGGGGGACTTGTGAAATATCGGCATACATGAACTGGAATGCAGACATCGATTTAAGTCAGCAAAGGATTGAATCGCAGATTGCTAAAATTAAAAGCAGCCTTCCTCCAGAGCTGAATCTGACAGTAGAGAAGATGAATCCATCGATTCTTCCGGTTAGTGGTTATACACTGGAAAGCAGGGTTAAATCCCCAATTGAACTGAAACAATTGGCAGATTATACCATTAAGCCATTTCTATTGCAAGTGGAAGGGGTTTCGGAAATCCGGGTCATCGGTGGGAAAACTAAGGAGTACCGCGTAAAGCTACAGCCCTCAAAGATGACGGCGCTGGCGATTAGTCCCGATCAAATTGCCAATGCAATGACGCAAACCAACTTTGTGAAATCTAATGGTTATGTAGTGGATTTTAACTATTTATATTTATCAGTTACAGATGCTACGCTAAAGACAAAGGCAGATCTTGAAAATGTAATCGTCAGTAAAAAGGGCAATAGAACAGTTAGATTAAAGGAGCTTGCGGAAATAAGCGCAGCCGAAGCGATTGAATATACCATGGTGAATGCCAATGGGAAGCCAGGGATTTTGATTGCAGTCATCAAACAGCCAAATGCGAACCTCGTGGATCTTTCTGCGCAAATGGAACAGAAGGTTTCTGATTTGAGAAAAATTTTACCTCAGGGAGTGACGATAAAGCCTTATTATCTGCAGGCTGATTTTGTGAATACTACGGTAAAAAGCGTGACTGATAGTTTGTGGATCGGTTTGGTATTGGCCATTGTGGTGGCCATCGTTTTTCTACGCTCGCTGAAACCTAGCCTCAGTATTTTGCTCACCATTCCTGTTACGCTGGGTTTAACACTAATCTCTTTGTATGCTATCGGTTACTCTTTCAATATCATGACGCTTGGTGCAATTGCTGCTGCTATTGGATTGATTATCGATGATGCAATTGTGGTAGTTGAGCAGATTCACCGGACCCATGAAGAGCATCCGGGCGCGCCAACTGATGTGCTGTTGAAAAAGGCAATCGCCTATCTCTTTCCAGCAATGCTGGGCTCTTCCATTAGCACCATCGTGATTTTTATCCCTTTTGTGTTGATGACAGGTGTTGCTGGAGCTTATTTTCAGGTAATGACCAATACAATGGTTATCACATTGGTGTGTTCTTTTTTTGTAACTTGGATTGGTTTGCCAGTGATTTACCTATTGCTCAGTAAAAAAGAAAGCCCGCTTTCGGAAAATGCAGTGGCGGAATTGCTGCAGGTGTCAGCCTTAAATCCCGGTGTTCCATTAGTCGAGTCAAAGAACAGTGCCTGGATCAGCTATTTTATTCAAAGATCTTATTGGAGTTATGGATTTATTGGCTTGCTCCTATTGCTGATGCTGTTCTTGTTTCCTCGTTTAGAAACGGGTTTCTTACCGGAAATGGATGAAGGCAGTGTGGTGCTGGATTATAAAACGCCTCCAGGTACTTCTTTGGAAGCGACGGATCGAATCCTGACTGAAGTGGAGCGGATGATTGTTAAAATTCCTGAAGTAGCTACTTACTCCCGGCGGACAGGCACGCAGATGGGCTTTTTTATTACAGAGCCCAATACCGGAGATTACCTGATTCAGTTAAAGAAAGATAGAAATAGGAGCACCGATGAAGTTATCGAAGACATCAGACATAAAATTGAACAGTCCCAACCTGCTTTGACCGTAGATTTCGGACAGGTGATTGGTGATATGCTGGGTGATCTGATGAGCGCAACACAGCCTGTCGAACTTAAAATATTTGGAACAAATCAAAAAGTTCTTCAGCAGCTTTCAAAAAAAGTAGCAGATGTAGTGTCAAATGTAAAAGGGACTGCTGATGTTTTTGATGGGATAGTTATTGCTGGGCCTTCTGTCGATATACGTCCTGATTATGCTGCCCTGGCACAATATGGGATTTCGCCCACTGAATTTCAGCTGCAGGTGCAGACTGCCCTGGAAGGGAATGTGCTGGGCAGTATGTATGGATTGCAGCAAATATACCCGATAAGAATGGTGTCCTTTAATGGAAATAAGCCAGGTGTTGAGCAGATCAGTCAAATGAATATATTTCTGGCTAATGGAAAGATGGTGCCTATCAGTATGCTGGCCAAAGTACAGACTAAAAGCGGAGAGGCAGAGCTGGAACGGGAAAACTTACAGTCTATTGGTTTGGTTTCTGCACGTCTGGATCAACGTGATCTGGGCAGCGTAATGGCTGATATTCAACAGCAGATTGGGGCGAAGATTCAGCTTCCAAACGGCTATTTTATTGAATATGGAGGTGCCTATGCGGAGCAGCGGCAGTCTTTTAAGGAGCTTTTTATGATCCTGGTGCTTTCCAGTTTATTGGTTTTTAGTGTCATTCTATTCGTTTTTAAAGATTTTAAAATCGCCTTTCTCATTTTATTAATTGCTGTCCTTGGGCTTTCTGGGAGTTGCCTGGCTTTGTTTTTAACGCATACACCATTGAATGTTGGCAGTTACACGGGATTGATTATGGTGGTTGGGATTATTGCTGAGAACGCCATATTTACTTTTTTACAGTTTAAAGATTCGTTGAAAAGCAAAGGGATGAATGAGGCGATAGTATATGCGATTTCAACCAGGTTGAGGCCTAAGGTGATGACAGCTCTAGGGGCTATTCTTGCTCTAAGTCCACTGGCGTTCGGTATAGGGGCGGGGGCTCAGTTACATCAGCCATTAGCTATTGCAATTATTGGTGGTTTTTTGGTAGCACTGCCTTTATTGCTAATTGTGCTGCCAAGTCTGATCGGTCGATTTTATCGGAATTGAGATAAATTTAAGGGGCCGAACTTCCCGGAACGGGCCCCTTTTACCGACATCCATCGAGTAGAATAAATTATAATTCAAATATATAGATCTACCCAAGGCAAAAAAATGATCTTTATCACAATTTTGCTTTTTCACATAAAACATTGGCATTTGTTGTTGGTGTTCAGCTGGTTGTTGTTGTTTTTGTGCTTGGTAGTTTTCAATTTCTGTAGCAGAGCTCCCTGCTCGTTAACTAAATTTTGTTTGGTATTGGAACATTATTTTCTTCAATTTTAAACTATTGGTTTATTTTTTAGTTTATTTAATGTATGATGTTTATCGATAAATGATTATTTATTTTCTATAATTTTTCAGTGATGATTTAATATTTTGTTAAATCATATTTTTTTTAATGTTTCTATGCTAGAAGTAGACGGTTTAATTTAAGTGGCATGATGCTGAGATGTATTTTTATGTGTAATACTTTCCCCATATTGGGGAAAGTATTACTTCTTTGTTTTGTTTGATGTGGAATTTTTTACACATTTTATATCTATAATATTTAAATAATGTCTTTTATGTGTCTTAAATATTGTTTTATGATTTATGTATTTATTTGGCTCGGTTTTTATCAAAAAATTTGTTTTTTTTTATTCTGCATGGGAATATTATAGAAATTCTGTTTAATTTGGTAGGGATAAATAGAGTTAACCTTTAAGAAAATTTGCTGTTAGCCGATCATTTGGTAAGAAAGCGTACTTATTAAAGAATTGATTTCGCTTTGCAAATATTCCTATAGGACCATACCTCTATTTCAACGGTATGATGGTAAAAGCGCTCCGACATCTGTTTAATTTGCTGACGAACAAACTATGCTGTCTGTTTATAGTTTGCTTGTTATTCAATTTTTCGGCTGTTTATGCTGAGGGAAGCAAGGATTTGTATCCTGCAGGTGCAACAGGGAACCGCGCATTTTTATATTGTAATTCTAACAACACCGCATCCGAATCATGGCCATTTAAAACCGCTGGAACGCATTATGTGTATGCAAATGCCGGTGAGATTATCGCGGTAGCCTCAAGTGCACATGGTTATGGGAAAGCTAAGATCGCGGTGACTTCTCCATTAGGTGTCACCAGCTATTCCAATACCGCGTTGCTCGCTGGAAGAATTCCCAATCGTAAAGCAGAAATTGCCGGACCAAAAAAAGGTAAGAACGATAATGCCAATTCGTATACTCCTTTTACAGTAGATGTCACAGAAGCCACAAAAGGGATCTGGAAAATTGAGTTTCTTCCGCCTTCAGGACTGGACGGAACTGATAAATTGGATGTTCCTGATATTCTTGCCAATGATGACTGGACGCAATCTGGATCCAATAGTAATGGGACCAATGGTAACCTAGATGAAATTGCCGCATGGGATGTTTCAGTCATGAAAAAAGGGGGAGATGAATGGTTTACTGGAAGGGTGTATGTAAACGTCCTCAACCTTCACCTCGCCGCCAGCTTTCCACCAGAAAAAGCGTATTATGCCACGCATTATGTGCTCACCAAAGATGGACGCGCTTACCGGGTGAAAACCAATGGTAGTAACGGGGTAGGTTTTACTTTTTTCTCTAATAGCAATGGTTTTGCGGTTAACTCCGTTCCAACCTATAAAAGCTTAGATAAATCCACGCTGGTGGATATTCTTAGTTATACGCATAATCCAACTTCGGCAGACAACGGGACGAATACCACCCATAAAATATTCTACAATAAGCCTAATCCTGATTTACCCGCTAAAGCAGCAATTGCAACCACTCCACTCTCAGAAACTTGGTTGAAAAACGATGCCGTACTTCCTAAAATTACCAACCTTAAAATTGTGGGCGCAGAAGGGAGCCCTGGACTTGCAGGAAGGAATGGCGCCTATATTAAATTCGAATCCAGTACCATTGGAACTTATAGGATTACTATTCCGGTATTGACCGCTGCGGGTGCTATTGCAAATCGGATCATCATCGGTGTAGCTAATGCAGGTGAAAATAGTGTTTTTTGGGATGGAAAGGACGCCAATGGAAATTATTTGTTACCAGCTTCTGTAGTGAGTACGCTGAAAACTAAATTACAATCTGCGGAAGTTCATTTCCCTTACATAGACATGGAAATTAATCCTTTAGGGTTAATTATCGAACTGACCGTAAACAATACAACGTATGACCTTGATGTCGATAACAAAGATGAATCTATATACAGTGATCGAACATATTGGGATGATAGCGATGTCACTGGCGCCGGCTCTTTCCCGGAAAGTTCCAACCCTTTTTTTAATGCAATAAATGGGCTTCCAAGTAGAACCAATGGCCATAAATGGGGCGCCTATGCTCCTAGTGATTCCAAAGCACCTGCAGTTCCAAATTCTGGCAGCGGAAGTTATAGTTTCGGAAATAAGAAGTCTATGGATACCTGGGCCTACATCCAGGGAAGTGAGATCGACAATCCAATTGACCTGACGATAAAAGTTGCCGATCTCAAAGTGCTAAGCATTACTCCAGACCTCAGTACTTTCCTTTCAGATCAGCAGGTTGTTTATAAGGTTAAGCTGAAAAACAGTGGTCCTAGCGATGTTCAAAGCGCTCTTTTTACTTTCTTAAGTCCGAAGGGATTCCAGATAGGGTCGGTTATTCCAACCTCCACGATTACAAATGGTGTAGGGACAGTCAAAAACCCTTTGATCGGAGATGGCAAATTTACCGCTACGCTGGATATGAACAATGATTGTGAAATTGAATTTACCATCATTGGAAAGCTGACGGTTTCACCATCAATTCCGATCATGACTGCAGAGGCTAGTATTCTTCGTCCGGCGGATGTAACAGATCCTGATGCAACCAATCTAAATCTGAATCCAGATGGTAGCGCGCCCTCAGATCCACATTTGGAATGTAAAAATGGAACAGCTGCAGAAGACTGTAACAACATAAAGTATCATCACATTCAGATTTATGACATTTGTGCAGGTTCAGCTATTCCTACGATCTCCTATCAGGGAAATAACGATATTGTTTCCCTGATCGGGAACTTTCCTTCGCTTGATTTTAAACGAGATGATCCCAATAAGTCCATGCAGATTACCGGAACGCCATCGGCTACTGGATCTTTTACCTTAGGAACGGAGAGAAATGATCAGCATAAAACCACTTATTTGGTTCATGTAGCAGCCCTACCAGTGGTGGCGCTTCCAAACGTATTGGCGGTTTGTAATGGCAGAAGTATTGCGATTGCTGCAACAGCCTCAGGAGAAAATAACACCTATCAGTGGCAGTTCAAAAATGGCAGCAATGACTGGCAGGATTTCGCCGAAGGAACGGATGTGAAAGGATCAAATACGAGTATCCTTACGCTTAGTAATGTGCCTTTGAATCTCGATGGACAAAGAATTAAGGTATTGGTACACTCTTCTTTTGGTTGTGATGCGGAAGCGAGCGGAACATTAAAAGTGTCGGAAAATCCAATAACAGTAACGATCACGTCCAATAAAACTCAACTCTGTGAGGGTGATGGTACTACATTGACTTCTTCTATTGATAAAGGGAATCAATGGTACCTGGAAGGGGTGTTGATTCCAGGTGCAATCAATAAGAAATTAATGGTTTTCGAAGCAGGGACTTATTCTCTTGTCGTGACTAACGAGGCCGGCTGTTCTACCCCAGGAAGTAATACAGTGGAAATAACCATTATTCCGCCACCTGAAATATCAAACATCACTGTAGAAGGTAATGTGGTTTCTTGTAGTGGTGAAGCGGTAAAACTCTCTGTAGCCAGTAATAGCGCGAACCTTACTTATCAATGGGTAGATAATAACGGTGACATAGCCGGAGCTAACAGTAGCTTTTTTATGGTCAGCAAGACTGGCAAGTATCTGGTTAAAGTTAGAAATTCAAATGGTTGTGAGGTGATGTCTTCCAGTGTTGATATTACGATTAAAAATAGAGCGCTTGCCACAGATGTAACAGTGACAAATCAGACGATTTGTGCTGGTGATAAAGTCATGCTAACTGCGGAAAGTACACTCCTTGGCGCGGTATTTACCTGGTATAGCGACTCGCAGTTAACGAATAAGATTAAAGAAGGGGCTACTTTGGAAGTGGAACCAGCCAGTACTACTAACTATTTTGTAACAGTGAGAAATGCAGATATCTGTGACAATGCGGTTGGTAACGCTAAAAAAGCAACTGTGACGGTAAACCCGGTTCCAGATGCTACGGTGATTACTGCAGAAGGCGAGACCACTTTCTGTGCAGGTGGAGCCGTGGTGTTAAAGACGACCACCTTAGCAGATAGCTACCAATGGTACAATGGGCTAAACCTGATCACAGGGGCTACCCAGCAAACCTATACTGCTACAGAAAGCGGCAGTTACAGCGTAAAAATTACTTCCAGTGCTTGTGAGAGCCCTGCTTCCAATCCGATACCAGTTACGGT
>NZ_JAHYSS010000005.1 GCF_019802255.1 Pedobacter polysacchareus | reverse complement strand
ACAAAAAATCCCTACCTGAATAAACGGATAAGGATTTTTATGGTTAAATTTATGTCAACCTATTTCAGGACGTGACATACGGGGGTACCAAAACTTGCACCAATTCTCATAAAAAATTGAGCGATTCGGTGAGTCATTTGGAAAATTCACCCTACTCACCGAATAGCACATATTTAACTACTGAACAGGTAGTTACACACTAAACATCTTGTAACCGTTAAACTGCAAAGCTATTTTTGTTTCACCCTTAATCATTAAATGATGAAAACGAACTTCAGCCTGCTTTTTTATCTGAAAAAGCAAAAGAACTACATCAGTGGCAACACCCCTATTTACATGAGAATTACGGTAGACGGTAAACGTGCAGAAATTGCGACCAGCAGGGATTGTAA
Organism: Pedobacter polysacchareus; assembly: GCF_019802255.1. GTDB lineage: Bacteria > Bacteroidota > Bacteroidia > Sphingobacteriales > Sphingobacteriaceae > Pedobacter > Pedobacter polysacchareus. Next base: position 674,877 of record NZ_JAHYSS010000005.1, on the reverse strand, counting down.
CCCAAGCCGTTGAGTGCATCGCTGGGGAGAAAGGCAGACACAAGGATGAAGCCTATACTGGTTTAACGATAGTTCAGTGGGACATGTTGAACACGTGACGAAAGGCAGTTGTATTGTAACACCGTAGCACTCTCAATTGACAGGTAGCCTTTGAGAGCATAGAACACTTCTTAAAGATCGTATTAAAGGAGCTGTCACAACCACACTACCAATAGTAGATAATTTTATTCATTTTCCAAATAAGAGTGTTTTAAAAACTTGAATAAGCTTTTAAAACACTCTGACCTAAAATTTAAGCAGTCGCTAAATATAAAAATTGTTTCGGCTGAGTTGTTAAGAATTCGCTCATGAGCCACTGTTCTTTATCTGAGAATATTCTGTCAAACATATATGGAGGACACCTCGTTATAGAACCAAGAAAAAACATAGAATTATAGATAATCATTTCAGACGAATACCTACTTGTAGGATGATTAGAAATATACAATGTATACCCCTCGTTGCCAATGTAGCACCAAATTCCTTTTGTTCTAAGAATAGTTGAAAATTGATAATAGGCATCTCTGCTCACCGTATATGTAGGTAATGCATATGTTTCCGTCCAAAAGTGATTATCTTCTTCAGTTATTATGTTGTATCCTAGGGCTAAAAGACTTGGTAAATCAGCAGCAGAACAACAAATTTTACATTTCATAATCATTGCTTTTCCATGTTTGAATAATTTAAATTTTTCAATTCTAAAAAACACTTCTTGACTACTGTAAATTTCACCGTATGCTCTATGCCCCCCACACAATGAGCCATATAATCCTTCAAATTGAGCGTTACATTTGTTGGTGAAGGTAACCCGTCAAGACATTCCATTAATTCACATGCAACATTTTTAATATGAGTTTTCTTACGTTGAATTGTTATTGTTGAATGAATGAACCTATTCATATGTTGTTCAGAAATACCATGCATATATTGCGCATTACCATATCTTTTATCTAAATTAATTATGATCTTTCCAAGATTTTGAAAGGAATAGTAAAGGTTTAGACTTGACAGGATTACGGTAATAATGTTGAAAAGTTGCAGACGATATCAACAAATTCAATGGTAACAGCATCCTAAATGCTCCCCTCTCTCATTTGGTGCTAACAAGGAGAAAGGGGAGATTTAGTCAAAGTTCATTATTATAATATTTCAACATAAACTAATTTACAATCCAGCATCATGCCCTCTAAAAGATGTCTTTCTGAAGATTCGTTGAGCATCAAATTTAGAATAATCAGGGTCAAAGCAATCAATGATCGCACGTGTCGTCACAAGATTAAAACCCAGTAAATTCGAATCTACAGGATGGTAACTTCCATCATTAATCTCGAAGGCTAATGATATAGATTGACCTTTAATACCTGCTAAGTAACCTAGAAAAAATTCAAGTCCTTTGGTAATTGTACCCCTGAATTCTAAAGGCAACTCGGTTTCCGGTACATTCCAGATAATCCTACTAGAATCATCAGATGGTGCATACATCTTTATTTTCACATGAGCATACTTGCTGTGCATAGAACCAATAAAAAGAGCTTCGCCCTCTACGGCACTTAAATCCCACTTAGCCAAGCTAGCGTTTATATGATTAAGTTCTTTCGCCTCGATTATACCTGAACTGATTCCAACTACTTCCACAACTTTTTTGAATTAAATAACCATTTATTAATAGAATAAGCTTAGTAACGTTAATGGGGTATAGCTGATATTAGCAAGTGCAAGATAACGATATTATATTACTCTTATTTGCATCATTAAGATACTTCTATACATTCCTAAACGAAGGCTTTCGCTCTTTCGGGGCATAGAGAGGGAAAGCCCTCTTTTAGCCATGGGTTTTGCGGTTGAACTAGCCTTAGCGGAGATATTGGCATGAAATACCACCCCAAGATAGCTTAGTGAAGTGCAGATCAAGGTTATACTATCTTTCCAAAATGCGGGCTTGAGGGGTTCGATTCCCCTCTCTCCACCTATACCAGAGTAGAACCTGTTGGATACATGAATATTAATTTTATTTCGTGTTTATTTGCTGCAAATACTTACATTTAGTTAATAGACACTTGCTCTTTGAAATGCATTTGTACTCATATCTTTTAAGAAGCAGATTCAAAGACACCTTTGGTGTTAAGATCAAAAAACTTACCCATCTCAGAAAGATTATTACCCAACTGATCTTTGGTGACACGGGAATTTAAATAAGTGGCAAATGACTTATTCATCCGAATATATGTATCCGGCTCTTTATTGCGATTGTATTTTCTTTTTAAACTCTCAATACTTTTGAAATAATCACCTATTAGGCCAGTCAATACGGCAGTATCACTTTTGAAAAGACAAAAATACTCAACAAGTACATTTACATTCATCATTAACACAGGCTTAACTGATTGAAAGCCTCCCTTTACGCCATTCACATGTTGCTCAAACCGCTCGTTCACATACAAGTTAACACCTGCCATATCAAGATTATTATCTGAATAAATCAGAACAGGATAAATGTTCAGCCTTTTAGCTGATTTCACACCAAGCTTACCTACAAGAGGAGAATCCTCTCTTAATAGATGCCCCATTTGTTTCACAATTTGAGTACTTCCTTTATTTTTCCCAGATAAGGATTTGGTAGTTAAGAAGTTTCGATCAATAAAATCTTTAAAAGCTTCAAAATCTAGTGCCTCCACGTTTTTAATATTGAAATCAGTCATTTTAACCTCAAAAATAAAAATATTGTCAGCTGATGAACGAACAATAAAATCTTGATATAATTCCTCACTAATAACTTTCTGATTCCTTTCGCTAAAAATTGCATGAATATATTTGCTAACAAAAAACTTTTCAAAATAGTTCAAGCCGATAAACCCTTTAAATGCATTATAATTTTTGAACTTTAATCCATTTCTCAAAGAAGTTTGGTTATAAAACGAAAAAAACACCCCATATTCAATTGCATACTGAAAATAGTTATAGTCAAGAATAATTGGATGTTCATCTCCCAAAAGGTAAAAAGGTTTAGGCACTATATCCATATTCAGCGATAATCCTTCTTTCTTTTTAAGCTCATTTTTGTCGAGCGTAAAATCTGAAATCAACCTTTTGGGAATACCATTAACGTCTAATACGTGTTTAACAAACTCATCGCTTTTAGAAGGTGCGCCAACAACTTCCAGAAAGAACTTACCATACAACCACGGATTATTAATACCATAATACCTACAAAATTCCTGACATTCATCCTTTACCAGATCATGTTCAGATAAAAACTTGCTAATAAATCCTATTTTTATCAAAGCAGTGAACTTATCATAAATGCCTTTACCGAGATGATTCTGCTGAATCATCTCTAGGTGAAACATTCCATGAAAGCTTTCCAAGTCATGTTCCTGAAATCTAGAATAATACAGCTCATTAAAAATTAAAAGTGTCTTAAAAAGATCACTGGATAATTTAGCGGAATTAACAATCAAATCTGGAATATACTCCACGTAATTCTCCAGGCATGTCTTTATTAGTAAGGAAACAGCCGACGCTGAAAACAATGCCATGTGGTCTGGTTGGCCATCCATAATCGCCCTCAGGAATTCTTCTTTTGCATAAAGGTATCAACATATATAACCTCCTTCAGAACCTTCATACTTTCTGTTTTCTCATCTCCTTCCTGGAACAAGATGGCATTAATCTTCGAGAGCTTCAATAAGATAAAGTCAGTTGGGTAAGGTCGAATAAAGATCAAAGGATCTTTAGGAGGTTTCTCGCTAAATTGCTGGGAATAGGTTAATACAGCTATATAATTCATAAAAAGGCATGTTAAATTTTAATAAAAACATTTTACTACTATACCTAACTAAAAATGCAAGTATAACCGAAAAACAAGGTAGAATACCCTTTGTAAAGGATGCAATTATTTCATAATTTAATTAGTATTCTGAATTATCTCTTTAATAATGATACCACTAAGAATAATGGCTCAAATATTATGTACTGCTATTCGATCTACGAGCCAACTTCTTAAAGGTTGAGTGTAATTTACCCAAGTAATTAAATCATATATCCATAATGTAATTAGTCAATATTTCTCTTTTAGTACCCGTAAGTGCATGTGTACTCAACTTTCATTTTCCTCGTTATTTCTTGATCTGGATGAGCCAAATGCTTCTATCGAATTAACACTTGTCACCAAATGCCAACCCGCGTTTAGCTTAACTTCTGCATCTTTTCCAACATACGATGTGCCGATACGTTTAAATTTCTGCTTAATCTTCTTCGAAAAAGAATTATACAAATTAATTGAAAAAGGATCATCGGAAGTTATTCCAATTCTCCCTCCAATGATAATATTACCCTTCTCAACATAGATACCTCCTAGTTTCAATTCAATTCCTTTGGGATTAATTAGTAAATCAACAGCATATTTTACTCCTCCTTTTTTTTGATCAACCACTCGAATACCGACTTCATTAATCTGTGGAATAATCAGATACCGATCAATAAGATTCCAATCACAAAAGATGTTAATCCAATTTTTGGGTCATCAAATATTGAATTATGATGAATTATTTCAGGACTATCAAAAAGCCCCATTAAAAAATATCGAATATCGAAAATTTCTTCTATTTCTTTTAAAATAGATTCAATATCCGGTTTTGTTATAAAAAATATAGGCTGTTTACTACCCATTGTTTTTAATTAACCCTAACCACCATCCCTATTGAAAAAAGTCTGCACTCACCTCAAAATTTTCCATTAGAAGATAATTATTTACATTTGTACGTAACAACACCAAGCACTTCACCTCAGAAAAAACTACTTTATTCTTTTACTTTAATTTCTGCTTAATAATTAAGTTACCATCCTATTCATAATAAAAGATACTCCAAAATAAAGAAATGCTCAATGTCCCAAGAATTTAAACCTAAATTTAACTTCCTAATTCCAATTTTTCGATTGATTTATTGCGTTTTTCTATCGGGAATTACTGTCATATTTGCCTACCATTTAGTCCTAAGCATTATGGACACAGAACGCTCCCCACTAGAAATCGGTGCTATTCTATTAGGCTTAATATTGTTTTATTCCTATAGTCATGTAATTACAAAATCATTCTTTCTCCAAACTAAGAAAATTGCCGTTACAAAAGACTTTTTAAAAGAAATCAATTATTTAAGGAATACCACTAGGTTAATAACAAAAGACGATATCATTGGATTTAGCACCTCTGTAATACCATATAAAATTCGCAGTTTTTCACAAATCATAGTTTATCTAAAAAATAATGAAAAGATAGAACTTATCCAGTTTTGCTATTTCAACTTCAAAGAGATTGAACCTGTATTACTTAACTGTGGGTACAAACATTTAGGCTTTGAAATATATCGGTGGAAGTGGTTTGATAGTAGACACTATAAATACGAAACAGCAGCATCTCCAAAACAACCAAAACTAGTTTAACTCAGTTATTATCACATTTTATGTATATTTAAAATATAGCATTTGCAGCAAAAACGTACAAATTAAAGGTGAGTGATTCGGTTAGTGCCAATTCCAAAACCTCCCAGATAATGAATAACCGTTGATTTTTACAAAGGTGTGAATCCCAGCGGGATCACTAGAAATAGCAACAAAAAAGACAATCAAAACCCTGCAAATCAATTGATTTGCAGGGTTTCGTTTTTAGTCAAAAAGTTTTCTAGGCTTTATTATGCGATATTACTTGTTTTTCGTTACAGGAGTATACAAAACAATGACTACCGGTTTAACTATGTTAAAGCTTCCGTTCCAAAGATCGAATCTTGCATTATTAGTCAATAACCTAGTGTAATTACCAGTACAATTCATGCGAATAAAAAACAAAAAATAAATACTTTCTAATTATTTCCATTGGATCGCTGAAAATACAATTTCTGAATAATCATCCTTTTCAAACAAAACTCCGATCTTCTTGCTGCTAAGCTTAACCAAATCAGAATAAGCGGCATAAGAAACATTAGCCTTACCTTCCCCTTTATAAACTGGAATATTTACCTGCCAGGTTTTTCCTTCATCAAAACTAACACGAAGCATGAGGTTGTCCCGACGTTTGGTATCTGCTGCGTTACAGAATGCCAGTATATTTTTACCTTTTTTAGTACCTATATTTAAAATACTACCCTGACAAACCGGATCTATTAAATTAGGATCAAAATAAGTGGTATCCCAGCTTGCTCCCCCGTCACTACTAATAGAGACAATCCTTTCCCTTTTGTCGCCATTCTGATTGCGGCTATTCATCATTAATCTGCTATCAGAAAGCTCAGCGGCCATAGACTCATTACTTCCAGGAAGATTTAAGCTATTGCCAAGTTTGAATGTTTTACCATGGTCGTCGCTATAATAACCATGGGCTACATAATGACCAGCTCCGGCTTTCCTATCTCCGGCAGTATGGTTCGCCGCTATAAAAATTCTACCCTTGTATTTTCCAGACTGGAACTGCATCCCATGCCCAGGAGTATTTGCATAATACCTCCAATCTTCATCAAAATTATATGCTGGACTTATCAAAGGTTGCTTAGGGCGATGCACCTGACTGGTAATATCCACCTGATCAGACCAGGTTTGACCGCCATCTGTAGAAGTTTTATACATACACAGTTTAATTCCTTTCCCGTTTATGACATCGCCTTCACTCTGTGTACCAGTATTATAAAACAGGAAAATTCTACCTTTAGGGAACCTTGGATCAGTCAGATCCACCACCGGAGCTGGATTACACAATTGCAGGTGCCCAAATTCTGCAACTACCTGTAAGTCAGACCAGGTTTTGCCATTATCCGTGCTTTTCTTCATGACAATATCAATATCTCCAAAATCACCTGAATCGTTCACTCTGCCTTCACAAAAGGCCAATAAGGTGCCGTTTGGTAAATTTACAATTGCGGGGATACGGAAGCTCTTATATCCTTCTTTTCCTGAAACAAATACAGGGGTATTCTTTTGCTGGGCGCTAAGCTTTAAGCAAAATAGTAATGCTAATAAAATAATTGTAATTCTGTTCATTTTTTCTTTTGTATGTGTTATAAATCTATTATTAATCTGTGATCATTTTTATTCATCCGTAAAATCATTCTGTTTGGGCCGAAGAAAATAAAGCTGAACAACCAATGCCATCGCAACCATTCCGGCTAACATAACAAAACCTTCAGCCAAGGTACCTGCTTCGCTATATTTCCCCAATACATCCGTGATAAGCGCACCAGAAAATACGCCTACCATGTTCATCAAACCATAAGCAGTAGCCCTATACTTAGCCGATACAAACTGGCATAAGATGGGCATGTTGTTGGCATCAAACATGCCAAACCCAAAACCAAAGCAAACAGCCGCACCTACTACATGAAAAAACGTGTGCCCATAACCAATTAAGAGCAATGCTGGGATGGTTAATGAAAGACCTATTGCACTGGTATATATTCTTCCTCTCAGATTCTTTTGTACCCATCTGTCGGACAAGAGCCCACCTAAGATTACCCCTAAAAAGGAAGAAGTCGCTATGGCAACAGTAGAAAAAGGCCCAGCAGTTGCCATATCAATATTTAATGTTTCTGCAAACAATGTAGGTAACCAGTTTTTAACCGCCCATCCCGGCAAGCTGGGAATAGCAAAATAAAACAGGATCACCCAGAAAGCAACGTTACTAAGCAACAACCCAATACCTTTAAATAAAGAAGTTTTAATTCCCAATGGAATGAAATCTTCTGATCCAGAATCTGCAACAAAACTCTTCTTCTCTTTTAAGAAAAAAATTAAAACCAACGCATACAATATCCCTATCAATCCAAAGGTATGAAATGTCTGCTGCCATGAATATGCTGATGCAATGGTAGCTCCGAAACCACCCAGTGCCTGCCCCATATATAAACCAGTCATATGGATACCTATTGCAAGAGACCTCGTCTTAGTCCCATGAAAGTCTGCGATTAATGACAAGCCGGCAGGTAAATATAAAGCCTCACTCAGCCCCATAACAGCTCTGAGTACATACAATTGATTAAAGTTAGTTGCATAAGCCATCGCAAAAGTAACCGCTGACCAAACAAACTTCCGATAATAAGCCATTTGCGATTAAGTTTATCTGCAATAATTCCTGAAATGGGGCTCATAAATCCGTATACCCATAAAAATACAGCCATTAAATAGCCGAAATTAGTGGCAGATTGCAGTTCTGCTATATCCAGCTGCATTGACGGTTTCATTGTAGATAACATCTGCCTATCCATATAATTGAGCAGTGCTCATGCCTACACTATATCTCAGCACGTTCATTCTAGCTACACCCGCTATTGTATTTGATCTATCCAGAAGTATTGACTTACATCAGATCTCTACACAACAAACCCAGGAAAGAGTAATAGCCGGTAGGATGTCTGGATTGATAGAACTGGGAGAATCTGTCACATGGAGAGCAAAACACTTTGGTTTTTTTCAGGAATTAACTTCTAAAGTTACCGCTTTTGAAAAACCAAATTCATTTACGGATGAAATGGTTTCTGGTGCATTCAAATCATTTGAGCATATCCATAAATTCGAACTAGCAGGCAAGGGAACTAATATGATTGATATTTTTTCTTACGTATCCCCATTAGGAATCTTAGGGAAAGTTGTAGATTATCTCTTTTTAAAGAGATACATGGAAACTTTATTAATGAAGCGCAATCTCACTATAAAGCAATATGCAGAAAATGCAGGTCAAAATCTTTTTTAATCAGTCATTTAATTAACTAACAATTTGCGTTCATCTAATATTTCTTCAACTATCAAATACAACTCTCTTTTTACTTCACGATATTGATGAATTAGGTCTGTCATACGACACTCTAAATCTGCTTGTTTTTCCGACAGTTCATCCAAACTAACATGCAGCAAATCTTCTGCAAGCAATTCCAAATTCTTCAGATGCTGATCCAATAATCCTTTAATACGATGCTTTTCATTAACTAATGCAGACAATTTACTGCCGAGTTGAGTCAATTTCTTAATGCGTTGCTCGCCAGACAATTGTAAAAAATGCTCTTCCATCAAACGGTTCAAAAAAACAACCTCCAGATTAAAGAAATCTAGGTAAGTTTTCCAGCGCCGGACATTGATATAATACTCCAGGGCTCGCTCTGGAAGTTTAGTTAGTGTTTCCATATTTTTAAACTTTAATACTTGGCTATCTTTTTTTGATATTTCCCGATCTGCAGCAAATTCCCCGTCATTAATTTAATAAAGTATTCCATGCTTTTAATTTTAATGGCCCTATAAAATTAGCACAGACGATCAAGTAATTAGGTGATAACCATCATAAATATAAATGATCTGTAACAAGAGCCCATTTAAAGAAACTTATCCTTTCGAGTTTTAAATATTAGCATAGGCAAAGACATGAGATCCACCATTTTCATGGTATGACTCTCCTTAAACAATTGATGGAACAAAGCATCTTCCCTATACTCCATAGCCAATACATCTGTCTGCCCATGTTCAACGATCCATGACAAGCCCTCTTCAACTGTCATACCGGTAAAATTTCTATAATAGATCCTATGGTAATTAGTCCTTGCGATAGCCCCCACGATTAAAGTATCCATTTTTTGCTGCAAGTCCTTAGCACGCTCCTTTCCTACCTTCACATGTACAATTAATATTTCAGCATTAAATGGCCGGACCAAATCAGAAAGCAGAGCAAGTATCTCCAGATCATTTCCCATAAAATCTGTTGCAAAAACAATCTTATTGATTTTTTTAAAAGTGGCTAAAGCAGGAACGATTAATATGGGAAGTCCGGTTTTATTAATCGCTTTGCGAATTTTACTTCCAAAGAAGAAGCCATTTGTCTTACCTGCACTGGAGATCCCTATCGTCAGGAAATTAATATCATTAAAATCCTCCCGATGACTGATCATTTCAAAGACCTTTCCCTCCTCGCAACTACTGCTAATTTGTGGAATCCATGGAAGGTCTGGTCTAACCTCACGATTCTCTTTATCCAGTGTTTTCACAAAATCATTAAGCTGAACAATTTTACCATTTTTAAAAGCCTGATGTTTTTCAACATTCCCTGTAAATGATTGTAGCAACAATGAGGTCGCTGGAACTTCAAATGTATGAAGTAGCTCAATATTAACCTGCAAATAATAAGCGAGATGTAATGCGTAACGTGCCGCATTTTCCGCAGCAGGAGAAAGGTCTGTGGCAACAAGTATTTTTTTCATGATCTTTTAAGCATTTTAACCTTCATTATACCCAACCAAAGCTTCTAAAAAAAAACTAAAAATAGCATGACAACAGTCACACAAACAAATGACAATCAACATGATAAACAAATCCAGAAGACCGAGATGATGAGTATCATACTGTGAATTGACTGCTGTCATTCAGAACCTAAATTTATTTTAGGAACTTGTTCTGTTAAGAATCAGGTTATGAGAACGATAGCTAATGGATTAACACGATCTCTCCAACATTATGCAGTAACCTTAGCATGGCTTGATGATACAAGATACTATAGGTTAGAAGCCAATTATTTGAGTTCGGAATTTGAAAATTATAGTTCGAACCATTTATGTTCTTATTATGAAAAAAAGACGAATTGGATGAGGATGAATTTATTGAAATTAGTAAAGGATCTAGGAAGAATTCAGCTCATGATTGAGCACCAGCTAGACCGTCTTTGTTTGGTGATTGAAGACAAAATTGAAGAAGATACTGAAGCGCTTGAATGTAGACAGATACATCTGGAATACATCATGCGAGATTTCTGCGAAGCATACAGGAAATTAAAAATCACTTTTTTTGAGCTTGTAGATTCAATTAATAATATCGAACTGCCTGTATTTTACCGGACAGAACTAGGCAGGTGATCTTGCTCGGGCATGTACGATGATGAATATCATAAGGTTAGCTGATGACTGTCACGGAGATACTCTTGATAAATACTGAAATTAGAATACACTTATCTAACTAGAATATCATGATTAAGCACTTAAACCCAGAAGTACAGGAAATTATTGAAGCTGTTCACTATTGGCCTTCAATCTCTCTAATAATGCCTCTTACAGCTAAAATTAATGCGGAAAAAGAGCTGGAGCAATCATTCAATTTTAAAGTAGATGAAGTAGGGCGTGAGCTTAAAAGCAATTATTCAGAGGAAATGTCCAATCTGATGATCAAGAAACTACAATTAGCCCTTAAAAAAGTTGACCTGAATCTACATAAAAAAGCGGTAGCTGTTTATGTATCACCAGTATTTGAGAAAATAGTTTATTTGGATACAGCTGTCCAGGAACGGATTGTAATTGATGAATCATTTGAAATCCGCGACTTGATTTATAGTAAGAAACGTTGCAGCAAATATCTATTGCTCTTATTGAGTTCAAAACAGTTTAATATTTATCTGGTTAATGGCGATCAATTTACCAAAATTGAAACAACGATTCCAGAAAATATAGCCCCGTATATCAACGAATGGCCTGAAAAAGTAGCAAATTTCACGGATTCGATTGATAAGAATCAAATTATTGTCCAAAAATTTTTACAGCATATCGATAAAGAACTTAATCGGATCCTAAACGACCATGAACTACCCGTTTTTGTGATGGGCGTAAAAAAGATTTTGGGACATTTTAAAAAAATCAGTAAACATCAGGACTTTATTGCCGACTACATCACTGGTAACTACGATAAACTTAGTTTTGCCAAACTAGCGGAAATATTGGAATCACATTTAGCAGTATTATGGCATAAAAAAGATAAAGAAATAGTTCAGATCCTCGATAATGCCGAAGGGGAAAACAAACTCATAACGGGAATAAAACCAGTTTGGGAGGCTGTAATGGATAATCTTGGCAATAAAGTTTTTGTTGAAAGCGACTTTGTCTTTTCCGCTCAAAGGGCCGCAAAACCAAATATGATAGAAGAACTGACGGAAAATTACAATGAATTTTCTTATATCAGGGACGCTGTTGACGATATCATTGAAAAAGTTATTTTAAATGGAGGCGATGTAGATTTCGTAGATTCCGGTACTTTAAATAACTATGAACACATCGCCTTGGTTACTTATTAAATTAATTTTTATTCTTTTTGTGTTCTATCTGGGCAATGGGAACAACCATTATAGGGATTTTCTGTTGACGAAGCGCATTTATTGTGGTTCCCTCTTTAAGTATTTGCGTAAAAAATGAATGATGTTGATGGCTAAAAACCAGTAAATCAGCTTCTCTTTCCTGAAACTGTTTTATTAACCTTGGCAAAAGTCGTTTGCCTTTTATGTTTTTAAACATCACAGTAGGATATTTTTCCTCACTTATTTCGTTAATATAGCTCCTCACCTTTTCGTTCTTCATCCTCTGTTTACTTCCATAAAGGCTCACATGAACAATCTCCAATTGATATTCTAATAGTTCCCCGAGTGCAAGAAGATCATTTATCGCATCAATATCTGTTTCATTAAAATTTGTCGCAAAAATGACCCGATCCAATCTTAAGAAATTATAATTTTTGGGAATGATCAATACTGGCCGATCGACATGTTCAATTATGGTACTGATATCACTCCCAAACAAGATATGGTCGATTTTAGAACCCGATCGGGTACCCGTAACAATGAATTCAATATCATGGTGTTTAACAATTTCCTGAACATTCGTCAAAAGCTCCCCTGGCATTAACTTACCACGAATATTAATTTTGAGATGCTGTTCTAAATGGAGACTGGCAAAAGCCTTAAGATGTACGATCAATTTACTTAGCTGCTCTTTTTGCATGTTTTCCCAACTAACATTTTCAGTAATCATTACACCACCTTCATAATAAGGTATAATGGATATATTATTGTCTGAGTGCATGACCAATACATCAGCATGGATTTTTCCCGCCAATAATACAGCTGCTTCTGCTGCAATAAGTGATTTATTTGTAAAATCTGTTAGCACAAGGATAGTTTTCATGACTATAGCGTATTTATTCGTTTCACTCTAATTTAAACAAGTATTAACACCTAAGCCATGACACTCATCAATGTAAACCATGACAAACATCAATCTAAAACGTCAAAATCTTTTTTAAAATCACATAGCAGCAAATGATTCTAACCGGTCAGTAAACTTTTATCATGCTGGAACGTTAGTCTAATACCTGATGAATTTTCCTCAGATATAAAGAAATGGCTGATGTGTTTTTCCGCTACAGCGAGTTTTACAGCAGGTGCTGGCCTGCTATTGGTAGGCAGTGTTGCCTTGACAAAAGCTAAAACAACTCCACAATATGTACTGGCTTGCATTCCGATCCTTTTTGCAGTGCAGCAGACTATGGAGGGATTCTTATGGCTGACTCTTTCACATGCGACCTATGCGCCCTGGACTGACCTTACCATGTACGTGTTTCTGGCATTTGCCCAGACCGTCTGGCCCATATTGGTTCCCTTATCGATGCTGCTGTTCGAAAAGGATCCCCTTAGAAAGAAAATTTTGTTCGGTCTGTTAGCCACAGGTGTATTGGCTGCTTTATACCTTGGCTATTCGCTATTGAATTTTAAAGCTTCGGCTAGAATAGAGGAGCACCATATCAGATATTCCCTGGAATTCCCTATCCAAAGCAAACTGCTCAGAGGCATCCCCTACATGCTGGCTACGGCAATTTCACCATTCTTTTCCAGTCATAAATTGCTCAGACTGTTGGGTTGGACGCTTGTGATTTCCTATGTGGTGACGGCAATCTTCTATACCAATTACCTTACCTCTGTATGGTGCTTCTTCGGCTCGATATTGAGCATGCTGATCCTTTTCATCATCACAAAGCAGAATTCGGAAAATTTAAAACCTATAACTGTCCCTAAGTTCTTTAAAAAGCCATAAGAAGCAAGAAAGCCCCAGCTTATGCTGAGGCTTAAATAAATAACTGCAGCACCAATATTTCTGGCTTTACTGCAAATGATTAAATTCCTTTGTCGCTATTAGGTTCCGCAGAGATACTATCTCTAGTGTTCTTCTGCACGGCAATAGAAGCGAAAATAGTCAGTAAGAATGCCATCGCATAGAATCCTTTTTCACTTAAAGCAAGCGTAGCATTCCATAAGCCTATCGCTAATAATGCAATGGAAAGGATCGTACAGAACCAGGCGATTCCATAATAAATATTGGTTACTGGGATGCCTTCTAATCGGTCACGAACACATTTTTGTACAGAAATTGCGGCAAATACACCGAAAATAAGGATGGTAAAATAATATCCCTTTTCATTCAATTGCATGGTTGCATTGAAAAGACCGATATTATAAGCAGCAAATCCTGCCATTAAAGCGACCCAGGAGGCCCCAATAAATGCACTTGATGGTTTTTGATTCATTAATTTTTCAGATAGATAATGGTGGATGTTGATTGGTTAATTAGACAATTATAATTAATTATCTTTAAAATCAGTAAGATTCATTTTATTTAAAATTTCATCTGAAGCAAAAGCATTGATGAGATCAATAAATTCAGATGAATTGATGGAAAAAATTAGATCTTTTCAAAGTATTGTCCTTTCAATTGGTACTTGATTTTGCCTTTCGTCACTCTGCCGTCTGCATTGATCAGAGGAATCAGAATCGTTTGATTCTTCTGATCATAAAGCAATTTCATATAATCTCTAGGTTCCACCCCATCTTTTCTATCCCTGTTAGACGAGCTGGAAAGATCAACTTCATAACCGATTACATTCTTGATCCCAGTTTTAGTTTTAATCAGCCTGGTATTTGGATTTAACTTTCCATTTTCAATGGAGAATATTTTCGCCTGGTAATCGTATAAGGCGCTACTTCCAACACTGATGCTAGTGCTTAGATAATACCGTTTACCTGCAGCTGTAAGGTCATTGATTTCCATAAAAAGACATCCGTTTTCTTCCTCTGGGGTATCACTCTTCATTGAAGATACTTTCCCCGCAGCATTATATTGGTAAACACTTTTAAAATACTGCATAGTTCCACCTTCCAGCGTATTCCAGGTGTAGATTCTAAAAAGACCATCACTAGAAGTAAGAATATCCAATCCAACCTTTGTTTTGTCAAATTGATGGCTTAAGGTTTTAGGGTTATTGGCAGTAAAATTCAGAATCAATGCTTCCAATTCCTTATTATACCTGGCAAGCGAATCATATGATTTATCCTCCTGGCTGTGACTCCATTTCTCCCGTTGCTGAGATAAATGATGTAGCTTGTTTTCCAGCGATTTCATGTCCTGACCATAAACAGGCATCTTCAGCAAGATTAATAATAACAATATACGAACCATCTGATCATAATTTTTCGCTAACATAAGGATTTCAGAAAACAACTCTACCCTATAACGGAGGTAATAATTAGACCGCAAGCATTGATGCAATTGTGTGAGGTGTTTATACACCCTCATTTTTATTGAAAAATTCGGTAACAATTAAACCTTTGTGATTCTAAGGTAATATTTGACAGATTGCAGAATAAAACTATATTTATCAAAAAAAACTTACAAATTATCATCCAATGGGATTATTCAGCAAATTATTAGGCGAGTTTATAGATGTTATTGAGTGGGTAGACCATAGTCAGGATACCCTGGTTTGGAAATTCCCGCGTAACGACAACGCCATTAAAATGGGCGCTAAACTGACCGTACGGGAATCGCAAGTGGCCATTTTTATGAACGAAGGTCGAATTGCGGATGTATTCCTTCCGGGGATGTATGAGCTCAGTACGCAGAACATCCCGATTCTGACCACGCTGATGAGTTGGAAATATGGCTTCAACAGTCCCTTTCAGGCAGACGTTTATTTTGTCAGCACACGCACTTTTTTAAACCAAAAATGGGGTACTAAAAACCCAGTGATGATACGTGATGCAGAATTCGGCCCAGTTAGACTGCGTGCTTTTGGTTCATTCAACTTTAAAGTGCTGGACGCCAAAGTATTTCTTACACAGATCTCTGCCACCAATCCCAATTTCAGTATCGACGACATTAACGAGCAGCTGCGCAATACCGTAGTTTCACGTGCAATGGATACGGTAGCAGAGTCCAAAATACCCGTACTTGATCTGGCTGCCAATTACAATGAAGTGGGACTTCTGGTGACACAACATATACAGCCTGATTTTGCCGAACTCGGACTTGAGCTCAGCAAATTATTGGTTGAAAACATATCCTTACCTCCTGAAGTAGAGGAGGCACTAGACAAACGTAGTCAGATGGGCATCATCGGAAACCTGGGCGCTTATGCGCAGTTTCAGGCCGCAAATGCGATCGAAAAATCTGCGGAAAACACCATTGGAGGTAATCTCGGTGCAGCAGGTATGGGAATCGGCGTTGGCGCAGCGATGATGGGTCAGGTGGGCAATATTTTTCAGCAAAACCAGTTTGATCCCAATGCAAAAGGCGCGGATGCTCCCCCATCTTTAAATGCGGTAGAATATCATTTCGCAAAAGATGGAAAACCTGATGGCCCTCACAGCCTTGGTTCTATTAAAACCTTAATTGCTTCAAATGTGATCAATAGAGAAACTCAGGTTTGGAAAAAGGGAATGGCGACATGGGCTCCTGCAGGAACCCTGACCGAGTTATTTGACCATGAACCACCACCACTAATCTAAATCATGAACAACACAGTACCACCTCTGGTCCTTAATTCTTCTTTAAAATGTAATGGCTGCGGTGCATTGCTAGTTTTTATACCCGGCAGCGGGAACCTCAAATGTGATCATTGCGGGGTCAGCAATCCTATAGCAACTGACCAAAATGCCAGCACTATCAAGTCGTTTGATTATAAGCTTTTTGTAGACCACATCGATCAGAGCAAAAAAAATGAGGACCTTAAAATGGTCAAATGCAGCAGCTGTGGTTCGGAAACTGTACTCAGCGCCTTTACCACTTCAGATAGGTGCTCGTTTTGTACCGCACCATTGGTGTTGAGTACACAAAATGGACAGCAATATGTGCCTCCACATTACATTTTACCATTCGAAATTAGTAAGGAACAAGCTACTTATTTCTTTCAAAATTGGCTCAATAAACTTTGGTGGACTCCAAGTGACCTGATCAAACAGGTAAAATCCAGTACTTCAGCCATTCAGGGAGTTTACCTACCCCACTGGTCTTTTGATACCACCACAACCAGCGCTTTTACTGGAAATCGAGGCGATTATTATTACACCACAGAAAACTATACAGTGACTGCGGAGAATGGCAAAACGGAAAACAGGACCAGGCAAGTGCGCCATACCCGCTGGACCCCTGTTACAGGTGAAGTCGATAACATCTTTAATGACTTAATGGTACCTGCCAGTAAGTCGCTTCCTCATAAAACATTAAAGGCATTGTCGCCCTGGAATTTTGACCTGCTGGTGAAGTTCGACGAGCGCTATATGAGTGGCTTCCGCTCTGAAACCTATCAGATTAGCCCTGAACAGGGCTTTTCCTTAGCCTCAGACCAAACCAAGGATAGCATCAGGTTCACCATACAATCTAAGATTGGCGGAGATGAACAGCAGATTAGCGGTTTCTATACCGATTTCAACAAGAAAGCGATCAAATATATCATGCTGCCAGTATGGGTTAGTGCTTATGTTTACAACAAGAAAATCTATCAGTTTACGATCAATGCCAGTACCGGTGAAGTCATTGGAGAACGCCCTTTAAGTTGGACCAAGATTATCCTTTTTGTATTTATGGTGTTAATCTTACTTTGTTTAGTGGTTTTGATGGTTTAAATCCTGCTGACATATAGCTGTCACCGGGCCAATTTATTTTTGTGCTAAAGAATTAAACAATAGCATCATGAATTTAGCATCATTAAGAATCATTACGGCAGACATCAAAAGACTGGTTCAGTTTTATGAAAAAATCACTGGTTTAACTGCTCATTGGTCAACAGCAGACTTTGCAGAGCTCAAAATCGGCCAGGGTAATTTAGCCATAGGAAGTACACGGACTATGACTTTGTTCGGAAAAGATTTCGCAGAACCAGCAAGTAACAAAAGTGTCATCATAGAATTTCTTGTGAAGAATGTGGATGAAGATTACAACCAGATTAAAGGTTCATTAGCTGAAATTGTTCAGGAGCCGACTACCATGCCCTGGGGAAATCGCTCCTTACTATTTCGCGATCCCGATGGGAATTTGATCAACTTCTTTAGCCCAGTCAGTGCAAAGAACCTCACATCAACTCTCCTAGAAACCTAAATGGGTCATGCTTCATCATTAAGGTTTACGATGAACAGCCCCCTTGTGTTTCTTTGAAAAATAAATAAATTACTCAAATATTTATTTAGATAATATTTTCACATAAAAATATCATATATTTATTACTGTTAAATTTTTAGGAATAAAATATCCTACAGATTAAACAAAATTACCGCACCAACACAGATCCGATCCTATATGCTTTAAGTTTTTTGCTGCTCCTGGTTACGCCAACCGAATAGAAGATTTCATTAAATCACCTCTAAAATTTAGCTATGAAAAAGACATACACAAGTCATCTGATAACCGTATCCATTCTGTTAATCTTCCTATCGAGTATCGCCTCTTGCTCAAAAGATAAAAATAAGATCCCGGATTTAATTCCGATCCCTCCTGATGCCAAACAGATTTCAATTGCTGCGATAAAGGCGCTAAGTACAGCAGAGCTTGTGAAAATTAAAGACGAGAGTGTAATAAGAGGCGTAGTGATTTCAGATGCCAGCTCAAAAAATGTCGATAACAATAAAACTTTATTTCTACAGGAAGGCAGCGGCAAAAGCGGAATCATGATCAAGTTAAAAACTGACCATAATTTTGTCTTAAATGACAGCCTGGAAATAGCTGTTTTCGACCAGATGGTCACAAAATTGAATGGTGCAATCGTCCTGCAGGATGTCGCAAATAACTTGGTGAAAAAACTAGGGTTTGGAAAGATTATCCCCCGGGTAACTAGTGTGAGAGAACTTCAAGCAAATAAAAAGGACTGGGAAGGTAGTTTAGTACGCATTGCCCCATGCGAACTGACCTCTGATAATGGGAATTATTCAGGGAAAATGAAAATAAGAGATGGAAAAATGACCCTTGCTTCCTACGTCCACGAAGATGCTGCATTTAACAGCCAGGAGCTACCCCTGGATATCAGCAGTGTTCTGGGGATTGTACGTTTAAATGGCGATGAAGTACAATTAGCCCCCCTTAATACGCAAGAAATCCTTCCGTTAAAATATGTCACAGATGAATTTACAAAGTGGATAAATACAAGTGTGGATAATAATTCTACCACGATCCAATTTATGTTGCAAACTGAAGTCGCAGACTGGTATGGAGATCAAAAGGAAGGTGCGGTGAAGCAGTTTGCAAATGCCGCAGACCTATTATTTACAAAATCAGGAAAGATCTATCCTTATTTACCGAAAGATTCCAGTTCCTCCACGCTTCGGCTCATTCCTTATGAAAAATTGAAATTAAAAGGATTGAAAGCGGTGGAAATTACATTTGCAGCGAGTAAAAGTGTTGGTCCTACTATATTTTCAGATGTAAGTGCCGATCGATCCATTGGCGTAAACCTATTGCCTTTTAATACCGGCATTGATGAAGTGAAAATAGGGATCAGAATACCAATAGGATTAAATGAGTGGCATCGGATTCCATCCTCCTCAGCTCCTATTCAAGAAGCAGGTAAATTTTATACCGCTAAATTTATAATTCCTTCCACCCTGGAGGATTTAATAGCCATGGGAATTAGCCCAGCAAACGGTCAGGAATGGCTGGAAAATCCGAAGATAGCAATCATCAATCTGTCCTCGAGGAAAACTCCGGGCATCACTACTTATTATCGGGACCGTTATATCCCGATATTAATCGATAAGGTAAAAATGGGCTTTTAGCCCATTTTTACCTTATTCTAAATACAGCTGCTGGTGCTTTTTTTCGAAACGCAGCGAACAGCCTGGTCATAAAGGTTCCTCCTCCTATTTACTTCCCGAAAATCTCCCTTAATTTTCTTTCCATTGCACCATTAGGTTCGAATCCAATCTCTTTTAAAATGATGCTGCCATCTGGATCTATTAGAAATGAGGTCGGAAAAGCAGTCACCGTAAATTCTGATGCGATGTTCCTCGAATCCCAAACCTGCGGCCATGGATTTTTAATCTCGGTCAGTATATTAAGCCAGGGCTCGATTGTTGAATCCGTAGAAATCCCTAAAATTTCGAACTGTGCTCCCCGATATTTTTCATAAAGCTCACGCATATGTGGAAAGGCTTTTTTACAAGGACCACACCAGCTTGCCCAGAAATCGATCCATACATATTTCCCTTTGAACCTTGAAAAATCAATAGGTTTTCCCTCAGGATCATTCAGAACAAAATTCTTGATGGGCTTACCAGAACCAATTTGCTTCATGCCTCTGATAAATGTCGCAACATTCTTACCCTCATTAGATTGCTGAAGTTCAGCAGACAATTTGTTAAAACTTTTTTCAAGCTGTTCCATGGTCATGACAGATTTGCCGGAAGTATTCAGCACATAAGCACTCACAAACTCATCAGGATTACTTTCTACAAAGTCTGCACACCATTTTGCTACCCAGCTTTTTCTTAAAGAATCTCTTTTCTTAGGGGCTTCAGCTTTAGAAAGCAAAGATAATTGATCTTTTTTTGTAAAAAATTCAGCATACAGTTTTGCAGTTTTATCTCCCTTCAATGTGGAGCTGTAAAAGCCATTCTCAATGTTAAAATCAATGTTGATTGTCCCTGGCTGGTCAATCAACATAGGAAATGGACGATAAGACTTTTTAGTCTTACGCTCATATTGGCTATAAAAAAACCAGGTGGTTCTCCCATTATATGGCAATATGATTTTGAACTTCCCCCCCTTGATCTGAACAGAATCCGGTTTGACATTTTTACTGTAATAATAGATTTGAGGATACCCTTTAGTATCCCCTTTTACATGACCGATGATGGTCATATTTTTCCCTTCCGGTGTTTGGGCACTTAGGGTCATACTCATCAAACAGAAGAGTAAGGACCAGCATACATTGATGCGATTAAAAAACTTTACCATACCCTATTGTCTAAAGGAACACCCCACTGTGGATTATATTGAATAACTGTATTTGGTATTGGGAAAATAAAATCTTTAGAATCTACCGTTCCCTGATAAGTCTGCCCGTCAAACTGATGGCTGATTCTCGTTTTACACCATGGTTTACCCACCTCCAGACTAAATCTTTTCAAATCCATAAACCGCTTAAGACCAAGAATAGCAAGTTCCCTTCTTCTTTCATCAAGCACCGCTGTGATCACCTCGTCCTGGCTGCCTACCACTAATGCTGGTGTCCCTGGTTTGTATCGATACCTACGCAAGGTATTCACATCGGCAATCGCATCAGCCAAACGGTTGGTACGCGCATAAGCTTCTGCCCGCATCAGCAAAAGTTCCGGGTAGGTAAAACCAACGGTCATGATTGTCTTGCCATTCTGAGTAGAAGTTGCATTTGAAGCACTGCGAAAATTCTGTACCCTTTGTCCATCGTCATAGGTGACCCCATTAAAAGTGCTCTTGTACCCGGCAGTCAGCGTGTAAAACCATTTGTAACGCATGTCATTGTTCTTGTCATGCAGCGCGATGAGCTCGTCAGAAGGATAACTTGGCGTACCGGTAACGCTGCCTGCGCCAAAATCAGGAGTTCTATAATACAGCATTTCCCTGCTGTTTGCGGCTCTAATGAGGCCATCAGGAGAATTCAGCAGGCTTCCCGCAGGATTGGAAGGTGTGGCCAATGACAGCGTATTATAATCATAAATCACCGCATCCACTCCTTTTGATGATGCCGCTGTCCATGCCAGATTTGCATAATAGGCCACGCTATCATACTTCTGCGTAAACAAATGATAATAGGCCATCAAGGTTTGCGCAACTACTTTATTTGGACGTGAAGGCCAGTTTACATGTTCAGGAATATTCGGAAGCGCTGTGTGGATATCCTTCGCTACTTTCGCAAACATTTCTTCCTGACTGCTCAGCTCCTCCATAGGCGCATTGATGTCTGATTGCGTGCGGTAAGGAATCACCTTTTCAGTGTTGTTTCCATTTGGCTTATACACAGGTCCAAAAACCAATGCCGCATTAAAATACCACCATGCCCTGTTGACTAAGGCTTGCGCAATAACCGCCTTCCCATTCGCTTCTTCCACTGCAGATTTTGATTTCAGACTTTCAATGCCGTCAATCACATTGTTAAAATAGAATACATTGCGGTAGCCATAACTCCAGAACAAATCCGTGCTGGAATGTTTTTTATAAGGTTGCCTGAAGATATAAGCGTAAAAACGTTCCAGATTCGGGTGATTGTTCCCTACATAACGGACCTTTCCCAGGCCATCCGACAGTTGCAGGTCGTCGGTAAGAAAACCTATGGCTGAGCCCAGGTTATTGTCGATAAAATTCCAGCGGACAATGGCGTCATTATCCAGTAAGGCATCGAATTCTCCCACAGAGCCAGGAATAATTTTGCCCACAGGTTTTACATCCAGGTATTTTTTACAGGACGATACTGCCAGCAGGCAGACGATCATGATCGGATATATGATATATGTTTTCATCTTTTTTTGAATTAAAACTTGATTAAAAAGCCTGCATAGAATTCTGGCCTCAATGGAAGCGAGGTAAATCCTTGTTCTGTAAAGGCGTTTCTTCCTATCGACTGGTTCATCTCCGAGGTCTCTGGATCACGTTTATCCTTATTAGAAGTTACCAGAAGTAGGTTTCTGCCTTGCAGATAGAGTTTCACCGCTGAGATTCCTAAACGGTTGACCGCCTTTTTATTGAGGTCGTAACTAAAGGTCACATCTCTTAATTTCATGTAATTTGCCGACTCCACCAATACATCTGCGAATGGGAAGTAAGCCATATCACCACTAAGCCCCTGAGTTAATTTTGGATAGATGGTGGTTAATTCATCACCAGGAACTCTCCAACGCTCAGCCACATATCTGTTTTGATAATTAGAACCCCCAAATGCATCCCTCCTCAGCACATTGCCAAATTTGGCAATCAGCATAAAGGAAAGGTCAAATGCACGATAATGGAAGTAATTGGTGATCGCGGTTACATATTTTGGACGTAAGGTTCCAGAGAAAACAAGGTCCTCAATTTTTGTATTGCTGCCCAATACTACATTCCCATCTTTAGTATAATAGGTACCATTTCCATTCGCGTTTAAGCCTGCAAAACGATAACTAAACTGCGCGTCTATTGGATATCCTTCCTTGTAAACACTGCCAGAAGCCGCCAGCTGTACTGGTCCCGTAAAGTTGAAATTGTATTCCAGCACCTTATTGACATTAAAGCTCAAAGTGGCATTTGTAGTCCAGCTAAAGGAATCGTTTTTAATCACATCAGCCTCCACAAGCAGCTCAAGTCCAGTATTTTTCAATTTACCAATATTGCGTGTCAATCCTGTGATTAAGCTAACACCAAGTGTTGGGTCATACGTTTCTGGCGCCAGTAAATCTGTACTCATTCGTCTGTAATAATCTGCGGTGATTCTCAGTTTGCGGAAAAGGCCGATATCTAAGCCCAAATTGATCGTGCTCGTTTTCTCCCATCTCAGGGTAGAGTTTGGAGGCGTGATAATAGACGAACTGATCGCTCCTGTCGATTGATTATACACACCCGGACTGGTCACTAGAAAAGGCCCTTGTCTGAGGGAGATATTTCCATTAATTCCATAAGTAGACCTAACATTTAATTTGTCCAGCCAACTGATCTTCATGAATTTCTCCTGTCCGAGTTTATACACTCCTCCTACGGACCAGATCGGTTTATACCTGAATTTAGGATCAGTTCCGAAAAAATTCGCCAGATCCATCCTGATACTGCCACTCCAAATAAAACGGTTATCAAATTCATAGGAGCTATTGGCATACATGGAAACAAAGCGGTTGTCCCTCAAAGCCATACTTCCTATAGTCATCATTGGATCTGTAGGACGTGAGCCAGTCGCTCCGCCAAGCATATCTGTAGTATAGGCCCCAGAAATGTAGTCTTCATAATTGAATTGGGCAAAGGTTCCAGCCTGCACGTTATACCCGAGCCTTGTAGGATAAGCATTGTTGTTGAAAACATCCTTGTTCACCTCAGTACCAAGTAGAGCGCTCACCTGGTGCCTGGTACCGATCTTTTTATCCAAATTCAATTGTGCTCTGATGGTAAAAGCCTCATTGGTGTTCCTGCTTTCATTCAGATACTCGCCATCTGGAATATAATATTTCGAAGGATTCGTTTTAGAACGACCATCATCAAACCATTGTCTAACTCTAAAAGCCTCACTATCATATAAAGTATTGGAGGTATTGTAACCTAATGTCCATGATCCGCCTACATCTGCGCTTAATCCATCAATAAGTTTCAGGTTTACACTTCCTCCCATTCTTACTTGAAGGCTTTTTTGTAGGATTGATTCCAGATCCAGGTCTGCAATAGGATTAAAATTCAAAGGTTTTAAACCGTCAATGGCCTGGTAAGCGCTGATCTTTTTCGGATTAACCTGGAAGATATCCTGTGGCAATCCAGTGGCCGGGTCTACCAGCAAATCGTAAGGACGGGTATTTGCACCAGTGGTTAGCGGCGGCGTAAAATTCACGAAGTCATTTAAACTGCGGCCAGGTCTGCGGGAGGTTGCATAATTAGCATTGGTTAGCAGTTTGACCGACAAGCGTTCCGAAATTTTCCAATCGTTCTTCATGTCGAAAATCAACCTGCTGTCGCGCCCATTCTTAATATTAGACCTGCTATCGATGTATTTAATTGCTGCATTCGACTGGCTTTTTTCATTTCCACCAGTAAAAGAAAGGTTATGCTGCTGCATAAAATTATTTTGCAGCACATGATCCTGCACCTGCTTCAAGCCATCATTGTTTTTTAGCGATTCAATTTCTGCATTGGCAGCGGCGGCAGTAATCAGCCCTTGATCTCTAGCGACCAACAGGTATTGAACTCTTGTTAAAGCACTATTGTTGTTGTAGTCGTTCAGGGCTGTAACCGGATTGAGCGCGTACACATCGACCTCCGCATCAACATAATCCGCCGTACGGGAACGGTTCAAATACCTCAGATCTGGTTTTAAAGTCACCCCTGCTGAACCTCTGTAGTCAATAGCCAGTTTTCCACCTTTCGCAGATTTAGTGGTGATCACAATTACCCCATTCGAGGAGCGTGCGCCGTATATTGACGCAGCAACCGCATCTTTTAACACCGTAACGGATTCAATATTGTCGATATTTAAAGATTCTAAACCCGTAGGGACTTGTATCCCATCCTGATTGATGGTGGTTCCGGTAAGCGGGAATCCATCCACAATAATTAATGGTGCTCTTTCTCCCTGAAAAGTGGAAACGCCACGAATTTCAACGTTTCCTTCTTTTGTGACTACCATCCCTGCCACCTGGCCTTCCAGGGCGGCTTTCAGGTCCGGACGTAATTTATTCTCCAGTTTTGAGGCAGTTATCATAGAGAATGCGCCAGTAGCACGTTCTACAGGAATGTTCTGATAACCAGTAGAAATCACAGCGACCTCATTCAATTTAGAAGCATCCTCCTGCATGAGGATCGGTTTTGAGGCGGTAACCGAAGAAGCTTCAATTTCCTTTGATTTGTAGCCAATAAAACTGATCACCAGCGTAGCATGATCTGGGATGTCTTTCAGGATAAACTCGCCGGCATGGTTCGTCTGCGTAAAGCGTTTCGAACCTTTTACCTGCACTGTTGCTCCGGGCAAAGGTTTCCCATTTTCATCCATGATTTTACCCTGAACCTCGATATTTGAGACTCGATCTATCGGATTATCCTTCAGATCAGCTGATTTCTTGCTGACTACAACCGTTTTAACCGCGATTACATATTCTAAAGGCTGACCTTCAAAAATCTGTTTTAAGGCCTCATTTAGCGGAACATTTTTGAGGTTAAGGTTTACATTTTTTGCGCTGCTTAGCGTAGAACTGCTAAACATGAAATCATAGCCACTTTGTGCACTGATCTTTTCAAAGACAGTAAAGAGTGGCGTATTCTTCACGGACAAAGTGATTCGCTGTGCAAAGGAACTTGCACTTACCTGTAACATGGCGCTGATCAGAATGAGTGTGGTCAGTCTCATAATCCGTATTAATTTGATAGAAATGCGTAGCCGCACCCTAATATTCCTGGTGTAAAATTTATACATTTGCTTAGTTTGGTTTTTCGCTGTGCTTCACATTTTCCAGATGAGCGGGCACAGCGGAGTTGATCATGTAATTCGTTATAGGCATCGTTCCAAACTACAAGTCATCCCGATTGCATTCGGGGTGGCTTTTTTATTTGAAAGGCCTTCATTTAGCCATTATCGCATAACAGAGATCCTCCTTTCTTCAATTTTAAAGTGAACACCTTTCGTTTTTTCAAGAATTAAAAGTACCTCACTGAGGTTTTTTGCCCGGGAAACCTTTCCTGTAAATCGCTCTTCAACAGGTTTGCCCTTATAGCTGATGTCGACGTTATACCAGCGGGAAATTTGCTGCATCACATCTTCAATATTTTCATCGTTAAAACGGAAGAAACCATTCTTCCAGGCCACAGCTGAGGCAGTATCAGCAGGAAGTACCTGTATGACCTTATTTTGTATGATAGCCTGCTGGCCCGGTGCCAGGATTTTCTCCAAGGAGTGAGCACCAGCTTTTACGCGAACAGATCCTTCCAATAGTGTTGTTTTTACTGCTACGCCATCCTCATAATTGCTGATGTTAAAATGCGTCCCTAAAACTTCGATCTGCTGATCCTCGGTTTCCACCACAAAAGGTCGTTTTTTATCTTTAGCGACTTCAAAGTAGGCTTCCCCTTTAAGTTTTATCTTGCGGATTCCTGCCTCATTTAAACCAGCTGCATAAGTCAGGCTAGTTGCAGCATTAAGCCAGACTTTACTTTTATCCGGTAAGCTCAGCACATAGGTTTCTCCTCTCCCGGTGCTCAAAGTATTGATCATCCCGGGTTCAGCACTGCTGTTCTTCAGCTCATAAACAAGTTCTCCCGCTGCAGTCTTAGATACACTGATGCCATCTTCTTTAGCAATTAGGCCGTTCAGCGCATCAGACAATTTAATCTGTTTGCCATTGGCCAAGGTGAGGGTCGCTCCCTCTTTACCAGGAGAAATGTCCTTTCCGGAACCGATATTGTCTGTATTTTTCTGCTTCAGCTCATTCACATAAAAGATCAATGCTGCACTTAATGCAATGATAATCGTGGCCGCAACGGATACGAAAGGCCAAAGTTTACGTGCTTTAGGAATGCTGGTCGGATCTGCTGCATAGATAGACTCCAGCATCAGCTGCTGTTCTGCATCATCAAGCTCCAAAGCTTGATGATGCAGGTCAAAAGCATGACCAATAAATTGCTTAATTTCTGCTTCAAAAATTGGATCTTGTACATAATCCCATAACTCTGCCAGATCCAAATCTGAAATCGCACCATCAAGGTAAAGTTTTAGTAATTCCTGAAGCCTTAGATTTTTCATATGCTCAATGTTGTTGTGGGCTAAATAATAACTTAACCTTTAAATAACATTGACCCACAACCCTATAGCGCGGGGGTATCGAAAACAAAATAAATTTTCAACCAACTGATTTACAGTGATATTTTTTAAAAAAAACACCTTAATAATGGCTTTCCTATGATGTTTTTAACACCAATTGACTACTTAAACAGGCTTAAAAAGAAAACGGTATAACCAATTGCATGATTTTTAAAATGGGTCCTGATTTTCCGAAGGGCATCTTTCATGTAGGCATGAACAGTTTGGGGCGAAATGTTCATTGCCAGTGCTGCTTCTTCATATTTAAGTCCTTGTTGATGACAGAGCTGGTAGACCATTTTTTGCTGTGGGGATAAGGTCTCAATGGCCTGATTCAAAATGCTTTCCGCCTCCCGATAATCTAGCTCCTGGACAGTAGCATCACAAACTTCAGTAACCTCAAGTCGAAGGAGTTCAGTGGATTTATTTTGCTGGGAAAGCTGACGCAATCTATTGAAGCAATGATTGCGGACCACCGTATTTAAATAAGAGCCGAAACTTTCCAGCGTTTGTAATCTATCTCTGCTTAACCAGATCTTGAGAAATACATCCTGAACCACCTCTTTCGCCATGTCCTCAGAACGGGTGATTTTTTTACTGAAAGCCAGAACATATTTGTGGTAATTTTTGAACAGAATCTCAAATGCCCGCTTGTCGCCCCCTGCAATTTCAGCCAATAGCTCATTTTCATTATCAAGAGGCCTAGCAAACATGATCGTTTCTATAGTATAAATTTACAGCTTTTTTGGCGCAATTATACATAAATTCTTGAATACAGCAACACAAAATTTGAGCAACTATAACAACAATTTCCAGAGGGGCTCATCTCCGGCAGAACCAAAAAGCATTCAGCCAATCCTAGCGCTAATTATAGGGAAGACCCTTAAATGGAATAATTCTAAATAAATTTTGTTCGTAACGAAATAGATGCAATATTTGCCGTCAATTAGAATTAATCTAAATAAAAACATGAATATACTTCGACTACTAAATTTAATATTCCTGCTCTCTTTATGCTCGATTGCAGCCAATGCACAGCAAAATAATAGCATTAAAGGCAAAATACTTACCGCCGACGGACAAGCCGCTGCTTACGTTAGCGTAGGCTTGAAGGGTAAAGGAATTGCAGTGACTACAGACGATAAAGGAGAATATAGCTTTGTAAAAATAAAAGACGGCCATTACATCATCCGCGTTTCCGCGATAGGTTTAAAAAGTGCAGAAAAAGCAGTAACCGTATCAGGTGATCAAACGATCTATATCAATTTCAGCTTATCAGAAAGTGCCGATCAATTAAAAGAGGTAGTCGTTTCTGGTAACAAAAGAAAATATAAAGTGGATGCCCCCTCCTCCTCATTGAGGTTGGACGAACCACTATTAGAGGTCCCACAAAACATTCAAATCATTACTTCTTCCACGCTTGCCGACCAGCAAATTACCAGTATGAGTGATGGTGTCATCAGAAATGTTAGTGGGGTCACCAGATTAGAGCATTGGGGAGATTTATACACCCGCGTAAACACCCGTGGCGCAAGAGCAGCCGCTTTTAGAAATGGGATAAATTTAACCTCTGATTGGGGTCCGCTTACTGAAGACATGAGTTTTGTAGACCATATTGAATTTGTGAAAGGCCCATCTGGCTTTATGATGTCTAACGGTGAACCAAGCGGTATTTACAACGTAGTCACTAAAAAACCTACTGGAAGAGACTTTAATGGTGAAGCTTCTTTTACTTTAGGCAGTTACGATATGTACCGCAGCACGCTTGATCTGGATGGAAAACTGAACAAATCCGGGAAATTATCCTACCGACTAAACTTAATGGGCCAAAGCAAAAACTCACATCGTGCTTATGAATATAACGACCGATATAGCATCGCCCCCGTGATTAGCTACCAGGTGGATGATCAAACCCTGATCACTGCGGAATACAATTATCAGCATGTTAAGCTATCAGACCTGGGTTCAGCTTATGTTTTCGCTCCGGATGGCTATGCAACATTACCTAGAAATTTCACCATGTCTGAACCTGGTTTAGAGCCTAACCTTGCGAAAGAGCATAGCTTGTTCTTAAACATGCAGCACCATTTTAATGCAAACTGGAAACTTACCGCACAATTAGCGTATGTAAATTTCAGTCAGAAGTCAAGTGATATATGGCCAGCATCTGTAGCTGCCAATGGCGATATCATTCGTGATCTTTACCTGTTCGATGCCGCATTGAACTATAAATTCGGTCAGGTATTTTTAAATGGACAAGCAACCACCGGAAGCATCAGTCACCGTATTTTAGTAGGCCTCGATGTAGGTGATAAAGAGCGTTATTATGATTTTGGACAATCAGCTAAACTTGACAATGCTGCTAAACCGTTTAACATTTACAATCCAGTATATGGTGCTCCTGCAAATGGGATTCCTCAGTTCGACCGCAGTAAGAGCTTATACCAAAGAGGTGCAAATAGCTGTGTGAATCAATCTTATACTGGCCTGTACATGCAGGATGAGCTTGGCTTTCTGGAAAACAAAATCCGCTTAACACTAGCCGGAAGATTCACGTATGTCAAACAATCTGAATATGGCGTAGACACAGAAGACAAAAGATTCACCCCTAGAGTGGGTTTAAGTGTATCCATTGATAAAGAAACTTCTGTTTATGGGTTATTTGACCAGACTTTTATTCCGCAGACAGGTGCGCTTAAAAGCGGAGCACAGCCTAAACCGATCACCGGAAACAACATCGAATTCGGCATCAAGAAAGATTGGTTTGATGGCCGCTGGAACACGACTATTGCTGCTTACCGCATCCTTAAAAACAATGAATTGTCGCCAGATCCAACCAGTACACCTGCCTCCCCGTACTCTTTACAATTGGGACAAAGCAGAACAAAAGGGATCGAATTTGACCTTCGTGGGGAGATTTTACCTGGGTTAAATCTGATTGCGAACTATGCGCTTACCGATTCCAGAGTAAGTAAAGCGACTGAAGTTTATGGCGTGCTGATTCCTGTTGGAACTAAAATCGCAGGTTATGCTAAACATAATGCAAATGCCTGGCTGAGCTATAAAATTCAGGATGGCGACTTAAAAGGCGTTGGCGTAAGTGGTGGTTTCAGCTACCTGGCCGACCGCAGTTCATGGTCATGGGGAGGTGCAGGAACTCAGGAAATGCCTAGCTACTTTAAATTAGACGGTGGCGTATTTTGGGAAAAAGATAAAATCCGCTTAACAGGAAATGTATTCAACATCCTGGACAAATACCTATATAGCGGCGCTTCTTATGGCGATTATTACTACTGGCAAACTGAAGCACCAAGAAATTACAGACTAAGCATTGCTTACAAATTTTAATGAAATCTGTGTTGAACCATAAAAAAAAGACGTTCAAATATTGGACAGGACAATTGCACTTATGGCTCGGATTAACATCCGGCCTATTTGTGTGTTTCTTAGGGATTACCGGATGTATATTAGCCTTTGAACGCGAAATTGAAAACATTACACAGCCTTATCGCTTCACAAAAGTAGAGCAGCGTGCCTTGATGGCCCCCTCCTTACTTAAAAAAATTGCCGATGAAGCCTTGCCCGGTAAACATGCCCATAGTGTGGGTTATCAGGCAGGTAAATCTTCACAGGTGGTTTATTTTGCAGAAAGCCCATCTTATTATTGGATCGTATTTTTAAACCCTTATACCGGAGAGGTACTGAAGGTTAAAAATATGGAGGATGACTTTTTCAGGATCATGATCATGGGTCATTATTACCTTTGGCTCCCGGCGCATATCGGTCAGCCGATCCTCGCCTCAGCCACCTTAATGTTTCTTTTTTTGCTGATTTCAGGTCTGGTATTGTGGTGGCCAAAAAACAAAGCTGCGAGTAAGAAAAGGTTTAGTATTAAATGGAATGCAAAATGGAAACGCGTCAACTACGACTTACATAATGTATTGGGTTTTTACATGACCTGGATCCTGATTTTTATAGCCATATCTGGCCTCGTAATGGGCTTTCAATGGTTTGCAAAATCGGTGTATTGGATTTCCTCGGGTGGAGACCAGATGAAACAGTTTGCGGAAAGTTATTCGGATACGACACAGGTAAATAGCTTAAAAGGGACGCAGCCAGCGATGGACATCTTATGGGCAAAGACTTTAAAAGGTTTACCAGGTTACACTGGAGGCTTGGAAGTACATGTTCCTGAAAATGCAAAGTCGGCCATAGAAGTAGCAATAAATCCAGATACTGACACGTACTGGAAAGCTGATTACCTTTACTACGACCAATATACTTTAAAGGAAATGGAAGTTACCCATAGTTTTGGAAAACTAAAAAATGCAAGTGCTGCAGATAAAATAACCAGAATGAACTACGACATCCATGTTGGGGCAATAGCTGGCCTACCCGGTAAAATATTGGCTTTTCTGGCGAGTTTAATTGCGGCAAGTTTGCCTATAACAGGATTCCTGATCTGGCGCGGCCGTAAAAAGAAAAAAACTAGCCAAGTGTAAAAACTTATGAGCAATATTGGTGTTTTATAGCTATTATTTTTTATTAAATTTTAAAGAAGTACGGCTATGATCATCCAATATCTTAAAAGTGAATTTGAAAGCGAAGTAAACAATACACGTAAATTACTCCAGGCAGTTCCGGAAAAAGACCTTGGGTATAAACCCGCTGAAATCTCCTGGACCATGGGCGAACTCGCCCAGCATATTGCCACCATTTATTACTGGTATGTGGGTGCATTAACCGAAGATGTATACGATATAAGCAAAGATAAGCTGGAACGTGGAGACACCAATGATATTAAATCGACCCTGGCACTTTTTGAACGCAATGTTGAAAAAGCCAGGGCTGCATTAGCCTCGCTTACAGAACAAAAATTGCAGGACAATTGGACCATGAAGGCCGGTGACCATACCATTCTTGGCCCAATGCCAAGAGGCATCGTGACTCGTGGATTTCTATTTAACCACATCTATCATCACCGCGGCGAATTGATTGTATACCTGCGTGCAACAGGAAATATAGTGCCCAGTATCTATGGGCCTACCTATGAACAAAGCAGGAAAAGCTAAATCAGGCGCAGGGTATTCTTCCGTTCCACCGTTATTTCTGAGCCCTCTGCCAGCATGACTGACGCAGGGCTCTTTTCATTCAGAAACTTAAAATCCTTTCCGTAATTAAGTTCAAAGTCTACCGCAATATTGAAGCTGTTACTTTATATTCCATCCATCTTGGATGCCTTACTTCATACTCGTTCGTTACTGTATCCGTAAATTTTGCGTACCCCCAATAATGTTCTGTAATGAATTCCGCTTCAGTTCCTTCCCCAATTTCCGACAAGGTCAGGGCTGATTTCAGGCCAAATAATTGCCATTTATTTTTATACTTCCATTGATATTCCACGCTTAACTCTTTCTCAGTTTCGGAAAAACGATGTTTCATCGGCATGGCCTCATAGTTTTCATTGTAAACTGTATTCGCTATGAATGCCAGTGCAAATTTTGGTACGATTTCTTTTATAAAACACACCCCTCTTTTCCAAACCTCTCCTTCCTTATACTTCACATAGAATCGTAAATTCAGCTCTTCAAAATTAGCATGAAAAGGAACACGAACCCCTAGTAACCTGGTTTCTTTAAATAGAAAGCCAACTAAACTTACATAGCAATTTCCATTAAATAAATCAATCTCTGTGCCTGCTGGCAAGTAAGGATAGAGGAGCGCTGGATCTACTACATAGTTTGCAATAGCTAGTTTTCTCCATTCGGCTGTTAAAAAACTCATGCAGCAATTTACATAAAATTACCTGAGTCAATGCCTATTTAACCAGCTATAATCTCAGTTGTTTCTTACAATGACATCCGATAAACCCACCCTATTGTTATTGAACTGAGGGATGATATCTTCATACCTGATAAAATATGATCTCAATCAAATTGTCGAAATCATCAATTGCTAAAAACTGCCGAAGATCAGCTTAATCGATGTTTTCGCACATTTTTTTGATCGGTATTCCAGGATAGATTTGTCCTAAATAAATATCAAAATTATGAAAAGGTTAAGTATACTTATGGTCCTATTGATGACCGGATTTTGCGCATTTTCACAAAGCAGTCAGCCTGCTGAAAAATGGAGAATTAGATTAAGAGGTGTGGCGGTAATGCCTCAGGAAAGTGCTACAATTGGCGTGATTGGTGGCGATGCAAAGATTTCCAATTCTTTCATTCCTGAGCTGGATTTCACTTACTTCTTTAACAAAAATTTCGCGGCAGAACTGATTCTCGGTACCACCAGACATAAAGTGAGCACAGTCGGTTCCGATCTTAGTGCGATCGGCGCCTCCAATTCCGCAAATGTAAATCTGGGAAAAGTATGGCTGCTTCCTCCTACCCTGACCTTACAATATCATTACCCTGTTGGAAAATTTAATCCTTACCTGGGAGCAGGGATCAACTATACCATCTTTTATAGTGCAGATGCGGGGCCAACTGTAAAAGATATCAAGTACAAAGATAAGTTTGCCTTTGCAGCTCAAGCTGGTTTTGACTACGATATCAGCGATAAATTCTTTATTAATGTGGATTTAAAGAAGATCTTCCTTTCTACCACAGCAACGGTTGATGCTTCAAACCTGACACCAGCAGCAAGTCCGCAGTTAGCACCAGTACTGGGCAGCATCAATGCAGATGTGAAAATAAAACCATGGTTACTAGGCGTAGGTTTGGGCTATAAGTTCTAATCTACAATAGGTTTAATCCAGGAAGCTAAATGTTTAATGCCTATCATTTTTATTGATGGGCATTAAGCATTAGACCATTCTGCTCATCTGAAACTGCGAGATGTGTTCTCGAAGCCCCTGAGCTTTTAAGAATGCCAAAGTGGAGGCCGCATGATGGTCTACATTGAAGACAAAAACTTCTTGCTGATCAACCACCTCATTGATATGAGCAAACAGCTCCGTACCAATTCCCTTATTTCGGTAATTTTTAGCGACGGCAAGTTGATTTATTTTTCTTGATGTTGGATTAAAGACAGCATAACCGACTAATAAATCATCCCGATAAGCACCCACAAACCGACAATTTTCTTTGCTGTTTTCTAAGGACTGAACTGCATTCTGCCAGGAGGGTGTTGTATCCCAGAAAGACATCAATTCAGGCCATTCCACTAAATCAATTTCTTTCAATGTGCTGACCGGCTTGTGATTTTTGACCTGAATTTCCCCTCTATAACAGTCTAGCGTCCTAAGTACAGTGTATCCCATTTTCTCATATGCTTTTATTGCAGGATGATTTCCAGTGATCACTTCCAGCACCATATTCTTTACCCCTAGCTTTTTCAATTCCGGCAGCAGATGTGCATACATTTTCCGGACTAATCCTTTCCCTCTATGGCTTGGAATTACCCCTGTAGCACCATTGTACACTGTTGATCCTTCCTCCGCATCCCGTAATCCATGTAACATACAACCGAGCATTTCATCGCCATCAAACACGCCCACAGACAATTCCAGCTTAATATCCTCTGCTTTAATTTTGGCTTTTAATATTTCTAAATCCAGCCGGAGAGGCACGATATAATCTGAAAATGATAAATTTATTACTGCCACTAATTTTTCAAGATCTATATTTTCTAAGTTTTTTATTTCC
This sequence comes from Pedobacter polysacchareus, assembly GCF_019802255.1. GTDB lineage: Bacteria > Bacteroidota > Bacteroidia > Sphingobacteriales > Sphingobacteriaceae > Pedobacter > Pedobacter polysacchareus. The sequence continues at coordinate 639,604 of NZ_JAHYSS010000005.1, read as the reverse complement.
ATATTCATTCACACTATAACATGATCACATTTCCTTCGGCAATACGCTTCCATCACACCTGCCGAAGCTACAATTTTTCCATTATAACCTGGCTGGCTGTCACTCTTGTTGCAATATTACTAGGAATATCGTTAAATTTGGAGCCCAAATGAGGCAAACGGTGCAGAAGGCCTGCAATACTTTAAATTATTACGTAGAACATCAATGGAAGAGAACGACTTTGTAGCCATCTGGCTGGAGGAAAGTGGAAACCCCGCTATAGAAGAATTGACACAGCTGAACCAGGATCTTGCCAGCAAAGCTTCAAAAATGTTAGCCGATCACATTCTTTCAGAAAATGATCTAGCTGTGGCCTTGGATATCAATCCTGATGAAATCAAAAGATGGCTGATTGGCAGACATCCTTTTAGTCTGAAAACGATCAAAGAAATCTCTAGTACACTAGCAGATTATACGGCGCAAAACTAGCATTGCGCTGATTTTTTGTCCACACGATTCCCAGGATCAGTTTCCCTATTGTTCCAAATATGCCAAGGCAAATTGCAGCCAATCCTGGACGCTCTTGTCCAGGAAAATGTCTGGTTGAATGCCAATGTTATCAATTGGATAATCCGGCAGCCTTAAAGAACGGTAGGTTGGCAATTGCAGTAGATATTCGGGACAGCCAAAATTGAACATCCTTGCTGCTGCATAATCCAATCCTCCGGAACTGACCGTACCTGCTACTTTCAGTTTTTTACTTTGTTTCGCCATCATAGTAAAGCTTTCTGCAGCACTTCCAACTCTTTTATCGATCAGGATCAATACCTGAGCAGGGCTCTTTTCGGAAGGCACAACTTTTTGCAGGGAAAAAGTGCTGTCTTTGAGGTTTACGAATTTTCCCATATTTTCCTCAAAAAGACTAATCCATCGCCCCACCCGCTCCGTTTCTCCTTGTCGCTCTTTATCTTCAGGCAAGTTTTTCAGGTAACCTTTAAGTCCCACTACCAAAGTTTGCGTAGCCAGGTATTCCACTCCCATATTTCTGATGGAATTGGTCATAATGTAAGGTAATAGTAACTGATAGGCATTGTCTGTCCCCCCAGAATTACCCCTAATGTCGATGATTAAGTTTTTACTGGTTTCGAGTTGAGAACGGTTGTTTGTTAAAAGATCTTCAATAATCGCTACGAAAGGATAATCAAAAGATGGCAAGGTGAGCAGCATGGTTTTATCGCTGAGCTTTTTTGCCCCAAACCCAAAATATGCAGCAACTTTTCTTTTTATCTGTTCCTGTGTCAGGTTTGATGTTGGTGATTCTTTTATAAAAGCAGCCCTTGCCTCTTTAAAATAGACAATACTGTGGTTATAAATCTCATAAGTCCCTGTCTTCATTTTCTTGTCGAAGGTGTAAAATTCAAACTTCCCATCAGGATACAACCTGAATTTCGTCTCTTTTGGTTTCCAAAAAGCAGAGTTGGAACTCATCACAAACCCGACCAACACACCAGCCTTATTTTTGGTAATTCCTATTTCATAGAGCGCCCCTCCTGTCCATTCAAACTTGTTTTTCCAAATTCCTTCGACCGGATCAGCAGTCGCTTTGCTCCTCTTCCGAAACTTCTCGATATCAACATCGACCATCGTGGTACTGACTGTTTCTTTTGGTTTATTTATAGCCGTTGCTGGATTTATCCAGATATGACCATCTCTGAAGAAAGCTGTATACTTTTTAAGAATAGCAAAGCAGGAGGATTTCTCAGTTTTATTGGCTTCCTCTTTTACCTGTACTTTAAAACTTTCATATAATATCTTATCCTTCGTCTTTTCTTCAAATCCCGGGTATTCAGTCTCGATTTTTTTTATCAATCGATCTAAAGTCACACCACATTCACAGGTACTTTGTGCATCAACCAGGTTGGTTATGAAAATCAGGGCTATAGAGAGAATTACTTTCATCATTTACAATTTTGTATTGCAAAGGAAAGTATTCCCGAAGAGTAAAAATTGTAAAAATCATGCAGGTTAAATTATACTAAAACGAGCTGTTCATCATGGCCTTCATCTCAGGCCTGCCGGAATCGTCATCACCACTCTGCTCCTTTTGTTTCAACAACTCGATTTTCATCCTGCCGATCTGCTGTTTATACGCTGGATCACTCATCGCATTGTGCAGCTCTTTTGGATCTTTTGAAAGGTCATAAAACTCCCATGCGGCTGGAGTGGATTCAATTGAAGCACCTTTCATTCCAAGCCCCCTTCCGTAGTAAAAAATCAGTTTATAACGCTGGTCTCTAATTCCAAAATGAGCGGGTCTGTCTTTACTATGCTCCCAATAACGGTAGTACATAGATTTACGCCAGTTTTTTGGAGTTTTGCCTTTTAAAATCTCTCTAAAGCTTTCCCCTTGAATAAATTCTGGTTTTTTCAGGCCTGCATAATCTGCGAAAAGCGCGGCAAAATCGATGTTTAGGATGATGTCATCTACACGGCTGCCACCTTTAATTTCCTTAGGATAGCAGATCACAAAAGGCATCCTTGACGATTCCTCGTACATCATCCGCTTATCAAAAAAGCCATGTTCGCCTAAAAAATAACCTTGATCTGAAGTATAAATCACAATGGTATTTTCCGCCAGGCCATTGCTTTTCAGGTAGTCCAGCAGCCTGCCGATATTGTCGTCAATTGCTGCAGCACACCTCAGGTAATCTTTAACAAACTTCTGATAGATCTTTTTACGGGCCTGAACACTGTCTAAACCATTAATGGTAAAGGGCATTCCGGGATAAGTAGTCCAATACTTGTCGGGATTTTTCTGATATTGTTCCCAGCGTTTTTCCAGATCTTCTAAATCCTGTCCTTTAAAAGTCCGGCCATTAGTTTCCGGTCCGAAATCAAGTATAGATACCGGCTCAGGAATGGTCAGCCCGTCATACAGGTTATTGTATCTTTCCGGATATTCCCAGGGTTCATGTGTAGCTTTAAAATGTGTCATCATGAAGAAAGGCTTGTTTTTATCCCGCTGATTCAGCCAGTCTATGGAGTAGTCCGTCACCAGATCTGTATTGTATCCTTTGTGTACCACACCAGCCTTTTCACCGTCGTCTTTCCAGTCTTTTTCTGTTTTAAATGTCGGATTAAAATATACGCCTTGATCGTCCATAACCATGAAATGATCAAAGCCTGTGGGTTGCTTTTTAAGATGCCATTTGCCAATTAGTGCGGTTTGATAGCCATTTCCCTGCAATACTTTAGCAATATTTGGATGTGCGGGATCCAAAGCATCACCTAAAGTATAGACGTTATTTTTCTGACTGTACTGACCGGTCATGATCGTGGCCCTACTAGGCACACAAATAGAATTTGTACAGAAAGCATTGTTTAAAACGGCACCTTCAGCTGCCATTCTTTTTATATTCTTATTGACTACATAATCTTTCAATACCCCGCCATAGATCCCCCAGGATTGGGAAGTATGGTCATCGGCCATAATGAAAATGATGTTAGGCTTTAATTCCGGTTTTAGGGCTTTCTTTTGAGCAAATGCAGCACAAGAGACAAGAATTAAACTGGCAAACAGGAAGTTATTTTTAAAGCGTTTCATCATATTGTTTTACATATTTTCTAAAGAGCTCTGGCGATTTTTCATCGCACTGATACTAATGAAAACAAATATAATAACTGCAGTTAGATAACAGGCATATACAATTGACTCAGGACCATTGTTCTTGCCATTGGAGACCGCAATCGCGATTAATGCCCAAATACCAACCAATGCATATTCACGCATATTTCGCAGCCTAACCATCACAATATTGATCAATCCTGCTGCTACGATCATGATAATGGTCCAGGTGACTGCAGAAATCCCCCAGCCATTCCACTGAATTTTGGTAAGGTAGGCGGCGATATTCGCAATAAAAGCAACAGATATCCATCCGGAATACAGGGCAAAAGGCCAATAAACAAAAAGGTAGCTTTTAAATGGATGTGCATCTAATTCCATACGGGTATTGATGATGATCTTACACAAAGAAATCAGCAGAACTGCCATTAGCAGAACAGATAAGGCGGTATCATCAGACAACCAGGCCAGTACCCAAAGAGAATTTGCCAGGCAAGAAAGTACAAACCACCACCCTATTTTCAACACGATGGATTCTTCGTCCTTCCTTTTAGAAAAATCTCGCCATGTGTAAAATACAAAAGCGATCAAACCAATGTAAATCAGTCCCCATATTGAAAATGCATACCCTGCAGGAGTAAAATAATTGAAATACCGATCTGAAATTGTTTTCATGGTATTGCCATTCAGCATTCCTGAATTAGAAAGATAGTTGACCAAAATTGTGATCAATAAAGCGATGCCATTGGCGAAAGGAAGTATTTTCTTCATGTTGTTTTGTATTAAATAGCGTTGTTATTTCCAATATCCCTATTTTTTCAATATATTTTCTGTACTGAATAACAGCCTCAGTGTAAATTTGTTCAGGCTAATATTAGTATATTAATACACCTTATTTAAGCACACAAAACTAATTTAATTTACTTATTAGTACAATATAATACTATATTAGCCTAATTATTAGCCTACCATGATTTTAGCAATATGCAATACGATTTAATAAAGGACCTGATTAGTTTAGTAGAGATTTATGAAGGGAAGAATGATCAGCATCCACAGGATGTCCATTCATTTGGGCAATGGCTAAATGAATATTCCAAAAAAGAAGGTATGCAGATGTCTTCAGAGCCTGAATGGCCGGGAAAATCCAAAGGACGATCGGCTGATAGTGTGATCAACACTTCATTAGTGCACCTGTCCAGGTATGCGAAATTACAGGCAAAGGCGGCGATTGCCGACACTGCATTTTCCACTCCTGATGATTTCATTTATTTGATCAGTCTGGTTGCATTTGGAAGCATGACAAAAACCGCTTTGATAAAATTGAATGTTCATGAAAAATCCGCAGGGATACAAATCATCAACAGATTAATTAGCATGGAATTGGTGGAACAAACTACGATTGATACAGACAAAAGGAATAGAATGATCCACATTACTTCAAAAGGAACCCAGCTGCTAGATGAAAGTATGGAGAATATAAGAGCTGCAACAAAGAATGTCACTGCACCCTTGTCGCATGAAGAAAAAATGCAATTGATCAAAATACTAACCAAGCTTGAAGATTTTCACGAGGCAAAGGCAAGAGGATAGTCATCAACACATTAAAAGGAACAACCATCATGTCAACGACAACAAATAAAGTTCAAACTAAAATCGCCATCATTGGTGCAGGTTTTGCGGGAATCAGTGCAGCAGCCTACCTATCAAAGCAAGGTTACCAGGTGGATGTTTATGAAAAAAATGCAGACATCGGTGGAAGGGCACGTCAGCTGATTACGGAAAACGGCTATCTTTTTGACATGGGCCCAAGCTGGTATTGGATGCCCGAGGTCTTTGAAAAATTTTTCAATGATTTCGGCTATAAAGCAGCAGATTTTTATGAGCTGCAATTGCTTGATCCTGGTTTTAGTGTAGTTTTTGGCAGTGATGACGTATTAAATATTCCGGCAAATTTCGAAGAATTGTGCCAGTTATTTGAATCCATAGAAACGGGGAGCGCTAAAAAACTAAAGGCATTTTTAGCCGAAGCAGCCTATAAATACAATATAGGCATGGGCAAACTGGTGTACAAACCCGGACTTTCCTTAATGGAATTTGCTGATGCAGACCTGATCAAGGGCTTGTTTAAATTACAGGTATTTACTTCTTTCAGTGAGCACGTTAAAAAATATTTTAAAGATCCCAGGCTCATTGCATTAATGGAATTCCCGGTGCTCTTTCTTGGTGCAATGCCAGAAGATACACCCGCACTGTACAGCCTGATGAATTACGCAGGACTAAAATTAGGTACCTGGTACCCAAAAGGGGGCTTTGGAAAAGTGATCAAAGCCATGAAAACCATTGCGGAAATGCAGGGTGCTAAATTTCATACCAATGCGGCGGTAACAAAAATCGAGGTAAAGGAAAATCAAGTAGTCGGTTTAGCTTCGGATAAAGGAACTCATCATTATGATGGCCTGATCGCTGCTGCAGACTACCACCACGTAGAAGAGAAACTGTTAAATACTGCACAGAGAAATTACTCAGAAAAATATTGGGACAACAGAGTACTTGCCCCCTCCTGCCTCATTTTCTATTTAGGGGTAAATACTAGGGTAGCGCGCTTAAATCACCATACTTTATTCTTTGATGAGGATTTAAAACAGCATTCACAGGAAATCTACAAACAAGCGCAATGGCCCACAAAACCATTATTCTATGTCTGCTGTCCAAGCGTCACCGATCCGTCGGTTGCACCAGCTGGTCATGAGAATTTATTTGTATTGATGCCGCTTGCCACTGACATCAAAGATCCAGAGGCTATCCGAGAGCAATATTTTGATTTAATTATGGACCGACTGGAAGCCTATACCGGAACGCCAATACGCAAACACCTGGATTATAAGAAAAGCTATTGTGTCAGTGATTTTATCACGGATTACAACTCTTTTAAAGGAAATGCGTATGGCTTAGCAAACACACTGATGCAGACTGCAAACCTGAAACCAACCCTTAAAAATAAAAAAATCAACAACCTTTTTTATGCCGGACAACTTACTGTACCGGGACCAGGAGTTCCCCCGTCAATTATTTCTGGAAACCTTGCCGCTCAACAACTAATAAAGCACCTAAACAAATAGCTATGAAAGAGATATACGACAAGCTGTCGGCAGCCTGCAGCGAAATGATCACCAAGCGTTACAGTACTAGCTTTTCATTAGGCATCTATTTCTTAGAGGAAAAGCTGCGTCACCCAATATATGCCATTTATGGTTTTGTACGGTTGGCTGATGAAATTGTAGACAGTTTCCATGATTATGACAAGCCTATTTTACTCTCCAAATTCAAAAGAGATTGCTTTGAAGCGATTGAAGATGGAATTAGCCTGAACCCTGTACTCAACTCTTTCCAGCAAGTAGTCAACAAATATAACATTGATAAAGAGCTGATAGAGTTGTTCCTTCGAAGCATGGAAATGGACCTGGAACAAGCACTTTACACCCCTGAAAAATACAATGAATACATCCTTGGATCTGCTCAGGTAGTCGGCTTAATGTGTCTCCAGGTATTTACAGAAGGTGATAAAGCACAATATGAAAAACTAAAAGATTCGGCGATGCAGTTGGGCTCTGCCTTTCAAAAGGTAAACTTCCTCAGGGATATCAATGCCGATTATTATACTTTAAGCCGCAGCTATTTCCCTAATGTAAATTTATCGGCCTTCTCCAACACGGAAAAAAAGATGATTGAAGAGGAAATAGAAGAAGAATTCAAACTGGCGCTAATTGGCATCCGACAACTACCGGCTTCTTCCAAGAACGGTGTTTACCTGGCGTATGTTTATTATAAAAAACTGTTTCAAAAGATTAAAAGCAGTACCGCTGAGAAAGTCATGACGCAAAGGATCAGAATTTCCAATGCCCATAAATTTGGATTGATGTTCGACTCCATCATCCGTTACAAAACGAATACGATATGAAGAAAACAGTTTTTTTGATGTTCATGCTGCTGTTCAGTAATATCCATGCGGCAGAACCAGAAATTCAGGAAATAAAACAGCTGTTCCAAGCCTCTGCGAAAAGTAAATCCGCAGCAAATCAGCTTTTAAAGCTGCTGGCAGACGTTACGGAGTCCTCCAGTCCGCTATTAATTAGTTATAAAGGAGCTGCAGAAATGATGCAGGCCAAGTATGCATGGAGTCCAGTCGCTAAAGTTAAGCGATTTAACACCGGAAAACGTCTGATAGAAACAGCGGTCAAAAAAGCACCGGATCATCTGGAAATAAGATTCTTAAGATTCGCTATTCAAACGAATCTACCTGCTTTCCTGAACTACAATGACGAGATCCAAAATGATAAGAAGTTTGTGTTAACTCATTTAAAAACTACAAAAGACAAAACACTGAAGCAAAACATCGTAAAATACTTGTCGACATCTAAGTATTGTACTGCAGAAGAAAAGAAAGCATTAGATTTGGAACTATTAAAGCACAACAATGGATAACTGGATGATTTATTTATTGATTACCATGGGTACTTTTGTCTTCATGGAGGGAGTTGCCTGGTTTACACACAAATATGTAATGCACGGACTATTATGGGTATTGCATAAGGACCACCATCAGAAAAAACCACATTTCTTTGAAAAGAATGACGCCTTCTTCTTAATATTCGCTACTCCCAGCATTCTATTGTTCTTTTTCGGCGCGGAACAAGGATTCAACTGGATGTTTTACGTGGGACTAGGAATCTTACTTTATGGAATCGCTTATTTCATGATCCATGATGTGGTGATCCATCAACGTTTCAAGTGGTTTTCAAGGAGCGACAACACGTACATAAAAACGATTAAAAGAGCCCATAAAATGCACCATAAGCACCTCGACAGGCATCATGGAGAATCCTTTGGCATGTTGTTCGCAGCAAGAAAATACTGGCAACATTCTCAAAAGAAGAAGCATGGAGCACTTTGATTACATCATCGCCGGAGGCGGATGTGCAGGAAGAAGCCTTGCGGTAAGGATGCTGCCCTATCTCCAGGCCAGCAATAAGCGGGCATTACTGGTAGACTATGCAGAGAAAAAAACCAACGACAGAACCTGGTGTTTTTGGGAAGAAAATCCCGATGTATTTGAACCTGCCGTATATCGGAAGTGGAACCGCTTATCATTTGCCAGCAAGTTCCTGAGCAAAGAATTAGACATAGAGCCCTATGAATATAAAATGATCCGTGGGCTGGATTTTTATGCGCATACCGATCAATTATTAGCAGATCAGACACAGTTGATCCGTTTGCAAGGAAAGGTAGAAAAGCAGTATACGGAAAAAGATCAGGCTTATGTGGTGATTGATGGCAAGACTTTCAGCGCTGATTATGTATTCAGCAGTATTCCTCAGGTCCAGGAGAAAAAACCGGGTCGCTACCAATATTTCCTGCAGCATTTTGAAGGCTGGGTGATAGAAACGGAAGGTAATATCTTCGATCCTGAATGTGCGACACTGATGGATTTCAACACCTCACAGCAAGCGGGTACCTCATTTGTTTATGTATTGCCGCTCAGTGCGAACTCTGCTTTAGTGGAATATACGCTTTTCTCTAAGCAAGAATTGGCTCCAGAAGATTATAGGGCCGCATTGCAGCAATACATCAGGGAGCAGCTAAAATGTGAACACTACATCATCAAAGAACGGGAACATGGCGTGATTCCAATGACTGACCACCCTGTAAAACGACAGCAAGAGCGCATTATTTATCTCGGTACGGCAGGAGGATTTACTAAAGGCTCTACCGGTTATACCTTTCGATTTATCCAAAAGCATACCGCAGCAATTGTGAAACAGCTGATGGAATCCGGGCATCCCAACATTCCAGTAATTTCATCGCCAAGGTTTGGCCTCTATGATGCCACGCTTTTACATTTGCTCGATTCTGAACGCATTTCCGGTGAAGAAATCTTCGCCAGAATGTTCAAGAAAAACAGCGCCAGGAAAATCCTGAAATTCCTGGACAATGAATCTACTCTTTTAGAAGAAGTACAGATTTTCAGTACGCTTCAGAAAACAGAATTTGCCATGGCTTTATTGAACCGTACTATAAAAATAATGAGCAGCAATTAGTTCATTCCAACTTTGGCTAAGAGGTAACGCTTGTATTCGCCTTTCATGCAGTGTCCGCAGGGCCGAAAACCATGCTCAACAGCTTTTGCTTCGGAACTAAAGAAAACCCTGTTTTCTTTTTTCATTCGCTTACCAGATTTGCACTTTAGGGTTCCGTATATTTTCAGTTTTCTGTTTCCAGCGAAACAAATCTCTTTTTGCCGTAATTTCCTTCTGAAATCAGGACCATTAATCTCGGGATGTCTGATCATTTTTTAACTTAAAGCATCATGAAAAATGATGCCCATTGTATGACGTGTTCCTGTATGAACTTCAGTCACTCCGTGTTTCATATTGACGCGATAATACCCTTTACTCCCTTTAACTGGTCTGAAATTCGAGGTAAAGATCAACATATCTCCTTTTTTTGGTTGTAAAACGATAGCTTTTGACTGTGCTCTTGGTATTTGTTCTATTAACACAAACTCACCGCCAGTAAAATCCTGTCCTGGTTCATTTAAAAACAATACACACTGGATCGGAAAATAGACCTCCCCATACAAATCCTGATGTAAGGTATTGAATCCCCCTTCAGCATATTTTAAGATCAGCACGGTTGCTTTTGTTTGGTTCTTCTCGTTACACTGCTGTATCAGCTCTTGGTGTTCAGCTGGAAAAACTGTCGCTATATTCAGTACTTTCATCCAGGCATTTGCAATGACTGCCAACTTTGGATATAGCTGCGTTCTTATGTTCTGGATAAGATCCGGCAATGGATAATTGAAATATTTATACTCACCAAATCCAAAACGATAGCGTTCCATCAGCACTGTTTTTCGGTAAGCATCCGGCTGATGGTAACCATTGATCAATTCCCCGCATTGTTCATTTGATAGAAATTCCGGGACCAGGGCATACCCTTTTTTATGCATTTTTTCTGTTACGGTAGGCCAATCTACCGGATTCATCACTAAGGCTTCTTTATTTTGCAGCTTTTCCATTTCCTTTGTTTTTTAAATTGGAAACAAAGTTCAGATAAACCTGAATTTCAAAAAACCCGAAACTTGCTAAGCAGCTTTACTTCTGATGATTTTCCTGGTATTTTTCAAAAGCATCCTTGCTCACCTTATCTCCAAGCAGGTAATAGCTTTCAAAAAGAACAGTTCCATCGGGCTTGTACATATAAGAAACACCATGTCTTTTGCCATTTTCGTAAGTAGAAGACATGTTCTTTTTACCGGAAAGGTAGGTGGTAGAAACACCGTGTTGTAAATCGTCTTTGTAATTATTTTCTGTGATGATCTGGCCATTTTGATACACCCGAAAAATGCCATTCCTTTTATCATTTTCATAATTGGCTTCGGTACTCAGCTGTTCACCAGAATACGTTAAAGACAGACCGTCTTTTTTACCTGCCTTATAGTTCGATTTATTAATGACTTTACCGCTTTTGTACATTTCACTGATCCCATCCTGCTTGCCGTCTTTATAATCCTGGCGCAGCCAAACCTGATCATCATTGTCGTAATTTTCCTTTAAGCCATTACGTACGCCATCCTTAAAATGCAGTTTACATTCCATTCTTCCACCCTGCGTATACCAAAAAGCTTCGCCTGTAATCTTCCCTTTTTTAATGGTGTACAAAGCGAAGCCTCCTTCATCTGAAGGGATTTTATATTGGCCTTCCAATAATTTATCATTCAGGGAAAGCACCATTTCAGTACTATCCTTGTTATAGGTCTTCCGCAAATGCTTCCAGCTGATCTCTTCCGGCAGCTGGGCGAAAAGATGTGTACTGAGTAAAAGAAAGGAGCAACTGAGTTTTAGTGCAAGATTTTGAGGGAGATTCATGGTTTCAATTATTTCATGAAGATAGCGATTTTCCTTTTCCTTCCTTAATAGTTGGCAATCCTTTGCCCGTAGTGATTAAACTTTGCAGACTATCCAAAATATAATGATTCCAGGAACTGAAACAGATCTCGTAACATTCATACTCGGGAACCAGGCCTACCTGCGTAAATTGCAGCTGCGTCTGATTGCCCTTTTCAGTAATCTCAAAAATCATTTGATCGCCTGTCCATTCCTCTTGATCCTTGGTGAAATTGAACCTGTTTTCGATCACATACCAAACAATTTTCTTGTTGGGCAGCACCTCTGTCAGCTTAATTTTTGCGAGGTGTATGTCTTCATAATGATACTTAAATACATCATTTAAGTTTTCGGTACCTCCTTCAATATTCTCTGACCACCATCCACGTACATTTTTAACGGCATTAAACACTTGTTCCGGAGTTTGATCGACCAATAGTGTTGCAGTAAAGTTTTTATTTTCCATAGCTTGTTTCATTGTAGGTTTAACTGTTATTAATTCATTTATTGAAGAGAAGCACTCAAATATTGAAGAGAACAAATCAAAGTTACGGGACATTCCCCTTGCTGATGCGGTGCCAATTGGACTTTTCAATGGGTTGATTTAGACGCAGATTTCCCTTATTTTTATTAAAAAAGAAAGCGATGAAACACATCACGATTTTAATTCCTGGCGGAAAAACCAATATCAACAGCATGGCCTGTATCATAGGTGCTTATGAAATACTGACGGCCGCCAATAATTACTGGGTAGGAATTGGGAAGCAGCAGTTATATGAAATTGAAATGGCGGGGCTGTCCCCTCGCGCGGAGATCATGAAAGGATTACTCACTTTAAAAACAGAGAAGAACATTTCTGCTATAAAAAAGACAGACCTGATTCTGATTCCTTCCCTTAATCATAAGGAGGAAGAAAATGATCAGGAAAGTCGGGCAATGCTGGATTGGATCAACACACAATATCTCAAAGGTGCCGAAATAGCCAGCATGTGCAGTGCGGCATTTGTATTGGCATCAGCGGGTTTACTGGATGGAAAAAACTGTGCTACCCATTGGTGTTTCGCGGATGCTTTCCAGAAAAAGTTCCCCAAAGTAAACCTGCAGGTTGAGCAATTAATAACGGACGAACACCGAATTTATACCAATGGTGGTGGCTATTCTTTTCTCAATCTGGTTATCTACCTGGTAGAAAAATATTACGACCGGCAGACTGCTATTTATTGCTCCAAAATCTTCCAGATTGAAATTGACAGACAAAGTCAGTCGGCATTTATCATATTTGCAGGGCAAAAGCATCACAGCGATGAGATGGTAAAAAAAGCACAAGCCTATATTGAAAGCAACCTGGAGGATAAAATTTCAATGGAAGCTTTGTCTTCGAGATTCGCTATAGGGAGAAGAAATTTTGACAGGAGGTTTATAAAAGCGACCGGCAATACCCCAGTCGAGTATACGCAGCGCGTCAAGATTGAATTTGCAAAAAAGGAATTTGAAACTACCCGGAAAACAATTAATGAAGTCATGTATGCGGTTGGTTACTCAGACACCAAGGCATTCCGGGAAGTCTTTAGAAAAATCACAGGAATCTCCCCATTGGAATACCGCGGCAAGTATAATAAAGAGGCAGCGACTTCGGGCTTAACTTAATCCGCTATCGCCTCAATCCCTAGCTCCTTCATTTTTTGAACATGGTCTTTCATTGCTTTTAACTGCTCTGGCGAATGGCCCTGCCAATCCTTGACCTCTCCTATTATGCGAAGTGCTGACACCGAACGATAAGACTTTGTTGGATTTCCAGGAAATTTCTTGTCGGTCAGGTTGGGATCATCTTCAATGGAACCCCTTGGCTCCACGATGTAAATCCTACCCCGACCATCACCCAGCGCCAATTCGGCACCCCAAACCGCAGCATCTAAAGTCGCAGTCAGATAGATATATTTTGCCTTTTTTCTCTTGCCATAATTAGAATTAAAGCCAGTTTCAATCAGCGATCCTATTTGAAGGTCTGCCTTAGTTCCATGGTAATAGGTCTCAGCTTGCTGCTCGGTTTTATGAGTTGTCATCCTTCTTCTCTTTTTAATCTTTAGCTAAATACATGAAATTAATCAAATATAGAAATTTTAGCAAGCGCATTGAATATCCTCACCAGCAGCACCCGCTTTTGTCCCAGCTGTTGCATAGCCATCAAACTTCCACCATTCCAGGCCACCGATCAACTCTTTGGCTTTAAAACCAAGCCTCACCATATTCAAAGCGCCTTTTGTGGAAGCATTGCAGCCGATTCCATCGCAATAGGTGACATACGTAAAATCCCTATCTAGATGTTTTGTACTCTCTCTATTCATCTCTGCATGAGGAATATTGATGGCATTCGGAATGTGTTCTGCTTCAAAGCCAAAAGCCTTCCTGGCATCCAATGCAATTACTTTTTCGCCATTCTTTAAGGCTTCAAACAAATCTGAAGGATCCATTTCAAAGGCCAGTTTGTTTTCATAATGTTTAATTTGTGCATCCATTTTGAGTTGATTTATTATTAAAACTTATCCGCAATACTTCCGGCATTTCATAAGCATTCCCATTAGCAGATCTGAAGCTAATATAAAAACCCTACCGCCTATTTGATCAGATTAAATTCTTTACTAAATGAATTTCGGTATTTCTTAATATAATCCGAAGGATTCATCCCATAAAGCTTCTTGAATTGAAGCCTGAAAAACTTGATGTCATAAATCCCTACCTGAAATGCGGCTTCATTCACATTGGTATTGGTGCTCAGCATTAACAATGCTGCCTTACGCAACCTAATAGACCGTATAAATGCATTTAAAGACAAGCCAGAAATGGATTTTACTTTTTTATAGAGGATGGAATAGCTTAAATTACAAGACCTGGCCAGCCATTGCGCATTGAAATCTTCATTGCTTAAATTCTCCTCTACAATAGCAATACATTTCTCCAGAAAAGCTTTGTAGGTGGCAGATATTTTCTGGTTGTTATTCCGGAGGGTGATGTTGTCCCTAAAATATTGGTGCAAAGTGTCCCTGTTATCCAATACTGCATTGATTTTGGCCAGCAGCAAGTCCTTATCAAAAGGCTTGATGATGTAATCATCCGCCCCACTTTCAATCCCCTTCAATTTACTTTCCGCAGAGCTGAGGCCAGATAAAAGGATCACAGGAATATGGTTCAGCATAGGATCAGTTTTTATCTTTTTACAGAGTTCCACCCCATTGCCTTCTTCCATCAGCACATCACTGATCACCAGATCCGGCAGCTGTTTTTGTGCCAGTTCAAAGCCTGACAGACCGTTTTCGGCTTCATAAACTACAAACTGCCGACTAAAGATCTTCTTCAGGTACTGTCTGAGTTCCATATTATCATCGACGATCAGTAAGGATCTTTTTTCAGTAACTTCCAGTGTATTGATATTGGGAACCTCAGTAATTTCTTCGGCTGGAATCTGCTCTGGGCGCTGCAGCACCTTATTTTCCGGCTGCGCTGCTGCCCTGGTAGCGGGATCAAACCACATTCCTTTTTTCAGTTTAATTTGAAATGAGGTACCGGTACCCGGCTCGCTGGAATAGCTCAATTCTCCCTGATGGCAATCGATAAATTGCTTTGCCAGATATAAACCAATGCCAAAGCCGATCTCCTTATTATTTGAATTGTTCTTTTCCTGATAATACTTTTCAAAGAGTTTATTCTTAACATTTTCATTGATCCCACATCCGGTATCGTTGATAAAAATCCTCACCTCAGCTTCATTTTCTTCCACCTTAAATAAGATACTGCCATTTGGAGGAGTAAATTTAAAAGCATTGGAAAGGAGGTTAAAAAAAATGATTTCTAATTTCTCGTAATCCCCAAAAATCATCAGGTCATGATTCGCACACTCAAACTCATAATGGATGTGCTTGCTCAAAGCAATTTTCTGATAGCTTTCAAAAGTATCTTTACACAGCTGGTAAAGATTCAGTTCACTGAGCTGAACCTTCATCGTTTCCTGATCTGTTGTCCTGAACAGCATCAGCTGATCCACTAAAGTCAATAAACGGCTCGCATTTCTGTAGATGACAGTCAGTTCCTGCTTTAAGGCATCTTCTGTTTTGGCCATGAGTTCCTTCACCGGGTTCACAATTAAAGTAAGCGGGGTTCTCAATTCATGGGTAATGTTGGTAAAAAAGGAAAGCTTCTTCTCATTGAGTTCTTTTTCCTTTTCAGTTTCCATTTGTGCCAGACGCACTTTATAGTTCAAATCCAGCTGCTGCCGTTTATACCGCACATACAAATAAACACCCAGGCCCGTCACCAAGGCATACAAGGAATAAGCCCACCAGGTTCGCTGCCAGGGTGGCAGCACCACAATGCTGACTAACTTTTCATCTCCCCATTCCCCTTCGCTATTACTTGCTTTAATATGAAACGTATACCTTCCTTCTTTTAACCTGCTATAATTTGCAGTCCTTACTTTTCCTGCATTGATCCAATTGTTATCCCATCCTTCCAAAAAATAGGCATAATTAATTTTATCAGGTTTAGAGTATTCCAGACTAATGAACCCAAAGGACAGCGAGGCTTTATGGTAAGGGACCACCAGTTCATCAATTAATCCGGCAGCATTTTTTTTAACAAAATCTGTATTTAAACTATCGCTAACCGGCTTATTATCTATACTTACCTCTGTCAGCAAGATCTGCTGTTTATCCCGGGAGAAGCTGATTTTCTCTGCTGAAAATACATTGAAACCTTTGATCCCTCCAAATATCAGTTCCCCGGATTTTAATTTGGCAGCTGCCAGATAACTGAATTGGTTGCTTTGCAAGCCATCAGAAGCAAAGAAATTATGAAACTTTTTAGTAGTCGGATTGAATTTCGAAAGCCCATAAAAAGTACTCAGCCAAAGTGAGCCCTCCTGATCAGACAGGATATTCAACACTGCATTATTCGGTAGGCCATCGCTTTCCGTAAATCGCCTGTACTTCCTGCTGCTGGTATTTAAAGAGAGTAGTCCACCGCCCTCCGTTCCAAGCCAGAATAGATCGCCTTTATCTTCCAGAATAGCCCTTACCCGATGTCCAATGTGGTAAACCAGGTGTCTTTTTAAGCCCTTATCGATGCGGATTAATTTACTATCCGTACCCGCCCATAAATTACCTTTACGGTCCTCCATAAAGCAAAGTATGTTTCCAATCGCATCATCAAACAACTCAAAGCGTTTCAGCCCTGGATTGAACCGGTATAATCCACCATTATCGAATGTACTTGCCCATAAATTATGCTGTTTGTCTTCATATAAGTTCCATATGTTTTTGAACTCCAGACCATTGACAGGATGGATACAGCTAAAATGCTCAAAAGTCCCTTTTGATGAATTGAAGCGGTTAATACCGCCACCCCATGTAGCCACCCAAATGGTGTTTTGCTGGTCATTTAAAATGGTCGTGATGTTATTACTGCTCAAGCCATTTCTGCCTTCCTTTTTATAGTTTACATATAAATTCCTGGTTCGGTCCCAACGGTTCAGTCCATTCCCATCCGTCCCGATCCAGATGTGACGGGCAGCATCCTCAGCGAAAGAGGAGATAAAATAGTTGTGGTAACTGTTCTTTTCCGAAGGACCAGGATTAAGGGTTTTAAAGCGGTACCGCTGATCATCTATGATGTTGATTCCTCCTCTTAAAGTGGCCACCCAGACCCTGCCCTGACGATCTTTCAGCATTCCCTTGATCGCAGAGCTGGTAAAGATCTCCTCTCCATTGCCCTTTAAAGGTTGGCTGATCTTTTGGTACTTGATATTCATCATGAAAATGCCCCCACCATCAGTGGTGATGTAAAGGTGTTCAGGATTGTCCAAATACAAACTCGTCACTGCCCGGGGCAAGGTTTTATAAGAGAATTTTCCAGCCGATACGATATAATTATAGATCCCTGAGCTTGTGCCCAGCCATAAGTTTCCTGAGCGATCTGCTTTAATGCAGGAGGCATATTTCAGCGTTTTGTCCAAAACAGCAACCGCCTGTGTTTTCCTATCGTATCTGCATAAACCGACGCCTTCAATAAACAACCAAACCTGGTTATTTCTATCCCTTTCTATAGCCGTTACCTGGTAGGAAACGCGTTTTGACACTCCGGCGGATAAAAGCGGAATCTGAATGGTCTTTCCGGTTTCTTTTGTATACAGCAGCAGCCCATCTTTGGCGGTGCCGATCAGCATATCATTATTGCCTTCTTTTTTTAATACCGTAGTATTGTCGACCCGCTGTGTTCCAGATTTTGAAACTGGGTTAAAGTACAGCGTAGTAAAGCTATCCTTTGCCTCATTATAAATGGAGACCCCGCCCATCGTACCAACCCAAAGGTTTCCAACTTCATCTTCAGCCAGGCATTGCACCCTGTTGTTGAGGAGCGAATTCCCATCCTTCAGCTTTTTCCTGAAAATCTTGAAACTGTAGCCATCATAACGGTTTAAACCATCAAAAGTGCCAAACCACATAAATCCATTCCTGCTCTGAAAAATACAATTCACTTCATTATTAGAAAGCCCATTTTCAATGCCTAAATAGAATACCGAAGAAAAATCAAATGCAGATGAAGGTAAGGTGATCCATAACAATGAAACAGTGATGGCAATACTTTTAAGTTGATTAAACATGTGGAGGTAGAGGAATATGATTTCTAGGGCTGAATGTAAGTATTATTTGTGTTTTATATAGTGAACCTACCGAGTTTACCCCCCTTTTTTAATTACTTCACCCCCTTTTCAGGCTGCTATTCCTATATACCTTAGCAAAGCGGTTGAGCACATTTTATCGCTAATTACCTCACTTAAACCAAATATCATGAAAACACCAGCCTGATCACGCGCTGTTTTATTCTGAGCCCATCCAGGCTCGGCATAAAGACAGGCCTCAAAAACCGAAGGCAATCTAAAAAACCAGACACCATCCTTATAAACCCAACAAAAACCCGAATTCTTTATTCAAAAAAACAACCAAATCAATTATGATCAAACGACTACACCCTTGTTATTTTTTTAAACATCCGGTAACGCTCCGACTAACCTTGCTCCTGCTCCTTATTTGCACTGGCTTTACCGCCGCCTATGCCCAGCAGGTCATCACCGGAATAGTCACCAATGAAGGCGCCCCTTTACCTGGAGCTGTGGTGCGGGTAAAAGGAGCTTCCATATCTACACAAACAAACCCTGAAGGTAAATTTTCGATCAATGCGCCTGCGGATGCGACGTTAATTTTCAATTATGTGGGGATGAAAGAAAAGCAAGTGCCTGTAAACAACCAAAAAGTCATTACAGTAGCTTTAGAATCCGATGTAAAAACGCTGGATGCCGTTGCCGTTATCGGTTATGGTACACAAAAACGTAAAGACCTGACCGGATCTATTGCCACCCTAAAAGCTGACGCTTATAAAGATCAGCCTGTGCTCAATGCAGCCAGTGCATTACAAGGAAGAGTAGCAGGTGTATCCGTTACGCAAAGCTCTGGAGCACCTGGTGGACAAGCAAAAATCAGGATCAGAGGCGCCAATTCTATCGGCGGCAGCAATGAACCTTTATATATTGTAGACGGTGTCGCGCTGGGCAGTATCGGTATCCAGGACCTCAATGTAAACGACATTGAAGCGATGGACGTGTTAAAAGATGCCTCAGCTACGGCAATATATGGGTCAAGAGGCGCAAATGGCGTTGTCATTGTGACTACTAAAAAGGGGAAATCGGGTGCCGTAAAAGTGGCCTACAACAGTTTCGTCAACTTCAGCAGTCCGATGAAAAGATACAAACTCATGGATGCGGTGACTTATGCCAATATGGCCAACCTTGCGGCAGGTTCTCCGGTAATTCCCAACCCAGAATCCTACGCTGGTAAAACAACAGATTGGCAAGACCTGCTTTTTAAAGATGCCATCACCCAAAATCATCAGCTTTCTGTAAATGGAGGATCTGAAAACGTAAAATATTATGTTTCCGGTTTTTATACTGATCAGGATGGATTACTGGTGAATACCAACCAAAAGAAATTTGGATTACGTACCAATCTGGAGGCGAAGTTAAACAGTAAAATCTCCCTGGGAGTCAACCTTTTTGCACAGCGCATCAATTCAAAAAACAACGGACTGCAAACTTCGAAAGCGAATCCGGTGATGGCTTCCATCGCCTGGGCACCTACAGAGCCAGTTTATGATGACGAGGCGACCAAACAATACAACCGAAACGGATTGTCCCCTATCTGGCCAAACCCATATATGACCAGCATGGAAAGCGACAATAATGTGTTTGCTAATGTGGCCACTATGAACGCCAACCTAAAGTATAACATTACCGACTGGTTGACCTTTACTTCTACTTTTGGATTAGACCTGAACCTGTCAAAAGCAGCTTCTCTTACCAACAACTGGATTTCCCAGGGAAACATGAAATCCGCACAGAGTTTCTCCGAAAATTACAACTTCCAGAACAACAATGTCCTGACCTTCCATAAAGTCATTAATGAAAAACATGACCTTACCATCACCGCTGTGGAAGAGAGTACGCAAAACACATCCAGTAGCTTTAGTGCAAACGGATCTGGTTTAAGCACTACTTCCAACGGATATTATAACCTGGGTTTGAACACCGCTCAAAGTATTTCATCCGGTTATTCTCAATGGTCCATCCTATCGTTTATGGGTAGAGCTGCCTACAGTTATGATGGAAAATACATGGCCACAGTAACCATTAGAAGAGATGGATCTTCCAAGTTTCAGGGAGACAATAAATGGAGTAACTTCCCTTCAGCAAGTTTAGGCTGGAACCTATCTGAAGAATCCTTCATCAAAAAACTCAATGTTTTTTCTGCTCTTAAACTTAGAGCAGGCTGGGGAGTAACTGGAAATCAATCTATTGCCCCTTACAGTACTTTGGGTTTATTGAGTCCGGTAAATTATTCTTACGGCAGTACGACCTCTTTTCAGGGTTATACGCTGGGTAATCCAAATACACCAGATATCAAATGGGAAACGACAAAACAGACTGATATCGGTGTTGATATGAGCTTTTTCAACAGGAGATTGAACATCACAGCGGATTACTACAATAAAAACACCACAGATCTGCTGCTGTTTACCCCGATCGACAATTATCTTGGAGGTGGCACGCTGTTAAAAAACATTGGTGCAGTGAACAACAAAGGTTTTGAATTTATGGTAGATTTCAATGCCATTGACCATACCGACTTCAAATGGAACACCAGCTTTAATGCTGCCCTGAATAAGAATAAGGTGGTCAGCCTTGGTGATCAAACCATGATCAGACGCGCCCAAATCGGTGGTGGTTTAATTAATTCCCCTATCCAGGTGATCCAGGTCGGACAGCCATTGGGTTCATTTTACCTGATTCCATGGGAAGGTGTGTACCAAAATAATGAGAATGGACATAAAGCAGGTGATTATAAATACACTGATGTGAGTGGAAATGGGACGATTGGCTTTGAAGATATGGTGATCTCAGGAAATGCCATGCCAAAAGTACAATGGGGCTTCAACAATAATTTTGGATATAAGAATCTTGAATTGAATGTATTTATCCAAGGTGCTTATGGCCATAAAATGTTCAATGCTACCTATGCAGCGTCAGCAATTGCCACCAGCGATGTCGCCTATCCAACACTTGCCGCAGCAGCCGATTACTGGACACCTCAAAATACAGGTTCCGTTTGGGCAAATCCGACGAGTACTGCAAAAGAATACATCGAATCTACGCAGTTCCTTCAAAACGCAGCTTACGCCCGATTGAAGAACGTCAGCTTATCCTATAATTTCCCTAAAAGCATGATGAAATTTGGCAATGCAAAACTTACACTAAGTGGTCAGAACTTATTTACCATCACTAAATACAAAGGATTTGACCCTGAGGCCAGTTCAACTGCCGCGAATAGCGATTCAGATGCTGGTATTGATTTAGGGGCCTACCCTTCTCCAAAAACCTTCACCATTATGCTTAATCTAACCTTTTAAACCATTCCAATGAAAAAATACATAGTTACCCTCCTGCTACCAGCAATGCTTGTCTCCTCCTGCAAGAAAGATTTCTTAAAGGAAGATCCGAAAGGGAGCATCACTCCTCAAACTTTTTACAAGACTGCTGAAGACCTGAATTCTGCCACTCTGGGTATTTCCTTAACGTATAACCTGGCCTGGAATCAAACCGGCGGACTGGCCACTACCTTTGGCAGTGATGACATCACTACCCATGCCGGTGGGAATAAAATGGGTTTCTCTAATTTTGATACCTTTCAGGCCAACTCTTCCAACGACAGGATGTCCATCTGGTGGAGCTATTTTTATAAAACCATCAAATCTTCCAATTCTCTGATTGAGAATTACCCAAAAGCAACAGAAGCTACTGAAGTACAGCGGAACAACTCAGCTGGTGTAGGTTATTTTTATCGCGCCATGTCGTATTTTTTCCTGACCCGTACCTGGGGTGCAGTACCGATGCCGCTGCAGGCAAATCTGGAGCCGCAAAACAATGCTTCTCCACAGGAAATCTATAATGTAGTGATTGCAGATCTGCAGAAAGCAGAAACGATGCTGCCAGATGCCTGGTCGGGTCCAAGACGACAAGGCAGCACGGATATTCTGCCTACAAGAGGTTCCGCGAAAGCATTGCTGGCCAATGTATACCTGACTATGGCTGGCTGGCCATTGAAACAAACCGATAAATATGACCTCGCCGCTAAAAAAGCCAAAGAAGTGATAGATGGTAAAGCAACCTGGGGTTATGGACTTGTTAATGCGTATTCAGACCTTTGGGATAAAGATTCCAGGTTCAATAAAGAAGCGGTATTTGCCTGTTACTACAATAAAAACATGCCGAGCATCTGGGATTACGGGGACAACTGGGGTAATGGCAGTCAGATGGGACCTCCGAACTTTGCCCCTGGTGAAGAAGGTGGATGGGACGAGGCTTTCGGAGAGATCGCATTCTACAATAAATTCCCTGCAGGCCCAAGAAAAGAGGCCACTTACCAAATGGTTTACTTCTTAGGTAATGATCCAGCTAAAGCAGTAGATTATACTAAACTGACGCACAAGCATCCTTATTTCTTAAAATACAGAGATGATGAGTCTTATGATCCGGCTACCCATAAACTGAAGGATTGGTGGGGAAGTGCAACGGTGTACATGATTCGCTATGCGGAAGTACTGTTAACTTATGCAGAAGCAAAAGCAATGTCGTCTGGAGGACCAGATGAGACCGCTTACCAGGCTGTCAATGAAGTCAGAAACAGAGCAGGTTTAGGAGAATTAGCTAAAGGATTAAACCAAGCAGATTTTAGAAATGCAGTAGTCGCAGAAAAAGGCTGGGAATTTGCCGGTCCGGAGCCTGCTGCCAGATGGTTTGACCTGATCAGAACGGAGACTGTAGCCAAAGCTGCCGCAGATCGTGATCCTTCAGAGCTGCCATTAAAAGGTAAACCAAACGATTTGACACATGAATTTTACTGGTCGCCATTGCCTATCATTAAATAAACCATAAATCAATATAAACCTTAAACCTAGAATTATGAAAATGATGAACCTCCTGATGGGCAGCTCCATCCTACTGTTTTCCTGTTCAAAAGCGCTGCAGCAAAGTCCGGATCTACCCGCTAGTAAAAACCAGGCAAGCACTGTTGCTGTACAAAATACAGCCGCACTTGCTACCCTAAGCTCTTCCTGGGACCTTGTTTTTTCTGATGAATTCAACAGTACTGGCAGTTTCGATGCCAGCAAATGGACTTATAGTCCGAGGTGGTCTCCAGCATGGGCAAAATACCTGACCTCAACGTCAGATTATGTGGCTCAGAATGGAACCGATCTGGTATTGAGAATGGACAATGCGGTGATCCCCGGCGATCCGGTTCCCTACCATTCAGGAGGTATTCAGACTTCCACAAAGTTCAGCTTCTTATATGGAAAAGTGGAAGTCAGGGCAAAGTTTAAACAAGGACAAGGTTCATGGCCGGCGATCTGGATGATGCCGGAAACACCGGTTTCTTATGGCGACTGGCCAAACAGTGGTGAAATAGACATCATGGAACATGTAAACTATGAGAATTCGGTTCACCAAACGATTCACAATGGATCAGTTACCGGACCATCAGGCGGCAGTTCCGCAACCAAAACGACGGCTTACAACACTGCAGATTATAACATTTATGGCATCATCTGGAGCCCTTCATCCATTCAGTTTTATGTGAACAATGTCCTGCAGTATACCTATAACAGAGCTGCCGGTGCGACCTCTTCACAATGGCCGTTCGACAAGCCGTTTTACCTGATTTTAAATCAATCTGGTGGTGCAGGATGGCCTGGAGCCATTACCAATGCGGATCT
Source organism: Pedobacter polysacchareus (assembly GCF_019802255.1). Lineage (GTDB taxonomy): Bacteria > Bacteroidota > Bacteroidia > Sphingobacteriales > Sphingobacteriaceae > Pedobacter > Pedobacter polysacchareus. The sequence goes on along the minus strand of NZ_JAHYSS010000005.1, from coordinate 615,682 downwards.
TCCTTTTAACATGAATGTAGATTATATCCGGGTGTATAAGGAAGTCCCTGTGCTTGGTAATCCTGGTTTTGAGGATGCTGCGCTGGCACCATGGGGCAACTGGAATCCAGCAGGCAATACCGCTGTAGTGACGACCAATTTCAGATCTGGTGCTAAAGCGATCAGACAGCAAGGTGGCGAAACTTCATTGGAACAAGTGATTACCGGTCTGAGCCCTAATACGACTTACGTTTTTGGAGGTTATGGAAAGGTAAGTACTGCAGGACAATCTGCGATGTTCGGTGTTAAAAACTATGGTGGTGCTGCCGTAAACACGGCAATTACCGCTACGAGCTATACCAATTCTTCCGTGACTTTCACTACAGGTGCCACCAATTCGTCAGTCACCGTTTACATGTACAAGCCAGTTGCCGGAACCGCTTATGGCGATGACTTTTACTTTAATAAATTATAATTCAATAGCGTTAAACACACACAAATGAACAAATTCCTGCTTTGCCTTTTTACATTGCTGCTGTTAAAAGCAGAACTACATGCCCAATTTAATATCATACCTCAACCCCTGGAAGTCAATAGTACTTCCAAGGGTGCTTTTAATTTGTCTGACAAAACTCCTGTGGTCTTTAAGCAGCAAGGTTTAGAAAAATCAGCCTCCTTTTTAAATGCTTATTTAAGCCAGTTTTATGGGTTTAGTTTGAAACAAAGTAAGACAAATGCCACACCAGGCATCTACCTTGCGCTGAACCATAAAACCGGAAAAACAGGTGAAACCAGCAAAGTCGCTGAAAGCAGTAAACCTGCTGAAACTAATCAAACTACTGGAAACTACTCTCTTGAAGTAAAAAAGGAAGGTGTTTTCATTAGCGCGGCTACCGAAGAAGGTATTTTTTACGGCGTTCAGACCTTGATTCAGTTGCTTGATCCGAACGGAAAAGGCAAAACTTTAGTGGTTCCTTTTGTGAAAATCAAAGATGAACCAAGATTCCAATACCGAGGGATGCACCTGGATGTAGCCCGTCATTTTTCTTCAGTGTCTTTTGTAAAAAAATACATTGATTACCTGGCGCTGCACAAGATGAACTATTTCCACTGGCATTTAACAGACGATCAGGGCTGGAGAATTGAAATTAAAAAGTATCCAAAGTTGACGGAAATAGGCTCGAAACGTAAAGGAACCATCACGGGTTTCCTGCCAGGCAATGGAAATACCAATATCCCTCACGGAGGATTTTACACCCAGGAGGAAATCAAAGCTGTAGTTAAATATGCTGCTGACCGATACATTACGGTGATTCCTGAAATTGAAATGCCAGGTCATGCTTCGGCAGCATTAACCGCCTACAGTTATTTAGGTTGTACCGGCGGACCATACAAAGTTCAGGAAACCTTTGGTGTTTTTGACGAAGTTTTCTGTGCAGGAAATGAGCAGACTTTTACCTTCTTTCAGGATGTCATGGACGAAGTAGCGGCACTTTTCCCAGCCAAATACATTCACATCGGTGGTGATGAATGTCCGAAAACCAGCTGGAAGAAATGCCCGAAATGTCAGCAGCGCATGAAAGACCATCAGCTGAAAGACGAGCATGAATTACAAAGCTATTTTGTACAGCGCATGGAGAAATACATCAATAAAAAAGGGAAAAGCATTATCGGTTGGGACGAGATTTTAGAAGGTGGCCTTGCTCCTAATGCAACAGTAATGAGCTGGCGCGGTGAAGAAGGAGGAATTGAAGCAGCCAAACAAAACCATTATGCGATCATGACCCCTGGAAATTATATGTATTTTGATTACGCCCAAACGGCCAAAAGAGACTCCTTAACGATGCCAGGTTTGACTACTTTAGAAAAAGTGTACAGCTATGAGCCTATTCCTGCTGCTCTGCCTGCTGAATCCAGAAAATATATTCTTGGTGCACAAGCCAATGTGTGGACGGAGTATATGAACAACCCTTCCAAAATAGAGTATATGATCTTCCCAAGGATGTCTGCTTTAAGTGAAGTAGTTTGGAGCAGCAAGGAAAGCAGAGATTGGACCTCATTTCAGAATCGCCTGAAACAGCAGTTTAACCGTTATCAACTGTGGAACGCAAATTATTACAAAGACGCACTCGAAAACTCCAGTAAAGCAAAATAATCATTCCTGTTTTTAATGTAAAACGGGTGTTATTTTGCCAATGCCCCTAGAAAGTTAACTGCTTTCCGGGGGCATTTTTTTTCTGCTCTCTCCTCAGCTTGATGTCGCATTTTGCGACTTCAAGTTTACAAACTACGATTCAAAGAACTGGCGAATAGCTACATTGTATCATTCAGTCAAATAATTATTGTTTTTGAAAGACCCTCACATAATCTACCATCATCTTTTGAGGGAATGAAGTAGCAGAATCAGGGCTTCCCGGCCATCTTCCACCCACTGCTACGTTCAGCAGGATAAAAAACGGCTCATGAAATTCATTGAATGTTGCAGCGGTAATGTCCTGCGTATAAAAGGCCACATCATCCACCAACCAGGTTAGTTTTGTTTCATCCCACAACAATGAAAACACATGGAACTTTTCAGAGAAATCACCTTTCGGCAAAGCGTAAGATTTGGTTATATGTGCATAAGTCCCATCATTGTCGTAATGAATCGTACCATATACCGTATTGTCTTTTCCTGGCCCTCCGCCCACTAATTCCATAATGTCAATTTCGCCGGAATACGGCCATTTTTTCTCGTCAATATTGGCACCTAGCATCCAGATTGCAGGCCAGATCCCCTGCCCTTTTGGAAGCTTCGCGCGGATGTCTAACCTTCCGTATTTAAAGCTCTTGTTGTACTGAGTTTTCAACCTTGAAGAGGTATACTGAAAACCGCCAAAAGCTTCTTTTTTTGCAGTAATCGTCAGGTAACCATCGGCAATGCTGGTATTTTCCTTTCGGTAATATTGGAGTTCTGCATTACCCCAGCCATCGGTGCCATTGCCAATCTCTTGTGTCCAGTCTGCGGTATTCAATGCAGTACCGGTAAACTCATCCTTCCAGGACAGCTTCATTCCCGGATAACTTTCTGGTGTCACATAACCTGCATCGCCATTGGCAACCACTACATCAATGTTTTTCGTGACTACAGCAGAGCTGTTATTTGGGCCATAAGCGGTCACCTTTACCACATAAGCACCACTGGCTGTGTAGGTAAAACTGGCTTTTCCATCGGTCGTACGAACGGCTTCTTCGTTATCACTAATGCCGAAGCTAAAATAATAACGGTCTGCCTGCTCCGCAGTAGCCGTCACTTTAACCAATCCTGAACCATCATTCTGCAATTCCACCGACAACTGTAAGTTCGACAAAACAACAGGTTTATCTGGCTTTTTACAATAGACCATTAAAGGAATCAGGAAGACCAGCAGCCAGCTGTATTTATTGAATAAAGGTTTCATACGCTTGAATTTAATAGTTTATTAGTTGACATAAAAAGGAATATTTGCTGTACCAACATTATTGTGGCCATCGGTCACATAAACAAAAAGACGGTAAGCGCCCTTCCCGGCAGGTGCAGTCACCTGAACCTTTCCATTTCCCATTGGTTTAAGGTCAGCGGAAACTGCGGAAGGCCTTTCTTCATAATCTCCACCTTCTCCTACTTTTGTCGCCTCTGGCAGCATTTCATAGCGGTACGTCAATTGATCTTTATCTGGATCTATGGCATCCACTACCGCTTCATAACTTCCACCAGCCTTTAAATGCACGCTGTTCAGTGCCATTTGGCCATCCAGTTGAAAAGCATAAATATGAGGCGCTTTGTTTGTCGGATAATGCCCCGACCACAGGAATTGCATCACATCTACCACCTCAGATTCTTCCCCTTTTTCTGTGAAAACTCCGTACCAGGTAGGTGTTCTTTCCTGCTTCTGTCCCCATAAAAATACGTAAGAACCCAGGCATTTTTCTTTGTCATTTGCGATCCCATACAAGTACTTTCTTTTATAAACCGCGGCTTTCTCGCTGCTCGATTCTTCTATCGGTGCTTTCCAGGAAGTCTCTAAACCTTCCCAATGACCAGTCGGCCCCCATTCTGTCACCATATACGGACCTTCCCAACCCAGCTTAGCAATTTGCTGAGGGAGTTCTGTCAGGCCAGCATAAGTGTTGATGGATAAAATGTCAACCGCTTTGGCATTCTCCTTAATATAGTCCACTTCTTTTTTATTGATGCCTGCCAATACCGTACTGGCCGGGTGATTCGGATCTTCTTTATGGATCATTTTAGCGATCTCATTCACGGCATCCCAAACCTTCAGGTTTTTGTAAGAAAGGTTCAGCTCATTGCCAATCCCCCAGGCCAATAATGCCGGATGATCTTTGAACTTCAGCACTTCCGCACGAACCTTTTCAAACTGTTTTTTTACTGCTGCCGGATCATCGTAATTAAAACCGTGACGCTCTGCGGTAACCGGCAAACCCATCAATACCGTAAGTCCATATTTCTGTGCAGAATCTAAAATCTGCTTCCCGTTTTTGGTATCCCAGGTTCGCACAGAGTTCCCTCCATAAGCGACAATGCGGCTCATATAGCCCGTTCCCCCTGCTCCTTTTATATAATACGGTTTCCCATCACGCATCAGCTGATATCCAGCTCCTTCCTTTTTCACTGCCACTTTAATCGCAGCCCCGGATTTTACATCCTGAGCTGCGGCGATAAAGGGGAAAGCGAAGCATAATACAACAGCTAATCTTTTTCTAAACATGATATCCAATTAATGGTTAATAATCTTTATTCTGCACTAATTTTCTGTTTCTCTCCAATTCAATCTGAGGAATTGGCAGCAGGTTATAGTGCTCTTTGAACTGTCTGTTTTCCAAAATCTCATCTGTATACACAAAGCTGCCATCGTTATTTTTAATGATTTTCACTTTCCTTACTGGCTGATTGAAATAAGTAGATCCTAGTTTCCACCTGCGCACATCATAAAAACGGTGTTCTTCAAAAGCCAGTTCCACTCTTCTCTCATTGATGATTTTTTCTCTCATCTGAGTTTTACTCATTGCGGTCAGGTCTGGCTGTCCCGCTCTTTTTCTCACCTTATTGATCGCTTCCAATACTGTTCCATCAGGACCTACAGCTTCATTTTGTGCTTCTGCATAAATCAATAAGATCTCTGCATAACGCATAAATATCCAGTCGTTATCCGCACCTTGGTATACATCAGCAGCAGTCACATACTTCTCATCAATGAACTTCTTCAAGCCATAACCGGTTTTGGTACGGTCGCCGTTAGAGACTTTATTGGCGTTTCCACCTTCAAACGTTTCTACGGTTACCCCTTTCCAGCTTGATCCATTTCTCAATATGGATTTGTCCAAACGGCTATCGCGGTCCTTATATGGGTCATTTTTCACATAGCTGCTGGAAGGATCATTGATGGATTTACCATCTTTCATCTCATAACAATCAACCAGATTTTGAGTGGCATGAAAACCACCCCAGGCGCCACCAATTACAGAAGGCGCTTCAATACTCATCGCCAGTTTCCAGGCAGTTTCATGAATCCTGCCCGGTCTGCCATATTTTTTGGCAAAAATCACTTCCTTATTCCCTTGCTTGTCCATAAAAAGACGATAGAAGTCAGGATGGGTATCATACACATTCAGATTCATCACCTCTTTTGCTGCTTTAGCGGCATCTGCCCAGCGCGTCTGGTCGTTTGCAGGATTGTTCAGCGGGCTTGCATAATAGAGTAAAACCCTTGCTTTAAGTGCCAATGCGGCACCTTTAGTAGCACGGCCCAGGTCAGATTCACCATAGATAGGGAGCAAATCAGCCGCCGCAGCATCGCATTCTGCTACAATAAATTTAACACATTCTTCATAAGAATTTCTCGGTACTTCCAGATCCTCAGAAATCTTTTGCTCTGTGACAATTAAAGGTACGCCGCCAAATGCTTTGATCAGCTCTGCATAACCAAAAGCACGCAGGAAACGTCCTTCAGCCTTTAATCTGGCTTTCAATGCCGTCTCTGTTGTCGGCACTGCGTCAATTCTAGCCAATAAGATATTTGCCTTTCTGATCAGCACATAATTGGCCTGCCACATTTCTGTAGAGAAGTTAAAATTAGAGCTGTTCAAATCTCCGGCCTGGATCAGGTTTACATTTAGGGAAGCATGCCCTTCAATGTCGTCGGTTGCCATATCCAGCAAGCCAAAACCGACCGACCAATCCTGTCCCAATCCGGCATCACGGCGGTCGAAACCGCTCAATAAACTCGAATAAATATTGGTGACAAACTGATTGGTTAAAGTAATGTCTTTAAAAACAGCTTCATCAGACACGAAATTGGTAGGCTTTACATCTAATACATTTTTACAGGAATAGGCTACTGAAGCGACAAATGCGAAGCAGATTAGCCATTTTATTTTTCTAGTCATCATAATATATGCTGATTTAATATGAATTATTATTTATACCGCAGGGCTTAGAACTGAACATTTAACCCAAAATTGAAGATCTTTTGCTGTGGATAGTACCAACCTAAACTGCTGGTATTTTCAGGATCCACATTCTTCATATCCGTGATGGTAAACAGGTTTTGTCCATTTGCATACACCCTTACCCCGGTTAATTTCAGCTTCGCTAAAAACTCATTCTTGAAGGTATAAGCAACTTCTACGTTCTTTAACCTCAGGTAACTTGCATTTTTTAACCAGAAGCTGCTGGTTACATAATTGTTTCCATTGGCATTGAGTCCCAACCTTGGTAAGCTGGCATTGGTATTATCAGGCGTCCATCTGTCCAGCCATTCTTCCGTTACCGTTCCGCTATTATAAAATGCCCATGCAGAATTCTGGGTCAGCATCTGCTGAGATCTTGCCGCACCCTGTAATAAAAAGCTGACCTCAAAACCTTTGTAATTCACACCTCCACTGATACCGTACATGATTTCAGGTAGAGAGCCTCCTCCTAAATATGTCACATCAAAATCGTCGATGATACCGTCTGGAACACCATTCGGGCCACTGATGTCCTGATATTTGATGTCGCCAGGCCCGGTCGAAGACATAAAGGCACTGGTTTTAGGAGAGTTGTTGTAATCCTCCATATCTTTAAAAATGCCAATTGCTTTATAGCCATACTGACCACCGTTCGGGCGACCAGTTATTTTCTTCCCTGGAGGAACATTCGAAGCTTCTGCGGCTTCAATAATCTTATTCTTTGCATAAGTCAAATTACCGCTCAGGAAGTATGACCAGTTATTGGATAGCCTGTTGTTATGGCTCAACACCAATTCGACACCCCTATTCCGTACTTTTCCAATATTCTCCGTAGGCAGGTTCGCTCCAAAAGACAAGGGCACGGATAAACTTCTTGTGGCCAGAATGTTTTTACGTTCTTCATTGAAATAAGTGAAATCCACACCGATCAGGTTGTTCAGGAACCTGGTTTCAAAACCAATATCTGTTTTAGTGGAAGTCTCCCAGGTTACATCGGCGTTGGCTACAGCACCTGGCATTAAGCCATTGGATAGCGTACCGCCAAAAGGATAATTATTTGGCACTAGATCATACCTGTTGTAATACCCAAATCGACTAGGGATACGATCACTGCCCAGCTGACCATAAGATCCCCTGATTTTTAAGTAATCAATTGCTTTAATCCCTTTCATGAAATCCTCTGCCGTTACTAACCAACCTGCAGATACTGCCGGGAAATAACCTGTTCTTTTACCAGGAGCAAAGTTTTCGGACTCATCGCGTCTTAAACTACCCTGGATAAAGTATTTATTGTCGTAATCATAATTCACACGTACTGCCGCACTTCTTAAACCTGTTTTATCTTCACGATCAGAAAGCACTTCATTCTCTGCCGGGCCAAAATTGATCAGCTCCAATGCAGAACTGGTATAAGAGTTTCTGGCGCCACGCAAACCGCTGCTCTGATTTTCCTTTTGCAGGAATAAAGCAAGGGCAGAAATTCCATGTTTACCGAAACGGTTTTCATAGTTTAAATGTGCCTGAAATTCTAAGGCTTGTCCCTCACCAAAATCTTTAGAAAGAGAAGATTTTGAAGGTGCAGAACTCTCAAAAGTTCCGTCTGCATTTTTCACATATAAAGGCACGAATGCATTCCAGGTTTTGTTGTAGCTGAAGTTGCGGTCAAATGCCATCACCCCTTTTACAGACAATCCTTTTACGCCAGGAATGTCCTGAACCAATTGAAAATTACTCAGCAGGTAATTGCTGGAAGTTCTGTTGTAACCGCTTTCTTCAGAGATCATTGCCAATGGATTTGGGTAAGAGCCCGGGCTAGCTAAACGTCCGTCTGCGAATTTTGCCAGGTAAATCGGCGGATTACGCAAAGTGTGTTCAAATATTCCACCTGAAGGCGGTGCTTGTCTGTTTTCCATTCTGCCAGACAAATCCACAGAGAAACGAGTCGTATTGGTCACCTGAATATCTAAATTAGACCGCACGTTATAGCGTTTGTAATTCAATGATTTATACAAACCATCTTCATTCAAATACCCCAATGAAGTGAAATATTTCACCTTTTCTGTACCACCGCTCAGGGAAACGTTATGCTGCATTCTTGGTGCAGTTCCACCAAGTACTAAATCCATCCAATTGGTATTTGGATACAATTCAGGATCTGAACCTGTTCTAAAACCATCCAGTCTTTCCAGAGAAAACTCAGGAGTTGCATTTGGATTGTCGTTCAGTTTTGCCTCGTTAAACAAAACCGCGTACTCATAAGAGCCTAGATTTTTAGGCAGTCTGGTCACTTGCGACACCCCATAATTCATGGTATAACTGGCACTCACTTTACCTATTTTACCACGCTTAGTAGTCACTAACACCACCCCATTCGCACCTTTCACACCGAAAATTGCAGCAGAAGAGGCATCTTTTAAGACGTTCACCGATTCAATTTCATTCGCATCCATTTGTGAAAAATCACGGAAGGAACGCACGATACCATCGATCACAAATAATGGCTCCATTGTGGCATTGCCGAAAGTGGCGTTACCCCTGATGTAAATCTGCGCTGCATCTGCACCAGGCTCACCTGCTGGCTGCTTGGTAATTACCCCCGGAACACGCCCGGCTAATGCATTACTTAAATCGCCCACCGGGCTCTGTAATAATTCCTTGTCGTTCAGTGTGGAGATAGATCCGGTTACACTTGATTTCCGCTGACTACCATAGCCGACTACCACCAGTTCATTCAGGTCGTTTGCGGCATCTTCCATCGTCACATTGTACACTCCTGCTTTTGAAACCACTACTTCTTTGGTTTTCGAGCCGATATAGCTAAAGACCAGGATGGAACTTTTTTCAGGAATACTTAGGGTATAGCTGCCATTTCCATCGGATAAAGTGGCTACAGTTGAGCCTTTCAGCAATACAGATACACCGGGCATAGGAACGCCGGTTGGGTCGGTTACCTTTCCAGATACAGACCAACGCTGGGCATTAGCCTCCTGCAAAAAACAGGTACCGATCAAAAAGACTATTAATTGTATAATTCTTCTCATTTCTTTATTTTTAAAACTTAAACAAAAGGGGTTATTGCTTCACAAAGCGGAACTGAAACACGGTTTCATTGGCTTTTCCACCTCTAAGGACCATTTCTGTATCTGTGATCGAGATGATCCTATAATTATTCGAACTCACATCAGTGACACCGATAAATTGAGTAGGAACAGCTCCCGGAAGGGTAATCGTCGCTAAACCAGCACCTGCAACTACCGTAGAATAGTTAAAGGAAACATTGCTGTAAGAACGGTCAGCGCCGCAGGCATAATTCGGCTGCACATTTCCCGCATTAAAGGTTGCCCCATTCGCATTGTAAGTAATCTTAAAATCATTGTTTACAAAAGAGAAAGTATAAACATCATCTGCCTGACAAGCCGCTAATGAACCACCACCAAAATATTCTGCAGGATTGTTCTCCGTACCTACCGTAATTGGCGCCAGGGAATTTGGATCCAATTTCCAGGAATGAGCGATCAGTTTTTTAAAGGTCTCACTGTTTAAAATTGGAGAAAGGTCATCATTAGCCACCGTAACTTTTGCCGTAGCGATATCATAACCACCCTGACCATAAGCATAGAGTTTCACATTATAATCCCCCTTTTTTAAGAAGTAAGCTTCCTTATTTGCAGTACCCGCCGAAAGCCCTTGTCCATCGCCCAGATCCCATTGATACCGGTAAGCGTTTTCTGAAGTACTTTGCAGTAAAAAGGTATTCGCTTTGCCTGTAACCTGAGTCACCTTAAAGGAAGCTTTTGCCGCTTCTCCAAGTTCTCCTTCTTTTTTCTTACAGCCGAAAATTAAAAACGAAGCCAGCAAAACCGGCAGGTACAAGGTCTTCACCTGGTACGAAGATTTTAGAAATTTCATAAAGTTTATATTTGGTTTGTTGAAGGGTAAAGGTATCAAGTGTTCCTTTCCACAGTGTTTTTAGGGGTACATCAATACTACATCATACCTCGATAAAATAGCTAGAAACAAGGTTTTTTTTCCTAAACCAAGAAAACTCTACAATTTATAGCTATTTTTATTTCGACCATTATGACCAAACTAAACCAGCTATTCACTTTCCTTTTTTTTCTTTTCAGCAGCTTTTCATTCGGACAAAATCCAATTGGCTTACCGGATATCAGTCATTATGAAAAAACGGCTTACAGTGCGGGCACTCAAAACTGGGCGATCCAGCAGGACCGGAATGGCATGCTTTATTTTGCCAATAATGAAGGGCTGCTCAGCTTTGATGGAACGTACTGGAAGACCTATCCCATCTCCAATAAAACAATCGTCCGCTCCCTCGCTATTGCGGACGACCATAAAATATACGTTGGTGCACAAGGTGATTTCGGGTATTTTTCTCCTGCGGAGAATGGGAAATTGCAATACCACAGCCTGATTGATAAAATTCCTGTTGCCGACCGATCTTTTGCCGACATCTGGGACATCGTGGCCCTCAACAATGAAGTGTTCTTCCGCTCCGGAAAACGCATCTTCAAATTGGCTGGAAATAAAATCACGGTCTACCCAAATGAATCGGAATGGATCTTCCTGGGAATGGCCAATAAAACCATTATCGCACAGGATAAAAAGAAAGGACTGCTGCAATATAAAGACCAGCAATGGCTTCCTTTTTTAAATAATGCGATCCCTGAAGGGGGATTTTGGGCGACCTCTATATCTGCTTACACGCCAGATACGCTGTTATTGTCCAGCTGGCAGCATGGACTATACACCATCAGCAACAATACTTTAAGCAAATTACCGGGCTATAAGTCGGAAAAATACAGCAACAAACAAGTCGCCAAAGCCTTCCGTTTGAATAACGACATGCTGGTGGTGGCCACCAATATCAGCGGCTGTTACATCGTCAACAAAAGAGGCGACATTCTTTATAATTTTTCCAGAAAACTAGGTCTCCAGAGTAATGTGATCTTGAGTATGCTGAAAGACAAGCAGCAAAACATTTGGCTCGGACTGAACAATGGCATTGATTTCATCGCAAATAATGATGCGATCAGGCACCTGAATCCAGAGGTTTTCAGTGAAGGTGTAGGCCATACTTCCATGCTGTACCAGGACAACCTTTACCTTGGCCTTTCCGGTTCACTCTTTAAAATCCCGGTAAAACCTGGTGCCGACATCAGCTTGCTGCAAGATAATTTTAAATTCCTGGAGCATTCTGAAGGACAAGCCTGGGGCATGAATATCGTAAATGATCGCCTGCTGCTTGGAAAACACGAAGGTGCTTTTGAGGTTAAAGGCAATAGCGCTGTTAAATTCGCGGAGGGCAAAGGTTACTGGAACTTTTTGAGCTACCAGCTTCAAGGAAAGCCGGTCATATTGGCGGGCAATTACAATGGCATCGATATTTTTAATGAAGCCTTATCCCCGATCGGAAAAATTGAAGGTTTTAATGAATCAGCGAGGTTTACCACTGTAGACAAAGATCAGGTGATCTGGGCTTCACAACCCTATAAAGGCGTATACCGAATTGACCTGAGCACAGCAAATGCACCGAAAATCAAGCTGTACACCCAGGCAGATCAGCTCCCTTCTACTTATAATAACCATGTTTACCGAGTGAAAGGCCGTGTAGTTGTCAGCACAGAAAAAGGCATTTATGAATACAATAAGAAAAGCGACCGTTTTGAACCCTCCCCATTGTTCAATTCCGTTTTCGGCGACTTATACATCCGCTATTTAAAAGAAGATCCAGATGGGAATGTCTGGTTTGTGCAGGACAAGAAATTAGGGGTCTGTGATTTCTCTTCCGGCAAACCGAAGCTCATCTATATTCCGGAAATGAATGGGAAACTGGTGAGCGGATTTGAGCATGTCAACCCGATCAATAAAAACAATATTCTGGTGGGTTCACAGAAGGGATTTTACCACATCAATTATGAAAAGTACTTAAAAGGCCTCAGTAAACCAGTAGTCCGCATCAATGTGGTAAAAGCCATTGGCAAGACCGACAGCCTGCTTTTTGCCGGTTATTACGGAGAAGTGAACGACCTGAAAACACAGCAGCATATCCCGGAAATTAAATACAGTTCCAATTCTTTCCATTTTGAATTTGCAGCAGTATTGCAGAAAAACCAGACCAATATTACCTACAGTTATTACCTGAAAGGATTCGATAGTAAATGGTCTGAGTATAGTAGAAAAACGGAAAAAGACTATACCAATTTACCCTATGGCAGTTATACTTTTCAGGTAAAGGCCCGGAATAATTTCGGGGAAGAATCTGCGGTTACGAACTACGAATTTGTGATTCTACCACCCTGGTATCAAACCATTTATGCCTACTTATTTTATGCTGCACTTGCGGTATGGCTGATCTTTTTAATCTATAAAAGACAGCAAAAGAAGTTTTTAAAACAGCGGGAGGAATTCCTGAAAGAACAGGACAGAATGAAATACCTGCACCAGCTGGAAATCGATAAATCTGAACAGGAGATTATTAAACTTAAAAATGAAAGGCTGATCACGGAAATAGAGATCAAAAATTCTGAACTGGCCTCTACTTCTATGCACCTGGTTCAAAAACAGGAATTGATCACGAAAATCAAAAACGACCTCAGTAAATTAAATACCAATATTCCTTCCGATGAGAACCTTTATAATTTAAGAAAAATCATCAGGCTGTTGTCTTCCGAAGAAAAAAACGGAGAAAGCTGGGAGCAGTTCTCTATCTACTTTGATAAGGTACATGCCAATTTCCTGGAGGATTTAAAAGCGGAATACAGCAACCTGACCAATAACGACTTGAAATTAGCGGCCTATTTAAAACTGGGGCTGTCTACCAAGGAAATTGCACAACTGATGAAGATCTCGCCAAGAGGGGTTGAAATCAGTCGCTACCGACTAAGGAAGAAGCTTCAAATTCCAGCAGAGCTAAGCCTGTTTGACTTCCTTTCTGAGTTTCGGAACTAGTATAAAAACCACCCTTTTTAAATCAAATCCTTTTAATTTCTATATTAGCCTCATAAACCTTTACATCAATGCAGCGTAAACCTTTATCCTTAGTTTTTTCTTTCCTTCTTTTACTCTCTTTTTTTAGCACAGATCTTACTGCACAAACTAAAACTTCAAAACCGACAGCACCGATTATGGGCTGGTCCAGCTGGAATAATTTCCGTGTCGCAATTGATGAAAAGATCATCAAAGCCCAGGCTGATTTCATGATCTCCACCGGACTTAAAGCAGCAGGGTATCATTTTGTAAATATTGACGATGGTTTTTTCGGAGGCAGAAATGAAAAAGGAGAATTATTGGTTCATTCCGGACGTTTTCCTAATGGCATGAAAACAGTTGCCGACTATATCCATAGCAAGGGTTTGAAAGCAGGAATTTATGCGGAGGCAGGGATAAACACCTGTGCGTCCATCTGGGATAAAGATACTGTAGGCGTAGGTTCAGGATTGTATGGTCATGATGAACGGGATTTAAACCTGATGCTGAACACCTGGGGTTATGATTTTATCAAAATCGATTGGTGTGGTGGAGAGCAGTTGAAATTAAATGAAGAGATCCGCTACACACAAATTGCAAACCATATTAAAAGTATAAAACCTGGGGTTATTTTTAACATCTGCCGCTGGCAGTTTCCAGGAATCTGGGCAGTGAATATCGCAGATTCATGGCGTATTTCAGGAGACATTGACAATAAATTTGAATCCATTCTACATATTATCGATAAAAATGCAGATTTATGGAAATACAGTTCTCCGGGGCATGTCAATGATATGGACATGCTGCAAGTGGGCCGCGGCATGAGTGCAGAAGAAGACAAATCACACTTTACCATGTGGTGTATCCTCAACTCTCCCCTATTGTTAGGGAATGATTTAAGAACGATGTCTAAAGAAAGTTTAAAACTCGTAACCAATAAGGAGATCATCGCGCTCAATCAGGATCCACTAGGTTATCAATCCCGCAGGTTGAAAAAAACAGGAGATCTGGAAGTTTGGGCAAAACCATTGATTTCTACCATGAGCGGAGAAGTTGCGGTAACCCTATTCAACAGGTCCAAACAGTCGGCAAGCATTAGCTTTGAACCGGATAGTTTAGGAATCGATACTTCGAAGCCTTATCAGGTCCGTGATTTATGGAAGCACCAGGATTTACCAACAGCTAAATCCAAACAATTGAGCTATGAAGTTCCGGCACATGGTGTAATTACTTTAAAACTAAAAGGTAGGTCTATCCCATTTAATGTTTTTCAATCCGCTCCATAAAAATAACCCATAAGCCGTATTAATTTGGGGGTTATATTTAATATCGCCCTCCAAATAAGGCTTTTCCAATCACTGGAATTTTGCTGATGATCGAAGTCAGGTACATACAGATCACAACCATGACTACCGACAATGCCAGCGTATACCCAAAAGTATAGAGGTAATCGTTCATCGTACTGACCGGTGCAAAAATGTCTATTCCTTGAAAGAGAATGGTTTGAATAATATAGATCCCTAAACTCAGTGTACCCATTTTAGTAATAAAGGTGAATTTTGGGAAGTAAAGCACTCTCTTTAAAATCGTTACGACCACTACCATACCTGTAAATCCAATCACGTATCGCTTCAATGAAATCAGGACTACTTTGAGTACTTCTGGCTTATATATAGACATGCCACTTTGATAGATCAGATCTTCTTTAGCCCAAAAGAAAACCAATAAAACAGGAAAGACTACAAAACTCAAATAAGTCAGCGGCTTTTCCCAGGCGACAAACTTCTCGCGGTACAGGTTGTAAAAATAGCCAAATAGAAAATATGGGTACATGAATTTGATGTACATCAGGCCAAATCGATCCGTTAAACACAGTAGCAAGCCAAATACAAGAATATGTAAGGTGACCCTATCCTTAAACTTACTGGCGATCACTGAAACTAATATGGAAATCACAAAAAGTGCCCATAAAAACCATAGATAGTAGGGAAGAATACTGATATAAGATTTAATAAAAAGGAGGACACCATGTTTCAGATCAGTGGAAAACAGCTCTTTATAATAGGAAAGCACGACCATAAGAATTGCCCAGCTGAATACAGGGATCAACAACTGAGTCGCTTTTGTTTTGACCATCAGTTCCAGCTCCTTCCTTTTCTTACTGAAAGCGAATAGAAAGCCGCTGATCGTCATGAATAAAGGCATGTGGAAGGAATAAATGAACATAAACAAGCCATTCTCCGAAGTCTCGTAACCTGTACTAAAATGCTGTATGGAGTGGCCCCAAACCACTAAAAATATGGCTATGCCTTTTAAATAATCTAAAAAATGACTTCTATTCATTTGATTGCGCTAATCGATAATTTACGAGAAATCAATATTATACATAATTTAGGAATAAATCATGGTTGAATTTATTCTTCTTCCAAAATGCTTTTCAACATCAGCACTGCTGCTTCCATGAGCTGATGGCTAAATCCGGTAAAACCAATAATCAAGGCTTTGGGGTGCTTAAAATCTATCGCCAGCTCATCCACAGCATAGATAAAGACACCGCTTGCTCTTGCTTTTAGTGCGATAGCTGTGGCATCCTGATTGCTCATCAACCAGGCCACCAGGTGCATTCCCGCTTCTGCTGATGCAATCCGAAGCTGATTCCCAAGGTGTTGTTTCAACAATAGAATTAACTCTTCCTGTGCTTTTCGATACACCAGCCTCATCCTTCGTAAATGCCTGGTATAATGTCCTGCGAGAATAAACCCGGTTAAAATGGCCTGGTCAATAACCGGGCTCTGGCGATCAATCACTGCTTTGGCAATGGTAAATTGCTGTGCAATGGCTGCTGAAGGCAGTACCATATATCCAATTCTTAGTGCAGGAAATAAGGTCTTGTTGAAGGTGCCCACATAGATCACTTTTCCAAAAGTATCCAGTCCTTTGAGTGCCGGTATTGGTCTGTTTACATATCGAAATTCACTTTCATAATCATCTTCTATCACCCACATATCCTGCTGTGCAGCCCATTTCAGGAGTTTTATTCTTTCCATTAAAGGCATGGTCTCCCCCAACGGATATTGATGTGAGGGCGTCACATACGCCAGTTTTGCTGCTGGAAAATGCTGCATGGCGTAATCCAGATCCATGCCTGAATCTTTTATAGGAACCGGACAGATTTGAGCACCGAAACGGGCAAAAGCAGATTTCGCCCGCAGATAGCCTGGATCTTCCATCCAGCACTGATCTTCTTTTTTCAACAGCAGTTCTGCGATGAGCTGCATCGCCTGACTAGAGCCATTGACCAGCACAATCTGATCCGCAGTACAGCTGATTGAGCGGTTCATCCGAAGATAATCTGTGAGGGCTTCCCTCAGCGGAAGATAACCCTGTGCACTATCGTAGCCCAAATGTAACTGATGAATATTCCGGTACACATTGGCCGCAATTCTCGCCCAGATCTGGAATGGAAAATCAACCAGCGAAGGTATAGAGGGTTGAAATGGCAGCATCGCTTCCTGCCCTACATAATTGACCACATATTTTGTATGTGAAGGAAGATCAGTCATCTCAATAGGCTTCAAGACCTCTTCTTCCAGGGATAAGCGTTTCCTGGATTTTCTGTTATCGGGTTTTAGCTCATTGACTTGTTCAGAAACGTAAGTACCATTACCCGTTTTACCATTTAGAAAACCTTCCAGTGTCAGCTGTTCAAATGCCAGTAACACACAATTTCTGGAAAGACTAAATTCTGTAGCCAGACTTCTGGTAGATGGCATACGATCGCCATGCTTCAGCATGCCCTCAAATACGGCTTGCTTCATCGCCTCATACAACTGAATGTAAAGCGGTGTTTTAAGTCTGCGATCCAGATGGATGAAAGTCAGCAGGATTTCAGGTGATATTTTGCCCATAAATTGGCTCTATGAATTACTTATATAATGGCTCTTTTTACAGAACCAATGTAAGCTTAGTTTTGTAGAATACAAATGAATATTTGACCATGCAAAAGCGCAAACTGCATCCGCTGCTCGTTACCCTCACATTAGGTATTTTAACGGCCATAGGATCTATTTCCATAGACATGTATTTGCCTGCTTTCAGCGTGATGTCTTCGTATTTTAAGGTACCGATGGTGCGAATGGAAACGACCGTAACGCTATTTCTTTTCGGGATGTCTTTTGGTCAGTTGTTCATTGGCCCCCTATCTGATGTATGGGGCAGAAAATTACCTTTAAAAATAGGGCTGTCGGTTTACATATTGTGCAGTGTGGCTTGCATGCTGACCAGCTCTTTCATGCTGTTACTGGCCTTAAGATTCATTCAGGGCCTGGCTGGAAGCGCTTGTCAGGTGATCTCCAGAGCATTGGTAAATGACCTGTATCAGGGCAATCGTGCGGCACACGTTTTTACACTCCTGCAAATATTGATGGGGGTCTCGCCCATTCTTGCCCCAATGGTTGGCGGCCTGCTCTCCGATGCATCTACCTGGAAGTACTTGTTCCTGATTATGGCAATACTTTCGGGAATGGGTTTACTAGGCTGTTTAACGGTGCTGCCAGATGGGAAACCCGGTACAGCCATCAAGCAACTAAATTTCAAAGGTATTCGAAACGCTTACAGCCAATGTATAAAAAGCCCTTCCTTTGTCAACTATGCTTTAGTCAGAGCAGTGAGTAACAGTGCAGCATTTGCGATGATCACCGGTTCTCCATTTGTATTTACTCAGATCTACGCGGTTAGCCAGAAGCAATTTGGATTTATATTTTCCATGCTGGCCGTAGGGATTATTTTTACAGGCATCATCAACACCCGGTTACTGAAATACTTTGAAGTCAAAGTCATTACCAAATACGCGCTGATTTTTCAATTGATTACCGGGGCCGCAATGATCTTAGTGATTTACTTTAATGGCCCTTTCTATCTGCTGCTGACTTTTGCTTTTCTGTTCCTGTCGATGCTTGGTCCTATTTTACCAAATACAACCGCTTTATATCTGGCTACACTTCCTGCATTTTCAGGTTCTGCCTCGGCCTTGATCGGTTCCTTAAGCTATTTATCAGCATTTCTAATTACTTCGGTTTTAAGTTTACTCCATAACAACACCGCTTATCCGATGGTATTCACGATGTGGACCTGTACAATCGTTGCTTTAGGCGGTTTACTTTTCAAGAGAAAAAATGAAGGTGATCAGGTGATGAAATAATTACCTTTGTATATAACGATTCTCGAAACGCTATTATTGTTATTAGCATTATTCTCTTTAGTTTATGGCATTGTTAAAGCGATAAAAAACAAAACACTTAGCCTCCTGGATAAAATTGTTTGGATTGCTATCATCGTATGGCTTCCATTTTTAGGGACCATGGCTTATTTAAGAGCTACATTTACGACAAGAGATTAAAGTCTGTCTTTTAACTGTACAGATTATTTTATTTAGCTCGTCATATTCTTTTGCGATACGCCTGAAAGCCTTGTTGCCGATCCTTCCCTCTTCATGAGCGATTATTTTTTGATGATAATCTGCTTCAACCGGCCGAAACGCGCTTTAACTGCCATGTAATGCTTCTTTTCTGCTTGTTCTTTCTCGCTTTCTGCAAGGCCATTCAGGTTACCCATACAGCTAATACACTGGAAAAACTCATAAATATGACTGCAATAGGCGCTTCTCCGGATGAATACAGAATAAAACAGGGGGCCAAATCTTAAGTCATACGGTAAAGCCCCCTATCTGCTCTTGTTAATTAATTTTGATACTCAATCCTTTGATCGTTTGCCAGCCTTCCTTATCTGTAAGTCTAATCATAAAATGATAATCTCCAGGATCCACATCTGCGGGAACCTCTATCTCTGCATTGACCTCATAAGATTTCAGCCCGGCAGGAATAGCAATATTTTTAATCAGCAAAAATGGTTTTACAGCTTGTTTTATGGGTGCCATCTCACATTCTTCCAGCTCTGTACTGTGGGTATGGTGGTCAAAATTATGGTGAATATCGACACTTAGAGAACCCAATTGAGCGTTATCAGTTATCAATACTTTAAACACGAACTTCTCTCCTCTTTTTAATACACTGCATTGTTTTGGAAATGCCTGCGCCATATCCGTATTAATTTCAGGATAAGTGGTATCAATTGGCTCTGCCTTATCTTTACTGCAATTGCTCAAAGCTGTCACCAGCAATAAACAGCAGACTAATACTTTCAGTTTTTTCATCTTATTTATAATCTATGGTGATTGGAATCACCTTGTACACACTTCTGTTATAGCTGGTATTTTTATATAAAATCACCAGATTATACTTACCGGATTCCCATGCTTTTTGTCCGCCGATCGGGTTTGAAACTGGCTCATGACCATCTTTATCTGCCCCAATGACAATTTTCTCTCCACCATAAACGCCATTTACCTGTTTTAGTGTAGTAATTTTTGAAGCCGCTGGTAAGTCCTGATGCTCTACTTTTGAAATCACAATTACTTTGTTAAAATCAAGCTTATCAATAGATTCCGGGTAATAATTAGCGCTTTTCTTGATCAATAAAGTATATAGAATCCCGTCGCCTTTTAGCTGGGAAACCTGAGCATGGGCCGTCATTTCATCTCCTTTTTTGAAGATCAATTCTTGCTCCACCCAAGTATCCATGTAATAGATCATGGTCTCATTGCGGGAGATCATATCGCGGCCGATGACAGGATCTACCGGCATATTTGCAGGATCGGTAATGGTAATTTCTTCCTTAATTTCCAGCTGCGTTCCGTTTTCATCAAGTACAATAAAATAGAAATCATACTTTCCATCAGGTGCATCCGCAGGCATGGTAAAATGCTTGTGCACATTCGTATTTTTTGCACCGATGTATTCCCGCCAGTCGAGCTCCAGTTTCCAGGTCTTGCTATAGGTTTCTGTACTTTTCTGCAGGATTCTAAGCTGTACCGACTTTATTTTACTGGCAGCAACGACGTCAGCATTGAAATGGAAATCTCTTCCTTTTAAAGCTTGTTTGTTATTCGCAGTGCCGATCTCAATATTGTCGGCTGTTGGCTTTGCCAATTCTATCCGCTCCTCTTTTTTACATGCCGAAAAAGCAGTGAAAAATAATAGCAGAACGGTCATCATTCTAGTTGTTTTCATGTTTAATAATTTGTTGGTGTTTAAGATTTTGTTGCTGTTCATCTGTTGTTTTTATAATGGGGATGATGGTGATTTTAGGAATTGAGGGTATGACGATTTTATGATTTCTTCAATGGGACCTGGAAAGGAACTTTTATCGAAAGGATGAGGTTCCTGCCGGATTCAGGCAGCCCAATTAACCGGTAAAAACTGGTATGATTTAAGTACCGCGTATTCATCAGGTTTTGCGCCTGCAGACTGATCAGTAGGGCTTGTTTCTGAAAGTTTAGTTCCGTACCAATCTGCAGATCGATCAAGCCGTAACCTGGCGTTTTCTTTTCTGGTGGAACGATGTTATTCTGACTGGAAGTCAGCCGGTAATCTATAGAAAAATAGGTTTTCTGGAACTTTTCATTGATGACCGGCGACCAGCTCAGGTTAAATAATGCGGAGGCTGGCGGGGAAAATGGCAAAGTGTAACCTTTCTTGTCCCCCGACAATTGTCGGGCATACAAATACTCCCCGGAAAAGGAAGTACTCAGACTTTCCAGCAATTTCAATTTAAGCTGCAATTCTCCTCCATAACGCATCACTTTACTCTGCGCATATTGAAAAATCTGGTTGCCGGCACCATAGTAATCATCATGACCGGAAGTCGGATTTAAGTAAATGTAATTCGGGAAATAATTGTAAAATGGACTGAGTAAAACAGACCAGCGATCCGCAGTCCAGCCCAGACTTAAATCTGCCTGATAAGACTGTTCCGCATTCAATGTCGGATCTCCTTTTTCAAAACTGAAATAATGGTAATTTACCCCGTTAGCACCGAGTTCCTTTGCAATTGGCATTCGGAAACTTTTACCCACATTAGCTTTCAAGGAAAACTGTTCCAGATTGTAATTCAATCCGGCCGACCAAACCAGGCTGTTAAATGCCCGGTTCAGGTCTTCCGAACGCACCAGTTTTTCAAAGGAAGCAGTAGGCTGAGTACCTCGCTCAGATTCGAACCAATCTGTATATTTGAACATCCGGATATGGCTGAAATCGTATCTTAAGGCGGCATGAAGCAATAGATTTTCGTTTACCCTATATTTATCATAGGCAAAGATTCCTGCAGAAACCTGCTGAAAAGAAGGCACTAAAAACGTCCATCCATTGATGGTGTTTTGCTGATATTCTCCACTTAAACCTGCGGTGATTTCGTGTTTCCCCAACAGGATTTTGTCTCTTAGGTTGACACTGTACACGTGTTTATCAAACTCTCTTTCCAGATTTGGAGAAACCGACATGGTATCTGGATACAAAGGCGGCATAAAACCATGATTCACATACTGGCTAAACTCTTGTCGGAAGTTGCGCTGATAACCTAGATCTAAGGCCAGTTGATGTGCATTGACCTGATATTCCGTACGACTGATCAGCTTAAAATGATTCACTTCCTGACTGGGCATCTGGATATCCCTACTGGAAGCATCATGCATTTTTTCATCTACATTTCTCGGCTCTAAACCATGTGCATTCGCAAAAAAACCACTTTTGCTGTACACATTACTCAGGTAAACCAGGGATTTAAAACGCTTCCCGATATAGCCTGTGGTATAATGCAGGGCTGTTTCCCTACCCGCGGTATTGCGCAATTGCCGGTTATGTAATTTTACCGCATAATCATATACGAATATGGTGTCTACAGGCACCCGATAATCGCCGTAATTCTGATAGGTAAAACGGGTATCAAAAAACCAGTTTTCCTGACGTCCGTACAAATTAATCGAGCTGCCGTACAAATCATTATTACTCTTGCCCAACAGATTTACCGATCCGCCAAAGGAGTTTTTAACGGGAATGGGCTGAGGGTTAAGGTTGATCACACCTGCTATCGCATCAGATCCATACCTAAATGAAGCGGCACCTTTGATCAGTTCTACTTCGCCAATGGCAAATTGATCGATCTCTAAGCCATGATCTGCACCCCATTGCTGCCCCTCATGTTTCAAGCCCTGATCCACCACCAATACCCGGTTAAATCCTAGTCCGCGGATCAATGGTTTAGACTGCCCCGAGCCTATGCCAATAGTTTGAATGCCCGGCAATCGCTCCAGAGATTTCATTAGACTCCCACCCAGGTTTCGCTGTATAAAACTGCTATTCACAATTTCTATATTTAAGGCCTCCTCTGCCTTGCGTAATTGTGGTCTGCGGTCTTTAATCACGACTTCTTTAAGCTGTTTTGGCGAGGCTTTTTTAGGGTTAAGTGTAGTATCTTGAACAGCCGGATTGCTTTGCCCGAAAACCGGGGCACAGCAAGTTAAAAGGCAAAAGGATAGCCTGTAGAATTTCTTCATTGAATCTAAAATGTTGGAAAAAAGGGATGCACAAAGTCTTAGAACCCAGTAAAGAGCCTATAGAAATTCATCATCCGGATGGTGTAAAATTTGGGTGTAAAATGACCGCATAGCAAACGGTCAAAAGCTTAAAAAGCTGGAGGCGGTCCTTTATTGGTAAAACCCTGAACTGTAATTTTATAGTTTCCGGTTAGGAGATGCGGACTCGTACTGATTACTTTTGAGAAAATTCCAGGAAGCTCCAAAAGGTAATGGGAAAAGATTTGCTTGCCCTGGATATGATGGTAATAATCGCAGATGGAACATTTATCTGACAGCTGTAACTGTTCTTGCGTACCAGACTGTTTTGCTCCCTTCTGTTGTTCCTTAGGATTGACATGACCTTCGTTGTGATCGTGTAAAACCGGAGCAGCAGCAATACTTAAAAACAACAGCAGCAGCAGGAAGGATGCCCCCTGCTTTAATCTGATCTGTATTTGTTTTTTACTTCTTCTCACAACTGCATCAAAGTTGCATTATTATTTTGCAATAAGCAAGACTAATGCAACAAAGTTGCCAAAATTAAATAACTGTTCATAAAAAAACGGCTGCTCATCTTGCGATGAACAGCCGTTTTCACTTATCAGGAGTATCAATCCTTTAAATTACTTCAGAAACACTTTTCTAATCGCCTTATTTTCGGCATCCAGAATGTAAATATTTCCATTTTTATCGATGGCCATATCCTCCATTGAACCGAGTTTCGCATCAGTGAATGCACCGTCAGCAAAACCAGATCTTAGTTTGATGATTGTTGAAACCTTTTTGTTGGCAACATCAACCTCTCTCAAGGCATAATTGTACCTATCTCCTGCGATTAATTTTCCGGTACCATATAAGGCCAATCCACCAGCAATACTGTTGAACCTTACAGCGAGCCCAGTTCCGTCCTGATATCCTGAATCAGAAGAGCCCACAAAATAGCCTTCATTTCCACCTCCAACAGGGATCCGTGAAATCGCATTGTTACTGCTTGAGCCAGAATCTACATAGTAAAGATTTCCAGCTGCATCTACTACAGGCTTGGACATCGGCCACGATGGTCCGTTTATTTTAGTAGCAATGCCGACTGTATTCACCTTGTACATTCCTCCATAAGCAGCTACAACGTTCACATACATATTTCCTGCATTGTCAAATGTCATTAATCCTGGTGCGAAACCAGAAACATACACCGTATTTTGTCCTGATGGTGTGATTTTTCTAATGTGATTACGACCTATGTCTGACACAAAAATATTATCCTGTTTATCGATCACAATTCCGTAAGGTGTATCAAAAACAAGATCAGCACCATTGGATTGTAAAACACTTACGGTACCTGTTGGCGTGACTTTTTTCACCAGGTGATTCAGTCTGTCTGCGATGTAAACGTTACCACTATTGTCTACCGCTATGCCCACATTAAAACGTCCAAATGTATCACTGTTTGGACCACCTGCGAGGGTGACCATTCCAGCTCTTCTAAAGTCCTGTGGCGCCAATGCTTCCTGACCGCCCACTACTACTTTTAAATCACCAGTACTTAATCCTGATGGTGCGTCTAATACCAACGTGTTTTCTGTCGCGGTTTTCACGCTGGCCAGTAAACCATTAAAGTATACCTTGTTATTTGCAGCGCTGGCGCTAAAGCCTGATCCTTTAATGGTTACGGTTGTTCCTGCAATCCCATTATCCGGGCTTACCGAGGTAATCCCAAGCGTCTGGTCTTTAAACTGAGGCCCGTTTGTCGCCTGATCATTCACCACTACTTTTACCAATCCAGTTCCTGTACCGCCTGGCACCAATAGCTTGATCTGGCTTTCCGTAGCCGATTGAACAGGAATTTCCTGCCCGTTAATGAATACTTTATTTTCGTCCAATACCGCACTGAACTGAACACCAGAAATCGTCATCTCTGCTCCTTTCGGACCGCTCAAGGGTGTCACAATTTGAATCGTTGGTGGTGCTACCACCGTAAATACCGGTCCAGGTATTTTTTGCCCATTGATGTTTACAGAAAGTGGTCCAGTATTGACACCATCAGGTGCCTGTACAATCAATTTCTCTTTTGTCGCTTCCAGAACGATGGCGCTGGTTCCGTTGAACTCGATTAAGTTGCCTTCCGCTAATTCTTCAAAACCAACACCATTGATCGTCACTTTTGTGTTTTTACCACCGCTTAAAGGTTTGATGCTGCTAATTGCCTGGTAAGTGAAGTTCTGACCTTTGGCTTCTTTACCATCCACCTTTACCGTAATCGGACCAAAACCAGCCTCTGCTGGCACTTCAGCCACAATAATCTCATCAGATACACTCACCACCAATGCCGGTTTTCCGTTGATGAAAACCGTCGCCGGTCCAGTGGTGCTACTGAAACCAGCTCCGGTAATCCGAATTTGAGAGCCCGCAGGACCATTGGCGGGGAATACGGTTTTCACGCTTAATGCCTGATAAATATATGGTCCGAGGTCAAAATTTCTGGAATCATACGTAATGGCTAAGGCGCCTGTTACGCCACCTTCCGGCATGCGGATGACGATTGTGTTTTCCGTAGCACTGATGACTTCAGCAGCTTTTCCGGAAATGCTTGCCGAATACTTACCAAGTTCGGTTCCAAAACCGGCTCCAACGATGGAAACCAGGGTTCCTGCATTCCCACTATTCGGGTAATAGCTGTCTATTTTGAAAGGCACATCTGGTATGGCTACCTTATCCTTTTTACAAGCACCAATAAACAGCAGGAAGCACAGCATGATGCCAATACTAAAATTCCATTTGTGTTGAATATTCATCTTTTTTATGACTTAATTTCTAATCTATTTGAACTAAAAGGTATACCTCAATCCTAACTGCATCTGCGCTCTCGATCCAAAATAATCGATGCTGTATGGCTGACCAGGGTTATTAAAAGTAAACACGGGATAATTACCCTCATTTTGCTGCGGCGGGAACAGCGAAGGTGTTAAGCCAACACTGCTCGTAGAATTGAACGTGTTTGCGGAGAAATACTGAATCCCCCAGGTCTTGCTGATCAGGTTGGTCAAATTCATCACATCTACTGTAAAGCTCAAAGACTGAGATTTCGCCGCGTTCACAAACAGCTCATGGGAAAGGTGTAAATCTGCCTGAACATTCCATGGTGTCCTTCCTTTGTTACGCGCTGTATATCTGCCTCTTCTGCTGCTCAGGTATTCATTTCCATCAATAAACTGATTAAATGCGGCTGCCTGCTGCGCCGCAGTTGCCGTTGGAATGTCTTTGAAATAACGGATCGCTTCTTCTCTTAATGGGATGTAGGTTAAACTCACCTGCTGTGGCAAGCCCTGGATATTTCCATTCACAATTCCATAAGTAAAAGGACTGCCCGACTGTGCACTAAAGAACAAGCTGATGTTCGTTCTACCCGCTCTGTTCCATTCGTAATTATAGCTGATGGTGGATACAATGCGGTGGCGAATGTCAAAATTACTTGGACTTAGTGTTGGGTTGTTTGGAATCAAAGCCTGGTTTAACTGCCAGTTACTTTCCATAGAGTTACGTACCCCGTTACTTAAATCTTTTGATTGTCCGTAGGTATAAGAAGCACTCACATTCAGCGCATTGATAAATGTTCTGGCAATAGTACCCGTTAAGCTGTAACGATAACCTTCTTTGGTATTGCTCAGCAAGTAGATATTAGAGAAACGCGGATCCACTGCGCCACCATAAACTGGCTGCTGTTTCTCTTTATCGTAACCATAATAAAGCGGATTGTCTTTGGTATTCAACTGCTGGAACAACACGTCTTTTAAGTTTTTCGTATACATTCCTTCTAGAGTAAAGCGCCAGTTGTTTTCAGTTTCGTAATCAATTCCTAAACTTCCACGCAATACCTGCGGCATTTCAAAACCATTATCTACCAGGTCGACTTGTGTCTTACCGCTATTAGGGTTATTGATCACCGTTCCATTTTGCTCGATAAATCCACCAATACCATTCGGGCTGGGTTTAATAGGATCTGTACCCGGTAAGAAAGCCTGCTGATCTGCCCGCTGATCGATCGCTCCAAAAGAATTTCCGGTGTTGTAATAAGCATAAGCTAACCATGCAAAAGGAATACGGCCGGTAAACATCCCTACTCCCCCTCTTAAAATTAACTTCTGATCACCCAAGGCATCGTATCTAAAACCTAAACGCGGCGAGAATTGCACCTTGTTTAAGAACTTATTGTTGATGCGGTTCAATGGGGTATATGTGTAGGTATTACCAAAATTTGGATCTGCGAGAATATCGCGGACTTTTTCACTTAAAGTCGGCATGGTAGGTAAATTCACGAAATCTGCACGTAATCCTGGCGTGATGCGGAATCTATCACTGATCCTGATTTCATCCTGCACATATAAACTGTACATATTGACGTTGAAATCTGCTGCCGGATTGTCCAAAAGGTAATCTCTGCTGTTGTTGAAATAATTGTAACTGCCTCTTACCCGGTAAGGATTGTTGTTGGTGAAATCTTCGATACTCTGATAATCTACACGACCATTCCAGGAGTTGACGAAACCATATTGAATGTTATAGAGCTCATTATGTGTACCGATTAAGAACTTGTGACGACCTTTTGTCCAGTTTAAGTTTGCGGTAAATTCCCAGGTTTTCTGTTTCATATTGAAAATACTCGCTTCGCGATCTGTACCTAAATAAATGGTAGTTCCTGGTGTGCGTCCCATAATCTGCACTTGCGGCAAGGTAGGGTCACTTAATGGATCCCTGTTGTCATTTACATGGGTAAAGCCGACTAACAAATTACCAGACAATTCATTATTGAACCTGCTTTTCAGCTCGGCAACCGTACTCGTCTGGTTGTTTTCCTGTAGGAAAGCCATGCTGCTGAAACGGAAATCCTGCTGATCACGGTCCATGTGTGTGGCTTTACTGAAAATCGTGTTGTTCCTGATCGCCAGCTGGTGTTTATCATTGATGTTCCAGTCTAAGCGGTTAAAGAACTTCTGCGATTTGCTCCAGTTGGTATATACATCGGCAGTACCTGCATCGAAAATGCTTCCGTACCTGGTTTTCACCGTATTGGCAATCGACTGCGCGTCTGCTACACTGAAAATAGCATCCGTCTCTGCAGTACCTACCGACAATTGTGTGGGATCCTGGCGACGGGTGATCTCCTCGTTGCTAAAAAAGAAAAGCTTGTTTTTAATGATCGGGAAACCGACGCGAAAACCAGCCTGATAATCATAAAAATCTGAGTTCATTTTACCCAGACCACCTACGCGATCCTTGCTGGTTAATGCGGCATTTCTTCCTAATCCGTACACGGAACCTGTTACCGTATTGGTACCACTGCGGGTCACGGCATTGACCGATCCACCGGTAAAGTTTCCGATTTTCACGTCAAAGGGTGCCAGGTAAACCTGCATGTCTTCAATGGCGTCTAAAGAAACCGGATTGGTTCTGGTACTGCTGCCATTCATGCCTGAAGTACCGGTTTGCCCGCCTTGTGAAGGACTAAAACCAATGGCATCGTTGTTTACGGCACCATCAATAGTCACGTTGTTGTACCTGAAGTTGGTACCGCCAAAACTATTGTCGCGGCTGCCCTGAGGCGTCAAACGGGTAATGTCAGTAATACTTCTGCTGATCGATGGCATGTTTTTCACCTGCTCAGCACTGATATTTTTACCTGTTCCGTAGTTGTCGGCTTTTTGGCGGACCGTTTTCCTTGCGGAAACCTCTACTCCTTTCAGCTCCTGTGCATCTTCTAACAGCACAAAGTTGAGCTGCTGACTACCGCCCAGACGAATTGCGATGTCGTTCCGCACTGCATTCTGCATCCCCATGGTAGAAACGGTCACCAGATAAGGTGCTCCAATGCGGAGATTGTTCAGGAAATAACGGCCATCTTTATCCGCCGACATGGCGTAACGGGTACCCGATGGCGTGTGGATAGCCACCACAGTAGCACCAGGGATCGCTAAACCTTTGGCATCTTTCACCTGTCCGGTTAAGGAACCACTTGTTTCTTGCGCCATGCTATAAAACGACACCAACATCAGGGCGCAAAGCATAACGACTGAATATATTTTCTTCATTTTTTAAGTTTAATTGTTTTACGAAGTCTTATTGGGTGATTCGCAAAGCGCCATCAATAATATGTAATACCCCATTTCCAGCAAGGACATCCTGTTTAACCAATTTGATCTGAGTGGTATTTCCGATTCCCTTCAGTGTAATTCCTTTAAAACTACCTGCTGCAGTTTCATCTGGCACCAGGCTCATCGTTACAGAATTGCCGTCCAGCATGGCTTGCAAGCTGATGTTAGCGGGCCCGGTACTCAAGATATAGTCGTAAATAAACCTTCTGTCTTTCAGGATATGGTAATTCACAAAGCGCTTCAAAACAGCCGGATCGGTGTTATTGATTTGTTCGATACTGCCATAACCTATGGCCTGCATTGCGGCATTATCAGGGGCAAAAATCGTGTAAGGACCTGCTTCATTAATAGTGGTTAACACACCAGAAGTTCTTAAAGCCTGGGTAAAAAGCGTGGTATTGGCTTCTGCGGCGATGGCATCGCCCAATAAATCATGCAGATATGGGCTGAGTACACGATTCACCACCTGGATCAACCCATTGGAAGCGGGGATATTCTGCGAAATGACTCTGGAACCATTCAGGGTCAGGATGGTGTCCTGCCCTTTGATCCAGTGTGTGGCATATAACTTACCACCGCGGGAGCGCAGTTCCTGATTAAACAGGAAAGGAAGTTTGTTCAGTTCGTACTTTCCGTCCAGGGTATGGTAATTGGCAATCCTGGAAATGATGGTCGGATTGGCCGTCATGACCCCTATTGCACCTGAATACCCTGCAGCGGAAAATGCCGCGTCTGAAGGGACCAAAGCAGTATAAGGACCTGCACCTTGCTGTAAAGATTTGTCTAATCCGCTGCGTTTTAAGGCTGCACTAAATGCCGAAAGATTAAAGTTGTCGGCAATGACCAGGTTGATTTTATTGTTATCGTATTCGCTATTCTGCTGGTCATCTTTACTGCATGATGTGCCCAATATGGTCATCAGCATCAAAGAAAGTAAGGCGTTCTTTTTATATAAATTTGCCATGTTTAGTTTAATTTAAATCCTTTAGGAAAAATCAGGCGATCAACCACATGGATGGGGCCGTTTAAGGTATTGATGTCCGTTTCTGTAACCGTTGCTGCCGGATAGCTGGAACCTTTTGCCTTCATCTGAACGCTGTTATTTACTGATGAAAATTCGATTGGCATTTTATAGGCAAATTCTGCAGGAGCATTTCCGCCCACATTCACCATGTAATCATTCAGCTCAGCATTGAGCACATTGCCATAAAATATGGTGGTATTTGCAAGGGCTTTATCACCACCAGTCGTTTGCGGCTGGAACATCCTTCCCCAGTCGCGGTGAAAGTTGTACACGGTATCCATTGGAAAGCCACCCACTCCGGTAAACAAGCTCTCATCAAAATGAATTGAGCTCGCACCTCGCTCATTAAATTTCATCACATCGGCCAGCGTTTGAAATCCTGCTTTATGAAAGGCCTCATCTGTGGGTGCAAATAGTGTAGATATTGTGATATTTGGTCCTATATACCCTTGATAAATTGGCGCATTGATACCCCAGCCAACTGTGTACAGCTTCCGACTGGTGATATAAATCAGCACTTCTTCTGGCTCAGGTCTATATCCGAAAAGCGGCTCCATATCATTGATCATTGCTTCGATATAACTTTCATCGGCCAGGCGCTGAGATTCCAGGAATATGGTAAATCTGCCATCTGCTGTTAAAGCTTCTAAAATGGTTTTGGTTGGCTTTTCTATGGCTTTTTCCAGGATATAAAGCCCCCCATCAACTGCCGGAGCATAGTTCAGTTTACCTAAGTTTTTGCCATTAACCAGCAGGGACTCTCCTTTCAACCCTACATAGTTTCTATAGTAATAGAGGTCGTACTGATTTGAGTTTGGATTTTCAAAATAAGGAAGGTAAAGACCTGGTTGCTGCAGCAGGGTTTTCACCACAAAATTGTCAGTTCGCTGTTTCAATTCTCTCTCCGTAACGAATCCAAGGGTAGTGTAAAACATCATTAAGCTATCCAATTTTGCGACGGGCATCTGACCGATAGCATCGGCGGTTAAACCCGCAGCCTGCATCGCTGCATCATTCGGGGCGAAAACGGTATATACCAATTTACTGCTCTTTGCTTTCAGGATCGTTTTGATATTACTTTTTTGCCAGGCGCTGTAGTAAAGTTTTGCCGGAGATGCGGCTAATAGTTCTTCTACAGTTTTTGTGGCTTCAGGTTGAAAAGGAACCTGGCTTCCTGCCGGATCAGGTAAAAATTCGCTTTTGGTACAAGCGGCAAACAGCAGCAGACCTGAGCATAAAATCACTGACCTTAAATTTCTCATATTCATCATGATATCTTATTTTTTTATCGCTTGTTCTGGTGTGACCATTCCATCAGCCAGGTGATGAACAAGCCCATTGCTACATAAATTGTCATTTTTCGCGACGATGTTGCTAGTCGCTGATTTTATCGGATTATCCGCAGGGCCATTGCCTGGACGCAGGGTTAAGCCATAACCGAGCTTAAAAGTGGGGTATAGTTTTCCACCTCCGAAGGTCATGTAATAGCTGCTGTTCTTTAGGAAATAGTTAAATGCACCATTCGAATTGATCCTGGCGAACACCTCCGTATCGGACACAAAAAAGTGTCTGTCGTATAAAAGGTAAACTCCAAAAAGCAGATCTCCCAGGTATTTGCTGGCATCCATTTCATTTAAGGAAGCGGCGGTAATCCCTACATTTTTAAGGGCTTCGTTATTGGGTGCAAAAACAGTGAATTCTGCTGTTCCGGCGAGCTGATCCCATAGGTTGAACTTCTTTAAACCACTTACAAAAACGCTGTAATCCGGATGTCCGGCCAGCCAGGCTTGTACTGTTTTATTGAAATTAGGTTTCATCACGTTATCCAGCACATGCAGGCTGCCATTGGCCAGCACCACATCTTGTCGCGTCACCTCAGATCCAGAAAAATACAGCTCATTTTCTGCACCTCCATTTGGATTTGTGGAGGCTCTGGAAACATAAAGATCCGCATCCGATAAAGTAGCATAACGCACGTCTATTCCATTATTTGGAATATCGCTCACCCTCAATTTACGGGGCATTAAATGGTACCCGATCACCTTTTTTAGGCTATCTAGGTTCATTTTATTAAAATCTGAAGGATTATAAACCCCCATCCTATTGAAGGCTTCATCGGTAGGTGCCAATACGGTAAATGGACCGGTTCCATTAAGCTGATCTGCAAATCCTGTTTTTAAAAGGGCTGCGTAAAACAAGCGCATTTCATAATTGTTCTTCACAAAATCGCCTGCCGGACGGATGTTCTCATTAGGTGCAGCAATCGTTAAATCCTCATGCTTACAGGAAGCCAGCAATAAGATTTGCATTCCTATGGCCAGTATCATCAGCATTTTATTCCTATATTTTCTTTTTTCCATGAAAATCATATTCTTAATAAATTGGCGGTGCATATTTCCTTTGAATGGTGGTTAAATAAACCTTACCATTTACTACTTCAATCGTGTTTACCGTTGCGAATGTGGCTGGATTGTTTTTGCCAGAGTGGATGTTGACCAATACGTTAGGCAGTATTGCCGCATTATCATTGCTCGTCATCCTGATTTTACCATTTTGCAGGCAATTCACAGCAACCCAGTTTCCACCATTATCCGTAGAACCGCTGTAGTATGGATTGGTGGTGATGTCCATCCCCGGAACAAAAAAGTCGAACCTCGGCCAGATGTTTGTCCTGATGCCATTTGATGATTTACTGGCCCAGATCGGGAAGCTGGAATAAGGGTTCACTGCTGGACTTTCGGTATTTAACTTCACATTGGCGAAGTATTTCCCTTTAAATCCTGGTATGGTAGCCCCTTGTGCACTCAGTACATTCTGATCTTCAAACAGTGAAAGGTAAACGTTCATGTCGTCTTTCATTCCCCACTGAAAACTTGCCAGCAGGAAATTGTCTTCTTTAAGTGATTTGTCGGCTTCCCAATATCCTTTCGCACTCATGTTATAGAAATTCACATAAGCCAGTGAGTCAGACAGCGGGAGTTTATGGAAGATCTCCTGACGCAGTAGAATACCAGTTTTTTTAGTCACAAAATCTTTCTGCAGCAGGTGCAGTGTATACACCTCCTGATTGGTTAAATTGATGGTGGTATCGATCAGAATGTCCTTTTTGAGGTGGTTTTCCAATTGGAAAAATGGCACTGTATTTTTAGGTCGGTAAGCGAACATGATGCGCACTTTCCCGGATGGCACCTGTGCCCAGCTACTCAAATCAAAACCGTTTAAAATCGGCCCTACCAATACATTTTCTTTACCAGGATACTCTGGATTGTTCACCGAGGTACTGTTTCCGATATGTGAAGGATATGGCGGTGCATAAGCATCCCGCTGATCTAGAAAATCACCTACAATTTCTGCACTAACGGGCATACCGCTGGCATCGACTACCGGGTTGATGAACATACAGAAAAATGGCACTTTATTGTC
This sequence comes from Pedobacter polysacchareus, assembly GCF_019802255.1. Lineage (GTDB taxonomy): Bacteria > Bacteroidota > Bacteroidia > Sphingobacteriales > Sphingobacteriaceae > Pedobacter > Pedobacter polysacchareus. The sequence continues at coordinate 582,165 of NZ_JAHYSS010000005.1, read as the reverse complement.
TTTGCTGCCCAGGGTTTGCACGTAGTTCAGGTTATTGAACACGCGCAGGTAAGCAGGCTCCTTAATTTTACTGTATTCGACTTTTACACAACCGGAGGTCAATAGCAGGAAGTTACAAGCGACCAGCCAGACGAATGTGTTGTTCATTTGAAATAATCTATTCTTTTTCATCAGATTATATTGTTTTATAGCGTATGAAGCGATCATCAGCGGATTCATTAGGGCTTTTGCTGCTTTCATTATTTGTTATGTTTGACAATGATCATTTTTGCTTTGGTAGCTGGCGTGCCTCCTGTTCCCGATTGCCCGATTAAACTCACCGTGTAAATGCCCGGCTCATGTACAGGCAATGCCCTTCCTGGCCTCAGATACAAGTCTTTATTGGCGATAAAAGCCTCGCTTTTCAGTACTTCTATATCGCTAGCCCAAATACCTGGAACCACGTTAGGTTTAGAGCGGTAAGCCATTACTTCGTAAGCAGTTTGTGCATAACTGCTGCTCAGGTAAGGACGTTCAAAAATTGGCATCCCAGGCTGCAGGTTCACACCAGCATTGGGATTGTCCTCGTTAGTGGAAATAGACTGTCCGTTGTTTAGCGTAAAAGTGAGGTACGGGTTGCCGGTCGACAAGTTTAAAAACCTTTTAAAGAAGAAATAGCGGAACTGATTTCTGGCATAAGTAGCATCTTCCTGTGCAGGGCCACCAGTATAAGTTGCTCCACTCAAATCGTTGGCTACTATTAATAATTTAGGCGTTCCAGCAGCATCTGGAGATAACCAGGCGGTATAATTTTGCGCCGGGCGAAGTACTTGTGAGCCAGATGCAATGACCTTACCTGAGGCATCTACTGCTTCGATGGTATGTGTTCCCTGAATGAAATTGCTATAGGCACCAGCAGCGCCGAAGCCAAGATCTGTTGAAATGGTTTTGCCATCTACTCTGAAGCTTACTTTTTCAGTGTTCAAGGCATTCACGCCTTGTACTCGGAAATAGGTATTGTTAACGGCAGGCGTATTGTCATTCAGGATCTGGAAGGAATTCTGGTACGTATCAGCGGTTTCCGAATTCTCATTAATTAAATAACTAAAACGCTGTGGTGCGATTAAGATCGTGTAAATCCCTCCAGGCTGATAGGTTTGAATCGGCGCATAAACTAAAGCGGTAGAATTGCTGATTGTTCTTGGAATTGTGGAGGTTGGTGGATCCAGGATGGTGAACTGGTTCAATTCAGATCCTAGCGCAGGCATTTGTCGGCCGTCCTGCATCAGTACTTTGAACTGGTAAGTACCATAAGGCAGCTCTATATATTCAGAAGCCACATCAACGGAGTTCATATTGCTGGTCTGCGTATTTACTAAGGTTCCATCTGAATAAGCCAGCGATACACGGCCCGCTAAATCTTCCAGGGCACCACTGCTGTTGAAAGCCGGGTTTTTAATTTTACCGGAAAGGTTGACGATCCTGATTTTAAAATGATCCGGTTTTGAAGGTGCCGAAACCCCTCTTTTCACAGGAACTACATCCGGCTGTCCTTCCATCGCAAAGCTGGGCATCAGGAAATAATCCGTAGGGTTATGGTCATCATTTTTGATTTCGATTTTGATATCAGCACCTAATGTGGCTTGATAAGACCTGGTCATAAAGTCCAGTTTTACCACTTCCTGTGCATTAAAAAGGTCTTGGGGCACATTCCAGATTTTAGTCAGGTAGCCGTTGGCAGGAAAATAGTCCGTTCCTGGTAATTTAGGCGGCGATCCCGGAGTTGGTGCTGGAGTAAGGAAACTGGTCAGACTATCTCCATTGGCAATCACCTGATTATACATGGCAAAATTGATCACCCTGGCGGTAGAATTTGCACGATTTTCCGTTAAAACGCGGTTATCCGTCTCAAAATTCAGCTTATCCTTTTTACAAGCCTGCAATAAGAGCGTTGCGGTCAGGAAAAACAGGGGGAGGAATTTATATTTTAGCTTATTCATTATTTAAGAAGGTTATAGGTAAAGCCCAGCATAATTTCTGCACCACGGGTAAAACTGCGGTTGATGTATTCGTTACCGTACCATTTACCACCAGTTTGCGGGTTTGCGTAAACAGTTTTGATATCCGGATTCAGGATATTTTTGGCGTATCCTTTAAATTTCACGCTTTTGGTGATGCGCTGACTGAACACAAAATCCAATACGGGTACTGGCTGGGTGTACAAATCAGGTTCACCGGTTAGGTTGATCTGTACCAAACGTTCTCCTACCATGTTAAAAGTCATGGTTAAATCAGTCCCCGATTTTGGGTTCTCATAGTTTAACCAAAGGTTGATGGAATAAGGTGCCTGCTCAAAAAGCGGAGAGTTTTTTGGCGTATAACGATCCAGTGAACGAATCGCTTCATAACGTTCCGGTGTTTTCTTGATGTCACTCTGTGCCAGCAATAAGTTAGAACCGAAATAGAAGTTTTTCAAAGGATCATATAAAGAGCCCAGACTTTTCACTACTTCTAACTCCAATCCCCATACTCTACCGATGTTAGGATCGTTCTGAAACTGGATGGTTGGAAATTCCGGATAGGTTGCCGCTAAGCCTGCGGTTTGCAGGCTGAACACCTTTACCAATTGGTTTTCAATACGTTTTCCAAAGGCGGAAACTGCTAGCACCTCTCCTTTTTCCGGGAACCATTCCCATCTGAAATCCAGGTTTTGCGTAGATTGGTTTTTCAGGTTTGGATTACCTACGACCAATCCCATCTGGAAAGCATCGAATTCAAACACGTTGGTGATTTCCCTCAACTCTGGACGGGCTAACGTAGTATTGTAGGCCGTACGGAAATTCATTTTGTCGTTTAAGGCGTAGGTGGCGTTGACTGAGTAATAAGGTTTGAAACCTGTTTTGTACACGGAATTCGGGTTGATTGGATTCAATGGAATCCTTCCGCCACCAGCACCTCCGGCAGTTAATGAAGGGTCTAGAAATACCCCTGCGGTATCCACTTTCGATCCGATATTGGTGGTTTCAAAACGTACACCACCCGCTACACGAAGTTTCTCTGTGATTTTCAGATCTACCATTCCGTAGAGGGCATTGGTTTCAAAATAGCCGGTATAGTTGTTTGGGGATTTCTGGGTGTTGTATAAGAAACCACCAACAGGCAGCATGCCCTCGCCCTGATTGGCTGCAGGTGCCTTTACACCGATGATCTGACTGCTCACCAGTCGGTTCAGGTCGCCTTCCACATCGTACAATGGGATAGATTTATTCGTCGTAAAGTTAGAGCCTGGAAGGAACAGCTGATTCTCTGTGAAAGAACGGTCGCGGAACAAATAGTTGATCCCTGTTTTAAACTGCTGTGTTTGTCCGAATAATTTAAAAGGGATGCTTAAATCTGCTTTATAGTTGTAATTTTTCTCATCCAGGTTACGCCATCTGCGTCCGTTTGGCTCGGCCTGTATGATCCCATAAGGGCCAAATCCATTCACATAACCGGAGGTTAAGGCGTAAAGATGTTTCGTATAGGTTGGGCCTTCAGCGCTGCTTCCGGCACCAATTCCTGGTCTCGTATACCAGCCACCGCCTCTTGGCATATAGTCTACTAAACTTGCGAAACGGAAATCCGGATCGTTTTGTTTAGACCTGGAGCTGGCCACATTATAGCTTAAACGGGGCGACATTTCTGTATCCAGAAATTTATGCTCTCCCTGTAAGTTGAAAGTGTTCAGGTTGCGGAAAGTCTGTTTCAGGGAGTAAGTAGTGGTATATACCTCTCCTGGTAAGCCGGTATATTCATAACGGCCGTATAGGTTTGTTGCCTTACTTTCTCCGCCCCAGCTGCCCAGATACTGCATACTGATTTCGTTTCTGCTGTTGAAACGATAGGTTAAACCTGCCAGCGTACCGTAATTGAGCGTTTCCACACCAGTATTTTCTTTATAGGTCTGGTATTTACCCATGTACAGACTGTTTGGCGTGATGTAGTTTGGAATATTTCGTGGGCTGTACACATCCGGATTACCGGTTACTACCCCCTGATAAATACTGTATTGGGTTAGATCTCCCCCTGAAATATCGGTAATGCGGCGGTAGTAATTCCCCCCCAGGATCAAGCCTATTTTATGTTTTTTAAACACCTCATAACTGTTGCCATAAGTTGCCGAATACAACTGGTTTAAAGGTGCTTTTTTGTATTGAGTAGTCATTACCGGATCAAATGACTGCATGATTTTATTGATGCGGTTGACCTCCTGGTAAGCGGTTGGGCTATAATTGCTATTGGCAATCATGCTTTGAATAGCACCTAATCCATCAGGATATTGCCTGGCCAGGTTTTTAAAATCATTGCTGAGGTTCTTGTCTTTGATCTTTCCACCAAAAGTCCCCATATCACTGTTCCAGAAGCTATTGTATTGTCCATTTAAACCAACATTTGAATTCAGTCCGCTTTGGGCGATGATTTCAAAAGTCTCCTTTTCAGGGACAGATTTGGTTTTCAGTTCCACGATACCCGCTGCTGCGTCTGCAGGTTTATCTGGAGTGACTGTTTTATAAATGGTAATGTTGTCCAATAAGGAAGCGGGAACTAAATCTAAAGGAATGGTACTGCGGTCTGGATCTGAAGAAGCCAGGCGAACACCATTCAGCTGTCCGATGACACTTCTATCTCCTAAACCACGGATGGCTACATATTTATCATCGGTTACCGTTACCCCTGATACGCGCTGTAAAGCCTGCGTAGTAGTGATACTTCCGGTACGTTCTATCAATTGAGAAGAAATCGCGTCCTGGATCACGGAAGATTTCTTTCTTTCGTCCAATACGGCAACTTCTGTATTCGCTTTTCTTCTGGCCTGCACAGTGACCTCGTTTAGGGCATTAGAGGAAGCAGTCATGGCGATATTCAGGTTCACACTATTCTTATCCACTTTAACGGTCCTGCTATTGTACCCCATGTAACTGAATACCAGGGTCACTTCTGCTTCGCTAATGGTAAGGCTAAAATTACCGTCTACATCTGTGGAGGTCCCGCGCTGCTGGCCTTTGATCTGAATAGATACGCCTGGTAAACTTTCTTTGTTTGCCGCGTCAGTTACCCTGCCGGTGATCCGCTGCTGAACCGGGATGGCTTCAATCACTACATAATGCTCCACCACTTTATACCTTAAACCGGAATTGGAAAGCACATTTTTAATGGCTTCCGCAACGGTCATGTCATTTGTGGTCAGGTTTACTTTTTTGGTACTGATGTCCAGCACCTTCTGTGGAAGCAGAAACTTTACGCCAGTCTTGGCTTCTATATGTAGCAGGCTTTCTTTTACCCCAACTCCTTCCAGTTTCAGATCCACCTTTCGGTTCAGATCCTGGCCAGTTACGGTGTTGGCATACAGCATACCTACCATGGTCAGCTTAGTAAACAACAGGACAAATGAACATCTCATCAGCAAATAAATTATTCTTAAAAATCTGGAACCACCGGGTTCCTCCAAAAGTGAAGGATTAGCTATTGATCCTTTTTGCATATATTTGAATGTTATACGTGTTAAAATGCCCTTTGGGCGAATAATAGGTGTATGAGCCGGTTTTCCGGCTGCCATTTCAACCTGCCTAGGTGTCGTCGAAAACATGGAAGGCAGGAAGAATTTTAATGAAGCGTTCCCTTTAGCCTGCCAGGGCCATTGGGAACGTTTTTTTTGAGTAACTAATCCGTCATAACCGCCTTTCCTTATTTAATAATGATGTTTTTACCTTGTATCTGATATTTGAAATGTGCGCCGGCGCTTAAAACCCGCAGGGTTTCATTTAAAGGGATGTTGTCCTGAAGGGTGACCGTCAGCACTGCTGCTGATTTTTGCGGAGATTTGAATGTAAAGCGAACATCGTAGGAACGCTCCAGCTGTTCCGCGATTTCCTGAATGGTCTGGTCTTTGAAAACCAGTCTTGAATTTCTCCATCCTTGAATATCTGCAACGGCAATTTCGCTGGAAACCGCCCGACCATTTAAGGTTTTTAAACTCAATTGCTGTCCTGGGATCAAGATGGCGAGCTCCTCTCTTTGGCCTTCATTTACACGATCTACTCTTACTTTTCCAGTAGCCACCTGCACTTGAAAGGGTTTTCCTGTGATGGCGTTTACTTTAAAGGAAGTTCCCAATACCTGGGTGCGAATGTTTGCTGTCTGGATGATGAATGGCTGTGCAGGATTCTTTGCCACTTCGAAAAATGCTTCTCCTTTTAAGGATACGCTTCTGATCGAATCTTTAAATTGCTCAGGATATTCCAGAGTGCTGCCCGCTCCCATGTAAACGATGGTTCCATCGGTTAAGGTGATCTTTGCGCGCTGCCCCTTTACCGTAGTAAAAGTTTTCATGGACAGTTGAATCGCTGCTTTAGGAAGTTCTTTTTCCTGGGAGCTGTTTAAGGTATAGATACCTATTCCTAAAATGACCGTGCTCAATACCGCAGCATATTTTAGAAAGTTGTTCCTGCGGAAAAAGCCTTTAATGATTTTTGGGCTATGGGCTGATGATCCGGCTTTACGCTGTTCAAATTTCGACTGCCATCTGATGAGCTGTTCATCAAGTTGAACAGGCGCATTCGTGGCGCGCTCCCATTCTGTGGCTGATTCCTCAGCGATCAGTTCCTGTAAAATCGCCTCAGTACCTGGTCTGCCTAAATACCCGCGTACAATTTCCAGCTCGCTGGGTGTACAAGTATCCTTCAGGTATTTTTTTAGTAGTTCTTTATCTATGGGGTGTTGCATATCCTATCTCCTTCAATAGGTATAGCGCAGAAAATTAATGGTAGGGTGAATGGGTTTGAAAAAATAATTGAATTATTTTATGAACCAGCAGAAAAGCGCAATTACAGAGCTGACATCCAGGTATTCATGTAAACTTTTACGCAGGTGATTCAAAGAATAGCTCATGTGACTTTTCACTGTGTTTGCAGAAAGGTTCAATTGATTTGCGATCTGCGGGTAGGTCAGCTCTTCCTCCCTGCTCATTTCATAGACTTTGCGACGCTGTGGACTCAGCTCATTCAGTTTTTCCTGGAAGCAGGCTTCAATTTCTGTATAGATCTGGTTGTGATCCGCATGTCTGGAATCCGGCATGGTTTCTTCATGATACTCTTCCAGTGGCTGAGTGGCTAAAGTCTTTTTGCGGAAGAAGCTGATCACGCTGTTGCGTATCGCCCTAAATAAATAAGCTTTCAGGTTTCCGTCGGGACAAAAGTCGAGGTTTCTTTTTTCCCATACCCATAGCATCAGGTCCATTGTCAATTCTTCGGCCACTTCCGGATCACGCACATATTTTAAAGAGAGCGCGTAGAGTGGTTTGAAATATCGCTGAAAGAGGAGATCAAATGCTTTATCATTTCCATTGCGACAAGATTTCAACAACTGATGGTCTGATAATTCACTTAATTCTTTCATAATCTTCCTGAATCTAACGGTGGCAAACCTAGCAGGAAGAAATAAGCTTATAGTTAATGTGGGGTTATGTGATTGTTAAGGGGTAAAAAAAAAGCAGCCATTCCAGGAACCTAAGGTCAAGCAGTCTAGCCAAAATCAGTAACCAGGTCTTCCAGATTAGTAGTTTTTGGCTTTTAGTGACTCTTTCTTCTAAATTATTCTTTGCTTTTGATCAGCATCATTTGATACAAATCCACCATCACTATTTTATAAGGCTGACTAAGTTCCGCCTGCTTTGGCATCACAAACTTGATGACATCTGGCTTTGTGAATGACCAGTTAATATTGGTGTGGAGGGTATCACTTGGTTTATTTGGCCCTTCATAAGTATGGTTGTAATGTTGTATCTGCTGTAATTGCCCAGAATGATCGCCGTTAAACCGGACCTCAATAAACCGTTTAATTACACCATCCTTCAGGTTTTTGCGATTAGAATGGTAATAATTATCAGTTAAAGCCTCATAATTATTATAAAATGCACGACAGTTCTCCGTTTTGCACCAATCCTCAAATTTGGGGCTCAGCATATATATGGTATCCGCATTTTTAGTATAGCTTAAATTCCAGGTATTGTTGGCCAGCATACTATTGATGTCGAATTGCTGATTGGTTTTCTTTAGAAAAATCGTATCTATTTGGTACTTCGCTCCTTTCGCCTGTCCGCCGCCACGTGGGTTAAACCACGAAATGGCGTCACTTTCAAAGCCTGCTTTCGTAATTGGTTCCATCACATTTAGCGGAGGTGCTTCCATAATCATCATTTCTGAAAGCAAAAACTTGTTATATCTTCTTTCTGTGAGGTGAAATATTCCGTTTTTATCTGTTCGTGTTTCCCCAACCTGGCAATCTGCTACTGGTTTTTTATCGTAATCTACGATTACACCTGATATGGCCGGTCTGGACAACCTGGAAACGCAGGAAGAAAATGAGACCATCAAAAAGAGGGACAGCACGATCTTTAGTGTATTCAATTCGGTTCTTTTGCAAATTTTCATGTATGCTCAGGTTTTACAGGCTAGGCTTTATATTTTATAATCAAACGGATGTATTCATTTTATGATCAACCTGATTTATTCAGCGAGCTTCCAATATCTTAATTTTAAAATAGAATACCTGCATTAAAACGCCATCCCCATATAAAATTGACAGTTCTTCTAATGACGCTGCTGTTAAACCAAACATTTACCAGATCCTGTTGTTGTTTTTATGTCTAAATCAGGTCAAAAACTGGATTTCGGCCTTTTAAATTAAATATATAGGATATGCTGATAAACGAACTTTTTAACCTGCAAGGGAAAGTTGCCATTGTAACCGGAGGTGGTAATGGGATTGGAAAGGCTTGCTGTGAGACGCTTGCGGAAGCTGGCGCTGCTATTGCTGTTGCCGATTTGAAATTAAAAGATGCAGAAGCAGTAGCTGCAGAAATCATTGCCAAAGGTGGCAAAGCCATTGCGATTGAATGTAATGTGACCAATGATGATGACCTGGTTCGGCTTGTGGAACGTGCTGATCAGGAATTGGGTGGTGTTCATATTTTGGTCAATAATGCGGGCGGAGGTGGTGCTGGTCGCGAAAACCCATTTAAAATCACGGTAGATGACTTTGCCCGCGTATTCAAATTGAATGTTTTCAGTGCCTGGCGACTTTGTCAGCTATGCGTCCCTTTAATGAAAAAAGATGGTTACGGAAGCATTATCAATATCACATCGATGAGCAGCATCAATAAAAGTCCGAATATCAGTGCTTATGCCTCTTCTAAAGCCGCCATAAACCACATGACCAGCAACCTGGCCATGGATTTCGGGCCGGAAGTTCGCATCAATGCTGTTGGCCCCGGAGCGACCAAAACTGCAGCCTTAGCGACTGTACTGACACCAGAAATTGAAGAAAGAATGCTGGCAAATACGCCAATTAAGAGATTAGGGGAGCCATCAGATATTTCTGGAGCGGTATTGTATTTTGCGGCTCCTATTTCGGAATGGGTAAGCGGACAAACCCTATTTGTGAATGGCGGTGGGGTTCAAACCCTTGATTAAGGGTTCATCTTGATTAAATCTCAGCCCATCAGGACATGAAAAAAGGCCTCATTTATAGTTTTTTAAGCTATCCATGAGGCCTGTTTCTTGTTAATCGTTTAACACTTTGGCAATCATTTTATCCAACTTTGCTTTATCTTTTGCATAAGGTGCCAGGTTAAAAAGCTTTACTGTTTTAAACTCTATAGGATGACTTTCGCTCTGCAGAGAAATATAACCACCAGTCAGCGGTTTACCATCCTGCTTCATTTTCGGATCGTAGTTAGCAACATTACCCCCACCAATTTGCGGTTTAGTATATTCCAATACTACTTCTTTATCAATAATGTGTTTGATCACTGAATCTCCTAAAACCAGAAAATCAGCAGTTACCCATTGATCGCCATGATAAGTTTTCGATTTAGAATCCAGGCAATGCGGGGTAAATAGTTTCCCTTCATATACGATTTGTGTACCCGGCGTACATACATTACTGGTATGACGTACATGTTCGCCATCGCCACCTAAAATTTGTCCTTCTACAGATATTGGGAAATCCTGGTTTTTAAGCATTGTTTCCGGCGCCTGACAATGCAGCATCGCTCCGCTATTTCTTATCGCCCATCCTTCTCCTCCTTTAGCCTGATCGCCAACAAAACGATAAGTCACTCTTAGCAGGTAGTAGGAAAAAGGTTTTTTGTAAAAAATATGTCCATATTGCTGATCAAAATTCTCGTATCCGTCGTAGTTTACTTTGATCAGACCACCTTCTACACGAAAAGTATTCGCATAATTGTCGTTATAGTCATGCTTGGAGATTTTAATGTTCCAGTCTTTAAGGTCTTTCCCGTTAAAAAGATTGGTCCAGCCTTTTTGGGCAGAAGCCTGGCTTACGAATAACAAGCTAAGCGCTGCAAAAAGGGATAAGTTAATTTTTAGTTTCATTATTTCATTTTATGGTTCGTTTTAAAAATAGGGATTAAAATCAGATCAGCCAATAATTATCCTGCTAATGCGTTAAAAAATCAATCTTTATTAGAAGAAGGGCTTGATTCTGAGAAAGAAAAACGGCGTTCAACAGGGTGCCTATTCCTACCTGCTCAGATTGACTACCAATTGTTCATATAATGATTAACTTTAACACTGAAGCCAGGAAGGATTAGAAAATTTCTAATGGCATTTAAAACATTCTGGCGTTAATAAAAGTTATACGAAAAAAACAGCTCAACAAAACTAAATAAAAATGGAAACCATGAATGATCAACTCCCTGCTCATGCTACAGTAAGCCGCCATTTTTCGGTATCTGCGGAAGATGTATTTGATGCCTGGTTAAATACTGCAATGATTGGAAGGTTTATGTTTGGTCCCGACGTCAGGGATGAAAAGGTTATCAGTCTTAAATCCGATCCTAAGGTTGGAGGGTCCTTTTCCTATATTGTGAAACGGGAAGAGGATGAGGTTGACCATATCGGTGAATACATAGCGATCAACAGGCCACTGCACCTGTCTTTTACCTGGGCAGTACGCTCGAATTCGCCCGATCACTCTGAGATCGTGATTGATATCATACCGAATGCGACTGGTGCTGAACTTACCTTAACTCAAAAAATGCCGGCGAATTGGGCTCATTTCGTAGAAAGTGCAAAGGATTCCTGGACAAAGATGCTGGATGCATTGGACAAAATCCTTTAGACATCAGCGTTTTATAACAAAAACAGGGAATTTCCTGAGGAAATTCCCTGTTTTTTATTTGATTTTCTCGGCTATTCCCACATTGTAGCAAAAGGCTTAGGCTCATAAACCGGATAATCTTCAGCGGATGGATATTCAAGAAATATAGACATAATGTTAGATTTTATATTTAAAACGACTGAGCGGAGAAATAGTTTTAAATACCCTCGAAATCTAATTTCGGGACATTATCTGAAAGATCGAGCGGCAATTCCGGCTTTACAAAAACACATTAGTCAAAAAAACCAGGAGTATCGAAGCCTACTGAATCTCCAAAAACCACGCTAAAACCTCATTAAGAGGGGAAAAAGAACTATTGTAAAATATTTTATCAAAAAAACTTAGATTTCTTTTAAACAATCCCTATTTTACACTTGTTATTCACTATCGTTGAGCAACTACTTAATTGGAAGCGATAACACTTATAATTAATAACTAAATAAAATACAATGCCAGAAGGAACAGTAAAATTTTTTAATGAGTCAAAGGGATTTGGCTTTATCGTACCTGAAAACGGAGATGCAGAGATCTTTGTACATGTAACAGGATTAGCAGGCCCAGTAAGGGAGAACGACAAAGTTACTTATGAAGTTGAAAACGGCAAAAAAGGCCTGAATGCAACGAATGTTAAAGCCATCTAATTGATCGATGATTTAATCAAAGCATCTCCAAAAGAGATGCTTTTTTTGTTTCTAAAAGGCATTGGTTGGCGGATTTTTAGGTCTTATTTCGCTTTGCTGGAAGCATCCTGGATTTTTAGAACCCAGGCATATTTACCAGGCAATTCTGCTGGCAGTTTAACCAATACCTTCCCGTTACTGCTGGTCCAGTTTAATGGTTGATTCAAGCCTAGCAGATAGATTTTAGATCCTTTCTTTGGCTGAATAGCCGCAATTGAGATTTCATTGTTCTCCTGTTTATTAAAAATAGCATAGGTAGTTTTACCATCCTTACTCTGCGTAAAGCGTATATGATCTCCTTCTTTATAGTTTTCCAGGCTATTTGTCGAATAGATGGCTTCTTTATTCTGTTTCAGCCACACTCCCATTTCTCCCAGTCGTTCTACACTTGGAGCAGGGATTTCACCTGCGGCATTTGGGCCTACATTTAACAGGTAATTTCCTCCTTTTGCAGCTACATCAATAAGATTATTGATCAGTATTTCTGCTGATTTCCAATTCTGGTCATTTTTCACAAATCCCCAGTTGTTATTGATGGTCATACAGCTTTCCCAATAGTCCTGAGAATTGGTTTTTAGGATTTCCTGTTCCGGCGTCCCGAAATCTCCAGCTGCATTTTCATATTTATTCATCCCTTCCATGCCTCCACGGGCTTTACTGATGCGGTTATTGATCACTAAAGATGGTTTTAGACTACGTAAATAGTTATATAGATCTTTTCCCTGGTCTTCTGTCCATTCAGAGATCCATTCTCCATCAAACCACAATATGGCGGGGTCATATTTCTTGATCAGTTCTGCCAATTGCGGCTTTAAATATTCCTCTCTATACTTTGCGAAATCGGGTTTCTGCTCCGGTTTTTGTTTCGGGTTCGCGTTTGGATGGTGCCAGTCCATGATGGAATGGTACAAACCGAATTTGATGCCCGCACTTTTGCAGGCATCCGCCAGCTCTTTAATCACATCTCTTTTAAATGGCGTCGCATCTATGATGTCGTAATTTGTCACCTTACTATCCCACATGCTGAAGCCGTCATGGTGTTTCGAAGTGATCACAATGTATTTGGCACCTGCCGCTTTCGCAATGCTGACCCATTTTTTTGCATCAAACTGCTCAGGGTTAAATTGTGCCGCATATTTCTCATATTCCGCGGTTGGAATGTGATGCGTTTCCATAATCCATTCTGCGCCACCATCCTTTCCATTGTAAGTACCGGCAGGAACCGCATATAATCCCCAATGGATGAACATTCCGAAAGTATCATCATGCCACCATTGCATGCGCTCTGTTTTAGCGGCTTTCGATTCTTCTAAATAGTTCTTTTGGGCAAACACCGAACAGGACAAGGCCAGGCCGGCAAACAGCAAACAGCTCTTTTTCATAGTTTTATCATTTGGTTAGTACAAATAACGGAATTAAGCGCTACTGCAATTCTGCGATAATGCCAAAGCATTAAACGATTTTAGCTTTGGCTTTTTATGAAATTCCAGAAGCTGATTTTTCTTCTGGTTACAAAGCCCAGCTTTTCATAGAGTTTTATGGCCCCAATATTGCTTTCGGCAACATGCAGGTAGGGTGTTTTATTTTCTAAAAGGATCTGTTTTGAAGTATGGGCTACCAGCTGTTTGGCGTAGCCCTTTCCTGTGTGCGCCGGATGTGTCACTACGGCACTTACTTCTGTATAAGCATCCATTTTCATCCTTTCTCCCGTAACCGCTACCAGTTGGTTGTCTTTATAAATCCCGTAATAATTACCCAATTCAGGTGTTTTATCTTTGAAGTATCCAGGTTGTACCAGGTTCACCAAACTAAGGAGATCTGCTTTCTGTACCGCTTTTAAAAGAATGACATCTTCTATTATATCTACCTCTATTTTGGCAGAAAGCACCATTTGAAGGCATACCAGGTCTTTGTTTAAGGTTAAGGAAGCCGGGTAATTGGGCTGTTCGCCTACCACATAAAAGGAAGCAGCCAAATCTGAATAGTCTTTTAAGTGTTTTTCCGTGGAATTTAAATTGATAAAACCACCAAAAGGGCAATAGTCAGGATGGTAGAATTTGACCTCAGCAGGGTTGTTGACTTGAGCATGGTTGTTGACGTCAGCACGGCCGACTGAGAATTTGGCATGGCTTTCCGTTAATGAAAACCAAACAGGGTTGTCTAGTTTATTTTCGTCTTTGATCATAGGTTTCGAGCAGCCGGTGTGTGTTTTTTTACAAGCGCTGGCCGATAAATATAGGATTCAAAGCCCAGCAATTAAAGTAAAAATACCGTTAATGAGCTTCAGATTGCTTTTTTAAGCAGCACATTAACGGCATCATTAACACCATCATCAATAGAATGATCTTCTTAAAAACGAAGGCTAATCGTATTTCAGTGCTGGATAACCCAACAACCTTCTCCATAATGCCAGCTGACCAATGATACTGGCTTCTCGATAAATAGTAAAAGTAATCATCTCATAATAAGTCATTTTCATGAAACCCATATCTATTTCACTGTCTAACTTTTGATCATCGATTGTCCGCAATGCTTCCCGGGCAATCGGACTGATCATTTCCCAATCTTTCAAATATTCTTCTTTTGTAGGGTACTTTGCCCCTTCTTGTATCCCTTTATGGTCAGCAAAGAGCTCATATCCGGTTTGTTTAAGCCCCGGATTAGTTTCGGCAGTCATCCAAAACCGCTGTCCAACCAAGGAGCCTGTCAGCCAGGCCAGATGGTTTGCCTCCGTATTTAGACGGTTGTACATGTCTTCTTCCGAAATTCCTGTAATTGCCTTCGCCAGAAAGCCGGTTTGTATATCAAATAAAGACAACAGCCCCTGCGTTCTGGTACTAACGGTGTTCTTTTCCATAGTTTTATGATTTAATTTTTAATCCGATCAATAACTGTGATTAAAGTTAAAAAGCTATTATTAGAATTAAAGGGGAGTAAAACGTCAATATTAAGGGGTAAATGCGCCAAAAACAGAAACTTAATGGCAAAAACTGTGTTATGTTTCCATAAACCAGGGATATGCTCAAGAATCAACAGCGAAATTCTAAATTCGTCATCAATAAACCGGTATTTTACACCTCGATATTACTAATTGTATGTAGCCTGGCCCTGTGCCTGCTCTTTCAGAAATCCTTAGATGCCTGGTTCGATAACACAAAGCTATTGATTACACAAAACCTGGGTTGGTTTTTAATCCTGACCGTCAACTTTATCCTTGGTTTCTGCTTGTATCTGGCCTTCGGGAAATTTGGCAGAATCCGACTTGGAGGAGAGGATGCGGAACCGGAGTTCAGCAACATCTCCTGGTTTGCCATGCTGTTCAGTGCAGGAATGGGCATAGGAATTATGTTTTTCAGCATTGCTGAACCTGTTTCCCATTTCAGTCACCCTCCTCGCCCGGCGGGTTCCGAACCAGAACTGGCCATACAAGCGATGGAATTTACGGCCTTACACTGGGGACTCCATGCCTGGGCAATTTATGCGGTAGTCGGACTTGCACTCGCTTTCTTTTCTTTCAACAAGAAACTCCCGCTTACCTTCCGCTCGCTATTTTATCCCTTTTTAGGAGAGCGTATCCATGGCTGGTGGGGACATTCGATCGATATTCTTTCCGTAATCGCCACCTTATTTGGCCTTTCCACTTCCCTGGGATTAGGGGTACAGCAAATGAATGCAGGTTTAAACTTCCTTTTCGGATGGGATATGTCTACCACCCTGCAATCTTTTATCATCATCATTGTCACTTCTATCGCCACCATTTCAGTGGTTTCTGGCTTAGACAAGGGCGTTAAACTCCTGAGCCAGGGAAACATGATTATGGCTTTTGCACTGATGCTGCTGGTATTTGCGCTTGGCCCGACCATTTATCTACTAAAAAGCTTCATACAAAATACAGGATCTTATCTGGCAGACTTCATTGAAATCAGCACCTGGAATGACAGCTACCGGCAATCGGGATGGCAAAATTCCTGGACCGTATTCTATTGGGCCTGGTGGATCGCCTGGTCTCCTTTTGTAGGTAGCTTTATTGCGCGGATTTCTAAAGGAAGAACCGTGAAGGAATTTATCCTTGGCGTTCTGATTGTCCCCGCAATTATCACTTTATTATGGATGAATGTATTTGGTGGAACTGCCCTTCATTTTATTCTGGAAGGAGACCATAGCCTGATCGCTGCCGTAAATTCCGACATCTCCACGGCCCTTTTTGTATTCCTTCAGAAAATCCCTTTTACCCCCATCTTATCAGGATTAGCCATACTGCTGGTCGCTTTTTTCTTCATCACCTCTTCTGATTCAGGATCCCTGGTGATCGACAATATCACTTCAGGTAACGCCCCCTATACCCCACCATTACAGCGTGTTTTCTGGGCTTTCCTACAGGCGATAGTCGCGATTGTTTTACTCTGGGGAGGTGGATTAGATGCCTTGCAGACTGCCGTGATTATTGCCGGACTGCCTTTCGCCGTCATCATTTTACTCATGTGTTACAGCCTGAAAAAAGGACTACAGGAAGAGCTGAACAAAAATAAAAAGAAGCTGCGTTCTAAGCAGGAGAAAAGTTATAGAGACACCATTTCAGACCTGATGTCTGAACAAAAGTAAACCCTTAACAAAGAAAACAAAATGGCATTCACCCCGAAAATAAATGTAATTGCAGGTCTGGATCTTTCTGAAATGGACCAGTCGCTCATTCAATACCTCCAGTTATTGACCGAATTGCTGCCCTTAAACAAGGTGACTTTTTTTCATAACATCAAACAATCTGAGCTTCCTGAATCCTTTAAAAGCCTGGATCAGCTCAACACCATTGCCAATACCCTTAAAAAGAAACTTTCTACTACTATTCCTGCCCTGCTTGGCGACCAATTGCCTTACGATGTTGAGGTCAGCTTCGAGGATTATACAGAACTGGCCTTTCAAAAGATGGCCAGGAAAAAGCAAAGCAACCTGGCCGTATTGGGCAATAAACAGCACCTGGAGGGCAATGGCGGGCTCGCTCATAAGCTGATCCGCATGCTTCCTTTTGAAACCTTACTCGTTCCGGAAACCTATAACCCCAAACCAAGGAAGCTGATTGAGGCCATAGATTTTTCAAAATATACGACTAAAGTGATGCAATGGGGCGGTCTTATTAAAAAACACAGCCAATTACCGGAGCTGACTTTTCAGCCGGTCAACATCTCTAAATTGTCCTGGAAGTTCTTTCCCGGGCTTTCCAATGCAGAAATCAAGAAGAATACCCAGGAAGATGTGAAGCTGAAATCGGAAAAATGGGCGAAGCTTTATCCAACTGCTACGCCCTTAAAGGTGATCCCCGCAGAAGATAAAAATATCGCCTCCGCATTAATGTATCATGTTAAAAAAGAACGGGCTGATGTATTGATTATGGGTGTTCAGGGAGTTACTTCTGTGACGACACTGTTTATGGGCAGTGTAGCAAATGAAGTGCTCTACCTGGAAAGCGATGCCTGTTTATTGTTTGTAAAACATAGTATTGAAGGCTAAAACACCTCAATAATTTTTATTCAGGTCGTAAGTAAGCCCAAGCATAAAATACCGCTTAATGACCGTAAAACTACACTGACATCCACCAATACTTTGTCGATCGTCCGACCGTAATAACGGAAACCGGCCCGCAGTTAAGCTCCTTAATTCAAAGCGGCCGTTAGCAGCTACTTTAGTCCAATCTTGAGCTAATCACCGTTTTCTTATAACGAAATTATAGCTTATAATCAATGAGTTATTAAAATCAATCGACACAATTACTTTAGCTGAATACTGAGAAAATCCGGGCAATAAAAATCCTGCTGACAATAAAATTGTCATTAAATATTTGAAAAACATGGCTATTTATTTAAGGAGATGACTGGTAATTGGGTTCGTTAAAATCGACTGTTCAAGCATGGATCGGTACATAGATCCGACAGGAACAGGCTGGTCTCCGAGCCATACATTTCGCTTGTCGAGCTTGCTAATTCTTGCACTGGAAACGAGGAAAGAACGGTGTACCCGAACGAATGCCGGGGCGGACAACAAGGCCTCTGCTTCTACCATTGTTAATCGGGACCGGACCAATCCGGCTGTTGAAACGAACTGGACATAGTTGCCTACACTTTCGGCATACAGCAAATCTTCCAGCGCAACCTTGATCAGCTCATACCCGCTTTTAATGAAAATCACATTGGAGGGATTTAGCATTGCAGCCGGCTGCTGCTGACGGAGCTGATGATGTTCAAAAGCCTTATTACATGCTTTCAGAAATCTTGGAAATGAGAATGGTTTCAAAAGATAGTCTATCGCATCCAATTCAAAACTCTGGACCGCATGTTCCGAGTAAGCGGTAGTAAAAATCACCATTGGGGGTTTAGAAAGAGACTTCAGAAAGTCGATTCCGGAAAGTCCGGGCATCTTAATGTCCAGAAAAATCAGGTCTGCCCCCTCCTGCTGAAGGTAAACCAGGGCTTCTTTAGTCCTGGTAAAACAGGCAACAAGCTGGATACATGCCACTTCCGAAGAAAGATTTTTAATCACTTCCAGCGCAATGGGTTCATCATCGATCGCTATTGCGCTCAAAACAGATGGATTTTTGGTGCTGGTCATGAGATTTTAAGGTTTAATTCCGCAATAAATTCATTTTCAACAGGGCCGTATTTCAATTGATGTCTTCCTTCATAAAACAGCATTAGCCTTTCTCTGACATTATTCAAACCTATTCCTGGCGACTTTCTTTCGGGATCAGTGTATATGGCCTTAGGAAGGCTGTTTCGCACCTTAAAACGAATGCTATCTGCTGTACATGATAATTCAATATTAATCCAGGACTTTTCATCTGGATCTATTCCGTACTTAAACGCATTTTCTACGAAAGGAATCAGCAACATCGGTACGATTAAATGGTGGCATTGTGAAAGTTCCAGATCAGCTGCTACTTTAATTTGATCTGAAGGCAGGATGCGCAGTTTCTGCAGGGCGATATAATTTTCCAGGTAAGCGACCTCATCCTGCATCGGAATATAGTCCTGGTGGTTGTCCTCTAACATGAAGCGCATCATATCCCCCAGCATTTGGATCCCATTGGCGGTTCTTTTTGAGCCATCCATCAAAGCCGCCCCATACAAGGTGTTCAGTGCATTAAACAGGAAGTGAGGATTAATCTGACTCCTTAAAAACTGCAGGTCTGCCTTTGAACGTGTCAATTCCATCACTGCATTTCTCAATTCCAATACCTGATGATTTCCCTGGCGGTAAATCCACCAGCTGAAAGGTACCGTAAAGAACAATTGAACAGCCCAGTTCTCCATCCACAAAAGGGGAAGCTCCCCCCAATGACTAAAAAATAAGAACAATGGAAAAGAGTATAAGCAAGTAGAGCAAACCAGCCTCAGCAGAAAGCCAGCACTAACCTTACCACCTTTTAAATACCTGGGAAACAACCAGCAAGTATTACTCACATAAACCAATACCATAGTTGTAGCCACTATAAAATAGGCAGCATAAAAGCCCTCATTACTGATGAGATTAAAATTAAAAAGGAATGCGGGGCAGAGTAAATAGAACACTAAAAAGCCGGAAACCTGATTTACGATCAAGGTATAGTAGCGCCTTTTTGGGCCTGAGTTGTCAATTTTGCAGATCACATAAGTCCTAAAAGCAGCGTAAATACCATACACCGAAAGGATGATGAAGGCCCTATCCCAGCCTGTCGAGAGTGATTTTAAAGGAGCATCATTATAGCCCAGCCAGGCAAAAAGCGGATACCCACCATAATTATACTGGGCTGGATTTGCATAGTAACTGGCTGCATTCACTCCCAGGGCAAGCAGAAAACTCAAACCCAGCAATTGAACCAGCAGCAAAATCCAGGCGAAAAAATGGTTGCTTTTCCACTTTAAGAAAGATGGGATACTGAACAGATTGATCCATAAATACACCATTAAAAACAGCAGGATCACGCCCATACGCGGAAGTAAAATAGGAAGCCCAGACAGGCCGTTCAAAAATCCGTCTGGAAAAAGCGCTTTAATGACCAGTATTGCGGAAAACAATACAACGATAAGAATTTCGTGGGTAAGCAGTTTATTTTTCATAGGTTCAGCATCAATTATCAGTTATAATCTGATACAAGAATACAAAAGGCGGTAATTGCTTACAAAATATGGGATCGATACCTTATATGTGGTACGAAAAGCTAAAATATGATTTAAAAATCAACAAAAAAAGCTGAACACCTCCCTATTAACAGATCAGTGTTCAGCTTTTTAGCCTGTAGCCGGGCTATATTTTACATTTAAACGATTCCTTGTGCAATCATGGCATCAGCCACTTTCACAAATCCTGCGATATTTGCGCCTTTACCATAATTGATATAGCCATCGGACTCCTGGCCATATTTCATACAGGTTTTATGGATCTGTGAGATGATCACTTTCAATTTACCATCAATTTCTTCTCTGTCCCATGAATAACGCTGAGAGTTCTGAGACATTTCCAGGCCGGAAACGGCTACTCCACCTGCATTTGCCGCTTTACCTGGCGCATATAAGATTTTAGCGCGTTCAAAAACGTGGATAGCTTTAGGTGTAGTTGGCATATTAGCGCCTTCTGCCACGCAGATACAGCCATTGCTCACTAATAATTCTGCGTCACTTTCGTCCAGTTCATTCTGTGTTGCGTTTGGGAAAGCAATGTCACATTTAATGCGCCAAGGCTTTTCATTTGGAAAATACTGACAGTTATATTGATCTGCATATTCCTTAATCCTACCTCTACGCACATTTTTAAGTTCCATAATGAACTTTAGCTTTTCGGCATCAATGCCCTGAGGGTCATAGACGAAACCTTCTGAATCAGACATCGTCAATACCTTTGCCCCTACCTGAATACATTTTTCTACCGTAAACTGCGCTACATTTCCAGAACCTGAAATCACTACATCTTTCCCTTTTAAGGAATCATTTTTGACATTCAGCATTTCTTCTACGAAATAAACCACGCCATAACCGGTGGCTTCCTGACGGATCAAACTGCCACCCCATTCAAAGCCTTTACCGGTTAACACACCTGTAAACTCTCCTTTTATACGTTTATATTGGCCAAACAGGTAACCGATTTCTCTGGCACCTACACCAATATCGCCGGCAGGCACATCAATATCAGCCCCCACATGGCGGTACAATTCCGTCATGAAGCTCTGGCAGAATTTCATGACTTCTGCATCAGATTTCCCTTTAGGGTCGAAATCTGCGCCGCCTTTTCCCCCACCCATCGGCAGGCCGGTTAAGCTATTTTTGAACACCTGTTCAAAAGCAAGGAATTTTAGCACGCTTAGTGTCACTGAGGGGTGGAAACGCAAACCACCTTTATATGGGCCAATTGCGCTGTTCATCTGCACTCTAAAACCACGGTTTACTTCTACTTCTCCTTTGTCATTTAACCAGGGTACTCTAAAAATGATCACACGTTCAGGTTCAACAATACGCTCTAAAACCTTATTTACCTTATATTTCAGGTTTTCTTCTGTAAAAGGGATAATAGATTCTGCTACTTCATAGACTGCTTGTAAAAATTCTGGTTCATGAGTATTGCGAGACGCTACTTTACCCATAAATTCATTGATCGTTTGGCTCATTTGTGTGTATTAGGTTATAAAATTGGCAAAAAAAAGGGCATAGAAATTCCTATGCAGACCTTATTCTTGGTGTTAATCAGTTTTTATCAGGAAAAGAGTTAGTATTTGAATTTTCAGGACATGAAACACCAGCAAATGCTTCATTTGGCTCCGAAAACAAAAATAACCTAATTTTTTACAAAAAAAACTAAATAATAAAATTAATAACAAAGGATATTAAACTGAAGCCTGTATATAAACGACGGTCCTTTCTGAAAAACAGCAAATAATTTTATTTTAAACCCTATAATTCAGCCCGAAATAGCATCAACGGCAGATGAAGACGATTGGCCAGACGATTAGTAAGGCGCTGATGAAAAAATCCTTCCAGGAAGCCGTATACTCTTGGAATAGTAATCACCAATTGGGCTGCTTGCTTATCTGCGAACTCAATAATTCCTTCCGCCACATCCTCATGAGTGATATAGTGGTATTCTGGCTTCTGATCGTCCCAAAGTTCGTGTAAGGCTTTCAATTGTTCCATTTCCTCTGGTTTAAAATCTCCTCTCCGATCGTCTACATTTAAAATCAGCAGTGAAGCGTCTAGCGCATTTACAAAGGTTCTAATCGCATGGACAGGGGTTAACTTCAGCACCTCTTTCAAATCACAGGCAAAAACTACCCGTTCTATTTTCTGAAAAGCAACACCGGCAGGCACCATCAATATGGGAGCCAGGCAGTTTTTTGCCAAATCCAGGGCATTACTACCTATGATGACCTGCTCCAGCTTGCTTTTACCGGTCATCCCCAGCACTACAAGCCCTGTTCTCAATTGTTGTACCAGTATATTTACTGCCGAAACAAGCGTCCTATCATCTGCTCTGGTTTCAATTTTAGTAATAGGCAAAACCTGTTGTGCTAACATTTCCTGTAAGCTTTTCATTTTTTCATGACTCAGCTCAGCAGATTCTGTAAAACCAGGGCCGACAGGTGCAAAACCGGTAGATACCGGCATTAAAATGGATTCGTAAGAATGGTACAATACCAATTTCGTACTGCGTAGCTGCCGACTGAGTAAAGCGGCATACTCTGCTGCATTTTCCGCAGCCGACGAAAAATCAGTCAGCACCATGATGTGTTTGGCACCGTAAAATTTACACAAAAAATCGTCTATTGCTCTTTCCAGTTCCTGAAAATCTTTATCTGAAAGGGTTCTTTCTCCACGTTCGATTACGCTCCAATCTCCTTTTAAAGATCGGTTCATCACAATAGGATCCTTTTCATTCGTGACAAGTTCCACTTTAAACACCCTGTATTGATTGGCAGTGGTGACCAGGGCGCTCAACTCCAGGCTCCCGGCATTGAATTTAACAAAAAATGTTTCCATCTCATTTCCTCCTTTTAATTTTAAAACCACTTTGGGCTGCTTTCTTTTCCGGCAGATCTGGTAAAGTACCAAATAAGGTATCCCAGAGCATTGAACTGACGCCAAATGCTTTATCGGGATGCTTATAATGATGCAGGTGATGATTTCTCCACAATACTTTCAGGTATTTTGGGGGTTGAAAAGCGTGTATTGCATAGTGAATAGAAACATAAATGAGGTATCCGGAAATGAAGCCTGAGAAAAAGACAAGGGCATAGCCACCCGAACTGAAAAGCAATATTGAAACCCCGTAAAACAACATTAAGACGGTAAAAGCCATGATAAGACTCGGTACCGGAGGCATAAAAAGCCTGGTTTTATCTCTAGGAAACTCATGGTGATTTTCATGAAAAATATACACCATCCGTTTTCCAAATGTGCTGCTGGCCTGAAAATGGAATAAAAATCGATGCACCAGATATTCGAAAAAAGTCCAGGTCAGCATAGAGATCAATAAAAGCCAAAATATCAGCATTATGGAATAATGGTAGCTTGACCAGGCATAATAGACTAAGAAAATGACTAGTGGAATGTAAATGCTATAGATTACCCATGGCTGGGTTTTGGTCAGCATTTCCAGATACCTGTTTCTAAAAATGAGGGCTTGTCCTTTATTATTAATATTCAGACTATTCATCACATCTCCTTTCGTTAAAGTCATCAAGAATTAACACGGAAAATCAAAATACAGTAGCGGACACTACAAAAGATTGGTTATAATGAATAACAAACCGCAGAGATTGTGGTTTCAGCAGCTTCTTGTTTTTTATTTGAACAATCATCTATTCGCCCTATTGCCCATAAAACTACTAAAACCTTATTTCCTCGTGACAATCGGGGCTCATAGATCCAATAGTATTTCCTAATTTTGAATATTAACATTTTTAAAAAAGCAGATGAAAATATATCAGCATCAATATAGCAGCAATTCCTCTTTATACCTCCTGGCCGTCATGATCAGTTTTTTCCTTTTCAGCGCTAGCTTATCAGCAACCGCACAAACGGTTAGCAAGACCATCACGGCAGTAGAATTTCAAAACCAATTGAAAACTAGCCCTAAAGCGGTGATCCTTGATGTAAGAACTCCGGAAGAGTTTAAATCCGGACACCTGAACCAGGCAAAAAACCTGGACATCTATGATCCGTCTTTCCAGGATCAAATTTCCAAAATGGACAAGAAACAAGCGGTGTATGTTTACTGTAAAGGTGGCGGAAGAAGTGCAAATGCGGTTAAAAAGATGCAGGAACTTGGCTTTAACACGGTTTATGAGTTAAAAGGCGGAATTATGGCCTGGGAACAAGGTGGATTACCTTTGCAAGGTGCAGAAAAGCCAAAAACAGACCTGTTTACCAGCAATGATTTTGATAAAATGCTGAAAGCAAATAAAAATGTATTGGTCGACTTTTACGCGGAGTGGTGTATTCCCTGCAAAGAAATGGAGCCCATCTTAGCAAAACTAAAAAATCAATTCAAAGGCAAAGTAGCGATAGAAAGAGTAAACGTTGATGAAGCAAAATCTTTAACGAAATCTATCAATATTGTAGGACTCCCGGTAGTCGCCATCTATCGCAATGGTATTGAAATCAAACGCGTTACCGGATTTCAATCTGAACAGGATTTATTAAATCTACTGCAGGAACTTAAATAAAAACTTTTCAAGGAAACTTTTTATTTAAGTTAGCGCTACAAAAAAACGCTTTATCTGAGAAACATTACAGAAGTTTTGGTGTTACCCATTTAAGACGTCTTTATCTGTCATCAGGGGTAGATAGAGGTGTTTTTACTTGAAGGTAACAAAATATATGAGTATAATTTCCGGCTTCAGAACGACACTGCCCCTCCTTTTTCTAAGTATTACCATCCCAGTTTATGCGCAAACTCCGTCTCAGTCCATTGAAACGGATAGTCTGGCCAGTCCGATCGTCGAAATCCCGGTAAAGAAACGCTTTGTAAGAGCTACATCATCATTGGTGCTCGCAGAACTTATTCCCTGGTCTTATAGCAAATTCATTACACATGCAGAGTTTTCGAATATTAGTTTGAAAACTATTGGACACAATTTAAAGCTGTCCAGCTGGGCTTGGGATGACGATGCTTTTCCTACCAATCAGGTCGACCACCCCTATCATGGCAGTGTGTTCTATAACTCCTTCCGCAGCAACGGTTTTACATTCTGGCAATCCGTACCGGCAGCATTAGTGGGCAGTTACATTTGGGAGACTGCTGGGGAAAATCAAGCTCCTTCGAAGAATGACATCATCAATACTACTTTCGGCGGGATTACTATTGGTGAATCTGTTCATCGATTAACGAAAAAAATACTCCAGACCCGAAGAAGAGGTTTCAGAAGATATATTAATGAAACTATTAGTCTGGTGATCAATCCGACCAATGGCTTCAGGAGAATTGCAGATGGAGAATGGGGAAAGGTTCCTGGCCTATCGGAGAAATTAGACCCCACGGTACTGCTGCTGGAGGCAGAAAGTGGGATCAGAAAGATGAATATGAGAGATCATCAGGCCAATTTTGGCGTATATGGACGTTTAAAACTGATTTATGGAAACCCTTTTGAAAATTATAAGACTCCATTTGGCAGCTTCACTTTCAATGCAGAAGTTGGACAGGACGACAGTTCTTTTGTAAATTCCGTAAACATTGTGGGCGCGGTGAATGGCTGGCTTTTAAGTGCAAATAGTCGGAACAGACATTTGATGTCCATCACTTCCAACTATGATTACCTCAACAATCAAAGCTTTATGTTTGCTGGACAAAGTATCAATCTTAATCTATTTTCGGAGTTTGGACTGAGCAATAACACCAAGATAAAGACGTCAATTGGCATGGGACCAATATTAGTAGGCGCTTTTGGAGAAAAGGGAATTTACAACAATAGATTTTACGATTACGGTGCTGGCGGCGGCTACAATGCCAATGCAGAAATCAACGTGTCCGATAAATTCATGTTTGAAGTTCATTACAATGGACGCTGGTTAGGTACACTGAACGGCAATACTTCCAGTTATTTTTCACAGGCGATTTCCACGGAACTGGAGTATGCACTGAGCAAAGAAATCTCTTTCTCGACTGCCCCAAGCTTGTTTCTTGTGCAGGAAAACTACAAGAATTCCGAAGATGTACATAAGACCATTCCAGGTTTAAAAGTTGGCTTTAAATATAGGCTGGCTTACGATTAGGCACAAGCATTAGGTGTCATTTCCGGCAAACCGTTTTGACTTAGGATTCCTTCATTTGGATAACAAATGAAGGGTTTACTCAAACAGTCTTGCTTTCAATTGCGCATAGCGGGTTCTACCGATAGGGATCAACTCTCCGTTTTTCAGTAGCAGTTCATATTTACTTCCTGAATTGACCCTGATCTTTTCACATTGATCGATCGCTACGATATATGATTTATGCACTCGTTCGAATGTCCCTGGAAGCAGCTGTTCTAACTTTTCTAAGGACTTATCATGAAGTTCCAGCTTGCCATTTCTCAAATGAAGTTCAGCATAAATCCCAGCCCCCTTGATATAAATCAGGTCCTGAACTTCCACCATGGAGATCAGCCCTCCTTTTTTTACCGCCAGAAACCTTAACCCCTTCCCTATCTGATGCTCAGGACTCGAAATCCGTAAAAAAGCCTGGATCAACCTGTTTTCATCAAATGGTTTAGCTACAAAATCAAGCACACCATACTCAAATGCAGTAATCGCTTTTTCGGTATAGGCAGAAATCACAATCGTATGAAAAGACCTACACAGCAATGATTTCAAGAGTAAAAAACCATCTTCTCCATTTAAATTAAGGTCTAGCAGTAAAACATCAATCTCATGATCTGCTAAAAAGGACAAGCCTTCAGCAACAGATTCAAAACGATCGAGACGCGTCAGTTTTTGCGCAAAGAAACTGCGGGTCATCCGTTCAATTCTACCAGCGATTCTGGTTTCATCTTCTATAATTAGTATTCTCATTATTTAGCTTAGGGCGTTCATTTGTTAATTTTAATAGTGGTCAGCCAACCTTCCTGACTGGCCTCAGAAGTAAAAGTCCAGTTCTCCCCGTAACTCTCCCTCAGTCTAGCTTTAATATATTTAAAACCAGTTCCTGCTTCCTTACTCTGTTTCATTTCCCGATTTTCGGCCATGGTTAACAGGGTGTATTGTTTAAATTCAGGATGACTGATGAAGCTCAAATGAAAATGGATACTTCCATCGGCTAAAGGTTTGCTGTGTGTAATCCCATTCTCCAATAGGGTATGTAAGATGGCTGGCGGAATCAGCTCCGAGGCCTCGATACCTGAGTCGCTCCAATGATACTTCAATTCTTTTCGAAATTGCATCACTTTCAAGTGGACTTTACAGAGTTCTATTTCTTTTTCAATAGGGATTAAAGTCTCTTCAGCCATTTCATTCAGCAGGTCAAATTCTGCTGAAAGTGCCTGGATAAAAACTACACCTTGTTTTGGCGATTCCTCTATCCAATCGATTAGGGAAGTCAGCGTGTTTTTAATAAAATGAGGCTGGATATTTTTCTTCAGCAACTCGGTTTGCAGTCTGGAGGAAAGCAACAAAGCGGATTGGTATTCGAGTTCTGCATCCCTGGATCTAATGGTATGCAGGTATAACATGCACAAAATAATAATATTGAAGCTGATGTATAAACTAAAATCATAGTATAGGAAATAATCAATCAAGGCTGAAGCCAACAGCCCGGTCATCACAATACCTGCTCCTTTTTCTCTTTGCAGCATTGCATTTCCTACAATAAGCAGGGCTGCAAACCACATGGCACAGCCAAAATACCAGGATGTCAGATCGTAGTGGCCATAATTATGGTTCAAGATCAGCAGTAGTGAAAGGCCCAATATCCCAAGAACCAAACTTTTTCTTTTGAACTGAAACTGGATGCTAAAGTATAGCGGAATCAGCAAGGCGATTACGAAAGTAAGCAAGCCAATCATCTTAAGGCGCAGGTAAAAATGGTCGTAAGGAATGGTGATGTAAACTTTAATGTATTCCGTAACCTGGAGGATAAAGAAAAGAAAACAAGTGATACAAAATATAAGTACTGCCTTGTCTTTTTTTCTGCTGTTGATGAAGATAAAGAAGTAATATACTGCAGCAATCAGAAATACGCCGGCAGTGATATTCATAAAAGAAGCGATCATGATTGGTCTTTTAATCAGCTGATCGTAGTTCCCTACTGAGAGAATGACGTCCCGCAAATCGTCGCTTAAATAAGCTTGTGAGGCCCTGATGGCCAGTAAATGCTTCCCCTTTCCTGCGAGCGCATCAGGGATCATGTAACAGTTAGTTTCTGTCCCAGGAACTTCTTTTTGCCCCAATTGCTGCAGTACCCCATTTTGACCGATCCGCTGTCCATCCCAATACACTTCAAATGCGCCAAAAGCATTGATTTTCAAACCCAAATGTCCATCAGTCCCTACACCTTTAAGCAATTCGACGTGGGCACGAACCCAATAAATACGGTCCTGAACAGCGGTTCTGTCTTTTGGCCACTTGCGGTCGTCATGAGTTGGAAAAGCCCATTGCTGGTCGTCACCAACCTGATAAACCGGATCGGTAATGCGTGCTTCCTCTGCTGTTTTACAGGAAGAAAAAGAGAGTAACAGAAATATTAATAATACGAGCCGATTCATAAAGTAAAGTTAGGTGGAATATAAGGGAGAAAAATGTCATTCAAAAGGATATAGAGCAGTTGACACGTTTTACCTGGAAATAAATTATCCGGCTTCCTAATCTTGTGGTCAATAAATAAACCGAACATGAAACTACCGTTATTTCTCCTTTTATCTCTGAGCTGTTCCTTAAGTGCAGGTGCACAGGAGCGCAGCACTGAAAAACAGCGAACAGATAGTACCGCTAAAATCCTGAATGAAGTGGCTATAACGGCCGATAAACCAGGCCTCAGCTTGAAATTAGACAAAAAGATATTTGTAGTCGGGAAAGACATTTTATCACAAAATGGTTCTGCCAACGACCTGCTGAACAACCTTCCTTCTGTTGCCGTTAGCCCTACAGGCTCGGTTAGTTTAAGGGGGAACAGTAATGTACTCATTCTCTTAAATGGCCGTAAAACAGGATTAACTCAAAGCAATGCGTTGGACCAGATTCCTGCCGGGCAGATTGACCGGGTAGAAGTCATTAGCAATCCTTCTGCCCGCTACGATGCTGCTGGTGCTGCCGGCATCATCAATATCATCCTGAAGAAAAACAATAAAGCGGGATTTACAGGCCAGCTGAAATTGGTTGGCGGCCTTCCTAATGACACCAGGCTAAACCCTAGTCTGAACTACAAATCCGATAAAATCAACTTATTTTCGACTTTTGGCATCCGCAGTACTAATTATGTTGGCAAATACCAATCCGAGCAATTGCTTGATCGCCAGGAGATGAGTCAGGCAAGCTACCGGCAATTCAAAAAAGAAAACCGGCACGATGACGGGAAACTCCTCTACCTAGGTGCTGACTATTTGATCAATGATCAAAACACCATCACAGCTGCTTTCTTCAAAAATGCCACTAAAGACCATGATAAGACCGCTTTAAACTATAATTATTCCCTAGACAGCAATTTAATTCGGCAGGGAGAATCCTGGGAGAAAAGAGCATATAACCAATTTGAATTCAATTACACAAGAACTTTTAAAGCTCCAAAGAAAAAGTTCAGTGTAGACTTGCAGTATGATTTCTGGAACAGCGAGAAGGATTGGAACCTGAATACCAGCAGGACGGCGCCGACAGCTGCTTTACTGCCGGGCATCAGAACATCTTCGGCAGGTGCCAGCAAAGATTTCCTTTTACAGACGGATTTTGTGCAGCCTGTTCATCCGAATGCGACTTTTGAATTTGGATTAAAACTAGAAAATAGGGAAGTCAGCAGTGATTACAAAGCGGAGCAGCAAGCAGGAAATGGTTGGGAAATCCTTGACCAGATCAACAACAAGCTAGATTACAAAGAATTGATTGGCAGTGGATACGTACAATTCAGCAATAAATGGAAACAATTCTCTTACTTATTGGGTTTACGTACGGAGTTTACCAAGGTTCGCATATCGGATGCAGAGCAGAGTTATGATAGTCGGAAAGATTATACCCGATTGTTTCCAACTGTACATTTGGGCTATCAACTGAAAGAAAGTACGAGTTTGCAATTGAGTTACAGCAAACGCATCAACCGCCCATCTTTATACCTTTTATATCCATTTAATGAAATCACTGATTTCAATGCACAATACCGGGGAAATCCCGCACTAAATCCCTCTTATGCAGACATTTTTGAATTGGGATTTTTACAGAACTGGGGAAAAATCACCTTGAACCCTTCGCTGTACTATCAATACCTTGTGCATCCAATACAAGACTACACCTATGTACAGCAAGGAAATATTTTCCTTAGCACCCCCATTAACATCGATCAGGAACAGCGTCGGGGAATGGAACTTTCCATAATTTATCAGCCTGTAAAACCATTGCAAGTCAATGCTGAGTTTAACTATTATGCTTTCAAACAGCGGGGATTTTATCAGGATCAAGACTTCAATTTTTCTGGCGAAACGCTGACAGCTCGTTTTTCTACACAACTGAAATTACCGCTGCGATTCAGTTTCCAGGGACGCTATAATTATAGCAGTGCAGAAAGAAATGCGCAAAGTAGAACAGCGGCGGTCCATTCTTTAGACCTGGGAATCAGTAAAAATCTATTTAAAGACAAGGCGAGCCTGGTTCTGGATGGCACTAATATTTTAGATTCCCGCAATTTCAAGACCAGGACCATTGGACGCAATTATGTGCTTAACCAGGTAAACAGTCCAAATGCCGACCGCTATCGACTCAGTTTCGTGTATAAATTTAACAATAAGGAGGGCCAAACGGTACGCCAGGCAAAGTCGGGAAACAGGAATTAAAACTTAATATTTTAGGATTAATTGCTGTTAATAGCTAACACTTTACCGTTTTCTTCTTTTTCCCAATCGCGCCTTTATCTTTTATCTTCAAAATATAATCAAGCGCATTGGGGATTTTACAAGCAGTGCCATTGCTATTTATAGTAATGACACCTAATTTTTTAGCCGCTTCAATTGCAGCAACAGTTAAAGCGGCTACATGAGCCCCTACTGCTATGATAAAACTATTCATTTGATAGCGAACCCTATTATCCGCATTGGAAATTTCCCGCTCTACTCTTTCCAATAATCCTTTGAGCGCAGGAAGGTCTAATTCTTCATCTTTTTTGAGTGCCACTAGATTACTGAGTGTGGCCCAGCCTGCGGCTGCAATGTATTCTTGCTGATGATCGATCCATTCCAGTGCCAATTCCCAGCCATAATTACTGCCATAATTACTGCCAGCAGCTACCCAGGGAACCGTCCACTCCGAAATATTGTTAGATAGGGCCTGTTCAACCCAATTCTGCAGATCAGCTTTCGTCATCCTTTTATCGTCGGCAATTAGCCCGGCAAGGTACATCGCATCGGCGTTGCCAGTAGCATACAAGTCTTTTGCCAGCTGGTAGTCCATTTTTATCTTTTTCTGAATGGGTTTCATATCCCCCACTTTTACACCAAAAAACGGCTCTTTGACCCCGTGTTTCAATAGAATATTCTTGATTTGCCCGCTGCCTTTGGCCTGTAGCTCATCCATAATTTCTTTTACCGTCATATTTTTTTGATTGGAGGTCATTCATGCCCTGAAATTCCAATAGACTGGAACTATCCAAGACGAATTTAAGCTAATTCTTCATTAATACCGACTGGTTTTTCAGGAAAAAGCGGCAGCACAACTCTATCAAAAATCAGTATATTAGTATCACGATAAAAAGCTGATTATGCTTGAACATTTACCAGTCTACCTTTCCGTACTGTTTTGTCTGATCGCTATTGCTTCATTAATCCTGCTGCAATGGACCATTCTGGGCTCTGATTCCCGTTTCACCAAAAAGAAAGCGGGCATTACGGCGATTGTATTGAGCGCATGGCTGATCATACAGGCTATTTTAGCCTTGAAAAACACTTACAATACAGATACCGATGCGCTGCCGCCGAAAATCATTCTATTTGGCATTTTACCTATGGTTATCGCTATTGTCTCGTTGTTTGTGAGTGTAAAGGGTAGAACATTCATGGATAGTTTGCCTTTAGAAAGGCTGACTTATTTAAATCTGATCAGAATTCCTGTTGAAATCGGACTTTACCTGCTGTGTTTAAACAAAGTTGTTCCTGAGATCATGACATTTGAGGGTAGGAATTTTGACATTCTAGCGGGGATTACTGCACCATTTATAGCCTGGTATGGCATCAGAAGAGGGAAAAGAAGCCCTAAGCTGATCTTGTTATGGAATGTCATTTGTTTGGCGCTATTAATTAATATTGTGTTTACCGCATTATTATCTGCTCCATCGCCACTTCAAAAGTTTGCATTTGACCAACCCAATATCGCCTTAACTAATTTCCCTTTTGTATGGCTGCCGACCCTAATTGTACCGATCGTATTTTTTGGCCACCTGGTTTCCATCCGGCAATTACTCCGTAAGATTTAGCAGCATCAAGCTTTTCAATAGATCACTTAAGATTCTTTGACGGCAAGGGATAAAATATGAACAGCTTCTTCGAGTTCAGGGGTGCTCAAATTTCCGAATCCCAGGCGCATTGCGGTGAAACTATCCGTTTGATACAGCAATTCCTGAGGGAGGTGCAGGTTTCTTTTCAGGCAGTTTTTACTGATACGCATCAGGTTGAGCTGTGGATTCCATTTTGTCCATACCGATAATCCGCCAGGCGGCGAAGCAAAGCTCAGCTCTTCTCCGAGCTCATTTTGCAGGAGTTCTGTAAATACATCCCTCCTTTCCTGGTAAATTTTCACGGCTTTTTTAAGGTGACGCTGAATTTCTTTTTCGTCTAGCAGTTCTGCGAGTGCTTGCTCCATGAGCATATCGCCCTGCCGATCTACCAATCTGCGGAATTTCGCCATTTCCTGGATCAGATTTTCCGGAGCAATTAAATAACCAGATCTGAAACCTGGTGCCAGCGACTTGCAAAAAGAGCCAATATAGACTACCATACCATTGGTATCAGCGCTTGCCAGGGGCAGTACAGAATTACCGTTATAGTGAAAATCATAGTCGTAATCATCTTCAAGGATGATAAAACCATATGTTTGTGCCAATTGTAATAATTCTACTCTTCTTTCCGCACTCAGTGTCACGGTAGTCGGATAATGGTGATGTGGCGTCAGGTACAGCATCCTGATTTTCTTCGTCTTGCAAAGTTCTTTGATGGCCTCCACGGAAATCCCATCTGCATCTACGGGCACAGCAATGATCTTGCCTCCGCATTGCTGAAAACACATATTGGCGAGATAATAACTCAGATCGCCAACAATCACCAGGTCGCCGGGCTCGATTAACATACTGGAAGCCATGTAAATGCTCATGTGAATCCCTCTGGTAGTCAGAATATTATTTTTATTGATATGTAAACCTCTGGTGTTGTTCAGGTATTGCGCGAGCGTTTCTCTGAAATATTCATTTCCTTCTACATGAGAATAGCCGAAATGCTTGTAATTGGTTTTACTTTTCAGAATTCCACCGTAAACTTTCGACAATCGTTCTAGGGGCAGCAGTCTGATATCAGGCAAGCCATCATTGAATTCCAATTTGCTGGACGTGCTTACACTGAGTACATCCAATAGAATACTTTGTTTAAAGCGGTAACCGGTTTCAGCCGGGTAGCTGGTCAGAATCTTTTCATCATAAGACTGCAGGGCGATATTTTCCTGTGGGCCTTTATTTCTGACAAAAGTGCCTTTATTGGGCCTAATTTCCGTCCATCCTTGGGCATCCAGCTCATCATAAGCAGCAATAATGGTTTTTCTGTGTACTTCCAGATCTATGGCCAGGCTTCTGGTACCCGGAAGCTGGATCCCTGCTAAAAGCACTCCCCGCTGTATGGCATTGATCATTTGATGCGCGATCTGAAGGTATACCGGGCGGTCTAAAGACCGGTCGATACGGATCACGCTTTGAAAAGGAATTTGAACCGGACTACTCATAAACTTAAAACTGGTACCTGTTAACTGTCCGGCAAGGTAATACTTTTGACACAAACAAATGAAATCAATGGAATTAGAAGAACTGTTACAGCATATAGTAAACCATGATGAGGTGCATGCGCGTTTTCTCAATACCCTCTCTTTACAAGAGAATATCGGGGCCAGAAAGATCTCTGCTAACGAACAGCCTGAAACATCGACCTATATGGTCTTAAAACATGCGGCCGAAGAACACC
Source organism: Pedobacter polysacchareus (assembly GCF_019802255.1). GTDB lineage: Bacteria > Bacteroidota > Bacteroidia > Sphingobacteriales > Sphingobacteriaceae > Pedobacter > Pedobacter polysacchareus. The sequence goes on along the minus strand of NZ_JAHYSS010000005.1, from coordinate 547,947 downwards.
GTCATGCCTTCTACTTGAAAAAGCAAATTGCCCGGTTAAATGCAGCAGCTTGTCCTACTTATGAACCGGACTACCTATTGGCACCTTATAGCAGTAAATACTACCTGAACAAATTGGATCTGATGACCAGTCGCTATTTGAAAAACACACTGGATCTGCAGGGTACACCGCTAAAATTTGCCGCTTATTTACTGGTTACCTACGCCATTGAAGTACGTGCAGACCTGATTTATCCAATTTACCAGGATGTTTTGAGTAAAAACAAGAGTAAAGTAAGTGTGCGATCTATCATTTTAGAAGAACAGGGTCATTTGGAAGAAATGATTGTTCAATTGAAAAGCTTTTCCGCGGATTGGGAATTCCACGCGGAACATATTCTTAAAATAGAAAGTCAATTGTACCACAATTGGATCAGTGACTTATCAAAAACCATAAACTTAATATCAAATGAGTAATACTACCCTACGTAATGACTGGTCTATCCAGGAAATAGAAAACATTTACCACCAGCCGCTATTGGAACTTGTTTACCAGGCTGCAACGGTACACCGGGTATGGCATAAAGCCAGTGAAGTTCAGGTATGCACGTTGCTTTCCGTGAAAACGGGAGGATGTCCGGAAGATTGTTCTTATTGCGGTCAGGCGGCAAGATACCATACGGGTATCACCGTAAAAGCATTGATGGACAAAGATGATGTCGTTGCCATTGCCCAAAGGGCTAAAGATGCAGGTTCTTCGCGTTTCTGCATGGCTGCAGCATGGCGGGAAGTACGCGACAACAGGGATTTTGATAAAATTATTGAGATGGTAAAAGGTGTCAATGAAATCGGACTTGAGGTTTGCTGTACTTTAGGAATGATCAATGAAGCACAAGCGGAAAGATTACAGGAAGCCGGATTGTACGCCTACAACCATAATCTTGATTCGTCTAAAGAATATTATCAGGAAATCATCAGCACGAGAACTTATGACGACCGCCTAACGACTTTGAATAATGTTCGAAAAGCAGGCATTTCAGTATGTTCAGGGGGTATTATCGGGCTTGGAGAAACGCATGAAGACAGAATCCGTATGCTCCATACCTTATCAAATTTAGAACAGCATCCTGAGTCAGTACCGGTAAACGCATTAGCGAGAGTAAAAGGAACGCCTCTTGCTGACTTGCCAAAAGTGGATACCTGGGAAATGGTAAGGATGATTGCCACCGCAAGAATCCTGATGCCAAAAGCGATGGTTAGACTGAGCGCCGGAAGGGCAGAAATGACTACAGAAGAACAAAGCTGGTGTTTCATGGCAGGTGCCAATTCCATTTTCACGAGTGAAAGTGAAGAAATGCTGGTGACGCCTAATCCAAAATTAGATGATGACCGTCGGATGTTTGAATTGTTAGGATTGAAACCGATGCAAAAAGATAGAAATTCCGCTTCAACGGTGAATACATAATCTTTTTAGGGGGAATGTCAGTTGATGACATAAAGGAGATGAGGGCTTATCCTTCTCTCCTTTTTTTTATATCTTTTAGTATGGAAGTTTTTAAGGATGAAGTAATGATGTCACCTGATTAAGTTCGGCATCATTCCTGCCCTACTTCAGTTTTTATAAACTGCTAGAAAGGAAGAACCCTATACCAAGGCCCTACCAGAGCCCTACCACACCCCTGCTACTACCTGAGAAGAGGTGATCTATTCATAACTAGTGTAGAAAGTAATTTATTGACAAAAATTCTTAAAATTTGGAAAATTTGTCTGGTTTTCATCAACAGTTTCTAAAAGTACCAATCCTATTCGTGAATTAGAATAAAATACTTGATTTTTTTTAATAATTTCAAATAGCTGACGATCAATTAGATAATATCCACAAACGAAGTTTAAGGGCTGATAAAGCTGTTTTTTTAGATGATTTTGTATTTAGATAATTGTTTTTAAATAAATATTTCTATATTTGCACTCCCGAAACAAGGGAACATAAATGATTCCGTAGCTCAGCTGGTAGAGCATTACACTTTTAATGTAGTGGTCCTGGGTTCGAATCCCAGCGGGATCACTGAAAGGCTTAGAGAAATCTAAGCCTTTGTTGTTTTAAATAAAATCTCATAATCTCTACACTAATATTAAAATTCACCATAATCCTACTAATGACGATACACAAAGCTCTGTTAATCAAATAAACGTATTAACATTCTCATAGCGTCTTTTTTTCATAAAACGACTTAACGTCCATTAACTCCATGGCTACATTTGGCTTAACTTAATGGTCTTCTGTGTTGATTAAGTTTTTTCATTTGCTTTTAAATACTTGTATTACCTTTTCTTAAATTCTACTTTTGTAAAAAGCATGAAGATTTTAGTTACAGGTGCATCGGGTCGTTTGGGATCAGTTACAGTAGATCATTTAAGAAGCCTTGGATATAAAGTTACAGGCATAGATTTAATTGAACATTCTTCAACAGATGAATTGATTGATATTTTAGATTTAGTAGCCATAGAACGTATCTCAAAAGGCGTAGATGCTATCGTACATACAGCAGCGCTTCATGGAAAACACTCTGACCTAAATTATTCTCGGGAAGCTTTTATAGATGTAAATATAAAAGGAACCCTTAATCTATTAAATGCTGCTGTTAAAAATGGGGTGAAGAAATTTATATATACGAGTACAACCTCCATCTATGGTACAGCGATGAATAATGAAACACAGGCCGTTTGGGTTGATGAGACTTTAGTTGAAGAACCTAGAGATATTTATGATATCACTAAACAATGCTGCGAACAATTGTGTAAAGATTTTTTTTATAAGGAAGAATTAGAAGTAATTGTTCTCAGGGTTGCCCGGTTTCTATCTGAAACTAAAAACTTGACAATAAATCATAGGTTATATCGTGGTCTTGATGAAAGAGACGGTGCAGAAGCGATTAGATTAGCTTTGATACATAGTTTTAAAAAGTTTGATGTGTTTAATATTTCAAGTGGTTCTCCGTTTAGCAAAGAAGATCTGGTTATGTTAAAATTTTCTCCTTTAGAGGTTATTATGAAATACTATCCTGAAGCAGAAGATATATACAAGAAAAGGGGCTGGACATTTCCTAATACCATAGATAGAGTATATAACTCTGATAAAGCTAGAGCTATTTTTGGCTATACGCCTAAATATACCTTTGATTTTCTTTTGCATATATAAGATGAAATAGCTTTTAAATGGGAATTCTTTGGAAAAGCTTTAATCATGGATTTTAGATCGCCTGAATGCTTTCAACTTTGCATTTGAACGATTCTGTAGACACGTTGGTGATTGTTAATGAACAAGTTTAGAATAAAAAATCATTTTAATAGTTTCCGTATTAAAATCAAATTGAAATTTATCAAAAAACAGCTCTTTTAATGACAGAAAAGATGAATAGCCGAAACATTTGGAAATAATCTGAGGTATTACGGTTTCCCGTAAGAAAAACGCACTGACCCTGTATACTTTTGAAGTGTAAAGAATAGATACACCACTTAAAATGAATAACATACAGGCTTCATGAAACTTTACAGAAGATACATCAACAAGGCAATTAAATCTACATCATTTGTAAAAGCTCCCCCCAGCCATGGATCCTATGGAGCCTTGCTACTTGATAAAAGATGGAAAGATAGGAGATCTGCAATTTTATCAAGAGACCTTGATAAATGTGTCATCTGTGGACTTGCTGACAATCTTCAGGTTCACCACCGACAGTATCACTACTTTACAGAATTAAAGCAATTTAAGCCTCCCTGGGATTACTCAGACAAAATGTTGATCACGCTATGCAGCACCTGCCATCAGCGCGGGCATTCAAAATTCAAGGTACCCATCATCAAAATATAAAATATGTTTGACTTCTTAAGAAAAACGAAGGCTACAATATTGCCTCCAGATCCAACCGCACAAATGGAACCTACAAACAAATTCCTTTCAGGTATCGATATTCCTGAACATGTTTTCATTGATAACGAGCAGGAATTAATTCCGAAAAATGACAATCCATTAAAATCAGAAAACAACATTGAATTATTATTTGATTTTCTGGACAAAAACCACGAAAACAAAGGGTATGATGATGCGCTCATGAATCCCGATGTGAATCATATGGAACAGAATGTCCAGGCGTTAAAAAACCAATTGGAAAGAACGATAAGAAGAGTCAAAACTTTCTACGAAGATTTTATAAAAGAAATTGACTTTCACATCGATAGCAGGTCAAGAAGTGGAATGGTCGATGTGGTAGATGAACTCAAAATGAAAAAAAGTATCGCTGAAAGTCATGTTCAAAAAGTCCTAGATATCGAAGATGAGGCTAAAAGCAATACAGGGGATAGCCAGGGAATGATCATCAGTTATACCCGTGGCTTTATGAATGGGCTTTCTGCAATCTCACATCACACGATTTTAAGGCGATTTTAAATGAGAAAATTTCAAAATTGGTGGCTTAAATTTTGTTGCTTCTTAACTGGCTACAACTTTTACATCCTCAGCAACTGTAGCGAGGTTTCCACCCGAAAAGTTAAAAAGTATACCTCAGCATTGCTGATTGTAACAACGGTATGGGCATTTGTAGGTTATTGTTTTTGCGACAGGTATATCAAGCTCGGTGTTTTGGGGAGTCTTTTAGGCGCAGCGATTTCTGTGATCATCATTGTTCAGATTGAAAGGCAAATACTACTTGCAGGAAAAACAAATAATTCCCTCAAATGGACCCGTTTCGGACTCGCCATATTAATGTCCATAGTGGGTTCACTGATTATTGACCAGATTATCTTTAAGGACGACATCGACAAAAACAAAATCGCAGAAAATCAGAAACAGGTTAATTCACTGATGCCTGGCAGAACGAAGGAAATAACGGAACAGATTAATCAATTAAACATCGTGCTGGCAACGAGAGAAAGCGAAAGAAAAAGTATTATGGATGATATCAGCAAAAATCCTACTACACAAACGGTAGAGACCGTATCAAATCAGATTCCAGTCACCAATACAACAACAGACAGCTCAAAAACATCAATTGTAAATACAACGCTTAAAAACTCTGTTTCTAAAACAATAAGAGCCATTCCAAATCCAAAAATACAGCAACTTCCGCCAATCGACAGACAAATCGCAGAATTAAATACCGAAAAAACAAATAAGGAAACTACCCTACTTAGTCTTAAGGCAGTATTAGAAAAAGAGGTAAATGAAAAAATAGGCTTCCTTGAAGAATTAACTGTCATGTTTAACATCCTTAAACAGTCTTCCATTGCATGTGCAGTCTACATCATTTGGTTGTTATTCCTGCTTATTCTGGAACTGTTGATCGTAATCAGTAAGTCGAATGATACCGACTCTGATTATGATAAAACCATTCAGAAACAAATGGATTTGCACCTTAGAAAAATAGAATTGTTATAGGTATAAAGGGATCATCAATACTACCAAAAGGATGCTACTTCTTAATTGGATGGCGTGAGATAATCACCCAAAAAACACAGGCTAATATGACAAAACATCCTGCCATAATAGAGAAAACTATAGGCAACTGCTGGTTATGCAATACCGCTTTCGTTAATGCCAGTCCTACTATAACGAAGTGTGTGAAATTTCCCATTGCAATTGGCTTGTTATAAATACCGCCAATTAATGCGCCTTTGGCCATCCAGTTTAGAAGTGCAAAAGCACAATATGCACCACCTAATAATTGCAAGATCAGCGTTATAATTGCTGAGTTATTTAGATCTAATGATTTCATCACCAAATCTGGCGCAAAACTCAGGACTATTCCTATAATAGCTAAAAGAATAGCTGTCAATGTCATGATCAATTTTGTATTCATATAAAGCTTAATTTAGTAATTCATCTATGCCTTCTCTAGGCCACCTTTAATATCCTCTAAACCTGATATCAGTACGTTGATCTCTTCTAATTGCTGTTTCTTCACTTTGTTCCACCAAATAAATTCAATGTAGTTAAGCCAAAAGCTGCAAATCTAAAAGCTGTAGTTGCAGTCATCGTAATTTCCCAGGTGTACATGATCAATGTCATCAATAATTTTAATAAAATTATCTTCCTGGCTCAAAAACCATTTAGAAACATAATGCATTCTAAAATATTTAGATCACTGGATTACGACAACAGTACAGATTTTCAAAGATAAAAACCTACCAATAGATTGCCCCAATTGAAATGCAGGAAAGGTGGATCAAGAACATTAATCCATTTAAGCCATGGACTTATTATTTAACGGCTGATTTACATTATTCTATCCTTCAAAAGTATCCAGTCCGTTATTCAAAAAATCAAGGGCAAAGAAAACTTGCGTAAAATAGATATATGGGTATTGAGCATATATCTGGGTGTTACTCTGATTTGGCTGGCCTACATGACCTCTGCTTACACCTCTTACATCGCTGGAGCGCTGTCATTTACATTTATCTTGTATGTAAATGTGTTACTTTTAATTTTCAGGACTAGCAATGGAATCAATTTCTTTCAAGAAAAAGAGAAATACAAAAAGAAAGAGATTGACGAAAAAACGCTGGAACTCATTGGTCAAAAACTATCCATCATCGTTGAAAAAGAACTATTTCTCCATCCAAATTTCACATTAGAAGAAGCCGCAAAAGAGCTGAAAGTATCAAAGCATCTATTGTCTCAGTATCTAAATGAAATACTAGGTAAATCTTTCTCCAATCTCATTAGCGCATATAGAGTTGAAAAAGCAAAGAAGTTATTGGAAACAGAAAAAAACTATACGATCGAGAGTTTAGGATACGATAGTGGCTTTAGCTCAAAATCGACCTTCTTTACTGAATTCAAAAAAATAACAGGTATGACGCCCGCAGAGTATCAGAAATCATACTTAAAATAGGTTCTATATTATAACATCAAACTTTTACGCTTTTTTTGATTTAGCCCTAAAAATTTGTACTTGTAGATTGCTCTGCAATAGTTTTCCTGAGCCAGATATTTAATTCATCTCCGTTCAGATCGAACTCCTCTTTAAAAACTTCGTCCATAGTGTGATGGGACATGAGTTTTTTCAGACCATTAAGGCCACCTTTTTTAAAAGCCCTATCACATAACATCCCTCCTATTGCAGCGCTGGGATCCGTGTAATTATCCATTCTCCAAAAATCTTCTAATCTATTAAGATCTATTTCGGGATGTTCAATCAGATAAGTGTTTAATCTTTTTAAGTGCCATACGAGATCTTGCCCCAACGATCGTACGTAGAACACTGCTAAACCTTCAAGAAGTGGTGATTTAGGGAAGTATTTATTCAGATAAATATGGACTTCCTCATGAAAATAGTTTTCTCCAATTCCTGCGCAGTAAATAATCCGATCTACGTCGTTAGAAATCCCTGAGGGCTTATCCAGGTTTCCAAGGCCAATGCTAAAATAAAAACCTCTTAAGTTTTGTATCTCTTCAAATGTATTGGCAAAGTAATAGGTGATATCTATGGGTTTCAGCTCCCATATCTTTTCAAGATTTATGATTTGCCGAATTAAGCTATCTGCTCTTTTTCGATTGAAATTATAATATTCAGGATACCAGTAAGTGATGTTTCGAACTTTAATCGTTGGGATAAGAGGAGAAGAATATTTATTTTTCTTTAGGGCTTAGTGTAACATTAAAATATTCGGTGTCGTCCTACATAGTATAAAATAACACATGAAAATTACCCTATCCATCATTTGCACCATGCTCGCTCTATTGAGCTTCGGACAGAACAATAAGCTCAATGCCATAGATCACAAATTGATTGGCATCGAAACCGACAAAATTTATGATAAATTGGTAAAGATCAGAAGGGATTTTCATACCAACCCTGAACTAGCAGGCAAAGAAAAACGTAGTCAGCAAGTCATAAAAGACTATTTACTGAATTTAGGAATTGAGGTTGATACTACTATTTATGCGCACAGTATTGTAGGGATCATACAAGGAGGCAGAAAAGGGACAAAAAAAATTGCATGGCGGGCTGATATGGATGCCTTGCCAAGTGACTTTCCTGAACAGTTAAGTTTCAAATCTAAAGTACCAGGTGTGCAGCATGGTTGCGGCCATGATGTGCATTTAGCTATTGGACTGGGAATAGCCGAAATCCTTGCAAAACATAAAAAATCACTAACCGGAACGGCATATCTCATATTTCAGCCTGAAGAAGAGACCTTTGTTGGGGCAAAAAATATGATCAGCAATGGATTACTGTCTAAATTTGCGCCTTCTGAAATTTACGCAATGCACGTCACTGCCTTACCGGTAGGACAAATCATGGTTAAACCCCATGAAATGTTTGCCTATCAAAAGCTCCTCAGAATTAAACTTAAGAATAGCGTAACGAATGAAGAAGCCAAAGCACTTGCTGGCAAAATATATGAATCTTTGTCGCGCGCAACAAACAATAGTAAGCCTTGGGAAGTGCAAAATATGAGTGATCCTAGAGATGGATTAATGCAGCCAAATACGATCTTTAGTGACTACCTCATTATGGATAAAAACTTCAGGGTTTATTCAAAAAATGAGCAACTATTTTTAGACACTTATTTATACGAAACGAATCAAGCGCAGCTTGAAAAAATAATACCTGCGATTGAGCAAGTCGTCAAAAAAGAAAATCACACAGCGCAATTAGTTTCAGTTTCGTTTATTCAGGGCAACCCGACAATATACAACGATGAAAACCTAACAAAAAAATCAATGAAGATCTTACAAGGAATATATGGCGAACATTCAATTGTCCGCAGTTATGGACAGGTCCCGTTCTTCAATGATGATTTTGCTTATTTTCAACAAAAAGTACCGGGTGTATATTTTTTTCTAGGTGGATCAAATTTAGAAAAAGGATCGGTTGCAATGAATCACGCAGCTAATTTTATGGTTGATGAAGAAAGCATAAAGATTGGCGTGAAAAGCTTTTCCTCTCTCATTATGGAAAGATTGAATGGGAAATAAATAACTAATGATACTGGATCAAATAAGTACATGAGGATTCTCTGGATTAGGCCAGTTCAACAATTTTAATAATTCTGGCTTGCCTCGTCTCTGCTTTCCCTGCCAATACCAACGATTGCAAAAGTTCCTTCTTTTTAGATTTAGAAAGACTCAAAAAGAACTCCTTTGACCCTGGTTTAGATTCAAATCCTCTTTCCAAATCCAGAGGAATGATTAATTCTTCCACATCATCCAGGATCGACCAGGATCCATTACTTTTGGCTATTTCAATACTTTTATGACCTGCAGCAGTAAACATCCCCTGTTCAATCAGGGATTGGACTTTTAACTTATTGATCTTTGACCAGGTACTTTTAGCCTTCCTTTTGCAGAAATATTGCATGAAGCTATCCACGTCGATCGTTTTCCTGACACCATCTATCCAGCCAAAACAGAGGGCTTCTTCCACAGCATCAGTCCAGGTGAGTGTAGTTGATTCAGATTTCTTTTTGTAATAAACAAGCCATACGGCTTGTTTATCGGTTGAGTTTTCGGCTAACCATTCTCTCCAGGCAGTTCGGCTCTTCGGACAAATACGCGCTATCTCCATATTTTGCATAAAATATAATATTTCATTACAACTAAATTGTTCTCTCATATCACCACTGCTGGGTATTCCATTTGCATCTATAGCTACCTGACCAGAGCAATAAAGAGTGCCTTCACATTGTTTAATTTCTACGGCTTGTACTGAGTTGGTGCCTTCCGCTCATTTCCATGCATCGATTGTTCGCTTTTGCATTTTAATTCGTTTTTGTTTAGGTAATATTTAAGTATTAACACCACAAAAATCAGCGGGGCGGATGACAATCCTGTGTCAGGGGTTCAAACTAATTAATAATATTTATCGAAATACTGCTGCAGAGTCATCGGATGTGGATCGAATTTCTCATCAAGGATGTCCAGCTTTCGGATTCGGTCTATTCGAAAGTACCTAAATTCAGCTCGCAAGCGACACCATGCGATCAACAACCAATTTTCTGTAGTGCTGACTAAAGCAAAGGGTTCTATACATCGATCAGAGATGCTTCCAGCTTCATTTATATATTCAATTTTAATGACCAGAAAGTTTGTTAGGGCGAGTTGAAGATCGGACAGGTTATTACTGCTTTTCGCGCTTTGTACATTTAGTTCAAAACGCGTTCGCTCTGCAAGTAACATCGCTTTATCTTTAACATTATAGCCCAATACTGCTTTGACTTTCTCTACCGCCTCGATATAATCATTTACAAAGGAGGTGTCTTTGTTTTTAAGCACCAATTGTTCGGCAAGAATTAAAGCATTGGCCTGCTTTTCGGTAAACATGACTGGCGGAACCCGATAGCCTTCCATCAATCTATAGCCTTTGCCTTCTTCCGTTAAAACAGGAACCCCAGCCTGCTCCAGCGCTCTTATATCTCTATATATGGTTCTGGTACTGACTGAAAACTTTTTGGCCAGTTCAGTTGCCGTCAGCGTACGCCGTGTTTGTAATTGAGTCAAAATTGCGGTTAGACGGGAGAGTCTTTTCGTATCGTTATCAATCATTATTTCGTTTATTCAAATCGACCATCAGTTTTTCAGTAGTTTGGCACCTTTAATTAAGAGCTGCAATTATAGGATCCACATCCTTCCTTTACAATTTCAGCAGCAAGGTTAAAATATAACTCCTGACATCAGCTTTATTCTCCTGCTTATTTACCGAAGCATTTCAATACGATTTACCAGTGGAGATCCGGTTTGAAAAGCATCAATATTACCAAAAGTAACTTTGGCAATTTCTGTCAGGGCTTCCTGTGTCAAAAATCCCTGATGCCCTGTGATCAATACATTGGGAAAAGAAATCAATTGACTCAGTTGTTCATCTTGAATGATCGATTCAGAAAAATCATGAAAAAAGAAATCCGATTCCTGTTCATAAACATCCAGACCCAGCGCACCTATAGCCCCCGACTTTAAGGCTAAAATAACGGCTTTGGTATCAATCAATCCACCTCTACTGGTATTGATCAGCATTGCTCCAGGTTTAATCAATTTGAGACGCTGCTCATTGATTAAATATTGCGTATCAGCCGTCAGCGGACAATGCAATGTGATGATATCCACATCTTTCAATGTTTCATCCAGAGTACCATATTTTACTCCCAACTCCTGCATCTCCTGGGATGGGAAAGGATCATGAGCTTTAATCTCACAGCCAAAGCCTTTCAATATCCGACAAAAGGCTTGTCCGATATTACCTGTTCCAATAACGGCTACTTTACGTTGGTTCAAGTTGATACCCATTAGCTTTTCCAGGGAGAAATTGCCTTCTCTAACCCGATTGTAGGCTTTATGAGTTTTGCGGTTGAGTGTTAAAATCAGGGCCATGGCATGCTCAGCAACTGCTTCCGGAGAATAAGCCGGAACACGCAAAACCGGAATCTGCAATTGTTCTGCATACTGAACATCAACATTGTTGAATCCTGCACAGCGCAATACCACTAATTTTAAACCGGATTGCTGTAATTTATCAAGGACCTGTTTGTTTAAAACATCATTAACGAAAATACAAATGGCTTCAAATCCAGCCGCTAAGACTGCAGATTCTTCAGAAAGGGATACTTTAAAAAAAGTGATTTGATGGCCGGTATTGTACTGGCTTAAAAAATCTTCGTCATATTGGTTCGTGCTAAAAACTGCAATTTTCATAAATATAATGTGTTATAGATAATATTTTCAGCATTTATAATGCCATCTGGGAAGATAGGCATATTTATATATTTCACTATTTATTAACCCTTTTATATTTGCTCAATTCCTTATTATTATTTCAATTCATTTAAATGGATTTAAAACAAATGCTAATCTGGCTTTGTTCATCAGAAGAAATAAAATAGCTGCTGCATGGTAGATTTCAAAACCAAGCCAGCGCGAAGAGATATCATCTCTAAATTAGTATTAAAACAAGCCCATTTCGAAGCCGATGCATGAACCTCCTATTCTCAAAAAGAAGCCCTCCTTTTCTAAGCTTTTGCTGATTTTCGGCCTTGCAATTCTATTAGGTGCTGAAGGATATTTTGGTTACCAATTACACCAGCTTTCAGCGCAGCAGGAACAAATTAAGGAAGACTACTCCAATATCAATAACATTAGCTCAGGATTGTTTTCTGTAGAGCAATGGCGGGATAAGGTAGCAGGGATTGTTAGTCACCAGATCCGTGATTTTACCCTCAGTCCAAAACAAAAGAAAGACCTGCAGAAGGAAGTCGAGCAAATCATCATTGCACTTATTGATAAGGCTGAAGCGCTGATTAATAAGCCGAAAAAAACCATTGATGGAAAGATTAAGAAGTTTTTAGTGAAGAGTTTTGTAAACACAGATAACTTCAGGAAAAAGGCGCCTTCTTTGTCAAAAGAAATCATTGCCAAAGTTTATAACCCTAAAAATAAAAAACAGCTCAGCAAAGTCGCGATGTCCAAGTTTGACGCGTTGGAAAGAGCGGAATTTCTGGACAGTACCGTAGCTGCGACAAAGGCTGCCACTGAAAAAATCTATAAAAAATACAAGGCCTCTTCTAATGAAGAATTAAATAATAAACTAATTACCACACTTTCGCAGATCAGGACTGCCACTTACAATTACTCCTTTGCGATGCTGGGCTGCATTGCCATTGTTTTATCCTTATGGTGGATTTTAAGAAAACGGGCTGATCTATATGCCACCCTTTTCATCATGTCATTGCTATTCGCATTTATTCTATTATTTATAGGATTAACCGCTTCTATGATTGAGGTAGATGCACGAATCAAAGCAGTAGACTTTGTGGTACTTGGGGAACATGTCATCTTTGAAAATCAGGTCTTGTTTTTTCAGAGCAAGAGTATTTTAGATGTGGTGCGCGTATTGATGTCACAGCCAGCTACTGATGCGATATTGGTTGGGGTTTTAATCTTAATTTTCAGTATCCTCTTCCCTATCATGAAACTGAGTGCAACCGGCATTCACCTCCTCAGTAAAAAGAAAATCGCCAAGAACAAAATCATCAGGTATTTCGCTTTTCAATCAGGTAAATGGAGCATGGCAGATGTGATCGTGATCGCAATTTTGATGGTTTACATCGGTTTAAATGGCTTGTTAGACAGCCAATTAAAAAGCCTGAATATTAAGAGTGACGACTTAAATGTCATTACCACGAACAATACTGCGCTCCAGCCTGGATTTATCATATTTATCAGTTTTGTGTTATACGGTCTTGTTTTATCGACCATACTAAAATTCATTTCTCCGCATGAAAGTCACTAGAAAAACAGTCCTATCCAAATCATTGCTTATTGCTGGCTTGACTCTGCTGCTTTGCGCAGAAGCTTGGTTTGGTTACCGCGTATCTGCACTTTCTAGTCAGCAGCAGGAAATAAAAACGGATTACAGTGTGGCCAACAACATCACCTTTGGTATCTTATCTGTAGACCAGTGGCGAGAGAAAATGGCCGCTGTGGTGGATGAAAAAGTCAACGAGTTTAACATGACCTCCCTGCAGAAAAAAGAGCTTCAGAAAAAGGTGGCCAAACAATTAAACGGTCTGGTAGATCAGGCGGTGGCTGAGGTCAACAAACCGCAGAAGAGCATTGGTGGCAAACTCAAAAAACTGGCCTTCAATGCGATCGTTGACCCGGAAGAAATCAAGGCTGAAGTACCTACATTCGCTGCTACGATAGTAGAGAGAATCAATAAACCTGCGAGTAAGAAAAGGATAAAAAGCATCATCAGCAGTAAAGTAGACCAGTTGGAAAAGGAAACTTTCGACAATACGGAGCCTGCCAGCGTTACCGTGAAGAGGCATATTTATAAAAAGTACCATGTCAATAATACCCCAGCCTTTGAGAAAACCATCAATTCAAAACTGAGTACGATTCAAACGTTGCTGTACCAGTACACCTACGCAATGATTGGCTGTTTATTGTTAGCGCTCAGTCTATGGTTATTCCTCAAAAAGCAGGTACGCCTGCATACTACACTTTATATTCTCTCGCTGTTGTTTGCATTTGTGCTCTTATTGGTCGGTATCACAGCTTCCATCATAGAAGTTGATGCACGCATTCAATCTCTGAATTTTACGCTACTTAATGAAAAACTAGCTTTTAATAATCAAGTATTATTTTTCCAAAGCAAAAGTATCACTGGAGTAATTGAGTCCTTAGTTCAGCAGCCTAAACCTGATTCCGTGCTGGTTGGCATCCTCATCATGCTCTTCGTGATCATTCTACCGGTATTGCGGATGGTGGGTAAAGGCATCCTGATCTGGGGAAGGGAAAAATACGCTGACCATAAACTGGTTAGGTTCTTAGCATTAGATTTAGGCAAATGGGATATGGCCGATGTCATGGTGGTGGGCATTGCGATGACCTATATTGGCTTAAACGGCATCTTGCAAAGTCAGCTCTCGAGTTTAAATATACAGGAAGAATTACTTTCTACGGTCACGCAAAACAACACCTCTTTGCAGCCAGGCTATTATATATTTGTCGCCTATGTGGTATATGTATCCGTGCTATCATTGATTTTAAAGCGCATTAAACCGATTGAAAAATAATCCCCGGATCAAAATATTTACTTACAAAAAAGCCAGGCTTAGATTGCAATGCTAAGCCTGGCTTTTTATAAAGTATTAACGCTGTTGATTAGTTCTTGATATCCTGTTGCAAAAACTCAATTAAAGCCTTTGCTGTCGGCCCTGCTGATAAAGGATTCTGCCCAGTAATCAGGAGGCCATCAGTTTCCACATGGGAAAAGAACGGAACCAATGCAGATTTAAATTCAGCACCAAGGGCAATCAATTTATCCTGCAGCTTATAGGGAATATGGTCTAACCGGCCTACCAATGTTTCTTCGGCGTTGGTAAAACCAGTAAGTCTCTTACCTGATAACAAGCCTGGCACCAACTCGGCTGCTTTAATCAAAGCTGCCGGACCATGACATACCGCAGCCACAGGCTTGTTTGCTTGAAAAAACTCCAGAATGAGCTTTCCGCTAAGTTCATTAGTGGCGAGATCCCATAACGGACCATGACCGCCTGGAAAAAACACTGCATCAAAATCAGCCGCAGCCAATCCTATCAGCTTATGGGTATGCTCAAATGCCTCCTGTGCCGATTGATCATCCAAAAACCTACGGTTAGCAGCTGTAATGTTTTCTGTTAACTCACTCATGCCATCTACAGGAGGTTTCCCACCTAAAGGACTGGCTAGCGTAATCTGGTACCCCTGGTCAATAAACTCATAATAAGGATCAGTAAATTCTCCAAGCCATACGCCTGTTTTACTATCGGTATTTTCCATCTGTTGATGGGAAGTCAAGATCATCAGTATTCGTTTCATAAAAATAAGTTAGGACGTTGAAAAATTAGTGCCGCATAAGATTAAATGACCTTATCTTAGTAAACGCTGGTGGTAGGTCTCGATCTCTTTTAAAGCTTCCAGGATCCCGGTTCTCTGTCTTTGCAATAGCACTATATGGTCTGCATGAGCAGCATCATCTTCCAGCACTTCATCATACTTTTCAAGTGCAGCGTTCTCTCCAGTCTCAATTGCTTCAAGAATAGCGGCATCTTCTCTGCTGCTGAGTGCTTGTTTGATATCAATCCAGGTACGGTGCAAAGCTCCTAAAATCCCACCTTCTTCATTATCAGAACTTCCTCCATGTTGGGAGATGTGATTCTTGAGCTCAACAGCATAAGCAGCCCGCTGTGCAGCATATTTTAAAAATACGGCTTTTAACTCTTTGCTGTCGGTAGCCTCACTTGCAGATTCATAACCTTCTTTTCCGTCGTTTACAATGTTGACCAATCCTTTCAGGTCGCTAATGATCTCTTTATTTGTTTCCATAGGTATATCGCTTTTTGTCTTTCAACAACAAGCCGTACCAGGTAAAGTTTGAGTAACCAGCGATTTAAAGCGCTTAGGCCTGCCAGAATTTGGAGATAAAATCTTTTCTTGGAATCATGTGGAGATAGGGATAATTTCCGGACAATTGTGTTCGTTGTTTAAGCTGATATAGAAAATGTCCGCCCAGGTCGACTATAATTGAACATTTTGCCTGGTACCATACCCGATGCGGGTGCTTCCAGCAAAAAGAGTAATAGTGACTGGTGAGTGGGATCTTTTTCAGTTCAGGATGGTGGAAATTTAATATTTTAGGTTTTACTATCCCATTAAAAATCTCAGATTTCCTGATCATTGAAAGATGGTCACTGTGGCAAAATTCAAAAGCAGCAAGGTTGGGATCATCGACATCTGGCAAGTGCTTCAAAATACGGAAGCCTTTGAATTTTTTTCCATTCAAAACCCATACTAATTTAGGGTAAAAAGATTCTCTGCTTTCCAGCTCTTCTAAGTCGATGGGTGAATTTTGAAATTCTATTGCAGTACCACAAGCGGTGTATACATCAGCCCGATGGTGCTGCCTGGTCGTTTCATCCCAAAAGCAGACTTCCTGAAAGGAAGATGGAAAAGCCTTTTTCCAGTTCTTGTGCCAGGGCGTTTCTCCATAACACCTGATTGGCTGAAGCTCATTTTGAACATCTACAGGATGGAGCATGCTTTTTTCAGAACATTGTAATGGATTAAAACTCATAGAAATAGCTTAGACTTCAGAATCACAAATTTAAACTAAAAATTTTAGTAAACAAATCCAGCTTTATCTCTTTAATTTGATATGGATTAACGATCCGGATGGATCATCCACTAGCATTTATCTTTAAAATTTCCCCCTGTTACTTTAGAAAAGCTGAAAAATCCATATCCTCCGTCTGTGAACCACCATAAGAACCACGGATAATGTGATCATACTCCAGATCAAATGAAATAATCTTCAGGTCCACAGGATCGTATATTGTTGGACAAAAAGAACCTCCTGGTTCCTCATGCAGGAAATTATCGCCCTGCAATACCCCACAATATTTACAGTTGTTAGCCCAGTAAGAAGAACTAATAAACTTGGAGTATGTATATTTATAAAAAGGGTAATGTTCATTTAAATACACCAGCACGGATTGATCCAGATGCTCCACATCTGAAAACAAAGTAGGTGCATCCCCTTTTACCCAGATTAAATCATTGTCATCAGGATTATTTTCGTCCGCATAGTTCAGGTAGTAGTAATTTACTGCTCCCGGTGCAACTACTGGAATTTCTTTAGCGCATTTCCAGCATTCCCTGGTAGACAAAGCCAGCAAATAGGGCTTCCTAACGATACAGCTATAAGGCTCTGCCGAAATCCATTTCTGAAAGCGGTTGAGGTCTTTAATATGATCTGGAATTACCCATTTTTTTATTGCTGCAGCCCAAAAAGCACCGAGCTCTTTGGCTTCGTCTTTATCCTCGTAAGGAACATTAAGAATGTAAGGCATAATTAATTTGGCTTGCTCACTAAATTAATTAAAATTTAGCAAAGAGTTCTAGCAAAACAACTTAATAAATCAGGTTCAAACCAGCCCAACACTTAGATGACCAGTAAATTAGCTGGCTTGCCTATTTAAGGGTTCCAAATTGTAGATCGAAAGGAATTGGAAGGGCTTTTTTAGTAGACATAAGACTTGGAGGAAGATAGTTTAGCTTTAATTTAGCATCTTTATTCTGATGTAGATATTCTAATCGAAGCTTATAAAACCCTTTGGTTAATGGCAATATATAAGAGTATGGGGAGTTCCGTTTGGTATGGTCTTCCCATTGGATCAACAGCTGATCGTTAAGGTATAATTTTGAACCTTTGTCGGCTTCAAGAACAAATCCATAATAACCTTCTTCTTTTGTTTCCATTACTCCCTCAATTATTAGGGCAAAGTTATTTTTACGTGGTAATTTCTCCACTTCAAAATCAGCATTTGTTAGCCCTGATTTTTGCGGGCTTTTATTTTTAAGGTCCTCAGCTTTATTAAAATCCCCTTCATAATAATCATAATGAAAGCCACCTGGCTGTAAGTTCTTTGGTTTTGATATAGGGGTTAATATTTTTCCTTTTGTAAAATTACCCGTTTTAACCTGATCATAACGTGCCCGATTGGTAAACTGCTTAACGGTAATTTTAGCACCATCGTTGATAATGATGTCAGACTGTATTTTTGCAGACCCCAATGTAGGGTTGGTTCCATCTGTAGTGTATCTAACTCTTGTGGTATCTCCAAAATACCAAACGGCAACTGGTTTGTTTTTCAGCACGATGCCATTCATCGGATGAAAATTGATCTCATTGTCTTGCCATCCATAAGAAAACTTTAAGCCATCATAGGTACTTTTAAACCTTACGGAGCTGTGTGTTTCCTCAGGATATCGAATACTTTTCCAGGTTAAACCAGCAGGAGCCCACTTTTTAAGCAAGGAATCCATCGCATCAATCTTCATCGTCTCCCCTTCCTTTCCTTCCCTTCCGCTCATAAACAAGGTAACAGCAGGATCCTGCAACGCTGCTAATTTAAGAGAGGCGATTTTTTGTATATAATTATTATCCCACCATAAACTCGGGTCGACGGCAATATAAGACTTGAAAGTTTTTGGTTCTACCAGCAGGGCATTGACCACAAACAGCCCACCTAATGAATGTCCCCATATTGCATTGTCACCATTAGCAGGATATTTTTGATTGATGTAAGGAATCAGTTCATCTTTAATAAAGCCAAGGAATTGCGTGGCCCCACCTGATGTCTTCCAGCCATCGATGTGGGTTGGCGTCAGGTCCTTGTTCCGATCAATACCTAATATGCTGACTATAATAGTCGGCGGCATATATTTCTCCCCTTCCAGAAATCCCTGAATCTTGCTGATTAAGCCCGTATTCCAATTGCCACCATCCAGCACATAAAGTACATCATACTTAGTATTGCTCCCTGGCTGATCGTTTTTAGGAACAAACACCTCTATCCGTCTTTTTTCTTTTAATATGGTGGAATTCAAAGAGTCCAGTTTACCTATTTCTACTGTTCTCCTTACGGTGTCCTGAGCCTGTGCGGATTTGCCCTGAGAGATAAATGCTGCGACAAGGAATAATGGAATAAAAAGCTTATGTTTCATCATGAAATAATTGATTTAAAGGTGACGATTTGATGAGCTATCTTATCGATTGTTACGCCTTTAGCATTAATAATTTGGCTCTTCAATATCCGGCTTGGTAATTTTGCTATGCTTACCAGATGAGTTGTAAAACCCTGGGGTTGAGGCAGCGGGGAAATAGGCCTGATGATGGCACATGTTATGGAAAACGACGGGGTAACTTTTACAGTACTGACCATCCGGTGATGAAGTTTTCACCGAGTATTAATACTCCAGTTTACTTCTATCCCATTTGGCTAAATCAGCACCAATACTGTAAGCACTCCTTAAAAATTCGAGCAATTTATCACCAGGATTTACAGCCTGCTGTACAGCTGAATAAGGCAAAATAAATTCACCTAATTTATGGTGGTAATAGGCTTCACTGGGTTTAATTTTTCCGCTTTTATATCCTTCTGGTTCGGGGTATAAATAACAATAAAATACGGCTTCCTTCAAGTCTTCTCCACCAGTCCAAAAGCCAAAGCTACTTACCTCTTTGCAATAGGCATCCTCTGCTACCCAATTGGGCATACCAGGTACTCCTCCGGGGTGTTTTGGCGCTTCGGCACCAGAAAAAAGCGATAGTGCTAAATCAAAACTCCCCCAAAAGAAATGAATTGGGCTGCATTTTCCTTTAAATTCAGCTCTAAACTTCATAAAAACACTTTGTATATTTAGTAAAGCCTGATGAAAAGCAGTCACCTCTTCGTCCTTATAGCTGGCATGTATTGTATCTAATTCAAAAGGAATGGGATGAGCAAGTTCTACAGGCATAGAATTAATCACTACGTTGATTTTCAGCTCATTTAATAAGGCAAATATTTTATTGTAAAAGTCAGCGACAGAGATCCCATGCAGGTCAAATTGCCTGTATTCTCCTTTGCTGGTCGTGATTTTTAACAGGTGTGCTATAAAATCAAAATCTATCTGAAAATCCCGATCATCAAACCTCATGGATTGGGTGGTTAAGCCGGTAACAGTAATGTGTAAAGTAATGTGCCAGGAATGGTTTACCCAAGGCAGGACTGCAAGTTTTATCTTACCCACAATCTGCGACCATAGTTGCAGTGTTTCATAGGTAGATTTTCCCTTTTCATAAGAAAGCATTGGCCATTGATGTTCCATAATACGAAAGAGTTAGTGAAACAGAAATTCAAACTCATCTCCTGAGCTGGCAGAAGCCATGAATCCATAACAATTTCGAACATAAAAAGGTTTAAGGATGTACCATTAAAAAATGGTACATCCTCTTTTTTATTTCGTATACAGGTCAAAGATTATTTTTAATTGACATTGCTGATACGAATGGTATAAGCGGGTTGTTCGGCAAGTTCAGTGGTATAAAATGCAGGTATGGTTAACTCCAGTCCGGCAGATACATTACGCCATTTCATCACTTTATCAGACCCAAGCAATTGAACCTTTGTATTGCCCTTCGCATTCAGGCCTTTTAATAAAAATCTACCTACAGGCAGTTTTGGAAGGATGGCATAAAGGTCATTCCCTTTACTTGTAAAAAAAGCTTCCTTAACGGCATAACCAGGATCTGGATCTACCGTTTGTTTAAGGATATAGGTACCACTTTCCGTCCCTTCTTTTTTGGGTTTCCAATCTGTTTTTCCTGCAGACCACTGGAAAGTATTTTTCCATTTCCTTGTCCCATAAATGGCTTCCCCATTCAGCTTCATCCAGGCACCGATCTGGAGCAGCCGTTCCTGCATAATTGCTGGAATTTTACCATTTGCATCTGGTCCGATATCCAACAGCAGGTTCCCTCCGCTGCTCACAATATTAACCAGCATCAGGATTAAAGTCTGTGCAGAATTGTAGTCCTGGAGGTCCTCATTTTTATTGAAACCAAAAGAAAAGCCCATGCCACGGCATTCCTCCCAGGGCTTGTCGGCTTCAAAGTCCGCAGCATATTCAGTGGTATAATAACCGCCATGTTTTTTGCGTGTATCTTTGCCCCATCTGTCGTTTACGATCACCTGATCTTTAACTGGAGATTCGTTATAAAGCCAGGCGAGTAATTCTTCCGATTTCCAATCCTTATCCGACATTTCCCACTCTCCATCGGCCCATAAAATATCAGGTTTATACTTCGTTACCAAATCTTTGACCTGAGGAAAAAGATGTTCATCAACAAAGCGTTTTTTATCTTTTAGCCAGAGTGGATTGTACCATTCAAATAAAGAATAGTAGAAACCCATTTTCATATCGGTTTTTCTTATCGCCGCCGCAAAGGCTCCTGCCAGGTCTTTTTTTGGTCCTGTCTCTATACTGTTCCATGGCCTGGAAAAAGCTTTGGAAGCTTCTTTATTTGGCCATAAAGGAAAGCCATCATGGTGTTTGGAAGTCAGCACTACATATTTCGCACCTGCTGCTGCGATCAGTTTTGCCCAATCTTCAGGATGATATCCTTCCGCTTTGAACAGATCACCAAAGTTATAATAGGAAAAATCTTTGCCGTAAACCGTATTGTGGTGTTCATTTACTGCCTTGTCATTATTATTAAGCCAGTATTGGTACCATTCTGAATACATGCCTTTTGGGGCCCATGCAGGCACAGAATAAGGTCCCCAATGGATGAAGATGCCAAATTTGGCATCTTCAAACCAGGCAGGAAGCGGTCTGCTATCTAATGAGGCCCAGTTGGCCTCATATTTTGCGGACTGCCCGATTGCAGTAGATGAAGTCATGAATAAGGAGCAGGCAATCATCAAGCTGCTTAATTTTATAAGTGAGGAGTTGTTCATTTGTTTTAATTTTCTAGTCAAGATATCCCTCCTTTTTAAGCAATGCCAAGGACTCCATCAACATGGAACCGCTCAACTGAGCTCTTAAACCGGCCTTTCCTGCGATTGGGGCCTGCCACCATTTATATCCAAATAACACCACAGGAGTTTTTGCTGTTCCCTCATTCCATAAAACCTGCCCACTATTCTTGAGGAAATTGATGTACCGCTTACGGGTCATTTCAGGTAGATCTTTTGTGCGGATCAGTTCTGTAAAATAGCGGATAAAAATCCCCTTAAACAGGTTCACATCATGGTCTTCCTGTTCTGCCCAATCACTGAGCACTTTATTATTGGAGTTCACAAGTGTGCTGGTCGCCCAGTCTGCACTCTTAATCGCATCGTTCAGGTAAACCTTGTTTCCGGTGATTTTATAAAACTCTACGGCGGCACCGATATAGGTTGCAGCATCGTAAGTAAAATCGCCTTTAAAATCATCAAACTTTTCATACACCCTTCCTGATTGCTGCACCACACAATTGTCCTTTATGAAAGTGTAAATCTTGGTCAGCCAAACCAGGTTATTGTGTCCATTCACCACTTCAGCTTCCCCATATTTCTGCCATCTCAGTGCCGCAATAATTGCAGCCGGCCCGTTTGAAGGTAATCCCTTACCGTTTCTGCTTTCATGATTCCATGGAATACCTCCCCCATCTGCATCATCCCAGCCATCGGTAATCCACTTCCAAAGGTCTTTGGAAGATTGCTCATAACGAAGGTCGCCGGTTGCCGCTAATGCACGCATATGCGCCATTCCATGCCAGCCCATATCATCATAATAATTGTTATAGAATGATCCATAGTTTTTAGCTTTCACGCCTTCATAGAAATCATAGATGCGCTGCTTATACAGCGTATTATTCGTCCTTTTATAAGCCTCTACAAACACATCCAGTCCATGTGCTTCCGGCCAGTAATCATTGCGATGAAAATTGCCCAGGTTATCATTGTTAAAATGATGGTTACTGGCGTTCCAGTAAATGGTAGCGAGGGTGAGGCTGCTGCTATCTGCAGCAGTAGTCCAGTTCACTGCTTTTTTTGCATTCCGATCTATATATTCATCATTTATTTTCCCGCAAGCACTTAATATCAGTACTATAAAAGGAGCCAACAAAATCTTTTTCATATTTCTTTCCATTTTATTAATAGACAATTTCATGTGAATAATCAGCTAAATCAGCGCTTAGAGAAAGTACTACATTACATTTTGTTACTGATCGGTTAGGGAACTTGAAAGAATACCTCCATTGATTGTTATCATCGGGATAGAAATAGGTATTGAAATACGAACCTGTTTTCACTGTTGGCGGTATATTGTCTTCATTTCGACTTCCTATTTTCCTTTCTACCCCATTAATTGTCATGAAGAAGAAGTACCTGTCATCACCAAAACCTCCTGAAATGAAATCAGGCACCAAATTCGCGGCCTTCCATACGCCTTTGCCCTGATAGGTTAAATTGGTTCTTTTCTTCGGCGTGCACATATAGAAATCCAGGTTACTGATTTCCTGAAACGACACATTTCCTACTGCAAAGTTGAGGGTAATCTTGTAGATTCCGTCCTTCGCCACGGTTGCGCCTTCTGCGATTTCTTTAAGTGCAGTCTTATCGACAGAGAAAGTTCGGGTCACATTTGTCCTGGAATCCACAAACTTGTATTTTTTTCCTGCCAGCAATTTAGTGTACACTTCAAATTCATCGCCACCAGGCAGTGCTTTTACAGCCAATGCCAGCGCTAGGTCTGTTCCGCCTTCCGTACCCTCTCCTGTCAGATATAAAGCATCTGGCGCGTCAATACCACCGAATCTGGTGAAGGTTAATTTTCGGATTTGCTTGGAGGTTACTTTCGAAATTCCTCTGGAAGACACCACGGTCCATTTAATTGTTCCTTGTTCCGAGGACTCAATTCCAGCCAATCGCCCTATTGTATTCATCACTTTATGCGAGACGGCTAAACCTGTAGCTATTCCGAGGTTGTCTGAAGGAATGGAATAAATGGGTTTAGAGAAATCTCCATTTTCCTTATCAAAGATCACGTCATAATAAACCACACCATTGTCTAGTGCGGTTGCTTTCTCCCATTCAAAATATAAACTCCCAGAACTAGACAATGACATCTTCTTGCCATCATCCGGTGAGTAAAGTGTACTCACTTCGGTGATTTGAACATCCTTAAATTCTTTATCTTTTTTGCAACCAAAAATGGAGAGCAGTACAATTAAACAGCAGGCCGTTGATAATATATTTATTTTCATTTTGTTTCTTGTTAAGGGTTAATATCCTGGGTTCTGTAATAAGTTTGGATTGAGCAGCAGCTCTTTTCTTGGCACTGCCCACAAATAATCACGGTTGCGGCTAAAGTTTCCTGCAGGGAGCTTGATGTAATCGTACTGACCGCTGGATTTATCAAACTTGGCACCGCGCGCAGGTTGAGCCAGTACTATTTCTGCTGTTTTCCAGCGACGAATGTCAAAGGCCCGAAGACCTTCCAGAGCCAATTCACAGCGGCGTTCGTTTCTGATTACCTCACGCAGCACATTTTGATCAGTACTGGGAATATCGAGTGCTTCAGCAGTATTGTCAAAACCAGCTCTTTGTCTGATTGGCCTAATGGTTTGGCTCCAAACTGTACTGTTCATTTTCCCCAGTTCATTTGTCGCTTCTGCATACATGAGCAGCACATCTGCAAAACGAATCAGAGGAAGGTTTAAACTGGAATTCCAGCTTCCGCTCACATAGGATGACGCATTTGGATCAGCAAACTTGCGGTAATAATAACCGGTAGCACTGCTGATGGAACCTTCTTTGTACTGGTCAGATATTTTACCTGCAGGTACGGTACCATCAGGATGGATCACAATACTATAATTATTACCAGACCTGTCTTTCCAGATGGAACCATCGTAAACAATGGTGGCTCCCATGCGCGGATCCCGGTTTGCATAATCCGGATCATTTTTGGTCCATTTTTTACCATTTTTCATCAGGTAGCTATCCACTAGCCCTTGAGTGGGTGCCGCAGCATTGAGTCTGGCACTCGCCGACATCGGGACATAGTCTACCAGATTTCCCCAGGTTCTGAGATCCGGAACATATTGAAGGCTCAGAATTTGCTCGGAATTGTATTCATTCTTTACCCAGAACTGCTCTTCATAATTTGGGAACAAACTATAAACACCATTTGCGGTACTACTGATTAACTTTTCGCTATACTCTGCCACTTTAGCCCAATTGTTCTCATACAAGTAAGCACGGGCATTCAAAGCCACAGCAGCACCTCTGGTAATTCGTCCATTATCTGCTGCGGCATATTCGGTATTACTTGGTAAAATTGCAGCGACTTCCTCCAGCTCCTGATGGATCCAGGCCATGATTTCCGCCTGAGGCTTCCGTTTGATAGTTTTAGCCTGCTCAGCGGTAATGTCGACCGTAAAATGAGGGACATCGCCGTACCAGGTGGTTAATTCCAGAAAAAGAGAGGCGCGAATGAAACGAATTTCTGCCTTTCTTTTTTGTTTGATGGCATCCGTCATCGTGGTTACCCGATCCACATTTGCTAAAAAAGTATGACAGGTTTTAATGCCGCCATAAGCAGCGCCCCATTCGCTTTCAAAACGCCCATTTGAGGCATCAGCAAGTCCGGTAGCGATTAATTTTTCATTGGATGAACCATATCCGTAATAAACGTTATCACTCAATACTTCATTAGAAATGAAATAATCACTGCTAAACATTTGTCGGTATGCCATATTTAAAGCCGAATTGGCTTTGTCTTCCGAGGTCCAATACGTTTCATCGGTAAACTTATTTGTTGGCTTTACATCTAGCTTAACACAGCCAGAAATAAACAAGCCCACCACCAACATTGTAAGATGGCCATATATTATAAATTTCTTTGTCATGATTCCTTTATAGATTGTCCATTAAAATTCAACATTAAAGCCACCGCCTATATATTTCAGCAAGGGGTAGTTCCTTGCGCTGTTTGCACCGTTCGCATTCATATTTCCGCCAAATTCGCTGGATTCCGGATCCACAAATCCATTTTTACTGAAAGTAAGCAGGTTCTGTCCGTTCAGAAAAACGCGCAGCTTGCTCATGCCAATTCTAGAGGTTAAAGTTTTAGGGAGGGTATAACCGATCTGAATGTTTTTCAAACGCAGATAAGAGCCGTCGAATATGTGAAAATCAGAACCTTTGCCATAATTATTCGTGGTAGAGGAATTGTTTTGTGGTGTCAGTCTCGGCCATTTGGCATCAGGATTTGCAGGGGTCCAATAATCCAGCTGATGTTCAAACATCACAGTGGAATAGTTGCTGTGAAATGGCTCAATGGTTTCTCCTCTTAATGCCATATCGCGTTTTCCGACACCTTGCCATAACATATTTAAATCGAATCGAGCCCACTGCAATCCATAATTAAACCCGAAAGTTAAACGTGGAAAAGCATGGCCCAGGACATAACGATCGTTATCGTCAATAATCCCATCTCCATTTCTATCCTTGTATTTGATATCTCCAGGCTGTGGTAAGATGCCAATAGGAAGCGCAGAGTTTTTAACATCCTCCTGATTTTGGAAGAGACCATCAGTTTTATAGCCATAATAACTATACAATGGTAAACCTACCCGAATGATGCGTTCAATTTCATCTGATTTATCAATTTGCTCGAATCCTTCAAATTTGATCACTTTATTCCAGGAATCTCCAACATTAAATCCAAATGAATGATGGAAGCCGTTATGGTTTAAATTATAATTGATGGTCAGTTCCCAACCTTGATTGGCCATTTCACCCAAATTCGCCTTTGGTACAGCACCACCTAAGGTGAGTGGAGTTTGAGGCTTCAGCAAGATATCTTTGGTGGTTTTATGAAAATAGTCAAAACTGGCGGTCAGGCTTCCTTTTAAGAACGAAGCATCTGCTCCGATGTTAAATGAAGTAGTAGTTTCCCATTTCAAATCTGGATTGCCGAAGGTATAGCCTGTTCCTGGTACTGCTACGTTATTAAATCCATATTGATTCTGATAAATATCATAGGTAGTAAAAGTCTGATAATCATCTACATTTTGATTCCCAAGTGATCCATAAGAACCCCGGATCTTCAAGTCACCTACTTTATTTTTCCAGAAGTCAAAGAAATGCTCTTCAGTGATGCGCCATCCCAGTGACAGGGATGGAAAAAATCCCCAGCGGTTTTCTTTTAAAAACTTCGAAGAACCATCATATCGGAAATTTCCTTCCGCATAATATTTGTCTGCAAAATTATAGCTGGCGCGGCCAAAATAAGAGTAAATGCTTCTTTCAACGGTGCCACCAGGTGTATTGTAACTCCCTGCTTCATCAATCTTTGTTCCCTCGATGGGGATGCCAAGTACCGGATCCACAAAAGTTCTTTTTAGTTCCTGACGCACCTGTCTGTAAGATTCATTGGAATAACCGGCCAGCAGCGAAACGTGGTGTAATTTTCCAAATGTTTTCGTATAATCCAGCATTGCCTGGGTATTAAACAAAGTTGACTTAGCGCTATAATCTTCAATGCTGTAGTCTTTTGAACTATTCTCGTTTACCGGGGTATCGCCTCCCAGATAGTTATAAATTGGCCAGTAAAAGCGTCTGATTAAACGTGATTCCGGACGAAGATCAAGCCCGATCAATCCTTTTGCTTTCAGGCCATCAATAATTTGGAGTTCGCCATTTAAACTCCCTTGAAAATGGTCGTTATAGGAATTTGTATAACCTCCATGCTCTAATGAAGCCAATGGATTTCCATTCATTTTGTCATTGTTATAATACCTTCCGTTTTCGTCTTTTAGTTTATAGGTATTGTAAACCGGAATACGTGAAGCATCGGCAATCAGGAAGCCTGTACTACCTTGAAAGGCTTTACCCTCAGTTCTATCGTACCACATGATGGTGGTCAATTTTAGCCTTCCAATTTCTGTAGTAATGTTAGAGCGAAGGTTATAACGTTTTAGCCCAAAGTCCGGACCTTTAAAATTACTTTCCTGATCATAATATCCCAGGGAGATCATGTACGCCGTATTGGTAGATCCACCCTGCAGACTTAAATTATGATTTTGCTGAAGCCCATTTTTTAAGATCGCATTTAAACCATATTCGCTGTCTCCTGTGGCGAGTGCTGTAATTTCGGCTGAAGAATAGACCGGATTCTGACCTACATTTATGTAAGAGTCATTCCGGAGTAAGGCATTCTGATATCCTTTTAATGGGGTAATCAATACCTCAGGATTCTGAGATCCGATGATGGTACTAAATTTCAGGAGTGGTTTCATGCCTAATTTACCTTGTTTTGTGGTCACCAGAATCACTCCATTAGCGGAACGCGATCCATAAATGGCCGAACTTCCTGCATCTTTTAAGATGGAAATGCTCTCCACATCATCTGGATTCAGGTCATTCAGGTTACTGATATCTTCGCTCACCATTCCATCAATGACCAAAAGCGGCGAGTTGTTGCCCATTGTACTCACCCCTCTCAGGTTGATATTCATCGCATTGTCGTTGGGATTCATGCTTCGCTGCTGGATCACAAGACTTGGAGATGTTCCCTGAAGGGCCTGTGTAAGGTTACCAACTGGCCGGTCTTCAATCTGACTGGCTTTCACCTGGTCAATAGCTCCGGTTACACTTGAACGTTTTTGAGTTCCATAACCCACTACCACCACCTGGTCTAAATCCCGATGATCAGCAGTCATAGTGAGGTCGATGCGGGTTCTTCCATTCACTTTTACTTCCTGAACAGCATAGCCCATATAGCTAAAGACCAATGTGCCATCTTTTGGTATTTTCAGAGAATAACTGCCATCAGGACTGGTCATTGCCCCAGTTTTAGTACCCTTTAATTTTATGGTCACACCAGGTAATGGCTGTTTATTTTCGTCCACAACTTTTCCTTCAACCGTAATCAATTCCTGAACCAGCAGCAGCTGTTCGGGTTTTCTTTTCACAATTACATTGTTTTTATTGATCAGAAATGTCAGGGGCTGATGGTCAAATATAACCTTCAACGCCTGTTCTAAGGGCAGGTCCTTAAATGATACCTGAACTGGGTTTGCTTCAGCCATCATTTTTGTATTGTACAAAAAGTTGTACCCTGTCTGTTTCTTAATATCCTTTAAAATGGCACTCAGCTGGGCATTTTTTTCGTTAATACTTACAGTTTGAGCATAACCAGCTGCGTACAGACTCGTTAACGAAGTGATCATTAGAATGATAGTTAGCTTCATCGCTAGCATTATTTTTGGTAAAATACAGGGTCGTATCCTGTACCTAAACAGAAAGTAAAAATTCATACATTTGAATATTTGGGTTAAATCAACAATTAGATATCGGTATCTTTTTTGAAAGGGTTTAGCTCGGATTTATTCCGGGAGCGCCGCAAACGCTTCCGGTTGTTACCGTTAAACCTTATTAATTAGGCTAAGGCATTACGATGACCCTCCTTCCTTCAACTTTAAAATGAATGGTACCGGTTAATTCCAGCATCTTTAAGACCTCGGAAATGTCCTCCTCTTTAGAAATAGAGCCTGCAAAAACTTTATCAGAAAGGTTTCCTTTGTAAATCACTTCCACGTCATACCAACGTGCGATTTTGCGCATAATGGTTTCGATATTTTCGTCTGTGAACATAAAACTACCATTCTTCCAGGCCAGGAATTCTGCAGTATTTACCGCATTCACATTCATAGTCCCATCTGATTTCTTTAAGGTAGCTTGCTCACCGGGCTTCAATATTTGTACCTTTTTGCTACTGGCAACCTCTACCGAGCCTTCCAGCAGGGTCGTATTTATTTGCTGTTCATCATCATAAGCCATCACATTAAAATGAGTGCCCAGTACTTTCACACTCATCCCTTTTACCTCAACTTTAAAGGGCATTTTCGTGTTTTTTGCCACTTCAAAATAGGCTTCTCCTTTTAGCTGAACACGTCGTTCCAACCCTGAGAAATCAGTTGGAAAACTTAAGGAAGAGGCCGCATTCAGCCATACCTTTGTGCCATCTGGTAAAACCACCTGATACTGTCCGCCGCGTGGTATGCTGATCGTATTCATTGGGTTTTCCGCTTGACCAGCACTAGCTCTGGCAACCGGATGATATACTAATATTCCTTCATTATTATTGGATATAGTGGCCAGGCCATCCTTAATCGGATCAAGAGTACCGGTATCATTCAACGTAACTTCAGAACCATCAGAAAGCGTCAGCACAGCTTTATGACCACCTGCAGTGATCCGGCTTGCCAACGGTGCTCCTACCGCCGCTTTTTGCTGTACTTTGGTGTAATATAGCCCCAGCGAACAAATGATCAATATGGCAGCAGCCACAGTCCAGCGCTTATAATACAATGGTTTTGTGACAGTTGGATGGATGTCCTTTTGCAGCTTTCTGTATAATGCTTGCTTTATTTCGGTTTTGCTGCCCATGGCAGACTCCTCCCATGGAAATTCCCGAAGGTCAAAGTCGTCCTGATGATCTTTTAGCAATTGCTCCTCTTCCGGACTAGTTTTACCCGCTAAATGCTTTTCAAAAAGCAATACGTATTCATGTTTTTCCATGAACATAGGTTTAAGTTTATAATTGGTTATAGATAGAGAGCCCGATTCAGCCTGGCACACACATACCTTCGAAAATAAATTAATAGTTTTTTTAAGTTGATTATTATACTAGCTTTATTTCACCAAGTATGAACGCAAAAAAACTCAGTGATGAAGAATTATGGGTCGCCATCAAGAATAATGAGCTGAAAGCTTTTAATATTATTTTTGAGCGATATTGGTCTGCTGTTTACAGCACCTCTTATCACTATATTAAAGATGCGGAGGTCTGTGCTGAAATTACGCATGACATCTTCTTAAATATTTGGAATAAAAGACAAAATCTAGATATACTTTCTATAAAAGCTTACTTAACCAGCTCCGCTCGTTACCATGTTTATAAAAGGGAAAAGCGGGTGAAGGTAATAGACCTTAAATATGTAGAGAATTACATCGGCATACCGGAAAGTTCCACGCGGAATGCTGCCGAAGAACACCTCAATTGCAATGAACTTGAAATTAGGATCAACACCTATCTGGAAGAATTGCCTCAGCGCTGTAAAGAGATTTTCCTGCTCAGCAGAGAGGAACACCTTTCCAATGATGAAATCGCAAACCGACTCTCGATCTCTAAAAGAACGGTCGAAAATCAGATTACGAATGCTTTAAAGCACCTAAGGGTATCCTTAAAACATCTTGGAATCATTATGATCTTTTTTAAACTCTAAACTTTGTTATTCTCGCTGATTTTAACCTCAGCGGCCTCCCTATGGATTAATCATAACTTTTCTTAAATTCACCTTTATATGAAAAGGATAACTGTATTTTGTGGCTCTAGTTTTGGGACTGAACAGGAATTTGAAACACAAGCCTATTTATTGGGCAGAACTTTGGCGGCAAGAAATATTGGCTTAGTTTATGGCGGAGCAAATGTTGGATTAATGGGCACTGTTGCAGATGGCGCAATCGAGAATAAGGGGACAGTCATAGGCGTACTTCCCCGTTTTCTGCAAAACAAAGAGATTGCTCACCAGGGGCTAACAGAATTAATTCTGGTAGAAACCATGCATGAGCGAAAAACCAAAATGAATGAGCTTAGCGACGGAGTGATTGCTTTACCCGGTGGGTTCGGCACCTTAGAGGAGTTGTTTGAAATGCTGACCTGGGCGCAGCTTGGTCTTCATAAAAAGCCAATTGCAATTTTAAACATCAACGGCTTTTACGATGAACTTTTAGCATTAGTAGAGACCATGGTCAAGAAAGGATTTCTGAAACCTGTCAATCAGCAGATGTTATTAATCAGTGATCACATCGATGATTTACTTCATAAAATGACAAATTATGAAGCTCCAGCTGTTGGTAAATGGATTTCAAAAGAGGAAGTATAACCAATTGAAATAGACCTGATAGATCAGCAAATCATCAGCATGATCGGCAAACGGTATCAATATGTAAAATCTGCTGCTAAATTCAAGACAGATGAAGCAGCAGTTAAAGCACCGGAAAGATTTGCTTCCATGCTTTTAGAAAG
This sequence comes from Pedobacter polysacchareus, assembly GCF_019802255.1. Classification (GTDB taxonomy): domain Bacteria; phylum Bacteroidota; class Bacteroidia; order Sphingobacteriales; family Sphingobacteriaceae; genus Pedobacter; species Pedobacter polysacchareus. The sequence goes on along the minus strand of NZ_JAHYSS010000005.1, from coordinate 516,021 downwards.
AAGGCGTTGGGCAGAAATGGAGGATCTTAACCCGGATGTAATTGAAAAAATGTACAGGGATCTTGTTCATTACTTCATTAATGAAGAACTCAATCATTGGAAGGAACAGGCTTAAAAAATGAGGATGTACTATATAAGAACATCCTCATTTTTAATCTAAGCATTTAGGCCACCATCAATAGTGATGGCAGTGCCTGTGATGTACTTTCCTTCTTCACTGGCCAGGTAGGCAACCAGGCCGGCAATATCGTCTCCGGTTCCATATTCAGAAAGCGCCATACGGCTCCTCAGGAAATCAGCCAGATCGGTATCTGAAGGATTCATTTCGGTATGAATTGGGCCTGGCTGAACAAGGTTGACTGTAATGCCTTTCGCACCCAGGTCTCTGGCTAGTCCCCGTGTAAAACCGGCCAATGCGGCTTTACTCATCGTGTATAAAGTGGTTTGAGGACTGAGTGAATTTTCGGCCATATTGCTGCCAATGGAAATGATCCGACCATTGTTTGGCATTTGAGCCGCTACAGCGAGTGCTGCTACATATACCGCACGAACATTAATGCCCATAATTTCTTCATAATCTTCCAGCGTATGTGATTCAAATTCTTTACCGATATAGATTCCTGCGTTGTTCACCAGGATATCAATCGGCCCTAATGATTCGATGGTATTTTGGATCGCGCTGGTTAACGCTTTTGGATCATTATTGTCTGCATTAACAGTGCTTGCCTGGCCACCGTTTGCATTAATTTCTGCGGCTACCGCTTCCGCTTTTTCCTTAGATTTTGAATAGGTTAAGACTACGCGTGCGCCTTCTGCGGCAAGTCTTCTGCTGATATCTGCACCCATTCCACGGCCGCCACCAGTGACAAATGCTAACTTATTTTCTAAACGTCTCATATTGTTTTTGATTAATTACAATTCAAAAGTAGAGACTAATTCCTATTTTTGTTGGTAAACACTAAATTGTCAGGTACTAACAAAAAGGTAAGAAATGAGAAAGGAAACTTCTACGAACGCTATTAATGAAAAACAGATCAATGACAGCTGCGGTATGGCTTACTCCTTATCGGTATTAGGGGGCCGATGGAAGCCCGCTATACTTTGCAGGCTCATGCACAAAACGATGCGATATAGTGATCTGAAAAACTCTATAGACCAAATTTCGGAGCGGATGCTGGTTTCCCAATTGCGGGAACTGGAAGCTGATCAGGTGGTGAAGCGGACGGTTTACCCGATAGTACCGCCAAGGGTAGAATATGAGCTTACCGAACTCGGTTTAAGTATGAAACCCATGCTCAAAGCGATGTCAGATTGGGGAAATATGCACCGGACAAAGGTGAATCCCGATGCTGATGTAGTGGTATCAGAATTTTAGATCCAGTTAATATTTATACAATATACTTCTCTTATTATGAATAAACTACTACATTAGGTAAACCATTTTCTGTTGCCTTATTAACGCTACCAATATGAAGTCACACAACCTTGAAAGATTCCTTACTGCTCAAAAATCAGCTTATCAGACCGCACTAAATGAATTAAAAGCGGGAAAAAAGCAAAGTGATTGGATGTGGTATATTTTTCCGCAAATCCAGGGTTTAGGTTACACTGAAACCAGTAAACAATATGCAATTGCAGATTTAGCGGAGGCTGCTGAGTATCTTCATCATCGGGTCTTAGGACCAAGACTACTATTATTGTGTCAGACGCTTCTTGAATTGGAAACTAACGATGCACATCGGATTTTTGCCAGTCCTGATGATTTAAAATTAAAATCCAGCATGACGCTATTTTCAGCAGTTCCAGGTGCCGATCCGATCTTCGAAAAAGTGCTTCAAAAATTCTACAACGGGCTAAAGGATCACATTACTATAAAAATCATCAACCTTCAAGGCTAAAATTTTCGAGGTGCTATCCTACTGCATTTCCCGAACTGTTTCAACGATTTAAGTTTTCAGCAAGACTTCAGAACATCGTACTTTTTTTCAAAGAGTCGGCAGGAAAGATGCAACGTATTGAATGACATTAAATTAACGCTGGCTCCTAAAATGTGGATAAATTCTGATCAATGCAGATGAATTCTTAATATCTTTACACTATGAAAATCGGGATTTACATCATGCTTACTGTCTTCATTTTTGCTGCATGCTATTTTGTAGGAGTGGTCCTTAATAATCCTGAGGTAGCCTATGGAATCGGATTGATGATGATTTCGTTATTATTCTGGAATTTGGTGCAACGCTCCAAAAAAGCGGCCAAAAAAAAGCATAGGGAACGTATGTTCCTTCAGCACATGAGAATGACCCATAAAAATCAATGGCATTAAAGGCCCTCTTATCAGCTTGCGTTTAAGATTCCATTTACAACTGCATATTTAATTAAAGCGGCGGTATTTCGAACCCCACTCTTTTCAATCATTGCTTGTCTATACCCCTCTATTGTTCTTTTACTAACGAACAATCTATCGGCCATCTCCAGGTTCGTCATCCCTTCAGCGATGAATTGCAGGACTTCCGCTTCCCTTGTAGAAAATTCAATTTTTAGGCGTTGCTTCTCTGCAAAGTTGAAACGGCCTGAAGGCATACTATTTAAAAGATTCATGGTCAGCTCCGTCCCTAAATATTTGCCTCCACTATGAATGTGTTTAATTGCAAAAATTAACTCATTCATGCTGACACTTTTCAATAAATAACCTGATGCCCCGTTATGAAAGGCCTGTTTGATGTACAATTCATTGTCATGCATAGAAAGTATGATGATTTTAACAGTTGGGCAAGTTCTTTTAACTTCTTTCAGTAAAGATATCCCATCCATCTCAGGCATATTAATATCTGTCAAAATGATATCGGCAGGTCCGCCCGCATTTAAGTAGACTAACGCTTGTTTGCCATGAGCAGCCTCGGTAACGATATTTATATTACTATCCGTTTCCAGTAATAACTTTATGCCGTTTCTTACCACATTATGATCCTCAACTAGAATGACCTGTATCATGATTAAGACCTATAAAAATTTAAACATTTTAAATGCGCCCTATTTTCCGGATAGTTATTACTGCTTAGCCGTCTGGACTAAAATAAATAACATTCCAGTAATTTGTTTGTTTTAGTATTACTTAGGTAGTTTCATCATATTTAACAATAAGATGCTTAGACCATCAATATGAAGTGATTTATTTAGGTACTTCTGCATTTTCCTGAATGGAATTATTCCCCGTTTCCACTTCAATTTCCTTGGTGGTTACTGCATATTGTGATGGGTGAATTTCTGAACCATAAGCAACTGCATAGGCTTTAGTAAATTCAGCACCGACAAACAAAATTATAGCTGAATAATAGGTCCATAACAATAAGATGACCAATGAACCCGCCGCTCCGTAAGTACTGCCAACATCGCTCTGTCCGATGTATAGAGAAATTCCGAATTTCCCCAGCATGAATAGAATTGCGGTCACCACTGAGCCAAATAACACATCTCTCCATTTAATCCTAGCATCTGGGAGTACTCTAAAAATCACCGCAAAAATCAGGGAGATGACCCCCAGGGTGAGCAATTGATTTAATATATAAAAAACGACGACAGAAACCTCAGAAAACCTGGCTTGAAGTCGAGCGTTAAAACCATCCAGAATAGTAGTGATGGCTAAAGATACCAGTAAGATAAATCCAAGACTGATAATAACAGAAAAAGAAAGAAACCTATTTTGCAGCATTTTTAACCATCCTCTCTTAGGTTTAGGCTTGAGGCCCCAAATCGTATTTATGGAATCTTGTATATCAGCAAAAACAGTAGTTGCCCCGATTAAGAGTGTTATTAATCCTATGGTAAAGGCCACAGTATCTTTCTCCCCTAAGGCTGCATTTGCAACGATTTGCTGTAACTGTAAAGCCGTTTCTTTACCCATAAAGCCTGCGAGCTGCGCATAAATTTGACCTTGAGCAGCTTCTTGACCTAGGAAGATACCACAAAGAGAGATCACTACGACTAACAGCGGAGCCATGGAAAAGACCGTATAATATGCCAATGAACCACTCAACTTTGTCAACTTATGGTCGATAAATCCGTTAAAGGTAGCTTTCAATATATTCCAAACCCCTTTAAAATTTTCTCTTTCAGTTTTCGTTGCTTTCATAATTTAGTCGAATCTGGCTTTCAATTGCGATATCAGTTCAATCTATAACTCGTTAAAAAGCAAATATGTTTTCGTTTATCTTCATTCGACGTATTATAGTTAAGCCAGATCTAACTATACTGGCATCAAAAAGCAGTTGGCTAAAGGTTAAAAAAATCTTTATTTTAAAACCACTTGGGTTTACGGAGTGTTCTAGGGGTTCAACAAAAAAACTACTACTATGAATGTAACAGAAAAATCAATATCGATATTAAACGATCTGACAGAAATCAACAATGACCGAGTGGCGGGATTTGAAAAAGCAATTGCCGACATTAAAGATGAGCATGTAGATTTAAAAGCAATCTTTCAAGAGTATAGCAGCCAGAGCAGAAAATTCAGCCAGGAGCTGACTGCTATTGTTGCTGCCAATGGAGAAGATATTGAAACAGGCAACAGTGTTGCAGGTACTTTACATAGGGCATGGATAGATGTAAAATCTCTTTTTGGTGGCAGCGACCGTGCGAGCATTCTTTCTGAAGCTGAGCGTGGCGAAGATGCGATTAAAGCGGCATACGCGCTGGCCCTGGAAAAAGGCGAATTGACTGGTGAAGCTTTAGAGATAGTGAGCAGACAAGCACAGGATATTAAAGCAGCCCATGACGCGATTAAAGCGCTGAGAGACGCTGCAAAAATCACCAGTTAATTTATTAAATAGACCAATTTACAAAGCTGGGAAGCTTAATTTCCAGCTTTGTATCCACTGATGAAATTCAGTTTTTTAAGACTTGTAATACCTGATGACTTCGTTAATAATGCTTACACATATGATCCATAATCCTCAAACTACCATTCATGCTTCCCGAATTGGGAACATTGAAGTACTCCAAGAATTAATTCGACTAAAAGCTGACTTGAATGCAAGTGATGAGAAAGGATATACCCCACTTATTATTTCCTGTTATAATAATCAATATGAAGCTGTAAAGTTATTGATTGAAAATGGTGCATTGCTAGATTCACAAGATATGGGCGGCAATACTGCGTTAATGGGCGTATCCTTTAAAGGATACCTTAATATTGCGGAGCTGCTGATTCATCATGGTGCAGACCTTAACCTACAACATGGCAATGGTGGGACGGCCCTCATGTTCGCTGCAATGTTTGGCAGAAATGAGGTCCTAAAATTATTATTAACCAAAGGTGCTGATAAAGATATCCTGGATTTTCGTGGCTTGTCGGTGTTGGATCATGCCGCACAGCAGGGAAATGAAGAAGCCATTAGCATAATAGAGCAATTTTAAATCCGCAGTTCTTATAAAAGAAATGCCCGGCCATTATGACCGGGCATTTTTATTTTCTGTTCAAATTATGCAGGAACTTTTCTTGGTTTTTCCCGTTCCCAAAAACGATGCTGCGAGATGGCCAATATAAATTGTTTGGCCAGCAATTCTGCATCTCCTTCCACAACAAGTCCTTCCTGAATTACGGTTTGATCTTTTGCATCCTTAGGTAGTTTTCCTGATATATAGGTCAGCTCTAATAATTTTACAGCTTGCTGATCCACTGCAATCGCTTTGCAATGTTTGAAAGCTTCATTCAAAAAATGAATGGCATTCGCCTCTCCTTTAAGAGTTTCAGCGCTGTCTTTTCCACCTGGCACATAAACTGCATCATAAAGTACAGAGGCCGCAGTTAAAAAGCTCTGATCAACAGGAAATTGAGTTCCATCTGAAGCTTTGACTGCACCCAGTTTCGGTGCAATGATTTCGACTACTCCACCTGCAGCAAGCAATGCTTTCTTAACTGTATCCAAAGACTTAGAATCTACTCCATCAGCGACTAGGAAAGCCACTTTCCTGGTCTTAATGGTATTTTTAACGGTATTAGCCATGCTCAGTGCCCCAGATTTTTCCAGCGTACTTTTAACCGATATTGGCTCAAAATCAGCTTGCTTACCATCAGCAGGAACGCTATGGTTGATGGGTTGCTGAGGGCCTTTAGGTGTGTCCAGTCCCAGGGCTAAAGCCACATCTGCTGCGAGTTTCTGATTAATTTTAGTCAAAATACCTACCATTCTTTCCCGTATTGCTACTGTTTTTACTTTTCCAAGCTCAAAACTTAAAGCATCAGTAATGTGGTTCTTTTCAGGATCAGACTGGCTGTTAAAGAACAATGTGGCCTGGCTAAAATGGTCAAAGAAGCTCTTGCTTCTTGCTCTGACTTTTTTAGCATCTATACGTTCCTGATAAGAGGTAAAACCTCCATCAGCTGCCTTAGCCTGCTGTGGGTCATTGTTGCCAAGAGAATTCGGGCCGTAACTTGTTTTCCCCTTGTTAATCGTTTGACGCATAAATCCATCGCGCTGATTGTTATGTACAGGAACAATAGGCCTGTTAATTGGAATCTCGTGGAAATTAGGCCCGCCAAGTCTGATTAATTGGGTGTCTGTATAAGAAAACAATCTCCCTTGCATCAATGGATCATTGCTGAAATCTATTCCTGGAACAATATGACCTACATGAAAGGCTACCTGTTCTGTTTCTGCAAAGAAATTATCAGGGTTGCGGTTTAAGGTCATTTTTCCAATACGCTGCACCGGAACTAATTCTTCAGGGATAAGTTTGGTAGGATCCAACAGATCAAATTCAAACTTAAACTCGTCCGCTTCCGGAACAATTTGAACGCCCAGCTCCCATTCCGGAAAAGCACCGCTTTCAATGGCTTCCCATAAATCTCTTCGATGAAAATCTGAATCTTTACCCGAGATATTTTGAGCCTCATCCCATGCCACAGAATGGACACCCAATAAAGGTTTCCAGTGAAACTTAACAAAACATCCTTCTCCTTTTTCATTAATGAACCTGAAGGTATGTACGCCAAATCCTTCCATCATTCTTAAGCTTCTTGGAATTGCCCGATCACTCATCGCCCACATGATCATGTGTGCCGATTCAGGCATCAAAGAGATAAAGTCCCAGAAAGTATCATGTGCTGAGGCTGCCTGCGGCATTTCATTATCTGGCTCTGGCTTTACTGCATGAACTAAATCCGGAAATTTCATCGCATCCTGTATAAAGAAAACCGGCATGTTATTTCCTACCAAATCAAAATTCCCCTGCTGTGTATAAAATTTAACTGCAAATCCTCTTACATCTCTCGCCAAATCTGTAGAGCCTCTGGATCCCGCAACAGTGGAAAATCTTACAAAAACAGGCGTTTCCGTTGTGGTATCATTTAGAAAATGTGCTTTGGTGAAAGCAGATTGGGATTCATATAATTTAAATACCCCATGTGCTCCTGAGCCACGTGCATGTACAATACGCTCAGGAATTCGCTCATGATCAAAATGAGTGATTTTCTCCCTTAAGATGAAATCTTCCAGTAAGGTTGCTCCCCGCTCCCCTGCTTTTAGTGAATTTTGATCGTCATTAATTCGGACACCATGATCGGTAGTCATAAACTCCCCGGATGCATCCGCCAAATTCGCTTGCAAATCCTTCGTTTTTTCGTTTTCAGGTTGATTTCCCGGCTTTCCCGGAGATTTGTGCTTTGCCATTATGTTTTTAATTGAATGAAGATGTGTTTTGTTAAGCTTTACTATAGAACTGACAACGCGAAAAATTGTTTTAGGAAGAATCTTAAAAGAGAAATCTTGAAAATTAATAATTTCCAAGGCTTTCCCGAGTGCTTAAATTAAGCCGGTTTATCCGCTGATTATTTTTTGAGCATCTGCTCGGTTTTGCTAAGAAATCCTTCTATTGCTACTTCTATATTAATGTCCATCCTATCCGCAAAAACAATTAGCCACCAAATAGACTCCCCTAATTTATGGGCTAATTCAGTATCCGTATCTGCTTTTGGCCATCTTTGCTGCTGAGACATTGTATGACGGCCCACTAAAGCAGCATCTGTTAGAAAAGCCAATGCATCTTCTGCTACTGTCCATTCGGTACCATGATGTAATGCTACTTACACACAGTGAATTTGAAATAAAAATCTCAATTATTCCAGCAGGCTACAGCTGTTTCTTAGAAGTAATGATGACCACTCCATCTTTACCACGCTCGCCATAAAGATCAGTGGCTGAAGTGCCCTTCAAAACATGTATAGATTCAATTGTCTCCGATTTAATCTGGTTGATTTCATAGTGAATCTCCTGGCCATCCAGATAAACCAGAACACTTGGTTTAATTGCGGTGGTTTTTACTGGAGAAACCACCATATCGTCGGAAACAGTAGGTAACAAGGTGGCCTCCAGGATGACTGGAGCCGGTTCCTTAGGCTTCATTTCGACTTCCTTTGACTCAACTTTAATCACAGTACTCGCCTTCTTTTGCGGCTTTACCTGAGCAGTATCGGCTAAAACCTCTTGCCTCGCATACCCTGGAGCTGTTACCTCTGAACTTGCTGCATTCGAAACTATACCCCTTGAAGTTGCCAAGCCCCTGGCACGTACATCTGGAACAGTTACAAATATAGGTTTCGCGAAGGCCCAGAGAAAGACCGCGAGCAGCGGAAGTAACACCAGAACGATCAGCTTTTTTGTCGATGCAGAAGCAGCCTTCGTCATCATTTTAACACGCTTCAATTTATCGTAATGTGCAAAATAACTCGACAAAGCAAATATCGGTGTCCCCAAACTATGGTTCAGCAATGCAGCACGGTACAATCCTACCGGATTTCCTTTTGCCAATACCGCAGTATCTGCAAGAAATTCATGATTCTGCTTGATACAAAAAGTATATACCCATACCAACGGATTGAACCATTGAAAAACACAAAGCAATTGAGATAGCAGCAGATCCAGCCAGTGGAATTGCTTTACATGAGCCAGCTCATGCTCAAAAATCAGTTTCTTTTCTATTTCCGAAGTCTCAGCAGAACCATTCACAAGGATATAATTAAAAACTGAAAATGACGACTTCAAATCATTTGTTTTGACCAATCTATAGCCCTTCATTTCCGTAAATCCATACTTACGAATCAGACTTTTCAGCTTGCTTAAACCTATAAAATAACGAAGCCCAAAAAACACAATTCCTAGTGCATAGACCACAATTAAAAACAGGTAAATTAAAGGTGATCCAGCAGTAGTTTGGACGATAGCACTTGGGCTAGAGGCGGGTAAAACAGCCACATTGGGAACAGAATTTACTTTAAAAGTATAGGTGTAAAATGGCAGCAAAGCTGCTGTTAATAAGCCAGCCAGCAAGAAATATCGATTAAAGCGGTAGAAAGTCTCGTTTTTTAAAAAACACCAGTACACACCTAGAAATCCGCTGATGCATACCGTAGATTTTAAAAGATATAGTGCTAACTGTTCCATCATCAATTATTTTTCTTCTTCTTTTTTCAATTGATCTTTTGTATCTCTGATGAGCAGGTCGAGTTCTTCAATGGTATAATTATTTTCTTTCGCAAAGAAAGAAGTCATCGCCGCAAATGAATTGTTGAAGTAATTTCTAAGCAAACCAGACAATTGAGATTTTGAATAAACTTCTTTAGCCACTAAAGGCGCATATACATTCGTTCTGCCTAAACTATTATGGGAAACAAAGCCCTTGTTCTCTAAGATGGTCAACACGGTAGACACGGTCGTTCTTGCAGGCTTTGGATCTTCCAGTTGATCACGAATTTCCTGCACGGTACCTTCATTGAGGGTCCACAACACCTGCATGATCTGCTCTTCTGCCCTCGTCAATTGCGCTCCTTTTTCCATTTAATAAACTTACGACTATTTTTATAGACCAGCAAAAATTATTTTATCTTGAATCGAACCTTCAGCAAGATCTGTGCTGGCCTTAGCTTATAAGTCGTGTAATACGTGCTCAACTCATTATAGACCAGAGATGCATACTCTTTTACATTAAACACATTGCTATATTCCAGATTAAATTCCACACGCCTATAAGTATATTTTGTAGCCAGATCAGCAAACTTCATCGACTTGCTGGCGCAGGAAATCGAGTTGTTATAAAACTGCTCCATAGCCAGATTAACAGTCCAGCTTTTTGATGGAAAAATACTCAGCTGCCCCCTTTGAATACTCCTGCTGATGGGCTTAAAATGATCATCCACCTGAACGATCTTATTGACGCTTCTTAAATATTGATAAGCATAAGATAGGCTTGCCCATTTTTTTATTTTAGTTAATACAGCTGGCTTGATACTATATTGATCATTTTGAAAATCGAAAACCTTTCCCTGGCTGATTTGTGAAGCACTGGAATGGTTATATTCCATTTCCAGCCGGAATGTAGAGGCAATGGCGTCTATTCCTTTGCTCAAAATTCCAGACCATATATACCCATCGTTTACATTCGGAAGTTCATACGTTCTTTTTAAACTTCTGATCCCTTCATAATCATAACCATACATCAAATTCGCTGTATTTCTGAAATAGCTGGCGCTTAGGTTAAGAAACACCTCATGAATGGGCTGCCGATAAGCCAGATCTATATGGTACGTCTGACTTTTTCTTTCCGGCAATGCACCTTCATTCCTCAATAAACTCCTGTAGGACTGCAATACATAACCTGTAAATCCATTTGCTAAATCTCCCAATTCATTGCCGAAGCTGGCCCGAAACGTCAAATTCCAAAGCAGATTCAATTCATACCTCAATGAAAAAGAAGGATTAAAGAATACTTTTTTTGTTGCAGAATTCCATCCATTTAGCCTGTCATTTCTATCTAAGTAATTATAGACCAATGGAAGTTGAAGTGTGGTACGCAACTTGTTTTTTGAATAGGTATAATCAGGACTTATAAATAGTTCGTAAGTATTCCAGCTCAGCTCATTGCGTAAGGAATCCACCATTTTACTTAAGTCACCTCCTCCAGTCAGACCTTGAAGCGCAGACCTGAATTGCTGTAAATTCGCATTAAAACCAACCGTATAATTCTGTTTAAAAGCCTTAGCGTTTAAGCTATAAGTTACCTTGTTTTGAGTACGGAAACTTTCCTGATGGAGCGACTGCCGCATGAAGTCATAAGCAGCACTGTTTTCAAATAAATCAGGGTATAATAAAGGTTTAATCTTTAATACCTGAGGCTTACTTTCATATTCCTGATAAGCGAAAAATCGCCAGGTTGCCCGGTCATAATTCTTCAAAGTATTGAAGGTATTAACTACACGAAATGTGGGCTTATTTAACTCCTGAAAAAGCTGTTCAGAGTTGAAAACCTTCCCTTCCGCCTGATTCCATTTTCCTATAAATTTAAATGTATTGTCCAGATAATACTTGTCTTTATTGGCATTTAGCTGCAGTGTTCCTTCCAAATAATTAATATGTTCGGTAGCCGCCAATGTTTCTTCCACAGTAAGTAAGCTATCGGCTGGCAAATAATACACGGAACGCGAAGCACTTTCCCGATCCTGCCGATCATTAATATAACTCAGATTGGCAGTTAGCTGTAAATCGTTTTTTGTTGCCCATAGCTGATTCACAGTCCCCATATTTGCCCTATTGAATAAATAACGCTTCTGACTGATTTCTGGCAGTCCCGGCGTCTGCAGGTTTAACGAACTCCCCTCTTTAACTGGCTGATCAATCGTATAAAACGACTGAAGTTCCTTTGATACCTCATTACCTGTATTGTTCCCTTTATAAGTATCCATATGCTGCTTATTCTGATCAAAGTACATCGCCGATAATTCATTATGATACAGCATAGGCGCAGCACCAGCTCCCAGCTGTGCATTTGCCGTCAGTATACCTTTTGCGCTATCCTTCAGCTTCAAATTAATCGCAGCCTCCTCTTTAAACTCCTTATTTTTGAGTGCTTTAATGGGTTGATGATTTTCCAGCACCTGTACAGTAGCCACGTCTTTAGCGGCGACATTATTTGTTGCAATCCCATAACGCCCCTGCAGCAGGTCTTTGCCCTCCATATAAAATTTGCTGATCGGTTTGTTATTGTACAAAATCGAACCATCATCTTTTACCAGGATCCCTGGCATTTTTTTTAGGGCATCGCCAATGGTACGGTCATTTTGATCAATAAAGGTATCAGTCAGGTAATTTAGAGTATCATTCAGCCGCCGGATTCTAGGAGGGCTTACCTTAATCTCCTTCAATTTGATCGCTTCAGCAATCACATTGAAATTTCTGACCTGACTCGTATTACTCAGTAGCATAGATTGTCTCTGGATGTTCAATCCGGAGATTATAATCAGCAAACTATCTGCTTTACTGCTGAAATTTAAATGATAATTCCCCTTTAAATCGGTCGAAGCAAATGCAAATACGGCAAGGGCATTTTTTTCTTTTACTGTTACACTGATTCCGATCAAAGCCTTCCCATCATTTTTATTGCTGATTTGCCCCTGAATGATGGTCTGCCCTTTCACATCAATCACCATGCTGGACAGAAATATCAGTATCAATACCCTAATCATTCGATTTCAATTGGCGTATAATCTACCTGTCCAGGTATTTCAGCAATAATCATATCTCCAGCATTGAAATTAATCTGCATGCCGGCCCCCTGTTTCAATTTCTGCTTTTCAAATTCTGCCCTCGTACATTTTAAACTGCTCTTCTCATCCAGCTGAATCAACTGAGGATTTGGCAGCTGCTGTAATCCAACGAGCTGAAAAGAAAACAAACCTTTAGTATCTTCAATTTTAACGATCAATCCCGGTAAGCCACTGAACTTCCATGGACCGTCATTTACGGGCACCTCAGTGGTAAACCAGGCGATATAATCTCTCCCTCTGAAGCTTAGCGTAGCCTTTTGGGATGGATAAGTTGCAATAGTGGCGGTATCCGGCAAGACCTTCCAGCTCATTTTATCCAATGAATCCATGTATAAAAACCGTTGCCCCATACCAACATAATCCAGGATTTTCAACTGATTTGATTTTTTACTTTTAAAAATCTGAATACTTTCCCCCTCAGCAGCATTAGAACTGACCGTCCCCACCATACCTGATAAATCTTTACTGCTCTCACCCTTAAAAATGCTGATGCTTTTTATAATAGAAGCGTCGGTATTTTTCATTTTTGCAGCGATTAGAGAATCACGCCCTAGCCTTGCAGGATCATAAAACCTGGAGAGTTCAGATCCGATGTCCAAGACCATCGTATCTACACGATAAGGCTTAAGTTCAGTTGGTTTCTTCTTGCTAAAAGCGTAATAGCACCTTAAAGATGCCCGATCAATGGCTGTTTTGCTTAATTTTTCCTGTGCAGCACTGCAAATGCTCAGTGTGCAAATACAAAGGATGGCTAATAATTGCTTCATATTTAATGTGGTTTAGGAAAGCTAAACTACGTCTATGTTTTTAGACAAACAAGAGCAAAGGGAAGATTTGTCTAAAAACATAGACAAAAAGAGTCATTAGGCTACCAAAATCAGATCCTTAAAATAACCTAAGCTTGCAGTTCAAATGATTTTTTAAATTGGACAGGCGATATTCAGGAAAACATCAGTGGAATTCAATTTCCCCCTTAGTGCTCTGTTTAAATAGAAAATTAAGGGGGAATGATCATGACTATGGATTGGCGTTTTTCTTCAGCCATTCCAATCTTCGCTGATCAGGCAACTGCTTTACACTAAAGTTTTCAAACTTCGCCTGGAATCCACTTCCATCCGGACTGGCTGCCATAAATCCTACCATTACCGGCACATTATCCTGCAGATGAGCATTGCGCATCATAACATAGGTTTTATCATCAAAGGAATAAAAGACCTCTACTGCATCCAATCTTCTTACCGCCTTTATCCATACAAATTCAGGGACTTTATCTAAAGTAGTGACACTCCAATCACTTGTTTTATGGGTCACTACGGTACTTAAATTGTACTTACCATCTACAAACTCAATCCCTGCTTTGATGTAATTTTCCTGATCTATACGCAGCATCAATCCCATTTGGTCGAAACGCGCTTTATAGTTTCCGGTGATCTTTACCTTAGTTTCAAACTCTCCCCCATAGGTGCTGTAATAAAATGGCGCATCGTCAACAGTAAATCCATAATGCGAAATCCTCCAATAATCACTTTGAGGAGTCACAGACATTGTTAAAGCATTGTTTTTAATTTCCCACTTTTGAGGCTCATTAAACCACTGCATCTTTTCCAGACTCTGTGCAAATCCTGTCTGTGCCATGGCGAATCCAATGAGACCTAAAATAATCTTCTTCATTTTTTGTTTTGAGTTAATAACCATAAATTACATTTACCTTCCAAAGGTAAAGCACCATAATCACCAGTCCAATACTGAATAATAACCATATTGAATGAACATTATTAATACGCTAAATGAGAAACTATTGACCCAGGCTTTTGGTGCAGAGCCGGATCAACCGACCAGCCTGAGCCAATATCAGTTTATGGCCCTGATGTATTCCAGGATAGAAAACTCCATAGCAGTATTGAGTGATATGAATGCCAATAAAAGTTACATCTATAAGGGCAAAGCTGCGGCGGCACTCGGCCTGGGTGAAAATGAAGGCTCAGAAGAAATCAATTCCATATGGGAAGAAGCTATTTTTAATAAAATCCATCCAGACGACCTCTTTGAGAAACACCTGCTGGAGCTGCAGTTTTTCAATATCATAAAAAATCTGCCTATCGAAGAAAGATCCGACTATCAGGTAAAAAGCAAAATCCGCATGCAGCTCAAAACTGGAGATTACACATTTGTGGACCACCGTATGTTTTATGTATCCAGTGCAGTAAATGGTAGCTTGTGGTTAGCACTTTGCCTATATAATCTTTCCACTGATCAATCTACGCCATCAGTTCCATACAGTTTAATTCTCAATTCTACGACTGGTCTCAGTATAAAACCTGATCAGCAAACTGTCAATCAACTCTTATCCAGCAGGGAAAAAGAAATTTTAAAGCTCATTCGAAAAGGCAAAATGAGTAAAGAAGTAGCTGATTTATTGTCTATAAGTATCAATACCGTGAATAGACACCGTCAGAATATATTAGAAAAGCTAAGGGTAAGCAACTCTTTGGAGGCCTGCAGAATTGCCGAAAGAATGAACCTGATATAAGGAAAATTAATCCCTATATTCAACACGTTTATTACGCTCAACTATATTCCATGAATTACCTCTCTTCCCTAGTGGCTTTACTATTGGTATTGACAATGACGGCCTCAAATTCCGCAGCTCAAGTTTTACCTACCAGCAATTGGACCGATATTGAAAACTCCATCAAGACCCGCAAAAACTTAAATGAAACCTTGACAAAAGTCAATAAAGGGAAATCTGAGGCCAGGTTAAATGGAAATGACATTGAATTTGCAAGGTATGCTTACTATCAAATGCTCATTAAAGACTTAAAAACAGAAGACAGCCTTTATTTTAAAAACAGCGTATTCATCGACAGCCTGTTAACGGATCCGGGCAGTTCAGATCTTCTTAAAAACGTCATGCATCTTTTACAGGCCAGACGACTAAAATTGAGTCAATATAAAAGTCTGAAGTTCAAGACATTTCGCTTCCCGCCAATCAGCCAGCCCTATAACTACACGACACTGACCCAGCAGGAAAGAGATAGTCTGATCAGATCGCATTTCAATGCAGTCTCAAAACCAGGTAACAAACCACTAAAAGTTACGGAAGATCTCAATTGGCTGTCTTCAAGTGCAGATCAACTGTTATTCAAACCTGATTTGGCCGATATTTCGCATTCTGAAAAAATTGCCTACGAATTTGGTAAAAATAGCGTACTTCCTTTAACAGCCGATCAGGTAAAAGACTTAATAACGGCCAGTTCAGCCAAATTCAGAAGTCAAATCAGGGTACTCCATGCCATGGATAAATCCGGTTCAAAACTATTGCAATCTTACCTGGGCTGGATGGATCAGCACATTGCTAACCCGGAAAAACTAGAATACATTCAGCTGCTGCTAAAATACTTGATGTATACACAGTATCAGGAAAATGAAATGGTGAGCGAAGCCTGGAAGAACTTCATCGAGGAAGGTTTAAATGCTAAATATCAAATGATGCATGCTGCTACTGCCTACCATTTATTTTTAATACACTATAGAAACGGAAGCAGGTATGGTGTTCAATTTGAAGATAAGTACAAAGGACAACTTGCCCTTGCCGTCAATTTGTACGAACAAAATAAGCTCGTTTTAAACCAATTCCCCAGCTACAGGAACAGTCTGAAAACCATGCTGAGAAAGATCAAAGCGCAGGAATTAAGATTCCAGACCGAGGATCAACAAATACCTGAGCAACCCATTCTAATTACCGCAAAATATAGAAATGCACAAAAGCTATTTTATAGGATCGTAAAAGTCGGCGTAGAAGAACAGCTACCAACTGAAAAAATACCCCGGTTAAATGTGTTGCTCCGCAAGCACGCTTTCCGGGATTCGAGTTTTACCCTGCCCACCTTACCTGGGGATTATGATAAACATAGTGCTTATTTAAAACTGGAAGCATTACCATCAGGATCCTATTCTATCTTACTTTCCGTAGAAGAAATCAAGGAAAATCAGGCTAAAACAACTATAGAAGACCTGAAATTCCAGGTTTCCAGCCTGGCCGCTGTAAATACCGGCGATCGTTTTATGGTGCTCAATCGAAAGACCGGCGTAGCAGTTAAAGGCGTAAAAGCCAGTGGCACCTATTATCTAAAAGAGAAAAACAAGAAAGTCATCCCGAAGCAGTTTAGCAAGCAAAACTTCATTTCTGATGCACAGGGATTTGTATTCAGCGAAAAAAAGAGTGCCGATAAAATCTTATTAATTTTAGGTGTAGATACCCTCCTTCATCATTTTGATACTAATGCAGATCCATTGCCAAAAGGAGTTTACAATACCGAGGATTATGAGGACCTGGAAGACTTTTACGACGAGGAGGCAAAGCTCCATATTTATACAGACAGGAGTATTTACAGACCTGGCCAGCAGGTATTCTATAAAGCCATTTTATCTACCAGAGACCCTGCTACCGGAACCCCGGTGGTTTTCAGCGATGCGACCAATCCAACTTTCAAAAAATGGCTGGCGCTTTATCATCCTCAGTTAATCTTAAAAAACCCTACTTATAAAATAATCGATACCATCAGTATAAGTCCAGATGCTTATGGTAGTTTCTCCGGCTCCTTTCTTCTGGCAAAAGATGCATTACCGGGAAGATGGGAGATCAGCAGCAAAAACGTGGATGACGAAAGCGGAAATTTTAAGGTAGAAGAGTATAAACGTCCTACTCTCGAAATGACCATGGAAAAACCGAAAGAAGGAACCATGCCTGGCGAACCTTTCGAATTGAAACTAAAAGTAAAATCACTGAGTGGAGCAGATTTGAAAAATGTAATGATTAGTTATCAGTTGGAGAAAGATAATTTCAAATATGGCCGTTCCAACCGTAAAAAACCAAGATTACTAGATAGTATTGGCTATACCGATGCACAGGGTGAACTGGTAATTCGGGTAAAAGATACCATTGATCCTGAAACCTTGAAATCCCAGGACAAAGAGCAGCTCTTAAGCTACCAGCTGAACGCCATAGCAACGGAATCTACAGGCGAAAGCATCCAGTTTCAAGACCTGTATTTTCTTTCTTCCTGGCCGGTAAAAATCGATATTCCTACAGAGAACTATTACGATAGAAAGCATTTACCAACGCTCTCTATCCTTGCCAAATCAACCGTCAGTAGTTATAAACCGGATCGGATTACTTTAAGCATCTATAAGCTGGAACAAGTGCCGGATACCATGGACAATAAAAAGGTAGACCAATGGCTATACTCAAAAGAAAACCTCAAAAATTGGTTCCCTAACCTGAATTTCCAGGAACGAACAAAACAGGAAAAACAACTGGTATCTACAGAGGAGATCCCCATAGATAGCATAACGAAGTATGTTTTCCATAAAGACATGTTCCCTAGCGGCAGTTATGAAATCATGGCCAGTACTCAGAAATCCGGAGCGCTCAGCGGGCAATCATCCCGAACATTTAACATTTTCGACAGTCAGGAAAGAACAGTTCCTGGCCGCCTGGAAGACTTCAATTATCTTCCTTTAAATGCCGTAAATGCTGGAGATACGCTAACTTACTATACTGCAGCTGTAAACCATGCTTATGTCACTTATTGCCTGAAATATTATGCAAAAACAAATAAAGGATTGGCTGTACAAACCCTTTACCATAGTCAGTACCAAAACAAAGGATTACAGGTCTACCCAATCAAAATCCCTAAAGATGCAGTAGAGAGTCTCCTTTTTACGAGTGCTTATGTGCTAAATAACCATTTATATAAAAATGAGCATTCCATCTATTTACAACCAAGTTTAAAAGAACAGCCAGAGCTCATTATTGAGAAGTATAGAAAAGTAATGACCCCAGGCGCCAAGGAAACATTCAGCGTTTCTATTAAAACAGCCAAGGAAAATATTGCGGCACAACTCATGACCGTCTTGTATGATGCTTCGCTGGACAAACTGGAATCCCACAATTGGGGAAACCCCTTTAACAGTTATTTTAATGGCTATTTTAACAGATCCTGGAGCTACAATGTGACGAATATGCAGCGAAACATTCCTGACCTCTTCCAACTTAGAACCGACGATTTTATCATCGATGACTATTACCGCGTCGACCATCTTTTACAGGGCAGAGTTCCAGGTTTGAGCATTGGCAGTGGCCTTCAGCAAAGTAATCAACTTGATGAAGTTATGTTGGGCGGATATGGCATGAGGGGTAGTACCACTACGATAAAACTTCGGGGATTAAGCCATTCTGCTAATAACGATCAGGTTCTGAAGATTGTAGATGGAGTGCCATATACCGGATCCATGGATAAATTTGATCCGGCAACCATTCAGATGATGGTATTAAAAGGCGCAGAAGCTACTGCCCTATACGGTTCCAATGCAGCTGGAGGGGTCATCATCATCAGCACAAATGGGAAAATCATATTACCTAAGGCCATAGAAGAACCAAAAGCGGTGATCCGCAAAGATTTTAATGAAACGGCCTTCTTTTATCCGGCCATATATGCTGATAAAAACGGCCTGTACACCTTCAGTTTTACCATGCCTCAAACTGCCACCGCATGGAACTGGAAAATGCTGGCCCATACCCAAAAAGGTTTATATGCTTATGCAGAACGTAAACTCAATACCCGCTTAAATCTAATGGTGCAGCCTAACATGCCCAGGTTATTATATCAGGGAGATGAGCTGGTTTTAAAAAGCAGGGTCAGCAATTTGGACAGCATCGCCATGAATGTGAAACTGAGCTGCAGAATTGAAGATGCAATAACAGGCGAAGACCTCACCTTGCTGCTGTTAAAAGGGCAGTCTTCTAAAATGATTAATCTGCCGGCACAACAAACCGGCAGTGATGGTTTCAGTTTTAAAATACCAGAAGATCAATTGAACCCTTTAAAAATCGTGACCACAGCCACCGGCCCTGGAATAGCTGATGCTGAAGAACATACCCTTCCTATTCTCCCAAAAAAGATATTTGTGCGCGAGCAGTTGCCACTGGTTTTTTCTGCTAAAGACAGCGTCATAAAAACGCCAGCTCTTCCTTCCGATGCGGAATTATATGGCTTGGGGATCTACATTGACCCGAAGCCGCAAGCAGCAATCATCAATGCCCTGCCCTATTTGGTAAATTACCCTTATGATTGTGCTGAGCAGACTTTCAACAAGTTATTTGCTTATGTTACCGCAGGAAAACTGATGAGATCTGATGCTGCAATTGCCGCATCTTTCCTTAAAGCAGGTCGGGAATTAGCTACAGATAGCAGCAAATCCGCTCTGCTTCCTGATGAACTGACCGAAAGCAGTATGCCCTGGTTAAACCTGGCAAACCAGACTTCAAAACAGCACAAACAACTTTATCAGACTTTAGATACCCTTGCCAGCAAACCCAAAATGTTAAGCCTTCTGGAGAAATTGTATAAAATGCAGAATGATGACGGCGGAGTGCCCTGGTTTGAAGGTGGCCTCAGTAACAGCTGGATTTCCAATTACCTGATCCGCGGATTTGGGAAGCTACAGCAGTCAGGCTGGATCGCTCCAAAACCCCAGGAGCAGGAAATCTTTCTAAAGAAAATAATCGCGTATGCTGATCTTCAGTTCCTAAAAAACCCTGCAGATTCGCGTCTTTATGATGCTGATGCCAGGTCATATTGGAAAGATCAATATAAAATTGACCCATTGGTTTATAAGAAAATTCAGGAGTCGATCAGCAGTCAGCTGGAAAACATAGATAAAGCCTCCTTATACAATCAGGCATTATGGATTACTACCGCCTCAAAATATGGCACTGAAGAAGATACATTTACCGCAAAAATTGAATCCCAGCGAAAACACCTCCTGGAACGCGCCATCAACGATGAGCAGCATGGACTGCGCTGGAAGGAATTTTCAAATGGAGGGGACTTAAACCATTCCAAAGAAGAAACCATTGCCATGCTTTACGAAGCTTTTTCCGGGAATAAGTCGGTTAGCACTGGCTTGGTTAAATGGATGCTGACTGCCAGACAAGACTATAACTGGACGAGTACTACAGGTACTGCTGCTGCAATTGAGATGATTCAGGCCTCCCCGGAATTGAACATCAGCGCAGCTGCCGATGTAGTAACCGCTAAAATTGAAGATCAAAACATCAGTGTTTCCAATGATTTGATGAGCGGAAAAAGCAATCAATTCATCAGCTTATCGAAAAAAGCACCAGCAATCCAGATCTTCGCAAATCATCCTGCTGCAGGTGGTTTAACCTGGTATTATTTTAGCGCATCTCCAAATACAGATACCCTTAACCCAGCGCTGAAACTGGTAAAAAGTCTTTACACCTTTAATGCTAAACTGGATAAATGGCTGGAACTCGGCCCTGCTCAGGAAGTAAAAGTGGGAGATAAAATCAAAGTATTGCTTACTGTGGAAACAGAAAAACCTTTGCGTTTTCTACAAATTGACGACAAGCGTACAGGCGCTTTTGAACCATTGAACAACAAGAGCGGTCAGCAATACAAAGCTGGGATCCCTTATTATAAAGCCATCAGAGACAGTGGACAACAATTGTTCATTGACTATTTACCATCTGGCCGATCAGAATTCAGTTATGAAGTCATCGTTAGCCAGGAAGGAACTTTTAGAAATGGTGCAGCAGTATTACAGTGTTTATATAATCCTGGAATTACCGCGTACAGCAACTCCATCATGATCCGATCGAAACCGGCTCAATAATAGCTACATCTATTTAAAACCCTCATTAAAAGGGCATTTCTTCACAGGAATGCCCTGATTTTTTTAAACTGGATAGGATTTCATTGACAACCATACGATTTACATCGATGAATTCGAAATACCGATCAATACCGTGATCAATTATGACATGAGTCAGACTAGCTTTTGTCTTACCTTTGCGCCATCATGAAAAATGAGATTTCCTCTACAAATAACAAAAACAGTTTTTTATTTTTTATCTACCTCGCAGGACTAAGCATTATTGGATTTTTAGCCACAGACATGTACTTACCTGCATTTGATAAAATGCGCATAGATTTAGGCACCAGCAAAAGCAGTATCAGTGGCACATTGAGTTTATTCCTGGCAGGATACGGTATCGCACAACTATTATGGGGCCCTATTTCTGACCAAGTTGGTAAGCGAAAAACAGTCCTTATGGGACTCGGTATATTCACTATTTCCTCTCTAGGCATCTATTTTACCGCAAGTGTATCGGTTTTACTCCTGCTCAGATTAGTCCAGGCCATTGGTGTCTGTGCCGCCGCCGTAAGCTGGCAGGCTTTAGTGATTGAAAGGTACCCGAAAGAAGAAACCAACAAAATATTTGCTTCAATTATGCCATTGGTGGCATTATCGCCCGCATTAGCACCATTAATTGGCGCTTTCCTGCTCAATTACTTTGGCTGGAGATCAATATTTATCGCGCTCGCACTCATCTCCCTGCTGCTCATCTTATACACCTTAACGATAAAAGAAGAGAAAAAAACGGCTGATAAAAACAGTGAAGCAGCCGGTGATGCAGCTGATCAAACCTATTGGTCTCTTTTGAAATCTAAAAAATACTTAGGAAATGTATTACTTTACGCCCTTTGCTCCGCCGCTTTTTTTGCCTGGCTAACGGGTTCTCCGTTCTTTTTAAAGGAACTTGGCTACAATGAAAGTGAAATCGGCTTTAGCTTTTTCCCTCAAACCATTGCCTTTTTGATTGGTGGGTATGGCTATCGAAGCCTCTCCAGCAAAATAGAGGGGAAAAAGCTACTTCCTTATTTACTGATCCTATACTCAGCCTCTTGCCTATCCCTTTATTTAATTACCATTTCAATTACGCCAACCTTAACCATTTTGTTAATCCCGTTTTGCTTAATGGCATTAGCTAATGGCGCCTGCTATCCAATCGTGGTTGCAGAAGCTTTAAAGCTGTTCCCAAATAATGTAGGAAAAGCAGCTGGCCTGCAAAACACCATTCAATTGGGCATTTGCTTTTTAGCCAGTGCAGTAGTCTCCTTGTTTTCAAAGGATGCATTGTTAACGACTACCATTGTGATGACCTGCACCATTCCATTGGTTTACATCGGCTATAAGCTGAGCTTACAAGGTGCTGGAGCCAGGTAAGCAGGCTTCAGCAAAAAAAGTCGTAAAACTGTTGTTTACTAAACTATTCCACCCTAAAAAACAACGCTTTATGAAAACATGGTACACTTTTGGAATTTCGATAATGACCCTGCCCCTGTTCAGCTGCAACTCCTCAAAATTGTTTAACATTCATTAACGTGGTATGCCTGCTTTCCATTGATTTTCTATAATAATCATTGTATCTTAGTGAGACACACAAATGACCTATCTATATGAAAATTAAACCATTCACCCTCCTGTTTTTTATAATAGGAACCCTTAGCGCGAATGCGCAAACTTACAGCATTTCGAAAACTGTCAATATCTTTGGCGACACCGTTGAGACCCATAAAGATCGAAACTTAAGGGATATTGCCATCATCACGCATTCTACTGATATTTTTGGAAACAAAATAAAAACCATCACCGGCCCGAATGGAGAAAGGATTCAGTCTATAAAAAAATCAAAAGATATTTTCGGGAACGATAAGGTAGAGATTTTCGATGAAAAAGAACGGTCTACCACTACCATAAAAACGACTACAGATATCTTTGGAAATGAGACTAAACACGTCAGCGGCGCAAATGGAAATGAAATCAGTTCGGTAAAAAAAACAAATGATATTTTCGGAAATCAGACCATCACCATCAACGATGGAAGCGGCGCTCTAAAGATGTCAGTAAAGACAACTACTGATATTTTCGGGAATCAAACGAAAACTGTAACCGATAATAACGGCCAGCAAATAGGTTCTATGAAGAGATCTACCGATATATTCGGGAATGATAACATCACCGTGATGAACCGCAATGGACAAACCAAACTAACGATAAAAACCGATACCGATATTTTTGGAAATGAAAAGAAAAGTGTAGTCGATGAAAATGGCAGGAAACTATTTGACATCAAATCAGTCAATGATATTTTTGACAATACCAATACCACCATTGATGGCGACAAATCCGTTCAATCCAAAAACTTAATGATGAAATTGATACTGGGCTCAGCTGATTTCTGAGACCAGCTGCTGGCTTTGCTTAAGCCCTGATTTCTTCCTGTATTTTCTTTGGTAAGCTATTTAGCACCAAATCATAGGAATCATCTATCAACTCCTGCAGCTGTCTCATTGTTAATCTACCATCCATAAAAACCGTATTCCAATGTTTTTTATTCATGTGGTAACCTGGTAAAATCTCATCATATTGCTCCCGCCATTCAATGGCCTTTTCCGGATCACATTTTGCATTAAACCGATTGCCAGTAGACAAGCTGCAGAGTAAAAAGATCTTCTCTCCTACTTTAAAAACCAAAGTATCCTCGCCAAAAGGAAAACCCTCTGTGGCTGCCGGCTTTTGCAAGCAATAATCTCGTAATTCTTCTATGTTCATATTTAATATCAAATATAAATATTATGTAAATTTTATGCCTGCAGACCATTGATGTCGGTGCTCAGCACTTCAGACATATAATCAAGAAATGGGCGCATATTTTTAAAGGTTTCGCCAGCCTCTTTTAGAAAACCGGGGCTTAATACTTCTTCATCAGAAAACTTCCTCAGCACTAAAAACTGCTTATAACGTAAAAGATCAATCGCCTCATCATTCGCATCAAATCCTTTTGGACTGGTTTTCAGCTGTTCTCCCTGCAGCGTTTTGAATGTAGAAATGAAAGCCGCATCATTTAAGATCTTCCTCATCGGCGCAGCATCAAATGAAAAATCTTCCCTGATCAGCTTTAGATCATTCGCATTTGGCCCCCAAAAACCACCGCCAATAAAAGTATTGCCAGGTTCAATATGGAAATAATAACCACCCCTGCGGTGTTTGCCCGAACGTTTAAAACTGCCGCTCCAATGTGTTTTATAAGGTGTTTTATCTTTAGAAAAACGGGTATCTCTATAAATCCTGTACACACTTTTCGCTCCTGAGGGAGTTTCAATTACATCATGAGTGTTCAGGTCCTGAAGCAAGGCCTCTGCAAAAGCGGTGACCATCGCCTGCTCTTCCTGAAATTCCTCTTTATTGGCGTTGAACCAATCCCTGTCATTGTGATTCTTCAGCTTATTTAAAAAAGTAAGATTGGATGGAGCTAGTTGGCTTGTCATTTTCATATTGAGGTAAATCAGATCTTAGATAACGGTTATCATCCCGTAAAGTTCAGAAAAAAACACTGAATTATGGTTTTGCTAATTTAAACCTGATAACGACAGCATCAAAGAAAATCAGGAAGCTACTGTCTTTTCCTTCACACTTTCTGATATGATATTGATCATTACACCAGTTAGGATCAGCGCAACTCCAATCATTAAACTGGAAGTCAGGATTTCATGAAATAAAACGACACTCAGGGCTACTGCTACCACCGGTTCTAAGGCACCTAAAATGGAAGTCGGCGTTGATCCAATACTTTTTATCGCATACACCAGGGCCGACATAGAAAGCACAGTTGTTACAAATGCAAAGGCCGTGAAGTTAACAAACAGCTCTACATTAGGGATCAGCAATGATTCCTTCATGATCAGCGTTTTACCAAAGTAAAAAACCGAAGAAAATAACAGGGAGTAAAAAGTGATCTTAAATCCGGAAGCATTGATTTTCGCTTTATTGACGACCACCATATACATGGCATAAAAAGCAGCACTTCCCATAGTGATCAGCAGTCCAGGTAAATTAATGTCCAGGGCACCATCTTTAGCACTCAATGCGATGATTCCAGCAATAGTGATGACCAGCGAAAGCACCGTGAGTACGGTAATTTTCTCTTTGAAGAAAAACGTCATGATCAGTGCTACGATCACCGGATAAACGAACAATATGGTGGAGGCAATTCCCGGCGACAAATAATCGTAACCCATAAATAAAAACTCTGCGGAGAGCGCGTAGAAAAGTCCAAGCAATACCAGAATCATAAATTCTGAACGGTTTACCCGCAAACTTTCCTTCTTATAAATCAAGTAGCCCAAAATGAATATTGCTGCGATAAAAAACCGATAAAACAAAGTGGTATCCAGCGAGAAATGACTCGCTTTTACAGGCAAAATAAATAACGGAATTAGCCCGTAAGAAATGGCCGAAATGGCGGCCAGCAGATACCCTTTAACCTTCATGTTTTCAATTGCTTTATGATTTCTGTAGACCAGTTTTAAGCCGGATTTACAGAAATTTCCCGCAAATATACAACATATACCAGGTTAAAAAATGCCAATCGCTTTCACTCTTTTTATCGGCCATAGCGTAGATAAGATCGTAAGCACTGCAGCCACAACTCCCACAATCAGAGAGAGTACAGTGCCATCAAAACCATAACCTTCCGGCACATTCAGCTGCACCAGCAGCAGCACCAGCACATTGACCGATAAAGAAAGCGCGCCATTGATCCCAGCCATTTTAAACATAAACCTATTCTTGGATAAATCCTCTGGCAGTACAAAACCCGCTTTCCCTTCCTCCGACAAAATGATGGTCCTTTTTAAAATGTCATAGGTAATGATAAAAGGCAGGAATAAAGCCATGGGCAATAAAAACCGCGCCATACAATACTCCCCTTGAAATAAGTAAACAGGCCCTAAATCCCTTAATGTTAAATAAGGAATCAGGGTATTAAAAAAAACATTAGGGACCGTATAATACAGCAGTCTCTTTTGAATAAACTTCCTGAATACCTGATTGTCCTGATTTTTAATATGAAGCATAATCTACCATTACTTCAGCCATCAACAATTCCAATGCAGTGTCCCTAATCTTTTCCGCTTCCTTTTTATCCAGAAAAGCATGGTTAGATAAAAAGGTAAAGTCCATTCTCCCTTTAAAAGTGCTCAGCACTAAAGTATTGGCATTGCGCCATGGAAAGCCTACGGAAGGACTATAAAGCGTTTCTACCTCAAAAGAATCGTAGTTTTCCGGGATTCCAAGTCTGCCCATATTGGATAGTGTTAGATCATGTCCTCCATCAGTAGCACGCAGGTATTTTACCATCTTCCGAACGGATCCATGGAAATATTCACTCATCACCAGCAGTTCATGGACCTTCATCCCCTCGATTTTAGTCTTCAGTTCCTCTTGCAGCTTTTTCGCCTTTGCCCAAAAGTCTTTTTCTTTAGGAAGCGACAACTCTGCAATTGGTGCAAAAGCAAACATCGTGTCTTGCTTAATCTCTTTCACAAACCGCCTCACATCCACCGGACAAATCACTTTCCCCTGTGCTTTACCCCCTCGAACCGCCTTAAACGCATCCAGGAAAGCCACACACAATGCTGCATGCAGAGTCAGTCCCGCTGCTTTACAGGCCAGCACCAACCTTTTGGTTTCTTCTGCCTCCAGCTTCCAGTGCAGCATATACCCGGATCCTGCTGGTTGCTGATTGCTGGTAGATTTGAAAAGGAAAAACAACTTCGCGATCACTGAAAAGAACTTTGCTTTAACCACCTTCGACCGCGTACTAGAGAAGGTTGCAGACAGCAATTCTTCAATGGAGTTAAAAGACTGATAAGGCAACAGCTCCTTTTCGGGATGGTCTAAAAGCATCAGCATTTCCGACATCAAAGCCACAAAGGTTGTTCCATCGCAGATACAATGCGGACAAACCAGCAAGAGTTCAGAAACGTCCTCCCCTTTTAACCAGACCAACCTGGCCATTGGCAGGTTAGGCTCATCGAACAGCTTTTCCCATTCTTGCGCTGATTCCTCCATCCAATGATCATCACCTTCTCTTTTTATTATCTTAACAGGGATCGGCTCCAGGTCCTCAGATAATTCATAATAAGGCCGTCCTTGCTGATCTTCCCTCACACTGCTGCGCAGCAAAGGATGTTTTTTCTGGATTTTAGCAAGGGCAGCATGTAAGTTTTCCGCTGAAAAACTACCTCTTATTTTAACTGCAAAGACGCAGTTTAATGGCGTTGATTCATCTACATACATGATTCTTTCGCCCATGATCAATTTTCTTTTCATAGCTGTGTATGGATGATTTCCATCAGTTTCTCCTGAATGGCGAGCCCTTCTTCATAAGGAATAAACCCTTCACTGGCAATGAAAGTAAAATCCATTTGTCCGCGGTAAGTAGAAGTCACCATTGTAGTGGTATTGCCTAAGGGGCCGATTACAGATGGACTGTAGATCGTTTCCAGCTCAAAGTTTTTATATTGATAAGGGATGTCTAATTTCCCAAGATTGGAAAACATACAGTCATTGCTGGACTTCCCATACTTTAAAAAGTTTGTAAATTTATCCAGAGAGGCATGAGATTCTTCCATCATCATGATATTCTCATAAGCATCCAGTTTTGCCGTTTTATGGTTGATATCTTCCTGCATCTTCCGGGCATTGCTAAAGAAATCCAACTGCTGATCCGCAGAAACCACGAACATCAGGCCGAAGGCAAAGATGTTGTCTCTTTTTATTCTTGGTGCAAACCTCCTGATGTCTACCGGACAAGAGATTTTATTGTGAAACTGATCTTTTCTGACAGCTTTAAAGGCAGCCAATACCGCTGCACAAAGCATGGTATTCACCGTAATTCCCTCTGCTCTGCATTTCAGCATCAGCAGGTCGCTCAATTCCTTTTCCAGCTTCCAATGCAGCATATAATCCCTTTTCCGGGCTACCAGTTTTTTCTTTACCGGAACCAGCCAAAGGACGAAAGTAGCGACACCGCCAATCAGCTTAGCTTTAACACGCTTTTTCCTGTTTTTCAAAACCTCCGCAGGAATGATATCATTTACGCCAAGAATCGGATGTTCCAGACCAATATCTACAGATCCATCATCCAGCAACAACAGGAATTCAGACAAGATCGCCATCGCTGATCCCCCATCGCAAAGGCAATGGTGGATCACCAGGACCAATTCCGAAACTACTGCCCCTTTGATCCATACCAAGCGCATCAAAGGACCTTTAGCGGTATCGAAAACAGTTGCCCATTCCACCGTAGTTTGTATTTTCCAATCCTCCTCATTTAAACGCTCCGTTATGCGGACAGGAATAGCCATCCCTTTCCCTTCCTTCACCACAAACCAGGGCATTCCATTTTCGTCATTTTCTATAGACGCGTTTAATAAAGGATGTTTTCCCTGGAGCTTTTTTAAGGCATGATGAATCGCTTCAGGTTCAAGAGTGCCTTTGATTTTTACCGGAATTACGGCATTAAAAGGTGCTTCCCCATTTCCGTGAAGCATCCTTTCTGCAAATAATAGTTTTCTTTTCATGGCCATTAGTTTTCAATTGCTAATGCTTGTTCAGCAAATTCTTCCAGCAGTTCCACTGCTTTATCATTTCCTCCGGCAGCAATAAAAGTGTCCTTGATCCTTAACGCCGCATTTCTATACTGTGGGTTTTCCAGCAATTCAAATATGGCTTGCTTCAGGTCTTCAATCCTTAGTCTTTTGTACCTGATTTTGAGGCCGCATCCAGCGTTCTCAATCAGTTTTGCGGTATGAAAATGATCGTAGGCAATCGGTGTAATCAGCATTGGTAAACCATTGATGAAAGTATCATTCACCGTGTTAAATCCACCGTGACAAATCACTACATCCATTTTTGGCATGAGCTCTGCCTGTGGCACAAAGCCACTCACGATAAAGTTATCCGGCCATTTCTCAAAAATATCAGGATTTGTTGCGGCTACAATTGTTAAAGGTGCATCAGCAAAAGCATCAATCAGCTTTTGAAAAAATGCTGTCCTGATGTCAACCAGCAAGGTGCCCAGCGAAACAAAAACCTTAGGTGTTGTTGCTTTTTCCAGTCGCTCCCAATCAAATGCGACTGGATTTGGCCTTCCTTTTACTGGACCTACAAATTTCATGTGTGGCATCGGATCTTGTAAACCGGCAAATTCCTGTGAGGTAAACACCAGGTTCAGCTTTCGGGAATGGATCACAATATCCTTCCCATATACCCCAAATTCCTCCTGCAGACCTTTTACTAGATTTTGTTGCCATTCAAATATTTTGGGCGCAGAATTGGCGGTATCTCCCATTACATCCGGTGGTACTGGTGTAGTCGTGACGCTGGGAATCCCTTTAATATGCGCACATAAAGCACCTGCAAAAGTGATGCAATCGTTCACGATCACATCTGGCTGCCAGGCATCTACAAAATTCCCTAAACCTTTCATCATGATGCGGGCAATGGGTACATAGGTTTCTTCCAGCGCGAGTTTCATCACCTCCGGACCGGAACAAGCAGGCCCATCATCCTGGCGTTTCAATATTTTCTGCAGCTCCTCCTGGTATTCCAGAAGATCTGATTCCGGGTATATATATGCTCCTCCTTCAGGTACATGACTTGCGGCAAGGGGCGTAATGCCCAGCCATTTCACCTCATGACCTTTGGCAATTAAGCTGGCACCAATACTTAGCGTCGGGCTGATATGGCCAAAAAAAGGGGGTACGACAAATAAAAACTTTGACATAATTTCTTTAATTATTGGATACTAATGATCATTATTTAACAAGGATAAGGTGGCGGAGCGACTCAATTCTACGAGCAGATCTGCCGCAGTTTCCGTACCACCGGCTTTACGGAAAGAGTCGCCAATCTTAATGGCGGCTTCCCTATAATTCCAGTTGTTTAAAATTTCAGTGACTGATTCTTGCAGGTGTTTTGCTTTAAAACGGTTAAAGTTTAATCGGAGTCCTGCCCCTACACGTACCACTCTTCCAGCCACATGCGACTGGTCGTAAGCAATTGGCACCACAACCATAGGCAATCCAGCGGTTAAAGTTTCGCACACGGTATTGTGTCCGCCATGGCAAACTACAGCATTCAAATGAGGCAGCAGTTCCAGCTGCGGCACATTGCGCTGCACAATGAAATTCCCCGGCCATTCGGTAAAAAGATCCGGGTCCGAAACCACCACCACTGTCATTTCAGTATCGCCAAAAGCTTCGACCACTTTTTCAAAAAAACTCTTTTTATGCTCATGGTCGAAGGTCGTTCCAATACTCACCAGCAGTTTTGGCCTGTCCTTTCCCTGTTCCAGTTTTTCCCAATCAAATGAGGTCTTTTCGGTTCTTTTATGGATGACCGGGCCTACAAAACGGTATTGCTCCGGCAAATTCATCTCTCCAAAAAAGGCTTTGGAAGTCAACACCATTGTCAGCAGTTCAGAACAGGCTATCGAATCTTCCCGCGTCACCCCAAATTCCTTTTGCAATGCAATGATCTGACTGACCTCCCATTCATGGATTTTCGGCAATTCATCCATCACTTTAATCGCCGCAGGTGCAGTGACCGAAGTCACATAAGGAATGTCTGCTTTTGTGGCCGCAATGGCACCTGCAAACATCTGGTGATCAGTGATGATCAAATCCGGTTTAAACAGAGCCAGCAAGTCCACAATACCTTCATAACTATGTCTGTTCAAAGGAATCAAGACTTCTTCGTACAGAAATTTGATGCTATCAATACCGTAAACGATCTTCTTGGTGATGAGGTCCAGGTACTTTTCACTTTCTTGCTTTTGCTGATCATTTTCAGCGTATTCAATCAACAGCAATTGTCCTCCTTTTGGAAGCCTGGCTTCCAGCGACCGGTCTAAACTAATCCAGGCCACCTCATGTCCGCGATGCAGCAAAACAGCGCCAATACTTAGTGTAGGGTTAATATGTCCGGTTAAAGGCGGAACTATAAATACAAATCTTGCCATAGGACAATTTCATTAGTTCTTAAAAAATGTTTCCATTAGGGTTCCAATGCTCAGCGGATATTGAATCGGTACATTATGATCACCATCCAGCTCTAGCAATTCTACTCTTTTCAGCTTCTTTTCCAATCTTTTACCAGCTTCCAGACAATTAGAATCTTTACCATATAAAAGCAAAGCTTCCTGCGGAATCGCGGTGATTTCTGCCGCGCTGAAAAATTCTCTTTCTTTAATCATATCCGTTTTTATCGTCGTTTCATGGAAGAGATATTCATACATGCGGTGGTTGCGTTCCATCTGTCGCTTTCCCATTTTCACTTTTGTGGTATCCGTAAAATTGGCCACATAATGCTCCAGAAATTCTCTGCTGTATTCATCAATAATGCCTCTGGTTTTATCGTCACTAGGATCCGGTGCTTCAATAATGGCTAGCTTTTTCACCTTTTCAGGGAAACGGGCTGCCATTTTTAAAGCAATCAGTCCGCCGAAACTATAACCCGCCAGATGCACCGAACTCAGGTTTAAATGTGCCAGCAAGTCCGACAAATCGTTCGTCATCTCTTCCAGGTCATAACCATCTGCCTGCTTTTCACTTAAGCCATGACTTTTCAAATCATACATGACCACATGAAAATGCTGTGCAAGAATTGGCGCGATGTTAAAATAGTAGACGGAAAGGTTGCTAAACATCCCATGAACCAGTACCAGCGTTTCTGATGCGCCGGTATTGAGTTCCTGGATGTGTACGCCCCGGTTATTGACGCTGATTACTGGCATTCCTCGATATAGTTAACGATGGTGCCCAGGTTCAGATTGATCAATTGATCAAGATCCATGTTCGACAACCATCCTGTAAAATCGATCTGCGCTCCGAAATGTGCTTTTATCTTCTCTGAAAAAGAGACAATCTCTATGCTGTCCATCTCCAGGTCTTTGGTAAAAGAACTTTCCATCGTAATGTCCATTTCTTCGACAAATTCTTCCCCAATTACTTCGGTAATAAATTGTGTCATCAGGTCAAAAATTTCGCTGCTGTTTAGTTTCGTAGTTGATATTATAGTGTCCATCCGATGATATAGTTATGGTGTTTAATAGTTTTTATGATTACTTCATTAATTGTCAATTCTTCGCCATTGATTGCCTCAATCACATAAGCTTTAGGGTTCCCCTGCAGGCCTTTTCCCAGGTATTTACCATAAGCTTCTTTGGCTACCCAAAAACGGGTTGCCCATTCTGAATGCGCTTTATCCGCCAGTAATGCCTGTTCATGAGCAGAGAACACCAGCTCGTAAAAGCCTTCACTCCGCTCCTCAATGCGTTCGATATCTATGCCTACAGGCCGACCGAATCTGGCAATTCCAACGGCATCTGTGCCTTTATGGGCTATGGAAATCTGAATGTCCTCCATCTTGTCTCCATGCAGGTAAGGCTTGCGGACTTCGTCCGATCTGACCTCAAATGCAATCGGATAACAGGCCTCGTTTTTCTCCTGTTTTAAGAGGTTTCTTACCGCATCTTTTACGGCCACCCGGCTGATCATCCATTCTTTCCGCTTGTTCGGCAATAAGGAATTATGGTGTTTCTTTTCTTCCTGATTGAAATAGCGTTTCAGGATAAAATCCCAGGAAACGACACGCGTGTAGGCGTTATGGAACATGAAAACTCCCGGTGCCACCTCCGCTGAAAGGCGGTTGTGAAGCGGCGACATAGAAACCCGCCATAGCGCTTCATCGATCTCTAAACGCCTATTCTGCCAACCAGTAATGATCGCCCAGATCTTACCTGCTCTTTTCATCATGATATTGGCCGTCGCAAATTCATCCGTCAGTTCGGTCAGCACACAGGTACATTCAAAAGTTCCCTGCTGATTGTTCATCTCTCCAAAAAACTCTATTTCCTGTATTTTCACAGGGAAAGCAATCCTATCTTTGGTTAAAAACAATTGTAACCAAAGGCCAAAAAGCTGTCCGGCGTTGTCCAGCAAAGAACCTTTACCGCTGCTCCCTTCTATGAGTCCAACAATTCCTTTTTCCCCTACTTTGATCAGTTTTCTGATGCCCTGGTAGCCAGGGCCATGAAACATGTGTTCTTCATAAATCTGAGTTTCCGTACGGTCGATATTCAAAGACGCACCGACTTCAAAGTCTTGTGGGACTGCTGCTTCCAGCTCATGACTCAGCAGGACCTCTGCATTTGCGAAACGTTCCAGATTGAGGTATACCAGATCTTCCGATTTCCATTCGCCAATTATTGTTTCTCTGAAAGGCCTGGAAACATTCATCCACTGAAACACTTTAATGTTCAAAAGTTTATGCACCTGAGCCCCCGGTAGCTGTTCCGCAGCAATTTCTCCGAACATTTCAAAAATCATGGTCATAGGAATCACCGGATCCATATCATCCACACAGTGCCAGCCTTTCGGCTGCCTCAATAAGGAATGGTCGATCAGGTACGGACAATTTTCCAGGCTCACATCCAATGCTTTTGAGAATGGCAGTCTTTCTTTTTTGGTCAACGGAGAAATCAGCTCTTTTTCAGTGTTTCCGGGATAAACAGACTCGGTTAATGCAGCCGAACCTCGACTTATATTTCCTCTATTCTGGAAAAACTCCAGCAGCTCTGACTGAATGCCCATCATTTCTTCTACATTCTCCTGGAAAGCTTTCATCAATGGGTCGGCCTGATCCTGAAGAAGGGCTGTTTTTTTAAAGGCATTACTTTGCGGAATGTTTAGTTTTTTTAAGCCCTCTAAACCGTTAACAATAGGCAGTCCCAATTGCAGTTTGATCGTCTTTCTTAGCAAAGGCTCTTCTTTTTCATAGCCCAAAAATGCCATTCCAGCTTCCTTTCCTTCTACGAATAAAGCGGCCAATACACGCTGTAACTGGGCAATACCTGATCTCAATGGCACATTTGCAGCGATAGTACTGCATGCCTTACCTTTCAAAGTATCATCGATAAAACCGATTAAACCACCAGATCCAACCTGAATAAATACCCTTGCTCCTTCTTCATATAAGCGCTCCGTTAATTCGCGGAAACGAACGGGTTTAATCAGGTGTTCCACACTCAATTCCCTGATGGCTTCGAAACCTTCCGGATACAATTCCAGTGTAGTTGCCGACCATAAAGGGAATTTTGTTTTCCGGAATTCCATCTGGCTCATTCCTTCCAGCATCATATCTAATTTATCCGCCACAAATGGGGAGTGAAAACCAGACTGAAAAGGCAGGATCTGATGAAAAATCTGTCTTTCCTTTAAAATAGGTATCAATAGCTCCAGTGCCGAATTGCTGCCGCAAAGGATCACCTGCTGTGGGCAATTGTCGTTGGAAAGGTATAAATTCTCAATGTCCTGCATCATCGGCTGCAGCTGTTCTATACTACATCCGACCGCGATAAAGCGGGAATCTTTCAATTCGAAGGTTTCCGGGTTGAGGATATTCAACAGCTGCAATACCGAAGATTCTGCGGCGAGCTCCGAAGACCTTGCCGCCAGCCATTCCCCCAGACTATGTCCGGCATTCATCTCCGGCAATACGCCCAATTGTTTCAGCGCGGTATCCAGCACACTGCTCTTATTCAATATTTTCAGGGCCTCTTTCAAGAGGCCTTCCGTTTTAGTCTCTTTTTCCTGAGGGATCTTAAAGTATTCCGCCACGGTATTCACTTCACCACCTGCCAGTCCATCTAAGCCAGGAAACACAAAGGCAATTTTACCGCCATTGCTTAATAAAGGACTATTGCTATACCAGATGTCCTGCTTATTATGCCAGGGCATATTTTTAGCAGCAATTTTCAATGCTTTTTTTATCCTTTCCGGAGAAGGGTTGAACAAGGCGATTCGAAAAGAACCATCGCCAGGGTGACGATCTCCTTTTTCTAAGGCCAGGAGCAGTTCTTCCTGACTTTCGCGGGCAAGCAATAAAACTTCATCCACTAATGGAGCACTATCGTAAGCTTCCAATACCAGGTGTGCATTGATGCCACCAAAACCAAAAGCATTAACTCCGGCTACCTTCGGCAAACCAGAATCCGTCCATTTCTGCGCTTCCTGAACCACCATAAAACGGCTGTCTTTCAGCTGTGCAACTGGTTTTATACAATGAAGTGTGGGCGGTATAATTCCATGATACAAAGCCAGTGAAGCTTTGATCAATCCAGCAATTCCCGCAGCGGGCATGGCATGGCCGATGTTTGATTTCACAGAACCAATTCCCGCTTTAGGCAGGCCAGTATCATTTCCAAAAAACTGAGTGAGACTTTCGATTTCTGTTTTATCCCCCAAAGCTGTTCCTGTTCCATGCGCTTCCAGGTACCCGATATTTTTAGGTTCCAGACCTGAATTGTCCCAGGCTTGTGAAATCGCTTTTAGCTGTCCTTTTACGGAAGGGCTCATCACACTTGTGCCACTGCCATCACTGCTCACGCCGACTCCTTTTAATACCGAATAGATCTTATTTTGGTCTCTAACCGCATCTTCAAGGCGTTTTAAGACGACGAAACCGCAGCCTTCTCCAATGATCAATCCATCTGCATTTTCATCAAAAGGGCTAATCTGTCCTTTTTTTGATAAGGCACCCAGCTGAGAGAAAATGCTCCAGAAAGCGGCATTTTGCCCTACATGAACACCACCGGCAATCACCATATCACAGCGTCCGCTATTTAGCTCCTGCACGGCATGATCTACGGCAATCAAAGAACTGGCGCAGGCGGCATCCAGCGTATAGGCCACACCACCAAGGTTAAGCCGATTGGCCACTAAGGAAGCCACCAGATTTGGAATCAGCCCCATTGCCGTATCCGGGCCAAAACGGCCTTTACGCAGCTGGTATTCTTTCTTTACCTGATCAATTTCTATTTTCGATAAATGAGGCATCAGGTCTTTTAACAGGCTCGCAATCTGCTCACCTGTTCTTACAATTTCAATGGCACGAGTGGCACCAGGTCCTGTATAATTTCCTTTACCAATGATGATTCCTGTTTTTTCAAGAGAAGAATTCTGCTCAAATACCCCCGCATCAGCCAGTGCTTTATGCACCAGACTGAGGGTTAGTAAATGATCCGGCTCGGTGCCTTCTACCGCTAAGGGAAGGATCCCGAACTTCGAAGGATCAAAGTCGAAATCCGGAATAAAACCTCCCCTGTTGCAATAGAATCGGTCTACACCAGGTGTATGCGACTCAAAATGTACCGGATCAATGCGATCTGCTGGCACGGGTTCAGTCGCATCCACCTTGTTGATGATATTATGCCAAAAGCGTTCTACATCTACTGCACCCGGAAAGATGCAGGACATGCCAACAATGGCGATTTCAGTTTTCTTCATAGCTACCAATTGTTTCCAGCCATGATGAGTACCTGACTTTCATTTCCGTACTTCAGCTCATTCAGAAATGACTCCATTCCTTCCTGCAATGGGATCATTGCAATCCCTCTGCGCTCATATTCTTTCTCTAAAGAGGCGGAAACCATTCCGGCACCTTTCCATGGCCCCCAATTGATGGCCATCACTTTTCCGGTGATTTTCTCTTTTAAAGCCCAGGCGTACCTGTCCATCACACTATTGGCAGCGGCATAATCTGTTTGTCCGCGGTTTCCATATACAGAAGCGATGCTGGAGAAGAAGATCACAAACTTGGTATCTCTTCTCAATTGTTCAGCAAGCACTCTCAATGGGTTCACCTTGGTTTCAAATACCCTTTGAAAAGACTCCAGACTCTTATCATGGAAAAGTTTATCTTCCAATAGCCCTGCCCCATGAATCACTCCGTCTATACGGCCATACTGTTCATACACATGACTGATCAGTTCGCTCAATTTGGCCTCATCACGTAAATCCATGGCGCAATAAGTGACAATAGAGCCTGTCATTTCTAAGGCGGTAATCGTTTGAAGCACCTGGTTGTTTTTGAAAATCCTGGCCGTTTCCTGCTCGATCTCTGACGGTTTTTTAAGTACGCCGAGTTTGATCAGGTAAGTCCTGATTTCTTCTTTTGTTTTCATGAAAGAGAACTGCTCTAATCCATTTGACCTCGGATCAGGAGAGCGGCCAACTAAAATATACCGGCATGGATAATCTTTAGCAAAGTGCATGGTTAATGCGGAAGTAATGCCCTGTGCACCACCCAGCACCAATACTACGGCCTCTTTATCCAGCTGGATATGCGCAGCGGCATTACCAATCACCAGCTGCTCTGGAATGAGCTCCAAAGTTTGTCGGCCCTGGTCATTATAGATCACCTCTGAAGGTAAATCCGGGTTCAATACCTCAGTTAAAGTCAGCCTGGCAATATGCTCCGGGCTCAGCTTCGTCGTTAAACTCAATACCCTGAATTTTGTATTTTCATATTCCTTATCCAGACTTTTAAACAGTCCTGAATACCCCTGAAAACGTCTAAGTAGTGTGTTATCTCCGATATCATTCAGGTGACCCTTCGTATCAGAGACCACATACACCCATTTCATTTCCTCCAGATCCAGCTTTTTGATCAATCCAATACAATCCATCATCTCTGTTTGATTGCTGGAACTGAACATATTGAGGATCAAAAGTCCCTGATATCCTTTGAGGCTATCCTTTGGAGTAACAACAGTTACAGCTGCCCCCTTCTCCTCGAAAACTGTTTTGATCGCTAATGCCTGCGGCCCTTTATCATCTGTGATGGCAAAACGCATCCCTTTAAGGCTTACAGGTATTTCATTTATTAAGTTTGAAGGAGTCAATTCAAACCGCAACCTTGATAAAGGTTCGTTATTTCTGGAGCTGATTCCACTTTCTTCAATGATCTTTTTTGCTTCCAAAAAGGTCTCTGAACTTTCCGATTCGATCTCTGCAATCCAGTTCAGCAGCCCATTCAAAGTTTTGATGGCGGCTAATTTCTCCATCAGGTCATCATCGGCTTCATCGCCTTTGCTGAAGCCGATTTTTGTTTTTAGCTCCCCGATGATCTCCATTCTTTTAATAGAATCGATACTTAAATCAGCCTCCAGATCCAGGTCCATTCCCAGCATATCCTCCGGATAACCAGTTTTTTCACTGACCACCTTCAGAATAGCTGATTTTATCGCCGGGGGGCTCAATTTCAGCAGTCCATTTCCTTGCACTGGAGCCAGCTGCGATGCTGCTGCAGTATTTTCAGTGTTCAGTGTTTCCCCACCAACAATCGCAGGAGTATTATTTTCTTTGATCCAATTGACCAGGCCGCTCAAGGTTTTAATTCCTGCGAGCTCCTCCATAAAGGTATCTTCGTTTTTTCCGGCATCACTAAAACCACCTAATTCTGTACGCAGGGCACCAATGATTTCCATTCTCTTAATAGAATCGATGCTCAGGTCTGCTTCCAGATCCATTTCCATTCCCAGCATATCCTGTGGATAGCCCGTTTTATCACTCACAATCTGCATCAGCACCATTTTCACATCAATATGAATCGTTTTTGCTGCTATTGGTGCTGCAGTAGTTACCGATGGGCTCAGTATTTGTGCCGGAGTGGTCATCGTTTGCGGGGTAACCGGGGTTGCGCTGATGATTTGAGGATAAACCACTGGATTAACGTTTAACTGCTGCTGTCCTAAAAAGGTTAGCATCACATCACGCTGTGCCTGAATCATCATTTTCATGCTGTTCAAATACTCCTGCATCATTTGTTCTGCTGCATTGGAAGGGCTTGCGGTATTTTCTATTCTATTTTTCAATTTTATGGGTTCTATGATTGGTAATGCGCCATAAGCTGGCAGCTTTCCTGTAATCGGCACGGCGTGCTGTCCATTTACTGTCCATACAGTAGAGTTTTTTTTATATTTTCCGACCTCACCAAGGTCTAATAATCTGGCATCACGACCTTCAAAAAGCTGTTCAATTTTCAGCTCACGACCGGTTGCCATATAAGCTGCGATCATGCAAAGCAGGTGTGTGATTTTGTTGTGCCCATTGTCCTCTGCGTAGAGTATCAATTCGTCTTTGGCAATACAGGCTTTCACCAGGGAGCTGAGGACTTTTCCTGGCCCAACTTCAATGAAAATCCTGGCCCCATCGGCATACATTTGCTGTACCTGTTCTACAAACCTTACGGGTTTCACGAGATGTTCAGCTAATCTTTCCTTTACAGCCAAGGCATTTTCAGGATACAATCCAGCGGTGGTATTTGACCATACCGGCAAGGTCAGCTCCTTGAAATCAACAGGACTTAAGACTTCCAGATAGCCTCCTCTGGATTTCGCCATGATCGGGCTATGAAAAGCACAGGCCACTTCTAATAATCTGAAGGAAATTTTTGCAGTTTTCAGATTGGCGCTGAGGCTTTGGATGGCGGGCGTTGTTCCTGCAATCACCAGTTGAGTTGGGGAATTGAAATTAACCGGATAGATGTCTTCCATTCCTTCAATTAATTTCAGAAGTTCTTCCTGATTGCCATTAACGGCGATCATCGCTCCGGTATCTTCTCCTGCTACGGCCTCCAGAATTGCTTTAGCACGCTGCTCACTCAGGTAAACCAGCTGATCTTCCTCAAAGGCACCTGCAAAGCATAAAGCGGGTAATTCACCGTAGCTATGTCCGGCCACCATATCAGGCTCTATCCCCAAATCTCTTAGGAAATTGGCCAATGCAAGGTCTACAATTCCTAATAACGGCTGTGCCATACGGGTATCTTTGATCCTTTCTTTTTGCGCTTTTAGGGAAGCTTCATCAAAAACGGCATTTGGAAAAAGCACTTGTTCCAATACAGGATTTCCTTTCAAGAGCTTGCGCATGGCCGGGAAGATGACAAATAAGTCTCTGGCCATATTGATGCGCTGACTACCTTGTCCGGGGAACATAAAGGCCACTTTACCGGCTTTCTTTTTAGTGATATAGGTATCGATACTCTCTACCCCCGATAAAGCCAGATCAATTTTCATGATCAGATCCTCGGGACTGTCGGCCACCATACTAAACTGTACAGGTTTTCCATTTCCAAGGGCCAGACTATAGGCAATGTCTTTTAAAGGGACGCTGTCGTTGTCGTCCAGCAATGTTTTCACAGTAATCAGCCTTGCTTTTGCTTCTTCATAAGTATCCCCTCTGAAAACAAAAAGCTCAGAAGGCCAGGATTTCAATGCGGATACCTGATCCGCAACCGGGTTGCTGCTTTCTATTACGGCATGGAAATTTGTTCCGCCAAAACCGAAAGCACTGATACCGGCATAACGTTTTTCTTCCATCCACAGGCCTGCTTCCGTATGAAAAGCAAAAGGGCTTGTTTTACCGTTATAATAACTGTTAGGGCTCTTTAAATTGATGGTTGGCGGTTTTACGCCATAATAAGTGGATAAGGTAGCTTTAATCAAACCGGCTAAACCGGCAGCACATTTCGTATGTCCGATTTGTGTTTTTACAGATCCAAGGTGCGTCTGATTGGCTGTAGCACCAGATTGATGGAGCATATCGGTAAGCGCGCTCAATTCTGTCCTATCGCCAACAACCGTTCCTGTTCCATGGGCTTCTACCAATCCAAGTGCAGCAGGGGAAATTCCCGCCTGACAATAGGCACGTTCCAGGGCTTTTACTTGTCCGGATTTACGTGGTGCGGTTAAGCCAAGGCTTTTACCATCACTGGATCCACCAATCCCTTGAATCACCGAATATATCGTATCTCCATCTCTGATGGCATCTTCTTCTCTTTTCAGCACCAGCATGGCCACTCCTTCACCCAGGGCAATTCCATCTGCTTCCGCATCAAAAGTCGCGCATCTGCCTTTGCGGGAAAGTGCATGTGTACTGGAAAACATCAGGTAATCATTGATGCCATTGTGCAGGTCTGAACCACCTGCCAGTACCATATCAGATTTTTCCAGGAATAACTCCTGACAAGCCAGATCCAGTGCGGCCAGGGAAGAAGCACAGGCAGCATCCACCGTGAAATTGCGTCCACCAAGGTTTAGGCGGTTCGTAATCCTTCCGGAGATCACATTGGCGAGAATTCCAGGGAAGGAATCTTCTGTCATCTTTGGCAGGGCTGCATCCAGTTCTTCTGGCATTTCTCCGAATACCTGTTTGTAGAAACAACGGAAACTGTAGCTATTGGCCAGGTCATTTCCACCTTCCGCACCAATAATAACCGATACGTTTTCGGCATTGAAACTCCCTTCTTTGTAACCAGCGTGTTCCATCGCCTGTCTGGCCACCATTAAGGTCAGTAATTGCGTGGGTTCAATTGCGGCCAGCGACTGCGGTGGAATGCCGTACTCCAGGGGATCAAAATCAACTTTCGGAATAAATCCCCCCCATTTGGAATGCGACATTTCTCCTGCGGTAGAGGTAGGATCATAGTATAATTCTTTATTCCAGCGTTCATCTGGAACTTCTGTAACGGTATCTTTGCCAAGCACAATATTGCGCCAATATTCTTCCAGGTTTTTTGCTCCAGGGAAAATACAGGCCATACCAATGATGGCTACTTTAAGCGATTTTTCTTTCGCTTCCGGTACTGCTGCCAGCTTTGCTTCCTGAATATAATGGTAATTCCGATCTGCGACTTCCTTGTGCAGGTCCAGGATCGATACCACGTTATGACACATCGAAGCAATCTGACCAATCATGTACATGCCCAGGTCCAGCTGTTCCTGTTCATTTATGCTCAATAGTTGATCACCTTTACGTTCAATGCCTTTCGCGGCAATGCGCAGACGTCCTACATTGAGGGTTTCCAGTTTCTCCCAGATTTCCTTTTTATCAATTCCTTCCTGCTGAAGTTTTTCTTTCTCTGCATTAAAGAATTCCGCAAAGGGCGAGTTTAAGCACCTGGTTTCATGACCAGGGGCAGTTTCCAGTAATACAGTATCATTTGATAACAATGCCTGCTCCTGGAATTTCCCCTGAATGGCCCCCGTACTTACTGCTTCTTTTGTATATAAATAGGAAGTCCCCATTAACACCCCTACTTTTACCCCTTTAGCTGCCAGTGGGGCAGCCATCACGGCGATAAAAGCAGTAGATAAGGCATCATGGATTCCTCCTGCAAAGAACACACTGATCTGCGCTGGCTGCTCTTCTTTTAACAGGCGCTCGATCTGTTTTTCCCAGAGTACCATGCTCGACAATGGGCCGACGTGCCCACCGCATTCCCTGCCTTCAAAAACAAATCTTTTTGCACCTTCTTTAAGAAACATATCCAGCAAGG
This sequence comes from Pedobacter polysacchareus, assembly GCF_019802255.1. GTDB lineage: Bacteria > Bacteroidota > Bacteroidia > Sphingobacteriales > Sphingobacteriaceae > Pedobacter > Pedobacter polysacchareus. Next base: position 473,528 of record NZ_JAHYSS010000005.1, on the reverse strand, counting down.
ATGCTGAAGGCACATGTAAAAATGTTTTAATGCCCAGTTTTTCCAAAGGTTTTGCCTGAGAAGGTCTTCCTCCGGCAATTAAAACTACCGGTGGCAAATGGGTTTTGATATAGGCCATCTGCTCATCCCTCAATTCCTGAGGCGCAAAACCAAGCACGCCTACTCCCCAGGTTTTAATTCCGGCGAGTTTTTTAGTCTCTATCATCAGGTTTTCGGCAGTTTTTCCTTTCAACAGAGACAGCGCAATAAAAGGCAGTGCTCCTGCATCGGCAACGGCATCAGCAAATGATGCCACATCGCTTACTCTGGTCATCGGCCCCTGGGCAATCGGATAAGTGATGTTCAGGTCTTGCGCGAGCGGATTACCCATACTGATCACATTCAATGATTTAGCTTGATTTAAGTGGCCATAAATAGCCTCTTCCATTCCAAATACCAGTTGATCTAGTTTCTTATAACGCGCTACAAGATCTATTGACAAGGCAATATCTTGTCCGAGGGGAAGAAAGTTTTCTGCCAGATCAAAGCCATTAAAATACTTTTCCAGGTCTTTTTCTGTTGCCTGGTCTTCCAGCACCGGAGAATTTGGACGTACCAATACGCGGCAATTACCTATTAATCTGGTTTCATTTCCATTTAATTTTTCAGCAACCAGTTTAATTGCTTTTGGCGCTGTACATTCCGGAAATAAGGTCAGCTGACTGTCCAGGACTACTCCTGTGGCACCAGCAGCCACCAATGCTGCTGCAGTATGGATGCCTACGCCGCCCTGCACATAAATGGCGATGTCTTTAATTTCCTTGACAATACGCTGGAAAAGGACATATGAGGATTCATATCCTACTCTTCCGGCACCTTCATTGCCTTTTATCACGATAGCAGCGGCACCTTCCGCCTTTGCTTTTCGAGCTTCTTCAATATCATGTACCTGGTAAAACAGCTTTAAACGCTTGTTTCCAGTAAATTTCTTGCCGTAGGGCAAAATCACCATTGTTACCTGTTCAGGTAAAATGAGGTCCTGCAGCTCCTCCGAAACCAGGCATACGCCAAATTGCTTCGCAGATTTCTGTGTGAGTTGTTCAAGTGCTTCAGCAGCCCTTGCCCTATCTCTACCGAGATGGAGTACAGGAAAAGCCTTGGCATTTGATAATGAGAGTGCGAGATTCACATCGGGCCTTTCATACGGAGTTATTCCAATAATTAAGGGAGTTTTCATATAATTAGGGATGATTAGGGATTCAATTTTTCGTGTAATTCTAAAACCAATAGGAATATTAGATTAGAAACAGTATTTTTGAAAAGAAAACACCTTGGTTTTTACTCAAAGTAGCTCTATGTCAATAAAATCATGCGTTTTTAGAATAATTATTTATTAAAATCCTAAAAAGACAATAAAAAGCTATAATCCTACGCTTCTATATTGACAAAATTACTACTATAATCATTCGACGACACGAAAAGTCTAACAATGAACAAAAAGAACAAACAAAAAAGGCCAAAAACAAGACACACAGGCAGATAACTTAACAAATACTTAATGTTAAGCTAAAAATCAAGCACTAAAAATTCGTTCTGGCTTGTTCATTTCTTCAAAACAAACATATAGGGAGTAAAAAATCTAAAAAGGCGATGTCTAGAAATTCCTTTAACGATCCTGCGGCCTCGATCGGGTCAAAATAAAAAGCCTTAAACACAAGAAAGGTGGTCTTAAAAAACCACCTTTCTTGTCCTTTTACCATCCAGGATTCTGGATTAATTTTTTACTTATTGTAATCTGACTCAAAGGGATTGGGTACAGATACATCGCGCGAGAAAAGACCCTCGGGGCACGATCATAATCATTGCGTTGATAAAAACTGAGGTCATCGGCTTTACCATCCATATTCATTCCATGAAAAACGCCTCCCTGACGACCTTCCGGTTTATCGGCAATCATCCATCTGCGCACATCAAAATACCGCTGCCCTTCAGTGAACAATTCAATCTGACGTTCTTGCCTGATTGCTTTTACCTGTGCCGCATACTGACCAATCACACCTGTTTTAAGACCACTGTTCTGCAAATCCAAATATCCTGGAATCCCAGCTCTCAACCTCACTTTATCCAGGTAAGTAATAATTTCAGGATCAGCTGGATTTATTTCATTTAATGCTTCTGCATATAACAGGTAGAAATCAGCCAGGCGGAAAATAATTGATGGTCTGAAAACCGATCTAATACCAGAACCAACGGTCGGATGAATCGTTCTGTTGCTTCGCTTATAACACAGGTACCCAGTACTAGGAAATCCACCGATACGATTGTCATTATTCGCAATCCCACCATAGCCAGGCAGCGGGTTCACAGAGGAAGAAATACCTCTGGCAAACAACACTTTTGTCGCCTTTGAAGTAGCAGCAGTTGTCCCTTGTAAAGCCGTATTCGACACCACATCGTGCCAGCTTTTTCCCTGATAAGTAACTGATGCATAAAAACGCGGCTCTCTGTTGGCGTACATATTTGAAATATTTGCATCCGTCATGATCACCGTACTGCCGCTTTTTACAAATCTCGTAGCTGGATTAGGAACATTAGAAAAACCAACCTCTGTATATTGAGAACCTGTATCATGAATATCTAAACCATCTTTAGTAAAGAATGCATCCACCATTTCCTGTGTTACACCCAGATTAGCACCAGTGCTTCCACCTGCTGTCACGGTGATATCTCGTGGTGTTTGATTGGCTTCTACTGCAGCAAAACTCTGAATAGGATTCGCCCAGATAATTTCTTTGTTATACCGCTGAAACAGTTCATAAATATTTAAATGCGGATTGTTGGCAGTGGCACTATAATATAGCTCATAATTACCTGCATTGGCGAAATCAATAAAGTCTTTCACTGCATTTTTTGCCTTTACCCATTTACCAGGATCCTTCGCAGGAAACAGTTTTTTTCCATCACTATTCGTCAGGGCTAAAGCTTCCGAATAACCTCCATTGTACAATGGAGAGGCAGCATACATCCAAAGTTTAGCTCTGACCGCCAGGGCAACACCTTTAGTGGGGATCGCCAGCTTGTTTTCATCAAAGCCGCTGGCAAATGAAGTTGAAAACCTATTTTCTGATAAGTCTTCCTTAGCTTTCAGCAAATCAGCATCGATTGAAGCCAGAACCTCATCTACAGAGTTCCTAAAAAAATCAACATTAGGATCTGTAGGATCGGCTTCCGTATTCATAATTGGAATTGGCCCATACTGCTCAAACAATAGATAATGCGAGTAAGCCCTAAAAAAATAAGCCTCTGCTTTTAATTGCTTTAATTCGGCATCATCAATAAAGTCTGGATCACCCTGTGCACCAATCACCCTTCCTGAATCAATATAAATGGTGGCTTGACGGATCACCTTGTATAAGGTTGCCCATCGGTGAAAAGTGTTACCTGGAGCGGTACTAGCCGTATAACCCTGAGTCACGATGTTTCTTAGTACGCCGTTCGCATTATTTTTAAGCTCATCACTCATACTCGCCCATGGATTTCCCAATCCGTTGGCATTAGAACTTGCGGAAGAATAGTCCGAATAATCGGGCATGGCCTTATAGATATAGCGCTGAAACCTTCTGGACTGCCCGGGATTGGTAAAGATAAACCCTTTACTATCTGACTCTGAAAAGTCATCACTAACATCCAGGTATTTTTTGCAGGAACTAAAAGTAAGTAGGGTTAATATTTCTACGAACAGTATTAGATATGTATATTTTCTCATGACCTTTTAAAACTTTAATTCTACACCGAAATTAATTGTACGCTGAATAGGATATTTCAATCCTGAGGAAGTACCGCCTTGTTCTGGATCCCAATATTTAACATCATCCCAGATGATGCCTAAATTTTGTCCAAGTGCATATAACCTTAAGCCCTGGATACCCAATTTCTCCAATTGTTTCTTATTGAAGGCATAACCAAATTCCAGATTTTTAAACCTTAAAAAGCTGCCGTTTCTTAGGAACCAGGTGCTCCTGCGGTTGTCATTTAAATTCGTATTGTTCAATTGTAAACGTGGCAATAAAGCCGATGGGTTCGGATTATCTACCGACCAATGGTTGTTCGAAAATCCCTTTGCCGAGGTCGTCATCGGGTCTACCCCTACAAAAGGAATCATCGCCGAAGGCTCCAGATATACACTGGTATTGCCTACCCCCTGGAAAAAGGCGCTGGTATAAAACCCTTTATAAGTGAAGTTAATACCAAAGCCATAAATGATTTCAGGATTAGCCGTTTTCGCATTTGGCGGTGTTTTAGTCCAGTCACTGTCGTCAATTACTCCATCATTATTTAAATCTACGTACTTGATATTTCCGGGATAAACCGGTCCGAATTTCGACAGTGGCAGTCCTGCTTTTAACACATAAGATTTGGCACCATTGGCAGGATTAGTAGTAATGTCAAAATCATTGTCGGTATACAGACGTTCAGCCACCCAAGCATCTACCTGACCAATACTTGTTCCGGTTGAATTCTGATAAGAATTGGCCCTTGGAATTTCATCCATTTCGATGATTTTATTGTGTGCATAGGTAAAAGTCCCTCTAACGTTTACACCCAATTCGCCAAATTTCCTATTGGCATTTAAACTGGCATCAATCCCTTTATTGGTCACCACACCGAAGTTTTGGAATGGATTATTCATAAAACCTGCGACCTGGTTTACAGTATTGCGCTGCAAAAGGATATCATGTCTCTTATTGTTAAAGTAATCTATAGTGAAGTCAAGCGCTCCTTTAAAGGCCATCAGATCGACCCCTATATTTCGCTTTTCTTCAATCTCCCAGCTGATCGTTGGATTATAAGCTTTATTCTCATAAATCATGTTACCAGTGCTATTTGTTCCGCCACCAGAAGTCATTCCCAAAAAAGCCGTTTCCGTAGACCAGGTAAGCGCCTCTTTATAAGGGAACCTGGTATTGGAAACCTGATCATTACCTGCACGTCCTATAGATAGTCTCAGCTTTAAGCGGTCTACCCCGATTGCATCGAACATACTTTTCAATCCTTTTTCATTAGAGATGGTATACCCTAAACCGAGTGCCGGAAAGAAACCAAATCTATTTCCTGCTGCAAAGTTCTCACTTCCGGTAAAGCCGAAACTGGCATCGAAAAAATACTTATCTTTATAACCATAGCTGCCACGTCCAACAATTCCTTGTTTTTTATATAAGTAGGGATCATTTTGCAGCTGACTTTCTTTCTGCATGTACAACAATAGGCCTGATACGGAATGATCTTCAGAAAAAGCACGGTTATAATTCAATGAAGTTTCCATGTAAATCCGCTTATTACCTTCTGAGAAACCACCACCAGCAGCCTCAGTAGCGGTATTTAAACCGTTTACAATTTTTCTGAACAACAGGTTGCCATCCTCATCTCTCCCTGTAGCCAGATACTGACTTGGTGTACGTGTACGGTTCACCTTCGAAAGGAAATCGGTATCAAAACTTACACTACCTTTTACGGATAAACCTGGCACAAATGGCAGTTTTTGCTCTAAGCCAACATTTGTTTGCAAAGCCACACGGTATTCTTTCGCATAACCCGAGAAATTCAATTGGCTATAAGGATTTTCATATCCTGCGGCAGCACTATATCTGGAAGGGAAATTGTTAGAATAGATCATAGGGATCAAATGCGGGGCGCTACGCATCATATTCGAAAATATAGCTGCTGTTCCAGTCCCAGGGTAATTAGTTGTCAGGTATTGACCACTCATATCGACACGCAACAGTGTCGTTTTGGTAATATCTAAATCTACATTAGACCTTAAGTTGTATCGCTTTAATCCAATGTTGGTATTATATTTTGCCGTTCTGGCGAACTCATTGGCATCAACGGGATTAGACTTAAACAGTCCTTCTTCTGTGTAGTAAGAACTGGCTACAAAAAAACGCAGTTTATCACCACCACCACGGAAATTAAGGGCATACCGCTGACTGATTGCATTTTTTTCCAGCAGGTCCATCCAATTGGTATTGGGATAAAGATCCGGATCTTCTCCACTGGCATATTTTGCGATCTCTTCTTCTGTTTTATAAGGAATAAAAGCGCTCATGTCCGGATTTCCTTCAGTATTCCATTTCGCTTCATTATAAAGACGCAGGAAATCCGGGGATCCTAAAAATGAGAGGACTCTTGTAGGTTGATTTACGTTGTAATCTGCTCTGAAATCTATCGACGTTTTTTGGTTTTTCCCTCTTTTGGAAGTCACCAGGATGACCCCATTCGCACCTTCAGCTCCGTAAATCGCCGTAGCTGAGGCATCTTTCAAAATGGTAAACGTCTCTACTTCTTCCGGACTAATGTCTGAAATTTTTCTGGGTACACCATCTACCAGCACCAATGCACCGGTTCCTCCGGCAAAAGAACTGATTCCTCGAATCCATATTTCGGCATTGTCATAACCAGGCTCCCCACTTCTTTGGACGGCAAACAAACCAGCCACTTGTCCGGCCAGGCCATTCTGCAAACTTCTGCCCGGCAATTGCAGCTGCTCCCCTTTAATGGTAGAGATGGAACTTACCAGCTGTGAGCTTTTTTGTTTGCCATAGCCTACTACCAACACTTCATCCAGGCTTCCCTGAGTTGGTTCTAATACAATATTGATGTCGAGTTTATTGCGTACAGCCATATATTGTTTCTTATAACCGATATATGAAAACTCAAGCGTGTCGGTTGGCTCTACTTCAATGGTATATTTACCTTGGTTATTGGTACTCGTTTTACGTTTACCACGTACCACTACCACGTTTACACCCGGGATTGGATTTGACAATTCATCACGCACCTCTCCAGATATTTTATAGGAAAATGCGGCTTTCATTTTCAGGATCGATGCTTGTTTTTCCTGAACAATGATCGTTTCGGTATCAATTGAATAGTCAAAGGGCTGGTTTTGAAAACAGATTTTCAGGGCTTCCGACAGGGAAACTTTATTTACAGATATACTGACCGGAGCCGCCTTCCCAAGCGTATTGGAGGCAACCACAAGGTCAAAACCGCTTTGTTTACGGAGTTCTTTCAGTACGGTTTCCAGGGAGGAATGATGTAAATTAAGCGTAATGTTCTTTTGGGCATATCCAGCCGCGCTGACTTGAAGGATAGCTGTGGTGACCAGTAAGAGAATCAGTTTCATGGTGCGTATTACCCTAATTGCCCTACTGGAATTCCAGCAGGAACTTATATTATAAAAATTCATACATTTGGTTAGTTGGTTTTAATGAAACAAGGGTTTAACTTTTGTTTCAGGTTGAGTTGATGACTTGAACGATTCGATAAAAACTATAATCCAGCTTTTTAGCCGAAAGCGTTCCCGCGCTTTCGGTTTATTCACCAGATCATGTCGTATGTAGAGTTATGGCATGACAGTGACCCTCCTTCCTTCTACTTTAAATTTAACTTTACGACTCAGTTGGAGGACCCGCAATACTTCCGAAAGTTTCTTTTTCCGGGAAACGGAACCCATCAATTTAACATTACTGAGGTCGCCTTTATAAATCACTTCTATATCGTACCATCTGGCGATTTGACGCATCACGGCTTCTACAGATTCATTCTCGAAAGTAAATCTTCCATTTTGCCAGGATACCGCAGTTTCCAGATCTACCGTTTTCACGGTAAATTGATGATCACTTAAGGCAGATTGTTCTCCTGGAACAAGGTTTTTGATAGATTTCCCTGCCTTACTTACCTGAACACTTCCTTCCAGCAAGGTGGTTAAAGTGAGGTCTTCATCGGCATAGGCATTAATGTTAAAATGAGTTCCTAAAACGACCACCTCCTGTCGCTCAGTAATCACCTTAAAGGGCTTATTTTTATTTCTGGCGACTTCAAAATAGGCCTCTCCTTTTAAGGTTACCCGACGTTCATTTTTTGATGCAAAAGAGGTAGGAAAGGTAAGTGAAGAAGCGGTATTCAGCATAACCGTACTGCCATCGGGCAGAACGACCTGATATTGTCCACCTGCCGGAGTTTCTATGGTATTGAATAAATTGCTGTTGGTATCCTCTTTCCTGACAACATAAACCAGCTTCCCATCTTCGGTTTTGGTGATATGAATCCCAGACTGGCTTGCCACATCTCCATTTTTTGCGTCTGTTAATGAAATGCGCTGGCCATTGCCCAGTACCAAAACCGCTTTATTGCCGCCAGGAAGAATATCTTGTGATGCAACTTTTAATTCCTTAGAATGCCCCTGCTGTTGATGGATAAGGTAGCCTATACCAAGCCCTATCACCACAACCCCTGCAGCAGCTATTGATGGCCATAATCTGATACGCTTTGGCATTGTTTCCTGATTGATCACCGCCCACATCTGCTGCTCTGCCCGCTCCAAATCAGCTGCTGTTAAATCAACCTGCTTTTCCAGACCCAGTTGATGAAACCAATTCTGAACTTGAATCTGCTCTTTTTCCGTACATTGATTGGCGCGATATTTTTCTAATAGCTCTTTAGCATTCATAAGGTAACTGGTTCAAATCTTATGAATTCTGCAAGCTGTTTCTGAAACGACGATAAGCTGCAGTCTTCGGAATCAATAACAGGCAACTAAAAGGCTTAAGGTACGTCTTAGAAAAAAAAATGTAAAAAAACACAAGCACCCAGTTTTGTGCGCAATATTTTTAGCGCTCTTTTGACTTGAGTTGCAACGGTATATTCTGATATATTCAGCGCTAAAGCAATCTCTTTATAGGACAAATGATCTTTTCTGCTCAGTTCAAATACCTCCCGCATCTTGGCAGGAAGCCTGTCGATTTCTTGGGCTATCAATGCTGCAATCTGATGCTCGCGAATTAAACTATCCGCACTCTCATAATTACTCCCTAAAAAATCATCCAAAGATTCCAGGTATTTTGCTTCAATTTCCCGATGCGCAAAGATGTTTAAAGAACGGTTTCGTACTGCACGGTACAAATAACCTGCAATATTTATATCCAGACTCAAAATATGACGCTTGTTCCAAAAGGAAATGAAAACTTCCTGAACCACATCCTCAGCTTCCCCCTGATTGTTTAATTTTCTAAATGCATAAAGGAATAACAAACGCTGATACTTTTTATATATCACCATATATACCTCCCTATTTCCCTCACGGAGTAGTTGCATTAATTCCTGATCACCTTCGATTATATTGTATGACATAATAAATACATAATAGCGAATATATATATTATTCAAACATTTAGCAATCATCAGTTTAGCTGTTCAAAAACAAGCCCCTAATGAAAAAAACAATAGTTTTATCTTAAAGAAATCGAATTGGCAAGATGAAATTCTTTATAAATCCTCTCTATGCTGATAGAATATATACTTATTTATTTCAAAATATAGCCATATTGTATGACATATTAAGCGAATTTATCATTCAGCTATCAAAATAAACAACCAAATCAGATAAAAATATCTTATTCAGATTACGCAGCATAAAAAATATAAAAAGAAATTATTTTTCTATAAATTACGCTTAAAACAACTTATAGATAAGAAAAAGATTTTACTGTAGCTGAAGAAAGCTAGGACATTTACTAAAGAACCGGTACAAAACTATCATCCGATTCTTAATAAGACAGGCTGTATACTGGTCGGATACTGGTCGGACAGAGATCGCCCTTATTTTAGAGTTCCGAACCCCTTCCGAACCTTAAGCTCTTCCCGAGCAACACCACAATTATTCTCCTAAAAAATTGTATTCAATTTTATACACAGTTACTCAATTTATTGGATTTCTCGAAAACACCCACCTGCTTATTATTATTTCTAATTGAGAAACAAGAAATAGTATAACTATTTAATTTCACATAAAACACATGAAACCACTAAGTTAACACAAAAAGTATCTTTATTAGAAATAACTGGCATACAAATTGTATTTAGGCTCATCTTAATTAAGATTTCAATAATCAATACAAAAAAAACAATGAAAAAAATCACAAAACTTCTATCTCTAACCATGGTATTAGGATTAATGCTACTCATGTCTTGCTCGAAAGATAAAGACAACTCACCTTCAGGCTCACACAAAGTTATTTTTAAAGCCATTGCTTCTTCAGGAAGTTCTATTCAAACTGCATTATATACTGCTGGCAGTGGAAAAACTGAAAATTTCACCAGTTTAACCGGAGAAACCTGGACAAGCACTGAATATACAATTGACTCCAAAGACCTTATGGTAAATTTTGGCGCTAATGCGATTGGAAAAGATGCTACTTCTACCCTTATTGTTGAAATTTGGGTGGATGGTGTTAAAAAAGCAGATGGAAAATCAACCGGAGCTATATTAAGCGCTTCAGCGAATTACGCTTTTTAGTAAAAAATAGTTAAGATAAAAAGAAAGGGCGTCATCCATTAAAGATGATGCCCTTTCTTTTTTACTCAAAATTCTACCGAATGAAAATCAGGAAAAAATAGGTACTTTTAATAAAGCTACTGACGGTGATGAGATTTTAAACTTAACCAGAATCAATATGAAATTAGGCGCCTGCTCTTTCAGCCTGAATGTAAAAGACATTCAAGCTTCAAAACAGTTTTATGAAAATCTAGGGTTTAGCGTTTTCGCTGGCAGCCTGGACATGAAATACCTCATTATGAAAAATGGGAATGCTTTAATTGGCTTATTTCAGGGCATGTTCGAGAAGAATATGATTACTTTTAATCCGGGTTGGGACGAAAATGCACAAGCTCTTGATGCGTTTGATGACATCAGAGTAATTCAGCGCCAACTGAAAAGTGCAGGATTAAAGTTAGAAACTGAAGCAGATGAAAATACAAGCGGCCCTGCGAGTTTAATCGTGATCGACCCAGATGGGAATCCTATTCTTTTTGATCAGCACGTTTAACGTTATCTATAGCAGCAGTGGATAAAGTTAATTCATATCTAAAATCAGCCATTGTGCTACCCAATCTTCGCCAAAAAAAGTGGTGTTGAACCTAATAAATAAGACACTTTATCAGTTCCTGGGAACTGCACTTTCCAAAGTACAGATTTCAGTCCTTTCGGGCTATTTTGCGCATAACAATTGACAGATAAAGCAATGAAGATGAGAGAAAAGAGCGCTCGCAGTTTAAATTTTGAGACCATGTTTTCTAAATATAGTCATAAAAGGAAAACACCATACATGAAAGATGAGAAATTTGAATAATAATGGAAAGCCAGTTTGCCGTCTAAATTAATTATCTTCGCGCCTTTGAGTCGATTACAAGAACATTTTTAACATAAGTACCATGAAACTGGAAGAACAATTACTGAGTAGAAGCGAAAACAAATGTGAACTATGCCAATCTGCGGAAAAGCTTAAAGTATACGAAGTTCCTCCTCAAACTGCAAATACTGCCGACAACTGTATCTTGATTTGTGATAAATGTTTGGCTCAAATTGAGAAAAGAGAAGAATTAGACAGCAAGCACTGGCAGTGTTTAAGTGGCAGCATGTGGTCCGAGGTCCCTGGAGTTCAGGTGGTTTCATGGCGCTTGTTGAACCGCTTAAGCAATGAAAGCTGGGCAATGGACAACCTGGATATGATGTATCTTGAGGAAGATCGTTTGGCTTGGGCTAAAGCTGCAGACCTTGACAATGATGCCGTTGCTGAACTTCATAAAGATTGCAATGGTGCCTTGCTTCAAGCAGGTGATTCTATTGTACTGACGAAATCTTTAGATGTAAAAGGTTCTACTTTAAATGCTAAAATGGGTACGGTAGTGAAGAATATCCGCCTGGTAGAAAACAATACGGATCAGATTGAAGGAAAAATCGAAGGGCAAGTGATTGTGATCCTTACAAAATATACTAGAAAACAAGGGGCCTAATCCTTTTTAATCTGTAATAAAAAGCGCGCTGCAATTCATTTTGCAGTGCGCTTTTGTTTTAAGAATACCTTGGTTTAAGATAAACATTATTAAAGGCTGTATTCTACACTAAAAATCTTCAATCTGCAATATCGTTTTCGCGAGATTAATCATTCTTTCTGTGCCGGTATATTTCCCATGTTCATCAGATAATTTCACCACTTCTGTCCATTCTCCATCTTTAGGTTGTGCTTCCGTCATTTTAATTACAATATTCATGGCTGCTGGTCCGGCATCATTGGTTAAATTGGTACCTATTCCAAAAGACATCCCTATTTTCCCCTGACAATGCGCTGCGATTCTTTCCACTTTATCGTAATTAAGACCATCAGAAAAGATAATCGTTTTGGATTTAGGATCAATCCCCATTTTCTGATAATGATTGATCACTTTATCTGCAAACAGCAAAGGGTCACCGCTATCATGTCTGACACCATCAAACAACTTCGAGAACATTTTGTCGAACTGACTAAAAAACACCTCTGTGGTATAGGTATCAGAAAGGGCAATTCCTAAATCTCCACGGTATACATTGACCCAGTGTTCCAATCCCATGGCATTGGCCATTTTAAAACCATATCTGGCGGCATGAAACATGAACCATTCATGGGCATGCGTTCCAATTGGCTTGGTCTGATAACGCATTGCCATGTGTACGTTGCTGGTTCCAATAAATGATCCGCTGCCAAATTCGTTTAAAGCTTGTAAAACCGACCGGTGCACCTCATAGGAATACCTTCTTCTTGTCCCAAATTCTGCTACGGTTACGCCAAGCACTTTATATTTTTCTATTTTTTGTGCTGTGAGCTGCATCACTTCTTCATTGCTGATCCGATGCGAGCCATTCAGCACATAATACAATTCGCAAATCAAGGACATTAAGGGAACTTCCCATAATATCGTTCGATACCACAATCCTTCTACGCGCACTTCCAGCTGATCTCCATGCTGCTCGATTTGTACTTCCTCGGGCTGATAACGGTAACCTTCCAGGAAATCCAGGTATACCGGATCAAGATACGGGCAGGTCACCTGCAGGAAATGTTTCTCCTCTTTTGTCAGTTTGAGCAAAGCCATCTGATCCACTGCAGCTCTTAAAGCCTCCGCAAATCCTTCAGGAAAAGAATGTTTTCCACGGTTGATGAACTTATATCTTGCTTTTGCTGCCGGAAATAGACGGATCACCCCTTGCTGCATGGTGATTTTATAAAAATCATTGTCAAGGATAGAGGTAAGGGCGGTGGTTGGGTGTATTTGGATCATAAATCGGACACAAATTTAAGCTTTAATCTATGATACTTTTTAAATGTTTGTAATTCGATTTCACCGTATCCAGTACTTCGTCGAACTTGCCACCCAACATCAGTTTCGTCATCGTGAGTGCCATCCCTTTCATCATTTTAAACTCAATTTTTGGTGGCATCGCCATTGCGTTCGGATCCGTCATCACATTGACTAATACTGGACCATCGTGCATAAATGCGGCTTTCATCCCCTCCTCCAGCTGGTTAGGATCATCAATTGTCATTCCTTTAATGCCCATCGCGGTAGCCACTAATGCAAAATCCGGATTAACCATATCCGTCTCCGAATCTGGAAGTCCTGCAACTTCCATTTCCAATTTTACCATGCCCAGAGACCTGTTGTTGAAAACGATCAGTTTAATGGGTAGGTTATATTGTTTGATGGTAGCTAAATCTCCCAGCATCATCGACAATCCACCGTCTCCGCACATCGCCACAACTTGTCGTTCTGGACTAGATAAAGCAGCACCAATGGCATGAGGCATCGCATTTGCCATAGAACCATGGTTAAACGAACCCAGCATCGTACGTTTTCCTGTCGCATCAATATATCTGGAACCCCAAACACAGCACATTCCGGTATCCACCGTAAAAATGGCATCTTGAGCAGCCAGTTTATTGATTTCAAAAGCAACGGCTTCCGGATGAATCGCATCCTTTTCCCCTTTATCTGCAACATAAGTATTTAAATGTTCTTTTACCTTTTCATAAACTTTCAATTGAGCGGCCAGAAAACTATCATCGGTATTCGCATCTAATAATGGAAATAGCGCATTTAAACTGGTTTTTATGTCTCCATGAAGTCCCATATCCAGCTTAGCTCTCCTACCCAGTCTTTCTGGCTTACTATCGATTTGCACTAAAATTTTATCCTGCGGAATAAAGGGCACGTAAGGGAAATCTGTGCCTAATAAAATCACCAGGTCACTTTCATGCATGCTATGGTAGGCAGATGGCAAACCAAGGAGGCCGGTCATCCCAACTTCATAAGGGTTATCATACTGGATTCCCATTTTACCCCTGAAAGAGTAACCCACAGGAGCTTTCAGTATTTCTGCAAGTTTAATGACCTCATCATGTGCTTCGACAGCACCGATTCCACAAAATATAGCAATCTTTTTATGTTTATTGATCAGGCTGGAAAGTGCCAGTAGCTCTTCTTCTGCCGGGCAGATGCTTGCTTTAGAAAAATAGGTCTTATCTGCAGACATATTTTCGACTGCGTCCATGCTGCTCACATCACCAGGCAAACCAAGAACGGCCACCCCTTTATGGTGAAAGGCATGCTGCAAAGCAGCCTGTGTCATTCTTGGCAGCTGAGCCGGAGTGGTGGCAATTTGATTGTAATGACTGCAATCATCAAAAAGTTTGGTGGTATTGGTTTCCTGAAAATAGCCGGAACCGAATTCAGAAGTTGGGCAGGTAGAAGCTATCGCTAGTACTGCAGCTCCTGCACGATGGGCATCATAAAGGCCATTGATCAAATGCACATGACCAGGCCCGCTGCTGCCCGCACAACACGCAAGGCCATGCAATTCTGCTTCCGCAGCGGCAGCATAAGCCCCTGCCTCTTCATGTCTCACATGGATCCAGCGGATGTTATCGTTGCGTCTTACCGCATCATTTAACTCATTTAAACTATCGCCTGTTACGGCATAAATACGCTTAACACCTGCTTCAACAAGCATTTCCACCAATTGTTCTGCTACTTTTTTTGACATAGTATGATATTTTTAGGACCATAACATCGCAGATCAATAGGAAATGGATGTTACAAAAGAATAACACCAAGTTTTATTGATAGTTTTAGTAGAATAGGTTTTTAGCCCATCAGTTCTTTCATCAGCTGAGCAAAAGCGGTCTTTAGTTCGTCCAATTCTGTTTCGAGTTTCAGCACCCGGTTTTCCAGATCTGTGTTCGTCTTTTGAGGAGCTTCTTCTGTTAAGTCTTCTGCATTTAGATCTGGTGTACCAGAAAGTAAATGTGCGTAACGCATTTCTTTTTGTCCAGCTTTTCTCGGCAATTGGATGACGTAAGGAGGCTCGGCACCTGTTAAGCGTTCCAATACGGATTGGACTTCTTCCAAAGAATCGAATTCATACAATCTGCCGGAATTGGTATTTAGCTCTCCTGGAGTTTGAGGGCCTCTCAACATTAAAAGACAAAGAATAGCGACTTCCTGAGGCGTTACCGGGAATACAATCGCGAAATTATGCTTGTATTTAATGCTGCGGCTTGATCCTCCGGTGGCCGTAGAAATCAATCCTTTTCTTTTGAGGGTGTCCAATGCCAGTACTACAATCTGTTCGTCATACTGAACCACAGGTTTTCTTGAGGTCTTTTGATTACAGGCAGCCGTCAGACTGTTGATCGTCATTGGATAATATTCAGGGGTAGTTTTAGATTTCTCCATTAAAACGCCTAGCACACGAAGTTCTTCTGCGTTTAATTCGGGCAAAGTTTGTGTTGATTCCATGCCTAAAGTTAGAAATTAAGGTGGAATGCTGTTTCTCTTTTGATCTCTTTTAACACAAAACTACTGCTTAAGGTAGAAATATTGGAAAGTGAAGATAAATGAGTAACCACAAAAGTATGGTAATCGTCTACATCTTCTACTACGATTTTGAGTAGATAATCTTGTCCGCCGGCAATACACAGTACTTCCAGCACTTCCTTAAATTGCACTACTGATTCTTCGAAGTTCTTTAAGGTAGCAATGGATTGTTCTTTTAAAGTTACGGTACAGAGCACCAGTAAGTGTTTTCCCAGCTTTTCCCGGTTTACCAGTGCTACATATTTCTCTATATATCCTTCTAATTTCAGGCGCTTGATGCGCTCATGAGTTGGGGAAACACTTAGGCCAATTTCCCCTGCAATGTCTTTTGTACTTAAAGAAGCATCCTTTTGCAGGATGTTTAATATCCTGGTGTCGAGCTTATCTAATTTCTCCATCATAGCATTTTGCTGAAATAGGATCCAGCAAGCCACAAATATGGTAGTTTTTACTGTTATATACATCAACAACAGTATTTTTTATTGAATATCAGATAAGCAAAGGAAATAATATGGTACTTGTCTAATTTTGAAGGATTAAATACCAAATATCAGCACTGCCCAATGAAAACTCCATTAAATACTAAAGATAACGAGCGTTTAAGCGCTTATATGAAACTCGCTGAAGCACGCGCCAAGCAGTTTATCGGTTACCCAATTGCACAGGATTTTGACTATTCAGAGTTGTATCCACTTTTAAAACTGCCATTAAATAATGTGGGTGATCCATGGGTAGAATCTACCTACGATTTGAATTCCCGTTCTCTGGAACTAGAAGTATTGGAATTTTTCGCCGAATTGTTCAACGCACCAGCAAATAACTGGTGGGGTTATGTTACCAATGGTGGTTCAGAAGGAAATTTGTACGGCCTTTACGTGGCCAGGGAGCTCTACCCTAATGGCATCGTTTATTATTCAGAAGCCACACATTACAGTGTTCAAAAGAACATACAGCTCCTCAATCTGCGCAGCATCGTGATCAGAACTCAGAAAAACGGGGAGATGGATTACGAGGATTTAAATGCGATGGTACAAATGCACAGAGATCAGCCGGTCATCATTCTGGCCAATATTGGCACTACGATGATGGAAGCAAAAGATGACTTGCATCAAATTCAGCAAATCCTCCGCAGGCAGGCGATTAAAAATCATTACATCCACTGTGATGCTGCTTTGGCTGGCACCTACAGTGCTTTACTGGATTTAAAACCAGGTTTTGATTTTAACCATGGAACAGACAGTATGGCCATCAGCGGACATAAATTTATCGGTTCTCCTATCCCTTGCGGACTGGTATTGGTCAAAAAGAATTATAAAGACAGGATTGGAAAAGCGATTCCATATATCGGTACCGTAGACACGACGATTACAGGCAGCAGAAATGGTCACAGCCCTATTTTCATTTGGTATGCGCTTAAAAAACTAGGAAAAGAGGGATTGAAACAACGTGCGTTGGCATGTCTGGAAACCGCAGCCTATACGGTAAAAAGCCTAAATGATATCGGCGTACCAGCGTGGACCAATCCTTTTGCATTAACGGTAGTGTTCCCTGCGCCATCTATTGCATTGAGACAGAAATGGCAGATTGCGACCGAAGATGGCAATAGTCATGTCATCTGTATGCCTGGGGTAACCAAGGCACAGATCGACCATTTTGTACAGGATTTAAAAGCGGAAATAGAATTGACTACAACTTTAACCGTATAAAAAATAGAGCGGCTGTCTTGAATTATTATTTAAGACAGCTTCTTTTATGATTTACGGAAGCTTTCTAGGCTAGGAGGCTAAAATTTGCTCAATTTCCTGCAGTTCTTCTGCGCTGAAATCAAGGTTATTCAAACATTTTAAAGAATCCGCAAGCTGTTCAGGTTTACTGGCACCCACCAATACGGAAGTAATGCGTTCATCCTTTAAAATCCATGACAAAGCCATTTGTGCGAGCTTTTGTCCGCGGCTTTCTGCAAGTACATTCAGTTCATTCAACTGTTTCACTCTTTCAGGTGTCAACTGATCTTGCTGTAATGCGCCATGCGACTTTGCTGCACGAGAGTCTTCAGGAATCCCTTTCAGGTATTTATTGGTCAGCATGCCCTGAGCAAGCGGTGAAAAAGGAATGCAGCCTACACCTTCATTGCCTAGTAAATCCAGCAAACCACCTTCTACCCAACGTTCATACATAGAGTATTTAGGTTGATGGATCAGACATGGTGTACCCAAACGCTTTAAGATTTCCATCGCCTCAGCAGCTTCTGCTGCCTGGTAATTAGAAATCCCAACATATAATGCCTTTCCCTGGCGAACGATCAGATCTAATGCCGCCATTGTTTCTTCTAGTGGCGTTTCCGGATCCGGACGGTGATGATAAAAGATATCTACATACTCTAGTCCCATTCTTTTCAGACTTTGATCCAGGCTAGACACCAGGTATTTTTTTGAACCCCAATCTCCATAAGGGCCATCCCACATGGTATATCCTGCCTTGGAAGAAATGATCATTTCATCCCTATATCCTTCGAAATCTCTTTTCAGCAAGCGACCGAAATTTTCCTCTGCAGATCCTGGAGGCGGACCATAATTATTAGCAAGGTCAAAATGGGTAATCCCGTTGTCGAAAGCCAGTTTTAAAATCTCACTGCAGTTTTCCAGCTGGTCCACATGTCCGAAGTTATGCCATAAGCCAAGAGAAATGGCTGGCAGCTTCAGTCCACTGTTTCCGCATCTGCGGTATTGCATTTGAGTATATCTGTTAGGGGCGGCAGTATATGGCATAATGATGGGGAGGTAAAATAGCAGCAACACGGTTGATGGTGCTGCTGCTTTTCGAATTAATCGATATTATTTATCGCTGTTTTTTTTCTCTGTTACTTCAGAACGAATTTCCTGAGCAAGAACTTTTAAATCCTGCATAGCTTTACGTACTCTAGTTCCAGCAGCACTGTTTCCTGCATTATAAAACTTCTCAGCGTCAGCTTCAATAGAAGCTAATAATTCTTTAACTTTTGAAAATTTTTCCATGTTTTAATTATTTAATTTGTGGCCAAATATATATTATTTTGGAAATAAACGTACATAACTTCCATTCTATTGCGTTTTTTCTGTTAAATCTTGCTTTTTTCGGCCTTATTGGCGCCTATAAGGGCCGATTTATTCGGATTATGCCCCTTATTAACAGCTCAAAAAGCGTGTTGTAACGCGGAATTTTGAGGCTGCTGTCACCGAATATCCGGCTTTTTTTACCAGGCTAATCAGCCGATATCCTCATAATCTTGATGTTCTGCAGGGCCCATCAGCAAATCTGGGAGAATATAGAGGAGAACTACATAAATATTCAGGAAATCAGCAAGAACAATAACACCAATGTCAATTAAAGCCCTTCATGCTAAGATAAATCCATTTTTCCTTTGATTTAATAAAAAACCTACCGAGATTAGCAATAATGAAACAAAGAATAGGCATACATCAGGCAACCTTAATGACTTATAACAAGAGTCAGCTGCAAGCCTATGCGCTGTTCAAAAGGTTCTTCAGGGAAAACTATCCCTTCGGCTTTACTTATCAAATCAGCAGTAAAGACTTTATTAACTAAGCCCCGAATCATTTCATTCTACTCTTCGGTTCAGGGGCATTTTTCTTCTGATGATTTTCGTTATTTTATAATTTAAGGAAATAGCAAGCAGTTGTTTATTTTCTTTTTTATATTAAGCAATTACACCGCTTAAGGTGTGATATATTCGTAAATATCAGTTTGCCTCCCTGTATCTTACTAAGGAATTAACTATCAATCATTACATTAAGACATTTAAACATGGAAACAAAAACATTATCACTTTCAAAAAGCGATTTAAAATTATTAAAAGATCACCTGGACAAATCAAACATGAGTCCTTATAATAAAGAAAAACTAAGAAAAGAGATCAAAGAAGCAACAATCTACGCAGATCAGGATCTTCCTGAAGACGTGGTATGTCTGAAATCTGAAGCTAGAATTGCCAACACAAAAACCGGTAAAGAATTTACCTTTAAGATCGTAATGCCGGAAGAAGCGAACATCAAAGTGCAGAAAGTATCTGTTTTTGCTCCGATCAGCATTGCCTTATTTGGCTATAGAACAGGCGACATTATCAACTGGGAAATGCCTGACGGCATTCAGGAGTTTAAAATCCTGGAAGTTAAAAGAATGAGCTAAACTCCCCGGCTTATCAAAAACCGCATTCCTATTTTTTACCTGAAAGGTCAGCAAAACAAGGATTGCGGTTTTTTTATGGAAAAAATTCCAGATATACCGGAAAAAATTCCGTATATTCGAATTGAGTAAAATTTATGGTTATGGCAAACACTTCAAAACCCTACAAAGACAAAACACCACTATCAGTCGTTGCAGAGGCTGCGTTAATCGCCCCTTATCAGCCGCTTTACAACGATTCTATCAGCTTGCTCATGAGCTCAAAATCAGGCTTATCAGCCAAAGCTGCACTCGATTTTTTAAGTCTTTCGGGTTTTACCAGGGAAGAATTCCAGGATACCTTTAAAACTAATGTTAAAACCATCCAGAACTATGCTTCTAATGCTTCCAAATTAGATCCTTCCCTCAGCGAGAAACTTTTGAAGTCTTTCTCTCTTTTTGAAAAAGGAATAGAAATCTTCGGCTCAGCAAAGGCTTTTCACCAATGGCTCAACACCCCTTCTTATGGGCTTGGCCACCAAATTCCCTTTGATTTAATGGATACTTTCACGGGCATCAGCCTCATTGAAGAAGAGCTCATTAGAATTGCTCACGGAGATCTCGCTTAATTTATGCAGGTATTTCGCATTTGTTTGAGCAATTACGCTGGCTCGCTAGTCGCTTCAGGCCGTGCAGCAAGATGGAATCCGAATGATGTTTCCATGATTTATACGGCGGAATCTCGCTCCCTGGCCTGTCTGGAAAATGTAGTGCATCGGAGTCAATTTGGGCTGAACAGCGCTTTTCAGGTCATGACGATTGAAATTCCGGATGACCTCCCCATTGCCAGCATTCCCTTGAAATCATTACCGGAAAACTGGTTTTCTTTTGAAAACATGTCTCATACACAGGAATTAGGGGAGAATTGGGTCAGGAATGAGAAAACAGCCCTGTTGAAAGTCCCCTCTTCCATTATATCAGCGGAATCAAATTTTCTCCTCAACCCTAACCATGCGGATTTCAAGTTCATCAAATTACTGAAGTCTGAGCCATTTGTATTCGACAAAAGAATTAAGCTGTAATCGGTAAATCCCGGCTGATACTATCTTGCTGCCATTTTAATCATACGCTGTGAAAGATCCTTACCTAGGTAACGGTCAATCACATAATGCACCACATACAGCAACGGCGTCATTAAAATTGCGACTACAAATTTATAAGTATAATTTACCAGACCGATTGCGGCTACCATTTGCCAGCTCCAGTGGTATTGAGGATTCAGGTAAAAAGCAATAAAGATCACGACAAAACTGTCTATAAATTGAGAAATCACCGTAGAACCAGTGGCGCGCAGCCATAAAGCACGTTCTCCGGTTACCTTTTTAATCTTATGAAAGATAAACACATCCGCAATCTGCCCTACTAAAAAGGCAATCACAGAACCCACAATGATCCACATCCCTTGTCCGAATATCCCAGCAAAAGCATGGTTCATATTGAGCGGATGGCCATCAATGGTTTGATTTATCCAGAAATCAGAAGGCGAAAGCCGCATCGCCGCAGCGACTACAAAAAAGGCGTAAGAAATCAGAATAGCCGCCAGCACTGATAAAAACCGAACCTGCCGAACGCCAAAATATTCGTTGATAATATCCGTCATGATAAAAATCAAAGGCCATGTGAGCACCCCTGCCGACATGTTAAAAGAGAGGTTAGGAACACCCAGCAAATTGATATCAAACTGCCTGATGCCCAGTGTGCCTTCCACTGTAAATATTTTTACACCTATAAATTCTGAAAGGATCGCGTTGGCCACGAAAAAGGAGCCTAGAATAAGCAATAATCTGCTTTCTTTTGTTTTAAAAGTCATAGCAAAATGAAATTATTAAATAAATCTGATATAAGACGATAAATATTATTTCTATTTTCGTTGTCATAATGATAGCTACACAATCAAAACTACCTGGTACAGGAACGAACATATTTTCGCTCATGTCCAAATTAGCAGAAGAACATCAGGCCATTAATCTTTCTCAGGGATTTCCTGACTATGAATGTGATCCGAAACTCATCGAATATGTAGCTGAGGCCATGCGCCAGGGCTTTAATCAGTATGCACCCATGACAGGCCTAGCAGCCTTACGCGAAGTGATTGCTGAAAAAATGAACCAGCTCTATGGCGCAAATTATCACCCGGAAACGGAGATCAATATTACTGCCGGAGGTACTCAGGCTATATTCACCGCTTTAAGTGCTTGTATTCATCCTGGTGATGAGGTGATTATTTTTGAACCTGCTTACGATGCTTATGCCCCTACCGTTAAGTTGCTGGGCGGCCTGGTAAAACCTTATGAGCTTGCCCCTCCTCAATATGAGATCGACTGGGAAATGGTGAAAAAACTATTCTCCGCCAATACCAAAATGATCATCTTGAATAGTCCACAGAATCCAACAGGCTGTGTTTTATCAGAGAAGGACATCAAAGCGCTCATCAAATTAACAAAGAATACTGACATCATGATTTTAAGTGATGAGGTCTATGAACATATTATTTTCGATGGTAAGAAGCACCACAGCGTGGCTTTATACCCGGAACTCCGCGAGAGAAGCTTTATTGTGGCTTCCTTTGGCAAATTACTGCATACTACCGGCTGGAAATTAGGATATTGCCTGGCGCCTGAACAAATGATGAAGGAGTTCAGAAAAATACACCAGTTCAACGTATTCAGTGTGAATACGCCCATGCAGCTGGGCATCGCTCGCTACCTGAAAGATCCACAAACATACTTTGGCTTATCTGCTTTCTTCCAGCAGAAGCGCGATTTGTTTCGTTCGCTCCTTACCGAAACTAAGTTTAAATTATTACCTTGCGATGGTTCTTATTTCCAATGCGTTAGCTATGAGCACCTCAGCGATGAAAAAGATGTCGCCATGGCCGAAAGGTTAATTAAAGAATATGGAGTTGCCTCCATTCCGGTTTCAGCCTTCTACATTAGGAATACGGATTACCATGTTTTAAGGTTTTGTTTTGCGAAAAAACAAGAAACATTGGAAAAAGCCGTTGAAAGACTAGTTAAATTATAATTTACATCCCTTTAAATTACAATAATGGAAAGTCCAGATTACCTAAGTATTAAAAACCTGAAAATCACTATTTTCCAGGCCTATTTATTTTGGGAGAATGTTGACAAAAACCTGCAGAATCTATCCCTAAGATTGTCCTCAGGTGTTAAAGAAAAAACAGACCTGATTGTACTTCCAGAGATGTTTAACACCGGTTTTAGCATGAATGCTCCAGCACTTGCTGAAGAGATGAATGGTAAAACGATGCAATGGATGAAGGAGATTGCACAAAAATATGAATGCGTAGTTACGGGCAGTCTGATCATCAAAGAAGATGGTCATTATTATAACCGACTAATCTGGATGCTTCCTGACGGCGGTTATAGCCATTATGATAAAAGACATTTATTTGGCCTGGGTGAAGAGGATAAAAACTACTCTCCAGGCAAGGACAAGGTCATTGTAGAATTAAAAGGCTGGAAAATCCGCCTTGCGATCTGTTATGACCTCCGCTTCCCGGTATGGCTGCGCAATCAGAATGAAGAATACGACATTCTATTGCTGATCGCCAGCTGGCCTGATAAACGTGCCGTTCATTGGAACGCACTAATTCCTGCCCGTGCCATCGAAAACCAGAGTTATGTGATTGCAGCCAATCGTGTAGGTCATGATGGCAAAGAAGTATACCATAGCGGACATTCCCAATGTATCGATCCAATGGGTAAAACCATTTATTATAAACCCGAAGACGAAGATCTTTATACCTTTAGTATCGGCTACGAAGAACTGGCGAAAACCCGCAGGGCCTTCCCATTCTTAAAAGACGCCGATCACTTTCAAATTATTTAAAGCTATACCAAACATGTTTAACCGTAGAAAATTCATTAAAGCATCTGCGCTTTCTGCCTCCTTATTAGCCATTGATAGAACAAGCGCTGCTGCAATGATCCCAAGCCCATCTTATGCAGCTGCAAAACCAATCGTCATCTCTACCTGGGATTTCGGTATTGCTGCCAATCAGGCGGCATGGAAGGTATTATCTGCAGGCGGAAGAGCATTGGATGCGGTAGAACAAGGAGTACATGTTCCTGAAGCTGATCCAAAAAACCAATCTGTAGGCTATGGCGGCTTGCCAGACAGAGATGGTCATGTGACCCTGGATGCCTGTATTATGGATGATTTGGGCAACTGCGGTGCCGTTGCTGGATTAGAACACATTATGCATCCCATTTCTGTGGCCAGAATGGTGATGGAAAAAACGCCGCATGTGATGCTTGTAGGTGATGGCGCACTTCAGTTTGCTTTGGAAAACGGATTCAAAAAAGAGAACCTGCTGACTAAAGAAAGTGAAAAAGCATGGAAAGAATGGTTGAAAACGGCAAAGTATGCGCCGGTGATGAACATAGAAAATAAATTATACGATAAAGCCGCTCCTACCCGATTGCCAGGAAATCAATACAACCATGACACCATTGGCATGCTGGCTTTAGACGCTAAAGGAAACATTTCAGGTGCTTGTACCACCAGCGGAATGGCTTATAAACTACATGGACGTGTGGGTGACAGTCCAATCATTGGTGCTGGTTTATTTGTAGACAATGAAGTTGGCGGTGCTACTTCTACCGGTGTTGGTGAAGAAGTAATCCGTAATGTAGGCAGCTTTTTAGTGGTAGAACTCATGAGACAAGGTTATACGCCTGAAGCAGCTTGTAAAGAGGCAGTCATGAGGATCATTAAAAAGAAACCTGAAATTGCCAAAAATATCCAGGTAGGCTTCCTTGCTTTAAATAAAAAAGGAGAATATGGAGCTTATGCGATTCAGCAAGGCTTCAGCTATGCGGTTTGTGACCAAAACAAAACCGATTTATTAATTCCTGGAAAAAGCTATTACTAACCAGAAATAAACCGTATCGAATGATTCAAATGGAAGTATGCGCCAACTCCCTTTCCTCTGCTTTAGCAGCACAGGAAGGCGGCGCAGTAAGGGTAGAATTTTGCGACAATTTACCAGAGGGAGGCACTACCCCAAGCTATGGACAGCTCAAGCTGGCAAAAGAATTACTGCACATTTTAGTGTATCCAATCATCCGCCCCAGAGGTGGAGATTTCTTGTATTCTGATTTAGAATTCAGCATCATGAAGGAAGACATTAAAATCTGTAAATCATTAAATTGTGATGGAGTAGTGTTTGGCATTCTTCATGCAGATGGCAGTATCGATAAAGCTCGCTGTGCGGAGTTAGTTGAACTGGCCAAGCCTATGAAAGTCACCTTCCACCGGGCCTTTGATATGTGCAATAACCTGGAACAAGGTCTGGAAGACCTGATCGAATTGGGCTGTGAAAGGGTACTGACCTCAGGTGCTGCTCCTTCGGCATTAGCAGGCGTTGGGCAGATCAAAGCCTTAATCAAACAGGCTGCAGGAAGAATCAGCATCATGCCTGGTGCAGGTGTTAATACAGACAACATCGCTGAAATCATCCGGATTACCGGTGCTAAAGAGTTCCATGCTTCTGCCAAACATGCAGTAAAAAGCGAAATGGAATTCAGAAACCCGAACCTAAGTATGGGCACCAGCGAAGATGAATTCAGCTACGACCTGACCAATGCCCAAACCGTAAAGAACCTGATCCTAATGGCCAATTCCTAGTAATGCCGCAGTCATTACAATATACTATGATTAATTTACAATAAATTAATCGACTCAAAATCCTATATTTGCGCCACTGATGAAGCACATACGTAATTTTTGCATAATTGCACATATTGATCACGGGAAAAGCACACTAGCTGACCGTCTGTTAGAATATACTGGAACCATTACCCAACGTGAGGCGCAAGCTCAATTGCTGGATAATATGGATCTAGAACGTGAACGTGGGATCACGATAAAAAGCCACGCCATTCAGATGAATTATAAGGTTGGTGATATTGAATACAATTTCAACCTGATTGATACTCCTGGACACGTAGATTTCTCCTATGAGGTTTCCCGTTCCATTGCAGCCTGCGAAGGTGCCTTACTTATTGTAGATGCATCGCAGGGAATTCAGGCACAGACCATTTCCAACTTATACCTTGCGCTAGAGCACGATCTTGAAATTATTCCTATTTTAAATAAAATGGATTTACCTGGGGCAATGCCTGAGGAAGTAAAAGATCAGATTATTGATTTAATCGGCTGTAAACGTGAAGATATTATTCCTGCTTCAGGTAAAACTGGAATGGGTATTCCTGACATTATTCAAGCTATTGTAGACCGTGTTCCGGCCCCAGTTGGGGATCCTGAAGCGCCACTTCAAGCATTGATCTTTGACTCTGTTTTCAATCCATTCAGAGGAATCATTGCCTACTATAAAGTAGTGAATGGTCAGATTAAAAAAGGCGATAAAGTTAAATTTATAAATACAGGCAAACAATATCTAGCCGATGAGGTGGGTATCCTTAAACTGGATATGTCGCCGCGCAGCGTGGTTAAAACCGGTGATGTAGGTTATATCATCTCTGGAATTAAAGAAGCACGTGAGGTAAAAGTTGGAGATACCATCACTACTGTAGACCGGCCGTCACCAGATTCCATCCAAGGTTTCGAAGAGGTGAAACCAATGGTTTTCGCTGGTATTTATCCGGTAGATACAGATGAGTTTGAGGAATTGCGTGAAGCCATGCATAAATTGCAGCTGAATGATGCCTCTATCGTTTTCGAACCTGAAAGTTCTGCAGCATTAGGCTTTGGTTTCCGTTGCGGATTCCTGGGTATGCTGCACATGGAGATCATTCAGGAGCGTTTAGAGCGTGAGTTCAACATGACAGTGATCACTACTGTTCCCAACGTATCTTACATTGCTAAAACCACTAAAGGTGAGGTGATTTCTGTAAATAATCCTTCAGATTTACCAGATCCAAGTAAACTGGACGCAGTAGAAGAACCTTTTATTAAAGCAAACATCATTACCAAAGCTGACTTTGTGGGTCCGGTAATGTCCCTTTGTATTCAGAAAAGAGGAACGATCATCAACCAGTCTTACTTAACATCAGACCGTGTAGAGCTCGTTTTTGAGATGCCTATGGGCGAGATTGTTTTCGACTTCTACGATAAGCTAAAAACGATTTCCAAAGGTTATGCTTCATTCGATTATCATCAGATCGGTTACCGTAAATCAGACCTGGTTAGATTGGATATGTTATTGAACGAAGAGCCTGTGGATGCTTTATCTTCCTTAATTCACCGCAGCAATGCTTATGATTTCGGAAAGAAAATCTGTGAAAAATTGAGGGAATTAATTCCTCGTCAGCAGTTTGAAATTAAAATCCAAGCTTCTATTGGTGCAAAAGTGATTGCCAGAGAAACACTAAGTGCACTTCGTAAAGATGTAACCGCTAAATGTTATGGTGGTGATATTTCACGTAAACGTAAGTTACTTGAAAAACAAAAAGCTGGAAAGAAACGTATGCGTCAGGTAGGTAATGTGGAAATTCCACAATCTGCTTTCATGGCCGTACTTAAATTAGATTAATAATTAACCTCATATAAGGATTACATGCAGTTACTTGACGGAAAATTCGCATCAGAAAAAATTAAACTGGAAATCGCAGCAGAAGCCGCCTCTTTCTTAGCTGAAAGTGGCAGAAAACCACATTTAGTAGCCATATTGGTGGGTAATGATGGTGGCAGTGAAACCTATGTTGCCAGCAAAATGAAAAACTGTGAGAAGGTAGGTTTTCAATCTTCACTTATCAGATACGATAATTCGGTCACAGAAGCGGAATTGCTGCAAAAGATTGAAGAAATTAATCAGGATGCTGGTGTAGATGGACTGATTGTTCAATTACCTCTTCCTAAGCATATAGACCCTGAAAAAGTAACTGAAACTATCGATTACCGTAAAGATGTAGACGGATTTCATCCGGTAAATCTGGGACGTATGATGAGGAACCTTCCTTGTTTCATCCCTGCTACTCCTTATGGCATTATGTTAATGCTTCAGGCATACGAGATTGATACCACTGGAAAACATTGCGTGGTAGTGGGTAGAAGTAACATAGTAGGCAGTCCGATGAGTATTCTGATGGCTAGAAATGCCAACCCAGGAAATTGTACCGTAACATTAACGCATAGCAAAACTGCCAACTTGAAAGAACTGGCTTTACAGGCTGACATTATCGTTGCTGCAATTGGTAAAAAGAACTTTGTAACTGCAGATATGGTGAAGCCAGGTGCGATCATCATTGATGTGGGTATCAATAGAGAAACTTCTACAGAAACCAAATCTGGTTATAAATTATTTGGTGATGTAGACTTTGAAAATGTAGCTCCTAAAGCTTCATGGATCACTCCAGTTCCTGGAGGTGTTGGTCTGATGACTATTGTAGGCTTGTTGAAAAATACATTGGCCTCTGCAAAGAAGGAAATCTATTCTTAAAGAAGATATAAAAAGCTCTTTAGTAACTCAGCTAAAGAGCTTTTTTATCCAACTTTCTTTTAAGCCGACATAAATTCCATCCTCCCTTGTTTCTACCGGGTAGGTATCAATATAATCTCCTTGTCCCTCTGCCCCTCTTCCCGTTTCCAGGTTGTATTCCCATCGGTGTATCGGACAAATCAGGTAACCATTTTTACAAGTGCCGCCGCTCAGAATCCCTCCTGCATGCGGACAGCTGTTTTGAACCACGAAAGTCCGGTCCTGGTGTCTCACCAGACATAATTTTTTCCCGTTCACTTTAATCTGTTCCACGAAATCATGCTCCGGGAAGCTGCCTTCCAATTTATACCACTTCAACATAGCTCGTATTTAGGGTAAATGATTATAAATGAACCTTCTTTTTTCACAGATTGGTCATATAAATCGGCTCAATATACATATAATCCCATTTCCCGTAAATATTTTATTTACCTTTGCCGAATAATATATGGCACACAATATACCAGCAGACGGCACATTACTTCCATTAATGGAAGAGTTTTACACCATACAGGGCGAAGGATTTAACACAGGAAAAGCGGCTTATTTTATTCGTTTGGGAGGCTGCGATGTAGGTTGCCACTGGTGTGATGTGAAAGAAAGCTGGGATGCAGAATTACACCCCCTGACTTCAGCAGATGATATTGTAGCCAAAGCAGATACCTTTCCGGGTAAAGCGGTGGTCATTACCGGTGGTGAGCCATTGATTTATAATCTGGATTATTTAACTCAAAAGTTAAAGGAGAAAAATATCCTTACTTTTATTGAAACTTCAGGAGCTTATCCCCTTTCAGGTACCTGGGACTGGATTTGTCTTTCTCCAAAGAAATTTAAAGCCCCTCGTCCAGACATCACTCCATTCGCCAATGAATTAAAAGTGATTGTGTTCAACAAGAGTGATTTTGAATGGGCAGAACAATATGCTGCAACGGTTTCTGATACCTGTAAATTATACCTGCAGCCAGAATGGTCTAAGTCAAAGGAAATTACACCATTGATTATTGATTACGTGATGGCCAACCCTAAATGGGAAATTTCTTTACAAACACATAAATATTTAAATATCCCTTAATCGCAAATTCAGATTTTTCGCTATATTTAATTTTACACCATTAACAATAGCGTTTTGAAAAAAATATCTGTTGCTCTTTTTCTGTCTTTCCTGATGGTTCTTGGTGCTAAAGCCCAGAATTCTACCATCAAGAAAGCCATGGCCAGCTTTGATAAAGCGCAGCGCCTTTTAAATGACAACCTATATCCTGAAGCGATTTTCGCACTCAAGGAAGCCGTTCAGGCTGACCCCTCCTTTCAAAATGCCGTTTTGCAACTTGCAGAACTAAACAGAAGGATTAAATCCTACGAACAAGCTGCTGTTTATTACCGGAAAGCCCTGGAGCTGAACCCAAATTCAGAACCACGGATCTATTATGGGCTTGGAGAAGCTGAACTTTATAGCGGTGATTATCAAAATGCCTTAAAACACATCAGCTCATTCATCAGTAAATACACCGGTAATGATGCTGCTTTTCTCGCCAGGGCTAAGAAATACCAGAAAGACTGTGCCTTTGCTATTGAGGCCATAAAAAAACCTCAGCAATACGAGCCCATCAACCTGGGTCCTAAAATAAATACGGCATACCGGGATTATTTCCCTGCCATTACAGCCGACGATGAAACGCTTATTTTTAGTAGAAATATCGAGGGAAACGAAGATTTCTTCATCTCCAAAAAGGCAAATAATGAATGGGGTAACTCCCTTCCCTTAAGCAGCAACATCAATACGCCTCAATTTAATGAAGGCGCACAATCCATTTCCCCAGACGGATTATATCTGTTTTTTACTGGCTGTAACCGTCCTAATGGCCTTGGCCGATGCGACATTTACGTGAGTCATAAAGAAGGGAATAACTGGGGCGAACCTTTTAACCTTGGTGCCCCGGTAAACAGTGCTTATTGGGAATCCCAGCCAGCCATTAGCCCGGATGGCAACACGCTTTACTTTGTGAGCAACAGGCCCGGTGGAATTGGCGGTTACGACATCTGGAAATCCAACCTCAACGCAGATGGCGACTGGTCTGTTCCGGTTAATCTTGGTCCGGAAATTAACACCCCTTATGATGAAAATACCCCCTACTTACATGCAGATGGGAAAACGCTTTACTTTTCTTCAGATGGATGGCCAGGAATGGGCAATAAAGACATTTTTGTCAGTCGTATGCAGGACAATGGCCATTGGAGTACTCCATTAAACATGGGGTACCCGATCAATACCTTTAATGAAGAAAACGGAATGATCGTGAGTCCGAATGGCAGCACCGGTTTTTTCTCTTCCAATTTAAAGGATGGCTATGGCGATATGGACATTTACCAATTTAAACTTCCGCTGGATAAACAACCTATGCCTATTACTTATGTCAAAGGAGTAGTGCGCGACAAGGAAACCCACAAATTTCTGGATGCAAAAGTAGAGGTAGTCAACCTCCTCAATAAAAATACTGCCTACAACGACTATACTGATAAAGAGAATGGTGAATTCCTTGCAGTCATGCCTCTAGGGGCAAATTACGCTTTCAATGCCAGTGCAGATGGCTATCTTTTCTATTCGGAAAACTACGAACTGGGTACTGGAAGCAGGACGCAGCCTTTCCTGCTGGAGATTAACCTCGAGCGTTTAAAAGTGGGCACTAATCTCGTAATGAAGAACATATTTTTTGACACCAATGAATATCATTTATTACCAGCATCTGTGACCGAGTTACGTACCTTAACTGCCTTATTGAAAAGTAATCTCCACCTGGAAATAGAAATTCAGGGGCATACAGACAATGTAGGGAATGAGTTGCAGAATGAAAAACTCTCTTTAAATCGTGCTAAAGCAGTCTATGACGAATTGATCGCTCAAAAGATTGATCCTTCCCGACTGAGCTTTAAAGGCTATGGTGAAAACAAACCTATTGTGGGTAATGATACGGAAGCGCAGCGCAAACAAAATAGAAGAACTTCCTTCCTGATTACTAAAATCTAAGGCATAAAAAAAGCGGTTAAATAACCGCTTTTCTAATTCTTACCAGTTTTACCAGTAAATCTTCCAGTAAATCCAGGTGTAACATATTTGAACCATCTGATTTTGCATTTGCAGGATCAGGATGTGTTTCAATGAATAATCCATCTGCGCCCACTGCAATTGCAGCTTTAGCGATCGTTTCAATCAGTTCAGGTTTACCACCGGTTACCCCAGAACTTTGGTTTGGCTGCTGTAGGGAATGCGTACAATCCATGACTACCGGCACTCCGAAGCTTTGCATTTCTGGTAATCCACGATAATCCACAATCAGGTCCTGATAACCAAAAGTGTTGCCACGATCTGTCAGGATTACTTTATGGTTTCCGGATTCTACAATCTTTTCTACTGCAAATTTCATAGATCCTGCAGACAAAAACTGACCTTTCTTCACGTTGACTACCTTTCCTGTTTTCGCAGCAGCGATGAGCAGGTCGGTTTGACGACACAGAAAAGCTGGGATCTGCAATACATCCACATAAGCCGCAGCCATTGCCGCTTCTGCACTTTCATGAATATCAGTTACGGTAGGCACATTAAAAGTCTTACCTATCTTTTCTAAAATCTTCAAAGCTTTCTCATCTCCGATTCCGGTGAAAGAACCGCCTTTAGAACGGTTGGCTTTACGGTAGGAACCTTTAAAAATAAAGGGAATCTCTAATTTATCAGTAATTGTGATGATCTTCTCTGCAATGCGCATAGCGATTTCTTCTCCTTCAATGGCACAGGGTCCTGCCATTAAAAAGAAATTATTTGATTCCTGGTGTTTTAAATTATCTAGTGGAAAATTGATCATTGTTTATTTGTAATAATTACCTAATACAGAATGTTAATTACCTAGTTCAGACATGAACTTGATGCGCATCAATTGAATCTCTTCACGGGAATAATCGGCTTCTCCCAGTTCTTTCAGTGCTTCATCAATAGAGTCATTTTCCGCAGATTGGAAGTAATCGAATACTTCATCCTGACGGTCTTCATCAATCAATTCATCTACAAAATAATTCAGGTTCAGCTTTGTTCCGGAGTTCACAATGGCTTCAATCTCTTTTAGGATGTCGAAGTAAGTGATGCCTTTAGATTTAGCAATGTCTTCTAAACTGATTTGTCTGTCTACATTTTGAATAATCGATACTTTCAGCTGCGATTTATTAGCCTGAGTTTTAATGATCAGGTCGATCGGGCGTTCAATATCATTGTCCTCCACATATTTTTTAATCAGTTCAATGAATGGCGAACCAAACTTCATGGCCTTTCCATTTCCTACTCCTGAGATCTGTTTCAGCTCATCCATTGCAATCGGATAATGCGTACACATTTCTTCCAGCGAAGGATCCTGGAACACGACGAATGGTGGTACATTCTTTTGCTTGGCGATTTTCTTTCTCAGGTCCTTTAACAGCTGCAGCAGCTGGGTATCTAAAGTTCCGGATCCATGTTTCACATCATCTTCATCATCATCAGCCGCACTTTCTATCGGCTCATTGAGTACAAATTTAAGACTGTATGGATTCTCGATAAAGTCTCTACCGTTATTGGTTAGCCTTAAAAGGCCATAATTGTCAATATCTTTAGAAAGGAAGTTGTTCAATACCGACTGGCGGATTAAGGACTTCCAATAGTTTTCTCCTTCTACCATTCCTAAACCGAATTCAGGAATTTTGCCATGCTCGTAAGCGATGGTTTGAGCGGTTTCCGATCCGGTAAAGATGTTCAGGATATGTGCATCGTCGAATTTCTCGCCGATACGCTGGATTAATTTCAATAAAACCAACAGGTTATCTTCTGCTTCAAAAAGTTTCTTAGGCTTTTTACAGTTGTCGCACATACAGTTACAGCCTGTTTCATTGAAGTTTTCACCAAAATAATGCAGGATCTGTTTTCTACGGCAAACGCCTGATTCGGCATAATCGATCACTTCCTTCAGGATCTGTGTTCCGATTTCACGTTCAGACACCGGCTTATCCTTCATGAATTTCGCCAGTTTATCTACGTCTTTCTGTGCATAAAAAGCAATACATACCCCTTCTCCTCCGTCTCTTCCGGCTCTACCAGTTTCCTGGTAATAACCTTCCATACTCTTAGGAATATCATGGTGGATTACGAAACGTACATCAGGTTTGTCGATTCCCATCCCAAAAGCGATGGTGGCAACAATCACCTCTACATCTTCCATCAGGAATTTATCCTGTGTATCTGCACGTACTTTAGGCTCCAGACCGGCATGATAAGGAAGGGCCTTAATGCCATTCAGGTTAAGCGCTTCCGCGACCTCTTCCACCTTTTTACGGCTGAGGCAGTAAATGATTCCAGATTTTCCGGTATTGTACTTGATGTACCTGATCATTTCCTTGATGACATCTCTTTTCGGGCGGATCTCATAAAACAAGTTCGGCCTGTTAAAAGAAGATTTAAACAAGGTAGCATCAGACATCTGTAAATTCTTAATGATATCCTGCTGTACTTTTGGGGTTGCTGTAGCCGTTAAAGCGATAATTGGGATATCCTCTCCCAGTCCGCTGATCACCTGTCTGATTTTCCGGTATTCGGGACGAAAATCGTGTCCCCATTCCGAAATACAGTGGGCTTCATCCACAGCTACAAAAGAAATCTTGATGAGCTTTAAGAATTCAATATTGTCTGGTTTAGACAATGATTCCGGGGCAACGTACAGCAATTTGGTTTGTCCACTGAGCAGATCACTTTTTACCTGGGTAATTTCTGCTTTATTTAAAGAAGAGTTTAAAAAGTGTGCAATGCTGTCGCTTCCACCAAATGCCCTCAGCTGATCTACCTGATTTTTCATCAGGGCAATCAGGGGCGATATAACAATTGCAGTTCCTTCGCTCATTAGCGCAGGTAACTGGTAACATATGGACTTCCCTCCACCTGTAGGCATAATCACAAACGTATTCTTTCCTTCGAGAACATTGGTGATGATAGACTCCTGGTCACCTTTAAAATTATCAAAACCAAAAAAGGTTTGCAAGTTATCAAACAACGACTTTTTCACATCCATTACGCGTATAAAATATTCAGTGCTATATTTACTTCAAAATAACATAATTTTGCACTAATTCAAAGCATCAATATACTAATAAATTCTGTTTGAAAAGTAAAAAAGCGATTATCGAGGACGCAGTCAACACGTTACAACTGGAAGCACAATCCATTTTGGGGCTAATTGACCATATAAATGATGATTTTTGCCAGATTATCGACCATATTCTGCAATGTAACGGACGTGTTATCGTGACCGGAATCGGCAAAAGCGCCATTATTGCGCAAAAAATAGTAGCAACTTTCAATTCTACGGGCACCCCATCCAGTTTTATGCATGCTGCAGATGCGGTGCATGGCGACCTTGGAATGATCCAGAAAGACGACATTGTGATCTGCATTTCCAAGAGCGGAAACACCCCAGAGATCAAAGTCCTTGCGCCCTTATTGAAGCAATCCGGCAACCTGATGATTGGAATGGTAGGGCAGCTCAATTCAGATCTTGCCGCACAGGCAGACCTGATCCTGAATACGACTGTAGCCAAAGAAGCTTGTCCGCATAACCTGGCCCCTACCACCAGCACTACTGCGCAATTGGCGATGGGTGATGCCCTGGCGATTTGTCTGCTGAATGCAAGAAATTTCAATGAAGAAGATTTTGGCAGATACCATCCTGGAGGCGCTTTAGGAAAACGGCTGTATTTAAAATCCGGGGATATTGCAGTTAAAAACCAGAAACCCAGCATTCCAGCATCGGCTTCCGTAAAAGATGTGATTATTGAAATTAGTCAAAACCGTTTAGGTGCGGTGGTTGTTATTGAGGCGGATGCGATTTTAGGGATCATTACTGACGGAGATATCAGGAGAATGTTAGAAAAACATACTAATTTAGCCGACATTAAAGCAAGCGACCTCATGAATCCTCATCCTAAAACTATTGAAAAAGATCTTTTAGCCATCAATGCACTGGAAATGATTAAGGAGAATAACATCACTCAATTATTGGTGACGGATGGCGGAGCGTATTTTGGGATGATCCATTTACATGACCTTCTACAGGAAGGCATAATTTAATACTTTCGATTTAGCATGAATAAAAATAATTACGCATTAATAATGGCCGGTGGCGTTGGCAGTAGATTTTGGCCAGTCAGCAGAACAGAATTCCCAAAGCAGTTTATCGATTTCTTCGGAATTGGCAAAACACTGATTCAAAGCACTTATGAGCGTTTTTTAAAAGTCTGTCCAGCAGAGAATATTTTTGTAGTGACCAATGAGATCTATACCGATATTGTTAAAGAACAATTACCAGATCTGGCAGTCAATCAAATACTTGCCGAACCAATTATGAGAAATACGGCGCCATGCGTTTCTTATGGCTCCATGAAAATCCTTAATCTGAATCCAGATGCCACCATTGTGGTTGCACCTTCAGACCATACCATTACCAACCAAGAGGCGTTTATCGCGGCGATTGAACAATCTTTAAAAGCAGCTTCAGAAAACGATTGTCTGATTACTTTAGGGATTAAGCCAAGCAGACCGGACACTGGATACGGGTATATCCAATATGTAGAAAACACCCTTGCTACCGATGATCAGATCCACAAGGTGAAGATTTTCACGGAGAAGCCCAACCTGGAACTGGCAAAATCATTTATTCAGAGCGGTGATTTCTTATGGAATGCCGGAATCTTTATCTGGTCGGCCAAATCGATCACTAAGGCCTTCTCTAAGCACCTTCCTGACATGCATGAGATCTTCCTTCAGGGGAATCCGATCTACAACACCGAAAGGGAAGCAAACTTTATCAGCGACGCTTATCAGCAGTGCACCAATATCTCTATAGATTTTGGTATTATGGAGAAAGCCGACAATGTATACGTCCTTCCTGCGGATTTTGGCTGGTCAGACCTGGGTACCTGGGCTTCCATCTATGAAATTGCAGCACACGATTACGTTGGCAATGCCGTTATTCCAGCAGAAAAAGTGATGATGTTTGATTCCTCAAACTGCATGGTGAATGTACCAAAAGACAAATTGGTGATCCTTCAGGGTCTTCATGACTACATTGTAGTAGAATCCAACAACACTTTGATGATCTGTCCAAGAACAGAGGAACAAAACATTAAACAGATAGTTGCCGATGTAAAATCAAAATTCGGCACAAAGTATATATAAACAAGCGTTTACCTTTTTTCATGATACATCCGGATTCTGGCTTCAGTCGAAATCCGGATGTATTGTTTTTATCATTTTTTCTTGCCCCAAATTTCTCATTACAATGAATAAGTACTTATACGGAATTGACTTTGGAACTACCAATTCTGCCCTATCCATCTATGACGATGAAAAAAAAGAAATCATCGCTACCATTACTGTTCCTTCCATTCTATACTTCAAGGATGAGGCTACTGAAGCAGATTCCATCACTTATTATGTGGGAGAAGATGCGATAAACGCCTATATCAATGATGGCATGAAAGGTCGTTTCATGAAGTCGGTTAAAAGAGTACTGCCGAGAAGTAGTTTCATTGAAACCCGCGTATTCACTAAAAAATACAATGCTTCGGACCTGGTGACGCTGATCTTAAAAGACCTGAAAGCGAAAGCAGATAAAATCATCGGGTATGATTGTCAGAAAGCCATCATTGGCCGACCGGTTTTCTTTGACGATGAGAGTTCCGCAAAGGATGCGCTGGCTCAAAAACGCTTAAACAAAGCGGCCGAGAATGCAGGATTTACCGACTTCCGTTTTCAATTTGAGCCTATTGGGGCGGCTTTTGCTTATGAGCAGTCGATCACTAAAAAAGAGAAAGTACTGGTTGCCGATCTTGGCGGTGGAACAACAGATTTCACTTATCTGGAATTAGATCCGGAAAAAGTAGGCAGTAAAGACCGTAAGAATGACATTCTTGCTACCGGTGGAATTTACATTGGTGGAGATAGTTTTGATTCCTCTTTCATGTGGGATCAGGGTACCCCTCATTTTGGTAAAGATACCCTTTACGAAGCTGCACCAGGTAAAATGCTGACCGTTCCTAACTCCTATTTCAGCAACATATGTTCCTGGGAGCAAATGAACTTCTTTAATGGCATCAAGGTGAGGAATGACATCCAAACCTATTACCATTACTCTAAACAGGCCCCTAAATTCAAAAACCTGATTACCTTAACGGACCATAACCTGGGTTATTCCGTATTTCAATCTATTGAGAAAACAAAGGTTAGTTTATCGAAACAGGAAGCGGCTCCATTTGTGTACCACAATATGGAGATCGATATTGATCAGGAGGTGACCCTGGAGCAATACAATAAAATTATTCAGAAGGATTTAAGAAAGATCAGTCTGTATCTGGAAGAGTTTTTAACGAAAAACAAGATCAATCCTGCAGAGATAGACAGCTTATTCCTGACTGGTGGAACTTCCATGGTATCAGCAGTAAAAGATTTGTTTAACAGCAGATTTCCCGGCGTGCCGGTCAACTCAGGCGACAACTTTATCAGTGTAGCCAAAGGACTGGCCTACAGCGGATACTTGTTCGAAGAAGCTTAAAAAAAATGGGAGCCTGTTTTGCAGGCTCCCAAAATATCAAAACATAAATTCTTAAAATTATAGGGTCTGACGCTGTCTGATCGCTTCGTAAAGAATTACACCTGCCGAAACAGACACATTTAGTGAGCTGATCTCTCCAATCATCGGGATTTTAGCCAGGTGATTTGCCATTCTCATGATGTCATTTGAAATCCCTTCATCCTCTGCTCCCATTACAATTGCTGTAGGTGCAGTATAATCAGGTGCATAAATCAAATCATTGGTTTTTTCTGTACAGGCAACAATCTGCAAACCACAATCCTGCAAGTACAAAGCTACTTTATGAAGGTTCGGGTGTCTGCATACCGGAATGCTGAATAATGCTCCTGCCGAAGTTTTAATCGCATCTGCATTGATCTGTGCTGAGTTTTTAGTAGGTACAATGATGGCATGTGCACCGGCACAAGCCGCTGTTCTGGCAATTGCCCCCATATTACGCACATCGGTAATGCCATCCAGGATCAATACCAATGGCACTTCACCTTTCTCATAAACCGCCGGGATAATGTCTTCAATTTTCTGGAAAGTAATGGCAGAAATCACCGCAATCACACCCTGGTGATTCTTTAAGGTCATTCTGTTCAGCTTTTCTACCGGAACATTATGAACTGGTGCATCTACATCTTTCAAATATCCTTTCAGCTCCACGATCAGATCGCCGCCTAATCCACGCTGAATATAAATACTTTCAATATCTTTACCAGCTTTAATAGCTTCTATTACAGCTCGTATGCCAAATACGAATTCATTATTTTCTTTAGCTCTCGCAGGTCTCCTCGAATGTTCCATCTTTCTTAAAATTGAAGCGCAAAAATAGCTGAAATAATGCGATTTAAGGAAACCAATTTTCCGAGCGCGCTAAACCACTGTTTTCCACATAGTTCGGCTGAGAAAATCCGGCCTTCCTTAAATTTACAACTGCAAATCCATTAATTACTCTTTTTAAATGTTCATAAAAGAATTAAGCAAAGGCCCTAATTTTTCCATATTTTTGTGACCATGAGTAACGACAACGGAAATCAAGGACAAGATAAAGCTACCTTCACTGCCAGAAAGGCCAGAATCAGCAATTCCATGAATACCATGGGAAAGATACCACCTCAGGCATTAGACCTTGAAGAAGCTGTTTTAGGTGCTTTAATGCTAGAAAAGGACGCCCTATCTACTGTAATTGACATCTTAAAACCAGAAGTATTCTATGCGGAAGCGCATAAAAAAATCTTCGAGGCCATTGCCTTATTATTCCAGAAATCAAAACCTGTAGATATTTTAACCGTTACCGCAGAACTGAGAAACCTGGGTTTACTGGAGATGGTAGGCGGTGCTTACTATATCACCAATTTAACCAACAGGGTTGCTTCTGCAGCCAACATTGAATACCATTCGAGGATCATTTCTCAAAAATATATCCAGAGAGAGCTGATCAGGATCTCTTCTGAGATCATCCAAAATGCTTACGAGGACACCACAGATATTTTCGACCTGCTGGATCATGCAGAGAAAAACCTGTTTGACATTGCACAGAATAACCTGCGCAGGGACACCCAGAAAATGGATGAGATTGTAAAACAATCTTTAGCCACTTTAGAAGCGCTTCGCGGAAAAAGCGACGGTTTAACGGGGGTACCTTCCGGTTTTACCGACTTAGACCGGATTACCGGTGGATGGCAGCCTTCAGATTTAGTGATCATCGCGGCACGTCCGGCGATGGGAAAGACGGCCTTCGTACTGACCTGCGCAAGAAACGCGGC
This sequence comes from Pedobacter polysacchareus, assembly GCF_019802255.1. GTDB lineage: Bacteria > Bacteroidota > Bacteroidia > Sphingobacteriales > Sphingobacteriaceae > Pedobacter > Pedobacter polysacchareus. The sequence continues at coordinate 433,707 of NZ_JAHYSS010000005.1, read as the reverse complement.
AGTAGATTTCAAACGTCCCGTGGTGGTATTCTCCCTGGAGATGTCCTCAGTACAGTTGGTGAATCGTTTGATTTCCGGAGAAACAGAAATCGAGCAGGAGAAAATCAGAAAAGGAAACCTTGCGGAGTGGGAATGGCAGCAGCTCCATAGCAAAATCGGCACCTTAACAGAAGCGCCATTATTAATTGACGATACCCCTGCCTTGAACATCTTTGAGTTCAGAGCGAAATGCAGAAGGTTAAAATCACAATACGACTTACAGCTGATCATCATCGATTACTTGCAGTTGATGCATGGTAAAGGTGAAGGCGGTGGTGGAAACAGGGAGCAGGAGATTGGTAGCATCTCCAGGGCCCTGAAATCTGTGGCTAAAGAACTAAACGTTCCTGTACTGGCACTTTCTCAGCTGAGTCGTGCGGTAGAGAGCAGACCAGGTCAGAATGGTAAACGCCCGATGCTATCGGATTTACGTGAATCCGGTTCCATTGAGCAGGATGCGGATATGGTGCTCTTCTTATACAGACCGGAATATTACGGCATTACAGAAGATGAGCAAGGACGTTCACAAGCAGGTATTGGAGAGGTAATTATCGCGAAACACCGTAACGGTGAAACCGGTATTGTTCCCTTACGATTCATCGGTAAATACGTTAAATTTACAGATCTGGAAGACAATTTTGCGGCACCTACTTCCTTCTCTATGGACAGCACCAGCGCAGGCATGGCTCCTTCGCAGGATTTTGACCGCCCAGCAGGAAACGTCATCATCAAGCCATCCAGAATGGACGATATGCATGACGATGACGCTCCATTTTAAAGGATAGGATTTAGATAAAATAACCTAATAATATGCCTGCCAATACAATAATTGGCGGGCTTATTTTTGTGAAGTTCAGCAACAGAAAAGTGCAGACCATTACGCCTATTGCCATCAGATTTAAGCCCATTGGCTGTACCAGCAGCATAAAAGCGGCAATGATAAAGCCAACACTTACAGCATTGATCCCCACCATAGAGTATTTGATGCGGGAAATCTTTTTCAGGTCTTCCCAGAAAGGCACAATAAACAGGACCAAAATCAAACCAGGCAGGTTGATTCCCATCACGGCGACAAAACCACCTAAGATCTGACCGGTTAATCCAAAACCAAAAGTTTTCATACTCAGCGCGCCCACATAACTGGTAAATGAAAACGTCGGACCTGGCAAAGCCTGCTGTAAAGCAAATCCGGAAAGAAAATCGGTTCCCGTCAGGTAACGTTTCATTTCCACAAACTCGGTAAACATCAGCGGTACTAAAACTTGTCCGCCGCCAAAAATGAAAATCCCATTCCGGTAAAAATTCTCGAATAACCTGATCGGCAGACTAAAAAGAGAGGTGCGGTTGATAATAGCACCTAAAGAAGCTAAAATCAGTAATACTCCAATAAAGTAGATCAGTTTTTTGGGGTTGATGTTGGAAAATAGGCGCACCCTCAGCTCACTTTCCTCTTTCGGCGTACCAATGGCAGAGGAAATCATCCCGCCGATTAAAATGGCAATTGGAAATACATACGCATTTCTCAATACCATAGTGCCGACCACCGCAGCGACGGCCAGAAAGATAGTCAGCTGTGAAACCAAGACTCTTTTTGCCAGGTTATAAGCACCAAAAGCAACAATCCCCAAAGCGATGGGCTGGATGTACTCCAATATTTCGTTGAACTTTTGCTGCTGTCCCCATTTGCCAAAACTAATGGCGGCAAAGGTCATCAGCGCCGCAGAAGGGATGATCCAAATGAGAAAAGTAAGGATGGCCAGCTTCAGCCCTCCTACTTTATACCCAATCCCAACCAGGGTTTGGGTAGAAGCAGGACCGGGTAATACCTGCGATAGCGCATTTAGTTCCAGAAGTTCCTCTTCTGTAATGTACCTGACATCCTTTACAAAATATTTAAGCAATAATGCCAGGTGTGCCTGTGCACCGCCAAAAGCAGTAAACGTGAAGAGGAAAACGTCTCTGATAAACAACAGTTGTCTTTTGTTCATCATCTCCCAGGCTAATCGTCTTCGTAATCCAGACCTGCAGCAGAATTATAAGCGCCCTGCAATTCAGAAAAGGCGTGCATATCCCGTTTATTCCTGGCTACAGTCATCCCTTTTTGATAAATCTCCAGGGCCGTATCTTTCTGTCCTTGTTTCTCATAAAGTTTTCCTAAATGGTAATAAGTACCTACATAATCCGGGTGATCACTGGTTAGTTTTAAGTAATATTCAAATGCCTTTTCTACGTCATTTGAATTGTTATATTCGGTAGCTAAAGCGTACAGAACGAATGGATCATGAGGATCATTGGATAAAAACTCCAATAACTTTGCTAATCGGGTACTTTGCATTTTAAATCCCTGCTTTTTTAATTAGATTTGCAAAAAGACAATTTTATGAAAATATTAGTTTGTATCAGTAATGTGCCCGACACAACGACAAAAATAACTTTTACTAACGATAATACACAATTCAATACATCAGGCGTACAATTTATTGTAAATCCGTATGATGAAATTGCCTTATCTAAAGCAATTGAGTTGTGTGAGGGTGGTAAAGGAACCGTTACCGTAATCAATGTTGGAGAAAGCACCACAGACCCAACCATAAGAAAAGCACTTGCCATCGGAGCAGATGATGCTGTCAGAATCAACGCTGAACCTAGAGACGCTTACTTCACGGCGTACCAAATCGCGGAGTATGCAAAAACCACAGACTTCGATATGATCCTTTGCGGACGTGAATCTATTGACTACAATGGATCACAGGTAGCAGCAATGGTGGGCGAGTTTTTAGATATTCCTTCGATCTCCATCATCAAAAAGCTAGACTTTGATGGAACGACTGCCACAATAGAACGTGAAATTGAAGGTGGAAAAGAAGTAGTTTCTGTCACTGGCAAGTTTATTGCAAGCTGTGCAGAAGGTACTGCAGTTCCAACCATTCCAAATATGAGAGGCATTATGTCTGCAAGGTCTAAGCCGCTGCAAGTAGTGGAAGCTAAAGACATCGCGCAGATCAGCAAAGTCACTAAGTTTGAGACTCCTGCCCCACGTGGTGCAGTGAAACTGATCCCTGCAGAGTCTGCAGCACAGTTAATCGAGCTTTTACATACAGAAGCTAAAGTGATCTAATCCGTTCTATTCTCATTTTTAAAATTATTTAATAAAGATCTTATGTCAGTTTTAGTATATGTAGAACAAGTCGATGGTAAGTTTAAGAAATCTGTTTTTGAAGCAGTAGCTTATGCGAAAGCCATTGCAGATATACAAGGAAGTAATTTAACCGCGATATCTATTGGTAATGTTGGAGAAAGCGAATTAAAAGAGCTGGGTAAATACGGCGCTTCTAAAGTTTTAAACGTAGCCAACGACCAATTAAAGAACTTCGTAAACCAGGCTTATGCTTCGGTGATCGCGGAAGCCGCTAAAAAAGAAGGCGCAGATGTAGTGGTCTTGTCGAACTCTTTCTCTGGAAAAGGTTTAGCACCACGCGTTGCAGTGAAATTGGAAGCAGGATTAGTAGACGGTGCGGTAGAATTGCCTAAAATTGATGGCGCTTCGTTTTCAGTAAAGAAAAATGCCTTCTCTGGAAAAGCATTTGCCATTACAGAACTGACTTCAGCGATTAAAGTGATTGCTTTAAACCCAAATGCTTTTGGTGTAAAAGAATCAGCTGTTGATGCTGCTATTGAAACTTTCGCTCCGGAAGTGAAAGCGACCGATTTAGTGGCCATCGTTAAAGAAATCGTTAGAGCAACTGACAAAATCTCTTTACCGGATGCAGAATTGGTAGTTTCCGCAGGGCGAGGCCTTAAAGGTCCTGAAAACTGGGGAATGATCGAAGAGCTTGCCGGATTACTTGGCGCGGCTACAGCCTGCTCTAAACCAGTCTCAGATGCAGACTGGAGACCTCACTCTGAACACGTTGGACAAACTGGTATTGCCATCAGTCCGAATTTATATATCGCCATTGGTATTTCCGGAGCAATCCAGCATTTAGCAGGCGTAAGTTCTTCAAAAGTGATCGTGGTGATCAACAAAGATCCAGAAGCTCCTTTCTTTAAAGTTGCGGATTACGGGATCGTTGGCGATGCCTTTGAAGTTGTTCCCCAATTAATAGAAGCATTAAAAGCACATAAAGGCTAAATAAATATCCGGCTGAAACCTTGTTTTGGCCGGGTATTACTTAAGATGAAAAAAGTAAAACTCGAAATTATCGGTTTGTCTTACAGCCAAACCCAATCAGGTGCTTATGCCCTGGTTCTTGGTGAAGTAAATGGCAGAAGACGTTTACCGATCATCATCGGTGCGTTTGAAGCACAAGCTATTGCCATAGAAATTGAGAAGATGGTCCCAAGCAGACCGCTTACTCACGACCTGTTCAAGACTTTTGCACAGACTTATCATGTACAAATCACAGAGATATTGATTTACAACCTGGTAGAGGGTGTATTCTTTGCTAAACTGATTTGCACGGATGGCGAAACCATCCAGGAAATTGATGCCAGAACATCTGATGCCATTGCATTAGCAGTTCGCTTCAATGCCACCATCTACACTTATGAATTTATCCTTTCTTCAGCGGGTATTGTCATTGAAGGCAATGACTTCTTGTTCTTAGAAAACATGGATAACATCTCAAAAGAACAGAGTTCTGAAGACATGAGCCCTTCCATTCCTGGCTCCAATTATAAATCACTCAGCATAGAAGAATTAAATCAGAAACTTCAGGAGGCCATTGCCGAAGAAGCGTACGAGAAAGCAGCAAGAATACGTGATGAATTAAACAGAAGAAATTCTGCATAACCCCCTATTACTTATTATTTTAAATATCTTATCTCAATTTAGACGATCTATTCAAAATAGTTCTATCTTGAAGTATTAATTCAAAAAACTACTAAATTATTATTATGAATGTTAAGTTACGCTTAACTCTGATGAATTTTTTACAATTCTTTATCTGGGGTTCATGGCTTATTACTATTGGCGTGTATTGGTTCCAGAATAAAGGATGGTCAGGTGCAGAATTCGGAATCATCTTCTCCACTATGGGGATTTCTTCTATTTTCATGCCTGCACTTGCCGGAATTATTTCAGATCGTTTTGTAAATGCGGAAAAGTTATACGGAACATTTCACATTCTTGGGGCATGTGTCCTTTTTTGCCTCCCAATGGTGACCAATCCCAGTACATTTTTCTGGGTCATCCTGCTCAACATGATCTTTTATATGCCCACGCTGTCTTTATCGATTACCGTGGCTTATTCAGCTTTAAAGAATGCCAAACAGGATGTCGTAAAAGACTATCCCCCAATTAGAATCTGGGGAACAATTGGTTTTATCGCTGCCTTATGGGTAGTGAGTTTAACTGGAAATGAAGCTTCTTCGAATCAGTTTTACATCGCATCAGGTGTTTCTCTGGCTTTAGGTATTTATGCCTTCACCCTACCAAAATGCCCTCCATTGTCTAACAAAGTAGAAAGCAAATCCTTTGTAGATGCCTTAGGATTAAGGGCTTTCACCTTGTTCAAACAAAAGAAATTTGCGGTATTCTTTCTTTTCTCTATGTTTTTAGGTGCAGCTTTACAGCTGACAAATGCTTATGGAGATACTTACCTGCATGATTTCAAAGAAGTTCCGGAATTCAGCAACCTGCTGGCAGTGAAATATCCTGCGATCATCATGTCGATTTCACAGATCTCTGAAACCTTATTTATTCTGGCCATCCCCTTCTTCTTAAGGAAGTTTGGTATTAAATACGTAATGCTGTTCAGTATGCTGGCCTGGGTATTGAGATTCGGTCTTTTCGCCTTTGGCGATCCTGCGGGCGGATTGTGGATGATCATTATGTCATGTATCGTTTATGGAATGGCATTTGACTTCTTTAACATCTCCGGTTCTTTATTCGTAGAGACTCAGATAGATGAGAAAATCAGAGGAAGTGCACAAGGTTTATTCATGATGATGGTTAACGGTTTTGGTGCTTTATTTGGAAGTTTCACCAGCGGTATGATCATTGAGCATTTCTTTACCGGAGCAAATCAGAGCAAAGACTGGCAGGGCATCTGGTTAACTTTTGCAGCTTATACGCTGATATTGGCCATCACCTTCCCTTTCATCTTCAAATACAAGCACAACAAAGCGGAATTAAATGCGATCAATGCAATGAACCATTAACCAACAGATAACCTCTCTAATATGTCTGGTAAATATCGTAAAGAAAAGGACTGCTTAAATTGCGGTCATGAGGTCGAAGCTCATTTTTGCTCTTACTGCGGCCAAGAAAACATCGTTGTTAAGGAGGATGCACTACACATGGTGGTGCATGCTGTTTCCGATTATTTTCATTTTGAATCCAAGTTTTTTGGGACGATTAAACCTTTATTACTGCAGCCGGGCTTATTGACACAAAAGTATGTGGAAGGTAAAAGAGCCTCCTATTTACACCCAATTAAGCTATACATCTTTATCAGTATTGTTTTCTTTCTAGTCACTTTATCTGGCAATGAAAAGAAGAAAAGCGAACAGAAAAGACAAACGACAGGACTGTCCAAAGACAGTGTAGACAAAGCTCAGCTAAGGGAAGTAAAAACTAAAGCAAGTAATTTTGACATTTTAGGTAAGATTAACGAAAAGGTAGAGGAGGAAAAACAAAAAAGTGACTCTATTCGTCCAACAAATATCATACAGTTGGATGAGGCTAAGGACAGTACCTTAGCAGCCTACGAAAAAAGACAGCTGACCTTACCAGAAAATAAGCGGGACGGATTTATAGAAAAGTACTTCAATAAAAAAGCGATCATGCTCAATAATTCTGAGGATGCCAACAAGAAAGTAGAAGAAAATCTTTTACACAACATTCCAAAATTGATGTTCATCTTGCTCCCGCTTTTCGCATTACTGTTAAAACTGGTTTACATTGATAAGAAAAAATATTATTTTGAGCATCTGATTTACTCTTTTCATATACACTCCGCGATATTTTTAGTGGTACTGATCAGCATCTTCATTACCTGGGCCGCTGGCTATATTTATGACATTAGCAGCATTATTTTTACCCTCTGCTTCTTCTACATCGTCTGGTACATCTACCAGTCTTTAAGAACATTCTATCAAGGCAATGTTGGAGCAACTATACTCAGGTTTTTCTTATTGATCATCTGCTATACCATACTACTCACACTCACCATCCTCATAGGACTTGGTGTATCTACCGCGATGATATAAAAAATTGATCTGTTAAAAAACAAGCTCATAAAAAAACCGCTTCCTTAACAGAAGCGGTTTTTTTATGAGCTTTAAAACAGGATTAACGCTTGTCTAAAGGCACAAATTCTCTATTGGTATGACCAACATACACCTGACGTGGGCGACCGATTGGTTCTTTATTCTCATGCATTTCTTTCCATTGTGCAATCCATCCTGGCAGACGTCCTAAAGCAAACAATACCGTGAACATATCTGTAGGGAAGCCTAGCGCTCTGTAAATGATTCCAGAATAGAAATCTACGTTAGGATAAAGCTTACGCTCTACAAAGTAAGGATCGCTCAATGCAGCTTCTTCTAATTTCTTAGCAATCTCCAATACTGGATCATTGATACCTAATTTTTCTAAAATATCGTCACAAGCTTTCTTAATGATTTTAGCTCTTGGGTCAAAGTTTTTATAAACTCTGTGTCCGAAGCCCATCATACGGAAAGGATCGTTTTTGTCTTTTGCTTTATTGATCCATTTTTCTGTATCACCACCATCTTCTTTAATGCGTTCCAGCATTTCAATTACCGCCTGGTTGGCACCACCATGAAGTGGACCCCATAAAGCAGCGATTCCTGCAGAAACAGAAGCGTAAAGGTTACAGTCTGATGAGCCTACCATTCTTACGGTCGATGCAGAACAGTTTTGCTCATGATCCGCATGTAAGATCAGTAAAGTATTCATCGCACTTACGACTACAGGATCAATATCAATTTCTTCTGTACGCTGACCGAAGATCATGTTTAAGAAATTGCTAACGTAGTCGTATTTATTTTTTGGATAGATCAGTGGGTGACCTAAAGATTTTTTATAAATGAAAGATACAATCGTTGGGAACTTAGCCAGTAATTTAATCATGGTCAGATCCATGGTTTCCGGCGAAGAGTTTGCATTCAATGACTCTGGGTAGAAAGTAGACAATGAGCACACCAATGAAGCCAACTGCGCCATCGGATGAGATTTAGAAGGGTAACCATCTAAAAACTTCTTCATGTCTTCATGAATCAGTGTATGACGGCTGATCGAAACCTGGAAATCAGTCAATTGCTCAGTGGTAGGTAAATCGCCATATATAAGCAGGTATGCTACTTCTAAGAAGGTAGATTTTTCCGCAAGTTCTTCAATTGAATAACCACGGTATTTTAAAATCCCCTTTTCTCCGTCTAAAAAGGTAATTGCACTTTTAGTGGATCCGGTGTTTTTGTAACCAAAGTCTAAGGTAATGTGACCGGTTAAATCTCTAAGTTTAGAAATATCTATAGACTTCTCCCCTTCGGTACCGGTAATAACGGGAAATTCATAGACTTTTCCGTCAATCTTAATTTCTGCAATATCTGACATATATATATCTTAAATTTATAATAAACAAAACTAGCTATTCCATATTGAATAGCATTTGATCAGCGCTAACAAAACTGTTAAATAATTATTAAATGTGAGTCAAGGGTAAGTAAGAATCCGAGAAATTACTTCGCTGATTTAATTTCTTCGACTACACGACCACACTCCATCATTTCATCTCCGTAATAAGGATTCTGAATTTTCTTTTCTGAGGATAACCAATCGCCGCCATCACCTTTATTGGCCATTGGGCAGTGCTGTACATAAATGGTACCTGCTTCCACATCTGCATGTTTGAACATGGCGATCAGGTCTGTACTTAAGGAAGTAAAATCTTTTCTTTGAGCAGCGATATCTTTTGCTGCAGCGATTTTGTCTGCGGTTACGGCAGTACTTTCACAGCCTTTCTGACTGGCTAAACTTGTTTTTAAGGTGGCAGCTGCTGCTTTAGCCTCTTCAAATTTAGCGCTAACCAAAGCATCTTTTAAAGCGATGTAGCTATTATAAATGGACTGGACATTGGCATCCTTCAATTTAATGCCTGCCGGTACTGCGGCATCAGCTACCGTAGCAGACGTAGAATCGGCGGCACTTAATCCGACTTTCTGGTTCGTGTTGCTGGTACAAGATGTAGCCACCATAATTGCCGCTACAGCGAAGTATCTTTTCATATATTGTTTTAGTTTTTATGAATAACAGAGCTATGATATTCTGTTTTTTGGTTAAATTACAGTTTTATATTTAAATAAATAAAAAAGCCCCTGAAAAAAACAGGGGCTTAGTGTAATTAAGTCTTTTTCAGACCTATAATTTAAAGCCATAAGCAATACGTAAAGCTACCTGTCCGGTATTTAAACCGCTCTTTGGTAAGCCTTCATATTTCACACCTAAATCTAAACCACTGCTCCAGGCATAACCAATTGCAGGAGAATAAAGAAATGAAGTGCCAGAATTTTTGGTCACACCGAAGGCTGCACCTACTTCTCCTAATCCATATAAACCGGAACCGCTTTCATCAAAAAATACTTTGACACCTGCTTTAACTGGGATGAACCCATAATCAGGAATGTCAAAACCATTGATGGTTTTACCAGTAAAATGCGTATAACCGGTGGTTACAGGAATCGAAACCTGTTTTGAAACATCAAATTGCATTCTTGCATCGGCACCTATAGCAAAGCTATAAGCGTCTGTGGTTGGAACACCAAGATTAACACCTACACCAAGTTTCTGCGCATTTACATTCGTACTAAATAATAAAGCCACTGCAGCTGCTGCTGAGGCTATAAAGGTGGTAGATTTTTTCATTTTGTAATTTCGTTGATATGCCAGGGCAAATACAAAATGCATGCCATAGGAAATAATTTACACTTTAAAAAGATAAATCCTGCTGGTAAGCAGTCATCACCTGACCATATAAATCTGCTTCATTTTGGGCGGCATCAAACCAGTTAATCTTCAAACCGTCCTTCTCCATTTTTCTGAAAAAGGTCATCTGGCGCTTTGAAAACTGGCATATTGCCGTTCCTAAGCGAATTTTCATTGTTTCATAATCCAATTCACCATCCAGATAAGCAATGATAAATTTATACTCCAATCCGTAAAAAATTAAAGTTTCACGAGCTACTCCCATTTCCAGCAACATTTCTACTTCTTCCATCATTCCCTGTTTAAACCTGGCTTCCATTCTGGTCAGGACCTTTTCCCTGCGCAAACCAACTTCTGTTTGCAGTCCAACGATAAATGGGGTAATGAATGGCCTTTTTACAGGAATAAACTCATGGTGCTGTAGGTATTCCGCGATCTCTAAAACACGAATCAGTCTTTTATGGGACGAAAGATCTGCATGGGCTACCCGTTCTTTTGGATAATTGCCGAGCATTGCTCTTAATTCGGTAATCGATTTCGGCAATAGCTGCGCTCTTAGCATTTCATTTATTGGAATGGCGGTATATTCCTGTTCCAGCAGAATGCTGTGCACATACATTCCTGTACCCCCACATAGAATTGGTAATACATTTTTGGAAGTCAGCGACTCAAAAGTCCGGTAAAAGTCTTCTTTAAACTCGTTTACGTTGTATTTTTCTCCGGCTTCTTTAATATTGATCAGGTGATAAGGAATATTTTTTCCATCGAGCTGGTATTCCTGGAGGTCCTTTCCGGTCCCGATGTCCATATTTTTAAAAACCTGTCTGCTATCCGCGCTGATGATCTCGCCACGAAGTGCGGAGGCCAGTTTTACTGCAAGTTTTGTTTTGCCGGAGGCCGTAGGTCCAAGTACGACCAGAAGTGGGTGATGGTCCATTTACAAGTATAAGATGTATTTTAAATTGCCTGTGTTGAATACAGGAAGATAATTATTTTCTATCAAAAATTGATGCTGTTCAGCCTTATCCAGTGGTTTTAATGACTCGAGCAGCGCCGCAGGCAGGCGAAACAAAGTTTTCCGGCTGTAATCCTTTAAATCCAGCCACATCGCTAGCGGTTCCGTGGTGCTGACCAATTTAAAACCCGAAGAGTCGTAAGCATTGCCTAACGACCAATCTCTATCGGCATAACTCATCAGGTCATTCGGCTGTACCAGATTTATAAAATGCTTGAGTAATTTACGGAAACCGCCGGTCACCGTAAATCCCATCTGAGTCGCGAAACGTACCAATTCGTAAGAACGGTAATCAGGGCCAATACTTTTCATCGGCCTTGCTGCACTGAACAAAGCAACGGCAATAAGTTCCTCCCCGATCATTAATCCAAATTTATATTTCGTTTTTGCAGATCCCTGTAAGTGATGCTGCCAAAGAAACTCATCGGCCTGTGCCTGATTGATGGCTATAATTTTGCCTTTACGTCCATGAAGTGTTTTATTGAGTCCGAGAATGGAAGCGATTCTTGCCAATACCTGTTCCCGTCTGCTCTGCCAGATGTCTTCCCATAAATGAACTACATAGCGATTTTGCTCCTGTTCCAGTACTTGCATCGCGATAAAATCAGTAGGAGTACCAGGATCTGTTAAGGAAACTAAATGTATCGCTACTTGCTGCTGGTTCAGAAAGACCAGCTCATTCCCCTCTTCTTCGGTAAAAGCAATGCCTTTATCGATTAATGTCTTAATAAAATCTAATTGCCAAACCGGTCTTAATCTACCCAACCCTTTTCTTTATATAATTTGAATCCTTCCCCCATGGCACTTTCTATCATAGAAAGCAGGTCATAATCCAGTTTTTTAATGTGGAAGCAAGACTTCCCTTTTAAATGCTTTAATAATTTCGGATCAAAAGCAGTTTTCATCTCCGGTTCCAAATATACCGGCATAAAATAAAAGCCGACATAATTTTTCATAATGACTACACTGGCAAAAAACCAACCCAACCGCTGCTTACCATCAATGACCACCTCTTTTTCGCTCCACAATTCATAAGCAGTGTCACTATTCACACGATCGTTGAATCCCATGGCTTCATAGGGTTGCATAGTGGCTCTTATGGTTTGGAAAATTTCTACAAAATCAGTTTTCATGAGTATCGGTTTATAGGTGAATTTAAATACTACCACCATAACATGAATTTACCAGATATTGTTTAGGATAACCTAATCCAGGTACCATCTTTTCACAGGATATTCCTGATCCAGGACAATAGCTTCCCCTAACATCGGAGTGGTAATTTTCAGGTTCAGTTCATCTGCCTTTTTTACTGCCCTAATGACTGGTTCATTCCAATCGTGCAAAGCCAGTGTAAACTTGCCCCAATGCACAGGGAGCAATACTTTAGCCTTTAAATCTATTGCTGCCTGAACAGTCTGCTCAGGAAACATATGGATCAATGGCCAGTTTACATTGTACTGTCCGCATTCCAGAATCGCGAGGTCAAAAGGACCATATTTCTCACCGTCCTGTTTAAAATGGGTATCATAGCCGGAGTCGCCTCCTAAGTAAAACTTATGAGCTGTTGTTTGCAGGATAAAAGCTGACCATGCGGTTTGGTTTCTTTTGAAAAGTCTGCCGGTAAAATGTCTGGCAGGTCTGGCTAAGAACTTCAGTCCATTCACAGCCTTCGCCTCTCCCCATGCCAATTCTGTAATTTTAGCTGCAGGAACTCCCCAGTGTTCCAAATGAGTACCGACGCCTAAAGAAGTCACAAAATGTTTCGTTTTATCTTTCAAGCGTAATATCGTTTGATAATCAAGGTGGTCATAATGATCATGCGTAATCAGCACCACATCTAAATCAGGAAAATTTTCCGTTTTTACAAAATCCGTTCCTGCATAGTTTTTATTGCCTAAAAACGAAAATGGTGAAGTGCGTGCAGAAAACACAGGATCTACCAGAATGTTCAATCCATCTACCTGCAGCAGATAGGAAGAATGGCCAAACCAGATGACCTTAACCCCATCCATCTTAGCAAAATCAGGTTTTACATGTGGTAATGCTTTTTTAGGACTGGAATGCTCATTCCCCTTGATCATGGCGATCACCATATCCAGATAACTCACCTCATCTGGTTTCATCGAGGTAGGCGATAGATTCTCCAGACCTCCATCTTTATAATTTGGCAAAGATTTGATCTTCTCCAGCCTTGCTCCTTCTGGTAAATTCCCAAATACAGGTAAACTGATTACCCAAAAGGTAAAAACGCTGATGACCAGCACCAGCACTAAAAAAATATACATAAATTTCTTCATTTAAACGCCAGCATCCGGAATTGCTGCTGGCGTTGGTGCCGGAGGGGCCAATTTAGCCGCCAAACCATTTCCTGCCAATAGCATCTCATTGGTAATTTCCTTCGTATACTCGGTAATTTCCGCTTTAAAATCGGCCACAGAAGCTCCGGAACGGATTTCTTCCAGGCGTTTTTCCCATTGTCCTGTCAATTCTGCCTGTGCAATTTTCTGGTCTTTCACCACATCATATACGGCTAATCCTTTAGGCGTAGGCACTAAATTTCGCTTTTCACGGATGATATATTCTCTGTTGATGAGGGTCTCGATAATCGCCGCTCTTGTAGCTGGAGTCCCCAAACCACTGTCTTTCATCGCATACCGCAGTTCTTCATCTTCAATATCCTTGCCTGATGTTTCTAAAGCTTTCAAAAGAGAAGCTTCATTGTACATCGGTTTAGGCTTAGTTTGTTTCTCCATAAAGGCTTTATTCACTACTGGCAGCAGCTCTCCTGCCTTCACCTTAGGCAATGCAGGGTTTTCCTCATCTTTTTTCTCTTCATCAGACTCATTGAATACTGATCTCCACCCCGCAGAGCGGATCACGGTACCATTGGCGATAAATACAGAACCGGATTCTACTGTTATTTTGGTGATTTCCTTCACACATTCCTGATGGAATGCTTCCAGCATACGGCCAACTACCATGTCATAAATGGCTTGTTTATCACCGCTCAGCTGATAAGGGGACTCCCCGGTAGGCAGAATCGCATGGTGATCCGTTACTTTCTTCGCATTTACACTGCGCTTATTCAGCTTGGCAGTGCTCAGAAACTCGGCTTGTTTACCGAAATCTTTATGGTCTTTGAGTTTTTCAATCAGCGAAGGTACGCCGGCAAATACATCATCACCGATAAACCTACTCCCAGTACGGGGATAAGTAATCAATTTACTCTCATACAAGCCCTGTAATAAACTCAAAGTCTGATCAGCAGTAAATCCCTTCTTTTTATTTCCTTCCTGCTGTAAGCTGCTTAAATCATGTAACAGCGGTGGTGGTTCTTTTCTTGGTTTCGCTTCTACACTGAGGATCTTACCTCCATTTGGGAAACCGGAAGCCACATCTTCGATTTTATCGAACAGCTCCTGTGCTTCTTCTTTTTTGCTGAAATTGGCAATAGACATCGCTCTAAAGAGTTGTCCATCTTTATCCAGCTGTATCGCCAGCTGGTAATACGTTTGGGGCACAAAATTTTTGATCTCCAGATAACGGGAGCAAATCATGGCCAAAGTTGGGGTTTGCACCCTTCCCAGCGACAATACAGAGCGGTTTCCTGCGGAAATACTCAAAGCCTGGGTCGCATTCATCCCGACCAGCCAGTCTGATTCCGACCTGCAATGTGCAGAATTGAATAGGGTATCGTAATCCGTTCCTGGTTTCAGGTTTCTAAATCCTTCTTTGATCGCTTCATCAGTTTGCGAAGAGATCCAGAGTCTTTTGAATGGTTTTTTACATTTCAGGAAATAGTAGATGTAGCGAAAAATCAGTTCCCCTTCCCGTCCGGCATCCGTTGCTACAATGATCTCTGTCGCCTCATCGAACAGCATCTTGATCGTATCCAACTGTTTTCTTACCCCGGGATCCTCTACCAAACCGTCTTTGGTTTTAATTTTACGGATCGCCAGTTTAAATTTCTTGGGTAACATCGGTAGGTGCTGTCTTCTCCAGCCAATAAAACCATATTCCTGCGGTGGCGCCAATTGAAGTAAATGACCAAAGGCCCAGGTAAATGAATACCCTTTTCCTTCAATGTAACCATCTTTTTTTGTCGTAGCACCGAAGACTTTAGCTAACTCACGCCCTACGGAGGGTTTTTCTGCAATTACAATCTTCATAATTATTCAAAAATATCTAAACCAATTTTAAAAGTATGACAATGTGCTTCCACAATGTCTTTGATGTTTGGGGAATATCCCCCGCCCATGCTCACCTGTACAGGCAGGTTGTGGTCTTTGCAAAAACCAAAAACCATTTTATCGCGGGTCTTGCAGCCTTCTTTTGATAAAGCCAGTTTACCTAACTTGTCTGTTTCCAATACATCCACGCCGGACAGGTAAAATACGAAATCAGGCTGATGTTTCAGCAATTCCGGTAGTGCGTCATCCAGCTTAGCGAGAAACTGATCATCCTTTAAACCCTCTTCCAATGGGATATCGAGGTTAGAAACCTCCTTTCTAAATGGAAAATTCTTATCCCCATGCATGGAAAAAGTGAATACCCGATCCTCGTTTTTAAAAATCTCAGCAGTACCATTCCCTTGATGTACATCCAAATCTATGATTAAGATGCGCTGTGACAAGCCTCTATTTAATAAGTAATGTGCGGCAATCGCCTGATCATTCAGCAAACAAAACCCTTCTCCCCAATTGCTTCCGGCATGATGCGTACCACCGGCCACATTAAAAGCAATCCCATTTTTCTGGGCGAAAATAGCACCATCTATCGTTCCCTGTGCAATCCTAAGCTCTCTTTCCAGCAATTGTGCGTTTAAAGGAAAACCAATCCTTCGCTGTTCCTTTGCCGGCAGGCTTAAGTCCCGTAATTGTGCCCAATAAGCAGGATCATGTGCCAGCAGTACCGACGCTTCCTTTGCTACCAGGGGTTCAAAAAGCTGATCTTTCGTGATGACTCCTTCATGGAGCAACTGTTCCGGGATCAGCTCATATTTCAACATGGGAAAGCGATGGCCTTCAGGTAAAGGATGGGCAAACAGAGGGTGCCAGGCAATCCTTCCCATTTAGCTTAAAATCTCCCCTACATGTTTCTCAATATTGTTGCAGATATCATCTACAGGAAGGTCATTTGCGTCCTCTCCAAATGGATCTTCAATCTCTTCTGCGATCAGCTCCAAACCGGCCAGAACATAGAGGATGAAGGGTACGATTGGCACCACATAATATCCTAAACTAAACACCCATCCGATGGGTAAAGTGATCACATAAACAAAGATAAATTTCTTGATAAAAGCACTGTAAGAATATGGAATTGGCGTTCTCCTAATCCGCTCACAACCACCACATATATCCACAAACTTCTCAAGGTCTGCATTAAGTATAATCAACTGCTCCTGACTGATCTTTCCAGCTGCCTGTAGATCGTACACACGGGTAGAAATACTGGCCGCAATCTGTATTGGAATATGCTTCCCACCATCCACTTCTATCAGCAGGCTATTCTTGCCAAAATACTGTTTTTCACGAAGGTGTTCCTTAAGGGCAAAAGCAAATTTAGGAATCCCATATTCAAAGAATTCCTCATCCTCCCTGCTCAATTTCAAGCTCTTGATTTTGATCGCAAAATTGCGGCTCACATTGGTCAGTGCACCTAATAATCTGCGGCCTTCCCACCATCTGTCGTAGGACGTATTTGTTCTAAATACCAGCAGCATGGAAATCACGAAGCCCAGCAAACTGTGCATCATGCCTATGTTTTTCACATATTGTGTTTCTGAAAGTTTCAGATAGTTCAGCTCCAAGTAGGCGATCCCAGCAGAAAAGATAGCTACACTGACCATTAATGCCCATAGCTTTCTGAACACATCTGCCTGGTCCATGTGAAATATGAAGGTGATCCAATCTTTTGGATTATAATTTATCATGCGAATATCTCTTTACTAATTTTGAGCATTAAAGCTCCTGTTTTAAAAACGTCCTCAAAGGAGTTGTATAATGGCACTGGACTCAGGCGAATTACATTCGGTTCACGCCAGTCGCCGAGCACGTTGTGTGCCACCAATTGCTGGAATATTTCTTTTCCTTTGCTTTTGGCGATGATCGATACCTGTGCACCGCGATCTGCTGATTCAGCTGGCGTAATCACTTTAAACTGCTCTTCACCTAACTCCTTATTCACCTCATTTACAATGAATATCAGATATCCAGTCAAAGCTTCACTTTTAGCTCTCAATGCTTCCATAAAACCTGCTTTCTCAAAAATCTTGAGGGAAGCATAATACAAAGCCATTGGCATAACCTGGGTACAGCTGACTTGCCAGCCATCAGCTCCGGCCTCAGGTATAAAACCTTTTTCCATCTTAAAGCGTTCTGCTTCCTGATAGCCCCACCAGCCAGCAAAGCGATT
The DNA here is from genome assembly GCF_019802255.1 of Pedobacter polysacchareus. Classification (GTDB taxonomy): domain Bacteria; phylum Bacteroidota; class Bacteroidia; order Sphingobacteriales; family Sphingobacteriaceae; genus Pedobacter; species Pedobacter polysacchareus. The sequence goes on along the minus strand of NZ_JAHYSS010000005.1, from coordinate 416,290 downwards.
CAGGGACTTGTCGGTAAAGTGCTGCTCATGCACAAAGATCCCACTGATTCCACCCGGCCCCGAGTTCTGGTATTTATAAGAACACCAGCAAGCAAAATCAACACCCCAGTCGTGCAATTTTAATGGCACATTGCCTGCCGCATGGGCCAGATCGAAACCCACCAATGCACCAACCCTATGGCCGGCCTTAGTAATCGCTTCCATATCGAACCATTGGCCGCTAAAGTAATTGACACCGCCAAACAGCACCAAGGCAATTTCTGAACCAGCGGCTTCAATTTCTGCCACAATATCTGCTGTACGCAAGGTATATTCTCCTGCCCTTGGGCTGATTTCAACAATCGCTTCTTTAGGGTCGAAGCCATGAAAACGAACCTGACTTTCAATGGCATACTGATCGGAAGGAAAGGCTCCGGCCTCCATAATGATCTTAAATTTTCCTGGCTGAGGTTTGTAAAAACTCACCATCAGCAGGTGAAGATTTACCGTCAGCGTATTCATCGGGCAAACCTCTAAAGGACTGGCACCTACAATTGGCGCCATCAATGATTTCAGCTTTTTATGGTAAAACATCCAGGGTTCTTCCCCTTCAAACCAACCCTCTACCGCAAGGTTTTCCCAGTTAGTCATTTGCTGCTCTACCACTTCACGTGCAGCTTTAGGCTGAAGACCTAAAGAATTACCACACAAGTATATAAATGGCTTTCCATGCTGTTTAGGAAAAAGAAAATCGTTTCTAAGATCAGCCAATGGATCGGCTTGATCCTGCGCTTTTGCAAACGCTAAAGTATAGTCAAAATTCATTGTCTCAAATATCAATAAAAATGGGCAGATAATTTAATCAGGTACGAGGTTTACTTACATATTTATTCCCTTTCAGGTAATATCTCCATGGCAAAAGCGCATGGTCATCGGCATAACCCACACCTATTCTGTGGCTTGCTACTACCGTTCCCGACAGCCAATCTTCCGGTGCATCTTCTATCCAGATTTCCGAGCCGTTCAACTCTAATCCATTCAAGCGGCGGTCTATCCCCATTGCTTTCGCCAGTGCTCCAGGCCCGGCAGTCAGATTTGGCTTCAACACTTCCATCCCTCTTCTTTCCAACATTACATCGATCCCAATCACTGGCTCCAACCCACGCACCAGCACCGCATGGGGCGTGCCTTTGGCAGCGGTAACTACATTAAACAAATGGTGAATCCCATAACACAGGTATACATAGGACAAACCTCCCGGCTCATACATAACCTTTGTGCGGTCTGTAAACCGACCACCGTAAGCATGAGAAGCCTTATCCTCTATCCCTTTGTAAGCCTCGGTTTCAACGATAATCCCGGCTGTGAGCTGTCCATCTACAAAAGTAAACAGCTGCTTACCCAATAGCGCGATGGCCAATGCGTTCACGTCATCCTGCTGGTAAAAAGAAAAAGGTAGTTTAGCCATGCAATAAGTTGATTATTTCCTTTAAGTATTTCGCATCAACTTCATCAAAATGAGCTAAATACTCACTATCTACATCTAAAACACCAATCACTTCATCTCCTTGAAAAACAGGCACAACGATCTCTGACCTGGAGGCTGTTGCACAGGCAATATGTCCTGGAAAAGCATCTACATCCGGTACAATCAAGGTTTCTTTCTGTGCCCAGGCAGCACCGCAAACTCCCTTTCCCTTTTGAATGCGGGTACAGGCTACTGGCCCCTGGAATGGACCTAATACCAACTCCCCTTCTTTCACCAGGTAGAAACCTACCCAAAACCATTTAAACTGCTCTTTTAGTGCCGCAGCAATGTTCGCTAAATTTGCGACCTGATCGGTCTCTCCGGTAATCAATGCCTCAATCTGAGGGATTAAGGAACGGTATTGCTCCGCTTTATCAGTAGCGGTTATAATTTTTAAATCTTCTGCCATATCTGGATCTATTGAATACCCAAAGATACAAAAGCCCGATCCTTTTGTTTGCCATATTTTATCTAAGTTTGGGGTTTTATAATCACATACACCATCGAAATGAATAAGAAAATCTTATTAATCACTTCCCTGCTCGCCTTTGGCGTGATCCAATCGGGCTACAAACCCTGGGATGAAGGGATGTTTCCTTTGAGCGAGATTCACAAACTTGACCTAAAGAAAGCAGGCTTAAAGATAGATCAAAATGAAATTTACAACCCAAATGGCACCAGCCTGGTAGACGCCTTAGTGAACGTAGGCGGATGCACCGGATCCTTTGTTTCTGGTGAAGGATTGATCATCACCAATCACCATTGTGCTTTCAGCGCAGTACAGTTGGCGAGCACACCAGAGCATGATTACCTGACCAACGGATTCGTAGCCAAATCACATGAAGAAGAAATTGAAGCAAAAGGACTAACCTGTCGTATTACTGACAGTTATGAAGATGTATCAGATAAAGTTTTAGGCGCTGCAGCACAGGTAGAAGATCCCGCTTCAAGACTACAAATCATCAACAATGCAATGAAAAACATTGCATTGGAAGCAGAGAAAAAAGACCCAAGCATCAAAGCAGAAGTATCTGAAATGTTTATCGGAAAGACCTATGTTCTTTTCCGTTACAAGACCATACAGGATGTGAGATTGGTATACGTTCCAAACCGTCAGATTGGCGAATTTGGAGGGGAGACAGACAACTGGGTATGGCCTCGTCATACTGGAGACTTCTCTTTCATGCGCGCGTACGTAGCTAAGGATGGTTCTCCAGCTAAATATTCGAAAGACAACGTACCTTACAGCCCTAAGAAATTCCTTAAAGTAAATCCGAATGGAACTAACGAGGAAGATTTCGTATTTATTTTAGGCTATCCAGGACGAACTTTCCGCCACCGTCCAGCTGAATTTATCCAATATCAGCAGCAATTTGTATTGCCATACACTTCTGAATTGTATGATTTCCAGAATACCACCATGGAAAATGCAGGCAAGAAGAATAAAACTACAGAGCTCAAACTGGCGACCAGAATCAAAAGAAACGCCAATGTATTGAAAAACTACAGAGGCAAACTTCAAGGCTTAAAAGGCATTGACCTGATTGGCCAAAAGAAACAGGAAGACGCTGCATTGGCCCAATTCATCAACAGCAATGTAGATGTAAAAGCAAAATACGGCAGTTTAATGAGCGATATTGACAACCTGTACAAAATCATCAATGGCGATGCGCAGAGAGACTTATGGTTCTCACAAATCTACAATTCGACTAGTTTATTAAATGTCTCCAGAAATATCAACAACTTCAAAGCTGCGCTTGATGCTCAGCCTGCAGCACAAAAGCAAGCTTTCTTTGATCAGAACATCAATAAGCTTAAACAGAGCTTAGCAGCAAATTATGAGGCATATGATATTGATGTAGACAAGAAAATCTTCAAAAGAATGCTTACGGATGCCGCAGCTTTCAATCCGAATCAAAAAGTAACTGCAGTGAATAAAATCACCAGCAAAGGAACGAATAGCAACGCTGTTATTGACCAGTTCATAGACAACAGCATCGGCCTCAGCAAGCTTAAAGACGAATCTTATGTGATGAACAACTTGTTAAAATCGCCTAAATCAATTGCCGACTATAACGACGGCTTATTGCTTTTTGAGCAAGACATTGCTAAGCAAATCACGGAATTAAAGCCTGAAAAGGACCGCAGAGACGGCCTTTTAAACAAGCTAATGGGTGATTACGTGAATGTAAAAGAGAAATTCATGAAGAAAGATTTCATTCCGGATGCCAACAGCACTTTACGTCTTACTTACGGATATGTAAGAGGATACTGGGCAGCAGACGCTGCTTACATGAGGCCTTACACCACCGTTAAAGGTATTTTGGAAAAAGGAACTACTGGAAACCCAGATTTTGGTTATCCTGCACAAATTAAAGCCTTATGGGATGCTAAAGACTTCGGTCCTTACGCTAAAAAAGACCTGAATGATGTTCCTGTAGCTTTCTTATACAACATGGACACCACAGGTGGAAACTCAGGTTCACCAATTATGAATGCCAAAGGCGAACTAATTGGAGTCAACTTTGACCGTGCTTATGGCGCTACCATTAATGATTATGCCTGGAATGAAAGCTACAGCAGATCTATTGGCGTAGACATTCGTTACGTCTTATGGGTAGCTTCAAAAATCGACAAAGCCGATTACCTGATTAAGGAAATGGGCGTTAAACTTTAATCTAAATATGACACCAAAAGGCCGTCTTCCAACTAGGTAAAGACGGCCCTTTTTACAACTGATCACATGAGAGTAATCGCAGAACTACCACACCCGGAATGCAAAATCACCTTGTTCAATATGAACCAAAAATACATCATTAAGTTCGAGCAGGGTGGACTGGAGCAGAGCTATAAATTATCCGAACTAGACCTTACAGGAGGTGGCGCAAATGAGATTTTCCAGATCCTTGACGAGGCATTCATCGCAACTGTTGTCGCCAGGTTTAAGGAGATGAGAACCGATTTTTCGGCAGCCTACCAACGTCAACAATATTAATCAAACAAAACACACCTAACTAATTGCCATACAGCAACATAAATAGGCATACAGAATTAAATTCTGTAAAATAGTAAAAAAAATAGACTCAAAATTTATCTAATCTTTAGCTAAAGATCAACTATATACACTTAATAGCACTGAAAAACAACCAGTTAAAACAACCAACAAAACATTATATGGGTGCCAATTTTAGCCAAATATTAGGGAGGTTTTGAGTTTTTAAAGATAAAAAGCAGCGATCAGGAGCTCCTGACAAGGTAAGGAATTAAGCACATAAAAAAGCAAAACATCCCTCCTATTTTCTAGCTCAAAACAACAATTCAGAAAGAAAACAGCAGTCCATTTCAGATGCTTATGCTGCTGGCAATCCAGCAGGATCTCCAGCCGCTTTCTTCGTATCACATCTTCCAAAAGAGCGTTCCTAAATCTGCCGCTTAATGTTTACTTTTGCCTTCATGAAAACGAACTTATTTTTAATAGCAGTTACTCTTCTACTGGCATTTTCAGCTTGCAATAAAGTTTCGGAAAGCATCCAGCGGGATGTCATTATTAAGCCCGACACGATACTCATCAGCATCCCTCCTATGCTAGTAAACAGAGACTCTGTTGTCATCAAGAATCTTCCAACCACCGTAAATATCCAGGCTGCAATTGCCGACCTGGGAGGAGAGAACTTCAGCGTAAACAACATCCAAACTGCCAGACTTTCAAACTTCAGCTTTACTTATGTACCCAAGGTTAAGGACAGTGTAAGTGTGAAAAATAATTTCAGCAATATCGGATCTGTAAGGGTAAATTTAGTGAGCAGCAGTAAGACAGATAGTCTGGCCAAATTCATCAATACCTCTTCTGTTGATGCAATTTCTACAAATTTCGGCCTGACCCAGGTTATGGACAAAGAGTTGTTAAAAAGCTATTTGAATGATGGAGGCTTAACCTACACAATGGTGATTAAACCCAGAAAATCAATCACGGATACCATCAAAGCTAAAATCAGCGCAAGCTATACCTTAACGCTTAGCAAATAAAAGGTACTTAATCCTTTCTTCTGGTATGCTATATTTCTATCCCTAACCGAAACAACTGAGCTTACAATGTAAGTTTATTCCAGTATAGGACAGTTCAATTCTAGCAAAGCCCTACCAGAGCTCTGGCAGGCAGCTACTAGGGCTTTGCTAGGGCCAAATGCCCCGCCAGCCCCAATTTAAAGCCTTGCTAAAGAACTAGCAAGGCTGAACACAGTTAAACCCAATATCCAACAGTATTCCTACTAACGCAAAAAGGGTGCTCAAACCTAATTGAACACCCTTTTTTATAATTTTTGATGATTCCCTGCTTATACTTTTTTCGGAGGAAGTGCGAATGCTACGGCTTCATGCTCAAAATGACCACGGTGAGCACCATCACAGAAAGGTTTGTTAGCAGATAATCCACAACGGCAGATCGACAAGGCTGTTCTACCTTGCAAATTGTATTCATTTCCCTGCATATCTACAATTTCAAAGTCCCCTTCGATCTTTACAGATCCGTTGTTATTTATGGTTAGTTTTGTTTTTGACATCTTTTAAATTTTTGACAAAAATAGAAATTGAAAGCTCAAAAGAGGCTAGAGAATGCAATTTAGATTCATTCATATTAAGCATCAAAAGGCGTTTAAACACCTGCTTTCTTCAAGAACCATCATTTTACCGCTCAGAGAATTGATTATGAACATAAAATTGTTTATATTTGCATGAAACGGGATATCATTACAACTATTCTCTTTCTACTTACCCACTAATCAATTCGATTGATTAGGTTTCAATTTCTCCAGGTTGCTGATCCGTTGCCTCCCGAGAATTAAATTACATTCTAGCCATTATTGATCCATAGGGGACTCAGGTAATCAGGCATTAAAGAATAGGTAAAACCAGAGGAGAAGGTTATTTTTTAACTAATACATTGAATTTATGGCTAAATCTCAGGCTACCTTCATGAAGAAGCAACTAGAAAAAAACAGGCAGAAGAAAAAAGAAGATAAAGAACATCGCAAGCAAGAGCGTCAACAAAATTCTACTGGTGGTGATCTAGAAAGCATGATGGCTTATGTGAATGAATTCGGAGAGATTGTATCTACTCCACCGGAAAAGGCACCAGAAAAAGGACCCGAAAAGAAATAAAAAAATAAGAGAGCTGCTGTTTAGCGGCTTTTTTTGTACACTATTGGGTACACTACACCACAATATCAGGCATTAATCCACGTTAATCTACCTTCCTGTTTAATAAGCGGGAATTTTTTTCTTTTTTTACAAAAAAAATTACGGCCCTGCATTTCATTCCTTTTCCTAAAAGGAGGCCATATTCACAGACAATCAGACCTTGCTATTTACTAACGTACACGCAGTTACTCCTGCTGCATACTCCTCAGGCATTTATTTGCCTGAAAATAAACCGGCTATTTTAGTATTTTTGATCATGGCAGAATGTATAATTTCCATCAATCTTATTAATTTTAAAAAAATAAGCCTGTTTTTTGCTGAATAATCAAATATTAAAAGAGATTAAATGTCAATCGATATGAATAGCCTCTCCCATTTTACGGATAGAAATACCATTCTGGACTTATTTTCTGAACAGGTCAAAAAAGCGCCCCATCATTCTGCAGTCGTATTTGAGGATCATGCCCTAAGTTATCAGGAACTGGATCAGCTTTCGAATCGCCTTGCCCATTATTTAATAGGTAAAGGTATAACTAAAGAAAGCCTCATCCCTATCTGCCTGAATAGCCCTTTAAATATGCTCATCAGTATTTTAGGCATTTTCAAAGCCGGAGCTGCCTATGTTCCTGTTGATGCAGAATTTCCGGTGGCACGTATGAAATATATGGTTCAGGATAGCCATGCGGCAATGGTCATTACGGATTTGATGTCTTTACCTTTTCTATCTGCAGCCTCAGGATTACCAATTTTACTGGTGGACGATGAGTGGAGCATCACGGCTGAATTTTCAAACGATGCTATCGAGATTGCTGTTTCTCCAGATCAGATTGCTTATGTCATCTATACTTCAGGCTCTACAGGAGTTCCTAAAGGGGTATTGATTGAACATCATTCTTTAACAGATTATATACTTGGCTTAGCTGCTCATTTACCCCTATCCAACTGTAAAAACTATGCAGTAGGTGCCACTATGGCTACCGACCTTGGAAATACCGTAATATTTAGCGCTTTAGCCCTTGGCGGCACCTTACACCTTTTCAGTAAAGAAAACTTTAATACCCCTGAATATATCCATCCTTATTTCAAGGATCAGGCGATAGACTGTCTGAAAATTGTACCATCCCACTGGAAGTCACTGGCGCTAGATGGCATTGATTTAATGCCTGCAAAACTGCTGATATTTGGGGGCGAAGCATTGAGTGCCAGCATGGTTAACGAAATCAACAGTCCCCTATCTAATACCTGCCGCATGGTAAACCACTATGGTCCTACAGAAACCACCATTGGAAAACTGCTGCACCTGATTAATGAAAACACCGAATATCAACATACCATCCCAATTGGCAAGCCCTTTAGTGATGCAAAAGTATATGTGCTCAATGCCGAACTTCAGGAGGCTGGAACCGATGAACCAGGAGAAATCTATATAGGTGGCTCTGGTTTGGCACGTGGCTATTTGAACCGCCCGGAACTCACTGCAGAACGTTTTGTAAAAGATTTCATTTCCAATGAACCCGGAGCACGTTTATACCTGACCGGCGATCTTGGTAAAAAACGTGCAGATGGAGAGATTGAATACCTGGGTCGTATTGATGATCAGGTGAAAATCAGAGGCTACAGAATTGAGCTCGGAGAGATTGAAAGCATTCTGCAAACTGCCCCAGGCATCAAACAAGGTGTCATTCTGGCGAGAGAAAATCAGCTGGGTGATAAAAGACTGATTGCTTATGTAGTGGTTCATGAAAACTACGACAAGAAAACGCTGATCAGCTATTTAGAAAGCAAACTACCTAATTATATGGTGCCACAGCTGATTGTACAGCTGGAAGCCTTACCTTTTAGTCCGAATGGAAAAGTGAATAAAGCCGCTTTACCTGATCCAGATGTGACCAGCCTATTGAGCAATCCCTATCAAGCGCCCAATTATGAGAGAGAAAATCAGATTTCAGAAATCTGGAAGGAAATTCTTGGCCTGAGTAGAGTTGGTATTGAAGATAACTTTTTTGAGCTTGGAGGCAATTCCCTGCTGGCTCAAAAATCCATTGCCTTATTAAAAACCCGTCATGGTATACATCTGGCGATCACCAGACTTTATCAGTTTCCAATTATAAAAGACCTTGCTGCCTTTCTCGATGGAAAGGAAAGCCTGACTACTTTTAAGAAGAGTAACATTTTAGCCAATGAGGACCGCGATATTGCGGTAATTGGTATGAGCGGTCGTTTTCCAGGTGCAGATGGCGTAGCTGAACTTTGGGAACTCCTGAAAGCCGGAAAAGAAAGCACCACCTTTTTTACAGAGGAGGAACTTGATCCGAGCTTTCCTGCAGAAATCAGGAATCATCCTGATTATGTAAAAGCACGAGGAATTGTAAAAGAGGTACAGGGCTTTGATGCCGCATTCTTTGGCATTACACCAAAGCTTGCTGAGCTAATGGACCCGCAGCAGCGTATATTTTTAGAAATTGCCTGGCAGGTATTGGAAAAAACCGGCTATGCAGCTGGCAATTACGAAGGGCCAACCGGTGTTTTTGCCGGCGTCCGTGTGAATACCTATTATGCCAATAATGTATTGCCCAATTCAGATCTGATCGACAATGTAGGCAGGTTCCAGGTGGTAACCGTCAATGATAAAGATTATGTGGCTACCAGAACCGCTTACACCTTCAATCTAAAAGGACCGGCAGTCAACGTTCAATCTGCCTGTTCTACTTCCCTACTGGCCGTTGCACAAGCCGTACAGAGCATTAGAAGCGGGCAATGCGAAATGGCACTTGCCGGTGGCGCCACCATTAATGCTCCAGTGAATGTAGGCCATCTTTATGAAGAAGGTGCTATGCTGAGCAATGACGGTCATTGCCGGCCATTCGATGCCGCAGCCGAAGGCACTGTTTTTAGTGATGGTGCTGGCGTTGTTTTATTGAAAAGCAAAGCTGCGGCATTAAGAGATGGAGATCAGATCTACGCCTTAATTAAAGGGATAGGAATTAGCAACGACGGTGGTGGCAAAGGCAGTTTTACCGCACCAAGTGCAGAAGGACAGGCTGCTGCCATTAGAATGGCCATTGATGATGCAGGTGTTGATCCAGCAAAGATCAGCTATATAGAAACCCATGGCACTGCAACTCCATTAGGTGATCCGATAGAAATTGAAGGATTAAACCTGGCTTTTGGTCTGCAGGAAAAGAAACAATACTGTGCGATTGGATCGGTAAAAAGCAATTTCGGCCACCTGACCTGTGCGGCAGGCGTTACCGGATTGATTAAAGCTAGTCTGGCCCTTTATCACCAGCAGATTCCTGCCAGTATAAATTATGAACATGCAAATCCGAATATAGACTTTGAGAACAGCCCTTTTATTGTAAATACAAGGCTGACGGACTGGGGAGGCCAACATCGCCTTGCAGGAGTCAGCTCGTTTGGCGTTGGCGGTACCAATGTGCATATCATTCTGGAATCACACGCCAATCAGGTTTCGGCGAGCCCAATTGCTGGCCCTTCTCGCCCATTGCAACTGATCAGCTGGTCTGCTAAAAACGAACAGAGTTTAAATCAATATGGAGAAAAGCTTGCAGCCTACCTGGCCAATGATTCTGATTTAGCCCTTCCAGACATTGCCTACACTTTAAACCAACATAGAAAATCATTTCCATTCCGAAGATTTGTACTGGCTGCAGATCTGGAATCCCTTAAAATAGAACTGGGCAATAGCTTAGCTGCTGGACAAACCAAGAAAAACCCTGGAACCATCAGAGAAGTGGTTTTCACATTCCCCGGACAAGGGGCACAATTCCCAGGCATGGGAAAAGCACTATATGACCATGAACCTGTGTTTCGCATGGCGATGGAGGAATGTAATGCGATTTTGATGCCTAAATTACAGGAAAGCCTTTTAGACATTATCTATCCTCAGGAAATCAACCAGGCCGCGGAAGAGCAGTTGAAAAACACGAAATATAGTCAGCCAGCCTTGTTTATGATCGGCTATGCTTTGGGTAAATTATGGATGAGCTGGGGTGTTTTACCTTCCGCTTTCATTGGTCATAGCATTGGGGAATTTGCAGCCGCGCATTTTGCGGGTGTCCTCAGCCTGCCCGACGCTTTAAACATCATCGCCACGCGGGGACAGCTCATGAGTGAGCTTCCTGGTGGAAGTATGCTTTCGGTACGTGAAAAAGCAGAGACATTAAGACCCTTGCTTCCAGCCGAAATTGCTATTGCGGCCATCAATTCCCCAGACCTTTGTGTATTGGCAGGACCGGATGATGCCATTGCCGCATTTAGTGTCTTGTTAAATGAAAAAGAAATCGCCAACAGGTTACTGCATACCAGTCATGCTTTCCATTCTTATATGATGGATCCTGTGCTGGAACCTTTCACAAAAGAGCTGCTGCAATTGAAGTTCAATGCTCCGCTGATCCCTATCTATTCGACTGTAAAAGGGAGAAAAATGACAGATCAGGAGGCTACGGATCCTACATATTGGGCAAACCATCTTCGTTCGTCTGTCTTATTTGACGATGCTGCAGCTGAATTACTAGCAGAAAACCCTGGAAAAGCATTTATTGAAATGGGACCTGGCAATGCCACCGCCACATTTTTACGTCAGCAGCCACAAGGAAAAAACAACCTGATCATTAGTTCCCTGGAAATGCCAAAAGACCAGGAATCAGCTTACCATAGCTTATTAAAGGCATTTGGCCAGCTTTGGCTAAATGGATACCAACCTGATTGGACTGCATTTTATAAAGAAGAAAAACGCATCAGGTTAGTTGACCTGCCTACATACGCCTTTAATAAAATAAAATACTGGGTCGAAGCGCCTGTTTCAACCAATTTTAATGCTCCTTTTACTTTTAATCCAGTAGAAGAAAGCCAAATTTCATCAAACCAACAAACTACAGCAGTAATGAGAAAGCAATCCTTAATTAGTCAGATCAAAGACATTCTGGAAAACACTTCAGGAATCGATATGCAGGACGCTTCTGCGGAGATGAGCTTTATAGAAATGGGATTAGATTCCCTGCTGTTAACCCAGATTGCAATTGCTTTAAAGAAGAGTTTCCAAGTACCGGTTACTTTTCGCCAGTTGAATGAGGAGTTTAGTAATCTGGAATTACTGGCCAATTATCTTGACCAGCAATTGCCTCCTGAAAATGCTACAGCTGTGTCCTCAGCTAGTATTGCTCCTCCAACGGCTCCAGCAGTAAATTCATGGAATACCTCCTCAAATGGAAACCATGTAGGATATCACCCGCAAAATTCTGTTGCTGCGATAGATTTGATCAGTCAGCAAATCCAATTATTGGCTAGACAAGTCGCTTTATTGCAAGGCAGCCCTGCTCCGATTGCGCAAAACAGCGTATCTGTGATGGTGACTCCTCCTGTACCGCCACAAGAGGCGCTGACATTGAGGAATGGAAAAACTCCGGACTTAACACCGGAAGAGTTGGTAGAAATTAAAAAACCTTTTGGTGCCAGTCCGAAAATAGAGAAACAATCTGCGGCCTTAAGCCCCGCACAGCAAGCCTATTTGGACGACCTGACCGCCCGTTATACACAAAAGACTGCATCCAGCAAGCGCTATACCCAGGAAAACAGGTCGCACATGGCCGATCCAAGGGTTGTTTCCGGATTTAAACCGGCAACTAAAGAACTGGTTTATTCTATTGTAATCAATAAATCTAAAGGCAGCAAATTCTGGGATCTGGATGGAAACGAGTATATCGATGCCCTCAATGGATTCGGTTCAAATATGCTGGGGTATCAGCCTGATGTCATTAAAAATGCCTTGCTGGATCAAATTGAAAAGGGTTATGAAATTGGTCCGCAGCATGAGCTTGCCGGAGAAGTGAGTAAATTGATTTGTGAGTTTACTGATTTCGACCGTTCTGCACTTTGTAATACGGGTTCGGAAGCAGTTTTGGGGGCCATGAGAATTGCACGTACTGTAACTGGCCGTTCCTTAATTGTTGCTTTTACCGGTTCCTACCATGGAATTGTGGATGAAGTGATTGTGAGAGGCAGTAAAAAATTGAAATCTTTTCCTGCGGCACCAGGTATTATGCCCGAAGCTGTACAAAATATGCTGATTCTGGATTATGGAACGGACGAATCGTTAAGGATTATCAAGGAACGCGCGCATGAGCTTGCTGCTGTATTGGTAGAGCCAGTGCAGAGCCGGAGACCGGAATTTCAGCCGATTGCCTTTTTGAAATCGCTGAGAACCCTGACTGAAGAAGCTGGGACGGCCTTAATTTTTGATGAGGTTATTTCCGGCTTCCGTTTCCACCCTCGCGGTACACAAGGACTATTTGACATCAAGGCTGATCTGGGTACTTACGGAAAAGTAGCTGGAGCAGGAATTTCAATTGGGATAATTGCCGGAAAGAGGAAGTTTATGGATGCACTGGATGGTGGTTTCTGGCAATATGGTGATGACTCTATTCCTGAAATTGGCGTCACCTATTTTGCAGGTACTTTTGTACGTCATCCATTGGCATTGGCTACAGCTAAAGCTTCTTTGACCTATATGAAGGAACAAGGTCCGGGATTACAGTCGGGCTTAAATGATCAAACAAAATACATTGCGGATACTTTAAACGCCATCATTAAGAAACTGGATGTTCCGATGTTTATTGCGCAGTTTGGTTCTTTATGGCGAGTTAAGTTCTTAGAAGACTATGCCTATACGGAGTTGTTCTTTACGCTAATGCGTTTAAAAGGCATCCATATATTGGAAGGATTTTCTTGCTTCCTGACCACTGCTCATAGTCAGGGCGACATTGACAAGATCATTAACAGTTTCGAAGACAGCCTGATGGAGCTTAAAAAGGCTGGATTTATTCCGATATATAGCCATCCTGCAGAAACGGAAAAAATACCGGCAAAAATGGATATATTTAATAGTCCGCCAGTACCAAATGCCAGATTGGGGAAAGATAAAGAAGGTAACCCAGCTTGGTTTGTTGAGGATGAAAAGAATCCAGGGAAATATCTTCAGGTAAATTAAACAAGAAATTTAATGTCTTTATATACTTTTATACCAGTTGATTTTGACCCCTTTGAAGAAAAGAAGGAGATTGAAAAGATTGTGTTCACGAATGAGCCACAGAAAGAAATCTGGCTGTCCTGCATGATTGGGGAAGCAGCAGCAAATCTGGCTTACAATGAATCTGTTTCTTTGGATCTTGAGGGTGCGTTTCAGCTGGATCATTTTACTGCTGCATTACAAGAAGTGGTGGATAGACATGAGGCCCTACGTGCTACCGTAAGTCCGAATGGAGAAACGCTGATCATCTATAAAACATTGCCAATTGCGCTTACAGTTTTTGATATTACTCAGGAAAGCGATCAGAAGTTGGTACTGAATGGCTTTATTGAACAGGAAATGCAGCTCATTTTTGACTTACAGGAAGGCCCATTGCTGCGATTGTTTGTACATCAACTTAGCGAGACCCATCATTTTTTTACGATTGTTAAACACCATATTATTAGTGATGGCTGGTCTACCGGAGTATTTCTGGAAGACCTGAGTAAAATTTACAATTCAAAAGTTCAGGGTAAAGCCCTAGCTCTTAGTCCTGCCCCTCAAATCAGCGATTATGCTGCTGAAATGATGGCTTTTGAGCATAGTCCGGAATACCAGGAAACTTTGAATTACTGGCTGGATCTGTATCGTGACCATGTCCCGGTCTTGGATCTTCCTACGGATTTCCCAAGACCGGCACTCCGAACCTATAAAGCATCACGGTTTGACCTGCATCTTTCTAAAGAAATGGTGGCACAGCTGAAAAAGATGGGGGCAACATCAGGCGCCAGCTTGGTAAATACCCTCCTGAGTGCTTTTGAGGTATTCTTATACCTGCAAACCCATCAACAGGAACTGGTAGTCGGGCTTCCTGCTGCCGGACAAGCGGCAACAGAGAAATTCGGTTTGGTTGGCCATTGTGTGAACCTACTTCCTTTAAAAACAAGGATTGATCCGGATGTATCATTCGGCAGCTACCTAAAGAACAGGAAAAAAGCTTTTTTTGATGCTTATGACCATCAGAAGTTCACTTTTGGGCAATTGGTAAAAGCACTGAATATACCAAGAGACCCTTCCAGGGTTCCACTGGTTCCAGTAGTTTTCAATATTGACATGGGCATGGACAATTCGGTGTCCTTTGATCAATTGAGTTATGAGCTGATTTCTAATCCAAGAGCTTATGAGACATTTGAGCTATTTTTAAATGCGACCAGTTCTAAAAATGGACTTACTTTAGAATGGACTTATAATACCCAGCTTTTTACTGCAGCTACCATGGAGCAGATGGCCAGGGATTTTGAAAAGCTGCTGAAAGAATTTGTTGCAGACCCGACCAAAACCATACAGGCGCATAGCCTGGCCAATTCGGAGCAATGGCTAGCTCAACTGAAGCAATGGAACCAAACGGATGTTGATTTCGACAGTGATGCGAATTTATTGCAATTGGTGGAAGCGGCCGCTTTAAAATTCCATGATCAGAAAGCGATTACTTTTAAAAAGGAAAAATTGACCTATCAGGACCTGATAGATAGGGTTCATCAGTTTGCTTCCTATTTACAGGATAAGGGGATCAAAACCGGCGATATTGTTGCGATTGCGAGTGACCGTTCTATAGAGATGGTGATTGGTTTATTGGCAATCCTTAAGGTTGGCGGAGTCTATCTGCCATTGGATCCGGATTTCCCGCATGATCGGATTGTGTATATGCTGGAGGACTCCAAGGCAAAAATGCTATTGGTTTCCAAGGCGCATCAAGGTAAATATGAGTCTGAATCGGAAGAGTTAGTCATAGAAGATCTTTGGCCGTCCTTAGCGCATTGTCCGACTAAAAGCTGGACAGTTCCACTTTCTGGTACTGATCTGGCCTATATATTATATACGTCTGGCTCCACAGGAAAACCTAAGGGGGTAAAGATCATGCATGCTAACCTCGTTAATTTCCTACTCAGCATGCAATCCCTTCCAGGAATTAGTCCTTTGGATCGTTTACTGGCCATCACCACAATTTCTTTTGACATTGCAGGCCTGGAATTGTACTTGCCGCTGATTACCGGTGCAGAATTGGTTTTATGTGATACGGAAAGTTCCAGAGACGGGCGCTTACTGTTAGATCTGATTCGGGAGCATCAGATTACGATCATGCAGGCCACTCCTTCTACCTGGAGAATGATGATTGCATCAGGTTGGACAAGTTCGATTAATTTAAAGGTATTGTGTGGTGGAGAAGGACTCCCTAAAGACCTGGCTAATGCATTGCTATTGCGATGTTCGTCCTTATGGAATATGTATGGGCCTACGGAAACGACCATCTGGTCGACTGTAAAAGAGATTACAAAAGATGATGAGCTGATCAGTATTGGCAGACCGATACACAACACCAGTATCTATCTGGTAAATGAAACCGGACAATTGGTTCCTCCGGGAAATATCGGGGAAATTTTAATTGGTGGTGCGGGGTTGGCCGCTGGTTATTTGAATCAGCCGGAGCTAACCGCCGAAAAATTTATTAAGGATACTTTTAGTGGAAAGGCTGGCAGCAGACTTTATAAAACTGGCGATCTCGGGAAGTTTACTGAAGATGGGGAAATTATCTGCCTGGGCAGGTCTGATCAACAGGTAAAAATCCGTGGTCACCGGATAGAGCTTGGGGAAATTGAAAATTGCTTAAGCGAGCTGAAAGATGTAAAACAAGCAGTTGTATTGGCCAGAGCAGACCAATTGTCTGAACCCCGACTGGTTGCTTATGTAGTTCCAGAAGATTTGGAATCCAAAAATACCACGCCTTCCTGGAAAGACCGATGGGATACCATTTACGATATGGCCGCACAATCATCAGCAGGAAAAGCGGAATCGGAACAAAAGATTGATGGTATTTTGCTGGAACAATGGAAAAATAGTGATAGCCTGGTAGAACAGGCAGCGGAATGGCTGGAGGTTTCAGCGCAAAGAATTAAGGCATTAAAAGCAAAGGATATTTTAGAAATTGGCAGTGGCGGTGGTCAGCTGATGTTTGAACTTGCTCCTTTTGCAACTTCTTATCTGGCCACAGATTATGCAGAAACAGCGATCGGGAAACTACAGCAAAAACTGGATGCACATCCGGAAAAATGGGCTCATGTTACCACAAGAGCTAATGCTGCGGATGATTTCAGTGGGATGAATGGTGCTTCCTTCGACCTGATCCTGATTCACAGTGTGGCCCAATATTTTCCAGACACCAATTACTTTCTCAAAGTGATCGGTTCTGCTTTACAACGTTTAAAAAAAGGCGGCTGTTTGTTTATTGGGGATATGCAAGGCAAAAACAGCCTTACGATGTATCATGCGATGGATTATCTGGCCAATGCAAAAGACAGTACTTCGCTTCCTGATTTTCAGGAAGTAGTGAGCAACCGGGTAAGAATCGAGGATGAGTTTGTAGCTGATCCAGCATTTTTCTATTTATTGCCGAAAATAATGCCAGAAATTTCTGGTGTAGATGTACAATTGAGAAGAGGCTCATCTTTAAATGAGACCACTAAATACCATTATGATGTATGGATTTATGTGAATTCTGATCATAAAACTATAGCTCCAACTCTAACAAAGCACTGGGAAGAGGTAAAAAACATCACTGCGCTGACTGCCTTACTTAAAAAAGAAAGCGCAGCTTCGATTGCGATAAACGGAGTATTCAATTCGCGGACGGCTAAAGATTACGTCCTGTTTGAATGGATGAAATCGGCCTCAGCGACAGCCTTGGTTGGCGAGATAAAGCAGCAGATGGCAGAACTAGAACAAGGTATTTCCCCTGATGAATTTTGGGATTTAGGTTCCAGGATGGGTTATAATACCCATATCCGCTGGAGTTCCGATGGCACTGATGGCCGTTATGATGTGTTGTTCATTAAGGAGGGAAATTCCTTGCTGATCCCTGAAAATCCGATGGCAGGGCTTTTCCAGACTGCTCAGCCTTCAGATTTTGCGAAGACTCCGATCTCCACAAACGAGCTTTTCCTTTCTAAAAAAACGATTGCGGAATGGAAGGAAATTTTGGGACGTGATCTTCCGGATTATATGGTTCCGAATGATTTCATTGCTTTGAAAGCTTTCCCACTTACCCCTAATCATAAGATTGATAAGAAAGCACTTCCTAAGCCTCAACCAAAGTCAGAAAACCAATGGCAAACGAGGGAATTGCCTCAGAATAAGAATGAGCAGCTGATTTTCGACATCTGGTCGGCGGTGCTTGGCCTGGAATATATGGATACTACTGCCGACTTTTTTGAACTTGGTGGTCACTCTTTACTTGCAGTAAAGGTAATGGCTGCAATTGAAAAGGAAACAGGAAAGAGATTGCCATTAGCCACTCTTTTTGAAAATGCAAACATTCAAAAGCTGGCGAAAAAGCTGAATTCAGATGAACATGAAGCACAATGGGATGCCTTGGTACCCATTAAAACTTCAGGGAGTAAAAATCCATTGTTTATGGTTCATGGCGGTGGATTAAATGTGCTGGTTTTCCAATCTATGAGTAAATACCTGGATGAAGACCAGCCACTTTATGGCTTACAGGCCTTGGGATTAAATCGGGAAACCCCACTTTACAATAGTATTGAGGAAATTGCAGCCGTGTATGTGTCGGAAGTGATAAAGGTACACCCAAAAGGGCCTTATTATTTATCCGGTTATTCTTTGGGTGGTTTTATCGTATATGAGATGGCCAAACAGCTGACAAAAATGGGTAAAGAGGTGAAATTCTTGGGGATTCTTGATACTTATGCTGGAGATGTAGGCAGTTCGGTTCCTAAATCTGTTAAATTATGGAACAAGATAAAGAGACAATTTTATAAAATTCCGTTTATCATCGGTTCCCTTTTCCGTCATCCCGGAGAAACACTGCGTTATCAGTTACAAATGATCAAACGCCGGTTGAGCGATACGAAAGTACCATTGGGCGAGGATTACACCTTGCATTTTAGTCCTTATGAAAAGGAGATTTACAGCAATTATGATCAAGCCCATAACCATTATACTATGGTGACGGAGAATGTAAAAATCAGTCTGTTTACCGTAAAGAAAAGGTTGTATTATCTGGATGACAATCATTCTCTTGGCTGGGCCAAATATGCAAATAAAGGCATAGAACGTCATGATGTTCCAGGTGACCATGAGACATTTTTATACCCTCCAAATAATGAAGAGTTTGCCAGAATTTTACAGGATGCATTAAATAAAATATAATGGAACCAAGCATTGATTACTTGCTGAAGGGGCCGATTGAATGGTTTCCTTATGATGGACAAGCACTGTCTATCAAAGATGGTGTACATATTTTTAAAATTAAGGCCAGCGATTTTTTTAAAAAGATTGACCCAAAAGAGTTATTATCTACAGAGGAACTGGCTAAAGCAGCCAGATTTCTTCATCAGCAGAGCAGGGAAAATTATACTGTCCGCAAATACTTTTTAAGGAAGCTGCTGGCACATTTTATGGGTATTCCTGCAGCCGCAATTGTTTTTCATTTGAAGGAGAATAAAAAGCCTGGGGTGGATGGCTTATTTTTCAATGTGAGCCACTCCAAAGATCTAATTACGATCGCAATGAGTGAAACTTCTATCGGTGTTGACATTGAGTATGTAGACCCATATTTTCAATATAAAGAAGTAATAGATCTTTGTTTTAGTAAAGAAGAACAAGCTATGGTGGACAATTCGGCACTGCCGATCCTGACCTTTTACCTGCTCTGGACCCGGAAAGAGGCCATCGTAAAGGCCACCGGCGAAGGGATTGTAGAACAGCTTCAGAACGTACCTACACGAGGTAGCTCCATTTTTAGAAATGGTGTTGATTATAAGGTAGATAGCTTTTTTGCCACAGAAACCCATTTACTCAGTACTGCTATTCCGATGGATCATCATCAGCAAGTTAAGTTCTGGAATTTGAATAATGGGCTTAGTTTCTTTTAATGATTAGCATCTTCTTTTAGACAAGCCTTTTCCTTTGACGCTTAATTTTTTGATAACTACTTCCTTTTTGACTTTTCCCAGGCTGCACTTTGGTTCTTTTTAAAATACCTGATGATCCCTGCAACCACGGCGTAATTCATCACACAGAAATAATAAGGAATAAATAGGGCTTTGATTCTGATGTTTCTATTTTCAAAATAGAGTCCGATGAGGCTTAAAAGGTAAAAAAGTACCTGGAAGCCAAATAACACCTGATAAAATAATTCACCAGTTTGTACGGCAATTATTCCATTTAAGACAAAAGCCAGGATCAGCAGAAATGGAGTAATGGTCCACCTCAATACCCTATGGCTCAAATATTGAAAAGTAAAGATGGGATTATGAAAAGGATTTGCCGATTTTTTCAGTCTCAAGATGGATTGCATGCCACCCGCAGCAATTCTAATTTTACGTTTTAATTCCTCTTTTACATCTGCAGAAGCCGTTTCCAAAGCGTAGGCATTGGGTTCATAGGCAATGATGTATCCCTTCTCCGCAATACGCATGGCGATCATGTGGTCGTCGATAATGGTATCTGATTCTACGGGCTGGTACAATGCAGTACGAATGCTAAACAGCTCTCCTGCGGCACCTACTCCAGAATACAAGGCATAATCCCATTTTTTCAATAGGGATTCATACTTCCAGTAAAAACCTTCTCCGGCAGAGCTGGCATCAGCAGTTTCCGGTACGAGGATTCTTTTTTCTCCCGCTACCGCTCCTACTTTTGGATTCTGGTAGTGTTTTACCAATTCCAGGATGGCGTCTTTGTTCAAAAAAGTATTGGCATCTGTGAACACAGCGATTTCTCCTTTGATAAATGGAATTGCTCTTTTAATGGCTGCCATTTTACCTTCCCTGGCATCGATGTGCAGCAAGGTGACTTCTGGAAACTGGCGCACCTGATCCGGGGTGCTATCTGAAGAACCATCGGTGGTAAAAATGAACTGCATTTTTTCTTTAGGATAGTTTAGTGCAAGGGTATTTTTGATCTTCTCCCCGATCATTTCTTCCTCATTATAAGCGGCAACCAATAGGCTGACTGTAGGTAATCCCGCATTAGCTTTAAACGAAAAAGGTTTTACAAATAAGTTTTTCAGCTTCAGCAGAAAGTAGAGCACAAAGCCATATCCCACAAATGTATATACGATCAAAAAAATGCTGATCCAGAAGATTATAATCATTAATATTATATTTTAAAACCCAGGTAATTACTTGTTTTGGAATGGCTGAAGTTCCACAATATGCCTTTAAACACCCATTTAACGAGATCTTTCCTACCCTTTTTCAAGTAGATCAGGATTTGTTTTGGGCAGGCAATGCCTATATAAAAACAACTGAAAAGAAGTGTATTGAACCAGCTGGTGTTTCGGCGGATGAAGAGCATTCTGTTCCTGGTCATGAAATAGGTTTTAATACTGCTTTCTTTACCCACACTCATTGATTCTTTGTGATAAATTTTTGTCTGGCCGGTAAACCATATTTTTTTTCCCGCCCGCTTAAACTGTTCACACCAATCTAATTCTTCATAATATAAGAAATAATTATCCGCCATTTGTCCAACTGTGGCAAGGTCTCCCCTTCTGCACATCATGGCCGCCCCGTGGCAAAAAGCGGTCTCCCTGCTCTGTTTCTCATATTGTCCATGATTAATTTCCATATTACCGATCCCTTTATTCCTCGCAGTGAGGTAATTCATCTCCGTAAATCCCGCATACTGAATCGTATCTGGTTGATCATAATAAAGAATAAGTGGAGAAATTATTCCAATTTCAGGATTTTTATCCATGGTTTCCGTTAGCACCTGAATGAGGTTATCGCTGATCTCCGTATCGTTGTTCAATAACAACAAAAACTCGCCTGAAGCGAGGTTAATGCCGATATTATTACCTCCGGCGAAACCTAGATTCTGTTCAGAACGCAGGTATTTCAGGCCTGGATAGGCAGCTAAAAATTCAACGCCATGGTCTACTTTACTCCCATTGTCTACCAAAATAAGTTCAATAGGTAAACCACTGGTATTATTCTTGACTGATTGTAAGAACGCTAGGGTTACCTCGGGTTGGTTAAAATTAACAGAAATTATAGAGGTCAGTTTCATCTGCTGTAAAAGTAGGATTTAGATTGATCATTTTTTAATGAATTAATTTGCAAAAGAACTATAAATGTGCCAGCTTTAATGAAGTTTCCCGAGCTGATGAATGTAATCAATTATATATAGTGCTGATGTAAGCAGGGAATGAGAAATAGAGTCACCATACGTTTTATAAGTAAGGCAATTAAATGCCTGGTGATGGTATTGGTAACTTTTATCGTTTGGCGAGCTGTTCCTTCATCGTTTAAAGAAACACGGCATAGTGTTGTATCCCTAAAACCGATTACACATCCGATCGATCAGGCGCTGAATCACGATTACGAACTGGCTCCGGGATTATACATTCTCCTTCCTCATACCATGGTTTATGAATGTTTAAATCACCATGTACCTAAGCGTACTTTTAAATACAAACTACCCACCCAGACTTTAAAAGTTCTTTATAAAAAAAATCGTGTTGCCGTTCTATATAATAAACCCATCAATCTAACCAGAAAGCAGGTTGATTTACCCTACGGAAACAAAACATTCGATTTAGTCCCTAGAAAAAAGATATGGCAATTACTCAGACAAAATGAGGCCCTTATTCCCCCTTTCCTAATTTCCAGAATGCAGCGCGGTGATTTTAGTCATTCTGATGACCCTTTAGCTAAAGGATCGCTATCTTAGCGCAATACTTACTTTATACTATTGAGTTATGCGCAATTTCTGATTTATTATCAGATTTAGAATTGTAATATTTTAGCCACAAGTCAATATTCTATAAAAATTTAAAATATTGGCATCATATTTCCACAGAAAATTATTTATTTAAACATGCGTATTGCTCATCTGATCCTCACTTATACCAATCCTCAGCAGACTGAAAGAATGATCAGGAATATGTATCATCCTGATTTCGATTTCTACATCCATGTAGATAAAAAATTCGACATTAATCCTCATTTATTTTTAAAGTCATTACCTAACGTTTATTTTATAAATAACCGTGTAGATGTAAAATGGGCTGGATTTAGCACTGTTATTGCCACTTTTGAGTGTATAAAAGAAATTGTGGGTACGGGAATTAGATATGAATTTATTAATTTTTTAAGTGGTCAGGATTACCCGCTTAAATCACCGGCATACCTTCATGATTTTTTCAAGAAGAACATTGGTAAGGAGTTTTTGAGTTACAGGGATATCAAAAATGACTGGAAAGAGGGCTTGATTCGCATGGAAAACTACTTTTTATCCAGTTATAATTTTCTGGGCAAACACAGGTTAGAGCAGCTGATCAATAAAGTAATGCCACGCAGAAAGTTACCTTATAAATTACATCCTTACGGAAAATCAATGTTTTGGATGCTAAGTCCAGAAATAGCCATGTATGTGGTAAATAAAGTAGAACAAGACAAAAAACTGAGGCAATTCTTTTCATTTTGCTGGGCAAGTGATGAATTTGTTTTCCAAACCATGATTCTCAACTCAAAACATAAAGATAAAGTTGTCAATAATAATTACAGATACATTGATTGGTCTGCCGGAGGAGCGAATCCAAAAATATTGGATGAAACAGATTTTGAGCATTTAAAAACCACAAAAATGCTTTTTGCGAGAAAATTTGACATGATCAATAAACCTGAAATTCTAAATTTAATTGACAACAACCTATTAACAGATGGCGCACATAGTTAACATACAAACATTCAAAGATTCCAGAGGAATACTTACGGTTTTAGATCAGGTGGTTCCATTTGAAATTAAACGGCTTTTTTACATTTACGCTGTTGACAATACCGACAGAGGGGGGCACAGGCATCACGAAACCCACCAGGCGGCTATTTGCATAAAAGGTTCCTGCAAAATCACAAATAACAACGGTACAAAAACTGAAATTTTCGACCTCGATAGTCCTGAAAAGTGCTTATTTTTATTACCTGAAGATTGGCATGTCATGCATGACTTTTCTTCGGATGCCATTTTATTAGTATTGGCTTCCACAGCATTTGATCCTAAAGACTATATTTATGAGCCGTATGATACCGTATGAGAATCTAAAAACTTTAAATAAACCATTTGAAGAAAAGCTGCGCGAGAAATTCGACCTGTTTTTAGATAAAGGCTGGTATATATTAGGTGAAGAAGTGTCCCTGTTTGAAGAAGAGTTTGCCAGCTACCACCAGGAAAAGCATGTTGCTGGGGTAGCCAATGGATTGGATGCCTTAATTCTCTCCTTAAAATGCTGCAAATTTAATCCTGGTGATGAAGTTATCGTGCCTTCCAACACCTACATTGCAACCATTTTATCTATCTTACATTGTGGATTAACACCGGTATTGGTTGAGCCTGATCCAAGAACGTATAATATTGACCCTGCTTTAATCAGTCCGGCAATTACCTCAAAAACGGTAGCGATCATGGTGGTTCATCTATATGGGCAATGCTGTGAAATGGATCCGATCATGGAGATTGCTGCTCAGCATGGACTTAAAGTTATTGAAGATTGTGCGCAGGCACATGGCGCAAAATACAAGAACAAACTGGCCGGTACATTTGGGGATTTTGGGGCATTTAGCTTTTATCCTACAAAGAATTTAGGAGCTTTAGGTGATGCTGGTGCTGTAATTTGTAAATCATCAGCAGATCATCAGCAGATCAAACAGCTTCGGAATTACGGTTCTGAAAAAAAATACCATAATAGTGTTGTGGGTTATAATTCCAGATTAGATGAATTACAAGCCTCTTTTTTAAGGGTTAAGCTCCCCTTTCTCGACAAGATTAACGAGCATAAGCGTGCTTTGGCAGCAATCTATTTCAATGAACTAAAAGCTGATTTTATCAAACCTCACATTGATCCTGATTTCCATCATGTTTACCATATTTTCAATATTTTACATCCAGAAAGAGATCGGTTAAAACAATATTTATTAGATCATGGCGTAGCAACAGAAATTCATTATCCTGTAGCTCCACAAGATCAGGCTGCCTTAAAAGGTAAGCTGACCAGATTGGATTACCCTATCTCCAGTAACATACATCAAACTACACTGAGTTTACCCTGTTCCTTTGCACATACCAAAGAGGATATTTATCAGGTAGTAGAGATTATAAATAAGTTCAACTCCTAAGGTCATCAACCATGTTTTACCTCGTCAAAGAATTAATCCCCCCTATTGCCCATAGTCTGAAATGGTATAGTTTTAAACATGGCTGGAAGGGTAATTATAGAAATTATGAAGAGGCAAAGCATAAATGCCGGGGTTATGATGAGGCAGATATTTTAAACAAAATTAAAGAGAGTACTTTAAAGGTAAAGAATAATGAAATCCCTTATGAACGGGACGGAATTGCCTATGATAAGGTCCAGATGAACTATTCTTTGCTCAGCAGTTTATTATATGTAGCCTCTAAGAACAACAATGAACTTACGCTGATTGACTTTGGTGGATCATTAGGCACGACCTTTTATCAAAACTACCCCTTTTTAAAGCATTTAAAAAAGTTAAAATGGTGTATCATTGAGCAACCAAAATTTGTAGCTGCTGGTAAGGAACAATTTGAAAATGAACACATCACCTTCTATAGTACGATCAAGGAATGTTTAGCAGAAAACAATGTTCAGCTCTTCTTAATTTGCAACGTGCTTCAATATCTTGAAGATCCTTATCAATTGCTGGAAGAAATAACCAGCACTGGCATTCCACATGTCATGCTTGATTTTATCGCTTATAATGACAAACCAGGTGATAGAGTGACGATCCAGCATGTTCCACCGGTATTTTATGGAATTGAAGCTTCTTATCCATGCCACTTCCCCGATAGAAATCGCGTTGAATCTGTACTTGGGAAAAGCTATGAAAAGAAATATGAGTTCATTTCCGCACCTGAAAAATATTACCTTCAACTAAAACCTTTCCGATATGAGGGGTCCTTTTGGGAAATCAAAAAATAAAGCAGCTTATCACTATTATACTTTGCCATTCCTCATCCAATGATGAAATCATTTTTAGCTAAACTCCATAATTTAAGTACGAACCTGAATCTTTTAAGGATCTTAAAATTGATTTGGTCAGCCTCAAAAACATGGACAGCGGTCTCTATTGCCTTCATTGTTATAGAAAGTGTCTTGTTTTTTTCCTCCTTATATATGCTGAAGAAATTAATAGACACGGTTTCTAAATATGGGATCAACAATGTCCAGAATGAATCGGAAGTTATTAAATACCTTGTTCTTGCCGCTTTGTCTGCAATTTCTTATGCAGCAATTAAAGCAATTTCGGTCTATATTACCGAAAAGCAATCAGGGGAAGTAGCCGAATATATCGATAGCAAAATTCATGAAAGTGCAATCGACCTGGACCTTTCCTTTTATGAGAGTCCCGAGTATTTTGACATTTTAAAACGGGCAAGAGATATGGGCAGCGACCGTCCCAACATGATTGTTTTCAGCATTGTTGACATTGCTAAAAATGCCATGAGCCTGGTTGTTATCGCTTCTATGTTAGTGGCCATCGACTGGAGGCTATTCCCTATTCTAGCCCTTTTCATCATTCCTACTTTATGGGTTAGGATAAATTTTGCAGATAGTCAGAATGCACTCCGGATTGCTCAGACTGCTTTGGAGCGAAAGTCTGGTTATATGAGCACTTTATTAACTGCAGATACCCATGCTAAAGAAATCAGAAGTTTTGGACTAGGAAATTACCTGAGAAAAATACATACCAGCATTCGCTTAGACCTCTTATCAGGAAGACTAAAAATCAGTAAAAGGCGTACTTATAAAGAATTAATTACCTCTACCATTGCCGCAATTGGTTTTTTTGCATGTATCGCTTATATCGCTATAGGCAGTATTCATGGCCGTACCAGTGTAGGCGATATTACCTTATTTCTTGTGGCCTTTCCTCAGGCCTTTAACATCCTTCAGGGTTTATCTACCAGCATATCGACACTCTACCAGAATAACATTTTTGTAAAAAGTATTTTTGAATTGTTCGACCTGAAAAGCAGCTTACCTGAAGTACCAAACCCATTACCAATACCCGATGCCCCCTTAATCAATCTGGAAATCAAGAACATGAGCTTCACGTACCCTCATGCAAAACGCCCTACCTTAACGGACATCAATATCAAAATGCCCGCGGGTAAAATTGTGGCTGTGGTAGGCATGAATGGTGCTGGAAAATCGACTTTAATTAAGCTGATGTGCAGGTTGTATGATCCGAGTTCGGGTGAAATCACTTTAAATGGAATTGACATCCGGAATTTTGAAAGCAGCGCATATAGGAAGCAAATTTGTGCGGTATTTCAAGACTTCGGGAAATATAATGTTTCTGCCGCGGATAATATCCGATTTGGCGATATTGACGGGCAACGCCGGGAAGAGGAAATTGAGGAGGCGGCTAAGAATTCAGGTGCGGACTTGTTTATAGATACTTTCCCTGACCGTTATCAAACCATTATGGGTAGAATTTTTGAGGATGGACATGAGGTGAGCATCGGTCAATGGCAGAAATTAGCCATTGCAAGAGCATTTTACAGCAAGTCTCGCTTTATCATTCTGGATGAAGCCACCAGCGCGCTGGACGCAAATGCGGAAAAAACATTGTTCGATTCCTTCCGGGAAAGAATTGGAAACCGATCTGCTATTGTCATCAGTCATAGACAGTCGGCGGTAAAGCATGCAGATTACATTTATATGCTTTCTAATGGGAAAATAGTAGAATCCGGAACAAACGAAGAATTGATGGCATTACAAGGTCATTATTTTAAACTGTTTAATAAAAATTCGACGCAACATCAGGTGTAAACAACAGATAAAATTCATCAGCGATTATGGATCAAGCTATTTTAAAAGGGATCAACTATCTTTATGAACATCAATATCCCCATGGGGAATTTTGCTGTTACATCTCTGACGAGGATGAAATGAAGCAGTGTATCCCACACAGCAATGTTTTTCCTACCTCCCTGATTATGTACTCAATCCTCCAGTTGCAGCAAGATCCTAAAGTGAAGGAGATGCTGGAAATGGGCGCTGCATTTTTACAATATCAAAAAATGCGGGGCGGAGTATGGAACAATTTCACTATCCTAAATCCGCTGTTTCCCATTTGTCCACCCGATGTAGACAGCACGGCATGCGCTTCAAAGGTACTGCAAGCTTTGGGGAAAGCTGATCCTCAGAATGAGGCAATTATGCTAGCCAACAGGCATGCTTCAGGACTATTTTACACCTGGTTTACCCTTCGCCCAAGTCTGGTACCCATTAAGGATTTTTGGATGCTCAATTTAAGGGCTTTTAAACATCCGATTTCGACTTTCTTATTTTGGAGAAACACTGAGGCGGGAAGATATGATATTGACGCTGCCGTAAACGCGAACGCATTATTTTATTTCGGTTACCGCCCTGAAACTGCCCCCATTATCGATTATATGCTGGACATCATCGATCAGGAAAAAGAAGGAGACTGCGATCTTTGGTATCGTAACCCTTTCACTATTTATTACTTTTTCTCGAGAACCTATAAGGCAGGCATACATCAATTGAAACCTGCAGTAGATAAAATCGTTCAGCGCATCTTAAAAACCTCAAAACCGAATGGATCTTTCGGCGAGAGTATTTTGGATACCGCATTAAGCATCAGCACCCTACTTCAATGCGGAATAAACACATCCGAGATGGAAGCCGCTGTCCAATATTTAATTCAGCAGCAAAAACCTTCTGGATGCTGGTCAAGATGGGCAGTTTATTATGGTGGTCCTAAAAAAAGGTTGTGCTATGGATCCGAAGAGATGACTACAGGATTTTGCCTGGAAGCCCTGGCTGCATACCAATATCAATTACAGCAAAAAGCCTAATAATTTAACGGTCATCTGTTCAGAGCTGGTTAAATTATTAGGCTTTAATGCGTTCAAAAAAGAACTATTGCGGTTTAGCTTCCACAAAAGTTGGCGTTTCCGAAACTTCTATCTCTAAAATACCGCCAGGAGCAGTCACTTCTTTTACAGACATGGCATCCTTTCCAGGTTGAAGTGTATAAATGAGTGCTTTTTTAGCAGCACCCAAATCCAATGTATACTTCTCTTTACGATCAGACTCGTCTGGAACAACCAAAACATACATTCTCTTCTTTCCGTATTGGTATACGTCTACTATTGGGTCTTTATTGATCGTATTCAGGTAATAGTAGTCACCCATCAATTTGGTCACCTGGTGAATGTAATCCGCAGCTGGTCTGCGTTTATTTTTATCTACTAAGCCGGAAAAACCAAAAGGGCCACCATCATCTTGTCCAGGTTCATTGTTATCATATAGTTGATAGAAGAAAACCTTCTCTAGTCCAACTCTTGCATATAACAGAGCCAATCTCAAAATCCAATCGGCCTGAGTAATTTCTTTAGACTTGCTTCCTACTGCAACCGCACGCTGCGCACTTCTTGAGCTTAAGTCGTACCCTGTCTCTGTAGACCATACCGGTATATCACCCAGCTCTGCTGCTGTATAATTGGTAAAGGAATTTGCAATCTCTGTCATGTCGTTGGTTTCTGGTGCAACACCCCTGCCCTTGCTTCTGAATTTGGCAAACCATCCGGTATAATCATTGGAGTACATATGGTAATTGACTACGTCGAAACATAAATCCACCTGACCATCTTTTTTAAGTCCTCTATGTTTCCTGCACCATTCTACCATTCCTTTCACAAATTCAACATTCGGTTTTGCAATGCCTCCCATCACAACCATCATCGTAGGGTCAGCTGTTTTTACACCAATGCCTGGACCAAGCGTTCCTTTGTGACCATCATAAAATGCAGATAATTGTGCTGCAAATTCTTCAGGGCTCTGCTGTGCATCTTTTCCTCTCCACCATTTATCAGGTTCATTACTGCTTTCCAGATATTTCACATAGCCAAGACCAAGCACCGGTGCAGCTCCTTCTTTCGGAACAAGAATGAGTTTATGGTCAATATTTTTATTGCGTCCATATCTTGCGGCAAGCTGAAAACCTGCTCTGGCAATGTCGATGTAAGATTTAGGTGAATCTCTTTTTGCACCGTATGGAACCGGACTCAGATCTCTTTGTCTTTGATTCTCAGGGTAAGTGCTGACCAGCCAGCTTGGCGTCACCTGCAAATCAACCAGTACCGTTATGCTATCACGATAGCAGTTCTCATAAATCTCATCGTAACTCCAGCCACCTTCTGGTTTATGGTTAAATCTGTAAACACCTTTCTGCGGTTCTATACGCTCCCAATCCAGGAAATGCCTAAAGCCACTGAAATTGCGAATCAGGTTATATTTCGCGGAATCAAAATTATTGTGGTTCTCATAAAAGTCCCATTCGAAACCATTTATGCCAAACATATCCTTGATCTTTACCTGCTTATTTCTGAGCGGCTTTATTTCTCCAGGTGATTTTTTATCTTGCGTACAACCTGCCAGAGAGCTCAGGAAGATTAATAATACGCTACTGATTAATAGGTAAGTTTTTCTCATACAAATTTGTTTACTCTAATATACTACAAGTAGCTAAAATTATGCCTACAAAGTTAAATAAGTTAAATCCTAAGGAGCTAGGTTAATTATTTATTCTAAAAATTATCAGGAACAACATCATAAAAAGTATTCAACAAGAAAACATATAGTTGTAGAATTTATACCGAAACCTTTAAATAACTGCTTCTTTTTTTTAGATTTGCTCATCTCTCGAAATACCCAATTTCATATACGGAGTCCTTTTCCAGTAAATATACGGTGCTTAAAAAACGTAAATAGAGCCTGTTATATTGAGAAAGGAACGCTATCTTTAGCCTTAAGACGGGGCAGATATCATGTCGAAAATGTAAAGGAATCTTCGTTTGATATTGACACCTTCAAATCACAGGCAATTTGAAAAAATTGAAGAATAAAAATCATCAAGAAATAGCTATAATCACCTGCTGTATGGACGACTGGGGCGGAAGTGAAGAACTTTGGGCAAAAAGTATCCCTATGTTAAAAGAAGGTACCCGTCTGAGGTTATATAAAAACCGCATCAACAGATCGCATCCTGAGTTTGTTAAACTGATCCAGCAGCAGGTCAATTTGATAGAGCTGGAGCCTGACCTTTCTTTACCCCAGCAATTCAACAGAAAAATCGGACAGCTGATTAAAAGAGCGACCATTAAAAATTATAGACAGAATGCAGGTTTAGATCGGTTCAGGGATCAATTGAAGAAACAGCCGCCAAACCTGGTGATCGTTGCGCAGGGAATTAATTTTGATGGTCTGATTTACGCTTATGAATGTCACCTGCTGAACATACCATATGTAATTATTGCACAGAAGGCAGTTGATTTTTATTGGCCCTATCCTACTGACCGCGACTATATGAAGCAAACCCTGCTTCATGCAAAACAATGCTTTTTTGTTTCCAATCACAATAAGACTTTAACTGAAGAACAATTTGGATTACGCTTGAACAACAGCACTGTTGTCTTTAATCCTATAAAAACTAAGGTTCATATCTTACCACATCCAGATACGGTTAATGGATATAAACTGGCTTGTGTAGCTCGTCTATTTGTCATTGATAAGGCCCAGGATATTTTATTAAGGATTATGAATAAAAAGAAGTGGAGGGAAAGACCCATTATGCTTTCTTTTATCGGATCCGGACTAGATGAAGAAGGCATTAAAGAAATGGCGCAGCTTTTAGCACTCGACAATGTTGAGTTCAATGGCTTTCATGAGGATATAGATAACTTATGGAGGAATTATCACGCCTTATTATTGCCTTCAAGAAGTGAAGGCCTTCCATTGTCAATGATTGAGGCCATGTCCGTTGGACGTACGGTTATTGTCAGTAATGCCGGCGGCAATGCCGATATCATTAAAGACGGTATAAATGGTTTCATCGCTGAAGCCACAGAAAAAGATTTTGAATCTGCTATGGAACGCGCCTGGGAATTGCGTGATCAATGGCCAGAAATAGGAAAAGCAGCTTCATTACATATAACAAATCACCTCCCAATTTCTCCGGAAACGGATTTCGCGAATCAACTAAACTTCCTACTAGATGAGTTATAACCCATTAGTTTCGATTGTTATCCCCACATTTAATAGAGCAGATAAGCTCTCTGATGCTATTGAAAGTGCCCTCAATCAAACTTATAAAAATGTTCAGGTAATTGTTATTGACGACGGATCAACGGATGACACCGCTGAGCTTGTCAAAAAATACCCAGATGTAGAATACCATTGGCAGAAAAACGGCGGACAAGCCGCAGCAAGAAATAAAGGCTTAAAAAATGCAAAGGGCCCAATTCTGGCTTCTTTGGATTCAGATGACATTTGGTATCCAAATTTCCTGGAGAGATGTGTGGAGAAACTGGAATCAGACCATCTTGATTTCGTTTTCGCAAACTGGGATCAGGATGTAAAAGTTGGAGACAGCTGGGATTTTTTATCCGGCGACCCATTTTTAAAGCCATATCATCAGCACCTCAAAAACCATTGGTCAGATCTCGGTAACAAGGAATTAAGAGATCTATTCCTGAAGGCCTGCCCTTCCCCTTCTTCCGCTGTGGTTATCCGTAAATCTTCGATTGTTTCAGGCTGGGATGAACAAATAAACATTGGAGATGATTGGTGTATGTACCTGGAAATGATCCTGACGAAGAAATGTAAAGCTGCTTATACGCTGGATCGCTTATGGAGAAAACGTGTAGATGAGATCAACATTTTTGACGGTAGAAAATGGAGCGAGATTCTGGAGTTCCTATACATCGCTGATTTAAAGATTAAAATAGATAAGTTTAAGCACCTGCTTCACAAAGACGAACTCAAAATCCTACAAAGAAGGTATATGGCTAGTTTGGTAGAATTGTCCAAACATAACTTAATTCGGGAATTCAACATCCCCCATTCTTTCCGCTTATTGAAACGCTCATTTGCAATTGATATTCCTTTTACCTTGAGAACCATCCCAAATGTGATGATGAAGGGCCTTGGCAGTAAAGTGAAAAGTTTAACGGAGAAGTTTAATAAAAAAATTTAACCCCCTAAAAGAGCAGCTATTGAGTTTTTTTAAAATAATCAGGTCTGTAGAATGGTGGGAATATAAACTACCGCCATTACTTGCTATTGGTTATGCTACTGCATTAAAAACCGAAGGTGTTTTTATGATGGCTATCCCCCAATTGCTATTCCTATTATTTGCTCTGGTGATTGGTGCTGTTTATGTAAGTATCATCAATGATATGACGGATATTGAGGCCGATCTCGCCAGTGGAAAAGCCAATAGAATGGTAGGCATACGTCCCGAAATCCGATGGGTTTTTCCCGTAATTTGCTTATTGTCAGGTTTCGTATGCGGTTATTTTTTGTATCCAGATCGTTTATCTATCTTTTTATACCTGATCCCCTGGATCAGTTTCAGCCTTTATTCTTTCCGTCCGGTAAGGTTAAAAAACAGGGGGATCTGGGGTGTACTGGCTGATGCTTCAGGCTCTCATATTTTTACGAGTCTATTAATGGTGAGCAGCATTAGTTATGTGACCGGACAATCTATGGACTGGCTTTGGTTTTGGAGTACCGGTGTCTGGGCATTATGCTATGGCTCCAGAGGGATTCTCTGGCACCAGTTCTATGATCGGAAAAACGACATTCAGGCTGGTTTAAATACTTATGCAGTAAACATCTTACCTGATCGTTTCAGAAATAAAGAAATCACCATTTTCTGTGTAGAGATTGCTGCAATTGCAGCCATGCTATTTTCGCTGCAGCTATTCCTACCTGTGTTATTCTTGATGCTTTATATTGTGCTTGCAGTGATCCGTTCAAAACGTCTGCATTATGTTCCCGTGCTCATTATTTCTCCGGAAAACCGTCCTTTTCACATCTTAATGGCCGATTTTTATCAGGTATTTTTCCCCCTTGCACTATTGGTTTCCGCAGCCTTTGTGCAACCATATGCCTGGATTATATTACTCGCTCACCTGGTGCTTTTCCCTCAGAAAACCATCATCGCAATTAAAGATTTTAAGTCTTTATTATCAAAATAGGTCCAGATCATGGTTCTCCGATTTCATCAGGAGGATAAAGTAAATAAGAAAACGGATTTGGAACCGGGCTTTTATAGGGATTATAGAGCCCTATATACCGAACAACCCTGGTTTCGTCAGTCTTATGGATAAAAAAATCACTCGACAGTAGAAATGTCCTGATCAATTCAAAAATCAGATTTGACTGCTCCCAATTCATGTTGAGATAGAACATTGTTTTCCATCTTAAACTGGCCATTATATTATTTCCTCCAGCGGCAAAATAATCATCCACATAATGGGTTACACTTCCAGGTTCCAGCTTCAAATACTTAAATTCACGTTCGATGAGTAAGGCCGCAAACTGTTTTACTCCTGGAGACACAAAATACAAAGTAGAAGGAATGAGTATACTTCCGGAGGCCAGGCCTGTTAACAATAAAAATTTCCTTCGCTTCATGACTTAAAAGGCTTGGTCTGCTGCATACAAAGATAGTGCAGATAAGGTTAATGTAGGATTTGAAGCACTAAATGTGGTAAAGGCTCCTGCGCCGAGTACAAATAGGTTTCTATATTGATGGTGGATTAAATGCTGATCCACCACACCCAGCTTAGGATCTTTGCTCATTCTTGTTCCACCGATAATATGTCCCTCATTTGGAAAGGGATCCAGGTATTTTAATTTTTCTACCGGCAAGCAGGATAAAATTCCAGGAAGGGTTTTCTTCATGTTCTCAATTGCTTTCATCGTATACGAAGAACGCTCTGTAAAATGGACTTCAGGAATCAGTTTATTTGCAGAAGTGGTGATGTAATTATTATAGAGTGGCAGGTCTTCAAATAGCAAGCGGAAACTGGCAATATTCAGCCACTTTCCACGCTCCATGCGGATGTAATACGGTGCATTGTTCACTTCCATTAAGCAGGCGGCAAAGTCTTTCCTATGTGCTCCATCATAGAGCATATATCCATTGGCATTCACCCAGGTGCTTCCCCCAACATTTTTCATTCCATCCAGGTAAATCAAAACCTGCATACCAAGCTGCTCACCAAATCCTCTTCCAGTTAACGGATTTTTGTCCCCGGCATTCAATAGGATGTTCGTATTAAAAAAAGGATTTGCGCCTAATGCAACGACCTCCGCAGAGGCCGAGTATTCTTTCCCGTCTAGTTGATATAGCACCTTCTTAACCACATCATTCTGAACTTCCAAACTATAAACCTGAGCGCCGTACACCAACTCTACCCGCTTATCTTCGTAAACACCCAGATTTGCATTTTCTACCGTAAATTTGGCATTTACAGGACAGATATCGCAGGTACTGGAGGTCATGCATCGGTTTCTACCGTTTACAGCCCTGCTCGCCCTTGCTGTAGGCTGACTGATGTATTGATTGCCATAGGTTTTATGTAAAATCTTGTCGACAATACTAAACTCATGCGGGGGCAAAGGATATTTACCTTTCCGGGGAAAAGGAGTTCCTTCCGGACCCGAAATAGACATCAGCTCCTCAGCTTCATAATAATAGGGATCGAGGTCATCGTAATCAACTGGCCAGTCTTCACCAATCCCAAAAAGACTCTTCATCTTGAAATCTGAAGGCATAAACCTAGGCGTACAGCCCCACCAGCAGTTAGAACAGCCGCCATAACCTGTTGTGAACGGCCATCTCTTCTTGGTATTTACATTGACAATCGCTTCTTCCCAGGGCTCTTCATACTTTTGAAAATCTGAATGCTCTCCTTTCTTTACTTTTAGTCTTTCTGCATGAGGATAAAAATGTCCACGCTCTAAAACCAGCACTTTCTGATTGGATTTAACCTTAGATAAGTATTTCTTTAAGAAGAAACTAGACGCAAAACCAGTTCCAACTACGATTAAATCATAATGGCTATTTTTCATTTAGAATAAAATAAAAGCTAAATAATTGAGGATTCAAATTAGTAATTATTAGCATTTTTCAAGAACCAATGTAACCATGGAATGTCAACAAACATCAAAATACATAACAATGTAGTAAATAAAACAAGGTATAGCATGAACCATTTCCTGGTATATAACTTTTCTGAACCCTGAACCGGAGAATCATTGAGCAAACCAATCCGAAGATACCATGAAAACAGCAGTGCAAAAAAAGGGAAGCTGAATAGCAGTTCAATACGGTCTTTGATCAGGAATATCCCCATAAAAAAGGCACAGGTAATTCCGTAAAAAAACATGGATACCAATAGGCTGTTTTCCGTATAATGGCGGAACGATCTTCTGTACTGGCCGGCAATTTCCGCATTACCGATGAGTCTGTATTCTGCGAAACGTTTTGTAGCCATTAAAAATGCGCCCCCCATCCAATAGGCAATAATAATACTAATCGGTGGAAAGGTATTGATCCAATCTAAATCCCACTTACTGTCAGGAACTCCTAAAGCCGGACTAAAAATAAACCAGCCTGCGGCAAACCTAATTGGATTATTGACAGATTCACTCAATACATCCAAAAATACACGGTCTTTACTCCTAAATGGTTTTACATTATAAATCACCCCCATAAACAACAATACCGCTGCTGTAGATAGGAATTTTAACGAGACCGTATAGGCCAGCATCAATCCGATAAGGGCCAGCACTCCATACTCGAGGTACACAATAATTGGATTGATGGTGGTGACTACGGAGGATCTTTTCTTCTTTAAAGGATGAAACTGATCGAAACCCGCATCCAGGTATT
Source organism: Pedobacter polysacchareus (assembly GCF_019802255.1). GTDB lineage: Bacteria > Bacteroidota > Bacteroidia > Sphingobacteriales > Sphingobacteriaceae > Pedobacter > Pedobacter polysacchareus. Next base: position 379,743 of record NZ_JAHYSS010000005.1, on the reverse strand, counting down.
CATTAATAACATAATTAGCAGACGCCACTAAGCAGATACTGACAATTCCAATCACGATTTTAAACAGCAAGGCTGCATCAAAAGGGGTATGAAAAATAGACAATGCAAAAAGCATCCCCGGAACCATAAACAAATTCTTCACCCAATTATCTGGCCTCGCAATCGCGATATAATCCTGTAAAGTTGCCGCTTTCCGCGTTTGTTCGTTTATCATATATGCAACAGTTATAATCTTGTTTTTTTAAGACTGGCGGATAATGCTTCATAAAAATAAGCGCCATCTTTTTGTTTGTTGACCAATAGAAATGGAATCCCTGCAGCATCAGCACAAGCACCATCAAGTTCCAATCGATCACCGATAAAAAGACATTTTTGCTTATCCTGAATCTTCAATTCCGATAAAATAAAGTTCAAGCCATCAGGCAGAGGCTTCAATGCATTAATCTTTTCCTGAGTAGAGCTTGCCACCAAATCTACCTTTACATTCAAATGCTGTAGTTTCTGTTCTGCATCATAATCAGAATAAACTGCGGTCGCGATCTTCTTCTTTTCCAGCTCCTCAAAAAAAGCAGTGAGACCTGGATATTTACAGCTGGAAAGGTATGGATTCGGAAAAGTAAAAATCCAATCTGCAATGACCTTTTTAACCTCCCCTAACGATGAATTTACTTTATTTAAGCACCACTCATATTGTGCCTCTTCTAAATTCCCTGACTTGTATCCGGCATGGTTTTCTCTTTCTTTCCTAAAATGATATAAAATTAATAAGTCATAATACTTCCATGGCCTGATGATATAATGCCCAATTAACGCCAAAAGCATTTTCTTTCTTAACTTAGACTGATCATAAAGCGTGCCGTCCACGTCGAAGATGACAAGCTCGATCGTGTCCCATGGTATGTCTTTCAATTGTTTATCTCTATTTAGTGGTAAAATTATTAAAAAAATCGATATTGCGAACGTTATTAACTATAAATGAACACAATAACTTACAGCTCTTTCTTAGATAAAAAGAAACAATGGAACCTGCTATTGGTCATTTTTTTAATCATTGGAGTTCTCATTAGGCTATTTCATTTCTTCTACAATCGTTCTTTATGGATGGATGAAGTGTATTTATCCAGTAGTTTTCTAAAGATGGATGCCATGCAACTGCTGACTCATCCCCTCTATTATCAGCAAAAAGCACCGATTGGCTTTCTCTTATTGGTAAAATTCACCGTAAATATCTTTGGACCAAACGAGATGGCATTAAGGTTGATTCCATTAATTTCAGGAATCGCAGCTTTATTCCTATTTGTTCCGGTCGCTAATTATTTTCTGAAAAAGCCAGCAGCAATAATGGCAATCGGTATACTTTGCTTTTCACCGGCCTTGGTTTACCATAGCGTTGAAATTAAACAATATGCTACAGAACTGTTGGCAACGGTTACAGTCCTATACCTTTTTATTCATTATCAGGCAGCGAAAAATTTTAAAGACCTACTCATTTGGGGGCTAAGCGGCGCGCTGATCTTATGGTTCTCTTATTCTGCCATTTTCCTGCTAGGAGGAATCGCCATCAGTATGAGTATCTCCTATCTGCTACATAAAAAATGGAAGCTCTTTGCGATCAGTATCCTTCCATTTGGCCTGTGGCTAGTTAGTTTTTCTCTCAACTACCTACTTTTCACCTATAAACATGCACAATCGGAATGGATCGCTTATTGGTTCAGATCTTATGAAAATTTTATGCCCTTTCCCCCTACTTCCATATCGGAACTGAATTGGTTTTGGCTAAATCTTTACCGGCTAATGGACTACCCATTAGGCTTAATATGGAATTTTAATCCATTACTGAAAGTATTCATCATACCCATTCTGTTGTTGATTTATGGGATATACTCCTTTTTTAAAGAAAATAAAACATTAGCCTGGGTGCTGCTGACCCCCTGCTTACTTACCTTAATCGCCTCAGGGCTGGAACTCTACCCACTCACAGAAAGATTTTGGGTATTTATTTCACCAGTTTTCATGCTGTTTATTGCCAAAGGGTTTGAATGCGGAACTGCTAGGATTAAATCAAAAAACGCAGTTTTCATGTTATCATTTGTGGTCATCTTACCAGCAATAGTGCAATCGGCAATCTTTATTTTTCAACCAGAGCATTTTTATGTCCATAAGAAATCCTATCAGCACGAGGCATTACAATTCATAAATCAACGATACAAGGATGGTGATGCCGTGTATATCTATTGGAACAATTTACCCGGCTACAAGGTCTACAAAATAATGTACCCCTTTAAATTTAATGCGATTGAAGGAATCGATCACCGAAAAGAAGCGAACAGCTACAGCGATTACGAACAGTTATTAGGTGCTGATTTGAAGCAGTTAGGCGGAAGCAAGAGAGTCTGGCTAATTTTTAATACTCAGTTCCAAACCGACATCGGAGACGGCATTGATGAGCCTTCCTGGTACTACAAAGATCCCATAAAACCCATGGATCATTTACTGAATACGTTTAATCAATTAGGTAAACCCTTAAAGAAATACGTGACGAAAGATGTCAGTGTTTATTTATTCAAAGTTCATCAATAAACTATTCCGTCTGCTCATCTATTCTGCGCAAGACTTCTTCGCTCATTGGCATATCGAATTTCCTGGCAAAAAACATATTTGAATCTTTCATCAGCGACAAATCTTCTATCTCTAAAATCCTGGGATTTGCTTTTCCTTCCGGAAAATGGATATAACGCAAATTATCATTGATCATCTGCTCCTTGAAAGGAGAATTGAGTAAAATTGTTGGAATTACAAATTCATCGGTTCCCCAGCAAAATTTCAAGAACTTATCAAGCTTGCTTTCCTGGTTGAAAAAATTAGATAAGTAACTAGCAGATTCATGATTTAATGTCCACCAGCTAGCCTTCCGACCTCCATATAGTTTCAGCGCCATAGGAAATTTTCTAATCGGCAGCACTTTATTCATCATTCGCTCCAAAAAGTAACTCCCAAAAAAGTTAAAGTCGGTAAGGTGATAGTGCTGATATCGTTGGATAGCCATTTTCCACCATCCAGATTCTTCTGATTCATAAAAAATAAAAGAATTTTTCTCATGCGCTAAAAGAAAGTCATAGAATTCCTGATTTTTCCTTATTGGGTAATCCTGAGCACTCATTAGGTTATAGAAACCATAACTGGTTTCGTTCGCCAATGTTTCTTTCAAGGAGTTTAACATCGCCTTTAGCGTGCTGTGACCTCCCCAATTACACACCACTCTGTTTTTTATAAAGTACACCCCTTTGATCCCTTTTAAGAACAGAAAGCTTTCTATGTCGACTTTTTTATCAATGTGGATGTAAAAATCGAAATTCTCATGCTGCATTTTCCTAATTAAACGCTCAAGCTGCAGTGGGTTCTTATGGGCAATTATAATATTAGCTACGCGCATCACCAGTTAAATTAAATACATATGACCATTAAATAAAGGCTCCATTACTTTATCATTAATTTTAAAATTCGAGAGGATTTTTTAGTTTCCCCGGCCCTCAATACATTATATCGCATTTTAGGTACTTTGGCCACCATACACTTACATTCATAAAACTCACATTAAGCGTCTGATTTATAGTCAAATTACAAGCCATAATTACAATTTACCATTTTTTAGCTGCTGATAAGCAAATTCACATGCCCTTGCAGTAAGTGCCATATAAGTTAAAGAAGGATTTTGACAACTTGAAGAAGTCATTGCGCTCCCATCTGTTATAAAAACATTCTTTGCATTATGCATCTGATTGAATTTATTTAACACAGAAGTCTTGGGATCATGTCCCATACGTGCGGTTCCCATCTCATGGACAGTGCTCCCGCCAGACTTTTTATAATTGAACATCTCCACGTCTTTAAATCCAGCACCTTCCAGCATTTCTGCAGAGGTTTGCTGTATGTCAATCATCATTTTATTTTCATTCTCAGCAAATGAGAAATCGATTTTAACCAAAGGCAATCCCCATTTATCCTTTTGAATTTTGTCTAGTGTAATTTGATTCTCAAAATAGGGCAAACACTCACCCCAACCCGCCATCCAGACTGTCCAATCGCCAGGTGTAGTGAGTTGTTTTTTAAAATCCTTTCCAAATCCATTCAGATTATAGGAAAGGTCCTGCCACTCCATTCTTTCTCCATGGCCCTGAATATTATATCCTCTCTTAAAGTTAAGATTTTCACCTTCTTTAAGATTTCTATAACGCGGAATTAAGAACCCACAAGGTCTTCTTCCTTTATAATAATAATCTTTAAACTGATCATGAATACCATAAGCACCTGCAGAAGAGTGATGATCCATTAAATTATGTCCAAGCTGTTCACTGTCATTCCCAAAACCATTTGGAAAACGGGAAGAAACAGAGTTCAATAATATACTTGCAGTAGCAATAGTAGAGGCGTTAACAAACAATACTTTCGAGTAAAACTCATGAACTTCATGACTAAGCGTATCAATTACCCTTACCCCTTTCGCCATTTGACGTTGTTCATCATAAAGAATCTCTGTCACGATTGAAAAAGGCCTTAGGGTTAAGTTTCCTGTCGAAACGGCGGCAGGAATTGTAGAACTATTGCTGCTAAAATAGCCTCCAAAAGGACATCCGCGTTCACACAAATTCCGATTCTGACAAGGGCCTCTATGATCCCATCCCCGGGTTAAGTTCGCTACCCTTGCAATAGTTAATAAACGATGATGTTCATTTTTTTTTATGGAATCTCCGAGGTGTTTTTCGATATAATTTAATTCCATTGCTGGTAAAAACTCACCATCGGGCAAATGGGCTAAATTTTCCTTCTGTCCACTTACACCAATAAAAGATTCCACATAACTATACCATGGTGCCAAATCCTTGTATCTGATTGGCCAGTCTACTGCAATACCTTCCTTGAGGTTAGCCTCGAAATCAAGGTCACTCATGCGATAACATTGTCTGCCCCAAACCAATGACCGACCGCCTACCTGATACCCTCTCACCCAGTCAAAAGGCTGTTCCTGTAGATAAGGATGTTCAGCATCACTCACAAAAAAATGTTTTGTAGCAGGATTATAAGTATTGCTTTGAACCGGATCAATTTCCCGGTCCCTTAATGTATTGTTGAGTCCGTATTTAAAATCCCAGGGATTAAGATTGGCTGTAGGGTAATCTACAATATGCTCTACATTCCTTCCCCTTTCCAGAAGCAAGGTTTTAAAGCCCTTTCTACAAAGCTCCATCGCTGCCCATCCGCCACTTATTCCTGAGCCGATGACAATTGCATCATAAGTATTTAGTTCCTTTGTTTTATTGCTGTTATACATAACTATTTGGTGGCCCAGGATTTTTGATTTGGTTTCAGTTTAATACAGGCCTCGAAAGTACCTGGGATATAATCATAGGCCAAACCCTGAGTAGCCCCAGGTTTAGACATACAATACCCTTCAATGGTTAAATCTCTAAGCGTCAAATAAAATGATTCCCCAAAAATTTTCTTATTTATTCTATTTAAAATCCGGTAGGAAAAACCGGAATGATTGGCAATATATTCAAAAACAGTTTGTTTCTCTTTATCGGAACAATTCAAAAATGATTTCCCATAGTTCCGCAGGGACTGCGATTCCACGAGCTCCAGACCGGAACAAAATTTATTTTGTTTCTTAATGTCCATGCAATTGAGCAGTACTTTAATAATATAATCTGCAACATTTGCCGATTTGGCACCTGGAGTATCCGTTTCAGGAATAATAATTTCTGCAAGTTCTGCAACAAGATCCTTCTTACTCCATAATAAATCAGGATCTACATACCGCGTCAACTCCTTCCATTTAAAAATGGAAAATGATGCCCCCCCCAGGGCTGCAAGCACTACAATGCGCTTTAAATAACTCCTTCTATTCACTAAATTCTAACTAAAATTAATCATTCCTATCCAGGTTACTACATTTAAAAATACGCAATGGGTCTTATCAATAAAACACGTTCTATTTAAAAAACAATTTAATTTTCTCCAACATATTGTTAATTTTTTTCAAATACCTGGTCGTTTCCCCGATAGGCTGAAAATCACTAAACTTTGTTTTATTCAAATAATAGAAAAACTCCTCTTTATAATTATAAGCGTAGGTTTTATAAATGGGTTTACGGTGGAAATAATGAATTAAACTAGGCTGTGGATCCGTACACACAGAAAAGCGATTCCATTTTCCATCTATCTCATGCCAGTTTCCAATTAATGCAATATTTAAACCATATTGATCTCCTAAGCCTGCATATTTTTTATTGTTATTGATGGCATCAAATGTCTTCTGTGTAATGTCAAGCGCTCTCCATTTGTCAATATTGATCACCTGCATGCCCGCATTAAAATATTTCTGATTTGGGTCTAAGCCTAATTCACTATAGTTTTCAATTCCTTCAGCAATGGTTTTTACATCCGGACCATCATTGACTGCTCCGATAACTTTGTCTCCGATATCGATTTTCCATAAATTGCTGATGTCGTCCAGCATAATCATATCCACATCGAGGAAGATAATTCGGTTCACCTCTTTAGGAATAAAATACGGAATCAGCAGTCTGATGTAAGTATTTAATGGATAGGTATTATTGACCAGCGGTAAAGTCACATCTTCAGGGATAATTTCCTCCATTTTTAACCAGATGATATTCATCTTGTCCAAGGTCAATGAAGCCATTAGCTTTTGCTTACTCAGCTTAGATATCTGGTCATCTACCAAATAAACATCAATTGACTCCTCAGTGTGATGGTTCATTTCAATTGACTTCAAAAGCGCTGCCAATAGCACCACATAATGATTATCACAAGCTAATATTATAGAGATTTTTTTACTCATTATTATGTTATATATATGATGGTATTTCAAAAAACACCATTATCCTCGGGTTAAAAACGTACGGTTAACTTGTTTTAAAAATACAACTATTTCTTTATAGCCAATCACAAAAATACCCCAAAAACTAAATTTAGCATATCTATACAAAGGATAATAAGTCATAATGATAGCGATTAAAGTAGGGAATACAGAAGCGATGGCAATCGTATAAATGGAATGGTAAATCGACATTCCGATAAACACGGTTACAATGTTGACAATCAGCATGACGATAATTTTATAAAAATTCACTTTAGGCTGATGAATTACATCTAATGCCAGTGCAAAAAAGCGGTCTGCCGGATATAGCAAGGCAATCACCATAAATATACGGAACAGATTTGGTGCTTCATTATTAATATATTCCTTACCTGCAATTAAGCTAATTATCGGTTCTGCAAAAACGAGTGCAAATATCACTATTGGCACTAGCGCTATAGTGAGCATCCCAATTAGTTTTTTCAAGGTATACATCATCTCTTTCTTTTCATTTCTATTGTAATGCAGGGAAAGGATTGGCATTCCACTAGCTGCAAAGCTCGAAAGTGGGATTTCAATTAACTGAATCAGCTTTCCACCCAGATTATACATGGCCAATGCGGCAGGACCGATAAAGAAATTGATGATAAAAGTATTGGTCACTCCAAAAAGATTGGATCCGATATTGGTGCCCATACTGTATTTCCCAAAATGAAATAGTTCAAGAACAGTTGGACGATCGGCATTGACTACTGACCGGATCATAGTCCACTTTAAAAAAAACACGAGAATACCTGAGAACAAAAAGGAAAAACAATAACCTGCAAGCACAGAATCCAGGCTTAATTTCCCTAATAAAGCCAGAATAAAGACGATTAAGGTAAAGCTGCCCTGAGTCATTATCCTAAGCCAAAGTAAGCGATCAAAGCGCTTATCAGCTTGAACGACACAATTCGCCATAAAAGAAGGCAGCGTGATGACCGAAATCAGGGAAAAATATTTGAGAAATACCGATAAGCCTTCGTTACTCACATGATCCGCAATGAAATAAGCAGGAATATTAAGGACTACCAGTAATAAGGTAATTAATAATGCGATCACCCATGCCGAACCGGCAACCACCTCTGCCCTTTCCTTTTCAGTTCCACTATAGAATTTCACAAAGGTAATGGTTAAGAATCCAGCTCTTAAAGTATCAATTAACCCGATTGCCGCTAGAAAAAATATATAAATACCAAGATCAGTGACCGAAAGTCCCCGATATAAGATAGCAAGGGTGACCATTCCAAAACCTGCCATCACTGCATTTCCGAGCAAAGATTGAAAATGCATATTTTTAAAGATGGAGAGCAGTTTTTTTAAGATTCCGAGCATGTACAACAGGTTATCAATTATGAATTGAGCAAATGATAAGGAAAGATATAAAAATTATCATTCTTAAGTAGAACAAATGCTTAAATGCATATTAAACCTAAATAACAAAAACGTTCTTTCGAAAGATCATCCTCCCCCCCTTTACAATAAACAGACCAAACATGGCAAAAAAAATGAGTAAAAAAAATCTCCCTAAACATTATTCTGATTAAGGAGATTTCTTTTATTCCATGAAGGAGCAAACTGCCACTGTTATTTATTCAACTGCACCAATTGAAGGCCTCGATAAGGACCTTGGGGTATTGTAAATATCAAAATTAACTGCTGGAGTGGAAGAAGTCTGCAGATTTTGACCCGCTATAGGCGCTCCTGCATTTTTTGCTGCGGAGTTACTATTGAGCATCAATTTGCTGTCATCTACGATTCCTGCTTCTGAATAACTATTAAAATATTTGTTATTAAAGGAATTCGGAGGTATAGGCCCCATATCATTAAAAATAAAATTGGTGTTATTTTGCCCAACTAGAGTAAACTTATACCCTAAATTATTAAAGATTTCAGTTTTACCACCTTGCAAACCATAAAGATCCAATATCTCCGCTGGGAAGCCCTCTTTAGGCAACAAGTTCCCGCAAGTATTATTAAATACTTTCGCATTCGAATAAGTGGTTTTTCCTGGCAGCATGTTATATGGGAAAGCCTGAAGCTCAAACGCGCTGTACATTCTCGAATTAATGACAATATTATTAAAGATTAAAATCTCCTTAGGAGTGGTACCAATGCTGTAAGCCCAGGCCCTGATTGCATTTCCCTGATGGTTTCTAATCTGATTATTATAGAATTTACCATTACCCTGAACATAAAATATTCCATTATGGTTATTATTGTTCTGGTTGATATCCTGCACATTATTATGATGAATATCATAACCTTCGGTGTTTTCAAGGGATACTACGCTACCAACGTCTTTTGAATTCTTAAAATTCAGATAGGCAATCTCTACATTTTTAACCAATCCAACGATTTTATTATTCTCTACTACCCCTCTTAATCTAATCAGGGTTCCCATATTTTCACCATCAATATAAAGGAATTTAAAATTCTGTGAATAAGAATTTTCTGATCCATCATAGCTCTTCTGAGAATCGTACTGAATCGCATTATAGGTATTTACATTCTTAAAAGAAACATATCTTAATGTAAAATCGTTGATGTCATTTTTAAGCTGAATAAAAGTGCCGCCATCTGTTTTATCTCTGAAAACAAAGCCTTTATCAATTCCCGGAGTACCATCGCCGGAAATCGTTACGTTCTTAAGATTTGACAAGGTCATTTGTTTGTTCCCTGCTAATTCTACCAAACCATCATTTAAAATGAATACTGTGGCATTTAAGACACTAATATTTGAAATTTGGATATCATTATAAGATCCTCCTTTAATTTTAATTACGGTGTTCCCTGTGATGGACAATGTTTTCCCATCAATCGATAGATTTCCAGACCCTGTTCCGACTTCAATCATTCTGGAATTACCAGGAATAACCACTGAATCTTTTGGAGGAGTTGGAATAGTTGGAATTTCAGTTACCGGCTTAGTGACATCAGTAGCTATTTCCGGGTTCTTCTTACATGCACACAAAACAACCAATGCACATAATGCTAAATTCATTTTTAGGGCGTTTACCATAACTTAAAAATTACTGTTACTATTGCTAATGAGAGCAATTGTAACAAATAATCTACATATAAAAGCACGGGCTTGTCTCGCTGCCAAATTAGGCTTTTTCGAAAAAACCGCCAAAGCGAGTAATCGGGGAATATTTTCCTCGTTTTTCATCACTTCAGGAGTAAAAAATTAAAAACATTTATGACTTTTCCATGACAAACAAGTCTTTAAAAGATTGAAATTTCTCACAAAACAGTAACCCACAGGTTAAATTATTTACAAAAAGATAATATTGAGGAATATACTCCACAACATTAATTGATTATATAAAACCATTGGTGGTTACATCAAATTGCGAAAAAAAATAATGCCAAAGCAGCTACTTCATAAAAGCCAGCTCAATGTATGGCTGAACAAATTAGCAAATTCACGCAACAAAAGCGACTATAAAAATGAATTTAATATCATCCTAATAAAAATTTTGTCCTGGCTAAAAAAGCTCTGAACAGTCCACCTTGTTCCATTAACCTTCTGTCTGAAGTCCAAACCAGTGCACGGTTAGCTGTGATCTTATGAAGTTTTCCAAATTTACTTCTTAATTTCAGTGCTAGATACCCATCTTCGTTGGTATCAGGTGGATGATGATAACCATCAACCTGTAAGCCTTGATCCTTTCTGTATCCTGAACTGCAGCCATACACATACATCGCTTCGTCATTACTTCTTCGTTTTATGGCTTTGAAAAAGTCTCCGGCAGTTTCGTACAGAAAATAAGGAAATCGATGAGCAGGACCATCTGATACAAAAGCAAAACGGCCATAGGTACAAGCTACAGACTTATCTTTTAGCGGCAAGGAAAGTAAATCTACCCAATATGGGCTATAAAATGAATCTGCATCAGCATTCAAGATGATTTTTCCTTTTGCAGCCTGTAATCCAGCGTTCCTGGCATGAGTGACTCCCTGCTGTTTTTCTATTAGCCAGCTGGCACCACTAAGTTCAATCAACTCCTGTGTACGATCTGTAGAATTATTATTCACCACCAGTATTTCTACTTTTTGACTGGTAATGGTCTTGGACAGCGACCATAATGTTTTCAAAATAGAAGCCTCCTCATTGTATGCGGGAATACTTACAGTTACCTCTGCCTGATCTGAATGAAGACGTTTAATTCCTTCTCGGATTTCATCGATATGATCCAGGAACCATTGCCCATCGTATTGCTGTGCTTCCAGGTAAGCAGGAATTTTCAAGGGTCTGATTGGCATATACTTTTTATCCTTTTGATAATTGATTAAATGTACTATAAAGTGCCAGCAGTTGTGTTGCTGCAGCTTTCCATGTAAACTCTGCCGCTCTTTTCAGTCCTTTTTCTTTCAACTGAACTGCTAATTCTGAATCGTTCAGAATGGTGATCATTTGATCTTTTATCTGATGATAATCCAATGGATCAACAAACAATGCTGCATCAGCCGCTACTTCTGGCATAGAAGAAGTATTAGCAGTAATTACAGGGACGCCACAAGCCATAGCTTCTAATAACGGCAGACCAAAGCTCTCCCTCAATGAAGGGTAAAGGAAAAGCCTGCTGATATTATACAATAAAGGCATTTCTTCGGAGGCGATGTATCCTGGAAATAAGAAATCTTTTTCCAAATGCTGCTGACCTAGCTTTGCCAGCAATTCAAAGACCAGATTTTTATCGTAATCAAGAATCACCATTGGTATGCCATCAGGCACCTCTGCCTTATATGCTGCATAAGCTTTGATGACATTGAGCGTATTCTTTTTAGGAGCTGTATTCCCTAAAAAAAGTATAAAATCCAAAGGCAGTTGATGAGCTGCTCTAAATTCTGCTAATCGTTCAGGTGCATAATTGATATTGAACTTCGGACTCACCGCATTATAAATGACCTTCACCTTTTGCTCAGGCAAATTGAGTTTGTTTAAAATCACATTTCTTTCAAAGTTTGAAACCGTAATGATCAACTTACTCTTGTCTACGATTTTTGGAACAACAAACCTTCGATACAGATTGCCAAAATTCTGATAAGCTGTACCCTTAAAATCAGTTTTTTCCAAATAGATGATATCATGTAAAGTGAGCATCATTGGAACAGATAAGCGCAATGCAGAAGTATTACATGTAGAATGTAGAAAATCCAAATTATCTTTTTTTACTTCCGCAGGAAGCGTAAACTGCTCCCAGGTAAAATAAGAACTTGCTGGAAGTGATTTTATCTTAAAATTAGCAGTTTCTGATAAACATTTTTCATCCACATCCTTCCTTGCATATAGAATATACTCGTTATGCTGATCGATTTTCTGAATTTCGCGAATGAGTTCCAGTGCAACCACTTCCATTCCATGCTTCTTTTCCCTGAAAATACGCTGTACTTCTATACCTATTCGGAGTTTATCTTTCATTAGTTTTCAATTAATAACAGCAGTTTACTTATTTATTTTTTCTTCGTAATAATGTTCTGTGGCTACAGATATTTTATTTGCTTTTCGCACTTTCAATAAGGCAAGTATCTGAAAGTAAATGAATTTCGGAGCATTCTTTAGAGAATGATAAATCTTATCATCGGCTTTGAAGTGCCGCAATGCTTTAAATACAAAGGTAAAAAAGGTCAGCACCGCAACCACCCAATAAATTGCAAATAAAGGCATCAGGAACAAATCAGTTAAGAAGAAAAGGAAGGAAACCATCAGCAGCATAAATAGCGGTGGTCTCAACAATAGCACACTAAATAGAAATTGATTCCAATTTAAGCTGGAAATTGATTTAAATAGCAGTTTAGCTCCTAGATAAAGGTACTTAAACCAAGTATTTATCCACCTGGAGCGTTGGTTCACCAGCTGATCTGTTTTTGCCGTTTTCTCATCGTATACAATTGCCTGTTCCGCGAAGGCGATGCTATCTCCCCTATTTAAAATCTCATACTGTAGGATTTTATCAAAACCCGCTCCTGAAATTTCAAGGTGTTCCAGGCAGGAACGGTAAAGCGACAAAGTAAATGCCATTCCAGATCCTGACAATGCAGCGGAAGATCCCGCTTCGAACATTAACTTACGATCTACCAAACGGTAATAAATATCACCGGCCTCATCTAAGCAAGCATAGGTTGAATCTAGGTTTTTAGCTGCACGCACACCTTGGACCGCTTGATAGCCCTGATCAAAAACTACATTTAAGGCCTTAAAATAATTTGGGTGAACCAAGTTATCACTATCTATAATCGTCAGCCGTTCATGATCACGCCTAAAATTATGAATGGCATAAAAATGTGATTTCGTATTGGAGGCCAATACTTCAGCTGGCCTTAACACCACTACTCTTGGATCTTCAAAACTCAATTCACTAATGTCACAATTATCGGCCACCACATAAATGATATAATTAGAATAATCAGATTTAAGAATAGAATCGACTACAAGTGGGATTAAATTGACTTGCTGATAAGCAGTCACAATTACCGCATAATCAGCAGTTACAGGTTGAGCTGAAGGCTGAGCTTGCTTTCTGAATTTACCCGCTACTGATAAAATTAACGGCATAAAAAAATGTAGTCCAAATAAGACCTGTAACAATACGAGAAGAAAATACAATAGGTTCATGTATGCTGGTTTTATTTTTTGTTAATGGTCATTTCAATTGCCTCATTCATTTTAAGAATACAATTTTCCCAACTATGACTGGCGGCAAAAGACTTCCGATCTTCCTGAAGTGCTGAAGAATCCTCAGTCAATGCTTTCTCTATACATCTGATATAATCTTCTTTCGACTGTGCAAGATAAACATGTGCTTTAAAGATATCCATTGCACGTGTTTCCGTAGCTACCGTTGGTTTACCCATTGCCAGGTATTCATCTACTTTACGAGGATAATTTCCAATAGTCACCTGATTTACCAATTGTGGATTGATGCATACATCAAAATACTGCATGTATAAAGGTAAAGACTCCATTGGTTTGATCCCTGTAAATACAACATTGGGCAATTGATGCAGCACACTGTTTTTAAAATCTTCATCTTCTGGTCCAACCAGTACAATCGTCCAGTCTTTTCGTTGATTTGCCAGGTATCCAATCAGCTCAATATCTAATCTGATGCTTTGAAGAGCACCTACATAACCAATAATTGGGGTATGAATGTCTCTCAATTCCACTGGTTTTTCAGCATTAACATCATCTTTGAAAATCTCCAGATCACATCCCTGACCAATATCAAAAGAATTTTCATTATACTGTTTGCAATAGTCTGCAAGATAAACAGAATTTGCCATGCAAATATCATTACTCGCAATTAGCAGTGGCTCTAAACGCTCACCATGTCTTTTCCAATAATCAACTGCCAGCATATAATCCCTGGAGTAATAAATGCTCAAATAGGGATTCAACAGTGTATTCAAATAAAACCCTTTAAAGATCTCATTGTCATTAAACAATAGATAATCCTTAAAATCAAGTTCTTTAATCCCTTTAACAATCGCATCTGCAAATTTGACATTATTGCGTTTATTCAGAAAATTAAAAATTTTTTCATTTTTAATCCAATTGATAGACTCTACCAGACAATCCGGATATAAGTTCCATAAATTGTCTTGAATCTTAACTAAACCAGACTGTTTGCCTTTAATCACAGCAATACGCTGCTGAACTTTTGGATCTGTACGTTTCTTAAAAAGTGTAATTCTATCCAGAGGAGAATTCACATAAAGCACCCTGTTACTTTTGGAAAGCTCAAGCGCAATATTCTTACAATTACTACCTATATCGGTATCCCATGCCTGTTGGCCTATAATGATGATATCTCTACTGATCATTTGATGATTAAAGTTATAATTTATTCCAGGCTTTATCAGTGGCACTGTATTTCTTGACCACTTTTGCTGGATTTCCAACAGCTACACAAAACTCAGGTATATCTTTAGTAACGACACTACCTGCCCCAATAACGGAATGCTTACCAATAGTTACACCGGCCGTAATCACACTATTCGCACCAATCCATACCTCATCACCTATTGTAATTTGTTTACGTATCTCTTTTTGCAGACTTGGAGGGATATTCACATCCTCATAACCATGATTCAGGCCCGAAACCACAATATTCTGAGCCAGCATCACATGATGACCTATATTTACTGGGCCAATGATGACGCTTCCAATTCCAATCATCGTATGCGCTCCTATAATCACATCTCCAACGCCATTGTTTATGGTTACAAAATCTTCAATTACCGATCTTGTCCCCAACTCAAAATTATTGAAAGGAAAAACATCCATCCTACTGTTGAAACGCACAATGCTACCTTTTCCTCTTTTATGTTTAAAAGGATTAAGAAACAACCTCACCCACAACCTAGGCCTGTGGTCATTTGCAGGGATCAATAACCGATGCGCGATCTTTTTTAGCTTCGGATTTTCTTTGATTTTATTGATTAGAGACATATTAATGAATAGGTGCTACGTATGATATGGTCCATATCTATTTCTTCTTTCTAATTTCAAGAAAAAAGGCAATTGCAAAGCAGAGCAGACCAGGAATTAGAAAAATTTCAAATGGCATTAGCTTTCTGGTTTATCGTCAAAATTTGGACATAGGTAAATAAAAGCAAGAAACACAGCAACTACCAATGACGAAGGCATTGAATTGATCACTTCATTTCCATAACTACAGAAAAATATTCCTGTACAGGTAGCCATCATAGCTATTGCTTTATATCTTAACCCTTCGTTTCTGATATTCCATATAATGCCACAGCCCTGCCCAAAAATATACATCATGATACAGAACCAAGCTGTGAAACCGACAATTCCATACATCGCCCAAACTTTCACCCAATAACTATCAGGTTCAACTGTTGAGAGGAATTTGTCCTTATTGTATTCCTTACCCCAGGTTCCAATTACCCCCAGTCCTCCTCCAAATGGATGAGATTTCAAGTACTCTCCAATAATCTTTTGATTGTTAAAACGGACATTCAAAGAGGCTTCCTGAGGATCTAACGCTGTTCTTAAGCGATAAATCTGGTAATTACCATTACCGATATAAGTGTACTTTAGGACAAAAAAGAACGACAGTGCCAATGTACCACCTATGACCAGGACTTTAATGTTTTTTGTTAAGAATATAGCAAAAAAAGCGCCAACCAGCAGCGCAAAAAGCGCTCCCCTTGTTCCGGAGATGAGCATGCCATAAAAAGATAATCCAGCTGCAACAAAAAGAATCAGACGTTTCCACCATTTGTAAGGTCCTAAAGCCAAAACCATCGCCATCAATGCGAAGGAAGCCTGAGAAGCACCAAACTGTCCGGCATCACTATAAAATGAAAACACCCTCAACCTACCCCATAACACGTGAGTGACCTCCCCTCCATCAGTTAAAAACTGCTGTTCTCCAGGAGAAAGGCCAATAAATTGCTGTTTAAGCCCATTGATAGTCGCCAATAAAGACAAAGACAGGATTAAGATGAGAAAGAGGTTAAGTTTCTGTTTAGAATTATAAATTAAAAAAACCAATGGGGTAATCAAAATTGGAAAAAGTCCAGAACTTCTTATTTCCTGGAGCCAGCCCCTTACACTTGCACCGGCTGGATTGATAATCTCCATAAAGCTAATGAGGAACCAGGCGAGCATCAATTTGGTTAAGTTATTATTCAAACTTTTCCAATCGTACCTATTATTTAAAATAATCACTGCCAACCAAGTGAGCAGCAAAAAGATCTCAATTCCAATACCGTAAGGTAAACCACCGATTTCCCTGGCGAGAATTCCGAATAAGAAGCAATAAACAGTTAAAGCAGTAAGGCCAACAGCGGGATCTTGAAATAGAAAAATAATGAATATCACGACCAATGCCCCTACGATTAATATCACTGGGGCCAATGGAGATGCAAAGGTCAGCACACTCACCACAACGGAGAGCAACAAACCTAATAAAGAAATAATCACTGTCCGCCACGTTTGTGATAAGGATGATATAAATCGGATCATTGTGATCGGGGGTATATTTCAGTTAACATCAGCGGTCTGGATTTATAAAAATTCAGACCGCTGATGTTTAAATGCTATTTAATTTTCTTTAATTGAATCTTATTCAGAACCCAACCTAGAAAACCTGGCTGGTCCTTAATATAAGCAATCAGCTCTTTATCTCTGTCTTCCAATGATTTTCCGGACTCAAATACGGCAATATTTTTCTCGGTAAACAGTAACCATTCTTTGGCGATATTAATATCATGAAGACTGTTCACATCAATAATAATTACATCAAACTCATTTCTGAGTACTTCAAATCCAGCACGCAGATTTTTAGCATTCTGCATTTCCAGTAAGGAAGAATTGTTATCGTTTTTATTCAAAACAGTGATCAAATCTTCGGTTTGAATTTGCCTTTTTACCAGGAAGGTTTCAAAATCCTGACTTAAAGACAATTCTTTAGAATTAGATTTTACGACCTCAGTTTCCCCACCGATCAGTAATACCTTTTTTCCAATCATGGCAAAAGAATAGGCCAAGCTACTTGCAATAAAAGATTTACCTTCTTTGTCATTTAAACTGGTTACCCCTAAAATCTTAGTATCATCACTTTCAAATGCATTAGAAATCTCAAACCGCAGTGATCTCAACAGGTCCCGGTAGGCAGTATATTCAGGATTATTCTTATTGTCATTCCATACATTCCTCATACTAAGGTCAGCATCATGCATATAATTTAAACTGCCCAGCACTCTTGAGCTTGTTGCGGCCTCCAATTGTCTCGAATCACGTATGGTGTTGTCCAATAGAAAAATAATCAAGATGGCAACGAAACAGATAAAAAAGCTGGCTATTCCCGCTAAGCCGATATAAATAATCCCTTTTGACGGCATTGGAGGTCCTTCCAATCCAACCTGAGCCAACTGAAGTTTTAACGCAATATTTTGCTCAGTACGGGTTTGATTATAAGAGTCTAAAGAAGCCATATAATCTTTAGTCGCCAATTCAGCATCACGTTCATAGTTCTGAATACCAGCATCAAATGGAACCATGCTATTGTATTTGGCTTTCAGCATTGCCAATTCATTGTCAATAGACTTGATACTTCCCTTAGCCTGACTCACAGCAGTTTGCAAAGCCAATTTTTGTTGAATCAAACCTTGTCTTGAAGCTATAGGATTGGTTACATCACCATCAGAAATCCTCGAACTCAAACGATCAATTAGTCTGGAAAGAGAATCTATCCTTTTTTTATCGCTCACTTTAAAATTACCATCGATATATGCATCATTTGCCTCTTTCAACTGGTTCTTAAGGTTCACGATAGCTCTATTATCAACCGTAGAATTTCCTTGAGAAAAACTATCGCCGGATCGTCCATTCAATTTGGCATCAATATCGGCTATAGCCATCAGGTTGGCCTGAATCTCTCTAATTGCTTGAGCCTTACGCTCCTCATTAGCAGAAATCTGCGTATAAACAATTTCAGATTGTTTGTCGAGGTTTAACACCCCATTTCTCATCTTAAATTCCTTTAACGCAGCATTCTTGTCGTTCATTGTACCTTCCTTCTTTTTCAACAAGGAGTCCAAAAGCTGAATAGAATTATTTTGATTGGTGTTTACATCCCGTCCATAATTATTAATAAATTCTAAGGCTAAGGTATTCACGACAAAAGCAGAAAGCTTAGGATTTTCAGAAACGTAATTAACGTTTATAAAATCGCTATTGTCAGGTCTGTAAATGTTTAGTTTTTTCTCTATATCCTCTTTGTTATACCCCATAGAGGACAGGATATCGTACAATTTAAACTTGCCCTTATTGTCCAGAATCGTCACCACACTCTTTTGCTGTAGCTTTTCATTAAAAATCTGAATCAGCTCTTGGCGCTGGTTATTATTAAGAGAATCCAATTTTGGGCTATAAGGCTTAAAAGCCTCTTTTGGATTTTCAAGATCATGAAGAATGAGATGGTAAGAAAGAATACTCATAATCCTTCTCATTTTCATTCTTTCAATGATATTAGAAAATTGCTGATTTATTTTAAAGTAATCAGCATTCTGAGTTCCAGCTCCAACTACTTGCTTAGATTGATCCACAAGTCCAGTAGCAATTTGTGCCTCAGAGCTGTATTCCTTAGGAAGATTTTTTACCAGAAAGAAAGTAATGACTGCTGCCGTGATGGGCACCAAAATCAATAACCATTTATATTTATTAAGAACTTTTAAAAATGCTTTTATATCCATTATCAGGGGCTAAAATATTTATCTATTTAACTTCGGAAAGTTTGACACCAATAATTTCTTCCAATGAATCTTTAGCATTGAGCAAATTTACTTCTGACTGAATTTTTGCTGTATTCGCATTCGTCAAGTTAATTCTTGATTGATTATAGGTATCTAAAGTAATCTCGCCTTTTTCAAACTTATACAATTGATTATCAGCAACATTCTTATTATCCTGAACACTTTGAGTATAAATTTTCAGCTGGCTTATTTGTTGAATATACGCATAATATCTTCTTTTTACTTCAACAGCCAATGCAAGTTCATATTCATCTGCCTGATATTGTGCAATTTTCAGATCAGATTTAGCTTTTTTAGCAGTGAATGGTTTTTGTAAGAAAGCACCTAGGTTCACATTAATTCCGAACTGGAATCCATTTACATTATATGGATTTATAGGATCAATGACTGATTTCTTTTCAGGTCTGTAGAAATAAGATGCATTAAATATATCCAGATAGGATAGCGCAGTGATTGGCAATTCAGCTTTTGCCTTCGTTACGGTCTCATTCAATGCTTTTCTTCTTGGGTAATTCTGTTTTGCTAATGCAATGTATTTCTCCAAATCAGCATATTTAATATCGCCGATAATTGATTCCTGAGCGTAAGTATCTAGGCTTATAAACATTAATACAATTAATGCCATTTTAAATAGATTTTTCATGATTTAGTGTGGTTAAGAGAATTTTATTTAAGCGTTTATTTTTTTGTTTCTAATTAAGATTATGTGTTGAGGCTAAACTTGTTCCTTTTGAATCAATGCAGGAATCGTTTTCAATATAATTTTAAGGTCCAGTAATATCGAATAATTGTCTGCGTAAAAGTTATCTAACTCCTTGCGTTCTGTTTCAGACATATCTTTCTTCCCTCTTTTGCTGATTTGCCATAAACCGGTTAAGCCTGCAGGACCAAGGAACCTGGTAGACCATTCATTGGTGGTCAGCTGCTCAGCTTCATATAAAGGCAAGGGGCGATTTCCTACCAGCGACATGTCACCGATAAACACATTGATCAACTGTGGCAGCTCATCGATACTCGTTTTCCTTAAAAATGCACCCAGCTTCGTTATTCTTGGATCGTCTTTAAACTTTACAAAAGCCGCTTTACCGTTCTTTTTATCTGATTCATTGGCATATTGATTCAAATTAGCAATGGAATCAAGCATCTTATCTGCATCACTTCTCATCGAGCGGAATTTATAGAAATTAAAAATGCGATACCCTGCACCTACCCTTTTACTCTTGTAAACTACAGGGCCTTTGGATTCTAATTTGATTAAGATGGCGACAACGATGAACAATGGAAATAAAAATAGCAGTGCCATGCCTGATGCAATCACATCAAATGCACGTTTTGCGAAGGGAGTTTGGTATTCCACCTCTACTGTTTGAGCCAATTCCATTAATTTAGGTTTGATTAACTTAAATTTAACTAAAAAATTAAGTCTTTCACAAAAATCTTCCAGAGGAAATGGATAGGTATAATAATCATTTACCTTCAGCTCCAAAGCTTGCTGTCTCCATTTCTTATCTTCTTTGATGCCAAGCAGCACAATGATCAATCCCTGAAGTAGAGGGTTCTTCTTAATTTCTCTAATCTGATCAAAGCAGTTCTTGTTATCATCCACTTCAATTAAAATAATATCCGGCAGGGTTAGTAAAGACTGTTGATCCAGATACCTCTTAAAATCTTCAGGATCATCCATTTGCTCTACATTGGCATCAAATTCGTCGGAAATCACACTTTTAAGGAGCTTTCCGAAATGCACAATTTTAGCATTAATTTGAGGACGATTAATTGTAGACGTGTTCATTATGCGATAAGTTGAGCAATTTGCGTTTTTAATGTTGCCGGATTAAAAGGTTTTTCCAAATAACTGTCTATTTTAAACGGCATATTTTTTACTTTTTCAGCAAGATCCTCGGCGCCCGACAATAAGATTACCGGTGTATTTCTATAGAAGCCACTTATTTTAAGGTTTCTGATTAAAGAACTTCCATCAAAATAAGGCATCATCAAATCAGATATAATCAGGTCAGGATCATTGCCTTCTTCTAACCATGCAATTGCTTCTATCCCACTTTTTTTAATGATTAAATCATAATCTGCGGCCAAAATGAAACTCAACAGCTTGAGAATACTAAGTTCGTCATCTACAATTAATATGCTTTTTCTGTGACTAGTTTTACTTTCCATGTATTCTTTAGTGTGCGTCTTGCCAGAACTCCACAACAAAAACTTATCCAAATATGGAGCGTCATCTGTTTCAGTTGATCTGGTTGTACTATTGTTGTTACTGATTTTATCTGTAAACATAATGCTTTTTCTAGTTAAACCTTTATTAAACTTTCTTTGATTTAAAAAAAAGCAGGAATTATTTCATTCCATATTTCCTACCAGCTCATTTATTTAATATTTATCTCAAATGTCTTCTTGCGGCGTTCACCAGCAGACCACTTATTCAATTCATTAGACACTACCCGACCGAAAGAATCGACCACTAAAACCCTTATTTTTTGTTCTTCTTTGGAAAGTACTTCTGTCACCAAGGCAAAATCACCAGAGTAATAAAAAGCCATATCATTGCTTCCCTGGTCAATCCCTACTTTATAGTCCTTGCTATTGACCTGATACGTCACTTCGCAATTACTACATTCGACTCTCAATAGCCCTTCACGCTTTAAAATCACATGATCAAGACTATCTAAAGAATTGTCTTTCTTACAGCTGCTTAAAAAAGCAACCATTACTATTAACAATAAGGGATATAAAAGGCGCATTTTCCTGTAATTTAACAAGATATTAAAGGAAAAAACCAAGCCAAGCCTGTATTTTTCGGAAATGAAGGCAAAAATAAACTCATAAACTCAGGCCTAAGCCAATTGAGACCTATTTTCTATATTAAAAATATGATTGATGATTTGATAAACCTTAAATTAAAGGAGGTTTATTTTCCCAATAAACGCCCCATTGTGGGCATTTTTCTACAACTATTCGAACTGTCGAAATGCGTGTTACACCGCCAAATCAGCTTTTAAAGCATCTTTTCGGACCAATAAATACGGCTCATGCTGTGCAGTTTTATTTGTCCATTAATGAACTCCGTTCCGCTGGAAAGTTCGGATACTTCAGGTCATTTTCCCCATCGGGATTCCCCGTCACTCTTTCATGGTCGCTATTCAAATAACCATTAAATGAAAAATCTTCAGAAGAACCATCGGCATCTAAACCAAGGTTATTTTTTTCCTCATAAATTCTATTGCTCAGCTGATTTTTCCTGTAATTCATCATATTGTGCCTATAATTCTTTAATTACTACCATTAAACTACCCCTGCAATTTTACTATCTGGAACAAGTTTCCAGCTGATATCAAAAGATACTGGGCTAACATTAAGGAGTTAAATCACATCAGTACCAGACCATAGCCTGGGTAGTGAACCAAAATGAAAGCGAATTACCGGTTGATCATCGCCTCGATAAATTAACAAGTCCCTCTAAGATAGGTTTTAACAAAATAAAATTTCCTATATTTAAAATATGCTCCACCCTCACTTTAAGATTTTGATATTAATATTCAATTCATTATTTTCACCTCGAAATATATATATAATAATATGCGTACAACAGGAAAAGTTAAATGGTTTAATTCTGCAAAAGGGTTTGGATTTATAACTCCAGAAGATGGAGGAAAAGATATTTTCGTACATTTTTCTGCGATTGCAGGAGATTCATTCAGAGAATTGAATGAAGGAGACAGCGTAGAATTCGAATTGAATGAAGGAAAAAAAGGTCCTGAGGCTTCAAACGTAACCGTTCTTTAGTCTTTACATTCATTGTATAAAGGGGGTATGCTCAGGCATTACCCCTTTTTTATTTAACCAGCAACGCATTCCCATGCAAACTAACTCAAAAGTAATCAAAAAACCGACCGTCAGCATTCTTGGCTGTGGCTGGTATGGATTAGCGCTCGCTAAGCGCCTCCTATCTGCCGGCTACCAGGTAAAAGGGTCCAGCACCAGTCTGGAGAAAATGGAACTGCTTTCTTCCCTATCTATCCAACCTTTCCTGCTCAATTTTCAGGAGGATGCCATAGAAAGTCATCCAGAGTTTTTCCAAACAGACCTTCTGCTGATCGCTATACCTCCTAAAAGAAATACTTCCGAACAGGCCTCCTTTTTAGGGAAAATCCAAAAGATAGCGACATTAGCTCAAGCTCAAAAAGTACCACAGGTGATCTTTATCAGTTCCACTGCTGTTTACGGAGAAGCTAATGCGGAAATAACCAGCTTAAGTCCGGCAATACCTGATACTGCTTCCGGTAAAGCCATGCTGGAAACAGAACAATGGTTAAGCGCCAATCCTTCTTTTACCACCACCATTCTGCGTTTTGCCGGATTAATCGGCCCGGGGAGAAATCCAGGAAGGTTCTTTGCCGGAAAACAGAACATTCCAAACGGACGGGCTCCGGTAAATCTGGTGCATCAGGAAGACTGTGTAGAATTTACGCTGGCCTTGATTGAGCAGGCTGCCTTTGGTCACATATATAATGTATGCAGTCCTGACCATCCCAGTAAACAAGTCTTTTATGTTAAAGCTGCACAACAAGCTCAGTTGCCTTTACCAGCCTTCAATGATGAATTATTAAATTGGAAAATTGTTTCCGGAGCACCTTCCAATACGGCCTTGCAATACCAATACCGGATCGCTGATTTTTCGGAATGGATGGATCGCAATAAATTTTAAATTGATATATTGCTGCATTTAAGGAATACCGGAATATGAAATTGACCATTTGGGGAGCAGCAAGACAGGTAACAGGGAGCATGCATCTGCTGGAATTAGAAGATTACAAAATATTGGTAGATTGTGGTCTGGATTATGAGAAAGAGACTTATCAGGAAGAGAACCAATACTTTCCATTTGATCCTGCCGCTATAGATGTAGTGATCCTTACCCATGCTCATATTGACCACTCTGGAAATCTGCCAACTCTAATCAGAATGGGCTTTGAAGGCCAGATCTTATGTACCCCACCTACTGCCGACCTCACGGAATTGCTTTTACTTGATTCTGTTAACATTTTTCTAAGTAAACAGAGCAAGCCAAGTAAAGGACGTAGAAAAAGAGGACCAGGTCCACAGCCACTCTATCTGCATAAACACGTTATGGATACGGTTGACCGCTTTGTGACCCTTAACTTCCATAAACCATTCCGCCTCAATTCGGAGGTCAGTCTCGAATTTATCCCCGTAGGTCACCTGCTTGGCGCAGCAGCAGTTGTTTTGACCGTAGAAGATCAGGGAATTACTAAGAAAATAGCATTTACCGGTGATATTGGCCGGAGTAACTATCCTGTATTATCCGATCCTGAACCCATTCCACAAGTTGACTATCTGGTTTCCGAATCTACTTATGGCGGAAGGCTCCACAGCAAAGAAATGAGCCTGGAGGAAAAACTGGTGACCACCATTCAGGAGTCCTGTATTAAATCCCCTGGGAGGTTAATCATTCCAGCCTTTAGCATAGGCAGAACACAGGCACTCGTATTTGCCTTAAATCAAATCTTCAGTAAAGGCTTACTTCCTTACGTAAAAATATTTGTAGATAGCCCCCTGGCGGAGTCTGCTACCGCTATTTACCGCAGACATCATCATTTACTAAATCAAGAGGCTCAGGAATTTTATAAACAAAAAGGAGATGAGTTTGAGTTTGAGGGGCTCTCTTATGTACAGGATAAACGTGAAAGTATTTCTATTTCCAATTACCATGAACCTTGTATCATCATTTCTTCGGCGGGAATGCTGGAAGGTGGAAGAATACAAGACCACTTATATTATAATATACAAAACTATTATTGCACCATCCTATTCATCGGCTATTGTTCAAAAGGCACATTAGGCCACCGCTTACTTCGTGGAGATTCTATAGTAAGATTAAGGAACCGGGACTTAATGGTGTATGCTGGAATTCAAAAAACAGATCTTTTGAGCGGGCATGGGGACCACCAGGATTTGGTGAATACTGTCAAACAGCAAGATTCTACGCTGTTAAAACAGGTGTTTTTAGTTCATGGCGAAGATAAAAGCACGCAAAGTCTTGCTGAAGCATTGCGGGAAATCAACTATAAAGTCAGCATTCCAGAGCTCGGAGAAGTTTTCGATTTATAATAAATGTCTAAAATACTATACACAATCTTAAAGCGTTGATCCCGATTTATGGAAATTCAGCCATTTTCCAAAAGACCAATAACTAACTCATTATTAACATATTCTTAAATATTTAAGCGCTAAAATGTGTTTGGCAAGATTATTTCAAGGGGGATTGTAGTTCAACAATTGAAGAACGCATTATCTAATTGAAAAAGAATATGAAATCCAACATTACAAAAGCCGCAATGGTAGTGACCCTATTGGGTGCTTCATCGCAATTATTCGCACAAGATACAACTCCTGAAACTACTGGCCGTTTCGGAAAAAAAGAGTTTCGCACCTGGTCTATTGGTGGTCATGCTGGTGTCCTGAGTTCAAACACTATTTTCAATGGTGCAACTAGAGATTACAATAGCGCTAGAGAAGCACTAGGTTACGGTGGGTATATCAAGAAACAAATCCTTCCAGCTTTAGGCTTACAAGCAGATTTCCTTGCTGGTAAAATAAAAGGCTCAGGACCATTAAATACACTTGGTACAACACCTCAATATTTAGGTAACAACAATACTTTTGAAACTCACCTGGAATGGTCTGCAGCTTTAACAGCAGTTTATAACCTGGCTAATATCAGCATTAACAACGAAAATGCAGTATTGATCCCTTACGTAAAAGGTGGTGTGGGTTATATGTCTTCAGGTGCTGAAACATCAAACGGTACAGTAACAGTACAGAACCATTACAAAGACGGATATTTTATCCCTGTAGGTGCAGGTTTCAAATTAGGCGTAGCTAAGGGTATTAACTTAGACTTCGGTTATGATGTAAACTTCACAAAAACTGCAGAATTTGACGGTTTAAATACTGGTAAATTTGATAAATTCTCTTACGGACATGCAGGTATTGAATTTGCATTGGGAAGTAAATCAAAACCACAATTACAAAACTACAGCTCATTAGCTAACTTACGTAATGAAAGTGCAGAAGAGAGTGCAGCATTAAGAAATGCATTGTCTACAGCTGAACAAAAAGCGGCAAGAGATAGAGAAATCTATGCTAAAGAAATGGGAGATGACGACGGAGATGGCGTAGCAAACAAATTTGACAAATGCCCTGGTACTCCATCAGGAACAGTTGTTGATGGTTCAGGATGTCCATTCGTTGCAGTAGCTCCTATCATCAAAGAAAAAATCATCATCACAGAAGCTGATCGTAAAGTAGTATCTGAGGCGATTAAAAACTTAGAATTTGATTTAGGAAAAGCAACCATTCGTGATAAATCTTTCCCTACTTTAAACCGTGTTGCGGCATTATTAGTAGAGAAAAACTTCAGCCTTAAATTAGCTGGTCACACAGATAACACTGGTTCTATGGCTTTAAACTTACGTTTATCGAAAGACAGAGCTGAAGCAGTTAAAGCTTACTTAGTTTCTCAAGGCGCTAATGCTTCACGTATTGAGGCAGTAGGTTACGGTCCAAACCAACCAATTGCAACCAATAAAACTGCAGCTGGCCGTCAACAGAACAGAAGAGTAGAATTTACATTGTACTAGTTTAATCAATTCATAAGAATGAAGACCGGCAAGCAATTGCCGGTTTTTTTATGTCCAAAATTAAAAGGAATCTGGCTCGCGTTCCGGGATAAAAACACCTGATACTTTCAATGTATTACGCAGTTCATCAATGATGAAACTGAGGATCATCGTTTCCATATCGGTTCGATCAATGGCACTGCATACGTTATATTCTTCCAGCTGATAAACAGCGGTAACACTCCCCTTCCCTGCTCCCTCAAACTTCAAACTATCCGCCCTTAATAGGACATGGCGCACCTTTTCTTTTGTATGGTATCCTTGCAGCATGAATGCTAAAGTCTCTTGATTAGCCTCCAACAACTCAAATATAGCCTTTTCCTTATCTCTGATAGAAAAGTCTGCTGGAAGGTTGATCTCTAAATGGTATTGCATGGTGACTGGTTTTCAGGGCCTCATTATAGATGCCGATTCAAATATAGAAATCTTATCACAAGAAAGGCCTGAGTTGATTAAAACCCAGGCCTTTTCCATAGAACTAATGTTGAGCTTATGCTGCTTTCTCTTTTGGTACAAAAATAATAGAAGCAATCACTGATAAAATCAACACCCCACCTACAATCGACAATGATAGTGGTGAAGAAATATGATAGAACGGTGCAATCACCATTTTAACCCCAATGAAGGATAAAATAATCGCCAATCCATATTTCAATAAGCTGAACATGTGGATGAAATTAGCCAATAGGAAATACAGGGCCCTTAGACCCAGGATGGCGAAAATGTTAGACGTATATAGAATTAATGGATCATCCGGAGCAATGGCAAAAATCGCAGGGATCGAATCTACTGCGAAAAGTAAATCTGTAAACTCAATTACCGCAACCACTACCAATAAAGGTGTAGCTACTTTGATTCCGTTTTCTACAGTAAAAAATTTACCGCCATCAAATTCCTTTGATACTTTAAAGAATTTATAAATCAACCGTGCACCAGCACTTTTACTAAAGTCTTTCTCTTCATCGTCATCGTCGTCTGCCACCCAGGATTTAATACCGGCGTAGACTAAGAAAAGACCAAAAATCAATAAGACTACATTGATGCGAATGACCTCACCAAATACGGTCATTTCAGGTAAATAAGTTAAGTTAATCAGTCCTACACCCGCGAAAATAAAGATTGCACGGAAAAGTAAGGCACCAATAATACCCCAGAATAACACCTTATGGTGTAATTCCTTAGGTACCTTAAAAAATCCAAATACCAGGATAAACACAAAGAGGTTATCGACCGACAATGCCTTCTCAATCCAGTATGCCGATTGAAATTGAGTAAACTTCTCAAATCCGGAGGTCACATAAATTACCCCGCTGAATGCCATAGATAATGTAATCCATACTACAGACCATATTGCAGCTTCCTTGCTGGTTACGGCATGTACCTTTTTATTAAAAACGCCTAAATCCAGCAGCAGCATCACGACGACCAGTACCGCAAACCCGATGATCACACCGGGATGATTAATCAAATTATTATCCATGTTAAATTGTTGTTTTAAAATTTTATTGTGTTAAAAATGCTAAAAAAGATCGGTTTTAAGCATTGCCTTTAAAATATTAGCCTGTACATCAAAATTATTCAGATGTTCCAAAAAATCTATATCTGAAATTTTCAGGTAATTCTCCTCCAGGAGGTCAATAATCTCCTTGGGAATATAGGTTTTTAGTGCTGCAGCACTACTTTCCAGTTTATCATTTTTGTAGGAAAGCTCCTGAATCATCTTTTCCTTTTCTGATAGGTTATTCGTCCAGTCGATATCCTTTAATACCTCCATATCACAAAAAAGAAAGAGGTTCCTGTTGGGGAAAAAGAGAAAATACCGATCCACTTCCAGGAACTTATAAACCTCAATGATCATTTGCCCTGACTTTAATCCGCAGAAAAACTCCGTTTTAAAATCGTACTTACAAAGAGTGCCCATTAACTTTCGTTCGATCGTCGCATGTATATTTAAATACACATTCTTAGGATCGTATTGAATCAGTTCACTCAACTGATCAGGAGTAATGTTATAATAAAAATCCTTAGCATATCTGGAGCTAAATGAATTGATATTTTTTGAAAAAGGAAAATCGGTACTCAACTCAGACAGTACCTCAAAAAGCTTCCTTAAAGACAAATTGATTTTTAAGGCTTGTTTCTGCTGGTCCAGCTTAAAATTCTTATCTGTAAAGACAGAATTACTCATTCGTTCGATCAGCTCCTTATTCAGCTCTATTTCATCATAGATCAGGCTGACATTCTTCTCATTATTTTTCTTTATTTTTCTAAGCAGCTCGATGACACTGGAGGTAAACTGGACATGAAAAAGTTCCAGTTTATCAATATCCAATTCTTCATTTTGCTCAAATAACTGATGTATCACCTGGCTGCGCAGGTAAATTTTGTAAACCGCTTCCTCCTCAAAAAACACAGAGAGCAGCTGTAAACGGCTGATCTCTGCGCGGGATTCCTTTAAAATATAATTACGGCGGTCATCCATCGATTTTTTTAATTAACGCGCGTCACGTTTTTCTTCAATTCAGATTCCAGAGTTTTCAATTCCCCATCCAACACTCTTCTGCTCTTCTCTCCTTCTTCATGAATTTTCTTCACCTCATTCAAGGTTTCGATCAACGATTGCGTAGTCATTTTCAGCGTATCTAATGATACTACTGTTTTTTCATTTTCCTTCGCCACATCAATACTATTCTGTTTCAGCATTTCTGCATTCTTTTGCAGAATCGTATTGGTCGTATCAGAAATCTTTTTCTGCATCTCTACATTGGCTTTTTGTCTTTGTAAAGCCACGGCAATAGTCAGCTGGTTTTTCCATACTGGAATGGTAGTAGATACAATAGACTGCGCTTTTTCAGCGATAGAAGTATTGTTATTCTGCACCACACGAATCTGAGCCAATGATTGCAACATGATAAAGCGGACAATTTTCATATCTGCCAAACGCCTGTCCAACCGGGTTACGAAATCTCTTAAATCAGCGATCTCATAGTCCTCAAAATCAGCAGGCCTGCCTTCCATTTCCGCCAGTTTCAATTTCAATTCTTCATACTTCAATTGTCCTGAAATAATCAGTTCTTCCATCTGGTGGATATAAGACACATTGTTATCAAACATGGTTTGCAATGAACTGTTGTCCTTGATAGAATTTAAACGGCCAGCTTTAATCTTATTAGTGATTTTGTCAATATTATTGACCACCACATCATATTTTTGAAAGAGTTTTTTAACGTCAACTACCAGATTCTTTAGAAAAGGGATTTTTGAAATAAAAGATTTAAAACCACTCTGTTCCAACTCAGTAACATCAATATAATTCAGCTCAGTTAGCAATTCATTAATCAAACCACCTACATCACCGCTGTTATAGGTTCTTACAGATGATAAAAAATCATTACTGTATTTCTCCATAGAGTTTTGCGCTTCTACTCCATAATTCAAGATAGAATTCACGTCAGAAGGCA
Source organism: Pedobacter polysacchareus (assembly GCF_019802255.1). Lineage (GTDB taxonomy): Bacteria > Bacteroidota > Bacteroidia > Sphingobacteriales > Sphingobacteriaceae > Pedobacter > Pedobacter polysacchareus. The sequence goes on along the minus strand of NZ_JAHYSS010000005.1, from coordinate 349,351 downwards.
CAAGTGATTTATTAATTTCACTATATTTTTTCACCTCTTCCGGGCTGATTGTTGCCAAATCAACATTTCCATCCTTATCCAGTTTAACTGGAACAGGCGTCAGGCTTTGGGTATTATTCGGGTTTATTTCCATAATTCAATAAAATGTTCCTTTACCTTTAGAGTCTATAGATAGCTTTGTGTTACTGTATTCACTGTTTCTTCTAATTTCTTATCTTTAGTAGGCTCTCCGATCGCATTGAATTTCCATTCTCCGTTTCTCTTATAAAACACGCCTAAAACCATGGAAACATGACCAGCAAAACCTGCGCCATTTGCAATGTCGTATGTTGCAAACACTTCTCTTACCTGCTTCGGATTGCCTTCGTAGATACGAATAGAAGCGAAAGGAATAGCTCCAAAATCATGACCTCTAAAACTATTTAACACGAATGCTACATACTCTACTGCTGGATTTAGCTGCGAGAAATCTAAGGTAATCACCTCATTATCCAGGCCATCATCACCACCCATATCACCGGTTAAATCATCACCGCTATGTTTTACCGCACCATCTTTAGATTTTAAACTCCCGAAGTAAACTACATCTACCAGTTGTTTTTTATCATTATACAAAGCACAGCTTGCATCTAAATCTACTGCTTCTTTTGTTTTGCCAAAACCAAACATGCCTTTTTTCTCAATGGCACCCCAGTTAATTCCTACACAAATATTTTGAAGCTTGCTTCCGTTGCTCTTTTCAAGACTGATACGCTGTCCCTTTTGAAGATTAATTGCCATAATTTCTTATTGATATTTATTTAAATAATCCTGTAAACCACCTTTCATACCCATTCCTACCGCTTCGAATTTCCATTTTCCTTCACGCTTGTAAATTCTACCAAATTCTACTGCAGTTTCAATTGAAAAATCTTCTTCCAATTCATATTTCAAGATCACTTCATTGCTGGAAGCATCAAAAATACGAACAAAAGAATTTCTCACCTGGCCAAAATTCTGTTTTCTGTTTTCTGCATCATGAATGGTGACTACTACGCAAATCTCATTAACTTTAGGGTCTATTTTCGTCAAATCTATTTTGATTTGCTCATCATCACCATCGCCATCTCCGGTTAAGTTATCACCAGTATGTTCTACTGAACCGTCAGGAGAAACCAGATTGTTATAAAAAATCAAGTTTTGATCAGAAACTAATTTCTTTTGCTCATCTAGCATAAAAATCGAAGCATCTAAATCGAATGCAGTACCCGTAGTAGAACTATTGGTATCCCATCCCAGACCGATCGTAAATTTAGGAGCATCAATGCCCTCCCTTTGTCCTTTTTGCAAATTAATTGCCATATTTCATCAATTTTAAATTATAATCAATAATTAACAATACTGCTTCAAGCGTCTGTTTTTCCCTACAAATCTGCTGTTTCACAGATTCAATTTCTCAAAATTGACCACCATAATCAGTACCTGCAAAATATCATTTTTTAAGTGAAAAAACTAGCTTTTTAATGTAAAAAATAGGTTTTTTCTCGTATCGGATCTACCTATTTGAAGATCCTATGACAATTGTTTTTGATCTGCACTTCTCAAGACCATCACCGGCAGATCCAATTTCCGATGAGTATAGGAAGAATGAAGATGTGTTCGTGATTTCTTCAGATTTAACAGGTCCATCAATCTTGGTTGATAGATCATTTAGTCCTATTAGGGACCTATCAAGGTGCTAATAAAAATTTAATAAACATGATCTGTACTATACTGAAATAAGGTTACACTTTATCATCTATGGTTTAGACAATTGGATCCAGCCTCACTCCTGATCAGCATATTGAAAACAAAAAAAGCCCCTGTACTTTCATACAGAAGCTTCGATATTAATTTTAGCGTGCTAAATTACTTTGAAAGTTTGTTGATGCAAGTGATTTTTCAAATGATCCAGATTCTCCTCATAAGAAGGGATCGTATGGTAACTATTCCCTAGGGACAAGTCGTATAAACTCTCCAGAAACTCCAGACTCTGTTTTTCTATAAAAATGCAGAAATTTTCAAAATCGCTATTTAAGAGATACTTTACAATCCTGGTATTGACTGCAAAATTTCCACTTTTAATGATCTCATCCAGGTCGAATATTGATTTCACAGAATGATAGTTCAGGTGATTCTCCACATTCGGATGAATGTCTTTATTCACCAACTCCGCAAAATAAAGCATGTGGATGTCGTTTTTCAAACCATATTCCTTTACCATTTTAAGGATCATGCGCTCATGACTGCCGGTAATTTTGATGTCATCCAGAAAAAGCAGCGTCTTACCTGTTAAAAAATCTTTGTCGATATGAAAAGAATCATTGCCAATCAGGTTCATTCTTTCTTCCGCACTTAGTCCGCCGTAATCTTCCTTATACGTGATGGTTCGGTGTACTTTTGCTTCCTGCACCACCAATCCGCCATGCGCTACCAGCCAACGGTTTAAATGTGATACAAATGCATTTTTCATGGCAAAAGTTGCCGTCGGAATGAAACAAAAAGGACTGGAAATGACCACAATTTGCTCTGTAATCAAATTTTCCTGCAAATAATATTTAATAAAGCCTGCGGCTAAATCTTTCCCAAAAGCTTTAGAAACCAAATCATCACCAAACTTAAACCTGCTGTAATCATCCGCAGAAAAGCCGAAATCGACGGTATTGTTTATTTTATGAAGTGAGTAAGTATATGGGATCATGAGCGTAAGTGTGAAATTAATAAATCATTTGAATTGATCAGCAAGGTATGAATACCCATCGCCTTCGCTCCTTTTACATCTGCAACAGGATTATCACCGACGTGAATAATTTCATGTAAACCAATTTCAGGGTGCTTTACCCGATCAATGGTATCCAGCATCACTTGAAAAAATTCGGGATTAGGTTTAGATAAACGCAGTTCATCTGAATACAATTGAAAATCCAGGAATTCATCCAATTTCAAATGTTTTAGTACTTTTCTGAGTGTTTTTCCTTTAATAAAACCTGTATTACTTAAAATATTCAGAGTACTGAGCCCAGTTGATTTCAGTTCGCTTAACACGGTCAAAGAGGATTCGTTATAAATCAAAGGCATATTATTCAACAGCAGGCTTTCCATTTCCAGGTATAATCCCTCCAGGTCTACACCTTGAAATTCTGTTGAATAATCATTAATAATACTGATGACCATCAAATACATTTCGTCGGCATCGATATTTTTACCAGTCTTTTCATTAATGGCATTCACCATTAAATCTACCTGCCTGAAAACTAAGGCCACCTCCTCAATTGTTTTCTTTCTGGAATTGTAATGGGCATGAAAATATTTTGTCCGCTCCGTTTTAAAAGCCGGGTTGGATTTGATCAATGTCAGCCATAAATCAAATGAGTAGTGTTTGTAAAAAGGCATCTGTGTGTTTATATTTCCAGTTTAGAATGTAATTCGAAAGGTAATGTTACAAAAATCGGCAGGCTTATTTGATTTTATCCAAGGGTTTCCTTTTGTTTAAGCTAGAGGATTTATATTTACTGGGACTTAAACCGGTTACCGATTTAAATTGCGCTGATAGATGCGCACTGCTACTATAGCCCATTTTATAAGCGATTTCGTTCAGGTTCAGCTCTCCATATTCCAGCAATTCCTTCACCTTTTCTATTTTCTGTTGAATGATATATTTCTCAATGGTAAGGCCTTCTACGTCGGAAAACAATCGGCTCAGATAAGCATAATCCTTATCCAAACGATCTGCGATGATGGAAATCAGGCTCTGATGAACCTCGTTTAAATCTGAATAATGAACCAACTCAATCACCTTATTTTTAACCTGTTCTACCAGCTGATCCTTTTCCTTATCCATCAATTCAAAACCGAGCAGCTCCATAGTAGCTGAAATGTCCTGCAACTGATGGGCAGTTGGATCCGGAGCCACCTCCACTTTACCCAATGTAATGTCCTTTACCTCGAAATGAAGTTGCTCCAACTGCTGACGAACAATCATCACACATCGGTCGCACACCATATTCTTTACATATAACATCATAATCTAGCTCTCCGAAGTTAAAAAAACAATTACAAAAATAAGGTATTTTCTTTCCTGTAACTTACAAAATCCTGCTTAAAACTTATATAATTAAAAACCAGAATGCCGGCGATTATGTTTGGAGATAATAACAGATTTCGGCGGATGCCAAAAGTACAATTCCTATATTTGCAGCAGCTAATGACAAAACAAAAATACTTCCTCCTGATTGTATTATTAGGCTCCCTAACCGCGTTAGGCCCCTTTTCAATCGACATGTACCTCCCTGGATTTCCAGCAATTGCAAAAGATCTAAACACTACTGTACTTAAAATATCTCTTTCACTATCCAGTTATTTCATTGGAATCTCTGCTGGCCAGCTCCTATATGGTCCTTTATTAGACCGTTTTGGAAGGAAAAAACCCTTATACATCGGACTGATTGTCTATATTTTGGCTTCTGCAGGCTGCGTATTTGCCAGCAGTCTGGATACCTTAATCGCATTGCGCTTTATGCAGGCAATCGGTAGCTGTGCCGCAGCAGTAGCTTCAATTGCAATGGTTAGAGACCTCTTCCCGGTCAAAGAAAACGCCAAAGTTTTCGCCTTGCTGATGCTGGTAGTGGGTGTTTCGCCAATGGTTGCCCCAACCTTGGGTGGCTATGTTACAGTAGCCTGGGGATGGCATTCTGTATTCATCATTTTGATGGGCTTAGGGATATTGAATCTAGTTGCTAGTTGGCTTTGGTTACCAGATAGCTATAAACCAGATACCAGTCTTTCTTTGAAGCCGGTCCCTATTATCAAAAACTTTCTTTCTGTGATCAAAGATCCACAGTTTTACACCTACGCCTTCAGCGGAGCATTAGCCTTTGCAGGGCTATTTGCCTATATCTCCGGTTCACCGCTCATTTTCATCGATATTTTTAAAGTGTCTGAAGAGGCCTACGGCTGGATTTTCGCCTTGCTGGCTACCGGATTAATTGGTTCAAGTCAAATAAACACCCTGTTATTGAGAAAATACAAAAGTGAACAAGTGATTTTCGCCGCATTGAGCATACAGGTTTTTGTAGTGGTATTTTTCTTGATTGGCAGCGTTTACAATTGGTTTGGCCTTATAGAAACCGTCCTATTACTATTCTTATTCCTATCCTGCCTGGGCTTTACCAATCCAAATACTTCCGCTTTATCACTTGCGCCATTCAGCAAAAATGCCGGGAGTGCATCAGCCTTAATGGGCGCCGTACAAATGGGATTAGGTGCTTTAGCTTCATTCGGAGTCAGCATGTTTGAGATCAGATCGGCCGTTCCTATGGTAGCCATCATGACGGGCACCACTATTATTGCCTTGATGATTCTGATCATTGGTAGAAGAAATATTAAAGTTCAAATTCCAGAAAGTAAAGCGCCAGGTGCCTTTGTGCATTAATTTATTTTAAAAGGTCGTAGGGGTAAGTCCTCCTTGTGTTGTCTCATTTCTAAATCAGACAAAAATGAGGACTACCAATTACAACAAAACTTTAAAATTATTAAAACCAGGTTATCTGGCCATCGCCCTTACCGGCTTACTCCTTTCTTCCGACACCACCGCTTTCGCACAAAGCAGCGGATCAGAAAAAATCCATATTGGATTGGTTTACCCTTTAAGCAGCAATGGTACACACGCCCCCTTAGACACCAATAAGCTTTCTTTTCACTTACTAACAGGGGTTTCCTCTGTTGAAAAAGGATTCAGCTTTGCTGGTCTTTCAAATATTGTCCGCAATGAAGCTACGGGAACACAAATCGGTATATTTTCCAATCATATTGGAAAAAAAGCGACAGGTTTGCAATTTGCCGGATTCCTGAATACTTCCGAAGAAAATCAGGGCGCAGCCTTTGCCGGTTTTGCCAATGTTTCCCGGGGAAATGTGAAAGGCGTTCAATTTGCCGGTTTCAGCAACATTGCCAAAGACCTGAACGGTGCACAGTTTGCCGGCTTCTTAAATAAAGCAAATGCGGTTAAAGGATCACAACTAGCGGGTTTCCTAAACATCGCGAAGAAAAACGTATCTGCATCGCAGTTGGCTGGGTTTATGAATACCGCAGCAGATGTAAAAGGGTCGCAATTTGCCGGATTCATCAATATTGCTAAAAAGGTAAAAGGCATACAAGCCGCAGGATTTATCAATATTGCCGATAGCAGTGATTATCCTATCGGAATCATCAACCTGGTTAAAAAAGGGGAAAAAAGTATCAGTTTAACGATGGATGAGACCCAAACTGGAATGCTTTCTTTCCGTTCCGGAGGAAAGGTTACTTATGGTATTCTAGGCATTGGTTACAACTTAAAGAATAAAAAAGAAGTTTATGCAATGGAAGCCGGCATTGGCGCCCATTGGTTTCAAACGACTGCTTTCAGACTGAACACAGAACTCAGCGCCACCGTTTTAGAAAGCTTTAAATCAGGAGAATATTTTAGATCGGCACTTCGCATTTTACCCGCTTTAAAACTGGGCAACCACCTCGAATTATTTGGAGGCCCCTCCTTTAATTTCCTAAGTACGAACACTACAGAAGGCAGGAACCTCCATGAGAAATTCATCCATACCTGGGGCGATCGTTCCGCGGATTTCCAGGCGTTGTATATCGGCTATTCCGGCGGGATCCAATTCATCTTTTAATCAAAAAACTATGGCAACTTTAACTACCGAATGGCTGGATCTGCTCCCCTTATTTGGGGCAACAAAAATTAACTTTGCAGACAGCTACCTGATGCAGGAGGAAGCTCCCAATTTGATCGCTTATGCACTGCCAGCGGTATTTATCCTGGCATTACTAGAATTTCTGACGTCTCATTTCGGGACGCATAAAACCTATGAAAAAGAAGAAACAATAGGTTCTTTACTGGTAGGAATAGGTAATCTGGTGGTTAATGTGCTGATGAAAGTGGTGCTGATTTATTGCGCAATTTGGATTTACAACCTGCTGCCATGGCGCATGGAACTGAATTGGTGGACGTTAATCCCCTGCTTCCTAATCTACGACTGCTGCAGTTACTGGTCGCACCGCACCTCCCATTTTAACCGCTTCTTTTGGGCAACTCATGTGGTACACCATTCTGCTGAGCACTATAACCTCACTGTTGCTTTCCGGCAAAGCTGGGTGCAGCATTTCAAAACCGTGTTTTTCATTCCGGTTGCATTAATGGGTTTTCATCCAGTGATTTTTTTGGTGGCGAGTCAGCTGAGTACCCTTTATCAGTTCTGGGTGCATACAGAAGCCATCGGTAAGTTGCCCCCGTTTTTTGAAAAATATTTTGGCACTCCTTCTAATCATCGGGTACACCATGGAAGTCAGGAAAAATACCTGGATAAGAATTTCGGTGCCACATTCATGATTTGGGATCATCTGTTCGGCACTTTTCAATATGAGGAGGAAAAGCCTATTTATGGACTGACTACTCCAATTGAAAACAAAAGCAATCCTTTTGTGCTGAACTTCCACGAATACCGTGATATGTTAAAAGATGTACAGCAAAGCGATGGACTCAGGGAGTGTTTGTTTTTCATTTTCGCTAGTCCTGGGAAAATATACCGACATAAATTGAAAAGGGATCAGCAGGTTCATGTAACAAAAGAAACCCATACTAAAACCACAGCCATCGTATTGTTGATCCTCTTGGTATTGACACAGGTGGTAGATGCTCAGCCCCTAAAAAACATCGAGCCTTTGCCTATTCCAAACGGAAAGAATCTCTTATTCTTTCTACAAAGAACCCCAGATGCGAATACGGTGGTTTATGAGCTTAATTATAAAGAAGATGGACAACTAGACCCGAAAGCCCCCGTTAAAGGCTCTTGGATCAGATATGAAGAGCAGGGCAGATTAAAACCGCTGACTAGTATAGAGCAAAAGTTCGCCTATGGCGTAAAATCTAAGGCGCTGGGAAATGAAGCCTATGAAATCCGCCTGGCCGCTTATCAGAAAATGCCAATGTATCTGATCAGGTCTGAAACAGATCAAAAATACCACATCTACATTAAGGATGAAGGGCGTAATCATTTATTGAAACGGGTGTTTGTCCAGGTGAAAGGCGGCTCTTTCTGGTTTCCAAAAGTGGTTTACATTGATCTGATTACCACTAATTCCGAAACAGGTATAGAAATGCTCAAAAGAATTGACCTTTAACAATTTGGTATTACTGACAGTGCATAAGCACATAGAAACTAATATATTTGATTAGAATTAAACGCGTGAAGTTAACAGATCCCCTATCCCCAAATCCACAGCAATATGATGATGCCGCTTTTGAACAATTGTTCAAATTGCATTACAAGGCGCTGCACGCTTATGCTTTTGTGATCTTAAAAGACCATGATACCGCAGAAGAGATGGTTCAAGGTATGTTTATGAAATTCTGGGAAAAGCGGGAAATGCTCCAGATATCGACTTCAATTAAAGCGTACCTATACAAGTGTATTCATAACGACTGTTTGAATTATCTGAAACATGAAAAAATAAAATTTAAACATCAGGAATACACTATGAACAACGTTTTCGATAGCCCAGCGCCGGCTTCTGCGAAGCTAGAAATGAATGATTTAGAAAATAACCTAAATATAGCAATGAATGAGTTGCCTGAACAATGTAGAACGATCTTTCAAATGAGTAGGTTTGAAGAACTTAAATACCGGGAAATTGCAGATCAATTAGGCCTATCTATTAAAACAGTGGAAAATCAAATGGGCAAAGCATTACGGATACTGCGCTTAAAGCTATCTGATTTTCTAGTTCTCATCTTATTAGGTATCATGTATTACAAAGATTTTTTCAATTAACACAATGGCAATGACTGATGAATTATTGATAAAGTTTCTATTGAAAGAAACAAGTGAGGAGGAAAATACGGCCGTTGAAAAATGGCTGGCTGCCGATCCGAACCATATTTCCGAATTTCTGGAACTGGAGAAGATCTGGGAAAGCAGTCAATTACTGGCGCCAAAAAGCTCAGTAAATGAAGAGACTGCCTGGCTCAGCTTCAAAGAAAAAGTGAATAAAAGAGAAAAACCGGCTGAAAAAGAAAAGCCTTTAGTACTGCCCATCAAAAGAAAATATACCTGGATCAATGTGGCAGCAGTATTGATACTCGCCCTTGGTGCCTGGGTCTTTTATGAGGTATTGATACCGGAAAAATATATGGAAATAGCGGCTAATCAGGAAGTCATCATCCAAAAACTACCTGATGGATCAGAGCTTACTATAAACAAGAGATCAGCCTTGAGCTATGCTTCGGACTTCAAGACCGACCGTAGTGTGCGACTGGATTCCGGGGAAGTATTCTTTAATGTGGCTCCAGATAAAAGCCATCCTTTTACCATCGAAGTAGATCAGGTAGCTGTGAAAGTAGTAGGTACATCTTTTAATGTGAAACATGTTCATCAGCAAACAGAAGTAATTGTGGAAACTGGTATCGTCAAAGTGAGCCTGAAAGAAGAAACCATTAATCTGGTAGCCGGAGAACGCGTGCTCATCAATTCCAATACTCAAAAACTGGTTAAAGAACAGCATAAAGATGAGTTGTACAGCTATTACAGAACCAATGTATTTATCCTTAAAAACACGGAACTATGGAAACTGGCTGAAGTATTAAGTCAGGCTTACAACACTAAAATCAATGTAGAACCTGCCATTAAAAATCTGACTCTAAATACTACACTGAAACTTAATGTACCATTAGATTACAACCTGGAAATCATTTGCCAGGTTTTAAATTTAACCTATAGCAGTAACGGAAAGGAAATCCAGCTGTCTAATAAAAAGTAATGAAGACCAAACTCACCTTATTTTTGCTGATCCTTTTTAGTGTTGCAAGTGCACAGTCCCCCGAAATGACGAGTAATGTTCAGCGAAATCTTTCCAGACGTCTAAGCTTTACGGTAAAGCAAGAACCGATTAGTCAGGTACTCAATAAGATGAGTAAGGCTGGAGATTTCTATTTCGCCTATAATGGGGCCTTGTTTAATCAGGATAGCCTGGTGAATATGAACATTAGAAACATGCCGGTAAGGACCATTCTGGATCAGATGTTTGATGGAAAAGTGGATTATAAAGAAAGTGAAAACTACGTGATTTTACGTTATGCAGTCAACCACCTGACCATTGAACCGGATAATATTACTACAGCCGACAACCTTTACCTGATCAGCGGTTATGTGATCGATACACAAACAGGGCGGAAAATAAAACAAGCCAGTGTTTATGAAAAAAGATTACTACAGTCTACCCTAACTGACAATGACGGCTATTTCAAGTTACGTTTTAAAGGAGAACACAAAGAGGTGATCCTGACTGCCAGTAAAGAAACATATAGAGATACCGCCTTGGTTTTCCTGGCCGATATCACCATTAAACCGGAATCTTATGATGACCCCGACAAGGAAAAAGGAACGGTAGCCAATAATGCAATTGAAGAGCTAGGTATCAGTCGGTTTTTCATCTCTTCTACACAAAGAATTCAAAACCTGAATATTCCCAGTTTTTTCGCAAATACACCTTTCCAGGCTTCCCTTACCCCTGGACTGAGTTCTCATGGAATGATGAGTTCCAAAGTAATCAATAAAGTTTCTTTAAATGTGATTGGAGGTTATACTGCCGGAGTGGATGGCTTTGAAATCGCCGGGCTTTTTAACCTTAGTAAAGGTGAAGTCAGGGCATTACAAGTGGCAGGTGCTTTCAATGTGGTTGGAGGTTCCGTACAAGGGATACAGGTGGCCGGCTTACACAATGATGTGCGAACCAATATGAAGGGTCTGCAAGTTGCTGGGGCTTTAAATGTAGTGAAACGGAATGCGGAAGGTTTTCAGATTGCAGGGCTTGCTAATATGGTAACTGGCGACATGAAAGGTTTCCAGACAGCAGGAGCACTTAATGTTAACATCGGAAATAAAGATGGTTTTCAGGTTTCCGGATTGGTAAATATCAATTCCAGAAATTCCAGGGGCGTTGAAATTGCCGGTCTGGCTAATATTTCTTCCAGAACATCATCAGGAATACAGATTGCAGGATTATTCAATATTGCAAAGAACAATACTGGTTTTCAATTAGCCCTCCTGAACTTTTCAGGTTCCTCAACAGGCACCAGCTTAGGTCTGCTCAATTTTGTAGGGGATGGTTACCATAAGTTCTCTGTTTCTACAAATGAATTGGTACAAACGAATGTGGCTTTAAAAACCGGAAATGCCAACCTTTATAATATCCTTTTTATTGGCAAAACCTTTACTGACACTGCAAAAATAGCCACACTTGGCCTGGGTTTTGGCCATGACTTCATCTTCAGCAAACACCTGTCGGTTGCACCAGAACTTAGCTTTCAATACCTGTATCTTGGCAACTGGAAATATTCGAATATCCTGACTAAATTCCAGATGAACCTGCAGATACAATTGCTGAAAGGTATCGCCATATTCGGCGGACCGGCTTACTCTTTTTACAACAGCGATGCTCCTATTGGTTCAAGCTCAAAAAATTACAAGCAGCAGGTAGTGCCCGACAAACACCACAGTTTTAGTGGGAACAACAAAGGTTGGTATGGATGGAATGCAGGGATTACCTTTTTCTAATCCCTTAAGTTAACAGTTCCACAAGATCCCTCATTCCTGCAATAGCCCTCTTTTCGATTTTAATCACCTGATGGCTATTTTTCAGCTTTGGGATTTTTGGATCAATAATGTAAGTTGGACTTTGCGCAGGAACAAAATCAATCAGTCCGGCAGCTGGATATACCGCCAAGGAAGTACCTATTAATACAAATACTTCGGCGGCCGCACAAATTCTAGCCGCCTCCTCAATCATAGGCACCGCTTCTCCAAACCAAACGACATGTGCCCTCAACTGTGTTCCCAACTCGCAAAACTCTCCCATTTTTAACTCCCAGCCATGAATTGGATAGGTTAAATCAGGATTTCCGTCGGATTGTGAACGCGTAATGACCCCATGTAAATGCGTCACTTTTGTAGAACCTGCCCTTTCATGTAAATCGTCTATATTTTGGGTGATGATGTGGACATCGTATTCTGCCTCCAATTCTGCCAATGCCCTGTGTGCATCATTAGGCTGTGCCAACAACACCTGTTTTCTGCGTTGGTTATAAAAATCCTGCACCATTTCCGGATTTTTTCGCCAGGCTTCAGGTGTAGCAACGTCATAAACATTAAAGCCCTCCCATAAGCCGTCCGTATCCCTAAAGGTTTTCAATCCGCTTTCTGCACTGATTCCCGCTCCCGTTAATACGACTAATTTCTTTTTCATAAGGTTGAATTTAATGATAAAATGGGGACAAGCCATGGTAAATACAGGTAAAAAAAATCCCGGGATGCTGAGGAGTATGCTCCGCAACAATCCCGGGATTGCTTATCTCTTATAACTGTAATTAATCCTTTTTAACTATGCTTTAGCTAAACTTAACGATGGATATTTCGCTTTCAGCACTTCAAAAGCACCAAACATAACTGCTCCATACACTACTGTACCGTAAAGGAAATTCAATTCGAATGGAATGGCATTGATTAAACATTGTCCGTAACCAGCTAATGTTGTTGGATAAATACTTGGTACATACATTGGACCAATGTCAGCTAAAATCCAGTGAAGAAATACGCCAATAAATGTAGCGCCTATAAACGTACCTACATTTACTTTTTTCATCATCAGTTTACCAACGGCTACCATTGCAATGATGGCAATATAAGTCCAGTACCAGCCCGCATAGAAAAACCCGTAACCTGATATTTTTGCAATAAAAACATCACTCAGCACCAATATCAGCATAGGAAAAGCAAATGCTTTAACATTATTATTGAAATATGCGCCGCCAAATAAGGCAATTGCTCCTACAGCTGAAAAGTTAGCGATCTCTTTAAAGTCGCCAGACAAAGGTGCTGTAATACGGATAATGCTTACAAAAATGATCATCAACAACAGGATGATCGAACGCGGGTTGAATTTAGATTCAGACATATTCATGTATATATTATAAAACAAAGTTATATTTTTTCCACGGCATAAAAAAGCCTATGGCGACAAGCTTTAGTGGAAGGCAAACATTGCCGGAAAATAATAACCGCTGAATGGAACTGTTTTACTTAATGTTCCAGTTTTTGCATCATAGATATTCAGGAAATTACTTACGTACCCACTCAACAATGTAGTCGTTACAATCTGATCTGTTTTAGCATAATAACCCAGATTCTTTTTATAGAAACTCTGGAGATCAGGAGTCGTAATAAAAGGTTTATCTAGAGAAGTTTTATCACCAGACACATATTTGTAAATGTTTTTACCACCACCCCATCCACTGGAAATGTTAATCATAAACACCGCATTTTCTTTAGTAGAGGCAATCATTGGTGAAGAAAACCAGGCATTATAAGTACTGAAAGTGCTAAAAGGCAATTCAATAGTTTCCGTTTCCAAGGTTACTGGGTTAGATTTATATAGGTTTTTACCACCTGTAAACCATACATTTCCATCTGGTGTTTTTACAAAGCCCATCGTTACCCCAGAAATTTTCTTTTGAACAGACAGGTCTGAAACATTGTAAATTATCGCACCTTCCGTTTGAGAAAGCGTGTAGATATATTTATCTGTTTTCAGCATATCCCCCATTTGCCCTTTAGAGCCTATTAATCTAAATGTAGGCTTAAAGGTCTTTAGATTTACCAAATAAACCCCATCGCTGCTGCTTAAAAGACCATTATTCTCATCTATACCCACAAATGCTCGCCAATCGTACTCCGTAGATGCAGGAATTCTACCGACTTCTTTCATCGTTAACGCATCAGCCACGACTACAGGTCCTTTTGCTTTACTCACTACATATAAGTTTTTATTGAAAACAGTACCAAATTGCACCGTAGAGCTTGCTGGCTCAAAGCCTTTTCCAGTATTCTCCTTTTGGAAAATACTATCTCTCAATGTTCCAGTTCCTGCATCATAAAATGATACTGATCCAGTACCATGACCAAACCATCCTTCATGGATGATAAAAAAACCATTTTCATACTTCCCAGGAACTTCTGGTACTACTACTGTTTCTGCATCCTTCTTACACGAGAATAGCGCAACGGAGAAAACAGCTGCTAATGCTAATCTTTTAAAATTGGTAATCTTCATTTAGTTTGTTGAATTGTACTATTAATTTTTAAGGTATTACTGCTTTTTAATCAGGCTGATGTCTTCTACACCCGTAACTTCTGTAGATAGTTCTCCCAACCATCCCAGGTCTGCCTGGACCCCAGTTTGGATTTTAATGAAATTGATTCCTTTCAAAACCACTTTTTTTCCATTTTGATCTATCGCATTTGCGATGTCAATTTTATCCCCGTCCACTAAATTATCTGCGTAACCCCATTCAAAAGGCTTACTGATGATCATTGAAGGAACGGTCATATCCACATGCGTTGAAGGCAGTTTAGAACCTTTTATCGTATAGCTGGTAATCGTTTTCCCATCCTTGTCTTTCATATCAGGGAAATAAGCCTGCCCATGGTAGCTATTTGTCTTTACTACGCCAGAATGACCATCGCTATCTAACCATGGTACTGGATCAATATCAGCCGCAGGTTTGCTGTAGGTCACAGCATAATTGCGCTGATAACCTGGTTTATTGAACTCGCTGCCCGCAACTTCATACCAGGTATCATCCGCCAATCCATTGCCATTGGTGTCTTCCATAACCCAAACAATGCCTGGCTCTGAGAAGTTTTCAAATGGATTTCCATAAACAATGATATCGTCTTTATCTGACTGATTGATAACGGTGTGGTCAAAGCCAAGCACAATAAATCCACCCCAAGCACCTAGACTCACCATTCCTTTTTTACCGATGATCGTATTAGCACCTTTCAAATTGCCAAGATCAGTATTGATAAACTGGCCTGGAGCCGGCTGATATTCGATTAATTTAGAGACAAAACTCGTTGGAACAATTGGAGGTTCTGGTGTTGGCGTTGGTTCTGAGTCTTTTGAACAGGATGCCAAAGCGGCCATTCCCACAAAAGCCAGGTAGTGCTTAATTTTCATTATATGATGATTTTAGATATGATATTTAATAGGAAAAATGGTTAATAGCCATATTTGAATGCTGCTAGTTTAGGCGCAATTCCCGTTTCAAAACTGAATTTAGTTTTTCCATCTGCTCCGAAACAGAACATCGTACCATTACCGGTAAAAGTCTTTGCATCGGCGATATAAAATGTCTTTTCAAATGGGTCTAATGTCACTCCATAAGGTCCTTTGATTACGGTAGCATCCTTTACCAGATCAGCACCCAAAGTACCAGTGTTGGTGTCAAAGAATTTAACAGCAGCAGCATATGGAGCAGTTGAAGCATAACCAATTGCAAAACCTGTTGTTCCGGTGATGCTCAGAAATGAAAGACCTAAATCACTGCCAGTACTGATTCTAGTATCTGAAGTACTGCTCAACCTATCAATTGTGCCTGGAATAGTCGGATACTGACCAGAAGTCTGCACAAATAAATCGCCAGAAGGTGCTGCAGAAATTGCTCTTGGATTAAGGGCAGTAGGAATTTCTTTCAACTTAGTAAAGGTAGCGATATCCACTACGGATACAGAAGAACTAATAGGTGAAGGGAATGATGGGTGTACTGAATTGGTCACATAAATTTTGTTTTTAGCGATGGCCAATTGCTCTAAGGCACCACCAACAAGTAATCTGCTGTCGATCGTTAAACTCGCAGTATCCAATCTCGTAATTTTTCCATCATAACCTGAGATATAGGCTTTGTTTTTATCAAACACAATATTTCTCGGCATAAAGCCTCCGTTTTCATCTGAAAAAGCAATGCGCTTCAATGATTTTCCGGTCGACTCGCTGATCACTTCCAGGTAAGAATCTTTAGCGCTCTGAGTTGTTCCAGTGATCACGCAATAGATTTTACTGCCATATTGCTTCAGGTCGTTCGCATTATCACCAAGTGCTTTATTGTTTTGCTTCTTGAAATAATCGATCTCCACTTTTTGTGATACCACATCATAGTAGCTGATAGAGCTCGCTGAACCACCTGTCGTTGCGCTGTAGGTACCTTCATTGAGTACATATACGCCAACGGTAGACAGGGATGCTGGCGGAATTTCAGGTAATTTATCTTTTTTACAAGCAGTTAATGATAGTATGCCTGCTGTGGCAAGGAAGAGAAATACTCTACCTGATTTAGTAATTGATGTATTCATGTTTAGGTTGTTTATATTTTAGATTGTGTTTATAATGACTTATTTATATACCATGGCAAAATGGGCAGGAATATCGCCTGTAACCACCGACCATTTTTTTCTTCCTGAGGGGTCAAAGCAATATAGTACTCCCGGCGAAACGTAATCCCGGGCATCCGTTACAAAAACTTCTTTCGTGTATTTATCCACTGCAATCCCATATGGAATCATAATATTAGCTTCTGTTCCATCTGTGATGAAGTTTTTACTCAAAATTCTCTCCTCTTTTACATCCAGCATTCCATAGCTCAGGGTAAATTTCCCAGTATTATTACTCCATTCTGAGCCATAGAAATAGGCAATATCATCATCTATGGCAAGATTACTGGCCCCAATATCAAAACGTGTTTTTATTTTATCGTTTTTGGTATCAATCACAAATATTTTGGAGTGAATATCTAAGTAATTCCCTCTGGAAGTCACATAAATATCTCCGTATTTATCTGCTTTTACGCGATGTAGATTGATGGCAACTTCTATATTTTTAACTACTGTAAATGAGTTCAGATCAACAACAGAAACCCTGGTATCATAGTTTAAAGGGGTGTATCCACCTGAATTGGCAACGTATAATTTTTGCCCTACAACCGCCATTTCTTCAGGTTGCCTGCCTACTTCTACTCGTTTTTCTTCAGTAAGCGAGGTGGTATCTATTTGTATAACCACTCCATTCGGCGCGTTTGGCACGCCTATTTTTCCGAGGTAAGCACTTACATAAGCTTTCCCAGCATTAAAAGTGATATAGCGCGCATTCGTCACGTTAATTTGTCTAATTCGCTTGCCAGTTTTAGCATCCATCACTTCTACTTTATTAGAAGCATTGACTACTACATATAACTTAGATCCATAGATCGCAATGTCATTACCTACATCCCCAAGACCGTTGATTTGTCCGGGATTCTGCTGATTATAAATGTTTCTTCTGTAGATTCCAGTAGAAAAATCCATATAATCTAAGGAGGCTTTATTCATGCCCATATTCCCTTCATTTACCAGGTAAAATCCTTGTAGCTGACGCGAAGGATTAGCTGGCAATACACGATCCTGCTCTTCTGGAATGACCTGCGCATCCTTGCGGCAGGCAGTTATGTATAAGCTCAGCAAGATCAATAGGATCAAAGCGGAATTTCTATGGATTTTCATTCTATTCATATTTTAATATTCATAGGTTAAACTGAATCGGTAAGAGCGACCTGGCATCGGATAATTTGTGATGACTGCATAAGCCTGATTTAAGAGGTTGTTAACCTCCCCTGTCAGCCTTAATTTCCGTTTCTGGATTTGCGTATTGTAATGCAGGGCCAGATCATGGGTATAAAAGGGCTGCACGTAATTTTTAGGAATATTGGCACTCTGGTCGTACCGCTCACCTGTATATAGGTAGCTGTAATTCAAGGCAAATTTCTTATAGGAAGCCCCAGCTAAAAAGGTGCCGCTATGTTTAGGAGTATAAGGGATCTGATCTTTATAAGTCGTAGATATTGGATCAGCATCAATCGCCTGTTGATAAGTATAGGTAAGCCCCAGACTTAAATTAAGGGCACCAGCCAATTCCCAAGCGGACTGAACATTGACATCCATTCCTTTTATTGCTACTTTTCCTAAGTTTCTCATACTCCACATGGCCTGTGAGGTTCCCGGAACGGCCACAATCTTATCTTTCAACTGATTAAAGTAAGCATCAGCCTGGATAGAAAACTGTTTAAGCGCGCGATTCTCATAACCTTTGATATAAGTAAAACCGAGATCATATTGTTTGGTATATTCCGGACGCAGCACCGTAAACTGGTAAAAAGTATAATAAAGATCGTTAAAGGTAGGCATCCGGAAAATGCTCTTATAAAAAGATCGGATCCTGAATTCCTTTTGATTAAAAGGCTGCCAGGATACCATTACTGAAGGTGTCAGCTCATTTTTACTTCCTGCTGCAGGACCGGATTCTACTTTATCCTTCAGCAGGGTACTCAATAGATTGGCCTGAATATCTAGCCGGTCGAAATGAAATTGAGTCGCTACAGCATTCAGCAAAGTATATCTTGTGGGATACGCAAAGAGGTCCAGATTGGCATTCATATCGTTTAGCTGATAATCAGCAGACCAGACCACATCCCAGAATTTATTAATTTTCAGTTTATTCGCTAAAGAGAAATAGAGTTCCTGCTGATGGTAAGTATTGTCTAGAAAACCTGTGGTTTTTACAATATCCGGATTCAGGAAACGCATGTAATCATTTGAATATTTGGCTGAAGCGACCAGGCTGTATTTCCCAATGTTCTTTTCATAAGCAGATTGCGCAAAGAAATTGCGGTTCCACATACGTTGTGCAAAGTGAAAAACGTTGGCTACGATGGCGCCAGGTAAACCCTGATTGTCCTTGTAACCATATAGCTTTACATTCCATTTACTACTATCGGATAAGATGCCATTTAAACCAAGCTCTAGTCGCATCGCTTCTACATCCCCATCCGTACGGACTGCTGTAGTATCATATACCCCATTCGTAATGCGGTATTTGTAACGACCGTTTGCTTTTTTCAATTCTGCACTCACCGTGCTGTAAGTATGCTCGCTCAGTTTGCTTTGCCACAATATAGAAGGATTTACCAATCCAAATGAGCCTGTTCTGAAAGCCGCTTTAAGTCGGCTACTGCTGCCAGGTTCAAAATATGGCTGCCTGGCTTTCAGGTATAAAGAACTTGCCGAAGCAAAGCCTTTAGCAGACTGAAGAATGCTGCTCTTCTGTCCATTATACAATTCTATCTCTTCAATGTTATCTAATGAAAACTTACCAAGATCTACCTGTCCATTTTGCGCATTCCCCAATTGTACACCATCATAAAACACTGCAGTATGGTTACTCCCCATACTACGAACATTAATGGTTTTTAACCCGCCAATTCCGCCGTAGTCTTTAAGCTGTACCCCAGAGAAATAACGCACTGCATCGGCAACGGAAAGGCTATTTAGTTTTTCCAGCTCTGCACCAGAAAGGATTTGTAAAGGAGTGGAAGACGTTTGTCGCCTGCTGAGTTTTATGGTTTTAATCTGCACTTCTTTCAAAGCATTGACTTTTTCCAGGGAATCTTGTTTTACTGACTGACCCCGACGACTTTCTGGTTTAACTGGCTGAGTCTGTGCCTGCAAATTTAAAGGCATGACTCCTCCGAGCCCTGTAAAGGCTAGAAAAGTAAAAAAACAAGCGCTGATGCCTAAACCGGCAAATTTGTTTCTTCTCATTTTTGTTGTGAGTTATTTACCCACAGCAAACAGTTAGATCAAGGAAATGAAATACAGTAAACAAGCACTCACTCCAAGCTTCAATCCCCGAAAGCTATGAAATATTATACTTATGGCAGGTCTTCTGACTTACTCCCGGTGATCCTGCCTTCCCAATTCAAACCCTAAATAGAGTAAAAAAAAGTGGCTTCGATTTGAATACCGTTATAGAGCTTACAGCTGCGGGACAGTTACGGATTTACACCGTATTCCCTTTTAATCCAGGTAAAAATTACTTGGAACCAAAAGCGTGGCAAATGTACTCAATTATCTAGCGAAGAACAAACTTTAGCCATTGTTATAATCGCTGATGGATGGAAAAGGAGCTTGCTAGAAGGTGGCATAGAGAACTTCGCCCCTCTTCGGGGCGGAAGATTTCAGCCACCGAGTAGTAAGCTCCTTTGTATTTCTTCTAATTTTGCCATTTCATCATCACCAAGTACAGGAAATTTAAGGTCCATATCTTTCAAATGCTGCTCTAAAATCTGGCTAATCAATAACCTCGCATACCACTTTTTATCTGCAGGAATAATATACCAGGGTGCTTTTTCAGTAGAGGTTTCTTCAATAGCCTGTTCGTAGGCCGACATGTAATCGCCCCATTTTTCCCGCTCTGTAATGTCAGCTGAAGAGAACTTCCAGTTTTTAACCGGATTGTCTATCCGCTCTAAAAACCTTTCTTTTTGTTCATCTTTAGATACATAAAGGAAAAACTTGATCACCACAGTTCCATTATCGGTAATGTGCTTTTCGAAATTTCGAATACTCTCATATCTCCTTTTCCAAAACTTATCATCTATCTTCTTTACCGTATCATATCCAGGGATTTTCTCATTGAGTACATATTCAGGATGGACTTTACAAACCAGTACATTTTCATAATGGGACCTGTTGTGAATGCCAATACGACCTCTTTCTGGCAGGGCTTTATAATGTCGCCATAGAAAATCATGGTCATATTCTTCGGAGGTTGGCGTCTTAAAGCTATACACCTGACAACCCTGAGGATTTAATCCAGACATCACATGAGCAATCGCACTATCTTTTCCTGCGGCATCCATCGCCTGGAATAAAATAAGAATAGAATGAGAATCAGCGGCATACAAGGTTTCCTGCAATTTACTCAGTGCTTCTTTCGTCAGGTCCAATTCTTCCTTTCCAGCTTCCTTTTCCCGGTCACCTGTATAGGCAGTATCATAATCTTTAAGTGAAAATTTCTTACCGGGCATAACCCGGGATTTTTCGATCTCCTTTTTCATTGGCAATTATTTGTCTTTACTTGATAGAACGTTCATTGGATCCCGAATGTTTAAATTAAATGGTGTTTAAATTTAAAACGGAGATAGACATTCGAATTAAAAGTCAATAATTTTCATTTTACGCGCTGTGCTCCTTCTTTTTCCGGAATGCCAGACAACTATTCATTTTTAGCTGTCCAGCGACTGCAAAGTAACTGTGAAAACATAGCTATTATTTATCACTAATTTGTGTAATTCATTCTGCAATTTGCGCAGTTTCGTAAATCAGATGTGTGCAAGTTCACAATTTAAAACACAACTTGAACAACTACTCTTTTTATGGTTTTTTATTTATCTAACTTTATTCTAAGAATTCCGGGGATATCAAGTAGTTAATTCATTTAACCTCCATCAAAATGAAAAATTTAACGTTTACTGTGTTCATTTCACTGATTTTTTTCAGTTGTGCTCCACAAAGAAACCTAGTCTATTTTAGCAACCTTTCCAAAGGCTCCAATGATCTTATTCAAAGTGCAGCCCAGTTAAAACTGCAAAAGAATGACCAGCTGAGCATCTCTCTGACCAGCTTAAATACGGAGTATAATGTATTATTTGCGAGTGCAAATGCAAATAATAGTAATACGCCTATAAACAGCAAAGGTGGTTTCAGGATTAACAATGCCGGAAACATTAATCTACCACTGATTGGAGAAGTAAAAGTGGAAGGTTTAAGTCTGGAAGAAGCCCAGGCTTTAATTACCCAGGTATTAAGAAAACAGATCAAGGACCCTTATGTGGATCTACAGCTTCTCAATTTTAAAATCACGGTAATTGGGGAGGTAAATCATCCGGCTTCATTAAATGTTCCTGGCGAGCAGATTAATTTATTAGAGGCTTTGGGGATGGCTGGAGACATGACTGTTTTTGGCAAACGAGAAAACGTATTGGTGATTCGGGAAGAAGATGGGGTACGTAACATGGCCAGGTTAAATCTTAATGACAAGGACACTTACAACTCCCCGTATTTCCATTTAAAACAGAATGACATCGTATATGTCGAGCCCGACAAATCAAAAGAAAGACAGGTCAATTCAAACAACACCTTACTTCCTATCATATCTACCTGCGTTTCAGCAGCCGCTGTATTACTCACTGTTATACTAAGATAATCCGTTCTATTTTAATTATAAAATTATGAACTCAAACGTTTATCAACAAACGCCCACTGCGCTGGAGAATTTAAGGGAAAATATACAGCAGTATTTAAAATATTGGTATGCTTTTGTTCTGGCATTCTTAATATGTCTTGGGGCTAGTTTTCTGTACCTGCAAACCCTTAGTCCGAGATACAAAGTAAGCAGTACTTTAATGGTTCAGGACGATCAAAAAGGCGAAGGACAAGTTAAGGAAAGTGCATTTAGCGACCTGAATATGTTCCGCAGCGATCGCAAAGCAGACAATGAGATGGAAGTTTTGCGTTCCAGAGATCTAATTTATAAAACGCTGAAAGCACTAAATTTAGAAACTGCTTATTTTATTAAAGGCACCTTAAATGACAAAGAACTTTACGGAAAAAATGTACCGATAAAAGTGAGTGTTATTGGCGTAAATGCGAGTGGATACCTTAAAAAACCGACAGTAACTCCTTATAGTGATCAAGCGTACATCTTAACAGACAATAAGAACAAGTATACATTGCCTTACGACAGTGTGGTACAACAATCTGGCTATAAAATTATCGTCAGCAAAGGTCCTGCTTTTAAAAATTTTACTGCTCCAGTGCTTTTGAAATTCAAAAACCTGCATCGCATGGCAGAATCCTATAGTTTAACAGGCCTTGTCGTGCTGCCTGTTGTAAAAGATGCCAACACGATAATTATCAGTTTAACGGATAATATTCCTCAAAGAGGGCTTGATATTCTAACGGTACTCATCAAAAAATACAATGAGGAAGATGTGATCAGAAAAAACCTGATTGCCATGAATACCATTAAATTTATTGACAAAAGACTGAATGCACTGAGCGAGGATTTAACCGGTGTGGAGCATGATGTAGAAAATTACAAACAGCAGAACATGGTGACCGATGTCAATGCTGATGCAGTTGTCAATGTGGCTAAATCCGGAGAATACGGACAAATGCTGTCTTCAACAAATACCCAGCTCAACGTCCTTTCTTCCTTGGAAAAATACCTCCAAAACAACAACTTAAATGTGGTTCCTAGCGCGTTAAACATCAATAATGCGACCTTAAACGACTTAACCGCTAAATATAACGCGACCCAGCAGGAAAGGGCAAAAATGCTGAGGAGTTCTGAGGAAAGCAATCCTTTAGTACAAAACCTCACGGCCCAATTAGTAAGTTTAAAATCGAATATCCAGGAAAACCTGCAAAATATCAAAAGGGGTTTGCAGATTGAAAGAAACAGTCAGCAGGCCATGAACTCAAGATTTAATTCTAAGGTCCGTTCGGTACCTGCAGTGGAGCGCGGGCTATTGGAAAGAACCAGAGAACAAAGCGTAAAATCCGGATTGTATAGATATCTAT
Organism: Pedobacter polysacchareus; assembly: GCF_019802255.1. Taxonomy (GTDB): domain Bacteria; phylum Bacteroidota; class Bacteroidia; order Sphingobacteriales; family Sphingobacteriaceae; genus Pedobacter; species Pedobacter polysacchareus. Next base: position 325,997 of record NZ_JAHYSS010000005.1, on the reverse strand, counting down.
TGCAAAAAAGAGAAGAAACAACGCTATCCTTATCTGCCACTGTTCCTACTTCTCAAATCATTGATAAACCAGCGTACAATAGTGTACCTGTAACGCCAAAAAAGGAATTGATATACCTATGTGCCAGCTTCGCTGGTCTCCTCATCCCTGGTGCATTTATCTACGGCAGGTCATTACTCAATAATAAAGTACGAGACGTAAAAGACATACAACTGCTGACCGGCGTGCCTGTTTTAGGCGTATTAAACCATGTCAGCAAAAATGAAGCAACTATGATAGATCACAACAGCAGGTCAACCATTACTGAATTATTCAGGTACATCAGAAGTAACCTTAACTTCATGAACAATGGGATGCCTGATCAGGTGATGTTGATCACTTCCTGTATGAAATCCGAAGGAAAAACATTTTTCTCTATCAACCTGGGCCTGACTTTAGCTTCTGTAAATAAACGAGTGGTGTTACTGGAATTCGATATGCGCGAGCCTCAGTTACTTCAGAAACTCCATTTAAATTCAAAAATCGGAATCACAGATTACCTGCTGAATCCCGATGTGAGCATCGATGATCTGCTCATGAATTCAAGAAAGTACCATGATTTAATTGTGGTAGACTGTGGTCCTATTACCAGCAACCCTGCGGAGCTGATGATGCATCCTAAGATTGGAAAACTAATAGAAGAATTGAAGAGCAGGTTCGACTATGTAATCATAGACACTGCCCCTGTTGGACAAGTTGCTGATGCTTTTAGTTTATCTGCCTACACCGATCTCAGCATTTACCTGATCCGTTACAATTATACTGATAAACTGCAGTTGAACATATTAAAAGATATTCTGTATTATAAAAAACTGACTAACCCTATGGTCGTCTTTAATGATGCAAAAGTTGAGAACAGCAATACCTATGGTTATGGAGGATTTGGATACGGGTACGGTTTAGGTTACCAGGTCTCAAAAAACTAATTCATAATTACCCCTAATATAAGTGTTTCAATACCACGATCATGTAAGTGATGTAGCGAAGCTCTGTCCTTTTTATATCAGTACTAATTATTGCCTTCACAATTAAATATTCTCGATATGGAAAATCAATTCGGCTCCAGGAGCAACTGGAGCAGGCACTGGCTTGTAGTTTATACCCGTCCGAGATGGGAAAAAAAAGTGGATCGATTGCTAAAACAGCAGGACATTAAATCCTACTGTCCAGTTCGCAGCATCACCAATCAATGGGCAGATCGAAAGAAAATTGTGGATTTACCCTTGTTTAGCGGTTATGTATTTGTTTGGGTAAATGAACGCGAAGAATACAAAGTAAGACAAACCTTAGGGGTATTAAACTTCATTTATTATATGGGAAAACCTGCAATAATCAGGGATAGTGTGATTGAAAAAATCGAGGAACTGATGAATAGAAATGTAGCTTGTGAAATCATCAATTCACAAGATATAAATCTTGGTGACCGTATCCGTATAAAACACGGCATATTTTACAATCAGGAAGGAACCGTGATTAAGGTACAGGGCAAGCACGTCCTGATGGTTCTGGACCATCTGAACTGTGCTGTGGTGAGCAGTGTTCCCATTGCTGATATCATACTAAATACAGCCATATAAGTTAGACAAATACTCCAAAAACTTTCTTTTCAAAGAAACCTCCTGTCCATTTATGATCCTCTTAAATGGCCGCTGCGCTATGCAATAAATTTCCACCTTTAAAACTAATCCTATGATTCCTGTAACTAAACCATTTCTCCCAAAAGCAGAAGAATTTAAAGAATATCTAGACAGTATTTGGGAACGTCAATGGCTCACCAATAATGGGCCATTACTAAATGATCTTGAATTAAAACTTAAACAATATCTGAATGTAAACCACATGCTGTTCGTCTGTAACGGTACTTTTGCTTTGCAGTTAGCCATTAGAGCATTGGAGCTAAAAGGTGAGATTATCACTACCCCTTTCTCTTATGTTGCCACCACGAGCAGTATAGTTTGGGAAGGCTGCAAACCAGTTTATGTAGACATCGACAATGAGACCTTTAACATAGATCCGACTAAAATTGAGGCTGCGATTACCCCTCGCACTTCCGCCATTCTGGCCACCCATGTTTATGGAAATCCATGCGACATTGATGCCATTCAAGCGATAGCAGACAGACATGGATTAAAGGTAATTTATGATGCAGCACATTGTTTTGGGACGCAGTACAAAAACAGGTCTGTATTTGATTACGGGGACATCACTACGACCAGTTTCCATGCCACAAAGCTCTTCCATACGACAGAGGGAGGAGCTGTTTTCACGCGTGATCCTGAGCTCCTGAATAAAATGCAGTACATCCGGAATTTTGGCCATAGCAGTCCTGATACTTTTGCAGGATTGGGCGTAAATGGCAAAAATTGCGAATTTCATGCGGCTATGGGCTTGTGTAATTTGAAGTATGTGGATGAGATCCTCGAAAGAAGAAAACTCCTGTCTCTTCATTATTTCCAGCAATTAAGGAAAATTAAAGGTCGTTTTCCAAAGCTGAATAAAGATAAAGATTATAATTACGCCTATTTCCCGGTATTGTTTGAGACGGAACAATTAAGACAGCGGTGTATGGAAAAACTCGAACTTTCCCAAGTGTACTGCAGACGGTATTTTTCACCATCTCTATCTACCCTACCTTATGTGGATCCGGTGTCCATGCCTGTTTGCGAGGATATTTCCCGCAGGATTGTTTGTCTGCCGCTCTATCATACTTTAACACTTCCTGACCTGGACATGATTTGCAGGGTCATTTTAAGAACTCAGAATTATGCCGATGCAGTACCAGTCGCTACAGATAATTTTGGCGTACAGGTGACCAACAAAATTGCCACAGAAATTAATGATTTAAGGGCGATCAATTGATGCTATCAGGAAGTTCTGCTCTTTCATTAAACAAACCAATCATAAGCTTTCATCAACTTAAACCTAAAATCATGAATATTTCATTCTCACCACCGTTTATTGACCAAAATGTAATTAATGAAGTAATGGATACGCTGAAGTCCGGCTGGATTACCTCCGGACCAAAAGTGATGGCACTGGAAATGGAGGTGATGCGCTTAACCAGATCTAAAGCTGCCGTCTGCGTTAACTCCTGGACTTCTGGTGCAGTTATGATGTTAAAATGGTTTGGTGTAAAAGAAGGCGATGAAGTCATTATACCTGCATATTCTTATTGTGCAACCGCTTTATGTGTTTTACATTGCGGCGCTACACCGGTGATGGTAGATATTGCTGACGACCTTACCATAGACCCGCAACGCATAAAAATGGCCATTACCTCTAGAACAAAGGCTATTATTGCGGTCGACATTGCTGGTTTACCCTGTGATTACAACAGCATTAAATCATTAATCAGGAGCGCCAGGATCAGAAGCTTATTTACGGCGAATTCAGAAGAGCAGCGAAAACTTGGCAGAATCCTCTTGATTGCAGACGCCGCACACTCCATTGGCTCTACTTATATGGGCCACTCCGCAGCGGTAAGCAGCGACGTAACTATCTTTTCTTTTCATGCTGTAAAAAATATTACCACTGCTGAAGGAGGCTGTGCCTGCTTAAACTTACCCGGTAATTTCGACCACAATGAAGAGTATAAGTTTCTCAAAATCTTTTCATTAAATGGCCAGAATAAAGATGCTTATGCGAAATCAAAAGGGGCCAACTGGAAGTATGATATCCTCTACAAAGGATTAAAAATTAATATGCCGGATATATGTGCGGCTATAGGCTTAGCACAAATCAAACAGTATAAGCGCTTGCTACTGCCTGAACGTAAAAAAATCGCAGAAAAATATTGCAGCATTTTAAGTAATTACGAATGGTTCATACCACCAACCTTAAAAGATTATTCCAGGGAATCTTCTTATCACATCTTCCCGATGCGCATTAAGCATATCACAGAAGCTCAAAGGGATCGTATTATTGAAGACATCGTTGCTTTCGGAGTCATCGTCAACGTTCATTTTATACCAATGCCGATGTTAACCTATTTTAAGAAAACGGGATATAATATTGTGAATTATCCAAACAGCTATAAACAATATGCCTGTGAAATTTCCTTACCTATCTACCCTACACTAACCGATGAAGATACAGACTACATTATTGATGCCGTGATTAAATCTGTCCAATCACAAATGCTGCATAACAAACATCAGGAATTGTCACTTATCAAATCATACCGCAGTTAATTTTTTGGTAATTGCCCTTGTTCGTTATTAAAAAGGATGTCTGAAAGACATCCTTTTTTTTTTGCCAAAAGATCAGTATTCCTATCCAGGCTTAAGCCAGCTGATTGCCCAGACATAAAAAAAGGTATCCAAAACATTTGGACACCTTTTTCAGTTTCTAGCTGAGGCTAGTTGTTAAATAAAAATCTTTTTGGGGTTGAGTAATTACTCGTCTGATCTCATTTCTTTATACTGTTTCGGAAAGCTCTGACTTAACAGCTCGTTGTATTTTTCGAGTAGTTTAATGTATTTGTTCATCCAATAATTTACGGCGGTTGAGTAGTTCGCCGTAGCACTTTCTTCATTGCTCATCAGATCTAGTTTCTTTTCTCTAGCCTCATCTTGCAAACGAGCAAAATCATCCGGAAATTCTTTAGAAAAGTCATGATTAATGACGTTCCCAATTTTACAAATAACATCAAAACTTAAAGACTCTTGATCAAACCAATTATATATGGTTCGTCTACTAACGTGTAATTTCCTAGAAAGTTCAGTGATCCCCATATGATCCTTTCTTACAACATGTTCAATTACTTGACCTACATTTAAATTCATAGAAATAAGTTTAATATGTTAACTAGAATTAGAGGGATGAGATCTATATTAAAAATAACAAAATTATGACAATAAAGCAAATGAAATTTTAAAAAATAAAAATTTATGATCAACCAACCATATAATGATCTATGTCTTCATATTTTGAGTTTTTACTCTTAAAATCTGGAATAATTTCCTTCATTTTCTTAACCATTGCCAAGTCATTATTGGAATTATTAAGCAGCAGCAGCTCTTCAATTACATTTTGTACGTAGAAGATACTATAGCTTATAATTTTTGAGATTTTAATTTTTGGGTGATAGGTAGAGATAGTTTGTTCTTCCACCAGCAGCAGTTCTTCGTATAATTTTTCTCCAGGTCTAAGTCCGGTAAATATTATTTTGATGTCTTTATCTGGGATTAATCCGGCTAATTTAATCATGTTTGTAGCCAGGTCTACAATCTTAATGGGTTCTCCCATATCAAAGATATAGATCTCTCCCCCATTGCCCATAGCTGCAGCTTCCAATACCAATTGCACCGATTCTGGAATAGTCATGAAATACCTGGTGATTTCCGGATGCGTGACTGCAACTGGTCCTCCACGAGCGATCTGTGCTTTAAATCTTGGGATCACAGAGCCATTAGAGCCCAGCACATTGCCAAATCTGGTGGTAATAAATTTTGTCCGTGTTTCTGCTTGATGGACAATTGATTTATCATTCGATAAGGTGAGGTTTTTCTCATTGTTCAGGGATTGAATGTACATTTCCGCCAGGCGTTTAGAGGCCCCCATAATATTAGTTGGTCTTACGGCTTTATCTGTGGAGATCATTACAAATTTTTCAACACCATACTCTATGGCTAAATCTGCAATGTTTTTAGTGCCCATTACATTGGTCAAAATGGCTTCTGAAGGATTATTCTCCATCATTGGAACATGTTTATAAGCTGCTGCATGGAAAACAATCTGAGGTTGATACTCCTCGAAAATCGATTTCATCCGGCATCTATTTTGAATATTCGCCATGACAACATGAGTTTTGGCTCCTTTAAAATCATCCTCAATCTCTAATTGCAGATCGTGCAGAGGCGTTTCAGCCTGATCACATAACACCACAAATTCTGGATTAAAGCCTACGATCTGACGTACAATTTCAGAACCTATAGAGCCCGCAGCACCTGTGATCAGGATGCGTTTTCCCTGCATTTCTCTTAAGATGTTGTTTTTGGTCAGGACGATTGGTTCCCTATGCAATAAATCCTCGATTTTTAAATCTTTAATTTGATTCGGTGTCAGTTTACCATATAACCATTTATCAGATTGCGGAACCGTAACTACTTTTATGCCTAGTTCAATACATTTATCAATCGTTACTTTCTTCCCGTTTATATTCAAATCATCACCAACAAAAAGCACTTTCTGTATGTTAAATTTCCGCTGTAAAGCTTCTATTGATTTAGAATGATACACGTTTTTCTGCTCAATATGTTTATTGATTTTATCGGCATTGTCATCTACAAAAGCAAAGACATTTAAGTTATCCGTATTTCCTCCCTCCAGCGCTTTTTTAACCAGAATAGAATCTCTTCCGGAGCCATAAATCAGTATATTCTCTTTCTTATCATTGGGCTCCATTGTTTTCACATAAAAAAACAGATTTTTCACTGCTACCCTGAGCATAATCAGCAAAGATGAAGAGACGAAGAAATTAATAATCAGCACTTCGGGAAACCATTTTGAAGAGAGTTTAAAATCTGGTACAAAAAAGACGTTACTCGTAATGGTAAAAATAATACTGGTGAACAGTACTGCCATAAATATCCTTATGATATCCTCTGTATTAGAATACCTTATAATTCCAGTATGGATACGCATCACCATAAATACGGCAATTGAAATCAAGCTATACAAAGAGGTATAAATGACAAAATTTGAATAGCCTAACTCCACATATTCAAATTTGTGAAGCAGCAGGAAGGACATAAATAATGTCCATATAACGATAATCTGATCAATAAATAGGATCAGCCAACGCGAATATATTTTATCACGAAATAGGAGCATTTTCATAATATGAAGATTTAGATAACCAGTTGAAAACAACCAAATGTTAAACTATTTAGCACCGCCCGATACAGCGGAAAAAAATCTATATTTTTATGCTCATCAATTTCTCGCTGACTTACCAGCGCATGATAAACAGAATTATTGGACACATAACGCCAACTTTTATATTCCAGAAATAGATCTGAAAAGCCCGCCTTCCAATTAAATAAAGTGTCCATTTTAAAGCCTAATCCTCCTCCGAGGTGCAGGTATTTCATTCCTTCATTTCTACCAATCAAGGTAATTTCATCTACCAAAAATTTTGCAGGAGAATCCTTTAAATATTCTAGTTTCGTTCCCACCAGGTGTCCCTGAATGATACCATGAGTAAAGGTCACAATCATCCCACAAACAACCTCTTCTTTAGCACAAACCAATAACAGTCGACAATCAAATTCATCATTATCAATAAGGTAATTGAAATACGCTTTACTAAAAAAATAGCAATCCGAGGCTTCCACCCTTTCCATATTTTGGGTATACAAATCATAAAACAACGTGATGTCTTCCGGGGCCCTACTCTCTCTAACTGAATAGCCCGCTTTCCATGATTGTTTGATGTTTTTCAGTGTGGTTTTCCTATACTTCTTTCGTTGTTCTTCAATAGAAATGGTTAAATCTATGGCTACTGTCTTTCCATTTTCATAAATGCCTCCAAATTTCTCAAACAACAAGTATTGATTAAAAAACGGATGAAGTCTTGAAAAAACACATACATTTTGTTCCGCATCTAAGAACTCTAAAAATGACACTTTAAAATTATCCATCATGCTGTCCTCTATATCTTCAAATTTCCGATTGGATATTGGGCCCGTGTATCCATAGACAGAGCTCAAATCAGAAAATAAAGAATCAGATATATTTCTTTTTAACAATGGGAAAGCGATGTAATTTTCATCTTCTTCATATACAAAAAGAATGGGATGGCCATCATGATCCAAAGAATGGTAGAGCCAGGTATGATAAAAATCATATTCTACAGCGGCATTGACATAAGCAGTCCATTCCTTCCTCTCAAGAAGGGTGATTAATTTCCTCATAGTATATAGGTTTAAAAAAATTAAAATACAGGCCAGCTGATTAGCTAAAGGGAGTGAATGTCTGTTTTGTCAGCAGCATTTTCAACTGATTGTGATGTTTGCCTACAGGAACAAATCCGAGTTTGTTATAGATTGAAAGGCCGGCGGCATTGTCTTCATGTGCAAATAGGAAAACGCTTTCCAGATTCAGCTCAGAAAACGCAGCTTCAAGAATAAGTTGGGTAGCGGCTTTCCCTATTCCTTTTCCCCAGAACTGGCGCTCCCCAATAAATAGATGAAATTCGCCTTGGCCATCTTTTAAATCAATCAATTGTATATTACCAATATATTGATCTGTCTCTTTTAAACAAATGGCAAAGCGCTTATCATTTGATTTCTCTAATTTAAGACGGAGCCATTCCGTTTCTTTTTCCATCGTAATTCCTGGCTGAGCAGGTTTAAATTCGGTATACACCCATACTTCTGGGTCATTACGCCATTGATAAGAGATTTTAGCGTCCGCTATCTCTAAGGGCCTTAAATAGACAGGATTATTCATATTATTCTATTTTAATAAATGATATTTTTAGGCTGAAAAGGACATCTCTAGCCTTGACCAGGTTGGTACATTCTTAAATGAGGGGGTTGATAGAACTCTTGCAAATTGGCAGAAATACGGGCGTTATATCCAATGACCTGCCTCAAATGATCATTTAAACCTTCTCCATATTCGTATCCCAGGAATCTGGGAAAATCAAACTGTGGTTTAAAAAATGGCCTGGTAAAGGTTAGCGTTAATGCTCTTCTTGGGCCATCAGTATTATTTACCCCTACAGCATGCCAGATGTTAGAATCAAATAAAATAATGCTTCCCTTCTTCGCCACTGCCCTGTCTGCCTGCTCGTAAAAAAACACATCGTATGGCTTAACATCTTTCTTATGAGATCCGGAAAGAAAATAGGTTGCCCCATTATCAAGGGTATAATCATCCAGTAAAACAATCATTTGAATCGCAATTTTAAAATCTCCGGTGAAGCTCCTGATGTCCCGATGAACATTGTGCACATAGGCTTTAAAGTTTTTAAAATTGAGCACTCCACTTATCCCATTTACAATATAATTGCCATCCAGGAAATGCCTCATTTCTCTATCGCAATACTTCTGGGACAAGAATGGCATACTAAAATTCTCTTTCTCCAACAAATGGTGCAGTGTTCCTTCCATATTTGTCTCAATACCATTCTGAACCTGAATTTTCCTTCTCATTAAATAGGCTGGCTCCAGATCATTGATTATGGTATTGATCATCTTCTCATCAACGGCATCTTCATAGATTACCCATCCATATTCGTCAATTGCATTCTCAAAGTCACTTAAAGTGGCTTCGGAATAAATAAATTTATTTTTCAAAGCAAATAGATTTAAAGGTTAAACTTTAGTTAATTATCGAATTTTAAAGAAATCTTATTTGATAGATAGCGCTGGAACGCGATACAATGGAAAATAGTTAACATTTCTACTGTCATTTCGCTCTTTTACCAGGTCATCATAAACTTGATGATCGGATACGAACCTCCAGGTATTGTCTTCCAGTAAAAGTCTGGAAAAAGAGTATTTAAATTTAAACAAGGAATCTTCCTTGCCTTCCAGACCACCACCAAGATGAAAATATTGCTTTCCGAGTTGTCGGCCGATGACGCTAATTTCATCTGTCAGCAATTTACTGGGAGAATATTGAACATAGGTGCTGGCAGTTGCAGAAAGATGATTACGAATTACATTTCCTGCACACATGATCACCGCGCCACAAATCATTTCTTCACCATCATAAATCAGAATCAATTTACATTCCTCTCTATTGCTTTTCAGGAGTTCCATGAAGTATTTCTCCTCATAGAAATAGCGTTTTCCGGCTCCCAATCTCAGCATATTTTCAGTATACATCGCTGTAAACAATCGGATTTCTTTGTCCGTACCTGCTTGTTTTATATGGTATGGCATCTTTCTAAGCTGTCTGATTTGCCTGGCCAGTCTCTTTTCATAGCCCGCCCTTTGCTCCTCAAGGGAAACAGAGAGATCCATATAGACTGTTTTTCCATTATCAACTAAACCTCCTATCTTTTCTACGAGCACCTTTTGATCAATGAAAGGATTTAGTCTGGAGAACAAACAGATATACCCCTCCACTTTCATGAACGCTAAAAAGGACTGTTTAAACCTTTCAAGCAATTGCTCACTGATGTCTCTAAATTTCAAGTTAGAGATCGGACCAGAATAGCCGTAAACTGAAGTTAAATCAAACAATCCGGATTTATTAATTTCCCGTTTTAACAATGGAAGAGCGATAAAAACATCATCCTCTTTATATACGAAAAGAATTGGCTCTCCATTTTTCTCCAGCGCATGATAATGCCAGGTATGATAAAAATCATAGTTCACAGCCGCACAAACACAATCAATCCATTCTGTTGATTGCTGAATAGTAATCAAGTGATATGACATGATAATTAATAATTACAATATGTCGATTTATTTATATTTCAACCAAGGTTCATGATCCTAAGCATATCTGCATTTACAAGATCCACATCAAACTTCTCTTTTGCAAAGCTCCTTCCATTGAGCCCGTACAAAACGATATCTGTGGTATTGTTGATGTAGTATTCCATTTTCAAAGCAAGCGCCGAAACATTTCTCACGGGAACTAAAAAGCCATTACGACCGACTGAGGAATTATGTATTGTCTCCCTACAGCCCACAGAATCACAGGTAATGATGGCTCTACCCATTGCCATCCCTTCCAGAATACACCTTGGAACACCCTCTCCGTAATAAGAAGGCAATACTACAATTGAAGCATTTTTTATGTAAGGTCTCACATCGTCCACTCTTCCAATGTATTCTATGGTATCATCAAATAGAATTTTGGAGAACAACTCTAAGGTAATGGAGTCGATATTATTATCAAAAGAACCAATCAGTTTAAATTTGGCATCGGGATACTTATGGCGGATGGTTTTGGCAGCTTCATAATATTCTTTAACTCCTTTAGCATTGATTAACCTGGAGATCATCAGGAAGCTAATATTTGAAGTATCGGGTTCGGTATACTCATAATGACTTAGGTCTACCCCAGAGCCATTTACTACAAATGCCTCTTGTTGCCGACTAATAATTCCGGTCTCCAATAGTTTATGGTAATCATCTTTGTTCTGAAAGATGATTCGAATTCCTTTATTACCTCTTAGGCTGATTTTAAGTAAGATTTTAGTGATGGCGCTAACCAACCTGTTTTTTGTCCCATTATTGCTGAAATTATAACCTAAGCCCGTTAGCATCGGGGTAATACAGGCTATCTTACATATTTTCGCAATCATTGTTCCATATATCACTGGTTTAAAAGTGTAGGGAAAAAACACATCTGGCTTGGTTTTTTTAATCAGTTTATGCAACTGAATGATATATTTAAGATCAGAAAAGATAGAGACATTACTTCCATTCAGGTCGTTCTCATATATCTTCACATGAAGGCTTTCTAACTTATCTCTAACCTGCTGTCTGGCAATAGTTGGCGTAAAAACAGCCACATTATTCCCTTTTACCAGCTCTTCAATAAGTTTACCACGAAATTCCAACAAGGTATGAGAAGAATCGCAGGCAATCAATACATTTTTCTTGTTATTGTCCATAATACAAAGCGATTTAATGCAATCAGAATCTATTATATAGGAGGAATTATGGCGGCCAGATTTATTAATCTGGAGCAACATAAGTTCTAATAAAAATACATTTGGGAGCTTCAGAAGATGAAGCACTATTAAAATCGAAGGCGGGAGCCCTTGTCAAAAAAGGGGATGATGATTAAAAACCATTCAAGCTACCTATATTGAAGGTAGCTTGAATGGTTAGCATGGTATTGTTTAGTTTTAAAATTTTATAAAGTTGCACCTGCACCTTTAGTTAAAACAGCCGGTACATCTGCTGCAGCATTTAGTGCTGATTTATACTCATAAGTTGGTACCCATGTAGAAGGAGCCGTAGTAATTTTGTTGCTACCAGAGCTTTCAAAAATGTTGGTACTTAAACCACTGATTACACCTGCAACCGGGCTAATCTCTGTTCTGATTGGAAGAGAAGAACCTTTGAAATAGTTATTTTCTACTCTAACTGTTGCGCCCATTAGTGAACCAACATAACCAGCATTCAACATATAGTTATTGAACACATGAACATTTCCGTATCTCACATCAGGAGTACGTTCCGAGATGTTAGAGAACAAGTTATGGTGTACGGTTACTTTTAAGTGGTTGGCATCATCCGGACGGGTATAGCTAAAACCGATCAGCATTGCTTTGTGATTGTCATGTAATTTATTCCATGATAAAGTCACATAATCAGCACCTGTTCCAACATCTAATAATCCATCATAATAATCCCAGTCGCTTACCAACTCTGATCCAAGATCGCAATGGTCTACCCATACGTGATGAGAACCTTCTTTAATGATAATGTTAGAATACGTACGCACTTTACTAATCGTCATATTTCTAACAATTACATTGTTCTTTCCGTAGATCAAAAGTCCTGCACCAATAAGCTTAGATCCGCTAAGACCCAAAATTGTTTTGTTAGACTCTACTTGAAGTAAACCTGTACCTGTAATCGTTCCAGATACCTGGATAATCAAAGGCGACTTCGAGCTTAAAGCACTTTTAAGCGCATCCAAAGTAGTTACGGTAACGGTTTGTCCACCAGCACCACCTGTAGTTTTCCCATTCACTGAAGCATAACCAATCGGTTCATTTCCAGCAACTGGAGCGGTAGGCTGCTCAGTAGTTGGCGGAGTTGGTTCTAAAGTAGCTCCACCCTGTCCGTTTACAGTATAAGTATACTTTTTACCGTTTGTTTTTGGATCTGAGTTATCAGAAGCTGATAAATACAGGAAATTTGATTTGTGGCTGAAACGCCCTTTTCCTTTAGTTCTGATGTCATCATGTGAAGAGTGAGCTGGGCCAATTTCTACTCCATTTTCAAAAACTCTTACTGTAGAAGCTGTTGGTTTCTCATTAGAATCGCTGGTTAATTTAGCATCCATTGGAATTCTTAAAGAAAAACCTCCATCCGAAGTCCCGGTAGAGACATTCACTTGCATTGGTCCTGAAGCTGATCCACTCACCAATTGTGAATCTAACACACCCGGGGTTTCATTAGTGAGGGGGTTATCAGAGTTCCCAGGTCTCATCCCCTCTTTTTTACATTGACTAAACGTTAAAATTGTTGATAACAATAAACTTAACACACACACTTTTTTTAATTTTTCTTTCAATCTTTCCATTAAACGCTCTAATTTTTAAATACAACTCCTAAACGGGGAGGTTGTAAAAAAATTGTATCTCAAAAGTTACAATGAGATACTGCATGGAGGCTTAATAGCAGCTCAAAAGTTAGGTTTCCAGCATTCAAATGAAGATTATATAACTGTAAAACAGGGTGTAAAGCTATTTCACACTTATTGCACATTTTTATTTCATGACTCTTAAATGACTTTTATTTCCTTAAAAAATACTATACTTTATTTCCATAGACAAGAATTTGATTTGATGGCCTGATTCTTGACCTTCTCCTCGCCTCTTTATGGTATCCATAGTACATCTTGTACCAGTCCACAAATTTATGCACCCCCTCTTTCACTGAGGTTGCTGGCTTGTAGTCCAGCTCATTCATTAGCGGCGTAATATCTGCCCAGGTAGCGGCTACGTCCCCAGATTGCATTGGTAAGAACTGTTTAATGGCAGAGATGCCGATATTTTCTTCTATTTCTTTCACAAAATCTAATAGTGTTACCGGTGCTCCTCTACCTATATTGAATAAACGGAATGGCACATTTGAACTCGCAGGATCTGGCTGAGCTGCATCCCAGTTCACATTAGCTTTTGCCGGCTGATCAATTAACCGTAGAATTCCTTCCACAATATCATCAATATAGGTAAAATCCCTACTCATATTCCCATTGTTAAAAATCTCAATTGGCTTACCTTCCATGATGGCTTTTGTAAAGATATACAAAGCCATATCCGGCCTGCCCCAAGGGCCATAGACTGTAAAAAAACGTAAAGCAGTAGTTGGCAGATTAAAAAGGTGGCTATAAGCATGCGCCATCAGCTCATTGCATTTTTTAGAGGCAGCATATAAGGATACGGGATGATCTACATTATGATGAACCGAAAAGGGCATGTTCGCATTTAAACCATAGACACTGGAAGAACTCGCATACAGGAGATGTTTCACATTGGCAAATCTGCAGCATTCCAGCACATTCAAGAATCCACTAATATTAGAATCTACATAGGCTGATGGATTTGTGAGACTATACCTTACCCCTGCTTGAGCTGCCAGGTTACATACGGCATCAAAATGATGGGTATTAAAGAGCTCCATCATCCCATCCTTATCGTTCAGGTCCAATTTCACAAATACATAGTTGTCGTATTTTGTACTTGCTATGGGCTGATCATAAACAATAAGGTCCGGAGAAATCCCAGTTTCTTCCAAACGCGCATGTTTTAAATTGATATCGTAATAATCATTGATTACGTCTACCCCAACAACTTCATCTCCTCTTTCCAATAAACGTTTTGCTAAATGAAAGCCTATAAATCCGGCTGTACCAGTTACTAAAATTTTCATAGTGATTATTTTAAGTGTTTAAATATGATTTTAAATTAAAAGGCATTTTCCTGGATGAAGCGAGAAATTGGAGCATTCTACTGGCGATAACAGCCCTTGAACCAAACTTCCAGTCCAAAAATGCAGAAGAGAATTTTCGCCCTTCTTTCATCGGAGATTTTAACTTTCGAGTCCAATAAATCTTCTATAAAACTTTTCTTAATGATTTTTGCATAAAGTGCATCCGGAGCGAGCAGGTAATCGTTGATAATATCCTTCAATTCGCCATTTACCCAAGATTTCAGGGGGATTTCAAACCCACGTTTAGGTTGATTGATCAGCTCTGCAGGCAGGTACCTGATCGCCAGGTCTCTCAAAATCGGCTTAGTTTTGAATTTATCTATCTTAAAATGATCCTGTAAGCCTGGGGCGAATTCCAATATTTCTTTGGATAAAAATGGACTTCTTCCCTCCAGGGAATGAGCCATTGTAGCAATATCCATTTTAGGAAGTAATCGACTGAAAAGCATCGATTGAAAATCCGTAAGGATGATTTTTTTTAAGGAGGTGATTGGCATTTGATTGACGGTCATCAGGTCTGCCGTGATCTCTTTCATCAATGGTTTACGAATAAATTGGTCTTCAAAGCCCACAAACAAGTCACAGGATGCCGAATTATACACCTTAAGCAAATCATCATAACCAGCTAACTTTAACAAACGATACACATAGTTGTAACTGCTTTGTTTTTCATTTGCAATTGGCAGAATGCTGGTCAGCATTTTTGCGGCAGTAGTACTTACTTTACCAGAGTTAAAAAAATCAAAATGTTTGAAAGGCACATAACGGCGATAACCACCGAATAACTCATCGGCTCCATCGCCATTTAACACTACTGTAATGTGTTTTTTTGCTTCTTTTGCTACATAGTAACTAGGAATCGCTGAATTATCACAATTGGGTTCACCATGGTTGATGAGTATTTTTTCTATATCCTTTTGTAAATCTGAAAAAGTGATGTCGACCACCGTATGGTTGGTCGAATATTTTTGAGCTACTTTTTGCGCCAAATGAGACTCATCATAGCTTCCTTCTACCTTAACGGTAAACGTCTTTAAATTTGTGGTATGTTCGGCTGCTATTGAGGTCACCAATCCGCTATCAATCCCACCGCTTAAAAATGCCCCGACATCCAGATCTGAACTATCAATCCTTCTTTTTATCGCCAAATGAAGGTGATGGTCTAACCTTTCAATCGCATCAGCATACTTTAATTTATTCTCTTGCTGATAGTAAATAGCCATATCAAACCATTTCACCTTTTTACTGAGATTGGTATGGGTGTCTATCTCCAGATAACAGCCATTTTCCAACTCTGTTACCCCTTGATAAGGAGTGGCTTTTCTGTAATGATAGCCCAGATAGAGGTAATCCGCTATGGCCGCATAATCTATTTCTGGACGCACCACTTTGGATAGAATATTCAATTCAGAAGAAAAAACGCATTGCAGTCCTTTAACATATACATAGAGTGGTTTCTTCCCTGCACGATCTCTGGCGAGGTAAAGCTTTTTTTTGATGGAGTCATATAAGGCAAAGGCAAACATGCCATCGAACTCTTCCAACATTTTCATTCCAATGACCTTGTACAACATCAAAATGGTTTTCGTATCAGAACTTGAAGAACTCTGCAAGCCATATTTTCTCCTGATATCCAGGTGATTATAAATCTCCCCATTAAAAACAATAGTGAGCTCTTCATATTTCATCGGCTGCTGACCTTGGTCAGTCAGGTCCTGTATGGCCAGTCTGGTATGGTATAACTCCAAATTATCTTGTTGGACATGGCGTTGCTCATCTGGCCCACGATGAAACAAATCACGGTAAATATGTTGTTGGTCTTTACTGGAATTAAAATTTAAGGTTCCAAATATTCCGCACATGTTTTCTGATTTTAAGCGTTAAATTGAATTTGTAGCTAGTTATTGTGATAAGAATCCTGATAAAGAAACCACCTTGTTTTCAGCAAACTGTCCGATTAATGACAGCCAGTCCTGCAAGACCTTTTCTTCTGAAAAGTATTGCTCAATATGTCGCCTTCCATTTTTCCCCATTGCCTCCCGTTCCTGAACTGGCATATGCATGATGCGCTTCATTTTTGAAGCAAGCTCTAGAGCATCGCCTTGTTTAAAAAGAAAACCACCATCCACATTTTCAAGTAACTCTTCAATACCAGCAACGGCGGATGCAATTACAGGTTTTTGATAGGCCATGGCTTCCAATAATGCGTTTGGCATCCCCTCTAAAAAGGAGGAAAGCACAAAACCATCTGCTTTCTCCAGAAAAGTACTGGTCTCTGTTTTTAATCCCAACAGATTCACATGGTGCGCTATATCCAATTCTTTAATCATTTCAAAAGGCCAATCCTGATCAAATAAATTACCCAAAACATCTAGTCTAAAGTTTTCATTTTTCATTAAGGATATCGCTTTAAAGAGCGTTACATAATCCTTTTCAGGAACAAAATGTGCCATTGAAATCCAGACAAAAGGTTGCTTCACTGGATGGTTATCGCTTGTCCTGGAAAGAGCAGGAATAGAAATGGCATTATTTATCACCAGGCCTGGCTTCTTAACCAGCTTATTTTGTTCAAAATTAGATTTCGATTTGTAAGAGTTATACACTACTACATCGTCCCAATCTGCGGTTAGCTTAAAGAGCACGTACCACTTATTTGCAATCACGGGGGTTCTTATGGAAGAGATCAGGTTAAAACCAAACCACATTTTTAGAAAACGAGCAAAAATGATGGAGATAAACATAAACGCAATGACCACATCCGGATTAAATTCCCTGACTGTCTTGTATAGCCGTAAAAGATTCGAAAAAGGACGACGACTCCAGCTTTTGAGAAACACCACATCCAGGCCTTCTCTTTGAAAATCAATATTGAAATCATTTATAGGTTTTAAAGAAACTACCCTCACCTTGTACTGCTGACTTTTTAGAAACCGCGCAATTTTAATCAGCTGCGTTTCTGCACCACCTTTACGTAGGCCCGTTGTAATAAACAAAACATGCTGTCCCATAAGTTCGAATAACTAAAAGCCCTTGTTTTCTAATATTTGCTAAGTGGATCAATATGATCTTTGATAGAAGATTTTTTTCAATAAGCGGTGTACAGGAGTGATTGGCGAATGCCTTCTTCTTTTGCCATCTACAACGATAAAATCTTTGGCGAAGCTGATGTTATGCATTCCCGACAAGTAAGGAGCTTCAGGATACAATTCAAAGTCCTCTTCAGACTCAAAAGTACTGGACGTAAGCGCGGTTATTTTATTGATGATAATGGAACCACCATATCGGATCTCCAGGTTTTGCGTTGGCCTATACAGCACATCATCAACTAGGAACAAACTCCCTGCTCCCCTGCAATTTTTAAAGTTTACCGGAATCGGGTTCTGTGCATGAGGAAGAAATTCTCCATCTAAATGTTCCGAATAATAGATATACAATTCATTTAACTTGCCATCAATGTTTGTAAATAACCAGTATTTACCATCATAATGGACAATAGAACTGTCTACATAACGCGCATCGCTTAACAAGACCCTTTTCTTTAAGATGGCTGTAGGATTTTCAGGATTTACCTGATAAAGGCTAACTTCTCCAATATCAGCAGTTTCCGGGATACAGTAAAATGCTGATTTGTCTTCAAAAATATAAGGGTACGAAAAATGGATATCATTAGGCAAAAACCCGGTTACCTTTTGTTTAGAGCTAAAATCAAAGTTCTTAATCTGGGAAATTTTACCTTTTATTTTCCAAAAATTGAGCTCTTCATAATAGATATAAAGGTTTGATTTGATATTGACTACAAAGGGATCTGCAGAATAATCTGCCTTATCTTCCTTAAGCCATAACACTTTCCTGCTAAAACCTTTCCTAAGCACCAAATCTCGCTGAGACTGCCTGATCATACCTATATTCCATTTATCGGCGCCAAAATATCTATCAATAACGTTATTCATAATGATCAGGATAAAGCCGGAATCAAAGGAATCGCCAGCTATAAAAAATTAGATGATTTGATGGTTGGATTTATATTGAATGCAGCACTATAGACTATAGAGCTGGCTATGTTTTTTTTCTGAAGCGCTAATATGATAGGTTGACCTGAATATATTTTTACTATTCTCTCTTATTTTGGGTTGATCAGCATAAAATACAGCTTCCCGGATGGCCTGATAATAACTATCCACTCCCTCGTCCTTACTTAAGAATCCTGTAACCTCATGGTCAATCATATTCTTAATACCACCTACTGGGGTGCAAATAGAGATACAACCCACAGACAGCGCTTCAATCAAGGAAATAGGCATCCCTTCATAAAAACTTGATAAGCAAAAGAAATCAGCGATACTCAGGTAATCCACGATGTTATCTTTTCCTCCCAGAAATTCGATGTAATGATCCCCTTCTGTGAGCTCCAGCAGTTTTTGATACAATGGTTCATCGCGCACATCGCCGACAATTAGCAGCCTGCATTTCTGTTCTTCTGCGGCGTTAAACTGCTGTACCGCTTCAATTAGTAATCGTTGATTTTTTACTTTAATGATCCGGCCAACATGCACAAGAAGGGAGGTATTAGGCGCTCCTTTGTATTTATTCTGCAAACTTAAATACTCAGCTGTTCTGGTTAGAAAGGGCCTACCATTTTCAATAATGATTTCGTTTTCCAGTCTATAGTATTTACGGAAGGACTCACTTCCATCTTTGGAAACTACAATAGGTCTGATTAAATTTCTTTTATAGAGGTTCTTCCTCAGGAATTTCAGGAAGCGCCCTGGGCATTCCGCCTCTGCTGTAGAGTGTATGGTGTGAAAAAACTTGGTTTCTGTTCTTTTAAGCCTATAAAGCAGCAAATATTCTAAGGAGTTTAAATGAGAGTGAACGACATTCATTTTCTCTGCGATCAGCCAGTTGGTCAATTCTAAAAGAACTTCCATACTAAATCCTGGTGTTTTATAAAATGAAGCGTAGTTTACTTTATCAGAGATCTCGTTCACAAAAGTAGTTTCTGGATCATTGTCAGAAAGTGAGATTAAGTACACCTCATTTTCACTCTTCTCTGCGAGTTCATTACATAAATCAACCACAAAACGTTCTGCGCCGCCTCTTCCCAAATCTCCTACAATATGTGCTATTTTAGTCATAATTAAACATTATTTACTATTTGTAAGCGATACCGATCATGATATAGTGCATTTTTTGGGGAATCATCTTTTCAATTTGGTTGTCTATCCGACCGAGAATATTTCTTTGGTTTTCATTTCTACCCAGACAGCCCAAAAAACCTACAGTAGTGAAGGATACATTTTTATAGGACTGAAAAATCTCCCCTATTTCACTCAATCGCACATAGTTCCAATCAGGTGTACCGTATTTCTTCCTTAGCATCTTGTGAAATAGAGAAGCTTCCAAATTTTCCGCGAACAGCAGCTTCCCCCCTGGCTTGAGTGCTTTATATATTTCATTTAAGGTTTTTAATTTGTTTTCATCTTTCCCATTTTGGCTGATCCCGCCAAGAATTGATTTAAACACAACAATATCGAAATGACCTTCAAAAGGGATATTTAAGGCATCCATAGCCGCATATTCAATATTAGAATCACAATTGTATTTTTTGTGAATACTTCTTGCTTTTTCTTTTGGCGGCAATAGATCTGTACAAAGCACCTTGTTCTGATGGAGCGACAGCCATAATGATAGCCCACCATTAGCCGTCCCCAGCTCCAGACAATTATACCCTTTGTTTTTTAAGTCTGCATTTTTCTCCCAATAATCCAGGGCCTTGGCCCAGTTTACAACGTCCCAGTCTACTATGTCCTTGAGTTTTTTATCTTCCACGATTACAGTATTATATTTTAACATATTGATGATCAATTACAATTTCAGCCGGTTTCTGAGTATTGTGATAGGCCTGGATCTTAGCAAGATGCAGGATGCTGAAATACAAAAATAAAGTAGGTCCATCTGCACTTACCAACCAACCATTATGAGAAAACGCATTGATAGATACGCCTAAAAAAGAAAAGCATAATCCAATTAACAAGGCATTCTCCTTGAGCTTTATCTTGGGTAGTATCCCCAGGAATATTTTCCCGATATTGTAGTAAAGAAATATCAGTAATCCCAATCCTAAAAAAGGCCCTAAATAGGTGAAAAACATCAGGTAGGCATTATGAGAGGTCAATCCATTTGTAAAAATTGTACTCCTATAAGTCACCTCTCCCCAATTTTTACCATAAAAGATCAATCCAAATGGGTAATCCGCATAGACCTTCAGATTCTCTTCTGAAAGCCCTACCCGGTTATAGTAATTTGCATTCTTCCCCTCGTTTTTAGCCATAATATTATTCTTGGCATCGAAGTTTTCTTTGATGATAAATGCATAGGAAACGAAACCAATTAATACTGCAGCGCTGATGATGAAAATGGATTTATACCGGTAGTAAAAAACCACAAACAAAAAGGAAGAGCTTAAAAAGGTGACAAAAACAGATCTGTTCATTCCGAGATAAATGAAAGTAACACATATGATAAATGCGAGGAGTTTGATGAGTATGTTTAATCGGAACACATGCGTAAAAACAAATATAAATGAGACCAGAGCTGCCAGCTGATATCCATAGTTAAACTGTGTTAGCGCCAAGCCTGCAGGGCTTTGCATAATGGTATCGTTCAGCAATGTACTTCTCAATTGATCTATCCGCGCAGGTAAAAAATGATTCAGGACCATGATCACCGCTGAGAAAAAAAGAAGCACATAAAATATGGCCATGGAAATATTAAACCTGCGTCTGTTATAGCCCACGAAAAAATTGAAATAAAACATGCAGCACGAAATCACAATGAGACTGGCAAAAAAAGCAAGACGATCAGCCATTCCAATAAAATCATAAAAAAACAGTGCTGAGAAGAACAGAATAGCTTCCTTCGCATATAGAAAGGGAAGTTTTTCCTCTTTAAAAAACAAGATCAGCGGTAGGCATAACACAAGTGGTGCCGGAATTCTGAAAATTTGAGTCATGAAAATCCCGAACGACAAAGTATAGAGATACGATGTCATAAAAAATGTGATCATTAACTTTTTAAGTAACATATCTTTTATTTTTGATTACCTGATCATTATTTTTTTCAACGTCAGGAATATGATGGTCAAGTCGACCCAGATATCATGTTTATTGATATATTTTAGATTCTGGACAATTTTAGAAGGAATGATCTCATTGATATAGAAGCTTTCCGGATCGGCAGATTTAGCCAGCAGCTCATTTTCTTCCGAGAATTCGATGGAGGCCCAATCGGTAATCCCAGGCTTAACAGAAAGCACTCTTACTTGCTGTAAATCATACAGCTCAACATATTTAATCACCTCCGGTCTTGGCCCTACAAAACTCATGTCGCCTTTCAAAACGTTCAGTAATTGGGGCAATTCATCAATTTTATACTTTCGTAACCAATATCCAAATTTCGTGATTCGTTTGTCGTGGGCACCAACGGTTAGTAAACCAAGCTTATCGGAATTGGTATACATCGTTCTAAACTTCAACAGCTCAAAATTGACCTTATCCCTGCCTACTCGAGTTTGCCTATAAAAAACACCGCCTTTGGAATCTGCGACAATTAAAACGGCCACAATCACAAAAGGTATCAGGAGAAATAAAACCCCTAATAAGGAAATTGTAACATCAAATACTCTTTTAACGTACATAACCAGATGGATTAAATGTTTAGCTCAATATTAAGTCCTGCCATTTTGAGGTAATGGCTTTTTGAGAGTTTGTTTTACCAATTAACTTTCCGCCTTTGGATAGCCTTTTTTTAAATACAGCATCATTTAAAACTTCTGACATGGAGGCTGCCAGCATATTTATATTTTTATCTTCTACCAGGATGCCATTTTTCCTGTTTTCAATGATTTCAGCAGGCCCAAATTCACAGTCCATGGCGATGCTTGGGCAACCCATGCTCATCGCCTCAATTAAGGCATTCGGATAACCTTCATTTCTGGAGGGAAGTACAAATAATTCTGCTTGCTGATAATAGTCTTGTAAATTCTCTTTAGAACCGATCAACCGCACCTGATTCGATAGACCAAGACTTTTAATTTTCTCCATCAGGAGCTCACGATCATCTCCGTCGCCTGCGATAACCAGGTCGATTTCTGGCGTATGGATTTTACTGTAGGCCTCTATTAACTGGTCAAAGCCCTTTTCATAAGAAAGACGACCAACTCCAAGGATAAACTTTTTATAATGAACCTGCTCCAGACCTGGCAGCTGAAAAACATTGACATAGTTTTTAATCAGATAAAAATTATTCAGTTTTTGAAAAGACTTATTTTTCTTCAAACAGTCCTCCATGGCTTTTGCAGGTATTACGATTGCTTTAGATTTGCTATAGATCAGAGAATAAATCCATTTCAATAAAAAATTAAACTTATTAATGGTATTGTCTGGTGTAGTGCGCTCAGAAACGATAAATGGAGTACCTGTTAAGCTGCAGGTTAAACCTGCCCATAGGTTAGCTGAGGTCATAAAGGAGATGACACAACGAGGTTTCTCCTTCAGCAATAGTCGCAGTAATTTAAAGAAAGTCATCATTGCGAACCAAAAGCGATAAAACAAATGATCTCTGTTGGCCCTATTCGTGAGATATACCAGCTTCACCCCTTCATCTACCGTATACACAGGCTCTTTATAGTTAAGACAAACCATGGTCACGGGAAAGCCTTCCTGATTAAAATAATTGGCCAGATTGGTCACCACACGTTCTGCACCACCTGCAGTCAGAGAATTAATTACAAAAAAAAGTTTTAGTTTTTTCATCTAATAACGATTATTAATGGTAGGACTAGTGTTTGAGATCCAGTATAGTTTTAATCTTTACTTAGTAAAGTAAGAGGTACTTGATGGTGCTGATCGCGTTGTTCAGCTGTAAATGCCTGATGTCATGGCGCAGATAGTTTTTAGAATAGACTTTCAGCAGTTTCCATTTTAATGAGGTAGGATATTTAAAGTTTTTTATGATCACATTAAAGTCGCTGAGCATTCTGCCTCTAATGACCTGGGGATCTACCATGCTCCAAACCCCGCCAACATGTTTCCTATAGCAGCTCATCACTTCCGGCATCACATAAATTTTCTTTCCGGTAACTGCTGTAGCGTATAATTTCAAGAACTTATCTGGTGCATGGCATTTAAGGTACCAGTCCTGATTCCCCATATGGGTTACATCCAGGCTGGTTCTATAGATCAATGTAGCGGTAAAGGTTTCATCTTTGTTTCCTTGTAAAATGTCCTCATAACCAAATTCCAGACTTACAGGATTTGGATGTACATAAAGTGTTTCACCATGCTGGTCAATAATTTTTGAATAATGACAGCAGATAATATAGTCCGGATTATTCTCCAGGAAGTCAATTTGTTTTTGAAGTTTATAAGGATCCGTCCAGAAGTCATCACCTTCACACATCGCCATGTATTTTCCTTTGGCCTGTTTAACGATTCGGTTGAAATTATCTTTTAATCCTACATTCTTTTCAGAAGTGACCATTTTAATGATTTCAGGATAGTTTTTCTGATAAAATTCAACGATTTTCCTGGTTCCATCAGTTGAGCAATCCTCACCGACCAGAACTTCAAATTTGAATTTTGTTTTTTGCATTAGAAACCCTTCAATTGCTTGAGCAATATACTGCTCATGATTGTAGGTTAGGCAGCTCACGCTAACCATAACTTCTTGATCATTTGTTTCCATGTTTTGTGATTAATTCCAACAATTCATTAATTTTCCTTTCGAAGGCTTCGGTTAAGGATCTTTTTTACTGATATAATCTTTTTAAGACAAGTTGTTTAAAATCAATAATTGCAGATAATTTAAAGAGGTAGCTCGCCGCAAAGTAACCCACAAAATAAGTGAGGCCTAAAACAATAATTCTGAATAGATCATTAAAATTTGCAGCAACAAGGAGCTTATCGAAAAAAAAGCAAGTGATGCCGACAAGCCCGGAAATGAATAAAGTGGGTAGAATATCTCCTATTTGCTTTACAAAAGGATAGTTGATAAACCTGACTGTATAGATTGAATTGATGTACAAGCCGAAAAAGCTAAAAAACAATTGAAAATAAAGCAAGCCATAAATTCCAAAAGGAAATACGCAGAGAATACCAATTACACAAAGCACTTTTTTTATCATCTCCAGTCTCAAAAAAAGATGAGTCTGACCTTTTACCTTTAAAATATTTAAGTTGTAAGCATGAATTGGATAAGTGATTCCTGCGACGCATAAAATCTGAAAATATGGGACGGCCGGAAGCCATTTATCAGTCAGCATGAATCGAAATAGAGGCTCAGCCACCACACAGAGTGCAATTAAAGTCGGTGCCATCCAAAATAACACCTGCAGCATTACTTTTCGATACACATATACCAACTGCTCATTGTCGTGTGATATATTGACAAACATTGGAAAAGTGACTTTATTAACGGCCGATGAGATGATACCGATTGGCAGCTGACTAATAGAATCGGCTCTTGAATAAAACCCCAATTGGGCCGGCACATAGAATTTACCTATAATGATGGTATAGATATTCTGATACAACTTATCAATCATGCTAGATAAAGTAAGTTTATAGCCATAGTGAAAATGGCTTTTAAAACTGGCCGCATCAAATATCAGCACTGGTCGCCAGGGAGAACAATACCAATGGAGTATGGTAGATATCAATGAAGTAACCAGACTCATCCACACTAAACTCCAAGCTCCATATCCCATTTTCGCTAAAAAAACGCCGACTATCCCACCACCTACTACTGCTGGGATCTGAATCATGGTCATTGTTTTGAACTTCATCTCCTTCACCAGCAGGGTTTGCTGAATTCCAAAAAAGGCATTTATGATTAATGAGATTCCGTATACCCGAACGACATTACTGAGCACTGGCTGTTCATAAAATCTGGCGATGAAAGGAGCGGACAAAAACAAAATACCATACACCAATACACTGCCAATCAGGTTAAAATAAAAGACTGTAGAACAATCCTTTTGCGTGACTTCTGTTGTTCTAATTAAGGAGGAAGTTAGTCCACCATCCAATAGGGCGTTACCTATTACGATAAAAATAGAGAGCATCGCGATCAAACCAAATTCTGCAGGAGAAAGGATTCTGGCCAGGATTACAGTAATAAAGAAGCCAATAAATTTTGAGCTTAACTCCTGTCCGACGGACCAAAGAACACCATAGACTGTTTTCCCCTGTAGATCCATCACCTTTATAATCGGAAATCAACTGATGCATTAGGGAGCAATGATTTAATATCATACACCACTGTATTCTTTTTACATAATCTGCCCAACTCAATACTTTTAAACTCCTGATGGGCAACAGCAACTAGTATCCCATCGTATTTTCGGGTTTTAGACTCCCCGTTTTCACATATAATACCATATTCATTTTTTGCATGCACCACATTGGCCCATGGATCATGAACAGTTACTTCAACATTGTATTCTTTTAACCTGTTGATGATGTCAATAACTTTAGTATTTCTTACATCCGGACAGTTTTCTTTAAATGTGAAGCCCAATACCAGCACTTTTGCACCAACAATATGAGTATCTTTTTGAATCATTTGTTTCACCAGCTGATCGGCTACGTAGGCGCCCATACCATCATTCACCCTTCTTCCAGCCAGGATAATTTCTGGATGATATCCTGCTTCCTGGGCTTTCTGCGCCAGGTAATAAGGATCTACGCCAATGCAATGCCCCCCAACAAGACCTGGTCTGAAATTTAAAAAGTTCCATTTGGTGCTGGCAGCATCTAATACTTCATTTGTGTTAATGCCTAAACGATTAAAAATCATAGCCAATTCATTCACAAAGGCAATATTAATATCCCGCTGTGCATTTTCAATAATTTTAGCCGCTTCAGCAACTTTAATACAGGAAGCTTTATGAGTACCTGCTGTAATGATCGATTTATACAATTGGTCCACTATCTCTGCAATCTCAGGGGTGGAACCTGAAGTTATTTTAAGAATATTTGCTACAGTATGCTTTTTATCACCAGGGTTAATCCTTTCTGGAGAGTAACCTGCATAAAAATCAATGTTAAACTTAAGGCCAGAGATTTTAGCCAGCACCGGTACACATTCATCTTCTGTAACGCCGGGATAAACTGTTGATTCATAAATGACGATATCTCCTGCTTTAAGAACGCCACCAACAGTGATGCTTGCATTAATTAAAGGCATCAGATTAGGGCGATTATTCTTATCTACCGGTGTAGGTACGGTAACAATAAAGATGCTGCAGGTTTTTAGCAATTCAGCGTCATTCGTACAGAATAATCCCTTTTCAGAAGTACAGGTACTAGTGAGCACCTGATGCATTAAATCAGTATCTATTTCAAGGGTATGATCATATCCGGACTTGAGTTCGGAAATACGCTCCTCATTTATATCGAAACCCAATACTTTATATTTCTTAGCGAATTCCACTGCCAAGGGAAGCCCCACATATCCGAGGCCGATAATACCAATTTTAGTACGCGAATCTAGCATGTTAATGGTTTTAATAATGAATGAATCAGAATATGATTTTGGAATTGATGCTTGTAAGAAAGAATCAAAGGGCCTCGAAAATTGAGGAGGATAAAAGTTTGATCGTCATAAAGTTTAATGCGAGAATCAAATCATCAGGAGCACTTATAGCTTCGCTACATCAGTTACAGCAGCTGATTTTGAATTAAAATATCCAAGAAATCTCACCCCCTCTTATTTAGAAACTGTTCAACCTATTGTTCAGACATGTTCATCTTGAAGAATAGCTATTGTATATAAAACACCTTTTAAGTAGGCGATTACATAGAATAAAGCTAGACAATATTATTTGAGAAATCATTACAATTGTAAAAGTTGTCAATGTATTGTATAAATTATACAATCAACTTTACACTCTGATAAAACTACACACAATCACTGCACAAACAATTCCCCATACTTACACAATCTCACTGATCGGGTACTTGAAATATTCTTTAAGATAAAGCTAATCATTAAAATAATCAACCCCCAGTTATCCTCGTTAAAATGGCCCAACGTGAATAATTCATTAATTATTTTCAAAACAGTGAATAACAACCGGACTAAAAACTTAAATTTTACTGAATTGGTATAATTTTTTCATATATATTTGTATGATCAGGTTCCCACTGGTCTTGTTTGTTTTCATATAGGGTTTTCTTTAATTTAAATTCTCAATAAATTATGACACCTAATAAAGGAGATGTGATCGAACGTATAGTACGTAAAAAGATCGGAATCAGCGAACTTTCCAGAAAGCTTCAAGTGAGCAGAACAGCAATCTATAACTGGTTTGAATACGGTCAGATAAACCTAGACACAATCTGTAAAATTGGCCAGGCCATAGATCATGATTTCACCAAAGAATTTCCTGAGGAATTTGCTAATGCGCAGAATTCAGCTGCTGATACTCCAACAGAAAATAAAGATGGCGCGAATGGTGTAGATTATTGGATTAACAAATACATTAATCTGCTGGAGCAATACAATGATTTACTATTGGACCTCAGCTACCCGGATTCAAAAACAAATTCAGCCCATTTGAAGACTGAAATCTCTGAGCATTTCAGCAATCATTAGTCAGATGAAAACAAACTACGTTATTATTATCCTTCTATTCCTATATGTAGAGAGAAAGGGTTTAAATTAGATTAAAAAATAAATTTATGCGCGCTCACGTTAAATTACTTTTTAAACCAAATAAAATAATCCATCCCTCCTTTGATCAACGATTTGGCTTGACCACCATACCTTTAAAATTGGCAGAGGCCACTTATATGACTGTAGATGATGCCGATATCTTGGTACAATCTATCAGCCACCACCTTGTTGATATTCAACTGTATGACTATAACCTGAAGACAGATTTCGTTGTAGATTTTGAAGTGACCAGAGATTTATTCTTTTTGATAGCCATGCAGGACGATTCTCCTGTATTACATGAAGACGACAATGAGGGCATCTTTGAAATACTGGGTAATACTTGCATTTTATCTTATCTTAAAGCGGGGAAATATAAGCGAAATATGACGGCTGGAAAGCATCAGATTCTATCACTCAGTATAAAATCAGAATGGTTTATTCCAAAATATGGTCCGATGGAAGAGTTAAAGGAATTCATTAACAGCTTTAAAACCGATGAGCTACTGATTTTCAGATTACCCAGTTTTAATATCACCCAACAGCTATTCAACAGTCTTAAAAAATTAGGTACTCTGGCTGAGCACAGAGATGTCGAAATAGACTTACATATCTTTTTAAATGAATGCCTTAGCAGGTATCTGTTTAAATTAGGACAAGGAATGGTCACTATAAAATATCAGGAGAATAAAGCAACAGAAATTGCCAAGTTTGTGAAAAAGAATTATGCTAGCAAAATTGTAGGTGATGAGGCAGAATTAGCTCAACGTTTTATGATCTCTACCACAATGCTGATCAGGTTGGCAAAACTTGCTTTTAACAGACCATTACACCAACATGTAATAGAACTGAGGATGCACCACGGTTTGAAATTACTCTTAACTACTCAAAAAAACATCCGGGAGATCTCTGTAAGTGTTGGCTACGACGACCACAAATACTTTAGCCGTGCATTTAAAAAGAAGTTTGGAATCCCTCCTAATGAAATCAGGATCTCCACTATATAGCTGAGGGCAGCAGCATACCAATGGAGATTAGATTGTATTAAAAATTTACTGAAATAGATATTAATGACCAGGTGACAAAACAATGTCTTTGGATACTATTCCCGGAGGGATCTGTTTTACATTGGTTTACATCAACCTATGATCTATAGTGCTAATGCAAACTAATATAATAACACAATAAACAAAATAATTATCTATTTAAAACATCAAATATTCACTAAAATCAATTTAACCTTAAAATAGTGCAGAAAGAATTATTACACGTAAATTGTCTATACGCTATTTTACTACGTTAAGGCCTCTTTTTGTAGGAGAAATACCTGAGAAAGCCTTTTGAACAACAAATATGAACTTTCGCAATTTTTTTATGTTAATTTGCGTTACAGTTTTAACACTATTTAACACGAACTATTTTACGTTTTTTTTTCATCTTTACGTCCATGTTTAAAGAAATCCGCAATAAGTATATTCGCTACATCAGCATATTCCTATATTGCATTATCATATTCTTCTGCGCCCTGCAGCTCAACTTCTTATGGCTATTTGGCTACTCCCCATCTTATAAAGACATTAAAGCACCCACTCAAAGTGTAGGCTCTGAACTTTATACTGCTGATGGAAAACTGATCGGCCGTTATTACAAGGAAAACCGTACACCAGTGAGCTTTAAAGAGATCTCGCCCAGCGTAATTGAAGCTTTAATTGCCACGGAAGACGTTCGCTTTTATAGCCACATGGGCATAGATTTCCGCTCATTATTATCTAGTGGGATTTCTACCGCTACCGGCGACAAACGTGGGGCAAGTACCATCACTCAACAGCTGGCAAAAAACCTTTACCGCACCAGGTACAATAAATCACAAGGAGTGATTAAACATATCCCGATAGTCCGCACCATTGTTTCCAAGTTAAAAGAATGGATGACTGCCGTAAAACTGGAATCCAATTATTCTAAAAATGACATCATCACGATGTACCTCAATACGGTCTCTTTTGGTAACAACACTTTCGGCATAAAAACTGCCTCCAGAGTATATTTTGACAAAGGCCCGAATGAACTTCAGGTACCAGAATCTGCATTGCTGGTAGGAATGCTTAAGGGAACTTCCATTTACAATCCTTTGAGAAATCCAGATAAGGCACTGGAACGCAGAAATGTGGTACTCGCTCAAATGAACAAGTACAACTACATCAATAAGCAACAATTAGACACCTTTAAGAATACCCCAATCAAACTTAAAGAAGGTAGCATTGAAGAAGGTGGCGACGGAGATTCTTATTTACGTGCGGCAGTCGACAAATACCTTGAAAAATGGGCAGACGATAATGACTACGACCTTTACGAGGATGGTCTAAAGATCTATACCACCATCGATTCAAAGCTGCAAAAGTACGCTGAAGAAGCTGTGGCAGATCAAATGAAAATCATTCAGAAAAGGTTTTATAGTGTCTGGGGTAATGAAGACCCATGGCAGGATTCTGAAAAAAAGAAAGTTGACTACCCTGATCGTGCCATGCGCAAATTGCCGATCTACGCATTATTAGAAAAGAAATACAGTAACAGCCCAGATTCTGTTAAAGCCTACTTCAATAAAAAGAAGAAGATGAAAATCTTTACCTGGAAAGGCGATCGTGATACCTTGTTCTCTACCATGGATTCTATCCGCTACTACGGAAAAATCATGAATGCCGGAATGATGACCATGGACCCATTCAGTGGTAAGATCAAAGTTTGGGTGGGTGGTATCGACCATAAGTTTTTCAAATACGACCACGTTAACCAAAGTAAAAGACAAGCAGGATCTACATTCAAGCCTTTCGCCTACCTGGCCGCATTGGAAGCGGGAATGAGTCCTTGCGATAAATTCACGGATAAACCAGTAAAAATCGCTTACCAGGAAAAAGGTAAAACAGAATACTGGGAGCCTAAAAATGCAGATTGGAACTACAGCTACAGAGAAATGTCTCTGCGCTGGGCCATGGGTAAATCTGTAAATACCATTACCGCTCAGGTTACCGAAGCTGTAGGTGCAGATAATGTAGTGAAATGGGCAAAAGAATGTGGTATTGAAAGTCCGCTGCAAGCCGTACCATCTGTTAGCCTTGGTCCAAACGACGTTTCCGTTTTTGAAATGGTAAGGGCCTACAGTACCTTCCTGAATGAAGGAGTAAGAACAGATCCTATTTTGGTAGAGAAAATTACCGATCAGGACGACAACATCATTGAAGACTTTAAAGCGAAAACAAAAAGAGTACTTTCTGAAGAGATTGCATGGCTGATGCTGTACATGCTTCGTGGAGGTATGGAAGAACCAGGAGGAACATCTCAAGCGCTTTGGGAATGGGATCTTTGGAAAAAAGGCAACCAGATTGGTGGAAAAACCGGTACTTCTTCAGACTATGTAGATGCCTGGTATATGGGGGTTACTAAAGACCTGGTAACCGGTGTTTGGGTAGGATGTGACGAACGTACCGCTCACTTTAACAATGGTGAAACAGGAGAGGGTTCAAGAACCGCCTTACCTATCTTTGCTAAATTCATGGAAAAAGTTTACCATGATCCTAGTACAGGATATACCTACGGCCCTTTCCCGAAAGCTAAAGTAAAAATTACCAGAACAATTGATTGTCCAAGTCCTAGAATAAAGGTTGATACCGCGACTACCGATAGTCTGGCGGTAGATTCAACGAGCTTTGATGCCCCATTAACGGATGATCAGCAACCAGTAGTAAAAGAAGAAGACATCATCAAAACGGAGGATAAAAAGACTCCAGAACCAGTAAAACAACCCGCTACTGAAGTTCCTCTGACCAGAAAAGAAAAAAGAGAGCAGAGAAAGAAAGAACGTGAAGAAGAAAAAGAGAAAGAGCGCATAAAAAAAGAACAAGAAAAAAATAAACCTGCTAAATAAAAGGTGAGATCACTTTCCTTACTAAATATGGTCCTATAAAATACAGCCAGCACATCGGCTTATTTTATAGGACCTTTTTATATAAATTAGATTTTCTTATTTCATACCTCCTGATTTTCCTGCCATTATTTCCTATAGGATGAATAAATCCAGGTCGAATTTAGCAGAGTTCCCCAGCAATCACCAGCACGGCGCCATCTCCTAAGACATGATGTTAAACGGCAGGTTCACCTGAGTCACGATGGGCTTACTGCTGAGGATATGTTCAAAATCCAGGCCTATCGTCAGGTCAATCCAATTCGGATTACAAGACCTCACCATCCGTTCCTTCTGCATTCTTGTAAAACGACTGATCACTTTAAACCTTCCCAGTGCCTGGGCCTCAGTCTTGAATTCTTCGAAATATACCAATCTGGTGAGCTGCTGCCCGCAATCAAAAAACAGGTTCGGCATCTGCTTATAAAAATCCAGCGTTTTAATTAGATCAGAGCTCATTCCAACATGTAAACTCTTGCGGTTTCTATCGGTTACGATATATACAAATTTCTTCATGACTGTAGGGTTAAATGATACAAACTAATTAAGTTAGTATACCTATTTGGTATTCGAATTATAATTACTAACTTTATTGGTACAATAATACTAACTATATTAGTAAAAACAAATAAATACTAAACTTTTATTTTATGTCAAATATCTCCCCTAACCTAAAGTATCTAAGAAAGAAAAAAGGCCTCACACAGCAGCAATTTGCTGATGCTATGGGAATTAAGAGATCGCTCATTGGCGCCTACGAAGAAGACCGTGCAGAACCAAAATACGATTTGCTAAAAAAAATAGCAGAATTCTTTGACCTCACTATAGATGAGTTTATCAATGAAAGTATCAGTGATAGCTGGAAACCTAAGCTAAAAAGCCAGGGATCCAACCTAAGGATACTCAGTATTTCGGTAGATAAAGACGACAAGGAGAACATAGAAATGGTGCCAGTAAAAGCAAGTGCGGGTTACCTGAACGGATTTTCTGACCCAGAATACATCAAAGATTTACCAAAGTTTCAATTGCCGCTGCCCTTCTTAAAACAAGGTACATTCAGAGCCTTCGAAATTTTAGGAGATTCCATGCTCCCTATCCAATCCGGCAGTATCATCCTTGCCGAATACCTGGACAACTGGAATGATGTTAAAATAGGAGAAACCTATATTGTCATCAGTAAAAATGAAGGCGTAGTTTACAAAAGAGCTGGCAACAAGTTCAAAGAGAACAAAGAATTAAAACTGGTTTCCGACAATAGACTTTACGATCCTTATACCATTGCTTCGGATGACATCCTGGAAATATGGAAAGCAAAAGCCTTTATCTCTTCTACTCTGCCTGATCCAACACCGGAACCCAGCATTGAAACACTGAGCAGCATGATGGCGCAAATGCAGAAATCAATCTCTCAGCTCAATAAAAACTAAAAAAAGCGTTAAAAAGAACAAAACATAGACATAAATTAAAAATAAAGAAAGCAGGTTCCTCCTGCTTTCTTTATTTTTGGGCAATGAATAAAACCTGGCAGTTTATACTACACAAGTTACAGGATAGAAAGGAAAAAGGATCATTGAGAAAATTATCCAGCAATCCATATCCTATCGACTTTTGCTCAAACGATTATCTGGGCTTTTCCAGATCTGCGGAACTGCAGCAAAATATCGCCGATACCCTCAGCCAGATTCCCCATTCGCCAATAGGTTCTGGTGGTTCCAGGTTACTCAGCGGCAACCACTCCTATACCGAAGAAACCGAAGCTTTTATCGCAGATTTTCATCAGGCAGAAAGCGGATTGATCTTTAATTCCGGCTATGATGCCAATGTTGGTTTGATTTCCAGCTTAGCACAGCGTGGAGATACCATCATATCCGATGAGCTGATCCATGCCAGTCTGATTGATGGCGCACGCCTCAGTCACGCCAACCGATATACCTTTAAACACAATAATATTGAAGCCCTGGAAGCCAAACTCAAACTGGCTACAGGAAATATCTATGTACTGGTAGAAAGCGTATACTCAATGGACGGTGACCTTGCTCCGCTACACGAAATCAATCTTTGCTGTAAAAAATATGAAGCCAATCTTATCGTAGATGAAGCCCATGCCATTGGTGTTTTTGGCGTTTACGGAAAAGGAAGAGTGCAGGAACTTGGCTTGGAAAACGAAGTATTTGCACGCGTAGTAACCTTCGGAAAAGCACTTGGATGTCACGGGGCGATTGTTCTAGGAAATGCACCATTAAGGGAATACCTGCTCAATTATGCCAGATCCTTTATTTATACGACCGCTGCACCGCTCCATAGTATAGCGAGCATCAACTGCGCCTATCAGCTGCTGGCTTCAGCAGACCATACGCCATGGATCCAGCAAACCATCCAGCAATACAGCGATGCGCTGAAATCAGCAGGTTACCGTGGCCTTACCAGTCAAAGCACCATTCAAACCATTCGCTACCAAAGCAATACTTCCGCAAAAAATGCGGCAGCAAGTTTACAGCAGAAAGGTTTTGACATCCGTGCAATTGTCAGTCCTACCGTCCCCATTGGAACAGAAAGGCTAAGGATTTGCCTGCATACCTACAATACAGAAGAAGAAATTAACGCCTTGATCCAATCATTGGTTTTATTAAAATAACATGAACAATACGTATTTCATTACAGGAATCGGTACGGGCATCGGAAAAACGATCGTTAGCGCCATTCTGACCCAAAAACTAGAATCAGATTACTGGAAACCCATACAATCCGGAGATTTAGAGCAAAGCGATAGCTTATCTATTAAAGATCTGATCAGCAATACAAAAACAGTGATCCATCCGGAGCAATATAGATTAACACAGCCCCTTTCTCCGCATTTATCTGCCAGATTAGATGGCATCGAAATTAAGACAGAAGCGATCAAACTGCCAATCACCAACAACCAGCTCATCATTGAAGGTGCTGGCGGACTAATGGTACCAATTAATGAGAAAGAGTTGATCCTGGACCTCATCCCAGTATTAAACGCAAAGCTGATCATCGTTTCACAGAATTATCTGGGCAGTATTAACCATACCCTGCTGACGCTGGAAGTATTGAAATCAAGAAACATTCAGGTAGAAGGTATCATCTTCAATGGAGAAGCCAACAAAGAATCTGAAAGCTATATCGCCAGCTATACTGGCATTCCTGTCCTTGGGCATATCCCAAAATTAGTAAGCTTAAACAAAGAATCCATTGCAGAAGCCGGAAAATTCATCCAGCTTTAAAAACATTATCCAATAAAAAAGGGAGCTGGAAGCTCCCTTTTTTTATGATTAAAATGATCGTTAGATCTATTTTACTGCATCAATAACTGCTTTGAAAGCTGCTGGATGGTTCATTGCTAAATCAGCTAAAACTTTACGGTTTAAACCGATGTTTGCAGTCGCTAATTTACCGATCAATTGAGAGTAAGAAATACCATGTTGACGAGCTCCAGCGTTGATACGTTGAATCCATAATCCACGGAATTCTCTTTTCTTAACTTTACGGTCACGGTATGCATATTGCAAACCTTTTTCTACCGTATTTTTAGCGATTGTGAAAACCTTACTTCTTGATCCCCAATAGCCTTTGGCCATATTTAGGACTTTTTTCCTTCTTCTTCTCGAAGCTACTGCGTTTACCGAACGTGGCATAGTGTGTTGTTTTTTGATAAACGGTGTTGCGTATTACAGCAAACTTACTACCGGGTACCTGGTTAAAAATTTAATTATTTACCGATGGCAAGCATACGCTTAACGTTGCCCATATCAGCTGCGGACACCATTGAAGTGTGACCCAAATTACGCTTACGTTTAGTCGACATCTTAGTTAAGATGTGGCTTTTGTAGGCATTCTTCCTTGCAATTTTACCTGTTCCAGTAAGCTTAAAACGCTTTTTAGCACTGGAATTGGTTTTCATTTTTGGCATAACCTGTGTTTATTAATATGTAATTTATTTATTTCTTAGCAACTTTTGGAGCTAGCGTTAAAAACATACGCTTGCCCTCTAACTTAGGTAATAGCTCTACTTTACCGATATCTTCAAGCGCTTGTGCAAACTTAAGCAACAGGATCTCTCCTTGTTCTTTGTAAACAATCGCTCTACCTTTAAAGTGCACATAAGCCCTAACTTTTTCTCCGTTTTCAAGGAAACTAATCGCGTGTTTCAACTTAAATTGAAAATCGTGATCATTTGTGTTAGGACCAAAACGGATCTCCTTAATGACAGTCTGTTTTGCGTTTGCTTTAATCTCCTTCTGCTTTTTCTTCTGCTCGTAAACAAACTTACTGTAATCAATGATCCGACATACCGGAGGCACTGCATTTGGAGAAATCTCAACAAGATCCAATTCCAATTCGTCGGCAAGGGCTAAAGCTTTTGCCAAAGGATAGATCCCCGGTTCAACATTATCTCCAGCTAATCTAACCTCCTGAGCTCTGATAAACTGATTAATATTATGTTCTGCTTCTTTTTTCTTAAAAGGAGGACGTGGTCCCCTGTTAAATCCTGGTCTGCCTAATGCCAAATTTATATACTATTTAAATTGTTATTTCTTTAATTAATAATTCACTAAACTCTTGCTGAGTCATTTCACCTAAATCTCCTGCACCGTGTTTCCTTACTGAAACCTTTCCTTCCGCCATTTCCTTCTCTCCGATAATCAGCATATAAGGGATTTTCTTCACCTCAGCGTCTCTGATTTTTCTTCCAATTTTCTCGTCCCGGAAGTCAATCAAACCGCGAATATCGGAATTATTTAGCTCATCTGAAACTTTTTTTGCATAATCTTCATACTTTTCTGAGATCGGAAGAATAATAAATTGCTCTGGAGAAAGCCATAATGGGAAATTACCCGCACAATGTTCAATCAATACCGCGATAAAACGCTCTAAAGAACCGAATGGAGCCCTATGGATCATCACCGGACGGTGCTTCAAGTTGTCACTGCCAGTATATTCCAATTCAAAACGCTCAGGTAAGTTATAATCTACCTGAATTGTTCCCAACTGCCATTTTCTACCCAGTGCATCTTTCACCATAAAGTCTAACTTCGGACCATAGAATGCAGCCTCACCGTATTCTACTACAGTAGGTAATTCTTTTTCCGCAGCCGCCTCAATGATCGCCGATTCCGCCAAAGCCCAATTCTCATCAGAACCAATGTACTTC
The DNA here is from genome assembly GCF_019802255.1 of Pedobacter polysacchareus. Classification (GTDB taxonomy): domain Bacteria; phylum Bacteroidota; class Bacteroidia; order Sphingobacteriales; family Sphingobacteriaceae; genus Pedobacter; species Pedobacter polysacchareus. Next base: position 288,469 of record NZ_JAHYSS010000005.1, on the reverse strand, counting down.
GTTTTATTTTCAGGATCTCTCAAAGAAATCTGTGCAGTGTAGTCGTTAAACCCAAGAGATTTAAACACATACAATACCAGGTCAATTACTTTTTTGAACTCTTCTTTTACCTGATCCGGGCGACAAAACAAATGCGCATCATCCTGAGTAAAGCCACGAACCCTGGTTAAGCCATGAAGCTCTCCACTTTGCTCGTAACGGTATACCGTTCCAAACTCTGCAAAACGCAAAGGAAGGTCTTTATAAGAACGAGGTTTTACTTTATAAATCTCACAATGGTGAGGGCAATTCATCGGTTTAAGGAAAAACTCCTCCCCTTCTTGTGGGGTTTTAATCGGTTGAAAAGCATCTTTACCATACTTCTCGTAGTGACCAGAAGTAATGTATAAATTCTTATGGCCAATATGAGGCGTAACTACCTGCTCATATCCAGATTTTGCCTGTGCTTTTGTTAAAAACTGAACCAGACGCTCACGCAAAGCAGCACCTTTTGGCAGCCACAATGGTAATCCCATACCTACTTTCTCAGAGAAAGCAAATAATTCCAGTTCTTTACCCAACTTACGGTGATCTCTTTTCTTAGCCTCTTCAATCATGTGAAGGTACTCAGTCAGCTCAGACGCTTTAGGGAAAGTTACCCCATAAATACGGGTTAACTGTTTTTTAGTTTCATCACCACGCCAGTATGCACCTGCAACATTCATCAATTTTACCGCTTTAACAAAACCGGTATTTGGAATGTGCGGCCCACGACAAAGATCCGTAAACTCACCTTGGTTATAGAATGTGATCTTTCCATCTTCCAGTCCTTCTAACAGGTCTAGTTTGTACTCATCACCTTTTTCTGTAAAATATTTAATCGCATCCGCTTTAGAAACGCTTTCCCTTACAAAAACTTGTTTTTGCTTGGCCAGCTCAATCATCTTGGCTTCAATCGCTTTGAAATCATCCGAAGAAAATTCCCTGTCTCCGAAATCTACATCATAGTAGAATCCAGTTTCAATAGCAGGACCAATACCGAATTTTGTACCCGGATATAATGCCTCTAAGGCTTCCGCCATCAAGTGGGCAGAAGAATGCCAGAATGTAGCCTTACCAGCAGCATCATTCCAGGTCAGCAACTTTACAGTCGAATCGCTTTCAATTGCTCTGGAAGAATCCCAAATTTCACCGTTTACTTCCGCAGCTAATACGTTGCGCGCTAATCCCTCTGAAATAGAGAGTGCAATTTGATGGGCTGTTATACCCTTTTCATACTGACGGCTAGAACCATCAGGCAGTGTAATGTTAATCATCTACAACTATGATTTAAGTTAATTAATTGATTTTAAATAATTTAGACAACTCTTATTCTACGTGTAATAAAATATTACCTAAATCATGGCAGTTTTTTTGCCTGCCACTGGCACAAATATAACAATTCAAGTCCGAAAATACAGCCTTGATCAAGCAATCATTTTTATCCTGCAGGAAGGGGTTGCTATAGGGTTCGGATAGCACAGACTATGGCCACCCTATAGCAACCCCTTCCGAACTCTATTATAAGGCCCTTCTCTTCCCGAACACTACCCGACCACTTTCTCGTCTTTTTATCTTTGTGTCTTATACAGCAATTAATATTCTGTACTTTCTAACCAGCCATTCGCTAAAACATCTGCCAAATGCATCGTTTTCAAAGGAATGTTGTTTTTATCGATATATCCCTGCAAGTGCATCAGACAGGATAAATCGGTGGAGATCACATATTCAGCGCCCATTTCCAAGGCATTATTTACTTTTTGCTCCGCCATAGCCGAAGAAATCGCATCAAACTTCACAGAAAACGTACCGCCGAATCCGCAGCACATATCCGTATCCTTCATTTCTACCATCTCCAGTCCATGGACTTTAGACAATAGCTGACGCGGTTCTTCTTTAATCTTACACTCTCTCAACCCACTGCAGGAATCATGGTAAACCGCTTTTCCGTCCAGTTCCGCCCCAAAATAATCTCTTTTCAACACGTTCACCAGGAAATCAGAAAGCTCATACACATGCTGCTGAATGCTGCGGCATTTATTATGAAGATTGGTATTGGTAAACAGATCACTATAGCCACTCTTCACCATCCCAACGCAGGACGCAGAAGGTGCCACAATATAATCTGTACCAGAAAAATCACTTAAAAACTTCGTTCCTGTTTCTTTCGCCTGCTCCCAATATCCGGAATTATAAGCCGGCTGACCGCAGCAGGTCTGTGCAGAATTATAAAACACCTCACAACCCGCTTTCTCCAATAGCTTTATCGTATTAAATGCAGTTTCAGGATATAACTGATCAACAAAACAAGGAACAAACAATTCTATCTTCATGGGTATCTAATTCTTATTAAAATCTATCATGGTTAACCTTTAACCAATTTTGGTTCTGCCTTTTTTAACAGCAGCAAAAATATCAAACCTATTACAAAAAAGGACACCAATGCCAGCACAGAATTCCTGATGCTACCGGTTTTTTCCTCAATATAAGCAAAACTAAAAAGACCAATCACTACCGCCAGTTTTTCGGTTACATCATAGAAACTGAAAAAGGAAGCCGTATCTGGTGTATTTTCAGGCAAAAACTTAGAGTAAGTAGACCTTGATAAAGACTGAATCCCACCCATAATCAAGCCAACTACTGCTGCTAAGCCATAAAATTCATATTCATTAGTCGTATAATAAGCGGCAATGCAAGACCCTACCCATACCATAACGACCACAATCAACACATTTACATTTCCAATCTTCCTGGCAAACCTAGACATCCACATGGCACCCCAAATGGCCACCAGCTGCATGATCAAAATTACAGCAATTAATTTAGAAGTCCCCAAATGCAGGGTTTTCTCTCCAAAACCAGCCGCTGCCAGCATCACCGTCTGCACCCCCATCGAGTAAAAGAAAAAAGCAATCAGGTAATGCTTTAAAAACTTCATTTGCTTTAGTTGCTGCCAAACTTTGCGCAGTTCTCCAAAGCCACTATGTACCAAACTCTTATTGATCGATGTATAATTCGGGCTTCCGGCAGGTAATTTACGAAAAGGTATCTGTGCAAAAGCCACCCACCAAATCCCTACCAGTAAAAAGGACAGCCTTGCTGGCAAAGAACCGTCGGTAATCCCAAATAGTTCTGGTTTTAGTACAAACACAAAACAGATGACCTGCAGGATTACACTCCCCACATAACCGTAGGCAAAACCTTGTGCGCTCACCCGATCCTGCTGGTCTTTAGTCGCGATTTCTGGCAGGTAGGAGTTGTTAAACAGCACCCCACCTATATACCCCATGGCCGCAATAGCGAAAAGGATAATGCCCAATTCCAGGCTTTCCAGTTTAAAGAAAAACAATCCCATACAGGCAAAACCACCGATATAGGTAAAGATCTTCATGAATATTTTCTTGTTCCCCCGATAATCCGCAGTGGCGGAAAGCAGGGGCATTAAAATCACCATCACTAAATAAGCTGCCGAAAGCGCGTAATTTGACAGGGCTGTATTCGTAAAAGTACGACCGAAAAACTTTACCTGATCGCCATGTTCGGCAGTAGTCGTGATGATCGTATAATAAGCAGGAAAAATTGTTGAAGTAATTACTAAATTATAAGCAGAATTTGCCCAATCAAAAAAAGCCCATGACCGGATGACTTTTTTGTCGTTTTTTTGTTCCATGTATCAAATAAGGCCGCTAAAATAGCTAAAAAACAGCAATCAGGCTAATTAACTTTCTCCAGTTTCGCTGCTCCGGATTTTTTCTCAGATACGTTTTTAGGATTTCCTTTATAATAAATCTCACTCGCGCCAGAAGTCTTTACTTTTAAGTCGTTCAGTACATTGATATTGGCTTTTCCGGTACCATCAATATTGATATCATACACACCTGCTACGAAATCAAAAGCTTCCAGTTTCGAATTGCCACTTGTTTTCAGCACATGAGTACCTGTTTGGCCGGTTAAAGTTAGTTTTCCGACGCCGTCAATTTTTGAGGTCAGCTTGCTCGCATTGATATTCAGTTTCACATCAGAACTACCTTGTAAATTAAGATCCAGGTCTTTCACATAAATAGGTGCAGTTCCAACTACACGTACCATTCCACTGGTTTCTAACTCCTTCAACTCGCCAATTCCGGCGTAAATGACCACAGAATCTGTACCGCAGTACTTTCCATTCTCCAATTGAAGCTCCAGTTCACTGCCGCTTACCCTTGATCTGATCAATGGCACTACATTAGAATCCGCCTGGATCTTCACATTATAAGTGCTGTCCTGCGTTAAAACCAATTTAATTGTACCACTCACCTTAATTTTATCGTAGCTTTTTAGCTCCACTACCTTAGTGATCTGGATTCCTGAATCTTCAATACATTTTGAGGTACATCCTGCCAACAGCACAGGGATAGCAAAAGCAATAAGTTGTAATTTCTTCATAGAGGGGTATTTTTATGGCAATTTACAAATAATAGTTTTTACCATCTGTTTTAATTTTTCCGGCATCCAACAATTCACGGATACGTCCTAACCGATCATTTTCATTTCCGGTTTTGATTCCTGTAACCAGATCCTCGATAGATTGTGCTTTGGTTTGCAGTAAAGTGACCAGCTCAAAATCAATCCGATCAAAGCGTAAATCCTGGTCCTCCGCTTTTTTCTCTTCCAGACAAACATCGCAAACACCACATTTATCCGCATCAGGCTCATCAAAATACCGCAGGAGCTGCACACTCCTGCATTCTTTATGGTCCATATAGGCCAATACTGAATTGATCTGGTCCAGCTGGATTTTCCTTCTCAGTTCGATGTATTTCACATCAATATCCATGTGTACAAAATCTACTCTTGGACGGATATATTGGAGCTGAGGCTGATCTGATTGCGGCAGATAAGACAATAAACCCTGCTCTTCCAGGTTACTGATCATCTTCTTTGCGGTACTAAACGACAATCCGACTTTCTTAGCCAGCTCATTTTCTTCAATTTTCACATACTGATCAAAAGCGCCGCCATAAGACCGAAGGATTGCTTTGATCAAAGGATCATATCCCGCATTCTCTATTTGAAAGCGATAAACATCTTCATGAGCAGCGGTAAACAACACCCTGGAAGGCAAAAAGATGTTTTCTGAAAGTGTCAGATAACCATCATGCTCTAAAAACTTAAGTGCGGCCATGGTCTTGATCACGCCTACATTAAAACGCTTACAGAAATCAGCAAGGTCAAAATTAAAAGTCAGTCCCTCTCCGGCACCAAAGGCCAGCTGGAAGTAATTCCCAAGGTAATGGTACGTCTTTTTGATGTCTTCTACACTGGGAAAATGATCTGCATATTTGGCTTTTAAAGAAACCTGGTCGGATTTATTGGCCAGCAATACCGCATAAGCTTTTTGCTCATCCCTGCCTGCGCGACCTGCTTCCTGATAATAGGCTTCCAAACTTTCCGGTAAATCCAGGTGCACTACAAAGCGCACATCCGGCTTGTCGATGCCCATGCCAAAAGCATTGGTGGCCACCATCACCCTTATTTTATTCTTTTTCCACTCGTCTTGCTTGCGGAAACGATCTGCCTTCTCAATTCCGGCATGGTAAAAATCTGCCGCTAAATGATTTCTGGTTAAAAAAGAAGCAACTTCAACAGTTTCTCTTCTATTTCTGACATACACCAGGCCACTCCCCTTCACGTTTTTCACAATGTCGAGCAGTTTTCCGTATTTGTCTTCTTTATCCATGACCACATAGCTCAGGTTTTTACGCTCAAAGCTCTGCACATATATTTTTGCGTCTTTAAACTTTAGCTTATCGACAATATCTGCCCTTACAAACTGCGTAGCAGTAGCCGTTAAGGCAAGCACAGGTACTTTAGGATGGATCTCCCGGATTTCAGCGATCTGCTGGTAGGGTGGCCTAAAATCATATCCCCATTGGGAAATACAATGCGCTTCATCTACCGCAATCAGATTCACATTCATATAAGAAATACGAATGCGCACAATTTCTGATAATAATCTTTCCGGCGACAAGTATAAAAACTTAATCTTGCCATAAATACAGTTATCCAGCAGGATATCGATTTCTCTTTTTCCCATTCCTGCATAGATCGCGACGGCCTCAATGCCTTTCGCTTTCAGGTTTTCCACCTGATCTTTCATCAATGCTATCAGCGGAGAAATGACAATACAAATCCCTTCCCTCGCCAATGCAGGTAGCTGAAAGCAAAGGGACTTACCTCCACCGGTTGGCAATAATGCCAAAGTATCATGGCCATTTAAAACGGAACTGATGATGTCTGATTGCAGTGGTCTGAAAGTATCAAACCCCCAGTATTTTTTAAGTATCTCGGCTTCGCTCATAAAAAGGTTACTCATCAAAACTATAAAAATGAACTGATATTATTAAATTGCAGGCTTATTTACACCGATCTTCATGATGAAAAAAACTTTACTACCATTGGCTTTGGTATTCATCTTTCAGTCTGCCTTTTCCCAGGAAAAGAAATGGGACATCGAAAAATACCAGGGCCCAACAAAAACCTTCAATATTGAAACCGATGAAGGAACCTGGATGAACCTGGATGTGAGTGCCGATGGTAAAGATATTGTTTTTGACCTATTGGGAGATATTTACAGCATGCCCATCACAGGAGGAAACGCTACCCTACTGAGTGGCGGTGTACCCTGGGACATCCAGCCGCGCTTTAGTCCGAATGGAAAATACATTTCTTATACCAGCGATAAGAATGGGGCTGATAATATCTGGATCATGAACCGCGATGGCTCAGGAAAAAGACAAGTCACCAAAGAAACTTTCCGATTGCTGAATAATGCAACATGGACACCAAACAGTGAATACCTGGTAGCACGTAAACACTTCACGGGCTCCCGTTCTCTTGGTGCAGGAGAAATGTGGATGTACAGCATGTATGGTGGTGAAGGTGTACAGCTGACCAAAAGAAAAAACGACCAGCAGGATGCCGGTGAGCCAAATATCAGCCCTAACGGCAGGTACTTATACTTCTCTGAAGACATGGCTCCGGGACCTAATTTTGAATACAGCAAAGATCCAAACGGGATGATTTATGCCATCCGTCAATTAGACATGGTGACTGGCAAACTCAGCAATCTTGTGGCACAGCAAGGTGGTGCTGCCCGTCCGCAGATCTCTCCAGATGGAAAAATGATGGCTTATGTAAAACGCGTTCGCCTAAAATCGGTATTATATGTACAGAATTTACGTACTGCCGAAGAATGGCCGGTATATGAGGATCTCTCTCATGACCAACAGGAAACCTGGGCGATATTTGGCGTATACCCAAACTTTGCCTGGACACCAGATAATAAAAACATCGTATTTTACGCTAAAGGAAAGATCAAAAGAATCGAGCTGTCTACCTTGATCAGCAACGACATTCCTTTCCAGGTAAACAGTAAACAAACTGTTCAGCAGGCCATTCATTTCCCTCATCAGGTATACAGCAATGAATTTGAGGTGAAGATGATCAGACAGCTGACCACCTCTGCAGATGGAAAAATGGTGATCTTCAATGCTGCAGGATTCCTATACAAAAAAGACCTGCCTGATGGTACTCCTGAACGCGTCACCAATGGGATTGATTTTGAGTTCGAGCCTAAAATCAGCAATGATGGAAAATACGTGATTTATACCACCTGGAATGATGAATTAAAAGGTGCGATTAAAAGAACCGATCTCAAATCAGGAAAAACCATCACTTTAACAGATGAAAAAGGATTCTACTATTCTCCATCCTACTCCAACAAAGGAGACCGCATTATTTTCAGAAAAGGAATAGGAAATGATGTATTGGGATACGCTTATGGCAGAGGAACGGGAATCTACATCATGTCGGCGAATGGTGGAGCAAAAACCTTGATCTCCGATAATGGCATTAAGCCACAGTTCAATACAGACGATACCCGTATTTTTTTCCAGGGTTATGAAAATGGTAAAAAAGCTTTTAAAAGTGTAGATCTTAACGGTGCAAATGAGAGAACCCATTACACCTCTACTTACGTCACGCAGTTTACCCCAAGTCCGGACGGAAAATGGATGGCTTTCACCGAGCTGTTTAATGTCTATGTGACGCCAATGGTTACTGTAGGCACTCCCCTGGAACTTTCCGCTACCAACAAAGCAATTCCACTGACCAAAATCACTAAGGATGGCGGAACATACATCCATTGGAGCAATGACTCACAGAAGTTATTGTGGACATTGGGCGATCGATACTTCAGCAAAGACATCAAATCGGCTTTCAGCTTCGATGATGCGGGTGTACAGGCAGCGCAAAAACCAGATACTGTTGGTCTTCCTCTGGGATTAAAATTGAAAAGCGACCGTCCGAATGGATTACTTGCGCTAACAGGCGCCAGAATCATTACGATGAAAGGTGATGAAGTGATTGAAGAAGGAACCATTCTGGTAGAAAACAACAAGATTATCGCAGTGGGTAAGTCTGCGGAAATGACTGTCCCGGCGAACGCTAAAGTAATTGATGTGACCGGCAAAACGATTATGCCAGGGATAGTGGATGTACATGCGCACTTAAGAACAAGCCCTGATGGGATTTCACCGCAGCAGGATTGGTCTTATATGGCAAACCTTGCTTTCGGGGTAACTTCTTCTCATGACCCTTCCAGCAATACAGAAATGGTGTTTAGCCAGGCAGAAATGCTGAAAGCAGGGAGAATGGTTGGCCCTCGTTTATACTCTACGGGTTCTATTTTATACGGTGCCGATGGCGATTTCAAAGTCGTGATCAATAGTCTTGATGATGCTTTATCTCATTTGAAAAGATTAAAAGCAGTGGGCGCTTTTTCAGTAAAATCTTACAATCAACCAAGAAGAGATCAGCGTCAGCAGATCCTTGAAGCAGCCAGACAATTGAAAATGGAAGTGGTTCCTGAAGGTGGATCTACGTTTTTCACCAATATGAATATGGTGGCCGATGGTCATACCGGAATTGAACACAGCATTCCTGTGGCACCAGTTTATAAAGATGTGACTTCTTTCTGGGGCAATACCGCAGTAGGTTACACACCAACACTGATCGTAAGTTATGGTAGCCAGTGGGGCGAGAACTACTGGTACGACAGAACCAATGTTTGGGAAAATGAGCGATTGATGGCCTTCACGCCCCGTGCGATTATTGATGCACGCGCCAGAAGAAGAACCACGTCTGAATACGGAGATTACGGACATATTGAAGTAGCCAAGGCGACCAAACAAATTGCCGATGCAGGCGTAAAAGTAAACCTGGGTGCGCATGGTCAGATTCAAGGACTAGGTGCGCATTGGGAATTGTGGATGTTGGTACAAGGCGGCATGTCGCCATTACAAGCCATCCGAAGCGGTACTTTAAACGGCGCAGCTTACTTAGGCATGGACAAAGAAATTGGTTCTCTGGAGCCAGGAAAACTAGCGGATTTAGTGATCATGGATGCCAATCCTTTGAACGACATCAGAAACTCTGAGAAGATCAAATATGTAATGATTAACGGTCGTATTTTCGACAGTCTTTCGATGAATGAGATTGGTACCAGAGAAAAGCTTCGCGGCAAGTTCTGGTTTGAAACTGGAAAAGGAATGATTTACAGTTTCCCAACCGGAGTTGCAGAAACCTATACGTACACCATTCCAAACTGCGATTAATACGGGTTTAGAAAGTGATGAAACGCAATGCACGAAACAAAAAAAGCTGCCTGGTTGACGACCAGGCAGCTTTTTTTTATTTCATTAAAGCCCTTACTATTGTCCAGAATAAGGATTCTGATCAGTAGGTTTAAGCGCTTCATTATTGGTCATTTCCAATTGTGGAATCTGACAGAGAAAACGGTAATCATTTGAAGGCAATGTTCCCGTAGGATTTGGCGATGAGGCTACATAACCATTTAATTGGTTCACACCCCAGGTATAATGTCCTTCTTTGTAGGTTGCAGTTTCCTGGTAACGAAGCAATGGTTTTTGCAGGCGCAGCAGGTCATAAAAACCAGTCACCCCTTCACAAAGTAATTCTTTACGTCTTTCTACATAAATGGCTTCCAGTAATGTTGGACCAGCAGCGGCAGTAGTCACATTGACCACTCCTCTTGCTCTTTGCAAACGGTTTAAGTAAGTCAAACCGTCTCCACCAGAATTAGCCGCAGCTTCAGCCATGATCAAAAGCATTTCAGAACCTCTCATCAGCGAAACTTCCGGACGGGTATTTCCCTGTACCGCACCATTGGCATCGCCATAATGTTTGTACTTGTTATACGCCCATTTTGTAGACCATTCCTGAGAAGCATTCTTGGTACGTTTCCAGAACTGGTACCTGTCTTCTGTCTTTTCAAACAGCTGCTCATACTTACCATCTGCGAAGAAACTTAGGAAAGCATAAATTGGCCCATCTGTAAAACCTTCACCATAGCTTTCATCCTGATTGTACCAGAAGTTAAATTGGGTACTTCCGCCAATATTATCGGTATCTGTGTATTTCATGGCCCACATGATCTCTGGATAACCATTGGTGATCACTTTATCAAAACCACTTCTGTACTGATCACGAGTCATCAATTGACTATAAGCATTGTAAGCAGTTGTTGCTTCAGCAAGCGCATTTGGCCAATCGTTCATCACCAGATATACCCTGGCCAGTTGTCCTGAAATCACGTTTTTATCAATCGTCCATTTGTTCGGGCGCTCATAGTTGGCAAGCAGGCCTTTCGCCTCTTTCAGGTCAGCTAAAATCTGTTGGTAGCAGGCTTCTACAGAAGAACGCGGCATGCTTTCTGGATCCGTAGAAGATAACCTCAGGATCACCCCTGGTTTATTTTTAGCCAGCATATAGGTTTGCTGATAGTTTTGGATCAGGTGGAAATAACAGATGCCGCGGATGGCTTTTGCCTGTCCCATAATCTGTTGTTTCAATTCCGGGCCTCCATCTGCAGTTGGCAATGCCGTGATAATCGCATTCACCTCATTGATGGTTTTATACATCATAGACCAGATCGCATCTGAATTACCAGTAATCTGCGTCCTGGTAGGCTCATAAGTATAGGAAATCACCTGATTCCCCCCCATATTGGTGTGACTGAGTATATCAGCACCGCCAAGGTCTACGTACATCTGTAAACCCGCCAGACCTGAATAAGCCCTATCCGCTCCTCCATTGTTAAAATACAGTTTTTTATAGGCTGAGGTCAGCACCATATTCAGCTGGGTCACATTTTTAAGCACCGCCCCATCAGAGGTAGCGGTTGATGATTTTGTGTCCAGGAATTTTTTACAGCCGGCGAAGCTTGTCATCAAAACGGGTACTGCCAGCAATAAGACTGTTTTATATATTGTTTTCATCGTTGTCGTATCTATTTGTTATTAAAATGAAACCTGGATACCGCCCATATAGATTCTTCTGGAACCCTGAACACCATTATCCGTATCCGCATTACCGTTGTAGTTATTTCCCAATACTCCTGTTTCAGGATCTGAATAACGGTTTTTAGCCGATCCGAAAGTCAGCAGATTATTTCCAGTCAGGTAAATACGGGCAGAGGTCATACCCAGTTTTTTGCTAAGTTCTTTAGGCAATGTAAAGCCTAGTGTCAGGTTCCTCAGACGTAAATAGCTATTGTTGAACACATAAAAATCTGAAGCCCTGCGGGTATCTGCATAATTGTCGTTCGACCATTTTGGGAACATCGCCTGATCACCAGGATTTTTCCATCTGTCTGCTACCAGGTCTGGAATCACACCTACTCCACCACGCAATGCAGTACGCTCTATATAACCGTAATCAAACATTTTGCCACCCAAAGAGTAGTAAAACATGATAGAAAGGTCAAATCCAGCATAGTCAAAGCTATTGGTAAATGATCCATAAGCTTTAGGCAATGCCGATCCGCCATATTGATAATCAGCGGTGGTTACTTGAGCATAGTTCTCAGTGGTTTTCCAACCTCCAGCACCATCCTTAACCAGGTAACGCATATTTCCATTATCAGGATTCACACCTGCATTTTTCACCATAAAGAAATCATAAACAGAGTGTCCTTCTTCCAGTTTATAAGTTGCGGCACGGTTGGCGAAAGTAAATGCTCCACCAGGAAGATAGGTCACTTCATTTTTCAGGGTAGAAATATTGGCATCAATTCTCCAGCCGAAATCTTTGCTACGGATCAGCTCCGCACCCAGACTTACTTCAAAACCACTATTGCGGATATTACCTAGATTGGTGTTTTTTCCGACGATAGCACCTGCTTGTGCAGACAGTGGCAATGGTTTTTGATATAGCAATCCAGATGAATTACGGGTATAATATTCTACTGTACCGGTAATCGTTTTAAAGATATTGAAATCAAGAGCTACATTCAGCAGCTTGTTACTTTCCCACCTCAGCTCTGGCGTAGCCATCGCGGAAGGACGTAATCCTGGATTTCCGTACATAGGATCATCCTCATATACCCCTTCGTAAGCATATAATGTTTCAGAACCCGGACTACCATCTCCATTTCTGGTGGTTAGTTTATCGTTTCCATTGGTACCATAACTCGCGCGAAGGGATAAGTTATTGATCCATTCCGTATCCTTAATAAAGTTTTCGTTAGACATTCTCCATGAACCACCTACCGAGTAGAAATAACCCCAGCGGTTGTCAGGATGAAAACGGGATGAACCATCACTTCTAATAGAGGACGACAGGTAATATTTGTTCTGGAAGTTATAATCCACCTTACCAAGGAAAGAGAACAATCCATAACGGTCTTTTTGAGAACCATTGGTCCAGCCTTTAGTCGTAGAACTCAACTCATATTGCCCAATTTGCATGATCCCTTCTCCATAAGCAGTGTTGTACAAATAATTGTAATTGTACAATTCCTGTCCGGCTAGCGCGCTAAAATTATGGTCACCAATCGTTTTATTCCAGGTTAATATGTTGTTCCAGGTTAAAGAAGTATTATCCGCATTACTTCTGGTAGCATTACCACCAGAGGTCAATACAGAAAGCCCGTAAGGCGCCATCTGTCCGGAGCCATGAACAGCCGAACCATATAAAAAGTACTTGGTGCTGCTGTTATCAATACCTAAACTTGATTTAAAATTCAGATCAAAAGGAAGTTTAACATTTGCAAAAAAGCGGGTAGAAACAAGGCTGGCCTGATTGTTATTAAAATCTTCATCATTTGGATTGTTCCAGTAATCACCGCCATTGTTCATTGGGTGAATACCAAAGAAGTTGTTGACATAAGAGCCATAATCGAACATTCTTTTACCGGTTTTCTCAGAGTATACCCAATCGTTATTGTCAATATTTCTCAACCATGGCGAAGACATCGTAGTCGTGAAAATCTGCGCACGCATGGAACCCGAGGTATTTTGTTTTGAGCTGCTGTAAGCGATACTTCCACCCAGCTGCAACCAGTCTGTTGCTTGTGTGGTCACATTTGTTCTAAAGGTATAACGCTTGAAATACTGGTTACTCGCATAACCTTTATCATCTAGGTAAGAACCTGAAATCAGATAATTTGTCTTCCCATTACTGCTGGCCCCACTCACATCCAAACCATAATCCTGACGCAGTTTACGGGAATACACTGCCCCATTCACATCATAATCTGAAGGATCCCATACCATTTGCAGGTTAGGGTTGAGGTATGGATTTCCATTTCCATCATGTAGTACATAGTTCTCATTGATGTGTTTAAAAGGAGATACATAGCTAGATTGTCCGGCAGAATTGGTCACTGCTTTTAAGATTTTACCCAGTACATTGTTAGATGCCCAGTTTCCGGCATTAGCTTTTGTCATTCCGTATTTGTAAAACTGATCGTTGTACATCCCTTCCCAGGTATACAGCAATTGCTGCGCTGGATCGGCCTTCACGGGATTTCCAATCGCATTGTCTGAGGTTCCCCAGGCAGAGCGGAAATTGATTTTTGGAATGTCTGATTTTCCTTTCTTTGTGGTGATCATCACTACCCCATCAGAGGCACGTGAACCGTAAAGTGAGGAAGCTGCAGCATCCTTTAATACAGAGATCGACTCGATATCACTTGGTGAAATGGAATTCAATTCTCCGTCGTAAGGCATTCCATCCAGTACATATAATGGTTTAGAGGCTCCGCTCATCGAGCTGATCCCACGGATCTGAATACGGGTATTCCCTCCAGGATTACCTTCATTATTTACTACATTGACACCACTTCCCATTCCCTGCAAGGATTCAGCAAAACTTGAACCTGGAACTTTAGCCAGTTTTTCGCCACTGATCACCGCAACAGAGCCTGTGAAAGTTGATTTTTTTGCAGTACCATAAGCTACCACAATCACATCATCCAATCCTTGCTCCTGGCTGGACAATTTCACATTCAGCTGTCCCTCGCCATTCCAAACCACTTCCTGTGAAACGAAACCCACATAGGTGACCACAATGATGTCCCCCTTCTGTGCCCCATCCAATACAAACTTGCCCTCTGCATCAGTAATGACGTGCTTAGTAGTTCCTTTGATCGCAATCGATGCGCCCGGTAAAGGATTTCCATCTGTATCTTTTACTACGCCGCTTAACCTGGCGATAATTAGCTGATCCATCCGCAGCACAGCAGCTGGCCGCTTGATGATGGTCACCATCTTGTGGTCAATCGTATAAGTAACAGGTTGATTTCTAAAACACGCTTCCAGCGCCGCTTCAAGACTCACATTCTCTACATTGATGCTAATTGGTTTAGACAAGGCAATGATTTTATCGCTGAACACGAAATCAACGCCGCTCTGTTTTCTAATCTCGTTTAATACCGTCGCCAGCTTCACACGCTCGTGTTTAAGCGTCACATTCTGTCCATAAGTACTCGCACTTACCTGTAGAATAGCAGAAGTTAACAAGACGACCATCAGTTTAATTCGCATGATCCATTTATTTTGATTTACCGCACTGAGCCTGCTAAAAACAGGATTCATCCACAGTGAAATTTTGGCAATAGCAGTCCCTTGCCTGCATAGGCTTTTGGTGTAAAATATCATATATTTACATCGTGTTTAATCAGTTAGTTGCCTGCACCTCAAAATTTTCAGGGCAACCTACATCAGTTCATTAATAATTGTTATGAATTACCCGGTTCTCCGGGGGCTAGTAGATAAGCTGAAACACCGGCCGGAAGTGGTGGTACACTTTCGGCCATTATTTAACTTATATCTTCCAGGCTTAGGGATCTTGTTTGTAGTTTTTTTTCATTTGTTTGGTTGGTTAGTTGAATTTATGTGGATTGATTTTTTACGATGATCTTATTGCCAAGGACATCAAATTTTAGTCCGGCCGACTGTAATGCCTTCAGCAATACAGATATGTTCTTACTTCTGGATACTTTTCCGGTAAATGTGCCTTGCTGATCTACACCGCTGGCATAAACTACCTGCACGTTATACCACCTGGAAACACGCCTCATCAGGGATATTAAAGGTTCCGACTGGAATATAAAATCTCCATTCTTCCAATCTACCGCCTGGTCTACATCTACTGCAGCTACCTGAAGCTGTTTCCCTGCTGAAACAGCTTGTTCACCTGGTTTTAATACCCGCGCAAGGACACCATCTTCCAGGCTTAATTTTATACTGCCTTCCAGCAAAGTTGTCCTTTGCTCAGGCTCATCAGCGTAAGCGTTTACATTAAATTCAGTCCCTAAAACACGGATCTGCTGATGGTTTGTGCTGACCACAAACGGACGTTTCTTGTCTTTAACGACTTCAAAATAAGCCTCACCTGCCAGTTTCACTTCACGCAGTGCCGTATTGGAAAAAGATACTGGATAGGTGATGGAAGAAGCGGCATTCAGCCAAACCATGGTGCCATCAGGTAAACGCAGCTGGTAAGATTCGCCATTGGCAGTAGCAAGTTTATTGACCGCATTCGGATCTCCATTCTGCTGATCTTTTAATTCATAGATCAGTTGTCCATCAGCAGTTTTTGTAATACTTACCCCAGCCTCAGTGGCCAGTTCGCCTTTCACATCACTGCTGAGTACAATCTTTTTGCCATTGGCCAACGTAAGCGTTGCTGCATTTTTCCCCGGACTGATGTCGTGATAGGCCTGCTGCTCTTTTTCCTCCTTCGATTTGCTGCTGAACCAAAAATAACCAGCGCCAATCATCAGTATCACTGCGGCAGCCGAAGACAATCTTTTGAATAGATTCAGTTGATAACTTTTTCTGCCAGCCGGAAGTCTGTTCCAGATTTCCTCTCCAATTCCCTGATCGGTCTCTGCAACCGAATCATCCATTGCAGCAGCAGCTGCCAAATTATACAAATACTGAACCGCAGCAATCTCTTCAGGACTACAGTTGCCTTGCTGGTATTTTTTAAGCAGTTCTTCTTGTTTTTTGTCTAATTGGTCCATCGGTCAGCAGTTATCTAGCGTTGGTTATAGGTATAACAACTCAGGATGGCCGAGGATGTAGATGAAAATTAAAGAAATGTTAAAAAAACATGAAGTTTATTCTTGAGGATATTCAAAGCATTGCTAACCTGACGTTTAACAGTTAAAGAAGAAATGTTCAGCTCTTCAGAAATTTCGCGGTGTGTTTTAAATTCTTTCCTGCTCAGCTCAAATATCTGCCGCATTTTTGGTGGGAGGCTTTGGATGCCCGCTTCGATCAGCCTTTCAAAATCGCGTTCAATCACCAGTTCGTCTGGCAAGGTCACTCCAGGATTTTCCAGCACAGCCTTACGCTGCTCGGCATACCTGGCTTCTATTTTAAGGTGTTTCAATTGGTTGAGGATCCTGTTTCTACAGGCGGTATACAAAAAACCTGCTAAAGGGGGCTTGATCTCCGATTTCTTCGTCCATAGCGTGGTAAAAACCTCTTGTACCACATCTTTTGCTTCCTCATCATTTCTCATCATATGACAGGAATGACGGTACAATAACTGCCAGTAGCGGTCGTATATTTGCCTATAAGCTCGCTGATCTCCTGACTGAAATGCCTTCAGAAGTTCATCATCGCTTAGCACTAATGACTGACTCATAAATCCCCCTACATTTTTTTGTAACAATAATAATATATTTTCCGCAGATGTCAGTAAAAAGCCGGTGTTTTATTCAGCATTAAGGGCTTTAATTTTACCGCTTTGCCAGATATCTGCCTGATAATGGAGCATACTGAAGTTTGGAATGGGCATAAAAAAACCGAGATTGAACAATCAATCCCGGTCGGTACAATCTATGATATTTAGGGGAGGTAAACATCATTTAGAGGACACCATTAATAAATGATCATTGCGGACTGGATTCTCCAAAACGCTGCTGTTGAATCCTGTCGTATTCCTTCACATAATCCGGATGTTCCGTCTTCATCCACCGATCCCATACCCGTAAGTACAGTCCGTAATTGCCTTTGAATTTCAAATGATGGAAATTATGAAAGGTGGAAGTATTGACAATCTCGAACAGGAAGGAGTTCCGGAATCCTTTCGGCATAATTTCGTAGCCCAGATGGCCATACACATTGATCACAAAAGAGGAAAGGGCAAATAACCCCAGGGTTAAAGGGTGTAATGGCATCACAAAAACCAGTACAATCATTACCCCTCCTTCTGCTATCGCTTCCAGAAAGTGAAAAGAATAGGAAGTCCAGGGAGAAGGGTTGGTACTCTTATGGTGCACCAAATGCGTGAGCTTGAACAATCTTTTATGGTGCAGGATCCGATGCATCCAGTAGAAATAAGCATCATGCACCAGCAGGCTGAGCAACAGACTCACCGGAACCCAAATCAATGGATAGTCATGGATATCGGTATAGACTAAAGTGTAAGGCCTCAGTCCATCCGATAAAGCAATAATTGCAGTAATAGCCAACATCGCACTGGATACAGAAGAGTGCAGCATTTCCCGCATAAAATCAAGCTTGCCGGCCAGCCTGCTTTGAATTTTATTTCGCAGCAGGCTTTTAGGAAAAAGCAGGTAAAAAACTAAAAAAAAGATACCTGCAATGACAAAATAACGGGCTATAGTGAGTAGAAATGCTACGCTGAAACTTTCTAGAAAATGGTCCATATTTATTTACGTTTTCTACGGATTAAAGTCATCATCCCGGACAGGAACATGATTCCTGGGATAATACCATAATACAATACCTGCATTGTTTTTACACTGCCTTTACTGAGTGTGGTGCTATTGTCTTTAGGAAAAGGACGGCTTGCATCCACAGGAAATTCCCCATAGCTGAACCAGCTGAATATCCTCGTGGCAAAATAGCTGTTCAGCGTTCCAAGATTGCGTCTTCCTGCCTCTGCATTACTGAAAAAATCAGCATCTGCGGCAACAATGATGCGCTGTTCTTTACTGCTTACCTGCCTGGTCAGCATTAATGCGGTTGGAAAGGCCCCCTGTTCATCTCCTGATTTCGAATCAACGGTTAAGGCCGCAGAATCCAGGACAAACTTTCCCTTTTTGATCCAGCTGCTTTGCGCATCGGTCATCAATAAAGGATGAATCGCAAAAGCCCCGCCCTCTTCATAGCTTAAAGTACCGGCACTCGGCATGGCTACAATGGCTTTCTGCTGAAATAAAGACTGTAGTTTCGGATCCATGGCCACAGCCCCCGGCGCTAATGCAGGCGTCACCAGATCATACGAATAATCTTTACTGCGCTGAACAAGCATTCCGTTCTCCATTTTAACGCCAAGGGATTCCAGCAGCGGATTAATCACCTGCTGTTTACCTGGTTCGCCAACGATCATCAGGTTTCCTCCTGCAGCAATATATTGTTGGAGTTTAGCTTTTACAGTAGCACTAAAGGCCACTTTCGGATCCGCAATCACCAAGGCAGCAATATTGGCTGGAATAGCAGACTCTTCCAAGGCAACAGTATCTATATCAAAGCCCTGATTGATCATGGAAGATCTGTTGAGCTTATCATTAATGAGCATTTGATAATCCCTGTCGCCTAACTTATCAATACTGCGCTGATAACCATCAGTTGCAAAAACGATCTTGGGAATAGGTTGTATCAGCCTCTTTAATGCGGCACAAGTTTCTTCTTCATTTGGCCAGAATTGCGGATCAGGGAATGTACGCAGAAAAGTAGTCTTACCTTTATATTTTAACTGCATGACCGCACGCGCATTTTCCCCGGTCAGGTCTATTTCTTTCCTGATTTGTTCCGGCCTCTTAAAATTCCGAAGATTTAACTTCTGCAATTTTGCCAGCTGTACAACGGCCTCCTCAAAGGTCTTATTGTACTCTTTAAGCGTAGCCGTCATCCCGGGAATGCTGTCGTAATAATAAACCCACTTCAACTTTATATTGGGTTTAAACCGTAAATAAGGCTCCCATCTGGAAATATTTGAAATGCGCCTTGATGGAGTAATCTCCCAGTAAGAGCCCTCCATTCCATTGATGTAAGTAGTCAGCTCAACAGGCTCATCTCCCATCTTTTTCAGGATCTCCTGACTGGCTTTGGTAATGGTATTCACTTGGGTTCCCGTCACATCATCATACGCAATCATCGACTGCCTTGAACTGACATAGGTAATGGTTAACCCAATAACAACAATGATTGTATACCTGAATACCCGCTGAAAAACTGATTTTGATTTCCTTTCCAGCTCCAGCTTGGTGATGGTAAAAGCAAGGAACATTCCGGTGATTGCCAGATAATAAATCACATCCCTGCTATTCAGCAAACCGGCCATCATACGTGCTGCACGAGTTGGCATGGAAAGACTATGCGTTAAATCCCTGATCACATCATACTCCTGCCCTACCTTCCCAATATAGTTCATAAAGGCCAGCAGTACAAAAGTACTGATCGCTGCAACGGCCTGGTAAGTGGTTAAACTGGATACAAAAATCCCGATAGCGGCATAAGCAGTTAGCAGTAAAAATGCAGCAAACAAAGCGACCAGGATATGCGGATAATCAAAAGCAGGGATAAATGTAATCCCAGCCAATACGAATAAGCTCATTACCCCTATAATGACCAGGTTATAAACCAGCATCGCTGCAAATTTCCCATACACCACCTGGCTCAGTTTTACCGGAGAAGAATAGAGCAGTTTGATACTGCCAGAACTGATTTCTCTGCTAATGATGCCCATGGTGATCAATGGGATATACAGGTATAAACTATCTAAAATCCGGCTCAGCAGTCCCAGTGCGTTAGGATTCGTAAAGAGGTCTCTGGTTAAAAAAGAGAAGTTACCTCCTTTTTCCAATGGAGGGAGCGCTGCTGTAAAATCGACACTCATCTGTACAAAGAGTATGATCATCAGCAACCATGCAATTGGGGAATAAAATAGCAGGCTGAGTTCCAGCCTGGCTATTTGTATGATTTTCTTCATAGCTTGAATCGTTATTTTTTTTCTGGCATCAAGACCAGCCTGATGTAATTCTTATCCTGAATAAAAGTTGCCGCAGCTTGCTGCACAGATTTCACCGTAATTTTATTCAATACTGCATCGTAGTTATAAAACTCAGTCAGTGGTTCTTTATTCATCTCCTGACCAAGGAGGTAATCCAACCAGAAATTATTGTTGGTAGATCCGGTTTGAAGCGAAAGCTTACGGGCAACCTTAAACTTTTGGAGGTTCTCAGCAGAGGGACCGTTAACTTTCATCTTATTGACCTCATCCTGTGCCGAAGCAATGAGCTTTTCTACATTCTGCGGGGCACAATCAAAAGAGATCGTCAGACTAAATCTGTTTTTCAGGTACTTGGTCATGTTCATTTGCACATTGGGGGTATAAGTCCCGCCTTCCTGATCGCGTAGCCGCTTATTGAGACTGATATTCAGTGCATCAGCAAGGGCATTCATCTGGATGGTATTTTCGAGATTATAATTGAAATCACCGGCATAGACCATCATTACACTTGCCTTTTGCGTAGCGCCATGGTATACTGTTTTAGCAATATGGCCTGAAGGAATATTAATCCCAAGATCGCTGGCCTTTTCTTTCCGTCCTGTAGCAGGTAAGCTGCCCAGATACTTCTCCAGCAATGGTTTTATCGTCTTTTCATCTATATTTCCAACAAAAACGAAGGTAAAACCTGAAGCATCTGCAAAGCGTTCCTGATAAATCTTAAAGGCTTTATCAAGGTTAATAGAGGCGATTTTAGCCATGCTTTGTGGTGTTCTGCGTACATGATGGCTGGCCAGCACTAGGTTTACTGTATCTGCAAATACCTGATTGGGATCATTCGCTTTATTAGCGAAGGTTTCCCGGGTTCTGCCGATCAATGTCTGATAAGCTTCTTCACTTTTACGCGGTTCCGTAAAATAAGCATACATCAATTCCAGCGTTGCGGGCAGGTCCTCTTTCGTTGTGCTTCCACTAAAACCCTGGTAGTTATCCAGAATAAATGGAATCAGCTGCACCTGCTTTCCTGCGAATAATTTACCCAGCTGTAAAGCATCATAATTACCGGCACCACCAGCAGCAATAATATTTGCCGCACTGACTGCATTTTGATAATCTTCATCGGAAGATAAGGATGCACCACCCTCAGAAAACCCTTTAAAGAGCACCTGGTTATTCTGAAAATCTGTTTTCTTCAGGATCACTTTGACCCCGTTACTCAACGTAATTTTTTGCAATCCAGCTTGTGATAAATCCTCAATCTCGGTGATTTTTCCGGCTTTAGGTTCCTTTTTAAGCAGCGGAAGGCTCAATACATCATCCACGAATGGTGGTAGGTTTTGCGCATAAACCTCTTCAATCCAGGTTTGGATGGCTGCTTCAGTTGGCAAAAACACTTTATTAATCGCTGATGACTTCACAACGATATCTCTATCCGTCTGCTTCAGGTAAGTTTTCATCATTGCATTGACCTCCTTTAAACTGATCTCTGGAAGCAACTCATTTGTCAATTCATATTCTTTGGCGATGCCAGCTGCAGCACTGCCAATCAGGAAATTTTGCAAATAAGGTTTGATCAGGTCTTCCGAAGCGGTTTTATCTTTTTCCTGCAGGCTTTCGGAAAGTTTCAGCAAGTAACTTTTTTTCATGCGGTCTAGCTCAGCTTCCGTAAATCCTTGTTCTTCTATTTTACGGAGCTCCAGCCATACGCTTTTCAAAGCAGGTTCCATTTCCGCGGGCTTAGTCGTAATATTCACATAAAATGAATTCAATCCACCCATGATAGGTGCAATCCCCACAAGAGGCATTTGTCTGAACCTTGCGGCCAGCATTTGAGCAAACAAATTTTTCAATAGGTCAGCCCGATAATCTGCTGCTGTAATGACCGTATTTCCCTTTTGTTTCATGACTATTTCCAGGGAAACACCACCCAATTCCAGGTCTATAAATTGCATGTATTGGTTTTTACCTGTAAGTTCTGCGCGATAAACTGTACGTTCTTTCTCCTTTTCAGGGTTTTTCAGGTCAGAGAATTTAGCCTTGATCTCTTTTTCCATCTGATCCACATCAATGTCACCTACCACCAATAAGGCTTGCAGATTCGGTCTGTACCAATCTTTATAAAAACTAAGGATTTCTTCAGGCGTTACCTTTAACAGTACTTCTTCCGTACCGATTGGCAAACGGGAGCCATAACGCGACTGGTTGGTATACAGCGAAATAGTCTGTTCCTGTAAACGCTGGGTAATTCCCTGGCGAACGCGTCTTTCTTCCAGAATGACATGACGCTCACGTTCTACATCTTCCGGTTCTATGTTGGCATCCTGCGCCCAATCGCGCATCATCTGTAAACCGTTGCTCAGCAGTTCTGGATTATCCGATGGCAAAGGCAGCTGGTATACCGTTTCATCAGGAAGCGTAGTCGCATTGATGTCTGCACCAAACCGCACACCAGATTTCTCCAGGTATTCAGACAGCGCTTTTTTAGGAAAATGCTTTGTTCCGTTAAAGCTCATGTGCTCTATAAAATGAGCCACTCCCCTTTGCTGATCCGTCTCCAGGATAGAACCTGCTTTTACAGCCAGGTACATCATGACCCGTTTTTCTGGTGTTTTATTTTTACGGATGTAATAAGTAAAACCGTTCGGCAATTTTCCGGTACGCAGCTGCGGATCTAATGGCAGTGCCTGGGTATCCAATTGCGTTTTGCATGCGAATGGGATACATAATCCTGCGATAAAAAGCAGGCTTAAAGGTTTATATTTAAATAACATATTAATTACGGATGAGGTCAACAATTTTTTCATTTTCAATGATGATCATTCCCTGTCTGTCGCTGGTAATTCCAGCTGCCAGGGTGTATGGATAAGTAGGTACACCATTTTTCATCACCGTTGGTAAGAAGGAGAACTGCACATTCTGACAGGCTTTACCTAAGGCTTCCCCTACTTCAATGATGTGTGTAGAGATCACAAAGAAACTGTTCCTGTTTTCCGCAAAAGCCTGCGTCACTGCCAGCGTAGCATCATAAGCATCTTTTACATTGGTTCCTTTAAAAAGCTCATCAAACAGCACATATAAATTGAGTGATTCGTTGACCGCCTGTGCGACCGTTTTGGTGCGCAATACTTCTGCATAAAAATGGCTATAACCCATGTCCAGATTATCGGAAACATTGATAGAAGAGAACAGCCCATCCTTTACAGAGAACCTCATTCTTTTTACCGCTACAGGAAAACCCATGTGCGCGAGGTAAACCGCAATCCCCATAGATTTCATGAAGGTGGATTTGCCGGCCATGTTAGCACCGGTTAAGAACAACACATTGCGATCAGCAGTTAAATGCAGGCTGTTGCTGATTCCATTTTTTAATCCCGGGTGACGGAAACCTTCCATATCCAGGACCATCTGTTCAGCTGGCAAAGCTTCCGCATACACGAAACCTTGTTCAGCTGCAACCGCAGCTACACCCACAAACACATCCAGTTCATAAATTAATTTCAACAGGATTTCCATCTGCGCCATCATCGAATGGCGAATCACATAGTCATTGCGGATCAGCTGCTTTAAAGAAAGCTGTTCATCTGGCGCATTTAAAATATCCTCCAGCCTCTTGTCCTTAAAAATCTGCGCTGCATTATCCAGTTCTTTTTGGTAAACGGCCACATTCCCTTTCTCCGCCAATTCCTTAAAGAAATCGCGGAAAGACTGCAGCACTTCAATAGTGACCGACTGCCCTGCCTGTAATTGCAGCAATTCGGCATCATGAAAAAGGACTTGTTTGATTTTTTTAGCAAAGATGCTCCAGGCTACCGCTGGTAAAGCTGCTCCTGCACCGCCCGACAAGTAATCTTCCATAGATTCTACCTGTGAACGGATCACAGGAAAGATCACCCGATGCTGCTGAAAAAATGCAAAAACCGAACTTCTTTTATTGATCTGCTCCGGAGTAGTTAATGGCCGCGCAAACATACCTTCCAGTTCCTTTTCGCCACCTCTGGTTTGCAGGTGGTTAAATAAGCTGTAAATAGATTGCTGTTTGAATTTCCCCTGAAGGTTTAAGTCATCTGCCGTTTGTTTATCTGCATTAAAATTGCTTTGTGTTCTCCTGCTTTGTTTTTCATGGCTGATCAGTTCTAAAATGGCTTCATTATTAATGATGATCATCCCATGGCGGTCGTCGGTAATCCCTTCCTTTAGTGTATAGGTATACACAGGTTTGCCATTTTCCATACGCGTAGGCAGGTAACGGAAAATCATATTGCTGCATTTCTGCTGTAATACTTTCCCCGCTTCCATGATATGCGTGGAAATCACAAACAGCGAATGTGGTTTACTGGCAAAAGCTTCCATGATGGAAATCGTTCCTTCGTAAGCATCCTTCACATTGGTTCCCCGGAAAAGTTCATCAAATACGACAAACAGGTTTTTTCCCTCACCAAGGGCTACTGCTACCTTCTTTACCCGGAGCACTTCTGCATAGAAATGGCTGGCGCCCATGGCCAGGTTATCTGGTAAATTGATGGTGGTATACATCCCATCGCAAACAGAGAACTCCATGCTTTTTGCCGCAATGGGGAAACCCAGGTGCGCCAGATACATGGCAATACTCAGTGACTTCATGAAGGTGGATTTCCCCCCCATATTGGCCCCGGTTAGGAAAACAATGTTACTATCCGGTGTCATCGTTAAGGAATTCGCCACCGGCTTGTGCAGCAAAGGATGGTATAGCCCCTGTAGTTCTAAGCGATTGGCATCCCGCTTTAAGGCGGTTGCAAAATGGTACCCACGTTCTTCTGCCACCTTTGCGATAGAACAATACACATCCAGGTGATAAATATGCTGGAGTATTTTTTCCAGCAGGTCACGCTGCTGGAACCTTAAAATATTGTCGTACTCTACGATTTTCCCTGAGGAGATTTTGCCTTTTCCATGGTCGCTGAAAACGAGTTCCAGCGCTCTTGAATTGAGGAGCTCCAAAACCTTCTCTACTTCTGCTCCGTAAGGATTTTGGGCTACTTTAGGCTGAAGGTCCTGCATAAATGCTTTCAGCCCCTGCAAGATCTCCACTAATGCCGTCACACTTTGTGCCGCAGCCTGGAAATCAGCCATGCTAAAACCCTGGTTAGACAGTCGGCTTCGCGGCTCGGTATTGGCAAGGTACCTTTCTGCCTCCTCAAAACGATTCCCCTGTAAAGGAAAAGCCAGTTTACTTCCCTGGAAATACCGCAGTATAGCTACACGTTCATTGATCAGTTTTTCATCAGAAAGTGGATTCCTGAACAGCTCCTCCAGCAGGGCAGCAGCACCCTGCGTATAGGTTTTATTAAAAATATGATAGATCGAATCGCTCCCCGATTTGGCGAAGATATTCAGATCATCGATCGTTTGTTTATCGGTTATAAAGCTCATAATTATTTACGTTTTCTTCGGCTAAGTAAAATCATTCCCAGGATGAATATGGCACCCGGAATCAGCCCATAATACATGATCTGTATCGTTCTCAACCCAGCCTCGTTCAGCTCTAGTTTATTGTCTTTAGACTCAATTTTGGTCATATCTACTGGAAATTGATCATTAGCAAACCACTTAAAAAGATGGAGTACAAAAGCATTGTTCACAGTGGCCAGATTTCCCCTATTCATTTCGTTATTGCTCATGAAATCGGCATCTCCGGATACCATAATCCGCTGTTCCTTTTGGTTCAGCTTTCTGGTCAGCATCATCGCTGTCGGGAAAGTACCTTTCTGGTCACCATTCTTCGCCTCAAATGCCAGGGCAGCTGAGTCCAGCACAAAAGTTCCGGCTTTGATCCAGCTCTTTTTATCATCGGTTATCAATACAGGCTGGGCATTAAAGATGCCCTTGTCCTCTATTTTTAATGCGGCTACGCCTGGCATAGCGACTACCTTTTTATCCTCGTACTGCTTCTTTAATCCAGGGCTCATCACCAGGGACGCTGCCCCTAAAGTTGGCGTCACCAGACCATAAGAGTAATCTCTGCTGCGCTGAACGAGTGTCCCGTTGCTCATTTTGAGTCCCAGCATACTGAGAACTGGGTTGATCACCTCTTGTTTCCCTGGTTCTCCGGCCACCAACAGGTTTCCACCCGCTGTAATATATTTTTGAAGCTTTGCCAATGCATTCGGGCTGAACTTGACTTTCGGATCAGCGATCACCAACGTGGCAATGCCAGCCGGTATCTCTGCATTTTCTATCGAGAGGCTGTCGATATCAAAACCATGATTGATCAAAGCGGGCCTGGAAGCTTTGATATTAAAAAACTGCTGGTAGTCGCGATCACCAATCTTGGCAACACTACGCTGATAGCCATCCGTCACAAAAACAATTTTCGGCGGAGTCACCAGCAGTCGTTTTAATGCGGCTGCAGTTTCTGCTTCTTTGGCCCAGAATCCAGCATCAAAAAAGGTCCGTAAAAAAGTGGTTTTGCCTTTGTATTTCAACTGTATCACCAAACGGCCATCTTCTCCGCTGAGGTCTACCTGTTTACGGATAGCTTCTGGTGTCAGAAAGTCTGCGGTATCTACTTCCAAATACTTTGCCCTTTCGGTAAAAGCCTGAAGGTCGAAACTGCTGTTATAGTAAACCCAGTTTAACTTAATATTGGATTTAAACCGCAGATAAGGCTCCCAGCGCGCAATACTTGAAATGCGATTTTGAGGAGCGCCATAGTTATAGCTATCGTCCATTACGTTGATGTATTCTGTCATTTCAATAGGTTCATCACCCATTTGTTTCAGGATTTCCTGAGTAGCCTTTACCAGCGTATTGGATTGGGTTGCCGTAGCATCGTAGTAAGCAATCAATGGTTGTCGGGAGCTGATATAAGCGACTGTTAAACCAACGATTAAAATAAGGGCATATCGTGAGACCTGCTTTGCGAGAGACTTTGAATTCCTGGCCAGTTCTAGTTTGGCAATGGTAAATCCTAGAAAAATACCGCAGATCACCAGGTAATAAATTACATCCCTGCTGGTCAATAAACCGCCTACCATTCGCTCTGCGCGACTTGGCATGGAAAGGCTATAGGTCAGGTCACGAACGAAATCTATCCCCTGTCCGAATTTTCCGATATAATTCATAAAGGCCAGTACGGCAAAAGTGCCAATCGCCGCAATCACCTGATAAGTAGTTAAGCTCGACATAAAGATGCCGATAGCCGAATAGGCGTTCATTAACAGGAAGGAAGCCAGCATCGCTACCAGAATATGGGAATAATCAAAATGCTGCACAGCGGAAGCACCAGCAACTACAAAAAGACTCATGAGCACCATCACTATCAGGTTATAACCCAACATTGCCAGGAATTTTCCATACACCACCTGACTAAGTTTTACTGGTGAAGAATACAGCAGTTTGATTGTTCCTGTATTCATTTCCCGGCTGATGATCCCCATTGTAATGAGCGGCGTATACAGGTATAAACTGCCCAGCATCGTAAGGAATATACCTACAGGAATCGTGTCCGTCCCAATCATGATGGTGAATAGTCTTTCTGATATCCCTGTAATAGGAATAAATTCCTGGAGATACTGTATTTCGGAGATGGACGACAAAAATGCGAGTGCCATCTGCAGAAATAAAACCAGGATCAGCAACCATGCAATCGGGGAATAAAATAGCAGACTGAGTTCTAGCCTGGCTATCTGTATAATTTTTTTCATAAGCTATTTAGAGATTTTAGACAGTTGGGCAAAAGTTTCATCTAAAGAGTTTTTCTCCATATTGAGCTCCCGTAAGCGCCATCCCTGTTTTGCACTTTCCAGCACCACAGCTTCAGAAATACTGCGGTCGCCATTGAAATAGATCCGTAATTGTTTTTCCGTGAGGAATTCTATCCTGATCACCCCTTCTATAGCCATCAATGCAGCTTCTGCCGGTGCATTTTCCAAGGTCAGCAGCATGCTGTGCGGGGCAATATAATTGTCAAAAGCTTCCATCGTATCCGCAAATACAATCCTTCCGCTTTCAATCATGACAATATCTTTGCAGAGGTACTGAACTTCGGTTAGGATGTGTGTAGAGAGAATAACCGCACGTTCTGTGGCAATGTCTTTAATCAGTCCGCGTACTTCCAGAATCTGGTTCGGATCCAGGCCATTTGTAGGCTCATCAAATACTACTAATTTTGGTTGATGGACAATGGCCTGAGCGATGCCCACCCGCTGTTTATAACCTCCAGATAGATTCTTGATCAGTCTTTTGCTGATGTGGGTTAAACCGCAGCGTTCCTTGACTTCCTCCAGTGCTGATTTTAATTGTTTATCTTCTATTGAACGTAAAATCGCTGCATGCCTCAGGTATTCATCCACCGTCAGGTCCATATACAATGGAGGAGTTTGCGGCAAAAAGCCGATTTCCTGCTTGGCCAATTCCGGCTGCTTACTCAGGTCAATGCCATTGATCATCACCTTTCCTGTGGTCGGTGTGAGTACCCCGCAAAGGATATTCATGGTAGTAGATTTACCGGCACCATTGGAGCCCAGAAGGCCAACAATCCCACTTTTTGGAATTTCGAAATTGATGTCACGTATAGCCCAGCTGGTACTATAACGGTGCGAAAGCCCGCTGATACGAACGATTGGTTCCATAGTTTTTATTGAGTTTGATAAGTTATTGTTTTGGTTCAGTCGTCATCTTCAGACAAAGGGGTTCCCGCTCCGCAGTTTTACTGCAGGTATTCCCCCTATTTTACCAGAGATGACGGCTGTATGTTAAAAATTAGTAACCTGGATTCTGCGTCAGGTTTTGGTTGGCAATAATTTCTGTTTTTGGGATGGGGTAAATCAACTGATCACTTCTCCAGGGCTGCTTAATTGGCAATGCTGAGAGCACATTTTCTGCGCGCCCTGTTCGCTTGAGGTCAAAAAACCGATGTCCCCATTCTGCAAAAAGTTCGATCTCTCTTTCATGTTCAATGGCCTGGATGACTGCTGTTTTAGAAAGTCCGGCAGGCAGATCATCCAGACCGGCGCGATGACGGATCACATTCAGATCGGCAATCGCCGAGCCTAAAGGCATGTTGGCAAGTGCTTGTGCTTCTGCACGGATCAGGTATTGCTCAGCCAATCTTAAGACCATATAATACTCGGTCATACTACCAGTACGTGCATTGTAGCTGCCGACTTTATATTTATAAGGGTAGTAAATTTCCTGACCTCCAGCGGTTTCATTCCAGGTCCAGGCTATTTTTCGCTGATCATTTGCTTCAAAATCATTTTTCAATTCCTCCGTCATATGGAAAAAAGGGCGGTCGTTAAGAATGGTTGCTTTGTTGGCAACCAGGGTATATCCTTCAGGAGTTGCTTTACCATTTGCAGGAAGGTCGCCTTGCTGCAATTGCCAGATGGCTTCCTCACTATCGATTAAGAAAACATTGTTTAAATCTTCCGGCAGTTTGAATAATGCAGATTGACTGATCAATTCAGTAGCCTGGGCTGCAGCATTTGAGTAATCTCCTGTATATAAATAGACCCTGGCCAATAATGCCGTTGCAGCCCATTTAGTAGGCAAAATCCTTTGGCCGCCTGTGCCAGAAAAATTATCCGGCAACCGGGTTTTAGCCTCCAGCAGGTCTTGAATCAGCTGCGCGTAGACTTCCGCTTTTGGTGTCCTTTTCATGGTAGCGGTTTTATTGAAATCTATCGTCAGCGCCATAGGCACATCGCCAAAAAAATTAAGGAGGTAGAAATAAGAAAATGCTCGAACAAATTTGGCTTCTCCAATCAGTCTATTTCTGACATTATCGTGCAATTTGTCAGAAACTGAAGCTTCAATGCCTTCTATTACGGCATTACAACCATAAATGGCATCATAAGCAGTAACCCAGATCATTGCTGCTGAGCCATCATTCGCAAACAGGTTATTGGTATTATAAGCATAATAAGACCCCCCTGTAGAGATTGTAATCAACTCATTACCAGACATCCCTCCAAATATCGTAGACATCCCCGCCGCAAAACCCTGAATTCCTGTAGCTCCTTCATAGCCTTTGTTGATCATGCGGGTATACACGCCAGCCATTGCAGAGTTTGCCTGCGCATCCGTGGAAAACACTTTTTTTGTGGTCACAGAACCTGTTGGCTCCGGGATGCTGACCCATTCTTTACAGGAAGCCAAAGCCACTGTCAGCATGATTACACTATATAATTTTAGATTTCTTTTCATCTTCATGTCATTATCAGATTAAAATTGTGCGGAAATACCAAATACTACTGCTTTTGCCGGTGGAAGCGCTCCAAAGTTTTGAACAGAAGGATCCAAGCCCCTTCCTTTACTCAGTACAAAAATATTTTGTGCATTGGCATATACATTCAATGATTTTGCACCCAGTTTTTTAGAGATTCTCTTATCGAATTGGTACCCGAAGGAAATATTGTTCATTCTCAGATAGGAAGCATCCTGGTATTGACCATCAGAAGCAAAAAAGTTGTTGGTACTGTCATCACCGGTTAATGTGGTTGGTTTTGCATATAAGGTCTGGTCGCCCGGCTTCTTCCAATAGTTACCAAATACATCAGCAGATTGGTTGTGCATACTGCCTAACAAACTTCCGCTGTTATAATCCGGATTAATACCGATTTGCTGTCTATATTCAAAAAAGGCACTGATATTGAAATTACCGTAACTAAAAGAAGTCCCGAAACCACCGGAAAACTTTGGCGTCATGTCAACAGCCACAAAACGATCGTCATCACCAGTACCTGGTTGTTTGGTATTGTCGAAGCCAATAACCCCATCTTTATTATAATCCTCGAACGTATATTTCCCTGTTTGTGGATCTATGCCCGTATAATGTAATAGGTACAAGGAATTTAGCGATGCTCCCACTTTAAAAAGATTCACATAAGGCGTAAGTTCTATTCCTGGGTAACTGGCTAGTATATTGGTATTCCGAGCGCCGTTAAGACTCCAGTTCCATTTTATTTTATCAGTTTTGATGGCTTCGATATCTGCTGAAAACTCCCAGCCTTTATTTTCAAGCAAAGCCGGCCAGTTGGCGACCACACTTTTAAAGCCACTAAAAAGTGGTGTTGGATACTCTGTCAGCTGATTACCTATGCGTTCACGATAACGAGAAATCTGCAGGTTGACACGGTCTTCCCAAAAACCTAAATTTAATGCACCTTCCAGTTTCTTCGCTACCTGCCACCTGTAGTCTGGGTTTACTGCCAATAAGCTGACCAAAGGCGAAACACCATTATAACCAGGGAGTGGTATTGAACCTGGCATATTACTTGCCCATTGAGTAAGGTACTTATAGTCACCAACGGCATCGCTGCCTGTTAATCCGTAGCTTCCTCTCAATTTAATAAAACTGATCATTGCAGGAAGTCGATCCTTAAGCCAGTTCTCATTTGATATGATCCATGCTGCTCCGATAGATCCAAAATTACCAAACTGTTTTCCGGGACCAAATCGCGATGATCCATCTCTTCTGCCATTGATATTCAGGATATATCTGTCCTTTAGGTTATAGCTTAGCCTGCCAAATATTGCGGCATATTTATAATAACCTATGTTGTCATAAATCAATTTAATAGGAGCCAGGGCAATGTTCTCCAAAAAATCGTCTGTTTCGTACCCAAGACCATAAACACCACCAGTCTTAGTGCCGTCTTTTTGTAAACTAGCGCCCAACAACACACTGAACTCACCGCCAAATAAATTTACATTATAATTTAGCTGAGGTTCGATAATCCAGTTGGAATTATTGGTACTTCCCGAAAATGCAGCTCCTGTTGGGCTGCTTAAGGGATCCATACTGGAAATCGGGTTGTAAAAACGGTTGGTATTATAGGTAAACGTATAACCCAGATTGGTAGCTAAAGAAAGGTTATTTGCGAGCTGATAATGCAGATTCACGCCCATTTTCATCAGATTCGTATTGGAAAAATAGCCGGATTCCAGGGATCCGAAAGGGAAGTAAGAACCATCCGTACCTCTACCCCAGGCCTTAAAATTCAAACTGCCATCTTCTGCATAAATATCAGGAGCATTAGGTGCCACAGTAACCGCATCAGGTGTACCAATGGTTTTTACTGCTGAATAAGTATAAAGGACATTTGCATTGATTCTGAATTTCTGCTCCATAGCACTGTGAGCCAGATTAAGAGCCATCGAGGCATTCTGATTGTTTCCTCCATTGGAAAGAATCTCTTCCGTCCGGCCATAATTACCGGAGAAAAGAAACTGTGTTACCTGATCACCACCGGTTAAACTCAGCGAAGCATTGGTTTTTTTACCCATATTGCCCCATAGTTTATTTTGCCAGTCGGTATAACGATTAGGATCATAAAGTGTTAAATCAGGTGCATTGACTACCGTTGGCACGATGTTATCATTTGCAAATGCATCTCTTCTCAGCTGAAGATATTGTTCTGTGTTTAACATATTGTAACGCTGTGTCACATAACTGAGTCCCTGTGAAGTATTCACTGAAAGCGTAGTTGCTCCAACTCTTCCTTTTTTCGTGGTGATGAGAATTACGCCATTTGCGCCTCTTGAACCATAGATAGCAGTCGCATCACCATCCTTCAAAACTTCTATGCTCTCGATATCATTCGTACTGATATTAAACAGTGGACTCTGGCCTCCTGTGTAAGAAAATCCATTTTGAACCACACCTGCAGAACCTTTGTTATAATCTGATCCGGCACCAAGTTCTATATTACTGAGTGGAACACCATCTATGATATACAATGGATCAGACACAAATCCTGGATTAATGGCTTTTCTTCCCCTGATTTCTACTTTCACAGGACTTGATGCATAACCATTGGTCGGCGTTACGATCATTCCTGCAACTCTGCCTGAAAGCGCTAGTAAGGGATTGGTGACCGGCTGTTTTTCCAGTTCCTTCGCACTGATCGTTACAATATTTCCGGTAGAGATTCTTCTGTTGGTTTTTCCATAAGCCATCACCTGTACTTCATCCAGCTTAGAAGTACTCAATTCCAGTTTCACACCCAATAGATTTTCAGTTGCCTTAATTTCTTTGGTCACATAGCCCATAAAAGAAATCTGTAATATGGCACCGTCCGGAACATCCTTTAATTTAAACTGCCCCATCCCATTGGTGGTCGTACTTCTATTACTCCCCTTAATGGTGACCGTAGCTCCCGGCAGCAGGTTGTTATCATTGTCCAGCACAATCCCAAATACCTCATTACCCGAAAAAACGGCAGCTACTTTATCCAGAATTGAAGGTTGCTTCTGTTTAATGACAATGATCTTATTTTCAATAGAGAAATCAAGCTGCTGTCCTTCCAGGCAAAGTCTCAGAACCTCTTCTACTGCTGCATTTTTCACATTAATGCTGACAGATTTTGCGCTGTTTAAGGTCTTCACCCCAACAAAAACATCATAACCACTTTGCCTTCCTATCTCTTCCAGAACGGTTTCAATAGTGGCGTTGGTTTTGTTCATGGTAATTTTCTGTGCAAAAGTAGCCGCAGTCACCTGAGTCAGGCTCAGGATTAATAACGCTGTAATTAATTTCATCACAAGAATTGTATTTATCCCCCATAACCTATAGCCAGTTGCCGGATATTGATCTGGCCGGGCTGACTCTAGGAAATTATCCTTGTAGCCCGAAGACTCACAAAAATATTTTGTAAAATTTGTATACATTTGACATGTTGGTCTGTACCGGAAATGCCCTGCTTTCAGAGGCTACAGGCAATCCGGTAATCATAAAATTTGTTAATTCATTATTTTGTGCCAATCAGGATTAGACAGGAACGGTTCGAACGTTCCTGTTTTCTGATTTACCT
Source organism: Pedobacter polysacchareus (assembly GCF_019802255.1). Taxonomy (GTDB): domain Bacteria; phylum Bacteroidota; class Bacteroidia; order Sphingobacteriales; family Sphingobacteriaceae; genus Pedobacter; species Pedobacter polysacchareus. Next base: position 254,324 of record NZ_JAHYSS010000005.1, on the reverse strand, counting down.
GAATCTGACTAAGGGTCGCGGTGGTTTCTCTTTTTCATGTGGTTGGTTTGGTTTAGGTTTATATAATTAAGGGTGGGAGATTTTAATTGGACATGACCGTTATGGTGCGGCCATTAATACTGAACTTCACTTGCTCAGCACGTTCGATCATCTTTAGCACTTCAGAAACATTTTTCTCTTTTGAAACAATACCCCAGAAAGTAAGGGCCGCAAGCTCGTTTCGATTACCCGAATACACCACATCTACATCGTACCATCTGGATACCTGACGCATAATGCTTTCCAGGCTTTCATTATTGAATCTAAAATATCCTGTTTTCCAGGCGACCGCATCTTTGAGATTTGCCGGTCTGACCTGCAGCTGCTGCTGTATATTCAGTACTTCTTCACCAGGCTTAATTACCTTTGAAAGTATGCCATTCACCAAACTTACCTTTACCGCTCCTTCCAGCAGCGTAGTTCTGGTACTATTTTCGTCTGTATAACTATTGATGTTAAAGTGTGTTCCCAAAACTTCGACCTCTTGTGTGGCGGTTTTTACCACAAATGGATGACGCGGATCTTTGGCCACCTCGAAATAGGCTTCCCCAGTCAGTTCCACAGCCCTGTTTTTTAGTTTTGCAAATGAAGCTGGATACTTCAATACAGAGGCTGCATTTAACCAGACTTTCGTTCCATCAGGAAGTTGTATCCCATAGGTCTGACTTTTAGCTGTAGAAAGTGTATTCCACTTATTAGCCGCAGCATTTGCCTGATCTTTTATTTCATAAATTAATTGTCCGTCTTTAGTCTTGGAGATTTCAATCCCTGACTGATCTGCCAGTAAACCAACTTTAGCATCAGACAATTGGATTTTTTCGCCACTAGCCAGGGTTAGCGTAGCGGTCTTTTGTCCTTTAGAGGGAATGTCGTTGGCGTAGACAGGAGCAGCCGGACTGTTTTTATCCATGTAAGAATACAGGCCTGCCCCAACTACGATGAAGATCGCCGCAGCGGCTGCCAGTCGCGGCCAGAGTCGGACCTTTTTAGGCTCAGGATATTCCAGGCCAAGTCCAGCCCCTACCATAGTCAAATCAGCTGTTCTTTCTGCTAAAGATAAATCCTCATGTAAGGTGCCCTCCTGATAAACAAGGTACCAGCTTTCAATAAAAGCGATCTCTTCTTCAGTGCATTTACCTGCTTTATATTGATCTAATAATTTTTCATAATCTGCTTCATGCATATTGATTTCAGATTGTTTTTTCCCCCAATCTAATACCAAGACGGTTAAGTCGGGCAGAACATGCAGATGAAATGAATATTTTTTTATTTTATTTAATACCTGATCAGAAAAGCCAGGTAAGCGAAAAGGCCTAACCTCGACCTCAGTATCTTTAAAGCATTAGAAATCTGCCTGTTGACCGTTTTCTCAGAGATCCCTAATTGAGCGGCAATCTCGCTATGACTGAGGTAAGTTTTCCTGCTCATCTCAAAAACAATCCTCATTTTTTCAGGTAACAGACTAATTTCTGCTTCTATAGCTGCGGATAATTGCTTTTCCCTGATGCGGTAATCAGGCAAAACCGTTCCCTGTCCGACAAAGTTCTTCATCGAATCCACATATTTGTCGCGTACCTTCTGTCTTGAAAAATGATCAAGAATACTGTGTTTTAAAGAAGTATAGAGGTATCCTGAAAGGTTGGTATGGATATTTATACCTTCTTTTTTTGTCCAAAGCATGGTAAATACTTCCTGTACAATATCCTTCACCTCCTCTCTATTCGGGAGTTTTTTTATTGCATGGTGATGCAGAATAAACTTATACCTTTCGAATATTTCCGTATAAGCTAAACGGTCACCAAGCTGGAGGAGCTGTAACAATTCTAAGTCGGAGCGCTTAGCGTAGTTTTCCATTAATAATTAGCTTCCGGGAGTAATATGAGTTAAATTTTCGATCCAATAATATGTAAATAATTTGGGAAAGCTCGAATTATCTGGTTGATTCAGCTAAAATTTTTATTCCTAGCATGCGCATTAGGGGCTATATCGTGGCCAATACTTCCATTGCGTTCTTTTCCTTACCTGCTATTATTTTTAATATTTCCGATGCTTCCTGAACATATTTAATATCTTTTGTTTGACTTATTTTTTCAAACAGTTCAGAGAGGAATGTCCAAAGCGATGCAATTTCTACAAACGCCTCATGCCCTGCCTTAAGTTCTTCAAGATGAAGTAGTTCGTAACTTTCTTTTAAGAAATCACGATATAAGTTTCTAAATAAAGCGCCGCCAGTGCCTGCTTTTTCCATCAGCATGGCCACTGTCTTAAAGTCATTCTCTATGGTTTTACTGGTATTAAACCACTTGATAATTTCGGAACTTGTTTTGTAGATTCCTTTATAGCCAATATTCGTAATTGGTGGATTGAGGTATTGATGTGCATTACTTCTTATAGCTGCAGGAATTGCTGTTTTCAGATCAAACTTTTTTGAGGACAGTTCTAAGGTATAATACAGATTTTTAGAGGACATTGGGCCCTTTTCCGCTCTTGCTAAGGCCAAACTTTTCAAAGATGTTTTTACTTGACCACCTTGCGCCTTCGTGTCTACTAAAAAAGCATGGTTATGATCATAACCATAAATTGCAGCATAATGCCCAGCAAAATGAAATGGTCTTGTAAAATATTCCAGATGAAAACAGTCTAATTTTAAACCCACAACTTTTCCCTTATCAAGGAGTGCTTTTACATTTTCCCAAGCCTTTTGAGTGGAAGAGGTTTCTTTAACGGTCAGCACCAGATTTAAATTCCTCGAGAGATGCTCAGTTAAGACATCCGGTTTTACCCGCCCACCAATAAAAGGGAAATTCATTGATTTCATCTTCCAAAAGATAAAACCAAGTCCCTCTCCTAAACCAAAGAGCATGGGTTCAGAAAGCTGAACATTGAGCTGTCGGAGCAAAGTTCCGGTTGCAGTTGTTTCACAATGCTCTCCCTCAAACGGTTTTAAGTTCTCTATTTTCATATTGATTTTTACCTCCTGAAAAATACAAAAGTTTATTCAATGTTACCTGCCCTGATTAGGCTAGCGAGGAAGCAGATCAGCAACAGCTGAAGTATAATTTATGATGATCTCCCAGAAGATTGGCACAAGGCTTGAAAAAGCTGGAGCAAAAAAAACCGGGATTGATAGTTCAACCCCGGTGAGTACCTGTATGTAAGTATATGTTTTTTTAGCTTTGTTCTATTTCTTTTAAGCTGTCCATCTTTTTGTAGGCCAGGAAGCCTTTGATATCTTCAAAATGCTCACGAACACGCTTATTACCAAACTCGAATACTTTTTCAGCCAAGCCATCCAGGAAATCCCGATCATGGGATACCAAAATAATAGTGCCATCAAAATCTTTAAGCGCATCCTTGATAATATCTTTGGTCTTCATATCCAAGTGGTTGGTTGGCTCATCCAGGATCAGTACATTTACTGGCTCTAACAGTAACTTGATCATGGCTAGACGGGTTTTCTCTCCTCCTGAAAGCACCTTAACTTTTTTCGTGGTATCATCACCACTGAACATAAAGGCACCTAAAAGGTCTTTAATTTTTATAGAACCATCGCTTAATGGAATCTGGTTAATGGTTTCGAATACCGTTAAATTTTCATCAAGCAGGGCAGCTTGATTTTGGGCAAAGTATCCAATCTTGGCATTGTGACCTACTTTTAATTCCCCTTCAAAGTCGATTTCGCCCATGATGGCTTTGATCATGGTCGACTTACCTTCCCCGTTTTTACCCACAAAAGCTATTTTTTCTCCCTGTTTGATCACCATTGATGCTTTTTCGAACACCACATGATCGCCATAGGTTTTAGTAAGCTCTTCTACGATTACCGGATATTGCCCCGAACGCGGCGATGGCGGGAATTTCAGGCGCAATGCCGAAGTATCCACTTCATCTATCTCAATCACTTCGAGCTTTTCAAGCATTTTCACACGCGACTGTACCGATAAGGTTTTCGAGTAAACCCCTCTAAAACGGTCTATAAATTCCTGGTTGTCTGCGATAAAACGCTGCTGTTCCTCATAAGCTTTCAATTGATGGACACGGCGGTCTGCACGCAACTGTAGGTAATGACTATATTTTGCTTTGTAATCGTATATTCTGCCCATCGTTACCTCAATGGTACGATTGGTAATGTTATCTACAAAGGCACGGTCGTGGGAAATTACCATCACTGCCTTAGCAGAGTTGATCAGGAAATCTTCCAGCCATTGGATACTCTCGATATCCATGTGGTTGGTAGGCTCATCCAATAAGATCAAATCAGGTTTCTTTAATAGAATTTTAGCCAGTTCAATACGCATTCTCCAACCGCCAGAAAACTCAGAAGTTTGTCGGGTAAAGTCTTTACGCTCGAAGCCTAAGCCTTTTAATACTTTTTCTACCTCTGCATCATAATTGACCTCTTCGATCGAATAAAATTTCTCGCTCAGTTCGGAAACGCGTTCGATTAGCTTCATGTAATCGTCACTGTCGTAATCAGTACGAATCGTCAATTGCTCATTCAGCTCCTCAAGCTCTTTTTGCATCTGGTTTACTTCCTCAAAAGCTTTCATCGTTTCTTCAAAAACGGTCACCTTATCCTGAGTCAGGAAATGCTGTGGCAAATACGCAATCACCGCGTCCTTAGGACCGGTTACGTTACCAGAAGTAGGTTTTGCCGCGTTGGCAATGATCTTTAAGATGGTCGACTTGCCCGCACCATTCTTACCCATAAGGGCAATTTTATCGTTCTCGTTGATCGAAAAGGTGACATCGCTAAAAAGAGTGGTTCCGCCAAATGAAACGGAGATGTTGTTTACATTAATCACAGTATGGAATATTGAATATTTGCAAAGGTAAGAGAAAGAGATCGGATTAAAAGGCAGCCGTATTAAATTACCTGCAACTTATAAAATTAAAGGGTGTCTCTTCATTAAACAAACCCATGGAAATGAAGATCCTTTTAAATACCCTGTTCCTTTTTATGCTCAGCCATTATGCGCTTGGCCAAACACAAAAAATATGCAAACCCCTACTGCTGAAAAACACCTATTATACCTTTAAAGTAGAGGTTAAAAAAAACGAGGTAAGCTCCTACAATACTCAAAACAAGTATGTGAAAAACGGAAACGTCAATTTCTCCAATCATCCAGCCAGTATAAATTAAAGGGCACATATTTAGACGAGAATAAAAAATACACCGTAACCATTTCTTCTAATGGGCAAAGTTTAGTATTTCAACATTCGAAAGCAGGTCAAATCTATGTACCCTTTGATTATCTGGGCAATAATATTTTTAAACATGAAAACATTACACTTAGTTTTTCTACTGAAAAGAATGAAATTAAATTGCTTCAAGACGGCATCAAAGAAACCTATATCAAAATCATCAATTGACAAAAGAGAATTTACAGGACAACGAATTCAGTTTAAAATAAGTACGATCGAGCCATAGCAGCCTAATAGATCTGAGCAATAAATTGAGGCATAGTTGTAGGTTTTCTACCTAAGAATCTTGCTAACGTATCGTCCACTACATCCATTGCACCTTCTGCCTGCGCGGTTGCCCACATGGTAAACATACCAATATACAAGTCTGGCACGTCAAACTGTTTCATTCTGTCTTCAAACGCCTCCACTGATAACGACTGATAATCAACCTCTTTTCCCAAATGATCCGCTATGGCCTTAGCGATCTCCTTAAAAGAAACGGAAGCTAAATTAGTTAAACTATAAATTTGTTTTTCATGTCCTTCGGTAGTTAATACCTCTGCAGCTGCTTCTGCCAGCTCTTCGCGTAGCACATAACTTGCTTTTCCATCAGCTGCGGGAAACAATATGACACCAGTCTCCCCTACTTTTTCTCCGGCAAAAACGGGTATCATTTCCAGATAAATCCCATTTTGAAGAATAGTATAATTAAGACCGCTAGCGATTAGGTAGGCTTCTGTTTGTGCATGAGCATCTTGGAATGCTGCTATAGCCGAATCCTCAAAATTTGATTTCCTCACAAAAGAGGTATAAACAATATGTTTAACATTGGCAGATTTCGCAGCCTTTATGGCGTTTATATGATGCGCAGTCCTGTTTTCGACCGCTTGTCTATCGTTACTAGAAACCAATAATAGCTTTTCTACTCCCTGAAATGCTTCAACTAATGAATCATAGTCTGTGTAATCCCCAACTCTTACTTCAATTCCTTTACTTTTAAGATGATCTGCATTTGCTGCATCCCTTACTAAAGCGGAAATTTCAGATGGTTTAACCCCTTTTTTTAATAAATGGTCAATGGCTTTTGAGCCAAACTGACCTGTTGCACCGGTTACTAAAATCATATCTTATGTTTTAATTATAATTCAAACCTAGCGATATTAATATACTAAGTATACTTTGTTACTAAAGATTAGCACTATACATTTGTATACTAAGAATAAGACAATAATATGAGTGATTTCAAGGAATTATTAGATAGAGATAAAGTACAGCAGTGCCCAAAGCATTATGTAATGGCCTTAACGGACACTTTAAATGTGATGAATGGCAAATGGAAACTGCCTATAATTGCTTCGCTTTTGCATGGAAAAACACGCTTCAAAGATCTACAAGACAACATCGATAAAATAACACCCAGGATGTTATCAAAAGAACTGAAAGAATTGGAAATTAATGGCATTGTTGAGCGAAAAGTATACGATCAAACCCCTGTATTAATAGAATACATACTGACTGAGTCTGGTAAGAGTATCACCAGTGTTATCGACTCGATGATTGATTGGGGAATGCTGCATAGGGCCGAAGCCATAAAAAGTAACTGGCCAAAAGCAACAATCGATTAGATCAACCCATAATTAGTCTCAGTCCTATTCAAAAAGACATGTTCCTAAGTAGTGCCAGGAATTTGGGGGGAATTCGGTTTGCCCGCGACAAACAAAAAAACATTACAGGCTTTTATATATATTCTGACAAGGTTAAGAATATGTTTTTTGAGAAAATAAAACATTGATTTACAATCTCATTAACAGGTTTTTTAAAGAAAATGATAAAAAAGCAATATGCAAAATAGGCAAGACCTGCATTCACCTTCCATTAATTGAAGGGAGCACGGAATTCCAGCGGTGTCTGATTGGTTTTAGTTTTGAATAATTTACTGAATGACTGCGAGTGTTCAAAACCGAGATAATAAGCAATCTCCGATACGGATAGATTGGTCGATGACAGCTTTTCTTTTGCCTTCTCAATCAGTTTATCATGTATGAATTGCTGGGTGCTCTGCCCGGTTAGAATTTTCAGTAAGGTACTTAAATAATTGGCGGAGATGTTTAATTCATCAGCTACAAATTGTACCGTAGGAAGGCCTTCAACAACTAACCTCTCCTCTGTAAAATAACTGTTTAGCAGCGATTCCAGTCTGTGTAAAACCTGATGACTGGTGATTTTGCGAGTCAGGAACTGCCGATGATAAAAGCGGTCTGCGTGAATCATCAGGTATTCCAGTTGATTGATAATCAGCGATTGGCTGAACTTATCCATATTAGACTGGTATTCCTTTTCTATATTTTGAAATATCTTTGCCACCACAGTTTCCTCTTTTTCAGAAAGGAAGAGCGCTTCATTAACCTTATATTGAAAGAAATCATATTTTTTGATTTGTTCAGCCAGCGGCGTATTCCACAAAAAATCGGGATGCAGCAACAACAGCCATCCTGATTGCCTTACGCTTACATCCAGGTTGATCTCGACTTGCAGCAGCTGCTGAGGAGCAAAGAATGATAATACCCCAGAATTAAAATCATAAGGTTGCTGGCCATAATTGAACTTAGCATGAACATCCCGCTTCAGGGCTAAGATATAGAAATCCTGCATCCATTTCAGATTCGAAACACCGTCAGGATAGTTTACCTTACTGTAATCCACCAGACTAATGAGCGGATGCTCCGGATCCGGCAAACCATAGTAGGAATGTAGGTCATGTAGTGAGTGGAAGCGGAATGTTTTACCCATAAACTAAGGTACTAAATTTTCTTTGTACAAGATTAGCGGGTAATGGTTCATGGCGGAAATAGCCAACCCCCATTACCCACACGCTGAGGTATCCAACCGTTTTTGCAATCATACTTCGCATGATGATTAAATACCGGTTGATTCTCCAAGTTCTAAATGATCCATCAGTGCTTTTTCAATAACCCCAATCTTATTCTTCACAAATTCAGATGTACCAATCCCCATAAAGAAATGCACAGGGGGCTGTACTTGTTTACTGAGTTCTATAAAAACTGTCGCCGCTTTCTTCGGATCATTAGGCTGGTTCCCATTGATCTCATTTAGGTGTTGCGCTTCACCTGCTCTTGCATTAGCATAAGCCCCAATCGGATGGGCGGGCACCATTGCGGAATCTTTATCCAGGAAGTTCGTCCGAAAATAACCTGGATAAACCAAGGTGGTATGAATGCCAAACGGTTTCATTTCTACAGCCAGGGCTTCGGTATAGCCAGCCATAGCAAATTTAGTAGAACAGTAAATACCAAATCCTGGAAAATCCCCTACGAAACCGCCAATTGAAGCAATATTAATAATATGCCCGGAGCGCTGATCCCTCAGATAAGGAGCTACGTTCCGTATTACATGTAACGGTCCGAAAACATTGACATCAAAATTCTTTTGCACTTCTTCTGCCGTTAATTCCTCAATAGCCCCAATCTGACTGTAACCTGCATTGTTTACGACAACATCAATGCGACCGAACCGTTCAATGACCTCCTTTATTGCCCTTTTGACATCCTCATTGCTGGTAACATCCATCGTTAATGGAAGAAAGTTCTCCTGTTCACCAACAAGGTTAATTAAAGCCTGTTTTTTTCTTGAAGTCGCTGCTACCCGATACCCCTCTGATAATAATCGCTGAATAAGATCAGCGCCTAATCCTTTGGACGCGCCAGTCACAAACCATACTTTTCCTGCTTGCTGTGTTTCCTTTGTCATTATTATAATATTTAATTATACAAAGTTGGGTATTGACATCTAGCAGAATGTAGCCAGTCCTTGGATTATTGTAGTCAATTCTCAGATGTAGAATTTAAATCAAAAACTCTCTAAATAGATCTATTTCCTAATAATTCATTCGGAAAAGGAACGCGGAGACCAGTTTTCTTAAAAGTTGGCAACTGGGCGCCACTCTCCTTCATCTTCTTCGTTAATAAATCAGCTAAAGCTCTAACTCTTTTCGGATACTTCTTAGACAAATCATACTCCTCCCCTATGTCTTGTTTAATATTATACAGCTCTAGTCTGCCAAATTTCTGGAAATAAATCAGCTTCCAGTCTCCTTGTCTGATCGCAGTCAGCCAGCTCACATTTTCATCATCTCTACTGGCCGTCCATTTATTGGGGAAGTTCCAAATCAGTACTTTTTCCTGATCCCGTTTTCCTTTTATAAATGGAACCATACTCTGACCATCTATCGTCTGCACAGTTTTATACTTCTTGATCCCAGCCATCTCCAGTAAAGTCGGATAAAAATCTTCAATCACCACATACTGATCATTACTCGTGTTTGCCTTGGTAACCCCAGGCCACCTGATCATCATCGGCTCACGAATCCCTCCCTCATATAAAGATCCTTTTCCAGCTCGCAAGGGTAAATTCTGGGTATCTATTTTTCCCATCCTCGGAGCACGGGAAAAACCACCATTGTCTGACATGAATACAATAATTGTATTTTTCGCAAGATGATTTTCATCCAGATAGCCCATCAGGTCTCCCAAACTTTTATCCATCCCTTCCACTAAGGTGGCATAAGCTGCTTCCTGCTGCGTTAAACCCATTTTAGTATACCGCTCCAGGAAACGTTGATCTGCATCAAAAGGAAGATGAACCGCAAAATGAGACATGTATAAGAAGAAAGGCTGTTGCTTCATCCTGGCTGTATCCAAGGCCAGTAGAGCCTCACGAGTGAGGGCTTCAGTTAAAAAAGTACCAGTTCCCCAATATTTTTGTAAGCCAGGAACAGCCCTTAAATTAGTCTTGCCTTTGATATTACCATAATTTTCTTCGGAAAGAAAGGAAGCTGGATTACCCGCAGCACTACCCGCAATGTTTTTATCAAAACCAAGGTTTAGAGGATTAGCCCCGGGCGTTTGATCGGCGCCAAAATGAGCCTTGCCACATTGAATAGTATAATATCCATTGTCTTTTAGTAATTGAGGCAATGGAGTAACAAACAAAGCATTCGCCGTTTCTTTATTCGGGCTCAATCCATTTACATTCCATTGCGGCGCCAGTAATACACTGTCATTTGCTACATCGGTCGACTGATCTTTAAACATGGTCCAGTTAGTGACCCTATGTCTGGCCACATTGGTTCCTGATAGCAGGCTTACCCTGGATGGTGTGCAGATGGAATTCGCATAAGCCTGGGTAAACTTCACACCACTTGCAGCCAACTTTTCCATATTTGGCGTATGAAACTTCTGATTTGCAGGGGTTCTTTTATCCCAGAAAGGAACCGAGGTATCCTGCCATCCCATGTCATCTACCAGAAAAAAAATAATATTGGGCTTTTCCTGGGCATAAATACGATGATGACCTGCGATGACTATTAATAATATTAAACCTAGTTTTCTAAAAAAACACTTCATATCTATTTTACTTAATTAATAAATTCCGAATTCCTTAATCTGAAAATCACCACGCGCTTCATTAATGACTAAACGGGCCTTGGTCGCTGTTATCGGTTTTTCCAATAAATGAATAAACTTATTTCCTACCGAAGAGCCATCGAACAATTTCTCCCATTTTCCATTCCAGAAGCACTCGATACTGAAACTCCTGATGCGTTGTCCCTCTGCAATCTCTTCCTGAATCACAAACTGTTTGATTGTGGTGGCTTTAGATAAATTTAATTGCAAGACCTTTTTACGCCCTGAGGTTACAGCAATTGGATTTTCGAACCTGCGCTTAATTTCTGCTCCAAATTCCTTTAAACGTTTAACATCTGCTTCAGGTAATAATCCACGGTTATCTGGAGTCAACCCAAGGATGAGCGTAGAATTTCGACCTACCGATTTATAATACATATCCACTAAATCATCCAAAGGAAAAATATGCTGTTCATCATTGGGTTCCCAAAACCATTCATGCCTGCCGTTATATCCCCTAAGCGGTGCGTCTGCCATGGCTGGCATCCAATACTTACCGTTGACATCCCCATGTTTCAACAATGCAAAATTATTTGCTGAAATTCCTTTATAGGTACTTTCTCCTGAACCAGTGGATGGATAAGTAAAAGTAGACCAGCATGGATAACCTACTGTCCCCGATTCTGAACCTCCCCACCTTGCTTCAGCCAGCTGATCATTGTGATAAAACAGGCAATTGGGCTGGTATTTTTTTACAATAGGCAAAACATCCGGAGCTCCTTTTTCCGGGCCGCTGGCACCACCATCAAACCAGATCTCAAACAAATCGCCATAATTGGTACAAATTTCTTTCAGCATCCCCTCCGCCATTGCATTATAGTATTGCTGACGCTTTTTTTGCATCTCTCCAGTTCCATCGACTTTAAAATCATGAACTCCCAGAAAAGAGTTCCAGCGAATTCCCAGGTATATGCCTGGCTTTAATCCGTGCTTCCGACAAGCGTCCACAAAATCCTTTACCAGATCTGCTTTGCCATCTTTCCATTTTAAAGCCTTCAAACTATATGGATTTACGTTGGACTGAAATAAAGCAAAACCGGTTTCGTGAGTAGCCGTAATAATGGCAAACTTTGCACCCGCATCTTTTGCCGACCTTACCCATTGTTCCACATCCAGACTTACCGGATTGAAAATATTATAATCCGGTACAGGTGTCATTCTGTTAGCCGTCTGTGCATATTTTGACGGATCAAAAACATGCAGATCGTAATGAAATACCACCCCCAGCTCCGCCTTCTGCCAGGCGAGCTGCTGAGCATTTGGCTTAGGAAGTATTTGTGCCTGTGCAAAAGAGATGCTCATCATCAGCACGGCGATAAGTGGTCTTATCCCTGTAAAATTTATTTTATTCTTCATGAAATTTCAAGTTAAAGCAACAACCAGATGATGACTGGTTGTTGCAGATAAAAGAAAGATTACCAGCCTGGATTTTGCGGCAGTAATTTAGGATTCAAAGTGAGCTCATTTTGCGGAACAGGTGATAAATAATCCCTGTTCAGGTTGAATTTATAACCAGAACTCATCGCTCCTATATTTTGATACAGTTCGATATAACCATTTGCATCCACAGGATAAGCATTGAGTACAGCCGCAGGAAATGCCCCATTCCATTGATCACGCTTGGCTCCTTTAGGTTTCCAGCCCAGCAAAAGTTTATTTGCGGATGCCCATCTGAATATATCATCCTTACGGAAGCCTTCAACTGCCAGCTCTACTCTACGTTCACGCCTGACTTCATTAATCAGCCCTGATAATTCCGGGAATCCCCAGTTTGGGTCATTCTGTATCGCAGTGATCGTTAAGTTTGGCATCCCCACCCTGTCGCGGAGTTTTTTGATACTTTTATCAATGTCAGCTTGCGTCAGTGTTCCAAGTTCAGCCTTTGCTTCGGCAAAGTTTAACAGCACTTCTGCATAACGGAAGTAAATCAAACCGGTGTATCCTATATTTGATATGTTCTGCTGCATCACGGGATCAGGATTTAAACCTTTGTAAGATTGATAACCGGTAGCTGTTTTATCAGAAATGGCCCCTGTAAATCCTGGAAGGGTAAAAATCTCAGCTGGCAGACTTTGCAGCAAAGTGTGTTTGCCATCCGGCGTACAAATGGTCTGATTCAAACGCGGATCTCTATTGGCCACTACCTGCAGCAGTGAATTGTCTCCTCCATACAAATTATTCCCGGAAATCGGCTGACCGTCCGTACACAGGTAAGCATCGACTAAATTTTTTGTGATCCCTCTTCCTCCTCCACGCTTAATCGTAATTACCCAGTTATTGCCGAAAGCAGGATTATCAGTAATCGAATATTTTCGCCAGAACATGATTTCTTTACTGGTGCTGTAATCTGTCTGGTTGAATAATTTCCAGTAGCCAAAATCAACACCGGTATTGTCTAACTGATAAACATTTGAATTGATCAAAGCTTCCGAAACCGCTGCGGCCTTTTCCAGATACTTTTTACCATCGGATCCATTTACGCCAAAGACAGTTCCAGCATGGTATTTTTCCCAGGTGCCTTCATACAAGGCAATTCTGGATTGAAATGCCATAGCAATTTCTTTATTTACACGTTGTCCTTGTGCAAGTGCTTTGGTAGGAAGTAAAGCAATTGCCCGGTCAAGATCATTTAAAATAGAATCAGCAATGATATTTCTTTTTAGGCGGGCACCATAGATCAAGTCCTGGTCTGCTACGGAAAGCGGAATATTGATCCACGGTACATCTCCATAGGCCTTCATTTTTTCAAAATAAAACCAGGCCCTGAAAAATAGTGCTTCCCCAACAAATGGATTCACTGCAGCAGGCGCTGCCTGTACCCTATTGTAGTTCGCAAGGAAGTAATTGATGTTCCTCAGTTCTGACCATGACCAGCCCCCATCAGTAGCGGGCACCGTCCTTTCGCCGTTGATCGCCCTATTATATTCACTCGTCAGGATCATATTGTCACTACCCTGATCGGCATCCAGTCCATAAATACCCAAGGTGCTGAACCCATTATAAGTTGGAAGCATCCGACTATAAAATCCATTCACATAAAGTTGCAGGTCGCTGCTACTCTTCCAAAATTGTGCATCGGTAATTTTATCCTGAGGGGTTAAGTCCAGTATCTCTTTTTTGCAGCCTGTGAACAACAGGATGAAGCAGATGAAAATACCTGCTACGTGATTTATATTTTTCATTTTGTACAGTTAATGGGTAAATTATAAGGTTAAATTCAGGCCAAATGAAAAGGTGCGTCGGAGGGGATAAATTTTACCATCCGAGCTGTTTACATTCGCAATTGCGCCATCAACAGGAACAGCCAGCTCCGGATCAATAGACTTCACCATCTTGGTGATGGTGGCTAAATTTTCTACGGATACATACAGCCTCAATCTGTTTATTTTAACCCGTTCTATCAGATGCTTAGGCAAAGAATACCCCAACTGAACGTTTTTAAATCTTAAGTAAGCACCATTCTGGAGGTAACGGGTCTGTACCACTTCATTTTTTGCCATTTCTGAGCTCATGTAATACTTAGGATAATATCCGCCAGGATTTTCCGCCGTCCAGCGATCACGGTGAATGTCAAAGAATGAACTCTGAAAACGATCACCAGTAATGCCCCAGAAGTAATTTGAATTCACCCATACATCCCGCTTCGCCACCCCTTGAATAAAGGCATTGAAATCAAAATTCTTCCAGGCAAGGTCCAGGTTTAAACCATAAGAATACCTTGGTGTATTGTTACCAATAATGGAAAGGTCCCCTGATTCTGACACTGTATTTTTGCCATTGTCAATCCGTCCGCTCTGGTCAAGATCTTTATAAATTACATCGCCGCCTTTCCAGGTGCTGTTCCAGAATGAAGCTGGAAGTGCTCCTGCTGCTGCCTGATCATTTGCGTACAAGCCGGTGGACGTATAACCCCATATTTCTCCGATATGCTGACCTACATAAAAATCGCTCAGTATCTGTGTTGGGTTAGGATATTTCGTAACTTTTCCAGTATAATCACTCAGCAGTGCTTTAACAGCATACCTAAAATCTCCAACCTGGTCTTTCCATCCCAAAGTCAATTCAAAACCCTTGGTTTCCATTTCGCCCGCATTTATCGTTGGCGCCGCGGTACCAAATGTGGCAGGTAAGGGAGCTGATGCAACGATCATATCCCTCATGGTCCGTTTGTACCAGTCAAATGAAACCGATAAACGGTTGTTTAAAAGTTCTGCATCAAAACCATAGTCAATCATCACCGGTTTCTGCCAGGTAATATTAGGATTAATCACTCCTGGAGCAGAAACATAAGCTTGTCTGCCGTTACTGAAAAACCAATTATTTGGATTGTTTGTCACAGAGGTACCAGCTCCGGGAGCCACAGTGACCATAGACTGGTAAAAAGGATACAGAGAAAGACTCGCCTGATCACCAGACTGCCCGTAAGATGCCCTTAGTTTAAAAAAGTTCAGTGTATTTTTAATGGGTTTCCAGAACTCTTCGTTAGAAACCACATAACCGGCAGATACCCCAGGATAAAATTGCCATCTCTTAGTGATAAATCTTGAGGTAGCATCGTAACGTCCATTAAATTCCACAAGGTATTTTTCTTTATAATTATAATTGAACCTGGTAAAGTAGCCTTGTGTACCCAATTGCTCAATGGCATCGCCTACTATAGGTTTATCATTGTAGGTTAAAGAAAGAGAGGGCAAATTATCGGTATATAAATTACTGTTACTTGCGCTAACACTTAGAGATTCATTAAATCTTCTAATATAACCTCCAAGGATTTTAAAATTATGATCACCAAAACTATGCTCATAAGAACTGAACAGGTTAATCAGCTGATTGTTGGCTTTACCTAATGTACGACTAAAGGTATTTGGGTTTACTCCAAAAGTTGCCAATGAGCCGTCCGGTTTAGGGATGTAAAACGTTTTCCCCTGAGCCGAAGACTCGTTATAAGTCGCAAACAAAGAATAGTTTCCAGTAATATTCAGGCCTTTGATGGGAGCAAGTACAAACTCCCCAGTTAAGAAAGTCTGATCCAGATTCTCCAATCTTCTGCTGCCAGAGCCCATCCA
This sequence comes from Pedobacter polysacchareus, assembly GCF_019802255.1. GTDB lineage: Bacteria > Bacteroidota > Bacteroidia > Sphingobacteriales > Sphingobacteriaceae > Pedobacter > Pedobacter polysacchareus. The sequence goes on along the minus strand of NZ_JAHYSS010000005.1, from coordinate 238,549 downwards.
GGCGGGGTCACTGAAGTTGGACAAATTACCATCAGGATTGTATAGTGGAACCACAGGTGCAACTCTGGCTGCCTGGTGCATGTAACCGCTTAAGCCACCACCCGTTCTGGCTGGATATTCAAAAGGCATATCTGAATTCGATCTTGAAAATGAAGTCCTCACGTTAACTTTCATCCAGCTGGTCACATCCGCGCCCAGATTTCCCCTGAAATTGTAACGTTTAAAATTATCATTTCCATAGCTGTACATCCCAACAACATCGTTGTACCCCAGACCCACATAATAATTGATATTGGAAGAGCCTCCGCTTACGCCAATATTATGTTGCTGACTGATGCCCCATTTTTTAAAGAGAATATCAAACCAGTTGTTGTTCGCATTGCCTAGCTGCCCATTGTTCCAGTCTGTGTTTGCGGCATTTGCCTGAGTTTCGGTTTTTAAGGTTCCAGCAAGATAATCTTTCACCCTTTGGATTTGCTCTTCAGGATATATAGGTGTACTCCCAGCATTCTGGGCAGCCTCATTCCACATCGTTACATATTCCAGGGAGCCAACGGTCTTAGGGGTGTTCATCAACTGCGCGTAAGAAATATTATTATCATAACTGATCTGGGGAGCAGCTCCTTTTTTACCTTGTTTTGTATTGATCAATATGACACCAAAAGCACCATCAACTCCATAAATTGCAGCTGAAGCCTGATCTTTCAACACACTGATATTTTCTATATCATTAGGATTAATCGTATTGATATCTCCTCCAGGGACACCATCTATCACTAACAACGGAGAACCCTTAGCTCCGAAACCAGTGAAACCTCTGATATTGATGTCCTGCTTTGCATTCGGGGCACCACCAGTATTATTACTGCTAATGTTCAGGTTCCCGACTACCCCTTGTAAAGCTTGGGAGAGGCGGACAATCGGGCGGTTTTCCAACATTTTTTTATCTACCTGAGCAACAGCTCCAGTCAGGTTCTCTTTCTTTTGAGTACCATAGCCTACCACCACAATTTCACTTAAGGAAGCATCCTGAGGTGTCAATGTGATGAGCATTTCTGATTTACCCTCTGCTTTTATTTCAAGCGGCACATAACCTATATAGGAAACCACAAGAATGGCATTTTCATCTATTCCTTTAAAAGCAAAACGACCGGCGTTATCTGTAATTTCAGCTTTGTTAGCTCCTTTAACTTTAACCGTAGCGCCAGGTAAACCCAGTCCTTTTTCGTCAACAACCTTACCCGTCACATTGATAGAGAAGTTGATAATTGTGGCGGGAAAAGTAGTAAGGACAAGTTTTTCCGTAACAATTATGGCATTATTTTTAAAAGAATAGTTTAAGTTTTGACCTGCAAAAACTTTTTTTAACACTTCCAGAAACTGTTCGTTTCTAACCTCAATATTCACTGGATTTGCATTTTTAAGCACCGATTTGGTGACCAGAAAATCATAACCGGTTTGTATGCGGATCTTGTCAAATACTTTTGTCAGTTTTGCATTTTTTTCAGACAGGGTGATTCTTTGTGCAAATGAATTGGCACTGACCTGTAGTATTGCTGTGGTAAGTAGCAGAATGGTTAGTTTCATAACCAATAGTAATTTAGGTATGTCCCTTTTTCGGAGACATAGGTTTGGGTTGCAAATTTTGTACATTTGTTTAGGTGGGTTTATAGCGAGTGCTTGTTCATTGTCCAGATGCCCTGCACCGCTAGGTTAGTTGTTTAGTTTTAATATTATTCAAGACAACCCATTCATGGCCAGGATTCGGATGACAGTCCTTTCCTGGCTTTTTGGATTATCGGTATAGGTATGGTTATTTCATCACGATAATCCTCCTTCCTTCAATTTTAAAATGAACGCTTTTTGTATCTTCCAGCATTTCCAATACCTGTGATATGTTCTTAGCTCTGGAAATTGTTCCATTGAATTCTTCCTCGGATATCGGCCCATGATATTCAACACTGACATCGTACCACCTTGAAATTTTACGCATAATGGATTCGATCTTCTCATTATTAAACCGGAAGTAATTATCCTTCCAAGCCATTACTTCTTCCAGATCAGCCTCAATGACATTTATTTTATCATTCAATTTCACCCTTGTTTGTTGTCCTGGTCTAATCATGATGCCTGCACTGTGGTTCGGCTCCACACGAACACTTCCTTCTAAAAGCGTTGTTCTGGCCTCTTTATCTTCAGCATAACTATTTACATTAAAGTGTGTGCCTAAGACTTCTACTGTCTGCTGGCTGGAAATAACCTTAAAAGGCATTTTTTTATTCTTGGAGACTTCAAAATAGGCTTCTCCCTGGAGCTCTACCTTACGTTCCTTTCCTGTAAAAACCGAAGGATATTTTAATGAGGAGGCCGCATTCAACCAGACATGCGTACCATCCGGCAGCAGGATCTGGTATTGTCCGCCTCTGGGTGTTTCAATGACATTGTAATCATTTCCACCTGATGGCTGATCACCAGTAATGGTATAAACCAATTGCCCATCATGTGTCTTTGTAATCTGCAAACCATTCTGTGCAGACAAAGTTCCATTCTCCAAATCAGTTAAAATGATTCTTTTTCCATTACCCAAAGTTAAATAGGCCTTATTGCCACCAGGTTTAATGTGAGTGGTATGTTTCACATATGCTCCCCGGTTGTCAGAAGGCATCCTTGTAAAAAAGACTACACTTAGGGCCGCAATCAGTAAGATCGACGCCGCCACAGCAATCGGTTTCCATAAGAAAGTTGGCTTGGCTTTTTGCTGAGGTGTAGCCACAATACGATCAAAAATCTGATTGGCATGAGACGGATCCATTACACTCATTTCCTGTTCAGAGAAGTCATACCACCCTTCATCAATGATCTCCTCTAAACTCCCCTTCAAATTTGGATCTGCCAGCAGGGTCTTCCATTCCAAATGTTCCAGGTTGGTCAAAGTCCCAGCCTGATAATGCTGGTATAAAAATCGTAATCTATATTTGGTCATTTTTACGTTCAATAACGGGATGATCTTCTTGCATCAGAAGACATCCTTTTTTATAAAGACGACTGAGGTTAAAATTCGGGGGTGTTGATTTGGTTATTTTTTTAGAATAGTTTAAAAATAACCAACAGGACAGCGAGGTCTGTGTGTGTTTTTAAATAACTTCTTAAAAACCTTAAAGCAAGTTTCATATAACTTTGAACAGTAAGGACAGATAAATTTAAACGCAGTGCTGCTTCTTCATATTTTAATCCTTCCTGATGACACAATTGATAAACCAGTTTCTGCTGCTGAGGCAGTAAGGCTATGCCATTATTTAGCACCCTCCTCATATCATTCAGCAGCACTTGTTCTTCAGTCTCATTATGAGTTTCCTCCCAGGTGAGTCCAAGTTTACGGTCAGTTCTAAGTTCCAGTTCCTTACGCCGCAGGATATCAATAGCGCAGTTACGGACTATCTTTTTCAGATAACTATCCAGATTATTTATAGTCATCAGTTGAGGTCCCATTAGCCACAATTTAAGCATACTCTCCTGTACTGCTTCTTCGGCCAAAAGCTGTGAATGTAGGATCCTGATGGAAAAAGTATAAATTTTGTTATAATATTTATGATAAATTATCCTGAAAGCATGATGATCACCACCCGCAACTTTTGAAAGTAAATCACTTTCACTGACTAAGGTTTCATTTAAATGAATTAGCATTTTTAAATTTGTCAATACCCCCCTTTAAGATTGAAAAAATTAAACCAGACGCTTATATATTCAATGTTAACCATAAATTTTAAAAGAACAACACCAAGCTGGTTATTTTTTACGGTGGATTTTATTAGAAATTTTTTCTCAGTAAAACAAGGAAGAAATTTCATAACAGCATAATCAGCGTCAAAATTCTGAAGCTAGAAGAGAAATTCAAGTCCAAAATAGGCGATTGGTATATGGGACTGAATACTACAAATTTGCTATATACCCTTTTTTAATAGTAATGTTTGTCTGTTAACCCTTAGTTTTAGACCTTTCTTTCTTTTGTATAAAACGGTAAACAGTATTGCCGTAAAGATGGTCATCCCCCTGAAAGCATTTGCTTTAAAATCACCTAGTGCCGAACTGTCAACTTCAAATAAGTTCCATGAAAGATTCATTAAAGTATGTGTAAAAATTGGAACCCATAGATTATAATCCCACTCAACATACAACCACGCAAAAAAGATAGCTCCTGAAAAAGTAATTAAAAAAATTCCGATTAGTTCACTTATAATTTGACTTTGGTATAAATGTCCGGAAGCGAAAATTAATGCACCCAGAAGTATGGACGGTATAAAACCCAGATTAGTCTTTCTAAACAATTGCCCAAACAGAAAACCTCTAAAATATAGTTCTTCCATAAAGCCAGCAATGATAGTTCCTGCAATTAAATTCTCAATGTCTATTTGTTGATTAAATTTAAAAAAGATTAAACCGCCTACAAACATTGGCGTACTGAATAACAGACTTGTCCATATTGCAGGTAAAACGTCCAATGAAAGCCCAAGATTTCTAAAAAAACAAGTTGTTTTGTTAATGAAAAATGTTCCTGTGAAAATTGGAATTCCAATTATTAAATAGGTTAAAACATAACTAATCAGCCCCTGCTGGGTAATCTTATCCAGTCCAATTTTTATAGGCTTAAAATTTAAAAAAAAATAATGGTAAGCTGCAAAACTTAACAAAACAAGAAGAACTGTTTTAAATGTTTGGCTTGATTTCATCTTTTGTTACTGAAGATAGGCTAACTGTTAAATGGTGTAGACCTTTCAAATATAGCAATTGATTACAAGTCAAAAAACAGGAGTTAATTTTCAGCAACACCACAAAAGAAGAATTGAAAGAACTTACGTTATGTTTTCCAGATATCTCAAAACCTCATCTTTTTTCCTACTGGAAACGAGTATATTTTCTTTGTTTTCCATTTGCAAATATCCTTCTCTATAATATTTTTTAACGTATTTAAAATTGACCAAATAAGACTGATGACACCTTAAAAAGCCAAACTGAGTAAGCAAAATCTCATATTCTTTCAATCCTCTGGAAACTAAAATCTCACTACCATTCTTCAAATAAAATGTAGTGTAGCCTCGATCGCTTTTGCAAAACATGATATCTTCAATCGCTACTACTTCTATATATTCAAGACTTTTTAATGCAATACGTCTTGTTTCTGCCACACCTCTAGCAAGATAATGTTCTTTAGCAATTTCAAGTTGCTGCTGTTCTATAGTCTCTTGATAATGGTGATGATAACATTTATTCAAATACGCTATTAATGATATTTCATCAATTGGCTTGAGTAAATAACCAAATGCGCCCAAATTAAGCGCTTGGATGGCATATTGATCATACGCTGTTAGAAAAATAACCTGAAAATCGGCAACACCTATTTCATTAAATAAATGAAAACTATCTCCATCTTTAAGCCTAATATCAGCCAAAATCATATTTGGCCTTAAAACTGGGATTTCTTTTTTTGCAATTGCAATTTCCCCTGCAAAACCAACTACTTCGATATAATCTATCTTTTTTACAATTTGCTGGATATGTTGTAAAATTCGAATTTCATCTTCTAAAATGTAAAGTTTCATAGCAATCATCTTATTCATTAATTATTGGTATTGTAATTTCAACCCGCACACCTTTTGCATCAGGGCCTATATTATCTGCTACTTTAAAGTGGGCCTTTTGGCTACGGGATGTAAATAAAAGATCGAACCGCTCTTTCAAAATAATTTGTGCTAACGATTGCTTTTTCTGCTTATCGGTTTCCATTTTGGTTAAGCCACTACCATTATCATCTATCTCAATCATTAAACTATTGTCTTCCAATCTGAAAGAGATGGTCAACAAACCTTTATAGGCAATGTTCCTAAAACCATGTTCTATGGCATTTTCGACAAAGGGTTGTATTAACATGGGCGGAATTAAAATCTCATTTTGATCTAACTCGTCGTCCACTGTAATTTTATAATCGAAAGCTCCAGCATAACGCATTTGCTGGAGTTGAATATAGTTTTCTAAGGAAGTTATTTCTTCTTCAATTTCAATGAAATCCTTTCTATTTTGCTCTAAAACACCTCTCAACAGTCCAGAAAATGACTTCAGGTAACTTACCGATTCATCTGTATGCCCTGAGGCGATTAGGCTCTGCAAATTAGCGATAGCATTGAAAATAAAATGCGGATTTAGTTGTGACTGTAACATTTTCTGCTCCATATTCAACCGATCCACGTCAGATTTCAACAACTTATTTTTCTCTTTCAATCTTTGTTGGCGATAAAAACCATATAGAAAGGAAAGCACACTTATGAAAACCAATAAACTTAAGAATATTGTCCAACGCTGTTGTTTAATGATAGTTTCATTCAGCTGGTTCCTGCTTTTTAGTTGCTGTATATTTTGGTCTTTATTTTCAGTTTCGTATTTCTCGTGCATCTCCGCCACTTTGACTGCCTCAATGGCTTTATTATTACGAATTTCAATGGTATGGGCAGAATCTGCAGCTTCCAAAGCTTTTACAAAATCGCCTTTCATTTTATAGGAGTCTATTAAACCTAAATAATAAACTTTATTTTGTTTACCAGATGCACTCTTACGCTCTAGAGCAATACCTTCTTTATAATAATAAATTGCAGAATCTGGTTGCTTATTGAGGTTAAAAGCTGTAGCCAAATTATTGAAGGCTATATCATTTAGATTATTCGTTTTTTTAAGGTAGTTGAAATAGATTTTACTACAGGCCAATGCTTTTGTATGTTGCATTTGTGCGCTATAAATTTGAGACTCGTTATCGTAAGTACGAGCAATAGCCAAACTATCGCCACCTTTTTGGGCCAAAATGCGGGCACGAGAATTATAATAGGCCATTTTCTTAAAATCTCCCAGACGAGATGCTAATAAGAAAGAGATATCGAAATACCGTTGCTTAATAACCGAATGTGATTTGTAAGGATGGTTTTCAAAATACACCGCAGCATAAGCCAAAGATTTTTCCTCATTGTGATTTTGATAGTAAGCCCTGGCCAGCAGATCATAAAAACGATAGGTCAGTTTACTTTTTATACGCTCAGCTTCTTCAATTGCAGTAAAAATACGTTTCATCACAACAGACTCGACCATTGCACCGTTGCCCATTGCAAGGTCTAATGCATTTAATTTCCTCAACAGTTCAACGTCATTGGGCGTCTGCCCTCCTTTCATCAGCTCAAATTCTGCCAATGCACTATCTCTCTTTTTTTCAAGATTAAATTTTCTCGCTCTAAAATAGTGGAAATAAGGATTTTGATCTCGATTGGGTTGCTGCGAAAGTAGACTATCTTCTTGATCAATGATTTTCTTCACGTTAGCGGCGGCAAGTGTATCAAATGAAATGATCAGTGCTAAGTAGTCTTTTGGATTTTCAGTGTTTACGATAGTTACATTTTTGCTCGTAGAACTGGCATCTTGCCGGTTACAGGAACCAAGTAAGAACAAACTTAATGTTAGGCATAAGACAGGAACTCCACTTTTTCTATAATTATTCATTAATTGTGTATTGACTTATCAAAGTATATCGAAACCATTTCCTAAATATATTAACAGTACACTTTAATTGATAGCCTTATTAAATATTCGTTACATTCTAACCTTTATTCGATTAAATCGGCCCTTTATTTGGTTTAGGAATAACAGTTGATTCAGCATCCAGAATTGACTACTTAAGCTTATCTAAAAATATAATTAAATGTAATATTTATCAATTTTTTTTAGCCAAAAAGCAAGACCACGCTACTAAACGAGTTTTCATTCGCGAATATTCACAGATACTTTACGAATATGGGTTCAAACCCATCACATATCAACTGTCACTTGTGTGGCCAGTAGTTTGTGTCGAATTTTAAGATGTAATTAAACTTGTAACCCTTGGTTCGAGATTTAATTACCACCTAAATATGCAATTTATATCCTGTGCTTGTAGACGTACAAATAACGCAGTTATAAATAGCTGATCAGCAGAAACCTAAACGCCAGGGTATGTTGGCGATCTAACTATTAACAGAAGTTTAATTATGAAAACAACCAAAAGATTATTCGAAAAAAGTATTGAATTAAAAGATTGCCAGATCAACGGCGGCAAACTTGGATTCAGCAATCAATTATCTGTAGCAGAAACAGGAACAAGAGAAAACCCTGATACTTGCACAGACGTTGGCTTTGACCAGCCTGGAACTAACGTACCAATTGGTTTCGGACTACGCTAACAGGAAAACAATCCCTTCTTATTTTAAAATTTGACGCAAAATTAGAACTCTTGAATAATCATCAAGATCTCTATTTAAAGTTTCAAAATTTAAAAGTTGTCAATCGAATGAATAATAATCAGAAAAAAATGAAAAACAGCAAAAAATTGTTCGAGAAAAAAATCGAACTACAGAATAGTCAAATTAGTGGAGGACTTGATAATGTAACTTACAAAAACACAAGCCATACCTATACAAATAATCAAGGTTGTACTGTGATAAACTCACAAGTAGTTACAGACAGTAAACAACTTGTTGAAGAATGCTTTTTCACAAGTTGTCCATAACGAACCATCTATTAAAAACTTAATTTATAAGATATGAAAAACAGCAAAAAATTGTTGGAGAAAAAAATAGTACTAGAAAACAGCCAAGTTAACGGTGGCCTTGCTATGGGAACCCACGCCCTATGCAGCAAATATACTTATGGTGAAAACTGTGCAGATAAATCAATAGCAATGTACGACGATCAGGGTCAAACAATTGGCACTGTCGCTAATTCATCATGGCAAACTTAATTAACTAACTCAAATACCCATCGAGCTATAATAGGCTCGATGGTTTTATTTGCTTTTGAAACGGGAGCCACCGGTCTTTATGGTTTAAACTCCTTGTTTCTCAAACACAAATGACCAGGCAAAAAAATAGGTGGCTGAAAATGCTGGCTGTTAAAAATCAAAAATCCAATTACGTGATATTAATATTTTCAATAAATAGCGATTATTCTACCAGTTCTGTCATCAGCTGGCTTATACGGCTAAATAAGCCGTTTATTAGAATCAATGAAGATACCTTATTAGAACTGCTTTGGCTTACCTCTTCAGATTTTGCCATCACCATAAATGGGAAAACAGTTTTGGGCAGTCAGATTACCAAAATGTGGTACCGCAGGGGTGGATTGGATCTTTTTGCCAGATTTAAGAACATTTTAATTAAAGATTATCTACGCACTGAGCATACCGCCCTGATAGAATATTTTTATTATAGGCTGGATAAAATTCCTTCGGTAAATAAATTCAAAAACAGCGACATCAACAAACTGTATTTAATGGAACTTTGTGAACAATATGGTGTTTTAGCTCCCAAATACTTAGTTACAAGTTGTAAAAACACAGTTGCCAATTTTTTCGAGCAAGAAAAGCGTATTATTTCTAAGCCTATTAGCACCCCCTTTTCCATACAAGATGAGGAAGATTTCTCGCACATGGCCTATACCTCCATGGTTAGTCCAGAAGATATTGATGCCCTCCCAGAGCAATTTGTGCCTACTTTTTTTCAGCAGGCCATCACTAAAGCCTATGAGATTAGAGTTTTTTACCTGAATGGTAAATTTTACGCCATGGCCATATTCTCCCAAAACAATAGCAATACCAATGTTGATTTCAGAAATTATGATAGAGATAAACCAAATAGGGTTGCACCGTATGCCTTAGAAAAAAAATATGAAAAAAAACTAAAAAAAATGCTTGATGCATGCGGACTTAACTGTGCATCGTTTGATGTGATTTACTCTAGTGATGATGCTAAGTATTATTTTTTAGACTTAAATCCCGTTGGGCAGTTTGGTATGGTATCATCCCCTTGCAATTACAATTTGGAGAAAGAGATTGCATTGGCACTTTAATTTTTAATCCATATAACGATAAAACCTATGAAAAAAATAAAAGACCTGATAGGTACCGGACAAGCACCATTGCACCTAAAATCATTGGTAAAAAAGCCTAAACCTAGTTACCTTATTAAAACGAGGATTTCTAAGATCTACCATACCAATAGATTACAACTGGACCTATACTTTAAATCCCCGATATGATCAAATTATATCTTCGAAACCAACTGTGCGTTCCAGTAATTGGGTTCAACAGGGCTGTAATTTACGATTTGGGTCGTAAAGACTACCATTTTATTTCAAACGAGCATTACCATATTTTAAACACCGATAGCTTTATCGATTTTACCAGGATTTCTGATCTATCTGAGCGCAGCGAACTGATAGATTATCTTTTGAATTTAGAGATTATTTTTGAAGTGGCATCAGCTCAGGAAAAGAAAAGATTTCCGAAAATATCGAAAGCCTTACACCATACTAACCAGCTAACGCACGCGGTAGTACATGTCAATATTAACAATAGTTTTATTGATTTTATAAGTCAACATCACCTTCAAAACTTAAGCATAATTTCGCCGCAAATAGACGATAAAGTGATCAACGTGATAAAGTCATTTGCCCATCTGGAGATTGATGGTATATATCTTTATATTGAAAAATTTGATGAAAAAACCTCTGACAAATATGAGCGGGAATTAGCTCGACAGCCCGTATTTTCAGTTAATTTTTTTGGGGCAGATAAGCCGCACACCAAACTAAAAGATAACATTTATTACAATTTTTTCACTGAGAATTTTGCAGATTACCAACAGCTGCTCACCAAAGACAAATTGTTTGTAAACCAAGATTTTTTTCTGGAAGCTTATAACAAACACTCCTATTACAACGGCAAAATTTATATTGACCAAAGTGGCAATATTAAAAACGGACTCAATAATTTACAAAATTTCGGCAACATTACTTCGATGACTTCTGATGAATTTCATCAAATCATTAATGGCAATTCATTTTTGGACCTTGGCAACCTCAACAAGAAACAAATCCTTGTTTGCCAGCACTGCGAATTCAGATATATGTGTACCGATACACGCGTGCCTGAAAAGGGAGCTGAATACTGGTTTCATCGTTTTGAATGTATTTATAATCCTTTTATTTCTAGATGGAACTATGAAGAAGGTTACCTCAATTTAAAAGAATCCGGAATCACTGTTTCTGAATCAGGCTGTACTATAAATAAAGATAAATTATCCGAAACCTTTAATAAAATCTGGTCAGAATAAAATGAAAAAATTCCCCTTTTATAAACAACCAGATGCAAAAGACTGTGGCCCTACTTGCTTACGCATGATAGCAAAATACTATAAAAAAAGTATACCACTTCAGCATTTGAGAACACTATCTGAAACGACCAGAGAAGGAAGTGGTTTGTTAGGGCTTAGCAACGCTGCGGAGAATTTAGGTTTTAGAACTTTAGGGGTTAAAATAGATTTTGATACTTTGGTTGCAGAAGCACCATTGCCTTGTATTGTACATTGGAACAAAAATCACTATGTGGTGGTTTATAAAATTGATAAAGCCGGAAAGGTTTATATTTCAGACCCCAGTTATGGCTTAATCACCTATCCGAAAGAAGAATTTATTAAACATTGGATTGGCGAAAATGCGAATGATAAAACTGAAGAAGGTATTGCGCTAATTTTAGAAACCAGCCCATCATTCTATAAAAATGAATTTGAGGAAGAAGAGAAAAAAACAAGTTTCTCCTTCCTATTCAGATATTTGATTAAATATAAATCACTTGTTATTCAGTTAGCATTTGGACTATTGGCAGGAAGTTTATTGTCACTTATTTTCCCTTTTCTAACTCAAAGTATTGTAGACGTTGGGATACAAAATCAGGATATTAATTTCATCTATTTGATTTTATTGGCCCAGGTGATGCTTTTTATGGGCAAAATAGGCATTGATATTATCAGAAGCTGGATTTTACTGCACCTTTCCACTCGAATTAATATCTCCATCATATCAGATTTCTTTATCAAATTAATGAGACTTCCCATCAGTTTCTTTGATACCAGAATGACAGGAGACATCATGCAACGCATTAACGATCATCATCGGATTGAGCAATTACTAACTAATTCCTCGTTAAACACGCTATTCTCCATGGTTAATCTCATCGTTTTTAGCATTGTGCTTTTGGTGTACGATTACCGTCTGTTTGTAGTTTATTTAATTGGCGCTATTCTTTACATTGCCTGGATCAGTTTTTTCCTTAAAAAGAGAAAAGAATTGGATTATAAAATGTTCTCGCAGGTTGCGCAAGAGCAAAGTACCGTCATAGAACTCATTAACGGTATGCAGGAGATAAAAATGCACAATGCAGAAAAACAGAAGCGATGGGCTTGGGAGTTTTTACAGGTAAAGTTATTCAAAATCAAAATAAAGGCGCTTTCGTTAGAGCAATGGCAATCCGTTGGTGGAGGTTTTATTAACCAGATTAAAGATATCCTGGTAAGTTTTCTAGCCGCAAAACTGGTATTAAGTGGAAACCTTACCCTGGGGATGATGCTTTCTGTGCAGTATATTATCGGGCAGCTCAATAGCCCTTTACTGCAATTAATTGATTTTATTAAACAAACGCAGGATGCTAAAATATCGCTTGAACGCCTGGGCGAAATACATGATAAAGAAGACGAAGAAGACAGCGATGAACAGTATGCCACTGAAGTTCCACAAAAAGATATCGAGTTAACCAATATTTCGTTTAAATATACGGGTTCTGATGCTTTTGTTTTTCAGGATTTAAACCTGGTTATCCCCTATCAAAAAACCACGGCCATAGTTGGGGCCAGTGGTAGTGGTAAAACAACGCTTTTAAAACTCATCACTAAATTTTACGAACCTACCCAGGGTGATATCAAAATTGGCAATACCGATATGAAAAATATTTCCCCCAGGTTTTGGCGGGATCACTGTGGGGTAGTGATGCAGGAAAGTTATGTATTTAACGATACCATCGCCAACAACATCGCCATTGGCGAAGATACCATTGACAAGCAAAAACTGAGAAAAGCAATCGAAATTGCCAACATACAAGGCTTTATAGAAAGTTTGCCGCTAAGTTACAATACTAAAATCGGGAATGAGGGCATCGGCATAAGCGGCGGTCAGAAACAGCGCTTGTTTATTGCCAGGGCAGTTTACAAGTCGCCCGAATATATATTTTTCGATGAAGCCACCAGCGCCCTGGATGCCAATAATGAAAAGATCATTATCGAAAACCTGGAGCAGTTTTTTAAAGGTAAAACGGCTATCGTTATTGCGCACAGGCTATCTACCGTTAAACATGCCGATAAAATTATTGTACTGGATAAGGGAAAGGCTATCGAAGAAGGCAATCACCAGGAATTGGTAGCCCAAAAGGGAGAATATTACAGACTAATCAAAAATCAGCTCGAACTTGGAAACTAAAAAAGATAAATTAGACGAGATCAATCTTCGCTCGGAGAGTGTGCAGGATGTATTGGCAGAGCCACCACATTGGATGTTCCGCTGGGGCAATGTGGTAATTTTGGTGATCCTGTTAATGATCTTCATGATGAGCTATTTCATCAAATATCCAGAATTTGTGCCCGCAACAATTATCGTAACCTCGCAAAATCCTCCAGAAAAACTAGAGGCACGAATAAATTCCAGACTGGAAAAGCTTCTCATTAAAGACCATCAGCAAGTTAAAAAAAACCAGATTTTAATGGTCTTACAGTCCACCGCTAATTATAAAGACATTTTACAGCTTAAAAAAATAATTGATTCCATATCACCAGCTCATATGTCCTCTTTTCCTGTTAATAAACTATCCAATTTTAAATTAGGTGAGCTTCAGGGTGACTACAATAATTTTGCTAAGGCATTTCAAGACGAAAAATTGTTTGTCAGCCTAAAACCCTATGAACCGGAAAATAAAGCCACCGAGCAAAATATCCAAGCCAATAAAAGCAGGATAGTCGCGTTAAAGCAGCAAAAAAAACTAGAATTGGCCAAATTCGAGCTAATTAAGAAAAATTATCAGCGGACAGTGCAGCTCGTAAGCCAAAAAGTAATTTCGACCTCCGAATTTGAAAATGAAAAAATTAAATTTATACAAGCAGAGCAAAGTTTAGAAAATATAGAAATTTCATTATCTCAAACCCAGGAAACGATTGCAAATCTCAATAAAACAAGAAGCGGAACAAACATTAATAATGAGAAGGACAAAAGCAATTTTGCTTTGCAAACCTTACAATTATTTGAACAATTGAAAAGGTCTTTAAGAGAATGGGAGCAAAATTATTTAATCATCTCTTCCACAGATGGTTTGGCAAGTTTTCAGCAATTTTGGGCTGAAAATCAATTTTTAAAAAGCGGCGATGCTATTTTAACTATACTGCCAGACCACAATAAAGCTTTAATTGGCAGAATGTTCATTCCTGCAGTCAACTCGGGCAAAATAGCACGCGGAGAAAAAGTGCTGATTAAACTAGATAATTATCGTTTTCAAGAATATGGAATTGTAGAAGGCAGGGTACAAAATATTTCCTTCGCTCCAGATGAAAAGGGAAATTATTATGTAGATGTTAATTTACCCAAAGGGTTAACCACCTCATATCACAAAACCCTAACTTTTGACAAAGAATTAAAAGGCAACGCAGAAATTGTGACAGAAGATTTAAGATTAATTGAACGTTTTTTTTATCAAATCAGAAAACTTACTGAAAATCACAAATAGTAATCGTTTACTGCAAAATTTAAGTCTACGGAGTCTGCCCCCCATCCATATTAAGCTCTACTTAGGATTGCAAAATTTCGATCCGAATAGCGGCTTACGAAAAGATTTTAGCAAAAAAATCAACAACGCGCCGTTCTGGTCGCAAAATACGGAATGAATTACCATAGTATGACTTAGGTACTACTGGTTTGATTTTGACCTTCGTCAATGTTTCTTAAATATTTTTGCTGCAACTTTAACTTTCAATAATGTTATATATACGATTACAATGATACTTGCAGACTTAATCCAAAAGATAACAGTGCTCAATGAGGAGCAATTAGCCACTGTCATTTCATATTTCAAACCAGTTGAAGCAAAGAAAAACGAACAGTTGCTTGAGTATGGCATGGTAGCAAACCGACTCTTCTTTATTAACAAAGGCTGTCTTCGATTGTATTATTCTAATGATGATCAAAGTATCATTACAAGGTTCATGGCATTTGAAAATACGTTCCTGACTTCTATTGTAAGCTTTATTTCCAGAACCCCTTCAGCAGAATATATCCAGGCAGTGGAAACATCAGAACTTTTGGTTATTACATACGAGGACTTTTCTTATTTAAGAAAAACAATACCTGAATGGGACAAAATGTATATTCATATTCTGGAATACGGATTAACGGTGATGACTTCCAAATTAGGTAATCTACTCACACAAAGTGCCGCTGAACGCTATCGCAATCTGCTTAAAAACAATCCTGAACTTATTCAAAGATTGTCTAACTCCAATCTTGCTGCCTATATGAATATATCGCCGGAAACGCTGAGCAGGCTAAAGTCTCAGATATAGTTTATTCATCAAGCTACATGAACCAGAACTACTATACATCACCTATCCTGACAAAATCTGCAGGTATAAATAAACTTTCAATATGAGAAGTGACGAAGTAAAAAAAGGGCATCAAAGAACACCACATAGATCATTGTTCCGAGCAACAGGATTAAAAGACGAAGATTTTGCAAAGCCATTTATCGGTGTAGCAAACTCATTTATAGAAATCATTCCAGGCCATTTTTTTCTAAATAAAGTAGCTGAGATCATAAAAGATGAAATCAAAAGAAATGGATGTGTTCCATTCGAATTTAATACCATTGGTGTTGATGATGGCATTGCTATGGGACATGATGGGATGCTGTTTTCACTACCAAGCAGAGAACTGATTGCGAGCTCCATAGAAACCGTGATGAATGCGCACAAACTTGACGCAATGATCGCGATCCCCAACTGTGACAAGATCGTTCCGGGGATGATTATGGGTGCGCTTAGGGTGAATGTGCCAACAATTTTTGTAAGCGGTGGCCCAATGGCCAAAGGATATAAAAAGGATGGAACTCCAATTGATCTGGCCTCTGCCTTTGAAGCTGTAGGGAAACACGAAGCAGGAAAAATCAGTGATGAAGAACTTCTGGATATTGAATGTAATGCCTGTCCTAGCGGAGGAAGTTGTTCGGGAATGTTTACCGCAAATTCTATGAACACTTTAATGGAAGCTATGGGTATTGCGCTACCTGGAAATGGAACAATATTGGCCCAAACAAGCGAACGTGAATCACTTTATAGAAGTGCTGCGAGACGTATTTGTCAAATAGCAAAAGATGAGGTTGCAAGTGAAAAGTTTAAGCTCAAGAACATCCTAAACGAAAATGCGATTAAGAATGCTTTTGCTGTAGATATGGCAATGGGTGGAAGTTCAAACACGGTTTTACATATGCTGGCTATTGCTAATGAAGCAGATGTTGATTTTCAACTCAAAGACATCAATGCGATCTCTAAAAAAGTTGCTCATATTGCTAAGATATCCCCTAGTTTATCAACCGTCCACATGGAAGACATTAATAAGGCTGGTGGTGTAAATGCAGTGATGAAGGAAATGACAAAAAGAGGTAATGCAGTTTTATTGGATAATTTGACAATCGGCGGGGAAACATTACTTGAAAAGATTGCGAATGCAGAGATCAAAGATAAAAATATCATCCGCACTATTGACAATCCTTACAGCCCTGTAGGCGGATTAGCCATTCTTTATGGTAATCTTGCCGAGGAAGGTGCTGTAATAAAAACAGCTGGCCTTACGGGTGCAAGGATATTTACCGGTAAAGCTGTATGTTATGATGGACAAGATGAGGCTATTGCAGGAATACTGATGAAAGAAGTAAAGGCGGGTGATGTCGTGGTCATTAGATATGAAGGTCCTAAGGGCGGACCAGGCATGCAGGAAATGTTGACCCCAACAAGTTTGATCATGGGTATGGGATTAGGAAGTTCCGTTGCACTGATTACTGATGGAAGATTTAGTGGAGCAACAAGAGGAGCGTCAATCGGCCATGTATCGCCAGAAGCTGCCGAAGGTGGAATGATTGGCTTACTTAAGAACGGTGACGAAATCCATATCGATGTAGATAATTACATCTTATCTGTTAATTTGGATGATGAGGAAATTGCGAAACGGAAAGCAACGTTTGTGCCTATTAAAAAAATCTTGCAATCAAAGTGGCTTGGTCAGTATAGAGCATTGGTTACGAATGCAAGCAACGGTGCTGTTTTAAGATCAGATTTATAATGTTGGTTAATCCTCCATCTGCTACGATTGCCAGTGGAAAGGAAGGAATCTAAATAAAATGGTTCGGAACACAGCTATGGCATCGTTCAGGAAAAACAAACCAGATGTCACTTTGGCTGAGTATCTTCCGGATGTACAATTCGAAAACATGAAGAATGAAGACAGCTCATTACAACCTCATTTGTATAAACAGTGAGCTCCATTTTATCATTTAAATACTATGCAAGGAAAAAATAATACCCTGATCCTTGATTACTTAAAGGATCATATTCGCTTCTGGAAACAGAACGTTTGCTGAAGGAACAGGAAACTGCTGAAGGTAAACCGAAAGATGATGCGACTATGTTGCTGAATCATAAAGAAGCGATCAATTTTATTGTAGCGCATCCTGACTATGTTGTGACTCTAACCATCTGGAGTATAGAGGATACACATAGTCTATTGATAAAAGATCTGGGTGTGGACAGGAACATCCGCCAGAGACGTGTAGGTATCTCCGGAACCAATTATAAGCCATTAGATAATGAGCATCAGATATGTGATGCCCTCAATGAAATGTGCATGCTGATTAACAAGAAAGAAAACATCTTTGAAAAAGCGTTACTAGCTTTAGTACTGCTATCTTATCCACAAGCTTTTAATGACTGCAATAAACGTACTGCCCGGATAGTCAGCAATGCTTTATTGATCGCTCATGGATATTGCCCTTTGTCATTTAGAACAGTAGATTCAATCGAATACAAAAAGGCAATGCTGATATTTTATGAGCAAAATAACATTAATCCTTTTAAGGAAATTTTCAAGAGTCAATTTGAATCTGCTATTAAAACCTATTTTTAGTGATTTTTTTTAAGATCGGAACAGTATTCGAAGCAACTGTTGCAAAAAATGCGACAGTTCAAAAGAAGAAATGATGGTGAAGGTAATTATCAACCTTATAAATATCAAGAATTAAAAAAGCCTTTAGATATCATCTAAAGGCCCCCACTAAATATATTTTTAATGATTTTTCCCATATGGGAAAAATTTATGTACCTCTTTGCTTTTTCATAGCTAAACATAGATTATCATGCCTTCGTCCTGGCTAGATCTGCGAATACTCCGTAGGCTGAAGAAATGTGGTCGTTATCTTAGATACAAGCTTTGAGTCTGCATATTCCGGAATCACACTGATTTTCTTCCATTCAGGATCAGCACTAAAAGATTTCCAATGCTGGTCGTGCGCGGCCATATCATCGAAGGTAACCATATAAATGAGGTTGGGTCGGGCCTCTCCTATGATCGTTTCTCCAAAGAAAACCGGCTTAAAACCTAGCCGTTTGAAAATATCAATCTCTCCTTTATCATTGAACATCTCACGTTTCTTTGCTCCTGCCGCCTCAGTTGCATGCTCATATCTACGCAGCTCGAAAATACGTTTATCCTTCGGTGGGAGCTCTATGCCAGGCATGTTTTTAAAGGCTTTAAGTAAGGAACTTTTTATACGCTCATATGCCGGTTCTGTTGCCGAAGCATTCAGATAGGCAGCACCTGCTGTGGTATAGAGTTTATCCTGTTCAAGCCTGTTATTTATCGTTTCAAACTCCTGTAGCGATTGATAAGGGATTAGCGCAACCAATATCGATTGGCCTGAAGGCTTAAGTTCGGTAAATACACCGACGTTTTTAATGCCCAGTCTGTTCAATGCAGGAATTGCTGCTTTTTCAAAATAGTCTTCCACCAGGGTCTGCTGGTTAGCATCCTTTAAGGTATAGGTCCTAAGTTCATAATAAAAGTGTGTCTTATTGTCAGGTTTAGTTTGAGCAAATCCAATCCGCGGTAGTATTGCGGCGGCAGCACTGCTTAAGATTGTTGTCTTTACGAAAACACGTCTTTTCATATTAGATGTCAGTTTAACAGAGATGAATTTTACAAAAAAAATGGTTGCATCTATTTACAAGGTTCAATCCTCCAAGTTATTATTTAAATATAATATATGTAGTATGTAAAGAAACAAAAAATCACCTTATCGGTCGCTGTATTAAGCCATCTACGACCTCTGATATGATAACACCTTATGCCCGGGAATACGGGAATAGAGAAATCCTGAATCACAATCGGGTCAATCCCATTGATCGGCAACTGTTGTGCGGCCACAAAATAGCCGGAAAGCAAAAAAGCCTTAGATTTCTCTAAGGCTTTCCAATGTACCCGGAGCCGGAGTCGAACCGGCACGGTTTCCCACAGGTGTTTGAGACCAGCGCGTCTACCAATTCCGCCATCCGGGCATTTATTTCCTTAGCGGGTCGCAAATATATAAATGTTTTTTTAACTATTCTAAAAAATACTTAACTTCATGTAGGGATTAATGTAGTGTTCTTATACCTTTTTTAAACCTGGTATTTACAATATTTGCGCAAACAATAGCTCATTATAGGGAATTATGATAACAATTGAAAGAAGGAAAGACCTCTCTTACAAGGAATTCATAGAGAAGTATCAAAAGCCCGGTATTCCGGTCATCCTCGAAAATGCAACCCAGGTATGGAAATCCAACCTGATTTTTACACCCGAATTTTTCAGAGAAAAGTTTGGAGATCGAACCACTTGGTTTTCCAACAAGCAATATACGATATCGGAATTGCTGGACTTAACAGCCAATAGTACCAAAGAAAACCCAGCCCCCTACCCTGTTAAATTCAACATCCTCACCCAGCTCCCGGAAATCCTGGAATACATGGATCCCATGGACATGACCCTGGTAAAACCGAATTGGCTGAACCACAAAATCCTAAAGAACAAACTAGGAAACGGGATGGATTTACACATCGGCGGTGCAGGAAATCATTATTCTGTCCATAAAGACGCTTATGATGTTCATGCCTGGCTGATTCAGCTGTATGGTGAAAAAGATGTGATCATTTTCCCAAGGGATCAGGAGGAATTAATGTATCCTGGAAAAGGCGGGCTATTAGAATCCAGATCGCCAATAGACATCTCTAACCCTGATTACGAAAAATACCCCAGGTTCAGAGAAGCCACCCCTACCACCATTACATTAAAAGCAGGAGAAGTACTGTATATCCCAAGTGGAATATGGCATACTACGAAAGCACATGGTCAGAACATTTCTACGATTATCGATCAGGTGAACAGCTCCAATTATAAAGCCTGGAGAAGAGATGTTTACGTGTATAAAAAATACCACAACAAATACCGAGCAATCTTAGATTATGGCGCTGCAACAGCGATTGGCAATGCTTTCAAATTAGGCGAATTGATGGGGATGAAATTTTAAATTAAAAATCTGGAGCCCAATAACAATTGGATTCCGGATTTTTTAAAATTACATTAGCCCTCTCAAATCAATAGACATGCTTTCTTTACTCGAATTATTATTGTTAATCCTTGAGTTCATCTGTGGATTGCCCAATTCTGATTCTCGAAAACGGAGATATTAATTCTCTTGATTTCTGTAAACGGCAGAGGTATTATATATTCTGTGCAATCACATAACCATTTGCCCAGGCCCATTGGAAATTATATCCGCCAAGCCATCCGGTTACATCTACACACTCCCCGCCAAAATATAATCCTGGAATGCTTTTACACTCCAATGTTTTCGACGACAACTCATTCGTATCAATGCCGCCCCTCATCACTTCCGCTTTATCATAACCTTTATCACCAGCTGGTTTTACCTTGAAAAAATGAATCTTCTGCTGAATCGTTTCTAATTCCGTTTTCGTCAAAGCTGCCACCTGCTTCTCTACAGGAAGGAATTTGCCCATCGCTTCGGTAAATTTCTTTGGATAATAGCGGTTAAGCAAAGTAGAAAGCAATAGCTTCCCATTAAACTTCCGTTCTTTCTCGATCAATTCTAAGATCGATTGTTTTGGCAGCAAGTCGATATTGATCGACTCCCCTCTTCTCCAGTACGAAGAAATCTGTAAGATCGCCGGACCGCTTAAGCCCCAATGCGTAAACAAAATATTCTCCTCAAAAGAGATCCGGTCATTGCTGACTTCACTGAATACAGAGTTTCCAGATAAAGCCGCATACCAGTCCTCATCTTTCCCCGTAATCGTCAATGGTACCAATGCAGGAGCCGTCTCTATGATATTCAGCCCATGCTTCCTCGCAAATCGCAAGGCGAAATCTGTAGCACCCATTTTTGGAATTGGCAAGCCACCGGTAGCAATCACCAGTTTCGGTGCTTTCAAAGTTTTCGATTTATTTCCTTTATCAAAGCTCACCGAAAAACCATCGGCCGTTTGTTCGATGTCCGTCACCTGTGCATCACAAATAATCTGCTGACCAAAATCACTGCAAATCTCTGTAAAGGCAGCCACAATATCTTTTGCATTCTTCCCATCAGGAAAAAGTTGCCCTAAAGTTTTTTCTTTTCCGCTGATGCCGTAAGTCTCAAAAAAACTGATCGTATCCTCAACTGTCCACTGTGTAAAAGCCGATTTTGAGAAGTGTTTGTTGTTAGAAATAAACTGTTCATCACTGGCAAACAGGTTGGTATAGTTACACCTACCCCCACCGGAGATCAAAATCTTTGCGCCTGGTTTATCGCTTTTTTCCAACAATATTACTCGCTTTCCCAAATAGCCCGCTTGTACCGCACACATTAATCCGCATGCTCCAGCACCAATAATTATAGCATCTGCCTCCATCAATCCGTTTATATTGTTATTTTTGTGCAAAATAAGCATAACTTTTTCATATCGATATGGCAAAACAAATAAGTGATTTAAAATTAGGCATATTAGGTGGCGGTCAATTGGGCAGGATGTTGATCCAGGAAGCCATCAATTATAATTTAACCACTTTAATTTTAGATCCGGATACAGACGCTCCATGTAAACACCTCGCAAACTATTTTGAATGTGGTTCTATCACTGATTTCGACACCGTTTACAACTTCGGCAAGAAAGCAGACATCATTACTATTGAAATAGAAAAGGTAAATATTGAAGCGCTGGAACAACTGGAAAAAGAAGGAAAACTAGTGTACCCACAATCTAGGGTGATCCGTCTAATTCAGGACAAAGGTGTTCAAAAACAATTCTTTAAAGAAAACAACATCCCTACTGCACCTTTCCAATTGGTGAATACCAAAGAAGACATGCGCAATAGCAACGTTCCATTCCCTTACATACTGAAACAGCGTAAAGATGGTTATGACGGTAAAGGAGTAATGAAAATAAACAACCTGGCAGACATCGACAATGCTTTCGATGCCCCATGTTTAATCGAAGAACTGGTAGATTTTGAAAAAGAAATCGCTGTCATCGTTTCCAGAAACCCTAACGGCGATATGAAGACCTTCCCAATGGTGGAAATGGAATTCAATGCCGAAGCAAACCTGGTAGAATTTCTGATTTCTCCATCTACTTATCCGGAAGCAATTCAGGAAAGAGCAGAAATTATTGCAAAAAACATTGCGACTTCCTTAAACATCACTGGTTTATTGGCAGTAGAAATGTTTGTGACCAGATCAGGAGAAATTTTGGTCAATGAATTGGCGCCACGTCCACACAATAGCGGACACCAAACCATCGAAGGAAACTACGTTTCTCAGTTTAACCAGCATTTACGTGCGATTTTCAACCTTCCTCTGGGAGATACCCGCGCTACAAACAATGCGGTGATGATCAACCTTTTGGGAGAGAAAAACCACAATGGCGTAGCCAAATACAAAGGATTAGAAAAAGTAATGGCCATAGATGGCGTTTACGTTCACCTTTATGGTAAAAAATATACCAAACCTTTCCGCAAAATGGGACACATCACGATTGTAGATCAAAACCGCGAGAAAGCAATTGAAAAAGCCAATTACATCAAAGAAACACTAAAAGTTATTTCCTAATGAGCATACAAGTAGGTATTATAATGGGCAGCAAGTCTGACCTTCATATCATGAAAGACGCAGCCGATGTCATGAAAGAATTCGGTATCCAATTTGAAATGACCGTTGTGTCGGCTCACCGTACACCTGAAAAAATGTTCGAATATGCGAAAGATGCAGCATCAAGAGGCTTAAAAGTGATCATCGCCGGTGCAGGTGGTGCAGCACATTTACCTGGTATGGTGGCTTCGATCACTACCCTGCCTGTAATTGGTGTGCCTGTAAAATCATCTAATTCAATTGATGGCTGGGATTCTATCCTTTCTATCCTTCAAATGCCAAATGGTATTCCTGTGGCTACCGTAGCATTAAACGCAGCTAAGAATGCAGGTTTATTGGCTGTGCAGATCTTAGCGACTGCAAATCCGGACCTTTCTGCAAAAATGCAACAGTATAAAGATGATTTAAAGAAAAAAATTGAAGAAAGCGCAATCGATCTTGAAAATTACGCCTAAAATAGCATAAGATCGGATCCATCAGATCCGATTTCAATTAATTCAGATTAGGGTTCTGAGGGAAATTACTGACATGGGCGTATTTAGGTCCGAGGTTAATGATCACTTCCTTCCACAACTCCTCTTCATTGTTAGAGAATACCAAATCAGCATCAAACTGGTCGGATACAATCCAGGTATTCTCTTTCATTTCTTCTTCCAGCTGTTCTCCAGACCATCCAGAATAGCCAATAAAAAACTTAATATCTTCCGGTTTAATGTGGTGACTGTTCACCAGCACCTTTAAAGCCTCAAAATTGCCACCCCAGTAAATCCCTTTTGCAATTTCCTCTCCATCTGTTAACAGATTCGCACAACGGTGAATGAAATGAATCGTATCTACCGCCACCGGTCCGCCCAGAAACACGGGAAAATCACCTCCTGTAAAATCAGGCACCAGATCACTCAGCAACAAAGAACTTTTATGGTTTAAAATAAAACCAACCGTTCCCTCTTCCTGATGTTCCGTCATAAAAACTACAGAACGTTTAAAGTTAGGGTCCATTAAAAATGGCTCCGAAATTAATAATTTACCTGCTGATGGCGCTAATCGACTTAACATTTCGGAAATTTAGCGATAATATTAAATAAACTAAAACCTATTTTTGTACATGGAGCTGAATAAACAAAATCTACAAGACCTAAGACAGGAATATCGCTCAGCAGAACTGGCCGAAACTGATGTGGAAAGCAATCCCATCCTGCAATTCAAGAAATGGTTTACCGAAGCGGTAGACGCCAAATTATTTGAACCAAATGTGATGACCCTCGCGACGGCAAATGCCAGCGGAAAACCCTCCGCACGCATTCTCCTGCTCAAAGGTTTCGACGAAGATGGCTTTGTCTTCTTTACCAATTACAACAGTGATAAAGGAAAAGACCTGGCTGAAAACCCACAAGCTTCTTTAGTATTCTTCTGGCCGGAGCTGGAAAGACAAGTACGCATTGACGGTTTAGTGAACAAAATCGCAGCAGCAGATTCTACAGATTATTTTCATTCACGCCCGATAGGCAGCCAGATTGGAGCCACAGCCTCTCCACAAAGCAGTGTAATCCCAAACAGAGAAGTATTGGAAGAAAAGGTGAAACAATTAACCGCTGAATTTGAAGGTCAGGAAATCCCTCGTCCGCTGCATTGGGGAGGATATTTACTCAGCCCAACGCATATTGAATTCTGGCAGGGCCGCCCAAGTCGACTTCACGACCGAATAAATTACCATTTGGTGGAAGGTTCATGGATTATCAATAGATTAGCGCCATAACTTATTACCTTAAAGAAACATAAATGAAGAACATCGCAGTGATTGGCTCAGGAACAATGGGCAATGGAATCGCGCATACTTTTGCGCAGTTTGGTTATCAGGTAAACTTAATTGATGTCAACAATGAGGCTTTAGAACGTGCCATCGGGACGATTGTTAAGAATCTGGATCGCCAGGTGGCTAAAGGTACCCTTACGGAAGCCGACAAAGCTAATACCCTTAAAAACATCGTTAATTTCACAGATATGAAGGCTGGCGTTGCCGATGCTGACCTGATCGTGGAAGCCGCTACAGAAAACCTGGACCTTAAGCTGAAAATCTTTAAAGACCTCGACAGTTTTGCCAAACCAGCAGCGATACTGGCCAGCAATACTTCTTCTATTTCTATTACTAAAATAGCTTCAGTAACCAATCGCGGCGATAAAGTCATTGGTATGCATTTCATGAATCCTGTTCCAGTGATGAAACTGGTTGAAGTGATCAGAGGATACGCGACCAGCAATGAAACCACTGCGATAGTAATGGAATTGTCGACTAAACTGGCCAAAACGCCTGTGGAAGTGAATGACTATCCGGGCTTTGTAGCCAACCGTATTTTAATGCCTATGATCAATGAAGCGATCTATACGCTATATGAAAGTGTAGCTGGCGTTGCCGAAATTGATACGGTAATGAAACTGGGAATGGCACATCCAATGGGACCACTTCAACTGGCAGATTTTATCGGCCTTGATGTTTGTCTGGCGATATTAAACGTGCTGCATGATGGTTTTGGAAACCCTAAATATGCACCATGCCCACTATTGGTCAATATGGTGACCGCCGGAAATAAAGGAGTGAAATCCGGAGAAGGCTTTTACAACTATTCAAATGGCATAAAAGATGCCGTTGTGGCTAATAAATTTAGTAAATAATATCAATTTTAAGCCTTTTATACTAACTTTACCCCATGAACGAGAATCTGGACCCGAACGCTGAAAGTTTAACCCCTATTGAACGCGATATTGAAAAAGTATTGCGTCCGCAGGCATTTGAAGACTTTACAGGACAGGAAAAGATCATGGAGAACTTAAAGATCTTTGTAGAGGCTGCAAAGTTACGCGGAGAACCTTTAGACCATGTTTTATTACATGGTCCTCCGGGACTTGGCAAAACCACGCTCTCCTATATCATTGCCAACGAGATGGGTGTAGGGATTAAAGTTACCTCAGGCCCTGTGTTGGATAAACCTGGCGACCTTGCCGGCTTATTAACTGGTCTTGACGAAGGTGATATTCTCTTCATCGATGAGATTCACAGGCTGAGCCCATTGGTAGAAGAATACCTATACTCTGCAATGGAGGATTTCAAAATCGATATCATGCTAGAAAGTGGCCCCAATGCCCGTTCCGTACAAATCAGCCTCAACCCTTTCACTTTAGTAGGTGCCACTACCCGTTCCGGACTCCTTACCGCGCCGCTAAGAGCAAGGTTTGGGATCAACTCCCGTCTGGCTTATTATGACGCGAAGTTATTGACTACCATCGTCCTGCGCTCTTCAGACATTCTAAAAACACCAATCACCGAAGAAGGCGCTTATGAGATTGCACGCCGCAGCAGGGGAACACCTCGTATTGCCAATGCTTTACTCAGACGTACCCGTGATTTTGCGCAAATTAAGGGCAATGGACAGATTGACACCGCCATTTCCAGATATGCACTAAAGGCCTTAAACGTAGATGAACACGGACTGGACGAAATGGACAATAGAATCCTGGTAACCATTATCGACAAGTTTAAAGGTGGTCCGGTAGGGTTAAAAACCATTGCCACTGCCGTAGGTGAAGACGAAGGTACCATTGAAGAAGTTTATGAACCGTTCTTAATTCAAGAAGGCTTCCTGATGCGTACTTCACGTGGAAGAGAGGTGACAGAGGCTGCTTATAAGCACCTGAAAAAGAACTTTCCAGGACATACCGGTCAACTATTTTAGTCGATTAACCGCTTTAGGCATCATTTCTGTGTTGATCTCCTAAACTTTAGGTATATGAACATAGAATTAAGAAAACTAACTTTAGCAGACTATAATGATTTAAAGGAATCCATGAGCCAGGCCTACGATACATTAGGCGGACAGATATGGAGCAAAGCCAGCATCGAAAGATTGCTTAAACTATTCCCTGAAGGTCAGCTCTGTATCTCTGTAGATGATAAAGTAGTGGCGTGTTCCTTATCTATTATTGTAGATTACGACGAATATGGCGATAAACATACATACAAAAATATTACCGGCGACTATTCCTTTTCTACACACGATAGAGAAGGCGATGTACTGTATGGCATAGAGATTTTTGTACATCCAGAATACCGTGGACTAAGATTAGGACGTAGGTTATATGAAGCCAGAAAAGAACTTTGCGAAACTTTAAACCTGAAAAGCATTGTTGCAGGTGGCAGAATTCCAAACTACCACCAATACGCAGATACTTTAACCCCCAGACAATATATCGATAAGGTAAAAGCAAAAGAGATTTTCGACCCTACCCTTACCTTCCAGCTTTCTAATGATTTTCACGTTAGAAAAGTATTGAAAAACTACCTTCCAGGAGATCATGAATCCAAAGATTATGCAACGCTTTTAGAATGGAATAACATTTACTATAGAGGTGTGGATGCTTCTGCACGTTCTGCAAAAACGATTAGAATCGGATTGGTGCAGTGGCAAATGCGTTTATTCCCAGATATTGAAGGCTTTTATGAGCAGGTGAAATTCTTTGTGGATGCAGTAAGCGGATACCAGTCGGACTTTATCATGTTCCCTGAATTCTTTAACACGCCATTACTGGAACCTTATAACGCCCTTCCAGAAATGGAGGCCATGCGCAAATTAGCAGAATTTACCGAAGAGATTGTAGCTAGAATGCAGGAATATGCCGTATCCTATAATGTAAATATAGTATCCGGAAGTATGCCGGTATTAGAGAATAACAAACTCTACAATGTGACTTACTTGTGCCATAGAAGCGGAAAAACAGATGAATTTAGAAAGATTCACATTACCCCAAATGAGCAGAAATACTATGGAATGGTAGGTGGTGATAAAATCCAGGTTTTTGATACCGACTGTGGTAAAGTAGGAATTCTAATCTGTTATGATGTGGAATTCCCGGAACTGAGCAGAATTTATGCCGATCAGGGCATGCAGATCCTGTTTGTACCCTTCCTTACGGATACTCAAAACGGTTACACCAGGGTAAGAAGATGTGCACAGGCAAGGGCGATAGAAAACGAATGTTATGTGGCTATTGCAGGTTGTGTGGGTAATTTACCTAAGGTAAACAATATGGACATCCAGTTTGCGCAATCTGCGGTATTTACACCATCAGATTTCGCTTTCCCAACCAATGCAGTAAAAGCAGAAACAACACCGAATACAGAAATGATGTTGGTAGTGGATGTGGATCTTCACTTATTAGATGAAATTCATCACTTTGGAACAGTAAGAATCCTGAAAGATCGACGTAAGGATCTTTACGAAGTGCGTTTACTTAAATAGTAAACAAGCCTGAAATTAGCTGCATGCTCTTATTAAAAGCTCAGCGTAGCACCATAACTATTTATGGTTTTGGTGCTACTTAAAAAACAGCCAGTAAATGAGTAATGCAATAATCAATACCGGAATAATCCATTTTAGCGCAACCGCTGCGCCATTCTCATCATATTCATCCACTGCCTTGCGAGGAGGTCCGGGATCATCCTGGTGCTTCGAGTAATCTGTTTCTATGGGCTTATGTGGTTTTAGTGGCTCTTGGCCATTCTCATCATTTTGATTTTCCATTGTATTCATAGATTTGGTCTATATTAATAACACTGCATCTTTTAAAAGGTTTTATTGGTAAATCCTATCTTTGTATCAGATGTTGAACAATGCGGCAAGATATAGTGCGTTAATTAAAGCGGAAGCCCTCCGACTAGGTTTCATGCAATGCGGCATTGCCAAAGCAGGTTTTCTGGAGGAAGAAGCACCAAGATTGGAAAATTGGCTCAAAAAAGAGTACCATGGAGAGATGAATTATATGGAAAATCATTTCGACAAAAGGTTGGATCCAAGGCTATTGGTAGATGATGCCAAATCTGTCATTTCCCTGACGCTCAACTATTACCCAGAAAGTCAGCAGCAAGATCCTGAAGCACCAAAAATATCAAAATATGCTTATGGCATGGATTACCATCTGGTGATCAAAGAGAAACTATTTCAATTACTGAACTTTATCTCGGAGGAAATCGGCGAGGTGTCTGGTCGTGCTTTTGTAGATTCAGCTCCCGTTTTAGATCGTGCCTGGGCAAAACGTGCCGGTATTGGCTGGGTCGGAAAAAACAGCAACCTCATCAATAAAAAAAGTGGCTCTTTCTTTTTTCTCGCTGAGCTGATCGTAGACCTGGAGCTGGAATATGACCAGCCTTTTCAAACAGACCATTGCGGTACCTGTACAAAATGTATTGATGCCTGCCCTACCGATGCCATCTTATCCCCTTTTATTATTGATGCAAAAAAATGTATTTCTTACCTCACCATAGAACTCAGAGAAGAAATCCCGAAATCATTTAATGATAAAATGGAAAACTGGATGTTTGGCTGTGATATATGTCAGGATGTATGCCCCTGGAACAGATTTTCTACGCCTCATACTGAACCTCAGTTCCAAGCCAATCAGACTTTACTGAACATGAAAAAAGAAGATTGGATGGACATTACTGAGGATGTATTCAAGACGATATTTAAGAATTCTGCCGTAAAACGTACAAAATTTAAAGGCTTAACCCGGAATATAGATTTTATAAAAAAAACCAACTAAAATGCTCAAAAAAAGCACCATTAGAAAATGGTGCTTTTTTATTGAATAAATTATAATTACACTGATTAAAGACGCAGCATATTATCCGATTTATCTTTATCTGGCACATGAGCACTGCCCAACTCCACTTTCTCCAGTTTCTTAGCTGTCTTTAGTTTAATCGTTACCTGAGCAGCTTCCTTTTCCCATATTCCAATACTTTTATGAAGATCTTCAGTCGTATCATCATCATAAGTGAATTTTAAATCAATTGGCAAAGGTTTATTGCTCTTATTCTTGATGGTAATCTCATAGCCATCCGCTACTTTATCGGCACGTTCAATAGCCATATCTGTCACTCCTTCTTCAAAAAACCAGCGTTTCCAGAACCAATTCAGGTTTTTCCCGGAACCCTCGTTCATGCTGTTGAAGAAATCATATGGCATCGGATGTTTTCCATTCCACAATTTAATATAATGGTGCAGGGCTTTGAGAAACAATTCGTCTCCCAGGTAATCCTTCACAAATAAATAACCCAGTCCTGGTTTTGGATAAGAATTAGTGAATGTTCCTGAACCTTTAAGTTCTGTAGTTAAAGTCACAATCGGGGTATCATCTTTTGTACCTGAAGTCATTCCTGTAGGTGCAATCCCATATTCATCCACCATTGTGGTGTCGATCATTGGTCCAATCAGCCATTCTCCGATGGTTGCCCAACCTTCATCCATCCAGGCATACTTGGTTTCATTGATGCCCATATAAAAAGGGAACATGGTATGAAAAATTTCATGAACTGTAAGTGTGATGGCATCCTGTCTTTTTGCTACCGGATTATCGTTCACCATCATTGGGTATTCCATCTGGTCTAATCCATCAAAAATCGTTTCGTGTGCATATGGAAAAGGCCATTTTGGAAAAGTATAACTCATTGCATGTACCGTCTGACGGGCGAAATCGATCACTTCATAGTAATCTTTATGAATAGGATTAAAAGCCGCATCTACCCTTGTTCTTCTACCCGTTTTAGGATCAACCACCAAACTGGTCGACTTCCACAGGTAATGATCACTGGTGGCAAACACAAAATCCGTCACATTTTTAGCGTCAAATTTCCAGGTATTGTAAGCTTGATCTGCAGTCACTGCTTTATTGGCTAAGTCCTGGTCATTGATTACATCTATAACCGCATCTTCTTTTTCCGCTTTCGCCAAACGTGCTGCAATCTCTTTATGCAGCACTTGTTTTGAGTTCATTAAATCACCTGTTGCCCAAACCACATAGTTTTTCGGAACGGTAATCTCCCCCTTGAAATTACAGAAGTCATTGTAAAACTCCACATCTCCGGTATAAGAATATTTATTCCAGCCTTCAATATCGTCATACACTGCAATCCGAGGGAAGAAATAGGCTACAAAATGAGAACCTTCATCGACTTGTCCGGTGCGCATGTGAGAACCTTTGTTCAAATCATATTGATAACTGATTTTTAGCTTAATAGATTTTCCTGGTGCCAGGGCAGCAATACTAGCCTGCATATTAGTCCCATCGATAGTAATCGCTTTCTTATCCAGCTGATGACCATCCGCCTGCATGGCTAAAATATCTACCCCATCATTTAAGTCGCGGCTATTAAATTTAGTATTGCGCTCCACCCCTTTTTTATACAGATTTGGGTACAGTTTAAACCACAATTGTTTTAAGGTATCCGGACTATTGTTATGATAAACAACTTCTACCTCTCCTTTTAACGCTCTCGTTCCCGGATTAAAGTTCACCTTTAAATCATAATTGGCGGTATTCTGCCAATATTTAGGACCTGGTTTTCCAGAAACATCCCTGGTTCCTTTAGTGTAAGCTGCCTGAATTTCCGGCGGGATTGGTAAACTTTGCTGCGCAGTGGCTACAACAGACCATCCGATAGAAAGGATAAAGAACGAAATTCTTTTGATCATCATATAAATGTTGTTTTAACAAAAAAGAGGTTGCCTAAAGTTTTCTTAACTTCCGGGCAGCCTCTTTTTCTTCTTTTGGGTTTTCTTTATTTACCGAATTTCATTTTCAGTTGTTCCAGCATGTCATTAGTTACTTCAACTGCTGGTTTCGGCTTTTTTTGTTGTGGTGCTGATGCTGCAGCTGCAGGTTTAACTACATTGCTTGCTCCAGAATTTACAGCTGGCTTAGGCTTATTCACCACCGTCTGCTGTTGTTTTTCCTGTTTCAGCTGTTCCTTTTTCTTGTTCCATCTGGCCCAGATCTCTTCTAACTTTTTCTTGGTATATAAAGGAAAATCTCCTTGTCTCATCCAGGCATAATAACTTGGCTCAGTATCAAAAACCTGTTCTACAGTTTTACCTTTATGCTTGCCGAAGTTAAAAGTCTCTTGTCCTTGCTCATTGAATACCATTCTGCCAGCAAAATCTACTGGTTTGTTCATATTTGTAAAAGTATGCAGCGCATCTACATCATTCTGAACCGGTTTAGAGATATTCCCTTGTTTATCTTCAAACTCAGTATCCTTATAACGCTCAATCTGCGCAAGCAATACATGGTAAGTAGCGGTAATATCTGCTTCAGCAGAGTGTGCATTTACGATATCTTTATCGCAATAAAATTTATATGCAGCACGCAAGGTGCGTTGTTCCATTTGGTGAAAAACATTCTGTACGTCAACAAACTTTCTGTCAGACATATCAAAATCTACTCCTGCTCTTAAAAACTCTTCCAGTAATACCGGAATGTCAAATCTGTTGGAATTGTAACCTGCAAGATCAGCATCTCCAATAAACTCAGCCAGTTCAGCGGCTACCTCTTTAAAGGTTGGTTCGTTGGCAATATCCTTATCATAAATCCCATGAATCAGGGAAGAAGCTAAAGGAATTGGCATTTCAGGATTGATGCGCATCGTTTTGATCTGCTCCGTACCATCGGGCATCGCTTTTAAAATGGCAATTTCAACAATGCGATCTGCACCTACATTAACACCTGTAGTTTCCAGATCAAAAAAAGCAAGAGGGCGGTTTAAATTTAATTTCATTCGTATATGTTGCTATTTTTAAAGGTTTGAATCCTAAAGAATCCTTTCTTAACGCTTTGGTAGCGCTTCAAAAGTCGTAAAAATCATCCATTAAACCTGAACTTATTTAGTAATGTACTAAATACCATGGCAATGAATTCCATTCTAAGAAAGTAAAGTAGAATCCTTAATCTAATTAACGTCAAAAATTCTTTTTTAGCTTAAAGTAACTTAACTTGCTCGTTCAAATTACACGCTCTTATGAAATACCTTTTATGCTGTGCCTTTCTACTCCTGGCTGCACTCCCTACTTACGCTCAGGACTTTCCTTTTGCAGCCATTACACATGAAGACATTGCGCTGAAAAACACCGTTATTGATTCCAATGCAAATGCGATTGTCCTACGGGAATTTGGTACTGCTGCTATAGAAGAAGACGCTGGAGGAGGCAGGCTTGTTGTCGCTTACCGTTACCATGTACGCCTGAAAATATTTAATAAGCAAGGCTATGAACAAGCAAACATCAGCATCCCGCAGCACATTTACAACGATGTGCCAGATCAGGTATCTGAGCTAAAAGCAGTCACCATTAACTTCATTGATGGTCAGTTCAAACAAAGCCAGCTGGATCTAAAAAAAGTATTTAACGAAAAAGTCAGTAAGTACTCCGCCAATACCAAATTCACGCTGCCCAATATCATGGACGGCAGTATCATTGAATATAGCTATACCGTACACATTCCTTATATTTTCAACTTTAAAAGCTGGAACTTTCAAACTGATATCCCAAAATTACACAGTCAGTATATTGCCTCCATACCTGCTTTATACAATTACAATGTGGTACTTAGAGGCGCTTTAAAACTCAAAGACACAAAAGCAGAAATCAGTAAAGAATGTCTGAGAATCAATGGTACCCAGATTGATTGCTCAAAGATGACCTATACTATGGAAAACATTCCTGCCTTTATAGAAGAGGAACACATGACTGCGCCCACCAATTTTATCTCCGCCATCTATTTTGAGCTTTCTGATTACGTGTTGTTAACAGGAGGAAAAGTCAATGTTACGAAAACCTGGAAAAATGTAGACAATGAGTTGACTTCCGATCGATCTTTTGGCGCACAGATGAAAAAGAAAGATGCTTTCAAAGAATTAATGCCTGAGATTCTAAAGCACACTACAGATGATCTTTCAAAAGCGCAGGCCATCTATAATTACATCGCGAAAAACATAAAATCTAACGGATATATTGGCATATACAGCGAAACTGCTGTAAAAAAAGCATTAGAAAGCCATTCTGGAAATACCGGAGATATCAATCTGGCTTTAATTTCTGCACTCAGCGCTGCAGATCTCGATGCGGAAGCCCTCATTTTATCTACCCGAAATAATGGTGAGCTGAACAAGATATTTCCTGTCATCAGTAATTTCAACTATGTAGTCGTTAAATTAAATATTGGAGAGAAAAGTTATTTATTAGATGCTTCAGTCCCTCTTTTACCTTTTGGCATGCTTCCATTACACTGTATGAACGGACAAGGAAGGGTCATTAACTTGAAAAAGCCATCCTACTGGTACGACATCAGCTCTGGCCAAAAAGATTATATCCGGTATAATTTCACAGCCACATTAACAAAAGATGGAAAGATAAAAGGAGAACTCCTTACTTATTCTACCGGCTACTCCGCATTACAAAAAAGAAAAGCAATTGAAGCTGCAGGTACCATTGCTGAATATGTAGAGAAACTAGATGAAAAAATGCCAAAGATTAGCATTACCAACCATGAGATCATTAATGTAGATAGCCTTAACCTAACATTGATAGAGAAATATGAATTGCTGATCAATTCTCAGGAAAGCGATGGCCTATCCCAAATTTTCTTTAATCCCTTCTTCATTGACCGGACCAGCAAAAATCCTTTCAACCTCAGTGAAAGAAATTATCCGGTAGATTTAGGTGCCGCTTCCGAGCGTCGTGTCACGATCATATTAAATGTCCCTGATGATTTCAGCCTGGCAGATCAGCCAAAAGACATGAGCATTGGCTTGCCTGATAACGGAGGCCGTTACCTGACCAGCACTAACTTTTCTGATCATGTCATTAGCTTTAGCCAATTCTTGCAGCTCAATAAACCAATTTATGATCCTTCGGAATACTTCTCTTTAAAAGAGTTTTATAGTCAGATAATTCAAAATCAAAAAACGGATATTATCCTTAAAAAAGCAAAATAATGAAGCAGCTGTTCCTAATCTTATTGACGCTATTGACAGGTATATCCGGTTTTTCCCAATCCAGCTATTCCGTAGATAAAATACCTGCGAACCTAAAAATCAACGCCAACTCCGTGATCCGTGATATGGAAACGACCGTGGAAATGAAAGGTATAGACCAGGTAATGATGAGCGTTAAAAAGGTGGTTACCGTATGGAATAAAAATGGAGATGCTAAAGCAGAATTGGCTTTACATTACGATAAAAGCACGACAATTCAACGTATAAAAGGCCAAATGCTCGATGCCTTTGGAGCGCTGGCTTATAAATTTACACAAAGTGATTTCAGCGATGAAAGTGCCGTAAGCAATGGAAGTTTATATGTGGATTACCGGGTCAAGTATTATGTTCCGCGTGTACTCAGCTATCCTTATACGATTGTTTATGAATATGAATTGAAAAACAAACAAAACCTCATTCTTCCGGATTGGTACCCTAACCCATATCCTGATCAATCCTTAGAAAATAGTAAATATCATTTTATAACTAAGCCTGAGGAGGAAATCCGAATCAAAGAAAACAATTACCCAGGAAAGGTGGAAGTAATCAGTACCGAGAAAACAAAAACCTATACCTGGCAGCTCAGTAATAAGTCTGCGATGAAAAAGGAACCCTTTGCGCCCGACCCTGACAATTACAAAGTATCAGTTAAGATTGCCGCAAAACAATTCAGTTATTATGGCTATAAAGGCAGCTATCAAAATTGGGAAGAATTGGGAAAATGGGTTTATGATGACCTGATTAAAAACAGGCAGCAGCTCCCGGAAGCCACTATTCAGGAAGTAAAAAGACTGGTTACTGGTATTAATGACGACCGTGAAAAAGCGAAAAAAATCTATGAATATGTCCAGAAGAAAACAAGATACATTAGTGTACAAATAGGAATTGGCGGTTTTCAGCCGATGCCCGCAGCAGAAGTACAGCAATTGGCCTATGGAGATTGTAAAGCATTAGTCAACTATACACAGACCCTGTTAAAGAGTGTGGGTATTCCTTCTTTGTATTGTGTGGTAAATGCTGGAAGTACTAGAAAAGATATAGACCTCGATTTTGCAAGTATGGACCAGGGCAACCATATCATTTTAGCAGTTCCACTAAAAACGGATACCGTCTGGTTAGAATGTACCAGCTCAGAAAGTCCCTTCGGCTTTCTTGGTGATTTCACAGAAGACAGAACGGTCTTCGCCTGTACACCAGATGGCGGTAAAATACTGCGGACACCCAAACTGACAACCGACATGAATCGATTGCTCAGAAAGGCAACTCTTGATATTGATAGCCTTGGAAATATAAAGGGCAACCTGAAAACTATTTATAGCGGTGCTCAATACGACAATGACAACAACTTAATCGGCCTACCCCTATCCGAACAACTTAAGCTGTTAAAAGGCAGTTACGATATAGACAATATCAGTTTCAGTGATTTTAAACTCAGTCAGGATAAAAGCGCTGCCCCCAGCACCACAGCATCCTTTAATTTTGACATCCAGAAATATGCAGCTAGAAACAATCAGCTTTTTTATCTGGAAATCAACCTATTTAATAAATCCAATATTATTCCAGAAGTAAAAAACAGGACCTTAAAAGTTTACGTCAATAGAGGGTATACGGATGAAGATGAACTAACTTACCTTCTTCCTAAAGGTTTTAAATTAGAAGCCTTGCCAAAAAACAAACAGATCAATTCTGCATTTGGCAGTTATAACGCAACGATTCTACTAGAAGGAAGAACCCTGATTTACAAAAGGAAAATGGTCCTTAAAGACGGAACATATCCAGCTGAACAATACCAGGAATTCAGCACTTTTATAAATGATATCAATGCGGCTGATCATAATAGAGTGGTTTATAAGTTATAGCCACATTAGCTGATTGATAACACCACTAGCTGAGAATAAGTATTCCTAAGGCAATCCCTATAATCATAATCAGGTACATCAGGATCTCTGTAGTCGCAAACTTTTTGTATTTTTTCCAAAAGGACTCTTCTTGTTTTGGCATCGGCATCATGGTTTCTCAGGATTAATCAGCAAATATAGGCTGATCATTCTATTTTTTAGGGATAATTATTGTGTTCTCAAAAATCCCTTCATCACCTGTAACCACGTTGATCTTAGAAACCCCGACTGTTAAATAGTCGACCTTAGTGTCCATCCTGTCAAAACCTGCAGATAAATTGACCTGCAGCACGGTCATCTTTTCTTCCATAATTTCCAGCTGCCCGGATACATTCACCTGCATCCGATTGACCTTCCGATCTATGGTTTCCAGACTTGCCACGGAATTTCCTTTCATCATATTTAGCTTAACCTCTAAAGATTCTATTTTTGTGCTTAAACGAATTTCCAACTGATCTACCCGATCTTCCAACCGATCTAGGCGCTCCTGTACTAAAACCAAATTCCTGTTTATTTCATCAAAACCTTT
This sequence comes from Pedobacter polysacchareus, assembly GCF_019802255.1. GTDB lineage: Bacteria > Bacteroidota > Bacteroidia > Sphingobacteriales > Sphingobacteriaceae > Pedobacter > Pedobacter polysacchareus. The sequence goes on along the minus strand of NZ_JAHYSS010000005.1, from coordinate 201,101 downwards.
AACCATAAAAACTTGTAATTCCTGAATTGTGCGCAAAATTTCTGGAATTGCAGCTTCTAATGCTGTGACTCTGTCTGCTATAGCTTTCATAAGATCTCTATTCTATTGAATACAATGATACACAATTAACCAAAATAATCTTTAAAGAAACTATTTTTATCTTAAGAATATTAAAAAAATACGTGTTTTTACACCAAATAAGAAAGCTAACCACGTATAAAACCCGCTTCAAAATACTCAATAGTTAAAAAAAGCAAAACAAAACATAATAAAATGCGTTGTTATTTAGTATAATGATAAGAGAAAGTAAAACCATCATCATCTCCAACCGGCTACCGGTCAAAATAACAGAAGAAAACGGCGTTTATCAACTTAGTCCCAGCGAAGGCGGCCTTGCTACCGGCCTCGGCTCCATTTATAAAGAAGGCAACAACATTTGGATCGGCTGGCCAGGCATAGAAGTCCCTGAGGAAAGACAAGCAGAGGTGACCGAAAAACTGGCAGAATTAAACCTCATTCCAGTCTTTTTAACCACCGAAGATATCAACGGATATTACGAGGGATTTTCTAATGAGATTTTATGGCCAGTATTTCATTACCTGGTTACCTATGCAAATTTCGAGCAATCCTATTGGGATTCCTATCAGACGGTAAATGAGAAATTCAAACAGGTAATTACTCAGCACCTTTCCAGTGGCGATAAGATCTGGATTCAGGATTACCAACTATTATTACTACCCAATTTAATACGGGAAGAACTGCCTTTATTGACAATTGGGTTCTTCCAGCACATCCCATTCCCTTCCTTTGAAATCTTCAGGCTCATCCCATGGAGGGAAGAAATCATCGCTGGGATGCTCGGGGCAGACCTTCTAGGCTTCCATACCTTTGATGATGCCAGACATTTCATCAGTGCAGCCTCCCGCTTGTCGTCCAGCAATCCTTCCGACAATATCCTGAACTACAAGAACCGACAGGTCGTAGTTGAAGCATTTCCAATGGGAATCGATAATGAAAAATTTGACCAGCTGACCAGAGATGCTAAAGTGGCGAAATTCACCGTTTCCATTAAAAATAACCTGAAAAACATAAAAACAATCCTGACCATAGATCGTCTCGATTACAGCAAAGGTATTTTACAAAGGCTGCAGGCTTTAGAGCTTTTATTGCAGACTCATCCAGAATACATTGGAAAACTAGCGCTCTATATGATTGTAGTCCCATCCAGGGATACCGTGCCAAAATATAAGGAATTGAAAGACCAGATCGATCAGTTGGTGGGCAATATCAATGCAAAATTCAGAACCATCAACTGGGTACCTGTGCATTATTTTTACCGCTCATTTTCTATTGAATTCCTTTCCGCCATCTATAGTGCTGCAGACATCTGTCTGGTTACGCCAATGCGCGACGGCATGAACCTGGTAAGCAAGGAATATGTCGCTTCCAGGGTAAATGAAGATGGCGTATTGATCTTAAGCGAAATGGCCGGCGCCTCAAAAGAGCTGAATGATGCCCTGATTGTAAATCCAAATAACATTGGAGACCTGGTTGAAACCATCATTCAGGCCATTAATATGCCTTTAGAAGAGCAACAAAGTAGAATGAAAAGTATGCGGGCAATCGTCAGCAAATTCAACATACACCTCTGGGTGAAAAACTTTATGGATAAATTAAAAGAAGTCAAAACGATGCAGGAATCATTACATACCAAACACGCGGTGGCATCGATTAAAAATCAAATTACAAATGATTATAAAAATGCGACAGACAGGTATATCTTTCTAGATTACGACGGAACATTGGTTGGCTTTAATGCCGATATCAACAAAGCTTCCCCTGATGAAGAGTTGTATGAAATTCTAAAAAAACTGGCAATGGATCCTGCAAACCAGGTCATCATTATCAGTGGCCGTAATTACCAAACCTTAGAACAGTGGTTTGGACATTTAGATGTGGATATGATTGCAGAACATGGCGCATGGCAAAAATACAAGCATACCGATTGGAAACCCCTCCCATTACTCACAGATAAATGGAAACAAGAGATCAAACTGGTTCTGGATACCTACACCGACCGTACCCCCGGATCATTTATTGAAGAGAAAAGTTACTCCCTGGTTTGGCATTACCGAAAAGTAGAAGAAGGCTTAGGAGCCCTCAGAGCCAACGAAATCATCAACCACCTTCGTATGGTCATTGCCGACAAAGGATTACAGATGATGCCGGGAAACAAGGTTATAGAGTTCAAGAACATTGAGGTGAATAAAGGGAAGGCCGCACAAAATTGGCTTTACGGGCAAAATCCTGATTTTATCCTGGCCCTTGGAGATGACCATACCGATGAGGATATTTTTAAAGCGCTCCCAGAAGAAGCCTACACCATTAAAGTCGGCAGCAATATCTCCGCAGCAAGCTACTATCTGAAAGATTTTAGAGAAGTTAGAGCACTGCTGCAAGAACTCATCCAATAAAAAAATGCGCTGGTCCAATAAAAGGACCAGCGCATTTAATATAAAACCTGCTTATAAAAAAGAAGGTCTGTCTAGCTTTACTGCAATTCTATGTGCGGCATTCATCAAACCTACATGACTATAAGCTTGTGGAAAATTCCCCCACTGCCCGCCATCAACTTCATCTACATCCTCGCTAAATAGCAACAAATGATTGGAATATTTAATGATGGACTCGAACTCCCTGATCGCATCATCGAGTCTGCCTACACAGGCCAGGGCTTCTACATACCAAAACGCGCAAATTAAGAAGGTAGTTTTCGGCTTACCGAAATCATCCGTATGAATGTATCGATAAAACAACCCATTTGCGCCTTTAAGTTCCGCTTCTAAAGCGCTCAGATGATCCTTCGCTCTTTGCGAATTCGGATCCAGATAATTCATTAAAATCAACTGCAAAGTACTGGAATCCAAATAAGGGCTGCCCACCGCATGGGTATACACCTTGCGTACAGGATCATAACAATCCTCAATGTGCTGCGCTGCTTTGTCGATTAATAGCTGCGCACGTTTTTGCAAAGGCTTATCGTCAATGGTTTTCGCCATTTTCAATGCGGCATTTGCCCCTGCCCATTGGAACAGATTGGTGTAACAATGGGTATTCGGGAGATTTCTGAATTCCCAGATTCCGGCATCCTTTTCATCAATAGTATGCTCAATCTTTTTCAATAGCGCATCCAGCCATTTTTCTGAATCCTTTCTTTCTGAATAAATAAAACGTTTATCTGTATACAGGGGTAGCATAGAAATCAATACCTGTCCATAAATGTCATTTTGAATGTGTTCAAAAGCCTGATTTCCAATTCTGATGGGCGTATTTCCTAAATATCCTTTCAAATCAGGAACGATATGTTCGGTCAAAACCCGTTCTCCGGCAATACCGAATAGGGGCTGATAACGTTCTTCATCCCTAAAAGAAAGATCGGTGATGTAATTAAAATACCTTTCCATTTCTTCAAAATGGCCGATATGATTTAAAGAAGTGATCACATAATAGGTATCCCTCATCCAGCAATAGCGATAATCCCAGTTTCTTCCACTGCCTTGTGATTCCGGCAAACTGGTGGTACTAGCGGCGATGATCGCACCTGTATCTTCATACTGATGGATTTTTAAAGTCAATGCGGAACGGATAATATAATTCTGATAAAATCCTACGATCGTAGAGTGCTTGATCCAGGTGCGCCAATATTTCTTTGTTTCCAATAAAAAACGCTCTGCAGTGCTGATGATGGGCGCATCCAGTTCATTCCCATAGGTTAAGATCAGGTACTTTGTCTCATTCAAAGCAAAATACTTCTCATCTTCAATATAGCTCAGGGAGATATTGGTACTCAGCTGCATATCCTCTGTATCCCCGCTAAACTCAAGATGGTTACTTCCTCTGCTTATATTCTGTTTCCTTCCTCCGTATTCACAGACCGGCTTACAGGTTACCTTTATCCTTGGGTTCCCTGTTAAAGGCTCTATCTTCCTGATCAACATCAGCGGTTTAAAATAGCGTTCAAACTGATGAAAACGCGGAGCAAAATCGGTAACGCGATAACTGCCTTCCTCATTGCTGATTTCGGTACAAATGATATTCGTATTTTCCAGATAATACTGTTTTGATAAGTACTCACCGGCCGGGAGTATCGAAAATTCACCACCTTTTTCCTGGTCCAATAAACCACCAAAAACAAAGCTGCTGTCAAACCTAGGCCAGCACAGCCAGTCGATATTGGTGTTCTTATTCACATGGGCGAGGTAAGCGCAATTTCCTATGATTCCGGTTTGATAAGTGTGTCTCTCTGTCATATATGATTACAATTGATGTAATATAACAACAGGAGTTTCCTGTTTTTGTTCCTGTCTATTCCTAAACCAACAGACTAACAGTTAATTACAAAAAAAAATAAGCCAGCCTGATAAAGAAAAGGACATCTGCAAAAAAGGAAATGCTAGTTTTTGATAGATCCTGCTTTAACCATTGCTTTTTGATAAGCAGGCATACTCAAATCGTCTATAATCACACCTCGGGTAGTAGAAGCATGCACAAAGAAATTGTCTTTCAGGTAAACGCCTACATGGTCTACAGCTCTACCGCCGAATGAGAAAAATATCAGATCGCCTTCTTTCAGCTGCCCCATACTTTTCGTCCTGATCACAGCGGCCTGGTCGCTGGACCTTCTTGGCAGTTCATTGCCATAGATATTTTTTTGCAGCAGCAAAGCGAAGCCAGAGCAATCGATTCCCCGTTTATCTAATCCACCTAAACGATACCTTACCCCTGTCCAGTCGTTGATAAAACGGTACAAAGGTTTGCTTTTCAGCTGAGACATCACCACCGCAGCTCTCGCGGCAGCTGTATTTACATTGGTATTTTTCCTGGTACTACAGGCAGAAAAAACGAGCAACACCATTAAGAACAGCAACAACTTAAATCTTCCTTTAAGAGCGGTCTGATTAATGGTCATATCGTTTATTGTTTAATGATGCGCTGTATTTCATCCAGTTTCAGCAAAGCTTCTACTGGTGTTAAAACATTTACATCCAGGTTATTTAAAGTATCTCTTATTTTCACCAGTACCGGATCATCAATTGCAAACATGTGCAGCTGATACGCCTGATTCTGGACTTTCTTAATGCTATCTTTTATGCTCTGTCCCTCTGTACGGTCGATCTCCAGTTTTTTTAGGATCTCATTTGCTCTATTGATCAGCTTCGGAGGCATACCCGCCATCTTAGCCACATGGATACCGAAACTATGCTCACTGCCTCCAGGCACCAATTTACGCAAGAAAATCACTTTATTACCCACTTCTTTAATAGAAACGTTAAAGTTCTTGATTCTGCTCATCGTATTTGCCAGCTCGTTCAGCTCATGATAATGCGTTGCAAATAAAGTTTTTGGTTTAGCTGTTGGATGCGTATGCAGAAATTCGGCGATGGCCCATGCAATGGAAATTCCATCATAAGTACTGGTACCTCTACCGATTTCATCCAATAAGATCAGGCTGTTTTCCGAAATATTATTCAGGATACTTGCCGTCTCATTCATCTCTACCATGAACGTACTTTCTCCGGAAGAAAGGTTGTCTGAAGCCCCAACTCTGGTAAATATTTTGTCGACCAAACCGATCGTTGCTTCTTTAGCAGGAACAAAACAACCCATCTGTGCCATCAATACGATCAATCCGGTTTGTCTTAAAATCGCCGATTTACCCGACATATTGGGTCCCGTAATGATGATGATCTGCTGATTGACATTGTCTAGAAAAACATCATTGGTAATGTACTCTTCCCCAACAGGCAGTCTTTTTTCAATCACCGGATGTCTACCACCTTTAATGTCCAGGCCTTTGCCTTTATTCATTACAGGTTTCGCATAGTGGTTTTTCACCGCAAGCTGGGCAAAACACAACAATACATCCAGTTGTGCAATACAAAACGCATTCAGCTGAATTTGCTTGATATAAGCACTTACCAGCTGCATTAGTTCTCCATAAAGGCGGATTTCGATCTGCATGATCTTCTCTTCTGCCCCCAGGATCTGCTCCTCATATTCTTTCAACTCTGGTGTGATGTAGCGCTCTGCACTCACCAGGGTCTGTTTCCTGATCCATTCGGTAGGAACCTTATCTTTATGGGTATGCGTCACCTCCAGGTAATAACCAAAAACGTTATTGAAGGCTACTTTCAGAGAAGGAATACCGGTAATGGCGGCTTCTCTTTTTTGAATTTCTATTAAATAATCTTTTCCACCAAAGGAGATCTTGCGCAAGCGGTCTAATTCTTCATCCACCCCATCGGCAATCACATTTCCTTTGATCAATAAAGCTGGAGGGTCTTGCTGTAATTCCCTTTCCAGTTTCTCTCTGATAGACAAACAAGGATCCAGCTGTGCTGCCAATGCCATTAAGAATGGATTTTCCGTAGCATTCGCAATATCTTTGACCGACTCAATATGGTACAATGCTTTTTTAAGCTGACACAATTCTCTTGGTCCAACTTTCAACAGGCCAACTTTAGAAATCAGGCGTTCCAGATCTCCGATTTGCTTGATATGTTCTAAGAATTTTTCTACCAAAGCTTCATCTTTCACCAGGTACTCCACCATCCCGAGGCGTTCCTGAATTGGCTTCAGTTCTTTCAGCGGCATGATGATCCATCGGTGTAACAATCGGGCACCCATTGGGGTAGCAGTCTGGTCTAAAATCTGAAAAAGCGTGACTGCATTTTCATTGTTAGAGCTCACCAGTTCCAGGTTGCGAATCGTAAAACGATCCAGCCACATGTATTTATCTTCCTCTAAGCGAGAAATTGCACTGACGTGTTTTAGGTTCTTATGCTCCGTTTCATTCAGATAATGAAGGATCACCCCAGCGGCGATCGTTCCAATAGACAGCTTATCTACACCAAATCCTTTTAGGGAGTTGACTTCAAAGTGCTTGTGTAAAGTTTCGTTCGTATAATCGCTGGTAAAAGCCCAGTCGTCCAGGCTGAAAGTATAGAACTTATCTCCGAAAAGTTCCAGGAAATCTTTCCTCTTACTCTTCTGAAAAATAACTTCTGTAGGTTTAAAGCCTTGTAAAAGCTTATCAATATATTCTTCATTGCCTTGAGCCACGTAAAACTCTCCGGTAGAAATGTCCAGAAAGGACACACCCAAACCGGTTTTATCGAAATAAACGGCAGCAAGGTAATTGTTTGATTTCTGACTCAGGATATTGTCACTATAAGCAACGCCAGGAGTAATCAGTTCTGTTACCCCACGTTTTACAATGGTTTTGGTCATTTTCGGATCTTCCAGCTGATCGCATATCGCCACCCTTTGTCCGGCCCTAACCAATTTCGACAAGTAATTGTCTAAAGAATGATGTGGAAATCCTGCCAGTTCAATGTGCCCACCGGGTCCATTTCCCCTTCTTGTCAATACAATCCCCAAAATCTGGGAGGTCTTTACAGCATCTTCACCAAATGTTTCATAGAAGTCGCCTACTCTGAACAATAATAATGCGCCGGGGTACTTTGCTTTAATCGCATTGTACTGTTGCATTAAAGGTGTCTCTTTAGTCTTGTCTTTAGCCAAAATGTATCTTATTTACAAAACTGTAAAGATAACACCTGAATGGCTAACCTTTAAGCTTTGTTGAAAACTATAAATTCTATAATTGTTCTATATACGATAAGAACAACGTTAATGCTTCACGTTTCTTGTCGGTCAGCTCAAAATCTAACTTATGACACAGGTAATCTTCCATATCAAAATTTGCAATTTCTGGCAATTCTTTTAACAACTCTCTACGATGAGAAAGGCCAAAAGCCAATGCTTGATTAAATTCTGAAATAAATGATTCCGGAATATTTTTATTGGCTACCCATGCAGCATAAACAAAAGGCAAACCTGTAAATTTCATCCATTCCTCTCCCAGATCATAAGCGTATGCATAGTCGGATTTTTTACCGAAAGTACGGTCGCCAATCAAAACCATCGCATCCGTTGTGGCTTCCAGATCAGTCGTAAAACTCACCTCTTGTTTCCAATGGAATTTCAGCAATACCTTAGCGAGGTGATTTGAAGTCCGGGAATGACTGTCCAGTTTTACGGTCTTAATCTCCTGAAAAGGCACATTGCTGAATACAAACACAGAATTTACTGCACCTACAGAACCGATACAATAATCGGCAACGATGTTCGCATTGGGTACCAAAGGGATGGCAGCAACAGGGATCAGGCCAATATCCACTTGATTGTGAATCAATTTTGCGGCACAATCTGTAGGAATATCTAAACTTAAATCTATTTTATGGATCAGTTCTGAATGCTCAATACCGTACATAAAAGGTTTGGTATTGGTATAAGAAACTGCGGAAATCTTAATCTTACTCAATTGGAAATGTTTTTAAATGATCGGTATTGTTGAACTCCAGAATGGTAAACTGACCATCTTTCAGTCCGACTTTGTAGAGCGTCGTATTCTGATGAGGAAATTCTGTCATTTCGCTCAAAGGTTTACCAGTAATCAGGCAAAGTAATAACCTCATCGCTCGACCGTGCATACAGATCAGCACTTTTTTCTCATTTGGCACATTCACGATAACCTCTAATGCTTCCTGAAGACGGATTTTTACTTGATTCGGGCTTTCACCACCTTCAAAATGACTGTCGAAATCTCCCGACTGCCATTTCTCCATCATCCCTTTAAAAGCAGCGATCGCATGCTCATCATTGGCTTTACCTTCCCAAACACCCCAGGCCAGCTCATCCAGACCGGACAATTGCTCCCAGGGCATGCCCGCATCGATAAACCCTTTAACGGTTTGATGCGTACGTTTTAAAGTAGAAGTATATACTTTATCAAAAGGAACGTCTTTATACATCTTGTAAAATGACGCGGCCTGTGCCCTTCCGGTATCATTCAGATCACTGTTGATCCCTCTTCCCTGCACAATGCCCTGCTTATTTAAATCGGTTTCACCATGTCTGATGATATATAGTTCTTTATCCATTAATTGATGACCGGCAATTTATAATACTGTGGTTTCGCTTCCCCTTCAAATACAACATCCGTATAATCGGTGACTACATTATAAAGGGTATCTCTTTCTATCGGTTTACGGTTCACCTGTTTGATCAGATTTACTAGTTCTTCGGTATTCATTGCCGGATGCTGTTCCTCTGCACCTGCCATAGAGTAAATTTTGGTGGTATCATCTAAAGTACCATCAATATCATCTACGCCAAAATTTAGGGAAAGCTGTGCAGTTTGACGGCTGATCATTGCCCAATAAGCTTTGATGTGGTCAAAATTATCCATGTAAATCCTTGCAATTGCATAATTCCTTAAATCCTCAATCACAGATACCTCCGGCACGTTGTCCATCTGGTTGTTCTGATTTCTGAATTTCAAAGGAATGAAAGCCTGAAAACCACCTGATTTATCCTGCTGCTGGCGAAGACGTTCCATGTGGTCAACCCGATGCCAAAACTTTTCTATATGTCCATAAAGCATGGTCGCATTGGTTTTCATGCCCAGCTTATGTGCTTGCTCATGAATGTCCAGCCACTGCTCTGCATTACATTTATCGTGTGCAATCTTTTCCCTTACTTCCGGGTGAAAAATCTCTGCACCACCACCTGGCATAGAATCCAGACCCGCTTCCTGCAAATATTTCATCCCTTCATAATGGCTTAATTTCGCCTTTTTGAAGATGTAATAATACTCTACCGGAGTCAATGCTTTCACATGCAGATCCGGACGGTGTGCTTTTGCACGTCTGAAGAAATCACTATAGAATTCCAGATTTTGCTTAGGAACTACACCACCAGTAATATGAACCTCCGTTACGGGCTCATTGTCGTACTTTTTAAGCACGTCCATCATTCCGTCTACGCTCATTTCCCATCCTTCTTCACGCTGTTTGATCAAGCGGGAATAAGAACAAAATTTGCAGTCGTACACACAAACATTGGTCGGCTCAATATGGAAATTGCGGTTAAAATAAGTTTTATCACCGTGTTTTTGCTCCCTGATATAGTTCGCCAATACACCCAGGTAGCCCAGTTCGGCATGTTCATAAAGATATACGCCTTCATCGAAAGTGATTCTTTCCTGGTTCTGAACTTTATTTGCTATGGCTTTAAGTTCGGCAGACAAATCATTGTCGTTGATAACTATAGCCAGCTTTGAATTAGCATCCATGTATTATGAGATAATGGTACAAATGTATAAGAAAAGACACAGCGAAAGCTGCGCTTATCACGAACAAAAGTAGTATAAAATCACCATAAACCTGCTTTTTTAACAGGTTTATGGTGTCAGCATTATGTAAAAGAGCAGGAGCACTAAAAAATAACACAGGCCCTGGCAGGTAATTTATTTTTTAAGTATTTTAGAACTTACATTTAAAAGCGGAGCCATGGAAAAATACGACCCTAGAATAGACGTTTATATTGATCAGGCAGCCGATTTTGCACAGCCCATATTAAAGCACATCAGGGCCCTGGTCCATGAAGCCTGTCCAGAGATTATAGAAACCATGAAATGGAGCTTCCCTCATTTCGACTATAAAGGAACCGTCTGCAGTATGGCTGCTTTTAAAAACCACTGTGCTTTTGGCTTTTGGAAAAGTTCATTAATACCAGATCCTCATCACCTCCTTTCCGAAGATAAAGCACAGGCCATGGGACAGCTGGGAAGAATCACCAGCATTGCCGATTTACCTGATAAAAACATTTTCCTGACCTATATCCAAAATGCGGTGATCCTAAATAAAGAAGGCATCAAAGTCGACAAGAAGCCGGCAGCTCCAAAAACAGTATTAACTATCCCCGACTATTTTTCCAAAAGTCTGGCCGAAGTCCCTGCTGCCCAACAGCATTTTGAAAACTTCAGCTATTCTCAGAAAAAAGAATATCTGGAATGGATTACTGAAGCCAAAAGCGAAGATACCCGACAAAAAAGATTGAGCACAGCCCTAGAATGGATCTCCGAAGGAAAATCAAGAAACTGGAAATACAAACGATAGTCCTACATTTCCTTTGTTTTTCTGGACCTCCATCGATCCAGCAGCACCAGATATTCCTTTTCTAAATTTCGAAAAACTTTACCCCTGGTCCTTTCTTCAGGTTTTAAATCCATTTGCGCGCGATATTGCCCGCTAATCAATTCATACCGCGCAGTTAACTTTAAGTCTTCAGCTTGAATTTTTTCTTTTGCCGCTGCAATTTCCGGACTTTCATAGGTACCATTCAAATTACCCATATAAACCGTATCAGAAACAGAATCATGATTAGCAGCACTTAAAAACAGGTAAACTTCCATAGATCTACCCAATTCTTCCTCAGTCAGCGCTAAAAAAGCCATTCCATCCATCCTTTTCGCGAAGTTCAGTTCTATTTTCTTCTTGCCGGTCGCCGGAAAACAAACGGCCAGCTGAAAGCAGTCATCATACTGCGCTCCAGCACTATAGGAAGAATCCCAGCTGATCTGTAAGCCACCATTGATTTTCTCCATTCGAAGGTCTTTCGGATTGGCTAAAGTTCCCTTGCTGAGCTGCACATTTTTGTAATCAATACTGATATTTGGGTATGCCCCCTGTAAGGCATTTTTCTTGATCTGTGAAACCGCCAGATTATGCTGATTTCTGATTGTCCCACGAGCTTCCAGCGCTAAACCGTTGTTGATGAAATCTTTCATGTGGTTTAAAAAACGCGTCGTAACAGCCATTGCCTGGTGATTTGCCTTTTGCTTCAAACTCTGTTTTCCGGGTTTGCCAATACGGCGCTGCACGTGCTGTCCATTCAATTCATAATAAACTATATTTCCGATTTTACCGCTTGGCCATCCATGAAGGCCGTTTTTTGATATTGCCATAATGCTACTTGTTTTTAGGTTTATACTATATATGAGCTACCAACAACAGAATTATTACAAAATAGTTTCAAGCTGCCCTCAGGTTTTTCCTGAAGCTCATCAGCGCCACCGCTAATTTCTAGTCTGGCGTATCAAAAACAGGTATTTTCTTAGGCAATATAGAATCACAATGAATAAGAAAAGATAAACGATAGGTCGCCCAATGGTCTGGAAGAGGTTCCAGTTGAAAGAATCCTCGAGTGTTTAAAATGCCCGTTGACAGGGCTTAATGCCGGACAAGGCCCCGGCAAGCCCCTTTCAAAACAGCCTGAATATCAGACCAAATAAAACCTCATTCCCTAGCCTACCCGAGCAGATGCTTGTAAAAATAATGTCTATAAAACTGATCGTTAATAAAATAAAATGGTTTTATCGCTACATTAGCCTCGGGATATATGGGGGTTTATCATAATTTTTCTGATCAGGAACTGCTGGAGGAGCTGCGTCTTGGCAATCGCCTTGCGTTTACAGCACTCTTCAATCGTTATTGGAAGAAACTGCTTGCGGTTTCCTACAATTATACGAAAGACCATTCTGCGTCCGAAGAAATTGTTCAGGAAGTATTTATCGGCCTTTGGAACAGAAGAGCCGTTCTTGAAATCAACATCCTTGAAAATTACTTAGCTACTGCCGTCAAGTTTTCGGTCTTCAAAAGCATTCATCAGCAAAAAAGAAGAGCGGAACTGGCTTTATTAAACTATCAAACCGAGCTGGTTGCCCTGGATGAAGAAAAGATCCAGGCAAAATTCCTGCAGGAATACATTGACGGTATTGTGGAACAGCTGCCGGAAAAATGCAGACTGGTTTTTAAATACAGTCGCCAGGACGGTTTAACCATTCCCGAAATCTCCAAAGAAATGGGCATTGCCGAAAAAACAGTCGAGGCACACCTCAGTAAAGCTTTAAAAACCATCAGAAAAGACTTGAATAACTCAGGAGTACTCCTGATTGCCTGGTCCTTTTTCCTAAAATAACGGCTAAAAAAACCTCCCAACCCCTCAAAAACACGCTTTTTAAAATAAAACATCTTTTTTCTTACTACCCACTAAGGGTAAGACCAGGGTTCAGCGTACTCTCTTATAATTAGCCTGGAATCAAGACCTATACTCATGAAAAGAGACGATACTCCTATATTAATTCAAAAATACATCAACGGTACCTGTACTGAAGAAGAGCGGGAGCAATTGCTAAGATGGTACCGTTCTCCACAAAATGAAATCGTAGAATGGCCAGCAGCAGCTGGAATGGAGGAAGAAGCCGTTTATCAGCGCATCTTTTCCAAAATAGAACAGGAAATTGACCAGAATCATACTCCTGTACATCAGTTAATTCCGGATACAACTAGCTTACAGCCTAAAAAATCCAATTTCAACTGGCAGAAAATAGCGGTTGCTGCAGCACTGATTTTGACCAGCGGAATTGCCGTTTATTTTTACCAGCAGCATTCATCCATCCCTCCTATCGAGCAGCTGACTTTCAAAAATGAGGTAAAACCTGGCGGAAACAAAGCGATTTTAAAATTGGCTGACGGCAGCGAAGTAGTTTTAGATGCTGCCGCAAATGGCAGGCTTGCCCAGCGAAAAGACATCAATTTCAGCAATACCAAGGATGGTCAATTGGCCTATAACAAACAAAAAAACACCCCTTCCGACAATGCGGAAGCTTTAAAATACAATACTGTTTCTACTCCTAAAGGTGGACAATACCGGATTATCCTGCCTGATGGCACCAAAGTATGGCTCAATGCCGCCTCTTCTATTCGCTTCCCTACCAATTTCCTTCCGGGTGAAAGAAAAGTAACGATTAGCGGAGAAGTCTATTTTGAAGTAGCAAAGAACAAGCATCAGCCATTCCGTGTGATTGCTGACCAACAAATTTTAGAAGTCCTGGGAACAAAATTCAACATCAATGCCTATGCGGATCAACAGCAGATCAATACTACACTTGCAGAAGGAAGTGTAAAATTAGGCCGTCTTAAATCTAGTAACTACCAGGTTTTAAAACCTGGGGAACAGGCTCAAATGAAAACTATTGATGAAAACCCGGCTAAAATCAGCAGCGCAGATCTGGAAGAAGTACTCGCCTGGAAGAACGATGCTTTTGTGTTTAACAACACCCCAACCCAGGAAGTCATGAAACAAATGGAGCGCTGGTACAATGTAGAGCTGATCTATAAAGGCGCAGCACCAAACCTTTATTTCACTGGGATAATTCCTAGAGAAAGCAACCTTTCTACTTTCCTAAGGGTACTGGAAGGCACTGGAGGCGTCAAATTTGGCATTGAACAAAACAAAGTAATCATTCAAAAAACAAAATAAATCAACAAACTACCACCACCACAAACCAATACACCACATGAAACCTGCCACTTAAACCACCACCGCAGGTGAGTCAGAAAATAACCAACCCGGTTCGCGGCCGGGAAGGTCAATGCTCAGGCTTACCCTAAAGAACTTTCCAGTTTTCACTGGAATTGCACAGCCTTCAACTTAAACCTAAACATTTCAAATTTATGAAAGAACGACTACATTCTAAAGTCATTTCCCCTTATGGCCAAAAAACCGTAAGAAAAGTATTCATTATCATGAAACTATCACTGATTATCCTGATTACCTTGGGTATACAGGTAAGTACGGCTTCCTACGGGCAGCGCGTCACCATTTCTAAGCGTAATACCAGCTTAAAATCCGTTTTGCAAGACCTGAGAAAGCAAACCGGTTATTATTTTATCTACAATAACGAAGTCATCAGCCAGTCCAAACCATTAAATGTGGATTTGAAAAACACGGCTTTGAGCACGGCGCTAACAGAGATTTTCAAAGATCAGCCCCTGACCTATACGATGGAGAAAAACATCATCGTCCTGAAGCTGAAAGAAGCGGCATTGAAAACACCACTTGCAGCGGCAAACCTCATCACGATCCAAGGTAAAGTAACCGACGACAAAGGCATTCCACTGCCTGGTGTTACGATTTTGGTGAAAGAAGGAAAAGCGGTGGCCATCACTAACGCTGATGGATTTTACAAAATCCAGGCAGAAGACAACCAGACCCTAATCTTTTCTTATCTAGGCTTCAAAAGAGAAGAAGTCGCTATCCAAAAGAGAACACAAATCAATGTATCCATGACGATGAGCATGAGTGAATTGAGC
The DNA here is from genome assembly GCF_019802255.1 of Pedobacter polysacchareus. Classification (GTDB taxonomy): domain Bacteria; phylum Bacteroidota; class Bacteroidia; order Sphingobacteriales; family Sphingobacteriaceae; genus Pedobacter; species Pedobacter polysacchareus. The sequence continues at coordinate 186,039 of NZ_JAHYSS010000005.1, read as the reverse complement.
GAAGCAGTAGTCATTGGATACGGTACACAGCAAAAGAAACTATTAACCGGTGCGATCGGTGTGATCAAAGGAGAAGAATTGACACAATCACCAGCCGTAAACGTATCCAATACTTTAATGGGCAGAGTAACTGGATTGGTGTCGTACATGAGTACTTCAGGTACTCCAGACCGCGACCGCTCTTCCATCAAAATCCGTGGAATGGGTGAAGCCCTGATCGTGATTGATGGAGTAGCCAGGGAAGGTATGGGCATTGTAGGTATGGAGATGGATAAATTAGATCCCAATTCTATCGAAAGCATCAGTGTGTTAAAAGATGCTTCGGCAGCTGTTTATGGTGCCAGAGGTGCCAATGGGGTGATCCTCATCACCACCAAACGCGGAAAATCCAATAAAGTATCCATGAATTACAATGGTAATTTCGGGATTCAGCAATCCACAAGACTGCCTAAATTCCTGGATTCTTACAACTATGCCATTTTGAACAATGAGATGTTCGACAATGATAAGGCTGAAAAAGGAAGCTCTCCAAGAACAAAATATACCCCTGAGGAAATTCAGAAATTCAAAGATGGATCAGATCCGGATCGCTATCCAAATACCGACTGGTACAAAACCGTACTTAAAGATTATGCGTCTGTACAAAAACATAACCTGAGTTTAAACGGTGGCGGCAACAATTCCAGGTACTTTATCAGTGGAACTTACACCGATCAGCAAGGACTCATCAGCACTTCAGGAATGAAGCGTTATGGTTTAGTCAGTAATTTTGACCTGGATGTTACGCCAACTACCAGTCTTTCTGTGGGCTTGAATTACATCACTGAAAATGCAAAAAACCCAGCTGTTTATGCGGAAAGTATTTTCAGCAGAATGTCGGTTTTGGGATCGGTATCCCCTGCCCGTTTTTCCAATGGCTTATATGCTTTCTCTGGATTTTCAGGCAATCCTTTAGCGGATGCATTGGAAGGTGCCGGCTACAATAAAGTAGGCAGAAACATCTTTACCAGCTCCCTTAGAATTACACAGCAGCTGCCTTTTATCAAAGGTCTTTCTGCGAATGGAGTGGTGACAGTTGACAAGAACAACTCATTGACAAAAGCATTTACGGTACCTTATCCTGTGTATTCATTAGATCCATTAAAGGATGAATATACCCAGCAAAATGCGACAGAAAAAGCTTCATTGAGTGAAACTGTTTCGCTGAATGACAACGTAAACGTACAGGTTTCCCTGAACTACAAAAGACTATTTGGCAAGCATTCCGTTACGGCATTGGCTTTATATGAGCAAAATGAGTTCAAAGGAGAAAACATCATCGCAGAAAGAAGCAATTACCCGGTTGCCAGTGTGGACCAGCTTTTCCTTGGCGATGTAAGCACCCAAAAAAGCTCAGGCAGCTCGCAGGAAAATGCACGCCAAAGTGCAGTTGCCCGTTTTATTTACAATTACAACAGCAAATATATTTTAGAAAGTAACTTCAGATACGATGGCTCCCCTTATTATCCAAAAGGAAAAAGAAGAGCTTTGTTCCCGTCTTTATCAGCGGCTTGGGTCCTATCAGAAGAAGATTTCATTAAAGATCATTATCCCTTCATCAATGAGTTGAAACTCCGTACTTCTTACGGTAAACTTGGTAATGATGGTGGTTCCTTGTATTCTTACTTTTACAACTACAGTCTTTTCCCGGCAGGTTATGTATTTGGCACTGGAAATGGCATCTCTCCTATGACCAGGATCACCAATACGACCGTTCCAAACACCAATATTACCTGGGAAAAAGTAAAAGCTTTTGACATCGGTATAGATGCCTTGTTATGGGCTGGTAAACTGGGGATCGAAGCGGATTATTACAGCAAATCCAAATATGACATCCTGCGTTCCAGAGGTTACGACGTACCTTCTACCTTCGGATTGAGCCCTGCATTGGAGAACTTTGGAAAAGAATATTACTATGGATATGAGCTTGCTTTATCTCACCAAAGCAACATCGGGCAAGTCAATTTCTCTGCGCGTTTAAACATGACTTTCACAAAAAGCAGGGTTGTAGATTATGGCGAAAACGAAAGTGTATTGCCTGGATTACGTCAGGAAGGCCGCCCTGTAGGCGCCGCAAGAATCCTGAAAGCAGATGGTATTTTCAGAGACCAGCAGGATGTAGACAACTGGCCAAAATACCTGACCAGCCCTGGAGCTACACCAGTAAGCGGTAAACCTGGAGACATCAGGTATGTGGATTTAAACGGTGATGGTGTAGTAGAATTGTTTAGCGGCAGTGCCGATCGTGATGTGGAAACCAAATACATCGTTCCACCAACAGTTTACGGTTTATCATTGGCCTTTAAATGGAAAAACTTCTCTGCTGATGCCTTATTCCAGGCTTCTACAGGGGTTTACATCAACTATGCACCGGCTGCCGATTTAACCAACTTCTACGAATTACATTTAGACAGATGGACACCGGAACATACCGATGCGGCTTACCCAAGACTATTGTCGAACTATGAAGCCAACAGATATCCTTCTACTTTTTATGTTAAAAACGGAAACTATATCAAGCTGAGAACCGCACAATTGTCTTATAGCATTCCAAAAACGGTATTGAGACAGATTGGTGTTTCTTCCTTGACGCTGACTGCACAAGGGCAAAACCTGTTCACGATCAGTAACAACAAGAGGTTCGACCCTGAGTCGTCCGGCACCTTTGCCAACTCTTACCCTCCACAACGGATTTTCTCTTTTGGTCTTCGTTTAGGCCTTTAATTTATTCATCGAAAAGATCAGCAATTATGAACTTTATACCTTCAAAATATACCACCACCATCATCCTTGCAGGCTTACTTAGTATGAGCTCCTGCAAGAAAGATTTCCTGGACAGAAAACCCTTAAACCTGATTTCGGAAGCCAGTCTATGGGAAGATCCGGAACTGATTAAATTGTCTGTAAACGAGTTTTACAACTTCATGAACAGTGGTTTTACGGCTACTTACCTGCCTGCCGCCATCACAGACGATATCCAGGTGATTGGCAGCGAGGAAAGCAAGATCTCAGGTTACCTGACCGGAGATTTCAATGCCACTACTTTTCCTCAAAAGAACCTTTGGAAAGACAGCTATGCACAGATCAGAAAGATCAATTACTTCCTGGAAAGAGCAGAAACCGCACCAGTATTGAATCCTGCGCAAAGAAAAGAAATGTTAGGACAAGCACGTTTTTTCAGAGCCTTCGTTTACTTTCAATTGTTCAGCAGCTTCAAGGAAGTTCCTTTATTGCTAAAGGCACAGCCAGTAGAAGAAGCTCAGGACAAGCCTTTTAAAACCAGTCAGCAGGACGGAATGACCTTCATCGCGGCTGAGTTAGCTCAGGCAGCTGAAGAATTACCTGCATCCTGGACAAACACAGAATACGGCCGCATTACCAGTGCTGCCGCACAGGCCTTTCAAAGTCGTGTTTTACTATGGGCAGCAAGTGCCTTAAACAACCCTGCCAATAGTTTAGACAAATGGCAGGCAGCTGCTGATGCCGCAAAAAAGGTGATGAATACCGCTTATTATAGCTTACAAGCAGATTATAACGACCCTTTCCTGAAAAAGAATGTGCTGGTAAAACCAGAAGTGATCCTGGAATTCCGTTACAATGGATTAAAAGGTGAGAAACAACACAGCTTTGATAAGAACAATAGTCCGGCAGGATATGGCGGCAAAGGTACCAATGCCCCTACTCAGGAAATTGTAGATGAGTACGAAATGAAAAACGGGAAAATGATCGGCGAAAGCGGATCTGGTTACCTGGCTTCCGATCCTTATGCGGGCCGCGATCCACGCTTCGAAAAATCTGTATTGTACAACAACGCCAGCTTTAAAGGAAGAGCAGTAGAAACCTTCACTAAAGGGAAAGACATGCCCACTTCCAATCCAACGCCTACCGGCTTTTACATCCGAAAATTCATCGCTGAAGATTTCGATTACAACAAAGATGTGAACGTAACCAGCAGTACCAATTGGGTGATCTTGCGCTATGCAGAAGTGCTATTAAACTATGCAGAAGCACAAAATGAAGCCAATGGACCAGATGCGACTGTCTATCAGGCCATCAATGACATTCGTAAAAGAGCGAAAATGCCAGAACTGCCTACAGGCTTATCTCAACCGGAAATGCGTGCAAAAATCCGTCATGAACGCAGAATAGAACTGGCTTTCGAAGACCAGACCCGTTATAACGATTTGCGTCGATGGAAAGAAGCAGCCAACACCTTGAACAAATCCGTAAACGGTGTAACCATCACCAAAGCGACCAATGGCAGTTTAACTTTTGCCTCAAAAAAATCAGGCAGCAGGGTGTTTACCGATAAAAATTACTGGCAGCCTATTCCTTTAACGGAAATCGCGACCAACCCAAACCTTAAACCACAAAACGAGGGCTGGTAATCCAGCTCCTCAGAAACATAAATATCAATTTAATCTGTTCATGAATTTCGAATCTACCTTTAAACAAAAGAATAGCAGCCTGACAAGGGCTGCTTTCTTCCTCCTATTTCCTGTTCTAATGGGCGGCACTGCCTTTGCACAATCTACAAAATGGCCGGGAAGTATGGCCGGTAAAGCGGTACAGGATACCACGGCAAAAAATGCAGCCAACAAAAAAAGCACCATCAAAAAGTTTTCAGAAATTATCCCTGCCGGTACTAAAGCCGATGAAGGATTGTTCAACGTATATAAAGTAGATCAGAAATACTTTTTTGAAATCCCTGATTCTCTATTGGGCAGAGACTTGTTGGTGGTGACCAGATTTACACAAACACCAGTAGCATTGAGAGAGTCCAGAGCCCAATATGGTGGCGAAATGCTGAACAATCAGGTTTGGAACTGGGAAAAACACGACAAACAAATCTTTATCAGAGTTCCGAACTTCAAGTTTGTAGCCGATAAATCATCGGATTTACATCAGGCATTGGAAAACTCTAATGCACTCCCTATTCTTGCTGCTTTTGACATCAAAGCTTTCAGTGCGAATGGAAAAGGTGTTTTAATTGACGTAACGGATTTTTACAATGGTGATATTCCTGGAATGTCCTTACCGGAAGGATTGAAAAAGACCTATAAAATTGCTGGTATCGACAATACCCGTTCCTTCATTGATACTGCAAAAAGTTTTCCAACCAACATAGAAGTCAAAACGGTAAAAACCTATAGAAGTCCGGAATTGCCAACTGATAAAACCGTTGGTGCCATGACTTTTGGCTTAAACACTTCCATGTTATTATTACCAAAAGAGCCTATGAAAGCCCGTCTGGAGAACAAAAGAATCGGTTACTTCACAGAAAGACAGCTTGATTTTGGCGTTTCCGACAAGCAAGTTACCCCTACTGCTTACATCCAGAGATGGAAGTTAGAACCGAAAGACGAAGCGGCATATAGTCGTGGGGAATTGGTAGAACCGAAAAAACAAATCGTTTATTATATAGACCCTGCAACGCCTAAAAAATGGGTTCCTTTCTTAATTCAGGGGGTGAACGACTGGAATATTGCTTTTGAAGCCGCAGGTTTTAAAAATGCAATCGTAGCCAAAGAAGCACCTACACATCAGCAGGATCCGGAATTTAGTACAGAAGATGCACGTTATTCTGTGATCCGTTATTTTGCCTCTTCTACAGAGAATGCTTATGGTCCGAGGATTGCAGATCCTAGATCAGGAGAGATTATGGAAAGTCATATTGGCTGGTATCACAATGTGATGTCCTTACTGAGAAGCTGGTTTTTCGTGCAAACAGCAGCGATTAATCCACAGGCAAGAGGTTCAGAAATCAGCGATGCGCAAATGGGCCAATTGGTCAGGTTCGTTTCTTCTCATGAGGTAGGTCACACCCTTGGTTTACTCCATAACTTTGGTTCCAGTGCGGCATTTCCTGTAGATTCTTTGCGCTCAAAAACCTTCACTGCAAAATATGGTACCGCCCCTTCCATCATGGATTATGCGCGTTTCAACTATATCGCACAGCCGGCAGATGGCGTAACAGAGATTTACCCTAAAATCGGTGCTTACGATCAGCATGCCATTAAATTCGGTTATACGTATTTCCCTGGAGACAAATCTACCAAAGAAGAGAAAAAGACACTGGATGCCATGGTTTTGAAAAAGGCTAAAGATCCTTTGTATTTCTATGGAAAACAAGGTTCAATAGACCCACGTGCACAAAGTGAAGACCTGGGCGACAATGCCATGAAGGCCAGCACCTACGGAATTGAAAACTTAAAGAGAATTCTTCCGAACCTGGAAAAATGGACTTATGAGCCAGGCAAAGAACTGGAAGATGTAAACGATTTATATTATGAAGTGATCCGCCAATACAGACGTTATGTAAACCATGTGGTGGCTAACATCAGTGGTTTGCAGGAAGATGTAAAAACGGTTGATGAACCGGGTGCAGTGTACAGCTATACGCCAAAAGCGAAGCAACAGCAAGCCGTAGCTTTCCTAAATAAACAAGTTTTCAGCACACCAAACTGGCTGTTAAATCCTGCAATTTTAGCAAGAGTAGATTATGGGGTAGTCAACCACAGGATTACAGAAATGCAGAATCAGGTACTGACCTCACTATTGGAAACTTATGGTTTTGCCAGAATGATTGATGATGAGACGAAAAACGGAGCGAATGCTTATACGGTAAACAACCTGCTGACGGATTTACGTGGTTATATCTTCAATTCAGAGACACCAGATGTGTTCAAAAGAGCCTTACAAAGATCTTATGCAGATCGTTTAGGGGTGTTGTTGAAATTAGATAAACCGGTAGTAGAATCGGGTTATGCGATTATGGGGATCACTCCTTACAATCCAAATATTTCGGACATGAGGCTGATGGTTCGTTCAGAATTGAAAAAACTACAAGCCAGTGTAAAAGCTTCACAGGCAAGTGCAACGAATCCATTGATCAAAAGTCATTATGAAGACCTTGCCGATCGCATTTACAAAATGTTGAACCCTAAAGTTTAATTCCCGGAAATTCCTATCCTGGTTATTCTTCCTGGTTATTCGCAAAAAAGCCATTCCTGTTTGATCAGGAATGGCTTTTTTCGTAACCCAGCAATTAGAGAAAGTTTATTGAAGTGTCATTTTGTTGATAAACGCTTCATCAGTCAGGGTTTTCAAAAAGGCAACCAGCTTTTTCTGCTCCAGATCCGTTAAGGGAATCCCTGCCTTTCCATTCGTCTGCATCAAAGGGTCTAAATCCTTTTCCTGATGTACGCCTGTCGCATAATGAACCATCACTTCTTCTAAAGTCGCAAAACGACCATCATGAAAATAAGGTGCAGTGACTTCGATATTTCTTAAAGATGGTACTTTAAACTTTTTCACCGGATCATTGGCCGTACTGGTTCCGATATTTCTGGAAGACTCGTCGGTAAACAGATCACCTTTATGACAAGTGGCACACTTTTCTTTGAAAATTTTCAAGCCTTCCAATTCTGCTGCGGTAAATGTGTTTTCCTGTTTGACCACCAGTTTATCATAACGGGAATTTGCAGACACCAGCGAAAGCAGGTACTGTTCAATCACTCCGGTTACCTCTTTTTCCTGTATCGTATCTACTCCTAAAACCGATTTAAAGTAATGCTTATAAATCGGCGAAGCGTTCAGTTTAGCCACCACATTAACCATGGTTTCTCCCATTTCTGCCGGACTGGTTAAAGCGTTAATTGCCGTATTGCGCAAATGCGATTCCCTCCCATCCCTAAAAAAGGAAGTCTTCCATTGCAGGTTCATTAAAGCGGGTGTATTCTTTGTACCATGGATATTTTTATTGACTCCCGGATTGATTTTTATCCCTTTACTCGCATAGCCGTCGGTTTGATTGTGACAGGAAGCACAGGCTACCTTGCCATTCTTAGAAAGCAGTGCATCGTCAAATAACTTTTGTCCGAGGGTGACCCCTTCTACTGTCAGCGCAGGTCCTTGCTGCACAATTGCCGGAAAATTAACCGGTCTTCTCACTGCTACATCGGTTTTAATCGTCGACAAGCCAAAGGCGAAAACAGCGATTAACAAGCCAAAAATCAAAATCCCAAACACAAAAAATTTATTCTTCTTCATTAAATATCAATTGGGCGGGAAAGAAAACCTTCCTCAGCGCCATAAAACAACAATTATGCTTTGATAAAAATATCATAAGCAAACCTCAGGATCGTCCCGAATACTACTAGTAAAAAAAAGATGCGTATAAATTTATTGCCTTTTAACAGGGCGAGTTTAGTGCCTAAAAACGAGCCGCCCACATTGCAGAAAGCCATTGGAATGGCGAACTCATAAAGGATGTGTCCGGTGCTGCCGAAATAACAGATTGCTGCAATATTGGTGGCCATATTGATCAGTTTTGCACTCGCACTGGCATGCAGGAAATCATAGCCCATTAATGCAATGAAGGCCAAAATAAAAAACGTGCCTGTTCCAGGGCCGATTAAGCCATCATAAAAGCCAATGATAAAACCGAAAAGCAGTCCGATCAGCACCTGCTGAAACACTGTATGCTCCTTTTCCTGATGGACACCAAATTTTTTATTAAAATAAGTATAAAGGGCAACAAGGATAAGAATGGCAAAAACGATCGGCTTGATCACCGTATTGTCGATCAGTGTAATGCTATGAGCACCCAATATTGCTCCAATAAACGCGGCTGCTGCAATGTAAATCAGCAGCGGCCAGTTCAGTTTTACATTCTGTGAGTACTTCCAGGCGGCAAAAGCGGTTCCGGAAAGAGAAGGGATTTTGGTGGTTCCAAAAAGTGTGGCCACCGAATATTGAGGTAACACAATCATAATTGCCGGAGTTTGCAGTAACCCACCACCACCAACAATTGCATCAATAAAACCGGCAAAAAAAGAGACTATACAAAGTATAATCAGGTCTGACATCATAGTATTCCCTTAATGCCGCAAAATTAGGCTTTTTTAAGCAAAAAAAAGGGACCCAACCACGAGTCCCTTCACCTAAACCAAATTTAACCAAAAATTACTTTGCAGCTTTCGCGAAATGTAACACGATATAAGCTGTGGAATTACCATATTCTACAGGTGATTTGATCACCAATGATTCTTTTGAGGAAGTAGACATCACCAAACGGTAACCTTCAGTTACGTTTTTAGCTTTGTCGCCTTCATATATTTTCTTAAACTGGAAAGTCTGATCTGGTACACTTGCCGACCAATAAATCGATTGTGTTCTTGCTGCGCAATTGCCACCGCCTGGTAAGCTATAGCTACCGTTACCGCTGTTCGTTAATCTCCAGGTACCGCCAATAAAGCAATTTGGAGCTGCCTCACCAAATAATGATTTAACAGAAGCCTGAGGAATACCTTCATAAGTAATGTCATTTAATACCCAAGTACCAGTTACATCACCTCTCTTCACCACTTCGGTACCTGAGCCACCTTTTGGAGAACAACTTTGCAATACCATTAATGAACTGCATAAAATGGCTGCGATCAGGAATATTCTTTTCATATCAATCTGTTTTTTTATTTGTTTAATTTTTCGTTGTTTGTGAGCCTGCTGAAAAAAATGTACTTTTTACCATATTAAGTCACAATACTGTTTCAATTACATAAATCTTGCCAAAACTTCAACAGAATAATTTTTACCTTTAGCATTGTGGGGTCCAGCTCCTAGATTAACTATTTATCCACCTGAAAATGAAACCAGAAACTTTAGCTATACATTCCGGAAATTTGTATAAATCCGCTACTGGCGATGTCACACCGCCTATTAATTTGTCCACAACGTTTTTCAGAGATGAAGATGGTGGCTATTCTGGCGGACATATGTATAGCCGTGTCAGCAACCCGAACCGCTCTGCTTTAGAAAAAGTATTGACAGATTTAGAAAATGGTGTAGACGCCTGTGCCTTTTCTTCAGGAAATACAGCCGGCATGTCTCTTTTTCAGGCCTTAGCCCCTGGAAGCCACATTATTGCTCCCGACGATATGTATTGGGGCTTCAAAAAGCAGCTGCAATCTATTTTTGCAGACACCCTAACCATCGATTTCATAGACCTGACTGATATTGCAGGGATTTCTGCTTACATTAAAGAAAACACGGTCATGATCTGGGTGGAAACACCTTCTAACCCCTTATTAAAAATAACTGATTTAGCTGCGATTTCCGAGATCGCAAAAAAGCATGACCTTTTACTGGCTTGCGACAGCACCTTTGCTTCGCCATGTTTACAAAAGCCGATTGAACTGGGTGCAGATATCGTCATGCATTCTTCCACCAAATATATAGGCGGACACAGTGATGTATTGGGTGGTGCTTTGATTACCGCCAAAATGACGCCATTCTGGGAAAAAGTAAGAAATATCCAGCAGATTGGTGGTGCTGTCCCTTCCCCATTCGATTCATTTTTACTATTGAGAAGTTTAAAAACCCTTCCTTACCGCATGCGCGGTCATTGCGAAAATGGAATGGCATTGGCGCTATATCTGGAAAAACATCCAAAGGTGGAGGCCGTATTTTATCCTGGATTACCCGCACACCCTCAGCATGAAATCGCAAAACGACAAATGAGCGGTTTTGGAGGGATGCTGTCAATTTTAGTTCATGGTGGTGCTGAAGCAGCACGCAGGGTAGTCAATACCGTACAGCTGTTTGCTCAGGCAACCAGTCTGGGAGGCGTAGAAAGCCTGATCGAACACCGCGCATCTGTGGAAGGTCCGGACACCAAAACACCACAGAATTTAATTCGGATCTCCGTTGGACTGGAACACATAGATGATCTAATCGCAGATTTTAAACAAGCTTTAGGTTAAAAAGCTAAAAAACACCCCCATCAACAGTGCTATATATTTATTTTATACCACTATATATCAGATAATTACAAAATAATCAAAATTATATTTTGGTTATTTTGCGATTATCTCTACATTTGAAATATTATTAGCGAAAGCTATTCAAGTCATCACCCGCTTAAAACTGGGTTTTGATTTATAAAGAAGTGGCGAGAGACAGGCTCTTTGACCCACTGGCAACCCTCCCAAAATGGAGAAGGTGCCAATTCCTGACCGGTTCGCATGGTGCGTTCTGGAGAGATAAATTAAGACAATGAAAACAGTTAAAATTACATCAGATTCTTTTAATTATTGTAGTAAGCAGCGTACAATTTGTATGTGCTGTTGCATGCGATAAATTCAAAAATCTTCCTTTTGCATTCTTGATCCATCCGGAAGGCCTCCATTGAGGTACGCTATACACCTATATCCAATCTTGATTCAACCTCAGGAATTGGAAAACCTAAAACTAAATTTCAACCTTTTAAACGATAAAATATGTCAACCAACCATAAATTCGAAACGCTTCAGATACACGCAGGTCAGGAAATTGATCCAACAACAGGTTCAAGAGCTGTACCTATATACCAGACTACTTCTTATGGATTCAAAAATTCTGAACACGGTGCCAACCTCTTTGCTTTAAAAGAATTCGGTAACATATATACCAGAATCATGAACCCAACCACAGATGTTTTTGAAAAACGTGTGGCCGCATTAGAAGGCGGTATCGCAGCAGTGGCTGTAGGTTCGGGAATGGCCGCACAATTTATCGCATTAAACAACATTCTGGAAGCCGGAGATAACTTCGTTTCTTCCTCACATTTATATGGTGGTTCTTACAACCAGTTTAAAGTAGCTTTCAAACGCTTAGGGATTGAAGTGAAATTTGCCAATGGCGATGACGCTTCAGATTTCGAAGCAAAGATTGACACCAATACAAAAGCGATCTATTTAGAAAGCATTGGGAACCCGTCTTTCAGTATTGCTGACTTTGAAAAAATCTCGGCCATTGCCAACAAGCATGGTCTTCCATTAATCGTAGACAATACATTTGGTGCAGCCGGTTATTTGTTCCGTCCATTGGAACATGGTGCGCACGTAGTAGTTCAATCGGCTACTAAATGGATTGGCGGACATGGAACCAGCATTGGTGGTGTGATCGTTGACGGTGGGAATTACAACTGGGGCAATGGTAAATTCAAGCAATTCACTGAGCCTTCAGAAGGATACAACGGATTGGTATTTAATGATGTGTTTGGCATCGGCGGTCCATTTGGCAACATCCAGTTCGCTATTCGTGCCCGTGTAGAAGGCCTTAGGGATTTCGGTCCTGCCATCTCCCCTTTCAACTCTTTCCAATTGATTCAGGGATTAGAAACACTTTCCCTTCGTGTACAGCGTCATGTAGACAATGCTTTGGCATTAGCCACCTGGTTGGAAAACCATGAAGCAGTGAAAAAAGTGAACTACCCAGGTTTGGAAAGCAGCCCTTACCATGCGAATGCAAAGAAATACCTGCAAAATGGTTTCGGCGCAGTGCTTTCTTTTGAACTTCATGGAGAGAAAAGCCAGGCTACGGCATTGGTAGATTCCTTGAAATTAGTCAGCCATGTAGCGAATGTAGGCGATGCAAAAACGCTGATCATTCAGCCTTCTGCCACTACACACCAGCAACTGAGCGAATCAGAGCAAATTTCTGCAGGAGTGACACCAAACCTATTGCGCGTTTCTGTAGGCATCGAGCATATTGACGACATCAAAGCGGATTTTGAGCAGGCATTTGCCAGGATCTCCACTAAATAATCACCTTACTACCAAAGCATCACCATGAGTACGACCTCTACCTATACCCACACCAAAGTTTTCAAACTTGAAAGCGGCAAGAAATTGCGCAAAATCGAGCTTGCTTACCAGACGTATGGAAAATTAAATGCCAAGAAAGACAATGTGATCTGGGCTTGTCACGCGTTGACAGCGAATGCAGACGTGCTGGACTGGTGGAAAGGCCTGTTTGGCAACAATGACCTGTTCAATCCTGAAGAACATTTCATCGTATGCGCCAATGTATTGGGCTCGCATTATGGCAGCACCAACCCATTAAGCGTAAATCCAACTACAGGATTGCCTTATTACCTAGCCTTCCCGGAAGTGACCATCCGTGATATGGTGGCTGCACACCGTTTACTGGCTAAACACCTGGGCGTAGAAGAGATTAAAGTACTTATTGGCGGATCATTAGGTGGTCAGCAAGCCGTAGAATGGGCAATTGAAGACAACACAGCGATACAAAACCTGATTCTGGTTGCGACTAACGCGGTTCATTCCCCATGGGGAATCGCTTTCAATGAAAGTCAGCGTTTAGCCATTAGCTCCGACAGGTCTTTCTACGCAAACAAACCAGATGGTGGATTAAAAGGTCTAAAAACAGCACGCAGCATCGCTTTATTATCTTACCGAAGTTACGATGCCTATACCGCCACTCAACTGGAAAGCGTAAATGAAAAAACAGGATCCTTCCGCGCTTCTTCTTACCAAAATTACCAGGGCGAAAAGCTGTGCAAACGCTTCAATGCCTATAGTTACTGGTACCTGAGCAAAGCGATGGACAGTCATAATGTAGGTAGAAACAGAGGCAGTATCATCGATGCACTGGCATCTATTAAAGCCAATACCCTGGTGATCGGTATAGAAAACGACGTACTGTTCCCAATTTCTGAACAGCAGTTTCTGAGCAAACACATTCCTGATGCAGAATTTTTCAGTGTAAACTCTGCGTATGGTCATGATGGATTCCTGATTGAAACGGATGTACTGACCAATGTGATCGGGAATTTCCTAAAAGAAAGCACAAACAAGAAAATAATTAAATTACATAAAACAGCATAGTACTTAGATGAGCAAGAAACTTAAAATTGGATTATTTGGATTTGGAGTGGTAGGTCAGGGATTACACGATATTATCCGTGGCCAGGACCTCAACCTGGAAATCATTAAAATCGCCATCAAAAATCCAGAAAAGAAACGCAGCTTAGACGCACACCTTTTCACTACCGATCACGACGAAATCCTGAATAACGAAGAAATCAATACCATTGTAGAATTGATTGATGATGCAGATGCCGCTTATAACATTACCAAACGCGCACTGATTAGTGGTAAAAATGTAGTTTCTGCCAATAAAAAAATGATTGCCAATCACCTTGCTGAACTGGTTGAACTGCAGGAAAAACATGGGGTATCTTTATTATATGAAGGTGCAGTATGCGGCAGTATTCCCATCATCCGAAACCTGGAAGAGTACTACAACAACGAATTACTGCATGGCATCAGCGGCATCTTTAATGGTTCTTCCAACTATATTCTTTCTAAGATTTTCAATGAAAACATGGAATATGGTGTAGCCTTAAAGCAAGCACAAGACCTTGGTTTTGCCGAAACGGATCCGATTATGGATGTGGGTGGTTACGATCCGAAATTTAAACTGGCCATTGCTACAGCACATGCTTATGGTTTGTTTATCGATCCTTCTGACATTCTGAATATCGGCATTCAAAACCTGAATGATGATGACATCAGGTATGCAAAAGAGAAAAACTTCAAGATTAAACTGGTTCCTACAGCACGTAAAATCAGCAGCAAACAAGTGGTGACTTATGTACTCCCTAAGTTTGTGAAATCTGACGATTTCCTGTTCAACGTAGAAAATGAATACAATGGTGTTACTGTTCAGGCAGCTTTCGCTGACAAGCAGTTCTTTTTCGGTAAAGGCGCTGGTGGCCACCCTACAGGTGCTGCCGTACTTTCCGACATTGCTGCCTTAAGATATGATTACCGTTATGAGTATAAAAAGTACCATCAGCAAAATGGTTTGATCCATACTGATAACGTAAACATTGAAGTATATCTGCGTTACTCAACTGAGGACACGCTAGCTCAATTACAGGTAGAAAATATCGTAGAGCGCTTTTCACGTCAGGATTACAAATATGTAATCGGCAGCATCAGCTTGAAAACGCTATTGGAAAACCGCAGTTTACTGGAGCAAAAAGATGTATTTATTGCCCATACCGGAAGGTATACCTATACGGAACAACAGGTTCAAACTGTGACCGAAGAGGAAGTGTTTTTTAACTAATAGTTTTTTTGTTTTGATCGTAAAAAGGCCCCGGAATTTCCGGGGCCTTTTTCGTACTTTAAATATTTAGAATCAGCAGGGTAAAGCTCTTTATGATTATGCCCTGCGACTGCCTTAAATTTCTCTGTTGACGTCCCAGTTTTCCAGGTAATCTGCCACACGGCGTACAAATGACCCACCTAATGAACCATCTACTACCCTATGGTCGTAAGAAAGTGAAAGAAACATCATGTGACGGATTGCAATCACATCACCATATTCTGTTTCCAATACTGCTGGCTTCTTTTTAATGGCACCTACCGCTAAAATTGCGACCTGAGGCTGGTTGATAATTGGGGTTCCCATCACATTTCCAAAAGAACCTACATTGGTCAACGTGAATGTACCACCTTGAGTTTCGTCTGGTTTCAATTTAGAATTACGTGCACGTACAGCCAGGTCATTGACAGATTTTGTTAAACCTAATAGGTTCATCTGATCTGCGTTTTTAATCACCGGAACAATCAGGTTACCACTTGGCAATGCTGCTGCCATCCCAATATTAATGTCTCTTTTCTTAATGATTTGTGTTCCATTTACAGAAACATTGATCATTGGAAAATCTTTGATGGCTTTGGTTACCGCTTCAACAAAGATCGGTGTAAAGGTGATCTTTTCGTTTTCACGCTTCTCAAAGTTACGTTTCACTTTTTCGCGCCACATCACCATATTGGTCACATCGGCTTCTACGAAAGAGGTCACATGTGGTGCATTCTGTACGCTCATTACCATGTGATCGGCAATCAGCCTGCGCATCCTATCCATCTCAATGATTTCATCACCACCACTTACGCTAACAGCAGGTGCTGCTTTTGCAGTACTTGCTGCCGGCTGACTAGCTGTAACTGCTGCTGCTGTTACGGGTGCTGACTCCTTTTTCAAGCTGCCACCTATTTTTTGTTGTATATAGTTTAAAAGATCGTCTTTTGTTAATCGTCCTTCTGCTCCAGTTCCTGAGATGCTGTCCAGCTCCGACAATTCAATATTTTCCTGAGCGGCGATGTTCTTCACCAATGGTGAATAAAAACGATCTGAGCCTTGTTTAGGGGTATCCTCAGCCTGATCATTTGACAACAACTGCGCTGTACCTGGAATTTGTGTTAAAACGGCATCAGCCTGTTCCTGCGGCACGACAGTTTCTACTGCGCTTTCTGCAGCTGGTGTAACTGCTGCATCGGCATCTGTTTCGATAATTGCAATGACTGCCCCTACCTGAACTACCTCATCTTCTTTAAATAACTGCTTAACTAACTTACCGGCGATTGGTGATGGAACTTCAGAATCCACCTTATCTGTAGCTATTTCCAAAATCGTATCGTCCAATTCTATCATATCTCCTGGTTGTTTAAGCCATTTGATAATGGTTGCTTCTGCAACGCTCTCCCCCATTTTAGGTAACAATAATTCGTATTGAGCCATTTTTTATTTTCTAATTGGTAACAGGTACAAAAGTAAAGTATTTCGGACACTTAATCCTCATGTTGCCTGAGTTCATTCAAAATCATTGATAAAGCGGCGGCGGCAGATCGCTCAATATTCTGTGTTCTTTTGTTGCCAAAGCTAAAAACTTTAGACACCACACCTTTGGCATGAGCCACTGCAATCCAGACAGTTCCCACTGGTTTATCCGGCATTCCACCGTCTGGTCCGGCAATCCCGCTAACGGCTACCGCATAATCTGTTTTAAAATTTTGAAGGGCACCAATTGCCATCTCTTTTACGGTTTCTTCGCTTACGGCACCGTATTTAGATAATGTCTCTGCTTTAACGTCCAAAAGGGACATTTTGAGGTCATAAGAATAGGTCACCGCTCCGCCTTCATAGACTGAAGAGCATCCTGGATGTTGCGTAATCAGGTGTGCAATATAGCCCCCGGTACAGCTTTCGGCAGTAGAAAGGGTTAGTTTTCTTTGCTCCATAAAGTTCAGAATTGCCTTTTCCAGGGCAATGTCTTCTTCCGCTACTACATGCTGCTTTATCTTGGCGATGATCTGCTGGGCATAAAAATCGACGGCTGTTTTCAGCGGCGCTTCTTCTTCGCCTATGGTACTTAAGCGCAAACGCACCTGTCCGAGTTTAGGCAGGTAGGCGAGTTTGATACTCGGAGGTAAACTGTTTTCTATGTCTTCGATTTCCATGGCGAGGAAGGATTCCCCGATATTGGAAGTGAGTATGGTTTTATGGTAAATGACCGGCAGTTTAAAAGCCGCTTTGATCCTTGGGATGATTTCATCATCCATCAGGTACATCATTTCAAAAGGAACGCCTGGCATCGATACAAAGATCTTTCCATGCTGTTCGAACCACATACAAGGTGCAGTTCCGTTTTTATTCTTAATCACGGTACAGCCATCCGGAACATCAGCCTGCCTTCTGTTGAGGTCGATCATCGGACGATTTAAACGTGCAAAAATCTCTGTGACATGGTTTAGGGTTTCTTCATCTCTGCGGAATCCCATATTGAAATATTTAGCCAGGGTTACCTTGGTGATGTCGTCTTTTGTTGGACCTAATCCGCCCGTCATTAAGATTACATCCGCCCTGCTTTCTGCCAGTCGGAGTGCCTCCATAATATGATCGGCATCATCGGAAACGGAAGTGATCTGTTTCACTTTCATCCCAATCTGGTTCAACTGTTTGGCCATCCAGGCGGAATTCGTATCCACGATTTGTCCGATAAGGATTTCATCGCCTATGGTAATAATTTCTGCCAGCATAAAATTTGTTTTAATATCTCGTGTAGTAGTTCTTTCTTTTACTCAGTTTTAGATCCTGTAAGACCGAAGCTTTTACTTTAATATCTACGGAATACATCTGCTGTGTTCCGAAAGGAATCCAGCTGAAGCTCATGTCCCAGCAATGTAAATCGCGGTAAATTCCAAACCTGGTAATGGAGAAACTATTGGTTTCAAAATTCCATCCTGAATCAAAAGTTACTTTCCATTTTGGAGTGATATTGGCATCCCCATTAAAGGTTAAACTATTGGAAATTCGACTATTTAAGCCAGTCTCATCAGTCAGGTAGTTAAAACTATATCTGAAAGCAAAATTCCATGGAATGTTAAAATCAACAAATGCATTTGGGTCTCTGCTCACTTTTGCCAATGCTTCAGCTTGTTCTGGAGTCATTGCCTTCTGAATCGCTTGATCTCGGATGCCCTGCTCATTTGCATTTTTCCGCTTTAATGCTTCTGGATTTAAGCTATAATCAAAAGAGAAACCAAAACTGGTCACACGCGGCAATTGCCCTTTTTGCCAGGTATAACGATCAATCACTTTTTTACCTATGACTTGTTTTGTTACACTATCAATCACATTCCCCACCTGATAAGGGTTTAATATTGCATTATAATTGACTTGAAATTTATCTGAAAATGGGGTACTTCCACTTACATTAAAATTAGCTAATTTAAAACTAGGTCTCAATAAATCATAAGAACTGGTGATGCTTAGATTACTAATGATTGGCACTTTCTTCTCCCCTTTTCCGGTAGTATCATTAGGCACCAAAACTTTTGCTTCTACGATATTCTGGATACCAAAATTGATATTGGCCTGGCTTCTGTTGCTGGGCACACCGTATCTTCCACCTTCTTGTTTAGGATAATACAATGGGACTTTATTTCCAGAAGGATCAGTAGTCATCACCACTGTACCATCATCATACAAAGCAGGTAAATAATTTCCTAGTTTAGGATCTGAGAAATTAGGCGTATAGCCAAAGCCAATATTAGGCGTCATCACATGTCTGATGGCCTTCAGCTTACCCAGATTTTTAAACTGTGCAGTGGAATAGATTTTAGTGGTCAAACTACCACCCACGGTATATTCTCCAAAACGGTTAAATCCTGGAACGGTATCTATTCTAACGAGGTCCTCTTTACCAGCAGTCTGTTTCGTATAAGTTTTTCTGATGGACTGGAAATACCATTTCTCTGTATAATTGACGCTGGTACCAAAATTAAAATGCTGCAGCACATTAAAGTTCATGGCAATAGGAATATTATGCTGCACCCCATTGCTGAATTTACTCAGGGTTTGCTTTTTAAACAATTCATCTCCTTTTGCAGTGACCGAATTCGCTGATTGCATGGTATAGCCAATGGAAATCTTTTCATACCACTTTTGATCACCGGTATTATACTTGGAGGCGAAGGGATAAATATTCCTGGTCATACCCAAATTGATATCTGGCAAAATCATATTTACGGTACCTTTGGAGATGTCCTGATTCACAGATGCGGCTGTCGTCAAGTTAAACAGGCCATTCGCCAGCATTTTAGAATAACTGATGGAAGAGTATAAGTTATTGGCAGAAATCTGTCCGGCATCATAATATCCACCAGCTGCAGTATTCTTATTGTACCCCTGACTGGTGATGTTTACTTGTGCTGAAAACGTACTCCCGGGATTTGCATTGGCATTCTGACTATGTGTCCAGCTCACTTTATAATCTTTTACCGGAGTATAGCCTGGTGTCCCTTCGATGCCGTACCGGTTACTTCCGTAAGATAAATACAGGTTACCGTTGTATTTGTACCTTTTAGTATAGTTAGAGGTCAGGTTGGCCTCGTAAGAACCCCTGGTATAAATAGTCCCTAATAGCTTTGCATCCCAATAATCATTTAAGCCGATGTAATATCCACCCTCTCTTAAAAAGAATCCACGGGTATAATCCTCTCCGGGTGATGGCAATATAAAACCTGATGATTTTTTATTCGGTTTTGGGAAAAAGGCAAATGGTAGACCCAATGGTAATGGAATATCTTCGATTTCTAAGTATACAGGGCCGGTAATGATTTGTTTTTCTGTGACGATACCTTTAGTAATGTGGATTCCAAAGTGAGGATGCGGCAAGTTACAGGTACTATAGATCTGTCCCTTACTATGGATTTCATCATCTGGTTGTTTTTTGGCGATCCCTCCGGAGAAGAATCCTCCTTCCTGTTCCGTAAAAACCCCGAAAATTTTTCCTGCACCGGTTTCTATATTATATCGCAGGGAGTCGGCAATAGAATTCCCTTGTCCGGGCATCTTAAAGATCGGTCTGCCCACATACTTCCCTTTTGAGTTTTTTACACCGCTGGCAAATATGTTTTTAGTCTTGTCGTTATAGGTAATATAGTCTGCATCTAATTCCAGACCTTGATACAGCACCCTCGCTCTGCCATACAGATAAACGGTACCGTCCTTTTTATTCACTTTGGTAGAGTCTTTTGCAGAGTATTCGAGTTTATCGCTCGTGCTCACTGAATCCTGGTGTGTTTGTTGCGTACTTTTTACTGCGGGACTGTTGTTTACTGGCGGCTGTACGGGCGAACCCAGCTTCGGTATCGTTTGCTGAGGACTGGAAAAAACAGAAGATACAAATGCCAGAATACCGACAATTGTCAATAAAACAGGGCGTATATAAAAAATGATGTGGCTTAAAAGTTTCAAATTCGTGTGTGAATGTTATTTTTGCATTAATGTTTAATCCAAAACGTTCAAAATTAATGAAAAATATGCCATTGCTTAGACCAAATGCAATTTTGATCGTATTTATTTCCATAACACTAGCTATAACCACTAGTTATCAGGGATTTACGCAAGAATATAAAATAAAAACCATCGTGTTAGACGCTGGTCACGGAGGGAAAGACGGCTCTACCAGAGGGGCTTATTCTACTGAAAAAGATGTCGCCTTAAAGACGGCTTTACGCCTTGGCGCTGCTATTGAAGCGAATATGAAGGATGTAAAAGTGATTTACACCCGCTCTACCGACGTTTTTGTACCACTTTATGAGCGGATCGCCATTGCCAATAATGCAAAAGCGGATCTTTTTATCTCCATCCATTGCAATGATATGCCGATGATCCGTTCCAGCGTAGTAACCGGCTCCCGCAAAGGAAAAAATGGAAAGCGGATTCCGATTACAGAAACCGTTTATAGAAAAAGTACTTCCACACGTGGGGTAGAAACATTTGTCTCAGGTATGGGAAGGATTTCTGAGCAGGATGAGGTGATTAAAAGAGAAAATGCAGCGATCTTTTTAGAGGAAAACTATAAAGAGAACTATGAGGGATTTGACCCAAATAATGCGGAGAATTATATTATCTTATCTTTGATGAAGAACACCTTCCGTACGCAAAGCTTAAAATTAGCGAAACTGGTACAGGATGAATATGTGAATGTAGGCAGGGTAAACCGTGGTGTTCAGGAGAAAAGTCTGGCCGTTTTGGCAAGAGCAGGTATGCCCGCAATATTAACAGAAATTGGTTTTATCAGCAATCCAGCCGAAGAAGATTATATGAACTCGGAAGCTGGACAAATAGAAATTACAAACTGCCTATTAAAGGCCATACAGAGCTATCAGCACAGGATAGAAGGATAATTAGATTACAAGTAAAAATTAAGAGTTAAGCCCGATGAGATTGAAAAGAAGTGTATTCTTATTTGCCGTTTTATTATTTATAAGTTCAGAGTTTGCTTTTTCCCAAGGATACAAAGTTAAAACCATAGTCATAGATGCTGGTCACGGTGGTGGAAAACCCGGTGCTGCAGGATCTTACTCCGTTGAAAAAAACGTAGCCCTTCAGGTAGCCCTTAAATTGGGTAAAAAGTTTGAAGAGGAGCTGCCGCACATCAAAATTCTATACACCAGGAAAACAGATGTAGATGTAGACTTCTATAAAAGGGCTGAAATTGCAAATGATGCAAAAGCAGATATTTTCATTTCTATTCACTGTAACTCGATGCCTGACCGCAGGGTGGTTTCAGGTTATACAAAAGGTAAAAATGGGCGTAAAATCCCTAAATATGCTTACGTGAAAAACACAGGAACCAGTGGTACGGAAACCTTCGTTGCAGGAACGCATCGACTTAATGAGCAGGATGTTGCGATCAGAGAGAATGCCGACATTAAGCTGGAGAAAAACTACAAGCAAAACTATGATGGTTACGATCCCAATGATCCTGAAACATTTATTATACTATCTTTGTTTAAAAATACATTTAGGGATAAGAGCCTAAAGCTTGCCAGATTGATTCAGGACAATTACACCAACGAAAATAGAAGAGTCAACAGAGGGGTAAAAGAGCAGGGAATTTTAATCCTGCAAAGGGTTGGAATGCCGGCAGTATTGACAGAGATAGGGTTCATCTCTAACCCTGCAGAGGAAAACTATATGAACTCCGCAAGTGGTCAGGCGGAAATTGTAAATGCGATTTTTGATGCCGTAAAGAAATATAAACAACAAACAGAAGTAAATTAAGTAAATACACATACGTGAAAATAGCAAACGAAACCAAAGTAGGCATATTAGCAGCCTTTTCCATAGCCCTATTAATCATAGGCTACAATTTTTTAAAAGGCAACGCCATCTTTTCCAGCGAAACCGTATTGTATGCCAGATATTCTCATGTAGATGGTCTGGGTGTTTCTAAACCTGTATTGATCAATGGTTACCAGATTGGTCGTGTAGACCAGCTGACCCTTCAGCCTGACGGAACCATTATTGCTACTTTAAAGATTAAAGGGAAATATGAAATTCCTAACAACAGTATTGCCAGATTAGAAAGTGTAGACCTTTTAGGTGGTAAAGCGATTGTAATGGCTTTAGGAACAGGAAATGTATTTGCTAAAGATGGTGACACCCTGAATGCCAATGTGGCTAAAGGCCTATTGGAAACGGTACAGCCGGTTCAAAAGAAAGCGGAAGTGATCATTGCTAAAATGGATTCTATTTTAACCAGTGTGAATTCAATCCTGAACCCTAACTTCCAGAAAAACGTCGATAAAAGCTTTAATAGCATTGCTGCTACCCTTGCTTCCTTAGAGGCAACTTCTAAGAAAGTAGACCACCTGGTAGGTTCTGAAGGCTCTAGAATCTCTTCTATTCTGGCTAACGTAGAAGCGATTTCTAATAACCTTAAAAATAACAATGAGAAGATCAATGGGATCCTGAACAACATCAGCACGGTGACTGATCAGGTAGCTGCAGCGAACTTCAAACAAACCATTGACAACGCTAACAAATCTATGGCCGACTTACAAAGTATTGTAGGAAAAATCAATGAAGGAAAAGGTACTTTAGGATTACTGATCAATGATACTAAAATGTATGACAACTTAAACAGTGCTTCTGGTAATTTAGACAAGTTGATCATCGACTTAAAAGAAAACCCGAAACGTTATGTACACTTCTCCGTTTTCGGTGGAGGTGGTAAAAAAGACAAATAATCTTTATTTCAGGATATTAAAAAAGCCTTTCAGTTTATACTGAAAGGCTTTTTTGGTTTAAAGAATATTTGTTTCTGCTATGTGAAAGCCAGAGATCCTGAACTGATTAAATAGAGAAAGTGTTACCTTCTGTGGCCAGCTGCGTATTTTCAAAAACAGGCAGGGCTTCTTCCAGCAATGGCATCAGCGTCTTGTACCTGGACGAGAAATGCCCAATGAGTAATTTATTAGCTCCGGTCTTTACGGCCGTCTCAGCGGCCTGTAATGCAGTAGTATGATGTGTTTGATTGGCTCTTTCCAACAACTCATGTAAGAAAGTTGCTTCATGATAAAGCGTATCACAATTTTTAATCTCTTCAAAGTAACTGCCATCACAAAGTGTATCTGAGCAATAAGCGTACTTCCTCGGCTTGTCGGAGTCTACCGTATAGTCTTGGTTGAGCAAAATTCTACCATCAGGTAAAGTCAGGTCTACCCCTCTTTTTAGCAAAGGATAATATTCCAGTGGAACATTTTCAGCCTCCAGTTTCTCGAGTACTACCTTGCGCAATCTTTTCTTCTCTGTAAAGGTAAATCCAGTACATGGGATTCTATGGTTGAGCACAATGGTAGAAACCAGCAAGTCTGAGTTTTCGAAAATCAGCTTGGGTACATCTGCAGTAATTGGCGTAAATTCTATAGGGTACCTGATGATCGTTTCTGAATGTTTAAACTGGAGTTCCAGAATCTCCATTAAAGCTGGCGGCCCATAGATACGGATGGGTTTGATCCTTCCATTCAAGTGCATCGTAGATAGTAATCCGATTAAGCCGAAATAATGATCTCCATGTAAATGGCTAATGAATACCATATCGATTTTACTGGCTTTGAAGCCAAAACGAATCAATTGCTGCTGTGTTCCTTCCCCGCAGTCAATCAGGTAAAATTTCTCATTACAATTTAAAAGCTGTGCACTGGGATTTCTATTGTATACTGGGGTAGCAGAACTGCTGCCCAAAATGGTAACCTCAAATTTCATTAACCTTTATCTACACTCCCCAATAATTCCTTCTCAATCTCTTCCATAAAGATCAGATCGGTAGCCTCATCTAATTTAGACACAATAACCAGGGATTGATCCAGGTTAGACATTTCTAATATTTTAGCGAGAACAGGGTTTATTCCGGTGATGATAAATAGTCCGTTTGCCTTTTTACATAAGCGATCGCCCACTAACAGGCTGCTTAAATCCTGTGAATCATTACACTCTTTTACTGCGGATAAATCCAATACGATATTATGGTATCCTTCTGCGTTCAATAAAATGAACTCAGATTTTAACTTAGGGGTATTGTCATTTGTAAACTTAGACTCTCTAAGCTTTAAAACCACATACTTTTCATGCTTGTCAACTGAAAATTTCATGATATTGATTTATTAGTTTCTATTGCTAAAGTAATTAATTTTATCTGGTAATATCGTCAATTGTGTTAATAAATCATACACAAAAGTACAGATAAGGCGATTTGAATAAAAAAAAGACAGCCAGCGGTGCCAAAAAAATGGGCATAACCGCTGGCTGTCTTCAACCTTAAAGCCTTTAATACTTAGGAATTAATTCCCTAATAAGTGGTTTAAGGATTTAGTCACATTCGCTTCGATGCGCTGAATTACATTCGATGCTTCGTTTTTCACAAAAGTATCGCCAGTAATCTGCTCATAAAGTTCGATATAACGCTCAGAAATAGAGTTTACAATTTCTGGAGTCATCACTGGAACTTCTTGTCCGTCTTTACCCTGGAAACCATTTTCGATTAACCATTTACGTACAAATTCTTTTGACAGTTGTTTTTGAGGCTCATTCGCTTCCTGGCGTGCTTCATAACCTTCCGCATAGAAATAACGGGAAGAATCCGGAGTATGGATTTCATCGATCAAAAAGATCTCTGTCCCTACTTTACCAAATTCATATTTCGTATCTACCAGGATCAGGCCGCGTTCTGCTGCCATCTCTGTTCCACGTGCATAAAGTGCTAAAGTATAAGCTTCTAATTTTGTATAATCTTCCACAGACACAATCCCTTTAGCCAGGATATCTGCTCTGGAGATGTCTTCATCATGACCTACAGCAGCTTTAGTAGTTGGGGTAATAATAGGCTGAGGTAATTGATCATTTTCTTTCAGTCCTTCTGGTAAAGCTACTCCGCAAACACTGCG
This sequence comes from Pedobacter polysacchareus, assembly GCF_019802255.1. Lineage (GTDB taxonomy): Bacteria > Bacteroidota > Bacteroidia > Sphingobacteriales > Sphingobacteriaceae > Pedobacter > Pedobacter polysacchareus. The sequence goes on along the minus strand of NZ_JAHYSS010000005.1, from coordinate 160,624 downwards.
TTTGCCCGCGCTGTACTCTCTCCAGGCATGACCTGCAAGGTATCCACGTACTACCATTTCTACTTTAAAGGGCTCACAGATACGGCCAATGGTGACCATTTCATCCGGCACATCGATTACCCAGTTTTGTACGATGTCTTTGGTCGCATTTAAAAATTTAGCGGCAATCTGATTGAGCACCTGTCCTTTGAAAGGAACGGCTTCGGGTAAAACTACATCGAATGCAGATATTCTATCGGTCACTACCATCGCCATAAACTGGTTGTTGATGGTGTATACGTCGCGCACTTTTCCCTTGTAAAAATTGCTTTGCTGTGGAAAGCTGAAATTGGTTTCTTTAATTGCTGTCATGGTATTTGCCAAAGAGCTGTTGTGTTATTTGTTCTTAATTATTGGATATCGCCGTAGGCTTTTAAAATTCTTTTTACCAGTTTATGCCGCACTACATCTTCCCCCGTCAGGTAAACAATTTCAATACCAGGAATATCGTCTAAGATACGCAAGGCGTTAAACAGGCCGGACATTTGCTTTTTCGGCAAGTCGATCTGCGTCACATCTCCTGTTACAATAAACTTAGCAGAAGGGCCCATCCGGGTGAGGAACATTTTCAGCTGTAGGTCAGTTGAGTTCTGCGCCTCATCCAGAATCACATAGCAATTATCGAGTGTTCTCCCACGCATAAATGCCAAAGGAGCAATTTCTATAGTTCTATTCTCAATTAATTGTTTCAGTTTTTCTGCTGGAATCATATCATCCAGGGCATCATATAGTGGTCTAAGGTAAGGATCTACTTTTTCCTTTAGATCGCCAGGCAGGAAGCCCAGGCTCTCCCCTGCTTCAACTGCAGGTCGGGTTAAAATGATCCTTTTGATTTCTTTATTTTTCAGTGCCCGCACGGCCAGTGCAACTGCGGTATAGGTTTTTCCTGTTCCTGCAGGGCCTATCGCGAATAAAACATCGTTTTTAGCCATGCTGTCTACCATACGCCGCTGGTTCGCGGTTCTGGCTTTCACCATTAAACCATTCGTCCCATATACGATGACTTCACCGCCGCCACCTGTGTTTGCGGGTTTCTCTGTTTCTTTGTCCGCAGGATTCGTACTTTTCAGACTGGAACCCAGGATAGATTCTACGTCATTTGCAGTCAAAGCAAGGTATTTTTCCAACTGGGTTAACAAAAGAATATACTTCTGCTCAAAAACTTTAAGTTCATTTTCATCGCCCAACACTTTCAGTTCAATCCCTCTTGCCACCATTTTAAGTTTCGGAAACGCATTCTTAATCAGCTCGTAATGCTCATTATTTGCTCCCCAAAACTGTACCGGATCTACCGATTCTAATGTTAATTTAAGTTCGTTCAAAATATTGTTTTTTAGTAAGAGGTGTATATTTTGATATAAAAATTGAATATTTGTAGGCGATTTGCCGCTTACGCAAGAATAAGAATAAATATTCAATTTTTAATGGCCATAATTACATTAACAACAGATTTAGGTTCAAAAGATTTTTATCAGGCTGCACTGAAAGGCAGTATCCTGAGCATCTTGCCTACAGCCAACATTGTTGATGTTACCCATGAAGTTCCATCCTTCAATATTTCTTATGCAGCATTCGTTTTAAAAAATGTATACCCTTATTTCCCTAAAGGAACGGTGCATTTAATTGGCATTGATTCTGTTTTTAGTGAAAACACACGATATATTGCTTTAAAGTATAGGGATCACTTTTTTGTAGGTGCCGACAATGGGATTTTTTCTTTATTGTTTGAAGACCTTCCGGAAGAGATTGTGGAACTGAACATTATGCAGGACCTTAAATACCTGCATTTTCCATTGGTGGATATCTTTGTAAAAGCAGCCATTCACCTGGCTAAAGGAGGCAAGCTAAAAGACATTGGTATGCCTACCGACAGCATAGAGGAACGCATGCTGCTAAACCCTGTGATTGAGCGTGATATCATCCGTGGAAGTGTCATTTACATTGATACTTTTTCTAACGTCATCACCAATATTACTAAGGAATTGTTCACCCGGATCCAGCGCAACCGCGACTTCACTTTATACTTCAGGAAGAGTGAAACCATTACCCAGCTCAGCTGGCATTACAATGAGGTTCCTGAAGGCGAGAAACTATGCCTTTTTGGCATTAGTAACCACTTGGAAATCGCCATTAATAAAGGAAAAGCGAGCGGATTATTAGGCTTACACCTCAACGATATCATCCGAATAGAGTTTCATCCATAACCCTGCAAAAATGCTTACCCGTCTGGTCAAAATGCAATTTAATGAAGAGTTCCTGATTGAGTTCCAGGAAACTTTTAAAGCTGTACAGCCTAAAATCGCTGGATTTAAAGGCTGCAAGGGGGTTCAGCTGCTGCAAGACCAGTATGAAATCAATATCTTCTTTACGATCAGTCTCTGGGAAGATGAAGATCATCTGGAGGATTACAGGCGCTCTAACCTGTTCAGGGAAACCTGGACCAGCATCAGACCACATTTTGCCGCTAAACCTGAGGCATGGAGTTTGCTTGCACCATAGAAAGAAACACACACAAATGATTAAAAACTTCTTATTGCTGCTTTTCGTTGGATTTAGTTTCAACGCGGTGGCCATTCGGGTAGACACGAGCGCTTATCAGCTGCAAAGACTGAAAATCAATGCCTTACTGGCAGAAAGAAGTGCCAGGTTCGGACAATATGACCAGAGCCTGGATGCCCGAACAGGAATATTTGGTTTCCAAACCAAAAGAGATATTAAAAACTCCAATGAAATACTCAGACAAATTGTCCTGAACGATAACAATATTTTTAAGGAGCTTAAAGTACTGATGGACTATAAAGACCAGGAGGTGAAAAATGTGATCATCACGTCCAATAACACCAACGGCAGAATCCAAAGTTACATGCTGTCTATCAAGAAATTGCAAGACCAGAATGAGCATTTAAAAAAGGAAATAGCAACCATAGAAAAGGGAAAGACCTTTTACTATTATGTCATTTCATTTTTAGGTTTATTGATGGCTGGAATGGTCTTTTTTGGCTATAAAAAAGGGCTGTTTGACGAATTTTTAAAGACTAACCAAACAGCACATTAGATCAGATAACTGACCTCATTAGATGCGCTAGTTGAAATAATTAGTCAGCAGTCCGACTAAAAACTTCGGCTCTACCCATGTTGATTTCGGTGGCATAACACCATCTGCTTCTGCCACTGCAATCACCTGGGCCACTGAGGTTGGGAATAAGGTAAATGCGATGACAAACAGGCCATTATCTACCTTCTCTTGCAATTCAAGCACCGCGGTACGCCCTCCTTCAAAGGTAATCCGCGCGTCTGTTCTTGGGTCCTTAATGCCCAGGATCGGCTCTAAAATATAATCCTGTAAGATGCTTACATCCAGTACCCCTACCGGGTCATTGGGATCGTAAATTTCCGGTTTTGGCTGGAGCAGGTACCATTGTCCGTCAAAATACATCCCTATCTGATGCAGGCCAGCGGGCTTAAGGGCTGCTTTTACAGGAAATACTTCAAAACATTCGGTTAAAGCTTTCATAAAATCAGCTTTGCTCAAACTCCCCATGTCTCTGATCAATCTGTTGAATTCCAAAACCTTTACTTCTTCCGTATTCATGTATACCGTCGTAAAATAGTTGTAGAGTTCTGTTCCAGTATGTTTATCAGCGTTTAACGCTTGTTTTTGCAGTCCCATTTTAGCCATTGAAGCGGCGCGATGGTGACCATCGGCAATATAAACCGCGGGAATTGCTGCAAAAGCGCTCACCATTTTCTGTAAATCCTGAGCATCATCAATGGCCCAGATCCGGTGTTCAGTTTGATCTGCAAACACAAAATCAAGTATCGGTTTTAGTGCCGTATACTTTTTAATCAGTTGATTTATGGTAGGATCAGGATGGTAAGTAATCAGCACCGGGTTGGCATCCAGACCAGTTTGCTGCAAGTAATCCGCCAGCAATTTTTCTCTCCGTTCTACGGTAGATTCATGCTTTTTGATGCGGCCTTCCAGGTAATCATTGATATGAGTAAGCGTCCATATTCCTGTCTGACAAAGTCCGTCATGTACTACCTGATATACATAAATCACTGGTACTTTTTCTCGTTCCAGGTAATGGTGTTCCAAAAAACCTTCGAAGTTCTCAGCAATTTTCTTGAAAATCAGTTCTTGTCTGGTTCCTCTGAGGTAAGGATTGTCCAGTTCGGGATTGATCAGGTGTAAAAAGCTACAGCTGTTCTCAGAAGCAATCAATCGTGCTTCTCCTGAGCCATAGTTTTCCAATGGGCGGGTAACCACCTTTGATTGCAGGTGTGCTGCAGGTTTTAATCCGCAAAAAGGCTTTATATTTGGCATAAGAGGAATGGAAATGAGGTGCCCAACACATAGGGCACCTCATTAAAAGCTATTTATTAAAATGCTCAATAATCAGGTTGGCTAATTCCACACCGATACGTTCTTGTGCTTCATTAGTCGCCGCACCAATATGTGGCGTTAAAGAAATTTTAGCATGTTGAAGAATAGCTGCTGCTGGCGTTGGTTCGTTATCGAACACATCTAAACCTGCGAAAGATACTTTACCACTGTCTAAAGCCGCAATTAAAGCTGCCTCATCAATAGTACCGCCTCTTGAGCAGTTTACCACACCAACACCTGGTTTCATTTGCTCAAACTCTGCTGCACCTAAGATTGGCTTGTCTGCGAATGGCGTATGTAAACTGATGAAATCACTGTTGCTGATCACTTCTTCTAAAGAAACTGTTTTCACTGGAATATCCACTTTGATACCACCTTGAAGGTTCAAGGTTAAGTTTCCTTCGAAAGGGAAAAGATCATAAGCCAGTACATTCATACCTAAGCCTAAAGCGACAGTAGCGGTCTCTCTTCCAATTCTACCAAATCCGATAATACCGATGGTTTTACCTCTCAATTCTACACCTTTAGCATACGCTTTTTTAAGGGCATTGAATTTAGTATCACCTTCTACCGGCATTTTTCTGTTGGAATCCTGCAGAAAACGAACACCTGTAAACAAGTGTGCGAATACCAATTCTGCAACTGATAAAGAAGACGCTGCTGGCGTATTGATGACTGCCAGGCCTTTACTTCTGGCGTAATCCACATCAATATTATCCATACCAACACCACCTCTACCAATCAGTTTAAGGTTAGGACATTGATCTATCAGTTCCTGACGAACTTTTGTGGCACTGCGTACCGTAATTGCATCATAATTCTGTAAAGCTTCGGCTAATTTATCCTGAGCTACGGTTTCTGTATCTACTACAAACCCCGCTTGTTCCAATAAGGCTTTTCCGATAGGATCAATCCCATCGTTGGCAAGTATTTTGATCATCAATTATATATTTTTATTGGTTTTTCTCTGCAAAAATCTGCATTAATTCAATTAAAGCATGTACGCTGGTAATCGGAAGTGCGTTGTACATAGAGGCTCTGAAACCACCTACACTTCTATGTCCTTTAATGCCTTCAATACCGTTTTCTTCCGCGAATTTCAAGAATGGTTTCTCCAATTCCGGGTTTTCCATTACGAAACAAACGTTCATTCTAGAACGGTCTTCTATTGCACAAGTACCTTTAAACAATGGATTTCTATCGATCTCTGCATATAAAGCTCTTGCTTTAGCAATGTTTTCTTTTTCGATCTCAGCAACACCGCCTTTAGATTTCAACCAGCGAAGGTTTAACATCGCTACGTAGATAGAAAACACAGGAGGCGTATTGTACATAGAACCACCTTCGATATGCACTTTATAATCTAACATAGAAGGAATCTTTCTACCTGATTTACCTAAGATCTCGTCTTTCACGATCACTACAGTTAAGCCGGCAGGGCCGATATTTTTCTGTGCACCCGCATAGATCAGGTCGTATTGCGATACGTCGATCACTCTGCTCATGATGTCAGAAGACATGTCGCAAACTACAGGAATTTTTGTCTCCGGTAATTCGAACATTTCCGTTCCATAAATGGTGTTGTTGGAAGTACAATGAAAATAAGCACTATCTTCAGGAATGCTATACCCCTTAGGAACGAAAGTATAGTTTGATGATTTTGAAGAAGCTACAATATTTGCAGTTCCAAAATTAACGACCTCTTTGATCGCTTTGTTTGCCCATACTCCTGTCTCCAGGTAACTAGCTGTTTGGCCTTCAGGCAATAAGTTCATAGGAACCATTGCAAATTGCAAACTCGCACCACCTTGTAAAAAGAGAACGGAATAACCGGCAGGAACATTTAACAATTCTTTAACCAACTTTCCGGCCTCTTCCACAACACCTTCAAATTCAGGTGTGCGGTGTGAGATCTCCAGAATAGACAAGCCGTCTTTAAAATCAAGTACTGCTTGTGATGCTTGCTTGAAAACTTCCTGTGGTAGGATACAGGGTCCAGCGCCGAAATTATGTCTCATTTTTATGTTTATTTTTATTGGTTGTAAATGTAATATTTTATATGATTTAATGATTCTAATTTTTGAACTTAATAAAGATTTAGGCGTTAAAATACCTGCCAGTTAAATCATTAGCATAAGGACATTTCGAATAAAAATTGAAATACATCAAATGCACGCTGTGCAGAAAACAGCGGTTAACCGCGCGGGAGGCGAGTTTAAACCTACAGGAGGAATATGAAGAAAGCAGGGTATAATGGTCCCTTTTAGGCGCTAGGCAAAATTTTCAGGTTTTTCATATCGGCAATCATTTCCATTGGATTCGAGGCGCCGAAGATGGCATTACCGGCAACAAACGCCGTAGCACCTGCCTCGATTAAATCTTCAAGGTTATGAATCCCTACCCCACCATCTACTTCGATGATCAGATCAGGGTTTAATTGCAAAGCCATTGCTTTCAATTCTCTCAGCTTGTGGAGCGTATTGGGAATGAACTTTTGTCCGCCAAAACCAGGGTTTACCGACATCACCAATACCAGGTCTAAATCTGCAAGAATATCTTTTAACAAAGCCACAGGCGTATGCGGATTGATTGCTACGCCAGCTTTACATCCTGCCGCATGAATCGCTTGTACGGTACGATGAAGGTGTACACAGGCTTCGTAATGCACAGTGATCACCGTGGCACCTGCTTCCGCGAAACGTTCGATATACTGATCAGGATTCTCGATCATTAAATGCACGTCCAATGGTTTGGTTGCATATCTCTTAATTGCCTCCATCACGGGAAATCCGAAAGAGATATTCGGCACAAAAACGCCATCCATCACATCTACATGGAACCAATCTGCGTCACTGGAGTTGATCATTTCAACATCTCTTTGAAGGTTTGCAAAGTCAGCAGAAAGTACAGATGGGGCGATGAGGTGTTTCATAGGATCGTTTTATTTCTTAGGTAAATATAAAGAAATAAAGCTTTTTAAACCAAAAAACCCCGCAGATTGCGGGGTTTTGAGTGTTGTTTTGTGAAATTATGCAGGCGTGTTTTCTGCAGTTCCTTCTGGTTTCGCTGGACGAGGCAATAAAGCTTTTCTAGAAAGTTTCATTTTACCTTGTTTGTCAATATCCAAAAGTTTCACTTGAATTCTATCACCTTCTTTGAACACACCGTCCATCGTTTCTAAACGAGTCCAGTCGATTTCAGAGATGTGTAATAATCCGTCTTTTCCTGGCATGATTTCTACGAATGCACCGAATGGCATGATAGATTTCACTTTACCATCATAAGTAGCACCTATGTCTGGTTTAGCAGCAATCGCATTGATACGGCCTACAGCAGCATCAATAGCCGCTTTATTATCCGCAAAGATTTCAACGATACCTTTGTTACCTACTTCTTCGATAGAGATAGATGCGCCGGTTTCGCGTTGCATTTCCTGGATAATTTTACCGCCTGGGCCGATTACAGCACCAATAAATTCTTTATCAATTGTTAGGGAAACGATACGTGGCGCGTGATCTTTGTAGTCTTCACGTGGTGCAGAAATCGTTTTCTTCATTTCGTTTAAGATGTGTAAACGAGCATCTTTAGCTTGGTTAAGGGCGTTAGTTAAAACTTCCCATTTCAAACCATTGATTTTTAAGTCCATCTGACAAGCAACGATACCTTTTTCAGTACCAGTTACTTTAAAGTCCATATCACCTAAATGATCTTCATCACCTAAGATATCCGAAAGGATCGCATATTTACCAGTTTTCTCATCAGTGATTAATCCCATAGCGATACCAGATACTGGTGCTTTGATTTTAATACCTGCATCCATTAATGCTAATGTACCAGCACAAACAGTTGCCATAGATGAAGAACCGTTAGATTCTAAGATATCAGAAACGATACGAATCGTGTATGGGTTTTCTTCTAATCCTGGTAATACTTTCTTCAATGAACGCATGGCCAGGTTACCATGACCAATTTCACGACGACCAGCACCTCTGTTCGGGCGAACCTCGCCAGTAGAGAATCCAGGGAAGTTATAGTGTAATAAGAATTTGTTGTAACCATTGATGAATGCACCATCAATCATTTGCTCGTCGTCTTTAGAACCTAAAGTAACAGTAGTTAATGCTTGAGTTTCACCACGGGTGAAAACTGCAGAACCGTGAGCAGAAGGAAGGTAACTTACTTCAGACCAGATAGGGCGCACAGTGCGTACATCACGACCGTCTAAACGAATTCCTTCATCTAATACCAGGTTACGAATGGCATCATACTGTACATCATGGAAATATTTTTTAGCTAAGAATGAAGTTACATCATCGATGTCTTCACCTAAAGTCGCTACAAATTCAGCAAGGATAGCAGAGAAAGCGTCAGTACGCTCACCTTTACTTGTATTGCTTTTTGCAACTGCATATACTTTATCATAAGTAGCTGCGAATACTGATTCTCTCAATTCAGGATTGCTGTTTTCATGAGAATAAGTACGTTTAACCGTCTTACCTACTAATTCAGCTAATTCTTTTTGAGCTTGAACCTGAATTACGATGGCTTTATGAGCGAACTCAATTGCTTCCACCATGTCAGCTTCTGAGATCTCATCAGCTTCACCTTCTACCATCACGATATCGCTTTCAGTACCGGCAACAAGGAATTCCATCGTTGCGCGTTCTAAATCACTTACATAAGGGTTGATGATAAATTTACCGTCAATTTTAGCAACACGTACTTCAGAAATTGGCCCGTTGAAAGGGATATCTGAAACTGCAAGTGCAGCTGAAGCAGCAAGACCAGCTAAACAGTCTGGCATAATATTTTTGTCAGAAGAGATCAAAGAGATCATCACCTGAGTATCAGAGTGGTAATCTTCAGGGAACATCGGACGTAAAGCACGGTCAACCAAACGAGAAATTAAAACTTCATAGTCTGATAATCTTGCTTCACGACGTAGGAAACCTCCAGGAATACGGCCAGCGGCTGCATATTTCTCTTGATAATCTACTGATAATGGTAAGAAATCTACACCTGCTTTAGCGCCTACTGAAGATACTACAGTAGCCAATAACATGGTGTCTCCCATTTTAACAACTACAGAACCATCAGCTTGTTTTGCTAATTTTCCTGTTTCAATTTCGATAATTCTTCCGTCGCCCAGGTCGAACGATTTTTTTATTACATTCATTTAAAGAGTGTTGTGGTGTGTTTTCCTCTTTCTACACACCTGATTTATATATGTTAATTTTATTATTCAAAGTAAAAAAGCCATCCCTAAGAATGGCTTTTCCTGATATTATAACGCTTATTTGCTGTCTCTAGTTGAACCTAAAGGTTTGATAATGTCCCTTAAGCCTAAAGCTTTGATAACAGCACGGTAACGATTGATATCTTTTTTAAATAGATATGCCAAAATACCACGGCGTTTACCTACTAATTTTTGTAGAGATAACTGAGTAGAGAAATCTTTACGATTTTTCTTTAAGTGCTCAGTTAAATGTGCAATACGGTAAGTAAACAATGCTACTTGACCTTCAGCAGAACCAGTGTTGGTTTCTACTTCGCCGTGTGTTTTGAAGATTTCGGCTTTCTTTTCTTTACTTAAATACATTTCTTGAATGATACTAAAGTGTGTATGGATTAATTAATTGTGTGCAAAGATAGTTTAAGTTTTAGTGAATCGCAAAAAAAACAATTGTCATATCGGTTCAATTTAGCACCGGAGACCAATATATATCAAAATCTAAACCTTATTTTTGACGCAGAACGTAGAAAACATGGAAAAGAACGAATACAGCATATTTCAAACTGAATTAAAAGTACGCCCAGATGATATAGATATGTTCCAGCATGTGCACAATAGCAAATATTTCGACTATGTGCTTTCTGCGCGTTACGACCAGATGGAAGAATTTTACAAGATGTCTATGGAGTCTTTTCTGGAAAGTGGCTACGGCTGGGTTGTACGCACTGCTCATGTAGATTTTAAACGCCCGCTGATTTTAGGTGACGTCGTTTTAATCCGCACCGGAATTTTAACAATCAATGAGAAAGGATGCAGGGTACAGTTCGAAATGGAAAACAAACGCACCAAAAAGATTGCTGCTGATGGTTGGTTTGATTATGTCATGATCGATACGAAAACAGGAAAAGGCTGTAAAGTAACACAGGAAATGATTCAGGCTTATAGTATATAAAAACAAAAAGCCTTCATCCCCTATTGAGGATGAAGGCTGGATTGAATAAGCCAGATGAGCTACAAATTATTAGATAATCTTTTCAAAAAACGCTATTATTTAATTTCAATCTGACGTACAGCGTTTTTAGCTTCTTCTTTTTTAGCAACTTCAATCACCAATACACCATCTTTATAGGTTGCATTAACGCTTGCAGCATCTACTGAATCAGGCAAGGTGAAAGAACGTAAGAAAGAAGTATAACTGAACTCTTGTTTCTTATATTGCTTATCTTCTTTTTGCTCTTCTTTTTTAACTTCTGCAGAGATGGTCAATACATCTCCTTCAATATTAACTTTAAAATCTTCTTTTTTCAAACCTGGAACGGCCATTTCTATATGGTACTGATCATTAGTTTCGCTGATATTTACAGCAGGCACTTTATTGATCAGGTGACTTGGCAATAACGCATCGGTAAATATTGATCCGAAAACATCATTGAAATCGTTCATTAATCCAGTGTTTTTTGCTCCGTTATTAAATTTTACTAGTGACATATATTATCCTCCTTTATTTTTAGATTGTGGTCTATCAATTAAAAAATCAAATACACCAGGCATATTTCAACTGCTGTGCCAAATTGAAAAAACAAGGTTTTTAGGTAGTTTATGCTGGTTTTTTCTGAAAAATTTTCAGTTTTCATGCGTCTCAAAAAGAAAATTTGACAGATTTAAAGAAAAAAAGTCAGTGTAAGTTTAATCAGCTCTAAAGCTTAAAAAGAACCCATTTTCAAGTTTAAAGGTCTTAAGTAGATTTTACCTCAACAGCCACAACATCTTTGACAACAAACACAATAGCAGCATTTTTACTCTTGATAAGAGACCTATTTCTGTAATAGGCCTCTTATCATTATGTTTTATTTAAATACGGTGGTGTCTTGCGCTAAAACGGGTAAACTGTAATTTCCGAAATCAAGCTTCAGCTTACTGAAGCTGGTTTTCAGTTTAGCCTGGTCTTTCTCCTCCACGCCGGTTTGATACAGGTAAAGGTATTGCAGGTCTTTCAATCCTTTTAGCTGAGTAATCATCCCCGTGGCTGTGACTTTTGTCCCTACCAGATTTAAGACTTGCAATTTGGGAAGGCTTTTTAACAGGCTTAAAGCTTTATCGGTTATTCCGGTGTGGCTCAGGTTAATTTTTCGCAGGCTTTGCAGCTTGGCCACATCTGCCATACTTTGGTCTGTGATGGAAGTATTTGCCAGATTCAACCAGATCAATTGCTTTTTTAAAGGCTCCAATAACTTCAAAGTCTCTGGGTCTGATTTTGCGGTCACAAAGCTGGCCGATAAATAATTGCTATTGCTCAATACCGGAATTACCACGACTCCCGCCTTCTTTAACTTTTCAATTGCAGCGGCATCCCCTTTATCTACTTCTTCTTCTGGAATATCCGCAGCAAGTGTTTTCTTTGCTACTGCAGCGCCAACCTGAAAACTCATCAACACTGGTTTTATCTCTTCCGGTTGTTTCAACTCTGCTACTTTTTTATCTGCCGCAGCGCCTTCATTGATCCACCATTGCAGCAAAGCAATTTCTTCTGCACTGAGCTGAGGCTTCTCTTTTGGAGGCATGTGGTCATCATTAGAAATAGGCAGCAGCATTCTTTTGATCAATTCACTTTCATTTGCCCGGCCAGGAACCAGGCTTGCTCCATCTTCTCCGCCTTTCAACATGAAACTGATGTTGTCCATCCTCAATTTCCCTTTTTGCTTCTCTGCACCATGACAGCTGTAACAGCGATTTTGGAGCAACGGCTGAACTAAATGCGTGTAGGCAATTGCTTTCTGTACATCAGGAACCGGGGGAATCGCAACTTTAGTACTTTCCCCTTTCAATGCAGCAGTCATGTAATCAGAACCATGTGTTAAAGAACCACCATAATGGCCAGTCAGGGTAATCAGGATGACCAAAGCAGCGGAGACTAGATTAAGAAACAATTCTTTTACCGCTTTCCAATACATAAAATACAGCAGCAAGGCCATCACAGCAACGCCGATACCCATCCAAAAATGCAGGCCTATCAGATCTCCATCATAATCTCCGCTTTCAGACAATAGGTACCCGGTAATACAGGAAAACACTGCCGCGAATGCTCCCAGCAAGCAAATGATAGGAATCGAGGGCCTCAGGAAAGCAAACTTATTATTTATAGTAAACAGCTGAAACAAGCAGCCCAGCAATAGAATCCCGATGGGCAAATGCACCAATATCGGATGAAAACGACCAATAAATTCAGGTATAGTTAGATAGATCATACTGCTTATTGGTAGCGTTTACGTAATAAATTCATCATAAATACATTGATCTGCCATTGATCGGCAACTGGCTGTCTGGTGTAAGGTAAAGTTGGCATATAATCAGGCGGACCAAACTCTGTAAGAATGGTCATTCTTTCTCCTTTACTTTTCTTTCTTTCTATCACCTGATCCCACCATGCCAGGTGCGCATTTAGTGCATCCGCCCATTCTGGTGCTCTAGGATCGCTCACTTGCGGTCCTTCCGGATGGCCTACTCTGGAATGGATATGATCAACCCGATCCAGCACCATCTTGATGGTTTCCTTTTGATTTCCCAGCAAACTTTCATGCACAACACACCAATGAGAGATGTCTAAGGTAATCCGCAGCTCCGGATTCTTTTCTATAAAGTTCCTACTGATCGGTGCAGTATAAAGCATCCTGCCACGGTGTGTTTCATGATAAATTGGGATACCGGATGATTTTGCCTTCTTTACCGTAAAGTCTATCATCTTTTTATTCTCCTCATAAGTAAAGTAATCCTTACCTGAGTGACAGTTGATATATAACGGTTTCTGGAAAGCATTACTAATGACCGAATCTACATTTTTCATGAAAGAGTTCAGGTGCTGATTGGGATCATGCTCTCCTGCCCCACAAAGAAAGCCGACTTGCAGGTTGTGTTTTTTCAAGGCCTCAAACAGCTCTTGCTGGGCCTTTTGATCGCTTCCCGGCCACCAAACTTCTATCCCTTCATAACCTTCCTTTTTGGCCAGGGCACAAAAATCTTCTGTTGAGCCGTTATAACCCCAGGAGGTCGCCATAAATAGCAATTCATATCCTGATATTGCTTTTACGAAAGGTAGTTCTGCTGCTTTAATTCCGGCATAAGGAGCAAGTATCCCTCCTGCGGCAGCCGTTACGGTAGTTTTCAAAAAGTGTCTTCTATTTTGGTGCATTTAGTTTGTTTCTAATCGTTGTTAAATGTGGTGCTGATTAAATAAATTCTAGGCTACAATATCTCTGATGACTTTCCCGGCAACATCTGTTAGTCGGAATGGCCTGCCCTGGAAAGGGAACGTAAACTGCTCATGATCGAAACCCAGTTGATTTAGAATGGTGGCCTGGATATCGAAAGGATCTACTTTTCCGCTGATAGCGCTATAACCGATTTCGTCGGTTTCGCCATGCGTATAGCCCTTTTTGATACCACCACCTGCCATCCACATGGTGAATGCTTCGGTATGGTGGTCTCTTCCATTGTATGGATTCTGTATCCCATTTCTATTTTCCATCATTGGTGTTCTACCAAATTCGCCTCCCCAAACTACCAATGTATCCTCCAGCATTCCTCGTTGTTTAAGGTCTAGCAAAAGCGCTGTAATTGGCTTATCAGTACTGCGGCATTTATTTTTAAGGCCGATATTTAAAGAGTTTGCAGGTCCATCACCATGGGCATCCCATCCCCAATCGAATAGTTGCACAAAGCGAACCCCTTTTTCTACCAGTTTACGAGCTAGCAATACATTATTGGCGAAACAGGCTTTACCAGGCTGTGTGCCATACATATCATGAATGTACTGTGGTTCATTGTTGATGTTCATCACTTCTGGTGCTGAAATCTGCATCCGGTAAGCCATCTCATATTGCGCTACACGTGATTGTATTTCGGGATCATTATAGGTTGCATACTCTTCTAAATTCGATTCGTTTATGGCATCTATGGATGCTTTTCTTAAATCCCGGCTCATGCCATGCGGATCTTTAATGAACAGTACCGGATCGCCTTCACTTCTGCACTGTACCCCTTGATAAACGGAAGGCAGGAACCCACTTCCCCAGATACTTTTACCGGCATCCGGAAAACTTCCACCACTGGTGAGCACTACAAAACCCGGCAGATTCTGATTCTCTGTCCCCAGGCCATAAGTTGCCCAGCTGCCGATGCTTGGCCTGCCTAAACGGGCACTTCCGGTATGCATTAACAACTGTGCTGGAGCATGGTTAAACTGATCAGTGGTCACTGCTTTCAGGAAACTCACTTCATCTGTCATCGTCGAGAAATGAGGCATATTGTCGCTCACCCAAGCCCTGCTCTGACCATGCTGTGCAAAATTTGCCTGTGGTCCCAACATTTTGGGTACGCCGGTAATGAAGGCAAACTTTTTCCCTGCCAGCAAGGAAGGCGGACAATCCTGACCGTCCATTTTCATCAGTTCCGGTTTAAAATCAAACAATTCTAACTGTGAAGGTGCACCAGCCATGTGTAAATAAATCACGCTTTTTGCTTTCCCCAAAAACGGCGGCGACTTTGGCAATAAGGGATGGGCAGCATCATATAAAACCGGATTATTGCCTTTAGCCCCAAAATTACATCCTCCAAATAAGGCAGCCATGGCCAGGCCACCCAAGCCCATCGCACTTTCCTTTAAAAAATGCCGACGAGTATATGCTGCTGCCTGGATCACATTCGCTTCTTTTACCAGACGGTAAGCGTGTAGTTCATCTCTAGTCATATCAATTAATTTTTTGTCACCACTTCATCCAAATTCAGCATCGCATTTGCGACGATCACCAGTGCAGCAGTCTCCGGACTTTTGTTGTCTGTTGTACCCATTAGTTCCTTTACTTTAGCAGGATTTACTTTATAATCCGCCAAAGCTTTACGGTATAATTCATCAAATATTTTCAACTTCTGTGCAGGAATAGGTTTATACAGCATTTGCTGGTATCCAGAAGCAATTTGCTTGAGGATTTCCTTGCCGCCTTCTTTTTGCATTCTGAATGCAAAATGCTTGGCCAAATCGATGTATACGCCATCATTTAGTGTCACCAATGCCTGTAGAGGTGTATTTGTACGAATCCTACGCGGTGCACAAGCCACTCGCATCGCACCATCAAATGCAATCATGGAAGGATAAGGAGAAGTTCTCTTCCAATAGGTATAAATGGCTCTTCTGTATTGGTCTTCTCCGGTCGCATTGTTCCAGGTATCACCATTATAGGGTGAGCTCCAAATCCCTTCCGGCTGCCATGGCGTTACACCTACCCCATACATCTTAGTACTCAGCATCCCACTGATGGCCAGGTGCTGATCCCTTAATTGCTCTGCCGACAATCGCATTCTTGGACCACGGGCATAGAATTTATTGAAAGGATCTTTCTCTTTGATCTGATCACTCAATCGGGAGTCCTGACGATAAGTCGCACTCATCACCATTTCTTTGATCATCCTTTTGACACTCCATTTATAATCATGCATTAGATCCCAGGATAAATGATCAAGTAATTCCTTATGTGTTGGATTCATACCCTGAGTCCCCATATCTTCGAGTGTTTCCACGATACCGGTTCCAAACAGCTGTTCCCAAAGGCGGTTGGCCATGGTTCTGGAAAGCAATGGGTTTTTGACATCAGTTAACCACATGGCGAGCCCCATTCTGTTTTTTGGTGCATTTGCAGGCATCGCATACTGCAGTGTTTTTGGTACTCCAGGCTGCACTTCTTTCCCATGTGAAGTCCATGCGCCACGTTCAAACACATACGTTTTACGCAGCCTGTTGTCTGGATTTTCTACCATGACAGGGATCGTTCTTACATTGGCATTTAAGAGTGCCCAGAAAGTCTGTTTTTGTGCTGCATAATCGGGCTTGTTCTTTCCTGGAAATTGCTGACCAAAATGAAACCAGTCGAACGTAACCACCACCTCATCTTTATTGGTCAATGAAGGGTTGTAATAGCTCAGGTAAATATCATGAACACCTTTCTGCGCTTTAAAATCAACAGGTAGATTTTGAGCACCGCTGGTTGCAGGCACTTTCCATTCGGCAAATACAGGCCCGTTGGGCTGATCTAAACGCAGCTGCATCTTCCCCCCGGTTTTGCCTGAGGAATATCTGTAGATCAACTGATCTACCTGTTCCAGGTCTACTTTTTCAATTCTTGCTACTGCATTGTTTCTAAAGAAAAGTGCAATGTTGTTGTTCCCAATTACTGCGTTGACCAATTTATCGGTCGTAGTGGAATTGATACTTGGCTGCCCGGTTTTTAAGAACTTATGAATCTCTTTTGATTTCTGGTCTGAAACATTTTGTTTCAGCCAAGAGGTTAAAGCACCTAACTTATTGTTCAGGGAATCATTGTATTGTCTCAATAAGGGATATTCAGAAGCCAGGTCTTCGTCTCTTGAATTGTTAAAATAGGCCATGAACTTATAATATTCATCATCCTTAAAAGGATCATAAGGGTGGCTATGGCATTGTACACAAGCAAACGTGGTACTCAAAAGACCTTCCCAGGTGGTATTTACCCGATCCATCACGGCAGATACCCGGAATTCTTCATTGTTAGTTCCCCCTTCATCATTAGTCATCGTATTTCTGTTGAAAGCAGTGGCGATATACTGGTCGTCTGTAGGGTTTACAAAGAAGTCGCCGGCAATTTGCTCGGTAATGAATTCATTGTAGGGTTTGTCCTGGTTAAACGCTTTGATGACCCAATCCCGGTATTGCCAGATGTTTCTATTGCCATCAGATTCGTATCCTTTCGTATCTGCATAACGGGCTACATCTAACCACATCGATGCCCATTTCTCTCCAAAACGTGGGGAAGCAAGTAAAGAATCTACCAGAACCTCATAGGCTTTATCTGAGTCTTTGGCGTTCAGGTATTGCTGAATCAATGATTTAGAAGGTACCGTTCCGATAAGATCAAGGCTCAATCTCCTTAACAAGGTCGGTTTATCTGCTTCTGCTGAAGGTTTTAGCTGCTCGGATTCTAGCTTGGCCAGGATAAATTTGTCGATATTATTCCTTCCCCAGTCTTCGTCTACGTCTGGGATTTGGACTTCTTTAACTGGGAGGTAGGCCCAATGGTCGCCCCATTTGGCACCTTGTTTTACCCATCTGGTGAAGATGTCGATTTCTTCTTCGCTCAACGCCGTATGTTTATAAGGCATACGCAATTCCGGATCTTTCGAGGTTAGTCGTTTAATCATTTCACTATCTTCAGGATTTCCAGGAATAATGGCTGGCTTACCGCTTTTTGTGGCAGAGAGCGCTTCTTTTTCGAATAGGAAGGAGAATCCACCTTGCTTTTTCACACCACCATGGCAAGAGATACATTTCTTGTTGATGATCGGTTTTACTTCCGTATTAAAATCTACGGTTTTTTCGTAGGGCATCAATAGCACAGCTGATGCTACTAGTATAGCTAGTATACTGAGCACCCATAGTTTCTTATTTTTTAAGAACTTCATGGCTTAATTTTCGTTTGGTTTAGGCTTATTTGTGTAAACTAAAAATACCGCCTATTTAAGCCCTCTACAATACGTCCATTGTCTAATACTGACACTATATTGTCAATAATATGGATTTTTGGAATATATTTTGCAAATTCAGCAAATGCAACCACTTCTGCTTGAAACCAACACCGTAAACCGGCATACGATATTTGTTAAAGAAATCAATGTAAAAAACCTGAGTAATCCGGTGCATTTCCATACTGAATATGAGCTGGTTTTAATCACCGCAAGTAAAGGGCGAAGGATTGTTGGCGATAGCATTGAGAATTTTGAGGAAGGTGATCTGGTATTGATCGGGCCGAATCTTCCTCATGTGATGTACAATGATAAAGCGTATTATGAGCCAGACAGTGAGCTCCCGGTCTCCGCTATTGTGACTTACTTTAGAATGGATTGGTTAAACGAAGAATTTATAAATTCCAAGGAAATCCCACAGCTTCATGATTTATTGCTAGACATTAACCGGGGCATCCGTGTGTATGGAGACACGCATCAAAAGGTCATTTTGTTATTGGAAGCGCTTTTAAAAAGTAACGGCTTAAGAAGGATTATTCAATTGCTGAGCATCCTGACCTTGCTTTCTGAAACGAAAGAATACAAATGTCTTTCCAGTATCGGCTATACCAACCCGCACAACCAGAAAGATGTGCAAAGAATCAATACCATCTATTCCTATATCATGGACAATTTCACAGAGGATGTTTCTTTGGAGGCTGCTGCAAGATTAGCAAACATGACTACCTCGGCTTTTTGCAAATACTTCAAGGCTCGGACGCAAAAGACGTTCACCCATTTTGTGAATGAGGTCAGGATCGGCCATGCCTGCAAATTGCTGTTCAATGACCACCTCAACATCACTGATATCTGCTTTCAATCCGGCTTTAACAACCTGACTAATTTTAATAGGAATTTTAAGCTGTATACGAAAGTCAGTCCTACAGAGTTTAAGCGGAATTTAAAGATTTAATAGGGGTCTTGCATTAACGCACTTCTTCCACCATCTATTAAATAGGTGGTACCAGAGGCGAAAGCGGCGTATTTACTCGCCAGAAACACGCACCAGCCACCAATCTCTTCGGGTGTTCCTAAGCGCTTTACCGGATGTAAATTAATTGTTCTTTGCTTTTCTTTTTCGGGTTCCTGAAACGAATCAAACCAATCCTGATTCCCTGGGGTATCAATAAATCCGGGAGCAAGGCCCACAGTACGTATTTTCGGCCCCCATTCTATAGCCAGGCTACGTACCAAACCTGTTAAGGCTGTTTTACTCACATTATAAGGGAAGCAGCCAGGGATAGTTGCCGATGCATGGTTAGAAGTCATGATGATCACCAGCCCTTCGGATAATTCCAGATAGGGTTTACATAGTTTTGCTAAGCGCCAGTGGGCAGATAAGTTCAGGTCCATATTTTCTTGCCATTCTGTTTCTTCACAATCTGCGCCTTTAAAAAAGTTCTTTCCTGCATTGGAAACCAGAATATCTATCCCTCCGTTATACTTTTTCAGCACCTCCTTCACAAAACCTTCCATCTCGGAAGGCTTGGTCAGGTCTGTTTGGCTATAAAACACCGGAACTTGCGCTGCTTCGATTGCAGCTACAAAACTTTTTGCTGCTACACTATCTTCCTCTTCCATTCCACAGCCTGCAATTGCACATCCTGCCTTTGCCAGCATTTTCGCCGTGCCTAAGCCGATACCAGAAGTTACGCCAGTAATCAGGGCTATTTTTCCATGAAGGTTTATTTCGAACATATAAGTGAGTGTATAATAAATTATTTGTCAGTCTTTTGATAGATAGCGGGCAATTTAGATCAGGTCTTATAGATTGCTGTTAACAATCAGACATAGAATCCAGGTCTGGGTACGACTATTCCAGGATGTTTTTCCATTTCTTCTTCTACCAGATCTACCCCTAAACCTGGTCGTTCGCTTAAATGCAGGTGACCATCTTTGATCATTTCACTAATCGGATGAGTAATCACGGTATCCCTCCAGGGCACGTCGTTAAACATGAATTCCTGTCTGAAGAAATTAGGCACAGCTGCACAAACATGCGCAGAAGCGAGCGTAGACAATGGCCCGTTCGGATTATGCGGAGCGAGTAACACATTATAAGCCTCCATCATTGTCGCCATGCGTTTCATTTCAGAGGGACCGCCGCAGCGGGTAATATCAGGCATGATAAAATCACAAACATTCTTTTCCAATAAAGGCCGTATCCCATGGCGGGTATAATGGCGTTCTCCTACGCAAATAGAAACATTGGAAGGGATCCGATCCCGCATTGCTTTTAAAGTATCCGCACTTTCAGGCCCTGCAGGCTCCTCATACCAGGTAATGTCAAGTTCAGCTAAACGCTGCGCCATTTTTACAGCGACCCGGAAATTGAGCATGGCATGGGTTTCGATCATGATGTCAAAATCAGGCCCCACCGCCTCCCTCACCGCTTTACTCAATTCAAAAGCCAGATCTTGCTGTTGTGTTGTGAGTTGGAGATTACTGGATAGGTCTTCACCGTATAAATAGTTGGTATGTGCAAAAGGGTCAAACTTTAAACCGGTAAAACCGGCTTCTTTCACTTTCAAAGCTTGTGCTACATAATCTTCCACGTTATGACCGCCTCCAGTAAACCAATAATTGGCGTATAGCAGAATATCTTTACGAAAAGCCCCGCCTAACAATTCGTAGCAAGGTGTTTTCAATACTTTTCCTTTCAGATCAAGTAAAGCCATATCAATCCCGCTGATGGCGCACATACTTGCCCCGAAAGGTCCCATCCAGTTTAGATCCCGATATAACTTTGTCCAGATAAAATCTGTCCGCATAGGATCCAGGCCAATGATCCGTTCCCCCAGATGTTTCGCTGCGTTATACACGATCGGGCTTCCCGGCCAATTGGTCGCTTCCCCTACTCCTGTATGCCCTGTATCGGTATATATCTTTAAAAGAGTCCAGTTGTATTTAACCCCCTCTACCAGCCAAACTTTTACATCGGTAATTTTCATTTCAATAACGCGTTACATGATAATGGCCGTAAGATTAATGAAAATTTCTGAAAGCCGACCGCTTAGCCGATATTTTGTGACCATGTCTTTTCGAAGATGATAGTAGGCAGCCTAAGCGATTATCCATCTTTTTTATAAAAAAATTTGCCTGTTGAGGATTTTAGTTAAAAAAAACTATATTTGATTTTATAAAACCGCAGTACGATGATAGTATTTCACGTCCGTTTAAGGTTCTAAGACCGAGGACTCCCTTCCTTATTAGCGATAAAGTATCAGCATTTGAATGCTAGAAACGGTTTATTTCCAATTTTTTCTCCTTTTATATGTCAGCACAACCAGCAGCTTCAACGAGCAAGCTATCTAGAATTATATCACTTTTAAAACAAGCCTTGAAGGGCGAAGACCTTGACTTCACACAAGGCAGTATCCGTAAAGGAGTACTTTTATTGGCCATTCCAATGATGTTGGAAATGGCAATGGAATCTGTATTTGCATTGGTAGACTTATATTTTGTGGGACACCTGCCAAATAGCAGTCACGCGATACAGACTGTAGGATTGACAGAATCTGTACTGACCATTATTTACTCCCTGGCTATTGGAATGAGTATGGCTGCAACTGCTGTAGTAGCGAGAAGAATCGGGGAGAAAAACCCGGAGGCTGCGGCAAAAGCGGGTGTTCAGGCGATCTTGATCGCTGTCTTTTTCAACCTTATCATTAGTGTTTTAGGCGTTATTTATGCCTCAGACATCCTGATATTGATGGGTGCTTCTGCAGAAACCGCCGCTCAGGGAACCCATTTTACTCAGATAATGATGGGTGGCAGTGTGATCATTGTATTGCTTTTCCTGATCAATGGGATTTTCAGAGGTGCAGGAAATGCGGCTATAGCGATGAAAAGTTTATGGATCGCGAATATCGCCAACATCATTTTATGTCCCATTCTTATTAATGGCTTTGGCCCTATCCCTGCTTTTGGTTTAACTGGGGCTGCCATTGCGACCACCATAGGAAGAAGCATGGGCGTTGCTTATCAAATCTGGCACCTCATCAATGGCAAGGGACTTTTAAAGGTACAATTATCTTATTTAAAGCCACATTTCGAGCAGATGAAAGCCTTATTAAAGATCGCGACTCCAGGTATTTTTCAGTTCATTATTGCTTCCTGCAGCTGGATATTCCTGGCGCAATTGGTGGCTACTACAGGTGGCGATCATGGTTCGGCCGGCTATCAAACAGCTTTAAGACTGATGATGTTCTTTATGCTCCCAGCATGGGGAATGAGTAATGCCGCGGCCACTTTAGTAGGTCAAAATCTAGGTGCTCAACACTTACAGCGTGCTATAGATTCGGTGATGAAAACTGCAAAGTACATTGTGGTTTATATGGTTTTGGTGATGGCCTTCACTTTTATTGGTGGTTATTATTTCATCTCTTTTTTTACGAATGATCAGTTAGTACAGGAAGTTGCACTGCATGCACTGCAGATTATGAGTCTGGGGTATATCTTTTACGGTATTGGAATGGTGCTGGTCAGCACGTTTAACGGAGCAGGAGATACCTGGACCCCTACCTGGGTAAACTTTTTTGGCTTCTGGTTATTTCAGATTCCACTGGCTTATTTACTAGCAAAACACTTTGAAATGGGGCCTACAGGAGTATTTATTGCAATTCCTGTGGCAGAAGTAGGCATCGCCATTGCGGGATATATCCTATTTAAAAAGGGAAGATGGAAAACTATTAAGGTTTAACTCCATAAAATATATAATTTAGTCCACTTAAAACAAATTGTATTTATATGAAAAAAACCTTTACTAAAACAATGTTAATATGCGGAGTGGCGGCGCTTAGCTTTTCAGCGACAAACAGCTTCGCCCAACAGACCAATACGAATCAGGAGGAGGAAAACACGGAGTCTAAAAACCTGGTAAAATGGAACGTAGCAGCTTTGGCGTTAAAAACTTACTCTTTCCAGTATGAACGTGCTGTTGGCAAGAAAATATCTGTTTCCTTAGGATTCAGGATGATGCCAAAATCTCATATCCCTTTCAGTTCGACTTTCAAAAGTCTGATTGATGACGATCAAACCTGGGAAAGTATCAAGGATTTCAAAACCGGCAACTTTGCGATCACGCCAGAGTTTAGGTATTATGTTGGTCAGAGTGTGTTCCGTGGTTTTTACGTGGCACCCTTTGTAAGATATGCAAGCTATAATGTTGCGGTTCCATATAACTATGAGGCAACTTTCAGTAATGGCAGTGGCAGCACTACAGTAAAGGATAAAATTGACATGGATGGCCGCATCAACACGCTGACTACAGGTTTGCTTTTAGGTGCGCAATGGAAACTGAGCAAAGCAATTTATCTGGATTGGTGGATTTTAGGCCCTAATTACGGATCTGCTTCTGGCAGCATTTCAGGCAAGAAAACATTGAATGCTGATGAGCAAAAAGCATTGAGAGAGGCCTTGACTGATCTGGATGATCTTCCTGTGGTAAAAACAAAATCTACAGTAGATGGCAATGGTGCTAAGATTGATTTCAGTGGCCCATGGGCAGGAGTAAGATCAGGATTGAGTATCGGTTACCGTTTCTAAGTCAGAAATGAAAGGTGTGAATTACATTTCTTTTTTATAATAAAGGCGCTGCGGAACAAGGATTCCGCAGCGCCTTTATATATATTTTGTATGTCTTTTTCTAGCGACTAACCTATGGTTTCTTTAACCAGCTTGGTGTAAAAATCATTCAATTTCATTCCGGCCGAGGCTACTTGCTGAGGAATAAAACTTGTAGCGGTTTGTCCTGGGATGGTATTCACTTCAATGAAGTAAAAATCACCTTCATCTTCCGTCAGGATAAAATCTATACGCACTACACCCCTGCAGTTTAACTTCACATATACATCTTTAGCAATCTGCTCTACTCTGGCTTTCGTTTCTGGTCTGATTGGAGCCGGCGTAGTTTCTTTAGCTACTCCAGGTGTATATTTAGCTTCAAAATCAAAAAACTCTTTTGCCGTTTCCACTTCTGTTGCCGGAAGTACAACCAGTTTTCCATCCAATTTCACTACCCCTACCGTAAATTCCCTACCGGAAATAAACTCTTCAATCAGCAGCTGATCATCTTCTTTAAAAGCCTTCTCGATTGCTTTTTCCAGATCAGCACCATGTTTTACTTTGCTCATACCGATACTGCTACCGCCATTATTTGGCTTAACGAAGTAAGGAATTTTAAGGTCTCTTTTGATTTGCTCCACATTGTAGGCCAGGCTCTTACTGATCTGTACAGACTTTGCTACATGAAGATTTTCTATGCCCTGAACAATCGCTTTCGTATATCCTTTATTCATGGTGATTGCTGAGGTGAGCGCATCACAAGTAGTATAAGGAAGGTTTAGCATGTCAAAATAGCCTTGTAATTTACCATCTTCGCCCGGAGAGCCATGAATGGCAATAAAGACCCCATCAAAAGTAACTTTTCGACCTTTAATATTTAGGGAGAAGTCATTTCTGTCTACTTCAATTTTCACGGAGTCTGCCGGTTCATAAAACCAACCTTGCTGGCTGAGCATGATTTTATAAACATCAAACTTGTCGGCATCTAGATTTTGGGCGATAGTGGCTGCACTTTTAACCGAGATGACCCATTCACCTGTGGTCCCACCGGTTAGTAATGCTAATGTTTTCTTCATTTTTTAAGCGTGTTAAAACCTATTCAAAGTAATAAGTCAATTGTAAGCACAAATATAAATTAGTTGGCCCAGATGTCATTTTAATTCCAATAAAATATTTTTTTAGCCTAAATTTGGCCGATATACCATATTGAAGAGAAAATCCCTATGAGCAAATTCATATCTTACCTAAAGACTAAATCCTTTAGAACCAACATCATTGCGGCAATAGTTACTGTGGTGATCATTATCCTTGCGGCTTTCTTTAGTTTAAGATATTACACCAAACATGGCCAGGGCTTAAACGTTCCCGCAGTTAAAGGCCTATCTTTCACACAGGCAGTGAGCAAATTAGAAGGATTAGGACTTCGTTATGAAGTGGATTCCGTATTTGTGATGGATTCGCCTCCGGGCATTGTGATCGACCAGGATCCTGAAGCGAACACCTTTGTAAAAGACAACCGTACTATTTATTTAACTGTAAATGTAGCTATGGCTCCTAATGTTAAATTTCCAGACATAGAGTTCAAACCTTTGAGACAGGCACAGGCTTTGATTGAGAGTTTCGGACTAAAACTAGGAGATACTACTTATAAATCCGATCAGGCCAGAGACGTGGTATTGGAAGCCTTGTTTGGCGGACAACCGATTAAAGCTGGAGAATCCATGCCTAAAGGGTCTAGAATTGACTTAGTTTTAGGTGACGGAAGAGGAAATGAAGAAGTTGATATTCCATCATTAATTGGATTAACAATCGATGAAGCGAGATTTGCTTTAAAGAATGGCGCCATGCTGAGCTTAGGAAACGTGTACTATGAAGGCGAAATTACAGATACTGCTAATGCGGTGATTGTAAAGCAGGATCCATTCTTAACGGATTCTGTAACTAAAGTTAAAATCGGCACACCAGTAAACATTACCTTGTCCAATAAAAAATAATTATTAGCCTCATTATATGTCAAACGAAAACGAGAAAAGCTTTAAGAAAAGTACTAAAGTAATATTGGCCGCAGTACTGGTGGTATTGGTTGTTGGTGGTTATTTCGGCCTGAAATTCTACAAAGTGTTTTTTGCGCCTAACATTACTGGTAAGGAAAAATACGTCTATGTAAGAACGGGAAGTCATTTAGACGACTTATTTGAGGAAATCCGCAAGAAAGATATATTGACAGATATCGGGTCCTTTAGTCAGGCCGCTGCAAAGATGGACCTTGCACAAAACTTGAAACCTGGCCGCTATAAAGTGAGCAAAGGAATGAACAACAGAACCCTGGTCAATATGCTGAAATCCGGCAACCAGGATCCTGTGAAATTAAAGTTCCAGAACATCAGAAAGAAAGAAGATTTTGCAGGTTATCTGGCAAAAAACCTGGAAGCCGACTCTTTAGCTTTCATCACTGTCCTGGATTCTGCTGCATTAATTGAGAAGTACGGCTTCAATAAAGAAAACATTTATACGATGTTTATTCCAAATACTTACGAAATGTACTGGAACATCGCGCCGATTGAGTTTTTCGAGAAAATGCAAAAAGAATATGCGAAGTTCTGGAATGATGACCGCAAACGTAAAGCTGCTGCGTTAAACTTAAGCCCTGTTCAGGTTTCCATATTGGCTTCTATCGTAGATGCGGAAGCTTTATACGACAAAGAGATGCCTATCATCGCTGGATTATACCTAAACAGGTTAAAAAAAGGCATTCTTCTTCAGGCAGATCCGACGGTGATCTTTGCAAATGATGATTTCACGGTAAAAAGGGTGACCAATAAATTATTACAGGTTCCTTCCAGATACAATACTTACAAATATGCAGGTTTGCCTCCAGGGCCAATCATGATGCCTAGTATCAATGCGATCGATGCGGTATTGAATAAAGACGACAACAATTACATCTATATGTGTGCGAAGGAGGACTTCTCTGGCTACCATAATTTTGCGGTTACGGTTCAGGAACACGAAATCAATGCGAAAAAATATAGAGAAGCTTTGAACAAACGTAATATTTACAAATAGGATGTTTACACACAGCACGAAAGTAAGGGTAAGATACGGTGAAACGGATCAGATGGGCTACGTATATTACGGCAATTACGCGGAATACTATGAAGTAGCGAGGGTGGAAATGTTGAGGAGCCTGGGCATGGATTACGCCAGTATGGAAAGCAGTGGTGTGATGATGCCAGTTTTAGAGCTGAATTGTAAGTACATCAAACCTGCGCTTTATGACCAGGAAATCACTATTAAAACCACCATACACGAACTTCCAGGAGTCCGGATTTATTTTGTATACGAACTATTCAATGAGGCCGATGAGCTCATTAATATTGGCAAAACTACATTAGTGTTTGTCGACATGGCAAAAAACAAACCTTGCTCCCCTCCTGAGGATTTCATGGAGAAGTTAAAGGTATTTTTTAATTAAATTTGATAGATGGAGTGGGTACATAAGCAACTACTAAAAATCAGAATTTATGCTTTGTTTATAGATTGGACCAAAGTATGTATACTTCCTGGTTTCAGTCCGCTGCCCCTCTATACTGTTGCCAGTTTTTTCTTCACCGAGATCGGGAAGGATTCTTTAGTTAATAAGGCTTCTTCCCTGGCCTATAATTTTATGCTGGCCTTATTTCCGGCCATCATCTTTTTATTTACCCTGATCCCCTTTATTCCAAAGCGCATAGGCTTTCAGAAACAATTAATGGAACTGATTGTGCTCATTTTACCTGCAGATGCCTACAAAGCCTTTGAGGCGACCTTAAATGAGATTGTAAACAAGCAGAACGGTGGTTTACTATCTTTTGGGTTCTTTCTATCCTTGTTTTTTGCGACAAATGGCGTACACAGCCTGATGATGGCCTTTAATAAGTCGTCCTTGATCATTGAAGACCGGAGCTGGCTAAAACAGCGTCTGATTGCGGTATTACTTACGATTACCATTGCCCTATCCGTGATCATCTGCATAGTTGCCATGACCATCGGGGTGATCATCTTAAAGAAACTGAACATTCATGGGAGCTTTATGGTGTATCTGATCCAGCTCAGCAGATGGGCACTGTTAGGCATTCTCTATTTTGTTACCATTTCCATTCTCTACAAATACGGTCCTTCTCATGTAAAGAAATGGAAATTCTTTAGTCCGGGTTCTTGTTTGGCTACCATACTTGCTTTCCTGACCATTTGGGGATTTTCTTTTTACATAGACAATTTTAGCTCTTACAATAAAATCTATGGCTCCATTAGTACGTTAATCGTACTGATGATTTGGCTTTATCTGAATTCTTTGATTCTTTTGGTGGGTTTTGAACTTAATGCAAGTGTAGACTTGTCGAAAAGAAGTGTAAAAATCCTACGTCCAAGCTACAATCTATTCAAAAAACCTGGTTCTACAGCTGATAGGATAGAAAATAATTAAAGCCTGCGGGACTAACCGCAGGCTCATCATTGTAATTATAGAGGTAACTTATTTGGGTTATCTGTGTTTTACCCCTTTGATCTTCACTTCCACTACATAGTTTCCTTCTTGTTTTAACTGGAAGCCAATTGCCGGATTGATGTTGAACCTGGCATTTCCGGGATAACTTGACTTAGGGTTGGTAACGGTTACAAAATCACTTGGAATCCTGTAGAAGATATCAAATGAGCCGTATCCAGTAATCGTTTTGTAAGGAAATGGGATGATCTCAAAGTTTAAGCTCATCTCTGTACTCGTTTTCAATACGGGATTGAACTTTGCGTAAGAGTCGAGTGTTGGGCGATCTCCACGAACAATGAGTTCTCCATCCTTTGGATTAAATGGTACTCCATTTTCATCCACGTACCTGACGATCACATTAGTCCCGGTTACACTGGTTCTGGTGATTGTAATTTCTACAGGCGGCAGTGATTCAAACACGGTTCCTCCGTCCTGGAGGTAGGTCGCGGTGTTTCTGTTGATGGAAAAAGGCTGAGATTCCACGAAATCCAGCTCTCCAATATTCTTAAATGTTTTGGCACCACTTTCATTGCTCACTTCTATATCAAAAGTGTATTCAGCACCTTTAGGGATGATGCTGGTTCCAGATGTAAAAAGAAACTGACCGCTGGGCAGGAATTCAAACAGAGGTTTCGATTTTAGTTCTCTGATAGAATTCAACAATTCGAGCGTGGTATGCACTTCCGGATCAAAGGCTGTTTTATAGACATAGACCTTTTGTTCCTGGTACAGTTCATCAGCACGCTGTTCCGTTCCTTTTTTCTTAATCTGCAATAACTTTATTTTCAATGGTGCAGTCGATCCATCTCCTTTTAGTTCGGAGGTAATAAAACCATTTTTACCCTTTTCCACCTGGAATGGGCTGTTGACGTAATAAACAGAATCGCTTAAAAAACCTACAGTGATCTTTTTACATCCTGTCCAGATGACTACCGATAGCATTAAGGCCATCGTTATGTATATATATTTCTTCATCAGATGTTTAATTTTGGGTTACCAATAAAACCTATGCGTATTGTTTAGCACGTGTAACACGCCTGTCGTGGTTTGAATATTTGAAGTTTGCGCCACATCAGCTATGTCCTTGTCCTCATCTGCATAATCATCTGGAAGCGGCTCAGGATCCAGGCCATTTCTTAACTTCACTAAAAACAGATATTGAGGTTTAGAACTCACCAGTCCGGGGCTCACTCCTTCTATCAGTCGGATAGAAAAGGGCTCATTGGATTTGCTGGTAAACAATTTATTGGACAGGCTGAGGCTTTCACGTGTAATTTTCCCTGTAAAAAGATGAGAACGCAGAGAATCTCTAAGTTCAGGAATGGGAAGATCGCTTAAGTTATATCTTAAGTTTTCATCATTATTTTCCTGCTGAAGTTTCTCCTGTCTTCTTACCAATAAAGCTTTGATGGAATAATCTGTTGGCGCAAAAAAGGTGACATTCCCATTGATCTCTTCCTTCATCCCTGCTTTATCAATGAGTACCAGTAGGGTATCAAATAATCGATTTGTTTTCAGGTAATCATAAGTACTCATATTTACTTGAGCATCATGCAGGCTACCACCAATAATATATTTGTCCTTTTTACATGATGTGACCATCACGGCTACTGCAAATGCGAGTAACACCAGGTGTGTTATTTTCATATTCAAGTGCTTAAATTCTACCATTCCAATATTTATTTTGAACCAATAGCTGATTCTTTTGAAGTATATTTCTCGAGATAGGCCATTTCCAGCCCTCCTGGTCAAAACGACTTTGAGGGAAACGACCTTCAGTATATCCAGCCAGTTGATTGTTACGAACCATCACATACCACAGCTGTCCTTCGAAAGCGATTTCACGATAAGTTTCTTCGAAAATCTCCGTTTTGAGGTCAGTATTACTGCCATCATAATCCGTCAGACCGGCACGATTTTTCACTTTATTTAAATCGGTAAGCGCAGCAGCAGCATTGCCTAGTAAATCATTACATTCTGCACGGAGTAGGAGTTGTTCTCCCAGTCTAAAGATTGGAATGTTACAATCAACCAGCGGATTGGTACTGTTTTCAGGATTTCTGAACTTTACATTTTCTCCATTACGGCCTGTAAATTTGGTGAGGATCCAATTGTCTACTTTAGCTTTGTCGAAATTATAGCTATAGCGCGCATCATTGTCGTAATAATACATGCCTTCCAAAAAGTTATGATTTAGTACTACACGCATATCAGACTTATCCTTAATGTAGGGCTGCATACTGGTCGTATAGTAGAAACCATCGCCCAGCTGATATTCATTTTGCTCCAGGCTGAGCGGTACTTCAAAAATTGCTTCCGAGCTTCTTCCTTTGAACAAACGATCGAAGTTAGCTGCCGGCACTAAAGTATAAGTACCTGCATTGGTGATGGAATCAATCGAGGCTACTGCCTGCGTTAGTAAGGCACTGTTCGTATTTTTACCCAGAAAGTACTGCCAGCGAAGGATATTTGCTTTCAATGCAAAAACAGCACCTTTATCAGCCGCTACAGCATGGTCAGCTCCGGTAGTAAATTTCAGCAGTTTTTGTGCTTTTGCCAGATCTGCGAGTGCTGAATCCAGCACTACTTTTTCCGAAGTACGCGCTAAGTTCTGAGAAGACACTGGGTCAGGATTATTTTTAAGTACCAATGGCACATCTCCCCAGATTCTAACCATGTAAAAATAGTTGAATGCCCTCATGAAATAGGTTTCTCCAAGGATTCTATTTTTACGATCTGAGGTAAATACATTATTCGGCATCTGGTTTACTTTATCCAATACCGTGTTGGCCATATTTATGGTTTTATAGTAAGAATCCCACTCGCCGAGATCTTCCAGATACGGTCCGATAAAGTCACCGATATTGATTCCTGTTCCATAGTAACCATCCCCTTCTATCAGGAAGCTCAGGGTAAAGTCTGAATTCACCTTGTTAAATTCATTGGTAGAAAGATCGCCATAGCTAAAATGCGACATATGGTGACTGTTAGCCCCTCTGAACATCGACTTTCTGGACAAAGAATATACTCCCGCCAGTGCAGAGATGGCATCATCCTGAGTTTTCCAGAATGAACCTTCATAGGGTGCATCTTCAGGTGAAAAATTCAAGAGTTTTTTACAGGATGGTAATATGATTATGGATGCGATCAGGCACAACATGCTGATCGCAAAGTATGATTTTTTAGTTTTCATCTTCAAATGGTTCTAATGGTGTTTAAAATGTCGCCCTAAATCCTAAAGTAAACTTGCGCGGTAAAGGATAGCCGTTTCCGTTATAGATACCGAGTGCATCTACAGCCTCTACATCTGGTAAATTTGATTTCTGGAACGTGTACACATTATCCACAATGCCATATACCTGCAAAGCACTTATTTTTGCTCTTTTCATCCATTCATTTTTGAATCTGTATCCCAGGTTTATGTATTTGATACGGGCATAACTTCCATCTTCCATATAGGCAGAAGAAAAAGTATTGAACTGATAATAATAACTTTTATAGGGGTTGACATCCGCATAATCGGCCACATCACCAGGATTGCGCCAGATGGAAAGTTTGCTCAGGTCAATTAAGCCCTGTCCATAGAAATTACCGATTTGTTTATAATTGGTCAGCAGCGAAGCCACGTAAGTATTGTATACATCCCGACCTAGGGCAAAGGAAGTAAACACTTCTAGCGAGAAGTTTTTATAACTAAATGTATTGCTGAAACCACCGGTTACTTTTGGATTTGGATCGCCTGTTCTGACCAGGTCATTTCTATCCCAGACATCATAATCTCCATTTTGATCGATCCAACGATAAGTACCTGCACCGGCTACTACTGACCCATCCCAATAGGTAATCAGATTACCTGTTCTCGGATCAAAAGGAACGTCTCCCTGCGTAGCATAAACACCATTAGATTTCACCTGATAGAATTCATTAATAGGTCGGCCTTTTGAAAGGATATAGGTTGTACCATTATAATCAATCACAATATCACGGTTTCCATCTGGAAGTTTAGTGATCTGATTTCTGTTCATGGACAGAATCAGGCGTGGATTCCACTGGAAACTTTTCTCTGGAGAGAAGACTTTACCTGAGATATTAAATTCAAAACCAATGTTGCGCACCCCTACTGAATTTGTAAACACCTCATCGTAGCCACTGGTGGAAGGCATTTTCAACTTAAAAAAGATGTCTTTCGTACCACGGTTGTACACATCAGCAACTACTTGTAACCTGTTATTAAAGAAGTCGGCATCAATACCGATATTACTTTGCACTGCCTTTTCCCAGGTCAGGTTATCCTGAGTAACTGTCCCCGGATCATGATTAATCGCAGTTACCCCATTATAGGTATACATATTGTTTCCATCGTATAAACCTGCTTTTCCCACCAGATAGGAGTTATAAGGGGCATAGAAATTATCAGGAAGATTACCGCTGATTCCAAAGCTACCTCTGATCTTTAGCATATTGATCCAGGATTTCGTTTTAGACATGAAAGCTTCATCAGAGATGATCCATCCTGCTGAAACTGCTGGAAAATAAGCCCATCGGTTGTTTTTACCGAAACGAGAAGAAGCGTCACTTCTGATGGAAGCAGACAATAAGTATTTGGATTTAAAATCATAGTTCACACGACCGAAAAAAGACAGCATTCCTGCTTCAGCATTATTTGATTTGGTATAGTTCAGATCAAAATTTCCGGGTTTAATTCCATTGACAGTGGAAATAGAGTTATTTCCTGTTCCATATCCACCCACTCCTGAATAGCCTACGTTAATATAGTTAATCGTGTTACCTACCAGAAAATTCAGGTGATGATCATCCTTAATGTCCAGGTTATAGCTCAAGAAATTGTCCATGTTAAAATTCTGGTACTTAGAATTCATGGAATAAGTATAAAATACACCATCTGCATCTAAAGCACTTGGTCTGAACAAATCACGACTAGAGTTCGTGAGTAATAATGAACTCTGACTGGTCAATTTTAATTTTGGCGTGATGTCATAATAAAGTGTCACACTCGTAGAAATGTCATCATTGATGTTCTTATCTTTTGCCAGGTCATATTGACCAATAAAATTCAGGCTATCCATCCGGCTAAGCTGAAACAAGGAAGATGGAAAAGCGCCGCTATTGATCGGAAGCGGATTACTATAATCTGCATTAGGATCAGGAATTACTCCCCTTCCTCTGGATCTGTCAGTTCTGGAAGCGCGGAAGGAAAGGTCGATGTTCAATTTTGGTGACATTTTATACCCCATATTTGCAGCGAGGTTATAACGCTTAAAGCCGGTCGACTTTACAATTCCCTCTTCATTATAATAATTTCCACTTAGGCGGTAATTCACATTTTCGCTACCTCCAAAAGCAGAGGCATCAGCGTTATAAATTCTCGCGGTTTGGAAGAAAAGTCCCTGCCAGTCGGTGTTGTTATTAAATGCTGGATTCAAACTGTCTGTTAGCAGCAGCGGAAGCGTGCTTAGCTGCTGATAATTTCCTAAAGAAGTCAGGTAATTCATTTTGTACCTGCGTTCTTCCGCACCTACATAATAAACTTCACTTCGTGCCCTGGTCGATAATCCGGTATAGAAATTCGCATTTACCTGCGGTTTCTCCCCATTTTTCCCTCTTTTAGTTTTGATCACTACTACGCCATTTGCACCCCTGGAGCCATAGATAGAGGCAGAAGCTGCATCCTTCAAAACATCTATGCTCTCAATATCATTGGGGTTAATGCCGGCTACAAAATTTGTTTGGGTCACATCACTGAAGCCGGATATATCATTATAAGAGACTGGAACGCCATCGATAATAAATAATGGACTACTGAGGGCATTTGCTGCATTCACAGTTCTGCTCATGGCTGTATTTCCACGAACGGTAAATGTTGGCCTGGACCCTGGTTCA
The DNA here is from genome assembly GCF_019802255.1 of Pedobacter polysacchareus. Classification (GTDB taxonomy): domain Bacteria; phylum Bacteroidota; class Bacteroidia; order Sphingobacteriales; family Sphingobacteriaceae; genus Pedobacter; species Pedobacter polysacchareus. The sequence continues at coordinate 126,391 of NZ_JAHYSS010000005.1, read as the reverse complement.
CCAGAATAATTCTGGATATTTACCCCTGCCACTCTTCCCTGCAGCAACTGATCAAAACTTGGTGAAGGGAGGTTTTCGATGTCTTTCGCTTTGACTGTTGATACTGCAGCAGTAGAGGTTCTACGGGAAACCGTTTGGTATCCGATCACCACTGCATCTTTCAATAAATTTGGATTCGGCTCTAACTTGATATTGAACCTTTTTTCTGAGCCCACTTTTAAGGTTTTGGTTACATATCCAACAAAGGATATAGAAATTGAAGATTCAGGTCCGGCAACATTCAATTTAAAGTCTCCTTTGCTATCTGTCTGCGCCACATTAGTGCCGCCAATCTCTTTCACAGAAGCTCCTGGAAGACCTTGTCCGGTTTCATCAAGCACCTTACCTGAGATACTCAAAAAAGCAACGCTCTTTTTTGTCTGCAGATTGGTTTTTGTTTTCTCCTGAACAATCAATGTTTTTGTATCCAGTGAGTATTCAAATGGCTGATTGATAAAGCAGAGGTCCAGCGTTTCTTCCAGACTGGCATCACGGACATGAATAGTAACAGGTTTTGCTATAGAGATATCTGTTGCAATAAATACAAGGTCATAACCTGTTTGTTTGGTTATTGATTTTAAGACTTTTTCAAGCGTTACATTGCTTTCCGACAATGTAACTTTCTTTTGTGCTAAAGTAGAAGCATTCACCTGAAACATAATCAACAATAGCATAGCTATGGAAAGTTTCATGGTTAAAAGAATTTTATTTTTCATATAGGAATTCCTATACGAATTAAAATCGTACAATTTCATACATTTGGTAAGTTTGGGTTCGTGATGATGAGTTCAACTTCGCGGTATCATCATCATCAGTTTGGTTGATAACTTTGTTTAATACAATGTATTAGCGGCAATGACCCACAATATGATCCCGGGGGCGCGTCAACGCTCCTGGTTTCTTTATACATCATTTAGAGTAGAGTTTAAGGCATAGCGATAATCCTCCTTCCTTCTGTCTTAAATTTAATTTTTCTGGTTAACTGAAGTACCCTAAGTACTTCCGAAAGGCTTTTAGATCGGGAGATCGTCCCTCCGATTTTAATCTGGTCAAATTCTCCTTCAATACTGATGTCTACATCATACCATCTTTCCAGCTTATGCAGCACAGTAGGAACATCATCCCTATCGAATGCAAAAAAACCGCTTTTCCAGGCAATTGCATCTTCAACATCAACTTCTTTCATCTGGAAATCTTTTACCTCCAGTGAGGATTGCTGTCCTGGCTTTAAGAGTGCGGACGTATTTGCACCTTTAAGAGTTAGACGCACACTTCCTTCCAATAAGGTAGTTAGGATATTGGGTTGATTAGCATAAGCATTGATATTAAAATGAGTTCCCAGCACTTCCAGTTCCTGTTTTCCGCTGACCACTTTAAATGATTTGCCTTGTTTTTTGGCGACCTCAAAATAAGCCTGTCCAGTTAATTCTACTTTTCTTTCAGCACCAACAAATTCCACCGGATATTTTAGGGAGGATTCAGCATCCAACCAAACCCTGCTGCCATCGGGCAATAAGATTTGAAATTTGCCTCCTCTGGGGGTTTCTATGGTATTGAATTGTGGCGATTTAAGGTTCTTCGCTGTAGATTCAGCTGGAGCAGAGGTGTAAATCACCTGGCCATCACTAGATTTGGAAATCTTTAACCCGGATTGAGTGGCAATTTCTCCTGCTTTAACATCTGATAAACTGATTTTAGATCCATCGGCGAGTGTCAGCATCGCTTTATCGGTACCAGCTTTTATATCTAGAATACTTTCATTGGAGTATGCAGAGCTTTGCTTTCCTGGAAAATAATAATATAACGATACCCCCAGGGTGAATAAAACAGTAGCCGCCACTGCTATTCGAGGCCATAATGGTCGTTTTTTTTGCTGTTGCTCTGATTGTTCCAGATGATCATGGATAAATGTAATGTCCTCCTCATATTCCACTTCAGTCAGTGGTTCATGATTTTCTATAGTATGCTGGTTATACCAATTTTCCACAAAAGCTTTTTCCGCTGATGAGCACTGATTGGCAAGGTATCTTCTTAACAGTTCTTTGAATTGAGTACTCTGCATAGTAGGGAATTGCGCTTAATTAAAGAACAAGACACTTAACTAGAAGGTAGGGCCCAGATGAAAATTAAAAAAAAAGAAAAAAACCATCCATCTTCAGCCTCAACACCTTTAAAGCGTTATTAATCTGATTCTTAACAGTTTTTTCGGAAAGGTTAAGCTGTAAAGCGATTTCTTTTCTGGATAAATTATGCTTCCGACTGAGTTCAAATACTTCTCTCATCTTTTCCGGCAAACAAGAAACTTCTTTTTCTATGAGTACGGTGAGCACATTTTCCCGCAAACGATGGTCAGTAGGAGATTCAAATCTTTCTACATTATCCAGGATGGTTAGAAAATAGGTAGATTCCACCTGCTTATGATAAATAGCATTAAGAATCCTGTTTCTCAAAGCACAATATAAATATCCAGACAAGTTGTTTTCAATAGCAATACTTTCTCTTTTATGCCAAAACACAGTAAACAATTCCTGAATTATGTCTCTTGCCTCCTCACGATTCTGTAGTTTTGAATAGGCATGACTGTACAAAATCCCAGTATATCTTTTATAAATCTCAGTGTATGCGGCTCTGTTACCCAACCTCAATAAAGCGACCAATTCTGGGTCAGAATAAGTAGTAAGCAATGACATGATATTATCCCCCAGAACTAATGTAATATTTTTCTTACTAACTTTTATTTATACTGATAAAAAACAGAAAAAATCAAGAAACAAGATTTTTTTAAAACATTATTTTCTCATAGATTAAAATAAACAACTAAAATAAAAAAAATTAGATATTTTTATAACCAAAAACTACACCTGAAAAGACAGTGCTAAACAACCGAGGAGAAGATCATTTCCGGCAACTTTTATCCGTAAGCAACATAAATAAATTAAACTTATCGAAGTTCAATATCAGAAAAGATGAATAAATAACTAACAGAAAACACCCAAACATGGGATTAGACACTGTTTTAGCCTACAAAAACGAGTAAATACGTAATGAATTGGGTTAAATCATGCAAGTACGAAAAATAAAAAGACTCAGGATTAGCTGATTAGGGAAATCCTTTTAAATAATAGCGATCATAATTTGTAGAATTGACTGGAGTTCGTACTTTTGTGCCGGAGAGTTGGCAGAGTGGTCGATTGCGGCAGTCTTGAAAACTGTTGACTTGTCAAAGGGTCCGCGGGTTCGAATCCCCCACTCTCCGCCACTAGGTGACTAGATTTCGAAAAAACCTGCAAATCATACGATTTGCGGGTTTTTTCATTTAAGACCAAAGCCAAATAAAGCATCAATTCACATATAGTTGGTGAGTCATTCGGTGAGTAGTTGAAGGTAATTTAAGGTACTCACCGAATAGGGTCTATCTCATTAACAATGAACTAGTTAAATGATCCAACATCTTGACTGATAGTAGTAGCAAAGCTAAATTTGTTTAACTTTTTAATGTGCAACATTATGAAAACTAATTTCAGCCTACTCTTCTACATGAAGAAACAGAAAAACTATCAAGCTGGCGCGATTTCCCCTATCTATCTAAGGATAACTATTGACGGAACTAGGTCTGAGGTAACTACTGGTAGATCCATTGATCCGCTACAATGGAATCCAAGGTTAGGAAGAGCCAAAGGCTACAAAGAATCAGTTAAATCATTCAACTTCTATCTGGACGATTTACAGGTCAAGATCCACGAAGCACATTCCCAACTCACAAAAGAAAACCAAAAGATCACTGCTCAGGTGCTACGTGATAAATTTCTTGGGAAAGAGAAAGACCGTCCTACTTTGTTAGAAGTATTCAAAGAGCACAACAGAAAGATGGAATCATTGGTAGGCACTGAATTTAGTAAGGGAACTATGGAAAGATACCGTACTTCTTTAAAGCACACTGTTGAGTTCCTGAACTGGAAGTATAAAATTGATGATGCTGAGCTTGCCATGGTGAATCATGAATTTATTGCTGAGTATGATTATTATTTACGCTCAGTCCGTAAATGCGCTAATAATTCTGCCGTAAAGTATTTGAAGAACTTCGGAAAGATCATTCGTATTGCTTTATCCAATGGACATCTTACCGCTAACCCCCTGTTGAGTTACCGACACACCATTAGGAAACTGGATCGCGTGCATTTAACCGAGGAAGAGTTACTGACCATTGCCAATAAGAAAATGGCTACTGAGCGACTAGAACAGGTCAAAGATGTATTTCTATTCTGTTGCTATACCGGACTCTCCTATATTGACGTGAAGCAGTTAAAGAATAATAATATTGTAATTGGAATAGATGGTGAGAATTGGATCTCCATAAAAAGGCAAAAAACTAACCTCCCTTCCCATATTCCTTTATTACCGATGGCCGGAGATATATTAGACCGTTATGCTAAAAATAAAGTGTGTTTGAATATGGGAATGATACTTCCAGTATTAAGCAATCAAAAAACAAACAGCTACCTAAAAGAAATCGCTGATTTCTGTGGCATCAATAAACCGATTACTTTTCATATTGCGAGGCATACTTTCGCTACTACAGTAACGCTCCTCAATGGCGTTCCTATTGAAAGCGTATCGAAAATGCTGGGGCACACTAATATCCAGACCACACAGCATTATGCAAAAATGCTGGATATAAAAGTGGGAAAAGATATGGCTTTACTAAAGAAGGTTTATGCTGATTTAATTTAGCTATCATAGACGAAAATCTCATCAGTAATCATCTAACTACTTTTTTCTAATAAAGAGCAGGCAGATACCTATAATAATTGTTGGAAGCCATAAGACAAAGGAATATTCTCCCATTTTAATTTCAAAAGAGCTTAACGGAGGACCTTGATAGGTAAACAATGACACCCCATACAAAAACATCCCAATACCCAAAAAGACTAATACTATTCCAACAATTTGATACTTAGACATTGTGATTTTCTTATTTTAATTTTAGTGCCACACAATATACAAGCACACTTGAGCGTCTTTATATATGAGAGCGTTAATTTAGATAAAGCGGGAATGATCGGAGGATCATTTCCGCTTTACATTTTATGGCTATTTTTTGTCTTTTACTTTTAGATCAGAAAAATCGAAAAGCTCCATCGGATTAATTTTGAGAAACTTCGCATAAGTGGAAGCATGGCTAATACTGGTATTTACCTGTCCCAGTTCGGTTCTTGCAATCTGGCTTTGCGATATATCCGTAAGCAAGGAAAATTGTTCCTGAGAAATCCCCTGCCCTTCACGGACTTGTTTTAACTTCTGTCCAAACTTCTTAATAAATTCTTCGTCTTTTAAATACTTCACCAAACAAATAGACAGTTATAAAGTAAATATATTAATAGCAAATTTGCTATTACAGGTTTTTGTTCTTACATTAGATTAACTAAAAAATGAACGAAGAAACTAAAAATTTGCAGTTCTAAAATCGGTGACAAGGAATTGCTTTACAAGCCTCGCAACTAAATCTGACAGTTTAACCCCGCGAGTCTAAGTTGAGCAACCAAAACCCTATATTTGATATAGGGCTGGTGCTCGCTTATGTCTTTTGTGGGAACCTTTTCGAAAGAGAAGGTGGCTTTGTCAGAGCCGTGTTACACTAGACTAAGTGAGTTACCAGCCTTATTTTATTTCCGGCATCCCACTTATCTAAGGCTTATTTAATGAGAAATTAAATAAGATCAAATATGGAAATGCAACAATTACTGCCTCAGGGCATCGACTTTTTTCATCTTCCGCTGGAAAAAGGGACTGTAATACTCAGTCTGGAAACTTTAAACAGGCATTCTGCATTCAGGAGAACCAGAAAGCCATTTCTGTACATCAAACAAAGGAAAATCTCCTTTCAGAGCGAGATTCTCACTATTGGGATTACGCTTGGGGAGGAGAAAGAAGAAATGGTGTATCTACAGGTCAAACCAACTGAACTACTGGTCGGCTGTAGTGTAGACACCAGCGAAAGCTATCTCAGCCGTTATGCTTATTACGCCTTACAGGATTTAATGAACCATAGCGGAGAATGTGATTTTAAAGAGTTTTACTGGCCGGATTTCTTTCATCCCAAAACTGGTAAAAGCAAATACCTTAATGTCATCAACGACAGATGGGGAATGAACGTTGGGCTAAAAGCGCAATATTCTTATTTCTATAAACCGGAGTCCAAACTTTACTATCCGTTTAAAGATACCCTTTACCCTGCCCGCACAAAGAGATTCCCAATTACGCAGACCGATATTTCCGCAAGCAATTGTGTGATCGGGTATTGTCTCGCCGACACCACTTTTGCTCCCTACCGTCCGAACCATTACCCTTTTCTGATCTCTTACCTTGGAAAAATCGGCAAGAATAAAGAAACCATAAAAAGCTATTCCTATTTCATTAAAGATGCCGAAGTTTCAGCAGAACCGCAGTACAGCCCTATCCAAGTCCAACTCCATCCGCTACTGGTAAAAATGAAGGCGCTTGCTGAGATGCAAAACACACAATTCCGCCATACTAAGGCAGAAAAACGCGAAATCCACCATCAAAATATGGAAAGAAGAGATCAGCTTTTCTATTTATGGCAAGAGGCATATCCTATGCTTGAATCACAAGCCTACACCCATTATTTCATGACCTATGGCATGAAAAATCTGGAACCAAAACCATTTAAGAAGTACTTAATCCCCTGCGTATTTGCCAAAGAAATCCCTGAGATTTACTTTCAATGGCTGGATAAAGGTGACTACTATGAATTAAAGATGCGCTTTCGCATTGGGAATAAAACCTTAGTACCAGAGACACAAAACCCTGTATTTTTCCTACGTGGCTTAAAAGAACCAATGAAACTTTATCTGCTGGGCACTTTGGCGGATTACCAACTCAGCGCATTTTTTGAAGCACGCCATTTCAGCATTTGCGTACTTAAAAAACATTACAGTCCGCAGTTTCATGATTTCATCAGCCAACTGGAAAGCTTATATGAATTTAAGAAAGCGACTACTAAAGAACTGTCCAATTAAAACCCATAAAACAATCACCATGCAAGAAATCCTAAGAAAGCTGGATTACCAGCCTGCACGTTTGTCCGATGATGAACTGCAAAATCCTGAAAATTTACTCACTGAATTCTTCGACAATACCCCTATTCACGAATGCAGGGATCTGGTCTGGGAACTGTATAAAGGATGGACATACCATACCGCAGAATACGACAGCAATCAGACTATTGGTATGCTCTTGTTTTATACCCAGCTGATTGGTTTTTTAAACGCTTCCTTTATTCAGATAGAAAAACAACGTCTTGAAAGCACCAATTAAGCTCAAAGGAAAGACCATTTTTTTCCTTGCATTTTTATAGCTTGATCTGCTAAAAATGGTCTGCTTCCAATATCCAATGATTATTAACCCCTCTAAAAATCAAAGATCATGAACAAGCCAATCACCAAATACAGAATCAATGAGTATTTACATGCGCTAAACATATTGCAATACCGTAAAGCGATGATTCTGCTCCCAGAACTGCTGGGAATTTCCATGAACACCTTTCACAATTACCGGAAGATTCTAATAGAGGAAAGCAAGGATATTCCATACGAAAAAGTAGTACTTATGGAACAACTCTTTGAATTTGAACAAGGCACGCTGGCCTATCAGAATCCAACTTCTGGAAGTTTAAAAGCAATGCACCTTGATCAGTAGGCCTCCTTCCTTTTTTAGTCCACTGTCTTTTTCCGTAAATCCCCCCGCAAAATTGTGCAAAGGCCAAAGCGGGCAGGGTATTTTGCAGGCCACTCCTTGAGCGGGGGAAGCTACTCCTGCAAAGACACCCTGCCTGTTAACGACTTATTTGCAATTCCTGCTCCTGTTGTTGGCCTTTCTTTTTTTTCTTCTTTTTCGGTCTCACAGATAATCCATCAGAACTACCCCCTATTGCCAATCCTTGGGAAACAGGTGCCAATAGGATTTTCATAAAATCTCCTGCTGTTTTTCCGACACTTTCCAGCATCGTGGTGGCACTTAAAAACCTGCCTTCCGCTACCCCTTGAATCAACTCTCTAGCCAAATATTTGGAATCAACGTTGACTGCCGATCCCTGCACCAAAGTACTTAATTGCATTCGTTGTGCAAAAGTGCCGTTCTTTTGAATTTTAGCGTAGGCAAATGTATCACTTAGCTTTCTGTCAAAATCAAAGAACTTATCAAAACAGGTTTCACCGGACTGTTTGAATTTCATCCGGTCAAATTGACCTAGCTTTTTGGAATGTTCTACGTTCTTTCCTCTGGAATTGTTCATCGGACTCAGCTTAATTTTATTACTTGCATCTTTCCTGCTGACTATCACCTGAACGTGCATCTGATCTCCTGCCTTCAGCTCTCCCCGCTTTTTGGTTCCCTCCTTGACTTCTTTGTCTTTGTAACTGTAATATCTGTGGTTTTCCAGTTTGGCAAACCAGACCAGATCTTTACTACTGTTAATCCCTTCACGATTGAAATTCTTCGCATATTCATTCATCACCTTTTTTGCATACGCTTTGAGCTGAGTTTTTGCACCCTCTGCCCCATAACACGCTTTTAGATGAGCAATCTCCTTCTGGCTGGGACTGATATTGATTAGAAAAAACTTGGCATCAGTTTTACTGAGCTTGGCTATATTCTGATCAATCGTCCTGCGAGCTTCATAAGGCTCTATATCGGAATGCTTTTGGTTAAACCAATGTTCAGGGTTTTCCAGTTCTAAGACCCTGTTTTCCTTTTCCAAATAATGAACAAGTGTACCACTACTGCCTTTGTTATTCGCTGTACTGCTGTCTGAGATATTTAGGTACATAACTACAATCCCTTAACTTGTGCCATCACCTTGGTGAGCAGTGCCTCTTTTTCCTTGCCAGAGAACATGAGTCCCAAAGCCTCCCTAGCCTTAACATAGTTTTCCAGAATAATGGCAAACTCCTGTTTCAGCCTTTCCTTGGTATACAGCTTTACTTCTACCCTTGCGATCAGCGAATCAGTTTGACTAAACTTCGCTATTTGCATTTGTTGCTGACTGAGCATCTCATTTTGATTCTGGAACAACTGTTCGTTTGATTTCAGTACCTGGGTATTAAAAAGATTCAGGAGGTTCCTTTGACGTTCAGCCATCCGGTTTATCTCTACCCTTATAGGATCAAAATACTCCGACTCCTGCACTTTGATAAAGCCAATGTATTGTTGATGCTGTTTGAGCAGGGTATTCTTTAATAACTCATCATTAAAATCAGCAGGGTCTTTCTTATTTCGGTAGAAGTATTCTACCATCTGAATGAACAGAAGTCTTTTAGCTCTCCCTAATTTCAGGGCAATCTTGTCAAATTTCAGGTCTACCGCTAGTGAGTATTTCACCGTTCTGAATTGTTCTTCTTGCATCTTGTTTTGATTTAAAAGCGTGCAGTGTTATATTCATTTAACATCGGCACCCTGGTGAACATTCCTTTTTCTGCCCCCTTGCTACCTGCCGGAGGCCAAAGAATCCTCGGAGGATTCTTACAAGCCCGTTTGCAACGCATACGAGCATAGAATAGGGCTACTGCCCAATTCCTGCTTGCTCCTTTTCCTGAAAAAGGAAAAGGACTTGAATGTAATGAGCCTAACCATCCGCCCCTGCATCATGGTCATTTAACAAAGTGACCTGACTACCTAGCTTGGGATGATAGGAAGGTTCGTAATCAAGGAAGCCTTCTGTCACAAAATCATCCATGCACTTGTGGTAAGTGGCAAAGGAATGGATAGCCGAATGCTTCATCAGCTTGCTTCTGGATATCCTGAAAGGATTTTGACACAAGCCCTGAGAATAGAACATCAGTATAGCTGAATATAAGCTTAGGTGTGATTGATGGAAGCGCTTCTGCTTGCTGGCAAGTTTTAAAAAACTGCTGAGTCTGTTTCCGGTATCCATCATGAGTTCCCGATTTCACCTAACAACTGGACAATATCAGAATGGGCATAGTAAAAGATGCCTCCTAGTTTTTCATAAGGCAGAATGCCTTTGATCCGCAGGTTTTGTAGTGTACCGGATGAAATCTTTAATAGTGTTCTGACTTCTGAACTCCGAAGCCATTGTTTTGCTGGTGCATCATCTGATTTGATGGCTTGTTTAATCTCCTGAATAAGTTCGGACTTGAACTTTAGCAATTCTTCCTTGCTGAGAATCTCGATCTGCATAATTTACCTCCGTTTTTAAGTTTATGGTAGCAAATGTCAGATGGGAGAACAGATAAATAATGACCATCGATTTGTATCGGTCATATACAGATATGAAACCTGTTGCTATTTTTTAACCTCTTTTACAGGGATGATTTCAAACAGCTGGTGTTCTTTGCGTACTGCTGTTCCTTTTATGGGTACATCCCCTTTCTTCTCGACAAAATAATTGCGTGAAGTTTCCAGCGGAATATCTTTACCATCCTGCGAAAAATATTTGCTGATCATTTTGGAATATGGACTTTTTTTATCACAGGCTAAGAAGTCTCTGCCTGATGGCAAAGTCAATTGACTCATTTGTTTAAGCAAATCAACCAAAGTTGGAAGGGCATTATCTTCTATACTGATTTTCTGTAAGACCTCGTATTCATTAAGTTCAGATAATCGGGTCATGAGTTTTTGAATTTCTTCCTTTTGCCGCTGAATCAACTCTTCTTTTTCAGCAATAACGATATGTGATGGCCTTGCATTCCATTGGTCAATGCTATTCAAGTACTTCTGGAATTGCTGTAATTTTTCGATCCTAAATATATATCTGTCGTGATAGCTAGAAAAAGGATCTTTCGCTTTCAAGTTCTTGATTCTATCTTCAACGACCCCCCATACCTTAAAAAAGAAAACCTCATCGCTGCAAACTTGATTTTCTATACGATATAACAGATGATATTTGTAAAATGCGTCAAACTCATCGTCACTGACCTTATAGAGTTTCTTCAAAAAATGGTTGTCCTCATATTTTCGCCAAGCCCCAATTATATTACCAACATCATAAGGATGAGGAAAAAAATCGAATAACTTGCGGGGTTTGAAATAACTTGATTTCATAACATAAAAACTTACCTATCTAAAAACAGAAGTTACCATCTCATATATCAGTCATTATTTTGCTGGCATTTTAGAAAATTAACAAGTGTACGCCGTATTTCTTTGGCTATCAACTCCGCTTTGGCTGTTGGTACTCCATTGCTGATCAATTTAAATTTATGTGTTAAGGGAATGTTGGCCGGCAATACATATTCGTCGGGTACAGTCTGCAATCTCAACCCCTCTCTTACTGTTAGACGTCTAGGCTTTGTAGGATGGAGATGAACTTCGTTATTACCGTAAGCCACAGTAGGACTATACCGGAATCGGTGAAGACGTTTAAATGACTTCCGATTTGTATCTCCTTCATCGATTTGGGTAAAACGTGTAGATCTTGGGACAAAATATTCGCATTGATTGGGATCCTCTTCTGTCAGGTCACTTAATACACTTTCTACAAAGAGTCGACTATTCTCATTCAAGGGGTAGTCCTTCATTTCATTTCCAAATTTCCACTTTATTGGCCAGTTTAATTTCTTGGGGTTTTCGTAAAGCGGTTTAGGCCACCTGAATGCTAATTTTTCAGTGTGTTTAAATTTCAATATATTATTATCAAATTCCAAGGAATAACCTGCTTTTTGGAGCCTATCGCCAATCGCTTTTTTGAAAGCAACCAACGCAATTCTTGGCCTGTCTTGAGGATATCCATACTCCAGAACATTAAGTAAATCATGCCACACATAATAGCCCTCATCCTCAATACTTCTGACAAAGGCATCAAACGATACTCTATGCTTTTTAGTTTTGTAAAGACCCCCAACATTTTCAAAGAATAGAAAATCTGGCCTTAGTTTCTTAATAATGGTAAAATAACTATTTATTAAACGCCCCCGTTCTCCTTCAATTCCTCCGTTTTTCCCACCTACGGAATAATCTTGACAAGGTGGCCCACCTATGATTCCAGATATTTGTTTGTAATTCTGTTGAAGCCGCTGCTGTTCCTTAGAACAAGAGGCATCAGTAGACTTAGTAATCTCATTATGCTTGACTAAGTTATTCTTAATGTAATAATTATTAGTATGTTTAAAATAGTTGCCGAGACCAGCATTATATGCCTGAATAAAGTATGGCTGGATTTCAATTGCTTCCAGTACCTGAAATCCATTATTAACAAATCCAATGTCTAAAAAGCCGCCACCGGAAAAAAGCGATAAAATGTCAAAAGTTTTATTCTTCAATTTGTTCTATTTTTAAAAGTCCATTCATTATACTAACCTTCTCTTTAATTTCTGGAATAACTATCCCGGATAACAGGTCATTAATGTGTATTTTACTTGTTGAGAATGACCTTGTATCATCTTTACTTTCAGATATGTAAAATTCTTTTCCCTTATAACGATTTTGATTATTTTTGAAAAGATATCTAAAGTCAAATTCTTCCACACTTACTTCAACCAATGTCTTATCATCAATCCGATATCTGAATTTTATCTCTAAAGATCCATCTTCACTCTCTATTATTTCTGCATATTTTTTATCTGAAATTTGGACTTCATCATCAAAATAATTTACTAATTCATGAAATTCACTTGATAGTTTTGATAGTAGCTCTTTTTTGAGCAAATAAATACCTGCTTTACTATAATATACATTCAATTCGATATTCTTTTTTGACTGTGAATTATTTCCAAATTGATAGTTAATTATTTTTAGATCAGAAGTTTCTGAAGCATTATCGATTAAGTTAAGATCAACTCTGCCCTTATTATTCAGGTAGTTATTATACAATGAATCAAAATATCGTCCTTTCAATCTACATATCCTTTGCAAACCGTGCGAAATTACATTACCTGTCCTTTGAAACTTCAATCTTGAGAAATCTATAGGATCTGACCCATCCAAAGCATTTAATAGTTGCCTAACATTAACCATTCCCAAATTTTTATATTCATTTTTCAGTTTGTGAAAATAGATATCTCTATTTGCTGGCAATATCTGTTTCGTGGTTTCGTCCAGTTCTAAAAGTGGATCAATGTCACATGCCCCTTTTTCATTATACATTGCTAAATCTAAAACCTTCAAATCAGCGAAAAATATATTTGGTGTTGAGATATCTATTCGGATAGTTTTAAGTTTGTCAGTAAAGTCATTGAAATTATCAATAAAAATCGATTTTTTACCATTATTTATAACGATTTCATATTTGTGTTTTTGCGGCTTGCCAAATTCAATTTTGAAAAGTTCACCAATGCGTGCATTTCTTTCATTAGTTTCTTTTCTTAAAAGCAGGTCGCACAACTGCCCTACAAGTATATAGTATTCTCCATTCGCTTCCCATATATCCCCTGGGGCGATAGGTAAATGTTTTTTATTTATATTGTAATCGAAAAGCTCATAAGTATTGATTTTTTTTAATTCTTTACTGACTTGTGAAAGATGTGGATGGTCAACTAAATAGTCTTTATTAAAGAAAGAAGTTAAACTCGCTATAAATTTAAAATCATTTACTTCTCTATCGTCAAAGTCATTCTGAATAGAAAGTTCATTCCAGTACTTTATAGAGTCATAGGCCGGAATACCCTCTTCATGTGATTTGTCAATTATATATTTAATGTTTTTTTGATTTTTAAGTACTATTTTTAAGGTGTGCTCTGCACTTGCAATTGTTTTTATTCGTAATGAATTAAAAACCTCAGCGTATGCAGATTGGGCTAAAGCTGATACAATGTCCGTAATACTATCTTCACTATTCTTGGAAATTTCTTGTATAAAATAGTCATCATAGTTTTCTGGTAATACCGATGCTGCTGTACTCGTATACAAACAACATATATGTTTAAATCGCTCATCATTTTTGTGTGCTTCGATTAGCTCTTTAATGAACTCCTTCCCTTCATTTCCTCCACCTCCCAAGCTTTTATCTATTATTGATAAGCAAAAATGGCTTCTAGAATGTAATAAAGCTCCTTCAATCTGGGATTTAAAATTATCCCACTCCCCTACAGTTGGCCTTTCTTTTTTAATTATTACCCTACATTCTTTAATTGAATTGAAGAGTGTAAGTATTTCTCTATACTTTGGAACAGCTTCGTCAATATATATTCCGTTCTTAAGAAAGATTGATTTTACACAATCATCATTATCATCAGCAATTTTTTTTGTAAGAATTGCCAAAGGCTCATTAATTATTTCTTGGTGGCCTATTTTTTTTAAAAAAAAATCGGGATAGTCCAATCCAATCTTTTCAAATTCGGCCATGTCTAGATTAGGAACTTCTAACCATTTTTTATTAAAAATCTTTAACTGTTCCGAAATCTCAGAGAATCCAGCTTCCTCAAGGTCTGTAAGAAGATAAAAAAAATTCTCGTCAGTAAGCTTAATGCATTTACCCAAAATTAGTTTGGGATTTTCAACATAGCTAAATTCATTCTCAATAATAAGAATTGTAAAGGCTCTAAGAGTTTTTATAAGCTCTAATAATTTACTCATTGTCTTCAATAAATTGATTTATACGAACTTCAAAAATATATCGATTGCCATATTCGTTTCTCATAGGCAACAGTTCTATATCGCCACCGAAGGATTTCAAAAATTGCCTAACAATATACAGTCCCATACCTCTTCCATCTTCCTTGCCTGACACTAATTCATTGAAAAGAATATGCTGATACCTATCCAATACACCAATTCCAGTATCATGAAACTGTAGTGTATTTGGAGAGGTCGACTTAATTATAATAGAATCAAGTTTTGATCTTTCGTATTTAATATTAGTTTTTGAAATTTTTTGACGCTGTCTAATCCAGTATATAGAATTGTCTATAAGATTATAAAATACATGTAATAGTGCACCCTTCGGAACTTCCCAAATATTAGTTACACCGGAAATATTGACCTCAACTTTATGTCTTTTCAGTCGAAATTTGAATCTTTCAATAATAATATCTAGTTCGCTTTTTACATCGGTCGGTATCAACGCCCTATTACCTTCATTTTTGATAAATGTCTTATCAAGAAAAGAATAAAATTTATCCAAATCACCCATTTTTTTGAACAGATGTTCAAATTTCTTTTTAACAGGAAGAAAATGCAACTTATTAATTTCAAAAAGTTCATTTTCAAGAAAGTAGTTTTCAAGAAAACTGAAGTGTTCATCATACTTTCTCTCCTCTTCTTCAGAACTGCTCAATAGAGAATGAAGTTCATGGGTGATTATTTCTGTAACCAACCCATTAGCCATCAATTTGTAATTATTATAGGCCTCTGTTTTTATTCTTACCTGCTCTTGTTTAGCTACTTCCAATAATTGATTAGCGCTTTTCAAGGATCTAGTAGTATCGTCTATATTTTGTTCAAAATTGAGCGCAACCGGCTCAAGCTTTTCAAACACTCTCTTTACAGAAGCAATTTTATCTTCAGAATCGAGATCGATGTTGTCCTTTATTGCAGTTATTGCTTCTTTAATTGCACCAAGATTCTTTCTGGCAGCTTCAAATACCTCCTTAGCTTTATCTACTTCATTTTGGATTTCTTCTTCGTTATTCTCAGGTATCCAACCTGGTTCCAAGGTCAAAAACCGCTTGGTTAATTCAACTGCTAGTTTAGAAAAACTAGGAGAGAAAATTTCAAGAATTTCATTTAATGTTATCCGCAAAGATTCTGCATAGATATTTTGGGTAAGATGCTCTCTAGAACTGGTTTCGTAAATATACTCCTGTTTTTTGTCGTTAATTTTAATAAAGCCAACCACATTACCTAATTCAAACCTGTAAAATTGCTGCCCAGACGTTCGCTTTTGTTGCAATTCGAGCCAATCATTATCACGGTTACCTATAGTAGCAATCCTGAAAGAATTTCTGTACAATTTTATTCCGTTGTTAGCATCTAAAAAAGGACGGATATCATAATTAACTCTTGTTGAGGCATCAATATATCCATTTTCTACCGCAGAGCGCCTTGCTAAGCTCATCAGTGTATTATCTCTCTTGAATGAATATATTTTACCTTCAATTGGAGATAGTTTTAAAAGCGCATTTAAAAAGCCGTCCTTGACACTATCAATATCTTTCTTTTTCCATTTTTCTAATACCTCCGATAACAGAAAACTTTCAGAAAGATTCAGTTTATATTCAGGCTCATACTTTTTAAAAAACTTTTGATATTCAGATGGCGATCGTTTCCAGTCCTGATACAGAACACTTCCAAGCTCTCTATGATGAATCCTTTCAATGAACCAAGGACGTATTTCAAGTTTTAAATCAAATCTCAAATCGACTAATTTACCTTCTTCATCAAAAATCGTAGTAGATTTGAAAGAATGAATCGATTCGGCTACCCCAAGGGCCTGATAATTGAAATCAAGTTTGACAGGTGTTCCATCTACGGAGATATCAATATTGATAACGCTCTTCTTTTCCTCAAAGGGGGAATATAAGAAGCCTAAAGCTGTCTGTAACTCACTTTTGACAACTAACTTTTCGCCAAGGCTTTTACCAGCATTTCCAAATAAATCCGTCTCGTATTCTCTTTTAATTTCACTATATCTATGAATATCAACTGGAATTTTATCATTTCCAATTAACCATAGCCTTGTATAGCTTTTGCAGCTTAAGCACTCTTCCTGCCATTCAGGAGCATCAAACTCACTATTTGTAATGAACTCTTCCCAATCAACCTCAATAACGTTTATTATTTGATGCCCATCTGCTAAACTCTCTACTATCAATATAGGTGCTATACGTTGCGCAGCTAGTCTCCCAATTCCTTTGTCACCTAAGATTAAGTTATCCTCATCTGGATCATCCTCTGAATCATTCTTCTCAACTTTTTTCAATGTCGATCCAACTTCAAAAAAACCATCCCTTAAAATCTCATACGCCATTCCTTTACCATCATCTTCAATCACAACAATACCATCTGGATTTAAATTTTCTATTCTTTTTGTAATGATGGAAGGAATAGATGCCTTAGACTTATTTATTTCAAAATTGTCTAGGGAGGAGAGAAATTGTATAAACACATTTTCCGCTTTCGCATCATATGAATTTTTTATCAATTCCGTAATAGCAATTTCGTCAGACGTAATTAATTCATACCCGAGATGTCTTAAAATCCTGGGATTATAAGTGAACTTCATAAAATTTAGATAAAAATCTTTAAAAGGTAAACTTAAGTAAATTAAAGTAGCAAAAGCAGCTAAAAATATATAACTTGTTTTTTATTTTAGTTTTAAGGCATCATAAAAATACATTATGATTATATGTACGAAACTTTACCTCTCATATAATCCTTACCCTTTGGATTTTAACAGAATTATATCTAAATTTAATTTATAGCATTTGCATCTACAAAAGAAACAAGATCGGTGAGTGATTCGGTGAGTCAATAATCACAAACCATCCAGACGCCATATTAAAGCGGGTTTTTAACCATGGGTACAGTTCCCCCACTCTCCGCTGAAATGGTCATCAAAACCATACAAAAAGCCTGGAATCGTAAGATTTCAGGCTTTTTGCATTTTACAGGTATTCAAAATATGTTCCGTTTCTCATCCTTTAACTGAGCGATTCGGTGAGCGGTTTTTGAAATTGACACTACTCATCGAATTCTGTATGTGTAAATTTTCTTTGATCATTCATTCTCTTCCGCTTAAAGAGCTGCATTTCTTATCCTTATCAACTTACCATTCAGTTCATCGGTAAGAATGTATAATTTACCCATAGGACTTTGCGTCACTTTTCGTATTCTTACTCTATCATCTGTAAAAAGTTCTTCAGCGCTTTTTATATTTTCCCCTTCTAGCACCATGCGCCATAAGCTACCTTTAGATAATCCTGCAACAATTAAGTTTTGTTTCCAAGCTACAAACTCATTTCCAGAATAAAAAAGTAATCCGGTAGGTGCTACAGTTTGTACCCAAGACCATGCAGGGTCTGTATACTTATTATCAGGGATAGGTTTTGGGGCAAATTCTGCAAAACGGTACTTCCCAGTGGTTTTTATAGGCCAACCATAATTTGCTTTTGCTTTCAGCACATTAATTTCGTCCCCTTGATGTGTACCATGTTCTGTAAACCAGATTTTATTAGTGGCTGTATCAAGCGTCATACCCTGTGCCGCCCTGATTCCTAAAGCATATAATCCTGGACTTACTTTGCTTCCAAAATCTGGATTGTCTTTTGGAATGGTTCCGTCAGAGTTAATTCGATATATTTTTCCTCTTCTATCTTCAATATTCTGGGCAATGGGAATTACAGGCTCATCTTGCTCAGAAAATAATCTTTCACCGATAGTAAAATACAATTTACCATCTTTGCCAAAAACCATTCCACCTCCATAATGATACCGCTCTTTTGTATAAGGTTCTGCTACAAAAAGCACTTTAATTTGCTGTAATGTTTCATTTTCCAATACTGCTCTTATAATTTTAGTAGTTCTATTATGATCCGCTAGTGCAACGTAGGATAAGTAAACATATTTATTTGTTTTAAAATCTGGGTCTAACAGAACTTCAAATTTTCCTGTATTGTCTCCAAAGCCAGTAATGCTATCATCTAGGTCAGCTGGATAACCCTGTATCCTAGTCTTTTCTTTGGTCAAAAGGTTAATTTTTACAAGATCGCCTTCTTTCTCAGAGATGAGCGCTTCATCTTCTGATATAAAAGCGATGCTCCAAGGGCGTTTTAAACCTTCTATAATGATTTCTTTTTTGGGCAGGATCGAATTTACATTAAAGATTTTATGTGGTGTTCTCGTCGAAACCTTATCGGCAATAAACCAGCCTTCATTAGTTTTCATTAAATTGAAATAATCAGTAAACAGATCTCTTTCCGTACTAATTTCCACTTTTGCACTACCCATATTGTTGGTAATATCGATAGCAACTATACTGGTTTTTAAATTCTTAGTACGCTCATGAAGTTTGAATAAGCTGAGATACTGATTCCTGGTAAATGTGATAAATTTACCATTGTTATAATTTTTTAAATGACAAGAAGGATGCATTGCCCCACCCAGTTTAGTCGTGTCTCCAGTTGCCCAGCCATCAAAATAGCGTTGTATTGTGTTTTCTATTAATTGCCTTTCAGACGGCTGATTTTGGGAAAATCCAGAGAAAAAAAAGGCGACTATTACAATGATAGTCAGAATTACATTTTTCATAAAAGTGCTTTGATAATTTTGAAATTTTAATTGTTGCTCAAATTTGCACTGTACTTTTATGATCAGGGTCTTGTAATTTAAATCTGGTAGTACGATTTTATAAATCTGGAGTGTTTAACTGCTGATAAACACTGGGCGTTGTACCCTTCATTTTTTTGAACGCCGCAAAGAAAGTTGATTTTGCATTAAATCCCACTTCATCTGCTACCGCTTCAATAGTAAGATTTGTATTAATTAATAATAGTTTACAAGCTTCATTTATTCGATACTCGTTAATAAACAGCGTAAAATTCTTATCAATACTTTCATTTAGAATTTGCGAAAGTTGATGGCTAGAAATGTTAATCGCTTTGGCCAAGTCTGATACTTTTAAGTTTGGATTTTTAAAAAGCTCTTTCTCAGTCATTACTTTGGTTAGCTTGGAGATGATTTGCTTCACTTCTTCATCATCCTGCTTTTTTTCGGCATATTTCTGAACAGAGAACGCAGAAAGATCGTTTGTTTTCCTTCGGTAAAGTAATGTAAATACCACTAAATAAAGAATTAAAGAAAAGAATACAGCCGCACCTATATAGCTACCCTTGGTAATATTCAGTATTGCCCAAACATAGGATGCAAAAAGTACCAAGACCCCACAGTAAATGGTCAATATCCACTTTTCAAAAGTCTTTAGTTCTTCTTTATGGAATAATCTTTTTACTATTGGCAACAATAAAAACCCTGAAAAAACAATATAAATGCCCCATTGAAAGTAAATGAGAGGAATGATATAGTTCCACCATAAGGAAGCAAAATATTCATAAGGATAAATAGTACCAATTACTACAATCAGTACCAACCAACCTACCAGTTGCCATAACCACAAACCAGGTAAGCTTTTAATTTTTCTAGCTTCCGATTTGATAAAAAAATACAAAAACGGTCCGATAAAAAGACAGGCTGTCAGTCCAAGTTGGAGGTAAATTCGAGGTAAACTACTGTCGAAAAAATAGACGACCGATTTTCCGATCCTGATACTCAATACCACTAACAATGCGCCTAAAAAATAATTAGACAAATGTTTCTTCGCCGTAAAGAAGATAAAATAAACACCTAAAATGAGTGCGTTAAATGCCCCCAAAAAACTAAAAAAGAATAATATTTTCTCGCCAAAGCTCATGTTAATATTTTAAAATTATTTTAACTCAAAATTTCAGTTCATCATCTACAACAGATCAGCTTTTGAAATAGGAGTAAATATATGATGCATCCTCATCGATTTCATTCTTTAACTAGTAGCTTCAAATACATGAAAATCTTCCCACTATGCTCCGCTTCGTGATAGTTCGCGGCCTGCAGTGCCTGTACGTGATTTTTTACTTGAATTCCGATCGGTAAATCAAAGGGGGTATAGTTGACAAATAACTTTGATTCCAGATCTGATTCAAGGTTGTTAACTGTATCAATTAATAAATGTTTGACCTCATTAACATCTGGAGCGATTTTCCAAGAACCTGGTGACGATCCAATTTTGAAGGACTCCATGAATTCTTTAGATATATACATTGGTAATCCGCTACGCATATACATATGCCTCTGTTGAGAGGTAATACAATGACCAATTTGCCAAATTATATTATTGTTAAACCCCGCTGGAATTTTGAACAATATTTCGTTACTACTCGTTTCCATCAATTGTAATAGCCTGGTTCTGCTAGCTCTCAAAATTTCACACTCGAAACGTTCGTTAACCATTTAATTGAGTTTATTCCTTAGAAGGCAAAAGCCATAATATTCTCTAAAGTAACCTTTACACATTAAAGTTGAAACTTTATCTCATTTTTGGAATCTACGCAAGGATACATTGTTTAATAAAAAGATAATATAATTTAAAGGCTAGCTTAGCCGGAGCATCTTAATTCATATAAGTCCTGGCCGATAATCAGAAACAAAAAAAGGAATAGTGGTCGGGAAGTGTTCGGGAAGAGAAGGGCCTTATAATAGGTAGCGGAAGGGGTTCGGTTAGGGTTCACCTAGGGTTGCCATAGTCTCTGCTATCCAGCCCCCTTCCCAACCACATCCTCCAGCTAAAAAAAAGCAGGTCTCTTCCCATACCTTTCTACGCCTAGTTTAAACTTTATCCGAACCGGATTCAGGTACATCACTGCTGGTACCTATAAAAATTTTTACAATGCCGCAGTTTCTTACAATAAAAAACACACTATTCGGGGTGAATACCCTAACCTCGGCATAAATGAAGATGCAACGAAAATCTCAGACTAACAATTATTAAGATAATTTTATCGTTAAATACAGACTACCTGTTCATTTTAATTGTTCAAAAAATTAAAATATCGACCAGGTATGCATTTTTTGTGCTCCTAAAACGATAAGCAGCTCAATAGTGGCATAAAATTGGCACTGAATTTATTACGCTTAACGAAACCCTTTAACCTCAACTAAATTGTCACACCGCGCCTATTTATACAATCTCGATACTCCTTCAATTGCTGAAGATTCCGACACCATCATGATGGAATGGAAATATGAAATGCCGCTTATGCTTCAGCCGCTGTTAATTGAAGGTGGATTTGTTGCCGGCAATAACTACAACAATCATGTAGAATATAACGATTCAGGCTTATTTTATAATGCCAAACCAGGCATTGAGAACTTAAAGCGCTTTTATAATTTCCTGGAAGCACAGCCGGGGCTCATTGAAAACATAGAAAAGTTTAAAGAAGCCAGGGATAAGCTATTTAATTACCTCGATCAACTTGATGGTACCTATTTCCATCTTGATATGTGGGATATATTCAATATGGATGATACCCCTCATGAAGAA
This sequence comes from Pedobacter polysacchareus, assembly GCF_019802255.1. Lineage (GTDB taxonomy): Bacteria > Bacteroidota > Bacteroidia > Sphingobacteriales > Sphingobacteriaceae > Pedobacter > Pedobacter polysacchareus. The sequence continues at coordinate 104,310 of NZ_JAHYSS010000005.1, read as the reverse complement.
CAGGCAGCCGAATGGCTGGCGAGTATTGCCTATAACAATCGGATCATTACAGCGGCAATGGACGCAAACGACATCAGTTTACTCAACTACAAAAACCTTAAAGACGTCAGCCCTGCTTTTACCACCTTCTCAAAACTTTTGAATTATGAAGACTATGAATATGGCTGGATCTGCATCTATCAGGAGTACAAGGAAGAAGAAGAGTTTAAATTATTTGAAGAAAATCAGCTCTGGGGCTTTAAAAATAAGGAAGGCGAGGTGATACTCAGTCCTCAGTTTGATGAGTTTTATATTTTTGGGCACCGTGACCTCGCTGTAGTTTCAAAAAACGGCAAATATGGATACCTGGACACCAGCGGAAAAATTGTAATTCCCTTAATCTGGGAGGATGCGTTTGACTTCGAATATTCAGAAGTCGCTGTGGTAGCATTACAAGGAAAAACGGGCTTGATCAATACCAAAGGTGAACAGATCACACCAATCATTTATGACGACCTGAAAAGCCTTAATAATGGAACCTGTTATAACGCAGCAACCAAGGAACTTTGGGGTGTCATTACTGCTACCGGAAAAGTTGTCATCCCTTTTGAGCATGAAAATGAAATTGAGGAAGGATATGGCTATTACCACGTTAAAATCCCCGGACAGAAAAATGAAAAGATTTTCAATGAACTTTTCAATTATCTGGGAGAATTTCCTGTTTCGGCTGTAGAAAACATTGAGGGTGGTTTATTATGGATCAAACCTCATCAAGGCGTTAATTCAAATGCGATCTATAAAAAGGATGGTACTTTGCTGGTTACAGGATTTGAAAAACTAAGCAGGGAAACGAATTTCCCGGATCTACTGGTGATTAGAAAAGAAAAAAAACACGCTGCCGTCAGCAGAAAAACGGAAGATTTTGTGCTCCCATTTGAATATGATGCCATATTGGACATTGGAATTACCCAGGAGGGCTATTATGATTATACAGATCAGGCATTGGTCCATCAAGGAAACAAAAAAGGGATTTTCAATGGAAATCCCGAGCAATTGTCCTGGCTTATTCCTCTGGACAACTATCAGCAGATCATCTGGCTGGAGGGCCCTATTTTCGCTTTGAAGAAAAATAAAACCTGGGCGATTGCAAATCCGGTAAGTCAGGAACTTAGCGACTTTATATTTGACCTTGTCATCCGAAAACCGGGAGAGGATGGCTGCGGATATGCTTTCAAAGATAATCAGGTGTATACCATAAGCGAAAACAGTATCACACCAACCGATAAAGAGATTGCCCTGGAACATGCCAGTGCTGACTATGCTTATTATTTTGATGAAGAAAGTAGGAAAAGACTGATCAGTTATGGGAAAGGCAAGCAAATGACCGATCAGCAGATCGAGGATGAACTTAGCGACACCTACACTTTATTTGAACAGGGCGAGCAGGCTTACGAAGATGAGGACTATGAAAAAGCCATTTACTACTATACCATCGCCTCAGAAAAAGGCCATAACCCTTCCATGAACAATCTGGCACATACTTACTACAGTATTGAGGAGGTGGAAGATCATGATAAAGCCTACTTCTGGTACCAGAAAAATGCCTTAACTGGTGATGAGGATGCCATGAATGGCTTGGGTATGTGCTACAAGCGTGGGATTGGATGCGTAGCCGATATAGAAAAGGCAATGTACTGGTTAAATAAATCTGCCGATGCGCAAGTCGCAATAGCAAACAACAATCTGGCTGAAATTTATTCAGATGAAAGCCTTCCAGCCTATGATCTGGATAAAGCTTTAGTCCACTTTCAATTAGCAGAAGAACAAGGTGAACCTAAATATACATGGTTAGGGTACCTGCACGATTTAAAAGCAGCGTACGAAAAGGCGCTGGAATATTACAAGCTGGGTGCTGAGGAGGAAGAAGAAGTATCCGCCTTCAACTTCGCTAATCTAAATCGCAAAGGATTGGGAACCCCTAAAAACATTAAGCGGGCGATAAAGTATTTTGAACTTTCCGCAGAACTCGGCTATCCCAATGCACACATCGAACTTGCCCGGATTTACAGAAATGAAAAGGGATTTCAGGACGAAAAGAAAGCAGAAATGCATCTAAAAGAAGCCAAAGCAGCAGAATTGGAGATTCCAGAAGATCTTTTGGGAAAAAAGAAAGGTTGGTTCGGTTTTTAATTGAGCTCATTATCTATCACTTAAACCTGCTGATAAGAGCTGCAGCGATAGAGTAGCATAGTTATTTTAACAATGAATTACCTAGCTTTACCGTTATATAAAAATTTACAAGATCATTAAACGTTAATTAATGGAAGAAAAAACTTCTTTTTGGCAGCGAATAGGTATACAAGATTGGTTTTTAAGCAATAATAACACTGATCCCGTAGCTAAGGCACAGCCACTTACGCCTGATACCGTTTATACCTATATCATAGAGAAATTTAAAGAGTCTATTGCGGAACTCTCCTTTGCGGAACGCGTAGTTTTTTATCATGAGTACATCATTTGCTTAAATACCGATGATTACCGTGCATTTATGGACAATAGGAATGGTCTTTTCGGATTAATTGCGCAAGAATCTGTAAAGAAGTTTTATGAAATATTGAACGATTATGCTGAAACAGGAAAAAGAGTGGAACCATCTAGTAATAAATGGGTATTTCGCTTTGTTTCCCACCCGGATTACAAACCTGGAGATAAAGGATTTATTGGTAAATTAATGCCTGATGGTGGTCAGAAACAAGAAAATCTAAGGGTTACTTTTATTCCCCGTCAAACTGGACTGGCCCAAACATTCGACATCAGTAACGATATCTTAAAAGATTTCATATTTTACAGTGAAGGTTATTATGAAATCCCCTACCTGGCCAATCTAAAATCTACACCTAAAAATAATCCGGTCATAGAAAATGTATTGCTGGCAAGATTTGAAACCACCCTGCCCGATAAAGCCTACTCAGGAAGAAAACTGGAGTACCTGATGATGTCTAATGACATCATCATTTCAGGAAATGAAGAAATCAGAGAAGAGGCCAATATTTTCAAAATCCCTTCTGAATGGGTCAACTCCCCACACTTGCAAATTCGCTATCGTAAAACAGAAGATAAGTTCTTTCTTTCCTCATTTGGAGAGAAAACCATTCTCAATGAAAACCTGGTAGAACGAAGTAATCCGGATGATCCGAATTGGGTGGAACTGCCCCTGAACTCAAAAATCATCCTGAATGGAATTATCGGCATCAATATATTTAAAGCCTAGCATATGTCACAAATCCTGTCCCTGGCGTTATTGCTCATATGTATCATTTTATTGATCGCACATTTTGTGTCGATTAAAAACTCGACCAACAAACAGGAATAATGGATAACAATTATTTTGGAATTACAGATGTAGGAAAAGTCCGCGGCAATAATGAAGATACCTTTGTTGCCAAAAAAATAACAGGGAACGAACTGGTCCTGGCCTGCGTAATTGATGGTGTTGGTGGTTATGCCGGCGGCGAAGTCGCGGCTGCAATTGCGAAAGAGACGATAAAAGCGCAATTGGACCAGCCAACAGGCGATATCCTGCAGTTGATGCGAAAGGCAATTACCGAAGCAAACGATCGCATCCTTTCTGCCAAACAGCAGGAAAAAGCCCATGAAGACATGGCCTGCGTACTTACAATTGCAATCGCAGACCTAAGCAATAACCTCTTCTACTATGCACATGTGGGCGATACCAGATTATACCTCCTGCGCGACAATTCCCTAATCAAAATCTCTAAAGACCAATCTTTTGTTGGCTTTATGGAAGATTCAGGGCGTTTAACAGAGGAACAGGCCATGCTGCACCCAAAACGTAATGAAATCAACAAAGCACTTGGTTTCCCTGGAAGTATAAACGGACTCGAAGAAGACATCGAAACCGGACAATCTCCTTTTCTGCCCGGTGATCTGATCCTGCTTTGCAGCGATGGATTGTCGGATATGGTGAATAAAAAAAGTATCACCAGTATCCTGCTCAAAGACGTTAATCTGGAACAAAAAGGAAAGGCTTTAATCGACCTCGCAAATGCGAATGGCGGTCGCGATAACATCACGGTAGTGTTGGTTAAAAATGACAAAGCCACATTTGTTCATGAAGCTACAAAACCAAAATCTGAAGCCAGGAAGAAGAAAACCGTAACAGCTGTTCTTGATTCAGAAAAAACAAATCCAGCGCAGCAAATTCCAGTACAAACAAATCTGGAAAGCACAGTTTCAGAAAAAACAATTCCGGAAAATCGCGAAAATTTAACTCAGGCCCCGGATAAAAGGCAAGGCAGTAAATTAAATCCGGCATTGCTGATTCTTGGCTTTGTGGTCATTGCCGCAATCGCTTACTTTTTCTGGGACCAGCAACATCCGGAAACTAAGCCAGCCCTGCTTCCTGATTCGACAGTAGTAGAACCCTCGCAGGCCTTTAAACTCCAGGACACCCTGAATAAGCTGAAAGGAAACATACTGATTCTGGACACGACCCTATTTAAATCGCCGATCCTGATTACTGAACCCATCAAGATTACCAGAGATAGTTTATACCTCAAGGCAGAGCGGAACCTGGTCATTAAAAGTGATACCGGCTATAAAGGACCAGCATTTCTGATCTCCCCAAGCAATAAAAGTATTTTACTGGAGAACTTTACTTTAGAAAATGTGATAGACAACAGCGCTTTGCAGAAAAAAGGGGTACTGCTTAAAAATGTAAACTTCATACGAACGGATATCCCGGCGGTAAAGCCAAAATAACGTACAGCAAAAAAATAATATACACCAATCATCCAGACTAAATCCATCACATGGGCAAACAAACAGCAATTCCCCAAAACAGAAAAATTGAGCGTATTTTTTTACTGCTCAGTACGATCGTATTGGGAGCCTTATTTGTGACGCTTTATTTTACTCAGCAGCAAACCTTTACTGAAGTCCACCCGAGATTGAAGGAAGGTACAATGGTGAATTTAAATGATGCAGCGCCCGGTAAACGGATCAAAAACCTCCTGATCAAAGGATATTATTTCGAGGATAAAAAAGACATCAACCTGATTGAACAGGTAGTGAGCAGCCAGGTTTCGCAGCATCAGCAAGCTATAGACAACATTGGCGAGCTGAACAAACGCAAATTCTTCGTCCCTGCAGACCTCGCTTTTTCAAATGGCGGAAAAAACTTTAAAGAAAGAGTTTTGGCATCGCGCCTATTATTGGGATTTACGGGAACAGACTCTTTAAAATATCAGCAGGAACAAAAACATCCTCCATCATTGCCGTCGGTCAAAGATTTTGCCAAAGGCAGCTATGGGCTGAGCGGAAAAATAACCGATACCGCAAACAGGCCAGTTGCCGGTGTTTTGGTCCGCCTGCAAATGATCCTGCCTCAGGACACCGCTTATACTGAAGATGAGGTAGTCAATGATTTCATTGCTTATTTAAGAACCGACGCGAAGGGCGAATACCATTTCCAGCATTTGCCAGACCATGAAGCTTACAGCGTACTCCCGCTGAAACCGGGTGCTCAATTCGGAAAGTCGCAGGGCCTGCAGGAACTGGATAAAGAGGTCACGATCAATTTCAAGCTATCACCACACAGCATTAAGCTTTTCTCCACCCGTGATTTTAAAATCCTTAAAAAGGAAAAATCACTGATTGTAAGGACGCCAGAAAACTATAACCAATGGTACTGGATCATAGTCGGCTGTTTCTTTAGTGGCTTTTTCCTGCTTCATTTCCTGCTAAAAGTAAAATATCCGCAGGCAGATCAATTGATACTTCCCATCATTATGCTAATGACCGGGCTCTCATTTCTGACTTTATTGAGCTTACAAGATCCATTAAGGGATCGATTCTTAGCCCGTGACAGCCTTATTTTTTATGGTTTAGGGGTATTGAGCATCGGAATTATCCTCTCCCTAAACCTGCGCAAATTCAATGTCGACTCCCGTTTGTACCGAATGTTCCTGGTCAAAAATGCCTTCAGTAAGGCTAAAGGCTGGCAATGGGCCATCCTGGCACTTTGCTTATTGGCCTTTACCATCGTGTTTGGTACCGGTCCGGAAGGCAGTGGTGTAAAAGTGAACCTATTTGGCGTACAGCCCAGTGAAATTGTGAAATATGCCATCATCCTCTTTCTTGCTGGATTTTTTGCTTCAAATGAACGTTTCATTACCGAATACAGCAGTTGGAAAAAACGCTGGTTCTTCTTCTCTTTTGCTTTAATTGCCATTCTCGGCGCCATATTATTATACTTACTGCTGGGCGATCTTGGCCCTGCAATGGTGGTTTGTTTCACTTTTATCATCCTCTTCTCTTTTTCTAGAGGCGATTTTATGATGATGCTGACCGCAATTATTATCTATGTGATTAGCGCGTGGCTGCTGAATGTATGGATCGCTACCCTAGTGACCGCAGCATTGGTGTCGCTGATTATGGTGATCAATAAAAAGACCAGTGAATCGGCGGTAATGATTGTAGTCGTCATGGCCGCATTCTTACTGATCGATCAGGTTCCCTATCTGGATAAACTGATTCCAGGCCCCGTAAACAGGCTGAGTGAACGTAAATCGATCTGGCAGGACCCATGGAACAATGAAGTATACGGCGGTGATCAGGTAGCCAACGGCATCTGGGCAATTTCCAGTGGCGGCATCAGTGGCCAGGGAATCGGACAAGGTTTTGCGAAAACAATTCCTGAAGCACATACAGACATGATCTTACCCGCAATCGGAGAAGAGTTTGGCCTGGCCGGCATTATAGGAATATTTATTGTATTCCTCATTTTCCTACACCGGGCGATCCTGATCGGGCGGCAAACCGGCATGCCTTTTCTCTTCTATCTATCTGCAGGAATAGGCATCAGTTTATTTATTCAGTTTTTACTCATCGCAGGTGGCTCTACAGGCGCGCTGCCCTTATCAGGTGTAGCGCTTCCTTTCATCAGTTACGGTGGTTCTTCTTTGGTGGCCAATATGCTGGCTGCAGGGTTTTTACTGGCAGTATCCCTGGTAAAAGGCACCGATGTACAAATGACCTACATCACCAAACAACAAGATAAAAACCTCGTTCCTGCCCTGCTTGCAGCAAGTATAGCAATCATATTGCTTTCATTCACCGTAACCGGATACATTACCCACAATAAAAAATGGGTAGTGAAGCCTGCCATGGTAGCAGACAGAAGTGGCGCAAGGATGTTCAGTTATAATCCCAGAATTGCCATCTTAATGAACAAACTGGCCGCAGGTGATTTATACGATAGAAACGGATTGATATTAGCTACCGGCAACCCTGAACACATCAAAAAGCAACAGCAGGAACTCAGTAACGCTGGGATTGCTTATAACCTTGATTCTGCAGAACATAAGCGTGTAGACAGGTATTATCCTTTTGAGGAACAGTTATTTTTCTGGGTTGGAGATCAGAATACCAATGTTTTTAACGGCAGTACCAATGGATATTTTGCCGAATATGAACATGGCGCAGAACTCAGAGGATTTAAAACACCAACGATCTCCTTTAATACCCAGGCACACAAATACCGCGAAAATCGGTTCCTGCCAAGAGGAGTAAAAGAAATGACCCTCAGCAAAAGGGATTATGCCGCATTGGCTCCCCTATTACTTTCAGGGATCAACAGCGTCGAAGTGGAAGCCTTTAAAAAGCGGAATCGCAATGTGAAACTGACCATAGATGCCGCTTTGCAAACGACCATCCAAAATACGATGGCACAGGATACCGCCATCAGAAACAGCAGGGTATCCGTAGTGATTATGGAAGATGCGACTGGCGATGTGCTCAGTTCCGCAGTATACCCTCTTCCTCCTATTAAAAACTGGGATCTACTCAATACGAGTACCACCGAACAGAATAAAATGGCCGGATGGTATACCACTTCAGATCTGGGCTTTACTACTGCCACCCCACCGGGATCAACCGCAAAAGTGCTGACTGCGATGGCTGCTTTTAATAAGCTGGGCCCTGAAGCAGCGAATAAAACCTACAATGTGACGATGGCAGAGCGGATTCGAACCAAAGGCATTGAGCCCGATGAAACCGGCCGTATTGATATGGAAAAGGCCGTTGTAAAATCGAATAACGTTTACTTCATAAAAATTGCCAATGAGGAACACCTCCAGGATGAAATGGCCAGCCTATATTTAAAAACCGGAATGTTTTTACATGGTGTAGGCGGTTATTATTATGGCAGAGATACCGCAAACCTGAAACAGGAAGCCAAATGGATGGCTTTCTGGGCTAAAACAGAATTCAATACCAAGCCTAAATATGACCCGACACGCATTCGCCGGACCAGGGCAAAGGGTATCTCAGGAATGGCATGGGGACAAGGTGAACTCATCGCAACGCCCGCTGCTGTAGCCAGATTGATTTCAGGCGTAGCCAATAACGGCAACCTGGTGGCCAACCGATATGTATTAAAGATCAGTGATTCCGCAACGGCAGTGAATCCCGCCACTCAGCTGAGCAATAACCCGCAATATGCAAATACCATTGGTGGATATATGCTGAAACAAAGTGCCAATAAAACCGCTATACTTGGTTTAAAAGTAGCCGGTAAAACAGGTACTCCAGAGCGGATCTGGAAAAATGAAAAGATAAATGATGGCTGGTATACCTTTTATGCACCTAAAGCTAATGGCAAAGGGCACATTGTAGTCTGTATCAGAATTGAATCTACCCGCGGCTCCAGCAAAGCCGTTAGACTGGCTGGTCAGCATGTAATTCCAGCCTTGTTAAAATTAGGATACGTAAATAAAGAACAGAGTAAAACTTAAAAAGAGATTGTATGTTTAATCTATTTAGTAAGCGCACACCCGAACCCCTGCAGGATGTAAAAGCCATTAGAGAGGCATTGCTCACTGCGATCAAGCAGGAACTTCAGAAACTTGAAGGTGGGGAAGGCAAGCACATTAAAGGCCTCGCATTGCTCTTAGCCTGTTTGCCTGCAGAACGGTTTATGTACGAATCCGCGGTTTTTGTGGAGGATGAACAGCGGTTTAAAAATGAAATCCAGCGCATAGTTGATGATTTTGCAATAGATTTGCCCGGCGACTGGACTTTACAAGTTAATTTTGTAGAGGAATTGCCTCCAGATGCCATCAAACTGTCCAATATCAATGCCGCGCTTTACATCAGGACACCGGAACATGTAGTGGTGACAAAATCCAGCACGGCTTATATCCGTACTTTGAACGGAGCTTCAGAGCAGATGGAATATAAGATTACTGCTGCCGATGGAAAGATCAATATTGGAAGAGCAGCCAAGGTTCAAGTGAGTGATGGTTTTTTCAGAATCAACCACATTGCTTTTTATGATGACAGTACAGAAGAGGCCAATAAATTTATCAGCAGACAGCATGCGCACATAGAATGGGACAGCAATACCGGATCCTTTCTATTGTTTGCAGATGAAGGTGGCATTCCACCGCGCAATAAGGTAAGAATGAGATCAATTGGCGACCATACTCCGGTAAAACTGAATGTTGCCGAGATCGGCCATACCTTACAGGAGGGCGATCAGATCATTTTAGGTGAACTTGCAGTTTTAGAATTTAGTTATATTAATTCAGGAATTATTAATATTGTATAATGAGTAAAGTTTTTACGATAACAGAGGGATTAGAAAATCTGGGTGCCCTAAGTACCGGCGGCCAGGGTTCTGTATATAAGGGTAAACGGATTGGCACCATCATCACCGCAGTGAAGATCATGCCTACCCCCATCCATACAGAAAGTGAGGATGATAAGAACTTCATCAGGTTTAAAAATGAGGTAGAAAAACTTAAAAAGGTAAATGAAGTACCCAATCCTAATGTGGTAAAAATACTTGGATCCGGACTTACCGAAAGTGGTTCTTTCCCTTTTATTGAGATGGAGTATATTGAAGGACCTGATCTGGAGAAGTTGTTAATGCCCCCTCATCCCCCAATATTTACGATACAGGAAGTCATTAAACTGGCCGAACAGCTGGCCAATGCACTTGCGCATTGTCACCGGGTAGGCATTAAGCATGGTGATATAAAAAGTAACAACGTAAAATTCAATACGGAAACCGGTAATTATGTGTTGCTGGATTTTGGTCTGGCGATCATGTCTGATGAGCAGCGCCGTACCAGTCTGCGCCATGCCGGTGCAGTTGAGTTTATGGCTCCTGAGCAGCATGACGGCGAGATGTTTTTTCAAACAGATATCTATAGCTATGGCATCATCTTATACGAGCTACTTGCAGGAACGGTACCTTTCCCACTGATCAATAAGAACGAAAGTTCGCGTAATCAGGTGATGATTTCACACATGGAAGCTGAAGTTCCAGACCCGGTCACTTTACGTATCAATAGATTGCCGGAAAGCTGGGATGAGGAGAAACGAAAAAAGGAGGCAAATGTCCCGAAATGGTTATTACTCATCATCAAAAACTGTTTAGAAAAACGCCCTGAGAACCGATATGCCAATGGTGCAGTCTTACAGGACGCCATTATACACAGAGGCGGCGATGCAGTAACAACAACAGCAGTAGCACCTGCTGCTGTTCCGGCAGCAAAGCCCGCACCTTTCTATCAGAAAGAAGAAGTCAAGGTGGAACCGGCAAAAGACCAGATGCTATTGTCCAAATCGGTTTTTACCCTGATGATCCTTTGTATCGTGATGTTAAGCATGCTTTCCGTCTATGGCCTTTTCATGAAGGGTGATGATTCAGCTAAGCAAAAAGCGGTATTGGATACCACTCATATAGCGGCAGCTGACACCACTAGAAACGAACCAGAATATGTCCCTGATACAACGGCACAAGTACATCCTGTAGCCATTGATACTGCAGCACAGCAGGCCGAAATTGATAGTCTGAAGAAAGAATATGAAGCACAGATGACTGCCGCTGCAAAACGCGCAGAAGCTGAAGCGAAGGCAAAAGAAAACGCACTTACCATTGTTAGCGAGGGTAAGAAGTACCAGCTGCCTAAAGGAACTATTTATTTTTATGAATCTGCAAATGCAAATGCACAAAAAAATGGTGTCCTGGGTTTATGGAACAATGCCAAGTTTAACGTAATTGAAGAAGACAAAGGCTTTATTTATGTGACACATACCAATAAAGACGGACAAGTCACCAAAGGCTGGCTGAATAAAAACGACCTTAAAGAAGTAAAGGAATAAGCTCAGCTTATTCCTTTTTTTATAATTACCCTAAACAGCTGAAGCATCCCCCACTTCAGTATCTGCTACCAAGGGTACATCCGGCTCCTCAAGTCAATAATTTTACAATTCTACACCACACAAAGCCCTCTTCCCCAGGGCTCTATCAGCCATACGTTTAATTTTTTCCAGCTCAATCATTAACGCTTTATTAACCCTCCATTAACCACTCATTAACCTATTCCAGCTTAACGAATAATGATATTTAATTAAATATCAATAAAATACAATCTTAATCGAAGGCCCTAATTTAATAGATCAGAAAAAAAAAGATCATATAGGAGTACGCCGAAAATCCTTTAAAGAGTAGGTATCAATTTTATTTCTACAAACATGGGACAGAAAAAATCCTTTGAGGAATTAGTAAAGAAAATGGCCGTAATGGAAGATGGTCAGTTAGGAAAATTAAGAGGTGGTTTTGCTGCATTTGCATCCCCACAGTTATTATCCGATGGCACAGTGACTAACACGGTAACCGTGAGTGGAAATTGCAGCTGCAGCTGTACCTGCGAGGCTACATCTACAACTGTCTAAACCATCCCTTACTTAATTACAGGGCCCATTCTATGAATAGCCCTGTAATCTCTTCCCAATACCAAATCAATTCACTGCTCTTTTGCTAAATCCTATCCAAATGAAAATAAGTAAATTCAATACCTCAATTCATTACAATGGAAAATTCATTTACCACAACTCTTTAACTGAAAAGTTCTTGCTGCTTGACCCATTATTAATGGACCTAATTACTGCAGCAAAAAATGAAGATAGTGTAAACAGCATAGAAGAAATACACGAAGAACTTTACAAATCCTTATTAATAAACGGATTTATTGTTCCAAAAGAAACTGACGAAATCCAAAGTGTCAGGGTACTGATGGACAAAATAGACAATCAGCAGGAAACGTATCACCTAATGGTGAACCCCACGATGAATTGTAATTTTAAATGCTGGTACTGCTATGAAACGCACATTAAAGGCTCAAAAACCTCTCCTGGAACACTGGAAAAGATCACCAATTATATAGACAATATCATGTCTAATCAAAAAGGAATCAAGCAGTTTGTCTTGTCTTTTTTCGGTGGAGAGCCTTTGCTCTATTACCAGGATGTAGTACTTCCTTTAATGCAGTATACTTACAAGGCTGCTGATGACCATAAACTGGCTTTAGGCATCAGTTTCACCACCAATGGCTTTCTGATTAATGAGGAAATGGTGGCAGACTTCTTAAAATATAATGTTACCGGACTACAGATTTCTTTCGACGGCAATAAAGAACTGCATGACCAGACCAGATTTGTTTCTAAATCCAGGGGTTCCTATGATGTGATCGTCGAGAACATCAAACTGCTCGTTCGAAATCACATCAGGATTACCCTCCGGATAAATTATACCGAACAGAACCTGATTGGACTGGAAGACATTCTAAATAGTTTTAACGATCTCAGCACCACAGAAAGAAAATATATCACGCTCTCTATGAATAAAGTCTGGCAGGAAAACAACGAAAATCTGGGCGATCAGGTAATCGATTTTAAAGAAAAGGCAACGATTTTCGGGTTTTCCATACCAGACGCTTTTGAGGGTAACCGGGTAAAAAACTCCTGTTATGCAGATAAGAGAAACCAATCAGTCATCAACTATAATGGAGACGTTTACAAGTGTAATGCTAGAGATTTCACTAAAGAAAACCGCGAAGGAGTGCTTTTAGAAAATGAAATTTCATGGAATCCCAAAATGGAAGAACGCATGAGCGCAAAACTGAACAACAAGCCTTGTCTGGATTGCAGTATTCTACCGATTTGCGGAGGTGGCTGTTCTCAGCAGGCACTGGAATATCGCGGTAAAGACTATTGTGTAAATAATTTTGACGAGAACAAAAAGAAGGACATTGTTTTAAATATGTTCTTATCAAACAACTTGATGAATGCCTGATTTTATCGCACAACAGGACCAGATGGATTGCGGCCCTGCCTGTCTGGCCATGGTAGCCGCTGCACATGGCAAGGACTATGAGATGCAGTACCTGAGAGATCAATCTTTTATCAGCAGAGAGGGCGTATCCCTATTGGGAATTACTGAAGCTGCCGAAAAGATTGGTCTACAAACCGCATGTGTAAAAATAGAGCTTCAACACTTGAATGAAGTTCCTCTTCCCTGCATTCTGCATTGGAATCAGAACCATTTTGTAGTATTGAAAAAGACTAGAAAGCAGCTATCCTTTTTTAAAAAGGAAAAATGGTCTTATAAAATCGCTGATCCTGCGAAAGGTATTTTATCTATCCAGGAAGATACCCTAAATCGGTCTTGGCTGAATGAGGATGGAAAAGGAATCGCATTAATGCTGAATCCAACCGCCGAATTCTATAATGCAAAACCCATTAAAACTAAACAAAGTAAAACAGCTTACCTCAGTAAAATTATCAGTCCGTATAAAATTGATTTAATGAAACTGCTGGGCTGCCTGTTAATCGGGAACCTCTTCACCCTTTCTTTCCCCTTTTTAACCCAGGCCTTAGTGGATTATGGAATTTCCCCTAAAAATTTAGACCATGTGTTTACGATACTGCTGGCGCAGTGTTTTGTTTTTCTCGGCTCCGTAATGGTCGAAATTACAAGAAATACAATGACCTTATTTATCGGTACCAGGCTTAATATTGCCATCATCTCTGATTTTCTACGAAAACTACTGAAATTGCCCATCAAGTTTTTCGACACCAAGATGATGGGCGATTTTAACCAGCGGATTATGGACCATGACCGGATTGAAAACTTCCTGACCTCTCAAAGTTTGATTACCGTATTTTCTTTTGTCAACCTGCTGGTTTTCTTTTTTGTACTGGGCTGCTATAACATCCAGATTGTTGCAGTCTATACTGTATTAACGGCCATTGCAATTAGCTGGACCTTAATTTTCATGAACAAACGTAAGCTGCTCGACTATTCCCGTTTTCAAAATAAAAGTGAAAATCAGGAAGCGATCTTTGAAATGATCTCCGGGATGCAGGAAATAAAAATGAATAGTTTTGAAGATTATAAAAGAAATGAATGGGAAAACATCCAGAAAAAAGCATTCAACATCAATTATAAAGCACTAAAAATCAATCAGCTTCAGATTACAGGATTTGATTTTGTAAACCAGCTGAAGAATATCCTGGTGACTTATTTTGCGGCAAGAGAGGCCATTGCCGGCAATATTACGCTGGGTGCTGTACTGGCCATTTCTTATATCATTGGTCAGATGAATGGTCCAATCAATCAGCTCTTGGGTTTTTTCCGTTCCCTTCAGGATGCAGGATTAAGTTTAGACCGACTGAGTGAAATCCAGGATCAAAAAGAAGAAGAATTAACGGGACAGCTTAGTTTTAATCCCCCTGCTGTTTCCGCTGGACGGAGCGGACTGCTTATTAAAGATCTGAACTTTCAATACGAAGGTCCAAGGTCACCTTTTGTATTGATGGATATCAATTTATACCTTCCAGATGGAAAAACAACAGCTATTGTAGGGACAAGCGGCAGTGGTAAAACCACCTTAATGAAATTACTACTAAAATTCTATGATCCGACTGCTGGGATGATCCTGCTCAATAATGATGGTTTGTCTAACATTTCGGCTAAAAGCTGGAGACAAAACTGTGGAATTGTGCTTCAGGATGGTTTTATTTTTTCAGATACCATAGAGCGGAATATTGCTACCGGAGATGTAGTGATCGATTACCAGCGACTGGAGCATGCCATCAGTGTAGCCAACATCAAAGATTTCATCACCGCTTTACCTTTAGGGCTTAAGACAAAATTAGGCGCAGCAGGCAGCGGAATTTCAGGCGGTCAAAGACAGCGAATCCTGATTGCAAGAGCAGTTTACAAACAACCGCATTACATCTTCTTTGACGAAGCTACGAGCGCGCTGGATGCTGAAAATGAAAGAATTATTCACGACAATCTCAAAGAGTTTTTCAAGAAAAAAACTGTAGTGATTATCGCACACCGTTTGTCTACCGTAAAAAATGCCGATCAGATTATCGTTCTGAACAATGGCCGCGTTGTAGAAATCGGCCACCACAATCATCTGGTCAGCAACAAATCCTTTTACTACAACCTCATCAAAAACCAATTAGAATTAGGAGCATAAATGGAGCAGCCCAACCCTCAAAAAGAATATTTACAGACCGGTGTAACCAGTTATGGGATTTATCTGGTCATCGCAACCACAGTACTGGTTGCAGGCCTGTTATGGCTGTTAAAATTAAACGGTAGTCCGATTATTACCTTACTGATTCAATATTATTTCAAATAACCTGGAGGACTATACTATTTTACATCCACATAAAACCTAAAGCCTACGCCTCTAACACTTTCAATATGGATCGCGGGATCTTTGATCAGATACTTCCTCAACCTACTCATAAAGACATCCATGCTCCTGCCATTAAAAAAATCTGGTTCTTTCCATAAGTAGACTAAAATATCTTCTCTTTTAATCAGCTCCTGCTGATTTAAACATAGATAATACAATAAATCTGCTTCTTTCTCTGTGAGTATCTTTTCGAAATCCCCGGATTTTAAGTGCAGATTCTTATAATCAAAAGAGAAGAGACCAATATTGAACACCTTATTGATCTTTTTAATTTCATTTTTCGTTCGCTTTAAGATGTTTCTGATGCGTAGGATCAATTCATCCGCATCAAAGGGTTTAACGATATAATCATCAGCACCAAGCTTTAAGCCTGCCAATCTATCTTCCCTCATGGTTTTTGCGGTGACAAACAGGAAGGGCAGCTCGGGATAATAATTATTCAATTTCTTTGCCAGGCTAAAGCCGTCCAGCTCAGGCATCATCACATCTAGGACCATCAAATCATAGGAGTTTAGCTTTAGCTCATCAAAAGCTTCCAGACCATTGAATACCCGTTTTACCTGAAATCCATTCATCTCCATGTACTGCTTGAGCAGGTTTCCCAGATCAAGATCGTCTTCTACAATAAGTATCTTGCTATCCATATTTTATTTCCAGAATAAATGTGCTTCCTGCCCCTGATCGGCTTTCCATGATCAGCTCTGCTCCTATTAAATTTGCCGCTTGTTTGCTCAGGTATAAACCAAGTCCAAGCCCTTTTACATCATGCTGATTATGTGTAGGAATGCGAAAAAACTGATCAAAAATAAAAGGTTGATAGGCTAAAGGAATTCCCGGTCCTTCATCAGTAATTTCGATCCTGTATTTACGATGCAGCACTTTACTCTTTAAAGAAATCACTGTACCTTCCGGACTATACTTCAATGCATTTTCAATCAGGTTGTTTAAGATTTTATCTAAAATCTCCAGATTTATTAACACGGTATGCTTTTCAGGGGGGATAGAACTGGTAAACTGATGGTTTTCCATTCTCAGCTCCTTCACGTAATCTTGTAGATAGGATGTGATATCGACGCTTACTTTTTTAACTTCATGAGGAGATGTCAGGGCTGTTTCCAACACAAAATCGACCAGCTTCTGGATCTTAAAATGCTGACGGTTTAAGGATGCTAAAAGTTCGTCTGTGAGCTGAGGATTGGAACGCACCTCCTCTCTTTCCAGACTTTTTAAGATCAGTCCAACAGAGCTTAAAGGCGTTTTTAGCTCGTGTGTAATGTTATTTGCAAAATCTGTTTTGATTTCAGCCAGTCTTTTTTGTCGGAACATCGCACTGAATACCAGATAATAAAGAATAATCACCGCTACAATCATTAAAAATGCCAATAGATAGATTCCTGCCATACGCTTCCATACCTCCGATTTCCAGGTAGAGACTTCCAAATACTGAGCGCGTTGAATCTGTAATTTAATGGCCGAGCTTCCGCTCCCATCAGCTTTGGCAAAGCTATCAACAATGGTGTTGCTGCCATTTCCAATTAATAAGGTGTTCGGGGTTTGGAAAGGGCTGCCAAGAAAAACAAAAGGCGCCTCCCGAGTAGACAATAAAGTATCGGTTTTTCCATTAAAAGTGATCAGAATTTCATCATACTGAGCTTTATATTTCAAATCTTTTAAGATTTTATTGGATTGAATGTCCTGGAAAAGCTGCTGTCTTAAGCTATCTATTTCTACATCATCGCTCTTATTGAGGTTGGCAAATAAGCTTGCCTTATCGATCTGCTGTAAAACGAAAAGCCTTGCCAAATGCTTAAGTTTTTCCTGCGTCTTTTCCTCCAAAACAGCAATAGATGGCCTGTTAATGAGTTTTCCTATTTCAGAACGGATCTCCGTGTAATACTTTTCCTTCGTTAACTTGTAAGTATTTAAGACCAGCGCATACTGAATGAAAGACAGTGTACCTACAATAATTACGCAGGAAGCAATTAACCATTTGATTTTTCTTTCAACTTTCATCTCTCACAAATATATATCCAGGGTGGTGGATTTTTAAGAATTCTGACATCATTAACGCTTCATTAACACAAGATTAACTGATTTTAAAAAATTACTTCTACATATTTGATTAAGTAAAAATTAAGATATGAAAAAGTTAATCATTATGGCAGTTTTTCTCACAATAAATGCAGCTGCATTTTGTCAATCCGGAAAGGCATCCTTAAGCTCTACAAATAATGCCAGCGTTAATATTACGAGTACCGACCTTGATTATTCACTCATCGCTAATTTTCAGGAAGAATCGGCTGCAGAGATCAAAAAAACTTTAGTGAAGGAACTTGGTGCACCCACAGAAAAAAAAGATGACCTTTTTATATGGCTGAATAAAAATGCTTATACCGTTACCCTTCGTGCTGAAAAACTAATGATTGACCTCAATAAAAAAAATGCTGGTCAGGCTACGATAAAAAAATTCAAAAAACTGGGGGACCAAATCCGAGTCCTTGTATCCAATGAGCAAGAACTTTAAGCCTTTTTTTTAGCGCTAATTTATTTCTGTATGTATTCAAAAATCCTGACCGGGCTCTTCCTTCTATTTTCTTTAACCTGCGCAGCGCAAATAAAAATCACAGGAAAGCTGGTGGATATGGAATCAAAGCCTGTCAGCTATGCTTCGGTACTACTCCTGACCGGTGATTCTTTGCTTTATCAAAATGAATTAACGACTAAAGAAGGTGATTTTAT
Organism: Pedobacter polysacchareus; assembly: GCF_019802255.1. Classification (GTDB taxonomy): domain Bacteria; phylum Bacteroidota; class Bacteroidia; order Sphingobacteriales; family Sphingobacteriaceae; genus Pedobacter; species Pedobacter polysacchareus. The sequence continues at coordinate 86,005 of NZ_JAHYSS010000005.1, read as the reverse complement.
GCTGATCGCGAAACCTGGTCAGTATTTCATTAAACTGAGCATTTTTGGAAAGCAGCTGTATCGCAAACCCATACAGCTGCATCAGAATTTAGATTTGGGTGTACTGCAGGTAAATTTAAACAACGAACTCAAAACGGTTCATATTGTTGGTCAGCGTCCTATCGTACAAATGGAAAACGACAAACTGATATTTAGTGTAGAAAACAGCCCTTTAAAATCAGGATACTCTGGGCTAGATGTTCTTGCCAGGGCACCAAGACTCCAGGTGAACGGTGATGGAGCCGTACTGTTACGGAATAAAATACCGGTAATTTATGTGAATGGCAGACAGCTGTATTTAGCTGGCCGGGATTTGGCCAGTTATCTTTCCAGCCTGAATGCTGAAATGATACAAAGCATTGAAATTCAAGCCCAGGCTTCAGCAGACGCAGATGCCTCTGCACAAGGAGGTGTGGTCAACATTATCCTTAAGAAGCCCATAAAAGGCCTAAGCGCTAATATCACGGCTTCCTATACGTATAGAAAAGGAAATATATGGTCGGACTACCTAGGCCTCAACACCAATTATGGATCGGATAAATGGAATTTCTACACCAAAATTAGTTATGGAAAAGACAAGGATTTTGGTACCTACCATACCACCAAACTTTTTTCAAACCAAAGTAGAAATGAAGCAGATGGCCTTTTCAATGGTGATAAAAGAAATGTCAACCTGCTCGGTGGCGTCGTTTTCTATCCAGACAGCAAAAATGAATTTGGTGTAGAATTGTACTACAATAATGGAAAAGGTTTATATACTACCCCTGAATCCTTAACTGTTTATGATCCCTCACTTTCTTCCATCAGCAGCAATCAACGCTCAGAAAATTTTAAAAACAAAGTCTGGTATGGGGCACTGAATTACACCTATAAACTGGACAGCCTGGGCAGTACGCTGAAATTTATTTTGAATGCAGGGCATCATGAAAACCCGAGCGAGAACTCCACAAACACAGATTATGTATTTGGAAATTTAAATTCCAGTCTGACTGTATTTAACGTTAATCCTCTCTCCGATTATTACGTAGGTCAGGGTGATTTGACCAAAAAATATAAAAATGGCTTTCAATTAAAGACCGGATTAAAGATGAGTTCCGTAAACAGGGACCATCAGCTGAACACCAGTATTTATCAGGCTCCGGAAGATTTGCTGAGCAGTTATAACGAGGAAAAATTCACAAACAAAGAAAATATCGCTTCAGTTTATAGTACATTAAGCGGTAAAATATCTAAAAAAAGTAATTTCAACCTCGGTCTAAGGGCAGAATACACCGATTTTTCCGGTAAAGATAAAATTAATGGTACTCAGGTCTCGAAGCATTATTTAAACCTCTTTCCCCGCTTATATTACGGCTATACCATTGCTCCGAAAAAAACCATTTCCATTTCCTTGGCTAGAAATATTCAGCGCCCTTCATTCCGGGATTTAAATCCTTTTGTCACCAAAGAAAACGATTACTCTTACCTACAGGGAAATCCTGATCTTAAGCCGCAGTTTACTAATAGCCTGGACATCAGCTACCAGCTCCCCAAACAATTGTTCTCTTTTTATATGAACCATACCGAGAATTTAATCGCAGGCGTGTATACCAATATAGGAAATATCACCTATTATAAACCCCAGAACTTTGGCTCGCAGTCCAGGTATGGGATCGACTATAGCTACTTCAGCAACCTGACGAAATGGTTGTATACCAATACTACTTTAGGTGCTTATTATTACCAATTTAAAAATGGTCATTTACAACCTTCCCAATATTCTTTCAACAGTAATATTTATACGCGGTTCAGTATGTCTAAAACCTGGTCCGCAGACCTTTTAAATGTATTCAATTCCAGATTTCAGAACTATGTAGTGAGCGCTGCCCCTCAATACAGGCTTGATTTTAGTCTGCAGAAAAGCATATTAGCAGGAAAAGCACAGCTGAAGTTCGCTTGCAATGATGTGTTCAATACACAACGAGACAAGAACTTCTCTACCTACGAGGACTTTAGCCTGGATTTTTACCAGAAAAGAAGGACCCGATCCTTCCTTTTTATGCTTGTTTATAGCTTCAGTACACCGCAAAAAATCAAAAATAAGGCCATTGAGGCGAACCAGGAGATCAGAGGTCGATTATAAAAGCGCTTTTTGTATTCAGCAATAAGGAAAGCAGCATGAAATAATCATTTGCATCATGCTCAATAACCGAAAAACACAAACAGCTCAAAATGAATATCTTATTTAAAAATCAATTCTTTTTTATCCTTTGGGTATATGAACGAAGTTAGCATCCCGTACCTTTGCAAAAAAAATATTACAGAATGAGCAATATTACTCCAAACCCGGTATTGGAACACGTTGTAAACGTTATCAAAAATGTGATCAGCGACATCAAAATTGAATACACTTCTACAAACGTTGCAAACCTGAAAGACGGTAATGCACCTATATCTCTGGAACAGCATTTAGACGAGAGCGGAAAACTGGCTATTTTCATTAAAGATCCAAAGGACATCATCTTCAGTGAAGATTTATTACCTGAGCTGAATAGCTTAGATGAAGGTGTGAAAGGAGCATTAAAATCAGAATTACAAGCAGCCACCATTATCATCAATGACCTGAATGTAGCTACTCAAATTATATTCCAGTCGGCAAAAGATGCATTTGACCAAATCAGCAACAGCTACGAGTTTGCAAAAAACATAGAAAAAGACATCACCAAAGTTAAAAGCACGTTTAAGTTCGGCAGCAATGTATTTGACCTTACGATCTTAAATGAACCAGAATTAATTTCTATTACACCAGAATTTGCTGCTTCATTTAATCCTGCTATCAAAAAAACAATTGAAGATGATGCGCAGAAAGTACAAAATGCACTTAATGCAATGTTTAAATAAAAGATTTCAGAATACAATGAATTTGGCAAATTAAATATATTGCCTCAAAATTCGGAAAGATAAGCCCCTCGATTTTATAAAGTCTTGGGGCTTTTTTAGGATAGGAACCCATTGGAAAAGAAGGCGATCACCCCAAATTTGTTACAGTAAAAGAGCTCTAAAAATGTCTTGACTTATATAGATTTTACTATTTTTAGAAAGTAGCCAATTATTTCCAGGAAATAAAAAATAATGACATTTCCCGGTGCAATTTATAAAAGCTACCAGCGTTTAAAGCTGAAATAACAAATGGGAAAAACCCTATTCAATGACATCCTAAATCAGAATTCAATGAAAAAACTGAGGTCAAAAGTAGTAAAAGCACTGAAAAGAGAATTCACCTTCGAATGCACCATTTCATCAAGAATGAACCAGGTGATCTTAAACGTTAAAAATATAGATTTTGAACAGCACCTTGGACAATTGATCCAACAGACACAATTGATCATTGACAAATATTTTCCTCAAAGAGAAGAACACCTTTGCCTGGTGATCCAAACTAATGGAAATCATCAGAATACCTTTAAAATCTGGAAGTCTGTTTAATGAAAAAAATTATTGGTTATGTTTTATTAACCTTTTGTCTTCTTGCTGTAACACCGATCTTTCTTTCGGGTCTATAAAATAAACCAGACTAAATCCTAGGCTGCATTTATGAAAAGATTCGCATTTCCCCTCCTTACCTATCTCCTGTTCTCTATTTCTGCCTTCCAAAGTCGGGCGCAATTACAAACCCTAAGCGGAGCTAAAATCAAGGTTGCTGATTTAGACAAATTCATAAAGCATCAAATGGATTCCCTTGGTCTGCCAGGCTTATCATTTGCCTTGATTAACAATGGGAAAGTAGTTTATCACCGGTCTTTAGGTGTTACAAATATCGAAACCAAAGAAAAAGTAAATGCAAACTCCATCTTTGAAGCAGCATCGCTATCGAAAACACTGTTTGCATATTTTGTATTGAAAAAGGTGGATCAGCATAAATTAAACCTGGATACGCCCTTATACCGATACTTACCTTACGCTGATATTGCCAAAGATGAGCGTTACAAACTCATTACGGCTCGTATGGTACTCTCCCACACCACTGGCTTCCCCAACTGGAGATATTACGATAAACGCGATGAGCACCTGTATAAATATGGGGAATTGTACCTGAAATTTAATCCGGGCACAGCATTCTCTTATTCCGGAGAAGGGTACTTTTACCTCTCAAAAGTGATCGCCAAGCTGAACAATTTAACGATACAAACCTTAGACCCCTTGTTTCAACAGGAAGTCAGCCAGCCTCTTCATCTCCAAAAAGCCTGGTTTAGCAGCGATAAGTACATCACATTACATAAAGTTAAAGGCCATGTCAATGGAAAACCATTTGACAAAGCATGGCCAACCTCTTTTCCTGAACAAGATTCCACCTGGTTTGAGGCCGCCGGAGGATTACATACGGAAGCTTTGAGTTTTTCCCGGTTTTTGATAGCCTTAATGGATGGTCGGGGCTTATCGAAAGAAATGAATGCAGAGCTGTTTAAAGCACAAGTGCAGCTGGATAAGAAGAGTCCACATTACCTTTATAATGGCGATACGGCCTGGGGATTAGGCATTGCTATAAAACCTGTTGACTACGGTGTTCTATACGAACATGGGGGCAATAATGGTGATGCTCAATCGGGATTCAAGATCAACAAGGCCAATCATAATGGTTATGTGTTTTTCAGCAATTGTGATCAGGGGGTTAATTTCAATAAAAACATAGGGGCACTATTGATCAAATAACGCAGCATAAGAAAAGCCGTTAGGATTTATTCCTAACGGCTTTTGTGATTTAAATCTTTATTTTGCTGTTACACGGATATCTATGCGTCGATTTTGCGCCCTTCCTTCCGCAGTTGTATTGCTCGCAACCGGATGCTCAGGACCATAACCTTCCGCCTCTAATCGTTTTTGATCAATACCTAATTTCACCAATTCGTTTTTGGCTGCATTTGCACGCTCATTAGAGATTTTCTTGTTTACATCTGCATTACCTGTGCTATCGGTATAACCACCTAATTTCAGGTTCACCAGCGGATAAGCCACTAAAATCGCGGCAATATTGTTTAACTGCTCCTGTGACTCTGGTTTCAGCGTGCTTTTTCCAGGTTCAAAATATAACCTATCGAAGGTAAACCACGTGGTCTTATCTACAGGTTTATTTTTATCTTCGATGAATCCAATCAGCTTGTTCTCTACCGAGTTTTCAGCAATGCTGATCTCTTTTCCATCAGGGAGTTTCTTGGTCATCTTAACACCCAGAACCTTCACAAAATCTCCGGCTTCATTTAATTTTCCTTCCACTGCAACCACCGTTGCATCTACTACACCACCCATTTTTGCCCCTGCAGTATCAATATTAGCGGAAACAGAATCCACAGTGCTGGTCACTGCCGTTTGATTGCAGCCTTGTCTGCCCAATAACCACCATAAGGCCACAATCACGATGATCAGCGGCAGCAGCCATTTGATAAAACCACCACCTGTATTTTTATCCGGCACGTTTACCGGTGTGGTATAACTACTGTGACGTGCTTCAACTTTAGGCACATCAGGAATATCTAATTTTGGAGGATGCATATTGCCTATGCCTAAAGAAGTACCCAAACCGGCAGGAAGTGCTGCAGCAATCTCATTTTTACTTTCAAAGATTTTCCCTAATAAATCAGATACACCCCAGCCTTTTGAAGCCATCAGCTTGGTAATTAAGCCGGTGATTAAGGGAACGATCATCGCCAGTAAACCCGCGGATTTGCCTTCAGGAAGTCCTGTAGCTTCAGCTACGGCATTATTTACCGATCCTGAATCATTTCCAAATAAGCTGCCCAGCATGGATTTTCCCTTTTCCAATAGGTTATCTTCAGGACCATTTACTAAATCTTCGGTAGCATTGGCAGCCGTAGAACCGGTTACCCCAGGTAGGATGCTATCCAGAAAGCCTCCTCCAGCGCCATTTTTGAGGATTCCCGCTAAAACCGCAGGGATACCGGCAGAAAAACCTGCTTTCACCTGGTCCTCAGTTACACCAGCTTTCTGGCTTAAAGAAGAGACTACGTTACCGCTTACCTCATTCTTTAACATTTCAATTAAATTCATGCTTATAGTTTTATAGGTTAGAAATATTATAATTCAAACAAACACTATATACCCGCAATAATTTCATTCGGCATTCAATCCAATGCCTACACTATATAAAAATAAGAAATATCTTGTAATTAACATCTAATAAAGCACTTAACTGTAAAAAAATTAGAAGATCCCATTGCACTCCTTCTTTGTGAACCCTATATCAAACCTAAAAATTTCCGTATTTTTATATTGAAAAATATCTTCTATGAAAGCAAAAATCAACTCTTTTGAAGAACTCATGGCCGCTTTAGACCAGGATTCTCCATTAAATCTAGAACTCCAGACTTCCATTCTTTGTCCTTTTGCAATTGTACTGCCCGTTGGATTTAGCCTCAGCTCCGTAGATCAAGAAAAAACTATCCTTAGTTTCAATAACAGTGATGGGGTTGGTTTAACGGCCAACAATGAGATTAGCAACCTCAACATTCAAACCAACCCGGGTAATCGTGCGATCTACCTGTTAAGCCAACAGGACGATCTTGGAACGCTTACGCTCAGCAACTTAACCATCACCGGACAGGTTCAAATATTAATCCGTTCAGGCTCCCTTAAAGCCCGATTGATTGCGGAAAACATAGATATTGTGAGCTGTGATGCCCGTAGATATTCTGAACAGCCACAAAAATATGGAGTGAACGTTTACCAGGGTGCGTTTACAGTTTACAACTACAATAGTAACCCGGAAAGCGTGATTCAAGCCACGCTGACCAATATTACTTTAGGAAGAAAGGGTGCTCCTGTCATTGGTACAGGCTTATTTGTTGCTGGCTTTGGCGACAATGGTGGCTGGGTACTTGCGGATCAGATCAGTACCGGAGATATTTACAGCAATGGCATGATTCCTTATGGCCAGCCTAATATGATCACCGCAGCTGTGTTTATTTTAAATGGCGCTAAAATTAAAAAACTAACTAATAAAGGCCGTGTAACTACCTATGGCGTAAATGATATGGTGCTGGATACCTGGGGCCAGGTAGATCGCTGGGTAGCCGAACAGCCAATTACCTCTTATGGACCCAGCGGAATCGGCTTCGTCAACTTCGGAGTGGTCGATTATTTCGAAGCAAAAGATAAAATAGAAACTTTTGGACTTGGCTCCAGAGGTTTTAACCAATATGATGGAACCGTCAATCAGGCAGTGTTTCATGGAATTCAAACCCATGGCAATGGTTCTATTGGCATTCAGGTGAGTAAACCAGTGGGCAATATCACCATAAAAAATGACCTGATCACTCATGGGGCTGTTGGCCAAACGCTGGTTAAAGGTGTACTCGTATCCTTACCTGCAGATGGAATCAGTGTGAAAGCCGGAGGAGAAATTAAGCAGTTAAACATCTTTGGAAGCCTCATTACCTATGGCAGTGGGGTCCAGACTTTCAATGTTGAAGGTGGTATAGTCAAAGAATTATCTATCAAAGGAGAGGTCATCGCAGAAGGAAAAAATTCAGTGGCGATATCTGTTACACAAAATGGAAAAACGTCGTTGAATGGAGTCCATGCGATTTCCAAGCTGGGAATTGCTGTTTTAATTGAAAAAGGAATCGTTACCGACCGGACGGAGCTCAAAGCTAAAGGCGGTAAAGGAGATATTATAGAAGCGTAAATAGGCTTAATGCAAACGCCGGCGATTGCCGGCGCTTGCATTATAAAATATAATATCTGCTGTAGGTTATACCTAAAGGATTAGTACTCGTACCTGGTAGCGTTATGTCTGCTCCCATCTGGATTCTTTCCTTCACGGAGGTAATCACCAATCCTATCAATATACTTGTTATAAGTATTCAACATTCTATAGTCCCAATAAGGATATTCACGATCCGTCAGCAGTTTATTGATCAAAGGCCTCATTGCCAAATGAAAAGCTTTACTATTCGATGCATAAGTCATATTACTGCTATGGCTGAAACCAAGTGCATGACCCAATTCATGAACAATCACTTCTTCTGCATTCTTGTTGTAATGACGCATCAAAACATATTCTGCACCAGCAACGAGATTTCCACCACCTAAACCACTCACATTTCTAACCAAACCAGTTTCTATATTTGCTCTGGTCAAAATGTCGCGGTATACCGCTTCTTTCTTCTCTGAGCTTAGTAAAGCTCCATCATTAGCCGTCAGTCCTTCATAAGCCATAAAAGCAGTTTGTGTAGAAGGCTGTGAAAACAAATAAGCTAAATTGGTAAACATCACCAGACTTTCTCTGGCATGTAAAGGATTCATCCGGTACCAATTTCCTGCATCTTCCTGCGACTTGCGGAAGCTGAGCTTCCATGGGATTTTAATGCTGTTCAATGTTTTATAAAACGGATCATCTACCACTACCGTAAACGCGGCTTTTGAAAGATCAGTCTGTTTGGCAATGGTCACTAATCTCCCACTTTCAGTATACAGCTGCTCTTCCTTTTCTGCAATCGACAAAGGTAATTTGAAAGCCACTAATGGTGTAATCGAGTCGATTTTTAACAGCTCAACTCTTTCTTCATCGCCAGCCAACTTCATGAAAACATGCACATCTTTGATGGTTTTCAACGTGAAATTGATCAGTTTTATTTCAGCTGCGCCAGTCAGTTCAACTTTAAGCGGATCACGTAAAGTGATGCTTCGCGTCACCATCAGAGCAGTAGGCTCCGTATCAGCCAACAAATTCTCCAGTCCTGTGATGGTTTTAAAGTTTACAATTTTGGTAGAAACAACAGTTTCAATGCGTTCTTTTTCAGCCTTTTTACAAGAGAAAAGAAAGATAACAAACGAAAAAATTAGTAATTGGTATTTCATAATAGGGATTAAATATTATTTGCCCCAATTATAGCTAATTATTTCGTTTTATGTCATACATATTCTCAATAATCTCTGTTTAAATCCTATCTAATAGGCTTCCAGCACCATATAAATTTTGTTGATTTATCCCTAGCTGTTTTATCAATTTTAACAAGTAATATGATTAATTTCAGCCCGTATAAGCCACATCCCTACAGATGTGGCTTACATTTATCATCAAAATCAGCTGAGATCAGGATATGAAGGAAGAACTTCAACAAAAAATAGATTTAAAGACGAAACCACAAGGTGCATTAGGTAAGTTAGAAAAGCTTGCTCAACAAATAGGCACGGTACAAAATACACTGAGCCCGGAATTGACTAAACCCACTATTGTGGTATTCGCCGGTGATCATGGCATCGCTAATGCTGGTGTGAGCGCATATCCACAAGAAGTAACCTACCAGATGGTACTGAATTTCTTAAACGAAGGCGCAGCTATAAATGTATTTTGCAAACAACACCAGATTGACCTTTTAGTAGTAGATACGGGTGTAAAATTCAAATTCGAGCCGCATAAAAAACTGATCCAGGCAAAAGTAGAAAAAGGCACCAAAAACTTCCTGGAAGAAAAAGCCATGAACATTCAGGAATTGGAAAGCTGCCTCAGTCAGGCAGAAAAGATCGTGAATGACCTGCATACCGGTGGCTGTAACATCATCGGATTTGGCGAAATGGGGATTGGCAACACTTCTGCTGCTACCATGATGATGAGTAACCTTTGCGGACTACCCATTGAAAGCTGCGTAGGAAGAGGGACGGCATTAAACGACGAACAATTTGCACATAAAATCAACATATTAAAGCAATGTGAACTGCGCCATGGCCGTTCGGCAGACCCGGTAGCTGTATTACAGACTTATGGTGGCTTTGAGATTGCTCACATCACCGGTGCAATGCTGGCAGCTTATGAAAATAATATGCTGATCATGGTTGATGGATTTATTGCTACCGCCGCTTATCTGGCTGCAGTGATGATCAATCCATTACTACAAAACAATGCGATTTTCTGCCATTTATCGGACGAAACCGGTCACCGACAATTGCTGAAATACTTACAGGCAGATCCAATAGTAAGCTTAAACATGAGACTTGGTGAAGGTACTGGATGTGCAGTAGCCTATCCCCTGATTCAAAGTGCCGTACTTTTTTTAAATGAAATGGCCAGCTTTGAAAGCTCCGGTGTTTCCTCAAAAGAGGCCTAAATGAAAGAAGAACTTCGCATATTTTTTACGGCAATGATGTTTTATACGCAATTGCCTTGTCCGAAATGGGTAGACCATAACTCGGATTATATGAACAAATCCACCCGATACTTTCCTTTGATCGGATGGCTTGTTGGCGGACTTTCCTTCCTCGTATTTTGGCTCAGTAATTTCTTATTTGATCCGGAAATCGCAGTCATTTTATCGTTGGCCGCAGGAGTCTACATTACCGGCTCCTTCCATGAAGATGGTTTTGCGGATGTATTTGATGGGTTTGGCGGAGGCTGGACCAAGTCAAAAATCCTGGACATCATGAAAGACAGTCGCCTGGGCACTTATGGCGTAGTTGCTTTGATCTTTCTGTTTGGCATAAAATACCTGGCCCTACAAAAAGTAGCTGGCCATCTACAATCTCCCTACCTCCTGCTCCTCATTTTCATCACTTATCATTCTCTTGCCCGACTCACTGCCATTCAGCTCACTTTTACTTCAAAATATTCCCGAGAGGATGAAAGCAGTAAATCCAAGCCGATCGCCAAATCCTATTCTTATAAAGAGGTAATTGGTGCTTATGTATTCGGACTCGCTCCGCTGGCCGTACTGACCACAATTCATTGGCAGCTCATCTTTGTATTAGTCCCGCTCATCCTGCTTTATCTGATCAGTCAGCGGTACTTTAACAAATGGCTGGATGGTTATACCGGTGATTGCCTGGGTGCCGTAGAACAATTTGCAGAAGTGATTACCCTATTAACATTTTTGGTGATATGGAAGTTTATGTAATCAGACATACCGCTGTAGGCATACCTAAAGGGGTATGTTATGGGCAAGCGGACATTCCCTTAGCAGCATCTGCGGAGCAAGATATTCAAACTTTAACCAGGAAACTGCCACAGGATTTTGATAAAATCTACAGTAGTCCCTCCAGTCGCTGCCAGCGATTAGCCAGCCAGATTACTGGTTTAGCATTGGAATGCGACAAAGCATTAATGGAAATGAACTTCGGAGATTGGGAACAACGGCAATGGAACGAAATGGATCAGGAAATTTTAGGCATCTGGATGGCTGATTTTGTTCATACCAAAGCACCAAATGGAGAAAGTTTGGCCATACTTTTCAAAAGAGTACAGGAATTCATGAACCTGCTCAGAAAACAGGATTTCAAAAAGGTAGCTATTGTCACTCATGCTGGAGTGATCAGATGTATCTGGGCCTACTTAATTGAAATTCCTCTTCAAAATATATTCAAAATCCCTGTAGATTACGGGGACGGTCTGATCTTTAGCCTGAATACAGATCCAGCATTTGATCAGCTAAAAAAGACCAGTATCTAAGCATAAAAAAATCCCTTAGCCATCACAGCTAAGGGATTCTCCAAATGATCAGCTTGCTTTTTAGGCAAATCCATATTGCTTTAATACGTCTGCAGGCACACCTTCCCATTTATTAGGAACGTTTCCTACATAACCGATATCTTTCACGCCCATTTCAGTGGTATAAAATCCGGAAGCAGTTAAACTTCTCATCAGGTTAAAGAAGGCTACTCCTTGCTCCATTCCTGGTTTTGCTTTCTTAGGGTAAGCAATCTGATCCACCATTTCAATTTGCTGAGCGGCAGAAGCATCTTTGAATGGTTTTTCCCAACGGTTTAAACATTGAAGGTCCAACCACCTCAATCCACCTCTCATTGGTGTTTTATGTTCCGGCATATCCTTCACAATAAACTCAATAAAGTCTGGCACTTTCGCATCAGTAGCACTTCCAGACTTATCATCTTTAGGGATAATGATGTCAGAAAGCACAGCGATAGTGGCCATTTCATGCGCGGAAAAGAACTTCTCCTCCATCAGCGTCTTATCTCTGAGTACTTCCCATTCTTCTCTTCCTGCGGGAGCACCTTCTTCAGGAACTCCGGCTACTTTAGGTTCACCTGGTTTACAGGCATCCAGCAGTACTGCCGAACTTATGGCGGTTAGTCCTAAGACTTTTAACGAATCACGTCTGTTCATAATTTTTATCTCGCTTTAAACAGATTAAATATTTTGTTTTTTCTTTTGATCCAGGATATATTCCGCAGTTCTCATAGAAAGTGCAAGAATGGTCCAGGTTGCATTTTTATCTCCTTGCTGAACAAAAGGCGCTGCATCTACCACGAATAAGTTTTTACATTCATGTGCCTGACACCATTTATTCAAGGCTGATTTTTTAGGATCATCACCCATTCTGATCGTTCCTACCTCATGGATGATCTTTCCTGGAGCCTCTAAACCGTAATTGGTTTCCGGGCCAGGAATATCAGAAGTAATGATTGCGCCCATGGCATGCATCATCGACTGGAAGGTCTCCTGCATGTGTTTCGCCTGTTTCACTTCTTCATCTGCCCATTTATAGTTGAATCTCAATACTGGAATACCAAATTTATCCACCACTTTAGGATCTATTTCGCAATAGTTGGATGCTCTGGCAATAGCGGTTCCTCTACCGGCCATACCTACTGAAGCCCCGTAAAAGCGTCTGTAATCATCTTTTAATGAAGCACCGTAACCGCCAGCTTCTTTCATTTTACCGTCTCTGCCCGGTACCATACCATTTAATTTAGCGGTACCACCACCAAATCCGTAAGCTGGCATCCCCATGCCACCCCAATATTCAATATGATAACCACGAGGGAAATCCAGTTTTTTATTGTCTAACCACCAAGGTGAGTAAATGTGTACACTACCTACACCATCTTCATTGTAACGCTTGCGGTCCATCAGCTGCGGTAAGAAACCACTTAAACTGGCACCAGTCGAATCGTGCAGGTATTTTCCTACTACACCGCTTCCATTGGCCAATCCACCAGGGTGAGCCACAGATTTAGAGTTCAATAGGATACGTGCAGACTCACAGGCACTCGCACCAAGTATTACCGTTTTCGCATTCACCTGATATTCCAGACCGTCTTTTTTATTGACATAAGAAACACCCGTAGCCAATCCGTTTTTATCCGTCAGCACTTCCCTAACCATCGCATTCGTGATCACGGTTAAGTTTCCAGTTTTTACAGCTGGGATAACTAAACAAGAAGAAGAAGAGAAGTCACCATATACTTTACAGCTGCGTCCGCATTGTCCGCAGTAAAAACAAGGTGCACGATCTTTATTACCTGGCAAAGCTTCTGTTAAAACAGATCCCCTGCCTGGAATTACGGTTACCCCGGTTTTCTCTCCTGCTTTTTTAATGAACAGCTCATTTAACCTAGGTTTTGGAGGAGCCATGAAAATTCCATCTGGTTCATTTTCGATTCCTTCTACAGAGCCATAGATGCCAAGAAGGCGGTCTATTCGGTCATAAAAAGGTTTTAGCTCTTCATACGTAATAGGCCAGTCGTCGGTTAGTCCATCCTTACATTTAAAATCTAATGGCCCCATTCTTAAGGAAATTCTTCCCCAGTGATTGGTTCTTCCACCTAGCATTCTAGACCTGAACCAGGCAAATTCGGTTCCAGATTTCTGGGTATACGGTTCGCCATCTAATTCCCAACCGCCATATGAGGCGTCAAAATCGCCAAAAGGTCTTGTTGTTCCTGCGCCGCGTCTTGGGGATTCCCATGGCCATTTTAACTGTTGTGCGTCGATTCTTGGGTCGAAATAAGCACCAGCTTCTAGCATCAGTACTTTTTGACCGGCATGGGCCAATACATATCCGGCCATACCTCCGCCTGCTCCAGACCCTACGATAACTACATCGTAGACCTCAGACGATTTTTTGATTTGAAATTCACTCATATATTTGGTTGAATGGTTGATGATCTAATATTATTAAATTATCACTAAATATGCAAATAGCTGAATCAAGAATGAATCTTAATAAGCTGGATCATCAAAATGTAAACAAAAAAATACAAGGAAAATCAGGATTTGGCTTCTGGATTCGGATCAACGGCCGGTTTCCTGTGAACTGCTTTTTTAACCATTTGCTTTGCTGGTCTTGGGCTTGTTTTCAGTTTGTGATTTTTCACAGCCTCATCAATGGAATGCGAACGATGAATATCGCAATCAGCCTCCGCGATATCTGATAGCTTCTGATAGTATTTGTGCAATACATCTAATTCAGATTCTGTCAGGTCTTCAATATCGACCATCCGGTTACTCGCCTGCCTGCTTGCCGCAATCAGCTCGTTTAATTTCAACTGGATAGCCTTAGAATCCTTATTTTGACTTTTCTGAATCAGGAATACCATTAAAAAAGTAATAATAGTAGTTCCTGTATTGATTACCAATTGCCAGGTATCTGAATAATTAAAGATAGGCCCGGAAAGCACCCATATAATCACTACAAGAAAAGCAACGCAAAAAGCCACCGGGCTCCCTGTCCAGTTGGTAATCGTTGTAGAGGCCCTTTCAAAAAAATTCGCTTTATTAATTTTCATCAGTATAGGATAAGTATCGGTGATTTTGTAGCTATAACATTAGAAGAATTAAAAAGTTTCAACTCAGGGAGGCAGCACAAGCCAAAAAACTCATTTACTCAAAACATTTCAGTTCCAGATTTGTAATTACATTAACGTTAAACGATAAATCAAAACCCATGAAAAACAACCATTTACTAGCCATTTTTACACTGGGAGTGATTTCCTTATCCGCCTGCCGGAACACCGAAAACATCAACGCCTCCACTACTGATTCTACCATTGCTCAGACCATTCCTGATACAGCGACGGTGAGCAGAGGGGGGGATATATCTGCTTTCATGCAGGAAGCAGCAATTGATGGCATGATGCAGCTGGAATTAGGAAAATTGGCTGCACAGAAATCTACCAATAAACTGATCAAAAGATTTGCGGAAGTCATCGTAAAAGATCAGACTAAAACGATAACAGACCTAAAGGCATTATCGGCCAGCAAAAGTATTGCCTTGCCTTCTGCGCTGCCAGCAGCAGATTTAAAACATCTAGAAGAACTTAAAAATATGGATGTAGCTGCCTTTGAAAAACATTATATAGATATGATGATCAAAGACAATGCCGCTGCAATAGACCTTTATAAAGCAGCCAGCGTAACTGGTGATGTTAAAATCAGGAATTTTTCGACCAAAGCTTTAAGGATGTCTGAGCGTCATTTCAAACGTGCAGGCGAAATCAATGGCAATGCAGGTTATTAAGCGATAATAGAACTGTTTAACTCAAATCCTTTCTGCGGCCTTTATCCTCATAAACAGGCTTTAGAAAGGATTTTTATTCTGCAATCATCCCCCTGGACTTCATCTCCTTATACAGCAAGTCATCTAATCCATAAATGTCGTTTCTAATTTGCAGGATGTGCTGATCATCCACCCAGGCAGTGATATAAGTGAGGTAAACCGGCACTTTTGCTGGCAAACCAATATATTTGGCTCTTGGATAAGAACGTTCCATAGCTGCTTTAATCTGATCATAGGTTTTTCCGGGACCAAATAGTGCCAATGCCAGTTCCATCGGTTTTTCTACCCGCACACATCCATGACTGATGGCTCTCCCCTTTTTCTTAAAAGCAGACCTGGCAGGCGTATCATGAAGGTAAACACTGCTGCTATTGTCGAAGATAAACTTGATTTTCCCCAAAGAATTCTGTTCTCCCGGACGCTGCTTGAAGGTATATTGTGAAATGTCTGCACTCACCCAATCTATCCTTTCCGGAGAAGAAACCCGTTTTCCAGCCTTGTATACATCAATATCATTGTTGCTGAGGTAATAAGGATCATTACTCGCGTACCTGGAAATCTCTTTCCTCGCGATACTGGCAGGAATATTCCATATTGGGTTAACCTGAACGCTGTAAATCATACTGTTTAACTGAGGCGTTTCTTTAGTACCCGGGTCTGTATCCGTTCTTCCCTCTCCCACGCAGACTTTCATTTCCAGCGTAGAACTTCCCTTTTCAATAACATTCAAGGTAAAATCAGGAATATTGACCCATACATATTTCTGCGCATCAGGTTGATTCTTCCATCTCAAACGTTCCAGATTTAATTTAATCGTCAGGGCAGCATCCTCCTTATTCCTGTTTATGGTACCTTTCCCTGCTTTTAAAGCCTTTTGCAAAGCGAGATAAGCCACAGAGGAGGGTTGTATACTGTCTAGAAAAGCCAAAAGATCGGGAGCGCTAAATACTGCTGTGATTTTTGATCGGTCTGGCGCCTGTGTCTTGATGAAATAGTTTTTATCCAGGCTATCGGGACGGATCAGCCCATATTGCATGGCTTCGCTATATTTGAGTAAAGCAGAGGCCATCAGCATTTCCAGTTTCAGTTGTTCCCGATATTTCAAAGATGATGATTCCAGGTCCCTCAGCAAAGGTCCAATCCCATTCATGTAAAAATAATTGGTATCCAGGCCATGAAGCGTTGATTTCCGCAGGTACTCCACTATTTTTAGAGGTGATTTACCTCCCTGAGCGATCAGGAAGGGTTTATAAAGATGATCCTTGTAAATACTATCCAACCATTCAGGATGCTGTGTCAGGCTGCTATTGGCTTTTAATTGTTGTTTGAAGACCAAAGCGGAATCGTTCTGCCGCTTCAAAATTTCCTGCTCCCGCCTCCTTTCCTGAAGATCGGAATCCACAGCTTCCTTCTGATCCTGACCATATCTTTCTACCATAGTCGATCCCTTAGGACGTTTTATTGCGCATGCAGACAACAAAGCTATTCCCAGCAGCAATAAAAAAAGTCTTGCTTTTTCCTCAACAACAAACACAACCCACTTTAACATAGACAGATATATGTAAAAGCTTAACACAAGATCATTTCTATTGTTTTCCGATCTTTAGTAAAAAAATGGATAAAAATAATAAGTATATTATTTTGCTGATGGATTTATAAAATTTCTGGCGATTTCAGTAAGGTGTAAATCCGTTCTTTTTTCATCTTGAAGACACTCTTCGATCAATATTTTAACTTTCTGATGATTCATTTCAGTCGCTAAAGACATCAGGTTTCCATAGGAAGCAATTTTATAATGCTGAATGATCTGGACCAGGCATATCAGCGCAACATCCCTCAGTGGCGATCCTGTCTCCATATCTCTGATTACTGTAGCAGCTTTCTCCGTTAAGCACCCTACAATCTCACATTTCCCATTACTGCCGTCCCGATTGAACCGCTCTAGTATGGCCTTTAAATGCCCGAGATGCTTTTCTGTAGTATTGATATTGACTACCAACACCTCTTTTAATGCTTCATGTCCAGCAGCAATCCCCAATGCAGCAAAACACTTCATAAATTTTCTTTCCGCATCATAGACATCTTCCAGTCCATCAAGGAAGAATTCTTCCAAACCAAATCTTTTCCCTAGCTCTTTCATGACCAATTAAATTTCGTCAAATATTCAACAAAAGACAAGTAAAGCACTGAATTTAAACCAAATACTGACAAACCCTACACTTAGAAAAACCGATTATTTGCTGGATTGTTTTTATAAGTAAATACATTAATTTTCAGATCATGGCTAAATACTCAAAAAAAGCAAGCGAAAAGGTCGAAAAGACCATGCAGGAGATGAAAGAGCTATAGGTTTTTACTTATATTGAGGTCAGATTCGGACTATGCCTCTGAACAATAACGACCGATTATGTTTACTGAAACCCTGCTCCTGGTATTGGCATTGCTTTTTGCGGTGTTTATGCTCACTATGCTTGCCCAAAAGCTAAAAATCTCCTACCCTATATTTCTGGTGATTGCCGGCCTGGGTATCAGTTTTATTCCAGGTATTCCTAAAATTGAGGTCGAGCCCGAGCTGGTGTTCCTCATTTTTTTGCCTCCGCTGCTTTATGAATCTGCCTGGTATACTTCCTGGAATGATTTCTGGAAATGGCGAACACCGATCGCGATGCTGGCATTTGGTCTCGTATTTTTCACTTCAATTATTGTCGCTTTTGTTTCCACAGCCATGATTCCCGGTTTTACTTTGGCCATGGGATTTCTATTGGGCGGCATCATCTCTCCCCCTGATGCTGTTGCTGCAAATTCCGTTTTAAAGCATATTAAAATTCCAAAAAGGCTGACCACCGTTCTGGAAGGCGAAAGTTTAATCAATGATGCCTCCAGTTTAATTGTATTCCGCTTCGCCCTGGCCGCCATCTTATCCGGGTATTTCTCCATGGAACAAGCCATTGGGCAGTTTTTTTTAGTTGCAGGGATGGGTGTGATTGTAGGTCTTGTCATTGCCCATATCGTCTATGTGGTACACCGTTTTCTACCCACCACCCCTAGTATTGATGCCGCATTAACGCTAATGACGCCATATTTTATGTACATGGCTGCAGAACATTTCCATTTTTCAGGGGTCATGGCTGTAGTTGCCGGTGGATTATTCCTCTCTTATCGGTCCCATGAAATCCTGTCCCATAGCGCTTCCAGAATTCAGGCCATCAGCGTATGGGCTACACTGGCCTATGTTTTAAATGGACTGGTCTTTATCCTCATCGGATTGGAACTCCCGGTGATCATGGAAAATCTGGGTAATTATTCCATTACCCAAGCCATTAATTATGGACTGATTATCAGCATCACGATCATCATTATCCGCCTGCTATATACCCTGCTCATTACTTATATTCCTGCCTGGCTAGGAAATACGAAAGGGAAAGACCCTGTGAATCCATTATGGAAAGGTGCGGTCATTGTAGGCTGGGCTGGCATGAGAGGGGTGGTATCCTTAGCATCTGCGCTCTCGATTCCTTTGTTATTGAGCAATGGCGAGGCCTTTCCACACCGTAGCCTCATCCTGTTCATTACTTTTATCGTGATCCTGGTGACCCTGGTTTTTCAGGGACTGACCTTACCGCTGGTAATTAAATGGATCGGAATCAAAGACATTGAAGATTTTCCTCCTGAGGGAGAACAGGAAGCTGGAATTCGCTTAAGATTGATGCAGGCGGCCTTAAAGAGGTTAAATGAAAAGTTCGCGGTCGATATAAAAGAAAATGAACTGATTGGATTTTTAAAAAAACAGCTGGAAAGTAATATTTCCATCACCCGTCAGCATTTAGAATCACTGGAATGTGACACTACCGAAATACAGGAAATTGCCCGGTACAATGCCGTATTAATGGACTTGTACAGCATTCAACGTAAAGAATTATACCAGCTGCGAAAAGAGAAAACATTTAGTGATGAACAGATTCGGAAACAGGAAAACCAACTGGATTTAGATGAAGCCAAAATCCTCTAGTCATTTTACCTGATCCAGAACAAACAAATTTTAGTATCAATCAAACAAAATGGCCGTTTTTCGGTCTGTAATGTAAATTGCCCTTTTTTATGAAATGGATTCTTGTTTTTGAAATTGCTTATGTGCTCTTCATCATCACGGTATGTCTTCGCATCATCTATGATACCAGATCGGTTAGTAAAACCTTAGCTTACCTGCTCCTGGCCGTTTTCTTACCAGTCATCGGGGTGATCATTTATTTTTCTTTTGGGATCAATTACCGGGTCAGGAAGATCTACAATAAGAAGATCATCTCCGATGAAATCCAGCTGCAAAGGGTGACCTCCAGCATCATGAAGAGTTCGGAAAAAACCATTGGAGAAATGAGCCCTTCCTTTCAAAAGTTTAAAAAAATGACTCAGTTGCTATTGAATAGCAATACAAGCGGCTTAACCGGCAACAATGAAGTGAAACTGCTGATCAACGGAGAGCAGAAATTTCCGGAAGTAATACAGGCTTTAAGGGAGGCAAAACACCATATCCATTTAGAATATTACATTTTTGAAGATGAAAAGATTGGCAATGAAATTAAAGACATTTTAATTGAAAAAGCATTAGCGGGTGTTCAGGTTCGCTTTATTTATGATGATTTTGGGAGCCGGTCCATACGGAAAAAGTTAGTCCCAGCACTTAAAAAAGCAGGCGTACAGGCCTTTCCCTTTTATAAAGTGATCTTTATTGCCCTGGCCAACCGACTCAATTACCGGAACCACAGAAAGATCATCATCATCGACGGAAACATTGCATTTACCGGTGGGATCAATATCAGCGACCGCTACATCAATGACCCAAAATATAATGACAAACTATTCTGGAGAGATACCCATTTAAAAATTAAAGGAACCGGCGTACACTACCTACAGCACCTTTTCATCTCCGATTGGAACTTTTGTGCCGAAGAAGATTTAGCAATACAGCCAGAGTTTTTCGATTTCACGAACAATCCGGCCGGGAAGGTAGACTTACAGATTGCCGCCAGTGGCCCCGATTCAGACCATCCCACAATATTATTGAACCTGATTCAGGCCATCGGAATGGCAGATCAGGAGATTTTGATCACCAGCCCGTATTTCATCCCTGGAATCAGTTTATTGGATGCACTTTACGTGGCGGCTTTGAGTGGGGTAAAAATCAAACTGCTCGTCCCTTTCCAATCAGATTCTGTTTGGGTAGCTGCCGCAGCGAGGTCTTATTATCAGGAATTACTGGATGTTGGGGTAGAAATCTATCAATATCAAAAGGGCTTTATCCATGCGAAAACGATGGTCATCGATGAACAGCTTTCTTTTATTGGCACAGCGAATATGGATGAACGCAGCTTTGAGCTTAACTTTGAAGTGAATACAGTGGTGTATGACGATGAAATTGCAAAGCAGCTGAAAGCCGCTTTTGAAGAAGACCTCGAAGTTTCAAAAATCATTGACGCAAATGTCTGGACTGCCAGATCTGCCTGGGTACAGCTGCCTGAAAAAATAGCGCGTTTGCTCTCTCCACTTCTATAAGGAAGCTGATCAATATAAATTCTATTTACATGAAGCAATCCAGGTAATCAAGAATCATGTGGATCACCAGACCTACGCCCACGATTCTTGTTTTTGGAAAGAAAAGCAGGATGACGTACAGGCCAATCGCGTAATAAGAATGCAAAGGATGATAACCAATGCTGCAGCGATTTGGATCATAAATCGGCACTGCCAATAAATGATCCAAATCCACCGCCATAGTAGCCATCATGATCAGCCAGGATTTCAACAAGGCTTTCCTGTAAAAAAGAAAAGCCACAATTGCAGGTACCAGAAAGTGTAGAAATATATGAAACATGGCTTCAAATATACCGCTATCCCATCATTAATTACATTTAAAAATCAATATCCCAAATCCCTGCCGCCTGCTCCAATTCCAGCAATGCGATGGCCTTTCCGTAAAGGATCTCCAGATAACTTTCCTGAACCTCGTTGAAAGTCCGCTGGGCAATCAATACCTCTATGAAACTACTTTCTCCTCTTTTGTAACTATAAATACGCCCATCAAGCACTTTTTGCGCGTCATTCAGCATTCCTGTCCTGTACTGCAAAACTTGTTTCCGACTGCTCATATATTGATGATAAGCCTGACTGACCTCGCTCTGAATCTGCAATTCTACCTGCTGATATTTCAACTCCGCCTGCTGTACTTTATAATCCGCAATGCGCAAGGCTCCTTTATTCTGGTTAGAAAATTTCAAAGGAAGGCTCATTCCAAAGGCGATCGTACCAGAAGGAAGACCGGGATCTGCCCGATTCGAAGCGACAGTATTGGCAGTCACATTTAAGGATAAACCTAAATCAGGCGTTCTGAGCGACTTTGCCAAACGAAACGAGTTATGAGTTTGATTCAACTCTTGCATGGCCACCAGCGCATCAGAACGATGCTGCTGAGCGTTTATAATCAGCGCAGACAATTGAAATTCTCTTTCGAACTTCAAAAAGTCTCCTGTAGGCTGGAAAATCAAGGCTTCCGTTTTCGTTCCCAACAGCTGATCCAGTGCGGCAAGGCTCATTTTCCACTCTGCCTCCTGCTGGTAAACTTCGTTCAATTGAGACCTGGCTTCCAGACGGGACTGCCGCACATCCAAGCCTGGAATGGCACCGGATTTGAACCGAAGGCTGTCTGCCCTGCTCAACTGTTTCATCATTTGATAACCGTTGATTTTGACCTTTAATAAGCGCTGTTCCTTCATGGCTTTCAGGTACGCAACAGTGGCTTCCATTCTCAGCTGCCTGAAATAGTCGTTCAGTGAAAGCTCCGTAAGCCTGCGTTCTCCATTAGCGAGCTCAATTCTGGCTTTGCGCTTTCCGCCAAGTTCCAACTGATAGCTGAGGCCAGAAATGAGTTCATAGCCTTTTCTAAGTCCGCCTTCCCGTTGGTCGCCGGCACTTAAATTGAATTCCGGATCTGGAAATATCTTTGCACTCAGCGCATCCGCGGTGGCAATACTTACCTTAAACCGCTCTGCCGCATAGCCTAGATTGTTTTGGCTCAGCATTTTCAAAAAAGCCGGATAGGCGATTTTATGCTGATTAAAAGTAGTATCCACCTGGGCATGCGATTTTCCACTAAAGCCCACAAAAAGAAAAACCAGCAGCATGATGACGAAAGCCTTAGGGTTGGATTTAGTCAGCTGAGTCCGGATTTCCCTGCCACGTTCCAAAAGATAATACAGGGCAGGGAGTGCAAACAGCGTGATTCCGGTAGAAAAAAGCAAACCGTAAACGATCACTGTAGCCAAAGGACGCTGCACATCCGAGCCAATTCCTGTAGCAAGAGAAGCTGGCAGCAGTCCGAGGATGGCCACTGTAGCGGTCATCAAAATTGGCCTGAAACGATGTTTTGCTCCTTCCATAACGGCTGCTTTGAGTGCTACACCTTTTTCACGGAGCTGGTTGATGTGTGTCATCATGAGTACGCCATTCTGTATCGCCAGGCCAAACAAAGCGATAAAGCCTACTGCCGAGGAAACATTCAGCGTCATTCCACGAACATTCAAGGCCAGCATCCCGCCAAACAGCGCCAATGGAACCATTGCCAGAATCAATGCTGCCTGATGAAACTTCCCAAAAGCAGCATACAGCAGCAGAAACATCAAGGTTAATGCCAGCGGCACAATAACGGCGAGCCTGGAATAAGCACGGCTCTGGTTTTCAAATTGCCCGCCCCATTCAATCCTGAACTTACTTTCATCATACTTCAATTCTTGATCAATTTTAGCACGGGCATTCTTCAATAACGTTCCCAAATCCAGGCCCCTCACATTCAGTTTTACGGTCAGGTGCCGCTGATTTTCTTCTCTTGTGATCGTACTTTCCCCTGTACTCAATTTAACCTCTGCAACTTGAGAAAGTGGAATTTTGGCTCCCTGCGCATTGCTGAGCATTAGATTTCCAATCTTCTCCCGGCTATCCCGGCTGTCGGCCTTGTAACGGCAAACCACTTCAAATACACGATCGCCAATAAACACGGCTGAAATCGCTTTTCCACCAATAGCCACTGCGATCAGTCTATTCAGTTCCTCCGTATTTAACCCGTATTGCGCCATTTTTTCCCGATCAGCAATGATCTGCAGCTGAGGCAGCGCAGGTTCCTGGTCTATGGCCACATCCACTGCTCCCTTCAGGCTTTTCAGCATCCGCATCATATCTTCCGCAATCCGTCTGCTTTCTTTAAAATCCGAACCATAAATTTTCACCACCAATTCACTGTGTGCACCGGAAATTTTATCCATGACGCCATCAATCATCGGCTGTGCAAAACCAACCGTATAGCCCGGCATCGCTGCATAGGTTTTGGACAGTTCTGCAATCAGGTCCTCTTTTGTTTTTCCAGCTGGCCATTGGTCATAGGGCTTTAAACCTATAGAACATTCAAAATGAGAGGCGGTAAAAGGATCCGTTCCATCGTCATTTCTTCCCGCCTGAACCATCATATAACTCAGCTCCGGATGCTGCATGGTCCGACTTCTCAGGGTATCACTCATCTCTCTCGCTTTGTCCAGCGTAATTCCCGGAGGAAGCTGAACCTGTAACCAGATAGACCCCTCATCTAAAACTGGCAGAAAATCCTTACCGACAGTCACACTTAATGCTATTCCGGCACATAAAACCAATAGTAAAGGCAGGAAAACGCGCTTAGGAGCCATCATGATCCGGCTGATCATCCGTTCATAGTGGCCGGTCAGTTTTTCCAGCCATTTATTGTGATATAACTTCTGTGGCCTGCGATAAGTCAGGTAGGCCAGGCCAGGAATTAAGAGCAGCGCTACGGCCAAAGCAGCGAGTAAAGCATAGGCAACGGTGAAAGCCATCGGCGTAAACAATTTCTTTTCTACCCGTTCAAAAGCAAATAAGGGCAGGTAGGCCGTAATGATGATCAGGGTAGAGAAAATGATCGGTTTTGCTACTTCCATTGCTCTTTTAGCGATTGATTTTTCTTCCAGTACCGCTTCCGGATCAGCTTCTCTCTTTTTCAAAATTGTTTCCATCATCACAATAGCACCATCCACCAGGATCCCAAAATCGATTGCGCCCAGCGACAATAAATTGGCGGGAATATCAGTGAGTTTCATCAGGATAAAAGCACTCAGCAGGGAAATAGGGATGGTAATGGCCACCAGTAAAGCGCCCCTCCAGCTGCCAAGGAATACAATCAAAACCACCACCACTAAAACCATTCCTTCGATTAAAGTATGCGAAACTGTGTTTAAAGTGGTATTCACTAAGTCTGTACGGTCCAAAAAAGGATGAATGACTACCCCTTCCGGCAAAAGACCGTTATTGAGCTCATCCACCGCTTTATGCACTCCTTTTAGGACTTCAGAAGGGTTTTCTCCTTTTAAAAGCAGTACAATTCCTTCCAGGCTTTCACTGTAATTTCTGCGGTGATCGGTATAACCCAAAATCCCTTTCCGCTCTAAATTTCCGTATTTCAATTCCCCTAGATCACTCACCAGAATAGGTACGCCCTTTTCCGTTTTAATCACAATCCGGCCAATATCTTCCAGGTTTTGGATCAGGCCGATCCCACGAACGACATAGCCCTGTTCTCCCACATTTAAAATACTCCCGCCAGCATTGGCATTGTTTTTTTGAATCGACTCTTCTACGTCCAGGGTACTCAAATGATACTGATCAAGTTTCACAGGATCGAGCTCTACCTGGTATTGCGTGGTCACTCCGCCAAAATTGGTCACATCCGCCACACCAGCAACCTGTTTTAGCTTAGGAATGATGACCCAGTTCTGCAAATCGGTCAGTTTCCGCAGCTCCTGCGGGCTGCCCTCAATGATGTACCGATAGATTTCACCGGTTGGGGAAGTTAGCGGATCCAGGCCAGGTGCCGCCCCATAAGGCAAGGATAGTTCTTTTAAACGTTCTTCAATACGATTCCTGGCGAAATAATCATTGGTCCCATCTTTAAAAACAATGGTCACCATAGACAGGCCAAAAGTACTTTTACTACGCATCACTTCCATGCCGGGCATCCCATTTAAAGCCCGTTCTATGGGGATAGTGACCTGTTGTTCCACTTCTTCTGCGGCAAGTCCGGGTACTTGAGTTACTACCTGAGAAGTCACATCTGCAATATCAGGATAGGCCTCCAGCGCCAGTTTTGTCCAGGAATAATAGCCGAGCAAGCTCAGCATGATAAAAAGGGCCAGCATCAGCCAACGTTTTTGTATAGCAATCAGTAGCATATTTTTCATCATATCTTTTTAATTATGTTTCCCTCATTTATTTTGCTTCCAGGAGGTAAAAGGCGCCAGAGGCAACCAGCACATCTCCAACCTTTAAGCCCTTTGTAATCATTATTTTACCCTGATGCAGGCCTCCTGTTTCCACTGTTCTTCGAACAAAGCGTCCTTTTCCTGTTTGCAGAAAAACGAAACTGCTGTCATTTTGCTGAAACACTGCTTTTTCGGGTATAAACAGCGCATTTTCCGGCCTTCCTTTGAAACTGATCTTCGCGTACATTTCTGGTTTTAAGGCCGCATCCGGGTTTTCACATTCGATGAGCACCTGAATGCTTCTGCTTTCCTCATCCAGGATCTCTGCGATATGCCCCACCTTTCCTTTAATTTTTTTGCCAGGATCAGCAGTGATCTCCAGCCTGACCTCGTCTCCCTTATGGATAAAACGGATGTCTTTTTCCTTCACCTGTGCGGCGACATATACCCGACTCAATTCCGCTATTTTAACCCCTGCTGCAGCTTCCGTATTCAGGTACCCTCCCGTCACCAGATCATTCTGAATCACTTCCCCTTTAATAGGAGAACGAAGTACAAACGGCTGTCCGATTTTCAACTGATCCGCAACAACATGATACACTTTTAATCCTTCCACCAAATTCCTATACTCACTTAAAATCAGATTATAAGACTGACTAACCTCTTCCAAATCTTTAACTGATGACACCTCGTTTTTGAAAAGATCATTCTGGCGTTTCAAATCCAGCCCCGCCTTTTTCAACTGCGCTTTTGTACTAAAAAAACGCTGCTGAAGTTCAATAAAATCGGGCGATGCCAATTCAAAAAGCGGCGTTCCAGGGCTCACTTTCATGCCTAATTTTATGAAAACCCGAAGCAAACGCCCGGAAAAGGGACTGGCAATTTCTGCATAGAAATTAGGGATGGCTTTTACCTTGCCCACACTGGTAATTTCCATTTGAAAAGGAGCTTCGGCCACCGTATCCAAATGCAAAAGGCCATTTAGTTTTGACACTGTAGGAAGTACTAATGTATCTCCCTGTAATTGGTAATTATCAATCGGATCTGCCTCTTTTTTTTGGGCACAGGAAGCCAGGAACAGCAGTAAACTGCCGCTTAAAATCAAATGTTTCATGTTCTTTTTTTTAATATTTATTTCGGGAAGATTTTCAACGCATAAAATGGAAAATACGCTGTTTACAAGGACTAAACACCAAAATATTGAATTTTTTATTTAATACATATTCAGATACTTACAACCACTGACTAAACCTTTTGATAAACAAAGTTTTCACATACTGAGTTAAAAGACAATAGCTCAAAAGGATCCCAAACAGCCATGGAAAATAGCTCATTGGCAAAGGCGTTAGCTTCAAAACCCCTGCAAAAGATGTAAAAGGAATCGCGATTCCAACCAGCATTATCAAGGTGGTCAGCGCGATCACCGGAGCTGTAGCCCAGCTTTGAATAAATGGAATCTTACGGGTTCTGATCATGTGAACAATCAGCGTTTGCGACAATAATCCTTCTACGAACCAACCGGTTTGAAACAACGTTTGGTGTGCCGGACTATTCGCCTTAAACACATAAAACATGACCGCAAAAGTGGCATAGTCAAAAATTGAACTAATTGGCCCGATAAAGACCATAAACTTGCTGATCCCTCCAGCATCCCAGTTCTGTGGTTTCTTCAAAAAGTCCTCATCCATACGGTCCCATGGGATAGAAATCTGGGAAACGTCATACAACAGGTTTTGAATCAGCAGATGGATGGGCAGCATCGGTAAAAAAGGCAGAAAAGCACTCGCACCTAACATACTGAACATATTGCCAAAATTACTGCTGGCGGTCATTTTGATGTATTTAATGATGTTCCCAAAGGTTCGCCGTCCATAGATCACCCCTTTGCGAAGCACCATCAGGTCTTTTTCCAGCAGGATAATGTCGGCGCTTTCTTTTGCTATGTCTACCGCAGTATCTACAGAGATGCCCACGTCAGCAACTCTTAATGCTGCCGCATCATTGATCCCATCTCCCATAAAACCTACTGTATGTCCTTTCGCTTGTAACAACCTCACAATCCTGGACTTTTGAACAGGGCTTAATTTTGCAAAAACACTGGTATCCTGAAGCTTAGCAGAAAGCTCCTCCTCCCCCATCTGATCCAGCTCATGTCCTAATAAAACCTGCTGAAAGGGAATTCCTACCTCTTTACAGATCTTTCTGGTCACCACATCATTATCACCAGTCAGTACTTTCACTGTAATCCCGAGTTCCTGCAGCCCTTCGATTGCAGGTCTGGCAGAAGGTTTAGCGGGATCTAGAAAGCCAATGAATCCAGTTAATATCAGCTTATTTTCATCCCTCACACCATAGTTTGATGGACGCGGGTCATATTCCTTTATGGCCACCAATAATACCCTCAGCCCATCTTCATTTAGCTTTCTGGAAGTTTTCAGCACTGTTTTTCTCATGCGCTCATCCATCGGGATTACCGCGTCTTTTTCCAGGTGCAGCTGGCGATTTTCACCAGGCTCAAAGGCATGAGAACATAGATCGAGCATTTCTTCCACTGCGCCTTTACAAATCAGCAGCTGTTTTCCATGCTGCTGCTCCAGAATCACACTCATTCTTCTTCGCTGAAAATCAAAAGGAATCTCATCTACTTTATGATAACCTTCAGCAACATTGAGGTAATCATGAAGTTCCAAATGTTCCAGTACGGCCAGATCAAGGAGGTTTTTTAGCCCCGTTTGATGGAAACTATTCAAATAAGCCCATTTCAGCACTTCATCATCATCTTCTCCATAAACATTCAAATGCCGTTCTAAAATGATCTTATCCATGGTGAGCGTTCCGGTTTTATCGGTACAAAGAATATCCATGGCCCCAATATTCTGGATGGCATTCAATCTTTTCACAATCACTTTATGCTGACTCATATTCTTTGCCCCTTTGGCCAGGTTAGCAGTCACAATCATGGGCAGCATCTCTGGTGTTAGGCCCACTGCCATCGCAATACCGAAAAGCAAAGCTTCAAACCAATCTCCTTTGGTTAATCCATTGATTACAAAAATCAAAGGAACCATCACCAGCATAAACCGGATCAGTAACCAGCTCACCTTATTCACCCCTTTATCAAAACTGGTTTCCGAACGTTTTTCGCTGATGGCAGTACCCACAGCACCGAAATAAGTCAGATTCCCCGTATTCACCACCACTGCAGTAGCGGTACCGCTCAATACATTAGTCCCCATGAAACAGATGTTATCCAATTCCAATGGTGATTTATGGTCTGCATCTAAAACCACTTCGGCACTTTTTTCCAAAGGATGGGATTCACCTGTCAGCATAGCCTGACTCACAAAAAGATCTTTAGACTGGATGAGGCGCAGATCTGCAGGCACCATATCACCGGCACTCAAAAACACCAGATCACCAGGCACCAATGCTTTCAGCTCAACTTCTTCTTTTCCATTTTCTTTACGCAAAACGGTAGCAGTGGTTTTTACCATGCTTTTTAGTGCTTCCGCTGCCCGGTTACTGCTGAATTCCTGCCAAAAACGGAGCAAAGAACTCAGCACAACCATCAGCCCAACTACAATAACCGTTTTATAATCCCGCTCAGCCTCCTCAGCGAGCCCTACATCGACAATAAAGGAGACAATAGCCAATATTAACAATACGGCAATAAAAGGGTTTAAAAAGGCTTGAAATAGCTGCATGTACCAAGGCAAGGCTCGCTCATGTTCAATTTCATTCCAGCCAAACAACTTTCTCTTTTCTGCTACGGCAGCTGCCGTCAAACCTTCTTTGTCGCTATTGAGCATGAGATAAAAGAAATCTGCTGCTATTCTAGCCACATTTTTCAACTTAGTTGCTCCTGCCTCCTCAAAACCAGCAGCTGTTTTTTGATGTTTCATTTTTAGTCTTTTCATAACTCTGATTGTTGTCCTGTTAATTCCCAGCTTACCCGCATTACTTCTGCTTCAATCGTCAGCCTGCTCACCATTTTTTCCATTAATTCATCCTGATTTCCTACCGCAACTAACTCAGCAGTAATGATCGCATTTGCAGGATCACCGTTATCGCTGCTGGTCAGTGCCCTGAGCATGAGCTTTTCATGATTCCCAAGGTGCTGCAACAGCAATACACGAATGTGATTTTCTACCCGCTCTTTGCACTTGATGGAAATCAAATACTCAGTTTGAGCAGTTTCACTTTTAGGATGAAATGAGTTTTTGCCTAGTTTAAGACCAATAGGGCGCAAAATAAGGTGTGCGAGTACGATGAAACTTGTGGCAATTGCTGCTTCAGGGTAAAAGCCCATTCCGGAGAGTGCACCAATCGCTGCGGAACACCAGAGGGTAGCTGCAGTATTGAGGCCGCTCACATTCATTCCATCCTTCATGATCACTCCGGCACCGAGGAAGCCAATCCCACTCACGATATAAGAAGCGACCCTGCCACTGGCATCACCGCCGATTTTTACCGCCAGGGTAATGAATATGGCAGCTCCCAAAGACACCAGGGTATTGGTACGTAATCCTGCGATACGTTGATGCCATTGGCGTTCTATGCCAATCGCGGCGCCCAAACTGAGGGCTAATAATAAACGGCTGCTAAAGTCTAGTGTACTTAACATTGCTTTTCGATATCATTCCCTTTCAGGAAAGTACCGGAAATACTATGCTGAGTAGGGAGGGTAAATAATTAATGGCTTATAACACGGGGGCTTGTCCATACGATTTGTTTTTTTGATGGCACAAAAGTACCCCAAGCCCTTGGAAAGGGCCGTTAGGGTATGATTAGAAAATCATTAGAAAGTGATTAGAAAGGATACATCTCCCTTATAAGAAAGCGCAAATACTCCCTAAACGTGGGTCAGTGTAACGATAAAAGTAGTTCCTTCTCCCTGTTCAGAAATAACGGAAATCTCACCGTTATGCAATGCGATGATCTTTTTTGTGAGTGCCAGGCCGATGCCATTTCCCTCTGCGTAATACTGGTTATCCCCTCTATAAAACGGGTCGAATAAATGCAAACGGTCTTGTTCCGAAATACCGATACCCTGATCAGAGAAACGGAGCATCGTTTTGTCCTGATAATAGGAGATCGCAACATTGGATTGTTTGTCTTCAGAAAACTTACAGTTGTTTTCCATCAAATTGAGGAAAGCGATTTTCAATAAATGCTCATTTCCATAGATAGAAATGAAGTCGTCATCTTCTGCTTCCTCGTCAAAAATGAGGTTTACTTTATACTCCGGCTGGTGCTGCAATACTTCAATCCGGGCATCTAGCAACACTTCATCGAGGCGCAGTTCTTTGAAGCTAATCTCCGTTTGGTCGTAATTGGCATTGGCCAGATCTAATAAACTGGTCGACAGCCGGGCCAGTTTCCTCGCATCTTTCAAGGCCAGCGCTATCGCGTTTTGGTATTCCAAAGGTGTTCTTTCTTTATTTTGAGAGATCTCCAATTCAGCAATTACAGTAGCCAGAGGTGTTCTCAATTCATGAGAAATATGAGATACAAACTCTTTTTGTGCATCAAAAGAATGCTCAATACGATCCAGCATCCGGTTAAAAGTGATCGCCAGTTCGCCGATTTCGTCTTTAGCATTCTCCACTTTTAAACGCTGATCGAGGTTATTTGCGGTCATCTCTTCGATCTCATCTACCATTTCTGCCACATGTTTTAAAGCATGCCGGGCAAAAAGGTAACCTGCAAAAACAGTGAGCACCACGCTAGCCAACACAGAAATCAGCAATATAAATCGCAGCTGACTCAACTTTGTCAGGCCATATTCGTCCTTTGCGGCGGCAGTCACCACATAATTTCTTCCTTTATAAGGATACAGAAAACCAACCGCCTGTAATTGTCCCTGGTTAAATTGAATCTCTCCTTTAGCCAGGATCTCGGCGATCATACTTTTGGTTTCCTTGATCTTGTCAATATTTACCGCATCATGGTACAATAGATGAAAGGAAGTATCATAAACTGCTACCTCCTCCTGAAACAGGTTATTTGGCGCATTTTTATAGATCAACTGTAAAACATCTGGTGCTACTTTAGCATCCAATAATAGGTTGGTTTTGGTAATCGCGAGCTGTTTTAATCGTTTGTAATACTCATCTTCTCTATTTTCTGCCGAAGAATAATAGGTAAAAAAAGCAAATGCACAGATGAGCAGTGTAAAAAGCAATGTAAAAAGAAGGGTCAGTTTATAGCGGATTTTCACAATAGCAGCTGATTAGAGCAGGTTAATAGACCAAAAATTTAACTTTCCTTAAAGATAAAGCCCATTCCGGTTTTGGTATGAATCAGTTTATTTTCAAAGTTCTTATCAATTTTTTTCCTGAGGTAGTTCATATAGACATCAATAAAATTGGTTCCGGTATCAAAATGGGTATCCCAAACCTTTTCGGCGATCTCTGCACGGGTCAGAATTCTTTCTTTATTCCGCAGCATGTATTCCAACAGCTTGAACTCCTTAGGTGTCAGGTTAATTTCCGCTCCCATCCGACAAACGACATTTGTTTGCAGGTTCATTTCCAGATCTGCATATTTTAGTAATTTGACTATTGGCGCTTGCAAAACACCAGTATTACGGCTCAGCAGTACTTTAATACGGGCATGAAGTTCCCGAAAATCAAAAGGCTTCACCAGGTAGTCATTTGCACCAGCATCAAAGCCATCCAGTTTATCCTCTGTAGTTCCCAAGGCCGTTAACATGATGATAGGCAGTTCTGGCCAAACCTGACGAATTTCCCTGCAAAGCGCTATACCATTCAGCTGTGGAAGCACAATATCAGTAATGATCAGGTCGTAATGATTGGCAATCATTAATTTTTTACCCATCAGGCCGTCATAAGCCAGCGTTACCTGATACCCATGCTCTTCCAAGCCTCTTTTGACAAGTTCAGAAACACGAAGATCATCCTCAACTAATAACAGATTCATATTTATGCTTTTTATTTTCCTGGAAACCTTCAGGAAAGGGCTGTTGGCAAATATCCTGAATTATTTCTGAATCCCGCATTTAAAGCTTTTTAATGCCATCTATAATGAGCTAGCAAATCATTTTAATGATCCTGATTGGATCATTAATCAAAAGACAAGGTTTATGAGCGATCCGAATTTATCTTCATCAAACTTCTTTTTAAAAATAAAATTTGTTTTAAAGGCTCATCTGTTGATTTCACTGTGGCAAATAATGTCATTGAGCTATAAATCTTTAGTACGAGCAGGCACTTTGAGGGAAAATAACAATGCCGGATTCCTGAATGTTTCAAGAACCCGGCACAGTTAGTATGGTTTCGAAAAAGTTTAATAACTCATTTCTACAATCTTTTCTACATCAGATGGAGAAAGGGTTTTATGTTCACCCAACCCTAACCAGCCTCTTTCTGTAAAACGTTTCGAGATCTTTTGTGCGGTTCCTTCGAAATCATCAGTATACTCAGAAAGTGTCGTTTGAATCTCCATGGAATGGAAGAAATCTTCAGTTCTGGCAATGGCTGCATTGGCGATATCATCGATACTTCCAGAGGTAATTCCCCAAACACGCTGACCATATTGCGCCAGTTTTTCTTTCTTCGCCTCGAAGTTATAACGGTAATGACTTGGTGCAATGATCGCCAGTGTTCTCGCATGATCAATGCCGAATAAGGCAGTCAGCTCATGTCCCATTGCATGGACAGCCCAATCGGTCGGCACACCTTTTTGAATCAATCCGTTTAAGGCCATTGTACAGCTCCACATAAAGTTGGCTGCAGATTCATAGTCTTCCGGATGTTCAATCACCTTTGGACCTACTTCAATCAAGGTTTGCAAAATACTTTCCGCAAAGCGATCCTGTAAATGTGCACCTGCAGGATAGGTCATATATTGCTCTAAAACATGTGTAAAGGCATCTGTTACTCCATTTACCAATTGGCGTTTAGGGATGGATTTGATCACTTCAGGGTCAAGAATTGAAAATTCCGGAAACAAACCAGGGCCACCCATCGCTAGTTTTTCCTGAGTTTCCTTACGTGTAATCACTGCACCAGAGTTCATTTCTGATCCCGTAGCTGGCAAAGTCAATACCGAAGCAAAAGGCAAGCCTTTTTCTGTTCTGATATTTTGCGTCAGGATATCCCATGGGGTATCACCATCGTATAACGCTGCTGCAGAAAGAAATTTCACCCCATCAATCACGGAACCACCGCCTACTGCCAGCATGTAAGTAATCTTTTCCTCTTTGATCACTTTTAATGCCTGCATCAAAACCTCATACTCTGGATTTGCCGGAATTCCCGAGAACTCCAATATTTCAAAGCCTTTTAGTGCATCGATCACCTGATCGTATACGCCATTGGTTTTGATACTTCCTCCGCCATAAAGCACCAATACTTTAGCACCTGTAGGAATCTCTTTACTTATCTTTTTTATCTCCCCTTTTCCAAAAATGATCTTGGTAGGGTTTTTGAATTCAAAATTTAACATCTCAATCTGATTATTTTACCATTAAACTATTAAACCAGAGCCTTCAAATCAGCGCTCCTTTCATGCGGTTATTCTTTAATTACAGCAGATCATCGGATTAAACCTTAACGATCATTTTACCTTCATTCTTACCTTCAAAGAGGTCCATAAAGGCTTGAGGAATCTGGTCAAAGCCTTCCACTACTGTTTCTGCATAAGTTAATTTACCTTCTTTCAACCAGGTACTCATCTGCGCAATTGCTTCCTGGAATTTATCCGCAAATACGGATACGATGAAACCTTGCATTAAGGCGCTTTTGATCACCATCGTAGTTTGGATACGAGGACCAACATCTTTTGTGGTATTGTTATACAATGAAATCGCACCACAAACGGGGATACGGGCGTACCTATTGATATTTGCCAATACCGCATCAGAAATCGCTCCACCTACATTATCAAAATACACATCTACGCCATTTGGGCAGGCGGCTTTTACTGCTGCAGTCATGTCTGTCGTCGTTTTATAATTGATCGCTTCATCAAAATGGAACTTCGATTTCAGCATGGCTACCTTTTCATCAGTACCTGCAATCCCTACTACTCTACAACCTAAGATCTTACCAATTTGACCAACTACCGTCCCAACAGCACCGGCAGCGCCAGAAACGACAATGGTTTCCCCTGCTTTTGGTTTTCCAATTTCCAGTAACCCGCAATACGCTGTCAATCCTGTCATTCCAAGAATCCCTAAATAAGCACTTAAATCTGCTGCTTTAGGATCAACCTTGATTAATCCCTGGCCATTGTGGCTTTGATATTCTTTCCATTCCAGGTTGCCGGAAACAAAGTCTCCCTTTTCAAAACCTGTCAATTTACTCTCTATTACTTCTGCAACTATGCCCGATGACATCGGTTTATTCAACTCAAATGGTGGAACATAAGATTCCGAATCGTTCATTCTGCCCCTTAAATACGGGTCTACAGAAACATATTTTGTTTTCAAAAGCACCTGCCCCTCACTGGCCACAGGCATCGCTTCTTCTATAAATTTAAAATCAGTCAAGACTGGCTTTCCTACCGGTCTTGCGTTCAAAAGAATTACTTTATTCATAGCCATTTTCTTTACAATTTTATTTTCTTAATTTTTCCAATAGGTCATTCAAGACATTAGCATCTTCACTATTGAGGTCGAGCACCCCCTCATCGATAATCGCTCTGGCTGCCGTTTTTAGCTTTAGTCCTTCAGGACTCAGCCTCACATACACCACACGTTGGTCCGACAAGTTGCGCTCTTTAACAATC
The DNA here is from genome assembly GCF_019802255.1 of Pedobacter polysacchareus. GTDB lineage: Bacteria > Bacteroidota > Bacteroidia > Sphingobacteriales > Sphingobacteriaceae > Pedobacter > Pedobacter polysacchareus. The sequence goes on along the minus strand of NZ_JAHYSS010000005.1, from coordinate 50,622 downwards.
AAACCTTTGTCCATCAGCTTATTGAGTAATCTGGAAACATTAGGCATCCGATCTATCAAACGATCTTTAATCAGGTTGACAGTTGCGGTTTGTCCCTCCTGACCATGTAGAATACTCAGCACATTAAATTGCTGCAGCGATAAGCCAGTTGGTTTTAACGCAATAGCAATCTTGTTCAAGATCCAGTTAGAAGTGAAAATAATATTCGTGGCAGCCCGCTGCTGGGGTGTCAGAAATTGATGTTTTAATTCTTCTTCTATCTTCATGTTTCAAAATTTATTTCAGCCTTAAAGACGAATACAAAATTATCATCCATGGATTATAATTCCAAGGAATACAAATAGAAAATTGCTTCTACAATGTCATTTTAGAACTACGAATAAAAGTGCTTTTACAGCAAGTGATGGGTATCTTTAATGGTGTCCATCACAAAAATACTCTTCGTTTGTGCAATTCCGGGAATCTCACTGAGCTTGTTCATGGAGAAAGAATGAAAACTTTCCATACTTTCGGTTACTATCTTGAGCATAAAGTCAAAATCGCCGGATATATTGTAACATTCCGTCACTTCTTTGAAGTTCAATACCGCATCGATAAATTCCTGAGCAGCTTTCTTATTGTGAACTTTTAAGGAGATCTGTACAATCACAATGATGCCCTTATTGATCTTCCGGTTATCCAGCAAAGCCACATATTTCCTAATCACTCCCTCCCTTTCCATTCTTTTGATCCTTTCATGGGTTGGGGTTGGGCTTAGGTGTACTTGAGACGCGATTTCCCGAATTGTGAGCTTTGCATTTGTCTGCAATAATCTCATGATTTCATAATCTTTATCATCTAAAACCAGTGGGCTCTGGCGGACTTGTTCTGTTTGAGTAGGCATATTTAAGGTCAATAACGCATTTGTTCTGTCAAATTAGCAAATATTAATCATTTGTTCTAAATAAGCAGAACTTATTTTTAGTCTGTGTTACTAAAGTTACCTTTGCAAGGAAAATTTCCCCCATTACATTTATGACTCAAAGAAAAAACCTGATCCTTGCCATTGCCTCTATTGGTATTTTTATAGAAGCATTGGACATAGCCATTGTCAACCTTGCCATTCCATCTATCCAATCAGATTACGGGCTAAGCAGCGACAAAGTACAATGGCTGCAAACACTCTATGTGTTGTTATACGGGGGATTTTTGATCATTGGGGGTAAATTATCAGACCTTGTAGGAAAGAAAAATATTTTCATGGCCGGTTCTGCAATTTTCCTGCTGACCTCTCTTGGCGCAGGTCTCTCCAGCTCTTTTGAGATGCTGGCCTTTTTCCGTGCCGCACAGGGAATTGGTGCTGCCTTGATTATGCCTTCCGCTTTTTCTATTGTAACTCATACTTTTACAGAAACCAGGGAACGTGCAAAAGCCATCGGTATTTTCAGTTCATTTGCAGCTATTGGTTCTGGCAGCGGTCTGGCTTTAGGTGGTATTATCACCACTTATTGGGGATGGCACTGGATTTTCTTCGTTAATGTGCCTGTTTTATTTGTCATTATTGGCCTTGCCTGGTATTACCTTGCTCCTGATGAATTGACGAAATCGAAATCCAGACCGGATTTATTATCTGGTGTACTATTGGTATTGGTGCTGTTAATGTTGAGTTATGGCGTACATGAACTGGGCAGAATCCGCGAACATTACCTGATGTTAATCGGCCTGACCATCGCTGTAATTGCTGGTTTTAAACTCATTCAGCATCGCTTGAAAGTGCAGAAAGAGCCTTTAATAGACATGTCTTTATTCCGTTCTAAAGCAACCACTACCGGTATCGGCGTATTCTTTTTACTCGGCGCTTATTTTACCGGATATATGTTCCTGCTGTCTTTACTGATTCAAAAAGATATGAATTTCAGTGCAGCCAAAGCCGGGGTTACCCTGGTTCCATTCAGTATCATCTCTGCCTTATTTGCTAAATTTGTACTTCCTCCCTTAATGAGAAGGCTGAATGTATGGCAAACCGGTGTTTTTGGGATGTCTTTAATGGTAGGCGGTGCAGGATTTTTACTGGCTTCCGTATTGATGGACCATAACCTGATCTTATTATTATGTTCTGCATGCTGTGTGTCTGGATTGGGCATGACCATTTGCTATACGAGTTTATCGGTGATTTCTGTGCAGGGTATTCCACCACAGCATTATGGATTGGCATCCAGCCTGGCATCAACCTCCTATTTTCTGGGTGGTGGAATCGGACTATCCATCCTTTCCTTATTCATCAGCAGCCATCAAAGTGGAAATTCAGTGAGTAACATCTCGATCCTGGTCTTGTGTGCTTATGCGATTGCTGCACTGGTTTGGCTGGCCTCTTACACAAAAAAACATGTTTCAGTGCCTAGGCCTTCCTTAGCTGGACAATAAATTATTGAGTATTGATCCAGTCTTCCGCAGACTGGATCTCTGAAAAAAACTGCACCAATACCTCTCCAATTGCCATGTCTGCACGCTTTTGAGCAGAAAACTGGGCAAGAATATCAGCAGAATTGGTCCATGCAAAATACCTTAACCCTGCCTTTTCCGCTATAGGAAACCAGGTTTTACCTACCCATTCCAGAGCATCTGACCAGGTACCCAATACCTCACGATTGTCGTTTAAGATCTTTGTACATCCATTGGCTTTTAACATAGCCATCATCACCATAGCCCCATGCTGTACCGATTCTCCATTATGAAAACCAGTCCACCTTGCGTCAATACGGTTTTGCAATTTATTATAGAAAACCCTTAGGTTATCGTCCTCATAAAGCTGATGCTTTTCCGCTTGCGGTACTGCTGTAAGCTCTTTTAGAGGGAGCCTGAAATAAAAAGTAGAACCGACCTCTAGCTTACTTTCCAGCCAAAAGCTGCCATGATGGGCTTTCAATATTTCGGAACAGATGAAAAGTCCTAAGCCCAGTCCTTCATAACGTAAATCCTCATTATCTACGCGGTAGTACCGTTCAAATAACCGCTGCATTTCGAATTCGGCAATACCTATCCCAAAATCCTGTACGGAAACGACAATATTGTCTGACTGGATTTTACCATTAATGATCACTTTTCCTCCATTTGGCGAATACTTCACTGCATTGGTTAAAAAGTTCATTAAAACCTGTTCAATCCTTAACCGATCGCCATGATAAGAGACATCTATGTTGTTTTCCAATAGCAATTCATGATCTGGCGACATCGCCTGAACATTTTGAACCGCTGTGGTTATCATTTCACTAAACTGGAACGCATCTTTCTCAAAGACCATGTTTCCAGAATTGATCTTCGTTACATCTAATAAATCAGTAATCAACTGCTCCAACCGAAAGATCTGACTGGCTGACTTTTCTACAAATCCCTGTATTTTTTCAGGATCCTTTGACCTTTTCATTAACTGATTAAAGGCTTTTATAGAAGTCAAAGGAGTTTTCAGCTCATGACTGGCAATTGCCAGGAACTCATCTTTTCGCTGTTCATTTGATTTCTGAATGTCGATATTGGTATTGGTTCCCATCCACATTTTCAGCTCTCCACTTTCTATCAATGGGATCGCCTTCCCCAAATGCCATTTGTACGCTCCATCGGACATTTTAAGGCGAAACTGCACACTGTATTCAGAATTTTGACCCAAGGCATAACTCCAGGCTCTGATACAAATCGGAAGGTCGTCTGGGTGGACAAATGACTGCCATCCCTCTCCTCTCAACTCTTCTCTTGTTTTTCCAAAATCGCGGCAACAGATCTCATTTACATAATCTATGATTCCAGTTGCTGTGGCAGTCCAAACCTGTTGAGGCATAGTATTCAATAAAAAACCCAGGTGTTTTTCACTCGCACCAATTTCTTTCTCAGACTGTTCTACCTTGTTTTTTGCTGAAACAAAATTTGTCACATCATAGCTGTACTGAATAATATACTGAATGGCACCATTCTCATCAAAAAAAGGCGTGTGCGTGGTTTCCCAATAGCTGAATATGGATTGATCCTGGTCATTTGGATTTGGCAATGCTAACCTCAATACCGGCAATTGGTGTGGAACTCCTGTCTCCAAGACCTGATGCAGTGAAACTAAAAAACTCGGCTCAACTACTTCTTTTCCTTTCAGCTCGGCCCTTGTCAATCCCGTTGCCTTTAAATAAGCATCACTGGCCGTTATCATGACCAATTCTGGAGATAGGACTAAATAAAGACCAGGCAGGCTTTCGTAAGTTTTTAAAAGGGCAGCAGGTAGTTCAACTAATTGTTCCATAATCTAATATTAATCCGTACAAGACTCATACCACGAATAGCAGTTCGCCCATATTTCAAAATCATTCCCAATTGCGCTATTATTTTCCACATCATCAAATACTTTGCTTATTTTTAGGTGATGATACCAGAAAGGATCTCCCGCTTTGTTGATGGCTTAAAAGAACTGGTCTATAAACTGATTGGACCAAGTGCCCATTTTACCCTTGAAAACCAGGTTTTTAATGGAATTAGCCTCATTGCTATCCTCATTATAGGATATGATGTCCCTTTTAATTATTTCAATGGAATGCAAACCATTTCCATTCTGTTTGCCATCTTACTGGTTGTATTGTGTTTTACCTACTATCTTTCCAGATTCAAAAAACAGTTTAAATACAGCATCATTCTCTCTTCCTTAATGGTATTATTGGCATTAGGCAGCATTTATTTCTTCAATAATGGAATAAAAGGACCTTCCTTGCTCTCTCTATCTATTGCTTTCTTTATGATCATGATCATATCGCCCAGGAGTCAATACTGGCTATGGTCGATACTTTGTTTGACCACAGGATTAGGTTTGCTCTTTTTTGAATACAAAAACCCAGGATACATTAAGGATGCTTATCAGGACAGAGCAGCTGTTTTCGCAGACATTGCCTCCACCTATATCATCACCATTCTGGTCACCTTCCTTGGGTTGTTTTACCTTAAAACCGCTTATTTTAAAGAAAAACAAGATGCTGCTGCGAAAACCGCAGCATTAGAGCGAATGAACCATGAGAAAACGAAATTCTTTTCCATCATCGCCCATGATCTTCGCGCCCCACTAGCTTCAATACAAAGCTATATGGACCTTTTCCGCATGGATATTCTCAGTACTGAAGAGAAAGAAATGATGGATAAAAAGCTGACCAATGCTTTGAGTGGAACTCAGGAAATGCTGGACAATATGCTTTCCTGGTCTCGTGCAGAACTAAACAATGGAAAAACGGCGATGGAGATCAACAAATTACATGAAGCCCTGGATTCGGTAATTACAACTCAAAAAGCCGCCTCTAAAGAAAAGAAAATCACTTTTACTGCAGATATAGATACTTCCCTGGAATTAATTTCAAACGTACACATGCTGCAATTGATTGTCAGGAACATTATTGGCAATGCCATCAAGTTCACGCCTTCCGAGGGATTGATAGAACTGAATGCCAGCAGATATGGAAAAGACTGTCTAATTGCAGTTCGTGATACCGGAAACGGTATCCCTGATGAAAATAAATCAGAAATATTTTCGCTGAAAGCACAATCTACTTATGGTACAGAGAATGAAAAAGGGATTGGACTGGGGCTATTTCTTTGTAAAGAATATACACATGCGCAGGGAGGAAAAATATGGTTCGAAAGCCAAAAAGGCGAGGGAACTGTTTTTTATGTATCCCTCCCCCTTTATGTCAGTACCTGATTAAGAAAACCTCAGCTCCTGATCCTCTCCAGTCCCATTGTTTAAAATCACTTTCAGCGGAAATGGTTTTGCTTTTTGCTCGGTCGGATACCAGTTTCTATCTTCATTAACCAGGATCAATAAACCTTGTTCATCACCCAATACAGTAAAATTATCCTGTGCAGGTTGCTTTTCATAAACATCCAGACTGTATTTGCTCATTAAAGTCTCCGCCAAAAATGGAACATCCTCAGATACCAATCCGATTTCAGAAACAGACAATATCGAAGCACCATCAAATGGTTTTGTCGCTTCATTATCAAGATCGAAACGGCAAATCAATTCCAAAAGGTTCTCATTGTTGTCATGAAAATAAAAGGATTTTGAATTCCACAATTCGAAATTAGAAAAGTCTGTTTCCGGAGTTACCGGAATGATTGAGGTCCTTTGTTTTAACCATTGGTAAGCTTCCATCAGCTGATTTTTAGGAATATCAAAGGCAAGGTGATAAACCGGATGATCTTCCGATCCCAATACAAATGACAACCTGGTTTTCCCAATGAGAAAAGACCGCTCATTTTCGCTTTTATCTTGAGTAGGAATGTTTAATATTTGATTGTAAAACGTTTCCGTTTCTTCCAACTGATTTGTAATGAGCTGTAATTCTCTAATCTCCATAACACGTAGCTTTTTATACAAAACAAAGCTAAGGCTTAATGGTTAGGAAATATAGCACAATAAATAATTCACATATCGTTGTTCGATTCCGATTATTCTATTATCTTAATGGAATGATCTGTTAACCAGCAAAAAAGGAGAAATTATGTCAAATGATACAACTTCAGTAAAACCAATAAAAATACGAGGATTTACACCTTTACTTTCGGTTTTCAATATGCCTGCCTCCGTACGTTTTTACCGGGACTTACTCGGTTTTGACCTCATAGAAACTTCTGCAGCTCCGGAAAAGCCAGATAATTTCAAATGGGCACGATTGGGCTTAAATGGAATCGAACTGCTGCTGGCACCTCGTGGAGAAAAAACCTGTCCTAAACCCGCCACAGCCCATGATTGGCTGGAGCGTCATGACATGTCTATCCATTTTGGCTGTTCAGACCTGGATCAGGTTTACCAATATCTGCAGTCTAATGGTGTAGATGTAACCGCACCATCCAGTACCTCTTATGGCTATAAGGCATTATATGTAAGAGATCCTGATGGATTTCCCCTGGTATTTCACTGGCCGGAAGCCTAGTATTTCTTAAATTTTGCCTGAATTGGTGAAACAAGCACAAAGATATACTGTTATGTCTATATACCTAAATATTAAACTATGGCTATCCCAGAAAACCCAGAAGACAATGTTCCTCTAGATGATGCTCTAAATTCGGAAGCAGACGATCAACAAAGTCAGAAAGACATTCATTCCAATGGATTTGATGAAAATTTTGATCAACCCACAGATGAGGAGATTGAACAACCACCAATAGATTTACTCAAACAAGCATTTGATGCTTCAGAAGCATCTTTTACACTAGATGTAGATAAGGGAATTGCCCCAAAAAAAGATCCTAAGTAAAAGAAATCAATCCATACCACTCCTTGCACAGTCCATACTGTACAGGGAGTTTTTTTTTATAAAAAACCTAGCCTGCATTAGCATCCTCCATTAATTTAGCCAGCCCAGCTTAACTATTAATTAAACCATCCTCAGGCCTGTATCTCATCAAATACAACTTTACTTTCCTCTTACTGCGCTATTGCTGTTCTTTTGCTGGAGCAAGCGTTGAGTAAAAAAAAAGCAAAACAATAGCAAAACAATAGCAAAACAGATAGGCCACTTAAAGCATTGGCGAAAGGGGCCTGATCAGCTGGTATTTTTCAGTTTAGGTCAGCATGCTTTATGACCATTCCTCATGATCACTTCCAATCTACCAAAATCAATATAGAAATAAACATTTCAATATAGTTTCATTTGTTTCTAAAATAAAAAAAAGGAGCTATCTTTATAGACAGCTCCTTTAAAAAGTTTTTTTAGCCTTTCGGCAACAATAATTTATGCTGGAATCAGCGCTTCTACTTTGGTTAAAACTGTAGCTAGACCATCCTTGTTCTTACCACCGGCAGTTGCATAAAATGGTTGGCCACCGCCACCACCCTGAATGTCTTTAGCCAGCTCTCTCACGATATTGGAGGCATTTAAACCTTTGCTCTTAATCAGGTTCTCAGAAAGCATCACTGTGATCCCCGGTTTATCATCGATTAAAGTGGTGAACACCAATAACAGGTCATCTACCAGATCTTTCACAGAGAAAGCCAGGTTTTTCACCGCATCGGCATTCGGAAGATCGACATGAGTAGCAATCACATTTACACCATTGATGGTTTTCAGGTGATGAACAATTTCATGTTTCAAATTAGCACTTTGCTCTCCTACTGCTTTTTCCGCTTCTTTTTTCAGTTTGGCATTCTCTTCCAATAAAGAAGATACTGCGGCTTTCAGGTCTTTATTCCCTTTTAACAAGGCCCTAAGTTCGTTCAGTTCTCTATTTTGCTCTAGAATAAAAGCTTCTGCTTTATCCGCTGTAATGGCTTCGATACGTCTTACACCAGCGGCTACAGCACTTTCAGAAATGATTTTGAAATAACCAATCTGCCCGGTAGCCTTTACGTGTGTACCACCACAAAGTTCTTTAGAATAATGGTCATCAAAAGTAATTACACGAACGAAATCGCCATATTTCTCTCCAAACAAAGCAGTTACCCCACTTGAAATGGCTTGTTCATAAGGCACATCTCTTTGTTCTTTCAAAGGAATATTCTCTCTGATTTTTTGATTCACCAGGTGCTCTATCTGCGCCAGATCTTCTTCGCTGATCTTCGCGAAATGAGAAAAGTCAAAGCGTAAGTAATCAGGATTTACCAGGGAACCTTTTTGATTCACATGACTGCCCAGCACTTTTTTCAAAGCTGCATGCAGTAAGTGAGTTGCGGTATGATTGTCCTGAGATAATAAACGCTTGTCTTCATCTATCACTGCCCAGAATAAACCGTCTAAATCTTCTGGTAAAGTATCGGTATAATGAACGATCACGCCATTCTCTTTCTTCGTATCAGTAACTTCAACAAAGAACAATCTGCTATGGTCTTCTAATCTGCCGGTATCACCAACTTGTCCGCCGCTTTCTGCATAGAAAGGTGTTTTGCTCAATACAATCTGGTATTGATCTTTCCCTTTCGCATTCACTTTACGGTATTTAATAATTTTCGTTTCTACTTCGAAGTCGTCATAACCTACAAAATCCGTTTCCAGATCGGAATTCACCATGATCCAGTCGCCGGTATCTACTGCAGTTGCCGCTCTTGACCTTTCTTTCTGCAAGGTTAAGGCCTTATTATACCCTTCCATATCTACCAACCAACGTTTCTCTCTGGCCATCAACTCCGTTAAGTCGATTGGGAAGCCATAAGTATCATTCAGTTCGAAAGCAAATTCTCCAGGAATGACCATCTGGTCTTTTAAGATGCTGTATACCCAATTGTCATCGAATGATTTCTCAGATTCAATGGCATTTTCAGACATCAACAGCTCTCCTTGTTTTTTCGTGAAGTTTTCAAAGCGCTGAATTCCTGTAGCCAAAGTTCTCAGGAAGGAAACTTCTTCTTCCAATACCACTTTCTGCACAAAATCCTGCTGTAAATAAAGTTCATCAAAAACACCTTTAAACTGCTCGGCCAGAACTGGAACCAATTGGTTTAAAAATGGCTCTTTCAGGTTTAAGAAAGTATAAGCATACCTCACTGCACGACGAAGAATTCGGCGAATCACATAACCCGCCTTATTGTTTGAAGGCAGCTGACCATCCGCAATTACAAAAGATATAGCACGGATATGATCCGCCATTACGCGCATGGCGATGTCTGTTTTCTCCTCTGTACCATATACCACACCCGAATGTTTGGCGATCACCTGAATCATTGGCTGGAAAACATCGGTATCGTAGTTTGAAGATTTCTCCTGTAATACACGAACCAAACGCTCAAAGCCCATTCCTGTATCTACATGCTGCGCTGGTAAAGGCTGCAATGAACCATCTTTAAGACGGTTAAACTGCATAAATACATTGTTCCAGATTTCAATCACCTGAGGATGGTCGGCATTTACAAGGTCTTTTCCGCTTACTGCCTCGCGTTCTTCTGCTGAACGGCAATCCACATGAATCTCTGAACAAGGACCGCAAGGTCCCATATCGCCCATTTCCCAAAAGTTGTCTTTTTTATTTCCTAATATGATGCGGTCTTCCGGCACAAATTGTTTCCAAAGCTCGTACGCTTCTGTATCTCTTGGCAGTCCTTCTTTTTCGTCTCCTTCAAAGATGGACACATATAATTTGTCCTTAGGGATTTTGTATACTTCTGTTAAAAGTTCCCAGCTCCAGGAAATGGCTTCTTTCTTAAAGTAATCTCCAAAGCTCCAGTTCCCTAACATCTCAAACATCGTATGGTGATAGGTATCAATACCTACTTCTTCCAGGTCATTATGTTTGCCAGAAACGCGTAAACAACGTTGTGTATCTGTTACACGCGGATATTTAATCGGTGCTTCACCCAGAAACAAATCCTTAAACTGGTTCATTCCCGCATTGGTGAACATCAAAGTAGGGTCGTTCTTTACTACAATTGGTGCAGATGGAACAATATGATGTTGTTTTGATTCAAAAAATTTTAAGTATGCCTGTCTGATTTCCTTAGCTGTCATCCTTCTCCTTATTAGTGGTGAACAAAATTAAAATTTTATTGCGGTATTCTACTAAAATCCCTTTACATTTGAATACTTTATATAAATGCCGTAAACCACTAATAATCAATATCAAACTATGCCTTACAAAGAACGGGAAATTAATAAAATGTATTATACGATGGGCGAAGTGACCGAAATGTTTAACGTAAATGCATCTCAGATCCGCTTTTATGAGAAAGAATTTGATGTACTGCAGCCTAAGAAAAACAAAAAAGGCAACCGTTTATTCACTCCTGAAGACATTGAAAATCTAAAGATCATTTTCCACCTGGTAGATGATAAAGGATTCACCCTTAAAGGCGCCAAAGAGCACTTAAAAAACAACACTTCTGAAGTAAAAGAAAACCAAAAGATCATTGCTTCTCTGGAGAAGTTGAAAGATTTCTTACTTAAGTTAAACGAAGAAATATAATTTAAAGATTAATTTATTCTTTTATTAAATAAATAATATAGTGATTAGGCATCATGATGTCCTACTCACTATTCCTGTATTTACTCCTCTTTATCGGCTATCCATGGCTACCTGTCCAGGCACAGGAAGAAGAACAAGTGATGGAACTCAGGGAAAACCTGGCCGAAAACGGAAAGGAAGAGGAAGATCTTTCTGCCTTTGAAGAACAGCTTGATTTTTTCAGAAAACATCCAATAGACCTGAACCATACGAACGCGGAAGAGTTGAAAAAACTATTCTGGCTATCTCCTTTGCAGGTCAGCAATTTTTTTGAGCACCTACTGCTCAATGGAAAATTATTGGATCTGCTCGAGTTGCAATCTATTGCTGGTTTCGACCTGATCACAATTGACAAGATGCTTCCATTTGTCACCCTCATTCCAGTAAATCGCTTTGCTTCTTTAAAATTCAAAGACCTTTACCAGCAAGCGGAACAGCAACTGCTATTTCGATATGGAAGAACACTTGAACGGCAAAAAGGCTTCCGGGATTTACCGGGCAGCAGGTACCTGGGCTCCGCCGATAAACTGCTGCTGAGTTATAAATACCAGTATCCTAAAATTGGTGCATTTTCCCTGTTAATGAAAAAAGATGCCGGTGAAACCATCGGTACAAAGCCGGTACCCATTGATTTTGTTTCCGGAAATTTCGCCTTGTTTAATTATCGAAGTATTCAAAAGCTGGTCATAGGAGATTACACCTTGCAATTCGGACAAGGACTGACGCTTTGGTCTGGTTTTTCATTGGGAAAAGGGCCTGATGTAACTAGCCTGGCCAGTAAAGACCTGGGCTTAAAACCTTATACCTCCTCTAATGAAAGCACCTTTTTCCGGGGCATTGCCAGTACTTTGAAATTACCCAAAAACCTCTTCGTTACCCCCTTTTATTCCATCAGAAAACGCGATGCAAGTTTAAAAACAGATCAGTACGGCAAATATACCTTAAGCAGTATTTCAGAAAGCGGACTGCACCGAAATGCTGCAGAGATCAGAAACAGGAAGCAGCTTGCACAGGAGGCATATGGAGCCACTTTACAATACCTCAGTAATTCCTTAAACATGGGTTTTTCTGCTTACCAGACCCGCTTTGATCAGACTTTCACCAGAGACAGCAGCAGTTACCAAAAATATGGCTTTGAAGGAAGAAAGCTAGGCAACATCGGCCTCCACTATAATGTCGCTTTTCAAAATATTTACTTTTATGGAGAACTGGCAAAAAGCTTTCCCGGTGGATGGGCAGGATTACAAGGAGCGATGACCAACCTTTCTAAATCTATCTCCATGGTGCTGCTATATCGAAAATACGACAAAGATTATGCAAATTTCTTTAGCCAGGCAATTGGAGAAAACACCACAAGCAGCAATGAAAAAGGGCTTTACCTCGGTATCAATTACCTGCCACATCCACATTGGAAATTTGCGCTCTATCTGGATTATTTTAAGTTCCCCGAAAAGAAGTACCGGGTAGATACGGCTTCCAGCGGCTATGAAACGCTAGCACAATTGGTTTATAGTCCGACTAAACAGTTTAAAGTAACGGCCCGCTTTAAAACCGAAAAGAAACAGCAAAATCCCGCAGCAGTAAATACGGTCCGCTCTTTAGAAAAACTCCTAAAAACTAGTTTCAGACTAGACTGTAACTGGAAATTCCATAAAAAAATCAGCACAGTACAAAGGATAGAACTGATTCAATATCAAAAAGGAAAGCTGCTTAAAGAATTCGGATACCTGATTTATCAGGACATTTATTATACGCCCATGCATTCAAAAATATCAGGGAACATCCGTCTGGCCTATTTTAATACCCCTTCCTATCAGTCTAGAATTTATGCCTACGAAGCTGATGTTTTATATGGTTCTGGCTCCGGAGGATATTACGGACAGGGTATCCGCACTTTTTTAAACCTCCGGTACCGTTTATGGAGAAAGTTAGACCTCTGGAGCCGTTATGACCTCTATTATTACCCGCATCAAGCATTCATCGGTTCCGGGCTGGACGAAATTAATGGAAATATGAAATCCGCGGTTAAATTATTAATCCGTCATCAATTTTAAGACATGGATATTTCAGCCCAGCCGGAACAGGTATTCCCCAGAATACTCCTACCCTACACCTTAGGAATTGTAGTTTTCTATCATTTTAAATATCCCGGCTTCCTACCTTTATTGATCGGAATCAATCTAAGCTTACTCAGCCTGCTGCTGCTCCTGAACAACTATTATAACATTATTAAAGTGTATCGCTTCAAATCAGGAACTGGCTTGCTTTTTCAATTGTTTTTTTTCTTTTTCGGTGGCTTGTTGTGCTACCACCATCAAAATAATTTAAAGTCAGACGATTTCTCTAAATCATCAAACCTTTATTTAAAGATCCAGGTGATGGACGAACCCTACCAAAAAACAGGGATACTTAGATTCAAAGGACAGATCCAGTCAGTTTATTTTACTGAACAGCTGGGAAATCAAGGGAAACACATGCTACAGGCCAAAACGGCATCTGGAAAAATAATGGTCGCTATTAAATTAGATCACAGGCAACCTTTAGCCATCAACTATGGGGAAGAGCTGCTGATTCCAGCCAGCTACACCCCAATCAAGTCCTCTTTTCATCCTGCACAATTTGATTATCAGGCCTGGCTGGCCGCACAAAATATTAGACACCAAAGTTTCTTACTGCAAAATCAGGTAATAAAACTCGGTCTGCAATCTGGAAATGAATTATTTAAATTTGCGATTGCCCTCAGAGTCAAGCAAGTCAAGCGCTACCAATCCTTGCTACAGGACAATGAAGCTGTGGCGATGGCCTCTACGCTGATCCTTGGTTATCGGGCCGATCTTAGTAAGGAAATACTGGCCATTTATTCCAAAACGGGTACCATACACGCTTTATCAGTGTCCGGGATGCATGTAGGTTTAATTTATCTCATTTTAAACTACGCCCTAGCTTTCCTTAACCAAAAAAGGAACGCTCAATATATAAAGCTATTCCTCATCCTTGGCTTATTGTGGTTTTACGCCTTATTAACAGGCTGCAGTCCTTCCGTATTACGCTCAGTCATCATGATCTCTATATTTTTAGTTGGAAAAACATACTCCAGGCCTGCAAATAAATATAACATCTTATCCTTTGCTGCTTTTGCTATGCTGCTGTATGACCCTTTTTTAATCTGGGATGTCGGCTTTCAGCTTTCTTTTCTAGCTGTTTTTGGTCTTTTATATTTACAGCCCAAGCTCCAGGACTGCTGGACTATACAAAATAAATGGGCCCGCAAATTATGGGGAATAATTTCTATGTCATTAGCAGCACAGCTGTTCACCTTTCCGCTGTCTATCTATTATTTCCATCAATTTCCTTTTTTATTCCTGCTGGGCAACCTGTTTATTCTAATTCCCGTCACCTTGATCATGTACCTTGGGATTTTACTGCTGATTCCAGGTCTGGATTTTCTGGCTCCTGTGCTCAGCTGGCTAATTCAATTCAACAATACTGGATTGAAATTTATTGCGGCAATTCCTTATTCCGTTTTGTCAGGGATTTGGATCAATAAAGTGGAGTTACTCCTGTTATCTGTTTTTTTAACTTTAGGTACTATGGCCATTGTAAATGGCAACTGGAGATTATTGATGGCCGCTTTTTCTTTTTTCTTAGTCTTGCAATTTTCGCTGAGCAGAACAGCAGTCATGCGATACCATCAGCAGGAAATCATCCGTTTTGAGATCCCAAAACAGCAAGCCATCGCTTATATTTTTGCCCAGCAAGCTACTGTTTACACACATTTAAAACAAGAAGATGATGCTTTTCAGTATTTCATTCAGCCTGTATTGGCGTACCATCAAATCCGGTTTTTAAAAATCATTCCGCTACCACCTTAGATCTTCATCCAATTCCTTCCGTTTTAACCACAATGATTTGCTTTTTATTTACTTTTGATTAGAAAAGCAAAAGAAACTTACCCCCAGACCTATGACAGCGCCATTAGTTTTATATTCTGTTGAGCAACGCATTGCCACCATTTCGATTAATCGCCCGGAAAAGCGAAATGCTTTAAATCCGGAGCTGGTTACACTGCTTAGGGAAACCTTGATCGAGGCTTCAGAAGACGATGAGGTAAAAGTCATTATTTTAAAAGCAAACGGCAATACCTTTAGTGCAGGTGCCGATCTCGCTTATCTACAGCAGCTCCAGCAAAACAGTTATGAAGAAAACCTGGCCGACTCTGAAAATTTAAAGCGTTTATTCACTACCATCTATTACTTACCCAAAGTAGTGATTGCCCAGGTAGAGGGACATGCCATTGCCGGTGGATGCGGACTGGCTACCGTATGCGACATTACTTTCGCAGTACCGGAAGCCAATTTCGGTTATACCGAAGTAAAACTTGGATTTGTACCTGCGATTGTCTCCTGTTTTTTACTTAGAAAAACTTCTGAAACAATTGCCAAAAGAATCCTGTTAACAGGTGAGCTGTTCAGTGCACAACAGGCATTGGACTATGGATTGATCACTTTTGTAACAAACAAAGAAAACATTCATCAGAAGGTAAAAGAATTTGCACTAAGTTTGTGTACGGAAACTTCCGCCAATTCGTTAATGGTAACGAAGCAACTGATTGGTCAGACCACCAACCCTCAATTAGAGAGCTGTCTGTCACTGGCGGTTCAGATCAATGCCAGGGTGAGAGACAGTGAAGATTTCAAAAAAGGTATTGCTGCCTTTATCAGCAAAGAGAAAATACAATGGTAATCAAATCATTCAATTCATCAGTACACGTATCAAATCGAAAGAAGCACCTATCAAAACAGTTTAAATACGTATCAAATTAGTACAAACACTAAAAACTATTATATGTTAAAATCTATCAAAACCGGAGTTTTAGCTGCAATTCTTGTAAGTTCAGCTATCTTCGCAAACGCCCAAAAGAAAATCACCGAAGGAACTGTTACTTTCGGAATGGAGTATGCACTTACTTCTGAACAGCAACCTATGGCTGCCATGCTTCCTACGGAATCTAAAATCAAATTTAATGGCAACATATCCAGAATGGAAATGCAGCAAGGTCCGGCTACGATTACAGTACTTGCCGATATTGTAGACCTAAATTCACTAGTACTGATTGATGTTCCGGTTGCACAAATGCAATTTGCTGTAAAGGGTACTAAAGCAGATTACGAAAAAGAGAAAGAAAACAACCCTAAGTTCAGCGATTTCAAAGCTACTGGCGAGAAGAAAATGATCTTAAACTACAATACTGAGAAATATACCTATAAGGACGACAAAGGAAACACTTACGAATTATGGTCAACCAACGATATTGAACTTCCTTCAGGTTTAGTAGGTCGTGATTTCATCGGTGTAAAAGGTACTCCAGTTAAATTTACCAGCTTCAATAGAGGTGTAAAATCTACCGCTACTATAAAAAGCCTGGTAGAAGAAAAAACAGGCCCTTTCAGCCTAGACGTTCCTAAAGGATATGAAGTGAAAACGATGGAAGAAATCCTGCAAATGCAAGGTGGAGGTCAATAGCATTCACTAAAATGTTTAGAAGCCTTATTTTTTTTATCAGATTTTATATTTTCTGGTTGCTATTTTTCTTTACAGACCGTTTAATATTTCTTCTAATTTACCATAAAAAGCTAGCCATGGTTCCTTTATCGGAAACCATGGCTACTTTCTACCAGGCCTTACTATTAGACCTATCGATGACGGCATACCTTGCTGTCATTCCGTTTTTAGGCTATATCGTATCGCTGTTTACTGGCTGGAAATCCGTAAACATCAAATGGATTTCTATTTATAATTTAGTATTGCTGGTGATATTCAGCATACTTTCCATTGTAAACTTTAACATTTACCGGGAATGGGGAACTAAAGTGAATGCCAAAGCTATTGGCTTTGCTTTTTCTTCGCCCGGAGAGGCTATGGCTTCAGGAGCTTCCTCCCCGATTGCACTATCTTTATTGATATTGATAATGCTCATTGGAGGTGGATATTTCTTACAAAAGCAATTGATCCCCAAACAGCTTTCTTTTCAGAAATCCCCAATCTGGCTGCGCGGCCTAATTTCAATATTGGTTCTTGTACTTACTTTTATGTTTATCCGCGGAGGCTTTAGAGGCTCACCGATTACACAAAGTATGGCTTACTTTTCAAAGGAACAATTGCTCAATCATGCTGCAGTAAATACAGAGTGGAACTTGATCAGAAGTACACTTTCCGAAAAAATGACCAGTCATAATCCTTATTTATACCTGGATCCTAAAAAAGCAGATGAGCTGATTCAAAACCTGCATGCAGTAGAAAAAGACAGCACTACGGCAATTTTAACCACCGATAGGCCCAATGTGGTCATGGTGATTATTGAAAGTTTCACTGCCGATCTTACACAGACGCTTGGCAATGAACCAGGCATTACCCCACATTTTGATTCTTTAATGAATAAAGGGGTGTTATTTGACAATTTATTTGCTGCTGGAAGCCGCACCGATAAAGGCCTTATTGCCAGTCTCGCGGGTTTCCCTACCCTTGCTGCAGGCAGCATTGTAAAATGGCCGGAGAAATTGCAAAAATTACCTGCCATTTCCAGCTCGCTGGCCAAAAATGGTTACCATACTTCTTTCTATTATGGAGGGGAGTCCGAATTCGACAATTACAAAGCTTTTATCCTCAGTCATGATTATCAAAAGCTCATTGATAAAAACAACTTCTCAGGAAATGCACCGAAATCATTCTGGGGACAATATGATGAAGCCGTTTTTGACAAGCAGCTGCAAGACCTGAATAAAGAAAAACAACCTTTCTATTCTACTTTGCTGACGCTAACCAATCACGAACCTTATACCCTACCTGGGAAATCAAAATTTGGTAATGCCAATAACGTGGAGCAGTTTAAAAGCACCGCTTACTATACAGATTCCTGTATCAACGCCTTTTTAAACAACGCTAAAAAGCAGCCTTGGTACAACAATACCTTATTTATATTCGTGGCGGATCACGGCCATTTATTGCCTAAGCAAAGTCACGATATTTCTACACCTGGACGTTACCACATTCCACTCCTGTTTTTCGGAGAAGTGATCAAAAAGGAGTTCAGAGGGAAGAAATACAGTAATGTTGGCTCACAGGTAGACATTGCCGCCACTTTACTCGCACAATTAAATATTCCTGCTAAAGAATTCCAATGGAGTAAAAACCTATTGAACCCTTATACCAAACCTTTCGCTTATTTTAGCTGGGACAATGGCATGGGCTTTATTGATAATGAACAATGTGTTACCTTTGATAATGTAGGAAAAATGACCTTATTCAACAGTAACGACAAGGACAAGGAAGGTACCGAGAAACGGTTAGACCTGGCGAAAGCTTACCTTCAAAAAGTATATCAGCAATTTATAGCACTATAAAAAATGAACCTAAAAAACCTCTTTTTTAAACTGGCAGTCCTCCTTATTCTGGGAAGTTTCGGACAAAGCTATGCACAAAAGCAATCGGACATTAGATGGGCCAAAGATGGCAATTCCTATTACCAGATTAAGGAATCCGGTATTGTAGCCATTACCCTACCTAAAAATGAGGAAAAACTCATCCTGGATCCGAGTTTCTTATATGCCAATGCCAATAAAGGTCTAGGCGCCATTAAAGATTTTGAGATTTCTGCCGATGGGACTAAAATCCTGTTGTATACGAATAGCAAAAAAGTATGGAGGTATGAAACCCGAGGTGATTATTTCGTAGCTGATTTGAAAACAAAAGAAATGATTAAAATCGGTAAGGACCAGCCTGCATCTTCTTTGATGTTTGCCAAGTTCTCACCTGATGGAAATAAAGTGGCTTATGTAAGCAAGCACAACATCTACGTAGATGATTTGGCTACCCGCAGCACAAAAGCACTGACTACAGATGGTACAGACCGCATCATCAATGGTACATTCGACTGGGTGTATGAAGAAGAGTTTGACTGCAGGGATGGATTCAGATGGAGCCCTGACGGTACTACAATTGCTTATTGGCAATTAGATGCACGCAACATCAGAAACTTTTTGATGATCAACAATACCGATTCGATTTATTCCTTCAATGTACCGGTAGAATATCCTAAAGTAGGACAAAATCCATCGGCTTGTAAAGTGGGTATCGTAGACATTAATACCGCAGCCACCAAATGGCTGAGCGTTCCAGGTTCTGAGGTTCAGAATTACATCCCTAGAATGGACTGGATTCCTAACACCAATGAGGTGATCCTTCAGCAGCTGAATAGAGAACAAAATGAGAGCAAACTATTTGTTGCCAATGCACAATCTGGAGCAGTAAAAAACATTTATACCGAAACTGATAAAGCCTGGATCGACGTTGGTCAGGGATGGAATTGGGTAAATGATGGAAAAGAATTCCTATGGTCGAGTGAAAAAGACGGTTGGAGACATCAATACCGCATCAGTAAAGATGGGAAAAAAGAAACGCTGATCACAAAAGGCAATTTTGATGTGATCGAAACTGCTTTGGTGGATGAGAAAAACAACTGGTATTATTACATGGCCTCTCCAGACAATGCGACTCAGAAGTATTTATATAAAACCAAATTAAGTGGTGGCGGCAAACCAGAAATGGTGACGCCATCTATTCTTCCGGGAACGCACAATTATGAAATCTCTCCGAATGGAATGTTTGCACGCCACAGTTATGGAAGTGCAACTGTACCTACCATTACGGAATGGATGAAGCTGACTACTTTAAATCCTTTCACAATGGAAGGGAGCATCACCAACCAGCTGGGTAGAATCAGGGCGCAGAAAAATCCGGTAGAATTCTTTAAAGTAACGACTGAAGATGGCGTGACGATGGATGGCTGGATGAAAAAACCAGACAACTTTGACCGTACAAAAAAATACCCGGTAGTATTTTATGTCTATGGCGAACCTGCTTCACAAACTGTAACGGACACTTATGGTGCAGGACGTAATTTCTTGTACAATGGGGATATGGCAAAAGACGGGTACATTTATATTTCTGTAGAAAACCGTGGCGCACCTGCTCCAAAAGGCAGAGAATGGCGTAAAAGCATTTATAAATCTATTGGTACTCTAAACATCCGTGACCAGGCTATGGCTGCTAAGAAAATCCTGGAATGGAATTTTGTCGACAAAGACAGGGTTGCTGTTTGGGGATGGAGTGGTGGTGGATCATCCACCTTAAACCTGCTTTTTCAATATCCTGAGATTTACAAAACAGGTATCGCCATTGCAGCAGTAGCCAATCAGCTGACTTATGATA
This sequence comes from Pedobacter polysacchareus, assembly GCF_019802255.1. Lineage (GTDB taxonomy): Bacteria > Bacteroidota > Bacteroidia > Sphingobacteriales > Sphingobacteriaceae > Pedobacter > Pedobacter polysacchareus. The sequence continues at coordinate 30,426 of NZ_JAHYSS010000005.1, read as the reverse complement.
ATGTATACCAGGAACGTTATATGGGTTCTCCTTTGAAAACTACAGAAGCGTATGTAAAAGGCTCACCGATCAGCTATGCGAAAAACCTCAAAGGCAATTTATTGTACATTCATGGTACAGGAGATGACAATGTGCATTACCAGAATGCCGAAATGTTAGTCAATGAGCTGATCAGATACGGTAAAATTTTTCAAATGATGTCTTATCCTAACCGTACGCACAGCATTAGTGAAGGAGATGGAACTTTCCAGCATTTATCGCTGACTTACACCGACTTTCTTAAGAAAAACTGTCCTCCGGGAGGAAAATAATTCATATAATCTAAAGGGTGGTCTGTAATTTACAGGCCATTTTTTTTTACTAAAACACCTTAATCGGGATAATATCGTTAATATGGCGCAAATTTTGATAAGGGTTGCACATCTCTGTTATAACACCTATTATCTGAACACATCGATACACATTAATGGATAACAAAGCTGAAAATCCAGCCATTTTACAAAAACAAGCCAAGCCACCTGGAAAGTTCACCAGGATGTTCCTGACACTTTATGACGTATGTCAGTTCGTCACGCGGTTTTTCAAAGAAGGATTTCTTCCTCCTTATGAAGGAAAAGAACTGATGCGCCAATGTTACGACATCGGATATCGCTCCCTGGCTTTAATCTCCCTAACCGGATTTATCACAGGAATTGTATTTACAAAGCAATCGAGACCCTCACTGGCAGAATTTGGTGCCACCTCATGGCTGCCTTCTTTAGTCGGCATTGCCTTACTCAGAACCCTTGCTCCCCTCCTGACCTCGCTCATTGCAGCAGGAAAAGTAGGCTCCAGTATTGGTGCAGAGCTGGGATCTATGCGCGTTACGGAACAAATAGATGCCATGGAAGTATCGGCCACCAACCCTTTTAAATTTTTAGTAACCACCAGGGTCCTTGCCTCCACCATCACCATTCCTATCCTTACTTTTTATACCGCAATGGTAGGTATGTTAGGTGCCCTGCTCAACGTTTCCTTATTCGAGGACACCAGTGCAAGAGCATTTTTCCAGGCTTCTTTAGAACAAATTACCTTTTTAGACATCACCGCATCTACCGTTAAAGCCATTATTTTTGGTTTTACCATTGGAATCGTAGGCTGTTATCAGGGTTATAATTCTTCCAAAGGAACTGAGGGCGTAGGTAAAGCGGCCAACTCCGCAGTAGTGATCGGGATGTTCCTCATCTTTATTGAAGAGGTGATTTCGGTACAATTTTTTGGTTTATTCAGGTCTTGATCTTATAAATAATGGAACAAAAGAAACCCACCAATATGGATCAGGAAAAGGTAATAGAGATCAAAGGACTGTACAAGTCTTTTGGCACCTACGACGTCCTTAAAGGCGTCGACCTGGATCTTTACAGAGGTGAAAACTTAGTGGTTCTTGGGAAATCAGGAACAGGAAAGTCAGTATTGATAAAAATTATTGTTGGCCTGCTGACTCCAGATGAAGGTGCCGTCAAGGTACTCGGCCAGATGGTGGATGAAATTAGTTACAAAGAGCTATTGGCCCTAAGGCTGAAAGTTGGTTTCTCTTTTCAAAACAGTGCGCTGTACGATAGTATGACCGTGAGGCAAAATCTGGAATTCCCTTTGGTGAGGAACCAGAGAAATCTGACAAAAGGAGAAGTGAACATTGCGGTAGAGCAGGTGCTTGATGCGGTGGGATTACTTCAAACCATCAATCAAATGCCATCGGAGCTTTCTGGTGGACAAAGAAAAAGGGTGGGCATTGCCAGAACATTGATCCTTCAACCGGAAGTGATGTTATATGATGAGCCTACCGCAGGATTAGATCCGATTACTTGTTTAGAGATCAATAGCCTGATCAATGAAGTACAGGAAAGATTCCATACCAGTTCTATCGTGATCACACACGACCTTACCTGCGCAAAAGCAGTAGGAAACCGGGTGGCCATGTTACTTGATGGCAAATTTGAACGTCAGGGAACTTTTGATGAGGTATTCAATACCAATGATGAACGGGTAAAACCATTTTACGATTATAATTTTATACAATAACAATATGCAGGTAACAGACACGCGTCGCAAAGTAACAGTAGGAGTATTCGTATTCCTTGGACTACTCATTTTTGTATTAGGAGTTTTTACGTTGGGAGGCCAGAAAAAGACATTTGTAAAAAGCTTTACTGTTGATGTTGTTTTTAATGATATCCAGGGCTTAAAGGCAGGGAACAATGTTTGGTTTTCAGGCGTAAAAGTCGGAACCATCAAAAAAATCCAGTTCTTTGGCACTTCACAGGTACAGGTGTTTTTAAGTATTGAAGAAGAAGCACATAAATACATTCATAAAGATGCCACCGCAACCATCAGTTCTGATGGATTGATTGGTAATAAAATCATTGTGGTAACTGGTGGTACGCCTAAATTTCCATTCGTAGAAGAAGGAGACCGCTTAAAAGCCAGCAATGCACTTTCTACGGATGACATTATGAAAACTTTCCAGGTGAACAATAAAAACCTGGTAGATGTCACTTCAGACTTTAAAATTCTTGCTAAAAATCTGGTAGAAGGAAAAGGTGCTGCAGGTGCTTTACTAGCAGATCAGCAGATTGCGGATAACTTTAAAGCGATTGTACAGAATTTAAAAGTGACTACAGAGGCAGCCAATAAAATGGCCTTAGACCTGAATACTTTCACCAGAAAGATGAATACTAAAGGTGGATTAGCAGATAAGATGCTGACCGATACCCTGGTATTCTCACAGTTACAGGCTTCAGTTAATGAGTTAAAGAAAACAGCAAGTTCTGCCGCAGCTTTAACAGATAACCTGAATAAAGCCAGCTCGAAATTAAACCAGAGTGACAACGCCGCTGGCCTGTTATTAAACGACCAGAAAGCAGCAGATCAAATCAGAGTGATCATGCAAAATCTGGAAGGCAGCAGCAAGAAACTGGATCAAAACATGGAAGCTTTACAACATAACTTTTTGTTGAGAGGTTTCTTCAAGAAAAAAGCGAAAGCAGAAGCTGAGGCCGCAAAAACGGCAGTACAACCTTAAATCAGGTTTCTAAAAATAAAAAGGCCTGTTCCTGTTGTTTTCAAACAGCTGGAGCAGGCCTTTTCTGTAACATGTAAATCTATTGTTTTGTAAAAGGCAAAACTATTGGACGCTTGTGTTGTTTTTATAGTGAAGCAATTAATCCTAAAATAAATACCACTATGGGCCTACTCAAATCTCTACTTATCGGTGCAGCAGTTTATGGGGCTGTAAAATATGCCACAAAAAAAGGCACCAACGGAAAATCCCTTGTCGACGAATTGACAGAACAGGCTCCGGAATGGCTGGATAAAGCGAAAGAATTTGGAAATGACCTGAAACAGCAATACCGTCAAACTACAGATCCTTATCAGGAATAAACAGCCTTAACTCTAAAAATCAACGAAATCCACTAATCAACACTAGTGGATTTTGCTTTTCCCAGCAGTTGGGTAATTCATTTCTCCGCTTGGGTTACCTATTTGGTCAGCTTGGGTGAAATTCAGCAATCGCCTCCCAGCTGTATTTATTATTTTTGTTCCAAAACCAGGCAAGCAATCGAGCTCCTCCTCTATTCCTCTAATATAAAGCGCATTTTATGTATTTTGCCGATTAAAATCATCACATAAGAAATATGCTGAAACCCCGCACAATTCTTTCTAAACCCTTAAACAGACACCTTCGTTTCATTACGATTCCTTTGATCTTTGTGGTGCTGAATTTATTGTCTTATTTTCTCAATCCCTACAGCCCTTATTACCAGCTCTATTTTGAGAGACCTACCCTGGAAATCATTACAGACGCAAGTTTAACGCTACTGTTCTGTGTATTGATTTTTGAACTGAGTGTATTCAATTCTTCCATGCTGGATAAAGTAATTCCATGGACAGAGCGTCCATTCATGCGCTTCAGTATCCAACTCCTCACCCAAATCGTATTTGTCATCATTTTGATGGTTCTCTTGTATTATATCGGATCATTAGTCTACACGTATAAAGAAAAACCAACTTTTGAAGAGGAACTGAACAGCATTCAATTCGTCTATGTATGTGTGATTATGGGGATCCTGATCAGTGCTGTAACTACCGGAAACTTCCTTTTACAAAAGTGGACGGCCACCATGATGGAGGCCACAGAACTGAAATTAAAAACCGCAGAATTCAAAGAAATAGCCATGCAGGCAGAGCTTCAATCCCTAAAGCTGCAGCTTGATCCTCATTTCATGTTCAACAACTTCAGTACACTTTCGGAACTGATTTCTGAAGATCAGTTAAAAGCAGAGGTTTTCCTGAGAAACTTATCGAGGGTGTATCGGTATATGATTGCCAATCTTAAAAAAGACATCGTTTCCCTGGAAGAAGAGCTCAAATTTGTAGATGCTTATTTATACCTCATCAGGATCCGCTATGGAGAAAATGTGATTGTCTCCGTAGACATTAACAATGACGATGACCGCGGTATACCTCCCATCACCTTACAGCTGCTGATTGAAAATGCGATCAAACACAATGCAGCCACAAAAAGCAGTCCGCTGCTCATAGAAATTTACAATACCGATTCCCATATTGTGGTGAGCAATAACCTGCAGAGAATTAAACTTTCCATTCCTTCAGCCCGTATCGGCTTACAAAATATACGAAGCAGGTATGCCTTACTGTCGGAAGACCTACCTTACATTTTAGAGAATGAAGAGTCTTTTGCCGTTTACTTACCTTTACTTCCATTATAGTACCTGAAATATGAATATTCTAATCATCGAAGACGAAAAACCCAATGCCAACAGACTCATTAAATTACTGGCGGAATTGAGAGAAGACGTGCATATTATGGGCGTATTGGGCAGTGTAGAAGAAAGCGTAAATTTCCTGACCCAACATCCGCATCCTGATTTAATTCTGATGGACATCAGATTGGGAGATGGTTTATGCTTTGAAATCTTCCCGAAAGTAGAGCTTCACTGCCCGGTCATTTTCACGACGGCTTACGACGAATATGCGCTTCGTGCCTTTAAAATTTACAGCCTTGCCTATTTGCTTAAGCCCGTAGAAAAGGCCGAGCTAAAGGAAGCTTTGAGTATGTACGATCATATTATACAGGAAACTAATCCCAATAAAGCATTGGATCAATTGGTAGATTACATCAAATCAAAATCTGTAATATACCGGTCCAGATTCCTTTTACCTTATAAAGATGGTTACAAAACCATTCTTGTTTCTTCCATTGATTACATTTATTCTGAACATAAAATCACACACCTGGTATTGGACGACCAGACAGATCTGATTGTACCCTTCACGATGGATGAACTGGAAGATCAGTTAGATCCGGTTTGCTTTTTCCGCGCCAACCGTCAGCACATGATTCACATCAACAGCATCTACTCCATCCATAACTATTTCAATGGCAAACTAAAAGTCATTCTGAAAAACCCGCTTGCCGGTGAAATCATCATTAGCAAAGAAAAGTCCGGACAGTTTAAGGCCTGGCTCGACCGATAATTTCGGTTATTGATTTTCTACGTTTCAGCGACTAATATATCCATTTCGGTCAAGTAATGGAATTTTCGCGCGGGATACATTTTATGTTTGCAGACATTTTAAATAAACATAAATTATAAAAGAGATGTTTTTCCCCACAAACCTTAGAAACAATACCCGATATTTCTTGCTATTGTCCCTTCTTTTCCCTGCGTTGTTTTTAAGCAGTTGCGGATCGAAAGCCGGACAGGAACAAGCCGGCGGAACTCCGCCTCCAGCACCGGAAATCCCGGTGATTGCTGTGCTGGAGCAATCTGCGGTTACCTTCAATGAATATAGTGCTGCCATTGAAGGCAGGGTAAATGTAGACATTCGGCCGCAGGTAGACGGTTACCTGGACAAAATCTTTGTGGATGAAGGTGCCTATGTAAAAGCGGGTCAGCCTTTGTTCAAAATCAACGATCGTGTGTATCAGGAACAACTAAATACTGCCAATGCAGCTATGGAAGCCGCAAAAGCGACTTTACGTACTGCTCAGATTGAAGTGAATAAAATCAAACCTTTAGTGCAGAATAAGGTCGTTTCTGAAGTACAATTGAGTACCGCAGAAGCGAATTACAATCAGGCACAGGCCGCAGTATCACAAGCAAAATCCAGCATCGCTTCGGCAAAGATCAATATCGGTTTCACACTGATTAAAGCCCCGATTTCTGGCTTCATCGGTAAAATCCCAAAAAGAGTGGGTAACCTCATCAGCAAAGGCGATCCGGAACCCATGACTACCCTTTCCGACACGAAAGAGGTGTATGCTTATTTCTCCATGAGTGAACCTGCGTTTCTTCAGTTTAATGCACAGATTAAAGGAGCTAACATGACGGAGAAGCTGAAAAAACTTCCTCCGGTTACTTTAGTACTCGCCGATGGCACTACTTATCCTGAAAAAGGAAGAATTCAACTGGTAGATGGTCAGTTCGACAAAAATACCGGATCGATCAGTCTGAGGGCAATGTTCCCGAATCCTCAAGGATTACTCCGTTCCGGAAATACCGGAAAAATCCGTTTGGAAGAACAGCATGAACAAGTAGTGATGGTGCCTAAAGCCGCTACAATGGACGTTCAGGATAAGATCTTTGTCTACCTGGTAGGAAAAGGAAATAAGTTAGAACGCAGAGCGCTCCATATTTCTGGCAAAAGCGGCAACAATTACCTGGTTAAAGATGGCCTTAAAAAAGGAGAAACCATTGTGTATTCAGGACTGGATGGTTTAACGGAAGAGGCGGAGATTAAGCCAAAACCATTAAATGCCGATAGCGTTTACCGCGCTCAATAATTTACCACATTAATATAAAAACCACATGTTACAATCTATTATAAGAAGGCCGGTATTGGCAACGGTGATCTCTGTCCTCCTGGTACTCCTGGGGATAGTAGGCCTTACCCGTTTGCCGATTACCCAGTTTCCCGACATTGCCCCGCCTACCATTTTCGTATCGGGTGTATACCCTGGAGGAAACTCTGAGGCGGTCATCCGTTCTGTCATCACCCCGCTGGAAGAATCCATCAATGGGGTAGAAAACATGGATTACATGAAATCTTCCGCCAGTAATGACGGTTCCTTTTCAGTATCCATTGTGTTTAAACAAGGTACAGACCCAGATCAGGCGGCAGTAAACGTACAAAACCGCGTAGCCCAGATCAACAGTCAGATGCCACCAGAAGTATTGCAGGCAGGGATCAGTACCTCCAAACAGCAAAACAGTAATGTGATGTACTTCAACATTTATAGTGAAGACCGCGCAAAATATGATGAGAAATTCCTGCAAAATTACATCAAGATCAACCTTGTTCCTGAGCTAAAAAGGATCCAGGGTGTGGGTCAGGTACAGATGTTCGGTTCCAAAGATTACTCGATGCGCGTCTGGTTAAATCCGCAGAAAATGGCGGCCAACAATCTAACGCCAAGAGAGGTTACGGAAGCGATTTCAGATCAGAGTTTAGAGACTGCTCCGGGAAAATTCGGAGAAGAATCCAAAGAAGCAATTGAATATGTCGTAAAATACAAAGGGAAGTTAAACTTACCCGAGCAATACGAAGATCTGATCATCAAATCTACTGCTGATGGTGGTGTACTCCGCTTAAAGGACGTAGCGAGGATCGAGTTTGGTGCTGCCAGTTATTCCAGTGACACAAAAATGGATGGCATGGACGCGGTTACATTGGGTATTTTACAAGCCAGTGGCTCCAATGCGAATGAAATTGAAATTGCAGTCCGTAAATCTTTGATTAAAGCAGCGAAGGATTTTCCGAAAGGCATCAAGTATGAAATCATTCAAAGTACAAAAGAAAGACTGGACGAATCCATCAGCCAGGTAAAAACGACCTTGATTGAGGCTTTTATCCTCGTATTTATTGTGGTATTCATTTTCCTGCAGGATTTCAGGTCTACCCTGATCCCGGCGATTGCCGTTCCGGTAGCGATTATTGGTACATTTTTCTTTTTGCAACTGATCGGTTTTACCGTAAACGTACTGACCTTATTTGCATTGGTACTGGCCATCGGTATTGTAGTCGATGATGCGATCGTAGTAGTGGAGGCCGTCCATGCGAAAATGGAAGGCTCCGATTTAACTGCCCGCGAAGCCACCTATTCCGCTATGAGTGAAATTACGGGAGCGATTGTATCGATTACCCTGGTGATGGCGGCAGTATTCCTCCCTATTGGCTTCATGGAAGGTTCTTCAGGGATTTTCTATAAGCAATTTGCCTTTACACTGGCCATTGCGATTCTGATTTCTGCGGTAAATGCATTGACCTTAAGTCCGGCATTGTGTGCCTTGTTCTTAAAGAATCCGCATGCTGAAAAAGAAGGAAAGAAAACAGGTTTTTCTCAGCGTTTTTTCCAGGCTTTCAACACCTCATTTGACCGAATGACGGCAAAGTACATTGGCAGCCTGAAATGGCTGATCAGGTTCAAATGGGTAAGTTTAGGTGGATTGGCTCTAGTGACCGGAATTACCCTTTGGATGCTAAATACAACGCCTAAAGGATTCGTGCCTATGGAGGACGATAGTTTCATGATTTACTCCTTAACGATGCCTTCCGGTACTGGTTTAGACCGCACCACCAAGTTCATTAAAAAGGTAGACTCTACCTTCAAAAGCTTTGAATCGGTAAAAACTACCACCAGTGTATCTGGATTTAACATCATGAGCAACTCTGCGAGTCCGGCGTATGGACTCGGCTTTGTGAAGCTGAAAGCACCAAAAGAAAGAGGTGAAGTACAGGATATGGACGCAGTATTAGGCATGGTCAATGCAAAAATGGCCACCCTGAAAGAAGGAACAGTGAGTGTATTCCGTATGCCTCCGGTTGCCGGATACGGTGCCATTGGTGGTGTCGAATTCGTATTGCAGGACCGTACAGGCGGCGACCTGCAGAAATTCAGCCAGGTGGCCAACAAGATTGTCGGCGAATTATTTGGTGTGGATGGCGTGGCTGTCGCATTTACCACCTTCAAAGCGGATTACCCGCAATTTGAGCTGGAAGTGAACGACCAAAAAGCCAAACAGTTGGGCGTAAGCGTAAGAGATTTACTGAGCACTATACAAGTATATTACGGTGGCGCTCAGGCTTCAGATTTCAACCGTTTCGGTAAATACTACCGTGTCAATGTGAAAGCAGACGGCATTTACAGAACGGATAAAGAATCACTGAACATGGTGTTTGTGAAGAATGCCAAAGGTGATATGGTACCTGCAAGTGAGCTGGTATCCGTAAGAAAAGTATATGGGCCAGAGTCTGTAGACCGTTATAACCTGTTCAATTCCATCACCATCAATGCGATTGCCAAACCTGGAGTGAGCAATGGAAAGATCATGGATGAAGTAGAGAAATTACTGGCTGAAAAACTGCCAAACGGCTATAGTTATGAGTGGAACGGCCTTTCCAGAGAAGAGAAATCTTCTGGATCGCAAACCGTATTCATCCTTGCCTTGAGCTTATTGTTTGTATACTTCTTGCTGGCTGCCCAATATGAGAGTTATATCCTACCATTAGCAGTGATGTTATCCATCCCTACTGGTCTACTAGGGGTATTTATTGCCATTAAGATAGCTGGTATCGACAACAATATTTATGTACAGATCGGATTGATCATGCTGATTGGTTTATTGGCTAAAAATGCGATTCTGATCATTGAGTTTGCTTTACAGCGCCGAAAAGAAGGTATGGAACTGATCCCAGCCGCATTAGAAGGATCAAGGCTGCGTTTAAGACCGATCCTGATGACTTCCCTGGCCTTCATTGCGGGTATGATCCCATTGATGATTGCTACTGGAGGATCAGCAATGGGTAACCGCTCGATCAGTACTGGTGCTGCCGGTGGGATGCTTGCAGGAGTAATTCTGGGACTGTTTATCATTCCAGTACTCTTCGTGGTATTCCAGTCTTTACAGGAAAAAATAACCGGGAAACCGGGAATAGAAACCGACCCACAGGTCAAATCTCATTAATCATGAATTACCCTAATAAATTATATACCTGCGCTGCCCTTGCCATCCTGATTACAGGATGCAAGGTGGGCAAGGAATATGTGCGCCCAGCTGCTACATTACCAGCGGAATACCGTGCTGCGCAGCAGTCTGCGGATTCCAGTAGCGCAGCTACATTGAGCACAAAAGCCTTCTTTAACGACGATGCTTTACAGCAGCTGATTGACAGTGCCAACACTAAAAATTATGACCTGCTGATCGCGATGAAAAATATCGAAGAAGCCGACCAAAGTTTGCGGGAAGCAAAAGTCAATTTCTTACCAGAAATGGGTTTAAACATCCAGGCCAATACCAACAGGCCGTCAAAAAACAGCCTGAATGGCTTAAGTATGGGACAGTTTTTTAGTTCGAGTACCATTCAGGACTATAATGCCGCATTAAACGTATCATGGGAAATTGGGCTATGGGGAAAACTAAGCCGCATGAAAGGTAAAGCACTTTCCGAATACCTTCAAACACAGGAAGCCTCCAAATTGATCCGCAGCAAACTGGTTTCCAGCGTGGCTACGGGATATTACAACCTCCTGATGCTGGACGAACAATTGCGCATTGCCCGCCGTACAGTTGCTTTAAATGACAGCACTTTACAAATGACAAAACTGCAATGGTATGCCGGTTTAACCACCATCCTTGCTGTTCAACAGGCGGAAGCACAAAAACTCAGTTCTGAGCAATTGGTACCGACCCTACAACAAGGCATCAGCATTCAGGAAAATGCCTTAAGTCAGCTGACAGGGACACTCCCAGGATCAGTTTACCGCGTAAAAAAACTGAATGAAATTAGTCCGGCAGTTCAAATTCCTACCGGTTATCCGGTGGCATTACTGAACAACCGTGCAGATGTAAAGGCCAGCGAGTATGCCTTACGTACCGCCAATGAATCAGTTGGAATTGCACAAGCCAGCATGTATCCTGCCTTAAATATTACCGCTCAAGGTGGCCTGAATTCCTTTAAAGCCAGCAACTGGTTTAACATTCCGGGTTCACTGTTTGGGATGGTTGCCGGATCTGTTACCCAGCCAATTTTTCAGCGCCGACTGTTAAAAACCAAGTTTGAAATCGCCAAATTAGAAAGGGAAAAATCGGTGTTACAGTTCAGACAAACTGTGCTTTTAGCGGTGACCGAAGTTGCTGATGCTTTAACAAAATCAACCCGATTAAAAGAGCAGCTGGTATCGGCAGAGCATCGTGTAAGTACCTTGCGTTCGGCCATTAAAAATGCGGATATGCTGTATAAAAGCGGCATGGCTACTTATCTGGAAGTAATTCTTGCCCAGGGAAGTCTGCTGCAAAGCGAATTGGAACTGAGCGATCTGAAACGCCAGCGACTGGCTGCTGATGTGGAACTTTACACGGCATTAGGTGGTGGAATCAACCCATAGCTTAGCCCTCGTCTATCCATCGTTTACTACACAAAAATTGAATAACCGGACTGCGATGCATTTAAAGCGTCGCAGTTTTTTTATTGATATCAAAAATGCTATTTGAAGTAAATTTCAAAGGTCGTTCCCGTACCAAACTCACTGCTTACCGTCACCTTTCCTCCCATGGCATCGATCTGGTTTTTAGAGATAAATAGCCCCACTCCTCTTGAATCTGCATTTCCATTAAAGGTTTTATACATTCCGAACAACTCCGCACCATGCTTTTCCAGGTCCATTCCAATCCCATTATCTTTGATTTTCAGTACCACTTGCCCCTCCTGCTGACAAGTCAGCTCAATTAGAGGTGGCCGTTCCGGGTGGCTGTATCTAATGGCATTAAAAATGAAATTGAGCAAAATACTTTCCAGATAAGCAGGGTTATAATTCACCAATACCGTTTGCGGTACTTGATTCAGGATACAGGCTTTTTTCAGCACAATCTGATCGTGCAGTACACTCAGCGTCCTATTGATGTATTCATAAAGCACTAAAGGTTCTACAATGACATTGATGTTTGTTTGGATATTGACGACCTTATTTAAATTCAGTAATGTTTCATTCAAAGAATTCGACACTGTTTTCAATAAAGCGACCATTTCATTTCTCTCTTCATTAGAGGTCGCTGATTCAATCAGGGCAGAAATAGATTGAATGTTGCTGGTATGAGAACGGAGGTTATGAGACACGATATAAGAGAAATTCAGCAACCTTTTATTCTGCTCATTGACCAGGTCAAAAGAGTGGTTTAAATCTCTCTCCGCTTGTTTATTCTTGGTGATGTCAATCATAATTCCCCTCAGCATCACCACCTTTCCATCGGAGGTCACCACATTCACAATGTCTCTCAACCAGACAATACTACCATCCTTGGCGATCATACGGTATTCAAAATCATGCTGCTCCAGTTTATCCGCAAAGGAATAACAATAATGGAGGCGGTATTGCCTGTCGTCCGGATGGATATGGTCTACCCAGAAGGTTGGCGAAGCCAGCCACTCCTCACTCGTATAGCCCAAAATATCTTTCGACTTTTCACTGATAAAAGCGAATTCAAAGGTAAAAGGATTGGCTTCCCAAACGATTCCATCAATGGTATTGATCAGCGATTCGATGCGCTGCCTGTACTCAACCGCAATGCGCTCAGCCTCCATTCTTGCCGTCACATCTTCTACAATTGCAATATGACTAGTTGGTTTTGTTCCCGGCAGCCATAATGGTGTGATCATCAGGTTTGCCCAAACCACTGTTCCATCTTTATGTAAATACCTTTTCAGGAGTTCAAATTCAGAGATTTCACCGCTTTCCATTCGCTCAAAATGGTTGAGGCCGCTGTCCAGATCATCAGGGTGACTCAGGGTATGAAAATGCTTCATTACTAATTCTTCAGCTGAATATCCAAGGATTTTACAGAGCCTTGAATTGACATGAAGTAAGGCACCCGTATTAGAATCAATCTCCATAATTCCAATCGCTGCCTGATCAAATATCGTTTTGAATTTTAGTTCATTTTCCAGTAATTTATCGGCCTGTTCGTGTACCAGCCGTTCCAATTCAGCAGGTCTTTTAAATACCATGGAGACAAGAAAACCACTAAGTCCGGCAAGAAAAACAGCGAATATAGTGGGGAATATGATTTTCAGGTAAGGTTTGTAGCTAGGAATGCTCCTCATATACAATTTCCAGTTGCCATCAGAAAAAGTGACACTTTCCTCCACTGCATCAGCTGTAGTTTTAATTTTCGGCATAAAGAACTCTTCTTTACCAGTTACCGGATTAACCTTCGACAGCTGAAAGGCATAGCGATTATCAGCTACGCCCTTTACTCCTGCCTCCTTTAAAAAGGTATCCAGCTTAATTACGACAGCAGAAAATCCCCAAAACTTGTTGTTAAAAAACAAAGGCATTCGTCCAACAATCCCCAATCCTCCTTGTTTGAGCTTTAAAGGACCAGCAAAATACATCTTTCGATCCGCTATAGCTTTCTTGGCTTCTTCGCTAATTTCTTTAGAGAATTTAAGAATATTGAGATTGAGCGCTGCTTGATTCCCTTTTAAAGGATAAATGTATTTAATAATCCCATCTGGCACCATCTCTACTGCCTGTAAATTGGGATTAGAATTGATCAGCTGTGCGGCAACGGCTTCGAAATTCTTAGGTACTCCATCTGTGTTGATCGTTAAACCCAGCGTCAAAGCTGCAGTATAGCTGTTTTTGAGCGACTGGTCTACGTTGTACCTCACCACCTCTAGAACACGGTTCATCTCCATCCTCTGGTCGTCTTTAACCATCTGATATCGTTGATTAGATACATAGAGGATCAAAGAGATCAGTAGCAAGGAAATTACCGCACCGGTAATTTTGGGTTTTTTAAATAAGATATTGGTACTGGAAGATAGTTTTTTCTCTAAGTTCATTTTGTTGCCATGCGGAGCCTAAATGTAATATTTAATTTTTACTTTTATCTATGATCATTTCTCTGGCAAACGCACAAATTTCTGCTACTTTCTCCACTAAAGGCGGAGAATTACAACGTTTAGAAAACAAGGAAACTGCCTTGGAATACTTATGGACTGGAGATGCCAATTTCTGGGGAAAGTTTAGTCCGATTTTATTTCCCATTGTTGGAGGACTAAAGGAAGATACTTACTTTTTTGAGGGAAAGTCCTATCAGCTGCCCAGGCATGGTTTTGCCAGGGACCGGGAGTTTGAGGCCCATCAAATTAGCTCGGAAGAAGTGTTGTTCCTGCTGAAAGAAGATGAGGAAAGCCTGAAAATATATCCTTTTAAATTTCAGCTGGGTCTGCGTTACCGATTAACTGGAAATACTCTGAGCTGTAGTTATGAGGTGTTCAACAGCGGAAACAAGGATTTGTGGTTTTCTATTGGCGGTCACCCGGCCTTCCGTATACCACTTCAATCTGGCTTAAGTTATGACGATTATTACCTGGAATTTAATGAGGATACGCAATTGAATGTACATCAGGTCACGAATAACCTGATTGAAGAAGAAACTCTCCCTATTCATTTAGTGGGAGGAAAGCTGCCTTTAACGCATCAATTGTTCTATCAGGATGCCCTGGTATTGAAAGATCTGAAAAGTAATCAGATCAGTTTAAAAAGTCTAAAAGACAAGCATGGACTGGATTTTCATTTCGATGGCTTCCCATTTTTCGGCATCTGGGCAGCTAAAGATGCTGATTTTGTATGTCTGGAGCCTTGGTGCGGCATTGCTGATGGCGTTGATCACGATCAGGAGTTCAGTAATAAAGAAGGGATCGTTCAGCTCGCGCCTGGAAAAGAGTGGTCCAGATATTGGGAAGTGACCTGTTTCTAAGACTAGCTATTCCTGCCTGGTAGTTCTACAATAAATTTACAGCCTTTATCTTTGCCTTCGCTTTCTGCGCGAATGGTTCCATTATGTGCTTCCACCAATACTTTTACAATGGATAGCCCAAGGCCGGTTGAGTTTTCGCCAGCAGTTGGCTGCGCGCTTAAACGGGTAAAACGCTGGTATAATTTACTTTTATCTTCCTGAGTAAGGCCTAATCCCTGATCTTCCACTTCAATCGATACCATGCCCGATCGCTCTTTCACACGAATAAAGATCTGTTTATCTGCTGGGGAATATTTAATGGCATTGTTGATCAGGTTGTCTACAATTTCCGTCAGCTTCCCTTCATCAGCATTGACATACAGGTCTTTTTCATAACTGAAATGTAGGGTTTGATTTTTTCTCTCTGCCAGGGGCTGGTTCATAGAAACCACATTACTCACCAAAAAGGAGACATTTACTTTGATTAACATCAAATGGATCTTTCCTGCCTCCATACTCCCAACCTGCAGGAGTTCATCAATGATGCGCACCATATTGAGGCTGGCGATTTTTATCTGATCACAAAGTGTATCCACCATTTCAGGATTGCTTTTCTTCATCTTGATCAGATCCGCACGTACAGGAATCGTTGTTAATGGATTCTTAAGGTCATGGGCTGTTGTATTTAAGATCTGGTTGTGCTGAGCCATACTCACTCTGGAGGCCAGCCGCAATTCGATCTGATCCATCACAATGTCTCTTAAATCTCTAAGGATCTGCTCCTCTTCTTCGCTCAATGTTCTTGCCGCCTTATCAATCACGCAAAAAGTCCCAAGATTGAAGCCATCACGGGTACGAAGTGGTACAGCAGCATAAAACCTCAATCCAAAACT
The DNA here is from genome assembly GCF_019802255.1 of Pedobacter polysacchareus. Classification (GTDB taxonomy): domain Bacteria; phylum Bacteroidota; class Bacteroidia; order Sphingobacteriales; family Sphingobacteriaceae; genus Pedobacter; species Pedobacter polysacchareus. The sequence goes on along the minus strand of NZ_JAHYSS010000005.1, from coordinate 14,729 downwards.
ACCTGCTACCAATGGGTTGGATAGCGTTCTGGGATCTACGGATGCGTCTTCTACAAGGTACAGGTCATCAGAAAAGATCACGGAAGCACAAAGTCCTTCATCTCTGTCAATCTGCTGTGCATCAATTCCGTACTTAGATTTGAACCAGATGCGATCGGTATCTACGAGACTCACAATCGCAATCGGTACTTTTAAAAGGCTGGCGGCAAGCTTGGTCAGCTTGTCAAATGAACCATCTGGTGGTGTATCAAGAATACTGTACCTTTTTAAAGCTTTTATTCTTTCTTCTTCTAATGTTGCAGTATCCAGATCTAGTTGAGTCGCCATTGAGATTACCATTAAGAATCATAAAGTTAGTAATGTTTCTAGCAGAAAACAAATTACGATCATTTATATACGAACAATAGGACACAAGATAAAGTTTTACTCCTTTAAATAGCTATTCTAAAAAAGATCTGTTTTGCCTATATATATTTCCTTGTGAAGAAAAAATCCGGTTTCACCAGCTTTCAGAAATCAATGCAGAATTAATCGAAACCCCTGATAGTGTGCCTGATGCTACAGCCATGGAAACAGACCTGGCCATAGTCGTGTTATCACCAGCTGCAAATACACCAGTAATGCTGGTTTGTTTTTTGTCGTCAATCACCAGATAACCCTGCTCATTAATTTCACAGCCCAAGCTTTCAGGAAGCGAGGAATGCTGCTCAAAATCAACTTTTCCATACATCACGTTGAAGCAATGCTCCTGCCCATCTTCCAGCAGCAGGCTTTTTAGCTGGCCTTTTTCCTGCAAAAGTTCTTTTACAGGGACTTCAATTACGGGAATGCCATGACTTTTGAGCTGTAAAAGCTGCGCTTCGTTCAGATTTACTGGGCCATTGGTATACAAAACCAAATCTTTAGTCCACTGGCTCAGCACCTGGATAAAATGAAATGCAATTTCTCCATTGGCTAGCAAAGCTGTTTTTTGACCTGCAACTTCATAACCATGGCAATACGGACAATGGATTACAGAAATCCCCCAGCATTCCGCAAAGCCTTTGATGTCTGGCATCCGGTCTTTAACACCTGTGGCAAACAATAGCTTTTTCGCTTTCAAAGACTTACCGGTTGCCGTCTTTAGCTCAAAATAGTCATTGTCTTTTACGGCAGCAGTTACGAAATCATTTAAATGTGTTACAGTAGGATATTTTAAAACATCTGCCAATCCTTTTACAGCAATTGCGGCCGGTGTTTCGCCATCCTGTGTCAGGAAGTTATAAGAATGTGGCGTCTGCGCATTACAGGGCTTCCCGCTATCTACCACCAGGACTTTCCGTCCTGCCCTGCCTAAGGCCATTGCTGCAGAAAGACCTGCATAACTTCCACCGATAATGATCACTTCTTGTATCGTTTCTTTTTCCATATTGCTTAAGGTTTAAAGGAAGGCAGACCAGGGTAAATCCCTTTCCCTGACAACCAGATTAAGCACAAAGTTAGAAACAGGAATAACTAATGCAACACAATTGCAACAATACAACAGGAAGATGACATAATGTTGCTTTACTTAATCAATGCCGTTCTAATACTGGAAGTATGCGCACTGAATACCCCTAAAGCGCCATTACTAAAGTTAGAGGGTGGATTAGCCGGAGCCACCGGTGGCCCGTTTCCTCCTGTATTCTGACTCAGGCTGTAAAAATACCGGTATACATTTCGATCAATACATTGAATTTCTACCTGAACACTATCTCCTTTAATCAAGTCATTCAACTCATAAAAGATCACATTGGTGACTTTATTGCCATCATCAAAGCGGTCTTCGGAGACCACATCTTTTTCTACCACTCCTTTAAACTTTAGGATATAACGGTATTGATTGGCTACTCCAGCAGGATCTCTAAAGTTTACCGCCACATAATTCTTGGTTTCTCCAAAAAAGGTAAAGCTCTTAAAGGTAAGCGAATCCATAGGCACCCGGGCTGGCATGGTGGAACTGGCTTTATAGGTTTGCCCCTCTACCGTCACCGATAAGTCGTACCTGGAACCCGATTTGCCTTTGAATTTTACACTTTGGTATATACCTGGACTTACTTCATTAAAAACAATAGCTCCAGCACCATCCACAGCGAGCACTACTTTTGCACCGCTAAGCCCATTAAATTTGTTGGGCTCGGTAAAGTTATAAGTTTTGGAAACCTTAACGCGCTGAATCTCATTCTGGTCGCTCACACCACCATCTATCACCACCACTGCCGGAGCATCGTCTAGTTTGAGTTCTATCACCTTCTCACATGCGGAGAAAAGACAAATAATCAGCAATCCTAAACCCCATCCTCTATATAATTTCATTTTCTTCATGACGCTTTTAGGTTAAAATTTGAAGTTCCAGGTAACCGAAGGAATAATGCCAAACAAGGTCGTTCTGACCACTTCTGTCCGACTAGGATCATTTTCATTATCTTTAAAATCAATTGAAAAAGCATTTTGTCGGTTGTAAACATTGTAAATTCCGAAAGACCAGCTGGACTGTAATTTCTTGCCTGGTTTTCCTTCCAATGTAGCCGCCACATCTAGACGATGATAAGCCGGTGTCCGGTAAGCATTCTTCTCTTTGTAATAAAAAGCAGTTTTACCATTGATCTCATATTTACCACTTGGATAAGTCACTGCATTTCCGGTATTGTAAACAAAAACAGAGGAGAAGGTCCAGCGTGTACTCGCTTTATAAATCCCTACCAACGAAATATCGTGTGTCCTGTCTTGTTTCGCATAAAACCACTTTCCTTCATTGATCGCATCAAACTGACGTTCAGTTCTGGAATAAGTATAGCCAATCCAGCCATTGAACTTGCCAAACCTTTTCTTTAGAAAAAATTCTATTCCATAAGCACGGCCGTCACCATATAATAAATCGGCTTCTACATTGCTGTTTCCTCTCAAATCGGTCCCACTTCGGTACTCAATTTGGTTTTGCATCCACTTGTAGTAAATCTCTGCAGAGAACTCATATTTATCATCGTTAAAGTTCCTGAAATAACCGGTTGCTACCTGATCCGCAATTTCCGGTTTCACATTATTGCTATTCATAATGTACAGGTCTGTTGGCGAGGTAGAGGTCGAATTAGACATCAGGTGAATGTTTTGTACATTCCTGGTATAAGCAGCTTTTATCGCACTGGAAGGGTTCAGCTGATAACTGGCCGACAGCCTCGGCTCCAGATTGAAATAAGTTTTGACCAGTGTTCCGGAGCTGTAGTTTTTACTGGAAACCGTATTTCCGTCTTCATCATAAGTCTTGAAATTTCCAGGCCCCAGTAAAGAAAAATTACTCAGTCTCAAACCATATACCAGATTAAAACGCTCATTAACGGTCCATTCGTCAGACACATACATGGCAGATTCCAGGCCTTTTCTGTTCTCATAAGTGGTTGGATTGACGCTGGAACTCTCGTCGGCACTGAGCTTTCCTGGGGCGATCGTGTGGTGGATCACATTGAGCCCAAACTTCAGACTATGGTTATTACTCAAGCGGTAATCAAAATCCTGCTTCAGGTTAAAATCTTTAATAGAAGAATTCACTTTAAAGTTATTGTCTTCCATCATATTCTGAATCACATAATTGTAATTGCTATAGATCAGGGAGGTATTGGAGAACAATTTACTGCTGAACAAGTGGTTCCAACGCAAGGTCACCGTGGCATTGCCCCAATTGAACCCAAATGTGTCGGCAAGGCCGAGCTTGTCGCGGCCAAAATAACCGGAAATATACAAGGTATTTTTATCGTCCAGCTGGTAATTTGCCTTGGCATTTAAATCATAAAAATATAAGGTATTGCTGTTGATTGAGCTATCCGGTGAAAGCTTAAAGAAAAGATCCATATAGGTTCTTCTTGCGCTGACCATAAAAGAACCTTTGTCTTTCACGATCGGTCCTTCTACTTTAAGCCTGGAAGAGATCAGGCCGATGCCTCCTTCCGCAGTAAATTCTTTGCGGTTTCCGTCGTTCATTTTCAGGTCAAGCACCGAGGCCAATCGTCCGCCATATTGTGCAGGCATCCCTCCTTTATAGACGCTCACATCTTTAATGGCGTCGGAATTGAAGGTGGAGAAAAAACCCAGTAGATGGGAAGCATTATAGACTGGCGCTTCATCCAGGAGGATCAGGTTCTGATCTGTAGCCCCTCCCCTTACATAAAAACCGCTATTTCCTTCTCCTGCTGATTTAATTCCTGGCAGGAGCTGCAAGGTTTTCAGTACATCGCGTTCGCCAAGCAGCACCGGAACATCATTGATTTCCCGAACACTCAGCTTCTGTAATCCCATTTGAGGGCTGCTCACGTTTTCGTTTTTTTTAGTTGCTGAAATGACAACTTCATTCAATTGATTGTCTTCCTCTAAGGCTACATTGAGGCGCAGATCTTTAGAGGACACTTCCACTTGTCTGACCGTAGTTTTATAACCGATAAAACTAACAGCTACTTCATATTTACCTACAGGGATAATGAGGGAATAAAAGCCGTAAGCATTCGTCAGGCTGGAAGCAGTGCTCCCTCCATTGACTTTAATACTTGCGCCAATCAGCGTTTCCCCTGTTTTTGCGTCAGTAACATTCCCACTAATGGTTCTTTTAGTTTGGGCTATGGAATACTGGAATGTTATACTCAATAAAAGTATCAGTACTAGTCTAAAGGTATTAGGCATATAAAAAATAGGGTATAATATTCCTTAAATCATGCTTTAAATACAACACGAATGGCTAAATATACTGAATGCTAAGTATTTTCCACGGAAATAATGCCAGCAAACTTTATCTTCTTTGCAATTGTTCTGAATGGGATGGCTTTAATCAAATTTACAAACAAAGGCATATACTGCCCCAAAGGTGATTTTTACATTGATCCCTGGAAACCTGTCCGGCTTGCGGTAACTACGCATGGCCATGCCGACCATGTGAAGTCCGGCAATGATGCGTATTTATGTCATGAGCTGACCAAACCTATTCTACTCCACCGTTTGGGGAGTGATTTAAAGATACAAACCCTTGCCTATGGCGAAACCCTGCTGATCAATGGCGTCCAGCTGAGCTTGTTTCCCGCAGGTCATGTGATCGGATCTGCGCAGGTAAGACTGGAGTATAAAGGGGAAATATTTGTGGTTTCCGGTGATTATAAGGTGGAGTATGATGGCATCAGTACCGCCTTTGAACCTGTAAAATGCCATACTTTTGTTTCAGAAAGCACTTTTGGGCTGCCAATTTACAATTGGCTGCCTCAGCAGGAGATTTTCGACCAGATCAGCCATTGGCACAGCAACAATCAGCAGCAGCAAAAAACCAGCGTGTTGACCGCCTATAGTCTCGGGAAGGCCCAAAGACTAATTAAAGGACTCAGTCCTCTCCAGCAGAAAATATATGTCCACTCCGCTATAGCGAATTTAAATGAAGCTTTTATCAAAGCTGGAGTAGCGCTTCCGGAAACGATCAGAATCAGCCCGGAAATCGGCAAATCCGAACTTCAGGAAGGGATTGTGATTGTTCCCCCGGCAGTAGCAGATGGCCGTTGGATCAAAACCTTAGTCCATCCGGCAACGGGTGTCTGCTCCGGCTGGATGCAGGTACGTGCCGGGCGGAGATGGAGAAGTTCTGATGCTGGCTTTGCCCTCAGCGATCATGCCGATTGGCCAGGCTTGCTATCTGCCATTAAAGCCACAGCAGCAGAAAAAGTATATGTAACCCATGGCTATACCGCCACCTTCTCTAAGTATTTAAATGAAATCGGTATTGATTCTGAAGAGGTGAAAACACAATACGGTGTAGAAGACGATGAGGAGGTAATCCATTGAAACGATTCACAGAACTGATCGCCCAGCTGGAAAGCAGCAATAAAACCAACGATAAGATGGCCGCACTGGTCGCTTATTTTAATGAAGCAGAAGAGCAGGACAAACCTTACGTGATTGCCATGTTTACCGGAAAAAAGCCAAAGCGACCGGTCAGCACCGCATTGCTTAAAGAATGGGCTATTGAAAAAAGCGGGATTCCCGCCTGGCTGTTTGCCGAAAGCTACCATAATGTAGGAGACCTGAGCGAAACGATTGCCCTGATTTTACCGCCTCCAACGCAAACCAGCGACCTTAAACTGAGCGAATGGATTAAGGCTTTGGCAGTCCTTAATGGTTTAGATGATTCGGCTAAAAAAAGTTTTATCACTGATTCCTGGGATCGCCTCAACACTCCTGAACGCTTTATTTTTAATAAACTGATCTCAGGAAACTTCAGAATTGGGGTTTCCGGAAAAATGCTGGTCAATGCTTTAGCCAAACAAAGTCAGGTTCCTGCCAACCAGATCATGCACAGCATCATGGGCAAATGGAATCCGGAAGAAATTACATATCCCGAGCTGATTGCAGGTGCGCATGTGAATACAGACCATTCCTGGCCCTATCCATTTTGTCTGGCCTATGCGCTGGAGCAAGCTCCCGAAGCTTTGGGAACCGTACAAGAATGGCAGGCAGAATGGAAATGGGATGGTATCCGCGGACAAATTGTAAAGCGTGGCGGAGAACTTTTTATCTGGTCTAGAGGAGAAGAATTGGTCACAGATCAGTTTCCGGAGCTTCATTTCTTATCTGCGGAATTACCGGATGGAACCGTTCTGGATGGAGAAATTCTTGCAGTCAAATCGGGAAAAGTATTGCCATTTGCCATATTGCAGCAGCGGCTAAACCGGAAAACCATTGCTAAAAATCAGCTGGAAAATGCACCTATAGGTTTTTACTGTTACGACCTGATCGAATACCAGGGAGCAGATCAGCGTGGGGAACCACTAAAAAATAGAAGGAAAAAACTGGAACTGCTCATTTCTAAAATTCCAGCACAGGAAAACCTCTTCCTTTCTCCAGTGGTGGAAGCGAAATCCTGGACAGCACTTGCGGAAATAAGAATGGATTCCAGGGCCATGAACAGCGAGGGATTGATGCTCAAAAAACTAGATTCTCTATACCATAGCGGCAGAAAAAGAGGCGATTGGTGGAAATGGAAAATCAACCCTTATACCGTTGATGCGGTTATGATTTATGCACAAAAAGGAAGCGGCAGAAGAGCCGGCTTTTTCACAGATTATACTTTTGCTATACGCGATGGCGATCAGCTGATTACCATTGCCAAGGCTTATTCCGGATTAACAGATGCAGAAATTAAAGAGGTTGATGCTTTTGTAAAGAAAAATGCAATAGAGAAATTTGGCCCCGTACGTACTGTTAAACCAGAACTGGTATTTGAAATTGCTTTTGAAGGTATTGCTGAAAGTAAAAGACACAAAGCCGGTCTCGCCCTGCGCTTCCCCAGGATTGCCAGGTGGAGAAAGGATAAAAAAGCGGAAGAAATCAATACTTTAGCCGATTTAAGGCAGTTGTTAAATTCTACATTAGAATAGTAAATATGGGTATAGAAAAGAGCAGTGGCTATCGACAGGTATTAAAATGGCTGAAATCGGGGAAGAGAAAACCTTTCCAGTTTCAAAGCGATGCCTGGCAATATTACGCGGAAGGATACAGTGGATTGATCAATGCACCCACAGGTTTTGGAAAAACATTCTCTCTTTTTCTTGCCGTGGTTATTGAAGAATTGAATGAACAAGCCGAAAACAGTTCGAAATTGCCTAGAAAAAAGGGATTGAAGAAACCCGTAAAAGCGAGCAAGGGTTTAAAGTTGATCTGGATTACGCCACTCCGTTCCTTAGCAAAGGACCTTGCCCGCGCCATGCGGGAAGTTTGTGCAGAACTAGAGTTGGACTGGCAAATTTCTGTTAGAAACGGAGATACGACGGCATCAGAAAAGCTGAAGCAAAAGAAACAAATGCCAGAAGTATTGATCATTACCCCTGAAAGCATGCATTTATTGCTGGCTCAGAAGAACAATTTTGCCCATTTTTATCCGCTGCGATGTATTGTTGCCGATGAATGGCATGAATTGATCGGAAGTAAACGGGGCGTGATGGCAGAACTGGCAATTTCCAGAATTAAAGGTATTTTAAAAGAAAAACATCCGGAACGACTGCTTAGAATATGGGGCATTTCGGCCACGATAGGCAACCTGGAGCAGGCTATGGAGGTGCTGGTTCCCTATCCTGATTTGCTAAAAATCATTGTCAGGGCTGAGGTAAAAAAGAAAATCCTGATCAAGTCTATCCTACCTGATCATATCGATATGCTGCCATGGGCAGGACATTTGGGTCATAAACTGGCGCATAAACTCTTACCCATTATCCATAAGAGCAAGACTACCCTGATTTTCACCAATACCAGAGGGCAGGCAGAATTATGGTATCAAAACCTGCTGGCCCTAGATGAAAGCCTGGCTGGGGTCCTGGCCATTCATCATGGTTCTATAGATTACGAATTACGCAACTGGATTGAAGATGCTTTGCATTCAGGAATATTAAAAGCAGTCATCAGTACTTCTTCCCTTGATCTGGGTGTCGATTTTAAGCCGGTAGACACGGTGGTTCAAATTGGCTCCCCTAAAGGAGTTGCCCGGTTTTTACAGCGTGCCGGAAGAAGTGGGCATTCTCCAAATGAGACTTCAAAGATCTATTTCCTTCCTACCCATGCCCTGGAATTGGTTGAAGCAGCGGCCATTAAAGAGGCTGCAAAAACACAGCAGATAGAAAGTCGGGAACCGATAGTGATGGCTTTTGATACGCTCATCCAGTACCTGGTTACACTTGCCGTAGGCGATGGCTTTAAGGAAGATCAAATCTATGAAGAAGTAAAAGAAACCCATGCTTTCCAGGAACTGCTGCCTTCAGAATGGAGCTGGATGATGCAGTTTATTACCACTGGCGGCGACAGTCTGACGGCCTATAATGAATTTAAAAAAGTGGTTAAAACGGAGGATGGGCTATGGAAAGTGGAAAGCAGGCAAATCGCCATGCGCCACCGCCTTCATATTGGTACGATCGTCAGTGATGCCATGATCAAAGTAAAATATCTCGGCGGCGGATATATAGGGATGGTAGAGGAATCTTTCCTTTCCAAATTAAAAGCGGGAAATAGCTTTACGCTAGCAGGAAGGATATTAGAATTCGTTATGGTCAAAGAAATGACGGCCCTGGTGAGGCGCAGCAAAGCGAAAAAGGCGATCAGTCCGAGCTGGATGGGCGGCCGGATTTCATTGAGTGCCAATCTGGGCAGTATTTTAAGGAAAAAATACAATGAGACGCTGGATCAAACACATGAAGATGAAGAGCTGGACATCGTTTTTCCTCTTTTTGAAAGACAGGCCGCCGTATCTCATGTACCCAAAAACGATGAGTTTCTGGTAGAATTGATTCATACGAAAGACGGCTACCATATTTTTGCTTACCCATTTGAAGGCCGTATGGTGCATGAGGCTTTAGCCGCATTAATTGCCTATCGCCTGAGTCGCCATACCCCGATCAGTTTTTCGATCGCCATGAATGACTATGGATTTGAATTGCTGTCAGAGCATCCCATTCCTTTGGATGAAGAAGAAATCAGGACTTTATTCAGTCCTGCGCAACTAGGAGAAGACATCGTGAGCAGTATCAATGCCACGGAAATGGCCAGAAGAAAGTTTAGGGATATCGCCTGTATCTCCGGATTGGTTTTCCAGGGATTCCCTGGTAAATATACCGCCAACAAACATTTACAATCGTCGTCGGCTTTATTTTTCAATGTTTTTACGGATTATGATCCGAGGAACTTATTATTGCGTCAGGCTTATGAAGAGGCATTTTACCAGCAAATTGAAGAGCCCAGATTATTGGCAGCCTTGCAGCGCATCCAGCAAAGCACGATCATATTAAAGCGACCAGAGAGTTATACACCGCTCTGTTTCCCGATCAAAGTGGATAGTCTAAGAGAAAACATGAGCACAGAAGAGCTAGGACAAAGGATTGAAAGAATGACCGTTGAGGCGGACAAAAAGAACAAAAAAAATAAAGCTTAAACATGCAAATTACCTGTCGGGGAGAAATATTAATATTAAACAAAGAAAGGGCTATTTATTGGCCAGCACAGGAAATGCTAATCATCAGTGACCTCCATATTGGTAAGCCGGCACATTTTAGAAAACATGGTATTCAAGTGCCTTCTACAATCGGCGACCAGGATTTAACACGCCTTAAAGGGCTCATAGAACAGTATCATCCAAAGACATTGCTGATCACCGGAGATTTATTTCACCACCAGCTCAATAGTGATATCACTGTATTTTCTCAATGGAGAGCTGCATTTGCAGACCTGAAATTTCTACTGATCAAAGGAAATCACGATAGACTCCAGATTAAAGATTATAAGGATTTAGGGATTGAAGTTTATGAAAAAGAATTGACCTGCTGGCCATTCCGATTTATCCATGATCGTCCAATAGCTGAGGATGAATATTACACGATTTCCGGACACATCCATCCAGGGGTCACCGTATATGGAAAAGCAAGACAAAGGTTAAGTCTGCCTTGCTTTTACTTTGGTACATCGTATGCAGTTTTACCTGCTTTTAGCGCTTTTACCGGTTTAAGTAGGATTAAACCGGAGCAAGGTGATCGCTTTTATGCCATCACTCCCAGCCATGTTGTGGAAGTTTAAGCCAATCTGATGACGATCACAATAAAAAACAGCCTGTTAAATATCGTTCAAAGCCTGAGTAATGGTTTTATAAATATAGTCCAGGTCCTCATTGCTGATGATATATGGAGGTAAAATGTAAATGATATTCCCTAATGGTCTTAAGATAATCCCTCTTTCCAGGAAATAGGAATACAATTGATTTCTTAAGCCGCTTAAATAAGAAGTATCGGTTCCTGTTTCCCATTCCATGACCAGGATAGTCCCTTTTTGGCGTACGTCTTTAAGCTTGGGATGGTCTTTTATCTGCGCTGCAAATGCTTCATGTTTTGCTTGTACCCTTTGAATGTTTGGCAAAGTCTCCGGGCTCATGAGGATGTCCATACTGGCTAAAGAAGCTGCACAGGCAACTGGATTTGCGGTAAAGGAATGTCCATGATACAGGGTTTTCAGTTTATCTTCACTCATAAAAGCTTCAAACACCTTTTCATTACAAGTCGTTACGCCTAAAGGCATGGTACCACCGGTAAGACCTTTCGAAAGGCAGAAAATATCCGGACTTGTCGTTAATGCTTCACAAGCAAACAAAGTACCTGTACGCCCGAATCCGGTCATCACCTCATCTGCAATCGTTAAAATACCATGTTTCTGACAGGTTTCTATCAGCTGATCCAGGTATTCCGCTTCATACATCAGCATCCCTCCGGCGCCAAGCACCATGGGTTCAAAGATGAAACAAGCCACTTCATTACTCAGGTAATTAATTTTCGACTTGATCTGAGCGATATTCTCCGCATTAGGAAGATCAATAAATTCCACATCAAAGAGCATGGAGCTGAAAGGTCCGGTAAAAATACTTCTACCACTTACAGACATTGCTCCAAAAGTATCCCCATGATAGGCATCTTTAAAAGCGATGATCTTAGTGCGTGCCTTACTTCCAGTATTAGACCAGAACTGCAGACACATTTTAAGGGCAACTTCTACAGCTGTAGAGCCATTATCGGTATAAAAAACCTTTTCCTGACCTACTGGAAGGATTTCCAATAACCTTTCCGCCAATTGTACGGCTGGTTCATGGGTAAAGCCTGCGAAAATTGCATGCTCCAATACACTTAATTGCTCGGATACTCTTTTGGCAATATGGGGATGTGAATGTCCGTGAATGTTCACCCACCAGCTGGAAACGGCATCAATATATTTCTTTCCATCCTCATCGAAAAGATATGCACCTGACCCACTTACAATTGGTATATGCGGCAAGGCGTTCTTCATCTGGGTATAAGGGTGCCAGATGACCTTCTGATCTCTTTCTGCTAAAGTCATGTTTAAATATTTTTATGTAGGAGTAGTTCTACTACTTTTTGATCTGTTTTGAAAGTCACATCCGTTACTTTAAGGTCTTTTAAATCCATCCATCTGAACGATTGCAGACTATCTCCCTCAAAATCAAATGGGATGGTTTTAAAATCTAGTTCCAGGGGATGCAGCTCTTTTACCATATAATAAATACTTAAAATCTGGCTGTCGTTAAAAGATGATTTCTCATAGAAATCGGTGGTATAAATATGATCCAGCACCTCCACTGCTGCATTACACTCTTCCATGAACTCTCTTTTGAGTGCATCGATCAGGCCTTCACCCAGCTCCAGTCCACCACCAGGAAATTTAGTAAAAATCTTCCCTCCAGACTGCTCATCACTAATCAAAACTTGATTGTCGGCATTGATAAGCAGGCCGTATACCCTTACGTTAAAATAGCTCATTGATCGAAATGTTTTTGGTTTTTTGTTGCATTTTCCACCGTCCATGGAATCTCCTTTTGAAAAGCTTCCTGCCTGACGTTACAATTACTCATCTTGCAATAATTGCAGCATGCTGGCAGACAAGGGTCTGCATGAATAAAAAGTTCTGTAGTATGTTCTGCTTTCACATTGATCAACTGATCAATGGCAGATATTTCATGATGTACCTGGTTCAGGTCAAAATAGTACGGTAAAGTAATGTGACAATCGATGTGCAGATCGGCACCATATTGCTGTGCCCTTAAATTATGAACATCAATCCAGGTTTCTTCTCTGTTATCCTGTAAAATGGCGACAATATCTTTCACCAATTCTACATTACTCTCATCCATCAAGCCTCCTACCGACCTTCTGGTGAGCTTATAGCCATTATAAATAATATAGCCACCCAGCGCAATAGAGATCGCGCTATCCAGCCAAAATATCTGGGTGAGCTGGATCAGAATAATTCCAATCACCAAACCCGCACTGGTAATCGCATCGGTCATCAGGTGTTTGCCATCGGCCTCCAAAGTAATAGAACGGTGTTTTTTACCCGTATTGATCAGGTAAAGCCCCACCAGTAGATTCACCACCCCCGTGGCGCCTATAATAGCTGCACCTTCATATAACTGACTGATTTCCTTAGGAAAAATAAGATCGTAACTAGATTTAAAAACGATGATAATTCCGGCAATTGCAATTAGGACTCCTTCCACGAAAGCAGAGAAGAATTCTACTTTCCCATGCCCATAAGGGTGGTTTTCATCTTTCGGTAAGGTAGCGAGGTATATGCTGTAAAACGCAAAAGAACTCGCCAGCACATTGACAATACTTTCTGCTGCATCCGTAAGGATGGCATTGGAATGGGTGATAAAGTAGGCTACAAACTTAGCCAGCATCAGCAGGATGCTGATACATAAAGAAACGAGTATTGCTTTTTTCTGAGGTAACAATTGGCAGAGTTTAGCTGTCAAAAGTACATTTTAACCAGCAAATTACATTAAAAAGTATTTTTTTTAGTTTAAAATTCCGTTAGGTTTATATATTTGCCTTCTCACAAAATTATATTTGCTTGCGCACAAAATATTATGACATTTTTATCCAACAGAATCAATAACCTTTCAGAGTCTCAGACCATTAAAATGGCAAAGTTAGGTAGAGAACTATCCTCAAAAGGAATAGATGTAATCAACCTGAGCTTCGGTGAGCCCGACTTCTTTACTCCAGAGTTTGTGAAGGATGCAGCGAAGATCGCTGTGGACGAAAACTACTCTTACTACACTCCTGTATCAGGTTATCCTGAATTACGTAAGGCAATTGCTGATAAGTTATTGAGAGAAAATGGACTAAACTATAGTTTTGATCAGATTGTAGTCTCTACTGGCGCAAAACAATCTTTGGCCAATGCTGTTATGTGCCTGGTAAACCCTGGAGAAGAGGTAATTGTGCCTACTCCTTACTGGGTATCTTACTCAGAAATGATCAAACTTGCGGAAGGCGAAACCGTATTTATCAATGCTACCGTAGAAAACAATTTCAAAATCACTGGTGCACAATTGGAAGCGGCCATTACGCCAAAAACTAAATTGTTCATGTTCTCTTCTCCATGTAACCCAACAGGATCTGTTTATTCGAAAGAAGAACTGGCCGACCTGGTTGCTGTATTTGAGAAACACCCAAATATCTATATCATCTCTGATGAGATTTATGAGCACATCAACTTTGTAGGAAAACATGCTTCGATTGCTGAGTTTGACTCGATCAAAGACAGAGTAATCCTCATCAATGGTTTCTCAAAATCTTATGCCATGACTGGATGGCGCGTAGGCTATATGGCTGCGAACAAAGAGATTGCTAACGCCTGTGATAAAATGCAGGGACAAGTGACTTCAGGAACTTCTTCTATCGCACAACGTGCCGCTTTACATGCTTACCAAGGTGGTTTAGAATCTGTAAGTGCAATGGTTAATGAATTCAGAAGCCGCAGAGATATTGTCTATGCTTTATTAAAAGAAATTCCAAATATCAAAGTAAACCTTCCTGATGGTGCATTTTACTTCTTCCCAGAAGTGAAAGCTTATTTCGGTACCAGCACTGGCGATTACAAAATCAACAATGCAGAAGACCTTTGCCTTTACCTATTAAATGAAGCTCATGTATCCACTGTAACGGGTGAAGCTTTCGGTAACGAGGATTGTATCAGAATTTCTTATGCTGCTGCAGAAGATAAATTGAGAGATGCCGTATTGAGAATTAAAACTGCTTTAGAAAAATTAAGCTAATATAAATCATTTGTCACGTCCTGAAATAGGTTGACATAAATTTAACCATAAAAATCCTTATCCGTTTATTCAGGTAGGGATTTTTTGT
>NZ_JAHYSS010000004.1:324620-815749 GCF_019802255.1 Pedobacter polysacchareus | reverse complement strand
CAAACTCTCCATTGTAAAATGTGTTGTTTGAACGCTGACCATTCTTAACTTGTTAATAATAGTCTTTATTCTTTTTTTGTATTGTCTGTCAGTTTCTGACTCGAAATAATAGCTTTGGTTTTCATGTACTTTGAAACTGTACTATCGTACCTCGCTACGTTTATAAATGACATCTCTTTAATGAACTTCTCGAATCACCTCACGGATCTTCTGTATATGTTGCAATCGGTGATCGATTGTTTCAGTCTTTTTTGTTTTGTTATCAAACTCCGTTTGGTAACCCCCGTTTTTGTTGGGACTGCAAAGGTAGAAATCTTTTTGTTATTGTCAAGCTTTATTTGAAAATAAATCTTTTTGTTTTTCTGGTGATTAAACCGGTAAAACCGACTTTAACAAACTCCTACTGCAATCTTTCAAATCTTCTCTCTGTATCTCTTTCACTGTAACCCTTCCTCCGAAGCGGGATGCAAAAGTAGGAAAATTAAACGTCCCCGCAAACATTATCAGCTTTATAATTGTATCACATTCCTAACTTCATGACTCACAGCACATAAATCGTTTAAAAAAAGCAAATACCCAACCACATCTTCCTAAACTAAAGGAAAAAGCAATCCAAAACCTTTTGCTGCGACAGCTGATATGGATAGGTTACCGCTAATCTTAGCACATCCAGGTAAATTCAGTCCTTAATCTTCTCCGTTATCACGTAAAGACATGCATTTCCCGGGTACTGTTTCTACCTACCTATTATAATAGATACAATGCATACTATATATATACTATACCATGTATAACTATGCGCATGCTATATATACTATGAGCAGTTCCTAATCAGGCTTCCTTTGTCGGGATCTGGAGGTAGATTCGTACCTATTCATGAGTACCAGGTATTCCTTTTCCAAACTTCTGAAAGCTTTTCCCGGTAACCTGTCTTCTGGCCTCAACTTCATTTGCAGGTAGTATTGTTCCTTTATCTGCTCAAATCGAATATCTGCTCCCAGATCTTCTACCCGATTTTCTTGATGTTTTGTGCTTTTAGGTTCATCCAAGACACCGTTCAGGTTACCTATATATAGGGTATCTGAAACTGAAGTATGATTTGCAGCACTTAAAAACAGGAATACTTCCATAGGTGACTCCAACACTTCCTCGCTTAAAGGCAGGAAAGCAGTCCCAGTCCCTCTTTTAGAAAAATTCAACTCGATAATTTGGCTCTTCCTTTTTGGGAAATAAACGGCCAGCTGCAAACAATCGTCGTATTGTTCACCCTTTCCGAATTGATTCAAAGCGTTCAAGGGATCCCAACTGATTTGCAAACCTCCTTCTACCTTTTTCATACGTACATTTTCAGGGTTCGTTAAGCTGCCCTTACTGAGCTGTACTTTAGTATAATCGATACTGATGTTCGGATACTCCCCCTTCAATGCACTTTTCTTATTGCAGGAAACGGCAAGATTGTGTTGATTTCTGATCGTTCCACGCGCTTCCAGCTCAAAACCATTATTCAGGTATTCTTTAAAACGTCCCAGAAAACGCGTGACTACCGCCATAGACTCATGGTTAGCCTTCTGTTTTAAACTAGGTTTCCCTGGTTTGCCGATGGTTCTTTGAACAGGTTGTCCTCTTAATAAATAATAGACCACTCTACCTAGCTTACCGCTTGGCCAGCCATGTATGCCATTTCTTGAAATTGCCATAATTTTAAAATTTAAGTTTTTACTCCGCGCAAATTGGACATAATAGTCCCAGAAAACAATAAACTACAAACAATTCAGACCTTACATAAAACACAGGCATACAACTAGTTTAAAGGTCGTTTTTAGCTAAAAAAAACCGCAGACAGTTATCCAAAAAAAACACAGACAGATGAGCAGAAGAAAGGTGTAACATCAAATAGGAAGAATTATACCTTGCAGCTCGACGGAATTAAACGAGCCTGGAAATAGTAAGCTAAAACAGATTTAGTCGGAAATTCATTTGGAACTGTCGCTATATCAAAAAGGATGAGAAAGCTTTGAAAAGGCTTAGATCGGTCATAAGGCCGGCGGAGGCCCCATCAACCCCGATTCAAGACCAGGTCAAAATCCTATTACCTACAAGCAGTGTCCCTAGTCTTTCAGCCTTTTTTTTACTAAAAAAAATCTAATATCCAATAAAAAAGGTCCATGCTAGCCGCATGAACCTTTAAATAAGAATACTTAAATTTATAATCCTGTTTACTGACTTTTAATCACCTGTAATGCAGTACCATTTAAAGTCACGGTTGCTACATCTGACAAATTGTATCTCGTCTTTACAATTTTAGGATTATTCAATGACATCCTGCTTCCTCCTGGAATTTCAAAATCAGCAAATTCAATTTGATTGGTAGCACTTAAGTCAAGAACAGCAAGATCGCCCCCTGGGCCTACCACTGCTTTTAAGGTTTTCAATACCACTTGATCCATGGATACCGCCGTTCCAGGACCTATCTCCAGCTCAAGATTTCCAGCTTTAATACCTTTCAAAGCCACTCCTCCTCCATACCTTTTTCCATCTGTTAACTGAGTTTTATCTAAGAAAAAAGCCTTCGTATTCAACTTGGTTAAGTTATTTATCACCAATACAATATCATCTTCTCCAATACTCCTGGAGCTTTTTCTGGCTTCCTCTGTCAGGCCAATCGTTAAATCATTGCCTGTCTGTTTTAAGACCAGACGGTCTTTAATCCTATTCCTAATCCATATTCCTTCTTTCTGTCCAGTTTCTACCACAATTGCCATCAGATTGGCAGCAGTTACATTCAGCGTTTCAATGTTCTTAAATTCTGTAAACTCGCTTTCATGAAAGCGGTTTTTATATTCGCCAGCTTGATAAGCGGCCTTTAAAGAGAAGTTATAGGTCGTTAACATCCCTAAAGTGACGATAATAGCGGCAATGATCAACATGTTACTTGTTTTCATGTATGTCTAATTTTATGGTTGATGGTCTCAGTTCTATTTAATCCTGTTGGTAATGTGCTGCTTTAAACTGCTCGAACCTTTCTTCAATCTCCTTCATACTGATGTCCAGCAGATAGATGTTTTTGAAAAATTCAGGAAGTGCATTCCCAAGAAAACGTTCTTTACTATATTCCTTTATTTTCATTTCTGCATCTGCAGCGATAAAGAAACCTATTCCACGTTTGTTGACAATCACCTCTTTATTCTGCAGAAACTCATAAGCCCTTAACACTGTATTTGGATTGACCTGTAGTTCTACTGCCAAATCCCTGACCGATGGAATTTTCTGATCCAATGGCCATTTGCCCAGAACGATGTGTTCTCCAACATAAGCTGCAATCTGCAGGTATATCGCTTCATTCTCCCTAAATTCCATTTTACACCTGTTTTTCTTTCAATTTAAAATAAGTTCCTATCCATAAAATCAAGACAAATGTATAAGCCATTCCCTGAATAATCGGTCTAACAGATGATTGTGCCTGGATGTTAAAATACTGCTCCCCTTCTTTAATGCGAACTTCGCCTAAAGGAACGACCTTGTCAAGATTCAGCCCTAAAATCGAGCTTGCTAGCGGATAATTGATCAAAATTAGCAATAAGCAGAGCAGCAAAACCAAGCTTGCTGTTTTTATAAAGTTTAACTTTTCAAAAAATACCGCACCCAGGAAAGCCATACTATGGATCATGGAGAAAGCGACCAATGCCTGGGCATAAGACGTATTTGGGTTTCGAAGATCCAGCAAAGCTATTTTGCCCGTATTTTCTGTATCCTGCAGTTTTAAAATCACAAAGTCTACTGCATAGAAGCTCAATACAAAAATCAATTGATAAATTAGAAAAGAATAGATCCAGGCGACCAGGTACTTTTCAAAATGAGAGGCGGGCAAAGTCATCATTGCAATTGATTTCCTGCTGTTGCCCAGGTCCGAGAAAATCATACTGGTGAAAATCGAGCCCACACCGAGAATGAAAAAGAAGAATATGGCATATTGACTTTTTACACCCAGGTTACCGCCACTTAAATAAGAAATAAAACCTAATACGGTAGCCAACAAGCCCAATAGAACAATGACTGACAATAGATAGGTTTTAAAATATTCCTGACTATGTTTAATGAAAAGCTTTGAAAATCTCCGGAGACTAAATATATTATTCATGAGGCGTGTTTTAGTTTAAATGTTTTGTAACTGATTTATGATCACTGATAACTGCACTAAAAAGAAGTTCCATATCCACTTTACTGAAGGCTTCTTTTGGATTAATGCTCATGGTATTTAAACCTATTCTGTGTGCTTCTTCATAGATGATGAGTGTTTTATCTACTGTTGCTGAACTGCTGAAATGAATCTTTTCGGCAATTTCATCGAGACTTTTGTTCAAAACAATTTCTTGTTCATGTACGATCAGCACACTATCAATCAGACTATCCAAATCTCTGATCTGGTGGGTAGATATGATGATGCAGCGCTCTTCTGTCAATGCCGCGGCAATAATTTTTCTGAATTTCGCTTTAGAAGGAATGTCCAAGCCATTGGTTGGCTCGTCCATAATCAGCAGGGCCGTATTTGTGGCCAGGCCAAAGGCGATCATTACTTTTTTCTGCTGACCAAAAGAGAGCTTGTTCAATACACTGGTATGTGGCACATCGAATTCGGCCAGCATCTTGTAATAATGGTTTTCATCAAATTTCGGATAGAAGTGACCGGTATTTTGGGCAAATTGAATGGCTGTAGTTCCTGGCAGATAAATTTCTTCGGGGATAAAAAACAGCTCCTGCAGAAAACCTGGTAAACGGTCTGCTGCACGATAGCCTTTTAACTGACAAAGTCCTTCTTGTGGAAATACCAGGCCGGCAAGGTTTTTAAGCAATGTGGATTTACCAGCTCCATTTTTTCCAAGGAGACCATAGATATGGCCCATTTGAAGTTTCAAGTTGAGATTTTTAAACAACAGCTTCTTTTTGCTGTATCCAAAAGTCAGGTTAGAGATTTCTATCATAGCGTCAAAGTTTAGTGTACTAGTCAACTAGTACACTGTAAATCTAGAGAATAATATGAGCTATCCAAATTATTTAGGGGAAAATATTTTTACAGCGATTAAAATAGCGGATTTAGGTATATTTAACTGGTTTTCAAATAAGAAGGCACAAATTATAAAACCCATGACCTACGAAGACAACGGGATTTCCTCATTTTTACAAAATAAATCAGCACATAGTATTGCGCTATTCGAAGGCTTGCTGCACTCATTTCAGGAGATTGGCGAGGTAAATTTACATACTGCCAAAACGATGATTTCTATTGCTAACCGGATAAACTTTGCCTATATCATTCAAATAGGCAAAGATTTTATAGATGTGGTGCTCCCATTTAAGCAAGCCTATGAGGATAATCATTGCTTCCGAAAAATCAAAAAGGTACCCGCCAGTGATGATTACAATCATCACCTGCGGATATATCTATTGGAAGATTTAAATGAAGAGGTTCGGAATTTCCTAAAAATAGCTTATGAAAAAGGGAGATAAGCCTCCCTAAGGAAGGATATCAAATTCTTCTTTTAATTTAATGTCTTCGGAAGAATGGCCGATCATCACACGAAATTTACCGGGTTCTACCCTCCAGTTCATATCCTTCTCTAGAATAGACAGGTCGTCTGGGTTGAGCATAAAGCGGACGGTTTTTTGTTCTCCCGGCAGCAGTCCTACTCTTTCAAAACCACGCAAATCGGAGTCGTAAGTCGTTACACTGCTCACCATATCTTTCAGGTACAGCTGTACCACATCATCGCCTTTACGATTCCCTGTATTTTTTACGTCTACCGTCACTTCAATGACTGATCCCGCTTGCTGCGTGCGCTGCTTCACTTTAAGGTTGCTGTATTCGAAAGTGGTATAACTTAAACCATAACCAAAAGGATATAGAGCACCATTTACGCTGGTTTTACCATATCCATTATTTCCGCTGCTCGGTTGTCCGGCTTGAGATGCAGGTTTAAAAGGAAAGTTGTATTCCAGCTGGCCAATAGATTTTGGAAAAGTAATGGGTAATTTACCTCCCGGATTATAATCGCCGAACAAGGTTTCTGCAATGATATTTCCACTTTGCGGACCAGGAAACCAGGCTTCCAATATGGCGGACAGGTTTTTATTTTCCCAGTTGATGGTGAGTGGCTGCCCATTGATCATCACCATCACTACTGGTTTACCTGTGGCATGTAAGGCCATTAACAACTGTAATTGTCGGCCGGGAAGGTTCAATCCGGTACGGCTCAGACTCTCTCCCACACGTTTTTCATCCTCGCCTACTACTGCAATGATCACATCTGATAACTTCGCTTCGGCCACTGCGGCATCTATTCCGGCTTGTTCTTCAGCAGTTAATGGTGTTGGAATGATCTCACTTTCCGGCCAGGTTGGATCAATAATCTCACAGCCTTTCACATAATTCACCGTTGCTGCTGTACCTACATATTTTTTCAGCCCGTCAAGCACAGAGGTAATCGGGTTATTTGAAGGA
Organism: Pedobacter polysacchareus; assembly: GCF_019802255.1. Lineage (GTDB taxonomy): Bacteria > Bacteroidota > Bacteroidia > Sphingobacteriales > Sphingobacteriaceae > Pedobacter > Pedobacter polysacchareus. The sequence continues at coordinate 809,253 of NZ_JAHYSS010000004.1, read as the reverse complement.
CCATACCTGCTGGTCGTATAATTCTGTTCCGCGGCTAAGGGCCCGGTCACCATGATTTTCTTTACATTTTTCAATGTTAAAGGCAATAGGTTTCCTTCATTTTTCAGCAAAACCAATGATTCCCTGCTCAGCTGTGCGGAAAATGCTTCATCTTCCGCGGTATGCACCAATTTGTCTGAGCCTTTGGTATCCTGCACATAGGGTTGGTCAAAAAGCCCTAACCTGAATTTAACGCGCAGCACATTTCCTACCCGCTCATCGATCGTTTTCATCGATACACGGCCTTCTTTGATCAATGCCCTTAAAGGCATAATGTATTCCTCAGGCATGGTGAAATTGGTCCGCACATCTAGGCCTGCTTCTACCGCTTGTTTTACGGCTCCTTTATAATCATCTACTACGTGGTGTTTAGAAAAAATGTATTCTACGGCTTCGCTATCAGAAACGATATATCCTTTAAAACCATATTTTTCTCTAAGCAATTCTGTCAGGAAATAGTGACTTCCAGTGATTGGAACGCCATCATAATCATTATAACTGCTCATTACACCCATTGGTGCGGCTTCCTGTACCACTCTTCTAAAAGGATACAGGTGAATCTGGTGCAATTCACGCATTGCCACATGGGGATCGGTACGTGCATGACCATCTCTGCCCCCTTTAGGGATACTATAGACAGCAAAATGCTTTAAAGTAGCGGCGACGCCATTTTCCTGGATTCCCAACACCATTTGTTTACCGAGTTCGGCGATATGGTAAGGATTTTCGCCATAGCATTCTACCACTCTGCCCCAACGCTGATCTCTTGCGGGATCCAGGATCGGTGCGTAGACATTGGTATACCCTAGTGCTTTTGCTTCTCTTCCTACAATTGAACCGGCTTGTCGCACCATGGCTTTATTCCAGGTACTTCCGATATTGATGGGTGCAGGTAATGGGGTGGCCCGATCATGGCATAATCCATGGATGGCTTCATTGGTAAAATCTACTGGAATCCCCATCCTGGTTTCTTCGATAAACCATTTTTGAAGTGTATTTATCGCATCTGCATGCCTGCTGAAGGGGTAGGAATATTTCGTTTCGGCTTTTTTATTATAGACGAGACTGTTTAGGGCTTCATCGATATTGGCAATACCATCTTTCCAGACCTTTGTTTTCCATTCGGCAGTCGGCATTTCGTCTTTTAATACCCTCCCATAACCATAAAGTGTGGCCATCTGACAAGTTTTCTCTTCCACATTCATTTGGGAAAGCAGGTCGGCCACCCGCTTTTCAATATCCTGGGCAGGGTCTTCGAAGATGTCTTTCTTCCCATTTTTATTAAAGTCAATCCAGTTTTTCCTGTAAATGTTTTGATGTTGGGCATAGGACACACTCTGTAAGGACAAGAGTGCAGCGGCAACAATCAGCGTCTTTTTCATCATCATTGGCAATGGCTATACTTGGTTGTAAATCCGACTAAATTAGCAGAATTAATCGATTTCTTACTGGCTAAACGATCAACTATATTGGCAATACGGGGACTATACGAAACCAGCATTTGTCTCATTTAGTTGTTTTTATTACCTCCGGAAAGGTAAGGTTCCAATTGCGGTAATATTTTTTGTATCCTGATCCTGATGAACTGTTAAAAATCAGCAGAAATACGTATATTTAATCCGCTTTACCGCATTGGCGGATGCTTTTAAGGAATCTCATTTGTTAAATTATGTTAAGGGTTTGACAGGATGAATCGCTTTACATAGCTTAGCGTCCTATTATTTTTAATTGACGTTATCGTATTATTAACTTATCTTTGCAGAATGTTTAAAATTAAACACGTATTACTATTAAGTTTCACCATTATAGCCCTGACTATCGCGGGTTGCAAAAGCCAGTTTGAAAAGATCAGATTGAGCAATGATGTAGCCAAGAAATATCAGGAGGCGATGAAGCTCTACAACAAGAAGAATTATTCGAAAGCAATTATTCTTTTTGAAGACCTTTCACAGAAATACAGAGGTAGAGCGGAAGCAGAAGACTTGAACTACTACTACGCCCTAACCCTTTACAAACTAAGAGATTACACCACTGCAAGATACCAGTTTAAATCATTTGCGGATACTTATCCGACCAGTAAATATGCAGAAGAATGCAGGTATCTGGGCGCTTACTGTTACTATCTGGAGTCGCCAAAATCTTCTTTAGATCAGGCAAATACAAGGGCAGCGATTGACGCTTTACAGCTGTTCATCAACTTTTATCCAAGAAGTGAGCGTGTTGCGGATGCGACAAAATACATTGCAATTTTACGTGGAAAGTTAGAGACGAAAGCTTATGACAATGCCAGATTATATTATGATTTAGGCGGCTATGACATCAGTAATTATAAATCAGCGGTGATCGCATTAAAAAATGCGCAGATCGACTATCCTGATATTAAGTATGCTGAGGAAATGGATTTATTGATTGTAAAATCTCAATATAACTACGCAAAAAACAGTATTGAAATCCGTCAGGAAGACCGTTATAATGAAGCGATTACTTATGCAAATGAGTTTATAGAATCGCATCCAGAGAGCAAATTAATTGCTGATGCTAAGTCTTTAAAAGAAGACAGTGAAGCTGGTATTGAGCATGCAAAACGCGTAATTGCTGAATTCCAAAAGAATCAGGAAAAATATAAAGCCATGTTGGCGAAAGAAGCTAAGGCGGATAGTACCAATAATACAATTAAAACCCCCATCAAATAATGAACACGAATAAACCTGCTGTACCGAATACTACGGTTACTAGAAATGTTAATGATTTAGATCAGAAAACTGAGAATATCTATGAGTCTTTAGTAATTATTTCTAAAAGGGCTAATCAGATTTCTAACAACATTAAAGAAGAGTTACACGGTAAATTGGCTGAGTTTGCTTCTTCAAATGACAACCTGGAAGAGATCTTTGAAAACAGGGAACAAATCGAAATCAGTAAGCATTATGAGCGTATGCCAAAGCCGAGCTTAATTGCTATTGATGAGTTTCTTAATGACAAAATTTACTACAGAAACCCTGCTAAAGAGCAGCAATAAGATCAGGCATAGGTATTCCACTGCATTCATGCATTAAAAAACTATGCTAGAAAATAAAAATATAATTCTTGGCGTTTGCGGCAGCATTGCAGCATATAAATCAGCGATACTGGTCAGGTTACTGGTAAAGGCTGGCGCAAACGTTAAAGTTATCCTTACAGCCGATGCGGCGAATTTCATTACTCCGCTCACCCTGGCTACCCTTTCAAAAAACCCTGTATATACGCAATACTTTGATGCCGAAACCGGTGTTTGGAGTAACCATGTGGAATTGGGCCTTTGGGCTGATTTCATGGTCGTTGCACCAGCAAGTGCGAATACTCTGGCTAAAATGGCTACAGGAATCTGCGACAACCTTTTATCTGCGGTTTACTTATCGGCGAAATGCCCTGTTTTTGTTGCTCCGGCAATGGATCTGGACATGTGGAAGCATGAAAGTACGCAGCAGAATATAGAAAAGCTGGTTTCTTATGGAAATCAGGTGATCCCTCCTGGTGATGGTGAACTGGCAAGCGGCTTATATGGCGCTGGTAGAATGGCTGAACCAGAAGAAATCCTTTCCTTTCTAAATGAGGCTGCAAAAAAAGGCCTTCCTTTATTGGGCAAAAAGGTATTGGTTACTGCAGGCCCCACTTATGAGGCCATTGATCCGGTTCGTTTTATTGGCAACCACTCTTCGGGGAAAATGGGTTTTGCCATTGCGGATGTATTTGCAGCTTTAGGTGCAGAGGTCACACTGATCACTGGTCCTACTGCTGAAAAAACCAGCAGCACCTTAAAAAGGATAGATGTAGTGAGTGCGGCTGATATGCTGGCTGCCTGTGAACATGCTTTTCCTCAAACGGACATTATGGTGATGAGCGCCGCTGTAGCAGATTATACTCCGGTGACTGCCGCAGATCAGAAGATCAAGAAGAACAGTGCAGCGTTTAGTCTGGAGCTGAAGAAGACCACAGATATTCTGGCTACCCTCGGACAAGTCAAATCAGCAAGACAGATTTTAGTAGGCTTTGCGCTGGAGACGGAGCACGAAGAGACTTATGCCAAAGCGAAACTCAGCAAGAAAAACCTGGACCTGATTGTCCTCAATTCTCTGAACGACAAAGGTGCCGGATTTAAAGTGAATACCAATAAAATCACTATATTTAATAAAGCAGGTGAAAAAACCGTTTTTGAGACTAAATCGAAGACGGAGGTGGCAAAGGATATTTGTAATGAAATATTAAAACTGGTGCATTAATGAAAAAACGCTCTCTCCTATTCTTCTTTATTGTTTTTCTTTTTAGTCAGGCTGCAGTTCATGCTCAGGAGCTGAATGTACGGGTGACGGTAACTGCTCCTACTGTTCCGAATGTGAATAAGCGGAATGTAGAGATCCTCCAAAACACCATCAGAGACTTTTTAAACAATAATAAATGGACGAATGAGACTTACCTGCCAAATGAGCGGATAGAGACTAATTTCGTGATTACAGTAACGGCCTGGGATGGCGGCTCCGGCTATAAAGCAGAAGCACAAATCCAATCGAGCAGACCAGTTTATGGCAGTGCCTACAACAGCACCATTCTCAACATCAGCGACAAAGATTTTGATTTCAATTATAATGAAGGGTCGGCACTTGATTATTCAGACCTAAACTTCATTTCCAACTTAAGTTCTTTACTTGGCTTCTATGCACATACCATCATCGGGCTGGATAAAGATAGCTTTAGTTACCTGGGTGGAACACCGTACTTTATTAAAGCCCAAAACACCTTAAATCTGGCACAAGCATCAGGCAATAATGGATGGAAGGCCTCAGACGGCTTAAGAAACAGATACTGGCTCAACCAGAACCTGCTCGACAATAGCTTTGAAGAGCTGAGGGGTTTTATCTTTAACTATCACTTTAATGGCCTGGACAGATTGCAGCAAGACCAGGACAAGGGCACAAAAAAGATCATTACTTATCTTTCCAGCCTCACAAAAATGGACCGTCAAAAGATAGGATCTATCTTTCCAAACGTTTATTTTTCTACCAAGGCAGACGAGCTGGTGAATGTCCTTTCTCTTGGCAATCCTCAGGAAAGAATCGCTGCTTATCAGCTGCTCTCAGAAATCGATCCTGCAAACCTCAATAAATACGAAGGCTTAAAACCGGCTAAACAAGGCCTATAAGCCCGTTAATAGCCTATTCAACACTAATTTCGTGTAGTTTTTCATTTTTTTTATAGAATTATTTTGTTTCTACGAATAGATTCGTACATTTGATTACGAAACAATTCGTACATCAAAAGATATGAACCCATCTACCCCCCTTAAACCCACGGAAAGCGAATTAGAGATCTTACAGATATTGTGGGAAAAAGGCCATTGTACTGTAAGAGAAGTACATGAGATATTGGAGCAGAACAAAGAGGCAGGTTACACCACCACTTTAAAGCTCATGCAGATCATGGCCGAAAAAGGTCTGGTGATTCGTGACACTTCTTCAAAAACACATATCTATCGTGCATTGGTGAATCAGGAGAAAACCCAGCAGCACCTGGTGAGTAAAATGATCGACAATGTATTTAATGGTTCCGCAGCACGTTTGGTCATGCAGGCTTTAGGAAACCATTCTGCGAGTAAAGATGAAATCGATTCAATTAAAAAATACCTGGACAACCTAAGCGACAAATAACATTATGGAAGCAATTGTAAACAACCTGATCAAAGCAACCGGATGGAGCATCTTTCACTCCTTATGGCAAGGAGCCATTATTTATGGCCTGTTATTCCTTATCGTCATTTCCTTTCCAAAGCTGAGCTCGGCAAGGAAACACAACCTGGCTTATGCTGCGCTATGCCTGATCTTTGTTTGCTTTTGCATCACCTTTTTTTCCATATTCAAGTTGCCTCAGGCCAATGGAACTCAGCAGGGCGCAGAACTTCAAATCAGCGCTGCTTATTATGAATACCTGAACAACATTCCTCAAAATATCAGCAGTAAGGCAGAACAGCTTTTTCCTTATCTGGTGAGCATTTATGGCATCGGCCTGCTATTTCAGCTGGTTATTCTTTTGGCGGGTTATCAGAAAATGCAGCAGCTTAAAAACTCGGTTCATCTGGCTGTTCCAGCAGCCTGGAACACCGCATTTGAGGAAATGCGCGGGAAGTTAAACCTGAAACAAACGATTGGCTTTTACCTTTCTGAGCAGGTGAATGTGCCCCTGGTATTGGGTTATTTTAAACCCATTGTTTTATTTCCTATTTCCCTGGCCACACAACTGGACCTGAAACAAGTGGAAGCCATTTTAATCCATGAACTTTCCCATATCCGCAGAAATGATTACCTCCTGAATCTTATTAAAACTGGTGTAGAAACCATTTTATTTTTTAATCCTTTCATCTGGCTTAGCGGCAGGTTCATCAATATCGAGAGAGAACATGCCTGCGATGACCTGGTGGTACAGCTTACCGGGACGCCGGTAACGTATGCCCATGCCTTGCTTAAGCTGGAGATTATGAAAGACAAATCTGCCCCTGCCCTTTCTATGGCGGCGACAGGCACAAATCAACATTTGTATCAACGTATAAAAAGAATTACAGACATGAAAACGAACTATATGAACGCAAAGCAGCAGTTCTTTGCCATCACACTAACGATTGTTACCGTAATTTCTTTGGCATGGGTGAAGCCTTCTAAAGCAGAAGCGGTAAGTACAACGACCAGCACTGCTACCCATGAAATGGAAATCGCCGGTGTAGGATTGAAATTCAAAAAACAGGAAATTCAAGCTTTGAAAGCTGCTCAGGAGAAAACAAGCTGGCCTGCTGACACCACAAAAAAGAAAAAGACCCAGCGCATTTTGGTGAAACAAAACCACAATGGCCAGCAAACCTATTATTATTATCCTGACAGTTTAGGGAATAACCTACACCTGGCAGATAGTGCCACCAAGGCAAGTCTAGCTTTCTTATCTTCCCCGGAATGGAAGAAACAACAGGCAGAAATCATGCTCAATGCAGAAGAAATCAAAAAGCGCTTTAGTACTGCAGATTGGAAGAAACAACAGCTTAATATTCAAAAAAATGCAGAGAACATCAGAAAACAGTTTGATTCTCCAGCATGGAAAAAACAGCAGCAAGCCCTTATTGCCAATGCAGAAGCCATGAAAAAACAGTTTAACACTCTGGAATGGAAGCAGCAGCAGGAAGACGTCCTGAAAATATCGGAAGAAATGAGAAAGCACTTTGATTCCCCGGAATGGAAGCAGCAGCAAGAAGATATCGCTAAAAATGCGCAGGAGATGGCTAAAAAATTCGATACTCCGGAATGGAGAAAACAGCAGGAAGAAATCGGTAAGCATGCTGAAAAAGCCGCTGCTTATTATAATTCTCCTGAATTTAAGAAAAAAATAGCCGAAGAAAGAGCATTTCAAAGTTCTACAGAATACAAGGAGCTTCGCAAAAAATATGAGCAGGAAGTGGAAGCTTTAAAAAAGAAAAAAGAAGCTGAATCGAAGAAAACCTGGTAATTCAGCAACCTAGACCAAACCATAGATTAGAGGCAGAAGATTTATCTTCTGCCTTTATGATGTGAAAGAAAGCACTGTTATTATATGAAAGAAACCACTGGCATTGCATAAGATTTCTTATTTTAGCAGCGTAATATGCTACAGAAACTTTCGATCCGTAACTACGCTTTAATAGACAGTGTTGAGTTAAAACTCGACAAAGGTTTAAACATCATCACCGGGGAAACTGGTGCTGGTAAATCCATTATGCTGGGTGCCCTCTCCCTCATTTTAGGACAACGCGCAGAAACCAAGTATTTCTTTAATCAGGAGAAAAAATGTATCATAGAAGGTCAGTTTCTACTGACTGATGACACTTTACACTCTTTATTTGAAGAGAACGACATTGATTTCTATGAAGAAACTATTCTAAGGAGAGAGATTTCTACCGATGGTAAATCCAGGGCATTCATCAATGATACGCCGGTTACACTTGGCGTAATGAAACAAGTTGGAGAGAAATTGATAGACATTCACTCGCAGCACGCGACTTTAGAAATCAATGATCCAGGTTTTCAATTGTCGGTAGTAGATACTTTGGCGGATCATCAGTCGCTATTGGCACAATATCGCAAAGGTTACAAACAATACAAAAAGCATTTACAGCATCTTGCCGCCTTGCAAACCGCAGCTGATGAAGCGAAAAGCAGGCAGGATTATGAGCAGTTTCTATTCAATGAACTGGAAAATGCCAACCTGAAAGCTGATGAGCAGAGTTTGATGGAAATAGAATTACAAACGCTCAACAATGCGGAGAGTATTAAGAGGAGTTTGGTCAATGCATATAGTTTACTTTCTGATCAGGAAGTATCTGCATTACCGGTTTTAAAAGAAGTCATTGTTCAGATCCAGGCAATAGAACGTTTTAACCCAGACTATGCCTTACTCAATGAACGTCTTCGTTCTGCATTAATTGAATTAAAAGACATCGCAGCAGAAACTTTAAACCTCGAAGAAAGCACCGTTTTTAATCCTTCCAGAATTGAAGAGATCAACAACAGGCTTGATGTGATATATACTTTAGAACAAAAACACAAGGTCAATAGTATTGAAGAGCTGATGGGCATTCATCAGAAGCTTTCTGATAATTTAAACAATCTACTGAGCAGCGATGAAGAAATTGATCGCTTAAACCAGGAGATTGCTCAGTTGAAAGAACAATTGGAGCAAATGGCAGCGACTTTATCAGCCGATCGAGGTCAATCTATCATTGCGACTGAAAATCAAGTGGCCGCTGTATTGCAATTAGTGGGGATGCCAAATGCAAAAATCAAAATTGTAAAAACACCTTTAGAGGAGCTGAATAAGGATGGGAAGGACAATGTAGTGCTGTTATTTTCTGCGAATAGCGGTCAGCCACCAGCACCAGTTGGAAAAGTGGCCTCTGGTGGAGAACTTTCCAGGTTGATGTTAGCTTTAAAATCTATTATGGCCAAGCATACGGCATTACCTACTTTGATTTTCGATGAAATTGACACGGGTATCTCAGGCGAGACTGCTTTACGTGTAGGTGATGTAATCGGCGATCTGGAGAAAAATATGCAGGTGATGTGCATCACCCATTTGCCTCAAATTGCAGCTAAAGGAGAGGCACATTATTTTGTTTACAAAAATGAGAAAGGTGTGCGTCCTACTACAGGAATCCGCAGACTGGCTCCTGAAGAGCGCATTCATGTGATTGCAGAAATGCTAAGCGGCAAAGATCCTGGCCTTCCGGCCATCGCCAATGCGAAGGAACTTCTGGGCTATTAAATTCATAAAAATTATTTAATTTTTCTTTACAGTTTATAAAGCTTTAACTACATTAGTTTATGACGAAATGGTTACGCTTTTGTAGTTTATTCTTATTGATAGGGCTGAGTAGTTACGGCCAAAACAGTTTTAACATTTCCGGAACGATACGGGATAAAGAAGGGAAACCTATTCCCGGCGCCGGCGTTTACCTGAGTAGTTATAAAATGGCTACGGTTACGAATAATGAGGGTGAATTTGTGCTCCCAGGCTTGAATGCTGGAAACTACGATGTGTTAATCGAGATGATGGGTTATCTTCCGCTCAGTAAAAATGTAGTCATCTCCAATAAATCTGCGAAAATTGCGGTGATCTTGCTGGAGAACACCATTCAACTCCGGGAGGTCGTGATTAAAGCGGATCCTAACCGGGATCGCTACATCAAAATATTCCTGCAGCAATTCATAGGAATGACCCCAAACTCCGTACAGTGCAAATTATTGAATCCTCAGGTACTTCAAACAGATTATAATAAGGCAGAAAACGTACTGACAGTTACTGCCAATGAGTTTCTGATTATTGAAAACAAATCATTGGGTTACCGCATCAAATACCTGCTGAATAACTTTGAGCGTGACTTTAAACGCAATATTGTCTACTATTCGGGCTTTCCTACTTACGAGGATTTGCCTGGATCAAAAAATCAAAGGAAAAACTGGGCCAATAAAAGAGAGATTGCCTATTTAGGTTCTTCTCAGCATTTTTTCCGTTCCTTATATCGGAACAGCACCGCTGCTGATGGTTTTATCATTCATAAACTTGCAAAGGTACCCAATAAAAACCGTTATCCGGATAGCCTGATTGATGCAAAACTGAGACAGCTTTTCAAGCCTGGAAACCCCTTGACCAGATTAGACCTTATTTTTGCTAAACCAGGCAGCTCCCCTTTAAATGATTCTATTGCTTACTGGCGTAAACAGCAAGCTGTACCAAAAACTATAGAAATATTAAACCGGGCGGAAATCCTGACTGACACCTTGGTAAAAACATTAAATCATGATTTGAAAACGATTAATTTCAGTGATGACCTTTATGTCATCTATACCAATGAAAGGGAAACTAAGGGGTATACAGAAATGTCAAATCATGCGATCAACCGTCCATTAGACATCCCTAACTATCAAATATCTACTATTCTTTTACTTCAGCCACCTATTAAATTTTATATGGATGGCGGCATGTATAATGCACAATCTTCACTTTTTAGTGGTTTCTGGGCTTATGAAAAGATGGCTGACACCGTACCCAGGAATTATATTTCTACTACAGAATCAAAATAGCGACTTGCAGATTGCTAATATTATTAGTAATTTTAACTAATGAAATTAGAGGAAGAAACGGGTGAAAGTTATTTTAAGGGAAGAGGTGCACAATTCAACCCTCACAACAGGTTTGCAAAGGATAGTTATGTCAAAGATCATCAGGAAGGAATAGACGATTGGGAGGAAACAGACCATAAAACTACTTTTATCTTTGGTCAGAGTAAATCTATTGTCAACAAAGTGGACAGTCCCGATGTTGGGATGGCATATTCACTGAATCCTTACCAGGGATGTGAACATGGCTGCACTTATTGTTATGCCCGTAATGCACATGAGTATTGGGGCTTTAGCGCCGGACTTGATTTCGAGCGCAAGATTGTGGTCAAGAAGGATGCACCAATGCTGTTCAAAAAATTTCTGGAGCGCAAAGGCTGGGATGCTTCCGTTATTTCTCTTTCTGGCAATACAGATTGTTATCAACCGGCAGAACGACAATTCAAAATCACCAGGCAGTTGCTGGAAATCGCCCTGGAATACCGTCAGCCGATTGGGATGATCACGAAAAATTCCCTCATTCTTCGCGATATGGATATTTTGTCGGAGATGGCAAAGTTAAACCTGTGCATGGTTTACGTATCGATCAATAGCTTAAACGAGCAATTACGGCAAAAGATGGAGCCCAGAACCACTACAGCCAAACAGAGGCTAAAAGTAGTGGAAGAGCTGAGTAAAGCGGGGATTCCGATGGGTGTGATGGTTGCGCCGCTTGTTCCTGGATTGAGCGACCATGAGATTCCAACCATCTTGAAAACGATTGCCAATGCTGGTGCACGCTCTGCAGGTTACACGGTGGTTAGGCTCAATGGGGCTATTGGTGGCATTTTTGAAGACTGGCTTCGTAAAAATTATCCGGATAGATTTGAAAAAGTATGGCACCTGATCCAATCTTGTCACGGGGGGAATGTGAACGACAGCAGATTTGGAGAAAGAATGCGGGGAGATGGCCATATTGCCAAGCTGATCAATGACAATTTTAAGCTTCATTGTCGACTGAACCATTTAAATGAAGTGCGTTTTAAACTGGACTCCGGTTTATTTAAAGTTCCCGGAACCCAGTTTAGTTTATTTTAAGCTAGTTTTTATTTTAGGCCAGGAAATTATCGACTTCACGGTAGGCCTGGATCACGCGTAGTTCCCCTTCTTTACCTGGTCTGGAATTGCCATGTTCCATACCCATGACTCCTTTATAACCTTTTGCATGGATGTGTTTAAATAAATTCTTGTAATTGATCTCTCCGGTAGTGGGTTCTTTCCTACCTGGATTGTCTCCAATCTGGATGTAAGCAATTTCGTCCCAGCAGCGATCCATATTCACGATCAGGTTACCTTCTGTTTTCTGCATGTGGTAAATGTCGTAAAGGATTTTGCAGGACGGACTGTTAACGGCTTTGCAAACGTTAAAAGTTTCGTGTGTTTGCTGCAGGAAAAGTTCCGGCGTATCACTTAAGGTTTCCAGTACCATAATTAACCCATGTGGTTCAAAGATCTCTGCTCCTGCCCTCATCGCATCCACTACATTGGCCATTTGATTTCCATAAGGCAGTCTACGTTCATAAAAACCGGGAACCACCGTCAGCCATTTGGCATTACAGCGTTTTGCTGCTTCTACAGAAAGCTTACAGGTATCTATAAATTTATCTTTAAATTCCTTTTTTCCGGTAGTCAGGGAAGTTTTCCAATTGTCGCCGCCATCTACTACAAACACGCCCATGGTCATTCCCAATTTGGCCAATAGCTCACCAATTTTGGTTTGCTCCTCTAAAGACCTTCTAAGGTAACCGTTATCTTCTATAGATCTGAATCCCTGATCGTGCATAAAACGAATCTGGTCCAGAAAACTTTTACCTGCATTATTGGCAAACATTCCTTCATGCGGTGCATAGTCCAGGTTAAATGTTTTCCCTGCTGTTCCATGGAAAGAATTGGCTGCAGCAGGATCTGCCACTGCGTTTACAGCTGATCCGGTTAACAATGCACCGGTAGCTATCGCCGTATTTCTTAAAAATTCTATTCTGTTCATGATTAGTATTTTAAAAAGGTATTGAATAGTTATTTAATTAAAATCATTTTTCTAAAGCCATTGGTCAGGGTATCGGCTACTCTGCCATCTTTACGATGGTAAATCAGGTAGGCTTCCATTCCTTTCTGACTGGCCACAAAGGCCAGGGCTTCTTCTACGCTCATGGCCATGACGGCATTGTCATATCCATCAGCGGTGATCGCATCTTTTGCAAAAATTGTGGCACTGATCAGTTGATTATCCAGGGGATAACCTGTTTTAGGATTGATCAGGTGGGCAATTTTCCCTTTCCCGCGCTGCAGGTATTTTCTGTAATTACCGGAAGTGGTGATTGCTCCTGTGCTAAAACTGAGTACATGTCTGATTTCCGGCTCATCGATACTAGATGCTGCTGGCCCTTCAATTCCTATTCTCATCACAGATCCATCAGGTTTCGGACCTTCCACCCTCAGTTCCCCACCAATTTCGACAATAAAAGAGCGAATTCCTTTTTTCAAAAGGTAGTCTGCTACGACATCCACACTATATCCCTGCGCGATGCCGTTCAGGTCTATGGTAATGGCTGGCTTTTTCTTTTTCAGGTAGTTTCCTTTTAGGCTCAGGTTGTCCATTCCTACATTTTGCAATAGCAGCTTGATCTGGGCGGAATCCGGAAAAACAGTCACTGGTTTTGGGCCAAAGCCCCATGCTTGAACCAATGGCGCGACAGTCACATCAAATTTTCCATTTGTTTTCTGGTAAACTTCAAATGATTTACGCATGACCGCAGCAAAATGATCATCGATGCGCATCCCGGTCTGACTCCTGTTGAACTGGCTGATCTGGGAATAGGGTTTATAGAGCGACATAGAAGAGTCGATCTTGATTAAGATGCTGTCAATGGATGCTTTTGTGACGATGCTATCCGTCGCGAAATATTTAACGGAATAATCTGTTCCCTGAGCATAGCCATGAATACTATACTGCTGCTGATCTGCTTTCTTAGTAAAAAGCGAGATCAGCAGCGGTAATAATAGCAAAGCCGATTTATGGATTCCTGCCACCAGCAGTTCCGACTTAAATTATTTTAGATTTACCCGGAGTTGGGATTGGGTACAGCCCATTTGCATCCGGCATTAGTTTTGGATTTGCGGTCCAGCTCAATTCATCAGGCATCAAGCTATTGTTGGCCTGTAAAGCTTCATCCCATTTAATGGTTTGTCCGGAATAGGTTGCATATCTACCAATGATGGCTGTGAAACAGCTTTTCGCACCACGTTCTGCATCAGCAAACTTATAGTCACCTTTTGCGATCGCTGCAAATAACTCATCATGTTCTGTCTGGTAAGGATTTGCGTTTCCTTTTGTTGGGTGGCTAAATAATTCTTTTCCTTTCAGATCCCAAATTACGCCATTGTTTCCTGCCGATAAATAGGTACGTCCTTTTGTTCCCTGGAATGTTTCATCCACACGGTTGGCAATACCTTCAAAATGGCGGCATTGGCTGTAGATGACCGCACCATCGGCATAGGTTAATTCTACCGCATGGTTGTCATAAATCTCGCCGTAGTCTTTACCTGTTCTCCAGGCGCGGCTACCTGTTCCCTGAACAGAAACCGGGTAAGCATTTTTCACCCAGTTGGCAATATCAATATTGTGTACGTGCTGTTCTACGATATGGTCTCCGCATAACCAGTTGAAGTAATACCAGTTTCTCATTTGGTATTCCATTTCTGTTTGCTGTGGCTGACGTTTTTTCACCCAAACACCACCGCTATTCCAGTACACCTGTCCACTCATGACTTCCCCTATTGCACCATCCTGGATACGTTTTAAGGTTTCTCTGTAATTCGCCTGGTACCTGCGCTGCAGTCCAACCACTACGTTTAATTTTTTCTTTTTTGCCAATTCTGCTGCTGCAAGGACTTTACGGACACCTGGTGCATCTACTGCTACTGGTTTTTCCATAAATACATGTTTTCCTTGTTTCACTGCTTCTTCAAAATGGGTAGGTCTGAACCCTGGAGGCGTCACTAATAATACGACATCTGCCAATGCAATTGCTTTCTGATAGCCATCGAAACCAACGAACCTACGTTCTGCGGGAACATCAACTTTTTCTTTAAATTTCTCAGAAAGCACTTTATAACTGTTGTCCATGCGATCTTGAAAAGCATCAGCCATGGCTACTAATTTAATATTTTGTTTCGTGCTTAATGCCTGAAAGGCAGCACCAGTTCCACGATCACCACAGCCAATCAATGCGATTTTAATGGTATCATCGGTAGAGGAATGCCCTCCTGCAAAGGCGAATTGGTTGAGCATAACGCCCCCTGCCACCAGGGCGGATGTTTTTAAAAAGTCACGGCGCTTGTCGCGTAAATCTTCATTATTCATAATTTGGTTTGGTTTTTATTTGGTTGTTAATATGTGAGTTCTTTTCTAAAAATCAGAGATCACCGGCTTATTGTAATAGGCTTCGATTTCTGCTTTTGAGGGTGGTGTAACAGGTCTAACCAGACGCATTCCTATAAAAGGTGCTTCAGGAAACCACCAGTTACTTTTTGGAATCTGCGGATCTAATTGTTTCCATACCGGATCTGAGGCCAGTCTGGCAGCAGAGCGTAATTCTTTTGCGCCATCATCATAGGATCCGCCGCGGATCACATGTGCATACAGCTGATCTGGTACTGCTACCGGGTTTTTACTGTTTGCTCCTTTTACGCTGGCGTAGAAATCCGGGCGATACTGGTCGTAGGTCCATTCGCCAACATTACCATACATATCGTATAGTCCCCATTGATTTGGTTTCTTTTTTCCCACTTCATGGGTTTTGCCCCCGCTATTTTCTTTATACCAGGCATATTCTCCCAATTTAGAAGGTTCATTGCCGAAAGCATAGTCGGTTGTACTTCCTGCTCTGCTGGCATATTCCCATTCTGCTTCCGTTGGCAGGCGATAAAATACTCCTGTTCTGGCATAAAGCCATTTACAATACTGGATGGCATTGTAATTTGTCATGGCTAAGGCTGGATGATTTTCTTTTCCCATCCCAAAAGTCATGTCCAGATAAGGTTTAGTTGGACGGGTTACGGCATCTACATTTGCTGGAACGGCGCCGGTACTATGCGTAGTTTCGTAATCTTTATATAAGAAGGGTTCGTAAATATCCCAGGTTACTTCATAAGTACTCATCCAGAAAGGGTCTATGGTTACTGTATGCTGCGGCATTTCATCAGTTTTCCCCTTTTTGCTGCCCATCAGGAATTCTCCTCCTGGGATGGCCCGCATTTCAAAGTTTAATTTTGTGCCATCAATCTGCTGTTGATAAGGTTGATGTTTCTCCTGAGCGGAGGCAGAAAAAGCAGCTACCAATAGCGGAACTGCTAATAATTTGTTGAGTTTCATTTATAAGATTTTGATACAATTGATATTTTAACCTAACCTATTCCTTCCCTAAAATAGAAGCATTTACCTAGAAAAAAAAATCTGAGCCCGCTTTAATTAAGAAAATGTGTGAAACGCACACTAAGTTATGTGGAATTAATGCTCAGATAGGTGTTTATACGTCTTTTTTAGAAAGTGTTTTTTTTACAATAAGAAATTAATACCTTGTAAGATCAACCCCTAAACCAAACACAAATGAAAACAAACGACCGTAGAAAATTTCTTAAAGATCTAGGCTTATTGTCAGCAGCTGCAGGTCTAACTTCCGTTATCCCTTTGGATACTTTTGCTTTTGAAAAGAAAGAGTTTTTTCAGATTTCCCTGGCGGAATGGTCCTTTCACAGGGCGCTATTTGCTGGAAAGCTGACCAATATGGATTTTCCATTAAAAGCTAAAAAAGAGTTCGGGATTAATATTGTAGAATATGTAAGCCCTTTCTTCAATAAGAAAGAGACTGATAAAGCTTATTTAAAGGAGCTTAAAGACCGTACGGACAGTGAGGGCATTCAAAATCACCTGATCATGATTGATGGAGAAGGTAGTTTGGGTGATTCTGATGATAAAGCGAGATTAACGGCAGTTGAAAACCATTATAAATGGATTGATGCTGCGAAATATCTAGGTTGTAAAACCATTCGTGTGAATGCGGCAGGTAAAGGCACAGCTGATGAGGTTAAAACTGCAGCAATTGATGGTTTAGGAAAATTAAGTGAATATGGAAAGAAACAGAAGATCAATGTGATTGTAGAAAATCATGGTGGTTATTCTTCTGATGGGAAATGGTTATCTGCAGTCATTAAGGGCGTGAACAATCCCTATTGCGGTACCCTGCCTGATCTTGGGAATTTCAGGATCAGTGCGGATAAGGAGTATGACAAATACCTGGGCGTGCAGGAGCTGATGCCTTATGCAAAAGGCGTAAGTGCGAAAACGCATGATTTCCTTGCTGATGGAGAAGAAAAAGACATCGATTATACCAGGATGTTTGAAATCATCAAAGCCGCCAAATGGTCTGGAATTGTTGGGATAGAATATGAAGGCAGTGTACTATCGGAAGATGAAGGAGTTAAAAAGACTAAGGAGTTATTAGAGAAAATCAGACGTAAGTTCTAATAATTAAGTAATATTTTATCTTACAAAAAGCGGCTGTTTCCTTTCGGAGCAGCCGCTTTCGATTTGTATAGTGAACCAGATATTTATACTAGTTTTTTATATTTCAGACGGTGTGGTGTGACATCACCTAGTCTTTTCTTACGGTTTTCTTCGTAATCGCTATAGTTACCTTCGAAGAAGTAAACCTGAGAATCACCTTCAAAAGCAAGAATGTGTGTACAGATACGGTCTAAGAACCAACGATCGTGACTAATCACTACCGCACAACCACCAAAATTCTCTAATGCTTCTTCCAATGCTCTCAACGTATTTACGTCGATATCATTGGTTGGCTCATCCAGTAACAATACGTTGGCACCTTTTTTCAAAGTAATGGCCAGGTGAACCCTGTTCCGTTCTCCACCGGAAAGCACCCCTACTTTTTTCTGCTGATCCCCACCATTAAAGTTGAATTTAGACACATAAGCTCTTCCGCTTACTGCTTTATTGCCCAGCTGAATGTTATCTAAACCATCAGTGATATTTTCATATACTGTTTTATCCGGATCAAGGTCGTTGTGCATTTGATCCACATAACCCAGTGCTACGGTTTCACCTACGCGGAAAGTTCCGCTATCAGGAGTTTCCTGCTGTGTGATCAATCGGAACAAGGTAGTTTTACCTGCACCATTGGGGCCGATAATCCCAACAATACCAGCTGGAGGCAGGGAGAAGCTTAAGTTTTCAAACAACAGCTTATCGCCATATGCTTTAGTAATGTTATTTGCTTCAATCACTACGTTACCCAATCTTGGTCCCGCAGGAATAAACAGTTCCAGTTTATCTTCTCTTTCTTTAGAATCTTCAGAGGCTAATTTATCATAGTTTGATAAACGCGCTTTAGATTTAGCATGTCTGGCTTTTGGTGCCATACGTACCCATTCCAACTCACGTTCTAATGTTTTCTGACGTTTGCTTTCTGTTTTCTCTTCCTGAGCCAGGCGTTTTGCTTTCTGATCTAACCAGGAAGAATAATTTCCTTTCCAAGGAATACCTTCACCTCTGTCTAGCTCCAGAATCCATCCTGCCACATTATCCAGGAAGTACCTATCGTGGGTTACTGCAATTACAGTTCCTTTGTAGTCTTTTAAGAATTGCTCTAACCAATCGATACTTTCTGCATCCAAGTGATTCGTAGGCTCATCCAGTAGCAATACATCTGGTTCCTGAAGTAACAAACGGCACATCGCTACACGACGGCGTTCACCTCCAGACAATACACCAATTTTAGCATCCGGATCCGGGCAACGCAGGGCATCCATGGCACGTTCCAATTTATTGTCCAGTTCCCAGGCATTACAAGCATCAATTTTATCTTGTAACTCACCTTGTTTGGTCATCAGTTTATCCATTGCATCTGCATCTTCATAAACTTCAGGTAATCCAAACTGCTCATTGATAGATTCGTATTCTTTCAGGATGGCAGTAATTTCTGCTACTCCTTCTTCTACTACTTCTCTAACGGTTTTATTTTCATCCAGGATAGGTTCCTGCGCCAGGTAACCGACAGTATATCCAGCAGAAAAAACGACTTCTCCCTGGTATGATTTGTCCAAACCGGCGATAATTTTCAAAAGAGAGGACTTACCAGATCCGTTCAGACCGATGACACCAATTTTGGCACCATAAAAGAAGGAAAGGTAAATGTTCTTTAGAACTTGCTTTTGGGGTGGATAAATCTTATTTACCCCCGCCATTGAAAATATTATTTTTTCGTCTGACATAGTTACTTATTATATTTCATGCCTATAAAAAGGCGGTTACTTTAATTTATTGAATATGGTAATGGAAAACCTCAACCTGATGTTATTTAGTCGGGGTCAATTTCTGCAAAGATAAGGATGTAAAGCCCATTAAAAAATTTGTTTAGCAGATATACATTCGATTCCTTACTTGGCAGCACAGATGTTAACATATATAGATATCTATGTATCTATTACAATTAGCTAATAGACTGACCTACAAGTACAATAACTGAGTTTCATTTGTAGAAGTTTTGACGCACAATTAAGTTTACAAACGTTGGAATCTAAAAAAGAAGGCCATGATATCAATCCAGAATTTCGTATATTTATGCTGACATATTTGCTTGTGGGTTAGGGAAAGTAACCAATTAAGTCAGTAATTGGTAAGATTCATGAAATATCGGCAGTTCCAACATCCGTTTCCTTCCCAATGGCGTAATTGTTGATAAAATAAAAGAATCGGGGGCTGCCTGATTATAAAACAAATTTTATAGTTTAGAGCATTCCCGATTTAGAAAGGTATATATGGAAGCTAAATTTTCTCCACAAGTAAAAGACGTGATATCTTTTAGCAGGGAAGAAGCCCTGAGATTAGGTCACGATTACATAGGCGCAGAACATCTTTTGTTGGGCCTTATTCGCGAAGGCGATGGTATGGCCATAAAGATATTAAAATCGCTGGGTGTAGACACTTCGAAGCTACGTCGCTCAATAGAGGATTCGGTTAGAGGTACGTCCAGTGTGACGGTCAATCTGGGAAACATCCCATTGACTAAGCAAGCCGAAAAAGTTTTAAAGATCACGTATCTGGAGGCTAAAATCTTCAAGAGCGATCTGATTGGAACAGAACATCTGTTACTGTCCATCTTACGTGACGATGATAATATTGCTTCTCAGATCTTATTGCAGTACAGCATCAATTACGAGATTTTCAAACAGGAAGTTGAAGTGAATAAAAATGGTTTCAGAGATGAGACTCAAAACAGCGCCTCAACTGGTGGTGATGATGATTATCGTGAGGAAGAGAGCTTCAGCAGTCCTAAAAAGGTTTCTGACATTAAATCTAAGACTCCGGTATTAGATAATTTCGGAAGAGATTTAACGAAAGCAGCAGAGGAAAACCGTCTGGATCCTATCGTAGGTCGTGAAAAAGAAATTGAGCGTGTATCGCAGATTTTGTCACGTCGTAAAAAGAACAATCCAATTTTAATTGGTGAACCTGGAGTAGGTAAATCTGCGATTGCAGAAGGTCTTGCTTTACGTATTGTTCAACGAAAAGTGTCCAGAGTATTGTTCAACAAACGCGTGGTGACCTTAGATCTTGCCTCTTTAGTGGCAGGAACTAAATACCGAGGTCAGTTTGAGGAGCGTATGAAAGCGGTGATGAATGAGCTGGAAAAATCTACGGATGTCATCCTGTTTATTGATGAAATCCATACGATTGTTGGTGCCGGTGGTGCTTCAGGCTCATTAGATGCTTCTAATATGTTCAAACCTGCTTTGGCAAGGGGCGAAATTCAATGTATTGGAGCGACTACTTTAGATGAGTACCGTCAGTATATTGAGAAAGATGGGGCATTAGACCGTCGTTTCCAAAAAGTAATGATTGAACCTGCTACACCAGATGAGACCATTGAGATCCTGAATCGTATTAAAGAAAAATATGAGGATCACCATGGGGTGACTTATACTGATGAGGCTATTAATGCTTGTGTGGCCTTAACTTCAAGGTACATTACTGACAGGTTCTTGCCGGATAAAGCGATTGATGCTTTAGATGAGGCTGGGTCAAGGGTGCATTTAACGAACATCCATGTTCCTGAGAACATCATTGAGATTGAAAACAAGATTGAAGAAATCAAGCTTGAAAAGAATAAAGTTGTAAAAAGCCAGAAATACGAAGAGGCTGCTAAATTGAGAGATACTGAAAAGAATCTTTTAGAGGAGCTGGATCGTGCGAAAGCAGAATGGGAAGCGGATACTAAAACCAAACGTTATACCGTAACGGAAGATAATGTGGCGGAGGTAGTTTCTATGATGACAGGTATTCCATTGCAGCGTGTAGGACAAACAGACAGCGCTAAGCTGTTGAATATGTACGACACGGTAGCAACAAAAATTATCGGTCAGGATGAGGCGATTAAGAAGTTAACTAAGGCTATTCAACGTACCAGAGCAGGATTGAAAGATCCGAAGAAACCAATTGGTTCCTTCATCTTCTTAGGCCCTACTGGTGTTGGTAAGACTGAATTGGCAAAAGAGCTTGCGCGTTTCATGTTCGACAGTGATGATTCACTAATTCAAATCGACATGAGTGAGTACATGGAGAAATTTGCGGTATCCCGTCTAGTGGGTGCGCCTCCGGGATATGTAGGTTATGAAGAAGGTGGACAGCTGACAGAAAAAGTACGTCGCAAACCTTATGCAGTGATTCTATTGGATGAGATTGAAAAAGCGCATCCGGATGTATTCAATATCTTGCTACAGGTATTGGATGAGGGACAGTTGACGGACAGTCTGGGTCGCAAAGTAGATTTTAGAAATACGATCATCATTATGACTTCTAATATTGGCGCACGTCAGTTGAAAGATTTCGGACAAGGTGTTGGTTTCTCTACTACGGCTAAAACCAACCAGGTAGATGCGCATTCTAGAGGCGTGATTGAAAATGCATTAAAACGTGCTTTCGCTCCTGAGTTCCTGAATCGTGTGGATGATGTAGTTGTTTTCAATACTTTAGGTAAAGATGAAATTTTCAAAATCATTGACATTGAATTGAAATCATTGTTCGGTCGAGTTCATAACTTAGGTTATGAAGTGAAATTAACTGATAGAGCAAAAGAATTCATCGCTGATAAAGGTTTCGACATTAATTTTGGTGCCAGACCGTTAAAACGCGCCATTCAGAAATATCTGGAAGATCCTATTGCGGAAGAAATCTTAAAAGGTGAAATCAATGATGGCGATACGCTGGAAATTGACTACAACAAAGAAAATGATCAGATTGTGGTAGAGAACAAAAGCCCAGGTAAGAAAAAGAAAAAAGAAGAAGGAAGTATTGAATAATACTTTGTTCAAATAAAATAAATGATAAGGCCCCTGCTGTTGAAGCAGGGGCCTTTGTTATTTTACAGGTTTAGCGTATAATGTATGTTTCTACCTGCCCCCCTTGGGCTGAAAACTTTTAACTCTGTCAGCAATTGTAAATCCCGTGTTGCTGTAGCCTTTGAAGCCTTAGTGATAGCAATATATTTTTTTGCAGTCATCCCTCCTTCAAAACCTGCGGGGCCTGCATCCAACATTTTCCTGATGACTTTCAATTGGCGATCATTCAATTGTATTTTAAAGCGATCAAAAAAGAGCGTTTTTTGCAAAGAAAAGTCGACCAGCATTTTTGCTTGCTTTTGCGCATCCAGGCTTAGTTCAGCAAAATATTTTATCCATGGACTGATTTCATTGCTTTGCTGTCCTAAAGCCAAAGCATCATAATAGATCGTTTTATTTGCGGCTATCGTTCTGGACAAGCTGAGCATTACTGGTCTGCCCATAGTCTGCGATAATGCTTTTTCTGCAATCGCTCGTCCCATACGTCCATTTCCATCCTCAAAAGGATGAATAGATTCAAAATATAAATGTGCAATAGCCGCTCTAATGATTGGATTAGAAATTTCCATGGCTCCATCGGGAGCCGTATGATTAAACCAATCGAGATAGGCATCCATTTCTGCAGGAACCCGCTCAGATGGCGGGGCCACAAAATGAATGGTTTCCTTTCCGATTCGGCCTGATATCACTTGCATAGGTTCAAGGCCTTTTCTCCAGCTTCCAGCATTTATTCCTTTGGATGAACTCATTAGAAGCTGATGCCATTCCATCAGTTTATCAGTGGTAAGCGGCAATTTATAGGTCTTTCTTACATCAACCATCAAAGCCCCAATTCCTGCGGCCCTTTGATCCGATAACGGTTCAGGAACAGGATTAAGGCCTAAATTATTCCTTATAGAGGACATTACATCTGTACGACTTAAATATTCTCCTTCTATTTCGGAACTTTTAATGGCTTCTGTTAACATCAACTGCATTAATGTTTCCTGCTGCATGGTATTAGGCAATGCGTTTAGCATGCCATTTACCTCTCCTGTTTCTACAGCAAATTCGTACCATATTGGTTCTAAGTTTTGCAGCTGATACTTGAAATTTGGCCAATCTGGCAGTTCCCAATTGTACATCATGAGCCGATTAATTTAGTTAATCGGCTCAAATATAGCGATTTTATGAGCCGATTAACTAAATTAATCGGCTCATCGTCGAAATATCTATGCTTTATTAAAGAAATTACGGAAGTACAGCAACTGATAAACGACGGCATTTTTCCAGTAATCAAAATTATGTGCGCCGGGTCTGACGATGTAATCGTGTGGAATATTATGGTAGGTTAAATCTTCATGGAGTTTATTATTAACCCCGAGGAAGAAATCATCCTTCCCACAGTCGATGATTAAAGCCAGTTGATTTGGAACCAGCAGATGCGTCATATTAACGATGCTATTCTGTTTCCATCGCTCCGGATATTCGGCGTAGCTGCCTAATCTTTTGGCGATTTCCCATTTAAGGGGGAAAGGCGTCATATCTACTCCTCCACTCATACTTCCCGCAGCACCAAATACATCCTGGTGTTTAAAAGCAAGGTAAAGTGCACCGTGACCGCCCATACTCAGTCCGGTAATGGCACGGGCTTTCCGATCTTTTATCGTTTTATATTTGGCATCGATCTGTCCAGGTAACTCCAGACTCACATAAGTCTCATATTTCCATTTGGGATCTATCGGGCTGTCAAAATACCAGCTTGCATAATTTCCATCGGGACACACCAGAATCATCTGAAACTCGTCTGCATACTTTTTAATATCCGGTACATAGTTTACCCAGGCATTATAAGTATCATCATAGCCATGCAGCAGGTAGACGCTTGGATAACTCTTTTGCTGATCGTAACCTTCTGGCAGGATCACTACTGCTTTAATGTTCTTTTTCATTGCAGTGCTATACGTCTGCAGCGTATCTACTTTTGCAGCTTTCGCAGCAACAGGACTGAGCAGGGCTAATAACCCTGCAATAAAAAAGTATTTTTTCATCTGTTTGATTAAGCTAATGCATTGGCTGCACCTACCAGTGCCGCATCTTCCCACATCTCACTCTGTCTGATTGCTACAGTTTTGTCTATGATTTTAGCTGTTAGCAAGCCGATAAAATGGTCCCAGGTCTTTGCGATGTTACCACCGATCACCACCACTTGTGGTTGTTCCTGTGCAATAAAATCATTCAGAAAGATACTGAGATTGTCTGAAAATTCTTCAAATATTTCATTTTTCACTGCTTGATCAGCGACTTCCAGCAGAACTTCTACGTTTTTAACTTCTTTACCGGTGATCTCTTTATATTTTTTCAGGAACCAGCGTGTAGAAATATACTCTTCAGCGATGCTGTCTTTAAAGGGGCGGAAGGCCCAGTTCATATCACGGGTGATCCCGCTGCCATTGCTGGTAGAACCCAGTCCGGTACCTAAGGTGATCCCGATTGCTCTTTCTTTATCTGCTGCTGCTCCTGAGGCCAGTTCACCTCTTAAAAAAGCTTCTGCATCATTAATGAACACAATGTCTGATTCAGGGATATCGAGGCGTTTTGCCAGGATTTCTTTTACATTTACTCCGTACAGTGCATCATATTTTTCCTGGTTCTGCATCATGGAGATCCCTTTTTCATAGTCAAAAGGTCCTGGCATGGCAATACCTATTTTTGTACTTTCCCCGTTATCACGGACAATCAATGTAGAAAGGACATTCAGCCAGGATTGAATAATCACTTCTAAACTATCCATAGCAGCTACTCTTTCCCTTTTCAGGGTATTTTCAATTACCTTAAATGTAGTAGCATCAACATGGGCAGCAGTAATGTGCGAACCTCCTATATCCACACCTATATAAGGTAGTTTTATTGAACTTGAATTCATTGTATTCGTTCTCTGTTTTTTAAAATCTCAGCAAAGTAAATAATTCCTTTTAGATTATCTAATTGTTATTAAATAGTTTTAGCAGTAATTATAAACAAGATAATTGTTTTTAACAGTTGCTGATTTCCAATTTTGAAGATTGGCTTTCTGAACCTTAATTATTCAGTGAAACAAACCCGGCTTTAAAAAAAAGCCAGTCAGCAAAACAGCCTGTCTTCTTCAAAAGAAAACAGGCTGTACTGATGATTTTAAAAACGTTATTTTTTGATCACCTTAAATTCAGTTCTTCTATTGAGCTGGTGTTCTGCGTGACTGCATTTCACACCATTGCCGCATTTATTGAGTAACATCGTTTCTCCATATCCTTTAGCGATGATGCGGGAATGGTCGATTCCATGGTCAATCAGGTATTGTGCCGCAGCATTTGCCCTTTTTTGAGATAACCATTGGTTGTATTGATCTGCTCCCCTACTGTCGGTATGCGATCCAAGTTCAATTGCAATTCCCGGATTCTCTTTAAGGATAGCCAGCAGTTTATCCAGCTCTCTTGCTGCATCTGGCCTGATGTTCGATTTGTCGAAATCATAATAGATGTTTTTCAGCACATAGGTTTTACCGGGTTCAAATTTATCCTTATCCAGGAAAGCCTGTATGGTTAGCGTATCAGATTTAGTCAATCCTTTGGTGCTTATACTTTTCAGATCTTCTGTATATCCTGGTTTATTAAAGGTCACTTTATAATCCTGATCTTTGGTTAAATTGAAGAAGAAATTTCCATCCTGGGCGGTTGCTTTACTGGCTACCTGCATTCCATTGCCATCGGTTAAGGTGACCTGAACCTCATTTAAACGCGCTTTACTTTGCTGGTCAAATACTGTTCCTGATAAAGCCAGGATCATCATTGGAGAGGTTTGATCAGAGAAGCTGTAAATATCATCGTCTCCGGCTCCTCCCTTTCTGTTAGAAGAAAGATAACCGAACTTTCCATCCTTGGTATACAGGTAAAAATCATCGCTGGTAGAGTTCAAAGGATACTTTAAGTTTTCCGATTTACTCCATCTCGTTTTCTCTCCGGTGCTTTTATAGATATCATATCCTCCCATTCCGATTTTACCTTTAGAGGCGAAGAACAATGCCCCATCGGGACCTATGGTTGGGAAAGCTTCTTCTTCTGCTGTATTAATTTCGGGACCGCAATTTACGGGTTTGGCCCAGGTGCCGTCTGACTGCTGTTCGCTGAACCAGATGTCTGACTTACCGAATCCACCTGGCATATCTGAAGTGAAATAGATCAGCTTTCCGTCATTAGAAATGGCAGCATGTCCCAGGGAATATGTTTTTACATCATTGTAAGGAAAGGATTTCAGCTCCCATTTATCACCGTTTTTACGGGCTGTTAACAATTCCAATCTACGGGTATATAAACGATCTCCGCCTTTTGTTTTATCTAAGGGGATATCTGAGGCAGGTGCTCTGGTGGCAATGGTGACAAAAGCTGCATCGCCAGTGCGATTAAATACTACTGGCCCGACATGGTATTCTGCTTTTGCAGGCATATTGGCTTCCGTCACAATTGGCAGTTCTCCTTTTACCTGGCCATCAGCGGTTGCGCTGAATAGTTTTAACCAAGGATTTCCGTTCCATTTATACAAGTCGCTGCCTTTGGTTTCTCTGGCTAAGGGACGTTCAGAGGTGAATACAAAACCGTTATTGCCATCCGTGCTCAAGCCCCAGTCTGCGGCTTTGGTATTCAGAGACTCCATGTTTTTAATCTTGATGTCTTTTGGCATTTTGATCCATTTGGCAGCACTATCACAGGAAGCGATCTTTAAAGTCACTTCTTTTGGCTGACCAGTAATTTGCCCATACTTTTCATATTCAGCCTTAGCGAGGTCGAACTTTTCATTTCTCTGCAAAGCTTCCGCATAGTAGTAATGACTTAAAGGGCTGGCTTTCGGGTTGGCGACTATTTTCGCGTACCAATTTTCGGCGGCTTCATAATCATTCATCATCCGATAGCAGGCTGCCAGTTTCTCCAATAGTTTCAGATCAGGATTCTTCCGTTCTGCCAATGGCAGATATAATCTGGATGCAGGATAATATTCGTATCGGTTAAAATATACATCGGCCTGCTGTTTCCTGCTCAATTGTTCCTGGGCGGTCGCATAATTTCCTAAAAATAGCGCTAGTATTCCGATGATCCATAACCTGGTTATGGAGCGATCTGGATTTTTAAATGCTGTGATATTCATATAATTCTGTACCGCTTAAAAATAACGTGGACTTAATACCCTTGCTTTTTTGCCAGGGAAACTCATACTCAATGAAAATTCGTGTGATCCGCTTTGGTAGCTGGAAAGCTTGCTGGTGGTGTAGTCATAAGAATACCCCAGGCGAAAACGGCTGCTCATCTGCAGCTCTACAATTCCGGCAATCGCATCACTCTGACTCAATCCCTGCTGCAGGTTTTTCTTATCCCATAAGGTCACTCCGGTGCGATAGGAAGCGCCTAGCCAAACTACTTTACTGATCAGCAGGTAAGCGTTTAAGTCTAAATTTGTGGGTCCTTTAAAATCTTCTTTCAGCATAAAGCTAGGCTTCAGGTCCAGTGATTCTGTCAAAGGGATCATGACTCCACCGGTCACATACAGGTGGCGCACCTGGCGAAGCCCTTTATAATCTCCTTCGGTGGCGATGTCATTACTTCTCATTCCTGACAGCAGATCAAGTACTGATGCACCGATATAAAATTTGGGTGTATAAAAGTAAACACCTACCCTTACATCTGGTCTCAATTTACTTTCATTTCCTATCGGAATCACCCCATCACCTAAATCTGTAGAGATGAATTTAGAACCATCCAGGTTATACTGGGTAGCCCCTGCTCCGATACCAAAGCTCAATCTTTTGGTGTCTTCTGCATCCAATTGCAAACGGTAGGCATAATTTACATAAAAGGCAGAGGTATTCTGCGGTCCCAGTCGATCGGTGGAAGCGATAAAGCCGAGTCCCATCTTCTTACCTTCCTGATCGGTTAAACCGTCAAAAGAGGCTGTCCCTGTACGCGGTGCACCATCAATCCCTACCCATTGCGAACGGAAGCTAAAATTAGCCGTCCATTCTTCTTTGTAACCTGCATAAGCGGGGTTGACTGCTAAACCATTAAAAACATACTGACTAAACTGGATCGTCTGCTGTGCGTATGCACTGCTCATACCAAGTACGAGCAGTGATACTAAACCATATTTCTTTAAATCTCTCATTGAAGCGTCTTCTAAAATGTTCTACCTTTTAATAAATAACCAACCTTTGAACGGTGTTGTTGTACCCGATTTCTCTCTTCTCAAAATCAGGTAATAGTAAGTACCCTCATTCAACTGACTACCATCCCAATCGTTATTATAGTTGTCGGAGCGGTACACCTCATTTCCCCATCTGTTAAAGATAGTGACCTGAGTTCCCGGATAATTCTCCAGTCCTTTGATTTTGAACGTATCATTGCTGCCATCACCATTTGGCGTAATGATATTCGGAATAATGAAATCGGCATTGTCTACAGTTGTTGACACGGTGTTACTACTTACTTCCGGAGTTCCTGAAGTAGACAGTACCCTTGCCGTATTCTCCAGTTGTCCCGTAAATGATTTCGATACCGTACCTGTAATTGTCAGCACAATTTTATTGGCTGTTCCTGCCGGAAGGTCTGCATTCAGCGTTACATTACTACCAGTACCTGTACCACCAGAAAGAATCTTCCCAGTACCAACTGCTTCCGATGTCCATTTTACATTTTGAATAGCTGAAGGTATTAAATCCGTAATCGTTAAATTATCCGCATTACTTAGGGAAGGATTTACTACTGTGACCACATAAGTAATGGTTTCACCAGATTTCAGTTGTGCCGGACCGGTTTTACTTATACTCAGCATTGGCGTTTTAGTTACTATAGTTTCTGCTGGTGGCGTTACTACTGGCGGAATGCCCGGTTCTATTGGTTTTGCAGTTGCGATATTACTCAGTGTTCCTGCGAAACCTGCATTCACCGTACCAGTTATGGTAATGGTTATTTTATTATTGGTACCTGTTGCAATATCTCCTGTTACTACCACCGTATTCCCTGTTCCGGTTGCACCGGCGGTTACTGCGGCCGCTCCAGCAGTAGTTGCTGTCCATTTCACATTGGTAATATCTGAGGATACCTTATCAGTGATCAACGTTCCTTTTGCATTACTCAATCCTGTATTTCCAACTTCAATCACATAGGTAATATTTGCACCTGCCGTGATCGCAGCCGGACCGGTTTTCTTAATGGTCACCGATGGTTGTGCAACGGTCGCCGTGGTTACCGGCGGCGTTACTACTGGCGGATTGCCCGGTTCTGTTGGCGTTACTGTAGCTGTATTGCTCAATGTACCCAGATAAGCGGCATCTACTTTTCCGCTCAGGTTGATCACTACACCATCGCTGGCACCTGCAGGAATTGTTGCTGTTACACTTAACGCATTTCCTGTTCCTGTTAGCCCTTTGCTGATGGTTGCTGCTCCATTAGCCACAGCCGTCCAGGTTACCCCGGTTAATTGTGCAGGCACTATATCGCTGATCACTGCATTTTGTGCAGTACCCGGACCGTTGTTGACTACCGTAATCTGGTAATTCATCAGGCCACCTGCAGTTACTGCTGCCGCTCCTGTTTTAGTAATTCTCAAGGCAGAAAGGCTCGTTATTGTTGTACTCACCTGCGCATTGATTACTGGTTTAGCAGGATCTGCAGGTGTTAATATTGCTTTATTGATCAATGTTCCTGCATAAGTAGGATTTACTTTACCGTTGATATTGACCAGGATACTGCTATTTGCAGGGACGTTAGCTGTGAGTGCCACTGCATTCACATTGCCATTGGCTCCTGAGCTGATGGTTGATCCATTGACCAGACTGGTAGTCCAGGTCACATTTGTTACTGCAGGATCTACCAGATCCGACACTTTCACACCTATTGCATCAGAAGGGCCATCGTTTTTAATGGTCAACGTATAGCTGATCGCTTCACCTGAGTTTAAGGTACCAGGACCGCTTTTCGCCATACTTAAACTTGCATTATTGACAATACCTGTCGTCACCGTATTAGAAGGAACTATAGGATTACCTGGTTCTGAAGGCTTAATTGTGGCCGTATTACTGATGTTTCCTACTAGAGTACCTCCAGGAACCAATCCGCTGATATTTACGGTTATGGTTCCATTTCCAGCTGGAATATCTGCTGTTACTAATACATTATTGCCTTGTCCTGCTGCACCTGAATTGATGACCGCAGCACCGGAAACAGTTGTTGTCCAGCTTACATTGGTCAATTGAGCAGGGACCACATCGGCAATCTCCGCATTTAGGGCATTACCCGGACCAGCGTTATTGATGGTCAGTGTATAATTCACCGTTTTACCAGCTTCAATGCTATTCGGTCCTGTTTTCACGATTTTCAGTGCCGATTTATTCAGCACATTCGTGTTTACCGGAGGGGAAGTCACTGGAGGATTACCAGGTTCGGAAGGCGTTACAGTAGCTGTGTTGAGGATTGGCCCGCTGAAACTCGCATCGATCGTACCATTAATGGTGATCGTGACCTCTGCATTGACACCTGCAGGAACATCTGCATTTACGGCGACTGAATTTCCTGTTCCGCTGGCTCCGGAGTTGATTACTGCATTACCTGTTGCCACAGCAGTCCAGCTGACCCCTTTAATACCTGCCGGCACCACATCCATGATCTGTGCCTGACTTGCATTACTCAATCCATTGTTGCGTACTTTGATTGTATAAGTAATCGCAGAACCGGAAATTCCATCCTGAGGACCAGCTTTGCTGATCGTTAATCCAGAAACAGAACTGATTGCTGTTTTCACTTCACTGGTATTGTTGGCCAAGTTAAAATCGACCATATTTACAGGTAAAGTTACCGCAGCGATGTTGCTCATATTTCCAGAAGGCACATTGGCGTTCACCGTACCATTCACTGTTATCAACACATAATTGGCTGCACCAACCGGCACATCCGCATTTACTGATACTGCATTCGTGGTACCTGTTGTTGGTCCATTCAGGCTGGCATTACCCACTGCCTGTGCGGTCCAGCTGAGCTGTCCAATTTGCAATGGAACATTATCTTTAATACTCAATCCAGCTACATCTCTTGGTCCCTGGTTCGTTACTTTAATGGTATAAGTAATGGCAGATCCAGAGATGACTGCTTGTGGACCAGATTTCTCAATCTTAATATCTGTTGACTGATTTACGGCGGTTACCACAGAACTTGTACGTTCTCCGTTGGCGGTTACTGTTACCGTATTTGTAAACACCGCATTGGCGGTAGTTTTCACTGTTCCGGTTACGGTGATCAGCACCGTAGTATTCGGATTGCCATCGGCAGGAATATTTGCGGAAGTCACAATCGAATTGGTGGCACCTGAGCTCGCTCCAATCAGAGTTGCTCCACCTGTAACCGCAGCATTCCAGCTCGTTACTGCTACATCAGCAGGTACCGGATCGGAAATCATTGCATTCACAATATCTCCTGCACCACCATTTCGAACCACAATCGTATATTGAATCGGATCGCCAATATTTACTGTTGCCGGACCGCTTTTCGATACTTTAAGCACTGGATCGTTATTGATGATCGTAGGTACCGTACTCGTATTCGAACTCAGATCCGGATCAATGATCATGCTGCCCGGAGGGAAATTAGCGGTAGCCGTATTCGTAAACACTGTTTTATCTAAATTATTTGCTTTTACTTTTCCAAGGATACTGATTTCAATTAGCCCTGTTCCAGACGGGATGTTTCCTATGAGGCTAAGGTCTCCTGTTCCTGAAACCTGACTTAAAGTTGCTCCACCTTGAAGTGTACTTGTCCAGGTTGCCCCAGCTTCCAGATTTGGCGGAATCACATCCTTGATCAGCACACCAATCGCATCACTTGGACCATCATTTACGATGCGCAACCTGTAAGTCATCATTTCTCCAACTCCAATATCCGCAGGACCTGATTTACTGATTCTCACATTTGCTATTTTACTGATGGAAGTCGTTACTGTACTGCTTGCTGGTGTTGGGTCTGTCACCCCTGCTTCCGGCGTTGCTGTTGCAGTATTGATCAGACTGGTACCTGCGAAGTTTGCATTCACTTTTCCAGTCACCACAATCTGTACATTTGCCGTTCCTGCAGGGATTGCTGCGGTTACACTCACATTGCCGGTTCCGTTGGCTGGACCACTGATGACCGCGCCATTCTGGCCGGTTGCAGTCCAGTTCAGCATGGTAAAACCAGCCGGCAGGTTGTCGGTAATCGTTGCAGCAGTCACATGACTTGGACCTGCATTTTTCACGTTAATCGTGTAGCTGATGTCTGAACCAGCCACTACAGCGGCAGGTCCTGTTTTCGTGATTTGCAAGTCTGCAGTTTTAACCACACTTGTCGTTACTTCTTCAGAAGGTACCGGTGGATTTCCTGGTTCTGCAGGGGTAGCGGTAAAGCTATTTTTCAATGCTGTACCGTTATAACCTGGGTCTACCAATCCAGTAATCAACACTGTTATTGAATTACCGGCACCTGCTGGGATGTTTACACTTGGGTTCACCGTATTTCCATTTCCTGTACCATTTGCAGCGACGCTCGCGGTACCGGTGGCAACAGTTGTCCAGCTTACACTGGTAATTCCGGCAGGAACCACATCATTGATGGCCAGATTAAGGGCATCACCTGGGCCATCATTATACACCTGTAGGGTATAGTTGATGTTTTCACCGGCAGCGACCGAAGCTACTGCAGATTTCACCACTCTGATATTGACCTTATGATCTACTGTTGTGGTAATCGTATTTGACGTTACCGGAGGATTACCTGGTTCCGATGGTGTAGCGATGGCCACGTTTGTGAGCGAACCCGCAGCAGCCGAAGCTGGTACTTTTCCGGTAATGGTCACTAAAATCTGGTTGGCAGCACCGGCAGGAATATCAGCTGTTAGCTGTACATTATTACCTGTACCATTTGCGCCTGTTAATACTGCAGCTGTTCCTTTCGTGGCCACCGACCAGGTTACCCCGGTTAAGCCTGCTGGCACTGCATCAGTAATGTTCAGGTTACGTGCATCCGAAGGGCCGTTATTTCCTGCCAGCAAGCTATAAGTAACTGTCTGACCTGCTGAAATCTGTGATGGACCTGTTTTAATCAGACTCACCGATGACGTAGATTTTAGCGTAGTCGTAACTGTTGAGCTTACAGGAAGAGTTCCACTTTCTGAAGGTGTAATCGTTGCTTTATTGACCAAATCTACTGTTGCAGAAGGGCTAACGGTTCCTTTAATGGTCACCAATATGGTATTGGCTGCACCTGCAGGAACATGCACATTCATAGATAAGTTATTCGTATTTCCCGCTGCACCGCTTACAATACTTGCCGCTCCTTGCGCCGTAGCTGTCCAGCTAACCCCTGTAATATTTGCAGGGATGGCATCTGTAATCGTCGCATTGTCTGCATTGGCTTTTCCAGTATTGCTGATGCTGAGCGTATAAATGATTTCCTGACCTGCAGCAATCGTATTCGGTCCGTTTTTCGCAATGGCCAATACTGGCGTTTTACTGATAATGGCCGTTGATGAGGCATTTACCGGCACCGTATTTGGCTCAGAAGGCGTAGCTACTGCGGTATTGGTTAGGTTACCGTTATACGAAGGATCTACTGTTCCTTTTACGGTAATCGTGATCAGGTTACTCGCACCTGCAGGAATATCGCCATTTAAACTCAATACGTTTCCTGTTCCACTCACACCAGTATTGATCACTGCAGTTCCGGAAGCCGCACTTGTCCAGCTTACATTGCTCAACAATGCAGGCACTGCATCTGTAATGGTCAGTCCGGATGCATTACTCAATCCGGTATTTCCTGCAACAATCGTATAAGTGATTTCTGATCCGGAGCTGACCGCAGCAGGGCCGGTTTTAACCAGGGTAATTCCTGGTTTGGCATCTACTGCAGTTTCTACTGGCGGTGTAATTACATTAGGGAAATTAATTAATGGTACTGCAATAGTAGCCACATTTTCCAGCTTTCCAGAGAAAGCAGGGTTCACCGTTCCTTTTAAGGTAATTGTGATTTTATTGCTGACATTACCTGCCGGAATATTGGCGGTTAATGCCAGGAAGTTACCTGTTCCTGTACCACCGCTAAGAATCGATGCTGTTCCTCCTGAAACTGAGGTCCAGCTTACATTCTGCAATGCAGCAGGCACATCATCCACAATGGTTACTCCTGAAGCATTACTCAATCCGTTGTTTACCGCAGTAATGATATAAGTTACCTCTCCCCCTGCCGTAGCTGTAGGCTGTCCGGTTTTAGTGATCACTACAATTGGTTTCTGATCGATATTGGTTTCTACAGGGTTGCTATTTACCGGAACAATTCCTGGTTCTGCAGGCGTTGCAACAGCCATATTGACCAATTTACCTTGCGCTGCCGGATTGATCGTTCCAGTAATACTGATGCTGATCTTATTCGCTGCACCAGTAGGGATATTTGCATTTACCGATACATTTCCAGTACCAGAACTTGCGCCATTGATGGTACTCGTTCCTGATGTACTAGCCGTCCAGCTGAGCCCGGTAATTGCCGGATCAATCTGATCGGTTATGTTTAGGTTTTTCGCATTACTCAAACCAGTATTACTTACTTCTACTACATAATTGATGGTACCACCGGCAGTGGCCGATGCAGGGCCTGTTTTATTGACTACAATTACTGGCACCTGGTTCACTACCGTTTCCACTGGCGGCGTTACCACTGGTGGAACTCCTGGTTCTTCAGGTGTAGCAGTTGCCGAATTGCTCAATGTTCCTGCAAATGCCGGGTCCACTGTACCTGTGATGGTAATCGTAATTTTATTAGCCGCACCAGCTGGGATATTTCCTTTAATCAGCACTGCATTTCCAGTTCCTTGATTACCGCTGATGA
Source organism: Pedobacter polysacchareus (assembly GCF_019802255.1). Lineage (GTDB taxonomy): Bacteria > Bacteroidota > Bacteroidia > Sphingobacteriales > Sphingobacteriaceae > Pedobacter > Pedobacter polysacchareus. The sequence goes on along the minus strand of NZ_JAHYSS010000004.1, from coordinate 774,191 downwards.
TGCTACTGCCACCAACAATACTGCTGGTCCAGCTTACATTTTTAATGTTTGAATTTACGGCATCCGAGATGACCAGATTACTGGCATCACTTAGTCCAGTATTATTCGCTTCAATGGTATAACTGATTTGTCCGCCAGCTGTAACTGTTGCCGAACCTGTTTTACTGATATTGATTTCAGGCTGCTTAGTCACCACCGTTACTACCGGCGGCGTCACTAATGGTGGATTACCAGGATCTGCCGGAGTTATTGTTGCAGTGTTACTTAAGGTACCTGCATAAGAAGCCAGAATTGTTCCAGTTACTTCAATGACGATTTCATTTTGTTGACCTGCAGGGATATTTGCTTTCACACGTAAGGTGTTACCAGTACCCTGAGCACCTTCAGTAATTACTGAAGCGCCTAATCCAGTTGCTGTCCAGCTTACATTTTGCAGCTGTACTGGAATCGCATCGGTAATCAAGGCATTTTGTGCAGCACTTGGCCCGTTATTGATCACCTTAATCTGGTAAGTCATCACCTGCCCCGCAACTGCAGTATTGACTGCACTTTTACCGATCTGTAAATTAGTTAGTTTACTAACTTCTGTTATAGCCACTGCATTTACCGGCTGTTCGCCTGGTTCCTGCGGACTCAGTAATGCGGTATTCGTAAGTGTTCCTGCGAATAAAGGATCTACTGTACCTTTCACATTCACCAGGATCGTTCCATTCAATGGAACATCAGCGGTTAGATCTATATTATTTCCAGTTCCTGTACCGCCATTGGTAATTAGGGTACCACCAGCAACGGTACTTGTCCAGCTCACATTTTTTATGTCTGCCGGAACTGCATCCGTTAATCTGGTTGCGGTAGAATTTGAAGGACCTGTATTTTTAATGGCTAGTGTATAAGTGATGTTCTCTCCTGCATTTAAGGTTGGAGGACCTGATTTTGTTAAGCTCAGGGTCACATCTTTTACAATTCCGGTAGTCACTTCATTAGAAGTAACCGGTGGGTTATTTATATCAGGAATTGCGGGCGTCGCTGAGGCCGTATTGCTTACCGTAGACAACTGGCTGTTTGCCGGAACATCCGCCAGGATGGTAACTACCAGATTTCCTGAGCCTGCTAAGAAATTAGCAGTCAAAGTAACCGGATTTACATTTCCTGTTGCACCTGCGGTCACTACCGCACCGGTAGTGGTGGCTGTAGTCCAGCGTACATTGGTCAGACCTGCAGGAATCTGATCACTAACGATCACACCTACTGCATTACTTGGCCCGGCATTGCTTACTAATAATTGGTATTGAATTGTTGTTCCTGCAGCCACACTTGATGGTCCGGTTTTGACGATGCTCAACGCTGATTTATTCGTGACGTTAGTCGTTACATTTTGAGAGGTTACCGGAGGATTACCAGCCTCTGCAGGTGTTGCTACTGCATTGTTTAACAGCGTGCCTTTAAAGCTAGGGTCGATTGTTCCTTTGACCACAATGGCCACTTCATTTCCTGCCCCTGCCGGAATATTCGCAGTTAGCGTAACCAGGTTATTTGCTCCTGCAGTTCCTGTCGCTCCTGCAGTAATATTGGCTGCGCCAATCTGACTAGAAGTCCAGGTTACATTTTTAACATTTGCAGGAACAGCATCAGTAATTACTGTACCCACCGCATTACTTGGACCGGCATTCGCTACGATAATCGTGTAGCTGATTTCGGATCCGGCAACTGCATCTGCAGGTCCCATTTTACGAACGGATAAACCAGATTTTGAAGCCACCGTAGTGGAGGCAGTGCTGGTATTATTGGTCAGGTTAAAATCAGACAGTCCTGCTGGAAGCGTCAAGGTTGCTATATTATTAATGGTGGTCAGATTTGTAGCTGGATCAACTGTACCCCGAACATTAATTAAAATGTAATTGGCAGGATCTGCATCAATTGAGGCAGCAGTTTGGATGCCATTAGTCGTTCCAGTGGTTGCTCCAGTTATTGCTGCCGTTCCGAAAGCAGTAGCGGTCCAGCTTACATTTTGAATGACTGCTGGGATCACATCTGAAATACCAAGCCCTGCTACATTAATAGGCCCATCATTACCCACTTTGATCTGGTAATTAATTGGAGCACCCGCAAGAATACTTTGCGGTCCATTTTTCTCGATGTAAACATCAGTAGAGGCGTTTAAGGCAGTCACCACCGCACTTTCTTTGATACCATTTGCTTCTACAGTTACCGTATTGGTAAAGGTCGCTTCGGCAGTAGTTTTCACAATGCCCTGAATGGTCAATAGGATAAGAGAAGGATTGCCACCAACCGTAGCTGGGATATCACCATAAGTGATGACGGCATTACCCGTACCAGAAGCCGTTCCGTTCTGTACCCCTTCTAAAGACGCCCCATTTGATGCTACTGCAGTCCAGCTACTCACTGCTACTGAATTAGGCACCACATCGGTAATAGCCGCATCAGTGATATCGCTCAATCCGTTATTTTTAATTTCTATGGTATAAGTAATCGGGTCGCCAATATTGATCTTGCTTGGTCCGCTTTTCGATACGGCTAAATTTGTTTCCACGGTTACAGCGGTAGTCACAGCGCTCGTATTAGAACCCGGATCAGGATCTGTAACCGGACTTCCCACAGGGAATAGCGCAGTGGCTGTGTTTATAAAGGCTCCCGTAGCAGCCGGACTCACTGTTCCCTTAATGGTCACTTCTACTACCCCTGTTTTGGAAGGTATATTTGCGGCAAAAGCTACATCCCCGGTTCCGGTCACTGTATTGTTTACTGCTCCCCCGTTTAATGCTGCTCCTGTTGTGGCTATAGCCGTCCAGGTTACATTGGTTACCGGAGTATTTTGAATGGAAGAAAGCAGATCTCTGATCATTACACCTGGAGCCAAGCTAGGTCCATCATTCACAATTCTTAACGTGTAAGTAATTGGCTGACCGGCAGTAATATTTGCCGGGCCAGACTTAGTAATTCTCACATTGGCAGAGCGGGTAATTGCGGTTACCACTGTACTTGTTGCCGGCGTTGGATCTGTTACACCTGCTTCCGGAGTGGCTGTGGCGGTATTTGTCAACAGCGCTCCTGTAAAACCAGGATCAATTGTTCCGCTTACATTGATCGTTACTGTTCCGGAATTCGCAGGAATAGCGGCTAGCACGTTGATGTTATTTGTATTCCCAGAGGCTGGGTTAGAATTGATCACTGCACCATTTTGAGCAATGGCGGTCCAGGTTACCCCTGTAATTCCCGCAGGGACCTGATCCACAATATTCGCATTCGCGGAATTAGATGGCCCTGCATTGTTCACTGTAATTGTATAATTGATCGTTCTACCTGCAATCGCTGCTGCGGGACCTGTTTTTGAAATCTGCAGGTCTGCGGTTTTATTGATGAGGGTAGTGGTGGTATTTGAAGTTACGGTAGGATTTCCCGGTTCTAAAGGAGCAACGGTGAAGGTATTGACTAATTGTGTTCCTGTAAAATTAGGATCTACTTTACCGGTTACCGTTACCAGAATCACATTGGCATTCCCTGCTGGGATATTAGCACGTAGACTCAGGGAACTACCTGAGCCTGTTCCGCCAGAAATTACTGATGCAGTTCCTACGGCAGTAGTCGTCCAGTTGACATTCGTGATGCCGGCAGGCAGCTGATCTGCGATCAATAAATTCTGCGCATCACTAGGACCGGTATTTTTTACTTCTAAAGTATAACTGATGTTCTCCCCTGCCGAAAGCACTGCTGTTGCAGATTTTACGGCGGCGATGGTCACTTTTTTATTAATAATAGTGGTAATCGTATTTGAATTTACCGGAGGCACACCTGGTTCCGACGGACTAGCTTTAGCCACATTGCTGAAAGTAGTGGCTGTGGTATTTGATGGCACCAGACCAGTGATCGTCACCAGAATTCTATTCCCTGCACCCGCAGCGATGTTTCCAATAACGGTTACACTGCTGCCTGTACCAGTTGCGCCTGTAGTAATTGCTGCGCTACCTTCTGATACTGCGCTCCAGGATACGTTGGTTAATGGAACTGGAACGACATCGTTAATGTTCAGATTAGTCGCATTCGAAGGGCCGCTATTACCAGCAATCAGGGTATAAGTAACTGTTTGCCCGGCGGCGATCTGAGAAGGACCAGATTTAGAAATGGTAATTCCCGGAACCGATTGTAAAGTAGTGGTCACCGTAGAACTTGATGGATTAGCACCTGCTTCTGATGGGGTTACGGTAGCTGTATTGACTAAATTTCCTGTTGCGGCCGAGTTTACATTCCCCTGCACATTTACCCTGATCACATTCGCCGCTCCTGCCGGGATATTGGCATTAAACGTCAAGGCGTTTGTATTTCCAGAAGCCGTTCCTATAATTGCAGCTGTACCTCCTGCATCTGCTGCTGCCGTCCAGCTGACATTCTTAATTCCTGCTGGAATCGCATCTGCAATTGTGGCATTTAAAGCATCTGCGGTTCCAGTATTGCTAATTGTTAAAGTATAATTGATTTGCTGGCCTGCAGAGATCGTTGCAGGGCCTGTTTTTTGGATGGCCAATACGGGCACCCTACTGATCGTTGCAGTACTGGTTGCCGATTTGGCTATCGTTCCAGGTTCGGCTGGGGTAGCGGTTGCAGTATTGCTCAATGTTCCGTTGAATGAAGCGGCTACAGTACCTTTCACCGTTAAGGTAATGGTATTATTGGCTCCTGCCGGAAGATCTGCATTCAGGCTGATCACGTTTCCGCTTCCAGCAGCAGTACCATTGATTACGGCAGCACCTCCAGCTATTGCCGACCAGGTTACTCCTCCAAGAGTTGCGGGTACCTGATCTGTAATTACCAATGCTTTCGCATCCGAAGCACTAAAATTATTTACGGCAATGGTATATGTCATGGTTTGTCCGGCTACCAAAGCTGCGGGACCGGTTTTGGTAATGCTCAATTCCGGTGTACGCGTTGCGGCAGTGGTTACTGAAGAGCTGACTGCCGTTGCAGCACTTTCTGTAGGCGTAGCGGTTGCGGTATTTAAAATACTGCCGCTAAAGGATGGGTCAACGGTTCCTCTAACAGTCAGGGTAATTTTATTGGCTGCACCAGCCGGAATATCTCCGGTTAGGGAAAGGTTGTTTCCAGTTCCGGTTGCCCCATTATTGATCACTGCTGTTCCATTAATAGTGGAAGTCCAGGTTACATTTTTAATGCTGGCTGGCACCACATCTGTCAGGACTAAATCTACCGCATCCGAAACTCCAGTATTGCCCACAGTTATCGTATAGGTAATCTGGTTACCGGCAGTAATTGTAGCCGGGCCCGTTTTCAGGATACTTAAGGCAGGCTGTCTAGTCGCAATACCTGTATTAGTGGCTGATTTTACTAGCGTTCCCGGTTCTGCGGGTGTGGCTGTTGCAGTATTTGCCAAGGTACCTGAAAAAGCAGCACTCAAGGTTCCACTGATATTGATCACAATTTTATTGGCCGCTCCTGCAGGAAGGTTTCCGGTTACGCTAATTGCATTAGCTGTTCCGTTTCCTGTCCCGATTACTGAGGCTGTTCCTTGTGTACTGGTGCTCCAGGTTACATTGCTTAGTTCGGCAGGCACTGCGTCTGCGATTACCAAAGCTTTCGCATCCGCAGTGCTGGTATTTGTTACGGTAACCACATAGCTGACCTGCTGCCCGGCAACTAAAGTGGCTGCCCCGGTTTTGGTAATCGTTAATACCGGTGTACGACTCACCTGAGTAAGCACTGTAGAACTTGATGGGGTACCTCCGACTTCCGAAGGAGTAGCGACCGCCGTATTGCTGATACTACCGCTAAAAGATGGATCAACAATACCTTTGATCGTTACCAAAATTGCATTGGCCGCTCCAGTTGGTATATTTCCATTCAGGCTGATGGTGTTATTTCCACCACCATCATTTGGACCAATAATGGTCGCCGTACCCTGAACTGTTGCGTTCCAGGTGATGTTTTTTATACTGGCAGGTATCGCATCGGTGATATTTGCATTTAAGGCATCACTCAATCCGTTATTTGTAACTTTCAAGGTATAAGTAATTGCACTTCCTGCTTGTGCATTGGATGGTCCGTTTTTCAGCATCACCAATCCAGATTTGCTGGAAACTGTAGTGATTACCGTATTGGAATTTACTGGCGGCACATTTTCTACAGGTGTTGCAGTGGCGGTATTACTGAAGCTTCCTGTTGCAGAAGGCAACACGGTTCCGGTCACATCAATGACCACCGTATTGGCTGTACCTGCAGGAATCGTTGCCGTAAAGCTGATGTTACTTCCGGTATTACTGGCATTTCCGGTAAAGGTTGCCGCACCGGTTTTACTCACTGTCCAGTTTACATTATTAATCTGCGCAGGAATCAGGTCTTTAATGGCGGTACCAATTGCATCGCTGGTACTTGTATTTTTGATAATGATTTTATAGGCAATGGCAGCTCCTGCGATCACATTGGCTGGGCCGTCTTTCTCGACCACCAGTACTGGTTTTCTATCCACCGGACTGGTTACAGTAGAAGTTGCTCCATTTGGATCTGGAATAATTGGAGAAGTCACCGTAGCCGTATTTACCAGGTTACCGGAGTAATTTGCAGCAACGGTACCGTTCACATCAATAGTGATGCTATTACCAGCACCGAAAGCAATGTCGCCCGTTACATTCAGGGCATTACCTGCTGAGGTATTCTGGGTAACTGCGGCAGTTCCCATTGCACTGGCACTGATGGCCAGTACAGAAATGTCAGCCGGAACATTGTCTAACAGCTTTAATCCGGTAGCATCACTTGGGCCATTATTAGTAGCTACAATGCGATAAACGATCGGTTGTCCGGCAACAAATGGTCCTGGAGTCACTACCGATTTCGTTACTTTAATATCTGCGCTTCTGGTATAGGTGATCACGACTTCATCAGAAGAAGCGGTACAAGTGCCATTAGAAACCGTCCAAATTAAGGTTGCGGTGGTTCCTGGCGCAATAGTGACCAATGTATTTGCTGCTGCTGGTGTGGCAATTGTTGCAGTGCTTCCTGCTTTAACAGTCCACACACCGGTTCCTGACGTTGGCACATTAGCATTCATTGTGAATACGCCACTATTATATTGAGTGATATCCGGACCTGCGTTGGCAGTGGTTGGATTGTTGAAATTTGTCAGGGTTACGTTACTTACTGAGGACGGGCAAGCGCCGGCACTGATGGTCCAGGCTAGTGTAGCTGTATTTCCTTTTGCAACAGTTGCCGTTGTATTTGCCTGATTGACATTCGCAATCACGGCTTGTCCAGACACTACTGACCATACGCCTGTACCTAAAACCGGCACGTTTCCGTTTAGCTGGAATAGGTCTGTCGCACATTGTTGTTGGTTAACACCTGCATTTGAAGGTGTAGGAGCAAGATCAATATAGATAATTACCGGAACACTGATAGAGGTACATGAACCAGAGGTCACCGTCCTACGGAATAGCGTCATTTGAGACACAAGACCAGGAGTTAAATTAATGGTATTGCCGCCTATGACAGTGAAAGTATTACCACCATCAATACTTCTCTCCCATTTGTAAATATAAGTCCCATTGCCACCAGAAGGTGTTGAACCCGTAATGACACCTGGATCAGATGGCCCGCAATAAGCGGTTACAACAGGTGTAGTCAATGTATTTCCAGAAATCGCTGGAGTTACTGTAACGGCAACCGCCGGACTGCTCACCGGACCACAGCCTGAAGCGGCTGAAATCACCGTTCTTCGGTAATAAGTAGTTTGTGTAATTGGGCTGCTTGCCGTATAACTGATTTGTGTAGCACCTGCAATGTCAGCAAAACCAGTAGTAGCACTAATAGTACTGCTTTGCCATTGATAGGCATATATCTGATCTCCGCCGGTAGCAGGTGTTAATTCGTTGAACGTAGCCGGTGTACCACTCTGGCAGAATGCCTGTGCTGCACCGATTGTACCTGCAGTCAATACCGGATTTACAGTAAACTTAATGACGTTACTGATATTTGCTATTGTACAAGCTCCTGATGTAGCCAGGCGGCGATACCAGGTGGAAACGGTAATTGGTCCGGGATCGTAATTCACTGCGGTTGCTGAAGCAATATTAACATAAGTCCCATTGTCCGTACTGGATTGCCATTGATAAGCTGGGGTTCCAGTACCTCCAAGTGCTGCTGAACCAGTGATCAATCCAGGATCACCTGTGCCACAAAGAGACAAACTCGCTGGAGGAACAATCGTATTTGAACTAATGGCCGGCTGAACTGTCACAGTAACCTCGTTGCTGGTATTTAAGCAAGCGCCGCCAGTCACATTTCTGCGGTAAGCGGTAGTTGCGGTTAATGCTGCAGGGGTATAATTTGCCTGGTTATTTGTACCAGCTGCTGCGGTCCATGCGCCGCCATTTATACTTTGCTCCCAGCCATATGTGTAGGTTCCTGATCCACCTGTTGGTAATCCTCCCTGCAACGCGGCAGGAACTATACCAGAACAAATGGTCTGATTGGCAGTAATGGTATTTCCAGCTATTACAGGCTGTACTACCACATTGATAGTGGTCATTGGGCCTTCACAAGTACCATTGCTGGAGGTCACATAATAACTTGTGGTTCCTGCAGTAGTAGTTGATGGTGTAGGTGCAGTAGTACTTCCTGTTCCTCCAACAGGAACGGTATACCATTTTAAATTTGTTCCGGTTGCGATTAATGGGCTTGCGGTGGCTCCTACACAATAGTTCACCGAAGCAGCAGCAGCAGTTGGTGCGGCTGGAATGGCATAAGTAAGCACATTTGCTGTATTGTTCGCAAGGTCTGAATCCAGTGCATAAATTACGTTTGCCGTATTTGTCCATGGTCCTCCGGTTGTGGGGCCAACAGCTTTTATGGTAATCGGAGGATAAGCAAAGCCTGAAGCCAATGGATCAGCCAGTGTTCTGGTGAAATTATAAACTCCAGCAGATAAGCTAACCGTCCATCCTGTACCTGAAGGAGTACCTACCACAGTGAATCCAGCAGGGGCAGTATAACGTACAGTAACCAGACCAACTGTGGGAGTTGAGCCCTGATTTGTGACCGTATAATTAAAGGTATTCCCTCCGGGAACATAACAGCTATTGTCTACCACACCTGAAATGGCAACATCCGCATTTTGTTTCAATACATTTGTTGAAACTGTATAATAGTTATTTGTTAAATCGGTGTCTGTAATCCCCGTCTGCGAAGGATCCAGCCCAACAGAATTTTTTAGGATGCTATTGTTATACTGGGGACTGATCGTTCCCTTTATAGTAAAACTACTGGTGGTATTAGCCGCCAAATTCAAAGTAGCATTGAATGGATTGGTTCCACCGGCAACTACTGTCCCATTGGTATAACCCGGGGAGGTATTTCCTGCATTTCCGTTATTACTAAATGTGATGCTGTTAATGGTAAAATCCGCTGCGGTTAGAATGGCATTGTTGGAATTTCTGATGGTATCTGCCAGTTTCAAATTAGCAATTGCTACTGGAGTAGAGTTGGTTACGTTCACAGTATAGGTTACATCCTGACCTGAAATTGCGCTTGCCTTATCTACTGCTTTATCCACCCTAACCCCACCAGGAGTAGTAATAATTACATTTCTTACCTCATGATTATTCACAGAGCCACCTGTTGAACCAGCAAAACCTAATTTCAGATTTGCCGGGGGTAAGGTTGCTAAGGTATAGGGTCCAAGAACTGTTGCAAAGTTACCAGTTAAACTGGTTTTCAATTTCACTGTAATTTGGTATTTACCATTATTTGCGCCCCCTACAATAGGTAGAATTTCGATTTGTACTCTTCTATAAAAGAGTGTAGGATCTGGCCTTGCAGTTACTGCGGTAGGATAGTCTACCCCACCTGTCACTACTGCACTCGTCAGGTATTTATAATTTTCTGCCTCAGCGCCTCTCATAGAAATCCTATCCGGCCATAAGGTACCCGTATTGGTAGTCACCCCCCCCGTCCTTCCCTCGCCTGGATTGGAAAAGTTCCCAAATTCATCTAAACCGATCCCAACATATCCTCCAACTACACCAACATGGTCATTAGCACCACCGGTTGCTATAGGCGCATACCCAAGGGAACCTCCTCTTCCACCAATAGAATTGGCTTTCGTAGCATCATAAAGAAATACAGAAAAACCATCTGCGGCGCCGAGATTAACCACTGTTCTTCGCCAGTCGGTATATTCAAAATCGACCAAAACACCTAATGTGGAAGGGAAGGATTGATTTACATAACCATATCCAATCTTATTTGTGGAATCGGGTGTGAGTCGCAGCCAACCACTACCTACCGGATCTTCCTTTCCGGAAGTCAATTTAGCATTACCACCGATGGTGATATTACCAGTAGAATTGCCTTTAAAGTTTTCGGTAATCGTAAACTGAGCGTTTGCTTGCTGACCAAAAACAACCAGACATAGCAAACAGCACAAGAATTTCATTTGATCGGCTAAAGCTAACGCAAATAAAGAAAATATTCTTTCTGGAAATTTGGATAAGGGAGATCCTTTGGCAGGCGCCTGAGGGAGAGGTAAATTTGTAATCATACGGGTGGATATAATAAATAAAGGTATTCTTCGTTGTCGACAATATTCATTGAAGCCCTTACAATCCACGTTCCACCCTAGGCAATTATACCTACTTCTTTCAAGGCGTTAATATCCTAATTGTCAGTCCCAATATACAATAATTTGTCATTTTTCTCAATTTTAAATAAGTCTATGATTATATTTTAAACATAAATCATCTAAAATACACATTAAACAATTGTATACAAAAGTTTACAAATTATTATAAAAACCCACAATTAACCGTTTTAACCGAATTTTTTGCATAAAAAAGCCGCGTAGAAAATGGTAATTTTCCACACGGCTAAATAAAAAAAAATTAATTTTTAGTTTGCTGGTTTTTCAGTCGGTTCAGTTACTCTTGGACCTCTTTTATAAATCACCAGACCATTTAAAAAGTTCCTCAGAATCTGGTCGCCGCATGGCTTAAAATTCGGATGATCATCGCTCCTAAAAAAGGAACCAAGCTCACTTTTTGTGATTTTGAAGTTCACTAATTCCATTATTTTGATGATATCATCATTTGTTAGCTCTAGTGCTACGCGTAATTTCTTAAAAATATCGTTATTGCTCATTATATTGAACTTTATGTATTAAATTCAGATCAGTAATTAAATATTACGATTTACATCGCAACTTCAATTTTCACTTTTTTATTTTTAATTTTTTCGTTAGTTAAAGCGGCAAGTACTCTGCCCACCATGTTTCTTTTAACAGCCACATAAGAAGCGGTATCCTTCACTTCGATCAGGCCAACATCGTCCTTTTCCAGACCACCTTTTTTCAATAATAAACCAACGATATCAATTTTATTGACCTTGTCTTTTTTACCTGCAGCGATGTATAATGTTTGCCACTGACTGTCTTTAGGTAGCGCAAAGTTACCTTTTAGGTTTTCAGTCTCTATATCTGCTTTCAGGAATGGGTATTTTTCATCATCAGCGATTACCAGGTAAGCGGTCCCTTTTGCATTCATACGGGCAGTACGTCCGTTACGGTGTAAAAACGCATCTTCTGTATAAGGCAACTGGTAATGAATGATGTATTCTACCTCAGGAATATCCAGTCCACGTGAAGCCAGATCTGTTGTGATTAGAATTTTGATACTTCCATTTCTGAATTTCAGCAGGGCGCGCTCACGCTCATCCTGCTCCATGCCACCATGAAAAATATCGTGTGCCAAATCTTTATCGATCAGCAAATCACTGATTCTATCTACTGTTTCTCTGTGGTTACAGAAAATCAAGGTGGTTTTATTTCCGATCTTACAGATCAATTGAAATAAAGTATCCAGTTTATCCGCAGCAGTAGTTAGCACTTTTTTCAGCTTCAAATCAGGTGCTACCTTTACATCTTTCAGGAAATCTATTTCCACCGGTTTTTTTACCCCTGTAAATTCAGGAATCTGATCCATTGCCGTAGCTGAGGTCAGGATTCTTTGTTTTAAAGAAAGTAATTTCTCGATGATATAGGCCATATCCTGTTGGAAACCAAATTCCAGCGCCTTATCGAACTCGTCCAACACAAGGGTATGGATCGGAGATTCATCGAAATTTTCATGACGCAAATGATATGCTATTCTTCCCGGTGTACCAATCAGTACTGCCGGTGGTTGTTCTAAATTATTTCGTTCTGTTTTAACAGGGTGCCCCCCGTAACAGCAGTTCACTTTAAACCCAGTTCCCATCTGCTTGAATACTTGCTCAATCTGTAAAGCAAGTTCACGAGAAGGTACCAGTACTAAAGCCTGCACTCCTTTTACATCTGCATTGAGGTTGTTCAATAGAGGAAACAAAAAGCCTAATGTTTTACCAGAACCTGTTGGTGCCAATAAAACCACGTCACTTCCTTTTCCGGTCGCCGCAAGTGATGCCTGCTGCATCTCGTTCAAAGAAGTAATTTTTAATTTCTCCAGTATCTTTTCTACCATAATGGTACAAAGATAAGGGAATTAAGCCTTAACCACCGCTGTTAATGCTGGGAAATATAAAATTCAGATTAAAACTTCAGGTATTTTCTTCTGATGTGCTTCATGGAACTGTTCATTTTACGATCCAGTATCATGAGCATTTTCCCTCGCCTGTAGATCCAGGAGGTCATTTTATGATTTGCTTTTTTTAAAGGTTCATAAACCTGCTCCTCAATTTTCTCACGATAATCAAAAGGAGCCATGCTTTGCTGTAGTAAATAAAACTCATTAATCAATTCTGCTTTCATAATGCTTATATTTAGATTAATAACCTGTTCTTCTATAAGAAACGATCCTTAGGTAGGATATATTATAACAAAAATGAAAAGAAAGGGTTTTCATTTTTTGTTTTGGAGCAGCTGATTTTAAGTATTCTGAATTCTCTTGTAAAGCGCCCGCAGCGAGCTGTAAGACATCTTTCCAGCCTTATTTACGCACACAAAACCACTCAACCTGTTGAAAACTAAGTGTTTGTTGACAATTAAACCACATAGAATTAATGGTTATTTAATTTAATCCACTTATTTTTAAGAAACCTGAATACGGGTTGTTTATTTAACACCAATAACGTATGACCTGGAAGAAATTTAGCGGCGAAGTGATTCACACGTCGATTTTAGAAGAAGTAGAACAAGCCATCATCAGGGAGACCGAAAAAGGGTTCCACCTAAAGGTCTGTATCGGTACAGACTCACAGGTAAAAGGGCCACTCACTGATTTTGCGACTGTCATTGTCCTGTTGAGGGAAAACCATGGCGGTTTCATGTACATCCATCAGGAAAAAACGCCACAGAAGATGAGCATCAAAGAAAGGATGCTGGTAGAGGTACAGAAATCCATTGAAACGGCCTATTCCGTTTGTGATTTACTGGACTTGTACGACGTGGATCTGGAGGTCCATGCCGACATTAACACCAACCCCATGTTTAAGTCTAACAAAGCTTTGAATGAGGCAATGGGTTACATTCTCAGTATGGGCTTTATTTTCAAGGCTAAGCCTGAAGCTTTCGCCAGTTCTACCTGTGCAGATAAAATGGTACACTAATTACCATTTTTGATTTTTTGTACTTTGTACCGGAATCTCTTTTGCGGCAGGTTGAATTATTGCTGTATCCGCCAGCATACCCTGCTTCAACTGAGCAGCGAACTCCTGTGCTTCTTTTGTCGTTGCCCTAAGGTACGCAGTCCATTCTGATGCATTTAATTTTCCCGGTTTTCGTTCTAATGGCAACCCTATCGAAGTTGCAGGAACAAAATTGCCATAACGATCCCGTTGATAAGGAATAAAGTTGAAATCAGTTAGCCAAAAACGATATTTACCTTCTTTAAAATCCAAGTATAGCTGATAGCGAACTTCTCCGGAAGGGCGAGTCAATACAAAAGCTGTTTTATTGATGATTAATTTTCCTTTGCCGGTATAAAGGGAGTCTTTTTCCAGAAGATTGACTTTAGGACCTGAATCACTTTTAAAATATGCTTTCGCTAATTGAATGAGCTCTTCTTTTGTTTTCCCTTTTCGGATCACCACTTCATAATAGATGTATTTTCCCCTGTCATCTAATGGCAGTTCCTCTTCGGTTTTTGCCGGAGCTGCCAATTGCTCTTTTTTTGTATTCTTTGGGGTGTAGATCTCCTTTTGATCCGATTTTTGTTTCTCTTTGAGTTCCTGCGCAAAAACTCCGGTCATTCCAACAAAAGACAACACTCCTATTACAGCTAATTTCATAATCACATTTTTAAAGAAGGTAATTTAGTTAAAAAGGGAGAAGGCTGTTTAAAACAGCGCGTAAAATCTGATTTAAACAACCTCCTATATTGATTTAACGAAGACTAAAAAGCATAAACCACTGCCAGGGAAAATTGAGAGGCATTTTTTGAGGGGTTGAGGTTCTTTTTCACAAACATTGGCGTAGATCCATCATCAAAACGAATCTCAGGAATAAAGGTAAGTCCGCCGGATTTCAGGTTAGCTGATAAAGTAAGCGCTGCAATGTGCTCATCGCTCTCCTCCCCTGTTCCTTTCCAATTAAAATATTCTCCCCTCAGTCCTAAAGAAAATGCAGAAGTAAATGCATTCTGTGCATACAGTGCAGCTCCGGTATAACCTCCCCCATCATGGGTTACGGTATAATCAGCGGCATTCAAACCCAATTTCACTTTTTCCGTCACCTGATAAGCCGTGGTTAAATCCAGGATTGTCCCTGTCCCTACTGCTCCTGCTGATTTCCCAGACAGAACGTTCAGGTAAGCCGTCCAACCTTCTACCGGGCTTACTGTTAATTGCCCACCCACATGCGACACGCCATTTAGGTCTTTGTACACATTCCAATCGTTGAACAAGCCCAACATCAAACTCACTTTACTTGAAAAAGCGTAACTTCCTTTGATTCCTGCATTCTGAAAAGGCCCGCTGGTGAACAAGTACGAAGTCGAATAATTATAGTTACCTGTCGGAGAGATCACCTCATAGCCAATAAATGTCCCCATATATCCGGCAGTTACCGTAAACTTATCTGTAAAAGCATAAGCGGCATATAAATTCTGAATGTGAAAGGAATTGTCGTCAGTTCCGTCTCCATTGATTAAAGATTGGTATTGTCCTCGTGGTCCAAAAGACAATTCACCAACAAATGAAGCTTTTCCTGTAGTTTTCTTTAGCGCCAGATCTATCATCCCCAAGGAGATAGAATTCTGGTCGCTGGCAAAGCTTGTTCCGATGTTAGGTTGTTTCGAAAAATCATACTTATAGTATGTATCGACAGATCCGGAAATCTGCAAAGGTGCTTCCTGAGCATAAGAAAAGGAAGCGAAGGACAGTGATGCAGTGGTAAAAATTGATTTCAGTTTCATGGTTTGGTTGGTTTGAGGTATAGAATCAATAATGAGTTAAAGCATTTGTACTGGGGGCAATATTACATAGGCAACCGTGTTTTTAATGGTGATTTGTATGGGGTTTGATTAATCAACATTGTCGATTTCTACTCCTGTAGCGGCTACAATTAAAGTACCCTGGAAATATTTCTCATCATGCTGACTAGCATCCAGACCTGCTTCTTCTTCCTCAGAAGTCACACGGATTGGCTGAACAACATTGATCAGTTTGAAGATTAGAAAAGAAACGACGAAGCTGAAAATGGCTACAATAAGCACGCCTTTCAGCTGGGTAAAGAAAAATGCCGGGTTTCCATACAATAAGCCATCTACACCACCTGCATTTACCGTTTTTGTAGCAAATATGCCCGTCAGCAGCATTCCAACAATACCACCTACTCCATGACAAGGGAATACATCTAATGTATCATCTAAACTGGTTTTTGATTTCCAAACTACCGCAAGGTTAGAAACTACCGCAGCAGCTGCACCGATAAAAATACTGGAAGGAATACTCACAAATCCAGCACCAGGTGTGATGGCTACTAGACCTACCACTGCACCGATACAAAAACCAAGTACAGAAGGCTTTTTACCTCTGGCTACATCGAAAAACATCCATGATAGTCCTGCTGCACCAGCGGCGATATTGGTAGTTGCAAATGCAGAGACGGCCAAACTATTTGCACCTAATGCAGAACCCGCATTAAAACCAAACCAGCCGAACCATAATAAACCAGTACCGATCAGCACATAAGGAATATTTGCTGGTGGAACTTCCTGGTGGTCCTGGTGACTTCTTCTTCTTTTTAACACTAATGCTCCTGCTAAAGCAGCCATACCAGCAGAAATATGTACTACGGTACCACCAGCAAAATCAAGCACGCCCATTTTAAACAGGATGCCTTCCGGATGCCATGTCCAATGTGCTAATGGTGAATACACGAAAAGTGCAAACAGTACAATAAATAGAATGTATGAAGTGAAACGAATACGCTCCGCAACGGCGCCAACAACCAGGCCTGGGGTGATGATTGCAAACATCAATTGAAAAAGTGCAAATAAGGTTAATGGTATGGTTGGTGCCAGGCTCCATGATGGTCCGGAGTTTACGCCCTGAAAGAACAAATAGGTTAATGGATTTCCGATTAATCCGTGGATACTTTCACCAAAAGCCAGACTAAAGCTAACGGTTACCCATAAAACACTGATCACTCCTGCGGCAACCACACTTTTAATCATCGTAGAAAGCACGTTTTTACGATGAACCATACCTCCATAAAAGAAAGCAAGGCCTGGAGTCATCAAAAATACCAGGGCAGTAGCCACTAAAATGAAAGCAATATCTGAAGAATTGTATTTTCCCTCATCAAAGTTCGGATGCAGGGGTACAAAAAGGGCTAAAATTGCAATTATTGCTAAAACTGCAAAAGGTCCCACCTGTTTTAATAAAATTTTGGCCATAATACTCGGTTTTTAAGATTTAAATTTGATTTTTCAGCTTATTTTTTCATAAAACTAAGAAATAAATAGAATTTATAGAAATAAAAAGACAATAAAACCACGAAAACGTTATATACATTCTCAATATATAGACAAAAACCAAGAAAATCACTCAACAATCAAGTGCAATAAATAGAAAAATCACAAATACACCACAAAACACCCAACTGAAATTGAGATATTCAAAATAAACAGCATTAAAAATGGAAAAACACATAAAAATGAGTTGATTTAAAGATTTTTAAGGGATGAAAACCGAAAATAGAGAAAAACCGTACCTTAGCTATACGATGAAAGCATACCATTTAAAGTTTAAGCAGCAGTTACCGATTAGCCTTGCGGAAGCTTGGGATTTTTTCTCTTCTCCAATGAATTTAGCGAAGATCACTCCAGTAGAAATGGCCTTTGAGGTTACTTCTGGGCCGCAATTAAGGGAAAAAATGTACCCGGGAATGATCATTACTTATAAGGTATCTCCATTATTGGGGATCAAGCTAAACTGGATGACAGAAATCACCCAGGTAAAAGATCAGGAATACTTTATAGATGAGCAGCGTTTTGGCCCATATCAGTTCTGGCACCACCAGCATCACTTCCGTACGATCGATGGCGGCGTGGAAATGAACGACATTTTAACTTACGGCATGCCCATGGGCATTTTCGGACAAATGGCCAATAGTTTATTCGTCGCTGCACAATTACAGCAAATCTTTGAGTTTAGAAAGAAAAAGGTAATCGAACTGTTTGGCGATTATTCTGCTACCGGAACATAAGCAGATCCTTGCACTACTCCTCTGCGTTCAATTTCTTTATCGATATAAGTCTGAATAGCCGATTTGTTTAATCCCCAGTTTGGCGCGATCAATAAATCCCAATCAGAAATTCCGAATAAGCGCTGAATCACTACATCAGGACGCAGCAATGGAATTGCCTTGCAAAGGAAGTCTGTATACTCTTCTAAGCTGAAAAGCTTGAAAGGTTCTTTTTTATATTTCGCACCCATGATGGATCCTTCTACTACGTGAAGATGGTGGAATTTAACGAATTTAATTTTAGGGAATTTGTTAATTTCATGAATGTACCCCAGCATCATTTCTTCTGTTTCCCAAGGAAAACCAAAAATAGTATGCACGCATAGGTCAAGCTTGGAGTTATCCAGCAATTTAACTGCAGCTACAAATTCCGCATGACTACAGCCACGGTTGATCTGATTCAGGGTTTCGTCATAAATAGACTCCATTCCCATTTCTAAATCCACATCGAAACGATCGGCATAACTTTCCAAAAGTGCTACTTTTTCAGCATCGATACAGTCCGGACGTGTTCCTACAGAAAAACCAACTACATCTTCGGTATTGATAGAAAGCGCCTCATCATACATCATTTTCAAATAATGCACTGGTGCATAGGTATTCGTATTCGGCTGAAAATAGACAATAAACTTATCTGCTTTGTAAAAACCTTTCCCTCTTTCTATCCCTTGCTCCAGCTGCTCACGGATAGTTGGCAATTTCCTGGAAAGCTCCGGTGTAAATGAGTCTACGTTACAATAGGTACAACCGCCATAGCCTTTACTGCCATCACGATTCGGACAGGTGAAACCACCATCAACGATTACTTTGAATACACGCTGCCCCTTATACTTCTCTTTCAAGTGCGTTCCGTAATTATTATATCCCTTTATTCCTAAGTCCAGTAGAGTTCCCAATTGCTTTAATTTTTCACAAAAGTACGGCTTTTATTTTTAATACCTTTTCTCAGGTTAGGAGTAATTTTTTGATGGGTTATTCGATCCTCTACTTATCAACCCTCATTCCTTCAATCTCGTTCATATATTTAGAGAAAACCTGCAAATAACTCAGTTCCGCATGCTCGGGGCGGGAGATGAAAATTTTGAAATCCTCCAGGTCATTGATGGTAAAGCCCATCCTAACAAACAGCTCCTGATCTGCTGGCCAGTCCTGCAGATTCACTTTCTTCTCCCCAATTTTCCGATACAACGCTAATCCATAGGAAAAATCCTTGTACTCGGCGGTCTTCCTGAAATTCTGAAAGAAATCTACAATCGTACGATAAGTAGCGGGCTTTCCAGCTCTCACCTCCTGCAGCATTAACATACCCAGCATATTACCTTTAAGAAAAGCACTGTCTACCGGGTTAAAATTACCGCATCGTTTTAGGATTTCAATATCCCGCTGTAAGGCCTGATCTTTCTCCCCAGATTTATGTTTTACAAAATACGGCTCCTGATCTAATGTCTTTTCACAATCTATGATTTCCTGTGCATGAGCTAAAATGCTGATCGTCGAGAATAGCGACAATAGCAATACATATTTAGATAAAAGGAATAGATACTTATATATATGTACAAACTGGTTCAATATCTTCATCAGGATTTCTTTTTTGGCAAAGGTATAAAACACAAAGAGTTTAACCCTGTGTTTCCTAACAAAGAGAAAAGAGCGGCTGACAACAGCTCAGCAGTTTCTCTCTCATCAGCTCAGAAAACCAAAAAAACCTCAGGTACAATATCTTAAAAAAAAATATTTCTCAAAACACTTGCGCAACCAAATGATTGCGGTTATATTCGCAACCATATAATTGCATTATGATCATTAGAAGAGATGTATTTCAAGCCATAGCTGACCCTACACGCAGGCAGATTATAGAAAAAATTGCCGGGGGCCCTATGCACCTTAACGCCATTGCAGAGAGTTTCGATAGCAGCAGACAGGCCATTTCGAAACACATTCAGATCCTGACGGAGTGTGGTCTGGTTGAAGTGACTCAAAAAGGCAGGGAAAGATATTGCGAAGCCCGTTTGGAACAACTGGACGAAGTGTCTGATTGGGTACAGCAATCTAAAAAACAATGGCTGCAAAAATTTGAGCAACTAGACCAGTATCTGGAATCGCTTAAAAATGAAAACCAAAAATAAAAGAAAGAATAAACAAAAAACCAATCGCTAAATACTAAACACCAAGACGATGGAAATCAATAAAAACAAAGAAAAGGAGTTGTTCATTACACATCTTTTTAATGCTCCGGTTGAAATGGTATTTCAAGCCTGGACTGATCCAAAACAGTTGACACAATGGTACGCACCTGATGGCTGCAGCATCAGCTACAAAAGTCTCGACTTAAAAGAGAATGGAAGTTTTCATTCCTGCATTCATGATCCCATACATGGAGATTGCTGGGTAAAGGGAAAATACCTGGAAATAAGCGCTCCGGAAAAACTAGTTTTTTCTATGACTTTAAGCAATGAGGCCGGTGATACGTTAGCGGCAGGCGATGCAGGAAAACCTGGCGACTGGCCAATGGAGATTTTAACGACGGTATCCTTTAGTCCAATTGGCAAGCAAACTAAGCTTTCTCTTCATCAAAGTGTTCCTGAGGCTTCCGCCAAGGAGAATGGTGCCTTCCAAAGCTGGATTAAAATGCTCAACAAATTATCTGCTTTACTGAGTGCTTAAAGGGTATTACTGAGAGAAAAGACAGGTATTTATATATCTATATATATTAACATCTATACATATAGATATATTTAATACCTTAATAGGGCAAAAAATTACTTAGTTCAGATGTAAGTACTGATCGGTAATTCCTTAATTAACCTGATATTTGTAATCCACGTAAAATTCAGAATTACCTATGCAGCACCTGAGCACCCAAAAATTTGTCAATGATTTTACTGAAGCTTTTGAGGGCGATCAAAGCGGAGATCTGCAGCCTCGTCAGACTCCAGGAGTATTATATAGCAGGGTTTTACCCAGTCCGGTTAAACAGCCAAAACTATTGGCATGGACTGGAGATCTTGCTGCCGAGCTAGGTATCGAGGAACCAAATGAAAACGATCTGAACATTCTTGGCGGTAACGCGATTAATGCCAGCATGAAACCTTATGCGGCTTGTTATGCAGGGCATCAGTTTGGAAATTGGGCAGGACAATTGGGAGATGGCAGAGCGATCACCCTTGGGGAATGGCCATTAGCAAACGGTAAATCCTGGGAACTGCAGTTAAAAGGTGCCGGTCTTACCCCCTATTCGCGCCGTGCAGATGGCCGAGCAGTATTGAGGTCATCCGTTAGGGAATACCTGATGAGCGAAGCGATGCATCACCTAGGTGTTCCAACGACCAGAGCTTTGAGTTTAGTGTCGACAGGTGACCTGGTGATGAGAGATATGTTTTACGATGGCCGTCCGGCTCCAGAGCCAGGCGCAATTGTGATGCGTGCTGCACCTAGCTTTTTACGCTTCGGGAACTTTGAAATGTTATCCGCCAGAAAAGAATATGAAAACTTACAAAAACTAGTTGACTGGACTATTGCGAAGTTCTACCCAGAACTTACAGGTCCTGATAAAACCTTAAATTGGTTCAAAAAGGTAATGGAAAGTACTGCCATTATGGTGGTAGAATGGCTTAGAGTGGGATTCGTACATGGGGTAATGAATACAGACAACATGTCTATTCTTGGCTTGACCATAGACTACGGACCTTACTCTTTCCTGGATGCTTACGACTTGAATTTTAGTCCGAACACTACGGATCATCCGGGGCTCCGCTATGCTTATGGCAAACAGCATTCCATTGCTTACTGGAACTTGAGTTGTCTGGCGAATGCGATTTCTCCTTTATTCGAAGATCCAAAAGAGCTGATCAGTGCGGTGGAAAGCTTTGGTCCGATTTTCTATGAGAAATTCTATTCAATGAAAGCCAGCAAGATGGGATTCGATGAACTTTCTGATGGAGATATAGGCTTGATTGATGATTTCGAAAATCTACTGGCCAACCTGAAACCAGATATGACTATTTTCTATCAGTTGTTAGGCGAAATTCCTGAGGACTTAATATCGGTTGCTCAGATCAGCGCTCATTTTGATAGTGCTTTATACCATGATCTATCGGAGATAGAACAGGAACTATTGGTTAAAAGCATCCTTGCTTATCAGGGACGTCTGGCAAAAAACACCATTTCCAGAAAAGATGCCCAATCAAAAATGCGGGCTAGCAATCCAAGGTTTATCCTACGAAATTACTTATTATATCAGGCGATCTATGAACTTGAAAAAGGAGATGATGGGCTTTTCAAAAGATTACAAACTGCATTAAGTGATCCCTATTCAAAAGCTCATGATGAGTTTTTTGCGTTGAGGCCACAATGGGCAAATGAACAGCCTGGCAGTGCCACTTTATCCTGCAGTTCTTAGTTTACCGCAGTAAAAAAATTGATTCCCATGCCTATCCTGGTGATGGGAATCAATCCGAAATAATAATTAGCTCATTGAAGGAAATGAGATTCCCTTGATCTTTCTAAACAACTCTACCGCATAAATATCTGTCATCCCGGAAATAAAGTCCAATACGGACTGAATTTTAGTGTAAGTATCAGTTTCCTGAGTTAGGAACTGTTTTGGAATCAGTTCCACCAGTTTTTTGTGGTATTTTGACTCATTTTGCAAATAGGCAGGAATAAACTCTTCCAATAAACCACCCATTACTTTATAGCCTGCCACCTCTATCTGAACTACGGAGGCATAATTGTAAATCTTTTTATAGGAAATCCTTTCAATTTCTTTCATTACAGAAAGAAAGGGCTGTTCTATTGCATCCATCAGGCTCTGGTTGAAATCTCCATTCAATATTGCTTCCTGCTGTTCGTAAAACACATTTGAGCATAAGCCAATCAGTGTGCTGATCGATTTTGCCCGCATCAGGGTAATTTTAGCATCGTCATCTTCGATGGTTGCTAAACGCCCAGGTAAATTAGGGTCGTTACATAATGGGATCAACAAGGTCTCCACTTCTTCGTAAGAAAGAATTTTGAGGCGATGGGCATCTTCCAGATCGATGATATTGTAACAAATATCGTCGGCTGCCTCTACCAGGTATACTAATGGATGACGTTTGAAGATCATTGGCTCGTCCTGCACTTTCATCAATTCCATTTCTACTGCAATCTTTTCAAAGCCGGTTTGTTCTGATTGAAAGAAACCATATTTTTTGGTGTAGATATTTTTTTTGTTGTGCCCGGCAAGGGAGGCGCAAGGATATTTGGCAATTGCTGCTAGTGTCGCGTAAGTCAGCGCAAATCCTCCGGTACCTTTTCCAGCAAATTGGTGGGTCAGGATTCTTAGTGCATTGGCATTTCCTTCAAAATGAATCAGGTCTTCCCATTCGGCTTCGCTGACTTGCTCCTGATATGCTTTTCCATCACCATTGGTGAAATAATGGGAGATTGCCGCTTCTCCAGAGTGACCGAAAGCAGGGTTTCCTAAATCATGGGCAAGGCAGGCGGAGGCGATAATATTGCCAATTTCGCAGAGCAGCGGACAGGTTTCATCTACATCAGGATCCTGAGCTTTGAATTTATTATAGAATATAGTGCCTAAAGAGCGGCCTACACTGGCGACTTCTAAACTATGCGTTAGTCTGTTGTGGACAAATACGCTTCCCGGAAGTGGGAATACCTGGGTCTTGTTTTGCAATCTGCGAAAAGGAGAAGAGAAGATGATCCGGTCGTAATCTCTTTGAAATTCAGACCTGGCTTCCTTTTGATTTCCTGCAAATCTATCTTCATTTCCCCAGCGTTTTGCCGACAATAATTTTTCCCAATTCATATAATGGATTAAATTGTTAATTCCTGGTTATCTTAAACTTGATACAAAGGTAAAGGAATAATCGCCTGATTAATGGCTATATTTACGGTTAATTTCGTTTCTTAATGACACATAAAACAAACCTAATTTTAGCATTATTGCTTACCGTTACCCTTTCTTGTAAGACAAAAAAGACGATTGTAACTAC
Organism: Pedobacter polysacchareus; assembly: GCF_019802255.1. GTDB lineage: Bacteria > Bacteroidota > Bacteroidia > Sphingobacteriales > Sphingobacteriaceae > Pedobacter > Pedobacter polysacchareus. Next base: position 750,458 of record NZ_JAHYSS010000004.1, on the reverse strand, counting down.
TCCCGCTCCAGTAGCAGAAAGTACAGACAAAGCGCTGGATAAAATGAAAAAAGATCTTCCTGAAGATCAGATTGAACGCACAGATGAAGGCTTAAAATTCACGTTTAGCTCTGAAGTTTTGTTTCCTACCAACTCTTCTTATTTAAGTGAAGCAGCAAAAAAGAGAATTTTGGCAGTGGCCAATGTCATCAAAGATGAGCAGGCAAATAACATTCTGGTTGCAGGACATTCTGATAAGACAGGAACGGCTACCTATAACCAATGGTTATCAGAAAAGCGTGCCGTATCGGTGAAAAATTTCCTGGTGAGCCAGGGGATTCCAGCAAACCGGATTAAAACTGCTGGCCTTGGTGATACTAAACCTATTGGCGACAACAAAACTAAAGAAGGAAGATTGCAAAACCGAAGGGTAGAAATCGTCCTATTAAAATCATAAGATCCATTCGGATCATTTTTTATTTGCAGCGGGGGATTCTCTCCCGCTTTTCTATTTTCTGATAAATCCTTTTTCTTATTCCCCTGAATGCTTTAAGTTTACAGCAATGCACAAGCTTTTTTCAATTTTCAAACGTTTTGTTAAAACATTTGGATTATTGAAAATATGTTTATAGTTTTAAGGTAAGGAACATGAGTAAAAAAGAACTGGTAAAACAAAAGATCGGAAGATCAGCCATGCAATGCTTTGCAAAATTCGGATTAGACAAGACTACACTTGATGATATCGCACAAGCAGTTGGGCTTAATAAAGCGTCGTTATATTATTATTACAAGAATAAAGAGGACATATTTATTGAGGTAGCCCTCAAAGAAGGAGAGGATTTTATCAACTCTTTGCAGGAAACCACCTTGCTTAAGGAAGGGATAGAAAACCGGATTGCTTTTTATCTGGAATCGAGGTTTAACTATTATAAAAATGTCTTGAATATGAACCGTGTATCTGTAGATACGCTGAACAAGATATTGCCTCGTTTTTTTGAGTTGTACAATGCCCTGATGAAAAGGGAAAAAGTATTTGTCACCCAATTATTAGGGAAAGCAGTGGAAGATGGAGAGGTGTACATGACGGATTTGGAAAACACAGCTTCTGTATTGATCAATCTGACTGATGCTTTGAAACACAGTGTGGAGCAGCAGGCCATTTTAAAAGGAGAGACGGAAATTGACTATACGCAGAGTCTTCAGGATATTAAGTTTCTGGTCTCGCTGATATTTAAAGGAATAAAAAAATAGAAGACCTATAAGCACAGGTACATCAAGATTAGCGCTGATCAAGATTGGAGATTCTATTTGAGTAAAATGCTGCTTGCAGCCATTATGTTGATTTTTTAATACAACCTAAACCAAACCAAATATGAACAAGATCATGTTACTCAGCCTGATGCTTTACTTCTGTATGCCCGATTCCGTCCGGGCACAAGACCTGATCAAGGGCAGCATTAAAAACAATGTAACAAAGGAAGCTGCATATGCCGTTTCCGTGCGCATCAAAAACGGCTCTGAAGGTACATACACTGACGACCGTGGAAGGTTTCAATTGAAAACTTCAAAAAAGCTTCCCCTTACTTTACTCATTTCTTCCATCGGTTTTGAGCCTAAAGAAGTCACTGTTCAAAGTTTCTCTGAAAACCTGGAGATTGGATTAGAACCGGCTTCTATGCTGGGACAGGAGGTGGTGGTTTCTGCCAGCAGAACTGTACAAAAAAAGCTGGCCTCCCCCGTCACAATTGAGCAAATTAGCACAAAAGACATCGTCAATTCCCCGCAGCTAAATTATATGGACATGATACAGGGCCTGAAAGGGGTTGATGTTACCGTTTCCAGTATCGGTTTTACCAGTATTTCGACCAGAGGGTTTAATACCAGCGGTAATACGAATTTCACGCAGATTGTGGATGGAATGGACAATCAGGCCCCTGGTTTGAATTTTCCCTTAGGTTCAGCCATTAGCTTAACACAATTAGATGTAGACAATATAGAGGTGCTTTCCGGAGCTTCTTCTGCCCTTTATGGCTCCAGAGGGTTAAATGGTACCATGGTAATGACCGGAAAAAACCCATTTAAATACCAGGGTTTAAGTGTGCTGGTTACTCAAGGTGTCAACCATGTGAACAGTAAAAACAACAATGACCCTGTTCCTGCCTCACCCTATTACGATTGGACGATTCGCTATGCGAAGAAAGTAAATGAAAAGTTTGCTTTTAAAGTGAATGCACAATATACACAGGCAAAAGACTGGGTAGCCAATAATATGGACAATAAAAATGGGCCCGGTGATGCATTGACTGATCCGAATTACAATGGGGTAAACATGTATGGCAGTGCCACCAACACCAATATCAATCCATTTCTTGAAGCTGCATTAGCAGGCAATCCTGATCTCGCACCATTAATTGAGCCCTTATTGAGCAAACAAAATTATGTGGCCAGAACCGGCTATCCAGAATATGGCTTTTTAGACAATAAGGCTAAGCTTTTTAAGGCCAATGCAGAATTGAGATACAAGTTTAATCCAAAAATAGAAGGTATTTTATCCGGTACTTATGGCACAGGAAATATCGTGTACACGAATGATACCCGGTATCAATTGAAAGGATTTAAAGTAGGTCAGTATCGGGCAGAGGTGAAAAGCGACAATTGGTTTGTTCGTGCATATATGACTTCGGAAAACTCGGGCAAGACCGTCATTGCCGGTCCTACCGCGCAATTGATCAATGAAGCCTGGAAAGTAAGTTATGATGGTGCTATGGGAGGTTGGTACCCTGAATATACGGAAGGTTTGCTGAATGCACTTGCCGGTGGCGCATCCTTGATGGATGCCAATCTTGCGGCTCGCGGCTATGCAGATCGTGGACGTCCTGAATTGGGCAGTCAGCGTTTTAATCATTTGAGAGACAGCATCAGCGGCACACCAATTTCTGAAGGAGGCACCCTATTTTTAGACCGCAGTAAACTTTACAATGCGGAAGCACAATATAATTTTGCGGAGGAAATCAAGTTTATGAGTGTGATAGCAGGAGTAAACTTCCGTTTATACAGCCTAAATAGTAAAAACACACTTTTCCCGGATAAAAATAAACCTATTCATGTAAAAGAATACAGTGCTTACGTACAATTCGCAAAGAAGGTCCTGGATGATAAACTGAGTTTAAGTACCTCCTTCCGTTTCGACAAAAACACCTTGTTCTCTGATCCGAAGGTCACTTCCAGAGCGTCAGCGGTGTTTGAAGTCGCCAAGGAAAACTTCATCCGCTTCTCTTACCAGAATGCCTACAGTTTCCCATCCAATATCCAGGCTTTACAAAGCACATTGAATGGTATGAACAGTTATTCTTCCGGAGGTTCTTCTTTGCTGTTAAACGGCACGTATGAGTTCGACAAATATCCTCCTTATACTTTAGAGAGTGTCAATAAATACCGCGAAACAGGTGATGCAAGTGTGTTAGAGCGCTTTCAATACAACGACATTAAGCCGCAATCGGTGAATGCTTTTGAATTAGGGTATGCTGCGCTGATCGGTAAAAGAGTAATTTTTGATGTATTGGGCTATTTCTCTACCTGGAAAAACTTCATCGGCTATGCCAATGTAGCCAACACTCCAGGCACGAATGATGTACTTGCTTTTAATGACCAAAGCACTTATTCGATCTACAATATTGCTTTTAATGGTGGCCAGACAGTGAATACCTATGGTTATGCCGCCAGTGTAAGTGTAGATCTGGGGCATAACTTCCTGACCAAAGTGAATTATTTCTCAGATCATTTGAAAAATAAAAATAACAGCCAGGTCAACAATTTCAATACGCCAAGTTACCATGTAAATTTAGAGTTTGGCAATAGTGGTTTTGGCAAGCGACAAGTATGGTCATTTAATACCAGTCTTCGCTACAAACCAGGTTATTTATATGTGGTTTCTGGAGGTCTGGCAACTGGTGTTGTACCTAGTTCAGCGGTCATTGATGCACAGGTAAGCTATAAATTGATCAAAGCGCGTTCCGGCATCAGATTAGGTGCAACCAATATTACCAATAAATATTACTCCACAGGAATTGCCAATCCAAATATCGGAGCGGTGTATTATGTGACTTATGCCTACAATATTTTTTAATGACCTAAACACAAAAAACCAAATATGAAACAATCTATCCGCGCGGTGCTCCTCTTACTTCTGGCTTCAGGAGTGTGGACTTCCTGTACTCAAAAGGCAGGCCCGCAGAATCATTACAAAACGATGCTGACCTTCAATCCTGGAGAGGAAGCGAAAATCGAAGAAGCTTTTTTATCGCTTAAAGACAGCACAAGTATTTTGCTTAAAGCTGGAAATTACAAATTTGACAACCTGAGCATTGCACAGGTTAACCATATTCTGCTTCAAGGGGAAGGCCATGACAAAACAATCCTTGATTTCTCTAGTCAGAGTCAGGGTGGCGAAGGCATCCGGGTAACGGATGTGAAAGGCTTCACTATTGATGCAATGACGATTAAAGACTCCAAAGGAGATCTTTTAAAAATCAATAAAAGCCGCGATGTAACGGTGACTAACCTTCATGCGGTATGGAGCAAAGCTGATTCTACCAGTGGTGGTTATGCCATTTATCCGGTGATGTGTAAAAATGTATTGATTGAAAATTGTTATACAGAAGGTTCTTCTGATGCAGGAATTTATGTAGGTCAGACGGATAGTGCCATCGTTAGAAAATGTAAAGCCGCTAAAAATGTAGCTGGCTGTGAGATTGAAAACACCTCTAATGCGGAAGTTTATGACAATGAGTTTTACAACAATACTGCAGGATTTTTAATCTTCGACTTGCCTGATCTTTCTAAAAGAGGTGGTCATGTAAAAGTTTATAACAACAACATTCACGATAACAACTTCAGAAATTTCGCAAAAGCAGGAAGTTTTGGAACCACCTGGGGGGTTGGAAATGCTTCTCCTGGAAGCGGGATTATTATTCTAGCCGCTTCGGATATTGAGATCTATAATAACAAAATCATCAACAACAACACTTCTTCCATTACAATTGCTTCTGGTTTTGCAGTTGATGAGAAAGCAGGAGAAAAAATCAATACGAACTACTCTCCTATTCCTAAAAATATCAATATCCATGACAATACGATAGAAATGGGCCCAGAATTTCCAAAACCTGCTTATGAACATCGTATTGGTCAGTTGTTGGTAGCCACGGAAGCGCAATTGAACAAGCTAGATCCAACGCGTAAAAACAAAAGAATTCCTTTGATCATGTATGATGGGATTACCAGTAACGTTTTGACTAAGGGAACGGCTCTGAATCCAGATTCTATCTGTATCAAACAGCCTGGAGACAATGTTTTTGTGAATGCAGATTTCCTGAATATTGCCAATCCTGCAAAATGGAAACCGAATACAAATTTCAGCCCATTCCAATGTAAATAAACAATGCGAAAGACCTATATTTTTGGCTCCCTGATCCTAATTAGCATCCTTTTATCGATGCTGACGGAGCAAGGATGCAAAAACAAAACCAGCAATGACACCACTGCAGCTGAAGAATTTCAATTTAAGGAACAGCTGTCCGATTACGGATTTTTCAAAGGCGAGCTTAGTGAATTAAAGCCAGATTCGGGGATCATTCATTATGAATTGACTACCCCATTGTTTACCGATTACGCAGTTAAAGACCGTTTTATTGTGTTACCAAAAGGTCAGCAGATGAAGTATACGGAAAATGGTGCCCTGGATTTCCCAGACGGCACCATTATCGTTAAAAACTTCGCTTATACGAATGTAGCGCGGCAAAAAATCATGATTGAAACCCGGTTACTGGTCAAAGACCCTAAGGACAAAAAATGGAAGGTGATGAATTATTTGTGGAATAAGGAGCAGACAGATGCGAAGAAACACATTACCGGTGCGAAAGTTCCGATCACTTTATTAGACGACCAGGGGAAACAGTATTTCACCAATTATCAGATGCCAAATACCAATGACTGTAAACGCTGTCATATTAAAGATGGGATTTTAACACCAATAGGTCCAAAAGCCAGAAATCTGAACTTTACGGCTCCTGGGCAAAAGGAAAATCAGCTGGCAGAATGGGCAGCTCATGGACAGTTAAGCGATCTTCCAGAATTGAGTAAGGTGCATCAATTGCCGGTGTGGACAGATACCAAGCATTTCACTCTAAATCAAAGAGCAAGAGCTTATCTGGACATCAACTGTGCCCATTGTCATACTAAAGGCGGTGATGCTTACAACACAGGGCTTTTTCTGGATTATGCGGAAAAGAACCCGGATCATCTGGGCTTTAAAAAAGCACCGGTATCGGCAGGAGGTGGCGCAGGTGGATTGGATTACGACATTATTCCAGGAAATGCGGATCAATCGATTTTGTATTACCGGATGAACAGTACTGAACCGGGAACAGCCATGCCAGAACTTGCAAGAACCTTAACCCATAAAGAAGGGGTAAAATTGATCAGAGAGTGGATTAACAGTTTACCAAAAAGTAAATAAAAAACAAAAGCCCTGACATCCATCGGGGCTTTTGTATCAACTAAACCTAAACTTATAAATACTAACCAAATATTTATAGCGCAAAACTAAGGTTGGATTGTAAAGTTCAGGTTAAGAATATATGATCTATAAAATTTTATTTCTTTTCTGGAATTTGCTGAAGAACTTGTAATAAATATCCCCAGTACTTCTGTACAGAAGAGATTTTCACACATTCATCCGGTGAATGTGCTCCATGGATAGTTGGGCCGAAAGAAATCATATCCATACCTGGCAGATGGGCACCTAAAATACCACATTCTAATCCCGCGTGACAAGCATTTACATTTGGCTCTGCGTTAAATGTAGTCTGATATAATTTGGTCATTAACCTTAAGATATCTGAGTCTGCATTTGGTTTCCATCCTGGATAATCTCCGCTGCGGGAAACATCGCAGCCCATGTTTTCTAATGCTGCGCCTACTGCGAAAGCCACATCGTCTTTGGTACTTTCCACACTACTGCGCTGTAGCGACTGTGTGATAAACTCACCGCCTTTGATGATCACTCTTGCCAGATTGGAAGAAGCTTCTACCAGGTCTTTGATGTCCGGACTCATTCTGAACACCCCATTTGGCAAGGAATAAATTGCATTTACAATTTTTACGAAATCCACTTTAGCCATTCCATGTTCTGGAAGCTCAGTTTCTTCGATGCTGATGTTCATCGCTGTTTCAATGCTTTTATATTCTTCTTTTAACACTGCTGAAAAATCAGTGAAAGCGGCAAGAAAAGCATCTTTCTGTACTGCAGGAATCGCCACTACTGCTTTAGATTCCCTTGGGATCGCGTTTCTTAAACTACCACCATCTACGGTACACAATTGCAGGTCCGAAGATTTCAGCGCTGCATTCAATATGCGGTTCATTAGTTTATTTGCATTTCCTCTCCCTTTATGGATGTCCATTCCAGAGTGGCCACCCAACAATCCTTTAACCGTAATCTGGTAGGCCAGGTGATCCTTATCGATTGGATGTTGCTTATAGTTATAAATGCTATTGGTATCTATTCCACCTGCACAGCCGATGGTCAATTCATCATCCTCTTCGGTATCGAGGTTCAACAAAATTGTTCCTGTAAAATTTGAAGGGTCTAATTCTTTAGCACCGGTCATTCCGGTTTCCTCGTCGATGGTGAACATTGCTTCAATAGCAGGATGTACGATGGTTGAAGAGGCCAAAATTGCCATAATGGTAGCTACACCAATCCCGTTATCTGCACCTAAAGTTGTACCGTTTGCACGTACCCAATCGCCATCCACAAACATTTCAATTCCCTGTGTAGCGAAATCAAAGTTGCGGTCGCCATTTTTCTGATGAACCATGTCCAGGTGCGACTGCATGATTACCGTTTGCCTGTTCTCCATACCTGGAGTTGCCGGCTTCTTAATCACCACATTACCTGTCTTGTCTTGAATGGTTTCCAGCCCTAAGCTATGGCCATATTGCACCATGAATTCAATCACACGTTCTTCTTTTTTTGAAGCGCGGGGCACTGCATTCAAAGCAGCAAAATTACTCCAAAGTTCCTGAGGTTCTAAATTTTTGACTTCCATTAAATCTCTTTGTTATTTGAAGCAAAGCTAGAAAAACTAGGTTGATATTTCTGCAAAGGGAGGCAATGAAAAATAAAGGCATAAAAAAAGACCGCACCGGCGTGTGAAACAACCGGCGCAGCCTTCAGATATTAAACAAGGTTTGTTTACATTAATAGCCTGGATTTTGTACCAGGAGGGTGTTCTTATTTACTTCATCCCTACTGAAAGGTCTGAAATAGATCTTATCCAACCATACACGGTTTTCCTGAGCCGTCTCCGTAGTTGGCGTATAGGTATAATCGTAAATTGTGGGATCGTAACGGTACATATTCACCATGGTTTTACCCGGTTTAAATTTACCGGAAATCTTGATATAGGTGGTTTTTCTACCCAGGGTTGTCTTTCCGATCATCCAGCGGCGTGCATCATGGTAACGTTGTTCTTCATATACCATCTCAATTCTGCGCTCATGACGATAAACTTCTTTTAGTCCTTCTTTATCGGTTGCCGTAACTGCAGGCATTCCGGCTCTGAAACGGATTTTATTCAACCAGCTGGTGGCTTCCCCCAATTGATCCAGTTCTATACTTGCTTCAATATAGTTCATCACCGCTTCTGTGTATCTAAAGAATGGCCAGGGCACAAACTGAGGATTCGAAGCTTCAACAATATTAGGATCCGGATCGGTGAATTTCTGAGTATAGTAACCAGTCCAGCTGCCATTCCAGCTTTCAATAGGGCCTGAACGTGTATCTAAGCCTTTGTAAGTGGTCAGTTTTCCATCAATAATTAAATCATATTCACCGGTTTGAATTTGATTGGCAGGGTCCACACCTCCAACTACCTTATCTCTTGGTTTCCAGCCTGCGCCATCATACAGTATAGTGGCATAAAAACGCGGATCCCGATTTTCGTAAGGATTCAGTTTTTGCGCTGGATTTGACCAGCTGAACTTCGTCCCGTCAGTCATCTCATAATCATCCACCAACAGTCCTATTGGCGTATTTCCAGCCCAGTTCCGATAGCCATTCGGACCATTTGCCCTGCCAAAACGCATGTCAGATCGGTCGATAAAATACCTGCCCAGGATAAGTTCTGAAGCCGCAGCAGCATCCATTCCTGGCGCTTTACTGCCTCCGCCCATGGCCAGACTTTTATAATTCAGGCGACCTGCTGCAGCCGATACCGGAGCTGAAAGGTCTAATTTATAACCGGTGCCTAAATCCATCACTGCTTTTGCCGCATCCTTTGCCGCTTGCCATCGCTGCGTCTGGTTGTTGTCGTCATAAGCCAATAATGGCAAGGCCTCTGCAAAACCTTGTGCGTTCGCAATCTCTAAGGTTGATATTTTTGATTTGGCATGTAAATCACTGGCTGCATACAGTAATACTCTTGATTTTAAAGCCAGCGCAGCAATCATGCTTCCTCTTCCTTTGTCCATCGTTTTACCGACAAACAATCGCTGTGCTTCTTCACAATCCTTTACAATAAAATCGGTACATTCCTTATAAGTTGATCTTTTGATTCTAAAATCATCATTAAGGCCATACACTTTAGTGATCAGTGGAACTCCGCCATAGTACCTCAGCAGCTGATGATAAAAATAAGCACGCAAAAAATGTGCTTCTCCTAACAGCTGATCTTTCAGATTCTGATCGGTTAAACCGTTATCTGAGCCAGACAATCTTTCAATCGTCATGTTACAGGCACGTATGCGGTTGTACATTTTGGCATAAGCCCAGGTATCATCTACCCAACCCAATGTAGAGGGATTGATGGTACTGGCATTAACCAGGTCAATACCACGATTTGGATGCGTAAATAAAGATTCATCAGACACCGAGCTGAGCATTTGCTCAGAAAACCCACCTACACTCAGGCCATTATAAATATCAGTCACGAAAGCCTGAGCCAGGGCGCCATCCTGCCATACCAGTTCAGCACGAATCTTATCTGGTGGTTCGACTGTCAGCATATCTTTCTTGCAGCCTGAAGCCAGGACTGCCATCACTGCAATTGTAAGTATATATATATTTCTGATTATTGATTTCATCGTTCTATATTTTTGTCTTCTGGGAAGGTTCCATTAAAAAGTAACTTTAACACCGGCGTTGATTACCCTTGCCTGCGGATAGTATTGAGAGCTGGAATTTGTAGATTCCGGATCCCAAATTTTAATCTTATCCACTGTAAACAAGTTTAGTCCACTTACATAAAAACGGAGTGCTTTTAAGCCGAGAGACTGGCTGTTTTTATCCGACAAAGAGTAGCCCAGCTCCACATTTTTCAAACGCACATAGTTGTTGCTTCTGAACCAATAGGTATTTCTGGCTGCATTGTTCATATCGGTATAATAAGTCTTACCACGATTAGATAAACGCGGGTTTTCTGAACTCGGGTTGTCTATTGTCCAACGGTTTTGATAAGACCATTCCAAGAAGTTCCCTATATCTCCAGACTCGGTTAAGCCAATAATCTGAACCCCGCCCGTGGCACCTTGTACCAACACAGAAAGGTCGAAGTTTTTATACTGCAGGTTGAAATTTAGTCCGCCGGTAAAGGTTGGCGTACTGGTTTTGTCCATTCTTACCTGGTCGTCTCCATTGATTTTTCCATCGCCATTGGTATCTACAAATTTCATATCTCCTGGTAATAGTGTTGGCGTAATGGCACTATAGTCAATTTTATTGTTGTTGATTTCGTTCTGGTCCCTGAACACCCCATCATAGCTGTACGCCAGTTCTGTTTTTGTTGGCCTGCCGGTAGAACGCTGCCATTCCGGAGCGCCGGGAGTTTCATCCCAGAATACGATTTTATTTTTCGCATAACCACCGTTGACGCTTACACCGTATCCCAATTCACCTACCTGGTCATTATAGCTCAGCTTAAATTCAAAACCTCTGTTATCTACTTTCCCAAGATTTACAGGAGGTAATTTGTCAAGGATTCCAGAGCTTTCAGGCACTGAATTGGCTTTGCTGATGAGGATTTTTGTTCTTTTATTATAGAAATAATCAAATTCGAAAGCCAGTCTGTTGTCCAGGAAGGAAGCATCTAAACCCACGTTCAGGTTGTTGGCCACTTCCCAGGTAAAGTCTGGATTGGGTACACTTGCTTCGTATATGGTGGGCGTAAATTTATCATTGATGACATAGTTAGAAAAACCCATTGTACTCAAGTACTGGTATTCGGCCAATGCATCATTGTTATAAGCTTCTGCCCCCATTTGACCCCATGAACCTCTAATTTTCAAGTTATTCACGAAGCTTACATTTTCTTTGAAGAAACGCTCTTCCGACATGCGCCATCCTACCGATACTCCTGGGAAAAATCCAAAACGTTTATCCGGAGGGAAGATATAAGAACCATCTACTCTCCAAAGGAATTCCGCAAGGTATTTCTCTTTGTAGTTGTAACCTACACGACCGAAGTAACTCAAACGAGCTCTTTTGAACAAGTTATTAGGTGCCTCTGTTGGGTTACCCACAGTTTGCTCCTGATCTCCACCAGCCAATAATTCCTCTAATGCGGTAGAAATAAAATACCTTCTAGAGGCATTAAACCCATCATTATTCACTTTTTCGCTGGTTACACCTGCCATTAAAGCGAAGGAATGTTCCCCAATCTTTTTGTCGTAGTTCAACATAGAAGTCAGGTTAACTGCAAGTTGTCCACCTGCGGTTTCCGATAAACTAGGATCTTTACGTTCTGAACTTACCGTACCCACCAACACAGGAGTTACACCATCTGCTTCGAAGGAGCGTTTATCCCATGAATACAGCGTCCATGGCTTTTGCCATCTTTTAGCACGACCGGCAAACTTATCAATAGAAGCCATTCCAGTATATTTCAAACCTTCTACACCAGGAATTCTGATCTCTACTTTACCCGTAGATTGGAAATAATCCCTAGTATCCTTTAAATATCCGGTTTGATCAGTTGTAGTCACATATGGGTTATAACCGAACTCAATTGCTGGCCCTGGAAGTCCATTTGGCCAGACTTCCATCTCATTTGGTCTTCCACGCATCAGCATTCTGAAGATATCTCCAGCACCTACGGTTGAGGAATTTCTCAGCTCTTCTCTGGCAGTGATCCCCAATGAAGTGGTGATGTATTTATTCAAATTCGCTTCAAGGTTTACCCTCATATCATATTGTTTGTAACCGGTAGCTGATTTTTTATAATAAGCATCCTGATCGAGGTAGCCCATAGAGATCAGGTATTTGATGTTTTCAGCCCCCCCGGTCAGCTGAATATTGTGTCTTTGCTGCGGAGACCATTTTTTCAGGGTAGTCTTAAACCAGTCTGTATTTGGGTAGCGCAGCGGATCAGATCCATCGCGAAAAGCCTGTATTTCTTCAGGACGATAAACACCGGTAAATAAAGCTCCATCGTCTGTTCTTACATATTGCCCTGTATTTTTTATGCCTTGCCATGCCGCATTCCACTGATTTACTGGAATATCAGAAAACACTTTCAACTCGTTTAAGATCTCGGCATACTGTTCCGAATTGGCCATTTTTGGTGTCCGTGTAGGTTGCTGCAAGCCATAAGAATAGTCGTAGGAGAACTGAGGCTTACCAGATTTCCCTTGTTTAGTAGTCACCAGGATGACCCCGTTTGCCGCTCTGGAACCATAAATGGCCGCAGAAGCATCTTTCAAAACGGAAACACTTTCGATATCATTAGGGTTGATGCGCTCTAAACCTCCAGATCTGTTTGGCACCCCATCAATTACGATCAGGGCCTCATTATTTCCTAAGGAGTTGATTCCACGGATACGAATGGTAGAACCATCACGTCCAGGCTCACCACCTGCCTGAACTGCGGTTACTCCAGGTAACCTTCCAGCCAGTGAATTTGAAAGGTTTGTGGTAGGCGATTTCGCCAGTTCTCCACCTTTCACAGAACTAATTGCACCGGACACGACCGCTTTCTTTTGCGTACCATACCCTACTACCACAATTTCTGAAAGGTCTTCTGCTTTTTCCGACATTTTCACATTGATGACAGCCTGGTTATTTACTGCAATTTCCTGAGTGACATAGCCCATATAAGTAAATACAAGCGTACCATTATCAGGCACTTTAATGCTGTACTTTCCATTGGCGTCAGTCATCGTTCCGATGGTACCCCCCTTAAGCTTCACACTCACTCCCGGAACACCTCCACCTGTAGCATCGGTCACCGTTCCTTTCACCACTACTTCTGCCATTTGCGAATCTTGTGTACGGATCACTACCAATTGATTTTCCAAAGTATGAAACTTCAATCCTGTACCCTCTAAAAAGATTTTGAGCGCATCGAGCACCAGAATCTCATTTTCTACGAGGGTGATTTTTTTATTAAAAGGCAGGTCAGCCTCACTGTATAACAGTCGGAAATTCCCTTTCTTTTGGAGGATACTCAAAGCATCCTTTAACTTCACTTTTTTCAGGTCGAGATCAACCTTGGTATATTGTGAATAAGTTGATGCCGAAACTTGCAGACACAAGAGAAACGACAAAACAAAGCTCCAGTTTAACATCAATAGAATTTTTTTTCGGGAAAATCGGGCACATAGAACTTTATTGCACAGTTCTTTTTTTTTCATAGATTTGTGAATTTCAAAGTTAAAAATCTGATAATGGTAGTTTTAACTACCGCTTGAAGGTTGGAAAAGGGGGAAAATGTTGGCGCATTTACTCCCTTTTTTTGTTAGTAAATAATTACGTCATCTGCTTTTAGTTTAAAGTGAAATGGTTTGATTAATTGCATGGCGGTTAAGGCCTCTTTAATATTTTCATTTTTCAGCACTCCGGTAAAGCGGTAATTGCTGGGAATGGTTTGTCCAAGTTCGATATGTATGTTAAACCAGCGCTCTAAACGCGGTTTTAAATCTTCCAGCGATTCATTCTGAAACACCAGTACATTGTCTTTCCAGGAAGTTTCTTCTATATATTCAGCTCCGGCAATGTGCAGCGGCACAATAGATTCCACCATCAGGTCTAGAGGCAGCTCTTGATCCTGTTTTCCGCTTTTGTTCGCCTGATTTTTCTTTGGTGCAGCAGTAGCAAACTTTTCAGAAGGTTTCAGAATGATTTTTTCTGCAGGCTTATCGTTCATAGACAATTCTATAGATCCTCTTAATAAGGTTGCTTCCGTACCCTGGTCTTTTTCATAAGCTTTTACATTGAATGCGGTACCCAATACTTTGACCGATAGCTGCTGAGTGTGTACAATAAATGGTCTGTGCTTTTGATGAGCAACATCAAAAAAAGCTTCTCCAACCAGGTGTACAATTCTTTGTTTGTTATCCGCCAGATGGCTATCATAAGACAGACTGCTTTCAGCATTGAGCCATACCAGAGTTCCATCAGGAAGCTGAATCTTCTTACGGGTTCCCTTTCCGCAGAATACTTGCGTATCAAATTCCTTTGCGCTGTTTTTCAGGTAAAAAAAGGCCGCCATCGAGATGATAAAAATCCCACAAGCTACGCCAAGAACTGTACTGTATTTTTGAAACCAGGAATTGAGTTTTGTTGGGGTATCCGGAGTAAATGCTAATGAGCTGATTTCAGTTTCAGTGGATATATCTGCTCCAGCGCCAGTAATCGCATCGGCTTTCCCTGAATTAAATACCAGTTCTTCTTTGTATTTGAGTTGATGAGCCTGATAAAAGGTATTGAGTTCCTCCTCACTCATGTCTTCAATTCCCTGCTCCTGGTCCCAGATTTCAGAAACTACTTCATCAAAATAAAGCGCATCGGGAAAGGAAGTCAGGAGTTCTTTCAACTCTTCCAATTCACGCGGCGTAGCCTCATTGGCCTTTTTACGGGCCAACAGTTCTATGATTCTGTTATTATCCATAAGGATGGTTCGTTCTGAAGTTTATATTGGTTGTAGGTATAGGACAATATTTTTCAGAAAACTCCCTAGTCGATTCGTAAAAAAAATAAAAATAAATTACAGCAAGATTATAACAGGTTGACTTCCATGTGCAGCACTAATGCCAGTTTTTTTAAGGCGGTCACCAAATGCGCATCTACAGTCTTCACTGAAATATTCAAAAGACTGGCAGTTTCTTTATAGCTAAGACCATCCTCTTTGATCAGTTTGAACACCATCTTACACTTATCTGGTAAAGATTGTGTGGCTTGTTCCAGCCTTTTCTTTAGTTCCCCATTGATCAGTAACTGTTCCGGATTTAAGGAGTCCAGTGCCACTTCGATCTCGATATCATCAATAGACACCAGTTCATGCCTGGAGTGCTTATTTAACACATTCAAAGACAAGTTCCGCGCAATCACCAAGGCATATACCTTTACATTCTCCAACTCTGGTAAATTTTTTCTATTTTTCCAGAGCGTAATCATCACGTCACTAGCTACTTCTTCAGATAGTTCTTTAGATTTCAACAAGCAATAGCTGAAACGGTATAAAACAGGAAACAAGTATTTAAAAAATTGCTTGTATGCACTTTCGCTATCATACAAAGCAATATGACTAATCAGGTTATTTAAGTCGGATGAATGCTTGGACATTGTGGTTCGGTTTGATTATTTCAAATGTATGAATTTAACGATACCATCCAAATCTTTCTATATTTACATAGAATAGAACTTTCTGAGTTTAAAACTGTTACTAGTGGTGATCTATAGTGTTATTTGTACATTAACAATCATGATATTAAATGTATAAACAAGCCATTTTATTCTATAAAACAAGCTGGCCAGGACTGATATTAGTGATCATTTTCTGTTTATGCTTATTTTTTGGCTTCTTCAAAGCCGCAGCCCCAAATCTTTTTTATGAAAAACAAAGCGGAACAATTGATACCGCAAAGATTGGTATGGGGTATTATCAAAATAACCATACCCTTTACTTAAAACTGAAGGGAATACCGACTGCCTTAAAGCAGGAGTATCCGATTTGGTGGTATGCGCCGCACCCTAAAGCGAGCGACTTAAAATCCGGAACAGAGATTAGTTTTTACCGTAAGAAAGGAACAGACCGGTTTTATGGAATAAGTACGCCTCAAAGGACCATTCAGCCTGCATGGTTTGATATTTTAACCCGTTATTTCAATACCCGGGCAACCTTGTTTCTCATGCTCGGCTCGCTGATATTGGTGTCGGTATATCATTTTCAAGAGCTGATTAAAAACCGGTATTTATGGTTTCCCTATGCGCTGGGCATCCTGGTGTTCTTGATTTTCTGGGGTTATTTTAATGTGATCATCTTCCTGATTGTGGCTGCCATCGTATTGAAATACATTTTGAAAAAGAGAAAAGGCAGATTGACTGCTCAGGAGCTACCTATATAAATTTCAGGCAATTTTGTCTTTGCTCCCTGCTCAATTTCCTTGTTCCTATTGATGGTCTCTGCTGATTACTCCCCCTCCTGCTCTTGTAACAAGCAACTGAAAACCAAGTCATACTCAGCACATTCTTCAGAAAATCGGTTGTCATATGTTACACTTTGAAAAGTTTAAGAAGTTTTACCAGGGAAGGCAGATACTCAGCGTTCCAAGTCTGACCTTAGTTCCAGGAATTTACTGGTTGAAAGGCAGCAATGGATCTGGAAAAAGTACGCTTTTAAAAGCCATTGCAGGCTTACTCTCCTTTGAAGGAGAAATTATCCTTCATCCCCAAATTGCTTTAAAAAAGCAAAGTATTGCTTACCGAAGACTGGTTAATTTTGCAGAGGCTGAACCTATATTTCCCGCATTTTTAACCGGAAAAGAGATGATTCAGTTGTTTAGCACTGCCAAAGGACATGTTCTCGGGCAAACGGAATACTATCTGGAAAGTATGCAGATGCAGCATTATATGGATCAGCAAATCGGCACTTATTCTAGTGGGATGTTGAAGAAACTTTCACTGGTTCTGGCCTTTATTGGCAAACCAGAGCTGATTTTACTGGACGAACCGCTGATTACGATTGATGCGGAATCTTTGGCGGTACTTTACCGATGGATTTTAGAGAAAAATCAGCAGGAAGGTACCAGCTTTCTCCTGGCCTCCCATCAGGAACTCGAACATCCTGAATTGTCCAAAGCATCCGTGTTGCAAGTCATAGGAGGTCTGTTAAAATCTTAATTATGGCCAATCCTTTAACTCAGGTACTAATTAAAACATTTTCAAGGGGGTTTTTCCGCTTAAATTCAGGGTTGCTGCTTTTTTTATTCGTAGCGGTTTTCAGCTATTGCTTTTTTATTCTCACTGCTGGCACAATTACTCCGGAAAAAGCATTGGTTTTCAATCTTATTTTCATGATTAGCTTTGCAAGCTCACCCCTGATGATGATGCTGGTGTTCCTGGTCTGGCTGATCTATACCATCAAAAGCTGGCAATATGTAGCTGCACAATTATTAACCGATCAGCATCGTTTTCTATTTTACAGCAGCACAGCAATGTCGAAAATCAGGCAGTTTAAAAGCTGGTTTCTGATGCAGCTGTATATCTCCATCCCCCTGCTGGTATATGGAGCTTTCAGCATAGTGGTAGGCGTTATTTATGGACATTACCTGATTCCTGCTGGGATTGTATGCTACTTGCTGCTATTGAACCTCATCAGCGCATGCTTATACCTCCAAATGATCAGCCGCTTTAACCGAAATGAAGAAAAGATATGCTGGACTAAACTGGTGGGAGGCTGGCGAAAACCATTTTCTTTTTTGTTCTTATATGAACTGCTGCATAGAAAAAAGATGGCCTTCCTGCTTACAAAAATCCTCAGTTGGGGCATCCTTACCGGAGTATTCCTTGTTTTTTCAGACCTCAAAAACGACTCTAGGATTGCTGCTATTGCCGTACTTGGCGTTGCTTTGACGCATGCATTTCTATGTTACCAAGGCCAGCGTTTTGAAATGGTCAATTTAACTTTCGCTAAGAATTTCCCTTACTCCAGAACTCAGATTTTTCTTCAAATACTTTCTTTTTATGCGATACTACTGATCCCCGAAGCCATTTGGTGTTTTCTGAAATTTGAGTTGGTAACTGCTGCAGGGCTTTACCTGATGATGCTCAGTTTTATCTTATTATTCCGGGCTTTACTTTATCGCTTAGGCCCTCACATGAACCGCTATCTGCCATGGATATTCGGCTTATTTTTTATCTTTTTCTGGTGCATCATGTTTCAATGGATCTGGATATTGATCCCTATTCCACTCTTAATGGCTTACCTGATTTTCTATCACAACTATTATCTGTAATGTCCAAACCATAGAAAATCAACTCATGATAACCACACAACTAATTGATTTGGAAGTATTTTGCAATTAATGTAATTTTGTATCCTGCTGAACGGTAAATAAACACAAGCAATACTTACATGAGGACGAGGAAAGAGAAAATGCCTGTATTGATACAGGTGATGTATGGTACTGTAATTGCAATGAGCTTTTTCAGACTGGCTTCGGAAATCCCTACCGATTTAAGATTGGTCAATTCTACTGCTGAATTCATCCATTTTCTTCAGGGTCCAGCTTTTTTTAGATTTTTATTTTTGGTACTCACACTCTTTCTGCTCCTGCAGGAATGGGGAATGCAAGAACAAGTGAGACCTTCGAGAATGAAGAGCCCATGGCAATACTTCCCTCAACTTCTGGCTTTATTCTGTGTTTCACAATTATTTGTTGCCCTGGAAGGGCTGCACCTGAAATATTGGTATGCCGCAGCACTCGGTTACACCCTCTGCAATGTCGCCTACTTCTCCTTGTGCAACAGAGAAAAAAACCGGGCTATTAACGCCGTTCATTATGTCAGGTACTTATTGCAGATCTTTCTGCTGGAAATATTTTTCTTTGTTATTCCTAATGATTTCATCTGGCCATTTTATCTGATTGCTGTATTGCTAACGGCTTACTTGCTGCTCTTCTTCGCATGGCTGAGTAAAGTGCTCATCCTGTACTTTCAATTACAGGAAAAAAAGGATTCACAGGCCGTACCGGAGCATTATCCTGTCTAAGGCTAATCTTTAAATGATTTGGTTTAAAACCAGCACCCCAAACAAGCCAATTACTGCCACCAGTGTTTCCATCACCGACCAGGAGCGAACTGTTTCTTTAATACTCAGGTTAAAGTACTCCTTAAACATCCAGAATCCCGGATCATTTACATGGGAAAACATCAAACTTCCTGCACCAATAGAAAGCACCATCAGTTCTGGATTTACATTAGAATTGACCATTAGTGGTGCAATAATCCCTGCTGCTGTTAAGCCTGCTACTGTTGCAGAGCCCAGACATACCCGAATAACGGCTGCGATCAGCCAACCTAAAAACAAAGGTTCTATCGACCATCCTGCCAATACATTTCCAATTTCTACGCTCACCCCACTATCTGAAAGGATCTGCTTTAATGCTCCAGAGCCTGCAATAATCAGTAAAATCATGGCAATATCTTTAACTGCTTCTCCATAAATCGACATCACCTGTTTCATGCTTTTACCCATTTTAATTCCCAGTGTAAAAGTGGTTACACAAAGGGTAAGCAGCATTACAATGGATGGTTCTGCTAAGAATCCAGCAAAGCTCGTCACCGCGCTATAATCTTTAAACAGCAAGACCCCTACTGTAGTCAGGGCCATTACAATGACCGGCAATAAAGCAGAAATGAAACTGTTCCGGGCTGTCGGCAGCTGATCTTCCGGTAAATCATCAGATTGAAAAGTTTTCAAGGGAACAGCCACAATGTCCTTTAATGTCCTGGCGTACAATGGCCCGGCAATCACAATAGCAGGAATAGCCAATAAAATCCCATAAAGCATGGTCATGCCCATATTGGCATGAAACTGCAGTACCAATGCGGCCGGGGATGGGTGAGGCGGCAAAAAGCCATGTGTAACCGATAATGCGGCCAGCATAGGCAGGCCCAGATATACGGCAGGTAGTTTATACTTGTACACCACCGAAAAGATTAAGGGCACCATCAGTACAAAACCTACATTATAGAACAGGGGAATTCCGATAATAAAGCCAGTGGTCATCAAACCCCATTGGATATATTTACGCCCAAAAATCTTCATCATCACCGAAGCAATTTTCTGCGCGGCGCCACTTGCAGCCACCAGCTTACCCAGCATTGCACCAAACACGATCACCATGATGAGCGAGCCAAGAATGTCTCCTACTCCTTTCTGTAAGGACTTCGTGATTCCTGACAAGGGAATTCCCAGTAAAATCCCAGCAAGAATGGAGACTAATAAAAATGCAATGAAAGCATTTACTTTGCCCCAGGTGGTCAGTAAAACGAGTAATAGTATAGCGCCTACAACGATAAATAAGGTCATGGATTATGGGGTTTATTGGATTATAATTTCATCTGCCATCAGCCAGGCCTTTTCTCCTTCTCCATAAGATCCTTTCGGAATAGTCCCTACATTTTCTCCGACCACCCGTACATATCGTACTTGCTGAGCAGGAAAACGGGCCTGAACTTTATTGATCCCATCTTTTTCAAAATTTTCTCCAGTATATATTTCTTTAAAATTTGTTCCGTCTACTGACACCAGAAAGCGAAGTCGTGTTGGTGCCCACATCCGCTGCCAATGGTAATTTAGCATATTGATTCCAATACTGGATACCGATATTAATTTACCTAGGTCTACCACCGCATCCAGGTCTTTTCCGCTAAAGCCTAACCATTGACCATCATTGAACCTATGGTGTCCTTCCATGCCATTCAACAGCAGATTTGCTGGAAAAGCATATTTTCCTGCTGGCGGATTTAACAGGGTAATTTTCTTTTGCGAACCAAGGTGATACCGGAACTCCTGGTTAAACATCCTTCCTGTCGGATTTTTCCCCACAAATAGCTGCGCATTCAATACCATCGAACGGTTTAATAAAATTGGTTGCTGGTACAGCTTACTGCTGGCCACCGGTTTTGAACCATCAGTAGTGTACCTGATTAATGCCTTAGGTAAAGTAGTTTTTAGCGCAAGCGTTCCAACCTGTCCTACTCCATTCTTTGATTCCGCAGTAAGCTCATCAAAATAAGGGAAATAGTTCACATTTTTGTTTTTGAGCAAAGCTTCCTGCTGACGTAATTTCTTTAAAAACCAAGGATAGTTTTTCCGGCCCCTTTCCGACCAGGCGATTTCCGATACGGCCAATGCACGTGGAAAAACCATATACTCCAGGTGTTTTTCGTCACTCATATATTCTGTCCACACCGCTGCCTGAATTCCTTTAATATAACCTGCTTCTTCCAGACTTAGTGCATCAGGAACAGGTTCATAAGCGTAAACCTTTGATAATGGGGTGTAATTCCCTGCCGCTATTGGTTCATTCTTATTTAAACTCTGGTAATAATCCAGGTACAATAGATTTTCAGGCGTCATAATGACTTCATAACCCGCTTTTGCCGCAGCAATACCACTCTGTTCTCCTCTCCAGTTCATGATTGTGGTACTTTTAGAAATCCCACCTTCCAGTACCTCGTCCCAGCCAATGGCTTTTTTATTTTTACCTGCCAGATAACGTTCTATGCGCTTCATAAAATAACCCTGCAGTTCATGTTCATCTTTAAGACCTTCATCTTTGATGCGCTTCTGACATTTCGGACAATGCTCCCATTTTAATTTAGGGCATTCATCGCCGCCAATGTGGATATAGGCATAGGGAAACAAGCTGATCACTTCATCCAAAACGTCCTCCATGAAGGTGTAAACCTGTTCATTACCGGCGCAAAAGACATCATCAAATACACCCCAAAACTGAGCAGTCTGATAAGGTCCACCGGTGCATCCCAATTCTGGATAAGCTGTCAGCGCTGCCAATGCATGCCCTGGCATTTCGATCTCTGGTAATACGTTCACATATTTAGATCCTGCATAAGCCACCACTTCTTTGATTTGTTCCTGTGTGTAATATCCGCCATATTTCTTCCCATCAAAAGTATGTGGACTTTCTTTTTTATGGCCGATAATCGTTCCTGATCGCCATGCGGCAATAGATTGCAGCTTAGGATATTTCTTTATTTCTATACGCCAGCCTTGATCTTCTGTCAGGTGCCAATGAAAAATATTGAATTTATAAAGAGAAAGAAGGTCAATAAACCTTTTCAGAAAATCAACACTGTATAAATGCCTGCCTACATCCAGGTGCATTCCTCTATAATTAAAACGGGGGTAATCCTTAATTATTCCCTGAGGCAGTGACAATATGTTGTTCTCAGAACGAGATAATAACTGGATTAGAGATTGAATGCCATAAAATACACCCGCAGGATCATGTCCAACAATGGCAATATTATTGTCCTGAATGGTCAATTCGTAACCACTTTTCTCTTTTACTTTTACCGAATCCAGTTCGAGTATCAGCTGCTGAACGGTAGTCCGGCTCTTCCCAAAGCTGATGGTAGCCGCTATCGTATTTTCGGACTGTGGCCTTAAAGGGAGTTCGTAACCAGTATAGGAACGGATCGCTTCATTGAGCAAGGCTGCATTGGCGGTTAAAGATTCAGGATAATAAATAGCGGTTTCCGGATGGATAAATGTTTTCGGGCCCGTGCTTTTTGCATAAACCGGTTCTGGAATCACCCGAAATAGGGAGTCCTGAGCATATAATACCCTACCTGAAAATAGTAATGCCATCACCAGAATCAGCTTAAAGCTGAGCTTTAAATATCGACCCTTGTTCTTCCGTTTGTTTCCGAAAATCATACCTGTACATTTGGTTTGCATATTTTTTGCAATAAAACACGCGTTTCAAACATAAGAATTAAATAATTAATTTTCTGCTCCTCAATTAATTTATTCACAAAGGAATTCTTTGGTTTGCAGATTAATGATGGAAATACTATATTAGGCTATAAATCGGTATAAAAATGAGACGACTACTGCTACTGTTCCCCATGCTTTTATGGGCATTCCTTGCTCCTGCTCAAGCGCAAAAAGACGCATCAGATGCAAAAAACATTGCAATTAATTGGCAAATAATAGAAAATAGCCATGCTGGTGCAGGTCAATTCCTATCTGTATTGAATGTTCAAAACAACAGTGCAATTCCTTTAATGAACAAAAACTGGAAGTTATATTTCAATTTTGCGAGAAGAATTCTAACGAAAACAGTGAGTGGGGCAGTAGACATTGTGCATGTCAATGGAGACTTGTACTACATTCGTCTAACTGATAAATTCGTTCCTATTAGTAATGGAGCTTCCGTAAATATTGAATTTGCCTCCAGCGACTGGGCAGTAAATTTCACTGATGCTCCGGAAGGCTTTTACCTGATTTATGATCATGATCCAAAAAAACCTATTCCTATAAAAAATGTGAAGGCGATTCCTTCTACCAGTCCGGCACAATTTGCCAGAAATAAACAGGATCGTGTGCCTGCGATCACTCCTGAACTCATCTACGAAGAAAACAAAAGCATTACGAACCTACCAGAAAAGGACCTTCAAAAAGTATTCCCCACTCCGGTAACCTATGAAAAAAAGAACGGCAGTTTTATCCTGGATCAACGTGTAAAAATAACAGCAGATCCATCGTTTAGCAATGAAAGGAATTTCCTAAAGGAAAAAATGGGGCTGCTATTGACTTCTGGAAAAGTAGCCAGTGGAAAAACAATCCATGGTAAAGCTGCAATTAAAGGACTTGCGGATAAAACCATTCTGTTAAAACTGGATAAATCAATCGCAAAAGAAGGTTATATCTTAAATATCAACCAAAATAGCCTGGTGATCAGTGCTGCTGATCCAACAGGCATATTCTATGGCATTCAATCTTTACTCAGCACCTTTCCTCCTCAAAAAGGAGGTGTAAAAGTAGCCAACATCAACATTCAAAATGCGCTGGTTCAAGATCAGCCGCGTTTCCCATTCCGGGGATTGATGATCGATGTGGCGAGAAACTTTCAGACTAAAGAAGAAATTATCAAACTTTTAGACCTGATGGGCATGTATAAACTGAACGTTTTACACTTCCATTTAAATGACGATGAAGGCTGGAGACTGGAGATTCAAGGCTTGCCTGAACTGACCGAAATCGGTTCAAGAAGAGGGCATCCTATAGATAGTAATGCCAACTACCTGATCCCTTCATTTGGTTCTGGCCCATTTTTAAACAACCCACATGGCAGTGGTCATTACAGTACTGCTGATTTCATCGCCATTTTAAAGCATGCCAATGCCAGACACATCCGGGTGATTCCAGAAATCGAAGCCCCAGGACACGCCAGAGCAGCAGTCCGTTCAATGGAAATGCGTTACCACAGATTAATGAAAGCGGGCAAGCCAGAAGCTGCAGCGGAATACCTGTTACAAGACCTCAACGACCGTTCTACCTACCGTTCCGTACAAAATTGGAACGACAATGTGATGGATCCTGCGCTTCCTTCCGCCTATAATTTTATGGAAAAGGTAACGGATGAGATCATGGCCATGTATAAAGCCGCAAATGCACCACTGGAAACCATACATTTTGGTGGCGATGAAGTTCCTGATGGTGCATGGGAAGCTTCTCCAGCTAGTTTAGCCTTTGTAAAAGCAAATCCGGAATTAAAAGATGTAAACGGTTTATGGGCGTATTTTTACACCCGTCTGTATGAGATGCTGAAGAAAAAGAAGCTGTATTTATCCGGCTGGGAAGAAGTGGGCATGCAGCCTGTAGTTGCCAATGGAAAGAAATCATATGTGATCAATCCGGGATTAGCCGATAAAAATATCCATTTAAATGTATGGAACAACATCATTGGCTGGGGGGCGGAAGACCTAGCTTACCGCTTGGCGAATGTGGGCTATAAAGTCATATTGGGTGGTGTGAGTAATTTCTATTTCGATATGGCTTACCAAAAATCATTCGATGAACCCGGTTATTACTGGGGAGAATATGCCGATATCGACAAGGCTTTTAACTTCATTCCCTTCAATTCTTTCCTAAATTCCAATAAAGACAAATTTGGTAACACCTTAAAAGAAGGTTTTTACGATTCAAAAGAACGTTTAACTGCTAAAGGAAAGGCGAACATCGTTGGTTTACAAGGTTTATTATGGAGTGAGACGATCAAAGGATCGAAAGATCTGGAATATATGATCATGCCTAAATTATTAGGATTAGCGGAAAGAGCCTGGGCTACCGATCCGGAATGGGCAAATGAACCGGATGCTATCAAAAGAAAACAGTTGTACAACCAAGCCTGGTCGCAATTTGTAAATATAGTTGGCAAAAGAGAGCTGCCAAGAATTGATGCAGCATTTGAATCGATGAATTACAGGCTCCCTCCTGCCGGTGCAGTAGTGAAAGATGGCCTGGTACATCTGAACATTCAGTTCCCTGGTTTAACCATCAGGTATACAACAGACAACTCAGAGCCGACCATAAAAAGTCCGGTTTATACCAAACCAATTCCGGCTAAAGGTTCCATCAGGTTCCGTACGTTTGATAGTAAAGGAAGGGGCGGAAAAATAAGTTCCATCCGCCCAGAGGAGAACTGGACGGCAAGCCCTAAGCAATTACCATAAGTACAAAATTTGCCTGTTTTTTATAATTAAGCCGTATTATTGTAATCATATCACTAGTAATGACTACCGACCAACAACCAGCTCCATTAACAAAAGCACAGCGTAAGCAGCTCATTGTTAAAGAAATCAATATCCATACCCGTGCTACATTTGAACATCTAGCATTGATCGTCAATGTATCAGAAGATACCATCAGAAGAGACATTAATGAATTGGAAAAAGAAAACCTGGTGATCAAGGTAAAGGGTGGAGCCATGGCTAGTGCTTACCACCATACTTCTGAGCAAAAAGCATATTCACAGGATGATAAAATCACCATCGCTCAAAAATTGCTGCCCTTACTAAAAAAAGATATGCTCCTGCTGCTTGGTGGCGGTACAACCATTAGGGAATTCATTAAACTCATTCCCGGAAACCTGAGGATCACCATTGTAACCGCCAGTGTTTTATCAGCAGTAGAATTACTGGACAAACCGAATGTGAGAACGATCATGCTTGGCGGACAAATTTCTACCTATAGCCAGATGTGCTTTAGCGGGGATGTATTCAATCAGCTCTCACACCTTAAAACTGACCTTTGCATCTTGGGTACAAATGCACTGGACATTGAAGGTGGTTTTTCTGACTCTGACTGGGATACCGTACAAGTAAAAAAGGCCATGCTGGCTTCTTCTGATAAGGTAGCGATCGTATCCATTTCCGAGAAACTAAATTCTACCATGAAGATCAAAATTGCCAACTTATCAGAAGTAGATTATATTGTAACGGAGCTCCCACCAGATGCACCATTACTGGATCCCTACAAACGGGCAAACCCAAACCTTACCTTTATATAACTAGATAGAGATCTTTTTATCCCTGGCTTTGATTCTCCAGCTCTTTTCAATCTGTCGATCATTGACCACCTGTGCTTCTTCATATAATGCACAGGAAGGACAAACATGAAAGGGGAGGCCGTAAATCCGGTCTCCAACTTTATACACTGTTGGCCCGATAGGTTTCAACGTCAGGTGTTCTTCGGAATGCCCGATTGGCGTCAGGTCTGGATTCCATGGAAAAACCACCCGCTTCTCTATCGGATTTTCAGAAGAAACCGACTTATACCCTAAGTCTACACATAAAATCCCCGGTGCTGGTAAAGAGATCACACTGCAAACCAATACTGCAGCAGGTTTAAAAGCCAATTCCGGTAATAATCTCGTATAATTCTCATCCCAAAACACGAAGGTTCCCGGGCTGCATTCCAGCCTTTCTATTCCAGCATAATAAGAAAATGTATTAGAGCCACCGGCTACGATCTTCAAGTCGCTAAACCCCTGCTTGATTAACTCATCCGCATCTGCAAGCACTTTATCCATCGCTGGTTTGGCACGAGCTGCACGGACCGCCGGATCAGGATCATGGATATGACCATCGTATAGATGTAAGCCCATAAACTTCAAACCACTGATTTCATTCAAAGCATGTACAAAGGCAGGCACATTTTCTATAGCAGGAAAGCCAGTCCTATTCATGCCGGTATTCAGATCCAGATATACTTTTACTTCCTGACCCTTTGCTGCTGTTCCAATTTCCTGCGCGGTATCCAGGTTGTCCACCAAGCACGAAAAAGAACATTCAGGAAAAGCAGCAATCAGCGCCATCAATCTATGAATCTTAAAGCCTACCGGCTGATACGCAATCATCACATCTGTCATCCCATTTAAAGCGGCAAGTTCTGCTTCTGCAATAGTTGCACACTTGATTTTATATAGGCCATAGCTGGCAAAAATCTGGAGTACCTCTCCCATTTTATGGGTCTTAATGTGTGGCCGAAACCTGGATACATCACCAGAAAGCAAATCGATTGCCATTTCAATATTCTGCTTGATGCGGTCTTCGTACACCACAAATAAAGGGGTATCATATTGATCCAGATTAGAGATCTCCTGCCAGTTTTCCATATTTCAGTATTTATTACAAGGTTTACCTATTGATTTTAGTGGAGATTCCACTTTGTATAAATGATTCGATTTCGGACTTGCTGATCAGTGCCCAATCGCCATGCACACTTTGTTTCATTACGCCGCAGGCTGTTGCCCAATTGATCATTTTTTCAGGGCTAAAACCTGAAGAAAGGCCATAAAGCAGTCCTGCAGTAAAGGCATCTCCTGTTCCAATCTGATCGGTCACCAATGGAAGAGTATGAATGGTAGAATAATAAAACTTCCCTTCATGGGCTAAACCGGCAAAATAAACATGGTTTAGTCCCTCCACTACTCTAAAGCTCATGGCAAAAGTTTGAAGCAAAGGCATTTTATCTTTAAGCAGGGAAAAGCAATGTTCAAACCTGTCGGTTAGCGACAGATGCTCTTCCGCTTGAATACCGAAATAAATAGCCACACTGTCCAGATCTGCAACCGCCACCTTACAGTAAGCGAGTAATTCCGGCATCACTTCTTTTGCTTCCTGCCCATAGTTCCATAGTTTTCTACGGTAATTGAAATCGGCAGAGATCGTGATTCCTTTTTCATGCGCCAGACTGATTGCTTCACTGCAGACTGCTGCAGCACTAGCAGATAAGGCTGCTGCAATCCCCGACCAATGGAACAATGTGGTATCCGCCAGTTGTTTTTCCCAGTCGATCATTCCCGGTTTAAGCTGGGAAAAAGAAGAACCGGAACGGTCATAAATGACTTGAGTTGGGCGGATGTGATTGCCATTCTCCACATAATAAGTGCCGATACGCTCCCCTCCTTTAGCTATTCCGCTGGTATTTACGCCATATTTCCGCAGCTCAGCGATCGCCATTTCTGCCAAATCGTTATCAGGCAGCCTGCTGAGCATCCTGCTGTCCAACCCTAACCTCGCCAATAGCACTGCAACATTAGCTTCTGCACCGGCAACATGGATATTTAAAGCGGCCGACTGGATCAATCGCAAACCCATCTGCGTATTGAAACGCAATAAGATTTCGCCAAAACAGGTAATACATGGAGTCTCATTCATGGGATAAATTCGCTTAAACCAATTCAAATAAGCCTTCTACTTCTACAGGTATACGGCCCGGGAGCGAACCCATTCCTACCGCACTTCTTACGCCGATCCCGTTTTCAGGACCCCAAACTGATTCAAATAACTCACTGCAGCCATTGATCACGTAAGGATGACTTTCGAAATCGGAAGTGCAGCCTACCATTCCCAATACTTTGATCACACGTTTTATCGAATTAAGGCTTCCAAAATTGGCTACAATAGTAGAAAGCATCGTCAGGCCCACCTGACGGGCAGCCAGTTTTCCCTGATCTTTGTCCATATCATCGCCAACACGGCCAATAATCAGGCTACCATCAGTCTGAACAGGACCATGGCCAGAGAGGTACAAATATTTACCGTCGATCAGGTAAGGTTTATAGATTCCCAATGGCTTTGGGGCAGGTGGCAAGGTTAGACCTAAAGTCAAAAAGCGGTCTTGAGCAGCTATATTCATGAGAAATTTGATTAGATATACTAATTTATCAAATATATCAATCCCATACTAATTTGCGTAAAATTTGCAAAAATAAGCCCAATATTTTCAAAAGACCTACAAATAGTGGTATAAAACTAATAAATCCGCTAGAATGCAAATATTTTGCAGCATAGCGGATTATAAGTCCAGTCTCTGTTTTTACAAGCCCAGTGGCCATAATCAACCATTAGCCTGCACAAATCTGTTAAACTGGAATGGAGAACAAAGGAATTTCCAGTCCTGAAGCCATTACCCTAGTTTTACTTCTATGCACCAATGAGGCCCAGAAGCCGTATTTATTAGGGATCATGATCAGCAGATCTGCATCAAATGCTTTAATCTCTTTTTCAATCTCCTTGATCACCGCGTTAGACTTCACGTTTTTATAGTAATAGCTCACTCCAGCAAGGCCACTTCCAATTGCATCTTTTTCAGGCAATAAAGCATTTTCGGATTGCAATTCTTCAATTGCACCATTCACATGGAAAACTTCTACCTCTGCATTCAAGCTAATTGCCAATTCCTGAATCCGTTTTAAGATTTTTTCTGGCACACCACGAAGCACATCACAGGCAAATAAGATTCTTTTCAATCCTTCGAATTTAGCACCGATAGGAACGGCAATGACCGGAAATTTCAATTGTTTAATGGCAGAAGTGGTGGTATTTCCAATCAGGTCTTGTTCTAATGTTTTCGAACCCATCCCAAGAATGAGCAAATCTGCCTCATACTTTTTGATTAAATCATGAAGCTCATCTCCTACAAAGGAGAATCGGGTTTCAAAACCAACGGTGATCCCATAGGTTTTTGCAATATCCAGCGCGCGTTCCTGTAAACGGTTGTTGTTATCATCAATTAATTTCTGGACGCTGGATGCCGGTAAAATAGTATTTGAGGCATGATGAGGAAGGGCATAAGAATTGAATAAAATCAGTCTTGCCTGACCATGTTTTGCAGCGGCTGCAGCGTAGGCAACCGCATTCTCTGCGACATCGGAAAAATCTGTTGCGACAATGATTGTGATCATAAGAATAAATAAATAGGTTATCCGTAAATTAACTAATAGTTTCTGCGATAAGCCATAGCGAGCGCTTTTTAGAAATTAATTTGACAATAAACAAACCGTACAGTTAATTTACTATGACAAACCGGATGTTTTGGGTAAAAGCCCGATATTTGAGTCCGTTCTAAACCAATGCCATTGGGAATACTGCTTTTGATGCCGATCAACATTGGCTGAAATTTTGCCTTTAGCATGCTAAGCATTCCCATTTTACTAAAACCCGAATGACACAAATACTAGACTTAAATACCTGGGCAAGAAAAGACCACTTCCATTTTTTTAGCCAATTTGAAGAACCATTTTTTGGCGTAACCATAAGCATAGACTGTACCATCGCCTACACGACTGCTAAAGCAAAAGGCATTTCCTTTTTCTTACATTATCTGCATAAAGCACTACAGGCAGCAAACCAGATTCCTTGTTTCCGATACCGCATTGTAGAAGATCAGGTCTGGGTATTCGATCAGGTCGATGTTTCTGCAACCATTGGCAGAGCAGATGGTACCTTTGGTTTCTCTTACATGGAATACGCAGCAGATTTTTCTCAATTCAAAATCATCGCTGAAAAAGAAATTGAAACGGTAAGTAACAGTACCTCGCTCTTTCCCGCCGGCTCAGGAGATTGCGTGATTCATTTCTCCGCATTGCCATGGATTGATTTCACGTCCATGTCGCATGCCAGAAGTTTTACTTTTGCAGACAGCAGTCCGAAAATCTCCATTGGTAAAATGACTGAGTCCGAAGGTAAACGAACCATGCCAGTATCGATTCATGTACACCATGCGTTAATGGATGGCTATCACTTAGGACAATTTATCGAACGCTTTCAGGAACTGCTAAACGAATCCTAAAGCTGATGGAAGATTTCTGGAAATACATCAACCGCTATACACCGATTTCAACTGCCGCTCAGGAAGCCTGGCAGGAATTGCTAAAAGAACAGAAACTGACCAGACATGAACATCTATTGCTGGAAGGAGCCATTCCTAAAAAAGTTCATTTTATAAAAAAAGGACTGCTTTCCTATTTCTATACCGATAAAGACGGCGCTATGGTGATCAAGAAATTCTTCCCCGAACAAACGCTGGTGGCCTCCACCAGCGCCATGCTCTTGAAGCAGCCTAGCAAATTCACCATCCAGGCCTTAGAAGAAACAGAAATAATCAGCTATCCCTTTGAGCAGTTTTCCCAGCTAACAGCACAGTTTCCTGACATCGCCAGATTTTACATACATTACCTGGAACAGCATTGGGTGATTGAAAAAGAAATCGGGGAAATCAGTTTGAAACATGAAACTGCCGGACAACGCTATGCGGAATTCAAACAAAACCACCCGCAATTGCTGCAGCGCTTAAAACTGCACCACATTGCTTCCTACCTTGGAATTACCCCTACACAACTCAGTCGAATCAGAGCAGAATTGTAAAAGCCTCAACCTATGTAAAGATTTTCTCTTTAAAAAAGCGCTTTCTTTGCAGCAATAATTAGCTATCCGATGAGCACATCGCCTCATCACAATCCTATACTGATGAAAAACAATTTAATAAAAGGAAGTATTCTGGTGGCATTGGGTTCAGCAAGCTACGGCATGCTGGCCACATTTGTTAAAATGGCCTATAAAGAAGGTTATTCTACAGCAGAAGTTACCCTTTCTCAATTTGCGATAGGCGTAATCAGTTTATTGCTCATCAGTATGTTTAGCAAAAAAACAGCAGCAGTCCCTGTTCCGACATCCAACTGGAAAAGCTTATTGAAACTAATGGCTGCAGGAACTGCAATGGGCCTCACGAGTACTTTCTACTACCTCTCCGTTCAATATATTCCGGTGAGCGTGGGAATTGTATTGCTCATGCAAACCGTATGGATGGGTGTAGTCCTGGAAATGATCCTGCATAAAAAACGCCCTGGAAATCGGAAAATCATCGCTGTATTGATCATTATCACTGGAACGATATTGGCGACCAACCTGCTGCAATCGTCTGTAACGCTAGATTGGCGCGGTATCGGCTTTGGAATGTTAGCCGCATTATCTTATACCATTACCGTGTATGCTTCCAATGGCATCGCGCTGCATTTACCAGTGGTCAGAAGAAGTTTATACCTGGTTCTCGGCGGACTGATCATCATCATGCTCATTTTCCACTCCTCTTTGAACATGAATTTCTCTTTTGATATTTTTTGGAAATGGGGAATTGTCCTTTCACTTTTCGGGACCATTCTTCCACCTTTACTTTTTACCATGGGGATGCCGCTTACCGGAGTTGGGCTGGGTACCATTATCGCCGCAGTAGAAATACCGGTCTCTGTAGCCATGGCGCATTTTATCTTAAAAGAACCGGTTAACCTGACGCAGCTGGGAGGAATCCTTTTGATCCTTGCTGCAGTCGTACTGATGAATATAGAAAAACCAAAGGGGGCCTAAAGCCCCCTTTTAATTTTTTACTGCTACCTATCTTTTTTAATTTCGTCAAGGCGCGTTTTCTGCTCCTTAATTCTATTTTCCAGACGCGCCTGTTTGTCTGCATCCTCCGAATGGTCGGCCGGAGATTGACTGATCCATTCCTCATATTGTTTTTCCTGCTGTGCAGTATGCGTTTTCAATTTATCTTCCAGTGCTACTCTTTTAGCTTTTAAATTCGCAAGTGTAGTTTCCCAGTCGGCTTTTTCCGTTTCCACCACTTCTTTCAGTTTATTTTCTGCGGCTTCGATATCGGAGTTTAATTTATCCAGTTCTGTTTTTGCTGGTACAAAAACTTTCTCATCCAGGTTAAAGCGTTTCAATTCAATACTCAATGGACCAAGCAGGGCATCTACTGGTGTTTCCCAATTCTCCCAAACGTGAGCAATCAAAACAGATTTACCATCCGGGATATTCGCAGAGATCTGATCCAGATAATCAGATACGCCTTCCGTTTTTAATGTTTCTCCGGCAGAACCCGCAATCATTCCACCCGCCAGACCAACAATAAACCCTAAAGGACCTGCCAATAACCCAATTAAACCACCAATTACGCCACCTGTTAAGGTGCCATTTCCCGAAGATTCATTTTTAGCTGATCGGATATTTACTTTTCCATCTTCATCACGTGTTAATATATAGGTTTCACCAACTGAGATGTCGTTTGTCAGGTTAAGTTCCTGCAACGCTTTTAAACCTTTGAATGCCTCAACTTCAGTGTTGAATAAGGCCTGAATCATTTTTTCCATGGAAATGTTTTTTGTTATTAATTACGTGATATAACTACAAATCAGTGGATATTTTGTTTTAATTGCCAAGCTCTAATTGTGATTATTCTGGAAAGCAACATTTAAACTAAATTATTCTTCAATTGTTTATCTGTTTATACTTGAAACTAAAAGAAATCACTATGAAAAATCCAAAAGACAGCAGTAAGGGCAATTTAAAAAGCAGAACTCAGGAAAAAGAAATGGCGGATGCGGGTAGAAAGGCCAAAGGAGCGGAACCAGCAAATCAAACTTCTGCAAAAGATGCGAAAAAGGTACCGATTAAGAAAAACAAGGCTTAGTTTGCTTTGAAAACAGATGAAAAAACAGGAAAAAAAAGCCGCAAAAAAAACTGCAATTATTTTTTAACAGTGTTTTATAAATTAACTGAAAATCATATATTTATACAAACCAAACTTAAAAAATAAGCTCAAAATGGACTTAGACCCTGTAGACAACATTGTTAATTACAAGATGGGATTCATCTATTGGAACCCAAGAGATTCCAGACTTTTCGTACCTAAACGCGAAAGATCAATGGGGTATACCTTAAACTTTGCGCATAAAATGAATATCCTCATTTTATTGACCATTAGTGTCATGTTCGTCTATACCCTTCTTTACCTTCCATAGTAATTAGCCAGGGAAGGTAAAGAAGGTAATGGTGTGGCGTATTGCTATGACTTTACTTCTTCAAAGAAGTATAGGATCAACATAATTGCTTTATCTGTCCCTGTATTTTTTGGGGTATGTGCCAGACGGCCGTCGAAAAGTAAAGAATCACCTGCTGACAACTCGATTTCCTGGTCTTCAAAATGGTATTTCACATTTCCTGCCAGGATATATTTATATTCGAAAGCTTCCGTAGTCACCATTGGCCTGGAGGCATTGGGTTCCAATTCCAACAGCACGATATCTACCGTAGCATTCTTTATAGATTTGGTCAGGATGCGCTTGTATAAGAAACCCAGGGCCTGTTCCTTTTCAAAGGACTCATATTCCGATTTTCTTTTGACTACTACCGGCGCTTTATTTGCACTGTCGGAGATGTCTTTAAAAAACTGGTTTAAATCCACATCCAACGACTTGATAATGTCTATCAGGACCATTAAAGAAGGAACGGTACGGTTATTTTCAATTTGAGAAATCAAACCTTTGCTCACCCCTGCACGATCTGCAAGCTCTTGAACGGTAATGCCTCTTTCTTTTCTTATCTCTTTTATCCGGTAACTGATCTTCAGGATTACATCCTCTTCCATAGTACATTTTATTGTCCAAAAATAATCAAATTATCGCCGCAGCAATACTAACTATCTTTTAATTTACAGGATCACCTGTTATATCCTTTTGTTTTGTGAGGTAATAGACTGGAATTCCAGCCAGCATAATTACTACACCCCATCCGCAGGTACTCATTTTGGTAATCAATAAAGACACACAAAAAACCGTCGCAAAGATGATGTATAACATTGGCAATACCGGGTAACCGAAAGCACGGTATGGGCGTTCTGCATTGGGCATCTTTCTTCTTAAAATAAAAATACCCAGAATGGTCAGGATATAGAAAATCATCACGATGATCATGACAAAATCCAGTAATGCGCCGTATTTTCCGGTCAGACATAAAGCGGATGCCCAAAAGCACTGGATCCATAAGGCCCAGGCGGGTACGCTTGCTTTATTCAGTGTAGCCGCCTTTTTAAAGAAAAGACCATCCTTCGCCATCGTATAATAAACCCTGGCTCCTGCCATAATCAGTCCGTTATTACAGGCGAAAGTAGAAATCATGATCATCAATGCAATAATAATCGTTCCTGCATTTCCAAAAATATGCTGAGCCGCAACTACGGCTACACGATCTGATTTTGCGGTGGCAATGTCATTCATAGGAATCACGGCCACATACATCAGGTTGGCCAGCACATAAATCACGCTGACAATAAAAGTACCCAGAAATAAACTGAGTCCGACGTTCCGTTCCGGTTTTTTAATCTCCCCTGCAATAAAGGTAACGCCGTTCCAGGCATCGCTGGAGAACAAGGAACCGACTAAGGAGGCGGAAATGGCTGCAAAAAGAACGGAACCCCCAATCGTCATCCAGGAACCCGTTTCTACATTCATTGATTTGAGGCTCCAGGCATCTGCCCAGTTGGCATTCCATACTTCGGCTTTTGCTCCCAGTGTAAAGCCAAAGATGATTAAGCCAAAAAGTGATAATATTTTAATGATGGTTAGAAAAGTCTGCAGCGTCTTGCTGTCTTTTACTCCACGGCTATTCAGGTAAGTTAGAAACACAATGGTTACTATAGAAACCAGCTGTGCAGCACTCAGAGAAAAGTACTCTGGTAACCCAGCTGCTGTAGTTCCTGTTTGCAGCTGCCAAAGAATATTGGTTTCACTAAAAGGTTCATATAAATAGGCCGCAAATTTGGAGAAGGCAACCCCTACAGCGGCGATAGTTCCTGTTTGTATCACCGCAAAAAAGCTCCATCCATATAGAAAGGCAATCAGTTTATTATAAGCTTCTTTCAGGTAAACATATTGTCCGCCTGCTTTAGGAAACATGGCGCTCAGCTCACCATAGCTTACTGCAGCGATCACAGTAACCAATCCGGTAAGCAGCCAGATCACAATCAGCCATCCTGCAGAACCCACCTGTCTGGCAATATCCGCACTGACGATAAAAATACCAGAACCGATCATTGATCCTACGACTAGCATGGTACCATCTAATAATCCAAGTTCTCTTTTGAAAGAGCCATCTTGACTTTCTTTTTCCATTTAGTTTGTTTTTAATGAGGGATTCTCTTTTACCGAATAGCGGGTTAGGTTATTCAAAAAATTCCTCTTTTTTGGTTGTTGGTTTTCAAAATGCAAGCAGCTTCCTAATGGAAGTAATTGTGGTTCAATTTGATGCTTTCATTTTGTTTGGTTAGTTTGTGCTAATATATTTAAAAAAATCAAAACCACTAACCTGGAAAGGCATTCCAAATATTAAATTATTTTTTCTAAAAAAAACCTTAGCAATCAGATCATTAAAAATTTGCTTTTTACAAGAACACTGTTAATTTTACGTAGCACTTATCTGAGCTGTGAACGCGCTACTCCGAAGTATCCTAAGGAGTGAATCTATACCCAGTAAACTAAAAATCAACCAAATAAACTTAAACTAAGTATGGAGTTCTTACAAAAAAATCTAATTTATTTTATCCCTTTACTGGGTTTAATTGGCATTATTGTCATGGCGATAAAAAGCGCCTGGGTCAACAAACAAGATGCTGGTGATGCGAAAATGCAGGAACTTGCGGGTTATATCGCCGATGGTGCCATGGCCTTTTTGAAAGCAGAATGGAGAGTACTCAGCATTTTCGTGGTATTTACGGCAGCATTACTTGCTTATTCCGGGAACATACATGAAGTAAATGGTGTAGCACTACACTCCAGCTGGATCATTGCCATTGCCTTTATCATTGGCGCTGTATTTTCTGCTACTGCAGGATATATCGGCATGAAAGCCGCCACTAAAGCCAACGTACGCACCACACAAGCTGCCAGAACTAGTTTGTCGAAAGCCTTAAAAGTGTCTTTTACCGGCGGAACAGTAATGGGTTTAGGTGTTGCCGGACTGGCGATACTGGGTTTAGGCGGATTATTTATTGTTTTCCTGAAGGTTTTTAATGTAATCGAAGCCAATAGTACAGAAATGAGAACTGCGATAGAAGTACTCACAGGCTTCTCCTTAGGAGCAGAGTCTATCGCTTTATTTGCTCGTGTTGGTGGTGGTATTTATACCAAAGCTGCAGATGTAGGTGCTGATTTAGTAGGTAAAGTAGAAGCAGGAATTCCAGAGGATGATGTACGTAATCCTGCTACCATTGCCGATAACGTTGGCGATAACGTAGGAGACGTTGCCGGTATGGGTGCCGATTTGTTCGGTTCTTATGTAGCCACGATCCTGGCCACCATGGTATTGGGACAAGAAATTATAATAGAGAAATTAAATGGTGTAGCTATAGATCAGCTGAATGGCTTTTCTCCGGTACTGCTGCCCATGGTCATCTGCGGACTGGGGATTTTATTTTCTATCGTAGGCACCTGGTTTGTCCGTATTAAAGGTGAAGATTCCAATGTGCAGACCGCTTTGAACCTGGGCAACTGGAGTTCTATTGTCCTCACTGCAATTGCCTGTTATTTCATTGTGATGTTTATGTTACCTCCTCATTTACACCTTCGTGGCGTAGATTTTACGAATCTGGATGTTTATTACGCCATTTTAGTAGGTCTTGTAGTGGGTACACTCATGAGCATCATTACCGAATATTATACCGCAATGGGTAAAGGCCCGGTCAATTCCATTATCCAGCAATCAGGAACCGGCCATGCCACGAATATCATTGGTGGATTGTCTGTAGGAATGAAATCTACAGTTGCTCCTATTTTAGTACTGGCAGGCGGAATTATTTTCTCTTATTCTTTTGCCGGTCTATATGGCGTAGCGATTGCTGCTGCAGGTATGATGGCCACTACTGCTATGCAGCTTGCCATTGATGCTTTCGGCCCGATTGCCGACAATGCAGGGGGCATTGCAGAGATGAGCCAGCTTCCACCGGAAGTGCGTGAACGTACTGATAACCTGGATGCCGTAGGAAACACCACCGCAGCCACAGGCAAGGGTTTTGCGATTGCTTCTGCTGCATTAACCTCACTGGCCTTATTTGCTGCCTTTGTAGGCGTTGCCGGCATTGATGCGATCGACATTTACAAAGCGCCTGTATTGGCCGGCCTATTTGCTGGCGCGATGATTCCTTTCATCTTTTCGGCCCTGTGTATCGCCGCAGTAGGTAAAGCCGCGATGGATATGGTACAGGAAGTTCGCCGCCAATTCCGGGAAATCCCCGGAATCATGGAATACAAAGCCAAACCTGAATATGAAAAGTGTGTCGCCATTTCTACCAAAGCTTCCATCCGTGAAATGATGCTGCCTGGTGCCATTGCCTTACTCACTCCGATCATTGTTGGTTTCGGATTTAAAAACGTGTTTCCTGCGGTAAGCTCCGCTGAAATATTAGGCGGTCTGCTGGCTGGAGTTACTGTTTCCGGCGTCTTGATGGGTATTTTCCAAAGTAATGCAGGTGGTGCATGGGACAATGCCAAGAAGTCATTCGAAAAAGGAGTGAAAATTAATGGGGAGCTATTCTATAAAGGATCTGAGCCTCATAAAGCCTCTGTAACTGGTGATACAGTAGGAGATCCTTTCAAGGATACCTCTGGTCCTTCTATGAATATTTTAATCAAATTAATGTCGATTGTATCCTTAGTAATTGCCCCTTACATTGCTGTAAGCGTAGTTCCTGAAGTAAAATTAGGTCAGGAGATCAGAAAAGAAATCCGGGTGATGAAAACGATAGACGCCAATGGAATTGAGCATATTGACACCTTAAAGAACCTGCTGGACACCATCAGTGTCAAACCATAATATTACGATTGTTACTAATAAAAGGGATTTTGAATAAAAATCCCTTTTATTTTTAAACATCTTTATTTAGGTTTGACAATCAGATTACAAACCAAAAACACTATAGACAACCTTTACTAAACTTTAAACTATGAATTTTAGAAAGTCGATCGACTTACTTACAAAAGAAGCTTCCGAAACCGGAGAAGGGGCATTAAAGAGAACCCTGGGCCCGGTAAATCTGGTTGCTTTGGGTATTGGGGCTATTATCGGTGCTGGATTATTTTCCATTACCGGTTCAGCAGCAGCCAATAACGCCGGCCCGGCGATTACCATTTCCTTCGTTATTGCAGCAATAGGCTGTGGGTTTGCAGGCTTATGTTACGCAGAATTTGCTTCCATGATCCCTGTTGCAGGAAGTGCATATACTTATTCTTATGCCACCATGGGCGAATTAGTAGCCTGGATCATTGGCTGGGATTTGGTATTGGAATATGCGGTCGGTGCGGCTACAGTTTCTATCAGCTGGAGTCGATACCTGGTCAAGTTTCTCGAATACTACGACCTTCACCTGCCCGCACAGGTAGTGATGTCGCCATTTGATACTGCTACCCTTGCCGACGGAACCATCGTTAACGGTATGTTTAACCTGCCTGCTGTATTCATCATCGTATTGATGTCATTAGTATTGATCAGAGGTACTAAAGAATCAGCAATCATCAACGGTGTGATTGTAGCGGTTAAAGTAGTGATCGTATTCATCTTTATCTTCTTAGGATGGAAATACATCAATGCAGACAATTATTCTCCATATTTTATCCCTGCCGACAAGCCAGGTCATGCCAGTTTCTTTGAAAACGGATGGGGTGGTGTCATTAGAGCAGCGGGTATTGTATTCTTCGCTTATATTGGTTTTGATGCAGTATCTACTGCGGCTCAGGAAGCTAAAAACCCGAAGAAAGATATGCCAATTGGTATCCTCGTTTCGCTATTCATCTGTACCGTTCTTTATATCTTATTTGCACACGTTATGACAGGTGTGGCCAACTACGACCTATTCAAAGGTCAGGATGGTATCGCTCCGGTTGCAGTTGCAATTGACAATATGGGTGTTAAAAATGCAGCAGGGATCGTTACTCCAGCTTATCCATGGTTAAACAAAGCAATTATCCTGGCGATTCTGGGCGGTTACGCTTCGGTAATCCTGGTGATGTTATTGGGTCAGTCCAGAGTATTCTTCTCGATGAGTAAAGATGGTTTATTGCCAGGCGTATTCTCTAAAGTTCACCCTAAGTTCAGCACACCTGCAAAAAGTAATATCCTTTTCATGGTATTTGTGAGTTTATTTGCGGCTTTTGTTCCGGCAAGAGTAGTAGGTGAAATGACCAGTATTGGTACCTTATTCGCCTTTATTCTGGTATGTATCGGTATCATTATCCTAAGAAAACGCATGCCTGATCTTCCAAGAGCATTTAAAGTACCAATGGTACCGCTGATCCCAATTTTAGGAGTAGTGGTATGTTTAGGAATGATGGTATTCCTTCCATTAGATACCTGGGTTCGTTTATTGGTATGGATGATTATTGGGGTAAACGTGTATTTATTCTATGGAATCAAAAACAGTTTACTATCTGACAACAATCCGGTTACCTTAGCCAGAAGTAATAAAGTAGTTTCTTATATCGGCTTAGCCCTGGCGGTGTTGCTGGTTATCGTGGCGATCATTCACCACCATACCACCAATGGTACAGATACTGGATTATATTACTTCTCTCTGGTATTTGCCATAGTACATATATTCATTTACGTATACCGTGCGGCCACGTCTAAGAACGTGAAAGCTAAAGTATAAGCCTTCTTTTACTAAAGGAGTGCCTCTTTTAAACAAAAAAGGCCTGAGTTCTTTCCATAGAATTCAGGCCTTTTTGTTTTCCGCTTGTCACCTTCTTATTACAAAATAATATACCTTTGCAGCTTAAATACAGCTGCTATGGAATTTAATTTCAGTCAAATCCTCTCTTGTTCGATGATCATGTTCGCGATTATTGATATTCTAGGTGCCATCCCGGTGGTGATCGAACTTAGAAAGAAAGCCGGTCATATTCAATCTGAAAAAGCAACTATTGTAGCTACAGCATTGATGATTATCTTTCTTTTTGCAGGAGAAACCTTATTAAAAGTAATCGGCCTAGATGTAGAATCCTTTGCGATTGCAGGTTCATTTGTGATCTTTGTGATTGCAATGGAAATGGTCCTTGGACTGACCATCTTCAACGAAGATGTGCCGGAAACCGTGTCTATTGTTCCCCTGGCCTTCCCTTTAATTGCAGGAGCCGGAACCATGACTACATTATTATCCTTAAAGACAGAATATGCCACGCAAAACATTATTGCGGGTATCCTGATCAATATGATGTTTGTTTATTTTGTATTGAAAAACACCAACCGTTTAGAGCGTTTACTCGGTAAAGCCGGTTTGAACGTATTGAGAAAGGCATTCGGAGTGATCTTACTGGCCATTGCCATTAAGCTATTCAGAAACAATACGGGCTTATAATCAGCCAATTTCTATATAAAAAATGGCCTCAGAATTATTAAAATTCTGAGGCCATTCTATTTTAGTTCAACCTGATTGTTTTCCGGAACAGTCACTGTGCTTTAAACTCAGGATGAGTTTTCATATGTTTTCCGGATTAATACTTGCAGAACTAAGCTTCTGTTTTAATCAATCGCGCTACAAACATCGTATCTGCCGCATCTTTATACCCTTTAACCACTTCCATTTTTTCCAGTTTCAGTGGAAGCGTTTCTTCCAGAAAACGTACTACTTCTTCATTTTCCTGTTTAAAAACCGAGCAGGTAATGTAAATCAATGGTTTTCCTACCTTTAGGTATTTGACCACATTGCTGGCAATCCCTTTCTGCAAACGGTTATACATGGTGATTTTATGGGCATCAAAGTAATACAGCATTTCCGGTGTACGTCCCCAGGTACCCGATCCTGAACAAGGGGCATCGAGTACAATGCCATCAAACTCATAATCATGCAAGTCCTGATCATTATTTTGCAGCAGGTCTAATACTTTCTTTTGATACTTCTTAATCCCTGCTTCATGAAAACGATCATCGAGGTTGTTTAAGCTTGTTTCTCTCACATCACTAACCACGAGCTGAACACTAGGCTCTAAATCGTGCAGCAGCAAGGATTTGCCCCCTGAGGCGGCACAGCAATCCCACCAGCGATCATAAGCTTTGGGTTCAAAGAACAAACCTGTCTTTTGAGAAGACAGATCCTGCACCTGGTAAAACTTCTGATTGGGGAATATATTTTCGAGTTTAGTCCCATTTGGCAGGGCCAGCGTAGTTTCACTCAATTCTTTTACCGGCACTTCATGTGCATGTAAATCGGCCAGTAAGGCTTTCATATGTCCTTTAGTGACCCTTAAAAACAAATCCGGCTGTGTAAAGAAAGATTCAAAGAAATCTTCCTGTTCCACTTCCGCACTTAAATTCTGGTGGAAAGAAAAAACATCCTGCAGGCTAAAAGCTGGAAATGCCGACTGGATCAGCGCCAGCTTAGCTTTAAGCGGCAATTCAATTTGATCAGCAAGTTCAGACAGATGGGTATCTACGACTAAGCTATGGGTATGATTACATAAAAAATCAGCAATTGCCAGACGCTGCACCTGGGGTTCTTTCATCAGGGCTTTTCCCAATCTGAAAAAACTATAGATATAACGGCTGGACCATCTTCTGTCTGAAGAGCCCATTTTTTTATTCTGTTTGAAATAGAGGTGTAAAAACCGATGTAACGGCAGCAGCCCATCGTAGCTTTTAAAAAGCTGCTCAAATGCCCGGATCTGGTGTTCTATTCTCATTCTACAACGTTTATAGCAAAATTCTTATAACGCAAAAGCATTAAACTGGTATTGATATAACCCAGTTTTTCATCGTGACGAAAGTCGAAGGAATTGTGTAAGCCTTCATACTTTTCTTTGGTCAGGTACTTCAAATAATTGGCACCATGTTCGGCAAATAATTTACCGAAATAAAAACCG
This sequence comes from Pedobacter polysacchareus, assembly GCF_019802255.1. GTDB lineage: Bacteria > Bacteroidota > Bacteroidia > Sphingobacteriales > Sphingobacteriaceae > Pedobacter > Pedobacter polysacchareus. Next base: position 707,645 of record NZ_JAHYSS010000004.1, on the reverse strand, counting down.
ACATCAAAACCTTTAAAAGAATATTCTGAAGGTTCAAATTTGAAAGCCTCCCTATATTTTTTAATGAACTGAATCGTTGCTGCACTTCGGTAATTGACATGGTAAGAAGCCGTAACACTGGTATTTAAAGCCTGTAATTTATCGACATTATAATTCTGCTTGATCCAATCCGGGTGACCGAATAAATTCAGATCATAGCCTTTATTCTTAATCTTAACCAGCCTATCTAAGGTCGGAACCACAAATTTACGGTCGGAAGAAGTAACGATAACCACGTACTGCTTGCCCTTCTGCATCTTCGTTTCCATACTAAATACCGAAGGGTATTCTTGCATTAAAAAGGCCTTTTTATTGGCTTTAAAATACTCGCGTAAAGGCCCGGCCAGCACTTCATTACTGCTTGTTTTCGGATTGATCAATACCACAATCGTGTTTTCCGGCGCATAATTTTTAGCCACATAATTCACAATTTTTGCGGCATGAAGGTCAATGTTATTGACTACCGAAATCAGGTTAGGGTTGTTAAACTCTTCCGGATGTGTAGCAGCCAATGGCGATACTACCGGGATATTTCTCGCAATAGAATAAGGCATCAGGTGTTTAATGCCCTGAGGAAATACCGGTCCTACTACCAGATTAGTATACGTTAAAGTCCCTTTATTGATGAGCGCATCGATCTGCGCATTAGAGTCACGGGTATCAAAGACATTCACTTTAAAGTTTAATCCCAAACTTGCTGCTGAGTCTATTCCCATTTTGAAACCCTGGTAAAAGTCGATGGCCATTGCCGATTTATCGACCTCGGCTTTGGTGGCCGTTCTCAGGTTAATTTCATTTAGGCGGAAAGGGATCAATAAGGAAATATTAGCCTGTGTAAACCGCTCTACAGGTTTTTCTACTTCTTTAACTTTCCCCTGGCCTTCTGGGGTTTTATTTGCAGGCTTTCTTATTTTCGGCGAACAGGCCGAAAATAAGAAAGCAATACAAATGATCAGCCAATACTTATTCCCACTCAATTGTAGCGGGTGGTTTTGAACTGATATCATATACTACGCGGTTTATTCCTTTTACTTTGTTAATAATTTCATTAGAAATTTTGGCGAGTACGTTATACGGTAAATGACACCAGTCGGCTGTCATACCATCTACAGATTCCACTGCACGAAGACAGATGGCATTTTCGTAGGTACGCTCATCACCCATTACGCCTACAGACTGTACTGGAAGGAAGATTGCTCCTGCCTGCCATACTTTATCATACAGACCTGCTTCTTTTAAGTTATTGATATAAATCGCATCTGCTTCCTGAAGAATAGCTACCTTCTCTGGAGTCACCTCACCAAGAATTCTGATGGCTAATCCCGGACCAGGGAAAGGATGACGGCCAATGATGAAATGCTCTAAACCTAATGAAGTACCTACTCTTCTTACTTCATCTTTAAATAAAGTTTTCAAAGGCTCTACTACTTTCAGTTTCATAAAGTCAGGCAATCCGCCTACGTTATGGTGAGATTTGATCGTTGCTGATGGGCCACCGTTTACAGAGATCGACTCGATTACGTCTGGGTAGATCGTACCTTGTGCCAGCCATTTTACATCTTCTACCAGGTGTGCTTCTGTATCGAATACTTCGATAAATACACGTCCGATTGCTTTACGCTTCAACTCAGGATCAGTTACACCAGCCAGTTGGCTTAGGAAACGATCTTTAGCATCCACCCCTTTTATGTTTAAACCAAGGTGTTTGTATTGTTCTAATACACTTTCGTATTCGTCTTTACGAAGTAATCCGTTGTCGACAAATATACAGTGTAAATTGGTACCGATTGCTTTGTGTAATAATACCGCAGCAACACTAGAGTCTACCCCACCTGAAAGGCCAAGTACTACTTTATCGTCACCAATAGTTTCTTTTAAATCTGCAATGATCGTTTCTACAAAAGCTTCAGAAGTCCATTCCTGATGACATCCACAGATATCTACCAAAAAGTTTTCCAGCAATTGCTTTCCGTCCGTGCTATGTGTCACTTCCGGGTGAAACTGAATCGCGTACGTTTCGCTATCTTTAATCTGGTAAGCTGCAACTTTTACGCTGTCAGTACTTGCAATCAGTTCAAAGTTTTCAGGGATCTTGGTGATGGTATCTCCATGAGACATCCACACTTGAGAATCCAGGCTGATGTTCTTAAATAATTTATTTCCGCTAGCAACGAAATTCAGGTTAGCCCTGCCGTATTCACGAGTTGATGAAGCCTGAACTTCACCACCAAGCTGCTGCGCCATATATTGCGCACCATAACAAACACCCAATACTGGGAATTTAAGGTGGAATTTAGTCAGGTCAATCTGTGGAGCCTCTGCTTGACGCACCGAGAACGGACTTCCTGAAAATATGATACCTTTTACGTCTGATGTGATTTCAGGAATATTGTTGAAGGGATGAATTTCGCAATACACATTTAGTTCGCGTACCCTGCGGGCAATTAGCTGCGTGTATTGGGAACCAAAATCGAGAATAATGATTTTTTCTAGCATGGCCAAAGTTAAGAAAACTTACCTGCTGGTACAAGACAGAATATCAATTAACCTCGATTTGATACTTATTTACCTCCACACCAAATCTTCTCAGAAAATCTACACCTTCATCACTGGGTAATCCTTTGTATTCCGCATAAGAATCCAGGTATAAAACCTTTCTGATTCCGGAGGATAAAATTAACCGCGCACAGGCGATACAAGGGGAAAGTGTGGTGTATAAGGTGGCGCCTTCAATCTTGGAACCATTCTTTGAAGCATATAAAATGGCATTCTCTTCTGCATGCAGGGCGAGAGAGCAGCTGCCGCGGGAATCCCTGTCGCAGCCTGTCTCCGGCCATTCTTCATCACAGTTGTGTGTTTCTGGCGGTGGCCCGTTATAACCGATAGAAATGATCCTGGTGTCTTTTGTCAGTACCGCACCTACATGTGCCCTTACACAATGGGAACGTGCAGCAAGATCCACTGCCAGATTCATATAAATATGATCGAAACTCTTTTTACTCATATTAGGTATAAATAAAAAAGCTTCCCATCGAATCAATGGGAAGCTTTCCTGTTAAATATAATTAGTGACCACCTTCGGCCTCAATATTTTCTACGTTAATGCCCTGACTTTTCAGTACAGCGCTTACTCTCCAGGCAAAGAAGATCAGGTAAGCAAACCCGATTGCCGGAACAATATAAGAACTGTGGATACCAATGGTATCGGCAAGTTCACCTTGAATTGGCGGAATAATCGCACCACCCAAAATCATCATGATTAAGAATGAAGAGCCCTGACTGGTGTATTTGTTCAGTCCGGTGATCGACAATGCGAAGATAGAAGGCCACATGATTGAGCAGCACAATCCACCGCTTACGAAAGCAAAGATCGCGATATGACCAGTAGTTAATAAACCGATCAGCATAGAAATCGCACCTAAAGTACCGAAGATCGCCAATGTTTTGGCTGGTTTCTCCTGTCCAAGGTAAAAAGCAACAATCATTACTGCGATACAGATGCCATATACATATAAGTTACCTACATCAGTTCCTGTAAAGTGGTTCACTACCAAGATCACCCCAAAGGCAACGAAAGGAACGATAACCGTCAGGATATTTCTCATCATTTTAGACATTTTAAAGGCCGAGATCGCACCTGTCCAACGTCCGATCATCATACTTCCCCAATATAAAGAGATGTATTGTTTGATCTCAGATTCTGCTAAACCACCAAATTCTTTCAGGTTTAACAAGGCACCCAGGTTACTCTGAATGGTTACCTCCGTACCTACATACATAAAGATTGCCAGCATCCCCAATACCAATTGAGGGTACTGCATCGCGCCCCATTTCTCAGGATTGTCTTTTTTAACGGTATAAGCAAACAGCAAGGCACCAAGAATGATGGCCAGCGAAGAATACACAAATACAGAAGCAGAGATACCGGTCGCATTCGCTAAAGGACCTGCAGCAGCTACCATTAGGAAACCAAGGATCATCACTACCAGCGGACCGTTAGGCTTAGGACTGGCTTCTACTTTCTCATTACTGGTTACTTCTGGCAATTTAGACAGCGCGAAGAAGATCGCCACTGCGATAAACAGACCTGCAAGAATCAGGTACAGGTTATTGATAGAGCTAATTTCTACTGCTTTCGGAACAGCATCATTTGCGGTACCGAATAAAACCACACTCACAATTACTGGTCCCATTAAACCACCAAGGTTATTGATACCACCGGCAAGGTTTAAACGGTGAGTTCCACTTTCAGGTGCACCTAAAGCCACCACAAAAGGGTTAGCCGCAGTTTGCTGAAGGGAGAAACCCAGGGCAATCACGAAAAATGTGAATAAGATAAAGATAAAAGATCCGGAATGTACTGCAGGGATCATGATCAATGCGCCTACTGCGGAGATCACTAAACCGGCGATAATTCCCTTCTTGTAACCGATTTTATTTAAAATATCTACTTTACTGGCTTGAGAAGCGAAATACAGTAACAGTGATCCAATAAAGTATCCACCGTAAAATGTGAAGTCAATAAGCTGAGACTCAAACTGAGTCAGATTAAAGTGCGCCTTACAGAATGGTATAAAAATACCATTTGAAGCAGCAACAAAGCCCCAGAAAAAGAACACAGTAATAATTGTGTACAAAGCGGTGCCGTAATTTTTTTTTGATTGTTGTTCCATATAACCGTATTAACTTATTTTGGTGCGCTAAACATAAATAAAAAAAACTGTTTGCTAAAGTGTAATGTTTACACAGTGATAAATCGTATTACTGTTTTTAGGGCAGGATCGCCGGGGTACGATGGGAGATCTATTAAAATAATAAGGGTGATTTTATTCTTAAAATCGCATATTAGCATAATTTTAGAAGTTAGGTGAATGTTTGAAGCAATATTACAGGGGGTGGGTGCAGGTATATTATTTTCGTTTTTAACGGGGCCTGTGTTCTTTTCCATGATTAAAACGAGCATTGAGAAGGGCTTCAAAGCTGGATTTTCTCTTGCGGTAGGTGTGATTTTTAGTGACATTATCTTTATCACCCTGACCATTTTCAGTGCACAGTTTGTAGATTATAAGTCGGAGTATTTTCAATATATAGGCATCGTTGGAGGCCTATTTTTATTTGGTATTGGTTTGTATTACCTGTTCAACAAGGTAAAAGTAAGTTATGATGTAGGAGAGATCGCGAAGATCAAGAAACGCGGTTACATCCTTAAAGGCTTTTTAATGTGTCTCTTATCTCCTACTACCTTGATGTTCTGGATCATGGTAGGCGGCATCATCTCGGTGCAGCTGCACTTAACCATGGCAGAAAAAGTAGTGTTCTTTATCGTGGCAATGGCTACACAGCTGACCGTAGATGGCGTAAAGACTTATTATGCGGCTAAGCTGAGGTACCGCATCAAGGAGAAGACCATACAGAACCTGAACAGGGTTGCCGGCGCGGTCATCATCATCTTTGCCATCCGCTTATTTATTGAAGTCTTCCTGAAACATTTTAAATAAAAAAATCCCCGTCTGGTTTTAGCCTGACGGGGATTTGTATTTTATTAAAGAACTGTATTAATAGGCTCTTTGGTTGTTTCCTTCTTTCCAGTTTACAAAAGCTTTAATCACAACTTTGTTACCACCAGGTGTTGGGTAGTTTCCTGAGAAATACCAGTCGCCAGTGTGATTAGGACAAGCCACATGTAAATTGTCCAAAGTCTGATAGATCACCTCTACTTCTGCATTGATGTTTTCAGGAGTGATAATTTTCGTGATTTGTGCAGAGATTTCTTCTTGTGTGAAAGGTCTGTAAATGTCTTTCACATGGTTTACAATCTCTTCTTTTGGCAGCAGCAATGAAGCTTTACATTTCTGATAAACTTCTTCGATGATGTGTTCCAGACCACGTGCTTTCAACAACTGAATAGCCGCTTCAAAAGCAACGAACTGTCCCATTTTAGACATATCGATACCATAGCAATCCGGGTAACGGATTTGCGGAGCAGAAGAAACAATAATGATCTTCTTAGGATGTAACCTGTCGATGATCTTAATGATACTTTGTTTCAGCGTAGTTCCACGAACAATCGAATCATCAATGGCCACTAAAGTATCTGTACCATTCTTGATCACGCCATAAGTAGTGTCATAAACATGGGCTACCATATCACTTCTGTCGGCATCCTGAGTAATGAATGTCCTAAGCTTCACATCCTTAATCGCCAGTTTCTCCACTCTTGGACTCATGGATAGCAATTCATTCAGTTCTTCATCGTTCAGTTGTTCTTTACGATTCAGTAAAGTATCTTTTTGTACGCCTCTGATATAACCATGTAAACCTTCTACCATTCCATAGAAAGAAACTTCAGCTGTATTAGGGATAAAAGAGAATACCGTATTTTTAAGGTCTGCACTTACTGCTTTCAGAATCTGATCACATAACAATGCGCCTAAATGTTTTCTTTCTTTATAGATTTCTGCATCAGAACCTCTCGAGAAGTAAATGCGTTCAAATGAACATGCTCTTTTTTCCTGAGGCTCTCTGAAAATTTCCTCTGTTACTTTACCGTTTTTCTTAACGATCAAAGCATGTCCTGGCTGAATTTCTTTTACATCCTTAAATGGAATATTGAAAGCAGTTTGAATGGCTGGTCTTTCAGAAGCAGCGACTACGATCTCATCATCTGCATAATAGAATGCCGGACGAATTCCTGAAGGGTCACGAAGGATAAAAGCATCACCATTACCAACGATACCAGAGATTGCATATCCACCATCCCAGTTCTTTGCAGAACGGCGAAGGATTTTAGCGATATCTAAACCTTCAGAGATCTTGTGTGTAATCTCCACGTTATCTAATCCTTCTTTTTTATAAGCATCAAAAAGCTCCTGATTCTCATCGTCCAGAAAATGACCGATTTTCTCCAGTACAGTTACGGTATCCGCTTTCTCTTTCGGGTGCTGTCCAAGCTCATATAATTGCTCTAATAACTCTTCCACATTCGTCATGTTGAAGTTACCAGCAATCACTAGATTACGGGTCATCCAGTTGTTCTGACGTAGGAAAGGGTGACAGTTTTCAATACTATTCTGACCATGGGTACCATATCTAAGGTGACCTAGTAGAACTTCTCCAATAAAACTAACATTGGTTTTCAACCATTCTGCATCTTGCATCAGCTCTGGCGTTTCATTCTGAATGTCTACAAATTTACTTTGTACATATCCAAAAATATCCGCAACCGCATTTTGAGCCATAGACCGGTACCTGCTGATGTAGCGGTGACCTGGTTTAACATCAAGTTTAATGGTTGCAATACCTGCACCATCTTGTCCACGGTTATGTTGCTTTTCCATTAAAAGGTAAAGCTTATTAAGGCCGTAGAGGGTGGTACCGTATTTTTCCTGGTAGTATGAGAGAGGTTTTAAAAGGCGGATAAAGGCAATACCGCATTCGTGCTTGATCGAGTCGCTCATTGTGTGTGATTTGAGCCGCAAATTTACCGTTAATAATTCTCAGAACCTAGAAAGAAATACAATCTTTCATTAAGATTATAATCACTTAATTAAATACCGTTTAAAGCGTTTAGCAAGTAAAATAACGAGATCAGCACCCACAAAGAAACCGCTCTGGAAGGAGCGGTTTCTGGTATATATCGACAGATCTTTTAAATAGATCTGATTATTTTTAAGGCGGACCTGGCCATTTTAAAGTTTGGCGATCACGAAATCATTCAGGTTCAATTTAGAAACATCGTTTTTAACCAATGCGTGTTCTTTAGAAGAACCGCTCAGTTTCAAGTCTGAATAACCATTGATATCGGTATAAAGACTGCCTACTTTTGCATTTACATTTGCTTTAGCTTCATCTTTTAAAAAGATCTGAAGCACTGCTAAATCAAAGTTACCACGGGTTTTAACGGTTGCGGTATTCGCGGCGTCAATTCTTTGCAGGTCTTTTACATATACATAGATCGTGCTGTTGTCCGTAGAGTTGATGTGTAAAGTATATCCTTTTTGAACCACGCTTGTTCCGTTTTCAGCTAAAGCATCATAGCTGCTGATGTCTTCTCTGTTTCCTTGTACCAGCACTACATTGGCGTTGCCGGTTACCACTACTTTATTGAATTTTACCGGAGCAGTGATGCCCATTGGGGCTTTCTCTTTTGCGAAGGTTGTGAACGCTGAAGAAGTTAAAACGATAGCGGTTAGAGAAGTTGCGATTAGAGTTTTGATGGCAGTTTTCATATCTTTTAATTTTTTAAGTTTTAAATTTTTAAGGTTGTTTTGTAGATAAGACGCAGCCAAATGAGAAACGTTTCAGCGATTTTCTGCGCTTTAGACCATGGGAGTGTACCTCTCGACGAAATGCCAGAACTTCTCGACCAATCGACGAAAATATTTTCGTCGATCCGCTGATCAACTGGCTCCCTGGAAAAGAATCAGGAATTGGATCAGAAAAAGCGGCTAAAGAAAAAGGCGGTCAACGACCGCCTTTAATAGTTAATACCTTAGATATTCCAGGAAATGTGTTAGATTTTCAGGTGCATCTGATCTGACTCGACCTCTTCTCCGAAGAAAATCGAAGCATGCTGATCAAAAGTTCCCCGATCTCCAGAAGTAAAAAACCTGCGGCTGCCTTCCTGGCTGATCTGCTCCGCAATTTCCGGATGGTTCTGCAAATACAATTCCAGGCTGTTCGCTACAATATCCGCCTGGCCCAGCAGTTTAATACCTGCTGGTAAAATGGCCTGAAGTTTAGGGATCAGCAAAGGATAATGTGTGCAGGCCAAAAGAATGCAATCAATAGCTGCATCTTTCTCCAGCAGCTGATCCAGGTATTTCTGGACAAAGTAATCTGCTCCGCGATGAATGTGCTCATTGTTTTCGATCAGCGGCACCCACATCGGGCAGGCCTGCTGTGCCACTTCAATATCAGGAAAAAACTTGTTGATCTCCATTGGATAAGAAAGGGAATTCACTGTACCGCGTGTACCCATTACGCCAACCTTCCTACGCTGGGTATACTGACCTACCACTTCAGCGGTTGGTCTGATCACCCCCAGCACCCGATGGTTCGGATACTTAACCGGCAGTACCTTTTGCTGAATGCTGCGCAGCGCTTTTGCAGAAGCCGTATTACAGGCAAGGATCACCAATGGGCATCCTTGAGCAAACAGCCATTCTACGCATTCTAATGTGTACTGGTAAACCGTTTCAAAAGAATGGTCTCCATAGGGAGCGCGGGCATTGTCGCCCAAATAAATATAATTGTATTGCGGCAATTGTTTGGCGATAGATTTAAACACCGTTAAACCACCGTAGCCAGAATCAAAAACGCCTATAGATTGTCCAGTATTCATGGTAAAAAAAAAGCGGGATGGAGTTTGATCACTCCATCCCGCAATTTATATATTTTAATTCTAATTATTTCTTTGGAGCTGCAGTTGCAGTGATACCCAATTTAGCTTTAACAGCAGCAGTGATGTCATCACCACCATCCCAGTAAACTAATGCCTGGTTAGCAGTATCAAATACGTAAGCAAAACCTTTTTCTTTAGAAACAGCTTTAATTGCTGCATCAGCTTTCACCTGGATAGGGTTAAACAATTCTGCATTTTTAGCTTCCATTTCTTGTTGTGCTTTAGCTCTTGCGTCTTCGATACGTTTTTGAAGATCCTGTAATTCAGCACCCATTGCCTGCAATTCTTTCCCAACAGTTTCTTTGTTGGCTTCGCTCAATGTTTTTTGTTTGGCTTCAGCAGCTGAAAGCTTACCTTGATATTCAGTAATCATTTTCTCTACATCAGCTTGTTTAGTTTTACCAAACGCTTCTAATTTAGTTCTGGCATCTTTAACCTCTGGCATAGCTTCAATGATCAATGCCGAGTTCAGGTGCGCTAGTTTTTGTTGTGCATTTGCTACGTTAGCAGTAAACAATAACCCTGCTGCGATAAAAAATGCGTTAATTGACTTTCTCATTTCTATTTGTCTTAATAAATTGTTTTTACTTGTTTATCTATTTGTGTTGTTAACTTACTTAAGGATAGTACCTGGTTTAAAACCTAGCAATCTGATCACATCATTGCTGACATCGTAGTTGCTGCTGGCATAAATCATCATGGTTGCTTCGCTGCTTTTATCAAAGATGAAGTCCAGTTGTTTGCCTTTTGCAACTTCTGTAATCGTCTTGGTTACTTTGTCCTGGATAGGGCCTAATAACTTTGTACGTTTTTGAAAAAGTTCTCCGTCCGGACCGAAGATTCTACGTTGAAAATCTTTCGCTTCTTTTTCTTTTTCAATGATGTCATTCTCTCTTCTCTTACGCATATCCGCAGTAAGTAATACCTGATCTGCCTGATAAGCTTTGTACATTTTGTCGATCTCTACAAAGTTTTGATCCACTTGTCCTTGCCATTGCTGTGAAGCTACATTCAGCTCATTCAGTGAAGACTTATACTCTGGAAGGTGCTTTAAGATGTATTCTGTATCTACATAAGCAAACTTCTGTGCAAAAGCTCCCATGCAGGTAAAGCTTAAGAAGCATATTAAAAGGTATTTTTTCATAGCCTATTTTTTATTATTCCAAACGTTAATTAAATCCACCCATCTGTTGCGCAATACTAAAGGTAAAGGATTGCTTTCCTCCGTTTTCAATTCCAGGAATTTTATCGAAAGGAATACCATAATCAATACCCAATAATCCAAATATCGGTAAAAATATCTTCGCACCAAAACCTGCAGAGCGCCTAATGTTAAAAGGATTGAAATCACCGAACTTGTTCCAGGTATTACCACCCTCAGCAAAAGCCACAAGGAAGGCAGTAGCAGACGAACTTGCAATTACAGGGTACCTGATTTCCATAACATACTTAGCGAAGATCGGGCTACCTGACTGCTGTGCGATGGCTACGTTTGCGCCATTAGGAATTACTGCAGAGTTCGCATAACCACGCATGGCAATCAGCTCTGATCCTTGCAGGAAGTCGAAACCTTGCATACCATCACCACCCAGTTTGAAACGCTCGAAGGCTGGATCTCCAACTTCTTTATTGTATGAGCCTAAGAAACCAAACTGTGCCTGTGCTTTCACTACGAATTTACCTGCCAGTTTATGGAACCATTGAGATTCAAATTTCCATTTGTGGTACTCTGTGAATTTATAGAATTCTTTATCAGAAGCAGTTTTATAGTTCAACTTGTTCATCAACGAGTATGGAGGTGTTGCCTGAATTGTAAATTTGAAATATGAACCACCTTGAGGGAAGATAGGATGATCACGTGAATCCCTGCTCAGCTCTTGTGCTAAACTGATGTTATAAGCAGTACCGGTACTGAATTTATAACCACCATAATTGTTCAGAATATACTGCTGGAAACTCAAGGCATGGCTCAACTGGAAATAATTGTCTGGCCATTTTAACATTCTACCCAAACTAACAGTTACCCCATTCAATCTGATTCTTTGCTGCTGACCTAGTGGATCATCCACTTTACGTCCGTTAGACTGTAGGGAAGTAAATGCACTTACCCCAAAACTTACTGGTTTTTTACCACCTAACCATGGCTCAGAGAAAGAGAAACTGTAAGATTGGTAGTATTTACCATTCGTTTGTCCACGTAAACTTAATTTCTGACCATCACCTTTTGGTAAAGGTTTGTAAGCACTTGGATTGAAAAGGTTTCTTAAGGAGAAGTTATTGAAGGTAAGTCCTAAGGTACCGATGATGTTACCACCACCAAAACCACCAGATAATTCAATCTGATCAGAAGGTTTTTCTTCCACTGTATATTCAATATCTACGGTTCCATCAGCCGGATTTGGCTTAGGTGTAGGTACGGTTTTAGATTCATCAAAGTTACCCAATTGGCCGATGTCACGAACCGTACGGATCAATAGATCTTTAGAGAACTTATCACCTGGCTTGGTACGCACTGTACGCAATACTACTCTATCGTTAGTGATTGTATTTCCTCTCACTGTGATACGGTTGTTGGTATATTGAGGACCTTCATAGATACGGATTTCCATATCAATGGTATCGCCTTTAATTTTTGTCTGAATAGGGTCAACGTTAAAAGTTAAGTATCCATCATTCAGGTATAAACTGGAAACGTCATCACTATTTGGACTGCCTCTTAGTTTACGTTCTAATTTTTCCTCACTGAATACCTCTCCTTTTTCAATGCCTAAAATACGCTCCAGGTCTTTTCCTGAATACTTCGCATTTCCTACCCAGGAGATGTCTCCGAAATAGTATTTAGGACCTTCAAATAAGTCGATCTTAATACCGATAGATTTATCGTTGTAACGGTAAATACTGTCTTTTAGAATCACCGCATCACGGTAACCTCTGTCCTGGATTTTAGCAATCAGTGTTTTCTTATCCTCGTCGTATTTTTCTTTATTGAATTTACCCGATCCGAAGACTTTATAGAAAGCCTGTTGTTTTGTTTTCTTTAAGAACTTACGCAGTTTCGCATCCGAAAAAACTTCATTTCCTGTAAAGTTGATCTCATGAACTTTTACCTTACGGCCTTTGTCTACGATCACTTCCAAAATCACGTGGTTCTCCTGATTTGGATCTGGCTTAGTCTTATAATTTACCGTAGTAAAGAAATAACCTTTCTCTAACAAGTACTTTTTAATGGTACTGGTGGTTGAATTGTATAAGTTTTCGTTGATAATAGATTTCGTAGACTTTGCATTCAGTTTCTCCAGAATGTCTGTTTTCTGAGATTTACTCACGCCTTGAATATCAAAAGAGGAAAGGCGCGGACGCTCTACCACTTCAATATCAAAGTAAACCGAATCACCGTCGATCTTAGCAATGTCTAATTTTACATCATCAAATAATCCTTGTTCCCAAAGGATTTTAATTGCGTTTGCTGTTGCTTCACCAGGAAGTACAATGCGTTCCCCTTTAATTAATTTTGAAAGGGTAATGATCACGTCTTTATCTAGAAATTTCGTTCCAGTCAGGGTTACATCTGCGATAGTGTATTCCTTGGGGTTAAAATAATCCAGATCCAGGCCATTAACTTTTAATGTAGGAGTTGCAGGATTGGACTGAGGACGGATCTGTGCCATTGTTGGTAAACCAATCAATAACAATAGTATGAGTTGATATATTCTTTTCATTTACAATCTAAAAATCGATGCTAAGTTAATTTAAACACATGTTAAAAAGTGTTAAAAGTAAAATTAGTTCAGTTGTTCACTAATTTTACCGAAGCGGCGTTCGCGTTTTTGGTAGTCTACAATGGCTTCAAAAAGGTCTTCCCTTCTGAAGTCTGGCCAAAGCTTATCGGTAAAATACAGTTCAGTATAAGCCATTTGCCAAAGCAGGAAATTACTCACCCGATGTTCTCCACTGGTTCTGATCATCAGTTCCGGATCAGGAATATCGGTAGTAGTTAGCTGGGTAGAAAACAGTTCTTCATTGATGGCATCGATTTCAATCTCCTGATCTTTAACTTTTTGAGCTAATTTTTTAGCAGCTTCCAGGATTTCCCATTTCGCACTGTAACTCAAGGCAAGCGTGAGGGTACAACGGGTATTTTTCGCCGTATTGTCCATCGCACTTTTCAGGTCATCGATACACTTTTGAGGAAGTGAGGCAATGTCGCCGATGGCATTTAACCGGATGTTATTTTTGTTGAGTGTAGCGGTTTCCTGGTTGATGGTAGAGATCAATAATTCCATTAAAGCATTTACTTCTTCAATAGGTCTATTCCAGTTTTCCGTAGAAAAAGCATATACAGTCAGGTGCTTAATACCGATATCGGCACATCCTTCTACGATATCTTTCACAGAGAGTACTCCACTTTCATGGCCGAAATGCCTGAATTTGCCTTGATTTTTTGCCCATCTCCCGTTTCCATCCATGATGATAGCGATGTGTTCAGGCAGGCGTGTAACGTCAATTTGTTCTTTAAATCCCATTTATGATTGCAAATATGCTTAAAATGTATAACATTTTTGGGACACAAAGGTATAAGATATGCCAATACCTACAAACATATAAGTATCTCTTTTTCTTAAGTCTCCTCTTTGGGTCCCGTAAAGATTAGCTCCTGATCCTGAAGGGTCTGCAAGATGCTGCCCAATCCTAAAAAGTTCAGGAGTATTCAATACCTCCAGATTAGGGGCAGCATAGCTGCCGCTCACATCATCCAGGTAATCTGTATAAGCCGTCCGGTAGCCGATTTGGGAAAATAAACCCCAGTTGTCTTTCAACCTGACTTTAAAGCCTACACCATAGGGCACCGTAAGCGCCACATTTTTGTAAGCTTCTTTTTGCCCTTCGGTACGATAAAAGCGCAGCTGATATTCACTTGGTTCTGTATCCGGGGCAACCTGGTATTTCCCGATCGGATTGAACCAAACCCCTCCTATTCCGGCAAATATATAAGGTGTAAAATTTTTAGTTCCTCCTCCGGCAAAATATTCAAAGAAATTGAAATCTACCTGCAGACTCAACTCATTCAAAGCGGTTTTAAAATTAAGACCTCTTTGTCGGAATTGTTCATTATCGGCATGCAGGTCATTTTCTTTGATCTTGCCATAGGTATAATGCAGGCCCATTGTCCAGTAAGGATCAAAGTTCACCTTCACATTTGCACCTGCCGACAAGCCGCTTATTTTCAGCGGTTTTGACTGATTCAAATCGCCCATATATCCTGCCCCTCCAGCGATCAGGCCAAATTCCAGGTTCTGGGCAAAGGCAGGAGATCCGATGAAAATCAAGGCAAAAAAACAGAAAATCTGAGTGCTGTACTGCATTTTAATAATTTCGGGTATCGATTCCCCAAAGTAGTTTATTTCTCAATGTCTTCAAATAACTTTCCTCATTTAATCTGATCAGATTGACATGAAAAGCTGCTTTATTTAAGGTCAGTTTCACCGATCTATCAACAGTCGCGGTTCTGGAATCGCAGGAAACCAGGAACTTGGCACTTCTGGCTTCCACTTCAAAAGTAAGATTCACATCATCAGGAATGATGACCGGCCTTACATTCAGGTTATGCGGAGCAATTGGTGTGATGACAAAATTTTGTGAACTTGGGTAAATGATCGGTCCGCCGCAACTCAAAGAATAAGCGGTAGAACCTGTAGGCGTGGCTATGATTAAGCCATCTGCCCAATAAGAATTGACGAATTCGTCATTCATATAAGCATGAATGATCATCATCGCCGATTTATCCCTTCTATGGATCGTAATGTCGTTTAGGGCGAAATTCTCTTCTCCAAAAAGGTCTAACTTAGAATCCAGATTGATCAGCGTTCTTTTATCCAGCGCATACGCTTTCTGGCGTAAAGCTTCCATCGCAACGCGGATTTCATCTTTGTTGATACTGGCTAAAAAGCCTAACCTGCCGAAGTTAATCCCGATCACTGGAATTCCAGAATCACGGATTAAAGATAGCGTATCGAGCAGTGTACCATCACCTCCAAGACTGATCAGTACATCTGTCTGACCAACCAATTCGCTATGGTGACTAAAAGCAACGATGCCATCTGGCAGCTTTATTTTATCTTTGATAAAGTCTAGATACTCTTTGTAAACAAGAATGGGCTTCTTAAATTCCCCCAGCACATTGAATACTTCCTGTACGTATGGTAGAACACTATTATTGAACTCTCTACCGTATATTGCAGTTCTCATTTATGGGGTTTATACGTTTAAATAATTCATGAATGAATTATATCTGTCTTCGGTACCATTGTCTGAAATGGTGCTGTTAAACACAGCTTTTACCTGGTAATTGTACCGCTCAAAAGAGGCGATAATTCCCGACAACTCAGTTTTATTGATTTTTAATGTGACCTCTAACCTTGTAGAATCGGGAAAAGATTGCACATAAGAAGAAAGGATCTGCGCATTGTCTGCTTCTACAATTTGTGCCATGTGGGAAAGGGAGTTATTGCGGTTGCTGATTTCCAGCACAATAATCCCTCCTGGCTCTTTAACTGCATAAATATCAGCGGTATAATCCAGCAGACTATTTATAGAAATGAGCCCCAAATAGTTTTTTTTATAGTCCAGCACCGGAATTACTGATAAATGCAGTTGGTGAAAAAGCCTGATGATGTCATAGATATGCGCATCTTCATATACAAAAGGGTTTAAAATAGACAAAGGCAAACTTCCGATTGCCTGGGTATGGTCCCTGATTTCTATCAGCTCTTCCTCTGCCAGCAATCCCAGAAACTGTGTTTCATTGACAATGGGCAAGTGGTATAGCTTGAACTCAGTCATCCGGTCCAAAGCTTTCTGAACCGAATCAGAAGTCTTTAGCGGGGGAATTGAATTAGATATGAGTTCAGCTGCAAACATTATTTTATTTTAATAATACTCTATTCAAAAACTTCTCCAAATATTCATTGAATACTTCCGGACGCTCCATCATCGGTGCATGTCCACATTTGTCTACCCAGTTTAACTCGGAATTCGGCAGCAGTTCATGGAACTCTTCCGCCACTTCCGGAGGGGTAATTTTATCCTGTTTTCCCCAAATTAAGGAAACTGGAATTGTGATTCTTGACAGTTCTTTCGACATATTATGACGGATGGCTGATTTTGCCAGGGCCAGAATTCTGATCACTCTTGAACGGTCATTCACACTTTTATAAACTTCATCTACCAATTCGTCCGTTGCTGTTGCAGGATCGTAAAAGGTAAACTGTACTTTTTCTTTAATATAATCGCGGTTTTCTCTTTTCGGAAAAGAACCACCAAATGCATTTTCATATAAGCCCGAACTTCCGGTCAATACCAGTGCTTTTACGTTTTCCTGGTGCGCAGCAGTAAAGACCAATCCAATATGCCCGCCCAATGAATTTCCAATTAAAACAACCTGATTTAGCTTCTTATATTTTAAAAATTTGTGAATATATTTTGATAAACTTTTTACACCTAAAGTCAGTATAGGCAGTTCATAAATTGGCAGAATGGGTACGATAACGTGGTAATTTTCCTTAAAATGATCGATTGCCGGTTCCCAATTGCTCAACTCTCCCATTAAACCATGAAGTAATACCAGGGGTTCTCCTTTTCCAGCCTCAATATATTTAAACCCGTCTTCGTCTATTACTTCGTATTTCATATTTTGTGTTAATAAGGTAATGCTACTAAGTTAGTGCAGTATATTTAAATTAAATGTAATTTAAGACATTAATTTTCGAAAAAAGTTTAAACACATAAAATTCAAGCATAATCTATGCCAATTGCGTTTTAACGATTTCAGCGATCAATTTACCGTCTGCTTTACCTGCTAATTCTTTGTTGGCCAAGCCGATAACCTTACCCATTTCTTTCACTGAAGTTGCACCTGCATCTTTAATGATTTGAGCGATAATGCTTTCAATTTCTGCCTGCTCTAATTGCTTAGGCAAGAACTTGCTGATCACTTCAATCTCTTCTTCTTCAATAATGCTCAAATCTTCACGACCTTGTGTTTTATAGATATCAGAAGATTCTTTACGTTGTTTTACCAGTTTTTGAAGGATCTTCGCTTCCGCTTCTGCTGTCAATTCCTCTGCCGATCCTTTTTCTGTTCTTGCCAGTAATAATGCGGCTTTAATTGCTCTTAAACCTCGTAATGCAGCCTGATCTTTAGCCAGCATCGCTTTTTTAATTTCCTGATCTATAGTAGTTGATATCATATCTTTTGAATTGAAATTTTAATCTCTTTTAATGATGGTGCCCGTTGCCTGTGCTGTTGGCATAATCAGCATGTCGTTGATATTGACATGTGCCGGTCTGCTCACTGCAAACCAAATTGCTTCCGCAATATCATTGGCCACTAAAGGCTCCAGCCCATCGTATACTTTTTTAGCACGGCCTTCATCTCCTTTGAAACGAACTTTAGAAAACTCTGTTTCTACCATTCCAGGATTAATGGCCGTCACTTTAATTCCATGAGGCAGCAAATCAATGCGCATACCTTTATTCAGGGCGTCTACTGCATGTTTTGTGGCACAATATACGTTTCCATTTGGATATACCTCTTGTCCGGCTATAGAACCAATGTTAATGATATGTCCCGATTTTCGGGCAATCATCCAGTTAGACACTATTTTAGTGACATAAAGCAGGCCTTTTACATTCGTATCGATCATGGTGTCCCAATCAGAAATGTTACCTTTATCGATCGGATCCAGCCCCTGACTTAAGCCTGCATTATTAATCAGCACATCTACCTGTTTCCATGCAGCTGGCAAAGTTTCCAATACATAAGAAAGATCATCATGAATTCTGACATCTGCCACCAAAGTTTTGGTTTCAATTGCATATTTCTCTTCCAAACGCTTGGCCACTTCTTTTAACAATTCTTCTCTTCTGGCTACAAGGATCAAATGATAACCTTGTGCAGCGAATAATTCCGCGCAGGCGGCGCCAATTCCTGAAGTTGCTCCTGTAATTAATGCAGTTTTCATTGGTATATTATTTTTTAGGCTGATTATTAAAAATTGTTTTCGTTCTTATGGGCTTATTGCTGCAGTATTCCGGCTCTACTCCTGACAGGCGCTGTTTTTTCTCCCCTACCCTCCATTTTTCCTTTTTAACCTTTAGTATGGATTTAATATCACTATAACGTGGTTAAACAGCTAATAACGGGAGCAAAACTAAAAAAAATCTGACAAATCACTCAAAAAACAAGCTGAAGGTGACATGGCGTAACATCAACTTATCAATTGGATTGGAAAATACATGTGGTGTTTCCCTTTTCATGACATTATCAAGAGAATAAGAGAGTTTCAGTTCCGGAGACATTTTGAAGTATTCAAAATACAGGTCCATTCCTAAACCTGCTTCATAAGAAAAAAAGTTTCTTTTGTTGTTCAGGAACATCTCCATTGGATCAGTCACCTTGGTATTGTCGCTCTTTTTCTTGGAGGAAATGTCCGCAGAATATTTAATGCCGCCAATCATATACGCCCGGAAATTGTTCCTTCTGTTCGACTTAATTTTCAATCCTAAAGGAAATTCTACCAAAGTAGACTGTACCTTTTTCTCTACTTCTAAAAATTCTTGTCCGGGGATGATGGGTACATTTTCAAAGCGATAGGTCAATACCCGATCGTTAAATACCAGGACAGGTGTTAAACGGAGATCCACATTTTCCAATACTTTTTGATTGACCACAAAGCCGATTCCGAATCCAGGAGAGGGCTTTGCCGCTATAGCACTCAATCCTCTGGGCACATCGCCCGGCAAATCGCTGATATAGCCCGGACTTTCCTTCCAATCAGCTTTCTTTAATACTTTATACTCCGAAGAGAGGTATTGAAAAGTAAATCCAAAGTGAAGATCAGTATCATCTATTCCCCCGCCCCAATTCTGCGCTTTTCCTGTAGAAACGATCAGCATCAAAAGAGAAAAAAGGAATAGTTTTATTTTCATTCTGGGTTCTTTGATTGGAATATCGTGATTTTCTGCTGCAGAACGTAGGTTCTCCTACAGAATTATTTTACTCCGGTATAAATTGCGCACACGCCAAATGTCAGCCTGTTGTCCTTCGCTTCTTTGAAACCAACTTTAGTCATCATTTGATTAAAAGCATCTCCATCCGGGAATGCGGCTACTGATTCCGGTAAATAGGTATAAGCTTTGTTATCCTTTGAAAAGATCTTTCCTAGCGTCGGCGTGATGTGGTTAAAGTAAAAATTATATCCTTGTTTAATCGGGAACTTCCTTGGTTTTGAAAATTCAAGGATCACAATTTTACCACCTGGTTTCAATACCCGGTACATGTCTGCCAATCCCTTTTCTAAATTTTCATAATTTCTTACCCCAAATGCTACGGTAACCGCATCAAAATGATTGTCGTCAAAATGTAAACCTTCAGAATCGCCCATTTGTACAGAGAAAATACTGCCCAAATTGCGCTCTTTTATCTTTTTTCTGGCCACTTCCAGCATTCCATCAGAAATATCTACCCCAATTACTTTCTCCGGTTTCAGAATTTTTATCGCTTCAAAAGCAAAATCTCCAGTCCCCGTTGCGACGTCAAGAATCAAGCGCGGTTGTAACGCTTTTAGCTCAGCAATCGCCTTTTTACGCCATAGAATGTCAATTCCGAGCGACATAAAGTGATTTAAAAAATCATAAGTTTCAGATATGTTATCAAACATAGAGGCTACTTGTTCCTTTTTAGTAGCGGTTGCAGACTGGTATGGTGTAATCTTTTCGTTCATGGTATGCTGCAAAGATAAGTATTGTTGAAAACTAATTTTCTACCTTTGTCAAATGATTATAAAATCAGCAACATTTATTTGTAGTAATACAAAGGTTTCAGCTTTGCCTGTAGCCAATATGCCCGAATACGCATTTATCGGACGTTCCAACGTAGGGAAGTCTTCATTGATCAATATGCTGGTGAATCAGCATGGTTTAGCAAAAACGTCCCAAAAGCCGGGTAAAACCCAGCTGATTAACCATTTTCTCATCAACGAAAAATGGTATATTGTAGATTTACCAGGGTATGGTTATGCCAAAGTTTCGAAGAACAGCAGAGAGAGCTGGGAGAAATTTATCCGTTATTACATCACTAGAAGAGAAAGCCTGCAATGCGTTTTCGTATTGATAGACAGTAGATTAGAACCTCAAAAAATCGATCTTGAGTTTTGCTGCTGGATGGGCGAAATCCAGATTCCTTTTGTACTGGCTTTCACTAAGGCAGATAAACAATCAGCAACGAAAACGGATAAAAACATTGCAGCGTTTAAGAAAGCATTGGGTGGATGGTTTGAAGAAATCCCTCCATGTTTTGTCACTTCTGCGGAGAAACAGCAAGGCAGAGAGGAGATTCTGGAGTTTATTGAACAGACAAATCTTGACTTCGCCATGCCAATTTTAACCCCTCAGGAAGACTAAACAGGTATTGCGGATATGAAAAAATATTTTTCACTGGTCCTGTTTGCCCACTCCGTTTTTGCATTACCCTTTGCAATGATTGGATTCTTTTTAGGCGTAACAACGACTACCAGTCCTTTTAAATGGACTTTATTGGTGATGGTATTGCTGTGTATGGTCTTTGCCCGCAACGCGGCAATGGCCTTTAACCGGTACCTGGACAGAAATATCGATGCCAAAAACCCACGCACACAAATGCGTGATATTCCGGCAGGAAGGGTTTCAGCTAATGAAGCGCTGATTTTTGTGATCGTCAACTGTATCTTATTTATGGTGACGACTATTTTTATCAATCCGCTGTGCTTTTACCTATCGCCTGTAGCCCTGTTTGTGGTGTTATTCTATAGCTATACTAAAAGGTTTACCGCTCTTTGTCACCTAGTACTCGGCTTAGGTCTTGCCTTGGCACCTATTGGTGCTTATATCGCCGTTACCGGACAGTTTGCAGTCATCCCCGTCCTTTATTCTTTCGCCGTGCTCTTTTGGGTAAGTGGTTTCGACATCATTTATGCCCTGCAGGACGAAGGTTTTGACCGTGATGAAAAACTGCATTCCATTCCCGCAGCATTGGGGATTAAAAATGCCTTGAAACTTTCAGAAGTACTTCATGTGTTTTCAGCATTATGTGTCATTGTGCCTATCATTCTGGCACCTGATAATTTTAGCTGGTTCTATTACCTGGGGGTTGCGTTTTTCTGCTCGATGCTGATCTATCAGCACCTGCTAGTGAAGCCAAATGACATCAGTAAAGTAGATAAAGCTTTCATGACCACCAATGGTTTTGCCTCTGTAATTTTTGCCGCCTGTTTCCTTTTAGACACCTTAATGAGGACACTATTCTATTAACAAGCACCTATTGCGCTCAGCATATTTTAGAAAAGCCTTTTTCAAGCCCTGCTCGAAAAAGGCTTTTTACGTTAAGCCGCATTTTAATTGGCAGATTTATCAGCCTCTGCCCTGCGTTCATTATATTTGCCATAGTAATTTAAAAAAAGCTATGATCAATCTTAATATACCGGTAAAGCAAAGGGCTTATATCCCACAACAATTGGAAATGAAATGGGATAATTTATCCCCTATTTTACAAGAATTGCTGGAGCGTCCAATTGCTGATGTTCAAGAACTTGAAAAATGGCTTAAAGACAAAAGTGAGCTGGAAGCTGCCTTAGAGGAAGATTTTGCCTGGAGATACATCCGCATGAGCTGTGATACGGGAAATGAAAAGTTAGTGGAAGATTTTCAATATTTTGCTACGGAAATTGAACCAAAGATCTCCCCTATTGCCAACCAATTAAATCAAAAATTCAACGACAGCCCTTTTATTGATGAGCTGGATCAGGAAAAATATTTCGTTTACATCAGGGCGATCAGAAAAGCAATTGAAATCTACCGCGAAGAGAATGTCGAACTGCTGACTAAACTTCAAGTGGCGCAGCAGCGTTATCAAGGCATTACCGGTGCGATGAGTGTGGAGATTAATGGCCAGGAATATACGCTGGAACAAGCTTCAAACTTCATTAAAGATACAGACAGAGCGGTTAGGCAACAAGCCTGGGAAACCATTCAGCAACGTCGTTTGGTAGACAAAGACGATTTGAATATCCTTTTTGATGAGTTGCTGGTGATGCGTCATCAGGTCGCTTTAAATGCTGGTTTCGAAAACTATAGGGATTATATGTTCCAGGCCCTGGGCAGGTTCGACTATACACCACAGGATTGTTATCATTTCCATGAAGCCATTGAAAAACAGGTCGTGCCTATTTTGAAAGAACAAGCACAAAAACGTGCGGATGCTTTAGGATTGACTATCCTAAAACCTTGGGATATGGAAGTGAGCACCACTGGTAAACCTGCTTTAAAACCTTTTAAAAATGGGGAGGAGCTGATTGATAAAAGCATCGAATGTTTCAATGCCATTGACCCTAAGCTAGGTCAGATGTTAGCTACGATGAAATCCAATAACCTGTTTGATGTAGAAAGCAGAAAAGGAAAAGCACCTGGAGGATATAACTATCCGCTGGCAGAAACTGGTGCCCCCTTTATTTTCATGAACTCCGCAGGTTCATTAAGAGACCTGACCACAATGGTTCATGAAGGCGGCCATGCGATCCATACTTTTATGACCGCAAACCTGGAGCTGAATGACTTTAAACATTGTCCATCTGAAGTAGCAGAACTTGCTTCCATGAGCATGGAATTGATTTCTATGGATTATTGGGATGTTTATTTTGACAAGGAAGAAGATTTATTACGCGCTAAAAAAGAACAACTGGCGGATGTACTGAAAACGCTTCCATGGGTAGCAGTGATTGATCAGTTCCAGCACTGGATCTATACCAATCCTGGTCATAATGCAGCCGATAGAGAGGTGACTTTCAAACAGATTTATGCACGATTTGGTGCTGGATTTGCAAATTGGGAAGGTCAGGAGGCTGAGTTTGGCAACCTATGGCAGAAGCAATTACACTTATTTGAGGTTCCTTTTTATTACATAGAATATGCGATTGCGCAATTGGGTGCCATTGCAATTTGGAAAAATTACAAGGAAAATCCGCAAAAAGCATTGGAGCAATACCTAGCTGCATTATCTCTGGGTTACACCAAGCCAATCAATGAAATTTATGAAACAGCGGGCATTAAATTCGACTTCAGTCTGAGTTATATTGAGGAACTGGCTTCCTTCGTAAAGGACGAATTACAGAAATTAGGTTAATTGTTTAGAAGTAATTTATAAGTTTGAATAATACAAACTAAACTAACCAGCATTCAATGTTTGAAAAACTCTTCAGAAAGAAGTCCATATCCAAGATATTAGAAGATGCCGAAAAGGGCCATGGAGATCATGGAGACTCTTTGCAAAAGACCTTAGGAGTAAGAGATCTGACCGCTTTTGGAATCGCGGCCATTATTGGCGCCGGTATATTCAGTACCATTGGAAAAGCAAGTGCGGATGGTGGTCCGGCAGTGATATTCCTATTTATCTTTACCGCTATTGCCTGTAGTTTTGCCGCTTTCGCTTATGCGGAATTTGCGTCGATGGTACCGGTTTCAGGCAGCGCTTATACGTATTCTTACGTCGCCTTTGGCGAATTGGTAGCCTGGATCATTGGCTGGTCGCTGATCATGGAATACTCTATCGGAAATATCACTGTGGCCATTTCCTGGTCCGACTATTTTACGGGACTCCTCTCCTCCATAAACATACCCGCATTGGGCATCAAAGGGATACATGTGCCTGATTGGGCTACAATGGACTACCTTTCTGCCTACAACGGTCATAAACACGCAGAAGCATTACTAAATGCTGGAAAAGATTTCGCTAATCTGGATGAGGCTACTAAACTGGCCAATAATGCCTGGATCACAGCACCAAAAATCGGCAATTTTCACATCGTAGCCGACATTCCGGCACTAGGCATCATCATCCTGATTACCTGGCTGATTTACAGAGGAATGAAGGAATCCAGAAATGCAAGTAATGCCATGGTAGTGGTTAAATTAGCCGTAATTTTATTGGTCTTGTCAGTAGGTATTTTCTACGTAGATACGGCAAACTGGGATCCTTTCGCTCCAAATGGCGTGTCTGGTGTACTTAAAGGGGTATCTGCGGTATTCTTTGCCTATATTGGTTTTGATGCCATTTCTACTACTGCGGAAGAATGTAAAAACCCGCAGCGGGATCTTCCAAGAGGAATGATGTGGGCGATTATCATCTGTACCATTTTATATGTAGCCATTGCTTTAGTACTGACCGGAATTGTGAATTACAGCCTTTTAGCTGTTGGTGATCCATTAGCCTTCGTATTTGACCACATCAACCTGAAACTGATGAGCGGAATTATCGCAGTAAGCGCGGTATTTGCCATGGCCAGTGTGTTATTGGTATTCCAAATGGGGCAGCCTAGAATCTGGATGAGCATGAGCCGTGATGGTTTGTTGCCGAAGTCATTTTCGAAGATTCACCCGGTATATAAAACACCATCCTTTGCCACCATTGTGGTGGGCTTTGTAGTTGCCATTCCTTCCTTATTCATGAACCTGACGATCGTTACCGATCTTTGTTCCATAGGAACTTTATTTGCATTCGTGCTGGTTTGTGCGGGTGTACTGGTACTTCAAAACAAGCCAAATATTCAGCGAGGAAAGTTTAAAACGCCTTATGTCAACTCTAAATATATTATCCCTTTTGCATTGATTGCTGCTTTAATCTTCGGTTTTACCAGTTATAAGCAAGAAATGAATGCCTTTATTTTCAATACGCCAAAGATTGTTGAACCGGTTCATTTCATTACTTCACTAAACGAGAAGGAACTGGAATCGGTAAAGGAAGAGATTAAAAATGGTCCGGTAAAAGTTGCCCCAGGACAAACATTAGACGCTGCAGGGTACCTGTCTGAGCTTTCTGAAACACAATACCAACAGTTTGTAGACCAATCTGCGGTAAACGTAGAGAAGAAATACGAAGAGGGATGGTCCTTGTTTAAACACAAAATCCCAATGTGGATTTTCTTTATGATTTGCCTGGTGATCACTTATTTCTGTATCACAAAAAACTTGTCGTTAATTCCTGTTTTAGGATTGATGAGCTGTTTATATATGATGTGTGAGCTTGGAATTTCCAACTGGATCGGCTTCGGCATCTGGCTGGCCATCGGACTGGTAGTCTACTTCCTTTATGGTTACAGACATAGTAAATTAGGTAAAGAAAGCAGCGCGATCTCCTAATTCGACTGATCAATTTATAATATAGGGTGTCTTTTCAGGCACCCTTTTTTTTTGTACTGAAATTTATATCCTCAAACAGGAATTAACTAATAATTAAGTCAGAATATCTCCTATTTCAGCTTACAATTTTACCTGCCCCCATTTTGCTTTTGTTTTGCTGTCGTTTTGTCCGAGTAACAGCAGGGCATAATAAAAGCAAAACAAGAGCAAAACAAGAGCAAAACAGATAGCGATGTAATCCCCCTTTTTTCTCCCCCAATTGAGGCGTCATTTAATGAAAATCAGGTAGAAATCCAGACCAAAAACAGGGCATGTTAAAAATTCAGACTTCGATCTGGGCCTTTATACCAGAAACCGATAGGAAATAAATATTTCTACATTGATTCAATTATTTCTTCATTAAAGGGTGTATAAAAATTAGTTTTGCCCTATACTCATGACTTGTTATCTCATAATTCCATCTTTTATAAAATAATTACCTATCTTAGTTATGGTATTTATACCCATTAAAGTGCCCTCCTATAATTATCCCTATAGTTGTTCGGTCGGAAGACCAACACTAAAGGCTCCTCCCCGGAGCCTTTTTTATTTTATACAATTTTCGATTGAGTCATACGCTTAGCTTAGCTATTATTAATAACAAGGCAATTTTTCAAGGATTCCAGCGGCACAGTTTTGCATAAAAAAGGCTGCTCATAAATGAATATGAACAGCCTTTAATATAAGGATATAGGTGTATTACACCGGCAATCTTGTCAATTCGATATCATCTGGTGTGACAAAGATCAGCGGAACTTTCTCTACGTCCACATAACTGGAATCCAGTCCAAAACTTCTTTCCTCAGAAAGACTGAAGCGTTTCAGAATGAAGTAATAATCCATCACACTGCGCTCATAGAAGCTCAGTTTCGAGAATTTCGATAAGTGTTTTTCTAACAGCACGAACCTGAAATCTCCCGCAATTTTATGTTTATTTAAAGAGGTATACTGACTGGTAATGTCTACTTCGCCATTCTTCACCAGCTCTTCTATTACTTTTCTGTATAACAGGTTTACACTCTGCTCTACCCTGAAACCCAATTTAAAATCGATACGGATCAGCTTCCCTGGAATCAGGAACTCTACCTTATATTCTCTTGTATAGGGCTCATCCACCACATCTACGTGCACCAACCAATAAATATCGGCACGTTTTGGTTCTTTCTGAATGATCGAATAAATGATTTTAGATTCGATTTCTGTTTTAAAGTTGGCACTGGTTAAATATACCAGCTGAGAAGAATATTTAGGAACAGATTCATCTACACTTAGCTCAGAAATGATCTGGAAGTAATCTTCAATCTCTACATATTTAACGAATCTGTTTTTGATTTTTCTGGCTACATACCAACTCCACATCACGGTAAACAGGGCAGAACCGATCAATACGGTCATCCAGCCACCATGGAAGAATTTGGCAAGGTTACCTACCAGGAAGGTAGATTCTAATACACCATAGATTACTAAGAAGATTACAATCACATAGACTGGCACCTTTTTACGTTTCATATAGGCTGCGACAAGGATCGTAGTAGATAAGAAAGTTAAGTTGATGGCCAGACCGTAGGCCCCCTCCATTGCACCGGATTTCTTAAAGATCAGTACGATGGCCACACAACCAAGCCACAATAACCAGTTGATCGAAGGCACATAGATCTGTCCTTTTTGATTACTTGGATAATTGATCCTTACTTTCGGCCAAAGGTTTAACCTTACCGCCTCAGAAATCAGGGTAAAGGAGCCAGTAATCATCGCCTGACTGGCAATTACAGCTGCTAAAGTAGCCAATGCTACCATAAATAACAGGTATGCAGGAGGAACGATTTCGAAGAATGGGTTTAATTCAACTTCATAATGAGGTCTGTGTAATACCCATACCCCTTGTCCGAGGTAATTTAAAATCAGCATGATTTTAACGAATACCCAACTCACCCTGATGTTGTTTTTTCCGCAGTGTCCCATATCCGAATACAGCGCTTCTGCTCCGGTAGTACACAGGAATACACCACCTAAGATCAGTAAGGCAGCAGGATTATGGATCAATAATACCACGGCATAATAAGGATTCAAAGCCTTTAGGATCGTAAAATCCTGTACGACAAATAACAATCCTAAGATCCCTAACGCACTAAACCATAAAAACATGACTGGCCCAAACAGCTTTCCAACCAGGTTGGTTCCAAATTGCTGAATGATAAAGAGTCCGGTAATGATGGCAATAACGATTGGGATAACGGGTACATCCGGGAATTTTAGCTGTAATCCCTCAATAGCGGTAGTTACCGTAATACTGGGGGTGATCACTCCGTCGGCGAGCATGGCACATCCTCCAATAACGGCAGGTATGACGAGCCATTTCGCATTTTTCCTGACCAGAGAGTAGAGTGAAAAGATCCCTCCCTCACCTTTGTTATCTGCCTTCAAGGTAATGACAACGTATTTAATTGTCGTTTGTAGGGTTAAGGTCCAGATGATACAGGAAATCGCACCAAGTACTAATTCCGGCGTCACGGCCTGCCCTGCCCCTTTAACTGCTGTAAAAATCGCTTTTAGGGTATAGAGTGGTGAGGTTCCAATGTCTCCATATACAATACCTAAACTTATGAGTAACCCTCCGGCACTGAGCGCATTTAAATTTTTCTGATTCGACACCTTGTTCTAATTATGCGGTAAAATTACAGTAAATAAACAAATTTACAATCCTATAAAATTCTGAATAGCAGATTATGGTTAAAAATACAAACAAGACTGAACGCCATAAGTTGTTAAATATTGTTAAATATTAAATTACCGAACAAAATCATTGATTATTTTGTTTTTTTATTTATATTTTTGGAACTATCCAAGCATGAAGATAAAACTACAAATTAAGCTGCTCTTGAAGATTTCTTGCATTTTATGCCTGAGTGTTTTCTGCGGCCTAAATGTTTTAGCACAGCGACAGGACAGCACCATCTCAAATGTAAGGGCAAAGAAAATCTACAAGACTCCGCAAATCAAAGCCAATGTCCCTACATATAAGCCTAAATCAGCTTTCGGTTATATTCCTTACAATGAGGTATTGTCGAATGCAAAGGGAAATACAACGATTAAAGCCGATAAAATACTGACGGTCTTAAAAGTATATCCAAATCCGGTAACTGATCAGATCAACCTGATTTTGAAATTGGACAGGGAGTCAAACTTTTCCGTTAAAATCATGGATTTGTTAGGCAATGAGATCGTAACCCTTGCAAATGAACGTATTAATCCAGGTGAGCAGACAAAAAGCTACACCATTCCCAACCGCTTAAACAGTGGAATCTATTTCCTGAAGATCATTTCTGGATCTGAAACTATAGTAAAACGTATTTCCGTTTTATAATTCCCCCTATTCTTTAGTATTTTTGGGGAGGAGGAAACTTTCAGGACCGAATCTTGTTAGTTCCATAATTATTAATCCCAAATCTGAAGATGAAGATCATTGCCATTGGCCGCAACTACGCTGCGCATGCCAAAGAATTAAACAACCCTATTCCAGGGACACCAGTTATATTTCTAAAGCCGGATACTGCTGCCTTAAGAGAAAACAAGCCTTTTTACATTCCTGAATTTTCTTCCGACATACATTATGAGCTGGAAGTGGTTTTAAAAATCTGCAGAGAAGGAAAACATATCGCCGAAAAATTTGCAGGTAATTATTTTGAAGAAGTTGGGTTGGGGATTGACTTTACCGCAAGAGACATTCAGACACGTCATAAAGAAAAAGGCCTGCCATGGGAATTAGCGAAAGCATTTGACCATAGTGCAGCAGTGAGCTCATTTGTACCAAAAGCACAGTTGAGCGACTTGCACCAGCTTCCATTTGAACTTCAGATCAATGGAGCGCCCCGTCAGCAAGGAAACACAAAAGATATGATCTTCTCTTTCGAATACCTGATTTCTTTTATATCTCAATATTTCACCTTAAAAAAAGGAGACCTGATTTTTACAGGCACACCAGAAGGCGTTGGACAAGTACATGAGGGTGATAAATTAGAAGCCTGGATGGATGGCCAGCAGTTGTTAAATTTTGATATAAAATAGTTTTCATGGTAAAAGCGAAATTGTTATTGCTGAGCCTGCTGTTCTTTAGTTTTGCAGCAAGTGCCCAACAGGTTTTTAGTACTCAGAAATATCCATTGGTGGATTTCAGGTCACCGCTGGATATTGTTCCTCCGGCACTGGCCGGTTCTTTTGGAGAACTCCGCCCTAATCATTTTCATTCAGGAATGGATTTCCGCACCAATCAGCGGGAAGGTTATCCGGTATATGCCATCGCCGATGGCTACGTTTCCCGTTTAAGGGTTCAAAACAGTGGTTTCGGACTAGCAGTTTACCTGACCCATCCTAATGGATATACATCGGTTTATGGTCATCTATCACGCTTTAATCCTAAAATCGCACAGCAGGTAAAAACCTTACAGTATCAAAAGAAATCTTATGAGATTGACGATTTCCCTGCGGCTACATTAATCCCCGTACGCAAAGGGGATGTGATCGCTTACACCGGTAATACAGGAAGTTCTGGCGGCCCTCATTTACACTTCGAAATTAGAGATACCAAGACGGAAGCGATCATTAACCCACAATTATTTGGTTTCGAAATCCCTGACAATATTCCTCCGGTAATTTATGCGATGTATGTTTACCGATTAAACCATTTACCTTTTAATGAACTGACACCAAAGCAGTATTTTCAGGTAGTGGGTGGTTCCGGCAATTACGCCTTGAATCAGGTGAATACGATTCATTTAGATGGAGAAGTTGGATTTGGAGTGATCAGTACCGACAAACACAACGGGGCTTCGGGTACCAATGGTGTATATTCTATTGAATTGGAACTGGATGGCAAAATTGTTTTCACTTCTGCGATGGAACGTTTCAAATTTGAAAACAGCAAGGCGATCAACTCCCACATTGACTATCCTACCTTTATAAATACGAGGAAAAGTATTCAAAAGAGTTTTGTAGATCCTGGAAATCCATTGGGTATCTATAGCAATCTTGTAAATAATGGCAGGATCGAGTTTAATGATGGCAAATTGCATCAGTTAAAATACCTCATCACCGATGGGAAAGGAAATAAAAGCGTACTTCAGTTTAAAGTGCAATCGGATCCGAAAGCGGTGATTAAAACTCCAGAACAGGCCAAGGGTATTCCTTACGCTTATGGCACTATAAACGAATTTAACAATTCAGAAGTAAAAGTGATCTTTCCTAAAGGAACTTTGTATAATGACCTGAACTTCCAGTATAAAGCTTTCCCTAAGCCAGCTGGCAATGCTTTTTCTGCAGCACATCAGATCCATAATAACCTGACGCCGCTTCACCTCGGTTTTGAGCTTTGGATTAAAGCCGACAGCAGTTTATCGAAATATAAAGAAAAAGCATTGATCGTTAATTCGGGTGGTGGTGCTCAAGGCGGCAGCTTCGACAATGGTTATGTGAAAGCTAACCCAAGAACCTTTGGCCGTTTCCACATCGCGATAGATACCGTTCCCCCTACCCTGACGCCGCTAAACATCAGCGATGGCAAGAATATGGCAGGAATCAGTAAGATGTCATTCAAATTAAGAGATAACCTTTCAGGTTTGAAAAGCTTTAATGGTTATGTAGACGGCAAATGGATTTTGATGGAATTTGATGCTAAAACCGCTAGTTTATGGCATACTTTTGATGGCAGTATTGCGCCAGGGAAACATACCCTGGAAGTGATCGTTTCCGATATGAAAGGCAACAATAGAAATTATTCAATTACATTTTATAAATAGTATGATGACTGAATTAACAGCAGGTCAGGCAGCGCCTGATTTTACCGCAACAGATCAGGATGGAAATCCAATTTCCTTGAATCAATTCAAAGGAAAAAAAGTGGTACTTTACTTCTATCCAAAAGACAATACTCCGGGTTGTACTGCGGAGGCATGTGATTTCAGAGACAATTACCAGGGCTTAATTGCCAAGGGTATTGTGGTATTGGGCGTGAGTGTGGATTCTGAGCAATCTCATCAGAAATTTGCCAGTAAATACGAACTTCCTTTTACATTAATTGCTGATCCTGATAAAAAGATCGTAGAGGCTTATGGGGTTTGGGGTGAGAAAAACATGTATGGTAAAAAATACATGGGCACGAATAGAAAAACCTTCCTGATTGATGAAAACGGCATAATTACGCACATCATTGAAAAGGTGGACACTAAAAATGCAACGGCTCAGGTGCTGGAATTACTGAACGCATAAGTACTACTGAAAAAAGCCAGATTTAGGATTTCTGATCGGAAACCACCCTGGATCTGGCTTTTTCTATGATAATTTCTATCTTTTGATACAATTCTGCAGCATAAAAAGGCTTGGAAATGTAATCATTCATTCCGATACTGACACATTTTTCCAGCTCACCTTTGATGGTATGGGCTGTCATGGCCACTATAGGAATCTCAGCTTTATCACCGGCCATCTTTCTAATGATCCGGGTAGTTTCATAACCGTCCAGTTCCGGCATCTGCAAATCCATCAGGATAATATCAAATGATTGCTTTTCATAAGCTTCCAATGCAATGCGGCCATTGCCAGCCAGGGTAATTTCATAGCCCTGATTTTCAAGTAATTTAGTGACCAGCAGCTGATTGATCGGATTGTCTTCCACAATCAGGACTTTAATTCCTTTGCCATTCTGCAGGATGGGCTGATGAAGTCTGGATCTTCGGCTATTTATGGTTTGTGTTTTCAGTTCTTCCGATACTTTGTCGAAATTCATGGTAAAGTAGAAATCTGAGCCACGGCCAACCACACTATCCATCGCCACAGCCCCGCCCTGTAACTCCACCAGGCGTTTTACAATACTTAGTCCAAGTCCAGTTCCTGCATACCTTCTGGAGGTATCATTGGTTACCTGTTCAAAGAAATCAAACACTTTCTGCTGTTTATTCATTGGGATCCCTATTCCAGTATCGTGCAGCTGAAATCCAATAGAGACGGTATCATCTTGCTCATCTAATGCTCTTAAAGAGATTTTCACTTCCCCTTTTTCAGTGAATTTGATGGCATTTGAAGTGAGGTTTAATAGAATCTGTCCCAGACGAAGGGCATCACCGCTCAGCACTTCCGGCAGGGTATCAGGAATCTCGTAGCTAAAATTCAGGTTTTTACATTTTGCACTGTGTTCCATCATTCTATAAATGGAATGTACGGTGTCTTTCAAAGTAAAAGGAAGGTTTTGAAAATTGATGTCTCCGGATTCCAATCTGGAAAAGTCGAGGATATCATTGAGGATGGCCATGAGCTGATCGGCCGATTTGATGATCATCTGAAGGGATTGATGGTGATCTTCGTCCACCAGAGATTCCTCCAATAACTGTGCGAAACCCATAATTCCATTCATAGGGGTACGGATTTCGTGGCTGATATTGACCAGAAATATTTGTTTTGCTTTTTCAGAAGCTTCCCTGATTTCCTGTTCTTTAATCAGTTCCAGGGCCATTCCATTTAATTCTTTGTTTTTTTGTGCTAATGCTTGATGAAGCTGTGCTGTTGCTGGCGGTTGCAGTTTATTTTTGATTACGCTTTTAAACTGCTGGATCAGGCCATAACAGGCGATCAGCACTGCGATGCCAGAGGCAATTGAAAACCAGATACGGACTTGCTGGTTGTTCGCAGAGAGCACAATCCAGTAACTGAATACCATACAAAGCACGATAAAGGACACTAAAAGATATATTGTTCTTAAATCATGAACACTATCCTCCCCCCTTCTAAAGGTAGAAATTGCCATACACACACATTAAAGTTAAGCCCCCCAGGCAAACAATAATCACAAAAATACAGTTTTATATGAGATTAAAACTTCAGATCCGGCATTCATTTTGTTCAGTATTAAGAAGATAAGACCGCATTTCAAAACTTATTGGGGTAGCTGGCCTTCCGCATTTAAGTGCTTAGCTTTTAAGCAATCCTGCTGCATAAAAAAAAGGGAGAAACTTTCGCTCCTCCCTTTTAATAGCTAAGGCTATTTATATTATCCTTTAGTACGAACTTTATGTCCGGCTACAGCAAAATACCAGATGTATAAGTAACAAGGCAGCACACTTACAAAAAATGCCAATTGGAAGTCCATGTGTAAATAATCTTTCAGGTAACCGTAAATCAATGGCCAAACCGCACCACCTGCAATACCCATGACCATAATCGCTGATCCTGTTTTAGTGAATTTACCAAGTCCTTTGATTCCTAGAGGGAAGATTGCCGGCCACATTAATGAATTCGCCAGTCCTAATAAACCTACGAAAATCACGGAAGTATAACCATGCGTTAAATATGCTGCACCTACAAAAATCACCCCTAAAATCGCACAGATTTTTAAGGCAAACTGCTGGGTAATGTATTTAGGGATTACAATAATACCCACCACATAACCGACCAGCATACTCGCTAGCGTAAGGGTGGTGAAGTACTTGGTAATATCGGCACTGATGCCTAATGATTTTCCATATACGCCGATGATATCACCCGCCATTACCTCTGCAGCTACATAAACGAAGATACAGAATGCACCAAGGAAAAGGTGTGGGAATTGGAAGATGGAAGTTTTTGTCACTTTAACTTCTCCTTCAATTACTTCATCTTCTTTATCGACGTCAACTTCCGGCAGGTTTGAATATTTAATAAATATGGCAAAAAGTGTGAATACAATCGCCAATACTATATAAGGTGTATGCACACGCCCTAAAACTTCCTGTAATAATAGTTCACGTTCTGCAGCTGTAGTGGCTATATCAGCGATTTTGCTTTCAATTGCACTTGCATTTTTAAGGAAAATAGTTCCCATTACAATTGGCACAATCACACCAGCAAATTTATTACATAGTCCCATGATGCTCATGCGTTTTGCCGCACTTTCTATTGGACCGATGATGCTGATGTAAGGGTTAGAAGCCGTTTGCAATAGCGAAAGGGCTGCTCCCTGGATAAAGATACCTGTTAAGAACAAACCAAAACTTCTGCTGTCTGCCGCAGGGATAAAAATTAAAGATCCGAATGCCAAAATCAGTAAGCCTATAATAATTCCGTTTTTAAATCCCAGTTTTTTTAAGATCCATGAAGAAGGAAGGGATAGAAAGAAGTAAGCGATGTACGAGGCGAAGGTGACCAGGAAAGCTTCAAAATCTGTTTTAAGTCCGCAAGCTATTTTCAGAAAGGGAATTAAGGTACTATTGGCCCAGGTTACAAAGCCAAAAATGAAGAATAAAGCCCCAATGGTTACAATGGGAGAAATGACTGATTTTTGTGTTTGGTTTGTCATGATTTAGTTTGTGTGGTTTTAGATATCAATTTTTTGAAGTTTGGTTAGTATTTTTATCAAAATCGAACATAAAAGTTCCTAAAAATATAGAATTCTCTGGAATAACAAGCTTATATTGATAAATCGATAGAAAAATAAAACAAAAAGCAGGCGATAGTTGTATTTTATGCCTTTCTACTGAACTTTAGCTTAACATGTTACGTCCAAAGTATTTTTAATTACATTTGTCATATTAATCAACAACCCCAATTAATGAAACATACAATCAATGAATTAGAAGATATCGCTTCTCAAGTAAGAAGAGATATTGTTAGAATGGTGCATGGTTGCCAATCAGGCCACCCCGGAGGATCATTAGGATGTGCAGACTTTATGACTGCATTGTATTTTGATGTGATGAACCACACTACTGATTTTAAAATGGATGGAATAGGAGAAGATATATTTTTCCTTTCTAACGGACATATTTCACCGGTTTTCTATAGTGCGCTGGCTAGATCAGGCTATTTTGAAGTTACTGAGCTGGCTACATTCAGAAAATTAAATTCAAGATTACAGGGACATCCAACTACACATGAGCATCTTCCAGGTATCAGAATTGCTTCCGGATCTTTAGGTCAGGGCATGTCTGTAGCGATTGGGGCTGCACAAGCGAAGAAATTAAATAAAGACCATTCCACAGTTTATGTGTTATTAGGGGATGGAGAATTACAGGAAGGCCAAAATTGGGAAGCCATCATGTATGCACCATTCAATAAGGTTGACAATTTGATTGCTACTATTGATTATAATGGACAGCAAATTGATGGTCCTACTGAAAAAGTACTTTCATTAGAGAGTTTACAAGCTAAATTCGAAGCTTTCGGATGGCATGTGATCACGTCTAACGGTAACGATATGGCTGATATTGTGAAAGCTTTACACTATGCTAAATCTTTAACCGGTAAAGGCAAACCGATTTTAAACTTGATGAGTACTATCATGGGTAATGGTGTAGATTTCATGATGGGATCACACAAATGGCATGGTATTGCTCCAAATGACGAGCAATTAGCCGCAGCATTAGCACAATTACCTTCTACCCTAAAAGACTATTAAGCATGAAAAAGTACACATATACTGAAAAGAAAGATACCCGTTCTGGTTTTGGAGCAGGATTACTTGAAGCAGGACAGAAAAACCCGGAAGTAGTTGCACTTTGTGCGGATTTGGTAGGTTCTTTGAAAATGGATGCCTTTATTAAAGAATTCCCTGAGCGCTTTTTCCAGATTGGTATTGCCGAAGCAAATATGATCGGTATTGCTGCTGGTTTAACCATTGGTGGTAAAATTCCTTTCACAGGAACTTTCGCCAACTTCTCTACAGGAAGGGTTTATGACCAGATCAGACAGTCTGTTGCTTATTCAAATAAAAACGTAAAAATCTGTGCTTCTCATGCTGGTTTAACACTAGGTGAAGATGGGGCAACTCACCAGATTTTAGAAGATATCGGTTTGATGAAAATGCTTCCAGGCATGACTGTGATCAATACTTGTGATTACAACCAGACTAAAGCGGCAACTATTGCAATTGCTGAATATGAAGGTCCTGTTTATTTACGTTTCGGCAGACCAGTAATTCCTGTATTTACTGATCCTGATCAGAAATTTGAGATTGGTAAAGCATGGATGGTAAACGAAGGTACTGATGTGACGATCGTTGCTACCGGACACATGGTTTGGAAAGCAATTGAGGCTGGTGAGCAATTGGCAGAATTGGGTATTGATGCAGAAATTATCAATATTCACACGATTAAGCCATTGGATGAAGCTGCAATCTTAAAATCTGTGAAGAAAACAGGTTGCGTAGTGACTTGCGAAGAGCACAATAAATTTGGTGGTCTTGGAGAGAGTGTAGCCAGATTATTGTCGACAGAACTTCCTTCACCTCAGGAATTTGTAGCCGTAAATGATAGCTTCGGGGAAAGTGGTACTCCTGATCAATTGATGACAAAGTACGGTTTGGATACGATCAATATCGTTGAAGCTGTTCAAAAAGTAATGAAAAGAGCCAATAAATAAGCCCTAACAGGCGTTTAATATATCTGTCCATATTAACAGATTAAATACTATAAATGAAGCAGGTTGAAGATTCAGAAATTTTAGAGAAATTCTCCAGTAAGGAGACTCGTAATGAAGCCTTTAACCTGCTTCTTCAAAAGTACCAGCAAAAGATCTACTGGCATATCCGCCGGTTGGTGATCGACCATGATGATACGGATGACCTGGTTCAGGAAGTTTTCGTGAAAGTCTGGAAAAATCTGGAGAAGTTCCGCAGCGATTCCAAGTTGTATACCTGGATCTATCGCATCGCCACCAATGAATCTATTACTTTTCTGAATAAAAAGAAACAACGCAACAATACGCCATTGGACGATGTTTCTGAAGAACTGGCGGAAAGCCTGGTCGCTTCTTCTTATTTCAATGGGGATAAAATCCAGATGAAATTACAGCAGGCATTGTTGACCTTACCGGAAAAACAACGGCTCATTTTTAACATGAAGTATTTTGACGACCTTAAATATGAAGAAATTGCGGAGATCACGGGAACCAGTGTAGGTGCCCTAAAAGCCTCTTTTCATATTGCAGTAAAAAAAGTGGAAACTTTTATGCTAAATGAGGACATCACCTTTTAAACCTTTTGCTCTGAAATGTATCAATACTTATGCAATGGAAAATGATTTAGAAAATAGCGAATGGATGAACGAAGCCCCTCAGCTGGCCGGCTTAGACCTGAAACATCCTTTTTCTATTCCAGAAGGGTATTTTGAAGGACTGCCAGCAAACATTCATGAAGCGATATTTTTGGATGATTTGAAAACAAGCAGCCCAGAATCGGGCTTCAGTATGCCGGAAGGTTACTTTGAGTCGCTTTCTACGAAGATTCAGGCAGAAGTGGTTGGGTACACCGTACCTCCCGATTATTTCCAGCAACTGCAGGCCAGGATTGCTGCAAAAACAACGGAAGAAAAGGTCACAAAAACCATTCGACTATGGCATTCTAAGTCATTAAAATATGCATCCGCTGCCTGTTTTGTATTGGTGAGTGCCTTGAGTGTATATTTTTATCAGAATGCAAACCCAACTTCAGCACTTCCGCTTTCTGCTGATGCCGCAACAGAACAAATGCTTTTTGATATTGACGAAAGTACCATCATAGAACATATTCAATCTAATCGCCTAACGCAGGAACAACCTTCGGTAGCAGATGCTGATTTAGAAAACTATATTCTCAGCAACTA
This sequence comes from Pedobacter polysacchareus, assembly GCF_019802255.1. Lineage (GTDB taxonomy): Bacteria > Bacteroidota > Bacteroidia > Sphingobacteriales > Sphingobacteriaceae > Pedobacter > Pedobacter polysacchareus. The sequence goes on along the minus strand of NZ_JAHYSS010000004.1, from coordinate 669,341 downwards.
CAGCCAAAATGAAATTGCTTCGGATCTATAATTTTTGATCTCTTCATCAACTAATAAAATAATACCCTAATGAAAAATATAATTATTGCCTCCATGCTTTTTATGCTGCCTTTCTTTGCTTCCGCACAGAAGCCTGGCGATAGGTCTGCTGAAATCGAATCCTTAAGAATTAGCTATTTAACACAGAAACTAGACCTTTCTGAGGAAGAAGCGAAGATCTTTTGGCCGATATATAATGAATTTCAAAAGGAACAATCTGCTTTGCGTAAAGAAAGAGCTCAAAATATGATCAGTTTTAGAAAAAGTACTGAAATCGATGATTTATCAGATACAGAAGTACAGAATCTGATTGTGAATGAACTGAATTTTAAACAAAGAGACCTCTCCATTGAGAAAAAATATTATTACAAATTGAAATCAAGCCTGCCTATTAAAACCGTAGGAAAATATTACCGTGCTCAGGAGACTTTTAAAAGAGAACTCCTATCGAGATACAAAAATGGCAGGCCTGAGCGGAATTAATTTGTATTTTTGTGTATGCTTACACAACGTCAATTATTCCTTCAACATAACGCCCAAACTACACTAGAGCCACTTCTTTTAGAATTTACTAAAGCCAGCGGTATGTATCTTTATGATACTGCAGGCAAAAAACACCTGGATTTAATTGCCGGTATTGGTGTGAGTAATGTTGGCCATTGCCACCCTGCTGTAGTAAATGCGGTGAAGGAGCAAGTGGAAAACTACATGCACATCATGGTTTATGGCGAATTCGTTCAGAGTCCGCAGGTAAACTTTGCTAAAGCTTTAGCAGATGTGCTCCCAAGTCATTTAAACTGTACTTATTTCGTTAATTCCGGTGCAGAAGCCGTAGAAGGCGCCATGAAACTGGCTAAAAGATATACCGGTCGGCCGGAAATCATTTCCTGCCATAATTCTTACCATGGCAGTACTCAAGGCGCTTTAAGCCTAATGGGTAACGAAGAATTCAAACAAGCCTACAGACCATTACTTCCCGATATCCGGTTCATCAATTTTAATGTGATCGCAGACCTGGATCTGATTACAGAACGTACTGCCGCTGTATTTATGGAGACCGTACAAGGTGAAGCTGGTCTTAGAACTGCCGATAAAGCCTATTTTGAGGCGCTAAGCGCAAAATGTAAGGCTACAGGCACCTTATTGGTCCTGGACGAAATTCAATGCGGTTTTGGACGTACTGGAAAGATGTTTGGCTTTGAACATTACGGAATTGCTCCTGATATTCTTTTACTGGCCAAAGGAATCGGTGGCGGTATGCCAATTGGTGCATTTATCAGTTCTACGGAGATCATGAGGGCCTTGGCAACAAATCCTATTTTAGGACACCTGACTACCTTTGGCGGCCACCCAGTGAGCTGTGCAGCAGGTTTAGCCACTTTGCAAACCATCCAAAAAGAAAACATTGTAGATGGTGTAGAAGAAAAAGGAGAATTATTTAAAAAACTATTGGTTCACCCTGCCATCAAAGAGGTACGTGGAAAGGGTTTAATGATGGCTATTGAATTTGAGAACTTTGAGATTAATAAAAAAATCATTGATGCCTGTATTGCCGATGGTGTGATCAGCGACTGGTTTTTGCATTGCAGCAATTCTATGCGTGTAGCTCCGCCATTGATCATTACAAATGAAGAAATTGAATATGCCTGCGAGGTGATTCTAAGAAATGTAGCAGCAGTAGTTGCTTCCGCTTAACTCATTTTTTGCCTTTTGATCAGATAGGCCTCCAATATAGGTTGAAATCCAGCTGCAATATCGGCATCGATCATGTCGATTTTGTATTGGCTGCATTTCAGCTGGATGGCCTGTCTGTATTTACTCATTCTGCTGAGGTATTCTGTTTTCAAACTTGCAGCATGCGCTTTAATCGTCGCACCCGTTTCCATATCTATAAATTCGTAAGGCCGGTTTTCAAATTCGAAATCTACTTCCCTTGACTTATCCGTTACATTAAAGATCACCACTTCATGTTTGTTGAATTTCAAGTGCTGAAGCGCTGAAAATAACCTTTCCAGATGCTCCTCTCCCTGATTACTATTCAGCATATCACTAAAAATCACAACTAATGAGCGTTTATGGATCAGTTCTGCCACCTGGTGTAAGGCTTGTGCCACATTGGTTTGCAGGTTCATTTCTGATTTATTTAAGGCTTGCTCGAGCTGACTGAACAGGTATTTCTGATGGGCAGTGGTTGATTTAGCAGGGGTATTCAGTAATAAATGATCGGAAAACAAGCTGAGCCCGAAAGCATCTCTTTGTCTTTTCAATAAATAGATCAAAGCAGCAGTTGCCTGTATAGAAAAGTTAAGTTTATTATATTCTCCCGAAGGGAAGTACATGGAAGATGAAACATCCACAATAAACTGACAACGCAGATTGGTTTCTTCTTCGAAACGTTTGCTGAAGAGTTTATCTGTTTTAGCAAAAAGCTTCCAGTCGATATTTTTTACATTATCTCCTACATTGTACAGTCGGTGTTCCGCAAATTCCACAGAAAAACCATGAAAGGGGCTTTTATGAAGGCCGGTTATAAAGCCTTCTACCACTTGTTTGGCTAATAATTCAAGATTGCCATGGAAAGAGATTCCTTGCTCATCGATTGGATACTGCATAGGGTAAATATAAAAAAAGCGTTCATAAATCTATGAACGCTTTTTTAACTAGTATATGTTGAGTTGATTACAACTGTGCATCTAATTTTTGTGCCAATACTGATTTTGGAACAGCACCAACTTGTTTATCTACAACTTCACCATTTTTGAAGAACAATAACGCTGGAATGTTGCGGATACCGAACTGAGTAGAGATTTGAGGGTTGTTGTCCACATTTACTTTACCTACGATCGCTTTTCCTTCGTATTCTTTTGAGATCTCGTCTACTACTGGTCCTACCATGCGACATGGACCACACCACTCTGCCCAAAAATCAACCAAAACGGGTTTATCTGATTTTAATACAACTTCCTCGAAGTTTGCATCTGTAATTTCCAAAGCCATAATTCTTATTTTTTTAATTAGTTTTTTATTGTATCGTCTATTAGTTTGAATCGGCAAATCTAATCTTTAAATCCAAACTCTACGCAAAGATATAATCAATTGTAATGCCATCATCCTGACAATGCCAAAATGACATTAGTTCAACTTAGGATTTACATTCAAAGCAGTTAACTGCTCCAAAAAGTCATTATTAGGATTAATCTTCAATGATTTGGAAGGCAATTTTACATTTACGTTCTGTTCTCTATCATAAACATCAAACAGCAGCTGACAATTCTGGTGGTCGGTGCTGGCTTTATTCTCTTCGAGTATCGCGTTGATTTTCAGCATAAAATCATCAGTAATCTTTTCAATAGGTACTTGAATCGTTACACTTTTTGCCAGTTTATCACGCAACTCAGACAATAAGTGAATGGAAGTAATTTTGAACTCCCAATCTCCTTCTTTTCTGAAACGTTCTCCTACCCTACCTCTGATTTGCAGGAAATAGCCATCGGTCAGGAATTGTTTAAATTTGATGAAATCATCACCAAACAGCGCCAATTCACAGGTATCTTCATAGTCTTCGAACACAATTGTTCCGAAAGGCTTTCCGGTTTTGGTCATTCTTTGTGCAGAAATCACCACCAAACCACCCACTACAAGTTCTTTATTTTTGATGCCTTCAAACTCTGCAAGTACTTCCTCGGTAGAGTCGCCGGTTCTGATCTTATTGACTACAGAAAGGTGTCTGACTTTATGCTGGCAAAATTCTTTAAGCTCTAATTTATAGTTATCGAGCGGGTGACCACTTAAAAAGATACCGATGGCGTCTTTCTCATATTTCAACCTGTCGATCAGGCTCCATTCCGGAGATACGGGTAAACTAGGTTCATACACCATATCGGAAGCTGTTCCACCAAATAAAGAGGATTGTGCAGAAGATTCGTTGTTCTGGAAATCATTCGCAAACTTGATCATCTTCTCTATACCATTCATTTTATCGTTGATGCCGACAAAGAAATACTGCGCTCTATGGTAGCCGAAGCCATCAAAAGCACCGCTATAGACAAAACTTTCGTAAGCTTTCTTATTGACGGTACGGGTATTGGAACGTTTGGCAAAATCGTATACACTCTTATACTGGCCGTTTTCTGTGCGCTCTATAATGATACTTTCTACTGCTTTTTCCCCTACACCTTTAATTCCCGAAAGGCCAAATCGTACTTGTCCGCTGGTATTTACGGAGAATTTAGTACCCGACTCGTTCACATCAGGCCCCAATACAGAAACGCCCATCTGCTTGCATTCTTCCATAAAGAAGGCCACCTGTTTGATGTCACTCATATTGTTGGAAAGTACCGCAGCCATATATTCTGCAGGGTAATGTGCTTTTAAATAGGCGGTTTGGTAAGCAATCCAGGCATAACAGGTAGAGTGGGATTTGTTGAAGGCATAAGAAGCGAATGCTTCCCAATCTTTCCAGATCTTCTCTAATATGGTCGGATCATGTCCCTTTTCTGCAGCCTGAGCTACGAATTTAGGTTTCATTTTATCCAGTACATCCTTTTGTTTCTTACCCATCGCCTTACGTAATACGTCGGCCTCACCTTTGGTAAATCCAGCAAGTTTCTGGGAAAGTAGCATCACCTGCTCCTGGTATACGGTAATTCCGTAAGTTTCTTTTAAATATTCTTCGCAGGCGTCAAGGTCATATTTGATCTCTTCTTCTCCATTTTTCCTGCGTACGAAAGATGGAATATACTCCAGTGGTCCTGGGCGATAAAGTGCATTCATGGCAATTAAATCTCCGAAAACGGTAGGTTTCAATTCCTTCATGTACTTCTGCATCCCGTTAGACTCGTACTGGAAGATTCCGATGGTTTCTCCCCGCTGGAATAGCTCATAAGTCTTCGCATCGTCAATCGGGAAGTTGTCCGGATCGAGGTCGATCTTATGTCTGAATTTAACCAGTTTTACCGTGTCTTTGATCAGGGTTAATGTTTTTAGCCCCAGGAAGTCCATTTTCAACAGACCGGCACTTTCTACAACGGAGTTGTCGAATTGGGTTACATACAGGTCTGAATCTTTAGCGGTGGCTACCGGTACAAAGTTGGTAATGTCGCTCGGTGTAATGATCACCCCACAGGCATGGATTCCTGTATTTCTTAGCGAGCCTTCCAGGATTTGTGCCTGCTCCAGTGTTTTTGCACCCAAATCGTTGGCACCTGCCAAAGATTTTAACTCTAACACCTTTTCATATTCATCTGCCCGAAGTGCGCCTTTCAGGCTCTTCTCATCCAGTGTGAATATTTTCGCCAGTTTCATATTGGGAATCAACTTGGCGATCTTCTCTGCTTCATAAAGTGGCAGATCCAATACCCTTGCCGTGTCCTTAACGGATGATTTGGCGGCCATGGTACCATAGGTGATGATCTGTGCCACCTGGTTGGCTCCATATTTATTGATTACATAGTCCATTACCCTTCCACGGCCCTCATCATCAAAGTCGATGTCAATATCTGGCATGGAAACACGGTCTGGATTCAGGAAACGCTCAAATAGCAAATCGTATTTGATGGGGTCAATATTGGTGATCCACAAACAATAGGCTACTGCAGATCCTGCGGCAGATCCCCTTCCCGGACCTACTGACACGTCGAGCTCCCTGGCCTTGGCAATGAAATCCTGTACAATCAAGAAGTATCCCGGATATCCGGTCTTCTCAATCGTCTGTAATTCGAAATCCAGACGTTCGGCAATGTCGTCCGTAATTATTCCGTACCGTTTTTTCGCTCCTTCATAAGTCAGGTGGCGTAAATATTTGTTTTCCCCTCTTTTACCACCATCTTCTTCATCCTCTTTTACAAGGAATTCTTCAGAAATATCGAACTTAGGTAAAAGGACTTCACGGGCAAGTTTGTAGATTTCTATTTTATCTACAATTTCCTGTATGTTGATAATCGCTTCTGGTAAATCAGCGAAAAGGTTTTTCATTTCTTCAGGAGTTTTGAAATAATACTCCTGGTTTGGTAAGCCAAAACGGTATCCACGGCCACGGCCAATTGGGGTAGCTTGTTTCTCTCCGTCTTTTACACACAATAAAATATCGTGGGCATTGGCATCTTTTTTATTGATATAATAGGTATTGTTTGTGGCAATCACCTTTACATCGTGTTTTTTAGCCAGTGCAACTAATGAAACATTGACAATATCTTCATCTTCCTGGCTATGGCGCATCACTTCGATGTAGAAGTCTTCACCAAATTGTGATTTCCACCATAACAATGCTTCTTCTGCTTGTTTTTCACCAAGGTTCAGCAATTTGCTGGAAATCTCCCCATATAAGTTACCAGACAAGACGATGATGTCTTCTTTATATTGCTCTATAATAGCTTTATCAATGCGGGGGATATAATAGAATCCTTTTGTATAAGCGATAGAAGACATTTTTGCCAGGTTATGATACCCTTGCTTGTTCTTCGCCAGTAATACAACCTGGTATCCGTCATCTTTTCTTTTCTTATCCAAATGGTCGTCGCAGACAAAGAATTCACAACCAACAATGGGTTTAATAATGACCTCATCCGGTGTTTCTCCTTTTTCTATCGCTTCCTTATTCCTGGCTTCCACTCCTTTATTGTGGTTCAGGATCTGCGCCACGAAATGGAAAGCACCCATCATATTCGCATGATCGGTCATCGCTACTGCAGGCATTTTATGTGCAGCTGTGGCTCTGATTAGAGAAGGAATATTGATGGTAGATTGCAGTACAGAAAATTGCGTATGGTTGTGCAAATGGGCAAAAGCGACGTTGGCCAGTTCCTGCTTGTTCTCCTCCAGCGTCTTTTTAGATACTTTCGGAGCTTCAGTTTTTTGCAGCCGTTTTCTGATTTCATCAGAAGCAGACTTAAGGTTTACATGGTTTAAACCTATCCTTTCAATCGTTCCTGGATTTTGCCTGTTAAAGGCCGGGATATAATTGGCATCCGCCTGTAATTGCTCCAGTGTAAATACCTCCATTTTGATCAGCTGCAAAAAGCAACGCGTGGTGGCCTCCACATCCGCCGTAGCATTGTGGGCTTCTGAAAATGGGGTTCCAAAAAGGTATTGGTGTAATTCTGTAAGTGTAGGCAGTTTAAATTTACCTCCGCGACCACCTGGAATCTTCAATAACTCTGCAGTTACTTCGGTACAGGTATCGAGCACAGGCATGGTGCTCATTGGACTTTCTATCCCTAAACGGTGAAACTCACAACCCATGATATTGACATCAAAGCCAATATTTTGTCCAACAACAAACTTAGATTTTGACAGCGCAATATTAAATTTCTCTAATACTTCTGCCAGAGAGATACCTTGTTCGGTGGCTAATTCAGTAGAAATACCGTGGATTCGCTCTGCATCATAAGGTATATTGAAGCCTTCAGGTTTTACCAGGTAATCCTGATGTTCGATCAGATTTCCAAGCTCATCATGTAACTGCCAGGCAATTTGAATACATCTGGGCCAATTATCCGTATCGGTAATCGGCGCATTCCAATTGCGTGGCAATCCCGTCGTTTCGGTATCAAAAATCAAATACATAGCTAGGTAATTAGAAAATCGTCTTTTTAGAAATCAATATGATTGATCAAAAATACAGAAATTTCAGTTCTCCCAGTAATTGAAGCAGGGAATTTTATCCAGAATGGCGGTAATTTTTACATAGAATGGACTGCCGGAATTGGCCCGGAAGATTTGTGTTCCTGAGAAACTAGTTTACTGGTATCGTAACCCTTTTTCTGACAGCGGTCTATGATTTCCACGAGTAATTTTTCAGGAATATTGGGCTTCCTCGCCATAATAAAAAGGTATTTGAATTTTGGATGGCCAACTACTACATAGGAGTAATCCTCAGCAAGTTCGATCACCCAGTAATCCACTTTTACCGGCCAGATAAATTCGGCTTTAAAGCGGGCATTTCTACTTCCACGTACCACAAACAGCTTGGATCTGAAGTACTTTTGTTTGTCCTCACCCTGCACTTTATAACCAGTAAAAACAGCATAATAGCCATCCGGATGGATCACATAGGTCTCCACCGTCTGGCGCCAATGTTTGTCAATGAAAGTGGGAATCGAATATAAAGAGTACCACTTCCCTGCATACGACATGATATCAACTTTTTCTACAGGTACATTATCCATAATAGGTTCCATTTGTTTGCGACTATTAAGCAAATGTAAATTCTTTATCATAAAACCAGCAAGGTTGAAGAAAGTTTTAAAAAGCGTTTTTTAAACTGACCTAAATTTATAACTTCGGCAGGAGGCGTCACCAGGTTGGCTTTGCTTTAAAAATTAATTATATTGTAAATTACTTTATCAATGCGCATTTAAAAACAATAGATTTAACCCCTGTAATCAAGCTCTATGCTTGTTGCTATTAAAATAAAATTAGATTCATTATGAAAATAACGGTTGTAGGTGCCGGCGCTGTAGGTGCCACTTGTGCAGATAATATTGCCAGAAAAGAATTAGCAGAAGAGCTTGTTTTATTAGACATCAAAGAAGGTTTTGCAGAAGGCAAAGCGATTGATATGATGCAAACGGCCACTCTATTGGGCTTTGATACAAAAATAAAAGGGGTTACAAATGATTATAGTCAGACTGCAGGATCAACAGTAGCAGTGATTACTTCAGGTTTACCGCGTAAACCGGGAATGACCCGTGAAGAACTGATCGGAATCAATGCGGGCATCGTGAAAGGTGTGGCAGAAAACATTCTTAAATACTCTCCAGAGGCGATCATTATTGTGATCAGTAACCCGATGGATACCATGACCTATCTGGCTTTAAAATCACTAGGATTACCTAAAAACAGAATTATCGGTATGGGCGGAACTTTAGACAGCGCCCGCTTCAAATATTATTTAAGCGTAGCCTTAAATTGCAATTCAAATGACCTCCAAGGTTTTGTAATTGGCGGTCATGGCGATACCACCATGATTCCATTAACACGTTATGCCACTTATCAGAGTTTACCAGTTACAGAATTACTGGATAAAGCAACTTTAGACAAGGTAGCGGCAGATACCATGGTTGGTGGTGCTACACTAACTGGTCTTCTAGGCACTTCTGCCTGGTATGCACCAGGAGCTGCAGGTGCTGCTTTGGTAGAAAGTATTGTGCGTGATGAAAAGAAATTATTTACCTGCTGTGTAGCCCTTGATGGCGAATACGGTCAGCAGGACATCTGTTTAGGTGTTCCTGTAATTGTTGGCCGCAATGGCTGGGAAAAGGTAATTGACTATAAATTGAATGAGGAGGAACAAGCTTCCTTTAATAAAAGTGCAGATGCCGTTCGTGCCATGAACAGTGTTTTACATGACATGAAACTAGTATAAATTTGATGAGAACGATTGCTGTTCCCTTAACCTTAATAAATCTACAAGATGACGGTTTCCACCTTTTGGTGGAAATTGTTGTTTTTGGGAAGAAGTGTTTTGCTGTTTTAGACACAGGAGCCTCCCGTTCCGTTTTTGACATGTCCTTGATTAAGAAAAACATTTCCGAACTTGCTTATAGTGAGGAAACCCAGGCTACTACCCTTTTTGCTACCTCCAGCACGATTCAAGCCACCATTCCAAAAATTAAAATGGGCAGGTTGCTCATTCATGACTATGAAACTGTAGCCCTGGATCTGGAAAGTGTGAACCAGGCTTATGAACAAATGGGACACCCTATGATTGCCGGCATTATTGGCAGTGATGTGCTGATGAAATACCAGGCAGTGATCCATTATAAAAAGCTGAAGCTATTTTTATACAGCGAATAAATCGCTTCTAAGTTTTCAGAAAAAACTTCTTAATAGGCTCTCCATAAGAAAGAATTCCTACTTGACATTAAGCCCTCTAAAATCTAATCCTTGTTAAATATAAAAGGAGGTACCTTTATCAGGCACCTCCTTTTATATTTTTATTCTTATTTTGAACTGCTAATTAAGCGTCAATCTTAGCATATTTAGCATTTCTCTCAATGAAATCTCTTCTTGGACCAACTTCATCACCCATTAACATGGAGAAGGTATGGTCACATTCAGCAGCATTTTCAATGGTTGCCTGTAATAAAGTACGTGTTGCAGGGTTTAAGGTAGTATCCCATAACTGCTCTGCGTTCATCTCTCCAAGACCTTTATAGCGTTGGATGTGTACACTTTCTTCTTTACCTGCACCTTTTAAGCGCTGTACTGCCTGATCGCGTTGTTGATCATTCCAGCAATATTCATGTTCTTTTCCTTTTTTAACCTGGTACAATGGTGGCGCTGCGATGTACACATAACCGGCTTCAATCAATGCTTTCATGTATCTGAAGAAGAAAGTAAGGATCAAGGTGGTAATGTGTGATCCATCGATGTCCGCATCCGTCATAATCACTACCTTATGGTAACGAAGCTTGGTTAAGTTCAGGGCTTTATCATCTTCCGGAGTTCCGATACTTACTCCTAAAGCGGTAAACATATTCTTGATCTCGTCGTTTTCATAGATCTTGTGCTCCATTGCTTTCTCTACGTTCAGGATTTTACCTTTCAATGGAAGAATCGCCTGGAAATTACGGTCTCTACCTTGTTTGGCAGTTCCACCCGCGGAATCTCCCTCGACCAGGTAAATCTCACATTTTTCCGGATCACTATCAGAACAATCGGCTAGCTTACCAGGTAAACCTGAACCGCCCATTACACTCTTGCGCTGCACCATTTCACGTGCTTTACGTGCTGCTGCACGTGCTGTAGCCGCAAGAATTACTTTATTAACGATCAGCTTTGCTTCTCTTGGATTTTCCTCCAGGTAATTGTTCAGTGCTTCACCAACGGCGATATCTACTGCACCCATTACCTCTGAGTTACCTAATTTTGTTTTCGTCTGACCTTCAAACTGTGGCTCCTGTACTTTCACAGAAACTACTGCTGTTAATCCTTCTCTAAAGTCATCACCGGTAATCTCAAATTTCACATTTTTCAGCAAGCCAGATTTATCAGCATACGCTTTTAAAGTTCTGGTTAAACCTCTTCTGAAACCTGCGATGTGTGTACCCCCCTCATGTGTATTGATGTTGTTCACATAAGAGTGTACATTTTCTGCATAGCTATCATTGTATTGTAAAGCCAGTTCTACTGGAATACCATTTTTGATACCTTCTACATAAATCGGCTCTGCAATCAGTGAAGGGCGACCTCCATCTAAAAACTGAACAAATTCTTTCAATCCACCCTGAGAATGGAAAAGTTCCGTAATCGGATTTCCTTCTTCGTCTAATTCACGCTCATCAGTAAGTGTCAGTTTAATCCCTTTATTCAGGAAAGACAATTCTCTTAATCTGCTGGCTAAAGTATCATAACGGTACTCTAAAGTTTGGGTAAAGATTTCTGGATCCGGAGAAAACGTAATTACCGTTCCTCTTTTATCGGTTACACCAACGATTTTCACATCGTATTGTGGCTTACCTTTTTCATATTCCTGCTCCCAGATTTGTCCATCACGGTGAACTTCAGCTTTTAAATGTGTTGATAATGCGTTCACGCAACTTACCCCCACACCATGCAGACCACCGGAAACTTTATAAGTATCCTTATCAAATTTACCCCCGGCATGTAATACTGTCATTACGATTTCCAGAGCTGATTTTTGCTCTTTCTGCATAATTCCAGTAGGAATACCACGACCGTTATCTTCAACTCTGATCGAGTTGTCTTTAAGAATATTTACATATATCGTGTCAGCATGACCTGCTAACGCCTCATCAATAGAGTTATCTACTACCTCGTAAACTAAATGGTGTAATCCTTTTACTCCGGTGTCTCCTATATACATCGAAGGGCGCTTACGCACCGCTTCTAAACCTTCTAAAACCTGTATATTATCTGCCGAATAATTTGACTTTGGATCCTTTTCTTCGCTCATAATTTTTAAAAAAACAATTAGATTCAAAAATAACCATTTTAGCCCAATTAACCGCAAATGTGGATAACTATTTGACCAAAAAACCACTAAAAATGAGCTAAAAATCGTAGTTTTTTAGGATACTAAATTTGAAATTTTATATTTGTTGAAATTTATCATTCCAAAGGGGAAGAAATATCCGAAAAAACCAGTTTAAAAATAGCTGGAAGGGTGATAGGAGTCAAAAAGTAAAACAAAAAATCAATTATACTCATTAGATGAAAAGATCAACATTAAAACTTGGCAGCATTGCTACTGCAGTTGCATTAGTTTCCGTAATGGCTTCTTGCCAGAACAAAGAAAACGCAGGGACTACTACTGCTCCAAAATCTGAGTCGGCCACAGTAACAAGCGCAGAGAAAATCGTCTATGTAAATTCTGATTCCCTGTTAACAAAATATCAGTATTTCAAAGACTTAAAAACTAAACTTGACGCGAAGTCGAAAACAGCACAAACAGATCTTGCTTCTAAACAACAAGCTTTCCAACGTGAAGTCACTCAATATCAACAACAGCAAAATACCTTGCCTGCTGATCAAAGAGCTGCAACTGAAGAAAGACTAGCACGTAAACAACAAGAATTACAGGCTTATTCTCAAAATGCAGGTGCTGCACTTCAAAATGAGCAAGCTACTGAGAATGAAAAATTATATGATAAGGTTGCAGAATATTTGAAAACTTATGCAAAAGGAAAAGGTTTCAAAATGGTGTTGACTTATTCAAAAGGTAACAGCGCAATTTTATTTGCTGACGAATCTTTAGATGTAACCAGCGAAGTAATCGTAGGATTAAACGAAGCTTATTCAAAAGACAAAAAATAATCATCAGCTGATGAATTTTAAATGCTCCGGGTAATCGGGGCATTTTTTTTGTGCGCTTATTTTTAGCATACGCGCTGAGGCATCGATACTGACAGCAGTATGATCCTCATTTCTAAATTCAATAAATTGACAATATGGACGTTACAACGCAGCAGCACGAAAAATTTATGAGAATGGCCATTGGCCTTTCGGAGAAGAATGTAACCGAAGAATTAGGTGGCCCATTTGGTGCCGTAGTGGTCAAAGATGGGAAAGTGATCGCAAAAAGCGGCAATAAAGTGACCAGTACAAATGATCCAACAGCCCATGCAGAGGTTTCCGCCATTAGAATGGCCTGCAAAAAACTGAAAACTTTTGACCTGACCGGATGTGTGATTTATACCAGTTGTGAACCTTGCCCGATGTGCCTGAGTGCTGTTTATTGGTCAAGAATAAACACGATTTATTACGCCAATACAAAAGTGGATGCGGCAAATATTGGCTTTGATGATCAATTCATCTATGAAGAATTGGAAAAACCTATGCCAGCACGTAGCCTACCTATCCAGCAAATGCTAAGAGACGAAGCCCTCCAGGCTTTTAAACTCTGGGAGCAATCTTCTATGAGAGTTACCTATTAATTATTGTAATATACACCTGTGAATTACGAAGAGAAAATAACCATTGAACTGGAATTCTGGAAAAGAAAAATGAGGCTTAAACCCTCATTTTTCAATAAGATCACCAATAACGTTCAAAAGAAAATCAACAGCTATATTCCTGAAAAAATTCATACTGCAATCACGGTGACCATTAAAAACATGATCAAAGGGGTATTGTATGGTTCCACTTATACCACTTCTAGCATGCCCGCATTAGAAATGAGCCTGGTACATCGGGAGGCTTTGGTAAAGCAAAAAATTGACAATTATTGTAAAACAGGGGCTGCAGAAGGAGGTATTACCGGTGCTGGTGGCTTCCTGATGAGCATGGCAGATTTCCCGATACTCATCGGCATAAAAATGAAACTGCTATTTGAAATTGCAGCACTATATGGCTTTGATGTAAAAGATTATAGAGAGCGTTTATATTTGCTGTATATTTTTCAACTTGCTTTCTCCAGTCAGCAAGGACGTACAAAAGTTTTCATGCACCTTGAAAATTGGGAGGATAAACTGCATATACTCCCAGAAAATGTGGACAATATCGATTGGAAAACCCTTCAGCAGGAATACCGCGATTACATCGATCTCGCCAAACTAGCCCAGTTATTGCCTGTAGTTGGTGCAGCTGTAGGTGCAATTGCCAATTATCAATTGATCAAACAGCTGGGCGAAACAGCAATGCAAGCCTATAGAATGAGATTACTAAAATAACAGCAATTACTTTTCTTCTTCCTCAAAAAGACCACCAGTCAGGTCGTCGATTTCTCTACGGTCCTTCTTTGTTGGTCTGCCTGCACCACGATCTCTAATCAATACCGGTGAATGGAACATAGATTTATAACCCTGGGTCTCCTCCAGAGGCGTAATGTCTTTATATTTAGTAACCGCAATTTTAGCCTCTACCCTATTGTAAAGCAGCTCCACCACTTCAATTACTTTCTTTTCTATTCCTTTGGATACCTGGTACACATCACCAGGTTTGACTATTGCAGAAGCTTTAAGATTATTCCCATTGAATTTCACCCGACCCGCTTTACAAGCCTCTGTCGCCAAACTCCTGGTCTTAAATAATCTAATTGCCCATAAGTACTTATCTATCCGTAATTTTTCTTGCTCTGCCATAAAAAATCAAAAATACATTATAGAAAACAATGGTCTATACATAAAATTGATTTATTTTGTCAAAAAATAACTTAAAACATGATAGCACAATTAAAAAAGTTAGTAGAAGCCGCTTGGGAAGACAGAACTTTATTAGGATATAGTGAATATTGCGAGGCAATAGAAACGGTAATTATGCAACTTGATAAAGGTGAATTGCGCGTTGCTGAACCAGTACTGAACTCGTGGGCTGTGAATGAATGGATCAAAAAGGCAGTAATCCTTTATTTTCCAATCAGAGAAATGAAAGAAATTGAAGTTGGTCCTTTCGTATTTCATGATAAAATGAAATTGAAAACCAATTATAAAGAATTAGGTGTAAGAGTAGTACCTCATGGTATTGCACGTTATGGCGCATATTTGGCCAAAGGTGTGATCATGATGCCTTCTTATGTAAATATCGGTGCTTACGTTGACGAAGGTACCATGGTAGATACATGGGCTACTGTAGGTTCCTGTGCACAGATCGGTAAACACGTTCACTTGAGTGGTGGTGTGGGTATTGGCGGTGTATTAGAGCCAATTCAAGCTGCTCCGGTCATCATTGAAGACAATGTTTTCATTGGGTCAAGAGCGATCGTTGTGGAAGGTGTTCGTGTGGAAAGAGAAGCGGTACTAGGTGCAAACGTAGTTTTAACTGCCTCTACAAAAATCATCGACGTTACAGGAAGCACACCAGTTGAATATAAAGGTATCGTTCCTGCACGTTCAGTGGTTATTCCAGGAAGCTATGCGAAGAAATTCCCTGCTGGCGAATTCCAGGTTCCATGTGCATTGATCATTGGTCAGCGTAAAGAATCTACAGATAAAAAGACTTCTCTAAATGATGCATTGAGAGAAAATAATGTAGCAGTATAATATAATGAAGATTGGTTTTGACGGAAAGAGGGCAGCGAATAATTTAACAGGACTGGGGAATTACAGCAGGTCTTTAGTTACCCACCTGGCAGAATTTTTCCCTCAAAACCAATACTTTGTTTATACACCCAAAGTAAAGGATCATGCTCAGATTTCCCGGTTTTTAAAAATTAAGGGGATTAAAACCGAGCTTCCTGATCGTCCGGGATGGTTCTGGAGAACTTCAGGAATCAAAAAACAATTACTAAAAGATCAGATTGACTTATTTCATGGCTTGAGCCATGAGATCCCCCTGGGTATTCAGGATTCAGGAATTGCAAGTGTAGTCACAATACATGACCTGATTTTCCTCAGGTTCCCTCAATATTACGGCAGGATCGATCGATTCATTTATCAGCTGAAATTCCGCTATGCCTGCAAGCATGCAGACAAAATCATCGCCATCAGTGAATGTACAAAAAGAGACCTTGTCCATTTTTTCCATACCGATCCTGATAAAATCGAGGTCGTTTACCAAAGCTGCGACGACAGTTTCAAATCTACAACCGATCAAAAGAAAAAACAGGAAGTCAGGGATAAACACCAGTTACCAGAAAAATATATTCTGAATGTAGGAACGATCGAAAACCGGAAAAATCTGCTGACGCTGATCAAAGCATTGCCAGAAATTCATCCCGATTATCAGCTCGTTGTTGTTGGAAAAAAAACAGCTTATAAAGAGCTGGTTAACAAAGAAATTGAGGCATTAGGACTAAAGTCCAGAGTCACTTTTTTACAGAATGTACCTTTTGAGGACTTACCTTCCATTTATCAAATGGCTAATGCCTTTGTGTATCCATCATTATATGAAGGATTTGGTATTCCTATCATTGAAGCTTTATATTCCGGTGTTCCGGTCATTGCAGCAACAGGTTCCTGTTTAGAAGAAGCCGGAGGCGAAAACAGCTTGTATGTGGCTCCTTATGACCATCAGGGACTCTCCAATGCCATAAACAAAGTATTAAACAGCTCTGCTCTCGCCAAAAAGATGACAGCAAAAGGGCTGGAATATGTTAAAAAATTTGATACCCGGGTCCTCACCGAGGAAATGATTAAAATTTATACCCAGGTACTTTCCAATCACCAGAAATAACAGGTTATGCTTAGAACAGAAATTGAAAAAACCCTTCAGGTATTAAAAGACGGAGGGGTGATTCTTTATCCTACAGACACAGTTTGGGGATTAGGGTGTGATGCTACAAATGAAGCAGCAGTAGCCAGAATAAATGACATTAAACAACGCAGCGCGGATAAAAGCTTTATCGTCTTGCTCGACAATGATTCTAAACTCCAAAGTTACGTAACTGAAATTCCTGAAGTCGCTTACGACTTAATTGAATACGCGGAAAACCCATTGACGATCATTTTCTCAGGTGCAAAAAACCTGGCTAAAAACGTGATCAATGAAGATGGCAGCGTAGGGATTAGAATTGTAAAGCATGATTTCTGTAAGGAGCTCATTCAACGGTTCCGGAAACCGATCACTTCCACTTCTGCGAATAAATCTGGTGAACCCTCTCCACTGATCTTTGATGAGATTTCAGAAGAAATAAAAGCGGCAGTAGATTACGTAGTTGATTGGGAACAAGCACTGCAGACTCCAAAGAAACCTTCTACCATTATGAAATTAGCTCCCGGAGGTCAATTTTCCTTTATTAGAAAGTAAGTTTTATTACTTTTGTAACTCATTAATGGAAAAACATTTACAAAATCCAATATTTAAAGTCCTTGCCGATATTGCTCAAACACATCAGATTGAAGCATACGTAATAGGTGGGTATGTGCGCGATATTTTCTTAAAAAGACCCTCTAAAGACATCGATATTGTGGTGCTGGGGAATGGAATTGAGTTTGCTGAATTAGTAGGTAAACAACTCAAAACCAAGGTTGCGGTGTTTAAAAACTTCGGCACTGCCATGTTAAAAACCCGTGATCTGGAAATAGAATTTGTTGGGGCCCGAAAAGAGTCCTACCGTGCAGATTCCCGCAAGCCTATCGTAGAAAACGGTACCATCAAAGACGACCAGCTGAGAAGAGATTTCACCATCAATGCCCTGGCCATCTCCCTGAATAAAGAAAATTATGCACAGCTTGTTGATCCATTTAACGGAATTAACGACCTGGAGCAAAAACTCATCAGAACACCCCTTGATCCTGAGCTTACTTTTTCAGATGATCCATTGAGGATGATGAGGGCCATTCGCTTTGCCACCCAATTAGAGTTCAGCATAGACGAAAGTGCCATCAATGCCATTAAAAAACAGAAAGAAAGAATCAGTATCGTATCAAAAGAGCGCATTACTGATGAACTCAACAAAATTATTCTTTCTAAAACACCCTCTATAGGTTTTAAATACCTGTTTGATACCGGTCTTTTACACCTGGTATTTCCACAAATGGCCAACCTTTACGGTGTGGAGATCATTAATGGAAAAGGGCATAAAGATAATTTTTATCATACCTTGCAGGTTCTTGATAATATTTGTGAGGCGACCGACGACCTTTGGCTTCGTTGGGCGGCCATTCTTCATGACATTGCCAAACCAGCAACCAAGCGTTTTGAAGAAGGACATGGCTGGACTTTTCATGGTCATGAAGATAAAGGTGCAAGAATGGTACCTCAGATTTTTAATCAATTGAAACTTCCATTAAATGAGAAGATGAAATTGGTCCAGAAATTGGTACAGCTTCACCTCAGACCTATTGTTCTGGCGCAGGAAGTGGTTACAGATTCGGCAGTCAGGAGGTTATTATTCGATGCCGGTGAAGATATAGAGAGTCTGATGATGCTCTGCAATGCAGATGTCACCACTAAAAACGAGTACAAAGTAAAAAAGTACCGCAATAACTTTGAGCTGGTTAAACAGAAGCTTAAAGACGTGGAAGAACGCGACAAAGTAAGAAACTGGCAGCCACCAATCACAGGTACCCACATTATGGAGATCTTTGGTTTAAGCGCAGGCAAAGAAGTGGGGCTGATCAAAAATGCTATCCGTGAAGCAATTCTGGAAGGTGAGATCAAAAATGACTATGACGAGGCCTTACAGTTTATGCTGGAAAAAGCCAAAGAATTTGGTCTTCAGCCCGTAAAGCACTAATACAAAGTACAATAATATTTTATAATTTTATAGCTAGAAAAAAAGCTCAGATGGCAATTTATAGATTTAGAATAAGTTTCGAGGATTTCGATGAGGTAGTTAGGGAAATCGATATCAAACCAAACCAGACATTTGAAGATTTACATCGTGCGATACATCGCTCAACAGGATATTCTGCTGAAAAATCCTCTTCTTTTTATGTGAGTACTGATCATTGGATCAAAGGAGACGAAATTGCCTACCTGCCAAATCAACGTAAAACAGATAGAGGGGTAACTTTAATGGAAAAAGCTAAACTGAGCAGCTTCATTGAAGATCCGCACCAGAAATTCTATTATATCTACAACTTCGATCGTCCGTTTGATTTTCATGTAGAATTGATCAAGATCATTCTTGAAACTGATCCGAACCTTGAGTATCCTGTATTGGTTAAAAGTGTTGGAGAAGCGCCTAAAATCATTGATAAAGACAATTTCAACGCAGTTGCAGTATCCTCAAACGAGGCGTCTTCTGAATTCGACTTCTTAAATGAGCTGGATTTTGTTCCTGGCGATACGGAAGAATTAGCAGCCATGGACGGAAGAGGCATCAATACGGAAGAAAAAACGATCGATGACGATGCTGATGAAGATTCGGCTGATGCTGATGAGTATGGCAGCGACGAAGACAGCTATGAAGATGATGAGTACGGTGGTAAAGACGACGATTACTAGTATTCGATCATGCTATTGAATAAAACCTTAGTTGTAATTGTGGGTCCTACCGGAATCGGAAAAACGGCATTGGCTATTGAACTGGCCAGACACTTTTCTACAGAAATCATTTCGGCAGATTCCCGTCAGTTCTTTAAGGAGATGGAAATTGGGACTGCAAAACCTTCCCAGGAAGAGTTAAATGCAGCCCCTCATCATTTCATTAACTCCCATAGTATAACCACCTTATTCAGTACCGGAGACTTTGAAATACAAGCCTTACAGCTGATGGAGGAACTTTTTAAAAAACAGGATCTGCTGATTATGGTTGGTGGATCCGGTTTATATATTGATGCCGTATGCAATGGACTCGATGACCTACCGGATACAGACCTCAACATCCGCGAACAATTAAAACAACAGCTGGAAAATGAAGGGATTGAATCCATCAAACAGCAGCTAAAAATCCATGATCCTGAATATTATGAAAAAGTAGATCAGGCCAACCCGCAAAGAATGGTCAGGGGATTGGAATTCTTCCTGTCTACTGGGGAGAAACTATCCTCCTATCAAACCAACAGCAAAAAGCAAAGACCATTCAACATCATTAAAATAGGGCTAAATATGGACCGTGCAGCGCTCTATCAGCGCATCAACGATAGAGTTGATCAAATGATGGACTCAGGTTTGCTGGAAGAGGTAAAAGGGCTTCAGGAATATAGAAAGTACAATGCCTTAAATACGGTAGGTTATTCGGAATTATTCGACTATCTGGATGGTCTTACCCCGATAGAAGCCGCAGTAGATAAAATTAAGCAAAACACACGACGCTTTGCGAAACGCCAGCTGACCTGGTTTAGAAGGGATGACAACACTGCCTGGTTTGAACCCAATGCCAGCAAAGCCGTCATCCTTCATATCAATAATGCATTAAAATCTTAAGCCTGAGCAGTTGGTCCGCCAAAATTCATTGGAAATCCAGGAGGCTCATCCTGCGTTTTAATTTTGCCATAAGCAGTTTCATATTTTTCCAGATTATCTTGCATTGCCGCCATTAGCCTTTTAGCATGTTCCGGTGTCAGGATAATTCTTGATTTCACCCTTGCCTTAGGCACCCCAGGCATCACTCTGATAAAGTCCAGTACAAACTCTGTATTGGAATGTGTGATGATGGCCAGGTTAGAAAAAATCCCTTCTGCGATCTCTTCAGAAAGTTCAATACTTAATTGGTTGTCGTTTTGCTGTTCTTCCATAGCACAAAACTATTACTTTAATCCATATGGAGGTAGTGGATAGCCAATTATTTTCCAAACCATCGCGTATAAAAAAAGTCCCCCGACTTTATCAGAAGGGGGACTTTTGAAAAGATATTTAAATATTAAGCATCTACTTCTTCTTGTTTCGAAGCTAATAATTTATCGTATTCTTCTTGAGAACCTACAATGATACGCTCATATCCACGTACACCTGTACCTGAAGGAATTAAGTGTCCAACAATTACGTTTTCTTTTAATCCAAGCATGTTATCACGTTTACCAGCAATTGCTGCTTCGTTTAACACTTTTGTAGTCTCCTGGAAGGATGCTGCAGAGATGAACGATTTCGTTCCTAATGAAGCACGTGTGATCCCTTGTAACATTGAACTCGCAGTTGCAGGTCTTGCATCACGAACTTCAATTTGTCTCAAATCTTTACGTTTCAATTGAGAATTTTCATCTCTTAATTTACGTAGAGAAAGGATTTGTCCTGGTTTCACGGTGTTAGAATCACCAGCTTCTACAACAACTTTCTTGTCATAAATCTCGTCATTCTCAATCATGAAGTCCCAACGATCTGCAAGATTATTCTCTAAGAAAGTGGTATCTCCTGGATCTTCAATATGAACTTTTTGCATCATCTGGTGTACAATCACCTCAAAGTGTTTATCATTGATTTTCACACCTTGTAAACGGTAAACCTCTTGGATACCATTGACTAGATATTCTTGTACAGCAGCAGGGCCTTTAATCGCTAAGATATCCGCTGGAGAGATAGAACCATCAGACAGAGGCATACCTGCTTTCACAAAGTCATTATCCTGAACCAGGATGTGTTTAGACAATGGAACAAGGTATTTTTTAACTTCGCCGTCTTTAGATTCGATCGTCATTTCGCGGTTACCACGTTTAACGCCACCTAAGGTTACCACACCATCAATCTCTGTTACTACAGCAGGGTTTGAAGGGTTACGCGCTTCGAAAAGCTCCGTTACACGTGGTAAACCACCCGTGATATCTCTAGTTTTACCAGTTGCACGAGGAATCTTAACCAGGATCTGACCAGTTTTAACTGCGTCACCTTCATCGATAGCGATGTGGGCTCCAACAGGGATGTTATATCCTCTGATCAATTCACCTTTTTTATCCACAACCCGTACAGAAGGGTTTTTAGTTTTATCACGTGTATCGATAATTACTTTCTCACGGTGACCAGTTTGCTCATCTGACTCTTCACGGAAGGTTACACCTTCAACAATAGCATCAAATTCGATTTTACCAGCGAACTCAGAGATAATTACCGCATTATATGGATCCCATGAACAAATCTTATCACCTTTAGTGATTTTAGCACCATCCTCAACATATAAGAATGAACCATAAGGAATGTTATTGGTCATGATCACTTTGTTTGTACCAGGCTCCACAATTTTGAACTCTCCTGAACGACCTAAAACAATTTGTTTCACGCCTTCTTCAGTATCATTCTCTACTGTACGAACATTTTCAAACTCGATGATACCATCAAATTTAGCATTGATTTGAGATTCTGCAGCGATGTTCGATGCAGTACCCCCAACGTGGAACGTACGAAGTGTTAACTGTGTACCCGGCTCACCGATAGACTGAGCAGCAATTACACCGACAGCTTCACCTTTTTGAACTCGTTTACCAGTTGCTAAGTTACGACCGTAACAAAGCGCACATACTCCGCGTTTATTTTCGCAGGTTAATACCGAACGAATTTCAACACCTTCTAATGGTGATTCTTCAATTGCTTTCGCAATATCTTCATCAATATCCATTCCGGCTCCAACTAACAATTCACCATTCATAGGATTGAATACATCATGTAGAGAGATACGACCCAATAATCTGTCGTATAACGGCTCAACAATGTCTTCATTATCTTTCAATGCAGTAGTGTACATACCTCTTAAAGTACCGCAATCTTCTGCATTAACGATCATATCCTGTGCTACATCATGTAAACGACGTGTCAAGTAACCCGCATCTGCCGTTTTTAACGCCGTATCCGCAAGACCTTTACGCGCACCGTGAGTAGAGATAAAGTATTCTAATACCGATAAACCTTCCTTAAAGTTAGATAGAATCGGATTTTCAATAATCTCACCACCTGAACCTGATTTCTGAGGCTTAGCCATCAAACCACGCATACCACATAGCTGACGAATCTGCTCTTTCGAACCACGGGCTCCAGAGTCCAACATCATATAAACTGAGTTGAAACCTTGGTTATCGCTCGATAACTGAGTCATCACGAATGATGTTAAACGGTTATTAATACGAGTCCAGATATCGATAATTTGGTTGTAACGCTCGTTGTTGGTAATGAATCCCATGTTATAGTTATTCCTTACTTCTTCAACCTCAGCAGAAGCTTGTTCCAATAGCGCTTGTTTTTCAACAGGAATGTTTACATCTTGTAAATTAAATGATAAACCTCCTCTGAATGCCATTTGGAAACCTAATTCTTTGATATCATCTAAGAATCTAGCTGCGCGAGACATACCAGTAACTTTTACTACGTGACCAATGATATCTCTAAGAGATTTCTTAGTCAATAGTTCATTGATATAACCAACTTCTGCCGGAACCATTTGATTAAATAGTACACGACCTACAGTTGTATCCAACAATTTATTAACGATAGTTCCGTCTTCCAATTTCACATTTACCTTCACTTTAATAAACGCGTGAAGATCAATTCTCTTCTCATTGTAAGCAATGATTACTTCTTCAGGAGAATAGAATGAGAAATCTTGTCCGTTAACTACACGTCCTGCGTCTGTTCTACGGCCTTTAGTAATATAGTAAAGACCCAAAACCATATCCTGTGAAGGTACAGTAATCGGCGTTCCGTTTGCAGGGTTTAGAATGTTGTGGGCAGCAAGCATTAATACTTGAGCTTCTAAGATTGCGGCATGTCCTAATGGCAAGTGTACTGCCATCTGGTCACCGTCAAAATCCGCGTTAAATGCGGTACATACTAATGGGTGTAATTGGATCGCTTTACCTTCCACCAATTTAGGTTGGAAAGACTGGATACCCAATCTGTGTAGTGTTGGTGCACGATTCAGTAATACCGGGTGACCTTTTAAAACATTCTCCAGAATATCCCAAACTAATGGGTCTTTTCTGTCTACAATTTTCTTTGCAGATTTTACTGTTTTAACGATACCTCTTTCTATCATCTTGCGAATGATAAACGGTTTGAATAGCTCAGCAGCCATATCTTTAGGTAAACCACATTCATGTAATTTAAGGTTTGGACCTACAACAATTACCGAACGAGCAGAATAATCCACACGTTTACCTAATAAATTCTGACGGAAACGACCTTGTTTACCTTTCAGGATATCTGAAAGAGATTTTAAAGCACGGTTACCTTCAGTTTTAACTGCATTTACTTTACGTGAGTTATCAAATAACGAATCCACCGCTTCTTGTAACATACGTTTTTCGTTACGTAAAATTACTTCCGGCGCTTTGATCTCGATTAAACGTTTCAAACGATTGTTACGGATAATCACACGACGGTATAGATCATTTAAATCTGAAGTCGCAAAACGACCACCTTCTAGCGGTACTAATGGACGCAATTCCGGTGGAATAACTGGAACAATCTTGATGATCATCCACTCTGGATTATTCTCAATACGGGTTCTTGCACCACGGAAAGCTTCCACTACCTGTAAACGTTTCAAAGCTTCGTTTTTACGTTGCTGAGAAGTTTCGTTTGCAGCCTGGTGGCGTAAGTTATAAGATAAAGTATCTAAATCAATACGTTTCAATAAATCTTCTAATGCTTCAGCACCCATTTTGGCGATGAATTTATTAGGGTCTTTATCGTCTAAATATTGGTTTTCTTTTGGCAACTTATCAAGAATATCAAGATATTCCTCTTCAGTTAAGAAATCCATATATTGAATACCTTCTTCTGCCATGAAACCAGCTTGAATTACTACATAACGCTCGTAGTAAATGATCAAATCTAATCTCTTTGTAGGCAATCCTAACAGGTATCCAATTTTATTTGGTAAAGAGCGGAAATACCAGATATGCGCTACAGGAACCACCAAGTTGATGTGTCCCATACGCTCTCTACGTACTTTCTTTTCTGTAACCTCAACACCACAACGGTCACATACAATACCCTTATAACGGATACGTTTGTATTTACCGCAATGACATTCGTAATCTTTAACCGGACCGAAAATACGCTCGCAGAACAAACCATCACGCTCAGGTTTGTAAGTACGGTAATTGATCGTCTCAGGTTTCAACACCTCCCCACTAGAGCGCTCTAAAATAGCCTCCGGCGATGCCAAACTAATGGTGATCGAGGTGAAATTGCTTTTTAATTTATTATCCTTTTTGTAAGACATAGCTCTTTTGTTTGAATTTGAAAATTTAAAAAGCCGGAACGGACACCAGCTTAACTGTGGTCCGTTCCAGCATTAAAAAATTCAACATTAGTCTAACGTAATATCTAAACCTAATCCACGTAACTCATGTACCAATACATTGAATGATTCTGGTACACCTGGCGTAGGAAGGTTTTCGCCTTTTACAATCGCCTCATAAGTTTTGGCCCTACCGATCACATCATCTGACTTAACAGTTAAGATCTCTTGTAGGATATTAGCCGCACCGAATGCCTCTAATGCCCAAACCTCCATCTCACCAAAACGCTGTCCACCGAATTGAGCTTTACCACCCAATGGCTGTTGTGTAATTAATGAATATGGTCCGATTGAACGAGCGTGCATCTTATCATCAACCATGTGCCCTAATTTCAACATGTAGATAATACCTACAGTTGTTGGCTGGTCAAATTTCTCACCCGTTAAACCGTTATGTAAGTAAGTTCTACCTGAAGCAGGTACACCAGCTTTAGCGATCCAGTCTTCTACCTCGTCATGTTTAGCACCATCAAAGATTGGAGTAGCAAATTTCACACCCAATTCCTTACCGGCCCATGCCAATACAGTTTCATAGATCTGGCCCAAGTTCATACGTGAAGGTACACCCAGTGGGTTCAACACGATATCAACAGGTGTTCCATCTTCTAAGAATGGCATATCTTCATCACGAACGATACGGGCTACAATACCCTTATTACCGTGACGACCAGCCATCTTATCACCTACTTTTAATTTACGTTTTTTAGCTACATAAACCTTAGCCATTTGTACAATACCTGATGGCAATTCATCACCAACACTGATGGCGAATTTATCACGTTTGTAAGCACCTAGTTCTTCGTTCACACGAATACCATAGTTGTGCAATAGCAATTTAATCTGGTCATTTTTCTCTTCATCAGTAGTCCATTTGTATGGGTTGATGTGAGCATATTCCAGATCAGCAAGACTTTTCTGCGTAAACTTAGCGCCTTTAGGGAATAATAATTCCTTGTAAACATTGAATACACCTTGAGATGTCTTACCGTTTACAATCTGGAATAATTTATCTACAAGCTCATTTTTCAGATTAGTAGTTGCAAGGTCATATCTCTTATCTAATTTCTCTATCGCTGCTTTTTCTTCAGCTTTAGTAGTTTTCTTAGCTCTTGAGAATAACTTAGTATCAATTACCACACCTTTAATCGATGGTGGAGTTTTCAAGGATGCATCTTTCACATCACCTGCTTTATCACCAAAGATCGCACGTAGTAATTTCTCTTCCGGCGAAGGATCAGATTCTCCTTTAGGAGTGATCTTACCAATCAGGATGTCTCCTTCTTTCACTTCAGCACCTACACGGATGATACCGTTTTCATCTAAATCTTTAGTAGCCTCTTCAGAAACGTTAGGGATATCTGGTGTCAATTCCTCTTCTCCACGTTTCGTATCACGCACTTCTAATTCAAACTCTTCGATGTGTAATGAAGTAAAGATATCTTCACGAACAATACGTTCGCTAATTACGATCGCATCCTCAAAGTTGTATCCTTGCCAAGGCATGAAAGCAACTTTTAAGTTTCTTCCTAATGCCAATTCACCATTTTCAGTAGCATAACCTTCACAAAGTACTTGTCCTTTTACTACTTTCTGACCTTTCTTAACGATTGGCTTCAAGTTGATACAAGTATTCTGATTGGTTTTCTTGAATTTGATTAATTTATATGTTTTGCTATCACCTTCGAATGAAACCAAACGATCAGCGTCGTTTCTTACATACTTAATGGTGATCTCATTTGAATCCACATATTCTACTACACCTTCACCTTCAGCATTGATCAGTGTTCTTGAATCGCGGGCTACGCGACCTTCTAAACCTGTACCAACGATTGGCGCTTCAGGACGTAACAATGGTACGGCCTGACGTTGCATGTTGGATCCCATCAAGGCCCTGTTCGCATCATCATGCTCCAGGAACGGAATCAACGAAGCAGCGATCGATGTAATCTGATTAGGTGCCACGTCCATTAAGTCTAATTTCTCAGGCTCAATAACCGGGAAGTCACCCTCGTAACGCGCTTTAACACGTGCAGTGGTGAAATTACCTTGATCATCATAAGCAGCGTTCGCTTGTGCAATAGTTTTACCATCTTCATCTTCTGCAGACAGGTAAATCACATCCTCATCTACCTGAACAATTCCGTCTTTAACTTTTTTGTATGGAGTTTCAATGAAACCTAAGTTATTGATCTTCGCGTGAACGCAAAGAGAAGAGATCAAACCAATGTTTGGACCCTCCGGAGTTTCAATCGTACAAAGACGACCGTAGTGAGTATAGTGAACGTCACGCACCTCGAAACCGGCACGTTCACGTGAAAGACCACCTGGGCCTAGGGCTGAAAGACGACGCTTGTGCGTGATCTCTGCCAGAGGATTCGTTTGGTCCATGAACTGCGACAACTGGTTGGTACCAAAGAATGAATTAATAACCGACGATAAAGTACGGGCATTAATTAAGTCTGTTGGGGTAAACACCTCGTTATCACGAATGTTCATACGCTCACGAATGGTACGAGCCATACGCGCTAAACCAACACCAAATTGAGCGTACAATTGCTCACCTACTGTACGAACACGACGATTCGACAAGTGATCAATATCATCCACTTCTTCTTTAGAGTTGATCAGTTTGATCAGGTATTTAACAATCGCAATAATATCCGCTTTTGTCAATACTTTAACGTGATCAGGAGTATCCATTTTCAACTTACGGTTGATGCGGTATCTACCTACATCTCCTAAGTCATAACGTTTATCCGAGAAGAACAAACGCTCAATGATACCTCTTGCAGTTTCCTCATCAGGTGGTTCTGCGTTACGCAAAGCACGATAGATGTTTTCAACAGCCTCTTTTTCAGAGTTTGAAGTATCTTTTTGTAATGTATTATAGATAATGGTATAATCAGCTTGGCTGGCACCATCATCTTTAGATAAGATGATCGTTTTAACGCCTGCATCAATGATCATATCAATGTGCTCATCTTCTAAAACAGTATCTCTGTCTAAGATTACTTCGTTACGATCAATGGAAACTACCTCACCGGTATCTTCATCCACAAAATCTTCAACCCATTTTCTTAGCACCCTTGCAGCAAGTTTACGTCCGATGTACTTCTTTAAACCTGATTTGCTAACTTTTACTTCATCAGCAAGATCAAATAATTCAAGGATGTCTTTATCAGAATCGTAACCGATCGCACGCAATAACGTAGTTACCGGGAATTTTTTCTTACGGTCGATGTAGGCATACATCACGTTGTTCACGTCTGTAGCAAACTCGATCCATGATCCTTTGAAAGGAATCACACGCGCAGAATAAAGCTTAGTACCATTTGTGTGACGGCTCTGGCCGAAGAACACACCTGGCGACCTGTGTAATTGCGAAACAATTACGCGCTCTGCACCGTTGATTACGAAGGTACCTTTAGGGGTCATATATGGAATAGTTCCCAGGTACACATCTTGAATGATGGTTTCAAAATCTTCGTGTTCTGCATCATTACAAGAAAGTTTCAGCTTCGCTTTTAATGGAACACTATACGTTAACCCACGGTCAATACACTCAGGTATATCGTAACGCGGTGGATCAATAAAATAATCTAGGAATTCTAAAACAAAGATATTTCTAGAATCTGTGATTGGGAAGTTTTCAGCAAACACCTTAAATAAACCTTCTGTATGACGGTTATCTGAAGTGGTCTCGATCTGAAAAAATTCTCTGAATGATTGCAACTGTACATCTAGAAAATCCGGGTAATCTATGATGTGCTTACTACGTGCAAAATTTACTCTTTGGTCGACTTTATTTGCCAATGGACTAAAGTTAATTTAGTTTAAGAATAAACTATTTGTTTGGTTTGCCGTTAAACGTTTTCACCAGCCAAACAAGATGAAATGTTTATAAACAGGTATAGACTCCGACTATACAGTCGGAGTCTATGTTTAAAGTTATATTAAAATTAAGTGATTACTTAATTTCAACTACAGCTCCAGCTTCTTCTAATTGTTTTTTCAAAGCTTCAGCTTCGTCTTTAGAAACACCAGCTTTTAATTCTTTTGGTGCGCCATCAACTAAATCTTTAGCTTCTTTCAAACCTAGACCAGTTAAGTCTTTTACCAATTTCACAACTGCTAATTTCTGACCACCAGCTTCTTTCAAGATCACATCAAAAGATGATTTTTCTTCAGCTGCAGGAGCAGCATCACCAGCAGGACCTGCAACAGCAACTGCAGCAGCAGCTGGTTCAATACCATACTCGTCTTTTAAGATTTGAGCTAATTCGTTAACTTCTTTAACTGTTAAGTTTACCAATTGCTCAGCAAACGCTTTTAAATCTGCCATATTTATAGATTTTAAAAAATTTTACGTAAAATAATAATTTATAATTTGAACTTTTAAGGTGTTCCTTAACCTTCTCTCTCTTGAAGAGTTTTAACAATTCCTGCAATTTTGTTACCGCCTGACTGTAAAGCTGAAACCACATTTTTAGCTGGTGATTGTAATAATCCAATGATGTCTCCAATAAGCTCTTCTCTTGATTTCAAGCTCACTAAAGTATCTAATTGGTTATCGCCAACAAATACTGTAGAATCGATATAAGCTGCTTTAAGTTGTGGTTTATCAGATCCTTTTCTCAAGGCTTTGATCAGCTTAGCTGGACCGTTACCTACTGTAGAGAATAATAATGCTGATTGACCTTTAAGCGCAACATAGATCTCTGATGCATCGCCTTCTAATCCTTCGATCGCTTTTTTGATCAAAGTATTTTTAGCTACCTGCATTTCAATCCCGCTTTCGAAACATTTGCGACGGATGCTGTTTACTTTCTCAACAGATAAGCTTGATGTATCGGCAATATAAAAGTTACCGAATTCCTGCATCTTCTCTAGAAGTGCTGAAACTACTACGTGTTTTTCTTCTCTGTTCATAATTAAATCCCCGCTACTGATTTAGTTTCGATTGCAATTCCAGGACTCATAGTTGAAGAAACATGAATGCTCTTAAAATAAGTTCCTTTTGCAGCAGATGGTTTTAGCTTAGAAATTACTTGAAGTACTTCTAATGCGTTTTCATATATTTTTTCTGCTGGGAATGATACTTTTCCTATTGAAGCGTGTATAATACCACTTTTGTCAACTTTAAAATCAATCTTACCGCCTTTTACATCAGTTACTGCTTTACCAACTTCGTTAGTTACAGTACCTGACTTAGGGTTTGGCATAAGGTTACGTGGACCTAAAACGCGGCCCAGTTTACCTACTTTTGCCATACAAGCAGGAGTAGTGATAATAATGTCAACATCAGTCCATCCACCTTCAATCTTGGCTACATATTCGTCTAAACCTACAAAATCTGCACCTGCTGCTTTAGCTTCTTCTTCCTTATCAGGATTACAAAGAACTAATACACGTACAGTTTTACCTGTACCGTGTGGTAAAGTAGCAATACCACGTACCATTTGATTGGCTTTACGTGGATCTACTCCTAAAGCTACATCGATATCAACCGATGCATCAAATTTAGTAGTAGTGATATCTTTTACCAAAGCAGCCGCATCCTGTAAAGAATACGTTTTACCAGATTCTAGTTTAGCATGTGCCTTTTTTTGATTTTTTGTTAATTTAGCCACTGTTGTAAACTGTTTTTTGTTAATTAATTTGTCCAAGGTGCATCACCACTAACGGTGATTCCCATACTGCGTGCTGTACCTGCAACCATACTCATTGCAGATTCGATAGTGAAAGCATTTAAATCAGTCATTTTATCTTCAGCAATTGACTTAACCTGATCCCAAGTCACCGAACCAACTTTCTTACGGTTGGGCTCAGCAGAACCACTCGTTAATTTAGTAGCATCCTTTAACTGGATAGCAACCGGAGGGGTTTTGATGATAAATTCGAAAGACTTGTCAGCATAAACAGTGATTACAACTGGTAATACTTTACCTGGCTTATCTTGGGTACGAGCATTAAATTGCTTGCAAAACTCCATAATGTTCACCCCCTTAGCACCTAAAGCAGGTCCTACTGGTGGTGATGGATTTGCAGCTCCACCCTTGATTTGTAACTTAACAAGTGCACTGACTTCTTTTGCCATTTTCTGTTTTGTTAATTTTAATACTCAATGTTATAATGTTGGAAGCAAGTAACATTTAAGATCTTATATAATATTTCTATTCTTTTTCTACCTGCATATAGTTAAGCTCCAGTGGAGTTTTTCTTCCGAAAATCTTAACCATTACTTTCAGTTTTTTCTTCTCTTCGTTCACCTCTTCGATCACGCCGGTAAAACCATTAAATGGCCCATCCATTACTTTTACGTTCTCTCCGACATAATAAGTTACGTTCATGGTTTCACCTTGCTGGCTCATCTCATCAACTTTACCTAAAATGCGATTAACCTCTGCTTGACGCATAGGTACCGGGTTTCCGCCTTTATCTCCTAAAAAGCCAATTACACTATTAACATTCTTAATAATGTGTTCCAGCTCTCCATCCAAATTCGCTTCAATTAAAACATATCCGGGATAGAAGTTACGCTCTTTCGCAATCTTTTTTCCCTCTTTCATTTGATAGTATTTCTCCATTGGGATCAATACCTGAGGAACAAGGTGAGAAAAACCTAAACGGCTAATTTCAGAATCGATATACTGTTTTACCTTCTTCTCTTTACCGCTTACCGCCCTAACTACATACCATTTCAACTGATCGTCCATTTAGCTATATTAATTAGAAAGTGATTTATAAAAAGTATCTAAAACAAAAGTAGATCCCTTATCCATTGCAAAAACGACTAATGCAATGATAAACGAAGCTACTAGAACCAGCACTGCAGAATTTTGCAATTCTCCCCATGTAGGCCAAGTAACCTTCTGGGTCATTTCTTCATACGATTCTTTAATAAACTGAACTACTTTAGCCATAATCTTTTATTAGCACGGGAACAAGGATTCGAACCCTGATCAAAGGTTTTGGAGACCTCTATTCTACCGTTGAACTATTCCCGTGTATATTATGCTTTATCTCTTCAACCAAGATTTAGCAGCTTTATTAGAAACAAAGTAGTGGGTTTTTAAAGCCCAGCTACTTTGCTTTATTTTTGTTCTTTAAGGCCTATTGGCTTTAAATTACTTTACAATTTCAGTTACCTGACCAGCACCTACTGTTCTACCACCCTCACGGATTGCGAAACGTAGACCTTTTTCCATTGCGATTGCGTTGATCAATTTAACATTGATAGTTACGTTATCACCTGGCATTACCATTTCAGTTCCTTCAACTAAGGTGATTTCACCTGTAACGTCTGTGGTACGGAAATAGAATTGTGGACGGTATTTGTTAAAGAATGGAGTGTGACGTCCACCTTCTGCTTTTGATAATACATAGATCTCAGCTTTGAAATCTGTGTGAGGAGTTACTGAACCTGGTTTACAGATTACCATACCACGACGGATATCAGTTTTCTCAATACCACGTAACAATAGACCTACGTTATCACCTGCTTCACCATAATCAAGGATCTTACGGAACATCTCAACACCTGTTACAGTTGATTTAAGATTTTCAGCACCCATACCTAAGATCTCAACTGGATCTCCAGAGTTGATTACACCACGCTCAATACGACCAGTTGCTACAGTACCACGACCAGTGATCGAGAATACATCTTCAACAGGCATTAAGAATGGAAGGTCAGTTAAACGTGGAGGGATTGGAATGTAGCTATCTACAGCATCCATTAATTCCATGATTTTAGCAACCCAAGTAGGATCTCCGTTCAAGCCACCAAGAGCCGAACCTTGAATTACAGGGATATCATCACCAGGGAATTCATAGAAAGATAACAATTCACGAACTTCCATCTCTACTAATTCTAGTAATTCAGGATCGTCAACCATATCCACTTTATTCATGAATACTACCAATGAAGGAACACCAACCTGACGAGCCAATAGAATGTGCTCACGAGTTTGTGGCATTGGACCATCTGTAGCAGCTACAACGATGATAGCTCCATCCATTTGTGCAGCACCAGTAACCATGTTCTTTACATAATCCGCGTGACCTGGACAGTCAACGTGTGCATAGTGACGGTTAGCTGTTGAATACTCAACGTGTGCTGTATTGATAGTGATACCTCTTTCTTTTTCCTCTGGAGCAGAGTCAATAGAATCAAATGAACGCGCCTCAGATAAACCAGCATCAGATAACACTTTAGTGATAGCTGCTGTTAAGGTTGTTTTACCGTGGTCAACGTGACCGATTGTGCCGATGTTTAAGTGCGGCTTGCTGCGGTCAAACTTTTCTTTTGCCATGTTTTTATACTTATTAGTAGGTTATAACTTTTTTATTTATTAATTGTTTTGATACAAATTCAACACAAAAAACCTTGTTCAACTGCTATAAACGACAGATTCAACAAAGCTTGTTTTTATCTTGAGCCAAAGATGGGACTTGAACCCACGACCTCTTCCTTACCAAGGAAGTGCTCTACCGCTGAGCTACTTCGGCTTTTAATCTCAGCTTCAATCTAAATTAAATTAAGTAGTTCAATTTTGATAGTCGAATTGAACTACTCAATTCCTTGCCGATTCTCCAGCTTTTCCAATTTTGAGCGAAAGACGAGGTTCGAACTCGCGACCTATAGCTTGGAAGGCTATCGCTCTACCAACTGAGCTACTTTCGCTTTTTTATTGTGGGGGGAGAAGGATTCGAACCTTCGAAGTCTTGCGACAACAGAGTTACAGTCTGTCCCATTTGGCCACTCTGGTATCCCCCCCTACCTTTAACTTGCCAATACTTTGCAGTATCGAAGTTAAAAGAGCCTCCTATCGGGATCGAACCAATGACCTACTGATTACAAGTCAGTTGCTCTACCAGCTGAGCTAAGGAGGCTAATATGATCATTGCAATGGTATGCACAATGATTTTTCTAAATGTTAATCTTTCACAGAACTAATCCGAATCTTTTAAGAGAAACGCCCTCTCTGATTGGGATTGCAAATGTACACCAATTTTAATATGATCCAAAATTATTTTAAAAAAAAAATGGCAGGACTTCATCCTGCCACCCTTTTTATTAAAAACCTCAAAAATATCAGCCTAATAATCAGATACTTCGTTGGCATTTAAAATTGCTTTATGTTCGCTTAATTTTTCTCGAGTTTTATCTTTGTGTTTAGTAATTTGTTTCCTCAGGGACTCAATTGCCAAATCTGTAGCCTCCTCAAAAGATTTACATTGTTCCTTTGCGAACATCGTAACTCCTGGAACCATCAGTTTGATTTCACTTATCTTGTTTGCTTCATCGTCTACGTTTTCTAATTTTAAATAAACCTCCCCACTAATAATCTGGTCGAAGTACTGATCTAACTTATCTGTTTTCTTCTGAATAAACTCCAACAATTTCTGGTCTGCATTGAAATGGATCGATTGAACTGTAATTTTCATTGTTTCCTCCTTTTTTATGCCTTTGGATGGGCTTGTTTATATATTGATTTTAATCTCTCTATAGAGTTATGGGTGTATACCTGGGTTGCAGCCAGGCTGGCATGGCCCAATAACTCTTTAATTGCATTTAAGTCCGCCCCCCTGTTCAACAGGCTCGTCGCATAAGAATGACGCAGTACATGGGGGCTTTTTTTATCCTGTGTGGATATATAAGTCAAATAACTGGTCACAATCCTATAAATCAGTTTAGGATAAGCAGCTGCTCCTTTATCTGTAACGAATAAGGTGCCCGTTTTGTTATGAAAATTTTGTAATGTTTTTATGTCAAGGTAAACTTTCAGCTGATCCGCAAGAAGTTTGCTGATGGGAATGATTCTTTCTTTATTTCTTTTTCCCAGTACACGGATTGTAGCCCCATAAAAATCGATGCTTTCTTCGCGGAGCGAAAGCATTTCAGCCAAACGCATGCCGGTTCCAAACAGCGTTTCTATCACCAGTTTATCACGAACGGAAGGAAAGCTGTCATTGAAAAATTCGCCGGAGTCCAGTAAAACATCCAGCTTCTGATCTTCGATAAAAACAGGAAGTCTTTGGGGGATCTTTGGCGCCCTAACTAAGGTCATCGGACTCGCAGTGATCAAACCTTCGCGCAGCAGATACTTATAAAAACTACGGAGTGTAGACAATTTCCTGCCTATAGAACGCTCGGAAACCTCCTCCTCTAATAAGGCCACCATATAACTTCGTACCTGCGTATGGCCGGCCCCTACCAGTGGCAGCTCAAAAGTTTGTTCCAGATAATCGCTGAACTGCAATAAATCCGTTTGATAAGATTTTAAGGTATGTGGAGAATAACGTTTCTCGTGCTGGAGATAAAGGAGGAATTGCGCAACAACCATAGGCCTAGTATTTGTAAAACACGATAAGTGAATATACAAAAGATACGATGTGAAATGGTCAGAATTTTCACATTAAAAATAAAAAAGCGCTATCGGCTTCACCAATAGCGCTTTAATATCATAAAAACTTTTTAGAAACTATACAGTTCCTTCAAGTTGCATGTTTTGCTTGTAAATTGCATGTTTAACTAACGTACGACGAGCTACAGATTTTTTCTCATAAGCTTGGCGGCTACGTAATTCTCTTAACACACCTGTTTTTTCAAATTTCTTTTTGAAACGTTTCAACGCCTTATCTAGTGATTCGCCGTCTTTAATATTAATGATAATCATAACGTAAATATACCCCCTCTCGTTGTTTTTAGGATTGCAAAGATAGAGCTTTGTTTTGAGAATCAAAACAATAACTGTATTTTTATTTAAAACAATGCCCAGCTAATTTTGTCTATGACTTAACACTTACTCAAAAACCTATGAAAACAAAAAAAACGCTTTTCATCGTCCTTGGCGTCATCCTGCTCATCCTGGCGGGATTTGTCTACTTCCGCTTCTACTTTGTACTTGGAGAAGGTGTAAAAGCCGGAGAGCTCAATTATGTGGTCAAGAAAGGCTATCTGTTTAAAACCTATGAAGGAAAACTGATCCAAACCGGTTTAAAATCCAAACAAACCGGAAACATTCAATCTAATGAGTTTGAATTCTCCGTGGAAAATGCTGCAATTGCAGAGAAAATGATGCTGAACAGCGGAAAAGTATTTGAATTGCGTTACAAAGAATATATGGGGGCTTTGCCATGGAGAGGCTATAGTAACTATGTCGTCTACGAGATCATTTCGATCCAGTAAAATAAAAAATACGGCGACCCTAAAAGTCGCCGTATCCGTTCTTGTTTATATTTGGTTAGAATATGCTATTATATAATAAGGTAAGATACCAATTAATCTCTTAAAATCTCCCTTGCAATCACAATTTTTTGTATTTCGGAAGTCCCCTCCCCAATCGTACACAATTTACTGTCTCTGTAAAACTTCTCTACAGGGAAATCTTTCGTGTAGCCATAGCCGCCAAAAATCTGTACCGACTCTGTCGCACAACGTACCGACACTTCAGAAGCAAAGTATTTCGCCATAGCCGATTCCTTGGTCATCGGTAATCCACGATTTTTCAAATCAGCCGCTTGTCTGATCAATAATTCTGCAGCCTCAATCTCTGTAGCCATATCTGCCAGTTTAAAGCTGATGCCCTGAAAACTGGAAATGGGTTGTCCAAACTGATGACGTTCTTTAGAATACGCTACAGCAGCTTCATAAGCCCCTTTCGCAATACCCAATGATAGCGCAGCAATAGAAATCCTGCCGCCATCCAATACCTTCATCGCTTGCTTGAATCCTTCACCTACCTGACCCAGCAGGTTTTCTTTAGGCACCCTGCAATTGTCGAAGATCATCTCCGTCGTTTCTGAAGCACGCATGCCCAGTTTATTCTCCTTTTTACCTGCAGCAAAACCTGGAGTACCTCGCTCTACTACGATTGCTGAAATCCCTTTTGAATCCCCTTTTTCGCCAGTACGAACCATCACAACAGCTATATCTCCACTTTTACCATGGGTAATCCAGTTTTTAGCGCCATTGATCACGTACTCATCGCCTTCTAAACGTGCGGTAGTCATCATGCCCAAAGCATCAGAACCCGTATTTGCTTCTGTTAGTCCCCAGGCACCAATCCATTCTGCACTAGCCAGTTTAGGTAACCACTTATGTTTTTGTTCTTCCGTTCCAAAAGCTAAAATATGTCCGGTGCATAAAGAGTTGTGAGCTGCCAGTGATAAGCCGATTGAACCGCACACTTTAGCCACCTCTACAATTACATCTACATATTCCTGATAGCCGAAACCAGATCCCCCGTAAATTTCAGGAACCAGTACGCCCATCAATCCCAGTCCACCAAGTTTCTTGAAAACCTCTACAGGAAATTGCTGCGTTTCATCCCATTCCATTACATGTGGACGAATATTTTTTTCAGCAAAATCTTTCACCATCTTCCTGATCATCTCCTGATTTTCTGAAATACTAAAGTTATAGCCTACAGAACTATCCATCGTTTCTAACATATCTTATTGTTTGAATTTCAACAATTATAAGGAATAAAAATGCTTCTAACCACAGTTGAAAATTCGCCTCCTGATAGAACGAAACGGTATTTAGTTCATTAACCGTACCCCTTCATTTTTAGAGAAAGCTATGGAGAAGAATAGTGGTTTATATTTTTTTTAATTTAGTTTTGAAAAGACTATAAATTAAACGCAATCATGAGATTTATTACCAGAAAAGACATCCTCCAACAATTAAAAAATGACTTAATTGGAAAAGATGCCTACCGTGGAGTAACCCTTACGTACTCCTGGATGGCCAATCAGTTTGGCCACTTCTCACTCGGATTTATTCCAACCTTTATATTATACACCATTCTGACTTCCAAAACCGAAATGTCCAGACCAGAAATCTGGGCACCAGTGATCATCTGGGGATGCTGGATTTTATTTGAACTCTATAATTTCCTTGGACCACTGCTTTTTAATGTCAATTCAAAAAGTGAGGACCTGCAAAATAAGGGTTATATCTTTCATCCGGAATGGGGAAATATCACTTTTGACACGCTCACTGACCTCTGCTTTTTTGGCTTGGGCGCATTTGCCTGCAGCTTACTCTGTGCCTATACCTTGCCGGCACTCGTCATTTTTCTGATTTTATGTACCCTTGCCATCTATCCTTCTTATTACTGGTATTCCACTAAAATGCATTTGCAAAATGCCGGGTATCCTTTTCAACTGCGACTCAGCCAATGGAAATTCAATATCCAGGAAGACCATAAGACTGTAATTGCAGATTTTGTAAAAAATCCACAATCGGGAAAACACCTTTTACTTTTTGGATCTAAGGGAAGTGGAAAAACCTCGCTCTCTGTAGCCATAGCCACCGAATTGTCCATTAAAAACAACCGCTGCAGTTATGTTACTGCCACAAAATTACTATCCATGTTTTTTGAGAAAGCAGAACGGGTGGCCATTTCACCAGGATCATGGGCATGGCATGATTCTTCCCTGTTGATCATCGATGATATTAATCCAGGGGGGCAAATTAAAAAAGACATCCTTCGTGCACCACTATTCTATGAATTACTAAACAACCCGGAGTATGGTCCTTTTAACAAGGAACACCTAAAAAAGATGAATACCATTTGGGTGATGGGAAACGAAGAATCTCTGGAACAACATGAAGAACGCTGGGAGCATTTATTTCAACAGATTGGCATCGCCGATTCGAATGTGTTCCGCGTCAATCTTGATCTCCCATTAAGGTAAGATAGAGTTGTCATAAGCAAAACTCACGAGATGAGTGAGGCTTTTTACATTGAAACGCTTATATAAAGGAATAATCCGTTTTTCTATAGCAGAGTGCGATACCTTTAAATCGTGGGCAATCTCTTTAAAGGAGTACCCTTTTGCCACCAGTTCCAATGCTTCACGCTCTTTATTAGAAATCGCCAGGTAGCTGAATAAAATCTTGTTCAGCTCCTCTTCGAACTTCTCCTTTTCAGGCCCATAGGCTGCATAACGCATCACTTTTCCAAAAATCAGGCTTTTGTTCACCTGGAAACGACCAATAATTGCGGTAATCTTTCCATTTTCTGAACTGTATACCCCCACCCTTACAGACATTGGAACAGCCGTTCCATCTTTATGTATTTTCTTTAATTCAATGCTGAAACTGTACTTCTCGAGATCTTTAGTTTTTTGGTGGATAAACTGAAGCGCTTTATCATTCAGTTCATGAGAAAAAGGAGCAAATTCTGGTGCCGACATATTTACCAAAGCCAGCATATTAATTTCACTGTCTTTATAGCCTAAAATCTCTTCCCAGCCACCAGCATAAATCATGCGGTTTTCCTTAAAAGAATAAATATAAATCGCTTCATCCGGGAACCTGGGTAAAGTCTTATCAAAAAAAATGGCCTGCTCACTTTCCATATCCGCAGGTATATCCGTGATGAATGTTTTAGAATAATCCCCAAAGTTCTCTCGCAGCTGCATTTTCATTGAAATATATTTCTTTTTTAACGATTAGCCTCCCTTTAAAAGGTCATTGATCAAGAGAAATGTCATAAACTGCGTATTTTCACAGTTGACAATCCTTAAATCTAGGAGTAATTTTACGCCAAATTAAATAAATAAACAAAAAACTATTCCAAGAATATAGAAAACGGATCATTTATCTATATAAATAATAAACCATGTATCTCAAAAACCTCAACAAATCATATGTCACCCGATACACGATAGTCCTGTTAAAAGTGATCGCCGTTATACTATTTCTCTTTTGCTTTTATCAAGCCTGTAAAATTACCAGTTAGTATATAACTCCCCCCTTTTATATATATGAATATGCAATCCTATCCTCCATAGGATTGCATTCATAATTATTTTGAAAAAGCTTAGTATCCTGCCAGAGAATATACGCTGGCATCGTAAGGTGCTAAACGGTCTTTTCCATTTAAAAAGTCAAGGCTGATGATAAAAGAATAAGCTGCTACATTTGCACCCAGCTGCATGATCAACTTGGAAGCCGCTACTACTGTGCCACCGGTAGCGAGTAAATCGTCATGAATCAACACCCGCTGCCCTGGCAGCAAAGCATCCTCATGAACTTCAATCGTTGCTGTACCATATTCCAGTGCATAAGATTCTTTGATCGTTTTGTAAGGTAATTTTCCTGCCTTACGAATCGGAATAAAAGGCACATTTAACATTTGTGCTAATCCCGGACCAAATAAAAAGCCCCTGCTTTCAATTCCTGCTACCACATCAATTTTTACATCGGCTAGCTGTGCAGCTAAAGATTTCAGGATCTCCTGACACAATTCATGATCTTTTAAAATCGGGGTAATGTCTTTAAACACAATTCCAGGTTTTGGAAAATCATTCACGTCCCTAACTGTCTTTTTAATTCTTTCTGCTATCATTTCTAAAAAATAAGATAAGGCGCTAATTTTTCAATCAATTCAGGGGTTAAAACAACCACCTTATTTAAGTCTGCAATATTACTATAATTTCCGTGTTGTTTTCTATACGCAATTACCGCATTGACCTGCTGGTAACGGAGATAAGGGTGGCGGTTGAAATCAGCTGCCGAAGCCGTGTTGATATGGATCTTACGCAACAAAGCAGGGTCCACACTGATCTGATCTTTAATTTCTTCATATTTCAGACTGTCGATACCAAAAACCTCCATCAGCTGTTCTTTTTTATAGAAACCACCAATCCTTTCCCGATAAGCCACAATCCTCCTGGCAAACACTTTTCCTATCCCATGAATCCGATCGAGCTCCAAAGTATCGGCGGTATTCAATGCCACCACTACTTTTTCTTTTACAGGAAAATTTTTCGCAGGGCGATCCCGATGATCAATACCTTGATCCGGTATCTTTTTTACCGGCACAATTTGAACATAGGGTTCCAGCTGATGGTACAATTCCGGAGTAATTGTGTACATCTTCTTCAGGTCTGAGGGCAGACGAAATACGCCTCCTTTAGTGCGATAGTTTAAAATCGCCTGAGCTTGCTTTGGAGATAAACCCAAATCCTGCCAGCCTTCGGAAGTAATGGAATTCGGATCAAAATAAAAGAGCTTGGATTTTCTTTTTTCCGGAAGCCCAGAATAAGAACGTTGCATTCCCGACCTGGCTTCTGCCCTTTCAGGCTCCCTGGCCAACTCCAGTTTTAGCAGTGCGAGCTGCTCCTCCACTGTCGGCCCCTTTAAAGGAACTAAAATCCGGTAAACTGTCGGGAATACACCGATCATACCAATCAGCACAATTAACACCAAAAGCCCATTAAACTCCCTTTTAGAAAATTGAAAGTAGTTATTTAGCCATTTTCTGATCACCTGCACAAGGTAGTTACTGTTATTTAAAAATATAAATCTTATTTTTGAAATTGCTTTATTATTCACAAACAAAATTAGATGAAGATCATAACCACCAAAGAGTTTGCAGAGGCTACAAAAATAGATAAGCTGGGTGTGCCTGGCCTGGCAGCCCTGCTTATGGAGATGATGAAACTGAATGACATCAACAAGGTTTTTTCCCAAAACAAACATTATAATGGGTTAGAATTTGTTGACAAAATATTAGAAACCATTGGCGTTACGATAGACTTTGATGAAGACGATCTGAAAAGTATTCCTAAAACCGGAGGTTTTATTGCGATCGCAAACCATCCTTACGGAGGTATTGAAGGTTTAGCATTGGTAAAGTTACTTTGTACCGTTAGACCGGAAGCCAAAGTGATGGTCAACTTCATCCTGAAAAAGATCCCTAACCTGAGTGAATTCTTCGTTGCCGTAAACCCATTCGAAAACGTACAGCATACTTCCAGCATTAGCGGACTAAAAGCCACTTTCGACCTATTGCAAAGCGGCACTCCGATAGGAATTTTCCCTGCCGGTGAGGTATCTACCTTTAGCCTGGACAAACAGGAGATTACCGATCGCCTATGGCACCCGGTAGTGGGTAAATTAATTGCCCGCGCTAAAGTTCCCGTAGTGCCAATTTATTTCCATGGCAACAATGGGGTATTATTTAATATTTTAAGCTTTATCCACCCCACTTTAAGAACAGCCAAACTTCCTTCAGAGTTCCTGAATAAACAAGGCCTCAAAATAAAAGTAAGAATAGGTAAGCCGATTCATATCGAAGATATCTCTTACAGAAACAATACCAATAAGCTCCTTGATTTCCTACGTGCCCGTACCTATGCTCTAGGAACAGGTTTAGAACAAGAGAAAAAACTATTCAATCCGATCAATCTTTTCAAAATTAAAAAGACACCGGAACCTGTTATTGAAGAAACCGATCGCTCACTGATTGTTTCAGAGATTGAGGAACTGGAGACATTCAGGGTATGGCAGGAAAAGAATTATGAGGTGTACATCACGCCTACTTCCAGCATTCCAAATATCCTGAGAGAGATTGGCCGCTTACGCGAGATCACCTTCCGAGAAGTTGGAGAAGGAACCAACAAAAAAATCGACCTGGACAACTATGATATTTATTACCATCACCTGTTTATATGGGATACAGAAAAGCAAAATATTGTAGGCGCGTACCGCATTGGTAAAGGCGATGAGATTTTGGATACCATGGGCAGAAGAGGATTTTATCTTTCTGAACTTTTCAAAATCAAAGAACCTTTTTATCCAATTCTAAGAAAAGGAATAGAACTTGGCCGTTCCTGGATCCGAAAGGAATACCAGTTAAAACCATTACCTCTGTTCTTACTTTGGAAAGGTATCTTAAAATACCTGCTGGACAATCCGCAATACCGTTATATGTTCGGACCGGTGAGTATCAGTAATAACTTCTCTAAGTTCTCCAAATCACTGATAGTGGATTACATTACGAAGAACCATTTTGATTACGAACTGGCGGCTTTCGTGAAGCCTAAGAACAAATTTAAAGCAGACTTATCTGCCATTGACAAGAACCTGCTGGTAGAAAGCAGTGAGTCTTTAAAAGACCTGGATAGTTTGATTTCAGATATTGAAAATACGCACATCAAAATTCCGGTGTTGTTAAGACAATACATGAACCTGAATGCAAAAATTATCTGTTTCAATATTGATCCTAAGTTCTCTGATTGCCTGGATGGATTCCTCCTGGTAGATATGCAGAACATCCCTGCAGAAATGCTGGAAAAGGTTGGCAAGAACTTCTAAACTTAAAGCGCCACGATTGATATCGTGGCGCTTTAAGTTTAAATCGAATGTAGCCAAGACTTAATCTAAGTAATGATGAAATACCTCTGAGAACCCATATGCTGATGGATGCTCTATAGACGTTATTTTGAACTGATAGAAAGGACCCAATGGGACACTATTTGGTTTAGGAAGTATGAAATTTCCATTATTAGGAGTGGAATGAACCAAATTCCTGTTAAAGGTTCCGTCTTCATTGTACAAATCTATAGAAACATTTGAAGCATTTATCCGGTCTACTAACCACCTTACCTTAAGTTCGCCATAGCCAGAACCGGAGCTATCTGGCCTAAATATCCAGAAAGCATGAGGAAAAACATTTGGGGTATCATCAGGCCACAAACCAGGATGTTCATTAACAAAACAAAACAAACCACTTTTTCCAAACTTTTTACCAACAACATCCTCAACTAACATGTAATAACTAAAATGATTGTCAAATGAAAGTTTGACTTTTAAAGCTTGTAGTGCTGCTGCATCCAATTTAAATGAGCCTGTATTGGGTATTTGCTTTTTAGAAATTAGCACAGGGGAGACAGGACCTCCTGGATAAGTGGTGTCAATTTCATAAATGCTAATACTAACAGTACTTGCTCCTAATTCAAAATTTTTCCACTTTAACTCTACCTCTTCTTCTGGCAACTT
The DNA here is from genome assembly GCF_019802255.1 of Pedobacter polysacchareus. Classification (GTDB taxonomy): domain Bacteria; phylum Bacteroidota; class Bacteroidia; order Sphingobacteriales; family Sphingobacteriaceae; genus Pedobacter; species Pedobacter polysacchareus. The sequence goes on along the minus strand of NZ_JAHYSS010000004.1, from coordinate 625,485 downwards.
AAATCCCACTTCATATTGATTAAGTGCTGGGTAAGTAAATAGATCTGAAACATTAACGGGAGGAATAACCGGAGGGACATAGTTGACCACTGCACTGCCATGAAATTTATCTTCGGTCAGTATTTTATTCTGATCTGTATTATAATAAGTAACCCTAAGAAATAAAGCACCTCCTTTTGCTCCCACAGGAAGCTCACCATCAATAGCAAAATACATAAAGCCCTGTGCTACTCCATTGTGGAGCCAATCCGCATTTGTAATTGATGTTTTTTTTGATAATGCGATCTCCTCTGTGCTGCATCCTGAACAATAACTGTAAGGTTTCATCATAAGCGTTACACTACAAGCCCCATCAGCAAAGGTCCCAATACTAGTTATAGGACGACCTAAAGCAAGATCAAACTTAAAAGGAGTTTTAACACTCGGATCTACAACCGTTAGAGAGCCTGATATTAAATACTGAGGATAAATTTTATATCCACTAAAATGAATACTCGCTCTTGACGTTAGCATACTTACGAAGGAAAACAAAAATATCATGGATATCTGTTTTCCAGTTTTTAAATACCTCATAGCTATTCTCCGTGTTCAGCACGATAAATATTCGCATTCAAATAAAAATCCTCCATCTCCGTTCTATTGAATTTGATATTTCTTATCAAAAATTCATTCGAATCTTTCAAATAGGAAATTTCCGATATCTGAACACCAAGAGATATGGACAGAAACTTAAGCAAGCGCTCATCAGATACAGTATTCACTATATCCGGGGTTGTTAATACGGGCTCTTTAACCAACGCGACCTCTTCCTTCTCACATGAAGAAAAAGAAAATACAACAAACATTAAAGCCAGCGTTGTTTTTGACAACTCAAACCTGAAAACGTTATTTTTTTTCATATATATAATTTATTTTTCTCAAAAATACCAAGAGGAGAATTAAGCTAGTATTATTAAACGATTACAATTACATACCGAAACATTAACTAATTCAGATCAATATCAAAAGATAATAACCACAAGACCCCATGAGTAATTTACTCACGGGGTCTTGTGGTTATGGAGAAGATGAATGGCTATAGCTCAATGAGCATATCCATTGTCATCCTTGTTTTTAGAATGTTGCGCCAGCAGCAGCAGATGATCCTGCTTTCAATAAGAAGTTAGGAGCAGTCAGACTAAATGGACTTTCCAATAATGCAGCTGCAGCAGTTGCATCAATAAAGGTATTTCCTTTTGAAGTCAGGTAGGTTTTAAGCAAATCAACATTTGCGAAAGATGGTATTGTTCCGTCAGCTACTATATCTTTACCTGCAATAAACGATTGGTAAATATTATTTTTGATCAATGAGTTTCCTTCAGTAGTTGCAACTAAAGCATCACCAGTTTCTTTATCACGGATATCGATACCATATTTAAATCCGATGAAGATAGAGTTTGCCAAAATCATTTTTGAACCTCTTCTCCATAGGTTAGCATATTCATGTTTTGCATCAGCAGTAACACCAGGACCAATCAAAGTCATGTTAGAAATTACCGGACGTGTTCTTGGATTAGAATCCCAAACTTTCTCAGAGTTATCAGACTCAATACCGTTAGACTGGCCAGCCTGATCTGCTAATTCTGGATTTCTTTGTGCTACTAAAAATTGTAGTCTACCTGAGAAACCATTATCAAAGTCAAAGATATCATCAACATTTGCAATAGAAACCAAGTGTTTTGCATTTACTGTACCACCAAACCATTCGAATGAATCATCACCAGAGTAAGAAACCTGAACGTAATCAACTACAGTTTTAGAACCTACAGAACCAAAAGTAATCCCATTGATTTCATTGTTAGTTGCATAAGCAATACCAGGGAATTCTACACGTACATATCTAAGCACACCAGAATTATCATCAGGAATATTACCACCGTGGTTTCCTTCAGGAAGTGTTAAACCACCTTCAATTAAACCTTCACCACCAGGGATGTTATTGGTTGATTTACCAAGAATGATAATTCCACCCCAGTCGCCAGGAGCTCTGTTTCCTACAGCCTCATTTGAAGTAAACACAATTGGTTTTGCAGCAGTTCCTTCTGCATTGATTTTACCACCACGGGTCACTACTAATGTAGCTTTAGAAACTTTATCTCCACGGATTACCGTTCCCGCAGGAATCGTTAAAGTAACCCCATTTTTAACATATACAAATCCTTTTAACAAATAAACTACTGAAGCATCTAAAGTCATGTTAGCAGAAATATCACCTGATAAGGTAACAGTAGTTGCACCATATACAGTTGTTTTTGGTGTGAAGTTGGTCCAGCTAGCAGTCCAGTCTGTAGTGCCAAATGCACCTCTGTAACTTACTTTATCAAAAAACGCATCTGCTAATGTAGCAGGAACAGATGGGTCAACAATAGGATCAATAATTGCATCGCCACCGCTTTTCTTACAACTGGTTATTGCTGTTGCTCCTGTAACTAATAATGCTAACAGGCTTAAGTTTAATCTATTTTTCATGTCTGTTTATTGTTTGTTCAAATCTACAGCGGCTACATTAATCTGGTATTAATTCAGGATTAAGTATAGCCGCTGTATGTGTTAAGTTATGGTTAAGACTATTTGATTTTGTAAGAGAAGCCAATAGATACTGAAGAACCAAAACGGTCTGCAATGTTCACATTATCAGTTTTCTTGTCGAATGATGCATTTGGATCAGAACCTTTTACTTTTTGATAGTAATAAGCTTTGTTATTCAAAATATCACTGTAGTTCAGCTTTACCTCTGCTCTGGACTTGGCAAACTTCTTAGAAATCTGAAGATCCAGTACATTTCTTGAATACTCATAAATATCAGGATCTTCTATGTTACCGATTGCCCAGATGCGTGGACCTACCCTGTTGTACAATAAAGTCACACCCAGAGTATTTGCAGCAGTATTGTTATAAGTAAGGCCTGCATTGATCAGGTATGGAGACTGTCCCTGCATTGGTCTAACGCCTTTTGCGTTCACCAATTTAGAAACTACTACTTCCGACTTGATATAAGAAGCATTGGTATTGAAAGTAAAGTTGTTGAATTGCTCACCAATGAATTTCAATGATTTTCTAAATTCCAGTTCTATACCATATACTGTAGCAGATTCAGAATTGGCATAGCTCAATGACCTACCCGAATTTCCCAATTGCAAAGTCTGCTCTATCGGCAATTCGAAGTACTTATAGAAAGTAGATACTGAGAAGGTTTCTCCTGAAGCAGGGTAATAGGCATAACCTAAATCCAGATTGGTAGTTTTTGATTGTTTTAAATTAGCATTACCCCTGATGTTCATGTTTTTATTGAAATCATAAAAAGGGAAAGGAGCAAGCTCTCTGAATTCTGCACGTCCAACTGTTTGGGAAGCAGAAACACGGATATCCGCTTTATCAGTTAAATTGTAGATCAGGTTGGCAGATGGCAATAAGTTTGTTGTAGTTGAATCAATTTTCACAGGTTTACCATTGTCTACACTATTCAATTTCAATTGGTAAGACTCTAATCTTGCACCAACACTAAATCTTATTTTCTCAGTCAGGTAACCATCAAACATCGCATAACCAGCATTCAGAAATGCACTTGCATCATAATGATCTCCACCGTTGGTAATCTCATCATATACAAATCCATTCGGACGAATATTTTCTGGAGCAAAAATCTGATCCTGCGGTAAAGTCAGTAATGAATTGTCAAAATCACCGTTTCTAATCAGACCCAAAATTCTTGCATTGAAATCACGCTTTCTGTACTGACCAAAATAACCGAATTTAATTTTGTTCTTATCCTGGAACCAGGAAACTGGAATAGTAAAGTTTAAGGCCCCACCATATGCATCCTCATTCAGTTTAGAGTTGAAGTTACCTGCAAGTCTGGCATCAGCTGAAGCCGGTTGAATCGCAGCTACCCCATCTTTAGAATATTCCATACGCTTGTAACCAGGCTCTTTTCTATCCGTATTCGCATAGTTCAGATTCCAGTCCATTTTGATTTTACTATCTTGTGTTAATAAATGCTCACCAGTTAACTGGTTGCTCAGTAAAGAGCGCTGCAATAAGTAATCACCGGTTCTAAGAAATTCCCCACCAGCATCATCTTTACCTTCACGGATGGTAAATTGATTTTCAAGCACCCTGTTATAGATGTTTTTTAGGGTAATTTTATTGGTACCCCAAGAGTAAGCAAAGTTGGCTAAAGCACCGATATTGGTGTTAAAGTTATATTGATTGTCATGAAACTGATCACCCAAGGCCTGTCCGGTATAAGCCTTCTGGTCAGAAGTTTTCAATCTCTCATCATATCTATAAGTTAATGACAATACCGTTCCGAATTTAGAATCGTCTTTATACACTTTACTTGTACCGTAATTTAATTGAAAGATCGGCCCCAGTTTAGCGGTTACTTTGTTATAACCCCAGTTGTTTTTGAATTGTCTGGATAAATCAAACCTTTCTGCCGAATTCGGTTCCAGCGCTCTGAACACATCTGTAGATGGGAAGCCTTTTGGAATATCTCTTCCTTTATCATAAATCCCTAAAGCTTCCAGACCACCTCTTGGTGCTACATAAAAGTCTTTAAACGCCGACTGCATATTGATCGATGTTCCTAACGATAAATTCAGGAAAGGGTTATCAGGAAAGTCTTTAGTTGTGATTTGTACAACACCACCAGAAAAATCTGCTGGAATATCTGCGGATGCAGTTTTGTTGATCACAATGGCATCGATTAAATTCGAAGGAAGGATATCAAAAGAAAATGCTCTTTTATCTACTTCCGTATTTGGAAGCATAGAGTTGTTCAGCATTGCTGAGTTGTAGCGATCAGACAATCCACGAACAATCACAAATTTGTTGTCTTGGATACTGGCACCACTCACACGTTTCAACACCTCTGAAGTATTCTTATCCGGGCTTTTTCTGATCAGCTCTGCAGAGATTCCACTGGAGATACTAATACTCGCTTTCTGATTGGCAAATAGCGTGTTCACAGATTCCTTACTTGCGCTTGCAGAAATCACAACCTCGTTTAAGTTGTTAGAAGAAGATTCGTCTAATACAAAATCTATACTGGTAGAACCAGTTGCTTTCACTTCAATATCAGTGATTCTTTTTGTCGTGTAACCGATATAAGAAGTTTCTACAATATATTTCCCAGCGGCCAGGCCGTTGATGATGTATCTTCCTTCCACATCCGTTGATGATCCTTTTGTGGTACCTGCAATTTTAACAGTCACACCAATCAGTGTTTCCCCTGTTTTTTTATCAGATACTTTACCAGAAATTTTGCCGGTTTGAGCAAACACTGTGCTGCCAATAATTACGAATAAAACGGTAATTAATGCCTTTTTGAGATGTAGTTGTGATTTCAATTTTCCCTGTTATTTGTTTCAGGCAAAACTATTACCACAATGTTAGGTCTATATTAGCTCACAATTACCATTCGTTTATCACAGTGTTAACTTCATGTTAAATGAGGTTTGGCTCAATATTTTAACCCTATTTTTTTGCATATAAAGTGCAATAACCAAATTGGGCCAATTAACAAAAACTTAACATCTTCTAAAAATGAAGGTTTTTTTCCTTCGATCTTATGACCGATAAATTGTCCGATCCAGGCGCCTACAAAGATCACTGCACAGACTAACCAAACTGCCGGTCCACCGGCCAGTTCCCATTTCTCTAACATCACAATAAAGAAAGACATCAGACAAATCAGCAGCAGCATCAGGTAAGACATGATCGGGGAAAGCTTATAGTAATAATATACCGAGAAAGCGATCAGAAAGGATGCCCAGTTCACAAAACCATTGTACTTGCCCAGGAAGGCCAGGTGTGGAAAAGGAATGGCCCATACTAAACCCAGCAGACTAAAAACAATCAATGGTACACATATCCAATGGATCATTTCATTGGTATGATTTTGATGGCTTTCTGCGTATTTATCAAAAAGAACATCCACTTTGCTTTTCTCTACTGCTTTCGTCTTCATGTGTTTCTTCATTTTTTGTAGCGATCCGATATTAGATTTTAGTAAAAATAAAGAAAGCGATGGATAATTCCACCGCTTTCGTTTTAAATATTAGTCAGCTTAATTGCTTAAGCTTTAGTTGTCAACTATTTCGCAAAAGAAACAGATCTGGTTTCCCTGATTACTGTGACTTTAATCTGACCCGGGTAAGTCATTTCTGTTTGAATGCGGTTAGAGATATCGGCTGCTAACAATTCTGCCTGCTGATCCGTTACTCTTTCACTTTCTACCACTACCCTTAATTCTCTACCTGCCTGGATGGCGAAAGTTTTCTCTACACCAGGATAAGAAAGGGCTAGTTCTTCCAGTTCTTTCAAACGCTTGATGTAACTTTCCACTACCTCACGACGGGCACCTGGACGCGCACCAGAGATGGCATCACAAGCCTGAACGATTGGTGAAATCATTGAAGTCATCTCGATCTCGTCATGGTGAGCACCAATGGCATTACAAATTTCAGGATGTTCTTTATATTTTTCAGCCAGCTGCATCCCTAAGATTGCGTGAGGCAATTCCGGGTTGTCATCAGGTACTTTACCTATATCGTGTAATAATCCCGCACGTTTCGCCATTTTAGCGTTTAAGCCTAATTCAGCAGCCATCGTTGCACAGAAATTCGCTACCTCACGAGAGTGATGTAATAAGTTCTGGCCATAAGAAGAACGGTAACGCATACGTCCCACCATTCTGATCAGTTCCGGGTGTAAACCATGGATCTGTAAATCAATTACGGTACGTTCACCGATTTCTACGATCTCATCTTCAATTTGTTTCTTTGTTTTAGCCACCACCTCTTCAATACGTGCTGGGTGGATCCTGCCATCCGTTACCAAACGGTGTAATGCCAAACGGGCAATCTCTCTTCTTACCGGGTCGAAACCTGATAAAATGATCGCTTCCGGTGTATCATCAACAATGATTTCAATTCCTGTAGCGGCTTCTAAAGCACGAATGTTACGTCCTTCTCTACCAATTACACGACCTTTAATCTCATCACTTTCAATATGGAAGATCGAAACTGTATTTTCAATCGCTGCTTCTACTGCAGTACGCTGAATGGTTTGAATCACCACCTTTTTCGCTTCTTTCGTTGCGGTTAGTTTGGCTTCATCTACAATATCCTTTACCTGAATCATCGCCTGCGTACGGGCTTCCTGCTTCATGTTTTCTACCAATTGGTTTTTCGCTTCTTCTGCGCTTAAACCGGCAATGGTTTCCAGCTGTTTTACATGCTGATTTTTCAGCAAATCTACTTCTTCCTGTTTTTTAACCGCTACTTCAGTCTGTTTTTCCAGGTTCTTCTTCGTATTGTCCAGCTCCTGTTCCTTGCGGTTCATATTTTCCAAACGCTGATTCACAGACTGTTCTTTCTGTTTCATTGCATTTTCACGCTGGTTGATCTGGTTGTTCTTTGTATTTACTTCCTGCTCATGCTCAGATTTCAACTGTAAAAACTTCTCTTTTGCTTCCAGTAACTTGTCTTTCCTAAGGATTTCAGCCTTACTTTCTGCATCTTTAAGCATCTTTTTTACCTTGGTCTGTGCGGCAATCTCCTGATTTTTCAGCAAGCTGCGCAGCAGGTATCTGCCTACTAGAACGCCAACAACTAAGCCGGCCAGTACATATCCAATTATTCCTACTATTTCCATTTTAATTCATCTGTATTTATATATTTCCCTTGTCCCGAGGGCAGAACCGCTATTGGTGTTCATTTCCCATGCGACAACGTAAATTTTTTCTGTAAAAAAAACCGCAACTAAATCTTAAAGTCCCACGTATTAAAAACCTCAACGAGTTATAATTAGAATTTAGGTCATTTTCAGGTACATAAATGCAGATGAAATACACCCTCTTAATTCTATAAATATTGAAGTGTTAAGTTTTTAAAATTGTGAAACTCAAGATCTAGCTGCGGCTATATCGTTGTGCTAATCTTAACTCATATAAAGAACGATCCTATTTGGAGAAAAAATCATTTAATAAACTATCCAGTTCCTCTACCTTTTCGGCGACTACAGTGTCCTGATCCTGGACTTTATTTTCTACCCTCAGTACTGCTGTTGCATAATGCAGCACCGCCATAGAAAGCAAATCCTGTTTATCCCTAACCGCATAATTTTCCTGGTAGTCCTTTATGCGCTCATTGATAATCTTTGCTGCCCGCCTCACAATTTCTTCCTCTTCCGTATTTACCTTTAAGGGATAGATACGGTCGGAAATAGTTATTTTTATCGAGATTTCTCCCATTTCTTAGCTTTGTTTCACTTTTTCTGTTTTCCCTACTTCTTCAGTAAGACCACGCACTTATCTATTTCACGCACAAAATCGTTAATTTTTTGCTTTATATCAAGTGTCTTTTCACTTGTACCCTCAATACTTTTCGCTAATTTCAGTACACGGAGCTTTTCTTCCAGGTCTGCGCGCTGAGTTTTAGCATTATCCAGTGCCCCTTTTACCGCTTGATTTTCCTGCTTTAATAAATCGTTTTCTTCCTGTAAGGCATTACAGAGCTCTATTACGCGAGCTGTTTTTTGCAATACGGAGTTTAATTGATCGGCAACCGAAGACATGTTATTAAAGTTTTTGTACTAATCTAAAAATTATTTAAAAGCAATAAATTATTTTCTTATTTCCGCTTTTGCTGTTTGCGCTAAGTTAGAAATAATCTTTTGCATCACCGCATCAATTTGCTTGTCGGTTAAGGTCTGCTCTTCATCTTGCAAAGTGAAGTTTAAGGCATAAGATTTCTTCCCTTCCGGCAAGCGGTCTCCAACGTATACATCGAACACCTGTACGCTCTTAATCAGCTTCTTCTCTGTTTTAAAGGCAATAGTTTTCAATTGATCAAAGGTCACATCCAGGTCTACCAACATCGATAAATCTCTCCTTACCGCAGGATATTTCGACACTTCCTTGTTCACAATTTTATTCTTTTTAATGATCTCCAAGAGCAATGCCCAGTCAAAATCTGCGTAAAACACATCTTTTTCCACATCGGCCGTTTTCTGATCAGCAGCAGTCACCGCACCAAAAGTAACCATCGCTTTATCGCCTCTGAAATACTTCAGCCCATATGCGAAGTTTTCATCATTTACCTCTTCTGATTGATAATTGGTAATGCCCAGACGTCCGATTACAGCATCTACAGCCGCTTTCAAATGGTAAAAAGTTACTGGTGATGGCTTGTGATTCCATTGCTCTGATTGATTAGCTCCAGACAATACGATCAGTAAACGCGGACGTTCAACATATTTCTCATTGATCAAATGATAAGTTTTACCGAATTCATAAAACTTAATATCAGTTGTTTTTCTGTTCAGGTTATAGGCTACACTTTCCAATGCCGGCATTAATAAACCCTGACGCATCACATTCAAATCCGAACTCAATGGGTTCAAAATATGAACTGCTTCTTCTGGTACTTTAGAATAAGCACCTTTAGTTAAGGAGTTACACCAGATCTCTAAATAGCCGTTTGCAGTTAACATATCTGCAATGACGTGCTGTGTTTGTTCTTTATTCGGCTTAGTACCGTAAGATAAAGAAGCATTAACTTTAGTTGGAATCTCAATATTATTGTAACCGTAGATTCTCAATACCTCTTCTGTTACATCGCATTCGCGGGTCACATCTACTTTATAGGTTGGCACTTTTAAAGACAAGCCTTCCGCAGTTTCTGCTGCAACTTCCATGTTCAATGAAGTAATGATGGCTTTGATCTCTTCATGAGGGATTTCTACACCGATCAGCTTATTGATGTTGTTGTAGCTCACTTCTACATCAAAAGCAGCGATTGGTGCTGGATAAATATCAGAAACAGTAGAAGAAATCTCTCCACCTGCTAATTCCTGGATCAATAAAGCCGCGCGTTTTAAAGCGTAAACGGTAATCTCAGGATCTGTACCTCGCTCAAATCTGAAAGAGGCATCAGTCTTTAAACCATGTCTTTTTGAAGTCTTACGTACCGATTTAGCATCGAAATAAGCACTTTCCAGAAAGATGTTTGTGGTTGTTTCGCTTACGCCAGAATTTTTACCGCCAAATACACCAGCGATACACATTGGTGCTTCTGCATTACAGATCATCAGATCCTCTGCTGAAAGCTTGCGTTCTACGCCATCAAGTGTTACAAAAGGAGTACCTTCTGCACATTTCTTCACGATAACTTTGCCACCAGTCAAATGATCTGCATCAAAAGCATGTAAAGGCTGCCCTAATTCATGCAATACATAATTGGTGATGTCTACTATATTATTGATCGGACGGATACCGATTACTTTTAATTTATCCTGTAACCAGTCTGGAGAAGTTTTTACCGTTACCCCAGAGATCGCAACACTGCTGTATCTCGGACAAGCTTCGGCATCTTCAACAGTTACCTGGATGGCCAGACTTTCATTTGCTGTTTTAAAAGCAGCAACATCCGGCATCGTGATTGGTAAACGTAAATATGCTGCTAGATCTCTTGCTACCCCTAAGTGGGAAGCCGCATCAGCCCGGTTAGGCGTCAATCCGATTTCATACAAATAATCATCTTCCAGGTTGAAATACACTTTCGCAGTAATCCCAACTTCAGTAGCTTCCGGAAGCACCATAATTCCATCATGGGAAACACCCAGTCCGATTTCATCTTCTGCACAGATCATTCCTTCAGAAACTTCGCCTCTGATCTTAGATTTGTTGATTTTGAAAGGCTCTCCTTCATTTGGATAAACGGTAGTTCCTACAGTAGCCACCACCACTTTCTGTCCTTCGCCAACATTTGGCGCACCGCAAACCACTTGAATATTCGTTCCTGTACCTACATCTACCGTAGTCACACGTAAACGATCGGCATTAGGATGTTGCACACAGCTGATGACGTGTCCAATCACCAATCCTTCTAAACCACCTGCAATCGGTTGTACGGTTTCCAGACTTTCTACTTCCAGCCCGATATTAGTCAGGATTAGGGAAAGTTCTTCAGGAGTTTTATCAGTTTTCAGAAATTGTGTCAGCCACTTGTATGATATCTTCATGTTATATGTTCGGTATAAAATGCAAAGATATAAAATAATGCCGTCGGTGTAAACCTCTTAGAAAGATAAACGGGCAATAATTGGTAAGTGGTCTGATGGATACCTTAAATTTTTACTATCAGATAACACGCCAAACTTTTGCACCTTAAAACCTTTGTTCACAAAGATGTAATCAATCTTATCCTTTAAAGGGCTGTCGAACTTAAAGTTATTGAAAGTTCCTTCAGGTCCGTAAGCGGGTTCCACTGAAGCTGTCTTCGCATCAATAAGGAAAGATTTAATGGTGGCAATCGCTTCTGTGTCGGGAGTTACATTCAAATCCCCTGTTAAAACCACTGGTAAGCTGGGTGCAATTTCCTGTATTTTTCTTTTAATGAGCTTGGCAGATTCTATACGTGCCTGCACACCGATATGATCATAATGCGTGTTGAACACCAAAAATTCCTTTTTATTGAGGCGATCGTATAACCTCACCCAGGAACAAACCCGGTTCAGTACTGCATCCCAGCCTTTAGAAGGCTTGTCTGGCGTTTCCGACAACCAGAAAGTACCTCCATCTTTTCTCGTAAACCTGGATTTATCATAATAAATAGCCGAAAATTCTCCTTGACGCTTTCCGTCATCACGTCCTACTCCTTCCATCGCATAGTTTGTGTTTTCCAGCAACTGATCTACCTGTAAAGGCAAGGCTTCCTGTACACATAAAATATCGGCATCATGAAACCTTACTAAAGCTTTCACCTCATCTTTACGGTTAGGCCAGGCATTTACACCATCAGAGGCTACATTTAAACGGATGTTATAGGACATCACATGGAACGGTTTTCCCGATTGTGCATAGGCTGTTGCAATCAGCAGCAGACCAGCTATACTGAGTTGGATAATTTTCTTCATGGCTGGCTAAATTAAGCCATCATCATTGAAACTAAAGAAAGATTTGTTTGTAATAATTAAGTGATCCAGTACCGGCAGGTCTAATAACTTCCCTGCGGACACTAGTTTTTTGGTGAGGTGCAGATCTTCGGGGCTGGGTTTTAGATTTCCAGAAGGGTGATTGTGCGCCAGTACTACATAAGACGCTCCATGTTCCAATGCAATCTTATAGATTATTTTTGGATCGGCTACCGTTCCTGATAAGCCACCTACGCTAATTTGTAATTTTGCCAATACTTCATTGGCCCTGTTGAGTAATAAAATCCAAAACTCCTCATGTGTTAAATCCGTCAGTACTGGAGAGAGTTCCCGGTGACAATCATGAGAACTGGTAATCTTGGGTAATATGACCGTACTTGGTTTTCGCCTGCGGCCGAGTTCCAATGCGCTGATGATCGAGATCGCCCTCGCCTCACCTATTCCACGAAACTTGCATAAATCCTGCACGCTCATCCTGCCTAAAGCATCCAGGTCCTGATTGCAGGAGGCCAAAATACGCTTGCTTAAATCTACTGCAGTCTCTTCCGCATTCCCGGAAACGATAAATATCGCAACCAGCTCCGCATCAGTCAGGTGCCTGCGCCCATGAAGGATGAGTTTCTCCCGGGGCCGGTCTGCTTCTGCCCATTGCTTAATTCCTAATCTCGTTTCATAAATACCCATAAACAAAAAAACGGGATATGCCATAAGCACATCCCGTCTATAATATTGTAAAGCTATGCTTATTTTAAGCCATTAACAAATTTAGTCAATTTAGATTTGTTGTTAGCTGCTTTATTCTTGTGAATAACGTTTTTCTTAGCCAAACGATCTAACATAGAGATTACTTTCGGTAATAACTCTTTTCCTGTTTTTTGATCTTCAGCAGCACGTAACCTTTTGATAAAGGTACGAGTAGTTTTTGCCTGATATCTGTTACGTAAACGTTTAGTTGCGTTTGCTCTAATTCTTTTTAACGAAGATTTATGATTTGCCATTTTTCAATATTATAATATTCCTTTTAAAGCTTTCAAGAATATTGGGCACAAACCCAACCGCTACCAGCCTTTTGTTTTTCCTTTTTTTCGGACTGCAAATATAGAATTAATGTTTTTAATATGCAAAATGAACTCGTAAATATTTTCAATAAATCTTAATTATTGATTTATAATACTTTAGAAAGTTCAGCTTGTTTAAAAATTTCAATTCCTGATGAAGCATCCGCTGCGAGCATACCAAACACCATAAGGTGATTTTGCATACTGCGACAAAGGTAATAGAAAAAACGACATTAATCGAAATTATCAGAAAACCCGGAAATGAAGCGCGGATGTGCCCGGGAAGAGACCTGCATTTTTATAGTCTCTGGAAGGGGTTGCTATAGGGTTCGGATAGGGTTTGGATAGCAGATACTATAGCAACCCTATACCAACCCTATCCGAACCCTATAGCAACCCCTTCCGAACCCTATGGTAAGTCCGATCTCTTCCCGAACACTTCCCCTCCACTTTCTCGTCTTTTTTTTCGGTAAAAAAAACAAATCCGCACTCCACTCCGCTCCAGAAAGACAAAAAGCAATAAAAAGCTTCCAGTAAAGCCTTAAAATACTATTTTTGAAAAATATTATCCGCCTTTTAAACAGGCAGGGCCAGCTTGATTTCTATTAAACAAAATGCACCTATGAAAAAACGCATCGCTATATTCGCTTCAGGCTCGGGTTCTAATGCCCAGAAATTAATGGAGCATTTCAAACACCACCCGGAAGCAGAAATCGCATTGGTACTGACCAACAATCCTGATGCTTACGTCTTACAGCGTGCAGATAATTTCGAAATCCCTTCTCATATCTTTGACAGGAACGAATTTTACCATACTGAAAAGATCATTGGCTTACTGAAAAATCTGGAGATCGATTTAATTGTATTGGCTGGATTCTTATGGCTGATTCCCAAAAACCTGATCCAGGAATACCCAGGACGCATTGTCAACATTCACCCTGCCATCCTGCCTAAATTCGGCGGAAAAGGCATGTATGGTGACCACGTACACCATGCAGTGATAGCAGCAAAAGAACCAGAAGGTGGTATTACCATTCATTATGTAGACGAGAACTACGATGAAGGAGAATATATTTACCAGGCGAAATACAAAATCGAGAAAGATGACAACCTGGAAATGATCAAATTTAAAGGGCAGCAGCTGGAACACAACCACTATCCCCGCATCGTAGAATCAATCATCAAAAAGATCAAAAAATAGCAGCAGATTCGGCAGGTTTTCTTTCTAAACAGCAGGTAAAAAAGAGCCAGATGATTAGAAAGATAATCTTCCTTTAATATACTGCAAATAAGCATTTGACATTAAAAGAAAAATGGGTACTTTTGCGGCTCAAAATTTTTCTCTAATGAGTCAATCGATAAAGATCAAAAACGCTTTAATTTCAGTTTATTACAAGGATGGTTTAGAACCTTTAGTTCGCCTGTTAGCTAAACAGGGTGTGCAGTTATTTTCAACTGGTGGTACCGAACAATTTATTAAAGACCTAAATCTGCCGGTTACAGCAGTGGAAGACCTTACAGGTTATCCTTCTATTTTAGGAGGCAGGGTAAAGACATTACACCCTAAAGTTTTCGGTGGTATCTTAAACAGAAGAGGCCTGGCTTCAGATCAGGAGCAGATCAATGAATATGAGATCCCTGAAATCGACCTGGTTATTGTAGATTTATACCCATTCGAAGAAACTTTAAAAGCTGGTGGTTCTGAAGAAGAAATCATTGAGAAAATCGACATCGGCGGTATCTCTCTGATCAGAGCAGCTGCTAAAAATTTCAATGACGTAGTGATCCTTGCTTCAAAAGACGACTACGCGACCTTACAACATCAATTAGAAGAACAAGAAGGAACAACAACTATCGCTCAGCGTAAAGCTTATGCGAAAAAAGCTTTCCATACTTCTTCTCACTATGATACGGCCATCTTCAACTATTTCAATACGGAAGAGCCACTAAATGTATTCAAACAAAGCATCAATACTGCTCAGGTACTGAGATACGGCGAAAACCCTCATCAGCAAGGTGTATTCTATGGTGATTTAAACGCTATGTTCACTAAACTGAATGGTAAAGAGCTTTCTTATAACAACCTGGTTGACGTAGATGCTGCTGTTGCTTTAATTGATGAATTCGAAGAGCCAACATTTGCCATCTTAAAACATACCAATGCTTGTGGTGTAGCTTCAAAAGCAACCATTAAAGAAGCATGGGATACCGCATTGGCTTGCGATCCGGTAAGTGCTTTCGGTGGTGTATTAATTGCCAACCGCGAAATCGACCTGGCCACAGCTGAAGAAATCAACAAATTATTCTTCGAAGTATTGATCGCCCCTGCTTATCAGCCGGAAGCTGTTGAACTTTTCCGCGCGAAAAAGAACAGAGTGATCTTACAGAGAAATGAAGTAGAATTGAGCAAAAAACAATTCAAAACTTTATTGAATGGTGTAATTGAACAAGATAAAGATCTGATCATCGAAAACGCAGATCAAATGACTACAGTTACGGAGAAAGCACCTACTGCTGAAGAACTTAAGGATCTTTTCTTTGCGAATAAAATCGTTAAACATACCAAATCTAATACCATTGTATTTGTAAAAAACAACCAGTTGCTATCGAGTGGTGTAGGTCAGACGTCAAGAGTAGACGCTTTGAAACAGGCCATCGTAAAAGCAAATGCATTCAACTTCCCATTGGAAGGTTCAGTAATGGCATCTGATGCATTCTTCCCTTTCCCTGATTGTGTAGAAATCGCAGCTGAAGCAGGCATTACTGCCGTTTTACAACCAGGTGGTTCAATTAAAGATGCCGACTCGATCAATATGGCGAATGAGAAAGGCATCGCAATGGTTACCACAGGTATTAGACATTTTAAACACTAATTTATTTAACTGCGAATACAATAAAAAGACGTAGTTTTACATTACTATAGTATACAGAATTTTTAATACTTAAATTATCACCTAATAAATGGGTTTATTTAATTGGTTTACACAAGAGGTTGCTATCGATTTAGGAACGGCTAACACTCTAATCATACATAATGACAAGGTAGTAGTGGATGAGCCATCCATTGTTGCTTTCGACAGACAAACAAATAAAATCATCGCTATTGGCCGTCAGGCCATGCAAATGGAGGGAAAAACGCACGATAACATCCGTACGGTAAGACCACTAAAAGATGGCGTTATTGCCGATTTCAATGCTGCAGAAGCGATGATCAAAGGAATGATCCGTATGCTGAATGGTGGTAAAGGATGGATGTTCCCTTCCTTAAGAATGGTCATTTGTATCCCTTCCGGTATCACTGAGGTAGAGAAACGTGCAGTAAGAGATTCAGCGGAAATCGCAGGCGCAAAAGAAGTTTACCTGATTCATGAGCCTATGGCAGCTGCTGTAGGGATCGGAATTGACGTAGAAGAGCCGATGGGTAACATGATCATTGATATAGGTGGTGGTACGACTGAGATCGCGGTAATCGCGTTATCAGGTATCGTATGTGACCAGTCGATCCGCGTTGCCGGAGATAACTTTGATTCTGACATTGTGAACTATATCCGTCGTCAGCACAACATTATGATCGGAGATCGTACTGCGGAGAAAATCAAGATTGAAGTAGGTGCGGCATTGCCGGAATTAACTGATCCACCTGCAGACTTCGCAGTTCAAGGTAGAGATTTAATGACAGGTGTTCCGAAGCAAATCACCGTTTCTTACACTGAAATCGCCCATTGCCTGGACAAATCTATTTCAAAAATTGAAGAAGCAATTCTTAAAGCATTAGAGATTACTCCTCCGGAGCTTTCTGCAGATATTTATCAGACTGGTATTTACCTGACAGGTGGTGGTGCCCTATTACGCGGTTTAGACAAACGTGTAGCGGCAAAAACCAAACTTCCAGTACACGTTGCCGAAGATCCACTTCGTGCAGTAGTACGTGGAACAGGTATCGCCCTGAAAAATATTGGTGGTTATAAATTCTTAATGCAATAAAAGTAGCCTGAGTTTAAGTTTTAAGTCTTTCCTGGCTGATCAGGCCATTTGGCGAGCTTAAAGCTTAAACTCAGTTTACAAAAACTAAAACCCCGAATCGAAAAGTATGCGTAACCTTTGGATTTTTATAAACAGATACAACGCATTTTTCTTTTTTATCATTTTCTTCACTATCGGAATTTATCTGACAGTAAGCAATAACTCCTATCAGCGTAGTGTAACCGTTAACTCCACCAATGAAGTAGTCGGTACCGCTTATAAAAACCTGAATGTATTAAAAAAATACATCAATTTAGGGGATGTAAATGATAGCTTGGCAGCAGAAAATGCGAAGCTAAAAACAGAACTTCTTGCACTCAACAGTATCGACAGTGCGAAAAATGTAGTCGTTAAAGACACGCTCAACAAAACTCAATACACTTATCTCTCAGCAAGGGTTATCAAGAATTCGATTACGCTCAGGAATAACATCATCACCATCAACCGCGGTACTGCCGATGGTATTGAAAGTGGTATGGCAGTCATTTCTCAGGGAAAAGGTGTAGTGGGCTATATCAGAGATGTTTCAGAACACCTGGCCACCATTGAGTCTTTACTGCATAAAGACACCAAAGTGAGTGTCACCTTAAAGAAAAACAATGCCATGGGTACCCTAGTCTGGGGAACTAAGAATTTTGACTATAGAAAAGCGTATATCAAAGATGTACCAAATCACTACAAAATTGCCTTAAAAGACACCGTAGTGACCTCCAGTTATTCCCACTTCCCTCCAGGTATCCTTGTGGGCAGAGTGAGCAATACCGGCATCTCCACAGGGGATAATTTCATGACGATCGAAATCGATCTTTTCAATGATTTTAGTACCTTACAATATGTTTATGTCATTAAAGACAAATTAGCACAGGAACAGAAAGCTTTAGAATCAAAATTGCCAAATGAACAGTAAAATAATATTGGTAAACATCTTCAGATGGTTCTTACTACTTTTTATTCAGATCCTACTCCTTAGAAACCTGAGCTTTTACAGCCTGGCCACTCCCTTTGTTTATATTCTTTTTTTACTGTTACTGCCCTTTAAAACGCCAAACCTCCTGTTATACCTGATCGCTTTTGCAACCGGTTTAACCATGGATGCTTTTTATGATACTTTGGGCGTACATACCACTGCCTGTGTGACCCTGGTATTTGTCAGGATCTCCTTTATCGCATTGACTGTAAACAAAGACAATTTTGACGAACCGGAGCCTACGCTCGGAAATATGGGTTTCAAATGGTTCAGCATTTATGCGACCCTTTGTACTTTTGCCCATCACCTGGTGCTCTTTTTCCTGGAAACATTCCGCTTAACAGAATTCTCTTACACCCTATTGAGGTGTCTTTTGAGTGGTGTATTTACGTTATTTTTAATTATACTTATAGAATTCATGTTCTATAACAGGAAGGCACGCTAATGGACAATCTATTTAACCGTAAATATATTATTCAAGGCTTATTTATATTGGTCGCCTTAATCCTGGTCGGTACCCTGTTTTACATCCAGGTGGCCAGCGACAAGTACTTCCTTTCTGCCGAAAGTAATGTATTGCGTAAGATCTATACCTTCCCTGCCAGAGGGGTAATCCTCGATAGAAATGAAAAGGTGCTGGTTCAGAATGAACCGGTATATGACCTAATGGTGATCCCAAATCAGGTGAAAGAATTTGATACGCTATCGCTGATCAACATCATTGGCATTGACATGAAACGCTTTAAGAAGAGTTTCAATAGAGCGAGCGTCCAATCCAGGTATCAGCCTAGTATTTTTGAAAAACAACTTTCTGTACAAGTCTATGCTGCTTTATCCGAGCAGCTTGCTCGTTTTCCAGGCTTCTTCGTACAGAGCAGAACGGTTAGGTATTATCCGGATAGTCTCGCAGGCCATTTCTTTGGCTATGTAAAGGAGGTGTCCAAGAAAGACATTGAAATGAGCGATGGCTATTACCGTCCCGGTGATTATATTGGAAAAGCAGGCGTAGAAAAACAATATAACGATGTACTCCGTGGTGAAAAGGGCATCATCAATATGCTTTATGATGCCCGAAATGTACCGAAAGGAAGTTATGCCGAAGGAAAATTTGATACCCTTGCCAGATCTGGAGAAAAAGTGATTTCTTCCCTGGATTTTCGCATTCAGAAGCTTGGAGAAGAGCTAATGAAAAATAAAGTGGGCAGTATAGTAGCCATTGAGCCTGCAACAGGAGAAATTCTAGCCTTTGTCAGCAGCCCAGGTTACGATCCCAACCTCATGGTAGGTCGTCAGCAGGGTAACAACTACATGGACCTGATCAATCAGGAGAAAAATCCAAACCGCGTATTTACGGTACGTCCAATCCAGGGGTATTATTCCCCAGGATCCTCGTTTAAGCCGCTCGATGCGCTTTTAGGCTTACAGGAAGGTGTCATAGATCCAAATACCACATTTAACTGTCCGGGTTATTACATGGCCGGAAACCATAAGGTGAAATGTGAACACGTAGACGGAAATATCAGTCTGCGTAAAGGTTTGGCCAGGTCTTGTAATACGTATGCCTTGTATGTGTTCCAGAAACTTATGACACAGAAGAAATTCAAAAACCAACGGATTGCCTATGATGAATGGCAGAAGCGGGTACAGAAATTTGGCCTTGGTGAAAAGCTAGGGGTAGATCTTCCTTCAGAACGTCCGGGAAACTTATATACCTCCGATCATTACAACAAAAAATACGGCAATCGCTGGGGATATACTACGGTGATTTCCCTTGGAATTGGTCAGGGTGAAATGGATGCCACACCATTACAGATGGCCAATATCATGGCCATCATTGCCAACAGAGGCTATTATGTAAAACCCCATCTGATTAAAGCCATCGGTGAGAATAAAGTCATCAAGAAAGAATATGCCCGCAAAAACTATGTGGATGTAGATGCCAGACATTTTGAGCCCGTTATCGATGGGATGCAAGATGCGGTAAATGCACCTTGGGGTACTGCCAGACAATCTGCAATTGAAAACATTGTGATGTGCGGTAAAACAGGAACGGTACAAAATCCGCGTGGAAAAAATCACTCCGTATTTATCGGCTTTGCCCCCCGCGACAATCCAAAGATTGCCATCGCAGTAGTCGTTGAAAATGCAGGTTTTGGAAGTACGTATGCTGCTCCTATTGCCAGTTACATTGCAGAGAAATATCTGAAAGATAGTCTTTCTGTGAATAAAAGGGCCGGTGCAGAATGGATGAAAAAACAAGTCATCTTACCTGTGCCGAAAAAACCGAAACTAAAAGCGAAGCCATTGCTGACCGATTCTTTGAAAAAAGATTCTACAGGAAAGTCCCTGACTCCAGCAAAGGTCTTACCTGCAACAGCAGCTGGAGCAGCAGCAAGTACAGTACCCGCTAAGGCGACGATCGTACCCGTAAAACCAGCAGGTATACCTGCAAAAACAACAAATAGTAAACCCATTTCACAAACACCATAAATGACAACACAGCAAGGCAACCGTTTCTTTTTCAATGTAGACTGGATCACCATCCTGCTTTACGTAGCCTTGTGTACCATTGGGTTTGTAAATATTTACGCTTCAATCTTTAATGGCGTGGAGTCTAATGATTTTAGCTTTGCCGCCAAATACGGGAAGCAGCTGATCTATATCATTACCGGATTGATTCTTGGATTTTCCATCTTATTACTGGATGCCAAATTCTTTAGTGTCTTCTCTCCCATTGTGTATGGGCTCACGATGCTGCTGCTCATTGCAGTACTCGTTGTAGGAAGAAAAGTAGCTGGAAACCAGGCCTGGATCCCTTTGGGAAGCTTTAGACTCCAGCCCTCTGAGCTGGCGAAATTTGGTACCGCCCTACTCCTGGCAAGGTATGTGAGCTCCTTTAACCCCAAATTCAGGGATGTAAAATCTATATTTTTCGCTGCTGTGATCGTGGGGATTCCACTGTTTTTGATCATGCTTCAACCGGATACAGGTTCAGCGTTGGTGTTTTTATCCTTCATGTTTCCATTGTACAGAGAAGGACTATCGGGCTATTTCCTATTGATCTTTTTAGGAATGATCGTGCTGTTTATCGCAGATTTCCTCGTTCCCGCAGAGATATTAATACCACTCATCCTAGCCATAGGTGGTCTGTTTATCTATCAAAACAGAAGAAAACACAAGGTCATGATCTCCTGTATCATCGTCACGGTGGTCGCAGTGGCTTACTTGTTTCTGGTAAAATTTGCCTACGAAAAGGTGTTAGAGCCTCATCAGCGCACAAGGATTGAAATCCTGTTGGGCCTTAAAACAGACCCTAAAGGAGCTGGATACAATGTAATTCAATCGAAGATTGCCATTGGTTCCGGACAATTAACCGGAAGGGGATTTTTGGAAGGTACACAAACAAAATACGGTTATGTACCTGAGCAAAGTACTGACTTCATTTTCTCCACCATTGGTGAAGAATGGGGTTTTGTGGGCTGCTTTACCGTGGTTGCACTGTATATATTTATGCTCCTTCGGATCATCAATCTTGCCGAGCGACAGCGTTCTACCTTCTCCAGGGTATACGGCTATTGCGTGGCCAGTATTCTCTTTTTCCACGTGTTCATTAACATAGGAATGACCATAGGGATCATTCCCGTAATTGGAATTCCTTTGCCTTTTATCAGCTACGGTGGTTCCTCACTGTGGAGTTTCACCGTATTGCTGTTCATCTTCTTAAAACTGGACTCTAACCGGATGGGCTTTATTTAACGGGAAAGCGCTGTTTTAACAATTCATAAAACTTCGTTACCGTTCCTGATTTCGCCGCCCAGTTGTTCTTTTCTGCATAATTATTTTGCAGGAAGGCATCCGCCGTTTTAAAATCAGCCATCTTATTTAACAAGTCGATCACCTCTGCATAAGCCAGGTTATAACCATTAAACAGGTCTTTGATGTACAACATTTTGTCGTTTAGATTGATGCCCTGCTTCAAGTCGGTTATGGTGTTTTTACTTGGATCAGTATGGGTGGTATTCGAATTTGTTCCCAGCTGACTTGCCAATCGCTCATTTAAAGACATTGGTTTGGCCGGAGCTTCGGAGTTGTCGGTTTTAGTTGGGCTTACTGGAGTATTTTGTGCTTCAGGACTGCTTTGTACTGGCGGGGTATTTTGCGCTGCAGGAGCATCTTGCGGAGCAGGAGTATTTTCCTGTACTGGAGCGGGTCTTTCTACAATTGGAACAATAGGCGCTACAAAGATCGTTTCAGAAACCATCCTTTCTGTAAAGGTATTTTCTAGGATTGGATCCGGCTGTAATTCTTCTTTAGCCACCAAAAATGGCTCAGGACCAATCTCGTCATTCTGATCAGCTGCTGCAGCCTGCTGCTTTGTTTCTTGCTGCTGTGCTTCCTGTTCTTTTAACTTTTGCTTTTCGGCAATGATACGCGCTTCGTCTTCAGTCAGCGGTCGGTCGAAAATGGCATCTACAGATTTCTCTTCGAAATCGAATTTATCGGTAGCACCAAGATCTTTAAGAATAAATTCAAAGCTTGATGGTTCTTTATCCAACTTGAAGGACTCCTTTTCAGTCGTAGATTCTGTAAACAATTCATTGGAATATGACGGCTTTTCCGCAATTACGGGAGGAACAAATGTTGGAAGTTCCGGCGCTGCAATAGGTGTTATTTCTTCTTCTTTTTGGTAATTTACACCTGCCACTGGAACTTCGGTTGCCGATTCCTGCGCGGAAATCTTAGTCGTGTTTTCCATGATTACATTTTCCGCAGGCGTATCCCAATCCTGTTGAGATTTTAATGGCTGATCCCAGGTCACCTGATTTTCAGCATTTGCAGTTTCAGAAACAGCATCCGGACTCGTATGTGCTGGGATTTCCTTTAGAATTTTAGCGGAGTTTAATTTCCTGACAATCTGAACATGATCTGATAGAAAGTTGGCATTTGCCATAAACAATTCCAGCTCTAACTCATTCAATTGCTGCTGGTTTCTCGCCAGATAGGCGTATTGATCTTGAAGCTCTTCTAAAATCAATCCTATCTTTCTAAAAATATCTTCTTGGTTCATCATAGGCTTAATAACGACAGATTTGATGTTTTATGTTGGTAACTTGCTACTCAAAAGTACTACAAAATTTCGATATTAGTGGGCTATAAAGATCACAATCATAGATGTTATTCAGCGAACAAAATTACAGAAGAGGAGAGTTTTGCGGGAGTATAGAGGTAATTTGCGGCTCTATGTTTTCAGGTAAAACAGAAGAATTATTAAGAAGATTAAAGCGTGCAACGATTGCTAAATTAAAAGTAGAAATCTTCAAACCCGCCACTGATACCCGATATGATGATCGTGACGTTGTTTCCCACGACAGGAATTCTATCCCTTCTACGCCGGTGGACAACTCTGCTGCCATTCTGTTACTAAATACGGATGTGCAGGTGGTGGGCATCGATGAAGCCCAGTTTTTTGATGAAAATCTTCCTGAAGTCTGTAATATTCTAGCGCAGCGCGGCATCCGTGTAATTGTTGCAGGTTTAGATATGGATTTTAGTGGAAAACCATTCGGTCCAATGCCAAATTTGATGGCCATTGCAGAACTGGTGACCAAAGTAAATGCGATATGCGTCCGTTGCGGCAGTCCCGCAGCCTATTCTTACCGCACCGCAGCCGATCAGTCAAAAGTCCTTCTTGGAGAGAAAGATAGTTACGAGCCAAGATGCCGGCCCTGCTTCCATGCCAGGGACTAATCTGTGTTAAATTGGCTTATCATCATATAATTCCCGACCTTTGCGGTTGGAAAGGAAAAAGATGAATATAGCCATTGACAAAAAAGACATTAAAGAAGTTTATGAGACTTCAATAGTTCAGCAAACTGCATTCTGGTCGGAAGTAAAAACCCAACAAGGCCTCCAATCTAAAGCATTCAATTTTAAAGTCGGCAATGAAGACATTTATCATGATGCTTTAACGAATACTTATACCCATGCTGATTTTCTGGTATTACTTCAGCCATTGGATAGCGAACATAGCATTGCTTACGTTCCTTATGGGCCAGAAATCGAACCCAATGAAGAATACCAGGGTAAATTCCTGGAAGAGTTGTCGGAGAACCTCCGTGCCCATCTTCCTAAAAAATGTATCCTGATCAGGTATGACCTGGCCTGGGAGTCTCATTGGGCAAAAGAAAACGACAGCTTTGATGAGTCTGGAATCTGGAATGGTCCGCCGGAAAAGAAATACCAGGAGTTTCGTTTTAATTTCAATACGACGAACTGGAACCTGAAAAAGACAAATTCAGACATCCTGCCTTCAAACACTATTTTCCTGGACCTGCAAAAAGACGAAAGCACTTTGCTGAATTCCATGAAGCCTAAAACCAGGTATAACATCAACCTTTCTCATAGAAAAGGGGTAAATGTAACCAGAGTAGGCATGGAAAACCTTCATGTATGGTACGCGTTGTATCAGGAAACTGCGATCAGAAACCGCATCCATATCAATGATATTGAGTATTTCAGAACGGTGCTTTCTGCGCGTGCAGCCGATACCGCTTCGCCGGCAGAAGTAGAGCTATTGCTGGCCGATAGCGAGGGGCAACCATTGGCAGCCATGTTTCTCGTGATTGCCGGACAAAGAGGCACCTATCTTTATGGGGCTTCCTCCTCCAGTAACCGAAATTACATGGCCACATATGCCTTACAATGGGAAGCGATGAAAATTGCTAAAAACAAAGGATGCCTGGAATACGATTTCTTTGGGGTAGCTCCGCAGCCAGATCCTGCCCATCCCTTATATGGTCTTTATAAGTTTAAAACAGGGTTTGGAGGAGAGTTATACCATAGAATGGGCTGCTGGGATTATCCGCTGGATACAGAGCAATATCACCGTTTTATTGCTGCAGAAATGCAAAGTCAGGGTTATCACCTTTAAAAATAAAAGAGATTTGCATAAAAGTTGATCGCTTCAACAAAAACGCCCTTTGAAGATTCAGAGGGCGTTTTTTGTAGGCGGCATGGGCTCAGTTCAGCACAGTCTGACCTACCATTATTGAAGTTCCCAGATGCAGGTATCTGCTAGCGTTCCACCAGCGGACTTCCCCTTTACCAGAATCTCATTTTTCCCTTTATTCAGCTTCACATTTTCCCAGATCATCGTGTTCATCGCATTCTTTTTCTTTTTACCCAGGCTTTTCCCATTGATCCAAAGCTCTGCATATGGTAAATTGCTAAAGATTTTCACTGGCGTGACTGCTTTGGTACGCATCGTATTTCTTCTGGAAGTAAGGTATACCATCGGCTCCGGGTTCCAGTTTGCTTTATAAAAATAGAAAGCATCCTTTTTAATCTTGCGATCGTAAGTCACCAGCCCTTTATCATTAATGCCATTGTTGTCGCCTTCCGTTCGGATTGCGGAACCAAAATCTGCCAGTACCCAGATAAATTTACCCCAGATATAAGGACGTTTCTTCAGTTCTTCCCAATGTTTTTCATGGAATGCGGTTTGCCATTCTTCCGGATGAAAGCGCCCTTTTGCTTCCGGAGCAGCTAATTCTTCGATGTGTTTGAAGGGACTCGCCCCTGCACCATATTCTGAGATAGAAATTGGTTTAGCAGGCAAGGCTTTATGCGTTTGATCTGCCCATTTGGCCACCTGATCAAAGCTGCCGCCATACCAGCCAAAATACTGATTCCAACCCATCAGGTCTGTCAGGTCAGTGAAATTAGCCGGCCCCAGGTTAGAAGCCAATGTGGTCAATCTTCCCGGGTCTTCAGCTTTCGCCAATTCATTCAGTTCTTTAATAAAAGGCTGTGGATCATCATAATTGAGTTTTAGCTCATTGAATAAGCCCCAAAAACATACTGAAGGGTGGTTGTAATTCTGACGGATCAGTTCTTTCAGCATCTTCTTTGTGTTTTCTTCCAGCTGCAGATCTTTCACATAGCCAGTTCCAGTGTACCCTCCTGGGCCTACAAATGGAATCTCCGACCACAATACCATGCCATTCTGATCACATAAATCGTAGAAATGCTTGCTATGCGGATAATGGGTCAGCCTGGCAGCTGTTGCTCCCATTTCTTTCATCAGCTCCATATCCTGATCATGATCTGCATCGGTTAAGGCAGAACCTTTCCCGGACCAGTCTTCATGTCTTCCTGCACCATATAAATCTAGGTATTTCCCATTCAGGAAAAAACCTTTATCTGGGTCTACGTGGTAATAACGGAAACCCAGAGGCTGAGAGACATGATCGATGACTTTTCCATCCTGAAGCAAATCTACGGCTACCCTGTACAAATAAGGATCGGCTTTACCATTCCACAAATGTGGATTTAGGATGTGCATTTGTGTCTTAAATTGAGTGGCTGTTCCAGTACCTTCTCCCTCGTTTACTGGATGAGTGATGGAACGTATTTCCTTTCCAGCCTGATCGAAAAGGGTCGTTTTAAGGCTCAGATTTTTAGCATCGGACAAAGATAATTTTGTCAGGATTTCCAGATCAGCGGATTTTTCAGAAACGGCCTTCTGCGTCAGGTACAGGCCTGAAGAACCATAGTCCAGCGGACTGATACAGTTTTTTTCTGTGACAATCAGAGAAACCGGACGGTGCAGGCCACCATAAATATTGAAATCGCCATGTAATGGAATCACATCCAAACGGTAAGCATTGCTCACCTGAACCGCGATCGAATTATGACCGGTCTTCACATAGTCGGTGATTTCTACCGCAAATCCGGTATAACCACCTTTATGTTCCGCAACTGCTTTGTTGTTTACAAATACTGTGGCCACACTATTCGCACCTTCGAAATAAAGGAATAGTCTTTTAGCACCCCATTCGTTTGGAACATTCAGACTGTTCTCATAAATCGCCGAACTGCGTTTGTATTCCGCCAGTCCTTCCAATACCTCATTGGCATTCCAGGTATGTGGCAGATTGACAGTTTCTTTTTTGATGCCTTGTTCAAAGTTGTATGCAAAATAAAATTGCCAGTTGGCATTAAACGGAATGGTTTCCCTCCCATTGAATACACTAGAAACAGGTTTTGCTGTTGTCACAGCCAGTTGAAATAGAAAGAAAAGGATCGTGGCAATAATTTTTTGTCGATGCATTATGTTAATTTTTATAGAAGCCTAACTCGGCAAATTGTGCGAATTGTTCGCCATCCCAGCTTGATTTCGCCAGGATTTTAAAATATCTGAAACTCAATGGTGCTTGAAAAGCAAAGTTTTGAATAGAACCTAGTTTAGGGATTTGTAAAGTGGAGGCCAGGCTGAAATTGATCCCATCTGTACTGTATAAAATATCCACGTCTTTAATCGCACGTCTATCGCCATTTAAAATAGTAAAGCCATCCAGGGTTTTAAGTTGTCCCAGATCCACCGTAATAAAATGTGGATAGCTTGCGGCTGGCGCTACAGACCACTGGCTATGCCATCCGGTTGATAAGTTGTTGTCGATCACATTTGCTGCAATAGCAGTAGTTTGCTGGGAGCTGAAAGCGGCAATAGACCAGCCTGCTTTACTGATTTCATTCTTAGTACTGAATTCCAGAACTGGTAAGGCATTCACAAATTTATAAGCATAGCTATTCTGTGTGACTGTTCCATTATCGTGGACCAATTTTAAGCGCAATTCATAAGGACTAGCATCTTTATATTTAAAATCAGCAATTGGCATTTCTACATAAAAGCTGTCTGTTCCAATCGCTTTAGATTCCCAGGTGACGGCATTATAATCTTTGTTTGCCCCTACCCCTTCATTGTTTACATTCGGATCATTGTAATATACGATGCTGTTTACTTTCGTATCACTGGTAAATCTACCGGAAAGTACAATTGCTGATTTTGTGGCCGAATAATCCGCATGAATCCTGGTTACCCTGGCATTCACAGCCCCGTAATAAGTTTTGCTGTCGTTGTTAAAAATCTGGTTGACATTTAGAATGGCACAATCTGTAGCAGTCAGGAAGGTGTTTGATTTCCCTAGCGTCCCATTTCCTGCCCACATTAAAGCCATACCAAGTGTTGCATTTTCAGAAACTTTCTGGCAATTGTGCGGTAGGTTCAATCCATGGCCCAGCTCATGTACCAGTCCGCCGAACCAAACACTGAAACGATTGCCTTCGGTATCAGTTTTTCCAAGGTTTTTGATGTCCAGTCCTTCATAATCCAATGCGAAGCACCATCTCCCCAAGCCAAAGAAAGGTCCTCCATCCGGTGTTCCATCTGGGCGGAAACTATATCTCGGTAAGATCACCAGCGTATGGTCACTTGTTTTCTCTGTGGGATGTGCGGTAAAATAGGCGTTAATCTCCGCCTGCACATTTCCAGCACCGCTGGAATACGAATAATCAATTTTTGGTTTGGTACCTCTGATGGTGATGATCTTTACCCGGTTAATACTCAGATCGGCAAACATTCCGAAGGTTTTATTTGGGTATCCGTTACGCAGCATTTCCTGTTTCATGTAATTCTGCGTCCATAACATCAGCTCACTTAAACGCTTTTGATACGCAGGAAGCGTATCAAGGTCGTTGGGCACAAAATAAACCAGGTTCAAGTTGCGCGACTGCGGACTAGTGTATACCGTATCCGTACTCATTGCTAACGCAGTTACGTCAGTTGCAACCTGAGATTTCTTGCACGCAAAGAGGCTAGTTGCCATTAATAGGCAAAGGGCTAAAGTTTTGGTTCTCATAAATTTGGTTTAGGGATGATTGTTTGATTATTTAAATATTCACATATAGTTTAAATATAATAAATTAGAATAATTTTTCAAGTTTTAACACCTTTATGAAATTCCAAGGAAATTCTTTCAAATTCTTTTTCTTAATCGCTGTTCCTTGTTTAACATTTAGTAGTTGATCATTTCCTGAAATATTACCTTTAAACAAATTACCAGTCCAGGTTAGAGCGGCATATTGTTTAGCAGATTTGGTAAAAATCCCTGTGGCTAATCCTTGATATTCGAAGATATTACCATCCAGCACTACGTTTTTAGGTACGCCATGTTCGATGTCTATCAATTCCATTTTCAGGGAATCCTGTCCACTGTTATAAAAAATATTATTGCTGATTTGGGTATTGTCTGTGACTAAAGCAAAATTGAACAGGCGCTTGCGTTTATTGCCATCATTTATACTCAGGTTATTCCTGATGATGCTGTTAGTAGTCATTTTACTTTTTGCATTAATCGCATCCGAAATCACCAGCATAAACCCGCCATCATTGTCATGGCTATAGTTGTTCTGAATGATGGTGTTGTTGCAATTCCCATCGATGTCAAATGATTGTCCGTCATTAGACCAATCCAGGTTTTTCGTAAAAGCTACTTCATTGTATTGAATGATCGTGTTGTCGCTGCTATGCGGCCAAATACCAACTGCATTGTCTTTAGCACGGGTTCTGATGTGAAACAGCTTATTGTGCTCTACTAAAGCACCATCAAATGCTTTGACTACAATCCCGTCTCCGCCAATATCTTCCAGGGTACAGCCACGGATGATTAAATTTTTATTTGGAAACCATTGGTCACGGAAGGCAAAAGTTCCATTTCCACGAATTCCGTTTCTATCCACTTTAACCACTTTGCAATTTTCGATCAGCAGGTTTTCAATATTACTTGGTTTTGGCCCCTGACAATCCCAGAAAATTCCGTTTCCTTCGTTGCTTCCTTTTTTATTGTCGCCATTAATGTCATGTACATACAGGTTAGAAAGGCGGATATTACTAATCGTTCCAATATTTT
The DNA here is from genome assembly GCF_019802255.1 of Pedobacter polysacchareus. GTDB lineage: Bacteria > Bacteroidota > Bacteroidia > Sphingobacteriales > Sphingobacteriaceae > Pedobacter > Pedobacter polysacchareus. Next base: position 595,708 of record NZ_JAHYSS010000004.1, on the reverse strand, counting down.
CCGCAAGAATACGGACCCCGGTGGGACCTGTTTTCTGCGTTTTGACTAGAGCATCATAATTAGATAGCTCTAAATTCTCCAGAGCAATATTGCTGATATTCTTTAGCAGTACAGCATCTTTAAACTTGCCTTCTGCAGCAACAACCGGAAGCTCGCCTTTTCCATAAGCGGTAAAAACAATCGGGTTTTCCTTTGTTCCGGAGCCCTGAGGCAGCAATTGCCCTTTCCATTTACCGCCTCTTTTAAAGGCAACGCGATCACCGGGAATAAATGTTTGTGCGTTAACTTTATTTAATGATTTCCAGGCTAACTTTTGTGACTTTCCAGAATAGTCATCATTACCATTCTCACTATCCACATAATACTTACTCTTGCTGATCAAATTCTGAGCTTTCATTGTGGAGCTTCCTCCAACAAAAAAAATCAGCGCTATCAAACAGGAAAACAGGAATTTATCTCTCATTATCTACTTCATATAACAGATCACCGACCTGTTTATTTTAAATTAAATTTATTGCCGTTAAAGTACTTAAAAGAGGCGAGGGTATTCCCGCCTCTTTTAAAGAAAAAAATACTTACCAGCCTGGATTTTGCACAAACTTTGGTGACTTGGCCATTTCTGACTCCGGAATTGGGAATAAATAAAAGGCTGGTCTGAAAAAATGCGGTTTGATATCTATCACTTCATAAGTCAGTGTATTTCCTGTTTTAGTAATTTTCATGCCTTTTAGCATCACGTTATCAGTCACCTCTGCAATTTTCCATCTCCTCACATCCCAAAGGCGGTGTTCTTCCAATGCCAGTTCCACTCTACGTTCATTCTGAATTACCAAACGCATATCTGCTTTGCTGATGCCTGTTTTAAGGCCATAATTATCATCTAAACCAGGTAAAATCCCTGCACGTTTCCTGATTTGGATCAGCGTTGAGTACACTTCAGTGGTCGGCCCTTGATATTCATTCAAGGCTTCTGCATAATTCAACAGAATTTCGGCATACCTGATCAATGGATAACAACGGTCGGTATTACCAGCACCATCTTCTACCATCATCTTTCTCCAGTAATAGCCTGGAATAGCGATTGGCCCTGTTGCTGCCGGTCCATCGGGACTGGCGCCTACAAATGTATTTACCGCTACCATGGCATTACTACTTGTCAGGAAAAATGTAGAGCCATTGTAAATGATACTATTTCCGAAGCGAGGGTCACGTTTCACATAAGGATCATTAGGTTTGTATCCGGAAGCAGGATCGGTAATCGGCAAGCCATTTTCCATTCCAAAAGCATCGACCAATTGCTGTGTTGGCGCGCTTGATTTTCCGCTACCTGTTCTGGAAGTTGGCAGCAAGTTATTTTCATATTCTCTATTAGGTGCTTTCATTCCTCCGAACAAGTATTCTCTATTGTAACGAGTCAAAAACACACTATAAAAACCATATCCGCGACGAGTAATATTATCTTCTCTTAAGGAATATGTACCTGAATTGATGATGTCTTTAGCGGCCTGTGCTGCTTTATTCCAGCGTTCCGGATCTACATTTGTATAACCAGTGATACTTTTCAGTGCCGCATCTCCTGCAATTCCTTCCCCATTAAACAATGGACTTGCTGCGTACAATAACATTCTTGATTTAAGGCCCATACAGGCTCCTTTTGTAGCACGCCCATAATCTTGCTGCAGCTGAGTATCGAAATCTGGTAAATCTGCTGCTGCCGCATTACATTCGTTCACGATATAATCTACACAGTCGCTGTAACTGGAACGCGGCAAATCAATATTATCTGCAATTCCATAATTCACATCACCGATCAAAGGCACCCCTCCATATACTTTTACCAGCTGGAAATAATACCATGCGCGTAAAAAACGGGATTCGGCTTTCAGTTTTTTCTTTAAACCGGCACTCAGCGGACTGCGGTCTATATTGCTAAGGAATACATTTGCCCTACGGATATTCTCCCATGGCAATTTCCAGTTGTTCAGTACTTCGGCTTGTTTCGCGACGTTAGTACTCGAGGCCGAAAGGGCGCCACTGGCCATTAGAATGGCATCATTTTGTGGTCCTGTGTATCGAACCGGGATCGCTTCATCTGCCAGCACGGGATGTCCTCCACCTTCCCACCTATTGGCATCAAAGTTAAATCCGACATTCGTATAGAGTCTGGTTAAAAAAGAAATAGTACGTACACTATCTGTAAAAGTAGTGGTTTCATTCAGGTCGCTGGCCAGTTTTGCATCAAGGAAGCCTCCTTTTTTACAAGCCCCTGCCATCAGCAGAAATACTGCCATCACCAGGTGTATAAATTTTATCTTCATGGTCTTGAAATTTTGTCGTTATAATGAGAAAGTAACACCGAAATTATAGATGCGTTGATTTGGATATGCGGTAATCGCTCCGGTATTGATAATTCCACCGGAGGCATTCACCGACTCTGGATCTGCCTGATAGAATTTATCAACGTTAGTCCAGGTTAACAGGTTATAACCATTGGTATATACCCTGATCCCTTTAAAGCCAATTGGTTTCACCCATGATGTTGGCAGCTGATAGCCAATTTCCATAGTTTTTAGACGCAGGTAACGCGCATCCACTAACCAGAAGTCTGAAAGGGATACATTGGCACGGCTAATCGTGCTATTGGTACCTAACAATGGGAACTTTGCATTATTACCCAGTTCCGGTGTCCATGCTTGCTGATGAATCGGTTGAAAATTCGCACTTAGTCCTTCAATTGCTTCAGAAGCAAAGTACATGCTATAATCATAAGCACCTTGAAGTAACATACTGAAGCTAATTCCTTTGTAAGTAAAGCCTAAGGTTAGTCCTAAAGTGGTACTTGGTAAATTCGGACTACCCACAGCACGCTGATCCAATGCGTCAATAATTCCATCTCCATTCAGATCTTTGTATTTTAAATCCCCTGGTTTGATGCTCGTAGTTGGCTTAGGGCTATTGGCAATGTCCTCCAGACTTTGGTAGTAGCCATCAAAGATATACCCGAATCCTTGTCCGATTGGCTGTCCTGTTCTTGCTAACCAAGGGTACCGAGGATTGGCTTCATCTCTGAAAACAATCTTATTTTTCGCATAAGAGAAAGTTCCTCTGGCAAAGTATTGCACGCCTTTAAAGCTATTCCTGTAATTGATCTCTCCATCCCATCCTTTATTATTCACTTTACCCAGGTTCATCGGTGGCAATCCAACCCCCATAATCAGGGGAACACTTGCTCTAGGCGTTAAAATATCATACCTGTTGTTGTTGAAATAATCCACGGTAAAGGAAAGTTTTCCTTCGAACATGGAAACATCTAAACCGATATCCAGTTTATTTTCTTTTTCCCAGGTCACGTTATCATTTCCTAATGTACCTTCTTTGATCCCAGCGTAATTGTTGTGCTGCTGTCCGAAGGAATAAGAGCCGTCGTTGGTATACACCTGCTCATAGACAAACTTACCGTCACCAATATTATCTGAACCTACTAAACCATAAGAACCCCGGATTTTAAACAAATTGACAAAGGAAACCTTCTTCTTAAAGAATGACTCTTCCGCAATGTTCCATCCTCCGGATATAGCCGGGAACCATCCATAGCGTTTCTTTCCGACAAACTTGTCCGTTCCATTATAAGCCGCATTGAACTCCAATAAATACTTTTGTTTATAATCATAACCGGTTCTCATCGTCATCCCTCTAAAATTGGCTGGAATACTGGAATCAGTTACCGCGTTGTCATTCTGAATGTAACTGTTTTGATTATACAGTCCGAGGGCATATATCCTATGGTCCCCAAAGTTGCGATCGTAGTTTAAGGAAGCCTGAACGTTTGTAGTTCTGGAAGCTCCTCCCGCAGAACGTGTCAGGTTATATGGTGGAATCCGATATACCGTTGCATCTTTTGGCGTGTATACACCCGTTTCCTGATTGTAGTAATACATTGGGAAATTGGTATTGGTTCTTGCCAGACCTCTTTTGTTCACCTGAGCACTTGCGTAAGAAATTAAAGCTTTCGCTGACAATCCCTGAGTCAGCATATCCAATTTCTGAACCCCACCAAAGGTGATGTTTAAATCGTTGTCGAAACTTCTGTTGTACCCTTGTGTGGCCAGACGCCCAACAATATTGACGCCTCCCAGGTTTGAACCGGTCGCGTAACTGCCATCTGGATTATATACTGCATAAGCAAATGGCGGTAAAAAGTTATAACTATAGATCTCGCCAATCAGACCATTCCCATTAGGGCTGTTGGTAATAGGGTCATTTGTTTCTCCAAAACGACCTGTCATATCCAACTTAAAGCTCAGTGTCTTCGTGGCTTGTACGTCTAAGTTAGAACGGAAATTATAACGTTTGTAGTAATGGGTATTGTTCACTTCACTTTTAGAACTGAAATCTTTTAAGGCACCATTCTGCCATAAGTAGCCCATCGAAACAAAATATTTTACGCTTTCTGTACCTCCGGAGATGTCCAGGTTATTTCTGGAGATCAATGCGGTAGGATTCATCAAAGTACTGTACCAATCTACATCCGGGTGCCCATAAGGGTCAGTACCATCTTTAAAAAGCTGAATATCCTTATCCGTAAAACGCAGAGACTGATCACTGTTGCGCAATGCCTGATTGGTCAATATTGCTGCATCATAAGCACCCAGGAACTTAGGTGTAAAGGTTTTTTGCTGTAAGCCCAGTTCCGTTTTGAAATTGATCACTGGTGCGCCAGAGATTCCTCTTCTGGTGGTAATCACCATTACCCCGTTTGCTCCCTTTACCCCGTAAATAGCCGTGGTAGAAGCATCTTTCAAAATCGAAATACTTTCAATCTCATTAGGATCCAGTTGTGAAACATCCGAATAGCTGTATTCAATGTCATCCACAATAATCAGTGGACGCTGAGTACCTGCATAGCTGCTCATCCCACGAATAAAGAAATCTGCTCCATCTTTTCCCGGTTGTCCGGATCTTTGCTGAGAAAAGAAACCAGGTAAACGCCCGGCGAGCGTATTCTGTACACTAGCGGTAGGATTTTGTCTGATTTCTGCCCCATTAATAGAACTTACTGCTCCAGTATTGGTGATCTTCTTTTGTTTACCGTAACCTACAACGATGAGTTCCTCCAGTCCTTTCGCATCTACGGCAAGGTTTACTGTGACTTCTTTCTTATTGGATACATTTATTTCCTGGCTGATAAAACCAATGCTCTTGATCAATATGGTCTGACTGCTGCCTTTTAAGGTCAGCTGAAATCGGCCATCATTGTCGGTTTGGGTGCCATTTCCAGCCAGCCCTTTCTCCACAACAGTAGCCCCCGGAAGCGGCCCTCCGCTTTCCTTTACCAAACCTTTGATCACTTTGGTTTGTGCCAAAAGGAGCCCTGGCAGGAAAAAAACCATTGCAAGTGTGATATATATAAATCTTTGCATAACCTGTTTTGTTTATTTTATATGAACCGGAAGGGCCTACCAACCTGGGTTTTGGGTTAAATTTGTGTTTTTGGTGATTTCAGAATATGGAATCGGATAGCTGTACATCTTTGCGGCATTGAAGCTCACGGTTGATGCTTCAAAAGGGGCGTAAGTAAATACTCCCGGAGTGGTTTGCGTGATCTTCATCCCATGTAATTTTCCATTTAATACCTGCTCGGCAATTTTCCACCTTCTGATATCCCAGAAACGCTGCTCTTCGAAAGCCATTTCCACCCTTCTTTCATTTCTGATGGCGATGCGCATTTGTTCTTTTGAAAGACCAGCAGGCAAGGCAAAAGGAACAAGACCAGCACGCTGCCTGATGTCTTCCACTGCTTTGATCACTTCTGAGTTCGGCCCACTGAATTCATTCTGTGCTTCCGCAAAATTCAACAAGGTTTCTGCGTATCTAAAGATCACAGGATTGTGTGTCTGGTTACTATAAGTAGTGGCATTAGAAAAATCAGCCATAAATTTGCGCATATAATAACCGGTACGGGTTTGAGTTACAATACCTCCTGGTTTATCCAATCCACCCTCAAATGTTTGTACTGCTCGCTTTACCCACATCATTCCATTATGAAAGATGGTGCTATAAAATCTTGGGTCACGATTTAAATAAGGATTGTTCGGATTGTAACCTGAGGTAGGATCTGTAATTGCTTTTCCGTTTTTCATTCCAAAGGCATCAACGAGCTCTTGAGTCGGACTGGTTAATCCATTACTAGCTACCGCATCCGTGTAACCAATTGGTGCATTATCTACCTCTACACTTGTTCCTACATTCCGTTGAAAAGCGAGGATCACCTCTTTATTTTTACGGTTTAAGAACATACTCTGAAAGCTGGTTTCCAATCCGAGAGTGGAAGTAAGGCTCATCAGGTCTTTGGCCGCTAAGGCCGCAGCCTGCCATTTCGCAGGGTCATTCCCTGGATTGTACAATGGGCTTGCCAGGTACAATAACAGGCGCGACTTTAAGGCCAATGCTGCCGCTTTTGAAGCCCTGCCAATATCAGCATCCTGAATCGGGTTAGGTCTAAGCTTATCCTTAACGGCTTCTATCTCTGAAAGGATATATTGTGCCACTTCATCCTGGCTGTTTCTTTTAAAAGAAAGGTCATCATCCAGACTAAGTATTCTATCTCCCAATAAAGGTACTCCACCATAACGTTTGAACAATTCAAAGTAGAACATCGCCCTTAAAAAGCGACTTTCTGCAATCCAATAGTTTTTTTCTACCACCATAGATTGCTTAAAAGGGACGATGCCGATGTTTGCCAAAAAGTAATTTACCCTTCTGATTCCAATGTAGTTTTTTGCCCAGGCATCATCTACAGGTGCATTACTGCTAATTCTTCCATTGGTAAAAGACTCCACATTGCTGGCATTTCTCGATGAAATGGCATCATCGCTGGCTGCATCCAAAATATCATTTGCACTGATGGAACCGAATGTGGTTCCTAAACGATTAAAACCGGTAGGCAGCTGTACATAAGTATCATTCAGGAAGTTTTTAGCATAATTCCCCAATGAATCAGTAGGATCAAAAATGACGTCTTTAGTCCATTTCTCCAATGGCGTCTGTTCAATATTGCTTTTCTTACAGGCGGTTAAAAACAGTAATCCGCCGAATATGATGTATATAAAATGTCTCATAAGGTTATAGTTTAATGTTAATACCAGCATTGATCGTTCTTAGTGCAGGATATGCCGTCCCGTAAACCTCAGGATCGATATCCTTGTTATCCGAAATGGTGAACAGGTTCATGCCATTGGCAAAAAATCTTACGGAAGCCAGTTTAATTCTGGCCGCAAATCTTTGTGGAAGGGTATACCCGATTTCCATATTTTTCAACCTCATATAATTTCCAGAACGCAGCCAAAAGGAAGACATCGCCTGGTTGTTTGGATTACTGCCCACTGCAAGTCTTGGATAAGTAGCGGTGGCAGCTGTTTCAGGAGTCCAGCGATCCAGATGATGCTCAAATGCCTGTCCTTTTCCATCATTCTGGAATTCCCATTGTGTAGGGCCCGATAGATAGATCATCCGGTTTGCGGCTCCCTGCAGAAGCGCACTGAAGTCAAAGCCCTTAAAATCAAAACCAAGAGAGAATCCATAATAAATAATCGCCTTATTATTTTTTAGACCTTCTATATCGAATTGGTTGATCACCCCATCACCATTGAGGTCTTTGTACTTAATATCGCCGGGAACAGGATTATACCCCTCTGTTTTTGGACTGTTTGCAATATCCGCTGCATTCTGGTAAAAACCATCCGCCTGATAACCATAAACCTGGTCTGTACGCTGTCCGGTACGTTTCATCCAATCATACTCACGAAATACTTCATCCTGATATTTGATGATTTTGTTGTTTGCGGTTAGATTTCCAGAAACAAAATAATTGAAGTTGTTGAGGTGATTGCGATAACTCGCCGTAAAATCCAGCCCGGTATAATTGGTGGTTCCAATATTCTCAAGCGGATAAGTATTTCCAATAATTGCCGTGTTTTTTCCTCTCACCTGCAGCAAGTCAAAGTATTTATTGCGGTAATATTCGGTCGTTAACGTCAGCTTATCATTAAACAAGCTCAGGTCTATACCCAGATTCAGCTTATTTGCTTTTTCCCAGGTAATATTAGGATTGGCCAGGGTTTGTTCCCTAACGGAATACACAAACGTTCCTGAGCCACCGCCAAAATAATAACCATCACCATCTGCGAAATATTGATTGTAGACAAAATATCCTGCATTTGCATTACCTGTGCGGCCATAAGAAGCACGAAGTTTCAAGGTGTTTAACCATTTCACATGATCAGCGATAAAGCTTTCTTTAGCAATATTCCAACCTAGGCCAGCAGTAGGAAAAAGGCCGAATCTTTTGTTGTCGGGATAACGATTTAAACCGCTATAACTCATAACCACCTCGGCAAGATACTTTTCCTTGTAATCGTAAGCTACTGATCCAGCAAGCGTTTGATAAGTTAAAGGCAGGTCGCTATAGATAGATATGTTCTGAATATTGGCATTTGCCAGGGCTTTCACATGATGGTTCCCGAAGGTTCTATCGTACCCTGATGAAAGCTCTGAATAGAAGTTTTTATACTGGTAAGTGTTTAAGCTGGTACCGGCCACAATCGTTCCATCAGTACCAAAACGCTGATAAGTGGTTCCTGATGGGCCGTTTTGCCCTTGATAAACTGCAAATGTTTTACCTCTGGAGGTCACTTCCGAAAGATTAGTATTAAAAGAAACCAGCCCTTTTAACCATAATCCCTTAGTCACATCATCCAGTGTTCGTTTAAATGAAACATCTGCCGACATCTCCCTGCCATAGCTTAGCGTATAACCAGATTGTGTGCTCTGTCCATAAATATTATTCTGAAAGTCCTTATTTCCTCCTAAAGAACCATCTGGGTTCAGCATCGGATAAGCGCCATTAGGGGTACTGGCAAGGGAATTGAAAATACTATTTACGCCTAGATTTACCTCACGCCCGTTAAAGTTGATTACATTTCTCGCCCCCGGTGAATTTCCATTTTCAATACGCCCAAACAGGTTTAAATTAACCGTCAGGTTCTTTGTCAGGTCCACATCAATATTAGTACGTACGATGTATCTTTTAAAATCAGCGTTTGTATTGTAACTATTCTTATCGGAAGTTTTTAGCAAACCCTGCTGATCCAGGTAATCGACATCCAGGAAATACCTGGCATTATTACCTCCACCGGAAGTGTTCAGGTTATAACGTGTAAATGGCGCATTGTTCCTTAATATTTCTTTATACCAATCTACATTAGGGTGTCCCATCGGATCAGATCCTGTTCTATAGGCTTCCAAATCAGCTGATGAATATACAGGCGCCTTGCCATCATTCAACAAAGCTTCATTATATAAATTCGCATATGGATAGGCAGCTAATGTTTTAGGCAGCTTAACCGGGCTTTGTAACCCCGTTTGAGCAGTAAATGAGATCTTCTGTTTACCAACCTCTCCTTGTTTGGTGGTGATCAGTATGGCACCGCCTGAACCCCTCAGCCCCAGCATTCCCGTTGCCAAAGCATCCTTAAGCACGGTTACCGATTCTATTTGCTCAAAATCAATGGAAATCAGGTCTCTGGGGATTCCATTTACAAGTATCGTTGGATCCTGTCCCCGTAAAGCATATCCCGCAGCATCCAAACCTGGAATTCCAGTAGATTGAAGGGTTGATAAGCCGGAAAGTCTTCCTGATAATGCGTTGTTTAGTGCGGTAACAGGAGAACTTAGCAGGTCTTTAGTATATACACTTTCAGTGGATAAGATGCTGGTCGACTTTTTCTGAGTATCATATAGTCGCTGAACAACCGATTGTGGTTTTTCGGCTTCCGTCAATACCATGTTCAATTTATTTCCGGTTACCACTTGTTCATGAACAAGATATCCTTTTAAAGAAAAGACAATGACCTCTCCTGAATCAATCAAAAGTGCATAATCACCATTCTTACCTGAAATCACATCCGTTCCAGCGGTCTTATTCTTAACGGATACACCGAACAGTGGCTCGCCATAAATGCTGGTGATTTTACCCTTCAGCAATCCAGGGGTTTCAGCTGAGCTATTGGTTCCTTTATTGCCCTTATTTTTTTGAGCAGCTAAAGAAAGTGGGAAAAATAGGAGTATCATCAGCCACTTAAAAAGAGACTTACCACATCCATTCATACCCTTTACTTTTAAGTAAGGTTTCATCATAATTGTTTTTTTGGTTTGTTTGTTGCCTGGGAGACAACAGCTATTTGGTTTCTCGTAAAGTTGTAGCCAATTCAAAAAACCGGGGGGTGAAAAACGGTTGTTTATGGGGTGAAAATCCATTTTACTTAACTGGGGCGGGCAATAAAGCACTAATGACCAACTTAATGTCAGTTGAAATTGTAATTTTAACAGGGATAAAATTTTACTGAAACAGATTTATTATAGGGGTATGATAAAGCGGACAATTATTAGCACACTCCTGATGCTCATACAGCTATACAGTAATGGGCAGGAGTTAAATTTCAATCACTTGAAGACAGAGAACGGGCTGTCGCAAAACTCTATATTCGCCATTACTCAGGATGGCCGCGGCTTTATGTGGTTTGGATCCAGATTTGGACTCAACCGCTATGATGGAAATCAGTTTCAATTGTACAAAAGCAACTCGAATGACAGCACTACCCTTTCAGACGATTACATTACCGCTTTGCACAGCGATAGAAAAAATGTGCTTTGGGTAGGCACAGCAAATGGCTTGAACCGCTTCAATCCGAAAAAAAACACTTTTGAACGCATCTATTTAGATGGCAACAAGTATAACAAGCGGTATGCACCAGTCAACGAAATTTATGAAGACCGAAAAGGGAACCTTTGGATTGCAGCCAGGACAGGGCTTTACCTATTGACAGACCGAAAAAAAAACACCTTTACCCCTGCTCATCAACTAGGCCTTAAAAACGGTATGGCCAATGCGGAGGTACTCAGTATTTTTGAAGATCAGCAAGGCTACTTATGGCTGGGTACTAATTATGGACTGAGCAAGCTGATCTTTAATGGTAAAATCAAAGCACTGGCGAATTTCAGTCATGTGGATGGTCAGGAAAATAGCCTGAGCGATAATTCCGTTACGGCCATTGCGGAAGACAACCAGCATAATTTATGGGTAGCCACGGAAAGTGCTGGAATTAATCTGTTCCATCCCAGCACAAATACCTTTAGCAGATTTGTACATGAAGAGGGTAATAAAAATAGTTTAGTACATAATTCCGTTCGTCGAATGACAAAAAACATGGATGGAAAACTAGCTATTGGGACACAGGAAGGACTGAGTATATTGGATCCACTGAGCAAACAATTCAAAACCTATCAGCACCTAAAATCGGTTGAGCGCAGTTTAAACCAAAATTCTATCTACAGCATATTTGAAGACATCAACGGTTCTCTATGGATTGGTACTTATTATGGTGGTGTAAATGTGGCTTATGCACATGCTACCAATTTCAAGACCATACAGTACAATGAAAAATTGAAAGGCATTAGTCATAATGTAGTGAGCTCTATTATTGCCGATAAAGATGATCGCCTCTGGATAGGAACAGAAGGTGGCGGATTAAACCATCTGGATCAGCGAACGCAGCAGTTCAGCACTTATAAGTTAAAAGCCTCAGATCCAAGAAGCCTGGGCTCAGATTTGGTGAAAGTGATTTACAAAGATAAAGCTGGGGACATTTGGGTGGGCACACATGGTGGCGGTTTAAATCGTTTTGACCACCGTACCAGCAGCTTTCAACGCTTCTTCATCAGTGGAGAAAAGGCTAAAATCACGCGCTCTGAAATGGTGGCCCTACTGGAAGACCACAATGGCGTATTCTGGACCGGCAGTCAGAGTGGCATCCGTATTTTCACGAAGAAAGGAGGTCTGTTAGAACCCTATCCGGAAATCCCAGCTTTGCAAGGCATAAAGAACAACAACATCAAGGTATTATTCGAAGATACGCAGCAAAACATTTGGATAGCGACTACAAAAGGTCTTTTCCTGCTCTCTGCAGACCAACGGCAGCTTCAATCGTTTAACCTTCCGAATGGAAGTAACAGTGTGAACAATAATGCCAACTACATTAATTGCATTCAGGAAGATGACCAGGGGAATATTTGGGTAGGGCTTTATTACGGGGGCCTTAGCAAGTATGATTACAAAAAGAAAGAGTTTGTAAAAATCTATACCACAAAACATGGCCTGCCCAATAACAATGTGGTAGGGATACTGGAGGATGATGCTCATTTCCTTTGGATCAGTACTTCTAATGGCTTAGCTAAGTTTAATCCGAAATCAGAAGGCTTCCTGACTTATACGACTAGTGATGGTCTTGCAGGAGATGAGTTCAACTACAATTCTTTTTTTAAGGCTAAAAACGGGGACCTTTATTTTGGTGGCTATAATGGCCTGAGTTATTTTTCTCCAAAAGAGATAGAAAGAAACAATTATTCTGCACCCTTGATCTTTACTGCTTTAAAACTTTTTAATGAGCCAGTAAAAATTAATTCGGCAGATGGAATCCTCCAGCAGGACATCAGTTTTACCAATCAACTCATTTTCCCCTATTATAAAAATATATTTACAATTGAGTTTGCCCTGCTGAATTACATTAAATCCGAAAAAAACAGGTATGCCTATCGCCTGGAAGGTGTCAACGGAGGTTGGGTGGAAAGTAATACCCCCGCAGCAACTTATACCAACCTAGCCTCTGGAACGTATACTTTATGGGTTAAAGGCGCTAATAATGATGGAATCTGGAGCAGCCCTGTCAGCATGAAAATCAAAATCCTACCGCCTTTCTGGAAGAGCTGGTGGGCTTACCTCAGCTATTTGACCATCTTTGGCATCATGCTATTTTTTATTACCCGATTCTTTTATCTGCGAGGTTTATTACTCAAAGACGAAGAACTGCACCAGATCAAGCTCAACTTCTTTACGAATATTTCCCATGAAATCCGTACGCACCTCACCCTAATTATGGCACCTATAGAAAAACTCCAGGAAGGGCAGCACCATGACGGATTAATGAAACAACGGTTAAACCAGGTAAAGAAAAATGCAGACCGCCTGTTAAAACTGGTGAGTGAGCTGATGGATTTCAGGAAAGCAGAGACTAAAAATCTAAAATTAAAAGTAGCTGCATACGACTTCATCATTTTTATGAAGGAGATCTTTAGCAGCTTTGAGGAATTCTCCAATAAAAAGGATATTGATTTCAGACTTCGCTATGATGAGGGTATTCCATTGCTTTACTTTGATAAAGAACAATTGGAAAAAGTCTTTTTTAACCTGCTTTCCAATGCCTTTAAATTCACGCCAGAAGGCGGTCGAATTGCCATCGAGATCAAAATGAATACAAATGCGCTGAACATCAGCATTACAGATACTGGCAGAGGAATAGCGGCCCAATACCTGGAGCAGCTTTTTGAGAATTATTTCCAGGTAGATGACCACAACATACAGAATACCGGATATGGAATTGGTTTGGCCTTGTCAAAACATATCATTGAATTACATCATGGCCTTATTGAGGTCAGCAGCGTTCCTGGAGGAGAAAAGAAAGCTGGAAATACCTGCTTTAATGTGACTCTATTACTAGGCCACACACATTTCAAGGCACAGCAGTTAAAATCCCAATGGGAACTTTCCGTGCCGGAGCCCAACCCTTCTGCAACCAGCAACACCGGGCTTCCGGTTAAGCCTGCAGAAGGGTCATTATCTGTGTCTGATCTAAAACAGGCTCGGCAGAAGAGAGCAACAGTTCTTGTGGTCGAAGACAATCCAGAGCTGTGCCAGCTGATTAAAGAATCGCTGGAAGCCGATTACCACGTGATCCTTGCGGAAAATGGCAGGTTAGGATGGGAAGCGGCGGTAGAAGAAATCCCTGACCTGATCATCAGTGATGTCATGATGCCTGAAATGGACGGATTAACGCTCTGTCATCAATTGAAAACTGACGAGCGGACTAGTCACATCCCTGTGGTCTTATTGACCGCTAAAAGCGGCCAAAATGATCAAATCCGCGGACTTACACAGGGTGCTGATCTGTACCTGAGCAAACCTTTCAGCACTAAGATTTTACAGCTGCAAGTACGCAACCTTTTAATGGCAAGGGAGCAGATGCGAAAAAAATATAGCAGAGCGCTGGTGCTGGAACCGAATGAACTGGTAGTTGACCCTATTGACGAGCGGTTTTTATCTCGTCTGATTGGAATTATTGAGTCACATATGGAGCAGGAAGATTTTGGAGTAGACCTGATGGCCGAGAAAATAGGGATGAGTCAATCGGTATTGTATAAAAAACTGAAGGCACTGACGGATTTATCAGTCAATGATTTTGCCAAGTCCATCCGACTCAAAAAGGCAGCCCAGTTACTTTTACAAAAGCAGTATACGGTGTATGAAGTGGGCTATATGGTCGGTTTTGCAGACCGAAAGTATTTCAGCAGGGAGTTTAAGAAGCAGTTCTCAAAAACACCATCTGAATATATTGAATCGAATAAGGATGCAGCTACTGAATAGCGCATCCTTCCGAAAGCAGACAACTTATCCGTTAGGACAATTCTTGCAGCGTTTCCCTTTCAGGTATTTTTCGCAGCACTCCTTTTTCAGCTTAGATTTTTTATCTTGCTTATCCTTTTTCTTATCTTTTCCCTTCTTTGACATCCCCCTGGTTTTAATTGACAACAAAAAAAGCACATGTGATGTTTTAACATCCGCATGTGCTTTATAAATTTATTTTGAAGCTAATCGCTATGGATTATCCTTCGTTGTAAACGATCTGACCAACGTTTTTGTCAATCTGCCATCTTCCAGTTCCTTCTTCGCCAATTACGTCGAACAATTCTACTGCACGTCTCGCCTTAAATTCTTCTTCACGCTGTTCTTTGAAGAACCAGTTTAAGAACTCTAAAGTCACATAGTCTTGTTCTTTATGACAACGTGCAGCGATGTTTTTAATAGATTGTGTTACACTGATTTCCTGCTCTAATGCTTCTTCAAACACTTCACGGAAAGAGTTATATTCTAACTTGATATTGGTGACTTCAGGTGAAACTGCCATTCCGCCCATATCAAGAACGTATTTGTAAAATTTTAACTGGTGCATTCTTTCTTCTTCAGCTTGTTTAAAGAAATAATCCGCTGAATTGTCGTATCCATTACGGCCACACCAAGATGCCATTGAAAGATAAATGGAAGAGGAAAGGGCTTCTTTTTTAATCTGTTGGTTTAAAAGCATCTCTATATCTGTAGAGATTAGACTTTTTACGCGCATGATATCTTTCATAATATTGTAGATTTAATTCCTAATTGTTGAAACAAAAATAAGGCTAAAAATGAACAATACTGCATTTAAAAGCAATATGGAAAGATTCTAATTCTAATTAGATCAGGCAGGTAGCCTAAAAAGACGGTCCTGGATGATGTGGTTCAGTTCCAGCATCACAAAGGTTCCTTGCAGTAATTCCTTTAAAGCAATGATCTGAATTAAGGACAATACGTAACAATGATCACAGGCACAGATGAAGATGATCTCTACGTCTGCAGATTTATCGCTGGTTAATAAGATGTTTTCAATATCAATCTTATAAACTGCTTTCTGTAATTTCAACAGGTTGCGGTAATCAAAACGGGCAAGTTTTCCGGCAAAGTCGATATACCAGCAGTTTTCGCTGTCTGACTGATAGATGGAACCTTTAGTGGTACTAAATACTTCTTCAAAATGGATTGGAGATGCTATAGCTGTCTTTTGCATGTATTAAACCTTGTTGATATGCAAAGGTTGTTATTATTTAGATTTAATCCAAATGAAAGACTAAAAAAAAAGTATATGCAATTGTCATAAAGTTCAGTCTTTTTGTCGAAACCTTATTTTTTAGGCTGTAATCAAGGATTTTACCATTTTGAGACCCCTTACAGGCTATATACCTCGTCCTCAAATTGTAATCTCAATTCAATAATTTGAATTCCTGTTTTCTAAAATTAGAATTATTTCTACATTTGTCCTTGAGAGCGTTAATTTAAACGGGGGTAAGTCGGAGGACTTGCTCCCGTTTTCCTTTTTAAGGACTTTTTTACAAGCTCTTTCTGCAGGCCATAAAGAGCTTCCCAGGGGATACAAAGAATTGGCCAGGGGCTAAAACAAAAAATCCCCGCCGAAGCTGGGATTTGATTTATTTATTAAAAGAGAGCGTAATTAGTTTATTTATTGCTTATCCCACCATACCCTGGAAGTCAGTACATCTCCTCCAGGAATCGAAGCTACCGCAGCATTATAATTCGCCGTATTGAAACCAGCCTCATCAATAGGATAAGGGAAGCGTCTTGGAATGGTACCATTCGTAGAATTTCCAGGATAAACTACCGGTGTCAATATAGGGAACCCTGTTCTTCTCCAGTTAGACCAGGACTCATAGAAATCCAGTTTTGAATTGGTTAATACCCAATATTGCGTATTGATCATGTTTAAACCATTCACTGCATTGTAAGGATTAGCATCTACATAAGCGTTTGCTGTAGCCTCAGGAACACCTGCAGCTGCATCATACTGCGACAAGTAAGTCATTGCAGCTACTACTCCTTTGCGGTAATGATCAGCAGCACTTCCAGCAATTCCGAAACGCTGTGCTGCATCAGCAAGCAGCAATTCAGATTCTGCATAAGTCAATACGAATGTTGGTCCACTTTTCTTAATCAGCGCCGGACTAGGCGATGAGTAAGCCGTGAAAGTCGTAAAACTTGGATCAAAAGAAATCCCCAGATTTGGCACCAGACTTAAATCCTTGCCATTTGGCATCCCTTTTTGTACTGCCGGATCGGCATTCGCTGCTGGATTTTGATCTTTAGTAGCGTCATTCACATATAAGTTCGTCACTGCAATTTTTCCCAGACGTGGATCATTCGTACTTTTCAAATAATCAATAAATGTTTTTGACCATCTGGTGTAATAATTCTCCTGTCCACCGCCACCTGTTAAAATCTGGCTGTTTCTATTGATCGTAATCCTATCCCCTTTTTCATCTCCCATCAGGAAAGCATTGTCGTCATTACTGGTCATGGTATTACCAACCACCTTTTGAACCCAGGTTTGTGCCGTTGCCGGATCAACTTTACTCAAACGCATCGCGATTCTTAACAGCAAAGTATTTCCAAAGCGTTTCCATTTATTCACATCGCCATTGTAATAAACGTCACCACTTGGTTTGTCTTTAGCAGGATCCAAAGCAGCTGTTGCTTCACTCACTTCTTTCAGCAAATCTGCATAAATCGCCTGTTGTTTGTCATACACTGGGAAATAGGTTTTATCGTAATAACCAATCCCTGCCTGAGAATAAGGGACATCACCATATAAATCGGTGATTCGCTGAAACACTAAAGCCCTCATGATACGAGCAATCTGGTGTAGATTAGCATATTGAGGTTTGTCTTGCGTAGATTTAACCACATCTACAATTGGTCTTACCTGTTCTGCATAAGCACCATCACCACCTGTTGGATTTTCTCCTTTAAAGCCCCAGTAAGCGGCTGTATATCCTGCATTCAGAATGTACTTATCCCCTGCCCAGTAACCAATTACAGAAGACATGCCCTGCATCATGGTAGAACAATAGATTAAATTTGCGCGCCAGGTATCGTAACTAAAATCTATACTTCCAGAATACCCAAGCTGGGCGCTGGTCAGTACAAAGTTAGGGTCAAAGTTTCCTGGATTATAGGTAGAAGGATCTGTATTGATCACATCGAAATTCTTTCTGCAACCTACTGAAGTAAGCAAACAAACAGCAGCGATTATAGTCAGTTTAAATATCTTTTTCATATCAAATATATTTGATTTCATTATTAAAATTTCACACTTAGATTTAGTCCGTAAGTACGGGTTGGGGGCACACCACCTAACTCCATTCCTTTAGCATTGATGCTATAATCAGACTCAGGATCGATATTGTCTGTATGCTTCTTAAAGAAAAACAGGTTACGTCCTACTAAGCTTAATGTTGCTCCTTTGATCACATTGTTAAACACTTTACCTGGAAAGGTATAGCCTAACATTAACTGACGAAGCTTAATGAAATCTGCATTCTGTACAAATTTGCTAGATATATTATTGGCTACTCCTGTATAATAGGTTGCAGCATTTGCTCCAAGTGCTTCACGATTTTCCAAGGTCGCTTTGTGTAAACCAAGTACATAACCATAATAATCTGTTGCAGAGAAGATTTTACCACCAAATTTGCTATCAATCAAGAAAGACAAGTTCAGGCCTTTGTAAGAGAACTCATTGTTCCAACCTGCTACATATTTTGCATAAGCGGACCCAAAAGGCTTCAATTCGCTGCTTTGAGGAATACCAGCGCTATTCAGCACCACATTACCATTTGCATCATATTTATAATCAAAAGCTACAATTTGTCCAAAAGGAAGGCCAACGATGTTCTGGGTAAAGCCATTTCCTGAACGTGAGGTTGATCCAGGTAAGATGGTTTGACCATCTGCAAGAGAAAGCACTTTGTTATTGTTCACAGAACCATTAAATGAGGTCGTCCAACGGAAATCTTCTGTTTGAACAGGAATACCAGAAAGCAATAATTCCACTCCTTTATTCTGTAATTCACCGATATTCAATATCGCGCCAGAATAACCGGAAGTAATTGATGCCGGAGCCCTTACGATCTCATCTTTAGATTTTTTGTTATACCAGGTCAGGTCTACTGTTAAGCGGTTATTAAAGAAACGTGCTTCTGCACCAATTTCAAACTCAGAAGCAATGGAAGCTACTAAATCTGTATTCGGGATATAAAAATTGGAAATCAGTCCAAGTGGTTTTCCATTTAGGGAAGCTGTATTAAAATTATAGGCTAATTGTGTTTGATATGGATCCGTAGCCTGTCCTACCTGTGCAAAACCTGCACGGATTTTACCAAAGCTCAACCAATCATTTTTAACCAGTTCAGAAAACACAAATGAACCGTTTACTGAAGGATACAAGGCGTTTAAAGCATTTGTTTTTCCTGGAGTAGCCAATGTAGAATACCAATCATTACGCAATGATCCGTTCAAATAAAGGTAGTTTTTATAGCTCACATCTAAAGTACCATAGATGGCCATTACTTCGCTTTCCGAAGGTTTATATACTGGTGTAGACTGTAATTTGGCATTGGTAATTACATATACATAAGGAACAGCAAATTCATTACCTGTCATGGTAAAGGTTTCCGATTTCGTTCTTCTATAACTTCCACCAATATTAGGGGTAATTGTGAAATCGTCTATGGTGAATGCCTTTCCTGTTAACACATCGGCATTGATATCCGAGAAATTAGTGCTGGTTTCAGAAATCGTTCCTTTTGGACGATAAGCAGTTCCAGTAGGCACTACCGCTGTATAACGGTCATTATAAGCATCACGACCTACACGTCCCTGAAGAAATGCACCATTGTTGAAATTATAACGAAGGCTTACCGAGGAAATCAATCGCTGTCTTTTGGTATTATTAATGAAATTATTAGCTGCAAACCATGGATTTGTAGCAAATGTATTTGCAGAATAAGCGTATTCTGATCCATCATCATTTACTGTTTTTTTCAATGTTCTTACGTCTACACTAGTTGGTAATAACGTCACATTGTAATTGGAGTTACCCGCACCATCACTTAGGAAAGGCCTGTTTTTTGCCTGCTCCAAAATATAGTTTGCACGAGCATCTACTGTTAGATTTTTAGTGATGTTATAGTTCGCGCTTAAGTTAAATGATTGTCTGTTTAGCCCAGACCCCGGAGTAATCGCTCTGTTCGATAAATCACTTGCCGAAAAACGAATAGAACCTCCCTCAAAACCACGGTTAAAAGCAATTGTATTTGTAGCGGTTCCTCCGGTACGGTAAAAATTCTCCAGGTTATCTTTTTGCGCTACATAAGGGCGTAAAACACCATCGAACTGCATTACATCGCTGCCATCCAATCTTGCGCCCCAGCTCGACTGTCCTGTTTGAAAAGCACCTGCCTGCGTAGTCGGTTTTATTCCGTTTGCGCCATTTCCATACACATATTGCCAATTTGTTGGATCCACCATTTTTTCAATCACATAGTTAGAATTGAATTCAATAGAATTTCCTTTTCCACTTTTTGTAGTGATCAAAATAACACCTGCTTTACCACGTGAACCATAAAGTGCAGAAGCCGCAGCTCCCTTTAGCACAGAGATCGTTTCAATGTCATCAGGGTTAAGGTTACCAATCGCATCTCCAAGATCCGGAGCATTGTCGTACTGCTGTCCTGCTGCACCATTTGGTTTGTTCTCCATTGGAATACCATTCACTACATATAATGGCTGGTTGGTTTGTGATATACTGGAAACCCCACGAATCGTAACGTTAGTAGAGGCTCCAACCCCACCTGCAATAGAACTTACATTCAGACCGGCAACTTTACCGACTAATGAGTTCATCACGTTATTCTCTCTGGCCTGAGTCAGCTCATCACCTTTTACCTCTGTAACTGAGTATCCTAAGGCTTTTCTTTCTTTTTTGATGCCTAAGGCTGTGACTACAACTTCAGACAGGAGCTTAGAATCTTCATCTAATAAAATATTCAATGCACCAGGCGTGGTGATCGTAACTTGTTTAGTGATATAGCCCAAATAGCTCAACACCAACACATCCCCAATATTTGCATCAATCACAAACTGGCCGTTTGAGTTGGAGCTGGTTCCTACCTGAGTACCTTTTACCTGGATGCTTACGCCAACCAAAGGCTGACCGCTCGCATCTCTCACCACCCCATTAACCTTCAAGCGATTGCTATTTGCAACACCAGAAAGACTAAGGTTAGGCATACTGGCTACATTTTCTGCAACGCCAATATAATTTCCCATTAACCTAAATTCCAGACTTGTCTTTTCACGAAGTTTATTGAGTACATCCTGAAGTGGTTCATTCTTAAAATCCAGGGTCAGGTTTGACAGTGCAGCAATCACTTCTTCATCATAAACGAAGGTCACATTGGCCTGCTGTTCAATTTTCTTAAAGACTTGTTTGACGCTGGCCTTCACTACTTTAAAGCTCATTGACTGGGCTTTTGTGTGGTTCGCCATCAGTAGTGTGCTAAAACACACTTGTATGCCAATAATAATTGTAGAAATGCGCATGCATTTTCGGAATATAGGCAAGAATTTGCCGTAAAAATTCATCATATTTGTTTTGGTTTAATTTTTAAACTGAAGCCTACTGTCTATGGGTCTCAAGCATGTACACAGTGGCTAATCTTTTTCCGGGGGCATCTTTTGTCCCCGGTTCCTTACTTAGCTACTAAGGAGGAGGCGCTCTTAATCGTTATACTGTCATCGGCGATTTTATATTTAAAATGTTTAGTAAAGCCTAAAATATCCATGATCACGGATAAATGCTGATCTCCAAGGGTGATCGAGATCTTTTCATCTAGCAGTGATTTGTCTTCTGCGTTGATTTTAACGTTATATTTCTTTTCCAGGACAGAAAAGACATTTCCTAAAGTTTCCTGCTCAAATACCAGCTTACTCCTGCACCAGGCATTTACTGCGATTTCCGGTGCTTTGGCTTTAATCAGGTTGTTTTTAATCTCACTCAATACCACCTGTTGCTTTGGCAGCAACATAATGGCCGGCTTTTTCTCCGTTCCAGCCATGGTGACGCCTACCTTACCTGTCACCACACTTACTTTGGTGCTGCCTTCTTTTTTATAAGCGCGAACATCAAATGAGGTACCAAGTACTACTACATTCAGGCTGTTTGTTTTCACGATAAAGGGCTGACCGCTTTTATGTTTTACTTCAAAAAACGCACGTCCATCTACCAGCTCTACCGTACGGTTCTCCTTATTGAATTTTTTCGGGTATTTGAATACAGAACCGGAACTCAGCCATACTTTGGAACCATCAGGTAAAAGAATCTCCATGATTTTCTTCTCCGGAACATTCACCATTTTCTTGTCTGCCTGAATAAACTGATCTGTGCCCAACTGCCAGCCAAAAAATACCAAGGCCAATACTGCAGCCGCTGAAGTTATTCTGAAAATCAGGCTACGAAGTGTCAGCTGTTTTTTAACCGGAGTTTCCAAAGGCTCCTTGTTCAGGAATCCTTTGCTTTTCAGGTCCTCAAAAAGTCTTTGTTTCACTTCTCCTTCGCTTTCCGGTGTTTTGGTCTCGACTTTCTCCAGCCAGCCCTGCTCAGCAGCATCATCATACCATTGATTCAGCAACGCTTTCTCTTCGGTACTAGCTTCTCCAGCGAGATATTTTTGTGCCAATCGTTTCAGTTCGTTCCTATTCATCTGAATTTAATAACCCTCATTTCTCTTATAGAGTCTGATGGAAGGAAGATACCCTTAGTCTAAAAAAAATATATTTTTAAGAGGAGATAATAATTGGTGTGTGTGCGGAAAAAGATGAAAAGGAAAGGATTCCTAAATGAAGACAAGGTCTATCAAATTAAGGCATCGAAAGGTGCTTAAGATCATAATTGACTGATTTTAGGAATAAGGTTAAATGGGCTATTCCGACAGAACACAGAATAATAAGATGCTTAAAAAAACATGGTGATCGTATACAGTACGATAAGGAAATGAAGTACATCACCTACATTGGATCTGATAATCCGTAAGGCTTTAGTCAGGTGAGCTTCTGCTGTTTTTTGGGAGATGTTCAATTGAGCAGCAACTTCGGCAAGCGATTGGTCCTGCAATTTATTGTATTGAAATACCAGACGGCATTTTTCGGGTAGTTTATTCGACAGCTCGGTGATGATCTCTAAAAGTATCTTGTGGTCAATATCGATCTCTGAGGTGGCATTGGCTGTTAAAAGACCAACAATGTTTTCCTGTTGTTTTGATTTTTTCTCTTTGGAAAGATAACGGAATACTGCATAACGGGTCATGGCTGCTAAGTAAGAAGGAATACATTCCATATTTAGCCCTGCTCTTTTTTTCCAGATCATCAGAAAAACATCCTGAACAATTCCCTCTGCTGCTTCCTGATCCTTTAAAAGCTTATGGGCAATATAATAGAGTTTGTCCCAATACAAATTGTAAATTTCTGTAAAAGCGAGCTCATCACCCTGTTTAAGGCGCAGCATAAGTCCATCGTCCGGAGTTGAATGGTTAGCAATCACAGTTTGGTTAGAAGTTTGGTTAGTTGTTCAAAACGAATCTAACATAAAAATAACAAAAAGTGTATTCAAAAAATAAATATTTTGTGATATGTATAATATATTACAGATCCTGTGTAACTAATTTCGGCGATTATCAATTAAATCGCGGGGAAGCCCGCGATTTAATTTAATAGTGGCTTTCTAGCCTTCGTTATTTTTGAAAGGAAAGCATAGTTTTTATTCTTTAAACGGTAAAGGTTGCTCTCCTTCCTTTAACTCTTCAGTTCCCTTTCTGAAGACCTGATCGTTCACATTTAAGTCGCCGAATACTTCCAGCAATGCCCCTTTACGTGTACCTATCATGACTGGAACTCTCTTCACTACCTCATCTACCAGTTTCACAATAAACACACCTGATTGTGCCTGCACAACCGTCGAAGCTGGCAGCCAAAAAGTAGGTTGCGGTCTTCGCATGTCCATAATCACTTGTGCATACTCTCCACCTCCCAGTTGTCCGTCTTTATTAGCCACATCAAACTCAGTCGTTACTGCCCGCAGCTTTTGCTGTAGGAAAGCTGCATTTCTAGACAATGAAGCATGAAATACTTTGCCTGGCAAGGCGCTCACTGTGAAAGAAGCTTTCGTATCTTTTGAAATCGCCCGACTGTGTTTCTCTGGAATTGCCACCGTTAATCTCAGACGGTCGTTTTGAACAATGGAGAACAAAGGAATTGTACTGTTCTCACCCACCAATGCACCAACAGACACATTTTTGTCCATTACTGTACCATCAAAGGGAGCTCTGAGGTTTAAATACTGCTGCAATTGATTGGAGATCTGAGTATTAGATTTTATGGCTGCATACGCAGCACTGTCACTTCTCAACTTGCTCCAGGCCTTATCCAGCTCAATCGCTGCTACTGCTCCGGATTTACTGGCTGCCTTCTTTAGACGCTCAAAACTCTGGCGACTGTACAAATAATCTTCATAAGATTTCCGTTCATCAGATTTTGCAGATTGGTAACGCTGGGCGATTTCAGGAGCTTCCAGCACTGCCAGCAACTGCCCTTTTTTCACTTTTGTACCTCGATCTACAAATATCTTTTTCACAAAGCCTTTCACTTTTGGATACACCAAAACCTCTTCATAAGGTTTCAATTCTCCAGGTAAAGAAAGCTGGTATATGGGCTGTTCCAAAACAGGTTTTACAAATTGGCTTTCGGCATCTTTTGCAGCATCACCTTTTCCAGCAATTGTAAGATTTGTCCCCTCTGCTTTACTGCTTTCACCAGTTTTGCCACTGTCCTCGATTTTGTCTTTACCACTTCCATCGCCCTCCCCAGAAGAACTGCCTACATTTTTTTCAGTGCCGGCCTTCCCCCCATTCTCCTGCTTTGAGGATCCGGAAGCACATGCCGCTAAAACCATAGGGATCAACAGTAACAGGGTATAATTATAGTTTTTCAGAAAAATACTTTTCATTGGAATACATTTATTTGTCAACGGTTATGAAGCGATCATCAGCATATTCCTTACTATTTGTAAGTGATAGGCTCATGACTATAAGCGGTGTAAGTGACATGCTGATGATCATTTCCTATTTGAGAATTATAAAGAAGAATTTAATACGTTTTTATTGAATGGGTCATCAGGATCCAGGCTCAGGCTATCTGTGGTTTTATTTTTCATCACCAGAACAAATAGCTGTGGTAAGACCAGTAAGGCAGTCATGGTAGATAAAATTAAACCACCAATTACCGCTTGTCCCAATGGGGCAATTTGTTCTCCACCTTCTCCCATTCCAATGGCCATGGGCACCATACCGGCAATCATGGCCATTGTAGTCATAATGATCGGGCGTAAACGTGAAGAAGCAGCCAATAATGCCGCCTGTTTCACGGCCATTCCATGTTTAAGCCGGTTCACTTCTGCCTGATTGATCATCAGCACTGCATTAGACACGGACACGCCTACCGACATGATGATGCCCATATAGGATTGTAGGTTTAATGTACTTCCACAAGCGAGTAGCATCAGTAAACTTCCACCAATTACCGCAGGAACTACTGCAAGGATCAATCCCGACAAAGCGAAAGACTGATAATAGGCAGTCAACATCAGGAAAATCACCACAATCGCAACCGCCAATCCGGTTTGTAACCCCGATAAGGTTTCCTCCAATAATGGCATCAAACCTTCTGAGCTGACGATTACCCCTCTAGGCACTTCACCTACCTTCTTTAAAACCTCATCCACTGCTTTAGAAGCAGCTCCTAGGTCTGCACCATGCATATTTGCCAGGACGGTCACATACCTGTTTGGCCCCTGACGGTTCACTTGTGCTGGTAATTTTACCATCTCCAGTGTAGCTACGTCTTCCAATACCGGGCGCGATTGTCCGGTTTTAAGTGGCAAAGAACGCAGCTTATCTAAAGATTCCATATCTGGTTCCGGCACCTGAACCTGTACCTGAAACACCAATCCAGACTTCGGATCTATCCAAAGATTCTTATTGGTAAATCTGGTAGAAGAGGTAGCCATAGTTAGCGCTTTACTCACATCATCCATGCTCAGACCAAATTGCGCGGCCAATTCCCGATTTACATTAATCTGTACACTTGGATAATTGAGCGGTTCAGCAATTCGGACATCCCTTAGAAAAGGGATATTTTTCAATTCTTTCTCCATCTTCAGTGCATATTTCTCTGCTCCTTTTATTTGTCCGGCAGCTACCTTAATCTGCACAGGATTCATCGCCCCCTGGCTCATAATTTTCTCCACCAGTTCCATCGGCTCGAAACTGATCCGCAGTTCAGGCAATTGTTTGTTCAGCTCATTCCTGATCTGTTCTTTCAATCCTGCTATGGCCTCAGTATAGATCTTTTGATCGACAGACAGCTGTAATACCGCTTCATGTGAAGCACTGGTAAAAAGAAAAATCGGATTAATAGCAGTGGCAGAAGGCTGTAGACCCACATAAGCAGAGCTAATCTTTACTGCACCTTCTGGCATTTGGGCTTTGATGATCTTCGTCATCTTTGCCAGGTAATCTTCGGTTATTTCAAGTCTGCTGCCTTCTGGTGCCAGCATACGAATCTGAAGATCTCCGCTATTACTAGCAGGCATAATATCTGTACCTATCTGTTTACCGGAAACACCAATCATCACCAAGACCAATAATGCGTACAGACCAACCACTAAAACCATTCGCTGCTGTCCTCCACGGATCAAGATCAGGTAACGACGTTTAAACTTTTCAAACCTTGTCAATTTCTTGCTATGGAGGGCGATTTTATGGTGCTGAAAAAGCTCCGGCTTCATTAACCAGTTGGCCAGAATAGGCACAAAAGTCTGAGAAGCAATAAAAGAAGCAATCATAGCAAAAGCAACGGCCAGCGACAATGGCATAAACATATCTTTTGGAATCCCAGTCATCATGAAAGAGGGGATCAAAACCGCCAGAATACAGAAAAGAATCAGGATTTTAGGGACAGAAATTTCTAACAGAGCATCAAGAATGGCCCTTTGTTTGGGCTTCTCCATTTCAAAATGTTGGTGAATATTCTCTATGGTTACCGTAGCCTCATCCACCAGAATCCCTATGGCGAGGGCCAGCCCACTCAGTGTCATCACATTGATCGTTTGCCCAAACATATAGAGCATAATGACCGCCGAAAGAATTGCGATTGGAATGGTCAGTACCACAATTAAGGCACCCCTGGAATCTCCAAGGAAAAGAAATACCATCAATCCAGTTAAAATTGCCCCTAATACCCCTTCATGAATCAGATTTTCTAAAGATCGTTCAATATAACGGGACTGATCAAATACATATTTCACATCTACATCTTCCGGCAATGCTGCTTTCAATTTCGGAATGGAAGACTTCAGGTTTTCTACGACTTTAAGTGTGGACGCATCTGCTTTTTTAATGACCGGCAGGTAAACAGATCGTTTGCCATTGATCACGGCATATCCTGTGGTCACATCTGCTGCATCCTCTACACTGGCAATATCTTTTACGAAAACATTGGTTCCCGAACCGGTTCTAATTGGAATATTCAAAAACTCTTCTGGTCCGGTAGCCATCGTATTGGCTGGACTCATCAGGTTCTGATCCCCGATTCTGATGTTTCCGGCAGGTGCAGGAAAATTGTTTTTGGCAATAGCCATTGTGACTTCTTCTGCGGATAAACCGTAAGAAAGCATGAGTTCTGGATTTACCTTGACTACCATTGTACGGGCATTTCCACCAAAAGGTGCTGGTGCGGTAACACCTGGAATGGTGACAAACATCGGCCGGATTTTAGTCAACGCGAGGTTTTGCAATTCCGTAATAGAGCGATGCGAACTTTCAAACACCAATTGTCCGATGGGCAGGGAACTGCCATCAAAACGGACTACCTGCGGTGGCACTGCACCCGGAGGTAGGAACCCCATCGCCCTGGCCACTTGTGCGGCCAATTCTCCTGATGCCTGGGCCATATCAGTACCAGGGTAAAAGCTGAGCTTCATCAACGTGAATCCCTGTACACTTTTGAAGTCAATTCCTTTTACACCTGATACAAAAATGAGGACCTTTTGAAACTCATTGGCCATAAAGCCGTCCATATAAGCAGGAGTTAGTCCACCATAAGGCATGGCAATATAAATCACCGGCAACTCCACTTTAGGAAAAATATCGACATTGATATTCTTAATGGCGGTAAAGGAAAAATAGGCGATCGCCAGTACGGCAACCATTATTGTTAAAGGTTTTTTTAGCGCAAACCTGATCATATTCATAGTTCTTATTTAAGTTGGTTAAACAGAAAACTGTAGTCGCCACTCAGCTCTGCCTTGGTATTTAACTGGGTCCAAAGCTCCTGATGAACTTCAATATTGCTTTTCTCTACCTGCTGTAATAAAGATTGAATCTGCAGGAGATCTGTCAGGTTAATCAATCCGGCTTCATACCTCGACAAATAAAGCGCATAAGCCGCGGTAGTTTTCTGCACTGCCGATTCGGTTTTTGACACCTGTTTCAGCTGTGCCTGTATCCTTGAAGAGATTGCCTGCAAGCTGGTATTCATTTGAAGTTTTTGCAGCTGATACCTGGATTGGGCGGCATCAACTTGCTTTTGGGCGCGTTTCTTCTCCACCGAGCCGGTATAAAGGCCGGTTAAGTTCCAACTCAACCCCACACCAACCAGATAATTCTGTGCTCCGTTATTGAATCCTGAAGCATAGTTATTTTGCACAGTTCCATCGGAATTTATTCCGGTACCACGGGCGGAAAACCCTGCCAGCAGCGAAATAGAAGGCAATTGCTTTCTTCCTATCACTTCCTGCTGTACCTGCTGTCCCCTCAGCTGTTTGTCTAATGTTTGCAGGAAAGGATGACTAGCGGCAACAGAATCCGCATTTTCTACGGCAAAGAGTTTCCCCATATATTGCTGCAATGGAACAAATTGTTCCCCAACCAGTGTGGGTGCCAATTCCTTGACATTCACTTGTCCGGCCTGATATTTTCCGTTCCAATCTTCCTGCTGGGCCTGGGCTTGTAGATAGGCCGCCGCTGCCAATGCAGTGTCTGCTCCAGGTTTCAATCCCGCTTCAGCCAAACTCACGGATAAATCAAGAATCTCTCTTACCCGAAGCGCATTTTTATCAGCCCAGGTTCTACCCGAGCTGGTGTACAGTAAATCCAGATAACGACGTGTGGTTTTAGCACGAAGCGCTAGCTTCGAAGCCTCCAAATTATGCTGTGCTTCCTGCACTTCATATCCCGCAGCTTCGATCATCTTCTGCTGCTTTCCAAACTGGGATACTTTCCAGTCCATCAACACAGAGCCAAAGCTGTTCATCGTATTGCTGCCAGATCCTGGCTGGCCAGTCCCACCATTTCCACTCACATTAAATACACCCGGAACTGGGAAAAAGGCACCATTAGTACCTTCAAAGGTGCCCAATGAGTTTTGTAGTTGTAGTTGAACTTGTGGAATCGCCGCATTGCGCAATTCCTTTTTCCGATATTCGGACTCCTCAATCCTCGCCTGCTTTTCAGTAAGCGATGGATAATGATCCGCTGTCAATTCCCATAAGCGGGAAAGAGAAAGTTCTTTATGCTGTTGCGAATACCCACTGACGCCCGATAGCATCAGCAACATACCCGTCAAATAAAGAGGGGTTTTCTTCATCATCAATAATTAAAATTTTAGAAATAAGTAATGAGGGTGAAACTCAGAAAGAGTGACACCTAATAGATGAAAAGCGGGATTCTATATCAGTAAAAGCCTGTTTTTGATAAACAGGGGAACCGGAGAGCCGGAAGGAACCAAACCTGAAGTTACACTGGAAAGCTTGTCTTTTTTAAGCGACAATACAGACAGTAGAAAGGTTGGTAACAGAAAAAATAACAGCAGGCCGGATGACGACTGCTGCGTAATACTGGATTTAAAAATGGTATTTCCATCTTCGGAAGCTATGGCTGGCGCACAGGAAAGGCCACCATCCGTACTCAGTAAATCTCTTAACGACAAGATTTTATTGAGCTTCATTGTCGTATGGCTGACAGGACTAACTTCCGTAAAAAAAGATTGAAGACCTTTTCTCACAGCACACGCAGAAAGTAGAAAACAGCCCATCAATACAAATAGCAGCAAAGACTTCGCTCTGCCGGCATTTTGATGAATTCTGGGTTTTATTAGTTTATGCATGTGCTGCAAACATAGCCATTTTTTAGGCTTACAAAAACTTAAGGATGAACAATTGCCCAACCTTCAGCTTCACGAATGATGATTTCGCCATTGCCAGAAGGTACAAAACTAATGAAATCAAACAGCTCAGATTTATCAATTTTTCGCTCTCTCAATGTGTTTTCACATTGTGCTAAAACTACTCCTTTAGCCTGTAAAGCCTTTAGTGCAGCTTCATAGCTGCTATTTTTATTGTAAACCGCTACCCCATCTCCAAACACAATCAGCTCCACTTCTAATTTACCTTTCAGACGAGGATCTTCCAATGCATTTTTTATGTTACGCAAGCAGCCATTGATTCTTTTTTCTTCTCCATTATTTAAAACATACAATGCTTTGTAATGCTTTTTTGTTGCTTTTGCACCAGTAAAAACCGGTGTCTCTTGTGCCATTACCGGACTAAAAAACGCGCTGCATACAAATAGGGACAGGATCAGAAGGAAATTTCTCATGTTAAATTTGGTTAAGTATTTAGAACTGCAATATATGTTTTTTAATGGGGCAGATCAAAATCCAGTCCTAAGGAGATTTCCTATCTTTAGCCAGTGCTAAACGAAATTATTAGGCTATGTCTCATAAAATAAATATCCTTGCCATCTCTGGAAGTACCCGAAAAAATTCCTCCAACGGAAACCTCATCAAGGCAATAGCCGCACTGACTACAGACATTTTTAAGGTGGAAATTTTTGAAGGAATCGATACGCTTCCCCATTTCAACCCAGATCTGGATTATGGAAAAGTAGAAGAAGATCCACAAGTAGCAAATTTCAGAAGAAAAATAAGTGCTGCGGATGCGATTTTAATTTGTACTCCAGAATACGCAGTTGGTGTGCCAGGAACCTTAAAGAACGCGATCGACTGGACCGTGTCTACGATGAACTTTTCCAAAAAACCTGTCGCCCTAATTACGGCTTCTACTGCAGGGAGCAGAGGTCATCAGTCACTTTTAGGTACATTACTGATTATTGAATCCAGCATCACCACGGATACCCAGGTATTGATTTCCTCCATTCAAACGAAAATCAATTCAAGTTTAGAAATCACAGATCAAGAAACGCTAAACCTGATCAACAAGCTAATAAATTCATTAGCAGCAATGGTCAATGGAAATGTTCCTGTGGAAGCGCTATTACCAGCTCCTCTTCTTTAAATAATGAAAGCTAATATGTTTCCCAAACTTTCCATCAGTCTTTCTATTCCATTACTTTTTGTAGGTTGCTGGTCATTGCTTTTCCTCAATTCCTGCAGTAATGACAACAAGCAGGATAAACATCCGGAAATAAAGTACTTTCCTGATTTTAATGCATCTAACCCCAACATGCAACTACAAAAACTGAGTGCAGCCGGAGAAGATGTGCGGAGAGTTTACGTAACCAGAGATAAGAAAAGACTCATTGTACTGATCAAACCTGCGCAAAAAACTCCTGAAAACAATTACCAATTCAGGCTCTACGATGAACAGCTTCATCTTGTTAAAGAAATCACAGCCCCTGAATTGGATGGATTATTTGGCCAGGACGACCTGGAAAATATCTATGCCGGTAAAGGTTATTTTGAACATCACAGTTTTCAATACCGACCAATTCAACAACTACACATAACCGATCAACCAGGAAAAGAGAAGAAATTTATAGAAAAGGATATGAAAAGCTTCGAGCAGATGCTAAAAATCCGTGATACCTTACTTAGCTTTCAGCGAAAAGACTATAAAGGAAGTTTCTATTTCCTTAAAAATTCGGGAACAGTTTATCAGATATTCTTCAAAGATTGTGCGTATTGTGAAAGCAAGTATAATGCAGCTGAATCTGTTTCAGAGTATCGTGCCGCAGATAACGGAGCCGATCAGGTATTAAAGCCCTCAGAAAAAACCTTACGCGGATGGATTCAAAAAGAACCCTTATTCTATTATCAACTGAAGCCTGAAGGTGGAAAGGTCGAATTTAAAATCAGTTATCCGAGTGAAAATCTGTCAGATCAGATGAAGAAAATTGATTTTGCTGGAAAAGCTCTACTGCTGTATCAGTTGCCAGGAAAACCAGTTGCTACGCTTTACTTTTTCAAAAGCCTTCATCAAACGCCCTGATTGAAAACGTCCAGTCGGCTTTATGAACATCAAACAAGCGCTATAATCTTCCAATCGGCGGGAACCCAAATAAAAAGAGGATAGGCTTTGTGCTAGCCTATCCTCTTTTTATGTAGGTGTAAAAATTCCCTTATTTCATCTTGTAAAAACCTCTTAATTAAATCCCTTTAAAAACTTCCGAAAGCAATTTATAGGACTTTAATCTTGCCTGATGATCAAAAATATGAGAAGTAGCCATAATCTCATTCACCTGAGTCTGATCTAAAAACTGCTGTAAATCATTAGCAATTGTCGCTTTATTACCTGTAAAGGTACAAGCTAACATTTGTCCAGCCTGTTCTTCTTCATATTCCGTCCAAACCTCATCCATATTATCTACAGGAGGTTGTAAAAGCATCCGTTTTCCAGTTACGATTCCTCTGAACAACTGGTACAATGAGGTGGCTATTTTGTTCGCTTCTTCATCAGTATCCGCAGCAACAACATTGACACAAGCCAACACATACGGTTCTTTCAAATCCTCCGAAGGTTTAAAGTTTTGTCTATAAATCTGAATAGCTGCCAGGAATTGTGCAGGTGCGAAATGACTAGCAAAAGCATAAGGTAAACCTAAAGCGGCAGCTAAACGTGCACTATCCGTACTGGAACCCAGTATCCAGATCGGAATATCTAAGCCTTCACCAGGAATTGCCCTGACACTGCTATTGCTGTTTTCGGCAGAGAAATACGCTTGGAGTTTCAATACATCCTGAGGGAAGCTATTGGCAGCATTCATCCTTTCGCCGCGAATCGCCATTGCAGTGACCTGATCAGTACCAGGTGCTCTTCCTAATCCGAGGTCAATTCTTCCCGGATACAAAGATTCCAGTGTACCGAATTGCTCAGCAATCACCAATGGAGAGTGGTTTGGCAGCATAATACCCCCAGAGCCTACCCTGATTGTCTTTGTTCCACCAGCAATGTGTCCAATCACGACAGAAGTTGCAGAGCTTGCTACGCTGATCATGTTGTGATGTTCGGCCAGCCAATATCGATGATAACCCCAATTTTCCGCATGCTGCGCGAGGTCTAAACTATTTTTAAAAGTATCAGCAGGAGTTTTCCCCTCTATAACAGTAGCCAGATCCAATACAGAATATGGAATGGAAGTCAGTTCTTTCTTCATGTGAATTAAATAAACACAAAAGTACGACCAAATTGCTTCCTATATCCAAGCCCCTACGTGTTATGACTTTCAATTCACAAGTCGCCATCAAGATTCGCTTTTTGCGACCGTTGAGCCTCTTTCTATAAGGTTTGATGCGATCTGCAATTTCGTTGCAGCAGAATTTTCCGGCGTAATCCCTTTCATTTGAGAGAGTAAAATATCAATGCCATATTTTGCAATTTGGTAAACGGGCTGTTGAATGGTAGTAATTCCAGGTGGGTAGACACTGAATATCTCTGTATCGTCAAAACTGATAAAGGCCAGATCCTGAGGAATACGCAGTCCCAATTCTTTAACGCTGATGATGCCCATCACTCCGAGATAATTTGTGGTGAACAGAATGGCATCCATTTCGGGATGTGCGTTTATAAATGCTTTAATTTGTTTCAGTCCTTCTGATTTATCCAGGAGATAGGGCAGTTTAAAAATCAACGCTGGATTTTCTTTGATCCCATTACTGATTAAAGCGCTTTTATAACCAGACAAACGTTCATCCAATTGAATCAAATCCAGATCTGAAGTCACAAAACCTATATTTCTATATCCTCCTTCAATAAAACAATTGACTGCTTTTAGCACGCTGTTATAATTGTCGACCAGCACATGGGAAATGTTAAGACCGGGAAAATACCCATCTACCAGCACCACTGGCTTCCCCTGATCAATAAGTTTCAGAACTTCTTCTTCCAGCCCTTTAAAAGGCGTAATGATATAGCCATCTACCAATTGCTGTGTCAGCATACGGATGGCTTCTTTCCCCTTTTTAACATTATTGTCTGTGCTGCAATAGATGATGCGGTAGCCAGATTTTTCTGCCTCTGCCTCGATCACCTTGCTCATCTCGCCGAAAAACGGTCCACCAATATTCTCTACCACCAGACCAATTACTTTAGAAACACCGGTTCGGAGACCGATCGCCATCCTATTGGGTTCATAGCCGATCTCTTTGGCGGTATCCAGAATTTTCTTGCTGATCTCTTTACTGATATGTCCTTTGCCATTTAAAACAAAGGAAACCGTGGTAATTGATGTATTGGTTAATTTTGCGATGTCTTTAATAGATACCTTCTTGCTCATTTTACTTCTTTAAAAAGCCTTGATTTTTATTTTTCATGATGAATTTCGAGGGATGAAAAGAAAGATAATTAAAAGGTTCCAATAAATAACGCGAAAAAAATCTTTAAAACAAGAAAGCTCCAGATTTCTCTGAAGCTTTTGAAGTGGTGTGGGCCGGGATCGAACCGGCGACACAAGGATTTTCAGTCCTTTGCTCTACCGACTGAGCTACCGCACCGTTTAATAATCTTGTCCCGTTGTTTGGGATTGCAAATGTAGGGTCTTTTTTTGAAAAACAAAATATTATTTGAAAATAGTTAAACAATTATGGGTGCTGAATTAAAAAAATGAACCTAACTATTTATAAACCAATGAAATCTATTAGGGATATTTTTTTAAAAAAAATGGTCATCAGTACATTTAAACATTGTTTATCAATTAGCCTAGGTCAGTCCTCGCTCTATTCTATCCGGATAAGACCGTTTAGTTAAAGTTAGCCATGACCTTAGTTAGCCATTGCATCTTCATGATGTTCTGGAAAGAAGTTAAAAGGAAATATAAAAGTTGATAAAACAAGAAAGCTCCAGATTTCTCTGAAGCTTTTGAAGTGGTGTGGGCCGGGATCGAACCGGCGACACAAGGATTTTCAGTCCTTTGCTCTACCGACTGAGCTACCGCACCGTTTAATAATCTTGTCCCTTATTTGGGATTGCAAATGTAGCATCTTTTTTTGTAATTCAAATATAAATCTTCTTTTTTTATTTAAAAAGGCAATAAAGCTTATTTTTATGCTTGCATAGTAATTTGTTTTGCAGGATTTCTTTTAACTTAGCCAGACTATAATCAGAATCAGAAATATGGTGTTACAAATCCTATTTATAGCAATTACACTGGCAGCAGTAGCCTTGTTCAGTTATAATTTAAAGAAAGTGATCCGCAATATCCGCATAGGGAAAGCGGCAGATCGCACTGATCAACCTCAAAAAAGGTTCATGACCATGGTCAAAGTAGCCCTTGGACAAACAAAAATGTTCTTCCGTCCGGTTCCTGCTTTTCTGCACCTGATCGTTTATGCAGGATTTATCATCATCAATATCGAGGTATTAGAGATCATGATTGATGGAATTTTCGGTACACACCGGATTTTTGGTGGCCTTGGACCTATTTATAACTTTTTAATTGGGTCTTTTGAAATTCTGGCTTTAGGCGTATGGTTAGGCTGTGCGGTATTCCTGATCAGAAGAAATGTGCTCAAATTAAAAAGGTTCAGTGGTGTGGAGATGAAGAGCTGGCCTAAATCTGATGCCAACTATATTTTGATCACAGAGATCTTATTGATGACTGCCTTCTTATTAATGAATGCAGCAGATGCAAAATTACAGGCCATGGGTGCCTCACATTATACAGTAGCCGGATCTTTTCCGGTGAGCCAGTACCTGACGAACTTATTGCCAAACTCGGAAGGGGCACTGATTGCGATAGAAAGAGGCTGCTGGTGGTTCCATATCATTGGAATATTAGCCTTCCTGAACTACCTTCCCTACTCAAAACACTTCCACATTTTGTTCGCATTTCCAAACACCTATTTCTCCAATTTGGAGCCTAAAGGAGAATTTACCAATATGCAGAGTGTGACCAATGAGGTAAAAGCCATGCTGGATCCCTCATTTAGTCCACCAGAAGCAGAACCTGGCAGATTTGGCGCTAAAGATGTGAACGACCTGAGCTGGGTGAATCTGATGAATGCCTACACTTGTACAGAATGTGGTAGATGTACCTCGGTATGTCCGGCAAATATCACTGGGAAGCTATTGTCTCCAAGAAAAATCATGATGGATACCCGCGACCGTTTAGAGGAAGTAGGAAAAAACATTGACAAAACAGGAAACGGATTTGATGATGGAAAGTCGCTGATCGACTCGTACATCAGCAGGGAAGAAATATGGGCCTGTACCAGCTGCAATGCCTGTACAGATGCCTGTCCAATCAACATTGACCCATTGGCCATCATCACCGAACTGAGAAGATATGCGGTGATGGAAGAGTCACAGG
This sequence comes from Pedobacter polysacchareus, assembly GCF_019802255.1. Taxonomy (GTDB): domain Bacteria; phylum Bacteroidota; class Bacteroidia; order Sphingobacteriales; family Sphingobacteriaceae; genus Pedobacter; species Pedobacter polysacchareus. The sequence continues at coordinate 559,444 of NZ_JAHYSS010000004.1, read as the reverse complement.
CTCCGGCCAGTATCAATGCCATGCTGGGCAACATTGAGAACAATGGTGCACCATGGAAATATTCTCCGGCCGACAGGTTGAACTGGGCCAAGAAAAGTTAATCAAAATATTAAATCTGTTATTTAGCTAAGATGAGCGAGCAACTAAATTTTGAAGTGCCTACAATGGCAGAAATGATAGCGAAAGGCGAAGAACCAGAAATCCTTTTTTGGGTAGGCTGTGCTGGAAGTTATGATGAAAGGGCGCAAAAAACCACTCGTGATATATGTAAGATCCTGCACCATGTAGGCATTAAATATGCCGTTCTGGGAACGGAAGAAAGTTGTACAGGAGATCCGGCAAAACGCGCAGGAAATGAGTTTCTTTTCCAAATGCAGGCCATGACCAATATAGAGGTACTGAATGGCTACAATATTAAAAAGATTGTAACCGGATGTCCTCATTGTTTCAATACTATTAAAAACGAATACCCGGGGTTAGGCGGCAGCTATGAAGTGATCCACCATACTCAATTGATACAAGACCTGATCAATGATGGAAAACTTAAAGCGGAAGGCGGAGAAAGCTTCAAAGGAAAAAAGATCACTTATCATGACCCTTGTTATTTAGGCCGCGGGAATGATGTGTATGAAGCGCCTCGTAAAGCGCTGGAAGTACTTGATGCGCAGTTAGTGGAAATGAAACGCTGCAAATCTAATGGATTATGCTGTGGTGCCGGTGGTGCACAGATGTTCAAAGAGCCTGAAAAAGGAAATAAAGACATCAATATCGAGAGAATTGAGGAAGCATTGGAAACTCAGCCACAAGTAATCGCGGCTTCTTGTCCATTCTGCATGACCATGCTGAGTGACGGTGTGAAAATGAAAGATCAGGATCAAAATGTACAGGTGTTAGATATTGCAGAAATTACCGCCAGAGCGAATGGCTTATAACCCACTTTCTATTGCCTCCTTAAATTCAGGGAGTAATGGCAATTGCTATTACGTCGGCAATAACGAGGATGCGATCCTGGTAGATGCCGGACTCTCTTGCAAGGAGACAGAAAAGAGAATGTCAAGATTAGGCTTGAGCATGGATAAAGTGAGGGCGATTTTCATTTCCCATGAGCACACAGACCACATCAAAGGGCTTTCTGTTCTTTCTAAAAAATTCAACTTACCGGTATACATTAGCCCAGGAACTTTAAAAGGCTGTAAATTTGAGCTTAGACCTGATTTAATCAGAGCTTTACCAAGCCATGAGGCCATCATTGTAGGAAACTTATCCATTATAGGTTTCCCTAAAATACATGATGCTTCAGAACCTTACAGCTTTATGGTTTCCTATGGCGAGACAAATATTGGTGTCTTTACCGATCTGGGAGCCGTTTGTGAACAACTGACTCATTATTTTAAACAGTGTCATGCTGCTTTTCTGGAAACCAATTATGACGATGATTTACTGAGTAAAAGTGCTTATCCTTATTTCCTAAAACAAAGGATCAGTGGAGGAAGAGGTCACTTGTCCAATAAGCAGGCACTGGAACTCTTTACCACACATAAACCTAGTTTCATGAGTCATCTGCTGCTTTCTCACCTTTCGAAAGACAATAATTGTCCGGATTTGGTCGCCAGTTTATTTAAAGAGCACGCGCTCGAAACAGAGATCATTGTAGCCTCCAGGTATGTAGAAACTGCAGTATATACTATTTCTGAACCTGTAGCTGCCCATTCATTTTAATCAGTCGGTTGGAGAGTTCGGTTAAGTCTTTTGGTTCTAGCTTTTTTGTAGGGATCACCATAAAGGAAGCCATGCTATCTACATCCCCATCCTTTTTATCATTATAGGTTTGTACGATTACATCCTCACCCCTGGTGAGGAAAAACAACCTTCCGGTGGTATCCGTTTCAGCATAGTCTAATCCTTTAAATTTCATCAGGTTAAAAGAGAAGTACTCCACTTTTCCATTTGAGAAAAAACGTTTATATCGGCAGAAACCACTGTTGGTAACATTCAGTTCATAACGTGCTACTTCCTGGTTTTCGGCTGTATGATCATACAACTCCAACAGCCTTTTCTGAAGATAAACAAGTTCCTCATCCAGAAAGGATTGCACTTTAAAAGCCATAAAAATCAGGCATGACAATACCCAGAGGCATATTTTCAAGTTTAATGTAAACTTTTTCATCATGATCACGTTTTAGAGAAATCAATTTAAATAAATTACTAAATTTGAGGTATGTCTTTTTCTCCACAATCAAAAGTTTGGGTATACCAAAGCAACCGTGCATTCACGGAAACTGAAGCCGATGCCATTCAGCAAAAACTGAATGAATTTGCGGCAAACTGGAAAGCGCACGGCCATCAATTAGCTGCCAAAGCATCGGTACTATACAACTTCTTTATTGTCCTTACAGTAGATGAAGCGAGTGCTGGCGTAACGGGATGTTCTATAGATGCCTCCGTAAGGGTGATTAAAGAAATTGAACAGGAATACGGCATAGATCTTTTCAACAGGTTTAACATGGCCTATAAGATCGACGATCAGGTGATCGTAACCAACAAAGAAGATTTCGAGACCTTAGTGAGCATTAAAAAAGTAAACCAGGAAACGACTGTATTTAACAATATGGTTCAGACATTGGAAGAATTCCAGACCAAATGGGAAGTTCCTTTTGAGCAAAGCTGGCATAGCAAAGTGTTTGCACATTTGTTATAGTCCTCAATAACAGCATTAAACCTGAATGGAGCGATTGAAATTCAATCGCTCCATTCAGGTTTTTTTATATATAGATTTTTTTATTTATAGATGAATACCGCTATTTTTCCGTCTGCAGTAATCGTACCACGATACATCCCTGCGGTATTGAAGGGCATAGCCACGTGTCCTTGCTGGTCCATGGCAATTAAACCTCCATCTCCACCCATTTTACCTACTTTTTCCAGGGCTGCTTTTGAAGCCTCTGCTACGGTCATGTTTTTATATTCCATCATGGCTGAAATATCATGGGCAACTACATTTCTTATATAAAACTCTCCCCAGCCAGTGCAGGAAATTCCTGCTGTCGCATTGTTTGCATAAGTTCCTGCACCGATAATTGGTGCATCTCCAACCCGCCCATACTTTTTATTGGTCATACCACCGGTAGAAGTTCCTGCAGCGAGATTCCCTGCTTTATCTAATGCCACAGCACCCACTGTACCGAATTTGTAATCACTATTTTGGGTTCCCAATTTTTCCGTTTTCTTACTACCGTGATCCAGCACCGCTTTCACAGAATCCTGCTGGATCGCCTTTTGCAAGCCATCCCAACGTTCTTTAGTAAAGAAATACTTAGGATCCACGATGTCCAGTTTTGCCTGCTTAGCGAAAGCTTCGGCACCTGGTCCCACCATCATCACATGTTCGGATTTCTCCATCACTGCCCTTGCTGCACTAATCGGATTTTTGATTACGGTTACTCCGGCAACAGCTCCGGCCATCAATGTTTTACCATCCATCACCGCAGCGTCCATTTCATTTCTACCGTCATGGGTAAAAACAGCACCTTTACCTGCATTAAATAAAGGAGAATTTTCCATCACCTGAATCGCTGCTTCTACAGCATCCAGGCTTGATTTACCTGCTTTGATCGCATTGTACCCAGCCTGTAAAGACTTTGTTAAATCAGCTACATAGGCCGCTTCCTTTTCAGGGCTCATGTTCTTTTTCAGGATGGTTCCGGCACCGCCATGAATCACCATTACATATTTCTGCTGTCCGTAAACTGTGCTGCAAAAAAAGAGCAGCAAGCAGGATAAAAGATAGTTTATTTTAAAGTTCATCATCTTTCTTAGCATATTATAATGTTAAAGCCGGTTAAAGTTATAGAAATCTAACCATTATCATATAAACAGACTAAAAATCAAGCGGACCTAATCTGCGCATATTTTTCATGATCAGGTATTGTCTGTGGCGAATATAAGGAGTTGCATGTTTCGGCGACCAGCGGATAGGGTTTGGAAAACACGCGGCAATTAATGCGGCCTGTGCCCTGCTCAGCTTAGTACAGGATTTTCCATAATAAGCCTGTGAAGCGGCTTCGGCACCATAAATCCCATCTCCCATTTCTATCACATTGAGGTAGACTTCTAATATGCGCTCTTTGCTCCAAAAGATTTCGATGAGCAAAGTAAAATAAGCTTCAAAACCTTTACGGATCCAGGAGCGACCTGGCCATAGGAATACATTTTTGGCAGTTTGCTGAGAGATCGTACTTCCTCCCTTAATCTTTTTACCTTTTTGATTGGCAGTAAAAGCCTTTTCGATCGCTTTTACGTCGAAGCCGATGTGTTTTAGGAAAAGTTGATCTTCTGCAGATACAGCAGCCCTTTTCATATTGTCTGAAATCTGATCAAAGTCTACCCATTTCTTTTCCATTTTATAAGGCTTGCCATCGGCTTTACGCTCGATATTCCTTTGGACCATTAACAAGGTGATGGGCGGATTTACAAATCGATAAAACAATACCCAAAGCACAGATACCATCAAAAACCAAAGGAATACTTTGGTAACTATGCGGGTGATCTTTTGAAATAAAGGGGATTTAGTTTTACGAGGGTTGCGTTTCTTAGTTGCCATTACTCAAAGGTAAGAAGATTGGGGAATTCCATATCTGTTGTTTGGCAAAAAAGGCAATATAAAAAGGGCTCTGATAAATCAGAACCCTTTTTATATCGTGCAGATAAGATTACTCAGCTACAACTTCGAAAGGAACTTTAACTTTCACTTCTTTGTGTAAGTTTAAGTTGGCTATGTATTCACCAACAAATTTAGGTTCAGTTTCGAAAGTGATACGGCGACGGTCAACATCAAAACCTTGTTGTTTCAATGCATCAGAAATCATAATAGTGTTTACTGCACCAAAAATCTTTCCTGTTTCACCAGCTTTAGCACCGATAGTTAACTTCACATCTACTAAACGTGCAGCGATACCATCAGCATCTTTCTTAATTTTATCTTGTTTAAAAGCAGCTTGTTTCAAGTTTTCTGCTAATACTTTTTTCGCTGAAGGAGTAGCCAACTGACCGAATCCTTGAGGGATTAAGTAGTTACGACCGTATCCTGGCTTTACATTAACGATATCGTCTTTCTCCCCTAGGGATTTGATATCTTGTTTTAAAATAATTTCCATTTCTCAGCTCCTATTTTAATTGGTCAGCAACAAAAGGTAACAAACCAATATGACGTGAGCGTTTTACCGCTTGTGCCACTTTGCGTTGGAATTTCAATGAAGTACCGGTTAAACGGCGAGGTAAAATTTTACCTTGGTCATTGATGAACTTTAACAAAAAGTTTGCGTCTTTGTAATCAATATATTTAATTCCGTTCTTTTTGAAACGGCAATATTTTTTTCTGTTATCGTCCACTTTTGGAGCAGTAACATATTGTATTTGATCTTTAGCCATTATCCTGCAACCTCCTCTTTCTTAGGTTTTTTGTTAAAAGCACCACTGCGTTTCTTCTCATTATACGCAACCGCATGACGATCTAATCTAATGGTAAGGAAACGTAGAACACGCTCATCACGTTTTAGTTCTAATTCCAATTTACTTACTAATTCACCTGAAGATTTGTATTCTGTAAGGTGGAAGAATCCGCTTGCTTTCTTTTCAATCGGATACGCTAATTTTCTCAAACCCCAATTGTCCTCTTGAACAATCTCGGCTCCGCTATCAGTGATGATTTTGCTGAATTTGGCTAATGCCTCTTTAGCAACCTCTTCTGATAACAACGGGGTTAGAACGATAACAGTTTCGTACTGATTCATTGTTATGATTAATTTATGTTTATTTCCCGCATCAAATACGGGGATGCAAATGTAGCAATTATATATTAAAAATCAAATCATCTTAGTGTTTACCAAACAGATAGTTAAGACCGACACGAAATCTTTGTCGCTCTGCACTATAATAAACGTAGCTAGTCATGGAAGTAGGAACGCTATAACCGGCCAGCAATTCGATTCTTTTATTCAGCACCACTCCTACATTAATAGGAATGGTTAAGTAAAATTTTTCCAGTTCAAGCGGAACCGCAACTTTTCTCATATCATCAGTCAGGATCTCCTTTTCATATTTGAAATTCACCAGATTATTGACTTTTGAATAATTCAGGCCTGCTCCTACACTCACAAAAACCTTTAGGTGATCAGCATTATAAACGTGATAAAGTATGGAAGGGCCGAGTATAAAATTCAACTGATCAAAGGAGTTTCCTCCTGCAGGGCTGCTTACTTCACTGTTACTCTTTACGAAAGCCATTTCTACGCGAAATAACAGTCTTCGGATTGCAGGATTTACAAATAAATCAACACCACCGCTAAACATTGGCGAGAAAGATGTTTTTGATTTTGCATCTGATGAGGCCAGTGGAGTTTCCCCCCGGAACTTCGTATTTGCCATGTCCAGACTAAGTCCAGCAAACCACCTGAATTGCTTATACTTAGACTTAATTCTCTCCTGACCATTAATTAAAGCCACCACCTTAATGAGCTCATCTTCCTCATATTTTAATGTCGACAGTCTACGTTCATTTGGCGGCGTCAACTTGTCATACTTTTGCATCAGGCTTAATAACTGACGGGCATACCTCAGGTTGGTGATGAGCTTTCCAGATTCATCATCTCTATAATATAGCTGCATCACTAATTCTGTAGGAAGAATATCGGTTTTATCTAAGATGTAAAACCTGGTTTTGATGTGGTCCACGTAAGCATATAAAGTCACATTCGGCCCTGATTGCAATACTTGTAGAAAGACAGTATCTCTTCTAGATGCAGTATCCACCAGGGAGGAGATTTTAGAAATTTCAACTGAACCTAAACTGATGTCTACCAGAAAACGTTGGTAGGATACCATATCATCAATGTGCCAGGCTGTACAATCTTTTAACGTGTAAGTCTTAGGGGCTGCTGAATTTAATTCGGTTTTAAAGACAAATGAAGTCGGGTTTTTCAATCCTTCCCTATAATCAATATATCCTTTAAGGGTATCTCCCGCATTTGTCACTAAGTACCCTTTTTGGAAATTAGACTGAGCAATTCCAATGGCAGGAATAGCCATCATTAAGAAAAGAAAAATACGCTTCATATATTATAAATTTTAATCATTAGTATTTACCAAAAAGATAGTTGAATCCAACCCTCATTCGTTGTCTGTACATCCCTATATGTACGTAATCCACCATGTTGGTGGGGAAATTATAGCCTGCAAGGAATTCCATCTTTTTATTCAGTACTACACCCACATGAACAGGAAAAGAAAGGTGTATGGTCCTCATCGTTAATGAATAATCTACTTTAAATTCGTTAAGGGCCCCATCCAAGATCTTATATCCGCTGTGCTTGCTGAAATCAGAAAAATTGATCCCAAATGCTCCACTCATATAAATCTTAAAATTCTCTTTGCTATAAAGGTGGTATAAAATACCTGAGCTCAATGTGGCAGTGAGCATATCAAAGGCATCATATCCTCTTGGACCTGAAACTTCGCTATTGGTTTTAACCAGGCTAAGTTCTGTACGAAACACTAGTTTACGGATAGCCGGATTAACGAAAACATCAACCCCGCCATTAACCATTGGGCTTACAGTTGTCTTTGATTTCGCTTCTTTTGAAGCCAGTCCGGACGATCCTTCAAATTTAGTACGTCCCAGGTCCATATTCAGTCCTGCAAACCATCTTGTTTTAGGAAATTTTGAAGGCGCCAGCTGCTGATCATTGATCACTAGCACGATCCTAATCAGCTCTTTTCTTTGGTAATCTAATATTGAAAGTTTTCTCTCCATAGCCTCCGTCCATTTCCCATATTTCCTGACCAAACTCATTAACTGTCTGACATATTGAATATTGATCATTATTTTACTCGGATCCTTCGGCTGATGAGAAAGCTCTCTGATCAGTTCAACCGGAACTGCATCAGTTTTATCCTGAATGTAAAGCCTTTCTTTAATTCGGTCTGTGTAGCTATAAAGCGTAACATTTGGTCCTTCCTGCAGTACCAGAAGGAAAACACTGTCCGTTCTGAAACTCTTATCTATCTTGTCAGTAAGTTCAGAGAATTCAATTGAAGCCGTAGTGATGTCTACTAAAAAACGTCGATAGGTCGTGTTATCATAATTGATATGGAATTCGGCGCAATCTTTTAGCGTATATACCTTCGTTTCTGTACGACCATTGTCACTAAAACTTACTGAAGTTGGATTGTGTGCCAGTTCCCGGTAATCGATCCAACCTTTCAAGGTATCTTTTTTATTAGTGATCAAATATCCTTTTTGGAAATTGGATTGGGCGTAGCTCAGGAATGGAAGAACCATAAAGAGCCCGAAAAGAAAGCGTCTCATAAATGAAGTTTACGTTATTTGCGCAAATATACATGAAATTTACAATTAAGAAAACATAAAAACCAAAAATTCCAAAGCAGATCATTTTATTTTCCAACAAATCCCCTCTGCTCCATAAAAAATTTATAATTTCGTTGGCGAATGGAGAATTTTATAGTTTCAGCCCGTAAATACCGTCCGGCAACGTTTGAAACCGTTGTTGGTCAACATCACATTACAGGTACACTTAAAAATGCCATCAAGAATAATCAATTAGCTCAGGCTTTTTTATTCTGTGGGCCGAGGGGAGTGGGTAAAACAACTTGCGCAAGGATTCTTGCCAAAACGATCAATTGCACCAATCTGACTCCTGAACAGGAAGCTTGTGGTACTTGTGATTCCTGCGTTTCTTTTCAAACCGGTCATTCTTTTAATTTTCACGAATTAGATGCGGCATCCAACAACTCTGTTGACGACATCCGTAGTCTGATTGAACAGGTACGCATTCCGCCTCAAGCAGGAAAATATAAGATCTATATCATTGATGAGGTACACATGCTTTCGGCAAATGCATTTAATGCCTTTCTGAAAACATTAGAGGAACCGCCATCCTATGCTATATTTATATTAGCTACTACAGAAAAACATAAAATACTTCCAACCATCCTTTCCCGTTGTCAGATTTTTGACTTTAACAGGATTCAGGTGGATGATATTTCCAGCTTACTGAATAAAATTGCAGTACGTGAAAATATCAGTGTAGAAGCAGACGGCCTGCATATTATTGCACAAAAGGCAGACGGTGGATTGAGGGATGCCCTTTCCATGTTTGACCAGATTGTGAGTTACACCAATAAGAACCTAACTTATAAATCGGTAATTGATAACCTGAATATCCTGGATTATGATTACTATTTTAAGCTGACTCAATATTTGCTAAGCGCTGATGTGAGCAATGCCTTGATCCTTTTTGATGAGATCCTGAACAATGGTTTTGATGGAAATAACTTCATCAACGGATTGGCCAGTCACCTAAGAAATTTATTGGTAGCGAAAGATCCGCAAACCACGAAATTATTAGAGGTTAGCGAGAATATTAAACAAAAATACATCAGCCAAAGTCAGCAGACACCTGTTTCCTTTGTATTGACCGCTTTAAACCTTGCCAATCAGTGTGACCTAATTTATAAGAACAGCAAGAACCAGCGACTTCAGGTGGAGCTGGCACTGATCAAGATGTGTCATATTCCATCAGTCCTGCAACTTGCCCAGCAACCTGTACAAAACGCCGCAACTGACCAAAATCAGATTAAAAAAAAAACTAATGTAAGTCCGCCGGCAGCGCCAATGCTATCTCAGGTTTCTGCCGAAACACAAGCATCAACACCAGCGCCTGTAGCTACACCTGCCTCTGTACCCTATCCAACAGCCCAGAGTGTTCCTGTCCTTGCTGAACCGGCGCCGAAACCTGTTCCCGCAGCAGCCCTTAGTGCACCTGTGAAATCTTCCACTGCTCCTACTTCAAAAATTGCTTTAACTCAAAAAATCAGTCTGAATGGCAGCAATACCACTGGTACGTTCATTCCTTCTTTAACAGATATGAATGCCAAATCTGCCGGAGCTGACAGCGATGAACCTAAATATATTAGTGGGGATTCAAGAGAATCTTTTTCGCACGAGCAGTTTTTGAGCTTATGGAATCAATATGCGGAAAATGCAAAAACCGCCGGAAAAATTAACATTTACACCTTAATGATTGGTGCTGAACCACAATTAGAGGGCACAGAACTGATCATCGCCAAGGTCGAACATAAGCTTCAGGAAGGACTTTTACAGGAAGAAATGGTAGATCTGATGAATTTCCTCAGACCACGATTGAAAAACTTCAGCATCTCTGTGAAAACTATTCAGGCAGCACGTGAAGTGGTAAACCGACTATATACCAGTACTGAGAAGTATCAGTTCTTACTTGATAAAAACCCGAAATTAGAGGAACTCCGTCGTAAGTTTAACCTTGACGTAAACCCTTAATTTTCCTAACCTGTTCTGGAGTGTCATTGATGGGATACCCTTCTTCATCAAGATCTTTGCGTTCATCTTCTGCTGTTCTTGCTAGTAATTCATCTTCTGGAGCAAGAGCAACAATCTCTCCGTTATCTATGTGCATACCTGCCTCTTCCAGGTTTTCGCCTATTTGTTCTTCATCATTATACTCGCTTCCAATATAAGGGTTAGCTTCATCATAAGAAGAACTACTATCTTCCCCATTGGGTGCCGAAGTATCATAAGGTAAAGGGTGATCGTAATCTTTTTCTTCCCCTTTTACATCAAATACAAAGCTATTTTTGTCTTTATCATAAGATAAATTGTCAAAATCTTTCGTTTCTCCCAGGTCTGTCGGATGAAGTTTATCCTTTTTTTCTGTACTCATAATGATCAAATTATAACATCATAACGTTATAAAATCTTGAATTGTTTTTTGTTATTTCCATAAAATACGGCTACACTGCTGTTATCAGCTGACAAAAGGAGTTTTACGTTTTCTTAACTGAGGTTTATACTTTCTTTGGGTATAAATTTTAGCTTTGTTTCTGATGAGAATATTTATAGTGGCTTCATTGCTGTTACTTTCTTTTACTGCAGCTGCACAGCAGCAGGATACGACAAAAAAGTTAAAAGAGGTAGAAATCAGACCTTATTTTTCTACACAGCCTTTATTAAGAGCGACGGGCGCTATTGGTTTGGTTGACCGTTCTGTGCTTGACAAGCAAGCAGGAGGTTCTTTGGTAGCTGCGATGAATACGGTTCCTGGAATACGCATGGAAGAACGCTCTCCAGGCAGCTATCGTTTGTCCATACGTGGCAGCTTGCTCCGTTCTCCTTTTGGCGTCAGAAATGTCAAAATCTATTTTGATGAGTTTCCATTGACAGATGCCGGAGGCAACAGCTACTTGAATGCATTAGAAATGAGCGCTCTAAATCGCATTCAAATCCTAAAGGGCCCGCAAAGCAGTCTTTTTGGTGCGAATTCCGGAGGAGTCGTATTGATTCAGCCGCTGCAGCTTAGCGCAGACAGTATATCCGCCATATTAAAACTGGAAACCGGTGCTTATGGTACCTTTCGCCAGAGCTTATCTGCCGGACAGCAATTCAAAAAATACAGCATCAACATCACCCAGGCTTACCAGCGCAGTGACGGTTATCGCGACCATAGTGCCATGGACCGAAAATATTTCCAGATTTCACAACAGCTTGATTATAGTAAGAAAAACAAGCTAAAAGCCTTGATTTTCTATTCTGACCTGCATTACAATACTCCAGGAGGATTGAACATCACACAATACACGGATCGGCCTCAGGCTTCCAGGCCAGCTGCTGGTGCATTGAAAAGTGCTATTGAGCAAAACGCTGGGATTTACAGCAATACCCTTTTCGGTGGCCTCTCCAATGATTGGATCATCAATGATCATTTTAAACATGTGGTTTCCCTATTTTCTTCTTATACCGATTTCAAAAACCCTTTTATCACCAATTACGAGAAGCGGAAAGAGCTGACTTTAGGACTCCGCTCCTATCTGGAATACCAAAAACAAGCAGCCAGTTTTAATTACAGGTTCAATATTGGACTGGAAAGCTCGCAAACCTCCTCTGATATTTTCAATTATAACAATAACATGGGCCAACCTGCTGCATTGAAATCCAGTGATCAATTAAAAGCAGTGTCTAACTTTGCTTTTGCACATTTGAATATTGATTTCCGTAACAAATGGCTGCTGGAATTATCTGCAAGCGGTAATTTATACCAATACACCTATCAAAGCGTTGCTCCTGTAGCCAGTGATCAAAAAACCAACCGCTTTAATTTTCAGCTGATGCCAAGAATTGCCTTATCGTATTTACTGGGACCAGAACTTGCATTGCGCACTACAGTCAGCAAAGGTTATTCTCCGCCCACAATAGCCGAGATCAGGGCTTCAGACCAGATTATAAATGTGGACTTACAACCAGAATATGGTTGGAATCATGAAATCGGCCTTCGTTACCAAAGCACTAACCGCAGGTTCAACATTGACCTGACAGGGTTTTATTATCGTTTGCAAAGTGCCATTGTTCGACGCTTAAATGGGAATGAAAATGAGTATTTCATCAATGCCGGCGGCACCAAACAATGGGGTCTGGAAAGCACTTTCTCTTTATGGCTGGTTCCAGTTAATCCCTCTAAATTCATACGTGGCTTACAGTTCTATAATGCCATTACTTTAAGTAATTTTAAATTCAACCATTATGCAGACAATGCAGCTGATTATTCCGGAAATCAACTGACTGGAGTTCCGAAGCAGGTCATCATCAGCAGTATTGATTGTTATTTCCCCGGGCAATGGTCTGTATTTGCACAGCACAATTACACTTCCAGTGTACCTTTAAACGATGCCAATACTGTTTATGCCAGGAAATACCACCTTGTCCAGGCCAGACTAAACTGGAAGGGCTTAAAGCTAGGTAAATCTGACCTGTCACTATTTACCGGAGCAGATAACCTGCTGAACCAGAAATATAGCCTTGGCAACGACTTGAATGCTGCTGGCGGGCGTTATTATAATGCTGCAGCCGGTAGAAACTTCTATGCCGGCTTATCCTTACAACTGAAAAGAAATTAAACATTTCGGGTGTTGGTTCATCCTCATCCGAAATGCTTAAATTAAACATTTCGGGTGTTGGTTCATCCTCATCCGAAATGCTTTTGTTTTCTTTATCATTCAGTTGCTGTAATCAACTCCAGCTGGTTTACAAAAATCTCTGTGCTAGAGCGCTGTTCCCCTAACTTATCTGTATAAGCCTGCACTTTTAAGCTGCCTTCAATACTGATCCCGACCCCCTTTTTAATAAGTAATTGTGCAAGATCTGCTTTCTTATTCCAGAAAACCAGGTTGATCCATTGCGTCTGACAAACGGCCTCCCCGGTTTGGGTCTTATAAAACTCATTAATGGCCAGACTTACTCTTGCTACCTTCTTTTCCTCGGAAAAATTAACCACTGTAGGATCTCCACCTGCAAGACCTGTGAGGTAAACACTATTTCTAAAATTCTTCATATAATGACAATTCATTAAGGTTCATAACAGTAACCGCTCTGATTACCGATAAGACTAACAACTGCATTATTTAGAAAATTACCAAGCTTTTATTGCTAAAAATTAAATCATTATTAATATTATTTCCTCACAGAAAACAAACCGATGCTAAAAATCTAAGTAAAAGATGAATGCTTGGGGATTATAAAGTATAAATGATATATTAGTCTTCAAGCTCCTTAATTATGTATAGACACCTCAGTTTCGTCCTTTTGGTTATTTTCGCTTTTAACAGTAATTCCAGCGTCTTTGCTCAGCAAAAAAAGGTCCTGATATTTTCTAAAACATCAGGATTTCATCACTCTTCGATTAAAGAAGGTGTTGTCGCTTTACAAAAGATGGCAGTAGCCTATAAATTTACAGCAGATACAACTACGGATGCTCAAAAATTCAATACCCAGAACTTAAAACAATACGCGGCAGTTGTATTCCTGAATACCACCGGTGATGTACTAAATCCTCAGCAGGAAAAAGCATTTGAGGCTTATATCCGTTCGGGAGGTGGCTTTGTTGGAGTGCATGCGGCTACAGATACGGAATTCGACTGGCCATGGTATGGGAAATTAGTTGGTGCTTATTTTGTAAATCACCCTGCACAGCAGTTCGCAAACTTAGAAGTGATCGATCCGAAGACCATTGCTACGGCGCATCTACCCGAGGTATGGAACAGAAAAGACGAATGGTATAACTTTAAGGACATTTCTCCGACTATAAATGTATTACTCAATCTTCAGGAAAGCAGTTATCAGGGAGGCAGCAACGGCCAGCAGCATCCTATGGCATGGTACCATGATTTTGAGGGAGGAAGGGTTTTCTATACCGGACTAGGACATACTGCAGAATCCTATACTGAGCCATTATTCTTACAACATTTATGGGCTGGAATGCAATACGCAATGGGCATCAAAAAAATGAAATGATGTTTTAGGGTAATTTCCGCAGGATCATTATTCCTTCAAGATCGCCCCTAATTCAAGGCCATCTCTATTTTAAGAACTCACCTGCCCCTGTTTAGGATGCTTTCTCTTCCTAAAGATCGGCTTAGCTGGATAATGACGATGCCTCATATTATTGAATACCAGAGCAACTAGAAATAGAATCATAACCCCCGTAAACACAGGGCTGAAAACATATAGGTAACCCATTTCCTTAATTTTCGCACCGCCAGTTACTGCGATTAATGCAGTTGCACCACCTGGTGGATGGAGCGTCTTCGTGATTTGCATCGCTACGATAGAAAGAGAAACGGCTAATGCCCCTGCGATCCAGACTTCATTTGGGATAATTTTCAACATCGTTACCCCAATAATTGCAGAGATGACATGACCACCGATCAGATTTCGAGGCTGTGCAAGCGGACTATTGATAATTCCATAAATCAATACTGAGGAGGCCCCGAATGAACCAATCATAAATAAATTGTCGTTGGCTACCATGTACTGGCTATTCAATAGCCCAATTAAACCAATTCCTATAAATGAGCCAATAAAAGTCAGCACATGCTCTTTGGCATCAATTAAGGTCTCGCGGTACAATACGTACCTTGCTCTTCGATAATGTTTTCTTATAATCTGTCTTGGCATTCGTTATATATTCTCCGCAAAAGTACCAGAATATCAGCTGAAAATCCAGTAACCGAAAAGTCATTATTTCAATCCACACCTCTGCCTTTATATAAAACTCTTTTTCTTAAAAAGAATAAAAGCAATTCAAAAAAAGCCTTTCTCCTGGTTCAGCGCTACATTGCCAGGGGAAAGGCCTTCACATTCCATTCTTAATTGGCTATTATTATTTGAGACATTTGAAATCATCAACTGACTAATAGCCCGCAGTAAATCTCTGTTTTATATGTTGAGGTTGTTCCAATTCATCAACGATGGCAACCGCCAAATCCTGCACAGAAAGTGAGCTTCTTCCAGCTTCATCAAATACTGGATGCTCTGTCCCTATACGGTATTGACCTGTACGTCCCGTAGTAATTCCTGGGTGCATTTCTATTGCCGGACTAAAAAAGGTCCAATCTAATGCTTCTTCATTTTTTAGTACATTCAGGTAATCTCTTGCAGCAGTTGCTCCAGCTTTATAATCCGCCGGAAAATCAGGTCCATCTACCAGTTGAGCACCGTTAATAAATAGACTTCCAGCACCACCGATCACAATTAAACGAGGTACACCAGCATCTTTCACTGCTTTTTGAATGGCTTCTGAGCCCGCTAGAAAATCATCGTAAAGATTTGGATTGGTCCAACCCGCATTAAAAGCACTGATCACTGCATCAGATCCTTTGATGGCTTCTGCTAATTCAACCGTATTCAGGACATCCACCGCTTTCACTGTGAGCTGTGCATTGTTTTCTTTCACCTGAGCAGCGTTTCTTACAATCCCTGTTACCTGGTGACCACGATTTAATAATTCTGTTAATAAGTGTGCCCCTACAAAGCCACTTGCTCCAATTAATGATACTTTCATCTTTTCTATTTTAATTATTATATATTGTAATATTATTTGTTACAGTTATAGGTAAAAAAAATCAAATGAACTGCTTGCTAAAATCAGCTAAAGTTTTCTTAGACAATTCCTGGATTAAAACCTGTTCAGTACTATCATATAACGAATTTAAATGCTGATTGATTTGTTTACCTACCGGGCATTGTGGATTAGGCTCATTTTTAGAAGTTCCTAATAAGTTATTTTGCCGTACAGCGGTGTAAATCTGATCTAAGGTAATGCTATCTGCTGATTTTGACAAGAAACTACCCCCATTTTTACCCTCCTTACTTTCCACAAAACCCTGATTTCTAAGGTTGATTAATTCTTTTCTAACCAGAACAGGATTGATATTGATGCTTCCAGCGATATAATCAGAAGACAGCAAGTCTCCTTTTGCTTTTTCCAGCAAAGTCAGGATATGTAAAGAAATGGCGAATCTTGCGTTGTTCATTCTGTAATTATTTTTATTACAGTACAAAAGTAAATGAATAATTGTTATTTCCAAAAAATATTTTGGATCCATACATAAGTTTAACTTTGCCGCATCTATCAAAATGAATTATGAAGTACTCCTTTTTCCTTTTACGCCTGTGCTTACTCCTTAGTATTGCTTTTTTAGCCTCCTGCTCCCCTTCTGGCAAGGCTGATACTGCTTTCTATTATTGGAAACAAAGTTTCTCCCTGGAGCAACCGCAGCAAGAGATTCTGGAAAAAGTGGCAGGGCATAAACTATATCTCCGTTTTTTTGACATTAAATGGAATGCAAAAGAAAATCGGGCTTATCCGGAAGCAGTCATTCATTTCACACAAGGAATAAATACTTCGCAGGTTATTCCGGTCATTTTTATCACCAACCAGACTTTCGAAAATCTAACCCTACCTGGAATAGATAGTCTGGCGGAACATACACAGCGATTGTTATCCAAACTTAGCATGGATCAACAGCTCAATTACCAACAAGTACAATTTGATTGCGATTGGAGCCTGGGGACAAAAGATAAATACTTTCATTTTCTAAAAACTTTCAAAGCCATTAGTCACAAAAGCCTGGAAGCGACCATTAGATTACACCAAGTCAAATACCAAATCCGAACCGGTGTTCCTCCTGTGGATCGAGGTATATTGATGTTCTATAATATGGGTAAAATTTCGGCTAAGCCGGAAGATCCGAATTCTATTTATAATTCTAAAGATGCAGCAAACTACGTCAGTCATCTTCCTAAATATCTTTTGCCACTGGACATTGCCCTACCCTTATTCTCCTGGTCTATTCACATTAGAAATGGCCAGGTGATCCAGGTCTATGGAAAAATTGGCAAATCAATTCTGTCTGATGTCAATAATTTCGAAGTTACTTCCGACAAACATGTATTTAAAGCCCTTAGAAGTTTCTTTACAGCAGGAGTCTATGTCAAAGCCGGGGATCTTTTCAAACTTGAAGAAACTGATAAAGAACTTTTAGATCAGGCGGCTGAGCAATTGGCCAAACATTTGAGCAAAGATGAAAAAAGAACCATTATCTATTATGAAATTGGCAACTTAGATCCAGCTATGTTTAAAGCAAAAGACCTATTAGAAGTTTCTGCCAGATTTTAAGGAATGGATTATCATCCATTCGTACCTTTATCCCTGCTGAGCAAAAAACACCATTGCATACTAAAAACAACAAGACGATATGATTACCAACGCCAACAATAACGATAATACACAGTACGATCACCTCATTAAAACATCTTAAAATACAATAGCATACTATTACTACTACCAGCTTCTATGAAAACATTAAATTCAGCTACCAAATTATTAAAGCAGTACCTACCAAAAAAGTTCCTGACCCTACTAGGTATCTCCACAGTATCCCTTGCCGGAGTAGTTTGGGCATGTGCAGACTATGGTTATGACGACGATTATTCAAGTTTCAGTCCGGAATCCTTTGTTGCCAAAGAATATACTCCTTTTTTCTATTCTGGTTTCTCCGCTTATTACGGACAAGACTATAATTATAACGACGATAACTCCAACACCCGTTTCAATCAGCAAATTGTAGACGAATGGTATGATTATTTCGGACAAAAACTCAGCAAAGCTGACCTTCAATATCTTTTACTGCGTGCCAGCGAAAAAGGAATTGATTCTGTTTATCAAAATTACAAAGGCAAAATTGCAGTTCTTCCTGATAGCCTGCCACAATTAAAAAAACTAAAAATAAATAAAAAGCAGTTAACGGCCTTCTTTGATTACCTGGACTTGGCAAAGAAAAGCGAGACTTATGCAGCCAGCTATAAAAGTTATTACTATTGGGATGAGAAACAGGAATTCAGTGTGCCTAAAGCATTTGAGATGGACTTGTTACTGGCTTTAAAAAAGGCTAAAGATCCTTTTATTAAGCAACGATTGTGGTTTCAATTGGTTCGCTACTATTATTTTGCAGAAAGAAGCGAAGGTGTAAAACCGCTAAAAGATGCAGCCACCATACAGGCCTTTAATCTCTACAAGGATGTTTTTCCTAAAAACATGATGTATTACAGAACTTTGGGTTATGTAGCGGGCAGGTATTATTATGCGGAAGATTATGCGACTTCCAACTACCTGTTCAGCCTTTGCTATAACTACAGCAGTGAAATGAAGATTCCGGCAAAATGGTCTTTCCGTCCAAATGCGGATGCCGATTGGAAACAGAGTTTAGAGATGGCGAAGACACCCGAAGAAAAAATCACACTTTGGCATTTAATGGGTATCTATTACGATACAGAAAGGGCGATTCCAGAAATCATCGCTTTAGATCCTAAATCAGAAAAATTGGACTTACTGTTGAGCCGGGTAATCAATATTACAGAATCTGGTTTCCGCAATTATTACGGTGGAAAGGAAGATTCGACCTCTATATTAAAGAAAAACACGGCCTTAGTAAGTGGGATTGCTTTAAAAAACAATACCTCAAAACCTTATATCTGGAACCTCGCTGCAGGATACCTGAACTTCATGGACAAAAACTATGAAACTGCAGGGAAATTCTATAAAATGGCAAAAACACAGCTCCCAGCAGATAACAACCTGTTAATGGCACAGTATAAAATCCTGGATTGGGGCTTGTATCTGAGACAACTGAAAAAGATTGATGCAGCTGCAGAAGCTAAAATGATAGAACCGCTAAACTGGTTCGCAAACCTCAGAGATGGGAAAGAGCAAGTCAAAGACCTTAGGTTTTATCAATCGCTAAATGAAAGTATGGGTGTCATTTCCGATCTATATAAAAAACAAGGGGATCTGGTTAAAGCTAATATCTTCAGAAGTTATCATGAGTTTTACACCAATAATCAGCGTATTGAGCAGTTAAAGGCATTAATGCTCAATGAAAAGCAGACCGCCTTTGAGAAAGCGATGCTTCGTTATTATCCATACAAAGTGGAAGATCTTTATTTCTATCAGGCTACGGCACTTGTTTTTCAGGATCAGCCAGAAGCAGCGATTCCATTTTTAGAGAAAAGCGGCCGTCAAACAGATACCTTGCAGGCCAATCCATTCAATATGCGCTTAAATGATTGCCATGATTGCGATCAACAGATGGCACAATCTAAAAAGTTCAAATCACTTGAGCTACTGAGGATGATGAAAAGCATGAAGGCGGAGATTAAAGCAGGTAGAAATGTATACAATAACGCCTATTTATTGGCCAATGCTTATTACAATATTAGTTATTATGGCAATAACCGTGGGTTCTATATTTCCAGTTTAACTGATACTTATGGCAGCAGCGCTTTCAGTGTTCCTGCCCCATTCAGACCAATGTATCTTTCGGGAAAAATAGCCGAAAAGTATTACCTGATGGCAAGAATGGCGACAAAAAACAAAGAACAGCAGGCACGCTGTACCTTTATGGCCAGCAAAGTTGAACGCAATGAAAGTTATAATCGCTCTTTTGATCTTCCAGAAAATAAAGATGCCAATTCCTGGAGTGTAGAAACCAAGGCACTTTATTATGGGCAAAACTTCGCCATGCTGGCAAGACAATATGCTGACACCAGGTTCTACCAGGAAGCAATACAAGAATGCGGTTACTTCCGTCAGTATTTAAACTCGCTGCACTAATTTCAGCAGATGAATTGAAGACTATGAAACCAATTGTAGAACTGATTACGGCATGGGCCGATTATGAAAGCAAGAATCCCGCTGCCAATGCAGCGGAATTCTGCAGTCATTTTTTGATGGATCATAAAGGCCCCGTAGCACCGGATCAAATACCCGCTACGTTGGAGGATAAAGATGTCGATCAGGAATTAGCTACTCTGATCGGCCAATTGAATGCTATTCATGTGGTTTATGCAAAATCCGTACTCAAAGCATTTCCAGGAATTGAACTGGAATGGTTTTACTTCATGAAGGCGATCGCCCGCTATCGTGAAGCGAGGAAATCAGATGTGGTTGCGGCAGTATTCTTTGAACAATCTACCGGCATCGATATCCTCAACAGAATCAAAAAAGCAGGGCTATTGCTAGAGAGAAGTGACCCTTCAGATAAAAGAGCAAAGCTGGTTAAATTGAGTACAAAAGGAGAAAAACTCCTCCAGCTGTTACACACCAGTTTATTCAAAGCGGATCAATTGTTATTCCATGACCTTTCGGCATCGAACAAGAAATTATTGATTAATCTGCTCACAGATACGCAACAAAAACACCATACCTTAATTGCAGAAAACAAGCACAAACAACTAGAAGAACTAAATCTTACGATTTCAGATCAGGAATAGTAAATTGTAAAACTACCCTAATCTGCAGAACCCCTTGTAAACTACACCAGACAAGAAATACAGTACTTAAATAGCGCAAGTTTCGGGTTTCCACAGCGCCGTCCACCCCTTAATTTTGGGATATAAATTTAAAACCATGGAAACATCAGATCAAATCGATTATCAAAGAATTGAAAAAGCGATTGAATATTTAAAGACGAATTTCAAACAGCAGCCCTCTTTGGAAGATATCGCTGCACATGTTCATTTAAGTCCTTTTCATTTCCAGCGTATGTTTAAGGAGTGGGCCGGTGTGAGTCCTAAACAGTTTCTGCAATACCTAAGCATAGAGTATGCGAAAGGAATCTTGAAAAATCAGAATGGCAAATTGGCTGAGGCTGCTTATGAAACCGGTTTATCAGGCACCAGCAGGCTCCACGATCTTTTCATCAAAATCGAAGGAATGACACCCGGAGAATTTAAAAATGGCGGACAGCAGTTACAAATCAATTATAGTTTCGCAGACAGTCCTTTTGGGCGATTATTGGTGGCTTCCACCGCTAAAGGCATTTGCTACATGGCCTTTTCTGACGATTCAAATCAGGCATTCCATGAACTCCAGCAACTATTTCCTAATGCAAAGTACCAGCAGCTGCTTGATCAGCTGCAACAGCATGCACTTTATATATTTAGCACAGATTGGAGCAGGTTATCCGAAGTAAAACTTCATTTAAAAGGAACGGATTTCCAGATCAAAGTATGGCAAACGCTATTAAAAATTCCTTCTGGAGATCTGGCAACTTATGCTGCCATTGCCAATGACCTGCAAAACCCTAAAGCCAATCGTGCAGTAGGCAGCGCAGTAGGCAAAAACCCGGTAGCCTTCTTAATTCCTTGTCACAGGGTGATTAAATCTACAGGAGAATTGGGGCAATACCATTGGGGAGCAAGCAGAAAAACAGCAATGATTGGTTGGGAAGCATCAAAAAATGATACACCAATAGGAGAGCAGGTATAATTACACTCGTTTAGAAAGCGTTCTCCAGAGGTAAAAAACAAGGTAACTTTCCCAGCCCTCATATCCAGAAAAAAAGGCTTCAATTTCGTCAACGTCCTTTTTATCTTTGATGATGCCTAGATTCACCAATGCGTTTAATAACCCAGCATCACCATGAGGGATACAAGAGCGCTCCTTCAAACTTTTCATCAGTGCGTAATTTGCAGTCCAAACCCCCACTCCTTTCACATTGATCAAAGCCTTTTGACGGGAGGCTAGATCGGGCATTGCAAGTAACCCGGATTTACTGAGCCTTTGATCATCAAAAGCAGCGGCGATCTGTAAGACATACGCCGCTTTGCTTCTAGAAAATTGCATGGCCTGCAATTCTTCCTGTACTGCATTTACTAAAACTTCTGGCTTTGGAAAAAGAAAGTACTGTTGCCCCTCAAAATCCAATGTTTCTCCGTAGCGTTCTACCAGTTTTCTTTTGAGCTTATAGGCAAAAGTTAAATTGATCTGCTGTCCGATGATGGCCCAGCAGATGGCTTCAAACAAATCGGGGATGCCGATCAGCCGAAGACCAAAATAGTGTGCCTTCATAAAAGACAAACGAGGATCTCTGAGCATCAATTCATAGAATGGCTTAAGATCCAGGTCCAGATCAAACCAGTCATTCACAAAACCTTTCAATTCAACAATTTCTTCAGGGCTTAAAGCCCGATTTAAAACAGAAACCTTTAACTGTTCATCCTCCTCTTCGATACGAACCAATGCGAGCCCATTTGTCAACTGCAGTGCCCTGGTCACACTGTTTTTAGCTACACTGTATAGGCAATCATCAAAGCCACGGTCTAAAAACCACAGACATTCTCCAAAGTTAAAATCAGCGGGAACAGCAAGAAAGAAACACGATGCTAGCATCCCGTAAAAATAGTCATTTGACTATAAAATTAAATCTGATTCTTGCTAAATCCCTGCCCTATTGCTGAGTACGACAGGATCGATGTTGTGCATTAAGATTTTTAACCCGACCTTCGCGCCGTAATTTAATTTGCGGTGTGCCCTTATGTCTTCAAAATTCTTATTTCTATTTAAAGCGATTTTCCTGATCATCTTACTTTCCTTTGCTACAAGCAAAGATTTAAGGGCACAGGAAGTTGTAGAAATAAACGACAAAATTGACCAGCACATCTTTTCCTTTAAACAGATTGAGGTCCTTTCGGATACTTCCGGGAAGCTTACTTTTGACCAGATTCGCAGTAAAGCCATCTCTCAGCAGTTTAAACCCAGTAAAACCAGCACCCCTCAAACCACTAAATTAAATAAAGTCTATTGGTTCAAGATCAATATTAAAAATAACAGTAAGGCAGAGAAGTACTTCTTGCTGGAATTTTTTGATCAGACATTAGACCATGTTACCGCTTATATCCCCCAGGCAGATGGCAGTTATAAAGTAAAAGAATTTGGCGATCAGTTTCCTTTCTACAGCAGGAAATTGCACCATAAAAACTTCGAATTCTATCTAAATAACGATAATGACGAGGTACAAACCTATTATTTTAAGATTCAGTCGTCACAAATTGGTGACGCTATTATCGTACTGCGCTCGGTAGACTGGTTCATTTCCTACGCTCTGGACGAATACTTTTACTTTGGTATTTTCTATGGAATGATCCTGGTGTTCAGTTTTTACAACCTGATCATGTTTATTGCTATGCGCCAGAAGCAATACCTATATTATGTACTTTACAATCTGAGTGTTGGCTTCTTTGAAATGAGTACTGATGGCATCGCCTATCAGTATTTATGGCCAAATCAGCCTGTATGGAACCAGACCGCCTATGCCGTAGCCTTATATGCAGTCAGTATTTTTGCCCTGCTTTTTACCCGGGAACTGTTATTTGTCAAGTCTAAAGCACCAAAATTAAATCGTCTGATTTTAGGTGTAATTGCCCTCCGTACCCTATGGTTTTTATACTGTCTGGTGTTTAATCAAAACCTATTCAGCTATAAATTTCTCGATGCCATTCCTTTGTCGGTGGCCTTTTTTACTGGTATTTACATTTACCGACAAGGTTATCTCCCGGCCCGATTCTTCGTATTGGGGTATAGTTTCCTGTTTTTAGGCTTCTTGCTGAAGTTCTTCATTATGCTCCATTTCTCTTTTTTAAACTTCGGAGCCATCAGTTATTACAGCCTCAGCTTCTGCTTTATCCTCGAAATGGTATTTCTGTCTTTTGCCATTGGCGATAAGGTGAGTATTTTGAGAAAGAAAAAAGACATTGTGCACCGTCAGATGATCCGTTCTATGGCGGAGAATGTGAAGCTAAAAGACACCTTAAATCAGGAATTGGAAAGTCAGGTAGAAGAACGTACCAGGGAAGTATATCATAAATCCCTAATTATTGAGGCAAAAAATGCAGAATTGCTGGATGCCAACGACCGGCTAAAACAACAGGCGGAGGAGATTTCCAGGATGAATACTTTGCTGGAGCAGGACAATCAGGAGCTGCAAACCAATGTAGAAAAGGTAACGCGCGACCGGGTAATGTCTACCGATGTAGACTTTGAAGAATTCAGCAAAATCTATCCGGATAAGGAAAGCTGCAACCTATTCCTGTCTGAACTAAAATGGAAAAACGGCTACCACTGCAGGAAATGTAAGAACGATCATTTTTACAGTGGACACATCGCCTATAGCAGAAGATGCAGCAAATGCGGTTATGAAGAATCCGTAACCAGCTTCACCATTTTCCACAATACCCGTATCCCAATTGTGAAGGCCTTCTATATGGTTTTCCTGGTTTACTCTTCTAAGGGAAAAATCTCTTCTCACAAATTATCGGAGATCCTGGGCATCCGTCAAAGCACCTGCTGGACCTATGGATCCGGTATCAAACAAGTGATGGAGGAGCGAAAAGCTCAGCTTAAAAAAGCCAGCAAAAACGGCTGGAGTCAGCTGGTTTTAGACTAAAAATCCCCTGATCATTCTGATTTTTAACGCTCCCACAGGATACCATCCTGTAATTTAACATTTTTTTTACGTGTTTAAGATAAGGGTACTTAAGCGTATCAGATCAGGTAATGGCCTAAGCCTGAACAGCAACACTACACCCTGTCTATCAACACTTAAGCCCATTTTCAAACCAGGGTACTAAAGCGTATCAAAACCGACTCAATAACCTAATTATCAATGATTTAGCAAAAATAAAACCTTCCAATCACTAGGATTTAACATAAAATCAACGTTAACTTTATCACATCAAATTCATTAAACAAAAGCAAAAATTATGAGAAAAAAGTTTACTCTTTTTATCCTTAGCTTACTCTGTACCATCTCTGTGAGTATGGCCCAGGAGCTTAACGTTAAGGGAGAGGTGAAAGACGAAAAAGGTCTGCCGCTTCCAGGTGTTTCTGTTAAAATTAAAGGAACAGCTAAAGGTGCAATGACCGGCAATAATGGAAAGTATACGTTGACTGCCCCAGGCAATGCGACGTTGGTTTTTTCCTTTATTGGTTATAAAACTATTGAGCAGGCGGTGAACAATAACACCACTGTGAACGTAAATCTATCCGAAGACAATAATGAATTAAATGAGGTGGTCGTGATCGGTTACGGTACTGCCACCAAGAAGGACCTGACCACAGCAGTGACCACGGTATCTTCTAAAGACCTGAAAAATCAGCCCATCACTAATCCTTTACAAGCAGTACAAGGTAGAGCGGCAGGTGTACAGGTTACCGCACAATCTGGTAAACCAGGTGCAGAGATTGCAATCAGCATTCGTGGAAATACTTCCATCACTGCTTCAAACAGTCCGCTATATGTAATTGACGGGGTAACTTCCAGAAATGCAGGTTTCCTAAACCCAAATGACATAGAATCTTTAACCATTTTGAAAGATGCAGCCGCAGCAGCCATTTATGGATCAAGCGGTGCGAATGGTGTAGTTTTAATCACTACTAAAAAAGGTGTTTCTGGCAAAGTAAAAGTGGAATTCAATGCTTTTACTGGCATTTCGAATTTCTGGCGCAAACAAGATGTACTGAATGCAGATCAATATATTGATTTGATGAAAGAAATGGGCTATACTTCTTATGGCGATGGCAGCAATACTGACTGGCAAAAAGAAACATTCGGCACAGGTAAACAAAACCAATATCAGGTATCCCTATCTGGTGGTGGCAATGGTGGCAATTTTTACCTTTCTACCGGCTACCAACAAGACAAAGGTATTGTAGCTCCCGCACAACTGGACCGATATACAGTTAACTTTAACGGTTCACAAGTAGCTACACCATGGTTAAAATTCACTGGAACCGCAGCTTTAACCGCAAGAAACTCTATTGATGTAGCCGATAATGCAGGTGTTGCACGTGGAGGTACCATTTTAGCGGCTTTAACTACGCCTTCAACCATTGGTATTTACAATCCGAATGGCACATATACCACTATTCCAAACTCTGGTGGATGGGACAATCCAATTGCCCAGGCTTATGGTGCGAAAAATAAAAGCAGAAACTTCCGTTTTATCGGATCATTCGGTGGAGAGATCAAATTCACTAAAGATTTGATTTTCAAATCAACAATCAGTACCAATGTGAATCAGAATTATTATGACTATAACCTTGATGCCTTCAAAACCACTTACGGACGTGCAGAAGGTGGAATTTATAGAAACAATAAAACCAACGACAATGTATGGCTGAATGAAAACATCTTGACCTATACCAAAAACTTTGGTAAAAATGCATTTTCAGCAACTGGTGGTTATACCTTACAATCTTCAGATTACAACTACGTAGAATATGAAGAAAACAGGTTCTATAAGCCACAAACTGATCAGAAAAATGACAAGCCAGTTGTCGTTCCTAAAGTTCCTCAAAGAGCACAATGGGCTAAGCAATCTTACCTAACCAGAGTAACTTATGCTTATGATAGCAAATACTTATTGAGCGCAAACTTCAGAGCCGATGGTTCTTCGCGATTCAGTGATGAGCAGCGTTTCGGTTATTTCCCTTCTGCATCTGCGGGATGGAGAATCTCTGGTGAGAACTTCCTGAAAGACAGCAAAACCATCAACGATTTAAAAATCAGAGGTAGCTGGGGTAAAGTAGGTAACGATGAAGGAATCGGTGACTATGCCTGGATGAAACTTTATGAAGAAAATGCACAGGGTGATTATAACCTGACCAACCTGAAAAACACGGGTCTATCCTGGGAAACAACCACGCAGAGCAATATTGGTTTAGATTTAACCATGTTCAATAACAGGGTAACTTTCACGGCTGACGCTTATTTGAAAAAAACCAATGATCTATTGATCAAAGTACAATTAGCACCATCGGCAGGTTTTGCAGAACAAGCCTATAATGTAGGCTCTATGGAAAACAAAGGGATGGAGTTTACATTATCCACTAAAAACGTAGATAAAGAGAAATTCAGCTGGTCTACAGATATGAACATCTCTTTCAACAAAAACAAAGTAACCAGTTTAGGTACTTCTACCCCATCATTAGATTTCGGTGGTATTTCCTCCCGTACTGCAGCTGTTCGTGTGGTTCCAGGCAGACCATTGGGCAGTTTCTATGGTCTAAAATATACAGGCGTAGATCCAGCAACAGGTAAAGCAACTTATGAAGACCTGAACAACGATGGTAAAATTGATGTAAAGGATGACAGAACTTTTATCGGCTCAGCACAACCTGATTTCATCTATGGGATGACCAATAACTTCCGTTATGGTAATTTCGGACTAAACATCTTCTTCCAGGGTGTTCAGGGTAACCAGATGTTCAATGCTTCCAGAATTGATTTAGAAGGTCTTAACGACTCTAAAAACCAGTCTGCTACTGTATTAGACCGCTGGACGCCGCAAAACACGAATGGAAGTATTCCAGGATCGGAAAAAGGAAAAACCGAGAACTCACTTACTTCCAGCAGATTCATAGAAAATGCTTCCTACCTGCGTCTAAAAACCGCGACCCTTTCTTACAATTTCGGTGATGCTTTCTTAGCCCGTATGAACATGAGCAGACTTACCGTATTTGTGACTGGCTACAATATCCTAACCTTCACAAAATACAAAGGCTTGGATCCTGAAGTAAGTCAGTATGGCGCAAACGGCCCAAGTATGGGTGTGGATTATGGCACCTACCCACAAAGCAGAAGCTTCCTTTTAGGTGTAAACGTTGGATTTTAATAACAAATAGACATGAGAATTAAATTATATTCAATTTTAGCAGCTGCAGCCCTGACTATCGGGCTACAAACCAGCTGTAAAAAAGATTTTTTAGATAAAACCCCCTTCAACCAAAAAACGCCGGAAGAGGCTTTTGTAGACCTTAAAGGGGCCGAAAAGCTACTTGGAGGTGCTTATGGAGGAATGTACAACAATACCCACATCTGGGATTTCATGCTCAATGGGGATGTGATTGCTGATAACGCTTATGCTGGCGGTGATAACCCTGCGATGTTTCAAATGGATGAGTTTCGGGTAAACTCTACCAATGAAGTACTGGAAAGAGACTGGTCAGAACTGTATTCACAGATTAAAAATGCAAATGAGGTATTAGAAAATGTACCCCTTATTCAAGATCCTGAATTAGATAAAGGCAATAGAAGATCACAAATCCTGGGAGAAGCAGCCGGAATCAGGGCTTATCTATACTTATACCTAGTACGTTTATGGGGTCCGGTACCAATTGTACTAAAAACACCAGCCAATCAGGCAGAAATGCAGGTTCCAAGATCTAGTGTAGCAGTAGTTTACGAACAGATCATTAAAGACCTGGAATATGCGCTCGCCAACACCAGAACGACAGCTCCTAATAAGGGGATTTTCACTAAAGGTGTAGCCAATGCGTTATTGGCTAAAGTATATGCCTCTAAAGCCAACCCAGACTGGACAAAAGTAAACCAGTATGCAGATGCGGTTATTGGCGGTGGATACACTTTATTTGGCAGCTATGATGGTTTATTTACAGGGACTAACAAAAACAATTCAGAATCTATCTGGGAAATGCAGTTTGATGGCGGCAATGGCGCCAATAAACGTGGAAACTGGATGCCGAGTGTGATTGTAGGTGGCGGATGGAAAAAATTCTGTACCCCAACTAACGATCTTGCTGCAGCATTTGATGCAGAAGGTGATCAGATCCGTAAAAATTCAAGCATCAAATTCCTGAATACTACTTCGGAAGGCTGGAGCGATACCTTTTGGCCAAAAGCGAAATATCCTTACATCAATAAATACAGAAATGATGACCAGACGAATATCTATTTCCTTCGTTTGGCAGATATTATCTTGTTAAAAGCGGAAGCACTAAATGAGTTAACTCCAGGTGGCTGGGCGCAGGCAAAACCATTGGTAGATCAAATCAGAAACCGTGTGAACCTTGGTGCTACTCCAGCAGCAGATCAGGCGGCAATGCGTTTGGCAATTGAAAAAGAACGTCGTCTGGAGCTTGCTTTTGAGGGACAGCGCTGGTATGACCTGGTCCGCACCAATCGTGCCATCCAGGTGATGAACGCACAGAAAGACGGAAATGGCGCATCGCTAAACTATAACCTTACTGCCGACAAAATCTTATTGCCGATGTCGCAGAAAGAACAAGATAGAAATACGGCCATCAACAAATAATTTTTACCGGGAGCAATATCAATTGCTCCCTTTTTAAATACACAAATGACACTAAAAACAACCCTATCCTTATTGTTGCTTTCCAGTACTTTTGGTACGGCTATCGCTCAAAATAACAACCAGGCAAAAGCAGAAGCCTTGTTAAAAAAAATGACGATTGAAGAGAAAGTCGGACAAATGGCCCAAATTACACTGGATGTCGTTGGAAAAGGAAAAGGACGCTATGAAAGCGATGAACCTTTCGGTTTAGACGAGAAAGAATTACAAAGAGTATTGGTAAAATACCATGTTGGTTCTATCTTAAATACTTCAAACAACAGAGCAAGAACCCCGCAGGTTTGGTATAACATCATCAGTAAGATTCAGAATGTGGCGATGAAACAAACACCAAACAAAATCCCGGTGATTTATGGTGTAGATGAAATCCATGGTGCTACCTATACGGTTGGTGCAACAATGTTCCCACAGCAAATTGGTCAGGCAGCTACATTTAACCGCGCACTGGTAAAAAATGGTGCTTCAATTACTGCTTATGAAACCCGCGCAAGCGCTATTCCATGGAACTTTGCCCCGCTATTGGACGTAGGTTCTGATCCGCGTTTCCCTCGTCAGTGGGAAAGTTTCGGAGAAGATCCTTACCTGATTAAAGAACTGGGTGTAGCCGCAGTAAAAGGTTACGAAGGTGAAGATGGCAAAGTTTCACATCCGGAAAAAGTAGCTTCTTCGATCAAGCACTTCCTGGGTTACCAGGTATCGGTTTCAGGAAAAGACAGAACTCCTGCTTTTATTTCAGATCAAGCATTAAGAGAGTACCATTTACCTCCTTTTAAAGCGGCAATTGATGCAGGTGCGAAAACCATTATGATCAATTCTGGGATCATCAATGGTGTTCCGGTTCATGCCAATTACCATATCCTAACGGAATTATTAAAAGAAGAATTGAACTTCAAAGGTTTAGTAGTGACCGATTGGGGTGATATTGAAAACCTTTACAAAAGAGATCGCATTGCGAAAGACGACAAAGAAGCGATTATGCTGGCTATTAATGCCGGTATCGACATGTCGATGATCGCTTATAACTACGAGACTTTCTGCGATAACCTTTTGGCTTTAGTGAAAGAAGGAAAAGTTAAAGAATCTCGTATTGATGATGCCGTAAGAAGAATTTTATGGGTAAAATATGAATTGAACCTATTTGATAAACCAACTACCCATCCTAAAGACTACCCGAAATTCGGCAGCAAGGAATTTGAAAACGCAGCCTATCAGACCGCAGCAGAATCGATCACCTTATTGAAAAACACAGATCAGATCCTGCCATTGGCGAAAGGAACAAAAATCCTGGTTGCTGGCCCGAATGCCAATTCTATGAGGACCTTAAACGGAGCATGGACTTACTCATGGCAAGGGGAAAAAGTGGAAGAGTTTGCCGCTAAATACAATACCATCCTGAAAGCTTTGCAAAATAAAGCAGGAAAAGAAAACGTAACTTACTTTCCAGGTGTGAGCTATAAAATGGATGGCAAATATTATGAGGATTATGCAGATAAAATGGACGAAACCATTGCTGCAGCGAAAGATGCAGATGTCATCGTGCTTTGCCTTGGAGAAAACTCTTATACAGAATCTCCGGGTAATATGAACGATTTATACCTGTCGGATTTACAAACAGAACTGGCGCAGAAACTAGCGGCAACCGGTAAAAAAGTAATCCTGGTATTGAATGAAGGCCGTCCACGTGTGATCAGCAAATTTGAAAAGAAAATGGCTGCTGTAGTGCAGACTTACCTTCCGGGTAACTTCGGTGGTGATGCCCTTGCAGATGTACTGTATGGTGTAGTTAATCCTTCAGGAAAACTGCCTTATACGTACCCACAATTCCCTAACGCCTTGTTTACCTATTACCATAAACCATCAGAAAATAAAGGCACCACA
Source organism: Pedobacter polysacchareus (assembly GCF_019802255.1). Taxonomy (GTDB): domain Bacteria; phylum Bacteroidota; class Bacteroidia; order Sphingobacteriales; family Sphingobacteriaceae; genus Pedobacter; species Pedobacter polysacchareus. The sequence continues at coordinate 528,177 of NZ_JAHYSS010000004.1, read as the reverse complement.
GAAGGTGTTTACAATTATGATGCGGATTATAACCCTCAATACGTATTTGGTGCTGGTTTGAGTTATACTACCTTCAAATATGACCAATTGAAATTGAGCAGCAATACCCTTAAAAAAGGAGAAACGCTGACGGTTACTGTAAACGTAAGCAACACTGGTAAAGTAGCTGGTAAAGAAAGTGTATTACTATTTACTTCAGATTTATATGCCACCTTAATCACTCCAGATGTGAAACGTTTGAGAGGATTTGAGAAAATCGACCTGAAAGCTGGAGAAACAAAAACGGTTACTTTTAAAATTCAACCGGAAGACCTGGCTTTCATCAATACAGAAAGCAAAGCGATCACGGAAGAAGGAGAATTTACCCTTCAGATTGCAGATCAAAAAATCAATTTTAACTACATCCCTTAATTAGCTATAGCATCTATGAGATTATTAAATTTAAGCGTGATTGCTGCCCTGGCATTGAGTTCATGTGCCAGTAAAAAAGAAACACCAGTAACTACTGGCGTGGAATCATGGATCACCAGCGGCGATCGCTCTGCCCTATTGCAAAAGCAAAAAACACCTTTACATTTCTCTACAGCGATGAATAACCACATCAATATTGTAGTAGATGAGCAGCAGACTTTCCAAACCATGGATGGCTTTGGCTATACCTTAACCGGTGGAAGTGCTACCTTGATGAACGGACTTCCTACTGCAGAGAAAAAGGCAATGCTAAAAGAGATTTTCTCTACGGACGGAAATGGGATTGGCATTAGTTACCTGCGTTTGAGCGTTGGTGCTTCAGATTTAAGTGCAGAAACCTTCACTTATAATGAAATGCCAAAAGGACAAACTGACCCGGAACTGAAAAACTTCTCTATTGCAAAAGAGATGACGGACCTGGTTCCTATGTTAAAAGAAATCATTGCCATCAATCCAAAAATCAAGATCATGGGTTCTCCATGGACGGCACCTACCTGGATGAAAGACAATCAAGCTTACCGTGGTGGTAGTTTAAAACCTGAATATTATCAGGTTTATGCCAAATATTTCGTGAAATATATTGAGGCAATGAAAGCACAAGGCATCGTCATTGATGCGGTAACCATCCAAAACGAGCCATTACATCCGGGCAACAACCCAAGCATGTACATGACACCACAGGATCAGGCCAGCTTCGTGAAAACTGCTTTAGGTCCAGTATTTAAAGCCGCAGGCATCAAAACTAAAATTATCATTTATGATCATAATGCAGATCGTCCGGATTATCCAATCACGATCTTAAAAGATCCGGAAGCTAACCAGTACATCGATGGTTCTGCTTTCCACTTATATGGCGGACAAATCTCTGCTTTATCACAAGTGCATGAAGCCTTCCCTAACAAAAACATCTATTTTACAGAGCAATGGGTAGGTGGCCCTGGTGATTTCGCCAAGGACCTAAAATGGCATGTTGCCACCTTAATGATTGGTGCACCAAGAAATTGGAGTAAAACCGTATTGGAATGGAACCTTGCAGCAGATCCACAATACCGTCCATTTACGCCAGATGGTGGCTGTACCAGCTGTTTAGGTGCAATTACTGTAGATGGTAAAACCTGGAGCAAAAACATCGCCTTCTATTCAATCGGTCAGACTTCTAAATTCGTACCTACTGGTTCTGTACGTATTGCTTCAAATCAAAACGATAAAATCCAGAACGTTGCTTATAAAACACCCGCAGGAAAACTAGTATTAGTGACGATGAATAACAGTGACGAGGCACAAACCTTCAACATTAAATACAATGGCCAGGTGGTAAGTACTACACTTGCCGCAGGTTCTGCTGGAACTTATGTCTGGAACAGCAAGCCAAGAGCTAAATAATATTGGTCATGGGTTTATTTTATAAGCCATACCATCATCAAATCAGTTTAGGGGGGTGTATCATTTAATTATGGTCACCCTCTTTCTGTATCCTCAGATGCTATGATCTCTGGTTCAGCTGTTTTAAAGCTTGTACTTTTTGGCAGGCCAATTGCAGTAGACTAAGAAATCAAATCATAAAAAAATGAATAAACATCTCTTATTATTTGCAGGCCTAGCTGCCATGATGGCTTCCTGCACCAGTAATCAGGCAGATAAAAAATTGACAGACTCTTCTGCAATCATTGCAGTGGACACCACTTTTACCGCAACCAACGACAAGCCTGAGCATTCGATCCACTGCTACGAATATATTAAAAACAAAGATACCGCTTCCATGCAGCTACGTACCAATGGTGAAGAAATCACTGGCTTTCTGGATTACCACATTTGGGAAAAAGATGCCAATAAAGGCACGCTTTCCGGAGAAATGAAAGGGGATACTTTAATTGCAGAATACACTTTTGATTCGGAAGGCCTAAGATCTGTGAGGGAAATTGTGCTCCTTAAAAAGGATGGTAAATTCTACGAAGGCTACGGCCCGGTCAAAGAAGAAAAAGGAAAATACAGGTTTGAGAACCGCGCACAGCTGAAGTTCGACAATAACGTTGTCTTTAGCCCTAAACCTTGCAACTAGTCTTAAAGCTTGAAAAGGCATAAAAAACCCCAATAAGTTAACGCTCCTATCTATCGCATCAGCTTATTGGGGTTTACAGCAGCAGCGCTGCTTAAATATTACATATTTTCAAACTTTTCCCAGAAGCCATCCACCGGAAGCTTTGCGAAAATATTGACCGGTTCTTTTTTCACCGGGTGAAGAAATTGCAATCTGCGGGCATGAAGGCAAATGCTGCCTTTCCTACTTCCTCTTGGGTAACCATATTTGTTATCCCCTACAATCGGACATCCTAACGTAGAAAGCTGTACCCTGATCTGGTGCGACCTTCCAGTGAGCGGATCTACCTCAATCAGGTAATAACCGTTCAGTTCTCCAATCAGACGATAGCTCAATTCCGCACGCTGACTGCCCGGTACTTCTACATTATGCGGTGTTACCACGTTCTTTTGTGGATTCTTTACCAGCCAATGCACTAAAGTTCCAGAAATCTGTGCCGGCTTATTTCTCACCACTGCCCAATAAGTTTTCTTTACCTCTCTGTTTTTGAAAATCGCATTCATCCGTTCCAAGGCTTTGCTTGTCTTTGCAAACAAGATCACGCCACTTACCGGACGGTCTAAACGATGTACTACGCCAAGGAAAGCACTATTTGGCTTATTATAGGTTTTGGCAAGGTACTTTTTTACCTTTTCATCCAGGGGCTCGTCCCCTGTTTCATCTACCTGTACAATATCACCTGCGCGTTTATTAATCGCAATCAGGTGGTTGTCTTCATAAAGTATATCTTTTGCTGTTATTGGCATCTGTAGGTCTGGAGCTGGTTAAAGCCCTGCTTATAAAACTTAATACTGCTCTTTTTCGTTCGGGAAATCACTCGACTTCACATCTTTAATATAAGACTGTGCGGCATTTAAAATACCATCATACAGGTTCACATATTGGCGTAAGAAACGAGGCTTGAACCCTTTTGTTAAACCAATCATGTCATTTACCACCAATACTTGTCCGTCGCAATCCGTTCCTGCACCAATTCCAATCGTAGGGATAATTAAAGATTCTGATACTTCTTTACCCAATTTCGCCGGAATTTTTTCCAATACCACGGCAAAACATCCTGCTTCCTGTAAAGCAAGCGCATCTGTTTTCAATTTCAAAGCTTCCGCTTCATCTTTGGCCCTTACTGTGTAAGTACCGAACTTATATATAGACTGAGGAGTTAAACCCAAATGTCCCATTACAGGGATTCCTGCAGTAATGATTCTTTGTACAGATTCAACGATTTCCGTTCCACCTTCCATCTTCACCGCATGGGCACCGGACTCTTTCATAATTCTGATGGCAGAAACTAGCGCTTCTTTAGAATTGCCCTGATAAGATCCAAAAGGAAGATCCACTACTACTAAAGCACGTGAAGCACCTCTAACCACCGATTGCGCGTGATAGATCATCTGATCTAAGGTAATCGGCAAGGTAGTTTCATGACCTGCCATGACGTTGGAAGCTGAATCTCCAACCAATAAAACATCTAAACCAGCATCATCAAGGATGGTTGCCATCGAGTAGTCGTAAGCAGTTAACATCGCAATCTTTTCACCATTTTGCTTCATTGCTTGCAAAATATGGGTCGTGATCCGTTTTACTTCTTTATTTACAGACATCTTTTTTTATATTTTAGTTTGGGCAAAATTACTTTTTACATCCGAAATAAAGCGAGTTTAATTGCTTTTGTGACAGAATGTGAAAAAAATCCTTGATTTAAAACCTCAAAAATGTATCTTTGTATCCCGAAATGAAGGGGTTACTTAACAGCACATTTGTTAACTACAGAAGTGATATCAAAATCACGCATGATCCATCGTTTTTCTCTTTTTTCACCATAATTTCTCATTTTTATACACACAATGACTAACTACACCAAGTTACCTGCAATCTTGTTATTGGCTGATGGCACCGTTTACTACGGAAAAGCTGCGGGAAAAATCGGCACAACGACCGGAGAAATCTGTTTCAATACAGGAATGACTGGATATCAGGAAATTTTCACTGATCCTTCTTACTTCGGACAGATCATGGTTACCACCAATGCACATATTGGGAATTATGGAATCCACAGAGAAGAAATTGAGTCTGACAGCATCAAAATCGCAGGTCTGGTTTGTAAAAACTACAACATCGGATTTAGCCGTAAAGAAGCATCAGAGTCTATTCAGGACTATTTTCAGAATGAAAACATTGTAGGAATTTCAGATATTGACACTCGTGCTTTGGTACGTCACATCAGAAATAAAGGTGCAATGAACGGCATCATCTCTTCAGAGATCACTGATCTTGAAGAATTGAAAGCTAAATTAGCAGCAGTTCCATCTATGGACGGTCTGGAACTGTCTTCTCAGGTGTCTACTAAAGAACCTTATTTCTATGGCAACCCTGACGCTACTTATAAAGTTGCAGCATTAGACCTTGGAATTAAAAAGAACATCCTGCGCAACTTCGAAGCAAGAGATATGTATGTTCAGGTATTCCCAGCTAAAACCAGCTTTGAAGAAATGAACAAATGGAATGCAGACGGATACTTTATCTCTAACGGCCCTGGTGATCCATCGGCAATGCCTTATGCAATTGAAACTGTAAAACAAATACTTGCGGCCGACAAACCATTGTTCGGAATCTGCTTAGGTCACCAGTTATTAGCGGAAGCTAACGGTATTGGTACCATGAAAATGTTTAATGGACACAGAGGATTGAACCACCCAGTAAAAAATATCATCAAAAACCACTGTGAAGTTACTTCTCAGAATCATGGTTTCGGTGTAATTGCTGAAGAAGTGAAAAAATCGGATAAAGTAGAAATTACCCACTTGAACCTGAACGATCAAAGTATCGAAGGGATCCGTGTGAAAGGTAAAAAAGCATTCTCGGTACAATACCACCCAGAGTCTTCTCCAGGTCCACATGACTCACGTTACTTATTTGATGATTTCATTGAAATGATCAAAAATGACTTGGCCTGGTAATTAGGACCATTTATCTATAAAACATCATTTTACCGTTATATTCGAAGGTTTAGCAGGATTAGGTTTTCTATTCCTTCTAAACCTTCTTACATTTATAGCATGGACAACACCAATGCCATCATTAGTGTGAAGAACCTCGTAAAAAAATACGACGACTTTACCGCAGTACAAGGCATCAGCTTTGATGTGTATCAAAACGAAATCTTTGGACTTTTAGGTCCGAATGGAGCCGGAAAAACCACCACCTTAGAAATCATAGAAACCCTTCGTGAGAAAACTTCAGGAGAGATCCTGGTAGATGGTTATGATGTCGATAAAGAAGCCAATAAGATCAAAAGAATTATTGGTGTACAACTACAGGCTGCAGGATACTACCCTAATCTAAACCTCGTAGAGCTGATGGAATTGTTTTCCGGATTATATGGCGTAGACATCAACCCGATGGAAATGCTGGAAAAGGTTAACCTGCAAGATAAAGCCAAAGCCAAGTATAAAGCGCTTTCCGGCGGACAAAAACAGCGTTTTTCGATTGCCACTACCCTAATTAATGCTCCAAAAATCATCTTCCTGGATGAACCAACCACTGGTTTGGATCCACAGGCCAGACGTAACCTTTGGGACTTAATCATCGAGATCAGAAAAAACGGCACTACCGTAGTCCTCACCACCCATTATATGGATGAAGCAGAGCAATTGTGCGACCGCGTTGCCTTTGTAGAACGTGGAGAAATCATTGCATTAGACACGCCAGACAACCTGATAGACCAGCTGATCAGCACCGGTTTTGAAAGAAAAAAAGAAGTTAAAAAAGCCAATCTGGAAGATGTTTTCATCCAGCTCACTGGCAAAGAATGGCGTGAAGACAATTAATAAGAACATGAGCAAACCTTACAATCATACTAAAGCTACCATGGCACTTGCGAAAGCAAGTTTCCGTTCGATCATGCGTAGCCCATCAGCCGTAGTATTTACACTGGCTTTCCCATTGGTTTTTATCCTGGTATTTGGATTTCTTGGCAAAGGCGGCATAAAAGTCGACCTGGCCATTGCACCAGGTTCTGACCTGCACAATCCGATCATTGTGGCGCTGGAAGAAAACCCGGTAGTACACCTGATCAGGGATAAAGACGCCACAGAAATTAAAACAGATCTGGAGAAAGGCAGCATTGATGGCCTCATCCATGTAGAAAAAAATACAGCGGAGAAACCTGCTTATAAAGCCAAGGTAGCATATACCTCCGCTTCTATAGACAAAGGAAATGTCCTGAAATCAGTGATTCATAACCTGATGTACAACTTAAATTCCAAAGATATGATGCCAACTGTGGCAGAATTGAACGAAAGCACTGTACAGGGTCGTATTTACCGTACCATCGACTTTATTCTTCCGGGACAGCTTGGCTTCTCTCTGTTGAGTACAGGTGTATTCGGAACTGCATTTGTATTTTTCAATTTACGTCAGACGCTGGTGATCAAACGTTTTTTCGCCACACCGGTGAGAAAATCAAGCATTGTTTTCGGTGAAGGAATTGCCAGGATTGGATTTGCCTTATTGGGTGCCGTATTTATCATCATGATTGGTCATTTCTTTTTCCATTTCACCCTGGTTCATGGCGCAATTACCGTCATTAATATGTTAATCCTGGCCATCATCGGCCTGATCGTATTTATGGGTTTTGGATTCGTCGTCTCTGGAATTGCTAAAAGTGAAAGCACCATCCCTCCTATTTCCAACATCATTACCTTACCGCAATTCTTATTGTCGGGTACATTTTTCTCTATCGATGCCTTCCCTGAATGGTTACAACCTATTAGCAGGGCATTACCGCTGACTTATTTAAACGATGCCATGAGAAAAGTTGCTTTTGAAGGTGCTGGATTATGGGATGTAAAACACCAGATCCTGATCATGATTGTATGGGGTATCGGGATTTATGCCGTGGCCGTCAAAGTATTTAAATGGGAATAGCTGGCTTGTAAAATCTGGCAACAGGTTTTTCAAATCTTATCAAAACAAAACATACTCAGCGTTCTTCCGAAAGGAAGGACGCTTTTTTTTTGATTAAACCTGTCGGAACAGGTCAAAAACAGGCTACAATTTCAGGCTAAAACAGCTGAAATCAATCCTCAGAATGCGCGACAAAAAAAGCGAAAAACAGCCTTAAAATACAAAAAAAATAGGCACATAGACATCTGACAATCAATCAAATACCACCAAAAAAATCACATTAGGAATATTAAAAACATGTTAGTAAATTCCTGTATAAATTAACGAACAACAAAAACCTTAAAAAAATGAAAAAACTAGCTGCAGAATTTATTGGAACCTTTTGGCTGGTGCTTGGCGGTTGCGGAAGCGCCGTACTGGCCTGCAATTTTCCTGGTGCCGGTATCGGCTTCCTGGGCGTTGCGCTCGCTTTTGGCTTAACGGTAGTGACCATGGCCTATGCTGTTGGACACATTTCCGGTGCACATTTTAATCCGGCAGTCACTGTTGGCGTATGGATGAGCGGCCGCTTTGATGGCAAAGACCTGATCCCGTATATTATTTCCCAGGTTTTAGGTGGTATTTTAGCCGCTGCTGTGCTCTATGTGATCGCCACTGGCAATGGCAGCGAAATCGGAAGTTTTGCAACCAACGGCTACGGAGCGCATTCGCCCGGCAAGTACAGCATGGTTGCAGCATTGGTTTGCGAAGTAGTCATGACTTTTATCTTTTTACTCGTTATTCTGGGCGCTACAGACGACAGGGCTCCTAAAGGCTTTGCCGGTTTAGCTATTGGATTGAGCTTAACGCTGATCCATTTAATCAGCATTCCAGTAACTAATACTTCTGTAAATCCTGCTAGAAGTACCAGTCAGGCGCTATTTGTAGGTGGAGAAGCTGTAGGCCAATTATGGCTGTTCTGGGTAGCCCCTATTGCTGGTGCAATACTCGCCGGATTGGTCTATAAAGCTATTTTTGCCTCAAAACCATAGGTCAGCCGTTTTTTAAGTCGCTATAAACTAATTATATAACATTTTAAAAGCCGTAATTAAATTAATTACGGCTTTTTTGTGTTTAATTTTTAACTTTGGATATCGCCATAGTAATTGTAAGATTTACACTAAGGCTGACTAACAAAATAAAATCCAATAAAAATGAGTTTAATAATTGATGTTCATGCCAGACAAATCCTCGATTCAAGAGGGAACCCTACTATTGAAGTAGATGTAATGACCGAAAATGGCGTTCTTGGTCGTGCTGCAGTACCTTCTGGTGCTTCAACAGGTATGCATGAAGCGGTAGAGCTTCGTGATAACGACAAGTCTGTGTACTTGGGTAAAGGTGTTTTAAAAGCCGTTGCCAACGTAAATGATAAAATCGCTGATGAATTAAGAGGTGTTGATGTATTTGAACAAAATGCAATTGACAACTTAATGATCAAACTTGACGGAACAGACAACAAAGCAAACTTAGGCGCAAATGCGATTTTAGGTGTTTCTTTAGCGGTTGCTAAAGCAGCAGCTCAAGAGAGCCGTCAGCCTTTATACCGTTATATCGGTGGTGTGAATGCGAACATTTTACCTATCCCGATGATGAACATCGTGAATGGTGGTTCTCACTCTGATGCGCCTATCGCGTTCCAGGAATTCATGATCATGCCAGTAGGCGCGTCATCTTTCTCTGAAGCATTAAGATGGGGAACAGAAGTTTTTCATAACTTAAAAGCAATCTTACATGGCCGTGGTCTTTCTACTGCTGTAGGTGATGAAGGTGGTTTTGCACCAACATTCGACAGCACGGAAGATGCAGTGGAGACGATCATTCAGGCAATTGAAAAAGCAGGTTACAAAGCAGGAGAGCAAATCTTCTTAGCATTTGACTGTGCTGCTTCTGAGTTCTTCGTGAACGGTAAATACGACTATACTAAATTTGAAGGTGAAAAAGGTGCGATCCGTACCAGTGCTGAGCAAGCAGAATACCTTGCACAGCTAACGGAAAAATATCCAATTATCTCTATTGAAGATGGTATGGATGAAAATGACTGGGATGGATGGAAAATGTTAACAGACAGAGTTGGCGATAAAGTTCAGTTGGTTGGTGATGATTTATTCGTAACTAATGTAACTCGTTTACAAGACGGTATCGACAAGAAAACTGCAAACTCTATCTTAGTAAAAGTAAACCAAATCGGTACTTTAACAGAGACAATCAATGCAGTTAGCCTGGCACAAACCAATGGTTATACTTCTGTAATGTCTCATAGAAGTGGAGAAACTGAAGATACTACGATTGCAGATTTAGCAGTAGCTTTAAACTGTGGTCAGATCAAAACAGGTTCTGCTTCACGTTCAGACAGGATTGCAAAATACAACCAATTGTTACGTATTGAAGAAGAACTAGGTTCTGCAGCACGTTTCATCGGTAAAGACTTCAAATATTTCAAAAAATAGTGAATTGAATGAGCCAATTGGTTTCATTCATTACCTTGTTGTGAGCAGGATTGCTTCACAAAATAAAGTGTTTTTGTCCTCAAATGACATTTATTTTGTACGTATGTAAAAAACCTGCAAATCATACAAAAAGAACATCCGGAGCGTTAAACCTTCGGATGTTTTTTTGTTTTTAAGTATCCCGGTTTTTGTTTTTCCGGGTATATCACATTCTTATGCACATTGTGTTCATATTTTCATAGGTTTGTACTTTCATATCTTTATATCTTTGTATCATGGAACGTTTGCTGGAACTAATACGCAATAAATACTTCCTGTCTGTGGCGGCCTTCATCGTATGGATGTTGTTTTTCGACAGGAATGACATGGTATCTCAATACGAATTCCGTTCTGAGGTGCACAAACTTCAGGAAGAAAAGGATTTCTATGAAAAGGAAACTGCACAGGTAAAGAAAGATCTGAGCGAGTTGAGCACCAATCTGAACATGGCAGAGAAATTTGCACGTGAGAAATACTTCATGAAGAAAGACAATGAGGATGTTTTTGTGATTGTAAAAGAAGCGCCTAAAAACTAATATCCGAATTTAGGCAGGGTGAGTCTGTACTTGACCACTACCACTCTAAATATAAAGATAAAGGCAATTACAGAGATATTGGCCATATCATCTTCCATTTTAAAATGCTTGAGTCCAAAATAGAGAGAGCCGCCCAAAATACAGGCAGTGGCGTAGATTTCCTTTCGGAAAATCAAAGGGATCGTGTTTAAGAAGGTATCTCTAATTACCCCACCGAAACATCCGGTAATCGTTCCTAAAGCGATACAGATCCCTGGACTCAATCCAAATGCAATCCCCTTCTGAATACCCAGCATGGTAAATAAACCTAGTCCGAGGGAATCAAACAGGAACAGGGTAATTCTAAATTTTCTGATGTGTGTTTTAAAGAAAATTGTAGCCAGCGAAGTGAACAGAATCAGCAGACAATAGTTGATATCCCGCATCCAGGCTACCGGTGTATCCCCCAGCAGCATATCCCTGACCGTACCCCCTCCAATGGAAGTCACAAATGCGATGATCAGCACCCCAAAAGGATCGAGTCTTCTCTGCATAGCCGCAAAAGAGCCCGAGATTGCAAAGGCAACCGTACCCAATACTTCAATGGTTTCCATTGTACCAATCTGCATATCCTGTGGGAATTAAATTTCGCCGTTTCTCTTTCTGAAAAACCACTCCAAGCTAAGCAATAAGATGATCATCGCAAACAACCATTTAAAATTTATCAGCGCTTCATATTTCAGGTCTTCATAACTCAGCGTTTTAATGTTTTCATTCTTTTCGATCTCCTGTTTGATTTTGAGAAGATCTGAAGGCATATATAGCTTGCCATTCGTCTGAATGGCCATACTATTCAGCAATTGGTGGTTGGCAATCGTTTGCTGATATTCAGCAATCATGGCATTCACATAGAAAGCACCCTGGGCCTGGTATTTCTTGTCGCCGAGCGTGGTGCTTGCTGTGAACGTATAATTTCCGGCAGGTAACATCCCCGCATCCAGCTGATAAGCAGCCGTTGTTCTTGAAAAAAGAAAATTAAACACCTTTCCCGCTTCATTTTTCAACTGCAGACTCACATCTGGCGCATTCACTGCCACATAGCTATCATTATACAGCAGGGCATTGATCAATACCTGCTCATTTTCCTCGAAAGTATTTTTTGAAGGATAGACTTTGAACTTACGTTTGTCGTCCTTCACTGCCAGATATTGAACCGTCTTAGCAATCAAATCATTCAATACCGGAGGAGTCAAGCCATCTTTTGCTTCAGATAATTTCCAGCGCCATAGTCCTTCTCCTATCAGGTAACCGGCTTTACGGCCATTGTCATTCACAAAAAATAATTGCGGTGCATCCGTTTTAATTTTTCCAATTCGCTGTTTCAAGGCCACAAAGCCAGCTCCATTGATCATCACTTTACCAAAGGGAGCCAGTAAAGGATCAAAATCATGGATGACCTTAACCGCAGCAGCATCAATATTGAAAGTTGTAAAATCTGGATTCACGGTAGAGAAAGCTTCCTGAATGGCACTGTTTGCTCCATTAATGCTGACTAGTTTCTGCAGTGCATTAAAGCGGTTAATGTCCGATTGCGCCCCAACAATATACCAGGCAGGTACATTACTCTGCTGCAATTTGCCCATAAAAGCAGCTCCTGTTCGCTGTACATCTGGCAATTGATATAAAATCAATAAACCATAATCATTCGGATTCAGTACGTTTAGCTCTTCCCCAACAACCACTTTTATCTCGTAATTCTTATTGGCACTGAGTGCCTGCCTGATCACTGTGAGATCTGGATGCACCCCTCCAGCTGCAATCAATACCTGCTGACGTGCATCAATCACTTCTATAAAAATCTGTTGTGTATTATTTTTCTCGGATACCTCGTTGGCCAATGGGCTCAGCTGTACGGTATATTTTTGCAGACCCAATTTATTGGCCTTCAATTTTACAGGAATCGCGGCGGCAAAAGCATTACTGTTGATCGCCACCTGCTGCTCAGCTACTTGTTTCCCATTTTCAAATACTTTCAATTTTGCCAGCTCGCCCTTGCTTTCAAAAGCCTCAACCTGCACTTCTATCGTAAAGTCATTGTTTAGATAAACCAGGTTATTATGATTTATATTGGCTATTCTCAGGTCCCGCTTAGGAATCGTATCGCCCAAAGCAATGGCATATACCGGCGCCTTTAATTTGTTTAAATCATATAACGGACTGCCACCACGGTTAAAGATGCCATCTGAGGCCATAATTACCGCGCCGACGTTCCTATTCAGGTACACCTCATTTAATCGGTTAAACAGTGCCGTAGCGTTACTCAGCTTGCCTTTATTACCAAAATCAAAGCCGTTCTTTATACTATCACTAAAATGATAAACTTTTACCTCATAATTTCCAGAAAGCTGATCCCTTAATTTTTGCAAATCCGCTTCATACTGCCCTTTGTTAAAGCCGGCAGGCACTACATGGCCTACAGAAAGCGAATTGTCCTGCGCAATAATGATCAATGGTTTCTCCAGCTGATAACTTAAACGCTTCATCAATGGTAAAAACAGCAAGGCACAAATTACCGCAACCACAACCGCTCTTAACGAAGCCAGGAACCATCGCAACCTGGAATCCAAATGCGCAGTTTTACGATAAGCGACACCAGCAAACAGCAGTCCTAATAAAAGACAGGCGATCAAAGTCAGTACCGTATAAAAATTAAAGGAATTGCCCATAAGTATAGGGCTAAGATGCTAATTTTTAAAAAATAAAATCAAATTATTTAACAGTAAAGCCTATCACCTTCCAGATTTTTACGCATAAAAAAGGAGCATCTGTGTGAGGGCCTAGGAAATTTTGCCCCTTCAGGCAAAAGGTTCCAGCCAGAACACCGATACTCCTTTTTAAAGTTCTTTAAGCGCTTAATAAACGCAGAAAATCTCTTATAACATTCCTCCGCAAACCGACAATACCTGTCCTGTCACGTAAGCACTCATATCAGAAGCTAAAAACACGCAAACATTTGCGACATCTTCCGGCTCTCCTGCTCTTTTCAAAGGAATTCCTTCTTCCCATCCTTTGACTACTTTAGGGTCCAATACATCCGTCATTTCTGTACGGATAAAACCTGGTGCGACCACATTCGTACGAATGTTACGGGAACCTAGTTCTTTCGCTAAAGATTTAGAAAAACCGATGATACCTGCTTTAGAAGCGGCATAATTCGCTTGTCCGGCATTACCTTGAACACCTACTACAGAGCTCATATTGATGATAGAACCTTTACGGGCTTTCATCATCACTTTAGAAGCAGCTTTAGAAATGTTAAACACAGATTTAAGGTTCACATTGATTACATCATCCCAGTTTTCTTCGCTCATGCGCATCAGTAAACCGTCTTTAGTAATCCCTGCGTTGTTCACTACAATATCTAAAGCACCAAAATCGGCAACGATATCATTGATCAATTGATCTGCTTCAGCAAATTTCGAAGCATCTGAGCGGTAGCCTTTCACTTTGGTACCGAAGCTTTGCAGCTCTTGCTCTAATGCTTCACCTTTTTCTACAGAAGACAGGTAAGTAAAAGCAACGTTTGCACCTTGCTCCGCAAATTTCTCCGCAATCTTACGGCCGATTCCTTTTGAAGCACCGGTGATCAATGCTGTTTTTCCTTCTAATAATTTCATTATAAATATGTTTGGTTAATATGATTGTAACAATTAAACTGCCGGCTCCTGCTGACTCAAGCAATGGAAACTTCCCAATCCCCAGATAATATCTGTAGAATCGATGCCTACTACCTTTCTATCCGGGAAAACCTCCTGAATAATTTTCAATGCTTTCTCGTCGTTCACATCCCTGAAAGTAGGAACGATCACTGCTGCATTCGCAATATAGAAATTTGCGTAAGAAGCTGGTAAGCGCGTATCCTCATGGATTACTGGAGAAGGCATTGGCAATTTCACAATATTCAAAGGCCTGCCGTCCAGTAAACGCATTTCTTTCAATGCTTCCAGGTTTTCCTGTAAAAGAATATAGTTTTCATCCAATGGGTTGCTTTCTACTACCGTTAAAACGGTATCTTCATTTACAAAACGGGTGATGTCATCGATATGACCATCTGTATCATCTCCAACAATACCATCACCTAGCCAAAGGATTTGCTCAGCACCATAGAACTCCAATAAATATTGTTCTATCTGTTCCTTTGTCAAATGAGGATTTCTATTTTCATTTAACAGGCAAGCGGTGGTGGTTAAAATTGTTCCTGCACCATTAAATTCTACCGAACCACCTTCCATAACAATTTCAGGAAGGTACAGCGGCAAGTCAAAATGCCGGGCAATTTTCGTTGGGATCACGTCATCCAGATCAAATGGCGGATATTTACCACCCCAGGCATTATAACCCCAATCTACTACTGCTTTTTGATCTTTTGCTGCGTTCAACAAAAATGCCGGACCATGGTCTCTGCACCAGGCATCGTTGGTTGGGTTCATAAAAAACTCCACCTGACTTAAATCGGCACCTACTTTTTCCAGTTCTGAAATGGCAAAAGCTTTAGTTTCCTCATCATTGATGTTGATTCTTACCTTTTCGCCTGTGGCTACAATTTTGATGAACTCGCAGTAAGGGCCATAAATCGTGTCCAGTTTTCCTGGCCATGAGGCTTCCTTATGTGGCCAGCTCAACCATGTTGCTTCGTGTTTTGCCCATTCGGCAGGGAAACTGTATCCTGCTTTCTTGGGACTATCATTAAATAGATTCGTCATCTATATATCTTTTGGTGATTTGTGAATAACTATCGATACGTCTGTCGCGTAAAAACGGCCAGTGCGTCCTGTAGCTGTCAGATTTTGACAAGTCCAGTTCTACTACTTTCAATTCTTCTTTGCTATGGTCTGCCTGATACAACAACGTTCCGAAAGGATTGGAAACGAATGATCCGCCCCAGAAAGCAACGCCAGCTTCTTCACCTACGCGGTTGATGCTCACTACAGGAACACCGTTCGCGATTGCATGAGCGCGCTGAATCATTTGCCATGCATTGTACTGTTCTACATTGGTGGCTTCATCCTGAGTAGTTGCCCATCCAATTGCGGTTGGATACACCAGGAAATCTGCACCCATTAATGCGGTTAAGCGGGCAGCTTCCGGATACCACTGATCCCAGCAGATCAATACCCCAATTTTAGCGAATTTAGTTTTGAATACTTTATAGCCTAAATCACCAGGGGTGAAATAGAACTTCTCATAAAATCCTGGATCATCTGGGATGTGCATTTTACGATATTTACCCAGATAAGCACCATCAGCGTCTAATACGGCTGTGGTATTGTGGTAAAGGCCTTCTGCTCTTTTCTCGAATAAAGAAGCTACGATCACTACATTCAGCTCAGCAGCAACTTTCGACAGCACATCTGTTGATGGGCCTGGAATTGCCTCTGCGAGTTTAAAGTTTTCATAATTCTCTTCATCGCAGAAATACAATGAAGTAAATAATTCCTGCAGACACACGACCTGTGCACCCATAGCGGCGATTTCTCTGATCTTAACGATCGCCTTATCTAGATTCTCTTGTTTATTACCGGTACAACTCATCTGCACCAATCCAACCTGTACTTTAGCCATTCTATGAAATTTTGTGATACAAAGTTAGCAGAAAATAATTTCCACTCTAATTGTTATTTGAAAGATGTGTGGGCCATGAAATTAAGCGGATACCAGGTCTCTATATTCCTGCTGAAGTTCGAACAAACATTTCGCACATAAACAGCTTTCATAATGTTCGCTGATGTACTGTACTTCATTCAGGTTGAGCTGGACTGAACTGCACTGACATTTCGTGTAGGAGTTGGCCTTACACTCTATAGGTGCACCGCAACGTTCGCATGGAATAATTTCGTGTTTGGCCATTATTTCACAAAGATACGAGATCGCAGATGAAGCTGTGTAAACGTTAATAAATATGACAAAAGCCTTATTTACAAGTAAAAAGCATGTGGATAACCCTGTGCAAAACCTGTGGGTAACGCGTTAGCAACCTGTTGGCAGTCGGTGAACAACCTGTTTGTAACTCATCACCTGCTGTGGGAAACCTGTGGGTAACTTTTAAACGTGTGGATAACCCTGTGTAAAACCTGTTGGCAAGCTGTGGGGAACAGGTTAGTAACCTGTTGGTAATTCTAAAAAAACCGTGGAGAACAGTGGAAAAAGAGCATTCAATTGTGTAAAATCCAGGTAGAAGCTGTGGACAAGCTGTGTAAAAACGAAAATCAAAATGTGGATAACCTCAGTTCAACAGGCATCATACAGCCATAAAAAAGGGGTAAGTTTTGAAGCTTACCCCTGATGGTTTATGCGTTTAGATTGGAATTAACCAGAGCAGCTAATGCAGCCTTCTTCCATTGAACAAACCGGGCCGTCAGTAATTTCTTCTACTACCTGCTCAATATGCTCAGGAATGACTGGCTCCATGTTTTTACCGGCTTGATTCTCTACTGTAAACTTAACTGCTTGTGAGGCAGCTTGTGTACGCAGGTAATACATACCAGTTTTCAATCCTTTTTTCCATGCGTAGAAGTGCATTGAAGTTAGTTTCGAAGTGTTCGGTGCATTGATAAACAAGTTTAGTGATTGCGACTGGCAGATGTAAACACCTCTGTCGGCAGCCATATCAATAATGCTGCGCATTTTGATTTCCCAAACTGTTTTGTACAATTCTTTAATATAATCAGGAATCTCAGCGATGTCCTGAATCGAACCATTTGCTAGAATAATTCTGTCTTTCATTGCTGGAGTCCAAAGGCCCAAAGCAACAAGGTCTTTTAGTAAGTGTTTGTTCACGACAACGAATTCACCACTCAATACCCTTCTGGTGTAGATGTTAGAAGTATAAGGCTCAAAGCACTCATTGTTTCCTAAGATCTGAGAAGTAGAGGCAGTAGGCATTGGCGCTACTAATAAAGAGTTATAGACTCCGTTTTTAACTACATTTTTGCGCAATGAATCCCAATCCCAACGGTTACTATCTGGCTGTACATTCCATAGGTCGAACTGGAACTTACCTTTCGACAAAGGAGAACCTTTGAAAGTTTCGTAAGGACCATTCACTACCGCAAGGTCATGAGAAGCAGTCATTGCCGCGAAATAAATCGTTTCGAAGATTTCTTTATTCAACTGACGTGCACCTTCGCTTTCGAATGGTAAACGCATTAAAATAAAGGCATCTGCTAACCCTTGTACGCCCAATCCGATTGGTCTGTGACGCATGTTAGAGTTTTGCGCCTCAATTACCGGGTAATAGTTGTAATCGATGATCTTGTTCAGGTTTAAAGTAGCCTGATAAGTCACATCATATAATTTTTGGTGGTCAAACTCACCGTTAATCACGTATCTAGGTAAGGCTAAGGAAGCTAAGTTACACACCGCAACTTCATCTTTAGAAGTATACTCGATGATTTCTGTACAAAGGTTCGAACTTTTGATCGTACCCAGGTTTTGCTGGTTAGATTTGCTGTTAGCCGCATCTTTATACAATAAATAAGGCGTACCTGTTTCGATTTGTGAATCCAGGATGGCGAACCATAATTCCTGAGCTTTGATCGTTTTACGGGCTCTTCCTTCTTGCTCATAACGCTGATAAAGTGCGTCAAATTCTTCACCAAAGCAATCTGCTAATCCTGGTGCTTCATGCGGACAGAATAAACTCCAATCGCCATTTTCTTCTACACGTCTCATGAATAAATCACAAACCCATAGCGCATAGAACAAGTCACGTGCACGCAATTCTTCTTTACCATGGTTTTTACGCAGGTCAAGGAAACTGAATACATCTGCATGCCAAGGCTCTAAGTAAATCGCAAAGGCACCTTTACGCTTACCTCCACCCTGATCTACATAACGTGCTGTATCATTGAATACTTTTAGCATTGGAACAATACCGTTACTTGTACCATTGGTACCACCGATATAAGACCCTGTAGCGCGGATATTGTGAATACTCAATCCAATACCACCAGCACTTTGAGAAATTTTTGCCGTTTGTTTCAGCGTATCATAAATTCCTTCAATACTATCATCCTGCATCGTCAATAAGAAACAAGAAGACATCTGAGGTTTTGGTGTAGCGGCATTAAATAAGGTTGGTGTAGCATGTGTAAACCAACGCTCACTCATCAGGTTGTAAGTTTTAATCACACTGTCGATATCTCCTTTATGAATACCTACAGAAACCCTCATGAACAAATGCTGAGGACGTTCTACAATCTGACCTTCGATTTTCAGCAGGTACGACTTTTCCAGTGTTTTAAAACCGAAGTAATCGAAACCAAAATCTCTGTCGTATATAATGGTACTATCCAGAATATCTGCATGTTCTTTAATCACTTCCCAAACATCATCTGCGATCAGTGAAGCTGATTTTCCAGTCTTGGCATCGATGTACAAATACAGGCTTTCCATCGTTTTTGAGAACGATTTTGTCGTGTTTTTGTGCAAGTTAGATACCGCGATACGGGAAGCCAGCAAAGCGTAATCCGGATGTTTCGTAGTTAAAGAGGCGGCGGTTTCTGCTGCAAGGTTATCCAGTTCAGAGGTCGTTACCCCATCATATAAACCTTCAATTACCTTCTTGGCAACATCAATCGGATCTACCAGTTCGACATTAAAACCGTAACATAACTTCTCAATGCGAGCCGTTATCTTATCAAACCTCACCGCTTCTTTACGGCCATCTCTTTTTATTACAAACATATTTTTCAGCTTTTTAGAGGTGCTGATCGGGAGGTGGTAAAGATCCCGGCAAAGGCACCGAATTTCAATTATTTATTTTAGGTTACTGTCCTCAAAAAGAGCACAGTATTTTAAAAGTCGTCATCTAAAGAGAAAGCTGCTGCTTTATCTTCTGCTGAAGTCAGGACACCGCTCTTCTGGTAATCTCCTACTCTTTTCTCAAAGAAGTTGGTTTTTCCCTGCAGCGAGATCATCTCCATGAAATCGAATGGGTTAGTGGCATTGTAGATTTTGGTATAACCCAATTCCTGCAGCCATCTATCCGCAACAAATTCAATGTATTGAGACATCAGTTTGGCGTTCATTCCGATCAGTGCCACCGGTAAAGCATCCGTTACGAATTCTTTCTCGATTTCTACTGCATCAGAAATAATGCCATGCACCTGCTCTTCGCTTAATCTGTTTTTCAACATGCCATATAATAAACATGCGAATTCACAGTGTGAACCTTCATCTCTGGAAATCAACTCATTACTAAAGGTCAATCCTGGCATCAGGCCACGTTTTTTCAACCAGAAAATCGAGCAGAAACTACCACTGAAGAAGATTCCTTCTACGGCAGCAAAAGCGACTAAACGTTCTGCAAAGCTACCATTTTCTATCCATCTCAATGCCCATTCTGCTTTTTTCTTCACACAAGGAACGGTATCAATGGCATGGAATAACCTGTCTTTTTCATCAGGATCCTTGATATAGGTATCTATTAATAAAGCATAAGTTTCGGAGTGAATGTTTTCCATCATGATCTGGAAACCATAGAAGCAGCGTGCTTCCGGAAGCTGTACCTCACTCATGAAGTTTACAGCAAGGTTTTCATTTACGATACCATCACTTGCCGAGAAGAAGGCCAGAATATGAGAAATGAAATGTCTTTCGCCATCATTCAAGTTATCCCAGTGTTTCTGATCATCGGAAAGATCAATTTCTTCCGCAGTCCAGAAGCTGGCTTCACTCTTTTTATACATTTCCCAGATTTCAGGATATTTAATTGGCAAAAGAACAAAACGATCTTTGTTTTCTCTTAATAATACTTCTTCTTCTTGCATAAGCATCTTTTTAATAAGGATAAATGTATAGAATAATTTAAAAGCGTCTTAGAATCCAGCGGACAAGCTATCCATACTCAGTTTTTAAATTGGATTGGAAGAAAATTCACCATCAATCTTAAATCACTAAATACTAAAGCTTTAACTAAAAATCCTGATGTGGTTTACTAAAGAACTTTACTATAACAAATATAAAGTCTGGCGCTCTGATTCCCTTACAATAGTTGTTAACAAGAGGTCATA
Source organism: Pedobacter polysacchareus (assembly GCF_019802255.1). Lineage (GTDB taxonomy): Bacteria > Bacteroidota > Bacteroidia > Sphingobacteriales > Sphingobacteriaceae > Pedobacter > Pedobacter polysacchareus. Next base: position 507,587 of record NZ_JAHYSS010000004.1, on the reverse strand, counting down.
TTTATCAACACGCTGAAAAGAAATTGACACACTAATTACCTTGAATTTTGGTATTCATTTCTTTTTATCGATTACCATAGTTTGTAAACGATGTTAATAAATAGAGATTAAACCGAAATATTTAAGAAATCTTATTCTGATTCAAGCTGGTAGCTGATTTCAACTTTTGAATGGCCTTTACTGTAGAAGCCTAGTTTTTTTGCTGCACCGGCGGAAAGATCAATGATGTATTTTTTACTGTGGGGACCTCTGTCGTTCACTTTAACGTGGACTGTTTTACCGTTGGAAAGGTTGGTTACTTTAACCATGGTTCCGAAAGGTAGACTGAGGTGGGCTGCGGTCATTTTACTGGCCCGGTACCGGTGTCCGCTGGTGGTCCGGCGTCCTTCAAATTTCCTGGCGTAATAAGTGGCATAACCTGTTTTTGTGCGTACCGTTGTATCCGCTTCTATTGTTCCGCTGGTATTGTCGACTCCGGCAGAAATGCCTGTGAAAGACAACATCAAACATAAAAATAAGCAATACTTCATATTTACAATTGTTGGTGAAAGGACAAACATAAGCAAAGTACATCCGGATAAACAAGAAATGCCCAGCAAGTTATCACTGAGCATTATGGTAATTTCCAGAAAAATTCGATTATTTCTTATCAGGAACAAATGACATAGAAATAGAGTTCACACAGTTCCTTGTATTCTTGTTTGTGAAGCCTTCGCCAATAAATACGTGACCCAGATGTGCTTTACAATTTGCGCATACAATTTCGGTACGCATGCCATCTGCATCAGGAATTCTCAATACTGCCCCTTTGATCTCATCATCGAAGCTAGGCCATCCGCATTCCGACTCAAATTTATTCTCAGAGCGGAACAATGGAGCATTGCAGCGACGACAGATATAAGTTCCTTTTTCTTTATTATTCAGCAGCTTTCCGGTTCCAGGGTATTCAGTCCCTTTACCAACGATTACGTCTTCTTCAGCTTTGGTTAATTTATTCCATTCCATAGGATTCTTACTTGTTTTTTGGACTACTTGTTCTTTTTTCTCTTTTTGTGCACAGGCCGTTAGACTAGTGACTACCAGTAAACCGGCCAATATAAATGCTTTGTTGATCAGGGCTTTCATCGGTATCTCCTTTATTTAATACAATATACGGCTAAATGGTTTTTAAAGTTTTCCAAAACTGCCATAATACCGTCATCCTTAAATAAAAAAAGCTCCGATGAAAAATTCACCAGAGCTTTTGATTTATACAAGAAGATCTTATTATTTCTTCAATAAAGCAGCCATTGCTTCTCCGATTTCAGCAGGACTTTCTACTACACGGATACCACATTCAGCCATAATTTTCATTTTTGCAGCAGCTGTATCATCTTCGCCACCAACGATTGCGCCAGCATGGCCCATTCTACGTCCCGGAGGCGCAGTCTGACCAGCGATGAAACCAACAACAGGCTTAGTACCATGTTCTTTGATCCAAAGCGCAGCTTCAGCTTCCATGCCACCACCGATTTCACCAATCATGATGATACCTTCAGTTTCTGGATCGTTCATTAACAATTCAACCGCTTCTTTAGTAGTGGTTCCAATGATGGGGTCACCACCGATACCGATTGCAGTAGTAATACCTAAACCTGCTTTCACTACCTGATCAACCGCTTCATAAGTTAAAGTGCCTGATTTTGAAACCACACCTACTGTACCTTTTTTGAAGATAAAGCCTGGCATGATACCGATTTTTGCCTCATCAGCAGTAATGATACCTGGACAGTTTGGACCGATTAAACGGCAATCTCTGTCGGAAATATATTCTTTTACTTGAATCATATCCTTTGTTGGGATACCTTCAGTAATACAAACGATCACTTTAATACCTGCTTCAGCAGCTTCCATAATGGCATCTGCAGCAAAAGCTGGCGGAACAAAAATGATAGATACATTGGCACCGGCTTGATCAACCGCATCCTTTACCGTATTAAATACGGGCCTTTCCAAATGAGTCTGGCCACCTTTGCCTGGGGTTACACCACCAACAACGTTAGTTCCGTAATCTATCATTTGAGAGGCATGATAAGTACCCTCATTTCCAGTAAAACCCTGAACAATAACTTTTGAATCCTTATTTACTAAAACACTCATGTATCTATTTTTTTTTGTGCAAATCTAAGCTAATTGGAATGGATTGTCAAATTCATTACCATTTTTATTACAATCCATTTTTATTTTTGATGGCGATCTATTTTCATTTTTGGCAAGGCGTCTTTTTCTTTCCTTTTGGATCATCCAAAAAACACCCATTTCCACTATCAGCCAATCATTGTTACAAATTTTTTGATAATTATGACAAATACCACTTTCTTTACAAAAAAAACTTCCTGCCATGAGCCCCCTTAATATCGTATTCAAAATCACTAACATAGGAAACGGAAAATTCCTGACGACCAAAAACGAAGTGAACAACCTGATTGTAGACGTGATCAACAGAAATCCAACACAGCCTTCTAATATTTTAAGAGCACTTACGATTAAAGAATTCCAGGAAGCTCCGACCGCAAAGAAAGTCCTCACCAGCAATGAATATTTTTTCATCAGCGAGATCACAGATGTGGAAATCGCCATTACTTACCTTCCTAAGGAAAAAGCGCTTTCAGATCAGTTTTATACCCAATGGAGATTTGTACAGCTGTCTGAACCCTATAAACTCATTCAATATCTGGATGAAAATAAAGTAGTCGTTTACAGTGAAAGAACAAAAGTGATTCACACGATTAAACTAGACAAAACGATTAGTGTAATCGTGAAGGACTAAAGAGGAACTGCCCTCCTCCAATAGTATCATATCAAAGGGCTGGCTAAGCCTCTTCAGGCAAACTGGCCCTAGCAGGGCCCTACCAGCCCACTACCAAGACCCTGTTTAGGCCCAATAAGTGCGCCGGACTACAAGGTCACAATTCTGAATATTTAATTCTTTTTTTAGGTCGATACTATTCCGCCAGAATTGAATTGAAGGTCATATAATCGCTTATAGTAGCCATCCAGTTTCAACAATTGCTGGTGTGTTCCCATTTCCTTAATCTCCCCTTTATCCAGCACCAGAATCTGATCTGCTTTCTGAATGGTAGACAAGCGGTGGGCGATTACGATAGAAGTTCTTCCTTTCATCAAGTTTTCAATGGCCCGCTGGATCAGCATTTCTGTTTCCGTATCCACCGATGAAGTGGCTTCGTCCAGCACTAAAATAGATGGGTTATACACCAATGCCCTGATAAATGAAATCAGCTGTGCTTGTCCGGCAGAAAGCGTAGCACCGCGTTCCATCACATTATATTGATAACCGCCCGGCAATCGCTCTATGAAATCATGAGCGCCTACCTTTTTAGCGGCATCCACTACTTCTTCCATTCCAATTTCCGGATTGTTCAGGGTAATGTTGTTAAATATAGTATCCGAAAACAGGAACACATCCTGCAGTACGGTTGCAATATTTTTTCTAAGAAAATCCAGTTTATAATCCTGAATTGGCACCCCATCAATTTTAATCTCCCCTTTCTGAATTTCATAGAACCTGTTCAGGATATTAATGGTTGAAGATTTACCGGCACCGGTAGCGCCTACCAGGGCAATGGTTTTTCCTGCCTGCACCTCAAAAGAGATGTTTTTCAGTACATAGTTCTCATCGATATAGGCGAACCATACCTGATCAAAAGTAATAGAACCAGCCATTTTTGCGGGCGCATAAGTGCCTTTATCCTCGGTATGTTCATCGGTATCCAATACTTTGAACACCCTTTCGGCACCAACCATCCCCATCTGCAGGGTATTGAACTTATCCGCAAGCTCCCTGATCGGACGAAAAAGCATACTAATGTATAAAATAAACTCAGCAATAGTTCCAGGTGTCACATCCATTGGCTTAGCCAGGATACTTTTTGAGCCATACCAAACCAGTAAGCCCAATGACATTGCAGAAATGATCTCTACTACCGGAAAAAATATAGAATAATACCAGTTAGAACGGATATTGGCATCGCGGTAACGGGCATTGATTTTGACAAACTTTTTATATTCCTGTTGTTCTCTGGCGAAATACTGGATGATAGAAACACCAGAAATGTGCTCCTGCAAATACGTATTCAGGTTGGAAACCTCAGTCCTGATTTCCTGAAAGGCAGATTTGATCGCTTTTTGAAAAACGGAGGTGGCGATCATGAGCAAAGGCATGGGCAGCAATACCACAAAAGTTAAAGCCCAATCTCTGTAAATCATGACGCCAATGATGACAATCACCATCAGAATATCTCCGATGATCACAATCAGTCCTTCGGAAAAGATCTCTGCAATGGTTTCGAGATCGGAAACGGTACGGGTGATCAATTGTCCGATTGGGGTATTGTCGAAATATTTTAAGCGCAGTTTGGTGATGTGGTTGAATACATTGATCCTGAGGTCACGAATGGCCGATTGCCCGAGGGTATTGGTCAGCAGGGTCTGGCTAAATTGAATTCCTGCCTGAACCACCAGCAGCACCAGCATCAGGATCGTCATGTTTAGCAATCCGCTGTACTCCCCCTTCATGATATAATGATCCAGTGTATATTGAATCAGGAAAGGTCTTGCAGGCGCAATTAAGGCCAGCAATATTGTCAATACGATTGCCCATATAAAGATAGTACGGTAAGGTTTTACGTATTGAAAAACTCTTTTCAACAGGCCAACATTTAACGCATCACCACTTATTTTAGACATATCAATAGGTTACATAAGGATAAACAACACTTACTAAATAGAGTCCGCATGCAGGAACTGATTGTCCGGCATTACTTCTATTTTTTTGCTCCATAATCTCCTGAAAATCCTTTTTCTTGATTTCCTTTTTACCCACACGGATTAAGGTGCCCACAATGGCACGTACCATATTCCTCAGAAACCGGTCTGCGGAAATCGTAAATTTCAATCCGCCTTCTATTTCTTCAAAATAAGCGGCCGTCACTTTACAGTTATTGGTAAAGGTCTGGGTATTGGATTTACTGAAGCAGGAGAAATCGGTATGTTCCAGAATCAACTTTGCGGCCTCATTCATGGCTGCCACATCCAAATCTCCTTTAAACAACCAGGAACGATCCAGTTTGAAAGGATCTTTATGAAAATGGAGGTAATAATGATAAGCTCTTTGCGTGGCATGGAAACGGGCATGTGCATCATCTGCGACTGGGAAAACTCTTTTCACTGCAATCTGGTAAGGCAGCAGGGAATTGATTCCTGCGATGGAGCGTTCTACTTCAACCGGCTTATCCGATAGGATTTCCAGGTCGAAATGCGCAAAAAACTGGGTCGCATGAACTCCTGCATCGGTACGGCCGCAGCCTAAAGAAGCTACTGGCTGACGGAAATAAACGGACAAAGCTTTGTCCAGGCATTCCTGTACGGTGACTGCATTCGGCTGAATTTGCCAGCCGTGGTAAGCCGTCCCGTTATAGGACAATTCCACAAAATATCGTTGTATGTTCGGTTTCAATAGGGCAAATTTAAACTTTTGGATCAAGATATTGATTGCTTAGTATGGCCCTTTTAATATATTTGTTGAAATTATTGAAAGATATGATACAAAGAGTACAATCAATTTGGCTGCTATTGGCGGGCCTGACTATATTACTTTTATTATTTGTTCCGATTGTGAGCAGCCAGTCTAATGGTTCAGAATATTGGATTCTTGCGACAGGCTTATACCAGAAAACAAATGGTGTTGCGGGAAAAATCGAATACTTCAAGCCATTATTTATGAATACGGTTGCGGTAAGTATGCTGTGTTTGGCTACGATTTTCACTTTTAAAAACAGAGTCGGACAAAAACGTTTAATTATTTTTGCGATGGTTTCTACACTTTTTTTAGGTTTTTGGGTCTATGATGCGGCACAAAATATGCCTGGTGGAATCGCTTCAGTAAACCTTGGTATTGGTGCTTTCTTACCCCTTATCAGCCTAATATTTTGCGCATTAGCGATTCGCGGAATCCGAAAAGACGAGCAATTATTGAAGTCTGCAGATCGGCTCCGATAATTAATTACCTCATTTTTATTTAGTTACGCACAAGTGAAATGCCAATAATTAACTGTATCTTTGCGGCTTAATTATAATAAATACATGATAAACCCATTTAAATTATTGGGGATAAGTGATGACGTTGTTAATGCTGTAAAGGATTTAGGTTTCGAAAATCCAACACCTATTCAGGAACAAAGTATTCCTGTGCTGTTAGAGGGCAATAACGATTTTGTTGGTTTGGCCCAAACAGGAACAGGGAAAACAGCCGCATTTGGCTTGCCGCTGTTAGAATTGATAGACTTTAAAAGCAATAAGCCTCAGGCATTGATTTTATGCCCTACGAGAGAGCTTTGCTTACAGATTACTAATGACATCAAGAATTTCTCAAAAAACATCTCTGGTGCTAGTGTAGTTGCCGTTTACGGTGGCGCTAACATTATGCAACAGTTGCGTGAGATTAGAAACGGTGTACAAATTGTTGTGGCTACACCTGGTCGTATGTTGGATATTATTGGCAGAAAAGCTATTGATTTCACGAATGTGAAATATGTAGTTTTAGATGAAGCTGATGAGATGCTGAACATGGGCTTCCAGGAAGACATCAACGACATTTTGTCTACCACTCCTGACGACAAAAAAACTTGGTTATTCTCCGCTACTATGCCTCCAGAGGTTAGAAGAATAGCGAAAAACTACATGGACTCTCCAGTAGAGTTAACCATGGGTACCAAAAACACTGGTAACGTAAATATTGAGCATGAGTACTATATTGTACGTGCTAGAGATAAATACGCTGCTTTAAAACGTATCGTAGATTTTAACCCAGAGATCTTTGCGGTAGTGTTCTGTAAAACCAAAATGGATACACAGGACGTTGCTGAGCACTTGATCAAAGACGGTTATAATGCAGATGCTTTACACGGAGATTTATCTCAGCAACAACGTGATAAAGTAATGCAGCGTTTCCGTGAGCGTAACATGCAATTGTTAATTGCTACTGATGTTGCGGCACGTGGTATTGACGTTCAGAACGTAACACACGTTGTGAATTATTCATTGCCTGACGAAATTGAAAGTTATACCCACCGTTCTGGTCGTACTGGCCGTGCTGGTAAAACGGGTATTTCTATCTGTATCGTTAACTCTAAAGAACTTGGAAAAATCCGTCAGATTGAAAGAATCATTGGTAAACCATTTACCAAAGCTACTTTACCTACAGGTTTTGACGTTTGTGAGAAGCAATTATTTGCTTTGGTACACAAGGTTCACAATGTAGAAGTTAACGAATCTCAAATTGAGCAATACATCCCTAGAATTATGGATGAGTTTGCTGAATTGAGTAAAGAAGAAGTGATCAAACGTTTTGCATCTTTAGAGTTTAACCGCTTTTTAGAGTATTACAAAAACGCTCCTGATTTGAATTCTTCGGCTGATGATCGCGGTGAGAGAGGTGAACGTGGAGAGCGCGGTGAAAGAGGTCCAAGAAACAGTGAAGGTTACACCCGTTTGTTTATCAACTTAGGTTCGGTAGATGACTTTACAAGAGGTGATTTATTATCTTTTGTTTGTAACAACGGTAAAATCAGTGGAAAAAGCATTGGCAAAATCGACTTAAAAGGTGTGTATTCATTCTTTGAAGTAGAAGATGCAACTGTAGAATCTTTATTCAATAATTTCAAGGGTGTTGAATTCAACAACCGTGGTGTTAGAATTGAGAAAACTGCTGATGGAGACGGTGGCGGCGAACGTCGTGGTGGCGGTGAGCGTCGTGGCGGATTCGGTGGCGGTGGCAGACGCGAAGGCGGAAGTTACGGTGGCGGAAGAAGCGGCGGTGGCGATAGAAGAAGCAGCGGTGGTGGCGGCAGACGCGAAGGCGGAAGCGGCGGCGGTGGTTTCAGAGATTTCTCTGGAAGAAGCCGTGAAGATCGTGGCGGAAACGCTGGTGGTGCAGGCAGACGCGAAGGCGGAAGCAGTGCTGGTAGCGGCGACAGAAGACGTAGATCTTAATCCCATATCATACAAAAAAGCCGGTTTCCATATGGAGACCGGCTTTTTTAGTAAATCAGGTTTTTCAACCTGTATCTTTATGCGATTAACTTTTCTTTTCCGGTCTGTTTTTAATCTGAGATTCTTTCAGATAAATCCTGTTTCCTTTTTTATTGATATAATACTTCTTGTTTTTACCGTTGATGTATACATCAGAACCATCCGGTGCCATTTTTCCTTTATAAGTTTTATCTGCAACCTTTGAAGCTCCTTTTACAGCTACTTCTGCAGTTTTATTCCCTACTTTGGTAGCGGTTTTACCGATGGCATGGCCAACGGATTCTTTTTTCTCCTGCGCAGTGGCGTTAAAAGCGAATGCGGTAAAGCATGCCAATGCCAGTCCGGCAACTAAAATTTGTTTTCTCATAGCACGATGTTATTTTTATGATCTGATAACAAGTGATTTGAGGAATTGTTTTTAATTGAGCTGTTCGGTGAGCAGCTGCATTTCCTGCTGTGGGGCATGCTGTTCATAAAGAATCGCGTATACAGCTCTGCTGATGGGCATATCTACTTTATACTTGAGGTTGATGTGGTGCATACATTTTACGGCGTAATAACCTTCTGCCACCATATTCATTTCCAACTGTGCAGATTTCACGGTATAGCCCTTCCCTACCATGTTTCCAAAAGTACGGTTCCTGCTGAACTGAGAATAAGCGGTGACGAGTAAATCTCCCAGATAGGCAGACTCTTTAATGTCGCGGTCTATAGGGTGTACTGCATCCACAAACCTTTTAATCTCACGAATGGCATTGGAGATCAATACGGCCTGGAAGTTATCGCCATAACCTACACCATGACATATTCCACTGGCTACTGCGTAAATATTTTTCAATACCGCAGCGTATTCCGTTCCAAAAATATCGTCGGAGACATTGGTTTTGATGTATCTATTGCGGAGTAACCCGGCAAAGACTCCGGATAATTCTTCATCTAAACAAGCAATGGTCAGGTAAGACAGCTTTTCCAGTGCCACTTCTTCTGCATGGCATGGGCCGCTAATCACCACAATATCTTTCAATGGTACCTGATATTTCTGCTGCAGGAATTCACCGATAATCTGGTTTTCATCTGGGACAATCCCTTTAATGGCAGAAATGATTTTCTTACCCTTTAACAGTTCCGGGGTTACTTCTTTCAGTGTTTCTTTTAAAAACGCAGCAGGAACATTTAAAATGATGTAATCCGACTGCTGAATGATACTCACGATGTTACTGGAGATATGGGTATCAGGAAGCCTGATTTCAACAGAACTCAGGTAATTTGGATTGTGTTTATACTTTTGAAGGTGGTCGATGGCGATTTCATTGCGCATCCACCAATAGATTTCTTTTGGTGTTTCATTGTCTGAAAGCATTTTTACAATAGCAGTAGCCCAACTACCCCCACCAATCATTGCAACTTTAGGTATCATACAGTATTAAATAAAAAAACCCCGGTTATTGTTTTAACCGGGGCAATTTACTCATTTAAATAGGATTGAAAAAGTTTACTTTTTGTCTGGATTGACAAACAATTGATCTTTAGTAGTTTTCTCTACTTTCATTCCATCTTTCAATTTATTCTGAATGGCGGAGTATGGACCCGATACGACTTCTTGTCCGGCTTTCACACCACTTTTAATAATGATATACTGATCGTCCTGAATGCCAGTCGTTACTTCTACTTTTTTAACTGTTCCGGCATTGAAAATATAGACGAATTGTTTCACCGTTTTATCGGTTAGTTTTGTTTTTTGCTTGTCTGCATTCTGGTCATTTTCATTGCCTTTATCTTCTGCTTTTTTACTTTCTGTAAATACAGATTGGATTGGAATGGCCAGGCCTTTCTCTGACTGACTCATGATGTCTACCGTTGCCGATAAACCTGGTCTGAATGGAGAAGGAAGATCTTTAGCACCACCTTTAACGCCTTCATAAGAATCAGCAAGGATTCTGATTTTCACGACGAAATTGGTCACCTGATCTACAGAGGTCGTTACTGAACCAATATCTTTAGAAGAACTTGCAATTTCAGTCACTACACCTTTGAATTTTTTATCTGCAAAAGCATCTACTTCGATTTTTGCACTATCGCCAACATTTACCCTGTTGATGTCATTCTCATTTACATCTACGTTTACTTCCATCGTAGTCAGGTTAGAGATCCGCATAATTTCAGTTCCAGCCATCTGTGCAGTACCCAAAATACGGTCACCTAACTCTACAGATAGTTTCGAGATCACTCCATTAACCGGTGCATAAATTGTTGCTTTTGCTAAGTTTGCATTTGCCTCCTGAACATTTGCTCCTGATTGCTCCAATTGGAATTTAGCCGCAGTATAGTCTTCTTTAGACCTGGCAAGATTTGTTTTTGCGGTTAAGTAGGCCGCTTTAGCGGCATCAAACTCCGAAGCAGAAATTACTTTCTTTTTGAACAGTTCTACATTACGTTTGTAAGTCGCCTCAGCATTCACAAAATTACCTTCATTTTGTTTCATTACCTGTAAGGCAGAAGCCACACTTGCTTTCTGTGAACTGTAAGAAGCTACGGCTCTATCATAACCCGATTTCAATACATCCGGACGAACTTTAATCAGCAGCTGACCTTTTTTAACGACGTCACCTTCTTTCACTAATAGTTCTGTCACCTCACCGGAAACCTCAGAACTTAATTTCACTTCGGTTTCAGGTTGCACCTTTCCACTCGCAGTAACGGTTTCAGTTACGACACGCTCCGCAGCTTTTTCAATCGTCACTTTTTCAATCTTCTCACCACCAATAACGCCCGTAAGCTTTAAAGTAACGACTACAGCAATGAGGATGCCTAGTGTAATGAGTATCGGTTTTAGTTTCATTTGTTTTTGTTTATATATTTATATCAATCGGATCTTGTGAAGGCTTAAAAAACGATCTGTTTGCCCAGGTAGTAATCAATTACTTTAGCCCTGAATATTAAATCGTATTTCGCCTGTATCATGTCGACCTCTGCTTTATTCATGTTGGACTGTGAAGTACTGAAATCTAAAGAATTAACCAATCCAACTGCATAACGCTGCTCAATAACGTGGAAAGCATCTTTTTGTGCGATAAAAGTATTGGTAGTTGCGCTTAAACGGCCTTCTGCGGCTTTTAAATCGGCAACGGCCTGATAAATCACTTTATTTAAATTGTTTTTTGTTAGTTGTTCTTCGGCCAGGCTTTGCAGGTGGTTAATTTTTGCCTTTCTTACCGTTGATCTAGCCTGGAAGCCATTAAAGATTGGAATTTGCAGGGAAAGACCTACATATTGACCAAAGTTATCACGGATCTGATCATCAAAATGATATTTTTCACTCAGCGTTCTGAAGATAGGGGTATTTACAATCGCACCAGAACCTTCCACCACTCCTACTGGTGACAAACCAATCACTTCATTAGTACGTGTAATTTGGTTTCTGCCACTCGACCAGTTCGTGCTTAAACCTGCACCAAAAGATAAGGTAGGGTAATAGTTTCCTTTCGCTACTTCAATGCCTCTTTTTGCGGCTTCAGCGCGCAAACCTGCCAGTTTGATATCCGGGAAAAGCTTCATAGAAGATTCGTAAATTTCCTCGGCATTGCCGCTGGAAGCGGCAGGTGTCACAAGGTTGGACAATGGGGCCTGGACTTCATACTGTGTAGCAGAAGGGACATCCATCAATTGCGCCAGCGTCAGGTAAGAAATGCTTAGTGCATTGACTGCATTGGTCACCGTCAGATCGGCAGTTGCCAATTGCGATTTTGCCTGAGAAAGGTCTGCGAGTGTTTTATTCCCTACATCTAAAAGCTGCTGTTCTCTATCCAGCTGCGCTTTAGCCACAGCCTGCTGTTCTTTTGCCGCTTTTAGCAGGTCTTTATTGTAAAGAATCTGCAGGTAGCTGGTTACGACTTGTAAGACAAGATCATTTTTAATCTTTTCGGTATTGGTTTTATCGGCACTCAGTAACAGCATGTTCTGCTTGATCTGATTGACCTTCTGAAAGCCTTGAAAAATATTCACTCCTGCGGATAATCCGGCATTCAGAGAGGAGAACTTGGAACTGTTAAAGGCATTGGTGGATGGATCCACACTACGTCCGAAGTTAACATTGTAACTGCTGTTACTATTTAAAGTAGGCAGTAACGCATTTTTAGACTGTTTTAAATTTTCGTCAGATAGGCTCTCACTAAATTTGGATTGTTTTACCTGAAGGTTATTGTTCAAGGTTTTATCAATCGCATCCTGAATGGTAATCACTTCTTGTGCGTTGGAGCGCTGCACAGAACCTGTAATCAATGCTAATGACAAAACTAAGCTGAGCTTGGGTAACGCATTAAAACTGGTAAACTTTCTCATAATTTTAATTTCACAATAATAATATAAACAACTAACTGATTTTGCAAATTTCGCAGATACACCAAGTGTAATTTGTTACATTTGGGGATGTATCTGGTTAAATCTCCGTTATTATTGAAATGGTATTACCCATCTCTGGTTTGGCACAAAACCCGAGCTCAACGCGTCATTTATTTAACCTTTGACGACGGACCTATACCGGATGTTACAGACTTTGCACTAAAAACATTAAAAAGCTTTAATGCGAAAGCCACCTTTTTTTGTATTGGCGATAATATTCAAAAGCACCCTGCGATCTTCGACCAGTTGAAAGCGGATGGGCATGCGATCGGCAATCACACCTTTAACCACTTAAAGGGCTGGAAAACGGATGACCAGACCTACCTTGAAAACTTCAGGGCTTGTCAGCAGCTCACCAATACCAATTTATTTCGCCCGCCTTATGGCAGGATTAAAAAGTCACAGATTGCGGGCCTTCGGGCGGAGTTCCCTGAGCTTCAGATCGTGATGTGGGATGTGCTGAGCGGCGATTTTGACGTACAGCTTGCCCCTGAAAAATGTTATGAGAATGTAATCAGACATACCCGTAACGGCGCTATTATTGTTTTTCATGATAGTCTGAAGGCTTTTGACCGGTTAAAATACACTTTACCTCGTGCATTACAATATTTCAGCGATCAGGGCTATCAATTTGCTACCTTATAATTTCCAAACGGCTTAAGCCAAGCTCAGGCCAAGAATAAAACCCTCGATATTTCACTGTTTTCCTGCACCTTAGCTCTGGATTGTGTTTTTTTACTGTTCATTACTGAACAGCGCTGTTCGTAAATGACCAGTATCTGGTATTACCGGCATCGGCCCGCTTTATTTAGAATATGTATAAATAATATAATGATCCACAGATGATGGCCTGCACCTGTTTTTTTTCGTAAATTCGCTACAAATAATAAAAATACTTACCCTTTTAACACATATTATCAATGGCTTTTGATATAGAAATGATCAAAAAGGTGTATGCAAACTTTGGCCCCCGTGTAGAGGCGGCTCGTAAATTAGTAGGCAGACCTTTAACACTTTCAGAAAAAATTCTTTACACCCACCTTTGGGATGGTAATACAAATACTTCTTATGTAAGAGGTACTGATTATGTAGATTTTGCTCCTGACCGTGTGGCCATGCAAGATGCTACTGCACAAATGGCTTTATTGCAATTTATGCAAGCGGGAAGACCAAGAGTAGCTGTTCCATCAACAGTTCATTGCGATCACTTAATTACTGCAAAATATGGTGCTGAAGTAGATTTACCAGCAGCAAATACAGAAAGTAAAGAAGTATTTGACTTCCTTGCTTCGGTTTCAAATAAATATGGTATTGGCTTCTGGAAACCAGGTGCGGGTATTATTCACCAGGTAGTATTAGAAAACTATGCTTTCCCAGGTGGTATGATGATCGGTACTGACTCTCACACTGTGAATGCAGGTGGATTAGGGATGGTAGCGATTGGTGTAGGTGGTGCTGATGCATGTGATGTGATGGCAGGCTTACCATGGGAGCTTAAATTCCCTAAATTAATCGGTATTAAATTGACTGGTAAATTGAGTGGATGGGTTTCTGCGAAAGATGTCATCCTTAAAGTTGCGGGTATCCTTACTGTAAAAGGTGGTACTGGTGCAATTGTAGAATATTTTGGTGAAGGTGCCAGCAGCATGAGCTGTACTGGTAAAGGAACCATTTGTAATATGGGTGCTGAAATTGGCGCAACTACCTCTACATTCGGTTACGATGAGAGCATGGAGCGTTATTTACGTGCAACTGACAGAGCAGATGTTGCGGATGCAGCAAATGAAATTAAAGAACATTTAACAGGTGATGCAGAAGTTTATGCAGAGCCGGAAAAATATTTTGACCAGATCATTGAGATCAACTTATCAGAGCTTGAGCCTTATTTGAACGGCCCTTTCACTCCGGATTTGGCAACGCCAATCTCTAAAATGAAAGAAGTAGCTGCAGCAAACGGATGGCCAATGAAAATCGATGTTGGTTTGATCGGTTCTTGTACGAACTCTTCTTATGAAGACATTTCACGTGCAGTAAGTATCGCGAAACAAGTAGATGAAAAAGGCCTAACTGCTAAAGCAGAATACTGTATCAACCCAGGATCTGAGCAGATTCGTTTCACGATTCAACGTGATGGTTTCTTAGATGTATTCGAGAAAATCGGTGCTAAAGTATTCACAAATGCCTGCGGACCATGTATTGGTATGTGGGACAGAGTTGGTGCAGAGAAACAAGAGAAAAACACCATCGTTCACTCATTCAACAGGAACTTTGCGAAACGTGCCGATGGTAACCCAAACACTTTTGCTTTTGTAGGTTCTCCAGAATTGGTAACGGCATTGGCTATTGCTGGTGATTTGAGCTTTAACCCATTAACAGATACCTTAACAAATGCAAATGGTGAGCAGGTAAAACTGGATCCACCACAAGGATTTGAATTGCCTCCAAGAGGTTTTGACGTGGATGATGCAGGTTATCAGGAGCCAGCGGCTGATGGTAGTGCGGTACAAGTATTGGTTTCTCCAACTTCACACAGGCTACAATTACTTGATCCATTCAAAGCATGGGAAGGTACAGACCTTAAAGGTTTGAAATTACTGATCAAAGCAAAAGGTAAATGTACTACGGATCATATCTCTATGGCTGGTCCATGGTTGAAATTCCGTGGTCACTTAGACAACATCTCTAACAATATGTTGATCGGTGCGGTGAACTATTTCAATGAGAAAACTGACAACGTTAAGAATGAACTGACAGGCGAATACGGTCCTGTTCCAGCAACTCAACGTGCTTATAAAGCAGCAGGTATTGGTACTATTGTAGTTGGTGATGAAAACTATGGTGAAGGATCTAGTCGTGAGCACGCGGCAATGGAGCCTCGTCACTTAGGTGTTCGCGCGGTATTGGTAAAATCTTTTGCCCGTATCCATGAAACTAACTTGAAAAAACAAGGGATGCTTGGCTTGACGTTTGCAAACAAAGAAGATTATGATAAAATTCAGGAAGATGATACCATTGATATCGTTGGCCTGACAACTTTCAGCCCTAATGTTCCATTAACATTGGTGTTAAACCATGCTGACGGTACTAAAGAGGAAATCGTTGTAAACCATAGCTACAATGCTCAGCAAATTGAATGGTTCAAAGCAGGTGGTGCATTAAACATCATCCGTAGAGAAGCAGCAGAGAAAAACGCATAGACGTTTCTTCGGAGTTCGATATAAAACGGGCTGGTCATTTCAAATGATCAGCCCGTTTTTTTATTGGGAAAGAAACTGCTGCCACCAGTAACCGGAGTCTTTTATCGTTCTGGCTTGTGTTTTAAAATCGTTATGTACCAGGCCAAAGCGGGCATTGAAACCTTCTGCCCATTCAAAATTATCCAGCAGCGTCCAGGCCATATATCCGGTGATGTTTAGTCCTTCATTTTTGGCTTTCAACAAGGCGGTCAGGTATTCCTTAAAATAGGCAATCCTTTCCTGATCATGTATCTTTCCATTTACTAGTTTATCAGGATAAGCAGCGCCATTTTCTGTGATTACCAGGCTTTTGATCTTCGGATAAGCGGCGAATTGCTTGATGATATTATAAAAGCCATTCCCGTTTACCTCCCATCCCATTGCCGTATGTGGCATTTTACGACTTTTTGCCTTTACTTCCCAGGCCTGGATCACCGGAATAAAAGCATTGTATTTAATCGTCAGCGGAAAATAGTTCTGAATCCCGATAAAATCGAAGTCGAAGCTGAGGCGTTCGGTATGGCGCCAGGTGGAATGCTGAATAGAGAATTTTTCCATCACCTCCCAGTCGGTACCAGGATAACCCATTCCTAAGGTGGGTTCGATAAACAAACGGTTCATCAGGCAATCTACGCGTTGCGCGGCCAGCAGATCAGATTCGCTTTGCGTATAAGGAATCACTTCACAGCAGGAGAAACTGGTGCCTATATTGGCATTACTCACTTCTGCGCGTAATATTCGTCCGCCATCTGCTTGTGCAATGGCGGCATGGTGCACCGCAGAGAAGAAATTGGTGAGTCCGGTTTTCCCTGGCGCATGGATGCCCAGCATGTAACCTAAGGAAGTGAATCCGAAGGGTTCATTGAGCACAATCCAGTTTTTCACTTTGTCTCCGTAAGTTTTCGCACAGATGCCGACAAAAGCATTAAAGGCGCTGTTGATGCCAAAGGCCGTCCAGCCTCCCTCCGCTTCCAGTGCTTCAGGCAGATCCCAATGGTATAATGTAATGTAAGGTATGATGCCTTGGCGCAGGCATTCATCAATCACTTCATGGTAGAAACGAATGCCTTCTTCATTAACGATTCCTTCTCCATAAGGTAAAATCCTTGGCCAGGAGATAGAAAAGCGAAATATGGAAAAGCCCAGCAATTTAACCAGCGCAATGTCTGCTTTGTAATGATGGTAAAAATCACAGGCGATGGACGGGGTATGTCCTTTTTTGATCTTTCCTGAACGCAGGGAATAGGTATCCCAGATGGAAGGGCCTTTGCCATATCCATCTGCAGCACCTTCTATCTGCGCCGCAGCAGTAGCGATTCCCCAGGAAAAATCAGTTCCGAAATCTGATGCTTTTATCATAATTCTCCTTTAAGCTACTGTATTTCTAATGAATTCAGGGTTAAAATAAGGATTTCAGTCTTTCCTGAGCTTCCTCAGAAATTACGTTCAAATGAAATCCTTATTTGAATAAAGGCTAATATGGGGATAAGCTATTAATTTAATGTTAAGCCTATCTCCTTTAATAGTAAAGCCGCGTTAAAAGTAGTGCAAGGGCCATGTTTTAATTTATAATCGAAATTCATTTCACCTTCATTGATCTGAATGTCAAAATGATAGTTTCTCACTTGCTTTGGATAATCGGCGATCATTTCGGACAGCTGCAGATCATGAGTTGCAAATAGGGCAGGTGTTTTTTGTTCGATTAACTTTTCAATAAACACTTTAGAACCGAGGAATTTGTCGCGGCTATTGGTTCCTCTCAGCATCTCATCGATTAATACCAGTGAATTTGAAGAATTACTGATGGCATCCAATATCATCTTTAAGCGGTTCAGCTCAGCTTTAAAGGTAGAGGTCTGGTCATTTAAAGAATCTTTAATGCGCATATAAGACAGCAGATGAAAAATAGAAACTGACATTTTATTCGCGCAAACTGGTGTTCCGGCAAAAGCCAGGACCATATTGATGCCTATAGTTCTTAAGAAAGTGCTTTTTCCTGCCATATTAGAGCCTGTTACAATGTCTACAGTAGGTTTTTCCATCAATTGAAAATCGTTCAGTACACGTACGCTTTGAGGAATCAATGGATGTCCTAATCCGACCACCTGCAAATGGAAATTATCTTCCAGTTCCGGGTACGTCCATTCTGGTTGGTTATAGGCTAGTGTTGCGCATGAAATGAGTTCTTCAAATGCAGTTACGCGGGTTAATCCACCCATAACCGGCTTAGCGTATTGTTCATGCCATTTGACCAGGTACATGCAGCATTTCAAGTCCCATAGAAAGAATAGATTGAGAAAGCCTCCAAGAATCACGTTTAAACGCGCGTCAAAGGCCTGAATAATTTTCGCAAGTTGTTTGATCTGTGCACTTACTGCTAATCCCTCTTCTTTTTCGGCAAACAGATTTTTAATATAAGGGCTGTTCCAAGCCACGTCTTCTGTCCATTTGATGATTCCAGAGAAGGAGGTTAATAAATTTGCACCACCTGTAAAGCCATAATAAACTTTATTGATGTGGTGTAAATTCAGAAAGCTAAGTCCAGCATGGAAAGTGGCAAATAAGCCGACGATCTGCCATAATGCGCCACCAAAAATCAGGGCGGCAGCAAATAGCGCCATGGAAAGGTAAGGGACAATTTTCACATAGAGCTTAAGCCATGGTTTATCTGTAAAGCGCAATTGTTCCGGTAAATCATGAACCAGTTTACGTTGAATGGTCCGCAAGTGTTCAGGTTGGTGGCTTTGCAATTCTGCACGGAAATGAAAAGTTTGATCGATGTGACCGGTCAATTCTTTGATGGCTTCCTGACGTGCTAGTATAGTGTCTTTATCATTCGGTTTACCCAGGTTTACTGCCAATAAATCCATACCTCTTTCGGTTTTGCAGCGGTTACTGAAAGCGTATAAAGAACCAGGTCCGTAAATATCAAGGTCTGAGGCATAGGGATGCAGTTCATCTTCGTATTGTACCCCGCTATTGTAACCGTTTTTCCCTGTCAGTATTTGATTGACTTCATTTTGATAAACCCATAAAAGTTGTCCGGCATAAGTTAACTCCACCTGAACTGCACTTTGCTTTTTTACCAGTATCAAAAACAGCACAAATGGAATGACCAATAAGCCTGTTAATATTGGATGAAAGCCCATGTTGATGATGGCTGCAAGGATCAGAATTTCCGCAACAAACAATCCTAATCTGGAAAAGGAGATGTTATTGAGTTTCTTTTTAAGGGCAGAAATCCGTGTTTCCTGCGCTGCAATATTATTTTGGTAGTCCTTTAAAATACTATCTTTTGTTTTTACCATTATCTTTGGATGTTCTCTAATTGGATAAATATAGGGAATAGAATTATACACTTAGGAAAGCAGGACCAGTTTAGCGTGTTTATTCGCGATTTCAAACATTCAGCGCCTTTTAACAGACTCAAAATCATAAATATATGGCTGCTGCACTGAAAATCAAGAAGAGCGACTATTGTATTTGGAATAGATAAACCATATTAAACGAATGAAAATTACATTATTGGTTGTAGGAAAAACCGAAGATAAATACCTGATTGAGGGGATTGACAAATATTTGAAAAGGTTAAAACACTATATCAACTTCAGCCTGGTGGTGATTCCTGATGTAAAAAACACGAAAAACCTGACTGAAGCACAGCAGAAAAGCAAAGAAGCAGAGCTGATTTTAAAACAGATCAGTAACCTGGATACGGTCATTCTGATGGATGAGAAAGGGAAGAAATATACTTCGGTATTATTTTCCAATTACCTGAATAAACAGATGATTGGCAGTGTGCAGCATCTTATTTTCATCATTGGCGGTCCTTATGGCTTTGATGAAAGTGTGTACCAACGTGCCAATGGAAGTATGTCTTTATCAGACATGACGTTTTCTCACCAGATGGTGCGTCTATTTTTTGTAGAGCAGCTTTACCGCGCGTTCAGTATTTTAAAGGGAGAGCCTTATCACCACGAATAAATGTATCGCTTTGTGTTGTGGAAAACCAGTACATTGATCATCATTAATAAAAAGGAGTTATTATGCAATTGCCAAGTGATTTTAAAAGAAAATACAGATACAGGAGCAATCCAAGAAGAGACCGCCTGAATTACATCATTGCCATCATCATTTCAGCGATCGCTTTTCTATTGATCTGGTTTTACCTGTAATTTAGTTTTGACTAGCGCCTTTTATTCCTGAGAGGACCAATGATCAGATGCTTTTATCTGCCTGATTCATTTATTTATTGTCAATTATTTCAGGAAGGTACAGGGATTATAAAAAAAGCCGGATCTGTTAAAGATCCGGCTCTTGTATAACCTATTTTGTCCAGTATAAAGACTAAACGCCTTTTTTGCTAGTCATGCTCGCTTTTTTAGCTGGCTGAGCTGCTTTACTTGGTGCTTTTGTATTAGATGGTTTCGGGCTTGCTTTCACTTTCTTCTCCGATTTATCTTCAATTTTAACACCATCCTGGTCTACAACTGCTTCAGGAGCTGCTTCACTGAAAAGTGGCAATTCCTTTAACAAATGGTACCAAGAAACAATTTTCTTCATATCAGAAGTATAAACTTTCTCCTGGTCATGACCTGGAGCAACTTCTAAAAAGAATGCTTTTAAATCTTTTGCATCTGCTTTTGCATCAGGAATATTTCCTTTAGCAGCAACGATATTTGCAAAAACATCCAATAACTTCAAATCGTCATCTTCGCCGTATACGGTAATGTCTTCTAATGACGCTAGTTTAGTTGTAGTAATGTTTGCTACAATTTTAACTTTCTGTGCATCCAGACTTTCTAAAACGTATCCGCCTTTATTTTGTCCTACCAGCTTAAATAGACCTGGTCTTCCAGATACTGCAACGATTCCTCTTAAATTCATAATATTTTGTTTTTGAGAAGTAAGAACTAGTCTTCAATTACTTCTATCCCTATAATCTTATCTCCTTGTTTGATATCGTCAACAATATCAACATTTTCTATTACTTTTCCGAAACAAGTATGTACTCTGTCTAAATGAGCAGTATTGTCTCTGCTATGACATACGAAGAATTGAGAACCTCCAGTATTTCTACCAGCGTGTGCCATAGACAATACACCACGATCATGGTATTGGTTTTCGCCAGTTAACTCACAATCAATTTTGTAACCTGGGCCACCAGTACCTGCTAAATGTGCTTTAGACGGGTCTTTAGAGTTTGGACAGCCACCTTGAATCACGAAATTAGGAATTACCCTGTGAAAAGTAACGCCATCATAGAATCCTTCTGAAGCTAATTTCTTAAAGTTAGCAACGGCATTCGGTGCATCCTGATCGTAAAACTGAACAGTCATGTTACCTTTATCTGTTTTTATTATTGCTTTGCTCATGATAATTTTGTGTAAATGACAAATTTAGTAAATTGAAATGACTCCTGAATATTAATTGCAGGTAAAAAAGCCATGGATACTGATTATCGTCTATAAACGTTTATTCAGTACCATAATTTTATTATAGGTTTATAAAAAATTACATTCGCATATACCCCGATAAAGTATGTCCCTTAAAAAAGTATATCTGCTGTTGTGTTTAATGGTTGTTAGCTTCGGCTTAAAGGCCTCATCTATTCTTGTTTATATGGACGAAGACCAGAAGAATCACCTTAAAGCTTATGGTATTGCGTATTGGAGTATCCAGCAAAAGGCCGAAGTGAGCTGGTTGCTGAATTATAGAGGAGGGAGTTTTTTGCTCCAGTATCATAAAAACATCGAGGATGAATGTAAAACCCGCGGCGTTTCTTATCAGGTATTGGCAGATGGAAAGGTCACGGCCATCCTCAATGAGATCAGTGATCCGGAAGTAAATATGGAAGTGGTAAAACTGGAGAAATCACCAAAAATTGCGGTTTATTCACCAAAAAGCAAGCTTCCCTGGGATGATGCCGTTACGATGGTGCTGAGGTATGCAGAGATTCCTTATGATGTGGTGTATGATGATGAGGTGTTAAAAGACAAACTTGCGGGTTACGACTGGCTGCATTTGCACCATGAGGATTTTACGGGGCAGTACGGTCGTTTCTGGAGTTCTTTCCGCAATGCGGGATGGTATCGGGAAGATGTCAAAAACCAAGAGGCAACCGCAAAAAGAAATGGTTTCAATAAGGTATCGGAAATGAAGCTGGCAGTGGCCAAAAGAATTAAAGAATTCTGTGCTGGCGGAGGCTTCTTATTTGCCATGTGTTCCGCCACAGATAGCTACGACATTGCATTGAGCGCTGAAGGAGTAGACATTTGTGAAAGTATGTTCGATGGTGATGCTGCAGATCCACAGGCACAATCAAAAATAGACTATAAGAAAACCTTTGCCTTTCAAAATTTCAAACTGGATACTAATCCTAATAATTACGAATTTTCAGATATTGATGCTACTCAAACCAGAACATTGGTTCAGAGCAACGATTTTTTTACCTTATTTGAGTTTTCTGCGAAATGGGACCTGGTACCAACTATGTTAACCCAGAATCATGAAAAGGTGATCAAAGGATTTATGGGGCAGACTACTGCCTTCCGAAAATCTGTAGTGAAGCCAAACATCACGGTATTGGGAGAAAATAAAGGTGCGGAAGAAGTTCGGTACCTAAATGGGGAGATTGGTAAAGGGCAGTTTACCTTTTATGGCGGCCATGATCCTGAGGATTATCAGCATGCGGTAGGTGATCCACCAACAGATTTGAACCTGCACCCTAACTCAGCTGGTTACAGACTCATTTTGAATAATGTTTTGTTTCCTGCGGCTAAAAAGAAACCGCAGAAAACATAATATGCATTGGATAGAATGGAGATCCTAGTATAGAAACTTAATCGTAGAAGCTCCAGCTTACTCCGAATTTAACCAGAACTCTGTCCATCATCGGATAGCGGTTCACAGAATAATATCCTTTAGAGAGTAGGCCCTGATTGGCGTAATCTGTTTTCACAAAGATATTCGCTTTTCTCAGACTCGCCTTTACCCAGACATCGAGAATTGGTGTGGAATCGAAGGTAGTGCCTTCTCCAACGTAAAACTGACCTGCTGGTGCAGAATAGGAATAGTTTTTATAAGGTGTATTGTAACGGATATCAAATCCAACATTCGTTTTTAACGCTTTAAAGAAAGTATGGTCCAGGAAGAAGCTGGCAAAAGCATACAATTCTGGTGTTCTCAAAATGTTAGGATTGTCAGTTTTTTGATAAACCAGGTAACTGTCCAGGTTGAATTTACCGAATTTCAGTTTTTTACCCAGGGTAATTTTCAACAGGTTAATGCTGTTGAGTTGCGCAGGTATGATGTTATTTGCATTTTTTGCAAAAAACACATTATCTAATGCCTCACCATCTTTTGGAGGAGGGTTGGTGAAATACAGGTAATCGCTGATCCTAAAATACTCTGCACTGGCTTCAAAATTCAGTCGGTCGTTCAGGTATTTAAAAGACAGATTAATGGTTTTTGTACGGTTAAAGTCTTCCTTCCAGTTGTAATGGTTACCAAAATATCTGATATAGACTTCTTCTGGCGACTTATTCTGAAAATACCCTCCCAATACAATCCGCCCTACCGACTTGCTCAAGAGAACATTACTTTTCGCTTCATATAGAAAATCACCGCTGTTTCTTCCCTGAAATATTTGCTGTAAATCTACATTCAGATCGATACGGTTACTGAACCTATATCCTGCAGAACCTAAAAGTGTGATGTTCTGAAAAGTGGAGTTGTAATTGTAATAGGTAGAAATTTTGTCTGGATAAAATACGCCTTGATAGTACTTATAGAAATCATGTCTGATCCCCGCATCTACTTTCAGCTCATTTTTGATGATAGAATTACCCTTTCCACGGAGGAAAAAACTGTACATAAATTCATTCTGTACATTCATATAGCGGGTACTATCGTAAGTAACAGAAAGATCTGCTATGCCAGGAGGGATGGCAGTATGATCATCTAAGGAGCTTTTATGAAAAGTGTATGAATTCTGATTGTATTTAAAAGTGTAAGCTATTTTATTGGTGGGTAAGATCTTGTCTGAGATTTCCTGTGCCAGACTGTCTATCCTTCCTACAAAATAAGTTTGCTTGATCATGAAGGAATTTGAACGGTAAATATGCCCTGCATCCTGCAGTCTAACTGGTTCAGACATATGGTCTAAGCCAAAGGAATTGTAATTACTACTATAGATATTGTTATTGGTAATGGAACCGTTTTCACGTGCTTTCAGTGTATTAAAAATCGCGGCAACCCATAGGTTATATCGCTTATTAGGGCTTTGATACCAGGTAAAAAGATCTGCGTTTAAGTGATCACCTCTTTGTCGGGGGTAATAACCATTGGCCCCAATCCTATTGTAATTCGCTCCGATGTTCCAGTTTTTTTTGATATTCTGGGAATGGGTAACTTTGAAAATGGCTTCTGTTTCACCGGCAGAAATAAAGTATAGATTCGTATATGCTGTTCTGGCTTGATAATATTTGATATCATCCTGACCGATGGCATAAAAATCCAGGGAGTGAAAGCCTGCATCAAAACCAATGGTTTTTGAAGGTTCAAACAACATCGGCATCGCTGCCAGACCAAGATTTCCCGTACCGACGGTCGGTCTTCTCGGCTGTGCAATCATACTGAAGTTCTGGAACCCTGCAAGCGTGGTATCCAATGGCAAAGTCTGAATGCTGTCTTTCGTCAGCTTCAAGGTTGTATACCTGATGAAGCGGGAAGTAAAAATCACCGAGTCCGTTCCTGATTCTTCTTTCTTTCTTAAGGAATCCAGTAATTTATTGTCGTTGACCGTCGTTTTTAAATCCTGAGCAAATAAAGCTCCACTCCCTAACAGGAAAAAGCAAAAAACAAATAAAGCAATGCTTTTGTACATTATAAGGTAGAGATTAATTGGCTCAGTATTGTTGTCATTCTTGGTTCTGCAACTCTTGCAGTTTCAATAATTTCTTCCAGACTTACTGGTTGCAGTTCTTCCGGAAAACCTTCGTCAGTTAACACAGAAATCGCAAATACCGGGATGCTCATGTGTCTGGCCACAATCACCTCAGGAACAGTGCTCATGCCTACAGCATCACCACCGATAATACGTAAATATTTATATTCCGCCTTGGTTTCCAAATTTGGGCCAGTTACCGACACGTATACGCCCTGGTGGCAAACAATATCATTGTCTTTTGCGATTTGCAGCGCTGATTTAATTAATGATCTTTCGTATGGCTGACTCATATCCGGGAAACGAGGTCCCATATCACTGTCGTTTCTTCCACGAAGCGGGCTTTCTGGCTGCAGGTTGATGTGGTCATTGATGATCATCAGATCGCCTTTTTTATAGTCAGGATTTAAAGATCCTGCCGCGTTAGACACGAGAAGATGTGCAATTCCTAAGGCTTTCATTACACGGATTGGAAAAGTAATCTGCTGCATGCTATAGCCTTCATAATAATGCAGTCTACCTTGCATGGCCACCACTCTTTTCCCGTTTAATGTACCAAATATCAATTTCCCGGAATGAAATTCCAGTGTAGAGATCGGGAAATTAGGGATATTGGAATACATCAATTGATGTGCGACTTCTATTTCGCCTACCAATCCGCCCAGACCAGTTCCTAAAACGATGCCAATTTCTGGTTGGAAATCATTCGTTTTACGCTTTAGATATTCAACGGTTTCGTGTATGACTTGAAACATAAGCTATAATTTTTTGATCAAATATAATTTTATCTTTTGCGCTTAGCCCTATTTTGACAGGCAAATAAAAGATTGGTAAATTTAGCAGTAATTCTTTTAAAGTACCATCTAATAAACGCTGCGCATCCTTTTCTGTTGTGATGATGATTTTTTCTGTAGTTGGCTCGCTGTTAAAGGCAGCAACCAGGTCATTTATATTTTGCTCGGTAAAGCGGTAATGATCCGGATAATCATGGTGCCTGATCTTGGCGGTGTACTTCCCTAAATACTGCAGTAATGGCTTTGGATTGGCGATTCCAGTTAGCAAAAACACGGTAGTGCCTTGAGTTATTGATTCACAGACCCGGTTTTCTCCGGAGATTAAAGGTACCAAATTCTGATAAATTAAAGACGAAAAAACGGTTTCCTTTTGCCAGTGATCTTCAAGTTTATTTAAGCATTTTGAGGCCTCATCAGGCTTTATACTTTCCGGAGATTTGGTGATCAGTATGGATTGTGCTCTTTTATAACCGGAAAAACTTTCCCTCAGGTTTCCGGCAGGCAGCAGAAACTGTGGTTTCAGCAGCTTTTCAAATTCAAATAGCAGGATGTTGAATCCGGCAGAAATGGCACGGTGCTGATAGGCATCGTCCAGAATAATCAGGTCGTGATCTTGTTGTAATCGCCCTGCGCCAAGCACCCGATCTTCACAAACGGCCACCGTCACCTGCGGAAATTTTTTATAAAACTGCATGGGCTCGTCCCCAATGGTTTCGGCTGTTGCCTGATCATCCGCGAGGATAAAACCTTTGGTCTTACGGCCATATCCTCTGCTCAAAATGGCAATTTTTCGATCTGGAAAAAGGCGCACCAGGTATTCTGTGACCGGGCTTTTACCGGATCCACCAACTACCAGATTTCCCACGCAAATCACCGGAATATCAAAGCCAGTAGCTTTAAATACACCGATATCATAGAGCTTGTTCCTCACAAAAACTACGATGCCATATAGGATGGAAAAAGGAAATAACAGGTAGCGTAAGTATTTTATCATGCTGCGCTTCAAAAATAAGAATTATAGCGCGTATTGCATGAAGTTTATACATATTGAGCGTTACCGGGCAACAAAATAAAAGGCTATCTTTGTACAAACAATATTTTATATCATGCTTAAAGGATTTTTTAACGTACCAACTCCGGTTAACGAGCCTATTTTAGGTTACGCTCCGGGAAGTAAAGAACGTGAACTTTTGAAGGCCGCAATTGCCGAAGCCCGCTCTAAAAAAATTGACATCCCGATGTACATTAACGGAAAGGAAGTCCATACTGACCATAAAGGAACTGCGACTCCTCCACACGATCATCAGCATATTCTTGCTGAGTACAGCAAAGGAACAAAGGAACACGTAAGTCAGGCGATTGATGCTGCCCTTGCAGCTAAATCAAAATGGGAAAATTTAGCATGGGAACACCGTGCAGCGATCTTCCTGAAAGCAGCTGATCTTATTGCTGGTCCATACCGCTATAAATTAAACGCAGCAACGATGCTGGGTCAATCAAAAAATGCTTACCAGGCAGAGATTGATGCCGCTTGTGAGCTGATCGACTTCCTTCGTTTTAACGTAAGTTATATGTCGGAAATCTATAAACAACAACCTCCGGTTTCTCCAAAAGGATCATGGAACAGAGTAGAACAACGCCCGTTAGAAGGTTTTGTATTCGCTTTAACGCCATTTAACTTCACTGCAATTGCTGGTAACTTACCTACTTCAGCAGCGATGATGGGGAACGTAATCGTTTGGAAACCTGCAAATACTCAGATTTATTCTGCAAATGTATTGATGCAGATTTTCAAAGAAGCAGGTTTGCCTGATGGCGTAATCAACCTGGTATATGTTTCCGGACCGGAAGCAGGTGAAGTGATCTTTAACCACCCTGATTTCGCAGGTATCCACTTTACAGGATCTACAGGCGTATTCCAGGACATTTGGAAAACGATCGGAAATAACATTCATAAATTCAAAACTTACCCACGTATCGTTGGGGAAACAGGTGGTAAAGACTTTATCCTTGTTCATGGTTCGGCAGAAGCAGAATCTTCCAGCACAGCGATCATTCGTGGTGCATTCGAATACCAGGGACAAAAATGTTCTGCTGCTTCACGTGTTTACGTAGCAAAAAGCATCTGGCCTAAAGTAAAAGAATACATGCTTCGCGATCTTGCTGAGTTCAAAATGGGTGGAACTGAAGATTTCGGCAACTTTATTAATGCAGTAATTGACGGAAATTCTTTCGACAAATTAGCTAAATACATTGACGAAGCTAAAAAAGACAGCAGTGTAGAAATTATTGCTGGTGGTAACTACGACAAATCTAAAGGATACTTTATTGAGCCAACAGTATTGGTGGTTCAAGATCCTAAGTATGTCACGATGAGCGAAGAATTATTCGGTCCGGTATTGACTTTATTTGTATATGATGATGATCAATTTGATGAGATTTTAGACATCGTAGACAGCACTTCAATCTATGCCTTAACAGGTGCTGTGATTGCTCAGGATCGCTATGCGATTGAAAAAGCAACTCATCGTTTGAGAAATGCAGCGGGTAACTTCTACATCAATGATAAATGTACAGGTGCCGTTGTTGGACAGCAGCCGTTTGGTGGTGCCAGAGGTTCTGGTACAAACGATAAAGCAGGTTCAATGATCAATCTTTTACGTTGGGTTTCTCCACGTACGATCAAAGAAACTTTTGATCCACCTAAAGATTTCCGTTACCCATTCTTGTCTAACGACTAGTAGTTTTGATTGGATCTTTTGATCCATCATTCTATATAAAAAAAGCGGAGGATCCATTTTGGACCTCCGCTTTTTTATGAAATAGCGCCGCTCATCGCAGCGCTTCCTTTCCTTATTTTAATTTTTCAATTCCATCCATTCTAAAGACAGAATTCAAAGTGCTATTGTTTTCACAAGTAACTCCCAGATCTGAGATGAAGCCATTTTCCAGGCTATAAGCCCAACCATGCAAGCTTAATCTCTTACCATTAGCCCATCTGTTCTGAACGATAGAGGTTTTAGTCAGGTTAAATACACCTTCGATTACATTCAGCTCCACAAGTCTTTCGCTTCTCTTCTTTTTATCAGAGATCATGTCCAGTTCATGGTAATGCAATCTGTAAGTATCTTTAATGTTTCTCAACCAGTTGTCAATAATTCCATATTGTTTATTACCCATGGCAGCTTCTACCCCACCACAGCCATAGTGGCCACATACAATTACGTGCTCTACTTCTAATACGTTAACCGCATAATCCAATACACTCAACATATTCATATCGGTATGAACAACTACGTTAGCAATGTTACGGTGAACAAAGATATCCCCAGGATTGGTATTCGTGATCTGGTTTGCAGGCACACGACTATCTGAACAACCTATCCAGAGGATCGGTGGTTTTTGTCCGGCAGATAAACGCTCGAAGTATTTAGGATCTTCTGCTAAAGTGGCAGCCACCCAGTCCTTATTTCCTTGTAATAACCCTTCGTATGTAATTTGGTCTCTATCTTGTTTTTCTAATTTTGCGCACATAATAATTTAATTATTAATTTCTTCTATGATTTTACTGTCCAATTTTGGCACAGTATATTGTTTCTTAATGTTCTCTAATATCACTATTGTCCCTTTCGTATAAGCGTTGTGCTTAAAGTTGAAAATTGTTTCCAACACATCCGGATCAATATATCGGGAATTCGTTCCATCAATAGTGACATTTGTTTCTTTTGGAATATTGTTCAGCATCACCTGAATGGCTGCTTTATTTAAAAATGAAACCTCTTCAGCTAATTTAATGCGGAGATTTTTCTTATTTCCATCTTCCTGAATTTTGTAGAAAAAAGGATTACGCATGTTTGTACGCAACAGGTAGAAGATGGAGAATAACATCCCTACGGCCACACCTTTTAAGAGGTCGGTCAATAACACGGCAATAATCGTGATTACAAACGGTACAAACTGGTCCCAGCCTTTATGGTACATATGTTGGAATAAAGCAATACGTGTTAACTTATAACCGGTTACCAATAAAATTGCTGCCAAACAGGCCAGTGGAATCATATTGATCACACCCGGGATAAATAAGAAAGACAAAAGTAACCATCCTCCGTGAAAAATCGCAGACATTTTAGTTCTTCCTCCAGCATTTACGTTTGCGGAACTCCTTACGATTACGGAAGTTAGGGGCAAACCACCCAACATACCGCTGGTCATATTACCTACACCCTGAGCTAATAACTCTCTATTTGTTGGGGTTGTTCTTTTGATCGGGTCGATTTTATCAACCGCTTCAATACTCAATAAGGTTTCTAAACTGGCTACTACAGCAATCGTTGCGGCAACCACCCATACTTTACTATCAGTAATGGCAGAGAAATTAGGCAAGGTAAATAAGGCAGTCAGATCTGACCATCCGTTCACCACCGGAATTTCTACCATTTGTGAGGTATTCAAGGCGTAGCCTGTTCCCTGGAAAGCGATACTTAATATAATTCCTAAGGCGACCACGACCAATGGTGCAGGAATTACATTTACTTTTTTCAGCTTCGGCCAGTATATTAATACGGCAATAGACAATCCACTGATGATAATCGCAGCCAATGTAAAATGACTAAACGCATTTCCTATAGCGGAAAACGTGTTTTGGTTGTCTCCCTGAAAAAAGCTTTCATCACCAAAGAAATCAGAATCTACGCCCAAAGCATGAGGAAGCTGTTTCAGGATTAAGGTCACCCCAATCGCTGCCAGCATTCCTTCGATAACGCTGGAAGGGAAATAATTACCGATCATTCCGCCTTTCAGCAAGCCCAATACGATCTGCATCGCCCCTGCCAATACAACTGCCAGTAAAAACGTTTGATATCCTCCCAGTTGGCCAATCGCACCAAGCACGATTGCGGTAAGCCCTGCAGCAGGACCACTCACGCTCAATTGAGAACCACTTAGACTTGCAACTACAATACCTCCCACAACACCAGTAATTAAACCGGCGAATAATGGTGCTCCTGAGGCCAGGGCCACACCCAAACATAAAGGCAATGCCACCAGAAATACCACAATACTGGATGGCAAGTCACGCTTTAAGTTCTTTTTTAATATATACTTCTTCACTTCCAATCTTGAAAAGATCGAGTTACTATTTTGCATAAAACAATGTTTTAATTCTTGTAAACTAATTTAAAAAATTGCATAGCTATCCTGATAACAGGTTAGTTATACGAATAAATTAGGCCAAGTTAGGAGGAGGGGTCGGTACAGAGGGATGGAAAGGATCCACATGACGTTTAAAGTGATCAATATAGCTGTTGCTGATACCGAAATGGCTCAGAACCGCATTAAAATCCATTGTATAATGGTTATCGATCATTTTATAATCCAAGAGGTTCACTTTAGCTTTACCACTGTCACCGTCGGCACTATGCTCAACTTCGATCTGCATGATCACCAGTTGAATGCTTTCCTTTTGAATATCGTTGAAAAATACGGGCGCCCCAGAAATCATCATCTTTACGCAAAAGATGCCTAGAAAGGTAATAATGATTAAAAGACGGTATTTCCGTAATGACATTTTGATTATTTAGTTCATGCTTAACTGTTCAAAAATAGCTCCAAAAAAGCCGAACTAGCAAATTGTCATGTAAAAAAAATGTAATTTCCTCCATATTCCATTCAAAAGCAGGTGATTAAATTTTAAAACGGAGGTTTTCTATAGATAAATGAAGCATTAAGCGTAATTTAGGCAGCTCAAAATACGTTGATCATATTCATGAGAAAATTATTACTATTTATCGTCATGCTGG
Source organism: Pedobacter polysacchareus (assembly GCF_019802255.1). Classification (GTDB taxonomy): domain Bacteria; phylum Bacteroidota; class Bacteroidia; order Sphingobacteriales; family Sphingobacteriaceae; genus Pedobacter; species Pedobacter polysacchareus. The sequence continues at coordinate 476,326 of NZ_JAHYSS010000004.1, read as the reverse complement.
TGCCTTTCTCTTTACTTGCACAAAGCAATAACGCCCCTTCTTCTTACGCCCCGCATGAAATAAACATCACCGGGTATTTACAGACACAGTTCCAAAAGGCGCAATCTGGAGGAATTAATTCTTTTTCAGGAGGAGATTTTTCCAAAAATTCAGATTCTCGTTTTATGATCAGAAGGGGCAGGTTAAAGATCGACCGTGCCGATAAATATTCCAGCATCGTTTTCCAGATTGATGCGACTCAAAATGGTGTGCAGCTGATGGATGCCTTTATTCAGTTTCACCAGGAAGAGACCAAACAGTTTCTTTTTACAGCAGGTTTGTTTAACCGTCCTTTTGGCTATTCTATCGTATATTCATCAGGATACAGAGATTTCCCGGAACGCGCAAGGGTATTTCAGACGTTGATGCCTAGAGAACGTGACCTTGGTGCCATGATTAGTTTCAAGCCTGATTACAAACCTTTAAGCTTTCTGTCTGCTGATCTTGCAGTGATCAATGGAAGTGGATTAACCGCCAGAGATTATGATTCTAAGAAAGATATCGTAGCGAATCTGGGTTTCAAATTTGACAGCCTTTCCAATAAAAAATTAAACCTAGGTTTCGGGGCTTCTTACTATAAAGGCTATGTACGTAGTGATACGGAGAGTTTTTTTGTCAGAAATGGCAGTGGTTTTGTAAAAGATACCAATCCAAGTCATGTCAACGATTATGCAAACCGTGATTATTATGGCGCAAACTTACAGGTAGCCTATGACAATTCTTTTGGCACGACTTCATTTAAAGCAGAATATGTAGCCGGGAAACAACCTGGGGTAGCTGCAGCCGCCGATATTACCGGCCCTATCGCAAGCACCAGTTTCTCCGCTCAGCCAAAAACAGACCTCTACCTGCGTGAATTTAACGGCTATTATTTCTGGTTAACACAGCGAATTGGCAAATCTAAATTCAATGCCTTACTTGCTTATGATGTTTACGATCCGAACGTTCATGTATCAGAAAAAGAAATTGGTGCGCCAAACAGCAATACCACTGCCGGGGATATTAAGTTCAGTACCCTGGGTTATGGCCTTACTTATATGATGAACGGCCGCTTAAAACTAACACTATACAATGAGCATGTGGTAAACGATGATACACAGCTACCTCAATACACCAAAGACCTTAAAGATGATGTGTTTACTGCCAGACTACAGTACCGCTGGTAATCACCAGCTATTTAATAAATATTGCTATTTTACGAAATCATTATAGCAGACTTACAATCTCAGTTAAATGATGGCCTTAAAATCTGCATTTAACTGAGATTGTGGTTTAGGGACAAATCAAAAAGATATCAACCATAAGAAAAACCAAAAAATATTCTAATGAAAACCAAAATTGAGTTACTTCAGGATAAAGTTAAACAAGCCCATACCGGCGGTGGAGCAGCAAGAATTGAAAGCCAGCATAAAAAAGGGAAACTGACTGCAAGAGAAAGAATTCATTTCTTAATGGACGAAAACTCTTTTGAAGAAATTGGCATGATGGTCACCCATAGAAGTACCGATTTTGGTATGGAAAAGGAAATATATCTTGGCGATGGTGTGGTGACAGGATATGGAAATATCAACGGCCGATTGGTCTATGTATTTTCACAGGACTTCACCGTTTTTGGCGGTTCACTTTCTGAGACTCATGCCGAAAAGATCTGTAAAATTATGGACATGGCCATGAAAAATGGTGCTCCGGTTATCGGTTTAAACGATAGCGGTGGTGCACGTATTCAGGAAGGTGTGGTTTCCTTGGGTGGTTATGCCGATATCTTTTACAGGAATGTACAGGCATCGGGAGTGATCCCACAGTTATCTGCAATTATGGGCCCATGTGCTGGTGGGGCAGTCTACTCTCCTGCCATCACCGACTTTATTCTAATGGTTGAAAACACTTCTTACATGTTTGTGACCGGCCCTAACGTGGTAAAAACAGTAACACATGAGGTGGTAACTTCCGAAGAATTAGGCGGTGCATCTACGCATGCTACAAAATCTGGTATCACACATTTTGCCTGTTCAAATGAACTGGATGCCATCAACCATGTGAAAAGGTTACTGAGCTATATGCCTCAGAATTGTGAAGAAACACCTGCTGCACTTCCTTATGAAGCAGCGAATGAGGAACGCATTGCTTTAAATAGTCTGATGCCTGTCAATGCAAATCAACCCTACGATGTCAGAACTGTGATTGATGAAGTGGCAGATGCAGGTAGCTTTTTAGAAGTACACAGAGAATATGCAGAAAATATAGTGGTCGGCTTTGCACGTCTGGCAGGAAGAAGCATCGGCATTGTAGCCAATCAACCAGCCTATCTTGCCGGCGTATTAGACAACCATGCTTCCACGAAAGCAGCCCGTTTTGTTCGCTTTTGCGACTGCTTCAATATTCCATTACTGGTATTTGAAGATGTTCCAGGCTTCCTTCCTGGTACGGATCAAGAATGGAATGGCATCATCAATAACGGTGCAAAATTATTATATGCCTTTAGTGAGGCCACAGTTCCCCGTATTACAGTGATCACCAGAAAAGCTTACGGTGGTGCCTATGATGTGATGAACTCCAAGCATATTGGTGCGGATATGAACTATGCCTGGCCAACGGCTGAAATCGCCGTAATGGGTGCTAAAGGAGCTGCAGAGATCATTTTCAAGAAAGAAATCTCTACTGCAGAAAACCCGGAAGAAAAATGGCTGGAAAAAGAAAAGCTCTATTCTGATACTTTTGCCAACCCTTATCGCGCTGCAGAACGTGGCTTTGTAGATGAAGTGATTGAGCCGGCGCTAACCAGAATAAAGCTCATCAAAGCATTTAAAATGTTAGAAAATAAAGTGGTCAATGCCCCACGTAGAAAACACGGAAATATCCCCCTATAAATGAAATTGAGTCGTACAGATGTGATGCTCATGGCCTTTTGTACCGGCCTGATTGTCGCGAACATCTATTATTGTCAGCCATTAGTGATCCTGGTGGCGCAGGAATTTAAAGTAACGGAAAGTCATGCCGGTATGATCACTTACCTGACGCAGGCTGGCTATGCCCTGGGTTTATTTTTGGTGGTGCCACTTGGCGATATGTTTGAACGCCGAAAACAAATCTTAATCATCACCGGACTGGCAGTGGCTTCCTTACTCCTTGCCGCTATGTCCCACAGCTTTTTGCTCCTGCAAATTGCCAGTGTGCTGATTGGTGCAAGTTCTGTTGTTCCCCAATTGATCTTACCTATGGCAGCCAATTTAAGCTCCAACGAAAAACGCGGGGAAACGATTGGCATTATTACCAGCGGCTTGCTCATCGGAATTCTGGCTTCCAGGTCCATCAGCGGTAGTGTGGGCTTTTTATGGGGGTGGAGAACTATGTATTTTATCGCCGCCGGCATCTGTGCCTTATTGATGGTGCTGATGGCGAAACGTTTTCCTTTAAGTCTGCCTTCTTTTAAAGGAACTTACCGGGAATTGATGGCTTCCATGTGGCATTATGTGAAAACAGAGCCCGTTTTAAGGGAAGCTTCTATGATCAATTTCCTGGCTTTCGGAGTGCTCAGTGCATTCTGGACTACGATGGTGCTTTTTCTAGCCAATCCTCCTTTCAACTTTCAAACTATGCAAATCGGCTTATTCGGCATAGCCGGAGCTGCTGGTGCACTCGCTGCCCCTTTAGTAGGTAAACTAAGCAGTGGCCACAATCCACGCAGAAACATATTCATCGGCCTGGTTTTACAACTCATCAGCATCGTTGCTTTTTACTTTACCGGCAACCATCTATACTTATTTATTACCGGGATTATTTTAATTGATATCGGCCAGCAAGCGATTCATGTGACCAATCAAACCCGGATTTATGCCTTGATTCCAGAAGCGCGCAACCGCCTCAATACCGTATTCATGTCGGTTAGTTTTGTTGGTGCTGCTGTCGGTTCTGCAATTGGATTATGGCTATGGGACCAAGGGCAATGGCCTCTATTCTGCTTTGGAACCACGGCAATCATCCTGCTCAATATTTGCATCTATAAGTTCAACAAGGTTAGAAGCTGATGGAAAATACGCATATAGAACAAATCAGACCGGATCTTACCTGGCGCATCAGACATACTGCAATGCATCCAGACCAGCCTTACGACACCATAAAACTGGAAAATGACCGGGATGGCCTACATTTCGGTTTATTTGCTGGCGATCAGCTCGTGTCTGTGGTTTCTCTCTTTCATGAAGGCACAGTTTATCAGTTCAGAAAGTTTGCCACTGTTCCCGAATATCAGGGAAAAGGTTATGGCAGTTTTTTACTCCAGCACCTGATCGATTATGTGCGCCCTTTGGGAGCGACAATGCTATGGTGTAATGCCAGGACTACAGCTGTGCCATTTTACTCGAAATTTGGCTTTTTGGAAACCGATGAACGCTTCGCCAAACAGGGCTTAGAATTTGTCATCATGCAGTTACAACTCAACAATTAACTTGTTGCTTCCGCCCTAGTTTATATATTTGTTCGGGTAAAGCACAATACAGCTTATTATACGTTTTAAAGAAACATCAAATGGCAAAAAAGAAAGACGATAAACAGAAACACGTTTCTGTAGTTACTAAAAAGTCACTCCAATTTTTTGAAGAATATATCAATAATCCATCGCCAACTGGCTTTGAATATCCTGGTCAGAAGTTATGGTTGGACTACCTGAAACCTTATATCGATGAAAGTTTCATCGACAATTATGGAACAGCTGTAGGTGTAATCAACCCTAAAGCAGAATATAGAGTAGTAATTGAAGCGCATGCTGATGAGATTTCCTGGTTTGTAAATTACATTACTGCAGAAGGATTGATCTATGTGATTCGCAATGGTGGTTCTGATCACCAGATCGCTCCCTCAAAAAGAGTGAACATCCATACCGATAAAGGAATGGTGAAAGCAGTATTCGGATGGCCAGCAATTCATACCAGAAGCGGCGAAAAAGAAGAAGCTCCAGCATTGAAAAACATCTTTCTGGACTGTGGCTGTACTTCTAAAGATGAAGTAGAAGCTTTAGGTATCCATGTGGGTTGTGTGATCACTTACGAAGACGAATTTATGGTATTGAACGACCGTTATTACGTTGGTAGAGCACTTGACAACAGAGCTGGTGGTTTCATGATTGCCGAAGTTGCCCGTCTGTTAAAAGAAAATAAACAAAAACTTCCTTTCGCGTTATACATCGTAAACTCGGTTCAGGAAGAGATCGGCTTACGCGGTGCTGAAATGATCGCTCACCGAATTAAACCTCATGTAGCCATCGTTACAGACGTTACACATGACACCAGCACACCGATGATCAATAAAATTACACAGGGTGATTTAGCTTGTGGTAAAGGACCAGTAGTTTCTTATGCACCAGCAGTACAAACCAACCTGAACAAATTACTGATTAAAACAGCAGAAAAGAATGACATCCCATTCCAACGTCAGGCTTCTTCGAGGTCTACAGGTACCGATACGGATGCATTTGCCTATTCTAATGGCGGTGTTCCTTCTGCTTTAATCTCCCTGCCATTGCGCTACATGCACACTACGGTAGAGATGATCCATAAAGAAGATGTCGACAATGTGATCAGCTTGATTTACCACTCTTTATTGAACATCGAGAAAGACCAGGATTTCAGGTATACAAAATAATTTCAGCGTCAACATGTACGCCAATAGGAAGGGTATCTGCTAAAACAGATACCCTTTTCTTTTGCTTTTAATTTCCTATTTTTAGAAAAGTATCTGAGCCTATCCAGCTCATAAACCTATAAATTTTCCTTATGAGTGATCAAACCCAAAGCTTTATAGAAAAAGTGAAAGCAGCATACCCAACTAAAGGTGCCTATATTTATCTGGGTGCCGGAATACTGGATGGAGCAGTGCTGGCAGATGCCGAAGTAAACCTGTATTTACACATGATGAACCGTCATGGACTCGTGGCAGGTGCTACCGGAACCGGAAAAACCAGAACCCTGCAATTACTGGCAGAACAGCTTTCAGACGCCGGGGTTCCCGTGTTTATGCTGGATGTTAAAGGCGACCTTTCCGGCTTATACCAGGCGGGAGAAAGCAATGCTAAAATTGAAGAAAGGGCAAAAATGCTGAATAAACCTTTCCTGCCAACTGGCTACCCTATAGAACCTTATTCGCTTTCCGGGAAATTAGGTGCACAAATGCGGGCAACCATCCTGGAGTTCGGTCCTACCCTGCTCGCTAAAATCTTAGATCTCAACGATACGCAAACCGGAGTATTGTCTGTGATTTTCAAATATGCAGATGATAATAAACTTCCCCTCATCGATCTGAATGACCTGAAAAAACTAATTTCCTACCTCTCTGATGGTCCAGGAAAAGAGGAAATAAAAGCAGATTATGGCAGTATTTCTTCTTCTACTTCAGGAACTATTCTAAGAAAAATCGTCACTATAGAACAGCAGGGGCTGAGTCCTATGTTTGGGGAACCTTCTTTTGAAATTGAAGATTTAATGCTCAGAACTGATGGAAAAGGGATAATTTCTCTTTTGAACATATCAGATGTACAAAATCAGCCGAAGCTATATTCTACATTCTTACTCAGTTTACTGGCCGAACTTTTTTATAACCTGCCGGAAGTAGGCGATCTGGATAAACCAAAACTGGTTTTCTTTATAGATGAGGCACACTTACTGTTTAAAGACTCCTCAAAAGCATTCCTGGAACAGATTGAAACTGTCATCAGGTTGATTAGATCTAAAGGCGTAGGTGTCTTCTTTTGCACGCAATCGCCCACAGACATCCCCGAAAGCGTACTTTCCCAATTAGGAAACCGAATTCAGCATGCCTTAAGGGTATTTACTCCAAATGATGCCGATGCCTTAAAGAAAACAGTGAACACCTACCCTACGTCCAACTTTTACAAAATTGATAAGGTATTGACTTCTCTGGGAACAGGCCAGGCGCTGATCACGGTCTTAAATGAAAAAGGAATTCCTACAGAAGTTACTGCTACCATGCTCACTCCTCCTAAAGCATTAATGGGCCCTTTAAGTACACCAGAGTATGATAAATTAGTGCAATCCAGCCCAATGAACAAAAAGTATGGAACCACGATTGATCCGGAAAGTGCCTATGAAATACTAACCAAACGACTGAATGATCAGCTCAATGGGGAAAGCACTGGAACTGAACCTACTACTCCCCAAAGTAAGAAACAAGAAAAGAGTATCATGGAACAAGTGATGGGAGCTACCATCACCCGACAGATTGGCAAGGAAATTGTACGGGGCCTGTTCGGAATGTTAACCGGCAAGAAAACCCGAAATACTGGCGGAAAAGGAATATTTGGGTTTTAAATCTGTAGTATTCTACCTATAATTCGGGATATTGCTGTTTAAATTGCAAAAAACACCCATTATTTTACCTTGAATTTAAACATATTAATTATTTTAGTCCCATGAAACCAACCTTATTAATCTTAGCAGCTGGGATGGCAAGTCGCTACGGCAGCATGAAACAAATTGACGGGTTCGGCCCGAACAACGAAACTATTATTGATTATTCTATTTATGATGCCATTAAAGCCGGATTCGGTAAGGTTGTATTTATTATTAAAGAAGAGTTTCTAAAGGATTTCAAAGAAATTTTCGAAGCAAAGTTAAACGGTAAAATCGAGACCGACTACGTTTTCCAAAACTTCGACATTAAACAATTCGGTGTAGATATCGATATTGAGAGATCAAAACCTTGGGGAACTGCACATGCAATTCTTTCAGGCAGAACAGCGATCAATGAGCCTTTCTGCGTGATCAATGCGGATGATTTCTACGGCTTAGATGCTTACCAGAAAATGGTTAAGTTTTTAACTACAGAAGTGAGCGACAGCAACTACTCTATGATCGGGTACGAAATCGGTAAAACATTATCTGAATACGGATCTGTTTCCAGAGGTGTTTGTCAGGTGGATGAAAATGGCGTCCTATTAGAAGTAGTAGAACGTACAAAGGTATTAAAGAACGGTGACGCGATTGTTTTCGAAGAAGGCGACACTCAGTATCCATTAACACCAGATACACGCGTATCGATGAACTTCTGGGGCTTTACACCTGCTGTATTCCAAATCACAGAACAACTATTCAGAGATTTCGCTGTACAAAATAAAGAGAACCCTAAATCAGAGTTTTTCATTCCATTGGTCGCTGAATACCTGGTAAAATCCAGAATTGCCGATTTCCAGGTAATTCCTACAGATAGCCAATGGTTCGGTGTAACTTATAAAGAAGATAAACCTATCGTTCAAGCCAGCATTGATCAATTGATCAAAGATGGTGCTTATCCAGAAAATCTTTGGAAATAAGTTAACTGAATAATATAAACAAGAAAGGGATTCACAATATGAATCCCTTTCTTGTTTATAAGCGATTTTAAAGCCCCGCAGGCTTTCTAACAGCCTTGATTAAGCCAAGACCCTGCTGCATAAAAAAAGGTGCTCTGAATGAACAGAACACCTTTTTTATTTTTAAATGAGCTTAAGCTTATTTTTTATCGTCTTTTACTTCTTCGAAGTCTACATCGGTAACGTCGTCACCACCTGCAGGCTGAGCATCTTGAGAAGCACCAGCATTACCTTCTGGTTGTGCACCATCTTGTCCTGCTTTGTACATTTCTTCAGAAGCTTCATTCCATGCATTCTGTAATTCAGCTTGAGCTGCATCGATATCAGCGAAATTTCTTGATGCATGCGCATCTTTCAATTTTTGCAGACCTGCTTCGATTGGCGCTTTTTTATCAGCTGAAATTTTATCACCGAATTCTTTTAATTGTTTCTCAGTTGAGAAAATTAAAGCATCAGCACCGTTGATTTTTTCCGCTTCTTCTTTAGCGATTCTATCAGCATCTGCATTTTGTTCTGCTTCTTCTTTCATCCTTTTGATTTCTTCATCAGTTAAACCTGAAGAAGCTTCAATACGGATTTTTTGCTCTTTACCAGTAGCTTTATCTTTTGCACTTACGTGTAAGATACCGTTTGCATCAATATCAAATGCTACTTCTACCTGAGGAACTCCGCGTGGAGCTGGTGGAATACCATCTAAAATGAAACGACCAATCGTACGGTTTTGAGCAGCCATTGGACGCTCTCCTTGTAAGATATGGATCTCTACTGAAGGCTGGTTGTCAGCTGCTGTAGAGAAAGTCTCTGCTTTTTTAGAAGGAATAGTAGTATTGGCTTCAATTAATTTAGTCATTACACCACCCATAGTCTCAATACCTAATGAAAGAGGAGTAACATCTAATAACAATACATCTTTAACTTCACCTGTTAATACACCACCTTGGATTGCAGCACCAATTGCTACTACCTCATCTGGGTTAACACCTTTCGAAGGCTCTTTACCGAAGAAAGCTTTAACTGCTTCCTGGATAGCAGGCATACGAGTTGAACCACCAACTAAGATAATCTCATCGATATCGCTAGTTTTCAAACCTGCATTTTTCAATGCTGATTTACATGGGTCAATAGTACGTTTGATTAGATCAGCAGCCAATTGCTCAAATTTAGCACGGCTTAAGTTTCTAACTAAGTGTTTAGGACCAGTTGCATCAGCAGTGATGTAAGGCAAGTTAATCTCAGTAGAAGTAGTGCTTGAAAGCTCAATTTTAGCTTTCTCAGCTGCTTCTTTCAAACGTTGTAAAGCCATTGGATCTTGATTCAAGTCCATGCTATACTCGTTTTTGAATTCAGCTGCTAACCAGTCGATGATCACGTGATCAAAGTCATCACCACCTAAGTGAGTATCACCGTCAGTTGATTTTACTTCAAATACACCATCACCTAATTCCAATACTGAAACGTCATGAGTACCACCACCACAGTCAAACACAACGATTTTCATGTCTCTTTGTGCTTTATCCAAACCGTAAGCTAATGCAGCTGCAGTTGGCTCATTGATGATACGTTTCACTGTTAAACCAGCGATTTCACCAGCTTCTTTAGTAGCTTGACGTTGAGCATCATTGAAATAAGCAGGAACAGTAATAACTGCTTCAGTTACCTCATGACCCAAAAAGTCTTCAGCTGTTTTTTTCATTTTCTGCAAAATCATTGCAGAAATTTCTTGTGGAGTGTATTTACGGTCGTCAATTTCTACACGTGGTGTATTATTGTCACCCTTAACTACTTTATAAGGTACACGACCAACTTCTTTAGAAACCTCAGCAAAGCTGCTGCCCATGAAGCGTTTGATCGAATAAATTGTTTTTGTTGGGTTTGTAATTGCCTGGCGTTTTGCCGGCTCACCTACCTTGCGCTCACCATTCTCTGCAAAAGCAACAATGGATGGCGTAGTACGCTTACCCTCACTGTTGGCTATAACTACAGGTTCGTTACCTTCCATTACGGATACGCAAGAGTTTGTTGTTCCTAAGTCTATACCAATAATTTTTGACATGCTATTTATCTCTGTTTATGTTTATGAATCTTATTATTTATTTCTATTATTTCTTGTTTAACAAGCAATGTGCCAATTGAGTTTTGGCAGAAAATTATGTTATTTTAGCGGAAGAAAGTAATCTTCTGTCCGAATCTTGTTACAAAAATGTGACAGGATGACAGAATTGTAATACCTTCTATTGATCCAGCTTCAACAAACGCTCTAAATGATGGTAACCAATTCCAAAATAGGCCTTTGTCTCCGCTAACTTTTGTTTAATCTCTGTTTGTTTCACTTCAAGAGCCTTGCCAGAAAGCTTACTAGTCTTCACTCCTACTACCAATACATTCTTAGGTGTGTGCGCATCTGAGATAAATTCAAACACTTTAGTCTTATAGCCATAGTATTCTAAAATCAAGGCACGCATCGCATCAGTTACCATTTCTGCCTGGCGCTCCATGAATATACCATACTTGGTCAATACGGAAACTTCATTCTTCACCTTAGCCTTATCCATCTCACGTCTGATCTGTTTATGGCAGCAAGGGGCCACCACAATTAAACTGGCATTGGCTTTTATACCTTTGAAAATAGCATCATCAGTTGCCGTATCACAAGCATGCAAGGCGATCAATAAATCGATAGCTTCCACCTGATATTCCTGAATCGTACCCGGTAGAAAATCCAGTCCATCAAAACCGGAACTTTTGGCAATGCCATTACATAGTGTCACCAGATCATCCCGGAACTCTACGCCGGTTACTTTTGTATCCAGTTTCAATACCTGATGCAGGTAATCATATAAAGCAAAAGTCAGATATCCTTTTCCAGAGCCCATATCCACAACCTTCTTAATGCTGTTTTCCGGCAACTCTTTAATAAGGGAACTTAAGATCTCTACATACTGATTGATCTGTTTGTACTTATCTTGTGCGTTTTTGAAAACATTACCTTCCGCATCAGTAATTTTCAGCTCTTGTAAATAAGGTTTTCCAGCAGGCTGAATCAAACGTTTCTTTTCTTTATTATGTGCTGCAGAAGGTGCTGTTTTACCATCACCGTTCAATAGCCTTTCACGAATCGAGATCACATGATTCTTCGCATGCTCTAAAATCACTTCCTTTTCAGTAGTGAACAAAGTACAAGCTTTAAAATCATTACTGATAAAATGACCCACCATGGTGATACCTTCAGTAATAGAAAAGTTCTTTACAATATCTCGGGTTTTGTTGCGATAGGTAAAAGAAAGCATATCTGCTCTTTTGATCTTCACCTTGCGGACATAAACGTTTTTTAATTCTTTATCATTTCCCTGATAATTACCCAGGGAAACTTTTAGAAAAGTATTCGAAGAAATACTTTCAGCGAGTTGTTCTTGAAAACGCTGTAACTGGAGTTGATTTGACATGAAATTGGATTACGATGCAAAGATACCCTTTTGAAAAAGGAATAGTAAATTAGCTTTATGAAACAGCGTTATTTAATTGCCATTCTTCCGCCAACGGCGCTGACTGAGGAAATCAATCAAATCAGAAGAGCGTGTTCTCAGAAGTTCAAAGTCTATAAAGCGTTAAGACCTCCAGTCCACATTACCCTTCAATTTATCAGAAGCTTGGACGAAAGTTATGAAGAGAAATTAATTAATAGCCTTTCCGAAGCTAGAAATTTCAAACCATTCGTTCAACAATTAGATAATTTTTCTGGTTTTCAGAATGCGAAGGCAGTTTATATTTCAGGAACAAAAACCAAAGAGATTGAAAATTTACACAAACAAATAAAAGCATGTACAAAAGCATTTAGTAAGGATATATTTGGGAGCTTAACCCCACACCTGACTATTGCTTACAGAGATGTAAGTTCTGTTCTTTATGAAGAGATATTAGCCTATTATAAAAATGAAAGCTTTCATGCACAATTTGTAGTCAATCATTTCAGTTTGTTGAAGCACGACGGCAGTCGCTAGAATATCTTAAAGCATTATGAAAGTCAACCAAGATCCGGACAATTAGAAATGCCTATTTAAAGAAAAAACCCCATCCAAAACGGACAGGGTTTTCCTTATAATGATGAGGGAATAAATTATTCGCCTTTATCTTCTGTTTTAGTTTCAACTGGAGCTTCTTCAGTAACTGGAGCAGCTGCAACTGTAGTATCATCAGCTTTCTTAGCTTTAGTTCTACCACGACGTGTAGTTTTCTTCTCAGCAGATTCCACTTCTTTACCGTAAACTTCATTGTAATCAACCAATTCGATTAAAGCCATCTCAGCGTTATCACCTAGACGGTTGTTTAATTTAATGATCCTTGTGTAACCACCTGGACGATTTGCAATTTTAGCTGCAACATCACGGAACAATTCAGTAACGATTTCTTTATCTTGTAAATAACTGAAAACAATACGACGTGAGTGCGTAGTATCAGTTTTAGATTTAGTCAAAAGAGGCTCAACATACATACGCAAAGCTTTTGCTTTAGCTAAAGTAGTTTGAATTCTTTTATGCTTAATTAACGATGAAGCCATGTTAGCCAACATCGCTTTACGATGTGAATCTGTTCTTCCTAAGTGGTTATTTTTTTTACCGTGTCTCATTTTGATTTTATTCAGTGTATACCGTCTCTTTGATGTTTATCTGAGGGAATTATACACGATTAACAATATTGTTATTTAAGGGTAGTATTGATTACTCTTCGTCAAGTTTGAATTTCGATAAGTTCATACCGAAAGATAAGCTTTTTGATTTCACCAATTCCTGAATCTCAGTTAGTGATTTTTTACCGAAGTTTCTGAATTTTAACATGTCAGCAACATCATAAGAAACCAGGTCAGCTAAAGTACGGATGTCAGCTGCTTTAAGGCAGTTTAATGCACGTACAGAAAGATCTAAATCAACCAATTCAGTTTTAAGGATTTTACGCATATGTAAAATTTCCTCATCTACTTCTTTAGTTTCTTCTTTAGCTTGAGATTCTAATACTAAATTCTCATCAGAGAACAACATAAAGTGCTGGATTAAAATTTTCGCAGCTTCTTTTAGTGCTTCTTCAGGATGGATAGATCCATCTGTAGAGATATCTAATATTAATTTTTCATAATCTGTTTTTTGTTCAACACGATAATTTTCAATCGAGTATTTTACATTTTTCATTGGGGTAAAAATCGAATCGATTGCGATTACACCAACTACAGCATCATTGATTTTATTTTCTTCAGCTGGAACATAACCGCGCCCTTTATTGATAGTTAATTCTACCTCTAAAGTCACTGTTTTTTCCATGTTACAAATAACGAAATCAGGGTTAAGAACCTCGAAGTTGTTAGAGAATTTTGTAATATCTCCAGCGGTAAACTGATCTTGCCCGTTTACTAAAATGAAAACTTTTTCAGAATCACCAGAATCACCAACTTTCTTAAAACGTACTTGTTTCAAGTTAAGGATGATTTCCGTCAAATCTTCTACAACACCTTTCATTGTAGAAAACTCGTGAGATACGCCAGAAAAACGAATACTTGTAATGGCATAACCTTCTAAAGAAGAAAGTAAAATTCTTCTTAGGGCGTTACCAATTGTTACACCGAAACCGGGCTCTAAAGGACGAAATTCAAATATACCATCGAAATCTGTTGATTTCTGCATGATTACCTTATCGGGTTTCTGAAATGCTAAAATTGCCATTTATAATGTTTTTAGATCGTTATTAAAATTATGTAATGAAATAAAGTGAATTGCCCAGAAGGCAATTCACTAAATATATTACTTAGAGTATAACTCTATTATAAGGTTCTCTTTGATATTTTCTGGGATCTCATCACGGTTAGGATAAGTTAAGAACTTACCTGACAATTCACTTGCATTCCAGTCTAACCAATTGAATTTATTGATTACTCTGCCTGCTACTGAATTAGTAATCGCTTCTAAAGTCTTTGACTTTTCGCGAACTGCAACAACATCACCAGCTTTTAATTGATATGAAGGAATATTTACTACTTCACCGTTAACTGTTACGTGTTTATGGCTAACTAACTGACGGGCAGCTGAACGTGTTGTAGCAATACCTAATCTGTATACTGTGTTATCTAAACGAGCTTCTAATAATTGCAATAAGTTATCACCTGTAATACCTTCACGAGAAGATGCTTTGGTGAATAAGTTACGGAACTGACGTTCTAATACACCATAAGTATATTTAACTTTCTGTTTTTCCATTAACTGTACTGCGTACTCGGATTGTTTTCCTCTTCTTTTGGAAGCACCGTGCTGTCCAGGAGGATAATTTTTTCTATCTAATACCTTATCAGGGCCGAAAATTGGCTCTCTGAATTTACGGGCGATTTTGGACTTTGGTCCTGTATATCTTGCCATTGTTCTTTGTTTAAAGTATCGTGTAGCCTTAAGCTACAGACTCTTAGCTTTAAAATTAATTATTATACTCTTCTCTTTTTAGGAGGACGACATCCGTTGTGCGGAAGCGGAGTGATATCTTTGATAGAGGTTACTTCGATACCTGAGATCTGCAATGTTCTAATTGCTGACTCACGACCTGAACCTGGACCTTTAACAAAAACTTCTACTTTACGAAGACCTAAGTCAAATGCTACTTTACCGCAATCAGATGCTGCTTGACCTGCTGCATAAGGAGTGTTCTTTTTAGAACCCTTGAATCCCATTTTACCTGCAGAAGACCATGAAATAGTTTGACCGTTGTTATTTGTTAAAGTAACAATGATATTGTTAAAAGTAGCATTGATGTGTGCCTGACCAACAGGCTCAATTACAACAATACGCTTTTTGGTAACTTTTTTACTCTTAGCCATAATTCTTATTCAGTACTAATTTTATTTAGTAGCTTTTTTCTTGTTAGCAACTGTTTTTCTCTTGCCTTTACGTGTACGAGAGTTGTTCTTAGTACGTTGTCCACGTACCGGCAAACCTTTTCTGTGACGTAATCCACGGTAACAACCGATATCCATTAAACGTTTAATGTTCAACTGAACTTCTGAACGTAAAGCACCTTCTACTTTTACGCCGTCGTTGATGATGGTACGGATAGCCGATAACTCATCGTCAGACCAATCCTGTACTTTCTTGTTAAAATCGATACCTGCTTCCGTTAAAATACGTTGAGCAGTTGATCTACCTACTCCGAAGATGTATGTTAGACCAATTTCGCCTCTTTTGTTTCTTGGTAAATCAATACCTGATATCCTTGCCATATTTGTACTAAATGTTTGATTAACTGAATGAACGAGATTGAGTATCCTGTACATTCAATCTTCATCACAATCAATAATTTCTTAACCTTGACGTTGCTTATATTTTGGATTTTTCTTGTTAATCACGAAAAGTTTACCTTTACGACGAATAATCTTGCAATCAGCGCTACGTTTTTTAATTGATGACCTAACTTTCATTTTATTTATATCTATAAGTAATCCTGCCTTTTGATAAATCGTAAGGCGACATCTCTAATTTGACTTTGTCTCCAGGTAAAATTTTGATGTAGTGCATCCTCATTTTACCCGAAATATGAGCTATTATCTCATGACCATTCTCTAGTTCCACTCGGAACATGGCATTGGATAGTGCTTCTCTTATTACACCGTCTTGTTCAATTGAGGCTTGTTTAGCCATATAATATTGATATTTACTTAATTAGCTGCTACTAAACAGGGTTGCAAAATTAAATAAAAAAATTTAATAAATTACTTTTTTTTATTTAAAACTTCTTCAATAACTGAAAAAGTCGATAAAACGTCTGCCTTACCCTTTTTAACTGCCACCGTATGCTCAAAATGAGCTGATGGCCTATTGTCCTTACTGGTTACTGTCCAGCCGTCTGACCAGAACTTAACACCCGCTGTACCTGCATTGATCATAGGCTCTATAGCGATCACCATTCCCTCTTCCAGTTTAATTCCAATCCCTCGTTTACCATAATTTGGTACCTCAGGTTTTTCATGCAATTGAACTCCAACTCCGTGACCTACTAATTCCTTCACTACACCAAATCCATTCGCCTCCGCATGCGCCTGTACAGCATAGCCTACGTCTCCGATCCTTGATCCTACGACAGCCTTCTCTATGGCAAGTCTTAAACATTCTTTAGTCACCTCTACTAACTTCTGCTTTTCTGCGTCTATTTCCCCGATGGAGAAAGTATAAGCGGAATCACCAAAGTATTTATTTAGAATGACCCCACAGTCGACAGAGATCAAGTCTCCCTCCTGTATCACATATTCACCTGGAAAGCCATGAACAACCTGCTCATTTGGCGAAATACATAGTGAATAGGGGAAGCCGTTATAGTTTAAAAAAGCTGGGATTGCTCCATGGTCTTTGATAAACGTTTCAGCCAGGTCATTCAATTTTTTTGTAGTGATGCCTGGACCAATCACCTTAGCCACTTCAGCTAAAGTTTTAGATACAAGTAAAGAACTCTCTCTTATTAACTCGATCTCCTCTGGAGATTTGTAATAGATCTTAGACATACTATATTTTAGATCACTGCGTTGCTACCTGTGGTTGCGGCAGGAATTCCTGTGCGACCGGTAACTCTACCTGTTTTCATTAAACCATCATAATGACGCATTAACAAATAACTTTCAATTTGTTGCAATGTATCCAATACCACACCTACCAGGATCAATAAAGAAGTTCCACCATAGAAATGGGCAAATTCTGACTTGATACCGAATTTAACGGCTACTGAAGGAAGTACAGCAATGATGGCTAGGAAAACTGCACCTGGAAAGGTGATCTTCGAAATTACATCATCTATGAAGCTTGAGGTAGCCAAACCTGGTTTGATACCAGGAATGAATCCACCGTTTTTCTTCATGTCGTCCGACATTTGAGTAGGGTTAACGGTAATTGCAGTATAAAAGAATGTGAATGCAATAATTAAAAATCCAAAAGTTAAGCTATACGCTAATGAAGTATAGTCACTGAACTGAATCAACCAGGTATTCTGTAAAGAAGGAAAGAACTGAGGAATGAATCCAGGGATAAACATCAATGCCTGAGCAAAGATGATCGGCATTACACCGGCAGCATTCACTTTTAAAGGAATGTACTGTCTTACCCCACCAAACTGTCTGTTACCAACAATCCTTTTTGCATATTGAACCGGCACTTTACGTACACCCTGAACAATCATGATGGTAAACATCACTACTGCAAATAAAGCCACAATCTCAAGAACAAGGGCAATTAAGCCGCCGTCCCCAACGAACCTAGAAGTAATCTCTTGGTATAAGGCGATTGGCAATCTGGCAATAATACCAACCATAATGATTAGTGAAATACCATTTCCAATACCTTTATCGGTGATTTTCTCACCCAACCACATCACAAACAATGTACCAGCTGCCAACACGAATGTTGCCATCACATAGAACAAAGCATGATCAATAACGATTGCTTCAACAGGAACTTGTGTTTTAACATAGCCAACAGCTTGAACAGCAGTAATGGCTACGGTTAGATAACGCGTAATCTGATTTAGTTTCTTCCTGCCACTTTCACCCTCCTTTTGCATTTTCTGGAATGAAGGAACAGCAATACCTAATAGCTGAACTACAATTGAGGCAGAAATATAAGGCATAACACCCAAGGCAAGGATAGATACCCGTGAAAACGAACCTCCGGCAAACATATCCAAGAGACCTAAAAGACCAGACTTTTCATTATTGCCTAAAAGAGTTGCGTCAACACCTGGTAGCACCACATGAGATACAAATCTATAAACCAAAAGAATCATGAGCGTAAATACAATACGCTCTTTCAATTCTTGAATTTTCCAAATATTACTTAAAGTAGTAAACAGCTTCTTCATTAATTACAATTAATTACAATTTTTCGATTGAGCCTCCAACAGCCTCAATAGCTTGTTGTGCGGTAGCAGAAAAAGCATGAGCTTTAACTTCTAACTTAGATTTAACTTCACCACGGCCTAGTACTTTTACCAGGTCATTTTTGTGAGCCAAACCATGGTCTTGCAATGTAGCAAAATCAATTGTAGTTAGATTAAATTTCTCAGCTAATGCTTGAATTACGTCTAAGTTTACACTTACGTACTCTACCCGGTTAATAGGTTTGAAACCAACCTTAGGTACGCGACGTTGCAATGGCATTTGACCACCTTCAAAACCGATTTTGGTTTTGTGACCAGAACGAGATCCAGCACCTTTGTGACCACGTGTCGATGTTCCGCCACGTCCAGAACCGGTACCACGACCAATTCTCTTAACATTCTTTGTAGAACCTTTTGCAGGTTTCAGATTACTTAAGTTCATTTTTTGAAACTTATGTTGCCCTTCGCTTTCACTAATCAGGGACAACGGTTAAACATATTTAAAGGTTGCAAATGTAATTATATAAACCACATTTACAACCTTTAAAAATTTATATACTCTCTATAGCAACTAAGTGATTCACTTTTCTCACCATTCCGATGATGGCAGCGTTAGCTTCCACTTCTACACTTTGGTTCATTTTAGTTAAACCTAATGCTTTCATCGTTCTTTTTTGGCGTTCGCTTCTATCGATAATGCTTTTTACCTGGGTTATTTTGATCTTAGCCATAATATTATCCGTTAAAAACTTTATTTAAATCAATACCACGTTGCTGAGCGATGGTATAAGCATCACGCATCTTAGTTAAAGCATCTACTGTTGCTTTTACCACGTTGTGAGGATTTGATGAACCTTTAGACTTTGCCAATACGTTGTGTACACCGGCACTCTCTAATACTGCACGCATTGCCCCACCAGCAATAACACCTGTACCTACTGCTGCTGGTTTGATTAATACAAAACCACCAGAGAATTTACCGATTTGCTCATGAGGAACAGTACCGTTTAATAGAGGAACTTTTACCAAGTTCTTTTTAGCATCATCGATACCTTTAGCAATCGCTTCAGTTACCTCTTTTGCTTTACCTAATCCGTAACCTACGATTCCGTTTTCATCTCCGACAACCACGATGGCTGAGAAGCTGAAAGTACGTCCACCTTTGGTTACTTTGGCAACACGTTGTATGCTAACTAAACGATCTTTTAATTCGATCTCGCTAGTCTTTACTCTTTTTATATTGATAGTTGACATTCTTACCTATTTTCAGATTAAAATACTAAACCAGCTTCGCGAGCACCTTCTGCCAACGATTTAACACGTCCATGGTACAAATAACCATTTCTGTCGAAAACTACTTCTTTAATCCCAGCTGCAATAGCTTTTTCAGCTACTAATTTACCAACAGCTACTGATTGTTCAGATTTGCTTCCAGTTCCAGAAAAGTCTTTTGATAAAGACGAAGCTGATACAATTGTATTACCGGTTACGTCGTTAATGATTTGAGCATAAATTCCTTTATTGCTTCTATATACCGATAGACGTGGACGGCTTTCAGAACCTGTTAATCTTTTTCTGATTCCCTTTTTTATACGATCTCTACGAGATAATTTTTTTCCTGCCATTTTGATTATTTTTTAGAAGCTGATTTACCTGCTTTTCTTCTTAACACTTCACCTACAAACTTGATACCTTTACCTTTATATGGCTCAGGAGTACGTAACGAGCGGATTTTTGCTGCTACTTGACCGATCAATTGTTTGTCAATACTTTCTAAAATGATTTTAGGAGTCTGACCTTTTTCTGAGGTAGTTGTTACTTTAATTTCTTCCGGCAATTGGAATACATAGTGGTGAGAATAACCCAGAACTAAATCTAAAGTGTTTCCTGTGTTTGTAGCACGGTAACCAACACCTACTAATTCCTGAGAAATTTTATATCCTTCTGTAACACCAACAACCATATTGTTTAGCAATGAACGGTATAAACCGTGTAACGCTTTGTGTCTTTTCTGCTCTGAGGGACGAGTTACAGTAACTACGCCATCTTCCTGACTTACAGTGATATCAGAATCAACTGCTTGAGTCAATTCTCCTTTTGGTCCTTTAACAGTTACTACGTTATCGTTAGATACAGTAATTGTTACACCTGAAGGTACATTAATTGGGGCTTTTCCTATTCTTGACATTTTGTTATCCTCCTTTAATTAATAAACGTGACACAAAACTTCGCCACCAATGTTCAGTTTGGCTGCTTCTTTATCTGTCATTACACCTTTAGATGTAGACAAGATGGCAATACCTAAACCGTTTAATACTCTTGGCATATTTTCTACGCCGGCATATTGCCTTAAACCTGGTTTGCTGATACGGGTTAATGTACGGATTGCAGGAATTTTAGTGATCGCATTGTATTTCAAAGCGATTTTAATTGTTCCTTGAACCGTAGTATCTTCAAACTTGTAGTTAGCAATGTAACCTTTGTCAAAAAGAACTTTAGTAATTTCTTTTTTAAGATTTGATGCAGGAATTTCTACAATTCTGTGATTTGCCTTGATGGCATTTCTTACTCTTGTAAGGTAATCTGCTATTGGATCTGTATTCATTTTTATTTAATTGTGACGGTGGTTTCCTTCCTATTTCATTCGGGACGACCTTCCATCGGTTAATTTTTTTGTTTCTAGCCTCGGGTCTGAGCCCTTAGCATAAAGAAAGCTGTTTTACCAGCTTGCTTTTCTTACTCCAGGGATTTTACCTGCTAATGCCATATCACGGAACAATACCCTTGATATACCGAAAGTACGCATGTAACCACGAGGACGTCCAGTTAATTTACAACGATTGTGTAAACGTACTGCAGATGAGTTTTTTGGTAACTTATCTAATCCTTCATAATCACCAGCAGCTTTAAGTTCTGCACGTTTGTCAGCATACTTAGCTACCAATTTTTGGCGCTTAATTTCGCGAGCTTTTACACCTTCTTTTGCCATTATGAATTTGTGTTATTTTGGTTTTTAAATGGTAATCCGAATTGTTTTAAAAGTTCTAATGCTTCAACATCAGTAGTAGCACTAGTAACAAATGTAATATCCATACCTAAAATCTTGCTGATTTTGTCGATGTTGATCTCTGGGAAGATGATTTGCTCAGTAACTCCTAATGTGTAGTTACCTTTTCCATCAAAACCTTTATCATTGATACCTTTGAAATCACGGATACGAGGTAAAGCTACAGAAATTAAACGATCTAAAAACTCATACATGTTGTTGTCACGTAAAGTAACACGCACACCTACTGGCATACCTTTACGTAATTTAAAGTTTGAGATATCTTTTTTAGACTTAGCGCCTACTGCTTGCTGACCAGCGATAGTGCTCATCTCTAAAATAGAGGAGTCCATGATCTTCTTGTCAGTTACAGAGAAACGTCCAACACCTTGGTTGATCGCGATTTTCTCTAACTTAGGAACTTGCATAACGCTTTTATAGTTGAACTTATCTTTAAGTGCAGCTACGATTTCCTCTTTATATTTACTTTTTAATCTTGGTACGTAAGTCATTATTTGATCTCCTCTCCTGATTTTTTACTAACCCTAACTAATTTCCCATCAGCATTAAGCTTTCTGCCAACGCGAGTAGTTGCACCTGTTTTAGGATCAACTAATGCTACGTTAGAAATATGAAGAGCAGCCTCTTTTTTAATGATACCTCCGTTTGGATTAGCAGCATTTGGTTTTGTATGTTTTGATACAAGGTTCACACCTTCTACAAGAATTCTGCTTTTAGTAATTAATACAGAAAGCACTGTGCCTTGTTGGCCTCTTGAATCGCCAGCGATTACCTTTACTAAATCTCCTTTACGGATTTTAATCTTTGGTGTAGTTACTTTATTTTTCATTTTATAATACCTCCGGTGCTAATGACACAATTTTCATGAATTGTTTTTCACGCAGTTCTCTTGCTACCGGGCCGAAAATACGTGTACCACGCGGCTCATCTTGTGCATTTAATAATACTGCTGCATTGTCGTCGAAACGGATGTAAGAACCATCTTTACGTCTGATCTCTTTTCTCGTTCTTACAACTACTGCTTTAGAAACTGTTCCTTTCTTGATGTTACCAGAAGGCAACGCGCTTTTAACGGTTACAACGATTTTGTCACCAATAGAAGCATATCTCTTTCCAGTACCACCAAGCACACGGATAACCAATACTTCTTTAGCGCCGCTATTGTCGGCTACGTTTAATCTTGATTCCTGTTGTACCATGTTATTTAGCTCTTTCTAAAATTTCCACTAATCTCCAGTTCTTATTCTTACTCAGCGGACGAGTCTCCATGATCAGTACTGTATCACCAATACCGCAATCGTTTTTCTCGTCATGAGCCATAAATTTGGTAGTTTTTTTAACAAACTTACCATAGATCGGGTGTTTCACTTTACGTTCAACCGCTACAACAACAGACTTATCCATTTTGTTGCTTACTACCAACCCGGTTCTTGTTTTTCTTAATTGTCTTTCCATTTCGACTCTAAAGTTATTTTGTTTCAGTAGCAGACTCCGCTAATTTGCGCTTCGTCACTTCAGTGTTTAATCGGGCGATATCTCTTCTTACCTTTTTAATACGGGTAGGATTCTCGATAGCCGAAATTGTATGTGCAAATTTCAACTTTACTAAATTTTCAGTTTCTTCTGCAATCCTGGCTACTAGTTCTTCTTTTGAAAGCCCTGTGATTTCTGAGTTCTTCATTTTATTAATTTTAATGCCTTGGGTCTAGCGGTTGTAATAACAAGTTACTTACAACATTGAACCCAAGAACTTTTTTTATGCTTCTACGTAATCTCTACGTACTACAAATTTTGTTTGAATCGGCAATTTTTGAGCCGCTAATCTCATGGCTTCTTTAGCAATTGCTAATGGAACACCTTCGGCTTCAAAAATAATACGTCCAGGTCTAACAACGGCAACCCAGTATTCTGGAGCACCCTTACCTTTACCCATACGAACTTCAGCTGGTTTCTTAGTTACCGGTTTGTCCGGGAAAATTCTAATCCACACCTGGCCTTCACGTTTCATGAAACGAGTTACCGCAATACGGGCTGCCTCTATCTGGCGACTTGTAATCCAAGTCGACTCTAAAGATTTGATCCCGAAAGACCCGAATGATAATTCAGCACCACGTGTTGCTAAACCCTTCATTCTGCCTTTTTGCATCTTTCTGAACTTCGTTCTTTTTGGCTGTAACATCTTATTCTAATATTATCGTTAAACGATCTGTTAACTAATTATTTACGAGGACCTCTGTTAGGAGTATTTCCGCCTCTATTATCTCTTCCTGCACCAGGAGCACCTTGACCTGGACCTCTTCCGCCACGACCTTTATTGTCGTTTCTTCTGTCGCCACCGCCACGGTTATCTCTGTCTCTTCCACCACCGAAAGCACCTTCTGGTCTGCCACCTTTACCTGGAGCATTGCTCACAGAACCGATGTTTGGAGAAAGATCACGTTTACCGTAAACTTCACCTTTACAGATCCATACTTTTACACCTATTTTACCATAAGTAGTTAAAGCTTCTGCTAATGCATAGTCAATGTCAGCACGGAAAGTATGCAAAGGAATTCTTCCTTCTTTATACTGTTCGCTACGAGCCATCTCAGCACCACCTAAACGACCAGAGGTCATAATTTTGATACCTTCAGCACCCATACGCATCGTTGATGCAATAGTAGATTTCATTGCTCTACGGAATGAGATCCTTGCTTCTAATTGTTTTGCAACACCTTCTGCAACTAATTGTGCATCAAGCTCAGGACGTTTGATCTCAAAAATGTTGATTTGAATTTCCTTTTTAGTCAATTTCTTCAACTCTTCTTTGATCTTGTCAACCTCAGCTCCTGCTTTTCCGATCACAATACCTGGACGTGCAGTGTGGATAGTTACCGTAATACGTTTTAACGTACGCTCGATTACTACTTTCGCTACACCGCCTTTTGCGATACGTACAGAAAGGTATTTTCTTATTTTTTCGTCCTCAACTAATTTATCAGCATAGTTGTTGCCACCGAACCAGTTAGAATCCCAACCTTTGATGATTCCTAACCTGTTTCCTATTGGATGTGCTTTTTGTCCCATTTCTGTTAATTAGTTTGAGTTTCAACGTTTTTACTATCTACTACCAAAGTTACATGGTTAGAACGCTTACGGATTCTGTAACCACGTCCTTGAGGTGCTGGTCTAAGTCTTTTTAATTGACGACCACCGCCTACCATTATCGTTTTCACGTATAACTGGTTTTCTTCAGGGCGAGAACCTTCATTTTTAGTTTCCCAGTTTTTGATAGCTGACAATAAAAGTTTCTCAACTCTAATCGCTGCTTCTTTGTTGGTAAACTTTAAAATACTTAAAGCTTTCTCTACACGCTCACCTCTGATAAGATCTACAACCAAACGCATTTTACGTGGTGAGGTTGGACAATTGTTTAATTTCGCTACTGCTTCCATCTCTTAATTATTTTTTCTTTTCAGAGTGACCCCTAAATGTTCTGGTTGGAGCAAACTCTCCCAGCTTGTGACCAACCATGTTTTCTGTTACGTATACCGGAATAAATTTATTTCCGTTATGCACTGCAAATGTATGATTCACAAAATCTGGTGAAATCATTGATCTGCGAGACCAAGTTTTAATTACAGACCTTTTGCCTGAATCATTCATAGATACTACTTTCTTCTCTACGTTATGGTCAATATAAGGTCCTTTTTTTATCGAACGAGCCATTA
The DNA here is from genome assembly GCF_019802255.1 of Pedobacter polysacchareus. Taxonomy (GTDB): domain Bacteria; phylum Bacteroidota; class Bacteroidia; order Sphingobacteriales; family Sphingobacteriaceae; genus Pedobacter; species Pedobacter polysacchareus. The sequence goes on along the minus strand of NZ_JAHYSS010000004.1, from coordinate 451,266 downwards.
TTTCTTCCTTTTCTCTATGATGAAACGATTTGAGTATTTTTTAAGTGAACGAGTTTTGAATCCTTTCGAATACAATCCGTTTCTTGAACGAGGCTGACCTCCTGATGAGCGACCCTCACCACCACCCATTGGGTGATCCACAGGGTTCATCGCTACCGGACGTGTTCTAGGACGACGTCCTAACCAACGTTTACGACCTGCTTTACCTAATACTTCATTTGCATGATCCGAGTTCGAAACAGCTCCGATTGTTGCTAAACAAGTTACTAAGATTGCTCTTACTTCACCTGATGGCATTTTAACAGTTGCATATTTACCATCACGTGCTGCTAATTGAGCATAAGCACCTGCGCTACGTGCCATTTGAGCACCACGACCTGGTTGAATTTCAATGTTATGTACAATCGATCCCAATGGGATTTTTGAAAGTGTTAATGCATTTCCAACTTCTGGAGTTGCTGTATCACCCGAAACTACTGTTTGTCCTACTTGCAATCCTTCCGGTGCAATAATGTAACGCTTCTCTCCGTCTGCGTAATGCAATAATGCAATACGAGCGGTACGGTTTGGATCGTACTCAACAGTAGCTACTGTTGCAGGAATGTTAAACTTATCACGTTTAAAGTCAATTAAACGGTAAGATTTTTTGTGACCACCACCCATGTAGCGCATAGTCATCTTTCCTGTATTGTTACGTCCTCCTGATTTCTTAGAAGATACAACCAATGATTTTTCGGGCTTGGTTGCTGTAATCTCCGAAAAGCTGGCACCTACTCTAAAGCGGGTTCCCGGAGTGACTGGTTTAAATTTTCTTAAGCCCATAGTTATAAATTATTCACTTTATTAAATATTCGCGTAATAATCAATTGTTTCACCTGCTGCCAGGGTTACAATCGCTTTTTTGTATTTTGGGCTACGACCCGTAACTAATCCACCTTTAGTGTTTCTAGACTTCACTTTACCATTTACAACCATTGTATTAATGGCTAAAATGTTAACGTTATACATCTTCTCTATGGCTTGCTTAATCTGCAATTTATTTGCTTTGTGTTCTACTTTAAAAGTAAAGCGATTAGACTTTTCTGTTAATGCAGAAGCTTTTTCGGTTAATATTGGTTTCTTTAAAAATTCCATATTACTTGGCAAATGCCTCCTCGATTGTTTTAAGAGAATCAGCAGTTAACAAAAGTTTGCCACAGTTTAATACATCATATGTATTCAACTGATCTGCAGTAATTACTTTCGCTTTCTGAATGTTTCTGCTTGATAAATAGATATTGTTATTTTGTGAAGGTAAAACCAACAATGTCTTTTCGCCAGCGATGTTTAATGCGCTAACTAAATCTAGGTAGTTTTTAGTTTTGATAGAATCAAAAGCAAAGTCTTCTAAAACAACAACGTTGTTATCCTGAGCTTTGTAGGTCAATGCTGATCTACGAGCCAGTTGCTTTAACTTTTTGTTCAATTTGAAACTATAATCACGTGGTTGAGGACCAAACACACGACCACCACCATTAAACAATGGAGATTTAATACTTCCGGCACGAGCACCACCAGTACCTTTTTGTTTGTAAAGTTTGCGGGTTGAACCTGCAATTTCGTTACGTTGCTTAGACTTGTGAGTACCTTGACGTTGATTAGCCAAATACTGTTTTACATCTAAATAGATCGCGTGGTCAACAGGCGTAATGCCAAATACTGACTCAGGAAGTTGCACCTTGGCACCTGTCTCTTTTCCTGAAATGTTTAATACTTTAACTTCCATCTGCTTACTTATCTAAGATTACGTAAGAACCCTTAGCTCCTGGAATGGAACCACTAACTACAACAAGGTTTTGATCAGCATAAACTTTCAAAACTTGTAAGTTCTGAACTTTTACTCTGTCACCACCCATTCTACCCGCCATACGCATACCTTTAAATACACGAGCTGGATAAGAAGCAGCACCCAATGAACCTGGTGCACGCATTCTGTTATGCTGTCCGTGAGTTTGTCCACCAACACCAGCGAAACCATGACGTTTTACAACACCCTGGAAACCTTTACCTTTAGAAGTACCAACAACATCCACGAAATCACCTTCATTGAAAATGTTCACAGTTACCGTATCACCTAAGTTCAACGATTCTTCGAACGGTTCAAATTCAACCAATTTACGTTTTGGGGTTGTGCTTGCTTTCGCAAAGTGGCCTTTAAGAGGCTTGGTAGTGTTCTTTTCTTTGGCTTCGTCGAAACCTAACTGAACGGAAACATAACCGTCTTTCTCTTCGGTCTTTACCTGTGTAACCACACAAGGTCCAGCTTCAATCACCGTACATGGAATGTTCTTTCCATCGGCGTCGAATATGCTGGTCATTCCTACTTTTTTTCCAATAATACCTGACATTTTTCTTTTTAAATTTAACACCCATCGAAGCAGTAGGGCTTCGTTCAAGGTGGATACAATTCCCTTTAAGGGAGGGCAAAAATACGAAAGAAATCTTAATTTTCAAATAGTTAGCTAATTATTTTTTCAAATAACCGCTATTTAGTTTTTATCCAACCAACTTGTCACTCAGACTGTACAAGATCACGAGTAAAACAAAAGACCCTATCAAAACATATAGGTAATCGCGCTCGATGAGAAAGCTGAAGATCGAAAAAACGACCCGCGCAACTGGGGTAAAAATCAATAATAAAGTCCCAAACTGGATAATTGCCTTGGGATCTAATTCTCGCAATCCGACAAAAATAGCAGCAATAGAAGATAATCCAGACTTATTTGGGTTAAAAGCACGGTAATCGATGGGCGCAGCATGATTGGCCAGTAAATAAAGGAAGCCGCCTACCAATACCACAGACATGGAAGCAATGACGCCAACGCGGAGCAAAGTCCCTAATATGACCTGAATATCGCGATCCGCAAAGAAGTTTTTTCTTCTCTCGCTCATAGCTTTCCTGATAAACCGTTATAAATCATTTGCAGGGCAAGAAAGGTCACCACCATTGCAAATACTACTTTTAACTTGTCGGTATTGGCACGAACCAGAATTTTTGAGCCGATAGTAGCCCCTGTGAGCACCCCTATCGTAACCGGCATTGCAATCCCAGGGTCAATCTGACCGCGGTGTAAGTACACTATTGCACTGGCAGCAGCGGTTACCCCCATCATGAAATTGCTGGTCGTAGTGGATACTTTAAAGGGTATACGCATGATGTTGTCCATCGCAATCACCTTTAAAGCCCCAGAACCAATCCCCAGTAAACCAGAAATGATGCCTGCAAAAAACATCATCACAAAACCACCTGCTACCCGGTGAACCGCATAATTCTTCGGACCGTTTTCTGTAGGATAAGTCCCATTCAGCTTAAAAAACAAGGCCAGTTTTCCGGAAGTATCATTGTCTGAGCGGTCTACCTTCTTAATCACCATCATCGCGGCAGAAAATAACAGAATGAGGCCAAAAACCACGGCAATAAAACCAGGATTCAAGTAAACAGTCACCACAGCGCCAATCACTGCACTAATGGTAGTCGCCACTTCCAGAAACATCCCAATACGGATATTAGTAATCCCTTCTTTCACATAAGCCGCCGCTGAGCCAGAAGAAGTTGCAATTACAGAGACAATAGAGGCACCAATAGCATAATGAATATCCACCCCCAAACCCAGCGTAAGCAAAGGGATAATAATTACCCCACCGCCTAAACCAGTCAGCGATCCAACCAATCCAGCTAAAAAAGCACCTGCTAAAACTATAATTGTAAATAGTAATACCGACATTGCTGCAAATATAGGATCTATACTTAGAACACAATAAAATTACCAATTGAATGTTAAATTAAACCAGACCTGATCATCTCTAAATTAAATCGCACTCCTTAACTAAAGATTATTCCTTAAAACCAATCATTTATGAAAAAATTGATATTCGCAATCATAGCTGTCCTCTTCTTCCAATTCAACACACATGCACAATTACCAGCAGACAGTGCGAAGGCCGATCCAAGTTTGAGAGGACAATACGAGTTCATGTTAGCCAAATCGAAAACCATCAATGGCTACAAACTGATTAATCCGGCCAGATTAGCTGGATTCTGGAAAAGCGTCTCTGATTCTATCAATCAAAACCGCAAACAGCTGAGCGCATTAAAAGTAAAACTCGCAGAACAGGACAAAGCAGTTACTGCTTTAAAAACACAAATCTCTGGTGCGGAAAATTCCCTGGCCAGCTCAAATGCGAAGTTAGATGAGATCAACTTTCTGGGAATATCATTTACGAAAGCCAAATACAATACGATCGTATGGACCCTGATCCTGATCTTAGCTGCAGCACTGGCCATTGTCATTATCCGCTCCGCGAAATTCATTCATGAAGCTAAATACAGAAGCTCACTATATGAAGAAATCGCTCAGGAATACCAGAACTACAAAACTAAAGCAAATGATAAGGAAAAGAAACTAGCCCGTGAATTGCAGGATGAACGCAATAAACTGGATGAATATAAAAACAAAGGGAATTAATTCCCTTCTTCTGTAAGATTTCAGGTAAAACAAAAAGGCCTTCCGAAATAAATTCGGAAGGCCTTTTTGCTAATCGTCTAAAAAGTTAAACTTTAATTTCAACTTCAACACCGCTAGGTAGTTCAAGTTTCATTAAAGCGTCAACCGTTTTAGAGTTAGAGCTATAAATGTCTAACAAACGTTTGTAAGCGCACAATTGAAACTGCTCACGTGCTTTTTTGTTAACGTGTGGAGAACGCAAAACAGTGAAGATTTTCTTTTCTGTAGGCAATGGAATTGGACCACTAACTACTGCACCCGTAGGTTTAACAGTCTTAACGATTTTCTCAGCAGATTTGTCTACCAAGTTGTAATCGTAAGATTTTAATTTGATTCTGATTCTTTGGCTCATCTTATTTATGTATTAAGGCTGCCGGTTAGAGCTATTAATAACCGGCTGCCGATGTATTATTATTCTGCAGATTTAATTCTACCTTTTGATTTAGCAACTACTTCATCCTGTACGTTTTTCGGTGCTGGTGCGTAGTGATCAAACTCCATAGTTGAAGTTGCACGACCAGAAGTGATGGTACGTAACTGAGTTACATAACCAAACATCTCAGAAAGAGGTACAGTAGCTTTAATTACTTGAGAACCATTACGCGTGTCCATACCTAAAAGTTGACCACGACGACGGTTCATGTCACCGATAACATCACCCATGTTTTCTTCAGGGGTTAAGATTTCGATTTTCATGATTGGCTCCATCAATACTGGGCTACATTTTGGTAATGCTTCACGGTAAGCCATTTTAGCTGCAAGTTCAAATGATAAAGCATCTGAATCGACTGCGTGGAATGAACCATCAATTAAGCGAACTTTCATGTCTGGTAGTGGGTAACCAGCCAATACTCCGTTAGACATAGATGCTGCAAAACCTTTCTCAACTGAAGGGATAAACTCACGAGGGATTGAACCACCTGTGATTTCATTCACAAATTGTAAACCGCCTTTTTCGTAATCCGCGTCGATTGGAGAAATAACAACCTGGATATCCGCGAATTTACCACGACCACCTGATTGTTTTTTGTAAGTCTCACGGTGTTGAACCGAACCATTAATTGCTTCTTTGTAAGCAACTTGTGGCGCACCTTGGTTAACCTCTACTTTAAACTCGCGTCTTAAGCGGTCAATCAAGATATCTAAGTGAAGCTCACCCATACCAGAGATTACAGTTTGGCCAGTTTCCTGATCAGTCTGAACTCTAAATGTAGGATCTTCTTCCGCTAATTTAGATAAACCAATACCTAATTTATCAATGTCAGCCTGAGTTTTAGGCTCAATTGCTAAACCGATAACTGGCTCTGGGAAATCCATTGATTCTAAAATAATTGGATTTTTCTCATCACAAAGTGTATCACCTGTTTTGATATCTTTAAAGCCTACTACTGCAGCAATATCACCAGCACCTACATTAGGAATTGGGTTTTGCTTGTTCGCGTGCATTTGGAAGATACGAGAGATACGCTCTTTGTTCTCAGAACGTGCGTTGTAAACGTATGAACCAGCGTCTAAGTTACCTGAGTATACACGGATGAAACACAAACGACCTACGAAAGGATCAGTTGCAATTTTAAACGCTAATGCTGCAAATGGCTCATTAACATCTGGTTGACGAGTTACTTCTTCACCTGTTTCTGGGTTGGTACCAGTGATACCTTCCACATCCATTGGCGATGGCAATAATTCCATTACTAGATCCAACATGGTTTGAACACCTTTGTTTTTGAAAGATGAACCACAAACCATAGGAACGATTTTAGCATCTAAAGTCGCTTTACGCAATGCATCAAGAATCTCACGCTCAGTGATTGAATTTGGATCCTCAAAGAATTTCTCCATTAGGGACTCATCATAATCAGCAACCGCTTCTAATAAATTCTCTCTCCATTCCGCAACTTCTTCAAGCATATCTTCTGGAATTGGAACTTCAGTAAAGGTCATCCCTTTATCTTCTTCATTCCAAACGATACCACGGTTGTTGATTAAATCAACTACACCTTTAAAGCTATCTTCACCACCGATTGGCAATTGTAAAGGAACTGCATGGCTACCCAGCATTTCTCTTACTTGCTTCACAACTTTTAAGAAGTCAGCTCCTGAACGGTCCATTTTGTTAACGAAACCAATACGTGGAACTGCATAGTTATTAGCTAAACGCCAGTTAGTTTCAGATTGAGGCTCAACACCATCAACTGCTGAAAATAAAAATACCAATCCGTCTAGAACACGAAGTGAACGGTTTACCTCTACGGTAAAATCCACGTGTCCAGGAGTATCGATAACGTTTACCTGATATTTATTGCCACGGTAAGGCCAGAATACAGTTGTAGCTGCAGACGTAATAGTAATACCACGTTCTGCCTCTTGTATCATCCAGTCCATCGTAGATGCACCTTCGTGTACCTCACCAATTTTGTGATTTACTCCGGCGTAATAAAGGATACGCTCAGTTGTTGTGGTTTTACCCGCATCAATGTGAGCCGCGATTCCAATATTTCTTGTAAATTTTAAATCTCTTGACATTTTATAATCTTCTATAAATTAGAAACGGAAGTGAGAGAACGCTTTGTTAGCCTCAGCCATTTTATGCGTATCTTCTTTTTTCTTAACTGCTGCACCTTCACCTTTAGCTGCTGAAACGATTTCACCTGCTAATTTTTCTTTCATGGTTTTTTCACCACGTTTACGAGCGTAAGAAATTAACCATTTCATGCCTAAAGCAATCTTACGGTCAGGTCTTACCTCTGTAGGTACCTGGAAGTTTGCACCACCTACACGACGAGATTTAACCTCTACTGCAGGCATTACATTTGTTAAAGCACGTTTCCACACTTCTAGACCGTTCTCACCCGCTTTTTTCTCAGCAAGTTCAACAGCATCATAAAAAATACTATATGCGATAGATTTTTTTCCATCGTACATCATATTGTTTACAAATCTGGTCACCTGAACATCGTTAAATTTTGGATCAGGAAGGATAATTCTCTTTTTTGGTTTTGACTTTCTCATTTTTGTTCCTCCTAATTATTTCTTTTTACCTTTTTTTGGTGCTGCAGCTGCTGCTACTTGTCCTGGCTTAGGACGTTTAGTACCATATTTTGAACGACGTTGGTTACGACCAGCAACTCCTGAAGTATCTAAAGCTCCACGGATAATGTGATAACGTACTCCTGGTAAATCTTTAACACGACCACCACGGATCAATACAATGGAGTGCTCCTGTAAATTGTGACCTTCACCTGGAATATAGGCATTCACCTCTTTACCATTGGTTAAACGTACACGGGCAACTTTACGCATTGCTGAGTTTGGTTTTTTAGGGGTAGTGGTATATACACGTGTACATACACCTCTTCGCTGTGGACAGCTGTCCAACGCAGGAGACTTACTCTTGAACTCCAGTGCTACTCTACCTTTTCTAACTAATTGTTGAATGGTTGGCATTGTTCTTTTTGTTTTCTATTAATATTTAAAAACTTTACCCCTATAATAAGGGACTGCAAAGGTAGGATAATAGAATTTATAAACCAAGGGCTTAACACAAAAATAATTCTAAGTTCAGATTGCCTAAAATCAATAGAATCAGAAGGGTTAGCCATAAGATAACTACCCTTGAAATTTGCGATGTACGGTAGCCGTAACCGGATTGTAGTGCGGATTGCCTAAGCAACCTACAGGTCTATAAGACGCCAATAGCAATCCTATAAACCTGTTTATATTAATGGAAGGTATCTAAGTAAAGCTTCTCTACTTTCTTCCTCGCCCAATCTGTTTTACGTAGAAATTTCAAACTGGACTTTAAACTCGGATTATTTAAAAAACAATCAATACGGATCAATCTGCCCATCTCTGGCCAATCGTAATGCCACACCAATTGCTTCACAATAAACTCCAGTGTTTTACCATGTAAAGGATTATTTGGCTGTCCTGATTCTGTCATGCTGCAAAAATAATAAGAATTTCCGGCTCCTAAATGTCATCCGGATAAAAAGACTCTAATTAGTAATGACTAAATTTGTCCTATTCATTTTTACTTAATTCCTGCCTCATGAAATTTAAATTAGGAGAGTTTGTTCGTTTCGTTGACGAAAATATAGAAGGTTATATAACCAGAATCATTGACAAAGATACCATTGGCGTAACTGATTCCAATGATTTTGAAATTCCTGTGCTCGCTTCAAAAGTGACTTTGGTTCATGACGAAATCCCTGAAAGTGATATTGTTTCCAACCGTCCGGCAATCGTGATTCCTGAAGCAGAATTCATTAAAGATGGTGTTTACCTGGGTCTGATCACCGATCAGCACAGTACTTCTGTAGCCCATTTTCACCTGGTGAACGAAACTTCATTCCAATTGCTAGCCAGCTTAACTACAGAAAAAGGCGACCATTATAAAGGAGAGTTTGCAGCTGTCATCCCTGCCCACTCTACCAAAAAGATTTACTCTGCACAATTAGCAGACATTCAGATCTGGCCGAAATTTATACTGGAGATCTTATTCCATACACCAGCAAATGTGGAACCTAAAGCCCCTATCGTTTACCATGAACGCATCAAAGGCAAAGACCTTTCTGTAGCCAAAGAAGACATCGCCCTGCTGAAACAAAAAGGATGGCTGATCCGATTAGACGCTGCTGAAGCCATGATCGACGCTGAAAAGCTAAAAGAAAGCTTCTTTAAAGTAAGATAATACGTTGCATTGGGCCGCTAAACTATATAACTACCAAACAATTACGGGAATTGAAGCGTTATTCATACTCACCATTCCCTGATCAGATGAGATACTTATTCCCTGTTTTCGGCCTAATGCTATGCATTCCACTATTAGCAGTTACCTGTAACCGCCCGATGGAAAAACTAGATGAACCCAGACTTCATGACATCAAGCTTCCTGAAGGTTTCAAAATTGAAGTTTTTGCAAAGGTAGATAATCCAAGATCTATGGCCCTGGGCGCCAACGGAACCGTATTTGTAGGAAATCGCAATGGAGATAAAGTCTATGCCCTCGTAGATGAAAATAAAGACGGCATCGCCGATAAAACCTATATCATTGCAAAAGGTTTAAAAGACATGCCCAATGGCGTAGCTTTTAAAGATGGGAGTTTATACGTAGCAGAAATCAGTAAAATTTGGCGATATGATCATATTGAAGACCATTTGGCCAATCCACCGAAACCTGTTCTTGTATACGATAAGCTGCCTGCAGATACCCACCATGGCTGGAAATACATCGCCTTTGGCCCCGATGGAAAACTATATGTACCAGTTGGTGCACCCTGTAATATCTGCGACAATACCGATAAAGATAAAAGGTATGCCTCCATTACCAGAATAAATCCTGATGGAACCGGCTTCGAAATTTTTGCCAATGGCGTTAGGAACTCTGTGGGTTTCGACTGGAATCCCCTGACTAAAGACCTTTGGTTTACCGATAATGGAAGGGACATGCTCGGAGAAGACATCCCGGCAGATGAACTCAACCGCGCAGAAAAACCTGGAATGCATTTCGGATACCCTTTTGTTCATGCCGGAGATATCTTAGATCCTGAGTTTGGCAAAGGTAAAAACCCCAAAGACTATACCCCCCCTCAGGCAAAACTTGCTGCACACACTGCTTCATTGGGTATGAAATTCTATACCGGTAATCAATTTCCTAAAACATATAAAAATCAGATCTTCATTGCTGAACATGGCTCCTGGAACAGAAAAGAACCAATGGGCTACCGGATTACACTAGTGAAACTCGATGGTAATAAAGTGATCAGCTATGAACCATTTGCAACCGGCTGGCTTAAAAACGGAAAAGCATGGGGAAGGCCTGTAGATGTATTGCAATTAAAAGATGGCTCATTACTAGTTTCAGATGACTTTGCCAATCTCGTTTACCGGATTTCCTATGATAAATAATTTTACCGCCCCCGATTATTGTCTTTCCGATATATTTTTTGTAACCTGCCAAAATCAGTAAAAACATCGGAAATGAGCTTTAAAGATTACGAATTTGACCTAGATGATATTAGCCGCAGTACCTACAAGATACTTGTAAAATGGGGCGTCCCCGAAAGTCTTGCGACTTTTGTGAACCTATTTGCACTACTCACTGTGCTGATCATCGCAGTTTATTTATTACATAATGTACTCAGGCGCTTATTGAGGATTGCATTAATACGAATCGTAAAAACCACTAGAATTGACTTTTTCCTGCACCTGCTGGAAAATAGATTTGCACATTTTATTGCTTTACTCGCTGCCGTTTCATTGATCAGGAATACCCTGGAGGCGATCTTCCATTCTTTCCCAACTATGACAAAGGTTTTGATCAAACTAACTGATGCTTACCTGGTGATACTGATCATCTGGGTGATCATGACGCTGATCAAATCCGGCGCGGAGTCGCTAAGAAAAAGAGCCACTTTTCGCTCTAAACCTATAGAAAGCTATCTACAGGTGATCCGGATTATATTCTACCTGATTGCCACGGTTATTATATTTTCTATCCTGACCGGACAAAATCCTACGGTTGCTTTTACTGCCATGGGTGCCGCCTCTGCAGTCCTGCTGCTGATGTTTAAGGATACCATTATGGGATTTGTTGCCAGCATACAGGTGAGTACAAATGATACAGTTCGTATTGGCGACTGGATTACAATGCCTAAATATGGTGCCGATGGGGATGTGATGGAGATCAACCTGACCACCGTAAAAGTCCAGAACTTTGACAAGACCATCACCACCATTCCTACTTATTCTTTAGTCTCCGATTCTTTTCAAAATTGGCGGGGCATGAGTGAATCCGGAGGAAGAAGAATCAAACGTGCGATTTTTATCCGACAGTCGACCATCCGTTTCATCACTCCTGATGAACTGGAAGAATTCAGAAAAATACAATCGCTGACTGCTTACATCGACCACCGTCAGAAAGACATCAATAAAAATAATGAACGCGTTGGTGCCGACAAATCTTTACTCATCAACGGAAGGAACCTGACTAATGCAGGACTTTACAGAAAATATATAGACAACTACATTTCCAACCACAGCGGCATCCATAAAAAGATGACCATGATGGTGCGACAGCTCGCCCCCACTACAACCGGCCTACCCATAGAAATTTATGCCTTTACCGGAACTACAAAATGGATTGATTACGAATACATCATGGCAGATATATTTGATCATCTACTGGCTTCCGCTAGGTTCTTTGACCTGGAGATCTATGAAATCGAAGTGCCCCATGAAAAGATATAAAAAAGGTTTCTGGTTTAAAACCAAAAAACCTATACAAAAATAGGGTGCCTTTATAGACACCCTATTTCCCATATTTATTAGTTTTATTTTAAAGCTTGTTTCATTTGCTAAAAAAAGAATTATTTCTTCCAGCTATTGTTATCCGAATTGAAATCAGGAAGCACCTGTTCTGGATCCAAAGTTACCGAGACTACTTCTTCTGTAGTTGGGTAGTTCACCGTCCAGCTGTTATTTCTCATCCAGATATCCACAGGTAACTTAATGACATCTGTCTTTCCACTTTTCGTTTTCACTTCCAGAATGATTGGCATCGGCATCTTTTCAAGGTTCGCAATCTGAATATTGTATCCAGTAATTGTGCCATCTTTAGTGACTTCTTTCACATCAGCGATCGCCTGATCTGTTTTCCAGTTTTCCAGGAACCAGCCTCTCCAGAACCAGGAAAGATCTTCTCCTGCTCCGTTTTCCATAGAACGGAAAAAGTCGAATGGTGTAGGGTGTTTGAAAGCCCAGTTTTCAATGTATTTCTTAAAAGCATAGTCAAAACGATCTGCGCCTAAAATCTGATTTCTCAAAATGTTTAAACCATAACCTGGCTTAAAGTATAGGTTGATGCCGATATTGGCTTCTTTCATTGCGTCTGGCGTCAGCATCACATATTCCAATTTATCATTGGCCAGAGATTTACCAACGGCCTGCATGTTGTCTGGCTTGCGTTTATACTCACCGTTGTTAAACTCAGCAGCAGATAATCCGTTGATAAAGGTATTGAAACCTTCATCCATCCAACCGTATTTACGTTCGTTACTGCCCACAATCATTGGGAACCAGGTATGGCCAAATTCATGGTCGATTACCCCCCATGCACTTCCGTTTTTAGCTTTCCAGCCACAAAAAACAATCCCAGGATATTCCATACCACCTACATTACTGGCCACGTTGATCGCCATTGGATAAGGGTATTCAAACCATTTTTTAGAGTAGTACTCGATAGAAGCTTTTACATATTCAGCACCACGGCCGTAACCATCTTTTCCATTGCTTTCTACAGGATGCGCAGAAACCGCTAAAGATTTTTTACCACTTGGCAGGTTAATCCTGGCCGCATCCAATACAAATGCTTTCGAAGAAGCCCAGGCCACGTCGCGTGTATTTTTGATTTTGAATTTCCAGGTTAATTTTCCAGTTGCCGGGCGCGACTTCGGATTGGTTACATCTTCTTCAGAACGTACAGTTACCGTCTTATCGCTTAATTTTGCCGCATTCCAGCGAGACAATTCCGTAGGCGTAAATACTTCCTGAGGGTTTAATAATTCGCCAGAACCCATTACAATATGATTTGCAGGAGCAGTAACGGCAAAATCAACATCTCCGTACTCACAGTAAAACTCTCCAGCACCCCAATAAGGAAGGGTATTCCATCCAATCACATCATCATAAACCGCCATTCTTGGAAACCATTGTGCAATTGCAAATATCTCCCCGTTCTTAGTAGTTAAATGCCCCATACGGTCAGATCCATTAATAGGAATGATAAACGAGAAGTTCATTTTGATGGTCACCTGATCTCCGTTTGCAGCCAATGGCTGCTCTAAACGAATCTGCATTCTGGTATCTTCCGTGATAGAACTGAATTTTACCGGCTTCAATTTCTGACTTACGCTAAGTCCGTCAATTTTATAACCGCCTTCCACTTTTTCGCCCCTGGCACCATATCGGCTGCCTGCAGCAATCAGCGAGTTTCCTCTGGAGTTTTCCGCGAAAAGATTTTGGTCCAACTGCAGCCATAGGTAAGGCAGTTTATCCGGACTATTATTCTTATAGGTAATGGTAACGGTTCCCGTTACCAGGTTTTTAGTTTCATCAAGATTTGCTGTGATCTGGTAATCCGCGCGGTTCTGCCAGTATTTAGGACCCGGATAGCCGATTGCAGAACGGAACTCATTTCCATTCTGAGTGTAAAACAACGGGTTAAATGCAGCATGAGGGTCGTAGTTACCAGTGGCTTGCTGCGCCATGGAACTGAAACCAAATGCGCATAACAATACCCCTAAAAAGGTAAACTTATTCATCATTGTATTTATTGGTTATAGATTCGAACTAAAGATATAAAATGAATATTTATACCAAACCATTGTAACGGTTTTATTAGTTCGACTATAACTATAACTTAGGCATCGGCGGTAATTTCCGCTGACCCGCTGGGAGTTTTTTCCAGCTATTATAAGCTTTTGCGATATAGTATTTATAATTGAATGGGCGTTCACTCATGACAAGCGCTACATTTGGACGGTACATCACCATAAAGTCTTTCAATTCCTGCCCATCCAGTTTCACCAAATCAGTAATGGTCTTTTCATTAAAATTATCTCTGATTTCCGTCTCGAAAGCATCTCTCTCTTCCAGAAAGCGAACTTTCTCTCTATCTCTTTTCATTTTACCATAACCAAGGTTCAGCACCACCCCTCCTGCTCTGTCAGTATTCTTTTTACCCTCCAGGCCATCAGTCATCACTCTTTTGATTGGTTTACCTGTTCCATCTACCATGACAGACGGATTTACCTTCGCACTGGTGATTTCTACTCCCTTTAGATCCGTAGATTTAACAGGAAGATAAACCATTTTTGGCTTCAGGTCAATCAGGTATAAAGTATCAGTATGGTATCCTGGATGAGAAAATTCGATTAAATCACCCACTTTAGCAGGCAGACTAAACTGTCCGGCAGCTTTTGTTTTTATAGACTTCTTATTGTCCAGGTTTCTAACGAGCACATCCTGCATCGGGAAAGACTTGTTGTCAAAGTCGTAAACCGCACCGGTTACTGTTGTTGTTTGTGCCCACAAACCTAAAGGAGCAATACTCACGAAGAATAAAAATAAATATTTAACCATACCCAAATGTAACACTGTTTCGTTCTTTATAAAACTGTTTAACAAAAATTAACCTCAAAAGATTTAAAATTTTAAAATAGTTTCATAAGCAGTCTCGTCAAAACCAATCAGCACTGCTTTTCCATCTAATTCTACGACTGGCCTTTTGATCGCGCTGGTATTGTTCAATAAAATCTGAACTGTGCTGTCCTGATCTACCACACTATTTTGCTGCTCAGTGCTCAACTTTTTCCAGGTCGTCCCTTTTTTATTCAATACTTTTTCCCATCCAAAAGTAGTACACCATTCCTGCAGTTTCTCTGCGGTAATGCCTTGTTTTTTGAAATCGTGGAAGGTTGGATTAAATCCTTGTTCTGCCAGCCAAGTTCTGGCCTTTTTTACTGTGTTACAATTTGGTATTCCGTATATGATCATAAGCACAAAAATAAAATTTATTATCGTTAATATTGTGTTGATTTTGTCTAGCTCTGTGGGGGAGCTAAATGATTTTGCACAAAAAATAACAGCATGCCGGACTATGGTCTTATTTCTTTGAAATACAGCCCGTAAAAGGACAAGTTATGGACAGTTTGTAATCTACCTTCCCCTACCATTGCGGATATTTTCCCTATACTTAATAGTTCGCATTTATGTTTAAATTTACTTTCAAACAACAGGTATTAACAGGATTTGCTGTTTCCTTATTGTTTGTGCTGGTCTCTGCCATTACTTCCTACCTCAGCGTAGAGAAATTAAAGGATGATACGAAATGGCAAAGCCATACCTATGAGGTCATCAATCTGCTTAAAAACACAGAAATCCAAGTCCTCAATTCAGAAAGCGCTTTAAGAGGTTTTATTTTATCTAAGAAGAGTGATTATCTCCGACCTTACAATAAAAATGCGCCACTGATACTGGAGACTGTACAAGATTTAAAAAGATTAATTTCCGACAATACAGATCAACAGGAACTGGCGGATTCCCTCGATTTTTATGCCCATAAAAAAGTAGCGGAGATGCAGGAAGTGATCCGTATTTATGATAGAGAAAGTCCCGAAGCTGCCGCTACCCGTGTACTAGACGGTAACGGGCAATTCTATAAAGATAAAATCCTTTCCGTTAGCAAAAAGATGATTGATGAGGAATTCAAACTCCTGGCCAGGCGAAAAGAAAATACCGCATTGAGCAGTCAGCGAAGTACCATCATTATTTCACTGAGTGCGTTGATTATTTTTGGATTAATCTTATTCCTGTTCAGCTACATCAAAAAGACTTTTGACCAGCAGAAAGAAACGGAAGGCCACATTAGGGAGTCTAATTTACAACTGGAAAAAATATCAGGGGAAAACGAGCAAAAGAACTGGCTGCTTTCCGGAGCATCTGAAGTAAATGATGCCATGCGTGGCGAACAACAAGTAGAAGAGCTTTCTGCGAATATCGTGAGCCGGATCAGCAATTATATAGGTGCACCAGTTGGCGCATTCTTCTTACTCAGCAAGTCTAGAAATTTATTCCGCTATACCGGAGGTTACGCTTATCAACCGAAAAAAGGAGACCGCAATCAATACCATTATGGAGAAGGCCTGGTGGGACAAACCGCTTCAGAGCAGCAGCCTAAATTATTTAAGAACGTACCTTTAGATTACCTGAAGATCCGTTCGGGATTGGGCAGCACACTGCCTCAATGTATATACCTTGTGCCTATCGTCTTTGAAGATGAAACATTAGCCGTGATTGAACTGGGCTTACAGGAGGAACCAGACGAAAAAACCGTGCTTTTCTTGAGTACCATCAGTGAAAGTATAGGTTTGGCTGTCAACAGTGCAGTAGCAAGGGTAAAACTAAGGGCTTTATTTGAGCAAACACAGCAGCAGGCAGAAGAGTTGGAAAGTCAGCAGGAGGAACTGAGGACTACCAATGAAGAACTGATGTTCAAAACCGATCAGCTGCAATCTTCAGAGGAAGAACTGAGGGTACAGCAAGAAGAGCTGCGTCAGACCAATGCAGAGCTGGAAGAAAAGGCACAGCAACTGGAAGAACGCAACATTTCTATCAACCAGGCCAGAGAGGCCATCAGTCTGAAAGCCGAAGAGCTGGAAGTTTCTAGTAAATATAAATCGGAATTCCTGGCAAATATGAGTCATGAGCTTCGGACTCCTTTAAACAGTATCCTGATCCTGGCCAGAATATTAAAAGAGAACAGACCAGAAAACCTGAATGAAGACCAGGTAAAATATGCTGGAGTGATCCACAATGCAGGGAATGATTTACTAAGCCTGATTAACGACATCCTTGATTTATCTAAGATTGAATCTGGAAAGGTCGACCTGAACATGGAAAGGATCAAACCGACTGCAATCAATCATAGCATGGAATCCTTGTTTTCAGAACTGGCCAGAAGCAAAAAGATAGATTTCCAAACCATCCTGGCGGATGACTTGCCGGAGGATATGGTCAGTGACCAGTCCAGAGTAGAACAGATTGTGAAAAACTTATTGTCCAACGCTTTCAAATTTACACCGGAGTATGGACGCATTACGTTAAACATCAGCAGGCCAGAGCAAGGCACCTCATTCTTCTCTGAGCGCCTAAGAAATACAAAAGAAGAAATCATCGGTATTACCGTTAAAGATTCTGGGATTGGCATTCCGGAAGACAAGCAGAAGCTCATCTTTGAAGCTTTCCAGCAAGCCGATGGTTCTACCAGCAGAAAGTTTGGAGGCACCGGTCTGGGCTTATCCATCAGTAAAGAACTCGCGTACCTGCTTGGTGGAGAAATCCAGGTAAGCAGCAAACCTAATGAAGGCAGTACCTTTACTTTATATATCCCAAGAATCAATGAGTTTCAGCTGCCAGAGCAGGTAGCTCCTGCTGCACAGGAAACTTACTCCCCTGCTCCTCCTGCTTTTGAGTTAAACGAAGAGCCGGACAGACAAGGGAATGAATCACAAAGGATCCTGATTATCGAAGATGATGCGGTATTTGCTGATGTATTGAACGATTATGCGATAGAAAAAGGGTTTCAACCACTGCTCGCTCATAGTGGAGATACTGGCTTAGCCATGGCATTTGATGAGCTGCCTGATGCCATTGTACTGGATATTATGCTGCCAGTAATGGACGGATGGACGATTCTTAAAAAGCTAAAAGCAGATCCAAGAACAAAACATATCCCGGTACACATGATGTCGGCTGGAAATGAAAAAGCCAGTAGAGCAAAAAAAGAAGGGGCAATTGGCTTCCTGAAAAAACCGGTAGAAAAAGAACAGCTCGATGAAGCCTTTAATTTATTAAGTGCCGCTTATCTGAAATATAACTTCAGAAGTGTACTGGTGATCGAAGATCAGGAGTTACAAAGCAGAGAACTGACCGAGCAGCTGAGAGATAAAGGAGTAGCGGTGAAACAGGCATTTACCGGTAAAGAAGCCTTAGATCTTTTAAATGATCAGGTATTTGACTGCATCATTCTGGACCTCAAACTTCCAGATATTTCAGGCTTTGATTTATTGGACCAGATCAAGTCGCAGGCAAAACATGCACACATCCCAGTGATCATCAATACCGCGATGGAATTGGATCAGGAAAAAATGGCGCACATCATGAGGTATACAGATGCAATGGTGTTAAAATCAAACAAATCCAACGACCGTCTGATTGATGAGGTCAGCCTGTTTATAAATAAACTGAAACAAGACGGACCGGCAAAACCAAGCACCTCAAAAGGAAAAAGCGTGTCTACCATGGAAAAGGTACTGAAAGATAAAACCATTCTGATTACTGATGACGACATGCGTAATATTTTCGCGCTTTCCAGCGCCTTGCAGGTATACGACCTAAAAATCGTCATCGCCACCAATGGCCGGGAAGCTTTAGAAAAGCTGGAAGAATCTGAACAGATCGACCTGATATTAATGGACATCATGATGCCGGAAATGGACGGTTACGAAGCCATGAAAGCGATCAGACAAGAAAAGCGCTTTGCCAAACTCCCAATCATTGCGTTAACCGCAAAAGCAATGAAAAATGATCGGGAGCGTTGTATTGAAGCCGGAGCAAACGACTACATTTCTAAACCTGTTGACATGGATAAGTTATTATCGATGTTAAGAGTCTGGTTAAGTTAATATGAATAAAGAAGAAGAATATATCAGTTACGATCAGTTGGCAGAACTAATTGATTTTATAAAAAACATACATGGGTTTGATTTCGGCGATTATTCCCCGGCCTCTCTGAAAAGAAGGGTTACCAGAATCATGCAGTTGCAAAAGCTAAGTCTTTTTGACTTACGTACTTTATTGACCAACGACCATGATTATTTTGAGTCTTTCCTCATTGAAATTACGGTTAACGTCACTGAAATGTTTAGAGATCCTTCATTTTACCGTTCCGTTAAGGAAAACATTATTCCTTATCTGCGCTCCTATCAGCGTATAAAAGTATGGAATGCGGGCTGCTCTACTGGCGAAGAAGTCTATTCTTATGCCATCCTTTTTTCGGATGAGGAGCTGTACGACCGGAGTTTCTTTTATGGAACGGACATCAATAATGATGTACTTGATTTCGCCAAAGACGGCATCTATGATTTACAGAAGATGAAGCAGTTTTCGGAAAACTACCAGAAGACCGGAGCAATCCATACCCTTTCTGATTATTACACGGCCAGATATGAAGCGGCATCCATCAACCATTCTTTAAAAAAGAACTTACTGTTTTCTGCACATAACCTGGCTTCAGACGGCGTGTTTAACGAATTTCAGCTGATCTCCTGCCGAAATGTCCTGATTTATTTCAATACAGATTTGCAGAAAAAAGTAATTGAATTATTTTACAACAGTCTGGCGAATTTCGGCTTCCTATGTCTCGGGGCCAAAGAAACACTGAGGAGCACCGAAACCGGCCGCTTCAAAATCATCGATAAGAAAAACAACATTTATCAAAAAATAGCTTAAGGGTCTTTATCATCTATAATCACCCCCTGCAGAAAGACCTAATATGGAAAAGATTAATATACTCATTGTTGATGACCGACCGGAGAACATCATTGCACTGGAGGCATTGCTGCAGCGGAAAGACATCAATATCATTACCACCACTAACCCAAATGAGGCATTGAGAATATCCTGGGAAATGGATATTGCGATTGCAATGGTAGATGTTCAAATGCCGGAAATGGATGGCTTTGAACTGGTAGAAATCTTAAAAAGTAATCCTCGAACCAAGGAAATCCTGATCATATTTGTAACTGCTATATCGAAGGAAACCAAATATGCGGTCAAAGGATTGAATACCGGTGCGGTAGATTATTTGTATAAACCACTGGATCCTTATGTCACTTCTGCAAAAGTGGATTCTTTTATCCACCTGGTTCGGACAGAAAGGGAGATCAAGAGAAAAAATAAAGAGCTGCTGGAATACCAGAAAGAATTGATCAAAGCGAAAGAACAGGCGGAACAGGGCAAGCGCATCAAAGAGAACTTCCTGGCCAATATGAGCCATGAAATCCGTACCCCAATTAATGGGATCATCGGACTGGCCAACTTGCTGGGAAAAACAAACCTGACTCCTGAACAAAAAGAAATGGTCAACCTGCTGGGAATCTCCTCAGACTCTCTTTTAGGGGTGATCAATGACATTCTCGACTTGTCGAAAATTGAATCCGGTAAATTCAAAATCAACCGTTCCGAGACAGATATTGCAAAGATCTGCCATGCCGTAGTGAACCTGCTGCGCATTCGTGCCATGGAGAAAGAACTGGACCTGACGATTGAATTAGACCCGGATCTGCCTACATTTATTTTGGCAGATTCCCTGCGCCTGAACCAGATCCTGATGAACCTGATTGGAAATGCGATTAAATTCACTATTCAGGGAGGTGTACATTTAAAAACAGAGATCATTGATAGAAAAGGAAACAACTTACTGATTAAGTTTTCTGTGAAAGATACCGGTATCGGTATTGCCAAAAATAACATCGATAAGATCTTTGAAACCTTTGAACAGGCCGATGAGCAAACAACCGTAAAATTTGGTGGCACGGGATTAGGCTTATCCATTGTGAAAAACCTGGCAAAATTAAAAGGCGGTACCCTGGAAGTTTCCAGTGAAGAAGGAGTTGGCAGTACTTTCGCTTTTAGCAACTGGTATGAAACCGTAAAAGAAACGGTGGTGATTAAATCAGTCGGGAAAACTACTTTAAATCATTTTCCAGGATTAAGAGTCCTCGTGGCAGAAGATAACCCGATCAATAAGTTCCTGATCATAAAAATATTGAAAGACTGGCAGATCTTTCCAGACGTGGTAGAGAACGGAAAAGAGGCGCTGGACAAATTAAAAGAATCCGATTACGACCTGATTTTGATGGATACATTCATGCCAGTGATGAATGGATTGGATGCCATAAAACTGATCCGTGAAGGATTTGTACCCGGCAAAGAAACGATTCCGATCATCACCTTCTCTGCAGCAGTATTGGAAACTGACAAGCAGACTGCTATTGATGCCGGTGCAAATGATGTGGTCAGCAAACCGTTTGAACTGGATGTACTGCACCAGAAAATCATGAAATACGCAGTTCAAGAGGCCTGAACTATTTGTTAAAGGCAGTCATTGTTAAAGCTGGACCAATGGTCACAAAACTTTTGATCAGGTCCACGCTTTTACCAATCAGTGCTGGAAGTTCCAGTTGTTCGTCCTTATCAAAATGGCCTAGTACATAGTCCGCCTGCCTGCCTTTAGAGAAATTGTCGCTGATGCCGAACCGTAGTCTCGGGTAAGCCTGTCCGCCGCAAAGTTCTTCAATACTCTTCAAGCCGTTATGGCCTGCACTGCTGCCCTGCATTTTCAACCTGAGTTTACCTAATGGCAAAGCAAGATCATCCACGATCACCAATACATTTTCCAATGGGATTCTCAATTCCCTCATATAGTAACTCACTGCTTTTCCACTCAGGTTCATATACGTAGTGGGTTTGATGACGTGCAGTTTTCTCCCTTTAAAAGAAACCTCGGCATAATAGGCCAGACGAACATTAGAAAAAGAGCCATCAAGTTCCTTTACCAGCTCATCAGCGATATCAAAACCAATATTATGACGGGTATGCGCATATTCAGGACCTATATTCCCTAAACCAACAATTAAGTATTTCATCTGCTGCAAATATAATAGTTTAGCTGAGAACAGCCATTGAATCATTTTATTCCATAAAAAAAAGCAGTACCGTTGCCGATACTGCTTTTCTAGATTGGACTAAAAAGAAATTATTTCTTGTTAGCTTCGTTCTCAGCTTGTTTTAAAGCTCTTGACATACCAACAGACACGATAGTATCTTCTGGAGTGTTAGTGATCGTGTAATCAGCTTTCGCGATATCACGTACACGGAACAAGTTACCAACTTCTAATTTTGCAATGCTCACTTCAACTGTTTGAGGCATATCCTTAGGTAATGCTTTAACACGAAGTTTACGTAATTTCTGAACTAATTTACCACCCATTTTAACACCTGGAGAAGTACCGGTTAATTTAACTGGGATTTCCATTAAGATTTCTTTGTCATCAAATAACTGAAGAAAATCTACGTGTAACAATAGGTCAGTTAATGGGTGAAATTGTAATTCTTTAATGATAGCTTTAGTTTTAGTACCATTAATGTCAATTTCAACGAAGTTTGCTTCTGGAGTGTAAATAGCATCCTTTAATTCGGTTGTAATTACAGCAAAGTGTTTTTGCTCTGTACCACCATACAATACTGCAGGAACTTTACCTTCATAGCGAAGCTCTTTAGCATCGCGTTTCCCTACGTTCTCTCTTGGAGAACCGCTAATTGCGATTGTTTTCATTATATATATATTTATTATTAATATTAAACTCTAAACAGGTCACTGATAGAACCGTGCTCATTTACATTGGCAATTGCTTTTGCAAATAACTCAGCAGTACTCAATACCCTGATTTTGTCACTCTGACGCTTCAAAGGAATGGTATCTGTCACGATCAACTCTGCTAACATTGAGTTTTCAACCGTTTCATAAGCCTTACCTGATAACACCGGGTGTGTACAAACTGCACGCACACTTTTCGCTCCTTTTTCCATGATCAGCGCTGCTGCTTTGGACAAAGTACCTGCGGTGTCGCAAATATCGTCAATTAAAACCACATCTAAACCAACTACATCACCAATAATCGACATTGACTCAATTTCATTGGCACGTTTACGTCTCTTATCACAGATCACTACCTCTGCATTGAAGAACTTTGCAAAAGTACGCGCTCTATAAGAACCACCCATATCCGGTGAAGCAATCGTTAGATTCTCCAGGCCTAAGCTTTTGATATAAGGCACGAAAATTACTGAACCATCTAAGTGGTCTACAGGAATATCAAAGAAACCTTGGATCTGAGCAGCATGAAGGTCCATCGTCATGATTCTATGGATACCTGCTGATTTTAACAAGTTCGCTACCAATTTGGCACCAATCGCAACACGTGGCTTATCTTTTCTATCCTGTCTCGCCAAACCATAATAAGGAACTACCGCAGTGATGTAATGAGCAGATGCACGCTTAGCGGCATCAATCATTAACAGCAACTCCATTAAGTTATCATTTGGCTGGTAAGTAGAATTGATGATGAAGACATCGCAACCGCGTACTGTTTCATCGTAAGAAGGTTGAAATTCGCCGTCGCTAAACCTGTTCAAGGTGACGTCACCTAAAGGTTTGCCGTAGCTCTCGGCAATTTTGATTGCTAATTCTTTTGTACCTGTTCCGGCAAAAAGTTTAACTGGATTAAACTGCAATGGCATGATTAGAGGTGTATCAATGCTGGTTAAAAAAAATCGGATTGTGAAATAAACCACAATCCGAATATGTTTTGTTGCCCGACCAGGATTCGAACCTAGACAAACGGTACCAAAAACCGTTGTACTACCTTTATACTATCGGGCAATCTTTCAATTTTAATTTCGAAGCGGATAATTGTTGCTCTGAAATCTGATGCAAATGTACGCACATTTTTGATATCTGCAAATCCTGCCGCAAAAAAAGTTTAAAAAATATTGCGTTAACAATTCGGAAAGGAAATAAACTATTTAAAATGAGGAAGTTGCTTCGCGTAAAAAAAATCACTTTTTTTTAATAAAAATTTAGGCTTTTCCTTTTAAACTGAAAAAGCACCTGCATTTAGGCCTCAGGCAAGATTAAAATATTTAAAAATCATTTAAACAGAAGCAAAATTTAAGGATTCTAAAGAATCGAAAAACACAGGATATCCTCCTGCTGAATTCAAACCACAGAAAAGATACCTGAATATTGAGGGTTAAATATGTTAAACTCCCCCTTACTTTATGAGTTTATCAATCTTATTCTTTATTTTCGGCTGCATTTTATTAGCGCGAATCAATAACTATTTTACTTAAAAAATGAATTATTCAAAAATCAACAACCTTACCGGCTGGCTTTGTTTTCTGATTGCTACTGTAACGTACATTCTAACATTAGAACCCTCTGTCAGCTTTTGGGATTGCGGTGAGTTTATCGCCTCAGCCTTAAAAATGCAGGTAGTTCACCAACCGGGAGCGCCATTATTCTTAATGATACAGCGGTTCTTCTCACTTTTTGCTTTTGGTGACCTGACTAAAATCGCTTACTTTATGAACGTAGGTTCCGCTATTGCCAGTGGTGCCACCATCTTATTCCTATTCTGGACCATCACCGCATTGGCGAAAAAAGCGCTGATTAAAGAAAAAGAAGCAGTAAGTCAAGCCAACCTCATCACCATTATGGGTGCAGGTGTGGTAGGTGCTTTAGCTTATACCTTCTCAGACAGTTTCTGGTTTTCAGCAGTAGAATCGGAAGTATATGCGCTTTCTTCTCTATTTACCGCCATCGTATTCTGGGGGATTTTGAAATGGGAAGCTGTTGCCGATGAGCCGCGTGCAGATCGCTGGTTGTTGTTTATCGCTTATATCATGGGCCTATCCATCGGGATTCACTTATTGAACTTATTGACCATTCCAGCAATTGCCTTTGTTTATTACTTCAAGAAAGTTAAAAACCCAACTACTGCCGGTACCATCAAAGCAGGTATTGTAGGGATTCTGATTCTTGCCGTAGTTCAGTATGGTATCATTCAATACGTAGTCTCATTTGGTGCTTACTTCGATTTATTCTTTGTGAATACTTTAGGAATGGGCTTCGGCACCGGCGTAATGGTTTTTGCCATCCTATTGATTGGCGGTTTCGTATGGGGCATCAGGTACTCTATTAAACATGAGAAAAAAATCCTGAACCTTTCTTTACTTTCAGTAGTACTGATCCTTTTTGGATACAGCTCATTCTCGATGATCATCATCCGTGCAAAAGCAAATCCTAACTTAAACAACAGTGCTCCAGACAATGTATTCTCTTTCTTAGGTTACCTGAACAGGGAGCAATATGGCGACAGACCTCTATTATTCGGTCCTAACTATAACTCACAGGCCATAAATTCTGTAGAAGGAAAGACACTATATAGAAAAGGTGCAGAGAAATATGAAGTAGCCGGTAAAAAGTCCGACTATGAATACGATAGAATTACGCCTTTCCCACGTATGTACAGTGATGATGCTGGCCACGTGGCGTATTATAAAGACATGATGGGCTTTAGTGATGATCACTTCCCTAGCTTAATTGATAACATCGGATTCCTGCTCTCGTACCAAACCGGACAAATGTACATGAGGTATTTCTTGTGGAACTTTGTCGGCAGACAAAACGACGACCAGGGACAAGGTAGTTTATACGAAGGTCAGTGGTTGAGCGGTATTAAGCCAATTGATGCACTTCACCTGGGAAGTCAGAAAAACCTCCCTCCTTCTATTACAGAAAGTAATGCTTACAACCGTTTCTTCTTCCTTCCCCTAATCCTGGGCTTATTGGGTGCCATCTGGCATTTCAAAAGAAATCAGAAAGATGCAGGAATTGTAGCCTTATTGTTCTTCTTTACCGGTATGGCAATTGTTTTATACCTGAATCAGAAACCAATGGAACCAAGGGAACGTGATTACGCTTATGTGGGGTCATTCTATGCCTTTGCCATCTGGATCGGATTTGGTGTCCTCGCACTGCGTGAATGGTTGTTCAAAAAATTAACACCTGCCACCGGCGGTATTTTAGCGACAGTCATCGGTCTATTTGCCGCACCAGTGATTATGGCTGCTCAGGGATGGGATGATCATGACCGTTCTACTAAAATGGTAGCACATGATATTGCCGTGGATTACCTGCAGTCCTGCGCACCAAATGCGATCCTGTTCACCTATGGTGATAACGATACGTATCCATTATGGTATGCACAAGAGGTGGAAAACATCAGACCTGACATTAGGTTAGTCAACCTGAGTTTGTTTGATACCGATTGGTACATTAATGGTATGAAACGTAAAATGAACGAATCTGAGCCACTGCCGATCTCGATGAACGAGTCACAGTATGTTCAGGGCGTTAGAGACGTAATGTATTACCAAAATGCGGATATTGCAGGAAATATTGAGCTGAAGAACATTTTAGAACTATTGCTTTCTGAAAACAGCGAAGATAAACTGCCATTAAATGATGGTAGAAAAGTAAACTTCATCCCTACCAAGAACTTCAAGATCACAGTAGATAAAGCAGCAGTGCTTAAAAACGGTGTGGTTAGCCCTGCTGATTCTGCCAAAATTGTTCCTGCTATAGAATGGACGTTCAACAAAAACTACGTGACTAAAGGAACTTTAGCCATGTTTGACATTCTCGTGCATAACAACTGGAAAAGACCGATCTATTTCGCAAGCACAGTACCTTCAGAGCAATACAATGGTTTAGACAAATACCTTTACAATGAAGGTCTGGCTTTACATTTAATGCCTTTAAAAGTAGATACCGCAGCTTCCAGAAACGAACTGATCAATACACCTGTATTATACAATAATGTGATGAACAAATTTGTATGGGGTAATGTGAAGAACGCTAAATACCTGGATCCACAATCTTCTGATGACATTTCCATCTTTACCAATGTATTCAACAATACCATCAGCGGATTATTGAAAGAAGGTAAAAAAGAAGATGCACAGAAAGTAGTGAACCGTTATTTTGAAGTGATGCCAGAGAAATTCTACGGCATGCGTTCTATGATGGGTGCTTACTTTATGGCAGAAAACCTATACCAATTAGGGGATAGCAAAAGAGCAAATGCATTGATTGAGAAATCAGCAGACTATATTATGAAAGAGCTGACTTACCTGGCTGATGTTTCTGAAAGCAAGAAAAGGTTTATAGGCGGACAAAATGTACAGTTAGGCCTATCCTTCCTGAACTCTATGACCAGAACGACTGCCGAAAACAAGCAAGATAAACTGAGCAAAGAACTCGCTGATAAGTTTAACCTATTAGAAGCAAGGTTCTCCCCTTTCTTCCCGGCGCAATAATCAGTTCCGGTAAAAAAAAGGAGCATTCGTTTTACGGATGCTCCTTTTTTTATGACCAAAGTTTATTCCAGGATCTGATCGTAAAAGAAAAGGGCTACAATTTATAAATTGCAGCCCTTTTCTTTTATGTTGGTTATTTTATTATTCGTTTACCACACCCATTGCACAGAATTTATCAATTCTCTTGGTGATCATGGCTTCCGTTTTTAGTTTCTTAATCTCTTTAAGGTCGCTGATGATCTGTTCTTTGATCGTTGCGCCCATTAGCTCAGGATTCTGGTGTGCACCTCCCAGCGGTTCATTAATGATGCCATCAATCAGTTGATTTTTGTACATGTCATCAGAAGTTAGTTTAAGACATTCTGCTGCTCTTTCTTTGAAGTCCCAACTGCGCCATAAAATAGAAGAGCAGGATTCAGGAGAAATTACAGAATACCAGGTATGCTCTAACATGTATACACGATCGCCGATACCGATACCCAATGCACCACCTGATGCACCTTCACCAATCACGAAACAAAGGATAGGTACTTTTAGAACAGACATTTCTAACAGGTTACGCGCAATCGCCTCCCCTTGTCCACGTTCTTCTGCTTCCAATCCGGGATAAGCACCCATCGTATCAATAAAAGAAATCACTGGCTTATTGAATTTTTCCGCAAGACGCATTAAGCGCAATGCTTTTCTATAACCTTCAGGATTCGCCATACCGAAATTACGATATTGACGCTCTTTCGTGTTTTTACCTTTCTGATGTCCGATCACCATTACCGTTTGACCAGCAATTGTAGCGAAACCACCAATAATGGCTTTATCGTCTTTTACAGTTCTGTCGCCATGCATCTCGATGAAATCATCACAGATCATACTGATGTAATCCAAGGTTTGCGGCCTTTCCGGATGACGGGACATCTGAACTTTCTGCCATCCTGTGAGATGGGTGTAAAGCGTCTGCTGAGTATCAGCTAACTTCTCTTCCAGTTCAGTCAAGGTAGCAGACATATCTACTTTCGTTTTATCGGCAACCTGTTTAACCTTTTCAATCTGCTGAGCTAATTCAACTAAAGGTTTTTCGAAATCAAATGATGTTTTTATCTGTTCCATAAGTGGGCTGTAAAAATAGGCATTTTATTTAAAACTTTGCAGACCACCCGGCTTTAGGCAAAAATTTTAATATAAATTCTATAATATCGCCGTATTTCCGGCGTTTAAGCAGAATTTCCAGATGATTATTACCCTGCATTTTCTTTATTGCTCTGGATATAAAGCACCGAAATCGCACCGAGAATCATGAAAATTCCTGCCAATACAATCGCATAAATCGCCTTTCCATCGTAGAATTTCTCTACAATCATCCCTCCAAAAAAGCCATTTATAATTTGAGGCATGGTGATGAAGAAGTTAAAAATCCCCATGTATACGCCCATTTTCCTTGCAGGAATAGAGCTCGATAAAATGGCATAAGGCATAGATAAGATACTTCCCCAGGCCAGTCCTACCCCAATCATAGAGAAAATGAGGTGCTGTGGATCTGTGATAAAATAAATGGACAATAAGCCCAATCCGCCCGCAGTTAAAGAGAAAGCATGGGCGATTTTTCTACTCGTAGCCCTGGCAATAGCCGGTAATAGTAATGCATAAATCGCGGAAACACCATTATAAATCCCAAAAAGAATACCTACCCAGTTTCCTGCATCCGCAAACTGTACAGAGGAAGTATCTCCAGGCAGTACCTTATAGATATGCTGGGCAATCGCTGGCGTTGTAAATACCCACATGGAGAACAAAGCAAACCAGGAGAAAAACTGCACCAGTCCCAATTGACGCATGGTGATCGGCATCTTAGAAAAATCGGTGAAGATAGACATGATGCCCTTGCTTTCTTCTTCCGGAGCACCATCATGGTACTTCTCCATTTCTTCCGGTGGATACTCACTGGTAGTAATCACCGTCCACAGAATGGTGCCTACCAATACCGCAGCCCCCACATAAAAGGAATAAATCACATTGAGCGGAACGTGTCCGACAGCAGCAACTTTAGAGACACCCATATATTCTGAAAGGATATAAGGTAACCAGGAACCGGTAATGGCTCCTGCCCCAATCAGGAAGGTCTGCATGGAAAAGCCAAAACTCCTTTGGCTTTCGGGCAGCTTATCAGCCACCAATGCGCGGAAAGGTTCCATCGCCACATTAATCGAAGCGTCCATGATCATCAGCATACCAGCACCAATAATAATTGGCGGCAGCAGACTGGCCATTGCCGCAGAATTCGGCATCAAGATCAACGCAATCGCAGTTAAAACGGCACCGATCAGGAAATATGGCCGTCTCCGGCCAAATTTATTCCAGGTTTTATCACTATAATAACCAATGATGGGCTGAACAATCATCCCCGTTAAAGGGGCTGCTAACCAAAAAAGCGATAAATGCTCCACATCTGCACCATAAGTTTGCAGTATCCTGGAAGCATTTCCATTTTGTAGTGCAAATCCAAACTGAATCCCGAAAAAACCGGCACTCATGTTAAAGATCTGCAGGGACGATAATCTTGGTTTACTAAGCGCGATTTTCTTTTCCATCAGGTATTAATAATTAAAATTGAATGATTTGAGCAGTCCCGGGCAGCACTTTTAAATATAGGGATTGCGAAGTGTTTTCTACTTTCTGCTTAGACAATAAATCTATGCTTTCTTTAATTTCCCGGTTTTTCAACAGCAGTCCTGGGATCTCCAGGTTTTTCGCCAGTGTTTGTGTCCGGTCGAAATTAGCAACAATCAGTAACCGCTGACCTTCGGTATACCTCAAAAAGGCATACATGCGCTGTTCTCCAAGCGGAACATCCAGGATGTCACCCTTAGTGATCGCTGCTGAATTGGCGGCGATGTGCATGAGCTCTTTATAAAAACGACGTAAATTTCGCTGCTTTGAATCTAATAACGCACCATCAAAGGCACCATTATTCATCCATTTCTGATGTTCAGGTACACCCCAGTAATCAAAAATCGTAGTTCTGTTGTCTTCTTTTCCAAAACCTTCTATTCCTTTTCCTGGCTCCCCAACTTCCTGTCCAAAATACAGCATCACAGGTCCCGCAGATAAAGTGGCAGAAACAACCATCGCTGGGATAGCATGAACCGCATCTCCCGCAAAACCTGCAGAGGCAATCCGCTCCTCGTCATGGTTCTCCAGAAAGCTCAGCATCCTTTCTCCAAATCCGGCAGTCTGTACCTGCCATACTTTTGAAATATCTTTTACATTCCCTTCCTGCTCATTTCTGATCAGTTTTTTTAAACCATCATATAAACCAACTTTATCATATAGGTAATCAAAATGACCCCTGCTCAGATAGGTATAATAAACTGCCGGGTTATAAGCTTCACCGATAAAAATCAGTCCAGCGTGTTTCTTTTTCAGTTCCGGAATTACCCATTCCCAAAATTCTACAGGCACCATTTCCGCCATATCACAACGGAAACCATCCACACCTTTTGACGCCCAATAGCTCAAAATATCTTTCATTTTAAGCCATACACCAGGGATTGGACTAAAATGCTGCTGCTCCCCATTGGCATAATCCAATCCATAGTTCAGTTTCACCGTTTCATACCAGTCGCCTTTTGAAGGACTCGCAGAAAACACGTTATTTCCGGTCGCTTTGGCCGGACTTTCCTTAAATGTCTGTTTTTCCAGCGGGACTAAAACATTTGCGGCTGACCTGCTGCTGCCCTTTATAGCGGAGCTTTCTGTAACGATGACTTCCGATACCGGAACTACAAAGTCCTTTCCTGGCGTGTAATAGTAATCATTAGCTGGGCTAAAACTTTTAGTGTGGTCGTCCTTCGCACCAAAATCAGTTACTCCTTTCGGCTTTGCCTGAGAATGGTAAGAACGAGCCACATGATTGGGTACAAAATCAATGATTACCTTCATTCCTTTTTGATGTGTTCTTGCGATTAAGTTTTCAAACTCTTTCATTCGGTTTTTCACATCAACTGCCAGATCAGGATCTACATCATAGTAATCACGAATTGCATACGGAGATCCTGCACGTCCTTTTACCACCTCTGCATTATCCATGGGGATGCCAAAAGCACTGTAATCCGTTAGACTGGCATGGGCGATGACACCGGTATACCAGACATGGCTCACGCCTAATTCTTTAATTCCATCCAGCGCCTTGTTGTTGATATCGGCAAACTTGCCGGAACCATTCTGCTGAATAGTTCCGTAAGGGAGGTTCTGACTTTGTTTATTCCCAAATAACCTGGGCAATAATTGATAAATAATAGGTTTACCCTGGGCCATACTATGACTTGAAAATCCGACAATCGTGCATCCTGTTAAAATAATACCAAGGAACATTCCTCTTTTAACCATCAGCTCCTTTTTCTTACTACCGAATGCTCTTATCATACCAATGAGGTCTTGTAAACAATTGTTTTTTCTCCCGGTGGTACAGCGTATTCCTGTTCGAATACCCTTAATGTTAAGCTTTCCTTCGAATAGTTTCTAATGATCAGTTCCGATTCATTGATCTGAACCTTCAGCTGTAATCCTCTGAAACCAATAGTAAAGGAGAAAGCAGCCCAGTTTTTCGGCAAAAAAGGCTGGAAAGACAATTTATCCTCCTTCACACGCATTCCTGCAAAACCTTCTACCACACTCATCCAGGTACCTGCCATTGAAGTAATGTGCAAGCCATCTTCAGTATCGTTGTTATAATCGTCCAGGTCTAAACGTGCGGTGCGCAGGTAAAATTCGTATGCTTTTTCCTCGTCGTTCAGCTTTGCCGCAAGGATACTATGTACACATGGTGATAAAGAGCTTTCATGAACAGTCCTGCTTTCATAGAAGTTGAAGTTCCTTCTCAGCGTTTCCAGGTCATATTCTTCCTCAAAGAAGTACATGCCCTGCAATACGTCAGCTTGTTTGATATAGCAAGAACGTAAAATGCGATCCCAACTCCATTTCTGGTTCAGCGGACGCTGATCTGCAGGTAAATCTTTTACCAGAATCTGCTCTTTGTCCATAAAACCATCCTGCTGCAAGAAGACCTCCTCTCCCTCATGATAAGGATAATACATTTGAGTAGCTACCGAATTCCAGTCTTTAAACTCAGACAATTTCTGCAATTTTGTCTTCTCAACAATTTTCAAATATTGTTCCGGATCCAGCGACTTTACTTTCTCCGCAGCTTCCATCGCATAGGTTAAACACCAGGCGGCTAATTTATTTGTGTACCAGTTGTTGTTGATGTTGTTCTCATATTCATTAGGACCAGTTACGCCAAGCATCACAAATTTGTTTCGCTCTGCACTCCAGTTTACCCTTTGTTTCCAGAATCTGGCAATACCGATCAATACTTCCAGACCATAATCTGCCAGGTATCGCTCATCACCAGTATAACGGATATAGTTGAAAATCGCAAAGGCGATTGCTCCATTTCTATGGATCTCTTCGAAAGTAATTTCCCATTCATTGTGGCATTCTTCGCCATTCATAGTCACCATCGGATACAGGGCCGCACCATTGTTAAAGCCTAATTTAGCGGCATTTTCTATCGCTTTATCCAAGTGTTTATAGCGGTAAACCAATAGATTTTTAGCCACTTCCTGTGGTGCTACCGAAAGGTAGAAAGGAATGCAGTACGCCTCGGTATCCCAATAGGTAGAACCTCCATATTTTTCTCCTGTGAACCCTTTAGGTCCGATATTTAAACGGGCATCTTTGCCAGTATAGGTTTGGTTCAGCTGAAAGATGTTGAATCTGATCGCTTGCTGAGCAGCCACATCACCTTCAATCACAATGTCGCCTTCTTCCCATTTCTGAGCCCATGCAATGGCCTGTTCTTGTTTCAATTGCTCAAAACCTTTCTCCGCAGCCTTCAAAATAGTTGCTTTTGCAGCACTCAATAAATCTGATTTATCATAGTTCTGAGAAGATAAATTGGCTGCGATCTTATACAAATCAATCACCTCATTTTGAGCTAGCACAAAAGAAGCCTGCTGTCCAAGGTATTTATCTTTCGCCACCGGACTTAAAGTTTGCAGTTCCCCATTCTTGAAAATGCTGGTCTGACTTACCGTACAAACGTCAAATTCTGTTTTTTTTGTTCTGAGCACTAAGTAATCGGTATTCACTTCCTGCTGCTGCGCCACTTCCTCCCAGAATTTCTCGTCATAATTCGAGTCCTGGTTTTTCACATCACCATCAATAAATGAAGTGATACTGATCTGGCCTTCAAAATTCAGGGCTTTGATACGGTAATGTAAAGCGGCCACTTCATCATCTACAATACTGCAAAAACGGATCGATTCCACCTGTACCATTTTACCACTTTTCAATTTCGCAGTAAATTGGCGGCTCAAAGTTCCTTCTTTCATGTTCAGTACCCTTTTAAAATCGGTGACTGTGGCAGTATTCAGGTCTAACGTTTCTCCATCAATCTGAATGTTTAAACCAATCCAGTTTGTGGCATTCAGTACTTTAGCAAAATACTCAGGATAACCGTTTTTCCACCAGCCCACCCTGGTTTTATCTGGGTAGTAAACTCCTGCTACGTAATTTCCCTGCAAGGTTTCTCCAGTATAGTCCTCTTCAAAATTGGCACGCTGTCCCATTCTGCCGTTTCCAATACTAAATAAACTCTCTGATATTTTATTTAAATGAGGATCAAAACCTTCCTCAACAATGTTCCACTCGTCTGCTTTTATATAATTTTTCATGGTATATGCTGCTCTGGTATTCCGGCGGTGATGTCACCGGAACACGTTTTCATTTATTTTTTATTCACCTGAGATGCGCTTTAGATTTATCTTTTTATTTATGCTAATTCGGCTTAGCTAGCCGGACAATTAGTACTAAGTAATATGATGAATGTTTTCTTAGTGATTTTTCAATGCTTCAATCTCGCTGATGGTAATTTCCGAAAGGTCATTGATAACTACCTGAGCTCCGGGTAAATGCTCGGCCTTACCGATTCCAACCACCATCATATCTGCTGCAATGGCCGCCTGTACTCCTGCTGCTGCATCTTCAAATACCACACAATTTTCTTTAGCGGTATTCAACAATTCTGCGGCTTTCAAAAACACTTCCGGATCTGGCTTTGAAGTCGTCACGGAATTTCCGTCTACGATGGCATCAAAAAAATGAGCCAATTCTGTCCGTTCCAAAATCAGGGAAGAATTCTTGCTGGCAGAGCCAAGGGCAATTTTAATCCCGGCTGCTTTCAAAGCGGTCAGCAGTTCCAATGCACCCGGCAATACTTCCTGCACCGTCATTTTACTTATCATGGCCACATATTGTTCATTCTTCTTTGCAGCTAATGCTTCTTTTTCTGAAGCTGATTGCTCCACACCGCCCCATTGCAGGATCATGTCCAGAGAGCGCATTCTATTCACGCCTTTCAGCTGCTCATTCTGTAACTCTGTAAAGTCAAAGCCTAAGGAATTGGCCAGCGCTTTCCATGCTTTATAATGATAAACAGCAGTGTCTACCAATACGCCATCCAGGTCGAAAATACAGGCGATAGGTTCTGTAGTATGTTGCATCTATGTATTTATAGTCTTAATTTAATTCTAACACCATTGTGGTCTTTGCAGGAACAGCGATGTTTTTTAAAGTGTTTATTTTCTCTTTTGTGATCACATTGGTGGCAGAACTGGCCTGGCCTAGGCGTTCTTCAAACCTGGAAGTCTCCAGACTTTTCGCCTGATCGTCAATATTGACAATCACCATCACGGTCTTTCCACCTTCCGGCAGGTACCTGAAATAAGTATACATACCATTTTCAGGTACATACTGCATCATTTTCCCGCTTTGTAAAGCCGGGCTATTTTTTCTGTAATTGGCTAGTGTTTTCACAAAGTTCCAGGCTTCATTTTCCTGTGCAGTACGACCTGCGGCAGTAAACTTGTCTGTTTTATCACCCGGCCATCCACCTGGGAAGTCAGAACGTACCAAGCCATCAGGATCAGAATAGTTCTTCATTAAAATCTCTGTTCCGTAATACATTTGAGGGATACCTCTTAACGTTAACAGTAAAGCCATTCCAGATTTATACTTGTCGAGATCTTCTTTCACCATAGAATAAAACCTGCTCATGTCATGGTTGTCCATGAAAATCACGTTACGGTCGGCATTCTGGTATAGAAAATCCTGTGCGATGGTGGTATACAATCTGAATATCCCATCGGTCCAGCCTGATTTCCCATTCAAAGCTTCATAAATTGCATTTTTAAGTACTGCATCTGTTACACCTGGCAACTCGGTATCGAAACCTCTGCTTACGGTATTTCCACCGGTAAAAAAGGCTTGTGCAGCTACAGAATTCACTAATGTTTCGCCAAAAACCGAAAGCGTTGGAAATTCTGCTTTTATCTTGATCGCCCAGTCCCTCATGTAGTCCGGGTCATTATATGGATACGTATCTAACCTTAGTCCGTCGATTCCTGCATCTTCTATCCACCAGATGTGATTTTGAGTCAGGTAATTCTGTACGTAAGGATTTCTTTGGTTGAGGTCAGGCATACTTGGTACAAACCATCCGTCTAACATTTTCTTTTGATCTGCTTTTGAAGCATGAGGATCCATTACCGGCTCATCCCGGTAGCTGGTCTGCGTATATGCTGGCCACTGGTTTACCCAGTCTTTCATTGGCATATCTTTATAGAACCAATGTCCGGTGCCAACGTGGTTGTGTACAATATCTTTCACTACTTTCATTCCCTTTTCATGTACTTTATCTACGAAAGATTTGTATAATGCCAGGTTTCCATAGCGTGGATCTATTTTATAATGATCCGTAGCGGCATAGCCATGATAAGACGCATTGGCCATATCATTTTCAATTTCTGGTGTCATCCAGATGGCGGTTACGCCTAAATCTTTCAGGTAATCCAGTTTATTAATCAATCCTTGTAAATCACCCCCATGACGGTAATACATAGAATCTCTGTTCAATTTAATTTCCTGCATTCCTTTAATCACATCATTTTTGGGATCGCCATTAGAAAATCGATCCGGCATCAGCAGGTAAATCAAGTCTTTGCTGCTTACCCCTTGTATGCGACTTGCGTTGGATGTTCTGTTTTTCAGCTCATAGGTATACTGCAGTACTTTCTTCCCTCCTTTGGTAAATGCGATAGGGAATTTTCCCGCAGCGGCGGATTCCTCAATTTCCAGGTCTACAAATAAGTAGTTAGGATTTTCGACCTTATTTACACCTACCAATTTTACACCTGGGTAATTCAGCTCTACACCCAGCTCAGCGATGCGATCGCCATGAACTAACAATTGAAGTTTAAGGTTTTTCATACCTACCCACCAGTACATTGGTTCAATGCGCTCCAATTTTTGGGCAAAAGTGGTCAGAGAAACACTTAGTAGGAGTAAAAGGATAAGTTTTTTCATGAGCAAAAGATTGAGGTAAGGATATGGATTAAAAAAAACAGATAGTCCAGCAAGACATAAGACTTGTCGGACTACCTGTTCTGGTATTAATTTTTAACGAGTGAGTATTTTAAATTTGGAATATCGAAAGTAACCGTATAATTTCCTGCCGCAGCGACAGCAATATTGCCACCATTAAATACAAGATTGCCACCACTTCCACCATAGTTAAAATCGTAGGCACGATCTGCTCTGAACTTCAATTCTCCAGCCAACAGATTTGCAGTTACTTTATAAGTACCTTTTCCATCATTGATGAATTTCATGTCAATATCACTACCCCATCCCAATGGTGTAGCACTACCTGTCATCGCCCAGATTTTTGACTCTTCAATTTTAAATGCTTTCGTGTTCATATCTACTGTAATCAGTTGCGGACCAGCTTTTGGCGCGGTTAAATTGGCCGCATTTCCTGCACTGCTTAGCAAGCAATCCACCTAAGACACCATAAGAAAGGTCCCAGGTTTTTACCGGCGTAATTTTGAATTCTAACTGAGCAGCTGGGAATACAATAATTCCGAAGTATTTACCATCACTATCAGGAGAAACCAGACTGTCAGCTGTTGCAGGTGCCCATCCTTGGTATGCTCCTGGAGCAAAAATCCATGAAGTGGCCAGGTATGCTGTTGCTTTCAAGGTCAATACATTTGAATAAGTGACTGCATTCGGTGCCGGAGCAGATTTTAAGCGAACTTCCAGTTCTGATGGAACATTTGCTTTTAATCCAAAAGCCAGCATGATGGCATTGATGGCACTTACTGTTGGGGCATAAGTAGTACCTGCGATCACCACCTCCTTAGGGTTAGCAAAATTTCTACCTTTTACATCAATCTGAATGGTAGAAGTTACAGGAACAATAACGCCTGTCACCACCGGAGCAGGAAAGGTAAGAGTGACTGCCGTACTTGTTGCGGCAGCTAAAGATAAATTTAACGTAGTGGTACTTGCAGTTAGCGTACCTGCCGGACTCACATTTGACACCAGCTCTGTTCCATCCTTTTTACAGGACCATAAACCTATGGCCACTAAAACAAAGGAAATATATTTTATAATGTTTGATTTCATCTCAATTTCTGCTTAGGGTTAGTAACCTTTATTTTGAATCAGATTGGTATTGGCAATCAGGTCGGCCAGTGGCAATGGATAGATATTACGTGTCGCAGCTACTCCTTGTCCGGATTTCACGCCACCTTTATAAGGCCATAAATAACCCGCTTCTGTGAACTTGTTATAGCGAACTAAATCTGTACGGCGGAAACCTTCCCAGTACAATTCTCTGCCACGCTCATCCAGGAAGAAATCAACACTGATCGCTGATATATTTCCTGAAGTATTGCCATAAGCACGCTGACGCAGGTTATTCACGTAGGTAATGGCTTGACCGGTGGAACCGCCAGCACCACCACGGGCTACTGCTTCTCCATAGATCAGGTACTGTTCCGCAAGGCGGAATAAAGCAAAATCCAATGAACTGAATTTCCCTTCATTAGAAGGTGCAGGTACACCTTTCGAATCCACATTTCTAAACTTGATCACCCTCAATCCATCGGTAAAAGTATTGACATCATCATTTTCCAGTTTCTGGCCAAAAAACATTGCTCTTTGATCAGTAGTACCGGAATAGTCTGTAAATAATTTAGGCAGATTAATCCTGCTGCGGTTACCGCCCCAACCACCGGTTGGCACACCAAACGAAGTAGGGTTCATGTCTCCGTTAATTGCGGCATTGATCAGGTAAGTTGTTCCACCATCATTCTGCGTATGCAATCCATCATAATTAATGGTCAGGATGTTCTCTTTACTAGTACTTCTGCTGTCTGTTAAAAACAAGTTTTTATAAATCGGTGATAAGCTATAACCACCGTTGATCACTTTACTGGAATAAGTAATGGCATCAGTATATCTGGCTGTACCGGTATAAACCTGAGCATTCAGGTATAACCTGGCTAATAAAGACCAGTCTGCACCTTGATCTGCACGACCATATTCGTTGGTCATTGGTGCTGCAAGTTCTCCTTCAATTGCTTTCAATTCTGACTCTACATATTTGAACAGCTCTGCTCTTTGAATTTGCTTAGGGGCAATTTTCCCAATCAGGTCATTCTCTGTTACAAAAGGAGGATTGGCATAACCATCCATCAATACCCAATATTGGAAGGCACGAAGGAAACGGGCTTCTGCACGATAGCGCTGCACATCTGTTGCATCCTGACCAGTGATTCCACGGCTCGCCAGTTTTTCAGGCGTACTTTCTCTCAGGAAGTCATTACAAACAGTAATCTGATAAATACTTCTGGAGTATAAACCTCTGATAAATACATTTTCTGAGGTCCAGGTCATCTTATCCAGATCCGGGATCCCATCATCATTCCATCCGCAGATGGCTTCATCTGTTGGTAGTTCCTGTGACATCCAGAATAACCTCAGGAAATCTGTAAATCCTGGGTTCAATCCGCCGATATCACTTTCTGCAGAGGCACCGCTTGGGTGCGTCAAAGCATAACTGGCATACAATTTAACCAGCTGGTTTTTATATCCTGCCGGGCCGGCATAAGCCTGATCCGCTACTAAATCATTAGTAGGTCGTAAGTTCAAGGCGTCCTTTTTACATGAGCTGATAAAGACCAGTAAAACGCTTGATATAGTGAATATTTTAAATAAGTTTCTCATCCTGATATAAGTTAAAAGCCAACATTTAAGCCCAATGTATAAGTTCTAGGTCTTGGATATAAGTTGTAATCGATACCCGTTGTAATTTCCGGATCCAATCCTTTATACTTAGTCCACACAAACACATTCTGAACATTTGCCGATATACGAAGGGTGGTATTTCCATTTTTTGAGATCTTACCTGCATCAAATGCCAATCCTGCATTGTCCATTTTCAGGAAGGAAGCATTTTTCATATAGTAATCACTCAGGTATTCATTGTTGGTGAAATTGGTTTTGTACACATCTACATTTGCATTGTTGATCAATCCGCTTGGACTCAAGATATTGCTCCTCACACCGAAGTTAGAAGACACATTATCATAAACGTAGTTACCAATGTTCGCTCTCATTACCGTGCTCAACGTCCATTTTTTATAGCTGAAAGCAGAGTTAAAACCAAAAGTGAATTTTGGATCTGGAGAATGGTAGAAATACTTATCGTTTGCATCTACCACCCCATTGCCGTCAAGATCAGCGTACACCCCTTCTAAAGGCATTCCGTTTGCATCATAAACCTGTTTTTTCACGAAGAAAGATCCAGGAGCCTGGCCAATTGCATTGTACTTGATGTTGTTACCAGTACCACCGGTAATGCCACCAGCATCAATCTTGAAGTTAGGATCAGAATCGAAAGTAAGGTTGGTGACTTCTCTTTTGTTGTAAGCCATATTAAAACCTATATCCCAATTGGTATTTTCAGATTTTATCACTGCAACGTTGATACTGGCTTCTAAACCACGAACGTCCATATTACCCACATTGGTCAGCAAACGGTTGTTGTAATTTGTTCCTGAAGGAATATCTACCGTTGATAAAAGGTCTTTTGTTTTTTTGTAATACACATCTACGCTACCATAAACTCTGTTTTTAAAGAATCCGTAGTCTAATCCTGCATTGTAAGAAGTAGTCGTTTCCCATTTCAAGTCAGGCTCATAAGCCGATGGCGTATAGTAATCGTAAAGAGTATCACCAATCTGATATTGTCCAAAACTGCTATTTTTGAAATACTTGGCCATGTAGTTATAGTTACCAATACCGTCTTTATTTCCGGTCTGACCATAACTTAATCTGAATTTCAAATCAGAGAACACCTTGCTGTCTTTCATAAAATCTTCACCGATCGTTCTCCAGGTAAAACCTACAGAAGGGAAATATCCCCAGCGGTGATCTTCTCCGAATCTGGAAGAACCATCTGCACGCATTGTGGCAGAAAGAATATAATTTTCATCATAAGTATAAATCAAACGACCATAGTAAGAATTCAATTTTTCTCTTTCTACATTAAATAGATTTGTTGGTCTGCTCACTTCAGAAACCCCATCTGCTTTATAGGTTGAAAAACCATAACTGGTGCTGGAGTTGTCATAGTAACCATAACCTGCAGTCACATCGATCCTGCTTTTTAAACTGGCAATATCTTTTGCATAGCTCAAATAAAACTCGGAAACTTTGTTGTTTTGCTCATCTAGGGAGCGGGTTTGGAAACCATCTGTCGAAGCATTTTGTGCCGCATAGGCTGGTACAAGGATTCTGCCGTATCCCTTAGAAATGTCATAACCAAGGTTTAAGTTGGCATGTAATTCCGGAAGGAAGTGAAAGGAATAATCAAATCTGGCATTACCGAAACTTCTTTCTGTTTTACCAGTGTTGTTGCGTAAGCGTGCTAAAGCAACCGGATTACGCGGAGCATTTGGATT
This sequence comes from Pedobacter polysacchareus, assembly GCF_019802255.1. Taxonomy (GTDB): domain Bacteria; phylum Bacteroidota; class Bacteroidia; order Sphingobacteriales; family Sphingobacteriaceae; genus Pedobacter; species Pedobacter polysacchareus. The sequence continues at coordinate 410,291 of NZ_JAHYSS010000004.1, read as the reverse complement.
TGGCACACCGCCTTTGATCCATTCGAAATAATTACCGTATTGATTATCGGCATTTACCGACTGCGTAGGATCAAACTGAATGGCTGCAGCTCTTGCCGCCTCATTGGCAAACCTCGCCTCTGATAAAGATCCTTTTAAGCTCAGGTCAATTTTCAAATGATCCTTAAACAACCTTGGCGAGATGCTGAATGTACCAGTTGCACGTTCAAATTTGTCAGTGATCAATAAACCCTGTTTGTCCAGGTAACCTGCAGAAACGCGGTAAGGCACATTTTTGAAAATGCCTCCAATACTCAAAGTATTGTCGGTAGAAAAGGCATTTTTATAGATCTCATCCTGCCAGTCTGTATTGGCATTCCCCAATAAAGCTTTGTAAGTATGTGTCGGATCATCGTCGTAGCTCTTGTTTCCAAACTGGTTTACATAAGCACGGATTTGGTCTGCAGAAAGCACGTCTACTTTTTTAGCGACAGTTTCATAAGAGTTATTGGTATTGAAATTAATCACCGGATCTACAGAACTCCCTTTCTTGGTCGTAATGATAATTACCCCGTTAGAAGCTCTTGATCCATAGATGGCGGTTGCATTCGCATCTTTCAGAATGGTAAAGGTCTCAATGTCGTTCGGATTGATCAAAGAAAGCGGACTAGGTGCATTATTAACACTGTTCCCGCTAAATGGAACTCCATCAATCACCACAAGTGGGTCATTACTGGCATTCAAGGAAGCTCCACCACGAATACGGATGGTACTTCCTCCACCTGGCTGTCCACCATTGGAGACTACATTTACCCCGGCTACTTTACCTTGAATCAATTGATCTGGTGAAGTAATGGCTCCCTTCTGGAAATCTTTAGCGCTCACCGTAGCGATGGAGCCTGTTAAATCTTTCTTTTGCTGGGTACCATAACCAATTACGACCACCTCATTCAGGTTTTGCGCGTCAGGTTTAAGGGATAAGTTGAAAACGGTATTACCAGAGATCGTTACTTCCTGCGTTAAAGAAGTATAGCCGATATAGCTGGCAATTACTGTTGCTGCACCATTTGGCAATCCGCTCAGGCGATATTTTCCCGCAGCGTCAGTGGTGGTACTCTTATTGATACTTTTGATCTGGATAGATGCTCCGGGAAGTGGCAACCCGGTCTCATCTAATACTGTTCCAGTTAGTGAACTGGTTTGCGCCTGGGCGGTCAATGTTGCAAGAACAATGAACAGCAATAAACAAGGCTTCAGCAGGTAAAATACTTTCATATTTATAGCTCGTTTTTAGGGTAAATATTTGGTTAGTGTACAGTGTTAGTTATGCTCTTGGTAAATAAGCGAAGCGTAGCTGAGAAATCAAAATATTATATGTTATTTTTTTTTAACACCATATTTAATATCTGAAAAATCAAAAAATGAGATCAAAAATTTGTTTTTATGTTTTCTGAAATATGGCCGTAAAAAATACTAATCATTAATAATCAAGAACTTACAAACAAAAATCAAGTTCCAATGTGTAATTTTTACACTTAGTTGTTTTTGGCCTGTTTTTCGGGAACGATACCGGGAACGTTCCCGAGGTTTTCCACAGCTTTAGGAAAACTTGTGGAAAGCAAGAGACCAAATTCTGCGTAAAATCGGAAAACATGGAAAAGTTTTTGAAAAAAACACCAGTTTTTGGGGGATAAAAAAGCCTGATTTTGAGCGTTAAAAAAGCTGGGGTTTGAGCAGTAAAAAATCTGCCATTTCAGGCTAGGAAAACCCCATAAAAAAAGCCCTGATTTTCTTCCTAAAAAAAGCTGCTTTGTTGACCATCATCCTGAGGTACAGCAGCAGTTTCAATAAAAATTAATCTCGTTCTGTAGATCGCCTTTTGATCAGTTTAGAATTGAGCACAATCTTTTGATTTGGGTTTACCTCTATCGGATTATCCAGCATCTTGAACAAAAGGTTCGCCGCTTCAATTCCTATTTTGGTAGCGGGCTGTGTAATCGTGGTTAAAGAAGGATTCAATAAAGGTGCAATTTCCAGACTGGAGAAACCGATCACCATCAGGTCTTCAGGAATAGAAATTTTCAAGTCGTAGCAGGCATAGTAAGTGGCAAAAGCCAAACGTTCTACTGAAGTAAAGATCCCATCTGGCTTAATTTCCAGCAATAACTTTTTTAAAATCAGGGAATTTTTCGCGTAACTATTGGTGCAGTCTACCACCAGGCGATCTTCAAAAGGAATTTCGTATTTCGCCAGGGCATCAATATAGCCCTGCATCCTGAACTTACCGATGGATAAATTCTTATTGATCACCAGGTAGGCAATCTTTTTACAGCCTTGCTTGATCAGATGCTCTGTTGCCGAAAAACTGCTGTCGTAATCATTCGTAATGACCCTTGGCGTAATGATGTCTTCATAAACACGATCGAAAAACACCAGAGGCAGGCGCTCCTGACTCAACTCATTCAGGTAGGTATGGTCATTTGCTTCCCCGGAAACCGACATAATGATCCCATCCGCTCTGCCATTGTGCAAATGTCGGATGAAAGAAACTTCTTTCTCATAATCATCATCGGTGGCATAGATTAAAATATGATAGCCCTTCCCTCTCGCAATTTTTTCAATGCCATGAATGGCCTGGGAGAAAAAATTGTTCGCCAGCTCAGGAACAATTACCGCAATCGTTTTACTTTTCTGCTCCCTAAGGTTACTTGCATAGTGATTGGGCTGATAGTTTAACTCCTTTGCCTTCGACAGGATTTTCTCCTTCGTTTCCTTACTGATGTCACTATTGTCTCTAAAAGCCCTGGAAACCGTTGAAGTAGATAAATTCAGGGCCTTAGCTAGTTGCTTGATATTGATGCGCTCCATCTATTGCCAAAAACGGTTGATATATAACCATTAATTTAGGGTAAATATAGATGAAAATCTAAACTGCTCGCATTTTCGTAACTAAATAATAATATAGGAAATAAACATTCTGGTATTAATTGTGCTACATTAGCTGAAAATAGAGGGAGATTAAGCCATACATTCAGTACGGACAAAATAATTTATGGCGAGAAAGATCAAGTTTACAAACACCAGTAAATCAACATTTTATACTACAGTACGAAAACGAGTTGATGCTTATTTTATAGCAAATAACACCACCAGCTATGCCAATCCGGCGATGTGGTTCAAAGTTTTTTTCTTCCTTACCGGCTTAACGGGCATTTATCTGGGCCTGTTATTGGGTAACTTCAGCGCGCCTGTAATGTTATTACTGTCCATTATGCTGGGCGTATTTGGTGCCTTCGTTGGTTTTAACGTTTGCCATGATGCCATCCATAAAGCACTATCTCCTTACCCTGCAGTAAATAAAATTTTCAGTTTTATATTTAATTTATTGGGCGCAAGTCCTTATGTCTGGAACATTACCCATAATATTGTTCACCATACCTATACGAATATCGCAGGTCATGATGAGGATATTGATGTGGCTCCAGGATTAATCCGCTTTTCCAACTCAGAAACGGTAAACAAAGTGCAGCAATACCAGCATTTTTATGCTTTTGCGCTTTACAGTCTGGCCATGCTTTCCTGGGTATTTAGAAAAGACTACAAGAAATTCTTTCAGAAAAAAGTGGGTGAACATGTATTGAGCCATCCGAAAATCGAATACTTCAACCTGTTTTTTTATAAAGCCATTTATTACTTTCTGTTTATTGTACTGCCTTTATTGGTGATGAACATTACCTGGTGGCAATTTATCATTGGTTTCCTGGCGATGCAATTTGCCCAGGGACTGGTATTAGGACTGGTATTCCAACTGGCCCACGTGGTAGAGTCTACAGAATTTCCTATGCCCAATGAAGATGGCAACATTGAAGAGGCCTGGGCAGCGCACCAATTACAGACAACGGCTAATTTTGCCGTTAACAGCTCCCTGGCTGCGTTCTTATGCGGTGGTTTAAACAGACAGGTAGAACACCATTTATTCCCTAAAATCTGTCACATCCACTACCCTGCCATCAGCAAAATTGTGAAAGAAACCGCAGCAGAATATGATCTGCCTTATAATGAATGTATTACTTTCAGCGACGCTTTAAAATCTCATTACAAGATGTTAAAGAAGTTGGGAAAAGAAACTTATAAGACAGACCGCTATGTGAACAGGGAAGTGATTCCTTTCCCTGCGCCGGTATTCCTCGCTGCTAAACCTGTTGCGATTCGCAGCTAATCCGCTAAAGGAAGTATTTCAATACTTACAGAAAACCTATTTAAGGTAATTTCCGGCGCGAAGGACTTTTGCCCATTCCTGGTAGCCTGCTTCATTGAGGTGTAATCCGTCGTAGCTCAGATTCTCTTTAAGCTGACCTTCAACGTCTACAAAATAACGGTACAAGTCGATCACCCCTACATTTTTAGCGGCCAGTTTTTTGATTTCTGAATTGACCCACTTGATGTGAGCAGCCTTTCCTTTATGCTTTTGAAAGTTTGTATTCTGATTCACCGGTAATACAGTAAAGAAATATATTTTGGAAGAAGATCCTGCCTTGATCCTTTGTACCATGCGTTTATAATTCTGCACGATCATCGAATCAGGGATTTCCCTGGAAATGTCGTTCGTCCCGATCAGGATAAATATCTTACGGGGATTGGCGTCAATGATTTCTTGCAGACGATTCAACACGCCAAAGGTAATGTCACCAGAAATCCCTCTATTCTTCGCATTGGGCATATCCAGTAATTTTGCCCAGTTGGTGCCCGCAGTAATGCTATTTCCTAAAAAGACGATATCACCCTTAGCCAATGGCTCCGCTTTAAACTTTTCCAGTCGCTCCACGTAACCTTTGGACCTGTAACCAGTATCCAGTTTTGTCCCCTGGGCATGGGCACAAATTGGTGATAAAAGAAAGATCAGGCAAATGCTGCAGATCAGGTTTCGAAATATTGTTTTCATATACCTGCTAAACTACGAATTACCTGATCTTTTTGAAAGCTTCAAATGCTGCTAAAATCTAAGCTTAAGAACTAGGGTATCAACAGATTCGGATAATCAGAAATGATGCCATCTACCTTTAAATCTTTCAGTTCCTGAATCTCTTTTGCCGAATTTACCGTCCATGGAATCACTTTAATCTCTCGATCATGGCATTTCCTGACCAATTCTGTGTTGACCATTTTATAATACGGGCTCAGGATGAAAGGTGAAAAGCCCAGATCAGCCATATTCTCTTCAAAGCTTTTTGTATTCGCCACCAGATAAGAGGTCCTGACCTTCGGATGCTTTTTATTTAACACCTGTAATGTCCGCTTGTCAAAAGACTGGATGACTACAAATGGAGTGATTCCTTTTTTCTCTAATACTGCCATGAGCAGTTTTACAAATGTTTCAGGATCCGGATTCAATACCCCATCCCCTTCCGGTCCGCATTTTGTTTCTATATTATAGAACATCTGCTTTTTGCCCCTTTGTTCTATATACAGCTGTACCGAGTCAATCAATTCCTCCAGACGGGGAATAAACGTTTTTATCTTTTCTTGCTGAGGAAAGGCTGGGTAAGGTTTCGACCCCAGGTCAAAGCTTTTCAATTGCACATAAGTCATTTGATACACCGGGTATTTTTTAGCATCCCCGGGAAGGAGTTCCTTTCCATTTGCATCCAGCATAAACGCCGGACTTAAATAATCATCATGCGTCACCACCACTTCTCCATCTTTGGTCACGTGGGTATCCATTTCTAAGGTGGTAATACCCAGGTCTATCGCCTTTTTCATGGCTATAATGCTGTTTTCAGGCATCAGCCCACGGGCGCCACGATGACCTTCCGTACTAAAAGAAGGGAATTCTGCCTGTGCGCTTACTTTTACCTGTGCCATCAGCCCTGCCGGAGCTAATCCGATCACAGCAGCACACATCAATAAGGAGGTAATTTTCATAGTTTTCAATTTATATTGATCAATGATTTATGATTTTAAGTACAAGACATTTCCTGACGATATTCATTTCCAAAGCGATCTGTAGCCAATACGCTTACAGTTTTCACCGAAGGGTCGAAGTGGGCGGTAAACAAATGGTCTATTTTCTGTGGTTCTGCAAAGGTCCTTCCCAGCGGCAGCTGATCCCCAAGATACAGCTTAACTGCTAAAGGATCAAAGCCCTTCTGCTGTTCCATTGGCCCCATTAAGCGGCCGTCCAGGAAATAAACAACTTTCCATTCCGGGTCCCAGTTCCATACATTCGCCAGCAAACGGGTCTGGTTGGTCAGCTGATCCACATAAACTCGCATTTGCTCCTGCTTATCTTTCCCCGTTGATTTATAATACCATTTCAATTCATTTCCGGAAACTTCATATACCCCATATCCTCTTGGAGTGCCATCACTGCAGATCGGGCCAGTCCACCAGGCACCACAAACCGTACCATGGTTGTGCTCATAAATGCCATTTTGAATGTGGTTGGCATTGTAATGGGTATGGCCTGACATGATGTGGACATTTTTATACCCTTCCAGCAGCGCATAAAATTCCGTGTTGTTCTTTACCGAATTGTATACCGGGATGTGTAAGTTGATGATCAATAGCTGATCTTTCGATACCTGCTGTAAGTCTTTTTCCAGCCAGGCCAATTGGTTTTCGGAGATAAAACCATCATATTCCCGTTCCTTACCCAGGTAACGCACATTGTCTAAAACCACATAATGCGCCTGCCCTCTATTGAAAGAATAATAAGTAGGCCCATAAATCTCTTTAAAAGTACGATCGGAAGTCTCATCTCCGCCCATGCGGTAATCCATATCATGGTTTCCTAAGGCCTGAAAAAATGGAATGTTCATCTGTGCCACCGCAGCATTGTAATCTTCAAACAGCGCATGGTTGTCCCATACCAGATCACCTACGCCAATCCCATGGATCAGTGGATCAGCCCCTAATGCAGCCACCAGCTGCTGCACATCAGGAACGGAAGTTTCCATCATCTGAGCCACATCCTTCTTGTTCTTTACCTGTGGATCTGCCCAGATGATAAAGCCATGCTGCTGGTCGTCCTTTTTTAAACGTTTCAGATCAAAATGATAGTCTGTTCTGCTGCCCAGGGTATGATAGTGACTGGCTAAACTTGCTTTTTTCGGGAACTCATAACCTGCAGGTGTACTCAGCCAAACGGTAGCAGCCATTGGATGGGTTGTGAGCTTATAATTTCCTTTGGCATCCGTCAGTACCACGGAATACCCATCAGAGACCACTACATTGGCCAGGCCTTTTTTTCCTGCAGTGACCCTGCCTTTAATGGCATTCCCCCTTTGCAGCTGCGCAAAAGCTTCATGATTCAAGCTGACTACCAAACCGGTAGTCAGCAAGCTAAAATTCTGTATAAATCGTCTTCTGTTCATGATTTATTTCTCCCACCAAACTTTTGTCATCACGTTATCTCCACCGATTCGCTCGGCAGCAATTCTATAATTTTCCGGATTAAACCTGCGCACATCATTGTGGTACACAAAGCGCGTAGGCATCACTCCATTGTGCAGCATAAATTCTGTTTTCGGCAATTTAGGGAAACCTGTACGGCGGTATTCAAACCATTGCTGGTAATCATTAAAGAATAATGCTAGATATTTTTGATTCATAATCTGCTCCAATGTGCCTTTAAAAATCGCATTAGGATTCAGGAAATAATCAGCAGGCATCACACCATTAGGCCATTGTGTCACCGCAGCAGTCACTCCTTTTTCATAAGCAGTTTTAGCTGATGGCAGATCTCCGGTTACTAAAGCAACTTCAGCTTTGATAAATTCTACTTCTGCATAGCTCATCAGCACCTCATTAATTGGCGTTCCTACAGCAGATGGGAACATTAAATCACCATTAGGTCCGCTTGGCGTAAAACCGAATTGTGAATCCTGTCCGGAATGTCCGGCAGGATATCCTTTAAAACCCTGGTCTACCGGTAATTTATTTACAATTTTGTAAGCTCTGGTCATAAACAGCGCTCTTCTAGGATCGTTCAGCCCATTCAGCATTTCTACAAAAAACTCTCCCATGGCTTCAGAATTCACATAATCCTGACGTCTGCCCCAGGCATAATCGTAAGGTGCAATTCCAGAAACCTTCACTATCGCTGCTTCCGCATTGCTGGCAAATACCGGATATTTTACCGGATCAGCAATCATGGCTTTCAAGCGTTCATAACTTTTAAATTCAGTTCTTTTCGAAAGACGCAGCAGCATGCGCATCAGCAGGGAATTGTTGAACTTCTGCCAGTTTTCTTTTTTATTGGCATATAAAAAGTCATTGCCAGACATGGCACCTTTTTCCGTTGCATAAATGGCATTTGCTTCTTCCAGCTGCTGCAGTAAAGCAACATAGATTTCTTCCTGTGTATCAAATCGGGGCTGAGTAATCTTTTCTTCTGCACGCATCGCTTCCGAGAAGGGAACATCACCAAAGCTATCAGTCAGGATTCCGGTGATATAGGCTTTCATCGTAGTGGCAACTGCCTTATAAACCGGCATATTGAACACCTTTGCCGAAGCTTCCATCTCCTTTACATTGCGCAGGTATTTATAGCAATTGTTCCAGGTACCATTTCCTTCAGATTCTTGTACATCATAGCGATGAATACCGGCAGCAAGACTAGGATTAGGCATCCCTACCTGCATGATCTGCCAGGTAAAATTATAGCTTCTTACGGTAAAATAAGTGCTCATACCATATAGGGTTGGCGTCAATAAACTTCCCGGAACAGCAGTCTGCACCAAGTTGGGGTTGGTATTCAGTTCTTCAAAATCCTTCGTACAAGAAGAAAAAACCATTAGATTTACTAAAGCAAAAATGGCTGTTATCTTTATTTTCATTAGATTATATTTTTTGTAACCTTTTATATTTTTCCGGCCGGAGGCCATTTATTTTATCATTTGCTGAATCAGTCCAGCTTAACTTCTGAGTAATTCCAGATGGCTTCCCGATGATTCAGGAAGCGGTCTGATTATAACTGCAGCCTTAAGTTCAATCCAAAAGTCCTGGTACTTGGCAATTGGCCCATTTCCACACCTGGCATGATGGTCGAACCATTCAATGCTGCTGTTTCCGGATCAAAAGCCGGGAATTTAGAGATCATCGCCAGGTCTCTGCCATATAATGCAATGGTAGCGCCGGTAATATTCATTTTCCTGGTCCAGTTTTTTGGCAATCGGTATTCAATTCTAGCCTCTCTCAACTTCAGGTAAGAAGCATCAAAGCTGTTTGTTTCTACGTTCGCACGACGGTAATAATCGGCATACCAGGTAGCCACTGGTACTTTAGTCGTATTTGGCGAAAAGCTGCCATCAGGATTCTGTACCACGCCATCACCAATTACGCCACCTTCTTCCCTACCGGCAAGCGTGTGTTTTAGCTTTCCTTGTTCCGTCATTTTGTGGTGGGTCTGAGAATAAACAATACCACCAAACTGGCCATCAACCAATACGCTTAGGGTAAAATCTTTATACCTGAACTCATTGTGGAGACCACCGCGCCAGTCTGCATACGCATTCCCGATTTTCTTCATATCTGTAGGACGAACCGCAAATCCTGTTTTCTTGTCAAAGATCACATCGCCATTGTCGTTGCGAACCAAGCCGTAACCCCATAAATCACCAGTAGTACCGCCAACAGTCGCAATAATAGAAGCCGCGCCAGAGCCACTTTGTGCAATAATCTGCTGTGCGCTCAATACATCTTTACTCAATTCCAGAATTCTGTTCTGGTTTTTCGACCAGGTAAGGGTAGTAGTCCAGGTAAAATCTGCTGATACCACCGGCTTAGCACTCAGCATCAGCTCTATTCCTTTATTACGCACTTTACCACCATTCACAAACCCTTTAGAATAACCGGTAGTGATGTCTAATGGCACTAATAAAACCTGGTTGCTGGTAGTGGAAACATATAAGTTTACATCGGCAGTAATTCTGTTATTTAGTAAAGCAACATTGGCACCTGTTTCCCATGAAGTAGACATTTCTGGTTTCAAGTTGTCATTGAATAAAGTTCCCGGTGCTTCAGCGGAACCTGGAAACAGCGAAGAACCATAATATTTTTGTGTACGATAAGGTTCTGTATCCGAGCCAATCTGTGCCCATGAAAGTCTGACTTTAGCGAAAGAAATGGCTTTAGGCATTTTGAACATATCCGATAAAATATAACTGGTACTTACCGAAGGATAGAAATAAGAATTATTTCCCTTTGGTAAGGTAGATGACCAGTCGTTACGGCCTGTTATGTCCACATAAATTTTCTTATCCCAATCCAGGTTGATCAATCCGAAAGCGCTTTGTGTTTCCCTTTTGATCAATTCATTTTCCGCAAGTGCATTGGTTAAAGCATTCGACAGTTTATATACTCCCGGAGATAGCAGTCCGCGTACAACAGAATTGTTTTCCTTTAAGGTTCTTCTCATTAAGTTTCCACCAAAGGACGCACGTAAACCCAATTTAGGAGTCAATGTTTTGGTATAGCTTAACAAGGCATCCGTATTGTACTCCTGAAAGTTCACATCCTGTTGTTTGTAATAGCCCAATGGGAAATTTGAAGTGTCGAAAGTACGACGCTGCTCACGGGCATCCACACGCATGTTTAATCCGGAACGAACCATCAATTCCCAGTCCTTATTAAAAGTATAGAGCCCCTGCAGGTTCCCTTCCAGGTTCGTGCTGTTCAGGCTATTTGTCATTTCATTGGCAATCAAATAAGGATTTTCGATGTAAGAGCTGAAAGGATGAATCTGTTTCAATTGCTCCTGACCTTTCTTCCACATTGGTTTATACCAATCCAGGTCCACATTCGGGTTCTGGAAAATCATAAAGTAAGCGATCGACTGTCCGTTGTATCCTGTTCCTGGAAGGTTATCACTGGTTTTATTGGTATAACTGATCTTTCCATTCAGTTTCATTTTCTTAGAAATCTGCATACTGGTATTCAGGGAGGCCACCAATCTTTCAAATCCTGTATTTGGCATAATCCACTCATTTTTAGTATGGGTGATGGAAGCTCTTGCCGTAAAATTATCGGTACCACCATCCAGGGCTACGCCATTCTGCAGCGTAAAACCGTTGCGCCAGTATCCTTTGATATTGTCTTTATAAGGAACCCATGGCGTACGTGTCAAACCCTGACCTTCTAAATTAGGATCATATTGAAAATAGCTCTGTCCATTAAATTTTGGTCCGAACGCACTGGAAGTCGCACTGGTATTCACCCCGTCGGCAGAAGCGCCATAAGAATAGTACAATTCTCCTGCAGCATTTCTATTGTCATTTCCCTGCCCATACTCATATTGATAATCCGGCCAGCGCAATACATCATTAATACTGGTATTGGAGTTAAAAGTAATGCCCAGTCCTTTTTCCCTTTTACTCCCTGATTTGGTGGTGATGATTAAGGCACCATTTTGTGCCCTGCTGCCATAAAGCGCAGCCGCAGCAGCCCCTTTCAATACCGTTACTGAGGCAATATCATCTGGGTTGATATCAGAAATCCCATTACCAAAATCGATTGGAATGTCTTTATCCGCACCGGAAGAACCGGCACCATACGCATCACTTACTCCTGAACTCGCACTACGGGTTAAGATCGGCACCCCATCTACCACGATGAGCGCTTCGTTATTACCACTCAGGGAACGATCGCCGCGAAGGTTAATTCGCGCACTGTTGATCGGTCCTGAACCGGTTTGTGTCAAGGTCATTCCTGGCACTTTACCTTTTAAGGCGTCCGACCAGTTATTGGAGGGCGCATCTGAAATTTCTTTTCCACTCACTACGGTTGCCCCAAATCCTAAAGATTTTGCTTCCCGTTTGATCCCTAATGCCGTAACCACTACCTCATTCAGCTCGCTGCTGGATTCTCCAAGAGAAATCAGTACCTGACTCTGGTTTTCAGAAAATGTCCTGCTGACTACATTGTACCCGATCATATTAAAAGACAGTGTGCTTCCTTTCGGAATACTGATACTAAAAGCACCGTCGCCATTGGTGGCCCCCAGTACTTTTCGGTGCTGATCACTGATGGTGACACCCGGTAAAGGCTGTCCATCTTTTTGATCTTTAACTACCCCCTTAATCGTCACCGTCTCCTGTAAAATAATGCGCGGTTTAACTACTGCTGCAGCGCTCAGCGACTGGCCGGCCGGTACAATGGCCATGGCCAGGAAAAATGCCTTGGTAAAAGTTTTCTTCATTATAGTTTTCAATTGTGTGTGTTTAACAGAATGGAGCTTCACATTTCGTTTCATTTCCATTCTGCCTTTCACCGCAAATATCCCCCTATTACTATTACCCGAATATTATGGATAGGTTAACTTCAGCTGCAAAAACCACTCAATTAATATGAAAAAAGGCCTTTTCAGACCTAAAACAAAACGAAACACCAAGCACAATCAATAGGTCAACGAGCTCCATTACCACCTAAGCCCCAGTAATTTCAAAGGAAAAAAGCAGGTACATTTTAGCCCCGCTTAAAAAAAAAATTTCGTTAACCTTCACTTAACATTAAATCACAACAAAATGAAAGACCAGAATAGGATCAGCTAAAATCATCACTGAATAATTTATTATTTCATTTAATTTTGTTGCATCTTTAATTCAAAATCCAGCAAAAACCTCAAAAAAGGCCCGTAATGATCAACATAGCAGAAAGACATCAATTCATTCTCCATAGAATTCAAGCAGAAGGATCTGTAGATGTTCAGGTTTTATGCAAGGAGCTGGATGTTTCTTCGGTGACCATTCGTAAGGACCTGAAACTACTCGAAGACAAAAAGCTGGTTTTCAGAACCCATGGTGGAGCTACGTTAAACAACCCTTATACGGTAGATCGACCTGTAAACGAGAAAGAGCAATTACAATCTTCAGAAAAGCTGGGCATAGCGGCTGCGGCAGCAGTATTGGTCAAGGACAATGATTCGATTATCATTGCTTCTGGCACCACGGTACTGGCATTGGCCAGAGCCATTAAGCCTCAGGGTAACCTCACGGTCATCACTTCTGCATTGAACGTCGCCTTAGAATTGATCCACCACGACAACATTGACGTGATTCAGTTGGGCGGCTTATTGAGAAAAAGCTCGACTTCTGTCACCGGGCCCTATTCAGACAATATCCTGAGCAATGTTTTCTGCAGTAAATTATTTCTTGGCGTAGATGGGATTGATTTGGATTTTGGCCTCACCACCACTAATGCTTTTGAAGCACAGCTGAACAAGCAAATGATGGACGCCTCACAAAAAGTAATTGTACTGGCAGACTCTACCAAATTCGGAAAGAGAGGATTCGGAAAAATCTGCGGCATAGAAGAAGTCGATCACATCATTACCGATAGCCGCATTTCCCCTCAGATTTTACAGCAGCTGGAAAGCCTCGGCATCGAAGTGACCATCGTTTAATATAGCAAAAACTTCATCCCCTGTTAATATTACGATTGATATTTTTGAATTATATCATCTATAATATGAACAACTTTTTTAAAGCCTTTAGTCCTAAGGATAAAAAGTTCCAGCCGCTGTTTGAACAATGCGGCGGAAACCTGGTGCGCCTCTCGGAAACCTTATTGCTTACTTTCAGCACCACAGATCTGGAAGAACGCAAAGTACACATCAAGGAAATTGAGCGCATGGAACATACCGGCGAACAAATCCGTACTAAAGTATTCCTGAGCCTTAGCAAAAGCCTGATCACCCCATTCAGCAGGGAAGACATTCATTCTTTGATCAGCTCTTTGTATGCCATCGCGGATTATATGCATACTGCAGCCATTAATGTAGACCTCTATCAGGTAACAGCACTCAATAAGCCAATGATCCGTATGGCGCAACTGCTGATCGAAATGTGCCGCGACCTGGAGATTGCCCTCAAAGAACTACGCACTTTCAAGAATACCGGACTGATCAGTGATGTTTGTCTGCGGATCTATAAAGGCGAAGGCCAGGCAGATGCCGTATGTAATCAAGCCATCGCCTTTTTATTTCAATCCGGCATCAGTCCGATTGAACTGATCAAACAGAAAGAAATCCTGCAAATCCTGGAGATGGCGGCTGATAAATGCGATGACGTAGCGAATGTGCTGGAAAGCATCCTCGTGAAAAATTCTTAAGCCCCTCTTGTAGTTTCCATAATTAATACTTTACTTTGTAGTACAAAGTACTTTTATGGAAAAGCAAGAAATCTATTCTGAACTCCATTCTATCAGAAACCTGATGGAACGTTCTGCAAAATTCATCTCTCTAAGCGGGTTGTCGGGAATTTTGGCTGGAGTTTATGCCTTAATTGGTGCAGGTATCGCCTATTCACTGGTGTACGGTCAAACCATGAGCATGGACTACCGGGAGCATTTTGTGAATGAGCCTGACCTGTTATGGAATTTATTTTTTATAGCTTTAGCCGTATTGCTGCTTTCCATCAGTACAGGAATTTTCCTTACCCTGCGAAAAGCCGGGAAACACCAACAGAAAGTATGGAACCCCATCAGCAAAAAACTACTGTTCAGCATGTTGGTGCCTTTACTGACCGGAGGTGCACTGATATTAATCTTATTTTTTAGAGGATATTATGGCGTCATCGCCCCAACCTGTCTGATATTTTACGGACTGGCGCTTGTTGCTGCCAGCAGCTATACGTTCGAAGATGTAAAATGGCTTGGCTTAATGGAGCTGATTCTTGGTATATTCGCCGCTTTACTGCCTGGATATGGGCTTATTTTCTGGACTATTGGTTTCGGAATCCTCCACATCATTTATGGTACGATCATGCATTTTAAATACGACAAGTGAAAAGCACATTAGCAAATTTTGATAAAGCCTTTGAAAACCGGGTTCGCCTGCAGATCATGAGCATTCTGGTAGCCAATGAAAATTACGACTTCAATTCTCTGAAAGAGTTGCTGGAAGTAACCGATGGCAACCTGGCTTCCCATCTGAAAGCCCTGGAAAAAGAAGCGTATATCAATGTCTATAAATCCTTTCTGGGCAGAAAGCCCAATACCAGTTATGCCGCTTCAGAAGCAGGAAGGATCGCCTTCCTGAAACACCTGGAATCCCTGGAAAATTTAATCAAACAACAGAAATCTTAATTTTTTTTATCCACATACTTTGAGATACAAAGTACTTTTAAAAACAGAAACCATGGAAAACATTCAATTCCCTAAAGAAAAATCAACTTTCGCCCTCCTACAGGAATCTGTGGGTGCTAAACTATTTTTAATCGCTGTACTGACGCTGCTCCTGCTGATCCCCTCTTCCTGGGTTCAATACCTGATTCAGGAACGCCAGGGCCGACAAGACGAGGCCATTCAGGAAATCTCCGAAAAATGGTCGGGCCCGCAGCTGATTGAAAGCCCAATCCTGCAGCTCCCTTATAAAACCTGGGTCAAAGCCTTAGATGTGAACGGAAAATCGATCATGAAAGAAAGTTTCAACACCATATATCTGCTCCCTGAAAGCCTGGACATACAAAGTGACGTGAAACCTGAAATCCTGCACCGGGGTATATTTGATGCCGTGGTCTACCATACGAAGATCCGTTTAAATGGTAAATTCAGTGAGCTGGAATTGAATAAATCGGGGATCAATCCAGAATTGGTGTTATGGGATAAAGCGAAAATCGTGGCTGGCATCAGCGACTTTAAAGGTTTAAAAAGCACGCCTATCATTAAAGTAGCAGGCCAGGCTTATACTGCAGAACCGGACTTCGCAGCAGAAAACCTATTGGTCAATAATTTGGGCGTACTCATCGATCTTTCTGCCACAAAGCGTTCCGACATCGGTTTTAATTATGAATTAGACCTGAGGGGCAGTGAAGCATTGAATTTCCTTCACCTCGGAAAAAACAGTACCATCAAAGTAAATGGCGATTGGAACAACCCCAGTTTTACAGGTGCTTTTCTGCCGGAAAACAGGAACATCACAGATAAACAGTTCAGCAGTACCTGGAAAATGTCGAATTTCAACAGGCCATTTCCCCAGCAATGGCTTGGCGGACAAGCGGTGCTGACGCCACAAAACAAAATAAAAGCGACTTTTGGGGTGAAGTTTTTACTGCCTGTAGATCAGTATCAGAAAACGATGCGCTCTGCAAAATATGCCATTCTCATCATCCTATTGAGTTTCATCTCACTTTTCTTCATCGAATTACTGAATAAAGTGAAAGTAAACCTGCTGCAATATGTCCTGATTGGGGCTGCCATGATCATCTATTATACCCTGCTGCTGTCCTTTACGGAACAGGTTGGTTTTGGAGCCGCTTATTTCATCGCTTCTGTCGCCACAGTGATCCTCGTAAGTACCTTTATCGGAGCCTTCCTGAGGAACAAAAAAGCAGCAATAATTTTTGCCATCATCCTCAGTATATTCTACAGCTTTATATATGTTATTATCCAATTGCAAGATCTTGCGCTACTCTTCGGCAGTATTGGTCTGTTTATTACCGTGGCTTGTCTGATGTATTTCTCCGTCAAGATCAACTGGAATAAACCGGAGGCGGTTATTGAACAGCCTTAAATGCAGGTTTGGTAAAAAATAAGTCTACCTCTCTTTCAGCTCAGCATTTCTTAACAGGAATGCTGAGCTTTTTAATTGATCACTTTACCACTTCCATTCTCCGGCAATTTTCAACGGGACTTCCAACTCATTCTCCTGAAGGAACTTCTTCAAGACCTCATCTGATTGTCTGCTCACTGGAATATTTGGTGTATTGGCCAGGGCATAAGCCAGCATGGCACTAAACCTTACTGTATTTCTCAATTCCTGATCATTCACGAGCGAGAATACATCTCCATCGGAATGGTAAAAAGGGCCGGAATTATTCGGCAGTACTTCTCCTGCACCCCCACCTGTTGGAATTCCTTCCAATAAGAAAGGTTGGTGATCGCTGTGCAAACCAGCACCAGCATAAAATATATTTTTGAAACCGCTATCCAGCTGATTGATCTGACTGCCCCAAGCTGTAAACAAATCTTTCATTTCTTTTCTGCTGGTCGAAAAACCTTTCGGGTTATTGGCCATATCATAGTTCAGCATAAACCTGACTTTATCCAATGCATTTTGTTTCTGCGCTGCGGCTACGTAAGCTTTTGAGCCCAACAGGCCTTGTTCTTCTCCCATGAACAGCACAAATTCAAGTGTACGTGTTGTTTTTAAGTTTAATTTTTTGAAGGTTCGCGCCATATCAATAATGGCGAAAGAGCCAATCCCATTGTCGATAGCACCCGTTGCCAGATCCCAGCTGTCCAAATGACCACCCACTACAATCTTTTCTGCAGGCAATGTAGTTCCTTTTAAGGTGGCAATGACATTCCTCGCTTTAATCACACCAGAGAAATTACTCATATTTAAGCTGGCATATTGCGGCTTATTTTTTAGCGTTTCTTTTAAGGCCATGCCATCTTCCAAACCGATGCAAATTGCAGGAATTGGAATCAGTTTTCCGGTAACCGAAGCAGTTCCAGTCAGCAATACCCCTCCTTTTACGCCATTGATCAGGATAATTCCTGTGGCACCGTGCTGGATGGCAATCGCTGCTTTTTCTGATCGGTGCAGGTAAGGTGTCTTTTCAGGAGATCCGGGAAGTATGCCCAGATAAACCAGTGCAATTTTACCTTTCACCTTTCCTCCGTCCTTGATATAATCCGCTTCCAGGCCATTTCCTAAATCTGCCAGCTCCCCAATTACACTGGCTTTTACCGGCGAATGCGCCAAAGTAACCGAGTTTACTTTTTTCAATTCCTTTTCCGAATCCCCGATGTTGGTTTCATTGCTGATCCTGCTCCAGCTTTCTACTTCAAAAGGCTGATATTTTACGTCATAACCATAAGATTTTAGCAGCTGATAAACATAAGCCTCTGCTTTCGCCCCATTTTCAGATCCCGTTAGGCGGTGTCCGATATTTTCGGTAGCGAATTTCAGGTTATCATAAGCCTTGGAATTGGCTTGCACTTCCGTGTTTATTTGCTGAAAAACGGGGCCAAAATTATCCTGAACCTTCATTTTTGAAGATACGGATGTGATGACTGTCGACTGTGCAAGAGTTTGTGTAGCCGTTTCGGCAGGAGTTTGTACCGTAGTTTGAGCTTCCGCAGCAACTGCAGCAGCACAAATCAATAGACTAAAAAAAGCTTTCATAAAGGGGAAATTTCAATGAAAATAAGGATTTTGGCCCTACAAGTTGTACTTGTGGGTCATTTTATTTGCAACAAATTTATAGCAGATTGATGGCAGGGAATTATTTTTTGCGTTCTGTCGTGTAGCGAACCAATTGCTCCAGCCCTGTTCTGGCATCACCAGGTTCGAAAGTATAGAGAATATCGAAAGCTTCCTGCTGGTACTGCACCATCTTTTCATGCGCATAGCGAACGCCTTCTTTGGCATTCACAAAATCAATGATCTGCTGGATTTTAGCGGGCTCATCCTGGTGGTTTTTTACCAGATTGATCATTTTCTTTTTCTCTGCTTTATCGGAACGGTTGAGTGCATAGATCAAAGGTAAAGTCACCTTTTTCTCTTTAATATCGATACCTAAAGGTTTTCCAACATCATCCGTACCGAAATCAAAAGTATCGTCTTTAATCTGGAAAGCGATGCCGACCTTTTCGCCGAACAGCCTCATTTTTTCGATGGTTTCTTCATCAGCACCTGCCGAAGCCGCACCGCAGGCACAGCAGGAAGCAATTAGAGAAGCGGTTTTCTGACGGATCACATCGAAGTATAATTCTTCAGAAATGTCCATCTTACGTACCTTTTCAATTTGCAGCAGCTCCCCTTCACTCATTTGTTTTACCGCTTCAGAAACGATTTGCAGCAAGCGGAATTCCCCGTTATTTACAGAAAGCAGCAATCCTTTGGCCAGTAAATAATCACCTACCAATACGGCAATCTTGTTTTTCCAAAGGGCATTGATGGAGAAAAAACCTCTACGCTCATAGGCATTGTCTACCACATCATCATGAACAAGTGTTGCAGTATGCAGCAGTTCCACTAAAGCGGCACCTCTATGTGTAGATTCAATGATTCCGCCACAAAGTTTTGCAGCAAAGAAGACGAACATCGGACGAATTTGTTTACCCTTTCTTTTAACAATATAATGGGTAATTCTATCCAGTAATGGTGCGTCACTGTGCATGGAGGCCTTGAACTTTTCTTCGAAGGCAGCGATGTCGGCGGCTATAGGTAGTTTTATCTGATTTATTCCCGGCATTCAGGTGAAAAAATATGTGTGCAAACATAAATTAAATATCTTTAAAAGCGTACTTTTAGTAAAAAGTTTAAAGTGAAAAATACATTCAAAGTACTTATCGCCGTTATTTTAGTCGCTCTCGTGGTATATTTTATGGGTCCAAGACCTGCGCAGCCACAATACAGCGCTCAGCTCCCTGTTGTTCCTCAACTTCCAGAGCTTGAAAATTATGTGAAATCTATCGAGTCCAGACACAAGATCAAGCCAGGTAATGAGGCGGAGATTGTATGGGCAGATACTGCGAACAAACAGCAGTCGGAATATTCGATAGTTTACTTGCATGGCTATACCGCCTCCAAGGAAGAGGGAAATCCTGTTCATACCCACCTTGCAAAAGAGATACATGCCAATTTATACCTGGCCAGACTTGCCGATCATGGGATTGACACCGTTTCGGCAATGGAATATTATACGCCAGACCGGGCATGGGAAAGCGCCAAACAAGCTTTAGAAATTGGAAGAAGATTAGGAAAGAAAGTGATCCTGATGGGCACTTCTACTGGTGGTACACTGGCTTTAAAGCTGGCTGCGACCTATCCTAAAGAGGTCTACAGTTTGATGCTTATGTCGCCAAACGTAGAGATCAACGAGAAGTTCGCTTTTCTATTAAACAACCCATGGGGATTACAGATTGCGCGTCTGAACTTTGGCGGCAAAAAAGAAAGAGAAGTAGACGACAGTGATCCTAGATATGCTAAATACTGGTATACTAAATACCGTTTGGAATCTGCAGTTGAGCTGCAGGAATTGGTAGAAACGACCATGAACAAGCAAACTTTTGAAAAAGTAACACAGCCAACCTTGCTCTTATATTATTATAAAAATGAGCAGGAACAAGATCAAACAGTAAAGGTATCTGCAGAATTGAAAATGTTTGATGAACTGGGAACTCCGGCTGCTATGAAAGTTAAAAAAGCAATTCCTAATGCTGGAGACCATGTTATAGGTTCCTACATTACCTCTAAAGACATCCCAACTGTATTACAGGCGGTAGATGAATTTGTGAAAAACGTATTGAAGATTCCTATAGCTGAAAAGGCTGCGGCACAACCTTAATCCTATAGTATTAAAGCGCTGTCTACCTTGCTAAACAAGAGATACGGCGCTTTTTCATTTTACAGCAATGCCTTCTCCCCTGCAGCGATATGTGCAAAGATCTGTTCGGCATGTACCCTGCTATTTTCGATATACCATTTGTGCGTATCCATTCCTCCGCAGACTACGCCTGCAAGGTATACACCTGGCAGATTGCTTTCCATCGTTTCTTCATTATAGAAGGGCTGTGTCCCATCTCCCATTTCTACGCCAAGATTTTTGAGCATCGCAAAGTCCGGATGATAACCAGTCATGGCAATCACAAAATCATTGTCGATGGTATGCTCCCCTTCCGGAGTTTTAATGGTTACCTTTCCTTCTTCAATCGCGGTCACTTCCGAATGGTAATGCGCGGTGATTGCACCTTCTTTGATTCTATTTTCAATATCCGGGCGTACCCAATATTTCACATAAGAACCGATCTCTCCGCCGCGGATCACCAAAGTCACTTTAGCGCCTTTGCGGTAAGTTTCTAAGGCGGCATCAATACCAGAATTATTGGCTCCAATCACAACTACATTTTGAAAAGCATACAGATGCGGATCTTTATAGTAATGGGTCACTTTCGGCAAGGATTCGCCTGGAATATTCATCATAAGTGGAACATCATAGAATCCCGTCGCGATGATCACTTTTTTGGCTGTATAATTTGTTTTTGAAGTGGCCACCTGAAATACGCCATTGGCATCTTTCTTCAGCTGTTCCACCTTTTCAAAAAGATGAATATTTAAAGAGAACTTTTCTTTAACTCTCCTATAATATTCTACCGCTTCATTGCGATTGGGTTTAGGGTTGATGCTCACAAAAGGCACATCCCCAATTTCCAGGCGCTGAGAAGTAGAAAAGAAAGTCATGAACACCGGATAATTGAACAGGCTATTCACCAATGCTCCTTTTTCTACGATGACATACGTCAGTCCTGCCTTTTTAGCTTCAATCGCACAGGCCATCCCAATCGGGCCGGCACCAATAATCAGTACATCGTAATTGTTCATTTTATCCGTTTTAATAATGGATTAAGCTTTCATCTGTTTGGAAGGGCAGGCAAAATCCGTACGTTTTAATCCTGTCGTTTTAATGGCTGCATAACCACCGGCAACATCGATCACGTTTTCTACCCCACGGGCTTTAAGAATCGATGCGGCTACCATAGAGCGGTACCCACCGGCACAATGGATGTAATAAGTTGCTTTAGGATCGATCTCCTTTGTCCAGTCGTTGATGTAATCCAAAGGACGTGTTAAAGTTTGCTCCAGATGTTCTGCTTCATACTCTCCTGGTTTTCTCACATCCAGGGCTTTCACATTCTCATTGTTATTCAATACCTTTTCAAATTCCGCAGCGGAAATCGAAGTAATGGTGTCCAGGTCTTTTCCTGTGGCGGCCCATAGGCTGATGCCGTCCATTAAAAACCCAATGGTATTGTCGTAACCAACTCTGGAAAGACGCATAATCGCTTCTTCTTCTTTTCCAGGCTCACACACCAGCAGTAAAGGTTGTTTGAGATCAGTAATTAAAGCGCCTACCCAAGGGGCAAACTGACCGTTTAACCCGATGTTCACCGAAGAAGGAATAAAGCCCTTAGCAAAGACCTGAGGATCTCTTGTATCAAGGATCAGGGAACCGGTACTGTTTGCCATTGCTTCAAACTCGTCTGGTGTTAAAGGCGTCAATCCTTTCTCACAAACTTCTTCAAAGCTTTCATAACCATGTTTGTTCATGGCGGCATTTTTGGCGAAATACTGAGGTGGCGGTAAAATACCTGCCGTCACTTCTTGTATAAATTGTTCTTTTGAACTTGCTTTTAAGGCATAATTGACTTCCTTTTGATGCCCTAAAGTATCGAAAGTTTCCTTGCTCATGTTTTTTCCGCAGGCCGAACCGGCACCATGTGCAGGGTATACCAATACATGATCGGGAAGTGTTAAAATTTTATTGTGCAGCGAATCGTACAGGGTGGCGGCCATATCTTCCATGGTCAGCTCCCCTTTCTGTGCTAAATCCGGACGGCCAACATCACCGATAAATAGGGTATCACCCGAAAAGATGCAATGTGCTTTACCTTCCTCATCCGTCAATAGGTAGGTGGTAGATTCTGGTGTATGTCCAGGTGTATGCAAAGTGGTGATCGTTAATGCACCAATTTTAAATTGCTGTCCGTCGGCTGCAATCAACGATTTGAAAGTCGTTTGGGCCGTTGGGCCATACACGATTTCCGCACCGGATTTTTCTGCAAGGTCTACATGACCCGACACAAAATCAGCATGAAAATGAGTTTCGAAAATATATTTTATCGTTGCATTATCTTTCTCCGCACGTTTAAGATAGGGATCTATCTCACGTAGGGGATCAATAATTGCCGCTTCACCATTACTTTCTATGTAATAGGCTGCCTCTGCTAAACAACCTGTATATATCTGCTCTATCTTCATTCCAATTTGCTATTGAACTGCAAAATTAAGGTTATAATTGATCTAGCGCAAGATTTTGGTTTTTAATTACATTGACAGGATAAGCACATCAGGCAGTCAGCTCTCCGCGAAGCGATTGCTCCATTAAAGCACCTACCTCTGCTGCGGTATAATCCTGCCCCATTAAATACATCAATTTGGTAACTGTAGCTTCAAAAGTGGTATCATAACCACAGATGACGCCCATCTGCTGCAGCTTTTTGCTGGTTTCATATTTCCCCAATTCTACAGCCCCCCTTTTGCACTGGGTAATGTCGATGATCAGTTTGCCGCTATTGATGGCATCCTCTAAACTGGAAGTGAACCAATCTGCAGTAGTTGTATTTCCGGAGCCGAAAGCTTCCAGCACAATTGCATCCACCCCTGATTTCGTAATGGCATGAACTGCCTGAGGAGAAATCCCCGGATACAGTTTCAGTACCCCAATATTGGCGTTGAACCTGGTATGTACCTTTAAAGGTTCTGTAGGCTGTTTGGCGATGTAATTTTTAAAGAAAGATAAATGTACCCCTGCTTCTGCCAGAATCGGATAATTTGGCGAGCGGAAGGCTTCAAATTTCTCTGAATTGTATTTTATGGATCGGTTGCCGCGAAACAGCTGATAGTCGAAATAAATACACACTTCGGGCACCATTGCTTTCCCTTGTTTCTTTGTAGCTGCAATTTCTAAAGCGGTGATCAGGTTTTCTTTGGCATCTGTTCTGATCTCTCCTATCGGCAGCTGTGAGCCGGTTAAAATCACCGGTTTCGACAAGTTCTCCAGCATAAAGCTCAATGCAGAAGCGGTGAAAGACATTGTATCGGAACCATGAAGAATTACAAAACCATCAAATTCCTCATATTTATCCCGGATTAGGCTGGCTAACTGTTCCCAAATCAAGGGATTCATGTTAGAGGAGTCGATGATGGGATCAAAAGAATGTACGGAAAGGTCGTAGTTTAACCTGGCCAGTTCCGGAACATTTTGTTGAATTTGCGCAAAGTTAAAGGGAATGAGTACACCGGTTTTAGGATCGTTTACCATTCCTATGGTTCCGCCGGTATAGATGATCAGTATTTTAGTCATTGGTTAGATGTTGAAGATAATTTTAGAATTGGCAGTGGTGACTGCAGCAATTTCTTCGATGTCGGTTTGATAAATGTCTGCTAATTTCTCCGCAATGTGTATCAGGTAACTGCTTTCATTTGGTTTTCCACGGAAAGGAACCGGTGCCAGGTAAGGAGAATCAGTTTCCAGCACCAGGTTGGCCAATGGGATTTCCTTCAATACCGTGTCTAGTCCGCCGTTTTTATAGGTGACTACTCCACCAATACCCAGGTAAAAACCAAGGTCAATGGCTTGTTTTGCCTGCGCTACATTTCCGGTAAAGCAATGCAAAATCCCTCTTAATTTGGGATCTCTTTCTTTTTCCAATACCTCAAAGATCTCGTCGAAAGCTTCTCTGCAATGGATGACGATCGGCAGGTTCAGGTCTTTCGCCCATTTGATCTGCTCAGAAAAAGCAACCTTCTGAATGTCTAAAGTAGTTTTATCCCAGTGCAGGTCAATTCCGATCTCACCAATGGCATAGATTTCCCTGCCTACGATACTTTCGCAGATTTCGTCCAGTACCTGTTCATAATCTTCTTTTACATCACAAGGATGTAATCCGGCCATGGCAAAGCAATGCTGCGGGTATTTTTCTACCATCGCATCAATTTTGGCAATAGAAGCAATATCAACATTGGGCAAAAACAGGCGCTCCACATGATTATCAAGACATCTTTGCATCAAGATATCTAATTTTTCAGGGTCTGTCTCGTAATATAGGTGGGTATGGGTATCCGTCAAAAGCATGGACAAAGTTAATAAAAAAAGCCCGTCCACTATATGCGGACGGGCTTTTCTATTTTAATGCTTTTTAATTATTTTTTCTTTGCCGGAGCAGTTGGCGCAGCTGTTGCTGGAGTCAACGTTGCAGCTGGGGCAGCTTTTGGTTTTTTAATGTCTACTAATTCCACATCAAATACTAGTGGAGCGAAAGGACTGATACCACCTTGCTGCATTCCACCTTCGCCATAAGCTAAAGCTGAAGGAATGATCATGGTCATTTTACCACCTTTACCGATCAATTGTAAACCTTCGTCAAATCCTGGAATTGCTCTACCTAAAGTGATCGCACGCGGACCATAAGTAGCCATTGGATTGTGTTTACCTGATTCTTTAGCGATTTTCTCATCACTGGTATCGAAGATATTATCTTTACCGTCAGATTTTTTAGTCGTTAATTTACCAGTGTAGTTTACCATCATGGTATCACCTAAAACAGGTTTTTCATTGTTACCTGGTTTGCTGATTACATATTGTAATCCTGAAGCCGTAGTAGTTGTTTTAAGGTTGTTATCAGCGATATATTTTTTGATTTTACCCGCTTCCGCAGCTTTCATTTTTTCAATGTTTGCTTTGTAGTCTTTTTCAAAGAACTCTCTTGCTTTTTTCTGGAAAGTTGAGTCAGCCTCATCTTTACCTTTTTGCAATACTTTTTCTACTTTAATCGTAAAGATCAGGTATTTGTCTTTTTGACCTGCTGGTTTTGGCTGACCAGAATATTTAGCTACGGTATCTAAGTCCAATTTGAAAGTTGCACTATCGCCTTCTCCAAACATGGTCAATACATCATTCATATCACCTGCATATACTTTTTTCTGTACAGGGAACACTTGTGGTGCTTCCATATCCCAGGTATTTACAGTTACTGAGTCTTTTTCAGTTTTTTGAATAAAGTTCAATTTTACAATATCACCTTCTTTGATTTTATCTTTTCCACCATCTTTGTGAATGGTGTACATCAGGCCACCCGGACCTTTTTTGTATTGGTTACAAGCAGCTAATCCAAGTGTTGCTGCGAAAAGAATTACGATACCTTTCTTCATGTGGTTTATTAAGTTTTTGTTTTTTATTTAATTTTTTTTTATTCTATACTGAAGGCGAGCATTCTTTTATTTTCAGCTCAACAGGTTATAGCCTTTATTGTAATAATTGTGTTTTATAGTCTGTTAGTAACGCTTTAAAAGTCGTTACGGTATCTTCCAGATTTTGATCTGAATAACCACCTGCCGCATTTCTATGTCCGCCACCATTGAAATATTTCTTACAAATTTCATTTGCAGGGAAATCTCCGGTGGAGCGCAAAGATAATTTAACTTTATCAGTTCTTTCAATAATAAATGCAGCTAATTTTATCCCGTTTACAGACAGTGCGTAGTTCACAATACCTTCTGTATCACCGGTCTGAATATTGAATGACTTCAACTCTTCTTTGGTCACGGTGATGATCGCAGTATGGAATTCAGGCAGGATTTCCAGTTTGTTGCTCAGGCAATGGCCCAGGAAACGCAGGCGGTTTTCCGTCGCATTATCGTATACCAATTGGTGGATTTTCCAATGTTCAGCCCCCAAATCAATCAGTTCAGCCGCGATACGGTATACGGTAGAATTTGCGGAAGGGAAACGGAAAGAGCCAGAATCTGTCATGATACCGGTATATAAGCAAGTGGCAATATCTTTATTCATGAATTGACCGTCTTCCAGCTCATTCACAATAAAATCATAAACCAATTGTGCTGCTGCACAGGCATTGATACTCCAATGGCGGTAATCATCAAAATCTTCCGGATCCAAATGGTGGTCGATCATCAATTTATAAGCATTGGACGCCCTCACCAATTCTCCCAATTCATTGATCCTGCTCAGGGTGTTAAAGTCCAGGCAAAAAATCAAGGCTGCCTCTGCGACTAACTGCGCAGATTTCTCCTGTTGTTCTGTGTAAATGATGACATCACAATTATTGGGAAGCCAATGTAAAAAGTAGGGATAATCCGTAGGCGTAATCACGGTTACGTGATGTCCTTTCTGGATCAGATAAGCGTACAAGCCTAAAGATGAACCCATCGCATCGCCATCAGGCTTATGGTGGGTTGTAATTACAATTTTTTGCGGCGTTGCCAGCAGTGATTTTAATTCAGGAACAGATAGCATAATTTTCACTGCAAAGCTAGTGATTAAATGATTAATTGGAGCCTATTATATTTGATGCTATAATATTAACAGTATAAAACGTAATTTTGCAAAAAAATTGAAATAAGATGACTACAAACAGAACATTTACCATGATTAAGCCTGATGCTGTTGCAAACGGACATATCGGCGCAATCATCAACGACATTACTGCAGCAGGTTTCAAGATCGTTGCTTTAAAATATACTAAATTGACTGAAGAAACTGCTGGTCAGTTCTATGCAGTTCATGCTGAACGTCCTTTCTACAAAGATTTAGTAACTTTCATGTCTTCAGGACCTATCGTTGCTGCGATCTTAGAAAAAGACAATGCAATTGAAGATTTCAGAAAATTAATCGGTGCTACTAACCCAGCTGATGCAGCTGAAGGTACCATCCGTGCTAAATATGCAAAATCTATTGATGCAAATGCGGTTCACGGTTCTGACTCAGACGAGAATGCACAAATCGAAGGAGATTTCTTCTTTACTGCTGCTGAGCGTTTCTAGTATTCCCTAAGCGGAAAAAAAATAAGCATCCTGATCAGGGTGCTTATTTTTTTTTAGCCCATTTTTTTTTCTGATCCCAGGATTTTAAAAAACGGGAAACATCAGGAATTTTTATTGAATGTTGACACCGGGAAGAGTCCGGGAAGAGAAGGGCATTAGTATAAGGTTCGGAAGGGGTTCCGATAAGGTTGCTATAGGGTTGCTATAGGGTTGCTATAGGGTTAACTAGCCCAATCCTATAGCAACCCTATAGCAACCCTATCCAAAGGCTATAAGAAAGCAGGCCTCATAGGTACCCTTCTCCGGCCAGCATTCTACCCTAATTACAGCAGCTCTGATCAAACTTTACAAAAAATTTCAGGATACTTTGTACCTTTCCCCTCCAAATGAACCATTGGGTAGGTCCCGAACAGGCAAACCCTCTTATAAAAACAACAGCATTGATGAAAAAAATTTTGATTACCTTATTACTTCCATGCTGCAGTCTGGCGGCTATGGCGCAGACAAAAGGAACAAAGGCGAGTCCGGCAAAAAAAGCTACGGCCACAAAAACAGCGGCTAAGGGCCCGGTAAAACCAGTTTTTAAGAACAACCTGGATTCGGCCAGTTATGCTTTAGGCGCCAATATGGCAGGTAGTATGAAAAAAGACGGGCTGACGACTTTAAACTACGATCTGATGATCAAAGGGATGAAGGATGCACTCGAAGGAAAAACATTATTAATTAGCAAAGAACAATCACAAACACCCATCAGCAACCTATTTAACGGCCTGAACAAAAAGAAATTTTTACCCATGATCAACGAAGGAAAAACATTTTTAGAAAACAATAGGAAACAGCCAGGCGTAAAAGAAACCGCAAGTGGCTTACAGTATATCGTGCTTCAGGAAGGCACAGGTGTTAAGCCGGTAGCTACAGACACGGTATTGGCACATTATAAAGGTACTTTATTGAATGGAAAACAGTTCGACAGCTCTTATGATAGAAACGAGCCGCTTTCTCTTCCATTAAACCGCGTAATTCAAGGATGGACAGAAGGCATCCAGTTGATGTCTACAGGTTCAAAATACAGGTTCTTCATCCCTTACAACCTTGCTTATGGCGAGCGTGGTGCAGGTGCAGACATTCCACCTTACAGCACTTTAATTTTCGAAGTAGAACTTTTGAAAGTAAACGGTAAATAAACCGCCAGAAAACCATTGGGAAATTGCTTTGTTATTAGAGGTAAAGAAAAACCTATGATCGCAAAAAGATATTTCCCACTGGCACTTGTGGCTTTGCTTTCCAGTACGCTCATGAGCTGTGAACTGGTACAAGGCATTTTTAAAGCTGGCGTATGGACCGGCATTATCGTTGTTGTATTGGTATTGGCATTGTTAATCTGGCTAGTGAGCCGGATATTTGGCGGTGGCGGAGATTAATCCACTATAAAAACACGATTTCTGTGATTACTTCAGAACCGGCACGTTCATTCAATTTTTCAATGATCCCGGTTCTGACCATCATCAGTTCATTCTTGATCACCGAAGATTCAATTCTCACAAAAAGTTTCTTTTGAAAAATGTAGATCTGTGTGGTGCGGTTGCCAATGGCTACGCCCATCAGTTCCGGCCATAAGGCGATAATGGTCGTTTCGTCGAACTTCCCCTTCAGCTTATACACATTCAGTAATTTGCCGATCCCTTCTTTTAAGGTGATGTCATTAGGTTTACGCATTTTCTACTGCTCCGTTATTTACTTCGAACAAGGTAACTGCTACATCGATCTTCTCGAATACTGCCAGCACCCGTTCTTTACCGGTGTCTGTAATAAAAATCTGCCCGAAGTCATGGTGAGATACCATTTCCATCAGCTTGTGCATCCTGCTGTCGTCCAGTTTGTCGAAAATATCATCCAGTAACAGCAAGGGCTTGAATCCTTTAAACTTCTGAAGATAAGCATATTGTGCTAATTTTAAAGCAATTAAAAAAGATTTCTGCTGTCCCTGAGAACCAAATTTCTTTAAAGGCATTGCCGTAATGGTAAAGATCAGGTCGTCTTTATGAATACCTGTCGTGGTACGTTCCAGGATTTTATCTTTCTCGATAGACTGGCTCAGGAGCTTTGAAAAAGGCGTGTCTTTCAGCTGACTCAGATAAGTGAGGCTTACCTCCTCTTTATCATCCGTCAGGTACTGATAATATTTATTAAATAAAGGAATAAAGTCGGCCATGAACTGCTCCCGTTTGGCAAAGATTTTATTGCCGGAGAGGACCAGTTGTTCATTGTAGATTTCTAATAAGGTGGGATCGTAACTTCTGGTCACCGCGATCTGCTTCAACAGCGCATTACGGTTCCCCATGTGCTTGTTGTACAGGATCAGTTCATCCAGGTAATGGGCATCCGTTTGGGAAATCACATTGTCCATAAACCTTCTGCGTTCCTCAGAACCTTCCATAATAATGGTCGTATCATAGGGAGAGATCATCACCAATGGAAATAAACCGATGTGATTGGCCAGTTTATCGTACTCCTTTTTATTCCGTTTGAATTGTTTTTTCTGATTTCTTTTTACCCCACAGGTGATCTTCTCATTTTTCTGCTCGCGTTCAAAATCCCCCTGGATCAGGAAAAGATCTTCGGAAGTTTTAATCTGCTGACTGTCGATGGGATTGAAATACCCTTTACATAAACACAGGTAATGAATGGCATCTAGTAAATTGGTTTTTCCTGCGCCATTATTCCCTACAAACGCATTTACAGTTTTGGAAAAACTTAGACTGGCGTCAGAATAATTTTTAAAATTGAGGAGTGTAATGTTTTTTAACCACATAGTTGTATGGAGCAAAGTTACCGTTTAGCTTTGTCATATAGTAAAGTGACTGTGTCATTTATTTTTCATCTGCTGCGCTCCTTTTATCATTCGCCCTCTAAACCAGGTTTTAGCCCCTATGCAGTAGATTATTAACCATCAGGTAGTTCTGTTTAACCATTTAGGCAACAAAGTTTAAGAAATCCTTCGAAAGGGGTTGATACTTTCCTATAAAAATGTATTTTTGCAATCCTTAATTTTTTTAAATAAAATGTCTACAACAGAAAAAGAAACGAGTCACCCGGTAAGAAAGGGTTCCTTTTTAGAAGAAAATTCAAAAAGCCTTTTGTTCATTGCAGGCGCTGTAGTGCTATTAATTGGGATCTACTTTTGGTATCAAAATGTATATCTAAAAGACAGAGCAGTAGAAGCATCGGCAAAAATGTATAAAGCAGAACAGTTTCTTGGAGTAGATTCTCTTGCCAATAAAGCAATCAATGGCGATGGTGGTTATCCAGGTTTAGAAAAAATTGCGGAAGAGTACGACAACACCAAATCTGCAAACTTAGCTAACCTTTATTTAGGTGGTATTTATTTGCGTAAAGGGGAGTACAAAAAAGCAACTGAAGCTTTGGGTAAATATGCTGAAACAGGAAGTCCGGTAGCAGATCCATTGGCACTAGGTTTATTAGGTGATGCTTACAGTGAGTTGAAAGACTTCAAACAAGCGGCTACTTATTACAAGAAAGCAGCTGATAAAGCGAGCAACAAATTCACTTCTCCAATGTTCCTTAAAAAACTAGGATTGGTTTATGAGCACCTGAAAGATTTCAAATCTGCAGAAGATGCTTACACGAAAATTAAAACTCAATATCCGGAAAGCCAGGAAGCAGCTATGATCGATGAATTCATCGCACGCGCTGCTGTTCAAGCCAAGTAGGATGATCGCAAAATATTATGACAAAGGTTAGCCATTACGGCTAGCCTTTTTTTGTACCCTTTACTTATATTTGCAGTATGGCAACACAACTTAAAAACCTATCTGACTTTTCACACACGACTGTTCCTAATGGATCAGCCTATAAAATCGCGATTGCGGTGGCAGAGTGGAATGCAGAAATTACAGGCAGCCTGTTTAATGGCGCTTTAAAAACCTTACTTGAGCACGGCGTTGCAGAAGAAAACATTCTTTCTATTGCGGTACCGGGTACTTTTGAGCTGACTTCAGCTGCAGACCTGCTATTGAACAAACACCAGGACCTGAATGCGGTGATCTGCTTAGGTTGTGTGATTCAAGGGGAGACCAAACACTTCGACTTCATCTGTGATGCGGTAGCCAATGGAATCACTCAGGTGAGTGTAAAACATAGCAAGCCGGTAATTTTTGGTGTACTGACTACCAATGATTTACAACAGGCGATTGACCGTGCTGGCGGTAAACATGGCAACAAAGGCGATGAGGCGGCTATTACTGCGCTGAAAATGTCTGAACTGTCAGTTACTATCTAGCAAAGCTTTGTTTCTTCGTATTAAAATTGGTAATTTCGTAGAAGAAATTTTTTAAATCAGTTGAGAATGAAAAAATTAGTCATTTTATTGCTCTGCGTAGGGACTGCGGTTACGCTGCTGCAAGCCTGCTCGAACAAACTTTGTCCGGCTTACAGCTCTTATCCGCAGAAAAGAAGATAAGGACTAAATAAAAATACCTATTAAAAGAATTTTGATGCAGTGGAAACAGATAACTGATCTTACACAGATCAGCGAGATAAAGAATAATGAGGGTTACAGTTTAATTTTCAAACACAGTACCCGCTGTTCGGTGAGCAGTATGGCAAAAAGACGTTTTGAACTAGACTGGGAAGCAATCCCTGAAGCTACCAATTTATATTTTCTTGATTTAGTAGCGTTCAGAGAGATCTCCGCAAATATCGCGGAAACCTTTCAGGTGCATCATGAATCTCCGCAGATCTTATTGATCAAAGACGGAGATTGTATTCTTGATGCGTCACATAGCGACATCTCCGCGGAGGAGGTTGCCGAAATGATTAATAATTAAAAGATACCGTTTGCTTGATATCAGGGTGTAAACTCATGGCTACCGGACAAGTACGTGCCGAACGCTCGATGATCGTTTTATCCTTATCAGAATAACCATTAGCTGGGAATTGGAAATTGATTACAATTTCCGAAACCCTCCTTGGATTTTCGGCCATGATCTTCGTGACCTCTGCAGTGGCCCCATCAATGTTAAAACCATGTGATGCGGAAGCAATCCCCACAATTGTCAGCATACAATTTC
This sequence comes from Pedobacter polysacchareus, assembly GCF_019802255.1. Classification (GTDB taxonomy): domain Bacteria; phylum Bacteroidota; class Bacteroidia; order Sphingobacteriales; family Sphingobacteriaceae; genus Pedobacter; species Pedobacter polysacchareus. The sequence continues at coordinate 377,873 of NZ_JAHYSS010000004.1, read as the reverse complement.
CTAAGGAAGTAGCCAGCAAATCCGTCGGCGAAAACGCCTCCCCTTTACCATGGTTGTCTACCGGCGCATCCGTTATGATTTCATTTCCAGAACGTTCATGTACAGAAGTTGTTCTTAAACCTCCGTTATAAGTTATTTTTGAAGTTGCCATCGCTTTAGTATTTAGACCACAAGATTAACATATTTTTTTAAAACTGTCAGATTAGCGTTGTTAAACCTTGCATTTTTATAACTATTCAAACCTATTGCTTAACTTTGTCCTATGATTGAACTTCCGGTGGTTTCCGCAAACACAGTACAACGTAAACCTGATTGGCTTAGAGTTAAGCTTCCTGTTGGTAAAGAATATGCACAAGTACGCAGTCTGGTAGACACGCATAAACTGCATACGATTTGCGAAAGCGGTAATTGTCCGAATATGGGCGAATGCTGGGGTGCAGGTACTGCAACTTTCATGATTCTTGGAAATATCTGTACACGTTCCTGCTCTTTCTGTGCAGTAGCCACTGGCAGACCATTAGCCGTGGATATGGATGAGCCTAATCGTGTGGCAAATTCTGTAAAACTGATGAAGGTGAAACATTGTGTGATCACTTCCGTAGATAGGGATGACCTGAAAGATGGTGGTTCTATCATCTGGGCCGAGACTTTACAAGCCATCAGAAGAGAAAGTCCGGAGACTACTTTAGAAACTTTAATCCCTGATTTCAGAGGGATTTGGGACAATTTATACCGCGTACTGGAAGAAAGACCAGAGGTGATGTCTCATAATATTGAAACGGTAAGACGTTTAACCAAACAAGTGCGCATCCAGGCAAAATACGACAGAAGTTTAGAGTGTCTTAAACGCATTTCTGATTTCGGATTGAGAACTAAAACAGGCATTATGCTGGGTTTAGGAGAAACCGAAGAAGATGTTTTTGAAGCAATGGACGATTTAGTAGCCAATGGCGTGCACATCCTGACTTTAGGTCAGTATTTACAGCCTACCCGCAACCACCATCCGGTACTGGATTGGATTCATCCAGATCAGTTTGCTAAATATAAAGAAGTAGGTATGGCCAAAGGTTTCAAATATGTAGAAAGCGGACCATTGGTACGTTCTTCTTACCATGCTGAAAAACACCTATTTGATTTAAATCTTCTGTAAAAAAAACAAATTTTCAATTTTCCTTGTTAAGGTTTACTGTATTACTGTATATTAGTAGACCTTGACAACGACAAAGAAAATATCCCTATCTGAAGATCAGCTCATCCTAGCTTTAAAAGCTCAGGATACCAATGTCATGAAGGCATTGTATGATATGTATTCAGCTTCCTTGTTTGGTGTCATCTCCAGAATTGTTTCGCATACTGAGGTTGCGGAAGATGTTCTACAAGAAACTTTCTTAAAAATCTGGAATTCGGCAGATCATTATGATGCCACAAAAGGGCGTCTATTTACCTGGATGATGAATATTGCCCGGAATTTAGCTATCGATAAGCTCCGTTCAAAAGATTTTAAGAACGCGAATAAAAACCAAGACATCGAAAATAACGTAGATTTCATTGACTCGCAGAAAGACACAACTTTCAACGCGGACGTGATTGGTTTGAAAGACATGGTAACCGCACTTAAACCGGAATTCAACAAGGTGTTGAGCATGGTTTATTTTAAAGGGTATACTCACGTCGAAGCGGCAGAGGAATTGGATTTGCCATTAGGTACGGTTAAAACCCGTATACGAATGGCTATTATGGAATTAAGAAAGCATTTTAATTAAGGTGGAAGAGGGAAAAGCATATATCGAATCAGGCATACTAGAACTTTATGTTCTCGGCGAGCTCAGCACGCAGGAACAACATGAAGTCGAAGCAATGGCAGCAAAATATCCGGAAGTAAAAGCCGAAATTACTGCAATTGAGCTTGCTATGGAAAAATATGCCATGCACAATGCGATTGAACCTTCCCCAGAATTGGAAACGATCATCCTTGGGGAAATTGTTGCTACAGCTCCGGTAGTTCAGGAAAAAACAGCAGTGAATGTAGTTTCAGCTGTTGCCGAGCCTCAGCAAGCTACAACTGTACCGCTATATCCAGCAGGGTATGAATCAAAAATAAGAACTTTACGAATTGCACTGGCAGCCTGTGCTGCATTACTGCTGGTGGCAGGTGTTGCCCTTTATTCTGCACATACGGAATTAGGCACAGCCAAAAATCAGATTATTGCTTTAAATCAAGAGAAACAGCGATTTGCCACTACGGTAAATTACATGACGGAAACCAATAAGGAATTGCAGACGATCGCAGATATGCCGGCAGATCCGGATTGGAAAACGGTACGTTTAGCAGGTACGAAAATGGATCCTGAGGCGAAAATGACGGTTTATTGGCATACTTCTGGTCGCCATGTCATGCTGGACAACTCTAAAATGAGCCTTCCTAAAAATGATGAAGCGCATCAGTATCAGCTGTGGGCACTGGTAAAAGGAAAACCGGTAGATCTAGGTGTATTTGATGTAAAAGCAGACAGCAGTCACATTCTTTTGAAAATGAAAGAAATTGCAGGTGCTGAGGCCTTTGCCGTTACTTTAGAAAAAAGAGGTGGTTCTCCTGGTCCGACTATGGATCAGATGATTGCCATGGGCGGGGTCTAAAAATTAGCTAAACTTTTTACAGTCAGAGGAACCTGCATCGCAACTTGTGAGGCGGTGACATTGAAATGCGTGCTGCTCAGCTCATCGCCGGATTTACCATGAAAATAGCAAGCCAGTAATGCCGCAGCTTTCGAGCTGTATCCCTGAGCCAGATAGGCAGTCAGCATCCCTGTTAATACATCTCCCATCCCGCCTTGTGCCATCGCCGGATTTCCCGTTTGATTGATAGACACATCACCTTCATGATCGATAATGAAAGTATATTGATTTTTAAGGACGATAATGATCCCTCTTTTTTTAGCCTCTCTTCTGGCCGTCTGTAAACGCTCCCACCAGTTTTCATGGGCACCAAAGAGCTGATCAAACTCTTTTACATGCGGAGTAAGGATCGAGTCTTTTGGCAGCTGATGGAATGAATCCGGATGTGCTTTTAATATCGCTAAAGCATCGGCATCAATTACTGCCGGTTGTTTCAATTCAAAAATAGCTTGCATGATGTGCTGACGCTCCGCCATTCGGCCAATACCAGGCCCTATCCCGATCGCATTATAGTGATTTAATGTTCTAGGTCTGAGTAATTCTGCACGCTCCAGATACATCACCTCTGGCAAGATGCTATTCAGTGCGGTTAAGCCCTGCTCTGGAATAGAAAGACTGACCAAGCCTGCGCCAGCATACAAACTTCCCTTGGCGCAGAGAATCGCTGCACCCATCGTTTTTTGTGCGCCTGCAATCAGCAAAGCATGACCATAAGTGCCTTTATGCGAAAAAGGCATCCTGATTTTCAGCATGCCTTTTATATCGGCGGCTTCCACCAATTTATAAGGGGAAGCTGCCGATTCTGTACTTTGTTTCGTTAATCCAGGATCTACGGCCTGTTTTTTACTCGATGGATCTGTATCGGGCAAATAGGCATTCAGGAAAACTGACATATTATTTTTTTTATAAACCCATTTCTTTCTTCAAAAATTTACCGGTTAAACTGATCGGGTTTTGTACCAATCCTTCAGGGGTTCCTTCAAAGATGATCCTGCCACCGCCGGCACCACCTTCTTCTCCTAAATCGATCACCCAATCCGCTACTTTTACCACATCCAGGTTATGCTCAATCACCAGCACGGTATTTCCTTTTTCTACCAATTCGTTCAGCACACCAAGGAGTACATTGATGTCCTCAAAATGTAAGCCAGTAGTCGGTTCATCCAGAATATAAAATGTTTTTCCGGTATCTTTTTTAGAGAGTTCGGTCGCTAATTTCACGCGCTGTGCTTCTCCGCCGGAAAGCGTGGTAGAAGACTGCCCTAAAGTGATGTAACCTAGACCTACGTCCTTAAGGGTTTTGATTTTACGGTAGATCACCGGCATGTTTTCGAAGAAATCACAAGCATCTTCAATGCTCATATCAAGCACATCGCTGATGGATTTACCGCGGTAACGTACTTCCAGGGTTTCCCTGTTGTATCGTCTTCCCCCGCATTCTTCGCAAGGCACCTGTACATCTGGAAGGAAGTTCATTTCGATGACTTTCATTCCTCCCCCCTGACAAGTTTCACACCTTCCACCTTTTACATTGAAAGAGAAACGTCCTGGTTTATACCCTCTGATTTTCGCTTCCGGTAATTGTACAAAGAGGTTTCTGATGTCAGAAAACACGCCTGTATAAGTAGAAGGGTTCGATCTAGGCGTACGCCCGATCGGTGCCTGGTCGATTTCAATGACTTTATCAATTTCTTTAATGCCATTGATCTTTTCATAAGGCAAAGGATGTTTCTTGGCCCTGAAAAAGTGATGGTTTAAGATGGGGTATAATGTTTCCGTAATCAGACTGGATTTTCCGCTTCCGGACACACCGGTCACGGCAATGAATTTACCCAATGGGAAATCTACTGAAACATCTTTTAAATTATGTCCACTTGCTTTGATGATGGACAGTTTATGACCGGTTCCTTTTCTACGTTTTTTAGGGATTTCAATTCCTTTTTTACCGTTTAAATACGCTGCAGTCAAGGTATCTGATTTCAGAATCTCTGCCGGCGTACCCTGTGCAACAATTTGTCCACCGCGTACACCTGCAGCAGGCCCCACATCAATTACGTGATCTGCTTCCAGAATCATGTCCTTATCGTGTTCTACTACCAATACGGTATTGCCAAGATCCCTCAGGTTTTTTAAAGCGCCAATTAAGCGCTCATTGTCGCGCTGGTGCAAGCCGATACTCGGCTCATCCAGAATGTACATCACATTCATCAGCTGAGAGCCGATTTGTGTGGCCAAACGGATCCGCTGCGCCTCTCCACCGGATAAAGTACGTGCCGTACGGTCCAGGGAAAGGTAATTTAACCCTACGTCCGTCAGGAAGCCCAACCGGGTTCTGATTTCTTTAAGAATTTCTTTGGCAATGGTATTCTGGCGTTCCGACAAGCGGCTTTCCAGGTCTACATACCAAGTTTTTAAGCTGTTGATATCCATTTCTGCCAGCTCAAAGATGTTTTTGCCGTCAATTTTAAAGTGTAAACTTTCCTTCTTCAACCTTGCACCATTACAAACCGGGCAGGTTTTCAGTTTACGAAAAGTTTCCATATCGTCGATTGCGCCTTCCCCCTTTTTCTCCTGCTGTTCTTCCAGCAGTTTAATGATCCCATCAAAGGTGATCTGGTAGTTTTGCACATTCCACTTGTTGTATTCTACAGCCACACTTAAAAGCTCATGAGAACCGTCCAGGATGATCCCGATCTGTTCTTCTGTCAGTTTTTCCAATGGAGTAGATAAAGAGAAGTTATACTTTTTAGCTAGGGCTTTCAATACCTGGAACACCCAGATGTCGCGGTATTCACCTAATGGTGCTAAACCACCGTTCATGATGCTCAATTTAGGGTTCGGCATCACCGATTCCTTATCAATCACGAAAATATAGCCTAAACCGTCACAGCTTTCGCAGGCGCCATAAGGAGAATTGAAAGAGAAACTGTTGGGCTGTGGTTCATCATAAGAGATTCCGGTAGTCGGGCACATCAGGAATCGACTGAAATGGGATACATTGTTGTCTTTATCACTGATTTTAATGATGCCTTTTCCCATCTTCATTGCCGATTGCAGGGAGTCCTGTAAACGTTTCTGGTCTTCTTTATCGATGATCAATCGGTCTATCACCACCTCAATGTCGTGGATTTTATAACGATCCACCTGCATTTTAGGGCTCATGTCCTGGATTTCTCCATCGATGCGCACTTTAATATAGCCTTGTTTACGGATCTGCTCGAATAGCTCGCGGTAATGTCCTTTACGTCCTTTTACTACAGGCGCAAGGATATTGACCGGCATCCCTTCAAATTTCTTATAGATATTGCTCAGGATCTGATCTTCGCTCATGCGCTCCATTTTCTCTCCGGTATTGTAAGAGAAGGCATCCGCAGTACGCGCATACAGTAAACGCATAAAATCGTAGATTTCAGTGATGGTACCTACAGTAGATCTTGGATTTTTGCTGGTTGTTTTTTGCTCGATGGCAATTACCGGACTCAATCCTGATACTTTATCCACATCAGGACGCTCCATTCCACCCATAAACTGGCGGGAATAGGCACTGAAAGTTTCCATGTACCTACGCTGTCCCTCCGCATAAATCGTATCAAATGCTAAAGAGGACTTTCCGCTTCCACTTAATCCGGTAATGACTACCAGCTGGTTTCGGGGAAAGGAGATGTCTATATTTTTAAGGTTATGTACCCTGGCACCATATACTTCTACATCCTTTTGCTCGCCCAGGTCAACGGTATTTTTGCTCATATTTTTATTAAAACAATACTGATATCTATATATTTAAGACAACAAATTTTCAGCCACAAAAATGCTAAAAATTTTATCAAAAGAAAAGTTTACAGCGCTATGGCTGATCATTTTTACCAAACTAATGTGGTGCCGTTTTCAGTGGGGTGTCCGGTACAAACCAACACTCTTCCCGCTTCAATTTCGTTGTCCATTAAAACTTCATTGTAATCCATCCTGACCCGCCCCTTGATGCAATTGGCAGTACAAGTGCTGCATATCCCCGCATGGCAACTGTATGGCAGGTTAATGCCTTGTTCTAAAGCTGCATCTAATATGCTTTGCTGGTAAGGCACATTGATTTCCTTGATTTCTCCTTTAAAATGGAGGATCACGGAATAGGTATTCGTGTCTTTTATGACCTTTTCTGTCGTATCGTCTTCATCGGCCTCATCTTCCGGCAGCACAAACGTTTCTTTTTTGATCTGTGCCTGATGGAAACCCAGGTTCAATAGTGTAATTCTGCAGACATCCATATAATCTACGGGGCCGCAGGTGTACAGCAAGGCATCGTCTTTTTCAAATTCCAGATTTTCCGCTACAATACGTTCAATCAGCTGTCCGTTTAAGCGGGCCATCATCAGGTTTTTGGCCGTACTGAAAAGGTAAATGATTTTTAGGCGGTCTGGATATTTTGCCTGCCATTCGTTCAGTTCTTGATAGAAAAGGCTGCCTTCCGCAGATTTGTTACTGTAAGCTAAAATGACTTTAGTATGTTTTTCAACGGTCAATGCCGTCTTCAATATCGAGAATAATGGTGTGATGCCTACTCCTGCGGCGAATAAAAACACCGTTCTTTTGATGTCTTCCTGCGGAATATAGCTGAATTGTCCGTTCGGTTCCAATGCAGTCAGCTCCTCACCAACAGCCGTATTGTGGTGCAGCAGTCTGGAAATCTCTCCATTTTCTACTCTTTTGATGGCAATTGCCAAAGGTTCCTCCAGATCTGGGGAACTGCAAAGGGAATATGATCTTCTCAATTCTTTTCCATTCCGCTCAAATACAAGCGTTAAGAATTGTCCGGCCAGGTAAACAGGTTTTTCTGCTGCTATTGGCTCAAAACTGATGAGGAGAGTTTCGCCCGGTGTATAAGTCATCCCGGTAATGCGCAATTTTAACAGTTTCATAGGCGAGTAAAATAGTGATTTTCCGAGAAAACAAAAAGCCGGAATAAATTCCGGCTCCCCCCTTTGTCAATTTTTTTATTACTCTGCCCGCTCTACTTTGTCTGCTTCGCTGGCAGCCTTCTCCGCACTGTATGCTAAAAACGCTCTTGACGCTTTATAACCATACTGGTTTGGAAATTCCATGATTTGTTTCATGGAAATCAATTTGTAAACGTAACTAGCGGTTTCGCTATTTAGTTTCATCTTGAAATAGTTGTCTTGTTTTTGTCTGTTGATCTGTTTACGCATGTGGTTATCTCCCACATTATAGGCGGCCGCAACGAGTGCCCAATTGTCAAATATTCCGTAGAGTTCTTTGATGTATTTGGCGGCGGCGATCGTAGACTTGCGTAAGTTATTACGTTCGTCAACTTTCGAATTTACTTTCAAACCATAGCTGCGTGCAGTAGCCGGCATAAACTGCCAGAATCCTGCTGCTCCTTTTGGAGAAACGCCCGCTTTTAACCCTGATTCCACTAAAGGCATATACTTAAAGTCCTCAGGAATGCCGTAGGCGGCAAGTATGGGTTCTATTACAGGAAACCATTCTGCTGCTTTATTGTGCAAACGGTTGGTTTGTAGATTACTGTAACTAAATTTAGCAAGGGCCTTTTCCATTTTCCGCTCCACAATCGCATCCCCTAATGGTAGTCCTTCCTCTGCAAATTTTAGATCAGCCATTGTTTGAGCTGGCTCCTCGATCTCTGATACTAATGTATCCGTATTTTTTGTTATTTTTTCTTCTTTTAAAAGACTTTTTGCTGCTTGGGGCATGTTGTAAGCAAACACTTTTGCGATTACCAGTAATGTTATAATTACCGTTAATGTTATTATGTGTTTCTTTATCATTTTCCTCCTTTTTTTGGTTAATAATTTTAAAACGTTTGCAAAGATAACGTATATTATCTTAACTATCAACCTTTTACAAAAACTGCTTCCAAAATCAACGTTTAAACACTCGTAAACCACGATTTTTTACAACTCTTACAACTTCGCAAAATAGTAGCAATAAATTGCTCGATTTTTACTAAATTTGCACCCGCATAAATTATGCGGAATAATAGCGTATCATGATGAAAGACAACAACAGGAACAGTCGGGATGACAAGTCCAAATCGGGCAACAGAAGTTCAACAGGCCAAAATCGTAGCGGAGGAGACTCTTCTTACAGAGATAAAAGCAAGTTTGACGACAAAGAGGGGAAAGATAAAAAATTTGGTGGCCCGAGAGATTTTAACCCAAGAGAAGGTGGATCAAGAGACTTCAAACCTCGTGAAGGCGGATCAAGGGATTACAAACCACGCGAAGGTGGTTCAAGAGATTTCAAACCACGTGAAGGTGGTTCAAGAGATTTCAAACCACGCGAAGGTGGTTCAAGAGATTTCAAACCACGTGAAGGCGGTTCAAGAGATTTCAAACCACGTGAAGGTGGATCAAGAGATTTCAAACCACGTGAAGGTGGATCAAGAGATTTCAAACCACGTGAAGGCGGTTCAAGAGATTTCAAACCACGTGAAGGCGGTTCAAGAGATTTCAAACCACGCGAAGGCGGTTCAAGAGATTTCAAACCACGTGAAGGCGGTTCAAGAGATTTCAAACCACGTGAAGGTGGTTCAAGAGATTTCAAACCACGCGAAGGCGGTTCAAGAGATTTCAAACCACGTGAAGGTGGTTCAAGAGATTTCAAACCACGTGAAGGTAGTTCAAGACCTCATAGTGCAGGTAGCTCAAGAGACGTACCTCCTTCTGACAAAACACGTAGTTATATAAAGAAAGATCATTTCGGAAAAGGGGATCAGCCTTTCAGGAAATTTGATGATAATAAAGGTGGCGCTTCAAGAAGTACGGACAGCAGACCTTTTAGAAAAAGAGAAGACGAAGGTGGTTCAAGAGATTTCAAACCTCGTGATGCACGTCCTGACCGCGAAGAAGGTAGCAATACCACAATGCGCAGCAGAAAAGCACCTTTCGTTAAAGATGATGGCTTAATTCGTTTAAACCGTTACATCGCCAATTCAGGAATTTGTTCCCGTCGTAAAGCGGATGAACTGATTGCTGCTGGTGTAGTATCTGTAAATGGGGAAGCAATTTCTGAGCTTGGTCATAAAATCGACCCTGCGAAAGATGAAATCCGTTATAATGGTGAGTTGTTGAAACGCGAAAAGAAAATTTACGTGTTATTAAACAAGCCTAAAGATTACATTACGACTACTGATGATCCTCAGGAACGTCGTACGGTAATGCAATTGGTAGAGAAAGCAAGCAGAGAACGTATTTATCCGGTAGGAAGATTAGACCGTAATACTACAGGTTTATTATTGATGACCAATGATGGCGATCTTGCTGATAAATTATCTCACCCAAGAAATGGCATCACTAAAATCTATCATGTAGAATTAAGTAAGACTTTAAGTCAGGGTGATTTCAACAAAATCCAGTTCGGATTAGAATTGGAAGATGGTTTGATCAAACCTGATAACATTTCTTATGTAGCCGGTGGTAGTAAAAAAGAGATCGGTATTCAGATCCACAGTGGTAAAAATAGAATCGTCAGAAGAATATTTGAACACTTAGGTTATGATGTTGTGAAACTTGACCGTGTCGTTTACGGTAACCTGACTAAAAAAGACCTTCCTCGTGGAAGATGGAGATATTTAGAAGAGCATGAATTGATTCAGATCAAGCATCTGATCAAGTAATTTCTTGTAAAAAGATCCAATAAAATACCATTAGCCTGTTCTTTACTTCTGTAAGGAACAGGCTTTTGTTTTTTTAAGATAATTTTAAATAAATTAGCCCTCATGAAGAAACTCTTATTTTTCCCGGTTATTATGCTGGCACTACAAAGCTGCGCACAGAAAAAAGATTATAATTTAATTGTAGGTACCTATACGAATACAGGGAAAAGTGAAGGGATTTATGTGTACGATTTCGACACTAACACCGCTGCTGTTAAAGCAAAAACTGTGACCAAAAACGTGGAGAACCCAAGTTACCTGGCTTTAGGTGATGGTAATAAAGCAATTTATGCAGTAAATGAAACTTCAGAAACCAGTGCTGTCAGTGCTTTTGGCTTTGATGCGGCATCCGGCAAGCTGACCTTCTTAAATAAACAAGCCACCAATGGTGCAGATCCTTGTTATGTGATCGCAGATAAAAAGAATGTGATTACCGCAAATTATTCAGGTGGCAGTATCTCCGTATTTGGCATTGAAAAAAGTGGTGCTCTATCCGCCATCAAACAATTGGTTAAACATACAGGAAAAAGCATAGATAAAGCCCGTCAGGGAAGTGCTCATGTGCACATGGCACAATTTACACCAGACCATAAATATCTTGTCGTAGACGATTTAGGGACAGATAAGGTTTATTTATACACCTACAATCCTGATGGCGGTAATAAAGTATTGACGGTTAAAGACAGCGTTGCCATCACTCCTGGAGCTGGCCCAAGACACCTGGTGTTCAGTAAAGACAGCAAGTACGCTTACCTGATCCATGAAATTGATGGAGGGATCACTGTATTCAGTTATAGCGATGGGAACCTGACCGAAATTCAGAAAACTAAAATTACCGAAGATGGTTTCAAAGGAGAAAATGGTGCAGCTGATATTCACTTATCGCCAGATGGCAAGTTTTTGTACGCGAGCAACAGAGGTTCAGAAAATAAGATCACCATTTTTGCTATTGAGAAAGGTGGGTTGCTAAGCGTTAGAGGATATGTACCTACTTTAGGAAAAGGTCCGAGGAATTTTGCGATCGATCCAACAGGAAAATATTTGCTGGTTGCACACCAGTATACGAATGATGTGGTGATTTTTGAACGTAACCTGGAAACAGGCGCGCTGACCGACACCGGAAAAAGAATTTCCGTAGGTGCACCGGTTTGCCTGGTATTTGCTCCTGTAAAATAATTAGGGAATGATTTTATAGTACCTGAGTGGAATATAATTGGGTATTAAAATATAAAAAGAAAGGCCTTTGGATGATCCAAAGGCCTTTCTTTTTATGGTGTACTGTTCTTGAAGGTGTTTTCCTAAAACAACTCAACTTATTTGGTTGCTGCTTTCAAACCACCCTTCACAGGATTATTGATTTTTGCTTCTTCAATGATCTGCGTGTAATAGTCTACATAAACTGGCAGAATTTTCTTCAGGTCAAAGTCTTGCGCTCTGATAAAGGCGTTCTCTTTAAACTGCTGTAACACCTCATCATTTTCCAGAATCAGAATTCCTTTAGCAGCCATATCATTTACATCTCCTACATTACTCATAAAACCGCAGAAGCCGTCAACATTTAATTCTGGCAATCCACCGGCGTTAGAAGTAATCGCAGGTACTTTACAAGCCATTGCTTCTAATGCAGCCAAACCAAAACTTTCAGATTCCGAAGGCATCAGGAATAAATCCGACACGGAAAGAATTTCTTCTATCGCATCTTGTTTCCCTAAAAAGCGTACATGTTCGCAAATGCCCAGGTCTCTGCACAACTGCTCACAATACACACGTTCAGGACCATCCCCTACCATCAGTAATTTAGAAGGGATTGTTTTCTGAATCTTTTCAAATGTCAGGATTACATCCTGGGTACGTTTCACTTTTCTAAAGTTAGACGTATGGATTAAGATGCGCTCGTTATTAGGTGCGATTGCTTTTTTAAAGTGATCTTTTGGCTTTAAGCTAAAGCGGTTGAAATCGATAAAGTTAGGAATCACTTTGATCTCGTTGGTGATCTCAAAATGTGCTTCTGTATCTTCTTTCAGATTTTGGGATACCGTGGTTACGCCATCAGACTTATTAATAGAGAAGGTAACCACAGGTTTATAGGTAGGATCTTTCCCTACCAGGGTGATGTCTGTTCCGTGTAAAGTGGTGACAAAAGGAATATTGATTCCATAAGTTTCCAGGATTTGCTTGGCCATAAATGCTGCTGAGGCATGTGGAATGGCATAATGAACATGGAGGATATCCAGCTGCTCAAAACGAACTACATCTACGAGTTTACTCGCCAGGGCAGATTCATAAGGTGCGTAGTCAAATAAAGGATAGTCCCTTACAGATACTTCATGATAGAATAAGTTGGCAGAGAAAAAGTCGAGGCGTGCAGGCTGACTATAAGTAATAAAATGTACCTGATGTCCTTCATCAGCGAGCGCTTTACCTAATTCAGTAGCGACTACACCACTACCTCCAAAAGTTGGGTAACAAACAATACCTATTTTCATTCTAGCGAATTTGTTTTTTGTGATATTCTTATCTCAAATACACGAATCAGGCTGTGTGATGTTACTCTGACACAAGCGCTTGCTTAACGTGCTGTAAAGACAACACCAATCCAGAAAAACGGTTTGATTTCTTTTGTTTTTACAGATGCAAAGAACAATACTTAAACTGAGCTTTGTGTTAAACAAATGCAATTATTTAAGATTTCATCTGGTCTTTTATGACCAAATACATCTCATTGGGGCGTTGGGTACCAATGAAGTATTCAAAACCATCATGATCGGTCAGCACAACAGCATCTTTTCCAGAGGAATAGAAGCGTACACTTCCTTTACGGTGCAGGTTATACACAGGATTGTTGAACAGGTAATTGCTATAAGTATCTTTTCTGACGCTTTTAATGGTATTGAGGTCGATTTCTACCTTTCTAGCAGACCATAATCCGTCGATCAGGATCTTCTTGTCTTCAATAATGGTTTTATATTGAATCATGAACATCAAAATAATGGAAACACCAATGATCCCGAAACCGACTACCAGGAATAAGTCCTGGGTATTGTCGCGGTCACGTTCGTAAACATAAGCCGCAAAACAAAATGCAGCCATGACCAAACGAATACAGATTCGGATATAATCGCGGCCTATATATTGTTTCTCCAAAAATGCGTATCGGTTCCCCATCTATATAATTTTCAATAAAGTTACTTTTTTTTTCCTTTGCATAGTAAAGCAACCGGGTTAAGATTGTTTAGAATTTGTAATATATGGCGCTGAGAAGGTTAAAATAGTAATATTTTTTGTGGCAGGGTCCAGCTTATAGCGGTTGTCCTGGCGCATTCCAGCTACCCAGATCACCTCACCATTTCCATTCAGCAAAATCGGTACCGTATCTTTTCTGGTAAGCGGAACTTTTTCATCGATAAAAAAGTCGCTGAGCTTTTTATAGTGTTTCATTCCGAAAGGTTTGAATTTATCACCTGGCTGCCTGTTTCTCACAATCAAGGGATAAATCAATTGATCGGTATCGAGGTAGGCTTTGCAAGGATCTCTTTCGATCTGGTAATTTTCATCAAATGCTGCTTTGCTCAGTCGAATGCTGCTGAAAGTCCCATTTGGCGTTTCTAGTTTATCTGCTGTTGGGTGCCAGAGTAAATGCTGTCCGATTTCTACTGATAGTATTGGACTGATGATGAGTTCATCTCTATTTAAAGTGAGCTGGTGACTGCTGCTGAAAAAAGAGATCCCGCTTTGTTTGTCCAATGCCTGGATCAGATCGGCAATCACCGCTTCCGAAAAATGGTAAGGTTTCAAGAGTTCAAACATCAGCAGTTTCTGTGGATTCAGGCTTTTTACTTTTTCAATGGATAGATAAATACCGTCGTGTTCAGTTCTAAACATCACATTGCGCAATTCCGTGACCACTTGCTGTAAGACCTGTTCCGTATCAGCGAAACGCTGAATATTGTGCTGAAAAGTAAGTTCCAGACTTGCATTGATTTCCTTTAACTGCGGAATGACCTTTAAACGGATTTTGTTTCTCGCATAATTGGCGCTCAGGTTGGAGCTGTCTTCGACATAATCAATGTTTTCAGCATCGATTAAATCATTAATTGCGGTACGTGTTAAAAATAGCAGCGGCCTGATCAGTTTTCCTCTTTTCGGCAAGATGCCATGTAATCCGGCAATGCCTGTACCCCGAGTTAAATTCAACAAGACGGTTTCTATAGCATCGTCCTGGTGCTGTGCCAGCGCAATACGCTGGTAACCTTCCTGATTGCTCAATTCCTCAAACCAATGGTAACGCAGGTCTCTGGCCGCCATTTGAATGGAAATCTTATGCGTATTGGCATATGCTTTCGTCTGAAAATGTTTTACATAAACGGGTACACCTAAAGTTGTGCCCAGCATTTTCACAAAATGTTCATCACGAACAGATTCTTCGCCCCTTAAGTTAAAGTTGCAGTGTGCGATTCCAAAATTATAGCCTGCCAGTTTAAACAGGTGGGCCATTAAAACGGAATCCCTCCCCCCACTCACTGCCAGAAGAATCTGGTCATCGTTAGAGAAAAAGGCGTTTTGCTGGATATATGCTTTAAATTGATGAAGAGGTAACATCTTTCAAAAATAGCATTTACTAATGGATTTTAATTTGATCGGTATAGCAATAATTGTAATTTATACGTTTAGAGGGTAGCGACAATCAGAAGATCCCTAAGGCTATTTCCAGATCTATTTAGGAGACAAAAAAATAGCGCAATTGAACTCCATTTATTCTGATGAAAATGGTAAGCAAAAAACTAACTTTGTAACGTGCAGAAACTATATATTTTTTTCATTTTATTTCTACTATCGTTTTCTCTACTTGCTCAGCAGAAGACCAAAATCATTCTTAAAAGCTCTCAGCGTGCAAGGGTAGAAAAGAATAGCAATACGACTTATCTGAGAAATCCGGTATTTCAACAGGACAATGCGACTTTGGCTTGCGATAGTGCTATATTTTATGAAGCTAAAAATATGTTTGATGCCTTTGGCAATGTACACATCAACCAGGCAGATACGATCAATATTTACTCGGATCGGTTAACCTATGATGGGAATACAAAAAATGCACACTTGACCAGTAATGTGAAAATGATCGACAAAGAGTCGATTTTAACTACTAATATCCTGGATTATAACCTGGGCAGTAAAGTTGGAACTTATGTAACTGGTGGAAAGATTGTCAATAAAGACGTAACGCTGACCAGCAAAAACGGCTATTATTTTTCTAATAGCCGGGACGCCTACTTCCGCTACAATGTGGTTGTAGTTACCCCGGAAACCACCATTAAATCGGATACGCTAAGGTATAACACTTTAACGAATTGGACTTATTTCTATGGCCCAACTAATATCATGGGTAAAGACGACAACCTTTACACAGAAAACGGTGCCTACAATACGAAAACCCAATATGCTTACTTCGGCAAAAAAAACTTGTATACCACAGGTTCCAAATCGCTAAAAGGAGACAGTTTATATTATGACGGGATTGCCGGATACGGTAAGGCCGTCCGCAACATTGTGTTTAGAGATACGGTGGATAAAACCGTGATGTACGGTCAATTGGGCTATTACTACAAAATTGACCAGCGTACGGTGGTGACGAAAAACCCTTATGTAGGCCTGGGAACTTCCGATTCTATTATGGTGGGTAAGAAACTTGTCCCGGATACTTTATGGATGGGTGCCGATACGCTCGAAACGCAGATGGTACTCCTTAAAACCTTAAAATTAATCTCCTCCCCTGTGTTGAAGAAAGACAATGAGATGGGAGAAGCAGAGGAAGCACCGGAAGAGAAGGTTGGTACCAAAAAACCGGCTGTAGTTGCGGAGACTGATCCAAGAAAAGATAAGAAAAAAGATAAACAACCGGTTGCAGCAATCCCTCTGGGCGCTGCGGATTCCAGCAAAACAAAGCTGCCCAGTACAGCCGGTTCGCTCTCTAAAGGAAACCCTCCCTTAAAAAAGGACTCGATTCTACTGAAAAACGACGCTGATCATTTGAAAAAGGATTCCATTACCTTGAAAAGTAATCCTATTCCTATAAAAAAGAAAGAAGCCCCCTTGAGTAAAAAAGGCGCAAAAAAGATAGTTGCAGACAGCACCATATTGGTGGTATTGAAGGCCGCGGAAGTGATCCAGCCGGAATCGCTGACAGACTCCGCAAAAACGGCGCTGGAGAAAGGTAATACAGATCCACTGAAAAAGGCAGCCGCTGAGGCCAAAAAAACTGCAGGAGCACTGGCAGGAAATAAAGCAGGCGCAGTAAACAAGGCAATTTCAGGCGCAAAAACCAATACAGGAAATAAAGCCATTGCCGGAGCTAAAACAGTGGCAGGCGCTAAAAATGGAGCAGTAAAAGCAGCGAATGCGGTAATGGCCAAAGATTCAATTCCTTTTAACCCTTCGGATACGGTAAAAACAAGAATCATTAAGGCTTATCACAATGTGAGGGTTTACAAGTCCAATATGCAGGCCAGAGCAGACTCCTTGTTCTACACCAGTTCTGACTCTACCCTTCGCTGGTACGGCAAACCAATACTATGGTCGGAAGGTTCCCAGCAAACTGGAGATACCATTTATTTGAAACTAAAAGATAAACAACTGAATACATCACAAGTACTCAGCAGCGCCTTTATGGTGAATGTAAATTTAGATTCTGCCAGGTTCAACCAAATCAAAGGGAAACTGATCACCGGATTTTTCGTGAATGGCAAGCTGAACAGGATGTTTGTAGATGGAAATGCGGAAAGTATCTATTTCAACAGGGAAAAAGACAGTATTTATACAGAGATGAACCAGACGGTCAGCAGCCGGATTAAGATCATTTTTAAGGAAAAAGAGATCAGTGAGATCATCACTATTAAAGATACTGAAGGGGTAAGAACCCCGATTAAGGAGCTTAAAGCAGATGTTTTCTTAACCGGGTTTATCTGGAAGCCGGAATTAAGGCCATTGTCGAAGAAAGAAGTCATCAATGGAAAGCCGAAACCGAAACCTGGCGCAAAGAAACCAGCTGGTCCTAAAGGGCCAAAACCACCGGCTGAAAAGAAAGATGAGAAAGAAGCCACTGTAGCCCCTCCTGATGGGAAGCCAATTTCTGAAAAGGAGATCCTTCCAGGGAAATCTCTGCCGAAAAGTATCAATGGCGTTCCGGTTCCTTCCACTGAGGCCATAAAAAAAGAAGCGATTAAAGCAAGTGCAACTAAAGCGGGTTCCCTTAATCCAGATTCTTTAAAAACAAAAGCATTAAAGGCTATCCCATTAAAGGTAGACAGCGCCCAAATAGATAGTCTTAAAAAAGTAATTAAAAAAAAAGCGGCTCCAATTAAAGCCGCTATTCTTAACCCGACAACAAAACCAGTTACTGCTCCTTCAAAAAAGCAATAAGCTTACGCATGGCAATGGCACGGTGTGAGATTTCATTTTTCTGCTCCATACTCATTTGGGCAAAACTGATGTCATCACCGTCTGGGACAAAAATCGGATCGTATCCGAAACCTTGCGTACCCATTGGTTTTTCGGCGATATGACCGTTAATAATGCCTTCGAAAAGATAGTTCTGCTGATTTTTGAAAAGGGAAACTACCGTTCTAAAACGGGCTTTTCGATTGGTTTGCCCTTCCATCTTTTGCAGCACAAGATTTAAATTTGCAGCATCATCCTTAATTCCAGAATACCTGGCAGAATAGATCCCTGGTTCCTGGTTTAAGGCTTCGATTTCCAAACCACTATCATCAGCAAAGCAATCCAACTGGTAATTTTCCAATACATACTGGCTTTTTAAGGTCGCATTCTCCGCAAATGTGCTTCCTGTTTCCGGAATGTCTACGGTACATCCGATATCCGACAGGTTCAATACTTTATATTGGCCGCGCAATAAATTGCCGACTTCTTCTGTTTTATGTTTATTATTTGTGGCAAATACCAATTCAGTGATCATAGTCCTAATTGTTTAAGGCTTCCCCATAATGTTTTCTTTCCGCCTGGATCCTGTTCCAGTTTTCTCAATTCTCCTGAGAAAATTACGCGGACATCCCCCTCCATCACGATCTTATTCTCCGGATGTGAAGGCAGCTGTAAATCTGCCGCTGATACGCCAAAAGCGAATACCAAAACGCTCGAAAAATGCTGCTGCAAATCCAAGAAGCTGGTTTTCGGGTATTTAGCATAATTTAACAATGCAAAATCACTGGCCGTCAGATTGATCGATTTTACGATTTTACGCAACAGTTCTCTGCCTGCCTCATCACTCACCTCATGATCTGCATCATTTACCAAAATAAGGATCTTCTTTTTATTCTGACCAAGATACTTGAAAGATAAGGCAGCTGGCTTTTCAATAGCAGGAAATTGAGGAATCGTTATCGGGATCGTGACTGAAGGGATTACAGGAGCAGGAATTGGAGTAACCGCAGCTACAGTACCTGTATCCACCCCTGACACCGGATTTTCTAAATCCGCCGCAGCAATAGGTTCCGCAGGAATCGGCGCGCTAACTTTCTGTAGATCAGACTCCAGTACTTCTCCAGTTGAAAACCCTTCCTCCCCCTTAATCAAATAAATATCATCTGTAAAAAATAAACGTAAAGCGTCTCCGTTGGTTGTTAGTTCGCTACCCATTATTGCTGATTTTGTTGGAAATCTTTTTTCTGTTAAAATTAGTTAAATATCTTATTATAGTGCCTTTATTTATTACTTTTATGCCTTAAAATATATATAGCATATATCTTTCGTGAGAAAAACTTGTTGCATTATCTTCTTCAGTATGACCTTTGCCGGCGCATTTGCACAAAATGTAGCCAGTATTAATGGGAAACCTGTAAGTAGTAAAGAATTTATGTGGGTTTATAAGAAAAACCACCCTGGGACTTCAAATATTGAATTTAAAGAACTGGAAGATTATTTAAACCTCTACCTGGATTTCAAACTTAAAGTACTCGATGCTAAAGAAATGGGATTTGACAGGGATACGGCCTATCTTTCAGAAATTAAATACTATGAAACCGCCCTGCGTGCTCAGAAAAAGGTGGCCCTTCCAAAGGAAACCTACTCGATGATCATCAATGAGTACAAGAACGCGGTACTCATGTTTAATGTATCGGAGATAAAAGTTTGGGATAAAGCTCAAAATGATACCCACCAGCTTCGCAACTTTTATGAAAGAAATCAATCACTTTATGGTGATGGTTCCTTTGAAGAACAAAAAGGAGTGGTGATCGCTGATTATCAAAGAGCACTGGAAAAAGATTGGGTGACCCAATTAAGGGATCGATATCCGGTAAAAGTAAATGAGGCGGAATTGAAAAAACTGGCAAAATTATAAGCACAGCGCCCCAAAAATATTAATGTTAAATTTGCAAAAGAATATAATTGAACGTACATAGAATGAAGAAATTTTTAGTGATTGCAAGCGGTTTAATCTGTTTGTTTTTAAACACACAGGCGCAAAAGAAAAATATTGATAAAGTTGTTGCTGTATTAGGGAATAATATCATTTTATTATCTGATTTGAACCAACAATATGCGCAATACCTGAATTCTGGAAACCCACCTGATGAAAAGGTAAAGTGTTATATCCTTCAACAGATGCTTGCTCAAAAATTACTGAAGCAACAGGCGGAAATCGATTCAATTACCGTAGATGAGAATCAGGTAGACAATGAAGTGGAGAAAAGGATGCGTATGCAAATTCAACGTGCTGGTGGTGAAGAGCGCTTAGAGCAATTCTTAAACCGTTCTGTTTTGCAATACAAAGATGAAATCAGACCAGACATCAAAGAGCAGTTGATTTCTGACAATATGCAGCAGCACATCACAAAAGATGTGAGCATCACTCCTCTTGAGGTAAAAAAATACTTTGATTCTTACAAAAAAGACAGCTTACCTGATATTCCTACAGAATTTGAGGTTGGAGAGATCGTGCTTCACCCAAAACTAACGAAAGCAGAGAAGCAAAAATTCTATGATAAAATCGATGCGTTAAGGTTAAGGGTTAAAAGTGGTGAAGACTTTGCCTTCCTTGCAAAATCATATTCTGAAGATCCAGGATCGGCACCTGATGGTGGTGATTTAGGTTTCTTTGACCGTACAAAAATGGTAAAAGAATTTACAGCATGGGCCTTCAAATTGAAAGCCGGTGAAGTTTCCCCTGTTTTTGAAACAGAACATGGTTTCCATATTTTACAGGTGATTGAGCGTCGTGGAGAACAAGTCCAGGCCCGTCACATTTTAATTCGTCCACAAACAACGCCAGCCAGTTTAGAGCGTGTAAAACTGCAGGCAGACAGTATTTATAGCAACATCGTCAATAAAAAAATCACTTTCTCTACCGCTGCTTCTTTGTATTCAGACAATAAAGAATCACAGTACAATGGTGGAATGATGCTTTATGCAGATAACGTAACCGCAAGAACGACTTTTATTCCTGCTGATAAACTAGATCCTAAAGTATTCTTAGTGGTAGACACGATGAAAGTAGGTGATCTATCTAAACCAGTGCTATTCACAGGTCAGGATGGTAAAGAAGGTTACAAATTATTGTATCTGAAATCTAAAATCCCACCACACAAAGGAAATCTGGAACAAGATTATTCGAAATTCAAAGAGAGAGCACAGCAGGCTAAAATTGACCGTACGCTGAGTGAGTGGTTTGAGAAAAGAAGAGAAAATACTTACATCAGAATTAATCCTGATTATGACCAGTGCGATGAGTTAAAAATCTGGGCTCAAACTTCTAAAAAATAAATCTATGCCGTTTGAAAATGAGATTAAAGCAGTAGACGCCTTACATCAGGTATACAAAGACATTAAGGCCGAGATTGGCAAAGTGGTTATTGGGCAGGATGAAGTGGTGAAATCGGTTTTAATCGCTATTTTCAGTAATGGCCATTGTCTGTTGGTTGGTGTTCCCGGTCTGGCTAAAACCCTGCTGGTTCAAACCGTATCGAATGTGCTGGATCTTAATTTCAATAGGATCCAGTTCACTCCAGACTTAATGCCCAGCGACATCATTGGCGCGGAAATTCTTGGCGAAGACCGCAACTTTAAATTCATTCCAGGACCGATATTTTCAAATATCATTCTTGCAGATGAGATCAATAGAACGCCGCCGAAAACACAGGCTGCCCTATTAGAAGCCATGCAGGAAAAAGCAGTTACTGCAGCCGGACAAAGACATATCTTACCGAATCCCTTCTTCGTATTGGCGACACAAAACCCAATTGAACAAGAAGGCACCTATCCGCTTCCAGAAGCACAATTGGATCGTTTTATGTTCCATGTGCATTTGGGCTATCCTTCTTTTCAAGAAGAATTGACCATCGTAAAAAACACGACCAGTAATCAGGATGTTCAGTTGAAAAAGGTCATCAATGCACAGCAGATTCAATATTTCCAAAAACTGGTTAGAAACATTCCTATCGCAGATAATGTGGTAGAATATGCTGTTAAACTGGCTAGTAAAACGCGTCCGCATACTGCGCATGCGACCGAGGAGGTGAATAAATACATCAGCTGGGGCGCAGGTCCGAGGGCCTCTCAGTTTCTTGTAGTTGGTGCCAAGTGCCATGCGGCGATTTCTGGGAAGTATTCACCAGATATTGAAGATGTACAGGCGGTAGCAGAAGCAATATTAAGACATAGGATTGTTCGGAATTACCGTGCGGAAGCAGAAGGTCTTTCTATGGAACAGATCATTAAAAACTTGTTTTAAAATTAAGCGATTCCGCTGTTCTACACAGGGCTATCGGTCGATTCCAAAGTAGCATTCATTTTATAACGATAACTGATTTATATCAAGGCCCTTGAAAATTTTCAAAGGCCTTCTTTTTATGCCGCATTTGCTTTCCTTTAATCTTCTTTCAGCAGGGATGGTTTAAACAGATTTGGATAATCCGTTACCAGACCGTCTACTCCTAAATCAATCAGATACTTCATCTCTTTAGTAGAATTGATCGTCCATGGAATAATTTTAATCCCAGCTTCGTGACAGCGATCCACTAAGCTTTTTCCCACCAATACTGAATATGGGCTATATACTGTGGGCTTAAATCCCAATTCCTCTATGTTAATTTCAAAGTTTTCCTTTTCATCGATCAGCAATCCAGTTTTGATTTTAGGATAATGCTCATGAAGGTATTGAAGTGTACGGATATCAAATGATTGGATGGTCACTCTTTTTTCCAGTTTCTTTCTCTTCACAACTTCCATAATCAGGTCTACAAACTCCGAAGGTTCCGGTTGAAATTCTCCATCTCCTTTAGGGATCAGTTTTGTTTCAATACTGTAATTAGGCTTAGCAAGTTTGTTCAATTTCACATAAGACTCCACTGAATCAATCGTTTCTTCCAATAGTGGTTTATATGCTTTAAATTTCTGCTGACCAGGATAACGGTTGTGAATTTTACTTCCTACATCGAATTTCTTCACCTCCTCATAATTCATTTTGTAGATGTTGTATTTCTTTTGATCTTTTAAGCTGATGGCTTTACCATCTGGCTTCAAACTGATCTCTGCATTAAAGTAAGGCTCCTGGGAAAGCACCACCTGCTTATCTTTTGAAATCACGGTATTCATCACTAAGGTATTTACACCTAGATCTAAAGCTTTAATCATTCCTGGGATGGTATTTTCAGGCATTATGCCACGAGCGCCTCTCTGGCCCTGTAAATCGAATTTCTGAGCCTGACTTTGACCGGCCATCAACATTGCCGCAAGGATTAGTATATTTTTCTTCATTAAATGTATTTATTCATTAATTATGGTTACTCTTCATCCATAACGCAGATAAAGTATGATCCTTATATGGATGGACATTAAAACAATATCGCAATGAAAATAAAGGATTAAAAATGGAAATCTCAAAAGCTAATACTAAGCGGTATCCAAAAGACAAAACTCAGCAAGATCAAAGGATAAAAAATCAGCTATAAAAAAAGGGTTTTTAAACCAATTGTTAAAAACCCTTTTTCTCTTATATTTTCATTTGATTAACGCTCAGCTGGTGCGAAAACCTGCATGATCAAGTTCCAGTTGTGGTCAGCCTGACGCTCATAGATAAACACGTAGTTGAAGCTTTCTCTTAAGTCTGCTTTATAATCAATGGTTGCAACACCGTAAGTATAGGCAAGATCACCACCTAAGGCTTTATCTGCTTTCGTCGTTTTAAGGGTCATATTTTTCACCATACCGTTGTAGAAAGCCATAGCTTTATCTTTTCCAACGATCGGTTCATATCCAGGGAACAATACTCTGGCATCAGGATTTAAGAAACCTGCAAATGCAGCTACACCATAAGATTTCAGGGTAGTATTCAAGGTTTTCTCTGTGGTCACGATGATATCAGTTCCCGCAGCTCTTTGTTTATCGGTTGCAAATTTAGGTTTATAATATTCTTTAGGCTCGATATAAGCAGTTTCCAGTTTATTCAATGGTTTATTATGCGTAGTACCTAGATCTAATGCCAATTCCCATTTGCCATCTTTCGCTTTCCAAACTGTCAAGTACTGACCGTAAGTTTTCTCTGCCCCATCGATTGTATAAGGACCTGTAGTGAAACCCCAGTCGCCGCTTTTAGCTACTCTTGCATAAGTTGGCGTCCAACTCACATTTTTACTATCTTCCTGTGTGGCATAAAAAGTTTTCGCATTTACCGGATTCGGTCTAAATACCAATGCATCATTAGCGGAAAAACTAGTGTAAGCACTTTTGGCGCCATTTTTTGCCAGGCTTTCGGCAAATTCTTTCTCTGCTTTAACCAGAGATTTAGTGGTTCCGTCCGACTTCTGTGCATAAGCACCAACTGTCATAGAAAGGGCTACTACTGTATAAAGGAATTTATTGATCATGATTTGAAATAGTTTGAATGATATTTTTGTTTGGTACGAATATAATTGTTCTGATGTTTTTGAGCTGCAAAATTAATTAACAATTCAACATCCTTAGGCTTTACTCCAGGTCGTTCCTTCTTTGCTGTCTTTCAGTTGGATACCCATACTTTGCAGGCCCAATCTGATTTTATCAGAAGTTGCGTAATCCTTGTTCTCTTTTGCCGTCTGACGTAAGTCGATCACCATATCTAATACTGAATTTAATGCGATATTAGAAGTCTCCTCGTCTTTTAGTCCGAAAATATCATACACAAAATCCTGCATCAGTTGTTTAAGCTTGTCCAGTTCCGCTGCAGAGATCTTTCCTTTTCCATCATACACCGTATTGATGATTCTGCTGGCTTCGAAAAGTTCTGCAATCACCACCGGACTGTTGAAATCATCATTCATTGCTTTGACGCAATTGTCGATGATCGGATCGATTTCGAAATCGCTGCTTTCAGCTGGTGTCAATTTATCGAGTAAACTCAAGGCATTCATCAGCCTTTTAAATCCTTTTTCCGAAGCATCTAAAGCTTCATTTGAAAAGTCAAGTGTACTGCGGTAATGCGCCTGTAACATGAAGAATTTAACCGTCATCGGGCTGAATCCTTTTTCCAGTAAAGCATGGTCTCCACTAAACAATTGTTCCGGTAAAAATCCGTTACCTGCACTTTTCGACATCCTCGTACCGTTAACGGTCAGCATATTGGTATGCATCCAGTATTTTGCGGGTTGTTTATGACTGCAAGCTTCAGACTGGGCAATTTCATTCGTATGGTGCGTTGCTGCAAGGTCCATTCCACCGCCATGAATATCGAATTCTGCACCAAGATATTTGGCACTCATTGCAGAACATTCAATATGCCATCCTGGAAAACCTTCTCCCCATGGGGAAGCCCAGCGCATTAGTGTTTCTGGTTTTGCTTTAATCCAAAGTGCGAAATCTAACCTGCCGCGTTTCTCATTTTGTCCACCCAGTTCTCTGGTATTCGCCAGCATATCCTCCAGGTTTCTATTGGTAAGAATGGTATAGTTATAAGTCTCACTATATTTTTCTACATCAAAATAGATGGTTCCATTGGATTCATAAGCATAACCATTGTTCATGATCTCTTTGATCATTTCAATCTGCTCGATGATGTGTCCGGTAGCGGTAGGCTCGATGCTTGGCGGCAATGTGTTGAACATTCTCAATACATCATGGAATCCCAAAGTGTATTTTTGTACAATTTCCATTGGTTCCAATTGCTCCAGTTTCGCTCTTTTCGCAAATTTATCATCTCCTTCATCACGATCACCTTCCAAATGGCCGGCATCGGTAATGTTGCGCACATAGCGCACTTTATAGCCACTGTATTTCAAATACCTGAAGATCAAATCAAAAGAGATGAACGTACGACAATTGCCCAGGTGCACATCGCTGTAAACAGTAGGTCCGCACACATACATACCTACATGAGGTGCGTTTAGCGGTTCAAAAAGTTCTTTTTTACGTGATAGGGTATTGTAGAGCTGTAAGCCTGTATTCATCTTGCAAAGGTAAAAATTTTAGGGTGTTAATATCAAATCACTGCGAACAGGAAAATGGTCTGACAATTTAGCGGGAATCACAAGATGATTCAACACTTTAATGTCTTTTGTAGTGGCAATATAATCAATTTGGAAGTTAGGAAACTTCCCGTTATAGGTTCTTCCCAAGCCGGTACCTTCTTCCTGAAAAGTATTGTGTAAAGATTTTGTCAGCTGCGTTACGGCATAAGAAGCTGGGGTATCGTTAAAATCACCAGCAATCAGGAAGGACGTCGAACAAGTGGCCATGTGGGCCTTCATGATGTCGACCTGCTCACTTCTCTTTAGAAAAGCATTTCTAAGCAATACCAGAATTCTCTTAGAAGGTTTAATTCCTGCATTCATCTTTTTCGCTACCTTATCAATATAACTGTAATCCTGCTTATCAAATGAGATAGATTGTAAATGAATATTGTACACCCTTAATTTCTTTTGATTCACTTCGATGTCTATGAAAATACTGGCATTACCGCCAAAGTTGGGTCCGAAAGCGATCGTTCCGGTGTCCTTGATCGGGTAACGGGAAAAGATGGCGAGTCCTGTTGCTTCATAATCATTCTTACTGGAAGGCACAAAGAAAAAGTGTTTGGTTTTTAGGATTCTTTTAAGGCTATCGGTAATGTCGAATGAGCCTTTTTTACGGGTAAAATATTCCTGAAAACAGATGACATCTGGGTTTTCTTTTTCGATCAGTTCCAGCATCTGCTGTTTCACAGATTCTACATTCTCCAGTCCATAGGGTTTAAAGCTATGTACATTGTAAGTCATCATCCGTAAGGAAGCAGGCTTATATTTTGGTCCTTTATCCTCATCGCCAAAAACGCCTATGGTTGCAGTTAAAGCTTGCCATCCTACCAGAATCAACGCCACTGTGCCTATTGCAAACATCCAGCGTCTGCGCAGGCACCACCAGATCACCATAAAAATATTCAGAAAGAGAATAAAAGGATAAGCAAGGCCAAAAAAAGCGATCAACTGATACTTCCTGGGGTCAAATCTCCCGGCAAGAAAGCCCAGTACAAGTGCCAGCGCCAATGCCAGTGCCAATACCCGGACCAGTTTATCAAAAAATGTAGGTTTTGATCGCTTCATTAATGTTTGCTCGCCTTAAACAGGGTTTCCTTTTCGTCTTTACTTAACTTATCATATCCTGATTTGGAGATCTTATCTAAAATCGCATCTATTTCATGCTGATTTACGGAGCTTGCAGTTGATTTTGGGGCAGATTTTGAAGGTTCATTTCTCACCACTCTCAGCTTAGGTTTTCTTTTGAAAAGCTGACTCCAGTCTCGTCCTTTATGCAGCACTTTAATGTAAGCAAAGCCAAATAAGGCCCCTCCGATATGGGTAAAACTACCTCCAGCATTGGCTGAAGCCAGTCCAATCAGCTCCATTGCAATATAGGCCATGGCCAGATATTTCAATTTCACATCCCCAAGCAATAACATTCTAATGCTATAATCAGGCACCAATGTAGCAGTAGCCACAATTACAGCCATTACCGCAGCCGATGAACCGATTACTGTTGCTCCTGCTACTGATCCTGCAAAAACAGGGAAAATGTTATAAGCCAGCGTGTACATTGCTGCACCAGCAATCCCTCCGCCGAGGTAGACAAAATGAAACTGACGCGGTTTTAAGAAATCCAGGAAGATTTTACCCATCCAGTACAACCAAAGCATATTGAATAGCAGGTGTAAAAATCCATCATGAAAAAACTGATAGGTAATCACCGTATAAAAGCGGAATGGCAGCTTGGCGATCGATGCCGGATAGCCCAGATATTCCCTGATAAAAGCAGGGAAATTTACAGATCCGATACCGGATAAGAAGAAAGGAATACCCAGAAATGCCACTATTAAAAAAAGCAGCACATTGATGCCAATATAAAAATATACCGGATTTCCGGATTGAAACACCCGGTATTTTAGATCTTCAATAAAAGACTTATTCATAGTATTTATAAAATCTATTGTTGTCCTTGTCTTTCCACAGTTTAACCAATATAAAGCCTAATAATGCACCACCTAAGTGTGCATAATGGGCAATAGAGTCGCCGGGAACACGTGCTACTCCTAAAGATAATTCCATTAAAATATAAACAGGAATAATATATTTTGCTTTTACCGGAATCGGGATGAACATGATGTACATTTCCGTATTCGGGTATAACATTCCGAAAGCCACTAACAAGCCGAAAATAGCACCTGAAGCACCTACCATTGGGAAACCATAAATCCCGATCAGGGTATCTCTGGCTTCTGCGGAAATGCCGGGAACACCTACCTGCGCCATCCCCCGGGTTAAATCAACCATTACTGGGTTATGCAGTACAGATCCTGTAATTTGATATACTTCATAGGCCTGTACCCCCATTTGCAGAGCTACCGCCCCCAGTCCAGTGATCAGGTAAAAGTTTATAAAGCGTTTCGCTCCCCACCTGTTTTCAATGACACCACCGAACATAAATAGGGCGAACATATTGAAGAAAATGTGCATAAAATCACCATGCATGAACATGTAGGAGATCGGCTGCCAGATTCTAAAAAACTGCGAGTCGAAGTAAAAAGCGCCCAACAAATAATCCAGGTCGATTCCTGCATTTTTCATCACGTACTTGGCAGCGAAAAAAAGCGCATTAATAATGAGCAGGTTTTTGACTACTGGTGGAATATGGATATTATTCATCGTTGCTATTTATCAAATTTTTTATCAAGTTCAGTCAGACCGATGGTTTGAATTACCGGCTTCCCACTCATACTAAAGTTAGGTGTTTGACAAGCAAAAAGCTGTTCAATCAGCGTATTCATTTCTTGCTGTCCTAAAACTGCGCCGCTTTTGATGGCACTGTTTCTGGCCATACTTCTGGCCAGCGCATCTCTTTTGCTCAGTTTAAGTTCTTGCTGAGAATTTTTAAATCCTTCAATCAGGTGTTCAAACAATTGCGTTTCATTGCCGTTATTATTGCCTAAATCTACTGGGATTCCTTCGATGATCAGCGTATTTTTACCGAACTCCCGAACCTCAAAACCTAGGCTTTTAATGTCTTCCAATAAGCTTTTTGCCAATTCAAAATCATTCGGACTTAAGGTTACTGTTTGCGGGAATAAACTTTGCTGGGAAGCGCCTTTACGATCATCCAGGTGTCTGCTGAAACGTTCGTAAAGAATCCTTTCATGAGCAGCCTGCTGGTCGATCAGCATCAAGCCCGATTTAATCTGCGAAATGATGTACCTATTGTGCAGCTGCATCAGCTGTTTCTGAACGGGTACCAGAGAATCGTCCGGTAATTGTCCAGGTAATTCAATGGCTGCCTGCTGTGCGGTATCGCTATGGTTGGCTACTTCATATAAAGCGCCCCAGCCTTTGGTATTTGGTACAATCGCAGCACTGGCATCCCTGCTGGCTCCGCCGCCACCACTTCCTGACCTTGGAAAGGCAGTAGGAAAGCTTGCTGCAGTAGCGGGTTCCCTAGTCGGTTTATCCGCGGCAAAAGGGTTAAAGTCTGGATTGAAGCTGATGCTTGGCGGCACAATTTCCTCCGGGGCTTTATGGGTAATCATCCCGCTAAATCCAGTTTCCTGATCAAAATCAATCGTTGGGCTGATGTTAAACCTTCCAATAGAGCGTTTTACCGCAGAATGGAGGATCGCATAAATAGATTTCTCATCCAGGTATTTGATCTCCGTTTTTGTAGGGTGGACATTCACATCAATCTTTGCGGGATCAATTTCGATGAACAGCACATACATTGGGAAATGATCATCAGGCAATAAATCTTCATACGATTTGCTCACTGCATGATTCAGGTAAGCGTCTTTGATGTACCTGTTGTTGACAAAAAAGAACTGCTCTCCCCTGGTTTTCTTTGCGAACTCAGGTTTTCCAATAAAGCCTTTGATATTGATGATGCTCGTTTCCTCTTCTACAGGAATCAGGCGCTGGTTATAATTATTTCCAAACAAATGAACGATCCTTTGTTTCATGCCCGAGGCAGGTAAACGGTGGATTTCCACTCCGTCATGGTGTAAGCTGAAAGCTATTGCTGGATTTGCCAGAGAAATGCGTTGAAATTCTTCCAGCACATGGCGCATTTCTGCGGAGGTACTTTTGAGAAAGTTTCTTCTTGCTGGCGTATTATAAAAGAGATTTTTTACGGAGATACTGGTCCCCACAGAAGTAGCTACCGGCTCCTGATTGGTGACCTCAGAACCTTCGATTTCTACCATGGTACCCAGCTCATCTTCATGGCGGCGGGTTTTCATTTCTATCTGCGAAATTGCGGCAATGGAAGCCATAGCTTCGCCCCTGAAACCCATCGTACGGATGGCGAATAAATCTTCTGCTTTTCTGACTTTCGAGGTAGCATGACGTTCAAAGCACATGCGTGCATCTGTGACGCTCATTCCACAGCCATTATCTATCACCTGAATCAATGCCTTACCGGCATCTTTTAAAATCAACTGTATCTTGTTTGCACCTGCATCTATCGCATTCTCCAAAAGCTCCTTCACGGCTGATGCCGGGCGTTGCACTACCTCTCCGGCCGCGATTTGATTGGCAACACTATCCGGTAAAAGTTGTATTATATCTGACATTTATTTCTCTCTGGTAAAGGTTGCTAATTTAGGGAAAATAAGCCTCAATACTCAGTTTTCATTTGTTAATAATTTGTCTTTTAATGCCTATTTCCATTTTATTTGTTCCTTTTTCTATCTTTATCGACAGGAAAGAAAGCTATTGGCCCGACTATTGGAAGCCTCCGATTCGTCAGCTGTAAACACATCATCAGCGGATCTGATCGCAACTCAATTTTACAGCAGTATCAGCAGCAAGGAACCTACCTTCTTAAAAAACACCTAAATGAATAAAAAATACAGCAAAAAAAGTAACCTTGCCGGGATCATGATCACCAGCTTTATGGCCTTATTTACTTTCAGCGCCTGTGCGCAAAGCCATCAGCAGAACCAGCAAAAAGTCGCTGTGATCAATACGATCAGCAGCAATACCGTACTCTTAAATAACCAAACAAATCTGCTCCCTTTAACCGCATTGGATCAGAAAAACATTGCTGCGGTTAGCCTGGATTTCAGCTTCAAATCTTCGTTTGACAGCCTTTTAAATAAGTATGCGAAAGTCAGCAGTTTTTCTTCTGATGCTTACCTGGCTTCTACTACGCTGGACGACCTGGAAGATGACTTGAAATACTTCAATCTCGTGATTGTAGCATTACCGGTCTCGGCGATAAACAACCCAAGAAATACCAGCTTCATCAACAGTATTGCGAAAAGTAAAAAGATCATTATTGCCGTATTTGGAGAAACGGGTAGCTTATTGGCATTTGACGGAATTTCTGCGCCTATCGTTTGGAGCAATCAATACAATGAAGAAGCCGCGGTTACTGTTCCTCAGATGATTTTTGGCGGCATTCCATTTACTAAAAAATTAACGGCCAGCTACTCGCCGAAATATGTTGTTGGACAAGGCGCCAGTACCAGCCAAACCCGATTAAAATATACGCTTCCGGAAGATGCAGGCGTCAATTCCGATGATCTGAAGGAAATTGACAACATCGCTTATGAAGCCATCCGTGAGAAAGCTGCTCCCGGAATTGTGGTCCTGGTGGCGAAAGATGGAAAAGTAATTTTCAATAAAGCTTATGGTAATCATACTTATGTGAATGGTTTACCGGAAAAAGTAACCGACATTTTTGACCTGGCATCGCTCACTAAAACCACTGCAACGACGCCAACTGTGATGCGTTTATTTGAAGAACACAAATTAAATCTCGATACAAACATTGGCGCATACATCCCTAAAGCAAGGTTATCGCCCATGAATCAGATTAAAGTAAGGGAAGTGATGTTGCACCAGGCAGGCTTTATCCCTTTCATTCCTTTCCACGATTTTGTGAAACCCGGAGACTATAGCAGAGATTCCAGTGCTGTTTTTCCGACTAAGGTGGCCGACAATTATTACATCAAGAAAGGATTTTTCAAAGAGGTGATGTGGCCAAAAATGCTGAATTCCCCGATCAGAACACGCGGAAAATACGTTTACAGCGACATCAGCATGTACGTGATGAAAGAAATCTGTGAACGCTTGAGCGGAATGCCATTAGACACCTATGTATGGGAGAATTTCTACAAACCTTTGGGCATGCAAACGGCCGGCTTCCTACCGAGAAACCGCTTTTCAAAAGATCAGATTGTACCTACTGAACAGGACAATTATTTCAGAAAAACATTGCTGGAAGGTTATGTGCATGATCAGGGTGCAGCATTAGCAGGCGGCGTATCCGGTCATGCGGGATTATTTGGCAGTGCAAATGACCTCGCCATCATTTACCAGATGTTATTGAATAAAGGCAGTTATGGCGGAAACCAATATTTCCAGCCGCAAACAGTCGACATGTTTACCAAGAAACAATCAGATGTGAGCAGAAGAGGACTAGGTTTTGACAGATGGGATCCAGACGCGACCAAGAAATATCCTTCGCAACTGGCCTCTCCCCTTACTTATGGCCATACTGGCTATACCGGAACGGCAGTCTGGGTAGACCCCGCAAAAGGACTTGTTTACGTATTTCTATCCAACCGGGTAAATCCCACAGTATCAGAGAAGTTAGGGAGTTTAAAAATCAGACCTAGAATCCAGGACGCCATTTATAAAGCAATAGAAAAAGGTAGTAATTAGCTTCAGTTTTTCGTAAATTAGAATACCATATAAAACTTAATTCTAATAAAATGA
Organism: Pedobacter polysacchareus; assembly: GCF_019802255.1. GTDB lineage: Bacteria > Bacteroidota > Bacteroidia > Sphingobacteriales > Sphingobacteriaceae > Pedobacter > Pedobacter polysacchareus. The sequence goes on along the minus strand of NZ_JAHYSS010000004.1, from coordinate 345,290 downwards.
AAAAGTTAACATTATCTGTTGTGGCTTTGCTGATGCTGGCCATAACCTGTCGGGTTCAAGCTCAGGATGATGCCATGATGAAAGCATGGCAAGCGTACATGACACCCGGCGATGTGCACAAAATGATTGCAAAAGACGATGGGAAATGGGATGGAGACGTTACCATGTGGATGGCGCCAGGTGCTCCGCCCACGAAAAGTAAAACCAGCAGTACAAACACAATGATCATGGGGGGCCGTTATCAACAATCTATTCATGAAGGAAGCATGATGGGAATGCCTTTTGAAGGAATGGGCCTATTGGGCTACGACAATTCAAAAAAGACCTTTCTTTCCACCTGGATAGACAACATGGGTACAGGCATCATGAACATGGAAGGCACTTGGGATGACGCCACAAAAACCATTAATTTTAAAGGAAAGTGCGTTGACCCGATGACCGGAAAAGACATGGATGTCCGTGAAGTTTTCAAATTCGTTGACCAAGACCATCAGGTGATGGAAATGTATTGTAACACGGATGGAAAAGAAATGAAAACCATGGAAATCCAGTTCAGCAGAAGAAAATAACCACCTTCATCTTTAAAGAATCAACTATTGTTGATCAAAAAAGAGCGGCCGTATCAAGATGTGATATGGCCGCTCTTTTTAATCCTGTTTGAGGAAATAATTACATTTTCTTCAATCCAATCTCGCGTAAACGCTCATCAAGGTATTCACCAGCAGTCATATCAGCATATACTTTGGGATGGGCTTCATCCACTGTAGATGGCAGACTTGTCAAATCCATATTTGCACGTGGGTGCAAAAAGAAAGGAACAGAGAAACGAGATGTTTTCATCAGCTCTAGTGGTGGATTTACTACTCTATGTGTGGTAGAACGCAATTTGTTATTCGTTAAACGCTGCAGCATATCTCCTACATTCACTACGATATCTGTGTGACCAGCTTTAATTGGCAGCCATTCATTGCTGCGGGTCAATACTTCTAAACCATCAGCACTTGCACCAATCAATAAGGTGATCAGGTTGATGTCTTCATGTGCTCCCGCACGTACTGCATCTGCCGCTAATGCTTCCGGATTTTCAATTGGGAAATAATGAATCCCTCTCAAAATTGAATTTCCGTTGTGCACATGTTTATCGAAATAATCGATTGGCAATTCCAGATAAGTCGCAATGGCGCGCAGTAAATGTTTACCATTGTTTTCCAAACGCTGATAAATTTCACGGGTTACCGCATTAAATTCAGGAAGTTCTTCCAGCACTTCATTATCCGGGTATTCCGATTTAATCGGATCACCATCTGTTACTTCCTGACCAATTTGCCAGAATTCCTTCAGATCTGCCGTTTTAGCACCTTTAGCAGTCTCTTTACCTGGACTGGTGTAACCACGCTGACCGGCAAGCTCTGCTCTTTCATATTTTTTCTTTTGCTCTGGTTTCAAGGCAAAAACACCTTGAATGTTGGCATATAGTTTATCAATCAATTCTTGGTCTACACCATGATTAGTGATGGTTACAAAACCAGAATCGTTAAAAGCTCTGCCCAATTCATCAGAGAATTTTTTACGCTGCGCATCATCTCCATTGATGTATGAGCCCAGGTCTAAACTAGGAATATAAGGTGTTGACATATCGATATTTTTATAGGTATTAACATCGCAAATTTAACAAAGTATTGTTAATAAATGTTAAATATCAAGACAAATGAAAAGCAATTGACTGAAAATAACTACATTAAGTTATACACATTTACAGACAGGCTACTGTAAATTATCAGTTGATTGTAATACTAGGTATAGATACGGTTTTAAGAAAACTATAAACACTACACTTACGTATTATATTTTGAATGGTTTTCAACTAGCCCCTACTATCATGAAGTATTTATCAATTATGATCCTAATTTTATTATCCGCTGGCAGTGTCGATGCACAGTCAAAGAAATTACAGAAAGCGACCTTTGGAATGGGCTGTTTCTGGTGTTCAGAAGCACTATTCCAACGTTTGGAAGGCGTTACGGCGGTCAGATCGGGTTTTGAAGGTGGATCAGTTCCAAACCCAAGTTATGAAGATGTATGTACTGGAACAACCGGACATGCTGAGGTGATTGAGGTCACTTATGACCCAGCAAAAATTAAATATGATGAGTTGCTGGAAGTATTCTGGAAAAGTCATGACCCGACCACATTAAATCGTCAGGGTGCAGATGTAGGTACGCAATATCGCTCCGTGGTTTTTTACCACAATGACGAACAAAAACAAATTGCTGAAAAGTATAAAAAGGAACTCAATGCGACCAATGCTTATGGCAAACCTGTAGTGACTGCCATAGATAAAGCAGGTCCGTTTTATGTAGCAGAAGCTTACCATCAGGATTATTTCAACAAGAATGGAAATCAGCCATATTGCAGGTTAGTCATCCTTCCTAAATTAGAGAAACTGGAAAAGGTTTTCAAGGCGAAGCTGAAAAAAAATTAAACCGTACAATTGAGTAAAAACAATTGCATCACACATCAACAGGCAGGGATTTTTTTTGCAAACATATTCCTTATGAATTCGTTTAATTGGCAGTACATCCTTAGGTAACACTAAAAAAATCTACCCATGAAAATGAAAATCTTAACACTCGCCAGCATTTCCCTGTTTTTTATGGCCTGCAACAGCGATCAAAAAACGGCCAGCAATATCGATAGCACAAAGAAATCAGCAGACACCGTCATCAACGATTCCCATAATGCAAAAAATTCACTGGATTGGGCTGGTACTTATAAAGGCGTCACCCCTTGTGCAGATTGCGAAGGCATTCAAACAGAACTAACTTTAAACTCAGACATGACCTATACCCTAAAAACCAATTATATGGGTAAAGACACTCATTTTCCGGAAGATCATGGCACTTTTGCCTGGGATACGAGCGGATCAAAAGTAGAACTGATTGGCTTGAAAGATGGGCCAAGTAAATATTTTGTGGGAGAAAATATGTTGAAACAATTGGACATGGAAGGTAAAGAAATCAGTGGTCCTCTTGCAGATAAATACTTGCTTAAAAAAGACATGAAGTAACCTTGATACATTTCATCCATCGCAATAGTATACCTCCTAAATGGGAGGCATTAGCAAAAAACAGGGTGTATCAGAAATAATGATACACCCTGTTTTATATAAAGCTAAACCAGTTGCTCAGTCTGTATTTATTAAGGGAATTTAACCCCTCTGTATCGCGTTACATCTACAATTGGAATAGAAGAACCATATTTCGAATTAATCGATCGGATAAATTCATTGGCGACTAAGGCGTAACCCATTGGCGTGAGGTGAATCCCATCTAAAGAGAAAAGATTTCCGGTGATGTAAGCCGCACTAATTGGCACGCCATTTACCACTTTACCAGCACCATATTCTCTTAACAATGCAAAAGCATCCACCACTGCTAAGCCTTTGTTTGCAGCCACAGCTTTAATTGTTGTATTATAAGAAGCTACATAATCTGAAACTATCCCAGCCTCATCTTCATCCAATACCCATTGGCTTTCCACTGGATTGGAAGGAAATAAACCATAAGGAACGGCTCCTGTACCAATAAGATTTGCTGATGACAATGGCAATACAAAATAGTCTTTTACAGTAGCTGCTCTGGTTGCATTCTTGCCTGTTTTGATATAAATTGTATTAATGGTTGGAGCAGTAACATGTACGGCAGCCAATAGAGAATTCAAAGTAACCGTATTAAAAAATGGTGTTTTCAAAATATCAGGTATGGTGGCTACCACACCTTTGGCATTATTCGCGGTCATCTTATTTGCTGCATCCGCATACAAACTGGCAAATGCATTTTTATCTGTAGGCTGGTCTGCAGGATTTGCCCCTCCGGAGGTCGCATAACCCAGGATATCATTGTTACCCAACCACATGCTAAAGAAGGTAAATGGTTTTGAAGTCACGAAATTCAGGTAGGTAGTGCTCGTGTTATTAGGGAAATCTGTTGGCAGCATTCTTTCGTAGAAATTATTCAGGTTACCATATTGAGGGATATTGATATGTACCAGCTTAATTCCAGGAACACCATAATTGTTGATTTCTCCAACATATTTAGTCAACAATACCGTAGGTGCAGTCGCACGCACCGCGGTTTTTGTATTCTGATCACCAATAATTGGCAGACCTGCTGGGGTAAAACCTTTCAGGATCTTATATCCAGAACCATCTGCTTGAGATTCATTAAAGAAAGGGGTATAAAAAGCACCGCCACCAACTGTTTTCATTTGAGCAGCTATCATTTCAGGAAAAGAGTTTTTCTGTCCTTCCAGATACAGCCCATTATCGGCATAACCGGAAGTAAGGGAATTACCCACAGCGATATATCTGGAAAAATCAGCGTTTCCTTTAGATGGAGTAATCGTGCTTAGTTCGGGTTTGCAGGAGGCCATTCCAAGAATAGCGACCGCAATCATACTTCTAAAAATATATTTTGAGTTCATTGTGATTTGTCTGAAGAGGTGGATTACCATTTATAAGAGAAAGAAATACCCGGGATATAGGCCAGTGTTTTAAACTCACCGCTCAACTGAGTTTCAATATTTGTTTCATTTCTTTTCTCCACGTTTTCATATAAGAAAGAGAAATCAATATTGAATCGCTCCGTTGCTTTAAACCCAATACCTGCGCTCAGCAGAAGACGGTTCGCATCTGGTACTTCAGGCGTCACATAACCTTTTCCTACTGGGGTAAAAGCATAGCCGATACCAGCGCGTAAAGCCAATCTATTGGTGGTTTGATTTTGAATACCAAAACGCAATGCCGCAGCATCATGGTAATTTCTTGGAGAAGGAGGCGACACAAAATTATTGTTATAATCAAAAGCCAGCTCTTTATATTTACTCCAATGTACCCAGTTCACATCCAGGGCAAGTGTCGTTTTATCCGAAGGATGGAAACCTAAACCCAGTGACGTAGTAGCAGGTAAAGGAAGTTCTGCACCAAATTTAGTAGGCACACGGCCTCTGATCGCATCAGGTACATCAAAAATAGCGTCTCCATCTTTAACCGTTGCGGTAACCTGCGAGCGGTGGGTTACCCCGATAGAGACTCCAGATACAGTTTCCACATAAATACCTGCATTCCATCCAAAATCTTTAGCATCTCCTTTTAGTTTTGCAGAAGCTTGTCGGCCGTCATTTAAGGTATAAGGCAAGGCCTTTCTCAGGTCTACTTTTCCTAATGAATAAACCAGACCACCACCAATACCGATGTGATCAGTAATCTTTAAACTTAAGGTTGGCTGGATATAAATGGCTTGCAAGTCTAGCGAAGTCACTGAATATCTGCCGGTCCAATCTTCCTTCCAGTGCATGGCACCACCAAAAGGTGTGTAAATTCCCAGACCAAAGCGAAGCCTGTTTTCAGGAGATCCGAATACGGCATACCCCATAATCGGGGTTGCAATCTTATCTTTATTGTATTCTGTGACATTGGAACCATTCTCACGGAAGGCTGTTTTCAGGTACAATGGAGAGATTCCAGCCTGTACACCATTCTTTTTCAGAAAGGATACGGCACCTGGGTTGAAAAACACTGCGGCTTCATCTAAGGCCAGCCCTGTCCCCGCCCCGCCCATGGCAGTTTGTTTTTGTCCTTGCAGGTTGACCTGAAAAGACTGGGAATAGCCCAGAACGGGCACGGCCAGCAAGCAACTAAGTAAAATCTTTTTCATATATGGTTAGAATTAAATTGGTAATTATTAAACAATAATAGTAAGATAGAGTTTTAGTAAATTAGCTATGCTTGCATAATAATTAACGAGTTTAGTTAATTAACTAAAATAATCCAAATGTTATTTTACAACTATCAGGAATAACAGTGTACAGTCTGGGTATAAACGAGTATCATCTAAAAGTAAAAAGCCAGAAAGATGAATACAGATTATAGTAACATGCGTACATTTGCTAACAGTGTTATTTATTTGGTTGCTATATAACTAACGCCTAAGAAAAAGAATATTTATTATAAAAGATATATTATGAGCTTAATTGAAGCATTAAACTGGCGTTATGCCACTAAGAAAATGAATGGCGAAAAAGTTTCGCAAGATAAAGTTGATCAGATTGTTGCAGCTGCACATCTTGCACCTACTTCTTCTGGTTTACAGCCATTCAAAGTAATTGTAGTGACTAACCAGGAATTAAAAGAAAAAATCAAAGCGATAGCTTTTGGTCAGGAGCAGATTACAGATTCTTCACACCTGTTGATTTTTGCAGCATGGGATAACTATACAGAAGAGAACATCAGACACATATTTACTCAAGGCAATATAGAGCGTGGTTTACCAGCAGATGCCAATGCGGATTACCTGAACAGATTGATTGGTATGTATACCGCAAAAACACCGGAAGAGAATTTCCATCATGCTGCAAAACAAGCCTACATTGGCTTCGGCGTGGCTTTGGCAGAAGCCGCTTTATTGAAAGTAGATGCGACTCCAATGGAAGGCTTTGATCCTGCTCAATTAGATGAATTGTTAGGATTAAAAGAAAGAGGATTGCGCAGCACAACTTTGTTACCTCTAGGATATAGATCAGAAACTGGCGACTGGTTAGTGAACCTAAAAAAGGTACGTACTCCAATGTCTGATTTCCTGATTGAATTTAAATAAGGAAGGTTATTAACAGTTAAAAGCTGTTAAATCTATCTAAGAGACGCCTCTGTATGCTTTAACAGCAAACAGAGGCGTTTTTTTATGCCTAAAACTGTGGTTTATCCACAGCATCAGATCTTATCCACAATCAAATGTGAACAACCTAATGTGAGTAACTTGTTAATCATCATAAATACAGCAACTTAAAGTCTTACATAACTCACATTCTCCTCCAAAACCTATGGTAAGAACAAAAATTAAATGTGTATATCCTTTAAAAATCCCCTACATTTTCGAGTTTTTCCACATCAGTAATCCATAAATACCTCGCTTATCCACACAATTATGTGGATAAGCCCATAACAACTTGTTAAGTTATAGTCAATCAGCACTTTAATCAATTAAACAATCCACATTTACAAAAAAGAAACTCTGCTTCCTTTCGCCTTTTTTAAATGTAAAAATATGTTAAACATCACTCAGCATAAGGCTATTCCCTCCATAAATGAATATATTAGCCATATTAACCGTTTTTAACTATTTTGATGAAACTGATAAACTTCGTTATTGCCTTTCTTTTGCTATCCACCACTTTGCACTTTTCTGCAAATGCACAACAGGACAGTGTTGTTTTAAACAACATCATTAGCAAAACCAAAAAACTTTCCGACGAACAGCCTATAGAGAAAGTGTACCTACATTTCGACAAGCCCTATTATAGTGTTGCGGATACAATCTGGTTTAAAGCTTACCTGACTATGGAGCAAAATATTCCATCGCAGCTCAGTAAAATTGTCTATGTGGATGTGATCAATGAAAGAGATTCATTGGTAGAAACTTTAAAACTACCAACCACAAACAGTGTGGCTGCTGGAAACATTCCATTAACCCCTGGAAATTATAAACAAGGTAACTATTTCATCAGGGCTTATACAGTATGGATGCTGAATTTTAGCGATCAGTATTTTTTCAAAAAGACCATTCCAATTGGTGAAGCGATAGAAAAGCAACTGATCACCCACTTCAATTATACCAGCACCCAAACTGATAAAAGCCAAAGCATCAACGCGATTATTCAATTTAAGAATGCGGATAAAGTGGTACAGGCGAATAAAGTAGTGAACTGGAGGGTCATTTCTAATTATGAGACGGTAAGTAAAGGAAAAGGGACAACAGATCAGAATGGAATTTTGAAAATCAAAATTGAGCCCAGAAAAAATGAGCTCATTACCAATGGAGAGTTGATCACAGACCTCAGCCTGACAGAAAAAGAAATCCTGACTTCCTCTTTCCCTTTAAGACCGGTTAAATCAGACAATGACCTCCAATTTTTCCCGGAAGGTGGAGAATTGGTCAATGGACTGGCCGTAAGGATGAGTTTCAAATCCCTGAATGCAAAGGGCCTTGCTGCACCATTAACCGGAAACATTACCGATAACGCAGGAAATAATTTGGCTTCCTTCAGCTCTAATGCTTTAGGAATGGGCTCCTTCTACCTGAACACAGAAGCTGGAAAAACTTATAAAGCGAATGTGACTTTCAAAGATGGCAGCACGAAATCTTTTGATCTGCCAAAGGCAAATACTTCAGGAATCATTACCCAGATCACCAATACTGATCCAGTTAATTTCAATCTGAAGATCCTTGCCAATGATCCATATTTTGAGCAAAATAAAGGAAAGACCTTTTTTATTATAGGTACACAAGGCGGGATCATCTATTACGCCGCAAAAACACGTCTGGCCACACAGGTGAACTCGGCAAAGATTCCTAAAGAAAAATTCCCAGCGGGAATCGTACAGGTGACTTTGATTGCTGAAAATGGAGAACCGCTAAATGAACGTCTGGCATTCAATTATCCTACACAGGAGAATCTGAGCCTTAAAACAGATTTGCCAACCTATAAACCAAGGCAAAAAGTAAAACTAAGTGTGATTCCTAAAAATGCGACACAACCTTTAGAAGGCACTTACTCTGTATCCGTAACCGACGAAACGAAGGTTCCGGTTGATGAAGATTCAGAAACTACCATATTGAGCTCTCTTTTATTAACTTCAGACCTACAAGGTTATGTGGAAAAACCGAATTACTATTTCACTAAACCAGATGAGAAAAAGCTGGCAGATTTAGACCTGCTCCTGTTAACACAGGGCTTCCGCAGATTTGCCATGAAAGAACTGCTAACAGGTAAACCTGCATCAATCACTTTATTACCAGAGCAAGATATGCGCATTACAGGCACATTGAGAGATCGTACAGGGATGCCAGTAAGAAAGGGTGCGCTACGTTTAACGGTTCCTGGGACAAGTATTTCTGCAGAAGCGATTACCAGCCCTTCGGGTATTTTTGCTTTTGGAAACCTGGTTATTCCAGATTCTTCAGAAGTGCTGATTAATGCAAAATATAGCACCAATGGTTCTAATCTGATGATTTTACTGGATGGCTCTCCATTACCCGATGTAGGAAAGAACATCAGCCATGTTGGATCTGCAGACAATATCGACAGTACTTTATCTGCTTACCTGAACAATAGCAAGAAACAATACAACTTCTTACGTACCTTAAAAGAGGTAAAAATTGAAGGTGCTAAAGTGAAAAGACCGAGTCATGCAGACCATCCAAGTCTTTCTGGCTTAAGTTCTATCAATGCCACAGTAATTGATGGAGACCGGTTAAAGGACTGCAATTCTCTGGCCTTATGTTTACAGACAATGGCCATGGGTTTAACGTATTTTGAGAACAATTTCTATGTGACCCGTGATTACCAATCCGGCAGCAGGGTTCCAGTACAAATATTTATCAATGGAATGGCCCTGGATTATATGGCATTATTAGGGGTAAATCCGAAAGAAGTAGAATCTGTAGAGGTCTTCACAAAAGACGATCTGGGTACGATCAACAGGATGTACAACACGAATGGTGTACTGGTAGTAAACACTAAAAAAGTAGTGAAAAGCACGATGAGCCTTGCTGATTTAAAGAAAATCCTTCCTAAGGAAAACATGCTTAAATTTAACCCGAAAGGATTCAGCAAACAGCGCGAATTTTATATGCCTAAATATATCAATCCTGCAAACACCTATAACTTCAACGACCTGAGAACCACTATTTATTGGAACCCTAAAGTGAATTTTAATGGTTCTGCACCATTGGTATTAGACTATTGGAATGCCGATGGCAGAGGAACGTATAAAGCAGTAATTGAAGGGGTAGACAAATTCGGTAATTTAAGCCGCTTTGTCTACCGCTACTCCGTAAAATAATAAGACTTATTCGTCTGAGTGATCGTCTATACGTTCACTCAGACATTCTAATCCGTTCTCGGTCATCACCCATTCCGAAAACTCCTTGCTGTCATCCGCATAACAATCCCAGTAATTGTGCCCGGTTAAGTATTCTCTCAAATTGCGATTGATCTTTAAATGAGTACCCACTGGTATGTTTAAAACCAACTGCACTTCCTGAGCACGATAATTCGCCTTCTTCAACAGCTGTAAACCAGAACTAAAATTCAATACCGAATCGCGCTGCTGAAAATCATAATGTATGTTCTGCGCGTTTTTCAAAGCCATCTCAAATGTTTTCCCCATAGCACTGTAGTTTTCCGAAAGCGTCATTTTTCCGTTCTCACTTTTCTCTAGTCTAAGGTTCATATTTCTTGGCTGATCCATTGGCCCACGGCCATCTTTTAAGATTCTGCGACCTTTATAATTGACCGGATCAATCTTGTAGTTCAAGCTGTCTTCTTTCGTGAAGAACCTGGTTTTATCAACAGACAATACCAGCGTCTGATGAGGCACCAATTCCTTTACCTGTGCAAATTCCGCGCTTTCCTTAAACTCAGCACTTACTTTAGCAATGTAAAATACTGACACCGCAACACCTGCCAGCCAAATCACCAATAAGCCAAAAGAAACTGTTTTATGGATGGGTTTGCCATTAAAAGCAACCCGGATAGAAAACAGTACCAGTGCCAGGATTGGAATCAGGAAAACCACAAAAACAGCGAGGATCATTTTGCTGAAATAAGCTTCATTGATGATACTGAAAGGGAAATAAGAGTAGACATCTGCATCCCATACTCCAAATACGCCCGCCAGACTGATGATCAGCATTAGCAGTAAAAAGGAACCGAAGATGACGATGGCAGTAGCCACCAATTTAAGCGCAGCCTTTCCAGTGCCATTGATAAAGTTCCCAAGAAACTCAAAGAACTCGGCAAGAAAACCACGGGATTGTTTTACCAAAGGATTCTGGTGACTGTTCATAAAACCTCGCAAATTAGCTTCTTCTCCCCTCATAGCCATTTTATCAGACTTGCTTTCTGCTTTAGGAATTACGATCCACATGATCAGGTAAATTAAAATTCCTGAACCACCCATAAAGATGGAAAGCAATGCCGCCAAACGCACCCAGCGTGCTTCGATATTCAGGTAATGTCCCAATCCAACACATACACCAGCGATCATAGCCTGATCCGTATCACGGAACAATTTCTTTATCCCATCATGAGGGGGCATGGCCTGCTGCGGATTACCCGGTATTTCGTCCTGCTCTTCCGAATTTTCAAAGTCTTTAACGGAACCCATCTGGGCGATCACCGACTGCACATCCTGAATATCGATTACTTGCTTTTGCTGCTGCGTCAATAGCTCTCCAAACATCTCTGCAATCCTGTTCTCTATGTCCGTTACGATCTCGAAATCGTCTGCATTTTTTGCAAAATGGTGTTTTACTTCATTCAAGTAAACAGTGAGCGTCTCATAGGCATCTTCTTCCAGATGGATGATGGAGTTGCCAATATTTATATTTAAAGTCTTCTTCATGATTTGGTTAGGTTTATTTGGGTTTCGGATTCCATAGATGTTCCTTTTTTAGAGGTATTGATGGCGTAAGCCAATTCCTGCCAGGTATGGTCCAGCTGACCAAGGATGGCTTTTCCTTCTTCGGTTAACACGTAGTATTTTCTGGGTGGCCCGGAAGTCGATTCGACCCAATTGTAACTCAACAAGCCGTTGTTCTTCAAACGTGTTAACAAAGGATACAAAGTACCTTCCACCACCAGCAATTTTGCCAACTTTAATTCTGCGATAATATCAGAAGCATAGATCTCTCCTCTGGATATGATCAGGAGCACACAGTATTCCAGTATGCCCTTTCGCATTTGTGTTTGTGTATTTTCTGCTATCATAATTCAAAGTTATGTGTTTTATATAGTAATATGCAATGCATAGTACTATATAAAAACAAATATAACACATAAATAGCTGAAAATCAGCGACATTATTTTCATGAGCAATTAAAACAACAGATTTATAGAAAAAGCTTAAAAAGAGTACAGTACAAATGGAAACACCACACCAAACACCTGATAATGAGTGTAAAAACGAACTAAATAAATGTAAAAATCAATGAAAAGTACAATTTATGAACATTCCAACATTTATCCGCAAGTTTGGCTCGCAGTTTGCATTAAATCAAGCATATCTAAGAAAAACATCTACCTATGTTAAGTAAATCGTTTTCCATATTTCATGTTTTTGCAAGGCAAAAGAAAGAAAAGACTGAAAAGGCATTGACGCAAAGAGAGTGGATCAATGCAGATCGGATCGTGCTGATCTTTTTGCTGCTGGCAACGATTATTGGAGCGATTGTTTTTTCCTAAATCGGGGAGAAACAGAGATTAATTAATTTTTGAGGCGTACTTATTGTACGCTTTTTTTATGCGGTCAAAATCCGTTTAGAAAAGATCATTCAGCTTTTTTACCATAAAGAATTACAGCAACAAGGTATCAATCCGGTGAGCCTGCACCCTATCCTGTCTGACAGACCAGCTATAAATGGTAAAATGACCATCCTGAGAGGCCACTAATGCCGTCGCATCTCTTTGGTCATGAACAAACTGAGCGGCAGAAAGATGTCTTGTTCCACCTACTTTTGTAGGATGAACTACAATAGCATCTCCACCTTTAATCGGTTCTGAGAAAGAAATTTCGTCAATATTATCCTTTCCTTTCGCCCGGCCGATCTTAGCCCCAAAAGCTAAAAGCTCATAATCATTGCTGATCACAGTAGCACCGTCCACAGCGGTTAAACCTGCCAAATGTTCTACTTCCCGCTTAAGGGCGGTTTGCCAAAAAATCTGACTCGCTTCTTTACGGTCTTGCTGCAGTAATTTAGAAAGCCCTGTAAAGGCCGGCTGTACATAGTACTGAATTGGTTTGATAATAGATTGCAGCCAGTGATTGGTCTCATTTGGCACGATTAGCAAGGTTCCGCCTCGTCCATGGCTCCGCATAGAAACGGCAAGCTGAATCATCACATTCACCGAATCATTCCAATAAGAGGGTGCGGTAAGGTCGAGCAGGGAAAGCAGCATCGGCGGACAATCCCTCATATCGGTATTGTTTTCCTCTACCATTTTCACCTGATCTCCTTTGAGCACAGCGATATTGGTAAACTTGCCAAATCCGTAGATCCGGCGGTGTTTGATCACCAACAAAGCCGGTTCAGAAACATCGAGTACAAAGCAGAAATTAGGAATGCTTACTGTAGTTCCCCAGATAAAAAGCTCATCATCTTCCATCCATACCCCCAGGTGAATTCCTGCTCTTTCCACACCAGGTGCGATTTTAGTTAGAATTCCCGCGCTTAAAGGCAGTCGGTGTTTGAAAAGCAGTGGATTTCCTGCCTGCTGAGGAGGAAGATAAGCCAAAGAAATCTTTGGTGAATGACCCTCCTCTTTGCGCAAACTAGCCCAGAAAGTAGCGTCAATGATCGCTTCAACCACATTTGCAGTAGGCAATGGCGCCAGATCATCCTCTCCACTTTCCCGGGCAGCAGAAAGATGTGCTGCAAAAATAGCTTCAACTTTTGGGGCAATCACCCTTGCTGCCTGATAGGTCGAGTAGTAGATCATGCCATAAAGTTAAACTATTCGTACTATTTTATGGTATACCTGATGCCAAAAAAACCACGGATATTTTGATTTGGCCCGTACACATAATTCGGGTCAAAGGTTAAGGCATAAGGATTACTTTCTGTGGGTTTTACTTTACCATGGTCGTCATAAACCACATTTTTATCAAAAGGATCATTTGCTCCGGCGATGATAAAAGGATTTCCGCGGTTTGGTGTCCAGTTCAGCAGGTTTTTTATACCGCCATAAAGTTCAAAACGCTGAAACCCACTATAGGTAAACTGGATATTCTGGATGCTCCAGGTCGGAGAAAATTCCTCCCTCGGATCTAGAGGACCAAGTAATGGCAGGCGCATTGGACTGTAGACATTACCGGTATAATCAATTCCTAAATCCAGCGCTCTGATTTTATACGAAACTGCCCAATTTCCGGAAAATTTTTCCGTCAGGATCTGCTGTTTTTTGATGCCATGTTCGTAGGTGGCTACATCTTGGTAGGTAGCGCCTATAACTACTTTTAAACCGTTATTTAAAGCCATATCGAAATTTGCGGTAAAGCCTTTACTCAGGGCATAACCATCAAGATTATCGTAGATGATCTTATTCGGATCAGTATCAAAATCTCCAATAATCCGGTTATTGAAATGTGTATAAAATGCGGAGGTTTCAATTCCAAAATATGTCCCATCATTGGCGTACATTTTCCTTAGGAAATTCAGGTTTACATTATACGTTTTTTCAGGTTTGAGTTTTGCGGCAATGACCACATCCCTGGCACCGGTTAATGCGGCATGGTCTTCGGTAAAGATATTTACCACCCTAAAGCCGGTTCCGGCATTTAAACGAAGGATATTCAGATCGTTCAGCTTCCATTTATAAGCCGCTCTTGGCGTTAAAATATTACCATGAAGAGAATTATAATCGTAGCGGAAACCTGCCAGAACTGAATGTTTAGCACTCAAACGGATTTCATCCTGTATAAAAACACCGGGTAGCCAGATATTTTTTGCGGGATTATTCAGCTCCGTTGCCGGCGTATTGTCGTCATAATAGGTATAGCGCATAGCCGCTCCGATCAATAAATCATGATTGCTGATCTTTTTATCCCAGGTCAGCTGACCAAATCCTACTTTTTGACTGGCGATATAGGATTTATCACCATATCGGCTATCCTGGTCATGGTTATTAAAAGAGAAGGCAAAAAACATTTTCTCTTTAACAGGCAATTGATAATTTCCAATCAATTCCCATCTTTTGGTATAAATACTTTCGCCATACACCTCATCGCCGCCCCGGTAGGATTTATTCCAATTTGTTTCCCCACCCCAACGATCCTCATACAAATATCGACCTGCAACAGTAAACAACCTGTTATCTTTACGTTCAAAATTCCATTTCTGAAAAATGGAGATGCGATCCTGCAAAGTTACATCGGTGAAATTATCGTGGTTATGGTCTACCACATTCCCGAATTTATAATAATTAACACCTGTTAATGCAGTCGCGGTACCCAGTTTAGTTTTCAACCCAAGATCTGCATTAAACTCCTGATAAGTAGTTCCAAAGATATCGGCAGTAAACAAGGGTGCATTTTGAGGTTTCTTAGTAATGATATTGATCAATCCTCCAACGGCTTCACTTCCATATAAAGAGGAGGCCGGCCCTTTTACAATCTCGATCTGCTCTACCAGAGAATTTGGAATTCCAGAAAGGCCGTACACCGTCGATAAGCTACTTACAATTGGCATCCCATCAATCAAAATCATCGTATAAGGGCCTTCTAATCCATTGATATGGATGTCTCCGGTGTTACAAATATTGCAGTTCAGCTGTGGCCTTACCCCATTCACATTTTGCAGGGCATCAAAAATACTAGGTGTTGGATTTTTCCTAAAAAACGCAGGCGTGTACACCTCTACTGGCACTGGGCTTTCCAATCTGTTCACCTCTTTTAGCGTACCGGTAACCACAACTTCATTCAGGTCGTTTTGAAAATTACTGAGGTCGAAATCCAACCGCAGCGTTTCTTCCGGTTTCAAAACAACGCTTTTAAACATCTTCTTGAAACCTACTGCAGAGGCCTGAACTTTATACCCCCCCGCTTTTAATGAGGTTAATTCATAAAAACCAGCACTATCGGTAGTGGTCACTATAGCCGGCTGCCCAATACTAATATTGACTTGTGGAAGCGGACTTCCTTCCGAAATCACCCTTCCACGGATAGTACCCGTTTGTGCGGCGACCGCTAAACTGCAGAGTAAAAACAAAATAAAGACAAAGGATCTTGTAAAAATTATTTTCATATATACTTAAATCAAAAAGTTAGACTAACAAAACAATACAAAACTATAAAAGTTAGACTAACCTAACAAATGTTATTTGAGATTTATTGTTTTATATTTGTTCCATGCTATCTTATACGGAAGAAAACTATTTAAAAGCCTTACTGAAATTAAGTTTTCAGAATGAGGACAAGCCTGAAGCTGGCACCAATGAAATGGCAGCCCATTTAGGTGTAAAGCCTGCCACCGCCACGGATATGCTGAAAAAGTTGAAAGAAAAAGAATTGGTCAGCTATAAGAAATACGGAAAGATCTTACTGACTGATTCTGGAAAACAGCAAGCGATTGCCATTTTAAGAAAGCACCGGTTATGGGAAACTTTTCTTTACGAGAAGCTGGATTTTAGTTGGGATGAGGTCCATGAGGTCGCGGAACAGTTAGAGCATATCCAATCCAATAAGCTGGTGGATAAGTTAGAAGAATTTCTGGGCTTCCCTGAATTTGATCCACATGGCGATCCCATTCCAAAAGCCAATGGCGATATGCCTAAAGTGGAAAAAATCCTGCTTTCTGAAGTGCAAGAAGAGGAAGTTTGCTGGGTAGTCGCGGTAAAAGATACTTCTACCGTATTCCTGCAATACCTGGAAAAACTGGAAATTACCATTGGAACCCCTATAAAAGTATTAGAACGCATAGATTTCGACGGTTCTATGAGCATTCAGATCTCAGATCAGGAAGCCAGAAATGTATCTATGAAGTTTGCAGAAAGTTTATTTATCACCCTCCATCAACGATAAAATATGTCAACAGAAATAAAATGTCCGAATTGTGCCCATACTTTTCCAATAGAAGAAGTGATGGCGGAGGAGTATAAAAAAGAGCTCAGAGAAAAGATGGTCACTTTTACAAAGCAAAAGGATGAAGAATACCAACAGAAGCTCAGCAAGTTAACACAGCAGCAAAAAGACCAGGAACAGGTTTATGAGCAGCAGCAAAAACTGCAGGCCCAGGCTTTTGAGAAACAGTTGGCAGAAGAAAAGAAGATGCTGCAAACAGCTATCGAGGAAACGCTGAGGAAGAGTATTGCAAGTGATTTCGAGAACAAACTCGCCATGATGGACAATGCCCAGAAGGAAGCGGAAGAAAAGTTAAAGCTTGCACGTTCCAAAGAGCTGGATTTCCTGATGAAAGAAAAAGCAATGAAGGAGAAAGAAGAAGAGATGGAGCTGCAGCTGCATCGGAAACTTCAGGAGCAGCGTGCCGAAATGGTGGAGCAGATCAGGAAACAAGAAACAGAAAAAAACAACCTTAAAGATACCGAGCACCAACTCCGCGTCAAAGAGCTGGAGAAACAATTGGATGATCAGAAAAAGCTGGCGGAAGAAATGAAGCGCAAGGCGGAACAAGGATCTATGCAATTACAGGGAGAAGTTCAGGAGTTGATTCTTGAGGAATTATTGCGCAATGCCTTCCCCTTTGACCTGATTACCGAAGTTGGTAAGGGGGTAAGAGGTGCAGATTGCGTTCACCATGTGAGGAATCAATTTGGTCAGGAATGTGGGAAAATCATTTATGAAAGTAAGCGTACCAAGGATTTCTCTATAGAATGGATAGAGAAATTAAAGAAAGACATGCGCAGCATGGGTGTAGATGTAGCCGTAATTGTGACCCAGTGCTATCCGAAAGGAATGGATTGCTTTGGTGAAAAGGACGGCGTATGGATCTGTTCATTTGATGAGGTAAAAGCAGTTTCTTACATCCTTAGGGATGGTATTGTGAAATTGTTTTCTGCAGCCAAATCACAGGAAAACCGTGGTGATAAGATGCACATGCTATACGATTACCTGACCAGCAACGAGTTTTCTGAACAGTGGAAAGCAATCAGAGAAGGATTTATGAGCATGAAGTTATCGATTCAGAAAGAACGTGATGCCATGGAGAAAATGTGGAAAGCGAGAGAGAAACAATTGGAAAAAGTGATGTTAAATGCCGCACATATCCGTGGCTCAATCGAAGGAATTGCCGGTACAGACACCATTCAACTGAGCCTGACCGATGATGAAGACGATACTTTACTTCTAGAATCTTAAGCACATGATTTACGCAAAAAAGAAAGTTCAAAATACGGCAAATCTAGCCGCACAAACGGCAAAGATTATTGCCAATGTAAAAGAACTGGAAGAGAAAAACATCATCCGTATTGAGGGAAATGAGGTTTATTTATATCCTGAAATATGGAAAGATAAAGCCACTGCCCTGAATTGGATCAAATGTCTTCACCTTTATTGCATGGTGAAAAACCGCTTCAAAGAAAGTGATGCGTTATTCTTTAAACATATAGAAACGAAAGCGCCGATCGGCGCTTTCAAAAATAAAAAAGCCGCAGTACTTATTTCTTTTGAGACCAGCGATCAGCCTTCCAACGCTCCTGCTCCTCAATAGTTAAAAATGTCCAGGCCAGAAAACGGCTGATCTTCTGTCCTTGTGCCATCTCTATTGTTCTAATTTGTACCGGATTAACTTTATCCAAAGCAGTATAGATAAAAGGAAGATGCATGCTTTTAGAAACCAGTGTGGTAAACCAAAAACATTGTTTCCCGATGGTTTCACTTTCCTGAATCATTTTTCTGATGAAACCAACTTCCCCACCGTCACACCACAATTCAGCCTGCTGTCCACCGAAATTCAACACAGGAATTTTACCTCTCTGCGTACCTAAATTCCTCACTTTTCTTTGTGATCCTGCTCTTGCCTCTTCCGCTGAAGCATGGAATGGTGGATTACACATTGTGAAATCGAAGAGCTCTCCCGGTTTCAATATGCCTTTAAAAATCTGATTTTTATGCGCTTGTAATCTTGGAAATACGGAAGCCAATAAAGCTGGATTAATCGTAGCTAAGTTTTTAGCAGACTTTATTGCGTAAGAATCTACATCAGAGCCTACAAATGACCATCCATATTCCTGATGTCCAATGATGGGGTAAATACAATTGGCGCCGATACCAATATCGAGGCCTTTAATTTTTCCGCCCTGAGGAACAGCCCCAGCATTTACGGAAGCCAATAAATCTGCCAGGTAATGCACATAATCTGCTCTTCCTGGAATCGGCGGACAAAGGTATCCTTCAGGAATATCCCAATAGTCTATCTGATAGAAATGTTTCAGTAACGCCTGATTCAACAACCTCACCGCCATGGGATTTGAAAAATCTATGGACTCATCACCGTATGGATTGACCGCCACAAAAGGACGTAATTCCGGCAATGTTTTAATTAGTTCCGGAAAATCATACCTGGAACGGTGCTTGTTTCTTGGGTGTAACTCGTTTTTCTCTATTGACATTACCTTCGGCTAAATGATCGCCAAAGGTAAGCTTATTTTAATTTTCGACCGGGATTAAATCATCTTCTACATTTATGCAATCGGATCCAACATCACTGAGACCTCTCCATCAATTTGCGACTAAAAGCAAGATGGCGCATTTAATAATTGGAAATCCAGTAAAGCATGACGTACTTTGTAAGGTTACAAAATAGAATTTGTACCGGAGCTATGACTAAATTTATCAAGAGTTTTGGTTATGCGTTTTCTGGAATCGCTTACGCCAGCAAAAGCCAATTTAATTTCAGATTTCATGTAGTGGTGCTGATGCTGGTCGGCATTGCCGGATGGTATTATCAGCTGGATTCCTCTGAATGGCTTTGGATTATAGCAGCTTCAGGGATTGTATTGAGCTCAGAATTGTTCAATACCACCATAGAAGTACTGGTAGACTTGGTTTCCCCGGATATCCATCCAAAAGCAAAAATCATTAAAGATGTGGCTGCCGGAGCAGTGCTGATTGCAGCCTTTGCGGCTGTTCTGATTGGATTGATCATTTTCCTGCCAAAAATCTATTATGCTGCATAAAACACGTGGAATCGTATTAAAAACGACACTGTACAGTGAGAGCAGTGTGGTGGTACAAATGTTTACCGAGAAATTTGGCATGCAGTCTTACCTGATCAACGGGGTGAAAAAACCGAAGGCAAAGATCAGAATGAACATGCTGCAGCCCCTGCATCTGGTAGATATGGTGGTTTACCATAAAGTAAACTCCAGCATCCAACGCATTTCTGAACTGAGACCATCTCCTATTTTTAGCAGTATTCCTTACGACATTCTGAAAAGTACAATGGCCATGTTCCTGAATGAAGTGCTGTATAAAAGCATCCGTCAGCAGATGACCGACGAGTATTTATTTGATTTTATCTTTAATGCGGTCTGCTGGTTTGATGAATCTCAGGGTACAAATGTGAATTTTCACCTGGCTTTTCTGTTGAAATTATCGCGTTACCTCGGTTTTGCACCAAGTTCACAGACCAAAAGTGACCAAAGTTATTTCGATTTACAAGAAGGAGAGTTTAAATCTTTACCTCCCGTACACCCACATTTTATCGATAAGGACGACGCAGCACTCTTTATTTCACTATTTATTTTGCCTTTCGAAAAAATAATTGAAATAAAATTAGATAATAAAACCCGTCGTAGAATCCTTGATAAAATACTGATTTACTATACCTTACACACAGCTTCTTTTGGAGAAATCCGCTCACATCAGGTTCTGGAAGATATATTATCATAAAATAGTTGAAAATATTTTTGCAAAACTGATTTAAGGGTGTATATTTGCAATCCCAAAACGAAGGTAACTTTGCAAAACGGGAAAGAGCTTACTCAGCTCGTATTTGATACAAATAGAGTACAGCAGAAGGGAAATTAGCTCAGCTGGTTCAGAGCACCTCGTTTACACCGAGGGGGTCGGGGGTTCGAACCCCTCATTTCCCACCAAAA
>NZ_JAHYSS010000004.1:0-324480 GCF_019802255.1 Pedobacter polysacchareus | reverse complement strand
AAGGGAAATTAGCTCAGCTGGTTCAGAGCACCTCGTTTACACCGAGGGGGTCGGGGGTTCGAACCCCTCATTTCCCACCAAAACCTTTCAGATTTTCTGGAAGGTTTTTTTATACCTTCTATTTTAAGACTTCTCCAGCCAGGAATGCATCCAAAAATGAACCATAATTTGCTTTTCACCGTACACGGTAGCAGTTCTTATTTCCGTGTAATCATATTCAAAAATATCCTTCACATCAATCAAGTCCTGTTCACATTCAGCAAACCTTTCATAAGAAGTTTTCATTCTGTAGGGACCAGAGTATTGCGGAGTCCACATCAGCTCTCTTTCTCCCCGATTAAAGGTGTGCACAATATCCTTCACCAAAAAGCACAAATATTTCTCCTGAGCAGGAGCCGAAAAATGCTCAGAAGCGATGGTATCATTTGATTTATCTACTACGAGGTAACCATTTTCATTGGTTTCCGACAGCTCCAAAAAATCAGGATAATTAAACAATAAAATATCCCAATCCACATAATAACCTCCATACTTATGGACAACCAGATATCTGGCGATATCAGCCGCTTCAGCGTGATTTCTCGCAGCCAGAAAAGCGGCTAAGGCAAAGCGGTAGTTTTTACGGATAAACACTGCTAAGCTGGCATCCGTCCATATCATAATTTCGAAACCGTATTCTTCTAATTTTGCCCAGGACTGTAAACACGCATCTATAAGCTCAGTCCTTTTACCCCCCACAATATGATGAATGATCTTAGGTGTCATTAATTTATTTATCATTTTTCTAGATTATATTGACTCACAATATAGAAAAATGCTAAATAATTCAACATCATAAATATCACACCATCATAATGAAAATTATAAATAAATAAAACTCAGGCATTCCTTGTATAACATCAAAAAGACTAACAATGCCAGGCAGAAGAATGTTAATTAACCAAATCAATAGTTATCCACATTTTTTCAAAAAACAAAAACACCTTAACAACTGAAAAACAACTAATTAATCTATAAAAACTACAGTAAAACCATATGGATAAACTGTGAAGAACCCGTGTATAAGTATGTGCATAAGGTGTTAGTAATAGCTATTTTCAATGTTTAAAACTTCTTATTCACTTAATTCAAACTCTTTTAGCACCTTTTCCACACCGTTCACAATAATCGATAGCTGCTGTGTTCCCGGATAAAATTTCCTGGTAGTAATCAATTTAAAACTCTGTTTCCTGGAAACACTCACTTTTTCATTCGCAGCATAGCTCTTTTCACTGATTTTAAACACCTTCTTAGACAAACTGTCGTTTTGCCTCCTGTAATACAATCCATATTCCAACCTGATGGTCTGGGTTTTCGAAAGCTCATTGACAAGATCAAATGAGAAATGCAGTTCCCCCCCAATTGGAGTAACCGGTGTGGTAATTTGAAAATTGCTGACCTTCACATTTTCACTATCCAGGCCATAATGTTTTAAAATCTCCATATGACCTTGTTTTAATAAGGTACGACAGCCATGTTTAATGATCGCATCTGTCTCTTTATATTGTCCTTTCCATCGCTTTGCAATTTCAATCACCAAATCTGGATTGTCTTTGGCAATGTCATTGAGGTGGTTCGCCACACTCCTTCTCACCCATTCTGAAGGATCATTTTTTAAGTTCTCCAGCAATGGCAATACAGGCCTCGGATCCTTTTTTAATTCCGGCAATGCCATTGCCCAAGGCAATCTTGGCCTGGTCCCTTCACTAGAAAGCCTTCTCACTTTATGATTCGTGTGTAAAGACCATTCCATCATTTGTGTCAGCATACGTGCGCCATACTTCAGCATAAAGGGCCGGACTGCGAATTCACAACTAACAAATTGAGTTAAACACTCAATTGCAATCATCGAATTTTCAAAATCCTCAATGCCGTAGGTTTCAATGTAGTCTGGCAAGAACATGTAAGCCAGACTATCCTCCCCTCGCCCTGATTTGCGAAGCTCAGCAACAACTTCCGTTAATAAGCTGACCCTTTGCCCATAATCCGCAGGAAGGAACTGATGCAATACCTTTGCGGTATGTTTCATTCTTGCCTTCAATTCTTTGCTTTCAAAATCTTCATCATAAATATCATTGATGAATTTCTTTCGATCAAAAGAAGGAAGGGTTTGTATCAATACTTCAGAAAGCTGCTGATAAAATGCTGGAGAATAAATGTTTTTTAGAAGACTGCTCATAAATAATATTTAAATGGCATTGAATAATTTAAAATAGGATCGCCGCATAAAATCCGGGATACTGCTCCTGGAACAAAATGCGCGATAAACCTCTAGGGCATCACTACTACTTTGACTGCAGTGGATTCGCTTTGTTCCGGATTTCCCGCATTCCTACCTGATAATACTTTTTCATCATTTTATTCAAATGACTGCTATCTGTAAAACCCAGCTCATTTGCAATTTCTTTAAAAGAGCTAGTAGTGAGTGTAGCACGCGCTTCTGCGATTTTCAATTTCGACCGCAGCACGTAATCCCGAAAGTTTTCTTTTGCATTTCTTTTGAAATATTCACTGAAATAGCTTTCTGAGATGTGAAAACGGGAAGCCACACCTTCAGCACTTACCTTTTCCTGATCCAGCAGGTTGTAATGAATAAAATGAAGCATGTTCACAAATCGTTTCTCCGAAAAAGATTGTCCATGAAACAACTGCTTTTCAATATTTCTGGAGATGATCACCAATATGGAAACCAGCAAATTCTGCACAAGAAATACAGAACAGCTGTTATCACTGTAATGTTCCGCTACAATTAGGTTAAACAAGGATTTGACATGTGCTTTATCTAAGGCATTAGGGATCAAATCGCCTTCTCCCTGGTCATAATTTCCGATGATGAAATTTAACCGGTTAAACCAATCGCTGTAATTCACAGAACTGGAAGGGTTCGCGGAAAAATAATTACTGGTAAAACGAATAAAGAGGAAACGGGTAGTCTTGTCAATCACATAGCCATTACAGCTCACTGAGGGCAATAGAAAAATGTCACCTGCAACATAAGGATGCGTACTCCCATTTACATACTGCTCCCCTTCTCCTTCCAGGATATATACCAGCTCAAAGAAATTACTTGATTTCCCTCGTTTATTCCAGTTTTCATAGGATACAATGCTAACAGAGAAGTTTTCGTGATTAATTTCCATAACGCAAGATAAGTGACAATTCCGGCAAGAGCGAAAGATCCCATATTAATACTGATTTTTCCCATTACCATACCCAGCGGAAACCGGAAATATATTCAACTTTGCCTACATGAAAATAAGCGCGATCCCAAGAAGAATCGTAACCGGCATTAAAAACGGCCGCTCCCTGATTGTAGAAGATAAAAAGGTGACCAATGTTTCCGAACACCTTCCTGGATTACTAATTTCCGATATATGGGCAACCAATTCCATGCCCGTGGATTTAACACAGGAACTCATCGTTGACAATACCCTGGTTCCAGACCCACCGAAACAAGGCAGCTATTTTAGGTATATAAGTATCCCTCCCGACAAAGACCTGGGCATACCAGAAAAGATAGCAAACGAAGTACATCCGCTGATGCACAAAACTGATACTTTAGATTACATCATCATTTTATCTGGAGAACTTTACCTCATCCTTGATGAAGAAGAAACCCTATTAAAAACCGGTGATATTGTGATCCAAAAAGGAACAAACCATGCCTGGAGCAACCGATCGGATCAGCCTTGTGTGCAATTGGCAATCTTATTGGATGCCACTAAATAACAACTGACTACTTCAGTTGATAAGCCATCACTGTTTTCTTGTAAAAAGTCGGAATATAAACGATCTTTTTTACCGGATCATAGCCAATATCTGCGGTGTTTTTTTTCTCCAAATGCGTATCCAGTAATACTTCTGTTTGACCATCAGCGGTTACATAATAGACATAACCACCCCAACTGGAGCAGATAAAATCGCCATTACCAATAGGCTCTAATCCGTCACCGCCAGCAGGCAGCTCCGCGATTTCAGTAATCTTTTTATTTTCGTCCGCTTTCAAAAATTTCTTACCAGCAAGAATATATAAATCTTTTTTGAGGGCTTTTAATCCATTTACGCCACTCAAATTGCTCAGATAGAGCGAAGGAACATTATTTTCGATTTTAAAAATCTCTTTTGTCCTAGAGTCAGAGACATATACGACTCCTTTATCATCCACAGTAACGTCGTTTAAGAATTTGGTGTTTTCAATCGGGATTTTACGGATCACTTTTCCTTTAGCGATGTCCATTACCACGACTTCCGTTAAATCCGCAGCATACAATAGGTTTCCAAATTTGGCAAGTCCCTTTGGAGAATTTAAGCCGGTAATCCATTCCAGGTTGATCACTTTTCCATCCAGACCGAGCTTTCCGATCCCTCCAATTCCATCCTTATCATCCGGACTATTTCCCATAATAGACACATATAAGAGTTTCGCTTTAGGATCGTGTAAAACCGATTCTGGCATATTCACTACACTATCAGTTTCCCAGAGCTTAATCAACTGACGCTGTGCCTTTAAGGAGATGGACAAGAAGACTATGGAGATTAAGAAGAAATACTTTTTCATGTTTACCTGTTTTGATGTTTAGAAAGGTTGCAATTAAATAATTAGAGGATTAAAATTACTATTCCAAGTTAGCTAATTAGTAAACAATATCATCAAAAACAGTCAATTATCCTCATAAATAGTTAAATAAAAAGGCACAAGCAAAGTCTACACTTTCCAAAAATCAAATAAAAGTTAACTTTAAATATGCAAAACAGATAAAGCAGGCAGGAAAAACAATTAAGATACCAAATAAAACAGCCACCATAAATCAACCATACCTTAAATCATGCAAACCATGAACAACAGAAACCTCATGCCCCGCATCGGCAGACTTATCTTTTCGTTATTCTTTTCTGCGACTACCACTTTATATGCACAATCCAACCCCTCGGATTTAAAGAACTGGCCAAAGGGTAGTTCTCCACAGGAAATCGGCAGCCGGGTTGCCGCCCGATTTGTCCAGACTCCTCACACCAACTTTAACAAACCTGGACCACCAAGAGTGATCACTTATCCGGAATCTGTGGCCTGGTATGGCGCCCTTACTTTTGCAAAATCCAGTGCCAATAAACCTTTGCTTAAGCAATTGGCAGATCGTTTTGAGCCATTTTTTGGAGTAGAACAGAAAATGATTCCTACACCAGACCATGTGGATTACAGTGTATTTGGTGCCGTACCTTTAGAGCTATACAAACAGACAAAAGATAAAAAATACCTGGATATGGGACTTGCTATTGCCGACAAACAATGGGGTCCACCGGAAGGCCCGAGGGTAAAACCAGAGTCTCATGAATTCTATAATAAAGGTTATACCTGGCAAACACGGCTATGGATTGACGATATGTATATGATCACTGCTTTGCAGGCACAAGCTTTTCGCGTTACAGGTAATCAGCAATATATCGACCGTGCGGCCAAAGAAATGGTGTTTTATCTGGATGAACTTCAAAAACCAAACGGCTTATTTTACCATGCGCCAGATGTGCCTTATTATTGGGGCAGAGGTGATGGCTGGATGGCGGCAGGTATGGCCGAATTGCTTAGTTCTATGCCAAAACAACATTCCTACAGACCTAGAATCCTAAAAGGATACCTGGATATGATGGCTTCGCTGCTTAAATATCAAGGTAAAAATGGCATGTGGAATCAGCTGATCGACGATCCGGAAGCATGGCCGGAAACTTCATCAACGGGCATGTTTACTTTCGCCATGATTACTGGTGTAAAAAACGGCTGGCTGGACAAAGATATTTATGGAAAAGCAGCAAGAAATGGCTGGCTGGGATTGATCAGTTACCTGAATGCTGATGCTGATATTTCGGACGTATGTGAAGGAACAAATAAAAAGGACGACCGCCAATATTACCTGGATCGGAAACGGAATACTGGAGATTTACATGGACAAGCACCCATTTTATGGTGTGCCACTGCATTATTGAGCCGTTAATATTTACTGCAATTATCTCCCCAATTGCTTACCCATTTCCAGGAAATCTCCTTTTTCACATGAAGTTGAACGCGATTTATTATAAAAATAGCGTTCAACTCCCCTTTTCAGTAGAAAAACCGTTACCAAAAGAATAAATTAAGGTTAAATAGGTTTTTTTATATGTTTATTTGTAGTGATAAACTAACCTAAACTTAAATTACTTTGTTATACCTGAAGAAAGCTGTGTTTTTCAGCGCTAAGATATAACTTAACTGATCATTCTGTGAAGCACCAAACTGCCTATATCACCATCATGCGTCCGGCCAACCTGGTCACGTCTGTTGCAGATGTGCTTGCCGGTGTGGCTATTTCAGGATATTTTTTAACTACAGACTTCGACATCGAGCATCTCGTTCCTATTTTACTGCTTTGTATAGCTACGCTTGGGCTTTATAGCGGCGGCGTGATCTTCAATGACGTTTTTGATGTAGAGAAGGATAGAAAGGAACGTCCAGGTCGTCCAATTCCAAGTGGGGCAATCAGTCAAAAAGACGCAGCTGTTTTTGGAGGAATTTGTTTTACCATCGGCATCATTGCGGCGGCCTCAGTAAACCTGACCTCACTCGTATTGGCGCTGCTCATTTTGATTGCGGCTTTAACCTATGATAAATGGTCCAAGCACCTGACTGTAATGGGGCCCATTAATATGGGGTTATGCAGAGGATTAAACCTACTTTTAGGGGTCAGTATTTTTTCCCGAACTCCGGAGATCTGGTGGCTGGTGATTGCCGTTATTCCTATTGTTTACATTGCTTCTCTTACCATTATCAATAGCAGAAAAGGAAATGATAAAAGTAAATCCAGCTTATACCTTGCAGCCTTCTTATATGCTTTTGTAATTGCCTGTATCTTATTTATTGCCAATAGCAAGGGCTTTTTCCTAATGACTATTCTCTTTGTAATTCCTTTTTACCTGATGATTTTCACGCCATTATTTAAAGCGGTCGACAATCCAGTAGGGGAAAACATAGATAAATCAGTAAAGGCGGGAGTAATTGCACTGATCCTGCTGAATGCGGCATGGGCCAGCGCTTTTGGCATCTGGTATATCGCATTACTGATCGTGCTATTACTCCCTTTATCCTTATGGCTGAGTAAAACTTTTACCGTTAGTTAACCGGTACCAGTTTGTAAATGATCCCTGGGGATTCTACTGCAATGTAGATATATCCGTCTGGTGCCATCCTCACATCTCTTAGTCTGCCGATATTTTTGAAAAGAATCTCTTCTTTAGTCACCTTATTATCTTTTAGCACACTTCTATTCAAGTACTGAAAACGTAAAGATCCGGTTAGCAAATTACCTTCCCAGCCTTTATAACGGTTTCCAGTTACGAAAGCCATACCACTTGGTCCTATCGAAGGAATCCAATAATGTATCGGCGGCGTAATCCCCTCTTTTTCGGAAACATCACTGATCACTTTTCCATTGTAATTGATGCCATAAGTCGCTACCGGCCAGCCATAGTTTTTACCCGGCTGTACAATATTAATTTCGTCACCACCTCTTGGTCCATGTTCATTTTCCCAGATAGCTCCGGTTTGCGGATGGATGGTCATCCCTTGTGGATTTCTATTTCCATAAGTATAAATTGAAGTTGCGGCTCCAGCAGTTTTCACGAAAGGATTGTCGGATGGAATACTGCCATCTGTTTTAATCCTATGAATTTTGCCCAGGTCATTTCCTTTAATTTCCTGAGGATTTTCTTTTTCATTTCCACGCTCTCCAACGGAGATATATAGATACCCGTCTTTACCAAAAGCAAGTCTGGAACCATAATGGTGCTGAGTGCGAGACCATGGTTTGGCCACAAAAATATCTTTTTGCCCGGTCAGCTGATTGCCTTCCAGTTTCGCTTTTAACACGGCGGTAGTGGCCAATACCACACCGTCTTCAGTTTTAGGTTTAGAATAAGAAAGGTAAATAGTTTTATTCTGTGCGAAATTCGGATCCAGTACCACATCCATCAATCCACCTTGTCCTTTATTTAATAAGGCAGGTACTCCCTGGATATTCTGTAAAGATTTGTCTTTACCAACACGGTAGAATTTACCATTGCGGTCTGTCACCAATAAATCCTGATTAGGTAAGAAGGCCATTCCCCATGGAATATCCATTCCTTTTGCTACCGTATCCAGACGAATGGTCATCGCTTCTGTTTTGAAGATATTACTCTTTGGTTTATCTGAATCCGTATAACGGTCTACGTTTTTGATCCCTTTTAAGATATAATCAGCCAGGTCTTTAATCTCTACGTCGGTAAATGCGGAATCAAAAGAAGGCATTCCTTCATTGGCATAACCATGTTTAATGGCCTTTACCAGGTCTTCTTTTTTATTGCCATGTTTCCATTGGCGATCCACAAAAGCATCCATTTTTTCGCCATGGCAGCCACCGCAAAAATTACGATAGTTTAAGGCTGCTTTTTCTTCCTGGAAACGAGGATCAGCAATGCTGTGTTTTTTTAATGGTGTTGTCTGAGGCTTTTCATCAAAACTCAGCAAAGTTGTCAACACGCCACCAAGAACCAGGGCGCTGCCAAAATACTTTATCATATTGAATTACTTTTAGTGTGTTTGAACACGTAAAATACATATAAATCCAGAGAAATCACTGTCGGAAAAGGCATGATTTTCTATAATAATTGTTACATAAAGGTGATCCAGATTTTTTAGCTACCCTCCTCCTTTTTTTTATTGTCATAGTTATTACATTTGAATTGACACACACCTAGAACCACCATGAATTCAAGAAGATCATTTTTAAAGAAAGCAGCCCTATTGTCTGGAGCTGCCGGACTTCCAAACGTACTCCCCATGTCTATTCAAAAGGCAATGGCCATCAGTGCAGAACCTGGAACCACATTTCGTGATGCCGAGCATGTGGTATTCCTCATGCAGGAAAACCGCTCTTTCGATCACCTGTTTGGTAAATTAAAAGGAGTTCGGGGTTTCAACGACCCAAGAACTTTTAGTCTACCGAATAAAGACAAAGTATGGCTGCAACAGGATGCTGCCGGAAAAACTTATGCCCCCTTTCATGTAGACATCAATAAGACTAAAATCACCTGGCAAGGTGGATTGCCACATTCCTGGTCAGACCAGCTTGCAGCCCGAAATGAAGGAAAATACGACAAATGGGTTCCTGTAAAGTCACACCTTGCGCTCGGTTATTATGACCGTAACGATATTCCTTTCTACTATGCAATGGCTGATGCCTTCACAATTTGCGACCATAATTTCTGCTCTTCTTTAACAGGGACTACCCCAAATAGGTTGTTTTTCTGGACAGGCACCATCCGTCCGGAGCAAAATGGAACCTCCATTGCTGCGGTGAATAATTCGCAGGCAGAATCCCGTGAAAATGCTTTTGTAGACTGGGATACTTTCCCGGAATTGCTGGAAGACCACGATGTAAGCTGGAAAATCTACCAGAATGAAATCTGGACGGCCGATTTACCGGGTGATACTGTAGACGATTGGCTAGGTAATTATGGTGATAATGCCATAGAATATGTGAAACGATACCACGTGAAACTTGCTGCTTACTTCAGAAAGAACGGTGATAAAACAGCCAAACCGCCATTAACACCTGCAGAAGTAACTGAAAAATACAATCAACTGAGCGATCGCGAGAAAAACCTGATCGACAAAGCTTTTGCCAGTAACATCAATGCCCCCGAAAATTACCTGGAACTTGCTCCTTTTTCATTTACGGATGATGAAGGAAAATCACAAACGATAAACATCCCAAAAAACGATATTTTCCACCAGTTCCGCTCTGATGTAGACAACGGAAAATTACCTACTGTTTCCTGGCTGGTGGCTCCTCAAAGATTTTCTGACCATACCAGTTCTCCATTATATGGCACATGGTATGTGTCTGAAGCGATAGACATCCTGACGAAAAACCCTGAAGTCTGGAAAAAAACCATTTTCATTCTTACTTATGACGAGAATGATGGTTACTTTGACCACATCCCGCCTTATGTAGTTCCGAAACC
Source organism: Pedobacter polysacchareus (assembly GCF_019802255.1). Classification (GTDB taxonomy): domain Bacteria; phylum Bacteroidota; class Bacteroidia; order Sphingobacteriales; family Sphingobacteriaceae; genus Pedobacter; species Pedobacter polysacchareus. Next base: position 314,409 of record NZ_JAHYSS010000004.1, on the reverse strand, counting down.
CGGAGACAGTAATTCTGGAAAAGTTTCTGAGCAGATAGACATTGCACCGGACTATGAGCTGAAAAAAGACAGTCCGATTGGATTAGGTTATCGGGTACCGATGCTGATCGCTTCGCCATGGAGCAAAGGCGGATACGTGAATTCACAGGTATTTGACCATACCTCCTGTCTGATGTTTTTAGAAAACTTCCTGGGTCAGAAAACTGGGAAAAACATCAAAAGTAAAAACATCAGCAGCTGGAGAAGGGCAATTTGCGGAGATTTAACTTCTGTATTCCGACCTGCAAAAGCAGATTCCTCAAAGCCAGTTACTGCACTGAAAAAAGAAACAGTAATTACTGGAATCCAGAATGCAAAAAATAAACCGGCGCAGGCAAAGCCTGATGCCCTAACAGCAGCAGAAATTTCAAATATCAATGCGCACACTGCTTTTGACCCTGCTTCCCCATCGGCCATGCCGCAGCAAGAAAAAGGTACAAAACCGGCTTGTGCTTTACCATATCAACTTTTTGCAGACGTGCATCTGAATCCTGCAAAGAAAACCATTCAAATAGATTTAGAATCAGGAAAAGGTAATTTCGGACAAAAGTTAGTTCCCGTAGGTGCACCATTTCTGATGTATAGTCGGGCAAATTACCAGCAAAAGCGGGGTAAAACCTGGAATTATGCGGTAATTGCCGGAGATCAAATTAGCGATCATTTGAAAATATCCGACTTCGAAAAAGACAATTATCATTTGTGTATCAATGGTCCGAATGGATTTTTCCGTCAGTTTAAAGGCAATGCACAGGATCCTGCTCTAAAAACCAGCTGCGGCTATGAAGTTGCTGGGATGCTAACTAAAAAAAGCACTGGTAATATCCAGCTGCTATTGGAAAATGAAGGTGCCACTCCACTAAAAGTTAAGATTAAAGACCTGAGTTACCAGAAGAACAAAACCCAGGAGATCACTTTATCCCCAAAAGGAAAGGCTAAAGTGATCGTAGACCTGCAAAAAAGCAAATCATGGTATGATTTTTCAATTGAGGTAGCTGGACACAATGGCTTTATGAAACACTATGCTGGTCATGTGGAAACCGGTGAAGAAAGCACAACCGATCCATATATGGGCGGAATCGTCTAATTTAAATGAATAACTTAAAGAAAACAGTTGGCAGCAGCTGTTTTCTTTACTGCTTTATTTCTTGTTCTTCCTGTTTCTCTACATCCAGCTCTACCTCACCACGCCCATTTTCTTTTGCTGTCCATAGCGGATAGAGAAAAAGAATCGCTGCGACCATAAAACATAGGCCTGCCAATTCGAGCGCATAAATATTATAGTGCTGCCCGCTGGTCGCCATGATGATGTAGACCACCAGTGCGATTACCCCAAGGATAATGGCATATACGGCTTTCTGAAGTTTCATTACTTTGATCATAATAGGAGGTCATTAGTTTATCATTTATTGTTAACAAAAACCAAACCAATGTTCAAAAAGAAATCCTCTCAGAGAGGGCCAGGGAAGAGATAAATCTATTTTTTTTCCTAATTTACGAGCTTAATAATAATAACCTTCGGTTTATGAGTGGTCCTTGGCGTAGTACCAAGGATAAGAATGCATTTTTTAATTCTAAAAAATGTAACTTTGCAACCTTAATTTTTTGGAGATACTTGATTGATGTATAGGGAATTTAAACAGCTGGAACTAGCTAAAATAGGAAAAGAAATACTTGAATTTTGGAAAGCGGAAAACATCTTTGAGAAGAGCATTTCTACGCGTTCAAAAGCGAACCCATTCACGTTTTATGAGGGCCCACCTTCTGCAAATGGAATGCCTGGGATTCACCATGTGATGGCGCGTGCGATTAAAGATATTTTTTGCCGTTATAAAACATTAAAAGGCTTTCAGGTAAAGCGTAAAGGCGGATGGGATACCCATGGATTGCCTATTGAGCTTGCTGTAGAAAAGAAATTAGGCATTACGAAAGAAGACATCGGAAAGAAAATTTCCGTGGAAGAATACAATACTGCTTGTAAAGAGGAGGTGATGAAATACACTGATGTATGGAATGACCTGACCGAAAAAATGGGCTATTGGGTAGACCTGGAAAACCCATATATCACTTACGAAAGTGAGTATATTGAGTCCTTATGGTCGATCTTAAAATCGTTCTACGACAAAGGCCTTTTATACAAAGGATATACTGTACAACCATACTCCCCTGCTGCAGGAACAGGATTAAGTTCGCATGAGCTGAACCAGCCGGGTACGTACAAGATGTTGAAAGACACCTCGATTACCGCTCAGTTTTTCCTTAAAAAGGACCAGCAGCATCCATTGATGGCAGATCTTTTTGAAAATGAGCAGGAAGAAACCGCGATTATCGCCTGGACCACTACCCCATGGACTTTGCCTTCTAACTGTGCATTGGCTGTAGGCGAGAAAATCACCTATGTGAAAGTGAAAACCTTCAACCCTTATACCTTCCTTCCGGTAAGTGTAATTCTTGCCAAAGATCTGGTAGGAAAACACTTTAAAGCGGATGCTGCAGCAATTGCTTTGGAAGATTATAAAGGTGGCGACAAACTCGTTCCATGGACTATCGTTAAAGAATTTACAGGTAAAGACCTGATTGGTTTGCATTACCATCAATTGATGCCTTATGTGACTAATGAAGCCCTGGAATCAAATGCTTTTCGTGTAATTCCTGGTGATTTTGTAACTACAGAAGATGGTACAGGTATCGTTCACACTGCTTCTATCTTCGGTGCAGACGATTTTCGTATCGCCAAAGAGGCAGGTGTTCCTTCCGTATTGGTAAAAGATGAAAATGGTAATGACGCGCCTTTAGTAGACAAGCAAGGTAAGTTTGTAAAAGAGGTGACGGATTTCGCCGGTCGTTATGTAAAAGAAGAATACTATTCAGACGAAGAACGTGCTGCTGCTGATTTTAAACCAACAGATGTACTGATTGCCATCAAATTAAAAGAAGACAACAAAGCATTCGACGTTAAGAAATATGAACACAGTTACCCACATTGCTGGAGAACTGACAAGCCGATCCTTTACTATCCTTTAGACAGCTGGTTTATCAGAACGACAGCAGTAAAAGAGAAAATGGTGGCTTTAAATAAAACCATCAACTGGAAACCTGAGGCTACCGGAACAGGCCGTTTTGGCAACTGGCTGGAAAACCTGGTAGACTGGAACCTTTCGCGCTCGCGCTATTGGGGTACTCCTTTACCAATCTGGCGTACAGAAGATGGTAAGCAGGAAAAATGTATCGGTTCTATCGAGGAATTGAATGCAGAAATCCAGAAATCTGTTGCTGCAGGGCACATGGAGGCTGGTTTTGAGCTAAAAGATATGCACCGTCCATATGTGGATGATGTGATCCTGACCGCTGATAACGGCGAAAGAATGGTTCGTGAATTAGACCTGATCGATGTTTGGTTTGATAGCGGTGCCATGCCTTATGCACAATGGCATTTCCCTTTTGAAAACAAAGAAGAATTTGCGAATTCCTATCCTGCCGATTTTATCGCTGAAGGTGTAGATCAGACTCGTGGCTGGTTCTTTACTTTACATGCCATTGCGGTGATGTTAAGCGAGTCGAGCGAAGAGATTAAAGCAATCAACGAAAAAGTAGGCAATCCAGGTGTAGCGTTTAAAAACGTGGTATCCAATGGATTGGTATTGGATAAAAACGGCAACAAAATGTCTAAGCGATTGGGCAATGGCGTAGATCCTTTTGCTACCATCGACACTTATAGTGCTGATGCAACGCGTTGGTACATGATCAGCAATGCTTCCCCTTGGGACAACCTTAAATTTAATACCGATGGTATTGATGAGGTTCGCCGTAAGTTTTTCGGAACGCTTTACAACACTTATTCTTTCTTCGCTTTATATGCGAACATTGATAAGTTTGTGATCGATGAGGAAAACCAAACCCCAATTGCAGAACGCAGTGAGTTAGACCGCTGGATATTATCCTTATTGCAGACGCTGATTGCGGAAGTAGATGAGAGTTACCAAAGCTATGAGCCAACAAAGGCTTCAAGAGCGATCCAGACATTTGTAGATGAGCATTTGAGCAACTGGTACATTCGTTTGTCCCGCCGCCGTTTCTGGAAAGGTGAAATGACTGCAGATAAAAAAGCAGCTTACGAAACTTTATATACTTGTTTAACGAGCATCGCACAGATCATGTCGCCGGTAGCACCATTCTTTGCAGATTGGCTGTATCAGAACTTATCAGTAACTGTTCAAAACAATGCTACTGAATCTGTACACTTAACCTTATGGAATGAAGCAGATCATGCGCTGATTGATACAGCATTAAACGAGCGCATGGAACTGGCACAAAACATCTCTTCGATGGTGCTTTCCCTACGTAAAAAGAGCAGCATCAATGTGCGTCAGCCATTGGCGAAGATTTTAATCCCGGTATTGGACAAGAAATTTGCGGAGCAGGTGGAATTGGTGAAAGAGCTGATTTTGTCGGAAACGAACATCAAAACGATTGAGTATATTACTGATGCTGCAGGTTTCATCAAGAAAAAAATCAAACCTAACTTTAAAGCTTTAGGGCCTAAGGTAGGTAAGGAAATGAAAATGGTGGCTGAGCTGATCACTAACATGAGCCCGGATGAGTTAACTGGTTTTGAGGCTACTGGTGAATACCAGGTTCCAAACACAGCTTACGTTGTTCAATTGACTGATGTGGAGATCATTGCGGAAGACATTCCGGGATGGCAGGTAACCAACCTGGGCAGCCTGACCGTTGCTTTAGATGTGACCATCACTGACGAATTGAAGCAGGAAGGTTTGTCTCGTGAGCTGATTAATAGAATTCAAAATCTACGAAAAGAATTAAACTTTGAGGTTACGGATCGCATTACAGTCTCTTTACAAAACCATAATCTGATTGCAAATGCAGTAGCTCAAAATAAAACCTACATTTGTTCAGAAATTTTAGCGGATAAAATTAATTTAATAGATAAATTAGAAGGTGGAAACAAAATCGTCATTGATGATGTTGAACTAGATATTTCGATCGCAAAACAATAATATTATGGAAAAAGCTACAAAAACACGGTATTCAGATAGTGAACTTCAGGAGTTTAAAGAACTTATTCAAGGAAAACTACGTATGGCGAGAGAAGAATTTCTTTCACTAACCAGCTCATTAAGTAGCCCAAACTCTAACGGAACTGAAGATACTTCAGGAACTTATAAAACATTAGAAGACGGCTCTGCAACTTTAGAAAAAGAACAATTGAACCAGCTGGCAGCACGTCAGAAGAAATTCATTGAAAACTTAGAAGCGGCATTGGTACGTATTGAGAACAAAACTTATGGCATTTGCCGTGAGACTGGTAAACTGATTCAAAAAGAACGTTTACGTGCAGTACCTCATGCTACACTAAGTATGGAAGCTAAATTGAAGCAGAGCTAATGAAGGGATATACTAAACCTTTACTGATTATCTTTTTAATCTTACTCGCTGATCAGCTGATCAAAACATGGGTTAAAACCAATATGTACCTGGGACAGGAGTTCAAGATTATTGGAGATTGGTGTATCATCCACTTCACTGAAAACAACGGAATGGCCTTCGGCCTTGAATTTGGCGGTGAATTTGGAAAACTATCCCTTTCTTTATTCAGAATTGCAGCGGTAGCAGGTATTGGATATGGGTTACATTACCTGATCCAGAGAAAATACCACAGAGGATTAATTATGAATGTAGCCCTGATCTTTTCCGGTGCATTGGGCAATATCATTGACTCGGTGTTTTATGGAAAAATCTACGGTTATGCAGGTTGGTTTCATGGTAGAGTAGTAGATATGTTCTACTTCCCGCTGGTAGAAGGCGTGTTTCCTAAATGGGTGCCAATATGGGGTGGTGAAGATTACATCTTCTTCAGACCCGTTTTTAACCTTGCAGATGCAGCGATTTCTATCGGGGTAGTCCTGATCTTGATTTATCAGAAAACTTATTTTAAGGAAGAGATAAATGAAGAAATTGGCCTGAACAATGAAATTACAGAAGATTAAAACTTTATAAAATCTAATCAGCCCGTAAAGCAAATGTTTTACGGGCTTTTTTATTCGCCGGAAATTTATCAGCAAAGAATTTTAACAAAAAAATATAACTCATAATGAATGAGTTAAGTGCAATTTTGTAAATTGTGCGCTTGGTTGATATGGAATTGACCCGACATTTACATCTTCTTATCAAATACACAAAAAGAAAAACAACTATTATGAAAAAGTTATTTGCCCTTGCCTTCGTTGCCTTATTTAGTTTAAGTGCCATGGCTCAACAAGTAGACCTGAGAAAAAAAATTAGCGTGAGCGGATCTGCAGAAACAGAGGTGACTCCAGATATCATTTACATCAGTATCTCCCTAAAAGAATATTTAAAAGACAACAATAGTAAGAAAAAAGTAGAGATTACCACCTTGGAGACTCAATTGTACAATGCAATTCAGGCTGCTGGTATTTCAAAAGAGAATTTAACGATCAATAACTTATCGGGCTATACCGTTGCCGAGAAAAAGAAAAACCCTGATTTCCTGGTGAGCAAACAATACCGTTTGAAAGTGAGTGACCTAAATAAATTCAATGAAATCATTGGTGATGTAGATCCAAAAGGGATTGCTTATACCAATATCGACAGCTACGACTATTCAAAAATTGAAGCATTAAAAAAAGAATTGAAAATTAAAGCACTACAGGCTGCAAAAGCAAAAGCGACTTACCTGGTAGAAGCAATTGGAGATAAATTAGCTGGTATAATCGATATTCAGGAGTTAAACAACGAATCTTACCCTCAGCCAATGTACCGCAATGTGATGATGATGAAATCAGAGAGCGCAGATATGGCTGGAGCACCAGCTCCGGAGATCGACTTCAAGAAAATAAAACTGACTTATACCATGAATACAGTATTTGAGATCAGATAAACTGACCACAGGAACACACACTTTTAGTCTTTCCTTGCTGATCAGAAGTCCTCTAGCAAATTAATATATATATTGGTATATGCCTCAGGCATACTAAATACAACGTTTTTTTAAGCAGGAAATCCTTAATAAAAAACCTACCATTTTTTTTGGTAGGTTTTTTGTTTGTCATACAATAGTAAGACACATAACCTATATCACATGAAAAAATTCATTTACTCGTTAGCCTTAATCTTTATGATGGGCGTTAGCGCAAACACTGTTGTTGCGGCAGAAAAATCTAACAATCCAAAAACGGAAATGACCGCTGAGCAGCAGGTTCAATTGAAAAGAATTACAGAACGTGTAGAGGAAATCAAATCAATGGATAAATCTAATTTGTCCAGAACAGAGAAAAAAGAACTTCGTAAAGAACTTAAAGAACTTAAGAAACAATCTAAAGCTTTAGGTGGCGGTGTTTATCTTTCTGTTGGGGCGATCATCATTATCATTCTGTTGTTAATCTTAATCTTATAATCGTATCATCTACCGATGAATAAAAAAAACCTTCTCCGTAGTGGAGAAGGTTTTTTTTATGCCCAATTTATTGTGGACAAGCTAATCGAACTTTTATCAAAAGCTATTTGCTAATTCATCAGCACTAATCAATGTATTCGAATCCTGTGTATTTCACCAATACCTCAGGAATTTTAACGCCTTTATCAGTTTGGTTGTTTTCCAGAATACAAGCCACAATACGTGGTAATGCCAGGGCACTTCCATTTAAAGTATGTGCCAGCTGTGTTTTACCCGCAGCGCCTTTAAATCTTAATTTCAAGCGGGTACTCTGATAAGTTTCAAAGTTTGAAACAGAAGAAACCTCTAACCAGCGCTGCTGTGCAGCACTCCATACTTCCATATCGTAAGTCATGGCAGCAGCAAAGCCCATATCACCTCCACACAAACGCAAAACGCGGAAATGAAGGCCTAGATCCTTTAACAAATCTTGTACATAAGCACTCATTTGTTCTAATGTTTCATAAGAGTGATCCGGGTGTACTACCTGTACCAATTCCACTTTATCAAACTGATGCAAGCGGTTTAAACCTCTTACGTGTGCACCATAAGATCCTGCCTCGCGACGGAAACACGGGGTATATGCGGTATTTTTAATCGGAAGTTCTTCCTCTTTCAAAATCACATCACGGTATAAATTCGTTACCGGCACTTCAGCAGTAGGGATCAGGTAAAGATTATCTACACCTGAATGGTACATCTGACCCTCTTTATCCGGCAATTGTCCGGTTCCAAAACCTGAAGCTTCATTCACCAATAATGGCACCTGCATTTCTCTGTAACCAGCATCTACTGCTTTATCCAGGAAATAATTAATCAGGGCCCTTTGTAAACGTGCACCTTTTCCTTTATACACAGGGAATCCTGCACCGGTAATTTTTGTACCCAGTTCAAAATCAATAATGTCATATTTGGTGGTCAGTTCCCAATGCGGTACTGCATTTTCGCCCAATACTGCAGGCTCGCCATGTATAAATATCTCTTCATTTTCTTCCGCAGTATTACCTGTAGCCACAGACTCATGTGGTAGGTTAGGCAATTGTACCATCAATTGAAACAATTGCTCTTCTGCAGCAGTCAATACCTCAGAAAGGTTTTTAATTTGCTCTTTATTTGCTGTAGTCTCCGACTTTAATACTTCCGCTTCCTCTTTTTTTCCATTACGCATCAGCTCACCAATTTGTTTAGCACTGGAATTAGCAATTGCGGAAAGTGAATCTAAGGAGGTTTGAGCTTGTCTACGCTCTTCATCAATTTTAATGATTTCATCAACCAATTCTGGTTGCTTGAATTTACGAACACTCAGTCGTTCTAAAACTTTGTCTCTATTTTCGCGGATATAGTTAACTTGCAGCATTATTTTATATTTTAAACAAAGATAATAACTTAAACGTCATTGCGAACCCCGATAAGGCATCTGTAGGAATAATATCCTTCAACATGGCCCCTATTTTGGCTAAGCTGATGAAAAAAATACTATGGAAGGCAAATTATTTCTTGTTCCCACGCCGATTGGCAACCTTGAAGATATGACCTTCAGGGCGATAAGGATACTAAAAGAGGCAGATGTAATTCTGGCCGAAGATACACGTACGAGTGCGCCAATGCTGAAACATTTTGGAATCGATAAAAAGGCGTATTCCCACCACCAGCACAATGAACATCAAGCCACTTCTGAGATCATCAAATTTCTGAAAGAAGGGAAAAATGTGGCACTGATCTCTGATGCAGGGACTCCAGCCATCTCTGACCCCGGTTTTTTTCTGGTAAGAGAGGCCATAAAAAATGACCTTGCTGTAGAATGTTTGCCAGGCGCCACTGCTTTTGTTCCCGCATTGGTAAACTCCGGACTTCCTTCCGACACCTTTATTTTTGAAGGCTTTTTGCCGGTAAAAAAAGGCCGACAAACCCGTTTCAAGAAGCTAGCAGAAGAAGATCGTACGATTATTTTATATGAGAGCCCACATAGATTACTTAAAACGCTGGAAGAATTTGCAGAATACTGTGGTGAAGACCGTCAGGCTTCCGTAAGCAGAGAGCTGACAAAAATGTACGAAGAAACGGTCAGGGGTACTTTATCAGAGATCAAAGAACATTTTGAGAACAATATCCTGAAAGGTGAATTTGTGATCTGTATCGCAGGAAAAGCCGAAGTGAAGAAGTCGAAATATGATAAAAACAACGATTCGGAAGATTAAGCAATAAACAGAAACCTTGGAATTGAGTTGATTATCCTTGAAAAACTGAACCAGTTGCGCTTCAAAAAGGCAATTCAGGAGTAGGAAAAAATAATCGGATTAAAAGAAAAACAATTCCAGGTTAAATAACAGCAAGACAGGAAAACAAGTAGATTTCAGGTTCAATTTTTGATAGCATTATAAAAAGAATTAATATGATTTTAATTGATAGATTTTTAAGTGATGAACAAGATCCTAAAGCTGTTGAAAAGGTTTTAGGAAAATTAAATGATATGCTCAGTGCAAACGAAGAGCTGATTTATATGGCGGTACAAAAAAGACCGGCAGTGAACATCCTTCCGACCTGCATTGTGGTAAGTAATAAACGTATTTTCTATTGTGAGCCTGGTAATTTTGGAATTACCATGAATTTTAAAGACATCTCCTGGAAAACCATTAAAGAGGTTTCTTTCAAAGAGGAGATCTTTGGTTCTAAATTCATCTGTGTGCCTACTTATGGCGAAAACATCATTACAGAGTACATTCCTAAAGTTCAGGCCCGTAAATTATATCAGGCTGCACACGAGCAATTAGAAGAATTTAAAGAGCAGCAAAGACAAGTAGAACTGGAGGAAAGACGTTCTTCTACTTCTCCGGTAACTGTAAACACAGCGCCAACTCCTGCCGTAGAGGAAGAGCCAATGGCTTTTATCCCACATACTCCGGCACCAGCTCCCTATGTAGCGCCTGCCCCGGTTGAAGAACCTGAAGATGAGACTACGTTAAAACTAAGGAAATTGAAAACACTGTATGATAAACAATTGATTACTCTGGAAGAATACGAAGCGAAAAAAGCAAGCATCCTGGACAGCTTTTAATTGGACCGCTAAAAATATAAGGCTGTCGGCGGGCCGACAGCCTCCTTACAATACCTCCATTTATTACCCAATGAATTCAAAAAACACGACGCTCCTTGCATTGCTCAGCGCATTTTTAATGTGGTTGGCCTGGCCACCTATTCCATTCACTACCCCGCTTTTGTTAGTTGGCATGGTCCCTTTACTCATCGCCATTACACAAATCAGCAATAGCACCGAAGAGAAAAAGGGAAAACAAGTTTTCTTAACCGCCGGATTGACCTTTCTAATTTGGAACACGGCCTGTATTTACTGGGTTTACAATGCAGTTAGTGCCTATAATAACCCATTTGTGGCCTTCCTGATTTCACTGATCCCCTACGGCCTGGGTGCATTAATGATGACTTTCGCTTTCTGGCTGTACTACCGTTTAAGCAGATATACCAGCAAATGGGTCGCTTATACCGGATTAATTAGTTTCTGGATCGCCATGGAATACCTCCATCAAACCTGGGACCTGGCCTTTCCATGGATGACACTTGGCAACGGTTTTGCCGCTAGCCATCAATTGGTGCAATGGTATGAATATACTGGTGTTTATGGCGGTTCCCTATGGATCTTACTTAGTAACATCCTGGCTTTTGAGGCGTATCAAGCCTGGAAAACACAAAAAGCTTACTTAAAATTCAGACCGGTTATGGCATTGGCAGCGGTGATTTTGATCCCGATAGCTGCTTCATTAATCAGGTATTCAAGCTATAAAGAGAAAACGGTACCGGTTAATGTGGTGACTGTTCAGCCAAACATTGATCCTTATCAAAAACTGGGTGGTATTTCTGCACAGGAGCAAATGCAGATCCTGACCAAGCTATCTGATGCCGTAGGACAAGTGAATACTGAATATTTCATCTGGCCGGAAACGGCGATTCCTAACTATAGCGATGAAGACAGGATCAGAAGTAATCCTGATTTCATCCAGCTTCAGGATTTCATTTCCAAGTATAAAAACGGCACATTGATCACCGGAATTGAAAGTATTAAGGTGTATAATGATAAACAAACCATCAGCTCTAAACTGGATCCAAATAGTGGCATGTACTTCGACAACTTCAATGCAGCGATGCAAGTAGAGAACTCGGCGAATGTACAGTTCTATCATAAATCGAAACTGGTACCAGGCGTAGAAAAAATGCCTTTCCCAAAAACACTGGCATTTTTAACCCCTGTTTTTGCGCAGTTAGGCGGTACTGTAGGTGGCTGGGGATGGCAAGACCATCCGGGTGTATTCTATGCACAAAGCGGTATTGGCGTAGCTCCTGTAATTTGTTACGAATCTTTATGGGGAGACTGGGTTGGTGAATCTGTAAAAGAAGGCGCTCAGTTTATCGCTATCATCACCAATGACGGCTGGTGGGGAAATACCTCAGGAAAAGATCAGCACCTGTTATACGCGAAATTAAGGGCTATAGAAACCAGAAGATGGGTAGTCCGTTCTGCAAACACAGGAATCTCTGGATTTATTGATCAGAAAGGAAACATTATAAAACAAAGTAAATGGTGGACACGCACTGCCTTAAAAGCAGACATCAACCTGAACAGCGACCTGACTTTCTACGTAGAACATGGCGACCTGATTGCAAAACTTTTTTCTTTTATCGCGATCCTGCTAGCCTTGATTATTCCTTATCGGAAATGGGTAAAAAAAGCTGCTTAAGGATATCAGCTCCAACAACTGATTTCAAGAACTTAATTCAAATAGTAAGTTCAAATAAGCGAACTAAAATTAATAGAACAAAAAAACCTAAGCTGTTTAAACAGCTTAGGTTTTTTATGCTTCAGCAAATAAAGCAGCACCTGAACGATCAGCTGCTGCTTTATTAAGCCTGTTATTTCTTAAGAAAGATACTTTCCTACAATCGGCATTCTTCTGCCCATTCCAAATGCCTTAGGCGACACCCTTAAAATAGGAGGTGTTTGGTAACGCTTAAATTCCGCATTATTCACTATTTTCAGAATCCTTCTCACTAAAGCTTCTTCATAACCTTGTGCGATAATCGCAGCAGAGCTTTGTTTCAGCTCAATATATTGGAATAGAATTTTATCAAGAACATCATAATCTGGCAGGGAATCCGAATCTTTTTGTCCGGGTCTCAACTCTGCAGACGGTGGTTTAACGATTGAATTTTCTGGAATCACGATGCCATCTTTATTGATATAGTGCGCCAGTTCATACACCTGGATTTTGTAAACATCTCCAATTACACCAATTGCACCGCACATATCTCCGTATAAAGTGCCATAACCTACTGCACATTCACTTTTATTGGAAGTATTTAACAAGATATAGCCGAATTTATTCGACATTGCCATCACAATAATCCCCCTGCATCTGGCCTGAATATTCTCTTCAGTCAGGTTGAAAGGCAATCCTTGAAAAGCAGGCGCCATCATTTGATCAAAAGCATCCGCGGCTGCGGCAATCGGTATGATCTCATGTTTACAGCCCATATTTTTCACCAAAGCTAAAGCATCATCAATAGAATGATCGGAAGAGTATTTCGAGGGCATCAATACTGCCATCACATTTTCCGGCCCTAATGCCCTGCAAGCTAAAGCACAAACAATAGCAGAGTCAATTCCGCCGGAAAGTCCCAATACCGCTTTACTGAAACCTGATTTTTCAAAATAATCTTTAATACCCAATATCAGGGCATCATGAATCTGCTCAATATCGGGTGCAGCAATATGCTCAATTGGGGAATGACCTTTGAAATGACCATTTTCCAATTCATAAAGCCGGAGCTCCTCTTTGAAGTAGGGCATCTCATCCACAAGCTGTCCTTTTCTATCAAATACCATAGAACCCCCATCGAAAATAATCTCTGTCTGCGCCCCTACCTGGTTCACATACAGTAATGGCAGCTTATATTTCTTGGCATTATCGGACAGTACCACTACCCTTTCATCATCATGACAATAAGAAAAGGGAGAAGCGGCAATATTGATCATCAAATCTGGTTTCTGACGAATCAGTTCGTCCATTGGCGAAGAAGCGTATAAAGGATTGTTGTTGATGTTCCACAAGTCTTCACAAATGGTCAGCGCAATTTTCTGCCCTTTAAAACGAATACATTCGAAATGGTTGGCTGGTTCAAAGTACCGATATTCATCAAAAACATCATAAGTAGGCAATAATGCCTTTTTCACAATATTCTTGATCTGGCCATCCTCAATAAAATAAGCCGCATTGTAAAGGTCTTTACCCGCCAGAATATCATTTTTTACGGGCAGGCCGATAATACAGGCGATGCCATGGCATTTACTGGCAATTTCTAAAGCAGCAGTTTCACACAATTGAATAAACTCGTCGAACTCTAAAAAATCTCTTGCAGGATAGCCGCAAACGGCCAGTTCTGCAAAAACAACCAGGTCAGCACCTTTTGCTTTTGCCTGCTCGATACTGTCGATGATCTTTTTAGTGTTGTGTTCAAAGTTCCCAATATGGTAATTGAGTTGTGCCAATGCGATATTCATGTGTCTGTACTTAAAATCTGATTTGTAATTTCTTAAATGATTTGTAATTCCTTAAAAGAAAACGCCTACGTTAAGGCCAATAAAATGGTTTTTCGCTCTGCGATCGCCATCCTTTACAATATTTGTCAAGCCGTTATTGAAGGTTAAGCCGATGGCCAGGCTGGTACGATCATCCAGGTCATATTCACCACCTGCGGCAACTACCATCCCGGCACGGTAAAATTTACTATAGTCAGAAATGTTTCTATCATTCTCTACTTTCTTACCTAGCATCTGCGCATTCTGCTTAGCTCCAATATTAAAATCATTGGAAATACCGAATTGTCCATACCATCTTAACTCGCCAATCTTATTGGTTTTCAGTTTAATCGTCAGTGGGATTTCAATGTACTGCATTCTGTATCTTAAATCATAAGCCATGTTACCACCATCTGTAGCGTCATGGAAAGGACGGACATTCACTTCTGTGCTTTTACCATTAATCGTGGTGATGGTCAATCCAGTGGCAAATGAATAGTTTTCTGCGAAATTAAAATCACCCAGTAAACCGTAAGAAAAACCTAAAGCCAGTCCTTCTGATTTACCGACTTCCGGTTTTACCCATCCTAAAGTTGGATGTGCCGTTAAACCTAACCTGAACCCATAATATGTTGATCCACCTTGTTGTGCAAAAAGGTGTCCCGTTAAAAGAAGTAAGAATAAAGTAAGGTATGTATTTTTCATTATTTATATTATTTGTTTTCAATCTTTAGGAAACGTCCATCAGCCATTTTATGGCTATTTTAAACTGTATGATGAGAATCGATTCATTTTCAGTCAATTTGTTTTGCAATTTTCCTATGGGATGTATATATATTTGCTGTTAATGACATATAACGTAAAACCCAGCCAAATCTATCTATTTTTTCTTTCTATGCTTGCTTTTTTTTCATGTAAGCAGGCCAGTAAGCCAGATGTGAGCGATATAAAACTGGATCTGAAAGTAGAACGTTTCGATAGAGACCTCTATCAGGGCAAGTCTGAAGACCTGCAAAAAACTGATCAGCTGCTACAGAAAAAATACGGTGCTTTTTACCAGGATTATATTCACCGCATGGTGGGTGATGCCAGTTATACCGGCCCCGAAATTTTAACCACCCTGTATAAAGACCCGGCTTATACCGACCTCAACAAAGAAGCCGACAGTGTTTTCAAAAACATGGACCACATTGAAAAAGACCTGACACAAACTTTTAAATATATAAAGCATTACTATCCGAATGTAAAAATCCCAAGAATGATTTCTTTTGTCTCTGGATTTGCTGTACAGACACCCATCGGAGATGATTATATCGGTATCGGACTGGATATGTTTCTTGGAAAAAACAGCAAGTTTTATGGGGCGATCGTTCAAAGCGTGCCCAGCTATCTTTCCCGACGTTTCAGTCCGGAATATGTGGTGCCGAGAGTAACGGAAACCTATGCCAGAGAAGATTTATTCCCCGAAAAAGACGAAGACCGCACGCTATTGTCCAAAATGATTCAAAACGGGAAAATCTTATATTTTATGGACCAGGTTTTGGCAGATGAAGTACCCGATTCTGTTAAGATCGGCTACACAAAAGCACAAATAGATTGGTGTAAAACTTATGAAGTAGACATTTGGGCCTATTTATTGCAAAACAATTTGTTATTCGAGACCGACTATCAAAAGATTCAGGTGTTTTTAGGAGAAGGCCCTTTCACGCCAGGATTAGGCGACAAACAGGAATCTGCACCAAAATTAGGGGTATGGATGGGTTGGCAAATGGTCAGAAAATATATGGAGGAAAATAAAGAGGTCACGCTTCAACAGCTGATGGCAGAAAAAGATCCTCAAAAAATATTGAACTTATCAAAATATAAACCTAAATAGCAATAGGAAAGAATTAGCAATCAGAAACGGTGTAGGATTAGATCCCAGCATCAAAACCAGCATAAATACCGAACAAAATAGCAATTCTAAACAGCAAAGAAACGAGTAATATGGTTAAGGTAGGAATAGTATTATCAGGTGGAGGGATTAGAGGCATCGCTCATCTGGGTGTTTTAAAAGCTTTAAAAAATGCAGGAATTGTGTTCAGTCACATCAGTGGAACCAGTGCAGGTTCTATTGCAGGTGCATTTTTTGCTTCCGGAATAGATCCGGAGGCCGGTTTAGATATCTTCATCAAAGCAAAACTATTCCGTTTCATCCGGCCAGCTTTAGGTTCCCTCGGACTCATCAATATTGAGCATGTGGAAGAATTGTTAAAAGAACACCTTCCTGTAGACCGGATGGAAAACCTAAAAATTCCACTCACCATTGCCGCAACGAATTTCAGTGAAGGAAAACTGGTGTATTTCACCTCTGGCCCCCTGATCAGAGCAGTACTTGCTTCCAGCTGCATTCCGGGGATTTTCAGACCCATCATGATAGAAAACCATATGTATGTAGATGGAGGGATTTTGAACAACTTCCCTGTAGAGCCCTTAATGAGCAGCTGCGATTATATCATCGGCTCTTCCTGTAATCACCTGACTAAAGTTGATAAAATTACCAACATCTCTACCCTCATGAAAAGAGCAGGTGTGATGTCTATAAATAAAGATACAGAGCAGAAAGCTGCATTTTGTAATGCAATGGTAGAGCCAACAGGTATGGGAGATATCAGTACTTTCGATATGAAGAAAGCAGAAACCATTTATTGGCTGGCTTACGAACAGACTTTAAAAACCATACAGACGAATGAAAGTCTGCAGGAACTGATCCTAAACTTTAAGCAGGGATTTCCTGAATAATATTTCAGCTTAGGAACTAAGCTTCCAGTGCAACCAGCGCATCGCCAACTAAAACTGGAATAGCGGTACAAATATTAAGCTGCAGACAGAATTTCACATCTTCTTCAATATTCAGTTCAGCCAGTCTATGACTATGTGATGATTTATGAAGGTAGTTTCTTAAATCGTCTTTCGCCAGGTCATAAAGATCTTCTGCGGCAACGCAGGAATCATCAAAATGTGTGAAATCTTTACGCAACTCCTTGACCACAGCACCTGCAAACAGCGTATCTTCCAGATTAAATTTATCCTTCCAACCTGCACAAAGCAACAGTACGCCTTTATCCTGTACACGAAGCCAGTTACAAAGCGCTTCCAGGTTTAAAAACGAACCAATCACCACCTGATGTGCTCTTTTTTGAGCCAGGTGTAATGCTTTAGTGCCGTTTGTGGTGGTCAGCACAATTGTTTTCCCGTTTACTTTTTCATGGGAATAAGAAAATGGAGAATTGCCGAAGTCATAGCCTTCAACCACTTCTCCATTTCGCTCTGCAGCCAATAGAAAACCTTTATCCGCATAGTTCAGACAATCTTCTACCTGTGCAACAGGAATGATTGCGCTGGCACCATTGTCGATTCCATACACCATTGAAGAGGTAGCCCTCAGCACATCTATGACCACCACTACACGGTCTTCTATGGAATAAAGATCTAATAATGCTGGTGTTAAACAAACTTCTATACTTTTCTGCATGGGTAATGGAATCTCGCTAATTGTTTTCTATTGCTGAATTGATGTTTCTTATTTTGTGAAAGGGAATTTTACCACTTTCGCTTTGATTTTGTTGTTGCGGATATTGATAAAAATCTCTGTACCTTCTTTAGCTAGCGCTTTATCAATATAACCCATACCGATTGCTTTCTGTAAAGATGGTGCCTGCGTACCTGAAGTTACTCTTCCGGTCACGTTTCCTTCTGCATCAACAATCTCGTAGTCATGACGAGGAATACCTCTGTCTATCATTTCAAAACCGATCAATTTACGGGCAACACCAGCTTCTTTCTGCGCTTGTAACGCCTCAGAATTCGTGAATTTTTTGCTGAATTTAGTAATCCATCCCAAGCCAGCTTCAATTGGAGAAGTCGTATCGTCGATGTCATTTCCGTATAAGCAGAAACCCATTTCCAAACGCAGTGTATCACGGGCACCTAAACCAATTGGCTTGATTCCGAATGGCGCGCCAGCTTCGAAAATAGCATCCCAGATCGCTGCTGCATTTGCATTGTCGAAATAGATCTCAAAACCACCAGCACCAGTATAACCAGTCGCAGAAATGATCACATTTTCAATACCTGCAAAAGTTCCTTTTACAAAGTTGTAATATTCCATAGAAGCAAGATCTACGTCTGTTAAGCTCTGTAATGCTTCAGCAGCTTTAGGACCTTGAATGGCTAAAAGAGAAGTTTGGTCAGAAATGTTGTGCATTTCTACGCCTTTATCATTAAATTTCTGAATCCAGTTCCAGTCTTTCTCAATGTTAGAAGCATTTACAACTAACATATAAGTAGCTTCATCTATTCTGTAAACCAATAAATCGTCTACAATACCACCATCTTCATTCGGCAGACAAGAATATTGTACTTTACCGTCATATAATTTTGAAGCATCATTGCTGGTTACTCTTTGAATAAGATCCAGTGCATTTTCACCTTTTATGATGAATTCACCCATGTGACTTACATCAAAAACGCCCACAGATCCTCTTACGGTTGCATGTTCGGCATTGATACCTTCATACTGAACTGGCATATTGTAACCTGCGAAAGGCACCATCTTGGCACCTAATGAAATGTGTTTTTCTGTTAATGCGGTATTTTTCATTAGAATATTTGTTTTTTAACGTTTATGAACGATCAGTTCTGACCTGCATAATGCGGGCAGATTTTATCGTTTATTATTGTTTTCTAAGTTGTTCAGGTTTTTGGCTGCTTTATCCACATTTATCCCCTTTAACCGGCCAAAAACGTGGGCAAAAGTACGTAAAAATTAAACAGTAAGTAATTTTTGGTAGATATTCAGCATTCTTTCAGCGATGATTTTTATATCATGGTCTCTTTCCACAGTTTTCCTTGCGTTTTCCCCAATTTCTTTCCATTTTTTCGGGTTGGTGATACATTGCAGGATGGCTCGGTAAAACTCATCTGCCGTATCAGCAATGAGAATATCTTTTCCATGTTCATAACGAATCCCTTCAGCGGCCATGCTGGTAGCGATCACACATTTCCGCATCGCCATCCCCTCAATAATTTTCACACGCATCCCACTTCCCGACAATAAGGGTACAATCATGATGGCTTTTGAATTGATAAATTCTATCGCATCAAATACCTCTCCTTCTACTACCAGGTTATCAGAATCGTATTCAAAAAATTGTTGCTGCATATTTTTTCCAGCGATGTAAAAGCGAAGTTCAGAATTCAACTTCTCAATATCCGGCCAGATCTCGTCCAGAAACCATTCCAATCCTTCTTTATTAGGACGCCAGTCCATCGCACCCAAATGAAATAACGTTGGGAAACTTGTTTTCGAAGGATCCGTCACATACTTCTCAAAATCCAGTGCCACCGGAAAAACTTCCAATGCAGTTGCGGAGCCGAACCTTAAAATACTTTGCCTGTCTGGTTCAGAAATGGCAAAAACCTGATCGAAACGATTGATCTGTTCTGTTTCATAACTTTTCAAACGGCGCGCAAGAAATTGGAGGTAACGCCTCCTTGGCGTAAATTTCTCCGTCATCGCAATGCGTTCCCATACATCAAACTCAATATTATGAGCGCGATAAATCACCTTTGCCTTACTATTTTCTTTCACAACATCCAGGTATGGCACCACAAAAAGTCCTTCAAACTGAATGATATCAAAATCATTTTCCCTCAAGATCTCGGCAAGCAGGCTTGCAGCATCCTCATCATAATAACGGGAAACATTATAAGATTGATTGGAAAAGATATTGAGCAATGCCCCGTAAATATTGACCCCGGTGTCCAGATCAACAGAATAAAAATTGATCTTTTCAAATAAAGGATCATAGATATCTTCAATATCTACCCGATACTTTTTGGGGTTGATACTAAACAAAGTGATTTCTACCCCCAGATTCAACAACCCTTTTATAGTGTTATACACCACAATCGGATAGCCACTATTGGGCGGAAAGGGTATTCTGTTGGTGAGTAGTAATGTTTTCAAATTATGTGAAAATACTAATTATCCTTCGATTTCGGAAAACAGTGCCAACTGAGGCCTAGAAATACTAAAAGTTTTACGGTGGTAGGGTGATAAACCATGTTCTAAAGCTGCATTGCGGTGTACAATAGTTGGATAGCCTTTATTTTGTTTCCATTGATACACTGGATATTCCTCAGCAATCTGCTCCATATAGGCATCACGATGTGTTTTCGCCAGGATTGAAGCAGCAGCAATGTTCAGGTATTTACCGTCACCTTTCACAATACAGGCATGCGGGATTTTCGGATAGGATTTAAAGCGGTTGCCGTCAATGACCAGGTATTCCGGTCTCCTTGTTAACTTTTCAATCGCCCTGTGCATGGCTAAGAAAGAAGCGTTTAAGATATTGATCTTATCAATCTCCATGTGGTCTACTTCGGCTACAGCCCAGGCAATCGCCTCCTTTTCAATAATGATCCTTAATGCTTCACGCTGTTTATGGTTCAATTTTTTAGAGTCGTTCAGTTCACCTGCCTTAAAATCTTTCGGTAAGATTACGGCAGCGGCAAAAACAGGCCCTGCAAGGCATCCTCTGCCCGCTTCATCACAGCCGGCCTCTACTAATTCGTTCTGGTAACAGTTTAACAGCATCCTACAAAGTTACTAAAAAGCAGGAGCATAAATTAAACAGAAATATTCTGCGATTTCACATCAAAAGCGTCTCTCAGGCCGATGGCCAGCAGATTAAAAGCGTAAACGGTCACCATGATGGCCAAACCTGGCAGGATGGCAAGATAGGCGGCATCCATAATGATATACCCATAATGTTCTTTGATCATACTTCCCCAGCTGGGCATAGGAGCTTGTGCGCCAAATCCAAGAAAGCTAAGCCCACTTTCGAGTAAGATGGCTGCGGCAAAATTTGCGGAGGCCAGTACCAGAATTGGCCCTGCAATATTGGGTAAAATATGTTTGATGATGATCCTTGGCGTAGAAAATCCCAGTGCCCTTGCAGCTTCCACAAATTCCACATTTTTCAGGGCCATCACCTGCCCTCTTACCAGTCGGGCAACATCCACCCAGGTCGACAAACCAACGGCGATAAAGATCTGCCAGAAGCCTTTTCCCAAGGCAAAAGATATCGCAATTACCAATAGCAAGGAAGGGAGCGACCAGATCACATTCATGAACCAACTAATTGCGGCATCTGTTTTCCCAGCAAAATAACCGGCCAGCGCCCCCAAGCTGATCCCAATAAAAAGAGAAATGAGCACCGCCATCAGACCTACGGATAAAGACACCCGAATCCCAATCATTAACCTGCTCAGTAAATCCCGGCCATAAACATCAGTTCCTAGCCAAAAAGTCTGACTGTATCTATTTTTACCTTCCAGTAAAGGGTAAACCGCCTCTTCGGCCTGCTCATCATCGCCAATATATTCTTTGGCATAGACCTTATTTCCCGCTTCCCGATAAGCAGTAATTGGAATACTTTTATAGTCGGATTCTTGTCCGGCCAGCATCTTTTCCAGGAAACTGACCTTTTTGATCGCAGGGTTTCTACTGATGATCAGGAAATCAAAACTCCGTCCTGGTTTTTTATTGCTGAGCTGCAAATGCATCGTATTCGCATAGGGTGTCTGATCGGGTGTAATCAGGTAACCTAAAATACCCAGAACCATCATCAATAGAATAAACAATAATCCGGAAAAAGCCATTTTATTCTGCTTAAACCGCTTCCATACCTGTTTCGACGGACTATTGTACTGTTCCATTATTTGACCATTCTGCCTTTCCAGTTGTATTTACCTGAATTCCCGGCTACCCCAATGTAAACCAGATATACGATATGCATTAAATTGAGTATAGGTAATAGCACCAATAATTCCCTTCTTTTAGCGAAGCCGGTGACCTGATATAAAAATATAAATTCCAGGAAAATCTTGATCAGCAATTGCGTTAGAGCCAGGCCAAAATAGAAACCATCGAATAAGCCAATGGCGATATTCAGCAGGATGCTCACATTAAATAGCCAGATTGCCACGCCAAGCACGATGATCGCTTTGTTTTTATAACGCGTACTTTTCGAGGCCCAGCGTTTTCTTTGCTGAATAAATTCACCAAGTGTAGGCTTGGCATGGGTATAAACTACCGCATCCTCGTTTTTTAAGAAGCCGATATGATTATCGTAACGCGCCGCCATTTTATGCAGCAACAATTCATCATCTCCTGAAGCCAGGTCATCAATCCCTTTGAAACCGCCAACTTCATAAAAAGCTGCTTTTTCGTAAGCCAGATTGGCTCCATTACAGGTAGAAGGTTTTTTATTGCCAATGGTAGAAGCACCCAAACCGATCAGGTATAGAAATTCCAATGCCTGTGCACGTTCAAAGAAAGTTTTTTCTTCAAAATAAGCCACGGGTGAAGAAATCATTTTGTAGTCTTTCTCTTCATAATAGCTGATGATGGTTTTCAACCAGTCTTTGCCCATCCTGCAATCGGCATCGGTAGTGATGATCAGATCCCCTGTAGATTGACCAATCGCCGTTTGAATGGCCTTTTTCTTATAAGAATTGAGGGCACGATCTTCATTCAGGCGAATCAGCTTTACCCCTTTCGAAGCATAGGAAGAAATGATTGCAGCTGTATCATCAGTAGAATGGTCATCTATAAAAATGATTTCTGTAAGTGCTTTATCATAAGACTGCGCGCATAAATCATCCAGGGTTTTCCTGATGATCTCCGCTTCATTTCTGGCCGCTACCAAAATAGATACCTTAGTTTTAAGAGCGGTTTTCTGCGGTTGATAATAGCTCAGTTTATTCCAGCCCCTGATAAAAGTAAATACAACAAATACATAGATGACCGTTAAAATAGAAGCAATAAAACTAGCTGCGCTGTGAATTTCCAAAAAAGTTAAGTTTAAATACGAAATAAGTGCCTAATATAGCAGGAATAATAATATTTATCAGCCATATGCTGGCTGTACAAGCAATTACTGCCACTTCCTGATCTGTAATCGAGCTGAAGAAATAAGAAGCCGTAGCGGTTCTTACGCCAATATCAAACAGGTCTAAAGAAGGCAAGGTAGACTGTACAAAGAACAGGATGCTCACCATCATCAGAATTTCCATGTAATGGAGGTTAGGAATCAGCCAGAAGAACAGGATAAAATACTGTGTACTAAAAACGAGGTACCTTAAAAAACACAGCGTCAGAATTTTCAGCAGTTCTTTCTTTTGGTATCTCGCCAGGATGCTATAAAACTTTTTATATTTTCTGCTGAACTTCATGGATAGTAATAATCCGTTCAGCCATTTGATGTTAAAATAAAAGACCAGGAAGAATAAGCAAAAGACCAATGCGAAAAATGCCAGTGCATAAAACACCAACGGATCTATTTTCACAAAGCGATAGACGAACACGCAGAAGGCAATGGCGCCAAAAACATTGGTGAGCACCATTTGTCCGATGTTCCCAACGGCCATAGCCACCACTCCAATCACCCGCCTTTTCGGCGAAAGGAAGAACACGCGTCCACCATATTCCCCAATCCGGTTCGGGGTAAATACCGCCCAGGTTAAGCCACAAAATACAGAAGCTACTGCCTTCCAGAGCGAGATTTTCTCCACACTGGAGATCAATCGTTTCCATTTTACGGCTTCCAGTCCCCAGTTCACCAGCATCAGGAGCAGAACCACCCCCATGACGGTGATAATTTCCCATTGCGGCAATTTACTGAGCAGGTTTTTGAAATCCTGGAGGTTCCTGTTCGCTGTCAGCTTGCTGTACACAAACCAAAATGCGAAAAGAACAATTCCGGCTTTAAGAATATAAGAAACTATTTTTTTGTACTGTGATGTCAACTTTTTTGCTTTTACTCTCTGCAAATATGCTTAATATTGTTCTATGTTGGTGGAAAAAAAGGAAAGGGTGATCATCGGTATAGATCCGGGCACTTCGATTATGGGCTATGGGGTGATATTGGAAAAGGGAAGTAAGATCGAATTGATCAGCATGGGGATCGTCCGAATGGATCATTTAGACGACCATTTCCTGAAACTGCAGCGCATCTTTGAAAAGACCATAGTGCTGATTGACGAGTATAAACCGGATGCAATGGCACTAGAGGCTCCCTTCTATGGAAAAAACATCCAGGTGATGCTTAAATTGGGCCGTGCGCAAGGTGTAGCCATGGCAGCAGCCCTATCCAGGAACATTCCAATTACAGAATATGCACCACGTAAAATCAAACAATCCATAACCGGCAGCGGAAGTGCGGGAAAAGAACAGGTTGCAGCCATGCTGCAAACCCTGCTTAAATTTAAAGAAACCCCGCAATTTTTAGATGCAACCGATGGTTTAGCCGTCGCTGTGTGCCATTCCTTTCAAAGAGTGAGCACTTCCGGCAGCGGAAAATCTTATTCGGGTTGGGAAGCTTTTGCTAAGGACAATAAAAAGCGACTTAAATAGCCGCTTTTCTATTTCTTTTACGGTATTGCTTAAACGCGATAAAGGCGACTATAGCGACCAGGATCAACATCCATAAGTTGGCCAGGATCAATAAGAACTCCATAAAAATCACCCATCCATTTTGGATATTCAATCCCAATCTTCTAAAAAACGAAGGGCGGTAATCTGATAAATTATCATTGCCTACAACTAATTTTTTCACGGTATTGTCCTGATAAAAAGCAAGCGTGATGTCACTGTATTTCACACGGTCATTGATCCGCATATTCTCCAGTTTCTGATCTACATAAGTATCTTTTAATTCTAATGCAGTTTCTACATTGTTACTTTTCTTGTTGGCGTGTTTATTCAATTGACTAACGGCCTCTATCCTATTCTGGTTTTTCAATTGATTGGATAGGTAAGAAAGACTCAGGTCATCAAACTTCATCGATTGCTGATCTACAAACACGGCCATTCCCGCTACCTTATTGGTAAATTCATCTAATTTATCAGCGGGAACTTTGGCGACAATCGAACCTTCTGTACGGTAAGAAGTCAGCTCCAATAAAGAATCTGTAGAATAACGCACTTTCTCCGACTGGTATACATCGCTATGGATGGAAAATTCAGCAAGTGTTCCGCCTTCAGCCTTGATCAGGTTGCCGAGTTTTTCTTTTGTTTGCTGTACATCTTTCACGCGGAAACGCATATCGGCAGTTTTGATAATTTTTGCTGCGGAAGAACTATCTGAGATCATCAGTTCATTGGAAGTGGCATCGGCATTGGGTTCATGAGATTTTTTCTCTTGGCTACAGGCTGCAAATAAAAGCGCTGCAAGGCCATAAACTAAATATCTTTTCATAGGAGTTTAATTAAGGTACTGCTGTTAATACAGCGCAACAGATAAGGTAACCTATGAAAGCCGGACCGTCATCAAAATGTGACCCATAAAAAAATCCTCAGCAACCGGAGTTACTGAGGATTTTCAGAAATGCGACTTAAATAATTAAGCTGCTAATATTTTGAATACGCCTTTACAAGCGATGAATGCACCGATAAACAAGATCGCCCAAGATACCAATGATAAGGTCATTGAATCGCCAGCAAAACGCAAATAAACGCCTACAACGCTAATTACAATTCCTACAGCCATTAATTTATAGATGGATGTCTCGTTAGCTCTTTTCATGCTAGGAGTATTGTGTATTGGTCTTTGTTCCATAGTGTTTCTATTTATGCCACAAAAATAATATTTATTATACAAAAAGTGGTATAACATCCGGATAAATTTCAATCTCTCCTAAAACGTAACCAATCTAAACAAAAAAAACCCTTATCCGTGTGGATAAGGGCTTTAATAGATTTAAATGGAGGACTACCCGTTTAGTGCTGCTGCACCACTTACAATCTCTGTAAGCTCTGTAGTAATCGCTGCCTGACGTGCCTGGTTGTAAGAAAGTTTTAACGCTTTAATTAAATCACCAGCATTTTCAGTTGCTTTATCCATTGAAGTCATACGGGCACCATGCTCAGAAGCATGAGAATCCAATACTGCTTTGTATACTTGGGTTTTGATCGATTTAGGGATCAGCTGCGATACAATTTCCTCTTGAGAAGGCTCCATGATATAGTCTACTGCATGAGCAGCGGCTGCACCTTCGGCAATTTCAGTTTTAGGAAGTGGCAATAACTGCTCAGTAGTTAAGATCTGAACGGCCGCATTTTTAAACCTGTTGTATACTAGCTCTACTTTATCAAAGTCGCCTTTTTCAAAGCCTGCCATGATCGCATTGGTGATCTTGGTTACATTTTCAAAAGTAAGCGCAGCATATACTTCATTATTATTTCCGATAACATTGTATCCACGTTTCTCATAGAAATCATGTGCTTTCTTACCGATAGCGACGATACTTACATTACCATTTTTGTATTGTTCGCTATATTTTTCCGAGATTAAATTGTTGGTTTCTTTAATCACATTCATGTTAAAGGCACCAGCTAAACCACGGTTAGAAGAAACCACTACAATCAATACCTTATTTGGTTCACGTTCCTGAATAAACGGAGACGATGATCCTTCTAAGCTCGCTGAAAGATTTCCTAGGATCTCTTTCAACTTTGTAGCATACGGACGTAGCTGAACAATCGCATTGGTCGCACGCTTCAACTTCGCAGCCGAAACCATTTTCATGGCCTTGGTGATCTGCTGTGTAGATTGCACCGATGATATACGAATTCTTACTTCTTTTAAATTAGCCATTCTTTTTTATTCTTCAGTCAAGAGTAATTTAGTATTTGCTGGAAAGCTCTTTTGCTACAGTTTCCAATACTCCGGTAATTGCATCATCAAATTTACCAGCTTTTAAAGCTTTCAAAGTTTCTGGATGACGTAATTCCAATTGTTGTAAGTACTCAGCTTCAAATTCCTTTATTTTATTTACAGGAACTGAACGCATTAAGTTTTTAGTACCAATGTAAATGATCGCTACTTGTTTCTCTACTGTTACTGGAGAGAACTGACCTTGTTTAAGGATTTCCACGTTACGTGAACCTTTATCAAGTACAGATTTAGTAGCTGCATCTAAGTCAGAACCGAATTTAGAGAAAGCCTCTAACTCACGGTATTGAGCCTGGTCTAATTTCAAAGTACCGGCAACTTTTTTCATTGATTTGATCTGTGCATTACCACCTACACGTGATACCGAGATACCTACGTTAATAGCTGGACGAATACCTGCGTTGAACAAGTTAGTTTCTAAGAAGATCTGTCCGTCAGTAATTGAAATTACGTTCGTAGGGATATAAGCAGAAACGTCACCAGCCTGAGTTTCGATAATTGGCAATGCAGTTAATGAACCACCACCTTTAACGATACCTTTCAATGATTCAGGAAGGTCATTCATTGCTTGTGCGATCTCATCATTTGAGTTGATCTTAGCAGCACGCTCTAACAAACGACTGTGAAGGTAGAACACGTCACCAGGATAAGCCTCACGGCCCGGTGGACGACGAAGTAATAGAGACACCTCACGGTAAGCAACAGCTTGTTTAGACAAATCATCATAAACAATTAATGCTGGTCTACCTGTATCACGGAAAAACTCACCAATCGCAGCACCAGAGAAAGGCGCATAAAACTGCAATGGAGCAGGTTCAGCAGCCGAAGCAGCTACAACAACCGTATATGGCATTGCACCGTTTTCTTCTAATGTACGTACGATATTTGCTACAGTACTTGCTTTTTGACCACAAGCTACATATATACAGTAAACAGGGTTACCTGCTTCATAAAATTCTTTTTGGTTGATGATAGTATCGATACAAACCGCAGTTTTACCAATCTGACGGTCACCAATAACCAACTCACGTTGACCACGACCGATTGGAATCATACCATCAATCGCTTTGATACCTGTTTGTAAAGGTTCTGTAACTGGCTGACGGTAGATTACACCTGGAGCTTTACGCTCGATAGGCATTTCATACGTCTGTCCAATGATTGGTCCTTTACCATCGATTGGCTCACCCATCGTGTTAACTACACGACCTAACATACCTTCACCAACTTTAATAGAGGCAATTTTCTTAGTACGTTTAATCGTATCACCTTCTTTGATCGTGTCAGATGGGCCTAATAAAACCACACCAACATTATCTTCTTCAAGGTTCAAAACAATACCTTGTAAGCCGTTTTCAAATTCAACTAACTCACCGGATTGAACTTTAGTTAAACCATAAACACGGGCAATACCATCACCCACCTGCAATACGGTACCAACTTCTTCAAGTTCTGCTTCTGATTTAAAGCCCGCCAATTGTTGCCTGATAATTGCCGATACTTCGTCTGGTCTTACCTCTACCATAATTTTATATTATTTCTTAGTATATGTTATCTTCTTATTTTAAATACTCAAGTTAAACAATCCCTTGAGCAAATTCTTTTTTAAGTTTATTCAAACCGTTGGCGATACTCGCATCAAATTGCTTGTCTCCAACTTTCAAAATAAATCCGCCAATCAGTTTGTCATTAACTTTTTCTTTAATCACCACTTCATTAGCGCCTACTTCTTTTTTCACTAAAGCTACGATCTCTGTTCTGTTTGCATCAGTCAGCTCGATTGCCGAAGTTACTTCAGCAGTCACAATTCCCTTAATGGCATTGTATTGCTGGATAAAAGATTTTGCCATTCCGAATAAAATCTCTGAACGTCCTTTGCTCACTACCAGTTTAAAGAAAGCTTTGGTCACCACATTTACTTTGGCACCAAAAATATCATCTAAAATCCCGGCTTTTTTGTCCAAAGGAACGATAGGGTTATTAAGGATAGCTTCCAATTCTGGATTCTGATCAATCACCTGATCTAAAAGCACCATATCATTCTTGATTTCTTCCAAAGAGTTTTGCTCTTGTGCAAGGTCAATCATTGATTTGGCGTATCTCGATGCTGCTTTATTTTCTAACATTTTTATCTAATTTGGCTAAATAAACTACTGATTAGTTTAATTCAACATCTTTTAAAAGATTAGCAACTAAATCCTGTTGAGTAGCTTTGTCTTGCAACTGATTGCGCAATACACGCTCTGCGATATCTAATGATAAAGAAGAAACCTGGTGCTTCAATTCTGCCAATGCAGCTTTCTTTGAGTTCTCAATTTCAATCTTAGCTTTCTCAATTAATTTAGCACCTTCAGTCTGAGCAGAAGTTTTTGCTTCATTAATGATGCTATCCTTAAGCGTTTTTGCTTCTTTCAAGATCAAATCACGTTCCGCACGCGCAGATTTCATTAACTCTTCATTTTGAGAAGTCAAACGAGCCATCTCTTGTTTTGCCAATTCAGCTTTGCTCAATGCTTCGTCAATCGATTTTTCGCGTTCTTTAATTGCGGCTAGAATAGGTTTCCAGGCAAACTTTGCCAATAGGAACATTAGCAATAAGAAAGCAATGGATTGAAAGATAACTAGGCCGAATTCAGGTAATAATAATTCCATCTGTATATGTATAAAATATTTTGTTCTTTTTTAACAATAAATGGTACCAGATATCACTATCTGGCACCGTTTAATTTCTAGCCATTACCCATTAGGGCAACTACTACTGCGAAAAGCGCAACAGCTTCAACGAAGGCAGCAGCGATTAACATTGCAGTTTGAATTTTAGAGGCAGCTTCTGGTTGACGAGCAATACCGTCCATAGCTGAACCACCAATACGTCCGATACCTAGACCAGCGCCAATCGCAGCTAATCCTGCACCAATTGCAGCAATACTTCCTGTAATCATGATTTTATATATTAATTGTTGTTAAAAATTATTCTAATTAGTGGTGATCATCAATTGCCATTCCGATAAACAGGGCAGACAGGATCGTAAAAATAAAGGCCTGGATAAATGCAACCAGTAACTCGATTCCGCCGATGAATACAGCGAAGGCGATAGAAATTGGCGCAATGTATAAGCTGTTAAATACAAACACAAGGCAGATTAGCGACAACACCAAAATGTGTCCTGCAGTAATGTTAGCAAACAAACGAATCATCAGGGCGATAGGCTTGGTAAAAATACCGAACAACTCTACCGGAACCATTACGATATACATCCACCATGGTACATCCGGCATAAAGATGTGCTTCCAGTAATATTTATTACCGTTAAACACCGTTAGGCAGAACGTAGCCAGTGCAAGGATCATCGTTACAGCGATGTTACCAGTTAAATTGGCACCACCAGGTAAGAATGGAACTAAGCCCAACATGTTGTTAAACCAGATAAAGAAAAACACGGTTAATAAGTACGGCATAAAGCGCTCGTATTTATGACCTAAGTTTGGAATCGCAATATCATCACGTACAAACAAGATGATTGGCTCCATCCAGGACTGGATTCCTTTTGGTGATTTACCTTTGTTTGTTCTATATCCTTTAGCTACGTTCAGGAACACAACTAAAATAATGACGATAGACAATAACAAGGTGCATACATTTTTGGTAATTGACAAGTCCAGCGGGCGGGCATTTGTGGGATGATGCTTCTCATCTAAATTTACAAACTGACCGTGCTCATTCGCAACGTCAGATGCATAATAGATTTTCTCGTGCATCTTCACAAAGCGTTGTCCTTTTCGTTCTACAACTACTTTAGCTTCATCATCGCGAACAACTTTTCCGTCCTCCAGCGTGGTGAAATCAGCAGAACTGAAGTTTACAACACCAGCTTTGGTGTACAAAATTACCGGAAGGTCGATATAGGTATGTCCGATTACATGCCAGCTATGCGAATCCGCAATGTGGTGTAGTGCAAACTTACCAATGTCAAACTTTTTCTCAGCTGCCGGCTGGGCATGAGAACCTTCTGTTACTTGTGCTGTGTCAACCTGTGCGAAAGCCGCAGGCGTAACAGAAAAAAACGCTAAAAACAGCGTAAAAACAACAATTAACCTCTTCACTTTAAACTCAAAAACGTGGCTACAATCCATTTACTCGCAGATTTTTACTTTTTATTTTGGTGGCGCAAGTTACGTAACAAACAGTATATTTCAAAGAGGCTGAACAATAAATATAAAGAAAAAAAGTTCAGCACGAAAACAAAACCGTTTTCCTTGCTTTTAAGGCTGTATATCAGTACAAAAGCCATGGCGAAAATCATCTTCAATGCAATTGATCCCATTATGGCCATGACACCAACATCGGGATTGCGTTTTAAGCCTAAATCTGCCACACCATACGCGATGTAAGTAATACCGGCTAAAAAGCCAAACACCAACCAGAATTTAGGTACTAGGATCAACTGATCTGGAAATAGAGAAGGAAGGGCATATGCGATGCCGCCGAGAACGGCGCAAAACGCTAAATAATAAAAGGTAAACCGGGTTAAACTCAAATCAGTATCTATTTTTTTACAAAAGTAGGAATTTACAACGGTTTTAAATAATCAGTTTGAGTTTTTATTCAGTTGTTTTACAACCTGATACAAGGAGACCACTACTCCTAAAAGTCCTAAAATTGCCGCATAGATCGGCTGCTTACTGTGCTGATATTCATCAATTTTATAGCCTGCAAACGCAAAAAGCCCGATTGTGGCCAGCATTTGAAAGCTGATCGCAGAATACTTCGCGAAATTATTGATGTTCTTTTTCTCTTCGTTTGGCTCCATAGGATTGAAAATCTGATGCAAATAAAAACTAAATTGTTAAGAACTTATGGCTGAATAAAATACTTTTGTATATATTTTGTTGTTTATAAGCTTTAACTCAATCTATCTTTTTTGGAAAATTACGCAATCAACTCTCTAAAGGTAACCTTAGTTATCTTCTGTTCCTGCTTTCTTTACGCATGTAGTACCAACAAGGACACTGCAGCAAGCAGGGCCATGCAAAACCTGACTTCCAGATACAATTATATATACAATGCCAATGTGATCCTCAGCCAGCATCAGGAGGAACTTGCAGAAAGCTATGCAGACAATTATGATGAGGTGCTGCCCATCTATATCAACCCGCAAGCTTATGATATTTATAATGACCAGGCCGGCAGCAGCATGCCAGATATGGAGGAGATCATCAAGAAAGCACGTGTGCTCCTCCTGGAAAAAACCTATGGCAACTACCAGGACGATGCCTACCTCCTGCTCGGAAAAGCCAACTTCTATAAAGGAAACTACTTTAATGCAGAAGAGTACTTTGATTATACGGCAAAAACCTACCCCAATCTTACTAAAAGCCGTGTGCAGGCTTTAGACTGGAAAGCAAGAAGCTTGATGCAGCTGGGTAAATACAGTGAAGCAGCAAAGGTACTGGACACCTTATCCAATACCATTTCCGGCTTAAAAAGTAATAAAGCAGCACCCTTAGCCACCATCGCGCAAATTTATATCCACCAGCGCATGGCCGCAGATGCGATTGAGGTATTGCAGCAGGCCATCAAGGCCGGTCCCTCTAAGCCACAGCGCATCAGGTGGAATTACATCCTGGCACAGCTGTACGAAAAGCAGGAAAATTACAATGAAGCATTGCGTTATTACCGGAAAGTAGAAAAAAGTAATGCCCCTTTTGAAATGTATTTCAATGCCAACTTAAACCGTATTAAACTCACTGCCTTCCTGAGCGGCGTAACGATCAATAAACAGCAGCAGCTGCTGGCGATGCTCAAAGATGATAAAAACGAGGATTACCACGATCAGATCTATTATCAGGTGGCAGAAAGCTATGCCAGAGACCAGAATTATACAGAAGCCGATAAATACTATAAACTATCGGTTCGCAACAGCACAAAAAACATGTACCAGAAAGGCCTCTCTTATTTAAAGATTGCAGACCTGAATTTCAAGCATTTCCATGATTACCTCAACGCCAAGTTGTATTACGACAGCACGGTAAACACCTTACCTAAAATTTATCCGGATTATGAGCAGATCGTTAAGAAAAATCAAAACCTGCAATACCTGACCGACCGTTATGAGCTAATTTCCTTGCAGGATACCTTGCAATCGCTGGCCAGGCTACCGGAAACGGAGCGTTTGGAAAAACTGCGCTTAATACTAAATCCCATAGTTAAACCTGAAAACACAGCGAATATTGTCAACAATATTCCGGTAAATAATTTCCCAACCGGAAATAACATCCGTCAGAAAACACCAGTATCCAGTAATTTTTATTTCGCCAACCCAACTGCGATCAGCACTGGTTTTAACGACTTTAAAAAGAAATGGGGCAACCGTAAACTGGAACTCAACTGGCGTCAAAGCATCAAATCATCGGCACAGGAAACCAATCAGGACATCACTAAAAACTACGCGACCAATAACTCGGTGGTCAACCCGGACCATATCGGACCAGCTTTACCCGATTCCGCCTCCAGAATGAAAGCACTGCTGGCCGACATTCCAACCAGCCCGGAGCTATTGGCAAAATCCGATCAGAAAATCATGGAAGCTTATTATGAAATCGCCAACTTCTACCTTCAGGAGCTCAGCAGCCCTAAAGAAGCCGCAGAGGTTTATGAGATTTTACTCAAACGCTTCCCTAAAAATGACCGTCTGGCTTCAATCAATTACGGCCTGTTCTTAGCGAATAAAACCATAGATCCTACAAAAGCGGAGCTTTATAAGCAGATTGTATTGAGAGACTTTGCCAGCTCATCCTATGCAAAAACCATTCTTGATCCTTCTTTCTCGCTGAAACAATCGGAAATGGAAGTACAAGTGAACAAACAGTACAATGAGCTGTTCGAGGCCTATGAGAAAAAGGACTTCGCCAGCGTAATCTTAAAAGTAGATGAAGTACTGCAAAGCAATCCTGATAACTATTTAGCGCCGCAATTTGCTTACTTAAAGGCCATCGCCATTGGCAGAACTGCTCATGTAGACCAATTGATTACTGCTTTTGAAAAGATTAAGGCCAGCTATCCCAATGATCAGCTGATCGTGCCATTGGTAAAAGAACACCTGGGGTATATCAGTCAGCATTTAGAAGAATTCAGGAAAAGAGCCATTGCTTTGGCTGATTTTGATGCCAATGAACCAAAATTCTTTGCGCAGCAATTCCCAGCTAAAGAACCGGCTAAAGTCAAAGCGCAAAACCCGGTAGCCGCTCCTCCTGCAAAAGAAACACCTGCAGTAAAGGCCCCAACTGAAGAAAAACCGGTTACACCAGCACCTGTACCGAAAGCTGAAGGAATTTTTAATACTGCTGAATCTAAATTATATTATTACGTTGTACATGTGGCTGACGGCTCTTTAACGCTTAGTTCTTCCCGTTTTGGCATCGGTCAATTCAACCGTGGAAACTACGCAGAAAACAATCTCCGTCATCAATTGAAGGAATTTGACAATGATCAGCTTATATTTGTAGGAAACTTTGGTACTTTCGACGACGCAAAAACGTATGCCGATGGTATAAATCCACAGTTAAAACAAATCATGAAGGTCCCTGCAAACCTGTACAAAAGCTTTATCATCAGCAAAGAAAACTTTGATAAAATCAGTAGCAAGGACCTGTTGAACAAATACCTTGAATTTTATAAAAACAACTATTAACAATGAACAAACCACTTTCGCAAGAAGACATCAGAAGGTATAATTTCAACATCTGGAAGCTCTTAATTGCAGGAATCGTTTTATTCGCTCTTTTTATCATCGCCGTTGGTTTTGGTTTGTTTGGTGAACTTCCTTCTTTCAGAGACATCGAACATCCAAAAAGCAATCAGGCCTCAGAAGTCATCACAGAAGATGGCAAAATTCTGGGCACTTACTTTGTACAAAACAGATCTAATGTCACCTACGACAAGATTTCTCCGAATGTCATCAATGCCTTAATTGCAACAGAAGACATTCGATTTAAAGAACACTCGGGAATCGACTTTAAACGTACATTCACCATTTTTCTTTATGCTATTATTGGCAAGAAACAAGGGGGAAGTACCATTACGCAGCAGCTGGCCCTGAACCTTTTTTCAGAAGAGGGAAGGCAAAAGAACTTTGCCAAGCGTATTCTGCAGAAATTCCAGGAATGGGTAATTGCGGTAAAATTAGAACGCAACTACACGAAAGAAGAAATCATCGTGATGTATTTAAATACCGTAGATTTCGGAAACCAGGCCTATGGAATTAAATCTGCGGCAAGGGTATATTTTAACACGACACCGGATAAATTAACCGTTAGTCAGGCGGCTACATTAATAGGCATCCTAAAGGGCATCACCAGATATTCTCCTACCCGTAATCCAGAACGCGCATTGGCCCGTAGAAATACCATTATGGGATTGATGGTGAAAGCGGATTTTCTAACCGAGCAGGATTATGAGAAACAAATAGAAAAACCGCTAGGACTGCGCTTCAGTGCAGCAACCGTAAATGATGGTATTGCTCCTTATTTCAGAGCAGTAGTGAAAAGTGACATCAAGAAAATCTTTCTGGAACGCTCGATCCTAAAATCAGACGGCACGCCGTACGACCTGGATAGAGATGGGCTAAAAATAACCACCACCATCAACTACGAGATGCAGGTGTATGCAGAAGAGGCGCAAAAAGAATACATGAAGATTCTGCAAGCCTCTTTCTACGACAGCTGGAAAGGCAAAAACCCTTTCAAAGGAAAAGAAATGCAGATTGAACAGGGTGTCAAAAGATCCGACAGGTACAAATCTTTACAGCTGGAAGGAAAAAGCGAAGCAGAAATTAAAGCGGATTTCAATACCCCTACCCGACTGAGCATCTTCACCTGGAAAGGAAATATTGATACGCTGATGAAGCCAATCGACTCTGTAAAATACTATAAATTGCTATTGAGAAATGCCATGATGGCGATGGATCCGCAATCCGGATATGTGAAAGCATGGGTTGGCGGGATCAATTATGAGCATTTTAAATATGATCAGGTAAAGATGGGAACCAGACAAGTGGGTTCCACCGCAAAACCTTTCACCTATGCGGTAGCGATTGAAAACGGATATTCTCCATGTTTCAGCGTATTGAATGAACCGGTAACCATTGAAACTCCGGGCAGCCCACCATGGACACCAAGATCTTCAGGAACCGTTCCTGGATACCTGACTTTACAAAAAGCACTGGCATTGTCGCAGAACTATATTGCGGCTTACCTGATGAAACAAGTAGGTCCGGTGGCCGTAGCTACTTTGGCTAAAAAAATGGGAATTACTTCTGATGTGCCTGCCTCTCCTTCTATTGCTTTAGGCTCTTTCGATGCTTCTGTGTATGATATGACGGGTGCTTACAGCGTATTTGCCAATAAAGGGGTATGGAAAAAACCAACATACATCTTAAAAATACAGGATAAAAATGGCGTTGTACTTTACAATGACACCCCGATTCCAGTGCCTGCACTGAATGAAGAAGTAGCTTATGTAATGACCAGAATGCTGCGTGGTGTCATTACCAACGGAACAGGATGGAGCTTAACTGGAAAATATGGCGTAAACGGACCTATCGGTGGAAAAACCGGTACGACAAATGCCAACTCAGATGGTTGGTTTATGGCCATTACACCACAGCTGACTGCGGGTGTATGGACAGGTTGTGAGGACCGTGCCTTCCACTTTATTAGTACCAAACAGGGTTCTGGTGCAGTGACTGCATTGCCGATTTATGCTGGTTTTATGAAACGTGTATATGCCAGTAAGACCTTGAATATAAGCAAAGCTGATTTTGAACCACCGAAAAATGGAACCACCATTACTTTCGACTGTAACCAATACCAGCAGCAGGAACAACCGACAGAACTTGACGAAAAGCTAGGTTTCTAGCTTTTCATTAAAAAGCGATTTTCATGAGTACTTTTGAGTATAAAAAAGTATTGGCCGACATTCCCCATAAACCTGGTGTATACCAGTATTGGGATGCGGAGGATACTTTAATATATATCGGCAAAGCCAAAGACCTGAGAAACCGGGTGGGTTCCTATTTTATTCAGGACAAGCAGCTCAATGGGAAAACCCGGGTGCTGGTCTCTAAAATCAGGAAAATCACCTTCACCATTGTAGATACCGAGATTGATGCCTGGCTGCTGGAAAACAGCCTGATCAAAAAGCACCAGCCGAGGTATAACATCATGCTGAAGGATGATAAAACCTATCCATGGATCATCATCAAGAAAGAACCTTTTCCAAGGGTATTCTGGACGCGGAATATGGTGAAAGATGGCTCCACCTATTTTGGCCCTTATGCCTCTGTAGGCATGATGCACACCATTCTGGACGTCATCAAGGAAACCTATAGCCTGCGAACCTGTAATTTACCCCTAACCGAGAAAAACATCCACGAGGGCAAGTTCAAAGTCTGCCTGGAATACCAGATCGGCAATTGTAAAGGGCCTTGTCAGGCTTACCAGGAAGCTGCAGATTACGATAGAAATATTGAAGAAATCAAAGACATTCTGAACGGAAAAATCGGCAATGTGATCAAAGAGGTCAAGCAGATTGTCAAAGAGGCAGCTGCAGACCTGAACTTTGAGCTGGCCCACCAATATCAGAAGAAACTGATGGTGCTCGAGAAATACCAGAGCAAATCTACTGTAGTGAGCAGTTCCATCACCAATATTGACGTGGTGAGCATTGCTTCCGATGAACGTTATGCCTTTGTGAATTACCTGAAAGTCATGAATGGCAGTATCATTCAAACCCAGACCATAGAGATCAAAAAGAAACTGGATGAAACTGATGAAGAGCTATTGACGCTCGCCATTACGGAATTCCGCACCAAGTTCAACAGTACCTCCAAAGAGATCGTGATTCCTTTTGAAATCGCATTAGAGGATAAAAATATCAAGTTTACCGTTCCCAAACTAGGGGAAAAGAAAAGCCTGCTGGAACTCTCTCAGAAAAACGTACTGTTTTTCAAAAAAGAGAAGCTGAACCAGTATGAAAAGCTGAACCCGGATTTGAGAACAGACCGCATTTTAACACAGCTGCAAAAAGATCTTGGATTGAGCGAATTGCCTAAACATATTGAATGTTTTGACAACTCCAACTTCCAGGGAGCCTATCCGGTGTCGGCAATTGTGGTATTTAAAGATGCAAAACCTTCGAAAAAAGACTACCGCCATTTCAACGTAAAAACCGTGGAAGGACCCAATGACTTTGCCACCATGGAAGAAGCAGTTTACAGGCGATATAAGCGCATGTTAGAAGAAGAGGGCACATTGCCTCAACTGATCATCATTGATGGTGGTAAAGGCCAGCTATCCTCTGCTGTGAGCAGCTTGAAAAAGCTGGGTATAGAACATAAGGTCGCAATCGTCGGTATTGCCAAGAGACTGGAAGAATTGTTCTTTCCTAATGATCCTTATCCTTTGTACCTGGACAAGAAATCGGAAAGCCTTAAACTGATCCAGCAGCTCCGCGATGAAGCGCATAGGTTTGGCATTACCTTCCACCGGAAGAAACGCGATCAGGGCACGCTTAAGACTGAACTGGAAGCAATAGAAGGAATTGGAAAGACGACTGCCGACAAGCTCCTGCGTCACTTTAAATCGGTTAAAAAGATCAGGGAGGCAGACCTGACGGAATTGCAGAAAGTACTGAATAAAGCACAGGTAATGGCTTTAACCAATTATTTCAAGAAACCTGCCGGCTCTTAAACTAATTTGAATCCGCTCCGATCAAAGGGGAATTCTAACAATATTGCAGTAAAAGGCATAAAAAAACCCGGTCTTATGATAAAGACCGGGTTTTATGTTTTAAACGAGGGGGATTAATATTCCCAAAGACTCTGTTCAAAGTCTGCAATGGATTTCTTAATCTTCTCCGATTCGTATAATTTTCTTGGATCCTTGGCATCTGTCAAACCCAGCATGTCCACAATCGTTTTATTTCCAGGGTTCGTTTCTTTCACTATATAACTAGAAAATAAACGTCTGACAAAGAAATCATCGAAAGTCAGTACGGAGGCATCATTCCCAGGATTCATTAATTTTTTCTTACTCAGCAGTTCCCTTGCATCATCGTAATAGATCCAGAAAACCGGCTGCCAGTGTCCTTCTACCATTTTCATCGGGGCTATCCCTACAATTCTAGGTTCAAAAACTGAACGCTTCGTATCTAAAATCCAATCCTCTTTAATCCTGTATTTCAGAAATTCATCAGGTCTGAATCTTTTCAAAGTTGGTGCTGCGATTTTTCCGGTTGTTGCATCAGGTGTACCTTCTGTTACACCGCGCATATTTTGCAGGGCTTCCTGTGTGGTTAATGCAATTTTGAAAGAATCATTGTCTTCCAGCAATTTCCCGGCAGTCGTATCTTTCGGAGAATAAGCTGTCAATTCTTCATTGGTGACCGCTTCTAACAGCACATCGATCAATCTTGCATTTTCTGCTTTCAATACCGAGTTAATGGTATCTCTTAAATCGATCTCGCGCCAAATTCTTTTAGAATAAAACACATCCTCTTCTCTTACATCGGCGAAAGGAACCATCACGGCACTATCCACGTCTTTTCTTGCGGAAAAGCCATCTTTAGGCGGTGTTTTGATCTTCGCTTTCTTTACTGTAGCCTTCGAAGTATCAGGGCTTTTTACCACCTGTGCTGATACCGTCAGTCCGAATAACAATAATGCCGAAATACTTACAATGTTTTTCATAATCAATCCTATTTTGCACTAAATGTGATGCCATCCAACACGCGCTGACGGCCGTCCGGACCTTCACACACAATGTCTTTGAACACTACTATAGCTCCAGGTTTAATGGAATTTAAAGCTCCTTTTACCTGACCACTAAATCCTGCACCACTATTTTGTATCGTTACCGCATCAGATCTAGGGTTGATAAATGTAGCCGCAAATCTGATTACTTTATATTTTACATCGAAAACGAAATCATCCAGCTGTGTATCCAATAGGCCGGCATTTTCCAGCCACTCCAGGTCTACACTTCCACCAGATTTTCCTTTTACTAAAGCTTTAGGCGTTGGCAATGCTTTCACGCGGAATTTCTGAGAGCCCAGGTTTAAAGTTTTACCACCGGTGCTTGCTGAAACGTTGATGTTCAATTCTTTTCCTACCTGGGCACCGCTTACATTCACAGTAAATTTGCCACTGCCGCCAGAGATCGTACCACCGTCCATGCTCGCTTTCACACTTTCCAATGGAAAGCCTGCTGCAGAAACAGAGAATGGATTCGGGATTCCTGCATAAATTACGTTCATTTTATCAGGAGATACCGTTGCAGAAGGCTTTGCTACCTGATAAGATTGCTCAGGAGTTCTGTATTCTACTACTTTACCATCTGTTTGTTTGACGCGGATTGTACCTGACCATTTGAACACACCCACACTACCAGTATTGCCGGTATAAGTTCCTTTACCGTCTTTTACAGACAATGGGCTGGAGTTTACGGAGATTTCAGGCATAGATCTGGAATCGCTCGCCGTTAAAAACACTTGTGCGGTATAAGGCTGTCCCTGGATCACGTATGAACTTGGCGCTACTGCAACCGCGTCGAACTGATCTAAATTGACCAATGCCTTATCCATGTCTCCGAATAATTTCTTC
Source organism: Pedobacter polysacchareus (assembly GCF_019802255.1). Taxonomy (GTDB): domain Bacteria; phylum Bacteroidota; class Bacteroidia; order Sphingobacteriales; family Sphingobacteriaceae; genus Pedobacter; species Pedobacter polysacchareus. Next base: position 273,873 of record NZ_JAHYSS010000004.1, on the reverse strand, counting down.
ACTACTTCCGCTTCGGCGTTTTTCACATCCGACTGTATTTTAGTCAGGATGGTGTTGGCTGCTGTTAATGGCGTTCCCTCACCGAAATTAATATCGGCCCAGTTTTTCTTTCCATTGATGGCTTTCTCTGCATTTTTAGCTTCCAATGAGAACGTCACATGTGCACGGTCTTTCTCTGGTAATAAAGAGATTAACTTTTCGCGGGTTTCGTTGATTTTCTTTTGTAGTTCATCCCCTTTTTTCTGATTGATCATGATGCCCTGAGCGATGTCCAGATTGGAACGCTCTGTTAAATCACCAGTTTCCGGGTCAATTCCTTTACCTTCTACTACAAACTGATCTTTCAATTTCTGAATATAATCGTTCAGTTCGTTGGCATAAGTTTTTGCTTTATTGGCATTCTCCCAGATGGGCTGTGCCCTTGCAGGCTCTTCTTTAAGTTTTGTATTTTGAAATGCTGCGAACAATTGGTCGATGCTGCTGCTGACGTTATTTTTTGACGTCTGCAAACTGTCGTTGATGTTCTTAAAAGCATTCAATATCGTATCTGATACGTTCAAGGCAAGCATAGCTAACAATACCAAATACATGATATTGATCATCTTCTGCCTCGTTGTTTGTTTTCCTCCGGCCATTCTTAATTCAGTCTGATGATGAAATGATCACTAATTAAATACGGATTAAACACGTGGCTGATTCATTGCCGATAACATGTTGCCATAGATTGCATTTAAAGAACCCAGGTTCTTAGCCAGTTTCCCAACTTCGTCCTTAAATTGTTTAGAATCTTCCATAGAACCACTAAAGTTATCCATCGTCAAAGCGATGTTCTGATAGAATTTGTTCATTGATTTCAGGTGGGCACTGGAATCCTGCAATTCCAATTCATAAACTGCGTTCAGAGAAGCCAGGTTTTTAGCCAGCGCATTCACTTGTTCGTGGTAGGATTTAGAAGCACCGGCACTTTCGCCGATTTCCACCAATTGAGTTGTTGCTTTAGAGAAAGCGCCATTCAGGGTGTCAAAGCTCGCTGAAGCAGTTTTAATTTTTCCAGCAAATTCTGTGGTTGCAGCAGAAGCATCAGCTACATTAGAGATTGCCGCAACTTTATCACCGAACGTGCGCAGGCCATTGCCCAGGCTTTCGATCAGTTCAGGACCAACTTTTGCATCTGACAGCATTTTATCCAATGCTGCGGTAGAAGAAAAGGCCGCTGGCTGTGCTGTTACTCTAGATGAGGCTTTCGGCAATTCACCATCATAATCATCTCTTAATTCAGGGTACACTCTTTCCCATGCTGGTTCTGGTTCTGGCTGGATGAATCCGGTCAAAGCAAATAAGATCGCTTCTACTCCTAATCCGATTCCGATCATGTAGTTACCCCATACGCCTCCAAGGTGAAGAATTTTAAAAAGCGCGCCAAGAATAACCACGCTGGCACCTAGCGATATAGCCAGATGCATTTTATCGAATTTACGTTTTGCTACCATTTGTTTAGGATGAATTGGTATATGATTAAGATTGTTAATTTTTATTTCTGATATCTGATCCCGGATAGGCGGAAATACACCTGAATCCGATATAAGATCTCGCTTGATCCTGATATTCATAAGTACCTACGGAGTTCTGAAGGAAAAATCCGATGTCTTTCCAGGAGCCTCCTCTTACCACTTTGCGTTTCAGGTATTTGCTGTCTGTAGCTTTTGCAACGTAAGTAAAGTTCGGGTTAAAATCTAGCAGTAAAGGAGCTGCCGATTGATTATAGGCGGTAACGGTCCATTCGGCAACGTTTCCAGCCATATTGTACAAGCCATAATCGTTCGGGAAATAAGACTTCACGTTTACGGTATATAAACCGCCGTCATCTGAATAATTTCCTCGTCCAACTTTAAAGTTAGCCTGCATACATCCTTTGGTATTGCGGATATAAGGGCCGCCCCAAGGGTATTTTGTTTTCACATTGCCACCTCTTGCTGCATATTCAAATTGTGCATCACTGGGCAATTGGTATTCTGGTCTTGAATTCAGCGGTTGTTTTCTAGCAACAGCCACAGACTCATAGAAACGGGTACGCCATACACAAAATGCAGTGGCCTGTTCCCAGCTCACCCCTACTACCGGATAATCATCATAAGAAGGGTGGTTAAAATAAGTTTTCACCATTGGATCATTCTGAGAATAAGAATAATCTACTTTCCAAACCAGGGTATCAGGATATACATTTACGGAAGGAAACTGGTTTGATTTATCAGGATCAGGAAGATCGGTATAAGTAACAATGAAATCCTGTCTTTTTTTAGTTGGGTCTTTACGGCCTTCGGCTTCCAGATCGGTGCTTTTATAGCTGTAAGCGTATCTCAGTTTTCTCACATCAATTTCGGTTCTGCCAGGTAAAGCATCCGCGCCGCTATAATACATATCGGTTAATCTGGCGCCAAAACCACCATTTTTACGGCTCCACAACAGAGAGCCATTACCCACTTTTTTCCAGTCGATGTAACGCTCAGAGGCAGAAGTCGGGCCGGCATTTGCAGGAACAGGTTTATAAAAATTAGCGGCAACAGTTGGGCCCAGTGTAGTCACCGCCACAGAATCCCTTACCCAGTTCACAAACTGTCGGTATTCTGCATTGGAAATCTCTGTCTGGTCCATAAAGAACGCGCTAAAAGAAGTCATACGACTCGGAGAGGTCTGAGAGTTGTTAATGTCTTCGTCAGACATCCCAATCAAGGTCCTTCCTGGTGGTACGTATACCATACCCAAAGGCACTCGGTTGTTTTTAAACTTCTTATTGTATACCCCGACTAACTCCCCCTGACCGCCTTTTCCGCAGCTGGATAGAAGTATTGTGGCTATAAATCCCAAAAAGTAGATGTTTCTCCTCATATATTCCCGCAATTTTATAGCAATTTTATATATTAAGATTCACATTAACAACTATTAAGCCATAAAAATACGAGGAAAGATAATAATGAACAGAGAATTCCGTTCACTCGGACACAGCAATTAGCTGTCAGAAAGTACTTTCTACTTGAAATTAAATAGTAGTAACCCTCAAAAAAAAGTTAGCCTAAATTGCGCTAGAGCGTGCAATTTAGGCCGTATGACTATTTATTAGACTTTTTGATGTAATTTTCGATGGCCATAATCATAGATGGCGCTTCTGGTGAGGGTGCTGCAATATCAACGATTAAACCGGCATCACTGATGGCTTTAGAAGTGTTTAAACCGAATGCTGCAAAGCGGGTATTGTTCTGTTTATAATCCGGGAAATTGGTAAATAAAGATTGAATACTAGACGGACTAAAGAATCCGATCACGTCATAAAATACTTCAGCAAGATCCGAAAGATCAGAGACCACGGTTCTGAACAATACGGCCGGCGTAAAGTCATAACCATTCTTCTGTAAGAAGTTCATGGTATCTTCAGTAGCCATATCAGAACATGGATACAGGAATTTATCATTCGAGTGTTTCTTCAATACTTCCGCTAAATCCGCTGCAGTTTGCTTACCGAAGAAGATTTTACGCTTTCTGTACTGAATATATTTCTGGAGGTATAAGGCGGTAGATTCTGAAATACAGAAATATTTCAAGTCAGCAGGCACATCGTATCTCATCTCTTCACAAATTCTGAAAAAATGATCAACAGCATTTCTGCTGGTAAACACTACTGCAGTAAAATCACTCAGGGTGATTTTGTCTTTTCTGAAATCTCTGGCTGGAATACCTTCAACATGAATGAATGATCTAAAATCAATTTTCAGGTTGTACTTCTTTGCCAAATCAAAATAAGGAGACTTCTCTGTTTCCGGTTTTGGTAAGGTGATCAGTATACTTTTCACTTTACGTAACCTATCTTCTGTCTTTTCTTGCATTTTACCTAATTACCGCTTTAAAATCCTATTGCCTTGATTAATATTAATATAGGGCAAATTTCGAGGGCACAAAAATACAAAAACAAATACACTTTAGAAAATCTATAGTGAGATAAAATATTTATCCCTGCCCTAATAAACTGAAAAATAAAGATAATTGCCAGAAGTACAAAAGAAGCTACCACGTAGTAAGCTCCATACCTTAAAGGAGATAAGGCAAACGCAATTACCAGGGGAATGAAAACTAAAGAAAGATTAAAGTAACTTAAATATAATATGGAAACGTATTCATTTACGGCTTTTTGCACCTCAAAAAGATAACCTAAAAGACGTAAAATGAGAATTTTTAGGACATATAAAACGATAATCAGGATAGAAATACTAGCATAAAACTGAAAACCGCTGCTTACAAAAGCGAGGTGATAATATTGTGAAACAAGGTAAAAAAACATGCCTAAAGTAAATCCGAACTGTACAAACAGAAGGAGAAAAGGCCATGAAGTAAACAAATTATCTTCCCTATTCAGGTTGTTGAGTACCCGATTACTAAAGAAAGACTGGACAATACTTTGCAATTGTTTGGAGAAAGAAATTTTTAACGCGGCGAATATGGCGAGTAAAATTACGATGACTGCAAGTACCCAGCGCTCTCCTTTGGGTAATGGTTTGCCGGTTCGAAAGGCGGAAACCTGCTTCGCATTTCCGATTTCCTGGTAACGGTGGAGCAGGTCGGTATGGCCGGTCGTATTTGCTTTCACAATACTGTCGATGATGATGTTTTTATCGATCAGGGAATCGGGCAGTAACCAGGTATGGGTCATGATCGAATCGGTCACAAATTTTTGCCTGGCCAGGTAAGCCGCATCCTTTACCATCCTCCTTGGATAGGCTGTTCTGACCTGCAGCGTATCCGCAGCAATATCAGCTGTCTGAGCATAACCATTGGAAAAGCCAGCCACACAAAAAAAGAACAGCAGCAGAAGGATGCGATTTAAATTCATTGCCGCAAATTTAACTTAAATATGTATTAGTTTTCCAACGGTTTTCAGATCCTGCCAGAGGGACAAAAATTTCAGCTTTCCTCAGGGAATAAATGTCCTTAAAAATGCCCGCAGCATTTTTATTTTATTTTGGTGGTACTGGTCGGATAGTGTTCGGAAAGAGAAGTGCATTAGCAACCCCCTCCAGACCTCTTAGGAAAGCAGGTCTATTCCCCAGCACTATGCGGATCCTTTCAGGGTCTTTTCAGCTCAGAAATCGGGCCATCCCCAATTTCATCTGACTGGAAAAAGGATATCTTCTTTTTATACCTTACTTTTGTCGGATGTCCGGTATTTACATCCATATTCCATTTTGCAAAAAGGCCTGTACTTATTGCGACTTCCATTTCAGCACCTCTTTAAAATACGTTGATGAGATGACTGATGCGATTTGCACAGAGATCATCAAGAAAAAAGATCGGGTTGCTGAGCACCAGATTGGCAGTATTTACTTTGGCGGAGGCACACCTTCGGTACTCCCTTCCGCAGCATTTGAAAAGATTTTCAATACCCTGACCAAGCATTTTTCCATTGCTTCGGATGCGGAGATTACTATTGAAGCCAATCCTGATGATCTGGATGCTAAAAAAATCAAAGAACTGAGACAATTGCCAGTCAACCGTTTCAGTATTGGCATCCAATCTTTCTTTGAAGAAGACCTGATCTGGATGAACCGGGCGCACAATGCACAAGAAGCGGAAGATTGTATCAAAAGGAGTCAGGATGCCGGATTTGAGAATTTAAGCATCGATTTGATTTACGGGTATCCGCTATTGACCGACCAAAAATGGCTGAGTAACATCAATAAAGCGATCGAATTTCAAACGCCGCATATTTCTGCTTATTCCTTAACCGTAGAACCTCGGACCGCATTGGCCAGTGCCATCAAACGAGGCAAACAAACTCCGGTAAATGAGGAACAGAGCGCTGAGCAGTTCATCACCTTGATAGATAAACTTAAAGAAGGCGGTTTTGAGCATTATGAAATTTCGAATTTCAGCAAGCCTGGTCAGTATGCGGTTCACAACACCAATTACTGGCGCGGCATTCCATATATGGGCATCGGCCCTTCTGCGCATGGCTTTGATGGCCATACGCGTTACCTGAATGTGGCCAATAATGCGGCTTATTTAAGTGACATCAGAGAAGGTCGTTTGCCGGAAACAATCGAGACCCTAGACTTGTACGACCGATTTAATGAGTACATCATGACTTCCTTGCGCACCATGTGGGGCACTAGTCTGGACAAAATAAACGCCGATTTCGGCAAGGCATTCCTTACGGATACCCTTAAAAGCATCAAACCATTTATCGAGCGACAATGGCTGATCCATGAAAACAACCATTTAACTTTAACCTTAGATGGAAAATTATTTGCAGATCATATTGCTTCTGAATTGTTTTTAATTCCGGAGGATCACCGTTAACATTAGAGATTAAACGTCATAACAGAAATGAAAGATAAAGTGATATGGATCACCGGAGCCTCATCCGGCATAGGAGAAGCATTGGTTTATGCGTATAGCCAGCTGGGCGCTAAATTGATCATTTCTTCCCGCAACCGGGATGAGTTGTTCCGCGTAAAAAGTGGCTGTCAAAATAAAATCAATGTCCATGTATTGTCGCTGGACCTGGAAAACACTGCTGCTCTGCCAGAAAAAGCAACAGAAGCCATCCGCATTTTCGGAAAAATTGATCTGTTGATCAATAGTGGCGGAATTAGTCAGCGGGGATTGGCTTTAGCAACCGACCTGGCTGTAGAACAGCGCCTGATGAATGTCAACTTCTGGGGTACAGTAGCGCTGAGCAAAGCCGTATTACCCGTGATGCTTGCAAATGGCGGGGGTCATATCGTTTGTATCAGCAGTTTAGTGGGCAAATTCGGCACGCCGCTTCGCTCTGCGTATTCCGCCTCAAAACACGCTTTACACGGTTATTTCGACTCTTTAAGAGCGGAATTACACGATCAGGGGATTCACATTACCCTGGTATGCCCTGGTTTCATCAAGACCAATGTGACGCTAAACGCCTTAACCGCTTCTGGAACTCCTCAGGGAACAATGGACGAGGCACAGGCCGCAGGAATGCTGCCGGAAACCTGCGCCCAGCTAATTGTAAAGGCAGTTCAACAGCAAAAGGAAGAAGTGTATATCGGAGGAAAAGAGGTCAAAGGAGTTTGGCTGAAGCGATTCTTCCCCCTAAAATTCTCTAAATATATCAGAACAGCTAAAGTGACCTAATCAATTTTTGGATTGATTTTTGACCCGTTGAGCATTCAAATCTAAAGCTATGAATTTCATCATTACTCTCTTAGTCAATGCCGGTATTTTACTGGGGATGACTTACGTTCTCCCTAGCGTAAGAATTAAAAATTATGGAACTGCAATCGTTGTTGCCTTAGTGATTGGCTTACTCAATGCAACTTTAGGCTGGTTGTTAAGGGTTCCACTGAATGTGGTTACTTTAGGATTCTTATCTTTCTTCGTTCATTTAATCGTCACAGCAGTGATGATCAAATTAGCAGACAAGCTGTTTGATGATTTCGAAGTTGCTGGATTTTTACCTGCAGTAATCATCGCTTTAGTGATGGCTGTGGTTGGCATAATGCTCTAAAACCAGCTTTAGGAAAAGGTACTCCTCTCCCTCAGGCGCAAACGTTTGCGCAAATATTTTTTAATGGGCTAGAAAACATTCGGTTATAAAACAAAGCCGCATAAAAAAGCGACCTTTCGAATACCCATACGAAAGGCCGCTTTTTAATTATTGTCAGCTGTGCTTACTTCATTGGTTTGATCCAATAAGAGTATTCATGTGCTGCAAAAGGAACTCTGTATTCCTTTAAGGGCATAGATCCCCAGCTGTCAATTCCTTGTAAACCACTCTGAATCAAGTCGAGGTGCATATAAATGCGGTCTCTCTTCACCAATTCACCAGAATGGTATTGTTTCTTATTCACTTCAGGATCCAAATCATCCAGGCTATAAGGCAGTGCAGAGAAATTCAACAGGCTATCGGCCATACCGAAGCTCAATCCATTTCCTTTTTTATCTGTGAAATTCACCCAGCGCACTTCCGTTTTATTCCCGCTTTCCTGAGGACGTGCATAAGGGAAGTATTGCTCATCTAATGTTTGGTTGTATAAGCCTACAAAAGAAGCTGTTTTACGATCTGAATAGTTTTCACCCGGACCACGACCATAATAACTGATCTTGTTTAATCCGCCGTTTAACTGCAGATCATTACCGATGCGCTGCATTAAAGCATATTTACCTTTATTAGCAGTAAAGCGGTTGTTCACTTTTAGGATGCCGTCAGGTCTGATGGTTATCGTTTGTTCAACGGTTGCATCACCATTCACTACGTCTTTCTTAAATACCACAGTAACTTCTCCTGAAGGGGCGGTCGTTACCTCTGCAGTACTTACTTTTCCTTCTGCATAGGCAGTTCTCCATTTTCTAAGGCTGCTATTAAAACCAGCACCGATGTCGTTGTCGGTTGGTGCGCGCCAGAAACCTGGCTGAGGGCCTTCCGCTAACAATTGTACACCTTTTACCGTGTAACCAGTCATTAATCCTTTGTCAAGGTCTAGCGTTACGGTAAAGTCTTTTCCTTTAACCAGTGTTTTTCCCGCTGCCTTTTCTACGGTTAATTTGCCTGCAGCTGCGGCAGCTGGCTGCGACAATGCCGGCGTACCATTCCATGCAAACTGTTCTGTTGCAATCGTATAATTTAATGGAAGGAAAGGTTCCGCTGTTTTTAAGTCGTAGTATACATTCAGGAAGTACTCCGATCCTGTTTTAGCTTTCGTCTTAATCGGCAGGCTCAGTTCTTTCTCTGTTCTTGGATCGATGCTAAGCACGTTCTGACTTCCTTTTTCAACGATTTTGCCATTCTCTAACAGCTCCCAGTTTAACTTCACATTCTCCAGTCCTTTGAAGAAATAAGAGTTGTTTACAGTGATGCTGTTGTTGCCATTGTATTTGGTTTTGATGTATTGGTACACCTTCTTCACCTCTACCGCCATTGGGGTCATGCCGCGATGATTGGTCACCACACCTTTAACACTAAAGTTGTTGTCGCTAAAGTTTTCATTTACCGGACCGCTTAAAGGGAAATCACCACCATAAGCATTGATGCGTTTTCCATTTTTAACGGTATCAATAGCCTGGTCGATCCATTCCCAGATGTATCCACCTTGTAGGTTCGGCTGGCTTTCAATTACATCCCAATATTCTTTGAAGTTACCAAGGCTGTTTCCCATGATGTGTGCAAATTCGCTCATGATCAAAGCACGGTCTGGCTTGCTGTTCGCATATTGTTTCAACCAGTTTGGATCTGGATATTGAGGCACAATCATGTCTGTATTGAAATCTTCTTCTGCACGTTCGTATTGTACCGGGCGACCGTCATTTGCTTTCAGCCAGTCGTAGCCTTCATAGAAGTTTCTTCCGTTACCGGCTTCGTTTCCTAATGACCAGGTGATCACCGACGAATGGTTTTTATCGCGCTCGTACATTCTTTTGATACGCTCCAAATGCGGCATTCTCCATTCTTTATCATTTCCAAGCGTATAAGCAAGGTCATAATAACGACCATGAGATTCAATATTGGCCTCATCAATTACATACAATCCGTATTCATCGCAAAGCTCCATCCAATAAGGATCTGGTGGATAATGAGAGTGTCTTACTGAGTTCACATTCAGTTTTTTCATCATTTCCATATCCTTCAGCATGTCTGCTTTAGTTAGGGTATGACCTTGTGTGGCATTGTGCTCATGACGGTTTACCCCTTTAAAGAACACTCTTTTTCCATTCACCAGCAAGTTGTTGTTGACTAGTTCTACTGTACGGAAACCGATTCTCTGCGGAATCACTTCCAGCACCTCTCCCTTTTTATTTTTCAGGGTGATGAATAAGGTATACAGGTTTGGCGTTTCAGCAGTCCATGCGGCAACATTTGGAATTTCCGTTTGCAGCTTCACATTGGCTTTATAGTTTCCAATTACCTTGTTTATCCCTTTTGTTTCATCCGTATACACGGTTTTACCTTTTGGATCTACCAGTTCTAAAGCTACAGAAAAGGTATCAGGAGTGCTGTGCAGCGTTCCTCTTTCGATTTTGTAGTTGTTGATTTCGGCATCAAAAGACAGCAATCCGTTTTTGAAGGTTTTATCTAAAGTAGCGATGGTTTTAAAATCCCTGACATCTACTTTTGGTGTAGAATACAGGTACACCTCACGCTCGATTCCGGAGATTCTCCACATGTCCTGGCATTCCAGGTAACTGCCATCACTCCAGCGGTAGACTTGCAGCGCCACCAAATTCTCTCCTTTTTTCAGGTATTTAGTGATGTCAAATTCCGCAGCAAGTTTACTGTCTTCGCTATATCCCACTTTTTTCCCATTCACCCAGATGTAAAACGCTGATTTCACCGCACCGAGGTGGATAAAAGTCTGACGGCCATCCCAGTGCTCTGGAAGCGTGAATTTCTTTCTGTAGGAACCCACCGGATTATTATCTTCAGGAATGTCGAACGGCGGGTTTAAGCGCTCCCCCATCACCTTTCGGCCAGTAAATTCGTAAGGATGATTTACATAAATCGGCAAGCCATAACCATTGGTTTCCCAGTTTGCAGGCACCTTAAAATTATCCCATTTAGTATCGTCGAAAGTAGTTTTAAAGAACTCTTGCGGACGCTGACGCGGGTCTTGAACCCAGTTAAATTTCCATTGTCCGTTTAGCGTCAGGAAGTAATTAGACTTCTCCTTTTCACGCTTTGCCGCCAATGCTTTGCTTTCATAAGCAAATGCCGAAGCACGCATAGGCATCCTGTTTACAGCAACCACTTCCGGAGTTTGCAGCTCCGTTGGCAATTGCTGGCTCATTACTGCCGAAGAGGCCAATAATAAGGATAGTGTGGTAAAAATTGTTCTCATTTATGTGTTTAGATTGTAATGCTAAGACTAACGTAACTATATTTTAGTGAATAAGGCCTTAAATGGGCAACGCAAACGTTTGACTGGTTTTTGATCCTTTTTTTAATTCGGCTTTGCCTAATTTTATATTTCGAACCACACACAAAACAATCAACACACCAATGAACATGAAGAAATTTACCTTTTTCCTTCTTGCTTTTCAGCTGCTGATTCTTCCGGCGACCTTTGCCGGAAGCAGGGCTGAAATCGATCCTGAAAGTATCACCATCCCCCTTGGAGGCAATGGGTATGTAGAGAAAGGCGGCACTGCAAAAATCAAAAATGAAGGTTTGAGCAACTGGAGCAATGCGGCAGATGTGATTGCCATTTACTTTAGGACAGAAACTGCAGGATCGGCAGATTTATCACTTAAACTCCGTGTTCCTTCCGGAAACAGTAAAATCAGCCTTAGCGTAGCTGGAAAAACCTTTCAAAAAGAGCTGAGCAATACCGGCATTGAAATCATCCCCTTAGGTCAGGTAGAAATTAAAGCCCCGGGTTATGTTAAAGTTGAATTGAGAGGGATCAGTAAAACGGGATCGGTGTTTGCCGAAGTCTCAGACTTGCTAGTCGGTGGTTCTGCTTTAGCAAAAGGCGCAGTATACGTAAAAAACAATGAGGGTGCTTACTTTCATTGGGGCCGAAGAGGTCCTTCCGTACATTTAAACTACGAAATCCCTGCGGAAGCAAAAGGAAAAGTAGAGTGGTTCTATAATGAGATTATGGTTCCTAACGGAGAAGACAAACAAGGTACTTATTATATGGCCAATGGATTTGGCGGTGGTTATTTTGGGATGCAGGTGAACTCCCCTACCGAACGCAGGGTGCTCTTTTCTGTCTGGAGTCCATTTACTACGGATGATCCAAAATCTATTCCTGACAGCATGAAGATTGTGCTGTTGAAAAAAGGGAATACCACTAAAACCGGCGAGTTTGGGAATGAAGGTTCCGGCGGACAAAGCTATATGCTTTATCCATGGAAATCGGGCAAAAGCTATGCATTTTTAACGCATGCAAAGCCTAATCCAGCGAAAAACACGACTGTTTATACGGCTTACTTCAAAGATCTTGACAAGGGCGACTGGCAATTGGTAGCCAGTTTTGAGCGCCCACAATCCGCGGTTTACCTAAGCGGCATCTATTCTTTCCTGGAAAATTTCTCTCCGCCAACAGGCGATCAGTCCCGCAGAGGCGACTATAAAAACCAATGGGCCGTTGATGCGTCTGGAAAATGGTATGAGGTGACTAACGCGAAATTCACTGCAGATGCAACAGCAAGAATTAACTATAGAAAAGACTATACTGGTGGAACAGATCAAACTTCTTTCTACTTAAAAAATTGCGGCTTTTTTAATGACTTTACGCCCATTAATACGCCATTTCACAGGAAATCAACAGGGAAAACACACCCTGAAATAGATTTCAATAAGCTGCCTTAGGTAGGCAGCATTGATCAGGACTGGCTCAGGAATATCATTTGGCCACACACCGGAAACCGGTATTCTCCAGTCCTGTATCCATAGAAGACTTCATTTTGGAGGTTACTCTATATCCTTTGCAATAGGAGGAATGACACATAAATGAACCTCCCCTGATAATTTTCTTAGGAATCCCTGGTTCTGCGGCATCATAGCTGTCTTTTGGCCCCTGTGGATTTACAGTTACTCCTTTTTGCTGCTGGTAATAGTCTTCACGATACCAGTCTGCTGTCCATTCCCAAACATTTCCCGCCATATCATATAAACCGTAGCCATTGGCAGCAAATGATTTCACTGGTGCTACATTTCCGTAACCATCTGTCTTTTTATCGGAATATGGGAATTCTCCCTGCCAGGTATTGGCCTTTACTTTTCCTGTGGCCAGGTCTTCATCTCCCCAAGGGTATTTTTTATCTTTCAGACCACCTCTCCCCGCGTATTCCCATTCTGCTTCTGTAGGCAATCTTTTTCCTGCCCATTTGGCATAGGCATTGGCATCAAACCAGGAAACCTGCGTTACCGGATAATTTTCTTTGCCTTTGATACTGCTTTTTGGTCCTTGAGGATGCTTCCAGCTGGCACCAGGTGTCCAGCTCCACCATTGTGAAACGTCATTGATGTCTACCCGGCCTTTTGGTGGGGAAAAGGTTAAAGATGCGGGCTGCAGCTGGTCTTCTGATGGTTTAGGCGTGCCCGGAGGCAATTGTTTTTTGATCTCTTCCCAATCCGGCTTTTGTTCCGCCTGAGTGATGTAGCCTGTTGCTTTCACAAATGCAGCAAACTGGGCATTGGTGACCTCCGTTTCATCGATCCAGAAGCCGTCCATTTTCACTTCATGCGCCGGATATTCATCCCTGCGGCCTTCTTTATCCGAAGCACCCATCCGAAATGATCCGGCAGGAATATATTTCATGCCTGCATGTGAATTCAGTCCGTTTTTTTTATCTTCAGAAAGTGTTTCTATCCCCGTTACAGCACCATATCGCTTGGGAAGATTGGAATTACAACAGGCAGAATCGCTCAGATTGGAACCAGACATCCCGGCATTTACCGTCGTATCTGCGGAATTAACAGCCGCACTTTTATCTTCACTTTTCTGGTTGCAGGCGACCATGGCCGACGCTAAAAACAAATACAAAAACTCTTTCTTCATAAAAAAATTGGGGTCATGCTCAGGTTGCGGGTAAAAGCCCGAAGATTAACGTCATAGGCGATCCTGAGCTCCGCTTAATGAAGGCAAAATAATGATAAAATATTAAATTCTTAGCTGATTCTGGCGATTATTAACGCATTACGCCAATTTTACTTCCTTCCCAATCCGGAAAGAGCAATTTATCGTTATGGAGGTTCAGATGTTTGTCGACCACCTCAGAAAACACACTTCTAAAATCGGTGGTTACGGCCAGATCTCTGCCATCTTCCAGATTTTCTATCGCCATTGGCTGCACATTTCCATGTACCAGGCCACCATTTACGCCATTGCCCAAAATGAAATTGCAGGAAGCGCGTCCATGGTCTGTTCCCCCGGTTCCATTTTGCTTCACGGTACGGCCAAATTCAGTCATGGTCATTACCGTTACATCATCTTGTAATGTTCCCATATCTGTCCAAAAAGCCATAATGCTATTGCTCAGGTCGTTCACATTTCTAGCGAAAATCCCCGTATCGGTACCTTGGTTAAAGTGGGTATCCCAGCCTCCGGATTCCGCAAAAGCAACTTCCATCCCTACATTCATCTTGATCAGCTGTGCAATTTGTTTCAGGGAATTTCCGAGTGCGGTGTTCGGGTAGACTGCATTATTGGCTGGTTTATAGTTTTTCGTATCCGTTTTCTGCAGCATTTTTATCGCTTCAAAACTCTCTTTTCCGGTATCTTTAAGCAGGTTTGAAGAGGTTTGATCGTATAAATCTTCAAAACTTTTGGCGGCCAGATTGGCCCCGTTCATATTTCCTCTCATCTGGATATTAAAATCCTGGAGATTGCTGATGGCCAAAGCCGGGTTTTCGCCATAAAAAGAACGCGGCAAAGAGGAGGTCAAGCTCACACCTTGAAAAGGCGTGGCACCATCATGCCCCAGTAGCCCCACAGCACGGTTGAGCCAACCACTATCTGTTCCTTTTTTAAATGGCGTGCCCGATTCCATGTAATCCTGTGCATCAAAATGAGACCTGGTATTGTTAGGTGATCCGATACCATGCACAATCCCCATCCGCTTGTCGCGAAATACGGACTCAAAAGCTGCCATGGAAGGATGAAGACCAAAACGCCCATCCAGGTCTATTAACGGCGTATTCTTTGCTGCTTTTGCAGCGCTCATGAATAGGTTTGGTCTTGCTTGCTGCAGGTACTGATCTGTAAATGGCGTTACGGCCATCAACCCATCCATCGCCCCGCGCTGGAAAATACAAACCATTATTTTCTTTCTGTTGAACAGGCCTGGTTCTTTAGTATGGGCTACTGCCTCCGCCAAAAAACCTGGAATCCCACCCAATCCGATGCCAAATAATGCCAGTCCACCACCTTTTATAAATCCTCTTCTTGAAGTCATGATTTCTTAATTTTATAGCTGTATTTTCAGGAATTTTATGTTTCTATCTCAAGAGTTTCATCGCTGTATTTCCTGAGTTTCATCATTGCATTTCAACTGAATTATTTTCTTTGAAACTCAGGTGAGCCAATAATTACTCCAACTACCTGCGCTAACATTGCATTGTTATTTTTTTTATCCTCTTTTCTCTTTTCAGGAGTACTGGCCATCTTATCCTCAATATTAGATGCTTTGTCCCTATCATTCATTGTTTTATCCGCAGCATTCATTGTTTTATCTCTGGACGCCGCTGCTTTATCCGCAGCATTCGCGACTTTCATCGTCAGGGCAGGATCGTTGAGCATGGGTTGAAGCCTTTTGAATGTAGCTGTTAAATCACGTTCGGGCATCATGATCTTTCCATAAGTCAGCAAGGCAGCCTGAGCACTTTCCGGTTCATGAAAATCATTTAATCTGGCCAGGTTAATACTGACCCCAGGAATCCGCTGTGCGGCAATGGCGAGTCCGAAGTTCATTCTATTGAGCAAAGCACCCGTATTAATCCAATATTGTCCTTTATCTGGAAAGCCGGTAGGTGCCTGATAGTAATACATTTTTTGCCCCATCCTATTGACCCAGTTGAAGAGCTGATATGGCTGTGTAATGTTGGCATCTAGAGCACGTACCGCACTAATTGTGAGTTCAAAGGGAGATTTTGTTTTTTCGCGGATGGCAGCACTGCTCCAGAATTCGGGAGCGGAAACCATGGTGATCATCACTTGTCGGATATCTCCTTTAGACTTGCTAAAAGTTTTCGCCATCTTATCAATCAGGCTTTGGGGAGGGTTGTCATTTACAAACCTGGTGGCTAGTTTGGTGCTGATAAATTTAGCCGTCGCCGGATGATTCGCGAGTAGATCAAATAGTTCAAGTCCTTCTTCGTATCCGCCCCCTGCAGCAAAATGATGCCCCAATACTGTTTTCTCTTCATTATCATGTCGGTTTGGAACAAACAGAAAATCGCCATCTTTTACAAAACCTCTCTTTTTCAGATTTTCTTCTCCTACCTGATCAATGATCTTTTTCATTGCTGCTCCATAACCCTCCTCGCCCATTGGCGCCATCGTCCAACCGGTCAATACTCTTGCAGCCTGAGTGACGTCAGACTGGGTATAGCCTCCATCCACCCCCAAAGTATGGAGTTCCATAACTTCTCTTGCATAATTTTCATTGAGGCCGCCAGATTTCCTTTTTACCGGAACAAGGTTCTTGTTGTTTCTATTGTTGTTATTTCTGAATTGCCGGCCTTGGTTATTACTCATTCCCGGGCCTTGATCATCTTTTACCGGTGTTCCCGTGCTGGTAAAATTATCCAGATAGATGAGCATGGCTGGAGATTTTGCAGTAGCCAGCAGTAGCTCTTCAAATTTCCCGGTTACATTAGGACGGATGATATCCCTTTCGTAGGCTGGAACGAATGCTGCACATTGATTTTTTGTCAGGGATACATTGAAATGATTGAACCAGAAATCGGTCAATAATTCCCTCAATTGGTTATTCGTATAAGCTGCTCTTAGTATCTTTTGGTTGATAAACTGCCGTAATAATTCTTGCTCTGGCTTGAATCCTTTTTGTTCCATATAGGTACGGATCAGTGCACGATATTCTGGTTTATCCCCTTTATTTACGGAATCTTTATTTATAAAACCATCTTGAATGGCGAGTCTCAAAACGCGGTTTGCTCTTGGATATTTATTCTCGACCTCGGTATTACTCAGGTTGATATCCTCATATTTATTCAATAATAAATTCAAAGAATCATCTGGTAATTTTCCATCCAGCTGCTGCTGAAACCAGCGTTCCAAGCCCATCTTCATAACGGCATCCACTTCTCCGTCTTTTGCTCCGTAGGTAAATCTGCTCAGTAAATGTGCTGCTGCCTGACGTTCGGTTAAGCCGGCCTGTCGATAAGGAAAAGCTGTTTTATACCGCTCTGTCTGTCCATTTTTAAAGGAAGAGAAAATAATTGTGAGGAACAGCACAGCTATAAATGAGTAAATAACCTTTACCGGAGTTTTCATATAGATTGGTTTTTTGAGGTATACTACTTATGACCAGTAGAATAGAAAAAAGATTAATACTTTTTTAAATATAACAAAAACCGGCCCGAACATTTCCTCGTATCTGCCCATACAAAACTACTATCATGAAAAAAACATTCTTTACCGTAATTGCCCTAGTAGCTATGGCATTCACAACACAAGCTCAGAAAAATCCAATGGTTGGTGGCGCAGCGATGTATGCCAATAAAGACATTGTTGATAATGCTGTAAATTCTAAAGACCACACCACTCTTGTTGCAGCGGTAAAAGCTGCCGGACTGGTAGAAACCTTAAAATCAGCGGGGCCATTCACCGTATTTGCACCTACCAATGAAGCATTTGCAAAACTTCCGGCAGGAACTGTAGAAACACTGCTAAAACCAGAAAACAAAGCCATGTTGACTAAAATCCTGACCTACCACGTAGTTGCTGGAAAAATGACTGCTTCAGACATTGCAAAAGCCATTAAAGCCGGAAAAGGTAAAGCGGAATTGACTACTGTAAGCGGTGGAAAATTATGGGCATGGATGGAAGGAAATAAATTGGTATTGAAAGATGAAAAAGGTGGCATGTCTACTGTAACCATCGCCAATGTAATGCAAAAAAACGGCGTGATTCATGTTGTTGATACTGTTTTAATGCCTAAATAAAACATTAAAAGAAAAGCCAAAAGAGCGATATAGAGAAGGTTAGGCTTTAACAGGCAGTTCAGATTTGAGCTGCCTGTTCTTTTATGTGCTGATCGCTCCATCTATATACAGCGCCCAATTTCGGACCTACATTATTCATCAGAAAAATTGTTCCTGTTCGAAGACCTGCAAATTTTTTCCTCTTCGGAAAAGATTTGAGTCTGAGCACAGGGACAATTTTTCCCTTTTGTCAGAAGATTTTAATTTTTCACCTCTCCACATTAACAAACTTTTACCTTTTTATTATGTTTACCTACGAAATACACGAAGCATGACCAGGGCATGTTCCCATGCACCATCGGCTTTATAAAAGCATCACAGATGAAGTTCGAACTTACTCCAATTGACGTTGTCCAGGACATCTCAAAAGAAGATTTTGAGAAAAACTATCTACGCGCCCGTCGCCCGCTCATCATAAAAAACATGTCTAAAAAATGGCCTGCTCATGAAAAGTGGACCCTTGACTACCTAAAAACCGTAGTTGGCGATAAAACCGTTCCACTCTACGACAGCTCCAAAGCGGATCCTTCCAAGCCGATCAATGCTTCGGCGGCAGAGATGAAGTTTGCAGATTATGTAGACTTGATTAAAAATACCCCTACCGACCTTCGCATCTTCCTTTTCGACCCGATAAAGCAGGCACCAAAGCTGCTGGAAGATTACCGGGCACCAAAAGAATTAATGGGTGGCTTCTTAGACAGTTATCCGAATATGTTTTTCGGAGGGAAGGGCTCTGTTACCTTTTTACATTACGATATTGACCTGGCACACATCTTCCATACCCATTTTGGTGGAAGAAAACATGTGATATTATTTGAGAACAAATGGAAAGAGCGCTTGTATCAAATCCCTTATGCGACTTATGCTTTAGAAGATTATGATGTAGAAAAACCTGATTTCGATCAATTTCCGGCGTTAAAGGGGGTGAAAGGAATTGAAGCTTACCTGGAGCATGGCGATACCTTATTTATGCCTACCGGTTACTGGCACTGGATGAAATACCTGGACGGTTCCTTTTCCATCAGTTTGCGGGCATGGGATAAATCTCTCGCTGTAAAAGCCAAAAGCTTGTACAACCTGACGATCCAGCGCAAGTTTGATGATTTTATGAAGGCCAACTTTAAAGAAAAGTATATGGCATGGAAGGAAAGACTCGCCATTAGAAGAGCCAATAAGGCCCTTGCAGATCAGAAGCCCAGATAATTTTACGGTCAACGCTTTGCTCATTCACAGTCCGCGTCATAATAATCATTAACTGTCACAACCTTGATCGCCGGTAAAAATAATTATTCCCAGATGGATAAATTTAGATTTTAATTTACACTTTTGTCCTTTAACCTTGATAATTATGAGCTTTATATTGAAGCCGGTAGATACCGTTGAGAACATTAGTCCTGAGGATTTCAAAAAGAATTATTTAGATCCGAGGCGTCCTTTAATTATAAAGGGATTGACTAAATCATGGCCAGCCAGAGAGAAATGGACGACTGAATATTTAAAAGAAATTGCCGGCGACCTGAATGTCAGTTTGATGGACAACTCTAAAGCTGATCCCTCAAAGCCGATCAATGCCTCAGTAGCAGAAATGCGTTTTGGCGATTACCTGGACCTGATCAAAAGAGAACCTACTGAGCTTCGCATATTTTTCTTTAACCTGTTCAAGCACGTGCCAAGCCTGATTAAAGACATTGTATTGCCAAAAGACCTGATGGGTGGCTTCATTGAAAGTATGCCTGCTATGTTTTTTGGTGGCTCAAACTCGGTTACTTTCTTACATTACGACATTGATTTACCTCACCTTTTCCACACCCATTTTGGTGGAAGAAAACACATCATTTTGTTTGACAACAAATGGAAGAAAAGGTTATACTGTATCCCTAATGCCACTTACGCTTTAGAGGATTATGATGTTGCAAACCCTGATTTCGAAAAATTCCCAGCTTTAAAAGGTGTGGAAGGTTATGAAGTGTTCCTGGAACATGGTGACACTTTATTTATGCCTACAGGAATGTGGCACTGGATGAAATACCTGGACGGTTCTTTCTCTTTAAGCTTAAGAGCATGGGATGCTTCCATCACCAGAAAAGCACAGAGTGTATTTAATTTAGCGGTTAAAGGCGGACTGGATAGTGTGCTGAAAATGGCTTTTAAAGCCCCTTATGCAAAATACAGAGAAAAGGTTGCGGTAAAAAGAGCAGAACGTGCGCTTGCAAACGGCTCTCCAAAATAGTTAAAAACCTTTTTTTAAATCAGGGTGTGCCTCATTCTTCATACCCTGATTTAAATCAACCATACTCAGGCGCTTAAATAACGCCTCCAGCTGTTTTTAGCGGCCAATCCGACCCATTTTTCTGTCCGGGTATTTTTACAACTGGATAACATTACTCCATTTTCAAACTTTTACCTTCGATATTCCGTTTATAACGAATATATGAGAGGTTTCCATTTTTCTAATTTCCAGCCAGATGACTTACCGAAAGGTGGTTTCGATGAATTGCTGAAGCTCTTCACTCAGCTGCTCAATTATACTGCCGGTGACGCGGGAGAAACATTGGCATGGATGAATGAGCTGGACAAAAAATACAAGTTCACCAACAACGATTATGGGATGGGTAATTTTATTGATGACCTTAAAGAAAAAGGTTACATCAAGGAGAATCCAGCAAATGGTGACATGAGCATTACCGCCAAGACGGAGCAAACGATCCGTCAGTCGGCATTAGAGGAGATTTTCGGTAAGCTTAAAAAAGCAGGCCGTGGGAACCATAACACCAATATTTCCGGAATTGGCGAAGAGAAAAATGCCGATAGAAGGGAATACAGTTTTGGCGACCCGCTGGATCAGATTGACATGACCGCCTCTATTCACAATGCACAGATTAACCATGGTATCGGCAATTTCACGCTAACTGAGCGGGATTTGGAAGTAGAAGAAAAGGACTATAAAACCCTGACTTCCACTGTGCTGATGATCGACATTTCTCATTCCATGATTCTTTATGGCGAGGACAGGATTACGCCAGCTAAAAAGGTGGCCATGGCCCTGGCAGAGCTGATCAGGACCCGATATCCAAAAGATACACTGGATATTGTGGTTTTTGGAAATGATGCCTGGCCGATTACCATTAAAGACCTGCCCTATTTACAGGTTGGCCCCTATCACACCAATACTTTTGCAGGATTGGAACTCGCAGCTGATCTTTTAAGACGTCGCAAAACCCATAATAAGCAGATTTTCATGATCACCGATGGTAAACCTACCTGCCTGAAAGAAAATGGCACTTACTATAAAAACAGCATGGGTTTAGACAGAAAAGTGGTCAATAAAACATTGAATATGGCCGCACAGTGTAAACGATTAAATATTCCGATCACCACCTTTATGATTGCACAGGATCCTTATCTCCAACAATTTGTCAGGGAATTTACCCAAATCAACGGAGGCAGGGCGTTCTATAGCTCCCTCAACGGATTGGGGGAATATATCTTTGAAGATTACATTAAAAACAGAAGAAAAACAGTTCGATAATCCTACTACCACTACTACACACGAAAAACATCATACCAAAGACATCATAATGGATCACATCACTATAAAAACCCTTGGCCAATTAAAGGCCTCCAATTATAAGTCGCTTGCCGTAAAAGACGAGCTCCGTAAAAATCTGATCACACAGCTTCAAAGCAATGAAGCCGGTTTCGAAGGAATTTTAGGCTATGACGAAACCGTAATGCCGGAACTTCAAACTGCCATTTTATCCAGACATAATATTTTGCTATTGGGTTTAAGAGGCCAGGCAAAAACAAGAATTGCCAGACTGATGGTCAATTTATTGGATGAATATATTCCGTATGTTGCTGGAAGTGAAATTTTTGATGATCCACTCCAACCGATTTCATGGTATGCAAAACATGAGATTAGTATTCATGGAGATGATACCCCCATCAGCTGGCAGCACCGCAGCGAGCGCTACACGGAAAAACTAGCGACGCCAGATGTGACTGTTGCCGATTTAATCGGGGATGTGGATCCGATCAAAGCGGCGACTTTAAAACTGACTTACAATGACGAAAGGGTAATTCACTTCGGATTGATTCCAAGGGCACACCGCAGTATTTTTGTCATCAATGAGCTCCCGGATTTACAAGCCAGGATTCAGGTGGCTTTGTTCAATATGCTGCAGGAAAAAGACATTCAGATCAGGGGCTTTAAATTGAGATTGCCACTGGATGTGCAGTTCGTATTTACCGCCAATCCGGAAGATTATACCAATAGAGGTTCCATCGTGACCCCTCTAAAAGACCGTATTGAAAGTCAGATTTTAACCCATTACCCAAAAACAATTGCCATTTCCAGAGAGATTACCGCTCAGGAAGCCAAAATCACTGCTGCACAAAAAGAAACTGTAGAAGCTGATGGCCTGGTAAAAGATCTGGTAGAACAAGTGGCTTTTGAAGCCAGACAAAGTGAATTTATCGATCAGAAATCCGGTGTTTCGGCCAGGTTAACGATCTCCGCTTATGAAAATCTGGTCAGCACTGCCGAAAGGAGGATGCTCATCAATAAGGAAAAAAGCACTTTTGTACGGTTGTCGGATTTAACAGGAATTACCCCTGCCATTACCGGAAAAATTGAGTTGGTTTATGAGGGAGAGCTGGAAGGCCCGGCAAAAGTAGCCCATACTTTAATCGGAAAAGCCATTAAATCTCTGTTTAACCGTTACTTCCCGGATCCGGAAAAAGCGAAGAAAAGTAAGTCTGCGAACCCATATTTCCGAATTACAGAGTGGTTTACAGAAGGGAATACTTTAGACATTTCCGATCAGTTAACTTTAGCTAAATACAAAAAGGAATTGATGCAGGTGGATGGATTAAGTGAACTGGTACAACAGTTCCACCCGAAATTAAGTGCCAATCAAACTTTGCTGATGATGGAATTTGTGCTGCATGGTTTGGCAGAATATTCGCAGCTGAACAAGAAATACCTGCAAAGTGGATTTGGATTCTCTGACATGTTCGACAGTCTGTTTAATACCAGTCCGGATGAGGAGGATGAAGATGATATGGACTTCAGATAAGCTTTTTTAAATTTCATTTTTTTATAATTACGCCAAATGGGCCGATTACCCGTCTTTATATTTTTATCAGTACTACTGTTAGCGTTCGACTATTACTGCTTTCGCGCGATTCTTAGTGTTTTCAAGAAATGGAAACCAGGAACGCGGAAGTTATTTACCATTCTTTGGTGGGGCTATACCTTTGTATTGCTGGTTGGTGTTTTCAGTACCTTCTATGCGAACCTGTTTCTGAGCCTTAAATCAGTGATTCTGGTGGCTTATTTCTTAACTGTAGCCTGTAAGCTGGTTTTGCTTCCTTTCCTGGTTATAGACGATTTCAGGAGGTTTATCATTCAGCTTTCCCGGTCTTCGAAACCGAAAACCGGGTCGGTTATAGATCCTGCACTTCCGGAAACCATCACTCAGGTGAAGACCGGAGAGCCGATCAGCCGTTCTTCTTTTCTAGTCAAAGCAGGGCTGGTTACTGCCGCCATTCCACTCACTTCTTTAAGCTGGGGAATTGTCAGAGGTGCTTATGATTATAAAGTCATCCGTAAGACCTTAGTCCTTCCTAATCTTCCAGCTTCTTTTGAGGGCATGAAATTAGGCCAGATTTCGGACATCCATTCCGGAAGTTTTTATAATCCCAGAGCGGTTTTAGGTGGGGTGGAAATGCTGCTGGCAGAAAAACCAGATGTCCTATTTTTTACCGGAGATCTGGTCAACGATTTGGCCACCGAAATGCGCGAATATCAGGATATTTTCAAGAAAGTGAAAGCGCCATTAGGTGTGTATTCTGTTTTAGGAAACCATGATTATGGGGAATATCGTTTTGGGAAGGAACCTTCAGCGATCAAAACGAAGAACCTACAGGAAGTGATCAAAACGCATGAGCGGATGGGCTGGGACTTGCTGATGAACGAGCATAGACGCCTGAAAGTAAATGGAGAAGAGATTGGAATTCTGGGGATCGAAAACTGGGGAACCGGAAGATTCCCAAAATATGGAAGAATGGACCTGGCGACGAAAGACACGGATGACCTTCCTGTGAAATTACTATTGTCGCACGATCCGTCACATTGGAGGGCAGAAGTATTGCCTAAATATCCACAGATTGACGCGATGTTCAGCGGCCATACTCATGGCATGCAATTCGGCGTCAGAACGGAAGATTTCCAATGGAGTCCCGTACAATATATCTATAATGAATGGGCAGGTTTATATCAGGAAAAGCAGCAGCAATTGTATGTAAATGTGGGATATGGCTTCCTGGGCTATCCTGGAAGGGTTGGAATTTTACCAGAAATCACGATATTTGAGTTGAAACGTGCTTAGCTAATTTCCATCTTCGGATATGGTAAAAAAAATACTGTTTTCCAGCCTTGATTTTTTGCTGTTCAGCAATTTGTTTATCGCCATCTGTGCGGTTGCTCAAGGCCTGGTTACTTATTATTTGTTACATGTTCCCCCTGATAAATATATTTTGGCCATCATTTTCTTTGGAACGATGGGGCTCTATAATTTCAGCATGCTGCTTTCTGCACCAAAAGACCCTGCAAATTCTCCGTTGATGAGGGTTCGCTGGATCTTTTCACACCATCGGTTAATTATTTCCATGGTGTTGATCTCAGGGCTTTGCCTGATTCCCTTAGCATTGCTGTATTTGAGTATTGAGGCGCAGCTGCTGATGCTATTTACCGGCGTATTGGCCATTAGTTACAATATCCCTTTTTTAACGCTGGATGAGCAGAAAATAGGATTGAAGAATATTCCTTTGATCAAGCTTTTTTTGGTGGCGCTGATCTGGTCGATCAGCTGTGTACTCCTGCCGATTGTAGAAACTGAGCATAACCAATTGCTCAATATCTCTACAGGTGAAACCCTGCTAATGGTCGCTATGCGCTTCCTATTTATTGCAGCCATCACCATTCCTTTTGATGTGCGGGACTTATTTCAAAATAAAATTATGGCCTTAAAAACGATTCCTGCCTTATTAGGGGATAAAAAGGCTTTTCTATTTTCTCTGTTTTTATTAGGCGGATACCTGGTTTTGCTGATTTTACATCAGCAAACTGTCAACCTTGAGGTAATTTTGCTGACGCTTACCATCGGGTTAACAGGTTGGTTGATCTATAAATCAAATCCAGAAAGGAACGAATACTATTATTTCCTGTACTTAGACGGAATGATGTTATTGCAGTACCTGTTACTGGTACTGCTGCACTTATCCTTTTAAGCAGGATTAAAACGATAACCTACTCCTCTTACGGTTTGTAACAACTGAGGATTATCAGGATTAAGCTCTATCTTTTTACGCAGACGCACAATGTGCATATCCAGCGTTCTGGTATTTACATCAGAGTTGTATCCCCAAACTACCAGCATCAGTTCATCACGATTGATCACTTTATTCGGATTTCTCAGGAAATAAAGCAGGATTCTATTCTCTAAAATGGTCAGCTCTATTTTCTTTTCATTCCTGAATAAGGTATGGATGTTAGGGTGATGTTCCATATTTCCAAAACGATGGATCTCTGAACGGTCGTTATTCAATAAGAATTTAACTTTATTGTCCAGCATAGCCACCAATACATCCATGTTGAACGGCTTCGTTACGTAGTCGGAAACACCGAAGTTATACGCGTCGATCTTATCTACATCCTGTGCTTTTGCGGTCATCATGATGATCAGGTTTTCAAAACCTTGTTTACGAACTTCTTCGCAAACCTCAGAACCTTGTTTACCAGGTAACATCCAATCCAGTAAAACAATATCCGGCTTTTCAGTCATGATCGTTTTCTCTGCAGTTTCCCCATCACCAGCCTCCAGAACATCATATCCTTCTGCTTTTAAACGGTGGACCACTAAAAACCTGAGGTTCTCATCATCTTCAACTATTAATATTTTAATTCCCTTAGACATATTTCTAATCGTTATATGGTAGTACAATTTTAAATTCTGTTCCTTTATTCACCCTGCTTTTTACCGTGATCTCGCCTTTCATAAAGTTAACGACTTCTTTACAGAAAGCCAATCCGAGGCCAACACTTCCATTCTGGTTGTACTGGTTTTGAATGCGGAAAAACTTCTTAAAGATATTATTAATTTCGGAGGAAGGAATTCCAATTCCATGATCCGTAAACCTGATCACCACACGGCCTTTGATTAAGCGGGCACTGATGTGCAGCTTTTTTCGCTCCGGCGGGGAGTATTTATACGCATTCTCTGCAAGGTTATCAAAAAGGCTGCCTAAAAGCACTGGATCGGTCACAAAAGTGGTAAATCCGCTCACCTCATAGGTAAAATCAAAATCAGGATGTTTCAATCTATGAGATTCTACGGTACTTTCTATAAAATCTTCAATATAGATTTCATCCTGATTGAGCTGAATTGCTTTATTTTCAATTTGCGTGAAGGCCAATAATTTATTCATTAACCCATTCAGCTTATCCGCTTCTTCATCTAATATTTTGCCATAAAGTTTCAGTTCCCTATCGCTGAGTGAGCTGGCACTTTTAATGTTATTCCCGGCAATTTTTATGACACTGACGGGGGTTTTAAATTCGTGCGTGAGGTTATTTACAAAGTCATATTGTAATTTGAACATGCGCTGATTGATATTCAGGTTTCTGTAAATTAAAAATGCAACCAGCACTACAATTCCGTAAAAGACGAGAATAGCGGCAGCAATGGGCAGGAAGTAACTCAGGATCTCGCGGTCTACAAATGATTTAGAGGAAAGAAAATACAGCTTATAGTCCGAAAAAGCACCTGGAAGTGTAATCTCTGTACTTAAATACGTTTCGGAGGTATCCAAAGGATCGTAGGTAGAAGGCTGAATCTTAATGTACTGGTATAAAAGCGGCCTGGAATTGATGATTTTAAGTTTATATGGATCCAGATGGAAGGATAGCATATCTTGCTGATATACCGGCTGTGGCGCTAATTTAGTCCTCAGCATCCGTTTATACATCTTCAGATCTTCTGTTCTTGGAATGTTCAGGTAGGTAATTTTATTGGAACGTACATTACTGAAATTACTAAACAGTTCATCCTGACTCGGCACCTTATTGGTGTCCAGACTTTCGATATAAGAGGCCAATTTCAATGCCAGTGCGTTAAAATCATCACCAACAATAAAATTACGGGTGTTCGCCCTGGAGAAAAGCCGGATAGAATCGGCTGGAATGAGGGGTCCGAATTGATAAATATCTTTAGGTCCAAAGGAAAATTTACCGGTATTCAGTCCGTCATTAACGGGTGTGTTTTTTACTTCAGAATCATAGAAGACCACTCTGGATACGAAAGGATATTCCTGTAATACCGTGTCTACAAAGCTGGATGCAGTAGCAGAATCCAGGTAGCCATTATAATAGGAAACTTCGGGAAGTTTTTTCTGAAAGAAATCGTTATAAGGCTTAATGGTTTGCTCCAGCACATTCACTTTTTCAGACACAAATTCACTTTCAATATATTTCTTACTAAAGTTGTAAGCGAGATACAATGACAGGGAAAACAATACAGACATCAGTACGATGAAAGTAAGGATTAAAGAAAAGTTCTTACGATAGCCTGTTTTTTTTTCTGCGATCATTGATCCGAATTTACCTGTTTTTAAGGTTGATTTCTAAAAATTGTTCGAGAGCAGTATAAAACTGATGCCTGCTTTCCAAATTTTTGGTCGGAAATACAATACCTTCATTCTCCAGATAAGTCACATTCACATTTCTTTTCTTGAGGTTTTTCACAAATTGTAAGGTCTCTGCGGCGTTCGCATTTGGGTCTTTTACGTTCTGAGAGATAAATACAGGGGTATTAATCTTATCCGTCTGAAATAAAGGCGAAGCTTTACGCATCTGATCTGCATCCGTTAATGGGTCTCCCACAATATCGTAATACATTTGCAAGCTGTTCTTTAAGAACGGTGGAATAGATTTTAAATAGGTAAACAGGTTGATCACGCCGGAATTTGAAGCGACACAAGCGTACATTCCGGGATTCAAATACGCGCTGTTTAGTGCAATATTACCCCCAAATCCCGCACCATAGATCCCTATTCTCTTAGGATCTGCTATATTTTTTTTGATCAGCCATTTTACACCGTCATTAATGTCATCCTGGATCTTTCCTCCCCACTGCTTAAACCCAGCGGTCATGAATGCTTTTCCATAACCCGAAGAACCACGGTAATTGATCTGGAATACAGCATAGCCCCTATTTACCAGAAACTGCACTTCCGCATTGTATCCCCATAAGTTACGGTCTACAGGCCCATCATGAGGCAATACTACTACTGGTAGATTTTCCGGTTTCACATGAAGCGGCAAAGTCAGGTAGCCATTAATCGTCAGGCTATCTCTCGATTGAAAACTAACAGGTTTCATCTCGCTCATTTCCTCCTGCTTGATTGCGGGATTAAAATCACTCAGTTTTTTCAATTTGCGTTTATCTGCAAAATACAGGTAATAAGATCCGGGGTTCCGATCGGTAAAGGTGCGCAGAACGAATACATTTTCGGCCTGATCACGGTCTAAAATCCGGGTCTCTGTTTTTGGTAAAAGCTGATCAAGGTCCTTATACAATGCTTTTATCGCATCGTCCATGTAATGTTTTTCCTTTTTCCAGGTTTCATAGATCACAAACGACAGCTGCTGTTTTTTTCTGGAATATTGCGCGTCAGTAATGTTCAGGGAATCATTTCCAAAAAGAACTTTAAGTTCTTTTCCAGTATTGCAATCCACTTCTACTAAAGCACTTTTATCTCTGTTTACGCTGGAAATTGCATAAATAATATTCGGCCGATCGTGCTTAAAAGCAACAGGCATGAATGTAGTCGTGAAATTATTGGTCATGATGGGCTTAAAAGGCTGACCTTCCTGTGCACGGTACAGCATCGTGGTATTGGCACCATCGGTACTCACTGCCAGCCTTAATTTACCTTCAGAATCTGTACGCCAGTCGGTAATGTTTCCAGGATTTTTTGCCACCATCTCCATGGCGCCATTCCGCACATTTAACCGGTAAACATCAAAAACTGTGGAATCTCTTTTGTTGGAAGAGATCAACAGGTATTTATCATCAATCAGCTGATCTTCAATCACCCGCATCCTACTCTTTTCATTACTGCTCAGCTGACGCTCATTTGCCCCCTCTTTATTGATAATAAAGATATCTGAACGCCGTTTTGCAGCATCTACTTCTTTATAATAGATCAGTTCATTGTTGCTGAGCCAGAAGTAGAAAATAATGTTTTTATCCTCCAGACGGGTGATTTTCCTGACTTTTCCAGAGGCGATATCTTCTATATACAGGTTTAAACTCTTCCCTTCCATTTTCAAATAAGAAAGGTTTTGTCCGTCCGGGGACACCCGATAGGTCATCCTTTCCTGTGATTTAAAAAAATCATCCAGGGGGATGGTCCGTTCGCCTCCCTCCTTTGGCTGACAAGCAAAAGCTAGAGATATTAAAAACAGGAAAAAGTATCTTTTATATCTCATCATATTATTAATCGCTAACAAAGCTACGGAACGCAACCAGTCTATAGCAGATATACACCAATATTGTTACTATTACATTTTCAGAACTGATGAATATAAATACTTTTTTGGGCTATGAAAATATAAATCCGTAACATTTAAAATACCCCCAGGTATTAATCTTGTCACAAGACACGCTACATTCGTCTTTAAATCGTTATTTTTAGGTTCCTGTTTTGTTAAGCCCAATGAAGAAACCCGTTTTAGTCTTTACCTTTTTGCTGTTCCAGATCTTTTGTTTTGCACAAGACCACATGGACGATGCCATGGCTTATCAATACTACCAGCAAGGGCAGTTTCAGGAGGCTTCCATACTCTTCGAAAAGCTCTATCATAAAACCAATAATGAAACCTATTTTGAGCTGTATTTTAGCAGCCTGTTAAAAATCAAGAAATTTGAGGAGGCGGAGAAATTAGTCAAAAAAACACTGAAGCAAAATCCCAAAAACCTGGTCTACAGCATTGCAATGGGTCGGTTGCTGCAAGAGAAAGGACAAAGCCAGGAAGCCAATAAGCAATATATGGAAGCGCTCAGCAACCTTCCAGCAGATGAATTCAAAATCCGGGAAATTGCCACCCAATTTTATAACTTCCAGGCTTATGACCTTGCCATCACTGCTTTCCTGCAAGGCAGGAAACTGTTAAAAAGCAATAAGCCCTTCACTTTTGAACTACTGAGCATATATCGCTATAAAAAAGACAAACAAATGCTCATTCAGGAGTACCTTGATGCGCTGCCGGAAATGCCTCAGCTCCTACCCCAGGCAGAAAGTGTGTTCTCCACTATTTTCGAGGATAACAATGATTATCAACTCTTACAAACTGTATTGTTAAAAAAAATCCAGAAAGAACCGCAGACAGAAATCTATACTAAATTATTAATCTGGCAATACCTGCAGCAGCAGGAATATGACATGGCCTTAAGGCAGCTGATTGCCCAGGACAAGCGCATCAAAGATGACGGCGGAATCCTTTACCAGGCTGCAAACACTTTCCTTAGTAATCAGGCTTATCCAGTAGCCATTAAAGCTTATGAATACCTGGTATCGAAAGGAAAAGAAAATGAGTATTACCTCCCTGCAAAAGTGGAATTGATCAATACCCGATATGAGCTCCTGATTGCGGGAAAATATGAGAAGAATTCCATTACAGAACTTGCAGCAGCTTATCAGGCTATTCTTGATGAATATGGTAAAACCCCTCAAACGATTTTTGCCCTGAAAAAATGGGTAAACCTGCAGGCTTATTACCTGAATCAGCTGGATACCGCAGAAAAAGCATTAGAAGAGGCGGTTAAAATTCCAGGTTTAACTACCTCAGACCTCGGACAGTTAAAACTAGATCTTGGAGACCTCTACATTCTTACCAAACAACCCTGGGAAGCTATTCTGATCTATGAACAGGTGGCCAAACAATTCGAAAATCAGGCGATTGGCAATGAAGCAAGGTACCGTTCTGCCAGATTATCCTTCTACCAAGGTAATTTCGCTTATGCGAAATCACAGGCAGATGTGCTTAAAGCATCCACCTCACAGCTGATTGCAAATGACGCCCTCAACCTCAGTCTGCTGATTTCCGACAATTTGCAATCCCCAACAGACAGCAGTGCCTTAAAAATGTATGCAGATGCAGAGATGCTGCAGTTTAGAAATCTTTCTCCACAGGCGATTGTAAAATTAGACAGCATTGATATTGCCTTTCCAAACAATAGTTTAGCAGATGATATCCTGATGGCTAAATCAAAAATATGGATCAAGAGCAACAACATCAGCAATGCGATCGCCGCGCTAAAAACACTCAGCGAGAAACATAGCACGAGTATTTGGGCCGATGACGCACTGTTTACCCTTGGCAATCTCTATGAAAACAATTTGAAAGATCCGGAGCAAGCTAAAGCCGTATACCAGAAGCTGATCAACGAATATCCAGGCAGTATGTACACGACCGAGGCACGCAAGCGTTTTAGGAAACTTCGCGGAGATATTATTGGTACATAGTTCCTATCTTTGCAAGATGTTAGTATACAATGTTACCTCAATAATTGAAGATGCAGCCGCAGATCGCTGGTTGCAATGGATGCAGGAATCGCACATTCCAAGTGTAATGGCTACCGGAAAATTTGCTTCCTATCGTTTACTTAAAGTAGTAGACTCTCCAAATGAAGGCGTTACTTATTGCGTGCAATATGCGATAGAAGACATGAATGCCTACCAGGATTATCAGGAAAACTTTGCCACTGCCCTGCAGGCAGAAGTGACCGCAAACTTCGAAAATCAACTCGTTTCTTTTCGAACCGTAATGGAAATCATCGATTAATCATCATATGAATATTTTAGAAACCCCTATTGCTGATCTGCTGATCATAGAGCCTAAAGTCTGGAAAGATAACCGTGGCTATTTCTATGAAAGTTTCAATGCAAAAACCCTTTCGGAAGCTGGTATTAATGTCAACTTTGTTCAGGACAATCAATCTTTCTCTCAGAAAGGTACTTTACGTGGATTACATGCCCAAAAAGCGTCTTTCGCACAAGGAAAGCTGGTTAGAGTGATCCAAGGAAAGGTATTAGACGTTGCAGTAGACATCAGAAAAGACTCTGCTACTTATGGACAGCACTTTAGCATCGAGCTAAGTGGAGAAAACCATAGACAACTCTGGGTACCACCAGGCTTTTTACATGGCTTCTTAACACTGGAAGATCAAACAATCTTCACTTATAAAGTAAGTAATTACTACGATAAGGAATCGGAAATAGGGGTCATCTGGAATGATGCCGACTTAAACATCAACTGGAGTAAGGACATTCCATTGGAAGATCTTTTACTTTCAGATAAAGATTTGGTGTTGCCTGGATTCAAAGATTTCAGCAGCCCGTTTTAAGAATAGCTCTAAACCGTACGATATAAAAGGAGAAAGGCCGTTATGATGATCACATCATAACGGCCTTTCTCTTTAGGAAAACCTATATTATTGTTTAATTAGGTTGTACAATTCATCCAGTTTTGGAGAAAGTACAATTTCTATCCTTCTGTTTTTACTTCTTCCATCTGGCGTGCTGTTGACCGCCAATGGCTGAAATTCTCCTTTTCCAGTGGCTGTCATCCTTACACCTTCCACTTTAGCAACCTCTGTCAGGTATCGTACTACAGAAGTTGATCTGAGTACACTCAAATCCCAGTTGTCTTTGATCTGGCCAAGGTTGCTGATCTTCTGCGTATCCGTATGACCTTCTACTGCAATATTGATCTCCGGCTGCTCTTTCAATACCGCGGCTAACTGTGTTAGCGCTTGTTTTCCTTTTTCATCAATGATGATACTGCCGGAAGGAAACAATAACTTATCCATTAGAGACACGTATACTTTTCCGTTCTTAATCTCTACTGTTAAGCCGCTTTTTGTAAAGCCTAATAAGGCTCCCTGCAATTTCTCTTTCAGCTGATTCGTTGCCTCATCACGTTTACGCAGAATCTCTTCTACTTCCTTTAAACGCTGCTCCCGTTTTTTAAGGTCCTGAGACAGCTTATTGATCTCCGTAGAGCTATTATCCTTTAACTTGGCGTAACTATTGTCAATTTCGGAATACTTCTCTCTCAGGTCATTTAATGAAGCGCTAAGCCCGGTGGTGTCCTTTTTTAACCTGGCGATCAAATCTTCCAGATATTCATTTTTCAATTGAGATTGATCTAGACCAGTACTCAAGGAATCTTGTTTTGCCAATAAGGCCTTATACTTCTTCGGCGATAAAACTACACAGGCACTGAATGCTGAAGCAAACAGTCCAACAAATACAAACAAAGCAATTCTTTTCATCATAATTATTGCACTACGGCATTTCTCAAAAATAATATAAACGGATATACGCCTTCAAAAGCTGTTTTCAACTGATCTACAATCCCAGGTTTTAGAAAAGCCTCATCCGGTAAGGGATAAACCGCCACAAAGCTTTTCAGCTTTAGAAATTCTATCTGAGGATGATCTTGATCATATCCTTTAGGCGCATTTTTCAATGTATCCTCTGTACTCAGCTTAAACGTACTTTCAAAACTTTTAGCATGAACAATATCTAAAAACTCCGAGGTATTATAATCAATTTCTTCTCTTATTTTTTTCAGTACAGGTGCTTCAGGCATCCAAAAACCTGCACCTAAAAAGCATTCCCCAGGCTGAAGGTGAAGATAATATCCCGGTCCGTGAATACCTCCCTTGATATTAAAAGAAATGCCAAAGTTGTTTTTATAAGGATCTTTATTTTTACTAAACCGAACGTCCCTGTAAATACGCAGCAAACATTTCTTTGCAGGGGTGTCTATGGAAAAATGGGGATCTATTCCTGCGAGCACAGGGATCAGCTGATCTACAAAGGCCAATACATCTTCCTTTGCGTTTTCATATCTTGCTTTGTGTTCAGCAAACCATTCCCGATTGTTATTCCGGGCTACATCGGTGATAAAAGCGAATGTTTCAGGTTTAATCATGGTGTATCGTATGCGGGTTTGTATTTTATTTTAGGGGATAAGAAATGTAATAACATCACTCTGGAATAGCGATAATTGAAAGGTGCCAAAATTAGACATCCCGTAAAGATTACCGTAATGTACATCCAGAAAGATTCATATTCCAGCCAACCGCCAGACAAGATATAGGCAGCTACACCTAAACTGATCATTTCGGCACAATTCATCGCATAGCTGACATACATGGCGGCATAAAAATAGCCGGGTTCTATCTCAAATCGGAAACCACAATGACTGCAATTGGTATTCGTATGCTGGATGTTAAATCCATACAGACTTCCTGTAAAGATATCGCCTCTCCGACATTGAGGACATTTACCATGTACAACTGCATACAATTTTGACGTTTTCTTCATAGAGATCAGTAAATCGCAACAGGCGATGAGCGGGAATGGCAGGCTAAACTATTAGGCGACTTCTTCAGTGTTTTTCTTACGGAACTTCACATACCAAAGGATGCCCATTCCAGTAATTAACAAATAGGGAATTGACAAAAGGTAAAGAATTCCTGAGTTCAGGCCATTTCCTTGTGTATTTCCATTTTTCACACTTTGTTCTGCACTTACCGTACACATGGCACATTGTGCATTTGCGGCAGGAACATTAGAGATCACCATAGTGACCATAAAAAGGAAGATAAAAACTATCTTTTTCATCCTGCAAATATAGAGAAAGAACGCTAAGAATAAGGCAATTGCTAGTGTAAAAAATATCACATAAAAAAAGGTGGCCGGATTTAAATTCAGCCACCCTTTTTTTAGGTATAAGGTCTAAAATTAGAAGTTATAATAGGGAGAAATCATCAGATATACAATCACCCCCGTTACAGCTACATATAGCCATACCGGATATGCCCAGCGAACAATCTTTCTATGCAGCTCCACCTGCATCGTTAATCCTCTGTAAAAACTAACGAGGATTAAAGGCAGTACCACTACCGCAAGGATAATATGTGTGGCTAAGATGAAGAAATAAACATATCTCGTACTTCCTACTGCTGCCAGTTCTGCTGCAGATAGAATACCGTTATGGTCAAGATCACCAAATTTGGTATCCTTTTCATACAAATGGAACAGAATATAAAACACTAAAAATATCGCCGACAAGATAAAGGTGATGATATTGGTAATTTTATGCGCTGGAATGTTTCCTTTTTTAATGAAGATCAGCGATATGATCAGTAGAACTGAGCAGACCGCATTGATTCCACCGATAATATGAGGCAGTAAATAAATGAAAGCAGGTTTATTGCTGGGTGGTGGAACTAGTTTCAAAGCAATTACTACAGCTAGTACCACTGCAGTCACTATCCAAATTAGTCTTAGAAAAAACTTATCATTATTCATCTTAAATGGTATTTCGAAAGGTTTACCTTCCGTCGTTATTGTTTCTTAATTCTTCTGTGATCAATACTTTGATCTCATCATTCAGCTGAGAGAGTGCTTCCTGACTACTTGCCGGGTAATAACCACGGATGCGGCGCTGAGGATCCAGCAAGACAAACATATTACTGTATATAAACTTACGGGTTCCGTTTTCGACTTCCTGATGTGCATCGATAGACAATCCTTTATTCACCAGACTATAAATTGCGGTACTATCCCCAGTTAGTAAATCCCACTTTCCAGGCTGTGCACCAAGTGTCTGTGCGTATTTTGCCAGTACTTCTGGTGTATCTCTTGCCGGATCAATAGTTAATCCAACAAAATTAACCGTTTTATTATGGTCATAAGTCGCTTCAAAAGCTTTCATCGCTTTATTGGCAAAACTTACTTTTCCAGGATTTTCATTGGAATAGAAGACATTCAATACCAAAATCTTTCCTTCGTAGTTTTTCCAGGTGATGCTGTCCGCATTTTGATTGACCAGTTTGAAGTCTGGAACCTGGTAATAAATCGTATCCGGGATCTGTTTCCCCTTTACAGAATGAAAGGTCGAGGCTACCTCTTTTTTACCGAATATAGGAAGTGGTCTATACCTGTTCTTTCCTTTTTCCTGTAGTAAATAATACAAAAATCCTGGTACCGCTAAAATGGTGACCAGGATTAATATTTTTTTTATTTGTGAACTACTCATTAAACAAGGGGCATATGAAGATGCAGATATCCGCCTTCAATTAGCATTAGTGTTGTAAAATAGAAAATAAAAATAAACGATACGGTTAATGCTAATTGTAGTCCCAGCTTCTCATACTTTAAGTGCATGAAGTAAGCTACAATATAAAATGCTTTCACTAAAGTAAGCGCGATGTAGAAGAAGTTACCTACACCATGGCTCATGTAACCATGTGGCAATACCCAAAGGGCGATAAAGAATTCAATTACTGTGATCAGTAAAAGAATACCAAATACCTGCCATATTTTTTTCTTCGTTAGGCCTTCGTGCTCTCCGTGTCCGTGCTCTGTGCTATGTGCGTGATCTGACATAATATTTTTTATTGAATGATTAAACTAAATAGAAGAATGTAAATACAAATACCCATACCAAATCCACAAAGTGCCAGTATAAACCAACTTTCTCTACCATTAGGTAATGTCCGCGTTTTTCGAATGTACCATTGATGGTCATCACCAGGATGATGATATTGATCAATACCCCTGTAAATACGTGAAATCCGTGGAATCCTGTGATTGTGAAGAATAGATTTGAAAACTGTAAAGCAGATACGGTAGAAACCTCTCCGTTAAACAAGTGGTGAAGAGTTTCCATTGGAGGAATTTTACCCCATCCAAATCCTTCATGGAATAAGTGTGTCCACTCTAAAGCCTGACAGCCTAAGAACATGAAACCACCAATGATTGTCGCAATCATCCACCATACTACTTCTTTCTTAGAACGTCTGTGACCAGCTTCTACAGCCAATACCATGGTTACAGAACTCATGATCAGAATAAAAGTCATGATACCTACGAACACCAACGGTGCGCCAGTATCTACAATACCAGGGATCGATTGGAAAACCAAATCCGGATCTGGCCAGGTTAATTTAGTGAAACGTTGCGCTCCATAATAAACCAATAATGACGAGAATGTGAATGCATCAGATAGCAAGAAAAACCACATCATTAATTTACCGTACTCTACCGACCACGGCGAGCGACCTCCGCTCCAAGGAGTAGTTTTTACCTGATCTAATTGTGATAATGAATTCATTTTATAAATTGTAATAGTTTGTTAACAAATCTAACTGTTCAAAAGTAAAAAAACATACAGATATATCCATAATATATCTATAAAATGCCAAAATATAGAGGCAATTTCCATTCTGTATTTCGCTCTAGGCAGTGATATCCCACCGTAAGCACCGAAGATACAATTCAATATGAAACAAAGTCCACCAAAAATGTGCAATAAGTGAAATCCAGAAACGATATAAATTAAAGAGATCGCTGCATTATTGTTCACTAATGTTGCTCCTGTTTGATACAAAGTGCTCCATGCGTCTACCTGAAGATAAGCAAAAACCAATGCCAATGCCATAGTTCCCCAAAGAAGAATTTTTTCCGAGCCGATATTTCCGGCCTTCAATGCTTTGGCAGCAAGAAACAGACAGATGCTGCTTCCGATTAAAATCAATGTACTGTACATAAAGGCATCTGGAAGTACTAATCCATGTCCTTTACCCTTTGATGCTGCAAATACGATGTAGAAACTCGTAAAGCCCCCAAACATGATCGTGGAAGACACTACAAACAACCAAAGAATAAACTTCTTAGGCTTTGAGTTGACTACCTCTTCATATTTTACATCCTGCTCTTTTAACGTATGTACCATATTTAAATTATTAAGCTATAAAATCAAATAATAAAACCAACTGAACGATGGGTAGATAAAAGAAAGAACAAAACATGACCTTTCTCGCACTGACCAAATCCAGATTCATCCACATTTTAAACGCCAGCGCTGCGAAAACCAGCCCGCCGAGGATAGATACTCCTGCAATATAATAACCACCAAAGCCGTAAAACGTAGGCATTAAGCTTACAGGGATGAGGATTATTGTACTTAAAAAGGTGATAAAAGCACTTGTCTTGTCCCTTTTAGTAGTAGGTAACAATCTAAATCCTGCCTTCTTATAATCGTCGTCCAATACCCAGGCGATGGCCCAGAAGTGTGGAAACTGCCAAACAAATTGAATTAAGAACAAGATTACTGCAATCTGATCAATTCTGCCATGCGCTGCCACATACCCGATTAGTGGAGGTAAAGCACCAGGAATGGCCCCTACAAATACCGCAATTGGACTCTTCCTTTTTAAAGGAGTGTAGGCAAAAGCATATAGAAAAATTGAAAATACGGAAAGTAAGCCAGTCTCGATATTTAGTTTACCCAATAACCAGGTCCCGATCAATCCCATCACCAAACCAGAAACCAAACCTTGCCCTGTAGTCATGTGACCTGCAGGCATCGGACGGTCTTTGGTACGGGTCATTAGTTTATCCAGATCCACTTCAATCACTTCATTGAAGCAATTGGCAGCAGAGGTCACCAGAAAACCACCCACAATGAGGATCAACCAGTTAGTCCAGTTGATATCCGGGCTCAGGCCATCGATCGGCACTTTAGAACCAATTAAAAACGTAACTGATGCGGAAAATACAACCAGAAAAGTTAGTCTGAATTTAATAAGCTTAGAAAAATCTGCTAAAAACTGTTTCAATTTATAAATTATTAATACTATTGATGGTAAGTCTCTGTCCTATACACCAACAAATACAGGTAATACTGTAAAGTGAATAATGCAGTAGAAAACAGAATGTGTAATGCCTGCGCGTATGGAGGCAGCGCAAAGTTAGACAATAATAAGCCTGTAACAATCTGGATAATTAAAACTATGGCAATTCCATTACCAACTAACAGCGCGGTAGCTTTACCATTAAACTTATCCTTTACTATTTTATAAATCACGACATTGAGGATCAAAACTAAAATGGCCACATCTCTGTGATACGAGAAAACCTCCCCTACTTTTCCAACCCAGCTTGCCCGATCATTGTACATCAGGGCTTTTGAAATCGCATCGATCGCCTCCCTTACCTCCGTACCCAATACGACTTGAACTGTACTCAGGGCAACTGAAACTAAGGTCAATATTTTCAACCAGGTAATGTTAGACATGATCACCAGCTGCTGTTCATGCAATTGCTTTGCATAATTATAGGTGTAAACTAAAATCGCAAGGATCACCAATGCCAATAACATGTGTACCGTAACAATCCAGGGCATTAAATTAGTAGAAACCACGATCGAGCCTAACCAGGCTTGAAAACCTACGATGATTACGTTCAGAATACTCAATACCAGTATCCTTGTGGCTGTTTTACGGTACGTAAAGGAATAAACCAATAAGCCAACCAAAAAGAAACCAGTGATGGCTCCCATTAAACGGTTCAAATATTCCGTCCATGTTTTAGCCACATTAAAAGTTTCAGGTTGTAAAATCGACTCATCATGACGGATACTATCCGCTAGATGTGCCTTTCCCATCTTCTCTAATGTTTTTGCGAAACGCTCATTTTTCGCTACACGTTCAGCAACATATTTGTCCTTATAATTGGCAGGTAACTGTGACGCATGAGTTGGAGGAATATACTGGTCAAAACATTTTGGCCAATCCGGACAACCCATACCAGAACCTGTACTTCGTACGATTCCTCCTGCCAGAATGAGCAATAAGGTCACGACAATGGTGAGAAGGTTAAGCTTGATAAATCTCTTTTCAGCTTTAGGAACCATGGTTGGTATTAGATTAAAAAAAATGGGGCATCTGTTGTAAGTATTTACCTACTGCAGATACCCCATTGTGTATTTAGAATACGATGTATGATCTATTTTTCTGCTAAGCAGGGTTTTTAGCTTCCCATTCTCTTTGGATACGCTCAGCTTCTGTATTACCTTCAAAATCGTGAGGCATGTTAGAAGTCATCGTTTGAGAGAAAGGAACCGTCTGAGGAATGAAATCTACATCAGAACCTGGTTTGCTATAATCATATGGCCAACGGTACACTGTTGGAATTTCTCCTGGCCAGTTACCATGAAGGTGCTCTACTGGTGTAGTCCACTCCAAAGTATTCGCTTCCCAAGGATTTTGAGGTGCTTTCTTTCCTTTAAAGATCGAGTAGAAGAAGTTCCATAAGAAAGCTACTTGTGCCAATGCACCAATAATAGCTGCCCAGGTAACGAATACGTTCACTGTTAACCATTTTTGCATGAACTCAAATTCAGTAAATGCATAGTAACGACGAGGTACACCATCAAGACCCAAGAAGTGTAATGGGAAGAATACTAAGTAAGCAGAGATGAAAGTTAACCAGAAGTGAAGGTAACCTAATTTGCTGCTCATCATTCTACCGAACATTTTAGGATACCAGTGGTACACACCTGCAAGCATACCGAAGATCGCAGCAGAACCCATTACCAAGTGGAAGTGGGCAACAACGAAGTAAGTATCATGTAAGTTAATGTCCAAAGAAGCATTACCTAAGAAAATACCGGTTAAACCACCAGAGATGAAGAAAGATACCAAACCAATCGCAAATAACATTGCTGGAGTGAATCTGATGTTACCTCTCCATAATGTAGCCAGGTAGTTGAAAGTTTTTACTGCAGAAGGAACCGCAATAATCAAGGTTGTGATCATAAATACCCCACCTAATAACGGGTTCATACCCGTCACAAACATGTGGTGACCCCAAACGATGAATGATAATACCGTAATACCAATCAATGAATAAATCATCGCATGGTAACCGAAAATTGGTTTTCTTGAATTTACTGAGATGACCTCTGAAGAGATACCTAAAGCTGGCATGATTACGATGTAAACCTCAGGGTGACCTAAGAACCAGAATAAATGTTGCCAAAGGATTGGGGAACCACCTTCATTAGGTAATACCTGAGTACCCATTACAATATCAGATAGGTAGAAACTGGTACCAAAACTACGGTCAAAGATTAAAAGCACCACACCTGCCACCAATACCGGGAAGGAAAGTACACCTAAGATCGCTGTTAAGAAGAACGCCCAGATGGTCAATGGCATTTTCCAAAGATCCATACCTTTAGTACGCATGTTCAATACAGTACTCACATAGTTGATACCACCCATAAGTGAAGAAGCAACAAACATGATCATACTGATCAACCATAAAGTCATACCTAATGCAGATCCTTTAATCGCCGTTGGCAAAGCTGATAGTGGAGGATAAATTGTCCATCCCGCACTCGCTGGACCAGTTTGGATAAAGAATGAACTCATCATAATCACACAAGCTCCAAAGAAGAACCAGTAAGATAACATGTTCAGGAATGGCGATGCCATATCCCTTGCCCCTATCTGAAGAGGAATCAATAAGTTACTAAATGTACCACTCAGGCCGGCCGTCAATACAAAGAATACCATGATGGTACCATGTATCGTTACCAATGCCAGATAGAAATCCGGTTTAATTCGTCCGCCTTCTGCCCATGTTCCAAGGAATGTTTCCAGGATAGGGAAGTTTTTCTCTGGCCAGGCCAGCTGCAAACGAAACAGGATAGATAAGCCCATCGCAATAACAGCCATAATAATACCTGTTATCAGGAACTGCTTAGCGATCATTTTGTGATCCTGACTAAAGACATACTTCGTTAAGAAGGTCTCTTTGTGATGCCCATGATCATCATGGCTATCGTGGTTATGTGTATCGTGTAATGATATAGTTGACATAATGTGCTATTCCAGTATTATTATTTTTTTAAAGCTAATTGATTTGTTTTAACTGCAGAAGTGTCTTTTGCTACGCTATCTGCGGGTGCAACTGCAGCTGGTGCTGCTGCTACTGGCAGGTTAAACTCTTTTCTCAAATCGTCTGTCAAATAAGTTCCCTGTTTTTTAACCCATGCCTCATACTCAGCTTGCGAAACCACTCTAACTTCTTTCTGCATTTTGTAGTGACCTTCACCACAAATTTTAGCACATAAGAATAAGTAAGCAAATTTAGGATCGTTAGTTTTCACTTTCATCTCTTCAGTAGTGATGGTTGGTGTAAACTCGAAGTAAGAAGTCATACCTGGTACTGTATTCAATTGAATTCTGAAGTGAGGCATGTAGAAACTGTGCAATACATCCTTACTGGTCAAAATCAAACGAACTGGCTTGTTCACAGGAATCACCATCTCATCAGCAGTCTGATCATCTAAAGTGTTTTTGTCTTTAAAATCAATACCTAATGCGTTAATAGAGTTGATCAACTTGTAGTTTTTTACCCCAACAATACCATCAGCTCCCGGATAACGGATCGCCCATGCAAACTGAGATGAAGTAATCTCAATGTTTAATGGCTTGTTGTTTGGATCTTCAATTTTGTAAAAAATCGATCTCCAGGTTAAGAAACCCATCAATACCAACACGGTTAAAACCAATGCAGGAACGATTGTCCAGATACGCTCTAAAGCGTTGTTATGTGGATAGTAGTAAGCTTTCCTTTTTCCAGTGCTTCTATAGATATAAGCAAAAACAAATAGGATGATGTGCGTAGCGATAAATACAATCGTAGTGATGATCAACGTAATGTTGAACATCTGATCAATTTTCTTACCATGCTCGGAAGCAGCTTCAGGAAGAATCATCTTACCATGAACTGTATATTCCCAATAAACACCATATAGGCCTACAATCAGGAACAATGCGAACAACACACCGTTCACTGTATTCCAGTTGATTCCTTTTGGTTTGTCCTGAGCCTCACGGGTCAATTCATATACCTTTAATGATTTTCCAATAATTGCTATAAATAAGCAAAGTAGTAGAAATGCCATGGTATAAAATATAACCGTTTTATATACCGGACCCATATCAATAGGTTTGGCAACGGTCTCAGCGGCAGCGCCGGCAGCTTGTGCAAATGCGCTTGTGCTTGCAAAAACAGTAAGAATCACTGCTAGTGCCGCTATTGTTTTGTTACTTATAAATTTTCTTAAACTCATTTCCTTAAAAGTAGTAACGCTGTACTTCTATTATACTATTATTTTATATACTCTATTAAGATCACCTATTACAAGTGGTGATTCAAACTTTCCTGTAGGAAAGGATGGTTCTTTGCGATTAAAGGCTGCTTGCTTAGTGCTCTTAAAACGGTAAAGGTAAACAATCCTACAAAACCTACAGCTGTTCCAATCTCAATAATACCAAAAGCATGGTGTTCTTCAACCGTACCCGGCATAATCATTTGGTAATAATCAACCCAGTGACCGCACAATACGATGATACAAACTGTTAACATGATATTTTCCTGTCTCTTGTTGTCTCTGTCCATTAATAATAAAACAGGGGCTAAGAAGTTTAATACCAGGTTCAGGTAGAACCAGAATTGGTAGTGATCAAATCTTTTGTAGAAGTAAACAGTTTCTTCCGGCATGTTTGCATAATAGATCAACATAAATTGAGCGAACCATACATATGTCCAGAAAATAGAGAATCCGAAGATAAACTGACCTAAGTTGTGTAGGTGACTATTGTTAACCCATTTCATGTAACCTGCTTTTTTCAACAGGATGATGATAATGGCCATAGTCGCTAAACTACTTACCCACATTGCTGCGAAGTTGTACCAGCCGAACATCGTAGAGAACC
This sequence comes from Pedobacter polysacchareus, assembly GCF_019802255.1. Taxonomy (GTDB): domain Bacteria; phylum Bacteroidota; class Bacteroidia; order Sphingobacteriales; family Sphingobacteriaceae; genus Pedobacter; species Pedobacter polysacchareus. Next base: position 230,463 of record NZ_JAHYSS010000004.1, on the reverse strand, counting down.
AGTGTGCCTCAAGAGACATGATGGTATCAAAAGCAAAGATTGGCGTAGTAAAACCGTAGATTACTAAGAAAATACAAGAGTATTTAAAACTTTTTCTGTAAGAATCTAAACCACCTTTTAAATCTTCATTCACTGACAATTTAGCGAACCAAACTGCGAAGAAGGAATAAACACCTAAGAAGATCACCTGACGTGCCATAAAGAATGGAACGTTAAGGAAAGCCGACTTACCATCGATTAATTTATCATAGTTAGGACTGTTCGGATCAGTTAAGCCCGGAGCATTCCAGTGATGATATAAGTTGTGTGTGTACAAACCGGCTGCCATAACTGCGATTAAGATAACAACCGCAATCGGCAAGGTTTTAGCCATCGCCTGTGGTACACGTAGTATAGATGCAGACCAACCAGCCTGTGCTACAAATTGAACAGCAAGAAAGAATGCACCTGACATGCAAACACATGCGAAGTAATAAGCCATCAGTAACAAGTTAGCAAAAGTACGCTCATGAAGCGCCTCCGCCGAAAAGCCATATCCTATAGCTAGTACCCCTAGGACAATAGCGATCAGACTTAAGGTTTTTGCTTTACCTGTAAACTCAAACTGCTCAGTTAAATTATAATTGTGAGTTCCCATTTATTTGTGCTTTTCTATTGTATTTTTTGTAATTGTTGAACATACATCACTACTTTCCATCTTTCATCAGGAGATAGTTGAGAGGCATGTGAACCCATGTTATTTAAACCATACTCAATAGTATGATAAATTTTTCCTGCAGTAAGGTCTTTCATCAAACCACCACGTGATGAAGCTGCATCACCATGGTAAGAAGGAATACCACTGATCTTATCGATTTTTACCAGGTGACCTTGTCCATCTCCTTTTTCACCATGACATGGCGAGCAGAATACGGTAAAGTAATGTTTACCTGCAATTAGATTTTGTTCTGTTTCAGGAAGCGGATTTTTCAGGTTCGCACCAGCAGCTTCATATCCTTCTTTAGTATTAGGATAGTCGTCGTACTTATTGAATCCTACTGGCGTAGTATTCGCTGGTGGTGTCTGTGCCGTTGACCCGTTCTTAAAGTTTTTGTTTGGCTGGTCTGGATTATATGCAATCGGATCATACATGTTCCTTGCATACTCTAAACCTGTACTCTGCGGATCTTTACATGCTGAAAATACAACAGCACTTGCAAGAATACAAAATGAGGCTAAAACTACTTTATTCTTATTCATAGCTGATATACTTCCTTTCATTGTGCTTAATTTCTAAAGCACCTGCATCTTTTAATAAACCATCAATTTTATTATGGTCGGTATTTTCTTTTGCATCTACAGCGATAATGAATCTATCATCTGTAGCTCTTAAGTCCATTACTCTAGGTGCTCTTCCTGGGAATAAATGCGTTGAAGCATAATAAGCGCCCACTAAACTGAATGCACAGAATAAAACCGTTACTTCAAACATAATCGGAATAAAATCCGGAAGTGCTAAAGCAGGTTTACCACCAATGTTGTGTTTCCAATCTACCACCGAGGTTAAGTAGATCAATGAGAATGCGGAAATGGTTCCGGCTACCCCGCAAAAGAATGCAAGGATATCCAACCTGGATCTTTTGATCCCTAATTTAGCTTCTATGCCGTGAATAGGCATTGGTGTATAAACATCATGTATTTTAATGTTATTTGCCTGTAACTGGTCGATGCCGTGCATCATTTCGTCAGGATCACCAAAACTGCCTAAAATATATTTGATATTACTCATTGTTATATTTTTGCGTATTCTTCTTGTTTAACACTATCAAATTTCTCTAAAGACTCTACGTATTCTTTTACGTGTTCTTTGTCCAGATGACCTTCTTTAATTTGTTCCATTTTAGATTGCTCACTTGCACTCTTCAGTAACAGTTTCACCTCTGCAATTGCAATAGAAGGTAATACTCTTAAGAATAAAAGGAACAAGGTAAAGAACACTCCGATTGAGCCTACAAAGACACCCACATCTACCCAAGTTGGATAGAACATCGCCCAACTTGAAGGGATATAATCACGGTGTAATGAAGTCACGATAATTACGAAACGTTCGAACCACATACCAATGTTTACAACGATAGATAAAATCCAGGTTGCTGCGATCGAAGTACGGATCTTTTTGAACCATAGTAACTGAGGAGAGATTACGTTACACGTCATCATCATCCAGTAAGCCCACCAGTATGGTCCGGTTGAACGGTTAATGAAAGCGTATTGTTCGTATTCTGAACCTGAGTACCAGGCAATGAAAAACTCAGTGATGTAAGCTACACCCACGATCGATCCTGTTAGAATGATGATCTTATTCATCGATTCAATGTGGAACATGGTGATGTAGTTTTCAAGACCTAATACTTTACGAGCTACTAGTAATAATGTTAATACCATTGCGAATCCTGAGAAGATCGCCCCTGCTACGAAGTATGGAGGGAAAATCGTGGTATGCCATCCTGGAATTACCGAGGTTGCAAAGTCCATAGATACAATCGTGTGAACTGAAAGTACCAGTGGCGTAGAGATACCTGCTAAGATGATACATACTGCCTCAAAACGCTGCCATGTTTTTACGTTACCAGACCATCCGAAAGAAAGGATAGAATAGATTTTACGTCTTGTTCCTACTGCACGGTCACGGATAGTCGCGATATCAGGCAATAAACCTGTGTACCAGAATAAAAGTGATACAGAGAAGTAAGTAGAGATGGCAAACATATCCCAAACTAATGGAGAGTTAAAGTTTACCCATAGCGATCCGAATTGATTCGGTAATGGAAGTACCCAGTAAGCCAACCATGGTCTACCCATGTGGGATACTACATACGTCGCGGCGCAGATTACGGCGAAAATGGTCATCGCCTCTGCAGAACGGTTAATGGAATTCCTCCAGTTCTGTCGGAAGAGTAATAGTACCGCAGAGATCAGTGTTCCTGCGTGACCGATACCTACCCACCAAACGAATCCGGTGATGTCCCATGCCCATCCAACTGTTTTATTTAATCCCCATGCACCGATACCAAACCAGAAGGTATATCCAACGGATACCAACCATAGTGTGGCACCACATAGTGCGAGTATAAATCCTATCCACCATGCCTTGTTAGGCTTGTTCTCAACTGGCATTAAGATATCATTCGTAATCTTTGCATACGTGATATCATTGCCGGTGATTAATGGCTCTCTTAATATTGATTCCTTATGTCCTGACATAATTTATTTTCTTTAATATCAGCTTACGCTTGTACTGTTGTATCTGTGTTTCTAATTTTTGTCATATAACCTATACCCGGTTGTACGTTGATCTCTTCCAATACATAGTAAATACGCTCACTACGTAATGCTTTAGATACTTCCGACTCAGGATCATTGGCATCGCCAAAGATGATCGCATTTGCCGAACACGCTTGCTGACATGCCATTTTGATATCACCATCTTTTAACGGACGTTTTTCAATCTTAGCAGTTAATTTACCAGCTTGGATACGTTGGATACACATAGAACATTTCTCCATTACACCTCTTGAACGAGCAGTTACATCAGGGTTAAGTACCAGCTGAGTAAACTCATTGTTCAGATAGTTGTCGAAACGAGAATCATTCCAGTAGTTAAACCAGTTGAAACGACGCACTTTGTACGGACAGTTGTTCGCACAGTAACGTGTACCTACGCAACGGTTATAAGCCATGTGGTTTAAGCCGTCTGAAGAGTGTACTGTTGCCAATACCGGACAAACCGTCTCACATGGAGCATGGTCACAGTGCTGACAAAGCATTGGCTGGTGAACTACAGATACATTATCAAGGTTGTCTAAATGAGCAATTTCTTTCTCCTTAGTTACCGCATTGATACCAGTACCATGAGCGCCATGTCCGCCTTCTGCATGTGCATCACCTTCTACATTAAAGCTGTAATAACGGTCGATGCGGATCCAGTGCATTTCTCTGCGCTTACGAACCTCTTCTTTACCTACAACAGGAATGTTATTTTCTACGTTACAAGCAACAATACAAGAACCACAACCTGTACAAGCATTCAAATCGATTGCCATCACCCAGTTGTTACCTGGTTTCTCATAAGCCGGCCATAAATCGTAAGTTTTATGTTTTGCATGGTCATTACCTGAACCTGCAGCTGGATTCTTTTTGTATTCAGTGAAAGTAGCTTCACGGATAATGTTTCTTCCTTCGAAAGAGTGGTGCGTTTGTGTTTGCGCCAATTCTTCTCTGCGACCTGTTCCAGATAACTGAACCGTAGTTGCATAGCTAGAAGTACCATTGCTGAAACTTACAAAAGGATAAGCATTTTTACCTACGTTGTTTCCAGCTTTACCAGTCATCGTTCTACCAAATCCTAAAGCGATTGAAGCAGTTCCTTGTGCTTGTCCTGGCTGAATCAACACAGGTAAGTCAATAGTATAACCGTTTGCTGCTTTTACAGATACGATATCGAATTCTTTGTAACCTAATTTCTCAGCGAATTTAGGTGCAATAGCAATGTAATTGTCCCAGGTTACTTTCGAAACCGGATCTGGCAATTCTAATAAGAAAGCGTTATTACCATGTCTACCATCGCGCATTGATGCACTTTCATAAACTTGTAATTCGACATCTTTTGCTAATGATTTGCTGTTATTTAAAATGGTAGGAATTACAGCTGCCAATGACAAGTTGAAGTTATAAGCTCCAGCTGGTTTAGCGCCTGCAATGAATACACCAGTTTGTAATACTTCTTTCCAGGTTTTACCGAATAAAGGAAGGATGTTTTTATCCCAGTTGTTACGCACATACTGGTAGTAATCTTTAACCGCGTTATCAGACCAGATCAATAAACTCTCTTCTGCCTGACGGGTATTGAATACTGGATTGATCGTTGGCTGAACGATAGAGTAAACACCTTCGTAAGCACTTGCATCACCCCATGACTCTAAATAGTTATGGTTTACTGCAATTACATCACATAAGCTGGCTGTTTCATCTTTACGATCTGCGAAAGATACTTTTAACGCTACCTTAGCCAATGCATCTGCAAAAGCTTTCGCATTTGCGACATCATAACCAGGGTTAGCATTTAAAATGAATACTGCAGCAACTTCTCCTCTGTTCATTTCATTGATAAACTCAGCAAATTCTGCATCGTTACCTGCGTAACGTTTACAAGGATTGTCTAAGTCGATCGTTGTACCATAACTGCCAATTGCAGAGTTGATCGCATTTACCAGAATCTGAGTAGATACGTCATTTGAACCTGAAACTACTAATGCTTTTCCTTTGTTTTGCAACAATTCTTTAGCGACCAACTTAATTGCTTTATCAGCAGTTACGTTATTTGGCAAGCTAGCACCAGCTAAATTATTTCCAGTAATGGTATTATATAAGGTAATTAATGCAGGTCCCTCTTCTGATAGTTTAACCGGTACACGCGTATCAGCGTTAGTACCTGTTACACTCATACCAGCTTCGAACTGGAAGTGACGTGACATTTTACCAGCCTTTAAAGACTTGTGATTTCTGTTCGCAACATACTGGGAAGTGAATTCTTCACCGCTGATCCAGGTAGATAAGAAGTCTGCACCGAAACTTACGATCAGGTCAGCCTTGTCAAATCTGTATTGTGGAACTACTGCTTTACCAAAGCTATTCTCATTTGCTTTGATGATACCAGTATAAGATACTGCATCGTATTGTACGTGCTTAGTATTAGGATAAGCAGCAGCAAAGTCAGCAATTACTCCTTTAGTAGAAGGACTGCTTATTGAAGAAGAAACCACACGGATTTTCTTTCCTGATGCCTGAGCTTTATTTAATTCGCCTTTTACAAACTCATCAATCTTAGCCCATGATGCTTTTTCATCATCCTTCAAAACAGGACCATGTAATTTAGAAACATCATATAGATCTAAAACAGAAGCTTGCGCCTGTGCATCAGTACCTGTGTTGAATACTCCTGAATTTGGGTTTGCGTCAATTTTAATTGGACGTCCCTCTCTGGTCTTCACCAATACACTCTGTCCATTGAAACTTGATACATAATAATTCGGGATACCCGGAACTACCTCTTCAGGTCTGATGACATAAGGGATTGATTTATGAACCGGAGCTGTCTGACAAGCTGCAAGCGTTACCGCTCCCAGGCCGAAGCCTAGTGCTTTCAAAAAGTCCCGGCGCGGGGTTACCGTACTTAACCCTGCTTCATTTAAAACATCTTCTATTGGAAGGGGCTCAGCAAATTCGTTTTTGTTGTTTTCAACAAAATCGGGAGTGTTTTTATACTCCTCTAAGCCTTTCCAGTATTTTTTATTGCTTTCCATTTAAGCTATATTACTGTTTATCGAACGTTCTTATTAAACTCTTATTAATAGTGGCACTTACCACACTCTAAACCACCCAATAATGCTGGTGTGATTTTTTCGCCTTTTTTGATTTTCTCATGGGCTTCAATCACTTTCGTATAGAAAGCATTGTCTTTACCTGAAATCTCAGCGTCTTTATGGCAATTGATACACCATTTCATCGTTAGCGGAGAGAACTGATAAACTTCTTCCATGGTATTCACCGGACCGTGACATGCAAAGCATACCGGCTCATTTGGCTGAAGACCTTTTTGTTTTCTGATCGCTTCCTCACCTACTACTACGTGTTGAGAGTGGTTGAAATAAGCAAAATCAGGAAGGTTGTGTACACGAATCCATTCTACTGGTTTCTCTTTAGACTTGTCGTAAGTTAAAGTTGCCGGATCGTAACCGATCGCAGTGTAGATCTTTTGGATCTCAGGAGAAATTTCACCGTTGTACTTCTCAGTAGCCTGTACCGATTTGTGACAGTTCATACAAACGTTCACAGATGGAATAGAAGCATTTTTAGATTTAAATGCACCTGAGTGACAGTACTGACAATCAATCTGATTCGTCCCAGCGTGTAATTCGTGAGAGAACTTAATCGGTTGTACCGGCTGATATCCAGTGTGTACACCTGTATTCCACATACCCATCCATCCGAATGAACCTAAGCTCACTACTAAACATAGAATGAAGAAGAATACAAATTTTTTGTTTTTGAATAATCTGCGAACACCTACTACTAAAGAAACATTGTCTTCTTCTGTAAGCACCACACCACGCTTTTGTAAAATCAGACGCTCTAACATTTTAATCGCACGTCCTAGTACCACTAATACCGCAATCGATATTAATATAATAGCTACGATACCTGCGATAGAAAAATCAGATACACCTGTGTCAGCAGTGGCAGTAGTTGCTGCTGCATCGCCTTCTTTCTTAGGCTCGCCCGCTTTAGCGTAAGCGATCACACTTTTAATTTGTTCGTCTGTTAACGTAGGAAACGTCGTCATCTCCGATGGAGAGAACTTCGCAGCCTCAATCGCTTGCTTGTCGCCAGCATCAACTAAAGCTTTCCAGTTCCTTACCCATTTGATGGTAAAGGCTTCGTCTAGCTCGTTCATTTTGGCAGTTAAAGCCGGACCTGTACTGTTACGGTCTAATTGGTGACAAGAAGAACATTTATCTTTAAATATTTTTCTTCCCTCCACTACATCTTGCGCTTGTGTTGCAGAAACGATTAAAACAGATAGAGCCGTGAACATGAATGCCGACTTCCAAACTCTTCTAATGATCAATGAGATATCCCTCATAATGAGTATTTTATGCTATTTTTTAAAAAACTTGTAAACCGCCTTTGGCAATCGAACTTAGGTTCTACACCAAAACGTCCACAAAAGTAAAATTTATTAACTTACCAATGACAAATAAATGACAGTAAATACAATTTATAATCAATCTAAATAGTTCGTTTTTGTGGCTTTAAACGAAGAAAATCAGCAATTTTCAAAAAACTGCTGATTCTTCTCAGCCAACCTCACATGGACAATATTTGTAAATTCAATTTACATTTTTAATATCCATGCAAAGATCAGTGGCGCAACGATTGTCGCATCTGATTCTACAATGAACTTTGGCGTGTTGATATCTAATTTACCCCAGGTGATTTTTTCATTCGGCACTGCACCTGAATAAGATCCATAAGAAGTAGTTGAATCAGAAATCTGACAGAAATAGCTCCAGAATGGAATATTCTCCATTTCCATATCTTGATACAACATCGGAACCACACAAATTGGGAAGTCACCGGCAATACCTCCACCAATCTGGAAGAACCCGATACCTTTACCAGAACTGTTCTTAATGTACCAGTCTGCTAAATAACCCATATATTCAATACCACCTTTTACAGTAGTCGCTTTAACTTCACCTTTCATCACATAAGAAGCAAAGATGTTACCCATCGTTGAATCTTCCCATCCCGGTACTACAATCGGCAAGTTCTTCTCTGCCGCTGCAAGCATCCATGAGTTTTTAGGATCAATCTCATAGTATTGCTCTAAATCACCGCTCAATAACATTTTGTACATGAACTCATGCGGGAAGAAACGCTCTCCAGCATCTTCTGCATCTTTCCAGATCTTATTGATGTGCTTTTGCAACCTGCGGAAAGCCTCTTCTTCAGGAATACAAGTATCAGTAACCCTGTTGTAATGGTTTTCTAAAAGATCCCATTCATCCTGTGGACTTAAATCACGATAGTTAGGCACTCTTTTGTAATGCGAATGCGCAACAAGGTTCATAATGTCTTCTTCCAGGTTGGCACCAGTACAAGAAATAATCGAAACTTTGTCCTGACGGATCATTTCAGCTAATGAAATACCTAACTCAGCAGTACTCATCGCTCCTGCAAGGGTAATCATCATCTTACCACCTTCATCCAAATGTGTTTCGTATCCTTTAGCCGCATCCATCATAGCTGCCGCATTAAAATGGAGATAATTCGTCTCCATGAATTGCGAGATAGGTCCTCTTGTTGTACTCATTTTTGATTAATTTATGTTGTTGCGGCAAAAATAGGCAAATAATCGTAAAGGACTAATCCTAACCCCGCTTTAAAACGGAAAGCCCATCAAATACTGGCGCTAATCTTGCTATGGGATCGCCAGTAACAGAATTATATATAAATCTTTCCCTATTTTAGGCCAATGAAGAGAATTTCGCTTTGCATCACTATCCTGATCATTACCGTCGCAAACGCATCCGCACAAAAGAAGTTTATCAAACGATACTTGTCAGAAAAAACAGATAGCTCACGCAGAGCGAGCTTTATGCCAGTACCCATTTTTCGTTATTCCCAGGAAATTGGTGCAGAATTTGGCCTTGGTGCTTTATACTCTACTTACCTGGACAGAAAAGACAGCAGCAACCGCAGCTCCAACTTTTCTGGTGTTGCTTCTGTATCAACCAAAGGACAGTACAACTTTTCGTTAAAGAGCGACATCTGGACCAAAGGCAATGAATATCATTTCATCTCCGAGTTCAGGTTTAAAAGAATGCCCTTCGATTTTTTCGGAATTGGTAATGAAACTTTATTTGCGGATAAAGACAGATTGATTCAACGCCAGTCGAGAGTAATGCTCGAAGCAGAAAAAAGACTATTACCACATGCCTATACCGGGCTCTCCCTGGGATTTGAAAATTACAGCTTCAAAGATGAGGTGACAGGCGGCTTATTTAGTACAGCTCCTGACCTCTTTCACAGATCAGGCGGCAATGTTGCCTATATAGGTGTTTCACAAAGCTACGACACCCGGAATTCCAACAACTACCCTACTAAAGGATTCCTTGGACGCGTTACCTACCAATACGCCCCTAAACTCTGGTCTGGCGAAAGCTTCAGTGGAAGTGTCATCAGGGCAAACGTGAGAAATTTTTGGTCGCTCAGCCCTAAATTCGTTTTAGGCGTCAATGCTTTATTCCATACCATACAAGGAAAAAATATTCCTTTCTATCTATTGCCGCAAATGGGGAATGATGAAATGATGAGGGGATATTATACCGGGCGCTACCGCGATCAGAACTTACTGGCTGGACAGACAGAATTGCGTTACCGCTACAACAACCGTTTCGGTGCAGTAGTCTTTGCAGGAACCGGACAAGTTTTTGCCAATGGCGATTTTGCCCTGAAAAGCTTCAAGCCTTCTTATGGAATGGGCGGAAGATATTTCTTTGATCCGGAAAAAGGACTGAGTGTCCGCATGGATTATGCAGTGGGAGAAAAACGCAGCAATGAAAAACGCCAGAGTGGTTTCTATTTCACCCTGGCCGAAGCATTCTAAAAGAGATTTTAAAACTTAATCTTAAAATGTTCTTTTGCCTGTCCTTTTTTAAAGTAAACCAATCCGATCCAAAACAGGTCTATGGTTACCGTAACCTCTGGATGGCGTTTGATCTCTTCCCAGGCTTCTTTCATCCCTTCACTCCAATATATATCATCAAAGATCAATAGCGAACCTTCATGTACTTTCGGCAAACACCAGTTGAAGTAATTGAGGGTCGCATCCTTTCTATGGTTTCCATCTATATAGACAAAATCAAGCTGATCTGCCTGTGCGATTAAATCCGGCAGCAAGGTATCGAAGTTCCCAACCCTCAACTCCACATTCTCGAGTTCCAGATCCACAAAGTTTTTGTAAGCTACTTTTGCCGTTTCCGGGCAGCCTTCAATCGTAATGACATCTGCCTCCGGACAAGCTTTAGAAAGGTATGCGGTAGTCAGCCCCAAACAAGTACCCAATTCCAAAATATGTTTTGGCTGGTTCTCTTTCGCAAGGCGATAAATCAACTGTGCCAGCCTTGGGCTCTTCAAAGCGTTCTTTGCAATCTGTCGTACCTTTTTAGTACGGTTCTTATTCAAATGAGAACCTGCACCGAGGTCGGTCACCGTAATTAAAGAATCGTCATTTAAAAGTTTTTTTCTTTGCGCTTCAATGCTTTTGTAATCACTTTTAACGTTAAAATCGTAAATTACCTCATCTGTGAGCTTATAAACGAAAGGAGAATGAGTACCATGTCTGCTTTTTGAAGTCAATCGGTGCTGAAGATAGTCGCTGATAAAGTTGAAAACCATAGCTACAAAAATAAGCAATCACATGATTCTAAGTTGCATGTTTAATGGAAAATAGTAAAGAAATAAGCGCATTGGTCAAATTGTTGGACGATCCCGATCCGGAGATCTTCGAACATATTGAAAAACGCCTGCTGGAGTATGGAGAAGAGGTGGTTCATTTTCTTGAAAATGCATGGGAAGAATCTTTAGACACCGTGCTACAGGAAAGGATTGAGAATGTAGTTCACAAAATCCAGTTCAACAGTGTGAAGCAAGACCTGAACCTCTGGTATCAAAGCGGAGCCTTCGATCTTTTGCAAGGTGCATTGGTGGTCAACAGGTATCAATACCCAGACCTTGATGAGGAAAAGATCAAATTCCAGATGGAAGAAATCAAAAGAGAAATCTGGATCGGACTGCAATATGAAATGAGTTCTATTGAAAAGATCAAACTCATCAATCATGTATTCTATAATGTATATGGCTTCAGTGGAAACACAAAAAACCACCATGACCCTCAAAATTCTTACATCAATCAGGTATTGGACAGTAAGAAAGGAAATCAAATCTCTTTAGCCATCATCTATTCGACTATTGCCCAGAAGCTGGATATTCCGGTATATGGTGTCAATCTGCCGCAGCATTTTATCCTCGGCTATATTGACGAGAGCAAACGGGAAGGCAATGAGTTTGGCGTGCTCTTCTATATCAATGCCTTTAACAAAGGTGCCATATTCGGCAAACATGATGTTGATCAGTTTCTTCGTCAGCTGGGACTTGATCCTATGCCCGGATTTTATGCACCATGCAGTAATGTAGAAATCATCAGAAGAATCCTTAGAAATCTGATTTCCTCTTATGAGAACCTGGGTTCCGCAGACAAGGTAGCAGAATTGAAAGAGCTGCAGGACATTCTTGACAACAGTAACCTTTAAATAATTTTATTGGCTTTCATCCAGTTGACCAGGCGGTCAAACCATTGATCCTGTGTCGTCTTATTGTTCAATCCGAAACCATGGCCACCAGCCTGGTAAGTATGGAGCTCTACTTTATTACCTGCTTTTGCCATTGCCCGATCAAAAGACAAACTATTTTCAACAGGAACAGATTTATCATCATTTGCATGCACTAAAAACGTCATCGGTGTTTCTGCATCCACATGGCGCTCATTGGAAAAGTATTCCTTTTGTGCATACGCTGCATCTGGCCCGGTCAGATTTTTCGCAGAACCGGTATGTGGGGACTCCAGCAAAGAAATCACCGGATAAATTAATATCGAGAAATCCGGACGAAGACTCAATCCCTCTTTATTCTCTATTTTGACATCCTTATAATGTACCGTCAATGTGGAGGCCAGGTGACCACCCGCAGAAAAGCCCATGATCCCTATTTTTGCAGGATCAATATGATATTTCGCAGCATCTTTCCTGACTACATACATCGCCTGTTCGGCATCCTGTAAAGGGCCGAAAGATTTATCGATCATAATCGCATCATCCGGCAAACGATATTTCAATACAAATGCGGCAACGCCGATGTCATTGAAGCGCTTAGCGACATGATCACCTTCATGGTTAATCGCCAGAATGCCATAACCGCCACCCGGACAAATGATCACTGCCGCACCTGTTGCCTTATCTTTCGATGGCAAAAACACTTTTAATGTAGGTACAGATACCTTACTGACCCTAATGATTCCATCTTTTCCTGTCTCAGAAAGCTCTTTATAATCTGCAGGCGTAGGCTTTGCCCCCGGAATAACTCCAGGATAAATCAATATACTTTCCTGCGCCATCGCGCTATTTGTAGTAAAAAGACCGGTCATCAGTAATACAATAAGGTATCTCATATTTAAAATTCCATTAAGTAAGCTTTCAAAAATTCGTTCAAATCTCCGTCCAATACGGCCTGCGCATTAGAAGTCTCATAATTGGTTCGTAAATCTTTGACCAATTTATAAGGATGCAGTACATAATTCCTGATCTGCGATCCCCATTCGATCTTCTTCTTAGAGCCTTCAATTAAAGCAGTTGCTTCCATACGCTTCCGCATTTCCGCTTCATACAGCTGCGATTTCAGCAAGCGCATTGCATTTTCTTTATTCTGCAGTTGTGAACGCGACTCCTGGTTTTTAATCACAATCCCAGAAGGTTTATGGTACAGCCTTACGGCAGTTTCCACCTTATTCACATTTTGTCCACCAGCACCACCGGAACGGAAAGTCTCGAATTCAATCTCTGAATCCTTCACTTCAATCTCAATCGTATCATCCACCAATGGATATACATATACGGAAGCAAAAGAAGTATGCCTGCGGGCATTGGAATCAAAAGGCGAAATGCGCACCAAACGGTGAACCCCATTTTCTCCTTTCAGATAACCATAAGAAAAGTCTCCGGCAAATTGAAGCGTAACTGATTTTATACCGGTCACCTCCCCTTCCTGCGAATCCTGTTCTGTTACCTTATAGCCGTTTTTCTCTCCCCACATGATGTACATACGCATCAGCATGGCTGCCCAATCACAGCTCTCTGTACCACCGGCACCTGCAGTAATCTGCATCACCGCATGCAGCTGATCTTCCTTACTGCTCAGCATATTTTTCAGTTCCAGTTCTTCCACCATATTTAAACAGCGGTTGTATTGTTCCTGCATTTCTTCCGCAGTGGCATCGCCGGATTGGAGAAACTCAAACATGACTTCTGTATCTTCCAGCTCCTTATTTACTGCTTGCCAGGCATCAGTCCATACTTTCTTGGAATTGATTCCTGCCAAATGCTTTTCTGCTTTTTTAGGATCATCCCAAAAATCAGTTTGCAGGGTCAGCTCCTGCTCAATATAAATTTCCTCAAGACGTGTTTCTACGTCAAAGATGCCTCCTCAGCGACGCTACTCTGTCCCTTAAATCCTGAATTTGTTCTTTTGTCATAATCACAAATATATAATAATACAAAGAGGTTCTGTCCCTGTTTTCAAAAACAAGCACAGAACCCCCTTTAAACCTTTTCTTTTACTAATTAAAAAGTCCTTTTAGCTTATCGACTATACCAGATTCCCCTTCTTTTCCAGGCTCAGTGCTGCCACTGAACAAATTCGTCAGGTCCGACAACTGGAACTTCCCGTCAGGTCCTGAAATTTTCGTCAGCATATCCTGAAGATTAAAAGAACTGTCGTTCGGATCATTTGTCTTACTCACCAGCTTATCCATTACTCCCGGAATAATTGAAGCAGCAATCGCTTTCGCCGAATCCAGGTTAATGCCCATCCCAGACAGCTTGTCGATAAAACCAGAAGAAGCGTCCTTTACCACCGAAGAGTTGGCCACATCTCCACCTTTAAAGGCATCTACAAGATTACCAATATTTCCCGACGACAATTGTTGTTTCAAAGAGTCAAAAATAGAACCAGAGGCCGCTTGAATCGCAGCCTCATTCTGCTCATTTGGAACGTCGGAATTGTTCACAATGGCATCCTGAGCGCTTTGTTTAACCAGTTCATTCAAATTTTCTAACATAAAATTGTTTTTCTAGGTGATGTACTACTATTAGTATATTAAATATAACCAATTAAAATGATCCCTAAATCAAAAAACTGTCCTTATTTTTTCAAGTTCATGTAATCAAGTGCCAGGTTACTAAGGGCTTCCACACCCAATCCAAACCCACTCTCATCAATAAAGAAATCTGGGGTATGGTGTGATGGTGCCTTTAATGGATCTTGTCCTTTAGGCATTCCTCCGAGGAAAATAAACAAGCCAGGAACCTTTTCCTGATAAAATGAAAAGTCTTCTGCTCCGGTTACCGGCGGCTTTAATTTCACATGTGCTTTACCAGCAGTTGCCTGTAAACTAGGTAACATTTTTTCTGTCAAGGCTACATCATTAAAAGTAACCGGATAATGGTTGCTGTATGGAATTTTTACTTCTGCTGTTCCACCACCTGCTTCTGCAGTTTTTTTAGCGATCGTCGTTACCCTTTCAATAAACATCGCTTCATCTTCTTTTGAGAAGTTGCGGATCGTACCAATCATTTCTACTTTTTCCGGGATAATGTTAGAACGAATTCCCCCGTTGATGGCGCCAATTGTAACGACACCTGGATTTTCCGTCACATTCAGGTTCCTACTCACAATGGTCTGCAGGTTATTCACAATTTGTGCAGAAATCACAATCGGATCAATGCTGCTCCATGGATAAGCACCATGCGCCTGTTTGCCAGTCACCGTAATTTTTAAATCATTCACTGCAGCCATAATCCCAGCCGGACGATAGGTAATATCTCCTACCGGTGTTTGTGAATTGATGTGTAAACCAAAAATCACCTCCACTTTCGGGTTTTCGAGCACCCCTTCTTTCACCATCAATGCAGCACCACCTTCTTCGCCTTCAGGAACCCCCTCTTCTGCGGGTTGAAAAATAAATTTAACCGTGCCCGGAATGTCTTTTTTCATAGCAGCCAACACCTCTGCCACGCCCATTAAAATCGCCACATGGCTGTCATGACCGCAAGCATGCATCACGCCTACTTCCTGTCCGTTATACCTGGTTTTTACTTTAGAAGCGAAAGGCAAATCAACCCGCTCTGTAACGGGTAAACCGTCCATATCTGCCCTTAACGCAACTACTGGCCCTGGCTTTCCACCTTTTAGAATTCCAACAACACCTGTTTTCGCCACACCAGTCTGCACCTCGATCCCTAAAGACTTCAAATGTTTGGCCACCAAAGCTGCAGTTCTGTTTTCCTGGTTGCCCAATTCCGGATGCTCATGCAAATCCCGACGCCAGTCTATCACTTTTTGAGTAATGCTCAAAGCCTTTTTTGAAACCTCAGGTCTCAGATTTTGCTTTTGCGCAACCGCATTAGCTCCAAACAAAACCAACAGTATAAAGTAAAATCTTTTCATAAACCTATTTTTTATACGTTAAATATAAGATAATGAGCGGATATTCATTTCGAATAGAAATATTATTATAAACTCCTACATTTACAGAAATACTAATATGATGCTACCAACGATAAACTTTACAGAAACCGCAGCTTATAAATACTTGACCGATCATTTTATCGGGATCAACGAAAAAAGCCTAAAGGATCTTTTTACGGAAGATGCTTCCCGTTTTGAAAAATTCTCGATACTATTTGAAGACATTCTTGTGGATTATTCAAAGAACAGAATTGACGATACCACAATGGCTTTGCTGATGCAATTGGCCAGAGAGTGTAAATTGGACCAGGCCATTAAAGCCATGTTCAGCGGAGAGAAAATCAACCAGACTGAAGGCCGCCAGGTACTTCACATTGCTTTACGTAACCAGGGCAGTACACCTATTCTTGTAGATGGCAAAGATGTCATGGAAGAGGTGAACAAAGTATTGGAAAAGATGGATAAATTTAGTCAGGCGATCATCTCCGGATCATGGAAAGGCTATACTGGCAAAGCGATCACAGATGTAGTGAACATCGGTATCGGTGGTTCTGATTTAGGTCCGGTAATGGTTACTGAAGGCTTAAAAGCCTACAAAAACCATTTAAATATGCATTTCGTGTCCAATATCGACGGCACACACATTGCAGAAACCTTAAAAAATGTAGATCCGGAAACGACCTTATTCCTGATTGCTTCTAAAACTTTTACGACACAGGAAACCATGACCAATGCCAATAGTGCAAAGGACTGGTTCTTAAATAGCGGTGCTGCGCAAGGCGATGTGGCCAAGCATTTTGCCGCATTGTCTACCAATGCAAAAGATGTTGCTGCATTCGGTATTGACACCGATAACATGTTCGAATTCTGGGACTGGGTAGGTGGAAGATATTCCTTATGGAGTGCAATCGGCCTTCCTATTGCTTTAAGCATTGGTTTCGACAACTTCAAGCAATTACTTGCAGGTGCACACGCTGCAGATACACATTTTGAAACTGCTGAATTTGAAAACAATGTACCGGTAATCCTGGCTTTAATTGGCATCTGGTACATCAATTTCTTTGATGCAGAAACTCAGGCGATCTTACCTTACGATCAATACATGCACCGTTTTGCCGCTTATTTCCAGCAGGGAGATATGGAAAGTAATGGTAAACATGTAGACCGTAATGGTAACGATGTCAGTTATGAAACAGGACCGATCATCTGGGGAGAGCCAGGAACCAATGGACAGCATGCTTTCTATCAGCTGATCCACCAGGGAACCCGTTTGATCCCTTGCGATTTCATCGCTCCTGCGCAAAGCTTAAACCCATTAGGCGACCATCACCCGATCTTATTGTCTAACTTCTTCGCTCAGACAGAAGCTTTAATGAATGGTAAGACCAAAGAACAGGTGGTTGCAGAACTGGAAAAAGAAGGCAAAAGCAAGGAAGAAATAGAAAAACTGGCACCCTTCAAAGTTTTTGAAGGAAACAGGCCAACCAACTCTATTCTTTTGAAGAAAGTAACACCATTCAGTCTGGGTAGTTTGATCGCTATTTACGAACATAAAATCTTTGTTCAGGGCATCATCTGGAACATCTTCAGTTTCGACCAATGGGGAGTCGAGCTGGGCAAGCAATTGGCCAAAAGCATTCTTCCGGAACTAGAAGGAGATCAGGAAGTTCAGTCTCACGACGCTTCAACAAACGGTTTGATCAACCAGTATAAAAGCTGGAGATAAATGACAAAAAAATAGCGCTTAGAATTAAACCTTTTAAGCGCTATTTTGTTCTAACCAAATAAAAAAGGATATGATCATGAGAACATTTAAAAAATTGTTAGCACTTCTTATTGTTTGCTCTAGTGTGCAGGTAATGGCACAAACAGACAAAGCAACTACAGCCAAATTAGTCGCTGACAAGCATCTAGTGTTTGAAGCAACCTCTGCGACTCCTATGGCTAATGCTGATTTAAACAAAATAATGAGCAGAATGCCTGGTGGTATGGGTGGCGGTATGATTCAACTTACCGGATCTCAATACCAACTGATCATCAACAAGGATAGCGTAGAAGTTTACCTGCCTTATTATGGAAGAGCGTATAATGCGACCATGAATCCAGATGATTCAGGTATAAAATTTAAGTCTAAAAAATTCGATTATAAAACCACTGCGAAGAAAAAAGGAGGATGGATCATTGACATCGCCCCTAAAGACACCAAAGATGTACGCACGTTATCTTTAAGTGTCTCGACAAGTGGTTATGCGACCTTAAATGTGATCAGCATGAACAGACAGCCGATTACTTTTAATGGTGTCATTGCTGAACCTAAGAAAGCAGAGTAATAAGAAGAATTGTAACGAAAAAGCCGTCATATCGAGGATATGACGGCTTTTTTTATAAAGAAATCTTTAAGATTAAGGTTTAGCAACCAGGTCCACCTGGAATAGATGCGGCCATTTTTTGCCGGTCACGAATAAACGTTTACCCGCCTTGTCCCAGGCAATACCATTCAGCACATTGTTTGCAATGTCTACTTCATCTTTGTAATATCCTGCTGGCAGCAATCCTGTAAAATCAATTTCTTTTTCAATTACACCTGTTGCCGGGTCAATTACCACCACCACATTTTTCGTGTAGACATTGGCATAAATTTTACCATCAATATATTCCAGCTCATTTAACTGAGGCACCGGACCATAATTGTTGTAAACTTCAATAAAGCCTTCTTCTTTATAATTATCTTTATTCAGGAACCAGATTTTGTTAGTACCATCAGATTTGTATAATCTAGTACCATCAAAGCACAGTCCCCAGCCTTCCATGCTAGACTGATAAGGAAAAGTAGCTTGCTGCGTCAATGATTTCGCGTCAAACACTAAACCCAATCTATTCTGCCAGGTCAGCATTACGATCTTATCCCCTACCAAACTGGATCCTTCCCCAAAATACTGGTCATCCAGTTTCGTTTGCTGTAAGATTTTCCCGGTAGGTACGTCTACCCATCTCACAAAAGAATGCTGTTCCTGACCGGTACTTTCCAAAAAGCGGCCATTGTGGTACTCCAATCCCTGCGTATAAGCAGCGGTATCATGAGGAAAAGTCTTAATTACTTTATAACCGTATTGCGAAGGCGTCACAGCCGACTTTAACTCAAAGTTGATCGTTAACGTATCTTTCTTTCCATCCTCCTCTATAACGGCTGTAATCAGCTTATAACCCAAACTCAAACCTGTGGTAGGGATTGCAACAGGATCAGCGTTGTTTTTAGTAGCCACTGGCTTTCCATCCAGGGTATACACTGCAGAAGTAACATTACTGCCCGAAGGAACTTCCAAAGCGACTTTTACCTCCGTTCCCAAAGGAAAACTCTGCCCTTGTTCCGGGGACTTAAAACTTACACCAGTTCCTACCGGCGCATTATTTTTACAGGAAATAACCAGCGAAACGCTCAATAATAAGCAGGCCGACAGGGCTAATTTAGATAAACTCATGATTTTTTTAACTTGGCCAGAATGCATCTTCAATGTGATTAATTTTATAACTGTTTTTTTGCTCAAAAGTAATGGCAATAATATCAAAACGGATTTCTCCCTGATGTTGTTTTAACTCAATATAGGCCGAGGAAGCAAATTCCAATTGTTTCTCCTTTTTGCGGTCTACAAAATCTTCCGGCTCCCCAAAATCAATACTGGTACGGGTTTTCACTTCCACAAAAATCAGGGTTCCTCCCTGATCAGCTATAACGTCTACTTCTGCCCTTGCGTATCTCCAATTCACATTTAAAATGCGGTACCCTGCATTTTCCAGATAGGCTCTGGCGATCTCCTCCCCACGCTGGCCGAGTTCGTTATGCGCTGCCATCTATTTTAAAATCACCGTTCCCAGGAACTTCGAAATCTCTCTTTCCACGCTTTTCATAAACATAAAGCGCTGCATCAGAATCTCCAGATTAACCGGATCATTTTCTGTTTTAATCTCTTTAGAAATATCTGAGAGCATCCGCGCTACCTTCCCTTTTTTAAGGTGAAAAATCCCACCAAGAACGGTCGCCTTTAAGTTGACACTTTCATCCCTAACATAAATATTGTGCTTATTGTACCAGTTTTCACTTAGGGAATACGGAGAGGTAGACAGCGTAATTGCCAGTTCTACAATATTCCGGTTTTCACTGTTGATAAACTGGCTGGCTACCGGCAGGTGGCCATTTTCTATTTCTTCATTATAGGTATCAATAATGATTTTACACGTCGGATCGGTAAAGCTTACATCTGCGAGGTTCTGCATAATGAAAGAACCGATATACATATTATCAATCTTATCCCAGCTCACCAGCTCATGGCCATAGGCCAATAAAAGACGCACTACTTCCTGCTCCTGCAGCAAATCACTTTCCTCGGCTGCAGCCGCTTCCGCCGCTTCTCCGCCAGCACCTGGAACCTCAAAAAGATTGTCAGGCGGCCCATCAGGATAAGGCTGATATTGGTTTTGATTTTGCTGTTGGAAACCAGAAGAACCGACCCCGGAATTTCCAGCGCCTGATTGACCAGCACTCGATTTCCTGAATTTCGCCATCCTGATCTTATTCAGCTCAGAAAGTAAAATACGCTCTTCTACCTGCAGCAGGCTGCTGCATTCCTTGATGAAAATCGAGGCCTTAATATCATCTGGGATCTTCGCAATACTTTCTACAATATCACGGATGATGCCTGCCCTTTTGATCGGATCGGAACCTGCTTCTTTCAGCAGGATATTCGCTTTGTAAAGAATAAAATCTTTACGGTGCTCTTCAATGTATTTTTTAAATGCTCCAGAGCCTACATGGTGCATGTAAGAATCGGGGTCATGACCATCAGGGAAGGAAACAACTTTTACGTTCAAACCCTCCTCCAGGATCATGTCTAATCCACGTAAAGAGGCCTTAATCCCCGCAGCATCGCCATCATAAAGAATCGTAACATTTTCTGTAAAACGGCCAATCAGACGAATCTGCTCCGTTGTCAATGAAGTACCTGATGAGGCCACTACATTTTCTATTCCTGCCTGGTGTGCAGCGAGTACATCCGCATAACCTTCTACTAAATAACAGTTATCCGTGTCACGAATGGCCTTTTTGGCATGGAACAACCCATAAAGCACATTCGACTTATGGTAAATATCACTTTCCGGTGAATTGACGTATTTAGGGACATTTTTATCTGTTTTCAGCGTTCTACCGCCAAAGCCAATGATCCTACCCGTAAAATTGTGGATGGGGAACATCACCCTGCCCCTGAAACGATCATACAGCTTGCCCTTATCATTTCTGATCGCCAGGCCTGTTTTCTCCAGGTATTCTTCTTTATGTCCAGCCGAAACCGCATGCTGAATCAAGGCATCCCAAACATCCGGAGAGTAACCCAATTGGAACTTCTTAACGATGTCTTCCCGGAAACCCCGCTCTTTAAAATAGCTCAGGCCAATGGCACGGCCCTGATCCCCTGTCCACAGTTCATTGGCAAAGAAACCCGCCGCAAATTCTGAAACAATGTATAAGCTTTCCCGCGCATTCTGGGCTTCAATATTTTGTGGAGACTGTACCGTCTCCTCCACCTCAATATGGTATTTCTGAGCCAGAAACTTTAACGCTTCCGGATAAGAATACTTCTCATGGTCCATAATAAAATGGACCGAATCACCTCCTTTACCACAGCCGAAACACTTGTAAATCCCCTTGGCCACAGAAACGTGGAAAGAAGGTGTTTTCTCATTGTGAAAAGGGCAATTCCCTATCAAACTGGTACCACGTTTTTTTAAAGACACAAAATCACCAACCACTTCCTCAATGCGGACGGTTTCCATGATCTTGCTGATGGTATCCTGGTTAATCATTCTTTAATATTTTTATAATCTCTTTCTCTAATCACCTTATTTTTATCCGTTTGTTTATTTCAACAGTGGGATCAATACTTCTGCAAGGGTCTGATTCCCTTTATCGTTCAAATGTACACCATCAGTCGTTAAAACTCCCTTGGCCACATCTGCTATATTATTTTTTTCCTCATAGGTTTTAAACAAATCCCTAAGATCGCATAGTGGCAATTTATTTTTATTTGCCAGCTCCCTTATCGCTCCTGAATACTTGTCCAAATCGGCATCCATTTCATTTGCTCCATTTTTCTTCTCCCCGATCACCGCAGGCGTACATAAAACTACCTTTGAACCGCTTGCCTGAATCTTGTTGATCAACGCCTGATAAAAGGCGATAAACTTATCATAATCCGTTCCTGTACGCATCGATTGCTTATGCCATACATCATTCACACCAACATAAATCACCACCAGATCCGGCTTTTTTGACAGCACATCCTCCTCCATCCGTAGGTAAAGATCGTAAACCTTATTTCCACCGATACCAGATCCGATGACTTCATATTTCAAAGGATCCAGAGACTTACGGATCAAGTCTACATACCCTCCTGGTGCTACCCCCATCTGGGTGATAGAATCGCCAAAAAAAATAATCTTTTTAGGCTTAAAATTCATCGCAGTAAATAGGACAAACAATGCCATTGGTACCAGCAGGAGACTTAACTTTTGATTATATTTCATGAGTATTATTTTTTTGCAGCACGTGTAAAATCAAGATCCTGGAAATCGTAACTGAAATCCGTTAATGGAGAAACAGCGGCCATTTTCAGACCGGAAGCTTTGCCTTCTTTATCTAGAGAGAAGATCGCAAAAGCATCTGCATGCATACTTCGGTCTGTCCATTTCACCACAAAAGTATTTCCTTTATAAGGCAGCATTTCACCAGCCAATTTCGGGGAATTCAGAGATTGAAACCAAGGTTTACCATTTACTTTTTTAATGACAACCTCACCAAACCATGGGTCAACAAAAGAACCTTCATAAACGCTCAGGTCAACTTTTTGGGTATTCTTTTGCTGTTCAGCCGTAATTGCTGCCCAAACCTCATCAGTCACCTTTTTACTTTCGGCTTCATCTTCCGATGCATACCCTTTATAAACCGCAATTCTATCCTTCCCTTTGATGCCAAAATAACCATCTTTTATCGTGTTGGTAATGGACGAAAAAGCATAACCGCTCTCCTGATTGGTCAGCACAATAATGCCCAGTTTCAGTTCCGGAATTAAAGTCACCTGCGTCACAATCCCACTTAAACCACCGGTATGTGAAACTTCTAATTTTCCGTTAATAGCGCTCAAAAACCAGCCCAGTCCATAACTGTTAAAAGAACCACCTGCGATGATCGTTTGCGGGCTCCACATTTCCCGATGTACTTCTTCACTGAATAAATTCTTCTTTAATCCCTCGCCATATTTGCCATTATCCATCTGCATGATCGCCCATTTGCTCATCTCTGTTACATTCGACCAGATGCCACCTGCAGCGTTGGAAATCTCAGGAAAACCTTTACTGACTACGGTTAGCTTTCCATCAATCAAACTATGTGCATCAATCACATTCTTTTTGTCTTTCAGACGAGGGTAAGCACCGGCACTCTGGCTCATTCCTATCGGGCGCATGATTCTGGTTTCGACAAAATCTTCCCAGCTCATTCCCGATACTTTTGCCAGTACCTCTCCTGCCACAATATACAGCAGGTTATCGTAGTCAAATTTAGTCCTGAACCCAGAAACAGGTTTCAGGTAACGCATATTATGAATCAGTTCCGCCTTAGTTACCCGGTTAGAATCCGGGAAAATCATCAGGTCTCCTGCACCTAAGCCTAAACCAGAACGGTGGGTCAATAAGTCCCTTACGGTAAATTCCTGGGTCACATAAGGATTATACAGCTTAAATCCAGGAATCAGATCTACCACCTTATCGTCCCATTTCAGTTTCCCTTCATCAACCAATATGCCCAATCCTGCGGCAGTAAAAGCCTTGCTATTGGAAGCAATTCCGAAAAAAGTATTTTCGTTGACTGCCTCCTTCGTCCTGATAGAGCGAAGCCCATATCCTTTAGAGTGAATCACTTTCCCATCTTTTACAATCGCTACCGCAATCCCAGGAACATCAAAAGCAGTCAGCGTCTTTTCCACCAGGCTATCCACCTGTTTACTGGTCAGTACCTGTGCTTGAACAACTCCTGTAAATCCAAGAATTACAAAAGAAAAGACGATGAACCTAATTTTTTTCATAACAGAACAATTTGTCTATCAAATATATTTTAAAATTCGGAAATCTATTTCCCGGTATCGTAGTCCTTATGAACAATTAAAAAACTTGCCCGTTCTTCCTTTTTAAAAGGATAGTCCCAATTCCCCTGATAAGTGATCTTAGTGGGTAATTTCTCCCCTCCAAAATAACTCATTTCAATGTTCATCTGTACGTTGAAATCAAACAGCATATTGCTATATTTCATGTCCACATAACGACCCAGAATCTCAAAAGTACGCTGATCAAAAATAGTGGTCAGTTCCTTAATCATCAAGCCCTCTTTGGTACCATTGCTCAGGTCGGGTTTCACCGTCACCTTGAAACGGTACACTGGAATAGAATCCAGGTAAGTTCCGCTGGCATAGCTATAATCGTAATACTGGCGCATATTGGCCGTAAAGATTTGTGTTTTACTGCCGATAAATGGCAAGCCTTTAATAGGTCTTCCGGGGGCAAAAATGAGGGTCTTCAGTTTATCTTTATAGCTTTCATTACTTTCGGCTCCTTTACCAGTAGTCATAGGCCCTTCAGATACAAATTCCGACTGATACGCGTTCATAAAGATGTAATCAAACATCTCAATCGTATACAACTGGTATTTGCCATTTTTCTTGTACACCTTTCCCGTATCCTGTTTCACCAGGTATTCCATCTTGACCGGCCCTTTAGGGCTATGTCTGATTTTCCGGTAAATCCTGCCGTTTACTTTATTCTTTTTATCGTAGGTATAAATTCTGTTTTCGGCGATGAAACCGTACTTCTTCATATTCCGGAAAGCCTGATAAAAGCTATTATCGGTGATGATCGCATTAATAAACGTCTCTACACCGAACTTTTGCGACACGATATTGACTGCAGAATCCAGCTGGATAGTTTTAATGGTATCCGGGTTAAAGCGCGGAATCTCCTGGCTAAAACCTTTTCCAAAAAACAAAATGCAAACCGCTAACAAAAGTATTTTCTTCATTGGGAAATCCGGGAACAGTACACAAAAATTAATGCCGATGCGGTGGTTTAACAACCGCAACCTAATTACCCAACTGCTTTAATGCAAGATAAGCCATTAGGCCAGTCGACAATTTTAAAGCATCCTCATCAATATCAAAGTTTGGCGTATGCACAGAATAGCTGGTTCCTTTTTCTTTATTTCCGGTTCCTAACCTATAAAAACAAGCATCGGTTACCTGCGAATAGTAGGCAAAATCTTCCGCTGCCATCCAGATATCCAATTCCAGCACATTCTCTTTTCCTAAATAATCTTCTGCATGCGCACGTGCATTATCGCTCAATACCGGCTCATTGATCAGGTAAGGATAGCCGTTCATGATGTTAAAATCGCAGCTTCCGCCCATACTTTCAGCAATGCCTTCTGCCATTTTTTTCATCAGTAATTTTGCTTCCTTACGCCATTCTTCATTCAGTGTTCTGAAAGTACCTTCCATTTTCACTTCATTAGGAATGATATTCGTTGCTCCATTGGCCTGCACCTTTCCAAAAGAAAGTACAGAAGGCAAGCGTGGGTCTGCATTTCTGCTGACAATTTGCTGCAAAGCGATAATGATGTGCGAAGCAATCACTACCGGATCAATATTCTGGTGAGGCTGGGCACCATGGCCGCCTTTACCATGCACAGTTACGTATAATTCGTCCGTTGAGGCCATATAAATACCTGAGCGAAAACCAACCTTACCTGCATCAATTAATGGCATCACATGCTGTCCAAGGATCGCCTGTGGCTTAGGATTCTCTAACACCCCTTCTTTAATCATGATACTGGCACCACCTGGAAGCACTTCTTCTCCCGGTTGAAAAATCAATTTAATGGTGCCTGCAAATTCTGCTTTCAGGCTGTTCAGGATGAAAGCCGTTCCCAATAACGAAGAACTGTGAACATCATGACCGCAGGCATGCATCACTCCTGGATTTTTTGAAGCATAAGGTTTATCATTTGCCTCTATGATTGGCAAAGCGTCCATATCTGCACGCAATGCGATAATTTGATCAGATGGAATGTCCCCCTTAATCAATCCAACTACCCCTGTATTCGCCATTTCTGTATAAGGGATTCCCCATTCATCCAGGTGACTTTTAATATAAGCTGAAGTTTCAAACTCTTTAAAGGAAAGTTCAGGATTGGCATGAATATGCTGACGGTAGCCTCTCACCTGATCAAAAATATCAAGCGCTAGGGTTTGGATCTTATCTTTCATTGTCATTGCTATAATCTAGGTTAGGTGCATTTATTTTCTCCCTAAAAATAAACAGGGTTGGAAACATGGGTCTCAGCTCATTTAACAAACGCTGGGCTTCCAAACGTGTTCTAAAATCGCCAACCCGCAAATAATAATTAGGTTCTTTGTAAGTAATATAGGTGTTTAAATTCTGGTAAGCAGATTTAAAGCGGGCTTGTTCCGAAAATACCTGACGCCTGTCGGAGCCATAAAATATCTGTACGCGATACCCCATCTGACCAACAATTGCAGCCCCGGGTTTAGCGGGAGTACCGCCGGCAGTACCAGCAGACTTGGTGTACAAAGCGATCCGCTTTGCAATCAAGCTATCAATCATGGGATCTTTAATCACCACCACCTCTCCTTTCTGCTGGGCAAAAAGAACGATGGAGAAACAACACAATATACTGGTAAATAATATCTTCATGAAAGGGCTTAAAAAAAAGAATGCCGAATTTTTTGTTACAAAAATCGGCATTCTAAATGTGTATTACAAATTACAATCCTGCGCCGTGGCAGTTTTTGAATTTCTTACCGCTTCCGCAAGGGCACATATCATTTCTGCCTACCGTCACTTCTTTACGGATGGGCTGCTGTGGTGCGGCTTCACGAGTATCTTCCATAGTCATTGGTTCATGACCAACTGAAATTTCAAAATCCGGTTTTGACATTTTCAATTTGCTCGGAGCAGGTCTTGGTGCCTGAGCTTCTCTAACGTCATTAGGATCTGTTTCAATTGGAATACCACCTTTATATAAGAAACTAACTACTTCTTTATTTACCGCATTCAACATGTTTTTAAACAAGTTAAAGGCTTCCATTTTGTAAATGATCAGTGGATCTTTTTGCTCGTATACCGCATTTTGAACCGACTGTTTCAACTCGTCCATTTCACGCAAGTGTTCTTTCCATGATTCATCGATCAAGGCCAGTACAATTGTTTTTTCGAATGATTTAGTCACCTCACGACCATGGTTGTCGATTGCTTTTTTCAAATTAACCGGCACCTGGATGCTGCGAATACCATCTGTAAACGGAACAATGATTTGCTCAATGTGTTCTCCACGCTCTTCGAATACCTGATTCAATACTGGCATGGCCTGCTGGATAATGCCTTCAGATTTTCTAGCATAGAATGCCGTTACTTCTTCAAACAATTTATCAGTCAGGTGGTGAATATTTCTTGCACTGAATTCTGCTTCATCAATAGTCGTATCTGCAGAGAAGTTTTTGATCACTTCCAGTTTGAAACCTTCGTAATTTCCTTCTTCTTTATATTCCGTAACAATGTCTTCAGCTACGTCGAAAGTCATGTTGTTCATGTCCACGTCTAAACGCTCACCGAACAATGCATTTTTACGTTTTGCATAAATTACAGTACGCTGTGAGTTCATCACATCATCATACTCTAATAGACGCTTACGGATACCAAAGTTGTTTTCTTCTACTTTCTTCTGTGCACGCTCAATAGATTTGGTGATCATCGAATGCTGAATCACTTCACCATCTTCGATGCCCATTTTTACCATGATGTTAGAGATTCTTTCAGAACCAAATAACCTCATTAAGTTATCTTCAAGAGATACGAAGAACTGAGAAGAACCTGGATCACCCTGACGACCTGCACGACCACGTAGCTGTCTGTCTACACGACGAGACTCATGACGTTCTGTACCTACGATAGCCAAACCACCTGCTTCTTTAACACCAGCACCTAGCTTAATATCCGTACCACGACCAGCCATGTTGGTTGCAATCGTTACCTGTCCAGCCTGACCTGCTTCAGCTACGATATCCGCCTCTCTCTGGTGCATCTTCGCGTTCAACACATTGTGTTTAATTCCACGAAGTTTCAGCATTCTGCTCAATAACTCAGAAATCTCAACTGAAGTTGTACCTACCAATACCGGGCGGCCTGCTTCTGTTAATTTAACAATCTCTTCTGCTACTGCATTGTATTTTTCACGAACCGTACGGTAAACATAATCCTGGTGGTCAATTCTAGAGATCACTCTGTTGGTAGGGATTTCCACTACATCCAGTTTATAGATCGACCAGAACTCACCAGCTTCAGTAGTTGCTGTACCTGTCATACCACAAAGTTTATGGTACATACGGAAGAAGTTTTGAAGGGTTACTGTTGCATAAGTCTGTGAAGCATCTTCTACTTTCACATTTTCTTTTGCTTCAATCGCCTGGTGTAAACCGTCAGAATAACGACGGCCATCCATAATACGACCAGTTTGCTCGTCAACAATTTTGATCTTTCCTTCATCGATGATGTATTCCACATCAATCTCAAATAAAGTATAAGCTTTCAGCAATTGGTTTACCGAGTGAATTCTTTCTGCTTTAATCGAGTAATCGCGCATCAGGGCATCCTTCTGTGCAATCTTCTCTTCATTCGTCAGGTTAGATTTTTCAATCTCAGCGATCTCTGTACCTACATCCGGCAATACGAAGAAATGCGCATCCTCACCAGATTTGGTGATCAGCTCAATACCTTTTTCAGTCAGCTCTACCTGGTTGTTTTTCTCATCAATATAGAAGTACAATTCCGAATCTACTTTCGGCATGTTCTTCGACTGATCAGCCATGTAATGATTTTCAGTTTTCAATAAGGTTTGTTTAACACTACCCTCACTTAAAAACTTGATCAATGCTTTATTTTTAGGCAAACCACGGTGTGCACGTAATAGCGCTAAACCACCTTCACCTTCTTCGGTTCCGGCCTTACCATCATTAATTAATTTTTTAGCTTCATTTAAAGCCTTAGTTACATATTCTCTTTGTGCAGCTACCAATCTTTCGATCCTTGGTTTCAGCTCATGGAATTCATGCTGATCTCCAAAAGGAACCGGACCTGAAATGATCAAAGGTGTACGGGCATCATCAATTAAAACTGAATCGACCTCATCCACCATCGCGAAATGCAATTTACGCTGCACCAGCTGGTCTGGCGTTTGCGACATATTGTCACGCAGGTAATCAAAACCAAATTCATTGTTGGTACCATAAGTAATGTCAGCAAGGTAAGCATCACGACGCTCCTGAGAGTTTGGCTCATGCTTATCAATACAATCTACTTTAATCCCATGGAATTCAAATAATGGACCATTCCACTCCGAGTCACGTCGTGCCAGGTAATCATTCACAGTTACAATGTGAACACCTTTTCCAGCAAGCGCATTCAGGTAAGCAGGTAATGTACTTACTAAAGTTTTACCCTCACCCGTAGCCATCTCAGAGATTTTACCACTGTGTAATACCATACCACCGATCAACTGAACATCGTAATGTACCATGTTCCATTTCACCAATGTACCGGCAGCATCCCATGAATTTG
The DNA here is from genome assembly GCF_019802255.1 of Pedobacter polysacchareus. Taxonomy (GTDB): domain Bacteria; phylum Bacteroidota; class Bacteroidia; order Sphingobacteriales; family Sphingobacteriaceae; genus Pedobacter; species Pedobacter polysacchareus. Next base: position 200,832 of record NZ_JAHYSS010000004.1, on the reverse strand, counting down.
CCCAGAAAGCTTTATCGCCTTCAATGGTTACATTGTTTCTGCGTACCGCATAATCTCTGTCGTGCTGACTGGCAGTTACCTCTAGGCGCTCATTTTCTGAGAAACGTCTGGAAGTCTCTTTAACCACGGCAAATGCCTGTGGCAATATATCTAGTAATACTACTTCTAATTCTTTATCACGTTCTTTAATCAGCTCATCGATCTGATCATATAAGGCCGTTTTTGCTGCTAAAGACAAATCCTGACTTTCACCATCGGCTTTTAAGCCACTGATTTTTCCATCAATCTCCGCTAAAGCCTGTGCAATCACATCCTTAAAATAAACCGTTTTGTTACGCAACTCATCATTGCTCAGTACAGAAAGCTTCGAATACTCTTCGTTGATTTTGATAACGATAGGCTGTAATGCCTTGATATCTCTTTCCGATTTGCTTCCAAATACTTTGGTTAAAAATCCTAACATCTTTTATGTTTGTGTTTATTGTTTATTAATATTGAAAAACGTACAAATTACAACAACCAAGCCATATCAAACAATAAGTCAGAATGGCAGTCATTGGGCGCTAAAATTACAAAATATCCTGTACTTTGCTTTAGCATCGTGATTTTATTTAAAAATCTTTAACAATTTAACAGTGGTTAAGAGAAAAGCTGTTAAAAACCTATAAAAGAGGACAGTAATCAGACTTGATCTTCTCTCAATTCTGCAGTCAATTCACGCAGCGCTTTCAACTCCTGCTTTACCTGCTTCAAACTGTAATGTCCCCCTACTTTAGACCAACGCAACTTTTGCAGAAAAAATTGTCCTAAACACATGATGAACGCCAAAATGACTAACATTTCATAAGTATCCAAAATACCCCATACGAGTCCCTGACTGGCTATATTTTCAGACAATTTCAAAGAAGGAAGTACAATGAGAAAGGTACCCAATGCGAGGACAACAAGTACGACAACCGTCCGCATGGCCAGCACATAATGACTCACCATCTCCTCCAGGTGATGCAGAACATTTTGTTCATGATCAATCTTTCGCATCCTCAGCCAGGCCAGGCCAAGTACAAATAAAGCAAGGAACAACGCGCCAAGCCTTATCATCACCCGCTGGTTAAACAATTCCCCATGATCAGATGACCAGCCCAATAAGCAGGAAACCACCACATAAAAACTGCAAAACAAAATCCCATTGACATAAAACTTCCTGATTTTTGAAGTCATCGTTTCAGATCTTTTACTGATCATTCCTCTGATTACATCCGGGTTCAGTGGTGAAACAGGACTCATTTTTTCCTGCTGTGCTATCCAGGCTCCTTTTAGCTCTTCTAAATTCATCCCCTTATGCTTTAATTATCTTTTCCAACTTCTGCTTGATTCTGCTGATTTTCACCCCAACATTTGTTTTTGTCATTCCAGTGATGTCTGCAATTTCCTGATAGTTCTTTTCTTCGAAATATAACAGAATGACCGCTTTTTCAATTTTCGTCAACTGCCCGACAGCAAGTTTCAACATGCCCAGCTGGTCTTCCTGATCTGAAAAAATGCAGCCATCAGGAATTTCAAATTCAGCGGCGGAAATGCTACTGCTGGCAGGGATTTTACGCTCCTTCCTAAAATTGCTAATCGCTGTATTCAGGGCAATGCGGTACATCCAGGTACTCTCCTGCGCCTCCTGTCTAAAAGATGGAAAAGATTTCCATAGCTGTAAAACGATTTCCTGGAAAAGATCTTTCTGATCCTCCTTTTCCAGGCCATACATGCTACAGACCTTATATACAATCCCAGCATGTTTGTTTATCATTTCGATAAAAGCTTTTTCCATCATTGATTGGTTTGTAGAGTAAGTCGGCTTAAAGGGCCCGAAAATTACAATAATTAAAAAAATAAATGCCCCCCTGCTTCCGGAGATCATTCGGCTTAGAAATGAGACATCCTTACCTCTTTAATTTTAATATTCAAGTTAAACTGTGATAATTTCCCTAAAGCGGTATATTTGCCGGTAAGAACCGGGCAGGTACCCGATCCACCTACACAATTCAAACAAAAAACCATACATAGATGAATATCTTACTATTAGGTTCCGGCGGCAGAGAAAGTGCATTAGCCTGGAAAATGAGCCAATCTTCTCAATGTTCTCAACTGTTTATTGCACCAGGCAACGGTGGTACCGGCGCTTACGGAAAAAATATCAGCCTGAATCCTAATGATTTTGAAGCCGTAAAAGCTTTTGCATTAAAAGAAGCCATTGAACTTTTAGTAGTTGGTCCGGAAGAACCTTTGGTAAATGGGATCCATGATTTCTTTGCGAATGACTCGGAAGTATCGCACATCCCGGTAATCGGTCCTAAAAAAGAAGGCGCCATCCTGGAAGGAAGTAAAGATTTTTCTAAACAATTTATGGCACGCCATGGCATCCCAACCCCAGGATCAAGATCTTTCAGCAATGAAAGCCTGGAAGAAGGATTAAACTACCTGGCTTCACATGCCCTTCCAATTGTATTAAAAGCAGATGGTTTAGCTGCAGGTAAAGGCGTGTTAATCCTGGATACGATCGAAGAAGCACAATCAGAATTAAAATTGATGCTGGGTGGTAAATTTGGCAATGCTGGAAGTACGGTAGTGGTAGAAGAATTCCTAACCGGAATAGAGCTGTCGGTCTTTGTATTGACAGATGGTGAAAACTATGTGATCTTACCTGAAGCGAAAGACTATAAAAAAATCGGACAGGCAGATACTGGCCTGAACACCGGCGGAATGGGTTCTGTATCTCCAGTTCCTTTCGCAGATGAAGCTTTCTTAAATAAAGTAGAGCAGAAAATCATCATTCCTACCATTAATGGTTTAAAGAAAGACAAAATTAATTATACCGGCTTTATCTTCTTTGGTTTATTCAAAGTTGGTGATGAGCCCTTAATTATAGAGTACAATTGCAGAATGGGTGATCCGGAAACGGAAAGCGTGATCCCACGTATCGAAAACGATCTGGTAGAGCTTTTCATGGCAACTGCTCAAAAGAAATTAAAAGATTATAAATTAACCATCAGCCCTAAAAATGCAGCAACCGTAATGATCGTTGCAGGTGGCTATCCTGGTGATTACGAAAAAGGTAAGACCATTACTGGTATTGATAACGTGCGCAATTCTCATGTGTTCCATGCAGGTACCAGCTTAGAAGGAGGTGTTGTGAAAACCAACGGAGGTAGAGTACTTGCAGTAACTAGCCTGCAGGACAGCCAGTTTGACGCTTTACAATGCGCCACAGGCGATGCAGCACGCATTTACTTCGATGGAAAATACTTTAGAGAAGATATTGGATTTGATTTAGTATAAGTTTGATTCCACATAAAAAAAGGGTTTGTTCTAAGAACAAACCCTTTTTTTATGTTAATGAATTCACAGCATAGACTGTTGTTCATCCTCATTGAGGACTATTTCCTTTTCAGAGATTTACTTCCAAAAAGATTATACCTTAATCCAAATGCCTGCTGACTATCTACTACGCCATCCACAAAATGGAAAGATAAGACCAGTTTAGCTTCCAGGTTTTTATAAACGATCGGACGCCAGGTCAAATCCATTCTGTTGTAAGTTTTAGCGGTATAGAACTTATCGCCCATAATCAGGTGATGCCCTTCTCCTTTATAAAAGGAATTGACGATCCCAAACTTATGGTACTCCATATTCAATTCCAGCAACATGCCTTTAGGTGTTTTCCAGCCACCAACCGTACGAATACGTTCAAATGAAATCAATCCGCCAGCACTCAGCGTCAAAGAATCCAGGAAAGTCTTTTTAGAAAGGTCCAATCCAACTTTTACACTTGCCGCACCATTGTCTTCCACATGGTCGTTAGGAATAGGAATACCTGGCCCTGCATTGTGCAGCATCATCGCATGATGAGATACAAAGAACAAATCCTTTTTATAGGTACCGGAAAAACCGAAGATAAAATTCTCTCTTGCGGTTGCCGTTTGTCTGCTGGTCCAATCAATGAAAATAATTTGTTTCCAATTTTCATTCTCATACTTCACCAACATCCCTTCAATATTAGGACGGTAGTAACTTAAGGTGTCATTTAATATGGCACGCGGGAAATCGGAGATCAATCCCTGTCTTGGAAAAGCGCCCAGATAAAAATCCCAGTCCTTTTTCATGTACTGGTAATAAGCTACCGGTGCAATACTGGTGGTAAATTTTGGCGATCCAAATTCATGAAACGCATTAAACCCAATTCTGATTCTGTGGGTGCTATCCACCAGCAAACCTACTTCAGGAGAAACGCGCATTCCAAAAATAGTTTCAGAAAAGCGATTTGATCTGGAGTATTCTCTGTTATCAGCAAAGCCATGGAAGTTTAAATTACCTTCCAATTCTTGGGCATAAATATCCGTGGCCGTAAATAGTACAGCAAAAATGAGTAGTAAACGAATCCGCATAGGTTGTTTTTAGGGTTCAAATCGTTAACATAAAACGACGCCCAAAATTAATATATAATTCCACTATCCGGCAATTAAAAATAAGGCTAAAATTAGCCTGGTTTTGTTTGTCGGGATCGCCACTGATCCACTAAAACAAAGTATTCTGTTTCTAAGTTTCGAAAAGCTTTACCACCGACTCGCTCTTCTGGTTTCAACTTCATTTGCGCCTTATATTGTGCATTAATCTGCTCAAAACGTAGATTTAACTTTAAATCTGCAGCCTGTGCTTTTTCCCTGATTTCTTTGATTTTTGGATTTTCATAAGTGCCATTCAGATTGCCCAGATAAACCGTATCAGAAACGGAATCATGGTTTGCAGCTCTTAAAAACAAGTACACCTCCATAGACTGGCTCAATTCGTATTCACATAGCGGCAAAAAAGCAGTGCCATCTTTTCTCTTCGCAAAATTCAGTTCAATCTGTTTTTTCCCTGTTGCCGGAAAACAAACGGCCAGCTGCAAAGTATCGTCATACTGGACTCCTGTACCATAAGAATAAGCAGGATCCCAGCTGATTTGTAGTCCAGCTGCTGTTTTCTTCATACGGAGGCCTTTCGGATTGAGCAAAGTACCTTTACTGAGCTGCACTTTCTCATAATCAATGCTGATGTTCGGGTATGTACCCTGCAAGGCATTCTTCTTAATCTGAGAAACAGCCAGATTATGTTGATTTCTAATCGTCCCACGGGTTTCGAGTTCGAAACCATTTTTGATAAAGTCATTCAGATGGCTCAAGAAACGGGTAGTCACCGCCATAGACTGGTGATTTGCCTGTTGCTTTAAACTCGGTTTTCCAGGTTTCCCAATACCTCGCATCACTGGTTGCCCATTCAGCTCATAATAAACTACTCTCCCAATTTTACCACTTGGCCATCCATGAAGACCATTTTTTCCCTTTGCCATAATACGATTCCCTTTATATGTAAATAATTTGAATAACCTACAACAAGATAATTGCATAATAGTTTCAAGTCTCCTGCACAGTTCCCTTAGTATAGAATCATACTCCATACAATTAGCATGAAAGAAGAATTCATGTAATTCATCGGAAAGGGCTTTTAGTTGAACAAAATAGCTGTGCAGCAAAATAGCCCTTGGAAGGCCATAAAGCCGGCTAAGGCCCCAGCAACCCAGTCCTAAAAGCCATTGAAAATAGAAAGAACAAGAATCCCTTTCAAAGCTATACTCAGTAGTTTTTTCCCTCATTTAACCAAACCTCTCCCCGAATCTCCCCAGCCCAACTCCAGCTCACAGCACAGCAACACTGTTCCAGTAAGTTAGCGAAACTTTCATCTGCTCTTAGTTAGAAAAAATAGCTATTTTCGCAAAAACAATTATTAGGTTTGGGTAGCTTATTCACTGAAATAGAAACCCCGTACTTTAGCATTCTTTTTATACCTATATGATATCTTTTAAAGAACTTAAACGCAATTTAAAAAAAGACAGTACAGCGCTCCCAACCCGGAAAGTTGCACTTCTTGGCGATGCCGCTACTCAATTCCTGGCAGTAGCCATCCAAGGAATGGGCTATGAAAGAAACTATAATATTGATTTATTCGAAGCAGAATACAACCAGATTGAGCGTCAGATATTAGATCCAACATCGGATTTTTATGACTTTGCCGCCGATTACTCCGTTGTATTTCAATCTACCCATAAACTGCTGGAAAAATATAGTACCTCAGCCACTGCGGAACAGATAAACCTTGCCGACGATCGTCTGGATTTTATCCGAATGCTCTGCAATTCCGTTTCAGGTCGCATTATCTATTATAACTATCCTGAAATTGAAGATACCGTTTTTGGCAGTTATGCCACAAAAGTCCCATCCTCTTTTACCTTTCAAGTTCGTAAACTGAATTTTGAACTGATGAAAATTGCACAGGAATATCCGAACTTCTTCATCTGTGACATCGCAGGATTGCAAAATAAATTCGGACGCGACCAGATGTTCAATAGCCATGTGTATGTGAGTACAGAAATGGTGCTGAGCCTCGACATCCTTCCTTATGTTGCTTCCCGGACACTGGATATTTTATGCGCTGTAGAAGGAAAGTTTAAGAAATGTCTCGTACTCGACCTTGACAATACCACCTGGGGTGGAATCGTTGGTGATGATGGATGGGAAAACATTCAGGTAGGCCATGGCCTGGGCATCGGCAAAGCATTTACCGAATTCCAGCAATGGGTTAAAAAACTTAAAAATCGTGGGATCATCATCTGCGTTTGCAGTAAAAACGACGAAGATAAGGCAAGAGCTCCTTTTGAACTCAATCCGGAGATGGTGCTGAAAATAGATGATATCGCCGTATTTGTAGCCAATTGGGATAATAAAGCAGATAACATCCGACTGATTCAAAGCATTCTTAATATCGGATTTGACTCCATGGTATTCCTGGACGACAATCCTTTTGAACGCAATATGGTGCGGGAAAACGTACCAGACATTACCGTCCCTGAGCTTCCTGAAGATCCGGGCGAATACCTGGAATACCTGTATTCCCTAAACCTTTTTGAAACCGCTTCCTACTCTAATGCAGATGCCGAAAGAACACAGCAATATCAGGTAGAACACCAGCGCGCTTCGCTATTGAAAACATTTACCAATGAAGCAGACTTCCTGAAATCATTGGACATGGTGTCGGAAGTGAAAAACTTTGATTCTTTCAATAAAGTCCGTGTGGCACAATTATCGCAAAGGAGCAACCAGTTTAACCTCCGCACAGTTCGCTATACGGAGGCCGAAATTGAAGCTTTAGGAAAAGATGATCAATATGCCAGTTTCTCTTTTGACTTGTCCGACAAGTTTGGAGATAACGGGCTGATTTGTGTCATCATCCTGAAGAAAGAAGATGCGGAAACACTGTTTATTGACACTTGGTTTATGAGCTGCAGAGTGCTGAAACGCGGCATGGAAGATTTTACTTTAAGCAGGCTGGTTGCTTATGCTAAAGAAAACGGCTTCAAACGCATCGTTGGGGAGTACCTGCCAACGGCAAAAAACCAAATGGTAGAAGCACATTATCCAAAACTTGGCTTCCAGAAATTGGAAGGCACTGCAGAATTGCAGTTTGAGCTGGATGTAGACCAATACCAAAGCAAAGAATTTTATATTAGCCACAAATAAAAAACACGAATAATGGAACGTAATGAGATTTTAGGAAAAGTGCAGGAAATTTTCCGCGACGTATTGGATAACGAAGAAATTGTATTGACTCCTGAAACCACTGCCGATGATGTAGAAGATTGGGATTCATTGACACACATTCAATTGATTGTAGGTATTGAGAAAGAAATGAAAATCAAGTTTACCTCTAAAGAGATCCTTTCCTGGAAAAATGTTTCGGAAATGATCGATTGTATTGCCAGTAAATAATTAAACGCCTAGCAAAAAAACAACGGTGCTCAAAGATTCTAACTTTCATCATATTGGCTATGTTACCGACAGCATAGCCAATACTTCCGACTTCTATTTACAGACTGGCTATGAGGCCACTGAAATCATTGAAGACGAAATTCAACGGGTTCACATCTGTTTCCTGAACAAAACAGGCTTTCCAAGAATAGAACTCATCCAGCCTATTGATGAGCTTTCTTCGGTTAATAAAATTTTAAAGAAAACCGGTGTTGCCCCCTATCATGTCTGCTATGAAGTTGCAGATATTCATCTGGCTTACGACGAGCTGGTGGAAACATTGGGATTTATCCCCTTATTCCGCCCTGTAGAAGCCATTGCATTAGAAAACAGACTCATCTGCTACCTCTATAAAAAAGAGGTCGGATTTATAGAATTGGTAAATAAAGATTAATAATGGTCGTAAATTCTATCAACTTCTTAATATTTTTCGTGGTCGTTTTTGCCGTTTACTTTTTTCCCTTAAAAGGTAAAGCTGCTGCGCAAAATATTTGGCTGCTCCTGGCCAGTTATTTCTTTTATGGTTTCGCAGAATGGAAAATGATCCCATTGCTGCTCGGCGCAACACTCGTATTCTACGGATTAGGCAGGGCCATCGGAAAATACAGAGCACACAATGAAAAGTTAACCTCCATCCTCAGTACGGTTGGTGTTTCCCTCGGAATTGGCTTATTGCTCTATTTCAAATACCTGAACTTTTTCATCAAGTCCTTCAGCGACTTTTTCAATGCCATCGGCCTTCAGACCCACTGGAGTACCTTTAATATCCTGATGCCTTTGGGAATCAGCTTTTTCACCTTTAAACTCATCAGTTATCTTATAGAGATCCACCGCGGTCATATCGAACCCGCCAGGAACTTTGTAGATTTCGCAACTTATATCTCGTTTTTCCCAACGATCCTTTCCGGCCCTATTGACCGCCCGAAATCTTTTCTGGCGCAATTGTCTGTTGGACGGGTATTGGATTACGACCTGGCCTCTATCGGCTTAAAAAGAATTTTTTGGGGAATGTTCATGAAGATGTGCGTCGCAGACCGCTTAGCGATTTATGTGGATGCCATATTCGACAATTCTATTCACCATAACGGAACTTCCCTGGCTTTTGCTTCCCTGCTTTATCCCATCCAGATGTACGCCGACTTTGCCGGTTATTCTGAAATGGCGATCGGTGTAGGCTGCTTGCTAGGATTGAAAATTACGGAAAACTTTAAACGTCCGTTCTTCTCGCAAAATATTGCCGAATACTGGCGCAAATGGCACATCTCCCTTACCGGATGGCTGACCGATTACGTATTCATGCCTTTAAATATCCGCTTTAGAAATTTTGAAAAATGGGGTTCTATTTTCGCCATCATCATCACTTTTGTCCTCATTGGACTGTGGCATGGTGCAGACTGGACTTTCGCCATTTTTGGCTTGTACCATGGCTTATTATACATTCCACTCATGCTCTCCGGGGCCTTCTTTAAAAAGAGTAAAATCAAAAAGAATGAAAGCGGTTTACCGAATTTCAGCAGTACAATGAAGATGCTGGGCACCTTTTTGTTGGTGGCCCTCGGACTCATCCTATTCAGGTCTACCAGTCTGGGAGAAGCCGGAAATATCATGTTTAAAATCGCTACAGATTGGGGCGCTTTATTCTTTGATTTCAACACGCTGAGCAATGGTTTACTCTGTCTGTTTATTCTGTTCTGCAAGGATTTCAGAGATGAATTTTTCCCGGCTAAACAAGCTTTTAAAACCGGTTTTATCAATAAATACCGTTATGAGCTTACCATATCCGCTTATATCCTGTTAATTCTGTTTTTCGGTATACTCGATGGCAATCAGTTCATCTATTTTAAATTTTAATGGAGATGAAAAAGTTCTTACAAAGATTACTCATTATTATTGTCATCACATTTGTTGCCGACAGGGCATTGTCTTATGTGGTCAATATTTTTTATAAAACGACCACCACTACCAACGAGCATAAATTGATTGCGGTGACCTACAAAATGACCGACCCAGTCGTATTTATGGGCAGCTCCCGGGCACATCACCATTATGTGCCATCCATCATTAGTGATACCCTGAAAAAGGGCGTTTACAATGCCGGATTATGGGGAATGCGCAACATTTATTTTCAATATGGCCTGCTCAGCAATATCCTGGAAAGATATACACCGGAAACGATCTGCCTGGAAATACACCCTACTGATTATCTGGAAACACCGTTCTCTACCACAGAAGCGGTAGGCCCGCTTACCCCATTTATCGGTTACAGCCCAGGTTGTGATACCGTACTAAAGCAGGCTGGATTCTATTACAAAGGAGAGGTATCCCATTTATACCGCTATAACGGTGAGTTTGCGAACCTCCTGGCCGGTAACCTTAGTAAACGTACTTCAGATGCTGATAAAGGCTATAAAGCCTTATATGGCAAATTAGACACTGCCATTGTAGCTGTTAAACCAGAGAAATTTCCTTTTCCAGTCAGTAAGGATAAATTGAAATACCTGCAGGCTTTTATTGATAAATGCAAAGAGAAGAAAATCCAGCTGATCCTGATTTATTCACCAATGTATGCTGTAGAAAAAACGAATTTATTCCAGGTGCCGGATAGCATTGCTAAAAAGAACAATATTCCTTTTATCAACAACTATCAGCAAGCAGGAATTACTGGTGATTCTCATAATTTCTTTGACTTTGGTCACCTCAATGATGAGGGTGCTAAAAAATATTCTGCCCTGATTGCTTCTGAATTGAAACCATATATTAAATAACCATGAAACAGCGCTTCTCCTTCCTCCTCCTGCTAGCAGTACTGGCCTTTACTGGCTGCCAAACCAAAACTTCGGAAAAAAAGACTGTTCTGGCCATCCCTGTTTATGGACAGAGTTTAGCATTGGGAGAAGAAGCCATCAGAATTACGGATTTTGATACTTTGGCTGCCACAACAAACCATACCGTGCTCACTGAGAATCTGGATGAAAACTTCGGATACCTTTCAGAAACCCCATTTAAACAATGGGTAAAAAAAGTAGTAAACGACCGTCACCGAGCATTTGAACTCTCGGTATATGGCATGGCTGAGGTTGTATCGGCACATTTAAAAGAGAAAGGTTATGGGGATAGTCTGCTGATCTCTACCTTTCCCGGCGGACAAGGTGCTTCCGGCATTGCCGAAATCGGCAAAGGCACGAAAGCCTATAAAAAATTCCTGGATGAAATCGAAGGCGCTTATCAAAAGGCACAGGACAATGGCTGGAATTTTATAGTTCCTGCTTTCTGCTGGATGCAAGGCGAAGACGACATCGTGTGGGTAAAATCTAAAAATTATAAAAAGGACCTTAAGCAGTTTCAAATAGACTTTAACAGAGATGTAAAAGCCATTACAAAACAACGTCAGGATGTAGTTTGCATCAGCTACCAAACCAATTGTCTGACACTTTCAAAAGATTTCAATGAGAACCATTTCAACAGTAGAGAGATGGGTATTCCGCAAGGGCAATTAGATTTAATTCGCGAAGACAGCCTGTTTATGGGCAGTGGTCCAACCTATCCTTATTCCTTTGTAGACGATCGCGTACATATTGATGGCCTTTCTCAAAAAAGGCTGGGTTATTTAACTGGCTTATCTGTGATCCGACTGCTGGAATCTAAACCAAATACCGGTCTGCTGCCTACTGATTTTAAAGTTTCAGGAAATACCGTATTCGTTAAATTTAATGTTCCTGCACCTCCATTGGTCCTGGATACTACCGCAGTAAAATATGCGGCCAACTATGGCTTTAGCGTCATTAACTCCAAAAATGAAAACATCTTACAGCAGGTGACCTTAAAAGACAATTTACTAAAACTTCAATGTAAGGAATCTCCTTCAGGGGCAAAAGTGAGGTACGCCGTAAATGGAATGAAGGAAAAAAGCGGTTTTAAACAAGGTCCAAGAGGGAATCTCCGGGACTCACAGGGAACAGCATTCACTGCAACAATTCTTAAAAAATCTTACCCGCTGCACAATTGGGCATACCAATTTGATGAACTAGTCGATTAATACCTGATCGGAATATTAGAAGGTGGCTGAATAAAAATCACCATTCACAAGAAAAGGTTGCCTAAACGGGCAACCTTTTCTTGTGATTAACATCTTCAGCGATTAAGCTGTAAATTATTTAGATTTTGCTGCGCCTAAGATTTCAGCAAGTTTCGTTTGCAATTCTTCACCTCTGATATTTTTAGCGATGATTTTTCCAGTTGGATCGATCAGGTAGTTTGCTGGAATAGATTTGATCCCGTACAATTGTGCTGCAGCATTATTCCAGAAGTTTAAGTCTGAAACATGAGTCCAGGTTAAACCGTCTTTTTCAATCGCTTTCAACCAAGCCTCTTTTTGACCTGGACGGTCTAGAGAAACACCAAGAACTGTAAAGTTCTTGTCTTTAAAATTGTTGTAAGCAGTCACTACGTTAGGATTTTCCTGGCGACAAGGTCCACACCATGAAGCCCAGAAATCAAGCAGTACATATTTACCTTTGAAATCGGATAATTTTACTGGTTTGTCATTCACGTCATTTTGGGTGAAATCTAAAGCCATTTGTCCTACCTGTGTATTTTTCGCTGAAGCGATCATACTGGCAATACTTTTACCAAGGTCAGTACCTTTAACTGCGGCAGAGAACTTGTTAAACTGAGGCTCAATCACTGCCGGATCAGCATCACTTAAACTGCTGCCAAAAGCAACTAGAGCAACATAAGAATTTGGATTAGCAGCAATATATACGTTGTTAATACCTTCTAATTCTTTTTGAATGGCCTCATCACGCGCATATACTGTTTTCATATAAGCTTCATCTTTACGCTCAGCTTCATTTTTACTGCGGTATTCAGCCATTAATGCTGCACCTTTTTCCGAAACAGATTTAGTTAAAGCTTTATATTTTGCGTTTTCATCATTGACTACAGAACCTTTAATAGTTGCATATTTGATCGAATCTTTAGGGGCAACGATTTGAATTTCTTTCGGCTCTATATAAAAAGAAATCACATCAGGAGCCACACGTGACTGTGGATCCACCACCGCATTGTCGTGTTTAATTCTGATTTGCGCCTGAGAAATTCCATTTACAGGGCCTTGAAAAGTAAATTTACCACCTACAATCGCAGCGGAATCAGTCGCCTGAGTCTGACCTACTCTATAAGCAATATAAGCCTTTGCAGGTGCGTTTAAGTTCCCTACTTTACCTTGAACGGTAAATTTGCCTTGCGACATACCTGCAATTGGCAATAAGCAAATTGCAGCGATGATTGATCTTTTCATTTAATATGATTTTTCGTTAGTTTAAATTTAAATGCGCTATAAAACAGAAAACTTACCTGTTTTAGTCGTCTATACTTCAAATATAAGGAAGCGTATACAGAATAACGTGAAATTCCCTATAAAATTACAATAGCTTTTGATAGGTTCTCCACCATAAATCGGGCATTTCTCCATTCACGGCCATCGTATAATCATCGTATCGGCAAGGCACCAAATGGTAGCGTTCGTTCTTGGTAATTCCAGATGGATAAGGGACTTGCATCCACCACCTGTCTGACTTTTTACTCTTCACAAACAGCATATCTCCAGAGCCGTCATTTAAGCTGGCGCGATAGATCAGGTATTGCGATTTTGGCGTGAGTGGGAAATCTTTTTTGCGGTTATAAAAGCCCTCTATGAAGTACCAGACCATTTGTGCAAGCAATAAAGCGGTTTGTCCGTTTTGATCAAATGCCGGGTTAAACTCATAGAAACCGATGGAAGTCAGCTTGTCACTCATTCCTGCATAACGGGTAATACGGCAGGCTTGTTCGCCATAAAAACCATTTGGTCCAGCATTGGCATTGGCAACCGCATCGGAAGATCTAATGGCTCCAATATCAAAGCTGATCATGTTCGCATTGCGGATAATCGGTTCGGTTAAAGTGATGTCATTACTGAATTCCCCTAGTCGGTGGGCATCAAAATATAACTTACTCATGACCTTCAGGCTATCCTGATTCACGAAATAAGTCTGGTAGCCCACATTGCTGAAGTTAAACAGGTAATTGGGCTGATGTAATAATATTTTGTTGAGGTAGGTATCTGATTTTGCAGCCAGTCCCTCCTGATCTTCTTCGTCGAGGTCAAACTTGCTGTCTACCACCACCAGGTCTACCTTTTGCTCCAGACTTTCATAAGCCAGGTATTGCGCATAAGTCAGGTCTTGACCGCCGCCAATAATTACCGGAATGATGTTCAATTTGATCAGCTCCCCTACCGCCATCTTTACCGCTACATAAGTATCAGAAATGGAAGCGCCAGGTTTGATGTTCCCAAGATCGATGATCCTGCTGTCGAAAGCCCCCTCATGCAAGGCGTAAAATTGCGCCCTGAAATAGTCGGGACCAAGCCCACAGCCTTCATTATTTACTGCTGCGCGATCATCCTGTACGCCAAAAATGGCAATATCGTATTGATTTTCCCCAAGTTCCGGAAATTTATCGGTGTAAAATCCGGCCCTTAAACCTAACTGACTGGCATAGAATCCTTGTTTCGGTGCAAATTTATCGGGGTTGACTGGGGAGAAAAAATCTGATAATGACATATTGTATTATAAATGTATCTGTCAAATATCTATTTTTGAGATCATATTTTAATGAACATCCTAAAAATAATGAAATGATATTGGTTACCGGTGCTACTGGATTTTTAGGGGCAGAATTAATACATCAACTTACGGGACAAGGAATTAAGCTCCGTGCATTAAAGCGCGAGCATTCTGTGATTCCGGCGATCCTGAAAGACAATACCCTGATCAGCTGGGTGGTTGCAGACCTGAACGATTTTTCTACCCTGGAAGATGCTTTTGAAGGCATTTCACAGGTATATCACTGTGCAGCCATGGTTTCTTTTGATCCAAAAGACAAAGCGAAATTACTGAAAGTAAACATTGAGGGCACCAGTAATGTGGTGAACCTTTGCGTGGAAAATCAGGCGAGGCTGCTGCATGTCAGCTCCGTGGCAGCATTAGGAAACGCGAAAAAAGATGCGCTCATTACCGAAAAAGACTTCTGGGAATACGATGCCAAAGCACATAGCTATGCCATTTCCAAATATGAGGGAGAAATGGAAGTGTGGCGCGGCATTGCCGAAGGATTGGATGCGGTGATTGTGAATCCATCTGTCATCATTGGTGGCGGGGCTGGATTTGAAGGCAGCGGTGCGATCTTTAAACTCGTCAGAGATGGCCTTTCTTATTATACCAAAGGGGCTACAGGTCTTGTAGACGTAGAAGATGTGGCGAAAAGTATGATCGCTTTAATGAACAGCAGCATCAGCGAAGAGCGTTTTACGATCTCCGCTGAAAATTATAATTACCAGCGCTTCTTTGGCGAGATTGCCAAAGGTTTTGGTGTCAAAGCGCCATCAAAAGAAGCGAAACCATGGATGCTGGGCATCGCCTGGAGGGCTGCAAAGCTGGTTTCCCTATTTACGGGAAAACCTGCTGCCTTAACCAGTGATGCCGCAAGAAGCAGCCTGAATGAAAGTCTATACAGCAATAAAAAGATAATTGATACGATTGGAATAACCTTTAAGCCCTTGGATCAGAGTGTGGCAGAAACTTGCCAGGCCTTGAAACAGGTTTCACTTCATTAAAATTATGAACCAAAAGAACATTTACATCATTGATTTCGACAGCACCTTTACACAAGTAGAGGCATTGGATGAGCTGGCCCGTATCTCCCTAAAAAAGCATCCTGATAAGGAAGCCATCTTCAAAAAGATTGAGGATTATACCAACCTGGCCATGGAGGGAAAACTTTCCTTCGGCGAAAGCTTAGCACAAAGGGTAAAACTTTTGGAAGCTACAGAAGATCATTTGAAACAGTTGATTACCCGCTTAAAGAAAAAGGTATCCGCCTCTTTCTCCCGCAATGCAGATTTCTTTAAGAAACATGCAGATGAGGTATTGATCGTTTCTGGTGGTTTTAAAGAGTTTATCACCCCTGTGGTGAGCCAATATCACATCAAAAAAGAAAACATTTACGCCAATACCTTTGTCACCACTGGAGACGGCAAAATTATAGATTACGACCATTCCAATCCTTTAAGTGAGGAAGGTGGTAAAGTGAAACTAATGCAGCAGCTGAACCTGGAAGGCAATCTTTATGGGATCGGCGATGGCTATTCTGATTTCCAGCTGAGAGAAAGCGGACTGATCAAGAAGTTTTATGCTTTTACGGAGAACATTTCCAGAGAAAGCATCGTTAAAAAAGCAGACCATGTAACGCCAAGTTTCGACGAGTTCTTATATGTGAACAACCTGCCAAGGGCAATTTCTTACCCTAAAAACAGGATCTTATGCTTGGTAATCGGGGACGTGAATCCGGAAAGTATCGCCTTGCTGAAAAAAGATGGCTTTTCTATCCGTCATAAAACTTCATTTGAAGAGAAATATGTGGCAGATGTGCACATGCTGTTATTGGCAGATGGCGAGAAACTGACATTGGATCAATTGACCAAAGCAGTAAAATTAAAGACCATTGGTTACCTTGGGCAATCGAAAAACAAGATCGACCTGGCTGCTTGTACCAAACAGGGAGTAGTGGTATTTGACGATTTGAAATCCAACCCAAGAAACCTGACTTTCATTCCTAAGCGAATGATCGATTTCATGAATACAGGAACGACTCATTTGAGTAATAACTTCCCGAACCTGCAATTGCCAAGAATTGAGAAATCACACCGCCTGATCCATATTCACAAAAACGTTCCGGGGATTATGGCGAAGATCAATACCGTATTTGCAAAACACGACATTAATATTGTCGGACAGTTTTTGATGACGAATCCGGAGATCGGTTATGCGATCACCGACATCAACTCGGAGTACGACAAACAACTTTTTAAATCTCTGAAGAAAATTGAACATACCATTAAATTCAGGGTATTGTACTAGTGATTCAGGGGAATGCGCTGAGTAATCTGAGTGATACCAGGATCAATTCAGGCGCTGCCTGTTTAGAAAAGGTAACTTAAGGAGTACTCAGTGCATTGGTAATATCGATTAAATCATGGAACTAACCCCACAAATTAAAGACAAACTGGACAAGCTGCAGGAAAAGTATGCAGCGATGGGCCAGGATATGTCGGCCTACCTGGACGGCTTATTGTATGCAGATTTCTTAACGTATTGGGATTATATTCATTTGGATACCCTGCTCAGTTTGCAGCATCCAAAGACCTCTTTCCCTGACGAAGAGATTTTCATCATGTATCACCAGATTACAGAGTTGTACTTTAAACTTTGTTTACATGAATTCAACCAGATTGCAGCCGCTAAAGAAACATTGACCGTTACTTTTTTTACGGATCGTGTGAAAAGAATCAACGCTTATTTTACTGCTTTGGTTTCTTCTTTTGAGGTCATGGTAAATGGCATGGAAAAGGAGCAATTTCTGAAATTCCGCATGTCATTATTACCGGCAAGTGGCTTTCAATCCGGCCAGTACCGGATGATAGAGATTTCTGCAACTGATTTTATCCGCCTTGTAGAGAAAGATAAAAGAGCAGTATTGAAAGATGCTTCCATTGAGGAGCAGTTTGAAAATATTTATTGGAAAGCCGGCGCGACAGAGCTGGCTACAGGCAAGCAAACGCTCACCTTAAAGCAGTTCATCAACAAATATGCGACCCAATTTTTACAATTGGTGAAAGACCGTCAGGATAGTAATTTCTCTGCGCTTTACCACCAATTGAAAAGTCAGGGAGCTGAGCTCAGTGCTTTAGAAGAAGAGTTGAGAAAACTGGATCTTTTTGTGAATGTGGAATGGCCGCTTTCGCATTATAAATCCGCGGTGCGCTATCTGGAAAGAGATCCGGTAGACATTGCCGCAACCGGTGGTACAAACTGGCAGAAATACCTGCCTCCACGTTTTCAGAAGAGAATCTTCTACCCTTTCCTTTGGACGGAAGCACAAATGGAGGAATGGGGCAAAGGATGGGTGATCAGCGTACTGAAAGATTTACGGAGCTAGCCGGGAAAAACAAGGGGGCTTAGTGTAAGTTAAACACCAATTAAACCCCTTTTTAAATGCAAATAAAACAAATAAGAGTGGCAATTTTTAGTAGATTTGCCTATAGAAATACGAATTGAAATGAACGAGACACTGGATATAACCATCACGAAAACTGAACAAAGCAGACTAACTGTAACAGACTTTTCACAACTTCCCTTCGGAAAGGTGTTTTCCGATCACATGTTTATTGCCGATTATGAAGATGGCGCATGGAAAAACTTAAGAGTGCTTCCTTATGGCCCTATTCCAATGAGCCCGGCAATCTCTGCCCTACATTATGGACAGGCGATTTTTGAAGGTATGAAGGCTTACCGTCAACCAGATGACACGGTTAGCGTATTCAGAGCGGACAAGAATTTTGAGCGTTTTAACAAATCAGCAGCTCGTATGGCAATGCCAGCTATTGATGAAGATATTTTTATGAAAGGCATTGCAGCCTTAATTGACATCGATAAAAACTGGGTACCTAATCAGGATGGTTACTCTTTATACATCCGTCCGGTGATGTTCGCTACAGACCCTTACCTGGGTGTGAGAGCATCAGATACCTATACTTTCGCCTTATTAACTACCCCAACAGGTCCTTACTATAGCAAAGCTTTAAAAGTAAAAATTGAAACAGAATATACCCGTGCCGATGAAGGTGGTGTAGGCTTTGCCAAAACCGCTGGTAACTATGCGCGTTCTTTATTCCCATTTGCAGAAGCTACAAAAGCTGGTTTTGACCAGTTGATCTGGACAGATGCGGTAACTCATGAGTTTATCGAAGAAGCAGGAACAGCGAATCTGATCTTTGTGATCGATGGTAAACTGGTGACCCCTTCGGTAAGAAGCACGGTATTAGATGGCGTAACACGTGATACCATTATCAAATTGGCTAAACATGCTGGTATTGAAGTGGAAGAAAGACGTGTAAGCGTAAAAGAAGTGATTGAAGGAATTGAAAATGGCCGTTTAACAGATGCTTTTGCAGCTGGTACTGCCGCTACAGTGACGCCAATCGGTGAAATCGGTTACGAAGGTAAATTATATACTTTAACAGATCCTGCAACACGTACCATTTCTGCAGGGATCGCGAAAACATTAAATGACATCCGTTACGGACTTGCTCCAGATGAATTCGGATGGAATTTTATCTTGTAAATTTGCAGCACATTGCTGTAAATAATTTTTGTGAGGCGCCTTTGAACCAGGGCGCCTTTTTTTTATTAGGTTTATCCTTAACACACAATTATAACCACAATGAAAAAAACATTACTGATCGGTTTAGCGGCATCGTTTTGCTTCAGCTATACGGTACAGGCACAGCTGAAAAGGCTGAGCCAGCAACAAACCCTGGGAGGCCAGGCCTCATTAACGAAACCGATGAACATGGTAAATGGCTGGTCTGACGACAACCATTATATTGAAATGGACCTTTCGGATCGCAAATTATACGCGGTAGATGTAAAAACAGGGCGTAGAACACCATATACTCCTGCCCCGAAAAGCAATGTGAATGTGAACATCAGAAATCATGATGTATTTATTCAATATGGAAAAGAAGCCGCAAAACAACTCACCAATACTAAAGCAGAGGAAAAAAACCCTACCCTATCTCCGGATGGAAAACACATTGCTTTTACCCGCGACAATGACCTTTACTCAGTTGACGTAGCCACAGGAAAAGAAACGAGATATACGACAGACGGAACTGATGTGATTTACAACGGCTGGTCGTCATGGGTATATTTTGAGGAGATCTTAGGCCGCGCTACCGCATATAAAGCCTTCTGGTGGTCGCCTGATAGCAAGAACATTGCATTTATGCATTTCGATGATACCAAAGTTCCGATGTTCCCGATTAATGGTTCAACCGGTCAGCATGGCTATGTTGAAAAAACAAGATACCCTAAAGCAGGAGATCCTAACCCGGAAGTGAAAATAGGTTTCGTCCCGGTTGCTGGTGGTGACATCACCTGGGCAGATTTCAATGAAAAAGACGATCAGTATTTTGGTACGCCTTACTGGAGCTATGATGGCAGCAGCATGATGGTGCAGTGGATGAACCGCGGTCAGGATAACCTGAAATTCTACTCCGTAAATCCGAATACAGGGGTTAAAAAAGAAATCTATGATGAGAAACAGCCTTCCTGGGTAGACCTGGATTATGATGGTCGTATTGAATACTTACAAGATAAAAAACACTATATCCTGAAAAGTGATAAAACAGGATGGGCACATTTCTACCTATATACCTTAGATGGAAAACTGATCAATCCAATCACCTCTGGAAAATGGCAGGTAACGAGTCTCGTTCATGTAGATGAGAAAAATAAAGTAGTTTATTTCAATGCCCGCAAAGAAGCTTCTACCCGTTCTGATTTTTACCGCGTAGATTACAGTGGTAAAAACTTAAAAAGACTGACTTTTGGTGAATATAACCACCAGATCCAGCTTTCGCCAAATGGCCGTTACTTCGTAACGACTTATTCTAATGTGACCACTCCGCCAAAAAGAACATTAGTAGACAATGAAGGTAAGATAATCAAAGAACTGGGCGATAGTAAATCAGCAGATTTTGCACAATATAACTTTGGTAAAACGGAAATGATCACGATTCCTACGGAGGATGGCTACCAGTTACCAGCAGTGATCACCTACCCGACAGATTTTGATGTCAATAAGAAATATCCAGTGGTGATGAGTATTTATGGCGGCCCGAATGCGGGTACCGTAACCAATACCTGGAAGGGTACTGCTCCACAGTACTGGTCGAATGAAGGCATCATTCAGATTGCAGTAGATCACCGTGCTTCCGGACAATTCGGTAAAGAAGGTGTCGCTTTAATGCACCGTAATCTGGGTAAATGGGAAATGAAAGATTATACAACCGCAGCAAGATGGTTGAAAGCAAAATCTTATGTAAACAACAAAAAACTATTGATCACTGGTCATAGTTATGGTGGTTACATGACTTGTATGGCTTTAACCATGGGTGCCAATGATTTCGATTTCGGGATTGCAGGTGCCCCGGTAACGAGCTGGGAGCTGTACGACAGTCACTATACAGAACGTTTCATGGATACGCCACAGGAAAACCCAGAAGGCTACAAAAACGGCTCTGTGCTCACTTATGTGAACAATTACAAAGGACTATTGCGCATTATGCATGGCGATATGGACGACAATGTACATATCCAGAACACGATTCAATTAATAGATAAATTACAGGATGCCAATAAGCATTTTGAACTGATGATTTACCCTGGTGGCCGTCATGGCTGGGGTGGTCTGAAAACAGCGCATGATAAAGCGGAAAGAATCCGTTTCTATTATGACCATTTGCTGGAGAAACCTGTTCCTGCAGATTTGCTGAACTAACATTTATAAGAAAAATGACACCAATGAGCAGCACGCTTAAAGCGGTCATTTAATTAAGATCGAGCCCCTGAACGTTTAAATGTTCAGGGGCTTTTTTCTGCTCATTTTATTCCTTGATCTGCCCAAAATGCATAGCCATTAGCCCTCCTTATTTTTGTTCCTTAATTATTCATTCCAGCCGTTTCACATTGGGGATTTATTTAACATTAGCTTAATATCGACGCGGTAATTTTAGGATGTGAAACAACAGACTACCTTACCATTCCACAACTACATCGGCCTAGCCCTATGTTTTGTCTTACTTTATTCCTTCCCTACATTTGCCGAGGAAGTCATAAAACCCAAATCCCACCCGATAGATACCCTGACTAATAATCCCCCAAATACTTCCTTTCTGAAGATCAAAAAGACTTTAAAAGAGGCGCTGGAAAAAGACGATTTCTTAACCGAAGGCTTGTGTTATCAGGAAATCGGAGCCCTCTTTTATTTTCAGGCTGCCTATGCTCAAGCCATCAATTATTACTATAAGGCGGATAAGATCTTTCGGGAGAAAAACGCGACGGTTCAACTTGCCGGAAACTTGAATAAGATTGGGGAAACCTATTACTATGCCAGGCAATACCGCGTTGCTTTAGAAAAATATCAGGAGGCCTTAAAGTTGTATCAGCAGCTGGGTATTCAGAAAGGCATTGCGGAGTCTTATGGCCTGATTGGGCAGACGTATGAGAAAACCCAGGACTACCTCGCTGCCATGAAATACCAGCAACTGGCCTTGACGGTTTACCATAAAGAAAAGGACCAGACCGGCATCGCGAAGATCTATGAGAACATCGGCAGCATTTATGAAGATAAGCCACATTTAGATTCAGCACTGAAATATTATACCCTGGCCATGGCGGGTAATGCCAGAGAAAAAAACCTCCATGGACAGATTGAAATCATCAATAACATCGGTGATGTGTACCGGAAAACGGGTCGGTATCCAGAGGCCTTAAACTACACCAAGAAGGCCGAAAGCATGGCTAAGGCTATGAATGACCAATATCAGCTGAGCAGTGCTTATCGGGACCTCTCCAAAACTTTTGACCTGATGAAGCGTTACGACAGCGCCTATCATTACAGCGAACTAGGTCGGGATATCTTTCTTCAAATCTTTACCGAAGACAATAATAAGCAGCTCGCTTTATTACAGACCTTATTTGAAATCCAGCAGAAAGACGATGCCATTGCACAGTTTGAACAGGAAAAATCTGCGGATAGAATCCTGCTCATCGCCACCATTCTCATCATTGTACTCCTGGTTTGTCTGGCCGCAAGTGTCATCAGCAGACAGCGTTTAAAAATTAGAAACGAACAGCAGCTGAACGAACAAAACCAACGGTTATTTGAAACACAGAAAGAAGCGATTAACGATGCATTGGAATTAAAAAGCAAGGAACTCACCAGCACCACCCTCCATACAATTCAAAGTAATCAGTTCCTGGAAGAACTCCGAAGCACCATAGAAAGCCTGGTAAAAGACGACAAAAGAGACCAGAAAAAAGCCTTACAGCTCCTGATTCAGCGCATCAACCAGAACATCAACCAGGATCAGCACTGGAAAGATTTCAGTCGGATGTTTGAGCAGATTCATCAGACATTTTTTGACCATTTGAAAGCCCATTGTGATGACCTGACGGCAAATGATATTCGCCTGGTAGCGCTGATTAAAATGAACCTGAGTTCAAAAGACATGGCCGTTCTTTTTGGCATTTCCCAAGACAGTTTACGGGTAGCAAGGTACCGTTTAAGGAAGAAACTCAACCTTCCTCAAGGAGAAAACCTGAGCACATTTATCCAGACTTTATGATGGATTTTCCGAATTACATGACGCTTAACAATTTGGTAACATTACGCTAATAAAATGGTAATGGCGATTTTGGTTACGCAAAAACGCCTAACTATCAACAAGTTAACAAAATCATGTTCACGCTGTACGCGTTTTGTATCCCTGCCATGTAACGCTGTATACATTTTGTTTACGGTCATAATTTTAAAGCCCATTATCCAGTATTCACTTTTGGGGAACGTTAGCAAAACGACAGGAGATGGTCTATTGAGAACAAATAAACAACAACAGTAAAACAAATAGCAATACGAACAAATCACTACAGCAAAATAAACCAATCCAACAAAATTAATCAGAAAATGAAGACACTATTATCCGTTCTTTTTTGCCTATTATTTAGCATTACTATCGCTCATGCGACAAGCCTGAAAGGTTATGTTTACGACCAGAAAACAGGAGAAGCAATGGTGGGTGCATCAGTACAGCTGGAAAAAACCAACCAAGCTGTTTTAACCGGACTGGATGGATCCTTTGAGATCAAACATCCTGCTGCCGGGACTTATACCTTGAAGGTATCCTACCTAATGTACAAAACCTTTTTCAAGCAGATCGTGATCCTGAAAGAGGACAATCCAGTACTAAAAATCTATTTATCAGAAACCAATGCCGCTGAGTTAAATGAAGTCTCTGTTTCTGCAAAAGGAGATGGATCTTCAGAGAAAACAGCCAGAAGGATTGAGCAGAAAGCACTGCAATTGGTGAATGTGGTATCAGGAAAAGCCATCCAAATTTCTCCAGACCTGACTGTGGCCAACGTGATTCAACGTGTATCCGGTGTATCTGTAGAAAGAAGCAGCAGCGGCGATGGGCAGTATGCCATCCTTCGTGGTATGGATAAACGGTACAGTTATACCCTGGTAAACGGCATTAAAATTCCTAGTCCTGACAATAAATACCGTTATGTACCACTGGATATCTTTCCTGCTGAATTGCTGGAAAGATTGGAAGTTTCAAAAACACTGACTCCAAATATGGAAGGTGATGCCGTTGGTGGTGTGATCAATATGGTGATGAAAGATGCGCCAAACAAATTAAAAATTGATGCCAATCTGGCCACTGGGTATAGCCAGATGTTCCTGGATCGTGGATTTACTTCATTCGACAACAGCGGAAACAATCGCAAATCCCCTTATGAATTGCATGGTAAGGATTATAAAGCTACTCCACTGGATTTCTCCACAGGAATGGTGGATTACAAAACCAAACATCCTGCACCAAATGTAGTGGGTGGTTTATCTATCGGACAACGTTTTCTGGACAATAAACTAGGTGTTTTAATTGCTGGTAGTTACCAGAACACCTATAGAGGAGCCAATAGTACTTTTTACAATTCCAGTGTAGTGGCTGCCGCCAATAAGGTAGGCACCATTATGAGTCGGGACGACAGGGAATACTCTGAGCAGCAGAAACGCTATGGTGCACATGCAAAACTGGACTATACCTTCAATAAAAACAATAAACTGAGTTTATACAATGCTTATGTTGATTTGAACAGCTTGCAGCTGCGCGACTCTAAAGTAACCGATTTCAGCAGTGAATACCAGCCTGAACTAGGCAATGCTAAACTCACGTATTCTACCCGCTCCCGTTTTTCTGAGCAGCAGATTTACAACAGTACTTTACAGGGTGAACATCAGCTGATCCCTGAAAGATTAAAAGTACGCTGGTCGGCAGTATACTCTTCAGCAAAAAATGAAACGCCTGATCAAAGCATCATCAATATCTTAGGTGTAAAAGAGAATTTTGTAGACCGCCGCACCTATGCTCCTGCCATTGGCGATGCTTATACCCGTCGTTGGGAACGCAGTACCGAAGAAGATAAAGCTGGTTACCTGGACATCGATTACACACAGCCAATTGCTGGGATCAATGTCCTGTTCAGTGCCGGTGGAATGTACCGCGACAAACAGCGCAGCAGTTTCTTCAATCAATATACCTTAACAAACGCGAATCCTACCGCACTATTTGGTAAGGATTTCAACAGCTATACAGAAATTGTATGGAATGTTAAAAACCCAACAGGATCTGTAGACAACGCATTGACCTATGATGCTGCCGAAAAAACGGCTGCAGCTTACGGGATGTTCAACTTTACCGTAAAAGACCTGCAGGTAATTGGTGGTTTACGTATGGAGCATACCGACCAAAGCTATATGATGCTGTTTCCAGGTGCTCAGCCTCGCCCAAATGGCAAACAAGTATATACAGACCTGCTGCCAAGCCTAAATTTAAAATATAAACTGAGCAGCCACCAGGCCCTTCGTGCTTCTTATTTCCGCTCTTTAAACCGTCCTGGTTTTTATGAATTGGTTCCGGGAATCGGAGTGGTACAGGACGACTATAAAGAAAGAGGAAATCCAGATCTGAAACGCGCAATCGCAGACAACCTTGACCTTCGTTATGAGCTGTTCCCAAACAGGAGCGATCAGTTATTAGTTGGTGTATTCTATAAAAACATCCAAAACCCAATAGAATATACCTTCCAGCCAGACCCGATTCGTCCACAGGATACTTACTATACCCCTGGAAATTTCGGTACCGCTAAAAACTACGGATTGGAACTGGATTACATTAAGTTTATCCACAAATTCGGATTCAAAGCCAATTACACTTATACCCATTCCAGAATTACGACGCCGAAAACATCAAGAATCCGCAATGCAAATGGCGACTTAGATCCGATTTTGGTAGATCAAACCAGACCTTTATTTGGACAATCTGCACACATTGCCAACTTATCCCTGCTTTTTAAAGACAGCAAAAGCGGCTGGGATGCACAATTGGCAGCCTCTTATACCGGCCCAAGGATTAATACCATTTCTCAATTCTTAGACAACGACCTATGGCAGCAAGGATTTATCCAGATGGATGCCTCTGCAGAGAAGAAGTTTAAAAACAATTTAAGTGTATTTGTTAAAGCTGGAAACCTGTTGAATACGCCATTAAAATTATTCATCAAAGGTACCAATACGGAAGCCAATGGAACATCGGGAACTGAATATGATGGCAAAACACTGATCCGTAACGACCATTATAAACAAACCTATTTATTGGGAGTACGCTATAAATTATAATCGGCCTCCACATTTCGTATACAGTTATTACCATTTCACATAGTCATTTGATCATTTCACATACATAATTGATCAATCATAAAATACAAACAAGATGAAAGCAACAAAAATATGGATGGGTCTGGCAGTATTAGTAGTCGGATTCAGCAGCTGCAAAAAAGCCAATAGCGATGTAGATCCTGATACAGGAAACGGTTCTGCCATCGGCGAGGTTTCCGGTACCTGGAAAAGAGGGAGCACGCAAATTATTAAAGGGGACATCATCATTCCTGAAGGTCAATCACTCACCATTGAAGAAGGCGTAACCGTTGTGATGGATACACTTGCTAAACCAGAGATCATTGTTAAAGGAAATCTTTATGCAGAAGGTACTGCAGAATTTCCGATCAAATTCACCATTCCTGAGGATTCCAGAACCCTGAAAAACAAATTCGGCCGGTTATGGGGAGGGATTCTAGCAGCGCCAAGCTGTGCAGAATTGTTGCTGAACCACACGATTATTGAATATGCCGGAGCCACCACCACCGCAGCCTCTACCTCCGTAAAAATGAGTCTTTATAAAGCGAAAAGCGGAGAGAATTTACCGGCCCTATGGTATGCCAATGTGAATGGAAAATTAGTGGTGACCAACAGTATTTTCAGAAACCTACAGGAAGATTGCACCTATATTGAAGGTGGAAAAATCATTTTTTCCAACAACGTATTTTATACTACAGGAGTAACCGGTGGAGAAGCCATCAACCTGAAATCCGGATGTCTGGCAGATGTTGCCTTTAACCTGATGTATAGCACCAATACAAATGCGCTTAAACTTTCAAACAGTGGCGACAGAAGCCCTCAAACCTTTGTAGTTGCCTATAACAACACTTTTGTGAATACCGGCTGGCGCAGACCAAGTGCCAAAGGTGGTTCGGTCTGGGTAGAAGCTACAGTAAGGGTCAACCTGTTTAACAACCTTTTCGCGAATACCCGTTTTGGGATCAAAAGAGATACTAAAAACCCGGAAGATGCCAGATCTCTGATTGGCAACAACCTATATTATGGCGAGAGTCAAACGACCACAAACCAGTTTCAGCCATCGGCGGATATCATTGCTGGCAGTAATGATGTGATTGGAAAAACTGCAGGATCCAATCATCCCATGTTCCTGAATTATCCGGTTACCAATCCAATAGACAATCCTGATTTCAATACCGCCTGGAATTTCCACATCGCTTCTGGTTCTCCAGCAATTGGCAAAGGGAAAACGGACTTCTTCCGTCACCATGCAGCAGGATTAACCCTAAATGGAAACCTATATACCTCACCTGCACCTACCAGCTATATTGGTGCATATGGCACTAATTAACCTTAAAGCTAACCTGATTTATAAGTATCAAACACTAACAAAAATGAACAAACCTCACCTTATCCTTTCTGTATCCGCGCTGCTGCTTACGCTTCATGTATCCTGTTCTTCTGTCCAGAAAGATCCCGCAGCAGTAAAACCGCTGTACACCTCTGATCCGGTACAATTTGACTCCGATGACCCTGCCATTTGGGTAAACCCGGCAGATTCCTCGCAATCCTTAGTCATCGGTACTGATAAAGACGAAAATGGCGGTCTGTATGTATACGATTTACAAGGAAAAGTAATCAAAGATAAAGTGGTAAAAGGCCTGAAAAGACCGAACAACGTGGATGTAGCTTACGGATTGAACCTGGGCGGCAAAAAGACAGACATCGCTGTGACCACGGAAAGAATGACGCATAAACTTCGTGTATTCTCTTTACCGGATATGAAGCCGATCGACAATGGCGGTTTGGAAATGTTTGAAGGGGAGACTAAAGAAATGTACCGTGACCTGATGGGCATCGCCATGTATACTGATCCAAAAGGTCAGATTTATGCGATTGTTGGCCGTAAAAATGGCCCGGCAGATGGCTATTTATGGCAGTACCTCCTGGAAGACGATGGCACCGGAAAATTAAAAGCCAGTTTAAAAAGAAAGTTCGGTAAATACAGCGGCAAGAAAGAAATCGAGTCTATTGCGGTAGACAATGAGTTGGGTTATATCTACTACTCTGATGAACAATTTGGGGTTAGAAAATACCATGCAGATCCTGCGAAAGGAAATGAAGAACTGGCCTTATTTGCCAACACCGGATTTAAAGAAGACAATGAAGGCATCAGCATTTACAAAACATCTGATTCTACTGGCTATATTTTAGTATCTGATCAGGCGGCAAACCACTTCCAGGTATTCAACAGGGAAGGGAAATCGGGTCCGCACGACCATGCATTGATCACCAGTATCCCAGTATCGACTAACAATAGCGATGGCTCTGAGACTTATTCGAAGCCATTGAATAAAGACTTCCAGCATGGTTTATTTGTAGCCATGAGTGACGACAAAACTTTCCAATATTACCGATGGGAAGACCTTGCCGGAAAACTATTAATGGTTAACAAATAAGCTGGAATTAAATTTGGCGGCAGGCAATTCCCGGTCTGTCGTCAATTTTTATGTCTTTTTGCCCTTTCCCTTTGTAACCTTCGCTTTTCTCTTCTGGCTTGCCTGGCCTCCCGATCAATCTTGATCTGTTCAAATGTGGCAATCTGCGTTTTAATCTTTTGCTCCTTTGCTTCCGTAATGCCCACACTATGCTTGATCCCCTGTAATAAGGATTTCCAGACGAAATGAAAGAAAGAGCCATTCTTTGCGCGCTCTTCATGAATTTTTGCAGTGACCAGCATCCCATCTTTACTTGGATTATTTGGGTTTAAGATGATTGCATTGGCCAGAAAAGACATCCAGCCCTGTCTCACCAAACGATTTTCGCCTTCTTCCCTTTTCAGTAAATTCACAGAAAGATTATTGTATTCAAATTTCATAATGCCATTTGCGACGCGGTCGTTGGCCGATATCTGAAATTCCATCCGCTTCACATCTCCACTTTTAATAGCAATCATTCCCAATGGTCTGGTGATCCGGTTCAGGGAACGTCCATCCATACTGCCCAGTAAACCGGAATAAGAAAAGGCACCATCTTTGGCCTCCAGGTTAAATTTAAAACCTACATCCAGCCTTCCCCGCCCCATCAGGTAAGTCTTCAGATCGGCTGTCATCCATGGATTTTTAGCTTTATACTTTGGCACATTGGTCACATTGCTTAAACTCCCGGAAGTGTTTTCAAAAGTAATGGTTCCCTTCTGCTGACTATCTTCATCGTATTCCGAATAGCTGATGTCTACATTACTCACATTCAATTTCTCTATGGTCAATTTTCCCTCTACTCTTTGCAGCAGCTGATGCGGATAGCGCCCAATCTTTTCAGTGATCAGCTTGGGCAGCGCTTTATTATTAAATACCCTCACAGAACCATTGGCAACAGTCATTTCTTTAGCCAGTAATTCCTGTTTTAGAATATATAAGGGGAGATTAATTCCCTCCAGACTCAGGTCGCTCATCTGGATGGCATAGCGATCTTTGGAATAGCCCAATGATTTCCCAAATTCCATTTCATTATATCTTGGCACTACCCCCAGGCTTTGAATATTCAATTTGCCGGAAGCCGCCGAGAAATCCAGCTGATCTAAACGGATATGATACAAACTATCAGGTGTCGCATAGGTGTAATTGTTCAATTTAATGACCACATCTTTCAGCAGGTATAGCCTACTTTTATCTGCAGAAGAATGGGGGTCTATTAAATAATCCTTCAGTGTGATGTTCAGGTTTTTTACAGCGTCTTCCCTTGGTTTTTCCCCATTATTATTAATGTATTTAAAGCTGATGTTATTCAGATCAATGGTATGGATGGCCAGCTCCTTGAGGTATTCGGAAATGTAATCAAAAGGAGAGGCATTTGGCCTGCTGAGCTTATCTTCATTAAAGTCAAACTGCTGGTTCACCATCACCACATCCGGACGGTCTAAGCGCAGCTGAGAAATGTGCAGCTTACGGTGCCTGAGGAAAGTATAAAGGTGGAAATTCCGGATTTCGAGCTTCTCCAGTTCCAGGTGATAAATGTTATTGGGTGCTTTCTTTAAGGCGATCAGTTTTTTGAAAATACGAAGATCAGGAATCACCTTCACCCCTGTTAGGGACGCATTTGCCGTAAGCAGGTTCATCCGGATGCCAGAAAATTCGATGTGGTATAAGCTATCAGTAGAGCGCAGTACCAGTTCCTTGATTTGTGCTTTAACTAATGGCTTAAATTTATAAGCCAGATATCTGGATGTCAGGGCCATGATCAATACCAGTGCCAGTACCCCAAGACCTATTCGGATCAATATTTTCTTCTGCTTGCGGATTTTTTCGATCATAGGCCATACACGGGATATTCTAATATACTTTTTTTATGTATTGTTTTTCTTTCGTTCTGCTCTTTTCTGCTGGCGCGCGGCTCTTTTCTCTTTTCGTTCTTCTTTCTTGTCCTTAATCGCTTCCATTGCTTTTTCAGGAGTTTTGACAGGTACGATCCCCAGACCAGCACTTTCTCTCATCCCAATAAATACCCCTTTCCAGAGTAGATTAAAGAACGAGGCTGCGGGAGAACGTTCAAAGGTGACATTTGCCGTTCTTGGCGCTTCTCCTTTTGTAGGATTTGCATCTGTGATCAGCAGCTCATTAGCTAAAAAGGACAGCAAACCTCTTTTCTTTGGTGCGGCACCATCCTCTCCTTCTTTGAGCAGCTTTAATTTCAGATTGGTATAATAAAAATGAACTTTTCCTTTTGAACCCGCCGTATTCGCCTGGATGTCAAAATCTACCTTCTGCATATCTCCGGATTCAATTTCAATCAGGCCCAATGGCTTAGATACCACATTCAAGTCTGGCAAATGCATTGCTGCGACTGCACCTGAATAATGAAAAGCTCCTTTTGGATCCGTCAGACTAAAATCAATCTTGATGTTGATCTTCGATTTCTTCATCACCAATGCAGTTAAATTGGCGACGGCATGGTTGTTTTTTACCACGCTCAACGAATCATTGGTCAGATTGAGGATATTCCCTGTCAGATTTTGAAAGTATATTGTTCCTCTTTTCTGGCTGATGGGATTGTATTCTGTATAGGCCACATCGATATTGTCAATCCTTAGCGTATCCACCAGTGTTGGGATGGTCAATCTTCTTAAGGCCAGGTGCGGGAAGTTTTTCCCTTTATCCAGGTTCGGTACTGCAGGCATTTCCCGGTTTAAAAAGATCCCTGCTTTTGCCGGACCTAAAGTAATCCTGCTGGCATGAAAGGTCCCTTCGTCATTTAAACGGAGAAAGTCTACCCCGGTAAAGCTGATTTTGTCAAACTTCAGGTCGTAGCGATCTTTTCCATATTTATACATCCTGCTGAAGGCCAGATCAGGATATAATGGGGTCATTTTAAAACCCTTGATCAGCATATTTCTTTTTACTGCAGACCCAGAAATCGTATCTATTTTTCTGAGGTACATTTTATCTTTAGACTGGTAGCCAGTGATTTCAAAAGAGATGTCTTTGGTATAGTAAAATCTGGTGCTGTCGAATTGCGAAAGTGAATCGATCAGCAGGTCTTTCACATTCAGATTAAGTTTTTTAATGCGGTGCAAGGGTTTATTACTCAGCCCATCTACATAATCAAAATCAGCGTTTACAATCCTGATGGCATCGATATCCAGGGACCTTAAACTTTTGGACAGCAGCTGATAAATGGTCTTGCTGCTGGTATCTTTTTTCTTCTTTTTCAACTGGTAATGCAGCATATTGATGGAGGGCTGATCAAGGACAATACTGTTGATGTGAATTGTTTTCTTAAAGTATGCATTGAGCAATCCCAGGTGGTTGACCTGCACTTTTTTAACTTTCAATTGAAAGATATGAATAGGTGCAGCTCCCTGTGCTTTTAAACGGTTAAATACGGCGGTATCAGGAACAAGGCTGACTTCATCCAAGGAGGCCGTTCCCGTCAGCAAGTTGAGGTGAATGTCTTTAAAATCCAGGTGATAAAGTCCTGCGGAACCTTCTTGTATGCCTGTTTTGATCTTCTCAGAGATCAGTGGTTTCCATTTGGTACTGAAGTAAAAGGCTAGTCCGCCAATGAGCACCAAAATCACCCCTAAACTTCCCAACAGCCATTTCCACCATGTTTTCTTTCCTGATTTGTCCTTTTCCATATTGCCTTGCTTACAGAACTACTGCAATATCGAGGCCATAATTAAAGTTCACTGGCTTTATATCTTCCAGCATCCACATCAATCGCATAGAAGTACCCCTGTGCATTTCCGGTTATATTTCCTGTGGCATTGACCGGTACCGCAGAAAACAATCCATTCCAATCCGTTTCCATAAACACATCATACAGGTATTTGGCATAACGCTCGGAAAGGGAGATTTTATAGATGTACAGGTAATCGTCTTTACCCAGCACAAAATCCCTTTTCAGATTATTGAGTGGGTACAAGGAATTTGGGGAGCCCAGAAAATGAGTATAACTGTAATATTTGGACTGGTCGAACTTACCAGGGTTCCATTGTGGAATATCCTTATAGGAAATCATCCATTTATTAGGATTCAGGTAGCCGAAAGTATGTTTTGGAATGGTACCGGCATAAGTACCATCTGGGAGTAAGCTGGTAGAAAGGGGCAGGAAATCATCCACAATATTGACCACCTGCCTTAGGGTATCCACTGCGGTATAGGTTTGTCCATTGTAAACCACCTTCAGTTTATAGGCACCATTATAATTAGGTTCATTGTTGCTTGTTGAAGTATAGAGCCCTGCGGTAGCAGATTCTTTGAATATCATTTCCGATTTACCGTCATTCATGCTAACCACTGCCTTTGAAATAGGCGTAGGCTGTCCATCTACGGTTAAGGCAGGCTTAGTTAACCGGATAGATTGTGTGGAAATGCGGGTATTGTAGCCCCCTTCCACTGCAAGATCGTACTGACGCTTGGGAGATAGAAACCGCTCATCCAGTGTTTTCTTACAGCTGGAAAAGCCCAGTAAGAGCAATAGTGCTAAAGTTAAACGATGTCTTTTCATCCTAAATTTTAAAACTGTAAGCTATCCATGGATAAATTCCTAAACCATACTCAATACTACTCTTTTTTGCTTCAAAAGAAGAAGGATTCAAGTGGTAATACAATGGGTTTTTGCGGTTATAAAGATTGTAAACACCTACAGAAAGCACGCTGGATAGGAATCTTTCGCCGGCGATCCTGCTCTTGAACTGGTATTGTGCGGAAAGGTCCAGTCTGCTGAACACTGGAAATCTGGCCGTATTTCTTTCTTCAAAAATAGGTACGTTTAATCCATCATGCTGATAATAGCCAACGGGAAGGGTTAACGGTCTGCCTGTTGAACAAATAAAGAAGCTTTGGAAAGACAACCGCTTAGTCATATCGTATTTAGCGGTAATTTTCAGCTCATGAGGGATGTCGTAATTGGCTACAAACTCTTGTCCGAAATTGAGCGACTCTATTTTTCGGAATACCCTGGAATAGCTATAGGCAAGGGTACCGGAAAACTGTCCTTCCGTTTTAGTGAGCTCCAGTTCCATCCCGTAAGCCCTGGCCATTCCCGATTTCAATTGCTGCCTGACTTCAGGATTTTTGATGATTTGAGCGTGGTCTGTCAGTTCCAGCTGATTCTCCATCCGCTTGTAATAGGCGTTTGCCGACCAGGTATACCGATTGGGCATATAGCGGTAGCCCAGAGAAAAATAGTCTGAGCGCTGTGGCTTGATATTTTTTGAAGCTGGGATCCAGGGTTCCAGAGAAGAAAATGCCAGTGTACTATTTTGAATCAG
This sequence comes from Pedobacter polysacchareus, assembly GCF_019802255.1. GTDB lineage: Bacteria > Bacteroidota > Bacteroidia > Sphingobacteriales > Sphingobacteriaceae > Pedobacter > Pedobacter polysacchareus. The sequence continues at coordinate 166,767 of NZ_JAHYSS010000004.1, read as the reverse complement.
CTGTAGGTATTGAAAATTCCGGTTGTAAGTAAAGAAATAGCGCTGGTCTTTAGTTGGCAGATAACTCAGGTTGAAACGGGGTTCTGGATTTACAAACAGTTTAACCTCATGCATTTCTATCCGGTTGCCCTGGTCGTCAAACACATTATTGCGCAGTTCATTATTTTTAAATAAACTCAGACGGAGGCCATAATCCAATTCAAAATGCGCACTTAAACTGAGGCGCTGCGAATAGTACAATGCTGCTTCCAGACTCTGGTCTCCAGGAATATTGAACTCATCATTCGGTGATTGTTTCGCCTCACCAGGATTAAACTGGTGGTAGATACCCGAGCCGCCAAATTTAATCTGATTTAAAGGATTCAGGTAATAGGTATAATCCGCTTTCAGCGTCACATCCCTTACCCTCGTTTGCCACTGTGTTTTTTGCGATAGCGTATCTGCATTTAAATCCAGCAGGTTGTTGTAATTGCTATAGATCAATGATACGTTTTGAAAAATAGTGGCGTTAAAAACATGGTTCCAGCGGAAGGTGGAAGTCAGGTTTCCCCAGTTGTTGGTATAGGCGTTCTCAGAGAGTAATTTATCTTTTCCGGCATAAACAGAATAGAAAATGGTGTTATTTTGGTTGAGCTTATAATTCGCCTTTGCATTGATATCATAATACACGGAAAAAGGATTGAACAGCTTAAACTTACTTTGAAAAACATCTAGTAAGCTCCTTCTAAAGGCGACAATAAAAGAACTTTTATCTTTTACAATAGGTCCTTCGGCGGCAATGCGTGCAGAAAGAAAATTGAGTCCTCCACTCAGCTGGAACTGTTTATTATTCCCTTCAGTCATCCGGTTGATGACTACGGCAGAGAGCCGCCCGCCAAAATTCGCGGGGATATAATCCCGGTATACCTGGATATTATTGACCACATCCGGATTAAAAACAGAAACCAGTCCATATAAATGTGAAGGGTTATACACGATGGCCTCATCGAGTAGAATTAGGTTCTGATCGGAGTTTCCTCCCCTCACAAACAGGCCTGAACTGCCTTCCGACAATGACTTTATACCGTTCTGCATTTGCAATCTTTTCACTACATCTACTTCACCGGCATAATATGCGGCATTATTTAACTGGGCAGGGCCTAAATTCTGTTCATTTAGGAGAATAGGATTTGGCGTAATGTTGCTTGATTTTATCTCTACTTCCTCTAAGCGGTTGGTCTTTAAGGCAAGCTCGATATTGAGTTGCAGCTCCTGATCCAGGCGAATGATTTCTTCCCGCGTTTGAAAGCCGGTATTGGAGATCATTAATTTATGAGTCCCCTCAGGGATAAACAAGGAAAAGAAACCGTATTGGTTGGTATTAATGCCTAGGCCAAGGCTGGGCAGGTAAACAGTGGCTCCAATCAAGGCCTCCCCACTCGCCTGGTCCCGAACATGACCACTAATGGTCCAGTTTTTTTCTTTGAGTGGGCTGATCACAATGTCCTTCCCTACCAGCGTAAAACCCAAATTAGAGCCAAATAACAATTGGCTTAAAACCTCCGACAATGGTGTTTGAACGAAATTTAGCGCTGCTGATTTTTTATTTCTCAATAAGTCCGGATCAAAGGCAAAATTACATTTTGCTTTCTCTTCCAATAATTTCAATACGCGGAGGAGAGAATCAGCAGGCACATAAATGCTGACCGGATGATTAAGTACGCTTTTATGCTGAGCGGAGACAAGCGTTGTTCCCGCAGCAAATAATAATAAAAGGCATATCAGCGTGCGAAAATAGAAAGTCATTATTTACCGGCTAAAACAAACTTTCCATTGCGCTGGATCAATTGACAATCTAAAGTAGCAGCAATCACTGCTAAGGCACTATCCGGCTGCTGATACTTCAATTTTGCAGTCAGCTTTCTATGCTTCAACTCCTGCCCTTGCATCTCAATTTTAGTCTGATAAACTGTTTCCAGTTTTTGCAGTACTTCCGGCAGCGGAACGGCATTAAAGACGAAACTCTTGTCCAGCCATGCTTTATAGTTTGGATCAGGATTATCAATGGCCATTAATGTTTTATTCACAACGTCATAAATACCAAGTTTACCTGCAGTCAGGTTTACTTTTCTGACGGTTCCGTATTCCCATAACTCAACTTGTCCTTCTTCCACAGTTACCGCAGATTGATTTTCATTTCTAATGATGTTAAAGCGCGTACCAATATCTTTCGCTTCTACCTCTCCCAGTTCCACCCTGAAACGCGAAGTAGGATTGGCAGCTACCTGAACAAAGGCCTCTCCTTTGATCAGCACCAGTTTACGATCTGCCAGAAAGTTATTCTTGCTATAGCTAATGCTCGTTCCTGCATTAAGTTTTAGGTCTGTACCGTCAGGAAGCACCACATTGGTGAGCATGGCAGTTCCGGTATTGATCACAATATCCTTATTTTTCCAAAAGAAGTAACCGTAGCCCAGTGTTGATAAAATCAAGAACATGGCTGCTACTTTGATCCAGAAATAAGACATGTTCTTATTTTTCAAGGTAGGAACCTGATCGTTATGTTCCGAAAAGAATGACGTATCCTGGTCGAGTTTCTGATCCAGCACAGTCCAGGAATGATGTGCATCCAGCTCGTGTCGTTCCATCAATTTATCCAGGTTGATCTGTACCCCTAAAAATTCCTGGTAAAGTTTTTCATTTTCCGGATCTGCATTTCTCCATTGGCTGAGGATTATTTTATTTTCCGCACTAATCGTTTCTTCGAGATCTTCTATGATCAGGGAAAAAATAAACGATTCATTTGTTTCAAAATTTTTCATATCAGGCGGTTTAACGTAACAGCGTTTTTAGGAACACAACTATCGCCAGCAAGAGCGCTGCAGACTTTCCGAGGTGTTCCCTTAACTTCTGAAAGCCATATGTCAAATGGTTTTTAACTGTTTTCAACGAGATATTCATCTGGTCGGCAATTTCCTGTTGTTTCAATTTACCAAATCGGCTCAGGTACATCACCTCTTTACATTTCGGAGGTAAGAGTGCCAGTGCTTCTTCCAGATTTTTCAACAACAATTCTTCTTTGTTTAGGTTTTCTTCTTCCGGATTTTCAGGCTGCAGATCGGCCAGATAGGTCAGCTGTTTTACGGCATCCTGCTTTTCCTTTTTCAGGAAGTTCAGGGATGCATTGACAATTGACCGGAACAAATAGCTTTTCATCGCATACTGAATATTTAAATGACCGGCTTTATTCCATATATTAATAAACAAATCATGTACAATCTCTTCTGCAGCTTCAGTTTTCCCTACATATCTAAAAGCGAGGATAAACAGCTGTCGGTAATACTTTTTATAAAAGGCTTCAAACACCTTTCTATCTTTATTTCTGATGGCATCCATCAGCAACAAATCATCATCAGGCCCGGTATTCATCTCTGCTTTACTCATCCGCTGCTTAGCTTTGTTTCAAGGTAAGCACTCCTGAAATTTCAGGAGAACGCTGTAAAGTATTGATTGCAACAAACCAGAGTCCTTTCAGCAGGTTCCTTTCCTGCAGGGGTGTCAATACAATTGACCCAGACAAAGGAGCGCCCAATTTGGTACTCCCCGGCTTATACAGCTCCAGGATTAATGTTCCTTTAGAGCCCTTCACTCCATTTCGCAAACTAATTTGTTCGGGCACTATTTTCTCATACTCCAGTGAATACCTTAATAATTTGGTTCCCTGATCATAATCACCCTTGAGTACCGCAGTACCTTCAGAGTCTGTATTTGTTCCCTTTTTATCTATCCTTGCAGTGACTACATAAGACCTCAGTGGGGGTTTAATCTTCTGACTTTGCACCGGTTCTTTTTTACAGCCTGCCAGCACAGCCATCATCCACAACACCCCTATCCTGAATAATGTAAATCCCTGACCTTTAACATCCCACATATTAGTATTTTAGTCGGCGACTAAAATACTAATTTATTGAAGATCCTTACTGCTACATTTTATTAATATATAAAGCTATACTGAAAAGATCTTTTGGTATATAAATTTTTATAATAGCCCAGCAGAGAAAAAATCAGGAATCGTCCTAAAACCCTGGTAATCAACTCCATTTCATTGTTAATCTCATGAGGAATCAGGTTGCGATCTGTGGTATTGATCCTTCGCTCAGCGATAGAAAGTGCCGCTACATAGGGTCTGTAAATTTGTTTGATCTGATTTCTGCTGAGCTGATAAACCGCATGCGTCAGCATATAGCTGTTTTTCATCGAATAACTGAAGCCATGGTAGTGGTAAAACACGAGGTCAAACTCCTGACCGCTGGCTAGTTCCACACCTCTTGGCTTTCCAGATTTCGACTTAAAATTATACTGCTGAATGTTCCAGGGTGCAACTCCTGCACCGAGATGCTCGCATACCTGCACACAGGAAAACTGCGTTGTCCAGTTGTCCAGGTACTTCTGGTCACCAAACTTCCCATCTTCAATCCTGTTGAAACACCATTCCAGGCAGGAATCTACCCAGTAATTCAGCACCTCCATCCCTTCTTCTGTATTCTTAAAGGTCATGTACTGCACGCAGTAAATGCCGCTTTTAACGGACTGGTCGTAACAAGGTGTATAACGGTGTTCCGTAATGAGCACCGATTTTTCAGCCATTCCATCCATCAACACCTGAGGATTGCTGAAGAATAATAAGTCGGCATCCACGTAAGTACAATGGTCCAGCTTAAAACTTTCTATACAATATTTAATGGTGGAGGAAGCGGAAGTCCAGCAGTATTCCTGTGCAGTCCGCCCCGGTTTTACCGCCAGCAGTGCTTCATTTTCAAATTCTTCCAGGGAGATGACGCTCACCTTTGGGAGTGTCATATTTGACAACACCTCATAGCAATGCGCATCGAACGCGAAAATATACAAATGAAAGTCCGGGCAGTTTTGCTCCAGAGAATGGTACATGGCTAAGCCACGGGAAAGATAGGTGGTATTAAAAAGCGTACAGAATTTAAGCATATCCTGATGAATTAATAAAGTAAAAACCTTTGTCGTAACCCAGTTCTTTCCCATTGATCAGCATCGTTTCTTCTCCTTTTACATAGGAAGAAAATTCTGCGATCTGTTGGTAATGATTCTGGAAATGGCTTAAAAACCCCTGCTGATTAAAAAACCAGGAGGGGTAAGAAGCCGCATATATTTGTGGAGGTACAATTTGTAGGGTGAGCCGATCCTGATCTCCATGATGGAAAGCAGTACGGTCGAACAATAAAAATGGGAACTGATAGGCAACCAGTTCTTTCAAAAACTCATGTGGTTTTTCCAGGTACTGTACTACTGATGAAAGGATGACCAGGTCGATTTCTGTGGACTTTAATGCTTCAGCGATGCTGGTATAAAATTTCAGCTGATCATCTTCAAAATGCGCTTTACCACAGGTAACATAATGCTCCTGCTCTACTACATTCCAGCTGGCACAAACACCCTCAGTTAAAAATTCCTTGACCTGAAAATAGGTACTACCCAATGAGCCTCCAAAATCAAGTACACGCAGCGGCCTCTTTTTCAGTGCTGCACTGTGCATTAAAAAAGAGATTAAAGGAAAAGGATACTCCTTTTTCGGCAGGTTCAGGGAATCTCTTTCATATACTGCTGTTCCATTTTTCACTTTCAGGATGGCATTTTTTGTTTTTTCAAGAATCACTGCTGCGTCATATCCACTGGTTTCTGCGGCCAGTTCCGTCCAGGAAGAATAATCACCAAACCAGCCATACAGGTCCTTAGGGGTTTTCGCGAACAGGCATTTGAACATATTTAAAGGGAGTTTAGCTGTTATTTCTCCTCAAAGACAATGGATCCTGAAAAAGGTCCTATATGTTTTTAGATTTTTTCCATAAAAATTTCTTTCCGTTTAAGATTCTGCCACTTTGTCATTTCTAAATTTAATTGTGTATTTTTGGAGCCCAGAAAAATGTTAACCATTTATGATTGATTTACAGCTTACAGATAAGACACACGATGAAGAGCGCCAGGGCGAGGCTTTAGTTATTGATGCACCAGAGGTCCGTAATGGCCGAAAGTTATACATTGAAAGCTATGGCTGTCAGATGAATTTCGCAGATAGTGAGATCGTTGCCTCGATTTTAAAAGATCAGGGTTTTGAAACCACTGGTGATTATCATGAAGCAGATGTAGTCTTTATCAATACCTGCTCTATCCGCGAAAATGCGGAGCAAAGAGTCCGCAACCGACTGTCGCAGTTTGGTGCGGAAAAACGTAGAAACCCCAAATTGGTGGTTGGCGTTTTAGGGTGTATGGCAGAGCGTTTAAAATCAAAATTCCTGGAAGAAGAGAAATTAGTGGACATGGTGGTTGGCCCGGATGCTTACCGTGACCTTCCTCAATTGATCAGTCAGGTAGAAGATGGTCATAAAGCCATTAATGTATTGCTATCCCGCGAGGAGACTTATGCAGACATTAGTCCGGTTCGCCTGAATGGCAATGGCATCACTGCATTCATTTCGATCATGCGTGGCTGCGATAATATGTGTTCTTTCTGCGTCGTTCCTTTTACAAGAGGACGCGAGAGAAGCAGAGACCCTTATTCCATCCTTGCAGAAGCACAGGATCTGTTCGACAAAGGTTATAAAGAAGTCACTTTGTTGGGACAGAATGTAGATTCTTACAAATGGAAAGGCGCTGATGCGGAAGAAACTGCAGAAATCGAAGTAAACTTTGCACAATTACTGGAAAAAGTAGCTTTAATCAGTCCTGAATTGAGGATCAGATTTTCTACTTCACACCCTAAAGACATTACTGACGAGGTATTATATGCCATCGCCAAATACGATAACATCTGTAATTACATCCACCTGCCAGTTCAATCTGGAAGCAGCAGGGTATTGGAATTGATGAACAGAACATATACCAGAGAATGGTATATCAATAGAATTGATGCCATCAGACGCATCATTCCAGGATGCGCAATTTCTTCGGACATCATCGCTGGTTTCTGTACGGAAACAGAAGAAGAACACCAGGAAACATTGAGCATCATGGATTATGTAGGTTATGATTTCGCATTTACCTTCAGTTATTCTGAAAGACCAGGTACACTGGCAGCCAGAAAACTGGCAGATGATATTCCTGAACCGGTGAAAAAACGCAGGTTAGCAGAAATATTACTGAAAGCACAGGAAACTTCTTTAATGCGCCTACAACAATTTGTTGGAAAAACTGTTAGAATTTTAGTGGAGGGTACTTCCAAAAAATCTGACCTTGACCTTTGTGGAAGAAATGATCAGAATGCGATGGTGGTTTTCCCTGCAGCGCCTGGTGTTAAAGCTGGAACTTATGTAAATGTTTATATTGACCGCTGTACATCTGCTACCTTATTAGGAACCATTGCCGTTGAAGTACCTGAAATTGTTTAATCAATAAAGACAAATTACTTTGGACATACAAGACATTAAAAACCGCTTCGGTATCATTGGTGGCTCTCCGCTATTGAACCGGGCAATAGATATTGCCAGACAAGTTGCGCCAACAGACATGTCTGTATTAATTACCGGAGAAAGTGGAAGTGGTAAAGAGGTCTTCTCTCACATCATCCACCAGATGAGTACCCGCAAACACGGTGCATTTATTGCCGTTAACTGCGGTGCCATTCCTGAAGGAACGATAGATTCAGAGCTTTTTGGACATGAGAAAGGATCTTTTACCGGAGCACATGAGGCCCGTAAAGGTTATTTTGAAGTGGCCAATGGCGGAACGATATTTTTAGATGAGGTGGCCGAATTGCCATTGGGTACACAAGCACGCTTACTTAGAATTCTGGAAAGTGGAGAATACCTGCGTGTAGGTTCTTCTAAAGTACAGAAAACAGATGTCAGGATTATTGCCGCTACCAACGTTGACGTGTATAACCGCGTTAAATCGGGTAAATTCCGTGAGGATTTATACTACAGGCTGAACACCGTGCCTTTGCGCATCCCTGCTTTGCATGAGCGTAAAGAAGACATCTACCTTTTATTCAGAAAATTCTCTGCTGATTTCAGCGATAAATACAGAAGCCCTGGGATCCAGCTGGAACCGGATGCGATACAAATGCTCAGCAATTACAGCTGGCCAGGTAACGTCCGACAGCTGAAAAACATTGCGGAGCAAATCTGTGTATTGGAGAAAGACCGTAATGTGACGGCTGCCGCCTTGCTGAATTATATTCCAAATGAAAGCGCTACCAATTTGCCTATGGCGATCAATGGCAGTTCTAAAGAAGATTATACCGAGCGCGACATCCTTTACAAAGTGCTGTTTGACATGAAGAAAGACATGATGGAGTTGAAGAAACTGGTTGCAGAGATCATTCAAAGCGGCGGAAATACTTCTCACATCATTGCCGACAATACGCATTACATCAATCAGCTATATCAGGAAGTAGACCAAACCGTTAATGAGCCAACTTTTACCATTAAGAAGCCTGCTCAGAATGCGCCCTTAGACTATAACTATACACAGGAAGCGGAAGAAGTGGAAGAATCATTATCGCTCATTGATAAAGAATCTGACCTGATTAAAAAAGCCCTGAAGAAACACAAAGGAAAACGCAAATTTGCTGCACAGGAGCTGGGCATTTCGGAGCGTACGCTTTATAGAAAAATTAAAGAACTCAACCTAAGCTAGTCTGAGCTCAATTGTCAAAGAATTAAAAACATACGAATGAAAAAGTTATTATTGCTGCTGGTTGTAGGCCTTTTCAGCGCTTGTTCGATTAAATTTAGCGGGGCATCTATCCCGCCGGAGATGAAAACAGCAAACGTGCTCTTTTTTGAAAACAATGCAACTTTAGTAGTCCCGACCATGTCGACCAACTTCACGGAAGCATTAAAAAACATGATTCGTAACCAGACCCGTCTGAACATTACGACAAATGATCCGGATGCAGTTTTTTCTGGCAGCATTACCAATTTTGACATTCGCCCGGCAACGATTGTGGATGCGAATAACTCTGGCGTTGGGAATACCTCTCCGCTAAACAGGTTGACCATTCGTGTCAATGTAAAATACACCAACAACCTGAATCCCAAAATGAGCTTTGAAGAGCCTATTGAACGTTATTCTGATTATCCAACAGCGGGTGGTAATGCCACTCAACTGGAAGCGGATAATATCAAAAAAGTAATGGATTTGATTACAACAGATATTTTTAACCGCGCATTTGCAAATTGGTAGAATTTGAAAATTCAATTGTTAACTTAGCAACGTGGAGCAGGAATTAGACATGAGACAAGAACTGGAAGTATTATTAGCGGAACCTGAAAAGGTAAGACCCGATCATGCGCCTATGCTCAAAGATCTGGTGTCGAAATATCCGTATTTTCAACCACTGCACCTTTTACTGGCGAAAGCCAATCTGGAAGCTTCAGAAGAAAACAGCTTCCTGGCTACCGCTGCTTTATATACAAATGGACAATTGCTCCATAACTTCATTTACGAACCGGAATATTTAGTAGATACAAAATTCAATGTTGTTTTATCTCCTGCTTTCGACCTGCTGAGTAATCAGGCAGAAACATTAGATGAGATTGTCCTGGATGAAGTACCGGCAGAATCAGAAGAAACAAATCCAGTGATGGAAGATTTGATGCCGGAGACTGATGATTTCGTGTTGGAAAACATTGTATCTACCGACTTTTTCGCTTTTCAGGATAACTTTAGTCCAGAACCTGTTCCTGAATCCGTTTTACGGGAAGAAGAACGTCTGGCTGCCATAGAAAAGGAAATCGCCAAACAGGAAGACCCGGTGATCGTCAGTAAATATGATGACGACCAGTTGCCGTTCACCTTTTTGTGGTGGTTACATAAAACCAGGAAAGAATACCAGCAGATTTTTCAGCCTTATACCACGCCAAAGGCAAGTCCGGAAGCACAGGAGTCTAAATCTAATGAGCCGGGCAAGGCTAATGAACTGCAGCAGCAATATGTGGAACACATCTTCCATTTACAAAGTCCATTGACCGACGAACCTGCAGCGGAATATATTCCGGGAAACCTGAATACTAAAGGAACTGAAATCATTGACAGCTTCCTGAAAAATGATCCGCAGATCAGTCCGCCGAAAGCCGAGCACATCAATACCGAAAACAAGGCTAAAAAGAGCGCAGAAGATCATAATGACCTCGTATCAGAAACACTGGCGAAGATCTATATCGAACAAATGCTTTACGACAAGGCCATAGAGACTTATGAAAAATTAAGTTTGAAGTTTCCAGAAAAAAGCCGTTACTTTGCCGACCTTATCCAATCCATAGAAAAGAAAATTTAACCATATAACCGATTATGCTATTTTTAATTATTTTACTAATCATTGTCTGCATTGCCTTAGCGCTATTTGTTTTGATACAAAACCCTAAAGGTGGTGGCCTTGCAACAGGTGGATCAGGCAGCAATATGTTTGGCGTTCAACGTACAGGTGATGTTCTTGAAAAAGGTACCTGGGTATTATTAGCATTAATCGTAGTGCTTACATTATCTATTACGACCATTGCAAAAACAGGTGGAACAGCAGCTGCTGTAGACTCTAAAATCCAGGAACATTTGGACAAAATGCCTACCCCATCTCCAATTGGATCATCAGCTCCAGCGGCAACCGCTCCAGCAACTGCTCCTGCAGATACTGCAAAGAAATAAGAGATTTTAAAAAAATATCTAAAGTCCGGTATGCTTATACCGGACTTTTTTTATGCCTTTATTTTTTCTCTCCTTGGTTCACAATTCTGCCACTCTGACACAAAAATAGTTTCGTCTAATCTATTAGCTGACAATGCCGTGTAAATTTGGCAAGCAAAACCTGCTTGGCATAGAAACTGATATATAGGGAGCACGTAATCCTTACATTAATTTTAAAATTAAAAACAAGAATAAGTTATGGCTTTAAACATTAAACCCATTGCAGATAGAGTAGTAATTGAAGCTGCTCCTGCCGAAGAAAAAACAGCTTCGGGTCTATATATCCCCGATACAGCTAAAGAAAAACCTCAGCAAGGAACAGTAGTTGCAGTAGGCCCAGGCAAATATGCCGAAGCTACAGGTAGCCTAATCCCATTGAGCGTTAAAGCTGGCGATGTGGTATTATATGGTAAATACGGTGGTACTGAAATTACTTTCGAAGGTAAAGAGTATCTTATTATGCGTGAATCTGACCTTTACGCAATTCTTTAGTCGTTGAATTAACCTATTCAACCTTATTACAATCAATCATTAATAACAATATTTTAAAATGGCAAAGCAAGTAAGATATAATGTAGAAGCCCGTGACGCCCTGAAAAGAGGTGTTGACATTTTGGCTAATGCGGTAAAAGTAACTCTAGGTCCAAAAGGACGTAACGTAATTATTGACAAGAAATTCGGTTCACCAGCGATTACTAAAGATGGTGTGACTGTAGCGAAAGAGATCGAATTAAAAGATCCTATCGAAAATATGGGTGCTCAAATGGTAAAAGAAGTTGCTTCTAAAACTGCAGATATCGCAGGTGATGGAACAACAACTGCAACTGTATTGGCACAAGCAATCGTAACTGCAGGTATTAAAAACGTTGCTGCTGGTGCAAATCCAATGGATTTGAAACGTGGTATTGACAAAGCCGTTACTGCAATCGTTGCGAACTTAAAAGCACAATCTCAAACCGTAGGTGAAGACAATAACAAAATCAAACAAGTTGCTTCTATTTCAGCAAACAATGATGAGGTGATTGGTTCCCTAATTGCTGAGGCAATGGGCAAAGTAGGTAAAGATGGTGTAATTACTGTTGAAGAAGCAAAAGGTACTGAAACTGAAGTAAAAACAGTAGAAGGTATGCAATTCGACCGCGGTTACTTATCTCCATACTTTGTAACTAACGCAGATAAAATGGAAGCGGAATTAGAAAACCCTTACATCTTAATCTACGACAAAAAAATCAGCAACATGAAAGAATTGTTGCCAATTTTAGAGAAACAAGTACAAACAGGTAAACCATTATTGATCATTGCGGAAGACTTAGATGGCGAAGCATTGGCTACATTGGTAGTGAACAAGATCCGTGGATCTCTGAAAGTTGTGGCTGTTAAAGCTCCAGGTTTCGGTGACCGTAGAAAAGCAATGTTAGAAGACATCGCGATCTTAACTGGTGGTACTGTAATTTCTGAAGAAAGAGGTTATAAATTAGAAAATGCTGACCTTACTTACCTAGGTACTGCTGAGAAAGTTATTGTTGATAAAGACAATACAACGATCATCAATGGTGCTGGTAGTTCTGATGACATCAAAGCTCGCGTGAACCAGATTAAATCTCAAATCGAGACCACTACATCTGATTATGACAAAGAGAAATTACAAGAGCGTTTGGCTAAATTAGCTGGCGGTGTTGCAGTTCTTTATGTTGGTGCAGCTTCTGAAGTTGAAATGAAAGAGAAAAAAGACCGTGTTGATGATGCTTTACATGCCACTCGTGCAGCTGTAGAAGAAGGTATCGTTGCAGGTGGTGGTGTTGCTTTCATCCGCGCTATCGAAGCTTTAGAAGGCATGAAAGGTGTGAATGATGATGAGACTACTGGTATCGCTATCGTTAAACGCGCAATCGAAGAGCCATTACGTCAAATCTGTCAGAATGCAGGTATTGAAGGTTCTATCGTAGTACAAAAAGTTAAAGAAGGTACTGCTGACTTCGGTTACAATGCACGTACTGATGTATATGAAAACTTAATCGCTGCCGGTGTAATCGATCCAACTAAAGTAGGTCGTGTAGCACTAGAAAACGCAGCTTCTATCGCAGCGATGTTGTTAACAACAGAATGCGTATTAGCTGACGATCCAGAAGATGCTCCTGCTGGTGCAGGTATGCCTCCAATGGGTGGTGGTGGTATGGGTGGAATGATGTAATTCATCAACCCAATACAATTACAAAAGCCTCAGAATTTTGATTCTGGGGCTTTTTGTTTTTTATGAGGAAAGCTTGCTATCTTTAACCAACAACAAGCTATGCAGAACATTTTAGAAAACAGTCATTTTATGACACAAACGGAGGCCAATAAGTTTTTACTGGCCACCCTATTGTGTGGCCTGATTGGCGCGGAAAGAGAGCTTAGGAGTAAGCAGGCCGGACTAAAAACGATGATCATGATCGGATTAGGCTCCACCCTGTTTACCATCCTATCGATAAAAATCGGTATCATGAGTCATGACCGTATTGCCTCTAATATTGTGACCGGGATTGGTTTCCTGGGTGCCGGAGTGATCTTTAAAGAAGAAAACCAAGTCAAAGGCCTGACTACCGCCTGTGTGATCTGGATTGTTGCCGCAATTGGCATGGCTACCGGAGCTGGATATTATGAGCAGGCCACCGGCGTCACCCTCATCGTACTTGCCGCCCTCTTTATATTTCCTTATCTCGAGGAAATGGTAGAGCAGCGATTTACCAAAAGAACTTACCGTATCGTCAAGAAATATGAAGAGGAGAGCCTGGAAAAATATGAAGAGGACCTTAAAGGTTCAGGACTGCGTTTAACCAGAGGGAAACAGGAATTGGCCAATGGCACCATCAGTGGTACCTGGGTCGCTATCGGAAGCCCTAAAAACCATAAAATCTTTGTAGACCGCATGCTGCAGGACAAAAAGCTCATTGCCTTTGACTTTTAACCCCATTAACACCCACAAAATCAGCTTACAGGCCAATAAATAGCTTAAAATGTCCCGGAACTATCTTAGCTTTGTAAGATGCAAAGGGAACAGATCTCAGTTTTTGATATTTTTAAGATAGGTGTTGGGCCATCCAGCTCACATACTTTAGGTCCATGGCGGGCGGCTCAGCAATTTACTGCATTATTAAAACAGCAAGACCTGCTGGAACAAGTAGAGCAGGTCAAAATTCTATTATATGGTTCCCTGGCCAAAACAGGAAAAGGACACGGAACCGATGTGGCCATCCTATTAGGATTAATTGGCGCAGATCCGGTTACCTTCGATGTAAACTCCATTGATTCTACCGTAGAAGAGATCAAAACTTATAAAGTCTTGAACTTGAACGGCGAAAAAAACATCAGCTTCGATTACGACGAAGACCTGGTCTTCCTTTTCTTTGAAAGTCTTCCTTTCCACCCCAATGCGGTTACTTTTCAAGCCTTCCTGAATACTGGAAAAGCAATTTCTGAAACCTATTATTCTATAGGTGGTGGTTTTGTGGTGAAAGAAGGAGAAAGTGGCAGTGACAAAGAACAGGTTGACCTGCCCTTCCCGGTGGAGAAAGCAGCAGATCTTTTACACTGGTGCCTGACTACCGGATTAAAGGTATCAGAAGTGGTGATGGAAAATGAACTGGCCTGGCGTACAGAAGTCGAAACCAGGAAAGGCATCATGCAGCATTTCAATGTGATGAAAGACTGTACCTACAGAGGCTGTCATACAGCAGGATTCTTACCCGGCGGACTAAACGTTGCCAGAAGAGCTTGTGCCTTGAATAAGCGACTGGTAGGAAATCAAACTTATACCAATTATGAAACCTGGCTTATGGCCATCAGAGCAGGGGGCAATGGTTTCAACTATATCCTGGATTGGGTGAGCTGTTTTGCCCTGGCTGTTAATGAAGAAAATGCTTCCTTTGGACGTGTGGTCACTGCACCTACCAATGGTGCAGCGGGCGTAATTCCGGCAGTATTACAATATTATATTGCTTTCTGCGATGGTTATACGGATGAGAAAATCACCCAGTTTATTGCCTGTGCCTCAGAAATAGGCAGTATTTTCAAAAAAGGCGCCACTATTTCAGCCGCAATGGGTGGCTGTCAGGCAGAAATCGGTGTTTCTTCCGCAATGGCCGCAGCGGCACTCACAGAGTGTTTAGGTGGTTCTCAGCGCCAGGTGTTAATGGCTGCAGAGATCGCGATGGAGCACCATTTAGGTTTAACCTGCGATCCTATTGGAGGCCTGGTACAAATCCCATGTATTGAAAGAAATACCATGGGTGCGATTAAAGCCATTACTGCAAGTCAGCTGGCCTTACAGAGTAACCCTGACAAAGCAAAAGTAAGTTTAGATGCCGTAGTGAATACCATGTGGGAAACCGCATTGGATATGAACTCCAAATATAAAGAAACCTCCGACGGTGGGTTGGCCACCAACATCCCGATCAGTTTACCGGAATGTTAATCTGCAGTATTAAAGGGTTTAATTTATTTTAAGCCCTTTATTACTTTTGGTTCCAGCTGAACTGCCCAATCCAAATACATTTTCTCAGAAGGGTGTAAGCCATCTGAAGCGACTAAAGATTCGTCTGATGCTGCCAAACGTGAAGCTGCGGTGATGTCCGTATAACTGATGCCATGCGCCAGTGTTTCTTCCTTATTGATGGCATTAAAGGCATCAATGTCTGCAGCAATAGCTGAAATATCCCTGCCACTTTGCTGCCCATAAGGGGTAGCCCCCCAATCTGGAATAGAGACCACAAATACATGCGCTTTATGCCCTCCTGCAAATGCGATGGCAGTTTCCAGCAAATCTTTAAACTCTTTACGGTAGATCGTTTTCGATTCCCCACGATATTGGTTATTTACGCCAATCAGCAGGGTCACGAGGTCAAATTTCTGGTTTATTGCGGCAGTTTTAATGCCTTGCTGTAGTTCTGACGTTGTCCAACCTGTTTTGGCAATGATCTTTGGCGTCCCTACATCGAGCCCCTTGACTTTTAACAGTTTGCTCAGTTGATGAGGAAAATTACCGGACAGCGGAACAGCTTCTCCAATGGTATAAGAATCGCCAATGGCTAAATAAGTCAGGGTATCTGCAGGCATCATGGTGTTTGCATTATTTTTTTCGCAAGCCAATAATACCAATAATGATAGAAATATCAGAAAGGATTTCATAAAATAGATATACGGAAAGGCTAAGTATGAAGATGTCCTGTAAACAATTTATAACCGTAGTTCAGCAGAATGATCGTGCCGGTGATCAGATAAAGCACTTTAATGAGTTTATCGGTATTCCCCTTATAAAAGAAATGAGCAGGCAATGCGATGCTGAAAGTGAGCAGAAGTGGTATGGTTGGCGGATATAGCAGAAAGCTATCTTGCCAATTGCCATTGATTAAAGCCAGGAAAGACCTTTGAAAGCCACATCCCGGGCAATCTATTCCCGTCAGGTATTTGACCGGGCAGGGGATAAAAAAGCGATCCGCCTGAGCTATAAAAGAAGACCAGCCGGATCGCAGATATATCATTAAGTTCAACAATTACTGTGGGGTAGCTGGTGGCTGATTAAAAGGATCATTGCCGCCAAAACCATTAAATCGTTGTGCTTCTGCCGCAGAAGGGCCTAAATATTTGGCACTGCCAAAACCTAGCATCGGAACAAAAATGAAGGAAAGTAAAACCAGTCCAACCGTGTAACTTTCCGTTTTACCAAAACTTTTGCTCAGTAAATTCAGAAGCCAGATGCTGAAAATAGGCGCTGTACATGGAATCAGTAACCAGAGAATCCAGATGGTTGGTTTACCCACAATCTCGATCAAGACAATCGTATTGTAAATTGGGATGATCGATGCCCAGCCAGGTTTTCCGGCTTTAACGAAGATCTTCCACATACCGATAATGTTCAGCACAATCAGTACAAAGGAAAATAGACCGAAACCCAATAGGAAACTTCCAGAGGTATCAGAGAGCGCGTTGTTATAGTTCATGATTTTTTTGTTTTACAGTAAAGATAATATTTAACGTAAAAAAACCAAGAAATAATTATAATTAACGATAAGAAGATTAGAATAACTCCATTTGAAAAAGATGGGCAATATGGCCTTTCAGCTTTCCTTTGACTTCTTCGATATCCAGTTTACGCCCCAGTTCCCTTTCCATCGAAGTCACATCTTTATCGTCTATGCCACAAGGGACAATATTTTTGAAGTAATTGAGGTCGGCATTGACATTGAAAGCAAAGCCATGCATGGTGACCCATCTGCTGCACCTCACGCCCATCGCACATATTTTACGCGCTTTATCTGTATCTGCATCCAGCCATACACCAGTAAAACCAGGCGATCTGCCGGATTCAATGCCATAATCTTTTAGCGTTAACATGATGGCGTCTTCCAATGTGCGCAGGTAAAGATGAATGTCTGTGAAAAAGTTATCAAGGTCAAGAATCGGATACCCCACAATCTGACCGGGGCCATGGTAGGTAATGTCGCCGCCACGGTTGATCTTATAATAGGTAGCCTCTTTTTCGATCAGTCCCTGTTCATCGAGCAATAGATTTTCCGGATGTCCGCTTTTCCCTAAGGTATACACATGAGGATGCTCTACAAAAACCAGGTAATTGGGTGTTTCCAATTCCGTACCATTATTCCGGTTACCGGTTTTTACCGCAATCGTCTCATTAAAAATCTTTTCCTGCTTGTCCCAGGCTTCCTGATAATCAGTCAGTCCCCAATCTATGAATGCTACTTTCTTATTCATCTTTTGAAAATTAAGCGACTACATAACCCAGCATATAGCCGTCGGCAGTTTTAAAGTAATTCACGGTCAGCTCCTTCATCCCTTCAGGAAGTGTCACCAGTGCATTCAAACTGCCTTCATTTTTTAATTTGAAAGGTTTAATGTAAATGTCCTGCTTAAACTCGAGGCCTTTTCTACCATTCCATTTATAGATGGCTTCTTTGGCACACCAGCAAACATACAGGCCATTGATGTTGTCACCAATTTGCTTTTGAGCCAGCTCAATATCAGAAAGAAACTTGTGTCTGATACTTTTGATTTTATGTTTGATCAACTCGATATCTACGCCAACTTTCCTGTTTTTACCGATAATCACCGCTGCATAATCATAAGAATGACTCAGGGAGATGTGGTAATCAAGGTTGGGTAGAAAGGGCTTACCATGCTCATCCATCTGACAATCAATATATTCAGAAGTATTTAGCATGGTTCTCAGCAATACACGGGTGCTTAACCAGTGCAGCAGGCGTTTCCCGTTGCTTAAAGAGGAAATAAAATCCAGCTCATGCTGTTTCAATTGTAGGCCGGAAAGCAGCTGCTCTTCGGTCTCTTCGATTTTCCATACGGCAAGTATGGTATTCTCGTCAATATTTTTATTAAAAACTACGGGCATCTCTATTTTAGAAAACTATGCAAAAGTATCTTAAATTAATCATAATTTAGCCCAATACTTGATAAAATGATACTTTCCGACAAACGAATTCTCGAAGAAATTGAGAAGGGTACCATCATAATTGAACCTTTTAAGCCCGAATGTCTGGGTACAAACTCCTATGATGTACATTTAGGCAAATACCTGGCTACTTATACCGATAGAGTACTGGATGCAAAGGCACATAATAAAATTGAAAACTTTGAGATTCCAAAAGACGGATTTGTCCTGCAGCCAGGCACACTTTACCTGGGCGTAACCCTGGAATATACAGAAACTCATGCACACGTTCCTTTCCTGGAAGGTAAATCGAGTACTGGTCGCCTGGGTATCGACATCCATGCCACAGCCGGAAAAGGAGATGTAGGTTTCTGCAATACCTGGACACTGGAGATTTCCTGTGCACAGCCAGTAAGAATATATGCAGGCATGCCCATCGGACAGCTGATCTATTTTGCTGTAGATGGAGAAATTGAAACCATGTATAACAATAAAGGAGATGCAAAATATAACAACAAGACCACTAAACCGGTGGAAAGCATGATGTGGAAAAACGAGTTCTAACCGCTTAATTCCCTTTCTTTTAAATTTACTTTAAGCCTCAATATTTGTATATTGAGGCTTTATTATTTTGTTAATGCTCATAATATATGAAACGTAAATTGCTGTATCCCCTTTTGTTAATCACCGGTGTCTTCCTCGCTTTTGCGTCGGGAGTCCTGAACGATAACTTTGATGTCCTCCTCGAAAGGATGAAGGAGTTCAATCTGAAGAATCCTCAGGAAAAGGTTCACCTTCACCTCGACAAGCCTTATTATGCCATAGGCGATAACATCTGGTTTAAAGCCTACCTCCTCAATAGCAGCAGTCAGGAGCCATCAGATATTAGCAAATTGCTGTATGTAGAGCTCATTAACGAAAAAGATTCTGTACAGCAGCAATTGAAGCTTCCCGTGCTAGGCGGCATTTCATGGGGAAACTTTAGCCTGCCAGATACCTTAGCAGAGGGAAATTACAGAATCCGCGCCTATACCCAGTGGATGAGAAATGCCGGTCCGGAGTTCTTCTTCGACAAGACCATCAAAATAGGTTACTCCTGGACCAACAAAGTCTTTACCAATACCAATTATAGCTATAGTAAAGAAGATAAAGGCGAAAAGATGGCAGCAAACATCAGCTTCAAAGACAAAGAAGGGAACCCTTATACCGGGAAAGAAGTCAGGTATGAAGTGATCCTGGATTCCAAAAGCTTTCTCAAGGGCAAAGCCACCACCAATGAAAAGGGAGAAATAGCACTGAGCGTACTCAACACCCGGCCGGATCTCAATAAACGAGGAAAGATTGTGGCCACCATCAACTTGGGAGAAGACCAAAAAGTAACCCGTGAAATTCCAATCATAGCCACTTCCAAATCAATTGACGTACAGTTTTTCCCGGAAAGCGGAAACCTGATCGAGGGGTTGCCGACCAAAATGGCAGTAAAAGCCGTCAATTCCTCAGGCCTGGGCGAGAACATCACTGGGGTCATTGTGGACCAGACTGGCTTAGAAATCAATCGCTTTGCAACCAAACACCTGGGCATGGGCAACTTTGTGATCAATCCTCAGGGTGGCGTCAGGTACATCGCCAAAGTGAAATTTGCGGATGGCTCAGAAAAAGATTTTAACCTTCCAATCGTACAAAGTACTGGTTATACCATGGCTGTAACTGGCACCGACAAAGACAAGCTGACGATCAAAATTATGAGAAGTGCCGACCTGACTGGCCCTGCAAAGCTCAGACTTGTTGGTCAGCATGATGGCAATGTGATCTTCAGCCCGATTGTTTCTATGGCAGACCAGCTTGCCACCGTCACCATTCCTAAAAAGGAACTGACGGAAGGCATTTTACAGCTCAGCCTGTTTTCTGAAGACAACAAGCCTATTGCCGAGCGATTAGCTTTTATTTATAATCCTGCAGACCGGGTAAACGTCCAGCTGAGCACCGGGAAGAAAGTCTATACAAAAAGAGAGAAAGTTGACATCCAGCTCAACAGTACCTTTAATGGAACACCAGTACAAGGCATGTTCTCCGTTGCGGTAACCAATAACAATGCGGTGAAACCCGAGCCGGAAACGGAAAGCAATATCCTCAGCAACCTATTGCTTACCTCCGACCTGATTGGCTATATTGAAAAACCCAATTATTACTTTATTGAAGAAGGACCAGAGGTGATCCAAAACATGGACAACCTGATGCTGACGCAAGGATGGAGCAGAATCCTGTGGAAAAATGTCATCAATAACACCCCTCCGATCATCAAGTTCCAACCGGAAAAATCTTTAGGCTTTAGCGGAACGATTGTCAATTATGGAGGCAAACCTGTACCAAACACCAAAGTGACACTCCTTTCTACAGCAAGTGGATTCTTCACGCTGGATACCTTAACAGATGCACAAGGAAGGTTTAACTTCGATCGGTTGCTTTTCCTTGATGATCCTAAATTCATCATCCAGGCAAGAACTGCTAAGGGAAAAACCCGACTGGATGTAAAAATGGATGTGGTTCCCGGACAGATTGTGACGAAGAGCAAAAATACTGGAGACCTAGAAATCAACGTTAATGAAGCATTGTCTGCCTACTTAAAACAAAGCAATAACTATTTTGATGACCAGAGCAAGCGTGGATTATTACAAAAGGTATTACAATTAAAAGAAGTGAAAATCACACAGGAAAAACCAAAGGTCAAAAACTCGCAGAACTTAAATGGAAACGGAAGAGCAGATGCGGTCATTACTGCCGAACAACTTTCTACCTGTCCTCAACTCTCCATGTGTTTACAAGGCCGTATTGCCGGACTGATCATTACCAATGGGAAAGCCTACCTGACCAGAAATGGGGGAAGAATTCCGATGACTATCGTTCTGGATGGAATGCCTTTACAGGATGCGGACCTTGATTTCATCAACGTCCCAGATATTGAAACGATTGAAATCCTTAAATCCATCGGAAATACCGCCATTTATGGCAGCAATGGTGCAGGAGGTGTGTTGGTGATCACCACGAAGCGTGGAGTTGGCAATTTTTCCGCTGTACCTACACCGGGGCTCATCGTTTTTAATCCTAGAGGCTATTCCGTTCCAAAAGATTTTTATTCGCCTAAATATGATGTTCCTCAACCTGGCAACACACCAGATTTCAGATCTACCGTATATTGGGGCCCGCAGCTGCTGAGCGATGCCACAGGAAAAACTAATTTCACATTCTTTAATACCGACGAGGCAGGTACTTACAGAGTCGTTCTGGAAGGAATGGACCTGATGGGCCACCTGGCAAGAACGGTCTACACTTATGAAGTAAAATAACAAACCTATGAATACGATAAAAGTCACTATAAAAGACCATTTAGCACTGATTACCCTAGACCGCGGAAGGTCCAACGCTTTAAACCGGGAGATGATCACCGAACTGAATGACATGATGAACAGCATCTCTTCAGACCCCAATATTGCAGGAGTGATCATCACTGGAAAAGAGAATTTCTTCTCTGCAGGGCTGGACTTAATTGAGCTTTACGGTTATTCAGAGGAAGAAGCAGAATCTTTCTGGCACCTTTTTCTTGACTTTACGGCCAATATCACAGCTTTCCGTAAACCACTGGTTGCGGCGATCAATGGCCATAGTCCGGCTGGAGGCTGCGTGATTGCCCTGGCCTGCGATTATAGAATCATGTCGGAAGGAAAAGCGATTATCGGCCTCAATGAGGTTCCGGTGGGCATCATTGTGCCCGGAAGCATTTTTAGCCTGTATTCGTTCTGGATTGGAACGGCCCATGCCACGAGAAGTCTGCTGGAAGGGAAACTATTCAGTCCGGAGGAAGCGCTTAAAATTGGGCTGGTAGATGAATTGATCAATCCGGAAAGCATCCTGACCGCAGCAGAACGCAAGATCAGAAAATATATGGCCATGGAAAGAAATACCTGGGAACAAAGTAAGCTGAACATCAGAAAAGACCTGATTGCCGCCACTCGTGCCAACCAAACAGAAGCACTGGCCATTATGCTGAAACAATGGTGGGCACCAACCACCAGAAACATTTTGAAAACCATCATTGATAACCTGCAAAAAAAATAGCTCATGTACAATCAACCTATGTTAAGAGATGACGCTTTAAAAGGAAAAACAATCGTCATTACTGGTGGCGGAACCGGCCTGGGCAAAGCCATGGGTACCTATTTCCTGAAACTTGGTGCCAATCTGGTCATCACCAGCAGAAAAGCTGATGTCCTGGAAAAGACCGCTGCAGAAATGGAAAAAGAAACCGGTGGTAAAGTATTGGCCGTTGCCTGCGATGTTCGTGAATATGAACAGGTAGAAAACGTGCTTGCAGAAACCCTGAAAGCCTTTGGCCGAGTAGACGTCTTGCTGAATAATGCCGCTGGGAACTTTATATCCCCTACCGAACGTCTTTCTGCCAATGCCTTTTCTACGGTAATTGACATTGTGTTGAAAGGTTCTGTAAACTGTACACTGGCCTTTGGCAAACACTGGATCAAAGAAAAACAGAGTGCTAACGTATTAAATATTGTCACTACTTATGCCTTTACCGGTTCTGCCTATGTGGTTCCTTCTGCCTGTGCAAAAGGTGGTGTACTGGCCATGACGCGATCTTTGGCAGTGGAATGGGGTAAATACGGCATTCGTACCAATGCCATTGCTCCGGGGCCATTCCCTACAAAAGGAGCCTGGGAGCGCTTGTTACCAGGAGATCTTGCAGAGAAATTCGACTTTAAAAACAGGGTCCCATTGAAACGTGTTGGAGAACATCAGGAACTGGCCAATCTGGCTGCCTTTCTGATCAGTGATTTCGCTGGCTATATCAATGGGGAAGTCATCAGTATTGATGGCGGAGAATGGCTGCAGGGCGCCGGTCAGTTTAACGGACTCGAAGCCATCCCGGACAACATGTGGGATATGTTTGCACAAATGACGAAATCGGCTAAAGGAAGTTAGGCCTTCCCATAAAATAGATCAGCCAGCAATTGAAAGCAAATAACTTTCAATTGCTGGCAAAAATTACCATCTGATTAAAGCACTGGCCCAGGTAAAACCTGATCCAAAGGCGGCCAGGCATACCAGGTCGCCTTCTTTAATTTTCCCCGCCTCCCATGCTTCACACAAAGCGATCGGCACAGAAGCCGCGGTGGTATTTCCATATTTTTGAATATTATTGAAGACCTGATCGTCGCTCAATCCCAGCAATTGCTGTACATACTGACTGATTCTTAGATTTGCCTGATGCGGAATCAGCATATCCAGGTCTGCAGGTGTCAGGTTATTGGCTTCCAGCGCTTCCTTGATCACTTCCGGAAACTTCACAACCGCCTTCTTAAAGACGGCGGGACCATCCATGTGCGCCAATGCAGCGCCGCTTTCCAGCTGCTCTGTGGTCATAAATAATCCCCCTAATTCCTGGTCCGGGTACCCAGGCTTGTCCTTCAGCCATTTATTAGCACTTGCACCTGGATAATACATGGCCAGAATTTCTGCATCTGCACCATCACTATGTAAATGCGTACTCATAATTCCTTGTCCGTCTTTTGTAGAAGGCTGCAAAACCACTGCTCCTGCACCATCACCAAAGATCACAGACACATTCCTGCTGCGGGTTTCAAAATCCATCGCAAAAGAATGTTTCTCACTGCCCACCACCAGGATATTCTTATACATTCCGGTTTTAATGAACTGATCGGCGATAGAAAGGGCGTACACAAATCCTGAACATTGATTTCTCACATCCAATGCCCCAATCTCTTTCATTTTCATTTCCCGCTGCAGCAAAACGCCGCATCCAGGAAAATAATAATCCGGACTTAAGGTGGCAAAGATGACAAAGTCGATGTCTTGTGCGGTTGTTCCTGCACGTTCGATGGCAATTTTCGCAGCTTCCACGCCCATTGTGGTGGTCGTTTCTTCCAGGCGATCTGCAAATCTGCGCTCTTTTATTCCGGTACGCTCCTGTATCCAGGCATCATTTGTATCCATGAAACGGGACAAATCATCATTGGTATAAACATTCTTAGGCACGTAATAACCTATTCCGGCGATTTTTGAACGATGCATCATATTTGGATTTAATACAAATTTTAAGCAAAATAAACTTTAACTACAACATTATTTTGAAATTAGCTTATTTTTGTAAGATGTCAACAGAAACAAAAGAAGAAACCTTTACATTAGAAGAGATCTTAACCTCATTAAAAACCGTCCATCGGCTGATCCTTTGGAATGATGATGTAAACACATTCGACCATGTCATTTACTGTATGATGAAATACCTGGATTACTCAGAAAGCCAGGCAGAGAAAATTGCTATGGAAGTCCATAACAAAGGAAAATGTGCGGTATTGGAAGGTTCCTTCACGGAAATGGAAGTTTACCGTAAAATCTTACAACAGGAAGGTTTAACCGTTACTGTCGACTAAAACCTCCCTTATTGTTTCTTTTGATCCGGTATAAGACCTATTTCACAGGCCTTTTAGTGTCGATTTAATCTAACTGTTGAATCACTTCGCGAAGTTCCTGATGTGTGCTTTGCGTTTTATCTTTGGCATACCAGCCATGGAGCTGTTCGGCGATCCGCAGCATATCCGTGCTGGCATTCTTCCATTCCTTTAATAAAGTTTGCAGCACTTTCGGCCGAGGTCCCCATTTACAAACCACCTGTCCAGCCTCATCCAAAATCAGTAATACCGGAATCGCTCTGCCACCATTCGTCAGATGTGCATCTATCAATGGTAAATGCTGATCTCGCAAAACAAATTTTAAGTTTATTTTTTCCGGGAAAGCGGTCGCAATTTTATTAAAAACCGGGACAATTTGTGCCGCATCACCACACCATCCTTCAGAGATCACCAGGAAACGATAGTTTTTTTTAAGGTTTTTCAAGGCTTCTAAAAGGTCTGCATTTAACGCCACCGTTTTATCTACCCGACTCATTCTCTGCACATTCATCTTCGTATAATGCAACATGGCTTCCGAATCATCTTCGCCCGTTGTCTTCTTTTCCAGCAGCAGCTGATCTATCAATTCCCGATAGGCCGCATAGCTGATCCCATCGCTATCAAAAATATTACTGTAATTTACCATATTTAAGCTGTAATAAAATAGTTACGACTCCCTTTTTAAACTTCGGGCCCCTTTCTTTGTCCATCCTAAACAACACCAAAACTAAGAGAGAAAGTTCCGATGAAGAATCCGTTACACAAAGTACTATTTTTAGCCCTTGCAATTTGTATTACAACTGTAAAACTTAATGCTCAGACTACCGGCGACGGTAAGATTACCGCAAAAGTAGTAGATGCAAAAACCAATGAAACCATTCCATTTGCCACGGCCGTTATCCTCAACAGGAAAACCAAAGCACTGGTAAAAGGTGTCCAAACTGATATCAACGGAAATTTATCCATGGTAGGCTTGCCAAAAGGAGTTTTTACCTTTAAACTGAGTTATGTCGGTTACCAAACCATGGTTCGCGACTCCATCTCGATCAATGGCACAGTCAATAACATCAACCTGGGCACCATCAAAATGGGCACTGCCAAAGGAACAGCCTTGAATGAGGTAACGATTACCGCACCAAAAAGCACCATACAATTGGGCGTGGATAAGAAAATATTCTCCGTGGACCAAAGTTTAGTAAGTGAGGGTGGCTCGGCTTCCGATCTTTTACAAAACGTACCTTCTGTTACCACAGACATCGAAGGAAATGTAAGCTTAAGAGGTTCTACGGGGGTTAAAGTACTGATCGACGGAAAACCTTCGCTGATTGCTGGCGGAAATGTGGCGCAAATCCTGCAGTCTATTCCGGCAAGCTCTATTGAAAGTGTCGAACTGATCACCAACCCATCTGCGAAATATGATGCGGAAGGCCAATCAGGGATCATCAATATCGTGTTAAAGAAAAACAAGAAATTAGGACTAAACGGAAACCTGGCTTTAACTGCCGGAAACCGCGACAATTACAATGCGAGTACCAGCTTAAGCTTCCAGAACAGCAAAGTAAACCTTTATGGAAATTACAGTTATCGCTATGGCAACAGAAATGGTGGTGGTTATAACAACATCAGCTACCTGAATTCTAGCTCCCCAATTGCCTTTGCCAATCAGAATACGATTTCAGAATCTTTAGATAAAGGACACAATGCGAAAGCAGGTCTGGATTATTACCTGACAGATAAAGACATGCTGAGCTTTGCTGCAGGTTTTAACCTGAGAGACAACGATAGAAACGAGTTTCTGAACATCAATAAGTTAAACGCGCTGAATCAGCCTGTGGAACTGAGCAACAGAGTAAATTCCAACCTGGGATCTGGCGGTAGTTATGACCTAAACCTGGATTACAGCCATAAATTCAAAAAACCAAGAGAAGAAATCACCTTTAACCTGAGTTTTTCTGAGGGAACCAATGACAACCTACAACTCTACAATACGGATATTTATAACGTAGATGGTGTTCCGGTTAGTCAGCGTCCGGAATTGATCCGTAACGATGGAAGCGGCCTCAACAGAAATTATAACGCACAAACGGATTATACACTGCCTATAGGAAAAACAGGAAAACTGGAAGCCGGTTACCGCAGTCAGATTCGCATTGCAGAAAACAGTACCTTCTCCGAAACCTACCACAACAATGTGGAAGGATACCGGCCAAATTTGGATTTAACCAATGATTTTAACAGTAAGGATCAGGTACATGCTATTTATGCCAACTACCAGAACAGCGTTAAAAACTTCGGTTATCAGGTAGGGTTGAGAGCGGAAGATGCGACATTAGATACTAAATTAGGCGTATACAACACTGCTGGCCAACTGAGTTATATCCCTGGAAAAGTAGCTTACACCAGGTTATATCCAAGTATCTTCTTAACACAAAAACTAGAAAAAGAACAGCAGGTACAGCTGAGCTATAGCAGAAGGGTAAACAGACCGAGAGGCTGGGATACCAATCCTTTCCTTGATGTTTCAGACCCATTAAACTACCGTCAGGGGAATCCTAACCTTAAGCCGGAGGATGTACATGCCTTTGAACTGAGCTACAGCAAATTCTGGCCAAAGGTAACTTTCATTTCTACCGCTTACATGCGTCAAACAAATGATGTGATCCAAAGGATCAGAACAGAACCTGATGATAATGGAATTACCATTACCACTCCTGAAAACTTAACCAAAGAAATCTCCAGCGGACTAGAGTTAATCGGTAGATTTGACGTGGTTAAAGCATGGAATTTCACGGCCAATGCCAATTTATACCAGAGTAAAATCAACGGTGTTCCTGCATTTGGAATCATAGAAAACTCTGGTTTTACCTGGAATGCCAATTTAACTAACAACTTCGTATTGCCTTATGGGATTACGTTACAGCTAAAAGGAGATTATCGTGCACGTCAGGTGATGGCACAGGGAACCAGAAATGCCATGTATGGTGTGGATGCCGGTGCTAAATACGACTTTAAAAACAAGAAATCATCTTTAAGTCTGAATGTAAGGGATATTTTCAATACCCGTGCCTGGAGCATGACCACCAGCACCAACAACTCTATTACCGATTTCAAACGTTACATGCAGGGAACGATGGGTAACATTACCTACTCTTACCGTTTCGGAAAAACTGATTTCAAGTCCAAAAAAGGCAAAAAACCTGACCAGTCGGAAATGCGTTCCGATGAAGAGTCATTTTAAGTATATTTGCGTCCATGGAAGAAAAAAATCCCTGGACCACTCTGGAAAGCCGAAAGGTCTATGAAAATAACTGGATCGGATTAACAGAACACCAGGTGCTCAATCCATCTGGAGGCAAAGGAATATATGGCGAAGTACATTTTAAAAACTACGCTATAGGTATCCTTCCTTTAGATGATCAATTGAACACCTGGCTTGTTGGACAATACCGCTTTCCTATGAAAGCTTATAGCTGGGAAATTCCTGAAGGTGGAGGCCCACTAGATGCCGATCCTCTAGACAGCGCAAAGCGCGAACTCGCGGAAGAAACCGGCATTATCGCTGCCCATTGGGAAGAAATCCAGCGCATGCATTTATCCAATTCTGTGAGCGATGAACTGGCCATCATCTATATCGCCCGAGGCCTCAAATTTGGCGAATCTGAACCCGAAGAGACAGAACAGCTTCAAATCAAGAAACTTCCTTTCGAAGCCGCCTATCAAATGGTCTTAAGCGGTGAAATTACCGATAGCATGAGCGTTGCCGCCATTCTTAAAACCAAAATACTTTTACAGGAAACTCATATTTAACGATACCATAGCCCTTTATGAATAAGTTCTTAGGATATATTTTCAGCCCGATATTTTATATATTATTTCTACTCAGCCTGCTTATTTTTCAGCCAGTTCAATGGATTTGTTTCCATGTTTTTGGCTATAAAGCACATAAAGCTTCCGTAGATGCACTGAATTTCTGCCTCACCTACTGTGACCTGTTTATGGGTGCTTCCATTAACTTCATTAATACCCAGGACCTGCCCACAGACCGCCCGATCATCTTCATTGCCAATCACCAAAGTATGTATGACATTCCGGGACTGATCTGGTTTTTAAGGAAATACCATGTCAAGTTTATTTCTAAAATTGAACTGACCAAAGGCATTCCTTCCATCTCTTTCAACCTGAAACACGGTGGTGGTGCCAATATCAACCGTAAAGACAGCAAGCAAGCGGTTGGAGAAATCATCAAACTGGGAGAACGCATGAAAGCAAACAACTGGTCGGCAATGATCTTTCCAGAAGGTACCCGTTCTAAAGACGGACTCCTGAAACCCTTTCATGTAGGTGGTATTGCCACTTTACTTAAAAAGGTGCCGAATGCACTGATTGTGCCTATTGCAATTGAGAATTCATGGAAACTGGTACAATATGGAAGTTATCCATTAAGCTTTGGGGAAAAGATCCGATGGACCGTATTAACGCCAATAGAGCCTGCAGGTAAAGGTCCTGAGGAGGTAACTCAGGAAGCAGAAAAGGCCATTCGCCACAAATTGGGCCAATAGCCTTTCCTGAAAATATTCGGTAATTCTAAATGTTCTTGTTGTCGATACGCTTGAAAAACTCATCACGATAAGTATCTCCAATTGGGATGACCTTACCGAAAATGGTAATTCTGCTGCGCTCAATACTTTCAATTTTATCCAGGGAGATGATGTAAGATTTATGCACTCGGATAAACTGACTGCTCGGCAGGGTTTCTTCCATCTTCTTCATATTTTGCAGGGTAATCACCCTTTCTGCCTTGGTATAAATAGAGATATAATCTTTTAAGCCTTCGATATAAAGAATGTCATCCAGCTGAATCTTCTGGATTTTATGCTCTGTTTTCACAAAGATAAAATCCTGTACCGGATGTGCAGTAGGTGCTGGCGCTGCCACTGGAGCAGCAATTACAGGGGCTGGAGGAGGACTCTGCTCCACCGCTTTCTGCTGTTGGTTATGTACTTTTTCTACCGCTTTATAGAACCTGTCGAACGCAATCGGTTTCAGCAGGTAATCGGAAACATTCAGATCGTAACTTTCTAAGGCATATTGAGAGTAAGCGGTAGTCAGGATATAATTAGATTTACCATTCGCAATTTTGAGAAACTGAATTCCGGTAAGCTCAGGCATTTGAATGTCCAGGAATACCAGATCAATTCCACCTGCCTGTACCAATTGTAAGGCTTCAATCGCATTTTCTGTTCTTTTGACCAATTCTAAGAATGGTACTTTAGACACGTAATCTTCTATAATATCCAGCGCCAATGGTTCATCATCGACTGCTATACATCTTAACTTTGTCATAAATCTAGCATTAATTCACTCGTGTAATGGGTAGCCGAATTTACAATATTTAATTTATATCTGTCAGGATATAACAATTGTAACCTACGTTCTACATTGTTTAGGCCTACGCCCCCTACCTCATCCTTATTGTGTTGGTTTTTCTTATTGGTGATACTGAAATGCAGGATCTTTTGATTGGCAATGATGTTGATCTTAATTGGATCTTTGGGATCATTGGCCACCCCATGCTTAAATGCATTCTCCACAAAAGAGATTAAAATGAGGGGAACAATCTGCTGGTCATCAATCTCGCCATTCAGCTGAAACTCTACTGCAGCACCATCTCTGAACCTCAGTTTCTGCAGTTCTATATAACTGTGCAGGTATTCAATTTCTTTACTGAGGGATACCCAGCTGTCATTACTTTCATAAATCATGTACCTCATGATCTCTGAAAGTTTCATGATGGCATCTGCTGTTTTATCCGACTTCTGATAAGCCAGGGAATAAATATTATTCAGGGAATTGAATAAAAAATGAGGATTCAGCTGAGACTTCAAAAACTGAAGTTCCATCTCTTTCTTCTCAGATTCCAGATCCCTTTGAATGCGTTCATTCCCAAACCAGTCGATCCCGAATTTAAGCAGGGAACTGACTACAATAAAAAATCCGGAAGTAAATACAGCCGCTAATGCATATTTGCCCAGCGTTACAAATTCCCTTCTACCCCCATCGCTCACCAGCAATACGATGTCTGCATTTAAACTTGCCAATACCGTTTTAATCGCACTCATCACCACAATCAGCAATAAGATCGCACCCATGTAAAGGCCATACTTCTTCTGCTCCTTCACCAGTAAAGGAATCAGTAAGGTATAGTTGATGTAAAAAATGGAAATATTGATCAGCCCGGAATATCCAAAATTAACAGCGATCGTATATACAGTCTGAGGTTCTTTAGAAAAGAGTACACTCAATACCAGCAGAAATATAATGAACGACCAAAAAATCAGATGTACAATAAGAGGCCCTTTGTTTTTCATTCAGAAATTTTAGTTACTTAATACGTCTAAAGTATATTTTTTTCGGTGTTTTAGGTAATTCCTTTCGACGAACGGGCATTATTTTTCTACCAAATCGGCAAATCAGGCAATCAATCACAAAACTTGCTTAAACAGGCGTTTATCTAGGATAATATGTGCTTGGTCTAAAAGATTTTAGCAGTATTTTTTATTTTATTCTATTTGTTTCATCAAAACGAAACAATTATGAAAACTGCATCTATAAATACAAACATCATGAAAAGATTAGCAAATGTATCTCCATTCTTATTGTTATTGGTACCTGTATTCATGATGATGGTGCTGACCATTGCTACTAGCATTAGCCATGCACAAGATGAAGAAATCGCCGCAAAAGCCAACACTTCCGTAAAAGGAATTGCACAGGTAAGCAGCATTTCTTTCAAATAAAAGAAATTCCAGATCTCCTGTTAGGATCGGCTATAAACCTCACCATCCGAAAGGGAAAAATATAGTTTTTAGTTTACTTAATGTCAGAAAATGGTGGTCTAGTACCGCCCTTTTTTTTTTACAAGCCCCCCTGCTGTAATAATTTGGCTAAAAAAATACAAGCCATTGTCTTTTCCTGTAAATTCAGGTAATCAAACAGACCAAAAGAACCTTATTATATGAGAAAATTTACCCTTACCGCGCTGGCCATTAGCCTCAGCATCTCCTTGTTTGCACAGGAAAAGCTAGACTTGCCAGCGATCCAGAAAATCCGCCAGGAAGGACTGGAAAACTCAAAAGTTATGGACATTGCCTTCCAGATCACCGACGTGGCAGGGCCGAGATTGTCCAACTCACCAGGCCTTAAGCGTGCGCAGGACTGGGCCGTACAGCAATTTACTTCCTGGGGATTAAAAAATGTACAATTAGAAGCCTGGGGTCAATTTGGGAAAGGCTGGCAAATCGACAAATACTATGCAGCGACCACCCTTCCTTACTATCATGCAATTATTGGCGCACCTAAAGCCTGGACTCCAGGTACCAAAGGCCCGATAAAATCTGAAGTGATCCTGCTCAAAGCGGATACAGTGACCGACCTCGCTCCCTACAAAGGAAAGCTAGCCGGAAAAATCGTGCTCTTTGACCAGATTACCCTGCAGCCTTTAGCGCCTTCCTACCAGCCGGATGTAGTTCGCCATTCTGATTCCACTTTGAGCAAAATGGCCGCTGCAGATTTACAAGGCCAGGGGCAGCGTTCTCCGCGTGCAGGAGCGGCAAACAATATGATGGCCCAGATGATGAAAATGAGAGCCACACGCGCCGCCATGGCCAGTTTCCTGAAGGATGAACAAGTAGGCATGATCCTTACGTATGCCAGGGGCAGCTATGGCACCTTCTTTACCAGCAATGGTGCTTCCTATGCATTGGATGCGCCGGCAGTTTCACCAGAGCTGGAAATCTCTTCCGAAGATTACCTGCACATCCTGCGCTTACTGCGTGCCGGACAAAAAGTAGAGATTGAGGCCGATATTAAAACCTCCTTCTACGATCAGGACCCAAATGGCTATAACGTGATTGCAGAAATTCCAGGTACTGACCGAAAACTAAAAGAAGAAGTCGTGATGATTGGCGGGCATTATGACTCCTGGCATTCCGCTACCGGTGCCACAGACAATGCTGCCGGTGCTGCGGTTATGATGGAGGCCATGCGCATCCTGAAAACCATTAACTTCAAACCTAAACGCACGATCAGAATCGCATTATGGAGTTCAGAAGAACAAGGACTTCATGGTTCCAGAGGTTATGTAGCCAAACACTTCGGTGATCCTAAAACCATGACTTTGACCAAAGACCAGAAAAAAATCAGTGCTTATTATAACCTTGATAACGGAACAGGTGCCATCAGAGGAATCTATGCCCAGGGAAATACTGCTGCTGCGCCTATTTTTCAGGAATGGCTGAATCCCTTTCAGGACCTGGGTGCAAAAACAGTGACCCTCAACAATACCGGAGGTACAGATCACCTCGCCTTTGATGCCCTGGGCATCCCAGGATTCCAGTTCATCCAGGATCCGATGGATTACAATACCCGCACACATCATAGCAATCAGGATACTTTTGACCGCCTGGCAGAAGAAGACTTAAAAAGAGCGGCCACGATTGTCGCCTCCTTCGTCTACCATACCGCACAGCGAGACGCGCAAATTCCAAGAAAAGAATTGCCAAAAGCTCCTGAAGCAGCAAAAAATTAAAACCTATATATCTCGTTAGAAACCTCCTTTATGGAGGTTTTTTTTTTGAAAAAAAAATAACCGCACAAATATTATGAAAACTAAGATATTAGTTTTAAGTTTATACTAAGGTTTTAGTTGTTTGTTTACTGACGAGTAAACATGATGCTGAAACCAATTAAAAAAACCGGTAAAAAATAAAACACGATGGAGATTAAAGATTTAACAAAAGCAGAAGAACAGATTATGCAGATTCTGTGGCAAATGGAAAAGGGTTTCGTGAAAGAAGTAATGGACTTTTTACCAGAGCCAAAGCCAGCCTATAACACCGTATCTACGATCATCAGGATCCTGGAAGTCAAAGGTTTTGTGGGGCATGAGGCCTTCGGGAAATCGCACCAGTACTTTCCCCTCATCAGCAGAGAGGATTACAAACGCCATGCAACAGAAAAGCTATTGGGAAACTACTTTGAAAACTCGGTGGAAAGCATGTTTTCCTTCTTTGTAAAAGAAGAGAAACTTGACCTGGGTGATGTGGATGAAATTCTTAAAATGATTAACAAATTTAAAAACAGACCGCGATGAGTTGGGCACATTACATCCTGCAGGCCAATATCTATTTAGTGATATTCTATGGCTTTTATAAATTGTTTTTAGCAAATGAAACTTACTTTACCATGAACAGGATTTACCTGGTCATGGCAGGGATACTGTCCTTGGCCATTCCTTTTTTAAGAATCGAATGGTTCACAAAGCAACCGGTTGCACAGCCCATTTATTCGGGTGTAGACCAGCTGCAGGACTTTGTCACACAAGTGAGCATCTATCCGGACGTACCAGAAAGGTTCAGTACGGGAAATTTGCTGGTTTTGATTTATCTGGCAGGTGTAATGATTTTCAGCCTATTTTTCATGTATAAACTGGCAGCGGTGTACCACCTCTTAAAGCAAAACACCACAGGCAACGCCTTTTCTTTCTTTAGCAAAAAGAGAATAGATCCAGGCTTGCCGCAGCTAGGAATCATCAACAAGCATGAAGAGATTCACATTACTCAGTTGCACAGTCTGGATATCCTCTTTTTTGAATTATTGAGCATTTTCACCTGGTTTAATCCCATCATTTATGGTTACAAGTACACCATAAAAAACATCCATGAGTACCTGGCAGATGAGGAAGCTGCCAAATTCCAGGGAGACAAGGAACAATACGCTTTACTTTTATTGAGCAAGGCATTCGGTATTGCACCCAACAGTCTCACCAATACTTTCTTTAATAAATCACTGATAAAAAAGAGAATATTTATGCTTCACAAGAAACGATCAACCAGAACCGCCATATTAAAATACGGACTGTTCCTCCCTCTTTTTGCCATCACGCTGATGCTTTCTTCTGCCACAATCCGCAGTAATGAAACCATCATTGCAGTAACAGAAGAGATCCCCTTAAACGAACCACTAACTGCCATTAATGAAGTCATTGTCGCACCCGTTAAAGCCAGTCTAAGCTCCAAAAAAGCAAAGATGGTTAAAACCACAATCCTAGACTTAAAATCTCCTGTATGGGACAAATTCTATGATTTCTCCAGAAAAAGAATTCGTTATCCTGCCGCAGCACAAGAAAGTGGCTTACAAGGCCATAGCCAGATTAAATTCAGCCTTAAAGCTGGAGAAGTCAGCAACATTAGCATCCTGAAAAAATTAGGGGCAGGTTGTGATGCCGAAGTCATTAGAGTCCTGACTGCTTACGAAGGATTTACTGCTGCCCAGGATGGGAATTACACCCTTCCTGTATTATTTAAAAATGATGAATCAGCCAGCCCAATAAAAAACCCTGTATTAACCAAACTCAAAGGGTATACGAATTTAAACCTTATAACAATAATTGGTTTTGGCAAAATCACAGCAACTGCAGCTGAAGGTAAAACCGGCAGCCTTAATGAAGTAGCGGTCAGTGTGGAAGACGTAAAAGTTTATGATTTTGTAAATGTCGACAGGCAACCTAGCTTTCCTGGCGGCATGGCCAACTTCTATAGCTATATAAAGAACAGTATTAAATACCCTAAAGAAGCTTATGCCAATAAAATAGAAGGAAAAACTTTCTTGTCCTTCATCGTAGAAAAAGATGGAAAACTAAGCGATATTAAAGTGGAAAGAACATTGGGATACGGCACCGATGAAGAAGCCATCAGAGTGCTAAGGGAATCCCCGAAATGGGATCCTGGAATAGTGAATCGTACCCCTGTACGTGTGAAGTACAATATCCCGATCAATTTCAGCTTATCCAACTCCCTTCAGAAAACAGGCCAGATCAATTCGATTAAGATCAGAGGAATCAGCACTGAACAAGCCCCATTAATCTATGTGAATGGAAAGAAAAGTACTGAAAGCCTATCAAGTATCCAGGAAGACAGGATCGAGTCGGTAGAGGTCTTAAAGGGTAAAGCCGCCACAACTATATATGGTACAGAAGCAGTTAAGGGTGTCCTCAGCATCACCCTTAAAAAAGGGACTAAAGAATAAATAAGCCACAAAAAAACAACCCGCTTAAAACACGAAAGCCCAGCTATTATAGCCGGGCTTTCGTGTTAAATATCCTTGTCTCGTTACTTAAAGCTATTAAATAGATTCCTCAGATACAAATTTTGCTGATAAAAAGTCTCTATTCATACGCGCAATATTCTCTAAAGAAATTCCTTTAGGGCATTCGGCTTCACAAGCACCAGTATTGGTACAATTTCCGAATCCTTCGGCATCCATTTGCGCCACCATACTTTGTACCCTGCGGTAACGTTCTGGCTGTCCCTGAGGCAATTGTGCCAACTGAGAAATCTTAGCAGAAACGAATAACATCGCCGAAGCATTTTTACAGGTTGCTACACAAGCACCACATCCGATACAAGCTGCAGCTTCGAAAGCTGAATCCGCCTGTACTTTTGGAATTGGCAGGTTGTTCGCATCCTGTGCATTCCCTGTATTCACTGAAATAAATCCACCAGCTGCAATAACGCGGTCAAATGCAGTACGATCTACCGTTAAATCTTTGATCACCGGGAAAGCTTTCGCTCTCCATGGTTCCACAACGATTGTATCTCCATCTTTAAATGAACGCATGTGCAACTGACAAGTAGTTACTCCTTCTTTTGGTCCGTGAGGACGGCCGTTGATGTACATAGAGCAGGCACCACAGATCCCTTCTCTACAATCGTGATCAAAAACAACCGGCTCATCACCTTTTGAAATTAACTCCTCATTCAACACGTCAAACATTTCTAAGAATGACATATCAGGAGAAATCTCTGACAACTTATAATCCACCAATTTACCATTGGTTTTGCTATTCTTCTGACGCCAGATTTTCAGCGTTAAATTCATATTTCCTGTACTCATGATATTGAGATTTTAGTACTTGCTATTTATAACTTCTTTGTGCCACCTTGATGTTTTCGAACTTCAATTCCTCTTTATGCAGATTGAAAGTCACATCTCCTTTGTATTCCCATGCCGATACATAAGCATAGTTTTCATCATCACGAAGTGCTTCACCTTCTTCTGTCTGGAACTCTTCTCTGAAGTGACCACCACAAGATTCATTTCTGTTTAAGGCATCGATACACATCAATTCACCCAACTCGATAAAGTCGGCCACACGACCTGCTTTTTCTAATTCAGGATTGAATTCATTCGCTTCACCTGGAACACGTACATCCGACCAGAAGTCTTTACGCAGCTGCTGAATTTCCGCAATAGCTTCCGTTAATCCTTTTGCATTACGGGCCATACCGCATTTATCCCACATGATCTTTCCTAATTTCTTATGGAAATGATCTACAGATTTAGTTCCTTTAATGGCGAATAACTTATCGACAATACCTTTCACACTCGCCTCAGCTTCCACAAATGCAGGGTGATCCAATGGAATCGCTTTAGTAGCAATCTCTTTAGATAAGTAAGCACCAATAGTAAGCGGGATCACGAAGTAACCATCTGCAAGACCCTGCATCAATGCAGAGGCACCCAAACGGTTTGCACCATGATCTGAGAAGTTAGCTTCACCCAAAGCGTACAATCCTGGAACTGTAGTCATCAAGTTGTAATCTACCCATAGTCCACCCATTGTGTAGTGAACAGCAGGATAAATACGCATTGGCAACTCATAAGGATCTTCTCCGGTGATTTGCTTGTACATATCAAACAGGTTACCATATTTTTCCTTGATCACCTCACGGCCTAAGCGCATGCAGGTTTCTTTATCAGGATTATGGATGTTGTGTTTATTCGCTTCAATACGGCCGTAACGTTCTGTATTTGCTTTGAAATCCAGGTATACTGCCAGTTTAGATTTACCCACGCCATAACCTGCATCACAACGCTCTTTTGCAGCACGGGAAGCCACATCACGAGGAACAAGGTTACCGAAAGCAGGGTATCTGCGCTCTAAATAATAATCTCTTTCTTCTTCAGGAATATCAACTGGAGAACGGTCATCACCTTTTTTCTTAGGCACCCAGATTCTTCCATCATTACGTAATGACTCCGACATCAGGGTTAATTTACTTTGGTGATCTCCTGAAACAGGGATACAAGTAGGGTGAATCTGCGTATAGCAAGGGTTACCGAAGAATGCACCTTTTTTGTGTGCTTTCCAGGCTGCCGTTACGTTACTGCCCATTGCATTTGTAGAAAGGTAGAATACGTTACCGTAACCACCAGTTCCTAGCAATACGGCATGACCGAAATGGCGTTCCAGTTCACCAGTGATTAAGTTACGGGCAATGATACCACGTGCTTTACCATCGATAACTACTACTTCCATCATTTCATGGCGGGTAAACATTTCCACTTTACCCATACCAATTTGGCGCTCTAAAGCGCTATATGCTCCTAAAAGCAATTGCTGACCCGTTTGACCGGCAGCGTAGAATGTTCTTTGAACCTGTGTACCACCAAAAGAACGGTTGTCTAAAAGACCACCATACTCTCTTGCTAAAGGCACCCCTTGTGCCACACACTGATCTATAATGTTTGCACTCACTTCTGCTAAACGGTAAACGTTTGCTTCACGAGCACGGTAATCACCACCTTTAATGGTATCGTAGAATAGACGGTAAGTACTGTCGCCATCATTCTGATAGTTTTTTGCGGCA
This sequence comes from Pedobacter polysacchareus, assembly GCF_019802255.1. Classification (GTDB taxonomy): domain Bacteria; phylum Bacteroidota; class Bacteroidia; order Sphingobacteriales; family Sphingobacteriaceae; genus Pedobacter; species Pedobacter polysacchareus. The sequence continues at coordinate 128,446 of NZ_JAHYSS010000004.1, read as the reverse complement.
TTGATACCACCCTGAGCAGCGATAGAGTGCGCTCTTCTTGGTGAATCCTGGAAGCAGAAACACTTCACTTTATAACCCATTTCAGCTAGAGTTGCTGCTGCAGAAGCACCTGCCAACCCAGAACCTACTACAATAACTTCTATGCTTCTTTTATTTGCCGGGTTAACTAATGGCATCGACGACTTTAATTTCGTCCATTTTTCCATTAAATCACCTTCCGGTATATTTGCATTTAATTCAGCCATTTTATTTAAGCTTTATATAAGTTCAAAAATTATTTAATATAACCTGCGTAAATTGCAACAGGCATAATAGCAAATAGAATTGCGATGATAATTGAATACCATACACCAAATGCTTTTATTAGCGGCGTGTATTTTTTATGATTCCATCCTAAAGTCTGGAATGCAGAAGCAAAACCGTGTAATAAGTGGTAACATAAAGAAGCCATTGCGATCGCATATAAGATCACTACCCAAAGGGTTTGGAATCTTGCAACCATTACTGCAAAAAGGTTCTCATGTCCATTCGCGTCTACTGTAGGAATTCCTGTAAAACGAGAAACTACCCAGAAATCAGATAAATGCACGATCAGGAAAATTAAAAGGATGGTTCCTAATAAGCCCATTGATCTGGAATACCATTTACTGTTTGCTGCGCCATCTACTACCGCATACTTTACCGGACGAGCAGCCTGATTTTGGAAAACCAAACGTAAACCCTGGATAATGTGTGCCAGTAATCCAGCCATCAACACGACTTCCATCGCTCTGATCAGCCAGTTAGTAGCCATAAAATGTGCCCCTACATTGAAGGTTAAGCCACCGTCATTTACAAATATCAATAAATTGATAAAGCAGTGAACTGCGAGAAATGAAATAAGAAACAGGCCGGTGATACCCATTATTAGTTTTTTTCCTATAGACGAGGAAAAAGCGTTTCCGAAACTAGCCATTTGATTGTATTTTAGTTCTATTCATGCAAAAGTATTTAATAAAAGAATTAATTGGTTAAGGATTGTCATAAAAAACCGACAATTGGTTTATTTAGAAACGTTCTAGACTTTGGAATCAAAAAACCGGTCTCATTCTAGCGAAAGGGCGTCCGATCAGACAAAAAAAAACGGGAAGCAGAAAAACTGCCTCCCGTTTAAATCATTTATGAAAATGAGATTCCTTAGAAAGTGAAGGAATAATTCTGACCATCGGCACCTACACCAGTGATCGTTGTCATTCCATTTTTAGAAGTTGGCAATGCCGCTTCTACATCTTTCGCAGAGTTCACTGGTTTACCATTCACCCCTGTAATCAACAATCCTTTTGGAATATCCAAAGAATCGAACAGTTTTCCTGGTTCAACCGCAGTAACTACTACTCCAGATCTTGCTCCCAATTTTGCTTTCAGTGTAGCCGGAGCTGGGGCAAAACTTGCACCCAATTTACCGATTGTTGCACCGGTAGCTTTACCTGAAGCCGCAGTTTTAGGCGCAGTTACACTGCTTTCACCTTTTAAGGTTACATTGATATCTTTCAAAGCACCATCTCTCAGAATGGTCAGGTTGATTTTATCACCAGGGCTCATACGGCCAATTTTTTCCTGTAAATCAGGAGAGTCATAAATTGGCTGACCTTCTACTTTCTTGATGATATCACCTTTCTTGATGCCCGCAGCGGCACCACCACCATTTTCTACCACATCCATTACATACAGACCATTGATGTCTTTAACTTTCAAATCTTCCGCAGCATCTGCATCCAGCGGACGGAAAGAAACGCCAATGAAACCACGTTTTACGGCACCATATTTCCTGAAATCTTCCAGGATCTTTTTAGCAAGATTCACTGGGATCGCGAATCCATAACCTTCATTCGTACCTGTTTGAGAAGCAATAGCGGCATTGATACCGATCAGCTCTCCATTTGCATTCACCAACGCACCACCACTGTTTCCAGGGTTAATTGCCGCATCAGTTTGAATGAAAGACTCAATACTGGTATTGGTACGCTGTGGCGCTTTACCTGTTCTGCGGTATTCTTCATACTCTTGTTCCGTTAACTGGTTTTGCTGTCTGGCAAGAATACCAATACTTCTGGCTTTTGCACTCACAATACCTGCAGTAACGGTAGTTTGAAGATCCAATGGGAAACCTACGGCCAATACCCATTCACCAATCTGAACATTATCAGAGTTACCCATTTTTACAACTGGCAATCCGGTTTCTTCTACCTTAATCAAGGCAAGGTCAGTATTTGGATCTGTACCAATTACTTTAGCCACTACCTTACGGCGATCAGAAAGGATCACCTCAATTTTATCCGCATTTTCCACCACGTGGTTATTGGTTACAATATACCCGTCTGGTGTTAAAATTACACCTGAACCTGAAGCGGCTCTTGGTGCACGCGGCATACTACGGCCACCACGACCAAAAAACTCTTCGAACATATCTGCTGGAGAACCTCCACCTGATTGCTCGCTGCTTTTCCCACCATAAGTAGTCTTAATATGCACTACCCCTGGCGATACTGCTGCTGCGGCCTGTACAAAATCTACCGCTCCCGTAGAGGAAATCTTCGCCGGGTTATTTGCGAAAAGTACATTTTGTTGCTCAGTTAGTGTTCTACTATCCTGATTACGTTCTAATAATTTATAGCCACCTAATGCAGCCGCTCCACCCATTAATGCGGCTAATGCTATCAATCCTATTTTTTTCATTTGTCTCCTATTTTTTGTATGTTTTTAATTATGTCCATTCCTTCTGGTTCGACCGATCTGCCTGATTGGCGAAAAGCCAGAAGCTATTTATTAATTTTACCTGTTAAGAACTTTTCTTTTCAATGATATAGTCAAATTTAATACCATATCAACGATATTTGTAGTAGTAACAGCCCTTTAAAACTGTTAAAAAATGTTAAAATAAAAACCCCATACCGTTTATGAAAACCAAGTTCTTCAAGTACCAGGGCGCAGGAAATGACTTCATTTTAATTGACAACCGTGATTTATCTTTCCAATATAAGGATAATAATACGGTTTTGGGCCTGTGTAACAGGCGTTTTGGAATTGGAGCAGACGGATTAATGCTGCTTCAGGATCATGAAGACTATGATTTCGAAATGTTATACTTCAATGCAGATGGAAAATTAGGCAGCATGTGCGGGAACGGTGGAAGGTGTATTGTTGCATTCGCCAAGTACCTGGGCATCATTGACATAGAGACTGAATTTCTGGCAGTCGACGGCCCTCATTATGCCAAAATTTCAGCAGAAGGCGACTGGGTAAATCTGCAAATGATCGACATCGATACCATCGAAAAAGACGGAGATGCCTATGTTTTAAATACGGGATCACCACATTATGTATTGCAGGTGACCGGCTTAAAAGACAAAGATGTATTCACAGAAGGAAAAGCGATCCGCAATAACGACACTTATAAAGCAGCGGGAATCAATGTGAATTTTGTAGAAAACCAAGGTGATCATTTCTTTGTACGCACCTTCGAAAGAGGTGTCGAAGATGAAACTTATGCTTGCGGAACTGGCGTCACCGCTGTAGCCCTATCTATGGCACAGCACTTAAAACAAGCAGGCCATATCGAAACCCCAATCAAAGTATTAGGAGGCGATTTAAGCATCCAGTTTGATTATGATGGTTCAAAATTCAGAAATATCTTTCTTTGCGGCCCGGCAGTGCAGGTTTTTACAGGAGAAGTTAACGTTTAATTACTCCCCCTCTGCAAGGTGTGCGGCCACACCGATTTTAATTTCGCCAAACGTATAGTCCCTGCCCAGGTGTTCCCTAATCGGATTCATCTGGAGGGTCTTTAAATCCTGAATGGCCTTCAGGATATTATCCAGCTTCCTTTTACCAAGGATATCCTTCGCAGAAACCTCATGTTTCGCGACGTAATAAGCCAAATGCCCTTCAATCGTACCAATCACCATTTTACGTTCTGACGCGATCTCAGCCAGTGTTTTTCCTGACTTTAGCATTTCCAGGGAAACCTCTTTCGTATCTACTTTTGGTGCTTTCTCCACCTTCGCAGCAGTCGTTTTACTTTTTGTAGTTTTACCCTTTTTAGCGGTAAAGTCCAGTTTACCAGGAACGGCAAACACTTTGGCCATGGTAGCGGCTCTTTCTTCCTGGCTCATCAGGGCAGTCACCTCCTTTTTAGTAAATTCTGTTCCATTAATGGTAGAATTCAACATCGCCGTGGCTTTCCTGATTTTCTTATACTGATCATAAAACAAAGCTTCCATTTCCAGCAGCTCTGTTAAATAAGCAGTCACCTGTTTATCCATTTTCACCAGCTCCATACGCTCAAAAATACGTTTGGAAAAGCCAACTACAATCGGATTAAAATAGTTTTCTGCAGCAATCGTACGTTCCAGCAGCGCGGCTCTTCCTTCCGGAGTATCCACTGCGTACATACGCTGAATCTGCGAAAGGAACTTATTGGCATTGGCCTTCACTTCACTCAGGTCTTTCAACAGCTGTCCGGCCCATTTCACATGTTTCTGCTTTGCAGATTTATTAATGTCTTTGGTATAAGAATGCACATGCTCGTACACATAATTATCCAGCGGCGTCAAATCAAAACACTGCAGCAGGTAGTTTCTCAAAAAGGCATCACGTTCGGTCACGATCTGCGCATCCAGGCTCATCTGACTTTCTTTGGTTTTCGAAAAGAAAGATACGTTTTGATCCTGTCGGATACCGGAACCTGAAATCTTAGAGGTCAGGATCAATCCATCCAGGGAACGAAGACGGGAAAGCGCCACATAAATTTGCCCAGGGGCAAAAGCACTGCCGATATCAATGATCGCCTTATCGAAGGTTAAACCCTGGCTCTTATGCACGGTAATTGCCCAGGCCAGTTTCAAAGGATACTGGGTAAATGTTCCTGCCAGCTCTTCTTCAATCTCTCCGGTCACCTTATCCGTCGTGTATTTAATGTTTTTCCAGGTATATTTTTCCAGGATAATTTTCTCATTGGTCCCTTCTGCCTGCACCTCAATCAAATCTGTTCTGAGCTCGGTCACGACGGCGATCTTTCCATTGAAAAAACGCTGTTCTCCGGTAGGATCATTCTTAATGAACATGACCTGAGCACCTTTTTTAAGCTCCAAAACGTGTTCAGCAGGATAGGCGTACTCAGAAAAATCGTTCTCCACTTTAGCAGTATACAGGTAAGAAGGGGCTTTTAATTCCTCTAGTCTTTCCTTGTTTAAGGCATCTGCTTTATTATTGTGGGTGGTCAGGGTAATGTATTTATCATTTACGGTAGGCTTAAAATCGGCCTTATAATATTTATCCAATAGCGCCACATCCTGGGCCGTGACTTCATTGTTGCGGAGGTTATTTAGCAGATTGATGAACACCTGATCTGCCTGTCTGTAAATTTTCTCCAGCTCGATATAGATTGGTGGATTATTCTGCAGGGCCAGCGCATCGAAAAAGTAAGCACTGTTATAAAATTGCCCCATCAGGTTCCATTCCGAAGACTTCACTACGGGTGGCAGCTGGTGTAAATCACCGATAAACAACACTTGTACGCCTCCAAAACTAGCGGTATTGTTCCTCCTGATATAGCGCAGCACCATATCTATGGCATCCAGTAAATCGGCACGGAGCATACTCACCTCATCGATGATCAGCAATTCCATATCCATCAGCACTTTCCTTTTCGAGGAAGTCATGTTTAAATGGCGGACAATTGATTTCGGGGTATTGTATTGCTGGTTATAATGATCCCCATCTGCAGCCGGAGCTTTAGGCAGATACGTTCCAAAAGGAAGCTGAAATAAAGAATGAATCGTGACTCCCGCTGCATTGATCGCTGCAATCCCCGTTGGTGCTGCAATCACTGCTTTTTTATGAGTCAGCTCTATCAGGTTACGCAAAAAGGTTGTTTTACCGGTGCCGGCCTTTCCTGTCAGAAAGATGTGTTTAGCAGTATAGTTTACAAATTTAGCGGCAAGCTCGGCGGGGTTGTGTTCAGACATATTATTGGCATCAATTAAAAATAAACCATCTTTAAATTGTTGTGCTCAAAGATAAGAAGAATGCTGTTAATTAATAATGATTAAAAACCGATCGTTTTACGATATAAAACACGGATTTATACCCTATGCAAAGCGCCTAAAATAAAAAGAGCCCGAATCGAAGATCGGGCTCTGCTGAATACTATTTATTTTTTCGATTTAATCTCTTCCAGCAACGCGGCCATCTCTTTTACCCTTTCCGGATATTTTGAAGCCAGGTTGTTCTTTTCTGCAAGATCTTCCGTTAAATGGTACAATTGTGCGGTGGGCAGATTGCCGGTTTCAATTCCTACGTCCTGCATAAAAGCACCGCCATTACTCGGACTAATGTATTTCCAGCCATCTTTCAATAGCGAAAGCGGGCCTCCTTGTTCCACAAATACAGATCTGCCTTTTTGGGATTTACCCATCAGCGCCTCCAATACGTTTTCACTATCTGGCGCATCACCAGCAGGAATCGGCTGTTGGATCAACTTCGAAAAAGAAGCCAGTAAATCCATTTGACTCACTAATGCCGAAGACACTTGAGGTTTCAGCTGACCTGGCCAGCTCACAATAAATGGGACCCTTGTACCACCTTCTAACGCACTGTATTTTCCACCGCGCAGTACACCTGCAGGCTGATGTCCATTCTGTTTTGTGACTGCCTCATCCTGATAACCATCGTCCAGTACCGGACCATTGTCACTAGTAAATACAATCATGGTATTTTTATCAATGCCCAACAATTTCAGCTGTTTCATGATCTCGCCAATCGTCCAGTCTAACTGTAAAATTGCGTCCCCACGCAAACCTAAGCCACTCATACCTTTAAATCGGGTGGCCGGCATACGCGGCACATGCGGCTCTGTTAAGGCATAATACAGGAAGAAAGGCTGGTGCTGATTTTTCTCAATAAAGCCCTGAGCAGTACTTAAGAAAGTGGTCGAAACCTCTTCATCTACCCATCTTGCCATTTTACCACCGCTCATGTAACCGATACGGCCAATGCCATTCACGATGGTCTGGTTGTGCCCTTGTCCTGGCGAGCTCTGCATTTTCAGCAATTCAGGATGGTCTTTTCCGGTTGGATCGTTTCCAACTTTTTGTTTATAATCGACTTCAATAGGATCATTAGCTTCTAAAGCCAGCACTTTATGGTTTTCCAGGAATACCGTTGGTACGCGGTCTGCAGTAGCAGGAAAAATGAACGAATAGTCAAAACCAACCTCATTAGGTCCTGGTTTCAACTCTCCGTTCCAATCTTTAGCAACGGCTTCACCAATACCCAGATGCCATTTTCCGACAATCCCAGTTTGATAACCTGCTTTCTTAAAAAGATTCGGCAGTGTAGTCTTATCGGTAGGAATGATCAATGCGGCATCACCAGGCAAAATTCCGGTTCCTTTTCTACGCCATGGATATTCGCCGGTCATGAAGGCATAACGCGAAGGCGTGCAGGTAGCAGAGGTGGCATGGCCATCGGTAAAGCGGATGCCTTCTGCCGCCAGGCGGTCTAAGTTTGGGGTATTGATCTTTGTAGCGCCATAACAGCTCAGATCTCCATAACCGAGGTCATCTGCACAAATATAAATGACGTTGGGTAAATTTTTCTTGGGCTTTTTTGCGGTCTGGCCAATGGCCGTACAGGCCAATGCCATAAAAAAAAGGGTCAATAGGTTCTTATTCATGTGTGTGTGATTTAAGCTGCCCCTAAGATAAAAACAAATAGGGGCGGCCAGATAAATTACTTCAGATTTGGGTTAATACTCACTTCCGACTGTGGGATAGGCCATAACTCATCCTGTCCGATGCGAAATGTTTTCGAAGTCACATACCAGCGGCTGTAAGGATCAACCGTACTTCCCTTTTTACGGAGGTTTACGGCACCTGGAAATGCAGCCCCATAAAAATCACCGTTCAATACCTGTCCGATGTTTTTCCAGCGCAGTAAATCCCAATAACGAATGCCTTCCAGGGCAAGTTCATTTCTACGTTCCCTGCGCAAAATCACACGCAGCGCGGCAGGATTCATTTCTGTTACCGGAGGCATATTCACCGTACTGCGTCCTCTAACCTTGTTAATTGTGGCATCCAACAGGCCTTGATCACTGGCTTGTCCTGCTTCCAGTTTTGCCTCCAGATACCCTAGCAACACTTCCGCATAACGGATAATCGGCAAATCGATCCCTGAATTTTGTAAATCGCCACCGCTAAAGGCTTCACTATTGAATTTCTTTAACGCGAAACCTGTTCTCGTTCCCTGCTTGGTAGTAGTCAGCTGATCTGCTGAACTGGTTGCATCTGGATGACTATTATAGATGATATTTTTAAATGGCTGTCCATTGTAGAGCACCGTGAACTTTAATCTTGGATCACGGTTCAGTCCCGGATTCGCGGCATTATACCTTGGATCAGTAAAGGAAAAAGGCGTCCCATCATTAAATTCATAAGATTCTACCAGACTTCCCAATGGACAATCCAGCATAAAACCACCCAATGTAGCTGGGTAATTGTGCTGCATCATGGCATTCGGCGCCAGATCCTGCTGATATTGTGTTGCAAAAATGATCTCTTTGCTCGTTTCATTCGTGCCATTAAATAAACTTTCAAAGTTCGGATCTATGCTGTTGTCGCCAAAATCAATGATCTGTTTATAGGCCGCCGCAGCATCCGTCCATTTTTCTTCCGCCAGGTATAAACGGCCTAGAAAAGCCAAAGCTGCCTGCGCAGTTGCTCTCCCTCTTTCCGATCCTGCCATCTGTCCATATCTTGGCAATGCCAGTGCAGTTGCTTTAAACTCTTGTTCTGCAAAATCCTGAACCGCTTGTTTGCTGGCCTTCGTTACGGTATTGGCTTCTGCTGCGGTCAGTACTTTTTGTATCAATGGCACCGAACCAAAGAACTGAGAAAGGTAAAAATACTGACATGCCCTCAAAAACCTGGCTTCCGCAACCATCCTGGCTTGAATGGCCGGATCAATATCCGCTTTGGAAATATTTTCCATAAAGTAATTACAACGCGCAATCCGGGCATAACTGGCCGTCCAGTAATTTCCGAGATAACTATTGGTAGCGGTCAGTGTTCCATTGGTCAGGGTATTAAAGCCGGAATTGTCGCCGCGTCTGTCGTACGCATTATCCGTAGCAAACTCTGTGTACAGCAAGCCATGGTAAGACCACCAGTCAGTAGCCGAATATTCCGCCCCGGTAGGGTTCGCTGACATTTGGATATTCCCTCTGTACATCCCTGCCAGCGCCAGGTTTACATTGGCTTGGCTCGTCCAGAAAGACTCGGTAGAAAACTGGTCCAATGGTGTTTTATTGAGTTCCTTTTTGCAGGAGCTCCATACTGCCGAGACTAACAATACCGGCAGCAGAAATTTATATAGATAGGTAATCTTCATTTTAAATAGCTTTTAGAAATTAACATTTAGACCCAGCGTATAATTCGCCATAATAGGATAATAATTCCCCGTAGTATTGATCTCCGGATCCCAGCCTTTAGGATATTTACTAAATGCCAATGGATTTTGTGCCGTCAGATATACCCTTAAGTTTTCTATCCCTGCTTTTTTCAGCGCGATACCATTAAACTTATACCCCAGCTGCACATTTCTTACTTTCAGGTAGTTTCCATTCAGCATCCAGAAAGAAGAAGTCAGCGTATTTGGTGTTCCCTGATTGGTGATTGCCTCTAAGCGGGGGTATTTCGCATTCGGATTTGGGTTGGCGGCCGACCAGTGGTCTTCTGCCTGCCATTTCTGAATATTTCCATTTTGATAGAAAGCATACCCTGCATATTCACTTAAATAGCCATTTACTTTAGCTACTCCCTGTAAGAGGATAGAGATATCAAAATTGTGATAACTAGCGCCCAGATTGATTCCGTAACTATACTTAGGAATTGTACTGCCCAATACGGTGCGGTCATAAATGGCATCTACCTTACCATCTGGTACACCGTTTGGACCACTAATGTCTTTATATTTAATATCTCCTGGCTGAACTTTCGGATTGATCGTCTTCTGATCTGCATAATTGGCGATATCATTGGCATCTTTAAATAAACCATCTGCCTGATATCCGTAGTAGATGTTCATTGGAGAACCAATAAACAGAGAACTTCCATTACCCGTTAGCCCATTTAACTGGGTAATATTTCCTACGCCAAGATCCAGCACCTTATTGTTGATAATGGAAAGATTAGTACTGATATTATAAGAGAATTCACCAATCTGATCCCGATAAGCCGCAGTAAATTCCCAGCCTTTGTTACTCAGCTTTCCGGAGTTCTGAACCCCTACGCCGAAGCCCAGTACATTGGATACACTACCTGCCGGACTTACCAGAATGTCATAAGTATAACGGTCGAAATAAGTAGCACTCAGATTTAACTTCCCTTTAAACAAGGTCGCATCAACTCCTGCATCCTTCGTCCTGGTAGACTCCCAGTGAATGGTTGGATCAGTTAAAGTCACATAAGCCACCCCGGAAGAAAGCGCTCCTCCAAAGGGATAATTACTGCCTGGTGTTAATTTTCCCTGATAAGGGTAATAATCCTGCGCATTATTGAACAGGATATTCTGATTGCCCAGTACGCCGATTGAAGCTTTTAATTTTAAATCTGTCAGCCAGCCCAGCTTGTCTTTCAGGAAGGACTCTTCAGAAATTCTCCAGCCTACAGCCATTGCAGAGAAACCTGCATATTTGTCATTTGTAGGAAAGCGGGAAGAGCCATCATACCTGATCGTTCCTTCCGCAAGATATTTCCCACCATAGTTATAATTTAACCTGCCAAAATAAGAATCCAGCGCATATTCTGCCGCCGTTCCCGTATTCTTCTGTGTGTTGGCATCACCGGCATTGAGTTCTGTCAGCGTGTTACTGTTGTAACCTGTCCTATTGGCCGAAAAAGAGGAGAACTTTTTGTATTCATAAGAATGTCCCAGCAAAACACCGAATTCATGCTTACCGATCGTTTTTTTATATTCTGCCAGCTGCTGTAAAGTCTTATAGGTATTCAGTGCATTTCCCTGGCTCAGTGAACCCGGGCCTAAAGTCAGCTTGGAAGTCAGGCGTTGATTGGCCAGGAAACGCTGTGAATTATCGTTCAATTGGGTGTATCCTGCAATGACAGATAACTTCAGGTCTTTGATCGGATCCCAATCCAAACGGGTGTTGACCAATAGATCGGTTTGTTTATCCTTGAAAAAGGAATCGTTATCGGTGTAAGAAACGGGTGTTCCTTTACCCACTACCCCAAGACCATAATCCCCATTGCTCAGTTGATTCACATAGATGGCAGGCACCCGGATCACCTGACTGATATTACCCAGCATATTTGTCCAATCCAAGGTGGCCGGTGGTGCAGGCTCATGATTCAGGTATTGTGCGCCAGACAAACGAGTAGTTAATTTCAAGTTTGGGGTAAAAGTATTGGTCATATTGAACCGCAGATTGTAACGGCTGTAATCGTTATTTTTTACAATCCCATTTTGATACAGGTAACCCATAGACAACATGTATTGTGTGTTTTGTGTGCTATTCGAAAAGGAAAGGTTATGACCGGTTTGAAAGGTAGATTTCTTAAACACCAGGTCAGCATAATTCACATTCGGATAGTTATCCGGATCGGAACCATTTCTATATTTCTCAATCTGCTCTGCTGTATAGGCGCCCGGAACCGCTTCATTCATTAAAGTAGCATAGTCTGCGGAATTGACAAACTCAGGATACTCCGTTGCTTTTTGCGTCCCAGAATAGCCATTATAGGCGATTTTTATCTTGCCATCGCTGCTCTTACCTGTTTTGGTGGTCACCAGGATTACGCCGTTAGAAGCGCGGGAACCATAAATTGCCGCAGTAGAAGCATCCTTCAGCACGGAAATATTCTCTACGTCATTTGGATCGATATCATCAAATGAATTTACTGGAATCCCATCTACCAAAATCAAAGCCGCCGCACTGGCACCAAAAGAGCCAACTCCCCTTACTTGAATGGAAGTATTAGTCAGCCCCGGCTGTCCGCTGCGCTGAATGATACTTACTCCAGGCAGCATTCCTGTTAAGGCGTTCGACAAAGAGCTCACCGGGCGATCGTTGATCTCTTTTGCGGAAACCTGTGCCACCGATCCGATCACATTCGCTTTCTTCTGCGTTCCAAAACCCACCACTACCAGCTCTCCCAGCTGTGAAGGCTGTGGTACCAATTTAATATTGATGTCTGCCGATTTTGAAACTTTCAGTTCCTGCGTGACATAGCCAACATAAGAAATCTGCAGGACGTCATCTTCCGTTAGGTTCTTTAAAGCGAATGCCCCATTTGCATCCGTCACGGCCGTTTGAGTTTTCCCTTTTACCTTGACACTAGCACCAGGCAAGCCTTGTCCGCTTTCATCCAATACCTTTCCTTTAATGTCTATGGCATTGATATAATCCAGCAAGCGATCAATCACTGAACTTTCTTTCAGATTGAGCAGGACGATTTTATTTTCAATAGAAAAGCTGATCTGCTGCCCTTCCAAACAGGCTTTCATGGCTTCTTCTATCGTGGCACCTTTCAAATTAACCGTCACCGGCTTTGCCTTATTCAAAAGCTTACTATCGATCATAAAATCATAGCCGCTTTGTGTCCTTATTTTTTGGATAATCTTTACTAATGCCGTGTTTCTTTCAGAAAGGGTAATTCTCTGTGCAAAACCAGCAGCACTTACCTGCAGCAGGCAAGTGGTCATTATAATCATGGTGAGCCTCATAATTCGAAGGATTGTCTTAGAAGACCCGGCTAATTCGCCGCTTCTAAACAGATGGTAAAATTTCATACATTTGGTTTGGTTTACGCGTAGCTTCCCTTTCCTCCAACAGATTAGGGAAGCACAGCAGGTGTTTTAATTGACAATTGATTCAGCAAGCATTGAGGTAGCCCAGAAGAATTTGGGGGTGTTACGAGCACTCCCAATTTTTCAGAATAGGGCGATGTCGTCCTTAAGGAGATGTGTTTGTGTTCATAGCTGGTTAATTTGGTTTTAGGTTAATTGTATTTATTAATTGTACGATTTAATAGAATGAATCTCTTTCTTTTATAATACGGTTACTTTCTTCCCTGCTACTTTAAAATGAACTTTCCCCGTTTTATCCAGTGCATTTAATACGGCGGATATATTTTTGGTTCTGGATACGACACCGGTAAAAGTCAGGTCGGCGGGTGCTCCCTGATAGCTGACCTCCACATCATACCATCGGGCTACTTTTCTCATGATACTTTCCAATGGCTCATCCTGAAAAACGAAATTCCCATTCTTCCAGTCCAGTATTTCCTCCGGGTTCACCTGGATCACTTTTACGCCATCATTGCTGGCAACGGCCTGCTGACCTGGCAGCAGTACCCTTGGCTGTTTCCATTGTGTAGAACTGATGCGGACTGAACCTTCCATCAAAGTTGTTTTCCTTGCTGGATCATCACTATAGCTATTGATGTTGAAATGCGTGCCCAATACCTCTAGTTCCTGTGTGCCAGATTTTACTTTAAAAGGCCTGGATGCATCTTTAGACACTTCAAAATAGCCTTCTCCCTGAAGTTCTACCTCCCGGTTTCTCTCCCCAAAACGAATTGGATATTTCAGCGAAGAAGCAGCATTCAGCCAAACACGTGTACCATCTGGCAGGTTCAATTGATACTGCCCTCCTCTTGGGGTAGCAATCGTGTTAAAATCATTCGCAGCAGAACCACTATTCTCTTTATTGCTTTCCGTTAATTCATACACCAGCTGTCCATTCGCAGTTTTCGTAATACTAATCCCTGCCTGCTCTGCAATTTTTCCATTCACCGCGCCATCCAGCACAATCTTTTTGCCGTTCGCCAGCGTCAGTATGGCCTGTTCAGTACCCGGTGGAATGTCGTTGACAATTTCTGTTTTTTCCAAGCCCAAATGAAGTGTGCGAGAATTAATCGCATAAAAAGACAATCCCGAAATCAGCAGAATGGAAGCGGCAATACTAAGCCTTTTCCACAGTTTAGAGCCTTTTTCTACCGGATCATTTGCTACAAGATTACTTTCTACAGGTTTATTTATCTCAGGTTTCTGCTGGATTTCCAACAGGATTCTAGCCAGCAGCTCATTTTCGATCTGATTTTTATCACCCAGCTGCGCATCTTCCCAGGAAACCGCTGGATTTCCTACCTTACTGATCCAGGAGTTATACTGACTAATTTCCTGATCTGTGGCAGAACCATCGGCAATCCGTTCTAATAATTTTAAGTAAGCTGCGCTTTCCATCTGTGGCATATATCTATAAGGCACTTGCCGAGGCGCTATCCCTTAGTCTGATTGAAAAAAAAATAAAGAAATAAAGCGCTAGCTTAAGAACAGCATCCAGGCAGAAGACCTGCCCATTTTTTTTCTCAACTTGTTTAATGCGGTAGTCAGATGGGTTTCTACGGTCTTTTCGGAAATATTTAACCGGCTTGCAATTTCCTTATTACTGAGGTACTCCGTTCTGCTCATTTCAAATACCTGCCGGCATTTGTCCGGAAGATCCGAAGTAAAATCCCGGATAAACGCGATCAGTTCCTTTACTTCTAAAGAAGAATCCACGAAAACAGTATCCAGGCTTTCTATCTTTATCCTTTCATAAAAATTATTCCGGGTATGGTCTTTACGGATATAATTGGCCACCTTATGTTTTACCGCTACATATAGATAGCTGCGAATGGCATAGACCTTTAATTCGCTGCGGTGCGTCCAGAACCAAACAAATACTTCCTGCAAAACATCTTTTGACGCATCCTGATCCTGAAGGATTTGAAAGCAAAATTTATACAGTCCTTCCCAATGTCGCTTGTAGAGTTCTACAAACGCGACCTCATTATCGGTCTTGATAAAATCAACCAACTCCTCATCAGAAAGATTACTGTAATTCCCCATAAATCAATGTTAAGGGCCAAGATAATGAATAAGTTCCGCCCAAAAATACACCTCAAAGAAAACTCAAAAAAAAGGACAAACAAGAATAATCTACTAAAATAGCAGATTATAATTCTCCAACATTTATTAATCTTTAACATAATTTAACATAAAATGACAATCTATTAAACAACATTACTAAGGTTTTAGTTATATATTAGGTTAACCAAATAACCTGAAATGAAACTGAGATTTTTCTTATTGTATTTATTCTGCTCCTGCTCTTTTTTAGCCCGCTCTCAAAGCAATTATGAAGTAAAAGGGGTAATCACCGACACCGCAGCGACTTATAAAATGGTCAACACCACCATCACCATGCTAAACGCTAAAGATTCCACACTTGTCAAATATACCAGAGCTGATGCCGAAGGTGCTTTTAAACTTCATCCGCCAAAAGCCGGAAAGTTTATGATCTTGATTACCTATCCCGGCTATGCTGACTATGTGGAAGACTTCCAACTGGACTCTTTCCATAAAACGCATGATTTCGGTCGCTTAAACCTGATGTTAAAATCAACATTACTAAATGATGTCATCATCAAAGGAAAAATAAACGCCATAAAAATGAAGGGTGATACCACCGAATTTGATGCTGCTGCTTATGTGATTCAGCCCAATTCAAAAGTAGAAGACCTGCTGAAGCAGCTGCCGGGCATCACCATAGATAAAGACGGCAAAATCACCGCACAAGGTAAAACGGTGAATAAAGTACTGGTAGATGGAGAAGAATTTTTCGGGGACGACCCTACCCTGGTCACTAAAAATCTGCGAGGTGATATGGTGGATAAAGTGCAGCTATTCGATAAAACCAGCGATCAGGCCGCATTTACTGGCATAGATGACGGGGAAAAAGCAAAAACGATCAACATCAAACTGAAAGAAGACAAAAAGAACGGTTATTTCGGAAAAATTGATGCGGGAATGGCTACAGACGACCTATATCAGGGCCAGGCCATGGTAAATATTTTCAAAGGAAGAAAGAAAATGGCAGCCTACAGCACCCTCGGAAATACAGGAAAGACAGGTTTATCCTGGGGTGATCGCGATAAATTTGGTTCCAGCAATCTACAGGTGAGCGACGATGGCCGGATTTATTTCAATGCAGACCGAAGTGACGATGGCCTGGACACTTATGATGGGCAATACGGGGGGGAAGGATTGCCTTCTACCAAAAATGGCGGCGCACATTTTTCCAATAAATGGAACAAAGACAAGGAAAGCATCAACACCAATTATAAAGCAGGTATGATCGACGTATCAGGGAATAAAAACACCCTGACACAAAGAAACCTGCCTCCAGGTTCAGATGTAGAAACCCCTACTATTTACAGTGTTTCTAATGAAACTTCCGACAAACATCTGTTCCGTCAAAAATTAGACGGGATGTACACGATCAACCTGGATTCCAGCTCCACCATCAAGGTCAGCCTGAATGGGACGGTCAAGAACAGCAGGTCGGAAAGTGAATATTTTGCGAGCAGTACCCGTGCAGACGGAACCGCCCTGAACAACAACCGCCGGTCTTTGAATAATAAAGGTGATCAGAGAGACCTAAATGCTTCCCTTTTCTATTCCAAAAAACTCCGTAAAAAAGGAAGAACATTTTCGATCAGCATCGCGCAAAGCGCTAATGAGAACAACAATACCGGATTCATCAATTCTCTGGTGCAGAATTTTGACCTGAATGGTGATTTCAAAGATCAAACCCCTATAGATCAATACAAGACCAATTACATCAGAAGCTCCGTACACAATACGAATGCAACGTACACAGAACCGCTGTCTAAGGCATGGTCGATGGTGTTCAACTATGGCTTGTACCTGAGCAAAGACCATTCTGACAGGAAATCATTTAACAAAAATACCGCTGGCGATTATAACCTGCTGGACGAAGAATTCAGCAATAAACTGGACCTGGATCAGGTAAACAATCAGGTAGGTACGTTTTTCAATTTAAACAAAAACAAATCTGTACTGAACTTCGGAACCAAGGTCAACGATGTACACCTGAGGCAGCTGGATGGCTACACGAATGAGCGCCTGAAAAGAGACTTCTTCAACTGGAGTCCTTCAGCTACTTACCGTTATAACTTTAGTCAGCAGCGGTCATTTCGCTTCAACTACAATGGTTATACCAGTCAGCCCAGCATCAGTCAGCTACAAGCGGTAAAAGTGAATACTGACCCGCTTAATATTTACATTGGAAATGCAGATTTAGACCCTTCATTTAACCACTCCTTCAATACCAGTTACAGCAGCTATAAGGTCATGACTTCTGAGGCTATCTACGCCAGTTTTTACTATAACTTCAGTACTAATGCGATTGTGAACAGCACCCTTACCGACGAAAATGGCAAAAGCACCTATCAGCCCGTCAATCTGGAGGGCAAAACGCCCAGCAATTATAGCCTCTATCTGGACTACAATAGAAAAATCAACCTGCTCGGTTTAAATGTGGGTGCAAATGCAAGCTTCAATGGATCCAACAACTACAGCATGATCAACCAGGCATTCAATACCACAAAAAACAGGACTTATAGAACAGGCCTCTCGATCTCCAAACGGGATGTAAAATCGTATAACATTTACTTTTCCGCCGGACCAAGCTATACGTACAGCAAAGCTTCTTTAGACACCAGATCCAACAATAGCGGCTGGGGTGCAAATGGAAACCTAAGCATCAATGCATACCTGCCGGGGAAAATAGAAATCAACACCGGTGGAAACTATGAATACCGTGGGAAAACACCTGCGCTGCAGCAAGAATTTGAGCGATTGATATGGAATGCGGCCATCAGCAAGAAGTTTTTCAAAAAAGAAGACTTGCAGCTTAGACTTGCCGGCAATGACCTGCTCAATCAAAACACAGGTTTTGAAAGAAGTGCCAATGCCAACCTCATCACCGAAAGACGTTACAACACGATACAAAGATATTTCATGCTGTCCCTGATCTGGGATTTTAATAAAATGGGCGGATCATCAGCTAAACCATAATCAAATGAAAAACACTTTAATTACCCTCCTTTTACTGCTTGGCTGTATGAGCCGGGTATCTGCACAAAATGTACGGTTTGCGACTACTGGCATGATTGATTTTGAAAAGAAAATCAACATGTATGCCATCATCAAAAAAACCATTAACAAAGACAATGAAGGTTATATGCAGGCCGCTTTTGACCAATACAAGAAGAACCAGCCGCAGTTCAAAATCCTGAAAAGCACCCTGGCATTCTCCAATGATCAGACGCTGTTCAGCCCTTTGGAGGATACCCAAAAAGACGCGAACGGGTTTTGGGGCAGCGATCCGAACGTGGTACAGAACAACATTATTTTTTCAAATTTATCCAGCCAGACCTTCATCAACCAGAAAAAGGTTTATGAAGAAACCTTCCTGGTCAAAGACAGTTTAAGAAAAATCAATTGGAAGCTCACTTCGGAGACCCGGGAGATTGCCGGATATGAATGCCGAAGAGCAAATGCCATCATCATGGATTCTATTTATGTGGTGGCCTTTTACACGGATAAAATCCCTGTTTCCGGTGGACCAGAGTCTTTCAATGGATTACCGGGCATGATTCTGGGCGTTGCTTTACCGCATGAAAACTCCAGCTGGTTTGCCACCAGTGTCAAAGACAGGCCTGTTACCGCAGCCGAACTAAAAGCACCGGTAAAAGGGAAATCTATGAATACGAAGGGCCTAAATGACACGCTGAATGGCGTCATGAAAAGGTGGGGCAATTACGCACAAACCGTACTAAAAGCACTTACCCTTTAATTGACCAGTAATTTATAACCTTTTCCATGCACATTCAGGATTTCTACCTTAGGGTCTTCCCTAAGGTACTTCCTCAGTTTGCTCAGGAACACGTCCATACTGCGGCCGTTAAAATAATTATCGTCGTGCCAAATGCTGAGTAAAGCCTCTTCCCTGGTCAGTACTGCATTTTTCTTTAAGCAGAGCAATTGCAGCAATTCGGCTTCTTTAGTGCTGAGTTTTTGCTGCTGTCCTTTATAATGAATCAGCTGAGTGGTATAATCGAAGGTATAATCGCCAATTTGAAACTGTGTCTCTACCGGAGCGACCTCTGCCACTTCTTTGGTACTTACCCTTTTCAACAGGGCATTGATGCGCAGCAGCAGCTCTTCGATACGAAAAGGTTTAGTGATGTAATCATCGCCCCCAAGGTCGTAAGCAGACGCTTTATCTTCCATCATGGCTTTTGCCGTGGCAAAGATAATCGGGACCTGCTGGTTGATCTTTCTGATTTCTTTTCCAAGCGTGAAACCATCTTTCTTGGGCATCATGACATCCAGAATGCAAAGATCAAATTCCTGCTTTGAAAAAGCTTTCAGGCCTTCTTCTCCGTCTACGCATAGTACCACTTCAAATTTCCCTTTCAATTGCAGGTAATCTTGCAAAAGTAAACCCAGATTCGGATCATCTTCTACCAACAGAATTTTTTTCATCAGCTTTTATTGTTTTTTATGGGTTGTGAAGCTATCATTGATAATGGTTTCATTAATTACGGTTTAAGGGAAGGATAATTTCAAAGACAGTGCCTTTATCTTTTTCACTATGTACTTTGATTTTCCCATTCATCTGTTCGATGATGTCCTGGACATAATTCAGGCCTAAGCCAAATCCTTTTACATCATGTAAATTTCCGGTGGGCACTCTATAGAACTGATCAAAAATACGTTTGGTCTCTTCCGTACTCATACCAATTCCTTCATCAGCTACTTCAATAATAAGATTTTTATGGCTAATCCTGGTACTGATCGTGATTTTAGGGACCCCCAGACTGTATTTATTCGCATTGTCTATCAGGTTGTAAATCACATTGGAAAGGTGCAGTTCATCCGCATAAATCAAGGGAGGCTGGGCATCCAGGTTCAGCTGCAGCTGTGTGCCTTTCTTTTGCAACTGCAGGTCCATACTGTCTACCACCACCAGGATCAGTTCGTTGATATTCAACATCGTTTCTTCCAGTTTCAATTCTTTCTTCTCCAGTCGGGCAATACTCAATACCCTTTCGATATGATTTCCCAATCGTACATTTTCATCATAGATGATGCCTGCCAGTCGTTTTACTCTGGTTTTATCCTCAGTGATTTCCGGATCTTTCAAGGCCTCACTGGCAATCATGATAGTAGCCACTGGAGTTTTAAACTCATGTGTCATGTTGTTGATGAAATCCGTTTTCATCTCCGAAATTTTCTTTTGCTTTAAAATCGTGTAAATGGTATAGGCAAAAATGAACACCAGCACCAGTAATAGTGCGGCGGAAGTGGCCATGGTTATACTCAGGTTGCTAAAGATCAAAGAATTTTCTTTTGGAAACGTGATGTATAACATTCCTGGATCTCTAAAAATATCATTGCTAAACAGCGTTACCTTATGGATATTGGCCGGAACAGGCACCATACTTTCTTTGGACACCTTGCGGTAGAGCACAGAATCTTTATTGGCCAGTTTTACCCAGAAATCGTAATCGAGTTTAATATTTCTGTTGAGAAGTTCCGTTTTGATCAGCGTATCCAGTACGTCTCTGGGCACCCGCTCATCAATCGGCACATTTTCCTGACGCATTTCCTTCGCTACATCTTCCAGATAATTGAGGCTATTGGTTTTGATCATGACCGTATCTGTCAAGAGATCTTTAAAAGCCCTTTGAAATTTTTCATTTTCAATCTCATCCTGGCTTCTGAATTTGGCAGCCATCTCCGGAGAAACGCGTGGCAAGGTAATCAGGAGCGGTTTTTTACTAAAAGGATTAAAAGCCAGGTAGCGGATGCTATCGGGAAGTTTATCTGTAGAAACCTTAAAAGTCTGCGCTTTTTCAGGGATATAGGTTTGATTGACATTTGCGGTAATTACATTTCCGGCTTTGTCGACCCCAAAATTCATATCTACCTGCAAAGGAGATTTCTTATCGTCGTCCAGGGTAGACATCGACAGGTATTCCTTTTCGGTGATGATCATCGGACGCAGGTAATTGTTGCGGATCACACTGTCCTGCATATTCAGGTCGGCAATAATTTTTTTCTGCTGCTCCAGTTTCCGGCGTTCTTCTTTCAGCTTATGCTGCTCTTTGAAATCCACCAGAATCTGTGCTTTGTCGCGCAGCTCTGCTTCCCGCTCTTCCTTCAGTTGTTCTTCTTTCTTATTCAGGTGTGTTGCGGCATATCTTTTCTGCACCTTGTTTACTACTGCATTCAAGGCCTGACTGACATCCTGTTCAAAAAGCTGAGATTTTAGGGCATACGCCTCCCTGATGTAATACAATTGCATTACAAATACACCAAGCAAAGCTATGGTCATTAGAGCGGTGATCAACCAAAGGCTTCTTTTTTTCATGCTGAGATTTCAAAAATAAATAAGGCGGAAGGATAAACCGGCTTATTTAACACTTTTTAACATGCTGAATTTCCTAAAATTACAGCGATTAACCAGAGATGATTGCTTTTAATTTATAAAATGAAAAAAAAGCATAAAATGACCCGGTATTGGTCGGGTAGTGTTCGGACATTGGTCGGCCTTATTATAGGGTCCCTGTAGGTTTCCGATAGGGTTGCCGTAGGGTTGCCATAGTGTTAACTAGCCCAACCCTACGGCAACCCCATCCAAACGCTATAGGAACGCAGAACTCTTCCCAACCAGTTCCTAAGCCCTTTCGCAGCTCCGAAAAAACAGGGCAAAAATAAAGCCTGTCCGAAGGATCGGACAGGCTCGTTTGGTCAATTTGTTTATTTAAAAAAGATCTTTAGAAAGGAAGATCATCTTCCTCACCTGGAGCATTGTTCAAATCTGCTGGCGGAGCATAAGCTGGCGTTGCTGCCGCAGCTCCTGGAGTTAAGGCATTGATACGCCATACTACCAAACTATTGAAATATGATGTTTTTCCTGTTTTATCAGTCCATGGACGACCGCGTAAGTTAAAAGAAACTTCCACATCATCACCAGTTTTTAAGCTGTCGAATAAAGCCGTTTTATCTTGTAAAGCTTCAAATCTGATGTACTCTGGATAAGTAGGATTTTCTGCGTATTCTATAATCAGGTCACGTTTCTTAAAAGTCTCACTCACCTGTTGTAATGCACCAATTTCATGCACTTTTCCTTTTATTTCCATAACAATTACTGTTTTATTCTTTGACAAAGTTCAAATCTCTATATTTTTATTGATAACTTCGCACAATATATTATGCAAGTTTTCCACACAAAAAGCAAGGTTATTTTAACCTGCAACAAGCGATTATCGCCATATCTACAGGAAGAGGTTAAAGCCCTGGGCTACACCATTGTTAGGGATTTCCCTACAGGGGTAGAGTTAAATATAACCCTAACGGAATGCATCAAGTTGAATTTAAACCTGAGGTGTGCCAGTCAGATTTTATATTGCTTAAAAAGCTTCAAAGCCAATAACCCGGAAGAATTGTACCGGGAGCTGGTGGATATGGAGTGGGAATCGCTGATTGATTTCTCGGGATATTTCTCGGTGACTTCAAATGTGGATAACCCAACCATCACGACGCCGCTTTTTGCCAATCTAAAAGTAAAAGATGCGATTGTTGACCGCATTAAAGACAAAAAAGGAATCCGTCCGAATTCAGGATCGGATGCCAATAAAGCGGTGGTTCATTTATACTGGAAAGACAGTGAAGCGGACATCTTTTTGGACACTTCCGGAGAAACTTTAGCCAAACATGGTTACCGTAAGATCCCTGGAAAAGCACCGATGTTAGAAGCATTAGCCGCTGGTGTGATCATGAGTACCCAATGGGACCAGAAATCACCATTCGTGAATCCGATGTGCGGTTCAGGAACACTGGCGATTGAGGCTGCGCTATTGGCCACTAACCGTCGCCCTGGATTGTTCCGTATGAACTATGGTTTTATGCACATCCTGGGTTATGATGAAGAAGTATTCTTTGCGGAACGCCGGATTCTGAAAGAACAAGTGATTAAAAACATTGACCTGACGATTATTGCCACGGATCTTTCCGAAGATGCTGTTGAAGTGAGCCGTAAGAATGCACAAACTGCCGGTGTAGATACCCTGATTACTTTTGAAGTCTGTGATTTCGCAGAAACGAAAGTTCCTGAAGGTGGGAAAGGCGTAGTGGTTTTCAATCCGGAATACGGAGAGCGTCTGGGTGTACACTCGGTACTGGAAGCTACTTATAAAAGGGTAGGTGATTTTATGAAACAGGAATGCAAAGGTTATTTCGGATATATCTTTACCGGTAATCCAGACCTTGCGAAGAAAATAGGCCTTAAAGCCACCAAAAAGATCGAATTTTACAATGGTAAACTGGATTGCCGCATGCTTGAATATGAGTTGTATGATGGTACCAGAAGAGCAGATCCAAAGGAAATAACAGAGTAAATTAGAGAAATTACGTTTTTTTTTCTTTTTTAACATCTATTCTTGTTTAGTTTACGTTTATACTTGAGAATAAACGTAAACTAAACTTCCCAAGACTATGAATGAGCAACTCGAAATTAACGTTAGAGAGATTCCAACCACGATCAAAAAGATCAGGAAAATCAAATCCTTAACTCAGGAGTACCTAGCTGCAAAGCTCCACATCTCTCAAAATGCCTACAGTAAAATCGAACTGGGCCACAGTAAACTTACCGTAGAGCGATTGTGTCAGATCGCCGGCATCCTGGATGTCAAACCCAACCAACTTCTTTATTTTAAGCCCGCAGAATTCGTTGAAGCACTAAGAGCTTCCGGTTAATTCTACAAATCATTTTTTCCTGTGGTGGATTTCAGATACTTTTGCAGCAAAGCAAAATGATATGAATGAGATCCTGGAACAGACCATTGCCTTTGTTAAAAAAACTTTAGCAGGAGCAGAAGCCGGGCATGATTGGTTTCACATTGAACGTGTGTACAAGAATGCCCTGCTTATCAATCAATCAGAAAAAGGGGACCAACTGATTGTGGCTCTTGCTGCACTTTTACATGACATTGCCGACCCAAAGTTTAACGATGGGGATGAAGAAATCGGCCCAAAAATGGCCGGAGATTTTCTGACGGAATTAGGCCTTGCCCCTGCACAGATCCTTCATGTTCAGCAAATCATCAGAAACCTCAGCTACAAAGCTAGTCTGGGGATCATCACTTTCCAATCCAGGGAATTGGACATTGTACAGGATGCCGACCGTCTGGACGCCATTGGTGCCATTGGTATCGCCCGTGCATTCACTTATGGCGGTTATAAAAACAGGGTGTTATACGATCCTGAGATTGCGCCAGATCTGAACATGAGCAAGGAAGTTTATAAAAATTCTACCGCTCCCACCATCAATCATTTTTATGAGAAGCTATTGAGATTAAAAGACCTCATGAAAACCAATACCGGAAAAGAAATTGCCGCACAGCGTCACGATTTTATGCTGGTTTATCTGGATCATTTCTATAAAGAGTGGGAAGGAAAGATTTAACGTTTAATTTAAATCTAAATTGTAAATTGCCTGCATGAAGTTGAGCGTCCTCGTTTTAATTGCTGCATTTGCAGTAGGCCTTTCTATAGGCCTGGTGAATTTCTATTTCCAACAGAGCTGGTATTTTATGGCCATATCTTTTGGGGTGGCTTTTATGACCAGTTTCATCGTATTTTACTACCTGCTGGAGAAATATATCTATTCTAAAATCGTGCTGATCTATAAGATGATCCACAACTTAAAATTGGGAAAAGACTTAAAAGATGCACTTGGAGAATATGTGAGCAGCGACCCCATCAATGATGTGGAACATGAAGTAAAAGAATGGGCAGGGGCTAAAAAACGCGAGATCGACATTCTGAAAAAACAGGAACAGTTTAGAAGAGAGTTTTTATCGAATGTTTCCCATGAGTTTAAAACTCCCCTATTTGCCGTACAAGGCTATATAGAGACTTTACAGGATTGTCTGCTGGATGACCCGGAAATGGCGCAGAAGTTCCTGAAAAAAGCGGAAAACAATGTAGAACGCTTAAGTTACCTGATCAATGATCTGGACTCTATCTCTAAGTTAGAATCCGGGGAAATTCCGATCAATTATACCAAGTTTGATTTTGTGCTGCTGGCTAAAGAAGTAATGGAAGGCCTGGAAGACAAAGCAAAGAAAAAAAACATTACCATCTCCTTCAAGGATAAATATACCCACCCTGCTTATGTGAATGCCGATAGGGAGAAAATCCGTCAGGTGATGATCAACCTGATCCAGAATTCCATCAAATACGGGAAGGAAAATGGCTCTACGGCCATAAAAATCTTCGAACTTCATGACCAATACCTGATTGAAGTAACCGATGATGGGATTGGAATTGAGGAAAAACACCTCCCTCGTTTGTTCGAACGTTTTTACCGGATTGATTCTCATAGGTCTAGGCAGGAAGGCGGTACTGGACTCGGCCTTGCCATCGTAAAACATATCCTGGAGGCTCATCAACAGATTATTTCCGTAAGAAGTACGTTACAAATCGGGACCACTTTTGCCTTTACCCTGCAAAAGATTGGTTAACAATGACAAAGCTTTTTCAAAATAACTTAACACTTAACATTAACTTAACATTACACTCATACTTTTGTATCATATTTTATAAGTAGGATGACCAGGGCATTATGCGGTGTTTCATCTGACAATTAAAACAAAATATAATATAACAGATGAATAGCATTTTTAAGTTCTTCACGCCAAAAGACAAAAAATTCCAGCCATTATTCGAGCAGGCAGGCAGCAATGTATTGAAAATTTCTGAAGCTCTATTGCTTGCCCTTAGCGCAACAGATCTGGAAAGAAGAAAAGAATACATCAAAGAAGTAGAACGTTTAGAGCATGTTGGTGACGACATTACCCATTCGATCTTCTTAGAACTCAGCAAGAATTTCATTACCCCATTCGACAGGGAAGATATCCATGCCTTAGCGAGTGCGGTTGATGATATTGCAGATTATATTCATGCTTCTGCAAGCAACATTGAACTTTACAATATTGTTAACATTGGTGATGCCATGATCAAACTAGCAGAATTGTTAGTAGAAATGTGTACCGATTTGGATAAAGCGATTAAAGAATTGAGAAGTTTCAAAAACATCCGCGTGATTGCTGATGCTTGTGTAAGAATCAATAGTGGTGAAAATCAAGCCGACTATGTGACGAACCTTGCGATTGCTCGTTTATTCGAATTTGAAACTAATGCAATTGAACTGATCAAACAAAAAGAAGTACTGCAGACCTTAGAAATGGCTACAGATAAATGTGAAGATGCAGCAAATGTGTTGGAATCTATTTTGGTAAAGAACGCTTAAACCTTCAATAAAATGGTAACTACCTTATTAGTCGTTGTAATTGTCCTGGCAATTGCCTTCGATTATATCAATGGCTTTCATGATGCGGCAAATTCTATTGCTACCATTGTATCTACGAAAGTATTATCACCTTTTCAGGCAGTATTATGGGCCGCGCTCTTCAATTTCGCCGCCTATTTTTATTTCACTGACCATAAAGTAGCCAACACCATTGCAAAAACGGTAGTGGAAAACTTTATTACCCTGGAAGTGATCCTGGCTGGCCTTCTGGCTGCCATCACCTGGAATCTTTTTACCTGGTGGTTCGGAATTCCTTCCAGCTCTTCACACACCCTGATCGGTGGTTTTGCCGGTGCCGGTATGGCTAAAGCATTCACCCTAGGTGTGGGTGTAATGGATGCCATTAACCTTGCTCCAATCCTGAAAGTAGTCGCCTTTATTGTGCTCGCTCCGGTTATTGGTATGGTGATCTCCGTGATTATATCTATTATTATCCTTCATATTTCCAAAAATGCACGCCCCTCTGTTGCAGAGAAATGGTTCAAAAGATTACAGTTGATCTCTTCTGCTGCCCTGAGTTTTACTCACGGTGGTAATGATGCGCAAAAAGTAATGGGTATCATTTACGTAGCGATGGTGGCTGCAAACGTCCTTAAAACTGGTGACACTATGCCAGAATGGATCCCTATCTCCTGTTATGCGGCAATCGCATTAGGAACCATGAGCGGTGGCTGGAAAATTGTGAAAACAATGGGTTCTAAAATTACTAAAGTGAATGCTTTTGAAGGGGTAGCCGCAGAAACTGCTGGTGCCGTGACTTTAGGAATCACTGAGCATTTTGGTATCCCAGTATCTACTACACACACGATCACAGGTTCGATTGTTGGGGTAGGTTTACTGAAAAGAGTATCCGCAGTACGCTGGGGAGTAACCGTGAGCTTATTATGGGCATGGGTATTGACCATTCCAGTATCTGCTACGCTTGCTGCAATTGTATACAGTGTGATCCACCTTTTCTTTTAATCAATAAAGCATAAAAATAATATAGGGAGTACTTCCCATAAAAAAACCGGAACCGCTTAAAGCGTTCCGGTTTTTTTATGAAGATATTTTCATGAAGGTGATTGATCTTTTAGAACTTTACGCCGAGCTTTAGTCTTGCTTTAGGATCAGCAGGCAGTTCCCATTTTGGGCCTTCTGAGATTAAGCGAATGGCTTCTTTTTCATATTTCGCACCAAAGGTCCGGAGTATTTTAAAGTCGTAAGGCCGGCCGTCTTTTCCTATTGCAAAGCTGAGTTCTAAAATTGCACCTAGCGTGCTTTCTTTGGTCAGCTGATTGTTTTCCTGAAGATATTGCTCGTATTTAGTCCAGCCAACTACCGGTTTAGCGGCAGCAACAGGGTTCAATTCTTTTTTCAAGGTAATCCCCAGCGGTTCATTCAATCGCACTACCACCTGTTCAGGTACATAACCTGGATGACTCAAAGCAACTGTATAAACCTTCCCCATACTATCGGCAGGAATCTTGAACTCCCCGTTAATACCTGTGATCGCTACACCTCCTACCTTACCTGGCAAAGCTTGTACAGCTACACCAGACAAGGGTTTCCCATCTACATCTGAAACTACCTTTCCTTGTATCATAGGCGCGGAAACGGTCCGCATAGATCTTGCCATCGGACTAGCATAAGCGCTTTGTGCTGCTTTTGCCATTCTATCGCTGGAGACCACATCAGCGGCCATCACATCGCTTGCCACAGCTTGATTGGCTACTGCTGCTTTTTTCTGTGTATTTGCCGCATAGCTGTTCGTCTTTGCCGCTCGAACAGCTGCTGCGATCACTGCTTCTTTAGCAACCACCTCCGCAGAGGCACCTGCATTTGCCGCTGCTTGTCCGGCGGCAGCTGCTTCAGTTCTTTCTTCGACTTTATTTTTTGCCAATGCGCCTTGATCCGCAGGAACTACCGTTCCAGCAGCAGGATTTAAATTGACTTCTACTTCTTTTCCTTGTTTAGCCAGCTGATTTTGCTGTGCCACTTCTTTCATCCAGAAAACCACGCTCACCGCGATAAACAATACTGCTGCCGTTGCTGCAATACTCAGTCGCTGCCAGGTGATCACCTTTGTTTTCTTTTCTGCCTGATGATCCGCAATGCGTTCCTGCAATTGTTTCTGCAGTAAAGAAATCGACGCTAAAGAGCGTTTAGGCGAAGCACTCAGTCCAGCCAAAGCTTCTGCCACGAAAGGATCCTCAAGCGCTTCCCGCTCCACCCTATTCATGGTTTTGGCATCAAGCTTACCATCCAGGTAATCTTCTAAAACTGCTATATCTAACCAATCGTTATTCACCACTATTTTTTTCTATACAAATTTTCAAGTTCCGCTTTCCATTCTGGATATAACTCTTCACCTTCAACATTTCATATCCGGTAAGATCTGCAACTTCTTTATAACATTTCTCTTCCAGATAGAACAATTGCACACTAATGCGCTGCTCTTCCGGCAGTTTCTCCATACACCTTTCCATCACAGTCAGTTTCTCTTCCTTTGTATCATCGATATCAAGATGCACAAATTCCGTGTTTTCCACAAAAGTATCCTCCATGGAAACGGTGGTATGCTTGGAATTTTTACGGATGGCCATTAAACAGTAATTTCTGGATAGCACATGAAGCCAGCTTTTGAAGTTCTGCACTTCATGAACTTTCAGTTTGACCACCAGTTCTTCGAAGATCTGCATGACCGCATCCTTACTCTGCTCTTCATCTTTCAGGTAATTGAGGCAAACCCCAAATACCAGGTGCATGTATTTATTGTAAAGCTGGCCCAATGATTCCAGATCGCCGCTGATTTTATATCGGGCAATCAAAGCAGCATCGTCCTGCTCCTGAATTCTGGTATTGTTTTTAATAAATTTCAATTGCGGTATAGAACATAATTCGATCAAGTATAAAAATATTTTCTGATAAAGGTGTGGAAATTCTTCAAAGCTTACATCATTCTGGAAATCAATGAAATTATGAGAAACATATTCTTCCCCCTTTTCCTGGTACTTGTACTGCTGGGATTTAATGCTTCCGCAATCAAGAAAATACAAGGTAAAGTGATTGGAAATGGCGCTGGGATTGCCAACGCTACGGTCAGCAATCTTTCCGGAAGCAGATCAGCCGCCACAAACCGGGCTGGTGAATACACGATCATCCTGGATGATAGCGATCAGGAATTGCGCTTTCAAGCTCCGGGATACTATAGCAAAAGACTCAGCATCGGAACAAAAAGTATCCTGAATGTGAAGCTGATCATTGATCCCAGTGCGGCAAAAAAACTGGCCAAAGAAGAAATAGCGAGAAATAAAGCAAAAAATATGATCCGGATACGGGGAATTGCGATTAAAGATCCAGGAATGAGAACCTTGGAAGGGGATCCATCGGCAGACATCGCAGCCTATAACGTCATCACTACCGGAAGCCCTGGAGTGATCGTCAGCGAAGCAAGAACAATCCTATCGAAACCTGCTGTTAGCCGCATGCAGATCCGAAGAATTGAGCGCAATGAATTCCGTTCAGCAAGTAATACCGAAAGCTATAAACCTATTCAGGAAAATGGCTTCATCGCTCCCAATAAAACACCACTTTCTACTTTTTCAATAGATGTAGATGCCGCGGCCTATAGCAATGTACGCCGTTACCTGAACAATGGCGCATTGCCCCCTAAAGATGCGGTGAGAATTGAGGAGATGGTCAATTATTTTAATTACGATTATCCTCAGCCTGGCGGAAATGATCCGGTAAACATCGGTACAGAAATCGCAGCTGCCCCATGGAATCCTCAGCATAAACTAGTCAAAATTTCTTTGCAGGCCAGACGCATCAACACTGCGTCTTTGCCGGCTGCCAACCTGGTGTTCCTGATTGACGTATCTGGTTCTATGGCCGAATCAAATAAATTACCGCTGCTGATTTCCTCTTTCAAATTATTAACAGATCAATTGCGTCCCAACGACCACGTCGCTATTGTAGTGTATGCAGGCAGAACTGAACTGGTCTTACCTTCTACCCCAGGTTCGGCGAAAACCACCATCAAAGATGCTTTAGATAAATTGATGGCAGGCGGTGGTACAGCCGGTGGAAAAGGCCTGGAAATGGCTTACAAAGTAGCTGCAGAAAACTTCATCAAAAAGGGGAATAACAGGATCATTCTTGCCACAGATGGGGATTTCAATGTGGGTGCTTCCAGCGATCAGGAGATGGAAAGACTAATTGAAGAAAAAAGAAAAAGCGGCATCTTCCTAACGGTATTAGGTTATGGAATGGGCAATATCAAAGACAGCAAAATGGAAACGCTTGCTGATAAAGGCAATGGTAATTATGCCTATATCGACAATATTTCCGAAGCCAGAAAAGTACTGATCAATGAATTTGGAGGCACCTTATTTACCGTAGCCAAAGATCTGAAATTACAGGTAGAATTCAATCCTTCGAAAGTGCAGGCCTACCGTTTGATTGGTTATGAAAACCGCTTATTAGCAGATGAAGATTTTAATAACGACCGTAAAGATGCCGGCGATATGGGTGCAGGACACACGGTAACCGCTTTCTATGAAGTGATTCCTTTTGGGGTTAAAAGTGGATTTACACCGTTCATTGACCCTTTGAAATATCAGAAATATGAAGTTATCGCCAGTAATAATGGCAGTCCGGAAATGCTCATGGTAAAGCTTCGTTACAAACAACCGGATGGCCATCAAAGTAAGTTACTGCAAAAAGCAGTGCTGGATACCAATTCGCCATTTGACAAGGCCTCTGAGCATTTCCGTTTTGCGGCGGCTGTCGCAGAATTTGGCTTGTTATTGCGCCAATCGGAATATAAACGTGATGCCAATTATGAGCAAGTCATCCGCATGGCGCAGGCTGCAAAGGGAAAAGATACCGAAGGATACCGTGCCGAGTTTATAAATTTAGTAAAGTCGGCTGCTTTATTGGCCAAAGATTTGCTTAGTATTGAAAACACAAACAAATTCAATGAAAAGAACTAGCATTTATTTGCTCGCCACCTGCCTGATCAGTCTCAGCAGTATCGAAGCCCAAAGTCAGACAAAACTCGGTAATATTTTAAAAAAAGTAACTGCAGCTTCAAAACCTGCAACGACTAATAAATCCAACAGCGTGACCGGAACAACGGGTACGCCGAGTACTTCCGAAATCGGCTTTGGGATTAAAGAAGCGCTGGAATTAGGGATCGGCAGAGGCGCAGATTTATTATCGGCAAAAGACGGATTTATGGGCAATGCTGCTGTGAAAATCCTTTTCCCACCAGAAGCACAAAAGGTAGAAAAGACCTTACGCAGCGTTGGTTTAGGTTCCCTTGCCGATAATGTGGTACTGAGCTTAAACAGGGCTGCTGAAGATGCAGCGAAAGAGGCGAAGCCTATTTTTGTTTCGGCCACCAAACAGATGACCATTGCTGATGCAACTAATATTTTATTGGGTCAGCAGGATGCCGCGACGAATTATTTCAAAAGAGTCACTACAGCACAGCTGATGGAGAAGTTTGAGCCAGTCATTACAAATAGCCTGAGTAAAGTTGGTGCCGCAAAATATTGGGGCGATGCCACGAAGCAATACAATAAACTGCCAATGGTAAAGCCGGTAACTACCGATTTATCCAGCTATGTAGCACAAAAGGCCATCGACGGCATGTTTATCCAAGTGGCTCAGGAAGAGCTTAAAATCAGAGATAATCTGGGCGCCAGGTCTACCCCACTTTTGCAAAAAGTGTTCGGTTATGCCGACCAGAAAAAATAAACCGCATGGGCTTATAAATTAATAATCAAGCCCATGCAAGTACTGAACCTTCGAAAAAACATTAGACAACTAATGAATAAAAGGTTACTTTTATAGGATAATACTAACAACATAGAAGTATATTGGATTTCAAAGATTTTAATTTTAACCCTGATTTATTAGAGGGTTTACTAGCCATGGGTTTTCGCAATGCGACTCCCATCCAAACAGCAGCTATTCCGCTAATTCTAGATAAAAAAGATTTAATCGCCTGCGCACAAACAGGTACCGGGAAAACTGGTGCTTACTTGCTACCGATCATGAACATGATCAGCATGACGGAAAATCGCCATAACAATACCTTGATATTGGCGCCTACACGTGAGCTGGCACAGCAAATAGATTTACAGGTAGAAGCACTTTCCTATTTCACGAACATCAGTTCCTTAACGGTTTATGGTGGTGGAGATGGGATCGCTTATGAGCAGCAAAAACGCTCTATGCGCGAAGGTGTAGACATCATTATTGCCACTCCGGGACGCTTAATCTCCCACCTTTCCTCAGGATTGTTGAAACTGGACCAGTTGCAGCACCTGGTACTGGATGAAGCAGATAGAATGCTGGACATGGGTTTTTATGATGACATCATGCGCATCGTCAGTTTCCTTCCCAAGAAAAGACAAACGGTATTGTTCTCCGCAACTATGCCTCCTAAAATAAGAACGCTTGCCGGCAGATTGCTCCACAATCCGGAACAAATCAGCATTGCTATTTCTAAACCCGCAGCGGGAATTAACCAGCAGGCCTATATGGTTCATGATTCTCAGAAAGTAAAATTACTGACGGAACTGATGAAAAATGTAGAGTTTCCAAGCATCTTGATCTTTGCTTCTACGAAAGAAAAAGTAAAGAATCTGGGTAAGGTTTTCCGTGGATTAGGATTCAAAGCAGAAGCATTCCATTCGGATTTAGGTCAGAAAGAACGTGAAGCGATATTATCAGAGTTCAAGAATAAACGGGTTCCGGTATTGATTGGAACAGACGTTTTATCGAGGGGAATTGATGTGGAAGGAATTAGTTTGGTGATCAATTTTGATGTACCTCATGATCCGGAAGATTATATCCACAGGATCGGAAGAACAGCAAGAGCGGCCACTACTGGTACCGCAATTACATTGGTGAATGAAAAGGACAAGCGCAAATTTGCGAATATTGAAAAACTGATTGACAAGACAATTGACAGAATGCCGCTTCCTGAACATTTTGGAGCAGTTCCGGCAGATGCCCCAGAAAGCCCATCAGAGAAAAAGTATGACCGCAAGAAACCGCAGCGTAAAGTTTGGGGCAAAAAACCTAAAGGAAAAAGTTCCGCTGCGCCAAGGAATGCTGCTGAGGCAAACCAAACGGCTGCAAGAACTGTTGATGTAAATACAGGTAAAACTCATTCTGACACCATTAAAACAACAAGTACGGCCGGTACTGCAAAGCCTGCTTCAGGTGATGCCAGTCCGACAAAAGAATAGGAATAAAAACTTACTGACTATGCAAAACCTACCTCCTTTAGCAGAGCGTATGCGCCCTCAAAATCTGGATGAATATGTGGGTCAGCAACATTTAGTAGGTCCTGATGCTGTATTGCGTAAAGCCATTCAAAGCGGGCAGCTCCCATCAATGATTTTTTGGGGCCCGCCAGGTGTTGGGAAAACTACACTTGCTTACATTATATCTCAAACTTTAGACCGTCCTTTTTTTAACCTGAGCGCCATCAATTCCGGCGTAAAAGACATTAGGGACGTGATCGACAGGGCGGCAGCGCTAAAAAACAGCTTCATGGGTCTTCCGATTCTTTTTATCGATGAGATCCACCGCTTCAGCAAATCACAGCAAGACAGCTTACTGGGTGCCGTAGAAAGAGGATTGGTGACGCTGATTGGCGCAACCACTGAAAATCCTTCTTTTGAAGTCATCTCCGCTTTACTGTCCCGCTCGCAGGTTTATATTTTACAATCGCTGAATGAAGAAGAACTTTCCGGCTTATTGCAAACCGCAATTCAGCAGGATACCGTACTGAAAGAAAAGAAAATAACGATTAAGGAGCATGAGGCTTTAATTCGCTTATCCGGTGGTGACGCCAGAAAGCTGTTGAACGTGCTCGAGATAGCGGTCAATGGTATTGGTGGAGATAAGATTGTGCTGACCAATGAAAATGTGCTAAAACATGCCCAGCAGAACCTGGCTTTATATGATAAGGCCGGTGAGCAGCATTATGACATCATTTCTGCTTTTATAAAAAGTATCCGGGGCAGTGACCCCAATGCCGCGGTGTACTGGCTCGCCAGGATGATTGAAGGTGGAGAAGATCCTTCATTTATCGCCAGAAGGTTATTGATCCTGGCTTCCGAAGACATCGGCAATGCCAATCCAAATGCGCTTTTACTGGCCAACAACTGTTTTCAGGCCGTCAATGTAATTGGTTATCCGGAATCCAGAATCATTCTGTCACAAGCAGTTACCTACCTGGCTTCTTCTGCAAAAAGTAATGCGGCCTACGAGGCAATAAATAAAGCACAGGCATTGGTGAAACAAACCGGTAATCTGCCAGTCCCCTTACATATACGGAATGCCCCTACTAAGCTGATGAAAAATATTGGATATGGTAAAGACTACCAATATGCGCATGGCTTTGAAGGCAATTTCTCGGAACAGGAATATTTCCCTGACACTTTGAGCGGTACCAAACTATACGACCCGGGAAAGAATCCTGCGGAAGAAAAGCTACGGGAGAAATTACGACAAAACTGGAAAAATAAATATAACTATTAATTATGCGCTCGACTTTTCTAGACCATCAATGGAAAGCCTTCTGGCGATCAAAGAATAAAGGCGGAACAATTGCCACACAGCTGTTCATCGGATTTGTGGTGATCTATCTCCTGGGGGTCGCTATTTTTCTGGGTATAGGTTTAGAAATATTTATTGCGAAAGCCTTCCCTGATAAAGATGTATTTGTAGTTTTCAACGGATTGATCCTTTATTATTTCGCCATGGATTTCCTGATGAGGATGCAATTGCAGGAATTGCCCACGCTGAGTATTGTCCCCTATCTCCATTTGAGGATTCCGAAAAGAAAGATTGTTAATTTCTTAAATATAAGGGCACTATTTTCTGCTTTTAATATCTTACCCCTTTTTTTATTCCTGCCATTCTGCTTTACCGCGATTGCTAGTGTATACAGTCCGCTGACGGCTTTGATGTATTTCATCGCCATCATTTCATTGGTGGTCTTTAACAATTATGCCGCGCTATACATCAAAAGGCTGAGTATACAAAACCTGAAATTGGTACCGATCATGTTAGCGCTGATTGTTGGACTGGGTTTATTGGAGTATTTCAAAGTGTTCTCAATTGCGGCAATTTCAAATGTGGTCTTCAATTACATTGCAGATCAGCCTTTTGCCGCTTTGGGCTTTACATTTTTAGCGATAGGGATGTTTTTAGTCAATGCCCGGTACCTCCGGAATAACCTGTATGCAGAAGAATTGAGTAGTACGGAAACGGTAAAGACCAGTACAGACTATCCTTTTCTGGATCGCTTTGGAAAAGTTGGCGCTTATGCAGCCCTGGAGATCAAGCTCATCCTGAGAAATAAAAGAAGCCGCTCGGCAGTGACCATGAGTCTGCTGTTTTTGCTGTATGGCTTCCTTTTTTATAAAAAGGAACTGCTGGATAAAGACAACCTGAACCTCATGCTTTTTGCCGCCATATTCATGACGGGCAATACCATTAGTATATATGGACAATTCATGTTTGGCTGGCAGTCGGCACATTTTGATGGATTAATGGCCAATAAAATTGACATTAAAGATTTTATCCGGGCAAAATTCCTGTTATTCACACTATTCTCCTCATTCACCACATTGGTGGCCTGTTTATATGGGCTCATGAGCTGGAAGATATTGGTGATTCAATTTGCCGCCTATTTTTATAATATAGGGATAGGAACCATTGTGGTGTTATACTTCGCCACCCGAAATTATCGGGCGATGGACCTGACTAAAGGTTCCAGTTTTAATTTCCAGGGTGTAGGTGCTTCACAATGGGTATTGGGATTACCTTATTTTTTAATGCCTTACCTGATCGTCCTTCCCTTTTCCCTGAATGGGCATCCTTACTGGGGCTTATTGGCATTAGGGTTATCCGGCCTTGCCGCCGCCCTGACCCGTGAGTTCTGGGTAGATCTTTTAGTGAAAGAGTTCAATAAGAGAAAATATAAAATTGCAGCTGGCTTTAGAGAAAAATCATGATTTTAGAAATTTCAAACTTAAAAAAGACCTACGGTAACCGTACTGTAGTCAATATTGAGTCCCTACAGCTCCATGCCGGGGAAACGGTGGGGATTGTAGGTAACAATGGTGCAGGAAAAACCACGATGTTTAGAATGGTATTGGACCTGATTCGTCCTACGGAAGGAGAAATCCGCTCTAAAGGAGAGCTGATCGGCCAAAATGACCAATGGAAAGATTATACCGCTTCCTATCTGGATGAAGGTTTTTTAATTGATTACCTCACAGCTGAAGAATATTTTATGTTTATTGGTGGCCTTCATCAGATGACTGCTGCCCATGTAAATGATTATCTCCAGCAATTTCAAGATTTCTTCAATGGGGAGATCCTGAATAAAGGCAAGTATATCAGAGACTTCTCTAAGGGGAATCAAAACAAAATAGGGATTGCGGCTTCGCTGATGCAAAATCCGGAGCTCTTGATTTTGGATGAGCCTTTTGCCAATCTGGATCCAACCACACAAATCCGGTTGAAAACACTGATCAAGTCGCTGAAATCGGAACGTCAGATGGCCACCCTGATTTCCAGTCATGATTTAAACCATGTCACTGACGTATGTGACAGGATCATCTTAATGGAAAAAGGACTGATTATCAAAGACCTGCAGACTACGGCCAACACTTTGATGGAACTGGAAGCCTATTTTGCAGAATAGTAAAAAATATTGTACAGAATTATAGTCAGTCTTCCGCCCAGTTTTCACCTATTTTCAGCGCCTGAGCCTCGTTTTTACAGGAGATTAAGCTGTTAAATTATTTCTATGACACAATAATTTTACAAAACGTGAATTTGGCATTACGTTTGATTAACGCACTGGGTAAAATAAAATATAAAACTATGGTTACTTCAAAATTTAAAATAGCAGCATTTAGTATCGCTTTAGCTATGGGTGCAATGACATTCCAAGGCTGCGATAGCTTAACTAAAACACAAAAAGGCGCAGGTATCGGTGCTACTGCAGGTGGTGTTCTAGGTGCTATTATAGGAAAAAAAGCGGGTAACACTGCTGTTGGGGCTATCATTGGTGCTGCTGTTGGTGGTACTGCAGGTGGATTTATTGGAAAAAGAATGGACAAACAAGCAGCAGAGATTCAAAATGCAATCCCAAATGCTGAAGTAATCCGTGAAGGTGAAGGTATTATCGTGAAGTTTGATAGTGGTATCCTTTTTGGATTCGACAAATCTGACTTAACTGCAGCGGCAAAAACAAACGTACAGTCATTAGCGGCTTCACTTACTAAATATCCAGGAACGGACATTAAAGTAATTGGTCACACTGATAACGTAGGAAAAGAAGCTTATAACATGGCTCTTTCTGAAAGAAGAGCAGCAGCTGTTAAAGCTTATGCGGTTTCTCAAGGTGTTCCTGCATCACGTTTAATCACCATTGGAAAAGGAATGTCTGAGCCAATTGCTGACAATACCACTGAAGCTGGAAGAGCTGCCAACCGTAGAGTTGAGGTTGTAATCGTTGCAAACGATCAATTGAAACAACAAGCTACACAACAAGGCAAATAATACGCAATTTACATCTACCTATAAAAGCAAAAACCCGTCGTACAATGTACTTCGGGTTTTTTATGTGATCAGATTTTATTAATCTTCTGGTTGCTCTGTACCGTAGATATCTTCAAAATAATGTATCGTTAACGATTTTAGCAGTAATTCCTGCTCCATCATCGCGAATGAAGGAACGGGTTTAATCAGCTTCCAATGCGGCCATCCATCCTGGTCTAATCCTTCCAGTTCATAGAAGCCCATTTCACTCAGTAAACGGCAGGTTGCAATGTGCATTAACTCCTCCTTTTGACGTTTACTGTACTTGCCAGGTCCTTTGCCTAACTCCTGCACACCGATTAAAAACAACATCACCTTTAAATCGGGCACATCAGAATCAAACTCCTTAGCGATCTTTTGTTGCAAAATTTTCCATTTCGCATGTGTTTCTGCAGGTTTCATAGCGCAAAGATACAAATAAGACGTTCGACTTATGACAATAATATTAAGGGTTTAGTCGGGCGTTTTACTATTTTAGCCTAATCACCTTTCGAATAAAAAGAGAATTTTAAACCTCATGGATCCCATCATTGGTGTTCCATCAACCTTGAAATATATATACCTCATGGAAAAAACAATTATAACGGGTCTGATGGCCTACGGAATGTCTGGTAAAGTATTCCATGCGCCTTTTGTACATGCCCATCCCGGTTTTACATTACATGCCGTAACCGAAAGAAATCAGAAGAATGCCGCAGCAGATTATCCCGGAATCATCAGCTACGATACCATTGAGGATTTACTGGCAGATGAAAAGATTGAACTGATCATCATCAATACGCCCAACAATACCCATTACGATTATGCGAAAAGAGCCTTGCAGGCAGGAAAACATATTCTGGTAGAAAAGCCTTTTACCGCCACTGCTGAGCAGGCAAAAGAGGTACTTGGCCTGGCAAAAGAATTGGATAAGAAAGTACTTTTTTACCAAAATAGAAGGTGGGACAGTGATTTCAGGGCAGTTCGTGAAGTGATTGAAAGTGGAAAGCTAGGTAAATTGAGTGAAGTACATTTTCGTTACGACAGGTATCGTTCTACGATCGGCGTAAAAAGTTTTAAGGAAGAGCCGGTTGCTGCCAGTGGATTGATGTACGACCTGGGTCCGCATTTACTGGATCAGGCATTGAGTATTTTCGGCAAACCGGAATCTTTTCATAAGATCCTTGGTAAAAACCGCGTAAATACACAGGTAGATGATTATTTCTCTATCCATTTGAGCTATGCCGATAGTGTCAATGTGTTTGTTCATTCCAACATGATGGTGGTAGAAGCTTTACCTGCTTTCGTGATCAACGGAACCAATGGTTCATTGCATAAGGTAAGAGCAGATGCACAGGAAGGCCAATTGCTGGCAGGAATGAAACTAGATGACCCTGCTTATGGAATTGAAGCGCCAGGAACGGAAGGCAAATTGTATTTACTGGATGCCGATGGCCATAAGACAACACATACTATTCCTGCCTTACTGGGAAGCTACCTGCCATTGTTCGAAGCGGTATATCAGACGATCGTAAATGAGCAACCCTATCCGGTAACTGAAGAGCAGGTGATCACACAACTGGAAATATTGGAGGCTTAACCCATGCAGGCATTTTTCATACTGATCCCTATTTTGCTGCTGGTCTTCTATTTTATCTTTAGAAAAGACAGCCGCCACAACTACGTCACCTTAAGTGAGGAAGATAAGCAGATGTTATTCCAGCATGTGGTTTATTACCAGCACCTGACGGTAGAAGACCGCCTGCGCTTTGAGCAAAAAATTTCTGCTTTTCTAGCCGAGGTAAAAATTGAGGGTGTAGGTACTCCGGTGACTGTCCTTGATAAGTTATTGATTGCTTCCAGTGCGGTCATTCCCGTATTCGGTTTCGAGGACTGGCATTACCGCAACCTGACCAATGTATTGCTGTATCCGGATACTTTTAATCAGGACTTTCAGTATGAAGGCGGTCAGCGGAACATCCTGGGCATGGTGGGTTCTGGCTATATGAATGGTCAGATGATCTTATCCAGAGCGGCATTGATCAAAGGTTTTTCCAATGCTGCAGATAAGGAAAATACGGCTATCCATGAGTTTGTGCACTTGCTGGACAAGTCGGACGGCGCAACAGATGGCGTACCAGAAAACCTGATGAAGCACGAATATGTAGTGCCATGGATTCGGATGATCCATGAGGAAATGAAAAGAATTGAGAAAGGAAAATCAGACATTAACCCTTATGCCATCACCAATGAGGCAGAGTTTTTTGCGGTAGTGTCTGAATATTTCTTTGAAAAACCAGATCAGTTTAAGTCGAAACACCCGGAGCTATACGATAGCTTAGCCGGGATATTTTCGCAGGATCTGGCAGCAGACCAGCATTCCTAGTCTGCTGAAGGGCATTCTTCTTTACAGACTGCCCAATAATGCCACATTGAATTCTGTGGGTACTTCTATATGCGGAATGTGCCCACAGCCTTCAAATTCCACAATCTTGGCTCCTGGAATCTTAGCTGCAGTCTGCTTGCCTAAAAGACGATATTGGCCATGTAAGGCCTGCTGATCCGGGCTTAACAAGCCCTTTCCAACAATAGTTTTGTCTTCTTTTCCAATAAACAGAACCGTAGGTACACGAACGTTGAAAAATTCATGAACTACCGGCTGTTCGTAGATCATCGTATAGGTCATGGCGTTTACTTTGGCCAGTCTTGGGAAATCTGCACTTTTTGTCATGCCCCCTGCAATGCTCACCAATTCGTCGTATTCTGGCTTCCAAACGGTAAAATAGGAAGTTTGATAGTATTTTTTAACGCTTTCTGCGGTTGCTTTTAGTTCCGTCTGGTATTGCTGATCAGTGCTTACATACGGCAGAAAACTGCGGTAATCTTCTAAGCCTATCGGGTTTTCCAATAAGAGCTTTTCGGTATTTTCCGGATACATCAATGCGAAGCGGGTAGCCAACATACCACCCATAGAGTGGCCCAGGATATTTGCTTTTTGAATGCCTAAAGTGTCCAGCAATTGCTTATTCCAGCGTGCCAGCTGATGAAAGCTGTAATGAATAAAGGCTTTAGAAGATCTGCCGAAGCCGATCTGATCCGGCACCACTACTCTAAATCCGCGGTCAGTTAATGCTTTGATCGTGCCTCCCCAATAATATCCACCAAAGTTTTTACCATGAAGCAAGACTACTGTTCTGCCATTGGCTTTTCCCACTGGTGCGACATCCATATAGGCCATATTTAAATCCTGACCTTCAGTATGGATTCTGTAATACTTAACTGGATAAGGGTATTTGACGTTTTCTAAGGTAATAGATAGGGTATCGGCTTGCTGTGCCAAAGTCGCTGTGGCACTGAAAAGTAAACACAGGTAAAGGGCAACTTTCTTATAAAACATAATGCTGGTTTTAGGAAAAACAATAATAGGAACTGAAAGTTCTAAACTTAAGCATTATTTATATTTTTGGGGAAATATAAAATGTATGAGCAGTCACCAAATAGGTTTGGAGCGGTTAACTATGGATCAGATTTCCAGGATCATTGCAGAAAAACAATTGCTGCAATTATCCGATGCAGCGCTTCAGAAAGTAGAAAAATGCAGGACTTACCTGGACGATAAGTTACAGCGTCATGAAGGACCTATTTATGGGATAAATACGGGATTCGGTTATTTACAAAATGTAGAAATTGAATCGGAAAAACTCTCGCAACTCCAGCACAACCTACTTTTATCCCATGCCTGCGGTACCGGCGAAGAAGTTGCTCCGGAGATCGTCCGCTTAATGCTGCTGTTAAAAATCCAATCTTTAAGTTATGGGCATTCGGCCATCGCCTTGCCTACCGTTTTACGTCTGGTTGATTTTTACAATCATGATATTTTACCGGTGATTTATACCCAGGGTTCTTTAGGTGCCTCCGGCGACCTGGCTCCCCTTGCACATCTCGCCTTACCGCTGATCGGTGAAGGGATAGTTTGGTATGAAGGAAAGAAAATACCGGCTTCAAGCCTCTATGAAAAATCTTCCCCGCTATATCAGAAATTAGGATGGGAACCTTTAAAGTTGCAATCTAAGGAAGGCCTGGCATTGATCAACGGAACGCAGTTTATGAGTGCTTATGGTGTATTCTGCTTGTTAAAATCTCAAAGTCTGATGAATTGGGCAGACGCGATTGCCGCGATGTCTATAGACGGTTTTGACTGCAGAATCGATCCTTTCGAAACATTCAGCCATGTGATTCGTCCGCATGCCGGACAAGTACATACCGCCGCACAGATCAGCAAATGGCTCTCTGGAAGCGAGTTGATTGCGCGTTCTGGCAAGCAAACACAAGATCCTTATTCTTTCCGCTGTGTGCCGCAGGTGCATGGTGCGAGTAAGGACAGCATCCATTATATCCAGTCGGTATTTGAAACGGAGATCAATTCCGTGACCGATAATCCGAATGTTTTCCCTGAAGAAGACCGGATTATTTCTGCAGGGAATTTCCATGGACAACCATTGGCTTTAACGCTGGATTTCCTGTGTATCGCTTTGGCAGAATTAGGCTCGATCTCTGAAAGAAGGACATTTCAATTGATATCCGGACAAAGGGAATTACCGCCTTTCCTGGTGAAAAATGCAGGACTAAACTCCGGGTTAATGATTACCCAATACACCGCAGCTTCTATCGCCAGTGAAAATAAACAGTTGTGCACGCCAGCATCGGTAGACAGTATTGTGTCTAGTAATGGTCAGGAAGACCATGTCAGTATGGGTGCAAATGCTGCTACGAAGTGTTTAAGGGTAGTGAATAACCTGGAAAGGATTTTGGCAATAGAACTGCTAACCGCAGCCCAGGCTTTGGATTTAAGAAAACCCTTACGTTCTTCTGAGCGGATAGAAAATCTGGTTGCTGAATATAGGAAAGTGGTGTCATTTAATCATGCAGATCGCTTGCTGGCAAAAGATATTGCCGCTTCTGTGGGTTTCTTGAAGACAGCGTCTGGTTTATTGTAAGCTGCAGATTTAGATGCTCCCTCATACGGATTGTTTTAAACAAAAATCCCCCAATAGTATTTGCTATTGGGGGATTTGACAGGATAGCTATCGACATCTACAAGAAAGGCACGCTGACACCGAAAGTCACATTTCTTCCGGTATTGTAAATCCCTTCCATTTTATACCTGCTCAGGTGGTTAAAATACTTTTTGTCTAATAGGTTTTGTCCAGTAACCCAAAGATTAAATTTACCTTTTTTAGTAT
The DNA here is from genome assembly GCF_019802255.1 of Pedobacter polysacchareus. Lineage (GTDB taxonomy): Bacteria > Bacteroidota > Bacteroidia > Sphingobacteriales > Sphingobacteriaceae > Pedobacter > Pedobacter polysacchareus. The sequence continues at coordinate 85,249 of NZ_JAHYSS010000004.1, read as the reverse complement.
TGATCGCTGTTCCAATTCCTGCATCTAACAAAGTATATCCATCCGTTTGAGTTTCAAAACTATCAAAACGTGCCTGTTTAAATACATTGGTTAATCCAACTTTCACATAAGTACCTGAGAGGCCTTTGATCGTTGGTTCAAAGCGCAATTCGTTGTTGATCGACGCTGCCGGGATAAAAGGTAAAGGCTGATCATCTGCACGGTTTGTTCCCTTCACATAAGCGAAAGAGTTTTCAAAATGCAGGGATTTGATCAGGTGGAAATCCATCGATGCTTCGCCCCCAATCAGGTCTGCATTGGTTTGTACAAAGCGGTAAACCGGTAAGGTTTCGGTCATGCCGTTTCCATCGCTTACACCTGTGGTTTCATTGTTGAAATTCCCCGCGTAGATGTAGTTATAAATGCGGTTGGCATAGGCATTTAATCCAAAAGTAACCGAGTTAGCAGTGTATTCCAGTCCGAGGTCAAACTGCAGACTAGTTTCCTGTTTTAGGTTTGAATTCCCGATCTCATACCTGAATGTTCCTTCATGGCGACCGTTAGCGGCCAATTCTGCAATATTTGGAGCGCGGAATCCTGATCCTGCATTTCCTTTTAATACCAGGTTTTTAGCCACTTCATACGCGAAACCCAATGATCCGGAAACGTTAGAAAATTGATTGTGGAAAGCGGTAAATAAAGGTGCGCCATCCACTGCCAGTGCCTCTCCATTTATTTTTTTATAATCGTAACGTGCACCAATGTTAAAGGCACCTTTCTCGAAATTACGTTTCAGGTACACAAAAGCACCGATGTTATTGCTGTTGTAATCAGGAATCAAAAACTCATCACCTTTGTTCACATTGTTCTGATACATGCCCTGAACACCGATTGCAGGCTCCCATTTCCCTGCATTTGGGAAATAATATTTCACATCGTAAGTATAAGAGTTCAGGTTTAAGTTCAGCCCTGGTTCAGTCGCGCTTTCTTCAAATTCCTTCCTGATATTGCGTTGAAAAGCAAAAGTTGTTTTCAACTGTCCAGAACCAAGGATAAAATTACTGTTTAATGCAGCGCGGTAATGGTTGATATTTTGAAAAGGCAGTCCTAGTCTGCGCGCTTGTGCTTCGGCTTTAGAGATCACTTCACCTTCATCATTTACATATTGGCCATCTTCATTGGGCCCATGTTCTACTAAACCAATATTGGTTTGGAAGCGGGAGAAAGTCAGGTGAGAATATCCCCAGCTCTTATTTAAACCCACCATACCATTTAAATTGAATTCGTTAAAGCCAGAATTCGGCACTACCGCATCTTTATAAGCAAAGCCGTACGCATTTTTATAAGAAGCGCGGCCACGATATACGAAACCATTGTTGTTGCCCTGAAGCATCAATGAGGAAGCGCTTAATCCATTGTTGGTCGCATAGGAAGTGCTGAAATTACCGTTAAAAGTGCCTGGAGGAGGCACTAAATCATCAATAATATTGATTACACCACCCAATGCATCAGATCCGTAAAGCAAACTTGCAGGGCCTTTTAAGATTTCTACCCTTGCTGCAGAGAACTGATCGACTTCAATACCGTGTTCATCTCCCCATTGCTGAGCTTCTTCTCTTGCGCCATCTACCATGGTCAATACTCGGTTGTATCCTAAACCCCGAATGGTAGGCTTAGAAATCGCACCGCCAGTACTCACCTGAGAAATTCCAGGAACCTTTGAGATGGCATCTACTAAATTTGTGCCGCCGGCCTGTGCCAGCTTATCTTTTCCTACCGTCACTACGGATAAGCTATTGGTTTTGTTGTTGGCACTAAATGGCGATCCGGTAATTACCACTTCCGCGCTTTCTATAGCGGAAGGCTCCATAGCGATATCTAGCTTGTTCAAGCTGCCAAGATCTACGATTTGCGAAAAGGTTTTATAACCTACAAAGCGAACTTCCAATAGGAACCGTCCTTTTGTAGGAATGTTTTTCAGGATAAATTCTCCGTTTGCATTCGTACTGGTGACTGCTTTTAAGTCGCTGATGTAGACTGTAGCCCCAACGAGTGGCTCTTTATTGTCGGCATCAGTTACTTTACCTTTAAATTCTGCCAATCCTCCGGCAGCATAAGAAGGAAGTGAAAATAAGGTATATAATAAGACCATTAATACCAGATGTATCTTTTTCATGTGTATGTGTTTATATCGATCATTTGCTGGGCAAAATCATCGTGTTGGCCAAAGCCAATTTGCTGTAAAATGTTAAATTGAGTAATTGCGGCCGAAATCAGCCTTCCCCCCTGGGTTTAAATACATCGTTTAATTTCTGGATCGAAATACGGTTAATTACCTATTCCATAAAAGCGAAACTCTGCTATGAAAGCTAAAAGACAGCCATAAAAAATGATCAATCTGACTTGCAATCGCGTAAACTATTAGCAATTAGCAATTAGCAATTAGCAATTAGCAAAAATCGACAACACATAGATAGTAAAGCCGCTATATCTCTTGGTAAAAAGGTATACGATCCTGTATTTTTCAGGGTAATGAAAAGATCAGGTGGTTGGGGGCCCCCGAAGTGAGGTACTGATCAGCGCGGTATACGCGCCAGTTAGTAAAGCGTAATACTTGATAACAGGTCTGGTTACCAGGTAAACCTGAAACTGAGTTTGTTCCTGAAGGTAGTTTTTCTCGAAATGTGCCGCACAAACCAAACAGGTATCTACATGACTGCCCAGGTGTAATTTATGGGTACATATTTTTTCATTTTGGCAAAGCACTTCTTCCTCATGATGATGGAGGGCGCTAAACGGCGTCAAAGCGATCGCAAATACCCAAAGCAATGCTATGGATATGATTTTATGGATATGTTGCTGACGCGTTTTCAATTTCGAATGCTAAAGTACGCAATCTCACATAATTACATACATTTGTTTTATAACATTGCCCTTACATGACCGCATAATGGATATAAGTTTAGATTTAAGTAAAAGACAAACCCCAACCGGAAATACATTGACTTGTAAAGGATGGGTGCAGGAAGCTGCATTAAGAATGCTGTTGAACAACCTCGATCCTGATGTAGCCGAGCGACCGGAAGAGCTGATCGTGTATGGTGGCCGTGGAAAAGCTGCCAGAAATAAGGAAGCTTTAGCACTGATCATTAAAGCCCTTCAGAATTTAGAAGACACGGAAACTTTGTTGATCCAATCAGGAAAACCCGTTGGTGTTTTACCCACGCATAAAGATGCGCCAAGAGTATTGATTTCTAACTCTCAGCTGGTTCCAAAATGGGCTACACAGCAGCATTTTGACGAACTGGAGGACAAAGGGCTGATGATGTACGGACAGATGACTGCAGGATCCTGGATTTATATCGGCTCCCAGGGCATCGTTCAGGGAACGTATGAAACGTACGCCGCGCTGGCACGCAAACATTTCAATAGTAACCTAAAGGGTACGCTGAACGTAACCGCCGGATTAGGTGGAATGGGCGGCGCGCAGCCATTAGCCATTACGATGAATCAGGGCGTATGCCTGGCCGCAGATGTAGAGGAATGGCGCATCCAAAAACGTCTGGAAACACGTTACATCGACGAAATTGAACATGATATCGATACGGCTATCGACAAAGCCTTACAGTATAAAAAGGAAGGAAAAGCGATTTCTATTGGGGTCGTTTGTAATGCGGTAGATCTATTACAGCGACTGATCGACCGCCACATTACGCCAGATACGCTAACGGATCAGACTTCTGCACATGACCCCCTGATTGGCTATTTCCCCGAAGGATTAACCGTGGATGGAGCCTATGAATTGCGCAAAGCAGATCCCGATACTTACGTAAAAAGAAGTTATGAAACGATGGCTAAGCATGTCCGTCAGATGCTGGAACTGCAAAGTCGCGGCGCCATTACTTTCGACTATGGCAATAACCTGCGCGGAAGGGCATTGGAGGCAGGAGTAGAAAATGCATTTGACTTCCCTGGATTTGTGCCTGCCTATATCCGTCCCTTGTTTTGCGAGGGAAAAGGACCTTTCCGATGGGCTGCATTAAGTGGCGATCCACAGGATATCTATGAAACTGACAAATTAATTCTGGAGCTTTTCCCTGAAAATGAAAGTCTGAAACAATGGATTACCATGGCTCAGGAACGCATTGCCTTTCAAGGATTGCCGGCAAGAATTTGCTGGCTTGGACAAGGAGAAAGAGAAAAAGCCGGACTGGCGTTCAATAAATTAGTAGCTGATGGCAAGGTAAAAGCGCCATTAGTGATTGGAAGGGACCATTTAGACACCGGATCTGTGGCTTCTCCAAATCGGGAAACCGAGGCGATGCTGGACGGTTCAGATGCGGTAGCCGATTGGCCGATTCTAAATGCACTGATCAACACTGCTGGTGGGGCAAGCTGGGTTTCTCTGCACCATGGTGGTGGTGTAGGCATCGGGTATTCCATCCATGCAGGTATGGTGATCGTTGCTGATGGCACCGAAGATGCCGCTATCAGAATCAAGCGTGTGCTTCATAATGATCCTGCTATGGGCGTGATCAGACATGCAGATGCAGGTTATGACATTGCAAAAGATACGTTAAGAAAACATCGACTGGGTTTATAAGCTCTATTGCTTTATCTTTTCCAAGTCTCTTTGCTTGTCATTAAAATACCTTGTCTTTCATTTTTGTCCTGTGTTTTTATTACAAAACCATGATCGAATAATCAGCTAAATTAGGCGGTCTGCGAAACTAAGCAGACCCCTTTAACGTTTATTAAATAAAAAAGAAATGGCAACTGCTCAGCAAATCAAAAACGGATACCTGGATTACGTACTTCTCAATGGTGAAAAACCAGCATCAGTATATAGTTTCGTTAAGAAATTAAAGATTGCTGAGGCAGATTTTTATGACTTCTACCCTTCCTTTGAAAGTATTGAAAAGAACTTATGGGTAGAGCTTACCCTCGAAACCATCCAGGCCATTGAGGCACAGGAAGTGTGGAGTCAGTATTCTTCAAGAGAGAAAATCCTTTCCTTCTTCTACAGCTATGTAGAGGTTTTAAAAAAACACCGAAGTTTCATCATCTATAGTTTAAAGAATCACAAAAATAAATTTGGCACTCCAGAAGTTTTATCTGGCGTAAGGCCGATTTTTGAGAATTTCGCAGAAGGCATCATCAATGAAGGATTGGAGAGTGGAGAATTGGCCAACCGTAAATTTTTAAGCAAACGCTATAAAGATGCGGTATGGGTACAATTTGGCTTTATCATTAACTTCTGGACTACTGATGACAGTGCTGGATTTGAAAAAACTGATGAAGTAATTGAAAAAGGGGTGAATGTAACATTCGACCTTTTTGAGCGCTCTCCGCTAGATAACCTCCTGGAATACGGGAAATTTCTTTCCAGAAATGGAAACTTTAAAGATAAGATGGGACTATAAAATTCATGAAAGAACAAGAGCGTATTCCGGTAACGAAAGGACAGAGATCAGCGAAGTTTGTAAAAACAGGAATCCAGATTGGCGGCAATTACATCAAGCATTATTCTAAAAAATTGTTTAACCCGGAGCTGAGCAGGGATGAGCTGAATGAAAACAATGCTACGGATATTTACAAGTCGCTGAGCGAGCTGAAAGGGAGTGCTTTAAAAGTTGCCCAGATGCTGAGCATGGATAAGAATATCCTGCCAAAATCCTATGTCGACAAATTTACACAATCGCAGTACAATGCACCTCCCCTTTCCGGGCCACTCATTGTCAGAACTTTCAGCAAATCTTTCGGAAAAACACCGGAGCAGATTTATGATAAATTTAACCTGCATTCCAGCAATGCGGCTTCCATCGGACAAGTGCATCAGGCAGAACTGAATGGGAAAACTTTAGCGGTTAAAATTCAATATCCTGGTGTTGGCGACAGCATCTCATCCGACCTGAAATTGGTAAAGCCCTTTGCTTTTCGTCTGCTCGGCATGAATGAAAAGGAACTCAATATTTACATCAAAGAAGTAGAAGAACGACTGCTGGAAGAAACCGACTATGAGCTGGAAGTACGCCGTTCTATTGAATTTTCCGAAGCTTGCAGTCATTTAGAAAATATCGTATTCCCTAAATATTATCCGGAACTTTCCAAAAAACGGATCATCACGATGGACTGGATTGAGGGTTTACACCTGAAAGAATTTTTGAACACCAACCCTTCACAGGAACTGAGGAACAAGATCGGTCAGGCGCTATGGGATTTCTATAATTTCCAGCAGCATGAGCTGAGGGCAGTACACGCAGATCCGCACCCGGGCAATTTTATGATTACGCCGGATGAGAAATTGGGTGTCATTGATTTTGGCTGTATCAAAGAAATGCCGGATGATTTTTACTATCCTTTCTTCTCGCTGATCTCCACAGATGTGATTAAAGACAAGGCGAAAACTATTGCAGCATTCCGTCAGCTGGAGATGATCCACCGTGAGGATACAGACAGCCAGGTTGAGTTTTACTATAAGGCTTACCGGGAAATGATCGAATTATTTGCCAGACCTTATGCCAGTAAAACCTTCGATTTCAGTAAACCTGAATTCTTTGAACAGCTGTATAAATATGCGGAAAAAGTAGCCACCATGCCTGAATTTAAACAGGCCAGAGGTGTTAAGCATTTCATTTATGTGAACCGCACCAATTTTGGCTTGTATACCATTTTGCAAGAACTAAAAGCTGTAGTAAACACGGATACTTTTCAACCACATCCCTTAAAATGAAAATCCTGCTGACCGGTGCTAATGGTTATATCGGTACCCGATTGCTGCCTGTTCTTTTGGAAGCTGGGCATGAAGTAGTCTGTATGGTGCGCGACAAAAGGCGTTTTGCAGAGGTTTCAGACTTCGGTGATCAGGTACAAATCATCACCGGAGATCTATTAAAGCCTGAAACACTGGTTGAAATCCCTGCTGATATTCATGCCGCTTATTACCTGGTTCATTCTATGTCGGCCAGCGAACATGGCTTCTCTGAACTGGAAACCGCCTCTGCACAAAATTTTATAGCAGCACTGAAAGCCAGTCAATGCCAGCAATTGATTTACCTGACCGGTATTGTGAATGACCTCGGCTTATCCGAGCATTTAAGCTCAAGACTGGCCGTCGAAGACGTATTAAAGCAATCCGGTATTCCTTTTACGATTTTAAGAGCAGCCATTATTATTGGGTCCGGAAGTGCCTCATTTGAAATTATTAGGGATCTGACGGAAAAATTACCGGTGATGGTAGCCCCAAAATGGATCAAAACGAAGTGTCAGCCGATCGGAATCCGTGATGTACTGCGTTATTTAAGCGGTGTATTGTCAAATGAGAAAGCCATGCAGCAAACTTTTGACATTGGAGGTCCAGACATTCTGAGCTATAAAGAAATGATGCTGCAATATGCGGAAGTCAGGCATTTAAAGCGTTTCATCCTCACACTACCATTGCTTACCCCCCGTTTATCTTCTTTATGGTTAAACATGGTGACCTCTGTCCCTTATGCTTTGGCCAGAAGCCTGGTGGACAGCATGAAAAATGAGGTCGTTTGTAAAGACAACCACATCAGCAGCGTAGTTCCCGGCACTTGCTTACCTTATCGTAAAAATCTAGCACTTGCTTTTGAGAAAATTGAACAAAATTCTATTGTTTCCAGCTGGAAAGATGCGCTGAACCGGGGTTATCTGGACACCAGTTTCATGGATCAGGTGAAAGTCCCTCAAAATGGAACGCTGGAATATAAGGTCAAGATGCCTTTTGAGAGAGATCCGCAGGAGGTATTTGAGAATATATGGAGCATCGGCGGAAACAGAGGCTGGTATTATGCGAACTGGCTATGGAATTTAAGGGGATTTTTGGATAAACTGATGGGCGGTGTAGGCACGCGCAGGGGCAGAACGAGCAATACTTCCATACATGCTGGCGATGTAGTGGATTTCTGGCGGGTGCTGTTAGCCGATCAGCAAAACAAGCGACTGTTATTATTTGCAGAGATGAAAGTCCCTGGAGAAGCCTGGCTGGAATTTAAAGTCATTGAATTTCATGGTCAGTATTTTCTTTCACAGATTGCCACTTTCAGGCCTTCAGGCTTATGGGGACGGATATACTGGTATGCCATGTTTCCATTCCATATTTTCCTGTTTAATGGGATGGCCAGACGAATCACCCAATTTAAAGTGCAATAAAAAAGGTACAATCGCCACAATCGTACCTCTTTTAAAAACCTAAAACTTAATATTAAGACAGTCAAAAACTCAAAAGGTTTCATCGGCTAATATATTTTTTTTCATGAAGGGCTTTCTTCCCATTTAGTATCTTAATTCTGTTGTATAGCCCTAAGTGCTACAATTCCACACCTGTATAGAAAATTACTTGAATTTGTGATTTAAACCAATTAATGTGTACAAAAATCAAACCTGATTAAATATATTTGTATTACATCCAACCCATTTGATTTTGGCAAAAAGCTCTGAAATTTACAAAAACATACTCGTCGTTGAGGACAATCACGCCATACTTGATGTCATCACGCTGATCTTACAAAGCGAAGCGTATAAAGTAACCGGTCTCAATAAAAGCATCAATATGATGACGCATATTGAAAAATCCAGACCAGATCTTGTCATCATGGACATTATGCTGCCTGATGGAGATGGCAGAGAGTTATTAACCCAGCTCAGGTCTAATCCCAGCACGGCGGAAATTCCCGTATTAATGATCTCCGCAAGATATACTGAAGCCAACATCCAGCATGGTTCTTTTAAACCGAATGGATTCCTGGCCAAACCATTTGATATTGACGATTTACTAGACAGAATTGAGGGCATCCTCGCAGGAAAAGTATATTAATCACCTATGAACGCCAATCAGGAACTCATCACCAAATTCTATACAGCCTTTAAAAACAAGGATGTTGCCGGAATGCAGGAATGTTACAGTGATCAGGCCACTTTCAGCGACCCCATATTTACCGATCTGAACGCTGCGCAGGTCCGTGCGATGTGGGCAATGCTGATCAAAAGCGGAAAAGATATGCGTGTAGAATTTAGTGCGGTGAAAGCGACTGAAAATGGCGCGACAGCACATTGGGATGCACATTATACCTTTTCGGCAACGGGAAGAAAAGTGTGGAATCAAGTCGATGCGCAGTTCATCATTGAAAACGGAAAAATCGTCCAGCACCGGGATCAGTTCGACTTTTATACCTGGTCGAAGCAATCTCTGGGACTTACCGGAAAATTACTGGGCTGGACTTCCTTTCTAAGGAATAAGGTAAAAAAGCAGGCCAGCGATAAACTGGCCGCTTATATGTCCAAAAACTATTAGTTTTTAATTTTCTCCAGAATATCATTCAGGGATAGTTTTTCCTGAACGCCGCTCTGCATATCTTTTAGGGTTAAAAGGCCGCTTTCCAGCTCATCACTCCCAATTAAAATCACATAAGGAATCTTCTTATCATCCGCATAGCTCATTTGCTTTTTCAGCTTTGCAGCAGTAGGATATAGTTCTGCAGCGATATCGGCATTTCTCAGCTGCTGTACGATAGGCAAGGCATATAATTCTGCCGCTGCATCAAAGTTACTGATCAGGACTTTCGTTCCCGCCGCAGCAGATTCAGGGAAAAGGTTCAGTTCCAGCAACACATCATAGATGCGGTCTGCACCAAAAGAAATCCCAACCCCGGTTAAACCTTTCAGGCCAAACATACCGGTCAGGTCATCATAACGACCACCTCCACCAATACTGCCCATAGCAGCTTCATTTGTTTTCACTTCAAAGATACAGCCGGTATAGTAGTTTAAACCACGTGCTAAAGTAATGTCCAGCTCTACATCCGGGCGAAGATCCGGCGTGGTCTGCAGCAATCCTTGCAGGTATTTGAATACCGTTTCGAGCTCTTCAATTCCATTCATACCCGTTGTTGAACCTGCCAATACATTACGTAAACTTTGCAGTTTTTCTTCGTTGCTGCCCTGCAATAGAATGACTGGCTTCAATTTCTCCAGGTCTGCTTCCGTAAATCCGCGTTCTAACAGCTCTTTACTTACGCCATCCAGTCCGATTTTATCCAGCTTATCAATGGCTACCGTCATGTCAATGATCAACTCTGGTTTACCTATGATTTCTGCAATTCCAGTAAGGATTTTGCGGTTATTTAATTTAATCGTGAAGTCTTTAAGACCAAGGTTACTCAATGCTTCCTGATAGATCAGAATGAATTCTGCCTCATTTAACAAGCTGTCTGAACCTACCACGTCCACATCACATTGATAGAACTCTCTGTAGCGGCCTTTCTGCGGTCGGTCAGCTCTCCATACCGGTTGTACCTGAAAGCGCTTAAAAGGCAGCGAAATGTCATTCTGGTGCATCACTACGTAACGTGCAAAAGGTACCGTTAAATCATACCTCAATGCTTTTTCAGAAATCGAGGAAGTCAGGGCATTTGAGTTGGCAGCTGCCAGCAGTTCTGGTTTCGCTTTAGAAAGGAAATCACCACTGTTTAAGATCTTAAAGATCAGTTTATCGCCCTCATCACCATATTTACCTGTTAAAGTACTTAGGTTTTCCATCGTTGGGGTTTGTATTTCGGCATAACCATACTTTTTAAATACCGTCTTTATGGTATCAAAAATATGATTGCGTTTGACCATTTCCTGGGGTGAAAAATCACGGGTTCCTTTAACTAGAGAAGGTTTAATATTCGACATAGCGACAAAAGTACAAAAAGTAACAGGCATAAAAAAAGCTGCCGAAGCAGCTTTTTAGATTATTTAGGATATTAGTTAAACCAATAGTCTTACTGGTTCTTCTAACAATGCTTTTAATGTTTGTAAGAAAGCAGATCCAGTTGCGCCATCCACTACGCGGTGATCGCAGCTTAGAGTAACTTTCATTACGTTTCCTGGAACTACAGCACCATTTTTCACCACAGGAACCTGAGAGATTCCGCCGATCGCAAGAATACAAGCGTCAGGTGGGTTAATGATGGCAGTGAATTCGTCTATTCCGAACATTCCTAAGTTAGAAATGGTGAAAGTAGAACCTTCCCAATCCGATGGCTGTAATTTTTTAGCTTTAGCACGCTGTGCGAAGTCTTTCACTTCCGCAGAGATGTGCGACAATGACTTGCCATCAGCAAAACGAACTACAGGAACCAATAAACCATCTTCAACAGCTACAGCTACACCAATGTTTACATGCTCATTGTAGCGGATTTTATCGCCTAACCAAGAGGAGTTCACATTAGGGTGTTGTTTTAAAGCAATCGCAACTGCTTTTAACACCATGTCATTGAAAGAGATTTTTACCGGTGCATATTCATTGATTTTGGTACGTGCAGCGATTGCACCATCCATATCAATAGACATCGTTAAGTAGAAATGAGGTGCAGTAAACAAGCTTTCAGATAAACGCTTAGCGATTACTTTACGCATTTGAGTCACTGGTTTCTCTGTATATTTCTCTTCACCAATAAACTGAGGAATGCTGACCGAAGCTGATTTCTCCGCTGGGGCTGCACTTGCTGCTGCTGCCTGAGGGGCCGCTGCTGCCGCAGGTTTAAAGTTTTCGATGTCTTTTTTGATGATACGTCCGCCATCAGCACTACCTGCTACTTTAGCAAGGTCAATACCTTTGTCTTTCGCAATTCTCTTTGCTAATGGAGATGCTTTTACGCGATCAGAACCTTCAGCAGGAGCTGCTGTAGTTTCTGCTGCTGGAGCAGCTTCCGCTACCGGAGCATCAGCTTTTTTATCAGCGGCTGGTTTTGCAGGTGCATCACCTTGTTTAAGGAATTCACTGATGTCAGTTCCTTCCGGGCCAACAATCGCCATAATGCCATTCACTTTCGCGGCAGCACCTTTCTCCACACCGATATGCAATAAAGTTCCGTCTGCGTAACCCATTACTTCCATAGTCGCCTTATCGGTTTCTACATCAGCAAGGATGTCATCATTCTTCACTTTATCACCAACTTTTTTATGCCATTCAGCGATTACGCCTTCAGTCATCGTATCACTTAGCAAAGGCATTCTGATTACCGTTACACCGATCTTTTCAAGATCAGCATCAGTAATTCCAGCTGCTGCTGTTTCTTTTTTATCTTCAACCGGAGCAGCTGTTTCTGCAGGCGCCGCTTCAGCTTTAGGGGCCGCAGCACCTTCTTCTGCCGCTAATGCCGCTTTATAGTCTTCTCCTTCTTTACCTATTACAGCGATAACTGCATCTACTGGAACGGATTGACCTTCTTCTACACCAATGTATAAAACGGTACCATCCCAATAAGATTCAAGATCCATGGTTGCCTTATCGGTTTCCACTTCGGCCATTACATCGCCACTTTTAACTTTATCGCCAACTTTCTTATGCCACTTAGCCATCACACCTTCGGTCATGGTATCGCTCATTTTGGGCATTTTAACTACTTCAGCCATTCTATATTATTAAATGAAATGCGTTCTAAATTAATCTTGTACGTATGGATAATCAGTTTGTACGTAAACATCAGTATACAATTCTGATGCTTCCGGCCATGGAGATTCTTCCGCAAATTTAACAGAATCATCAACGATTTGTTTCACTTTTGCTTCGATCTCTTCGATCCATGCTTGATCAGCATATTTTTCCTGAAGGATAGTTTCTCTTACCTGCTCAATTGGATCTTTCGATTTGTAAGCTTCCAATTCGTCTTTAGAACGATATTTAGCTGGGTCAGACATGGAGTGACCACGGTAGCGATAAGTTCTGATTTCAAGGAAGGTTGGTCCATCACCATTTCTGGCACGCTGAGCCGCTTCATCCATTGCAGTGTGAACTGCTACAGGATCCATTCCGTCTACAGGAGCACATGGCATATCAAAACCTAAACCTATTTTATATATATCAGTCATGTTTGTAGTACGTTCTACAGAAGTACCCATGGCATAACCATTATTCTCACAAACAAAGATAACTGGCAATTTCCACAGCATCGCCATATTGAAAGCCTCGTGTAAAGCGCCCTGACGAACCGCTCCATCACCCATGTAACAAACGTTTACATTTTTTGTGCCTTTATATTTTTCTGCAAAAGCGATACCTGCGCCCAATGGAACCTGCCCACCAACGATACCGTGTCCACCATAAAAGTTATGCTCCTTGCTAAACATGTGCATAGAACCACCTTTACCTTTTGAACATCCGGTTGCTTTACCGTACATCTCAGCCATAATGCTGTTTGCACTTACACCTTTTGCAAGGGCATGTGCGTGATCGCGGTATGCGGTGATCATAGAATCTTCTGGTCTTAACGCTGAAATAGCTCCGGCTACGACAGCTTCCTGACCAATGTATAGATGACAAAAACCACGGATTTTTTGTTGTCCGTATAGTTGACCTGTTTTTTCTTCGAACTTGCGCATCAGCAACATCGACTCAAACCACTTCAGATAGGTATCTTTATTAATTTCTACTGCACTCATTTTTGGGTATTGGTTTTTATTTACAAGAGCAAATCTACTTTTTTATTGCAACATATAGAAGAAATACCTGTAAAATGAACACTAAGGTTACACAAAATGTGGATAACTTTTATTTTTAAACTGTTTACATTTGGATAACATTTGTAAAATACATAGTTTTGGCACCGGACAATAAGCCCCAGTGGTGTACGTTTAAGTGTAAGTGTCTATTACCCAAACTTAAGAGTATGATAAAAAAATTTTTGTTTTCTACCCTAATTGTCGCGTGCAGCCTTTCAGCCGTCCATGCACAGACAAAATCAAAAGAAACCAACAAATTAGAAGACCCTGATAATCTAGCTTCCCAATATTTTTCTCAGGTAATGGGGGTTGCGGTAGATGCAACTTCTAACATCAAACTTTACAAATTCATTTACGAATGGATTGGCACTCCTTACCGCTTCGGTGGAAATACCAAAAGAGGGATTGATTGTTCAGCTTTTACAAAAGCGATTTACGATAAAGTTTTCAACACTACGATACTCCGCAATTCACGTGACATCTTTAGCATGGTAGATCCATTGCCAAAAGACGAACTAAAAGAAGGAGATTTGGTATTCTTCAAGATCAAAAGCCGCAGCATTACGCATATCGGGATTTATCTTGGCGATAACCGCTTCGCTCATGCTTCTTCCAGTCGTGGAGTAGTGATCAGCAATTTAAATGAACCCTATTATTCAAGGTATTTTTACAAAGGTGGCAGAATTCTGGATCCAGTGAAAAATGACCTGATGGAGGAATAATCCTTCACAAACAAAAGACATTGAGTCCTCCTATTTTACTGGGAGGACTTTTTTTATGAAAAAATACCAGCTACCCATGAAATCATTAAACGCGCTCGCCTTATTCTTTTTATCTGCCTTATTGCTGTTCAGCTGTGAAGGAAATCGCGCAAGTGTACCGACTGTCCAACTTGTCCAAACAGACACCATCCCTAAAAAACCGATAAAAGACACCATTAATATTACCGCAGTTGGCGATATCATGTTAGGCTCTGCCTATCCAACTAAAGCAAACCTTCCTGCAGATGATGCCCTGAATAGTTTCCAGGCAGTAGTACCCTATTTAAAAGGAGACCTGGTTTTTGGGAACCTGGAAGGCTGTTTCCTGAACAATGGTAAATCTACCAAGTGTAAAGATACAATAGGCAACAGCTGTTTTGCCTTCAGAATGCCGGAGCGATATGCCGGAATTATTAAAGATGCCGGATTTAATGTCATGAGTATTGCCAACAACCATGTGGGTGATTTTGGCAGCACAGGCAGGAAACGGACCATGGCAATATTAGATTCTTTGCAAATTAACTATGCAGGTTTACAATCGAAGCCTTTTCAGATTTTCGAAATAGACAGTGTAAAATATGCGATCTGTGCCTTTGCACCTAATGAAAACACCGTTTCTATCAATAACCTCCCTGCAGCAAAAGAACTGGTATCCCGCTTAAAACAGCAAGTAGACATTGTGGTTGTTTCTTTCCATGGTGGAGGTGAGGGCGCAAAATTTGAGCATGTTCCTAAAAAAAATGAAATCTTTTACCAGGAAAACCGTGGCAACGTCTATCAGTTCGCCCATGGTGTAATTGATGCCGGCGCTGATATTGTATTAGGCCATGGTCCGCATGTGACGAGAGCTGTAGAATTGTATAAAGATAAATTTATCGCTTATAGCCTTGGGAACTTCTGTACGTACGGAATGTTCAGTTTGAAAGGTCCAAATGGCATTGCACCACTTCTACAGATCAAATTAAATGGCAAAGGTGATTTTATTGCTGCGGAAGTGATTTCGGTAAAGCAAGATAAAATCAACCGACTGCAACTGGACGATCAGGATGGGGCATTTCAAAAAATAAAAAATCTAACTGATACTGATTTCCCAGGACACCAGTTAGACTTCTCTGAAAAGGGCAAAATCAGTCGTAAAAACTAATTAGGATTCGTCCTTAGTATTTTTCACTAATCCAATACCGGATACAAAGAAGATCAATCCAATGATACCGGCTACGACCAATTCTCTGCTTTGCATACTATGCTTCACAAAACCATAACCGGCATAAATAAGGCCTAGGATGCCCAATATGGTTAATATTGTTCCGAAAGTGCGTTTTACATTCATAATATCTGTGTAATTTTATACTGAGTAGGCAAAATCTGTGCCTCAACTTAGAAAAGAAGATTTCTTCGTACCTTGAAGCCAATATATTCAATATTCACCAAAACGCTTCAATATGATTTATACTTACATTATAGTGGTTCTTGCACTAATTATTCTGATGAGTTCTTTTGTGACGGTAAAACAAGGAACTATTGCTGTAGTCACCATTTTTGGAAAATACAGGAGGTTATTAAGACCGGGTTTAAGCTTAAAAATCCCATTATTTGAAAACATTCATTCCAGGATTTCGATCCAGAACCGTTCTGTGGAACTTTCTTTTCAGGCGGTTACACAAGATCAGGCCAATGTATACTTTAAGGCCATGCTGCTGTACTCTGTCCTGAATCACGACGAAGAAACCATCAAGAATGTAGCTTTTAAGTTTGTGGATGCCACGAACCTGATGCAGGCACTGATCAGAACCATTGAAGGATCGATCAGGGCTTATGTAGCCACCCAGCGACAAGCCAATGTATTAGCGCAGCGAAATGAGATCGTAGACCATGTAAAACACCAGATCGATCAGGTATTGGAAACCTGGGGTTACCATTTACAGGATCTTCAGTTGAATGACATTACTTTCGATGAAGAAATTATGCGTTCGATGAGTAGAGTTGTGGCTTCAAACAATTTAAAAGCGGCAGCAGAAAATGAAGGCCAGGCCTTATTGATCACTAAAACTAAGGGTGCAGAGGCAGATGGTAATGCCATTAAAATTGCCGCAGCGGCAGAAAGAGAAGCTGCCCAGTTACGTGGACAAGGGATCGCCTTATTCCGCGCGGAGGTCGCACACGGGATGACCAAAGCGGCTCAGGAAATGGAAGAGGCTAACCTCGATATTTCTGTCATCTTATTCACCATGTGGACGGAATCCATCAAGCATTTTGCAGAAAACAGTGAGGGCAATGTGGTCTTTCTGGATGGTTCTACAGAAGGGATGAACAAGACCATGAAGGAAATGATGGCCATGCAAATCCAGAAAAGAGTAGATGATAAAAAGGATAACCTTTAAAATATCTGGTATAAAAAAAGGAGGATGTCTTGCGGCATCCTCCTTTTTTTATGATTTATATATTGGCCTTTAGTTAATACCAGTGCCTCTGTTTACCAGCTCTGATTTCTTAGGATCAGCCAGCTTGATCAAGTCGGTCATAATCTGTAAACTTTCATCTTCAATAAAATCAAAGTTTTCTTCTTTCTTCACCTTATCTCCTTTTTTAACCGGAGGCAGGCCTTTTGAAGCTCTTAGTTTATTGATTCTATCCAGGGATTTCGCTTCCAGGCTATCACGTTCGGCTTTAAGTTTCGCTTCATTTAAAGTGATAGAAATTTCTCCGTCACGTTTTTTCATGTCTGCAATGTCTTGCTCCAGCGTTTTATAATCTAAGGATTTCCCCATTCTCTCTTCATGACGTTTTACCAGCTCCGGTTTCAACGGACTTAGGTCGGCTACCGCTTTAAAGTTAGATTTAGGCACTTCATCCCAAGGCAAAGCTGAAGGCTCAGTATCTTCTCCAATTTTATTCATTGGGTAAAGAGAAGGGAACTGAATATCCGGCATTACGCCTTTATGCTGTGTACTACTGCCATTCACACGGTAAAACTTTGCCATGGTTAAGTTGATTTGTCCCAATTGTATTGGAGCCCCATCTTTGGTAGTGGTCGTTATTAATTTAGCATCTTTATTTACCAATGCTGCAATTCTTTGCAGTAAAGAAGGATTTACCAACCTATTTAAGTCGATCGAAGACTGCACAGTACCTTTACCATAAGTTTGCGTACCCATGATCACTCCTCTTCCATAATCCTGGATTGCACCAGCAAAAATTTCCGAAGCAGATGCGCTCAAACGATCTACCATCACCCCTAGCGGGCCGTCCCAGGCTACACCAGGATTGGTATCTTCATTTACTTCAATTTCATTTTTCGTGTTCCTCACTTGTACTACCGGGCCTTTATCAATAAACAGACCGGTTAAGTCGATTGCCTCTACTAATGAACCACCACCATTGGCACGTAAGTCCATCACAATCGCATCCACTTTATCTTTATTTTTCAGCGTATCAATCAATAGCCTCACATCACGTGTGGTACTTTTGTAGTTCGGATCACCGGCATTGGCAGCTTTAAAGTCTGCATAGAAAGCAGGAACTCTAATGATTCCAATTTTATAAGGTTTACCGTCCGACTGGATTGTTTTTACTGTTTTCTTAGCCGACTGGTCTTCCATCACAATACGCTCCCTCATTAATTCAATAATGACAGGTTTAGAGGAAAGCTCGCGTCCGGCAGGAATAATTTTCAGTCTTACTTTAGTGCCTTTAGGGCCTTTAATTTTAGATACTGAATTGTCGATTCTCCATCCGATGATGTCTTCAAATTCGCCAGCACCCTGCGCAACACCAACGATACGATCGCCGGCACTCAGCAGTTTACTTTTGAAAGCAGGACCTCCAGGAATCACTTCATCAATTTTAAGGATGTCATTTTCCAGTTTCAGTCTGGCACCGATACCCTCGAAAGAGCGGGCCATATCTTCATTGAACTGCTGTGCATTTGCCGGATTAAAATAATTCGTGTGCGGATCGATGGTTTCAGTAAATGCATCCATGATCAGTTGAAACACATCCTGATTGTTCACCTTATTGGTCTGAGACTTTAGGTTTTCATATCTTTTAGTCAGGGTTTCTATATTTTTCGCTGGAGGCGTACCTGCAATTTTCAGGTTCACCAGGTCGTATTTCACCTTTTTCTTCCAGATGTCCTGTAAACCTGTTTGTGTAGATTCCCAAGGCATTTTTTCGCGGTCAAATACATAAGTATCATTCTCATTGAAGTCATACTTACCTTTTACCTGAGTGAGCGTATAGTTCAGCCACTCATTGTATCTTTTCAAATAAACGTTAAAGATGTAAAAAGGTGCGCTTAGGTCACCGTTTCTGAAATCATCATCTAATGCATACCTGAATTGCTCAAAATCCTTAATGTCGGATGCCAGGAAATAATATCTATATGGATCCAGGTCCTTGATATATTTATCAAGAATCAAAGAAGAAATAGAATCATTCAGCTTTATTTTTTTGTAATTATAGTTTTCTATCAGGCCCACAACCTCTCTAACTACCAGTGCCTGGCGTTCGTCAGGCACAATATTGCTTACACCCTTCACTAATGGTTGTGGCTTAGGGGAAGCTTGGCATGCCAATACAGCAGCAGTAAAGATGACCAGTAATGTTCTTTTTAACATTTCTTTGAATAATTTAAAATCCATTTTATAATCCACAACTAATATGATACCAATATCACGAATAAACAGAAAAGAGACAGTATTATTACCGTCTCTTTTCTGTAAACTTATCAAAAGTAATTAAAATACTTATACAAAAATCTATAATTTTTAGGTTTGAGCACTTACTTCTTAGCGACTAATTTTGAGGGGATTAGCGCTCTGGTCTCCTTAATACGAGTTTTTAGCTGCGCATTGTTTGCCGTTTTCAACAGCAGTTCTGCCCTATTCAGATCCTTTAAAGCAAGGTTATATTCTTTTTTCTTTATTTTCACCTGAGCGATCCCGACAACAGACTCGACATAAGCGCTATTGTTATTGAGCTGTTTGGCGATAATCCCCTGCTGGGTATAAAACCAGAGTGATTGGGTCAGTTTATTGGCGGCAAAATAAATTCTGCCCAATTGATAATAAGATTCCATCTGGCCGGCTTTACTGCCAATTTTGGAATAATTTTTCAATGCCACATTCAGGATCACCTGTTCTGCTTCACTATAATGGTTCATCAGCAAATGAACATTTCCAAGTTTCATCAATGCTTCTCCGTAGCGAACAAACAATTTGGAGGAATTGAACTCGAATGCTGCTTTAGCGTATAAATTCAGGGCATCATTCAGGTCACCTCTTCTTTCATTCTTCATGGCCTCCGCAAAATAGGTATTGCCATCTGCCTCTTCCATACTGGAGGTGACAATATTAATGGCTCCGCTCGTGGCTGGTGGTTCTTGAGGAATAAAAGTATTGGTTTGTGTCATTGCCTTTCCTGAAAAGAATAGGAAAAGAACGACTAAACAAAGTTTGTTCATCCTGTAAAGATATAACAAATTTAGTTAAACACCTGTAAACTACCGTCAAATGCTGCCCATACCATATAGGCATGAGAGTCGGTATGGTATACTTCTCCTGAGGCAGTAATACCGATTACCCCGGCAAAACCATCAAAAGTTTTCAGTTCTTCAAAAGATTTATCACAGGCATTTTTTAACGTAAAGCCGTCAGTGACACGGGTCACGATCTTTGCTGCCAGTGCTGCACTGACAATATCTTCTCCAACACCGGTACAGGAAATGCCTGCATATTCATTGGCAAAATTTCCTGCTACTGTAGCCGAATCACTCACGCGACAAGGGATTTCAAATCCTTTTCCTCCTGTGGAAGTTGCTGCTGCCAGGTTCCCATCGGCATCTAAAGCCACACAGCCAACCGTTCCTAACCTGGAAGATTGTGCCAGTTTCTGCTCATATTCCAGTTGCCGCTGTGGGATGACTGGATTGAAAAAACCAAATCCTTGCGCTCTTGCAAAGTTCAATGCGCCTTCCCCACTCAATACACGATCGTCGTAAGCCAATAGCTTTTCAGAAACCTGTATTGGATTTTTAATATTTTGAATGTTGATGACCCCGCTGAATTTCTGGCTTTTGCCATCCATTAAAGCAGCACTCAACCGCAGCTGTCCATCGCTTTGAATCTGCGAGCCCAGACCGGCATTAAAAAGCGGGTTGTCCTCTAATAAGCTCACCGCATAAACTACCGTTTCTAATGCAGTATGCGTGTTTAAATAGGCGTATGATTGACTAACAATCGCCGAAAGGGCCTCTTGCTTTGCTATTTTCGTTTCCTGATTGGTTCCAGACTCACTGAAAAAGCCACCATGAATAATAATTTTCATCCTAATAATTTGGGCTGTGAATTAATGTTAATCTACGGGGATCACTTTGGGGTGATGAATGGTCAGTTTATGATCATGGAGGTCATAAATATCACCATCACACATCACATGAACCGTCATATTGCTAATAGAAACCGGTTGTCCCATTTCCACATCTGTCAGATTGGTATCGGTCATATTTCTACCATCTACCAGAATGACCATGCCGGATCCAATGGCTTCCATTAAATTTCCACCGGAAATAAACAGTCCTGTATCTTCTCCTAAGCCGATTCCCAGAATGCCGGGACTACTTGCTGTTGCATATAATAACCTGCCAATCCTTCCTCTCTGCACAAAATGAGTATCTACAATCACGCCATCGATAAAACCAAGTCCGCCGGTAATTTTAACCTCGCCTTTCAGCAAGGCATCTTTACTGCTGCCCTGATAAATCATGTTTTTTGAGCTCGCCGCAGCACCTGCAGAAGTTCCTGCAATCACCACAGCTTCATCCTGATACTTGTCCAGCAAGATCTGATGGATGGCCGTGCCGCCAAAAATAGAAGACAAACGCAATTGATCACCACCGGTAAAAACAATCACATCAGCGGCTTTGATCCTCGCACAGTTCTCTTCTGAATTGGCCTGCTCTCTGCTGGTGATGTTTAAAACACCCACATCCTGAACGTCCAATTGTGCAAAAGCTTTGATATATTCCTCTCCTACCCGCTCTGGAATTAAAGAGGCGGTAGTCATGATTTCAAAACGAGATGTAGTGCCTTTTATAGATTCCGTAGTGATTTTCTTCAGAATTCCTCTTTCAAAGAAATTCATGTTCTGGGGCAATCCAAAAGTTGTCTCTGTGAAACTTCCCGTGTTGATTGCACCTCCTATTATTATTAGTTTACCCTTCGGAGTCATTATAAATCTTTTCGTTCCTAAATTTCAAATATATAGGGTAATGCTCAATATCAATGAATTATTTATCAATATTAACACCTTATCAACATTTCGATTTAGCACAATAACCCGCCCGTAATGGAATGCAAAATATATTCCCAAGATTTAACTGGGTTCATCGCAATATTTTCGGAAAAAAACCTAACTTTAATCTCTCCGTTCGACCTTATCCAAGAAACTGATAACTTCCCCGTAATATGGTCACTACCAACACAAAATAACAAATCTAGAATGAAAATATTAGGCATACAGGTGCTCCGCGGACCAAATATATGGTCTATCAAAAGAAAAAAATTAATTCAAATGCGACTGGACCTGGAGGAAATGGAACAGTTTCCTACCAATTTGATTGAAGGATTTGGAGAACGAATCGAAAAATTAATCCCTACATTATATACACATCGCTGTTCCAAAGGCGAACCCGGAGGCTTACTCATGAGGATCGAAGAAGGCACCTGGATGGGCCATGTGATTGAACATATTGCCTTAGAAATCCAGACACTTGCCGGTATGGACACTGGATTTGGCAGAACACGCCAGACCAAAACTGAGGGTATTTACAATGTTGTTTTCAGCTATTTAGAAGAAAAAGCCGGTCTTTATGCCGCAGAATCGGCCGTGAGAATTGCGGAAGCATTAATTGCAGGCACAGATTACGACCTGGAACATGACATCCAAAAGATGCGCGAACTGAGGGAACTGGAACGTTTAGGCCCAAGTACAGGTTCTATCGTTGATGAAGCCATTTCAAGAGACATTCCATGGATCAGGTTAAATAAAAGCTCATTGGTACAATTGGGTTACGGAAAAAATCAAGTCCGTTTCCGCGCTACCATGACTGAAAGAACAAACTCTATTGCAGTAGATATCGCCTGTAATAAGGACGAGACCAAGCGTTTACTTCAGGATTCAGCGATTCCCGTTGCAAAAGGGGTAACGATCTGGAATCCGGAAGAGCTGGAAGATGCCATCAAAAATGTTGGCTACCCATTGGTGTTCAAACCATTAGATGGAAACCATGGAAAAGGTGCTACTATTAACGTAAAGACTGATGAAGCTGCCAAAGCGGCATTTGAATATGCGCAGCAATACTCGAAGAAAGTCATTATTGAAAAGTTCATCACAGGTTACGATTTTAGAATTCTGGTGATCGACCATCAAATGGTGGCCGCAGCATTGCGAGTTCCTGCACATGTGACTGGAAACGGTCAGCTGAGTATCCAGGAGCTCATCGACAAAGAAAATCTTGATCCAAGAAGAGGTTATGGACATGAAAATGTACTGACCGAAATCAGTGTAGACCGGGATACCCTGGACTTACTGGCTAAAAAAGAATATACACTGGATACCGTTCCTCCGCAAGGAGAAATCGTATACCTGAAATCTACTGCCAACCTGAGCACAGGTGGAACTTCAATAGACGTAACAGACCTCGTTCACCCTCAAAATGTATTCATCTCTGAACGCATTTCCAGAGTCATCGGGTTGGACATCTGCGGCATTGATATCATGGCAGAGAATTTAACGCAGCCACTTACCGAAAATGGAGGTGTAGTACTCGAAGTCAATGCAGCGCCAGGATTCAGAATGCACCTTGCCCCAAGCGAAGGCTTGCCAAGGAACGTTGCCGCTCCTGTGATTGACATGTTATACCCTCCTGGAAAATCTACCAGAATTCCAATTATTGCAGTCACCGGTACCAATGGTAAAACCACCACCACCAGGTTGATCGCACATATTGTGAAAAGCAATGGTACCAGGGTAGGTTTTACGACTTCTGATGGGATTTATGTGCAGAACACGATGCTGATGAAAGGTGATACCACCGGACCTGTCAGCGCAGAGTTTATCCTTAGAGACCCAACCGTAGAATTTGCGGTGCTGGAAACGGCAAGAGGGGGTATCCTTAGAGCAGGTCTGGGCTTCAACCACTGCGATATCGGGGTCATTACCAATATCCAGGAAGACCATCTTGGCATTTCCGACATTCATACACTGGACGACCTGGCAAGAGTGAAATCTGTGATCATCGGATCGGTGAAAAGAAGTGGCTGGGGCGTATTAAATGCAGACAATAAGTACTGCATTAAGATTGCCAATGCTGCCGATTGTAACATCGCCTATTTCAGTATGGATGAGAAAAACCCGGTCATTGTAGAACATTGTAAAGGGGGCGGTATTGCGGCTATTTATGAAAACGGATACATTACTGTTAAAAAAGGAGACTGGAAAATCAGGGTAGAAAAAGTAACCCATGTACCTTTAACTTTTGGTGGCAGTGTCGAATTTATGATTCAGAATGTGCTTGCGGCAACGCTTGCGACCTTCCTTTACGGTTATAAAATTGAAGACATCAGGATGTCTTTGGAAACATTTATTCCATCTGCTGCACAAACACCAGGCAGGATGAATACTTTCAAATTCAAGGAGTTTAAGATCATGGTCGATTTTGCACACAATCCGGATGGTTTTAATGGCATTAAATCTTACCTGAAGACGGTGGATGCCACAGAACACATTGGTGTAATTTCTGCAACAGGCGATAGAAGGGATTCAGACAATTTAGAAATTGCAAGAATTTCGGCGCAGATGTTTGATAAGATCATTATTTGTCAGGAGAAATACCTTCGTGGCAGAGCTCCGCAGGAGCTGATCGATTTATTGATCACTGGGATTCGTGAGGTGAAACCGGATATGGACATCATCATCAATAACAATGGGGATGACTGTTTGAAGTATATTATGGCCACCGCACGTCCTGGTTCGTTCTTCACTATTTTAAGTGATACGATCGACGATGCGCTTGTAAAAGTAACAGATTACCTCGATAAGGAATTTGGGGTTTAAATAAAGGTTCTGTCCCTTTGGGATATGCAGGATCACAAAACGGGAGTTCTCTTTTCAGCCTCGAATCTTTGCGGAAATGCAAATATTCACAGGTCTTCAAAGAAAAACTCCCGTTTTTTATGAAACTGAATTCGGTGATAAAGACTGAAGTACTTATCGTTTCTTAAGGTCTTTTATACTTTCTTAGATCCCGTGATTCCTTAGATTTTAGACTCCCTCAAATTTCTCAGGTCTTTAAAGCCTGCTCAGCTTGAAATAGCCTAGATGGATTTCATCCTCTGGCAAACCTTCTTTTAGAGTGATTTTCAGTTCGTAATTACTTTTTATCAGTTCAGGCAATACATCGACCACCTCAAAAGCATCATCCACATCTACTCCGTACTTATCATCAATATGAGAAGTTGCGCCCTCAAAGCCGGCATGTTTGTAAAATGCGGTTTGTTTAGCTTGCTGTATCGCATTTGCCATATCAGGAGCAACGATGAGCAGCTTATAGTGAGGCTCATCAAACTCATTCCGTTTATACCCGCCAAGGTTCATGAAAAACAATTTATGCTGCTGTGCTTCTTTTAAAGTACCAGCGGGCACTACTTCTATCTGGTAGCCATCAACTGCTGTTACTTCACGCCAGGCATCTACATGGATTTTTTCTCCTGCTTCGGGCCAGCAATCAAGAATTTCTTGTTTCAAGTCTTTTAAAGCTGTTGCTACAGAGAAAAGCATGTCATGCTGTTCAATCCGACGAGGCGGCGGTGTACAGCCTAGCATCAGCATAAACAGTTTTGGTGATTCCATAGGGGCAATAAGATTAGGATTGAGCTTTTATTTCTTCCAGAATTTGTTTGCAGCGGGCTTCGATTTGCAGGAACACCGGTTCAAACAATTTATCATCAAAATAAGGGTCTGCAACTTCCAGGTTTTCTGGTAAGAAGAGCATTACTTTTTCACGGTGATGTGCTTCCTCTGCCAGTCTCAAGACATCTTTTTCGTTCTGCTGATCCATCACCAGAATCTTGTCGAATGCTTCAAAGTGATCCGCATTAAAATGTCTGGCTCTTTGTTTGGAGATGTCATAACCATGCTTTTTTGCGATGGCAATACTTCTTCTATCGGCAGGCTCGTTAATATGCCAGTCGCCAGTACCAGCAGAAGCAATCTGCCAGTCCAAACCTTCTGCTTCTACCAAATGGCGCATCACGCCTTCCGCTAGCGGAGAACGGCAGATATTGCCCAGGCAAACCATTAGAATTTTCATATTTCTTAGCTATAAATTTCGTTCAGAATATTGGCTAAGCAAATCCCACCTTTTAGCAATTGTGCATCCAGCAGGCCTGCAAAGTCATAATTATATTTGTAACTCAACTTCGCTTCAGGTTTTGTTTCTGCATAAATTCTATTGCAGGCTTCATAAGAACCATAAACGTAGTCTTTTAAAGAATTGCTTTTCCAAGCGGTCAGCTGCTCTTTTGTTGGGTGGTTAATCGCATCGGCATATTCTGTATAGCTCAATTGCTGGTAACCGATTAAGGCTTCATCCCAAACCCTGTGCAGGTTAGATTTTTCACCAAACCAGGTTACATATACTTTATTGCCACCAAGATCTTCCTTACGTGCGGTGTGCATCGGTTGGTTTAAATCACCTACCATATGAACCAGCATACGCATTGCTAATACTTTTTGATCTGCAGTACTGGCCTGGTTTTTCAGGATGGCTACCATTTCCAGCGTCTTGTTGTACACATTGGCATCGTGGTCTGTATCCAGAAAGTTAAATACACCTTGTTTATCCAATCCACCAGGAAGGTTTACAAAATGCCAGTTGTACAAATAATTGTAAGCGGTATCAGATTTAATGAAATCGCCCCAATTACTCGCCATGGCCAGGCTTTCTGTACCCAATACACCTCTTACGCCTTTAAGGGCTTTTTTAGTCAGGTGACTTTCTGCTACTTGTCCAACAATACGGTGTCCAAGCATTCCCCATGCATTTGCATTTAAAGGTAGATATGCCATAACTGCTACGGTTAGGGCAATTTTCAATGATCTTTTGATCGATTTTGTGTTCATTAGAATTAATATTTACTTATAACGATTTGGGTTCGCAGACGATCTTTTCTTTCAAGACCAGGTTACATTCCCTTTGATCACTGGCATTCACCAGCGACAATTCATTCGGTTCAAAAGACTTGACAAAAAAGCTCCTCACATATCTGCCGATTTGATAGCAACCGGTTACTTTCTGTTTATAATTGGCTTTGGTATAGGTACCTTCCAGAATCAGACTGTCGTTGCGGACCTCATAAACTCCTTTGGCATATTCCTTCCAGACGCCATTATTAAAACAAGAATCAGCATAGTAGTTCACCTTAGAGTAAGTGGTCAAATCTACATAGAACGAGTCGCAGGTAAATTTGAACTTATGCTGCGTATAATTCAGCAATTGCTCTTTGTGAGGGATACTATCCTGATTCCAAACACCCTGCAAAAAAGCCTCACCTTTCCCCTGTACATTAGGTAGTCTGCTGCAAGAAGCAAACAGACCTGAAACCAGTAAAAGGGATAATATCAATCTCCACATATCCGGGTATTTTTATAAATTATTTTAAACTGCCAACCATATCTTCCGGACGTACCCACTCGTCGAATTGCTCGCCGGTCAGTAAACCCAATTCTATTGCTGCAGCGCGTAAAGTTTTGTTTTCTTTATGTGCTTTCTTAGCGATTTTAGCTGCATTTTCATAACCTACATGAGGATTTAAAGCAGTAACCAGCATCAGAGAGTTCTCTAAATGTTTTTTAATTTCTGGTAAGTTTGGTAAAATACCTTCTGCGCATTTATCATTGAATGACACACAAGCATCACCAATTAAACGTCCTGACTGTAATACGTTAGCTGCAATTACCGGTTTGAACACATTTAGTTCAAAATGACCGTTGCTGCCACCGATACCAACTGTGACATCATTACCCATTACCTGTGCACAAACCATCGTCAATGCTTCTGGCTGTGTAGGATTTACTTTTCCTGGCATGATAGAAGATCCCGGCTCATTGTCTGGAATGATGATCTCACCGATGCCACAACGTGGACCAGAGCTCAGCATTCTGATGTCATTACCAATTTTCATTAACGCTACTGCCGTACGTTTGTAAGCTGCCGACAATTCTACCATAGCATCATGTGCTGCCAAAGCTTCAAATTTATTCGGAGCCGTTACAAAAGGAAGTCCGGTCAGTTCTGCAATTTTAGCAGCGACCAACACATCATAACCTTTAGGCGTATTCAATCCTGTACCTACAGCAGTACCACCAAGTGCAAGCTCAGAGATCATCACTAAAGCATTTTTTATGGCTCTAACACTATTGTCAATTTGCTGTACATATCCTGAGAATTCCTGTCCCAATGTCAATGGCGTTGCATCCATAAAGTGGGTACGGCCTGTTTTTACGATATCGCTAAATTCCGCAACTTTACCGCTTAAAGTATGGCGTAATTTTTCTAATCCCGGAATGGTAATCTCAACTGCCTGTTTGTAAGCCGCGATGTGCATTGCCGTTGGATAAGTATCATTTGAAGACTGTGATTTGTTCACATCATCGTTAGGGTGCAAAACTTTTGCCGCATCAGCAAGTGAGCCACCATTCAGCACATGTGCACGATTGGCAATCACCTCATTGGCATTCATGTTACTTTGCGTTCCTGAACCTGTTTGCCAGATCACTAAAGGAAACTGCTCATCTAAAGCACCAGCAATCACTTCATCACAAGCTGTAGCAATCAATGCTGCTTTTTCTGCTGTCAACACGCCTAACTCTGTATTCGCTAATGCTGCTGCTTTTTTCAAATAACCAAAAGCATGTATGATTTCCTTTGGCATAGAAGCCTCAGGCCCTATTTTAAAATTATTACGTGAACGTTCGGTTTGAGCCCCCCAATATTTATCGGCAGGTACCTGCACTTCACCCATGGTATCGTGTTCAGTTCTAAAATTCATAGTGTTTTTTTTGTGATGACAAATTTAGTTTTTTATAATTTAATGGTAGCGCTATTCTTCAAATGTATACAATTTCATAAGGTAAATAATAGGTACTGATAATGTTTAAAACTCTTTTACGTTTAAAAGGTTAATATTCCTTAATTTTCCAGTCTTTAAAGCACCATCATTATTCATGACTTATCGTAATATTCTAGCCGTAGCTACAGTAGCCACTTTATTATTCTTTTCCTGTTCAAATTCCAAAAAACCTGCGACACTTGCTGAGCCAAGTAAGGAGCGTACTGTGGAGGATGACAAGGCCGACAGCTTGCTATTGGTTTATAACCCTGCCAAGGGCGATAAATGGATTGCCGACTTTGTACAGAACCTACATAAAAAATATGGATTTAATGGCAATATGCTGGTGGCTAAAGATGGTAAGATCTTATATGAAAAGGCAATTGGATGGGCAGACTACCTGCACCGTGACAGTTTAAAAATCAACTCTGAATTTGAGCTGGCATCCATTACCAAAACCTTTACTGGTACGGCAATCATGCAATTGATTGAGCAGGGAAAATTAAAGCTGACCGATGATGTGAAGAAATTCTACCCGAACTTCCCTTATGAAGGCATCAATGTAAAATTGCTGCTGACTCACCGCAGCGGTATGATGAATTATGTTTATTTTACTGATGGCATCTGGAAAGATAAGAAAAAACCGATGAGTAACAACGATGTGATGAACCTGATTGCCGAGCATAAACCTAACCGCTATGCTAAACCGGATACCCGTTTTCATTACAACAACTCCAATTATATGGTACTGGCTGCCATCATCGAAAAGGTGACCGGCAAACCTTACTCCGACTACATGATGGAGCATATTTTCAAACCTGCGGGAATGAAAAACACACACGTCTACTCTACCACTGTATACCCTAAAATCCCTGTCGACGTAGTTGGTCACGACCGTACCTGGAGATACTCTGTAGTACAGAATTTCCTGGATGGCCCTGTTGGTGATAAAGGAATTTACAGTACGATCCATGATTTAGTATTGTATGACAAAGCCTTGAAAAATGGCAGATTGCTAACAAAAGCAAGTTTGGACTCTGCTTATCAAGGACATAACAAAGCCATCAATGGCCACTTTAACTACGGTTATGGATGGAGAATGTTTGATGGTGAGAATGGCAGAAAAGTAGTTTACCACACGGGATGGTGGCATGGATTCAGACACATCTATGTGCGTGATGTACAGAAGAACATTGTGGTGATCTTCCTTGGCAACCTGACCAATGGCAGTTTAATGCATTTGGATGATTTATATAAACATCTGGGTATGCCGATTATCAGAAAAGGAGCTTATTCAGGTACTGGATCATTACCAGGCAGCGACGAAGACTAATTAAGAAATTTTATCTAAAGCAATACCTCTGCTTCTTTTCGCGAGGTATGTTTTTAAAAGACTATTTTCCGGGAGTTCCAGCTGTGGATCTCCCGCGAGAATATCCATCACCGTTGACCTCGCCTCTTGTAAAATCAATTGATCAGTGGCTAGATTGGCTAGTTTTAATTCCAGTACCCCACTTTGCTGTGTACCAGTCAGGTCTCCAGGACCGCGCAGCTGCAAATCGATTTCAGAAATCTCAAAACCATTATTCGTCTTCACCATTGTATCTAAACGCAAACGTCCGTCGGCACTCAGCTTATTGCCGGACATCAGGATACAATACGACTGCTCGGCGCCCCTTCCAACCCTTCCACGCAATTGATGAAGCTGTGACAGCCCAAAACGTTCTGCGTTTTCAATGATCATGATCGATGCATTCGGTACGTTTACCCCTACCTCAATTACCGTGGTGGCCACCATAATCTGGCTTTTACCATCAATAAACTGCTGCATCTCGAACTGCTTTTCCGCATTTTTCATCTGCCCATGAACAATACTGATCTGAAAATCTGGTCGGGGGAACTGATAGCTCATCTGCTCTATTCCTGCTTCCAGGTTCAGCAGATCCAGTTTCTCACTTTCTTTGATCAATGGATAAACTACGTAGACTTGTCGGCCTTTAGCAATCTCTTCCCGCATAAAACCGAACATGCGCAAGCGCTGACCTTCAAAAAAATGACGGGTTTCAATCGGCTTCCTGCCTACCGGCAATTCATCAATCGAGGAAACATCCAGGTCTCCGTATAAAGTCATGGCCAATGTACGTGGAATAGGCGTCGCAGTCATCACCAAAATATGAGGTGGGATCGCATTTTTACGCCAAAGTTTAGCCCGCTGTTCCACTCCAAAACGGTGCTGTTCATCGATTACTACTAAAGCCAGATTTTTAAAAACTACTTTATCTTCAATCAAGGCATGGGTACCTACCAGGATATCAATTTCTCCGGATTCCAGTTCCGCATGCAATTTTATACGCTGCTTTTTGGTGCTGCTCCCGGTCAGGATGCCTACTTTAGCCAGGCGGCCATCCAACAGCGAAGTGATAGATTCATAATGCTGACGTGCCAAAATTTCTGTAGGTGCCATCATACAAGCCTGGAATCCGTTGTCCTTAGCCAATAACATACTCATCAGCGCCACAACAGTCTTCCCGCTTCCTACATCTCCCTGCACCAGACGGTTCATCTGAATGCCTCGCTGTGTGTCTGTCCTGATTTCTTTAATCACCCGCTTTTGTGCCCCTGTCAGTTCAAAAGGCAGGATTTCTTTATAGAAAGTATTCACACTTTCCCCAACGGAGTTAAACGGATGTCCTTTAAACTTCCATTCTCTAATTTGCTTATTGTGCAATAACTGCAGCTGGATATAGAACAGTTCTTCAAATTTCAACCGGCGTTCTGCTCCTTTTAAAGCCTTCACATCTCTTGGAAAATGGATACTCAGCAGCGCTTCTTTTTTAGTCACCATCTGGTATTTATCCAGAATATAAGCCGGCAGACTTTCTTTTACTTCCGACAGGTGCTGCTCCAATACCAGCGTCTGTAATTTCTGAATCCCTTTACTGTCGAGGAAGAATTTTTTAAGTTTTTCCGTGGAGTTATAAACTGGTTGTAAACGAAGATTTCCGGTGATCGTTGCTGGTCTCGGGTAGTTTTCCAGTTCTGGATGAGAGATGCTAAAGCCACCGTTAAAAGCCGTTGGTTTTCCAAAAACAATATACACTTTACCACGCTGCACATTTTCATCGACCCATTTCAAACTTTGAAACCACACCAATTCTATTGAGCCGGTTTCGTCGGTTAAACGGGCCACAATCCTTTTCTTATGCTTCTCCCCAATCTGTTCTTTTCCGGTAATCCGCCCCAATACCTGCACATAAGGCAATTCGCTGTTCAGCTCATTTACCTTATAAAACCGGGTACGGTCGATGTAACGAAAAGGAAAATAATTGAGTAAATGATCGTAGGTGAAAATACGCAGCTCCTTTTGCAGGAGTTCCGCACGCTTAGGCCCTACGCCTTTCAGGTACTCGATAGTGGAATCTAAACTGGAAGCAAACAAGAGTTAAATATTTTTTTTCCTAAAGGTAAGGATATCTTTAATGATGCTCCAATTAAATACGACAACAGAGACCATCAACAGGAAATAAGCGATCAGTTTATTGGAGTCTACGTGTTCATCAAAGTAAAAGATGGCCACATTAAAAGCAATGATAGGGTTCACATAAATGATGATGCCCAAGGTTGAAGAAGGAATTCCGATCAATGCGTACAGGCTGAGGAACAGCGGAATGATGGTAAAGAATACGGCCACTACAATGATGTTGCCCCAAAACCAGGCAGAATCAGGAATTCCGCCATGCTGAAAAACATAAAATGGCAGCATGAGGATGACGGCAAGACCGATCTGCAGCGCGAGGACATTGAGCTTGTCCAGGTTTTGCATTTTCCGCTGAATGATCAGGTAAAACGCATATAGGGAAGCAATGATTACTGACCACAATACTTCCACAAAGGAGCCGGTGGCCAGCAGGATGATACTCAGCAGGGCAATGGCCAGAGAGATCAGTTTTAATTTTGATAAATGTTCTTTGAGGAGGATAAAACCACCAAATGCAGTAATCAATGGGCAAACCATGTAAGCAAAGGCTGCCGATTGAAGACTGACATTATTTACAGCATAAATATAGGTGTACCAGTTAGAGACAAGGAGTACCGTAGACGCAGTAATCTGCAATGCGATGGTGTTCTTTTCCTTCTTGCCTAAACCGGCAATATAATCCAGATCTTTTCTGATTTGCTTTTTTCTAAAGGCCAGTATCGCAATCCATAAAAAAACCAGGGAGGTAAAGATCCTGTAATAAAGAATTTCCTCGGAAGGGAAAGCCTTTAAGTTTCTCAATGGAATGGAGAAGAAACCCCAGATGGCAAAAGATAAAATGCCGGCAAAGAAATACCTGAGATTAGACTTCCCCAAAACTTATCCTTTACAAGCGATGATAGAAATTTCTACGTTTACCCCTTTAGGCAAGCCTTTAACGGCAACGGTTTCGCGGGCAGGAAAATTACTTTTGCTGTCGAAATAAGAACCGTATACTTCATTCACTTCATTAAACAAAGCCATATCGGTTAAGAAAATAGTGGTCTTTACAATATCACCAAAGCTATAAGAAGCCTCTAATAATACCGCCTTAATATTTCTCATCACCTGGTGTGTTTCTTCAGAGATGGAAGTCATGGTCAATTCTCCGTTTAAGGGATTGATGGCCACCTGACCTGATAAGAATAAGAAACCATTTGCTTTTACAGCCTGGCTATAAGGACCAATTGGAGCCGGCGCATTGTCGGTGTTAAATATTTGCTTCATAATTATATAGGTTTATTTTATGCTAAAAAAGCCAGCTGATCAGCTTATAGAGCAAACCAGCTACAAAAACAGAGATGGCAACGGCATTAATGACGTGCATAATCTTCAGATTGATATTGGTTGGTCGATTCGGATCTTTCTTTCTAAATAGATACATACGTCTCACAAATGTAGGCATAAAAAAAAGAGGGCTTCAAAAATGAAGCCCTCTTTTTTTCAATATTTACTTAGAAATAATTAGTTTCTAGCAGTTTCAACACGACGGTTTTGGATACGACCTTCTTCAGTATCGTTAGAAGCGATTGGATTAGCTTCACCATGACCTTTAGTGATTACTTGACTAGCGTTAACTCCAGAGTTAACTAAGTAAGTTTTCACAGAGTTGGCTCTGTCTTTAGATAATTTTAAGTTGTAAGCAGCAGTACCTTCGCTTGAAGCATAACCGTTAACAGTTACTTTACCACCACCATCACGCAATACAGAAGATAATTTATCTAAAGTAGGGTATGAATCAGTTTTAAGAACTGAAGAGTTAAATTCAAATTGGATTCTTTCGAAACCAGTTACATTGCTATTGTCAACTACAGCAACTTCTACTTTAGGTAGAGGACAGCCTGAACCATCAACTGCAACTCCTGCTGGAGTACCTGGACATTTATCGAATTGATCAGCAACACCGTCACCATCAGAATCTTTTTTCAAATCTTCAACAGATTTTTCAACGTTAGATACACGAGTTTTCAATGCTTCAACTTCTTGACGTAATGAAGGATCTTTCAATTCATCATACATTAAAGCTAAAGGATTAACCCAGTCAAGGTTTGGTTTAGATTTAGAACCTAGAGAGAATTCTAGACCTGCATAACCGTAAGAGAATTTATCTTTAGTAGTTGCTTTTGCATATACTCCGTCAAAATTATCACCATCGATGAAGTGCATCGTGTAACCTAAGTTAAATGACACACGGTCAGATACTTTAAATTTAACACCAGCTCCAACTGGGATATAAGCTTCTTTAATGAAGTCTTTATCACCGTTCTCACCAAATTTACCTTTGTTGTCTTTTCCGTCAACGATTGGGTTATAAGCAACTAAACCGTAACCAGCAGTTACGAAGAAGTTTACTGAGTTCTCACGACGTAAGAAATCTACAGTAGCTACGTTAACAACACCTCTTAAGTCAATAG
This sequence comes from Pedobacter polysacchareus, assembly GCF_019802255.1. Classification (GTDB taxonomy): domain Bacteria; phylum Bacteroidota; class Bacteroidia; order Sphingobacteriales; family Sphingobacteriaceae; genus Pedobacter; species Pedobacter polysacchareus. The sequence goes on along the minus strand of NZ_JAHYSS010000004.1, from coordinate 50,901 downwards.
CATATTGCATTTCTGTTTCGAAACCTTTGATACCACCACCTAAAGCGTCTGGACCAGGGTTGTTAGTTCCAGAAACTTTTCCACGGAAAATGTTACCTTCTAAACCAAATGCATGACCTAGTTGTTTTCTTAATGATAAACCATAACCTAAGTTAACGTCCATCTTATTGAAGTCATTAGTACCACCGATAGCAACAAATGGAGATAAAACACCACCGTTTACACCGATCGACCATGATCTGTACTGTGCTCTTCCACCAAATACCTTGGCTGAAGATGAAGTCGCTGGAGTTTCTTGTGCATTAGCAAGAGTCGTTGCTCCCATTAACGCTACGAAAGAGACTGCAAGACCCTTTTTTAAAGTAGAATAATTCATAATTTTCTTTTTTAAGGTTAAACAAATTAATTGTATAATTTTTTGCGTAGCAAAACTAAACAATTTTTTAAATTCCCACAATAGATATACAAACTCCGTTCCAAAGTTTCGAAGCAAGACTAATTGTGTAAATCCAGCACCGCTGTAACTGAATATTTTTCCAAATAAGAACATACAAATGAGCCTATCGTTTTGTTTTAAAAAAATAAAACATGCTGATAAACAGCATAATAAACAATATTACTCCAAAACAAAGACCCTCAATCACTATAAATTGGAGAAAGTGTAAAAAATACAAGCTTGATATTTTTTTGATAAAAAATATTCCTGATTTGGCACGATTGTCCTACCTGTTCAGCATTCGATTCCTTTTTTACATACAAATCGTCTATATAGCGAATTGAGAAATTTAGGAATTGATCCAGCGGTCAGTAAATTTATAGATATTGAAATCTGGGTCTTTTAGCGCCACCTGTATGGCTTCAAGCAATGCCCGCTTGTCTAAGCTGGCCATCCTGTAATGCTGAATGATCTTCAGTGCCTTTTCTGCAAGCAGGAAAGGCCGGCGTTCGTTATCGGCAGCACTGGGCGCCATCAGCCAGGTACAGAGCTCGGCTATCCCTATATTTTTGTCTGCCACCGTTTTAAAGATCGGCGTTTGCTGATGCTGGTGGTACATTAATTTCTGCAGGTTGTTCGCAAAAGTATCAGCACCTTCCCGATCTGCCTTGTTCACCACAAATGCCTGTGCAATTTCCATTAGGCCAGATTTAATGTGCTGGATTTCATCCCCGGACTCCGGCACGAGCACGACTACGGTTTTATCAGCTAATCCAGCTATTTCAATCTCCGACTGCCCCACTCCTACGGTTTCAACAAAAATCAGATCGAAATTAGCCGCTTTAATCACATCTACCATTTCTATCGTTTTAGCGGAGATCCCTCCAAGCGCACCTCTGGTAGCAATAGACCTTATATATACGTTAGGATTATTGAAGTGCTGAGACATACGAATCCGATCCCCTAGCAAGGAACCAAAATTGAAAGGAGAAGTAGGATCTACAGCAAGAATAGCAATTCGCTTTCCCTGTGCCGTTAAATGCATGGTGATGGCATTGACCAAGGTACTTTTTCCTGCCCCAGGAGGGCCGGTAATTCCAATTACAGGTGTCTGATTCAGTTCCAGCGACCTTAATAATGCTGCCGCAGGGGGAATGTCATTTTCCACCAGTGTTAAAGCCCTGGCTAGTCCAATGAAGCTGCCTTCTCGTAATTGTGTAAGCAAATGAGCAGATGAATGCATTAAATTATATCTATCTTTGTACAAATAAAGCAATATGTAATTAAGCAGGCGAATGAATTTTAGTATTTCTGTTGTTATTCCGAATTATAACGGAAAATCTTTATTGGCGGATGTTTTACCAAGTGTAGTAATCGCTTTATCTACCCTTCCCTCTTCCAGCGAAATCATCGTAGTGGACGACAACTCGACCGATGATTCCATCGCATTCATCAAAGCGAACTTTCCCGAAATTATTGTTTTAAAAAATGAAATCAACCTGGGTTTTTCAGGGACAATGAACAAAGGCATCTATGCGGCCAGCATGGATTTGGTACTCATCCTCAACAATGATGTGAAACTGCTGCCAGGATATTTTGAAGATCAGCTCCGGTTTTTCGAAAAGCCAGATACCTTTGGCGTCAATGCCACTGTGCTCAACTGGGACAGCGAAATCCTGCAGGGCGGCGGAAAACTGATCAGCAGACACCTTTTCAAAATCAAGGCCAATCAAAACTATTATGTTACCGATCTCCCTGCTGATAAAAATGCGGAATACCTGAGTATGTTCCTTGGCGGGACCAATGCCCTGGTGGATAGAAAAAAGCTCTTGCAGCTTCAAGGTTATAATGAGTTGTTTAGCCCTTTCTATGTGGAGGACGTAGAACTCTCTGTGCGTGCTTTAAGAATGGGTTGGAAAATGTATTACTCGCCAACTTCAGAATGTATGCACCAGGTTTCCACCACCATCAATAAATACAATAAAAAGAAGAAAATCAAATACCTGACATTAAGGAATAAATATTACCTCCACTTTATCCATTTAAGCGGGCTGACTTTATTTGGCTGGTACCTGCAAACTTTCCTGGAAATCGCGATGCGCCTGATCACGCTTAATGGGACACACCTGAAAGCCTTCCTTACTTTTATGAAGACTAAAAAGGAAGCTAAAATCGAGAAGTTCAAATTCCAGCAGCTGATGGCCTTAAATAAGGTGCCTAATCAAGGCCTATTCGACATCATCAGTAATTATAAGGCAGAAACTTTAGCACGAATCCAACCAAAAAACAACTAAGGATCAATGTATATTTCAGCAGTTATCATTACCAAAAACTCCGAAAAAACTATAAAACGCTGTTTGGACAGTATTGCAGATCTTGCAGATGAAGTCCTGATTGTAGATTCGGGTAGTACAGACCGCACGCTAGAAATCGCAGAAAGCTTTGGCTGTGTCATCATCAAAACCCCTTGGTTGGGTTATGGCGCCACTAAAAACCTTGGCCACCAGGCGGCCAGATTCCCTTATATATTATCTTTGGATTCGGACGAAGCACTTTCCTACGCTTTAGTGAAAGAAATGGAACCTGAAAAACTACAGCTGCAGGGCCTATATGAGTTTAGACGCCTGAACAACTACTGCGGTAAATGGATCAAACACGGGGCTTGGTACCCTGACAAAAAAATCCGACTTTTCCCTAAAGAGGTTTTATGGAACCATGCTGCCAGCCATGAAAAGCTGGTACTGACAGAAGATCAGTTGTTGTATACTTTTAAAAGTCCGATTCTTCATTATGCTTACAGCAGCGAAGAAGAACTAAAATCGAAAGTAGAACTGTATGCCAGATTAGGTGCAGAAGACCGCAAACACCTGGACAAAATTGCCGCAATTGGAAAGATGATCTTTTCCCCGATTGTCAGCTTTGTGAAATCTTACTTTATAAAAAGAGGTTTTCAGGATGGCATGGCGGGCTTAAAAATCAGTTACTACATTGCGCTAGGCACCTTTCTTAAATACAAATACCTGCTCCAAAGCTAGTGCTCATGCCCTGACTGCGGCAACTCACATTTCCGGATACCCTGCCTTCTTTAATGCACAAAAATAAAAATTGTAACTTTGGGCGATTTTATCATTTTTAATGAAGACATATTTTAGATTACTGTCCTTTGCGAAGCCTATTGAGAAGTTCGCCATCCCTTATATTATTGCTACATTATTAGCTGTATTTTTCAACACCTTCAACTTTACGCTGCTAGCACCTTTGTTAGATACCCTGTTTTTTGACCAAAGCAGTGCTACAGGAGCAATGAAAGTTGCTGGACAATGGGATTTATTGGCCCAGTTCAAAAACTATATCGCTTCCACCGTAGAGCACTTTGGAAAAGAAGAAGCCTTAAAAATCGTATGTGCGGTAATTTTGGCTTCCGTATTACTTTCTAACTTCTTCCGTTATTTATCACAGCGATTCATGGAAGACTTGAGGGTACATACCTTGCTGAACATTAGAAAAACCGTATTTAACAATGTGATGAACATGCACATTGGCTTTTTCAACAACGAAAGAAAAGGTGATATCATCTCTAAAGTATCATCTGACGTACAGGTAGTACAGTTTACTGTAACCAATACCTTACAGGTGGTTTTCAAAGAGCCCTTGCAATTGCTTTTTTACGTGTTTGTATTGTTCAGCATTTCCGTAAAGCTGACTTTGTTCTCCCTATTGGTGATTCCGGTATCTGGTTTCATCATCAGCAAGATTGTGAAGCGACTGAAAGAACAGGCAACTGCTACACATGAATCCTTTGCAAAAATGATTGGCTTCCTCGATGAGGCATTGAGTGGCATAAAAATCGTAAAAGCCTTTAACTCTACTGAAAGGACTAAAGAAAAATTCCACGCGGAAAACCAGTTCTATTCCAACCTGAACAGAAAAATGGTGAGAAGACAGCAGCTGGCTTCTCCAGTATCACAATCCCTGGGAATTTTTGTCATTGTAATCATTGTATTGTACGGTGGTGGCTTGGTGCTCAGCGGAAGTAAAGAGTTTACTGCTTCAGATTTCATCATGTATATTGCGGTATTCTCTCAGGTGATGCAGCCAGTTAAAGCCATTAGTGACTCCTTTAGCGGCATTCACTCGGGTATTGCTGCCGGCGAAAGGGTATTGGAATTAATTGATACGGAGCCACAGGTGGTCAACAAACCAGGTGCTATCGAATTAAAAGAATTCAAAGAATCGCTGACTTTCGAAAATGTTAGTTTCAGCTATCAGGATAAAGTCGTTTTAAACAACATTAGCTTAACCGTTCCTAAGGGAAAAACCATTGCATTGGTTGGTCCGTCTGGTGGTGGAAAGAGCACTTTAATGGACTTAATCCCTCGTTTCCATGACCCGAAATCAGGCGTAATTAAAATCGACGGACTGAATTATAAAGACTTAACTGTAGAAAGTATCCGCAGTAAAATGGGAATTGTAAATCAGGAATCTTTCCTTTTCAATGATACTATTTTTAACAACATAGCCTTTGCCAATCCTAATGCTTCAGAAGAAGAAGTGATTACCGCAGCAAAAATTGCCAATGCACATGAATTCATTCTAGGGCAGGAACAAGGTTACCAAACTTATGTAGGTGATCGGGGCGGCAGGTTATCCGGCGGACAAAGACAAAGGATTTGCATTGCCAGAGCAGTATTGGCCAATCCGCCAATCATGTTACTGGATGAAGCGACTTCTGCTTTAGATACAGAATCTGAAAAACTGGTTCAACAGGCTTTAAACAACCTGATGCAAAACAGAACCTCTATTGTGATTGCTCACCGTTTGAGCACCATACAACATGCGGATACGATTGTGGTAATTGAGCAGGGTGAAATCAAAGAAACCGGAAGTCATACTGAATTGATGAGTCATAATGGCTTATACAGACGATTAATAGACATGCAGGCATTTACTGACTAATGATGGAAAACCTTACTGAGCGATCAAGGGCAATCAAACCAGCGGATTACTCGTTCGAGTTTTCGATTTGCAGCCTGGTGACCAGAAAACAGGAATATCAGGAGATGATAGCCAGCTTTCTGGCTTATGGATTTACCGAAGATTGCTGTGAGTTTTTACATGCCGACAATAGTAAGGAATGCACATTTGATGCCTATACTGGCATCAACCGCTTTTTAAAGGAAGCAAAAGGAAAATATGTGATCATCTGTCATCAGGACATTCTGCTGCATAAAGATACGATCCAGGACCTGAGAATCAGACTCTCAGAACTGGATGCATTAGATAAAAACTGGGGCCTTTGCGGCAATGCCGGTGCTGCTGCACCAAACCATGTGGTATACCATATCAGCTATCCTGATACTGGCTTAAAAACAAAAGGTAAATTCCCGTTGAAAGTTGCCGCTCTGGATGAAAACTTTTTGATCGTAAAAAATGAAGCCTGTCTAAAAGTATCAAATGACCTTTCAGGTTTTCATTTATATGGTGCCGATCTTTGTTTACAGGCAGAATTGAACGGATTAAATGCCTATGTGATCGCCTTTGATGTGATCCATAAAAGTAAAGGCAACAGAAATGAAGACTTCTATACCATCCGTAAAGCCCTCATCAAAAAATACAACCGCTTTTTTAGCAGCAGGTGGATTCAAACCAATACTACCATTTTCCATTTATCAGGCTCTTTCCTTGGAAGGCTGGCCGGTAACCCGCTCTCTTTGTTTTTCGCAAAGATGTATTATGGACTAAAGAAGAAAATCTAATCATGGAAGCCCAAATGATCTCTATTGCCCTTTGCACCTATAACGGTGAAAAGCATTTGCATGAACAAATGGACTCCCTGCTGAAACAAGACTATCCAAATCTTGAAATTGTAATTCTGGATGACTGCTCTACAGACCGGACTTATGAATTGCTGCTGCAGTATCAGGAAAAATACCCGCAGATCCGCCTAAATCAAAACAAAGAAAATCTGGGTTTCAACAAAAATTTTGAAGCTGCACTGCTGCAGTGTAAAGGGGAATTCATTGCGATTGCGGATCAGGACGACATCTGGGAACAGGACAAAATCAGCCATTTGGCCGCCAAAATCGGGGATAACCTCTTGATTTACCATGATTCCCTATTAATTGATGTGGATGGACAAACTGCCGGCAGAAAGACGTCCAATACCCACCGTTTTGTAAAAGGCCAGTGTGCCTCCTTTTTACTGTACAACAACTGTGTTTCCGGACATACCTGTTTGATGAGCAAAGCACTTTTACCTCATTTACTGCCCTTTCCGGAAGGTATCTATTATGATTGGTGGATGGCTTATACGGCGGCTTGTCTTGGTAAAATCGACTACCTAGACTTAGCCCTGGTGAAGCACAGAAGACATGCTTCCAGTTCTACCAGTAAAGATAAAATCAGCGGTAAAGCATTGCGCATTAAAAACCTGAGTCTATTTCAGACCCACCCTTTAAATCCGCAAGCCACAAAAACACTGATAAAAGACCTGCTGCATGGTTACGCCGTATTGAAACAGCAGTCTTTTTCCAGGGCTTTATGCTGGACACTCCTTAAAAATTCAAAATCAATATTTTATACCCGACGGAAGTCGCTTTTTTCACAAATCAAGTTCATCCTAAAAGAAAGTACCCGTTAATCCTATATGGCAGCTATATCTAACTCCAGCTTAAACAATGGTCCTAAAAAGCCAGGCACAATGAATACCATTGCCACAAAGTTAAGCCAACTCCTTATTTCTTCCAGCAGATCGAAACCATTAGTAGAGGCTTCAAAAAAGACCCTATTGGTGATCGACGATTACCTTCCTTTTTATGATAAATCTTCTGGCTCAAAAAGACTATTTGAACTGTTAAAGCTATTCATTGGGATGGATTTCAAGGTGATTTACCTGCCGGAAGATGGCAAGGCACCTCAGCCTTATGCCGGAGAACTACAGGAAATGGGCATTGAGATTATCGCCGCCACACCTGGGAAGAGCCATGTAGATCAGTTAAAAGAACGCTTGAATGAATTCCATTATGCCTGGATTTCCAGACCAACGCTGAATAAAAAATATCAGAAAATTCTGAATAAAAACACCAAAACGATTTTTGATACGGTGGATCTTCATTATTTGAGAATGCTTCGTCAGGCAGAAAATGAGGACAATGAAAAGTTAAAACGCAGGGCCCTGAAAACTAAAAAACTAGAACTGTCCTTAGCGCTGAACAGCCATGCCACGGTAACGGTTACAGGAATTGAAAAAGACATCCTGGAAAGAGAAGGGATCGAACATGTTTTCGTCATTCCAAATGTACACTTCCTCCATCCGGACAATAAAAATACGCCTTTTGAGGAACGCAAAGGCATCTTATTTATCGGAGGGTACAAGCATGAACCTAATGTTGATGCGGTAAAATGGTTGGTGGAAGAGATCATGCCTAAAGTATGGGCGGCGGATCCCAGTATTCACCTGACCCTTTTGGGTAGCGACCCCAGTGAAGAATTGCTGGCTTACAATTCTGATCAGGTTTCCGTTCCCGGATACCTGCAGGAGGTGGCCGATTACTTCTATGAAAACCGGATATTTGTTGCGCCATTAAGGTATGGTGCAGGGATGAAGGGAAAAATAGGCCAAAGTATGGAATATGGATTACCTGTGGTTTCTACCAGTATTGGTGTAGAAGGCATGGACCTGATAGATGGCCATAATGTACTGGTTGCCGAAAGCACCAATGATTTTGCCAACCGGATTTTACAATTGTACCAAAATCCAGAACTTTGGTTCTCGATCAAAAACAACTCTATTAAAGCAATCGAAGACTATAGTCCGGCGGAAGTGACCAAAAAGTTAGATAAATTGTTTAAAACGCTGTAAATTCTACAGAATTATATCGCCTAACATCAACCTAAAGCTATAATGAACCCTAAAATATCTATCATTACTGTCAACTACAACGACAAAGCTGGACTTCAGAACACCATAAAAAGCGTTGCAGACCAATCTTTCAAGGGTTTTGAATTCTTCGTTATTGATGGTGGCAGTACAGATGGCAGTAAAGAATTGCTGGTGGAACACGCAGCATTATTTACCCAGTGGGTGTCCGAACCAGACCGAGGTATTTACCACGCCATGAATAAAGGCATCAAAATGTCGAAAGGCGAATACCTGTTGTTTTTAAACAGCGGCGATAGCTTATACCATTCGGAAGTACTGGCACAGGTAAACCAGGAAATCACCGGGGAACATGGCATCTATTATGGCGATATCATTTATGATGAAATCAGCAAACAGACCATCAGGACTTTTCCTGACCGGTTAACTTTCGGTTTTTTTTACGAGCACAACCTCTCTCATCAGGCCAGCTTTATCAAAAGAGCACTTTTTGATAAATTTTTCTATTACAATGAATCCTTTAAAATTGTGTCCGACTGGGAGTTTTTCATCTATGCGATTTGCAAAAAAGACGTTCCTTATCAACATATCAACAGTATCCTCACTAATTACGATGCGACCGGGCTCTCTTCTAATGTGGATAACCATGTCATGATGAGGAAAGAAAGAGCAGCGACCCTGGATAAATTCTTTCCTGCATTTAAAGACGACTACATTTTCTTCCCGGAACTGCAGCAAAAAAGAATGAAGCAGTTCTTACTCCTGAAACAAAACAAAGTAGCCTGGAGAATTTTAAAAATGACCATGAGTGCCCTACAGTTCTTCCTTCCCAAACAGAAAGGATAAACATCAAACCTGATTTTATGAAAAAAATAAAAATAATAGAAGCTGTGAACCAACTTGGCTTGGGAGGGACGGAATATGCTTTGCAGTTATATAGCAAATTTTTCGACAAATCACGTTTTGAAGTAACCGTAGTTGCCCTGCTGGAGGGGGGACCAAGAGTGAAACTTATCGAAGATTTAGGCATCAAGGTGACCGTACTCAATGGTAATTTACAGGATTTTGCTGAACTATTAAAGGAAACTGACGTATTACATTGGCATGGAAATGGTATTTTAGAACCCGATTTGTACCAAATCATTAAGATGAATAAACCAAAAATAGTAATTCAAACTAATGTATTTGGCTTATTCGACAACAGTACTTATGACGTAATCGATTACGATCTTTTCATCTCCAAGATGATTCTGGTAAGACGTATGGAGCTGGACAAAAAGTTAAAAAACAATTTTGAGGACAAAAGAAAAGTCTTGCCTTATCCTGTCGATGTAGATCACCTCAGCAACTTATTGCCTGAACCTCCAGCAGTATTGAACTTCAAGAAACATAAAAACCTGAATAGCTTTTTTATAGTCGGTAGAATTGGCCGGGCGGATGACAATAAATTCGATCTGATCAGTCTGGATGGATTCAAAATATTTGCAGAAAAAATAAGCAATGCACGTTTCTTATTACTTGGTGCCACACCTAAAATGATAACTCATGCGCAAAAACTAGGGATCACTGATAAACTGATCATCTGTGAAAACACTTCTGATCTTCAGGAACTATTGTATTACTATAAAACTATTGATATTTTTCTAGCAGCAAGTGCCATTGGGGAAAGCTTTGGAATGGTGATTGCAGAAGCAATGACGGCTGGCACACCTGTCTTGACCATCAGCACAGAAGATCGAGACAATGCACAAATAGAGCTGGTAGACCACCAGAAAACCGGAATGGTAGCGAAAGCCAATCAGTATCAAATCGCCTCGGCACTCCAATATCTGTATGAAGATGAAACAGCGAGAACCCGCTTGTCCGCTGCTTCAAAAGAAAAAATTGTAAATGCTTATAAAGCTCAAAAGATTACCAGTAGTCTGGAACAATTAGTCTACAAACATCTTGGAATGGAAAGCAGCACTTTGGATAGCCTGGTCGCCAATTTTTCAAAGGATCTGATCAATGAATATACTAGAAGATGTCTAAATACCTATGGCCGTTCCGAAATGATGAAAAGTATTTTATGGCAGTTAAAAAAAATTCGCTAAAAACAAAGTCTACCTAACAGAAACCATTATTTTTACCTCATAATCACCTATCTCATGCCAAGAGTATCTGTTATCGTTCCTAATTTCAATCATGCGAAATATCTGGAGCAAAGAATAGAAAGCATTCTTTCTCAGACCTTTCAGGACTTTGAACTCATCCTTATGGACGATTGTTCCACAGATGACAGCAGGAAAGTTTTAGCCCGATACCGCGGCCATCCTAAAGTTACCCAGGTTATTTTTAATGAACAAAATAGCGGCAGCACTTTCAAACAATGGAAAAAGGGTGTAAATGTAGCTCAGGGCACCTATATATGGATTGCAGAAAGTGACGATTGGTGTGACCCCACCCTTCTGGAAACATTAATAGCCGGCATAGAAAAAGATAAAAACACAGTGATTAGTTATTGCCAATCTTATTGTGTGAACGACCAACATGACATTATTTTCCAGTCCAATCACCGCGTATTGTCAGAAACCGTAGACGGAAATCAATTTATTCAAAACTACTTATCAGTACCTGTGGCTATATTTAATGCAAGTATGGCCATCTGGAGAAAGGATAAATTTGACCAAATCCCTGAACAACTGACTACCTTCCGCTTTTGTGGAGATTGGTTTTTCTGGATCCAGTTGTCCAGATCTGGCAAGGTCCACATCTCTGGAAAAATCCTAAATTACTTCAGAAAACACGGCAACGATGTAAGTGGAAAAGCTTACCAGAGCGGATTGAATTTTGTAGAAGAGCTTAGAATCCTAAATATGATGTATACCGATCAATTGATTACTGAACGCCAATACTACCGCGCTTACAAGAAGAAATTTATTGATTACTGGCAAGTAAAAGATACCATCGAAAAAGCCAATAAAGATATCGTTAAAAACCTATTTAACAACTCGCTATCTACTAAAACTAGTATGATTAAATTAGTTCCGATTGCAATATGGAAGAAATTCAAGCAAAAGAAAAAATAAGCAAATGAATAAAGGAATTACTGTTCTTGTCTGCACTTACAATGGCGCCACCAGGCTTGCCAAAACCATTGAACACCTCGCTTCCCAAAAGACAGGGCCTGCACTTAAATGGGAGCTTATTGTAATAGACAATGCTTCTAAAGATGATTCTGCAGCGGTTGCACAAACAGAATGGAATAAATACAACCTGCCATCCGTTCCATTTATTATACTTTCCGAGCAAAAGCCTGGAAAGATTTACGCATTGGAGCTAGGTGCTGCAAAGGCAAAATTTGAATATCTTCTGATTTGTGATGACGACAACTGGCTAAATCCGGATTATCTGGAAAGGATGTATGCCGTTTTAGATCACCATCCACAAGTAGGTGCCGTTGGCGGGCAAGGAATTGCAGTATGCGATTTACCCTCACTCCCAACATGGTTTAGAGATTATGCAGAAGGCTATGCAACCGGTAAGCAAAGGCCACAAACTGGCGACGCTACGACCAATGGGCATTTATGGGGTGCAGGATTGGGCACACGGACTTCCTTATATCAGCAAATGTATATGGGTTTCCCTTCTTTATTGACAGGGAGGTTAGGCAAGCAACTGACCGCAGGAGAGGATGCCGAATATTGCCAGCGGTTAATCCTCGCAGACTATAAGTTGTATTATGACGAGAACCTCATCTTTAAACATTATATGCCCGAGAATCGCTTACAAAGTGAATACAGAGTTAATCTTTTTAAAGGCTTTACAGAAAGTAATAAGATCCTTCACAAATACTATCTGGCAAACGCGCTGAAATTGAAATCTGAAAAAAACTTGCTGACAAAAATGAGGTTATTGCTAGTTACCCCTTTCCGTTTCTTAACTGCAAGTACAATAGAACGCAAAGAAAAAGCAAAGGACACACTTATATTCCTAAGTCCTTTTGAAATCGGCAAAAACACAGTGATGCTAAAAATTAAAAAGTTTTATCAGGCGGTTCATCGCTAAAATTTTAATTATTCTTTCCATAACCAGGAAAAGAAGAATGTCTTCTTTTCCTGTGCCTGATTTCTCATTTTTACGTAACTGAGCAGCCTAAAATCCAAATTCATTCATCATCAAATCTTAGTTTTTGTACAGAAAACTCAAGCCAAAATCTTTCGTTCAAAAAACGCAACAAAAGTTAATTTATTTTTTACAAAAAACATATAAAATCTTTTTTTTAAAAATAAAAACATATAAATTTTATTTATTTTAATAAAGATTAACAAATTAAATAGTAAAACTATAAATTTCATTATTTATATTTTATTTCACCAAAACAATATTTAAAATATTATGAAAATCAAATATTTATCTTTCTTATTACTTATTTTAATAGTCACTGCCTGCAAGAAAGAAACATCTACAGATTTAATTGAAAAGGAATTGCCAGTAAAGGCTGATAAGGTAGGCGCTACGAGGCTTCCGGCCGATAGTTTAAAAAGCAGCTCTGTCAATGCAAGAGTTGCATTTCAACTTCCATAAAAACAAGAAATTCCCGGCCGAGTAATTCTTTACAAATTAATCCGATACAAGACAAATCAACATTTCATGGCATCAGGCCCCGAAGCTTATCAATTGATAAATACAATTAATAATGATGGATTTTCGGAATGGCAGGCTGATGGAAGTGTTTTTTATCTTTATGCTACTTCAACACATGATCAATTTTCAGGACCACTAATAGCGCTTTACAGGTACTATCGTCCCAGTAACGGAGATCACTACTTTACTACTTCAAGTGCCACTCCTGACCAATACATCTCAGAAGGCATAGTAGGATATCTTCAGTCAGGCCTTAATAATATGGGGTCAGGAGCTCCCATTTACTCTTATTTCAGACTGAAAGGCAAATTTGATCGGATATACACTCATGATTTTACTTGGATCGGGAATGGAAATAGTGATTGGTATTTAGAAGGCATTATTGGGTACCTTTAGACGCTCCTAAGCTAAAAAATCTTCTAATATTCGGCAAATAGCAAAGCGATTTAATTCGCTTCAAATTACAATTGAGAAGTAAGGTAATCATTATTTGCTTACTTGTACCCTCACACCACTCTACGTGCCGTTCGTGAGCCCCTATCGGCGCAGCATGAAAAAGAGACCATATCGTGATGATATGGTCTCTTTTTCTATTAAATTTTATGAGCCCGTTCGCTGCTAAGACTTTATTTTTTTCCAAAGCCTCAAAAAGAAGGACTTCCTTTTTACGGGCACTTGATTTTTAGTTTTAAATCTTTTCAGCTCCTCAGAATTCAAGATCTCACTGATTGTTCCCTTAAACAGGATCAATTTAGGCCAGGTAATCGGATAAAGCGGATGAAAGTTTCTCAGGCAATTGTAATTGTCTTCATCTACTGCATCCCATAGTTTAAAAAAGCTTTTGGTGTTGAAATCATCTTTATGGCTCCAATTGTTAAGTTTTTGCTGAATGTCTTCAGTCGTTCTTGCCCAGCTCTGGTGCAGCATTAAATTATCCCAATGTACTTGTTCATTGCCAGATGTATTATTCCTGGCCAGGTCATATACCGGATAATTAGTGGCAAAGCTAAGTGTTTCAAAAGAATCATCAATCAATAGAAAACCAGTAGGTAGTTCTTTAAATAAAGTAGCTACGCTACAATAAATGCTGGTTGGCTTTTCCGGATGATACGCTTTCAGCCTTTGAATAAAGGCTTCAAAATCTACAAAATATTCGTCCGAATCTATCTGGATGTACCAATCAGCCTTACCCATCCTTTTACCCAAAAAGTTTCTTTCTCTGGTATCGCATTCCATTGGGCTAAGACCAGGCAGGTAAAACTGGTCTTTATAAACTTTGATTTTCTCATCTTTATCAAATTTCTTAACCCATTCCCAAAACTGCGGATCAATTTCCAATGAGCCACCAGACCAGGTTTTCCCCTCTACATCTACGGCAAAATATATTTCATCCACAAAGTCATAGATTCTGGGCAATGAAGTTCTCACAAACTCGTAATCGTAGGAAATCAGGTAACCTGCTTTAATGGTCGTCATTAGTGTTTATATTTTTTATGCGTAAAAAAACCGCCACAGAGACTGTGGCGGTTAGTTATTTTATGTTTAAGAAAGCTTTACAACTTTCTTTTTACTTCTACTTGTTCGTAAGCTTCAACGATGTCACCTACTTCGATGTTGTTAAAGTTCTGAATGTTCAATCCACATTCGTAGCCTCTTGACACTTCTTTCACGTCATCTTTATAACGTTTCAACGAAGCCAGTTCACCTGTGTAAATTACTACACCATCTCTAACGATACGGATCTTGCTGTTACGAGTAATCGTACCATCCAATACCATACATCCGGCAATTGTACCCACTTTAGTGATTTTGAAAGTATCTCTGATCTCCACGTTAGCGGTGATTTTCTCTTCAAATTCTGGAGCTAACATACCTTCCATCGCTGCTTTAATCTCATTGATTGCATCGTAGATGATCGAGTAAAGTCTGATGTCAATTTGTTCCGCCTCAGCAAGCTTACGCGCTCCTGGGGAAGGACGAACCTGGAAACCGATGATGATCGCATCAGAAGCAGAAGCTAACAATACATCAGATTCAGAGATCTGACCTACTGCTTTACTAATGATATTGATTTGAATCTCTTCCGTAGACAGTTTCAATAATGAGTCAGATAATGCCTCGATTGAACCATCCACATCACCTTTAACAATCAGGTTCAGCTCTTTAAAGTTACCGATAGCCAAACGACGACCGATCTCATCCAAGGTAATGTGTTTCTGAGTACGAAGACCCTGCTCACGCATTAACTGCAGACGTTTGTTGGCAATTTCTCTTGCTTCAACTTCACTTTCCAGTGCATTGAATCTATCACCAGCCGTAGGTGCTCCCTGCATACCTAATACCTGTACTGGTACAGATGGGCCTGCTTTATCAACTTTCTGACCACGTTCGTTAAACAACGCTTTCACACGTCCGCTATAACTACCCGCTAAGATCGGATCACCGATTTTCAAAGTACCTGCCTGAACAAGAACCGTAGTAACAATACCACGACCTTTATCTAAGGTGGCTTCAATTACACTACCTGTAGCACGTTTGTTAGGGTTGGCTTTAAGGTCCAGCATTTCTGCTTCTAATAATACCTTCTCTAATAACAAGTCTACGTTTAGTCCGCTCTTACCTGAAATCTCCTGTGATTGGAAAGTACCTCCCCAATCCTCTACAAGGATATTCATTGTCGATAATTGCTCGCGTATTTTTTCTGAGTTTGCACCCGGTTTATCAATTTTGGTAAAGGCGAATACCAATGGTACGCCTGCTGCCTGAGCATGTTGGATTGCTTCTTTAGTCTGAGGCATTACTGCATCATCCGCTGCAACCACAATGATGGCAATATCGGCAACTTTCGCACCACGTGCACGCATCGCTGTAAAGGCTTCGTGACCTGGAGTATCTAAGAAAGTTACTTGTTTACCTGTAGGCGTGGTTACCATATAAGCACCAATGTGCTGTGTAATACCACCGGCTTCACCAGCCACTACGTTTGCTTTACGAATATAATCCAGCAATGAAGTCTTACCGTGATCGACGTGACCCATAATCGTCACAACCGGTGCTCTTGGTACTAAATCTTCTTCGCTATCTTCTTCTTCGATCAGGATATCGCTTTCATCATCCGGTTTCACGAATTGAATTTCGTAACCGAATTCATCCGCAACAATCGTTAATGTTTCTGCATCCAGACGTTGGTTAATAGATACGAACATACCTAAACTCATACAAGTTCCGATAATTTTCGTTACTGGCACATCCATCATTGTAGCCAACTCATTTGCCGTAACAAATTCCGTCACCTTTAATACTTTGGATTGTGATTCCAGCTCCATTGCTGCTTCGTCTGCAGAAAGCGCCACATCATCACGTTTTTGACGACGTAATTTTGCACGCTGTGCGAACTTACCAGATTTACCTGCTCCACTTAAACGGGCAAGTGTTGCTTTGATCTGATCCTGGATTTCTTTTTCCGTAGGTTCTTCTTTAGGACCGTTACCAGGAGATCCTGGTTTGTTGTTCCTGAAGTTTGGCCTGTTGGCAGTGTTATTCGTATTGTTCCTGAAATCAGGTCTATTGGTAAAAGTAGGTGCTGGTTTCGGCGCTGTTGTGCCTGTACCTGCAGCTCCTGGTGCCGCTTGATTTCCTCCGGAAGTATGACCTCCCTGGCCAGGATGGCCTGGAGTCTTTTTACGTTTACGCTTTCTCTTTGCATCATTGCTGTCTGCCGATGAGGCTACAGGTGACGATTTACGATCAGGTGTTACCGGTAATACAATTTTACCGATGATGTTTGGTCCTGATAGTTTTACAGAACGTGCCTTGATGACTTCCACACCGTCAGTTTTTTCAACTTTCGGAGCTTCCGCTACTTTAGGCGTTTCAATTATTTTTGGTGCTTCCACTGGTTTTGGAGTTTCTTTTACTTCTGGCTCTATTTTAGCAACAGGTTGCTCAACAGGCTTTGGAGTCTCTTCCACCTTAGGTTGTTCCACAGGTTTAACCACTTCCGCTTTTGGGGCTTCTACTGGTTTCTCAACTGCTTTTTCTTCTACAAGTGCTTTCTCCGCTGGAGCAGGGGCTGGTGTTGGTTCCACTACTTTAGGTGCTTCAGCAACTGGCTGAGGCACTTCTGGTGCTTCGTCTTTCTTCACCGGACGGGTTTTAGTATTTAAATCATCTAGATTGATTTTCCCTACTATTTTCACACCCGGCAATGCTCCCTCTTCAGGTTTCTCTTCTGTTTTTTCCACTACAGGAGCCACCGGTTTTGCCGGAGTTTCTTCTTTAGCTTTTTCTACAGGAGGAGTATACGAATGAAGGTTCTTAATTAAGATGCCTTCATTTTCGAATTCTACATTTTTTCTAGGTGCTTCTGCAGCTTTTTCGGCTGCTTCCGGCTCATCACGACGAATTTTACCAATAACAATCTGATTGGCTTCTTCTTTTACGATCTTATCGCCCTGAAACTCTTTCAACAGCGCATTATACATGTCGCGGGAGAGCTTAGTAGTGGGTTTATTCTCAACAGAAAAGCCTTTCTTTTCTAAAAACTCAACGGCCGTAGCTATGCCTACGTTAAGTTCCTTAACTGCTTTAAATAAAATTATTGGTTTGTCGTCTGACATTGATATCCTATTTTTCTTTTAATTCTTATACAAAAGTAACGTTTATTCTTGTTTATTTCATGCGTATGTGATTTGTTTTTAATGGCCACATAATTTTGACTGTTCAAGTTAACGTTTTATTCAAACTCTGATTTTAATATACTCATCACTTCTTTGACGGTTTCTTCTTCAAGGTCGGTACGTTTTACCAACTCGTCAATTGAAAGTGAAAGTACACTTTTTGCGGTATCACAACCGATTGATTTCAGCTCATCAATGATCCAGCTGTCGATTTCATCTGAGAATTCTTCAATATCCACATCCTCATCTTCTTCGCCTGCTTCACGATAAACATCGATCTCATAACCGGTCAGTTTACCTGCTAATTTAATATTATGTCCACCTCTACCGATGGCCAATGAAACCTGATCTGGTTTCAGATATACCGAAGCGTGTTTCGTTTCGTCATCTAACTTAATAGAAGTGATTTTTGCCGGGCTCAATGCTCTGGTAATATATAATGAAATGTTATTGGTGAAGTTAATCACATCAATGTTTTCATTTTTAAGTTCTCTCACGATACCATGTATCCTGGAACCTTTCATACCTACACAAGCACCAACCGGATCAATTCTGTCGTCATAAGACTCCACTGCAACTTTCGCTCTTTCTCCTGGCTCACGAACGATTTTCTTGATGGTGATTAAGCCGTCAAAAATCTCAGGAACCTCAATTTCAAACAAACGCTGTAAGAATTCAGGGGCAATCCTTGAAATGATAATTTTTGGAGTGGCATTGATCATATCCACTTTAAGGATTACCGCGCGAACAGTATCTCCTTTTTTGAAATAATCAGCCGGGATTTGTTCCGTTTTTGGCATCATCAACTCGTTGCCTTCATCATCCAGCACCAATGTTTCTTTCTTCCAAACCTGATAAACCTCTCCGGTTACAATCTCACCAACTCTGTCTTTATATTTTTTGAAGATCTCGTCTTTCTCTAATTCCAGCACTTTAGATACCAAGGTCTGGCGCGCAGCTAAGATTGCTCTACGTCCAAAGCTCTCTAAAGTGATCTGCTCAATGTAATCGTCGCCAACTTCCATATCAGGATCTAAGCGCTTTACTTCAGACAGTTCGATCTCCAGGTCATCATCTTCAGAAAAACCATCCTCCATCACCTTTCTAGTACGCCAGATTTCCAAATCCCCGTTATCCGGGTTAACGATGACGTCACAATTCTCATCTGTACCGTATTTTTTACGCAACATACTGCGAAATACCTCTTCCAGCACACTAATCACTGTAGGACGGTCGATATTCTTGAACTCTTTGAATTCCTGAAATGAATCGATTAAATTAATATTGCTCATTTTTATTTAAATGAAATTAAAACCTTTGTTTCTGTTATACTACTAAAGTCGATACTGGTTGCTTCCAGTGTCGCCTTTTTACCTTTTTCTTTAACCTTCGCTTCGATGGTTATGCCGTTCTCTTCAACAGAAAGCAACTTACCTTCTTTAATCTCGCCACCACTTAGCTTCACACTTAACTCTCTGCCAATGTTTTTAACATATTGTCTTTTCAGTCTCAGCGGTTCACCAACACCAGGTGAGGATACCTCTAAATTATAAGCTTTATCGATGGTATTTTCTTCTTCCAAATAAAAACCTACATGTCTGCTGATTGCTGCACAATCCTGGATACTAATCCCTTCATCGCCATCAACATGAATAATAAGCTTATTGTTTGGAAGCATTTTTACTTCTACCAAAAACAACTCCGGCCTATCCGAAATCTTCTCTTCAACTAACTCTGTTACTCTTTTTTCTACTTGCATAACCAATTTGCTAATAAAAGAAAAGAGGGGACTCCTGTCCCCTCTTGCCCTCTATTACAGTGCAAAGATATGAAATATTTTCACAAAATAAAAATGGATTTGATGTTATGTGTAATGTATGTGCAACTTTTTCAGCAAGATACGGAACAGAATCCAAGCCTTTGAAAGCGCTTGATTAGCGGTTCAAGACCTTTTGCTGCGGCTTAATGGTATAGCTTAATTTTCCTTTGATAATTTCTTCCGGCTTGGCGAACTGAATGTTCAGGTGTGTAATGACCAAATACTCGCGGCCCTTTACAAAAGGTTGTATCGGACTGAACACAAGGTTGCTGTCGGTCAAATTGATTGTTCCGGGAATTGCTTCTTCTCTGATGACCGAATCTTTTTCAGAAGGGGTTTGCAGAACTGAAACCAGGTCCATCAAAACAGAATCTCTATTTTTGAGTGCCTTCAACTCCAATAAACCTCTGGGATCAATGTGTGAAAACACGATCTTTGAACTGTCTGCCGAGAAAGCTATAGAAAGTGGCTTATTATTTGCATCGGAACATCCGGCAAAGAAAAGGCTGGCAGCGCCCAGCACCACTGGCCAAACAAAGTATTTAAACATATCACTAAATTACGCATTATGAAGATCATTGTAGAAATTTTATTATTGGGACTGGCCGTATTTCTAGGCGCCAAAATTATCCCTGGGGTTCATGTAGACAGCTATTGGGCAGCCGTTATTGCCGCAGTGTTGATTTCGCTGGCCAATGCCACCATTGGCACCATTTTGAGAATCTTCACTTTACCGATTAATTTTCTGACCCTAGGATTGGTTTCCTTCATCATCACCGTATTGATGATTTTACTGGTAGACAACATGATGAGTACCTTCAATACGAGCGGTTTCTGGGCTGCGGCCTTATTGGCGATTGTAGTTGCCGTAATTAAGGGATTACTTGGCGGTTTATTGGGAACCGAGAAAGATTAATTTTAAAATTATTGTCTAGATATTGCCCGGGAAGTGTTTGGGAAGAGAAGGGCATTACCATAGGGTTCGGAAGGGGTTACTATAGGGTTCGGATAGGGTTGCTATAGTCTCTGCTATCAAAACCCTATCCGAACCCTATAGTAACCCCCTCCAGACCTCTTAGAAAAGCAGGTTTCTTTCCGACCAGTACAGAAACTCTGCTGATCAAAAAAGGGCAACCCTAAGGATGCCCTTTTTTGCTGGTAAAGAAGCGCTTTACCAGTATACCCTGAAGTCTTTTATCTTAAAATTTCCCTGGAGATTACCATTTTCTGAATTTCTGTAGTGCCTTCATAGATCTGAGTGATTTTAGCATCCCTCATCATGCGCTCTACATGGTATTCTTTCACAAAACCATAACCGCCATGGATCTGAACCGCCTCAACAGTCACGTCCATCGCTACTTTAGATGCATATAGTTTTGCCATAGAACCGGCCAAAGTATAAGATAAGCCCTGATCTTTCATCCATGCGGCTTTATACACCAGCATTCTCGCAGCTTCAATACTAGTAGCCATATCGGCCAGCTTGAAGGCAATCGCCTGATGTTCTGCAATCGCTTTGCCAAATGATTTACGTTCTTTTGAATAAGCCAAAGCCAGTTCATAAGCGCCTGCAGCAATCCCTAAGGCCTGCGCAGCGATACCTATACGGCCGCCTTCCAGAGTTTTCATCGCGAAAGTGAAACCAAATCCATCATCGCCAATCCTGTTTTCTTTAGGGACTTTAACATCATTAAACATGAGGGAATGGGTATCAGAACCACGAATGCCCATTTTATTTTCTTTTGGCCCAACAGTAAAGCCTTCCATGCCTTTCTCTACGATAAAGGCGTTGATGCCTTTATGTTTCAAACTGCGGTCGGTCTGTGCAATCACCAGATAGGTGGAAGCGGTATATCCGTTGGTAATCCAGTTTTTCGTACCGTTAAGCAGGTAGTAATCGCCCATATCTACAGCGGTGGTTTGCTGAGAAGTGGCATCTGATCCGGCCTCAGGCTCTGACAGACAGAAAGCGCCGATTTTTTCACCTGCCGCCAATGGCTTCAAGTATTTCTCTTTTTGGAATTCTGAACCATAAGATTCCAGTCCATAGCAGACCAGGGAATTATTTACAGAAACCACCACGGATGCAGAGGCGTCAACTTTCGACAATTCTTCCATCACCAGGACATAAGATAGCGCATCAAGCCCGCTGCCATTATATTTTTCTGAAACCATCATTCCCAGAAACCCAAGTTCACCCAGCTTTTTTACTTGCTCGGCAGGGAATTTCTGGTGCTCATCTCTTTCGATAACTCCCGGCTTCAGTTCAGTCTGTGCGAAATCCCTGGCGGCCTGTTGAATCATCAATTGTTCTTCACTTAATTGAAATAGCATAATTATATAGATAAAAATATACGTACTGCCAAATTTAGTATTTCTAGATCAGATTACTATGGCTGCATAGCATTATTTTACACTATACCATTTCTTGCTATTTTAAAAGGCGATTGTTATCGTCAGGAAAAACGAGCACAGGATGGTATTTCTTCGCTTCTTCGATGGGCAGGGAGCCAAAAGACATAATGATCAGAATATCACCGACCTGTACTTTTCTGGCTACGGCACCATTTAAGCAAACAATACCGGTTCCACGTTCGCCCTTAATCACGTAAGTTTCAAAACGTTCTCCGTTATTGTTGTTTACAATCTGCACCTTTTCATTGGCAATGATCTGGGCAGCATCCATCAGATCCTGATCGATGGTGATACTACCTACGTAGTTCAATTCTGCCTGTGTTACTTTAACACGGTGTATTTTCGATTTTAATATCTCGATAATCATAATTCAAAGTTACGAATTTTTGTAATTAGGGTGTTTAATGGATTGTCAGTTGAGGAGCATATTATCTATTAACCGCGTCTGACCCACCTTTGCGGCCACTAACGCCACGATATCCGGTTGATTTTCATCGGCCTCCGGAAGCAGTGTTTTCCCATTTGCAATGGTAAAGTAGTCGAGATCCACACCAGGAATGGCAGCGATCATCTTTTTCGCATTTTCCAGTAATTCCGGAATGCTGACTGTTTTAAAATTATCCTTTACATACTGCAATGCTTCGCTCAATACCAGGGCATTTTTGCGGTCATCTTTGCTCAGGTGAATGTTTCTGGAGCTCATTGCCAGGCCGTCGTCTTCTCTGATGATCGGGCAGGAAATGATCTGAACTGGCAGCTTAAAATAGGCCACCATATTTTCAATCATCAGCACCTGCTGAAAATCTTTTTGTCCGAAGAAAGCCAGGTCTGGATTCACGGCATTGAACAGTTTGTTTACGATTTGTGTCACCCCCTGATAGTGTCCTCTTCTGAATTCACCTTCAAGTAAGAACTCTGCTGGTCCCAGGTCGATGTGCCATTCCTCAGACTCAGGGTACATTTCCTGAACAGAAGGCATGAATACCACATCACAACCTGCAGCCAAAAGCATTTCCATATCGTGTGCTAAAGGACGGGGATATTTCTCCAGATCCTTCGGGTCTGTAAACTGGGTTGGATTTACAAAAATGCTGCAAACCACTACATCAGCATGCTGCTGCGCAACCTCAATCAGAGACACATGTCCTTTGTGCAAAGCACCCATAGTAGGCACTAAAGCAATTTTCTGTTGACCCAATTTTATTGGTTCAAGCAACGACTTTAACGCTGCGATGGTGTTTATAACTTTCAAACTAGCCTATAAAATTTCAAAGGGCAAAGTTGGTTAATAATACATTCCAAACAAAACATCTTGCCTATATAATTGATAAATGTTATTATTTTGCTTACCTTTGCCCCTTGATAATCTTTTCTTTAACATAATTATTTATTTACAGAATATGGAGATGGCCAAAACGAAGCTACTGATTGTTACACACGAGATGTCGCCTTTCCTTGAACTCACTAAAATTTCAGAAATTACCCGTCAGCTACCACAGGCGATGCAAGATAAAGGATTTGAGATCCGCATTTTGATGCCTAGATTCGGGAATATTAATGAAAGAAGGAACAGATTGCACGAAGTGATACGTCTTTCAGGAATGAACATTATCATTGATGATAATGACAACCCTTTAATTATTAAAGTTGCCTCTATTCCAGCTGCTCGTATGCAGGTTTACTTCCTGGATAACGAAGATTATTTCCAACGCAAATACGTTTTTAGAGACAAAGAAGAAAAATTCTATGCGGACAATGATGAGAGAACGATCTTCTTTTGCAAAGGCGCATTGGAGACGGTTAAGAAACTAGGATGGGCTCCTGATATCGTGCATTGCCACGGCTGGATGACTTCTTTAGTTCCTGCTTACATCAAGACTTCTTATAAGAATGATCCTACTTTCAAGAATGCGAAAGTGGTGTATTCTATCTATGAGAACTGCTTTACAGAGAAGCTTCATGCCGATCTTCATAAGAAGGCTGTCATGAATGCCATGACGCTTGAGGACACGAAAATGTTTGAAAATGCCGACTGTAATACCATGCATATCGGGGCGATTACTTACTCAGATGCTGTAGTTTTAGCACATGATAAAATCGATGCTGATGTGTTAAAATTTGTTAAAGATTCTAATAAACCAACTTTAGCCTTTAATTTAACCGAGGATTTCGAAAACTTCTACTCTTTATATGAAGAGATTTCGGATGAAGAATTGGTTTCTATAGCATAAACTCAGGTATTATTAATTTAAATATGAAATTTACAAAACAAGACTTATTAACCATGTTGATAGGTCTTTTTCTTTTTTCTTCGTGTAAAGATAACAACACGATTGGCCTTGCTCCAGATGGTGATGCCATTTCCGGAGATTTATACGACAATACAACGCTTACCACTCGCACTCAGCGTGAAGACGCGGTTGCTGCAAGTGCATTAACCAGATTTCCAATCGGTTTGATGGTGGATCCTGTGTTTGGAACCTCTGAAGCTGGGGTTGCGATGACGGTAAATATTCCTTCGGTAGGTTACCGCTTTGGAAATAACCCAATTGTAGATTCCGCAGTATTGGTATTGCCATACTCCACTCAGTTTTATGGTGACTCTACTGCAAAGTATGATTTCGCGGTAAAACAATTGACTACAGACATGTCATTAGAGACGAGCTATTTAAGCAGCAAAGAATGGTTCAAGAATACAAGTGACGTTTTAGGTACAAATCTGGACCACCAGCAGCGCCCAACTACCAGCTTTAAAGTAACCAATATTGTAACCGGCAAACCGGATACAGCAGCAACGGTTGCTCCTCAGTTGAGAATTCGTCTGAATCCAACCCTGATTCAGAATAGAATTGTTAAGCTGGACACCAATATTTACGCCAGAAACGACCTGTTTACCAGCAAGTTTAATGGCCTTTATGTGAATGTGACCAGAGCAACAGGTGTTGGTGCAATAGCATTTTTCAATTTTGATCAGATCACAGACGTAAACAACGGCGCAAAACTACAGATCTATTACCGCAAAGATGGAACGAGTCCATTAACGTTTGATACGGTTTCTGTAATTTTTCCGATCGATAAAACGACTTCTCCGGTGAGTGCTTATGTGAAGCATACTTATACCGCTGATATCAACACGCAATTGAACGACCCTTCGGCTACGCAATACCCAAAAACGTATATACAAGGCTTAACCGGCTTAAGAAACAAGATCAGCTTTGATTTTAGCGAGTTTAAAACCTTAACTGCCGGTTCGAAAGTATCTGTCAACAAAGCGGAACTGGTGATTGACCTGAGCCCTGAAGATGATGTTTATTTTAAACCTGCACCAAGATTGAGACTGTACAGATATGATGCGGCGGGCTTGGCAATCAACCTTCCTGATAATGACCGTGCGGTTAGTGGTGTATCTGCTGGTGATCCAAGAGCACTTCCAGCACAGGAATTGTTTGGCGGATACTTTGATTCTGTCAACAGAAGGTACATTTTTAGTATCACTGCCTATGTTCAGGATTTAATAGATGGAAAAAAACAGGACTATGGCACATTTATAGCGCCAACGCCAAGTACAGAATTCACCTTGAGCCCTTGGGCAGCATCTGCAGAACGTTCCATTTTACTGGCACCGGTAAAAAATGCAGCAGCAGGAACAAAACGTATGAAATTGAACATCTTTTATACAAAAGTGAGATAATTTAACCCCAACCATATTCATATCCCCCGAGATTCAGTAATTTCGGGGGATTTATTTTTTTTAAACATTTTTTCTATGTGTGGAATAGTTGGTTACATTGGTCATCGGGAAGCTTGGCCAATCGTCCTCAAAGGACTGAAAAGATTAGAATACCGGGGTTATGACAGCGCAGGAATTGCATTGTTGAACGGTACCGGTTTAAACATTTATAAAAAAGCAGGAAAAGTCAAGGAACTAGAGAATTTCTCTGTAGGGAAAGACCTTTCCGGAACGATCGGGATTGGACATACCAGGTGGGCAACCCATGGTGCACCATCTGACCGAAATTCTCATCCTCATACTTCTAACAGCGGCAAATTGTCCATCATCCACAACGGAATCATAGAAAACTATGCGACGTTAAAGGAAGAGCTGATCAATAGAGGTCATGAATTTAAAAGTGACACGGATACCGAAGTATTGGTTCATTTGATCGAAGAGATCTATAAAAATGAAAACACAGATCTTTATGAAGCGGTTAGACTGGCCTTAAATGAGGTGACTGGTGCTTATGCCATCGTATTGATGGATGAGGATCAGCCAGAGCAGCTGATTGCGGCAAGAAAAGGAAGTCCTTTGGTCATCGGTGTAGGTACAGGTGAGTATTTTATTGCTTCGGATGCGACTCCGATCATTGAGTACACTAAAAATGTGATTTACCTGAACGACAATGAGGTGGCACTGGTAAAACGCGACGAGTTATTGATCAAAAGGTTGGACAATGTGGTTCAGACACCATATATCCAGGCCCTGGAATTGAAACTGGAAATGCTGGAAAAAGGTGGCTATGAGCATTTCATGCTGAAAGAAATCTTTGAACAGTCGCGTTCTATCCGGGATTGTATGCGTGGCAGGATCTATCCTAATGAAGGAATCGTACAGCTTGGCGGAATTAAAGAATATGCCGATAAACTGAAAAACATCGATCGCATCATCATCGTTGCCTGTGGTACTTCATGGCATGCCGGTTTGGTAGCGGAATACCTGATCGAAGAATATGCAAGAATTCCTGTGGAAGTAGAATATGCTTCTGAATTCAGGTATAGAAATCCGATTATCACCGAAAAAGACATCGTGATTGCGATTTCTCAATCCGGAGAAACGGCAGATACCATGGCAGCAATTGAAATGGCCAAAGAAAGAGGTGCTACTATTTTTGGAGTTTGTAACGTAGTAGGTTCTTCTATCCCGAGGTTAACGCATGCAGGAGTTTATACGCATGCCGGACCAGAAATCGGGGTAGCTTCTACCAAAGCATTTACCGCTCAGGTAACGGTATTAACGCTGATGGCCTTTTATATGGCACAGCAAAAAGGCACCATTACCAAATCTAAACTAGTAGAACTATTAACAGAATTGGATTCTATCCCAGATAAGATTCAAAAAGCATTAGAATCTAACGATTTGATCCAAGAAATTGCAGCAAAATTCAAAGATTCGAGAAACTGTCTATTCCTTGGAAGAGGGAGCGGCTTCCCTGTTGCGCTAGAAGGCGCTTTAAAGCTCAAGGAGATCTCTTATATCCATGCGGAAGGTTATCCAGCCGCCGAGATGAAACACGGTCCTATCGCCTTAATTGACGAAGAAATGCCAGTAGTCGTGATTGCGACGAAAAATTCTTCCTATGAGAAGGTAATCAGCAATATCCAGGAAGTGAAAGCAAGAAAAGGAATTGTGTTGGCAATTGTAACCGAAGGAGACACAGAAGTAAGAAAAATGGCAGATTACTGCATCGAGATTCCGGATTCAAGTGAGGCTTTCTTACCATTATTGGCCACGATACCATTGCAGTTATTGTCGTACCATATTGCATTAATGCGCGGCTGTAACGTTGATCAGCCAAGAAACCTGGCGAAATCTGTTACGGTAGAGTAAGTATTTATTGATACTGAAAACGTAGCTACTGAAAACGGGTTGGAATTCTTCCAACCCGTTTTTTTTATGCTGATTTAAAAAGGCAGATCTCCTGACACCTCTGTTGGATCCAGGTATTCCGTTTCACTTTTTGGCGTCGTATTTTCAGTGGTTACCGGTGTCTGCTCAAAATCACTTTTTCTACCTAAAATGGTAAAATTTTCAGCAACAACTTCGGTAACATATTTTTTAACTTTTTCACGGTCTTCGAAAGAACGGGTACGCAGCTTTCCTTCAATATAGACCAATTTCCCTTTCTGCAAATATTTGGAGGCCACTTCTGCCAGGCCTCTCCATAAAACAATGTTATGCCATTCCGTCTGCTCAATGCGCTTACCATCTTTGTTATAGGTCTCTGATGTTGCCAATGGAAAACTAGCTACAGTTACCCCTCCTTCTAAATGTCTAACTTCAGGATCTTTGCCTAAATGTCCGACTAAAATAACTTTGTTAATACCTGACATGGAATCTATTTTTACTGTTTAATTGAATTGGAATTCATAAAATTTGTAATCACTTTAGGTTGAGGCAGCTCCTCAAATTCTGCCAGGGATACCCATTTTATTTCTGCATCCTTCTTAAAGTTAATGATATAATTGTCTAAAACAAAAAATTGAACATATATAGTTTGGTGTGTCAGTAAATGTTTTTGCGCTGATATTGGGCTGATCAGACAGTCGGGGCCAAAGTTATTTTTTAATTCCGGCAGAAAACTTTCCTGGGTTTCCAGGTAATTTTTTTCCGTTTCTATTAATGGGAAATCGTACAATTCCTGCCATACATCGCCGGCACTCCGTTTTTTTACCAGCAGGTTTTCCTCTTCCTGACACACAAAATAATTGAAATAACGGGTCCGTTTTTTCAGTTTTTTGAGTTTCAAAGGGAGTACATTGACCTGCTCGTTGGCTCTGGCATAGCAGCCGGGCCGAACCGGACAACTTGCGCAATCCGGGGATTTCGGTTTGCATTGCAGCGCGCCAAATTCCATGATGGCCTGGTTGTAAACAGAAGGATGCTGACCTTCGATCAGGTCATTGGCCAGAGCCGTAAATTCCTTCTTTCCTTCGGTACTGTTGATGGCTGTTTTTATGCCGAAATACCTGGACAATACACGGAAAACATTTCCATCTAAAACGGCTCTGGATTCGTTGGCCGAAAAAGAGGAAATAGCTGCTGCTGTATATTCTCCGACCCCTTTTAGCTGGACCAGTTCATCGTACTTCTGCGGAAAAATGCCCCCATAATTTTCCTGGATCTGTCTTGCAGTAAACAGCATATTTCTTCCTCTGGAGTAATAACCTAAACCTTGCCATAATTTAAGGATCTGGGCCTCTGAGGCATTCGCAAAATCATTGACCGTAGGATAGTTTTGCAAAAACCGCTGAAAATAAGGGAGGCCTTGTTCTACACGGGTTTGCTGCAAAATAATTTCAGACAGCCAGATCACATAAGCGTCGGTAGTGTCTCTCCAGGGAAGCTCCCTTTTATTGATGGAATACCATTTAACGATTTCTCTCTGAAAACTCATAAGCACAAAAATACGCGGTAAATATTTATTTTTACTAAAACTTGCAATTCGGTGATACTCTTGGCGACAAATAAATCATCTTTTATTTTCCTATCTCATTAAAAAGCAATACTTTTGCAACCCCAAAACACTTATAAAGTATATAACACACTATAAATTAATAACAGAGAATATGACTAAGGCAGATATTATTTCAGAAATATCAACGAAAACAGGAATTGAAAAGGTAGATGTACAAGAAACCGTTGAGGCATTTTTCAAGGTCATCAAAAACAGCATGATTGGTGGAGAAAATGTATATGTTAGGGGTTTTGGTAGTTTTGTTGTTAAAAAAAGAGCACAAAAAACTGCAAGGAATATTTCTAAAAACACTGCAATTATTATCCCGGAACACTTCGTTCCAAGCTTTAAACCAGCAAAAGTATTTGTTGATAAAGTGAAAAATAATTCAAAAATAGTTAGCGTAGAAGCTTAATTCATTATGATCAAGAATATCCGAACTAAACAAGCCATATTGATAGGAGCAGTTGTACTGCTTGTAGCGTTTTTGTTTACACGGGATATTAAAGGGTTGGTAAAGCCAAAGGAAGAAACCAGCAGTGCCCCTGCAGGTGGTCCAATGAGTGCGCAAGCCCCGGCAGCAGCAGAAATCAATCTTAAAGAGGTTTCGACTGTCGCTAAAAACACCATCAATGCCAGTTTAGCCGCTGAAATCGTTACCCTTGAAAATGCGTATAACAGCGCTTCCGAAGACAAAAAAGCTACAGAAGCAAAATTATTAGCGAAGAAATGGGATGATTTAGAGCAAACAGTTCCAAGTGCATTATATTTGGAAATTGTAGCCAGTAAAGAACCTACATTGAACAATTGGTTGACTGCCGGAGATACATTTATGAAGGCATTTGACAACACCCGGGACAGTGTATTGTTACCTGCATTATTGCAAAAAGCGAATCTCGCTTATACAAATGCAGTGAAGATAGACTCGACCAGCAATGATGCTAAAACAGGCCTTGGAATTACCATCGTTAACGGAATGGGTGCGCCAATGGCTGGGATAGCAATGTTAATGGACGTTGTAAAGAAAGATCCGAAAAACTTAAAAGCAAATATGAGTTTAGGTACTTTCGCGATGAAATCGGGACAATTTGACAAAGCAATAACCAGGTTCCAAAACATTATTGCCATGAAGCCTTCTCCAGATGCTTATTTCTATTTGGGAACGGCCTATGAAAACCTTGGAAAAAACACGGAAGCTATTGAAGCCTACGAAAAGAGTAAAAAATTAGCTGCAAACGCGACCTTGTCGAAGTTTATCGATGATAAAGTGGATGCGTTAAAGAATAAAAAATAATAAACAGATTTACGAAAATATTTAAAACCCAAAAATTATGCCAAGCGGTAAGAAAAGAAAGAGACATAAAATGGCTACTCACAAACGCAAAAAACGTTTAAGAAAAAACAGACATAAGAAAAAATAGGTTTTCTTAATGTTTTGCTCAACAACTAAGGCTAGGATTTGATCGTAGCCTTAATTGTTGGTAGCAATATTTTTTTTATTGTCCATGTGTTAATAAGGCGAATAGCCTTAAAATCTGTAGCTTTTGGTAAAGGAACTCATTATAGATTCATCTCCCTCGGGAGTAACCATAGCTTTAGTTGAAGACAAACAGCTTGTAGAACTTCATAAGGAACTCATCAATAACAATTACGCTGTAGGCGATATATATTTGGGCCGCATAAAGAAAATTATGCCTGGTCTGAATGCTGCGTTCGTTGATGTGGGTTACGAAAAGGATGCTTTTTTGCATTACTTCGACCTTGGTCCACAAGTACAATCTTTAATTAAGCTTACTAAAATCAAGCGTAATGGCTCTGTTAGCGGAACTTTATTAGATAATTTCAAGCTAGAAGGAGACATTAACAAAGCTGGGAAGATCTCTGAAGTGGTCAGCAAGAATCTTGTCTTACCAGTTCAAATCGCCAAAGAACCGATTTCAACAAAGGGGCCACGTTTAAGTTCAGACTTATCTATAGCAGGACGCTATATTGTGCTGGTTCCCTTCTCTAATGTCATCTCGATTTCCAAAAAGATTAAAAGCAATACGGAACGTAATCGTTTAAAAAAGATTATCGAAAGTATTAAGCCTAAGAACTTTGGAGTGATTATTAGAACGGTTTCTGAGGGTAAAGGCGTTGCCGAACTTCAAAAAGACCTTTTGGACTCTGTTACAAAATGGGAAAACTTCATCAAGAAGTTACCTGATGCAGAACCTTCAAAACGTGTTTGGGGAGAGATGGATCGTACTTCCACGCTTATCCGTGACATTTTAAGTACCGACTTTACTAACGTTTATGTGAACGATAGTAACTTGTTTGAAGACATTCGTTCTTATGTGCATGAAATCTCTCCTGAGATGGAGAAGATCGTGAAGATCTACAAGCATAAAGAACCGATATTTGAACATTTCGGTATTGAAAAGCAAATTAAAAATGCTTTCGGAAAAACAGTAAACCTGGCCGGTGGTGCCTACTTAGTGGTAGAACATACCGAAGCATTGCATGTGGTTGACGTGAACAGCGGAAACAGAACAGCAAGCAAAGAAAATCAGGAAGAAAATGCCCTTCAGGTAAATAAAGAAGCGGCGAAAGAAATTGCGAGACAATTGCGCTTACGTGATATGGGTGGTATTGTAGTAATCGATTTTATCGACATGCACAAGCCTGCAAACCGTAAGATGTTATTTGATTATCTGAAGGAACTGATGCTCCTGGATCGTGCGAAACATACCATATTGCCTCCAAGCAAATTTGGTCTTGTTCAAATCACACGTCAGCGTGTTAGACCGGAGATGAACATCGTAACCAGTGAAAAATGCCCAACCTGTGACGGTACGGGTGAAATTAAGGCAAGTATTGTATTAATGGATGACATTGAGAACAATCTGACCTATATTTTGCAGGAGCAAAACGAAAAAAATATTACACTTTGTGTACACCCTTATATTGAGGCTTACATCAAAAAAGGGTTCATATCTCTACAATGGAAATGGTTCTTTAAATTCGGACAAAGAATCAAAATCAAGGCGGTTCCTTCTTATAACCTCACTGAATTCCATTTTATTTCGTCTAAAGACGAAGAGATTAAATTATAATCACGGTTAAATTTCTTTAAACAGGCCTGCTCCTTCCGGAACAGGCCTGTTTGCTTTTAAAGGGTTTTTTAATCCGCATTTAGCGCGAATTATCTTAAATTTACAGCACATTAAAAATCAATCAATTGGCTAAAACTAAATCAGCATATTTTTGTCAGAATTGCGGGCATGAAGCAGCAAAGTGGCTTGGAAAATGTCCTTCCTGTAACGAATGGAACACTTTTGTAGAAGAAGTGATCGAAAAGGCAGGCTCAAAAGTACCGGCCTGGAAAACTTCTACAACCGGCACAAGAGTAAATAAGCCGAATAAAGTAGACCACATCATCTCTATCACTGAGGATCGGATTTTAACTGGTGATCAGGAGCTGGATCGGGTATTGGGTGGTGGCCTGGTAGCGGGTTCCGTAATTTTAATCGGCGGCGAGCCGGGCATCGGGAAATCAACATTGATGCTGCAACTGGCTTTAAACATCCCCGGCAAAAAGATTTTATACATCTCCGGAGAAGAAAGTGAGCAGCAGATTAAAATGAGGGCGGAAAGGATCACCTCCAACCCTACCTCAGATTGCTATATCCTGACGGAAACTTCTACTCAAAATATTTTCAAACAGATTGAAGAACTGAACCCGGATCTGCTGATTGTAGATTCTATTCAGACGCTTCATTCCGCTCATATTGATGCCACACCTGGCAGTGTTTCACAGGTCCGTGAATGTACTTCGGAGCTGCTGAGGTTTGCCAAAGAAACGGATACCCCGGTGTTTTTAATCGGCCACATTACCAAAGACGGGGCTATTGCAGGTCCAAAAATCCTGGAACACATGGTAGACACGGTATTGCAGTTCGAGGGCGACCGAAATCATGTTTACCGGATTTTACGCTCTATTAAAAACCGTTTTGGGGCAGCTGCAGAACTGGGAATCTATGCAATGCACAGTACAGGATTAAGGCAAGTTTCCAATCCTTCAGAGATTTTATTGTCGCAGAGGGATGAAGAGATGAGTGGAATTGCGATTTCAGCCACTTTAGAAGGCGCCAGACCCATGTTAATAGAAACGCAGGCTTTGGTAAGTGCCGCCGCTTACGGAACGCCTCAGCGATCTTCTAATGGCTTCGACACCAAAAGAATGAATATGCTCCTGGCGGTACTGGAAAAAAGATGCGGATTCAGGCTGAGCACCAGGGATGTATTTTTGAACATCGCCGGTGGAATTAAAGTGGAAGATCCTGCGATTGATTTAGCCATTTTAGTGGCCATCATCTCTTCTCATGAAGACATCTTTATTTCTTCAAAGATCTGCTTTGCAGCTGAGGTTGGCCTTTCCGGCGAGATCAGAGCAGTGAATCGGATTGAACAGCGGATTTCAGAAGCGGAAAAGCTGGGTTTTGAAAGGATTTTCATTTCTAATTATAATATGAAAGGCCTGATCACTGAAAGGTATAAAATTGAACTGACGCCAGTTAGCAAAATCGAAGATGTTTTCTCCTTGCTGTTTGGATAATCAGGGAAACAGAATTGATAAGTAAGGAGATATTTCCCCAATTTGAGGAAACGAGTAATACTTTTTCTACATATTGGGGATTTTATTCTACGCCATAGATTCGTTACATTCCTGCTTTTTATTTGAAATTGCCCTGAATATCAACAAGTTAAATATCTGGCACGGGATTTTTAAAAATCGGCCTATAAGTTGTCTAATGTATATTGTTAATCATTTATGATTTAACAACAATAGGGATGATTATCCTCGTTATCGATAGATAACGAGGATTTTTTGTTTTGTAGCCATTCTTTCGTGAAATTTCCAGGAAATTTGATATTTTTATTGCTAATCAAAAGAATTTCAATCTTTTAATCCTAATCTCATGAAAAAAGTACTATTAAGCCTTTGCTTGTCTGCACTTAGCATTTGTGCAATGGCGCAAGACAATACACCACTTCAAGGCAAATCTTTTGGAACTGGCGTTACTTCAGGCAACCTGATTCCCGCTGCTAAAATGGAATCCAATATGGGTGCTGAAAAGACGGTAGACATGAAAATTACCGGTCAAGTAGTAGAAGTTTGTCAGAAAAAAGGCTGCTGGATGACCTTAAAAATGCCTTCTGGTGAAGCAATGCGTGTTACTTTTAAAGACTACGCCTTTTTTATGCCAATGGATATAGTAGGTAAAAATGTAGCACTAGATGGTCTTGCGAAAAAACAAATCATCTCTGCAGAAACATTACGTCATTACGCAGAAGATGCACATAAACCAGCCTCGGAAATCGCAAAAATTATAGCACCTAAAAAGGAATTGGCTTTTGAAGCAAAAGGAGTAACGATTCTGGAATAACCAGATGTTTCCTATTAATTTCATAACCTCCATTCTCATTTAACCTCTTAAATTTATCTTATGATCATTGCCGGCATTATCATACTTGTACTTATACTAGCGTTTATTTGTATTTCCATCTACAATTCCTTAATTGCAAAGAAGAACGAAACTGACAATGCTTTTGCAGCAATTGATGCGATGCTGAAAAAACGCTTCGACCTCCTGCCTAACCTGGTGGAAACGGTAAAAAGGTATATGCAATATGAAGGTGATCTGCTCACAAAGGTCGTTGCCTTAAGGAGCCGTGCCAGCAGTCCTCATTTGAGTAATGATGAGAAGTTGAAAATCGACCAGGAACTCAGTCACGAGGTAAAAGGGCTAATGGTCAATGTGGAGAATTATCCCAACCTTAAAGCGGACCAGAGTTTCGCAAATCTACAAACCATCTGGACGGAAAGCGAGGAACAAATTGCTGCCGCCAGAAGGAATTACAACGCTGCAATTACAGATTACAACAATGCCATCATGATGTTTCCAGGTAGCATCTTTGCAGGAATGTTAAATTATACAGTTAAACCAGTACTCACTATTCCAGAAGCAGAACGCAGTAATATCAGCGCAAAAGACCTTTTTAACAGTTAATGACGGCTATAGTTTCTTTGGATCCTGCCACAAAGGAGGTTTTAAAAACTTTAGAAGCAACCCGGATCGCTTTGCGAAGGAAGATGATTGCACATATCATCATTTGCAGTGCAGGGGCATTGATCGCCTTATTCGGCTTTACATCAACCCATCTTCCAATTGGCATTATAGGCATCATTTGCTTGATTACCGGATTCGTTTTAATGGCAATGAACTCAACAGCAGTAGACCAGTATCGTTTGGATTTTAAGGAAAAGCTGATTGCTCAAGCCTTAAAATCAATCGACCAGAGTCTTAAAATTGATCCTAAAAGAGGTTTACCTGAAAATGGATTCATTAAATCTTTACTTTTCAGCAGGAGGCCTGATAAGTATCATAGTGAAGATCTTGTGGAAGGAAATGCCGGAAAAACAAAGTTTAGTTTTTCAGAAGTAAAAGCACATTATAAAGAAGTCACCAACACTAAAAAAGGGCGTCAGGAAACCTGGCACGAGATTTTTAGTGGAGTAATTTTTCAGGCTGATTTTAACAAACACTTCAAAGGTGCTACTGTGGTTCAAACCAGAACATTTGGGAGCAGTATTTCCGATTGGTTTGTGAGTAATGTTCCTTTGCTTTCGGGATATGATAGCCGTGTTAAATTAGAGAGCCCGGAATTTGAAAAGACTTTTACCACCCATTCTTCAGATCAGATTGAAGCAAGATATATCCTGACTCCATTGATGATGGAATCGATCTGTGCACTCAACGACAGGTGTAAATACAGTATCAGCCTCTCTTTCATTGAAAATATGGTGAATATCGCCTTTCCATTATCCAAGAATTATTTTGAGGCCTCATTGTTTAAAAGTCTGCTGAACGATGACTTGATGCGAGATGACATAGATCTGGTACTCCATATTTACCAGGTGATTGACACACTAGATTTAAACACGCGGATCTGGGGAAAAAATTAACCTGATTTTTTAAAGACACGAAACTGTTAAGGTCGCTTTCTAAAAAAAATCAGGTTGC
This sequence comes from Pedobacter polysacchareus, assembly GCF_019802255.1. Lineage (GTDB taxonomy): Bacteria > Bacteroidota > Bacteroidia > Sphingobacteriales > Sphingobacteriaceae > Pedobacter > Pedobacter polysacchareus. The sequence goes on along the minus strand of NZ_JAHYSS010000004.1, from coordinate 14,748 downwards.
ATAAAAAAAGTCCCTTTCGGGACTTTTTTTATTATTTCGATAAATACATCGATTTGTCTTTTACTAGCTTTCTGAAGTAAGGATCTTCCAGGTCTTTAATAAACCTGATCGCTTCTCCTGTAGACTTCATCTCTGGACCTAGTTCTTTCACTACTTCAGGGAACTTATCAAAAGAGAATACTGGCTCTTTAATCGCATAACCTTTAAGTTTTCTTTCGATCGTAAAGTCTTTCAGCTTGTTTACACCTAACATCACTTTAGCAGCGATATTGATATAAGGAACATCATAAGCTTTCGCAATGAAAGGAACCGTCCTTGAAGCTCTAGGATTCGCTTCGATCACATAAACTTTCTCGTCTTTGACTGCAAACTGGATGTTTAACAATCCGATTACGTTTAATGCTTTCGCGATTTTCTTAGAGTAAGTTTCCATATCGTTCATTACCTTTTCAGATAAGCTGAATGGCGGCAATACTGCGCTGGAATCACCAGAGTGAATACCTGCAGGCTCAATATGCTCCATCAATCCGATGATGTGTACGTCTTCGCCGTCACAGATAGAATCCGACTCGGTTTCTTCTGCTCTGTCCAGGAAGTGGTCAATCAATACACGGTTTCCTGGAAGATCACCTAGTAGTTTAACTACTGCTTTCTCCAGGTCTTCGTCATTGATTACGATGCTCATTCCTTGTCCACCCAATACATAACTTGGTCTAACCAATACCGGGTATCCTACTTCATTAGCAACTACAATCGCCTCTTCCGCGTTTTCAGCAACACCATATCTTGGATAAGGAATCTCTAATTCTTTTAATAAGTCTGAGAAACGACCTCTATCTTCCGCAACATCCATGTCATTGTAAGATGTACCGATGATTTTAATACCATTCTCATGAAGCTTTTCAGCCATTTTCAAGGCAGTCTGTCCACCCAATTGAACGATTACCCCTACTGGTTTCTCTAATTCGATAATTTCACGAACATGTTCCCAGAATACCGGCTCAAAGTACAACTTATCAGCCATGTTGAAATCTGTAGAAACTGTCTCCGGGTTACAGTTGATCATGATTGCTTCAAAACCGCTTTCTTTAGCAGCAAGCAGACCATGTACGCAAGAGTAATCAAATTCAATCCCCTGACCGATACGGTTAGGACCTGAACCCAATACAATTACTTTCTTTTTATCTGTTGGGATAGATTCATTTTCTTCTTCAAACGTAGAGTAGTAATATGGAGTTTGCGCTGCGAATTCTGCTGCACAAGTATCTACCATTTTATACACACGTCTGATGCCTAGGGATTTTCTTCTCTCATAAACCTCATCTTCCGTTACATTACCTAACAGGTAAGCGATCTGGATGTCAGAGAATCCTTTTTGTTTCAATGTGAAGAAGAAATCTTTAGGAATGTTGTTCAGAGAGTATCTTTTTAGCTCAACTTCCAGGTGTACTAAATCCTGAATCTGAGAAAGGAACCATTTATCGATTTTAGTTACTTTACGGATAGACTCCAAAGGAACACCCATCGACATGGCATCTTTAATTAAGAACAGGCGGTTCCAGCTTGGATGCTCCAAACCGTGCATGATCTCTTCGATACTTCTGTTATGTTTACCATCTGCACCTAATCCGGCTCTGCCAATTTCTAAACTCTGACAAGCTTTTTGTAGGGCTTCGATGAAGGTACGGCCGATAGCCATTACTTCTCCAACCGACTTCATTTGTAATCCTAGTTCCATGTTGGCACCTTTGAATTTATCAAAGTTCCAGCGAGGTACTTTCACGATTACATAGTCTAATGTAGGTTCGAAATATGCAGATGTAGTTTTTGTAATTTGATTTTCGATCTCGTCTAAGTTATAACCGATGGCTAATTTAGAAGCGATTTTTGCGATCGGATATCCTGTTGCTTTACTTGCCAATGCCGAAGAGCGTGACACCCTTGGGTTGATTTCGATGGCGATAATGTCGTCATTATCAGGATTCACAGAGAACTGAACGTTACAGCCTCCAGCGAAAGTACCAATAGCACGCATCATTTTGATGGCCTGGTTACGCATATCCTGGTAGCAGCGATCGGATAGAGTCATTGCTGGTGCTACAGTGATTGAGTCGCCGGTATGGATACCCATTGGATCAAAGTTTTCAATTGAACAGATGATGATCACGTTGTCATTACTATCTCTCAGCAATTCCAATTCGTATTCTTTCCATCCGATTACAGCTTTCTCTACCAATACTTCATGCGTTGGAGAAGCTTCTAATCCGCGTTGTAAAGCGTGATCGAACTCTTCTTTTTTGTGCACAAAACCACCACCTGAACCGCCTAATGTATAAGAAGGACGGATTACCAATGGATAACCGATTTCCTGAGCTGCTTCTTTACCTTCCAGGAAGGAATTTGCAATTTTGGATGGAGCAACGCCTACACCTATATCAATCATTAATTGACGGAAGGATTCTCTGTTTTCAGTTTTCTCAATCGCGGCAACATCTACCCCGATTACTTTAACACCATATTTTTCCCAAACCCCACGTTCTTCTGCTTCTTTACAAAGGTTCAAAGCGGTTTGTCCACCCATGGTTGGCAAAACTGCATCGATTTTTCTTTCGATCAGGATTTGCTCAATAGAGTCTACCGTTAAAGGCCAAAGGTACACATGGTCCCCAATCACCTTGTCGGTCATGATGGTTGCAGGATTAGAGTTGATGATGGAAACTTCAATCCCCTCTTCCTTTAAGGATAAGGCAGCTTGAGATCCTGAATAATCAAATTCACAGGCTTGACCAATGATAATAGGTCCCGATCCGATAATTAATACTGAGCGTATGGAGGTGTCTTTAGGCATAAGGCTTTAAAAAGTCTAAAGTTAGTATAAGTGAAATTGGTAAAAATTGCATTCTAAAAGACCAGAATAGTCTAGAGATTTTCTCTGCTGTGCGAGGGGAATATCCCGACTCTTCCGTCGGGATGCAAAGTTACGTTTTTGATCCATAAAAATATGCTGTTTTTTAAAAAACAGTTCAAATAAAAAAGGGCCTTTGAAATTCATCTAAAGCCCTTTTAATCATTTACTATAAATTACTGCAGCAATTTAATCTCTCCAACGTCTGTTGTGGCACTATCTACCACCGCAACATTCTCTAAAGAAGTGTCTTTATATGGCGAATTTGCCTTCACCAAAATGGTGTAAGTTTGAGGTTTAACTTTGCTAAAAACGAAGCTTCCATTGTTAACTGAGGCGCGTAAAGTATCCCTTCCGGAAATGGCCAATACCTGAGATGCACCCTCCGCAGGACTTACTTTCCCCTGGATGCCGCCTTCCCTGATGCTACTGAATGCCAATAAACCAAATGAAAGTCCTGCTGCTACGATAAAATTTAATTTTAGCCTTTTCATTATATTCAATTTTAAGTAGAAATTATAAAGGTTTGATGTTTAATCCTATACTTACTACAACTGGCGCAGAATTATGTTTTAATGTAAAATCCATTTCCAGATTCATCCCTTCCTGTAATAATTTAGTGTATATCTTTATTACGTTTTTAGTTTAGCCGAATTCCATTAATATGACTAGCTTGATTTAGATGGCAATGCCGATGTTTCCATCACGAAACCAGCGGTAAAATATATCTGAATGCAATTTGGAACAACATTTGCCGTTCCTATCTGAAATATACCATATCAAATGAGAACTATGTACAACCCAATGAAAAAATTATTCCCTGTAGTAGTGGCCACAATAGTGATGCTTTCCAGCTGTGCCACAGTACAATCCCTTATAAAATCATCTTTTCCATATAATGCGACTGTAGTCATTCCTGCAGGCACAAAAAGTGATACAAACATTTCTACCAGCTCCGCGGCAACTAGCTTTGATCAGGTTTTTGGAAATCAAAATGGTACAGATTATGTAAAAGAGATCAGAATTGCTTCGGCAAAAATGGAAGCCAGTAATCCTTCGAACAAAAGTTTAGGAATGTTTAAGTCTGTGAAATTATTTGTAGCTAATGAAAAAGGAGAAGAAGTAATGGTGGCTTCCAGAAATGATGTGCAGCAGAATATTGGTACCGGATTGGTTTTAGATATCGACAATTCACGCTTCCTGGACAATTATGTTAAAGGAACGAATTTGCGCATCAGAATGGAGTACGTTTTAAGAGAAAAAACGACTACTGACGTAAGCGTCCGGGTGTCCTTGAGTTTTAGCACCTCGCCAAAAACCAATAATTAACGGCAATCCTATAAAGCTTTATGTTGCAAATAATTTTAGGATAACTACTTTTGGCTCATGTTACTTCTTGAGTCTTCATTTTTTCAGTTAATTGCTGATCAATTTATTCATACTACCTGGCTGGAATGGCTGGGTGTATTTTCCGGATTTATCTGCATTTACCTGGCCACAAAAGAAAATGTGCTCAGCTGGCCGATTTCAATCATCAGCGTGATCGCTTATGCCTGGGTATTTCTTGATGCGAAGATGTATGGAGATATGGCACTGCAATTCTACTTCCTTTTTACTGCTTTTTATGGCTGGTATTTTTGGATCAGAAAAAAAGAAGTAAATGATAAACCGGTCGCTAATTTATCTAGAAAAGGCTGGTGGATCGCAATTGGGTCAATAGTAATACTATCTGTTGCATTGGGTTTATTTCTGGACCATTTTACAGATACCAATGTACCTTACGAAGACGGCTTCTGTACGGCAATGAGTTTTGTTGCACAACTCATGCTCAGCAGAAAAATCCTGCAAAACTGGATATTATGGATTATTGTTGACCTTTGCTATATCCCATTATATATTTACAAGAATCTAAATTTAAGTGCCATATTTTATGCTTTCCTGGTCGCCATTGCCATTAAAGGATATATAGACTGGAGGAAAACGTACCGCCGTGAACAAGCAAATTAAAAAGATCGCCATCGTTGGCCCCGAAAGCACTGGAAAATCAACTATTGCGCAGCAGCTGGCCAAACACTACCAAACCTTATGGGTGCCAGAATATGCCCGTTACTATTGCGCTGCACTAACGGAGCCTTGTAATTTACAGGATGAAGTAAATATGTACCATGGGCAAGTCGCACTGGAAGAGTCCATCCTCGCCATAGCGGAAAAAGATCTGATCATTTGTGATACTACTTTTATTACGGTAAAGGTTTGGAGTGATGAGGTTTTTGGCAATACTCCAGAAGTGGTACTGAAGGCTTTGCCGCTACATACCTACGATTTATACCTGTTAATGGACATTGACTTGCCATGGCAAGAAGATCCACTGCGTGATTTCCCTCATAAGAGAGAACATTTCATGCAGGTCTGGCATCAGGAACTACAAAATTTAAACGCCAATTATGTAGTAATCGGTGGCACAGACGAACGCTTAAATAATGCGATTACAGCTGTAGAATACTTTATTAAAGAAGATTAGCATTCGCTTATTATTACTGCATAAAATAGGCTGTAAACATCATTCCTAGAGATACATTCTTGAGATTCAATTTTTATCGATACCTTTAGCCCATCAAAAAGGGGTGCCTTGTTTTGTAAAAAACACAAAAACAGGCTGAGAGCATACCCATTATATCTACAAACAGATATATGCACCTGATCCGGATAATGCCGGCGGAGGGATTGGAGTTATGGAGTTAACTGGGCTGTAAGTGCCCCTTACTTACAGTGTTTTAACTAAAAAAACAAAAAAATTGAGAAAGTTATTGACCATAGCGCTAGCTATGTTGATGTTGCCTGTATTAACAAAGGCACAGTTTAGTATTTCAGGAATTGTGTCCGAAAACAACCAGCAGACATTACCAGGTGCAACCATCCGTTTAAAAGGAAAATCTTTTGGAGTAACGGCAGATGGACAAGGAAAGTACCAGCTTAAGAACCTTAAAGCGGGAAATTACACCTTAGTCGTGAGCTTTATTGGTTATCAGACAACAGAAAAAAATCTTGAGCTAAAGGCGAATCAGTTGGAAAACATCAGCCTAAAACCTGCTGCTTTTCTTGCAGATGAGGTCATCGTTAATGCCACACGTGCCAACGACAAATCAGCAACCACTTATAAAAACATCAGCAAAGCTGAAATCCAGGAAAACAATTTCGGACAAGACCTACCATTTATTTTAAACAATACCCCTGGAGTGGTGGTCACCTCCGATGCAGGTGCTGGCGTAGGCTACACGGGTATAAAAATCAGAGGTAGTGATGCCAGCAGAATCAATGTAACGATTAATGGTATTCCTTACAATGACAGTGAAAGTCAGGGAATATTCTGGGTTAATATGCCGGATTTTGCCTCTTCTATAGAAAATGTGCAGATCCAACGTGGCGTAGGAACCTCTACAAATGGTGCCGGTGCTTTTGGCGGAAGTTTGAATATCCAAACCACTGCTCCTTCAGAAAGTGCGTATGCAGAATTAAACAACACTTACGGTTCGTTCAATACGCTTAAAAATACGGTAAAACTAGGGACAGGCCTTATTGACAATAAATGGAGTTTCGATGGGCGCCTTTCCAGAATAAAATCTGATGGTTTTATCGACCGTGCAGCCTCAAACTTGAAGTCCTATTATCTTTCTGGTGCTTATCACGGGAAAAATGAATTGCTTCGCCTGAATGTTTTCTCCGGAACAGAAAAAACTTACCAGGCCTGGGACGGGATTCCTGAATCCAGGTTAAAAGGTGATCTGCAGGGAATGATAGATTTTAGCAAGCGTCAGGAATTTAATGATGCCCAAAAACAGCACTTATTAAACTCAGGAAATAGAACCTATAATTCCTTTACCTATAAAGATCAAACCGACAACTACGCACAAAATCACTATCAGGCACTTTATGCCAAGCAATTTAACGAACAATTCTCTTTCAATGGAGCCCTGCATTATACAGATGGAAAAGGTTATTTTGAAGAGTTCAAATTCGATCAAAAGCTGAGTAAATATGGTTTGCCACCAATGAATGCAGATGGTGCCATTCAAACAAGGTCAGATCTGATTCGTCGGCGCTGGTTGGATAATGATTTCTATGGTGCCACTTATGCATTCACTTATAAGCCGCAAGCTAATTTGAATTTCACACTTGGTGGTGCTTACAATGAATATAGAGGAAAACACTTCGGACAAGTGATCTGGGCAAAATATCCTTCTACCAGCAACAATACAGATCATTACTATGATGGTAAAGGAAATAAAAATGATTTCAATACCTATGCTAAAGTGAGCTATAGCCCGGTTGATCAGCTGAGCATTTTTGCAGACCTACAATACCGAAGTGTAAACTATACGATTTCAGGAAAAGATAAAAACCTTCGGGAGCTTGATTTCAACAATACCTATCGCTTTTTCAATCCAAAAATTGGCGCTACTTATTTCTTAAATGAGCAGAGTAATATTTATACCTCCTTCAGCGTGGCTAACAAAGAGCCGAATCGCGATGATTTCACCAATTTGAAAGTAGGTATACCTGCTCCAAAACCAGAACGTCTGCATGATTTAGAAGCTGGATACCGTTACAAAGAAAACAGATTGAACCTCGGCGTAAATGTCTATGGTATGTTCTATAAAGATCAATTGATTTTCACCGGAGAAATCAATGAATTTGCTGATGCTTATCGTCAAAATGTTGACAAAAGTTACCGGATGGGATTTGAATTAGATGCTTCCTATATCATTAGCGCTCAATTTGCCTTGAATGCCAATGCTGCATTCAGTAAGAATAAAATCCAGAATTATATTAATTATGTAACTCAGTATGAGGATGACAATACGGAAACGCTGATTACTACCAATTACAAAAACACAGACATCTCTTTCTCTCCAAAATCCGTTATTGGAGGAGAACTCGTTTACAAACCATTTAAAGGTTTTGCCGCTGCTTTGCAAAGTAAATTTGTAGGCAAGCAATATCTTGACAATACACAAAATGAAAGCAGAAAACTAGATGCTTATTGGGTAAATAATGCAAGAATCGGTTACGATTTCCAACTTAAAGGAATCAAAAACATCAATATTGGATTATTAGTTAATAATATCCTCAATGAAAAGTATGAAAGCAATGGTTATACTTATAGCTCTGCTTACCAAGGCAATATCACCACAGAGAACTTTTATTACGCCCAAGCCGGAACTAATTTTTTACTTTCGTTAAATTTCAAATTTTAACTACTTATGAAGAAGTTCATCGAAAAGCTACAGTTTATAACACACGATATCCACCAGCATAGCCATATTGAACAGGCTAACATCGCCTGCAGTGAAGGTGCAAAATGGATTCAATACCGTTGTCTGACTAAAAATGATGAAGAACTTTTGGAAGATATCAATGCAATTGCAGGAATCTGTGACGATTGGGGAGCAACCCTGATCGTTACAGATCATATTCATTTGAATGGAAAAGCCGACATTCAAGGCTTTCATATAGAAGATATGGATGCAGATTTTGTAAAACTTCGGGAGCAATTGGGAGAAGCGATTACCATTGGCGGCTCTTCCAACACTTTAGAAGGCTTGATCAGACTGGCAGCAGAAGGTGCAGATTATGCCGGATTCGGACCATTTTACACTACAAGAACCAAACCCAACACTGCGCCATTATTAGGAGTAGAAGGATATGCAAAGGCCATGCAAGCGCTAAAATCACAAGAAATTAATCTACCAGTTCTTGCTGTTGGAGGTGTTACCCTTAGTGATATTGATCCATTAATGGCAACGGGAATTTTTGGAATTGCCGTTTCTGAAGCCATCAATCAGGCGGATAACATGGGTGCTGCGTATCGCGCATTTTATGACAGTATCATGTAATATTTTTTTTAAGCAAGTGTATGTTATTGAATCACCATAACATACATTTGTTTAAAAAACACCCTTTTTGGAACCTCAGATACCCACAGAAAAACCAGATCCTTACGCTGCGCTCCGATTCCGGGAGTTTCGATCCTACCTCGGCATGCGTTTCTTTTTTACGTTTGCTTATCAAATGCAGGCGGTCATCATTGGATTTCATATTTACCACCTTACCAAAGATCCCTTAGCTCTTGGCTTAGTTGGACTTTGCGAAGCGATTCCAGCCATCAGCATCGCACTATACGGAGGTTATGTAGCTGATAAATCAGAAAAAAGAGGGTTATTACTGAAAATATTTAGCGGTGTATTCCTGTGTTCATTGATCATGCTGATCGTGACCACTCAGCAAATGCATGCCTACGTACCAGTAGACTATATTGTGCCCATTATGTATTTGATGGTATTTGGAATTGGAATTGCCCGAGGATTTTTTAGTCCGGCAACCTTCTCTTTAATGGCACAGATTATTCCTAAAAAACTTTACCCTAATTCAAGTACCTGGAACAGCTCCAGCTGGCAGGCCGCTTCTATTTTGGGTCCTGCTGTAGGTGGATTAATTTACGGCTTCTACGGCATTACAGTGACTTATTGTGTTATCCTTTCCTTCATCGGCATTGCCCTAATCTGCATATTTTTCTTAAAAACATATCCTCCTACCTTTGTCCCTAAAGAAAGTATTGTAAAAAGTCTGACTGAGGGTGTTCATTTTGTCTTCAAAAACAAAATGATGTTAGGTGCGATGAGCTTAGACTTATTCTCTGTATTCTTTGGAGGAGCGGTAGCTTTACTTCCGGTATTTGCAAATGATATTTTGAAAGTAGGTTCTGAAGGACTCGGCTTCATGCGGGCTGCTGCTTCCAGTGGCGCAGTAATTACCATGTTAGCCATGACCCGTTTCTCTCCAATGAACAAGCCCTGGAGGAATCTGCTGATTGCAGTTACAGGATTTGGAACAAGTATTATCTGTTATGGTTTATCAAAAAACTTCTATCTCACCTTGGTGTTTTTATTCATGGAAGGTGCTTTCGACAGCATCAGTGTGATTATCAGATCGACGATTATGCAATTGCTTACCCCTGATGAGATGCGGGGTAGAGTCTCTGCTGTAAACAGCATGTTTATTGGTTCTTCTAATGAGATTGGAGCCTTTGAGTCTGGTCTTACCGCAAAGCTCATGAGAACCGTCCCTGCAGTGGTATTCGGAGGAAGTATGACGATTTTGGTTGCTGGAATCACGTATCTGAAGACAAAAGGAATGATGAAGTTAACTTTGCAGGAAATCAACGACCAGCAAAATTAACCCCATTCATTTAAACCTTATCCTTTTGTGCCAGGGTTTGTTTTCCAGGAATGCCTAGTATTCTATTCTCTCACCGACCTGCTGTCTCCACATGGCATAGTACAACCCTGTTTCGGCCAATAAATCTTCGTGTTTACCCTGTTCAATGATATGTCCGCGTTCCAAAACAAAAATACGGTCTGCATGACGAATCGTCGACAGCCTGTGGGCGATCAAAATCGTAATATGATTGGTCTGCACAGAAATATCACGGATTGTTGCCGTGATCTCCTCCTCTGTTAAAGAGTCTAAAGAAGAGGTTGCTTCATCAAATACCAGAATATCTGGTCTGCGCAATAATGCTCTTGCAATTGATAATCTTTGTTTTTCTCCGCCAGAAACCTTCACTCCGCCTTCACCGATTACAGTATCCAAACCTTTATCTGCACGTGCCAGCAAGTTATTGCAAGCCGCTTGTTTCATTACTCGTAAACAATCTTCATCTGTAGCATCGGGTCTTACAAACTGCAGGTTTTCCCTGATCGTTCCGGAAAACAATTGTGTATCCTGCGTTACAAAACCAATTTTCTCTCGTAACATATCAAGATCTATCGCTTTACTCGAAGTATCATTATACAGAACATCGCCTTCTATTGGCTGATAAAGACCCACCAACAGTTTTACCAATGTGGTTTTTCCAGAGCCTGAAGGCCCCACAAATGCAATGGTCTCCCCATTATGAGTACGGAAATTAATGTCATTCAGAGCATTGTGCTTTCCGGTCAGGTGTCTAAAGTTCACATCTTTAAACTCAAGACTGGTAATTTTATCCAGTTTAACCGGATTTAGTGGTTTCTCATCTATTGGCGTGCTTAAAATTTTCTTGAAATTTCCAAGAGAAACCTCTGCTTCGCGCCAGGAAAGAATTACGTTGCCCAGTTCCTGTAAAGGACCAAAGAGAAAGAAAGAATAAAACAGAAAAGAAAAGTATTGCCCGGCAGAAATCGTATTTTCAAAGATAAGGATCAATAAAACCACCACCATCGTACTACGCACAAAATTGACAGTTGTTCCTTGTACAAAGCTCATACTTCTTACATATTTCACCTTTCTTAGTTCCAGCCCTAAAATTTTATACGTGGTTTTATTTAACCTTTCGATTTCCTGGCTGGCAAGGCCGAGACTTTTCACCAGCTCAATATTTCTCAAGGATTCCGTGGTAGAACCCGCCAATGCGGTTGTTTCTGCAACAATAGTCTTTTGAATAGTTTTAATCTTCCTGCTCAGATACCAACTGACAAAACTAATGATTGGAATTGCAGAAAAATACACCAGTGTTACCTTATAACTTACCGTAACCGAGTATACAATAACGAATACCATCCCTATCAAACTCACGAAAAGAATACTAATAAACGCGGTAATAAATTTTTCCGAATCAAGACGAACCTTCTGTAGAATTCCTAATGTTTCCCCACTTCTCTGGTCTTCGAATACCTGATAAGGTAATTCAAGAGAATGCTTCAGTCCATCGGCATACATACTGGCTCCAACCTTCTGAACGATAATGCTGGTAAAGTAATCCTGGAAATTCTTGGCAATTCTAGACACCATTGCAGCTCCTACACTCAAGCCAACCAAGCCAAGTACTCCCCATACAAATTCGCTTCTTTGCAACACGTCCTTCTTCTGAATGAACTCATCCACTATTCTTCCCGTAATATAAGGGTCCAATAAGGAGAATCCAATGTTGATTGCTGCTAGTAAAAGTGCCAGTGCAACCACCCATTTATGAGCACTTAAATATTCAAGTAGTAATTTCATGTAATTAAATCTAGCCAAAAATAAATAAAGGGAATGAAGCATTAGCTCCATTCCCTTTAAATTACAAGTAAATTATAAATCAGGTTTTAAACCGTCATGATATCTTTTTCTTTTGCTTCAGCATGTTTATCCACTTTGATAATATATGCGTCAGTTATTTTTTGCACTTCGCCTTCTCCGGTTTTGATTTCATCATCAGAGACACTTTCGCCTTTTAGCTTCTTAATTTTCTCGTTAGCATCTTTACGGATATTACGAATGGTAATTTTTCCGCGTTCTGCTTCTTCTTTTACCTTTTTTACAAGCTCTCTTCTGCGTTCTTCAGTTAGCGGAGGAACTACTAAACGGATTACCACACCATCATTCTGAGGGTTAATTCCAATGTTCGCTTCCATGATGGCGCGTTCAATAGGAACTAACATATTTTTTTCCCAAGGCTGAACGAGTAAAGTACGTGCATCTGGTGTATTGATACTTGCTACTTGAGATAAACCAGTAGCACTACCATAATAATCTACAAATATGCCATCTAACATTCCTGCAGAAGCTTTTCCCGCACGAATTTTTGTCAATTCAGATTCACAATGGTCAATAGCCTTGTCCATGCTTGCCTGAGCATCTTGTAGTTGTTTCTTTATGAGGTCATTCATGTTTTGTAAAATTTAACCAAAAATATAAAATTTATTAGAATCAGACCTTAACAAGTGTTCCAATCTCTTCACCCTTGGCAATTTTCATGAAATTACCGGTTTTATTCATATCAAAAACGATAATAGGAAGTTCATTTTCTTCACACAAGGTGAAGGCGGTCATATCCATTACGTTTAAACCTTTATCATAAACTTCTTTGAAAGAAATTTTTTCATATTTTGTTGCTGTAGGATCTTTCTCAGGATCTGCAGTGTAAATTCCATCTACACGTGTTCCTTTAAGTACTACATCCGCTTTAATTTCAATTGCTCTTAAAGCAGCCGCAGAATCAGTTGTGAAGTAAGGGTTACCTGTACCGGCACCAAAAATCACCACACGACCTTTTTCTAGGTGACGTACCGCTCTTCTACGAATAAATGGCTCACAGATTTGCTCCATTTTAATTGCAGTCAGCAAACGTGTTTTTAAACCCACTTTTTCTAGTGCATCTTGTAGTGCCATACTGTTGATTACGGTCGCTAACATTCCCATATAATCAGCCTGTGCTCGGTCCATGCCTGACTTTTCGGCGCTTAAACCTCTAAAAATATTACCACCTCCAATAACTATTGCTATTTCAAGGCCTTCATCATGTACCGCTTTAATGTCTTCAGCGTACTGTCTAACACGCTCATTATCAATACCATATTGTTTATCGCCCATCAGCGACTCGCCACTTAATTTCAGCAGAATCCGTTTATACTTCATGAGTCCAAAAATAACTATTTGTTTTAATTAATCAGGGCTCAAATGTGCAAACCCTTTACAAAAACTTTCTTTAGCTGCAGCTCGGGAGATAAAAACAGCAAATCAGCATCGCTACCAACATTTAAAGTGCCTTTTGTTTTTAAAATACCCATTAATAGTGCCGGATTTTTTGAAGCAAGTTTTAAAGCTTCTTGTATTGGAATATCACAATGTTTAACACAATTCTGAACCGCTTGCAAAAGGGTAATATTTGAGCCTGAAAGCGTACCATCGGCAGTCACAAACTTGTCGCCATGAAGTTCATGTTGATAAGGCCCTATTGCACAAGCCGTCACTGCATCCGTAATTAGGAATAACCTATCTTTCATTGCTTTGTACGTCATTTTAACAACTTCAAGATTCACATGACAGCCATCAGCAATGATACTAGCCATTGCAGTAGGATGATTCATTACCGCCACAGGCAGATTAGGAGCTCTGTGATGAATCGAAGGCATTGCATTGAACAAATGAGTGGTTGTCTTAAAACCACTGTTATAAGCCGCTGTAGCCTGATCAAAATCAGCATCACTATGGCCTAGGGACAATATGATTCCCTGATCAACTAAATAACGGATTACCTTCTCGTCCTGCAACTCTGCGGCTATAGTCATCATTTTAACTGTACCATCCGCATAGTCCAACAGTTTCTTTACTTCATCCAGGCTTGCTTTATAAATGTATTCTGCTATATGTGCTCCCCTACGTTTGGGATTGATATAAGGTCCTTCCAGATGAAGCCCTAAAAACCCTTTAGCTTCGCTACGATAAGCTTTTGCTGCATCCAGACATTGATAGACGATTTCGGGACTATTTGTTGCCACACAAGCTAAAAAGCTAGTTGTTCCTTTAGATATTAGATCTTCATCCATCTGTTTTAACGTTTCCGCCGTAGGATATGCGGAAAAGAGATTTCCGCCACTACCATAAATCTGAAGATCAATAAAACCAGGAGAGACATAGTCACCGGCTACATCTATAATTTCATAGTCAGCTGGAACAGCTTCATTAGAGATTCGACTAATCTTCCCTTCTTCAATAAAAATGGTTTGACCTTTTTGGAGTAGGCCGTCACTAAAAAACTGACTATTGGTTATCGCAATCATAATTAGATGTATTTAAGATATCCAAATATAAGCGAGTCCTTCAGATATCACTAGCTAATTGAGAAAAGAAGATGGATATAAATTTTACCTCAAATAGGCAGAATGACATAAGATTGATCTAAGCTACGAAAAACATGCTAGTTATATAACTTAAGAGCAGCGCTACCTGCTCGAAACCTTTCAGAAAAAAAGGCTGTATACAAGAAAAGCCTGTAGTTTCCTACAGGCTTTCTTTAAGATTTGGCACCGACCTACTCTCCC
>NZ_JAHYSS010000003.1 GCF_019802255.1 Pedobacter polysacchareus | reverse complement strand
GGCCGTTACAGCGTAAAAATTACTTCGATTGCCTGTGAAAGCCCTGCTTCCAATGTCTTGGAGGTTGTCGTAAACCCTATTCCAGATGCGGCCGTGATTACCGCAGAAGGCCAGACCACTTTCTGTGCAGGCGGGGCCGTGGTCTTAAAGACCAGCACCTTCGCAGATAGCTACCAATGGTACAATGGGCTACACCTGATCACAGGGGCCACCCAGCAAACTTATACCGCTACTGAAAGCGGCCGTTACAGCGTAAAAATTACTTCGATTGCCTGTGAAAGCCCTGCTTCCAATGTCTTGGAGGTTGTCGTAAACCCTATTCCAGATGCGGCCGTGATTACCGCAGAAGGCCAGACGACTTTCTGTGCAGGCGGGGCTGTGGTCTTAAAGACCAGCACCTTAGCAGATAGCTACCAATGGTACAATGGGCTAAACCTGATCACAGGGGCTACCCAGCAAACTTATACCGCTACAGAAAGCGGCAGCTACAGCGTAAAAATTACTTCCAGTGCTTGTGAGAGCCCTGCTTCCAATCCGATACCAGTTACGGTAAACCCGATCCCGGATGCCGTGGAGATTACTGCAGAAGGCCAGACCACTTTCTGTGCAGGCGGGGCCGTGGTCTTAAAGACGAGCACCTTAGCAGATAGCTACCAATGGTACAATGGGCTAAACCTGATTACAGGGGCCACCCAGCAAACTTATACCGCTACGGAAAGCGGCAGCTACAGCGTAAAAATTACTTCCAGTGCTTGTGAGAGCCCTGCTTCCAATCCGATACCAGTTACGGTAAACCCGATCCCGGATGCCGTGGAGATTACTGCAGAAGGCCAGACCACTTTCTGTGCAGGCGGGGCTGTGGTCTTAAAGACCAGCACCTTAGCAGATAGCTACCAATGGTACAATGGGCTAAACCTGATCACAGGGGCCACCCAGCAAACTTATAACGCTACAGAAAGCGGCAGTTACAGCGTAAAAATTACTTCGATTGCCTGCGAAAGTCCAGCTTCTAATGTCTTGGAGGTTGTCGTAAACTCGATCCCGGATGCGGCCGTGATTACCGCAGAAGGCCAGACGACTTTCTGTGCAGGCGTGGCTGTGGTCTTAAAGGCGAGCACCTTAGCAGATAGTTACCAATGGTACAATGGGCTACACCTGATCACAGGGGCCACCCAGCAAACTTATACCGCTACCGAAAGCGGCCGTTACAGCGTAAAAATTACTTCGATTGCCTGTGAAAGCCCTGCTTCCAATGTCTTGGAGGTTGTCGTAAACCCTATTCCAGATGCGGCCGTGATTACCGCAGAAGGCCAGACGACTTTCTGTGCAGGAGGGGCCGTGGTCTTAAAGACGAGCACCTTAGCAGATAGCTACCAATGGTACAATGGGCTACACCTGATCACAGGGGCTACCCAGCAAACTTATACCGCTACAGAAAGCGGCAGTTACAGCGTAAAAATTACTTCGATTGCTTGTGAAAGTCCAGCTTCCAATGTCTTGGAGGTTGTCGTAAACCCTATTCCAGATGCGGCCGTGATTACTGCAGAAGGCCAGACCACTTTCTGTGCAGGTGGCGCCGTGGTCTTAAAGACGAGCACCTTAGCAGATAGCTACCAATGGTACAATGGGCTACACCTGATCACAGGGGCCACCCAGCAAACTTATAACGCTACAGAAAGCGGCCGTTACAGCGTAAAAATTACTTCGATTGCTTGTGAAAGTCCAGCTTCCAATGTCTTGGAGGTTGTCGTAAACCCTATTCCAGATGCGGCCGTGATTACCGCAGAAGGCCAGACGACTTTCTGTGCAGGCGTGGCTGTGGTCTTAAAGACGACAACTTTAGCGGATAGCTACCAATGGTACAATGGGCTAAACCTGATCACAGGGGCTACCCAGCAAACTTACACCGCTACAGAAAGCGGCAGCTACAGCGTAAAAATTACTTCCAGTGCTTGTGAGAGCCCTGCTTCCAATCCGATACCAGTTACGGTAAACCCGATCCCGGATGCCGTGGAGATTACTGCAGAAGGCCAGACCACTTTCTGTGCAGGTGAAGCCGTAGTTTTAAAGACGACAACTTTAGCGGATAGCTACCAATGGTACAATGGGCTAAACCTGATCACAGGGGCTACCCAGCAAACTTATACCGCTACGGAAAGCGGCAGCTACAGCGTAAAAATTACTTCCAGTGCTTGTGAGAGCCCTGCTTCCAATCCGATACCAGTTACGGTAAACCCGATCCCGGATGCCGTGGAGATTACTGCAGAAGGCCAGACCACTTTCTGTGCAGGTGGAGCCGTAGTTTTAAAGACGACAACTTTAGCGGATAGCTACCAATGGTACAATGGGCTAAACCTGATTACAGGGGCTACCCAGCAAACTTACACCGCTACAGAAAGCGGCAGCTACAGCGTAAAAATTACTTCCAGTGCTTGTGAGAGCCCTGCTTCCAATCCGATACCAGTTACGGTAAACCCGATCCCGGATGCCGTGGAGATTACTGCAGAAGGCCAGACCACTTTCTGTGCAGGTGGAGCCGTAGTTTTAAAGACGACAACTTTAGCGGATAGCTACCAATGGTACAATGGGCTAAACCTGATTACAGGGGCTACCCAGCAAACTTATACCGCTACAGAAAGCGGCAGCTACAGCGTAAAAATTACTTCGATTGCCTGTGAAAGTCCAGCTTCTAATCCGATACCAGTTACGGTAAACCCGATTCCGGATGCCGTGGTGATTACTGCAGAAGGCCAGACGACTTTCTGTGCAGGCGGGGCCGTGGTCTTAAAGACGAGCACCTTAGCAGATAGCTACCAATGGTACAATGGGCTAAACCTGATCACAGGGGCCACCCAACAAACTTATACCGCTACTGAAAGTGGCAGTTACAGCGTAAAAATTACTTCGATTGCCTGTGAAAGTCCAGCTTCCAATGTCTTGGAGGTTGTCGTAAACCCAATTCCAGATGCGGCCGTGATTACTGCAGAAGGCCAGACGACTTTCTGTGCAGGTGGCGCCGTGGTCTTAAAGACCAGCACCTTAGCAGATAGCTACCAATGGTACAATGGGCTAAACCTGATCACAGGGGCCACCCAGCAAACTTATACCGCTACCGAAAGCGGCAGTTACAGCGTAAAAATTACTTCCAGTGCTTGTGAGAGCCCTGCTTCCAATCCGATACCAGTTACGGTAAACCCGATTCCGGATGCCGTGGTGATTACTGCAGAAGGCCAGACGACTTTCTGTGCAGGCGGGGCCGTGGTCTTAAAGACGAGCACCTTAGCAGATAGCTACCAATGGTACAATGGGCTAAACCTGATCACAGGGGCCACCCAGCAAACTTATACCGCTACCGAAAGCGGCAGTTACAGCGTAAAAATTACTTCGATTGCTTGTGAAAGCCCTGCTTCCAATCCGATACCAGTTACGGTGAACCCAATTCCAGATGCGGCCGTGATTACTGCAGAAGGCCAGACGACTTTCTGTGCAGGTGGCATCGTGGTCTTAAAGACCAGTACCTTAGCAGATAGCTACCAATGGTACAATGGGCTAAACCTGATCACAGGGGCTACCCAGCAAACTTACACCGCTACCGAAAGCGGAAGTTATATCGTAAAGATTACTTCCAGTACTTGTGAAAGCCCAGCTTCCAATCCGATACCAGTTACGGTGAACCCAATTCCAGATGCGGCAGTGATTACTGCAGAAGGCCAGATGACTTTCTGTGCAGGCGGGGCCGTGGTCTTAAAGACGAGCACCTTAGCAGATAGTTACCAATGGTACAATGGGCTAAACCTGATCACAGGGGCTACCCAGCAAACTTACACCGCTACCGAAAGCGGAAGTTATACCGTAAAGATTACTTCCAGTGCTTGTGAAAGCCCAGCTTCCAATCCGATACCAGTTACGGTAAACCCGATCCCGGATGCGGCAGTGATTACTGCAGAAGGCCAGACCACTTTCTGTGCAGGCGGGGCCGTGGTCTTAAAGACCAGCACCTTAGCAGATAGCTACCAATGGTACAATGGGCTATACCTGATCACAGGGGCCACCCAGCAAACTTATACCGCTACTGAAAGCGGCCGTTACAGCGTAAAAATTACTTCGATTGCCTGCGAAAGTCCTGCTTCTAATCAGATATCTGTTACTGTAAACCCGATTCCTGCTGCCCCAACCACCACCGCAACCAACAATGCAGTTTTCTGTGAAGGTGGCAATGTCATCCTGACTTCATCAGAAAACAGCGGAAACCAATGGTACAAAAACGGCATCCTAATCCCTGGGGCTACGGGTAAAAATTACACTGCAACTACTCCTGGCGATTACTCACTAGGCTTTACAAACTTAAACGGCTGTGCCAGCCCGGTTTCATTACCAACTATGGTTACCGAAGTTCAGTATCCGGAACAACCTAAGATTTCCCCATCAAATGAAACTACTTTCTGCGAAGGAGGGGTAGTAATTCTTAGCTCATCAGAAAACAACGGAAACCAATGGTATAAAAATGGCGTCCTAATTCCTGGGGCTACAGGAAAAACCTATAGTGTCAGTGAAATCGGTATTTATACCGTTAGTGTAACAAATGTTGCAGGTTGTACCAGTGCAGTTTCAGCAACCACCACAGTGACGGTCAGCCCTGTTCCAAAAGGATTTGACGACACTGTTAGCCCACTCAATTGTGGTCAATCATCATTCAACTATTCATTGCAAGCCAATATCAACAACACGGCTAAAGGTGGAAACGCAGTCCCATCTACCTTTAGCTGGACTGTGAACTCTCCGGTACTTGGTGCAGTAAATGGCGCTGGAAATACCATCATTGCCGACCTTTACAATCCAACAGCCATAGCGCAGGTGGTTACCTATATCATTACGCCAAGAGGATCAGCCGGTGGCTGTGATGGAGCTCCTTTTAAAATTACCATAACTGTTCCGGCTTGTATCGGTCTTTCAATTACGAAAACCGCTGATAAGCACACTGTTTCTGCAGCCGGAGATCAGATAAATTATACGATTACAGTTAGAAATACTGGATATGCAAGTCACCACAATGTGAATTTAAATGATCCGCTAATTGCTGGAAATCTAAGACTCACAGGCGATAATGGCAATGGAATTCTGGAAAGAGAAGAATCTTGGATTTATACTGGAACCTATATCATTACCCAATCAGATTTAGATAGAAACGGGGTTCCGACAGCAAATATCGGTAAAATTCAGAATACGGCTACAGTGCAAAGTACAGAACATCCATTAGTTGTTTCCGCTACCGCTGATGTTGTTATTGATCAGAATCCTAACATCAGTTTGGTAAAAACGGGACGCTTAAATACAGACTTGAAAACGATTACTTACACCTTTGTCATCAAGAATATTGGAAACGTCACCTTACATCACCTGGTCTTATCGGATCCGAAAGTTCCTGGGGTCATTACACTTCCTGGAACCACGCTTGCACCGAATGCTTCCATCACCCACCAGGAAAATTATACCATTACGGAAGATGAAAAGCTGAATGGGAACGTGAGAAATACTGCCCGGATCGATGGCCTGACGGAGGTTGGACAACAAGTTTCAGATGTTTCTGGTACAAATGAGAGCAATGACATTCCTACTGATATAGATGTGAAGCGTTATCCTGCTGCAGTAGATGATTTTGCAAATACCAAAAGTGATGTAGAAGTGATGGTAGCAGTGGCGAAAAACGACAAACCAAGTCTTTTCCCTTTGGATGTCAGTACCATCGAAGTACAGATGGCACCTGCAAATGGCACCCTTCAAATGAATAAAGATGGCAAAATAGTTTACCTGCCAAAAAAAGGATATTCAGGTATAGAAAAGTTCAGCTATAAGATCCATGATGCGGTGGGAATATCTTCTAATGTGGCTATGGTAACGATCAATGTAGTGCCGCCAGATTTGGAAATTCCAAATACCTTTACACCAAATGGAGATGGAAAGAACGATACTTTCCAGATTGTAGGAAGAGAGAATTATGAATATATTGACCTGGCTGTTTTCAATCGCTGGGGTGATCAGGTTTATAAAAATAACAACTATAAAGATGAATGGGATGGAACTGGCTTAAATGACGGAACTTATTTTTATGTACTCAAACTGACAAAAGGAGGAGTTGTCACCTTCCGTAAAAGCTGGATTTTAATCAAAAGATAATGAACATTAGAAAACTGATCACTGTATTAATAGGCCTTTGCTGCTTACAAATTGGAAAAACCAATGCGCAGCAAAATATTCAGTTTACTCAGTATATATTCAATAGCCTGAGTGTAAATCCGGCTTATGCCGGGTATAAAGAAGAATGGTTTGTACAACTCGGATTGCGGGCACAATGGTTGGGAATGGAGGGCGCACCGCAGACAGCGACCGCCTCAATTGATGGGATCTTAGATCCGCAGGATCGTAAAATGGGAGTGGGTTTCCAGGTAACCACCGACAAAATCGGTGCGCAGTCCTCCACTTCAGCAACGCTGAATTACGCTTTCCGATTACAATTAAATGGAGAAGATACACAGCGCTTAAGTTTTGGATTGGGTGTAGGCGCAGCACAGTACAGTTTAAAAGGAGGGATGTTAAACACGATTCAGCCCGGAGATGAAGCCGTGCCAGTTAGCAATCAAAGTGATGTCGTGCCAGACTTACGTCTAGGTATCTTCTACAATTCGGACTATTGGTACCTTGGACTTTCTGCCTTGGATATCTTTTCAGGGCCGGATAAAAGAAGAGACCAATCTTCTTCTTTAAATATTATTCGCAGCCGGCATGCTTATATGATGGGCGGAGCTTTGATCAATGTTTCTCCAGAATTCAGAATCAGACCAAGCTTGCTGATCAAAGAAGATTTTAGAGGACCAACCAGTGCCGACTTTAACACTATGTTGATCATTAATGATAAAGTTTGGATAGGTGGATCCATCCGAACCGGATTTAATCTCTGGAAAAAGCAGACATCCGCCGCGTCATTGAGCAAAGAAAATTCTGTCTCTGGTATCATTCAGTTTTTTGTTAACGAACGCTTCAGGATCGGGTATTCTTATGATCAGGTCACCAGTGCATTGGGCAGCAGCCAAAATGGCTCCCATGAAATCACCATGGGCTTGGCCTTTGGAAAAGCCCCTAGGTCGTTTATCTGCCCAAGGGTGTTTTAAATTAATGACCTGGCATCGGGTAATGTAACCTGGTATTCCTGTTCCCTCCCAGCATTGCTCCCGGAAGATTAGGCGGAGTTACCGGATTGTTGTTCATCGTGTTCAGCAATTCGTTGTGTTTTTCCAGTAAAGTGATGTATTTGTTCATCCAATACTGGACAGAATTGGTATAATACTGCGCATCATTCATCTTTTCCTTCACTAAATTTGCCATGATTCTGTCGCCAGCCTTTGCAAAAGCATCAGGGAAGTCATTGCCGAAATCATAATCTATAGCATAACCAATCTTACATACAATATCCAAACTCAGCTGGGGCTGTTGAAACCAATTGTAAATGGAGGTTCTGCTTACATCTAAAATACGTGAAAGCTCAGAAATGCTAATCTTATTGCGTACGATACGCTCAATTAGACCATCGTTGTTTATAATCATAAGATAATAGTTTGGGTGAATTAGAAATCAGCAGAACTATTATTCAAACATAAGACCAGTTGGGACGAATCTTACAGGAAGGTAATAAAAATAATTGCTAATTTCAAAACAAATTAAATTTTTGATCAAATAATTAATCAAATTTATAGTGATTTTATTTAAAAACCATCTAAATTCTCATATATAGAGTTATTGCTCCTGAATTCCGGAAGGATCGCTTTAAGTTTTTTAATGGTATCATAAGGGTCATTTAGCTGGTTTAAATCTAATATTTCCAGGATCGCATTCGCAATAAATGAATGACTGTACCGGATAGTTTTAGCTCTTTTTATTTTCGGATGATGGGTAGGAATAGTGTGTTCTTCCTGATTTAATAATTCTTCGTGTAACTTTTCTCCCGGACGTAAACCACTATAAATAATTTTAATGTCTTTCTCGGGAACAAGCCCTGCCAGCTTAATCATTTGAACTGCCAGGTCAGCAATTTTTATAGGTGGTCCCATCTCAAATAAAAATATCTCCGCACCATTACCCATCGCCCCAGCTTCAAGTACCAGCTGTACCGACTCAGGAATGGTCATGAAATACCTCGTAATGTCCGGATGGGTTACTGTTACCGGGCCCCCAGCGTTAATCTGAGCTTTAAACCTAGGAATAACTGAACCATTGGAACCGAGTACATTTCCAAAACGCGTGGTGATGAATTTAGTCTGGCCAGACACTTCCTGCAGCGACTGTATATATATTTCTGCAATCCGTTTGGAAGCGCCCATGATGTTACCAGGCTTTACCGCCTTATCTGTAGAAACCATCACAAACTTTTCAATACCATAGCTGATAGAAAGATCAGCGATGTTTTTGGTGCCATAAATATTGGTTAAAATCGCCTCTTCCGCATGATTTTCCATCATAGGTACATGTTTATACGCTGCCGCATGGAAAACGATATCCGGTCGGTACTGCTCAAACAGCATCTTCATTCTTACTGGATTTCGTATGCTGCCCAGGAATATTTTGACTAGCCCTCCTTTAGCATGTGACTCCATTTCCAGCTGTAATTCATGTAGCGGGCTCTCAGCCTGATCACAGGCGACCAGGTACTCCGGGTTATATTGAAGCAATTGCCGCACTAATTCTGATCCAATAGAACCCGCGGCACCGGTAACCAATACTTTCTTGCCCCCTAGCTGCTCATAAATGTTCTGCTGCTCTAAAAGGATAGGTTTCCGCTGGAGCAGATCCTCAATCTTTAAGTCCTGGAGCTGCTGAACTTGTAATTTCCCATATAACCATTGATTGGAAGGAGGTACAATCATTACTTTTATTCCTAGTTCAACACACTTTTCAATTACTTTCTTTTTGCCGCCCTGAAACAAAGCTTCATGACCGATCACTATCTTTTCAATACCATGCTGCTGCAATAAGGACGGCAGCACAGAAGAATGATAAACTTTCCTTTGTTCGATAAATTTATTCACTGTATCTGGGTGGTCATCTACAAAACCAATTACCCGAACTCCATTTTCTTCGGATCCTTCCAGGGCCTGTTTGAGTAAAATTGCGGCACTGTCGGAACCATAAATCAATAAACGCTCTCCACGGTATCCCTCTTTCAGCGTCTTGAAAAAAGTAAACAAACTCTTAATCGCCACCCTAAATAAGCTCAGCAATGAAGAAGAAATGAAAAAGTTAACTACCAGAACCTTATAAAACCACTGCAATTGCAGATTGAAATCAGAGATCAGGATTAACCTGCTCATTAGTCCAAAAATTACACTGCTTAAGAATACTGCCATAAATATCCTGACCATATCCTTCGTATTGGAATACCTGATGATGCCGGTATGGATCTCCAGGATCATAAAAACAATGACCGAAACCAGGTGGTATAAAAACAGTGACCAGAGTTCTACGATACCCCATTCAGCTACCGCAGAAAGCTGTTGAAGCAAGAGCAGGGATATGGCAATCGACCATAACACAATAAACTGATCAATGAGGAGAATCAGCCATCTGGAATAAATCTTTTCCTGAAATATAGAGGTCATGTATTGCGGTTTAAGAAGGTTTGTAGCGGTATAAAGGAAAAAAGTCAATGTCGGTTTCAGGGTTGATTTTCTGCATTTTCAGCAGTGCATCATAAACTTTGGGATTGGCAATATATCTCCAGCTGCTGAAATCAAGAATCAGGTCTGAAAAGCAGGCTTTCCACTCGAAAAGAGAGTCTTTTTTGAAGTTCAATCCGCCGCCAAGATGAAAATAATGAGCCCCCATTTTTCGCCCAATCAGCGTGATCTCATCTGTGAGCAGCTTGGCTGGAGAATCTGGTAAGTACTCCGTAAGTGTGCCTAACAGATGGGCTTGTATGATGTCATTCGTGCACACAATATAAGCGCCGGATACCGCTTGGTTGTTCAGGTAAACCAGCAGTAATTTGCTGTTTAATTCATCTGAATTATAGAGCGCCCTGAAGTAAGATCCCGGAAAAAGGTAGCTGTCTGTGGCGCCAATCCTTTTCATGTTTTCTGTATAGATATTGGCAAATATATCCAGATCTTCCAGCTCAGCGGACTCCCTGACTTCATAGCCTTTTCGTTTCAGCTGATTGATTTTTCCCCGCAAACTCCGATGGTATTTTTTACGCTGCTCCTCAATAGTTACAGTCAGGTCTATCGCTACCGTTTTTCCATTAGAATGAATTCCTCCTAATCTTGATAAGGCTAACCTTTGGTCGAAAAATGGATGTAGCCTGGAAAATACGGACACAATCTTATCTTCTTCCAAAAATTCCAGAAAAGACAAACTGAAGTTTTCCAGAAAATCGCTGCCCAGCTCGCTGAATTTCTGATTGGAAATCGGACCCGTATAACCATAAACAGAAGTCAGATCGAAATATTTAGAACCCGGAATTTTTCTTTTGATCAGTGGAAAAGCAAGGTAATTGTCTGCTTCCTCATAAACGAAAAGCAAAGGTTCACCAACCACATCCAGCGAATGGTAATGCCAGGTATGGTAAAAGTCGTGCTGTAAGGAATTTCCTACATAATACTTCCAATTTTCTTTTTCAAATAACTTAATTAATCTTTTCATAGCAGACTGATGATTTGAATGAGATGATCCATTTCTTTAAGGGAATAACGGTGGTCTATAGGTAAGGCAATCAGGTTTGTGGCCAGGTAATGTTCAAACATCTCTTCAGTGGTACATTCCAGTACATTTGGCCAGTAACTGGCTACAAAAATCTTCTTTGCAATGAGGTCAGCCCGCAGTCCTTTTTTAGAAAGGAGTAAAGGATAAACCATTGGGCCATCTATGTCTTTCAAGGCTATAGTCAGTTCATTGATCTCTGAAAAAGCAGCGTGTAAATGCTGGAAGTTTTCATTTCTGGCCCTGCGGCATGCTTCATAATCAATCCCACGTAACATGCGCCGGCTCAGGACCGACATTTTCTTGATCGCGCTATTCCCAAGTGCAATATTGTTTTTCAAATAATCATGATAACCGATCTCTATACTTAAGTCAATACTCTTGATCAAATGAGAACAGCGGTAAGCAGAAATGTCGCTTTCCAGGGAAAGCCGCGTATTGCTTTCCGTGTACAGATAAGCGCCATCGGGAACGCCAAAAAACTTCCTGCAGGAGTAAAAAGTATCCAGTCCCGCTATAGGCTCCTGGAAAAATGCCTGCGCATTGTCTATGATCAGGTTTTCTTCCTGAGCAGCTAAACTGCGGACGGTATCTGTCTTGATTCCGAAGTAATTTGGATACATTAAACAGGAGTTTGCCTCCCGTTCAAAATCTAAAATAGGATTCAGCTGCTCGTCAATATGGTAAAACCGATAGGGGATTCTTAACCGCTGCAAAGGTTCCATCAATACCTCACAACTGAAAAAAGGTAAGTACACCAAATCGTATTTTTTGATCCGCAGAAGATATTCAAAGGCATTTCTGCCTGTGTTTAAGGGAATGAATAAAGGGTAGTGTGGTTTGCCCTCAGGGAGTTGCAGTTCTAGATAACCGCCGATGGTTTTTCCTTCTGTATACATATTCTTTTTCTTTCTTCTTTTTGATTGAAAATTAGCCTTGTCCTGGTTGGTACATCCGACGATTCGGAAGTTGGTAATACTCATAGAGATTGGCAGGAACCCTGGCATTATAGCCGATGATCTGTCTCATTTCTTCGGAAAAGTTTTCTCCGGCTTCATAACCTAGAAATCGCGGGTAATCTAGCTGCTGCTTGAAATAAGGAACGGTAAAACTGAGCGTCAATGCCCGCCTTGGTATATCCGTGTAGTTTTTTCCTGCGGCATGCCATATCAGGGAATCGAATAGGATGATGCTGCCCTTTTTCGCAACTGCACGGTCTGCTTTTCCAAAGAATTTCAATTCATTGGGTTTAGTGTCTGTTTTATGAGAACCTGATAAGAAAAACGTAGCCCCATTGTCCAGCGTAAAATCATCCAGTAAAACGATCATCTGGATCATCAGCTTCAGCGAACCTGTAAAACTCCTCATGTCGCGATGCACCTTTTGCACATAGGGATGGGCATGGTGTAAATTGATCACTCCGTTGATGCCATTAAGGATATAATTTCCTTTAAGAAAATGCCTGATTTGAGCGTCACAATACAGCTGACTGAGCAATTCAAATCCGAAATTACCTGGCTCCAGTAAATGGTGAAGGGTGCCTTTCATATCTTCTTCAATGCCATTTTTCTTTTGAATAGTTCTTCTTAAGCGATAAGCTGCTTCCAGGTCGGCATTGATCTCTTCTATAAAGGCAAGTGGAACAACTTCGTCATAAATCAACCAGCCATACTTGTCCATAGCGGTCTCAAATTCTTTCGTGTTTTCGAATTTATAGGTATAATTATTTTTCATCTTTCATCTCGGTAAAGTGGAAAAAATGGACTTGGTTTATCTTTAGATCTGGCTTCCACTAAAGCTCGATAGTTCAGCGGATCGGCGATGAAACGCCAGGTTTTATCGTCCATTACCAGGTTAGAAAATGCAGATTTGAATTGAAATAAAGAGTCCGCCTGGCCGCTTAAACCACCTCCTAAATGGTAATAGCGGATACCCCGTTCACGTGCCAACAGACTGATTTCATCGATGATCAATTTGCTGGGGGAAAGAGAGATATAAGCATTTGCTGTGGCTGATAAATGATTTCTAATGAAGTATTTTGTATAAGTGATGATGTTGCCGCAAATGGGCTTTCCCTGGTCATAAACCAGGATCAATTTGCAATTGTCTTCCTGGGTATTCAATAGTTTTCTGAAATAAGGCTCCTGGTATAAATAGCGCTCATTGGCCCCATTTCTCTTCATGTTCTCCAGATACATCGCAGAAAAAGCTTTGATGTCTTCTGAAGAGTCCGCCTCCCGGATTTCAAAATTCAGTGTTCTCAGTTGTCTGATCTTTCTGGCCAGCCTACGTTCATAATTTAGTCGCTGTGCCTCAATAGAAAGCCGAAGATCAATGACCACTGTCTGGCCATTTGCACGTATCCCTACAATCCGTTCCAGCAGCCGTTCTTGCCGCAGAAAAGGATGGAGCCTGCAAAAGACACAAACACAAGACGAAGTTTTCATGAAATCCAGAAAAGCTTCCTTAAAGTTTTCCAGTGTCTGGTCATCTAGCAGATCCATGCATTGGTTGGAAATCGGCCCAGTATAACCATAAACGGAAGTCAGGTCGTATAAATCACTGTTCTCAATTTTTCTTTTGAGTAATGGGATGGCAATGAAAATATCGCCTTGCTGATAAACGAAAAGTAGGGGCTCAGTGTCTGTATTTAGCGAATGATAATGCCAGGTATGGTAAAAATCATGGTGTAAGGAACGTTGTACCAGAGACACCCATTCAAAATGCTGACGGATGGTGATCAATTGATAAGTCATGGTTCGGTTGATTTAAGCGTCCTGAAGAATATGGAGCATTCTGGCATTGACCTGATGCACATCGAATTTCTCTGCTGCGAGTGCCCGGCCATTCCAGCCAAATTGAATGATGTCTTGTGTATGTTTCATAAAATAAGTCATTGCGGTAACCAAAGCATTAGTATCACGGATCGGAATTAAAATCCCATTGGAAAACGCCCTGGATGAGTGATGGCCATGGCTAACCGTTTCTTTACAACCCGTAGTATCGCAGGTAATAATGGCCCTGCCCATTGCCATCGCCTCCAGCAGGGACCTTGGGACACCCTCGCCATAATAGGAGGGCAATACCACTACGCCTGCATTTCTGATATAGGGGCGGACATCATTTACTGCCCCATAATATTCAATGATTCTGCAGGATTTAATTTCCTGATAAAGTGCCCGGTCGATGGAATCAACATTGTCTTCATCCGGGCCGATCAGTTTAAACCGCGCTTCTGGAAATATTGCCCTCATACGCTTTGCCGCTTCATAATATTCGCGGACGCCTTTTGCATTGATCAATCTGGAAATCATCAGGAAATTCATGGGCTCCTGCACCGGTACACTGTAACGGTAATGCTGTAGGTCTACGCCAGAGCCATTCACTACATAAGCCGATGCGCTTTTTCTAATGATCTTTTTGTGCATCAGCAGTTTTAAATCATCCTTATTCTGAAAGATGACCCTTAAAGAAGGATGAGGCCATAAGGCGATTTTCAGCAGATTTCTCGTGATGATACTCCACCATTTTCTGCGGGGATTTGCATCGCTGAAATTGTAACCGAGGCCAGTCAGCATAGGAGTTATCCTTTTAATCCCGCAATATCTGGCCACCAGTGTTCCATAAATGACAGGTTTGAATGCATAAGGGAAAACTAAATCCGGATGTGTGCGCTTGATCAGACGATAAAGACTGCGCAGGTATTTTAAATCAGATAGGAGGGCGATCTTGCTAGATTTTAAATCATTTTCTTCAATGAGGACGCCCATATCTGAGAGTGCATCCCTGATCTCTTTCCGTTTAATAGCAGGGCAAAATACGGTCAGGTCATTATGAATCAGCAAAGCAGCCATCAGCTGACCACGGAAATTCAGTAAAGTATCTGAAGCATCGCAAATGATCAGGATCTTTTTTCTTTTATGTTCCATATTTATTCCTTGACCTTAAATCAGGTAAGCGCGTATTTTGAGATCTGGCTATAGGTTATTTAGCCCCTGCACCACGAAGTATAGTCTGCGGGACTTCCGAAACGGGCAGCAATTCCTGCCGATAAGAATAAGGGGCATTCCAGATACAAACTCCGGTAGTGATGATGTTTTTGCCGCAGTTTTTATAGAAATTTCCGGAAGCAGCCACCAAAAAGCCAGGCTTGCTGTTGAAATTTGTCCTGATAGGATGAACGATGTTTTCAAAGTAATTATGGTCTGTTCTTACCGTGGCTTCCATGGTGGAGCCAATGCCATAACCGCTGCCATCTTTCAGGTAATTATTGAAAACATGCACTTGTCCAAATCTTACCCCCGGCTGCCGTTCTGAAATGTTGTAGAAGTAATTTTTATAGACGGTCACTCTTAAACGTCCAAAATCATCAGTGTTTTCATCCCCAAAACCAATCAGCATTGCTTTGTGGTTATCGTGTAGTTTGTTCCAGGATAAGGTCACATAATCGGCCTGGTTACCCACATCCAGCAATCCGTCGTAATGCGACCAGCCATGGTCCCGATCAGATGATAAACTGCAATGGTCTATCCAAACATGGTGAGCACCTTCTTTAATTACAATGTTGGAGTATTGTACAACTTTGCGTATCGTCATATTTCTAATGATCACATTGTGATCTCCATAAATGAGCAAACCGATGCCTTCTAAATAGGAACCGCTGCTGCCAATCATCGTTTTGTTGGATTTGACGCGGATAAAACCTGTTCCTTTGAGCTGCCCTGAAAAGTGAATGATCAGTGGTTGTTCCGCTGCCGCTGCTGCTTTTAAGGCTGCCAGCGTTTTGACTTCAATTTCCAGGCCTTTTCCGCCCCCGGTAGTGCCGCCTTCCATTCCGGCAAAACCAATGATCTGCTGCTGGGCCAAACCCATAAAGGCGCTTTTTTTCAATCCTGTACCTCCAAAATTAGCAGTGTAGGAGAGGACCAGTAAGGAGAGTAATAAGGTGTACATGCCAGGTTGGATTTAGTAAGTTTTATACCATTCTATAAATTTTCTCACCCCTTCTTCAGTGGATACCCAGGGATGCCGGCCGCATATAAGCTCCAGTTGTGTCACATCGGCCCAGGTTTCCAGCACATCGCCGTCCTGCATTGGGAGGTGTTGATGAATCGCTTTCTTGCCCAGATTTTTTTCGATCTCAGTGATAAAATCAAACAGGGAAATTGGCTTTCCCCTTCCTATATTGAGAATGCGGTAGGGGTCAGTGGCGCTGGGGCTATCCAGCAATGGCAGTATCCTCGAAATAATGTCATCGATATAAGTGAAATCTCTTTTCATCAGCCCATAATTAAAAACTTTCAAAGCCTCTCTTTTTTCAATAGCCCTGGTGAAAAGAAAAAGTGCCATATCTGGTCTTCCCCAGGGACCGTAAACCGTGAAAAAGCGCAGTCCGGTGGTTGGAATACCAAACAGATGACTATAGGCATGGGCCATCAGCTCATTGCTTTTTTTGGTCGCGGCATACAAAGATGCAGGCCGGTCTGCTGCCTGTGTGGTAGAGAAAGGCAGTTCTTTATTGAGCCCGTAAACGCTGGAAGAGCTGGCATAAACCAGGTGTTTGATCTGGTATTTCCGACAACCTTCCAGGATGTTCATAAAGCCATAGATGTTGGAGTCTATATAAGCCTGAGGATTTGTTAAACTGTACCTTACCCCAGCCTGAGCAGCTAAATGACAGACCGCATCGAAGGTTTGCCCGGCAAATAGTAATTCCATTCGCCGGCGATCATTGAGTGCTAATTTTATGAACGTATATTGAGCATGCCTGCTGCTGCGGGTTGGAGCACCATAAACAATACTTTCTTTCGAAATTCCTGTTTCTGCCAGTCTTGCATATTTCAAACTGACCTCATAATAGTCGTTGATGTTATCAATTCCAATCACTTCATCTCCACGCAGTAATAAAGCCAGCGTGAGGTGGAATCCTATAAATCCGGCGCTGCCGGTTACTAATACTTTCATTGATGTTTAATTTGATCGCGTTAATTTTCTGTACCAGACTTCCATACCGAAAATGCAGAAGAGGATTTTTGCCCTCCTTTCATCTGAGATGTGGATTCTCTTAGCCAGTAGTGCCTCTACAAAACTTCTTTTGATGATTTTTTCATAGAGTGGTTTTGGGGCAAGCAGGTAATCCCTGATGATGGCATGTAACTCTTCATCTACCCATTTTCTCAAGGGAATTTCAAAGCCTCGCTTAGGTTGATGCAATAAGGTTTTCGGTAAATACTTGCTTGCAAGTTCCCGTAATAGGTATTTGGTCGTGACCTGATTGATCTTGAATTAATCAGGAATACCAGGAGCAAATTCCAGCAGTTCTTTGGATAAAAACGGACTTCTTCCTTCCAGCGAATGTGCCATGGTAGCGATGTCCATTTTAGGGAGCAGCCTGCTGAACAATAAAGACTGAAAGTCCATTAGTAATAGTTTCTTTAAAGGGCTAATCTGAAGTTTATTAATAGCCCTTAAATGTGATGAGATGGTCTTCATGACAGGGTTTTTCAAAAATTGATCTTCAAATCCTACAAACAGATCAGAAGAAGCTGAGCAATAGATTTTTAAAATATTGGTATAACTGGCAAATTTTAATAGACGATAGATATAGGTGTAATAACTTTGCTTTTCATTCGCAACCGGTAAAATCCCGGCCAGGATTTTTGCACTGATGCTGGTCAGGTTGTTGGGCTTAAAAAAGTCAACGTGTAGAAAAGGGACATACCGTCGGTAACCAGCAAATAATTCATCGGCACCATCGCCGTTTAAAGCTACACTAAGGTGCTGTTTTGCCGCTTTTGCTACATAATAACTAGGGATGGCGGAGTTGTCACAATTCGGTTCTCCATGTGCGGAAAGGATGTTTTCTATGTCGTTTCTAAGGTTTGAAAAGTCCAGCTCAATCAAGGTATGTTTGGTGTCGTATTTTTGTGCGACCTGAGCGGCAAGTTCCGATTCATCGTAAATTCCTGGGACTTTAACGGTAAAAGTATGCAGTTGATTGACCTGTCCGGCAGCCATTGCCGTAACCAGTCCGCTGTCAATACCTCCGCTTAAAAAAGAACCAACAGGGAGGTCCGAACTGTGCAGGCGGCGGGCAACTGCGATATTCAGCAATTCATCCAGTCTGGAAAGTGTTTCTTCCTGGTTCAGCCGACTGCTCTTTTGATAAGCTGCTTCCATATTGAACCATTGGATATCTTTTGCGGTTTGCTGCTGCGTATCGATCTCCAGATAATGTCCGTTCTCTAATTCGGAAACATTTAAATAGGGGGTAGCTGCCCTGTAATGATAACCGAGATATAAATAATCTGCCAGTGCCTGATGGTCAATTTCTGGCTTTGCAATCCGTGCTAAAATGGAAAGTTCCGAAGAAAAAATATAGCATTGACCCTTTTGGTAAAGGTACAGCGGCTTTTTTCCTGCACGGTCGCGGGCAAGGAAGAGCTTCCGGTTTTTAAGGTCATATAAGGCAAAAGCAAACATCCCGTCAAACTCCTCCAGCATTTTCATACCCATTTTTTCAAACATCATCAGGATCGTTCTGGTATCAGAGCCAGAACTAGCTTCCAACCCGTGTTTTGTTCTCAATTCCAGGTGATTGTAAATCTCTCCGTTGAATACCATCAGTAAGCCATTGTATTCCATCGGCTGTCTGCCCGCCGGACTAAGGTCCTGGATGGCCAGCCGGGTATGGTACATCACCAGCTGGTCGATAGTTTCGAAAGCCTGTTCATCCGGTCCGCGATGCGCTAAACCTTCAAATATGACTTGCTCATTTACCTGGAGCTGGTAATTTAAGGTTCCAAATATTCCGCACATGATGATTTGATAAGGGATATGATCAACTAATGATTTGATAATAGATTTCCTGATGCTTTAATCAAGGGGCTGAGAAGCCAGACTAACTATAGTTTAAGTATGGTTGATTAGATGGATCCACTGCGCCATGATCTTCTCCTTATTGAAATACTGAGCGAGGTATAGTTTTCCTTTTTCCCCGAGTATTGCCCTTTCTGCCGGACTGAGTGCCATCATTTTTCTCATTTTATCAGCCAGGTCTTTTGGATTTGTTTTCTTGGTTAACATGCCGCATCCTGCCTCAGCAAGCAGCTCCGTAATGCCGTCAATAGCAGTCGCCACAATCGGTTTTCCATGAGCCATCGCCTCCATAATGGCATTGGGCATTCCTTCTGAATGAGAGGAAAGTACAAAAGCATCTGCCGAATGGAGATATAAAGCAGGTTCATGCTGAAAATCCAATATTCTAACATATTTCTTGATTCCAAGGTCAAGTATCATTTGATAAGGCCAGGAAGCTTCATTTAAAGAGCCAATAATATCCACCCGGAAGGAACCCGGTTTCAGTAGTGCAATGGCTTCAAAAAGTGTGACATAATCTTTATTCCATCTGAAATGTGCCACACATACCCAATTGAAAACGGCATGCTTTTGTGGAACAATCAAGGAGGGGCGAGGGATGGAAATCAAATTGTGGATCACTTTACTTCCTTTTTTGACCAGGTTTAGTTTTTCAAAACTGGCCTTTGCAGCCTCAGAATTAAACACCACCTCATCATCCATTCCTTTGGATATCCTCATGAGCAGGTGCCATTTTGCCGGGATAACAGAAATCCTGATAGAAGAAATCAATTTGAATTGGTATTCTCGTTTTAACATCCTGGCAAATAAGATGGCCGCAAACATAAAGGCAATCACCAGGTCTGGTTTATAATCAGCAAACAACCTTTTTAGCCTTTTCCAGTTTCGGTAAGGCTGGCTGGTCCAACTGTTTAAAGTCACTATTTTTAAACCCATTTGTTTGAAAGTCAAGTCGAATTCATTATTGGGTTTTAAGGAAATGATCAGTAGCTGAAAACCTTTAGATTGCAAGTCCGTTGCGATTTTTAACAATTGTGTTTCTGCCCCCCCCTTGCTCAATGATGGACTGAGGAGGATAATTCTTTTTTGCGTGGTCATATCCTGAAATTAAATAGGGTATTGTGGATGGATTCTATTGTGCCGGCGGATCAGCGCCTGGTGGATTTTTTTATGATAGCAGGTACGGTAATTACGGGCTGTAATACGGATGTGGTAATTCAGCCAGAAGCTCTGTTTACATTGGTACCGGATTTGGATTTTATTTGGATGATATAGTGCCTCCTTAATCGCTTCATAATAACTTTCTACGCTTTCATCTTTACTCAGAAAACCGTTCTTTCCATGATGGATCATCTCCCGGAGTCCTGGTGCCGGACTGCAAACTGGAATGCAGCCCTGAGAAAATGCTTCAATCAGAGAGATAGGCATTCCTTCATGTAAGCTCGACAGGCAAAACGCGTCCGCTAAGTCTAAATAATCAGTAATATTGTCTTTCTCTCCAAGAAATATAATCTGCGGATCCGAAGCGGTTAATTCCTGTAAATCCTCATACAGCTGCTCATCTTTGACAGCTCCGATCAGCAGCAGCAGACATTTTTTTGGTTCCTGGATATTGAAGAGCTGTACTGCCTTAATGAGTAATTTCTGGTTCTTTTGTGGGGTAATTCTGGCCACGTTGACCAAAAGGAAGGCATCGGAATCCAGGCGATAAGTATAGAGTAGATGTTTGAATGCCGGACCTGTTTTCGATTGTGGACGGCCATTAGGAATCAAATGGTCTACTGATAAACCGTAATACTTTCTAAACGAACTGCTGCCTTCCCTGGAAACAGTGATGGGCTGCACTTTCCCATTTTTATACCAGTATTTTCGGAAGGTTTTGATCAGCATATTTCGGCATTCATGCTGGGCAATATTGTGTAGGGTGTGAAAAAATAAGGTGTTGCTGCGTTTCATCAGATTAAAAATGAGGTATTCAAAACCATTCAAATGAGAATGGACGATATCTGGCCGAGCAAAAGACAGCCAGGCATTCAGGTCTTTCAGAACTTTAAAGCTGAAACCTTTGCCTTTGTTAAAAGAATGATACCTGACCGTATGCTGGAGGTCTTTTAAAAAACTCTGACTGGGATCGTTGGTACATAAAGACAATAGTGTGATTTCACAATGTGGATCTTTCGCTAGTTCATTACATAAATCAACTACAAAGCGTTCTGCTCCACCTTTGGAAAGAGAACCAATCAGGTGAGTGATTTTTAAGATGGAAATCATTGGTGGTTAGAAGATAATTCAAATGGTGGATGGTAATTTCGGATGGTTCATCGTCCAGGTTTTTTTTAAAGCTGCGCTCTGGAAGTCGGGTTTTTGCTGTGCGGGTTCTAAACTCTGCTGCCTGCTGCGCCGGATAAAGTCTAAATGAAGAATCGCGAAATAAAGAAAAATAGTAGGCCCATTGGCGCTCAGCATCCAGGCATTGTGAGATAATGAGTTGATGGAGACAGCCAGAAATGAGCAGCACAAAGCTACCATCAAAGCATTTTCCCGTTGCCGCACTTTTTTCCAGGCATGGAAAGCAATTCGAATCACCTTCTGGTACAGCAATATCAATAATGGAATGCCTAAAAATGGGCCCAGGTACGTGAGGAACATGAGGTAAGCATTATGTGAGGTAATACCAGAAGAAAATACGCCGTTCCTATAAATTACATCTCCCCATGTTTTTCCATAAAAGATGAGCCCATATGGATAATCTGCCATGATGTTTAAATTTTCTGCACTCAGCGTAGTTCGGTTGTATTCTACTGCATTATGCTCGTTTTTAGCAACAATATTGTGGTAGCTATCGAAATTATCTTTTAATACATAAGTATATAGTAAACCAGCAGCAACAACGCCCAATACAATGATCAATACCGATTTAAATCTAAAGTACAAGCTCAAAAATAATACTGCAGTCACTAAAAAACCGACCAGTATGGAGCGCTGCATCCCCAGGTAAATGAATACCAAAGCCGCAAGTAATACCAGGATCTTTAGAAAGATGGAGGTCCTAAAAGTATAACTGGCTACAAATAGGAAGGAAACCAGTGCGGCCAGCTGATATCCGAAATTAAACTGATAAATGGCAATTCCAGAGGGACTTTGCTGCACCGGTTCGCCCATGAGTAAAGTTCTCAGGTTATTGATTTTCTCCGGATAAATAGGGTTGATGACCATAATCAGTGCCGATAACAACAACCAGCCATAGAATATAAGGATCGCGGTATGGAACCTTTCTTCTTGCCTGCCTACAAAATAATTGAAAAACAAAGCACACATTGTAATGGTCATGATGCTGGACAAAAACGGTTTATACTCCGCAAGACCAACCACGTCGTATAAGAAAATTGCAATTCCAATGATCAGCAACTCCTTTAAATAGAGAAAATGAATCTGCTCCTTTCTAAAGAATAAAAGCAGGGGCAAAGCACTCCATACCGGGATGGGGATGCGAATAGATGCCGTTAAAAACAGCCCGAAACAGATCGAATACAAAAAGATCAGCACAAAAATAAGACTTAGGTTTTTCATGGTAATTTCTTGGAAAGGTTGGATATATGGAGCTTTAGAAGCTATTGCAGGATTTCTAAAAGCTGATGAATAAATGCTTCCCCATCATGTATGGTACTCCGGTAAAGCGATTGCCCGTTTTCTGCAATTTGCTGGTAATTCTGATAGTGTTCCAGGATCAGGCAAAGCTGCTCCTCCATATCTTCCATGTCCCATCGAATGGGTACATAAGTTTCCCCTGGAATATATAGATTTGGATAGGTCTGCAGATGCTCCATAGAAGGTTTTACCAATACTGCGCCGGCTATAAAAGTTTCGAAATCGCGGTAGCAAATCTCTCCCCATCCAAAAGGACTGAGGCTAACCCTTGTCTTTCTCATTTCCTGCCAATACCTGGATTTTGGTATTTTGCCGAGTTCGGACTGTGTCCGGTTTAAACGTTCAAATAGGTGGAAAATCTGCCGCCGCTGGAAGGATAATGCCCCTTCAGGATCTTGATTGGCCGGCGACTGCGGGAGTTTCCCCCGAAAACTAAGGTCGATTGAACGTGCTTTTGTCACCGGACTAAAGGCTAGCGGGTAAAGATAATAACTCAGGTAATTGCTGAGTCTGGCCGTTTTAAAACCAAAATAACGGTAGTCGTTTAGTCCGATGTTCCAGGCTAGTTTTAATTTATGTAATTGGTGCGGTCTGCAAGGTTTAAAAGCATAGATGTCCGTATTTATAGGGTAGTCATTGAGCCAGATCCGCAGGTTGTTTGCCGAAGTATAATAATTCAGGTCTTTCATCAGCTGTTTCTTTAAAAAGACATCCACAAAATCAAGTAACAGAAAGTCGAAAGAACCACTGGAATCTGCCGCATCAAACCAAATCAGCTTTCCGGTACTTCTTTTCATTTCTGAAAGGAAGAACAAGAGCTCATATTCATTTTCAGGGTTTCGTTGATGGATATCCTGCCAGCCGCCATTGAAATACCTGGAATGTATTAAAAGGAAATCACTGTTTCGAAGGTGCTGATCCCGGTGATCAGTATAAAATTCCAGCTGTATGCCATTTTCCAGAAGTTCTGTCCTCCATTTATATAAAGGATGAGTTTCTGAATTAAAACGCTGTGCAGGCCAATCCAGGATTTTCAAAGTTCTCATTAAATCAAGCTTTTTAAGATGGATTTAAGGGTGGACAGCATAATATGCAGGTCTGTCCATAAACTCTGATGGTCGATATATTTCAAGGCCAGCTGGGTTTTCATGGGAATCAGTTCTGTTTTATAAAAATTTTCCGGGTCATCGGCTTTGGCCAAAAGCTCCGCTTCATGCATAAAATAGATAGAGGCCCAGTCTGTCAGCCCCGGTTTAACACTAAATATTCTTTGCTGCTGCTGGTTATATAAGGCCACATATTTGTTCACCTCAGGTCTTGGACCCACAAAACTCATTTCGCCATTTAGGATATTGAACAATTGGGGCAATTCGTCTACTTTATATTTTCTCAGCCAATAACCGGCCCTGGTGATACGTAAATCGCGATTGCCAACAGTGAGCAAGCCCTGCTGATCAGACCCTTCCCGCATGGTTCTGAACTTCAGGAGCTGGAAGGGCTTTTTCCCTCTTCCGATACGAACCTGGCGGTAGTACACTTTGCCGCCAGAATCCAGCCAGATCCATGCCGATAGGAGTAAAAAAACAGGTAACAGCAGCAGGATCATCAGGAAAGAAAGAGCAGCATCAAAAAAGCGTTTCAGAGCCATTGGTTTAGGGTTTTCAATAATTATCTTTCATTTTCAAAGTGTGATTTACGGTTCGGATCACAGCAGCAATGATATAATCCACTTCTTCGGTACGCAGCTGCGGATAAATCGGCAGAGAGATTTCGCAGGCATACTGCCGGTAGCTATTCGGGAAGTCGGCAATTTTATAACCGAGCAGTCTGAATAGGCTGAGCATAGGCATAGGGATGAAATGTACGTTCACAGTGATGCCCAACTCCACCAATTGTTCAATGATCTGATCTCTTTCTGTCTCATTGATCCCCCGAATGCGGAGCGGAAATACATGGTAAGAAGATTCCCTGTCCTGATCCATTAAGGTGGGGGCGATAAACCATTTATGACGGTTAAAATGACTGCAGTATTTGAGGGCAATGTGTTTTCTGGAAGGCTGCAGGAGCTCTTCATATTGACGGATTTGTGCCAGCCCAATCGCCGCACAGATGTCTGGCATGTTGATTTTTAAACCCTGATACAGGATGTCATACTTCCAGTTTGCCCCCTTTGACTTCGCATAGGCATCTTTGTTCTGGCCGTTTAGCGCAAATATTTTTAGGAATTTGTACTCTTCTTCATGGTCGAAATTACGGGGAAGATTTAAACAAATGCAGCCACCTTCTGCAGTGGTGATGTTCTTTACGGCATGAAAAGAATAGATGGTGACATCACTTTTTAATGCTGCAGGGAGGCCATGATAACTGGCGCCAATAGAATGGGCTGCATCGGCCAACAATAAAATTCTGCCCAGTGCCTGTTGTTTTTCAGAAGAAGGGTTGAAATATCCCCTTACCGACTTGCTTTCCAAAATAGTTCTGATGGCTTCATATTTAGCGGGTAAGCCAGCGATATCTACCGAAATGACAACTTTAGTTTTTGCAGTAATTGCTTTTCTGAGCGCAATCGGATCAATGGTCAGGTCGTCTGCAATGTCAACCATTACCGGTGTTGCCCCGCAATGCAACACGCATAGGGCGGTAGCACAATAAGAATAGGCAGGGATAATCACCTCATCACCCGCTTTAATGCCAAACCATTTCAGCATCATAATGGCCCCAGAGGTCCAGGAGTTGATACAAATTGATTTTTTACATTGGCTGAGCTTTGTCATTTCTGCTTCCAGTGCCTGTACTTTTGGACCTGAGGTGATCCACCTGGATTCCAGGGTGTCTACCACTTCGTCAATTACATTCTGGTCAATAAAAGGGGGGGAAAAGGCTATTTTCATCATCGTAGATTTAAGCGTTAAAACCGTTGATTTGCTGGAAAAGCTCCGTCCATTTTTCGGAGGTATTGGTGATGGAATGGCTGTGCCGGATACTTTTGGCATTGACTGATATTTTAGCTTTTAAAAGTGGATCTTTTAGAACCATAGCCATGGCCGAAGCCAGCTGATAAATGTTCTCCGATTTCACCAGTATGCCATTTTTACCGTGATCAATGAGGTCTGAGGGGCCGTACTCACAGTTGGTAGCAATACAGGGACTTCCTAAACTCAATGCTTCGAGCAGTGCATTCGGATATCCCTCATTTCTGGAAGAAAGGACAAACAGGTCTGCCTGACTATAATAATCCTGGATGTTTTCCCGGAAGCCAATCAGTTTAATCCGCTGAGCTAAACCCAGCTGCTCAATCTGAGCTTCTAAGGCTTCGCGCTGTTCCCCTTCACCGGAAATTAACAGGTGCAGGCTTTTTTCTTCCAGCCTTCTAAAGGCAGTGATCAATAGATCAAACCCTTTTTGTGTGCTCAGCCGGCCCACTGCCAATATAAACCGATGCGGGTAAACCGGACTGATCTGCGGATCCGGAAATAGGGTAATGGGGTTGTTGATGATTTCAATGTTTCTGAGCTGCTGGAAGGTCTTGCTCTTTCTAAATCCATCCTGCATGCTTTTTGAAGGTAAAACCACCGCTTTTGCATTTTTATAAAGTAAATAAGTAAGGCGTCGCATCAGCGGATTGAACTTGTTAATGGTTAGTGCAGGAGTGATGCGCTCCGATACGATATAGGGAAAGTTTAAAATAGAGCAGGTAAGAGCAGTCCATAAATTGGCAGAAGTCATAAATGAAACCACACAAAATGGTTTTTCGCGTTGTAACAGGTAGGAAAGTTTAGCAAATACCTGCATGGAATACCAGAAGCGATAGAGTAAGCCTCGCTTTCGTGTTGATTTGATCAAATTAGTAACTACAATACCAGCTGCCAGCGGATAAGCTGGTTCAGCAGGATTGAGGCACACGAGCTGGACCTCATGTCCTTTTTGATGATGATAATTGGCAAGGTTGCAAATGACCCTTTCCGCACCACCACCATGTAAGGTATTGATCACAAAAATGAGCTTTTCAGAAAGTTGATTTACCATAAGGAGCGTATGATTTGAGCGGTTTGATGAAATCGGAAGTAACGCAGGTTAAAAAGGAGGTATTGCTGGAGGTAGATTTTCAATAATGCTTTCTTTTGATCTGCGTTGTATTGGAAATGATTGATCATTAACTGGAAGTCGCTGATCGTCCTTGATTTTCTTAACTTCGGGTCAATCATGCTCCATATGCCCCCGGTATGAAGTCGGTAGCAAGCCATGACCCTTGGGATGACATAAATTTTCTGGCCCGTATTGGTGGCATAGAGCTTGAAAAACGTATCAGATCCATAGGTTTTATGGTACCAGTCTGTTGATCCGATCGCCCTTACTGCTTCGGTGTTCCGGATCATTAAGGAGCAGATTCGGGTTTCATCTCTTCTGCCCAGTAGCACGTCTTCATAAGAGAATTCTAAACTTTGAGGTCTGGGATTCAGGTATACTGTATGGCCTGTTTGATTGATCACCTGGGTATAATGACAGCAAATGACATATTCAGAATGTGCTTCGAGAAAATCAACCTGTTGCTGCAGTTTTTGTGGGTCTGTCCAGAAATCGTCCCCGTCGCACATGGCAATGTATTTCCCTGTTGCCGCCTTCATGGTGAGCACCTGGTTTTTAATGGATCCAACGTTAGCTTCTGCGCGTACAACCTTCAGCAGTTCTGGATATTTCTTTTGATAATAAGCTAAAATCTGACCGGTGTTGTCTGTAGAATGGTCTTCTCCAATGATGATTTCTATCTGGAAATTACAGCGCTGCATCAAAAAGCTTTCTACCGCCTGTGCAATATATTTCTCATGGTTGTAGGTGACACAGCACACACTTACCAATACGTTTTTTTTGACTTCCATATAGAATTAATCAGGTGAAAACAGGTAAAAGAGGTTATCCCGGAAAGGAATGCCCATTGATAGGGTTGTTGTGCTTACTGATGTTAATATTGACTTTTCTCTTTTTAATGACCACCGGTTCCTGATAGTTTTGTACACGCCACAAGATGCGGCAGATCAGGTCCAGCTCTCCGGTACTCAGGGTATGGTACATAGGCAAACAAAGGATTCTTCTGGAAACGTCTTCACATATGGGCAGATTGGCTTTAATGACATAGGGCAGTGATTCTGATAAAGGCGGATAGAAGTAACGTCTGCAGTATATTTTGGAACCTTCCAGTCTTTTCAAACACTGCAGCAGCAGGTCTTCGGTTTCAAAAAGTACGGGGAAATAGGCGAAATTATAATCCATATTGTCATTCAGCCTGGGAAACCTGACTTTAAAGTTTCTTAAGCGCTTGTAATAATGATAGGAAAGCATTCTTCTGCGTTCCAGGATTTCTTCAATATGTTCGAGGTTACATAAACCCATTGCTGCATGAAACTCCGTGTTTTTGCCGTTGATGCCCGGTCGTTTGTCGTAAGTTTCAGGACCATTATGCCCAAAATTTCTCATGCCGGCGAGTATTTTCAGCAGGTTAGGATCCTGAGTGAAAACGGCCCCTCCTTCAACGGTATGGAATAGTTTGGTGGCATGGAAACTGGTGGTACTGATGTCGCCATAGGCATAGATGGATTTGTTTTTATAGGTGGTGCCAAAACAATGGGCCGCATCATAAATTACTTTTAGTTTATGCTTGTCGGCAATGGCCTGAATGGCCTCAATGTCACAAGGATTCCCAAAAGTATGTGTAGCAAGAATAGCCTTCGTTTTTACCGTAATTGCCGCCTCTATTTTAGCCGGATCGATGTTGAAAGTTTCTGGATCAATGTCTACATAAATAGGGACACAGCCTTCCCAGGCAATACTGCTGCTGGTGGCAACATAAGAGAAGGCAGTGGTGATGACCTCTCCGCGAATACCCAGGGCTTTTATGGCCATTTGCAGTGCAATAGTGCCATTGGATACAAATAAAAGGTGTTTGATATTCAGGTATTCCTGAAGTTTTAACTCTAATTCGTTCACCAAAGGCCCATTATTGGTGAGCCATTGACGCTCCCAAATGCTGCTCACATAACGATTGAAATCTTCCATTTTCGGAAGAAAGGGTTTTGTTACCTGTATCATTTTCTGAAGATTAGTTGTTTGAATTCTGTGATGGCGCTCAGCTTAAAAAAAACGCTGGTAAAAAGGTAGGTACTGCTGTAAACCAAGCCGGTCATCAAGATCCTCCAGCCATCATTTGGTTGGAGAAAATGAACCATCAAATTGTCCAGGAAGTAGGTGGCAGCGCCGGTGATTCCGGCAATGGCCAAAATCGGTAAGAGATCTGCAACCTGTTCCTTAGCCGGATAATTGATCAGCTTCCCGCTATAAAGGGAATTGAGGTAGTACCCTAAAAAATTGAAATACAATTGAAAATATAGTAAACCATAAATCCCGAAGGAGATCACGGCAATAATCCCCAGCAGACTAACGGCCTTTTTGATCATTTCCAGCCGGAGTAAAAGATCGCTTCTACCTTTAACTTTTAAGATGTTCAGGTTATAGGCATGCAGGGGATAAATGATGCCTGCCAAGCAAAGGAGCTGAAAATAAGGTACTGCGGTCAACCATTTATCACCCAGTAAAAAACGAAATAATGGCGATGCAATAATGCTTAGAAAAATTAGTAATGGCGCATTCCAGAAAATCACCTGCTGCATGATTTTCCGGTAAATCATTTTTAATTTTACGGTGTCTTCTGCAATTTCTGAAAACATCGGATAAGTGACTCTATTGATGGCATAAGAAAGGTTTACAATCGGTAGCTGGCTCATGGCTTCTGCCCTGGCATAAAGGCCCAGCGTATTCAGACTGTAAAATTTCCCGATCAGCATGGTATATATATTTTGATGGAGGCTATCCAGAATGCTGGAAAGGGCGATCTTATAACCAAAATTAAAATGGAACTTCAGTCGCTGATGATCCATTGAAAAAGAAGGCCGCCATGAAGAGAAGGTCCAATACAGCAACACCGTTAAAAAGGCATTGCAGATGTTCATCCAGACCAGGCTCCAAACGCCATAACCCATTTTTGCCATCACTATTCCGGTTATTCCACCAAGAATGACCGCAGGAATCTGGATTTGTGTTTGCCGCCGGAAGTTCATTTCCTTGGTGAGGATGGTATGCTGAACAGCAAAAAAAGCGTTTAAAATAATCACGGTTCCATAAACACGCAGGATCGCTGTTAATGCTTCCTGTTTGTAGAATTGTGCCACAAGCGGAGCAGTAAAAAAAAGCAGGAGGTAAATCAGGCTGCTGCCCATCAGGTTGAAATAAAATACGGTAGCGTAGTCCTTTTGATCCGCTTGCGATGTCCTGATGAGAGAGGAAGTCAATCCCGCATCCATCAATACATGGCCTACAGATACAAATATGGCCAGCATCGCAATCAAGCCAAACTCTGCAGGGGCAAGGATCCTGGCCAGTAAAACCGTAATTGAAAAGTTCAGTATTTTGATGCTGAACTGCTGGGCAAGAGACCAGCAGACGGCGATGATGGTTCTTTTTCTCAGTTCCATTGAAACAGCCGTTTTCCTGACCTGTATAGATAGGTCGTGACGGGCTTTTCAAAACAGATGGTGATCAGATAAGCCAGTAGTATCATTAGCAACATCGGACCAAAGAGCAGCAAAAAGTAATTGGTCAGGCCACGGTGAATAAGGAGGAGCTGTATGCTATGGCCTATGTATTGATGGGTCAGAAACAAAGCATAAGAAATCTCTCCCAAAAATACCAGAGGAGGGAATTTTAATACACCTGTTTCTCCATAAATGAAAAAGTAAAAAATGATCAACCATA
Organism: Pedobacter polysacchareus; assembly: GCF_019802255.1. Classification (GTDB taxonomy): domain Bacteria; phylum Bacteroidota; class Bacteroidia; order Sphingobacteriales; family Sphingobacteriaceae; genus Pedobacter; species Pedobacter polysacchareus. The sequence continues at coordinate 794,779 of NZ_JAHYSS010000003.1, read as the reverse complement.
CTGCCATTACGATAAAATCCATACGGTTGGGGGAAAATAAAGTAAGGAATAAACAGCTAAAAATGAGCACATGCCAGAACCATCCGCGGTCGGAGCGCCAGATCCTGTAAAATGAAATACCCAGCAGGAATAAACTCCCGTAATACCACTCGGTAATAAATTTAAAATCGTAGCAAATGAAGGCATAACAGAGTAGGTAAATAACCGCTACATATTTCATTTTACGGTGTAAACGAAGCAAGAGCAGCAGCAAAATGAAGATGTAAAAACACCATTGCACCAGTAAAGACCAGTAAACATCATCAATAGCCCTGGTACAAAATAAAGAAGGGAACATGCTGATGTTGACGTAAAATTCTTTCGCCGTTCTCTGGTAAATATCCGGGCCGAAATACAGCATAGAAACATAGGTAAGACCTAAGCAAAGCCAGAAAGTGGGGTATAGCCGAACGATGCGTCTATAGAGGAATTCTGCTGGAGAATGGACTCTTTCTATCATTTTATATATGACAAAACCGCTGATGATAAAAAACAGCTCGACACCATAACGTCCGCAGGAAAATTCCCAGACGCTGGTGCTGAGTGTAGTGTTAAACTTTTCTCCAAATTTCGTGGTATAATGGTACAGCAGCAGGGACAATATGGCAATTCCCCTAAGCCCATCTAAGGCCGGAATTCTGACTGCTGGATGTTTCATCTGAACCTAGTTATAGGAGATCGGGCTGGTATGGAAATTATTTAACATCACATTGCTGAGTGGAAAATTGCTGACCAGCGCGCAGTTTAAATGATCAAAAACAAGGATTACGTTTTTGCCCTGAACCCTGATCACGGTGCCTTCCTGATCAAAAAACAACCCTTTTTTTACTCTGATCCGATCACCGGTATTGATGTCCTGAAGGTTTACTACTTCTACATCCGGACAGTTACGGGTATATTCTTTGATTTTTTCAATCACCTGATCTTTGACTACCGCAGGCTTAGCCATGTAATAAACAAAGTTCATGACGCCCAGTGTTTGTTTTACTTTATAGGCTTCCCGTTCATTAATACGCACAAAAACGTAGGAGTTGAAGAGGGGGAGGCTGACTTGCTTTTTACGGTCTGCCCATTGATTGGTTACTGTTTTTACCGGACAATAAGATTCTATGCCCTGCATTTGTAATAGACGGTCTACTTTTTTCTCCCATCTCGGACGGGTGTAAACCACCAGCCATTGTTTGCGCCATAACGCTTGGTGTGTGTCATGTAAATCCATAATGAAACATTAAAAAAAAGAGGTGATTAGAATTGTATTTGGGTACAGCTTCGCTACCTCAGTTACATGAGTAGCGGTGTTTATTGCATTAAAGGCATTTTTATATTGGTTTGCTTGGTAATCGGTGCTGAAAAAACTAACGCTTTAACCTCAATGGATAACTATTGTAACCATATCCATAGCTTTGTTTATTGTCATTTTTGGCATCGTTAAATACCACCATTGGATTAATGAGTCTGCCATGATCGTAGATGTCACGCAGGATGTTCAGGTGGAATTTATCGGTATAATTGTACCTCACCAGATAAATGCTGGCATCCGCATAAGGAGCCAGACTGAAGGCGTCTGCTACTTGTCCAACGGGTGAAGTATCCATGATCACATAGTCAAATCTGGTCCTTAATTTTTTAATGAGCAAGGCAATTGCCGGATTCAGCATTAAATCTGCTGGGTTATCATGTGGGGCTCCACAACCAATTACATAAAGGTTTGGAGAAATTCCTGAGGGCTTAATCAGCGCTTCCAGATCAGTTTTTTCTTCATTGAGGTATTCGGTAATGCCTGGTCCCGGACTGATTTTCATCCTTTCCAAAAGGTCGGGTTTACGCAAATCAAATTCCAGCAGGACTACCTTTTTCTGAACTGCGGCAAGGGTCATTCCCAGATTCAGACTGAAAAATGTCTTGCCTTCCGCTTGCATACAAGAGGTCACGAGCAACACCTGGTTGGGTAATCCGTAGCTCAGAAAATGGAGGTTACTCCTGATGTACCTGAACAGTTCAGAAATGGTAGTCCTGCTGTTGTTCTCTAATATTTTTTTTTCGTTTTCATTGACATGGTTTAAAATCCCCAGGATTCTAACGCCAGTGAGCGCGGTGATCTCCTGAACATCTATTACTTTATTGTTCAGTACAGATTTTCCATACAATACTGCTGCGGGAATAAAACTGCCGAAAAAGAAAGCCAGAAGATAACTGAGCTGCTTTTTTGGTGAAACAGGCACAGAATGATAGGCAGGCTGATCAATTACCTGTGAAGTTGGCACTGTGCCAGATAAAGAAAGGGTAGTTTCTTCTCTTTTCTGGAGCAAATAATGATACAAACTTGTCTTTACGCCTTGTTCCCTGCTTCTTTCCAGTAAACCTCTTTCTACAACTGGAGCGGCCATGATTCTGCGGTTGAACCTTGAAGACATCGCGGCCAGGTTGCTGCGTTCAATCAGCATACCTTCTTTAATGTTTTGCAAATTCTCTTCTATATTGGCCTTTAAAGTCTGTAATTGGTCTGTTAAGTTAAGTACCAGGGGATTGTTTGGGTTTGAAGTGCGTAACATCCGGTTCCTTTCCTGCTGTGTTGCATTAAATTTGCTGCTCAATTCATTTAAAGTCTGGTTGTTGATCGTTAACGAACTGGGTACCATTTTGAACTGGTTGTCTGGTTTGGAAAGATAGTTCTGCAATGCTTCAATCACGCGGAGCTGCACTTCTGAACTCGCAGTCTGCTGCTCATATTCACCTGATTTGAGCACATTGATCTGGGCATCCTCACTGAGGTCGGTCACCATATTCGCTCTTTTATAATTTTCTACATCTCCCTCTACAACTGATAAATCTTTGCTGAGATAAGCCAGTCGCTTGTCAATAAAGTTAATGGTGTTGACTGCAATGGTGTTTTTCCTCGCCACATTTTCTTCATTATAGGTTTTGATCAGGCTGGTTAAAATGTCAATCCCACGCTGTGGAACTGCATCCTGTAAACTAAGTACAACGGTATTGGCATCTTTGATGACCGGTAAAACGCTTAATTTTTTCAAGCTATAGGCCTCGGCCATGGTATACAGGTTATTAAATTTTAACCGGATCGGATTGGAGGTTTCCCATGCAGCAGGTCCTTGCTGAACAGTAATATGGAAACCTGTTCTTCTGATCTCTTGTCCATATTTAAATTCCCATTGCTGATCACCTTCTACCAGGTAAAAAGCATCCTCATTTAAGGGGGCTATGGCGATCTTTTTCTGATAAGCAAGCGGACTGATGGCGATGACCCTAACCTTAATCGGCAGCTGACCGGCATACAGTTCTTTTTCATTCCATCGATCTTTCTGAAAATACGAAGTTTCTAAGGAAAGGCTTTTTAATACTTTGTAAATTAAGTCCCTGGAACGAAGTACCTCTATTTCATTGTCTACTTTTTTATCTGTACGAAACATGTTCAGGTCGTTAAAAGCAGTACCTTTCAGCTCTCCATCTCCTTTTTTATCATCCTGAACCAATAAAGTGCTGCTCACCTTATAACTTGGTGTGGCCGTATTCAAATAAATGAACGCAGCTGCCAGACAAACCAGTATACTGATCAGAAAGACATACCAATATTTCAGGTATTTCATCATCAAAACTTTAAAGTCCTCTGGAGATTTAGGGTTCATCATCTTGAAATTTATTAACGGATTAATGCGGTAAGCAGGACAGCAACGGCAGAGATACAAGCGGTGATAATCGGGAGTGCACGGTTGTTTGGACTGAATTCTTTTTCTTTTGACTTGTCGGGTTCTACGTAAACAATATCATTCTGTTTCAAATGAAAATATGGAGATTGGAAAACGTCTTTTTTATTGAGGTTGAGTCTGACCATACTGCGTGTTCCATTAATTTCCCTGATGACCAGTACATTTTCACGTTTTCCATAAACTGTCATGTCGCCTGCCATACCCAATGCTTCCAGCAGGTTCAGCTGTGTGCTGTTGACGGTAAATGAAGCCGGTTGGTTGACTTCCCCAATCACTGTCACCTTGAAATTAAGCAGCTGTACTTCAACAATCGGCGATCTCATATACTGGTTTAGTGATTGGGTAATCAACTTTTGCGCGTCTTCAATGGTTAATCCTTCTAATTTGATATTGCCGCTGAGTGGGAGGGTCACCATGCCTTGATGATCTACCTGATAACTTTGCACATTGCGGCTTTCTTCCGTATTGGTTCTTGTTGTTGGTTTAATAAATAACGCATTGGATTCAGGGCTTAAACTGTTCACTGAAATACGTAGCCGATCGCTCTTTTGAATCTTAAGTTCAGCCTCAGCACTGCTGATCTGATCTTTAGCCAATTCAGATAAATCGCTGAAATAAACCAGGTTTCGCTGAGGAACACATGCGCTGAAGAAGAGCACACATAACACTAGAATGTAGGGTCTTTTTTTCATGATGATACGGCTGATTATTAGAATAGTTAAAGTTATCTATTTAAAATTCAGCAGTATATCGTTTTTTTAAGTTGTAAGTAAACTGTTAATCTGGGCATCGTTATTGACAGTAATTTCAGCAGGATCTGGTGGGAATTGACAGATTGTACAAGCAGAATTACAGAAACAACAGAGGTAATTGTTTTTTCTACTCCATTAACTGAGTTAATTTGTAAGATGGTTTCAAAATTTTTATATTGGGATAACGCGATTGAAAAAACGATCGGGTTTTAAAACTCTTAGATCTATGTTTGACGAATTGAGTAAATACAAGCAGGGCAATTTCTTTTTTCAGGCAACGGACAGTTTGGTAGAAGTTTGCAATGTAGCGTCGCATAATTATGGGCTATATTTGGTGTATGCGCTAAGAAAGGGGAGGGTGGAATTGGTTTATATCAATAAATCTGGTCCACCTGAAAAATCAAAAGAGCTGAAACCCAATCCAGATATTGTGGACGATCTACGGGAGAACTTGCTCAACGGTTTTCAATTTGGGGAGATTGAACGCAAGAATTCCTGGCCTGTACAAATGATGATCGAAGACATAGAAGCTTTACACATCCATTGGTATGTGACTTATGATCATAAGAACAAGGACTTGCCTGCGACTATGAAATCGAAAATCCTGCAGATTTATCAGGGAATTTATGGTCAGTTGCCCCGATGGAATCAAGTCTAGTCCTTATTGGATATAGACCGTTTTAATGTTTACAAATTCACGAATACCAAAAGAACTGAGTTCTCTGCCATAACCACTTTGGTTGATTCCACCAAAGGGTAATCTTGAATCTGATTTTACCAGACTATTGACAAAGCAGGATCCTGCGTTTAATTTCTTCGCCGCAATTTCTTCTCCTCGTGCTTTTGAAGCTGTAAAAACTGCTGCTCCTAATCCAAACGGACTATCGTTCGCAATCTTAATCGCATCTTCCTCATCCTTTGCCGTGAATATTAAAGCTACCGGACCAAAAAGTTCTTCCTCGTACGCTGGCATTCCTTTTTTTATTCCAGTAAGAATCGTAGGGCTGTAAAATGCATGTTCACCTTTAAATTCAGGGATTTTGCCACCAAGAATACATTTTGCCCCAGCTTTAATATTGTCCATTACCTGATGATGTAACTCATCACGCAGGTCTTTCCTGGCCATAGGGCCAAGGTCAGTCTGCTGATCAAATGGGTCTCCGGTAATTTTTGACTGCATTTTTTTAAGGAAGATTTTTATGAAATCTTTTTCTATCTCTTTTACGAGAATGAATCTTTTTGCAGCAATACAACTCTGACCATTGTTGATCAGCCTGCTTTGCATGCAGATTTCCGCCGCCTGCTCCAGATCTGCATCTGCTAATACCAGATAAGGATCGCTTCCACCCAATTCCAGTACTGTTTTTTTCAAATGAAAACCTGCTTGCTGTGCAACTTGTTTGCCGGCTTCCGTACTCCCGGTTAAAGTAACCGCTTTGATGAAAGGATGGGCAATGGCTTGTTTTACTACTTTACTATTGATCAGTAAAACATGGAAAAGGTCTTTTGGAAAACCTGCTTCTTTAATGACCTCTTCGATTGCCAATGCGCAGCCGCTCACGTTGGAAGCATGCTTCAATACGCCCGCATTACCTGCCATTAATGCAGGAGCTAAAAAACGAAACAATTGCCAGAAGGGGAAATTCCAGGGCATCACCGCCAGAACCACGCCTAATGGCTGAAAGCTGACATAACTTTTACTGGCTTCGGTGGCAATGAGCTCATCTTTTAGAAAATTAGCGCCATTTGAAGCATAAAAATCGCATACAGCTGCACATTTTTCAATTTCGGCAATTCCTGCAGGCAATGGTTTTCCCATTTCTTTAGCCATTAAAGTGGCCAGTTCAGTTTTCCGTTTTAACAGTACTGCGGAAGTATTTCTAAGGAACTCTGCACGCACAGAAAAACGGGTTTCTTTCCATTTTAACCAAGCCTGATGTGTCTTTTCTATTTTCGTATTGACCTGCTTTTCTGTGTCTTCTATATAGGTTTTTATCGTTTTTCCATTCGTTGGGTTCACTGAGATCATACGCTTCTGATTTTGTATTTAGATTATAACAGCAATTAAACAGGGGGAATTGTTTTATTATTTTTTTGACAGGAATCTCCCTTAACTGTTTGGGAAGATAAATAGCTTATGGCATTAAAAAAATGGTTGGTCTAAAATCAGGTATTTGTACCTGAATTTTGTTCTGCGGGCTTACCGGGCAGGTGTTCCAGCTGCGCTTTGAGGACTTTATATTCTTTTTCCAGCACTTTGAACGCTTTGTGGTCTGGACGATGGTGATCATGGTCGGCAATTTGCTTTAAATAACTTGCAGCTACCTGGTCAAATGCAAAAGCGGCCTATGGTAAATCAGTATTGAAAAAATTAGCTCAGCAGCTTACGCTGGAGTTTGGAAAGGGCTTTGATGAGCGTAATTTGAACAATATGAGGGCATTTTATAATGCTTTTTCAATTTGGAACGCAGTGAGTACCAAATTGAGCTGGACACACTACCGCATCATTAGCCGAATTGAAAGCAATGATTTAAGAGCCGAGTACATTCGGTTTGCTGTTGAAGGAGGCTGGGACACGCGCACCTTACAGCGAAACATCAGGTCGCAGTATGTGGGGCGGGTGCTGGAAACAGGGAGGAGGAAATTCCAAATGCTCAGGAACTCATCAAGGACTCTTATATCTTTGAATTTTTAGGTTTGCCTACGGATACCAAAACTTCAGAAAGTACCATAGAAAGCATACTCATCAATCATCTGCAGCAATTTTTAATGGAACTGGGAAAAGGATATGCTTTTGTAGGAAGACAAGAACATATCGTGACAGATACTGCTGATTTTTTTATTGATCTGGTCTTCTACAACTATTACCTGAAATGTTTTGTATTGATTGACTTGAAAACAGATCAGCTTACCCACAGTGCGATTGGGCAAATGGATATGTATGTCAGGATGTACAATGACTTGAAAAAAGGAAAGGATGATCATCCCACTATTGGCATCATACTTTGTAGTGAGAAGGATGAAACTATCGTTAAATATTCTGTGCTGGCAGAGAATGAAAAATTATTTGCCAGTAAATATCGATTATACTTACCTAAAAAAGCAGAATTGAAGGAATTGATAGAACAAGATCGCATCCGGCTGGAGTTAGACCATATTATACCAGCTAAGTCATATAAAAATGACAAACAAATGAAGGCTTAAGTAGCTGATATTCTGAGTTTTCTTTGTGTGAATTATAGGGTAGTAAAAGAAAGTATCCTATCAATTTAGGTAATAAAATTAGAGTAAATGAAAATTTACCTAAAAATGGGGAGGATTTCTCCAGTCTTTACCTCATTTATCAAGGGTATTTTTTGGATTTCTGAAAATTGATGGAAATAATTCGTAAAACATCTTGTTTTCTTAAGGATTATTTGATAAGGTATTGTATTTTTGCATAAAAATTCAAATAAATGACTCGTAAGAATAGTAATTCGGAAAAAACTGCGGATGTTGTATTGATTGGAGCAGGGATAATGAGCGCCACATTAGGTGTATTACTTAAGGAACTGCAGCCGGATATCACCATAGAAATTTTTGAAAGACTGGATGTTGCTGCGGCAGAGAGTTCTGATGCCTGGAATAACGCCGGCACCGGACATTCTGCATTTTGTGAGCTAAATTATACGCCACAATTAGCAGATGGTTCAGTAGAAACTGGAAAAGCGGTAGCTATTGCAGAATCTTTTGAAGTATCCAAGCAGTTTTGGTCGTTCCTGGTTAATCACAACCTGGTAGGATCACCCGAAACATTTATTAAGAGCATTCCACATGTAAGTTTTGTGTGGGGAGAGAAAAATGTTGCGTTTTTACGTGAACGTTACGACAGATTACAGGAAAATCTTCTTTTCGAAGGAATGAAGTATTCCGAAGATCCTGATCAATTGAAAAAGTGGATGCCTTTAGTGATGGATCAACGTGATCCTAAAGAAAAAGTAGCTGCAACAAGAATGACCATGGGAACTGATGTGAATTTTGGGGCATTAACCAGAATGATGTTCGACACGCTTCAGAAAATGGAAGGGGTAAGCATGCACTTTTCTCATGATGTGAAGAAATTGAAGCAAAAGAATGGGCTTTGGGAAGTGAAAGTAAAAGACGAAGCTACTGGCGATAAACGTATAGTGAAAGCTAAATTTGTTTTCATCGGTGCTGGTGGTGGCTCATTGCCATTGTTAGAAAAATCTGATATTCCTGAAGGTAAAGGTTTTGGTGGTTTCCCGGTAAGTGGACAATGGTTGAAATGTATCAATCCAGATGTAATCGCCAGTCATGATGCTAAAGTATATGGTAAAGCTTCGGTTGGTGCACCACCGATGTCTGTTCCTCATTTAGATACCAGAATGATCGACGGTAAAAAAGCATTGCTTTTTGGTCCTTATGCAGGGTTTTCTACAAGATTCCTGAAAAATGGATCTTTAATGGACCTTCCGATGTCAATTAAGGTAAATAATATCCGCCCGATGATTTCTGCCGGACTGGACAATTTACCACTCACAAAATATTTAATCAATCAAGTGCGTCAATCTCCGGAAGACCGTATGACGGCTTTAAGAGAATACCTGCCAACTGCTAGAATGGAAGATTGGGAACTGGAAACTGCTGGTCAGCGTGTTCAGGTGATCAAAAAAGATGAGGAACATGGTGGTATCTTAGAATTCGGAACAGAGGTAGTTACCGCTGCCGATGGCTCTATTGCTGCTTTATTGGGTGCTTCACCAGGTGCATCTACTGCGGTTTCTATTATGATTACCTTAATGGAACGTTGTTTTGGAGAACAACTGAAAAGCAAAGAATGGCAGAAAAAATTGACTGCTATGATTCCTTCGTATGGCCATGCACTGAGCAAGAACATGAAAATGACGGAAGAAATCAGGTCGAATACCACAAAGACTTTAAATTTACGTGAAGCAGAATAGTGCTGATCTAATTACAAACTGGTATTAATTAAATACTGGCGTATTTTATATATAAATGGCTTTTAGTGTAAAAACTAAAAGCCATTTCTTTTTTCTTATCAGATTTATGGCGATTGCCGCTGCATTATTATTGTAAATGATTATTTATTGAGCTTCTAAGATCCATTGTTGATTGGCAGTACCTGTAGTTCCATTCATAGTATACAAAACAAGCCTTTGACCATTGGTGCTGCTGCTGCCTGGATTATCCAGGATATAATGGTTGGACATATTGCTCTGAATGACATATTTATTAGTACCAACAGACACCAGGTTCCATTGCTGGTTGATGGCATTGCTGATCGTATATTGGATTACATTGGAGCCAATGGTTTGAGTTCCTCCAGAAATGTCTATGGCTTTATTACTGTTACCATTGATCAGCACAGTTGCCCCATTTTGTGAGCTTAACTTCCATTTTTGTTCTGCGCCTGCACTGCTGATCGATTGTACAATATAGGCGCTATTTGCTGTGCTGTTTGCTTCTACAGATAAGTATAACCCACTGGATGCATTTTTCAGTCTGTACCAGGTAGCAGGTGGATCCCCCGGAACTAGTGCCGAACTGATTGCAGGAGCGACCTGGTTAAAAATATCGGTGATGGTTACCCTGGCGGTGTAAGTTCCGCTGCCAATCGTAACATTGCTGAAGGTTGCCGTTCTTTTTTGTGGAAGCACTTCATTAATTGTCTGGACAACATTTCCGCTTGGATCTAGTAATTCCACTTTTGAAGAAAATTGCGGAGTTTTTGTGGCATTGTTGGTCCAGTTGATGTAAACTGTAGTTCCAGCGTAAATTGCAGATACTGATTGAGTTTCTCCAACTGTAATCACTGGCGCAGTTCCCTGATTGGTTTGTGCAGGAAGTGCTAAAGTCCGCCCAGTGCCAAAAGCGGCATCAGGTTGTACACTGCCTCCATGTTCCATAAAATAGGCATCTTCCGCTGCATCATATCCGGAATTAAAAGCACGGTCGTAGATGCCATTTCTCCCTTCATCACCAGCATTAGCACTGAAACTTCTGCTGGTATGTTTTTGCCATACGTTAGTAGTGCTTAGGTTCCAGCAGTCCTTGAAAAAAGCTTTTCTAATGAAACTGCCATCGTAAGCTGGATTGCTGCCTGTCCAATTTTCTAGAAAGGAATCATTCCCGGAGCCTAAAAAGGTGGTGCGCTCTGGAATGGCGAGGGTGGAAGTGTGGAACCAGGTTCCGGTACTCATGTTTTGGATGAAGGTGCCAATAAATAGCTCTCCATTGAGTTTCCATGACCTAATGGCAATATTGTACCAGGTATTGAGTGCCCATTGATAGGGATTAATCGTTTTGTAGCCATCACCTTCACCACCGAATCTACCACTGAGGGTGTTTGTTGCAGTATAGGCTACTCTTGAGAACACGCCGCCTGCAGTATTCGGATCCCAATGTGAAGCAATCAGAATATTTGGTGTGCCAAATGAATTGTCTGGGGTTTGCTGTAAACCATTGTAGCCGCCAGAGTAATTGTGAACAGAAAAATATTCTGCATTAGCGGACTGTGTAATCTTAATTTTGTGAATTTTTGCAATGGCATCTGAAGGAAAAGAAAAGAAAATGTGCTGCGATGGTGCGGCATTTTCTGTACCAGCAAGCGCTAAGGTTTGATTTTGTTCCCGCTGTTGTTTCTCCATGTTTTCCGTCAGCATAGACTTTTGACAGGAAGTTAGGGAGGTAAATAGCAGCAGCAGCAGTAAAACCGGCTTTAAATAGAGGTTGGTTAATTTCATAAAGATTGGGTTTAGAGATGAATTTAATTCTCTATAAGTTCAGAAGAAGGTTTGATACTCAGTTGGTTTACTGTTGCGCAAACGTTTGTGTAGTTTGGTTTGCTCTGAATACAGATTGTAGGAAAAGTATGCTTCCTTTCTTAGTCCTGTCTCAGGACGTGGTTCAGCTTTCAGATCGCCATTTATAATTTGAAAGATATTTTATGGCTTTTTATCTTTTTGATAGCTTATGCAAACGTTTGTGTAATCTAAGGTAAAGGTGCTGGTAGAGCAGGCTTGTCTTCCGGAACTTTAGTCAGAGTTGGGAAGTATATGGTTAAGGAGATCGGATTTTTGAATTCTGACCTCCTTAACATAATCATAACATTAATTTAACTTATTTATACTGGTTAGATTCGATTTGTCATCGCTTTTAGAGATTTTGAATTCTTAAGTTTAACTACTGAAAATGAGGATTTTAATTCCGTTTTAATCTGGTTTTAATCTCATGTTAAGCCTTCTTCGTGTTCATGTTAATTTAATATTAACGTGATCCTGCCAAACTAGTTTTGATAAAAATTTAAACCTAGAAAATGAAAAAAGAATTCAGCAATTATGTGGTTTACCTGGCGTTGATGTTCCTTGTGTTTATAGGACTTGGAGTTCAGGCTCAGGTGACTACCTCCAGCATGAATGGTAAGGTTCGTGATGGTAAAGGGATGAGTATCCCCGGCGCAAGCGTACTCATTTTACACCTGCCAACTGGCACAAAATATGGTGCTGTAACGGGTAAGGATGGAGCATATCGGGTGAACAACTTAAATCCTGGTGGGCCTTATCAGGTGACTGTAAGTTATGTAGGTTATAGCCCCCAGCAGCAAAAAGCAATTACACTAAACCTGGGCGTAGACTTGCGCCTGGATTTTATGCTGCCCGAAGAAGGTCAGCAATTGAATGAAGTGGTGGTAGCAGGTACCAAAGGTGGTGCAAAACTGGGAGCGGGTACTAAAATCGGCGAACAACAAATTAAAACACTGCCTACGGTGAGTCGGAGCCTGACCGATTTAACCCGTTTAACCCCTCAGGGAAGTAAAGATAATTCCTTTGTAGGAACGAATTTCAGGTATAATAACGTAACCATTGATGGTGCCATCAATAATGATGCGATAGGATTCAGTCCTTCTCTCGGTGGTCAGAGTGGAAGCTCAGGGATGCCTGGCAGCAGTACACGTACTAACCCTGTTTCTTTGGATGCGATACAGGATGTACAGGTCTTACTGGCGCCATATGATGTGAAAATAGGAAACTTCACAGGGGGAAGTGTGAATGCGGTGACGCGTTCTGGTACCAATGATGTGAGTGGGTCCGTGTATGGATATGGTAGAAATGCAGCACTGATCGGTAGGAATAAAATTGGAGATAATTCCAAAGAACCCGCTGCCTTTCATGATTATCAAACGGGCTTTCGCCTGGGGCTTCCAATTATAAAGGATAAACTTTTCTTCTTTACCAACGAGGAACTCACCAGAAGACAAGATCCCGTTATTTTAGGTGCTGGATCGCCGGATATGAAACTCATCACCTCTGATGAGGCCAAATCGATTACTGACCACATGATCAATGCCTATGGAATTGATCCAGGTACAGCAGGAAATTACAATATCTACTCGAAATCCAACAAGTTTTTTAATCGTTTAGATTGGAATATTGATGATAAAAATCAATTGACGATTCGTAACAACACCATCCATTCAGAGGCGACAAATTTAGAAAGAGACCAGGCCAATTTCAGGTTCTCTGGAATCGACTTTAAGCAGACGAATAATCAGAGTTCTACAGTTGCCGAATTGAAAAGCAGGCTTTCTAATAATTCTTCCAATAGTTTGGTGATTGGCTATTCTAATATTCATGATTTTAGAGACCCATTAGGAAACCCGGCAGTACCGCAGATTGAGATCAGTTCTCGTGGTGGAACGATTTTCCTGGGCACCGACCGCGAAGCGAGTATCTTCAATATGAAACAAAAAACCTTTGAGTTTACAGACAATTTCACCTTTACAAAAGGAAAACACACCATCACATTTGGTACACATAATGAACTGTATAACATCACTTATGGTTTTGTGAATGCCTGGAATGGACGTGTGGCTTATGGCAGTATCGACGATTTTTTGAAAAACCAACCATCCCGTGTACGCACCAATTACAACTATACCAACAACAGTAGGGATTACATTATGACCAATCCTCCGGCTGAATTTAAGTTGAACATGTACAGTGTTTATGGAGAAGATCAGTTTCAAATCACAGATAGATTTAAGCTGACTTATGGTTTGAGGTTAGACCTTGCTGATTTGCCAAATAAACAGCCTTTAAGTGATAAGACGATTAATGCACCTGCAGATCCTAATTATGGAGCCACTTTTACCTACACAAAACCAAAAGATATCAAAAATGATTACCTCGGACAAGTTCAGGTGTCGCCAAGAATTGGCTTCAATTATGACATCAATGGTGATCAAAGAATGATTTTAAGAGGGGGAAGCGGATTGTTTACCGGAAGAGTTCCATTTGCCTGGTTAGGCTATGCCTATTATAATAATGGCGTGACCTTTGGTGCTTATGATCAAAAATATAATTATGACCCGGCAAAACCATTGGTTAAACCAGCTGCAGGATCTGATCCGATTAAAGATGCGCTGAATGGGAATGGAGAGGCAGGATATGTAGCAAAACAAGGAGTAAATGTGAATGATGCCAATGGCGCAACACAAGTCGATCTGATCGACAACAATTTCAAAATGCCTAAAACATGGAGGTCAAGTTTAGCTTTCGATTATAAAACTGATGATCTATGGAAATTTAGTGTGGAAGGGATTTTTACAAAGGTGATTCATGATCTAAAGTTTCAACAAGTGAATTTTACGGATAATCCGACCTATAATATATATGATACGGAGCATCAGCAGCCTATTTATCCGACTAGCAATAATAAAATTAACCCTTCTTATAGCAATGCGTATTTACTGTCGAATACCAGTCAGGGGTACAGATATAGTTTAACCGGACAAGTGAGCAAGTCCTTTCCTTTTGGCCTGGATGTAATGGCAGCGTATACTTACGGACAATCGAAAGATATCACCAATGGGATCAGAAACTCAATGGAATCTAACTGGCAATTGAATCAGGCTTTAAATCCTAATCATCCAGGGCTTGCTTATTCTAACTTTGATATCCGCAACCGCATCGTGTCTACTGTTAATTTTAAACATGCCTGGGATAGCCGCAATAAATATACAGCCAATTTCTCCTTGTTCTTCAGCGCGCAGTCGGGTTCACCTTATTCTTATGGATTCCTGAATACAACGATCAATGGTACTGGACAGAATGTGAGTTTAGTCTACGTTCCGAAAGCTGGAGAGACGCCGCAGTTTTTCGCGAAAACACCGGATGGGATCCAACAAGCCGCTGCATTTGATGCCTTTATAGACGGTGATCGTTATTTGAAAACCAGAAGAGGATTGTTTACAGAGCGTAATGGTGCACGTACGCCATGGAATGTACAGGCAGATTTTAGATTTTCACAGGACCTGATTGTATCTGAAGCAGCCGGACATAAACATACGCTGACTTTCACTTACGACATTGTGAACTTAACGAACTTGCTGAATAAAAACTGGGGTGTTCAGTATTTCTCTCCAAATACCTATAATTCTATGGCAAGTGTAGGTCTGAAAGCGGTGACTGCCGGAACTCCAACAAGTTATCCCATCTATACATATGATGTGAATAATACGAGTACTTATGCGAAAGATTTCTTTGCTTCCAGATTCCAGATGCAATTTGGGTTGAGGTATAGTTTTTAGCTAAAACATTTTTAGTAGTTTCGTTATTTATAGATAAACTAATCACAAAAATATGACTTCAGTAAAAGCATACGCAGCTCATAAATCAGATAAACCATTGGAACCTTTTCAGTTGACTCGCCGGGAGCCGGGTGCAGATGATGTGGAGATCAAAATTTTATATAGTGGGGTGTGTCATTCAGACATTCATACGGCAAGAAACGAATGGGGAGGTACTATGTATCCTGTTGTTCCAGGCCATGAAATTGTAGGAAAAGTGAGCCGGGTAGGGGCTAATGTCAGTAAATTCAAAGTAGGCGATACCGTAGGTGTAGGCTGTTTTGTAGATTCCTGCGGTCATTGTAATAACTGTAAAGACCATCAGGAGCAGTATTGCGAAAACGGACACTCACAGACTTATAACTCTTTTGAGCAGGATAAAAAAACGATCACTTATGGTGGTTACTCCACGCATATTGTCGTAACGCAGGGATTTGTTCTGAGCGTTTCAGATAAGCTACCATTGGAAAAAGTGGCGCCATTGCTTTGTGCAGGGATCACTACTTACTCTCCTTTGAGACATTGGGGCGTAAAAAAAGGTCATAAACTAGCAGTAGTGGGCTTGGGCGGTTTGGGTCATATGGCTGTAAAACTTGCCGCCTCTATGGGCGCTGAGGTGACGATGTTGAGTCGCTCTCCAGGAAAGGCAAAAGATGCAGAAGAGTTAGGTGCTCACCATTTTGCATTGACTACCGAAAAAGAGACGATGAAAGGTCTGGCGAATACGTTTGATTTTATCATTGATACGGTTTCTGCAGAACATGATTACAACGAGTATCTTGCTTTATTGCGCACTAATGGAGTGATGATTTTGTTGGGTGTTCCTCCAACGCCTTCGGAAGTACATGCGGTTCAATTAATTTTTGGTCGCCGCAGTCTGGTAGGTTCTTTGGTGGGTGGCATCAAGGAAACACAGGAAATGTTAGATTATTGTGCAGAGCATGGCATCACTTCTGATGTGGAAATGATCAGAATGGATCAGATCAATGAGGCGTATGAGCGTACCCTAAAAGGTGATGTTCGTTATCGATTCGTTATTGATATGGCTACTATAGATTAATTGTTTTAACGTTTTTTGCAACCCGGTAAGTTTAGACTTACCGGGTTTTTTTATAAATTGTAGTAATTGTCCTGCAAACCAGTTTGGTGCCAAACAATTTGATAGTTAAAAACGTTAGCTTTTTACACATGGAAAAAATGCCTCGCTGGTCTAAAATTACGCTTAGAATATTTATTGGTTTAGTCGCTCTTGTTGCTCTCGTTTTTGTTGGACTCGGTTTGTATGTAAATGCAAATAAAAAGACCTTGCTAGCTACAATAACAGAACAATTAAATAAAAACCTCAATGGATCTTTAACCATTGGCAGTATGGATCCCACCTTTTTTAAAGGTTTTCCTGGGGTATCTATCAGTCTCAAAAATGTAGTGATTAAAGATAGTCTTTGGAAAGTACACCAGCATACTTTATTAGAGGCGCAGGATTTTGAAGTCTCAGTAAATACAATGGCTTTGTTAAAAGGAACTATTGAGATCAGGAAGATAGGTATTAATAATGCTAAAATAGATTTGTTTACAGATACATCCGGCTATAGCAATACCGCCGTTTTTAGGAAAAAGGATAAGAAGAAAACAGATTCGACTAAGGGCAGTACGGATGCCCAATTGAAACAATTCAGCTTAAATAATGTGAATTTTATTGTTGACAATAGGAAAGGGCATAAATTGTTTCATTTTGAAGTCGCGGATCTGGATGGAAAGATGGATTATTCATTTTCAGGCTGGGAGGCAAATTTGAAGTTAAAGACGCTGGCAAAGAGCATGGCCTTTAATACGAGAAGAGGCAGCTTCATCAAAGATAAGGTGCTGGAAGGTCCTTTTAAGATCAATTACGATGAAGATACAGGGATTATCCTGGTCGCGCCTAATCAATTGAACATTGGGAACGATCCGTTTATCATCGGTGCTCAATTCGACACTTCAAAAGAGAATACAACTTTTAAAATTGACATTAAGGCACCTTCGATTTTATGGAAAAATGCGGCTAATTTACTGGCACCAAATATTACGGAGAAGCTGCTGATGTTTGATTTGAAAACACCAATAGATGCCAGTTGTATTCTTAACGGGGACATGGGGCCAGGTGGTGATCCGGAAATTAATGTGACGGCGATTGTAAAAGACAACGTTTTAAAGACTCCAGGAGCCATTATTGATAGCTGTAACTTTAAAGGTACTTTTACTAATAATTATGAAAAGGGTAAAGGCTTTACTGATCCGAATTCTGCGATTAAGTTATATGGATTTACAGGTTCCTATACAGAAATGCCTTTTTCAATTGATACGATGATGATTCTTGATTTGGAGAAACCTATTGCTACAGGAGTGTTCAAGTCGAAATTTGCCGTAGCAAAGCTGAATAAAGCTATTGGGACGGAAACCTTGAAATTTGGAAAAGGAACAGCAACAGTGAAGCTGGCTTATAAAGCAGATATCGTTGATTTTAAACTCCATAAACCATTGGTGACCGGTGTAATTGATGTAGTGAATGCGGATGTAAGCTATGTACCGAGGAAGTTGAACTTTACGAATACTGCTGTGTCTTTGAATTTTACTACGGATGATCTGTTTATTAAAAATATCCGTTTGCAGAGTGGAAAGAGTATCGTAATGATGGATGGACAGATTCGTAATTTCCTGAATTTATATTATAACGATCCAGAGAAGATCTTGCTGAACTGGCAGATTAGAAGTCCGCAGTTACATTTAGGAGAGTTTTTAGGTTTCCTGGGGACAAGAAAGCCTGCTAGAGCGACGAAAAAATCTTCAAAAAATACCAGTTTCTCGGAAGATGTGAATGATTTATTTGAGAAGAGTAAGGTAGATATGCATTTAAGAGTCGCCAAAGTATATTATAATAAGTTTATCGGTACGGATGTAACCGCAGATCTGTTTCTTTCTGAAGCCGGTATAGGTATGAAAAATATTTCTGTGAAACATGGCGGAGGTGCTATGAAAGTAAATGGGAATATCTCCCAAAAAGGAAATATGAATCGTTTTTTGGTAAATACGTCTTTATCTAACGTAGATATTAAAAACTTCTTTTATTCTTTTGATAACTTCGGTATGACTACGCTTACTTCTAAAAACTTGAAAGGTTTTCTTTTTTCTAAGTCTACGATTGGGGGGTTGATTACCGATCAGGGAAGGGTGGTGACCAATTCCTTAGGCGGTAATATCGTTTTTGACTTAAAACAGGGGGCATTACTGCAGTTTGAACCGGTAAAAAGTGTGGGTAAATTTGCTTTTCCATTCAGGGACTTGGACAATATTACCTTTAGTAACCTGAATGGTAAGTTTGATGTTCGTGGGCCGCTGATTACGATTGCCCCAATGCAAATCAATTCTAGTCTCTTGAATATGGATGTATCTGGAGTATACTCTATGTCGAAAGGGACGAATATTGCAGTAGATGTGCCGCTTAGAAATCCGAAAAAAGATGCGGATATTACTGATAAAAGGGAAATTCAGGAGCGCAGAATGAAGGGGATTGTACTTCATTTACTGGCAACTGATGGGGAAGATGGTAAGATTAAGATCAAGCTGAATAAAAATCGGAATAAAGAGAAATAGTTATATTTTTTTGTGTCGTTTGACCCTGTTAAGGAATTTCTTTATACCTAATTTGTATAGGTGATAAAGGGCGTTCCGAAAACCCAGAATAGAGTAGGATGGATTAAAGTTTTTATTGCTTTTTGCTGGATTAAAGTAATGATGTTAAGGCCTATAATTATTTTGCTTCTCTTTATTTTATTCGTTTATGGTTTTAAGTGCAAAGCTTAAATGGACATAAAATCTTTCAAAATTTAAATTTATGATGTTATGCCTTTTGTAGCTACGAAGATCCAAAAGATTTCGTAGCTATTTTTTTATACGGTTATCAGAATAAGATCAATTGATCTCAATTTCAAATATTGCCAATACAATGTTTTCATAATGCTTAGGCAATACTTCCGATGCTTCCGGGACAATATTCCCCAGATAATTGAAGCCACATTTTTCGTAATAAGCGATAAGTTTTGGATTATCTCCCCAGGTGTCTAACCTAATGTATTTCTTCTCTTTTTTAGCGCCATATGCTTTGGCCCATTCAATGATGATGTTCACAAAATGATAGCCTCTGAATGCTGGATTCGTCACAATGCGGTGGATATAGATGGAAGGATCTGCATCTTTTTCTTTCCAGATGAGCGGATCATTAAAGTCGATGGCAAAAATGCAGGCTGTTTGTCCTTCGATGACGATTTTCCATTGT
Organism: Pedobacter polysacchareus; assembly: GCF_019802255.1. Lineage (GTDB taxonomy): Bacteria > Bacteroidota > Bacteroidia > Sphingobacteriales > Sphingobacteriaceae > Pedobacter > Pedobacter polysacchareus. Next base: position 775,303 of record NZ_JAHYSS010000003.1, on the reverse strand, counting down.
CTGCCTTCCTGAATTTCTCTTTCAATTAAGCTGCGTTCAAATCCCTGCCAGTGTTTTTTGAATACCGTCTTTTGATAAGCAATTGCATCATCGTAGAGTTCAAAAATGCGATCAATATCGTTTGGTTCGGAAGGAATAATAGTCAGGTCTTTTAACATTTTACTTAAATTGAATTAACCCTAAAAGTCGTAATTTTATTCTAAGCGCAATGGGTACAGATTTAATTATTTTACCCACACAGATTACAGAATTCCAATTGAAAGCCAGGTTAAATTGATAAATTGCATTGAACCAGAATGATTCGATATTAAGTCAGGATGATTTGCTATCCATTAGCAGCAAAATAACTGTAGAACTATAGATACACTATTAAACTTTATAACCTCCATAAAACAATAAATTATGAAACGTAATGCAACAGCCGTTTGGAATGGCACAATCAAAGAAGGTGCTGGTCACCTGAGCACAGATAGCAAAGTTTTAGATCAGACCCAATACTCTTTTAACAGCAGATTTGCTGATGGTATTGGTACGAATCCTGAAGAGCTGATGGCGGCTGCGCATGCGGGCTGTTTTACGATGAAATTAAGTCTGGACTTAACAGAGGCAGGTTTCACACCTGATACACTGGAAACTAAAGCGACAATTTCGCTAGACAATGGCGTGATCTCCAGTTCTCATTTAGTTTTAAAAGCAAGTGTTCCTGGGATTACTGAAGAACAGTTTCAGGAAATTGCAAAGGGAGCCAAAGCAAATTGCCCGGTCAGCAAAGCTTATAACCTGGAAATTACTTTAGATGCGAGCTTAATCACTTCATAAAGCAGCCACTAAGCTGTAAAAGAGAAAACTGCTGGAGGTAATTGAAGTACATCCAGCAGTTTTTTTTGTTTCTTTCTGCTTTATTTTAGATCATCATCTTTATTTTGAAAATATCATTACTAAACTGACTGTAGATAAAGTATTTGATGAGAAAAATAAGGTAAAATTTCTATTTTAGGGCTTTTAATTGGGGATTCTTAAAATCATAAAGGATTCTTCATTTCAATAGAAAGCTATCAAAATCAATAGAAAACCATCACAATTCAATAGAAAACAACAAATTCAATAGAAATGAATAAGCCGATACTTGTTTTGAAATTAGGTACTGCCTCCATTACTACCCCAAAAGGGGAGTTGGATGAGGGTGTAATTGCTGATGTAGCGGCACAGGTTGCCCAACTGGCGGAAGGACATAGATTAATTCTGGTTTCTTCAGGTGCCGTTGCTGCTGGAAAGCAATACATTAAAAATTATAAAGGGAAAATCTCCGAAAGGAAAGCTGCTGCGGCTATCGGGAACCCCATATTGTTAAATACCTATTCAAAACATTTTTACCCCTATGGCATTCAGATGGCTCAGAGTCTTTGTGAGCGTCGTCATTTCTCTAATAGAACGCAATTTCTACAGCTTAAAGAAACCTATGAAGAGCTGTGGAAAAATGGGGTCATTCCAATTGCAAACGAAAATGATGTGGTGAGCGATCTGGAATTGAGATTTTCTGATAATGATGAGCTGGCCACCCTGCTAGGTGTAGGTTTTGGCGCTTCACTGATCTTGCTGGGGACTTCCGTTCCTGGCGTATTGGATAAAGACGGAAAAGTAGTAGAGAAAATAGATTCCATCAATAATGAGGTGTTCTCCCTTGCCGATAAGAAAACTTCTGATCTTGGATTAGGCGGGATGGTGTCCAAGCTGACCTTTGCCCACCTGGCCTCTACTATGGGGATTAAAGTGGTCATATTTGGAATTAGAACGCCAAATGGCATCCTGGATGCAGTAGCCGAAAAAACGGGTACCGTGTGTGCCCCTAAAAATTGCTCTATACCAGCCAGAAATAAATGGCTGGCGAGTGGAAGTCTGGTGACTGGCAGGTTAATGGTAGATGAAGGCGCTGTAGAGGCCATTAGAGCACGTAAAAGTTTACTGGCTGTAGGTGTGGCTGCAGTAGTTGCCCCATTTGCAAATGGAGAAATATTTGAGCTGGTCGATGCTCAAATGAACATCGTTGGGGTGGCAAGGGCTAAAGCCTCCTCTGAAAATATTGAAAATAATTTAAAACAACATAACCTGGAGATTGCGAACGCCAGTGATATCGTTATCTTATAACAAACATGGAAGCTATAGAAAATCAGTTAATAAATGCTAAGAAAGCCAGGCATTCCATCGCTTCTTTAAGCGATGAAGGAAAGCAGGCATTGCTCCATAGTTTGGCAGCGGTAATTTTGGACCATTCTACTCAGATTATTGAAGAGAATCTAAAGGATCTGGAAAAAATGTCTGATGCCGATCCAAAAAAGGATCGGCTGCTATTGAATGCTGATCGGATTTCAGGTTTGGCCAATAGTTTAAAGGATGTCGCGTTGTTGCCGGATCCAACTAATCAATTGATTTCCAGTAAGCAAATGGAGAACGGTCTGCTGATTCAAAAGAAAACAGTAGCCTTAGGAGTGGTGGGTGTCATTTATGAATCCAGACCTAATGTGACGATCGATGTTGCTTCTTTATGTATCCGGTCAGGAAATGTTTGTTTGTTACGTGGCGGACAAGATGCTTTTCATACCAATCTCTTTCTAGTTTCCTTGATCCAGGGAGTTTTACTGGAATCAGGATTGGATCAAAATATTGTGCAGCAATTGCCAGCGGATAGGAAATATATCCTGGAAATCCTTCAGGCAGAAAAATATATTGACGTCATCATTCCCCGTGGCTCCAATGAACTTATTTCTTTTGTGCGTAAAAACGCCCTTGTACCCGTTATTGAGACCGGAGCAGGTGTGTGTCATACTTACGTTGCGGAATCGGCAAAGTTGATTGCAGCAGCTGAAATTGTTCAGAACGCCAAGGTTTCCCGTCCTTCAGTATGTAATGCATTGGATACGGTGTTAGTAGATAAAACAATTGCTGCTGACTTTTTAGAATTGTTGGCGCCGTTACTGGCTGAGCATCAGGTTGAAGTGTTTGCGGACGACCATGCTTTTAGCCTTTTAAAGGAGTCGGATTACCCGTATTTGGTCCATGCAGCATGCGAAGATTTTGGAAGAGAATTTCTTGATTATAAGTGTTCTGTTAAGGTCGTGGAAAATATCCAGGAAGCATTAGGTCATATCTCCGAATATTCTTCGAAGCATTCTGAGGCCATCATCACGGAAAATTCAGCAGAAGCGGAACAGTTTTTAGAAGAGGTAGATGCTGCCGTAGTTTACTGGAATGCCTCTACTCGCTTCACAGACGGACAGATGTTTGGATTAGGTGCTGAGATTGGAATTTCTACGCAGAAGCTTCATGCAAGAGGACCTTTCGCATTGGAGAAATTGGTCACAGAAAAATGGATCGTAAAAGGGGATGGGCAAATAAGGAATTAACTTTGAGTTCCCCAATTCCCTGTTTGGGAAAAAAGAAGGACAATTTTTTTTCGCTTTCCTGCAAAAAATTGATTCCTATAGGTGTTTTTACGGGTAATTTAGCGTGGCTTGACTTTTGAATATTGTTCAGGAAAATTACTAGCTTTTCCATGCAGAACAATTTAAGTCAACCTCAACCCTTACTTTTAAAAATATTGGGGGAAATCGAGGATTATGCGATTTTATTTCTTGATCAGCATGGATGTGTCAGCAGTTGGAACAAAGGAGCGGAGATGATCAAAGGATATAGCTCTGAAGAGATGCGGGGCATGGATTTCAGGTTGTTTTATACCGAAGAAGCCAGAGTGAATAAAATCCCTGATCATTTGCTGGAAGAGGCGTTATTGAATGGTAAAGCGCATCATCGCGGTTGGCGCATCAAGAAAAATGGGGAGCAATTCTGGGCACATGTGACCATTACCACTGTTTATGATGACGAGAATGAGGTGATTGGTTTTTCTAAGTTTACCAGAGACCTTACAGATAAGCTGAATTCAGAAAAAGCCCTGAAGGAATATGCGAGGGTGCTGGAATTCAGAAATAAAGAACTGGAACAGTTTGTATATATTGCGTCCCACGACTTGCAGGAGCCGCTATTGACTGTTAAAAACTTTACGGGCTTATTGAAAAAGGAGTATGGTGAACAGTTTGATGAGAACGGCGCTTTGTACCTGGATTACATTGCTGAATCCGCAGAAAAAATGAAACACCTGATCAAAGGCGTTTTGGATTATGCGCGTTTGGGGACCCATGAGCCAAAGGAATTATTGGATTGCAATGATTTAATGGCCTCGCTTCAGCTAGAGTTTGCTGAAGAAACGGAGTCGCTCCATCTGGAAGTTGATTATGAAAATTTACCGCGTGTTCCTGCTTATGAAAAGGCGTTGAAGCAGCTTTTCAGACACTTATTCAGCAATGCTTTAAAATTCAGGAAAAAAGAAGGTATATTGAAAATTCAGGTGACCGCCTCCTATGCCGAGCAGCATTGGAATTTTGAGTTTAGCGACAATGGAATCGGAATCGAAGAGCGCTATAAGGAAAAGATATTTTTGATTTTTCAACGTCTAAATTGCAAGGAAGATTATGCAGGACATGGAATTGGACTTTCGCACTGTAAAAAGATTGTGGAACTCCACGGCGGGGAGATTTTTGTAAAATCTGCCTTGAATGAAGGCAGTACATTTTGTTTTAGCCTTAAAAATGATAGATAAAGCATGAAAAAATTTAAGGGTCTTAATTGTGTATTACTTGTTGACGATGACATTCCCACCAATTATATCCACAAGAAAATAGTTCAGAACACGAATATAGAGGTGAATATTATGGCGATCACCTCAGCGAGGGAAGCTTTGGATTATTTGACTTTTTCAGGGAAATATGAAAATGATGTGGACGTGCAGCGACCCGGTCTCATTTTCCTGGATATAAACATGCCAGGTATGAGTGGCTGGGACTTTATGGAAGAATATCGGAAAATAGATGTCGCGCATAAATCGAAAACGATCGTCGTGATGCTGACTACTTCTTTGAATCCTGACGACGAATTGATGGCTTCTGCAAACGAAGAAATTAGGAATTACTTACATAAACCTTTAAATGAAGATGCCTTTGTTAAAATTGCAGGTAAATACTTTGAGGAGATTAACAATTAATTCTCTAGATTGCCTGTAAATTATATTACAAATGAAACCTCCATCTATTAAGGATATTGCAAAAAAAGCAGAAGTATCCATCACCACAGTCTCCTTTATCTTAAATGGCAAAGCCGAAAAGATGCGCATCAGCAAGGAGGTGATCAAACGCGTAGAAGGGATTATTCTTGAGCTAGGCTTTAAACCGAATCAGATCGCAAGAAGTCTGCGGACAGGGAATACCAAAACTATCGGTTTGATTGTAGAAGATATTTCCAATCCGTTTTTCTCGGCTATAGCAAGACGGATTGAGGATAAAGCATATAAAAAAGGCTATAAAATCACTTATTCCAGTACAGAGAATGACCCGGCAAAAGCAAGGGACTTAATTGAGATGTTTAAATCAAGAAAGGTTGATGCTTACATCATCGCACCGGTTCCTGGGATTGAAGGTGACATCAAACAGTTATTGGAGGATAAAATACCGGTCGTTATTTTCGATAGGAATCTGTCGGATCTTGATGTGAACTACGTGGTCGTAGATAACTTCAAAGGTGGTTATTCTGCTGCCGAATTTCTAATCAAGAAAGGAAGAAAGAACATTGCTTTCGTAACCGTAGATGTGGATGTGGACCAGATCAATAACCGTTATTTAGGTTATGAGCAGGCATTGAAAGACCATGGGATCCCTGTAAATGAGCAGACTTTGGTTCGAATTCCTTTCGATAGCACGGAAGAAGACACCAATGAGCGCTTAAAAGCTTTGTTTGAAGAGAATCCGAAGATTGACGCGGTATTTTTCTCTACTAATTACCTTGCGGTAAGAGGCTTATTCTTCCTAAAGAAAATTAAGAAGCCTATTGATGATGGTTTTATGATTGTTGCTTATGATGATCAGGATGTTTTCAAGATCCATACACCTCCCATCAGCGTGGTTGATCAACCCATAGAACAGATCGCTGAAAAGATTATTGATATTATTCTTCAGGAACTGTCTGCGGATAGATCATTACCCCAAACTGAAAGAAGTAAGGTAATATTACCTACTAAATTTATAGAAAGGTGATTTAGAGGCTTAAGCCTCTAAATCTTTCATGACTGCTTTAATCTTGTCGCCAAGTTGGGCGTCAGTTTCTTTAAAACTTGCTTTGTCTTTTAAAGCGGTATTTACGCTGCAATAGAATTTAATCTTAGGCTCAGTTCCCGATGGTCTTGCAGAAACAATGCTACCATCTTCGGTGATAAACTGCAGTACATCCGATTTAGGGAAGTCTAGTTTTGTTTTCTCACCAGTGCTCAGGTTAGTTTCAAAGCCCAGTTCATAATCTTTTAATAAAGCTACTTTAGCACCTCCAAGTGTTGCTGGTGGGTTGCTTCTGAATTTCTCCATCATCGCTTTAATTTCTTCTGCACCAGTTTTTCCCTTTTTAGTGATCGATACCAGTTCTTCTTTATACAATCCGTATTCTACATACATATCTAACATGGCATTGTATAAACTGCTGCCTTTATCTTTGTAGAAAGCTGTCATTTCTGCAATGAAAGCACAGGAAACCACTGCATCTTTATCCCTAACCAATTCTCCGATCAGGTAGCCATAGCTTTCTTCACCACCACCGATAAAGGTTTTCTTACCTTCAAGGCTAGTCATCAGTTGACCGATGAATTTAAATCCGGTTAAGGTATTATAGAAGGTTACGTTTTTCTTTTTAGCGATCTCCTCGATGATATTGGTCGTCACAATGGTTTTAACAATGTATTGGTCACCAGTGAGTTTTCCTTTTTCTTCCCATGCACTCAATAGATAGTTGATCAAAAGACTACCAGTTTGATTGCCGTTTAGCAATACGAATTGTCCATCGTTATTTTTTACCGCGATACCGACTCTGTCAGCATCTGGATCCGTAGCCAAAACAAGATCTGCATCAATTTCTTCGGCTTTTTTAAGGGCTAAAGTCAATGCTTCTTTTTCTTCTGGGTTAGGATAAACCACCGTTGGGAAGTTACCATCTGGAGTGCTTTGCTCTTCAACAAGAGTCAAATTGGTGAAACCGAATTGGGCTAATGCTTGAGGCACTAAGGTAATTCCTGTACCGTGAATAGGTGAGAAGACGATTTTAAGGTCTTTCTGACGTGCAATCGCCTCAGGTGAAACTGATAATTCTGTGATTTTATCCAGGTATAACTGATCAATTTCTTCTCCAATCAGTTCAAAATTACTTTCAATGCGGTCAAATTTTACCTCATCAATGTTTTTGATTTTGGCCACTTCGTCCATGACCATGCTGTCATCTGGGGAGGTAAACTGTCCGCCATCAGCGCCATAAGCTTTGTATCCGTTATATTCTTTAGGGTTGTGGGATGCAGTAAGCATCACGCCACTTTTGCAGCCTAATTCTCTGATTGCGAAAGAAAGTTCTGGTGTTGGTCTCAATGCTTTGAAGAAATACACATGAATCCCATTGGCCGTGAACACATCTGCAGTGATTCCAGCGAAATAATCTGAGTTATTGCGACTATCATGCGCAATGGCTACTTTGATTTTTTCATTCGGATATTTGTTGTTCAGGTAGTTGCAAAGCCCTTGTGTGGCCGTTCCAATGGTGTACTTGTTGATTCTGTTAGATCCGGCACCCATGATGCCTCGAAGGCCTCCTGTTCCAAATTCCAAACTTCTATAAAAAGAGTCGGTCAGCTCAGTAAAAGCTTCTTTATCTAATAGTTGTTGGATTTCTTCTTTCGTTTTACTGTCGTAATTGCCGTTAAGCCATTGATTGATGGTACTTAGGGTTGCTGCTTCTAATTGCATATGATTGTGTATGTCTTTTTAACTCTTGCAGGAATAAACGTTTAATCTTTCAGCTTGTTTTGTGAGAATAGGATTAAAATGTGCAATTCCAAATTTTATTTTGTGTAATTAGCGTTTATTATCGCCGATTTTTTTAATTTCACGGCCACTATACAAGTATATAGCCAATTTATCAAAAAATAAAATTCTTACCTCAATTAAATGAAGATATTAAAGTTTGGAGGAACTTCTGTAGGAAGCCCTGAGCGCATGAAAAAGTTGCTGGATATCATTAATCCGGCCGAAGAGCAAATTGTGGTCCTATCAGCTGTGTCTGGTACAACCAATAGTTTAGTGGAAATTTCAGGCAAACTTTTAAAGGAGGATAAACAGGTGGCGTTAAGCTTAATTAACGCATTGCACCAGAAATATAATGAGTTCATTATTGAACTATTGCCTGAAGGAGAGTTTCGCGAACAAGGACAAGAAGTAGTGGAGTACCATTTTGGTTTTCTAGCTTCTTTAGTGAATGATATTTTCACTCCAATTGAAGAAAAAGTTGTGCTGGCACAGGGTGAACTGTTGTCTACCACCTTATACCATATTTACCTGAAATCGATCGGCGTACCATCGGTATTGCTTCCTGCATTGGATTTCATGAAAACTGATGAAGATAATGAGCCGGATGTTCCGTATAGCACGAAACATTTAACGCCTTTATTGGAGCAGCATAAAGGAAATAAATTGTTCATTACCCAAGGTTTTATCTGTAGAAACAGCTTTGGTGAGGTGGATAACCTGCGTCGTGGTGGAAGTGATTATACGGCTTCTTTAATCGGCGCTGCCATTCTTGCGGAAGAGGTTCAGATTTGGACGGACATCGACGGGATGCATAACAATGATCCAAGGATTGTTAAAGGTACCAAGCCGATTTCTCACCTTTCTTTTGATGAAGCTGCGGAGCTTGCCTATTTCGGTGCAAAGATTTTACACCCACAGTCGGTATTCCCTGCACAGAAATATAAAATCCCTGTAAGGTTATTGAATACCATGGAGCCTTCTGCTGCCGGTACTTTAATCTCTGCGGAAAGTGAAAAAGGAAAGATCAAATCTATTGCTGCCAAAGATGGTATCATCGCGATTAAGATCCAGTCTAGCCGTATGTTATTGGCTTATGGTTTCTTAAGAAGGGTTTTTGAGATCTTTGAACGTTATAAAACACCAATCGATATGATTACTACTTCTGAAGTAGCAGTTTCATTGACGATTGATTTTACGGACAACCTGGATAAAATCGTGGAAGAACTTCATGCTTTCGGTTCCGTGGAAATTGATAAGAACCAAAGTATTGTTTGTGTAGTTGGTGATTTCAGCGCGCAAACGCATGGTTATGCGGCAAGAGTTTTAGATTCTATCAAGCATATTCCAATCAGAATGATTTCTTATGGAGGCAGTAATTATAACATCTCTTTATTGATCAATACTGATGATAAGACGGAAGCTTTAAAAAGCTTACACAACCGTTTATTTGAATAAGAGAGGTTACCTCTTTCTTAGCCAGATCATAGCGGCAACAAGAATTACAACGAGTAGGATAAAGAGTTTAACTCTTCTATCGTACTCGTTTCTACTCAATCTGTTGTTCTTGAAATCGACATAATTGCCGAAATAGATAAAACTCAGAACAACAATAAAAAATATAATCAGATACTTGAACATTATGTTTTCCGAAAAAGATATAGCACGTTTCGCGAATTTAGAAACACCCTTTTATTATTACGACCTTAACCTGCTGCAAAATACATTGAATGATTGTGCAGCGGCGGCAAAGGTATATAATTTTCATGTGCACTATGCTATGAAAGCAAATTTCAATCCTGCAGTATTAAAAAAAATTAAGGAGGTAGGTTTTGGGGCCGACTGTGTAAGCGGCGGCGAAGTGAGCAAGGCGATTGAACTAGGATTTGATCAGAAGCAGGTCGTTTTTGCGGGTGTTGGGAAATCAGACAGAGAGATCAATGAGGCTTTAGACCAGGATATTTTCTGCTTCAATGTAGAGTCTATCCAGGAATTGGAAGTGATCAATGAATTGGCTGGTAAGAAAGGGAAAGTAGCAAGAGTAGCAATTCGCATCAACCCGAATGTAGATGCACATACGCATCATAACATCACTACAGGATTAGATGAGAATAAATTCGGTGTAAATTCATGGGATTTACCTGCTTGTGTGGATACTTTAAAAGAGAGTGCAAGCCTGGAATTTATCGGCGTGCATTTCCATATCGGCTCGCAGATCACCAACTTAGACGTTTACAAAAACCTATGTGTGCGTGTAAATGAATTCGCAGCCTGGTTTGAAGAGCGTGGATTTATTGTGAAAGTCCTGAATGTTGGTGGTGGTTTAGGTATTGATTATCACAATCCAGAACAGCAGATTCCTGATTTCGCAGCTTATTTTAAAGTTTTCCAGGAGTTTTTAGAGGTAAGGTCTAACCAGGAGGTTCATTTCGAATTGGGAAGAGCATTAGTTGGGCAATCTGCTTCATTAATCAGCAGGGTGCTGTATGTGAAAAATGGAAAGAAAAAGAACTTCATCATTTTAGATGCTGGAATGACAGAATTGATGAGACCTGCTTTATATCAGGCTTACCATAAAATTGAGAACATCTCTAAACTTGATGTTGCAGATGCCGTAAAATATGATGTGGTTGGGCCTATCTGTGAGAGTACCGACTGTTTTGGTAAAGAAGTAGAGCTTCCGGAAACTTTCCGTAGAGATTTGATCGCTTTACGTAGTACAGGTGCGTATGGAGAGGTAATGGCTTCCCATTACAATTTAAGAGAGAACATCGTTTCTGTTTACGATACAGAAGCATAAGTTATCTTTATATATAAAAAAAGCTTGTTGAAACGCTTGAGATTCCATGGTTTCAACAAGCTTTTTTTATGGGCTTTCCTGCGATTATTCAGGATGCGTTCCCGGATCTGTTATATGCTTAGTCTTCTTCGAAAAAGTCGATCAGGCCTCCAAAGTAATATTCTGTTAATCCAGCAGTGAAATCATCATAGTCTTCATCAGGAATATTCGTCTGCACGAACTCAAGAGAAGTTCCTTTTTTATCTTCATGGAATTTAATGGTCACGATAGAAGGCTCGTTGTCTTCTCCGAAATACCATTGCTGAACCAGTTTTTTGCCAGGTTCGAATTCCAGGTTTTTACCTACGATATCGCCATCCCAGAATGAAAATTCTGTGCCTGGTTCTTCTGTAAATTCTACTTCTGCGCCAGTCCAGAGTTGGATACTTTGTGCTTTTGTCATCGCTAAATACACTTCTTCAGGAGGTGCAGGCAGCTGGTAATATTTTTTAAATGTCTTCATGCGCTGTTAAAATGCAAATATATCCAAATAAGCAAGGAAAATGGTCCTTTTATAAGGTTTAAAATGAGTTTCTATGATAACTAGTACTATTTGAATGCGTTTATTCCAGTAATATCCATTCCTGTAATGAGGAGGTGGATATCATGTGTTCCTTCGTAGGTGACTACAGATTCCAGGTTCATCATGTGTCTCATAATCGAATATTCGCCGGTAATCCCCATTCCGCCTAGCATCTGACGTGCATTTCTGGCAATGTCCAATGCAATTTCTACACTGTTTCTTTTGGCCATGGAAATCTGTTCTGCTGTTGCACGGTTTTCAGATTTAAGTACACCTAAACGCCATACTAAAAGTTGAGCTTTGGTAATTTCGGTGACCATTTCTGCGAGTTTCTTCTGCTGCAATTGGAATCCGCCGATTGGCTTGCCAAACTGTACGCGTTCCTTGGAGTAGCGCAGTGCGGTATCATAGCAATCCATAGCAGCGCCTAATGCTCCCCATGCAATGCCGTAACGAGCCTGATTTAGGCAACCTAATGGTCCTTTTAATCCAGTAATGTCAGGGAAAATATTTTCTTTAGGAACCTTTACATTGTCGAATACCAGTTCTCCGGTTGCAGAAGCCCTCAAGCTCCATTTGTTATGCGTTTCTGGAGTGGTAAAACCTTCCATACCGCGTTCTACAACCAGGCCTCTGATTTTGCCAGACTCGTCTTTTGCCCAAACCACTGCGATATCGGCAAATGGGGCGTTTGAAATCCACATTTTCGCACCATTTAGCAGGTAATGATCTCCTTTATCTTTTATATTGGTCACCATTCCACCGGGATTAGAGCCATGATCTGGTTCTGTGAGTCCAAAGCAGCCCATCAATTCGCCTGTGGCTAATTTCGGTAAGTATTTTTTACGTTGTTCTTCTGTGCCATAAGCAAAGATTGGATACATGACCAATGAGCCTTGTACGGAGGCGGTAGACCTGATTCCAGAGTCTCCACGCTCAATTTCCTGCATTAATATGCCATAAGCGATATAATCTAAACCTGCACCACCATATTCCAGAGGAATCGTTGGGCCAAAAGCGCCAATTTCTCCTAATCCTTTGATTAGATGTTTCGGGAATTCTGCTCTTTGTGCGTAATCTTCGATGATTGGGCTGACTTCTTTTTTAACCCAATCTCTGGCGGAAGAACGGATCAGCTTATGTTCGTCACTTAGTAATTCATCTAACTGATAGTAGTCAGGAGCTTCATAGAGGTCTTTTTTTGCAGATTTACTCATAGGTCAGGAGATATTTGGTCTTTGTTTCTCGCCTGATTTTTTAATCAGGCTCATTTCAAAGTTAATGATTTCGAGGAATGATTTAATAATTTAAAGGAATGGCTGGTAATAACCGTTCAAAGATTTATTTTTGTCAAATGAGCAATGCTAAAAGCTATATTCAAACGGTTGCATTAAGGGATGTAAAATGTTATGCTTTTCACGGATATTATCCTGAGGAGCAGTTAACAGGAATTTATTTCATGGTAGATGTTGTGGTTACTTTTGTCCATACTGGAGATACAGAAAATTTGAGCCATACAGTGAATTATGAAGTACTGAACACTATTTTGCTGGAAGAGATGGCGAATACACAGAAAATGCTGGAGACGGTGGTGCGGAGAATTTTGGATCGTGTGATCGATAATTATCCATTTGTGCGTACTGGGAAAGTGGGTATTCGGAAATTGAATCCACCTATGCCTGGAGAAATCGGCCATTCTTTTGTAGAGTTGAGCTATGAAGCGCCTCAATAATTGCCTTGAAATTTATCTATTATTCTTTTAAAAAGCCTAAACTTTTATGACCATGGAATTTACTAAAATTACTGTCGACCTGCTGGACCTGATCAAAGCTGCTGTTGGTGCAGATAGTGTTTTTACTGATGAAGAAACTTTGAGTATTTATTGTCATGATGAGACTGAAGATTTGAAGTATTACCCGGAAGTGGTGGTGAAACCAAAAGATACGGAATCTGTATCCGCCTTGCTTAAGATTTGCCATCAATATGTAGTTCCTGTTACCCCTAGAGGTGGAGGGACGGGTTTAAGCGGCGCGGCCTTGCCAGTTTTTGGCGGCGTATTGTTGTCTATGGAACGCTTTAAAAAGATCATCGATATTGATACCGAGAATCTTCAGGCCATTGTAGAGCCAGGCGTGATTACACAGGAATTTATGGATGCAGTGGCGGAGAAGGGCTTGCTTTATCCGATTGATCCTTCGAGTAAAGGTTCATGTTTTATAGGTGGCAATGTGGCCCATGGTTCAGGCGGACCAAGGGTAGTTAAATATGGCACCATCAGAGAATATATATTAAACCTGGAAGTGGTTTTGCCTAACGGTGAAATCATCTGGACAGGTGCAAATACGCTTAAATATGCTTCTGGCTATAACCTGACGCAGTTGATGATCGGTTCTGAGGGAACTTTGGCGGTGGTAACTAAGATCGTAACGAAATTGATTCCCAGATCAGAAAATAATGTGCTGATGCTGGCTTCATTTGCGGAAAATGAACAGGCATGTGCTGCGGTATCTGCTATTTTCCGTGCGGAAGTGATTCCTTCTGCCCTGGAGTTCATGGAGCGAAGAGGAGTGGAGTGGGTGATTGAATTCGATCAGATCAAGTTTAACCTTAAAGATGGCATCAATGCTTTTCTGTTGATAGAATTTGATGGGAATGATATGGATAGTATTTTCAAGGATTGTGAAAAGGTGAATGCGGTATTAGAGCAGTTTGGTTGTACAGATGTGCTGTTTGCCGATACTGCTCAGCAAAAAGAAGAATTATGGCGTATGAGAAGGATTATGCCGGAATCGGTGAAATCTAATTCTATCTATAAAGAAGAAGATACGGTGGTTCCTCGGGCAGCTTTGCCGAAATTGATCAACGGCATCAAAGAGATCGGTTCCAGGTATGGTTTCGAAAGCGTATGCTACGGCCATGCTGGTGATGGAAATCTACATGTGAATATCATTAAGGCGGGAATGAGCGATGAAGATTGGCATACTAAACTTAAAGACGGTATCGTTGAGATTTTTGAATTGACGAGCGCTTTGGGTGGTACAATTTCAGGCGAACATGGGATCGGTTTGGTACAAAAAGACTTCATGTCGATTAAATATTCGGAAGTACACCTAAATTTAATGAGGGGAATTAAACAGGTGTTTGATCCTGCAGGAATTCTAAATCCAGGAAAGATATTTTAATTGATCTAATGTTGGTTATTTGATCTATTATTGGTTGGTGACCTGTTATGAGTAGCTAATATACTATTGGCGTCTTGCTTTTAATCTTTCAAAGAAATTTAAAAGCAAGAGGCTGTTTTTTTACAATGTTTAGTTTCCTAAAGCTGTTCAAATGAAATCATTTTTGTTCTTTCATTATCAGGAATAGCGGAGGAGGTTTTAGTGCTATAATCAAATGCGACGCAGACGGTTTTTCCTTTACTGCAGATGACTTCTTCTCCATGTACTAATTTAACCAGTAAATATTCCAGATCGAAACTGCTTTTTCCTATTCTTGACGTTCTTACGTACATGCTGATTTTATCCTCTGGATAGATTGGGGTATGGTAGTCCAGCTCTGCTTTGGCGATGACTACCCCGGTTTTTCTCCAATCCCATTTTACCGCCGTATTCCAATACTTTACTCTGGCCATCTCCATGTAGGTAAAGTACACCGCATTATTCACATGGCCCATCATATCAAAATCTGCAAAACGGGTTTCTATCTGCGTTTTATACTTAAAACTGTCGAAATGGTTGACTATGTCTGTCTTTTTGTCTGTTGTTTTTGTTTTCTTGCGCCAAAATGTCTTAAATATCATAGATAATTGAATTGGTATAAGTGTTGATTATATTGAATTATAAAATTAAAACTTAAAATAAAAGGAGAATAAGCGATGACACTAGTAAATTTTAATAACAGAACCAGAAACACTGCACCTTATTTTAACAATGTATTTGATTCTTTGTTCAGTGAGGCGTTAAATAAAAACTTAACGATTAACAAGATTCCAGGAGTAAACATTTTGGAAACAGCTGCAGAATACAAAATTGAATTGGCTGCACCTGGTCTAACTAAAGAAGATTTTCAAATCAACCTAAAGAAAGATACTTTGTCGGTATGGGCAGAGAAAAAGGTTGCGGAGACAGACGAGAAAAAAGATTATACACGCAAAGAGTTTGATTACTTCTCTTTTGCAAGATCATTTGTGTTGCCTGAAAGTATTGATGCAGAGAAAATCACTGCGGAATATACCAATGGAATTTTAAACATCACAATTGGTAAAAAAGACGAATCAAAATCTGCTGCGAAAGAGATTAAAGTTTCTTAATTAAGAAACAGAAGAGTTTTCATAATAAGTTTGGTTTAAGGTTGGGGACGCACCGGGGGGTGCGTCCCTTTTTTTGCCTAAAAATCAGGGCGAAAAAAAAGCGTGTGTCTTTTGGACACACGCTGTATAATTTGTTTAGGATCCGGTTTTAAACGTAACCCAGGATTTTTAATACTTGTTTACTGTTTTGTTCCTCTCCGAACACTTCAAAGTTGAAAGTTTCATCTCTGTTTCTACGGATAATTACATGCTTCGGACTCGGCAATAAACAATGGTGAATACCACCATAACCGCTCAATACTTCCTGATAAGCTCCGGTATTGAAGAAGCCCAGGTATTGTACTTTACGTGTTTTCGGCATAAATACACTGTTCATATGTGCTTCCTGATTGTAATAATCCTGACCATCACAAGTGATGCCTCCTAAGTTGACACGCTCATACTCAGCATCCCAGTTGTTAATCGGCAATAAAATGTATTTCTGGTTTAACGCCCAAACGTCTGGAAGATTGGTGATGAATGAACCATCCAGCATCAGCCATTTCTCTCTGTCGTTCTGTTGTTTACGTCCCAATACTTTGTATAAGATACCAGATGCTTCAGCAACGGTATATTTTCCAAATTCAGTAATGATATCTGGTTCTACTACATCGTGCTCAGCACAGATTTCTTTAATCCTTTTTACGATCTCATTTACCATGTATTCGTAATCGAAATCGAATACTAAAGAGTCTTTGAACGGCATACCACCACCGATGTCTAAAGTATCCAGCTCAGGATTGATCTTTTTGAACTTGCAATATAAAGTCACATATTTTTCAAGTTCGTTCCAGTAATAAGGAGAATCTGTAATACCTGAATTGATAAAGAAGTGCAATAGTTTTACTCTGAAGTTTGGATTTGCAGAGATCTTATTGTTGTAAAACTCAATCACATCTTCCATACGTACACCCAGTCTTGAAGTATAAAACTGCGAGTCTGGTTGTTCTTCAGCAGCGATTCGGATACCCAGGTTACAAGGTGTATCTAATTCTACCTCATCATCAAAAAGGTTAAACTCCTCTTTGTTGTCCAATACTGGAATGATGTTTTTGTATCCGTCGTGCAACATATCGATGATATATTGTTTGTACTGATAAGTTTTAAATCCATTACAGATTACCGTAATGTCTTTGGTTAGGGCACCTTTTTTCTCCAAAGCCTCAATCATAGGCATATCAAATGCTGATGAGGTTTCCAGGTGAATGCCATTCTTTAAGGCTTCTTCAACAATGTGCCTGAAGTGCGAACTTTTAGTACAGTAACAATACTTATAGTCCCCACGGTAATTGTTCTTGATGATAGCCGTTTGAAATAATAATTTGGCTTGTTGGATTTTCTTAGTTATCATTGGGAGATAAGTGAAACGTAATGGCGTACCATAGGTTTCAATCATTTCCATCAGATTGAGATCTTGAAAATACAATTCGTCGTCTATAACGCTGTAACCTTCCTGAGGGAAACCAACACTTAGATCAAGAAATTCGGAGTAACTCTGCATTTTTTATATTTTTGAACAATTATTTAAAGGGGTAGCTAATTAAATGAGTTAATTTTCGGCTCAAAGATAATCACTTTATAAAATACACTTGTATTTTTTTTTATGACTAAGACTTTAAAAATTATTGAGGTAAAATCCGAGATTGGCGCCGGTACACGGGGAGCTAGTTTAGGAGTGGATGCAATTAAGATTGCAGCGTTGGATTTTGGGAGTAGATTCTTCAAAAAACATAAATCTATAGAAGTGCCAAATGAGAATCATTTGTTGCTTGAAGGCACCGGGAGTCCGTATGCGAAACGGATTTCAGGGATATTGACCATGGTAGAGCGGGTGAGTGATCAGGTGCGGACTACCTTAGAAGAGAAAGAGTTTCCGGTAGTTTTAGCAGGAGATCACAGCACTGCAGCGGGTACGATTGCGGGGATAAAAGCGGCTTTTCCAAAGTCGAAATTAGGGGTGATTTGGATCGATGCGCATGCAGATATCCATTCTCCGTACACTACTCCTTCCGGAAATATGCACGGAATGCCCTTAGCGATGTCACTTGACGAAGATAATTTAGAGTCGAAAGTGAACAAGCTGGATCAGGAAACGATCAACTACTGGTTTCAGCTAAAAAACGTTGGAAATATAGCACCTAAGATTAATTATCGCGATCTTGTGCTGATTTCTGCGCGGGATATGGAGAAGCCGGAAGAATACTTGCTGAAGAAAAATAAAGTCAAGATCTTTACGACGGCTGATGTCCGGAAAAGAGGGGTAGAGCGGACAGTGATTGATACCTTGGTGTATCTTGATCATTGTGATCTCATTTATGTTTCATTTGACGTGGATTCAATGGATCCTACGGCATCCAGGGGAACGGGAACACCGGTTGCTCAAGGATTGACAGAAAGAGAAGCAGGTAAGCTGATGTCTGGCCTGATCACCAATCAGAAAGTATGCTGCTTCGAGATTGTAGAAGTGAATCCAACTCTCGACAGGGAGAATCAAATGGCAGAACATGCTTTTGAAATTTTAATTAAAGCGACTAACGCTTTTAGAAACGAGTAAATTATGAATATCGAACAACATATCACCACAGCAACGATTGCTGCGGTAAAGCAATTATACGGTCAGGATCTTCCAGAAAACCAAGTAAGTTTACAAGATACCAGAGCTGAATTTGAAGGACAGATCACTATTGTGGTTTTTCCTATCGTGCGTTTCTCTAAAAAATCTCCGGAAGTAACAGCAGCGGAACTTGGAGAATACTTGGTGGCAAACATAGAAGAAGTTACTGCATTTAATGTAATTAAGGGATTTCTTAACTTATCAGTAGCAGATAGCTATTGGCTGAGCCTTTTCAATCAGGAGCTTTTGAGCCCTGAATTTGGAGCAATTGCACCGAATGGCAAAAAGGTAATGGTAGAATATTCATCACCAAATACCAACAAACCTTTACACTTAGGACACGTTAGAAACAATCTGTTAGGTTATTCTGTGGCGGAATTGCTAAAAGCAAGCGGTCATGAAGTCATCAAAGTGAACCTGGTAAACGACCGTGGTATTCATATCTGTAAGTCTATGCTGGCCTGGCAGAAATGGGGAAATGGCGAAACTCCGGAAAGCTCTGGCTTAAAAGGGGATCACCTGGTAGGAAAGTACTATGTGATCTTTGATAAAGAGTATAAAAAAGAAATTGAGGCTTTAAAAGAAGCGGGTCAGACAGAAGAGGAAGCTAAGAAGAATGCGCCATTAATTTTAGAAGCACAAAAAATGCTTCAGGATTGGGAAGCAGGAGACGAGGCGGTCATCAGCTTATGGAAAACGATGAACAGCTGGGTTTATGCTGGTTTTGAAGTGAGTTATAAAAACCTTGGTGTTGATTTCGACAAGTACTATTACGAGAGTAATACCTATTTATTAGGAAAAGGAACGGTAGAAGAAGGTTTAGAAAAAGGCGTGTTCTTTAAAAAACCAGATGGTTCTGTATGGATCGACTTAACTGCCGATGGTTTAGACCAGAAATTGGTTTTACGTGCTGATGGGACTTCGGTATACATCACTCAGGATTTGGGAACTGCTCAAATGAAACATGACGATTTCGGAATGGATGAGTCGATTTATGTGGTAGGAAATGAGCAGGATTACCATTTCAAGGTATTGTTCCTGATTTTAGAAAAATTGGGTAAAACCTGGGCCAAAGGCTTACACCACTTGTCGTACGGCATGGTGGATCTGCCAAGCGGCAAGATGAAATCCAGAGAAGGTACCGTAGTTGATGCCGATGATCTTGTTGCAGAGATGATCGAGACGGCGAAACAAAAAACGGAAGCGCTAGGAAAAGTAAATGACTTTAGCGAAGAAGAGAAAAGTGCTTTATATAACAATATTGGTTTAGGTGCTTTGAAGTACTTCCTCCTGAAAGTAGAGCCT
The DNA here is from genome assembly GCF_019802255.1 of Pedobacter polysacchareus. GTDB lineage: Bacteria > Bacteroidota > Bacteroidia > Sphingobacteriales > Sphingobacteriaceae > Pedobacter > Pedobacter polysacchareus. The sequence continues at coordinate 755,734 of NZ_JAHYSS010000003.1, read as the reverse complement.
AAGAAACGTCTGTTATTTGATCCTTCGGAGTCTATTGATTTTCAGGGAAATACAGGTCCTTTTATTCAATACACCCATGCCCGTATAAAATCTCTGTTAAATAAAGCTGGTTATAATGCTGGAAAAGGGGCTGCTGAAGTAGCGATCACTGCTACAGAACGTGAAATGATTATGTTACTTGCTAAATATCCTGCGGAGATTGTTGCTGCGGCGAAAGTGTTTAGTCCGGCAAGTTTGGCGAATTATCTATATGAGGTGGCTAAGATGTTCAATAAATTCTATCATGAGGTTCCACCGATTGTGAAAGAAGAAGATGAAGCGTTGAAACATCACCGTTTAAGTATTAGTGCGGTTACTGCGAATATTCTTAAAGCGGGTATGAAAATCTTAGGAATCACAGTTCCGGAAAGAATGTAATCATCAATTTTAACTGCCTAAAAAAGGTCCTGAGCATGATGTTCAGGACCTTTTTCTTTTACTCCGTATGATGCTTAATCAGGTTTATTCCTTTTGCACATGAAGCTGCTACGTAATGCCAGACAATTCGTAGGCCTTGTTGATTCGCGGCTGCAAAACCCAAACACCAATAAGTGGATAAATAATGGTGAAATCCAGTAAGTTGTAGTCGCTGCGGTCTACAGGGCGCTGTAATTCTATTACTTTTAACGTTTTTATCATAAAGTAGGTAGATTGGATAAGGCAGATGGCAGGATACACCAGGATTAGTCCTATTAAGACGGCTAGCGCAAAGAAACCAGATCCTCCAATTCCTTCGGTCTCCCGGTACAAGGTAACTGCTAAGAGGATAAAGGATGGGAAGAACGCGAATCCTACATTTCTTTTGAACTTTTTAATATTCATTGTTACATTAGCTGGTAATAGTGGATACAGATTTAGAGTACTGAAATATATCCAACCGCAAAATAAAGTCAGCAGATAAATTAAGGAGCACAGCTCAATCCAATAGCCACTAAAACCAGGCGTTCTAAAGGAACTGAAAAGATAGGGCAATACATAAGGTGCCAGGAATAAAGTAAAGAGCTGCCAGTGTTTTACGTTTAGTATCCAGCTAGCCTTTGTGTTCTGTTCCATTTTTTCTTTCAGAATGAAGTATTTAATTTGAGCATGATGCATTTAAGCTTAACTCAGGAGTTATTTTTGAGTTCCTGCCGAAGTCGGTACGCTTTTCTTTTTCCTGAAAGAGGCAAAGGTCATTGGGCTTTTTGAAGGCCTTTCATCACCAAGTAATACGCCCCATTGCTTAAACATTTCTGTTCTGTCGAAGATAACTTTTAATACAGCGATGATCGGCATAGATAGGAACATCCCTGATACACCGGCTATACTTCCACCAATGACGACCCCTAAAATGGCAAATAAGGCATTTATTTTCACTTTCGATCCTACAATCCTAGGCATCAGAATATTGTTGTCCAAGAACTGAACTCCGGCAATAACAGCAAGTACAGTGATGACCGGCCATAATTCTGTAGAAGAAGTCAGGGTAAGTAAAACACCGATAATGTTTCCTATTAATGCCCCTACATAAGGGATCAGGTTTAAGATCGCGAAAATTACACCAATCAGCAGCGCATGTTTAATGCCGATAAGCAAAAGGATTCCTCCCAGTAAAATGGTCATATAGGTTACCTGAATTAATAAGCCTACCAGGTAGTTTTTTATGATGGATTCAGTCTCATAAATAGCTTCTTTCACCTTTGGGTGATGATCTGGCTTGAACCACATGAACACAAAGCGCAATAGAATATCTTTGTAAAACAGCATCAGGTAGATGTAGATGGGCAATAGACCTACAAATACAAACAGTGAACTTAGGGTTACTGCTGCACCACTGGCCGCTTTACCTCCCATCGCCAGGAGGTCATCACTTTTTTCTGTAATGAACTTCATTTGCTCAGTAGTAGAGATATGACTGATTTTACCAAACCATTCGCTGAGGGTTTTTAAGTGTGCGTTCACATTGGATTTAATTTGTGGGAAGTCGTTTGCCAGCACACCTATCTGCGCGGAGAAGAACCATACAATGGATCCGACAAAGATGGCCACTAAAAGGATCGGTAAAATGATGGCCGCTATTTCCGGGAATTTGTATTTCCTTAAAAATCGAAATACGGGCAGGAGCATGATGCTGATGAAGAAGGCCATGATGACCGGCATGATGATGTCTTTTCCAATGACAAGTATGGTTCCTACAAGAACGATTCCGAGTAGTTCAATGGATCTTTTAACGGTAAGGGGCATGTCTTTCATAAGCGTCTGGCTAAATTAATGGGTCACATCAATGGTAACAAGATCAGATTTGAACTTGTTTTGATGGACCAGTAAGGATTTAATTGTAGTTTATTTGTTTTTTCAAAAACTAAACACGGTAAGGTATGAAATGTTTGGCTAGTTTTGTAAATAATAAAAACACAGAATATTTCTTCTTATGATCAGTAATGAAACTATAGTTGCCTTATCTACTCCTCAAGGAATCGGTGCGATCGGTGTAATTCGTCTTTCAGGTAAGGATGCGATCACGATCACGAACTCCGTTTTTAGTAAGGATTTGCTAAAACAAGATTCCCATACCTTACACTTTGGCTTGATCAAAGACGGTGATGTGGTGATTGATGAGGTGGTAGTCGCACTATTTGTAGCTCCAAAGTCTTATACAAAAGAAAATGTGGTGGAAATTAGCTGCCATGGTTCAAATTATATCATTCAGCAGATCATTTCTTTGTTGATTAGAAAAGGTGCTTCGGCAGCGAAACCTGGAGAGTTTACTTTAAGGGCGTTTTTGAATGGTTCTTTAGACTTATCGCAGGCAGAAGCTGTAGCAGATTTGATTTCTTCGGATTCTCAGGCTGCACATAGCGTGGCGATGAACCAGCTTAGAGGTGGTTTTAGTACGGAATTGAATGTGTTAAGAGAACAATTGATACATTTTGCTTCTATGATTGAATTGGAACTTGACTTCTCTGAAGAGGATGTGGAGTTTGCAAATAGAGATCAGCTGCAGGAGTTAATCAATAAGATCACATTGGTGATCAATAAACTGATCCGCTCGTTTGAGTTAGGAAATGTGATTAAAGAAGGGATCAACACGGTTATCGCCGGTAGACCAAATGCAGGAAAATCAACTTTGTTAAACGCGCTGTTAAATGAAGACCGTGCGATTGTAAGTGAAATTGCCGGAACTACACGCGATACGATTGAAGAGGTTTTGAATATTAATGGCATTAATTTCAGATTGATTGATACTGCAGGTATTAGAGAGGCTACGGACACGATTGAAGTGATTGGAGTAGAGAAAACAATGCAGAAGATTAGTCAGTCGGCAGTATTGGTGTATCTTTTTGATGTCGTGAATCTTTCTGCAAGCGAAATCAGAGATGATATTCAAAGTTTACACAAACCAGGAATTGCTTTTATCGCAGTGGCGAATAAAATCGATCTTTCATTTACAGATAGAGTGAAGGAATTAGGATTGCCTTCAGATATTAGCTTTATCTCTATTTCAGCGAAAGAAAATCAGCAGATTGAGGAGTTGAAACAGTTGCTGTATGATACTGCAGTAGGAGATAAGCTTTCTACGAACCATACAATGGTGACGAATATCAGACACGTGGAAGCGTTGCAGAAAACCAAAACGGCGCTGGATAGTGTGGTGAGAGGGCTAACAAATCCTGTGACTTCAGATTTCTTAGCGATGGATATTAAGCAAGCGCTTTATTATTTAGGTGAGATTACTGGGCAAGTGACTACGGACGACTTATTGGAGAATATATTTAGTAAGTTCTGCATTGGCAAATAATCCATGATAATTACTGCATAATTACGCTAAGTAATGACAAGTATATAGCTTATTGTTAACAAGTTATGTTAATTTCTTTTGTCCATATTTTTGGAAATATCACTTTGTTTTTCTGACTTTTGTAGCGCATTTGTAGCTTTTTTCTCCTAAAAATCAGGTGTAAAAATCATCTGGTAGATTATGGCGACTAACGACATCTAATGACACTTAATAACACTTATCGACGCTTAATGACACTTAAAAAGGCGAGATGACTACAGGTGTTTTTGGGTAGAATTTGATCAAAAAGTGACTGTGCATTTGACTAAATGCAATAAAAGGATGAGTTCGAATATTAAGGTAAAAAGGATTTGTGAATTCTGTGGAAATGCTTTCATGGCAAAGACAACGGTGACTAGATTTTGCAGTCATATATGTAACAGCAAATACGGAAAACGAAAGGCCAGAGAATTGAAAATCGAGGCTTCTGAAAAGCAAGTTGTGGAGACTATAGCCGCGACCACTGCGAGTACAGTAGTGGCCGAATTTTTAACGGTTAAGGAGGCTGCCAGATTATTGAATACTTCGGTCAGGAGTATTTACAATATCATTCAAAGTGGTAGAATAAAAGCCATTAGGTTTACACCTCGAAAAACACTGATTAAACGAGTTGATCTTGATCAGATGCTGGTGCTCCCAGAATTCCAGGTACCTGTACTGAAGGCGCGTAAAAAGAACCCACATCCAAAGTTCTGCTATTCCATGTCGGAGGCTCAAGAGGCACTTAATTTTTCTGAGAGAGCATTGTGGGATCTGCTGAAGCGGAATAACATCCCTAAATATCGAGATGGTAAGTACACTTACGTTTTAAAGTCTGATCTAAATAAATTTTCTAACCAAAACGATTAGTTATGGCTAAAGTGAAAATGAGAATGAGAACTATCGTGAATAACAGAAAAAGCATCGTGCTGGATTATTCACCACCGCTTAAAAACCCGGCTTCAGGTAAGTTCCATCGATTTGAAACCCTTAAATTGTATATTTATAATGATCCCGCTGATCAATGGGAGCGGCAACATAATAAGGAGACGATGATCTTGGCCCGTACCGTTTGTGCGCAGCGGCAACTGGATATACAAAACCGTAGGTTTGGCTTTCTTTCAGATGCCGTAAGAGATTCTAGTTTCATTGATTTTTTCAAACTAGAAACCCGCAAAAAGCAACAATCGCTTTCAGATGATTGGGCTATGGGTTTGAGATATTTTATCGCTTTTGCAGGCCATGATCTTAAGTTTCCTGAAGTCAATGACCATTTGTGTGAAGATTACAAAATCTACTTGCTTAGCGGTCCGAGTATTAGCAGAACAGGAAGACCGATCAAGAGAAATACAGCTGTTTGTTATTATGCGAAGTTGAGGCATGTTTTAAGAATTGCCTATAAAAAGGGTATTATATCACAGGATTTACATACGATTGTAAAAGCCATTCCAGCTAAAGAGACACACAGGGAGAGGCTTACATTAGAAGAGTTCCAGCATTTAGCAGAAACTCCTGCCGAGTCAGATTTGATGAGAAGGGCTGCGCTCTTCTCTGGGCTAACCGGGTTGAGATTTTCTGATGTAGCAACATTGAAGTGGTCAGAATTACGTGGAACTGCCGGGAAATATGAACTTCAGTTTTCACAGGAAAAAACTGAAGCTGCAGAGGTTATGCCAATCTCCGATCAGGCAGTCTTTTTTATGGGGAATCAAAATACGGAGAATATTCTTGTTTTTCAGGGATTAAGGTATTCCAGACTAAAGACTTTCTTTACACATTGGCTTGCAGCAGCAGGTATCAATAAGAATATAACATTTCATAGTTTCCGGCATACGTTTGCTACGCTGCAACTGGAACTCGGAACGGATATTTATACGGTTTCTAAAATGTTAGGACATAAGGCTTTTAAGAATACGGAGATCTATGCCAAAATTGTAGACAAGACCAAACGTAATGCTGCAGACAAGATTATGCTGAAAATGCCGGAAGAAACTGTCAAGGTGGAATTGGATGAAAACTTACCGCCGAAATCATTTAAGTTTATTGTACATCGGAATGAAAAGTAGTTTTCTAAAGCTCATAATTATTTTTAGGGTATAAAATAGCAAGTAGAATAAAAGCACATTTCCGATGTTATATTTGCATTATGAGTTTACCGATGCGCACCAACTTTGATGAAAAGGATTATACCTACATTATTATTACCAAGGGGATAACCAAAGAAACCAGTGAAATCCAGATTAACTTGGATGGTATGGAGTATCAGCTAGTTTGCAATGTAAAGGGGGATTGGGATGTTGTTGATGCGACTATAAAGGATCATCCTGGGCTATTTAAAGCTATAGGAAGAAATATCAAACTTCGGTATCGGTTGTAAAAGCGAACAGAATCGTTGATCTTTTGAGATAGGTCAAATAAAGTTTTTATGCTTATTGAGCATTTTCATCTGCTCTTCAGCTTCTTTTCTGATTTCCATGGCTGTCTTTTTTCTTGAAGCTATGATCCATTTCTTTAACTCAGTTTTATTGAAGTATAACCTTTTGCCTGGTTTGCTTACCGGGATCTCGTGTCTGCTTACTTTTGTATATAAGGCGGGTACAGTGACCTTCAGAAATTCGGCAGCTTCATGAATCGTTAAAAGCTCATTTTCGTTGGGGGGCTGCGGCTGTAAATCCTGAAGTAATTCTTCAATGTGCTCTACTTTTTCAAATAGGATTCTGATCACTTCGGGAAGTTTTTCAAAACTAAATGGTTCCATAGGCAGATTTCTTCCTTTTCGTTTTTATTGTCAATTGAGTTGATTACAATGATTATCAATTTAAAAGATAAGAAGTCCCATATGGGATAAATAAGTTAGATTCTTGCTGTTGCATACAATTAAATTCTCGATTTGCGATTTACGGAATAGTTTTGAAGTATTAAAGTACAACATGGGAGTATGCGATCGCATGATGCATAATCCTTTGATGATTATCTCTTTAAGGAAAATAATTGGGTAAGCAATGGTATTTCTTTTTAGTTCTTCTGAGTTTCTTGATGCTTACAACCTTGCAAAGAAATATAAGGTGAATCTTGCTTGGGGGAGTGATCTTCTTTTTCAACCACAAAAAAATACTGAACAGAGTCAATTTGTAGTCAAAATGTCGCAGTGGTTTACGCCTTTCGAAATACTTAAAATGATTACATACGATAATGCCCAAATGTTGTTATTAAGTGGTGAGCGAAATCCCTACAAACAGGGTAAGCTGGGAGTTTTAGAAGAAGGGGCTTATGCAGATATGATTTTGGTCGACGGAAATCCTTTGAAAGACCTGAACCTGATCGGAGATCCGAAAAAGAATTTTGTGCTGATTATTAAAGATTGCTTGATCTATAAAGATTCAATTAAATAGAAACAATTGTTTTGTTATAATTATAGCCTGAAACAATATTTAAAAAGGCCGCTTTAAAAAAAAAAATAAAAATAATTCAAAAACTTCTATGGATGAACTTAAACCTTAAAAACGGATATTAATAATTCCCAGGTGTATGTAGAATAAACTTTCAAGGTGGTGATTCATTAGAATTACCGCCTTGGTCATTTTAATTCAAATGTAGCACCATCCGGTCAGGAAACCAAATTGCAAGTTTTTGTGCAGTAACACCCCAATTATTTAATGGCATTGTCCACTTCTGGCTGATGTTATTACGAGCCAGGTAAATTAGTTTTAGTAATGTCATATCAAAAGTAAATGCTCGCTTGGTTCTAGTCACCTTTCGAACCTGTTGGTAAAATCCTTCAATGGTCTTGGTGGTGTAAACAATCTGTGAATCGGAGCATCATATCGACATTAGCTGGTTAATTTTGGCCAATTATTCCTATAGGACTCGATTACCTTTTCATATTTCTTACCCCATTTAGCCTAGCCTCCAGATCATCCACTCTAAGTTCGGCCTGTTCAAGGGTGTCAGCTTTATTAACAGGCTTCAAGGCCCACCATAATGGTCGGGATTGCAATTCCTTTACTTCCGGAATAATCTTGTCTGTAATGTCCGATAACGTCGTTTGACTGATACCTATATCCATAGTTTTCTTAAGCCATTAACCTCGTTCAGTTTCCAAGAGCTCATCATAATTACACTCTATGAATTCAGAAACAGGATTGGCTGGAGTAATAGCTTGTTCATAAGCTATAGGTTATTGGCTCAAGCATTACTTTCCTGTAATGCTTGAATAAGCATCACTTCAGATGACTTTGTCTGATCTAATTAATGAAAAACTGATAAAAGCAGGGTTTGAAATCACTGATTTCGAGAGGTACAATATATAAGATGATCTGAAACACTGATTTCTATACGTTGGAAAGAATAACCTTGTTTACGTTAAAAAGTGTAGGTAATCATGAAGGCAGCTTTACTTCTGAGGTAAAGCTCTGCAGCTCAGGTTAGCTGGTGGATTAGTCTATATTAAAAATATTCATAGATATTTGCTATATTAAAGATAGTATAATGATTTCACTTTCACATGCCCACACTAAACACGAGAATTGTCGCCCAAATGTTGGCTAGAGAACTACATCCAAAGGGATGGCAGATAGGAGTTGGCGAACCGAATTGCATAATACTTTATCAACCTGTAGGTGTAAACCTTTCTACCCCTAAGCATTTCAAATACTTTTTGTTTAAGATAGTAACTGAATCGAAGATCAAGATAAATGAGAAAATGGAATTTCACTTCTATAAGGAAGGATCCTTATTGGGTGGAATTGTTTTAGATCCAGCAGAGATTCCAGGTAGGGATTACTCAATTAATTAAAGTTGATTCAAAAGTAGGTATCCAACTTAGGATTTCTAATTACTTATCCGAGCATGTAACCCTGCATTTTAAACGAATTATGTTTATTAATTTTATTATATTAGTAATAACTAAATTAACCTCCTCAAAACTTAGTTTGTTTTAGTTGGCAGATATAGAAGTCATTTTTAGAAGTGCAATACTATTTATAATCTAACGCTATGAATAATCAAAGATCACTACTAGAAGAATTGCAATATGATTGCTCATTAAAAGCTATGAATGTTAAAACAGCAACTGAAACCGCTGTACATGATGGGTTTAATAATAATTGGGTAATTAATAATTATATGTCCTGCTTAAAGGAAAGTGAACAAAGCATTAAAAGGTTGCAGGAACATTTAGAACAACGATCCACCGGTAAAGAAGACTCAGTCGAAAACTAATCTTGTTTCATTTAGTATTTATATTAATGGTGTAGGTATTATGATATTGTTTATTAAATTTAGGGGAGCGTTAAAGGGTGTACCGTAAGGTACGCTCTTTTTTTTTGAGAAAATGGTTGAGGCAGTTGCTTGATTCCATCATTGATTCATAAGGTTAACTATGGTTAAAAGCCGTTAAACCCATCTTACCTTATAAATGGTCGCGTTGGACTGCTCATAACTACCAATGTAATCAAATCCAATATCCACAATATGAACCTTTCCCTTACTTGAAGCAATTAAAACAAAACATGGATATTACCATATGGTGTCTGCTAACGAGAATCCAAATTTATAATATCTGTCATCATTAATACAACTTTTTTCTAGTTGTATTAATGATGACATGCCGCCCGCAGGGCTTTATACTCCATCGGAGTTTTACCATTAAGCGCCTCATGTGGTCTGGAGTAATTATAATCCTACATCCATTCTTCGGCTAATATTTGTACCTGCATCATATCCTCAAATCATCATTATTTTTTTCGTGCATTTAAGAAGACTAGCCGTAAGGAGCGGTTGTTGAATGCCAATCTTAAGAAATCGCTGCTTACGGCAGAAAAGATGGCAGCAGCGAAAACTAATTTCCTGACTACGATGTCTCATGAACTTCGCACCCCTTTAAATGTAGTGATTGGGATGACTAATATATTACTGGAAGACAATCCAAGTGATCGTCAAAGGAAAAATCTAAACATCTTAAGTTTTTCAGCAGAAACCTGATATAAACTGTTAATAATATACTGAGCTTTAATCTCTTGGATGCTGGAATGGAACAGCTGGAAAATACAAATTTTCGCCTGGACTTTTTATTAAGTAATGTGTATGGGACGCTAAAATTGCGGATTTTGAATAGTGATTTAGCCTTTTAGCTTGATATGGATGATCGGATTAAGGAGAAGTTAGTGATGGGGGATCAGATCAGGTTGACTCAAATATTATTTAATCTTGTGGGAAATGCCATAAAATTTATAAAATCAGGGTTTGTTTAAATTAAGGCTATTGATGTATCGGCCGATTCGGCTATACTTAGCATTAGATTTGAAATTGAGAATTCTGGGATCGGCATTGCTGAGACGCAGCAAGCTCGTGTTTTTGAACCTTATTTTCGCGCTGAACATCAAATCTTTAAGCAGTTCCAGGGTACTGATTTTGGCCTAAGCATTGCCCGAAGACTTGTGGAGCTTCATGCAGGGATGTTGAGCTTTAAATCTGAACAGGGGTTGGGAACGCTCTTTAGTTTTGAACTCTCCTTTGCTGAGCTTGTTAATAAAGGGCATCAGGTTATGTCGGATGAAGTCAGTATCGAAATTGGGCATTTGCGAATTTTGATTGCTGAGGATAATCCTGTTAACGCGATGGTGTTGCAAAAAACGCTGGCCAGATGGGGGCTGGTTGCTGATGTTGCAACAAAAGGCAAGCTTGCCCTTGACGCTGTAATAGCGAATTGTTATGATTTAATATTTATGGACACTAATATGCCTGTGATTAGTGGCTTTGATGTCAGTAGGAGGATTCGTGAATTGAGCGATCCACAAAAAAGCCAAGTCTGTATCATTGCACTTATTGCTTCAATCTGGATATCCTTAGAGGAACATCCTGAGCTGCGTTATTTGGATGATTTTTTGGTGAAGCCATTTTCTGTTGAGCAGCTGAAAGAAAAGCTAGAGCAAATTGTAAGAATGGGGCAGAGTAATTTCCAGGCTTAACAGTAACATATTTAAATCACATCTAGGTCAAAATAGAATATGGAGCCATTTTCTCCATCACTGATGATGCTTATTTGACTCTTGTGTGCTTTTATGATCTCCTGCGAGAGATATAAGCCCATGCCAAAACCATCTATGTTTCTGGCTTTTGTATGATTTGATCTTGAAAAACGCTTGAAAAGTTCTTGTTGATTTTTAAGAGAAATACCTATGCCGTAATCCTGAACTGATAGTCTTACAGTTTTTTTGCTTTCATCTACCTGTAGATTAAGGTTTATGATGTCCGCATCAGGGGAGTATTTTATGGCATTAGTTATTAAATTGGTGATCGCCTGAGCGATGCGAGCGCGATCTGCCATTACTCTGACGTCGCTGATTTCCTGAAGGATGATCTGATGATTGGCGTTTTCAGTTATTTCAGCAGCGATCTCCAGGACCAGTTCTAACAATACAAATGGTGCTTTATTTAGACTAATATTTCCAGCGTTAAAAGCGGAAACATCCAGCAGCAGTGAGGTAAGCTTATTGAGCTGGTCAGATTGATGAAGAATGCGTTTGAGAATTTTGCTGACCCGATCATTGCTTTTTCCTTTAAGTTCCAGACCTAGTAATTGTGTATAGGAGCGGATCACTGAGATGGGGGTTTTGAGTTCGTGGCTGGCGATGTTCATGAAATCTTCTTTCGCCTGTTCGAGTTTGCGTGCAAATGTGACGTCTTCAAATGTGAGTAGAAATTGGCCGATTGATTTGAAAGTTTGAAAAACCTTACGGCTGGAAACCAGTAGTATATGCTCTTCATCAGTCTCTTTTTGAGGATAAACTAGTTCTAGGTTTTCGAAACTGTCATAACTCTGCATTTGCTGTTGCAGCGCCTGGGGATCGAGCGATCTGGATAACACCTCAAATAGGTTTAGATTTTCGACCTCGGATTTGTCTAAATTAAAAAGCTTAAAAAAGGATTTACTGGCCGAATTGATACTCAAATCTGAATTTAATATGAGAATAGGTTCTTTAGAGGTTTCAACAATACTTTGTGCATATTTTCTGGCTTCTAAGACCTCTTCTTCTGCCTGCTTGCGGTTACTGAGGTTTCTGAGGATTTTGGTAAAACCAATATGCTTTTGGTCATTGTCATATAAAGGAAAAACTAGTCCGCTGGCCCAAAACAAACTTCCATCTTTTCTTTGATGATAACGCTCGTCCTGACCTCTACCTTTTTCCATTGCCTCTGTGAATTCATGCTCTGGAATTTCATTCTTGCGATCCTCATCGGTGAAGATGATCCTGGCAGACTGGCCGCATATTTCCTGTTCGGAATAGCCGAGCACATTTTCGGCTCCTTTATTCCAACTAGTCACAATTCCTTGTTTATCAGTAGTAAATACACCATAATCTTCCAGACTTTCTAAAATGTTTTTATGAAAATCAAGGCTGAAATGCGGATAGTTTATTGTGCTCATAGTTGTTTTTATAAATGAAGGCAGAAAATGGTCATACGATGTCCATTTTTCGCAAAAATACCGTTTTTATTTGATTCTTTCGCAGTAGCGGATTATGAGTCTTTGGCGATTTGGAATGCTAAAATTTCATTGGGTCTTCTGGATGGGTTAAAATGATTCCTCAAAGTTGAAAGAGATAATTTTTGAGCCCGTTCGCATTCTATTGTCAATATTGGTATTAGATGCTTTATTGAATTTCAGGCGGAGTTGGTTCCAGCGGTAACATGGTTGATTTCAGCAAGTATTTTTCCTGAATTTTGCGCATTAACCTCACAGGGCAACAGCACGATGGTAATCCCAGTTATTACCCCGAGATCTAAGTGTCTCATATATAATTAAACAAAAAAACACCCACCTGTAAAGGTGGGTGTTCTACTTATCTATGAAGAAAAGCTAATTAGCTAATTTTAACATTAATAGCATTCAAGCCTTTTCTACCTTGCTCGATGTCATAGCTTACTGAATCGTTTTCACGAATTTCTTCCATTAAGCTTGAAGAATGAACAAAGATTTCACCATCACCATTTGTTGGTACGATAAATGAAAAACCTTTTATCTCATTGAAAAATTTTACTATTCCTTGTTGCATTATATTGTATTTAAATTATACGCATATATAATAAAATCTATTGGAATGTCAAATAGAATTCTTTAAATCGAATATTTTTTAAAATAAAATTCGACAAATTTTTAAAATATAAAATTATTTTTTGCACAGGTGCTGTTTGGCTGTTCATTATTAACTGCCAGGAGGCGGGTTAGGGGCCTATTTAGAACAGGTCCTTGAAGACAGGTTTTGGCTCGGATAAAGTCTTTGATTGGCTACAAAAATTGTCTTAGCATCAATGGTACCAACGATTTATTATTTTAAGCCAATTTACCGCTTTTTAGCAACAAAGGTTCTTAACAATATAAAAATGTTGATGTTATTTGATTAAAACAAGAATGTGTGGGCCGATTTCTGAATTAAATTGCGCCTGTTAAAACAGAACAAAGATGTTCTATTCTAGATTTATTTTTAGGATAGGTTTAGCTTGATCCTGGATATTTAAGTGAATTTTCTGGTGAGGGTGATTAGTTATTGCTTTTTTTTATATGTTAGCAGAAAAGCGACTCTTTGAGGTTTATGGTAACATATTGAATATCCTGAATTTTTTTGCCCTTTACAATTAATGAACAATCACATCTATAAATCGAAGTAAAATGCAGGGTAAAATTGATCATATCAGTCTTGACAATCTATTCGATAAGTCGCCCTTACCAATGTGGGTCTTTGACATTAAAACTTTTTTCTTTCTAGAGGTTAATCTGGCGGCTATAAATAAGTATGGCTATAGTAAAAAGGAATTTTTGAATATGAAAATTACCGATATCAGTTCTATGGAGGATTTGGTTCTGGTAAATGATATAGTTCGGGAGGACGATCACAGTGAAGAATTTTATAAAACAGTTTTCCGGCATCTTAAGAAAAACGGCGAGCTTATTTTTGTTGAAATTGAAAGTAGTTTAATTGATTTCAATGGGTTAAAGTCAAGGCTGGTGCTGGCTCAAGACATTACCAGTAGAATCATTGCAGAGCAGCAATTGGCTTTAAGTGAACAGAGATTTAAGGCCCTGGTTCAAGAAGGTTCCGATTTGATTGCTATTGTTGATTTGGATTTGAACTATAAATATGTAAGCCCAACCTCCTTGGGAATACTGGGAATTGAGTCGACGGCTTTTATAGGTAGAAAAGTTTTGGATTTCATTCACCCTGATGATGTTGATCAAGTCGTTAAAGAAGCTGAAAAATTAAAAACAACTCAGCAGCTGCTGTTTTCTCCATTCCGTTTTAAGAATATCACAGGAGAATGGAGGTGGATCGAAACCCGTGCAAGGAATCTGATTGAAGATGTTTCTATTTTAGGGATTGTTTGTAATTCCAGAGACATTACCGAGAGGGTGGAGCATGAAAACCTAGTTTTTGAGAGTGTGGAACGCTATAAGATCGTGGCAAGGGCTACTAGAGATGCCATCTGGGATTTTAATTTTAAAACCATGAAAATCAGCTGGAATCTCGGACTCAGTGAAGTCTTGAAATACGAGACGGCTAGTTTAATGACAGACGCTTCTTGGTGGGAAAACAACATTCATCCTTATGACCGTCCAAGGGTAATGGAAAAAATCGAAATGCAAATTCAACAAGGGATTGAATTTTGGAGGGATGAATACCGGTTTTTGTGTGGCGATGGTGTTTACCGTGATATCATGGACCGTGGGTACATTGGATTTGACAAGAATCAAAATGCTTATAGAATGATTGGAGCAATGCAAGACATTACCGAGAATAAAAAGCAAATGAGAGCTATTGAAGAGCAGAACAATAAACTAAAGGAAATCGCCTGGTTACAGTCCCATGCGGTACGTGCTCCTTTAACAAAAATAATGGCGTTGGTAAATCTACTGCAATACAATTGTCTAGATCAGGAGAGTGAGGAGCTAATAAAACACCTCGCCAAATCCTCAGTCGAACTAGATGAGGTGATCACCTCTATAACCAATAAAATAACCAAGAGCTCATCAAGTGTCTAGATTGCAACTTAATTAAAAGCGTTCAACAACTACTTGTTTTTAGCAATACTGAGTAGCTACTTGGATTTAGGCGGATTCGATTTTTGACCTTCGTGTATGTTATATTGCTAAATTATTTGAAATTAAGTTGCAGCAAATGTTTAATTTACATTCTTTCAGCTCTAAATTCGTATATGCTCAACAAGCTGTTAACGCCGGCTCTTATTTAAATTCATATGAATCATACTGCCGTTGAAACGAATTATTAATAGTGTAAAGGATTATTGGCATTCAGACACCAGTTTTATCACATTATTTGTAATGCTCTTTTTTTATGCCCATTTTGTTAGAGGGAGAAGCAGTAGATATTTTGGTTTTAAATATGTTATTCCTCGCACTGTACTTTATAGTTTATTGGGATTTTTTCAAGCGAAGATAGGTGGAACATATATTTATCGTCATTTCTGTTCTTGGCGCATTTGATTTTGCTAATGATTAGATTTGACGATACGCCTAAGGAATACTATTTGGTGGAGCATTTAGTTGGGCTTGTGAATATGAGTTTGTTCATTTTTACTAATGTTAGGCTGTTGTTTCAAAATGCAGAGTGTAATATCTTCAGAGTGATAGGAGCAGTAAATGTTTATCTATTATTTGCCTTAATGGGCTCGTTTGCTTTTGAGATTTTGGAAATTCAAACCGGTAAATCAATTGCCGGAAATATAAATTTACATAATAACGATACTGATTATGCTGTTTATGTTTATTACAGCCTGGTATCGTTAACTACAGTTGGTTATGGCGATATTTATCCTGATGGAATGGCCTCACGTATGCTTTCAGTTTTGCTTTCTGCATTAGAGATATTATATCCTGCCGTGGTTATTGCCAGGTTGATTACCAATAATATGGTAAGTAACAAAAAGGTTTAGTGGCGATCGATGTAGCTAAAAATAAGATGTTTGAGGCTAATAATATTGTAGCTGATGTTGCCTACGAGCTAGGATTTAAGTACCCACAGCATTTTTATCAGACTGCTGAAAAATGGGTTCGCAGCACACCGCACGAGTGCAGCAGTCTCAACAAAGCTGGCGAGTATGGATTCGAACCTGGTGCTAAGATTAACGTTTTTACATCATCTGTTGGCTTTTGTAATTCAACTCCCCGAATAACGTGCGTTTTTCTTAAGAATATTATAGTTGCAATTGCTAAATCTAAATATATGTTTTTTTATTGGGGCGCATAATTATCATATTTAATTGACCCGTTAATAAGTTAAAAAAGTTAACTTTAATAAATAGAATTTTTAAAGCTTAATAAAGAATGGTGGTAGTCGAGAACGAAATGTCTTTCTCAATTCCCAACTTGACACACTAATGAAAAAGGATGCTCAAAAAGTCGGAGTTTGACTTGTTGAAATAATGATCTACATTTTATGTAGCCATTCTGCAAAAATAGGTTTATTTCTAATTCAGCTAATTCATAAGTTATGAAATACGTATTCACTATTACTTTACTAACAATGGCTAGTATTGCATTAGGACAGCCTAGAGCTATACTTATCAATAATGTAGAAATTTTTAACGGTAAAGATGAAAAAACCATCATCGGAAATGTATTGATCGAAGCTAATCTGATAAAAACCGTTTCTACCAGCCCTATTGTTATAGCTCAAAACGGCAATACTCAAATTATTGATGGTCAAGGTAAATTTTTGATGCCAGGATTAATCGATGCACATGCTCACTTAACAATGGAATCTATCCCATTACAGCTTGCAATGATATCAGATATAGGATATGTTAACCTTGTTGCGGCAGATGCAGCCACGAAACAACTATTTCGTGGATTCACTACAGCCCGTGATATGGGAGGAGCCTCATTTAGCCTCATGAAAGCGATAGATCAGGGAATAGTTAATGGACCTCGTATTTATCCAAGCGGTGCTACCATCTCCCAAACCGGTGGACATGGTGACTTTGGAATGCCTACAGATGTGCCAAAGCAGACAGGCGCACCGTTAAACTATATGGAAAAATCCGGTATGACGATCATCGCTGATGGTGCCGATCAGGTTTTAATGCGGGCAAGGGAACAATTGCGTTTGGGGGCCACCCAAATCAAAGTTATGGCCGGCGGTGGTGTGGCCTCTAGCTATGATCCTCTGGACGTGTCCCAGTTTACAGAGGCAGAAATTAAGGCAGCAGTGGATGCAGCCGATAATTGGGGAACCTATGTCGCTGTGCATGCATATACACCAAAAGCTATTGTGGCGGCGGTACATGCCGGTGTAAAGTGTATAGAACACGCGCAATTGATGGATGATGCGACAGCGAAACTCCTTGCACAAAAGGGGGTATGGTTATCTTTGCAGCCGTTTTTGGATGATGCTGATGCCAATCCCCAGCCTGAAGGATCAGAGAACAGAAAAAAGCAGTTGGAAATGACCAAAGGAACAGACAATGCATACGAGCTCGCAAAAAAATATAATATAAAAACTGCCTGGGGCACCGATTGCCTTTTTGATGCAAAACTGGCTACAAGGCAAGGTGCACAGCTTGCCAAACTTGTACGTTGGTACAAACCCTACGAAATCTTAAGAATGGCTACATCCACCAATGCGGAGTTGCTTGCTTTATGTGGTAAGCGTAACCCATATTCTGAAGGAAAACTCGGTGTCATTGAACAAGGCGCTTATGCTGACTTGCTACTAGTGGATGGAAACCCTTTAAAAAATATCAAATTAATTGAAAATCCTGAAAAGAACTTCATTTTCATTATGAAAAATGGCATTATTTATAAGAATATGGTTTCGAATAAGCATTAAAAGCTCTGTTATCCATGAGTTGCTATTTAAAAATAAGAAGGAATATTACAACCTTCTTCGTGACTAACTAGAATTTCATTCTTTAAATTAATATTATAAGCTTTATGTATGAGAATAGGTGTTTTGTTAACTTTGGTTTTGGGATTTATGGGCAGTTTTTGTATTGCACAGAAGAAAAGCAAAGTTCTTAACACAGTACATTGGAAAGTTCAATCTCCTAATTCTGAAAAGGTCTCTTATTAAAAAAATGCGACAGTTGATGTAAAGTTTCCATAGTATCTGCTTTTTTATGCAATAGTAACTATTAATTTGAAAACAGAATTCCATAATAGATTAAAGGATCATCAAAAGCTTAAAATGAAGTAGTTCTTAATCACGCCCATGTGACCAAATAAGGGTAATTATTTTTCCCATATGGGAAACAAGGAGTTTCAAAAACTCAAACTTTGGGTATACAAATACTTAAACGATGAATAGAGAAACTACTGTGATGGGGTTCTTTCCGGCTATAGAAGCAGGTTACGAACCAAAAAATTATTCCTTCTACAAAGAAGATGTACCTACAGGAAATTACCTGGCTAAGCTCGACTTTTTGTTATGGTCTAAGACTTTAATGGCCATCAATTGTTTTTTTACCATTAAAGATTCCGGCAAAAAAATCAGCCTCTCAGTTTACAAGAAGGCGGGAGAGCTTGACTTGTATTTGGCTGGCGAAACGGAAATTCGTTTTGTTTCCTTTGGCACTATGATGCATTTAACTGTGGAATCCAATCAAAATGGCAAACCTGTTTTAAAGGATGCAGTTGTTGAGGGGAACCTGTTCGGTGATTGAGCCGAATGTTCAGACTGCCCACCTGAATTTATTGCAGCCAATTTGGTGCTAATCAATTGCCTTTTCTCTTCAAAGAAAAGGAGCAAGCGGAAGTTAGGCAGCGCCTTACTTTTCCCCCTTGGCGCTTTCGCTAAGGGGGGTTGGAATATACTCCGGGTATATTTCTCCTTCTTTATGCACGCTAAAACCTTTAAAAGAATATGTACGATGGATATATCCAAAAGCAAAAGCGTTAAAAGAAACAGGCCTGCTGAGAAATCTATACGCTTCCCGATATCAGTGCACAGCGAACTGTTGAAGCTTTCTGAGAAGTTCGGGCGAAGCCAGAGCCGGCTGTTTGTGCAAATGGTGGAGTACTTTTACCGTAGTGGAAAAGATCCGCTAGACATAGGGGATGAACAGCTTAAAAAAGCATTGTCCAGAAATCATGATGCTTATGTCAGTTTTATCAAATCCCAGGAAAAGGTATTACTGATACCCATGCGTGTGGAGATGGAACGGATGATCAAAAATCAGGAACAAATTGTAAGCTTTTTTAATGATCAGGTATTAAAGGCAAACCAATTATTACTTGAGAACCAGGATGTTCATTTGAGGCGAATTAATGAGTCTATAGCTATGATTAAAGTGCTATACGAGGTTAAAGAAATCAAAAGGATACTTCAGCAAAAATTTCTGATCATACTGGATACTTATATCAAAAACAGGGAAAATTTGGGAAGCTTCAAAACCAAAGAAAAAAACGAGCTGGCTGAACTGGCAAGAAAACAAATCGAAACGCTGTAAAAATCAGTCTTATGTTTATCAACATTACTGATAGTGATAAGGGAAATAATAAAGGTAGCTGTGGGGAGTTGGTGCATTACCTGGATAAGGAAAATAGAATGTCAAAAGACCTAAAGCCTGAACTGTGGTTTAATGGTACAAGCGATGCCATTCCATCCTATTTGGTTAAACACAATCTGGATCAGAACATTGCAAAGCTATGTAAGGATGATGCTAAGTTTTTTCTACTCAACATCAGTCCTTCACAGAAAGAGATCAGTTACCTCAAATCGCTTTATGGAGAAAAAGGAGTGGAGAATGCTTTAAAGGAATATGCGGCTGGGGTAATGAATGAATATGCCTGTAATTTTAAAAGGCCCGGCGTTAATGGTGAAAAAGACCTATTGTGGTATGCAAAGTTGGAACACTACCGCTATTACAGCTACAATGATCCTCAGGTTAAAGATGGTACCGTAAAAAAAGGAAGCCCCAAGCCTGGAGAGCAGTTGCATGTTCAGGTCATCGTGAGCCGCAAGGATATCACCAATCGCATTAGACTAAGTCCGATGAATACCTCAAAAGGTAAAAATGCTGCCCATTCCCAAAAGCTTGGTCAGTTTGATCGGTCTGCTTTTAAAGCATGCGGAGAACGTTTGTTTGATCAGCAGTTTGGATTTGATCGAGGCCTGGAGGATACCTTTAATTACGCTAACACCTTGAAGAATGGTAATCTACAGGAGCGGCTGGAAATTCAGCAGCAAGGGGAAAGAATATTGGAACAGGCAAATACCCAGGATAAATCCAGGAAACCAACTACTGAATTAAAATTGGAGTTGTCAAGTTATCTAAAGGCCATCCCAACAACAAATTTTCTGGAAATCGCTTTAGCAAAAAGTAATGATTGTCCGGCTCCGAGCAACAGGAGGAAGAAGCGTCGCAAAAAAGGCAAAGGCCAGCAGCAAGGACTCAGTTTGTAAAAATTCCACCAATAAACATATTGTGCTTATGAATACAGGAGAGGATCTAACTGCCCTTAGGAAAATTGTAGACTTTACCCGCTACATCAGCATTTTTATACTTTCTGTACATTTTTACCTGAGCTGTTATGTCGCTTTTGAAAGCTGGGGCTGGACTATGATAATTACCAACAGAATCATTGAAAATATTGCTAAAACGGAGTTCTTTGACGGATTTTTAGTTGCGAAGGTGTCAGCTCTGCTTTGTCTTTTTATTTCACTTTTAGGTATAAAAGGCAGAAAGGAAGAGGGCATCCAGGTAAACAAAATTACAGTCTATTTGATTTTAGGTCTACTCTTGTATTTCTCTAGTGTAGTATGCTTTTATTTGAATGCAGCGGCTGAAATTGTGGCTGTTTGCTATATAGGCCTGACACTTACTGGTTATTTGCTACTGCTTTCCGGAGGAACCTTGTTATCCAGGCTGATAAAAGACAGCCTGAACAAGGATGTATTTAATACAGAAAATGAAACTTTCCCGCAACAGGAGCAGCTCATAGAGAATGAATATTCTATTAATCTGCCGGCAAAGTACCAGTTAAAAGACCGGATCAGAGATAGCTGGATCAATATCATTAATCCGTTTAGAGGGATATTGATTGCAGGGAGTCCTGGAGCAGGAAAGAGTTATTTTGTGATTCGCCACATCATAGATCAGCATCTAGCTAAGGGCTTTAGTATGTTCGTTTACGATTTCAAATACGATGACCTTTCCATGATTGCCTATAACAAGCTGCTGAAATATTATCACCTTTATAAGGTTAAGCCCAAATTTTACATCATTAATTTTGATGATCTGAGTCGTACCCACCGCTGTAATCCTTTGGATCCGGTGAGTATGGAGGACATCACAGATGCAACAGAAGCCTCGCGGACCATTATGATGGGACTGAACCGGGACTGGATCAAAAAACAGGGAGATTTCTTTGTGGAATCTCCCATCAATTTTTTAACTTCAATCATTTGGTATTTGCGATGTTATGAAAACGGCAGGTATTGTACACTGCCTCATGTGATAGAGCTGATGCAGGTACATTACGATCAGCTCTTTGCAATTTTAGTGACCTGTGAAGAGATTCAGGTACTGATTGACCCATTTATCTCGGCTTATCAGAATAATGCCAAGGCTCAGCTGGAAGGGCAAATTGCCAGCGCTAAGATAGGTCTTGCCAGATTAGCCTCACCTCAGTTATATTATGTGCTCAGTGGTAATGATTTTACCCTGGATTTGAACAATACTCTGGAACCAAAGATTGTTTGTATGGGGAATAATCCCCAAAAGCAGCAGACTTATGGAGCAGTTCTTTCTCTATACATTTCTAAGATGATCAAACTAGTTAACCGCAAACGCCAATTGAAATCTAGTCTGGTCTTCGATGAATTTCCCTCGATTTTCCTAAATGGTACCGATTCCTTATTGGCAACTTGCAGATCAAATTTGATAAGCGTGTCTTTAGCGGTTCAGAGCCTGGAACAGATTCGTAAAGATTATGGCTCAGAACAGGCTTCGGTGATCACTGGTATTGTTGGAAATATTATTTCTGGTCAGGTCAATGGGGATTCTGCTAAAAAGTTCAGTGAAAATTTTGGTAGGATCATGCAAGACCGTGAAAGTAGGAGTATTAGCAGTAGTGATATTTCTATATCTAAGTCTTTACAATTGGAGTCTGCGATACCGGCCTCTAAAATTACCACTCTTTCTTCTGGCGAGTTTGTAGGGATACTTTCAGATAATCCTAATCAGAAAATGAAGCTCAAGATGTTCCATTGTGAAATTCAAAATGACCACAAGGCCATTAAACAGGAGGAGGCTGCTTATCAGCCGATCCCGGTAGTAGAAAATGTAACTCCATATGATGTAGAACAGGTGTACCAGAAAATTAGAACGCAGATAAGGGATTTAGTGGCTACTGAACTTCAGAAGTTAACTGATCAGCCGAGTGTTGTAGATAAAGAGCCTAAGGAAAAACAAGAAGTTAAGACTATAGTTAACAGCGCAAATCGGCAAAATAAACCAAAGAAACCCTTAGATCAGATCAACCCAATTTGAGCTTTAAATCGTGCCGCAGTAAATTCCGGCAGGTTGTTTTCATCTGTTAACCTCCATGAGCTATGGATTTAAATATATGGGTCAAAATGTATAAAAACTTATTTGTAATAGCTGTAAAAATATATGACAAAAAGCGTATTTAAAGGGTATTCTGGCCTGAATAAGTTAAATTCTTCAGGCCAGAATGATAAATTCAGGTTTAAACACAATACACACTCGAATGTTATTTTTATACAAAAACAGTATTACTAATTACCCCTATAAGTGGAGTAACCATAAGGTGATAAGGTGATGGGTACATGGTAATGTTTCTCGTCCCTGATTTCAAAAACAACTTCGATGAAGGGATAAAAGGAGGCAGTGTTTTTTTGCTTAAAGTAATCAGCAATTAGAAATGTAAGCTTAAAAATTCCTTTTTGAGATGTATTGGTTTCCAGAAAATCTTTGATTCTTCCATTTTCATCGGTGTTTTTCTGATCTATTGACAACCATTTTTTAGTTTTCTCATCCAGCTTTTCAAGTTTAACTGGGACCCCTTGTGCAGGAAGTCCTGTGGAAACATCAAGGATATGACTTGATAACTGATAGCTTGGTTGCTGTGCGTAGGCGAAACTAGAGAACAAACCCAGTATCAGTCCTAGAATTATTTTTTTTATATACATAATCTTAAATTTATTGGTGATTGGATGTTTTATCTGGCGATTAGATTAAGGCTTAATATCTGTGCTGCTCTTGCAATTAGGTCATCGTTCTCAGGACTTCCTCCGCCTGCTACACCGACTGCTCCAATTAATTTGTCGTTGTAATAAAGGGGAACTCCTCCTCCGAGTAGCAAAAGTTCCGGGAGCTGTGCTAAATTTTCGGTCGAAGAGTTCATTTTTGCGTTTTTAGCTAGCAGAAGTGTAGCCGTTTTAGTAGAAACAGCGGTAAATGCTTTTCGTCTGGCTGCTTCGGTATTGTGAGGACCTACACCATCTCCGCGATTTATTACAATGATTTGTCCAGCCAGGTCTACAACTGCAATGGAAACTACTCTGTTAAGTTCATACGCTTTTTTCTGGACTAAACCGCTCAGTTCAGTCGCAGCCAGTAAGGTCAGTTGGTCTATTTTGCTGACATAAGAAGTATGTAAGTCTGGCCTTAAATTCTGGAAAGGATCCTTTGGCAGACCAGTTTTTTCTTTTAATTGTCCATAGCAGAATATGGGTATAAATAGGAACAGTTTTAGATATTTTTTCATAGTACCTTTTTTCTCAAAGTTACATTTGGGACTTGCCTAGAACGTTGAAATAGGTCAACGTTTTTAAATCTTTCGTTTAACGCGGCTTAAGGTGGAGGGAGACATACCAAGGTAGGAGGCTGCCATTTTATTGGATACCCTGGAAAGAATTTTAGGATAGTAGTTGTTGATCCACTTCACTTTTTCTATAGCATCAAAACCCTGGAAGCCATAGATTCTCTTTTGCGCGGTAATAAATCCCAGCTCTAAGATATTTCTGTATACCTTAGCAAATTCAGGGATGGTATCCACTAAGTGATAAAAATCTGCTCTTTTTATGGTCAACAATTCAGATTTTTCAGTGGTTTGTAAGTACTCTTGTGCAGGCTGCTGATCGATTAGACTGGGTAAAGCCGTTCCAAATCCACCCTCAAAAGCAAAGAAACGAGTAGTTTCCTTGCCTTCTTTATTGGTCGTGAAAACTCTAATACACCCTTTGTTCACAAAATAGTGGTTCCTACATACTTCATGGTAGCTAAGTAGTATCTGGTTCCGTTTTGTGTTTATCAGCTTAAACTTGCTAAATATAAGTTCAAGACTTATTTGATCTATTTCGCTTTCTTTTCTAAGGTACTGCTCTAATAGTTTAAACATATCGGTAGTAAGTCAATTAAAGAACCCAGTTGAAAATTATTTACGAGCTGAATATACAGGTTATATAAATAAACCCATTCTGGATTTTTAACTGACCAATAAAATGATTGGTGTTACACAATTCAAAAAATTGAACTGTCCTTTTAAATCAAATCAGCTTATTTTAAAATGTTCGTAAATTATAGGTTCATCTGTTTCTTTTGTATGTGCTTGTTGTTTAGTGTGTTGAGAAAAATAGCTCTTGATAATTAAATTTATACTACTTACATTAGTGTGTCTATTTTTGTAAAATCAGACACATGATGTTTGTTAACCCTAACCTGATAAGATCATGGACTATTCTAAACTAAGTTTTAAGGACTTTGAAAACATTCCCGGCCTTAATATGATGGAAAGAGCAATTTCCTTTAATAGGTATCTAAATTATCTGGATGATAAAGGCCATCTTAATTACCGCCTTGAAAATTTATCAGGATGCGGTCCCGAACTTAGTTTGAATTTAAAAGGTAAGGCTAATGACAAAAGGTTTGTGAACTTTGTGTCTAATGATTACTTAGGTTTCACCCAGCATCATAAAGTTAAACATGCAGCTATGCAGGCTATCGAGCAATATGGAACAGGGGCGGGAGCATCTCCAGCGATTGGTGGGCATTTTTGTTTTCATCAGCAGTTAGAGGACAAAATAGCCTCCTTTTTTAAGCGTAAATCTGCAATGCTTTATACTACCGGATATACTGCAAATAGCGCAACGATTCAGGCTTTATTAAAAAAAGAGGACATTGCGATATTGGATATGGCTGTACATGCGAGCGTGTATGAAGGCTGCCTGAATACCAATGTTAAGACTTTTCTTCATAATAACCTGGAGCAGTTGGAGGATGTCTTAAAAAGAGTGAAAGACCAGTACCGAACAAAATTGGTAGTCATAGATGGGGTATACTCTCAGGATGGTGATCTGGCGCCGCTCAAAGAGATGGTAGTATTGGTGCGGAAATACGATGCCTTCATTTTAGTGGATGACGCGCATGGGATAGGAGTGCTTGGAAATACCGGTCGTGGCTTGATTGAAGCCTGCGGACTTTTTGGCGAGATTGATATCATTACCGGGACTTTCAGCAAAGCCTTTGCTGGCCTAGGTGGTTATGTGGTCGGGGATCCAGAACTGATTCGTTTCCTGAAATTTCAGTCCCGTCAACACCTTTTTTCCGCGACAATGCCACCAGCTACAGCCATGACGGTAATTGCTGCGATGGATGTTTTAGAAAATGAGTCTCAGTGGATGTCAAAACTTTGGAGCAATATACACCATTTTAAAAAGGGTTTACTGGATTTGGGCTTTGATATTGGAGATACTGCCTCAGCAATAATTCCTGTTAAGCTTGGTGATCCTGCGGTAACGGCTGAAGCAGTCAAAATGCTACTGAAGACGGGGGTGTATACCAACTGTATCATCTATCCTGCGGTATCCAAAAAGGATGCCCGAATTAGAATGGCATTAATGGCTACCCATACCACCCACCAACTGGACAAGGCTTTAAATGCATTTGAATTTATGGACAAAAAACTTAAAATTTCCCGGATATATGACAAAGATACCAGATGAAAAAAAAGAAGTAAAAAATGTTAAGGATAGGGTTGTAACTGAACGTAAATTGATTGCCGCTATTGGTGTGATTTTAAAGGAAGATGGATACCGCGGTTTGGGATTGAACCGGATCGCTAAAACTGCGGGAGTAAATAAAAACCTGATCTACCGGTATTTTGGAGATGTAGATACCTTGGTGGAAACTTATATTAGAGAGAAAGACTTTTGGCTGGCTGATAATAAAGAGTTTCCTGAGGTCTTTCATCCTCAGGCTAACAAGGAACAGATTGTTGCCAGTATTGCTGAGCTGCTGAAGAATCAGCTCAACTTTTTTTATAACAGTGAAGAGATGCAGCACATTATTCTGTCTGAAATATCTGAGGACAGCAACATTTTAAAGCGGCTCAGTAGTTTAAGAGAAAGCATGGCTGAGCCATTTTTCTCGTATACGGATAAGTATTTTGAAAAATCTGAACTGAATTTCCGGGCATTATCCGCTATCATGACTTCAGGTATTTATTATATGGTACTTCAATCCAAAAAAAATGAAGCTATTAATTGCGGGATTAACATCAGAACTGAACAAGGAAGGGAAATGATTTCCAAAACGATCCGGCAAATGTTAGAATGGTCTTTTAATGATCAAAAAGGTCGATCAGACATAGGTTGATCTCAACTGCTTGAAATATAATTTAAATGAAAGGATATGGTAAAAACGCTGAATAATGATAAGAAACACGTCGTGGACATCTTAGCTAAGGCATTTGAGCATAACCTGAGTGTGAATTATATGCTAAAGCAAGATCATTTACGTTCCCAGCGGCTTATTGAGCTGATGGATTACGCTTTTAGGGTATGTACTGCTTATGGGAAAGTTTTTGTTTCAGCAGATGGTCGCGCCTGTGCCTTGGTCATGCTTCCGGATAAAAAAATGTGTTCGTTGAGTATGTTATTTTGGGATCTGAAACTCATATTTAGGGTAATTGGTGTTAGCCAGCTGTTTAAAATAATGAAAAGGGAATCCTTAGTTAACCACTCCAAGCCCATTGTAAAGATGTATTACCTCTGGTTTATTGGTGTTCATCCCCGGGCTCAGAACCTGGGTCTTGGTACTGAATTACTAGAGGTTTTAATTGCTGATGCCAGGGCGATGAACAGGCCTATTTTTTTGGAAACTTCAGTTTTGAAAAATGTGCCTTGGTATGAAAAATTTGGATTTAAGATTTATCATGAAATCAACCTTGGTTATAAATTATACTTCATGAAAATGGAAACTTAAACAATATCATTTTACAAATGATCTGCTATGGTAGTTTTTGGCTCCGAGATGCATGTGATCACTTATGTTTTTGTGATCTTCGAACTAATGATGCTGGCTGTTCAGCTGTATCGTTATTTGTCCTGCCCTGAGGATAAGTCTTTACTATGGTATTTGATCTTATTAGGACTGCTGATTTTTTACAATGTGAGTTCTGGTCTTTTTCCTGATCCTGAATTTTCTCTTTCCATGGTTACTCAGAATATTATCGCCTATGGTGCTGGATTTTTAATGGCTGCTTATTTCCCCTTTTATTTCTATAAAAGTTTCGATTTGAAGTTGCTGCGCTTTCAGGCTTTTTATGGGGTGCATCTATTTTTATTACTGCCTTACTGCTTGTTTTTTGTGCTGATTTATGGCAAGAGTGGTGATCTCAACTTTGCCCTTCGTTATGGATTAATTATTCCTTTTGGTTATTCTATTTACATGATGTGGGCAATCTTTGTAGCGATCAAGGCTAAGTTTAAAGCTAGGCAAGCTTCCATTTATTGTTCTGATAGTGTCGAGCTGATTGGGGTGTATTTCGCGGTATTGCCTTGGGCTTGTTTGAGTTTATTCGCTTATTTTAACATCAGTCAATGGATAGAGGTGCTGGTCACTAATTTGGGTTTTTTGTTACTGACCATATTGTTTATAGCACAGTCGGTTTTAAAAGCAAGGGTAGAAGAGGAACAGAAAATGACTGGCTATGTGAACAAGCAGCACAAATTTTTGAAGCGCTGCGATAATTTTGGACTCACCCCACGTGAAAAAAAAATTGCCGAGCTGCTTTGTAGTGGACTCATGTACAAAGAGATTGCTGTTCAGGAATTTATTTCTGAAAAGACTGTTGATACGCACATCAGGCATATTTTTTTTAAAACCGGGGTGAACAAAAAGATTGAACTCATGCAAAAATTAGGTTTTGCCGATGAGTCCATGTTATCCCATAACCCTTTGTACTCATGAATCCTGTAACTGATGAATCTTTCGATCACTTGATCCGAATCTTGGAGCAGTACCATACTCTGAACTATAGTTTTCGGACGATGTTGAGAAGTAAGTTGCAGGAAACTACCTACAAAAAGGGAAGTAGGATATTAAATTTCCATGAGAAGCAAAAGATCGCTTGGTTTATGCTGGAAGGTCTAGCCAGGGAGATCAGGGTAAATGGGGAGACTTTTGAAGAAAAAACTATGTGGTTTTGGTCTGAAACGAGTTTTTTATATACTACTCCAGGTTTTTTTAGCCAGCAACCATCGGAGTGTACCATCGAAATATTAAAAGATTCTAGGATGTTGTTGATAAGTTATCAGGATTGGACTGATTTGAAGGAAGGCTTTAAAGAAACGGAGTTTATTACTGAAAAGATCAGGGGAACTTATGATAAGCTCAGACAGGAACATATCGATGATATCAAAAACTTAAATACGGTGGATCGTTATCTGAAACATAAACCGGTTTTACTTCAGTTATTGGCGGCTACTAAGTTAAAATATGTTGCAGAGTATATGAGTATGTCTGCCGATAGGCTTGGCAAGCTCAGAAAGAATTATTAATTATGATTTCTTAAAGTAGGAATTGGAATAATGTCTTTGTTTTATGAATTGCTCTTAAAATTAACATACTTCTTTTGCATTCGGACCATGCAAAATGAAGCGACTAATGTTGAAATTTTAACATACTTACTTTATTTTTCCATATTCCTTTTCTATTTGTTTATCTCCCCATTCCTTTAGATGATTCTAAAAGTGGGATTAATTCCTGTCTAACAGATGTTAACAATATGCAACCTTGGGAGGTACCTACTGGTATATTTTTCTGTTTACTAACTTGTCGTCTTCTAATTCTGTTAGCGTTTTCTTTAATGAACAGTAAGGTTTTAAGAATTGATTCCATTATTATTGGGATCTATCTGGAATAATAACCAGATAAGTATATCTAGATATTCAAAAATTATCCCAAAAGGGCTAATTCTACTCCTGTTAATGCAAAATATAGATTCTGTAGTTGGTGAATATAGTTTATTTGATTTCTATAAATAGGGATATCGACTTGTTCCTTAGTGGTCCATATATGAAATGTACTGCTAAAAAGCCTGATTTCTAATTCTCCATTTTCAGGTAATAGAATAAGTGAATCTTTAAAGCCAAACTTATCAAGCCAGATTTTTGTCAATGGGATGGGGTAAAGCTGGATTGGCATAACTTGGAATGGCCTAATTTCAGAGTGAATCCGGTGGTTTTGACTTAAATAGGTGATATGCTTTGTATCTATACCAATAACGATCACAGGAAGATGATGCCCATTTTCAACCTCTGTTTGGGAATAAACCAGATTTCCAATTCTTAGCTCATTTGCTTTCATATCCGTATTCTTAGTTGATCATCATAGTGCGTAATCGCTTTTTCACCTCTTTCAATAACATAAAAACAAATTGTTTATGATCTTCACTGATAAAGGCGTGGTTTTTCACTCTTTTCGTTAGTTCATCAAACCTGGTTTGTGCCTCATCAGATTCGTAATCGAAATTCACAAATTCATATAATAACGTAACTTTAGGATCTTCTTCAATTTTAATATTGCCAATTAAAACTTGGTGATCAAAGTTGACAGAAGTGAAGCCATCCCTTGATCTGTCGAAATCCGAGATGTAAAAGTTATATACTTTTCGAAGCGTGTCCCTTTTATCTTTGTTGGTGTAACGGCCAGCTTCTCTGCAGGCGTCAATTGTGTTCTTTATTAATATTGCTTCTTCAGGTGTAAAAACGGATTTTCCTTTCATAATTTTAAAAGTTTTCGTGTCAATAGTAAGGATACTTTTGAAAGTAAAAATCTAAGTTACTTTAATGATTTTATTTTTATAAATCTATTAAATTTAATTCATCACCTGTGATAGCGTGGTAAAGATTTTGCAGCTCGTGAACGTTATTGATATTTAATCCTGAATCGATCAATTCATTTTCGCTATTAAACGGATGAATAATATATGTATTTGAATCTAAACAGACCTCCAGCTCGAATTCCGCTGGCAAAGTGAGCCTTGAATCCGTAAATCCAAACCCTTCTAGCCAGCTGCTTGATAAAGGAATAGGGGTAATTTTCTTAGGTATAATGCGAAAAGGTTTAAGTTCACAGAAGTACTGATGCTTTTCACTGACATAGGAGACATGATCAGCATCAATATCAACAACTAAAACTGGGTAACGGCCATAGGTTGCGGTAGTACTTGTGGTATAAACGATATTTCCTTTTCTTAATTCATTTAATTTCATGCTTCGAATAACTATTTTCGGCTACATGAACAACTGTCAATAGAAATCGTTTTCGATAATGAAATTTTCTTCGAACTCAGGAACCAATATTATCCCACCTTGCCATTTGTCCCGTTATCTCTCCTGATTTTAATTTTTGATGAAATCCGGTTTTGGCCGGATTTTTTTTAGTTATAGACCCTTTTTTTTAGTGGTATTCACCGCATTTATTTTTACGGATAGTTCACAACTTAGGGTTGTAGGATTTATGTTTTATAAAAAGAAAGGAGAGCGGTGACAAAGAGTATTGAAGTTTTGTGGACCAAAGGTCTACTGTGGAGGAATCCACAATTAATAATATTTTGAATGATCAAACCTATTACAATGGATATTACAACCGCTAGCAAGTGTAGATTTTGGCTTACAGCGCGTAGCAAAGAAAGAATTGCATTTTTAATAATTCTTGTTTGTTTATTCCTGTTTCTAATTTCTGCGTATGGCAAAATTGAAGACCATGAAATTTTCAAAAGTGGCTTAACTAAAGTTAAGCTTATTGGTACTTATGCAACCTTGATCTCCTGGATGGTACCCATATCAGAGATAGTAGTTTCATTGCTACTGATCATCCCTAAAACTTATAAATGGGGATTATATGGTTTTGTCAGTCTAATGGTTGTTTTTACGGCTTACATTCTGAGTATGTTACTCTGGGAAGAAAAGTTGCCTTGTCATTGCAATCTGATCATTCAAAAATTAAGCTGGACGGCACATTTGTGGTTTAATATGGGATTTATTGCTCTTGCCCTGTGTGCAATATGGCTAATGAAAAAACAACATTCTTAAAAATTTAAAAAGCATATTATGAATACGATAATTTCAAACATCAAAAAAATCGCTTTGAGCCTTCTGGTAGTTGGCTTGGCGGTTGGATTTAGTGCTTTTAAAAGCACTATGACAACTCCATCTGCAAAATTTGCAATTAGCTATTACGGCTGGAATGATGACTTGCAGCAATATCAAAAATTACCAGGTGCCCCATCTGATTTAAGTCGCTGCCAAGTGGTGGGCATCCAAAAATGTGCAGTTTACCTTGATTCGCAGGCTAGTAGTCCAGAAATTATTCCTGTTGCGGATTTGGGAGATTATACTTTAACTCCCTATTCTACTTCTGGAACGGGAAGTTATTTTAATTAATTTTAATTGGGGCAGCGTTGTTATCGCTGCCCCATATTTAATTATTCCCTAATCGTTTAAAAGAAGATCAATCCTTGATTTCTGAAACACCCATTTCAATTAGTCTGATAAGCTCTGCCTGTGCAGCCTCATCTGTAGGAAAGGGAGGCTTTGTAGTGATGAGATTTCCTTCAGAATTTATCAATAAAAGTGTTGGATAGGTGGTGATATTATAATATTTAATGAGTTGTCTCTCTTTATCAGACAGTAGGTTGATGCTATTGGTATGGGTGTAGACTTCTTCGTTAAGAGATTTTAACCAAATTTCTCGATTTGAATCAATACTCACGGAAATGAACATAACTTTTTTATTGTTTTTAAAGTGGTCAAAAACTGGAGTCATCATTTTGTTTAAAATGGCGCATCCCCTGCAGCCGGTAAACCAAAAGTCTATTAATACCACTTTTCCTTTGAAATCACTAAGGCGATGAGACCTCCCATTTGAATCCAATAATGAAAAATTATAGGCCTTAGTATTTGGGGTAAATGCAAGTCTAATTTGTTCGAGAATTTCATGGTATGGTGAGTGCTTTGAAGTCAGAGAATTCCTTTGTTCTAGATAGGCATCAGCATCATTGTAACTTTTAGGAAGGTCGATCATCGCTGTTATCAAGAGCTTTTCCCTTGTTAAACCCTTGTAGCGGTAAGAAATTCGGTCCAGGAGCCGATTAGCGCCTGTCTTGTTAAATCCATCTTTATTAAATTCAATTTCATATTCCATCTTTTCCTTTCTAAATAGAAAGTCCGTAAAATAGGAAGCTTCATTTGCAGCGTCAGAATATCTTATAATCGTATGTTTTAGCTTTTGGTGGTAGTAGTCAACTGCACGTGCTCTTAAATCAGGCCCAAGATCCCTAGATACGGTAATTAAGCTCACGCAATGGTAGTGTTTGAGGCCTAAACATTGAAAATAAAGATAATCGTATAGTTCCACGCTCAATTCATTTTTGTAACGAGCTAAAAGCGCAATTTGGTCTTGGAATTTGCCTTCATATTTGCTGGTCTCTGTATCAAAATAAGCCGGGTCAGATTGAGATAGCTGCTTTTTTGAATGAGCCCTACTTGGTACATCAAAAATTATTGATTGGATATTCATTTTCGCCGCATCTGGTCCATAAAATACTAAAGAATCTTTGAAAAATTTGCATTCAAAAACATCGCCTGCCTCAACCCTGTAGATCCGAGTTGGATTTAAATAATATGAACTGAATTTTCCATCCACTGAATAGTTAATTTTTAAATAGGAGATTTCCGATGGAACTGGTATTTTTCTTCTCATTGTTGGATCAAGATTCGTGAAGTTTACTTTAGAGGAGTTGAACGTAATTTGATAGTTAGAGTAGGTCTGAAATATATCAATTGAGCCATTGAATTTGCTGGATTCATTTGGCTGATCAAATGAGGTAGTTATGGTGATAGCTAAAGGATGTTCTGTTTTACTTCCTTGATGCGCATGGCAGTAGGTAGGGTTTTGAATTGCAAAGAAGGTGATGATAATTAGTAGGATCGTTTTCATATTATCTTGGGTTTTGTTGAATTCCACTTAAGGTTATTTCTTGATTAGGGATTGGAAAGACATATCTAGGGTCGCCTGGAGGAAGTGTATAAGTCACATTATTTATAGATCTTGTTAAAGTGATATTTGCTCCATCCCGATTTAATCGTTTTAAGTCCGACCACCTCAAGCTTTTCCATAGGAGTTCTTTTCTGCGCTCATTTAATATCTTTTGCAGTGCATCCGCGGGGGAGGCAGCTGTTAGTGGTAAAAAGAGATTAGTTTTATAACGGTTTATTAACAATTGATTCAGTTTGTCTATTGCCGTTATTGCGTCCCCTTTTCGTGCGAGACATTCTGCTTTAATTAGATAAATTTCATCTGTAGCCAATCCTGTAAAAGGATAGGATCCTGCGCCTATATAACCTCTTTTTATATTGATTTTACCTAAGGAATTGGTCCTGAAAAAAATGGATTTCCTTAGGTCGTTTTGTTCAAAAAGATGATAAACTTCTGGATTCACCTCAATATCTAACCGGTTTCCCGTTCCTGAGGTTGCTGTATAGGCAATTAGGTGGGTGGTTTGATAAATCACCTCATCAGCATTATATCCAAAGGGAATATCCGATGTGGTGCTCACATTGTTGTAGTTAATTAATTTGTTATGATAGGTTATGGTGCTATCTGCATATACTTCTGCATTATTATAATCTCCCATGTACAAATAGATCCTTGATTTCAGGGCCATCACTGCCGCTTTTGAAGGTCGGTTTTTATTTAAAGGTGGTACATAGGGGTCAAGTACTGAGGCCGCTATATTTAAATCATCAAAAATTTGGTTAAATGTTTTTTTTAAGGAAGACCTTTTTTCAGAAACATCAACATCAGGTTTTAATCGCAATGGAAGTCCTAGATCTGTATCGGCTGTTTCCGGCTGATAGACTTTACAGAAGTTCCTAGCTAAGTCATAATAGGCGTAGGCTCTGACAAAACAAGCCCAGCCACGAATGATTTCACTTTCTTTCTTGTCTGTAAAGGAGCTACGGTTAAGGACATCTAGCACACTGTTTGCATAGAATATTTGGCGAAATGGAAGGTTCCAATCATTGACTTCCTCTCCATCATATAGTTCTTTACTCCATATGTATCCA
This sequence comes from Pedobacter polysacchareus, assembly GCF_019802255.1. Classification (GTDB taxonomy): domain Bacteria; phylum Bacteroidota; class Bacteroidia; order Sphingobacteriales; family Sphingobacteriaceae; genus Pedobacter; species Pedobacter polysacchareus. The sequence continues at coordinate 721,504 of NZ_JAHYSS010000003.1, read as the reverse complement.
TTTCTTTGAACAGCATTGGGTAATGCTAGATAGTTGCTTGTAGATACGATCAGGTATTCATCGGCAGAAATCTGTGGTAAACCACCAGTAAAACTAATTATATCCGAAGCCTCCAGTAAGCTGCGGAGTTCAACTAATGTGGTTGGGGTTAGGATGTTGGAGGAAGGTTTTTTATCCAGGAATTCTTTTTTACAGGCTCCGCATAATAGAATCATGAGGAATAAGCATGGGTATTTGTATATAGATTTCATAATTACTAAGGTTTAAAATGTTGCACTGATTCCAAAAGAAAATGTCATAGGATTTGAAAGGCTCCCTAGGGAGGTCCCGGAATGATCGGGGTCAATTCCATACTTATTGGCTTTCCATAAATAGCCGAATTCGGTGATGTAGGTGTACACTTTTAGATTTGAAAAATACTTTGCTAATGGCATTATCTGCTTAAGGTTATATCCAATATTTAGATCCTGGAATCTTATGTTGTCTGCCTTGACAACCAAAATGTCTGAATTCGTATAAATGGCGCCCCTTTGAGATATATTTGGATAAACCAGTGCGGGTACATTGGTGAAAGCTTCGTCTCCTTTGTTTTGCCAGCGTAGGTTGTAATCTATATTGCTTTGGAAACCGTTTGCTCCAAAGATTGAAGCATTATTTAGTGAGACTCTTCTGATGAAATAATTAAGCCGATAAGTGATATTGAAGGAGAGATCGAACTGCTTATAGTTGAATGTATTTCTTAAGCTCCCAAAGGTTGTTGGAACAGCGGATCCTATTAGCTTCAAGTTGTTTCTATCTAATGAATTGCTAATACTTGAATATGCTTTGCTTGGATTGTTGTCTAGATATGCCAGTGGATCTCCATCTGAATTAAGTCCAGCCCACTTGTAACCATAGATGCTAAAGTAGGGGTTGCCTTCTACAGGGTTGTTATAGCTTTGGGCTATCAGATTAGAATTGGGATTACGGGAAGCAGTATAAAGGGTAACCTTATCTTTCACCATACTAAAAAGTAATGTTGTATTCCATTTTAGTGTTCGGTTTAGATTAACCGTGTTTATTGTTAAATCCAGTCCTCTGGTTTTTGTATTGGCAAAGTTTCCCTGATAGGTAAGAAGGCCTGTTTGTGGTGCTAAATTCGTGGTTCCAAAAAGGTCTAAACCATATTTAAGATAGGGCTCCAGTGTCCCGGATATGATATTGTTTTTAAAGGCGAAATCTAAACCCAGATTAATCACTTTAACTTTTTCCCATTTTAATGAGGGATTGGGAGGGTTGACAATTAAGCTAAATTGGGAACCATAAGAGTTTGATCCAATAGCTGAAGCTGTTAAATAGGCACTTATGTTTTTGCTCACATTACCCGAATAACCAAAACTTCCCCTGAGTTTCAAAAATGGTATCCAAGGAAGGTCATAAAACTTTTCTTTGCTGATCTCCCATGCAAGTCCTGTAGACCACAGGGGTACACCTTTTTGATTTGGTTTTACCCCAAAAATATTAGATTCGTCTTTTCTAGCACTGACCGTGAGTACATATCGATCTTTAAAGGCATAATTGGCATTCGCATAATAAGATACAAATCTGTCTTGAAGGTAACTACTGGTCTGACCAAGGTCTATTCTTGTTGTACTAGTTGGATCATAAAATAAGGGATAATCATTTGTAAAATTGATCACGCTGTTTGCATGGGTGCCCGTAGAAGGATTATAGCCATAGACTTTTTGCGCAAGGTTGTCTGTACGTCCATCTCTAACCTCCAGACCGCCTATAGCTGTGATTCTATGGTTACCTGAAAGTGTTCTGTCAAAGTTGAGCTGAAACCTTCCGTAATTAGCCACGTATTGAGCTCCGCTATTTGTGAAAATATCTCCATAAGGAACAACTTGTTGTACCGTACCGGTAGTCTTATTGATAGTAGATAAACGATTGATGTAATCTCTGGTGTAATAGGAATCTGCATCATAATTAATTTTTGACACACCGTTTTGTTTTTGGTGTTGATACAAAAAAGTAGCTTTAAAGCCATTGAATATAGTGTAGTTAAGCCCAGCATTAAACGTGTAATTTGTCGTTTTGTATTGAGATCTACTTTGATTCTCATCTAATGGGCGGTAATGCCAATCCAGCAATTTTCCTTTCCCAACAGTATCTACATAGGACAGTCTAAAGAAATTTTTTACAGCGAGTGAATTGCCCTGATCATCAGCTAATCGGTCATAAGGTGATGTTGGAATGTAAGTGTCTCCGGTTTCTGAAGTACTCGAAGTAAAGGATAGACCAGTACTGATCTCCAGTTTATCATTTAATAATAGATAGGAATGATTTGCTGATAGGGTCAACCGATTGTAACTATCGGTTATTTTGGTCATTAGATTCTTATCATACCCAATGGATACAAAGTACTTATTTTTGATTCCGCCTCCTTTAACATTTAATGCATATTGCTGGTTTAAACTAGGGCGGTATAAATATTTCAACATTTCATCCCTTACATCATTTTGCTTCAGTTGATTAATCAGCTTTAGTGAATCTGCTGATGAGATCTTTTTATTTTTTGCTTGATTAAATATTTCCACGGCCGCTGATATGGCAGCGTAACCATTGTTGATCGTTGTATTGTATCCTCCTTTATCATAAATGAACTTTTCTTGCTCGATCCAATCTGATGCGGAAAACCAAGGCATTTGGTGTAGATTAGGTTTATTGCCTACAGTGATATTGGTATTGAAATCAATCTGCTGTTTAGTGGCATACTTCCCCTTGTAAGTGGTAATTACAATTACCCCATTGCCAGCTCGTGTACCCCAGATTGAAGCGGCGGCGGCATCTTTCAATATGTCAATGGTTTTAACATCATTTGGATTAATGTTACTTATTTCACCTTCATAAGGAAAGTTATCCAGGATGATTAGTGGCTTATCCTCCCCATTAATGGTGCTTCGGCCTCTTATATTTAGATCACTTTGTCCACCTTGAGTCTTATTTCTATTAAACAATAAGCCGCTAGCAATTCCATCGAGTCTTTCGAGGATGTTGGTGCTTGTTTTTCGGTTTAATAGGGCACTATCTATGACCACAAAGCTACCAGTAACTCTGTCTCTCGAAATATTCTGATATCCAGTACTAACAATGGAAACCTCGGTTAAGGCATTTGCTGATTCTTGGAGAATGATGTTGATATATCTTGCCTTATTAATATTAAATTGCAGTTCTTTAGTTTGGTAGCCAAGAAAACTTACGATCAATGTGCCGGCGTCGAAACTTGTTTTTATAGTGAAAATGCCATTTTCATCGGTTGTGGATTTCGTAGTTTCTGATTTGATTTTTATAGTGGCACCGGCTAATGGTTTGCCTGAGGTACCCGTGACTTCTCCCTTGAATTCAGTCGTTTGCTGCGCAATAACCTTAATATTTAGGCATAGCATAGCCATTACGAGTAAGTATATCGTTTTTTTCATACAGTTTTTAGGAATAATAAATGGTTAGGTTTTAACGCTTAGGATATAAATATTCGGTACTGTATGGTTATCAAATAGGGGCTTTGGGTTTGATTGAAAAGAGTCGTTCAAGTGGGCTGATTCCACTAAAAGTACAATGTGCATTGACAGTTAATTCCATCTTTTTCAAGATAGAAATGTCAAAGTGAGATTTGGTTTTGTTTTGAGCATTCATGGCTTGTGAATTAACAAGCCTCGCTTGGGTAGCAACCAGAATAAGTGTGGGGCTGCATCCCATGACCCCATTTTGGTTCTCAGGCCTAACGTTACCATGGGTGAACAGCAGACCCCACACTTATCAGTAAGTGCACAAATATAGCACTTCTCTTGATAGTGTCGGGGATTAAATTCTGCTGCCTTGCGTGTAACGGCCTGAGATGGGTCGCAAGACTTTAAATAGCTTTTAATCTTATTTTAATTGTTCCTATTACATAAGTTGATTTATATATACTCAAATATACAAAAATTGTTTCTATTAAAACACAATAAACGGTAATAAAAGAAACTAATCGCATGATAATTGTCTTCCCATGTATGAGAAGGTATTTTTAATAAAAAATATCATTTGAAGAAGATAGAAGAACCTAATGAATTAGGACCGTACTTGGCAAGTTTTAAAATTAGTGGAGCAGAAATTTGCTCTAAAACGGGATTAAGTAAATCTGATTTAAGTAAATTATCTAGTGGAATAACATCTCGATTAACGGCGGATAAGTTTTACCTAATTAATAAGGCAGTCAAGGCTGATTTAAAGAACATGTTAATGGAAGTCTTCCCAAAAGCTAAACTCGTATTAGATTGGAAGAAGGATATTGCAAACAAAAAGCAAGAAAAAACATCAACTCCTCTAGGTTTTTTATTATTAAAAGAAGAAAATAGTAGAGCTATTATTTCAGCTAAAACTGGTATAACTATCGATCGATTAAGAAACCTATCTAACAAATCTAATTCTGAATTACTTGCTATAGAACTGTATTTGATAGAAATGGCCTTAAGTAAAGTTCCAGGAACTATCTTTGAAGAAATTTTTGGTGATAAGGAAGTGATGTAATTTTTTTACCTGTAATAACAGGATATAATTTTCATAAATAAAAACACCATCCTTATTTGGTGAAGAGCAAGCATCAGGAGCTCTCTTATTTATCATTATTCTAGTGTTTGAACTCTTAGCCTCAAGTTTACTAAAAATTGTATTGTTCCAGATGGGCTTCAATTTTTTTTATTCGTAAATAAATTCTAATGGACAGAAATAAGCATTTCCGTCACAAAAATAGCTTTTCATCAGGTATTTTGAATAAAATGAATTATTCAAGGATATTCAAAAAATAAGTCCAAATTGGTTCTAAGGGTTTTCCCTTATTTTATGCAAATCAAGGTTTTCCCTTATAGGGTGCTGTTGCTGTATTGCACATTTTTGAACCATCATTTCACCTGACCTCGTGAAAAGTTGTCGCCAGTGAACAGGCAAGTCAGGCTTAATCAATCTATATTTCTATGAATGATGGCATGAATGAAAATGCGCTTAGAGCGTTTACAGTTTTAGAGGAGGAGTTGAAAATCCTCTCACAATCTAAAGGACATCACAACGCTATTTTGCGAGATCAGGAGTCACAGATTTTCTCCGTTTTAGGAGATTTAAGGATTCTTCATCCTTTTGATGATCCAGTATTGGAGATCAATTTCCACAAACACTTGTATCCTAGTTTTAGAAGTTTGTTGATTTATTACCAGGAAAAGCACTTGGTATATTCGGCGTTACCTCATGATAATTTGTGTTTGCTTAAAAGGCATTACCAAGCGGAACTTCAAAGGATTGCCCGCTTTTTTGACGCTTATGCTTTTCATTACAAGTATTTCAGTTTAAAAGGCCAGGAGCTTGATGTTCTGTTTTTTACGGAGAATGCAGATCCTCAAAATGTATTGCTTCCGGTTGTGCCAGCTTATGAGCCTGCTGATAGTACGGTAACTGCGGAGTTGTTTGCCAAATTCATGGCTTATGAGCGGCTACGAACAGACCTACTGTCGTTATTGTATGAACTCGAACCTAAACGAAGCTTATCCAGTACCACGGTAGACAGGTTTGGTAAATTACGGAAACCCTTTAAATGGACCGGTGAGACAATCAATTTGATCGAGGTTGCCCATGCCATTCATTTAAACAAACAGATTAATGAGGGAGAGATTGGCATCGTCGAGTTTTTTGAAGGACTCGGTGAATTTTTCGGGGTAAACCTGGGTGTTCCTAAGAAAGGTTTTGATAATATGAAGTCCAGGAAGCGGCTGAGTAGGACACAGTTTCTGGATCTGATGCGTGACTCGGTTATAAAAAAGATGGACGATGAGGATGACTGGGGAAGCGTAAGAGGCCTTTTGTAGGCTATTTATCCCATATGGGAAATGAAGTTTTGTAATCTCTGAACCTTTGCTTTTGTATTCCCGGCACAATGGGGTGCCGGGAGAAGTAAAGGTCTATGATACTACAATATTTTTCATGGCAGGGAGTACTGGTTGTCTTTCTTGTCTTTTCAATTGTATGGTATGCGGCTGTCTTGTTGCTGTTTTACCGAAAGGATTTGTCTGTGTTTTTTAATTCTAAGATTCTGGCGTCCAGTATACCCTTACAACAGCCGGCCTCTGCCGATAAAAAGGTTGGTGTAGTTTCTGTGGAAATAGATACAGCTGACGATAGGGAAGCTGAAATAATGGGAAAGAGTAGGCTACCAGAAGGGATGAGCATTATTAGTGCTGATTTGATCAGATTCTCTGCTCAGGTGGCAGCTGCAAGCCCAGGGTAATTTATTCTTGCTTTTCGATTACCAATTCAAGGTCCTTTTTCCACGCTATCTATAATCCTTCCATATGAGTTTTCCTCCATCTTCTAAAAAGAGAATGCTGGCCAGTTCCTGGCTAATGGCCATCGTGCTTTGTGTCTTAAATGTGTTGCAAAGCATGATACTTTACGCTCAAAGTGGTACTGCAGGTATTCAGCAGGCCACCACCGAGGTCAAAAGCTATTTCAATTCCGGGACTAACCTGATGTATGCCATTGGCGCTGTTGTGGGACTAGTAGGTGCAATCAAGGTATTCAATAAATGGAATGCTGGTGAGCCTGATACTTCGAAAGTGGCTTCTGCCTGGTTTGGCTCATGTATTTTTCTGGTAGTTGTGGCTACCGTTTTAAAGTCTTTTTTCGGGGTTTAATCATGGCTAGCATCTATCATATCAACAAAGGGGTTTCTAAGCCTATTGAATTCCGTGGGCTAAAAGGGCAATACATTGCATGGCTTGCGATAGGTTTGGTGTTGCTGCTGATTGCTTTTGCAGTCTTGTACTTGTTGCGAGCAGGCCTTATCGTGATTTTACCAGTAATACTGGGCTTAGGAAGTTTGCTTTTCTTTATGGTTTTTCGTTTAAGTCATCGGTTTGGTGAGCATGGGTTGATGAAGCTTATGGCAAAACGTGGTTTACCTAAGAGCTTGATCTTTCGTTCCCGCAGGTTATTTACCGGGTTAAAAAGTTCAGCTATTCATTTAGATAATAAGAAATCATGGTAGAAGCAGCAGATATTTTTCCACTTCACAAAGTGGAACACAATGCGATCATTTCCATGCATGGGGATATTACCATTGCTTACAGGTTGTCTCTACCAGAGATTTTCACATTATCTGACAGAGATTATGAGAATTATCACCAAAGCTGGGTAAAGGCCATACGGGTATTGTTACCGCATACGGTTTTTCATAAGTCTGATTGGTTTTTTGAAAGCGCATATCGGGCAGATTATGAAAAGGCTGGGAATGATGTACTTTCCAGGAGTAGTGAAGCTTTCTTTAATGAGCGGGAATTTATGGAGCATGAATGTTTTGTGTTTCTGACCATGAAACCATCTGCAAGGAAACTTTCAAGTTCGTCATACAGTAATATCCTTAGGAAATCTATTGTTCCAACACAAGTGATGTCCTCTGGTTTATATGGAGATTTTTTGGATGCTGCGGGGCAGTTTGAGCGGATATTAACTGATAGTGGTTATGTGACTTTAGAGCAGTTAGGTGATGATGCCCTTTCTGGGACAGCGAATCAACCCGGGATTATTGAACGTTATTTATTCTTATTGCCTAAAGACGGGGCTGCTGGAATCCGGGACATTCATATCGATAGTGGAATCAAAATCGGTGATCAGTATGCCGATCTATACAGCCTTTCTGATACGGCCGATTTGCCAGCAATGGTGGGGAGCAGGATTAATTACGATAAGTATAGCACCGACCGTACTAAGTTTTCTGTTGGTTATGCTTCACCTCTGGGAGGACTTTTGAACTGTAATCACGTATTTAATCAGTATCTATTTATTGAGGATGAACAGAAGACTTTAAAACGGCTTGAATCTAAGAAACTTCGTTTGCAGTCTTTATCTGCTTACTCCCGTGAAAATGCCATTTCAAGAGATAGCGTCAATGATTTTTTAAACGAAGCGATTGCCTTAGGAAGACAGCCTGTTAAAGCCCATTTTAACCTTTTAGTTTGGGCAGATGAGGCGTTCAAAATGAAAAAATGTAAGAATCTGGTTAGTGCAGCAATGGCGCAATTGGATGGGGTAGCCAAGTTGGAGACTGATGGAGCTGCACAGATATGGTTTGCAGGTTTGCCGGGAAATCAGGCAGATTTCCCGATGAATGACACTTTTGACACTTTCATTGAGCAGGCCACATGTCTTTTTAATCTGGAAAGTAATTACAGGTCTTCTTTAAGTCCTTTTGGAATTCGTCTTGGGGATCGTTTGACTGGGAAACCGGTACATGTGGATATTTCTGACGAGCCCATGCAACTGGGATGGACCTCAAACCGTTCAAAAATGCTGATCGGTGGCTCTGGATCGGGGAAATCCTTTCTGGTAAACCACATCATACGCAGTTACCATCAGCAGGGAGCTCACTGTGTGTTGATTGATATTGGTCATAGTTATAAAAGTCTTTGCGAGCTGCTAGGAGGTTATTACTTCACCTATTCTGAAGCTAGCCCAATTCAGTTCAATCCCTTTTTTCTAGCAGAAGGAGAGGCGTTGGATACTGAGAAAAAAGAGAGCATAAAGACCTTACTGTTAGCGCTTTGGAAAAAGGATGATGAGCCTTATCGTAGATCAGAATATGTAGCGATTTCAAATGCATTGACTGGCTATTATGCTTATTTAAGCCAGTACAACGATGTTTTTCCTTGTTTCAATTCCTTTTATGATTACCTGATGAATGAATATTTAAAGGTATTGGAGGATGGTAAGGTTAAAGAAAAGGATTTTGACATCAGCAATTTCCTTTATGTGTTAAATCCATATTACCGTGGAGGAGAATTTGATTATTTGCTCAATGCCTCCCAGAACTTGGATATGCTGCATGAACGCTTTATTGTCTTTGAGCTGGATAATGTAAAGGATCATCCGATCCTGTTTCCTGTGGTGACACTGGTCATTATGGAGCTCATCATTTCTAAAATGAGGAAGCTTAAAGGGATTCGAAAGGTGGTACTGATTGAGGAGGCCTGGAAAGCGATAGCTAAAGAAGGAATGGCCGAGTACATCCAGTATTTATACAAAACCATGCGTAAATTTTATGGAGAACCGATAGTAGTAACACAGGAAATCGAGGACATCATTTCTTCACCTATTGTCAAACAAGCCATCATCAACAATTCCGATTGCAAGATCCTGCTGGACCAGAGTAAATATCAGAACAAGTTTGACCTTTTACAGGAGCTTTTAGGTCTGGATGATAAACAGAAAGCGCAGATTTTATCGATGAACAAAGCAAATGATCCTACTCGAAAGTACAAGGAAGTATTTATCGCTTTGGGGCAGCAGCACAGTAAAATTTATAGAACTGAGGTTTCCATGGAAGAGTACCTCTGCTATACCACCGAAGAAAAGGAAAGGGTGATGGTACAGGAGTATGCTCATAAGTACGGTAGTATGCAAAAGGGGATACTGATGTTGGCTGAGGAGCTCAGGGCTAAAAACAATAAACATTAAAGAGGTTGTAAATAATCAAGTTTTGGATATGAATATAGTTAAGCTTATGAAACAATATATGGTCATTCTGCCATTAAGTACGATGACGCTATTTGTGGCTTTGCCCAAAGGCGCGACCGCACAGGTAGCTGTCCTGGAAGTAATCCGGGCAGGGGTAAAGAAGGTAATCAAAGCTGTTGATTTGAAGATCCAGCGTCTCCAGAATGAAACCATCTGGCTGCAAAATGCACAGAAGGCTTTGGAGAATCAACTCTCTAAGCTAAAGCTCGGAGAAATCGCAGACTGGACGGAAAAACAGCGTGATTTATATCAGGGCTATTATCAGGAACTCTGGAAGATCAAATCTGCCATCACCTATTACAAAAGAATTAAGGATCTGACTGGGCGGCAGGTGGCCATCATGGATGAATATAAATGGGCCTGGAACCTGTTCAAAAAAGATAAACATTTTACTGCGGCCGAATTAGATAATATGGAAAAGATTTATGCTGGGATACTGGAGGAGAGTATAAAGAATATTGATCAGGTTCTGCTGGTGGTGAATTCCTTTAAGACTCAGATGTCTGATGCTAAACGGCTGGAAATTATTAATGAGGCAGCTGAAAAGATGGATGTCAATTATACTGATCTCAAACAATTTAATGGACAAAATATTGGTCTGAGTATCGGGCGCGCTAAATCATTGGATGAGATCGTGACTTTAAAGGAAATCTATGGCATCGAAAACTAAACTTTATGGGTTGGCGTTATTGCTTGCCTTCGGATTGTCTGGTTTTTCAGGGACAGTACTGGGGCAAACCTTTGGAGAGTTTTTTAAGCAAAAGAAGACGCAAAAACGATACCTTTTACAGCAAATTGCCGCGCTACAGTTTTATATCGGGCAGGCCAAAAAGGGCTATGAGTTAGTGGGATATGGTCTTAATACCATCAAGGATTTTAGTAATGGAGAATTCGGATTGCATCGCACTTTCATATCCTCATTAAAGCTGGTTAGTCCTCAAATCTCTGGCCATTTTAAAGTAGCAGAGATTATTGCCGATCAAGCTTCGATTCTAAAATCCTTTAACCGGATTAATGGGAATGGGTTATTGACGACAGAAGCTAAGTTGTATGTACGGGAAGTACAGGCGGGTGTCATTGAGGAATGTTTGAAAGATCTGGAGGAGCTTGCTTTAGTTGTGGTTTCAGGAAAAGTAGAAATGACCACTGACCAGCGGATTATTCGGCTTGATAAGCTATCTGCGGCCATGCGGGAGAAGCTGGAGTTTAGCCAGGATTTTTGTCAGGAAGTTTATGCATTTGTTCAGGCCAAGGAAAATGAAATTATATCTATTCAAAAGTTAAAATATCATTATGGGATCATTGAATAAATCAAAACGGCTATGTGTTTGCTTTGGACTCATGCTGCTATTGCTGAGTGCACCTGTTCAGCTGAAGGCACAATCTACCGAGGTCCAGCAACTGCTTCTGAATGTAGAGAAACTAAGCCAGTTGAAAAATATTCTTCAGGACATGAAAAAGGGCTGGACTGTAGTTAGTGGGGGCTACAACCTGATTCGGAACATTTCTAAGGGTAATTTCTCTTTGCATGAGTTTTTCCTCGATGGTTTAATGTTAGTCAGTCCGGAAGTGAAAAAATACAGAAGGGTCGCCGACATCATAACCTACCAGAAGAACATCATTACTGAATATAGGGCTGCTTTTGTTCAGTTCAGGTCTTCAGGTGCCTTTAACATGGATGAGTTGGAATATTTAGGCAGAGTTTATCAGCAGTTATTTGAGGAAAGTGTGGATCACATCGATGAGCTGTTAATGGTGATCACTTCCTCCAAACTGCGAATGAGTGATGATGAACGGCTTCGGGCTATCGACGAGATTTTTGAGCGGGTACAGGATAAACTGATGTTTCTGAGAAGCTTCAATACCGAGACTAGTTTGCTGGCCGCTCAGCGGGAAATTCAGCAGCGAGAGTTGCGCGAGGTGATGAGTTTATATCCTTAAATCTATTTTATGTATACAAGAACGCTTATTTGTTTATTAATGCTGCTGGGAATTTTCGGATTTCCAATTGGAGTGTATGCCCAGGGAGCTGCAGGCTATTTGGGTGGGTTACAATCGGTACTGGATAAGGTTTATGCGGAGATGATTCCGCTTTGTTCGGACATGATTAGTCTAGGGAGAGCTGTAGCTGGCTTTGGCGCCCTATGGTACATAGCCAGTAGAGTTTGGCGACAGATTGCCTCCGCTGAACCAGTGGATGTATATCCTTTGTTGCGTCCTTTTACGCTTGGTCTTGCTATTTTATTGTTTCCTGTACTGCTGAGTGTAATGAACGGTGTGCTCAGTGTAACTGTTGCCGGAACATCAGCAATGAAACTGAATTCTGATTCCGCGATAAAGGCTTTGCTGAAAAAGAAGGAATTGGAATTGAAGAAAACAGACAATTGGAAGGCTTATGTGGGCACAGATGGGGGAGGTGATAGGGCAAAATGGTATAAACTCAGTCATCCTAACAAAACCTCCGGAACTGATGAAGGCTGGATGGAAAGTATTGGAAATGACATCAAGTTCTGGGCTGATCGGCAGGATTATAAAATGCGACACGGCTTTAAGCAGTTTATTTCTGAGGTGTTGGAATTGCTTTATCAGGCTGCAGCACTTTGCATCAATACCATGAGAACCTTTTTTCTGATTGTCCTTGCCATACTTGGGCCTATTGTTTTAGGTTTAGCAGTCTATGATGGTTTGCAGCATACATTAACGGTTTGGATCGCCAGGTATATCAATATTTTTCTATGGCTACCAATCGCCAATATTTTTGGTGCCATTCTGGGAAAAATCCAGCAGAACATGTTAAAACTTGATATTTCAGAAGTCCAGCAGAGTGGGGATACCTTTTTCTCTAGTACGGATACCGCTTACTTGATATTTATGATCATTGGAATCCTGGGTTATTTCTCTGTGCCAACGGTAGCCAATTACGTGGTACATGCAGGCGGTGGTAACTCGATGTTGAGCAAAGTCAATTCTATGGTAGTGAGCACTGGAGCTGCGGCTATGGGGACGGTGAGCGGAATGGCCGCCTCAAAAGGAAAATCTGGGGGCATGGTTGCCGACAGAAATGGAGATGGCCATCGCAACACTGCCTATGGAATGGCAGAAGGATCCGGTCAGGATTATTTTCGTGATAAGCTCTCGGGCAAATAACTATCATTCTTTCATCAAATCCATTTATCATGTTTACACAGTTTAAAAATATTGATACGGCATTTCAGCACATCAAAAGGTTCAGCATTTATCTGATCCTGGCTAATGTGCTTATCCTTTGTTTTGGCATTTATAAAAGTTATGAGTTTGCCAACAAGGCTCAGAGCAGGATACATATTTTGTATAATGGTAAAGTTCTGGAGGCCATAGCAGCAGACCGGAAATCCAATATCCCTGTAGAATTACGCGACCATATCAAAACCTTTCACCAGTATTTTTTTAGTATGGATCCTGATGAAAAGGCCATACTGTCCAACATGACAAAAGCACTTTATCTGGCGGATGAATCAGCAAAGAGACAATACGACAACCTTAAAGAATCAGGTTATTACAGCAATTTGATTTCAGCGAATATTAGTCAGGAAATTGAAGTGGATAGTATAGCACTTGATTTAAATGCATACCCATATCAGTTTAGGTGTTATGCTACTCAAAAGTTGATCCGATCCAGTAGCACGGTATTGCGGAAACTGGTAACAACAGGGGAAGTCAGGGACTTAAAAAGCCAGACTGATAACAATCCACATGGTTTTCTGATCCAGCGCTGGGAGACGATCAGTAATTTGGATGTACCCTTAAATCTTTAAGGCCATGAGATTCTATAAATCAATTCGCAAAAGCATTATTCCAGTTCGTCCCTACCTATTTAAGCCTGGTATAGCTAGGAGAATACATGTCTTTCAACGGAGTATTGCTGATGCTTTGAATCATAAAATTAACGGTCGTTTCAGGAGCTATTGGATCTACGCCTTATTGTTGACTCTATTGGTATTCACTACTTACTGTGCCTGCCTGTTGATAACGGCTTTAATGAATCTTTTTAATCCATTTTAATCATTTAAATATGAACACAAAACAAAAGGTAACAAAGCGGAAGATCCTGCTCTTTCTTCCGCTGATTGTTTTTCCCCTGCTGGGGTTAGGGTATTACCTGTTTTTTCTCAGGGATGCCGAAAGGGAAAAACAATCCGTAAAAAGAGGCATCAATAGGGACTTACCTGATGCTGCTTTTACCAGCGAGCAGCCACAGGATAAGTATGGTTATTATCAGCAATCCGACAGGGATTCTGCGAAAATTAAAGATAATGGGCTTCAATCAGTAGCTGGGCGATTAGGTTTTAAAGGAAATCAGGAAGATCCTCAGACTTTAGCCATTACTCAAAAGCTGTCTTTATTGGATAGGGAATTGAATAGGAAAGAGGAACCTTTAGTTCCCCCTATGGTTTTAGGAAGTACAAAGTTGCAGCAGGATCCTTTAAAAGGGGATGTTGACCGGTTGGAGGGACTTATGAAATCCATGCAGGAGAATAAAACTGCTGATCCTGAAATGGAGCAGCTGAATGGAATGTTACAAGGGATTTTAGATATACAACATCCTGGCCGTGTTCAACAACGACTGGAGCTAACGAAATTGTTAAAATCCGATAGCCTGTTCAGGGCTATTCCAGCCATCATTGCAAATCACCAAAAAGCCGTGCAAGGAGCAACTATTAAACTTGTTTTACAGGACAGTGTGACTCTTGCGGGACAGCTATTTTTCAAGGGCCATGCGATATTTGGCATTTGCCAGTTGATGAACCAAAGGTTATTGCTAAACATTAAAAATATCAGGCTTGGAACTTCTATTGTTCCCGTTGATCTGACTGTTTACTCACTTGATGGCATGGAGGGGATTAATGCGCCTGAGGCGGTATTTGGGGATGCAGTCTCTGGTGGAACAGATAATGCCTTGCAGAGCATGCAGTTTTTGAATATAGATCAGTCCATTGGCGTGCAAGCTGCTGGCGCTGGGATCAACACTGCAAAAAATCTCTTTTCTAAAAAAGTACGGAGGATAAAGGTCAAGCTGGAAGCAGGCCAGCCGGTGCTGCTACGTAATAATAAATCCAATCAACAGAATTTTAATTAATAAAAACGCGGTATGAATTTAAACAATCTGGAGAATTTGAAACAAGAAATGAAAGCCCTGGGATTTAGTGATAAGCTGCAGGTGCTCATGGAAGAACAAATGAGAAATGACATTCCGCAGTTTCATCTTAATGATAGCATTGCTGCGGATAAGGGACAGGTTGACTTCACTTTGCACTTCAAGCAATCTGGCCAATCGGATTATTACTACTTGAATCGCTATGAGGTGGCTCATAATAAAGGCAAAGGTCTTGAAGAAGGTCAGAAATACATGGTCATTGTAGCTGGAGCGGATGGAAAGAACACAGTCAAGCGAATTGAAAATCTGACCGAGGCGATTGATCATTTCAAATCGCAAAATGGCGCTGCTGAACTTTCTGTTGGAAAGGATCCCCAACATCGAAAAATAATCGCCAATATGGAAAATGGTAAGGTAAACTTTATTAGTAATGAATTTAGAAATACCTATTTCTCTAAACCTGTAACACAGAATATATGGGTGGACAAGGGGAGGGGCTTCACTGCACAACAATCAGCCAATTTGATTCAGGGAAGGTCGGTTTACCGCGATGATTTAGTAAAGTATAATAGCGGGGAATCTTATAAGGCATGGGTGAAGTTAGATCTGGAGAAGGGTAAAGATGATCGTGGGAATTTTCAGATGCAGCAGTTTATGGATCCCCAGTATGGTTATGATCTAAAACATGTGCTAAACGAATACCGAATCAAAGAACTGGATGATCCTTCACAAAGGCAAAAATTAGAAGCTGAGCTGAAAAATGGTGATCGTGCGCTTATCTCCGCGGTTAAAGACGGGAAGGAGGTTAAATTGCAACTGGAAGCCGTTCCACGCTATGGAAATCTTAATTTCTTTACAATGGATGGCAAGCTTGAAAAGCGTAATCAGTTTGAGAAAGTTCAGGCCAAAGAAAACACCTTCGATTTGAAAGTTGGGCAGTCGAAAGATAAGGAGCTTTCAACAGGTCAGGAACTTTCGAGATAAGTGGCTTTAGGCTTAACAATTCATCATTTTTCACATAAATACTTAATTACCATGGAAAAGTTTAATCAGATTAAAACGCTTATCTCTCAAATTGAGGTTGATGCGGATAAATTTTATAACAGAGGAAATTCAGCAGCAGGCACTAGACTTAGAAAAGGAATGTTAGCTTTGAAAACCCTTGCTAATCAGCAACGTAAGGAAGTCACAGCAATAAAGCATAACAAGTAATTAAATAATAGGGGAGAGGAAATGCATTGATCCAGCATTAACGCATATTGCCTGGGTTATTAAATGTGTTTCTGGGCCATATCCTTTTGGGTATGGCTTTTTTTATGCAGGAAAGATTTTGAATTATGGTTCGTTTTATAAGGTTTGAAATTTAGTCCATATTGATTTTCAAAGAATTAATTATTCAGCGAAGTTCTCCATCGTGCTGAGCATATGGGTGCGCTGCGCCAAAGTAGTATTCAAAAAATGGGTATCCCTTCGGGAGCCTCCACATTTTTTGAATCTCCACTTTGCCCATGATGCCAGCCGCTGGAGAAAGGCTTCCATAATTAAATCTTTAAAAATCTGAAATTATGGAAACCCTGAAAATTCAAAATGACCTATCAAAAATCGCAGAAATTAAAATCAGTTACCTGCCTAAATTTAAAGCCTATGAAAGACCACAAATTACTTCCTCAATGGATGGATATAAGGCGCTTTATAGTTGCTGGGATAAGAATACAATTGCCCTTCGGGAAGAATTTAAGATTTTGCTATTGAATTATAATAACAGGGTTCTGGGCTATTTTAACGTGGGAACAGGAGGTGTATCGGCCGTTGTTGTAGATGCTAAACTGATTTTCGGAGTGGCCTTAAAAGCAAGTGCTAGTGCAATTATTCTAGCACATAGCCATCCTTCTGGTAATCTTGCTCCAAGTCCTCAAGATATTACCATCACCAAATCATTAATTGAGGTTGGAAAATTTCTTGACCTAAGGATTTTGGATCATTTGATTCTGACTCCTGATAATGGTTATTATTCTTTTGCAGATGATGGGTTGATTTAATTTAACCCAATCTAAAAGCCATAATACTAGATAGAAGATCTTTTCTAGTATAAAATTAGAATAGGATTTTAATTACTAATATTTTTAGTAATTTTGTGGTGTTATGGGGATTAGTTATTTTGGTCAGCAGAAGGGGAGTTTTACCAGTTTGCTTCCTTTATATAAAGAAGCAATAAGATGTGGTTTTTGGCTATATAGTAAAGAAACAGGAAAATGGTACACGCCAGAGGAGTTTTATCAGGAATTTAAGAAGGAAGAATATACCAACCATAGGATTACCCTGATATTGGAAAACGTAGTTATCCGGGATCCTATAGGCGGTATTGAGGCTGGCCATAAACAGCTTCACAGGCTTAAAGAAAAAAATCGTGTAGTTGAGGAAGATTTAGAAGCGAAGTTGGAAGCCTTTAGTAAAAAGGCTATCGATTATTACCAGAAAAAAGGAATAATTAGAAGCTAAAAATTTAGTAAATTAGGATATGAGATCCTTGGTTGATATTCTAAAAGAAAGTTTTGCTGAAACCATCTTAGATGTTAGCGGTACTCCTTATAATGTTTATTCAATCATAGTCACTTCGGATACTGATTTAACCGAATTTGCAGGGATTTTGGAGGATGTACTGCCTCATCATTTTCCGAATGAGGATTATATTTCAATATACCTATCTAAAGAAGGGGAGAGCAAGGAAATACTTGTTGAATTAAATTTACCATCAATTGAACTGCTAAGTATGGAGCTATTTATTGATGGAAAACAACAGACCGTTACAATCGTTGACGAGCCAGGTACAAGAGAGACCTTCGCTGTAATCGATGAAAATGGTAATTCATTGGGTGCAATTTGGTGTGAAAATGAATGGGAATGTCATGAAGAGATACTCAAACCATACGTTGAAATAATAGGTAAAGCAATCGATAATCGTTTATAGACCAAAAACTATGTGTTATCATACGACCCAAAAAGCAGAAGTAGAAGAGCTAAAGAAAGCATTTGATTTACCAATGGTAGATGAATCAGAATACACCAAGCATTTCCATGCAAATGGGTTTGCACATCCAAAATTGGCGGTTATTGCCAATGATGGGCAGAAGGCTCTATTCAACTATAATTGGGGCTTAATTCCATTTTGGGTCAAAACGCCAGAGGATGCTAAAAAACTGTCTAACCAAACTCTAAATGCAAAAGCTGAAACTATATTTAACCTTCCGTCCTTCAGAGATTCAATTGTAAAAAGGAGGTGTGTTATTCCTGTCAACGGTTTCTTTGAGTGGAAACATGTTGGAAAAGAAAAGATCCCTTACTTTGTTCATCCTAAAGAACATCCGTTTTTTTTATTAGCCGGTATTTATAGTCATTGGAAAAATCCGTTGAGGAACGAATTAATAGGTACATTTTCAATTATTACCGCAGAGGCAAACCCTATGATGGCAGAGATACATAACACAAAACTCAGGATGCCATTAATGATAGAACCAAGAAACTTGGATGCCTGGATTGATAATAGTCAGCCAAAGCAAGGTATAATTGAATTATTGCAGCCACAAGGGGATGAAGATATGGTGGCTTATACTGTTTCCTCATCTTTGAGTAGCCCTAAAGTTAATTCTGATGTTCCTGAGATCTTAAAGGAAGTTCCCTATATAATTTAAACTTTTTTTAAGGTATTTGCTAGAACTTAAACCCACTTTTCAC
Organism: Pedobacter polysacchareus; assembly: GCF_019802255.1. GTDB lineage: Bacteria > Bacteroidota > Bacteroidia > Sphingobacteriales > Sphingobacteriaceae > Pedobacter > Pedobacter polysacchareus. The sequence continues at coordinate 703,059 of NZ_JAHYSS010000003.1, read as the reverse complement.
AATTTGCATTCGACATTGTTACATTGCTCAAGGGCACTTGTCTACCGTACACGTAATCAAGCATGTATGGCTTTGGCACAACAGATTGGGAAGGCGGCAGCGCCTTTAGCACAATGTACGCAAATCCAGTGGAGGTTAAAAAGTATCGGGAAGAGGTAGAGAAAATTTTCGGTAGTGGTTTTTATAATGAATAGCTGATTGATAGGCGGACGGAGTAACTTTTTAATGTAAGCTACCTTGTGGTTATCTTTGCCCTGAGATGAAAAGGCAGCACATTCCGGATACTTTCGGAAATATTGATCAGTTACTTGACCAGTTGATCAAAGTAACTGATCAATAATCATGTCAAATGAAGAAGCAAAATCCTGATGAGTTTTCAATTTGAATAATAGATCAATCGCTAAACTTTTAAGCCCCTTTCTTCTGATTAGTCCATGTGAATTAAAGTACAGTTCAAATAACATTCTATTAACTAAATAAAATTTTCTACTACTGCTGGTAAAGATTTCAGTCATAACATAGCAGTGGGTGGCGGTATCTGCAGAAAATAAAAAAAACGGCGATTAGATATCCTTACTTTAATTAGCTAATAACCAGTGATATTATTGTTGTCCAGAAATGTTTTATAGGTTCCTGTATTAATTACTCGTTAAAAAAACAGTATTTTGGTGTATAATGCCCTTTTTTATATTGATCATTCGTATAAAATACCATTAGCCCATAATTTACAACCATAATGTCAGAAAATCAAAAACAAAAACTAGAGCAAAAGCTTTGGGATATTGCTAATACCTTAAGAGGAAGAATTAACGCAGACGAATATCGTAACTATATATTGGGTTTTATTTTTTTTAAATACCTATCAGAAAAACAACATCATTATGCTAATACATTATTAGCTGATGAACCTATTAAAGAATATACGCTAGTTAATGATGAAGAAACGTTAGAAGCTGTTAAACAGGAATCTCTTCATACCTTAGGTTATTTCTTAGCGCCAGATCAATTGTTTGATGTATTGACGAAGTTAGGGACGGAGAAAGGGGCTGATAACTTCATCATTGAAAAGGTAGAAGCAGTGTTAAATCACATCGAGCAAACCACAATGGGAACTGAATCTGAAGATGACTTCAACGGATTGTTTCAGGATATGGATTTAGCTTCTCAGAAATTAGGAAAAACACCTGACAAACGTAATGAAGTTATTGTTGAGATTTTAACAAAGCTGAACGAAATTGATTTCCAGTTAAAGGATGTCGATGCCGATGTTTTGGGTGATGCCTATGAATATTTGATCTCTAATTTTGCCGCTGGAGCAGGGAAATCGGCAGGCGAATTCTATACGCCTCAACAAGTCTCTACCATTTTAGCCAAAATTGTAACCTTAGGAAAGGATAAAATCCGTTCGGTGTATGATCCAACTTGTGGTTCGGGATCGTTGTTGTTACGCGTAGCAAAACAAACCAAAGTGGCTGAGTTTTATGGACAAGAATTAAATCCAACTACCTACAACTTAGCTCGAATGAATATGATATTGCACGATGTGCATTTTTCACGTTTCAACATCGAGCAAGATGATACTTTAGAAGAACCACACCATATTGAAAAACGTTTCGAGGCTATTGTCGCTAATCCACCATTTTCGGCAAACTGGAAAGGCGATACTCATACCTTAAATGCTTCTGATCCTCGTTTCAACCAATTTGGGAAGTTGGCACCAAAAACTAAAGCTGATTTTGCTTTCTTGCAACACATGTATTACCAGTTAGCAGATAATGGTACAGTAGCATCGGTGTTTCCGCATGGAGTTTTATTCCGTGGTGCAGCAGAAGGGGTGATTCGTGAGTATTTCATTAAAGAGTTAAATGCCATTGATGCCGTCATTGGTTTACCCGCCAATATATTTTACGGAACTAGTATTCCGACCTGCATTGTGGTCTTGAAAAAATGTCGTAAAGCGGATGACAATATTGTATTTATTGATGCCAGTGGTGAAGGAAATTTTATCAAAGAAGGAACTCAAAACAAACTGCGTGACGAAGATATTGAACGCATTGTTTCTGCTTATGCCAACAGACAGTCCATAGATAAATATTGTCATTTGGCAAGCTTAGCAGAGGTTGCCGAAAACGATTACAATTTGAATATTCCACGTTATGTAGATACGTTTGAGGAAGAAGAGACCATTGACGTAAAACAAGTAACAGAACGTTTAGCAGCTATTAATCAAGAAATGCTTTTAGTAGATGAAAAATTAGCAGTTTTTTGTGCAGAACTAAACATTCCTAAACCTTTTTAATATGCAGGGAACATTACAGCCGAAATTGCGTTTTCCTGGGTTTATTGGGGATTGGGAAAAGAAAAGAATAGGTGATATCGCAACTTTTAAAGGCGGAGGTACGCCAAGTACTAATAAACAAGAGTTTTGGAATGGGACTATTCCGTGGATATCTAGCTCAGATGTACTCGAAAACGATATTTTTAAGATTAATATAACCAGATATCTTACAGAATATGCTGTAGCTAATTCAGCGACGAAAATTATTCCAAAAGGAAGCCTCTTAGTCGTTTCAAGAGTTGGGGTCGGTAAATTTGTAATTACCAATGTAGATATTTGCACTAGTCAAGACTTTACAAACCTAATTCTGGATAATAAAATTGTTTCTAATTATTACCTAGGTTATTTCTTATATAAAAATAGAGATATTCTTTATTCTATCTCTCAAGGAACCTCAATTAAAGGGTTTACAGGGGCAGATCTTAAAGTAATAGGGATAAAACTCCCATCCCTTTTCGAACAACAAAAAATAGCTGATTATTTATCAAGTATCGATCAAAAAATCAATTTGTTAGAAGAAAAGAAAATCGAACTATCACGTTACAAAAAAGCGATGATGCAAAAACTCTTTTCACAACAAATTCGCTTCAAAGACGAAAATGGGAATGATTTTTCAGATTGGGAAGAAAAGAGATTGGGAGAGGTTTCTTATAAACCGAAATATGGACTAAATTCATCTGCCAAATCCTACGATGGAGTCAACGGCTATTTAAGAATAACGGATATTGATGAATTATCTAATAGGTTTATCAAGAAAGGGATAACATCACCTGATAAATTTTCAGATGAGTTTTTATTAAAAATGGGGGATTTATTATTTACAAGAACAGGAGCAAGCACTGGAAAAACTTATTTGTACTCTGAGTCTGATGGTAAACTGTTTTTTGCGGGATTCTTAATTAAATTCCACATAAAGAAAGGGTTTGATTCGAGATTTATTTTTTATCAAACTAAATCGGATAATTATAAAAAGTGGATAAGAATTATGTCAATGAGATCTGGACAGCCAGGCGTTAATTCGGAGGAATATTCGAATTTTAAATTTTTTACACCTTGTTTTGATGAACAACAAAAAATAGGAGATTTCCTATCAGCCATCGATGAAAGCATTGATAAAGTCAATGAACAAATAATGGAAACACAAGCTTTCAAAAAAGCTATGTTGCAACAAATGTTTGTATAATTAAAAAATAGATTAATGACCTCACAACCCGAACAACTTTTAGAAAATAGCTTAATCAATCAATTGGTTTATTTAGGCTATGAACGTATTTCTCTTCGTGATGAAAAAGATGTAGTGGCTAATTTCAAACAACAGCTAGAAAAACATAATAAAGTTTCGCTGACAGATGCAGAATTGAACCAAATTCTTATCTACATCAATAAAGGAAACACCTTTGAACGTGCTAAAACTTTACGTTCTCGCATTCCTTATGTCAATACATTAGGCGAAAACAAAACCATTCAATTAATTGACCAAAAAAAATGGTGTAAGAATGAGTTTCAGGTAGCGAATCAAATTTCGATGAAAGGGAATTATGACAACCGTTATGACGTAACTATTTTGATCAATGGTCTGCCATTGGTTCAAATCGAACTAAAACGTAGAGGGATTGAGCTAAAGGAAGCTTTTAATCAGATTAATCGTTACCAAAAACATTCTTATGGAACCGGATTCGGCTTGTTCCAGTATATCCAATTGTTTGTGATCAGTAATGGAGTCAATACCAAATATTACTGCAATGGTCGTGTAAAAGATCGTTCGTTTAAACAAACGTTTTATTGGACGGACAAAGCAAATGAGTTGATTACTAATTTATCTGGATTTGCTGATGATTTTATGAGTCCGTGTCATTTGGTAAAAATGATTACGCAGTATATCGTACTTAATGAAACACAAAAGGCGTTAATGGTACTAAGACCGTATCAATATTATGCAGTTGAAGCAATCATTAACCAAGTTAAAACAACTGATGATTACGGATACATTTGGCATACTACAGGATCTGGTAAAACCTTAACCTCTTTTAAAGCAGCACAAATATTAACTGATATTCCTGAAGTATATAAAGTGGTTTTTGTAGTCGATCGAAAGGATCTGGATACACAAACTGCTAAGGAATTCAATAGTTTCAGTAAAGGAAGTATAGATTCTACCAACGATACCAAAACATTGGTGAAACAAATGGCTGGTAACCAAAAATTGATAGTGACCACTATTCAAAAACTGAACAATACCATTTCTAAAAGCTATTATTTAAAAGACATGACTGCTTTAGAGAATAAACGGATTGTGTTTATTTTCGATGAGTGTCACCGTTCTCAGTTTGGTGAAACGCATGAGAATATTAAGAATTTCTTTAAAGGTTGCCAGATGTTTGGCTTTACAGGAACGCCAATTTTTGCAGCCAATGCAGGTACCAATGAATATGGTAAACGTACTACCCAGATGTTGTTTGGTAAGCCTTTGCATAAATATGTGATTACTGATGCCATTAAAGACGGAAATGTATTGCGTTTTGCAATAGAATACATTCGTACATTTAAACAAAAAGAGGAGATCCAGGATATTGAGATTGAGAAAATTGATGAATCTGAAGTAATGCAATCACCGATTCGTCAAAAAGCTATTGTCAATCATATCCTTCAAAACCATCGTCAAAAAACGCATAATAAGGAATTTACGGCAATGTTTTGTGTAAGCAATACAGACGCAGCCGTTGCTTATTATAAACTGTTTAAGGAGGCCAAAGAAAGTGGATTACACGATTTAAAGATTGCAACCATTTTCACTTATGCAGCCAACGAAGAGCAAAAGAAAAATGAGGACTGCAATCTGTATACGGATGATGATGAGCTTAGTATGGTCACTGAAGAAACGGTGCCATTTTTAACAAAATACAAAAGGGAAGAATTAGACGATTTTATTGAAGACTACAATAAAATGTTCCAACGTAATTATTCGACAAAGGATTCTACTTTATTCTATCAATATTACAACGACATCGCCGATAAGGTTAAAAATCAACAAATTGATATTTTAATTGTGGTTAACATGTTTTTAACCGGATTTGACAGCAAAACCTTAAATACCTTATACGTTGATAAGAATTTACAATACCACGGTTTAATTCAAGCGTATTCACGTACCAACCGTATTCTGAACGAAGTGAAATCTCATGGCAATATCGTTTGCTACCGTAATCTAAAATCAGCGACTGATGATGCTATAGAATTGTTTGCGAACAAGAATGCTGTTGCTGAAATAATTGAACCGCCTTTTGAAGCTTTAGATATTAAACTGCAAGAAAAGTACAATGAACTTATTGCCATTACACCGTCTGTAGACAGTGTGAATCAATTGCGAAACGAAGAGGAGCAAGCGGCATTTGTTCAAGCTTTCAGGGATGTGATGCGTTTAATCAATAAAATGAAGCAGTATAGTGATTTTAGTTTTGATAACATGCCCATTACGTTACAAGAATTTGAGGATTATAAAAGTAAGTATTTAGACCTGTACGAACAAAATAAAGGTTTAAACGGTGGTGGTGATAGTGGTCAATCAATTTTAGATGATCTGGATTTTGAATTGGAGCTGATCCATCGTGATGAGATCAATGTTACCTATATCATGAACTTATTGATTCGTTTGCAAGCGGCACCAGCCCCTGAAAAGGCAAATCAGGTAAAGATGATTCAAGATCTATTAAATTCAGATATTCAATTGCGCAGCAAGAAGGATTTAATTGATAAATTTATGCGAAAGAATTTGCCATTAATTACTAATTCTGATGATGTGATGGAAGTATTTGATAATTTTATTCAGGCTGAACGAAAATTAGCTATGGAAGCCATGAGCTCGGAGGAAGAATTGGATGCCAATAAATTGGAACATATTATTGGTGAATTTCTTTTCACTAATAGACAACCACTGCGTGATGATATCGTGGGTACGATGCTTGTGAAACCAAAATTGTCGGAACGCTCTTCTAAGATAGAACGTGTGACACATAAGATCTATGATTTTGTGAATACGTTTGTAAGTGGTTTTGCGGGTAGGGTGTAGACAAATAATTTAGGTGATTAACCATTAGAACTGATCTATGCAGCTTTTTATCAAACTTAAAAATCATTTGTCTAATCTAAAGGAAATACCTTTTAAGTTAGAAAAGGATATACAGAATTTATTTGAGTGTAATTTAGAAAATATGACTCGACTAAAATTTATCAAGACAGAATTTACAATAAAAGCACAGCGTTTTGATACATTAGCTTATGATGAAGAATCTAATTCATTTGTTATTATTGAGTATAAACGCGATCGTAGTTTTTCTGTAATAGATCAAGGAGTCTCTTATTTGAATTTGATGCTCGAAAATAAGGCTGACTTTATAGTTGAATATAACGAGTCTCAAGAAAATTCGTTAAAACGAAGTGATGTTGATTGGTCACAATCAAAAGTAATTTTTGTATCTCCTAGTTTTACAGACTTCCAAAAACAAGCTTCAAACTTCAAGGATCTACCTATTGAGCTATGGGAAATTAAACAATATGAACAGGATATTGTATTGATTAATCCGATCAAAAAATCGAAGGCTGCGCCAACAATCAAAACGATTCAAAGCCCTGCTAATAGCAAATTGAATAAAGTGACAAAGGAAGTGAAAGTTTATTCTGAAGAGGAGCACTTAGATGGGAAAAGAGATGAAATTGTTGAGCTATATTGTGCTTTTAAAAACGCAATTTTGGTTTTAGACAATAACATAGATATCAAACCTAAAAAAATGGAAATTGGATTTTTGAAGGAAGGAAAGATATTTACAGATATCTGCCTTTTAAAAACTAATTTAAAAATATGGATTAATCTTAAACATGGCTTGTTAAATGATCCTAAGAAGCTTACACGTGACATGTCTAAAAAGGGACACTGGGGGAATGGGGATTATGAGATAGCGGTATCTGACACCAAAGATTTAGAGTACATAATGAGTTTGGTGAAACAGGCGCTTTAACTTATATTCATGAATAATGTATTATATTGATAAGTATAATACTACTCTGTGTGTCAGCCAATTTTGATTTTTTTGTTAAAAACAACTCGTTAAATAAAATTTTATTGGTATTTTAATTTATTATGATGGAAATAATATCAAGTTTGATTATTGGATTATTTGCGATGGGTATAACATGCTATTATTCTTCCTATGCTAAAAAGATCAGCCAGGATGAGATTTTCTACGCTTTATACTCCAAATTTAATGAGCGATACGATAAGATTAATGGTGAGATCCAAAAATTATATAATCAAAATTTGGTCACTGAGCTTAAGCTTTTAGACCTTAAGAATAATGAAGTTCAATACCGTGCGGTTATTGATTTTTTTAATATCTGTGCTGAGGAATATTATTGGAAGAATGAAAAAAATCGAATTGATCCTAAGGTTTGGTTTGCCTGGGAGTTTGGGATGAATTTTTGGTATCTAAATATCAAAGCTGTAAGGGAACTATGGCAGGAAGAGATTGCTGGTGATAGGTATAAGTCCTATTACCTTCAAGAAGGAGATAACCTTTTTAAAAAAATAGACTAAGACTGGATATCAAAAAAGTCTTTTACAATTTGATCTGTAATTTTCGGTTTTTTAAAGTTCGATGAAGTGCAAGTTGTTTTAGAATTGATCTAGGACTTTAGTGTCGAGCTTCAGTTACCTTTAAGAGTAAGTGCATTTAACCCATTAACGCTCATGTATTTTTTAACACTCCAGGATCCAGACTATATGGTCAAGGGGTCTCGTGATCCTTTAGGTTTTCAGGTTTTATGGCAGGCGGCTGGCAGGCAACTGATCCCATGCTTATCAACGGTTTCCATTAGTATTCGCGATTTTCAGTTGATGTCAGTAGCACAGTATTGTAAAGAAAAATATAAGATCTCTGATAGGGATTATGGAGTTTTCTTTACCTGCTTAGAACAATTGATGGCCTATTCTAGATTCAACTATTTTAAAGGAGATGATTCTTTTAATGGTATTGATCGGGTTCGAAAGGTTCTGTCCGATAACCGTACCAAAATTCAAATCGGGGAAAAATTTCAATTGCTTTCAAATCAAAGGAGTTATGGAATATGGGGTAAATACAATCGACCTTTTTCTGATTTGGGGATTGCAGATGACAAGCTCTTTAAACAGGTTCAAGCGGAAAAACTAGCAAGTAACGAGCTCTTAAGGATCAATATTGAATTGTTGATTAAGTGTAAAGGTGCTGAAGTATTAGTTTCTAAAGAAATTCTAGAGAAGTTAGGGACTATTTTTGAAGTGCCATCAAACCAGGAGAAACAGTGTTATATCCAGTATTTGCTAGGAGATCATTTTGGGGGTGAGTTACTGCGGTTAGTAGAAGGACATCCAGAGCTGATGAAACTGAATTTTTATGAAAAGCTGGAGTTTTTGATACTGCAAACCACTGATGTTCGTTTTGCCAATTATTTAAAGAGGTTAAGCCATACTGAACAGGTGTTGTCTCCGCTGAACCGTATTTTTCGGCATTTGCAAACTAAAATCTGTTGGACTCAAGAATCCATAAATAATAACAAATTCATAGATTCTTGTAGAAATAACCAGCCTTTAAGCCTACTGGGTCATATTCCTGCTAAATTAGAGCAGTTGCTTAGGCTGCCTAATTGGGAGCTCGTAATGGGCCTAATAGAGGTGAATACGAAGGTGTGCAGTAATAGGGGGTCAGGTCCTTGGATGACTAAAACTGCAGTAGGGTTGGATGTCAATCGCTTGGAAGGAGGATATTCTAATGATAATTATCTTCCTGCTCGAGACAATGATCATGGTTATTTCCTGGATACTTGGTTTAGCTTATACAGTCAATTGACCAAGGCATGAAACGACACATACTAAAGGAACAATTTAGTCAAGCTATTGGAAATCGGAAAGTATTAGCGGCATTGTTTTACACCTTTAATTTTGATCCAGTTTTTTTTGAGAACTATGTCATGCCCTTGCTAGTCCCAGAAAAAAAATTCAAGAATGAACAGATTTATAATACAATTTTATGGCGTAGGTGTTCTAAAGAGGGAATAATGCCTGCTATTACGGTGTATTGCGACCATTATGCAAAAGATGGAACTTCAGCGCCTACTTTAAATTATGAGATGCGTTGTATTCGATTACCTGCAGCCCGTCATGTATTGGTTAATTTTCATCCTAAAGAGAGTTGGATTTTATTGGATGATGGTACTTTACTGCAATTTAATGGGTCTGCTAATATTACCCAGTCAGGTTGGTGTGAGAATTTGGAATGTGTTTCACTAACCATTCTGACTAAGAATCAATGGCCTAAAACCTCTAACGTTAATCAAAAGCAGAGGGTTATTCAGGGGATTGCACGTCTATCTTCGCAAAAGAAGCTGAGTGATGCGGAATTAAAAATTTTTGATTTTCTGAAGTATACAGATCCAACAACACATTTTTTTTCAAGTATTGAAGTTTCTTTTGAGGAGGTTTTGTCCGATTTGATTACCGTTCATGGGATCTGCTCCATAGAAATTATCTCACCCTATATGTATGGTGAAGCGAATCTGATTTCATTTTTACAACAAAGAGGAGTGACTAAGATTTTTTGTCTTATTCCTGCGTTGAAAAATAATGAAGTATTGTTAAGTAGAGAAACCTTTGAAGCCATGAAGAATAAAGGGGTGGTTTGGTGTAATTGGACAAGTAATGAGGTTAATGATGAGCCAAGGAACTTACATGCTAAAATGTATAGGCTATATGGAGTCAATAAAACCATCACCATAACTGGATCTATAAATTTCACTAATCCGGCTTGGAAAAAGCTTCAACCAGACCGTTTTAATCAGGCCAATGTAGAATCAGGGATTATCTATACCGAAGAGATTCAATTACCACTATTGATACCTAGGCTAAATCTAGATATTGATCAGATGTCGTTTATCGAAAATCAAAATATCGAGGCATCAGAATGTACAGATGCAGCAGGTAGAGGTGCTCCCGAACTCACTTTTACCATTGATTGGGGCCAAAAAAAATTGTCTTTCTGTGGGAAAATTGCTAAAGGAGATCGGGTTATTTTTTCTCATTTATTAAATCATGCGGAACTGCTCAAAGGAAATGGATATTTTTTACTGAGTGATTTTGACCTCAAATTACTCAGTAAAAAATCATTGATTGAATTGAAGGTTGATCACCTTGGAACTATAAATTTTTATTCCTATTATCCCAGTCAAATCGCTATTGAATCTCGCCCGTTAAGTTTTAAGATGGGCCCAGAAACTATTCTAAGGTTTTGGATGTTAGGTGATGATGAATTCAGGGAAGAAGAGTTGACTGAATACATTGCCGAACACATTACCAATGAATCTGGTGAGATTGACCATACCCGACTTGATAAGTCTTCCTTACTTAATGAAATGGCACAGCATTTTACTGCGCTGGTTCGATTGGAAAAACGGCTTTTTAGAGAAGATATCACAGATAAAGAATACCAGCTTCGGGAGATCAGATACTTTTTGCTTTCAGAAAACTTGGAAACGATTCCATATTATTTGAAAAACTTGCAGCAATTGGCCGGTGAAGGAGCAGTTAGTAATAGTTTTTTTTGGATGGTTTTGCAGATCATTAATGCGAAATTTTATCAGGCTGCACTGAAGTGGCCATATTGTAAAAGGGGTGGGCAAAACGATAAAGCTTTTAAACAGGCTTTAAAGGGTCAGTGTACTTACATTATGGATCTAGCGGCCCAAGTCCAAATTAACATCCCAGGTTTGGCCGAAAAATCTGAATGGTTCACCGAGCAAATTAGTAAAGAATATGTCAATTGATCAAAATGATATCACTAAGGTTTTAAACTTGAAATCCCATGAGGATATTGCTGATGTCATTGCCCAAAGGCAACTTGCAGTGATTAAAAAAGGATATGAGTATTTGTCTAAACCTGGTAACTGTATCCTGTATATCGCCGATGAGGTAGGTTTAGGGAAAACTTATATTGGTCTTGGCATTGCTGCAATGTTGCGGCATTCGCAGGATTCAGCTGTAGCTTACATTGATGGGATCATTGTACCTAAGAGAAACTTACAGGATAAATGGTTGAAAGAACTGCGTAATTTTGCAAGTAACAATTACCTTGATCGCAGTAGAGGTTACGATGAACTTGCAAACAAGGAGGGGATTGTTCATGATAGAATCAGGCCAATACCATCTGGTAGTTCTTTTAACATTTATAGAATGACCTCATTTAGTAGTTTGATTAGTTCTAGGTCGGAATTACTGAATTATTTTAAACTTGTAGTATTTCAAGAGGATCCTTTTTGTGAGCAGGTGCTGGAAAAGGCGTATCGGCTTGGTTATTTTTACGATAGCGAAGATAATGATAAAAACGCTTTATTGCATTTGATCTCCTGCCTATTAAACGCCGTATCTGAAAGGATAGATTGCCTGATCATAGATGAAGCACACAACTATAAATACGGGGTTAGCGAAAATGGTGAGGCCAATTCTTCTAGAAATAGGGTGACGGCCCGCTTTTTAGGCGCTATACAAGACCAGCAGATTATAACCGCATTTCCTGAAGTTCATGCTAGAATGAAATATCCACTAGCTAATAAGGTGATTTGCCTTTCAGCAACCCCTAAAGACCGGAATTTAGAAGAAATCAAGAGACAACTGGATTGCTTTACTCATAAGCACCTTTTAATTGGCTGTAGGACGAAAGAAGATATTTTATGTCAATTGCCTAATTTTTTAATTCGTGGAAATTTGCAATATGTGTTAGAAGGGGAGACTTTTTCTCGAAATCAGTGTCGGCATGAGCATCGCAGGGGCAATGTTGAAAGGTCAGCTGTTGCATCAGCTATTGAAATGGGTGATAACCTAGATAATGTATTTTGGCAATTATTACAATACCAGTCTATTCGCCAGCTTTCCCAAAAGGCTAATGCTTCTTTTGAAATAGGAATGTTAGCGGGCTTTGAGAGTTATCAAATAGACATTGATAAGCGTTTGCCTGCTCCAGATGGAAAGGAATATGAAATCACTTCCCAAAGAAATAAAAGGGATAGTGAGGACGCTAACATTATAAGGACCATAGTCGAATCCTATAAGCAAACGTTTGGTGGACAGGCGCCACCTCATCCCAAGTTATCGAAACTGGAAAATGAATTGATCTCTCAGATGCAGCGGCAAGAAAAGTCCCTGATTTTTGTCAGAAGGATTGCAACAGTGGACGAATTGATGAAACGCTTGATTCATTTATATGATCAAGATATCGTTGTTGGTCAGTATCTTCAATTTACAGGCAGATGGGCCAAATATTTGAAAGAGAAAAAGATTATCAATTTAATTGCTGAATTTAAGGAAACTAATTTTAGTAACAGGGTGAAGGATGCTTTGGTGGAAATTTCTAACAATAAAAGCGTAGTAAAGTGGTGGAGCAAACAACATGTGAATGAACTGGAACTTAATGATTTTTTATTGTTTTGCTATAGACAGAGGACCAAGGGCTTTGTTGATTTTGTTCATAATTTCATTAAATCGCGTAAATTCAAAAGCCGAGGTAGGGACGAGGTTTTTAAATCTTTAATACCGTTGTTTTCTGATTGGCGAGAAGCTCAGGAGCAGGACTTAGAAGTAGAAGATACTGATGAAGTACAAAACAGATATGATTCTTTTTTTAAACAATATTTTAAAAAGGGTGAGCATGGGCATACGTTTAAACAAAAAATATACAAGCAAAATTGGTTTGACTTAAACCTTTATTTACTGATAAAGAATGATGTGAATTTAGGTGAACAAGCTAGTTGGGCTAAAGATCACGTGGTTTATGAAATTTCTAAAGAGCAAAGGAGTCTGTCGGGCTTTAAAATATATCAACAGACTTTTATAAAGGCGTTAACTCAGACTGTTAAGATAAAAGGGCATGGTCTTGTTATGGGCAAAAAAAATAGATTAGCGGAGTCCAGTTTTATCACGGAATTTTTGTTACAGGTCTGTTTATCTGAATGGCAAATTTGGATAGCAAAATATGGCCAATTGCCTTTAGAAACCTTTATAAAACACTTTGAATGTTTAAGTGCCTTATTACTAGCTGTGTTTCAAAATGGGAGTGGTCTTTTACCCGCTTTCATTGCAGATTCTGGTAAGGGGAACTTTAATAGTTCACTGATTAATTTATTGAAATCAGAGGACGCCCCTTTTCATCACATTGTAGTTGAAATAAAAACGATTATTAAAGATTATGGGTTGATCATTTCAGTGAATTTTCAACACTTGGACGCAGGTAAAATCGCAAAGAGTTTGCAAAATATGTCTCCCATAGTTGGCGCAAGTGGTCAAGATAAAAATAGAAGTGTAATAGCTGCACGATTTAGAATGCCAGGATTTCCTTATGTTCTTGTTGCAACCGATATTTTTCATGAAGGAGAGGACCTTCATACTTATTGTCAGCAGGTTTATCACTATGGTATTGCATGGAACCCAAGTGGTATTGAGCAGCGTACTGGGCGGGTTGATCGAATCAATTCCCTTAGCTATAGGAGCTTAAATCAAACGGGCAAACGTTGTTTTGAAAATAAAATTCAGGTATATTATCCTTATTTGTCACGTTCAGTAGAAGTGAACCAGGTGGTTAAGTTGTTGGGGCATATCAATCGATTTGTGGAGGATTTCAATCAAATCGAAGAAGTTCAAAACTTTGAAAGTGAGGTGTCAATTGAACAAGCAATCACTATAGATGACATTCCCCAAGCAATCGAGCATAGACTATTCTCAAAATATGAGTATGATCAATTCAAAGGCTTGCATTAATACTATTTTTCACCTCATTAATAGCAGGAAAAATTATATTGTGTTATAGCCCTAGTAAGGCAGGATTTCTTTAGGATGATGGATAATATTTGTTGGTTTGGAGATGCTTAAAAGTTCAGCTACATTGTTACCCCAGATGCAGGCAACACTGGTAATACCTGCTGCTTGTGAGGCTTGGATATCGATTGCCCGGTCTCCAATAGAATAAATCCCAGTACAATCACATCCAAGCAGGGCTGCGGCTTTATGGAAGGACTCAGCGATAAATTTGAGGTCTATAGTATCTCTGTTGACCAAACGAAATCGGCATGGCTTAAGGAGTTGAAAAATCAAGACCTACCATTGTTACAAAGCTTGGATACTCCGAAATTGCACTCAGCAATTTCGGAGTATCAGCCGTACCAACTACATTGTTGATTGATCCTGATGGGAAAATTTTGATCAGAGAAATAGGATTTGCTTCCAGTGGGAATAGTCCTCTTGAAAAAAAGTTACAGGAGGTTTTTGGTACAAACTAAATTTAAACACTACTATCGCTGTTGATCGGATTGATGAAATTGCCTATATTTGGTCACCGATCGACAGCTCTTATTTACGCTCTCAGACCATTAGTATATTTCATGGATCGCCTTCCTGGCTTTTAATCCATATTCTTGATGTTTTTTACTGTACGGATTTGCTTTATGTTAGGTTCTTGATTTTCTTTTTATGATTTTATTGTTTTAGATATGTAGTTTTAATAGATTATTGATAATTTTGGATAGATACCCCCTCAACAGATGTATATAAAATCAGTCGAAATTAATAATATTAGATCAATAAGGTCTTTTCGTATGGACTTCCATAACCCTGCGGGCTGGCATGTGCTCATTGGCGATAACGGAGCAGGCAAATCAACGATTATTCGTTCGATTGCCTTAGCATTAGTTGGACCTGAGCAGGCCCTTGGTCTTAGAGCGGACTGGTCTGACTGGTTAAATAATACTTCCACCGAGGGTTCCATTAGCCTTGAAATTTCAAATGATAAATGCGATAAACATTCTGGACGCAGCGCCACACTGAAAAATCGGGTCATTCCTAATATGTTGCAATTTAAACGCGAAGATGAGTTTATAAAATTTTCTGCAAAAAAGACCCAGCCAGATCCATTCCGATTTAATTGGGGACATGGCAATGGATGGTTTTCGGTAGCATACGGACCATACCGGAGATTCGCCGGTGGGAATCAGGAATGGACCAAAGTGTTTTATTCCCAGCCTAAATTGGGAGCGCATCTTTCTGCATTCGGCGAGGATATCGCTTTGACCGAAGCGATCGACTGGCTTGTAAAACTAAACTATCAGATCCTTGAGCAAAAGGAAAACAGGAGTATGATTGATTATCTGAAAGCTCTAATTAATTCAATAGACTTTCTACCACATAAAGCCGAGCTCCATAGTATAGGTTCTGACGGTGTTATTTTTAGGGACGGGAACGGCGCTTTTATCTCAGTAAGTCAAATGAGCGATGGTTACCGTTCTATACTCAGCCTAACTTTTGAGTTACTAAGGCAATTGGTTCGCGTGTATGGACAGACAGCTGTTTTCAAAAACATCAAGAAAGATATAATGAAGATTGATCTTCCTGGAGTTGTGCTTATAGATGAAGTAGATGCACACTTGCATCCAACTTGGCAAACTAGAATTGGCTCTTGGTTCACCAAATATTTTCCAGGTATTCAATTCATAGTTACCTCGCACAGCCCCTTGGTCTGCAGAGCAAGTGAATCAGGTACAATCTGGCGTTTGGTTACCCCGGGTAGCGATATGTTTAGTGGGGAGATTGTAGGAATTGATAAAGAACGACTAATTTATGGCAACGTCCTGGATGCTTACGGAACCGAGTATTTTGGCAAGACACCCGTCCGTTCAGCTAGATCGGATGAGAAATTGGAAAAATTGGGAAGTTTGAACATGTTATCCGCACTTGGGAAAATTTCGAAAGAGGAGGAAAAGGAACGTATACATTTACAGCAAATTTTGAGTACGGATGATCCTATTAGTTTCTAAGACTCTTAATAAATCGGAAGCTGATATCCTACTGGGGCTACAGGGTCGGGTAGATGCTGAGGTAACATTTACTTCTCGTGCATCCAGAGCGCAGTCGCTATGGGATAGCAAGGGCAATGTAGCCGGGAAAGCTGCATTCGTCAAAATCAGAGAAAAATTAGAAGGAATGTGTGTTTTCGTTGGTCTTTGTAATTATTGCGAGCAAAGTGAAGCCAATGACATTGAACATATTCATCCAAAATCTTTTTTTCCGCAATATAGCTTTGACTGGAGCAATTATATTCTAGCATGTAAACAGTGTAATTCAGGTCATAAACTGGATAAAGGGTATGTCATCGACGGTCAGGACGAGCTTGTTGGATTGGTAAGGGGTAACGAGCCTCCGTTTGCTACAATTGGATTTATCAACATCAGAACAGAAGATCCACAATACTTCATGATGTTAAACCCTATCACCTATAAGTTTGAGATTTTCGCTCATCTCTCCAAAGCAGAGAAAAACAAAGCGCAAGGCACTTTAAATATACTGGAGCTAAACGAACGTGACACTTTACTCGCTGCGAGAAAAAGTGCAGCTAGGCATTATTACGAAATGCTCGACCGTCTAGTAAAAATGCTTGGTTCAAAGAGCATGGTTGAATTAGAGCAAATATTAACTCCTTATGACGATCTGTTTGATTTGACCCGTCCACTGAGTGATATTAAAGTAGAGCTCTTAGCCAGCTTCAAAAAGTATATATCTACTTATCAGCATCCATCTGTTTGGCAAACCATAAAATTGATACATTCAAAGACTGATAGCCGATGGAAAAGCTTATTTGAAAAGCTTCCAGATGCCTTGAATTGGTAATCTAAAGTATAAGTTGTTTTTTTAATATCAATACCGATTGTGAATTTGGTGATATGTTTTCATTCGTTTTCGAAAGGGATCATTATGGCCGTTTTCTCCATTTATATGTGAATTAGTTTCTGGTTGATTCTGAATTTAGAATTTTAAATAAAACAAATGGAATATTATGCTTGTATGTGGAATTTAGTTTGCATTTATGGAATTTTATTGCAAACTTTGGAATATATATAAATTCATACATGATCCAGTATTTTAATATTATCCAGGCACTTACCCGTTCGGCTTTAATTAATCCGAGTGGTGCAGTGCTACAGCAAGTTACCAGATTGAAAGAGGCATTAGAGAAAGACGGTTATGCTAAAGAAGCAAAATCCATGGCTGGCTTATTGTCAAGTTCTAAAGGTTCTTCGGAAATGTCACCTAGTAAAATTCAAAAGTCTTTTATTATAAATAAAGGAGAGGAGCTCAAAAAAACTACGCCTTTGCCAGTCGATAAAGAGACTGCCACACCGTTAGCTGAAGTTTATTTTGCTGATGAGTTACCGTTAAAAGAACCACTTTTTGATACCGACATTCAGGAGGCAGTCCAGAGCATAATCACTGAATGGAAAATGTTTGATCAATTGATTGAGGTTGAAGCCTTGCCTGCAAGTTCATGTCTTATTTATGGCGCTCCCGGTACGGGTAAAACACACTTGGCCAAATGGTTGGCTCAGCAAATTGGACTACCAGTGGTTTTGGCGCGTTTGGAGGGGTTAATGTCTTCATTCCTTGGGACTACCTCTAGAAACATTGGTAACTTATTTACATTTGCCAACAGGTATAATTGTGTCCTTTTACTTGATGAATTTGATGCGATTGCTAAACTTAGAAATGATCCGCAAGAAGTTGGAGAAGTGAAAAGAGTGGTAAATACATTGCTGCAATCACTAGATTCACGAAAAGGAAAGGGATTTACCATAGGCATTACTAATCATGAACTGCTATTGGATCCGGCAATTTGGAGACGCTTTGATATTCAGCTTGAAATTCCTGTCCCCTCGCCTGAGGTAATGATGGGCCTATTAAATGACTTCCTAAAACCTTTAACATTTCCAGAAAGTAATGTAAAGTTTTTATCATGGTGCTTGGAAGGTTCTTCTGGTGCGGACGCTGAAATGTTTTCCAAATGGATCAAGAGATCGATTGTTGTTAATGGTGAGAACAGTATGGTATCAGTTGCAAAGAAATTTGCCCTGCTAAATTCAGGTAGGGTGAACGCAACAAAGAGAGAAATCATGCTGAGTAGAGACGAAGATTTTATCAACGCGCTTACCTCCGATCGTACCTACAATTTCAAACAGAAGGAGATAGCGCCATTCTTCGGAATCGCACCCTCCACAGTAAGTAAACAATTGGCTAAAATAAAAGACACAGAAAAATAAAATATTATGGCAAACAGTCCTGTTCAAATCATTTTGAATTCAAATGACTTCATTACGTCACTGGATAATAATCCTGGTGGTGGTGAAAAAGATTTCTTCGCTGGCAATGATGGAGAATTTGTTAAACACAAAGCTCAACTTCAGAATCAGCTTTTAGCAATTAAAGACATTCAGCAAGAAGAAGATTTTGGACAGATTAGTTACGCCAAAGTATCTTTACAGCAATCTGCACTAGCAAAAAGCCATCGTCCCACCGGACAAATTTTTAAAAGAAACACTGCCCCGGTGATCGGTGGGGGAGACCTTGGGGAAATTTATGTAGAACTTACGCAGCGGAGCATCGATAGTCTTGTCGGCAAAGTCGGGGAAGCCGAAGTGGAAACAAGGTATAAACAGCGGGACGGCAAAACGGTCGCGAGTCCAAGTCAGTTGAGAAGCGAGGTTGGTGCTATCAAAGAGATTTTGCCATATGCTAAGAGTGACAAACGTAAGTTTTCTGTAGATGAAGCGGTCTCTTGGTTAGAAAGTCCCGAAACCAATGGAGTTTATCTGGTTGAGCTTTTTCAAAGTATTCCTCACCAAAAAGATTGGGATTTACTGAATTCTCATCGGCTAAAGCTCATTCAAAGTTTCATTGAAGGCTTGAAAAAATTGTCAGTAAAACTCAATTTTTTTAATACGACTACTGGCCTGGGCAATGTTTCGCTCTACGGTATCCGCTTGGAGGAAGGTAAGGGTGAGTCGATTATTCAGCTTCATAAAAATATAGCTTTTGGAAAAGGTGTCGTGGAACGCCCAGTTGATCTCAATTTAAATGCCCATTTGGAATTGTTGAATTTTTTGGATATTCATCCACTTGTGAAGAAAATTATGCTTCCGCCCATAATAACGACTAGTAATACAACTACGGTAGGTAAAAAGATCGATCAAGATTTTATTATGCCTATGTTGGATGATAACTACTCTTTCCCGAAAATTGGAGTTATTGACGGTGGTGTATCAAAAATCTATGGAGACTGGATCGAAGAAAATTGGGGGTATCTAAGCCCATCTGACAGAGATGAAGATCACGGAACTTTTATTTCCGGTTTGCTGCTTTTCGGTAATAGCTTGAACGGTGATGAGATTTGTCAGGAGGTTGATGGATGTAAGATCATCGACCTGGATCTGCTTCCAAAAAAATCAAGATTTGAAACCTATTATCAAAGTCCGTTGCAGTTTTTTGATGAATTGGAGGCAGCAGTACAAGATCTGAAAGCCAGGACTGGAGTTAGGATTTTTAACTTCAGTCTAAATTTTGAAGAACATGCCAGCACCAGCGGCTATAGTGTTGCTGCTCAGCGTCTCGATAAAATTGCAGAGGAAAATGATGTTATATTTGTAATCTCAGCTGGAAATACTACAACAATAGATACCAGAAAAGAATGGCCAACAGATAATTTTGAAGCGTTAAAAATTCTAGCTTCCTCTAGAAATGATACCATAAAAAAGCCTGCGGAAAGTTGTCGCAACTTAAGCGTTTCCGCGTTAAATCCGCCAAACATGACTGGCGTGGTACCGTATGCACTAAGTAATTATAGCTGCCGAGGTCCAGGCTTGCGCGTTGGACTTAAACCAGATCTAGCTCATATTGGAGGGAGCGGTACCAAGTGCTCAAGTAGTGGGGCCTACGGTTTATTATCTTTAGACGCAACTGGCAATGTCATAGATGGCTGCGGTACTAGCTATGCGGCGCCAAACGTTGCCAAAACTCTGGCATGTATTGATAATGCCATTGAAGGTGTGGTTTCCCGGGAAACCCTGATGGCCCTTAGCATACACAATTCCAGACTGCCTGAATGTCTCAGCGATAAAAAATTGAAGAACATTGCAAAAGATTTGATTGGCTTTGGTATCCCGAAAGGATCTCTAGAGATTTTAGAAGGCGACACCAACTCAATCACATTGGTGTTTGCCAACCGGATAACCCATGGCAACAAAATGAGTTTCAACTTTGCCTGGCCAGCAAGTTTGGTTAAGAATGGGAAATGTCTGGGGTTTGCCAAACTCACAGTAATTAGCACACCTCAATTTGATTATCGCTATGGTGCAGAGTTTGTTCGTGTGAATATTGAAGCTTCACTTCGACAGCAACAGAAAGATGGTAATTATAAGGGACAGCTAAAAGCCATTTATACTCCAGAGGGTGCAGATATCAGCAAGTATGAAAAGGACCAAATTGAGCATGGCTTTAAATGGAGTCCGGTTAAGGTTTATGAAAAAGCTTTTCCAAAAGGTGTCGGTCCTACAACCGATTGGCGACTGGAAGTAGAATATCTAACAAGGGACGGTGTTGTACTTCCTGTTTCAGGTGTTCCATTTACCGTAATTCTGACCATATCGGATCCCAAAAAGGAAGCACCGGTTTTCAATGACATGAGGCAAATGTTGCAAACAATAGGAGCCCAGGCGGTTGATATACAAACGGCAGCAAGAGTTACTTCAAGAGTTTAACAATTTAAATTATATAAAACTATGGCAAATTACCATGTTACCCAAAAAAAAGGCCAACAAGGCTGGAATGTACAAAAAGAAAATGGCCAGCGTGCATCAGCTGTAACGGGAACCCAGAAAGAGGCAGAGCAGATTGCAAAAGGTTTCTCCGCAAATAATGGTGGGGGTGAAGTTAGGATTCACAGGCCGAACGGAGGCCCTATCAGAGACAGCGATACTGTTAAGCCAGGGAATGATCCAAGATCTACCCGGGATAAAAAACACTAGTTTTGATGGACCTTTGAAAGATTGGATTTTGTTGAACGTGTTCCTATCGGCTATCAAAATTGATTGATAATTTCTTTCATTCGTTCTGGGATTGTAGTTTTATTTTTCTCAGAAAGCTTGAAGTTCGCCAGTTCATTTCGTTTTGCGGCTTGTATTTATCGGTAGTTCGTCTGAGGTTTATGCGCATGTAAAGGGATTTGTCAATTCCTTTGATGTATTCTGTAAGAGTAGTCCTATTGATCATAAGACTACATCCTTTCGAAACAGGTTCAAACCTTCGTCTATCCATATCTTTGAACTCTCCCTGCCATTCGAGAAAACTGATCGTTTCGACATTTCCACTATTACTGTAACAGAGGCTATTTTGGTTGCGCTGAAATTTCATTTGTTGAGTAATTGCCGGTAGAACAATCGCAATTGCACCTTCATCACGTAACCGGAAGTCGCGTTCAGACATGGCAATCAATGGGCTGATGATGTCGGCGATTGTCGTATCAGATCCATAATCTGAAAAATACTGTTCTATCTCATGCCTGTATAAATTATCACTATGTAGATAGGGAGTATACTCACGGAATAGCTCCCATAATTGTTCCTGTTCAATACCAGGCTCTGTTAGGAATAAACAGATTTCAAAATAGGTTGTAAAATGACTCGGATAACTTTCCACCCGATGAAATCCTTTTTCAAACAGGGTAATTTTATCTGGGTACCTAGATATGAAATCCGTAACCAGTTTGTCGACGTCCTTGAATTCTAGAAATTCCTCCTCGATGGTCGTCATATCGTTCCACCGTATTGAACTAAGCTGTTTCTGGGGAGATATCTGCTGATCGGATGGGTCGTAGATCCTGAATTTATATTTTAATTCCTCAATTGCCTCTTGATCGAAATTCCCTTCTCTGATTTTTTGGGAAAATAACTGGTTTAGCTGCTCTTGAATTAACTGGTAAGCGGGGCCATTAATTTCAACGGAATCCCAGTTGCTGTTTTTATTGTAGTTTTGATGCACCTTTCTCTCAAACTCCAACACGTCTGTCTTTTTATAACCCTTAGCTAATAGTATTGTATTGAGCATTCTCGAAAAGCCAATGTTTCTATTTTGTCTATATTCAATCTCGCTGATAAGATATTCCTGGTAGGGATACATTGAATACAACCTCAAACCAGTTTTTCCAGTATCGTCTTTCAAATTTGCCTGGTTGATAGCACTTGTATTGATTAAGCTTGCTTTTTCAAGTAGGTCTAAATTAATATTTTGGTTTTGATCTGCCAAAAACCTGATCAGATCTGCAAAGGAGTTTTCGATGTTAAAATGTCCAGAATCCAGTAGGTAGCTGTATTGATCTAGAATTTTCGCCACTTTTGCAGGAAGAATTACTGCCAAAGATGAAAATAAAGAGATGATATGTTCTTTCTGGTTAGTCGAGGCAGATCTGGATTTTTCTAAAATAGTGTTTTCAACTATTGATGGATAAGCTTGGTAAAGTTCGTACAAGGCTTCAATAGCGAGTTGTCTGATCTTTACAACCGGATAATCAAAAAGATCAATAATGTAATTGATAGCCATGTTTTCAAATGATCCAGATTCCTTGTAAGTGTTTATAAATGCAAGTTCAACGGCGGGTTCGGAAAGTCCTTCTGCGAGTTTTAGGTTATACTGGTAATTTGCCGTGTAGTAGGCTGCATAAAAGCCCGGGTCATTAAAATTCTCTTGATATGGAACTAAAACTCTGTCTATATCGTACGGAATTTCACTATAAGAGCGTTGATGACCGGAATAGAAAGATTGTAGAACAAATGCGTTGGCTTTTGCTGGGTAGCAGATATAACTCCAGTCCAGTAGTTCTTTTGCGATGTCAGTTGAACCATGATTTATATTTTCCAGGGTCTGAAATGCTACATCCAAGATTTCCCTGGCCTGATCTTCGTCATAGACATGCGCAATTTTTGAAAGATTAACCAAACAGCCGATTATAATTTTTCTATCGAAGAATTCGAATAAGAGCGAAGTCCATTTTTCGATTTGATTGTAGGTGGCAAGTCTGGTCAATTCGGCAACATCTTCATCCGAAATTGCCGCGTATAAACGGGAGGTATATCTTTTTGTGCCAATATAGGCTTGGTTTAGGATTTTATCCAACCAATCAGCTCTGGTCAATTCCTCTGCTGCATTTTTGGTAGGTAGGAGATTTTGGAGTTCTTTTAGCGGCTTTAATAAAAGCTCTTTCAACGAAGCCTTATTCTTAGTTAGCATGCTACCGTATTGACTTTTTCGCCCCAGAAAGGATCGTTTCAATGCAAAATGCTTTGATAACAAAATATTCTGCTCAGGTAGTTGAAGGGTATTAAACCAAGGTTTGATTTCAGTCATCACACCTGAGTATACTTGCGACCAAATAGGTGTGACTTTATTGAATTCTACTGTCGCTACATATGTTTTTATGTATGCCTCGATGTTTTCGATTCCTGAGTCTGCTAATTTTTTGAGCTGTTCTAAATTGAGCTTGGTTTGCGGCAATAGAAATTTTTCCCGCTTTTTGGCTTTTTCACCAAAATGGTTCGCTGGTTTAGGATTTTCTTCCTTATTGATTGGTGGGTAAAGAAGAAAGGGATAGTTGTCTCTTGTTTCAAAAATAGCATTGATCCGATAAATTTTTTCTGGCATTTTTTGTTCAGTATCAAACTCCCAGAACATCTGCCGGTAGACTTTTTCGTTAAATATGGGGTTGCCAATCTGGGCTAATTTCTTTGCAAAGTACTCGTATATGTCGGTTAAATGATTATCACTCGCAGAGCCAAAACCTTCCCATCTTCCCATTGTTTTTATGATTGCCCAGACAAAATCCAGTGACTTCTCGTTTGCTCCGTCGATGAGCTGTTCGATATAAATGCCCATGGCTTCATCACGGTCCATATACATATCATCCTTAAGTGCAATTTCTAGGGCGAGGCCCGGGTAGATTTTGGCTACGTATTTTATCAGTGTAGCCAAACAGATATGAAACATTCTTGGGTTTCCTGCATCTTTAATCTTATAAAGTAGATAATAAAGATCGGCGATTCTGGTAAGGCTACCTTCAGGGTCAGTTTTATGGATTTCTGGTAGCAAAGTAAATATATTTGCAAATTGGTAGTCTTTGCGATAGGAAACTCCGCAGGCTAGGGAAGGAAGTTCCATGTATATCCGGTTATAATCTTCTGAAAAACCTGTAGCCCCAAATTTGAGCCCAACGGCCGTAAGGCTCTGGACAAGCGAGGATGTCGTTTCATCGGCACGGGCAAGCTCTTCCGCTTGTGTGAGAAGTTTTCTTGAGGTATCCTTTAGTCCGTCATCGTGTTTGACAGCATCTACAAGGTACAGGTTACTCTGGAAATCCTTAAAACCGGCTTGGGCATGTGTCTCCAACCAATGATCTGCCAATTCTTTTAGTTCTTCAATGTTGCAGACCTCACTGAATAAAGGAAATATTTTTTTATGAAGGGTATGAAGTTCATATTTGAGGCTACTATCGTCTCGATATCCTCCTATAACATATTGTACATCATAGGGCGATAGAACTAGGAGTTCGATGATTTTTTTTAGTTCTGGAAGTAAATTGGGTATACCTATTCCCATGTTGTGATCAGTCCATATCTTAGCCGCATCGCTGATTGCTTTGTGGAGTTTACCAGAATATCCTCCTATTGCAGCAATTTTTTTGCTAAAAGATGTATAGTTTTTCTCTCCATAGAGATAATGGATTTTAAGCTTGTCGAACAATATGAGGAATTCCGGTTCGAGTTTACTTGGATAACCTTTTTGGATGAGCTTAATACTAATCACCGGACTGGCTTTAAGTTTTGGAAAGTCTTCCTTTACATTCTGGGCTCGAAGCTTGCCAAGTAATCTGATCAGAAAATCAATCTTTTCTAATGGCTTAAGCTGGCTGATAGAAAAATCTTTCTGGTAGATGGCTACATCCTTGCTTTTTTTTCGATGAAGAGCAATGATGAGTTCTGCTCTTGTGAAAGCCTTTAGTAATGGGCTTTTAACTGCATCCAATAGGCAGATTAGGTGAAGGAGCTTGTTTTTTCTGCCAAGAAATTTTAATAGCTCTTTGAGTTCGACTTGGGTCAGATACTGATTCAATTTTCTTAGCTCCTCAAGTAGTTCTTCAGGGTTGGAATACAGTGATTTTGCCATTAAATAATTTGCCAGACGGGGCTTATCAGCCTTAGTTTGCTCGTTCTCTAAATTGTTCTGTGACAAAAAGGTACTGAAGAATTGGATGGCAACGTTTTTTGGAATCAGTATTCCGGTTTTTTCAAGGTACTTTACTGCGTAATAGTTGAAAAAACCTGCATTTTCAAGCATGGAAAATTCGCCATTCCATATCGTCCTAAAAGATTCTTTGGTAAGTCCTGCCTCCAGAAAATACATGCTATCCTCGAAACCGTTGTTTTCCAGGTACCATTCGAATACGTTGACCTGGTATTTTAAAAATGCTATCCTAACGAATTCCGAAATTGATCCTAGTTTCAATGAGGCTATCCAGGCGGTATTAATATTTTCCAGTATATCGGCAGGAGAATGGTAGCGGCCCCAAGCATCGTTAATCCACAGGTCGTTTACCTTAGAAACGAGTTCCTGGTATTTTTCTAAGACCAGTAGGTGGGAAAAATAATTACGGAATGCCTCCTCTCCAAAAATATCATTTTCGTAGTAGCTGATCAGTGCCTGATTAAGCTTCTCGGTAAGATGAAGAGTCTTGGTTATGATAAATTCCCTGAAACTGTTATGGAAAATGTTGTAGTACTTACCTTCTTTGTCTTTCAGCAGATGGCTGAATTTGGCAATCTTTGTGGTAAGTTCCGCGAGGTCTGAATGGTTTCCGGCTGCTGATAATATCTGCTGCAGCACATCAATGGATGTAAATTCTTTTCTGTTTGCAAGCAAAGCTAATGCCCAAACCATTGTTGGGTCGTCTTTGATCTGCTGGTATAGTTGGGTATGATAGGTATTGATTTCTCCATTCAGTAGCGCAGGGAAATTTCCGATTGCACCGGAAATTTCTAAAGGATCGGTTTGTTCCAGAAACGCGCTAATGTAGTACAGGTACAGAGGTATCCCTTCTGATTTTTCATGGAGCTGGGAAATTTGTTCATCATCAATTGAGAGTCCGCGCTTTTGTAAATAGTCCCTAATCTTGGCCTGATCGAACCTGTCTATACGGATGTGCCTGCCGCTCTCTGAGCTTATAATCGCCCGCACTGTTAGAGGAAGTGCATCTATATATTGGGAGCTGATTATAAAATAGATATTGTCCGGAACCTGGCTGAGGATACTACTAGTCAGTGGATTGTTGATGAAGGCCTTGTTTCTGTCAACATGGTCAATACCATCAATAAGAATGATAATCTTTTCATCCTGTTCCGCAAGTTTTTCGATGTACAGCCCGAATTTTTCCCTATAATCTGCTGAATATCGTATCGGTAGATCAAGCTCTGGGAAGCCGGTTTCAATCGTTATACACAAAGATTTTAAAAAATAATCCCCATTAAGCCGATTATCGGCCGTAAGCTTGTCGTCTGGGATAAAGCAGTAATAAGCAAACCTAACGGACTTGTTTCTTGAAAGATATTTTGTGAGGGCGGTCGATTTTCCAGCACCTGGTACCCCTTCAACGAAGATATGACCACTTTTATATTGAGCAATGGCGTGGTCTAGTTTTTCAAAAAGTGCTGAATTTTCCACATAAATCGATTCCTCAATCTTGAATACATGGGATAGCCGGTCTACAAATCTTGAACCGATTCCAAGACCTTCTAGCAGGCTATGCTTGGTGATGTCTTCTCCTGAGATACTCCAATTCACCACCAGGTCCAATAACCTGTCCACATGGGTAGCATCAAGACCAAGCTGCTCTGTTCTACTGTGTAACTGTAGTTGGATATGGTCTTTATCAGGAGCAGAGAGCTCGAAGTTCAGGATTTTTATGAAATCAGAGAATTCCTGTTCTGAAAGTTTACTTTCTGTACGCAGCATTTTTAAAACTTGCTCGAAATCACCATACTCAGGTACTTGATCCAACGGTAAATTTCCTGAAATATACCTCTTTTGGAACTTTATAAGTTCGGATAAGCTTTTATCAATTCCCTTACTTTGTAGCCTGCTTGAGCCCGCGGCCCTAGTAGAGAAAAGGGTGATCTGGGAGGATCCTCCTACATTTGTTTTGTTTTGGTATCCCTTAGCTAGTTTTCTCCAAAGACTGTCCTTCTCGCCTTCAGCTATCTGGTACGCCAGATTGTGGATTGTAAATGCGGCGTTGCTATCTGAAGACCATTTCACTTGGATAAATTCAGTAAGTTTTTTCCCGGTAATGATGATATCATCGATATGAGGACCTTTCTGAAAATTTTCGAGTTGTATTTTCAGTATCTGCGAATCGATCTCTAGCAGCTCGATCACTTTTAGAGCTGCCAAATTGTTCTGATAATAAAATCCTGCTTGGGAAAAAGATCCTGTGCTCATTTCGTTCGTTATGTTTTTTTCTTTATTAAATGTTCCCTCTTGTTGTAATGGAAGATTGCTGTATTAAAATGCTCTTTGAGATGGGGACAATAATGTTATCCGTAAAGCATTCCTTAAGATATTGCTTTCCAATGAAAAAAGCGATTATGCTTAATACCGAAGTAAGTATACCGATTGAAATAAATATAGGATGGTTAAGTGTGTTTTTTATCATTTAAATGACCAATTTTATTTTAATATACTGAATTGTTTAAGCTTAAAAATAAAATCTTAATACTTTGATGCATTTTTTTAAGAATTTAACACCTTTCGGAGATGAATATAATCTCATTAAAAACTGATAATTGTTATTAATTATCAGTTTGTTATAAATATACATATATAAAGTAGATGGATATTTTGCTTAGTATCTTGTTTGCTGGAAGTGTCGTCAAATAGAATGATTTTTTTAGATTTTCTCCGCTAAAGGGGCCATATTACTCACGGTTTCCTTAACGCGCTGCGCAGCATCTTAAAGATGAAAAATTGTCTTGTTTTTTATCATGATTATATTAAACGCAAAGATTTAAACCGTAAATATGCAGTCTATTTATGCCGGGAAAAAGGACAAATTTGATGATGATATAGGCTGATTTTTGTAAGTATACTCTTCATATAATGCAAACTTAAATTGGGTATTTGATCTTCATTTACAGTTATTGAAAAATTGGCATGAGCAACCTAGAGCGAAATATATCGGTAGTCTCTGGATTTTTTGCCAATTTTTACCGAATTAAATATTTTAGTGATTGTTATGTCAGATAAAAACGTTGTGTTATATAAAACCCGTAAGACTCAACTTAAAAAGGTGAGAGAAATTGCTAATCGCCTCTTAAATGAAAATAAAGAGGTGAAGCCGCAAAAGAATACAACTTGGGAAAGGGAGAGAGTGGAAAACAATATAGCAAGGTTAAAGGAAATCATTGCCGGGATCAATAAAAACCTTACCGACGAGGCTGTAAAGGTTTATGTATTTACAAAAATAGCTGATTTGCGAAAAAAAAAGGAAAAGAACGGATCCTCATTTGGCAAAACAATACTCAAAAACTTCAAAGAATCGATACTCTTATTTGAACTTGCCAAATATTCGGTAAGCTATTCGATCGAAAACGATTTCTATTGGAACAAAGACGGCACAATAAACGATCATCTTGAACTAGCCTTGGGAATTCGGCATCCTGATACTTTTGGGGTTTACTGCGAAGGAAAAGTAATATTTATTCAGGAACATGTTATTCCTTATCTTGCCAGTTCATCAACCTATAATTGTGACCTGATTTCAAGTATTATGTCTGATTTCAAACATCAGCAATATGCTAATAGCAATATACTTTTGATGGTAGTGATTGAAGGTATGACCCGTGAAATGTGTAAGCAGCTTTATATTCGGCAAAACCCTACTAAAAGCATAAAGTACGCAGAAGAGTTCGTGAGAAGTTATCAGTCTTTGGAAACACTGGTTAACAAGCCCAACTGGAAAAATGATATTCCACATGATTTCTTTGCGGCCGTTGAGATGGCAAATTTTATTGATAGCCCTCAGTTGGAAGAAGCAAAACAAAAACTAAAGAAATATGAAAGTTCTAGCAGGTCTGCCTTAGTTAGAATGGAAGAACTTTTAAAAATTCTGTCGGACCAGGCCATGAGCGATGTGGAGAGGAACGAAAAGGCTTCTGCGGTAATTGTAGGGTTTTCTGGAGAATTCAAATCATGGATTTCATGCGATAGGGAAAAGGTATATGTTTCGATAAAGGTTGAACTGCAGTTTCTGGTACGCAGGTTCAAAGATGATAGGAATGAGATGATCCATGGCCGATTTGACTCCTATAATAAAAAATGGAAGAGCAATATTTACCTTTCAGCAGTGATCGCTTTGTACAAATTGATGATAAGACTGGATGCTATATATACCAAAAACAATCATATTGTTGCAGAAGGTGATTTGGGCAATTAGAATGACTATGTAATTTACTCCTTTTAATTATGACAGTAATTCAATGCTTCTAGTTTTGCTACTGCTAATTTCTCTTTACATATTTAAATCCTTGGTGAGGATGTTAATATTGTATATGTTTAATACAGCAAGATAATTGAAAAAGGCTGCCCAATATGAGCAGCCTTAACTCAAAGGTTTTTTGTGAGGCGAAATAATTATGGATTAAACACTTAAAATTTAAATGAAAAGTTAGCCACAAAATTCCTCGTAAATTGCGGGTTTCCTACCAAGTCCCAATATTCAACATTTGAAATATTATTTAATTTAAAACCGAATTTCCATTTTTCTTTTTGGTAAGAAATAGTAGCATTAATGATATGGTATGCTGGAATGGTGTATGTATTGCTAGAATTTAAATACGAATCACCTACATAGTTTCCTCCAAAACCTATTCCAATACCTTTGATGTTGGTCAAAGGTAACTGATAGTTTAGCCAGTAGTTAACAATGTGTTTAGGTGCCTGGGTAGCGAACTTACCTTCGTATGCATCTGCCTTAACAAACTTATTTTCATTAAAGCCATATCCGCCGACAATGTTAAGCCCGCTTATCGGGTTTGCCGTAAGTTCTACCTCAACATCCTTACTAACCTGTTTACCATCCTGAAAGCTAAATAGCGCATTATCTGTACGCAAAGCGTTGTCGATATCAATATAATAATAGATGATACTTCCACCGAGTTTGCCTCCTGGCAACTTGGCTTTTACACCACCTTCCAATTGGTTGGCAAAAACTGGTTTTGGTTTAAAAAGACCACCGTCTGGCTGTTCAACTGGACCCTGGTTCTGAAAACCGTTCATAAAGTTTCCAAAAAGCGATACCTTGTCTTTCACAACCTGATAAACAATCCCCAGTTTTGGAGAGAGTGAAGGCTGAACATAACCTCCTTCATAGGTCTGCTTAAAACGGTCGAATCGCAAGCTTAGCATGGTCGATAAGCGGTCAATCCAGTTGATCACATCCGATGCGTACAAGCCAAAAGCATTTCCTCCGTAAGCATCACCAGATGACGGAATGGAATTGTCTGCCAAAAGGCCGGTTATCCTACTCAAACCCGTTTTTTCGAATGGCTTAGTGACATCGATCTTATCAAGGGCAAGTGCTTTATAAGTAAGTGTTTCATCATTAAACTCATAACTGGCACCAATTAACAGGTTATGGTGTATTTTTCCGGTACTGAAACTGCCATTAAAATTTTGTTGGATATTGCCATAGGTTCTTTCCCTTGGGCCAAAGTGCCTGATGCTTGTTGAAGCGGTAGTGGCATTAAGCCATTCTACATAGGGTTGGTAGCTATGGTTTAAAAATTCATTTACATGCGATACACCTGTGGTGGATGTCCAGTTTTTACTGATCTGATATTTGGCCTGGCCAAAATATTTGGTGGCCTCAGCATCACTTAATAGATCACGTTGAAAGAAAGATTTTTTAATTGGTGATGTGCTGAAGTTTTAAAAACATTTTTGTCTTGAAAGGCACTAGTATGGAGTCAGCATATCCATCAGATTTCATTGTGGAGGGTTCAGCTTTGATATATTTTCTGCTTCTTGTATTATAGCAAATCTGGTTTCTGCCATATGATAATTAAAATCATAATCTAATCTCCCAAGATATTCCGGCAAGTCCAGGTCTGGATAACAGGCATTCCAAAACTGGATGGCAACATTCATCGCAATCTTTGAAAATTCTACTGCCCGGTTTAGCCATTCTAGTGGTGTTATCGCAAGGGATGCTTTCATGGGCGAGTAGTGTACAGCAGAGTTCCTAAGTTCTTCGTAGGCAAAAAATGCCTTTGATGCATCATTCATCTGCATTTCATCAGATGTGATCAGGGTTGCTTTTTTATCAGCGCGGATAATCTTTTGATATTGCTCGATTTTGGCTTTTAGTTGGAGATAACGCTTGTTTTTTTTTCCTGTCAAGAGCTCGGCGTCAGCAGCTGATAGTGCAGAGTCATTTCTTCTGAGAAAACTATAAGCAATACTGTTCACAAAGGCTTCAATAAATGCATAAAAAGAAAGTATTGTTAACCTGCTAAAACTGGAAACTTCAAATTTTACGTGTGTGATTTTAGTATATATTTGCTTTTCAAATTCCAAGTTACCCTTAGCTTGTGAAAGTTCCATTTCGAGTTTTCCATATTTGGTGAGCACAACGTGGTAATTTTCTGCCTTCAACAGCATGTTAAATGCATCTTTCAATAAATTTTCTTCCTCAATGTAACAACGGCCTTTGTTCTCAACTAGTCCTAATCGGAAATGATAAGGTACATAGTTATACAAAGGAAATTTTTTTAGATCAAGGTGCTCCTCCAGCCAGCCATATTCCAAACCGTAGGAATAAATATCCTGATCTCCCTTGGATACGTCGTTCCAATTTTTGGCGACGGTATTGATATCTGTTTTTAAGGGGAATTGTTGGAGCAATGGATTGGCATGTTGGTCAAGTGCGTGACGGATATCCGGGAGTTCGGCTACAATGGCCTGATCAGACGCTGTTTTAAAAAATACATCAACCCTGTTGGTGAGGTGATTAATAACCCGCCATTCTACATTTTCTGAAAATGAGGACATCATCTGCAGAAAAACCGCAATATCCTTGATGTCATTGATCCTTTTCTCTAGCGTGTCATCATTGTTAGCCATAGACAAAAATACAGTATTTGAGGATAAATGCTACGCAGCCGCTACCTTTTGAAAATCTTGGTAATTTGTACACAGAGAAGATTTAGTGAGCGATTAATTTCCTGATCGCGGCAAGATGGGCGAAAATTACTAGCTGAACGATAAATGCTGGGAGCCAGCTGCGGGGGAAATCCAGGATGGCAATCTTGGGCCGGTCAAATACAAATTTCTGGAATGGGAATGGCGTGGAGAGTACGACGTTGATGACGATGTTGAGTAGCAGGGAGCGTTTTCCCATCTTACTTTCCCAAAATATTAAACAATATCAAAGAAAACCATAATATATCAGGGTTTTTATGTCATATTCTGCACCCTGTTTTTTAGATGTTGTATTGAGGGACTAGGCCAAGTAAAAAAACTTTCATCTCTGATTAAACCCGTACAATGTGTTGTTTTGTGTCTTATTAATTAAATGCTAGGCTCACTTTCATATTCCTTGTTGTAATTTCTTATCTTCACCAAGATCTTGAAAGAATTACATTTGGTTTAACCGCGTAAATGAGGATCATAAATTCAGGAACTAAAAATCTCCTTGAACTAATCAAGAAGTATATAACAGATAATAAGTAGACTAATGGAACTAAAGACAGTCCTACTAAGATTAGGCATAGCTATAGATGATAATGACGACGTACGAGTAAAGAAAATAAAAACCTATCTTTCGGAACAAGGTCATGAAATTGATTTTGCACAAGAGATCGATAAATTGACGGATCTGGAAGTCTACTATTTAGCTGCTGCTGTACCTCTTTTGGATCTTTCACGGCCAAAATTCTCAACTGATATTGCCGAGCAGGCCCGTGAGAAATTGCAGGAAGCAACTGTTGACATGATGCTTGAACATAGAATCGTTGATCCTAAAGATAATGTCCCTTATTTTGCTATTTATAACTTGAAAGACCAAGATTATGATTTTGATTTAGAATTTTCGGACGCAGCTAATATCAGGGTGCTCCGTACATGTGTTGAAGATTTTCTGCTCAAAAGTGGTCTAAAGCGGACAATGCATATCAAAAAGTATAATGCTCTGCTTACCGATAACCAGATCAGAAAGTCCGAAACCCTTTTGGTGTTGTACTATTTGAAAGACAAAAAAACAAAATTTTATTATTGGCTTACTAATATCGGTACTCCTAGTTACAACTTGTTGCAGAAATACGTAGACAAGGTGTAAAGATTCTCGCTAGATTCATAGCTTGGATGCCAAATGTCAAGTTCTGTAGATAGACAATGTAGAGAATGAAAAAATATTAGTTATATGTCAAAACAAAGGATTTGTGCCTACTGAAATCGGGCTGAAACACTAACCAGAGAAGGATATCTGGCCAAGATGCATCATTAACAGAATGCCGGAACTTAATGCCAGATATATCGGCAGCCAGAATAAGTTCATTGGCGCTGAACTTGTCATGGCCGACGTATGCGCTGAATGCAATAACAAGAAACTGTCTCCATTGGATGCCTATTTCTGTTCACTTTTCGATCAGTATTTTCAGCATTCCATCACTGTAAAACGGATTTTGCTTTTGGGTATGATTATGACATGCTGCTCAGATGCCTGTTGAAAGTTACCTACAATACTTCAAGAACAATTATAAAGGAAAATAACCCTTTCAGTAAATACAGGAAGGTAATTCTTGAAGGAAATATGACAAGAGAGGATATTGTTATTAAATTGGATATTATTCTACCCTCGATAGAGGACGGTGTTATAACGAATTCGAATTCTGTAAGATGTGGCGCAATTGATCTGCAAAAGAATTTGGAGTATTATATTGTCCGATGCATTGCTGTTAATGCGTTCTATTTTTATATTGTTCTTTCAAAATCCGAAATTTTTCCAGAAGTTGCGATTGAGGAGTTGGCATTTGTAATGAACAGCCTTCCTGGAGTCATTGTGCATCCATCCCGGCCTATGGTCAAGGTTGACAATAATTCTGGCAGAAATACCAGATATGTGCACGAAGATTTCATAAAAGCCACGCAGTCCAGTTATGAGGAGTATATAAAAAAAGGTAAATAAGAGTATTTTGCGGAAATGAGATGACGAATTGGGAATGCAAAATAATTGTAGTAAAACCCGGTTATATACATGTCTGGAATTGGCAAAACTAATATTATTTTACTTTTTAGATTAATTTAAAAATTATTATTTAGCTAACTGGTGTAGATTTTCCCAGGGTGATTGGTTATGCTTCTGCTATGTGTTGTACGGGTAATCCCGTATATATCAATTGATGTTTTTTCACTTACACTTTCTGCTCTGCTTGGTTACATTCGGGGATTAATTTTTTGCCTATGATGAATAGTAGTTTTAGTAATTTCTTCTTTTCCATTGATTATTATACATCGTAAAGAAGTTTACCAGCATTCTGTAACTGGCTATCATGGAAATATAAGTAGGTCGCATTTTTCTTTATTGAACTGAATTAAGCTTAAGCTTAAGTTTGAAGACGATAAAAATTATGATTAAACTATTTGTAGTGGGTTATCCACTGGATATTGAGGAGGTGGAATTCATTGAGCTGTTCAGTATCCATGGAATGGTAGACAGCGTTCATTTGCTGACCGATAAAATTACACGTCAGCCTAAAGGCTTTGGATTTGTGGAGATGATAGATCAGCCTGGTGCAGACCGTGCGATTGCTACGTTAAATGGTATCGTTTTAAAAGGC
Source organism: Pedobacter polysacchareus (assembly GCF_019802255.1). Classification (GTDB taxonomy): domain Bacteria; phylum Bacteroidota; class Bacteroidia; order Sphingobacteriales; family Sphingobacteriaceae; genus Pedobacter; species Pedobacter polysacchareus. The sequence continues at coordinate 667,904 of NZ_JAHYSS010000003.1, read as the reverse complement.
AGGAAAATTACTGTGAAGCTAGCGGATGAAGACCGCGAGAGAAAACCCAGATCATTCAAGGGAAACCGTTTTTCAGTTCCGACAGACCTTACAGGTGACAGTAGGATAGGTGAGAATAAGGGGAAAAAGCCGAGAAAATTGATGTCTAATACTTTCCGGGTGAAGAACAGTTAAGCTGACGATATCTCAGATGAAATGAGATTTGGAGGACTGTTCTTTACAGCGCGGGAGTAGTTTTTTCCTGCAGAAATGAAGCAAGTTTTCAACATAAAAATGGAGTATATAGCGCAAAAAAAAAAGCTGTTTATTATTTGTTCCTTCTGACTTGTAATTATTTGATTTTCTTATTCTTATGTTTATTGTATCGTCGAAATTCCATGATTTAGACCTGATTTTTCTGGAAAAATAGGTGCAGATTATGGCGCTTAATTACCCTTATTTACATCTAAATCAGCATAATAACTATTAAATATACTCAAATGATAATCTATTTTTTTTGTGGGTAAAACAAAAATTAACAGCAAATATTTGATGTTAAATACTGCATAATTATGATAGATAATGACAATTAAATAGTTCAACGTTATTGAGTTTGTTTTGTCAATATTCTTCGTTTTATCCCTTTGCTTTTCTGATATTTTGTAACGCATTTGTAGCTTGTGTATTTTATTTTTACCCTATGGGATGGACATTCCGGAACATACTTGCTTTGTGTTTTTTAGGAGAAATTGGGAATGAAATACTAATAGGGTATCTTTTCAATAATTCTCAATTCGCGAATTGAGAATTATTGAAAAGCATTTGCAGGATGAAACAAATAATGCTACGCTACTAATTAATTGTAACTAGGTCATTAATCCATTTATAAATTACTAACTATGCATGTGAACTATTGCATTTTTTTAGCAAGGTCGTAGTTTGCCGGCTTGCACCTGTTAGGGATGATTTTGCTTATGCCGGTAAACCAGAAGTCAGCTTTAGTAAATATAGACCTGATGTTACCTTGTGTGGGATGTGGGAATGAAAAAAATCTACTTGTTGAAATCGAAGTGTCTCATCTTATGACGTATGAGAAACATCTGGAATACCAGCAGATTGGGGCGGATTGCCTTGTAATAGATCTGACCGACTATCCAAAGGTTTTTCATGTAGCGGATCTGGAACGGGAGTTAATTGAAGAAAGCAGTCGCAAAACTTATTATGGTTGTTTAAATTCTCATTTCAAATCTTTGGGAGATTACAAGAATATAAGAACAGAGAAAGAAGGCAACGCTTTAGCTAAGATTATTACTGGAGCTGTAATCGCAGTTAGTTTAGCTTATATGCTTTCTAGGAGATTTGGAAAAGATCGTTTCTTCAAAAAACGCAAACACAGATATTAGCTAAATTGCTGTAATTGAATACGGCGAACAAGCTATTCAGGATACTGTTTTATATGAATCTATAGTTGATCACCGCTCAAAATTTAACATTAGTCGCGGGATAGATTATAGTAATCAGGAATGGAAAAGATTAACTTCATTCCCCCAGGGGAAGTGATGAATGAATGGGAAGTTGATTATAAAGCCATGCAAATAGATATGATTTATGGTGAATCAAAACCCTTTAAAAAAAATTATCGAGAGATTAACATTGTTACAGGAACGCTTCCGTAAAGTTGAAATTTAGAAATTATTACGGATTCATGAATCTTAGAAAAGCAAGTGTCACAATTCACGACGAGATAATTGAGCTCTATAAGAATAAAACAATTGAAGCTCTAAAAGTCATTAAATTTAAATGGGCATATGGACAGGATGTCGATAAAATTTTAGATCATACTCAAAATCCAGTTGCTAATTTGTACACTATATTCACAGTGAGTACGAGAGAACTAATATTAAATGCAGTGTTTAATGAAGTGACTTGTGAAAGTTTGGAATTGCAATAATTTTTGCTTTTAAGGGATCGATGCACAGGATGGAATTAGTTTAGTCACCATTGGTTTGTATTTCTTGCTTGGTCTTTGATTTATGAAAGTTTTCGAGCTTTGTAAGTAATTTAATCAAATCCATTTTTTCATGATAGAGCAGTGGCTCTGTAACATTAATGGAGGCTTGTCTTATATTTTGCATACTTTCATTTAAAAGCTGTGTACCTTTAGGAGTAATTTGTATCATTCTATTCCTTTTATCAGTATCAATCAGCGTTTGCTCAACTAATCCATTGTTAATTAATCTATTCACGATCTGTATTCCTGCAGATTTTTCATGAACATTTAACTTTATCAAAGCAGCTTTACTCATACTTCCAAATGAAGTTAGACTGATCAAATAAATAAAATCATCAGGAGTCGAAAATTCTGTGTCCGCAATAGCAGCCTTTGCATGTATTTTCGCGTATCTGTACAGATGTACTAGTGAGGTGTTAATTATACTATCAGCTGAGCGACCTTTTGATTTACCTTCCCATTCAGGCTCTATTTCTCCGTGTTGCCCCTGGCTTTTCAAGTATTCAATTAACCACTGTCCAAAAGAATATACATCCTCATTCGCGTCTTTTACCTCATTTTCGTAAATCTTTACTAAGCTTACCAGTTCTGTTATCAAATTGTAATACATTTTCTTTTTTGATTTAATACAAAATTAGAATGAATTAGTATTTTTTTGCACCTTTTTTTTATTATATATTTTGATTTTTTAAAATAAAGGTATTAAAATGTACATTTGGCATGTTGTTTGGGTGTTATTTAGTATAAAAAAATACTAATTTTATGACAAACCTAAGCTTTAATCTTTTTAGAAAATCTGCTTTAATTGTAGCAATAGCAGTTTCTACATTATCTAGTTCCTGTAAAAAGGATAAGACAAACCCAACCCAAGAGAAGACTATTTCGGGTATCGTTATGAGCAGTAACAATTTTTCCCTGCTTAAAGCAGCACTTGCGCAAGCAGGATTGACTGATGTTTTGGCTGGAAAGGGGCCATTTACTGTTTTTGCACCCAATAACGATGCCTTTGTCGCGGCAGGATTGGATACCGAAGCTAAAATTAAGGCTGTGCCGGTAGAAACCTTAAAAAAGATCTTACTTTATCATGTTTTGGGTCAGCGAGTTCCTTCGGCTGAAATTGCAATGGCAAGCAATACTTCGGTTAAAACAGCTGCTGATCTCAATGTTTATGTTACGAAAAATGCTTCAGGTGTTTTTATAAATGGGGCGACGGTAATTCAAGCGGATCTAGCCGCTAGTAACGGAGTTGTTCATGTAATCAATGCTGTATTGATGCCTCCTGGTGGAAATATTGTTGAAGTAGCCCAGGCAAATTCTAACTTTAGCTTTTTAGTAGCTGCAGTGTTAAGAGCGAGTCAAGGTAGTACTAATGTAGCACAAGTGTTATCTGGAGCTGGTCCTTTGACTGTTTTTGCTCCAACTAATCAGGCCTTTATTAACGCAGGATTTGCAAATATTGCTGCAGTTCAAGCTGCCGATCCCGCAGTGCTTACCAGCATACTTACTTACCATGTAATAGCAGGCCGTATTTTTTCAAGCGATTTAACTGAAGGGGCAAAACCTGCGACCGTTAATGGAGGCACAGTTAGTATTACACTCACTGGCGGAGCTAAAGTAAAAGGTAATAAAAATACAACTTCATCGATGATTTCGCCTGCAAACATCATTACAACAAATGGAGTGATTCATGTTGTCGATCAGGTATTATTACCTTAAGTAATCATCAAGTTGGGATAATCTTTCAAACCAATATAACTGTTAACTCTAGTTAACAGTTATATTGGTTTATAGGGTTTTATTATAATTGACAAACTTTTGGTTAGCGCTATATATTCGCTTTATGTTAATTTTATAAAAAAAACAAAATTGTGCCCGGTGGGACCTATAAGGTTTCTGCTAGTCTTGCAGGTAATCAGGCTCAGCTGAAATACAATATAAGTTTATGGTTAATTACCTCTGTATGTACTATAACCATATGGAGATAAGGTTATTGGCACATGGTAATGTTTGTCGTCTTTGATTTGGAATACAACTTCAATGAAAGGATAAAAGCTTTCTGTTTTTTTACTTTTAAAGTAGTCTGCAATCAAAAATGTTAATCTGTATACACCTTTTTCAGTTTTATTTTCTTCTAAAAAGTTGCTAATCCTACCATTTTCGTCTGTTGTCTTTTGGTCTATAGATGTCCACAATTTAGTACCCTCGTTTAATTTTTCCAGTTTAACTGTTACATGTGCTGCGGGAAGTCCGGTAGAAACGTCAAGTATGTGGCTTGATAGGCGGTATACAGGTGCTTGTGCGTAACTTAAGTTTATCGCTAAGCTAAGTATGAAACCTAAAATTAATTTTTTCATATGGATATATATTAATAGGTGAATTTATACAAATTGGAATTACTTTATCTGGCAATAATGTCCGCCTCTGGAATACTGGCTGATCTGCCTATAAGATCGTCATTTTCCGGGCTTCCTCCACCTGCTATACCAATTGCGCCAATTACTTTGCTATCATGATAAAGTGGGATTCCCCCTCCGAGCAATAGGAGTTCTGGTAGATGAGCCAGGTTTTCTGTATCTGGATTAGATCTCGCATTTCTGGCTAGAATTAGCGTTGCAGTTTTTGTTGATGCTGCTGTAAACGCTTTGCGTCTTGCGGCCTCGGTATTGTGTATACCTACTCTGTCACCTCGGCTGAGAACAATGGTTTGTCCATTGGCATCCAATACTGCTACTGAAACATCCTTACCTAATGCGGAAGCTTTTTTTCTCGCCAGGGTAGTAAGCTGAATAGCTGTCTGCAATGTAATTTGGTCGGTTTTTATTAGAAATGGCTCTGATGATATACCCTCATCTTTTTTACTTTTCTCGGCCTGATTAGTCTGGCAGTAGGAGTTAAATGTTATAAAAGAGAATAAGACTATATATATGCTTGATTTCATGATTATCTTTTCTACAAATTTAGCTTGATGTTACTTTAAAAATGTTGATCTAAGTCAACGTTTTTAAAGTTTAGCCTTGATTCTGCTCAAAGTAGAAGGGGATATACCAAGATAAGAGGCCGCCATTTTATTCGAAATTCTCGATAGAAATTTGGGCTGATGTGTTTTTATCCAAATTACTTTTTCCATTGCATTAAAACCTTGAAAGCCATATATTCTTTTCTGCGCTATTATAAATCCTTTTTCCAGTATTCTGCGGTATACAAGGGCGAATTGAGGAATCTGATCGACCAAAAAATAGAAATCTGTTCTGCTGATTGTCAGTAGTTCTGATTTTTCGATGGTCTGGAGATATTCAAATGCAGGTTCTTGGTTAATTAAGCTAGGTAAGGCGGTGCCGAATTCACCCTGAAACGCAAAATAGCGGGTAGTTTCTGCTCCTTCACTATTTATCGTGTAAACTCTGATACAGCCTTTGTTTACAAAGTAATGGTTTTTACAAATTTCATTGTAATCTACCAATATCTGGTTGCGAGTGGTTTTAACCAAGCTGAACTTACTAAAGATAATAGTCAGGCTTGGTTCATCAATCTCTGTTATGCTTTTAATGTAGTGTTCTAAAAGTTTAAACATATCATTATCACTATTTTATTTCTCTTTCGTCCCTTTCTAGTACCTGTATGATCCCATTTGGGCCCAGGCATCCGAACTGGACTTTTTTTGGTTGTTCTGGATAAATAGCTTTATAACTTCTGCTCATTTTTAAAATTTCCGTTTGACATTATTGGGCAGTGTAAGGGACTTCTTAAGAAAGATAAAGTACTAATCTGTCGAATTTTATCAATGTAAAAATTTGCAGCTTTATAACCTAATTAATTGGTCATACTTCTGAAATTAAGCTAACATAATTATGCAATATGAAAAGTATTTATGTTGCATATTATTCTGAAGATTTCCATTTCATATGCGACTTATAGAATTCTTATGCGTAAGATATCATTGTCCAAATCTGAATTTTGTCTGGATATTTTGCGACCTATATCAATTGTTAAAATGATTTAAATCATATCAGATACGGAATGCAATTGTTAGCTTTATGGTTTTCATTATCAGTTTGTTGTAAATAAAATCAAATATGGAAACTATAATTGTCACCACTGACCAGTCAGCTAACTCAAAGTCTGCTATACGTTTTGCGATTAATATGGCAAGAACAAGAAAAGCTAAATTAGTTGTCTTACATGTTTATCATGTCTTGCGACCTTCCATATGGTCTGAAAATGCTTATCAGGTTTACAAGCATTCTTTTGTAAATCAAATCCGGAAAGAAATAACTGTGTTCATAAAAAAGATCGTCAGATCTTTGAATTTGTCGGACATGAGTTTCGAACTGATTACGATTGATCATACTGATGTGACAGAGGGGATTTTAAAATTTACAGCGCAGCATCCTTGTGATTATATCTGTATTAGCACAAGGGGGGCAGGGACTGTTAAGAAAATATTTGGTACACACAGTTCCAAACTGATTACTCATTCAAGAGTACCTGTAATTTGTATCCCTTCTGGGTACCGGAACCGGCCATGCAAGCGTGTGCTTTATGCGACAGATATGAATGACTATGAAACTGAATTCTCCAGATTAATCGATTTTGTAAAACCCTTCAATGCGAAGCTAAGGATGCTTCATGTGGCCTCAAGCAATGAATTTGTTGCTGATAGCGTACTGGCTGAGAAAAGAATTCAGGAGAAGTTAAGTTATAAAGTTGAAGTGATTAATCGTGAATGGAATATATCACATCCTATTTTAAAAGATATTGGTGCGGAAGTGAAACGTTATAAGCCATCATTAATTGCTTTTTTCACGCATCAAAAGCGGTCATTTTTAGCGCAGTTGGTACTTCCTTCAAATGCTGCCGAATATAGTTTTTATGGTCGCGTACCTATGATTTCTTTTAAAAAGGAATGATTCATCTTGTATTATTTGAGCATAATAATTGTTCTTTATTGGATATTAAAGAGTTGCTAAACAAATTATGTTGTTTTAACGCCAAAAAGATAGCCTACAGCAGCAGTCATTAGCATAGCCGCTGTTCCCCAGAAACAAATCCGGATAACAGCCTTGACAATATTTGAACCACCTGCTTTTGCTGCAATAGTTGCCGAAAGTGCTAAAAAAATGATGGAGAAGCCATACTGGTAAACAACCATTAGTTTTATTGGCGCGAATATGGAAACCAGTAAGGGTAGAAGACCACCAATAATGAAAGAAGCTGCGGAGGCTAAAGCAGCTTGCATTGGTTTTGCCTGGGTGATTTCATTAATACCTAGTTCATCCTTAGCGTGGGCTCCTAAAGCATCGTGAGCAGTGAGCTGTATAGCAACTTGCATGGCTAAATTTTCATCCAGGCCTCTGTGCTGATAAATATTGGCCAATTCTTTTAACTCCAGATCTGGCGTATTTTCCGCTTCCATTTTTTCTCTGGTCAAATCAGAAATTTCTATATCTGATTGTGAACTCACAGAAACATATTCTCCGGCTGCCATAGATAGTGCTCCGGCTACCAGTCCAGCAACTGCGGCAAGTACAATTGGTTCGCGTGTGGTGCTTGCCGCTGCAATACCAATGGCTAAACTGGTTGTAGAAAGGATACCGTCATTTGCGCCTAAAACTGCTGCTCTCAGCCAGCCGCTTCTATTGGTATAGTGCTCTTCTGATTCCATATCATAGTTTATTTTATAAATGATCTTAATTAATGTTTTTTTTAAGTTCTTTTGCCCAGGTGATGAGTTTATCTTTATCCTTTGGTGAAAGCACTGCTCCTCTGTGTATCAATGTATAGGAAGTCAGTGGCATTTCATCTTTTTCAATCGTTTCAATTACTTCATCCAGCTTGTGTTTTTTCTTTTTAACATCATAGTTGTTGAATTCATCAAAGTTTAGTTCATGTTTACCTTCGTTTACATGGCTTTGCAGCCACCAGGCAAAGGGTTGGATATTGCTGTACCAGGGATAAGCTGTGGTATTGGAATGGCAATCGTAACAACTCCTTCGTAAAATCACTCCAATCTCATTTGAAACTGGATAGTGAGCTTCAATTGCGTTAGGTGAAATTGAAGCAGAGCTATTTTTAGCTGGCCTGAAGAGCTGTATCACGAGTATCAATATAGCTATAATTACTAGTGCTTTTTTGATCATGATTTTATAGGTTTATGTTAAAAACAAATTAAGATAGTGAAAATTATTTGCTCTGTTTATCCATTGCATTCGCAGGAACGAAATCACATCTATTTCTGAATTTTTGACAGCTTAAAACTGAAGATTTTTCAGCAATCTTGAAATTTTTTCAGCTTCTTTAACTAAAAATCCATTTGGCATTTATCTTGTAATGTTCCTACCGAACGCAAGTTCAAAAGAGTTTAATTAATTATAAGTTTTAATCATTAAATCAAATTAAGGAGGAAAAACCCATGACGTTGGTTAAATTTAATCCAGAAAACAAGAGAAATTCATTAATGCCAGGCTTTAATGATGTTTTTGATTCAATTTTCAATGACACTTTTTTTGCAGACCGTATAGTGACTCGTGTGCCTGCTGCTAACATTAGTGAAAGTGCTGATCACTATCATGTTGAATTAGCTGCGCCAGGACTTAAAAAGGAGGATTTTAAACTTAATCTGGAAAGGAATGTATTGAGTGTTTCTGTAGAGCAACGCGCGCAAGACAAGCAAGAGGACAGGAATTATGCAAAACGTGAATACAGCTATAGTTCTTTTGTTCGCTCTTTTACTTTACCAGAAAGTGCAGACGAAAATGGCATTCAGGCTACTTATAAGGACGGTGTTTTAGCGATTGACATCCCGAAAAGAGAAGAAGCGAAAGCAGTAAGCCGTCAAATAGAGATTAAATAATTTAAAAAACACATCTCTGAGAGCTACCATCAGGTAGCTCTTTTTAATTTGTTATTATGGAAACTACTTTTGAAATTTCGCTTAATATGAAAACCCTTAAAGGTTTGGAAACCTACGCAAGTTTTTATTTAGGTTCTGATCAGAAATTCGCAAAAACCATCTTCGATATGATGCAGGGCGAGCGGGAAATAAAGGAAAACTCAGTGATTAGTATGGATTTAACCAAAAGGCAGCATGGTATTCCTTATCCATTGTCTATTTTGCATTGTAATTGGGCGCATCTGGCTTACAATACACAGATCATTACCAAAGAGATTTTTAAAGAACTTAATCTGGAACAAAAGAAATTACTATGAAATATGGTGTAAAACCTAGCTGATTTCAGTAAAATTAAAGAATGGCACACCTAAAGTTTTACATCGGGATTTAGATAATCTAAAATATTTGAAAAGACCATCTTAAACCAATAGGTGTACTGATCAGGATGCTCTTGTATATCTTTAGACAAAATTGTTGTGTCAATCCATTTAAAAGTTTGTACTTCTTTTGCGTTTGGTCTTGGGACTGCATCAGTATACCCTATAAATACATGGTCAAATTCGTGCTCTATCAGGTTATTTTCGACAGAAGTATTATAGATGAATGAAAAGACTTTCTCGATATTACATTGAATTCCCATTTCAAATTGCAGCCTTTCAATAGCACTTAGTTTAATGTCTTCGCCCAATTGCGGATGAGAGCAGCAGGCATTTGTCCATAAACCAGCCCCATGATATTTATGTTTGGCACGCTGATGAATCAACATTTCACCTTTATTATTAAATAGAAAAATTGAAAATGCTCTGTGCAAGAAGCCTTTTTGATGAGCTTCTATTTTGTCCATCTCCCCAATTGTCTTGTCATGCTGATCTACCAAAACTACTTTGTTTCTGTTCTTCATTCTTTATTTTTATTATTTCAATGCTTTACCATAAATTTCTAAAGCTCTTTCACGGGCCGTTTTGTGTTCAATAATGGGTTTTGGGTAAGATCAGAGTATAATTTGTTTTTTATCAGTGATGAAGCTATCATGAGTTTTTATAAATTGCGTTTTGCGAGTGTGAACTCATGATGGTTTCATAATCACCTACTGGTTTTTGAAACATTTTAAATAAATATATATTGAGTAAAAACTGCGTATAACCATATACAGCATCTTCTATTGGAATAGTAAGGATCCGAATATTTAAGAAACTCTTCGGATTGTAATTCACAATCGGAGAATCCAAACCAGTACCCGTCAAAACACCATTAACAGGGAAAAATCCCAGCATCAGAATAGCAAATACAAAAGATGCCTGACCGATCCAGGCCGCTCTTACTACAAAATGCAGGTAAATTAGCGTTAGCGCTGTTACTATAGCAGTTACAAAAGTGTAGGTTCTGTCGTAATGCAACAATGCGATAACGGTGCATATAATGACACTTAAAAAAACAATGATGTTGTTAAATGCACTTAGCCAGCTAAGATTTAAGAATTTGTCCAGGCAGAAATAGGTAAACACACAGGAAAAAGGGATACAGATGAAAAAAAGCCATTCTTCAATAGGCAGTCCCAAAAGAATTATCCCTGTAGTATAAGCGGTATTGAACCACCATACCTGATGAGCAGTAAACCATACATCCCAGGCAATAAAAGGAATAGCGACTAAAATACTCGCTTTTAAAAAGGCTGGAAAATGCTTGTTGAACCGAATTCTCTTGTCAAAAGAGAAAATAAAGCAAACGCTGATGGTCAGTAAATTAATTAACAAGTAAGTGTAGGGTTTCATTACTTATTTTTTTTATAATACATTTTGAAATATTTCATTGGGACATACAAGAAACCAAAGCATTCACCTTCTTCTTTGCCCAGGTGTTTATGATGTTGTTTGTGCGCCCTGCGAATCGCCAGTAAGTAAGGGTTTTGGGTATTTGCCAGATATTTAATGCGTTGGTGAATAAAAATGTCATGCACAAAGAAATAGGCCATTCCATAAAGTGTAATAGCCAGTCCTATGTAAAACAAGTAATTGAAATGATTTAAGGAACCGAAGTAGATCAAAGCAATAGCCGGTAGAGCAAAAATCACAAAGAAGTAATCATTTTTCTCAAAAGGCCCCTCAGTACTGTGGTCGTGATGGTCATGATGTAATGCCCATAAAAGACCATGCATGATATACTTATGGATAAACCAGGTGGCTCCTTCCATCAATATAAAGGTGATCAGTAGGATAATGAAATTCATGCTTAATGTTTTATCTGTTTAAATAACGCTTCCAAAACCTGATTGCGGTAGTCGAAAATATGTTCCAATTTTTTCTTTACCATCAAACTGTGCACCATCTTGCCAATGATACCAAATGGCAATTCATAGTCCACAGTATCTACCATCAAAACCCCATTTTGGTTTGGGATAAATTCATGATGATGTCTCCATAATTTGTAAGGACCTTTTTTCTGAAAATCGGTAAAGCTTTTTTGGTAGTTAACCTCCGTAATTTCAGTCTGCCATTTCAGTGGAATACCCAGCACAGGGGAAACTGTATAATCGATAATCATTCCTTTATAAATATTCCCCTCCGGTAGATTGCTTAATACAACAAAGCCCATTTCTTTGGGCGTGATACGCGAAAGATTGTGTGGCGAAGAAAAGAAAGCCCAGGCAGTTTGAATATCACAATATAGTTGTTGTTCTCTTTTAAGTTGATAAATCATTTTTTTGCTTTTAGATGAGGTCTTCCAGCATATTTCTCAAATGCATAGATGTAATTTTTTAAAATCATATGATGGCCATCTTATATTGTACATAGCTACTCATTGCCAGAGAGAACTTTTGACTGTTTGGAATACGTATCCTTTGATTCATAATTTTTTCTGCAGGCGTACTCTTTATTTTTTTAAACAATGATAGGTAATATTTGTAGGCCAGGTATACGCCAAATTTGGAAGAAGCCGGTAATTTTTTTATCCCGGTTAATGCCTCTTTAAACTCCGCTTCAATCTCATTTTCAATTTCTAATTTGATTTTGTTGTCGAATGTTTTCATATCAATATTAGGAAAATATGTGCGTCCCAAAACATGGTAATCGTCTTTCAGATCACGTAGAAAGTTTACTTTCTGAAAAGCCGAACCCAATTTCATGGCATAAGGTTTTAGATTATCGAATGTTTCTTTATTACCCTCTACAAATACTTGAAGGCACATCAATCCTACAACTTCGGCCGAACCCAATATATATTCATTATACAAATCAGAATTGTAATCTATCTGCTGCAAATCCATTTGCATGCTATGCAGAAACTGTTCGATTAAGGTTTTGTCAATGGCAAAATGATTGACCGTATCCTGAAAGGATTGTAAAATAGGATTAAGGGAAATACCCTCTTCCAAGGCAGTCCAGGTTTCTATTTTAAAGCGTTGCAGCAAGCATGCCTTATCATAATCATGAAAGCTGTCTACAATTTCGTCGGCCAGACGCACATAACCATAAATCGCATAAATGGCAGGACGAATGGAGGGTTTTAGCGCGAGAATTCCCAATGAAAAACTGGTGCTATATTTTTCCGTAACTGCTTTGCTTACCTTATAAGCCAAATCATCATACAATTTTTTCACGCCTTTTTAGTTTTAGGTTATTCACTTCTTTTGCTACTATTTTACCGGAAATAATTGATGGGGGGACACCAGGGCCAGGTACGGTCAACTGCCCGGTATAAAACAAATTTGACAAATGCTTGTTTTTGATGCTGGGTTTCAATACTGCGGTTTGCGATAATGTATTTGCCAAACCATAGGCATTGCCTCCGTAAGCATTGTAATCGCTAATAAAATCATCCACACAATAGCTTCGTTTGTAATTTAATTTTGATAACAAATCTTTTGCTCCAGTGTGTTTTTCCAAACGTTTAATCATATCCTGAAAATAGTGCTCACGCGTATTTTCCTCATCATTAAGCCCGGTTGCCAGCGGCATGAGCAGGAACACATTTTCATGTCCCTGGGGTGCTACCTCAGGATCTGTTTGGGATGGACAGCAAGCATAGAACAATGGTTTTTCGGGCCATTTTTTTTCTTCGTAAATGCTCTTAATGTGTTCATCCAGATCATTCTCAAAAAATAAGGTATGATGTTTAAGATTAGGAAGCCTTTCTTTAAATCCTAAATAGTAAATCAGGCAGGAGGGAGCAAAGGTTCGGCTTTTCCAATACTTCTGATCATAGTTACGCAATTCGCTGTTGAGCAGTGTTTCGGTATGGTGATAATCCGAAGAGGCAATAATGGCATCAAACTCCTTAAATTCCCCATTTACGACGATTCCCCTGGCAACTCCTTCTTCAGAAACGATCTTTTCTACATTTTGATTAAAATGAAAAACGGCACCTTGTTTCTCTGCTACTTTTTTCATCCCTAATACCAATTGGTAAAATCCGCCCATGGGATACCAGGTACCCAAGGCATAACCGCCATAGTTCATCAGGCTATAGAGTGCCGGAATATTTTTAGGGGAAGCGCCCAGAAAAATAACAGGAAACTCCATCAAGGTTCTTAGTTTGGGGTGTGAAAAATACTTGCTAACGTAGCTTCTGAAATTTGATAGCAGATCCAGTTTTAAAGCGCTGCCGGCAATTTTAGGGGAGACAAACTCCAGCCAGCTGTAACAGGGTTTGTTCACAAAATCCTGCATTCCAACTTCGTATTTGTATTTGGCGGCGCTCATGAAGGCGTCCAGTTTTTTACCCGCTCCGGTTTCTAGCTGCTCAAACAAGTTTTTTAGATCCTGGTAAGATTCTGGGACCGTAAGCAGCCCATCCTCAAAAACCATCTCAAACTGGGGACTAAGGGACACAAGGTCATAAAAGTCACTTGCTTTATGACCAAAATCGAGGAAAAAGTTATCAATAATATCGGGCATCCAATACCAGCTCGGGCCCATATCAAATACATAACCATTTTCTGTGTTGAATTGTCTGGCTCTTCCTCCAGGTTGAGGATGCTTTTCGAAAATATGCACTTCATCACCAGCCTGAGCGGCATATGCTGCAGCCGAAAGACCGGAAATTCCAGCACCAATGATAGCTATCGTCTTTTTTGAATCTGGCGTTTGCATAGAGGAGTTTTATTTATGGACTAGCTTTAATTTTTTTTTAATAAAAAATTATTGTAAGCGATATAGATCAGCTGATTGGGCTCTATATTTTCAGCATAGATAGTTTGATGAAAGTTATCCAATTTCTGAAGTATTTTAATCAATTTTATTTTTTCAGTATCGCTAAGGTTTCCGGTAACAATTTGACTGGCTTGCTTTATTTTTCCCATAATCTCTTCCAATGCTTCAATTCCTTTAGCTGTAATCGAAATGATTTTACTTCGTTTGTCTGCTATAGAATCACTTTGTTGTATCCAGTCTTGCCCAATCAGTCGGTTGATAATCTGCATACCTACAGGTTTGTCCTGGATGTTCTTTTTAATCAACTCTGTTTTTGTCATCGACCCAAAGGCTTTTAGGTTAATTAAATATATAAAATCTTCTTGAGTGCTGAATGCCGAATCGTATATGGCGGATTTGGAGTAGGTTTTTGCGTATCTGTTGAGGTGAACAATTAAGGTATTGATCTCGCTTTCCAGACTTCGGCCATTTTCCTTTCCATCCCAATCCAGCTCATTGTACAAATGCGCTGTTTCTCTTTCATCATCATGAATCCAACGTTTAAATCCAGTCAGGTTTTTTGTATAAGATTTGGAATCTACTGTTGTGTCAAATTTTTCAATAAGGTCAGTAACCTGTTTAATCAGTTGATAGTTCATGATGAAATGGATTTGATTTTAGTTCACAAATATACTATAATATCAAATATTAGTATAATTAAAAACTAAATAATACTTTTGTATACTATTTTTAGTATATAATTGTACTAATATTTATTGCGTTAAAATTTTCAATATCGAGTTGCAACAGATTTCAATATCACACATTAAACTATGATTTTCAATGAATAGTAATAACAATATCCAAATAACAGCTGACCTTGAAGCGGCTGTAAATGCGTCTTTCTACGATACCCCAATGCGGGTTGATGCATTTGAATTAGATGACGATGCTAAAATCGAGTTGATTCAAAAGCACTTTGCAGCTATTATGCATACACTCGGTCTTGATCTGAGCGATGATAGCCTAAAGGATACTCCCAGAAGGGTCGCAAAAATGTATGTCAAAGAAATATTCAGGGGGCTTAATCCGGAAAACAAGCCGGTTGCAACATTGTTTAGCAATCCATTTAGCTACAACCAAATGCTAGTGGAGAGAAATATAAGTGTTTATAGCAATTGTGAACATCATTTTGTACCCATCGTTGGTAAAGCGCATGTTGCTTATTTTAGCAATGGGCAAGTGATTGGCTTGTCTAAATTGAACCGGATTGTACAATATTGCTCACAACGGCCACAAATACAGGAAAGACTCACCAAGCAGATCGCTAACATGATCAAAGAATCGCTCGGAACAGAAGATGTGGCAGTGATTGTTGATGCCCATCACCATTGTGTCTCCAGTCGTGGGATAAGAGATACCGGTAGCAGTACATTGACAGCTGAGTATTGTGGCCGTTTTTTAGATCCTGATGTAAAAAATGATTTTTTAAGACATATAGGATGATGAATTTTGAGAGAAAAAATATATTAGTGGTCGGTGGGAGTTCTGGTATAGGGCTTTCGCTGGTCAGGTTACTGGTTATAAATGGCGCAACTGTGTATAACATATCCAGAACTAAGAATGCCGATTGGCCTGAAGGTATTATGCACCTGTCCCTGGATGTTCTTGGAGATGTTAGGGCTATGGCAGACTTTCTTCCTGAGCAGTTACATGGTTTGGTGTATTCGGTGGGTAGCATTAACCTGAAGCCATTTGCCCGTTTAACCGAGGAAGATTTTTTAAACGATTACAGGATCAACGTCTTGGGCGCGGCTAAGGTAATTCAGCAAGCCATGAAAGCACTTAAAGCAGCAAAAACGGCCTCGGTTGTGCTCATCAGTTCGGTAGCAGCACGCTCGGGCATGAGTTTTCATGGCAGTATAGCGGGGGCAAAGGGGGCAGTTGAAAGTATGGCGCTTTCACTTGCTGCCGAACTTGCACCCAGCCACATCCGCGTCAATGTGGTGGCACCTTCACTCACCGACACACCACTTTCACAAAATCTTTTGAATACCACTGAGCGAAGGGAAGCTGCTAATAAACGCCACCCTCTGGGCAGGCATGGTTTACCGGAAGATATCAGTTCTGCGATTGCTTTCCTGCTAGCCGATGAATCGAGCTGGATGACAGGCCAGATTATCGGTATTGACGGAGGTTTGGTTAAATTAAAGACAAATTAAGATGATAGCAATCAAAAGTAGTCACATTTCTGAAATGGAGAAACACTACAGGATCAGTCTGATCAATAGTTTGATTGGTTATAAATCGCTCAATCTATTGGGGACCATCAGTCACGACGGCATTAGCAATCTGAGTTTAATCAGTTCGGCTTTTCACCTGGGTGCCAACCCGCCTCTGCTGGGCATGGTGATCAGACCCGAGCGCGAACACAACGACACCCTTAGCAACATTAAGTCAACTGGTCAATATACTTTAAACAATGTATTGCCCCAATGGTATAAGCAGGCACATCAAGCCAGTGCAAGCTATCCTTCAGGTGTCTCGGAGTTTGACAAGTGCGGGTTTAAAAAACATTATGTAGCTGGTTTTAAGGCGCCATTTGTCTCTGAATCTACAGTCCGGATTGGCCTTGAACTCGTAGAGATGATCGACATTGAAATCAATGGTACAACGATCGTTATCGGCGAAATTATTCAAATATTAGCTGATGATTTTCTGATTGAAGAAGACGGTAATCTGGATCACGTCAAGGCCGGAACAATGACCGTTTGTGGTTTGGATAGCTACTTTCTTCCCGAGATTGTCGGCCGGTT
The DNA here is from genome assembly GCF_019802255.1 of Pedobacter polysacchareus. Classification (GTDB taxonomy): domain Bacteria; phylum Bacteroidota; class Bacteroidia; order Sphingobacteriales; family Sphingobacteriaceae; genus Pedobacter; species Pedobacter polysacchareus. The sequence goes on along the minus strand of NZ_JAHYSS010000003.1, from coordinate 651,080 downwards.
AGCTTATGCGAAACCAGGAAAGGAACCTCAAGAATTAATAAGGTAAATGCATGAAGAAAAAGGATGCGGATGTGATTATCATTGGCGCGGGATTAGCCGGCCTTACCGCTGCCAAAGTTTTAAAGGCAGCAGGTAAATCGATTAAGGTATTGGAAGCCTCCGATAAGGTAGGTGGGCGGATTAAAACAGACGAAGTGAATGGGTTTTTGCTTGACAGGGGATTCCAGGTTTTGCTTACTGCTTACCCGGAAGCGAAACGTTTTTTAGACTATCAAGCACTTGATCTTTGCAGATTTGATCCTGGTGCACTGATTTTATCCAAAGACGGTATAAGCAGTGTTGGCGATCCGTTTAGGAAACCGTCTGCTTTAATCAGCACTTTATTATCTACATCAGGTAACTTTACAGATAAATTGCGAATGATGAGGCTTAAGGTAAAGCTCAGGAGCAAAAGCATAGATCAGATTTTTTCAGATCCGCAATTCGATACTATTGACTATTTAAAAAATAAAGGCTTTAGCACAAGGGTTATAGGGCAGTTCTTTAAACCCTTTATGACTGGAATTTTTCTGGAAGATCAATTGAGCACATCAAGCCGTATGTTCGAATTTATATTTAAGATGTTTAGTGAAGGGGATGCGGCCATTCCGGCAAAAGGGATGGGCATGATTCCTGCTCAATTGGCTGCACATCTGTCCTGGGATGAGTTATTGTTTAACCAAACTGTGCTCGAAGTTGAAAACAATCAGGTGAAAACAAATACTGGATTGACTTATCGCGCAAATTCTGTTATCATTGCTACAAATCAGCTCCATTTGCCTAAACCTTATGGGCAACAGGTAACAGGATTTCGGTCAGTGACCAATATGTATTTTACCGGGCTAAAAAAGCCATATGAGCAACCACTTATTGCTTTAAATGCAGTACCCGGAAGACTGGTTAACAATGTGGCTATTATGGATCGAATTTCTCCCGACTACGCTAAAAATACTGATGCGTTAATTTCGCTATCACTTATAGGCGATCATTCAAAAAATAGTCAAGCAGAATTGCAGGACAAGGTGATAAATGAAATGAAATTTTGGTATCCTGAGGCTATTAACTGGAAGCATCTTAGGACTTATCACATACCTTACGCCTTACCTAATGATGATACAGTAAACAATAATATAGATCAAAAGTCCATGCGGTTGACGGATAATTGTTTCATTTGTGGTGATCATTTGCTGAATGGTTCCATTAATGCGGCTATGAAAAGTGGCAGACTGGCAGCCGAAGCAATTATAAATCACATGAGTTAAAGATGAGCATGCAAAGGATATATGACAATGAGCTATTAGCTGCTAAAAGGCTAGTGGGCGACCCACCGGCAGATCAATTTGTCCGGCAGGTTTTTTCTGATCCTCAAAAAAAACTGCAATTGCAACAATGGATGACTGCAAAGTCAGAAAATGGTCAATTAAGGCTACTAGAAGAGATTTTTCCCGAAACTCCATTCATCAACAATGCAGGAGTGTTGCCACCTTGGGCAGATTTAAATTTAATGAAAGCAGGGGCAGCTTTTTTTGCAATGCATTCAGAAATCATTATGAGTCTGTTGGGATTGCTCTCCTTGCCCTATTGCTATACAGCAGCAAATGGAGCTATGGTTCTGTACCAGTCAGAACTGATACGGAAGCAAACCACAAAGCGTCTTTATGATACAGCAATTTTTGTATGGGAAGTGATGGGACCCGATGCTTTTGACAAGGAGGGCCATGCTTATGAACAGATTTTAAAAGTACGTATCATGCATGCTGCTGTTCGTTATTATACGCTTCAACGCGGCAACTGGGACGATGCATGGGGGCTACCCATTAATCAGGAAGATATGGCAGGTACCAATCTTTCTTTTTCCCTGATTGTGATAAGAGGTTTGCGAATGCTGGGCTTTAATATTCCCAAGGCAGACCAGAATGCTTTTATGCACACCTGGGCTGTTGTTGGTTATCTCACAGGATTACAAGAAGATATGATTCCCCAAAACACAAAGCTGGCCCAGCAACTGGATCATATGATTAAACAGCGCCAATTCCGTATGTCAACGCATGGGCAAGAGCTCACGCGTTCACTTATCGATCATATTTTGAAAGTGAACAAGAGCAAAGCTTCCGCTAATGATATCCTGGGTTTAATGCGCTATTTGCTCGGGAAAGAAATTTCAGATATGCTCGACATTAAGGTAAGCGAATTACCGGCTTATAAGTTGCTATTGATCAAGGTGATCAGCTTTTTGAAAAGCTTTAAGCCAAACGTCGATAGTAATGGGAAATACCATAAAGCGTATGCAGCTTTCAAAATGCAACAACCAGAATTAATAAACGAAGCCAGCTAGGTGACCAATAACTTATATATTTGAAAACTATTTTAATAACTCTTAAGACTTTGAAATTGACACTTAGATACCTCGTAATCATAGCCGCTTTGTTTACTTTTAACCCTGTGTTTTCCCAGCAAAAGGGTTTAATAACAGGTGCTGTACAAGATCTAAATACGGGTAAAGCCCTTTCCTCGGTCACAATTACCGTTGATGCTTTATCGATTTCAACCCTGAGCGATAGTTCAGGCCGTTTCCGCATGGATGTTCCGGTAGGGACCTATAAAATTTCTGCCAGTCTAGTTGGTTACCTGGCTCAGCTTAAATACAATATAGTAGTGGGTAGTGGTAATCCGCAATTGGTCAACTTTGAGCTTCAGCCTCAATTGAATAATTTAAAAGAAGTTAACATCAGTTTTAGTAGAGCAAAGTCTGCAGTGGCGACTGATATGGTTACGCCTTTATCTGTGCAGCAATTAACAACAGAAGAAATAAAAAGCAGTCCGGGTGGCAATTTTGATGTGTCCAAAGTGGTGCAGACACTTCCGGGAGTCGGCATCAGTAATGGTGTGGGAGAGCGGAATGATATCATTGTAAGGGGCGGAGCACCGAATGAAAATGTATATTACCTGGATGGTATAGAAATCCCGGTATTGAATCATTTTCAAACCCAGGGTAGTTCCGGAGGTGCTCAAGGCATACTCAACGTTTCTTTTATTGAGAGTTTAAAACTGAGTTCCTCGGCTTTTGATTCCAGGTACGACAATCCTCTGGCCTCGACTTTTGTAATTAGGCAAAGAGAGGGGAATTCGGAAAGATTGTCTGGCAATGCCAGAGTCAGTTTTACGGAAACTGCCCTTACCTTAGAAGGTCCCTTGTCGAAAAATACTACTTTTCTAGCTTCGGCCCGAAAATCTTATCTCAGCTTTTTATTCAAATTGATTGATTTACCCATCAGACCTGATTTTGATGATTTTCAATATAAGGTAACGCATAAATTTAACGCTAAAACCAAACTTACGGCTATAGGTCTGGGGGCTATCGATCGTTTTAGTTTTGCCCCAACAAAAAAGTCAACCTTGGAAAATACCTATGTGCTGCGCTCTACACCCTACATCAATCAGTGGAACTATACAGCCGGTTTTAACTTGAACCATCAGATTGAAAATGGCTATTTGAATTTTACGCTCAGTCGAAACGTATTTGACAATACGCTGGATAAATTCGAGGATGAACGGCAGGAGGAAAGCAAAAGGAGTCTAAGGGTTCAGTCTCAGGAAGCTGAAAATAAGTTCAGATTTGACATTAACAAATTCTTAAATGGCTGGAAGTTGTCTGCCGGATTGATGGCTCAACTGGTTGGCTACAAAACAGATTTGTTTAATAAGGTTTCCAATGAAATTACCAATGCACAGGGAGATGTGGTTGTACCAGAAAAAGTAATAAGATTCAATAATGATATAGACTTTTGGAAATATGGTGTGTTTTTTCAGTCTTCGAAGAACCTGTTCAATGAAAAGCTACTGTTTTCTGCTGGCATCCGTTCTGACCTGAATAGTTTCACAGAGGAGGGTAATAATCCCTTAAAAACGCTTTCTCCCCGTTTGTCTTTAGCTTATCACCTGAGCGCTAAATGGGATGTCAGTGCTTCAGTGGGGACTTATTTCAAAATTCCTACCTATACCATGCTGGGCTATCTGGATAATAGTGGAGAAGCCCTGAATAAGAATATGGATTATATCCAATCCACGCACTATGTCCTTGGCACCCAGTTTTTACCTAGAAATGATTTGAGGTTTACCTTGGAGACTTTTTATAAGCGGTATAACAATTATCCGGTTTCCGTAGCCAATGGGACTTCCCTTGCTAACCAGGGCGCGGAATATGCTTCTGTTGGCAGTGAGCAGGTACTGAGTGTAGGTGAGGGGGAAACCTATGGTGTAGAACTATTTGTGCAGCAAAAGCTGGTTCGTAATTTTTTTTATGTGGCCAGTTATTCTTACGTGGTCAGCAAATTTTCCGGATTGAATCAGAAACTGATCTCCTCGTCATGGGATAACAGACATCTATTGTCACTTACTTTGGGCTATAAGTTGAAGCGTAACTGGGATTTGGGTTTGAAATACCGCTATGCGGGAGGATCACCCTATACGCCATTTGATTTACAGGCCTCCCAGCAAAACTATTTGACACTGGGCACAGGAATAGCGGATTACAGTCGGTTAAATACAGAAAGGCTATCTCCATTCAGCCAGTTGGATTTTCGTGTGGATAAACGGATAAATTTCCGCAAAACAGCATTGAATTTATATGTTGACATCCAGAATATCCTGAAAAATGAAAATGATAGTTTTCCAAAATATACCTTTAAAAGAACAGAAGATAATAGTGGTTTTTTAACGACAGACGGGCAGCCTTTACAAAACAATGGTTCAAATGGGATTCCCTTTATCTTAAATACTAAATCAGGAAACCTGATCCCCTCATTTGGCTGTATATTTGAGTTTTAAGGAAGTCGTACTTCGTTTTCTTTCTTCTATTTAATATTTATTTATTTTTTCTGCCGTTAATTTGGCTAAAATGTAATTGTAGGCCATATTGAGGTAGTTGTTTTTTTCTTTCTGGTAATTATAGGCGATTTGCTGTAGTTCAGTGATCAGGATTCTGCCATTGCTAAACTGTTGCTCCGCAAGGTCCAGGTTTTTTTCAGCCAGCCTAAAGTTTTCCTGAACTCTTAAGTAGTTTTTTTCAAGTACAGCAGCTTCTCTCAATGCAGCTAAATAATCAAGCTTATTTTTGTTTCGTTCATCCTGATAACGAAGCAGATTAGCCTGTTTCTGTAACTGAAGTTGCTTTATTTTTTTTTGCCTGTCCAGACCTTCTGTGATGGGGAGTTTAAGTCCCAGATTAACAAAACTGTTTCCGTTCCAGTTTGATGATTTTAAGATGTCGAAGTTATTATCAAAGTAGTTTGCCCCATAATAGGCTTTTAGCGTCAGGGTTGGCAAATAGCCCTTAACTGTACTTGTAATTTGAGTATTCAGAAGTGTCTCATTTTGTTTTAACTGATTAAGAGAAATGCTTGTTGCACTTTCAGTCTCTGCTTTAATTTGATAGCTTTTGAATAAGCTTTCCAAATTGTCCGAAAATTCTATGTCAATATCATCCTCTGGCGGAAAGCCCATGGTATATAACAATTTGGCTTTGCTGTCAATATAGATTTTTGTCGCTTCGTCAAAATTATTTAAAGTATTATTGCGGTCTGCTTTTAACTGGTTTAGGGTGGTTAAGAGTAGTCTACCTTCATCAAATTGTTGTTGACTTATTTTTAAAATCTTGCTTTTAGTTAACGTATCCAAAGCAGCCAATCTTAATTGTTCAGCCGCTATCAAAGTTGCCAGGTAAGCATTTCCTACCTCAAATGAAGTCAGATTGGCTTCATTTTCGTTTTGTAATTTCGTGATCTTTTCCTTGATTAGGGCTTCTTTTAGGTTCTGTTTTTTTGGGGAATTAAAAAGATCTATGTTTGCATTTAATCCTGTATTTGAAGTCCACCTTGTGGTAAATTTCAAAGGCATTAACAACCCATCCGGGGCATTTGGATTAAAGGCATTAGCAGGTACGGGGGTAACAGGAATGATGAGGTTATTTTGCAAATTGGCATCGGCATAAACCTGTGGGATTCTTTTCAGTCTGGCTTCAGCAATAATTTCTTTGTTAATTTTTGCATCTAACTCTCCTGCAGCAATTTTCGGATTCTTTTCTACAGCCAGTGCTCTGGCTTGCGCTAAGGATAGGTTGAGTTTTAACATATTTTGCTGTGCAAAGGATAGTATAGGCAGCAATAAAAAGCCCACTATTATTACCATTCTGTTTTTCATCTTTTTATAATACGCGCTTTTTTTTGTCATGAATTAGAACTTAAGGTATTAGAAAATGGATGCTGGTTCTAGTCGGCTGATTTTTACCACTGCAAACAGAGAACCACCTACCGACATGAATAACGTAACGCCCAATAAAGTCATAATCAGTGGCCAATCTAAATTGATGAGAAGCCCGGCACTGGCAACTCCATTTTTAAATAATAGGAGTAATAAGAAGGCAATGATAAAACCAATTAATGCAAATAGCAATGCCTGAGTAAGGATCAGTCTCGATACAAAACCATTGGAAGCGCCAATAGCTTTTAGCGTCCCATAGTCCACCAATCGGTCCAAAGCAGAAGAGTAGAGGGTTAGTCCGATAATGAAAAAACCGCTAATCATTGCGAATATCACCAGAGATCCAAAACTTACCCCGATGTTTGAAGTAACCAAAATTTCGGACAAGGTAGAATTTTTCAGCTCCTCTACCTTCCAGGCTTTTACACCATAAAATGTTTGATTAATGCGATCTACTAAATTGCCAACATCCACGCCTTTTTTCACCTTTACCACCACAATGCTCAATTTGTCATTCGGGAAGTTTCCATAAAACCTGGCATTACTGATATTTGTATACATAAAATATCCTCCGAAGCCCTGGGCATTTTTGGTCATTACCTTTATAATGGCCGCTTTGTTGTTAATTTCTAAGGTTTTGTTTACTTCCAGCTTAACGCCTAAGTTTTTTGAATTGAAGAATTCGGCTGAAACTGCATCGCTTTGGTATAATTCATTCAAATTACCATTGATAATTTTTGACGGATTTGGTCCGGCGATGAAGAGTGGGCCTTCACTGCCAATCAGGTTTATCGGCGAAGACTTACTTCCTTCAAATGTTGCAGTAGCATTTGCGATTACAACTCCATAGCTATCTGCTACGCCATTTATGCTTTTAACTTCTTGTGCAATTCTCGCATCTATCCTGCTTAAAGCATTTACGTTACCTGTGATATTGTCAATAATCCAAATGTCGCTGCCTGATGAATTGGAGTTTACAATCAGTCCGCTCATTAAGCCAGTTAAAAATCGCAATGTGCCAAGTTGCTGGCCAATTAAAAATATACTGATGACTATACCAACAATAATTCCAATGCTCTTGGGTTTATCATATCTCATGAATTTTAAAGCTGTACCGATCATCTGGCTTATTGAATTTTTATTTTACATTCTACTTTTGCGTTGATCAGCAACTTCTCAGGCGTTGTAAATTTTGCTTTAAACTTTCTAACTCTTCGGTCAGTAGTTTCTCCCGTCTTTTCATAGAAAAGAGATTTATTATCTAATATCGGGGAGATGTATATGATTTTACCTTTAGCGATTGTTGCTTTTGTACCTAAATAATTGATTGTAAGCTCTTGTCCAATTTTTACACGGTCTGCAAACATCTCATCTATTTCACCATAAAGCACAGGGTCATCATTAGTTGCGAGTGTTGCAAAGGGACTAAATGCAGTTATTGCAGTTCCTATTTTGGGATCCAGGCTGACTAAAATACCATTTTCTTTTGCGCTTACGACCCTATTATTGGCATCAAGCTCCGACTGTTGGAGTTTAGTTTTTAATGCTTTTAGTTCACTCAAACCAGCCTGTAATCGAGCGCGCTCAGACTGCAGATTCGCGAATATCACATCTCTCTCTTTCTGTTTGATGGCCAGATTCTGTCGGGTATCGGCACCAGTTTCTGCCAGTTTTCGTGTTATACTGAGGTCCTGTTCTTTTTCCCTCAATGTAGCTTCATACTGATTGATGTCATATTTATTGGCATCAATATTTGATTGTTGCGTAATGATCTGCTGCTTTGCTAAATCGACTTCAATTAATTGATCTTTTTTATCCAATTTAAAAATAGGTTCTCCTTTTTTAACAGAATCGCCTTCTTTCTTATAGATTTCGACTACAAGTCCTGAAACTTCTGCTGAAAGGTCTATTAATCCATTTGCAGGTTCAACTCTGGCTATGGCAGATACCATGCTGATGTTTTCCGGTCTGCTGAGCGAATCCATTTTTACCCTTTCTTCCGCTTCCATTTCCTTCTTGTTTCCTCCACAAGCTGAAAGTAATAAAAGCATTACTATGGTAAGTAAGGGCACATTTCTATGTATTTTTTTATTTATAATCATCTTCATTTTTTAAGTGATCTGATACCATACCTTCTTCAACATATACAATACGGTCTGCAAAGGGCCGTAGGCGCAGATCATGGGTAACAACCACGATAGCTTTGCCCTGCTGCGCCAGGGATTTCAGTTCTTTCATTACCACTGCTGCACTTTTTGCATCTAGAGAAGCGGTTGGCTCGTCACAAAGTATGATTTCCGTATTTGCTACCAAAGCTCTTGCAATGGCAACCCGCTGCTTTTGTCCACCGCTTAGCTTTTTAGGTAGGTTTTTCTGCCGGTCTCCCATGTTTACTTTTTCCAATGCCGAAATGGCTTTAAGCTTAGCGGAGGCAGCGTCTTCTCCTCTTAATAAAAGTGGTTGCATCACATTTTCTAAGGCGTTTAATGGATTTATGAGATTGAAATGCTGAAAAATAAAGCTAATGTTGTTTAACCTAATATTCGCCATTTTTTTTTCAGAATAGTTGCTGATGTCATCTCCTTGAATGATAACTTTTCCTTCTGTTGGATAGATAATACAACCTATTAGTGACAATAGAGTTGTTTTTCCAGAACCCGATGGCCCCATAATTAGGGTGAGTTGCTGATTACGAATGTCTAATGATGTACTGTCCAATGCTACGATACTAGTGTCACCCGTATGATATATTTTTTTTACATCTATTAATGAGGCAACAATTCTATCTTCTCTCATTGCTATGGTGTTCAGTTTTTAATATAAAAGTTAATTGTTAAATAAAATTATCATGTTAATATAATTAAAATAGTTAGATCCAATTGGGATGTTTACCAATATTAGTATATTTAAGTATATGAGAATATTGTTAACAGGTGCTACCGGTTACATCGCTCAGCGATTGCTGCCTGTTTTGCTTGAAAATGGGCACCAGGTGATTTGTTGCGTTCGGGATAAAAGCCGATTTGATAAAAGTAAATATGCCGGGTTTGATTTAGAGGTGGTTGAAGTTAATTTCCTGGACAAGGAAAGTCTTGCTCATATACCTGCCTCTATTGATGTAGCCTATTACCTCATGCATTCCATGTCGGCAGCAAAGGGTGATTTTTCCGAAGCTGAGCTGTCGACTGCAAATAATTTTAAAAGCACCATAGAACGCACATCTACAAAACAAGTTATCTTTTTAAGTGGAATTGTGAATAGTGCGCATTTGTCGAAACATTTAAATTCACGCCTGAGTGTTGAGGAGGCTTTGCAATCGGATAAGTATGCTTTAACTACTTTACGGGCGGGGATTATTGTGGGGTCGGGAAGTGCCAGTTTTGAGATTATCAGGGACCTTGTAGAGAAACTACCTGTAATGATTGCACCTAAGTGGCTCAATACGCGTTGTCAGCCCATAGGTATTCGCGATGTACTTCATTTTCTTGAAGGAGTGCTGATGCAGGAGTATGCTTTCAATAAAGCATATGATATCGGAGGGCCAGAGGTGATTACTTACAAGGCGATGCTTTTGCGTTTCGCTAAAGTGAGGGGATTGAAGCGATGGATTTTTACCATACCCGTAATGACACCAAAGCTTTCTTCCTATTGGCTATATTTTGTGACCTCAGTTTCTTATCCTTTGGCGGGCAGTTTGGTAGAGAGTATGAAGGTTGATGTGGTGGCAAAACCAAATGATCTGCAGGAAAAATTAAACATTCAACCCATTACCTATGAGCAGTCGATCGAATTGGCTTTTGATAAAATAGAACAAAACCAGGTCATTTCAAGCTGGCGGGATGCGATGAATGGCTACGTTTATCCTGATCGGTTTAAAAAACTCATTGAAGTTCCCCAGGAGGGCTGTTTTAAAGATGTGCGATCCATGAAGGTAGCTGATCGGGAACGTGTATTGAAGAATGTTTGGGCTATAGGTGGAGAAACGGGATGGTATTATGCAGATTGGCTTTGGGGTATTCGGGGCTTCCTGGATAAGTTATTTGGCGGAGTAGGATTGCAAAGGGGGAGAACAAATTCCAATACATTATCGACTGGAAGTGTAATTGATTTCTGGAGAGTAATTCTTGCCGATAAAAAGGATGGGCGTCTACTGTTGTATGCAGAAATGAAATTACCTGGTGAAGCCTGGCTCGAATTTAAAATAGATAAGGAAAATAGATTTATACAAACGGCTACTTTTCGGCCTTTAGGCCTCACAGGAAGGTTATACTGGTATGCAGTTTTGCCTTTTCATGCTTTTATTTTTAAAGGAATGATGCGGAATATTACATCTTTCTATTGTGGATGATGTACGGTCCACACCAGGTCCTCTGTCCGATAACCTAATTTTTTAGCTTGCGCGAGATAGTCTTCCTTTACGGACTCAGGTATTGCGCTTGTTCTGGAAAGTATCCAAAGATAATTTAGGTTATTGCCAGCCACCAGTGCATATTGATAATCTGTGTCGATAGCGATTACGTTATAACCTGCATAGAATGGACCGAAAAAGGAAACTTTTAATCTTCCCTGATCTGTTCCTTTTACAAGCTTGGCTTTACCGATGCTTTGTTTCCACTGTTTTTTTACGGTATCATAGCCTCTGTTGTCTACCTGGATTTGACCCTTATCTTTTTCAGTATAGGTTGCGGTTACATTATTGAGGTTCTTTTCATATTTAAAATCAAGTCGTGCAATTTCATACCATTTGCCCAGGTAACGTTTGCTGTCAAATGGTTTTACTGCTTTGGCTCCTTTGGGTATGCTGACTTTGCAGGCGTTGAAAAGTATCGCACAGGTACTTAGTGCTAAGCTTAGGTATAATACGTTTTTTCCGGTATTGTTCATATTAATTATTTGTTTCATCTCGAGAGGCATATGCTCCTGTTAAAAGATTCGTTTACTGAACTAGTAACAATTGCGGATAAATATAGTTTCGGTGCTTAATGTTTTTGGTTTGCTGAAAAGAATTTCATAATGTTACATACCTAAATTCATTACCAAACTTATGGCAATGCGCAAATCACCCGGAGTTTACATTGAAGAACTACCAGCTTTCCCAAATTCAGCTATAGCAGTAGAAACTGCAATTCCCGCATTTGTTGGCTATACTTTTAAGGCCGAAAGTAATGGAAAATCTCTGATTGGTGTTCCAACAAAAATCAATTCATTTGCTGAGTATGTAGCGCATTTCGGGGGAACATTTTCTCCAAACTTCAAAATTGAAGCGGATGAGACTAGTCCGGATACATTTAAGGTTTCGTATGAAGAGGATAATGAACTGTATTTCTATAATAGTATTCGATTGTTCTATACAAATGGAGGAAGTTCCTGCGTTATTTTAGCAGTAGATGTATATGGCGACAAAGTAAATGGACTTGAGGTAAAGGCCTCAGATTTCAACAAGGTTGATGGTGCATTGGAAATATTGAAAAATACTCCGGAACCTACATTAGTTGTAATGCCTGATGTTATAAAGTTAAAGGAAGCTGCGTATGCAATCTATACCGATGTTCTTGCTCATTGCGCCGGAATGCAGAACCGCTTTGCCATATTTGATCTTAAGAACCATGATGACAGCATGAAACCTTCAGCCGTAGTTGATGAGTTTAGAAGCAAAATCGGAAATAGTTTCCTTAACTATGGCGCAGCATATTATCCATGGCTGAATTCAAGTGTAGTTGAAATTGATGAGCTTACATTCGAAAATCTTCCGGATTCATACAATGATTATCTCGAAGATGGTCTGCCACAAAAAATATATGAAAACTACAAGACCAAGTTTGCTGAGTTGGATAAAGCGGGTTTGTTGGATCAGATTCATAACCTAAACAAAAATCATCATCTTGAGCTTAAATCAACGAGTGCCAATTACAGTGCCATATTAAATCAAGCCAGAAATCTGGTAAATCAATTGCCTCCAAGTGCAGCAATAGCAGGACTTTATACAATGGTTGACAATACAAGGGGAGTGTGGAAAGCACCAGCCAATTATTCTTTGAACTTTGTAGACAGTCCAGTCGTTAGTATTTCAAGTCAGGATCAGGAAGATTTTAACGTACATCCGGAAACAGGAAAATCGGTAAATGTCATTCGTCCGTTTCAAGGTCTTGGAACTTTGGTATGGGGCGGCAGGACCTTGGATGGAAATAGTGCTGACTGGAAATATATCAATGTGAGAAGGACCTTGATTATGATTGAGCAATCAATTAAAGCAGCTACAAGGGATTATGTGTTTGAGCTTAATGATGCAAACACATGGATTACGATTAAAGCAATGGTCACAAACTTCTTAACTAATCTTTGGAAACAAGGAGCTTTGGCTGGTGCAGTACCCGAGCAAGCTTTTGATGTTCAGATTGGCCTTGGGGCAACGATGACACCAAACGATATTTTGGACGGAAAGATGCTGATCAACGTAAAGGTGGCCATAGTAAGACCCGCTGAGTTTATCATCATCACTTTCCAACAACAGTTACAACAATCCTAGTCAATTAACAAATAGTAAATGGTCAGCAAAATTGCTTTTTGGAATGAGTAACCAAACCACCTAATTTGTAATCATTTGCTACAAAAAAATAGGGTGTAGATAAACTGTGTCAGTTAGTTATTAACTTAGAGACACAGTTTATTACATTAGATTCCAGCCTTATAAGCGTTCTTATTTACCTGCTTTTAATGTTTCAAGCAGCAGTTTAGCCGTTGCTTCAGATGAACCTGGATTTTGTCCGGTAATCAGTAAGCCGTCTTTCTTTACATGAGCACTCCAATCGGCGCCTTTACTATAAATTGCGCCTAAGTTTTTCAGCTCATCTTCCAAAAGGAAAGGAACGACTTTAGTCAATTGTACAGCCTCTTCTTCAGTATTTGAGAAGCCCGTCACTTGTTTTCCTTTAACCAATGGCTCCCCATTCGACGTTTTTACCTGTACCAGCGCCGCAGGGGCATGACACACAAAAGCAATAGGTTTGTTGTGTTGGTAAAAGCCTTCAATTAAAGAAATGGAACTTTTATCATTTGCTAAATCCCACAGTGGACCATGACCACCCGGATAGAAAACACCATCATAATCACCTTCATTTACTTCACTTAACTTTAAAGACTGAGCCAGCGCTGCTTTCAGCGCCTCATCTGCATGGAAGCGTTTGGTGGCAGGAGTCTGATTTTCCGGACTGTCACTTTTAGGATCTATTGGGGGCTGACCTCCTTTAGGTGAGGCGATACTGAGCTCCACTCCGGCATCAGCCATCACATAGTAAGGCGCGGCAAATTCTTCTATCCAGAAACCGGTTTTGTGTCCCGTGTCACCTAAATCACTGTGGGATGTCAATACGATTAATACTTTCATAACTATTGTTTTTAAGACTAATAACTCATTTTTACTATTTTCTCTGCATCTGCCGGTGTAAGTGTTTTATGTTCACCTAAGCCTATCCAGCCTCTCTCTGTAAAACGTTGTGCTACTTTTTCAGCAGTACCTTCGTAGGCAGGAGTGTAATCAGATAACCTGGTGTCTATACCCAGGGAATGAAAAAATTCGACAGACTTTTCAATTGCGACCTTTGCTATTTCTTCAACGGAGCCTGTTTGTATGTTCCATACCCGTTTACCATATTGGGCTAGTTTTTCTTTTTTAGCTTCAAAATTGTAGTGGTAATGGCTGGGTGCAATTACCGCTAATGTTCTGGCATGATCAATTCCAAACAAGGCTGTAAGTTCATGTCCCATTGCATGCACTGCCCAATCTGTTGGAACACCTTTCTGGATCAGTCCGTTTAAAGCCATTGTACAGCTCCACATGAAGTTGGCTGCAGCTTCATAGTCAGCAGTGTCTTTCATAATTCTTGGCGATATTTCAATTAATGTCTGCAATATACTTTCGGCAATACGGTCCTGTAAAATCGCTCCAACGGGATAAGTCATGTATTGTTCCAGCACATGGGTGTAAGCATCAGTAATACCATTTGCCAGTTGTCGCTGTGGAATGGATTTAACCACCTCCGGGTCCAGGATTGAGAATTCCGGGAATAGTCCTGGCCCACCCATAGCCAGCTTTTCCTGAGTTTCTCTTCTGGTAATCACAGCACCTGAGTTCATTTCAGAGCCTGTAGCAGGTAAAGTGAGTACGGTGCCGAATGGTAATCCTTTTTCTGTTTTAATCGCGTTTTTAAGGATATCCCAAGGGGTATCTCCGGGATAGAAAGCTGCTGCCGATAGAAACTTTACACCATCTATTACCGAACCGCCACCAACAGCTAGCATGTAGGTAATGTTTTCTTTTTTGATGATTTTTAGTGCATCCATCAGAACTTCATATTCCGGATTAGCCGGGATACCCGAAAATTCTACAACTTCAAAGCCGCTCAATGCTTTTTTTACCTGCTCATATATGCCGTTGGTCTTAATCGATCCACCGCCATACAGCATCATTACTTTTGCCTGTTTTGGGATTTCTTGCTCCAGTTTTTCTATTTGACCTTTACCAAAGATAATCTTGGTCGGGTTTTTAAATTCGAAATTTAACATATTTGTTGCTGTGTTGGATTAAATTTTAACAATCATTTTTCCTTCATTTTTTCCTTCAAATAAATCAAGAAAGGCTTGAGGGATATGATCAAAACCATGAACAATGGTTTCTGAATAGGTTAATTTACCTTCCTGGAACCAGGTGGTTAATTGTCTGATGGCTTCAGGGAATTTCGCTGAATAGTTGGATACCACAAATCCCTGCATCAGCACGCTATTTTTTACCAGTGTGGTTTGTACCCTTGGGCCCGTAGGCACCTCAGTTTCATTGTAGCCAGAGATTGCACCGCATACCGGTACGCGAGCCAACTGGTTTACGTTTGCAAGCACGGCATCAGAAATTTCACCACCCACATTATCAAAGTAGATGTCAACGCCATCCGGTGCAGCTTTTGCTATCGCTGATGTCATATCCGTGGTGGTTTTGTAGTTGATGGCTACATCGAAACCAAATTTAGATGTCAATAATGTAGTTTTTTCATCCGATCCAGCCATTCCAATAACCTTGCAGCCCAGGATCTTACCGATTTGCCCTACAACACTACCTACTGCACCCGCTGCGCCTGAAACCACCAATGTTTCGCCAGCTTTAGGTTTTCCAATCTCAGTTAAACCCAGGTATGCCGTTAATCCAGTCATCCCTAAAACACCTAAATAGGCAGATAGGGGAGCGGCATGTCCATCGACCTTGTGAAGGCCTTTTCCATCTGAAAGTTGCAATTCTTTCCAGGATAGCATTCCCGAAACGAAATCACCAGGCTTAAAATCATGGTGTTTGGAGGCTATAACCTCTGCGATAATACCGGACTGGATGGGTTGATTTAACTCAAAAGGAGGGGTGTAAGACTTTGCACTACTCATTCTTCCCCTCAGGTAGGGATCAACAGAAACATAAAGGGTTTTTAGTAAAACTTGTCCTTCTTGTATTACCGGTGTTTCTTCTTCTATAAATTTGAAATCATCCACAGTAGGTTTGCCTACCGGACGATTGTTTAACAGGATTACTTTATTCATGGGTATTTGTTTATTTTTTCTAACTTCTTACTTTTTCGAGTAATTCGTTTAGAATGTCTGCTTCTTTATCCTCTAGATTGATAAGGATACTATCAATTATGGATCGCGCCTTCTGTTTTAAGATTGCACCTTCAGTGGTTAACTTTATATAAACAACACGTTGATCATTAGTGTTTTTCTCTTTTTCAATTAATCCCTTATCCATCAGTTTATTCAGCAGTCTTGAGGTATTTGGCATGCGATCGATTAACCGTTCAGTGATCAGATTTACCGTAGCTGTTTGCTCGGGTTGACCATATAAAATGCTCAGTACGTTGAATTGCTGAAGAGATAGGTTTGTGGGCTTTAAAGCTGAAGCAATACGGTTCAACACCCAGTTAGATGTGAAAATGATGTTTGTTAGTGCACGCTGCTGAGGACTAACAAAAATATGCTTAATCTCTTGCTCTATCTTCATATTGCAAATATATCATCCATGGATGGTATATTTAGTCATTAAACTTTCATCTTTGTTTTGATACACTGACAATTGCGTTTTGACGGTTTTTAATCTCCTCACAGCTTTGATAGAAAAGGAAAAAATTAATTTAGGTAAGCTGTTTAATGTTAATTCTGGTTATCTTTATGGTGCTGTGAAAAAGTTAACCGCAATATTGTTTCTGTTGATTTACCTGTTTTCAACTCCTGATGTCTATCAGTTGTTAAAAATACCGGTTGTTTTTGAGCATTATAGGGAGCATAAAGCCTTGGATCAGCAACTTTCATTTATAGACTATGTTGCCAATCACTATCTCCATGGCAGTCCAACTGACTATGATCATGTTAGAGATATGCAATTGCCCTTTAAAACTCCTTGTCATTTTACGGCATCGATTTCAGCAGCTTTTATTCCTGACTCATTAGAATTGTTTAGCATTTACTCCTTAAAAATAGTATTTCTAAAAATTTATATTTCTAATGATATAGTACTCAAATCTAATTACCTTTCCCGCATCTGGCAACCGCCAAAATTCAGCTAGCATTTTTTAAGCTTTTATTAATGATTTGTGTTTAATAACCTCAGATAGGTTAGTGTTAAGCACATTTCGATCCGTTAATTTATTTCATAATTTTTATTATGCTGAATAGAATTATAGCTTTTTCTGTTAAGAACAAGCTGATTATAGGACTTTTTATGTTGGCCTTAGTTGGCTATGGCAGCTATGAGCTCAAGCGTTTGCCTATTGATGCAGTACCTGATATTACTGATAATCAGGTTCAGGTGATAACTGTTGCCCCTTCATTCGGGGCAACCGACATAGAACGATTGGTAACTTACCCCATTGAACAGGTCAATAGTAACATATCCGGATTAAAAGAGATCCGAAGTTTTTCCAGGTTTGGGCTGTCCCTGGTGACCATGGTTTTTGACGATGCTACCGACGTTTATTGGGCAAGACAACAGGTTGCTGAGCGGCTGCAAAAGGTTCAGTCACAAATCCCTCCTGGGATTGGTGTTCCGGAGCTGGGGCCTGTTAGTACTGGTTTAGGCGAGATTTATCAATATGTTCTGAAACCAAAACCAGGTTATGCCGGCAAATTTGATGAAACAGAATTACGTACAATTCAGGATTGGATCGTACGTAGACAGTTGTTAGGTGTTAAAGGAATTGCTGAAGTGAGTAGTTTTGGCGGTAAGCTAAAGCAATATTCCATTGAAGTAGAGCCCGGTAAATTATTGTCACATCATTTGACGATTAATGATGTATTTACTGCACTTGAAAAGAACAATCAAAATACCGGAGGTGCCTATATTGAAAAAGGTCCCACGGTTTTATACATACGTAGTCAGGGTTTATTTGGTAGTGTGGAAGATATAAAGAACACACTGGTAAGGACCCTTGCTGATGGCACCCCATTGTATATTAAAGATGTAGCGGAAGTCAAAACCGGATATGCTACCCGTTATGGTGCAATGTGCTACAATGATGAGGGAGAAGTGGCTGGGGCGGTGGTGATGATGCTTAAAGGAGCGAATAGCAGCGAGGTAATCAAGAATGTGAAAGAACGCATCGCCCAAATTCAAAAAACTTTACCTGAAGGGGTTATGATTGAACCCTTTTTGGACCGGACAAAAATGGTGGATCATGCGATTGGTACGGTGACACGCAACCTAATGGAAGGTGCCTTAATCGTAATCTTCGTCCTGGTTTTATTCTTAGGGAATCTCCGGGCAGGTCTTTTAGTCGCCTCTGTTATCCCTTTGGCTATGTTGTTTGCCATCATTTTGATGAATTTTTTTGGTGTCAGTGGTAATCTGATGAGTCTGGGGGCGCTTGACTTTGGTTTGATTGTAGACGGAGCTGTAATTATAGTGGAGGCGGTGATGCATCGCTTGAGTCACAGCAAGCATTTTCAGCAGGTGAATGAACTCAGCCAGCAGGAGATGGATACTGAGGTGAAGAGCTCGGCAAGTAAGATGATGAACAGTGCGGTATTCGGCCAAATCATCATTTTGGTTGTCTATCTGCCCATTTTTACTTTAGAAGGTATTGAAGGTAAGATGTTCAAACCTATGGCGCAGGTGGTCGCTTTTGCTTTGTTAGGCGCCTTTATTCTTTCTTTAACCTATATTCCAATGATGAGTGCGCTGTTTTTGAGTAAAAAGGTAAAGCACAAACCTAACTTGTCGGATCGGGTAATGGCCAGCTTGGAACGTGTTTACCAATCTGCTTTAACCGCAGTTTTAGGGTTCCCTAAAATGGTGATTGCTATGGTGGTTTGCTTGTTTATTACGGCTTTATTTGTGTTGACTACGCTAGGCGGGGAGTTTATTCCCGCACTAGAGGAAGGGGATTTTGCCGTAGATACGCGTGTACTTCCGGGAAGTAGCATTAGTACAACGATTGCACACACCCAAAAGGCCGCCCATATCCTGAAGTCTCAGTTTCCTGAAGTGGAAAAGGTAGTGACTAAAATTGGCAGCGGTGAGGTGCCTACAGATCCTATGCCGATGGAAGCTAGTGATATGATGGTAATTTTAAAGCCAAAAGAGGAGTGGACCTCAGCTAAAACTTTTAATGAGCTCTCTGAAAAGATGGGGAAAGCTCTTCAAGATGTACCCGGTATCACTGCGGGTTTTCAATTTCCTGTGCAAATGCGGTTTAATGAGTTGATGACCGGTGCCCGGCAGGATGTGGTTTGTAAAATATTTGGGGAAGATTTAGATACTTTGGCAAGCTATGCTGAAAAATTGGGAAAAATCGTAAATACAGTTGAAGGAGCAAAGAATCTTTATGTGGAAACGGTTTCAGGTATGCCACAGATCATCATTGAGTACAATCGTAGTGCCATTGCTCAATACAGCTTAACTATTGAGGATATTAATAGAACGATCAATACAGCGCTGGCAGGACAAAGTACCGGTATGCTGTTTGAAGGCGAAAAAAGATTTGAAGTAGTGGTTCGTGTGGCCGGAGCTCAAAAAAAAGACCTTAAGGACATAAAAAACCTGTTAATAGCGACCCCTAAAGGGACTCAAATTCCATTATACCAATTGGCAAATGTAGAAATAAAGGATGGCCCTAATCAGATTCAGCGTGAGGATGCCAAAAGAAGAATCGTTGTTGGTTTCAATGTTCGGGGACGGGATGTGCAGAGTATCGTTCATGAACTTCAGCAAAAGGTAAATGAAAAGTTGAAATTTCCACCCGGATATTATGTCAGTTATGGAGGGGCTTTTGAAAATTTAAATGCAGCTAAGCAACGGCTGATGATTGCTGTCCCGGTATCTCTGTTATTGATTTTCCTATTGCTTTATTTTGCTTTCAATTCTGTAAAACAAGGATTATTGATTTATTCGGCAATACCCTTATCTGCCATTGGTGGAATTTTATTCCTTGCGCTGCGGGGAATGCCTTTTAGTATCAGTGCAGGAATAGGCTTTATCGCATTGTTTGGCGTTGCGGTCTTAAATGGAATTGTACTGATCTCTGAATTTAATCAATTAAAACAGGAAGGAATAACAGACCTGAAGCGTATTGTACTGATGGGAACAAAAGTTAGGCTTAGACCGGTACTGATGACGGCATTCGTTGCTTCTTTGGGATTTCTCCCTATGGCAATTAGTAATGGGGCTGGAGCGGAGGTTCAAAGGCCGCTGGCTACGGTAGTGATAGGTGGTTTATTGATTGCTACATTTCTAACCTTATTCGTTCTGCCTGTTCTCTATATCATGTTCGAAACCGGTTTTAAAAAGACAATGAATAAATCAATAATCACAGCTGCTTCCTGTTTGCTCTTATTACTCAGTAGCCAGGTTTGTGTGGCTCAGGCACCAATTAGTCTAAAAGCGGCCTTAGATACGGCTCTGAAAAACAACCTGAAAATCAAGAACGAGGAATTAAAAGTTCAATATCAGCAAATGTTAATGAAAACGGGGGTAAATATTCCATTAACAAATGTATTTGCGGAATATGGACAAATCAATAGTAGTTATACAGACACCAAATTTGGACTAACTCAATCTTTTAGCTTTCCCAGGGTTTATGCCAGACAAAAAGCATTATTGCAACAAGATTGGAAAAGCAGTATGATGAACGTGGCATTAAAGGAGGCCATCCTAAAAAGGGAAGTAGCACAACTGTTTTACCTGATCCAGTATATGGTGCAAAAAAGAAAGCTGTTGATTCAGTCGGATAGTTTATACAGAAATTTTTATGAAAAGTCTACACTCAGACTAGCTAAAGGTGAAAGTAATATCCTGGAGAAAACAAGTGCTGAAACCTTACTGTCTCAGATAGAGCTACAAATGAACCAGTTGAAAGATGATCAGGCGGTACTTCAACTACGATTTCAGCTGTTGTTGAATTCAAAAGAGGTATTTGTTCCTGATGATGAAAAATGTTTGCTCATTACCAGTGATCATCTTGCAATATTAAATTTGGAGCATCCTGAATTAAAGTTGATGCAGCAACAGGAAAATATTGCAGCTGCAGGTCTGGCATTAGAGAAAAGCAAATTGCTACCGGAGCTGACCATCGGATATAACAATGGAAGTATCCGGGGTATGGGGGCGGATGAAAAGTTTTATAATAGTGCCCAACGCTTTCATTCTGTGCAGCTGGGTTTGGGGATTCCGATATTTGCTTCATCCATCAAGGCTAAAATTAATAGTGCTGTGATCAGCAGAAAAGTAGCCGAAAATGAGTATAAAATCGCTGTTCAGCAACTTTCTTCAAGCTATCAGTCTGCAGTATTGACCTATCAGAAGTGTCTTCAAACAGTCGCTTATTTTGAAAGTAAGTCATTGAAAAATGCAGCGCTAATTACCAGTACTGCAAATTTACAACTCGCAGCTGGGTATATCAATTATTTGGAATGGGTTCAGTTGATTAATCAGTCAACAGTAGTGAAAAATGACTATCTGGAGGCGGTTAAAAATCTAAATGAAGCAATCATTCAACTTTATTACCTCAGCAATAAATAGGACAAAATCATGAAAAACATTATATATTTTGCTACGATACTTTTGGTATTCAGTGGCTGTCAAAACAAAGAAAGTAATTCAGTAGTCACATTGCCAGCCCAGGATGGCAATGTACTCAAGCTCAATGACGCCCAAATGAAAAATGCAGAAATTGTAACCGGGGAAATTGAGCAGAAGGAAATTTCTTCGGTGCTAAAGCTCAATGGTAAAATTGATGTGCCACCTCAAAATATGATATCCGTAAGTTTACCTATGGGTGGGTACTTGAAATCGACTAAACTGCTCCCAGGGATGCATGTGGTTAAGGGTCAGGTGATCGCCACGGTAGAAGACCAGCAGTATATTCAGCTACAGCAGGATTACCTAACTGCAAAAGCAAAAATTGGTTTTTTTGAAAATGAATATAAAAGACAAAAGGACCTTAACCAAAGTAAAGCCAGCAGCGATAAGAATTATCAACAGGCAGAGGCAGATTACAGAAGCTTGCTGGTATTGATGACCGCCTTGAAAGAGAAGTTAAAATTGGTAGGGATAAACGTGCAGCACATCAATGAAAATAAAATACAAACCAACATCAATATATATGCACCCATAAACGGTTATGTTTCTAAGGTTAATGTGAATGTAGGGAAGTATGTTAACCCTACAGAAGTGCTCTTTGAGTTGGTTAATCCATCAGATATTCACCTTGCTCTGAAAGTATTTGAAAGAGATTTGCATCAGCTTTACATAGGTCAGCAACTACTTGCCTATACCAATAATGAGGTTGGAAAAAAACGGAAATGTACTATTTTACTGATTGGTAAAGACCTTTCTACTGATGGAAATGCTGACGTTCATTGTCATTTTGAAACTTATGACAAATCCTTAGTGCCAGGCACTTTTATGAATGCCGAGGTACAAGTGAAAAATGTGAGTTCAGCTGCTGTTCCTACCGAAGCTTTAGTTCAGTTTGAAGGAAAACAGTTTTTATTCCTGGTAAAAGATAAAAATACTTTTGAACTCAAGGAGGTTAAGTTAGGAGAGAATGAGGGGGGCTTTACTGCTGTTGGATTACCCGATGGTTTAGACTTTAAAACCGCTAAGATTGTGGTTAAAGGCGCTTATTCTTTGCTAATGATGATGAAAAATAAGGAGGAATAATTGAAATTTAATGAGTTTAGCCATCAACGAATTATAAAGTGGTGATGGTTAAACTTTTTTTGTAGTTTTTGTGACCAACGATCAGGGATATCAATGGTATATCTTTACTATTTCCTATGCTTTTCCTCCATTAATCATGTCGGATACAATCTCCTTACTTTCTTTTCTTTCGGTATAAACACTTTGACCATATGTAAATTTAATTAATAAGCTATCTTTTCTATGTATTTTTGAGCTATGAATAGTATACAACATTTTCAAGCAATTAAGGAACTTTTAGGTGATTCAAGAACATATTATCTTATAGCAGTAGATATGGATTCTAAATACAGTTATCTGAACATGCATTACACTGAAGTTTTTAACCCTATTCATGCTGACCTTGTAGGCAAGCACTATGCTATAACTGTGCACGAAGATGATCAACAAATTTGTCAAGTTGTTTCTGAAAAAGCGTTTATGTATAGAGAATCAGCTTTTCCTGCGACCTTACGCAAGCATGATGGTAATGGGGGATTTATTATTACCAAATGGGAATACAAGGCAATGTTCAATGACCATGATTTACCCATAGGGATCTTTTGTGTCGGTCATGATATCACGGAATTTATGCAAGTTAGTGGAAAGCTCCAGGAGATTAAGATCAGTCATTCTCACTCAATTCGCCGATATGTCGCAAATCTGTTGGGACTTGGAAAATTAATACAAGAAGCTACAGACTTAAAAGATGTGCAGGACACTGCAAAAATGATTGTTCAAAGTGCTACAGATCTTGACAAAGTTGTTAGAGAAGTTAATAGGTAATGATCATTCATATAATGAAAACTCTCAGTTAAAAAAGCTGGTTGCGGAACTAAGTTTAGATAAACATCCCGTGTGCTCCTTACAGAAAATAGACGGTTTGGAGAGGAAATTTAATAGCCTAGCGAGGTGTTTTGCTGACAAGGTAACCTTGCCAATGTTTGCCGGTTGTTGTGGAATGGTAGGAGACCGTGGTTTTCTTTTTCCTGAATTAACGCAATCAGCAACCTTTCTAGAGAAGACAGAAGTATGTTCCTCCAGTGTGTTCGATGGCTATTATTCATCTTCTAAAACTTGTGAGATGGCATTATCTGATGCGGTGAGTAAGAATTATTATTCTATTTTGAAGTTGGTTGATGAATGCACTATACCATAGTTTAGTACTGGAAGGTTGCATTAGTTAGTTTGTCAATCTGTTATTATTGAAATTAGCCAGCTCTATCAAGCCCCATGGATTAATCAGTTATTTTTTCTTCGAGTAATACAGAGCTCATTGGAGCTATTAGCAAGTTGACAAAAAATGGCCCCGAGGTAATCCTTTGAATGATTCTTTTTAGCCATTAGTACTTACATTTTTATAAATGAAAACGGTTGCAAATATAGCTGACATTTTTCCAAAGCATTTATTTTGGGATGTGGATTATAAAAAACTTGATGTAAACGCAGACAAGGATTTTATAATTCCAAGGCCTCTTTTTGCAACAACTGCACAGACATTTGATCAAGATATCGTTCGTTTGGAAAAACTGTACTCTCATAATCAAATTGTACTTGAACTTAAGCAAACTAAAGAACGAATTAACAATAAGGTACGTTTATGGGTAGCAAGAGGTTATCATATTAAGCAATTTGCACGTTTTAAATAATGACAGCCATTTCTCCTCAACTTCTTGATACAATTCATGAATTGCAAAAATTTCCAAGTTTTGAAAACTCTGCTTTAGGCGGGGGATCTAATTTGGCAATAAGATGATCCTTTACTACTTTTAAAATTTGATGAAGGTAGAAGTAGTGTTAGTGGTCCTAATTTTATTTTTACACTTATGTTCACTATATTTGAATGTTCACGTTACGTGAACATAGTATTATGGTGAACGAAACAGAAATTGCAGATCGAGCATTAGTACAATTGACAGATCATACCGGTTTGACGGGTACCTGGAATTTAAGAAGTGACCAGTTAGATAAGGGTATTGATGGATCTATTGATTTGGATTTGGGAAGTACTCAAGTTCATTTTTATGTGGAAGTAAAAACGGAACTTAGAGAGTATCATTTACCGAGATTAATTGAGCAGGCTTCAAAAAATCAACCATTAATGGTAGTTGCTGAACGAATTTTTCCAAAACTAAAGGAGAAACTTAGAGAGCATAAGATTGGATACTTAGATGGAGCTGGGAATATTTATGTACATACTCAGGGTAATTACATCTGGTTGGACGGGAGAAAAAATATAGAACCGGAGGCCCCTGTGACTAATAGAGCATTTACAAAGACAGGATTAAGGACTGTTTTTTACCTACTATGGCATAATGATGCAATCAATATGCCATATCGGGCTCTTGCCAGGGCTACAGGAGTAGCACTTGGTAATATTAAGAATATCATTTTAGGGTTGGAACAGGCTGGTTTTATATTGCAGATCAATGAGAAGGAAATGGTATTGCAGAACAAAAGAGCTTTATTAGAAAGATGGATAGCGGGTTATAAAGAGACATTGAAACCGCTGTTATTGATAGGGAAATATAGATTGAATAAACCTGAGGACTTAATGAACCTAGATACTTTTCCTGTAAGGGCTGGCGAAACGGTGTGGGGTGGTGAACCAGGGGCAGAGCTAATCACAAATTATTTAAACGCGAAAGAATTTACTGTTTATACGACAGAGGCTAAGCATGTATTGATGCAAAAATGGAGGTTATTACCTGATGCTAAAGGTAATATTCAATTTTATGAAAAGTTCTGGCAAGATGATGCAGACCAAACGCTACCTATTGCACCGACTTTGCTTATTTATGCAGATTTAATGATTACTGATGATCCCAGAAATAGAGAAACAGCTGAAAGAATTTACAATGAACATTTAAAACAAGAATATGAATAATATTAGACTTGGTGAGTTAAAGACGGTGTTTGATGATTTGGAAGAAATCTTTTATCAGATGCAGATCGATTTTTACCTGATCGGAGCTTTAGCTAAAGAGGTTTGGTATACAGGTTCCGGGCAATTACAAAGAACAACAAAGGATGTAGATTTTGCAGTTTTTATTGCTTCTAAAAAAGATTATGAGGATGTAAAAACATATTTGATTGAAACAAAGAACTATTCGGAATCAAAAAACAATGCCTTTATAATGATTTCCCCCGATGGTATGGAGATTGATATGTTACCTTTTGGCGGAATGGAAATAGATGATGATGTCAATTTTGAAGGAACAGGGCT
This sequence comes from Pedobacter polysacchareus, assembly GCF_019802255.1. Taxonomy (GTDB): domain Bacteria; phylum Bacteroidota; class Bacteroidia; order Sphingobacteriales; family Sphingobacteriaceae; genus Pedobacter; species Pedobacter polysacchareus. The sequence goes on along the minus strand of NZ_JAHYSS010000003.1, from coordinate 625,353 downwards.
GACAAACATTAAGGTTAACGGATTCATGGAAGTTCATCAGTCAGGTACAGCAATAGTTGATTTGGATACCGGACATAGCTTTAGAATCGCTACGCTACCAGCTATAGTTTTGCTGAAATTCATTTCCTATGATGATCGCCCAGAAAATAGGGGGAAGGACCCAAGAGATATTATCAATATTGTGCTCCACTTTTTTAATCTTCAGTCGGATTTAATATATGATCATCACTCTGATTTATTTGGTGGGGAAGAGGATGTGGAGCTGGAGCAAATTGCAGCAAAAGTGATAGGTAGAGAGATCCGAAAAATAATTGCTGGTAATGATGAGTTGCTACAACGCATAATCAGTATTTTGCAGGTGCAGCTAAAACAAAAAGAAAAAAGTGGATTGATCAGAAATATGGTCAACGAATCGGAAAGGAACGTCGACTATGTCTTACAGCTGTTAGTATATTTATTAAAAGGAGTAACCGAAGCATAGGTTATGCTAAAATACATTGACATAAAATATGATGAACTTTTATTTTTTTATCCGTTTAACAAATAGAATATCAGTATTATATTTTGGGTTGAAAAAGTGATGAAAAAATATTGTAGTTTCCCAGACCTGCAGCTACTAGACCTACCGTTTAGGTCCGGTAGTATTCCAGCGCTTCCCTGGAGCTAGTTATCTGTTTCTGGCCAGTTCCAATAACTGCAAAAAAATAGACATCTATACTTATTTGTAGAACATTACAGAATAGTCAAATATACCGAAACACTGGCCGAATTACTAGTTCGCCAGTCGTTTGATATCTTTAAGGGTATTTTCCAGATGTGTAGTCAATTTTCCGCTTGCAATCTGTGAAAAGCTAACAAAATTTAGATTTATCACGTCGACTACAATGCAACAATCTTTACAGACCTCGAAATCCTGATCCTTATTTTTCGTTAAATAGCGATATAAAGCATCATTAAACATAGCCAAATCCTCTAGGTTATATTCTTTAAGTTTACCCACAAACATTGTTGAACCAATTTTCTTTACCCCATTGTCCTCAAAAGCAAAAATCACGTCAGGGGTAACTTTGATAGGCAATCCCTGAATGATCAATGGGATTTTTTCATCCAACCCTTTCAAAATCCTAAATTTAGACTTTGGCTGTAGTCGAGAAAAATCATAATCTTCAAAGCGATGAAGCATGTCGATGTTCCTCTGCCACCGAACTTTGTTGATATGCTTCTGTTCAGTTTCCAATGTATCTTCAAGTATGCTTATTTTATCTGCAATAGGTTGATGGTTATCAAGTTTAACCGCATTTTTTATTGCGCTTAATGCACTGACCCAATAGTGTCCACCAGATTTTTCTTCGGGATTCTTTGGACGATTCAGTTGATTTATTAATGATATTTGTGAGGCGGACGATCTGTTTCTAAAGTCCACAATATTCCCAATTGTGATTTTTTCCATATCGGATTGTTTTTAACGCTTAGCTGTAATTCTTCAACGTTTTTTGTTGGATTGACTTAATACTGAGCCAGCTATTTTTTTGTCTGTTCAATGTATTTTTCACTAGAAAGCACCTTAGAAGCCAAGTCCTCCATCGAGCTTCCTGTTTGATTTCCAGTTGAATATTGCGATAAGGCCGACCCAGCAAGTTTTTTTGCCGTCGTTGAAGCATTTGGATTTCTTAAGATTTCCGAAGCCTCACTTGCAATTGGTTTCGAGGTTTTTTTGTTATTAGTAGGCATGATATTATTTTAGAGTTAAGTGATGATCTATACCTTGCATCTTTTGTTCCACACTTATTGTTTGATAATTTTATTTTATCAACAACTTCGTAGTATGTTTTTTGGATTGATGCTAAAATATTTAGTTTTTGGCTGGAAATCACTATTATTATGATGGATGTGTTTGTGCAAGTTGTTGATAAACAAACTAATTGTAATCATGCATGCCAAAAGTAAATAAATTGTGATGTAGAGATTTTTACTAGAAATTCAACAATCAGGGGTGGGATTTGCCGGTGATTTTACATGCAGTTTCAGAGATTACTAAAGTTAATTGCAAATACGAAGTCGTAGATCAATTTATCTTCCAGTCACTTCCAAAGCCAGCGCATATTCCAACCGTAAAACCTTTCTTGAACTTAATTAGACTAAATGTCATATAATCAGGGTGGTATGTATTACTAGCAAAAATGTTGCTATTTGGAGTAGTTTGTGAGCTTTATAAGTATGGTGATCACTTTTCTTAAATATTAAGCTATTTTATATAGATAACTAGTTTGATTACAGTATATTTACATTAGTTGTCAACATTATGGGGTAGATTACCACGGATGATAAATCAGTTATTCTTTTGTCGCTTTATTTTTGTAATTAACTGATTTTCATGTAGTTATGTTATGTGTATCGGGAAATAACCGATGATAATTACCACATAATTATGACAAGTAATGATAACTAAATAGCTTATTGTTAATGAGTTATGTCGATTTATTTTGTCCATATCTTTGGATTTATGCTTTTGTTTTTCTGACTTTTGTAACGCATTTGTAACTCGAATGCGTTTTTTTATGCCCTAAAAATTTGAGGGTAAATCATTGCGCTTAATGTATCTTAATTCCTCTTAAATCACCTTAATTACCCTAAATGGGGCTAAAATTGGGGGTAAATTACTACCGATGATTTAAAGGCAAAAGAGGGATTCGCAGAATAATATTTCTGTTAGTGTTTTAATAGCAGTTTGTAAAGCGCTTGAACTACAACTTACTGAATTGTTCAATTTCAAAATCGATATACCTAAATATCACGCAACAAGGAGAAATTATTGATTGCTTTCAGCAATTTTTTTTAGTTGTAGGAGCTAAAGAAGTCATCAAAAAATGCAATGACAATAGGCTTAAAAATATACGTTTTGGCTAATATTAAGACGAGAACCATTTAAGGAAATTTCATCCTCAATCTTTCCACGAACGTCTCTTTTCCAATGATACCTGTTGGTACTTGTAGTTCTAACGACTCTTTTAATGCTATGCATTTTACCAATTTGCCCAAATCAGTAATTTTTGTGCTAGATCCTACACCATCTCCGGGGTCTGAATGATTTTTAACTAGGCCATAGCTAGTTTTGACAAGTCCTAAAGCTTCCAAATCAGCAACAAAATGCAAGGAATCTATCCTCGATTTATTTTCAGCAAACGTATATATGTCGGATACATATAACCTGCTAAGAATAAAACTTATTCTCTTGTAAAGAGGGAAAGTGATTTCACCCATTGAAAGATATCTTGCAGCTTGACCCAGGAGTTTAGATTTCTCTACATCATCAAAACGTTCAATAGCAACCAGTGATACTTTGCCAAACTTCTCCTTGTAAGAATCATCATCTTGAATCTTTTTTATCATATTGCGTCTTTCCTGGGTTGGTTGTTCCCCAATTGTTCTTAAGAACTCCACTACCTTTTCCATAAATAGAAAATCTCTAATAGCTAGTGACGCTTTTAACCCTTTTGTGATGTAGGATATTATTGGAATACCATCACCGAAATCTAAAAACTTTTCTAGGGAGTAATCACTGATGCCTCCTAAAATATCAAGCAAATTATCTTTGGCTGTTGAAAATTCTAGTGCATTTTCGATTTTGGTTATTTCATTCATTTGATAATCATAATAAGTATTTCAAAGTTGAGTGTTTCGGTTCAAAACTGCTTCTTCGCCCTTGAATCTATCCCAGTCATTACTATTTTACAATCACAGCTAGTTCGTTAATACTCCTTGAAGGCTATTTCTTTTGTAGTTGCGAAGTGTGTTATTTTGATAACCTGCGATATTGATTGGCTCTGGATTCATTAAATCTTCTACTGCCGAGCGATTAATCGAATGGATGCATGAATTGTCGCTAGGTAATAATAAAACATCCAACTATACCAGATTGCTTTGTCGTATTTGACTTTCTGATTGGTATTGTGGTGTCTAATTCCAAAATTGTTGGCAAGGTTATAGATATCTTTTTCATCGTTGAGCATCAAGGACTCCTTAATACTTGGACGTAGATATTCTAGAACATCAGCTAAGTCCCTTAATGCACTACGTCGATCGTCTAATGTTGCCTTATGTCGTCGAAACTTCGCTACAGCGTTTTCAACCTTCAAGTTAATGTTTTCTTTGTCTGTTGAAGGAATAACAGCATCAAATAATGGTTGTAAGTTGTCATCTGCTAGATTCAATATTTCACCGTTGATATTCAGTTCAAAACCAGTTTGATAGTCCGCCAACAAACCGTTAATTTTGAGACGGTACTCTGCTTGACCGTTTTCATCATCAAATGTAGAATAATGCCATCCGCAATCATTCCAACTATGATAACTCCCCTCTAGTGGTTTCGAACAATAATCATGTAGATATTCGATGATATCAAATAGATCATCTTCAGTATAATTATCTATGCTATTATGAATTGGCCATAATGTATCTTTTCTAAGATCAATGAAAATTCTAGATGGGATATCACTTCCTAATTCTCCAGGGGTTTCACCTGCGTCAACACAATACATTCCGAAATACTTTTGAAAGTAACCATCATTATGCATTTGATTATAGGTAACTAGAAACAATTTTTTCAATAATTTCAGCGTAAATTCTGCTGTATCATTAAGTTTACCTGTTCTTCGTGAATAATATACTTTTTTTTCCTTCACTGTGCTATTGGATAATTTATTGTTAATTGCTAAAATTATCAAACCTAAGTTATTTAGGTGATAATTATACTATTATGATTTTTGGAGTTAAGAAAGATCATACTCTCCAAGATATTTCTTTGCTTTTATATTGCTATAGTCGTAAAAAGAAAGAATGAAGGCAACTGGCTTTTTATTGGTTTTCTCTCTGAAATTGTTATTCTCGATGAGGAAACGTAAAGAGTTCCTTAATTTGGTTTGATAAAAGTTATATAGTTTATAATAAAACACGTCATTGTAATCAGTACTTAGGCGACTCAGTTCAATTCGTTTCTCTATCATTTTGAATGATTTAATCAGCAGTATAACTTTATGTCCGTGTACAGTCTCAAAGAACTTTTCTTCTGTCTCATGAAAATTAAATTGGGTGCCTTTTAGCATTTTAAGAAAAGCATAATATCCAGTACTAAGTTGTGTTGCACCACCATCACGCTTGTTTTCGTATGAATAGCTCTCTAGTTCTAAATCCAGCTGGTTTAACAATAAGAATATCATGTCACCATCTGATTTAATTCGTTGATCCTTGTTAGATTCAATCTGTTTCATCAACGCAAAGAATATTAAAATCGAAGAGATGGCTGTGAAAAATGGCGATACAATACCACTAAGGGAAGTTCCAATGTTTGCAGTCTTTGGCATTGTAAGGTCATATCCTTTTATAAATGCAGGTTGAAGTACAATTGATACCGCGGCTAAGGAAATGGCGAAAAGAACAATTAAGATAAAGGTTAAAATGAGTAGTTGTTTTTTCATATAATTCTTGAATGATAAATTCAAGATACTAATTATAAAATAGCAGGAATAAATATTATATTTTAATAACCCCGTGGATTAAGAGAATGACTAGGCATCTTGTGATTTATAAAACAAAGATATTTTGCTAAAAAATTAGCTATTTTGATTGAATAGTTGGGTGCTGAATTCTCACATACATGTGAAAGCCCTGCGGATGGGCTTGTAATCTAGTTCCTAGTTGCTTGGGTAAGAGTCTGTTTGTTGTTCAATATTTTGTAATTCTATTGATTATACTAAAAATATTAGCATAACTTTGTGGTCAATAATATTACAATCATGGAAGAGATAAAGCTGTTCAGAAGAGGAATTGCGCATACGCTCATACCACTTTTCGCTGAAAAAATACATGCCGGCTTTGAAAGCCCTGCAGCCGATTATGAGGAAGCCCGGATAGATCTTAATGATTATGTCTCCAAATATCCGGCAGCAACATTCTTTGCGAAAGTCACAGGAGAATGTATGGTTGGCTCAGGTATTTATCCGGAAGATTTGCTTGTGGTTGATAAATCGTTGACGCCACAATCAGGAGACATCGTCGTAGGGATCATTGACAATGAGTTTATTCTTAGGTCATATTTTACCAATAATGGCAAAGAATATCTAATGCCAGACAATACCTATTTTAAACCCATAGAGAGAACTACCACTACTCATTTTGAAATATGGGGAGTAGTGCCACACAGTGTATTAGATCAAAGAAGGAGGAACAGTGCTCGCATTAATAGATTCGAACAACTTTTACGTTAGTGCCGAAAGGGTGTTCCAGCCCGAATTAAGGGGTAAAGCAGGCTGTGTATTGAGTAATAACGATGGTTGTGCCATTAGTCGAAGTAATGAAGCAAAAGAAGAGTTGGGTATTAAGATGGGTACACCATTCTTTCTGATGCGTGAAAAACAGCAGTTGGGACAGTTGTGGTGGCGTTCATCCAATTATCCCCTCTATCAGGACATGATGCGAAGGATTACAAAAATCGTTCAGGATACCTTTCCCGATCAGGAGATATATTCTATCGATGAGTGTTATTGTGATCTTGCTTCTTTCAAGCATCATAACCTTGAAGATATTGCCTTGAAACTACGAGCCCGCATTCTTAAATATACTGGGGTTCCGGTTTGTATTGGTATTGGGGCAACAAAGACCCTAGCTAAAATTGCCAATAAGATTGCAAAGAAGCATTGTAAGCAGACTGGTGTATTTTATATGGATACTCCAGGAAAAGTTGAGGAATCATTGGAAATGACTGAGGTTGGAGATGTCTGGAGGTAATGTGAAGTATGAGTATTTTATTCGTGATCATCTGAATAATGTAAGAGTCAGTTTTGAAGAAGGTGCTAATGGACAGGCAGAGGTTCGCCAGGAAAGTAGTTATTATGCATTTGGAATGCAGTATGCCCCGATATCTAAGACAGGCAATCCTAATACTTCACTATTTAACGGAGGAAGTGAATGGGTTTCTGATTTTGATAATGATCCAGATTTGTATAATACTTTCTTTCGAGATTATGACCCAGTTCTTGGTCGGTTTAATGGAATCGATCCAATGTCAGTGAAGTATAGCGATTTTTCTGTATATCAATTTGTTTTTAATAACCCTGTTTCATTTTCTGACCCGACTGGTGCAGATGCACTTGCGGATATAGAAAAATTTTTACGACAATTTTTTGGAGATTCTGGAGGTGGCGGGAAAGTTCCAAATGGTGGAAACTGGTCCGCATCGAATGGTGGGCACAACTTTTCTAGTCAAAATGAAGCTTTCGCTGCTGGAGCTGAATATAACGATATCTTCAGCTCCTGGCAGAATACGATTTATGGAGTCAGACCAAGCGAATCAAGTGTTATGAATTCGAGTGGATTCATAATGCCGGGTATTACGCTTAGACAGGTGAATATTGTAGCGGATAGAAGAAAAACTTCAAAAAGTGTCAGTAACAAGCCTTTTTATGGCAATTTTCTAGGCCCTGGACCAGACGGGCCAGATGCCAATCCATATAAATTGCTTTTGAAAGATGGAAAGTTAATGAAGCCAATTAATCTGATAGATGCAATGGCACAATTTCACGATCTAGGATATTGGAAGAAGGGAGCGTCTGGAATAAAAGGAGCTTTCACAGATCGAAGGGTCGCTATAGATGATTTAGTTTTGGGAGTGGGTGCTGCAAATGTGTTTTCTGTAGGACTAGCACTTATGAATGATCCAACTACAGGAAAACCAATTATAGCGGATCCGAACCAAATGGTTTGGTCTTTTTTAGTCGCTAATTTATTTATTCCGATTGGTATTGGTAAGACTTTGGGTAATGAGTTCTCACAATAGCTTTTATTCCCTTCCTTTTAATTGTTTTTAATAAATTACACCACTATTTAAAAGTTCTAATTGATATGAAGACTATACTGATTTATATATTTATTATTCTCTTTTTTAACTCTTGTCAATATACTAATGAACCTATTGTAGAAATAGGATTGTTTGATGTATCAAAGGATGATAGTCGAATTCTTTTCTCATTGTATGACAAAAGAGGAGGGGCAATTTATGAGATAAATATAAATGGAACTCAATTTAAAGAAGTTATAGGTGCAACTCAGGATAGTAGTTTTTTTAATCCAAAATATAGTAATGACGGAAAGAAGATGGTATTTATTGGAAGCGCCAATTCTAATCCGGCCTATCATGATATCTACATTGCTGATTCAGATGGCACACATCGAAAGAAATTAACTCGAAATCAGAAAAATATAAGTGAGGCCGTTCTTTCTAAATGTTCTAATGAGATCTATTTTATTCAATCAGCTGAATTTGGTAAGGGATCACCATTAGGGAGAAATCAGCTCCATGGTACTGATGTTTATTCTTTAAAGATAGACGATGGGTCTATAAAAAAGATTACTGATTTGTACTCCTATGGTATATTCCGGGTATCAGAAATTGATTGTGATCATTTACTGATGGATGTAGCCGACGCACCTAAGGGAGAAATGATTATAATCTCAAAATCAAATCCTAAACATCTGGTTAGTATTAATCCTGTGAATGATCCTAGAAAAAATATTTCATTTTATGTCTCTCCATTGTATTCAGAAAAATATGATATGTTAGCGTTTGAAGCTCCATATGAGATTTACATCATGCCCTTGAAAACTAAAATTGCTAAATTGATAGCTAAATCTAATGATCAAATTTCATCAGTTAATTTTTTTAATAAAAAAAAATCGGTTGTTTATACTAAAGAGAATAATAATGGCTTTTATATTGTTGACTTTGAGGGAAATAATTTGGGAAAGATTGAAATTCCACTTTAACTTTTTAAATTGCTGGTAGGATTTTTTATATTTTAAATAAGCGATATAAGAAATCTAGTTTTATATGCCTTTTGGTCTTGTTTTTTTCCTAAACCAGAAATGTTGAGTTATTAAATAATTATAAGAACCCATGAATTCTTTGGATCTGGAAAATCTGCTGGTCATGGGATTTTATTAATTAATGAAGTTATGAAAGAGATGATAAAACTGAAAATAGCAGTGAAGCATCAATTTATTCCTAGCTGAGTACGGTCTGAATAAAATATATTGAAAAAAAGCAAGCAAAAATAGAGAATCGTTAGCGGGAGTAGGTATAGTTGTATAAATTGTTAATGTTGACTTAACTTATGGTATATCAATTGCAGGATATCCCATATAGAGACAATTCATTTCTTTTAGAAGTTATAGGGGACACTTGGAGTTCCAGTGATTGTAGACTCCCTTTTCAAAAGGCAGTATCCAAGAAACTGTGTAAATGGGGGGAATGTCCAATGCTGACATTGAAGAAGAGCTACGTGAGTTGTATGACTTTCGTTTACCACCCTCTACCATTTCCACCATAACAGCAAGAGTAACTGATGATATTATAGCCTGGCAGAATCGTCCACTTGATCCGGTATATATGATTGTGTGGATGGATGGTGTTGTTTTTAAAGTAAGGGAAAGTAAGTAAGATTTCCTATCTTTCCGATCCTTCTAAATACATAGAGTTTAGTTACACCTCAGGAGGTGAAAAGATTAAAAAAATGGTTTATCAGAATGGAAATCTATTGAAACAGCAAGATTACATAGATGGATTTTTATATGAAAATAGTGTCTTAAATGCGGTTACACATGCTGAGGGACGAGTTAGGATTTCTGGAGGTAATGTGAAGTAAGAGTATTTTATTCGTGATCATCTGAATAATGTTAGAGTCAGTTTTGAAGAAGGTTTTAATGGACAGGCAGAGGTTCGCCAGGAAAGTAGTTATTATGCATTTGGAATGCAGCATGCCCCGATATCTAAGCCAGGCAATCCTAATACTTCACTATTTAATGGAGGAAGTGAATGGATTGCTGATTTTGATCCAGATTTGTATAATACTTTCTTTCGAGATTATGACCCAGTTCTTGGCCGGTTTAATGGAATCGATCCAATGTCAGTGAAGTATAGCGATTTTTCTGTATATCAATTTGTGTTTAATAACCCTGTTTCATTTTCTGACCCGACTGGTGCAGATGCACTTGCGGATATAGAAAAATTTTTACGACAATTTTTTGAAGATTCTGGAGGTGGCGGGAAAGTTCCAAATGGTGGAAGCTGGTCTGCATCGAGTGGTGGGTATAACTTTTCTAGTCAAAATGAAGCTTTCGCTGCTGGAGCTGGTTATAACGATATCTTCAGCTCCTGGCAGAATACTATTTATGGAGTCAGACCAAGTGAATCAAGTGTTATGAATTCGAGTGGATTCATAATGCCGGGTATTACGCTTAGACAGGTGAATATTGTAGCGGATAGAAAAAGGGTTATCGGTGATTTTAATAAGGGGGGAGTAGTACAAGCTGGATTTGGTAATGAACTTGGTCAAGTAATGAATTTGGGAGGCGTGGTTTGGGGAGCAGCTGAATTGGGTCTACAAGCGATTCGCCAAAACAACGGACCTCAAGCAATAGGTAGATTTTTAGGATTTGGTACTCAAAGAACAGCTAAAGCTTTAAGAAGTACTCTAGGTCATGTAACTAAATTAGGCAAGAAACTCGGTACTTTAGGATATGTATTGTCGGTTGGTTCCTACCTGGCTGATTTAGGCGATAAAGAAAAAGTATCTACTGCTACTCATGTAAATTTCGGAATTTCCACTGTATTGTATGGCGCAGCTTTTTTTACAGCAGGAACAGCAGCAGCACCTTTTGTTGCAGGAGGAGCTCTGATTTATGGTGCTGGTCAAGTAGGATCGTGGCTTTATAATGGCAAAACATTGGAGGAAAACTTTTTAAAATGATAATTCTAAATTTTTTATATTACATAGTGTATAGAGTCTTTAAGCTTGTACCAAGAAGGCAGCAAATCGACCATTTTTTAGCAAGTTCCTTTTTGGCGGGATTAATAATGACTAATATTATCACTGGATTATCTTTATTGAAGTTTTTCACATATCTAAACTCCAAGTTTGCAATACACAAATTGCATTGGATTGTAATTCTAATTTTTATAGGATGCTATTTCTTCAATAAATGGTATTTCATAAAAACAGAAAATTATAAAATAATTATTAACGTCTACGATGAGAAATTTAAAAATCAACAGTCATTAATCATAACACTGGGTATATTTTACATCATAAGTACATTCATCGGATTTTGGGCTTTGGCTTTTTATTTCGATAAAATGTAAGTCGCCAATCAGTGGAAGCGTAACAATTAGGGGTATTTAGACTCCAATGTTTCGTTCTGTGAAACAAGGAGGAATAGTATAAAATGATATAAAAATTAAGTTTTCCCACGCCTATAAACAGCAATGCGCTCTTGTCTGTAACTTATAATGATATTATCAACAATAACTGTTCAGATAATTATGGTTATGAATCTTAGTGACTAGCTGTTGAAGAAGGGATTCTGGGGAGTGCACAGGGGAAATTAGTTTATCATGAATCCCAATCATTGGATCGGCCAATTGATGATCTAATTCAGTAAAAAAGGAATGATTCTATTAATTTGGAATTGAATGATGCGTTAATCTACGTGTATAGTTGTGATTGAACGAAAAAGAAAAGTATTGAAAAAAAAATCTACATAAACTGAACTGAAGGTAATTGAGTCTATTATTTATAATAAGGCGTGAGACTGGCTAAAATTAGTACTCAGGTAAATGCGCCCCGTAGTTACATTGGTGGAGCTTACAGTTACAATGAAATGGGGGCAACTTAGATATACGAATTTACCTAAATTGGCGAATAATTCATTCCTTCATTCAGTCGCGCAGGGCCAAGCTTATATAGATATGGTTACGGAGCGTTTGTCGCTTTTATTCGTGAAAGCCTGAAAGGCTTCTCCGGGTCAGTTGCGGCTGGAAATAGTTCCGTAGAATGATGAATTGGAATAATTTACACTTTATGCCGAGTTTGATTCTATCATTCCTGTGGGTGTCATTGTTCATTATATGGTACAAAGGCTGCTGGTTACCTGTGGTGTTCAGGGTTATATGAAAGGGTACCGATGGTGATTTTAACAAAGCAGCTGAGGTTGCAAGAGAAGTTTTCTAATGATAATGGTTTTCAACCTGAGCTGATAATAAATAAAGGAGCAGGCTTATCTAAGCCGTTGAAAAATTCATCATTTGACATAAAAACTTACCAAATTGCACCGGCTGCAAAAAGCGATAATACAAAAGTAGTTAATCCGATGCTTATACCCCCAGGAGCTAAACCTGTGCAACGAACACATACAAAAGAAGATTTCTTATGAGAAAATATAGTATTGAAGACCTAATAAGTTTAATAAAAGAACAAGTGCAGACATTCTTATTAGATGGTGGAGAATTTTATCCATTTGGAACCTGCATTGATAAAAATGATCAACTTGTCCCTGTGTCTGCATATTTGGATGGCGAATTTCCTTCTTCATTAGAGTTAATCTCGATGTTAGAGAAACGCTTTAGGGAGAAAGTGGAAAAAGGAGAGTATAAAGTAGCTGCGATAATAATTGACGTAACTGTTAAAGAAGATGGTGTTGGTTATGATGCGATAGAAATACGTTTTTTTGAGCCCAATAGTCATGAGCGTAAAGAATACATAAAATATACTAAGCATAGTAATTATATCGAATTCATTTAAGTGTAAGGTATTATTGGTACTTCCATTACCTTGAAGGACAACAAGGGTAACCTGAAAACAGTGACATTGAATGTAGAAGGCCCGTTTTGTGTGAGTGGTTGCACCACCAGAGAAGCTTATATGAAGATAATGCCAACCGGTGTAAGTTAAGACTATCTTACAAATAAGTTGCATCTAATGCCCTTTATGATGGTTTACGGGTTAGTGTTTATTTTATTTTAGACCCACAAACGAGCCATGGTAATAGTTAACGATTATCCAAAAGATTATAAAGTGATAACCATAAAAAATGTTTTGTTGGTGTTACTGGTAATTATAGTGCCCTGCCTGGTAGGTGTACTATTTTTACAGCATAGACATTAAAGCAAAAGCCTTTTCTGGTGTTTTAGGTAAAATGAGGTGTTTAGCTCTCTTGATCACAGTATATTTGGACAATTTGTCAACATTACCGTATAGATAACAACGGATGATAATGAAGAATCTATTCTGTTGCTTTGTTGTTGTAATCATTAGATTTTTAATGTGTTGTGTTTTGTGTATCGGCAAATAATCGATGATAGATAAAGATTGAACCCCATGTCCGATAGCTACGCTTCCACTTCAATTTAGTGTGTTTGGGGAAAGGGTATTTAAGTCGGTATGTAATGGAGATGCTATTTCTCTGGAGAGTTTTGAATTGCCAAGAATGAAGCTTTTCAGCGGGAAGCCGGTTGTGCTGGTGCAGTCTACTAAAAATGCGGGAGCAATCGAGCTTAGTGTAAGTGGCAGTTAGTCAAAACGGAAAAGGTTAAGTTTCAGTCCAGTACAGTTGGGAAACAAGAAAGATCAAAATTTAACCATAAATACAACGCTCCATCATTTTTAATAACTCAAGGGGTCGATCTTTTAAGAGCGACCCCTTGTTGTTGATCATCAGAAGTTTATTAATGACATTGCAAAGCTCTCCTGGAATGATCCAGTGTGAATTAAAGCATAAACCAACTTAAAGACGTTTCTGCTCAGTGGTTTTTTCCTTAACAGGTTTGCTTTTTAGCGTACTGTTGCCCAGGTTATATTTAAAGCTTAAACGAATATTCTGGGTATCGCCATAATAGGTGAATGAATTGTTTTGGTCAGCATAATTAGAACTAACAGTCAAGGTCTCACCACGATAAACATCGGACAACATTAAGCTAATCTCAGCTTTGTTATTAAATAGTTTTTTACGGGCATTGAAATTCAGGCTACTCATTGAACTTATTTTGGCAGGCCCCTGCACACCACCTGTAATAAAGCTAAAATTTACACCCGCGCTAAAACCTCTTTTTTCACTAATGGTATATTGCTGGTCTATATTGGCATTTAAAGCATTAATACGGTTGTACAGGGTGGATCCGTCGCTTAATTTGAAGCTACTTTCAACATGATTAGGTCCGGCCTGTATTTCAAGTGCCAACCAGGGGGCCGGCTGGAAACTCGCACTGAAATCAATGCCGTAATACTGGTTCCCAGGGACATTTGTTACCTTTTGAATCAAGATATTCGCTGCATTATCCTGGTAAGGCAGCTGAATTGTTGGATGTTTTTCATTCATGTAATAAGCCTCCATTCGGTAATTACCTTTATACGCATAGCTGATGCTAATCTGGTCAGTGAGTGCTGGCTTTAACTTCGGATCTCCAATTAGGTATGAATTTGGGCTAAAATAAAATTTTGATGGATTAAGGTAACTGTATGGGGGACGTGTAATCCTTCTGCCATAAGATAAACCTAAGGTGTTATTGTTGTTTATCTTATTTTGGATAAAAATGGTTGGAAAGAGATTAAAATAGTTTTGCTTATTGATCTCCTTTGGATTAACCGAGTTTCCAAGTGTAGCCGTATATTCACCACGCAATCCTGCCTTCAGGCTCAAGTTCTTGATTTCTTTACTTAAACTGAGGTAACCTGCAATTACCGACTCGGTATAATCATAGGCATTACTAAGTTCAGGATCAGTGCCAAAACCATCCGGAAGGTTATGTTGAAAATCTTGTGTGTTGTTTGCTTGCACCTTACTGTATTTGAGACCGCTTTCCAGTTGAAAAAGAGGCATGTCATTACGGTAATCCAGTTGTGAGCTGAACAGTTTGATTTTCTGGTTGTTATTGTTTTTAAATTGGTTGATGTATAAATCTGGCTCGTAATAAACGGTGCTGATATTTTGGTCCGTCTGGTTATGGTCATTTGTTAAATCTGCTGCAAAATTCAGTGTTTCTTTGGCCGAGAAACGGTGTTCAAATGATAGATTATAAGCTAGATTACTACGGGGCGTGAACCTTTCGTTCTGGGTGTCAAACCTTGATAAATATTGGCCGTTCTGGTAAATTTCGGTGGGTATCAGATAAAGGGCATGATTTTTTTTAGCGATATTGCCATTTGTACCCATGGTAATTGTATTGAGACTGTCAGGAGCGTATTCCAGGTTTAAACGGTAGGTGTGTTCGGCATCACGATAATTTTTTCGACTCAATACATCATACCAGGTTTGCTGCTGGGCGGTGTAATTAGCAATTTCACTAATCTTGTTATAAAAAATCCCCTTTCCAAAAGTATAATTGCCGGAAGCGGCAAATTTTTCAGCTTTAAAATACTGGCTCGTACCTAAATCTCCTTTGGCATAAATTCCTTGAGTATAGCTGCTATTTACTGAACCTTTATAACCACTTTGAAGATTTTTCATCAATTTGATATTGATGACCGCAGTACCTGATGCTTCGTATTTGGCGGGTGGGTTGGTAATGATTTCAACAGATTTGACCACATTCCCATTAGTGCTTTCTAGAAAGGCCTTGAGCTCATCACCAGACAGATAGACTTTTTTGTCATTGATGGTTACCAATATGGATTTACTCCCGCGTAGGGAGAGTTCGCCTCCTGCAGACTGGATTCCAGGTGCGCGTTTTACGATTTCCCAGGCATTGGAGGATGACAAAGCCGTGTTTTCTACACTGAATTCTACCCGGTCGATTTTGCGGGTAATCGTTGGTTTAACCGCCACAACCTGCAGCTCCGCAAGCTGAGATACTTCATCTATTAAACTGATACTCGATAAATTTAGGTCATTTTCTATGGAAAAGGCTTGTTCAAAAGGCAGAAAACCTACCGTGTTGACCAATATTTTATAGCTTCCTTTAGTCAGTTCGGCAAACTTATAGCCTCCATCTAAAGCCGCAATAGTGAGACGCTTAAAGCTGGTGTCCCGTATGCTTTTCAGTGTGATACTGGCATAAGGAACAGCAAGACCTTTTGTGTCCTGAATTCGGCCGGACAAAGTGAATTTTTGGGTGTATCCTGCCAGTGGCAGTAATAACAGTAGAGAAAGAAATATACGCATGATATGATTGATTTGCTTGCCACAAACTTCTGGAGCGCTAGACCTGCTTTTGGTTAATGCTTGGTTAACGGAATGTTAAAACTGGATAGTTATGTGTGATTATGGTGGCAGTAGAATATATTTGAAATATGAAACGTAAGATAAAATATCTGATCTGGTGCTGCAGTGTAGCTATATTGGCCTTAACTGCCATACAGACTTATTTTATTTACAATACCTATGTGCTGAAAGAACAGCAGGCACAAATCGCAGTTCGGACAGAACTCATCCATATGGAAAGGACCATCAATATTGATTCGATCAGAAATAAGTGGTTTTTGGAAACGGAAAACCTTGTACGTTCAAAAGGTGTTGAAGCCGCTGCGGCGTTTTTAAACAATGGTTCAGCCGCGATTAGCAAACAGGTCAGTACTTATATTCAGGAGAATAAAATTTTAGAAAAATACAATACAGTTTATGCTGTAATTTTCCGACAGGTTTCCCTTCAAGGAAAAGGTGTTCAGCTTCAGATCAGGAATAAACACTGGTTTGGGAATGGCAAAATCAATGGCCAGGACCTGATTCTTCACGACTTGATTCTTCATGACCTGACCACAAGTAATGATGTTGGTGGAGCTTTGGTGCGGAACTTTAATTCACGGTCTAGCTTTACTATTAATGGTAGCAGGAATAATATTCTTTCTGAAATGCTTGGTCTGCTTATCTTTTCAGTGTTCCTACTCACTGTGGTCATCCTGCTTTTTTATTTTTCCATCAGAAGTCTGATTACTCAGAAAAAGATATCGGACATACAGACCGATTTTATCAATAACATAACGCATGAATTCAATACCCCTTTAGCGACAATAGGTGTTGCGGTGAGTACTGTTAGATCACAATTATTAGCAAAGGAAGAGAACAGTATCAGCTTAAATGGATTAAATGTTATCGATCGCCAGTACCGTCGGTTAAAGAAATTGATTGATCAGGTGATGACACATACAGAAGTCTCGGGGGACCTGATCATTCATAAAGTGAAAATACCATTAATGGATTTCCTTGAAAAATTGCTCGAGGACTTCCAGTCCGCACATCCCGAAATCAAACTTCTTCTTAAACTGGAAGAGGTGCCCAAGGAAATTCTCGCGGATCCTTTTTACCTTACCACAGCGATGACAAATCTATTGGAAAACGCTGTGAAATATGGTGGTACCCAACTTACATTTACCGTTGTAGAAAATAAGAACAACTGCAATTTTATAATATCTGACAATGGAATCGGCATTGCACAGAGAGAAATTAGTAATATCTTTCAGAAGTTCTACCGTGTAGAAAAAGGCGATCTTCATAACACGAAGGGCCTGGGTCTAGGTTTGTACTACACTCGCCAGATAGCGATCGCACATGCTGGAACGCTTAGCATACATAGCATCCCAGGTAAAGGATCTACATTTACAATGACTATACCCATCGTATGAAACATATTTTAATGACTGAAGATGATTTGGATTTTGGTGGCATCCTGAAGCAGTATCTTGAACTTGCTGGTTTTCAGGTGACCTGGAAGTTCCATGGTCAGGATGCATTGGCATATCTAAAGCAGGATACCGCTGATATTTGTGTACTGGATGTAATGATGCCGATTATGGACGGTTTTACACTAGCAGACCAGGTGCTGGCTATTTATCCCGCTATGCCCTTTGTTTTTTTGACAGCAAGAAACCAAAAAGAAGATAGACTTAAAGGTTTGAGACTAGGTGCTGATGATTATATTGTTAAACCTTTTGAAGCAGAGGAACTCGTTCTGCGGATAAAAAATATCTTAGCACGCAGTAAACAGGCTGAAGCACTTCTGCCAGATATTCTATTACTAGGCCAATATAAGTTCGATTATCAGAGCCTTTTGCTCATACACAAATCTGGTAATATCCGCCTGACTGAAAAGGAAGCCCTGCTGCTTCGTTATTTCTATCTGAACAAAAACCGGCTGATCAAACGGGAAGAGGTACTATTACAGATCTGGAAAAGTGACGATTACTTTTCTGGACGCAGCTTGGATGTATTTGTAAGTAAGTTGCGTAAATACCTCCTCGAAGATGATCGGATCGTAATTGAAACAGTACGTGGAGTCGGATTTGAGTTTAAGTTCAATGAACTTTAATACCATTGTTGCTTTTCCACATAACAAGTTAGATAACCATTGATGATACATAATAAGGAAGCTCTTAAACGGAAATTTTTACGAGATCATCGTGTTGCCACTGCTGCATTCGTGTTAAAAAACAAAAAAAATATTTGGGAGGTAATTTACTACCTGGAACAGGTTGATCATGGAAATTTACCATAAGTTTTAATGCGAATCCTGGATCTTTATAAAAACAAATAGATATGATCAAGAAAAAACAATTAGTACGTTTAATGAAGTTGAATTATAATTCGTCGTAATTGGAAAGTATTAGATTTCTCTAAGCTTTTTTTGAAAAATCAAAAAGCAAGCCTGCTAAATTAATAGCGGCTTGCTTAAAATATTTTAAACTTAATTTTTTGAAACGATATCAATGATAACAGTCCTGTTATAAAAACGTTCTTCAGGGAGGTTATTATTAAACGGTGCACTTGCACTGTCTTCTCCTGACCCCAGGGTTTCAAAGCTTACATTACTTCTTCCAGCTTTGGCTGATGCCTGCTCAAGTATCTGTTGTGCCTGTTGTGCACGTTTTTGAGAAAGCTTATTGTTATAATCTTCACTGCCGATGATATCAGTATAGCCACGAATAGTAATAGTAGAACCATTACTGATCAAAGGTGCGACCACTTCAGTTAGAAACTGTTCGTAAGCAGCTGCAGTATTGGCTTTGTTAAAATTAAACAATACACTATACCTATTCCCGGTTTGAAGTATTTCCTGCTGGCTTTGTAACTGAACTGTACTTTCCTTTTGTGTTTTGGTTCCTTCTTTTGTTTCACCCAGCATCACTACTTTGTAAACACCTTTTTCGTTGGTGCCAAGTATGCTTTTTGCAGCTATGCTTTCCTGGTTTTTAGTAAACGGTCCGAAACGCTGAACCTGTCCCTGCTGGTCCGTTAAATCTATTGTATAAGATTTGAGCAGTTCAGTTGCCCTGTTTACGTTAAATACAACATGACTGTCCATAGAGTCTGTCTGCATTGTATTGATCTGCACCGGCTTCATCATTCCACCACCCACTTCCATCATCAATTTATCAGATGTACTTTGAATGTCCACCCTGCGGTCGCCGGCTCTTAACAATTCCAGTTCCTTTGTGCCTCCGGGTTGTTCAGAAGGATCAACTGGCTTGGTACGGCCATTTATTGCAATTTTTGATGCGGGTATTTCAAATATTGTAGTCAGGTAGTTTTTTACAGCAGCCGCAAATTTCCTACCTTCCTCAGGACCAGCTTTTGAAGCCCCACTTAAAGTAATACTGATCTCAGGATTCGCTTTCATACGGGCACCGACAATGTTCAAGATATTATAATAAACAGATAACTGCCTTCCTGAACGTCCTGCCTTATCTGCTACAACTTCATTTTGAAGCTGGACTTCTTTAAAATCAACTGCCTGATTTTTTGAAAGAAGCGTATAACGGTCTGGTAAGGCCGCACTGCCTTCATCAAAAAAAACATAGTTAAGCAATGGTAACGTTTCACTAACTGCACGCTTTACCAGGATTTCTTTTGGCGCACGTACAGAGAAGCTCACTTCTTGCAAAGGAGCAACCGGGGCAGGTTGACTTGCGCGTACAGCTTTTCTGGCTTTCCCGAATTTTAATGCCACACCGGCACGTATTGTTGTTATCGACCAACTTTCAATCTCTCTTACATCTTGTCCGAAGTAAGGATGATAGGAAACAAAGGGCGAAATCACAAACCTGGTATTGCTTTCCGGAGCAGAAACGGGGATATCATATCCTATTCCTACCTGACCGGAAATTAAGGTTTTACGCACTTCCGAAAATTCGGCATCGGTATTGGGTTGTTTAAGCTGGGTGTAATTAAAATCTTTCTGTAAGTTCATGGCCACACGCGGACCGGCAAAAAGGTAGAAATTACCACCGCCAGGACTAAACTTAAGTGAAGGTTCTACCGTTAAGTAACTTACATTGGTTTTAAGGTCTGCCGGACAGTTACATGGGGCAGTTACGCCATCAAACTTACCACCGCGCCCGTCATACCCGAAATTAAGGGCAATACCCCATTTGTTGCTAGGCTGGTATTCGGCCAATATAGACCCAAAGGGACGGATTCCTTTTCCTTTATGAAACGCTGTTGGAACAATGCGGGAATTACTGAGCCTTTGGGTTGTCCCATCAAAGAAATTGCCATTGGCTGCTCCTGACACGCCGAATGACCATTTAGGTTTTTCGGTTTGTGCACTTGCATTTGCGGTAATCAAAACGATTGCCAGTGAAAAAATAAGGACTTTATTTAGGTTTTTATATATGGATAACATAACTGATTTTTTAGGTTGTTTGTATGACTAGGGTTGAATAACAGTACTGGCGTTTAAGGTAACAGCGGTCTGTGCCAGTAACCTGCCTGTAACTTTTGCGCCTGTGTTTAAAGAGATCAGCGTTTTGCTCAGAATAATCCCACTAAAATCAGTATTAGATCCAAGCGTAGCTTGTCCGGTAACCACCCAGAATATATTCTTGGCCTGTGCACCACCTAACAAAGTAATTTTAGCACCATTGTTAACGGTAAGGTCCTGCGCAATCTGGAATACCCAGGTATCATTAGGTCCGCCTGTTAATGTTACGCCTGCATTTGATATCAATACACCGGTAGACCATTTGTAAAGCCCCGCAGTTAATATCCTGCCACTGATATCTCCGGCGTATAAGCCTACAATAGGTGCTGGGGTAACTAAGCCATTAGCTGTCGTAAATGCTGTTTCCATATTGCTTACCGCTGTTGTCATATTAGCGGGAGTCGGAGCGGCATAATCAGATGCATATACTTTTCCGGTTACAATTGGCGTATGAGCTGATTGACCATTGGTATCCATGATTAACCCAAAGCCTGTAATGGCAGTTGCAGCTGCCGGGCTCACGCCTATGTCACCAGTAACAGAAGTAACACCAGTGGTTGAAATACCTGATTTTGTCAATATTGATAAATCTCCTGCACCACCCAGATTTATAGCACCTGGCCCTATTCCTACTGCCGGGATTGCGGCAAAACTAGCGGTGATATTTTTATTTGAAGTCATGCTTATCGTTAATGGATTCGTAGAGCCTGTAGCATCTACACTCCAACCCGTAAACAAATAGCCTGCATTTGGTACAGCTGTAAGCGTAACCAGTGCTCCAGGGTTATAACTTGCCAGTGCAGGTGTTTTGGTTACTGTTCCATTAATCGCGGTAACAGTTAAAGTATAATTATTTAGTGCAAAGTTTGCGACAAACGCCCTGTTGCCTGCTAAAGCAAATGTATAGCTTGGACTCGTAGACACGGGCAGCCCGGTGGTTTTATCCGTCCAATTCGTAAAGGTATAACCTGGATTTGCAGCAGATGTAATGGTAACCGAAGTGGCTGAAGGATACGAACCTTCTCCGTTAGTTGTACCGCCTGCAACAGGGCTGGAGGTTAAAGTTACTGCAAATTGAGTAGCCGGGATCGCCTTGTAATTGGCAACCAAGGTCCTATTGGCAATAATTGTGAACTGATAACTTGAACTTGCAGATACGGCGCTACCATTTTCTGTCCAGTTTACAAAAGTATATCCTGCATTGGCCGCCGCAACAACTGTAACAGAAGTACCGATGAGATAAGCACCCGAGCCAGTGGTTGTACCACCTGCAGTAGGACTGGATGATAAGTTAACCGCAAAGTTGCCTGGAGGGATCAACGTAAAGTTTGCAATTAAATTTCTGTTGTTTGTAAGGGTAAACTGGTAACTCGAACTGTTAGAAACTACGGTGCCATTTTCTGTCCAGCTGGTAAAAGTATGACCTGCATTAGGTACTGCAGTAACCGCAACGGATGAGTTCAAGGCAAATGCCCCCGCGCCTGAAAGCACACCGCCAATAGCCGGACTTGCCGTTAGACTTACTAATGGAATCGTTGTAAAGCTCCATAAATAGTCAGCCTCCATAGCGGTATGAAATACATCCCTGGCTCCTGTAGTAACGGTGCCTGAGTATAATACAAACGGATTAAGCGGTACATTGGGCGTAAAAGTGAATACTTTCAAATTCGCTGTGGGCGAAATCTTACCTACAACGGCCGTTGTGCCCTGCTTTATGGTAAGTGTTTGGTTATTTATAGTTGTTGAATCCATATCCGTATTAAAGGTTATAGAAATCACTTTATTCAAAGGTACATCAACAGCCTTGTCCATGGGGTCAGTTGAAACAACAACCGGACAAAGTCCAACGATTTCATCTTTGAAATCATCTTTTTTACAGGCACCAATAGAAGTGAGCACCGTTAAAATACCAAAAAACAGCATTTGATAGATTTTTGAGTAGCGCGGGAGTTTGCGCACGGAATTGCTCCCCTGGATTTGAGTAAAGTTGTTTTTCATCAGTATATAATTTGTTTTTCTTATTCGTTTTGTTTGTAAGAGATTAGCTTATTTAAGAATCCTTCCAACGGGGTAGTGGTGATTTGAAAATAGGAGGAGATGATTAGTCTTCAAGTACTGCGGCACTTGCAAAGGAAGTGCCTGTAATTTTATTAAAAGAGCTAATTCAGCTTACTTTCAGTAAACCCGCTAACAATAAGAAATAACGTTATGTAGCCAGCGTACTATTCCAATTAATGGTCTTACAGGAAGATTAAATTAATCAATTTAATAATTAATCAACTAAAAATAATAATGATAAATTTATAATAAAACAATTTAATGATCTGTTTATAGGACTATGGTGTGGAAAAGTGATAGACTTCTTTAAAAATGGAGCATGGAAGAAGAAATGTTTTAACTATTGAGGCTGGGAAACGGCTTACCGGTATTTTCAGGATTATGTAGGAGCTAACTTTCGCTTTCTTGATCTTACCGAAAAGTTAAGGCTCAATTAATAGATGAAAATCTTTATGTGATGGTTAAGCGGATAAAAGAACAAGAAACCAATCCTGAGTTCTTAATGATAGAGGAGTTTCATCAGTTGGTTCACCCCCCCTGTAATGATGATTTACACAGAAGGGCCTGTATTTATGCTGTGTTGATACTTAAAACTGCTTCCTTTTTGAAATGAAGGCAGTTTTTTGATATTTGCCATGCGTATGGTTTTGCTTCGGGTAGTCGTAGTTATACTCAATTATATACTACTTTTTAAACTATCATTCCATTCTTTCAGGAACGGTCTGGCATTTTTGATACGTCATAATTTTAGTCATTTAGGGTGCAGAAATTTATAATTTTGCATTATTCATGTACTTGCGTATCTTTCCATCCATAACCAAATAACATTGAATACAGGGGTAAAGACGGGGCCACTTGCCTCCAGAGAGATGAGCAATGAGCGGAAGGATATCGCTTTTAAGGAGCAGTTTAAGCTGTACGCGCCTAAAATTTATCATTTTGGGATGTCTTATTTAAAGTCTGTTCATGACTCGGAAGAACTGGTTCAGGATGTGTTCATGAAGGTTTGGAACCAGTATGAATCCCTGGATGAAAGTAGAAATATAAAAGCCTACATTTTTAAGATTGCCGTGAACCTGATCTACGACCAGTTGAGAAAACGCAAACTCGACAAGCTTGCCGCAGAGCTAAGCGCACTGCAGGCGGTGGAACTGGAGGATACCACCTGGAATACCCTCAGTTTTAATGAGCTCCAATCCCAGATTGATACGCTGATTTCGCAAATGCCGGATCAACGCCGACTAGTGTTTACCCTGAGCAGGGTAGAAGGGATGAGTTATGAAGAAATTTCAAAAAAACTAAATATTTCAATCAGAACCGTAGAGAACCAGGTATACCGGGCATTGGCCTTTTTAAAGCTCCACATCCACACCAAATACCTCCTTTATTTCATCTTCTATTATTTATATTAATTTTTTTTAATTGGAGTGAGTACCTGAGCTTTCCCATCCGTATTAGCATGGTATGCACAGAGAAGATCCCCAGGATAAAATAAGCCGTTCCTTCCTTGAACCCGAGTTAGAATTCGAGGTAAAGAAAGATTTGTATCAGTTTTTAGAACTTCAGCAGGAATCGCAGGAAGACAATCCTGACTTTGATCCTTTATACGATAGGCTCTGCCATAAAATCGCTGAAGAAGCAAAGCAAAAACAAAGGAAGAAGGTCATAAAACTCATCAGGTACGTACTGACCAGAGCCGCCATCTTTGTACTGGGCATTCTCAGTTATGCTATGATCTTACACCCTTATCTCTATCCGAAAGCCGCAACAGAATTGACTTTAATTGCCTCGGAGCATGCCCTAAGCCAAGCGATTTTACCGGATGGCTCTAAGGTTTTTCTAAATGCAAAATCCAGCATTCGCTACCATCAGGACGAAAAGAAAGAACTCCGCGAAGTATTCTTAACAGGGGAAGCCTGGTTTGATGTGAAAAAAGACAAGGAACATCCTTTCGTGGTGAATACCTCAGGCTATAAAATCAAAGTTCATGGAACCAGATTTAATGTTCGTGCCTTCCCTGGCGATCAGCAGATGACCACCACTTTACAACATGGATCCGTAGAGATTCTCCCCCGCGATGAAAAGCAACAACTGACTCCAGTGATGTTAAAACCTGGGCAGCAATTTGTCTTTTATCCCGCAACAGGAAAGGGTATCGTAGCAGGAGTAGATGCAGGCTTCGCTTCGCTTTGGAAAGAAAAGGAAATCCGTTTTGAGAATAAGCGTTTCAAAGATTTACTGGAAATGCTGGAAGGTAGGTACAACGTCCGCTTTGTGGTTAAAGATCGGGAACTGTTTAATTATCACTACGATGGTACCATCCGGGATGAGAACCTAAGTACCGTGTTGGATATCCTCAAACAAACCTTTCCATTCCATTACCATACCCTGGCAGATGGAAGCATCCAGATAGAAAAATAAAAAAACAGATCGCTGACTTAAAAACAGGCCTATGTAACAGATAAACGTATACCTCAAAAAAGTGCCGAAAGAGCTTCGACCCTTCTTTCGGCACAAAGACCAACCCAAAAGGATTTTAGAATTAATCTTTATTTAAAACTATGCAAAAAATAAATAAAAACTACTTATTAGTTTTGATGTGTTCGTTTTGCCTGATGTTTATTGCCGAGCAAACCAATGCGCAGAGCAAGAGTTCAATCAGTCTGGATTATGATCAGGTTAAAATTACAGACGTACTAAAAGCAATTGAACAAAAGACATCCTACCGCTTTTTTTACCAGCGGGAGCAATTGGATGGGAACCGTAAGGTAAACATCCATGTGAAAAACAAATCAGTACAGGAAGTAATGGGAATTTTGTTCCCAGATAAATCCATCAGTTACAACATTCAAAAAGACAACCTGATTGTCTTAAAACCGAATCAGCCTGCCGCAAAAGGAGTAGCCGAAGGACAAAGAAGAAAAGTGACCGGTCAAGTGACCGATGCTGCTGGAATTTCGCTCCCTGGAGTTTCAGTGAAAGTGAAGGACTTTAATGTGGGCGCTACTACAGATGGGAATGGTCGCTATGAGATCGTGATGCCGGAAGGCGCGGTTTCACTGACCTTCTCTTATATGGGAATGGAAAGCAAGACCTTAAGTCCGGGGACAAAGGGAACGCTCAATGTGAAATTAGAAAGCAGCGCCCTGGGGTTAAATGAAGTGGTAGTTTCTGTAGGTTATGGATCTGTAAGTAAAAAGGACCTGACCGGAGCAGTATCGACTTTAAAAACAAAAGACTTTAACAAAGGGCTGGTTGCCAATCCTGTGGAGTTGATGCAAGGCCGTGTATCTGGAGTCAACATCATCACCAATGGTGGAGAGCCTGGAGCCGGAGCATTGGTAAGGGTGAGGGGCTCAAACTCCATCCGTTCAGGACAAGATCCCTTGTACGTAGTAGATGGTGTACCATTGGACATTACTGATGTACAGCCTTCCGGGGCTACTATTTCCGGTGCAGGAAGTAATGCCACCAAAAACCCACTGAATTTCCTGAATCCGGATGATATCGCCTCTATGGATATCCTTAAAGATGCATCGGCGACCGCAATTTATGGTTCCAGAGGTGCCAACGGGGTGATCATCATTACCACCAAAAAAGGAAAATCAGGAAAAGGAGTGCTCAGTTATTCGGCAACAGGCTCTGTTTCCAGCCTGCCTAAGCAACTGGATATGATGGACGCGGAGGCTTTTAAAACTTACCGCGCTTCAAAAGGAATTACCGAAGGCGATTATGGGGCAAATACCAATTGGCAGGATGAAATTTTTAGAAATGCCTATGCTCAAAATCACAACCTTTCTTATGGTGGTGGAAACGACAATGGAAATTACCGTGGTTCAGTAAGCTATCTGGATCAGCAGGGTATTGTAAGAAAAACAGGTCTGGAGAAATTAACTTCCAGATTTAATGTTACTCAAAATCTGATCAACAACAGGTTGAAGATTGAAGCCAACCTAACCGCTGCCAGAACCAAAGACCAAAGGGTACCTATCGGAGAAACTGGTGGCTTTGAGGGAGATGTGATTCTTTCCGCACTGAAAATCAACCCAACCCTGCCGATTTACAACCCTGATGGTAGCTATTATCAGATGAGTAAAGATGTAAGAAATCCATTGGCGATGATCAACCTCACCAATGATATGAATCAGAACGACCGTATTCTGGGAAATATTACGGCTTCTCTTGACCTGATCAAAGGCTTGAAATATAAAATCAATCTGGCCACAGATCATTCCAATGCATCCAGAAAGGTAATGCAGCACCATAGCCTGATCTACCTGAGCAATAAAGGAACGGTAGACATCAGTAATGTGGAGCAAAACAGTAACCTGATGGAAAATTTCCTGACCTATGATTTTAATCTGGGTGATCAGCATAAATTCAATGCGCTTGCCGGACACTCTTACCAGCAGTTTAAGGCGCAATCCTATAAATTGAGCGAAGAAGGATTCACGATTGATGATTTTGATTACATCAATGATCTGAGCTTGGGTAACTCCAAGCAAGTATCTGCAAGTTCTTCTATCATTAAGAATGCGCTACAATCGTTTTTTGGTAGGTTAAACTATAACTTTAAGGACAAATATCTCCTTACCGCAACCATGAGGGCGGATGGTTCAACCAAGTTTGGAGCCAACAACAAGTATGGCTATTTCCCATCTGCTTCTGCAGCATGGAGAATGAATGAAGAGACTTTCTTTAAGAACCTTCAGGTATTCAGTAATTTGAAGCTGCGTGCAGGTTGGGGAATCACCGGAAATCAGGAAATTCCAAATAAAATTTCTCAGATTCTTTTAGGCTCATCAGGTGGGGCAATTCTGGATGGTTCCAGCAAAAATGTGGTTCAGGGAATCACACTTACCCGTACACCAAATCCAGATATCAAATGGGAAAAAACAAGTCAGATCAACCTGGGCTTAGACTTTGGTGTGCTGAATGGCAGGATAAACGGTACCATCGACTATTTCGACAAACAAACCAGAGATGTATTGCTGGAAGTATTTTCGATTGCACCTGCACCAACTACAAAGGTATGGACCAATGTTCCGGATATGAGCATCAGAAACAGAGGATTGGAGCTTTCTTTGAACGGTTTGCTTGTAGAGAAAGAAGGATTGAGCTGGGATTTAGGACTGAATTTTACCACCATCAAAAACCGCGTTTCT
Source organism: Pedobacter polysacchareus (assembly GCF_019802255.1). Taxonomy (GTDB): domain Bacteria; phylum Bacteroidota; class Bacteroidia; order Sphingobacteriales; family Sphingobacteriaceae; genus Pedobacter; species Pedobacter polysacchareus. Next base: position 597,615 of record NZ_JAHYSS010000003.1, on the reverse strand, counting down.
GGATTGCCAATGAGCCAGATTACTACAGGATCTCCTAGTGGACCTGGAATCACCGGATATTCTTCTCAGATCATTAAAAATGGTGCTTCTATCGGCACCTTCTGGGGCAGGAAATTCCTGGGCTTTGATGATCAAGGCAACAGCATGTTTGAAACGGATGAAAATGGCGTAGAGATTCAACAGAATCTGGGTTCGGCATTGCCACGTTTTAACTACGGAATCAGTACCAGCGTGGTGTATAAGAATTTTGACCTGAGTCTGGCGTTAAACGGGGTTTGTGGCAATAAAGTATACAACAACCTGGCAAACATCATTAATCAGAATACTTTGGTAGCTAAAGAATGGAATGCCACCAACGAGGCCATAAAAACCAATGAAAACCCTAATGGTACGCTGACCTACAGCAGTCGCTTTATCGAAAATGGTTCCTACTTGCGTTTGTCTAATGCCACTTTGGGTTATACCCTTAAACTGAAAAATGTAGACTGGATCAACAAAGTTCGTTTTAACCTGACTGGAAATAACCTTTTTGTGATCACCAAATACACTGGGTATGACCCTGAAGTAAATGCCGATCATTCTTCTGGTGGTGTTCCTTCCATTGGTATAGACTGGACCACTTATCCAAAAGCCAGAACTGTTGTTTTTGGCGTAAATGTAGAATTCTAATGAACCATAAATAAAAAATATACTGATGAAAAAATTATATATCATGATCAGTGCTGCCATTTTATCGCTTAGCGCATGTACCGTGGAGGAAGAGATTCTGGATGAGGTGAATGGTGGTAAAGTGATCCATAACCCGGAAAATGTGGAAATGATTGTGGCTCCGGCATATGCTTACCTCAGGGATTTACAGAACCGTTCTGGAGTTTGGGGAACGATTCAATCTGTGACCGACGAGCTGGCTTGGCCGGCAAGAGGATCGGATTGGGTAACACCGGATTTGCAGGCTTTATTTACCCATGATTATGCACCTACCAACTCTTATGTAAGAAATACATGGAACAGCTTTATGCTGGGCATCACCCGTTGCAATGTGGCCTTGAAATACCTATCGGAATTTCCTAAATCTCCAAAAGTAGATGGGTATATCGCTGAGGTGAAGTTTATCCGTGCCCTATGCATGTTCAGATTGACCGATAACTTTGGTAAATTCCCCTTCAGAGAGTTTACGGAAACCGATTATTCAAAAGTACCAGTGATTCTTGACCGTCAGATGGCGGTAGACCGGATGATCAAAGAATTGAATGAGGTAATTCCTCAATTGAAAAGTAAATCAGAAATCCCTTATGGCAGGGTGTCTAAAGCTGCAGCTCAGATGTTATTGGCTAATGTTTATTTAAACCATGAAGTGTTTACAGGAACAGCAAAATGGACGGAAGCGGTACAACAATGCGATGCGATCATTAACTCCGGACAGTATACGGTGGCAGATGATTACTGGGGAATGTTCCAGTACGATAATGCGAAGTACCTGCAAAATACAGAGTCTATTCTTTCTGTGATTTATGATGAAACCATCGGACTTACGGGCTCGGTATGGGTCCCAATTACCTTACACTACAACCAAAAGTTTGGCAGTTTTACCAGCCTTTGGAATGGTTGCTGTACCACACCAACATTCGTGAACACCTGGGACACTTCAGACAAAAGGTTTAGCGACAAAAGGCTGATCAGCCAGTTAGGCTTTAATCAAGGTTTTTTGATCGGTCAGCAGTATTCTCCTACCGGTGTAGCTTTGAAAACACGTACCGGTGCGCCATTGGTATTTACCAAGGAATTCAGTATCAAAAATTCTAAGGAAGAAGAGGGCGTAAGGGTCGTTAAATTTGCACCAAACCCATCTACCACCAATACCAGTAATGCAGGTAATGATTTTCCTTTATATCGCCTTTCTGATACCTACCTGATGCGCGGGGAAGCGAAATTCAGGTCAGGTAACCTTAGTGGTGCTTTAGAAGACATCAATTACATCAGAAATACCAAACGTGGCATGCCAGCCTACACAAGTCTTGATCTGGATAAAATCCTGAAAGAACGAGGTTTTGAATTGTATTGGGAAGGTAACAGACGTACGGATCTGGTACGTTTCAATAAATACCGTGATGCGAGAGAAGAGAAGAACTATGTAACTCCAGCTTACAAAGTACTCCTGCCAATTCCGCTTAGTGCGATTGAAGCGAATGCCAGCCTTACTCAAAATCCAGGTTATTAATTAACAGGTTTACACCTAATATGCTACCTGTGGTCTGCGGTATTTTTAAGCCCCGGACCACAGGTTTTTTTTCGAAATCTATATGAAAAATATGTTTTATTCGCTGTTCGCTGCATTGCTTTGCACTGCGCTGACCGGTGATGCACAAATCCATCCATGGCTGATCAAGGCTGAAAAGATTGATCCCCAAAACTATTATGGCATCAGTATCGCCAATGGGGTCATCGGTGTCACTTCTGCGCCAGAACCATTTAAAGTAAAGAGTACGGTACTTGCCGGAGCTTATGATGCCTACGGAAGAGGCCGGGTCAGTAATTTTATCAATACCATCAGCCTTTTAAATCTTTCCTTTTCCGTAAATGGGCAAAATGTTTCAGAGAAGAATATTCAGAAATTTACCCAGGAGCTGAACATGAAAAAAGGAAGCTTTAGTTCTTCCTTCGATTTTGGAAGTAAAGCCAATGTGAGCTATACTTATTATGCCCTTCGTCATCTCCCATATTGTGTGATGCTGGATGTTACAGTAACTGCTCATGAAGATCTTGAAATCAGTGCTGCGGGCATCATGGAAAGTCCGGACGCTTTGCGGGAGGTACAAAACTACTACAGTGAAATCAATCGATCGCATGTGAAGGCCGGATTGTTGAGCAGTACCGCTAAAAGTCCTACTGGAAAAATCAATATTGCGGCCTCCAGCACTTTTATTTTTGAGGAGCCTAAAGCTTCGCAGCCTGAGATGAGCCATGCAACTTACGACCATAACCGTCACAGCATGCGTTATAATAAAAAAATAAAAGCAGGAAGTACCTACCGTTTTAGTTTGGTGGGGACTGTGCTCTCCAGTTCTCATCATCCTGATCCATTGAATGAAGCAGAGCGACTAACATTGTTTGCTAAACTGGAAGGCAGGGAGCGTTTGCTGATGAAGCACCATCAGGCCTGGGATAAATTATGGGAGAGTGACATTATTCTGGAAGGAGATGATCAGGCGCAACAGGATATCCATAGTATGATGTACCATTTGTATGCTTTTTCAAGAGAAGGATCAGAATATTCTTTATCTCCGATGGGGCTTTCAGGACTCGGCTATAATGGACATGTGTTCTGGGATACCGATATCTGGATGATGCCGGCATTGTTGCTTTTGCATCCGGAACTGGCTAAACCTATGTTGAATTATCGTTTTAATCGGTTGGAAGCTGCAAAAAAGAATGCTTTTGAACATGGCTATAAAGGGGCGATGTACCCTTGGGAAAGTGCCGATTCGGGGATGGAGGAAACTCCGGTATGGGCTTTAAGTGGGCCTTTTGAACACCATATTACGGGCTGTGTTGCCTTTGCTGCATGGAACTATTATTGTGTCACCCGTGATCAGGAATGGCTGAAAGAAAAAGGCTGGCCGATGATTTCAGCTACTGCTGATTTCTGGACCAGTAGGGTTGAACGTAATGGTCCTGGAAAGTACGACATTAACAATGTAGTAGCTGCCGATGAATGGGCAGAAAATGTAGATAATAATGCATTTACCAATGCAGTAGCAAAAAGCAATCTGGAGATTGCGCTTAAGGCCGCTGCCGTGCTTAATTTAAAACCGAACCAAGATTGGGCTTTGGTGGCCGGGAATATTCCGATTCTCCAATTTCCGGACGGAGTAACCAAAGAACATGCAACTTATGCCGGAGAGCCCATAAAACAGGCAGATGTGAATCTGCTGGCCTATCCACTAAAGGTAGTTACTGCTCCTGATCATATTCGTCGCGACTTGAATTACTATCAGGGGCGTGTTCCTGTTACGAATACACCGGCAATGACGCAAGCTATTTTTGCGTTGTTACATGCCAGAACTGGCGATGCCAGGCAGGCAGCGCATTACTTTAATGATGCTTATGTACCTAACCTGAATCCTCCTTTTAGGGTGATTGCAGAAACCAAAGGTGGTACAAACCCTTATTTTGCTACAGGGGCAGGGGGCGTGTTGCAGGCTGTAATGATGGGTTTCGGTGGACTGGATATTACTGACGAGGGGATAAAGAAGCTAAAGAGTGTAATGCCAGCTCATTGGAAAAAGTTAACCTTGAAAGGTATCGGGCCTGAGAAAAAACAATACATCACCACTTTAAAAGGAAGGTAGAGCTGGGATTTTAGTGCTGTAAGGTATGCTCTCGATCGTTTGTGCAACCTACCTTACAGGTGATTACTGTTGGTCTATATTAAGAGCACTTGTTAAGTACTTGAAATTTAATTCTATATGTTTTTAGTATTAAGAATTATTGAAAAGCATTTAAAAGGATGAAAGGAAATAATGCTACGCTGATAATTAATTCTAACTAGACAAAAAAAAGGTGTAAATAAACTGTGTCAGCTAGTTAATTATGAACTTAGAGACACAGTTTATTACATTAGAAAAGATGAAGCAGCAACCTGCTGTGGTCAGATTTATACCATAGATTGCAACTGATGATTTCCCGCCTTGGAAGCGTTCTTAATTACCTGCCTTTAATGTTTCAAGCAGCAATTTGGCCGTTGCTTCAGATGAACCTGGATTTTGTCCGGTAATCAGTAAGCCGTCTTTCTTTACATGAGCACTCCAATCGGCGCCTTTACTATAAATTGCTCCTAAGTTTTTCAGTTCATCTTCTAAAAGGAAAGGAACAACTTTAGTCAGTTGTACAGCTTCTTCTTCTGTATTTGAGAAACCCGTCACTTGTTTTCCTTTAACTAGTGGCTCACCATTCGATGTTTTTACCTGTACTAGCGCCGCAGGGGCATGACACACAAAAGCAATAGGTTTGTTGTGTTGGTAAAAGCGCTCAATTAAAGAAATCGAACTTTTATCATTGGCCAAATCCCAGAGTGGACCATGACCACCCGGATAGAAAACAGCATCATAATCACCTTCATTTACTTCAGTTAACTTTAAAGTCTTAGCTAGCGCTGCTTTCAAGGCCTCATCTGAATGGAAGCGTTTGGTGGCAGAAGTCTGATTTTCCGGACTGTCACTTTTAGGGTCTATTGGTGGCTGCCCTCCTTTAGGTGAGGCGATACTGAGCTCTAATCCGGCATCAGCCATCACATAGTAAGGTGCCGCAAATTCTTCTATCCAGAAACCAGTTTTTTGTCCAGTGTCACCTAAATCACTGTGGGATGTCAATACGATTAATACTTTCATAACTATTGTTTTTAAGATTAATAACTCATTTTTACTATTTTCTATGCATCTGCCGGTATAAGTGATTATTTTAACGCTAGCTAAGCTAACTATGAAATTTTCCTTCAAACCGCCGCATCGATGATGCTTAAGGGGCTCAAGGCATATATTCTCTTATACGTTAAGTAAGGAATTATAAAATCCACCTCCGTCCTGGGTCTACTAGTCCACTCATTTTAAGAAACAATTCTGTAGGATAGCTGACAATTTTTATGCCTACATCTTCAGGTAAAATGTAAAACTGAAATCTGTGAATCTTCACTGAGTAGTTTTTAGAGGAGTTTTTGAATTTTCTCGATCAGTACATTAATTTCAAAAGGTTTGGGCAGATAATCATCTGCCCCTGTTCTTTTTGCAATTGCCGCTCCATCAGTGCTGGCTGAGTACATAATAACCGGTAGTTTTTGGAATTTTGGATCTGCTCGAAGGTTTTTTAGCACCTGATCACCTGAAAGTAAGGGCATCCAAATGTCCAGTAATAGAATGTCAGGCTTTTCCCGCTCCATGGCTTTGATCAACTTCATGCTGTTTGCTTCTGTGCAAACACGGTAACCAAAATCTTCTACAATTAGCTCCATCATTTCAAGGATGCCTTTATCGTCATCACAAATCATTACTTTCTTATCCATCTGTTTAGGGCTTTGCATGGTTTAACGGTAGGGTGAAGCTAAATAGGGCGCCTATTCCAGGTTTGCTCTCTGCCCATAGGGTTCCTTGGTGATTTTTGATGATCTGCTCGCAGATGTATAATCCTATGCCCATTCCGGGATAGTTTTTTTGTGTTTCACCTACTCGGTAAAATCGCTGGAAGATTTTCTTCAACTCTTCTTCCTTAATTCCCATTCCATGGTCTTTTACGGAAACTTTAATAAAGTTGCTGACTCTGGAAATATGGACTTCAACCATATTTGATTCTGGTGAGTATTTAATTGCATTGCTGATCAGATTGGTTAACACCTGGATGAGATGAGATTCATCGCCATGATAGCAAATACCTGTTTTACCTTTAATTGTAATTTGATGGCTTGGACTTGCGGATTGTATACCCTCTATAGTATCCAGGATCATTTTGTCAAAATCAAATGGTTCCTTATGCAATTCTATATTACCGCTCTGTATTCTGGAAACGTCCAGCAGCTCAGATAATAGTTGGTTCAGGCGATCTACATAACTGCCTGTTTTGTTGACAACCGTTCTGAATTTGTCTGAAGCATTTTCAGGCATAAGCCTTTGGATCATCTGCATATAGCCTACTACGGTAGTTAATGGTGTTTTAAGTTCGTGACTTGCAATGGACAGAAAATCATCTTTGCGCTGCTCGATGGCTTTTCGCTCGGTAATGTCCTCTATGGCAAGTAAGATCCGGTCTTTGAATTGTCCCTCAAGCTCCACCCGGTGGGCATTGAGCAGCATCAATTTCCTACCTATGTGCGGAAATTCGTATTCTACTTCATAATCTAATACCGGATTGTTGTTGGGAAGGATTTCTTCCATCATGGTTTTGAGTTCCGGTATGTTCCATTGACCATTACCCAGCTGATATAACAGTTTTCCTTTTGTGTCATTTATGGAGACTTTGAAGGTACTTAGAAAATGCTGATTGGCGCTCAGAACGTGATAATTTTTATCCATTACAATGAGGCTTTCGCGAATGGTCTCGACGATGCTGGATAGATATTCTTCACTTTGCTGGAGCATCTGGGTTCGTTCGGCTACTTTCTGTTCGATTTCTTTAAAATTCATCTCCAGCGCATGTTCTGCTTTTTTCCTTTTGCTGATGTCGTTTTGAATTCCTATGAAATGGGTGATTTGACCGGAAGCATCTTTTACTGCGGAGATATGCAACTCATTGTAGAATAGCTTTCCTTGTTTATTGTAGTTTCGAATTTCTACTACACAGTTTTCTCCTGCAGCTAAGGCCTGTTTTATCGTGATACGTGCCTGTTGATCTCTGTCTTGATCTTGGAGGAAACGACAATTATGTCCTATGATCTCTTCGCGGCTGTAACCTGAAATTTGTTCAAAAGCTGGGTTACAGAAAATGATGGGGTTATCCGGTAATAGATTATCGGTAATTACAATTCCTGTATTGGCCGCCTCTAGTACCTTGACTAGAATTAGCGACTCGGGTATCATATGATCTAAATTCAAATGGCTTCAAAATTTTACAATTAATAACTCAATAAATGCTGATTTTGTTTAGGCCTATTAAAAATTGGAGTCATATTTTTCTTAATTATACCTTGCAGGGATTGTGAATTTTGGTAATATTTGGCTTTCGTATATCGAAAATGTAAGGTTACTTAACCTGTATCTATTCCCCAATCTAATCTTAAATCTAGTTTAGTCCAAAATACTGAGATCTTACTGCTCAGAGATAAAAGGATTTTTTTTATCCTGTTTCACCCATATTAATTTGGAGGTGTCATATCCTAAGTCTTTAGCCATCTTAATGTAGTTACTCTTCACTTCATCAGGAATGCTTTTTTTTCGGGATAAGATCCATAGGTAGTCTAAACTTTTCCCAGCAATTAGTGCATATTCATAATTACTGCCAATCGCTATTACATTGTACCCTGAATAAAATGGCCCGAAAAAACTTACTTTTAAAGCAGCGATGTTTTCATCTCCTCTGAATTTAGCAATTCCAATTGCTGACTTCCATTCTTTTGTTTTATAATTATAACCACTGTTAAGCACTTTTACATTTCCGTTTTCCGCTAAACTGTATTGTGCCGTTGTATTATCCAGATTTTTTTCAAAACGAAAGTCAAACCGGGCGATCTCATACCAGGTGCCTAAATAGCGTTGTACGTGAAAATCGGCAACTGGTTTTGCGTTTTTAGGTATGGATGCACAGGAACTTAAAGTTAAAATTGCTGCAATTGTAAGTAGTGTAGGAATGGGGATTTTATTTTTCATAATTATATAGGGCTTTTGAAATATTTTAAATAAATATTGAGTAAAGACTGCGAGTAACCGTATGGGGCATCTTCTATTGGTTTAGTAAGGATCCGAATATTTAAAAAACTCTTCGGATTGTAATTTACGATGGGATTTTATACATTAATTGGTGTACAAATGTACTATTATATTAAAATATAGTATTATTTAAAACTAAATAATACTTTTGTTCACTAATTTTAAGTCTATTAAAGTTTGAATTATCAGGTTTTAATAGTGCTCAGTGTGTAAAAATTGAATTTTTAAGGCATATAGGATGATGAATTTTGAAGGTAAAAACATATTAGTTGTAGGTGGAAGTTCGGGTATTGGCCTTTCGTTGGTAAGGTCGCTGGCACTAAATGGTGCAACTGTCTACAATATATCAAGAACTGAGCATTCGGATTGGCCGGAGGGTATCAGGCATTTATGTCTGGATGTTCTTGATGATCTAAGTGCTATGGCAGACTTCCTTCCTGAACAATTACATGGTTTGGTGTATTCAGTAGGTAGCATTACGCTTAAGCCTTTTAATAGGCTTGCTGAAGAAGATTTCCTAAACGACTATAGAATTAACGTCTTGGGTGCTGCACGCACGATTCAGCAATCTGTTAAACATTTAAAAAATGCAGCTTCATCATCTATAGTTTTGATTAGTTCTGTTGCGGCTAGAACCGGAATGCCTTACCATGCCAGTGTCGCTGCAGCAAAAGCGGCTATAGAAGGTATGGGATTATCGTTGGCAGCGGAATTTGCTGCCCAGCAGATACGGGTAAATGTGGTAGCTCCATCGCTTACTGATACGCCATTGGCTAAAAATCTATTGAATTCTGCTGAAAAACGTGAAGCCGCTGCGAAAAGACATCCTTTATCCAAGGTTGGGCAACCAGAAGATATCAGTAGTTTGATTGCTTTTTTACTTTCGGATCAAAGCAACTGGATAACCGGGCAAGTCATTGGTGTGGATGGCGGATTGGGAAAATTAAAAACAAGTTAATATGGTGAATATTAAGAGTGAGCAGATCTACCAGTTAGAAAAACAGTACAGGATTAGCCTGATTAATAGTTTAGTTGGCTATAAGTCCCTGAATCTTTTAGGAACTGCCAGCCCTGAAGGGATTACTAATTTATGCGTGATTAGTTCGGCCTTTCATCTGGGCGCTAATCCACCGCTTTTAGGTATGGTGATAAGACCAGAACGTGAACAGAATAGCACGCTTTCAAATATTAAATCCACAGGGCAGTACACTTTAAATAATGTATTGCCAGAATGGTATATGCAGGCACACCAAACCAGCGCCTATTACCCATCTAATGTATCCGAATTTGATACCTGTGGATTTCAAAAATTATATGTTGATCGTTTTAAAGCACCTTTTGTTAAGCAATCCTCTATTTGTATCGGATTAGAGCTAAGGGAAATTATTGATGTAGAAATTAATGGAACCACTATTCTAATCGGAGAAATCGTTCAAATCCTAGCTGATGATGATCTGATCGCAGCGGATGGTACTGTTGATCATGTGAAAGCAAAGACGATGACTGTTGCCGGTTTGGATGCTTATTTTTTGCCGCAGGCTATTGGACGTTTGGCTTATGCTAAGCCAGGGGTTGAGCCTCATGAAATAAATAATCCTGTTAATTCTTGATATCAAATATGGAAAAAGATGTGATTATCATTGGTGCGGGGGTAGCTGGTTTAACTGCTGCTAAAGTTTTAAAGGAAGCGGGTAAATCCGTGCTCGTTATTGAATCTTCTAACGCGGTAGGTGGCAGAATACAGACTGATGAAGTAAATGGTTTTCTTCTTGATCGTGGCTTTCAGGTTTTATTGACTGCCTATCCAGAAGCAAAACGCTTTTTAAATTATGAAGCATTAGCACTTTGCAGGTTTGACCCGGGTGCTTTGATTTTGAATAAAAAAGGAATCTCCAGGATTGGCGATCCGCTGCGGCAACCGGGCGTATTGATGAGCACTCTTTTTTCTTCTGCAGGTACATTAGCTGATAAATTTAAGATGCTGAGGCTAAAACTGAAACTTAGCCGCAAGACCATACAACATATATTTTCAGAAAAGGAGATCAGCACCATTGACTATTTGAAAAAAGAGGGGTTTAGCGAAAAGATGATCAGCCAGTTCTTTAAGCCTTTTTTGACGGGTATTTTTCTTGAAGACCAGTTGAGCACTTCCAGCCGCATGTTTGAATTTGTTTTTAAAATGTTTAGTGAAGGAGATGCCGCTATTCCAGCTAAAGGAATGGGAATGATTCCTTTACAACTGGCACAGAGTCTTTCTGCTGATGAATTGGTTTTTAATGAAAAAGTAGAAACTATTGATGGCGGTAATGTAATCACGTCTTCAAAATCAGTTTACAAGGCTAAATATATCCTTATTGCCACAAATCCTATTCAAATGCCAGCTCCATTTCAGCAACACGTGGTAAAATCTTACCACTCAGTTACTAATATGTATTTTACAGCTGATAAAAAGCCGTTTAACGTGCCGCTGATTGCTTTGAACACTTTATCCGGAAAATTGGTTAATAATATTGCTGTGATGGATCAGATATCCCCAGCGTATTCCAGTAACGGCAAGGCTTTAATCTCAGTATCTCTTATTGGTAATCATTTACAGGCGAATCAAACCCAACTTCAGGATAGAGTAATATCGGAAATGAAATTTTGGTATCCTGATGCCCTCAACTGGAAGCATCTTAAAACGTATCATATAAATTATGCGCTGCCTAATGATGATCAGGTTACTAATCAGGTAGGGTTTAACCTTATGAGATTAAATGATCAGTGCTTTGTTTGTGGAGATTATTTAATGAATGGCTCAGTCAATGCAGCTATGAAAAGTGGCAGACTCGCGGCCGAAGCTATAATTAAGGCGCAAGGCACGGTTAATTGAATATTGTACCAATTTATTGAGCTTTTTTATTGTAGCAGACAAAGAGCCATCAGCTCTAATAAAATTTCTAAAAGAAATGTGATCTAATTGTTGGTTGGGCCAATAATTATTTTAGGATCTTTTAGATAAAATCAGATCTATTCAAGACAAGAACGAACACAAAGAGCTTTATTCCGGACTTATATTGTGTACACTTTAACCAATATTTATCTAACCAAAAAATTATGAAAGTTCTAACTCTATTAAACTGCTCGCTATTATTCTTATTATGCTCCTGCTCCAAACCAGTGTACAAAGTAGAAAAAATGTCACCCGAGCTGTCTATTCAGGAATCATCAATGGTCAATAGCCTTACTATTTTACCTCCCGTGTGGAGGTTGGTATTTTCAGATGAGTTTAATTCAACTGGAAATTTTGATACCAGTAAGTGGATGTATTGTCAGCGCCAAACATCGGCCTGGAACAAGTATTTAACTTCAACATCAGATTATGTTTATCAGGATGGGAGTGATCTGGTCTTGAAAATGGACAATGCGGTTATCGCAGGAGATAATGTTCCTTACCATTCAGGAGGTATCCAAACCTCTACCAAATTCAACATCCGTTATGGAAAGATTGAAGTAAGGGCAAAGTTCAAAAAAGGGCAGGGCTCCTGGCCTGCAATATGGATGATGCCAGAAACCCCAACATCTTATGGCGGCTGGCCAAATAGTGGTGAAATTGACATAATGGAACATGTTAATTACGAAAATACAATTCACCAAACCATACATAATGGCTCGGTAACCAATGCGAATGGAGTAAGTACGGCCACACATTCTGCGAGCTATAATGCCGCTGATTATAATGTATATAGTGTGGTTTGGAATCCTTCAGCTATTGAATTTTATGTAAATGATGTGCTTCAGTATACCTATTCTAAAGCGGTAAATGCGACTTCACTGCAATGGCCGTTTGACAGAGCTTTTTACCTGATTTTAAATCAGGCCGGTGGTGCTGGCTGGCCAGGTGCAATTACAAGTGCAGATCTACCATTTAATATGAATGTTGATTGGGTGAAAATTTATAAACAGGAAGAATTGGGAAATCCCGGATTAGAATTGGCAACACTTTCGCCATGGGTTGCAGGGCCTACTACAGCAGTTGTAACCACTAATGTGGCAACAGGCAGCAAAGCCATTCGTGAACAGGGTGGTGCTACTACCTTGGAACAAACTGTAACAGGGTTGCTTCCTAATACCACCTATGTTTTTGGAGGGTATGGAAAAGTAAGTACCACTGGAGAATCTGTAATTATTGGGGTAAAAAATTATGGCGGTAGCTCGATGGGCAGCCAGATAACAAGCACAAATTATCAGCATGCTAGTGTCATGTTTACCACCGGGGCCACCAATACATCAGCTACTGTATACTTTTACAAGCCAAATGCGGGTACTGTTTACGGTGATGATTTCTATTTAAACAAACAATAAGATTAAACACCGATATTGAGTAGGGGCGGAATTTCAGCCCCTTTTTAAAACTTGCTTATGATAACTTTATGTTGTGTTTTTGACGGTAAAGCGTAGGGGTGGTATGATAAAATTGTTTAAAAACAGTACTGAAATATCTTTGGTTGGCAAACCCTACTGCATCAGCAATTTCCATAACACTTTTATCTGTATGGCTAAGCAAATACACCGCTTTTTCTAAGCGGAATTTATTGATGTAATCATTAACGCCAACATCAGCAATGCTTTTAAGTTTGCTGTATAGGGTGGCACGGCTCATCGCCATTTTATCTGTCAGAAAATCTACATGCAGGTTCTCGCTATCCAGGTTGTTTGTAATCAGGTCATTTAGCTTGCGTATAAACAGCTCATCGGCACTGCTAAAAGTTTCTTCTTTATCTGCCACAAATAACGCAGAATTTTTATACTTCGACTTAATTGCTTCCCTGTTTTTTAATAAATTACCTAAGAGAGTTTGTAAAAAGTCAAGTTCAAAAGGCTTGGCAATGTAGGCATCTGCACCAAGTTTATAGCCTAGGTTTCTACTTTCGGCATCTCCCTGTGTGGTTAGTAAAACAATAGGTATATGACTGATGCTAATGTTTTCTTTAATGCGTTTACAAAGCTCAAATCCATCCAACCCAGGCATCATTACATCGCTTATGATAATGTTTGGATGGTGTTTCCCTACAATTTCCAGAGCTTGCAAGCCATCTCCTGCTTCTAGCACTTCTTTAAAGTAAGGTTTTAAATTATCCACTAAGAATAAACGCAGTTCAGGTTCATCTTCTACTATCATTAATGAATAATCTATGGTAGAGAAATCCTTGCTTAACGGAAAGACTGCGGGTTCGGAAATGGCAACCGGTACTACCTTGCCAATCCCCAATGCATTGTCTGCACTTTCATCACTCAATTCCAAGTCGGCAGGTAGTTCGAAATAGAAAGTCGCTCCACTTTTACTGTTTCTTTCTGCACCAATTTGCCCATTATGCATCTCTATCAATATTTTTGAAAAAGATAGGCCGATTCCACTTCCGTGTTGTTGATGTGCTCCCTGGTAAAATGGTTCAAACAACTGGCTGGTATCTACATGGTCAAGTCCAATGCCTTCGTCGGTTATAGCAACACGGACGTATTTTCCCTTGCGGCTGCTAGTTATAGTTAAACTGGTATCAGGGCGACTGAACTTAAGTGCATTGACCAGTAGATTGGATAAAACGAGTTCGCATTTTTTCTCATCAAAGGCAATTTCTCCAATTTCATCATCCAGCTGATAGATCATTTTTATCCCTTTGGCTTCAAATTCACTGGAAAAATTATCGGCTATTCTACTGATCCAGCTATTTAGATTTTGACGCGTCAATTTAAGTGTCTCCTGTCCCAGTTCTATCTTTCGCACGTCCAGAACCATATCAATGATCTCTTTCATCTGATTGGCCTGCTTGTAAACCCCTTTTAGTTTCTTGGTAAGATCTTCATCCAGATTCTTGTTGCTTAGCATTCTTTGAAGTGGTGAGTAAATAAGTGTAAGTGGAGTTCTTAACTCGTGGCTGATGTGTATCAGGAACCTAATCTTGGCCTCGTAGGTTTTCTGTTCATGCTCCTTCATATCCCATTGCAGCTTGCGTTCGCGTTTTGCAATGGCCATGCGGTAAAATAGTATAATGGTAGCTGCAGCAGCAATCAAAACCAATCCGATAAACCAGAAGCTCCTAAACCATGGCGGGTTTACACGGATATCCAATACTTCCGCAAATTCACTCCAGCCTCCATTTTTAAGGCTACAGGATACCATAATTTTATAACTTCCAACAGGGAATGATCCAATAGCGAGCGAATGGTCGTAAGTTTCAATCACCTGCGCATCCAGTCCGCTTATTTTATACCGGAATATTTTTTTTCGGAAAACATCTTTTTCCCTGGCCATTATTTTGATAACCAAGGAGGTGCGGTTCCATGGGATACTAACTTGATTGACTTTAGAACTCTGATCAATGGGCAAAGGAATGCCATTTAATTCTAGATCCATTAGTTCTATTACCGGGGCATCGGCTGCTATAGAAGGGATGTTTTTCTTGATGTGAAGTAGCCCTTTTACACCACCCAGGTAAATGTCTCCGGTGGCTGCAACCAAGGATGGCTTGTAAAGAAACTCGTTTGGGACTACACCGTCTGATTCACCAAAGGCTAGAAATTTGTTTTCCTCAATGAGGTATAAGAATACCATATTCTGTGCACCAATCCACAATCGGCCGGCGCTGTCTGCAACCAAGGTCGAAACTTCACTGAATAAACTGGTCTTTATCTCTTTTAGGACCCGTTGTTTAGGGTCGTAGCGCATCAATCCCTCGCGGTTTCCTACCCAAAAAATGCCATGTTTGTCGCGGCCTACAGCAGTAATAGGATTCCCATCAGGCTGAAGCTGAAAAACACTTTTGATCTGATTCTGGGCATGATTAAGTTCAAATACGCCATATGGGCTAAAAAGATAAGTCCGCTCTGCGTCAGAAAATATTTTAAGCAAAGGGCTATGGGCATTTGGAACTGAGCTGTATTTAACCAGAGTGAATTTCTGAGTTGGGATGTGGTATTGAAAAATCTGGTTTGCAAATAGGTACACGTAATCGGGAGATACTTTGTGCACATTTACCGCTATACCAGATGACTTAATGATTTCGCCCTGTGAATTAATTTTGTTGCTGTGAAAGGGGCGAATGGCCCCGGTTACCTTGTTAAAAACGTATAAGCCTTTACTAAATGCCGAAATAAGCAACTCTTGCTCGCTAAAAGCTGTAATGGAAGCAATTTTAAAACCGTAGGTCGATAAATAGTGCGTAAAAACCATTTTCTTTGGATCAAAACGATTTATTCCGCCCCCGTCGGTACCAAGCCATAAAATGCCCGTTTTTTCTTCATAAATACTGAGCACTGTCTTTTCGCTCAGCCCATATATGCTGTTTAGTGGTGCATCCTTGTAAGTATTGATAAAAGCCTTCCTGATCGCAATGAGACCGCCCCTGATACTTCCCGCCCAAAGGTTGTCCTCCTGATCATGGTATAATGTTAAAATGGAATTTTCCGGAAGGGATGCAGAATTGCCTGGAACATGTTTCAGCGCGGAAAATGTTTTGGATTGCAGGTCCAGAATATTGATTCCGCCACCATCAGTAGCAATCCAGAGCTTATTGTTACTTTCAAGGACATCCAGTACAACATCGTTATTGAGTCCCGAATTTTGACTGTTGTAATGGAAAAGCTGCATCCCATTTTTATCGTAAGCCTTGATTCCCTGTCCGTAGGAAGCAATCCAAACTTTCTGTTGCTTATCTACATATAGGGCCATTATTTCCCGTTCTTTTATAAAATGCACAGGATTTAAGGATTTATCTCTCGGATTAAATACCCAAACACCATTTCTTCGGGTATATAAAAGTACTTTATGATCTTGCCACAGCCTCATCCCTGTAAACATATCGGTGCTTTTTTCTTTACCTGTGGTAGGGATAACCTGTACACGTTTTTTCGAGAAGTTAAATTCATAAATGATTCCCTCACCGCCAAATGCTACACCTTCCGGCAGCTCAACCGCTGAACGTACCAGTAAAGGTTTATTTTGATATTTTATGACCTCAAAATTATCTTTACCTGGGTTATACAAGGCAAGGCCATTTTCTGTACCTACCCAAATATTACCAGTCTTATCTTCCAGTATAAAGTTAATCTGGTTGCCAGGAATTGATTTCAGATCGTTTTTTTTATATACATAGCTTTTAAGGCTATATCGGTCAAAACGGTTCAAGCCAGATTTTGTTCCAATCCAGATAAATCCATTATGATCATTTAGTATACAACGGACGGTGGATTGGCTTAAGCCTTCGCTTAAGGATATTTGCTTAAAATAATAGCCCTGATCTCCCCGGGTATCTTTACTGCAGATCAAAGAAAAAAGGAGAAGCAATAGGAATATTGCCTTTGAGTATCTGTATGCCAAACTGCCTGTGAATTACTTTGACCTAAATATAAGCAACAAGAACCGCAACAAGGAAGTAATAGCTGTTATTTAATGCTTTTTTATGGTGATAATGGACAATTTTGGAGTAAATCCAGACAGGAACAAACATGTTGAATAGCCTTGCACCGCTAAATTTGATGAAGCAATTAAAGTCTCGAGAGCTTTCATACTTTATTCAACCAACCAAAAAAAGTATTAACCAAATTTAATCATTATGCAAGGTAGTTTTACAACAAGGTCATCCCGGCTATTTTTTATTGGTGCATTTTTTGTCTCTTTCTTCTTACATGTAGCGGCTTTTGCACAAAACCGCAACATAACAGGAAATGTTACAGATGTATCTCAAAAGGGGATTGCTGGAGCCACCCTTCAGATAGAAGGTACAAAACGGTACACCACAACCGACGCTAAAGGAAATTTCAGTATTCAGTCGGCAGCAACCAATGAGGTTTTGCTAATTTCCTATACCGGATTTCTGACTCAAAAAATTATAGTAGGAAACAGAAGTGTCATTCATATCACACTTGTCGAGGATACCAAACTTTTAAATGATGTGGTCGTTATCGGCTATGGAACAGTAAAAAGGAGTGATGTAACGGGTGCAATTACTTCCATACAACCAGATCCTAATGATGCTTCTAAATCACTCTCCGTTGAAAATTTATTACAAGGAAAAGTTGCAGGTGTTTCTGTTTCTGGATCTGTTGCTGCTCCAGGAGCAGCAATGTCGGTAACCATCAGGGGTGCAAATTCTTTAAGAGGGGACAATCAACCTTTATACATTATCGACAATATACCACAAGCATCTACAGGAGCTTTTCCGGCAAGTGCATTGGGTGGGGGTGACTTTCAGATCCCTCAAAATCCACTTACCAATTTAAATCCTTCAGATATTGAAGACATACAGGTATTGAAGGATGCTTCGGCAACAGCTATTTACGGCTCCAGAGGTGCCAATGGAGTAATTATTGTGACCACGAAAAAAGGGAGACAAGGTAAGGCGAAGGTAAACGCAAGTGCGAATTTCACAACCGTAGAGGCCACAAACCTCAGAAATATGTTGAACCTTTCTGAATACGCTAATTATCGTAATGAAAGATTAGGTGCTGCTGGAGCTCAGTTCTACCCGGTAGGTGATGAAATGAGATATGTTTTTTCCGGACAAGTTTATGATGCAAATAATCCTGCTACATATAGGTTGGTTACCGAAAGAAACTGGCAAAAGGAAATTTATAGAAAAGCATTTTCTCAAAATTATGATCTTTCAGTAAGTGGCGGCGAGAATAGAATTAAATACTACCTATCTGCGGATTATAAAAATATCAATGGATTGGTAAAAGAAACTGACTTACAACAAGGCGGTCTAAGGTTAAATCTAGGTGGTGATATTTCGAAAAGTCTGACGTTTAATGCGTCCATGAGCGGAGCTATCAAAAAAAACAACATGATGTCGGGAGGGAATACAAAAGGCGGGGTAACGGGGTCCATCACCCGTACTGCGATCGATTCAGCTCCGTTTGCAATTCCTTCAGACGATCCGATGTTGATTAGCAATGATGAAGCAAAAACTACCACGCTGTCCTGGTTAAATGATTATGATGATATTGCTAACGAAAAATCTGTTCGGGCCTCTGCAGACCTGACCTGGAAAATTTCAAAGAACTTTTCTTATAATGTGCGGACAGGTGGGAATGTTGTAGTTCAGGACCGTTCCAGATGGTATGGCTTGCAGTTGTTCCAGGGGCAAAATAGCAATGGTCTCCTGGCATTAGGCGATTTAAATAGTAATAATTATACCTTTGAGAACCTGCTGAACTATAATGGGCACATTGGTAAAATAGTGAACATCACCGCAACTGCGGGAGTAACTTACGATGATTACAATTGGTTGAGCAAATCAACTACCGCCAGTAATTTTCAGTTCAAAGATTTAAGAACTAATGGATTACATATGGCATCTGTCATAAATTCACTTCAGCCTTTTCAAAAGGATTATCAACTCTTGTCTTATCTGAGCCGTTTAAATCTTTCTTTTTTTAATGGTAAATACCTGGCAACGGCTACTTTAAGGGCTGATGGAAGTAGTAAATTCAAAGTTGGTAACCGATGGGCCACTTTCCCTTCTTTTGCCCTGGCATGGAGAGCTGATCAGGAAAAATGGATAAAATCCTTAGCATGGATTGATCAGTTGAAGCTACGTGCTGGTTATGGTAAAACCGGAAGCCAATCTATTTCTCCGTACAACAGTTTTTATGATTATGGACAGATTGTAGATTATGCAACGGCAGCAGGCGTAAAGGCAATTGCAATAGGTGTAAGTAACCTGCAAAATAGTGACCTGAAATGGGAAACTACTTCTGCTTACAATCTCGGACTAGACTTTAATTTCTGGAAAGGAAAGCTTAGTGGAACAATCGATGCTTACTACAAAGAAACTAATGATTTGCTGATAGAAAAAAATCTGCCGGCATCTACATCTTTCGGGTCGATTACCATGAATCAGGGTTCACTAAGTAACAAAGGTATCGAACTATCATTAAGTAGTGAACTGATAAAAAATGAAAGCTTTAGCTGGAGTTTATCGGGGAATATCGGTATCAATAGGGCTAAGATTATTGATCTTGGGCTCCCTGAAACTCGTTTCGGAAATGAAATGTATAAAGCATATCTGGGGAACTCTATAGGTGATCACTTTGGAACAGCCAATATCTTTATTGTAGGTAAAGCACCTGGATTGTTTTGGGGCTACAAAACGGATGGGATCATCCAAACCGGTGAGGTAAGCCCAACATCAGTAATTTTTAATCAAACACCAGGTAACATTAAGGTCGTAGATGTAACAGGAGATGGAGTGATTGATGTAAATGATAAAACTATAATTGGTAATCCTAATCCTGACTTTAGCTATGGTTTCCAAACGGCAGTTAGCTATAAACAATTTAAGTTTTCAGCAGCATTCTACGGTGTACAAGGTGGTGATGTGGTGAATGGTAACATTCGCTATGAGCAAATGCCATCGCAACAAACGTCGAATATGATTGGTAAGGCCTATGCCGGAGCATGGCGTGCTAATGCACAATCCAATCTTTATCCAAGTGTAAACAGTGTTTTGCAAAATGTAGTTTATGATCGTTATGTAGAGGACGCAAGCTTTTTAAGGTGCAGCGACATTACTCTGGCTTATACGGTTCCTAAAACCTGGACAAATAATCAAATAGGAAATATAAACTTATTCGCTTCTGTTAAGAATGCGTTTTTAATCACGGATTATTCAGGTTATGATCCCGAGATGAGAACTTTTTCTTTTGATGGGCTAAGACCAGGAATAGATTTGAATTCCTTCTCTAATCCACGTCAGTTTATCCTTGGACTTAATGTTACATTTTAAAAAAGACGGTCATGAAAACATCAACATATATTAAATTCCTGAGTTTGCTGGTTATGGCATTGAGTACAGTATCCTGCAAAAAATTATTGGATGAAGATCCAAAATATTCTATCAACAGTAAAACCGCTTTTGAGAGTGAAACTACTGCAAATCTGGCGCTGAATGGCTGTTATGGATACATGACAAACTACAATGCTTATGGGCAGGGAGTTCCTGAGATTATGGTCGGCGCATCGGGTTTGGGCTGGGCTCAGACAAATGGCAGCGATCAGGATACTTATACCTCTATGAATATACCTACTACCAATGTACTGGTTGGAATGGTATGGAGCGGTTGGTACAAAGTAATTGGTGAGTGTAATTACTTTATCAATAGTATACAGGAAAGTGACTTAAGTGATGCTTACAAAAAGCAATCTGTAGCTGAAGCCAGATTTTTGCGGGGATTGTGTTATTATAACCTGGCAAATGTCTTTGGTGGTGTTCCCTTAAGAATTGAGCCGACAACTTCAGTAACAGTTGCTAAAGGTCGTGCATCAAGGGAAGAGGTGTACAACCAGGTCGCGGAAGACTGGCTTTTCGCAGCAGAAAACTTAGCTACAAAAGAACAGTTGGGGGCTGCTGCAAATGGTAAAGCAACCAAATATGCAGCTTATGCATATCTGGCTAAGTTGTATTGGATGTTGGGGAGTCATGATAATACCCCTTCTTCAGCCAACTGGGCGAAGGCTAAACAATACGGCGATAAAGTATTTGAACTGGGTAATTACAGTCTGATGCCTAAGTTTGCATCTTTATTTGTAAATACAGTTAACAATTCTTCAGAATCAATTTTTCAATTGAATTTTTCTACAACCTCAGCTTATGTAGGTAACAGGGCAAACTGGATATTTTCACCGGCTAACTCAACAGCTGGAATTTCGTTTGCGAGAATAAAGGTTTCTAAAGCTTTTTATGATCAGTTTAGAGGGACTTACCCCGACGACCCACGTCTAAAAGTGACCTTTGCATCGAGCTTCTCGCAAATAAAAACTAATAATTTCCGGGTATTTTCCTATCCGTACCTGGGAGGAACTGCAGGCGTAAATACTATTGCAACAGATTCAATCAGATATGCTACACTGGCAGATCCGACCAATCCTAAAGTCGAAGAGCTTTCAACGGCGTTAAAAACCTTATTTACAACCCGCGTGGGAGATCATCAAGGCTGGCCATATTTTGTAAAGCAAATGGACGTAGCTGCTACAGCACAAAACAGCAATAAAAACTTAATGATTTACAGGTATGCCGACTTTCTTTTGTTGATGGCTGATGTTGAAAATGAACTTGGTAATCCCGGTAAAGCACAAGAATATCTGAATGCCGTATTAACCAGGGCTCGTACTTCAGCAAATACTCCTTCGGTTTATCCTAAAAGCCTGCTCGCACAACTGGCCCCCGATGAGATGAGGTTAAAGATCTTTAATGAACGTTTATTTGAGTTAGGAGGTGAATATGAAATGTATGTGGATGCACGCAGACGAGGCGTAGACTTTTTTAAGTTAATTGTTGATAGAAATAACAATCACAATATCACAAAAGCATTTGTAGCTAATGCGATAGCATCCAATAACAATACTGCTTTCAGAGATCGGATATTGCCATCTACACCAGATCAGCTTAGGAAAAACCTCTTGTTGCCTATTCCACAGTCGGAAATGAATTCCAATGAAGGGATCCCTGCTAATCAACAAAATTATGGATATTAATAAACCCAGCTAAACACTTCTTATGAATACCATGCATAAAATGAAACTACTGCTGTTCATCTGTTTATCCTTTTGGATAAACAGCAGTTTTGCGACTAAAATAAATATCATACCCGAGCCGGTAAAAATGGAAGTCTACGAAGGTACATTTACCATTGGCAAGGGTACAAGGATATATTTTGATGCCAAAAATCCTCTGCTTGCCAGACATTCCAGCTATTTTACTGACGTTGTAGCTTCAGTTTCGGGTTTTAAATTAATAAACAATAAAAACAAGGCGCAAAGTCAGGTTCGTTTGCTGATAGAACCAGATAAGCTGATCGGAGATGAAGGTTACCATCTGACAATCGATGTAAAAGGAATCACCATTTCGGCCAATACCGATAAAGGGGTTTTCTACGGCTTGCAAAGCCTGCTTCAATTGCTCCCAGTTTATCGTACAAATGCCGAGCTGCAACTGCCATTTTTAAAGATCACCGATTATCCACGTTTTAAATGGCGTGGGATGATGCTCGATGTCAGCAGGCATTTCTTTTCAACTGAAGCCGTAAAGAGTTATATCGATTTGATGGCTATGTATAAAATGAATGTCTTTCATTGGCATTTAACTGATTCTGAAGGCTGGCGCCTGGAAATTAAAAAATACCCTAAGCTAACCTCAGTTGGGGCCTGGCGTAAAGAGATTCCGGGTAGTGTTTTTTATAAGAAGAACCAAGTTTTACCCCTGGATACTTTTAGTTACGGCGGATTTTATACCCAGACGGAGGCCAGGGAAATTGTCAGGTACGCAGGTGAAAAAAATATTATGGTAGTGCCAGAAATTGAAATGCCGGGGCATTCTGATGCAGCCATTACTGCTTACCCTGAACTTTCCTGTACTGGACAGGCACAAGAGGTTAGAAGTTCTTTTGGTGGTGACCCAAATGCCTTAGCCAATTATTGCGCAGGTAAAGACAATAGCTTTGAATTTCTGGAAAACGTATTGAAAGAAGTGATGGCCATTTTCCCTTCTGAATACATTCATGTAGGGGGAGATGAAGTGAATAAAACCAGCTGGAAAAAATGCCTTGCCTGTCAGCAAAGGATCAAAAATGAAGGATTAAAGGATGAACATGAACTCCAAAGCTATTTCATCAAACGCATAGGTTCATTTTTACACAAAAATAAGAAGAAACTAATTGGCTGGGATGAAATTCTGGAAGGTGGATTGGCTCCTGAAGCTACTGTAATGAGCTGGAGAGGTGAGGAAGGTGGAATTCAAGCGGCCAGAATGCACCATCCTGTGGTGATGACTCCTGTAAAGCCCCTTTATTTTAACCGCTATCAGGCTGATACCTTAAGCATTCCACAACCTCTTGCCGCCAGATACTCTATCAATACTTTGAAGAATGTGTATGATTATGAACCGATCCCTGCTGCGCTTAGTACCGTTGAGTCTTCTTTTGTTTTAGGTGCACAGGCTTGTCTCTGGACTGAGTTTATCGACTCGGTTTCGGATATGGAGGAAATGGCTTTGCCCAGGATGCTCGCTTTGTCTGAAGTACTTTGGTCTCCAAAAAAAGTAAAAGACTGGATCAGATTTAACAATAAGTTATACTTTCACTCTAAAAGGTTAAGTGGGACCGGTAGAAGTGTGTTTACTTCAGCCCCTTTTTTATACAATAATATGGAAGTCCGATGAAACTAGTTAAAATCTTAATCTCCCTTGTATTGATCGGTAGTAGCGCAGTTCTTTTCGCACAAACCAGGCAAACAGGAGTTGGTGCGAAAAGGCCAAATATTGTCATTATCATTTCGGATGATCATGCCTATCAGACGATAAGTGCTTATGGCAGTAAGATGATGCAGACTCCCAATATAGACAGGATTGCAAAAGAAGGTGTGCGCTTTGATAAGGCATACGTAACCAATTCCATTTGTGGTCCCAGTAGAGCGGTTATCCTGACTGGAAAATACAGCCATAAAAACGGATTCAAGGATAATGAAAGCTCAGTTTTTAATGGTGATCAGGACTCTTTTGTGAAGCAATTGCAGCACGGTGGCTATCAAACTGCATGGATTGGCAAATGGCATCTGGAAAGCAAGCCTCAGGGTTTTGATTTCTGGCAGGTTCTGCCAGATCAGGGACAGTATTATAATCCGGATTTTGACATGATGGACGGCAGTAAAAAGAGGATTGATGGCTATGTGACTAATGTCATTACCGATGAAACCGAAAAGTGGCTGGATAAAACGGACCCGTCTAAACCATTTTGTCTGGTGATCGGACATAAGGCCACGCATCGGGTCTGGTTGCCGGATACTGCCGACCTTGGCAGGTTTGATCAGGTCAACTTTCCGTTACCAGCTAATTTTTATGATAAGTATCAGAATCGAACTGCTGCCAGCAAACAGGACATGTCTATCGAAAAAACTATGCTGATGGGCTATGATTTAAAGATGTTTGGCTCTGACGATAAAGAAAACAAAGATGGTAACTTTAGCAGGATGAATGCGGCACAGCGCGCAAAGGTTGATGCCTATTATAAACCTATTGAAGCACAGTTCAACACCTTGAAACTGCGGGGGAAAGCACTTACAGAATGGAAATTCCAACGTTATATGCGCGATTATCTGAGTACAGCCACTTCTCTGGACCGAAATATCGGGCGGACACTGGATTATCTGGACAAACATGGCCTCAGCCAGAATACCATTGTAATTTATATGTCTGACCAAGGGTTCTATATGGGTGAGCACGGTTGGTTTGATAAGCGTTGGATTTATGAAGAGTCCTTTCGCACGCCTATGGTCATGCGATACCCCGGTCAGGTTAAAGCCGGAACCATTTCTGATCGTTTTGTGATGAACCTGGATATTGCCCCAACTTTGCTTGATGCAGCCGGGATTCCCATTCCTACAGCTATACAAGGGGTTTCTATGTTACCCGCCTTAAAAAATAAAGCAGATAAGGGAAGACAGGTTTTGTATTATCATTATTATGAAAATGGAGAACATTCTGTTTCTCCGCACTTTGGGATCCGTACTAAAAGATATAAATTGATCAGGTTTTATAAACGTGTTTCAGGTTGGGAATTGTACGATCTGAAAACCGACCCACATGAAATGGATAACAAATACGGCAAAAAAGGTTATGAAGCCGTAACGGCCAACTTATATAAAGTGCTAAATAAACAAATTGAGAAGTTTGAGGACAAGGATGCCAAGGTGATTTTGGAACAAAAATCATTTAAAAAGAAATAACATGCTGATAAAAACCTGTTTTATATTGGGCTCTCTGCTGACATTTAGTTGTCTGGTTAATGCACAAACCAATTATGCTATAATTGATCCAAATGAAAGCTCCGCCGAAATTATTAAAAAGGCTGCTGGTATTACACCTACATCCAGACAATTGCGCTGGCAACAACTGGAGCTGACCGCTTTTTTTCATTTCGGTATCAATACCTACACCAATAGAGAATGGGGAACCGGAAAAGAAAGCCCTGAAATATTTAACCCCAGAAGACTTGATGCAGAACAATGGGTAAAAACAGCTAAGGATGCTGGTTTTAAACAAGTAATATTAACCGCCAAACATCATGATGGCTTTTGCCTCTGGCCAACAAAAACGACTACCCATTCTGTAAAAAGCAGTCCATGGAAAAAAGGGAATGGTGATGTGGTAAAAGAAGTGGCAGATGCCTGTAAGAAATTTAAAATTGGTTTCGGAATTTACCTTTCTCCATGGGATATGAATGCCGCGGTTTATGGTACGGAGGCTTATAATGATTTTTTTATAAATCAGTTGACTGAACTATTAACTCAATACGGAAGAATTGATGAAGTATGGTTTGATGGCGCAAACGGGGAAGGGCCTAATGGTAAAAAACAAGCGTATGATTTTAACCGCTGGTATGCACATATCCGTGAATTACAGCCTAAAGCAACTATTGCCATTATGGGGCCGGATGTACGCTGGGTAGGCACCGAAACCGGCTATGGTAGAGAAACTGAGTGGAGTGTACTTCCGGCTAATAACCTCGATCAATCCGAGATATCAGCAACTTCGCAAAAAGAGATCAATATAAAACCCTCAGGTTTTATAAAAGGACAGGATATCGGTGGTAGAGATCAGCTGAAAAATGCAAAAGGGCTAGTGTGGTATCCAGCAGAAACGGATGTGTCTATCAGGCCGGGATGGTTTTATCATCCTGCTGAAGACAGCAAAGTTAAATCTCCGGATAAACTGCTCGACATCTATTACCATTCAGTAGGTAAAAACAGTGTATTACTACTAAACATTCCGCCAAATACTGATGGACTGATCAGCGAAAGTGATATCAATAGTCTAAAAGGATGGACTAAACTTAGAACAGAAACATTTAAGGTGAACCTTGCTAAAGGTGCTGTAATTGCATCTGCTAATGGAGTAAACCCAAAAGCTTTACTAGATGGTCGATATAAAACGAATTGGACTACAAAAGGAAAAGACAGCACTGCTATAATTGAACTGACATTCAAAACAGCACAAACCTTTGATGTACTATCCCTTCAGGAAAATATTACTATCGGTCAGCGGGTAGAGAAATTTGTACTCGAATATTGGGCGGGTACCGATTGGAAAAAGGTTACCGAGGGTACCACAATTGGATATAAACGTTTAGTTAAATTTAAGCCTGTTACGGCTTTAAAAGTCAGGTTAAGAATTGAACAATCACGTTTAAACCCTACTATTTCGGAATTGGGCTTGTTTAAACAAATTTAACCTTGTAAAGCCCCTCTGAGCGGTAATTCAGAGGGGTTTTTGCTTGATGTTGCTTTGCGATGCTAAGGGATTGTTTTGCATAGTTTCATGTTTCCTTTGTATCTTGGATAAAGTTTTGTACCTCATCATAGTTCAAAGCAATTAACTGGATGCTTTAAACATATTGAACACCCTTAATTATTAAGCTACCTTTTCTATGTACTTTTGAGCTATGAATAGTATAGAACATTTTCATGCAATTAAAGAATTGTTAGGTGAGTCAAGAACATATTATCTTATAGCAGTAGATATGGATTCTAAATACAGTTATCTTAACAGGCATTACACTGAAGCTTTTCAAACTATTCATGGTGATCTTGTAGGTAAGCATTATGGGATAACTATGCACGAAGAAGATCAACAAATTTGTCAAGCTGTTGCCGAAAAAGCATTTATGCATAGAGCATCAGTTTTTCCTGCAACTTTACGTAAGCATGATGGTAACGGTGGGTTTATTATTACAAAATGGGAATATAAGGCAATGTTCAATGACCATGATTTACCCATTGGGATCTTTTGTATTGGTCATGATATCACTGAATTTATGCAAGTTAGTGGAAAGCTCCACGAGATTAAGATCAGTCATTCTCACTCAATTCGCCGATATGTTGCAAATCTGTTGGGGCTTGGGAAATTAATACAAGAGGCTACTGACCTGGTAGATGTTAAAGATGCTGCAAAAATGATTGTTCAAAGTGTTACAGATCTCGACAAAGTTGTTAAAGAAGTTCATAGGAATGAATCTTCTGATACCTAAAGAAAACGCTTAGTTAAAATGCAACGATCTTGTTCTGGCAACTTCTATTTGCTCCTTACTCCCCTATAGGATAAATAAGTTCAATTATATTCCCTTCGAGTACCAAGGGCAGCAAAGTAAGCAGAGGCCACTCTGCCGTGTCAGTTAAAAACTTCAACATTTCTCAGCCTGCTACCATATACTGGAAAACACTTAACCCTGGTAAACATGCCGTTTTAAAGACTGTACTGTTTGTGCATTACAATTGTTTTTGTATTGCAGGAGTAGAAGAGCCTATCAGGTGGATTAATTTGTTTGTAAAATATAATCTACAGGAGATATGTTAATTACTTTTGTGTGTATTTATTAATGATTTTTCTGAAGTCTAAAAATAATTAAAAATTATTTTCTGGTATAATTTTGATGACGAAGGCATAGTAACATTAGCCTGTGGGGCTATATCCTTATCATTGGCCAGGTAAAGTCATGCGCATGACCAATCCATATCCGGTTAACATAAGTGCCCCATCTTTAACCACTTTTTCGATCAATTCTTCAAATGATTTAAAGTGTAAATGCTTGAAAATAAATAAATTATTACGTTTGAATATCTTTATCTTTAAAGAATGTTTTTCCATTCTTTAATCACTAAACTATCGTTAGCTTATGACTGAAATTGTCGATCAACAATATATTATAGCTATCGGAGCATCGGCCGGAGGCTTGGAAGCCATATCCGTGTTTTTTGATCATACCCCACTGGATTCCGTATCCTATATCCTGATACAGCATCTTTCTGCTGATTTTAAAAGTCAGATGGTGCAGATCCTGGCCCAGCATAGTAAACTGCAAGTCGTTGAAGCTACTGATAATGTAGATATTAAGTCTAATACGGTTTATATCATTCCCAGTGCGAAGTTTATGTCAATAAAAAAAGGAAGGCTGATTCTTTTGGACAAAAAACATCATGCCCGCCCGCACATGACAATTGATTACTTTTTAAGTGCTCTGGCAAAGGAGCGCGGAAACAGAGCCATTGGTGTGATTTTATCCGGTACTGGAGATGATGGTTCAAAAGGAATAGAAGCCATTAAAAACGCTGGTGGGATGACAATAGTTCAGGATCCGGTTACTGCAAGCTTCAGTGCTATGCCGCTGGCAGCCATTGCGACGGGTTTTGCGGACAGAATTATTTCACCCAAATCCATGCCACAACTCATTGAGAAATATGTCGTGGATGGCGTCCTGGATCAGTTAACTGAGGAACCTTCGGCGCAAATCGATGAAGAGGTAATCGGACAAATATTAACGCTAATTAAGGACAGCCAAGCATTGGATTTTTTCGACTATAAGCGTCCTACGATTATCAGGCGGATTAAAAGACGGATGAAGCATCATCATTTGAACGAAATAGGTCAGTATTATAAATTACTAACAGGCAATGCCTCAGAGGTCACTTTACTCGCCAATGAGTTCCTGATTAGCGTAACCTCTTTTTTTCGTGACCAGGAAGCGTTTAAAATCATTGAAGAAACCGTTATCCCCGGCATTATCAAAAATAACAATACCGAAGTATTGAAGATATGGGTGGCTGGCTGTGCCACTGGAGAGGAAGCTTATTCTATAGCGATATTGATCAAAGAATATTTAAATAAATATCCCAAAAATAT
Organism: Pedobacter polysacchareus; assembly: GCF_019802255.1. Taxonomy (GTDB): domain Bacteria; phylum Bacteroidota; class Bacteroidia; order Sphingobacteriales; family Sphingobacteriaceae; genus Pedobacter; species Pedobacter polysacchareus. The sequence goes on along the minus strand of NZ_JAHYSS010000003.1, from coordinate 568,502 downwards.
CGAGGTCAAAATCTTCGCTTCGGATATTAGTAAAGCGGCGCTGGATATCGCCTCGAAAGGTATTTACCCCGAAAGTATTATTAAAACCGTATCCAAGGATAGGCTTCAGCAATTTTTCACTAAAGAAGGTACAAGTTATAAAATCAAACACGAAGTACGAAAGATGCTGATATTTGCTCAGCATAACCTGACCAATAATACGCCGTATTGTAATATGGATCTGATCAGTTGCCGTAACCTGCTGATATATTTGAATGTGACTTTACAGCAAAAGGTATTTTCCCTACTGCATTTTGGATTAAAAGAGGGTGGTTATCTCTTTTTGGGGCCAAGTGAGAGCGGTTCTCTGATCATGAATGGCTTCCAAGAGGTTAGCGGCAAATGGAACATCCTGAAAAGTTATAAAACAGGGCGAGTTATGAGCTCTGATACCTTTTTATCCCATAGGATCCGGGAATTTCAGGTGAAGACAGCAGTCACCAAAAAGCAAGTTACTCTGGTGTCAAAAAGCGAACTCGCCTACCAGGTCAATTCAGCCTTGTTAAGTGAAAGAGCTTTTAACGGTGTTTGTACGGATGAAACCCTGCATGTTGTTCAGTCATTTGGAGATACCGCATCTTACTTGAAACCTATTAATTTTAACTATAACCTGATTGATCTTTTACCGGATCATATTTGTACACTTTTCAAGGCTACTGCATGGAAATCGCTAAAGTTGAATGAAAGGTTCGTGCTTAATGGGCTTAGCATGGGCGGTACCGGCAAGGATAAAAGCAAACTGATTGATATTGTCATCAGCCCCTTTTATATTGGCGAGTCGGAAGAAAGATTGCTGTTGGTCTTGTTTACAGAAAGTCAAGTGGGTAACAAACAGGGGAATGTAATTCACATTAAGGATATCAATGAAGTGATGCGCGAGCATGTCATCAGCCTTGAACAGGAGGTGGCTCAGCTTAGACATACTATAACTATAGCACATGAGCTTATTGGCTCTTCCAACGAAAATATGCAGTCTTTTAATGAAGAACTGCAGTCTGCCAACGAGGAAATGCAATCGGCTAATGAAGAAATGCAAAGCACTAATGAAGAACTTCAATCGGTAAACGAGGAACTGAAAACGGTCAATAAGAAACATGAGCTGACCATTGATCAGTTGACGGACCTGAATGACGATCTGAATAATTATTTCAGGAGTAATGTAAATGGTCAGTTATTTGTTGACAAGGACTTGCTGCTGAAAAGATATTCGCCGGGAGCAGTGGAGCACATTAACATCCGAGAAAGTGATATTGGTAGGCCACTTAGCAATATAACCACCAATATCAAATTTGAAACTTTGATCGATGATATAAAAAAAGTCATACAGAATGAGGAACACATTACGCGTGAAGCAGAAGCGCCGAATGGAAAGGTCTATCAGGTGATGACCATGCCTTACCTGAAGAAGAACAGCAAAAAAGCCGATGGAGCTGTGATCAGTTTTTACGACATCAGCGAACTGAAGAAACTATTGCGGGAGCTGGATATGAGCAACCACAGCCTTGATGAAAGTAATCAAAGCTTACTGAGAATTAACGCTGATCTTAACAACTTTGTTTTTGGTGCTTCGCATGACCTCAATGCGCCAATTGTAAACATTGAAATGTTGCTACAGATACTGAATGAAAAGCTCAATACTCAAGACCCTGAGGTCATGGAATTATCAGGGATGATGAATAAAGCGGTTACCAATTTTAAATCCATAATTAGCGATCTGGCCAGGATTGGTCATTTGGAGTCAGAAGATGATGAGGGAGCCCTGGAAAGTTTTCCGGAATTATTTGACGAGATAAAGGAGCTCATGTCGGAACATATTAAGGTTTCTAAAGTCATTTTTCATACCGATTTTCGTGAAAATAGGGTTCGGTTTGCCAAAAAGAACTTGAGAAGCGTGATGCTGAATCTTCTCACGAATGCGATCAAGTTCAGCCATCCAGAACGTCTGCCAGAGATTAGTATCAAAACTGAAAAAAAAGGCCAGTTTATCCTATTGACGATAACCGATAATGGTATAGGTATCACCAAGGATGAGGTTGATCATATCTTCAAAAAATATAAGCGGTTAAGCTTGGTCACACATGGTACCGGTATCGGATTGTACCTTATCCGTAAGATCGTCAATGCTTCTGGCGGCAAAATCGAAGTAGAATGCGCTATAGATAAAGGCTGTGCTTTTAAGATTTTTTTTAAAATATAAAACAGCGAATTTTAGGCTTTACCTTCAAGCCTTTCGCGTGCAGGTTTTTCCTTTAGATACCTTGTTCTGATAATCCAGGCTTGTTTAAAAAAACTATAATAAAAAAATAAAATATTTGATGATTTATGAAAACCATTCTTTGATTAAAGAGTCTGTGTTGTTTTCAGAAAATTAGTGTTATGCCTCATTTTTGGATCAGTTGGATGTATACCAATAGGATGATAATGGGTGTAACTTATTAGGCAATCAATTTACAGATTTTTTTAGCACCCAAAATGTATGTCAATCCCAATAGATAATTTTGATCTTTCTACTTTTTTTAAGGAAATACCTTGTGTTGTATTTAGAATTCATGAATATGAAGGTCGTTATTCATTTTTATTTGTCAGTGCTGCAATTGAAAAGGAATTGGAATTGAATCCAAGTTTATTGATTAACGATATGGAAGTACTGCTGAATCTCTTATCAAAACAGCATAGGGAATCATTTCTAAGTTCATTAGAAGTCTCAATAAGTCTGTCAATCCCCTGGAAATGGGAAGGCTATTTTAATTTGCCTTCTGGTAAGAAAAAATGGATACAAGGTTTAGGCGAAATAAGCAGTTCAAGTAAAACTACCATTGATGGGTTTTTTAAGGATGTCACGAAAGAAAAGCACACGTTTGATATGTTTACTGAAACGGGTAAACTCACACAAACGGGATCCTGGGAGCTGGATTTACCTACGAATCACCTTTTCTGGTCTGATGAGGTATACGTAATCCATGAAGTTGAACCGGAAATAGTGCCGGATCTAGATCATGCACTTAGTTTCTATTCTGCCGAAGGCAGGGTCCTGATCATCAATTTAATCGAAAAGGCGGTAAAAAGTGGAGAGTCCTGGGATGCTGAAGTCTCCGTTGTTACAGACAGAGGTAATGAAAAGTGGATCAGGACATCAGGAAAAGCTGTTTTTGAAAATGGAATCGCAGTTAAACTCTATGGGATAATTCAGGATGTTACAGAAAAGCGTTTGTCTGAAGAAATCCTTAGCGTGATCTTTAAATATTCAGCTGATGCTCATTTTTTGTTCGGAACAAAAGGCGTAATTGACTGTAATGATATGGCCATTGTTATGTTGAACTGTAATAATAAAGCGGAGGTGCTTGCTTGCCATCCGGCAGACTTTTCGCCTAAATATCAGCCAGATGGTCGGCTTTCAAGTGAAAAGTCTCTTGAAATGGACAACTTGGCCTATAAAAATGGCTATCATCAATTTGAGTGGCTACATAAGCGGATTAATGGAGAGACTTTTACAGTATTGGTAACATTAAAACCAGTTAATATAAATAGTAAGACTGTATTGTTAGCTGTATGGAACGATATTACAGAACAGAAACATGCGACCGAATTAATCAAGATCAACCAGGCATTACTTTCAGACACTCAGGAGTTGACACATAGCGGCAGTTGGGAGGCTGATTTGGTTACGGGTAAGAACTATTGGTCCGATGAAGCGTTCCGTATTTTTGGATTAATTCCAGAAAAGGAAGGGCCAAATACCCAAAGTTTTGGAAGAATGATCCATCCTGATGATAAGGAAACTTATAAGAGGATAGTTCAACATACAATTGATGAACGAATTACATCTGAATTTAATTTGCGTATTATTTTATCTGATGGTCAAATCAGGTATATCCATGCCATAGGTAAGCCTTTTATTAATGAATATGGAAAAGTGACCAAACTTTACGGTGCCATAATGGATATAACAGCTCAAAAAAACGCTGAAAATGAGTTGATTATGGCAAAAGATTTTGCTGAACAAGCTGCTAATGCGAAATCCCAATTCTTGGCTACCATGAGCCATGAAGTCAGAACCCCTATGAATGCGGTAATTGGTTTTACAAATTTACTTTTGCTGAAAGATCCCAATCCTGAGCAATTGGAATACCTGAAATTACTAAAATTTTCAGGCGATAATTTATTGGTATTAATCAACGATATTCTTGATTTCAGCAAAATGGAAGAAGGGGTAATCACCTTCGAACTGATTGATTTCAGTATACCTGAATTGCTGAAAAATATCCGCTTCTCATTATTGGCAAAAGCGAGGGAGAAAGGACTGGAGTTAGAGCTGTCCATAGACGAGCAGTTATCAGAGGCCGTTATGGGTGACCCTGTTCGTCTGGGGCAAATCTTAACCAATCTGATCAACAATGCTATTAAATTTACATCTAAAGGCAAGGTTAGCATTTCTGCTTTTTTTGTGAGCAGAAACGAGGTTCAAACCATCATTGATTTTGAGGTGACTGATACTGGTATCGGTATACCGAAGGATAAAATGGAATTCATTTTTGAAAGGTTTACCCAGGCAAATGCAGATACCAACAGGAAGTATGGTGGAACTGGCCTTGGACTGGCTATCACAAAGAGACTTATTGAACTAATGGGAGGGAGTATAGAGGTAGAGAGTACGCCTGAGGTCGGTTCCAGTTTTAAATTCGGTTTGAGCTTTAACAATGGCAGTGATGAGCCAATTATAGAACGGAAAATAGTTCCGGTAAAAGCTTTGAAAAATTTAAAGGGAATTAAAGTACTTATGGCCGAGGACAATGAAATTAACGCAATCCTGGTAAAACAATTCATGAAGCTCTGGCAGGTAGAATGTGATGTTGTAGGAAATGGCTTGCTTGCCTTACAACAGGTACAACTAAAGGACTATGATATGGTCTTTATGGATCTACAGATGCCGGTTTTGGATGGATACCAAAGTGCAACAGCCATCAGAGCCTTGTCGGGTGATAAATTTAAGAAACTACCTATAATAGCGCTGACTGCTTCCGCTATGTTGGATGTTCAATACAAAGCATTTGATTCTGGTATGAATGATTACATCAGCAAGCCATTCAAGCCAGATGAACTTTACCACAAAATTGAAATTTACGGCCGCTTATAGAATGGCTGGTGTCTTATTCTGGTCAGCCATTTGGCGGTTGGCGACATTGGTCTCCATAATCGTGGCTATCTAAACAAGAATGGAATTAAATTGTTTTATGACTATAAACCTTAACTTATTCTAAATTTAATGTAGAATTAGCGTTTTATTAGATTTCCTGAATTTTTAGTTCCTATTTTCATTCCATCATCCCACCTAAATCTAAATAAATGCAGGGTACAATTGACCAAAACAGCCTTTATAATTTATTCGAAAAGTCACCTTTGCCAATGTGGGTTTTTGACACTCAGAGCTTGTTCTTTCTAGAGGTAAATCTTGCTGCGGAACTGAAATACGGGTACAGCAAACAGGAATTTTTAAAGCTGAAAATTACCGATATAAGACCCTCGGAAGATGTGGCCGTTGTCAATACTATTGTCAAGGAAAATATTAAAAATGGCAAATATTATAATAATTTTTTTAGGCATGTCAAAAAGAACGGCGAAATGATTTTTGTCGAAATTGAAAGTAACTTAATTGATTTCAATGGAATACGGGCAAGGCTGGTGCTGGCTCAAGACATTACCAGTAGGATTACCGCTGAGCAGCAATTGGCTTTAAGTGAGCAGCGATTCAAAGCCCTGGTTCAGGAAGGATCCGATCTGATCGCAATTGTTGATTTGGAATTGAACTACAAATATGTAAGCCCAACCTCATTAAGGGTTCTGGGAATAGAGTCTAACGCTTTTATTGGTCAAAGCGCTTTGAGTTTCATTCATCCCGATGATGTGAAGCAGGTAGTCAAAGATGCTGAAAAATTAAAAACCAATTATCAGGTGCAGTTCTCCCCATTCAGATTTAAAAACATAAATGAAGAATGGAGGTGGATTGAGACTCGTGCCACAAATCTAAGCGAAGACAGTTCCATTTTAGGAATTGTGTGTAATTCCAGGGACATTACTGAAAGAGTGGAGCAGGAAAAGCAGATTTTTGAGAGCGTTGAACGCTATAAGATTGTGGCCAGAGCCACCAGGGATGTCATCTGGGATTATAACCTTAAAACGAAGAAAATCAGCTGGAACCTTGGAATAAGTGGGGTTTTAAAATATAAGGCCCCCGGGCTGTTAACAGATGCTTCCTGGTGGGAGAATAATATCCATCCTGAAGATCGCCCGAGGGTAGTGGGAAAGATCGGGTCATACATTGAACAGGGCATAGAATTTTGGAAGGATGAATACCGTTTTTTGTGTGGTGATGGTATTTATCGCCATATCATGGACAGAGGATATATTGGATTTGACTCGAATCAAAATCCATATAGAATGATCGGGGCAATGCAGGACATCTCTGAAAGTAAAAAGCAAATGAGCGCCATTAAAGAACAAAACAATAGACTTAAGGAAATTGCTTGGTTACAGTCTCATGCAGTACGGGCACCTTTAACAAAAATCATGGCCTTGGCGGATTTATTGCAATACAATTGTATTGATGAGCATAGTAAGGAACTTATAGAATACCTCAGCCAATCCTCAGTTGAGCTGGATCAGGTGATTACCTCCATCACCAATAAAACAGATAAAACCTCAGGAGGAAATGAGAATTAGGATAGGTTACAAAAGCATTCAAAGAGCGCGCGCTTTTTTGAATGCTTTTGTATTTAGATAACCATAAACTATGGACAAGTAGCGTTTCCTTCTGCAATGCAGAAATTAGCAAAACGAACCTCTTCATCCCTCAATTGCGAAGAATTATTCAGACTGCGATAAATTCCCCATTTTGGCCGGCAAAAAGTGGTGCCTGTTCTCCACAAATCCATATTGGAATTGCTATAAGACATCAAACTTGTGCCATCACTTACTTTATTGATGGTGATGTTATAGGTTCCGGAAGAACCAAATTTAATGGTTTCTACAACTTCCACCCAATTGCCTTTGAACGGGGCCAGGTTAACTGTCTTAACTTTAGTAGTTGTACCTGAGGAGTTGATGTGAATCAGCTCCATTTTGTCTGTATTATTTGCGCCATATCGCGGTGTAATGGTGATTAGGGGAGATCCATCATCACCGTCGCCAGCTTTAATCTGGTGAAGGTGGGTAAAGCTGGAAGAAGCCTTGAAACCTGCATCCATCTTAAATTTCCAGCGATAGGTAACGGTTTCACCATTCGTAGCTTTAAGGTTTGCCGGCGAAGGACCATAAGTTTTAATTTCCGTACGCTGACGATCGCTGGCTTCGCACCTGTCATCGTCTAATGCAACATGTGCGGAAAACACAAATACATTTGTATTGAGCCCGGAATCAAATACTTCACTAATGTGGTCCTGCAGATGTCCGCAATCTGGTACTTCGTAGGCGGTTCCGCCCAGTACGCTATTGAGTAAACTGTAGGTATTTCCCGGGCCATCGGCATTTAAAGTGACACTAACTGCTAAGGTGGAAAGATCAGCGTTGGTTTTATTGGATGACAGCAGGGATTCTGGGTTTTCGGAATCTTGAATGCCATTTTTACAAGAACTAAAAATAAGTCCTGTCAGCAATAAGCTTAAATATTTAATTTTCATTGGGAATGAGTTTAAAATTTTGGTTTACAAATGGTTAGTTTGTGAATCGGCCAATTGCACACTATAAATTTTATGATTTAATTTAAACTATTGGCCGATATTGAAATTTATTTAATTAACCGTATGAGTATTTTACTAAACATAAATAGCATTATTCCTATTTAATCGCTTTCTTGTTTTACATTGATCTCGATTCTTGCGCCTTCCCTGCTGAATTTTATAGCAGCGGCATTTTGTCTTCATGTTTATGCGCTGGTCAAGTGCTAACTATGAAACATATATTTCGTGTACTTGTTATGTATCATAATTGTTCCGGGTGTTGCAGTACAAAGACACTTGGTGTTTAGAAAATCTTTTTAAGAACATTTATGAGTACAGAGAATTTAGATCGCCCTGAGGCAATAGAGAAGTTAAAAACCCTGGTTGATAAGATTGATATTGGAATGATGTGTACCAATACTGCTGATGTTGCTCAGCTTCATGCTGTGCCCATGAGTAGGCAGGAAGTAGATGAGGAAGGTAATTTATGGTTCCTGTTTTCTTCTGAAAGTGAAACTTATCAAAACCTGCAAAAAAGTAATCAGATCAGTGTTTTATACTCGGATATTAGTAATTACAATTTTCTTAGTATTAATGGAATTGCAGTAGTATCTCAGGATAAATCCAGGATAGATAAATACTGGAATAAGATGATCGAGGGCTGGTTTGAAAAAGGAAAAGAAGATCCACGCATTAGAATTTTAAAAGTTAGCCCTTCGGAAGGGCATTATTGGGATAATAAATCAAATAAATTGGTGACCTTTTTAAAAGTTGCAGCAAGTGCAGTTTCGGGCCAAAAACTTGATATAGGCCGTGAGGGAGACCTAAATATATAAGATATAGAAAGCTCCTCTTCAATATTTTAAGAGGAGCTTTTGTTTCCTCATCTACCAACCTGTCTTAACTTACAGTAAGTTGAGGATGGTTTCTATTTCTAAATTCGTTTTGGCTAATAGGACTTCCATGTCAAAAACCAGGAAAGTATCCATATTCTTTAGCTCCATTGCAAGCAATGCTAAAAGATCAAAACCCGCCGCCATTGCAGTACCATAAAGCTTATGGCCAAGGCTGTTTATTGATGGTAGATCCTGTTGTTTTACATACAGTTCAAGACTTAATAGGGAATCCAGCAATTGCTGCTTGATCATTGCTAATAGTTTAGTCAGTCTTTCCTCATCGTGATCACAATACATGTTTAATCGTTCAAGATTAAAGTGCATGGGCTGATTTGTGTTGGGTTGTTCGCTGTTTAAGGTATTCAGAAGCCATTTTTCCAGGAGGAGAAGGATAGTTTCTTCAACAATAGGCTTTAGAACAAAATCATTCATTCCCACTTCAATACACTTTTCTTTTTCACCTTTAACATTGCCGGCAGTTAAAGCAATGATAGGAACATGAGAGGAGTTATCCATCTTTCTTATTCTACTTACTGCTTGATAACCATTGATTTCTGGCATTTGCACATCCATGAAAATGAGATCTACGACTTCGTTTTCTAAATGATTCAGGCATGAAGACCCGTTACCTGCTTCAATAATAATAGATCGGGGCATGATTTTTAAAATGATAGTTTTGAGAAGAAACATGTTGATTTCATTATCTTCAACAATCATGATCTTAAAACAGCAATCTAAATATTGATTTAATGTGGGAGGTGCTGTTGCATAAGGCGATTGTTTTTTGTGAATTAAAGCAGCTTCACCCAGTTCAGTCTTTAAATTAAGGTCAAAATAAAACAAACTCCCTACTCCAATTTCACTAATCAATTCAAGCCTGCTGTCCATTATTTTTAGCAACTTATTTGAAATCGTAAGGCCTAGTCCTGTTCCCCCATATTTTTTAGTAGTAGAGGTGTCTTCCTGTGAAAAAGCCTCGAAAATTTTATCGTATTTGTCTTGTTTAATGCCTATACCAGTATCTCTCACACCGAATCGGATCGTACTTTCTCCTGCTAAATTTTTTAAAGATTCCACTTTGAGTTCGATTTCACCTTTGTCAGTGAATTTTGTCGCATTACTCAGTAAGTTAACTAAAACTTGTTTCAGCCGGACAGCATCGGCCCATATAAAGTTTGGGACATTAGCTGCAATATTTAGTATGACATTTAACTGCTTCTTGTGTGTTTGGAAATGAATGATCTCGGTGGCATGAGAACAGATTTCATAAAGGTCACATTTTTCAATTTCTAATTCCAATTTCCCGGCTTCGATTTTGGAAAAATCAAGAATATCATTAATGATTTCTAAGAGAGTTGTTGCTGATTGATTAACTATGCTGAGATGCTGATGCTGGGTTTTGTTAAGTTTTGTTTTTAAAACCAAGTCTGTAAAGCCAATTATCCCATTTAACGGGGTTCTTATTTCGTGACTCATATTAGCGAGAAACTCGGATTTTGCCATACTTGCTTTTTCAGCATGTATTTTTGCAGTTTTCAGATCTTGTTCCAGGTAATACTGTTCTGTAATGTCCACAGCATTACCTATGATATACGGTTCATCATTTAGCCCATTTTCTAAAACGTTACTAAAAAACCATATCTTTTTATTCCCGGTTTTATCTCTGGTTAGCATCCTTCCACCTGCACTTCCGGTATTTTTAATCGTTTCCAGATATTCCTTTAAGGGAGTGTGGTTGCTTTCAGGAACCACATCAAATAAACTCATAAGTTCAATCTCTTTTCTGGAATAACCTAAAATAGATGCACCGGCATCATTAACGGAAAGGAACTTTCCATTCAGATCATGGGTACACATTAAACCCTGTGAGTTTTCAAAAAAGCGCTTTAATTTTTCTTCACTAATTTTTAGCTGCTGTTGATTTTCAATAGCATCAGTAATATTTCTGCCAATGGCAAAGATCTGACCACTGGATAAGTCGGGTGCTGCGGTCCATTGCAGTGTTTTATAGTCTCCTGCCTTCGTTTTAAACCGATGCGTAAAATTTATAGTATGCTTCCCCTTTTTTAATTCTGCCATCTCTGCTATGGTAATCTGCACATCCTCAGGATGTATGAAGTCAAACAAAGAAATGCTCAACAATACAGCTGTATCCCAGCCAAGTAGGGTCTGGAAGGCAGGGTTAACTTTTTTAAAATATCCATCAGTTCCTGCAATACAAATTAGATCCTGTGATAAATTGAAAAAATGTTTCAACGTAACAGTTTCCTCCATTTCCAGGTCTACTACCTTTTCAATAGATGGTACTGCTTTGATATTGATTTTCCTGCTCATCTTAAATTATAGTTATAATTTAGAGATTACCTCTGTAATTGTGTCTTCCAAGGTCTGTATGAGCGCGTCCAGTCTTCCTGACTCTCCTTCAGCCCCAGAAGATGCTTCAATTTCCTTTACTACTTCTTTCAACCTGACAATACCCATGGTGTCTATGGAGGGTTTCATCCTATGCGCGATTTTAGCCATGAGTACATAATCATTGCTGAGATAGGCAGCTTTTAACTCATGAACTGATTCGGGAACCTGTTCTTTAAAAAGTCGCTTCATTTTATCGATAAACTCAGTATTGCCTCTTGCAATTTTATGTAATTGATTTAAATTATACAGCGGTTCGTTAATTGGGATATGCTCAGGGATTGCCTGGAGTCTTTTTACGTTTTCTCCAAGGCAAGTAGCTACCATATGCAGCAGCTGGGATTCCTCAAATGGCTTTGATAAATAGTCATTAAAACCCGCTTCCAGGCATTTTTGATGGTCTCCTTTTAGCGCTAAAGCGGTCAAGGCGATTGCAGGGATATGCTGAGGTTGTTTGATGCGTATTTCCTTAATAGCTTCCATGCCATCCATTACCGGCATCTGTATATCCATTAATATTAAATCGGGAGCAAACTTCATGACTTGCTCAATTGCTTCCGTACCATTAATCGCTTCCAATACCTCCGCACCATAAGCCTGTAATATCGTAGAGGCCAGTAAACGATTGATCTCATTATCGTCTGTCACCAAAATCACTTTTCCCCTCAAAATTTCGGTATCTGTTTCTGTAATGTCAATCTGAGGTAAGTCTTTAGGACTCCCTTTGGTGAGTTCCAGGAGAATAGAAATGGTGGTGCCTTTGTTTTTTTTACTGTCTACCTCAATTTTGCCATTCATGAGCTCAATCAATTTCTTGGTAATACTCATTCCAAGACCGGTACCTCCATGTTTTCTGGTAATTGAAGCATCTTCCTGGGAGAAATTGTCAAAAAGCTTTTCTTGAAAGGATTGATCCATGCCCAAACCGGTATCTTTCACGGTGATGCTAATCAATTGTTTAGTTGGATAGTCTTTTATCAGCTGGCAACTGAGGTCAACACTGCCTTTGGCGGTAAATTTAATACCATTACTGACTAGGTTTAGTAATATCTGGTTAATTCGGTAGGGATCGCCAATTAATACATTTTGTAAATTGGGATCATTAAAGGCATTGGTCAGTATAATTCCTTTTTCTTCGGCCTTATGACTCATCACCTGTATTGTTCTTAGTAGGAGAGACCGGGGTTCAAAACCTATGTTTTCAAGTGATAACATCCCTGCATCAATTTTACTGAGATCCAATATGTCGTTTATAATCACTAATAGGTTGTCTGCAGCCGCTTTTATAGTGTTTAAGAAAAACGACTGCCCTTCATCTAAATGAGTTTTTCTAAGTTGATTGGACATTCCCAATATTGCATTCATGGGAGTACGGATTTCATGACTCATATTTGCCAGAAACATTTCTTTGGCAAGGGTAGAGGCCTCCGCTTGTTCTTTCGCTTTGATTAATTCCAGTTCAAGTTGCTTCTGTTGGGTGATGTCCAGGTGAATACCAATAGAACCAACTAATTCCGCATTGTCATTAAACCTTGGTGCTGCACTAATTAGCCACCATCTTTTTTGTCCATTTTTATGATTTACCGAAATTTCATAAGTATCAGAAATGCCTTTTTTCCTCAATTCATTTTTTTGAGAAACAATCCTTTTCATCTCTTCATCTAAGATCAGGACTTCGGAAGCCTTTTTTTTAAGTAAATCCTGTTGAGTAAACCCACTCATGGTATAAAAACTATCATTTGCATATTGGATGACCTCCTCATTATCTACCTCGATCAAACCCAAATTCATATTAGCAATGATACCTCTATATTTCTCTTCATTGATTTTTAATGCCTGTTCTGCGAGCTTTCTTTCGGTGATGTCGGTATGAGTGCCCACAATGCGTTCAGGTAACTTATCTTTGGTGAAATCAATGACCATCCCCCTGTCCAATATCCAAAGATAGTGGCCATCTTTGTGCCTCAGCCGAAACTCCCTTTGGTGACTCAATATCTTCCCTTCTGCATAATCACGGTCGGTCTTATTGACGAGTTCCAGATCATCAGGATGTATGCGGTTGAGCCATTCCGTTGAACTATTTTTAAATTCCTCCTCAGTGTAACCTAACATTTTTTTGTATTGTTTTGAAAAGAATACCTCCTGAGTTAGAAAATTATACTCCCAAACTCCATCACCGGCACCTTCTAAAGCAAACTGCCAAAGGCCCTCACTTGATCTCAAGGCTGCTTCACTTTTCTTTCTTTTGTCAATCTCATCCAAAAGTTGTTGTGCAATAAGTAATAAATCATCAGAATCATTATCTGAGTCAGAGCCTAGAAATCCGGCAGCTGACTTCAACTTTTCAACTGATAACTTTTTCACCTGAAGCTCATGCTTTAATTTATTGTTTAGACTCAAATACTGTTCTTCACTTATTCCAAAAGCACGTTCTGCCAACTCAGTATCTCTCTCCAAGGTAGCGTAAGCATCACTGATGACGGATAAAAAACGGAGCATAGCCGGATCAGAAGCCAACTCTTCCGGTAAATGTTTCTTGATCTGACGGGATAAAAGTTTATGGTAATTCATAAAAGGAAGTAATGGTCATGGTTTGGTTATGTAATTGACAATTGCCCCCTTCGTCAAATGGCGATATCTCTCCATACGCATAGAAACCCACCATAGGAGTCTTGTTTCCAAATATTTCACTCACCGCTTCCACTTCTTCTTCAGCCCTGACGCCTAGTATCAGTTTACGGCCAACACAACTTATCAATAGGGAAAAGTTTGGCATGCCATTGTCTTTCGAGAGTGTTTTCTGAGCGGCGATGGCCGCAGCAGCAGTCAGTTTATCAAAGTTGCCTTTCATAAACCTAACCTTTGAACCGATAGGTACATCGCCAGCAAAGGTCATACTTTTGACTGCTTCGTCAATTGATAAAATCGTTCGAACAACCGGTTTTTCAATTCCTGGAATAGTTACTGAAAGCGGAAATAGAAGAGAGGCGGCGGGTAGGTTTTCCACCTCAGAGCCTAGGTATTTTTTATACAAATCAAGTGCATTTTCTTCGTCGATCTCGTAGAGTACATTCGCTTCGGATTTGGTAATCTCCTTTTCTAATCCGAACATATCCCAGCCTCCCTGTGAACCATGCGTGACTAAGAGATTTTTTCCGTAAAAACCAATGGCGATTATTTTACCTTCCGATGGGCCTTCATTCAAGCCTAGCAAAGTAGCCTTGAAATCTGGCCCATCTCCGGCAAGTCCACCCGTAATTAGTATCTTATTTCCAGTAGCATAATTAAGTCCTTTAACAAGTTCACTCCCGTTAACCAAGCTGCCATCCGAAAAAACCATGACATAGCATAAATCTTCTTTGTGGAGCTGGTCAATTAATTTAGCAGCAGCACTGTAACTGTCGGGGAAGTCCTGAATCGATACCGAGGAGCTGCGTAAAGCGGTGTGTTCAAATGTTAACGCAGCACAGATCACTGAATCATCCTGAACATTTTGCCCAAATATTTCTCCGGCTGTACTGCAGATGACAAATTCGGCATTAGGGAAATCAGATCGCAGGCTTTTGCAAAGATCGATTTCGGTAATGCTGTTCTTCCCTGCAAAGCAGAGTACCAGTTGTACCAGATCTGTATCGATACCAGAATCAGACGGGAAGCTTTGCCATTTATTAGTTGAAAACTGAAAAAGTGTTGCGTTCATGATCAGACGATTTCCATTGGTAACGCCAGTTTTGTGCCAAAACAGATTAAAGGGCATAACCACCATTGTAACTGTGTTTATTCAGGTTTTGTACCAGCAGTCTATTCCATGAACTGGAATAAAATCCATTTAATGGAATTTATTCCAGCTCTCCTGCTTTAATCATGTTGTATATCGTGCTTTTGCCTATGTCCAGTACTTTTGCCGTGGCAATCACATCATGGTTGTATTTTTTTAGGTAAAACCTGATGATGTCCTGGTTATGGTCTTTTAGCGTTTTCTCTTCTGTAATCAAAACATTGTCACGACCAATGGTATTAAAAGTGATATCTTCTGCTCTGATTTCATTTTGATCGCACATGACTACAGCCAGGTCAATAATTGCTTTGAGTTCCCTCACATTACCAGGATAAGCATACTTTAATAATTTTTCCTTTGCTGAATTTGAAATGACAACGCCATTCAATTTATTTGCTGAAGTAAACTCATCTGTAAAATGCTTAGCCAAAATAAGAATGTCCTGCCCGCGTAACCTTAAAGGAGGAAGCGCAATTGGTAAACCCATGATCCGGTAATAGAGGTCTTCCCGGAAATTGCCTTTCTTCACTTCTTCCGCTAAATTCTTATGACTGGCTACGATGAGCCTTGCATCAAACTTAATGGTTTCATTTCCTCCAACACGTGTGACTTCTCTTTCCTGAAGTACCCTTAATATTTTGCTCTGTACATTCAGGTCTAATTCTGCAATTTCATCCAAAAAAATCGTACCCCCATTGGCCTCTTCAAATTTCCCTGTTTTACGGGTCAGCGCCCCAGTAAAAGCTCCTTTCTCATAACCAAATAGTTCGCTCTCCACGAGTTCTCTTGGAATTGCCGCCATATTAACGGCAACAAACTTTTTTTTGTTCCGGATGCTATTGTAATGGATTGCTTTGGCGACGATTTCCTTTCCTGTTCCTGTTTCTCCGGTGATAGAAATGTTGATATTGGTTTTAGTCGCTTTTTCCATTAAACCAAATATGCTTTTGATGGCCGGACTCTGACCAATAATGGTCTTTTCGAATGAAAACTTTTGCTCCAGTTCTTCTCTCAGATATTGAACCTCCTTTTTCAGGGACTGATTTTCCCGAATCCGGATAATGCTGTTCCATAGCAAATCTTTAGTGGATTCATCTTTGACCAGATAATCCGAGACCCCCATTTTAAGGAGATCCACAGCTGTGGTAATATTCTCCTGGGAACTGATCACAATAACAGGGACATCCGGCATGATGCTCCGGATAGTCTTATAAAATTTATCCCCTGTAGTATCGGGTAAAGAAAAGTCAATGCTAATGAGATCCGGATTCAAATGTAAGCTGTTGATGCAGTCTGATCCGGTTAAAAACCTGGTTACCTGGTAGTCTGGGTTTAGGGAGAGATGGTAGTTTAGAATTTCACCATACCAAGGGTCATCCTCCACAATGAAAATGCGATAGTTTTCCATAAGAGCTTTTCTCTAAATTACAGAATTTATCCAGAACTAGGAGTCTAAACCACAATTTGTTTCAGTTGGCTATTTCCATTTTTTTTATAAAACGATACCAGCGGTAGAAATAAGTCATGACCTGTAGACTATAGATATAGAAGATCACCATCAGTACCTGTAAAATGATTACCCAGACAATACTGAACAGGCAGATTGCCGCCAGAGAAAATACAAGGAGCAGGATTTGAAGCCTGATAATTTTATGGGTTGCATTAGAATGCATCAGATGATGATGGATGAGCAGGTGATGAAGGTGGGTTTTGTCAGCTGAAAAGGCAGATTTTCCTTTCCATATCCTGGTTAAATACACTCTAACTGAATCTAAAACCGGAATCATACAGCAGGCAGTAATCAATACAATAAAAAAAGGAGTCAGATGAGGTGTCTTTAATTGTGCGGATTGTATAAAATAAATCCCTAAAGTTGAAACCACAAACCCAATCGTTAAAGAACCACTGTCGCCCATAAATACTTGGGCAGGCTTCCAGTTATACTTTAGGAATACCGAAATAGCGGATGCCAGGGGCACTAAAAGAAGCAACCATTCTGTATGGTGGGATAGGATACTCATCACAATGAGTACCAGTATGCTGATGAATCCCAGGCTTCCCACTAATCCGTCAATGCCATCAATAAGGTTAAACGCATTGACTACCCCCATAATGATCAGCACGGTGATGATATATTGTGGAAATGCTGATAATTCATGTATGCCCATAAATCCATAAAGAGAGGTCAGTCTTATCCCGGCAACAGCAATTGCTGTTGCACAGCCTAGCTGGACAACCAGCCGTAATTTGACAGGTAAATCCCAGCGGTCATCTAAAAGTCCAATTAACATCATTGAAACCAGTGTCAAGTAGATGGTTTTGTGAGCGATGATAAAAGTCCATAACAAGCCTGAAAATAATGCCGGAATGAGCAGGCAGAGTACAATTATAAATCCACCTATCGCCGGAATCGGATGGACATGAACCTTTCTGAGGTTCGGTTGATCAACCATTCCCAGGTAGGGACTTATTTTGATCAGAACCGGGAACAACAAGATCGCTGAAGCAAGTGAAAGCAAGGTTAGGGGGACAATGTCTAATAGGAGAGTTTTCATAAGGCTGTGGATTAATTATCTTTTTTCATAAAAGTAGGTGCTGGACTGTAAATGACCCAATTCCAGTTCCAGTAAGCTCTTTTTATTCAGGAAGTTAGAAAAGGCAGATGTGAGTCTTTTTTTCTCAGGAGATTTGATCACTTCAATGATCATAAATTCATATTTGTTGGCAATCAGTTTCCAGGTATACCTGCGGTTTGCAATTCCTTTCATGACCATTGCCGATTGCTTGAGCTCAGCTATGCTTTTATCCTTGATGAGCATTTTGAGTTCTTGTATGCTGCTGAAATACATTGCTTTCCCTTCTGTGGTTGTTTTGTTGTAAGTGACGCCATAGGCCATCACGGGTAAGCCTAGAAACATGGCCTCCACAAGTGATGGATTTGTGCCGCCAGCACTATGGCCATGTATGTAAACGTAGCAGTTACTTCTCAATACATCTAAATCCCTTTGGTTGTAAATGGGATCAAGTAAAATGATGTTGGCAAAATTGCCATATTGATTTCTCATCTCTATTCCATAGTCGCTGTTGCCCCAGTTCCCAACCATCACCAAGGTGTGCTTTGGCAGGACAGAAAATGCTTTGAGTATCATCTCAATGTTGTTTTCCGGTTCAATTCGACAGACATTAAATGCGTATGGTGCTTTTAAAAAAGGATAATTCTTTCGGTCCAGCTCTGTTGAACGGACATTCAAGGTATGGTCTGCACCATATTCAATGATGTTACTTAACGTTTTGTAACGAATGGCGGTATAATCCTGAATGGACTCATTATCTGCAATATCTGCATGGGAACATTTGACCGCCATCCATTCTGCCATCCATAGGTACAATCGACCAAGTTTACTCCATTTGTTGCGTTTCCATTCGATGCCGTCAATGGAAATCAGGATCTTTTTATTACTAAATAACCTGACAAATGGAAGTATAAATCCTCCGCTTACCCCCAAAATTAACAAGACATCAGCATACCATAAGGCATGTAAAATGCTAATGCAATCATATACAATGCTCTGAATCCCATTGGCCTTAAATGGCAGATAGATCAGCCTTGCATTCTTGTATGTTTTTTTTCGCTCAGGTTTCGGATAGGCCGTAGAGGAACAATAAACTGAGATGTCCCATTTAATGCCTAAATGTTCTACCAGATGTGAAGCGAGCGTTTCAAAGCCCCCGTATTTGGCTGGTAAACCTACAGTACCAATAATGGCAATTTTATTCTTTTTCATGACTTACTGTTTCTATACGCTTTTCATTTTCCAGGCCAAAGCTATAAATGCCCTCTGCGATACTGTTAGCGTGGTTTTCTATGGATTAGAATTCCATTTTTTGGACTAATATTCCATCTGGTGTGATTGCTGTCGTTTTTTTAACGACGTAAAAACAATGGTTAATTTGATGGCTAAAGTTTTGTTGGGAGAATTTCTTTGCTTTTGCGCTGGCTGCTAAAGACATTTTATCGTAATAGCCCGGATTGGAGGAAAGTTTTACAATTGCCCATATCACTTCATGTATATGCGTAACGTCAATTTGTAATCCCTCAACTCCATCTGCCACAACTTCGGTAATTCCACCAACGGGAGGGACAATAGAAGGTAAGCCATATACCATTCCTTCAAGAATAGTCATTCCAAAGGTTTCTACCCACTGCCCAGGCCTGGATAAGTTGACAATTAAATCTGCATTTAAATAAAAGTTACTGGTATCTTCCTGTACGGGATAAACCTGGCAGTTTTCAGGAATCGCTGCATTGCGTTTAAAAGCATCGGTCTCCGCTATAGATGCATTTAAAACCAATCGGAATTCTAAGAAAGGAAGCTTCTTAGCAATCGCTGCAAATTCATAGATGCCTTTATAAGCTTTAGCTGAACACAGCATCAGTACGGTAAATTTACGTTCCGTACGTACCCTTGTTTTTAAAGTCGCATTTCTTACAAATGAGTCTGGCAAAGCATTGTAAATCACAATGCTTTTTTCCTCGGCAAAATCAAACTGTGCTTTTACGTAATGAGAAACAAATAACAATTCGTTCGCGCATAGCTTTGCCGTTTTAACTAGCAATGCCTTGAAAAGGGCAGGATTGATGCTGACTTCATGGACATGGTAGACTACTTTTGAGCCCGCACAAAGGCCCGCTAATGCTGCTCCAAAAGGGAGCAGCGTATTAATATACACCGTGTCTTCTCTTCTTAAAAATAACAGCAGGCGACTAAATAAAACCAACTGGGCCCATAAGTAAAAGATCAGGGTGATGAGTTTATTAGGACTCCATTTGTAAAAAATGGGATGTATGTTGATGCCTTCAATAGTACTCAGTATACCTTTTCCAGATGGAGTTGCAGTATATAAATGAACTTCAGATTTTAGTTTTAAAAGTTCAAGTGCCTGTCTGAGGACCATCGGACTGCCACTGAAATCATTTAACATATGAACG
Source organism: Pedobacter polysacchareus (assembly GCF_019802255.1). Lineage (GTDB taxonomy): Bacteria > Bacteroidota > Bacteroidia > Sphingobacteriales > Sphingobacteriaceae > Pedobacter > Pedobacter polysacchareus. The sequence goes on along the minus strand of NZ_JAHYSS010000003.1, from coordinate 548,675 downwards.
GCGATAACTCTTTTTTTAGGCGTATTCATGAGGGTATGTTTTTAAGGTTAACGATCTTTTTGTTTAATACCTGGGCGTAAACTTCTTTTAGCATATCACCCCGGATGTTCCAGTTTAGCATCGCTTCATAACGATGGTCTACCAGCTTTTTTTCTACCTTGATATAATCAGGATCGATCATTAAGGCGGTTAATTTGTCGGCAAGAATTCCTACCGTCTCCTGGTAATCTCCGTATGGAACAATGAGGTCTGAGCTAGGAGGAACCAATTCGCCAGGACCACAATTTTTCAAACAAATTACAGGCAGTCCATAGCTCATGGCTTCCGGAACAACCATTCCCGCACCTTCATGCGAAGGGAACAGAAAAACAGAAGCCGAAGCATAGATTTCTTTTAAGCGAACTCTTGGTAACCAGTCTACAAATGTGACTGCCTGACCCATCTCTTCTGCAATGACCAGATTTTGTAGTTGACTTTTTAATGGACCAGAGCCAATGATAGTCAGTTTGGTGTTTTTGCGAATAGAAAGGGGTAAATGCCTGTAGAATTTTGCAAAACTCCTAATTGTGAGGTCAAAACCTTTAAGTGGGACAAACCTTCCTATAGAAATCACATGAAATGATTCCTCTTTTTTTAGAGGTTGAAATGTTTGAGCCCGTTCAGCTGCAACAGAAGGATGAATGATGAATTTTTCTTTTAGCCGAAGTTGCTTTACCGATTCAGAATTCATGCAAATAACCATATCAGCCTTAATTTTACAGAGATAAAGAAAAGGGTCAAGGTACCAGAAGATGTTTTTTAAAGCCCACAATGCGCGATCTTTATAGTAGGCAAGTCTTCCATAAACAGGAAGGATAAATGCTTTCGGTATTTTTGGATGATGGCCAACATGCCCCCAAACCATTGGCTTGCCCAATATCCAAAGAAAGGACGGAGTCCAGTCATTGTGGAAATTTAAATTGTGAACGAGGTCTACATGATAGTTTTTCCATTTTAACCAAATGGCTAAAGTAAGCTGCCATCCGTAATAATAAAACATACTTAAAAATGGGCCTTTTTTCCATTGGATAGCCCATTCCGGCCAATCAAAAAATAGAAATGATAACCTTGAAAAGGTGCTGTTAAGTTCTTCATGTTCTCCAATATATTGTTCAATAGCCGGCCTGTTGTTTTTGCGGGTCACTATAATTGCTTCCTGAAAACGTGCCACTTGCATCATCATATTCCATCCCATTGCATCTTCAGAACCTTTATAAGGATTTAAGGCATAAGCCGTGAGGAGTATCTTTTTCATGTGCGGTAGGGTTAATTTGCTTTAATGATTTCCTTCTCAGTAAAAGGCAGCCTGGTTTTGAGCAAGCGCGCAGGTACACCACCGATGATGGAGTTGGCAGGAAATGATTTATTGACTACCGCTCCTGCAGCAATTACAGATCCCTGTCCAATCTTCACGCCGTCAAGAATGGTTACCTTACTGCCAATCCAACAGTTTTTTCCTATATGAATGCCGGTCCGGATAACTCCTTGATTCCTTATCGGTGTAGCTAAATCATCAAACAGGTGGTTTTCCGGATGACAACTGAAATATTGTCCGATGATACAATCATCACCAATATGTAGTCCACCTGCTCCCCCCAAATAGGCAAATTCACCAATTCCAACATTATTTCCGATTTCAATGTATTTTCCGATGCGATCAAATGAAGTAGCCAGGATCAACCTGCTGTAAGCGCCAATTCCAACATTGTTTCCGAGTCTGATCCCTTCCGTTCCAAGGGCACTGATCATTACATGGTCTGCTATTTTAACATAATTACCCCAACGGATGTGTGAAAGGACAAAAAACTGAACTCCGGTTCCCAGCATCATCCTTTTAGGATTTCTAAAATATAAAAAGAGGCGGAGTCCTCTGACTAAGGTTATCAACTGTTTGAAGGCGAAATGAAGAATAATCCTTAGGCTTAAATGCTGATCGAATCGAAAGGAAGGGTTTCTGAATCGGATCAATTTTTCAATGATAGCTTTCATCGTGCTGAAGTTTTATATAGTTGAATACAGTGGTAAGGGTAGTGCTGAGCTGCAAATTTTCGAGTGGAATATATAGCGCTTGCGGAGAATTCACTTTTAACTTGTCAAAGAGCATCAGGTAACTTTTTGTCAGTTTTCGAATGGTTTGCCCATCCAGTTCTTGTTTCCGCTCCATAATGAGCTGCTCATCTGCGAAAAGGAAAAAATTAAGCTTGGGCTGAACAAGAAATCGATACCACCAGGCTGTAAAAGAGGAGGGAAGTACAATGTTACTTCTCTTAGCATCATTGATGAAATCAAAATAATAACGGTCGTACAGTACAATATACCCTTGGGATACATAGCGAAGTTGTATGAACCATTGACCTATTAAATAATCCAGGTAATAATAGCCAAATCGCAGGATGGAAGACCATTTGTTCTGATTGCTGCCCAGGCGGGGCAAAGAATTTGCCGCTTTATATTCTGCTTGCACTTTGCCATATTTCCAGGAACTGATAATTGGCAGCAGACCTGGCCGGTGGCGAAGAACCACCACTTTCCGCCTCAATCTCTTGTCTATTAACCGTTGAATATGTGAAATTACGGTGCTCTTCCCGGCACCATCAACACCACTAAAGGTGATGACAAAACCATGATTTGAAAAGCAGCTTCTCAGCGTATCCATCCCATATTCTGCCAGATGCAGATATTTTCTCCAACCGCTGTTTTGCCTGCTTTTTTGATATTCCTCAGTCTTATTCTGTGCTGGAAAGGAATAGGTAATCTGTAATAATGGCTGATAGCGTTCCGGAACTTCAGCATGATTTAAGAGGTAAAAAAGCCTGATGTATTCAGCGTTCTCTTCTTTACTGGGTATTTTTAGCCCCCCAGGATGTAGGGTGGTATTGTCAAGTAAAGTTGCCGCACTTAAAAACACAAACGCTTTTCTTTTGAAAGTATAGATCAAATCAATATGAATAAGACTTCCATCCAGGCAAACCAACTCCAATTGAGTCATAAAGCTTTTCCTGGAAAGGAAGATTTTAACAATCAGGGGATGTTGCTTTAATTCCTTGATTAGCATTTTTGCATCCTGATGCGTAATGCAAAGGTCAATATCCGAATCCTCAGGCAGTGTTTCAATTCCCTCATACATCCATTTCAAAGCGGCGTATTTTTTGGTGCGGAGTAACACTCCAAGATCGATCAATACCGTATTTCTGACCGCTTCAACCTGGTGCTTTTGCAATTGCATACTGAGTGCTTCATTCCAGGTTTTTAATAGCCAGTTGACCTGGGTATGCCATTGTGGCTGCTGGGCATAAACATGGAGGTAATAGGCAATAGTATAAAGTAAATACATAGTTTCGGCTTGCGCTGGGTCAATTTGATGCGCTTCGAAAAATCTGATAAAGTCTGGATTGGCAAATAGCCGATCCAGTTCTTTTCTAATGGCAGCATAGCTATTGTTGCCGATTAATATGTTTGATTGATATATAAAATGAAACAAATCAAATAAGGCCGGCATATCATTCTGACTGAGCTCAAGATCAATGATATGGAGTTTTTCAGCTTTGATCATGACGTTCCAGGGGGTAAAGTCGCCATGGGAATTACTACTAATGAATGTTTTAGGAACAGGATTGCTGTTTAGCAATACCTCCAGTTTCTTTATCATTTGATTTGGAATTCTGTGGTCATTGAGCAGGCTTAAATTTGAGATCATCTCCTCAAGTTTAATTTTAAATGAGGATGCTTCATAAGTTTGAATCCTTAAACCCCTTTCCAGCCAGGTTTTTACCGCGTTATATGGAAGTTGGTCGAATCTGTTTCTTCTGGTCGTTCCCTGACCGATGTCCTGTATTTTTAAAATATCATTGCTGAATATGGTTGATGCTGGGACGATAATGTTAGTTTGATGGATCTCCGAAAAGGATTTTAGTGTCTCGGCCTCCCTTTGGAGATTTGCTGCTGCCAATGGGCCAGTAGGGATTTTGTAAAAATAACCTGTATGGAGTTCTGGTGCAAGGTGCCATAAAATCGCTTTCCTACCTGGACCAGCAGTCCCTGAAAACCAGGCCCATCTATGGTCTTTGGTATAAGGTCTGGAAGTGTACATCTTGAACATTCCTCCTCTTAAAAAAGCCAGCATGCCTAACTTCGCTAGAATCGAAGCCGTAATAACAAACAGCATGGCCTTGAAACCACTAGGGTGATAAAATTTCAGGAAATCAGCATGTCTGACTCTGGAAGGCCAAACCCAGCGTATGCTGCCATCAGGGTTACAGATGTAATTGCAGGGAATAGCATTTGATGTCAATAAGTTGGCCTTCAACGTTACAGGTATTCCTAATTGTCTTAACGATTGGATGAAAATTTCTCTATCGGGATGCATAGCTTTAATTTTCTACTATAAATCCCACAATGATGCCAGTGTTTGTTATTGTGGTTAAACCGCCTTAATTTGTCTGGAATCAGTGTTTTTTGAGATTTAGCCCCAACTGATTAATCCAATAAAGGGAAGGTATTTCCAAATTATGGAAAACGGATAGCTGGTCTGGTTACAAAGAGAGATCTGGTCGCCTTCTTTTTAAGAACAGGCGTTCGCTCGTGGTAAATCTATCATATGTCTTCAGACTAATTGAAAAGATGAGCATCTGATAAAATAATATCCCATAATTGGTCTCGCCAAAAATCCCAAACTCTGTAAAAGAGTTGATCAGCACTGGAATAAGAATGCCCAATAGCATCAGTTTTTTTTCTTCGGGTTCCTTTAAAAAGCCGCGGATGGTAAAAGTGAGTTGAGTGATTGCAAGGAGAAATCCTACGAAACCGAGGTTCATGAGTACTTGCATAAAAGTATTGTGGGTCATATGACCTGCATAAGTATGAACGCTTTCAAAATGATCTTTATAATCAATTCGCATAAAACCAAAGCCAAACCAGGGTTCTCTAGGTAATCCTTCATTGATCAGGGCCTTCCAGAAGGGCATTCTCCCAGTCATAGAAAGGAGGTCATCGATTCCTCCTTTCCTTAGGATCAGCTTTTCCACTGCGATTGGTATCACCCCGATAATGGCAGTGTAAATCGCATATTTTAATATTTTAGACTCTGATCTGCGCAAATGAAAATAGATGATCAGGAGGAGGCCTACCAAAGAGGACCTTGATTTGGTCATGATCAGTGCATAAGCAAGGATGGCAATTTTCAGGATGGTCCACCACCGCTGGTGATTGCGGTAAAGATCAAAAATGAGACAAGAAATCCCTAGTCCGCAAAGCATTCCCAGCTCATTCGGGTTCATGATATATCCGCCCAGCCGCTGATCTTCTCCTCCCTCAACCAAACGCATAAAGTCATCTGGATTAAACCACATTCCTAGTACAAAAATGAGCATCAGCAGGAAAACGGTATTGCCCATCAGGTGATAAAATCTAATCGTGTTTTCTGGAAAGTACGCATCCAGAAGCATCAGTGATTTCATGAAATAAAAGGCAAAAACCAGGCTTTCCAAATCCATTAACCATTGTAGTGCACTGTAGGAAACATCGGTACTCCAAAGAAAAGAGGTGAAACTTAAACCAAGATATCCGAAATACAAAAAGGGAGACCATTGGTTTTTCCATTCGAAAGCGCCGATCGCACCCTTTTTAACAATCATTTGATGGATTATAAAAGCCGCTGTTGTCATGCCTATTCTACTGAACACCTTAATCGCCCTTGTAATCCCAATATTTTCGCTCCAGGTGAAAAAACCAGCAACCATAAAAAACAAGACTATTAACAATAGCCATTCGGTTCTCTTTAAGAACTTCCTATGATTGTTGGCGACTTCCTGGACTTTCATGCCTCGTATAGTTTATGAAATCTATTTAAGATCATCGTCCAGTCGAAAGCCTCTTTTACCATCCGCCTCGCATTAGCCCTTATATTACTCAGACCGGTTGCGGTTTGCATGGTTTCATACAAGCTCACTAGTCCCTGGTGTATTTCCTTAGGATCAGTGTGTTCGATAACGACCCCAGCCATATACTGATGGATATAATCACCAGTATTTGTCGCTTTTGTAACCAGGCAGGGAATGCCCATGGAGGCTGCCTCAAAGACAACTGTTGGGAGCCCTTCATTTCTGCTAGGGACTGCCAGGACATTTAATTGTTGCAGCAATAGGTTTTTTTCTTCTCCATAGCGCGAACCTAAAAAGGCTATTGAGTGTTGTAAATTCATCTTGATGGCAATTTTAATCAGCTTTTCCATGTCCTCCTTTTTTCCATCGCCTATGATCCATAATTCTGCGTTTAATCGTTCCTGTTTAAGAAGCCCAAAGCCCTCCATTAGCTCTACTATCCCTTTGGTGTGAAGGTCAAGCCTGCCACAATAGCCAACGATAAATTTCCCTGTCTTTTTCCATGGAACCATCGCTTTAAGTTCATCAAGTCCATAAGGAATGAGTACCGATTTCTTATTGGGAAATACCATTTGTAAACCATCAATTTCAGACTGTCCCAGGGAATGTATGGAGCTTGCTGCCTGCAATATTTTCTGTTCAAAAAACAGGAAATACAGATACTTAATGAACCTGTTTCTCAATAAGGCTATTGTATTGTAACTGCCATGAGGAGTGATGATAAAAGGAATTTTATTCTTTTTCATCCACATTGCAGCACTATACATTTGAGGGATGAACCCGCCGTGCAGATGAAAAATACTGCCATTTTTCTTTGCACTGATCTCCTTTTTCAGCGCATCGCTAATTGAGAATGCATTTCTTCCGGATTGAAATAACCTTGTGGTATAATTCCTAGCTGGATAATCATGAATCGGATGAGGGGTAATTCCCCAAACTTCAATATTTTCTCCTGAGGCACATTGTCTTGTTGCCATTTCATGAACCACTTTATTAACGCCATTCATCCGGTCAGGATTAGCTTTTCCAAGTATTAAATGTATGATTTCCATAATATTGAATATTTGCGCTGAAGAATAATTGACCAATAGCAAATCATGATCAGCTGCGTGAGAAAGATTCCTGCAAGTACACCCTGTATTCCCCATGTTTTGATGAGCCAGGGGGCAAGCATCAGGCCGGTGCTTACGGATAAGATATACCCTATAAAATAAGCTCTGTTTAGTTCAAGGGAGCGTATGGCGATCCTGACAGGATAGCCAATAGTAATGAGTAGGTAAACAATACTTAATCCATAAATGATAAATGTATATTGTTGATATTCAGGGCCACCAATGATACTGAAAATGTCATTTGCAAATAAACTAAGCAGGCAGAGGATAGGGACGATCATGACCAATGATTTACGCATTAACTGCCACCAGTAGACCGACATATCCGCTTTAATTGCTACAACTTTAGGTAAAACATAGTTCTCAATTGCCTGTAAAAGCAAATTTAATAGTCCAAAAATATACTGGGCAAGCCTTAAAGCCCCTAATGCTGCTGCCCCTAACCACCACCCAGCGGCGATCACAAAGAAATATCCCGAACCCCATTGCAGGAGGGAAGAACCAATCAGCCATCCTCCTTTTACAAGTTGAAGCTTCCAGGAAAACCTGATGTCGGCGAAGGTGATGGCTTCAGGTTTTAACAAGACAATACCGCAGACAACCGAGGGAAGAAAGCTCAACCCGATGATGCTCCAGGCCATCGCTTGCCCTAATAAATTGAAATGCCAGGCAAGTAATAAGGCGGTAATCTGGAGGATGTTAGTGAGGCTGTCAATTAAAAAAGCATTTCTTCCTTCTGTTTTGGTAATAAAAACACGTCTCAGGAAATCTTGTAAAAGATAAAGAACGGTGGAAAGCGTTGCCATAATGAGTATTTCGGTGGTAAAACTCATGGCTTTGAAGCCGGAAATATGCCATATGGAAAAGCCCAGTAATGCCATCATCAAGATCAGTGCTGCAACCATAAATTGAATACCCAACATTCCCCGGGTCAACTTTTTTTGATCATTGGCTGCTAAGCTGGGATAGTTCACCTGATACACTTGAGAACTAAAAGCCATACTTACAGAAAGGATAAACAATTGAACCATCACCATGATCGAAAATTTACCATATTCGGGTAACCCCATTGCTTTAGCAAGTAAAAGGTTCGTTAAAAATGCCGAACCACTGACCACCACCTGATCGGCCAGTACCCAGTATTTTTCAGTGATCTGTTTAAATAAACTCATGATTTCTTTTTGTTAAGAATATGCAATGCCATTTCTTTTATCTGGTTGAATAAACTGGGAATGTATCCCGCTCTGTTCAATACAAATTGAATGTTTGGGATCCTAAGTTCTTCATGAAGCAGGTGAGCTGAACTAACGCTTGCTTTCTTTGTAATTCGACTGTCCAGAATGAAAAGATTTAAGTCTGCTGTTGCCATCAATAGCAGGGAGCTCGGATTATCATTCAGCGGGAAGTTTTTGATCAGAATGATATCCTTCTCTTTTTTGAGGGTTTCAAGATATTGCTTCCAGGACTCAGGTCTGGTCAGTTCTGAAGCCAGCTCTTTTGAGGCATCAATGAAAAGGTAATCCTGATTCAATACGCTGAATTCATGACTTAATGCCGAGGCAATAAATTGCTTTCCTTCCAGATGATCAAATGAAGAGATCAGGAGTACAGTTCCTTTCTTTAGCAAACCTTTTAATTCCATTTGTAATACCCAGCTTTTGAAAAAATATTCCCTGTCAATGGTTTTTTTAAAATAGGGGACAGCAGCAGCAACTGGTAAATCAGTGAGGCGGTTAATGGTATCTTCATTATTTACTCTTGATTTTAAAATATGTACCGCATACACGACTCCGATTCCTGCCATCAGGCCCAGAATGATGGAAAGGATTAAAATGATGGAAACATTAGGGGAGATCGGCTTGATCGGAACTTCACCTGCTGAAATAATTCTATGAAAAGAAATGGTTGCTGCCTTTGCGATTTCTGCTTCTGTTCTTTTTCCCTGTAAAAACCGATATACCTGATCATTAAGCCCAAAGTTTCTTTCCAGAACTGTCATGTTTTTTTCTCTGCCTGGAAGTCCGGAAAATACCTTTTCGGATTCATGGATACTTTGATCCAGATCTCTGTATTTAATACGAAGGTTACTTTGGGTATTTTTAATGCTTTCCAGCATATAATTACTAATGTCTTTGAGCTTTTCATCGATTACTTTCACCTTTTCATGTTCAGGTGTATAACGCAGCAGCAGATCACTTCTGTCCTGTTGCAGTTCTTTTGCTTTTTTTACCAGTTCAGTACTCAGCAGATCTGTAAATGCCTCAAAGTTGGGCGCAAGTTGAAGAAATTTTTCCTTGCCATTCTTCATATAGTCATTTAGACTATCTACTGCATTCAGATTCATTTTTACACTCGCCAGTTGCTTTTTTAAATCAGCAATTTTTCTGAGGTCTGTTTCTGTTTCCTGAGGGATATTGATGATGTCATGTTGATCCCGATAGTGTTGTATGGCATTTTCACTCGAGGAAAGCTTTTTACTATAGGTGTGAAGTTGTTTGTTCAGGAAATCCTCAGTAGTATCTGCCGATTTGTATTTCTGCTCTATGTAGTCTGCGATGTAAGCCGCAGACAATGTATTGACTACATCCGCTGATTTTTGTGCAACAGGGCATTTGTAGCTGATCCGCAAAACCGGGATGTCTTTATCAACAGCCATCACATCCAGTCCGGCAATGAGGTCATCAGCCAGTTTATCAGCGGAGTGTACACTGAATTCATAATTATCATTTACCTGTAAACCTGGTCTGTTTTTTAAAACAGGCTCATTCCTGGAAATCATGAGGTCTGCCATCTTGTTTGTCACCAGATGATTTAGTTTTCCCTCGATGCTTTCTCCTGTGGGAGAAAGCAGTTTAAAAAGAGAATCAGCATATAAATGCAAGCTGAACCTGCCGTCGAACCATTTTTTGTTTTTTATAATTGCAGTTACCAGGAATGGGGAATTGTCGTACAACTCTGTTTTATGAATTTCACCCACTCGGTAGATGGATGTTTTTAAAGGTAGTTTTTCAATTACTTTAGAAACCAATACTTTAGATTTTAACAACTCTACTTCGGCTCCAATTTTATTACTGGTTGCAAAAACATCAAAATCTTTAAAGAGATTACTGTTGTTAACTCCTTCATGAATATCTGCTAGTTTTATTTTTGCAGTGCTTTCAAATTCAGGGGTAGTGTATTTCAGGTATTTCTTTGCTATAAAAATGGCTGAAAACATGACCAGTAAAATGACTGGCAATCCCCGGTATAAAGGGCCTAATGCAGCTAAACTATTTTTTGAATTGCTCATGATTTTATTTTAGAATTCCCCAAATCAAAACTATTGAACTGATCGCCGAGGCAATTGGCACTATGGTAGAGCCCACTCTTTTATCCCAATGTTTACCTTTACGACTAGGCACATAGATCACATCACCCGGTTGTATTTGTATGTTTGAGCTTAAGTAATGGTCCATCTTCGTAAGGTCTGCAATATGGGTTACCGGTCTATTGTTAACCATCCGTATAATTTGGATACTTTTCTTATTGGCATAAAAATCAAAGTCGCCGGCCCGGCTGATGATGTCCAATAAGGTCGTATTGCTTTTCTCCAGCAGATACTTACCTGGGGTTTTAAGCTCCCCCAATATGGATACTTCTTTGTTTAGGATCTTTATCTCAATTATTGGATTGACAATCCACTTTTTAAATCCTGCTGTCAGCTTTTCCTTCGCCTGCGGAATGGTTAAACCCAACAGGTTCACCTCACCAAGTTTAGGAACGGTTACTGTACCTTGATCATTTAACATCAGCCATTTTCCATAAACTTCATTAGAATTATAAATCCCGTAGACCGAGCCCACACTAAGGTCATCATGGTCCCAAACACTTATACTAATCTTATCATCTTTGGCAAGCGTGTATTCATAATGGGGGTTATAGGCAAAAACAGTATCTGCTAAGGTGGAATGACTTTTTGCTCCAGTTAATAAATTCTGAGTCGTACAGGAACTGAGCAATAAAATGGTTAATGATATAATGAGGCAAGGGATTGACGTTCTCATAACAGTTTGTAATTAAAATAGGGATTTAATTTTACTCAGAAAACCAGGTTTGTTGAGCAGCATGAGCTCCTTAATTTCTTTAATCTTAAGGAGTACTTTAGTGATCTGCGTGAATTCTTCAGGACCTTTTACGATGTAATCAAAAGCGCCGAATTTTAAAGCATTCACTGCGGTTCCAATACTCGCCTGACCGGATAGAAAAACAACAAAGAGATCAGGATTGAACCGCTTTATTTTTTTGAGTACTTCTATGCCGCTTAGATCACTGAGCTCATAATCGAGAAAAATAACATCAGGACTTTCTGTTAAATGATTAAGGAAAGTAGTTTCATTGTCGAAAAGTGTGATGTCACTATAGTCGAGGTTTTCAAGATGAAGTTTATATAGGTTCAGACAAAAGGCATCGTCATCTACCAGGTATATTTTAAATGTGCGACTTGTTTCCATGATTTAAAGGTTTACATAGCCTTATTCTAAACAGGTGCCAAATCAAAGAATAGCATTCTGTTGGGTTTAAATGAGGTTTTACGATTGGGATATTCCAAATCATGGATCTTGATTCCATATTATGGACAATTTCTTTTTGTTTGAAGAGATAGAATTCAGCATTCTGATTCAAATGAGAGGGTTTATTAAATATAGCGAACCGATTTTAAAAAGCAGGTATGTCCCCGCTGTTATTTTTAAAGAAAAATTGCTGTGCTTTATTTGTTCCGGTCGTTAAAGCAATATCCTGCTCCATGTCATTTATAAATATGATGTGGATCATTATTTAACTCATTGGTTTGCAATACATTTATGAGTATTGTTTTGATGTGCGCTCTTTTCAAGCCTGTCGTGGTATAAAGAAACAATAATGAAAGCGTAAATAGCTTAGGAAATTTCATTGTAGTAAAAATGTAAATATTATGGTTTATGAAAAAGATTTTAGTAGCCACCGATTGCTCAGTACCGTCTGAAAATGCTGCACATTATGCCGTAGCAATAGCGAAAAAACTCAAGATGGATATCTTATTGTATCATGCGATTAAAGTAAGAGATGAAGGTCAGTTTGGCTGGTCATTAGTGAATGATCAAGCCAGTGGCACAAAGGATCGTAGTTTAATAGGTAAATTGCTGGCCGATCCCGCATACTCCGTTATCGACGAAGAATATGATCCTCATTTAGCCTATGAAAGTGCCGAAGGGAATGTTTGTGACGTCATGTGCTCTTTCGTTCAAGAGCAAAATGTAGAAATTATAGTGATGGGAATAGCTGGAATTACAACGCCCAGTCAGCTGTTTTTTAAGGGCAAAAATAAAGAAATACTTGAAAAAGCAACAGTTCCATTGTTACTGGTACCTGATGCGGCAGCTTTTAACAACATTCGAAAAATTGCATTTGCAACTGATCTCAATTTAGAAGATGTGCGTTCCTTACAATTTATAATCAACCTGGCATTAGTATTAAATGCCCAGGTGGCGATTGTGCACATCACAAATAAAGGGGTAGAGTCACAAAGTAGCATGCGCCGGAAAATAGATGCCTTTTTTAATCAAGTAAGCCTCAGCATCAATTTTTCAATCATTAAATATGAGTATATCTGGAATATAGGCATAGACAATGGGCTGGATTGGATTGCTGAGCAAGAGAATTATGACCTGATAGCTATCACCCACCATAGACATAATTTTTTGGAAAGAATGTTTAAAGTAAATTATACTCAAAAACTTTCCATGCATACTAAAATTCCACTGTTGGTCTGCTCTTCCAAATAACCGGATAAAGCGGTCATCCGCCAATACGTCTTTGTTATTTCTCCTAAGGCTCAATTTACTTGTCTGTATGGCTCATTTCAGTTTCTTTTATCTGCTTTGATGGGCTCTTGTTTGCACCAATTGTGCCAGCTTTTTTTTTATGGATAAAAAACCGGGCATTCGATCACATATTTTCCTAATTAGGGGCCTGGGGTTCTCTAGGCGCATAAATATATTTTTCGATAAATTTTAATCCCATGCCTTCATTTGGGATGGTATGTGCTTTGTATAGAGCTATATTGTAATCGTATCATACTGGATATTAGAAAAGAAGGGGAGGTACTGCTGCTGTGGTATGTTTTATTAAAGTATGGAATAACGTTATTATTTGATTTTTTAACCAATAACCCTGGTGTTAAATGCCAGGGATGCGGATTTAATATGCCTTTTGGAGAGGCTATATAGGAATAGAGTATGCGGGATAAATTTGTTCAGAAGTTTCAAAATGCTGGCAGGATTTCAATTGCGCTTGTTTTTGAATGAAAATATCAATGATTTACAGGTTAAAAGAACATGGAAATTTTGTGGGAATCAATATGAGAAGGTTTTTAGATAAATTTAAAGCAATCCGCAACAAGGAAGTCGGGCTGCTCAATCGTGGAAGAATCGTCATTCTTGTCCAGTTACTGATTGCTTTTTCTATGCAGAGCGTCGTATTATTGGTCATTTACTGCTTTCAGGAACCCAGTATCCTTGGGTATAGAATCGGTATATTGCTGCTGCTTTTGCTGCTGGGGCTGGTCCTGATTTTTAAAGAGGTATCCTGGAAAAAGATCGGGCATTATTTTATTTTTTGCCTGACTTGTTTAGTTTGGTCGAACATGTTATTGCTGCAGGACGGGATTAACATCGTCACCGTTCAATACGTCCTGATCATCATATCAGGTGGTTATTATATCCTTGGATTTCGCTGGGGACTGATTTATTCGCTGGTCAATACCTTGTCTGTAGTGGCTTTGTTTTTCATCAAAAACTTTAGTCAGATTGACCTGTCGATTGGCAACCTGTCTACAAACTATTATGAGTATAGTTTCGCTTTAGTATTTAACTTTTTACTGCTGATATTTATTCACCATTATTTTTTCAGGGCATTTAAGAAAACCAGCCGCAAGGAGCGTATACTGACTGCTTATCTTAAGAAATCGCTGTTTTCCGCTGAAAAAGTGGCTGCAGCGAAAACTAACTTTCTGGCGACCATGTCTCATGAACTGCGTACTCCTTTAAATGCGGTGATCGGGATGACCAATGTTTTATTAGAAGACAACCCAAGAGCCGGCCAAAAGGAAAACCTGGAGATCTTAAGTTTTTCATCAGAAAACCTGATGTCGACCATCAATAATATCCTGAGCTTTAACCGTCTGGATGCTGGGATGGAACAGCTGGAGAATACAAGTTTCCGTCTGGATCTTTTACTGAGCAATATATATGGGGCGCTAAAACTGCGTGTTTTGAATGAAGATTTAGCGTTTGAGCTTGACATGGATGATCGGATTAAAGCGAAATTGGTGATGGGAGACCAGATCCGGCTGACCCAAATATTTTTTAACCTGGTCGGAAATGCCATTAAATTTACAGCTTCAGGATTTGTTAAAATTAGGGCCATTGTTGTAATGGCCGATTCCGACAGGCTAAAGATTAAATTTGAAATTGAAGATTCCGGGATCGGAATTCCTGAACTGCAGCAAGCTCGTGTTTTTGAGCCTTATTTTCGTGCGGAACACCACAGCGCCGATCAATTCCAGGGAACTGGTCTTGGTTTAAGCATTGCCCGCAGACTGGTGGATCTTCATGGCGGTGTTTTGAACTTTAAATCGGAACAGGGGATAGGAACCTTGTTTAGTTTCGAATTGACCTTTCCTGAGCTCATCAATGAGGAGGTTTCAGAAGATATAATGTCCGGGGAACTCAACACTAAAATTGGGCATCTGCGGATCCTGATTGCCGAGGATAATCCTGTAAATGTGATGGTGCTGCAGAAAACGCTGACCAGATGGGGACTGGTTGCCGATGTAGCAGAAAATGGACAGCTCGCACTGAATGCGGTAGTAGCAAAACCTTATGATTTAGTATTCATGGACATTAATATGCCTGTGATGAGTGGTTTTGAAGCCAGTAAACAGATTCGTGAGTTGAGCGATCCACAAAAAAATAAGGTCTGTATCATTGCATTGACCGCTTCCATAGGGATGTCCGTAGAGGAACATCCTGAACTTCGGTACCTGGATGATTTTTTACTGAAACCATTTTCTGTGGAACAGCTCAAAGCAAAACTGGAGCAGAGCGCCAGGATGGAGCATAGCAATTACAAAGACTAAAATGCCTCTCCAAGGTTAAAAGAGATGCTTTTATAGCCTTTACTCATCCCATAGTCAATGCCAATATTGGTATTGGATCCTTTATTAAATTTGAGGCGGAGTCCGGTTCCTGCGGCGGGTTTCCAGGACGAAAATAAGGCCTGTGTTTTGCTGACGCCAACAGAATTGACGTTGGCAAACACCACAAATCCAACCAGACCATTACTGGTGATGTCACGTCTGTATTCACTCTCCAGGTAAAAGAGACTTCTTCCTCTATAGCGGTTCTGGTCTATCCCTCTTGCCGAACGGTTATAAGGATCCCAGCCTGTACTCGGCAAATCGAGGTATGGGGTTTTGGAATCTAATGCAGTCCATAAATAAGACCATAACGCAAGGGTATTCTGCTGATTGGGTTTTTCCTTGTTCATGGAAATGTATTTCCTCACATCCAGGTACAATGACCTCCAGGTATTGTTGCTGCCCAAATAGGTAGGATTGATCCGGTATACCAGGTTTGCGTACATTCCAGGCATCGGATTTATCGCATTGCTGCGGGTATCATAAACCAGGTTTAAACTCAGACCCGAAGAAACCGAATTGCTGCCTGTACCATATTTATAACCAGTATAGCTGGCCAGGTCTATTTCCCCATCTTCAGGTTTAATGTTAAATCGATAATCCAGGTTGTAGCCCAATCCGGCATAAAAGTAAGGGCGGATCCGTTTCAATGCATTCTGATAAAAGCGGATATACTTATAGTCTAGCAAAACTTTATCTTTTTCGCTGTGGCTATTGCCCAGGCCCCAGGTAAATTGAGGGTACACTAAAAAGCGGGTATCTCCCTGGATCAACCAGGTATTATCCGGAAGCCAGATGTTATTGCGGATGGGCAGGCCAAAGCGGCTGCCAAAGTTCCAGTAAGGTGTAAAAGTTGCAGTAGATAGATTGGTAGTGGCTTTTGGGCCAAGATACATGGCAGCAGTAGTGCTGGTGATCAAAGCTCTGCCAGATCCCCCTGGCACTGTTGCGCCAACAGGCAATATGGAGAAGTAAATTTGTTTTCCCTTTTGTTCCCTTATTTTTCCGGGCTTAATGTGGAAAATAGATTTGGCCACATCAATCAAATCCTTCTGTTTTGCAGTATCAAGGACCTGGTTGTTTTCCGGAAGTACATTTCCTGCATTTTGTGCATTGACTACAAAGGGGAACAGCATCATCATTAAGCATATCTTAATGCAAGGTTTTAAATAGATCATAAGGCAATAAATAGGGATAAGGAATTTGGAGAATAGCGCTAAAAACTCTTAATTAAGATCTGTACACAAAGATAGCTCCATTTATGGTCCAAATCCATTTTTTTAAGAAAAACTAATTATTTCTGGAAGGGTGGCAAGGGTTTCATTCATTTCTACCAAATACTTCTTTTTGCCAGAAACTTTGTAAACCACCATTAAATGATCTTTTTCTTTTGATACTTCCAAACGTTCCAGAGATAGGTTTTTGGTGCTCAAGACCTTTTCAAGGTGGTCAATCTGATTGAATTCGGGCTTCCGAAACGTAACGCTTACCAGTTGTTCTTTTTGAAGCTGAGCAATCATTCGTTCTACTTTGGTCACCATTAAGAGTATCGCTAGGGTGATGACTGTAAGACATAACGCTAAGGCATGGTACCCAATACCAGTGGTCATTCCGATAGCGGCAGAAGTCCAGATGACTGCGGCAGTGGTGATCCCCCTGACGGAAACTTTGTCTTTAAATATCACACCAGCTCCGATAAAGCCTATTCCGGTGATGATATTTGCCGAAATCCGATCATCTGCTCCGGCGCCATGTCCGGAAACTATCGTGAAAATTGTAGAGCCGAGGGAAATCAAAATGATGGTGCGAAAACCTGCAGATTTATTTTTATACTCTCGCTCAAAACCTATTGCACCACCGCATATAATGGAAACCAGCATAGCCACCATATCCTCTAATTCTACTGTAAAATCCATAAATAAATTTCAATTGATGATTTGTTATCCAGTAACTGTTATTGGAGGGATTTGTTTTAAAATAGATAGAATTTAAACGAATTAAGACCGTTATGCTGGATAACGATCTTAATTTATAAGCTTCAGTTCTGAAATAAACTAGGAGGATACGCGATCTCTAAGCGCTTTTATCTCATTGTGTGAGTCGTATAAATCTGCTTTTTGTTCAGAAATAATATTTTGTAAGTGCAGAGAAAGCCCTTCTGTTTCTAAAGCTGTTTTGTATGCTTTTTGAGCAGCATCTTCACCAGCTTCGCAATTGTTTAAGACTGTTTCACGATCGTTGCCTGTAAAAATGGCTTTTACATCCATCCATGCCCTATAGATTTTTCCTGCAGTGGTAGTACTGGATGTTTCTGCATCACCGCCTAATACCTGCACTTCTTGTGTCAATGTAGCTTTATGCTGTTTGCTTTGTCTGATCATTTCTGAAAATAATGATCTCAAGTCATTGTCTTGATCTGATAATTCAGAAAGCGCCTTTTCATAGCCAGCTACACGGTCGTTATTAATTTGAATAAGGTCGTTAAGGATTTCTGAGTTAATTGCTGTGTTTTCCATGTTTATAGATTTTGTTTAAATGAATAACAGCCTCCTCCCAGGAAAGGTTTCATTTAAACGGCATCGCATTGATTAGTTTAGGCATTTATTAGCTTACATTAGCATTTTTTTAAACAGAAATGAATTTAACAGACAGTCCTTTGCTGAAAACTATAGTGGATAGTACACCTATTGGTATTTGTATCCTGAATGCAGACGGCCTTCTGGCAGAGCTGGTGAATGATAAATTTATAGAGATCACCGGGATCGGGAAAGAGGCCATCATCGGAAAGTCTTTCCTGGAGTCCTTTGCACAACTGAGCGGAAAATATAAAGCTGCAGTCAGGGACATCGCCAATACTGGAGAAAGCTATTTTACGGATGAAATCGCTCTTCAGGTGCAGCGTGATGGCAAAGAGGAAGAAATTCAGGTCAACTTTATCTATGCCCCTGTGCTGGATGAAAAGGCAGAGGTCAGTAAAGTGGGCGTCTGGATCCTGGAGAAACCAAATCCTAGTGGTCCTAAAGAAAGCAAATCAACTGCTGATAAGGCCACCGACAACCTGAATCAGATTTTGAACATGCTCCCAGCCTCGGTAGTAGTGATTCGAGGAAAGGACCTGGTGGTGGAGATGATCAATGATACCAACCTGGACTACTGGAAAAAATCCCGTGAAGAAGTAATAGGGAGACCTTTTCTGGAGATCCTGCCTGACCTGGCCAATCAACCCTTTGCCGGACAATTGCTCCAGGTTATGGAAACGGGAGAGGTGTTAGATGTGAAGGAAAGCCAGGTGCTGTTTACGATGGCAGACGGCAGCACACGTGAGACTTATGTAGACTATACCTATCAGCCGCTGCTAGACCTGGAAGGGAATAGAAATGGGGTGCTGGTGATGTCTTTTGAGATCACAGACCGGGTAATTTCCAAACGGTTACTGGAGAAATACGCAGAGGAACTCAGCTCAGCTAATGAACAGCTTTCTGTGGCAAATCAACTGCTGGCCCAAAGTGAGGCACGCTTTAAGTTTCTAATCCAGGAGGCACCGGTTGCGATCGGCGTACTCCATGGCAGGGAACTGTTGGTAGAAACTGCCAACCAACGCCTTCGACAGGTTTGGGGAAAGAAAAGTGATATCATCGGCCTTCCGCTGATGAAAGTGCTTCCTGAACTTAAGGGACAGCCTTTCCTGGGCATACTAGACGAGGTGTATACTTCAGGAGTAGCTTTTAATGCGAATGAGATCGGGGCCATTTTAGAACATGACGGGGAACTGAAAGAGCTGTTTTTTAATGTGGTCTATCAGCCGGTGGATGGGCTGGACGGAAATGTTTCAGATATCCTTGTGGTCGCCGTAGAAGTGACAGAACAAGTGAATTCGAGAAAACTGGTAGAGAAAAGCGAACAGCATTTCAGAAGGCTTGCCGATCTGGTACCCGCCAAGATTTCCAACGCAAGCCCTAATGGAGAGGTCACCTTCTTTAACAAACAATGGCTTAATTATGCTGGAATGGACTTTGAAAGCCTTAGAGACTTCGGCTATCATCAGATGCTGCATCCTGCGGAAATCGTTGGCTTTCAGGCCGGACTTGCGGAAGCCGCTCAAAAAGGGGTTCCTCATATTTCCGAAATGCGCTTTAAAAACACCGATGGTGCCTATATCTGGCACCTTAACGTAGCCTCGCCAGTTTTGGATGAGGAAGGGAATATCACCATGTGGGTGGGTTCAACAACGGATATCCAGTCACTTAAAGCAGAAGAACAGCGCAAGAGCGACTTTGTGAGTATGCTGAGTCATGAATTAAGAACTCCTGTGACCTCTATCAAGGGACATGTACAGCTGCTATTGAGGTTACTTGCCCGGGAAACTGGTTCTAAGTTCTTGGAGAAGCTGAATTCTTCTCTATCGCGCATTGATGTGCTCCTGGTACAACTCACCGGGCTCATTGGTGACATGCTGGATTTGAGCAGGATTGATGCCGGCAGGATGGACCTGAAAATGGAACGCTTTTCGGTTGATGGTTTGGTGCTGGAGGTTGTCGAAGATTTCCGCTTGAGCCATCAGGATCGTTTCTTCAATTTAGACCTTGGAACTGGCGTAGAGGTTACCGCAGACAGAGATCGGATGAGCCAGGTGCTGATCAATTTAATTTCCAATGCCATCAAATATTCCCCTTCCAGCGATGTGGTGGATATTTCAGTACTGCTAACCGGTAATGAGGTGCAGGTGGCGATCAAAGATGATGGAATCGGAATTGAAGAGAAAGACCAGAGAAAAATCTTTGAGCGCTTTTTCAGGGTAGAAGGGCAGAATGAGAAGTATTATAGTGGATTTGGCATTGGCTTATTCTTAGTCCACAATATTGTTTCCAGACATGGGGGCAGGGTTACTGTGGAAAGTGAACCTGGTAAAGGCGCTGTGTTTTCCATATTTCTTCCGGTTTAGCCTATAAATTCAGCGCTTCCGGCAGCATAAAGTCTTTAAGTGCAAGACTATAAATAAAAACTATCCTAGTAAAAATTTGTTTAAACATTGTATTTATAAAACGCGAGCTCCCTGTACAGATATGACCACTAAAAATGAACAAACCAGCGCATTAATCGACCTTAATGAAGATTTGGAGAATTATTTCAGTAATACCATAATCCCTCAGCTTTTTGTAGATGCGCAGCTGATCCTTAGAAAGTTTACTCCGCCTGCGATGAAGCATTTTAAGTTGAAAGCGGAGTTCATCGGAATGCCATTTGAAGAAATCAGGGACAACTTTAGGTTTCCAACAATTATGGAAAACATACAGACGGTGATGGATACGGGTGAAATTCTGGAAAAAGAAATTCAAACTACGGATATGTGCTGGTATCAGATGAATATCTTGCCCTATCGGATACGAAAAGAAAACAAAACCAATGGTGTGATCATTACTTTTGTAGACATCACCCCAAGGGTCAACGACCTGAAAGAACAGGAAAAGCTGATCATAGAACAAGAACTTTTATTAGATACCATTGCCCATGATATTAAAAACCCAATTTTTGCATTGGGATTAACGGTTCAGGTGCTCAAAAAATTACCAGAAAAGGGCATGGAAAATTTTCCTGCACTGCTGAAAAATATTGAAAGCAGCTTGACGGAAATGAAAAAGGTAGTTGGAGACCTTATAGATACCCGCTGGCAAAAACATAAATACCAGGCAGAGCCGGAGTTATTGGATCTGTATAATGTTGTTGCAGATGTAAAACTGGCGCTTGCTCCACAGATTTTAGAAAGAAATGTAGTGATCAAACAGCAAATTGATAGTGCTGAAATCAAATTTGTCAGACGAAAACTGCGCAGTATTATTTACAACCTCATCAATAATTCGATTAAGTATACGCCAGAAGACCGAAGACCGGAAATCTTTATTAAATGCTTTAACGAAGATGGATATCTGGTGATTAGTGTAGCTGATAATGGTATGGGTATGCAGAAAGATGCGCAGCAATCTATATTTGAAAAATTTAGTCGTGTAGACTCAAATACTGAAGGATCAGGGGTAGGACTTTATTTGGTGAATACGATCGTAGCACTTTCGGGGGGCAAAGTTACGGTGGATAGTGAGCCTGGGAAGGGATCTGTTTTCAACGTATACATGAAATTAGAGGACTAAACTACGATCAGGTTTTACTGGAAATTTCCAGGTCAAAGAAAAAGGTAGCGCCTTTACCTTCTTTGCTCTGGATATGAATCTGGCTGTTGTGGTAAGAGAGGATTTCTGAGGCCAGGTATAATCCTATGCCGAAACCAGAAGCGGTGTATTCATTTTTATCATCTACCCTGTAAAACCTTTCGAAGATTTTTTTCTGGTCTGATTTTTTAATACCTATCCCATGGTCTGTGATAGAGATTCTGACTTTTTTACCAATGGTTGCGCATTCGATGAATATGTTACCCCCTTTTGGTGAGTACTTAATTGCATTACTCAATAGGTTAGTCAACACATGTCCTAGTTTTTCTTTATCAGCGTAAACTTTTAATTCCTCGCAATTCACGATATTGATGATGTGCTGGTTGCTGATAAACTGTTCGTCGTCGGCCACTTCTTTAACCAAAGGGGCGAGCTCGAATTCCTGTTTTAAGATCTGAAATTTACCTTCTTCCAGCCTGGTGACGTTTAAGAAATCCTGGACCATAGCGGTCATCTTTTTGACTTTCAGGTCCGCTCTGGAGAGCATACTGATGAAAAAACTGTTTTGTTCTTTTTGGGCTTTTTGCAGCAATATCTGCAGGTAAGCGGTTACAGCGGTGATTGGGGTTTTGATTTCGTGACTGACCATGGCGATGAACGAATTTTTTCGCTGTTCTTCGTGTTTCTTTTCTGTGATATCGCGTACGATTTTCGAAAAACCAATGATTTTGCCTGTTGCCTCTTTAATTGGACTCAGGGTAATGGCCACCTCTATCTCAGTATGATCTTTGCTGAGCAGCCTGGTTTCCAATTGGTGCACGCGTTCACCACGGCCAACCTTTGTCAGCAGGTCGGTAAGTTCCTGGTGTTGTGTATCGGGGATAAGGGCGTATGCAGTGGATCCGATAACTTCCTCCTGCTGGAAACCGAAAATATCTTCTGCAGCATTGTTCCAGCTCGTGATCTTTCCTTCGAGGTTGAAACTGATAATGGCATCATTGCTGGAATCAATAATGGCCAGCAGGCGCGAATTTTTTTCTTCAGCAAGAACTGCTTCGGTAATGTCCAGCACGGTACCGATAAACCGGATCGTTTTCTGGTTGGATTTTAGTGTTATTTTTCCTTGTAAATGTAACCAGCGTTCTGCCTGGTCACCAGGCCTGATGATTTTAAACTTGGTGCTATGGACGTCATTTCCTGTAGCCTTGACAGAAGCAGCTAACCCATGCTCAACCCGCGTTCTTTGTTGGGGATCTACGATGCTTAAAAAGTTGTTGTAATCTACTGTCTGGTCTTCTGGAAATCCTAAAATAATGATCGCTTCCGGGGAAAGATACAGGTAGGACTGTGAAGGGCTATATTCCCAGGTTCCCATATTTGTGGAACTGATCGCCATTTTCATCCGGGTATCACTTTCTTTCAATTCCTGCAGCAGGCTTTCCTTGCGTTCCATCTCGTTGACCAGCTGGGTTACATCCCTGGTGAAACAGCGTGTGCGAATAAATTGGCCGTCTTTTCTAGCGACGTTGGAACTGATCAGCACATGTTTAATGGAGCCATCCTTGCATTTCAGCTTTGCAGGATAATTGTGCAGGGTCTCATTGTTGGATAGCCTGGTCAGAATATCGCTGATTACCTCCGGATCCTGATGGAAATTGGTAATAGAGGCGCCAATGTATTCCTCTCTTGTAAAGCCAAGGGCATCGAGTTCAGCTTGATTGGCCCAGGTGATGAACCCGTTTTTATCCACCCAATGTAAAGGGAGTGAAGCGTTTTCGATAAAGTCTGACAATTCATCAACACGTGCTTGAAGGGCTAACAGTTTTTCATCATCAGCAAATTCGGGCGGCGTGTTTGTTGGATTTTTCATGGGCTAGGAAGGAAAGTGTATCAGCAAAGATGGAAAGCGTATTAAATATTGGCCCTGTTCGCAGGGCCTTTTGTTCTAGGTAGCTCTTCTGATCACTCCCAATATAATCGCGATAATTGCGATGACAATAAGGATGTGGATGATGCCACCGGTGTAAAAGCCGCCTAAGAAGCTGATGGCCCAAATGATCACTAAGATTACTGCGACTGTATAAAGTAAATTTCCCATATTAATGTGTTTTAATTGATGATGTAAATGTGAATAGCTTAATCAACTCTAGAATTGAAATGATTCTTTCTCCTTTATCGGTGTTCTCATTCGATCTAAAATTTGATGACTCAATTTGTTTTTCATTTCTTATTGATTTAAAGCTTCTGATGTTGAAATTAGCCAGTTAGCCTTTTGCTAAGCGGCATAGTTTTTTCGATTGTTCAGTGGCAATTTGCTCGACGGATGTGTGTGTTGAGGCGAATATGTGTTTAGGCAATTCAGGAACAATAACCAGCGGGATGCGCATTTGTTTTTTTTAATGGAAAAACTTCTGCCTTATTACTGACAGTTGTTTACTTCAAAGCCACCGTAGCTGAGCATTTCAGCGTTGTGTAGGATGGTAAGTTTAAGCCCTAATCTTTCAATCAGGCTCTTGGCTTGAGTGATGGTACTGTGCATGTTGTTGATCCCTCTTACTTCAATGCCGCGAGCCAGGAGTTTAAATTTGTTGGGCTGGAAAACATTAATGAACTTTTGCAAATCTGGGCTAATGGTAGTTTCTTGATTTTTCATGATGGTATTTTTCTGCTTGATCAGCATTGTTCTACTTTAAATAAATTGGATTTTAGTGTATTAACACTTGCTGGCCCAAAGAGTTTAGGGGATTTATACTTTATTTTTCTAGGAAGGGAATAACGGGATTACTGGGGTGTTTTTATCAGTTGTTTTGGTCTCTTGGGTCGGTATTTTGCTTTTTAAATCGGGCATCATCAAAATGTTTGTGGGTATAGAAGTCTTCCGGGTGGGTCTCATATACCACCGCGTCTGCATGGGGCAACGCATCTTCTCCAAGGAAGGCATAACGCAGGGCCAGTTCTTCTGCCGGAGAAATGGTTTTACCCGGGGTGTACCTGGGTAGCGTAGCGAGGAAGCCAACGGAAACTTCCGGTAAAATGACTTCCTCCTCATCTTCGTCCAGATCTACTACCCCGATTGGAATCAGGACAAGGTGGTCATCAGGTCCTTCGTTTTCCAATTCCTCAAGATCCAGGCGGGCTACGATATAGCGCACTTTCCTCGCATTGCTGTCGAAGATCAGGTCTTCTACTTCGCCTAGTTCATTGCCCTGGGAGTCCAGGATTTCCCAGCCATTGATGTCCGGCTGCTTGTCGGCAACTTCAAAATCACTAGCACTTAATTCTTCCAGATAGGTAGTTTTATGAGGTTCGTTGGTTTCCATGTTCTCTTTTTTGGTAAGTAAATAATTAACCGAATGCAGGGGCAGTCTCGTTACCTCCTCTAAATAGGAAATACAATAGGATCAGCACTACGATGATACCGATGATCCAGAGGGTCGGACTCTTCTTTTTAGGTTGTACGTCTATTTCAGCCATAGTGTTTTTCTGTAGGTCTACCCAACATAACCTTCAAAACGGCATTTTGTTTTCATGGCTGTTTTGTGTTAATCTTGCCAAGAGCAAATGATAGCCTACAGAGCCCTTTCTGGATCATAACAAGTAAATAGATGAAATTTTGTGAAGGTTGGATGGAAGGGAATAAGCGCTTTGGATGTGGTTGGGAAAAGACCTGGGTTGCTATAGGGTTGCTATAGGGTTGCTAAGGGGTTGGGATACCTGATACTATAGCAACCCCTTAGCAACCCTATAGCAACCCCTTCCGGACCCTATATCAAGGCACTACTGTTCCCGAACAATACTCGACCAAAAACAGGCAAATTAATTGCTATTTAGTCGCTTTTCCGAAGATTGAAACAGGGGTTTTTCATCCAGCGGAATACCGAACACATCAGCTGGTCCTTATAGTTCAATCAGCACTTCATCCTATAAGACTTCCTCAGTCATTCTAAGATTGCCTGATTTTGGCAGTGCTAAAAAATATTTGCTTTTCTCACAGGAACTTATATATATTTACAAAAGTGGTACATATGTAATGCTTATGCCAGTAGTTTTGAGGAATTGTTGATGACCAGAGCCTTAATGGGGATTAGTGAAGCTTGTTATATTCCGGCGGCACTTTCCTTAATTATGGACTATCACAAAGGACCAACCCGGTCTTTAGCAACTGGAATACATATGGCGGGAATTATGGCCGGACAAAGTTTAGGCTTTTTGGGTGGCTGGCTGGCAGAAAACCATACCTGGAATTACGCTTTTACTATTTTAGGGATATTCGGGATCTGCTATGCTTCGATCATCTTCTTTTTCCTTAAAGATGCGCCAGATAAAGAAACCATAATCGAGGAAAGGCAGGAGCCTAAAGTCAATTTCTTACAGTCCTTACGCGTGCTGTTCAGCAACTTCTCTTTTATTTGTATTGTTTTATTCTTCGGGTTAATCAGCATTGTTTCCTGGCTGATTGTGGGCTGGCTGCCTACCTATTTCCAGGAGCGCTTTCAACTAAGCCAGACCCAGGCAGGGATTTACTCCACAGGCTATGTTTTTACATCGGCAATTGCAGGTGTGCTGTTGGGCGGTTTTTTAACGGATTTATGGAGCAGAAAAAATGCCAATGCAAGGATTTATGTGCCTTTTATTGGTTTATGTATTGCTGCACCGGCCATCTTCCTGGCTAATTACTCCCCATTACTTTCGATTTCTTTACTCTGCTTTATGCTGTATACCTTCTGTAAATCCTTTGTGGATACCAATACCATGCCGATTCTAAGTATGACTGTCGACAATCGCTATAGAGCCACCGGATATGGTATTTTAAACTTCTTTGGCACTTTGGTGGGTGGCTTCGGATTGTATTTTGGCGGTGCATTGAGGGATTCAAATATGGAGTTAAGTACCATTTTCAAATTTGCTTCCGTATTAATTGTGCTTGCTGCAATCGCCTTGTATTTGGTTAGGCCTGGAAAAAAACAAATTGGAAAAGAGAGCACTCCTCACATTAAACTAAACCTAAGCAAATGAAATTTAACATCAATAAATTAAGCAGACTGGGATTTTTTCTACTATCCATCAGTTTAATCGCAGTATTGTCTTCAGCAGAACAAGCTGAAAACAAACCGAAACCTCGAAAATTCAGGATCATCCATAATAATGATGGTACCGACGCGCTGGCGAATATGTGGTTTAATCGAAAACCAGATTTAACAAGAGCAGACATCAATAATTATGTTGATCTGGTGGCGGAAAGCAAGGTAGTCACCACATTTATGATGTGCACAGGGAGTGATTTTGTCTTTTATCGTTCCAAATATGAGCGCCCATTTGGGGACGACCTGAATGATTCCCTGGATTGTAGAAGTGAATCTGAGCGTAAGGCATTTAAGCAATATTTTAAAAATTTCAAGAGCTTAGAAGCAGAGGGCACTGACATCATCGATGCCTCTTTAACACGGGCCAAACAACGCGGAATGGAAGCGTTCATCACCTTTAGGGTCAATGACCTTCATTTCGCGGACACTGCCACACATTGCAGGGTATCCTATCCCGATTTTTGGTTTAATAACCCGCAATATTGGATAGGAGAGGATCACCAGGGGATGAACAGTTCGAGGGCATTGGATTTTACGCATCAAGCGGTGCGCGACCATAAGCTGGCGCTGATCCGCGAGCAGTTAGAGAAATATGAGATGATTGATGGGTTTGATTTAGATTTCATGCGTTTTATTGTGCTGTTTAAGGCTGGTGAAGGCCCTGCTAAAGCTCATTTAATGACTTCTTTTGTGAAGACCGTGAAGTCGATGGTCGATTCGGTGTCTAAGGTTCGGGGGAAAAAAATCTTGCTGTCAGTACGTGTTCCTATTACGGTGGAAGGCGCTTTGGACAAAGGATTGGATGTAAAAGCCTGGCTAAAGCAAGACCTCATAGATTTTATTTCTATTGGCGCGCATTGGCGAGGGGAGACTGCTATTCCTATCGCAAAGTTTAAACAGGATTTGTTTGGGAAATCCAATAAAAGGATCCCTGTATATGGATCAATAGATGATGGGGGTTATTTACCGAGAGAACTTTATTCAGATGGAATGTTCAAAGGAATGGCTTCAAACATCCTTGGTCAGGGGGGAGATGGTTTATACTTATTTAACTTTTATTTTGCCAACTACGGCAAAGTTGATTATCAAAAAGCCTTAAATCCCAGCGGCCTGGTTTGCCGTACAAGGTCCACACGTTTGCTGAATGAGCTTGGCACTATCGAAAAACTGAATACCGCAAATAAAGTCTTTTGTGCTTCGGATGGTGTGACGAATTCTTATGGGGTGTTACAGGTGAGCGATCTTCCAATGGCTTGTGGAGTCGGGAAAAAAAGCACAGCATCTATTTTTATTGGAGATCCTATAGATAAAATCTATCCAAAAGAAAGCATCCTTTTTCTTCGTACAGACCGTTCTGCCAAAATGGAAATTGAGGTGAATGGTTTAAAAATTACAGCAGTACAGGCTAATTATCCGGAAGATTATGATAGAAATCATGGCTTGCAGGAAGGGGAGAAAATGATCGCCTATGTACTTCCAAAAAACTGTCTGGTTAAAGGCGAAAACAAAGTGAGCATTGTGGCCAGGACACCTAATATTTTTGTGGTTAAACGGTTAGAAGTAGCCTTAAACTATGGGGATGTGGCTGTAAATGGATATTTTTAATTAAAAATGCTTAGCTAATATGTACAAAATTTTAATCGCCCCTAATAGTTTCAAAGGAAGTCTAACCGCTGATGAAGCTGCTCATGCTATTGAGCAGGGATTAAACCAAAGTAAGCTCAAGTTTCAGTCTAGCAAATTTCCGATAGGTGATGGGGGCGATCATACTTCTTTTTTACTGACAAATCATCTAAAAGGTGAATTTGGTCATCACCTGGTTTTTGGTGCTTATGGCGATTTGGTGGATGCGCGTTTTGGACTCATAAACCATGGGAAAACAGCGGTCATCGAGGTGGCGGAAACATCTGGATTTAGAACTATTCAAGGGGAGTTCAGACTGGTTTTACAAGCTGATACAAAAGGATTGGGACAGTTAATTGACCATGTTTTAAGTCTTGGTGTTTCTGAAATTATAATTTGCCTGGGCGGTTCGGCCACTATAGATGGTGGTATAGGAATGTTAACTGCATTGGGTGTTCGTTTTTTAGATGCAGCTCATCAGATTATCGATGTGTATCCCGGAAACTTCTCGCAGGTAGCTGTTATTGATGTCACTGGATTAAAGCAAAAGATCAGCCACTGCAAGTTTACCGTATTATGTGATGTTGATAATCCTTTACTGGGGGAATGTGGTGCTGCAACAGTATTTGGTCCACAAAAAGGGGCTACTGAAAAAGAGGTCCTCTTATTGGAAGCGTTTTTGTCGCGCTTTAATGAGCTCACTCTAGCTACGCTGGGGAAATCTTTAGCTCAGGTTAAATTCGGAGGGGCTGCCGGTGGTTTATCTGCAGCATTAAGTGTCTATTTCAATGCAGATTTGCTGGAAGGAGCGGAGCAGTTTTGTCAGATTACTGGTTTTAAGCAAGCTTTGTCCAATGTAGATCTATTGATTACGGGAGAAGGTAGCATCGATGAGCAATCTTTAAATGGCAAAGCTCCTTATGTGGCGGCAAAACATGCTTTGGCGGCAAATATTCCTGTAATTGGCTTAGCCGGAAATGTACCAATGGTAGTAGCTGAGGAGCTGCAGCGGTATTTTTCTATGTTATTGAGTATTGGAAATAAACCTGAACCTCTCCTGGAAGCCATTGACCACACCTATGAAAATTTAGTCCGCATTTCAAAACAGATCGGTAATATTTTGTCTGTTTACAACAATCAATAAAAATTCTGGATCGCTTCATTAGCATTAAAAAATAAACTTATGAAAATTATTAAGCGCATATTGCTCATCACCATGTTATGCATTTCGGTAAATGTTGAGGCACAGTATCAGCCTACATGGGAATCACTGGACAAGAGGCCTGTTCCTGAATGGTGGAAGGATGCGAAATTCGGCATTTTTATCCATTGGGGGTTATATGCTGTTCCCGCTTACGCGCCAACAACTGAGGTGAAGGGGCTTTATGACAAATATGCTGAACATTATGAAAATAAGCTGTTGTTAAAAAACGAGTTTTTTGTGAATCATCATCAGAAATATTATGGGAACAACTTTACTTATCAGGATTTCGCGCCTATGTTTAAGGCAGAATATTTTAACCCCGATAAATGGGCTGATCTGATACAAAGATCCGGCGCAAAATATGTGGTGCTGACATCAAAACATCATGATGGCTTTTGCCTTTGGCCAAGTAAAGAGAGTCCGAAATGGAATAGTGTGGCCATAGGCCCCCACCGGGATATCATCGCTGAACTCAGCAATTCGGTACGAAATAAGGGATTGCATATGGGGTTGTATTATTCTTTACTGGAATGGAACAATCCGCTTTATAGCCCGGCTACCATGAATAAATGGGTAGATGAGCATATGATTCCGCAAATGAAAGACCTGGTTACCAGTTATAAACCAGAGGTGATTTTTGCGGATGGGGAATGGGATTACCCCAGCAATCAGTTTAAAAGTGAGCAGTTCCTTGCCTGGCTTTATAATGATTCTCCTGTAAAACAGACGGTGGTTGTGAATGATAGATGGGGGAAGGAAACCAGGAGTAAACATGGGGGTTATTATACGACAGAATATGATGTGGTACATAATGGAAAGGGAATTGCTGAAAAGGCGGAACATCCTTGGGAAGAAAGCCGCGGCATCGGGATGTCTTATGGATATAACCAATTTGAAACCGCTGATGACTATTCCAGCTCCAAGAAGATAATTGATTTACTGATCAATAAAGTTGGGAACGGCGGTAATTTATTGTTGAATATTGGTCCTGATGCTAAGGGCCTTATACCAGTAGTGATGCAGGAAAGGCTGATCGATATTGGTAAATGGTTAAAAGTGAATGGAGAGGCGATTTATGGGAGTACTGCATGGGATAAACGCCCTCAGTTAAGCGATAAATCTGTGTTTTTCACGGTGAATCAAAATCAACTGTATGTCATCTGTACAAAATGGCCCGATCAGCCGATTACAATTAGCGGGATAAAGCAGGTAGGGA
The DNA here is from genome assembly GCF_019802255.1 of Pedobacter polysacchareus. GTDB lineage: Bacteria > Bacteroidota > Bacteroidia > Sphingobacteriales > Sphingobacteriaceae > Pedobacter > Pedobacter polysacchareus. The sequence continues at coordinate 518,142 of NZ_JAHYSS010000003.1, read as the reverse complement.
AAGTTAGTATGCTTGGGGTAAATAACACGATAAAAAAATCATTTAAAGGGAATAGCCTGACTATTATACCACCGGTTTTAAGTCCTGGAAATTTGCCTTGTGAACATGCCTGGGTATTTAAAGTGGAAGGTTTTGTTTCCATGTAGTGGTTTAGTAGCACAAATCCTACCTCTGAAAAACTTCAGAAACTAAATCTTTTCTGGGCTGTTATTTATTGAGCAAGAAGGTATGGCTAAAAAAATAGCTTATGAAACCGTTTTATTTCTCAATCGAAGACAATGTGCAGGTGATGGTTATTCCTGATGCCAGTGCGCATATGGATGGTCATCCTGTGCTTACGTATAGCTATATCTTGTATAAAGTGCTTCATGGAGCTGAAAAAAAACCAACCGAGAACATTGATGCACTGCTGACGCCGGAAAAGAGAAAAGATCCCGATTACCTGGGTACGATTTTTTTTGATCAGCCTGATATGTTATATACCTATGCCAGTGATGGAGTGAACAAACTGAGCAGGGATCAGGTGGAGGAAATCATTGACAAAATCACTCACTACCGAAGTAACCCTACGTTATGGAGGGTCTGAGATGTACTTCTACTTTTTATTTATCAGTGGCGAATTCAAATCTTTGATCGAAATCCCTGGAAAAGTGTATGCTGTAATCTATTTTAGATTGATTGCTGAAATTTTGTGCCTGGAATATCAAAGAAAAGCAGTGCTTATATTAAACTAAATTTTCCGTAATTTGAGAATGAGGGAAGTTGAACCACCATTTGACCTGGAATTGGAAGGAGCTGCTATGATCAAGTTAGGCAGGATGGCCATGAGGAAAAATCCGAATTGGGATGAAGACTATAGAGCTCGAATAGATAATGGATCACAGTGCGTACTGAAAAACTTATATATATTTAGCCTTTAGTAATGACTATTGGAGAATACCAATCAAGAAGATTCTAAACGCTTAGTATTAATTTATGAAAAAACAGTTCTTCAATAACCTAACCATCTTCTATGTTTTAAGCCTGATCGCATTGCTGGGAATAATTGTCTCTTCCATAATTATGGTCAATCAAAATGGAATGAATCAAAGATTACAAGGCTGGGTGAACTTACTTTGGTTACCCTTACCGATAGTCACCTTGGTCATTGACAGAATTTGGCTGAAGAAATCCGGCCTAAAAAAGACAAACAAAATTCAACTCTATATTTTAGGTGCCTTCATCTTAATCGTTGTCTTAAATGTAATCAGAATACAAATACAAGTATAGTGCATCCTAAACAACAATCTTATACCATACGTAATTACATGGAGCCAATTAAATTCACTTTCTTTACTGGCTTAGGATTTAACAGTTCTGCAGATTTGGTTTTACCCCAAGTATGATCTTCTCTGAAATCTTCATCTGGATGAAAATAATAATTTCTTTTTTTGAACCCTCGGTTTGCCTTAGCACTGCTCTTTTCATTAAACTTCACTTCCATAGTTTTGAATTTAAGTACTCATGATCAGTAGTATAACATTTTGATCTACAACAAGTTTTGTTTATGGGTAATAATACTTTTATGCCGCTGGTAAATGGTGCTTGATTTTATCTATTAAATACGTTAAATCAAAAGGCTTGGGAATGAATTCGTCTGCATGGCAGGTTTGAACTGCGGTAATATCGGCATTGGCCGACATGATCAATACCGGGAGCTGTTTTGAGCGGATGTCTTTTTTGATTTGATCGCAAAGTTCAATTCCACTACCATCGGGCAGCATCACGTCCAGTAAGAAAATATCTGGTAATGCAAGATGGAAGGCCTTTGTGAATTCTGCTGCGGAACTGAGCAGTTTAACTTGAAATCCTTCTTCTGTAAGTACATATTCTAAGATAAAACCGATGTCCTGGTTGTCCTCAACTACGTAAATTTCGGGTCTTTGTTGCGATGGTCTGCTGCTGCTTAAGCTCATAGTTTCATGCATTTACATAACGAATAACCAATTAGATAGCAAATTGTTTAACGGCAAGGCCCAGTTACACTGAGCCTTGCCGCTTTTTATTCTGAAACTGCCTGCTCATTGATAAAGCTTTCGGCTACTTCGGTTAAAGCAACATCTGTTGCCTTTTCATTGTCCAACGTACTTTGCAGCAAGTCGGCAACTGCGGTATGACCCATGTTTTGCGCAAACACCACTAGTGTTCCGTAAGTGGCAATCTCATAATGCTCTACCTTTTGGGCAGCAAGGATTAATCCTGCATCGCGAATCATGGTTCCTGCATCGGTATCTTCAATGATACTATCTGCCTCTTTTAAGAGTCCTTCCATCGCATCACATTTTTTTGCTTGTGGTTTTTCTTCCAGTAATGCGAACGCCTGCTCCAACGTTGCAATGTGCGTATTGGTTTCTTCGGTGTGTTTCTCAAATGCGCTGGCCAGCTCAGGACTGGTTGCTGCTTTTTTCATTTTCGGTAAGGCCTTTACCAGGTGCTTTTCTGCCCAGTAAATGTCTTTGAGTTCATCAACAAAGAATTCATGAAACTCAGAGTGCTCCATTTTTCCAGTTTTAGCACTTGGCTTTGAACCTGTCTTTTTAGCGCTTGTTTTCTGTGCGGGCTTTGCCGCTGTTTTTACTGTAGTTGCCATAATTATTGTTTTTTATAGGGGTATGTAAATTGTAATCTTTTTTAAAAGGCTATTCTGGTAGAATCCATTCATAACCAGATGCTTTAAATTGTTCAATATGCTCGGAAGAACCGCCGGGAAGTTGGCTTTGTTTCACTAAGGCTTAATCTTTTTTAATTATTTTTTTTTATGCGAAACCTAAAACATTTTCCTGATACGGCTGGTTAATGCGTTGCTTCTAATCGGATATTTGATGCCCATTTATTCGAATATTATTAAAGATCTTGACCATGAGTAAAAGAAATAAAATACTGATGATGTTGTTTTTTGGAGCTCAATGCTCAATCCAAGGTTTCGCGCAGCAGGGAAATTCAGAGGAACAGAGAAATCCAGAGAAACTGAGGAATTCAGCGAAAGAGCGCAGTTCCAACCAGAACAAGACCGCTAATCAGCAGAAGAATTCTGATAAGTATTGGTTATTTCATCCTACACCAAAAGATCAGATGCGGGAAATGGAAACAGATCGGCCAGACGTAACTGAATCTCCTTTTACTGTAGATGCTGGTCACTTTCAATATGAAACGGATCTGGTTAGGTTGAACCATGAACAATCAGATGATAAGAAAATTCATACGATGCTGATTAACCAGGGAAACCTTAAGATAGGAATCACCGGATCTACCGCGATTCAGATTGGTTTTCAAAGTTTCGGTCGACAAGTGGAGCAGGATCAGGTTACAGGAGCGCGGAAAGTCAGTTACGGAGTCGGGGATTTGACTTTCAGGATCAAGCAAAATTTGATAGGGAATGATGCTGGTAATTTTGCACTGGCAATTTTGCCTTATATCAAGGTTCCCACTTCCAAATATGATGATCAAAGCAGATTAGAAGGTGGTTTAATCCTTCCTATGCAATTCAAATTACCGGGTGATTGGAAACTGGGAGTACAGGTAGAAGCCGACAGGCTTAAGGATGTAGATCAGCAGGCCATGCATACGGAGCTTTTACAATCTTTAACCATTAGTCATGAGTTATGGAAAGGATTAGATGGCATTGCCGAAACCTATTATACTTACGACTTTAAGGCGCATCAATGGTCAAACTTTATAAACGCTTCGGTTCAGGTCGATGTTGCCAAAGACTTTAAACTGGATGCAGGTTTGAACTATGGAATTCAGCACACTGCAGCCAAACAGTACTTTATCGGCGCTTCCTGCAGGTTTTAAAACAATAAACAACCAGGTTTCAATGGTCTGTCAAAACCGGTTTTCACTTACACTATTTAAGCTTTTTACTATACTTTATCCGAGAGGCTGTTCAATTTGCTGCTGCTTTCCTGAGCCACCAATTGCCCAGGTTGCAAAGAAGCATATCGCAGATGGGATCACCCAGCCTAATTCATATTGAAAAAAAGGAATGTAATTAAATGCTTCAATACTACTCTCGCTAAGCAGCGAGAAGTGCTTGAGTAAGTATAATACAGCAACGACCGTTGAAGCCAGTAGCGCATAAATATATGGTTTTCGGTTTTTGACAATGGCGCCAAAGAAAACTGAATAAAGCACCAGCGTGATCGTAATGGGATAAACGAAACTCAAAATCGGATAGGCGAAACTAATGATGTTATCTACCCCGGTAATGGAAAGTACACAAGAAGCTATACAGCAAACGGTCACCAATAGTTTATAGCTTAATTTTCCTTTGCTGAGCGCAGAAAAGAAGGTTCCAAAAGCCGCAACCAGTGCAATCGAAGTTGTCAAACAGGCCAGCGCAATGGAGATCGCAATGGCAATGTTTGCATATGGCCCTAAAATGGAATGTGAAATGAGCAGCAAGAGCTCAGAGCGCTTGATCGAAGTGTCTGCAATTCCCGAAGTGGTACCCAGGTAAATGAGTCCTCCGTAGACAATAAACAGGAAAGCGGAGGAAAGTGCGCCAGCGGTAATCACCACCTGCATTTTTGAGCGGCTGTTCTGATAGCCTTTTGCTTTAGAAGCGGTAATAATAATCCCGGCGAAGATTACGGAGGCCAGGACATCTAAGGTTTGATACCCTTCAATAAAACCTAATCTAAACGATTGTCCAGCGCTGAGTGCGGATTCATGATAGCTGGCCGTTGGTGAAAATATACCTGTCAGTATCAATACAATGAGTAAAATTAAGAGCAAGGGGGTAAGTATATTGCCGATAATATCTATGACGCGAGAAGGCCGGATGGTTAAAAGCCAGGTCACGATAAAAAAGATAATGGAAGTCAGGATTGGACCAGACGATGGAAAGGAGGGTAAAACACCAACTTCATAAGTCGTGGCCGCTGTTCTCGGAATGGCAATCAGTGGACCGATGCAGAGCATGATTACAGTTCCTAAAATGGGCGACAATAGCGGATGGATCCTGGCTGCCAGGTCTTCGAATTTGTCTCCTGCATTAACAACGGAAAGGATTCCGAGGAAAGGGAGTAAAATACCGGTTAGCCCGAATGCCAGGATGGTGACCCAGACATGGTCTCCTATCTGTATGCCGATATAAGGAGGGAGTAATAAATTACCTGCTCCGAAGAACATGGCGAATAAAGCAAAGCCTATGGTGAGGATGTCTCTTGTTTTTTTATTCAAACTCTTGTTTTTTAATTGAAGATTCGGTTCAAAAAGTTCGCAAAGTAGTTAAATTTTCGTTCCTTTTATAGCACCTTACCCTAAATATGCCCAAGAGGAAACCCAAAAGCAGAAGACTGACCTAGTTGTTTTTAAAGTCCGGCAATTCAATCCCATGATCTGTGGATTCCTTTTGTTTACCGCTAAAAAGCTTACTGATTTTTTTGACAAAATTGCTGGCTACAATTCCTGCTACCGCATTCAGCACGGACACCCCAAACTTTGTTTTTGGATGCGCAAGCCAAGGTACTCCTGGAGGAAGCTTCTGAACCTTTTCTACAAATGGACGCATGCGTTCTTCATAAGCTTTAAACGCATCTTCATGTTTTTCGTGCCTGGAGAGTTCGCCTGCAAGCAGGTAAGCACCAACTATCGCCAGCGTGGTGCCCATACCAGTAAGCGGAGTAGGACAGTAAGCTGCATCTCCAATCATACCGGCTCTGCCATTGAACCATTTTGGCGCATGTATCTGGCTGATGCCATCGAAATATACATCATCATTTTTATCAATTTCTTCCATCAAACGGTCCGCTTCCCATCCGGCTCCTGATAGTTTTTCTTTGAGAATGGATTTCTGTTCTTTGCTGGATAGGTTTTGATAACCTTTATCCTCGGAAAGAAAGCTGAACGATGCCCTTGTCGTCCCTTGATTATCCGGTCGGATTAATATTACTCTGGAGCCAACTGCCGTGTACCAGCGCGCCCATTTCGTATCTGTTTTTGCTTTTGGAATGGTATACCAGGCATTGTACAAGCCGGTAAACTTAACTTTCGGCTCCTCAGCAAACAGGATTTGCCTGGTCGTAGATCGTACGCCATCGGCTGCAATCAGCAGGTCGAAAACCTGGGTTTCGCCATCGCTAAAGGTGACATTCACGCTGTCTTTTTGCTGATCTATGCCAGTGATGTATTTCCCAAACACATATTTTACCTTATCTTTTGTGTGTTTGTAGAGTATATTGACCAAATCGCCTCTCAGGATCTCTGCCTCACTGGTAAAGTTGTTTGCGCCCTCCCTGGGAAAAGCAGCGGCTACTTCATTGTCCTTATTGACAAACTGAAGGCCGATTTCTCCTGTATTTGCGGCCAGGATTTCTTCTTCTATGCCCATCATCTGAGCAATCGTTCGACCAGCATCTCTAACATCCAGGTTTTGTCCACCCAGCCTCAATGCTTTTGAACGCTCCACAACGGTTACATTGAACCCGTATTTTGCAAGCCAGAAAGCCAGTGTCGGACCGGCAATGCTGGCTCCGGAAATCAGGATGTTTTGATTAGCGATTTTCATATTCTTTAATTATTTATTATTTAACCGTTGCAATTCAGGTATGGCATTTACCAATGCAATTCACCAATTGATTTGTAATGTATCTTGGTTTATCGAAACTGCCCTCCGGGAGAAATATTGTGCTTATTTATAATCCAGCCTTTCGCTGAGCGCTTCCAGACTTAAATTTCGATGATTTAAAAAGATATCATTGTGGTGATGGTCCAGCTTCCGCAATAGAAACGACAAAGCGGTGGTTTCTGCCTGACTGAGATTGCCTACAACTACGCTTCCTACCAAACCCATTCTTGGCAATAAATCCGATATTTCCTTTTTCCCCTTTGCGGTTATAGCCACCAACACACTTCTCTTATCGGTAGGATGAGCAAACTCTTCAATCATCTCTTGTTTAAGCAGACGTTTGATCACCTCCATACCGGAAGTTTTTTCCATGATTAGCTTATGAATCAACTCGGTTTTACTCAGAGACTGATAAGTCATCAATACGATCAAAAATGAAAACTCATCCAGCGTATGGATGTTTCCTTCCTTTAGTGCCTTTTTGAAATACATTGCTGCATAGCGATAGATAAAGACAAGCATGGTCGCTATTTGAGTATGGTCGTCCTGATGGTCCCGAACCCACTCTTCCTGATCGCCCGCAAGGTTTCTATGCTCAGAAAGCGGTCCGCCCTGGTTCGCGTTCAGATAGCCGACGAAGTCAGCCATTGTATAGCCCGTTTCAGCCTGATGCTGACTGTCAAAGGCGAACAGATGTTCGACCAATTCATGTAGAATTTCTTTCTTACCCATTGCATATGGAATGTTTTCGTATCAAAAGTAGGAAATAAAATTCTAAAACATCATAAATTTTGGCAATTTAAAATGTTTACGTACTAAATCTTATTAATCCAGCTCATTGCTCAGGTTTAATGGAATCTTAACTTCTATACTCGTTCCTGCTCCGGGCGAGGAGGAGATTTCAAAGTTTCCATTTAAAAGTGCCGTTTTTATACGGATTGAGGACAAGCCAATGCCGGAATGTGGCGGTTTTTCAGTTGAAAAACCCAGGCCATTATCCCTTACTCTCATAACAATCTGATCATTTTCAATCACAACTTCTATGGATAATACCGTTGCATGGGCATGTTTCATGACATTGAATACTAATTCCTGAACGATTCGGAAGACGGCAATTTCCATAAACTTATCCAAACTGACCTCATCCAATTCCACACGGCAGTCATAGCTGAACGGCTGGTTCATCTGACTGCATAAGTCTGATAAAGCTACTTTTAAACCAAATTCTGCCAGTAAGGTGGGCATAAGCTCATGGGAAAGTGTTCTACAAGCCTTAATTGCATCATTGAGTAAACTGTAAGTATAGTTTTTAGCATTATCAAATTTTTCAGGCGTATCATTGGCCATTTTAATGCTCAGGTAATTTATTGACAATTTAATCGCATAGAGCAACTGTCCCAATCCGTTATGAAGACTTTCTGAAACCCGACAGCGTTCTTCTTCCTGGGTATTTAATGTTACCCGGAGAATCTCCTGTTGCTGACGTGTCTCCAGACACCGGATTTGTCGTTCCGCTTCCCGGATTGCAGTCAGGTCTTTAGCCGTTCCAAACCATTCTATAATTTCACCCTCCTTATTCAAAACTGGTATTGCGCGAGAGCAGGTCCAGCCAATACTGCCATCTGCTACTAAAACTTCATGTTCAAGCTCGAAGGTAGTTTTATTGTCGATGGCTTCTTTTATGGCTTCTAAAACCCTGGACTGTTCTCTTTCAGGGATATAACGCTGAAGCCAGTCGTCGGTCACCTCTTTAGTATCAGTCAGAAATTCTTTGCCATCCAGCTGATACATCTGAGACCAGTCTGCACTCATCTCATAGATCATGTCAGAACTGGCATCAACGAACATTCGAAATCGTTTTTCCGATTGCTTCAGTTCCAGACTGTCGCCATCCAACTCCCCGGTGGGGACGAAAGGGCTGAATATTAAAATGATTCCATTTTCATCAGGCGCAGCGGTTAGCCTGACCCATTCAGACGTTGGAGCTGAAAAAAATTCATAAGTAGTCTGTTGTTGTTCAGCGAGGATGTTTTCCAGTACCTGGAACATTGGACTCGATTTCCAATCGGGGAATACCTCCCAGAAATTGAATCTCAATAGTTCCGTTCTTTTTATGACAAAAAGATGCTCTGCATGAAGGTTGACATAATCAATGCGTCCCTTTTCATCAATATGGAAACAGGCAACGGGAATAAGTTCTAGTATTTTTGATGATAATGTCATTTAATTGGAAAAATAATACAATTTAATAACAGTCCTAGAACTTTTCGGTTATAAATGGCAAGTATTTTTTTTCTGAGCTTAAATGTTCATGTCGTAAAAAGATTGTAAGAAGTTCAAGGTGTGGTTGGCATCCAACAACTCTCTAGGATGAGCAAAGATCTTCTCTGGGCTAATGTAATCAGGGTAAACGATATGCTCATCTAAACATCTAAAACCCATAGCCCAATTTTCAAAATATCTGTTTTTCAAAACACCTTCATTCAATACAATTAATCCGAAATGTCTTTCATCATTTTTGATGATATGATATACTTCAGTCACGTCTTTTTTTTTGCCTTCCAGAACTTGAATAAAGCGGCCTGCAAAGGAATCCAAAAAGAGACTTTCCAGGTAAAGCAGCATACCCGTGATATTTCTGGCTGCATTATTTCTTTTAGACTGATCAAGTAAAAAGATAAGATGATCTTGCTGCATCAATGATTTTGATTTACTTAAATACACTAAATAATAGAAGTCCTCGTCCATATATACCGTTTTTCTGTAAGGTATTTTAATTCATGTTAGGTGGTTAATGCCCAATTCATTAATGAAATTATACAACTTAATATAGGTATTATCTCTACCTTTCCGATACTTTAATTCAAATAATGTGAATGGCAATTTAAAAAGCATGCCATATCTACCAGAATGTCTGATTGCTGAGCCCTGGAAATTGGAATGGATTATGCGCCATCCAAAAGAATTTCATAAGTTTAGGGCTTAAAAAAAAGCATTGTCACTAAATTCTATTCCCAATGAAATCTTTTTACTCCGCAGAGTGGCTGCCGGAGACGAAGATGCTTTCTCGAAGTTATTTGATGCTTACCAGCAGCAGGTTTCGGGATTTGTATTTTCTATAATAGGCTCTAAGGAACTGACTCAGGAGATCGTACAGGACATCTTTATCAAGGTATGGCAAAAAAGAGGGGAGCTGCTGGAAATACAGAAATTTGATGCTTACCTTTTTGTGCTGAGTAAAAATTACACCTTAAACTGCATTAGAAAAATTCAGCGGGAGCAGAAAAAAGCAACAGCTTATAATATGTTATTGCCTGATGTGGAACAGGAGCAGAGCGATCTTGACCATGATGATTATTTGCAGCTGATTGAAAAAGCCACCTCAACGCTGCCTCCTCAGCAGCAGCGTGTATTCCGACTTCGCATGGAAGGACTCAAAAACCATGAAATTGCCGCTCAATTGATGATCAGTCCGGATTCTGTGAAAAAATACCAGCAATTGGCTTTAAAGAGTGTGGCTACTTTTGTCAAAATGCATCTTTCCTATCTCGCACTTTGGATGATGATGGGTTTTATGCAAAAATAATTTTCTGACCTGACATCCACTTTTCTATAATTTCGGTGTCTTTATGTTTAGATACCGACAAATAATGAATTTACGAATCGTTTATTTAAGGGCGCGACAACGCGCGAATACACTTAGCGACCTACAAAAAAAGGAACTGTTCAGCTTGCTGGCAGATCCCGCCAATGAATCCTCTTTTGAGGAGTTAACGGCCGAAACCTGGGCAAATCCCGAAGAAACAACGCCTGTTTTTAATGCGGAAGAAAGTCAGGCCATGCTCAGGAATATACTGTCAGCAGTCAGGATCGCTCCTGAAAAAGAACAGAAAACCATCCAGCTGAAGCCGAATTCAAGACCGTTATGGCTAAAAATAAGTGCTGCGGCAGTGCTGATCAGCTTGTCGACCATCCTGTTTATTTACGTAAATTCTTTAAATCAGCCCCAAAAACAAGAAGTCCTTTCCGTTGTGAAGCCTGGAACTGAAAAAGCTTTTCTGACCATGGCAAATGGTACCAGGTTTAGCCTGGCAGAGCTGGAAGCTGGAGATGAAGCAAAATATCGGTCAAATGGGATTTCTAAAACCAAAGATGGTTTTCTCTTATACCAACCTGTAGAACAGCAGCTCAATGCCCGGATCAAAGGTTCGAATGTACTGGTCACACCTAGAGGCGGTCAATATAAAATCATGCTGCCAGATGGCACAAAAGTATGGATGAATGCCGCCAGTACCCTCAGGTTTCCTTTGGCATTTGAGGGGAAAGTACGCATGGTAGAATTAGAAGGGGAGGCTTATTTTGAAGTGGCGAAAGACAAAAATAAAGCTTTTAAGGTGCGCAGTCTGAACCAGGTGGTGCAAGTATACGGTACACATTTTAACATTAACAGCTATCCGGAAGAGGCCAGGGTAGTCACCACATTGCTGGAAGGATCGGTGGGGGTAACGGATCTGAAATCCGGGAAACACCTGATGCTTAAACCCGGACAGCGCGCTTTGCTGGCCAATGCCAATACCAATCCAGATGCGAATTCCAATACCAACGCAGATGCTCAGGTAAATGCGAACAGTAATGGTTTATCGCTGGCAGCAGCCCAGATCGAAGAAGCTGTGGCCTGGAAAGAAGGCTATTTCCTATTCGAACATGAAGAATTGGGCAGCATCATGCGTAAACTATCCCGATGGTACAATATTGACACCAAATTTAAAAATGAGGCGCTCAAACGCGTACGTTTTGCTGGAACGGTAGACCGTTTTCAGGATCTGGCCGACGTATTAAGAATGCTGGAACTCACCGGAAATGTGAAGTTTAAAATCGAAGGAAGAACTGTTACCGCTTATAAATAATTATTAACCAAACCAAACAACAAATGACAGAAGAAATTAGCGAATCTGGGCCTTAAATGGTCGAGGCTAAACAGCTCTATAGAAACAGAGGCGCTTCCGACGCCTCCGTTCTGATGCTTGTTTAGCCTGATGGCTACGCGCCGGAAAAAATTACTGTAGAATTTTTCACGAAAAACAAGATTATAAATGTATAAAATTTATACTAAAATCATACTGCCCTTTGCGCCGGTTTTCCGGCGGCTAATGGTTGCAGATAAAACACAAATAATTATGCGCTTGAAGCTGATGAGCGTAATTCTGCTGGCCACTTTTATGCAGGTGAGTGCCAGTGGTTTTGCACAAAGGGTATCATTAACAAAGAACAACATCTCGCTGGAACAGCTGTTCACCGAGATTAGAAAACAGACGGGCTACAATGTGCTGTGGTCTGTGGAACAAGTAGATCAGCAATGGAAAATGAACGCCAATTTTAACAGTACGCCAATTGAGGAAGTGCTGGAGAAATCGCTTAAAAACTACGGGCTGACCTATGTGATTGACCAGAAAACTATTGTCATTAAGTCAAAACCAGGGGGGAAAGCTGATGTTGCTACTGTGCTTTTAGAAGTAAAAGGCAAGGTGACTGACGAGTCCGGTAACCCTCTGCCAGGTGCGGTTATTCGCGTGAAAAACAGCAGTATTGGATCAAGTTCGGCTACAGACGGTTCCTTCCTGCTGAAAGGTGTTCCGGAAAATGCATTCCTCTCCATTTCCTACATCGGTTATCAAAGCCAGGAAGTAAAAGTGGAAGGCTCAAAGTTCATTCAGGTCTCGCTAAAACCGAGCATGGTGAATTTGGACCAGGTACAGGTGGTTAGCAATGGTTATCAAACCATTAAACGCCAGCAATTGACTGGTGCTTTTGCGACTTTATCTGGTGATGATTACAAACAGAGTATTCCGGTAAACAGCAATGTCCTGGAAAACATGGAAGGTAAACTGGCCGGATTGGTAATGAATGTGAATGCTTCGGGCAGTGAAGACAGCAGTCCGATCAGCATTCGTGGCGTATCAACTTTCAATGCGGTAAAATCACCATTAATTGTGTTGAACGGCTTCCCAACTGAAATCAGTCTGGAGTCAATCAATCCATACGATGTGGTGTCGGTAACGGTGTTAAAAGATGCAGCGGCAGCGGCTATTTATGGGGTGCGTGCCTCCAATGGTGTGATTATCATTATGACCAAGAAGGGGATTGAAGGCGCTCCAAAGTTTCAGCTCAATTCTACCGTATCCTTTAAACCAAAACCTAATTTTAATAAGCTGGACTTATTATCTGGTCGCGGATTTGTTGATTTAGAAGGTAGTCTGGCGAAGAACAACATCGTCAATAACTTCATGACCAAGGAGAATTTTGACCTGGAAGGTGGAACTTATACGCCGGTATATGCTGCAGTGGATGATTTATTGAATGGGGTCATCACGCAGGAGGAAGCAAATGCGATCTTTAACCAGTACGCGGCTTACGACAATACCAAAGACTACCAAAAGCTATTTCAGCAAAACCGTTATTTAAGGGCATTGGATTTAAACGCCAGCGGCGGAACAAAAAATGCGACCTATTTCTTCGGTGTAAACCGTGTAGACAACGACCAGCTGATCAAAGGTGCGGCCTTTAATAAAACGACCTTAACCTATCGTGGTTCAATGGATTTCCTGAAAGTACTGAGCCTGGATGTTCAGGGAGTATATTCCAACACCAATGACCATAGTCCAAATGTTCCTGATTATATGGCGATAAAACCTTATGAAGGCTTTTTAGATGCTAACGGAACCCCAATTGCTACTTTTCTGAGACCTTACAGCAACAGTCCTTATTTCGGATATGATGGCAGTTATGGCAGTATAAACGCAGAGAAAAACCAGCAGAATATCGCAATGGGGCTATATGATGGTAACTATTACCCTTATAACGACTTTGTAGATTATTCGAATGAAACTAAAGGCAATAACTTCCGTTTTCAGGGTAACCTTAAAGCGAAAATTACTAAAGACCTGAATATCGAATTTGGTGGTGCCTTTGAGAAAGGTTTAAGTACCAATAATTTCATTTCTTCTGAGTCTGCGTATGAAAACAGAATGCGCTTAAACTATTTTGCTAAAGCCGGACAGAACGGGCCAGAATTTAGGATTCCTAAAGGAGGTTCTAAACAAACCAATAACTACACCACCGAGGCTTACACGATCAGGGCACAGGCAACTTACAACAAGTTGATCAATGATAACCATGATTTATCACTCCTGGCAGGTGTAGAACAGCGAAAAATGACTTACCGTACCGAGCGTAACACCTTATTCGGTTATGATGATCGCTCCCTGACCTCTAAACCTTTCGATGCCGGGCTATTAGGAAACTATAACTTTGCTCCGGATTACATGTATGAGCTGATTCCGCTTTCTGGTTACCTGAGCGACTATTCTTCTTACAGCGACTTTTTTAACCAGACTTATCGCGACGATCGTTTTGTGTCCGCTTATGCAAATGGCGCTTATACTTTTAATAAGAAATACAGTGTGACCGGTAGTTTAAGAATCGATCAATCCAATTTATTTGGTTCTGATCCAAAATTCAGATACACCCCATTATGGTCGGCAGGAGCTGCCTGGAACATCAAAGGAGAAGATTTTCTGCAAAATGTTTCCTGGTTAGATGAGCTTAAACTAAGGGTGGCGACTGGTTACAATGGTAACATTATCAAATTAAGCGGCCCTTATAACATTCTGAACAACAGGATTAATAGTCAGGCGCAACCGGAACCGATCCTCGGTTACTATGTACAGACCCCTGCAAACAGCGGTTTAAGATGGGAAAAGACGATCAACTACAACTTCGGATTGGATTTCGGACTGGGTACAAATCGCGTTTCTGGAAGTGTGGATTACTATATCAAACATGCGGAAGATGTGTTTTCTTACCTCGCTACCGATGCCACAAAAGGTTTCTCCAACCAATTGGTAAACAATGCGGAAATCATGAATAAAGGATTGGAGCTGAACCTGAGAAGTGTAAATATCTTGAACGACCGTTTCTCCTGGAGTACGCAGCTTACTGCTTCTTTCAACAAGAATGAGGTGTTAAAATATAGAGTAAATACTTCTCCAACTACCTTTAATCAGGTAAACGGCGGACAAAGTGTAGAAGGATACCCACTAAACGCCATCTTCACCTATAACTATAAAGGATTGAATGAACTGGGACAGCCGATGGTGGATGATGGAAATGGCAATAATGTAATCCTGAGAAACAATTTTGGGGATGTGGTGGATATTCCTTTATCTGCACTTCACTATGCAGGAACCACAGATCCTAAATATGTTCTGGGTTTAACCAACCAATTCAGACTGGGTAATTTTGACCTGTCGATGCTGTTCATGTACTATGGCGGCCATGTAGCCAGGATTGCTCCACCAAACTACAATGCCTTCAGGCCAATCAATGGCGCACAGGATTTCTGGAAGCAAGCAGGGGATGAGCTGAATACCCGTATGCCAGGTATCCCTGTTTACGGGACCGAAAACTATTTCGATTATGCGGCAATCAACGGCTATACCTATGCTGCTGAGTTTGTGAGAAAGATGGATTTCATCGCCCTGCGCAATGTAACCCTGACGTATAAACTGAAGCCGGAATTCTCTAAAAAATTGGGCTTAGACCAAACGAAACTGGCTATTCAGGTTCAGAATCCATATAAATATGTGTTTAGCGGAAACGACGTAGATCCTGAAACCATCGACTTCAGAAGTGGCATCCGGAACTTTGGTGTGGTCCCTGCTTATACTTTTTCTTTAACCACTAATTTTTAATGATCGCTATGAGAAAGATATATACTTTAGTGCTCTTTTGTACTGTGATGATCAGCGCCTCTTGCAGCAAGTTTCTTGATGTAAAGCCTGTAGGAATTATTATTCCTGAAAAAACCAATGATTATGAGCTGCTGCTGGATGATATTAACATTACCCGATCGTTTTATTCAAGTACGATTTTTACGTATGATGACATCAGCAATGTGACTTTTACTCCGCAGACGGAAACTTCAATAGATGCCAATCTTTATTTCTGGAAAACCTATTTAGATGTAAACTCACAAAGCAGACCTGCAGCATGGGCGGATTACTACAATAACATCAGCAACCTAAATGTGATTTTAGAAGGCGTCCTCAGTGCTACAGACGGTACCCCGCAAAAACGCAAGCAGATTTATGCGGAAGCATTGGTGGCGCGGACTTTCCCATATTTTCATTTGCTGAGCCTTTTTGCACCGGCTTATGATGCACAAACTGCCACATCAGACTTGGGATTGCCATTCGTAGTCTCTACAGATCAGAACGCTGCGCTGCCAGATCGTCCAACCTTAAAGGCTCATTATGATCAGTTAATTGAAGACATTCTGAAAGCAATCCCGGATTTACCAACTCAGAATATCAATAAAACCAGGATCACTAAAAATGTCGCTTATGGAATGCTGTCGCGCATTTACATGAGCATGCGCGATTATCCGAATGCCTTAAAATATGCGGATCTGGTGATTGCCAGTGGAAATGCAGTGTTGCTGAATTATAACGATTACGCCTCTTCTAATGACCTTCCACAAACGAATGTGAGCCCGGAGGAGCTGTTTCTACGCTACTCTACGAATTCCAGATATAGGTTTTCAAATGAGCTGTTGGCGAAGTTCGACCAAAGTGCAGACTTGCGCATGAAGCTTTTTACCGCAACTGATGCTGGTGTGGTTAGTTTTCAAAATGCCAATTATAATCCAAACCGAGGCATTACTTACGCTGAAATTTATTTGAATAAAGCAGAGTGCCTGATCAGAAGCGGAGCGATCGATGAAGGGATGGACATCCTGAATCACAGCATTCGTGTAAATCGCATTGCAGCAGAAGCTTACGAGCCACTGGAAGCAGCAACCCAGGAAGAGGCGCTGAATATGATTTTACTGGAACGCCGAAGAGAATTGGCTTTCAAAGGTTTGAGGTGGAGTGATATGAAACGCCTCGACAAAGAAAAAAGAATGCAGCCAGTGCTTCGCTATGCGCCAAATGGCACTACAGTATTTGAAACCCTAACACCAGGAAGCGGGAAATATACCTTCCAGATTCCTTTACAAACCCAGCTGTTTAATCCAAACATGAAGTTAAATCCAAGATAATAAAATGAAAAGAACGATCATATATAGTCTGTGTCTGCTGCCAATCATCTCAGCAGCACAGGCACCATTTACGCTTAAAGGAAAAATCGGGAATTATTCAGCGCCAGCTAAAGTATTTATCAGCTATGCTGGAGGACCTTCAGGAAATAAGTTGGTGAGAGACTCTGCAGTCTTAACTAATGGCGTATTTACCATCAAAGGACCTGTAATTAAAGAACCTAAATCTATAGAACTTCAATTCAGCCCTAAAGGTTATAGCAGAAATAAGTTGGTGATGGAGTCTTATAAGAAGTACAACGATCTGGAACATATTGATAAATTCAGGATGTTAGTGCAAGCTGGAAAGAATGAAATCAGCTCGAAAGATTCCTTGAAGAACAGTGTGATTGGCGAAAGTCAGATTGAATTGCAGCGCAGGAAATTTGAAGCTTTTATCAAGCCTGTCTCTGAACCATTAATGGAAGAGGAACGTGTGTGGACTGCGATGGCGGAATTAAGAGCTCAAGGTAAGGCAGTCGATGAGAAAGCTTTCCTGGCCTCACTGGAAAAAAGAATGGTTTTGGAGCGTGCCTATAAATTAAAATTAGCAGACTTTGTTCGTGCCAACCCGGACGATTATTTCAGTGCCGTTGCACTAACTAAATTGTTATCAGCAGGTACACAAGTAAGCGCTGTTGATCAGCAGAAAGCCGAAGATCTGGTATTTGTAAAGGAACTGGTAAAGGTTTTAACACCAAAAGTAAAGCAATACCAGGTTTTCGCTGGTGTTCAATATTATATCAGTGAACTGGAGAAAAAACCAGTGGATATCGCTTATAAAAACTTCAGTCAATTTACACCAGAAGGGAAGTCTGTCAGCTTAGACGACTTTAAAGGAAAATACCTGTTTGTGGATTTTTGGGCATCATGGTGCGGACCTTGTCGCGGGGAAAACCCAAATGTATTAAGGGCTTACAATAGCTATAAGCAAGATGGACTGGAGATTTTAGGGGTTTCTTTTGATGATAAAAAGGAAGCCTGGCTGAAAGCTATTGAAGAGGATAAAATGCCATGGACACAGATTTCTGTACTGAAAGGCTTCCAGAATGAAGCTGCAGACTTATACGAGATTCAGGGTATTCCTGCCAGTATACTCATCAATCCAGATGGGAAGATCATTGCCTATGACCTTCGTGCGGAAGATTTAGAAAGAAAATTACTGGAAATATTTAAACACTAGTTAACCTAACAGGTAAACCTGAAATTTACATGAACACACCTAACTTTAAAATTAGCCTGATTATCGGGCTAATTTTTTTTACGGCTTTATCGGCCGGAGCGCAAAATAAAACAAACAAATACCAGTGGAAAACAGCATCATCGGCTGGCTATTCTTATAAATACATTACAAATGATCCTGCGAAGGCCAGATTTTATACGTTAAAAAACGGCCTTACCGTCATCTTAAGTGAGAACAAAAAAGAACCAAGGATTACTTCCAAAATTGCAGTGCGGGCGGGCAGTAATACCGACCCGAAAGAACATACAGGATTAGCGCATTACCTCGAACATTTGCTGTTTAAAGGGACGGATAAATATGGTTCTTTAGACTGGAAAAAAGAGCAGCCCCTGATTCAGGAAATCGAAGAACGCTACGAACAATACAACAAAACAACAGATGTGGCGAAAAGAAAAGCCATGTACAGAGGGATAGACTCAGTGTCTGTATTGGCCTCAAAATATGCCATTGCGAATGAATATGATAAGTTGATGGGCGCAATGGGTGGCCAGGGCACGAATGCGCATACCTGGGTAGAAGAAACTGTTTACGAAGAGGATATTCCTTCCAGTGCGGTAGATAAATTCCTGACCGTACAGGCAGAGCGTTTCCGCAATCCGGTGTTCAGGTTATTCCACACTGAGCTGGAAGCAGTTTATGAGGAGAAGAATGAATCCCTGGACAATGATGGATGGAAAATCCAGCAGGCGATGCACCATTATTTGTTTCCAACGCATAATTACGGTCAGCAAAGTACCATCGGCACGATTGAACATTTGAAAAATCCTTCTTTGAAAGCGATTAGGAAATATTACAACGATTATTATGTGCCTAATAATATGGCGGTGATTATGGTGGGAGATTTCAAGTCGGACGAGCTGGTGAAAAAGATCGATCAGTATATGGGCTATATGAAAGCGGCGCCTGTTAAGGAATATAAGCCTGTAGCAGAAAAGCCATTGGCAGGACCGATTGTACAGGATATTTATGGCCCCACTTCTGAAAGTCTGGCTTTAGGCTATCGCATTGCGGCCAACGGAACCAAAAACGCATTGATGGCTGGTCTGGTGGCTGAAATCCTTTCCAATGGAAAAGCTGGTCTGCTGGACTTAAACTTGTCGCAGCCACAAAAGGTATTGCAGGCTGGAGCTTACACCCGACAGTATAAAGATTATGGGATATTCTCCATTTATGCAGCGCCGAAGGAAGGGCAGAGCCTAAAAGAAGTCAAAGATTTAGTATTGGCACAAATTGAGTTGCTGAAAACCGGAAACTTTAGCGACGCACTGCTGAAGGCCATCGTGGCCAATCAGAAGCTGACTGCCTTAAATAATATAGCAGATAACGCGTCAAGAGCAGAAGATTTGATGAGTGATTATATCAAGTCGAACAGCAAAAACTGGATTCAGGAAGTTTCCAGAATTGATGATTTAGAAAAAGTAACCAAGGCTGAAATTGTTAGTTTCTCAAAAGCGTTTTTCGCAGACAACTATGTGGTATTAAATAAGTATCAAGGAGAGGGACCTCAGGTGGATAAAGTAGAAAAACCACCGATTACTGCAGTAGAAACCAATGCAGGTTCACAATCAGATTTCCTGAAAATGGTTGGACAGATTCCAGCGGAAACCATTGCTCCGAAATGGCTCGATTTCCAAAAAGACATTCAGCATGGAAAATTTGGAGCGGCGGAAATTTATGCAGTACAAAACAAAGACAACCAGCTGTTTCGTCAGTATTTTCAATTCGAAATGGGGAAATGGAATAGTAAACTTTTACCAGTCGCAGCAGCGTACCTCAGCTTTTTGAGTCACGATAAAAAGTTCTATGAACTGGCTTGTAATTTCTTCCTGAATGTAGACAATCAGGTGACTACCATCGGCTTAACTGGATTACAGGAAAACTACAGCAAAGCGATGCAATTGCTGAAAGAAGTTTTATCAAATGGCCAGGTAGATCAGTCTGCATTTACTGCAATGAAAGAAAACCTGTTAAAAAATCGTCAGAACAACAAGCTAAACAAGGGAAGTATGATGCAGGCCATGTTAAGCTATGCGGCTTATGGCAAAAACAATCCTTATAATTTTACCATGACGGATGCTGAAATTAACAACCTGAAACCAGAAGAACTGATCGCGGTACTTCGGGATCTTTTTCAATATAAATACAGCGTAATTTATTATGGACCAGCAGGATTGCCTGAGTATAAAGTATTGCTTCAGGCAGATCATCAGGTACCAACGCAGTTTAAGGCTTATCCTGAGGCGATGGCCTTTAAAAAGCTGGAGCAAAATGAAAATAAGGTGCTGTTTACAGATTATAATATGCTGCAGGCCGATGTGAGCTGGTATCGCAATGCGAATGTATATGCACCAGCACAGGAAGTAACTGCCGACTTGTTCAATAACTACTTCGGTTTTGGCATGGGTTCTGTCGTTTTTCAAACCCTGCGCGAATCGAAAGCTCTAGCTTACAGTACGAGTGCGGTATATGGAAAACCAAGAAAAAAAGAAGACCAGTTTTACGTGACTGCGTTTATCGGCTGTCAGGCAGACAAGGTAGATGATGCCATTAAAGGCATGAATGCTTTACTCAACGATTTGCCTTATAATGAAAAGGCATTCCAGTCTGCAAAAATGAGTCTTGCCACTAACCTGGAAACAGAAAGAATCATGGAAGATCGAATTATATTCAGTTATATCGATGCAAAGCGCAAAGGCCTGGATTATGATTTAAGGAAAGAGGCTTATGCAGCGATTCCAAAGCTCTCCTTTTCAGCGATTAAAAAGCTGCACCAGGATTATTTTGCAAACCAGGCCTACACATATTGTATCGTAGGCTCGCAGAAAAACCTACCGCTTTCTCAACTGTCGAATTATGGAAAAGTGGAAAGCTTATCCTTAGAAACGCTGTTTGGCTATTAAAAAATTAAAAACCTCAAGGCTGGTGCAATGAAGTGCCCCCAAAAAGTTAGACACTTATTGGGGGCACTTCAGCAAACCGGCCTTTTTTTTCAGAATGAAGGACCAATATCTTTAACTTCATGCTCCAGTTAAGTGATCTGGAGGTCGGAGACATGCTGAAATGATGCATTTGACAGGATCTCTGGAATATAATAGGTAATTTTAGCTCTAAAACTTGATACTATTAGTAAGTATACTAATATTGTGCCGTTATAAAGAAATGATGCTAAAAGAAACTTTTCCCTTGCCTCAAAATGAGATGCAAAGACTATTGAGCTTATCTGAGCTTGACCTGGATTATTCCGAACTATCTAAAGAATTTAAAGATTTAGCCATGCTCGCTGCTAAAGTAGCGGGAACCGGAATTTCGCTGATCAACCTCATAGACTCCTATACCACATGGACGATTTCCGGTCATGGGCTGGAAATACAGCAAGTGCCTAGAGAAGAATCACTATGTCAATATACCATTATGGGAGAATCGCAATTTGAAGTCTGCGATTT
Organism: Pedobacter polysacchareus; assembly: GCF_019802255.1. Classification (GTDB taxonomy): domain Bacteria; phylum Bacteroidota; class Bacteroidia; order Sphingobacteriales; family Sphingobacteriaceae; genus Pedobacter; species Pedobacter polysacchareus. The sequence goes on along the minus strand of NZ_JAHYSS010000003.1, from coordinate 496,711 downwards.
ATCAATTGATAAGCGATTTGAAGATAAAGATTTTACCAAGCCACCGATGTCACTGAGGTATTATTTGGGGGTGCCGATTACAGATCCTCAGGGGTATCAGATAGGTTCTTTATGTGTCGTAGACACTCAACCTAAAAATATGAGCCCTGAGAAGATTGAAATGCTGAAAATTATTGCCGATCAGGTGATCAACCGCATTCAAACTTATCAGGCAATAAAGGAATTGAAAGGGCAGGTGAAAAATGCCAATGAAATAAAAAGTAAAGTTGCGCATGATATTCGTGGACCACTGGCAGGCATCATTGGCTTGTCTAGCATCATCGTTCAGCAAGGCAATGAAAACAACCTGAGCGAAGTACTGGAATTTATTCAATTGATTCACAAAAGCAGCAAATCACTGCTGGAATTAGCCGATGAAATCCTGACAGAAGATGAGCAAGGGAAAAAATTGGCACAAAATGAAGTCAACCTGAATGTATTTAAATGCAAATTGGAAGACCTTTATGGCGGCCAGGCTAAAAATAAAGGCATTCGCCTGAACATACAGCTGAACGAAGGGGATGCCTTATTCGCTTTCCCGAAAAATAAACTGCTGCAAATTGCAGGTAATCTGATTTCCAATGCGATCAAATTTACTCCGGAAAGTGGCCTGGTTAAAGTAGATATGAGTTTAATCGAACAAGAAAACCAGCATTTACTGGACTTGATGATCTCAGACACAGGTGCGGGCATCAGCGAAGAGGCGCTTCAGCACCTCGAAGAGGGAAGCCTTTCCAGTACTAACGGAACCTGTGGTGAAAAAGGCTATGGCTTCGGACTGGATTTGGTGAAGCATCTCGTACGAGGTTTAGGTGGGACCATGCACATTTCCAATCTGGAGGGATCAGGCGCTTGTTTTAAGCTGAGCATACCTTTTCAAAAGATTCCCGCTTAACGGAATACAAAATAAAGAAAACCTCAAGAAATGCATTTCTTGAGGTTTTTTCATCTGTAACGCGTAATTAAATAAAGTGATAAAGAAAAACGACATTACCGTTATAAGCCGGCTTAGCCTGCCCATTTATGTTTAAGGTAGCCTCGATGACGACCTTGGTTACGCCTCTTAAATCCGCAATTGAAATTAGTTTTGCCTTTAATTGCACCTCACTATTTACCAGAACTGGCTGTCCAAACTTGAAACTCTCAATGCCATAATTGATTTCCATTTTGATGTTACGCACGTCGGCAATCTGCTTCCAGAGGTAAGGTATTAACGATAAGGTTAAATAACCATGGGCGATGGTACCCCCGAATGGACCGTCTTTCACCGCTTTCTCCGGATCTACGTGGATCCATTGATGATCAAGCGTGGCATCAGCGAATTTGTTGATCTGCTGCTGATCAATCGTATGCCAGTTGGAAATACCTATTTCTTTCCCTAGGTAGGATTTGTATTCTTCGAAACTGTTAATAATTTTCATTAAGTATGAGCGGTTTGTCTGTAATAATTATCAAAATTGTAGCATTAGCAATATATCATTATTTGCTGAGGTAATAGTAAAACATTGCCTTTACAATCTGGCTCATTGATCTTTTTCCTGATACCCAGTCTGCAATGCTTTCGCGATCTACACCGGTATCAAAAGCGATCTGCTTGATACGTACTCCTTTCTCTTCCATCTTTTGTTCCAGCCATTTAGGATTAACTACACTGGTTGGGGAGGGCATATAGGTTGCTGGAATGACCTGGATATCAAATTTAGGGAGCCATTTGTCAAAAACCTCATGGGTTCTTTTCACCAGGGAAGCCTCTTTGGCGTATTTTCCAGATCGGTTTTCTGCCTGACTGGTTTCAATTTGTATCGAATCCGCTTCCACAACAAGGATGCAGAAAGTAATGTTTGACTGCTGTTTGTGAATTTCGGCAGCCTGTTCTAATAAGTCGAGCTGCTGCTCATCTAACTGATTTTTAAGTTTTTCTATTCCAAGGATTACGCTCATTTTCTATCGTCTGAATGTTGGCTGATTAATAACAGCTAAATACAGGTCTTGTTTTTCAAAAAACCTCGCGGTTATGGATTTGCTTGATGCCCAGTTTAATAGTTTGTTTGTTATTACCTGGCTAATGAAAAACTATTGTTTCCCATGGGATGTTACAAGTTAAACAAATAAGATATGGAAGAGCAAAAAAATACGGGCAACAAGCCAGGGATCCCTGAAGAGGACAAACGACCAGGAGAAATCATTTCGGAGTTGATGCAAAAAGAAAATGTCGACGAAAAAGCAATTGCTGAAGCTCGTGGGATAGTCGGTGATGATGAGTTAAAGATCAAGGAATACCTGATCAACAACCGGGGCTTGTAACATTAATTTATAAATGAAGATTGCAACTTATAACATCAATGGCATCAAGGGGCGCCTGAGTAATTTACTTCGCTGGCTGGCTCAGGCGCAGCCAGATGTGGTGTGCTTACAGGAACTGAAATGTGAACAGCAGCATTTTCCGGAGTCCGCGATTCAGGAGGCTGGCTATCATTCGATTTGGAAAGGCGAAAAAAGCTGGAATGGGGTAGCGATCTTATCAAAAGAACCAATACGGCAATTGCGGGATGATTTGCCTGGAGCGGATGACTCCTTTACGCACAGCCGATACCTGGAGGGCTTCACATTCGGAATGGTCATAGGCTGTTTATATCTGCCCAATGGCAACCCTTACCCCGGACCTAAGTTTGAGTATAAGTTGCGATGGTTCAAGCGCCTTGCAGCGCATGGAAAAACCTTACTGGCGACAAAGTTACCTGTGATGTTAATCGGGGATTACAATGTCATCCCTACTGAATTGGATACCTATAAACCAGAAAAATATGTCGACAATGCATTGTTCAGAAAGGAGATCAGAGCTGCTTTTGCCAGGCTTGTTGCGCAAGGCTGGACAGATGCGCTTAGAGAGCTGTACCCTACAGAAAGGATTTATACGTTTTGGGACTACATGCGGAATGCTTATGGACGGGATGCCGGATTGCGGCTCGATCATTTTTTATTAAATCAGGCAGTGGCCGACAGGCTATTGTCAGCTGGCGTGGATAAAGAAGTGCGTGGCTGGGAAAAGTCAAGTGATCATGCACCAGTTTGGATTGAATTGCTGGAGAGCAGGAAAACGTAATTAGAACAAAATATATTGCAGCCTGTTATACATGAAATTTTCAACAGATGTTCAGCTTCTTCTTTAAAAGATATGATGCAATTTTAAGAATGGAGCACACGCTGCTCAACAGAGCAAGGATTGCGATTCTGGTGCAGTTACTATCTGCCTTTTCTATTTTAAGTGTACTGCTTTTTGCCTTGTACTTCTTCACAGAGCATAATATCCTGTTATATAGGATCAGTATTTTAATGATGCTTTTCATTTTCGGACTGGTGATGATCTTTATGAAAGTCCCCTGGAAAAAGGTTGGACATTATTTCATCTTTTGCTTAACGTGCTTCATTTTGTCGAACTTGCTTTTGCTTAAAAATGGGATCAATATTGTGACTGTTCAATATGTGATGATGATTGTTACTGGGGGATTTTATATCCTTGGTGCAGGCTGGGGGCTGTTCTATTCCTTGTTAAATACTTTGCCGCTGGTGATTTTATTTACACTCCAGCAATTTTACAGGCTTGAACTTCCCTTTGCTACACAGTCCATAAATATTTACTCTTATAATTTTTCCATCATCATTAATTTCCTGATGCTGATTTTTATCCATTACTTTTTTTTCAGGGCATTTAAAAGTACGAGCCAGAAAGAGCAGCTGCTGACCGCCAATTTGAAAAATGCTTTGGTGTCAGCGCAGAAAATTGCGGAAGATAAAACCAACTTCCTCTCCACCATGTCTCATGAGCTTCGTACGCCTTTAAATGCAGTGATTGGAATCACCAATGTGCTTTTGGAAAATGATCCAAAATCCGAGCAAAAGGAAAACCTTGACATTCTACATTTTTCCGCTGAAAACCTGATGTCAACTATAAATGATATTCTGAGTTTTAATCGTCTGGATTCAGGAATGGAAAAGCTAGAGCTCCATGCTTTCCGCCTGGATCAGCTATTGACAAATGTTTACGGGGCATTAAAATATAGGTCTTCCGCAAAAGGTCTTGATTTTTCCCTGGTGATAGATGATCGTTTGAAAGGAATTTTGCTTTTGGGTGATAAAGGCCGATTAACGCAGATCCTATTTAACCTTGCCGGTAATGCCATTAAATTTACAGCTCATGGATTTGTTAAAATCAATGTTCATCTCGAAGAACTGAACCAGGACGTCTGTACCATTAAATTTGAACTGAGCGATTCTGGTATTGGTATTCCTAAGAATCAAATTGGGTATATTTTTGAACCCTATTTTCGTGCAAAACATGATAATAACAGGCAATATCATGGCACCGGACTTGGGTTAAGTATTGCCCGCAGACTGGTGTTTCTACATGGTGGAGAATTGACTTTTCAAAGTCAGGAAGGACACGGGACTACTTTTAAGTTTCAGCTCAGTATGAAGAAGGTTGAAAATTCTAAGGAGCAGGAAAATCCAGGTTTGAAACCTGCGGATATCGACATCAGTCATTTGCGGATTTTAATTGCAGAAGACAATGAAATCAATGTGATGGTTTTGCAAAAAACACTGGCCAGGTGGAATTTGAAAGGTGATGTTGCCCAGGATGGCCAAAAGGCTTTGAGGGCTGTGGAAAACGGGAATTACGATGTGGTATTCATGGATATTAATATGCCGGTAATGGATGGGTTTGAAGCTTCCAGAAGAATCCGGCAATTAAATGATCCGGTCAAAAGCCGCAGTTATATCATCGCTTTAACGGCTTCAATTGATATTTCTGTGGAGCTGCATCCTGGATCCCAGTATCTTGATGATTTTATGCTGAAACCTTTTTATCCCGATGAGCTCAGAGAAAAACTGGAAAAGGTGGCCATGCGCCGTTGATTTAAAACCTCGATAAAATACACATTTCATCGAGGTTTTTGAATTGATATCCATTCATAATTGGCTGAACTAAATCTAGCGGTAACCCTGGAATTCAGGTATAAAATCTATAATAAATAGTACTTTATGAATGAATCTGGCATCAGGTGGTTAGATGATCATACTTAAAAAAAAATAACTATTATAGCGCAAGCATAAACTGATGATAAATACAAAATTACTAGCAAATTTTTCCACTCCAAGAAAGGTGATACTGATCGCAGGGATTTTTACCCTCCTCATCAGTACCTGCGTTATTTTCCCCATCCAAAAAGAAGAAAGTAATTTCCTGGAGGATTTTACCTATACCTTTCTCGGCCTATTCCTGGCGCTGTTGCTCCTGATGATTGGTCTGTTGGGTAAAGACTTTTATAAGGGATTTTTACTTCTTTTTTTAAGCGCTATTATTGCGCCTGTCGTGTTTTATCTGGCTTATCCTGCTGCCGCATTTGCGAGCATTATCGCTGTTTGGGTAGGTGTCCCTTCAGGTGTGATTACCGCGATCGTATTTATGCTCTTTAATTTTTTCTTTTTAAAGGAAGTCAAGAATTACAAGCTGCTTAAACAAATCATTGCTTATGCCATCATCCTGTTCATTGTTTGTGTGCTATTTGCTTATGGTGGAGATTGGATGTTTGAAATCAACCAATATTTTAATAATAAAAATTAGCCTGAACCATCAACATGAACAAGCTGCCCTTATTTCTTTTCCTGCTCGTCATTTTTGGATGTGGTGATACTCAAAAAAAGAACGCCACTACATTAGCAGATACATCAGGCTCAACTAATAACAATCAGGTAGAATCCATAAAAAGAGATTCCGTTAAGCCTGCTCCAACGAAAATAGAAAAAACTGAAGCGGATGTTCAAAATGAAATTAACGAAGAGTTTATTCAAAAAGCGATCATCTACAGAAGCGACAGTTCGTTAAATATTTTCGGAAATATCAGAGCCGACTATAAAATTTTTGGCTATCAGAAGCCCGATACGAATTCAAGGAAACTGCTATTGGTATCCGTGTTTACAAGTGATGTAAAAGACAATCCTTATCGCTGTGAGTATGGGGCTTATTATTCTTCTAATGAAATGGAAAATACACGCCTGAAATATGTTAGAAAGTCTGGCGACTTTATAGAGGCAAATTTAATAAAGGATGAGGTCATATTAACCCCCATTTTTTTTCATAAAAACTGGGTAGAATTTAAAGATTAATATCATGAAGAGATTGTTTTTCTTATTTGCTTTCCTCAGCATTTTAGGTGTAGTAAAAGCATCAGACAGCATTGGTAAAACCAATTTGGCAGAGGTCGATTTTAATAAAAATTTTATAGGTAGCATAAATCGTAAAATTGATGTTGTTTTTAGCTTGAAAAGCATAAACGGTAAAATAACTGGCTTCTATTATTATAATAAAATAGGCGTAGAGATCAACTTAATTGGAACTATTCATAATGGCGATGTGCTGCTATATGAGTTAGATGACCAGCAGAAAAAAAAGGCAAAAATTAGCGGGAAATTGATAGGTAATACTTTTCTTGGCAAATGGGAGGATCTATCCATAAAAAAAACCTTTCCAATCCAATTAAAGCAGACCAATAAAAGCATTCCCACTTTGCCTAAAACGCTGGTTGGCACCTATAAATTTGATGCTGAATCTGGTTGTCCATTAACTATAAAAATCTCAAAAGTTAATGGTTCGTATGTTTACCATTTTGTAAGTCCGGTCAGGACCTTAAAAGGAAAAGTTACTTTTAGCAGAAGCCTGGATGAAAAATTGGTTTATATAAATTTCAACGGAATTGAATGGGAAGACAATACGGGGGCAATCAGCGATGACGACCTTGATGCGGAGTCAAAAGAAACACAGGCGCTGCCGACATCCATTGGCGGCCTTTTAAGTGATGGAGAAATTACCATCCAGAATTCAGGTAATTCCATGAACGCTTATACCAAAATTGGAGAATGTTCGGCAAAGTTTATTCAGCTTAAAAGGATTGGTGGATAATCTTTTAAATTATCCATAATGTGCGTCAATAGCCAGGCCAACTGCGTTGACATCTTTTTGATCTAATTTGCCTTCCAGCTGCTGCCAGGAATGAGGCTGATCGGATTTAAGGATCGCCAATGTTTCTTTGTCTCTCGTGACTTTAAAACTTAATGCCCCTTTATTACTGAGCGAAGCATCATCTACAGGAATAATTGTGAAGGTTAATGGCTCCAATCCCTGATTGATTTCTACCGATATGTTAAAGCTTTCTTCCTGATGATCCATGATGAACGTGTTGTTTGATCAAATAAACAACCCGCAAGCTAAATTGTTAGTTCGCTAAAGGTTCCTTGCGCGTTTAATTTTGAGGTGCTGAAACTACTTGCTGCTAAGATTGTTTTTCTAGTACCAAAAATAATATCATGGATCCATTTAATATAATGATCACCATCGGAAATGAGAAACTGGATTTAAACATTCATCCAGAGGAAGCAGGCAGCTATAAAATAATCTACCATGGCGCACTTGTTGGAGAGATTTTTATGGGGCAGGGAGAAAGTTGGGAGGCCATCTCCGCGGATGACCTGGATCCCTTTCCGCATCCAATTTATAAATATGATGAAACCTCAGGACATGCGGGGATTTTGCTGGAACAGGACGTGGTGCAGCAAATCGGCGAGCAAATCAAAATTGCAACCAATAGAATATAGTAGGATGAATCAACTGCGGACGACTAACGAAATTCTGAGGGAAACTTCTTGAATATATTGCTGACTACTTGCGGCAAGTCATTCACTGCCTTCTCAGGATTATCTACCAGTCCCTCAGCCCAGCCTCTCCAGATGACCTTAGATGTTTTACGATCTATGAGATCAATGATAATGCTGCCTTTTTTTACAGTTATTCTTCTTGGACTGCTGCCAACATATATTGGAAAAGGGCTGTAGTAGTTGTAATAGTAAGCTGACCTGCCCCAGTAATAGCCCATTCTAGAACCGATTCCCCATGGGGAATAGTAATAAACAGGCTCGTCATATATCCTGGTTTCCCGGTTTACAATCGCTGTATATCGAACCAATAAGTCGGGTTTTTTATTGTTCATTGTTAAGCCCCTTTGGTTCAGTTCCTGACTGGCTGTTTCTACAATCCGGTCCGTAGCAATGTCGTTATTATAGACGTTTGTGGTTTTAGACTGGCCTTCAGGAATCCAGGCATAGGTTTTATAACCTGTGTTCAGTGGTTGATTACTCACTGAATAGTAGGTGTAAGGCGAACAGGCAGTCAGCACGGCCAACAATGCCAGTACTACAAATAGTTGCTTTTTCATTTTGATGTGTATTTAAATAAAGTAGAAAATACCCATGCCTGATTTTTACATTAATTTACGAAATTTTTAGGGCTAATTAGGAAGCTGAAAGTAGGAATTACATAGCAATGACGGTAGGGAAAACAAAAGGAAGGCCAGAAAAAAACGAGACCCATTTATAGCGGCTTCGTTTCTGTTGTAGGTCAAAGGATGTCCCTGCTGTTTTGTGCTTAAAATTATATGATAAAGTGTAATCGGTTGCCTCATAGTGTACTGAATATATCATATTGATAATTTCTGTAGATAAATTGGATTTTGAATAAATTCAGTGCTATTTATTGCTTTAAAGCATATTTGAGACTGCCGGTATAGCCTGTACTTTATCCACTGTTTTCAAAGTATAATCCAGTCATTTCCCGTGATTCTCCATTCCATTTTATTGTCTGGTAGTATATTTTTGGTATTTCAATAGTGTTTTAAAACCTATTCAAACTAACCTATACCAACCAACTATTCAATGAAACTAAAAGTGTTTGGCTTGTTCACTTTGGTAAGTATTTACCTGAGTCCTCAAACAAGTTTTGCTCAACAGCAAGATCCAAAAATCGCGAAAAAAGTTGTGGACAACTCTCCGCAAAATCCAGAGGTCGTTATTAGTGTGAAGGACCTGGACAACCTGACTTTAGTGGATAGCGTGAGGGTACGGATCGGTTTACAGACAAACTATACCTATAGCGGGATTACCGTTTTTGAAAATCTTGATAAAGATTCAGTCGTCGTTTTCAGTAAACCTGGCTATTATGGATTAGTGAAAAAGCTGAGCAGGGGCACGATGTCTGTTTTTCTGCAGAAAAGTACCGAAGCAGCAGATGGTTCCATTGTAAACACTGGTTTTTACAGCAGACCGAACGCCTTGTTCTCAGGAGCTGCAGTTACCATTAGCGGAGAAGAGCTGCGCAGGGTCAATGTCATTAATGTATTTGACGCCTTGAAGTATTATGTGCCCTCACTGGTGGTTTCCAGAAGTAACCTGCAGGGCGGAGATCCAAATGCAATTCCTGAAATTAGGTTAAGAGGCACAAATACCTTTCCATATGCGGCTGCTATTGTCAACAATGGAACGGCTAAGGCTGGCGTACAGCTAGCGCCATCTTCAGGGGATTACATCGCCGCAAATATACTTTCATCGGGTAGCCCGGTAGTGATCATGGACGGTAATCAGGTGAGCCTGCAAACTGCCTTGGATTATGACATCAACAGAATCCACAGTGTAACTGTGCTAAAAGATGCGGTGGCCACTGCAAGTTATGGGATGCGTGGAGGAAACGGTGTGATTGTAATTCAAACCCTAAAGCCTCAAAGAGGACTTTTAAATGTAGGCATCGTTTCGGAGCTGCAAATTGCCTCAGCAGATCTCTCTTCTTACAAGCTCCTAAATGCTAAAGAGAGACTTGAACTGGAAAATAGGGCAGGTTTTTATGCCGGCGACCTACAGCCACTGTATGAGAAACGCTATGATCAGGCCTATAATAAAGGGATAAATACCAATTGGTTGGAAATTCCATTACGAGAGGGGATTGGAATGAAACATTCCCTGAACCTTAGTGGTGGAAATGATGATATGGTATACAGTGTAAGTGCTGCTTATAATGATAAACAGGGGAGCATGAAAGGTTCCTTTAGAAAGACTACTGAATTGGGCGCTTACTTTGGAGGCCGTTTCAAATCATTCTCTTTTAATAATCAATTTTCTTACCTCTCTGCGTCGGATGCAAATTCAGCCTATGGAACTCTAGCTAACTATGCGAAGCTGAGCCCATATTGGAGTCCATATGATCCGGTTACTGGGAAAATGCAAAAGGTTTTAGAGCAGGTGGCCATCGGAAAGCTGGATACGAGTTATATGAATCCGGCATACAATACTACGCTTGCGACCACAGATGCCGCAAACTATTCCAGGATTAGTAATGTCACCAATATGAGTTTTGTGTTCAACGAAAAATTACAGTTGAATGGAGTGATTGGTATCAATAAACAATTAGATGAACTGAATCACTTTTTACCGCCCAATCATACTGCTTTTGCGGAAGTAGCGGTAGACAACCTCTTTACCAGGGGCTCCTATGATTATACCTCCAATGCATTTTTAAATGTAGAAGGTGGACTGCGCTTACAATACCATAATAAGTTTGGACAGCATGAAGTATTTGCAACCGCAGGTCAAAACCTAATCCAAACCTCGAGCGAATCTACCGGACTAATTGTACAGGGCTTTAATGTGGACCGATTAGCAGATATTGCTTTTGGAATTGGCTATTTAAACAAGAAACCTGATGCAGGTAAAATTGTAACGCGCTATGCTTCCAGCTTTGCCAACTTTGTATATAGCTATGCTGAGCGATATCAGTTAGACCTATCCGGAGCCAACGACATGCATTCGGCAATTGGGGGAAACAGCAATGCCCGCTTCTGGGCTGCCGGTCTTTCCTGGAATGTACAGCGCGAAAGCTTTATGGAACAGCTGACCTGGATCAACCGACTTAAAATCAGAGCGAGTCTTGGCCTGACAGGCAATCAGTATTTTCTTTCTTACCTGAATAGAACTACCTATAATTACTATACCAATCAGCAATACATCCCTGCTGGTAGTGGTTCAGGCATCATTGGTCGTGGTCTGGGCAATTATTTAACAGGTTATGCAAATGATAATTTGCAATCTCCACAAACGCTTAAACAGAATATCGGTTTAGACCTCGCGATGTTTGACAACAGGCTTGCGCTGAGCGTAGATATCTACCAGCAAAAAACAAGCAAACTGATTCTCCCTGATGTTTCTGCGCTTTCTACTGGTTTTGTAAACTATACTTACTATCAGAATTCCGGCAGCATCGCCAACAAAGGGCTGGAGTTTAACGCAGTCGCCAGGATTTATAAATCGACCGCAAACAACCTGAACTGGAACTTCCGCTTAAATGGAATGTGGAACAAGGATAAGGTAACCAAAGTTGCTCCTCATTTATTGCTGCTGAACAAGAATAACAATACCATTGCTGATCAAACCCAGCCTCAGGCTCAATACCTGATCGGTTATTCTCCAACGGCCATCTGGGTCGTAAAATCATTAGGCATCGACCCGCAAACCGGGCAGGAGGTATTCCAGAAAAAGGATGGATCAAGTACCACCATCTGGGATGCAAATGATAAAATCCTGGCAGGGGATCTGCTGCCTGAATTAACAGGTTCATTTGGTACCGATGCCACCTTCAAACAGTTTTCAGCAGGCCTCTATTTTAATTACCAATTGGGCGCAAAAGTATACAGCCAAACGCTGGCAGACCGGTTGGAAATGAAGCGGCCAACCCATGCAAGTACCAGAATGGTACAAAAGGACGACCGCCTTCAGTGTGGCTCCATCATGTTGGGTTACGCCTTGCCTAAAACGCTGGCAAATAGAATCAAAGCTAAAAACATTGGCCTTAGATGTATAGTAAACAATGCTTTTGAATTGGGCGGTGCAGAAATGGAACGCGGGATTTACTACCCCTTCCAGCGCAACTATACTTTCTCTTTAAATGCGAATTTTTAAATGTTCAACATCAGTTTCATGCAAAATTTAAGAACCAAAATAATAGCCATGGCAGGGGTATGTATCCTGCTCAGCACTGCGTCCTGTAAAAAATGGATCAGCAATACACCAGAGCCATTGCAGGTGGATGAATCTGTTATTTTTTCTACAGAAAAAGGATTTCAGGAAGCATTAAATGGAGTGTATCTGCAAATGGGAGCAGAATCCCTTTACGGACGGGATTTGACGATAGGCGTATTGTCCGTACTGGGCAGAAGTTATGACGCAAACCTCAATGAAAATATCGGTGATTTGTTTTATCAAAGTGCCCGCTATAATCTTCAGGATCCATCTTTAAAAGCTTATGCGACTAAGGTCTGGATAAATATGTACCAGTCGATTGCCAACCTGAATAACCTGCTGGTCAATTTGGAAAGTAAGAAAAGTCTGTTTACCGGAAATAATTACCAGAAAATTAAAGGAGAAGCATTGGCTTTGAGAGCGTATTTACATTTTGATTTACTGCGCTTATTTGCTGCAGCCCCGGCTGCCGGAACGCTTTCTGCAGTTGGGATTCCTTATGTCACCAGTATCAGCTCCACAAATATAGCAGCAGGGACAGTAGGGGCAGGATTGGATCAATGCCTGGAGGACTTAAATGCTGCCGAGACTTTGCTGGATCCTAAGGATTTAACCAATTATCGAATCAACAATCTGGTGGTGAAAGGATTGATGGCCCGATTATACTTGTATAAAGGGGATTATAAAAATGCAGCCGCATATTCCAATACGATCATCAAGAGCAATAAGATCGCATTTGCTAAAAATAGTACAGATCTGTTTTTTCCTACTGAACAGCTGTTTAGTCTCTACATTTCTCAGGCACAAACTTTTCATAAAGCCGTATTGGGTGGACAATTAAAATTTGGCCTTTCTGCTGCAGGGCAGACGGAACTATATGCAACAGGGAGTGGCGTAATTGCAGATTGGAGAAAGTCATTTGTGGATCCTTTAACCTCATTAGGAACAGGCTTCCCTTTCATGCCAAGGAAGTTTTCAGCGCTGGGCTCGAAAACCTCATTTCCCATGATGCGTTTAACAGAAATGTATTATATCGCTGCTGAATGTGCCGTAAACGCTACAGATGCAGTAACCGCTACCGCCTTGCTGGATTCGGTAAGAATCCATAGGAACTTACCGAAATACACCTTAACTGCATTGAACTTCGACAGTTTAAACGTAGAGATCAGGAAAGAATACCAAAAAGAGTTTATCGCTGAAGGACAACTGTTTTTCTTTTTCAAAAGGAAGAATATGCCATTCCGATCCTTGCCATTTACCACTGTTCCGGTAGATGCCAATGCTACTTATGTTTTTGTGAAGCCTGAGTAATTTTTCTAAGCCTAAGATTTCAAAAATAACCTGACAAACGATCCATATGATTCGCAATTCTAAAATATTAAATAACAGCTACAGCGCTAAAAATCTGTTCTTGCTGCTGTTGCTAAACCTGCTGTCGACAGCCATTTTTGCACAAAATGTGGCGGTACGTGGTACGGTAAATGACGAAACCGGAAAGCCAGTCCCAGGCGCAATTGTGCAGCTGATGGGGACAAATAACACCACACAGACGACAAAGGAGGGGACATTCGAACTGAAAAACGTTCCAGCGAAATCTACCCTGAGAATTTCATATGTGGGTCTCAAGGCAGAATATGTGCTCTTAAAACCCGGACAAAAAACAGTCACTGTAAACCTGAAACCTGTGATCACTAATTTGGCCGAGGTCACGATAAATAACGGTCTGTATAAAAGACCAACTGGAAACTTTACCGGAGCTGCCAAGGCTTATACTGGTGAGGAATTGAAAATGGTGAACCCCCGTAATGTAATACAGGCGCTGGCAGTTATTGATCCATCGGTTAGGCTGACTGAAAACAACATCCTGGGGAGTGATCCCAATCAACTGCCCATCATCCAGATCCGTGGACAAAATAATTTGCCGGTAACTGGTGCATCAGGTTCCACACCGGTATCTAACGGAGATATGATGTCCAGTTATTTGTCTAATCCAAATGAACCCCTGATCATTTTAGACGGCTTTCAAACCACCATGCAAACCATCTACGACATGGATATTAATTTAATTGCCAGCATTACCGTATTAAAAGATGCCGCTGCAACGGTTGTGTATGGTTCAAAAGCTGCAAATGGGGTCATTGTGGTAGAAACCAAACAACCGGTTTCAGGGAAAATCAGAGCCACCTATTCCGTGAATTTCAATATTGAATTACCGGATTTGTCCTCCTATAATTTACTGGATGCAGCAGGTGTCCTGGAAGCGCAGCGCCTTGCAGGGATCTATTCCGATGAAAATCATTTTAATGACCTCGCAAAGAAACAGTGGTACAATTACCGCTTAAATAACGTGAAAAGTGGTGTCAATACCGATTGGCTCGCCCAGCCTATACAGATAGGTGTAGGTACAAATCACAGTTTGTCGCTATCAGGAGGTGCAGGGTCCCTGCGCTATGGCCTGAGTCTGAACTACAATAAATCTGAAGGGGTGATGAAAGCATCCACCCGTAAGCGCTATTCCTTAAATTATAACCTTTCTTATTCAGTTAAGAAAATCAAATTTGACAATAGGATTTCCCTTGGCTATTCCAAAGGAAATAACACTCCTTGGGGAAGTTTTAGAGATTATACCACGCAATTTCCTTATTTCAGAAATAGAGATGAAGCTGGAAACCTGATCAAGATCCTGGAACCAACCGCTATAGATTTAGGTTTTGATGGTTCAGCACCAGGTGGAATTATGACCAATCCAATGTACAATTCTACACTGAACTCCAGGAGTTATTCTGCCAATCTGAACATCACCAACAACACCAATGTGGAATGGACAGTGACCGATGATTTTCAAATCAGGGGTAGTTTAGGCTGGACCAGGAACCTGCCGGAGTCAGAAACCTTTTACCCTGCAGACCATACTATATTTTCGGGTAGCCTTGCTACATTTCCAGAGTTAGGTACCTATACTCAATTGAGGGGGACAAATGATGCTATCGATGGTAAGATCAATGCGAATTATCATAAAACATTAGGTAAACATACCATATTTGCTTCCCTGGGCGGCGCATTACAGAAAACAACCAGTATAAGCACACAGGTAGGAGTGGCCGGTATCCCAAATGATTACCTGGACGAATTAGGAATGGCCAATGGCTATGGTTTATCCAACCTGAAGCCAACTTCCATTAAGAATCTTACCAAAAGTCTTTCCAACTACCTGAGTTTAAGCTATAATTATGCAGATCGGTATACTGCCGAATTTACGATCAATCAAAGTGGTTCTTCTCAGTTTGGTACCAATAATAAACTAGCGCCATTTTATGGTGGTGGTCTGGCCTGGAATATCGGAAAGGAGTCCTTCTTTAAACAGAATGACATCATTCAGTCTGCAAAATTACGAGCAAGTATCGGGATCACAGGGAACCAAAACTTTTCCCCTTACATGTCTCAGCAGGTGTATCAGTATAGCTTTACCAATAATTACCGATTGCAATTGGGTAGTTTATTGAACAATTATGCCAATCCTGATTTGAAATGGCAGCAAACCCTGAAGAAAAACCTAGGCTTATCATTAGGATTGTTGAATGGTAAATTAAATGCTTCCGTAGAGTTATACCAGGAAACAACAGACAATTTGATTTTGCCTCTAGAGGTGGCACCTTCCACAGGATTTGTGAATTATCAGGACAACCTTGGGGGGACAAAAAATCAAGGTTATGAGGTGTCAATTTCCGCACCGCTGATCAAGAATGTGAAAAGAAATATATTCTGGACCGTAGGGTTCAATACCGGACATTATACCAATGTCATTACCAGATTGTCGCCGGCTATTGATGCCATCAATAAAGCCAATAACATCACAAATGATCCTAAGATTTCTCAGAAATCACCATTGCCACGCTTTGTAGTCGGTGAATCCATGACCAGGATCTGGGCGGTTCCTTCACTGGGGATTGATCCGGCAACAGGTAAAGAGGTATTTGTGAAATTAGATGGCAGCAGAACTTTTGTCTGGGATGCCTTAGATAAAAGACCTATCGGTGATGCAACCAGCAAATTTAAAGGGGGCATGTCTTCCAACTTTACCTATAAAAATTTCGTGCTGAACTTCAACCTGCTCTTCCAAACGGGAGGCTATATGTACAATCAGACGTTGATTGACAAGGTTGAAAACGTTGATCTTTTATTTGGTAATGCCGATGCAAGGGTATTGACAGAACGCTGGAAACAACCCGGTGATCATGCCTCTTTTAAATCACTGATTTCTGGTCCAAATGCCGGACTTCAGGTCACCAATGCGACTTCCCGTTTTGTTCAGAAAAATAATTACCTGGAAATCTCCAGCATCACTGTAGGCTATAATTTCCCGGCAACTTTAAGCTGGGTAAAAGCATCGCGACTTTCTGCACCACGATTAATGATCACCCAAAACAATTTAGCCCGTTTTGCCACCATAAAAACAGAGCGGGGAACAGGCTATCCCTTCTCCAGAAGTTTCAGTTTTGGCCTTTCTACTAATTTCTAAATATTATGTCCAACCATATGATTACTCCACAAAAAGACCGTCGGAATACATTGCTGAATTACAGTGGTGTTGCTTTGTTGCTGCTCAGCTTATTGGGCATGAGCGGATGCGCAAAGTTTCTGGATTTACCTCCAAGGGATAAATTCCCTCAGGATGTGTTGTTTAATGATGAACAGGGATTTATTGATGCACTTACCGGAGTATATCTGGGCATGGATAAACCTAATAATGGGGGGACACAAGGTTTATATACCAATAACCTGAGCCTCGGAATGTTGTCGGTCATGGCAAACAACTATACCAATGCCCAAAATTCAACTTTAGCCAGTAGTCTTTATGCCAATACTTCCCGCTATAGTTATACCGATGCCGGAGTGAAAGCAGAAATTGCCGGGATCTGGGGAGGAATGTATAACAATATCGCCAATATCAATAATTTGTTGCTGCATATCGATAAAAAAAAATCATTGTTTACCAGGGATAATTTTTCCCGGGTAAAAGGAGAAGCATTAGCACTGAGGGCATTGTTTCATTTTGATCTGGCGCGTTTGTACGGTCAGCCGCCCCTAACAGGAGCAACAGAAAAAGCGATTCCTTATGTCACTGAATTCAATATTCAGTCCAAGTCATTTGTGACCTTGAATACCGCATTGGATTCCTGTATCGCAGACCTTCAGCAGGCAAAATCTTTGTTGGCTCAAACGGATACGACCGCCTTAAAAAAGGGGTCCTATGATTTGTTTTCTTCCTATACACAGAACCACATGAACTTTTGGGCCACGCAGGCCTTACTGGCCCGCGTGTATCAGTATAAGGGGGACATCCCAAATGCAAGAACAAATGCAATGGCAGTTATCGGAAGTGGCAAATTTCCTTTAATCGATAAAGATGTAGCGGGGGTTGGAAACGCAATCAGAGACCGTATGTTCTCTCAGGAACTGGTGTTCTCCCTATACAGTACCAGTTTGGCCAAGATAAATGTGAGTACGTTCGATTTACAGAGCGGTTCTTTGCAACTTTCTGCAGCAGGTAAAACCTCACTCTACCTGGGAACAACCGGAAGTGTAGAAGACTTTAGGTATAAATCCTGGTTTGATGCCAATGCTGCCGGCTTGAATGTGCCTTCTAAAATCTTTCAGGATGTTAATTTACCCTATGTAATGCAAAATATCATGCCCCTGATCAGGGTTTCTGAACTGTACTACATCGCGGCTGAATCTGCTGCAGACTTACCTACAGGTTTAGCTTACTTAAATCAGGTGAGAATTAGCAGGGGCCTAAAAGCTTTGACAACCGCCAGCATTACCGATGCGGAAACGCTTTCCAATGAAATCATGAAGGAATATCAAAAGGAATTTATCCAGGAAGGACAGACTTTCTTCTATTATAAACGATTGAATAAAAACCTTTCTGCAGTCACTGGAATCGCTATTGTGCCGCCAGGTGCCTATGTTTTTCCTATCCCGGACAAAGAACAGGAGTACAATCATTAATCGCTGACCACTAAATCAAACAAGATATGCAATCCTTAAAATCTTATTTATTATTATCATTTGTGCTGCTCTTTTTTTCAGGCTGTGAGAAAGATCCTGCTGTTTTTGTGGAAGAAGATGGGCTTTATTTCGCCGCAACTAATGGCAGCTTCTATTATACGTTTGCCAAATATCCCCGTAAACTGGTAGATACCATTCAGATTCCCCTAAATGTTTTTGGAAATGCTGCTCCGGTAGACAGAGTAGTTTCCCTGGAAAAGATAACCTCAGATGAGTTCAATGCGGTGGAAGGCAAACATTTCAAATTTGCTGATCAAGTGATCATCCCCGCGAATGCTTTCAAAGGCACAATTCCGGTAGTCTTTTACCGTACACCAGATTTAGAACTGAACAGCGTAAAGTTTAAGCTGTCGATCAATAAAAATGCTGCTTTTCCAGGTTCAGGTATTACCAGTCAGCAAAGTATAACGGTTAAACTGGGTTATCTCCAGCAGCCAGATACCTGGGGGACTTTAGCCGGGTCGCCTTTTGCAGGGTTTTCAGGCAATTTTGGAACCTGGACCAAAACGAAATATAAATTGATTCTCGATGCATTGTATGATGAGGAGAAAGGAGAGACGATTGCAGAATTTCCGGAAGGAAGTCGTTTTGTAGGTCAGCATCCACCTATTTATGACCAGTACGTAGCCATCGTCAGAAATTATATCCGCATCCATTACCCAGGTAATTATGGAGGAACCGGTGCGGTATTAAGAGATCCGGATGCCAATAATCAACTCATCCTAGTTGGTCCCGCAAACTATTAGTGAAAAAATGAAACACATGAAAAAGACAACCATCACGTTTTTGACTGCCATGATCGCCGCTGTATTTCTCCTAGGCTGCGCTAAAGATAAAGGGAATTATAAGTATCAGGAGCTTAATATACCGAAGATTTCTGCTGACCTTGAATATGTAGACCGGAATGTTTTCATCACCACCGACTCGATAGACCTGAATCAGAATGATAGCCTGAAAGTAAAGCTCAAACTGAGCCAGACCATTGGTACCGCTAATGATTTTGATTACCAATGGTTGATCACTCAATACGTAGCCTCAAATCCGAACCCTCCAGCTTACCACATTGGGAATGGTCCGGAACTCCGTACGAAAATCATTCTGCCCCCGAATTTATATCGGTTGGTGGTGCAGCTAAAAGACAAAAACACAGGTGTTTCCCATTTCAAACATTTTGCCCTTAATGTTTCTGCAGCGCCATGGGGCAATGAAGGCTGGGTCGTATTGCAGGAGCAAGCGATTGATGGTACTGCTGATATTTCGGTAATTACCACCAGAGATGGGGCTGTAAAGGGTAAGGTGTACGACAATGTTTATTCTTTATTTAATCACCATAAACTCCCAAAAGGAACTTTTAAAGTAAATGTAATCAATCATGCCACGGCAACACGTGCCCAAAAGGTGTCTTTTTTCTATCCAAATGGTGGTCAGGAGGTGAGAAATACTGACTTTGCAGATTCTGCTAAAGCGGAGAACTGGTTTTTTGTGGCACCAAATGCGATGAATTTTCAATTGAATGGTTCTGCGGGAGGCAGCGCTTCAGGATGGGAATACCTGATCAATAACAACCAGTTTTCGTACCGACAGGTTTCTGCAACTTCGCTGAAGAATCCGCCGATTTACTTTAATCCGCCTTTTCTCGGCAGCTTTACCTTAAGTCCTTTTGTGATCAATTCCGCCAACAGTGATTCCTATTTTACGCTGTACGACAAAGCCAACCGTTGCTTTTTCCTATTTCGTGTTGAAACCGGAGCATTTGTTCCTTTGCTTCCTGATGTACCTAATCAGCATTTTGTGAAATATACAGGTACAGCAGCTGATTTACACCCTACAACCGGATCAGGCTTTGATTTAAACAACATGAAGCATAATCTAATTTATGCAGAAAATGCACAGCCAATGACAAGTTCTAATGGGTATTGGGATTGCTTTTTCAGAAATGACACCAGAGATAGTACTTTTCTTATTCAGTTTCAACGGTCTACGGTCTATACCAATAATTTTAAAACCGGTCGCTACTTCCTGAAGGAGGCCAATTGCCCGGGCATCAACTCCGCCACTTTATTTGCCATTCCAACCTTTTTGCCGCTGCCCGGAGGCGCATTTTACTATGTGAATAAAAACACCATCTATACCTGTAATGTGAAAAATCTAGCCAGTTCCACTGCCAAGCTGGGATTAACCTTCCCTGCCGGGACGGAGATCAAGGTCATGAAAACATTCAACTCCGGATATGCTGCGGCAAATATCCCTTCCACAGAGGGTAAAGTGCTGATGGTGGCCACGGATGAAAGCGCCAGTGGAGGAGGGCATAAGGTTTATTTCTTTAACCTAAACTCAACAGGTGACATCACTGGATCTCCGGCAAACCCTGCAGACCTGTATACGGGTTTTGAAAAAATTACTGATGTCGTCTTTAAAAAAGCATTGGGCCGATAAATAATAAACACACGATATATAAAACCATAATTAGAATTATCACCATCAATAACTTAAAACTTATGAAGTTAAAATTTGTTCCTTTCCTTTTTGCGCTATTTGCATTTGAGACAGGCTTTGCGCAGGATTCTGCCGCAGTGAAGAAACCGGCAATCGCTAAATTGAAAGCATATAAAGATATCATTTCGGGCAAAGCCATCTCCAAATCAGGTCTGTTTAAAGTTCATAAGGTGGACGACCGCTATTATTTTGAAATTCCTGATTCGGTATTGAGCAGGGAGTTTTTATTTACTACCCGCTTATCGAAAGTGGCAACAGGAAGCCCAAGGTTTGGTGGTGAAATGATGAATGCCATGATTGTCTCTTTTGAGAAAGCACCAAATGATAAGTTATTCGTACGTGCCATCACTAACGTCGCACAAAGTAACGGAACGGATATGATTTCCCGCGCCTTAAGAAATGCGACGATTGATCCGATTATCATGGTGCTGGATTTGAAAGCACGTTCTGTAGACAACCAATCTTCTGTAGTAGAATTTACAGACTTTTTCCTGAAAGACAACTTGATTTCTGGATTCAATGCAGAAGCGAAAAAACAAATGGGAACAGGTGCGCCTGCAGCGGATAGGTCAATGATCCTGTCAATGGATGCCTTTCCAGAGAATATTGAGGTTAAATCCCTGAAAACCTATAGCATGGGTGCAGCAGCACCAAAACCTGGAGAAGGAGCGGAAACAGCAGCACCATCGGCAAGTGTTGGGGTGACTTTTGAAATTAGCAACTCCGTTATGGTGATGCCTAAAAGCCCTTTGGCAGTACAGGCTTTTGACCCCAGGGTAGGTTTCTATTCAGGAAGCTATCAGATCTTTGCTGATGACCAGCAAGAGGTAGATGTGAAGCGTTTTATTGTGCGCAACAGATTGGAAGTGAAGCCCCAGGACATGGCTCGCTATAAAGCCGGAGCCCTTGTAGAGCCAAAAGAACCACTCGTCTATTATATTGATCCGGCTACGCCTAAACAATGGCGCAAGTACATCATTGCAGGGATCAATGATTGGAATGAAGCCTTTAAATCAGCAGGATTTAAAAATGCGATTGTGGGTAAAGAATGGCCGGAAAATGATCCGACAATGAGTTTAGAGGATGCACGTTATCGAGTAGTACGTTATTTCCCCTCAGCCAGTCCATTTACGGTAAACCCTAGATTGAACGATCCCCGTACCGGAGAAATTCTGCAAGCTTATATCGGTTGGTCCCACAGTCAGATTAAAACTTTACATGATTGGTATATGGTTCAGGCAGGAGCCGCAGATCCTAATGGCAGGTCGATGAAGTTTAGTAATGAGCTGATGGGGGCATTAATTCGTGCGCAAATTTCTCGCAACATCGGTTTTACCCTTGGGCTGCGTGAAAACCTGGGCAGCAGTTCTACGATTCCTCTAGCCCAGTTAAGAGATAAAAAATGGTTAGAAAATCATCCGTTTAATCATTCTATCATGGATGTCAATTATTACAACTATGTGGCTCAGCCGGAAGATCAGATTTCAAGAAAAGGATTGATCCCTGGAATTGGCGACTATGATAAATGGGCCATCAAATGGGGCTATACCTATACCGGTGCTCAAGATTTTGAAAGTGACAAGAAAATCCGTCTGAAATGGATTCTTGACCATGTAAAACCTGGTGGTAAATTATGGTTTGGACCAGATCAGAATGTCAATCCAAGTGATCCTATCGATCCGAATGTACAATGGGAAGATTTAGGAAATGATCCGATTAAAGCCAGTGAATATGGCCTGAAAAACTTAAAAGTAGTGATGGCTAACCTGTTAAAATGGACCACCACCAATGACGCTACCTATTACAATACTTCGGATTTGTATTATACTTTATGTGATCAGTTCGCCCTGATCACCCGTCGCGTGTATTCAAATGTTGGTGGCGTTTATACGACCATTAAAAGCATAGAGCAGGAGGGTGATGTATACGCACCAGTGCCGAAAGCCACACAGAAAGCAGCCGTAGAATTTTTAAATAAAGAGTTGTTTAATACGCCATTATGGATTTTTGATCAGCATGTATTGAACAAATTTAGAAAGCCGGCTAAGCGTGAGCAATATCAAAAAATGCAGGACAATGCCTTGAGCTATTTAATCAGTCCTGCCCGTCTTTTCAGAATGAATAATGCAGCGATGCGTTATGGTAAAGCACAGGTATACAGCATCGATGAATTGTTCAGCGATTTAAACAAAGGAATGTGGGCAGAAGTTAAAAACCAACAGCCTGTGGATAGTTATAAACGTGCTTTACAGAAGGCTCAGATCGGTTATATGATTAAATCTGCTCAGGATGGCGATAAACTTCCGGATTTAACTAAACCAGGTTTGGAAGAGTTGGCAGGTACCGATGTACCGGTCATCTTGCGCGCGCATTTGAAAACCATTATGGACCAATGTAATGCTGCTTTACCTGCTTATAAAGATCCTGAAATGGTTGGACACTTAAAATACGTATCGGCAAGAATCGATAAGTTTTTAGATCTGGATAAGAAGTAATTAAATAGCTATTAGAACGATAATATACTGGTAATGAGAACAAAAATAATATATGTTGGCTTATTGGCATTGTGCTGTAATACCTTAATGGCACAAGAAGGCAAGTCCAAGCCTGCCAAGGCGGATACCCTGAAAACCGGGCCTAAGCCAATTAGCTCGATTGTAACGAAAGATACGGAGAGTAAAAATGGAATGATCAACATCCATAAAAACGGAGATAAGTATTACTTTGAGATTCCTGACGCCCTTTTAAAAAGACAATTATTGGTCACCAATTGGTTGGTGACCGTACCTGGTGGCAGTCCTAAGTTTGGCGGTGAGCTGATGAACACGAAGACCATTTGTTTTGAAAAAGGATTTAATGGAAAGTTGCTGCTGCGGGTGATCAGTAATGTGACCCCGATTGATTCGAGCAGCACGATTTCAACCGCAGTACTCAACTCCAATGTGAACCCTATTGCCATGGTTTTTGACATCAAAGCCCAAGGGGAAAAGGGTAAAAGTTCCGTAATTGATGCTACAGACTTTCTGCAAAAAGAAAACTCTTTTACCATGCTGAGTGCTGAGGTGAAATCCAAAATGTCGGTTGGTGCTATGGCAGCAGACAGAAGTTACCTGAAAAGTGTGGCTGCTTACCCTACCAATGTAGAATTGAAAATGCTGCGTACCTATTCGGCTACAGCGGCACCTAGTAAGCCAGGTTTACCAGCGGCATCAACAGAAGCTGCTAAAATTGGTGGAGCGATTACGATGGAGGTTTCTACGTCGATCTTCCTGATGCCAGAAAAACCAATGATGCCTCGCCAGTTTGACCTGCGCGTAGGGTATTTTGCAAACGTATATCAACCAATTTCTGATCAGCAGCAGGATTTTGGAGCGACGACTTTTATTGTGCGCTATCGATTGGAGCCAAAGGCCGAAGATATGGCGAAATACAAGAGGGGAGAATTGGTAGAACCGAAAGAACCGATTGTATATTACCTTGATCCGGCCACTCCAAAACAATGGCGTCCGTACTTAATTGCCGGTATTAACGATTGGAATGAGGCCTTTAAAGCTGCAGGCTTCAAAAATGCCATTATTGGTAAAGAATGGCCTGAAAATGATCCTACCATGAGTTTGGAGGATGCCCGCTATAAAATTCTGCGCTATCTGCCTTCAGATGTTCCTAATGCTTATGGACCGAATATCCATGATCCAAGGAGCGGTGAAATTCTACAAAGTTATGTAGGATGGTACCATAATGTGATGAGCTTAGTGCATGACTGGTACATGGTGCAGGCCAGTCCAAATGATCCTAGAGCTCGTAGCATGAAGTTCAGCGATGAACTGATGGGAGAACTGATCCGCTTTGTCTCTTCTCATGAAATTGGACATACCCTGGGTTTAAGACACAACATGGGCAGCAGCAGTCTGACTCCAGTTGAAAAATTAAGGGATAAAAATTGGGTAGAAGCTCATGGACATACCAATTCTATTATGGATTATGCCCGTTTTAATTATGTGGCTCAACCAGAAGATAATATAGGTCCGGCAGGCATCATGCCGCGCATCAATGATTATGACAAATGGGCCATCAAATGGGGATATACCTATACCGGTGCTAAAAATGACCTGGAGGATAAAAAAATTGTTTCCAAATGGGCAACAGACAGCCTGAAAGCAAATCCAAGGTTATGGTTTGGTGGTGAAGGATTCAACAATGACGGCCGCTGTCAGGCAGAAGATTTGGGCGACAATGCCATGAAAGCCAGTGAATACGGGATCAAGAACCTTAAATATGTATTGGCACATCTTGCGGAATGGACAAAAGAGGACAATGATTTATACAACAATCAAACGAAAATGTACCTGCAGGTGGCCAGTCAATATGGTCGTTATGCCAACCATGTGGTGAAAAATATTGCCAGTGTAGAGGAAACCTTTAAGAATCCTGAAGAGCCTGGTGATATCTATGCATCAGCCCCTGTTGAAAAACAGAAAGAAGCAGTGGCATTTCTAAATCAGCAGGTTTTTGAAACACCCTACTGGTTACTGGATCAAAAGCTGCTCAATAAAATCGGCAGCCCTATTCGTTCCGGTGGCGTGCACACGGTTCAGGATCGCGTAATGGCGCAGTTGTTAACGGATCGCGTGTTCAATACCCTGAACATGATGGAGCAGCGTTTTGGAAAAGAGAAAACCTATTCAGTAAGGGAATATCTGTCGGATTTGAAAGCAGGAGTGTGGTCTGAATTGAAAACAAATAAAGCGATTGATGCTTACCGTAGAGATGTACAAAAAGGATATGTTAATGGCCTTTTACGGTCAATTAAAGAAGCTGAGCTGGGTAATAATCTTTTGGGATTGTTATTTGGTGGCCCCGCTGCGGAAGAGCAGGCACCGGTAACGATCAATACAGATATCGGTTCTGTTTTAGCACTTCATCTGGAAAATCTACGCGATGAGATCTTAACTGCCGCTGAACAGGCTGCCGATCAGGATTCCAAAGCACACTTGTTGTATGTGGCCAATCAAATTAATAAAGGCTTGAAAACCCGTTTTGATGGGAAATAGTCTTAATCGATAACCGCTCAATTTATGCCCTGCCTTTTGGTAGGGCATAAATTAGCTAAAAGAAAATATCATGAAAAAATTACTAGTGTTTTTATTGCTTTGCAGCAGTTGTTTTCTGGAAGTTAAAGCCGCTCCTCCGGCTAAGGCAACTTTAAATTGTACGGTTTATGGGAACAAACAAAGTGGCCTGTTCTTATACGAACTGAAAGATGGCGAAGCACAGAGCCTGGGCTTTGTACGCCCGGATGAAAAAGGAGCGTGTAAATTTACAGTGGAGGTAAAAGAAGGGATTTATTTTTTAAGAAAAGCAGGAGGGAAAGGCTCTACCTTTAACCATAGCATTTACCTGAAAGCCGGAGACCAAAAAAAGGTGGACTTGTATGCCGGCCCACTTTCTTTGGATTACGACAGCTGTATCATTGCACAGCCAAATGCAGAAACACAAGTGCTGGGCCATTGGATGAAAGCATTTAATGACTATGAATACTCTATCATGAATAAAAGCAGGACAGCCGCTCTAAAGTACCGGAGTTTTGAGCAATTCGCAGCTTCTTTTTTGCAGAAAAACAAAACTTCAAACCCCTATTTTAATGCCTGGCTATCGGATAAAGTAGGCACAGATCTTCAATTCCTGAGGGCAGGGAATTTCTTTAATTTTGGAAAAAGGTTAAATGCAGGCTACGACAGCACTGCAGCAGTTCAGGCATTTTATCAGCCATTACAGGATAAAAAGATCATCAATAACCCCGCTTTACTGCGCTCAGAAAATGGAATGCAAATGCTCAATTATGTGTTTGCTTACTGGAAATTTAATCAGGTTAAAAGTGGCAAAGATTTAAACCCTTTCTATTTTGCCGAAAACACAAAATTGATAGGGAATGATGTTGTTAAAGTGGCTTATCTGGCATACATGATGAAAAACATCACGAAGTATGAGGATTTTGTAAAGAATGTACAGCCCTATAAATCGCTGTTTATATCTCCCGATAAGAAAGCGGCTTACCAGAAGCGCTACGAAGACCTTTACCTCTTTGCAGAGGGAACTCCAGGCTATAATTTCGAGCTGAAAGATGTCAATGATCAAGTCCATAGATTATCTGATTTTAAAGGGAAAGTGGTGATCATTGATATGTGGGCCATGTGGTGTGCACCTTGCTTACAGGAAAAGCCTATTATGGGGAAAATCGAACAGGGCTACCATGACCGAAAAGACATCGTATTTATCGGAATTTCTGTAGATGGTTTAAATCGGAAGGACATCTGGAAAGGATTTGTGAAGAAACAAGGCTGGACCAATTTAGAACTTTTGTCGGATGGTTCAAGCTCTATCCATCAGTATTATAAGATTGCAGGGATTCCTCGATTCCTGATTTTTGACAGGCAAGGGAAAATTGTAACTGTAGATGCACCAATGCCTTCAAATCCAGGGTTTAAAAAGTTAATAGATCAGACGCTCGCAGC
Source organism: Pedobacter polysacchareus (assembly GCF_019802255.1). Lineage (GTDB taxonomy): Bacteria > Bacteroidota > Bacteroidia > Sphingobacteriales > Sphingobacteriaceae > Pedobacter > Pedobacter polysacchareus. The sequence continues at coordinate 469,700 of NZ_JAHYSS010000003.1, read as the reverse complement.
AGCAAACTAACAGGACAGTCATGAACAGTATTAAAAATAGAATTATGAGACATTGTTTAAGGGAGGGACTCTTTGTCTTTTTTTTCCTGATGTTATCACTGAACGCTTCGGCGCAATCGGAAATGGTAAATATTGCAGGGCTACTTACTCAAAAAAAGAATGCAGAAATTTCCATCTGGACTAAGACTGCAACATCACAACGGATGCTGGCAAGCTATATGCTGGCACCTGAAAGTAACCAGTTTTCTTTTGCAATTCCCTATGATGCCCAGGTTAGTTATCAATTGAGAGTTACCATTTTGAAAATGGGGCATCTGCGGTTAGAAAAGGATTTTGTGGCCAATTTTCCAATCCAATTGAGCCCAAAGCAAAAGCTTCAGTTGAGTCTGAACCCAGCTCAGTTTGTAGATAAAACATCAAAGGGCCTGCTGATTGAAAAACAAAGTCCTAAGTTCTCTACCGCATCCCTTAGCGGAACGCTGACCAATTGGAAACTTGGCGGAGAATTGTCAATTGCAAAAGTAGAAGAAGGGGGGCTCAAAAAAGTTGCCGTCTTTAATGTAGAAAAGGAAAATCCGGCTTTTAGCTTTTTGATTCCCGTAGAAACCGCAGGGTTCTATTATCTGTCGACACCCAGATGGAATAAGCGATTGTACCTGAAGCCAAACGATCAGCTTGCTTTAAGTATTGATGGCGCATTGGGCCAGGAAACAGCATGGACAAAAAACACAGCAGAAAATAAGGTGTTATCTGATTGGGCAGAACTCCTACTTCCCGCTACCGGTTATGGTTATAATTTGGAACAACGACACAAAGCTATCGTTAATCCTGAGGCATTCAGTACCGCTTATCAAGCCTTACAGCCAAAAGTACAGCAGTTTCTAGCGGGTATAAATACCAATAATGCGCAGTTCAATAAGCTGTTCAAAACAGCCGCTCAAATGGACAATAGTTTGCTTGCCTTGCGCTCATTACTCAATCAAGGCGGTCGTAAGCATTTGTTCTGGATGGCTGCTAAAGAGTTTTCAAATGTACCAGCCAGTTACAGCCAGGTCTTGAATCAAAACAAAGTGAATTCAGTTGATTTGTTAGCATTAGGAGAAGGAAATGAATACCTGAACTTATATGCTAAATATAGTCTGAATGGCATGGATGAAGCAAAGAGACGGCAATTGGGCGATGAAGGGAAATTACAAGCCATGATGTCCGCGATTCCAAACGAAACCTTAAAGTCTTTTTTACTAAAGTCTCAGCTGGAAGAACTGAATGTTGCAAATTACAGTGAATTTAAGCGTGTTTTCGAACCCTATAAAAAATACGCTAAGCCACAATCTGTAAAATGGAAATACAATAACGTATTGGAGCAGTTTGCCCCTGATACCGCTTTTATTGGGAAATCAGCTTATGATTTTAGCTTACCAGATGTAAATGGTAAAACAGTATCAATGAAAGACTTTAAAGGTAAAGTGGTGCTGATAGATGTTTGGGCAACCTGGTGCGGTCCTTGTAAAGCACAGATGCCCTTCCTGAAAGAAGTGGAAGAAGCCTACAAAGGAAACAGCAATATCGTTTTTGTGGGCATCTCGGTAGACAGTGAATCTGTAAAACAAAAATGGCTGGACATGATCAAAGACAAAGGTCTGGATGGAATTCAGCTGTTAGACAACTCAGGAAAGTCTTTCGCTAAAAAATACAAGATTGCCGCAATTCCCCGTTTCCTACTGATCGATAAGAAAGGGAACTGGGTGGAAGTGCGCTGTCCTTTACCAGAAGATCAACTTAAACTGAAAGCTTACATTGATCGAGAATTGAATAAAGGAGTTTAATCCCTAATCATAAGCAGCGCTTAAAACAAATGGCCTATATCAGATCTTGATACAGGCCATTGTTTTTTATAGTAATTAGGGGAGGGTATTTAGTAGATCTGGTAATTCTGCTCGGTTTTGAATTTGGAGAGCAGGTCGTTAACAGACCAATTGGAATTGCTAAAGGCAGCAGCTGGTTTTGTGCTTTTAATCTTCAATCCTGCTTTGTATTCTACAGGCGATTTACCTGTAATCTTCTTAAATATTCTGGAAAAGTAAAAGGGATCATCATAGCCCACTTTTTGTGCAATTTCTTTAATGATTAAGGTGTTCTTATTTAACAGCTGACAGGCATACTGGATTTTTAGCCTAATAAAATAATCGATAGGGGAAAGACCAGTCTTTTGTTTAAAAAGCGTTGAATAATGGGAGGAAGAATAATTGAGCTCCTTTGCGATACTCTCCACTGTAAGTGACCTATGTAAATTATCCTTCATAAAGGCAATAGATTGTTCCAGTTGATCCTCATCCTTCTGCACGTTTTGATTCCCTTTATTGAAAAATAAGAGTAGAGAGATCAGGTGGTATAAATTGAGGTTGGCATAACCTATGTTTTCTAATGCGAAACCATCTGATAAACTGGCGTAGATTTTTTGCCAGGTGTTGGTGACCTGATCAGTAAAAGGAAGTGAGGTCGGCTTTTTATATTGCTTTAAATCGAAGTTTGTTTTTAATTCATTGGCCATATGTCCGCTAAAATGTAACCACTGGATAGCCCATGAATGTCCTTGCTCTGCCTGGAAATGATGGGATTGCTCAGGAGACAGCAACATGAACTGATTGGCCTGGAGGCTAAAGACTTCATTTTGTGTTTCACATTGTCCTTTTCCTGCCAGGCAATAAACCAGCACATAATGTGGACAATGGATATTGTTTATGTCATAAGGTTGGGTGCTGGTTGAAAGAGAACCTATTTCCGTAATATAAAGCGCATTCCTAAAAAACTTATTTTTAACATATTCATTGATCACTGTTTCAGGAATGGCAATATGTTTTTTCTCAAAGAAGTCATCTTCGTGTTTAATGTTTCCCATGGTTCTTGAATCTTGTTTGCTGTGGTTTGGTTGGATTTGCTGACCGCTAAATACGGGCTTTAATTTCTGAATCAGCAAAAAACGACCATTACAAAACCACTACAAAACCGCTTTTAATAGGTGTTTTGAGGTGATATTGACACTGCTGCTCGAATTTTCTGAAGAAAGTAGCAATAAAGCGTTCAAGGATGGAATGATATTTAGCGCGGGATGCTATGCCTGATCTAGCTGCGCTAAGAAGATGACTAAGTTCGTATCTGTCCCTGTTAAATTTAATTTTTTACGTAAACGGGTACGGGCAATTTCTATCGACTTTGGACTGATATTCGTAATTGCTGAAATCTCTTTAGTAGTCAGATTCAATTTTAAAAATGCACATAGCCTGAGCTCACTTGGACTGAGATTAGGGAATTTTTCATTCAAAGTAGTAAAGAAATCATTATGGATGTGCTGGAACCTCAGCTTAAATTCATTAAGCAGTTCAGGTTGTAAGTTAGACTGAAGATCCATAATTACTTTCTGAACAGCAGCATGTGACTCTATACCCAGGCTCTCTTTGATGTCTAGTAATTTTTCGGAAATCACATTGATGAGTTCATTTTTTTGAACTAAATGAAGCACCTGTGTGGTCAGCTCTTTGTCTTTTAATTCAATATCCTTTTCGAGGCTCTGTTTCTCTAATTGTAAATGAGCTTGTTTAAGCTGTGACCTCCGTGCTTTGTTTTTTTGCAGAAAATAAAGGAGGGTGATAATCACCAGAGACAATGCAAGGCTGATGGCTATTAGCCAGCTGTATAGGTCCTTCTCCCTTTGCTTGGTTTCCTGCTCGTTCTGCATACGGTCATATTCAAATTGCATTTCCAGCTGGGCAATTTTGCGCGTCCGGGCTTCGTTATAGAGGCTGTCGTTGGTTTCTTTATTGAGCTCTAGGGCAGCCAGTGCTTCTTTAAATCTTTTTTGTTCTTTATAAATCCTGTATAAGTATAAAGAGGATTGGCTGACCATATTCAATGAGCCTAAATTCTGATTTAAACTAGTGATTCTTTTCAAGTAGCTTTCTGCAGCGGCATAGTTTTTCTGGTGGTAATAGTATTGCCCAAGTCTGAAGTTAGAACCTATCAGACCTATCGTATCATTGCTTTTTTTTCTGATCTCCATTCCTTCCAGGAAATGCTGAAGCGCCAATTCATTTTTACCGGTTTTCTCATAAACCAGCCCTTGGTTGTTTAATACATTGGCAATAATTCCCTGATTATTGATTTGTCTACTCAACTTTAAAGCGTCGTTTAGATAAGCCATGGCCTTATCATACTCTTTTATCTCTTTGTAAGTGCCTCCGATGTTATTGAGTAAACCGGCTTTTCTTTCCAGGTTCTTTTTTGTATTTGCAGCTAAATACTCCAATGCCTTGGTATACTTTGCAATGCCATTTTTATAATCACTCTGCAGGATGTTGATATTACCAGCGTTGATGTAAGCGGTAAAAAGTAAGTCAGGATCTGGATTTTTTTGAAGATCATGAATCACTTTAAAGTAAAGCTGTAATGATTTAGGATAGTTTTCGAGGCGGAAATAAACAGTTGCCAGGTTTAAATTTGCCTTATTGATTAAAGAATCTGCGTTTATTTGATGTGCCAGCCGAAGTGATTCCTCGGCGTAGCTTAGTGCTAAGGTAGGTTTGGTCTTGTTGATGAGCTTGGTAAGCTCAGTGGTCATCCGGTATTGATCCTCAATTTTAACGGCAGATTTCAGCAATTTCTTTAGGCTGTCCTGCTTGGATATCTGTGCATTAGTAGTTAAAGAAATACAGGAGAGTATGGCAATAACAACAAAATACCTGCTGAACAAAAGCTGTAGTTTTTCTTTGAGAAAGGCCGTAGAGGGAATTGTAAAAGTCACTAAGTAAAGTTTGGAACTCCTAAAACTACGAATCTTAATTATATTATCCTGACAATAATTTCATTAGGCTTTGAAGTTTTTTGGTTTCATTGATCTCTTATTTAAATCATCTGTTTTTTTATCACATTGTTTTTTTACCTAAGATTCAGATCCCTAGCTAACGAAATTTTGACGGAAACATTGGCACTTAAAATCTTATGTTTGTAACCTAAATAGAGATTTTGAAGGCGATGAAAACCGCTTAAAAGGCTATTTAACTGAACCTTAAACACAAACAGAATGAATTTACAGCGATCTTTTTATATGTTTCTTACCGTTTTACTGATCAGCAGTTGTAGTGTCAGTAAAAAAGCGCAGCAGCAGACCAGCTCTTTTGATAATGGTATCGGGAAGGTGAAGCACTTGGTGGTGATCTATATGGAAAACCGCAGTTTCGACAACTTGTATGGAGAGTTCAAAGGGGCAAACGGTATTAAAAATGCTAAAAAAGGCAAGTTCATACAGGTAGATGAGAATGGGAAACCCTATCAGTACTTACCTGAGATTCCTAGAAATAACGCTTTCCCTACAAACTTGCCGAATGCAATGTTTAATATAGACCAATATGTACCTTCGGATAAGGCTACGCCTGATGTGACGCACCGTTTCTTCCATAACAAATTGCAGATTAATGGCGGAAAGATGGATAAATTTGCGGCCTATAATGATTCGAAAGGATTGGCAATGGGCTATTATAACACGGAAAAAATACCATTGTTCCCTTTTGCCCAGAAATATACCCTGTGTGACAATTTCTTCCAGAGCGTATTTGGTGGTTCCTATTTTAACCACGTTTATATGATTTCTGCTGCCGCGCCGGTTTGGCCGAATGCACCAGAATCATTGATTGCGAAATTAGATGCAGATGGCAAAATGATCAAAGATGGGATCGTTACGCCTGATGGCTATGTGGTGAACCACGTAAATTCAAGAAATGCGCCTTATCCTGCAAAATCGGATACTTCCAAACTATTACCTTCTCAGAACATGCCCACTATCGGCGACAAGCTCACTGAAAAAAATGTATCCTGGGCCTGGTATTCTGAGGGATGGGATGATGCAGTAGCTGGAAGGAAAAACAACTTTGCTTATAACCATGAACCTTTTCTTTATTTCACTAATTTTCAAGAAGGTAAAGAAGGCAGGACACACATGAAGGATCAAAATGATTTCATCAAAGCCGCTAAAGAAGGTGCCCTGCCAAGTGTTTCCTTTGTGAAACCAGGTGGTGGAAATGACGAACATCCAGGTGGTTCTGCAGTCTATTCTTCAGAGCAGCTTGCCGTAAACCTAATCAATGCAGTATTGGACGGTCCTAATGGAAAGGATGCCTTAGTCATCTTAACCTACGATGAGTTTGGTGGTTTTTTTGACCATGTAGCGCCACCAGTTATCGACAGATGGGGGCCAGGAAGCCGTATTCCTGCAATTTTGATCGGCCCATTCGCAAAAAAAGGTTTTGTAGACCATACGCAATATGAGACGGTGAGTATTCTTTCTTTTATAGAACAGAGATGGGGAATTAAACCATTGGCAGAAAGAGATAAAAATGCGAACCCATTCAGGAACGCTTTGACATTTAAATAAGTAAAATTGATCAGGAAGCACGTAGGGTATGTTAAGGTCAGCGGAATAATAGCATTGCTGTTTGCGGGGCTATTTGCTGCAGGTTTCACCTCCGCTGATTCGAATTCTACTAAAGATACATCCGCCAATTCCCGGGAAATAAAGATTCAAAAAGAAGTTTACAGTCAGCTGGTATCCTTCCAGAACTATGTAAAAGATACCCTCTTAATTGAGGTCGGTAAAGCCAGGCCCGACGAACAAAGTGTTCGCCAGGCCTTTTTAAAATCAAGGCTGCTGTTCAAAAAGTTTGAATGGGCTTCAGAGTATTTTACTGCCGACCTGAGCAGGAGGTTGAATGGTCCTCCAGTGGAGGAAATTGAGAATGCGGATTTATTAGATCCTTCTTTAGCACGTGCTATTGATCCGATTGGCCTGCAGGTGATCGAAGAAATGATTTATCCAGAATATGATCAGGAAAGTAAAGAAAAACTTCTTACTGAAGTCAGGCATTTAATCTCCAATACAGACTACCTGATTTCTTATTTCCATGACCAACAGTTTGCCGATTGGCGGATCTTAGATGCGAGTAAGCTAGAAGTATTTAGGATCATCACCCTGGGGATTACCGGCTTTGATAATTCGATTGCCTTAAACAGTATTCCAGAGGCTGCTGAGTCCCTAAAAAGCTTACGTGATGTCATTTCCCTGTATGCAAATAAAAAAGGAAACCGCGCTTTATTAAGCGATCTCGATGCTGCCATCACTTACCTTGACCGTCATCCCGATTTCAACTCCTTCGACAGGGCCGTATTCATTACACAGTTTGGAAATAAGGTCAGTGCCGGAATCGCAAAGTTGGAGCAGGATTTACCAGGTCCTAAGATTAAATATAACCGAATGCTGAGGCAGGAGGCAAAAACATTGTTTGATGCCAATGCATTTAATGCAGATGCATTTGCTCCGGGACCTGAATTTCAGCGTACAGCAGCAAAAGCCAGCCTAGGTGAAAAACTGTTTTTTGATGCCGCATTATCTGGTAATGGCAGCAGAAGCTGTGCAACCTGCCACAATCCTAATCTGGCCTTTACGGACGGAATAGCTAAGCAGACAGAGGTTAATGATCCAATAAAATTGCTGACGAGAAATGCACCAACGCTGCTCAACGCAGCTTTACAGTCCAACTATTTCTATGATATGAGGGCCTTAACACTGGAAGATCAGGTACGTGATGTCATCAGCAGTAAGCAGGAGATGGATGGTTCGATGGCCGCGATTATAAAGTATGTTGCTGCGGATAAATCGTACCCATCGTTATTTGCAAAGGCTTTTTCTGGAAATATAGAGAAGGGAATCAGCGCCGATCAGGTGACGAATGCCCTCGCTGTTTATATTCGAAGTCTGGTTAAACTCAATAGCCGGTTTGATGAATATATGAGCGGTAATGAAAATGCCTTGTCAGCGGAGGAATTGAAAGGATTTAACTTATTCATGGGAAAAGCGAAATGCGCCACTTGTCATTTTGCCCCTTTGTTTAATGGCGTGACGCCACCTAAATACATCACAAGTGAATCGGAAGTTTTAGGTGTCCCAGTATCCCCAGCAGATGCTACGCTGGACGCGGATGTAGGTTATTATGGGGTGATTGGGATTGAAGCCTATAAACATGCTTTTAAAATCCCTACGATCCGGAACATCAAAAAAACAGCACCTTATATGCACAATGGAGCATACCAGACTTTAGACGAGGTCATGGAATTTTATAATAAAGGGGGAGCTGCGGGACTAGGAATAAAACTACCAAATCAAACGCTTCCGGAAGAAAATCTCCAGCTCAGTGATAAAGAAAAAAAGGACATCATCGCTTTTATGGAGAGTTTAGAAAGTAAATAAGCTAGGCTTGGTGCGTTTTATGCATTGCAAAATAAAATGCCGTAGTAGCTATTAAGTAATGTATCATGAGGTAATCCATCAGGATGTTTTATTAAAAGAATTTAGGATTTCCCTCCATTGATCATGTCTGATACGATGCCTTTGCTTTCTTTTCTTTCGGCCAGGAACACACCTACAATATGTAACACAATAAATATAAGAATCAAATACATGCAGAAGCCATGGAATTCTTTGATACTATGACTGGTTGCCTTGCTGATTCCTAATTCCTGGTCGAAAGCCATAGATAATCCTGTGAGGGTCATGATGCCCAGGAGTAAGTAAAAGAAAAGGTATAATGATTTTACGGTAAGGTCATGCAGCGCTAAAGTTGACTTTTGACTTCTTGTACGATAAGTTCGGTAAGCACTTTTTAGTCTGGAAAAAAAACGCTGTCGCCCAGGCTGAAAAAATTCAGCAATTAATCTGAACACAAACAGCGCCGCCAGTGCATAACCAACATAGATATGGATCGCCCAGACCTGATCTTCCAGTCCAATTGCTACACTTTTAGCCTGCGCTGAGCTGAGGGATACTCCTGATTCCTGCAGCTGCTGCTGCACATACCTGGTATTGCTTTTTACGTCAAACAAGGTAGAGTTTAACAATACGGTCAATAAGGAGCCGGTGATGACCAGCAGATTTAACCAATGCCATAGCCTCAGGGCGGCACTATGTTTTTTAATTTCTCCTGGATGCTCAATATCTTTTCTTAGTGGTTCAATGGTAGCCATCTGTAAGCGTTTTAAAGCATCTGGAATTGATGTTCCAGATGCTATGGTTTTTATTTTACTTTTAAATTTAAACTAATAATGTCAGAAACCAATCCGGTAGATCTGCTGTAATGTCCGTACCTCAGTTCCAGCATGTTTAAATGCTGCCAGCCAAAAACGCCATGTGGTGGTGCGAGTCTGATGCCAGCACCATAGAAATCGCTGTTTAAGGTAGAGAGGTCATAATCGCTGCTGAAATATTGAGCTGATGGATCATGCTGCCCATAAGGAGCAAAATATTTTGTTCCAGTTTGGTGATTGTATCGGTAAAATGGGCTTAAAGAAATGAAAGAGGTCAGTTTTACCGGCACTTCAATTTCTGCAGTATGTGCCCTGATGCCCCAGTTGTCCATGAAATAGCGGTAATATGCGCGGATGATGACCTGATCGGTTGCAAAATAGTTTACTCTTGCTGCAATAGGCAGTTTGTAACGTTGGTCAGGTAAATTTTCTGCCCTTAAAGAGCCATCGGTAAAATAAACACGCTGATATTTGGTCGCCAATAGCCCTTTTTGGTAGGCGGGCTCAACAATGATCATGGCCTGCAGCTTCTGATTAATGACCTGCGAAAGGGAGAAGGATGCACTGAAGGAATTCCGCGGACTAGAGCCTTCGCTTCTCGACTCATGACCGTTGCCGAGACTGGCATTGGATCTCAATTCAATCGGGAGAATCACCTTCCAGGTATCTAAAAATGCCTGCAGTTTGAAATCAAACTGCGTGTTTTTATCTTTCGATAAACGGGTAAGGTTAAACCCTGCACCTAAAGACTGGTAATCATATTCTGTGGAATAAGATCCTGTAAAACCGAATGCATTTCCTGTTTTTTCATTACTATGTGTCCAGTTTAAAGAAGGGTAGACGCGCGTGTCTGCCATAGAAGCCGAGGAGATGGTACTCGGGTCTATTTTATCAGATGATGCAGAAGTATAATGGTCTACACCCAGCTCAAACAGAAAAGTGTTTTTATTTCCTGCCTTGTTCAGCTTAGACAATTGCAGGTCAATTGTGTTTGCAAAGTCGCTGAGTTTCTCTGTTCCAATTCCTCCGGTTACGGCAGAATTATTGCCATTCTGATGATAGTAAGCAGATACCAGATTGATTTCATCGATCTTTAGCTTGCGACTTTGGTAACTGGTCGTGTCTGAAGGTGTAGGTTTAATCTTAATTTGCCCTTGCGCGCCCAGGACGCCAGCGAACAGCATGAGTACATGCAGATAGATTTTTCTCATGATTTCAGTTAATTACAACCACAGCCACCACCACTTTTGCCACCATTGGCACCAGATCCGCCTTCCCGGTACAGCTGGAAGCTTTGCTCAAATTTCTGAACCTTTCGGGAGGACAATGCCATTTCGGAATCGTTCAGCTTGCTTTTTTGATAAGGTTTTACTGTAGCGCAGGCGCTCAGCAGGCTCAGGGCGAAAAAGCTTACACCCAGTAGTACTGTTCGGTCAAAGGACGTTTTCATATCAGTGTTTTACATTAATATTCTTAGAAGTAAATAACCTGTCCTGGTCGTCAATGATGATACAGGCTACTTGTTGTAACTGGTTGATCAGATCAAGCCCAACTTCAACCCCCATCACGATGACAGGAGTAGCGAGTGCATCCGCCAGTTCAGCGCTCGGACAAAGGATACTGACACTTTTAATTCCACTAACCGGCAAGCCAGTTTTTGGATCTATAGTATGCGAATACCTTTTGCCATTAATGGTGGCGTATTTTTCGTAATTACCGGAAGTAGCAATGGCCATATTGCTGATGTTAAGGGCAGAGAAAGGACGGTCCCTTTGATCCGGATCAGCTATGCCAATCGTCCAGTTTTTATCATCCGGCTGGCTGCCCCAGGTCACAAGGTCGCCCGCAGCATTAACAATACCACTTTTGATTCCAAGATTTTGTAGTACCTGTTTGGCCCGGTCTGCCGCATAGCCTTTTCCTATGCCACCAAATCCAATGCGCATGCCTTCGTGTTTTAACATCACAGTAGCATGTGAGGCATCCACAATCACATTCCGGTAGTCAATTAAGCTCACCGACCGGGCTGCAGTTTCGGCATCAGGCAGGGAAGTCATATTGGTATCAAAGTTCCATAGGCTTTTATCAATAGCGCCATAGGTGATGTCAAATGCACCTTGGGTAATTTCTGATATTTTTAACGCACGCTGAATCAGCTGAATCATTTCCGGATCAACCTTTACTGGTTTGATTCCTGCATATTGATTGATCAGACTAGTCTGGCTGCTTTCTTTAAAGGTGCTGAATAAGGCCTCGATCCGGCTCACCTCTGCTATGGCAGCATCAATGGCTTTTTGCCCTGAATCCTCCTCGTCAGCGATGACGGTGAATTCAAAACGGTTTCCCATCAGTTTTAACACGCGCCTATAGGCTCCCATGGTTTTCATAAAGCCTTACCTGTTTTTAATCTCCGATACAAATTTCTCGGCGGATTCATTTGGATAGCCATCCCATGTTTTGAGTACTTTTCCGTTTTCATCCAGCAATAGGGTGTAAGGGAATTTTCCATCAGGGTTATATTGCTCAGCCAAAGATTCATTCCTCTTGATTTGTGCAGCAGGTAACTGGTTTTTCTTTTGTCTGGGGAAATCCGCTCTTACCAATATCAGCTCCGCTTTGGCATAGGCTTCAAAAACTTCAGATTCCAGGATTTCTTTTCTTAAACGGATGCATGGCCCACACCAGTCAGATCCTGAAAAATTAATTAAGAGCTGCTTATGGCTGTCTTTAGCCTGTTGCTGTGCCTCATTGAAGTTTTCATTCCAGATTAAAGTGCTGGGAATAAATCCTAAGAAAAAAATTAATAATAGTTTCATCGTGTTAGCTGTAAATTCTGAGTGAAGTTCCTGTAAGTTGGGTATGATAAGTCATTAATGCCCTGGAAGCAGGGCCATTAGTAACGGTTCCACTCTCTGAAAAAGTAGAACCATGGTTGGCACAATAAAATCTGGAGGCACCGGGCTGATAGATTAACCCATAACTTTCATGGGTACAGGATCGCTGAACAGCTACAAATGAGCCTGATGTAGTACGTGCCACAATGACTCCATTAGCAACCAAATACCCACCATTATTACTGAGCACTGCATTTTCGGGTAAGTTCAGGTCTAAAGTAAAGTTAATGCCTGTAGGGCCTGAAGTGTCGCCCGAAGGTGCATTGGAACTTTTTGCACATCCTGCACAATTGATCAATGCAAATGTTGCTGCTGATAATCCTATGCTGGCTAAAAAATCTTTCCTATCCATGTGCTGATCTCTTTAAATGATCAAGCTAATATCCAGGGCAATTCTGAAGAAATTATGAAGATCGAGCTTAGGTTATGTTAAATAATGTTAATTTATTCAAATCGTCTGTTTATTTAGGGATTCTTTCCAACCAATTTAATGGCTTTCATTGATTTAGATCAATGCTGAATTACATAAAGCTTGAAAAGAACGTCCGAAGACAGCGTACCTTTAAGCCCTACCTCATCAAGTTCTGGTTCAATTATGTTCAAGCTACCTTATTTAGAGATTTGTGCCGATATCTTCGATAAAAGATATAGAAATAGAGTGCTGCAAAAGCTGGATATGAAGCAGGATAAATGCATTAATGTTGCTATTGGGACTTTAAACGAATATCTGGTTGGTCATGAACTGAAGAAAGTCTGGCGTGAAGGTTTTTCTTTGTGGTTTCAATTTAAGAATTATGCGGTTTTGGAAATCAATTTATCCGCTTCGGCTGAATTTCAGATGATCCTACAAAATCAGGAGGGTACTGCTGGTTTATTAGCGCTTAATTTTAGTGGGGGACAAATTCTTAGTGTTAAAGATTCTCAGAAGTTGAGCCGATTTAACCTGAATCCAGAGCCTTTGGCGATTCCTGACGTTTTATCTAAAGAAATGTCTATTGACTACCTTATGAACTTGTTTGCTGAGACAGAACAGGAGATCAAATCCCTGTTGATAGACCAGCGTGTAATCAGGGGAATTGACCCGGCTTATGCGGATGAAATTCTTTGGTTTGCAAATATTTCCCCTTTTTCAATCGTAAGTAGAATTCCAAAGGCTGAAGTCAAAGTTCTGCATAAAACAATTAGATATGTTTTACAGGATGCCATCAAGCAAGCAAGGAAACTGGATTTGTTGAACGATCGACAGAAAGCCCCTGATGTATTGATGATTCATCATGCCAGGAAAAAGTATAGCCCAACTGGGAAGGTCATTCAAATGAAATCAGCTCATAATATCACAACATATTATACCGAGGAGCAAATACTGTATGTGTAAAATGTTGATTTCAATCTAAGCTCAGCCTTGCAGAACGCAGGCAAAGATAATTTTAGAAAATAGCTAAAGGTTGCTTCCTTAAACCACAAAGTGTGGCACATCTCTACAGGTAAAATTACCGAATATTTCATAACTACCTCTTTTTCAGTTGGGTGCCAGAAATGATCATTCCTGGCACCATTATGAACCATCTCTAAACATAATTCACAAGAATATTTAACAGTAATATATAAGTTATGAAAAAGATCATTTTATCAGCAGCATTTTTAGCATTCGCATCCATCACAGCAGTAAACGCATCAGAAGTAAAAAATCCAGTAGCTATTACAGTGAAACAAGATAGTACTACTAAAGTTCCGGTTGAATTGAAAGATCTTCCAGAAGCAGTAAAAACTACTTTGCAAAGTGAACCAGTTAAAGCATGGACTCCAGTAGCCGCTTTCCTGGTAACAAATGCAGACAAAACTAAATATTACCAAATCGATGTGAAGAAAGAAGCAGAAGCGGCTTCTATCAAAATCGCAGAAGATGGTAAAGTAGTTCAATAGTCTTATTGAATCCCTAGTTGTCTAAAATAAAGGCTGTAAAGCCAATCAGGAGGCTGTATCATAAGTAATGATGATCAGCCTCTTTTTTTATTGATGCCTTTCTTCCTTTTTTCCTTGATTTGCTTACAAGCTTCAGGGCTTTGCATACATTCGCAGGATTTGTCTCACCGACCTTTGGATCATGGAAATAAAACAAATAGCATTGGGCAACCAGGGTTTGGTTGTGCCAGTGATCGGCCTGGGTTGTATGGGCATGACAGGTTTTGAAGAGGCCCACATGTATGGTCCTGCTGATGAGCAGGAAGCCATCGCAACGATTCAGCGTTCGCTGGAGTTAGGGGGTAATTTTTTAGATACTGCCGATCTGTATGGCCCATTTAAGAATGAGCAGTTGATCGCTAAAGCGATCCGTGGTAAACGTGATCAGTATATTTTGGCGAGTAAGTTTGGCTGGGAGATCGATGATCAAGATAACGTAACCTGGGCCATCAATGGTAAGAAAGATTACGTAAAGAAATCTTTGGAGCGTTCACTCAAAAATCTGAATACGGATTATATCGATCTGTATTACCTGCACCGCCTGGATAAAAATACGCCGATCGAGGAAACAGTTGAGGCGATGGCTGAGCTGGTTCAGGAAGGTAAAGTGGGGTATATCGGTTTGTCGGAAGTTTCGTCTGAAACGGTTAAGCGGGCACATGCTGTACATCCAATCACTGCCGTACAAAGCGAGTACTCTTTATTCGAGCGTGGGGTGGAAGAACGTGGGGTTTTGGCAACATTAAAGGAACTCGGTATTGGTTTTGTAGCTTACTCACCGCTGGGCCGTGGATTCTTATCTGGACAAATCAAAAGTATTGATGATCTGCCTGAAAATGATTTTCGCAGAGCAATCCCGCGTTTTCAGGGCGTACAGTTCGAGAAGAATATTGAACTGGTAAAAGCGATTGAAGTGATGGCTGAAGCCAGGCAGGTCAGTTCTTCACAGCTGGCTTTGGCCTGGATCATGAGCAAAGGCATCCTCCCGATCCCAGGAACGAAACGCCGGAAGTACCTCGAGCAAAACATTGCGGCAGCAGCTATTGTATTCAGTCCCGAGGATTTAATACAGCTGGAAAGTATTGTGCCTTTAGGTACGGATACCGGGGCACCCTATGATGAGTTTAGTATGGGTTTAATTGATTAATTTTGTTTATGAACGCCATTCACTCTGTATCGGAATTTCACCGTTTGCTATCCTTAACTGAACCTCGCCATCCGCTGGTGAGTGTGATTAATCTGGCAGAAAGTGTTTTTTTGGAAGACGAGATCTGGAAAGGTTTCGTTAACCGCTTTTATTGCGTGGCGCTCAAACGCGAGGCCAAAGGCAAGATCAGGTACGGGCAGCAGCATTATGATTACGATAAAGGAGTATTGAGTTTTACTGCGCCTAACCAGGTGCAGCAACTGGACCTGCATAATATGGAGTGCGGGTCCGGTTATCTCCTAATCTTTCACCCGGACTTTCTGTTGCAGCATGCTTTAGCGAACAGCATTCATCATTACGGCTTTTTCGATTATGCGGTGAACGAAGCGCTGCATTTGTCGGCGGAGGAAGAAGATGACCTGATCGCTATCCTCCATAAAATTGATAAGGAGTGCCAGCATATCGATAAGCATACCCAGGAAATCATTCTGACGCAAATCGAGAGCCTGCTAAAATACTCCAACCGTTTTTATGAAAGACAGTTTCTGACCCGTAAGAATAATAATTCAGCGTTGCTGATCAGGTTCGAGCAGTTGATTGATGACTACTTTAAAAGTGAGGTGCAGGGGTTGCTTACGGTACAATATATTGCTGAACAGATGAACCTGTCGCCGAACTACCTAACTGATTTACTTCGGGTGCATACCGGGCAGAACACGCAGCAGCATATTCATGAAAAACTGATCGCGAAGGCCAAAGAAAAGCTTTCCACAACCAGTCTTTCGGTCAGCGAGATCGCCTATGCTTTGGGCTTTGAGCATGCGCAATCCTTTAGTACACTTTTCAAAAAGAAGACGAATTTATCGCCGCTTGAATTTCGTCAGGCATTTGTTTGATGAACAGGTGTATAAAGCATTTTTCTGTTAGTACAGAAAGCCAAACAACCACAATGGGATTTTATTATTAATACCACTTTCCAGATTATCCATTGCTATATATCCTTGATGAACACCTTCAATCTGTTTATTGGTTTTGCCTTTCCCACCGACTTCAAACGTATAAGTATCGTCTATTAAAAAGTCGCCCTTCAAAGGCAGACTAATGATTATTGCTGTAAATAAATAGCATAAATATATGGGCTTGGAGCTCCTTTATGTACTATAAATTTTAACGCTTTGTTCTTATATTTAAGATAGGTTTGTCCTTATATTTGAGATATGATGGATATAATAAATTTCAAACAGTCGGTAATTGATCAGCATTTACCTGATAATTTACCCTCGTATTTGAAGGCGCTTTGGTATGATGGAACAGGAGATTGGAAAACTGCTCACGATTTAATTGACCATTTAACAGATCCTCGGTCTGCCCATATTCATGCCTATCTGCACCGCAAAGAAGGCGATATTTGGAATGCAGATTATTGGTATAAAAGGGCAGGGAAGAAAAGACCAGAGGTGTCATTAGAGAAGGAATGGGAAATGCTGGTCAAGGAATATGGTCAATAGCTAGGTAAAGCAGCAATTTCAATAAACAGGAAGATCAGCATCAAAATTACGGTCATGAATAAAGACATACAAGCTTATAACGATTCGCAATCGGCCGCAGAACGGGAAATCTGTGAGGTTTTATCAGCGGAAATCAACCGCAGACTACCGGAAGAAGAAAGTAAAATCTGGCATGCACACCCGGTTTGGTTTATAGATGGCAACCCAATTGCTGGCTATAGCAAACTGAAAGCGGGTATCCGCTTGATGTTCTGGAGCGGCGCTGATTTTGAGGAAGCACAGCTGAAAATAGGCAGCGGAAAATTTAAAGACGCTTCAATTACCTATACTGCTCCGGAACAGATCAACACAGCTGACCTGGGACGCTGGCTTGAAAAATCTAAAACCATACAATGGGACTATAAAAACATCATCAAAAGAAAAGGTGTTTTACTGCGTTTACCTCATTAAATCAATGTCAGCCCCCGCTTTAAATTACTGCTGTCGCCTCATCAAATTCAACAGCCATTAATTCAAAACTATCATATTCGAAAACCATTATATTCAACCATCCTCAAATTAAAAATCATCAAATTCAGTAATCATTAATAGAACCAGTCAGAATGAACAATACAAGGGTATTTAAAATGTCTTTTGCGAGTGTCTATCCTCATTACATTCAAAAAGTGGAGAAGAAAGGACGCACAAAGGAAGAATTAGATCAGGTCATATTTTGGCTGACAGGCTACGATCCCCAAAGCCTCCAGCAAATCATCGACAATAAAACAGACTTTGAAACCTTTTTTGCCCAGGCACCACAATTAAACCCTAATGTTTCAAAGATCACAGGTGTCATCTGCGGTTATCGTGTAGAAGAAATTGAAGACAAGCTAATGCAAAAGATCCGTTATCTGGATAAGCTGGTGGATGAATTGGCAAAGGGAAAAGCCATGGAAAAGATTCTGCGGAAATAAAATAAAGGAAATATATTCAGGTAAATCATCGGAAACACAATAAAAGCGCATTTCTTACGCTATAATTGCACTATGAATTTACCAATGCGCATCACTTTTGATGAAAGAGACTATACCTACGTTGTTTTAACGAAGGGAATAACGAAAGAAACTAATGCAATCCAGATTAACCTGAATGATACGGAATACGAATTGGTTTGCAATCCAAAAGGAGATTGGGATGTGGCTGATGCAACTGTAAACAATCATCCGGGACTACTTAAAGCGATAGGAAGAAACATCAAACTTCGTTATCGGTTATAAAAAAAACGCCAGGCCATCTTCCTGGGGCTTCGCTGTCTTTGTCGGCGCCCATGATATGGGCAATTCTTTTTCGTCCGTATCCAGCAAATGCTCGATCATAGGAGAACTTTTGTGTTTCCCGGCTAAAGACCTTATCAATTAAATCTTTAATCAAATGGAAATAAAGAAAATAAAAATAGCTTGTTTTGGAGAAGTCCTATGGGATGTTTTTCCCGGAGGTCAGCGAAGGGCAGGAGGAGCGCCATTTAACGTGGCGTATCACCTTTTCAAAATGGGCGTTGAAGTCAACATGATCAGTAGTGTTGGGCAGGATGCACTTGGCGAAGAGTTATTGACTAAAATTAAAAACTGGAACATTTCAACTGCGGGGATTCAGGTTGATCCTGACCATCCAACCAGTACGGTGATCGCTTCTTTGGACGCAAACAATGATGCACATTATGAGATTGTTGAAAACGTGACCTGGGATTTCATCAAAGTACGCCCGGAAGATCAGCAGATGTTAAGCACGACCGATGCCCTGGTTTTTGGAAGTCTGGTGACTAGAAATGAAAAGTCGAGGAATACCCTGTTTGAATTAATGGAAGCCAGCACTTATAATGTATTTGACATTAACCTCCGACCACCTCATTACGATGTAAATGTGATCAAAGACTTGCTGCACAAAACACAATTGGCCAAGTTCAATAAAGCAGAACTGCGCATGATGTTAGATTTTCTTGGTAAAAACTACAGCACGGAAAATGAGGCAGTCAGGTATTTGCAGGATACCTTTGACTTGCGGGAGATCATCATTTCTAAAGGGAGTAAAGGTGCGCTTTATGCCAATGCAGATGATGTCTACTTATGTCCGGCGATCGCAATTGAGGTCAAAGATACCGTAGGCAGCGGCGATTCCTTTCTGGCTGGATTTCTATCTAAAAGATTTGAAAAGGGTGCTGATGCGCAACAGATCATGCAGCAGGCAGTTTCATTAGGCGGTTTTATTACCGCAAGTGAGGGCGCTTGCCCTGAGTATACATTGGAAGATTTCTTGCTTTTCAGAGATCATCATGATGCGAAGAATTAATCAGCAACCACGTTTTAACAGGCTATTGCTGGAGTAGAGTAAACATAAATGATGCAGCCCGGTTTTCATACCGGGCTGCACGATTAAAAATTAATATTATAAGAGTTCTTAATCTCTGCCATGGCAAAAGTACTATGCGTACTGCCTATACTTTTAACCGATCCCAATTTGTTAAAAACAAAATCCTGGTAGTGTTTCATATCCCTCGCATAGACTTTTAATATGAAGTCAAAATCCCCGGAAATATTGTAACACTCTACCACTTCATCAATCTTCAAAATATCCTCTACAAAGCGGTGGCCTATCTTTCTGTCGTGCTGCTTGAGTTTAATATTACAAAAAACAATAAAGCCCTGGTTGAATTTCTCCGCATCAAGTACCGCAATGTATTTTTTGATATATCCTGTACTTTCCAGCCTTTTTATACGCTCAAAAACAGGGGAGGTAGAGAGGTTTACCTTAGCGGCAAGCTCTTTTACAGTATAGTTTGAGTTCTCACCTAATATCTTTAACAGCAGTAAATCCGTTTCATCCAATTCTTCCATAGCATATTTTTCTTTTATGCCGGTAAAAATAGGAACTTAAAAGTGTATTATGCTTTAAATTTTATATAAAAAAGCTGATTATGCTTATTTAATAATAATTATGAAGGCATATAGTCTGCATAAGTACATTTGTTTAGAATTTAGTCCCGGTATGGGGCTGGATCTTAAACAATAGTTCTTTTCTATACTTTATCTACCAGAAAAGGTTTTCGATGAAAATCGGAATTAAAAGGGAACCGTGTGAAAATCACGGACTGTCGCGCAACTGTAAATAACCTCCAAAGTTTCTGCCAAATTAGGTCCACTGTTTTCTAAAGAGATGGGAAGGACGGCAGAAATGTTATAAGTCAGGAGACCTGCCCATTCTGGAAAGACAATGCTTTCGCGAATTAATTAAAGGGTCTGATGATTCTTTCAGATGGGAAATCAGCCATCTGGAGTATACAGTATGCCTTTTTTTGTGAAGCATGTTGAAGTCTGGCAAAAGCAATTTAATAGTTTTTCTAATTAAATCTTTTTAAGAAATGTTAACACAAAACCTCGGCTACCCGCGAATTGGTAACCAAAGACAACTAAAAAAAGCCTGCGAACAATATTGGGCAGGAAAAATAGGTAAAGATGAACTGAATGCGGTAGCCCGCAAGATTAAGGAAGAAAACTGGCAGACCCAACTGGATGCGGGAATCGACCTGATCCCTTGCAATGATTTTAGCTTTTATGATCAGGTATTGGACACCAGTTTCCTGTTGGGCGTGATCCCTCAGCGCTACTCACCGGTACTTTCGCAAGTGAAATCAAACCACGAAATTGACCTTTACTTTGCGATGGCACGTGGTTATCAAAAAGATGGACTAGACATTACTGCCATGGAAATGACCAAATGGCTGGATACCAATTACCACTATATCGTACCTGAATTTACCGCCAACCAGGAGTTCAGAATTTTTAATGAGAATATTTTTAGTGAATACAATACGGCAAAACTGCAGCTTGGCGAAAAAGCGAAACCTGTACTTTTAGGCCCGGTAAGTTACCTTTTACAGGGTAAAGAAAAAGAGCAGGGATTTGAACGCATCGACCTGATTAAAAAATTAGTACCGGTATATGTCGACATCATCAATCGCCTGAGACAGCAAGGCGCGAAATGGATCCAGCTGGATGAGCCTTGCCTGGTACTCGACCTTTCGAAAAAAGAGAAAGAGGCCTTTGATTACGCTTACCGTGCGATTTCTAACCGGGTAAGCGGGGTTAAAATTCTGGTGGCTACTTATTTTGATGCCTTGCTGGACAATACACATCTGGCAGTAAACCTTCCTGTTGCTGCGCTGCACATTGATCTGGTACGTGCAGCAGAACAGCTGGATGAAGTACTGGCCTTGATTCCTGATGGACTTCAGCTTTCCCTGGGTGTGGTAGATGGCCGTAACGTATGGAAAAATGATTACAAAAAATCATTGGCCCTGATCCAGAAAGCCCTTGATAAGCTGGGCGCAGATAGGGTAATTATTGCACCTTCCTGCTCCTTATTGCACAGTCCGATTGACCTGGACCTGGAAACCGCTATCGATCCTGAAATCAAGAACTGGATGGCTTTTGCCAAACAAAAATTAACTGAAGTAGCAGAATTAAAACAGATTGCCGAAGGAAATGAAGCTTTGTTAAGCGCTAATCAGGCAGCGATTGAAAGCAGGAGATCTTCGAAAAAAGTGCACAAGCAAGCGGTTAAAGACCGCGTTGCTGGAATCACTGAAGCTGATGCCACACGTTTAAGTGCTTTCCCTGTACGCCAGAAATTGCACCATGAACGTTTCCAATTGCCTTCCTTCCCTACAACTACCATTGGTTCCTTTCCGCAGACGGACGACATCAGACAATTGCGGGCAAGGTTTAAAAAGGATGATTTAACACTTGAACAGTATGAAACCGCAATTGAACAAGCCACTGTAGAGAGCATCCGCTGGCAGGAAGAAATTGGCCTGGATGTGCTGGTACATGGCGAATTTGAGCGAAATGATATGGTGGAATATTTCGGCGAGCAGCTGGATGGTTTCCTGTTTACTAAAAATGGCTGGGTGCAGAGTTATGGCAGTCGCTGTGTAAAACCGCCTGTAATTTATGGTGATGTAAGCCGCCCAAGAAACATGACGGTACGCTGGAGCGAATTTGCTGCGGCGCAAACCGATAAACCAATGAAAGGAATGCTGACTGGCCCGGTCACCATTTTGCAATGGTCCTTCGTCCGCGACGATCAGCCTAGAGATGTGACGACCAACCAGATTGCTTTTGCCATCCGTGATGAAGTGGTCGCGCTGGAAAAAGCAGGCATTGGCATCGTTCAAATCGATGAAGCGGCCATCCGTGAAGGATTACCATTAAGAAAAGCCAAACACCCACATTACCTGGATTGGGCGGTGAAAGCTTTCCGCATCACTGCAAGTGGGGTACAGGATAAAACACAAATCCATACGCACATGTGCTATAGCGAGTTCAACCACATCATTGAGCACATTGCGGCAATGGATGCAGACGTGATCACGATTGAGACTTCGCGTTCACAAATGGAATTATTGGCAGCCTTTGCCAACTTTGAATACCCAAATGAGATTGGTCCAGGCGTATATGATATCCATTCCCCACGTGTACCAAGTACCGAAGAAATGGCTTCCCTGTTGGCAAAAGCAGCAGATTTGCTGCCAGCGCGTAACCTTTGGGTAAACCCGGACTGCGGACTTAAAACACGTAAATGGCCGGAAACTAAAGCTGCATTGGTCAATATGGTCGCCGCCGCTAAACAAGCGAGAGTGCAGATCAGTGTAGAAAGCATACTTTAATTCCTCAAACTACGGGTGTCATCAGCCCGTAGTTTTTCAGCTATTCCATCCGGGAGAGGAAGCTGGACTAAGGAAAGCAGCTATTAACGAATGAGGTAGGAAAACCAATTGTATACATAATAATCATAATTAATGTTCTTAAATAAAATCAAATCCGGCGCTTCCGGAATTTTAACCTACGGGATCACTCCTCCAAAATCAGAAACTACGAAGGAACGAATTGCCGAAATTGCGGAAAAGACGATGGCCAGATTAATCCCCTTAGATATTGATGCCTTAATTGTGTATGATGTTCAGGATGAATCTGCGCGTACCTGCGAAGAAAGGCCATTCCCTTTTTTGAAAGCCCATGATCCTTTTGATTTTGCGGCAGGATATCTTCAACAACTCGATCTTCCTAAGATTATCTACCGCCCTGCGGGGAAATTTTCTGGAGAAGAGCTGTCGGATTGGCTGGAGGACCTTCATCAGCATGATTTTTATCCGGTTTTTGTAGGGGTACCCGCACCTGATTTTCCGGTTAAAATCAGTTTACCACAGGCTTACGGAATTTGGAATAAATATAAAAACACTTCTGTTATGGGAGCGGTTACCATTCCTGAAAGGCATGAGGTATTAAAGGACGAAGACCAACGGATCCTGGACAAGGCCAGCTGTGGGGTGAGCTACTTTATTTCCCAATGTGTGTTTGATGTCAGTTACGCGAAAAAAGTTGTAGAAGACCTCTGCAAGACTTGTCTGGAACAGCAAAAGAATGCACCCACTATCATTTTTACGCTTACCGCCTGCGGATCTGCTAAAACCTTGTGTTTTATGGAATGGCTGGGGATTCATATTCCGGCTTCACTAAAGGAAGAGCTCAAACTTGCCGATAATATGCTGGAAAAATCAGTGAAGGTCTGCCTGGATATTGCCGCTGAGCTGACCGCATTTTGTGCAGAGCGCTGTGTGCCTTTCGGGTTCAATATTGAAAGTGTAGCAATCCGAAAAGACGAAATCGAAGCATCGATCTTTATGGTCAATGAAATTGCAGAAATGTTGTATGAAAAGGGAATTAGAAAGATGGAACCGGCCAGTACATCCGTTAATTTATTAGCACGTGTTTGATTCGATTCCCTCCACACTAAAAATCCCCACTTTTACTGATTTTCCTCTGAGCAGAATGTCGCCTATAGCTTCTGTTTTGAGTTGTTGATGCTGGTCTAAGGAGTTCAGTGCATGTGCTGAAATCAGGAATTTTTTATGGTAGTCATTACAGACGCTTTGAATTCTTGACGCTGTATTTAATGTGTCGCCGTGATAAGCGATGTCTCTTTTGATGTCGCCAATCTCTACTGCAGTCACTTTCCCCAGGTGGAGACCTGCTTTAAACTGCGGTAAAATCCCATAGTTGGTGAGGTAATAATTGGCGTTGTCCTGAAACTGTTTTTCACAGCCGAAAAAGAAGCGGATGCAGGAGAGGTCTCTCTCTCCATCAGCTAGCCTCCAGGTGACGACAATTTCATCTCCTACATATTGGTAAACATCTGCATTGAACGATAACAGGATCTTGTTGATGTCTAAAAAACTATCTCTGATAAATGAGCTGTATTTGAAGTGTCCCAGCTTTTCTGCGATGGCAGTGGAGGATTTTAAGTCCATGAACATGAAAATCCGTTCCTCTTCCTTTGGCGTTTTATACTTCCCAAGCAATAGGGGAACCAATACACCTGGCCCATATTTTCTGTTCACCTGGTTGATGAAACCGATGATGAAGGTCATGAAGAAATAGTAGATCACCAGGATAAAAAACATGTATTCCCATGATTTATCCTTGACCATAAAGCTGGGCGCATAAAGGCTTGGATCGACAAATAAATTGAAGAAAACACGCTTGGTGAAAACCAGCATCGATACAATCAGTACGAGGGACAGGATGGATTTGATCAAAATGATCCTGCCCATTGATTGTCTTTCCTTGAGATTCTTATCCAGATAATGATCGGTTAAGCCAAGGATCACCCCATAAAGAAATCCAAAAAGTACCGCCAGGATTAAGGTGGTGCCCAATCCGCCAGGTCTATGGATCTGGTAAGTTTCACTGATGGATAGTAACTGTAAATGCAGGAGCACACACAGAAAAACATTGGCAATGATCCAGAAGTTAATTTGTATGCCCAGATAACTTAAGACTGGGAACCTGGCGGTGAATTTTCGCGCAGAACTGGTATAATCCCATTTTTTGGACACCTTATTCAACGCTTTTTTGGAGTTTTGTTTAGCATTCATCCAGTAAATAAAAACATCCGCAAGATAATACAATCTGGATCTCTTTTACCATTCAGTCGTGTTTTTGATGCCCAATTCCTTGGCATTGAATACCGGATCTTTACCTGCTTTACGCTGCTGCTGGTAGTCTTTAAAAGCGATCATCGCTGGTTTTCTCAGTAAAAGTATGGCCACAACATTTAACCAGGCCATCACACCTACACCAATATCGCCCAATGTCCAGGCTGCTTCAGCAGTTTTAATCGATCCATAAAATGTAGCCACAAGAATCAATATACGTAAGGTCCATAAAGCCCATTTCCGGCCTTTTTTGTCCAGGTAACTTAAGTTAGTTTCTGCGATGTAATAATAGGCCATGATGGTGGTAAAGGCGAAAAATAAAAGGGAGATCGCGACAAATCCAGAACCTAAACTAGGGAAATGGGCATTTACCGCATGCTGGGTATACTCAGCGCCAATTTTGGCTCCGGGTAAGTTTTCTACGATAAAACCACCATCAGGATTGATCACGTTATATTTTCCGGTGAAGAGGATCATGAAAGCGGTTGCGGTACAAACAAACAAGGTGTCTACATATACAGAAAAAGCCTGTACCAGGCCTTGTTTTACCGGGTGACTTACTTCTGCTGCTGCGGCTGCATGAGGTGCAGTTCCCTGACCAGCTTCATTGGAGTAAATACCTCGTTTTACGCCCCAGGCAATAGCCATACCAAATACACCGGCAAAGGCAGGTTCAAGCTTAAATGCGGATTTTACAATCAGCATAATCATTGAGGGAATCTCTTGAATGTGCATGGCCATGATCACGATCGCCATTAAAATATAGGCACCAGCCATAAAAGGGACTACAATTTCCGCTACTTTCCCAATTCGCTTTACACCGCCAAAAATGATCAGTCCTAACAATACTGCAACGCCAATACCAGTATAAGCAACAGGTACATCAAAGGCATTATGGATACTCAGGGCGATGCTGTTACTTTGGACTCCTGGTAAAAACAGGGCGGTACTCAATATGGTGGCTACAGCAAAGATAATGGCGTACCATTTTATCCCTAATCCTTTTTCAATATAGAAAGCAGGGCCTCCACGGTATTGTCCGTTATTTACTTGTTTATAGATCTGACCTAAGGTGGCTTCAATAAAAGCGGATGCACTGCCTAAAAAAGCAATCAGCCACATCCAAAATACAGCACCAGGACCTCCCATAGCAATGGCTGTGGCCACTCCGGCAATATTTCCAGTTCCTATACGACCGGAAATAGCGATGGCAAAAGCCTGGAAAGAACTCACGCCTTTATCGGAACTGCTGCCCCCAAAAAGGAGCGCAACCATTTCTTTTAGGTAGCGGAGCTGTACAAAACGTGTAACTACTGAAAAATAAATACCAGCTCCCATACATAGGAGAATAAGGGCGTTTGACCAGATCAGGTCATTTATTTGATTGATGATTTGTTCCATTCGGGCGTAAAATAACGGTTTTTTTTAAAGTATGTGGGTATCTTTTCGATTACTTTTCTCTGTTTCATTTAACACTTTGTTAATATCCGCGTCATTTGCTTAGTCTAATTTCGCTTCATATTCTATGGGCGAAAACACTACTGTTGGATTTAATCGGGACCTGAGCAATGACTTCGATGGAAAAGCATTTGAGGATCTTTACCGTCGGATGTTTCCTACGCTTAAAAAGTACGCGGTGTATCTGGTCAAAGATGTGGAAGATGCACAGCTGATTTTAAATGATGTGTTTATCGCGATCTGGAAAAATAAAGTCCTGCTGGTCAATGAAAAAGCTTATCTGTTTCGGGCAGTAAAAAATGGCGCCAGCAATTATCATAAAGCTTCAAAATTAAGCTATCAGCAAATTGAGGAAGAAGAAGTCCAGGGAATTGTAGACCTGAAAGCCGATCCTTTTCAAACTTATGAGCATAAAGACAAAGTGCGGATGCTTTACGACCTGATTGATCAAATGCCGGAGCGCAGACGCCTGATCTTTTATATGTATAGAATTGAAGGTTTCAGTTATAAGGAAATTGCAGCCCTGCTGGATATTTCTGTTCGGACTGTAGAAGACCATTTAGTTAAAGGCTTTCAGTTTTTGCAGGAAAAAGTCTTGAAAAACAGGGCCGAATTCCAATAAATTGCAGTTAACAATTTCTTAATGGATACTTAACGTTTTTGGGCCCGTAATCCTTCTCCAAATCTTGTCTTCTAGTTATAAAAAGCATCACAATGGAACAAGAAATCTGGAAACTGGTACTCGAATATTTAGCTGCGAAGGAGCGGGGGGAATGGAAAGAGGCGGCAAATTTAGAGGAGCGTTTACAGGACTGGCTTCGTAAAGATCCACTGCACCAGCAGGAACTGGATCAGGCAATCTGGCTTTGGGAAAGTACCGCGGTGCAGCCCCAATCGGATGCCTGGAAATCTGGGTTTGCAGCAATTCAAAACGCGCTGGAAACTGAAAAACCTGCACAGAAGAAACCTACATTTAAAATCTGGCTGGGCGCAGCAGCTGCTGTAGTCGCAGCCATGTCCATCTTTATCTTATTTAATAAAAATAGACCGGTACTGACTGAAGTGGTTCAAACGGCCTGGACTACCAAAACTTCGGCGCCCGGAAAAATCACCAATATCATACTGCCCGATAGTACGGAGATTTTGTTAAATGCAGGAAGCAGCATCAGCTTCCCTAATAACTTCAGACAAGCCTCCATGAGAACGGTGAAACTGGTAGGAGAGGCTTACTTTAAAGTGAAGCGTGACCCAAATCATCCTTTTGTGGTGCACAGTTCAAACATCCAAACCCTGGTTTTAGGAACCAGCTTTAACATCTCTGCATGGGGCAAATCGAGTCCTGAAGTAACCGTGTTGACGGGTAAAGTGGCGGTTTCCAGGGATTCTGCGGGGAAACAGTCGGCAGCCATTCAGCTGCTGCCCAATCAAAAAGCAGGTGTTGATCTGACATCCGGACTGCTTTATCGTAAGCAGCTGGAAGATGCCCGTACCGCAATTGGCTGGACCGAAGGGAAAATGACATTCGATCAGACTCCAATGGAAGAGGTTTTTGCCACTATAGAACGGCGGTACGGAGTTCAGGTGGTCACAGACAGATCCTTTAAAGATTGCAAGCTCAGCGCCAAATTTGGCAATATCAATATCAAGGAAGTTTTACAAACCCTTCAAATGACCTTAGACATCCATTACACCATTAACAAACAGACAATCTATATAAAAGGAGGTAAATGTAACTAGACTATGTACAAAAAAATAGCCGAAGCATGTTGACGCAGGCTTTCGGCTAAGAATTTCAATTTTATTTTAACCCATCACGATTAAAACACTCAAAGTTATGAAAAAGTCCGCAGTGACTAATCAATTAATTTTTAAAGTAATGCGTTTTTTTACCCTGATCTACATTTTTCTTTCTGTAATGCTCTTCGCAGGGCAGGCCTCGCCTTTAAAAGCACAGGAACTCAACAGCAGAATCAGTTTCAGTTTTAAACACGGCACCTTAACCGAATTACTTAAAAACATCGAAAAGAAAACCAACCTCTCTTTCGTTTACACGAATAAAGATGCCGTCTTAAACCGGTACGTAAACACTGTTAAAGCTGATAATGAAATGGTCAGCACCTTGCTTCAGCGTATATTAACCCCAATGCAGCTGACTTACCAGGTGCAGAACAACCAGATCATTATTAAAAAAGCAATCCGGGTAAAAGGCAGGGTAACCGACGAAAAGGGCCTGCCGGTTCCTGGTGTGAACATCATTGAAAAAGGAGTAGACAATGCTGCTGTAACCGATTTTAACGGGGAGTATAGCTTAAATGTAAAGGACGCATCTGCAGTACTGATTTTTAAAATGATGGGTTATCAAACCCAGGAAAAAGCGGTAAAAGGGGAGTCGGTGCTGAATATCAATCTGGTACCTGATCAAACTGCACTTTCCGAAGTGGTGGTCACGGCATTAGGAATCAAACGCTCCGAAAAAGCATTGGGTTATTCCATTGCAACAGTCAAAGGAAAGGAGGTAAGTACTGCTCCTGAAGTGAATGTGATCAACTCCCTGGCCGGAAAAGTGGCTGGGGTAAATGTAGTGAGCACTGGTTCTGATCCTGGCTCTTCGGCTTTCATCACCATCCGTGGTCAATCTTCTATTGCAACCGATAATCAGCCGCTTTTTGTGGTAGATGGTGTTCCTGTAGCACATTCTTTACGGGCAACATCTGAGTTTGGACGCTCTTCAGTAGATTATGGAAGTCCGATTGCAGACATCAGTCCGGATGATATAGAAACGATTACCGTTTTGAAAGGCGCCAGTGCAGCCGCTTTATATGGCAGCAGGGCAGGAAGCGGTGTCATACTGATTACCACAAAGAGTGGTGCCGCCAGCAAAAAAGGTTTAGGAATAAGCTTCAATTCCAGTGCCCAATACGATAAAGCCTATCTCTTTCCTCATTTCCAAACTGAGTTTGGCGCTGGTGATTATACCGATGATCCGGCTTCAACAAGTTCAGCATGGGGCCCTAGATTGAATGTAGGCACCAAACACCTGCAATGGAACAGTCCGCTGGATGCCAATGGAAAGCCAATTCCTACTGATTGGGTATCCTATCCAAATAATGTGAAAGATTTCTATGAAACTGGTTCTACCTATACCAATAACATCGCCATTACCGGCAAAAATGAAGCTGGTAATTACAGACTTTCCTATACCAATCTGGAGAATAAAGGGATTGTTCCCAACACCGATCTCAGCAGGAATACTTTAAACCTTGCTGCAACTTATGTGCTGCATCCTAAACTGAAAATCAGTACGAATTTCGGTTATGTAAATAATAAAAGTGACAACCGTCCATCGGCTTATAGGGAAAGCGTTACCCAGATGCTGTATTCCATGCCTGCCAATATGAACATCAACGATTTGAGGAATTATTGGAAACCAGGGCGTGAAAATCTGGAACAATTCTCACCGGATGATTCAGATAACCCATTTTTTGTGGCTTATGAACATACCAATGGTTACGATAGAAACCGCATCACCGGGAACGTACAGGCAGTAATTGACCTGACCGACGACCTGAGTTTAATGGCGCGTACCGGCCTGGATATGTACAATGAACAGCATGAAACCAAACGTCCTTTCAGCTCCAAACGATTCAAATTCGGTGGTTATGGGGTAGACAATAGTTTCTTCAAGGAGCAGAATACAGATTTCCTTTTGAGCTACAAGAAAACCTTAAATGAAGACTGGTCTTTCAGCCTTTCTGCAGGAGGAAACCAGATGGATCAAAGGGCAAGAAGTACCGCGCAGCGTACCGAAAGTTTAAGTATCCCTGGGATTTATAACATCAACAATGCGCAGGCGGGAACAATTACCAATTCGCAATACAGTTCCCGTAAACGGATCAACAGTTTGTATGGAATGGGACATGCTGCCTATAAAGACATGGTGTTCCTGGATGTGACCGGAAGAAATGACTGGTCCAGCACACTTCCTCCAGAAAACAATTCTTATTTCTACCCTTCTGTTTCCTTCAGCACTGTATTGACAGATGTGTTTAAAATCAAGTCTAATGTGCTGTCTTTTGCCAAAATCAGGGCCAACTGGGCACAGGTAGGTAGTGATACAGATCCTTACCAATTGTACAACACCGTTCCTTTTAACCAGGATTGGGGTGATGTGAAAAGAGCTACGATAGAGTTTAACCTTAAAAACAACTTCCTAAAACCAGAAATTGCTACTTCTTATGAGTTTGGTGGAGATTTACGCTTCCTCGACAGCCGTTTAGGGCTGGATGTGACCTGGTATAAAACAAATAAAAGAAACCAGATCATCAATATTCCTACTACCGTTGCCTCAGGTGCTTCAAACCGATTGATCAACGCCGGTAACATCCAAAACAGCGGATGGGAAATTGGCTTCTTCGCCGTTCCGTTAAAATCAGCCTTTAAGTGGGAAATGAATGTGAACTTCACAAAGAATGAAAACAAAGTGATCTCCCTGATGGAAGGTTTACCCGAATATTCTATGGGCAGTGCCGATGGTGATAATATTCGTTACCTGATTAAAGAGGGCACAAAAATCGGAGATTTCTATACGCCAAGTTATACCAAGGTACCAACGGGACCAAATGCTGGTGCCGCTTTATTAGATAAAACCGGACATTATATCCGCAACAACAGCGAATACCTAAAGGTAGGTAATTACAATCCTGATTTTACAGTCGGTTTTAACAACACTTTCAGTTATAAGCGTTTTACGCTTAATGTTTTGCTGGACTGGCGTAAAGGCGGTAATTTCTATTCTTACGTAGTTAAAAGTTTGATTAATGCTGGTTTAACGGACAATACACTGGTAGGCAGAGATGCTCAAAGCGGTGGTTTGCCATGGGTAGATTCTCAAGGAAGAAGTAGAAATGACGGAATGATTATTCCTGGTTTTATCGCCAATAACGATGGTAGCTATGCTGAGAATAAGGTCATCATTGCCGCTTCTGATTTTTACAACAACACCTATAACAAATACTATGAGCGCTTAACCTACTCGGCCACTTTCCTGAAGTTAAGAGAAGCTTCACTGACTTATTTATTTAATCCGCAATTGTTACGAAAACTACCCATCAGCAACCTTTCTATTTCCCTGATTGGTAGAAATCTGTATACCTGGACGGCCAATGGATTGGGCTATGATCCGGAAAGCACGATGAGTGTGACCGAAGGATTCAAATTGGGCGTTGGTCACTGGACGCTGCCAGGAACACGCTCTTTTGGCTTTAAATTAAGTTGTAATTTTTAATGACTATCAGAAATGAAATTCAAATATAAAACCATTCTGGTGCTGGGTGTGACGCTATTGGCTGCCTGCACTAAAGATTTCCAAGAAATCAATACCAACCCGAATTCCCCGGAAACCACCAACACAGAGTTTCTGATGTCGGAAGTGGTGCTTTCTACCGCTTATGCCTATCAGGAAAATGCTGTGGGCAGAAGACCTGCATCGGCAGCACGTTACCTGACCCTGGTTCGCAATACCGGCTATGATCTTTTCGATTGGGGGCCAGTGGATTGGGATGACATTTATGCCCGTTTATCTGTCAACAAAACTTTCATGGAAACGGCACAGAAACGTTCTGAGAATCAATATGTGGCGATCAGCAAAATTATCAAAGCCTTTAACTTCGGTTATTTAACGGATTTATATGGTGATGTTCCTTATTCGCAGGCCTTGAAATCTAAAGAGAGTAATTTGATTTATCCGGAGTACGACCAGCAGCAGGTGATCTATCCTGATTTATTGAAGGAACTGCGTGAAGCCAATGATCTTTTAAAAGGCGGAGCACCGGATATCAATGTCAAAGCTGATGTGATGTTCAAAGGTAAGGCTTTGCAATGGAGGAAATTTGCCAACAGCCTGCGCTTAAGAATGCTGCTGCGCATCTCGAAAAATTATGGCCCGGCCTTTACCGAGATGCAGGAAATCATCAATGATAAAACGAACTTTCCAATTTTTGAAAGCAGTGCTGATAATGCGGAAATCCCTTATTTAGGAAATCTGGCTGGCTATAGCTGGCCTGGAGGACCCCTGGCAATGATTGATTTTGATTACCAAAAAACAAAAGTAAGCAAGGAACTGGTGGATCGTTTACTGCAAAGAAATGATCCTAGGTTGGCGGTATGGGTTGAACCCGTTAAAAGCACGGTAGGATCAACAGTCGATCTAAACAGATATGTTGGTGTACCGAATGCAATTGATGCCCCTGCGGCGTACAATGGCGGTGAGGATCATGTCTCGGTGTTTTCGTCCAGCTTTTTCAGAAAGAATGGTGCCTCTTCAAACCCTTTACTGAAAGCAAGTCTGGTGACCTATACTGAGCTCTGCTTTATCCTGGCAGAAGCCATGCAGAAAGGCAAGTTAACTGTGCCTGGCGAAAGCGCCGAATCCCTGTATTATAAAGGGATTAAAGAATCAATGAGCAGTTACTCGGTTACTCCACCTGCCAGTTATTTTGACCAGGCGATCGTGAAATATGATGGTACACAAGAGCAGCTGATGACCCAAAAATGGATGGCGATGTTGTTCAAAGGTGCCGAAGGCTGGTTTGATCAGCGTCGTACAGGATATCCTGCTTTCGTCACAGGGCCGCTTGCTGCTGGCCGAGGAATCCCAAAACGTTACGTTTTCCCGGATTCTGAAAGCGCTAAAAATAAACTGAACTACCAAAAAGCAGTGTCCGCCTTTGGCGCCGATAAGGAAACTACATTGATGTGGTCCTTGAAATAAATTATAAACAGCACAAATTCAAGATGAATAAATTTAAACGTTCAATTGCGCTCATGGCCATGCTGGTAACAGCTGGCCTCAGCGAAACCAATGCCCAGGACTTTAATCCTAAACCTTTTCCGGATCGCGTGATTTTAACCTGGACCGGAAATCCTGAAGTGAGTCAGACGGTCACCTGGCGTACAGATACCACAATTACTGCGGCTAAAGCACAAATTAAAGCGGAAGATGCCAGCCCTGCGCTGGAAGAATCGATGACCAATTATGATGCAGGATCCCGTGTTTTATCCGGCGGAAACAACTATGCCACCGCAAAATACCATCAGGTTACTTTTAAGAACCTGAAACCAGGAACGGTATATGCCTACCGTGTAGGCGCAGGGGAGCATTGGAGCGAGTGGTTTCAATTTACCACCGCTTCAAATACCAATAAGCCTTTCTCTTTTATTTATCTGGGCGATGCGCAGAATGACATCCGTTCCAAATGGTCACGCGTGATTAGAAAGGCATTTTCGCAGCAGCCGGATGCCCGTTTCATTATCCATACCGGCGACCTGATCAACCGTTCCAATAATGATAAAGAATGGGGAGAGTGGCATTACGGAGGCGGTTTCATCAATGGGATGATTCCTAGCTTACCTTCTCCAGGAAACCATGAATATGTGAGAAATGAGCAGAAAAAGCTGGTCCTTGATCCGCACTGGGGCGTACAATATACGTTGCCGGGTAATGGCCCAAAAGGGTTGGAAGAATCGGTTTATTATGTCGATTATCAGAATGTCCGCATCATTTCTTTAGACTCTCAGATGATTATCCTGGATGAGGCCGCGGCTAAAACTCAATATGAATGGCTGGAAAAGGTATTAAAAGAAAACCAGCAATTGTGGACGGTAATTACTTTTCATCATCCTATCTTTTCTACGGCTAAAAGCAGGGACAATAAAGATTTCAGGGAACGCTTTAAGCCATTATTTGATCAATACCACATCGACCTGGTATTGCAGGGACATGACCATACGTATAGCCGCGGACAAAATTTGCCGCGTGGATTATCGGGCAGGGAGGCCAGCGGACCAGTTTACCTGGTTTCTGTAGCCGGTCCTAAAATGTATAAAGTGGATGGTGCCAAATGGATGAATGTCTCTTTGGAAAATACACAGCTTTTTCAAACCATCCATATTGATGGCCAGAATTTAAAATTTGAAGCCTATAAAACTTCTGGAGAATTGTTCGACGCTTTTTCCCTGAAAAAAACAAGCAGAGACCATGCCGCTGAATTTACAGACCTGAATCCGGCTGCAAAGCAATAACAGCTGTAAAACAATAAAAGAACTCAGGGCACAAGAAATAAAATAATAACCATATAGATGACGATCATGAATAGGAAAACGGTTTTTTTTACACTGATCTTGATGAGCTTCATTTCTATTTCATTTGGACAGCGGACATTAGCGCCGCTGCCCAAATCTAAAAATGGATTTATCGTGATTGCCCATCGGGGAAGCCATTTGGTAAAACCCGAAAATAGCATCGCCGCAATTGAGGAAGCCATTGAACTTGGCGCTGATTATGTGGAAATTGACCTTCGTACCACCCGCGATGGTCATTTGGTTTTACTCCACAATGAAAGCCTAGATGGAACGACCAATGGGAAAGGCCGAGTTCAGGATTTAAACCTGGATGAAGTTCAAAAACTAAGTTTGAATGCAAAAGATGGTAAACTGTATGCTGTGCCAAGCTTCATGGAGGCCTTAAAGACCTGCAGGAACCGGATTAACATTTACCTGGATTTTAAAGCAGCCGATGTTTTGAAGACCTACCAGGAAATTCGGGCTGCTGGTATGGAAAATCAAGTATTGGTTTATATCAACAAAATGGAAGATTATAAATCCTGGCGCGAATTGGCACCGCAGATGCCATTGATGTCTGGCTTGCCAAAAAACATCAAAACAAAAGATGAGCTGATCTCCTTTTTGAAAGAAATGCCTTTGGAAGCGACCGATAATATTCCGAACGCAGCACTTGTAGCTGCGATGAGGGAAAACGGATTGTCGGTGTTTTTGGATGTACAAATGGCAAACGAGAATCCCATAAAATGGAAAATAGCCATGGAAAAAGGGGTTCAGGGGGTACAAACGGATCACCCAGCCGCACTGATTCAATACTTAAAAACAAATCAGCTGCGGAATGGACTAAAAGTTTCGGAGCGCTAACTCCGCAATTTCTTCATTTTTACAGCGATAATAACTTTTGAAATGACACCTTCCTCTGATCAGAAGAAGGTGTTGTCATGTCCTTATTTCCTGATTAAGGGCAGGTACTTTTCTTTGTCCTCAATAATTACCCAAAGAATAACTGCGGTCAATACGAGTACAATAGGTAGGCCTGATGGAGCCATAATGATGTTGGTTAACAGGATGCCTGCTAAAACTGGTAGAATAACGATCACGCCAAGGGCCCTGGTTCTTGGGAAAATCAATAGCAAACCACCTGTAATTTCAGCACAAGCCACCAATGGCATGAGCCAGCCAATTTCCATAAATGCTTTTCCTGCTTTTACCATTTTCTCCGGCATATCCTTTGGTATAGGCATGTAATGAAAGAATTTATCTAATCCTGCATTGATAAACATTAGGCCGGTCAA
This sequence comes from Pedobacter polysacchareus, assembly GCF_019802255.1. Lineage (GTDB taxonomy): Bacteria > Bacteroidota > Bacteroidia > Sphingobacteriales > Sphingobacteriaceae > Pedobacter > Pedobacter polysacchareus. The sequence continues at coordinate 434,163 of NZ_JAHYSS010000003.1, read as the reverse complement.
TAGGCATAAAACAAAGAGAATTTTACTTTTCATAATTATTATTATTTAATAAGAGATAAATTGATAGATAAATATACAGGCAACAACTCGGTTTTTCAATTAGTTTGATAGATTTTTTCTTAAAGAAGTCGCGCTTAAGTTGCTCTAAATTAGAAGGATAGTTAAGGAAATGGAGTCGTGTGCTTTATAGCTCATAGGATTTGATGTTTCAATTTACCTTTATTATTTTTCGTAGGTGATGAAATCTATCCATATTGTTACATTTAAACAAACGCTTGCGTAACAGTCCTGATACAATAGCCGTTTTTCCTTCTTCCCTAATTGGCTAACTTAGAGCTATGAAACAGCTATTTTTTATTTGTCTATCCTTCTTATGTTTGAACATTAAGGCTCAGGATGCCAGCTTAGCGCTGCAAAAGAAGCCCTTGATAAATCCTCAGGTGCTCAAAGCGGAATGGGCTAAAGTACCCAATGGGTTAAATGTAAGTTTTGCGTCTTCTAATGTGCGTTTTGCAAGAGAATTGCCAGCAAAAGTAACGCTGGAAAAAGCCTGGGGAGCAAAAGCCTGGAAAGGCGAAAAAATACACACACAAATACTGGTTTGGGCTAACAAAGATTTGAATAATATCAGCGTACAATTTAACGACTTGAAAGATGCACAAGGCCATTCGATTAAAAAAGAAAACATGACAGCTGGCTTTCTGGACTTTGTCATCACTGATGAATTCAGAGATGGCTGTGGCCACCGAAAACCACAGGATTTCGATTCTTCTTACGTAGCTGATGCCATCGATACAAAAACTAAATCAGTGTTACTGAAGAAGAATACGACCCAGCCAATTTGGTTGAGTATCAAAGTACCAGCCAACACTATTCCTGGAAATTATAAAGGCACGATTAAGGTAAAAGGGGATAAAGAGTATGCTTTAGCTGTAACGGTTCAGGTATTGGACAAGACATTGCCAGCGCCTAATAAATGGCAATATGATTTAGATCTATGGCAGCATCCAGCGGCTATAGCCCGCGTGCATCAGGCAAAACTCTGGAGTCCTGAACATTTTTCATTGATGAAAGATTATTATACGATGCTGGCCGATGCAGGCCAAAAAACGATTACTGCAAGTATTGTAAATGAACCTTGGGGGCATCAAACTTATGACGACTATCCGAGTTTAGTAAAATGGACCAAGAAAAAGGATGGTAACTGGAGTTATGATTACAGCTTATTTGATAAATATATCTCTTTTGTGATGGATTGCGGCATTACGGAACGCATCAACTGCTACAGTATGGTACCATGGAAAATCGCTTTTACTTATTATGATGAAGCGACACAAAAAGAAGTGGTGTTTACAGATGCAATTGGTACACCTGCTTATAATGCTTTTTGGAAGACGATGCTGCTGGACTTTACGCAACACCTGAAACAAAAAGGATGGTTCAGCAAAGCTTATATTGCCATGGACGAAAGACCAATGGAGGCCATGAAATCGGTCATCAAATTATTAAAAGAGACGGATAAAAACTGGAAAATCGCCTTGGCTGGAGATTTTCATCCGGAAATAGAGCAAGATATTGATGTGTATTGCATTGCTTCAAGATGGGAGTTTCCGGCAGCTACTTTGGCCAAACGTAAGGAAAAAGGTCAGCTGAGCACCTGGTATACTTGCTGCACGGAGCCTTATCCAAATGGTTTTACTTTCTCTTCACCAGCAGAAGGCGTTTGGATCGGCTGGTATACCGCAAGTAAAAATATGGAAGGATACTTGCGTTGGGCTTATAACAGCTGGACTAAAAATCCGCTGAAAGATAGCCGTTTTATCACCTGGCCAGCTGGCGATACCTATATGGTTTATCCAGGCCCGCTGAGTTCTATCAGGTTTGAAAAACTGGTGGAAGGAGGCCAGGATTTTGAAAAAATCAAGTATTTAAGAGCGGCTTATGCTAAAAATAAGCAAACTAAACAGCTAAACGACCTGAATAAGGCCCTGGAGGTTTTTGACATCAAATCATTGTCGAAGACCACAGCTGATGACATGCTGAAAAAAGTAAAACCACTGCTGAATCAATAATTCAGCTTGCAGCAAATAGCTGTCAATTAATAAATTGTGATTTCCTTCATCCTGAGCTGTTTAAAAAAGAAAGGTGAAGGAAATCACAGTTGCAACGGATCTTGCGAAATTTATAATCGATGTGCAGGCTACTTTAAAGGGAGATAGCCAACTATGGAATAGGTATCAAAAAATACCAATTTTACAGCTTTAGTAGTCATCATACTTTTTCAGCCTTTTCATCGGCGTATCGTGTAGGTTGCTAGGGCTTTTACTGGCTTAGTAGCTTCGGAACGGGGATTCGTCAGCTCCTCAATATACATCTATTGAATACTAATATAGTTAGTATTTATAATGATTATCGTAGTTTTTTAGTGTTGTTTATTAGTATATTGCTGAAATATTAATTTAACTCAATAAACCACTTAATCATGGCAAAATGTACTGTAGGGCCTTATGGCCACCCATCCGGGAAAATAGGAAACGTAGTTTTTTATATGTTAAATGGACAATTGATCTCTCGAGGGATCGGAAAACCAGGGAAACCAAGCTTGAAACAACTGGCCAATCGTCAGGCAATGTCTATGACCATGGAATTACTGAGACCGATGACTGATTTTATCAATGTCAGCTTTAGTCTGGAATCAGCAGGGACGATTCGCAATCCCCATAATCTGGCCACTTCTTATAACAAAAAACAAGCTTTAATTGGTGAATACCCTAATTTAAAGGTAAACTATGAAAAGGTGGTACTCAGTAAAGGAAGTCTGGAATCGATTAAAGATCTGGACATCAGCAAAGGGGAGAAAGGACTCAATTTAACCTGGAATTCTGACTATACTGAACACGCGGACACGGATGACATCCTGATGGTACTCCTCAGCCATCCGAGTAAAAATAAGGCAAGCACCTTCCTGAATGCGGCCAAAAGAGTGGATGGGAGTTGTTTTATCCCGCTCAGTAAGGAATGGATGATGACCGAGCAGATGGAAATCTATGTCTGCCTTAGGTCAGCCAATGGCAAATTAATTTCCGATAGTCTTTATGGAGGAAATCTAAACGGTGCTCCTGAAAGTGCCGCTCAAAAAGCGGAAACAGCGCATTACTACCTGACTAAAATGCGTTTCGATCAGGTTGCTGCAGATTATCACAAGAAAAGAATGGATGATGCGGAGGGCGTTCACAAAACAAAGGCATTCCGGCATTTGGAAAGGGAATACCATGTTTTAAAGGATAAATTGACCCGTCTGCCAGGAAAGCCTGTGTCTTAAAATTAGACCTCAGCTATCTTTTCTTCATTTATTTTTCCTTGTTCCCGCCAATCGGTTTATGCTGATGAATGGCGTCGGAATGATGGGTGCCGATTTCCGCTTCCAGGATATCGGGCTGCGGAGCTGTGGCCTGGCAAAATACCTATGTTGTATCATCCTGGATGGCTTGGCTAAATATAAAAAAATTACGGAATTGTGTAAAAGTGTTTTAGCACCTTTATACTAGATTTGTATTGAAATGAAAAGCAAAGCTATCTTTCTATTGGTGATCTTCCTGCTCAATACGCTTGTGGGTTTTGGCTGTGCACTAGGAATGAATGCGAACCATCATGAAGCCCAGGGTACACAAGATCGTGCACAAAGCCATAAACACCGTCATGTGCATAAAACCAATACTGCATCAGGTCTGAGCTTTTCAAATGAAGACCTTTGCTGTAAGATTTTAGTAGATGATTTGCTGATTCAAAGTAAATTAATTCCTGAAATCAGCAAGCTGCCGGTGCTGACGCCTATGATGTTAGTTTCAGCTAACGCCTATGACCTATTCGTTGCTGTAAGTGCTGTTGAACTCAATCAAAGTGCTGAGGTAAACCATAGAGAAAGACCGCCTAATTCAGACATCCGTATAATTATTCAAAGTTTTCAGATATAAGATTTAATGAGTACGTAAGTATAGCTATTGCTATGACCTGAAATAAGTATAAACATTAAAAAAATTACATCATGAAAAAGATATTTTTAGCGGTTGTTTTAATTGCAACTGCATGGATCAATCCAAGTTTTGCTCAAAGCAGCCAAACACCATCCTTACTAACGGCTTACTATGACATCAAAAATGCGTTAGTAAACGCTGATGCTGCAACAGCAGCCTTAAAAGCGACCGAATTCTCTAAAGCATTGACAGGCATAGATACTAAATCAATGACTCCATCGGAAAGGACGGTTTTTATGGGCCTTCAGGAAAAACTGGCATTAGATGCAGAACACATTTCAGATACTAAAGACATTGCCCATCAACGTGATCATTTCGCTGATTTTTCTATCCATATTTTTAAACTGGCCAAAGCTGTGAAGCTGAGCAACGGGATCATTTATTACGACTATTGCCCGATGAAAAAGAGCTATTGGCTGTCTGATAAAGCCGAGATAAAAAACCCTTACTATGGAAAGCAGATGTTAACCTGTGGAGCAGTAAAGGAAACTTTAAAATAATACTGCAATTTGGTGAGGAGTTCTTCTTTTCATCAATAATTCCTGTAACCTGCCTGTAAGTAATAAACGGGCAGGTTACCTTGCTAAACTAAGCCTTAATTATCAAGGAAATGAAAAATATATTCAGCATCATTTTATTGATCTTCTATACTGCTGCCGCTGCTGCTCAGGAGAGGAAGGAAATGAAAATGCCAGCACATCATAAGATGGACATGCCCATGAAGGATCCTTCCAAAAATAAGGAGGAGATGCGGATGGAGGACCATAACCCGACTATAGAAAACATCAAAATAGCAAAAGCTAATTTAGGGCCGATTAAAACTATGGTAAATCAGCAGCTCGCCCGGACCGTACGATATGATCTTTATGTTGCAGATACTACGGTAACTTATGGCAAGAAAACAAAGCGTGCCATCGCTGTAAACGGACAAATTCCAATGCCAACACTGACTTTCACCGAAGGGGATACCGCTTTGATTTATGTCCATAACAGGTTAAATGAAGAGACTTCGCTGCACTGGCATGGGCTATTTTTACCAAACCAAATGGATGGTGTGCCCTTCCTGACGCAAATGCCCATTAAACCGCATTCCACGTATGTGTATAAATTCCCTATCATTCAGCATGGCACACATTGGTACCATAGCCATAGCGGATTCCAGGAACAAATTGGGATGTATGGGGCCTTCATTATAAACAAAAGAAAAGAGTGGGACATCCCAACTATTCCAGTCGTTTTGAGTGAGTGGACAAACATGAAACCTGAGGAAGTTCATCGTAGTTTGAAAAATGCCAACGATTGGTTTGCCATACAAAAAGGCACCACTCAAAGTTATGCGGAAGCCATCAGATCCGGTCATTTCAAAACCAAGCTCAGCAACGAATGGAAGCGTATGACTGCAATGGATGTGAGTGACGTGTATTACGATACCTTTCTGGTCAACGGTAAAAACCAGGATCTTCATCCTCAGTTTAAAGCAGGGGACAAAGTTCGTTTACGTATAGCCAATGGCGGGGCATCTGATTATTTCTGGCTGACCTATTCCGGTGGAAAAATAACCGTAGTCGCTGCCGATGGAAACGATGTGGAGCCGGTAGAAGTGGATCGGTTCATCATCGCCGCATCTGAAACTTACGATGTCGTCATTACCATCCCGGAAAATAAAAATTATGAATTTCTGGTCACACCGGAAGACCGCAGCAAATCAGCCTCTATGTGGTTTGGTCAGGGAGAAAAAATACCTGCTGCAAAATTACCGAAACTGAAATACTTTGCCGGAATGAAGATGATGAACGATATGATGGATATGCGGGGAAATATGATAGAGATGGAGGGGATGAAAATGCAGAATCAGGAAATGGATATGAATGCGGTGATGTATCCGGAGGCTGATGATCCTGGGGATATCGTGACTTTAAACTACGGCATGCTTCGCGATCCTAATAAGACTACTTTACCTTTAGGTCCATGGAAGGAATTAAAGTTTGACCTTACTGGAAACATGAACCGCTATGTTTGGAGTTTAGACCATAAAACGGTGTCAGAAACCGATAAAATACTAATTAAAAAGGGAGAAAATGTAAGGATTATTCTTTTCAATAACAGTATGATGCGTCACCCGATGCACCTGCATGGTCATGATTTCAGGGTGTTGAATGGACAAGGAGAAAATGCACCTATGAAAAATGTCCTGGATATTATGCCGATGGAAAGGGATACCATAGAATTTGCGGCAACAGCAGCTGGCGGGGACTGGTTTTTTCATTGCCATATTTTGTACCACATGATGAGTGGTATGGGGAGGGTGTTTAGTTATGAAAACTCGCCTCCAAATCCGGAATTACCTCAGCCGGAACATGCCTATAAAATGCTTAAAGCAGACGACCGCATGCTTCATCCTATGGCTAGAATTGGAATTGAAAGTAATGGTTCTGATGGGGAGATCATGCTGTCCAATACGCGTTATCGTTTTACTACGGAATGGCGTGTGGGATTTGATAGGAAAATGGGATATGAATCAGAAAGTCATTTTGGACGATACATTGGTAGAAACCAATGGTTATTTCCTTATGTGGGTTGGGATTTTCGCAAAAGAACGGTGGATCAGATGGACAAGAATATTTTCGGACAAGGCAATACCAAAAACCTCAGACATGTATTTCATGTAGGGCTTCAGTATACTTTGCCGATGCTGGTAGTTGCCGACGCTGCTGTAGACCATAAAGGAAATGTTAGGCTGCAGTTGATGAGAGAAGACATTCCGATTTCAAAACGACTGCGTTTTCAATTTATGGTCAATACAGATAAGGAGTACATGGCAGGATTTAGATATATTGTGACTAAATACCTGGGCTTATCTACTCATTATGACAGTGATATGGGCTATGGTGCCGGACTTACTTTTAACTATTAAACTGCGGGTTATTACGGGTTCCTATTGTTAAGTGGTCAATGATGAGTTCATTGTTGGCAGTTGCGCTGTATTTGTTCCAAAAGTCAACTTTTTACGGCTAAAATCGTAGTTTTAGAGTTCTAATATTTTATAAACACAATTTAACCGAACCACTTGAAGAAAACTATTTTACTGGTCTTATTAACGTTTAATTTAATACGCCCATTAACCGCACAAACTACCACAAAAGTCTATCAGTTATCCGCTTATGGCATCAAGCCAAACACTGGACAAAACATTACCCCTCTATTGGGGAAATTACTGAAAGAAATTAAAGCTAAAACGACTGATCAGGATGCCATTGTGATTCAGTTTCAAAAAGGAAAGTATCAGTTTTATCCTGAAGGAGCCGTAAAAAGAGAGTTATATATCTCTAATCATGATCAGGTTAACCCAAAAACTATAGGTATTGAACTAGATAAATTTAAAAACATTACGCTGGATGGCCGTGGAGCTGATTTGATGTTTTATGGGCGCATGCTTCCTCTGGCATTGATTGAAAGCAGTAATGTGAAGATCAAAAACCTGAGCATTGATTTTGAAAAACCACAAATTACTCAGGTAAAGATTATAGCCAATGATGCCGCAGAAGGAAGTATCACTTTTGAAACCGCCCCTTGGGTAAAATATAAAATAAAAGACAGTACTTTCTACAATTTGGGCGAAGACTGGGAGCTGCAGCCGAACTCGGGGATTGCTTTCGAAAACGGTACTAAACATATTATTTTTGATAGCGGCGACATTAGAGTTGGGACTAAAGGTGTAGCTGAGCTTTCTCCTGGAAAGATCAAAGCATTCCATTGGAAGAACAAAAAACTGATTCCCGGCACCGTCATCGCAATGAGAGGCTGGGGCCGTCCTAATCCAGGTATTTTTGTACATAAAGGCAAAGACATCAGTTTGGAAAATGTGAAAGTTCATTATGCAGAAGGAATGGGCCTTTTAGCACAGCTGACGGAAAACATTTACATGGATGGTTTCGGTGTATGCTTAAGAGGGAAAAACGATCCTAGATATTTTACTACGCAAGCTGATGCCACTCACTTTTCTGGATGTAAAGGGACAATTGTATCGAAAAACGGTTTATATGAAGGGATGATGGATGATGCGATCAATATCCATGGCACCTATCTGAAAATGATGAAAAGATTGGATGATCATACACTGATCGGCAGGTATATGGAAGGACAATCTTTTGGTTTCGACTGGGGCAATGTACAGGATACGGTTCAGTTCATTCAATCTAAAACCATGGATCTATGGGATGCAAAGAATACTATTGCTTCAATTACTCCGATAAGAACTCATCCGCAGGATCCGATTAAAGAATTTAAGATTGAGTTTACCAATGCGCTGGACAAGGGGATTGATCCTTCGAAAACAGATGTAGGCATTGAAAATTTATCATGGACACCTTCAGTAGTTTTCAAGGGCAATACCATCCGTAACAATAGGGCGAGAGGGGCGTTATTCAGTACCCCAAAACCAACACTGGTAACAGACAATTTATTTGACCATACTTCGGGTAGTGCGATCGTACTTTGCGGCGATAGCAATGGCTGGTATGAAACCGGATCTTGTAGAGATATCACCATTCGTAACAATACCTTTATCAATGCTTTGACCAGTATGTATCAATTTACCAATGCGGTCATTTCGATTTATCCGGAGATCCCTGATCTTAAAAATCAAAAGAAATATTTTCATTCTGGTATCAAGATAGAAAACAACAAGTTTGATACTTTTGACCAGCCCGTTTTGTACGCGAAATCGGTAGATGGCATCACTTTTAAAAATAATAACATTACCACAAATAAGGCGTATCCTGCGTTCCATTCCAATAAAAAGCGAGTGCTTTTTGAAAGGGTAATCGGAGCGGAGTTAGGGAATAATAAGGTAGATGGGAAAGTGACTGATTTGCTGGCTAAATAAGAGCTGCAATTCTATACTGACCAACCACTGAAGACCGCTGATCGCAAATTGTGGTCAGCTGGCTTCAGTGGTTTTCTGCGCCTGGCTCATTTCGACTCTTTATTGGAGGGGATTTCGAAACTTAGGCATCCAGCTCAAATCAAATTCAGTTGTGATCGTAAAAAATATTTATGTACGTTTGTTAAGAGGGGATGATGATAAGGCTAGCTAATTGCTAAGCGCCTTCCCCTAATTCTCAAATCTTGTTTTATTCTTTTTAAAATGCTGGGGGGCATGGAATACCGGTTATAATGAAAATGTATTCTGAATTTACGGATTCTGAATTGGTCCGTCTTTTAAAAGACAGGAACCACGAGGCCTTTGCAGAAATCTACAATAGATATGCAGTGCTGATGTTTTACAAGGTAAATCAGATGTTAAGGGACGAGGAGCCATCCAAAGACCTGGTACAGGATTTATTTGTGGGCCTATGGGATAAACCGGAACTGGTTCAGGAAGACAATAACATTGCCGGATACCTTTACATCGGGGCCAGAAATCGAGTCTTAAAATTCATACAGCGCAACAAGCTTAAAAACGACCACATTGCTTCTCTAGCAAAATATGCTTCAGAAGTGAGCATGGAAACGATAGAGGACATTGATGAGCGTGAACTAAAAATCATTGTACAGCGCGAGATTGATAATCTGCCTCCTAAAATGAGGATCATCTTTGAAATGAGCCGTAAGGACAACCTTTCCCATGCAGAAATTGCAGATAAACTAGGTCTTTCTAATCAAACTGTAAAAAAGCAAGTGAACAATGCCTTGAAGATCCTTCGTTCAAAACTAGCCGTATATGCCCCAATCGGACTAATTATCATTGAACTTTCCAAAAGAAACTAAAATATTTGGCGCTGAAAATCAGTCTATTATAATTATTTTCTATTTTTTGTCATTTCCATCTACCCCCTGAGGGCTTTTCATGGCTATTACTATAAATCAGTGCTAAAACTGATACACGTAGATGAATAACGAACAGGTAATAGAATTGATCAGGAAGTATAATGAAGGCATTGCCTCCAAGGAAGAAATACGCCTGGTCGAAAACTGGTTTGTTCAGCAATCTGAGCTCCAGCAGCAGCAACCTGAAAACCTGGACTATCTGAAAGTAAAACAACAGATGTGGCTAAATATTGACCAACAAATTGAACGCCCTATAATTGAACGCACTGTCGGTTTCCCCCCTTCAAGAAAATCAATCTGGCGTTATAGTATAGCTGCTGCCGCTGCTGTAGTACTGATTTCGACAACGGCAATATGGTTCTATGGCAATGATAAACATGCTGCTGGGCCTCAGATTGTTAAAAATGACATTCATCCTGGTAAAAATAAAGCGGTGCTGACTCTTTCTGACGGACGGAAAATCAGCCTGACTGATGCGCTGAATGGACAGCTGGCACAGCAGGAGGGCGTAACCATCAGTAAAACTGCAAACGGACAATTGATCTATCAGATTGCTCCAAATGCTTCCGGTAAAAGCAGTTCGGAATACAATACCATTGAAGCACCGCGTGGCGGCCAGTGGCAGGTGATTCTGCCAGATGGCTCGAAAGTATTTTTAAATGCTTCTTCCAGTTTAAAGTACCCTGTAAGTTTTGCCGCTAAAGAAAGAAAAGTAGAATTAAAAGGAGAGGCCTATTTCGAAGTCTTCCACAATAAAAAATCTCCATTCCGTGTCCTTGCAAAAGGGCAGATGGTGGAAGTATTGGGGACTCATTTTAACATCATGTCTTATGACGATGAGAAAACCGTAAAAACCACTTTGCTATCTGGAAGTGTGAAAGTTTCGGCCAATGCAGGCAGTTCGGCTAAAGGGATCGAATCTCTGATTCTCAAACCTGGCGAGCAAGCACAGGTTGCTCCGGGAAATATGAAAGTGATCAATGATGTAGACCTCGAAGATGTACTGGCCTGGAAAAATGGTTATTTCAAATTCAATGAAAACCTACAGTCTATCATGACTAAAGTTTCCAGATGGTATGATGTGGAAGTGGTTTATGAAACCCAGCCAGATCCTGACTTTAAATTCAAAGGCGAGATTTCCAGGGATAAAAATGTCTCTGAGTTATTGAATATGCTTGATTATACAGGGAATGTCCACTTTAAAATTGAAGGAAGGAGGATTATCGTTAAGAAATAGATACTATTTAAAACGTAATCCAAAAAAAGAGGCCAGAAGTGCTGGAAACACTCCTGACCGATGCTGGAATACGTTCATAAAAATTTGAGATCCTATCAACTAAACCAGACAAACAAACTTAGCAAATATTGTGAGTTAATACAATGTTACGGTTTCATCGGCCGCTAAGAATTTGTCCTAAACCAGATGAAATGTATAAAACCTATACGAACAAACCCGTACTGAAAAAGTATGCGAATAAGATTTTATTAATGATACGATTCACCACCGTTATTTTAATAGCTACAATGATGCAGGTAAGTGCAAGCAGTTTCGCTCAGCGCATTACCCTGAATACTAAAAATACCCAGTTGGAGAAGGTGTTAAAGGATATTCGGTCGCAAAGTGGTTACGATTTCCTTTTTAGTGAAGCATTGATTAAGTCCAGTAAACCCATCTCTGTTTCTGTGAGAAACGCATCGATAGAAGAGGTGCTGGAAAAGTGTTTTAACGACCAGCCGATCACTTATAAGATTGAAAATAAAACCGTTTTACTCAAGGCAAAAGCACCCACAATTCTGGATCGTGTTGCAGCAATTTTTGCAGGTGATATAGAAATACGTGGAAATATCGTCAACAAAAAGACGAATGAACCTTTAAGTGGCGTCACCCTTAAAGTTAAGAATAGAAAAATAAACATCGGTTCTAATGCTAAGGGGGAGTTTTTCTTGCCTAAGCTAGAAGAAAACAGCAGCATTACCTTTAGTTCAGTAGGTTTCGATTCCGTACAGGTAAGGCTGGGAGAATTTGAAAAAATGCCTCCAAATACGAGTTCATTCTCTAAAGATGTGAGTGTGGTGAAAACAGCTGCAGGCTTTTATCTGACCATCATGCTAGAGCCCTCAGTATCCTTTTTGGATGAAGTGATGGTGCAGGCTTATGGTACCACAGATCGTCGTTTAAGCACTGGTAACATCTCCAAAATCACTTCCAAAGAGTTAGAGCAACAGCCGGTAATGAATCCACTACTGGCTTTACAGGGCAGGATTCCTGGCGTGATCGTGACCCCGACGAATGGCTATGCAAGCAGTCCGGTAAAAGTAGAAATCAGAGGCAGGAAATCCATTAATCCTAATTTTGTTTCAGATCCTTTGTACGTGATCGATGGGGTACCTCAAAATAACCTGGAAGTAGGTGGAATGTCCAGTTACGAGACAGGATCTACTGGAATTACCCAAAATATTCATTCCCCTACAGGAGGTCAAAGTCCGATGTTTAACATCAATAGTAAAGATATTGAAAGCATTGAAGTCTTGAAAGATGGTGATGCGACCGCGATTTATGGTTCAAGGGCGGCGAATGGGGTCATCCTGATCACGACCAAAAAAGGCAGACCTGGAGCAACTAAGTTTTCAATAGGCGTAGAGCAGGCTTTTAGTGAAGTGACAAAACACTGGGACGTACTTAGCACGCCAGAATACCTGCAAATCAGAAGAGAGGCGTTTAAAAATGACAACCTTATTCCTGACGTTGCTAATGCACCTGATCTGGTGCTTTGGGACCAGAATAAACATACCGACTGGCAAAAATTACTTTGGGGAAATATTGGCAAACAGTCTAATGTGAACATGAGTTTAACCGGTGGAGATGTACAAACCCAATTTCGCCTTGGAGCTAATTATGGGAAACAAACCGAAATCCTGACCAGTACAGGAGGCAATCAAAGAGCGGGATTAGCCTTTAATCTGGGACATAAAACTGCAGATAGAAAGTTTAAAGTAGATTTGGGAGGGATGTATACCTATACGACAGTGAATACTACTGGTATCCCAAGTATGATTACATTACCACCTAATGCTCCCGATATTTATGGACCTGATGGCCTGTTTAATTTTGGCCCATGGAGAACTACTCCGGATTCAAAGGTGACTTTTCCTTTTGGCGTATTGGATAATCCCTACTTTTCTGATACCCACATGGTCACCAGTAACCTGCGATTGAGTTATGAGATCCTGGACAACCTGAGTTTTTCTACCAATTTTGGATACAATTATAGCAACAATACCAATAAATATCTGAGCTATATTCGGGCACAGGATCCGCTGACTAACCCAACAGGATCTTCGTTTTTTGGTGGCAATACCAATATGAATGTGCTGGTGGAACCACAGCTTGATTATAAGATGAAAATTAGCAATGGACAGCTTTCCTTACTGTTTGGTGGATCTTTGCAGAAAAATATAACCAGGTCAAATTCGATAACCGCTATTGGTTATGAGAGCGATGATTTTATAGAATCAGTTTTTCTGGCACCTGCCACTTTTAATCCTACGGGAGATGTTGGTTATTATAAATATGCTGCTGTATTTGGCAGGATCAATTATAAATGGGAAGAAAAGTATATCCTTAACCTGAACTTCCGCAGAGACGGATCCTCCCGATTTGGTCCAGGTAACCAGTTCGGTAATTTCGGCTCTGTTGGTGCAGCATGGATTTTAACTGAAGAAAAAGGCATTAGAAAAGCGCTTCCTGAATTTATTAGTTTCCTGAAACTGAGAGGAAGTTATGCCTTAACGGGCAGCGATGCCATTGGCGATTATAAGTACCTGGCACAATGGGCTAAAAATAAAGCTTATGCGGATGCATTGCCTGACTATGATGGTTCTAGTTCCCTCACCAGCATTTTGGCCTTAAACCCAAATTACCAATGGCAGGTGAATAAAAAAATGGAAGGGGCTTTGCAAATTGGGTTTTTAGACAACCGGATTAATGTGCAGTTCGATATGTACCGCGAGCGCTGCGACAACCAGCTGACCCAATTCCCTATACCGCTTTATACTGGTTTTCCAAGTGTAATTTCCAACTGGCCTGCAGTAGTAGACAATAGGGGCTGGGACTTAACGCTGAATGCAGATCTGGTTAAAAATGAGAAGTTTAACTGGTCGGTCGCATTGTTCGCTTCCAGAAACAAGAATCTATTGGTTTCTTATCCGGACATTGCGCATTCCCCTTTTGCGAATACGTTGAAAGTGGGCAAATCTATCAATACCAAATATCTTTTCCATTATTTAGGCGTAGATCCGCTGACTGGTATTTACAAAGTTGAAGATTATAATCAGAACGGCAACATCGAGCAGAATTCTGCGGGCCTAGCCGGCGAGGGTGACCAATATGTGGCCTTAGACCTTTCGCCAAAACTTACTGGCGGTTTGACTAGTAATTTCAGTTATAAAAACCTAAGTCTGAGTACCACGTTCAATTATAATAATTTTATAGGAGCTGATCCCAATTTCACCGCAGACGTATATGCTGGAAACCTAGGTAATCTTCCAAGGCAGATCCTGGGAAATTATTGGAAAGCACCGGGTGACCATGCCCTGTATCCAAGAGCAACCACGATGTTCAATGAGGGAACAAGTTTGTTTGCGAATTCTGATGGTAGATATAGAACGGTTTCTTATGTGCGCCTGTCTAACCTGGCCCTTTCTTATACCCTGAATCAAAATTGGGCGAAAAAATTAGGCGCAGAATCACTGAGGATTTATATGAATGCTCAGAATTTATTTGTGATCAGTAATGTCAAAGGTTTTGATCCTGATGTACAGACGTTTGGAGCGCTTCCTCCAGCCAAAATCTATTTGTGTGGCCTTTCCGTAACTTTTTAATTCCTATCGAGATGACAATTAAAAGAAATTTAAACCGATATATTTTAGTCGCTGCAGTAATCCTGATGTGTGCTTCCTGTAAGGACATGATCGCTATTCCTGATCCCATCAATACCGTTACTACGGATAAGGTTTTTGAAAATGACACTCAGGCAAATTCTGCGATGACGGGTTCCTATTCACAATTAATTAATGAGGAAGGAGGACTTAGTTTTGGAAACGGCTTAACCACTTCATTAGGTAGTATGGGTGCTGATGAACTCAGCCTGTCCAGCATTAGCCCCAATCCATATTACACCAATAAAATACCAACAGAAGACTACACCACTCGCTCATTATGGGTTAGTGCTTATAGAAATATTTACAATGCCAATGCCATTATTGAAGGGATAAGTGCTTCTACTTCTGCTAAATTACATACCGAGGTAAGAATCAAGCTGACTGCGGAAGCTAAATTTCTGAGGGCCTACAGCTATTTTTATCTGGTGAATCTTTTTGGAGATGTACCATTGGCACTCTCCGCTGATTTTAATAAGACGGCTAAAATGACCCGTTCACCTAAAGCTGAAGTGTATGCACAGGTAATTAAAGATTTGCAGGATGCCAAAGCAAACCTGGCCGGGGATTTTTCAGGATCAAAACTCGGAGAACGTATCCGTGCCAATAAATGGGCAGCAACAGCAATGCTGGCCAGGGTGTATCTTTTTACAGGAGATTATAGCAATGCCGCTGCAGCAGCAACAGAAGTAATTGATCAAAGTGGGTTATTTCAATTGAGGCCGGATCTAAATGAGGTCTTTTTAAAGAACAATACTGAAGCCATCTGGCAAGTACAGCAGAGCAATCTGATCATTCCCCGTGGAAATGCTACTCCTGAAGGTTATGCTTTCAGAGCTTTCCCCTCAGTCATACCCGGACAATATTATGGTTATCGTGTAGCAGATGAGCTGGTGCAGGTTTTCGAAAATCAGGACCAAAGAAAGTCTTCCTGGCTGATGCCGATTGATATCGCAGGTACAACTACTTATTATGTGAATAAATACAAAATTGGATTAGGGAATTCTGCTGTGAATGCGCCAATAACAGAGTATTACACCATGCTCAGATTGGCCGAACAATACTTAATCAGGGCGGAAGCCATCACCCTTGGGAACCAGCAACTGGATCCGGCAATTAAAGATCTAAATGTCATTCGTGCCCGTGCAGGTCTCACTGAGCTCCCTATGGGACTTTCCAAAGCAACGGTTATGCTTGCTATTGAGAAAGAAAGAAGAACAGAGTTTTTCTTGGAATGGGGACACCGCTGGCTTGACCTGAAAAGAACAGGAAAAGCACACGATGTGCTTTCTGTTATTCCGGTTAAACAGCCCTGGGCAGGAGATCACCAATTGCTGTATCCGATTCCTGTTTCTGAGATCCAGTCAAATAATAACCTGACTCAAAATCCTGGTTACTAATCACCTAAACTGAACCACATGAGAACTTATAAATTTCAACATATCTTATTCATCAGTCTGCTGTGCTTTGCTTTTGTTTCCTGCAAAAAAACGGAACAGGCACCCGTGCTTACACACCTTACACTGTTTAATGCGATGCCTGGAGAGTTAAGGCTATTGCCTAGCTTTAGAGGAACTGAACCTTTAGATCCTTATCGTCTCGCTACGATGTTTCATTATGGGGTCTTTAATTTAGTTGGGAAATACGCCATTACCAATGAGGATCAACCTCTGGCGATTTACAGCTACCCGGATACCCTGTCGCCTGATAAACCGCTATTTGACCTCCATCTTAAATTAAAAAAAGGCAGTATCAATACGCTATATTTTTTAGGAAAAAAGGAAGATCCTGACTATTTGCTGGATACCTATCTTCCACCCATTCATCAAGCAGCCGACAGCACATTTGGCATTCGGTTTATCAACCTCTCTTACGGAAGTAAACCCGTAAATGTATACCTGATTAAAGATGGGGAACGTAAAGAAGTAGAAGGATTGGCTTACAAAGGAATTACTGACTTTAAAAGCTATGCTGCAACTTTAAAAACCGGCAACTACACTTTTGAATTCCGGGATCAGGCCACACAGCAGCTTCTTGGCAGCTATACAACGACAGAACTGGAAAAGCCCTCTGAAAATAAATGGCGATTCAGGAATTTTACCATTGCCCTGATTGGCTTACCTGGGGAAAGTTCCGAGCTGCTGAAACAAAAAACCTTTTTGTTCGACAACTATTAACACACAAAAGCAGGCTTAAAAAAGCCTGCTCTCCAATACATTTTCTTAATCCAATATTTAACTATGGAACCAATCGTTCGTATTAGCGGTTTGTCGCATCGTTATAGTACCAGCTGGGCTATACGTGACATCAATATAGAGATCCCAAGGAGTGGGATTGTAGGCTTATTAGGCTCTAATGGAGCGGGTAAATCTACGACGATGAATATCCTTTGCGGCGTGCTGTCACAAACCGCAGGAGAAGTCATTATCAATGGGATCGACCTGAGCAAAGCGCCTGAACGGGCGAAACAGGAGATCGGTTTTTTGCCGCAGACTCCTCCCTTGTATATGGATTTAACGATAGATGAATACCTCAGACATTGTGGGATTTTACGTTCTATTGATAGCAAAAACCTGAAATCTGCTATGGATGATGTGAAAGAACGCTGCGGATTGACACAGATCAGCAAGCGATTGATCAAGAATTTATCCGGTGGTTTTAAACAAAGGGTAGGAATTGCCCAAGCGATTATTCACCATCCAAAATTAGTAGTATTCGATGAGCCAACTAATGGATTGGATCCCAATCAGATCATTGAAGTCCGCGGACTGATCAAAGACATTGCCACAGAACGTGCGGTTATTCTTTCCACCCATGTGCTGACCGAAGTGCAGTACCTGTGCAAACAGATCGTCATGATCGAAAGCGGCAGGATTGTGTTTTCAGATACCATGGAAGCTTTCGACAATTATGTGGCACCGCATAGCATGATCGTCCTGATGGAAAATGCGCCTGCGGCTGATGCGCTGCTGGCTATTGAAGGCATTACCAGAGTAGAATTCCTGACTGAAAAACAGCTCAGACTCTATTTTAATGGCGATCGCAGCATTTCTGAAACGCTCGTACTGGAAAGTGCAAAGCAAGGATGGCGATTGCGCGAGCTGAATATGGAGAAGAGTTCATTAGATGAAACCTTTGCCCAATTGTCCAGATTCTCTAATTAAGTACGACCACACAAATGAAAAAAATAGTACAAATAGCCAGACTGGAATTGAGCCTGCTATTTTATTCTCCTATAGCCTGGCTGCTCATCATGATCCTGTTCCTGCAAATGAGCTTTGACCTGATTCCGGCGATAGACGAAATACAGCATATCCAGCAATTTATTCCTGCTTTTTCTTTCCTGACGGATAAGTTTTTTACCATCAGCATCAAAGTAGGCAATCTTCCTTATGGAATCTTTTTTGGCATTCTTTCCAGTTTGTATCTCTACACTCCGCTCGTAACGATGGGAATGATCAGCCGGGAAACCAGCAGCGGAACGATTAAATTGCTGTATTCTTCGCCGGTAAAGCTGAGTCATATGGTATATGGGAAATTTCTCGCCATGCTGGTGTATAACCTGGTGATCATCGCTTTAATGGGGCTTTTCCTGATTGTTGGAGTTTTATTTATTGATAATTTCGATTATCCACACCCCTTGGTGGCTTTACTGGTTACTTTTTTACTGCTGAGTGCCTATGCCGCAATTGGGATATTTATGTCCAGCTTAACCACTTATCAGGTGGTGGCAGCGATCTGTACTTTTGCCGTACTGGCTTTTATGAATTACATCGGTAATTTCGGACAAAGTCTGGATTTTGTGCGCGACCTGACTTACAGTCTTTCTATGCCAAGCAGGGCGGAACGCATGGTTGCCGGTCTTTTAAACAGCCGTGATGTGATCTATTACCTTGTGGTTTCAGGGATTTTTATCGGCTTTACAATTGTTAGATTACAATTGGGGAGGGTCAGCAAACCTTTCCTTTACCATGCGGGCAGGTACCTGCTGGTATTGATCATTGGCTTGTCGGTCGCCTACCTAAGCTCCCGTCAGCCGTCAATTGTCTATTATGATGCAACTTATACCAAAGTAAATACGATTGTTAAAGCGACTCAGGAGATTTTAAAAGAGATGGGTGAGGAGCCGCTGGAAGTGACCGCTTATGTGAATGGCTTACATGGTTCTTATAGTTTTGCAGCACCTGTGAGCCGTATTCCAGCCACCGCCCGATGGGAACCTTACCTCCGTTTCAAATCTAACATCAACCTGAAATGGGTTTATTATTATGATTATCGGGATCCTCAGTTCTATATCATGAACCAGGGGAAAAGCTTAAAAACATTATTCTCAGAACGTGCCAAGGCCTTCGAAATCGATACTGCTGGGTTTTTAAATCCACAAGAGATCCGTAAACAGGTAGACTTGCGCGGCGAAAATGACAGGTTGGTTTTTCAGCTGAAATATAAAGGGAAAACTACTTTCCTGAGGACTTTTGACGATGCTACTTTCTGGCCGAATGAGCCTGAAATTGCAGCAGCGATGAAACGTTTAATTGTAACTCCTCCAAAAGTTGTTTTTGCAACAGATGGGTATCAGCGGAGCATGGATAAATTGGGCGACAGGGATTATAAGATGCTGGCCAACAATAAATCTGGCAGGTCTTCGATGATCAATTTCGGTTTTGATATAGACAGTATTTCTCTGGAGAATGGCCAGATTCCAAACGGCATTGCCGCATTGGTAATCGGTGACCCCAGAGTTCAGTTTAGTCCAGCTGCAAGAGCTAAACTACAGCAATATATAGCAGATGGTGGGAACCTTTTGATTGCTGGAGAGCCAGGTAAACAATCTATAGTGAATCCTTTACTGGATTCCCTGGGCGTAAAAATGCTGGAAGGAACGCTCGTACAAAGCAGTACAGACTTTTCTTATGGATTGGTGACGCCAACACTAGCTGCAGGGGCTGTGCTGATGGCACCGGATTTAGAAAAAGCTTATAAAGAAAAAGCGAAAATAGCGATGCCTGGCGCAGTAGCATTAAGCGATCACCCTACCGGGGCCTTCAACGTTCAGCCGCTTTTAATGACCAATGAAAAGACTGCCTGGATTAAAAAGGGACAGTTTGTACTGGATTCTGCGGCTTTGGTATTTGATGCCAAAAATGGTGATCAAAAAGGTGCTTTTCCTACTGCATTGATGCTGACCAGGAAATTGAAAAATAAAGAGCAAAGGATTATCGTAGCTGGTGATGCCGATTTCTTTAGTAATAAAGAGTTGACCAGAAGTAATATAGAGGTGCTGAACGGCAGTTTTGGTGTCAGTATTTTTAGCTGGTTTGTTCATCGGGAATTCCCTGTAAATATGTCCCGTCCAGAATCCAGAGATAACAAATTACTGCTGAGCAAAACTGGTGTCAGCACTTTAGAAATATTGTATTATGGACTGATTCCAGGCACCATATTCCTGTTTGGAATGGTGCTCCTGATTCGCAGAAAACGTAAATAATGATGAGCTTTATAACTGATAAACAAACGATCGATGATCTGAATATCTTCTCCAAATCGGGGAGTGATTCGATCTACCATATTTTTAATAAAACCTATACCCAAGGTGGGGCTTCATTACTGGAAGACCTGTTTCGGAATCCGCTTTCCGACGAGAAATTAATCAATGAAAGGGTGGCCATCCTGCGGTATTTTCAGGGAAATAAAGCTGTTTTTCCTTTACAGGGAAACCGTTTTGAAGAAGCAGAAAGATACCTGGCCAATACCGATCCCCGGAGCCGCCTTTCTAATCAGGGCTTCAGTATGGCAGATTTTAAAGCGGCCGGAGAAAGCGTCACCGCATTAACGGAAATTCTTCAAGGATTGAAAAGCTTTATGCTGGAAATTCAGCCAAAAGTTGCAGACCATCCTTATGGAAAAGAAGTAGAGAAAATCCTGGAACTTGTCAATTCCAGAGCATTGGAAATCATCTTTGCAGACCATGGAAAAGGAAAAATCTCTTCAGGTAAAATTGTAGAGTACGACAATATTTTACGCTTTCAGCAGCGTCCGCTGATGGAGAAAATCCTGCAGCATATTTACCACCTGGATGTATATATTTCTATCGCCAGGGTAGCTGAAGAAAGAGGCTATTGCTTCGCTACAGCATTAAAGCGTGATGCCAACCGCTTAAAGCTGGAAGGTCTGGGCCACCCCTTGCTAAATAAACCGGTGACCAATGCTTTGGAGATGAGCCCAGACAGCAATATTGTGTTCCTTACAGGGGCCAATATGGCAGGGAAGTCTACCTTTATGAAATCACTCAGCATTGCGATGTATCTGGCACACCTTGGCTTTCCAATTGCGGCAAAGCAAATGGAGTTTTCCGTATGTGATGGCATGTACACCACCATTAACCTGCCGGATAACCTGGCCATGGGCGCCAGCCATTTCTATGCAGAAGTGCTGAGGGTGAAAAAAGTAGCGGTTGAACTTGGTGCCGGAAAGAACCTGTTTGTCGTTTTCGATGAGCTGTTTCGTGGAACCAATGTGAAAGATGCTTACGAAGGCACCATTGCCATCATGGAAGCTTTTGCCAGTAAGCCACATTCCTTATTTGTGATTTCTACACACATTATGGAAGCGGGTGCAGTATTACAGCAGAAATGCAGCAATATGATTTTTCGCTATTTGCCTACCCGAATGGAGAATGGCAAACCGGTTTATACCTATACGCTAACAGAAGGGATTACCGACGATAGACATGGGATGATCATCATCAATAATGAAGGGGTACTGGAGCTGATCAGTGATCAAAAAGAAGCTAAAAAGATACAACAAAATCTAACTGCCGATCAGCAAACTATTGAGGATCTGAATTTGCAGGGGAAGTTTAAACAGCAATCTATTTACAGCCTGTTCAATCGCCTGCAAACGAGGGGTGGAGAGCAGGTATTGGAAGGAATGTTTGCCCAGCCTTTGAACCAGCCGGAACTGATTAATAAACGCAGTGCTTTATTCGCGTTTTTCCAGCAGCACCGGGTGATTTTTCCAGTGATCCGCTCGCAGGTGGAGTCGATGGAGGATTACCTGGCTGGTGGAGCAGGGGCAGCATTGCCAAGTGTGGCCTGGGGCATCTTTACCAAGAAATTCCAGCAAACGCTTTTCCATAGTGCAGAATTACTGCAGTTACAAGCCGGACAATCGGTGACGATTGAAGTTTTACAGGCATTTCAGGAGTTCTTCTCGGAGCTGAAAGGAAAAGCTGGTGTTGGCGTATATCAACAATATCTGGACACTGCCCTGAATATCCTTCAGGATAGCAGGTTACAGGCTATCCTTAGGAAAGGAGCCGAGCAGCCTTCCTTAATGCAGCTGATTAAAAACGATCATGTGATTCGTCATGCGATGATGAACCAGATGGAAACGTTGCTGAAACTCATTTATGAGCTGGATGTATTTATAGGTGTAGCCGCAGTTGCCGCCGAAAATGATTTTGTGTATGCCACAGCATTACCTGCCGATCAAATGGTGCTGAATATGCAGGCTTTCCGCCATCCCGGATTGAGAAATGGGATCGCGAATAACCTGCATTTAACGAAGGACCGCAACGTCCTGTTTTTAACCGGTGCTAACATGGCTGGGAAATCTACTTTCATGAAGTCTATGGGAATTGGGCTTTATCTCGCCCATATGGGCTTCCCCGTAGCGGCAAAATATATGGAGTTTTCAGTGAAAGATGGTTTGTTCTCTTCGATCAATGTTTCTGATAACCTGGATATGGGCTACAGCCATTTTTATGCGGAAGTATTGCGTACCAAAACTGTGGCTAAAGCAGTGAGTAAATCCCTGGATCTGTACGTTTTGTTTGATGAATTGTTTAAAGGAACCAATGTAAAAGATGCTTATGATGCCACACTGGCCGTCACAAAAGCTTTTGCAGCAAACAGGAACAGTTTCTTTGTGGTCTCTACACACATTATTGAAGTTGGGGAAGCTTTAGGGAAACAATGTGATAATATGCAATTCTCCTTCCTGCCTACCCTGATGAAAGATGGGGTACCTACTTATCCGTATACGCTGGCTTCCGGTATTACTACCGACAGACAAGGTATGATCATCATTGAAAATGAAAAGATCGTTGACATCATTAAAGGAAATCATCAGGTCATTCAAAAATCTTCTTTATAACCGCATCATGTTCATCAAATATAAATATTTAAGCTTTTTATTTCTTGCGGCGCTTTGTATTCCTTTTGCCTGTAAAACCAGTCAGGATGCACAGCCATTGCTGCTTGATCCAGAACTAAGAATGGGTAAACTCCCTAATGGTTTTACCTATTATATCCGCAAAAATAAAACACCGGAAAAAAGGGTCACGATGTACCTGGCCAATAAAGTAGGATCTATTCTGGAAACAGATCAGCAAAGGGGCATCGCCCATTTTGTGGAACACATGAACTTTAATGGAACCAAACATTTTCCTAAAAAAGAGCTCTCCAATTACCTGGAAAAATCAGGGGTGCGTTTTGGAGCAGACATCAATGCCAATACTGGTTTTGATGAAACGGTATACCAGCTTCCATTACCTTCGGATGATCCGGAATTACTGGACAATGGCCTGCAGATCATGCGCGATTGGGCGCAGGATGCCAATATGGAGGCGGAAGATGTGGAACGTGAGCGTCATGTCATCCTGGAAGAAAAACGTTTCCGTCAGGGAATTGCACAGCGTTTACAGGAGAAAAGTCTGCCTTTTTACACCAATAATTCCCGTTATGGTTCGCGTTTGCCGATCGGAACAGCAGAAGTATTGCTAAAAGTGACACCGGAAGAAATCCGAAGTTTTTATAAAGAATGGTATCGCCCAGATCTTCAGGCTATTTTGGTGGTCGGAGATGTGGATGTAGAGCAGATGGAGAAAGACATCAAGGCCAAATTCTCAGACTTGAAGAACCCGGAAAAATCAACAGCGCGTCCGGCTTATCGCGTCAGCCTGACCGGTAAAAACCAATATATGCAGTTCATAGACTCAGAATTTTCCGGAGTCTCTTTAGAGATCATGAAGAAACAGTTGGCGGATACCATCAGGACAAAGGCAGATTACCGTGCAGATTTGAAGCAGAGATTGCTGGCAGAGCTGGTGAG
Organism: Pedobacter polysacchareus; assembly: GCF_019802255.1. GTDB lineage: Bacteria > Bacteroidota > Bacteroidia > Sphingobacteriales > Sphingobacteriaceae > Pedobacter > Pedobacter polysacchareus. The sequence goes on along the minus strand of NZ_JAHYSS010000003.1, from coordinate 410,248 downwards.
TATCCGGTTTAGAAGACTGCCTATTGTCGGTTTTACACCGCTTTCTGGTGGATTAACTTCCTTCTCTGTGAACCTGAGCACTAAGCCAGGAGAGACCGAACAGGCTTTGAAAAGTGTATGGCTGGAACTTCGTCAGATGGAAGAACAAGGCTTTACAAAATCAGAATTGGAAAGGGTGAAAAAAGCCTATCAGTTCCAAATGGATGAAGCTCTGAGAGAAAAAGACAAGACCAGTTCTGAAGTACTGATCAAACCTTATCTCCAGCATTTTTTAACAGGGAATGCCGCTCCAGGAATCGTTCAAGAGGCAGAACTGGCGAAAGAATTACTTCCTGAGGTTGCATTGGATGAAATCAATAACCTGATGAAGTCGTACATGAAAGCTGAGGATCGGGACATCATTGTGAAATCTTCTGCTTATAATAAAACGTTTCTTCCGGATGAAGCGACCCTGCTGAAATGGATAGAAAGCGTATATGCGCAAAATTTACCTCCTGTAGAAGAAGAGGAATTAGACCTTCCGCTGCTTAAAAAAGAACCTGTTTCAGGAAAGATTACTGCTATTGAAGAGATTAAACCAGCTGATGTTCAAAAGATCAAACTGAGCAATGGAATGACGGTCTTGTTGAAAAAGACAGACTTCCAGAATGATCAGCTCCTGATCAAAGGCTTTGCAGCAGGGGGAACCTCTTTATCTGGCGATGCAGATTATGAAAGTGCCCTGAATGCGGCAAATATTATTGCTGCTGCGGGCGCTGGTAATTATAATGCCTTGCAGCTGGGGAAAATTATGACCGGAAAAAAGGTTCAGCTGAGCCCTTTTATGCTGGATCAGTACCAGGGATTTAATGGCAGTACCACAAAAGAAGACTTGCCAGCTACGCTGGAGCTGCTGCATGCATATTTTATGGAACCCCGCAAGGACGAGGAGTCTTTTCAGACCCTGATCGGAAGAGCAAAAGAGCAGCTGCTCAATAGAGAAGATAGTCGATCACAGGTGTTTATGGACACGGTAAACCTGGTTTTGGGAAATTACAGCAGTCGTAAAAAACCACAAAGCATCAGTCGCCTGGAAGCAATCCGGCTAGACCGCGCTTTTGAAATTTATAAAGCACGTTTTGGCAATGCTGCAGCTTTTACCTTTCTTTTTGTAGGAAATATAGCAGCCGAAAAACTGAAACCATTATTGGAAAAATACCTGGGCTCCCTGTCTTCGACAGGAGCGGTGGAAAAGGCAAAGGATCTTGGTATTAACATTCCTGCCGGAAGGATTGCTAAAACCGTGTATAAAGGCACAGAACAGAAATCAAGTGTAATTATGGCATATTCAGGCGACTTCGATTACAATTTTGAGCACACAATTAAAATGAATGCCATAGCGGATGCTTTAACTATTAGTCTGACGCAGCGTCTTCGTGATCAAGAGGCTGGAACTTATACCCCAAATGTACAGCTCAGTTTATCTAAATATCCGAAAAGCAGGTTTGCATTGGTCATCTCTTTCGACTGTGCGCCTAAGAATGTAGAAAAACTGACTGCATCAGTACAAGATGAACTCAACAAAATGAGAACATCAGGTCCTTCCGCAGAAAACCTGCAGAAGTTTAAAGCCGCACGTAAAGTCGGACTGGAAACAGGGGCCAGGAACAATGAATTCTGGATGGATTACCTGGCTTCGCAAGTGATGAACAATGAATCTCTGAACCAGTTTTTTGAGTATGGGAATGCTTTAAATGGCATCAGTACAAAATCTGTTCAGGAAGCAGCTGCAAAATACATTCAGGATAAAAACTATGTGAAACTGGTTTTAATGCCTGAAAAAACTAACCCTTGATGATAACCCTATGAAGAAAATTATACAAATAGCCAGACTGGAACTTAGTCTGCTATTCTATTCACCAATTGCCTGGCTCATGCTGTTCATCTTATTCGTGCAGATGAGTATGGATTTTACCCCCAGGTTACCTGATTTGGCCCGTGGAGCAGGACTCAGCGCGCTCACAGATAAGCTATTTATCAATCCGGAATATTTCGGTGTACTTAGTGTGATTCTGGATAAATTGTACCTCTATATTCCCTTGATTACCATGGGCATCATCAGTAGGGAAACCAGTAGTGGAAGTATAAAATTGCTGTATTCTTCTCCGGTGAAATTAAGCCAGGTGATCTACGGAAAATTTCTGGCCATGATGGTGTACAACCTCATGATCATCGCTGTAATTTGCCTGTTTGTACTGGTTGGCGCGATTTATATCCCTCATTTTGACTACCCGCATATTTTAGTGGCATTACTAGCCATTTATTTAATGCTCAACACTTTTGCAGCGATAGGGATTTTTGTATCCAGCTTAACCACTTATCAGGCGGTAGCCGCGATCAGTACTTTTGTGGCGCTGGCTTTTATGAATTATATTGGCAGAGTAGGACAGGGGATCGATTTTATCCGTGACCTGACCCATAGTCTGTCTATGCCGGATCGTACGGCAAGAATGATGTCTGGATTGCTGAATAGCCGCGATGTCATCTATTACCTGGTGATTTCCGGGATGTTTCTCGCTTTAACGATTACTAAACTGGAATTGGAGCGGGTGTCGAAAACCGTATGGCAGCAAGCAATGAGGTATGCATTGATTCTATTGGTCGGTTTGACGATTACTTACGTCAGCTCCCGTCAGCAGATGATTGGGTATTACGATGCCACGGCCACCAAGCAGAATACGATTAGCAAAAATACGCAGGAAATCCTTAAAAAGATGGGTGACGAACCTGTGGAAATGACCGAATATATCAACGGTCTCGAAGATTCTTACAACCAAGCTAAGCCGAATCAGCGGATTGCTGATATTGCCCGATGGGAACCTTACCTGCGCTTTAAACCCAATATAAAGTTGAAATGGGTGTACTATTACGATAGCATTCCCGGGATCACCGAACAATTGAAACAGCAGAATTTTACTTTTAGTCATTACGTAATGTTCATGTCTAACCTGAATAAACTGGACCTGCGTAAGTTTTTCGCACCTGAAGAAATCAAGAGAAAAATCAATCTGGAGGGTGAAAATGCACGTGTGGTGATGCAGCTAAAGTATAAGGGTAAAACTACTTTCTTACGTACCTTTTCTCCAGATAGTTATTTCTGGCCGAAAGAAGCGGAAACCGGCGCAGCCCTAAAACGACTGATTGTGAATGCGCCTAAAGTTGTTTTTGCAACAGACGGTTATCAGCGCAGCATGAATAAAGTAGGGGACAGAGATTATAAAACTTTGGCTAATACCAAGCTAAGCAGAGGCTCAATGGTGAATCAAGGATTCGATGTAGACAGTGTTTCTTTAGAAAATGCAGAGATTCCTGCAGGTATCGCAGCATTGGTGATTGCAGATCCTAAAGTGGCTTTTAGTCAGCGGGCTATGGCTAAACTCCAGAGATATATCGATCAGGGAGGAAATTTGATGCTTGCCGGAGAGGCCGGTAAACAAAGCGTGATCAATCCCTTACTGGATTCCCTGGGAGTTAAAATGCTGGAGGGAACCTTGGTTCAGGAGAGCAAAGATTTCTCAAATGATCTGGTCACGCCAAATTTATCGGCTGGCGCAGTGGCGATGACTCCGGAATTACAGCCTTATTATTTACGGAAATGGGTAGTTTCTATGCCAGGAGCAGCAGCTTTAGCCTATAATCCTGAAGGATCATTTACCGCTCATCCTTTGTTGATGACCAACCCGGAAAGCAGCTGGCTGAAAAATGGCAAACTGGTATTGGATTCGGCAGCCGCAGTATTTAATTCGCAAGCGGGAGATCAGAAAGGAAGCTTTCCTACTGCTTTGATGCTGACCAGAAATCGCAACAATAAAGAACAAAGAATCATGGTTTCTGGAGATGCCGACTTTTTAAGCAATGCGGAGTTGTCAAGGATGAATATGCAGACCATCAATAGCGGTTTTGCTTTAGGTATTTTCAAATGGTTCGCCTACGGAGAATTTCCGATAGATACGAGCAGGCCTGATCCAAAAGACAATGCTACAACACTGACTAAGACTAGTGCAAAAACCTTACAAATACTTTATTATGGCGTAATCCCAGGAGTAATCTTCCTGCTTGGACTCGTGATCCTGATTCGCAGAAAACGTAAATAATATGAACCAATTGTTTGAAAATATTAGCTGGGCATTTCTCCTCACTATAGGTCGATATTTTACCATCGCAGGCATCTTTTTTTTAGTTTTTTACCTGCTTTTTCCCAAAAGATTACTGCGAAATAAAATTCAGGGCAAGCTGGCGGGTAAGGCTGATTTCCTGCGGGAAATCCTGCATTCTTCGGTATCTAGCTTGGTGCTGGCCATCATGGCCATCATCGCGCTCTCCGAAGGAATCCGTGGATATACGTTAATCTATACCGATTTACAGGCGTACCCAATATGGTGGATTCCGGTAAGTTTATTGCTGACCTTATTGGTTCATGACACTTATTTCTACTGGATGCACCGGATTTTACACCATAAAAGGCTGTTTAAGGCCACACATCTGGTCCACCATCAAAGTACCAATCCTTCTCCATGGACTTCCTATTCTTTTCATTTTCTGGAAGCCATAGCGGAAGGATCAGTGATGATTGTATTGGTTTTTGCCTTGCCTTTGCATCCGATCACCTTGGCGCTGTTCGCCTTTTCCTCTTTTATAATCAACGTTTACGGACATTTGGGCTATGAAATTATGCCTAAGGGTTTCCGAAATACTTTCTTATTCGAAATCGTAAATACTTCTACTTTCCATAATCTGCACCATCAGAAGTTTAAAGGGAATTATGGATTGTATTTAAGGGTATGGGACAGATGGATGAAAACGGAACATCCGGATTATGTGAAAGATTACGACCGGATGCAGGAGCAGCGATTTGGGAAATTGCAAAGGGGTCCTTCATCTGATTAAGAATTAAACAACCAAATTAAACCTAACCCGCATGCTAAATTTTAGATGCGGGTTTAATTGTAAATGTATTAGCCTACTTGTTTAAAGACCTTGAAGTATAATGGATGATTTTATTATTTGCGGTTTAAACTCTTATAATCTTCCTCGGTCACACTTTCCAGCCATTTTGTAGGACCATTTTGTCTTCCCGTAATCGCTACCTGGACAAATGCAGTATCTGCATTTGCCCCATGCCAATGGGCTACATTTGGTGAACATTTGATCACGTCTCCTTTGCGCAGTATGATTTTCTGCTGTCCTTTTTCCTGATAATAACCAACTCCATCAGTGGCGAGTAATATTTGTCCGGCGGGGTGTAAATGCCATTTGCTTCTTGCGCCAGGAGCGAAAGTCACATTGCCAACAGCATTCTCATTTAAGCTATCGGCATCGATCAGGGATTTCACCCATACTTCACCTTTAAAATTATCAGTTGTATTTTTATCTCCCTGAGGGAAAATAAGTGATGTTTTTTTCGTTTTGGCAGTGTTTTCTATGGAGCTGCAGTTGCAGGAATAAAATAGGGCCAATAAGCAGGCTAGGTTGATTTTTATGACATACTTCATTTTACTTTTTGTTTTTAAGTACATTGTTTAACACTGTTTTGGCTGATTCAAATTCATTTTTCCCAATGTTTGATTTGATCACATTCAAAAATCCCTGCAGCTGGCTTGGGGTTAAACCCAGGTTCAGACAAATATTCAAATGAGAATTTAACATCGGTTCAACTCCAGCAATACTGCTTAGAACGGATATGGTGACCAATTCTCTTTCGGTGTAGCTGAGTACATCGCGTTCAAAAATATCGGCAAACAAATGTTCTTTAAGGAATATCTCTATTTCAGGAGCAAAAGCGGCATAACCGGTTTTTTTAGCGGGTTCAGTTATGCCGGTCAATTCTTTCAATATGGCTTTACCGCGCACGTACTTGCTGCGTTCATCATGGGTAGGTGATGCTTCAGCGCCGATTAGATCATTGATGCCCTTTTTTTTGCGCTCTTCTAGTACCGCCATGAAGGTCTGTAAGCCACGAATACTGCGTGGAAAACCGGCATAGGCATAGATATGGATCAGGCTTTCTTTAATCTGGTTGACGGTTAGCCCTGCTTCTAGTCCTTTGTTCAGTTCAGTCTTGAGCTTTGTTAAATCACCTTTTCCCGTTGAAGCCGCAATGCGAATGATACTTTTCTCTTTCGAATTCAAACTCATATTTTGAGCTTGCAACATCAGGGAAAAAGCACTTAATATGAGGATTAATGCGATGATGATGTGATGTTGTTTCATAGTTGATCTCTTTGTTTTTTGCACAGTTAAGCTCTTATTTTCCCCCTTGGCTCATCAACTTTGTAAACGATAGGGAGCCCAGTTTCCATGTTCCCTCTTGTTTGATATACACTTCGGTCACCATAAATGGGTTGGTCACTTCATTTCCACCGACAACGGCCAGCAGATCAATCCTATTTAAAAGAATGGCGGTGTTTTCGATGATGTTGAGCGATACCTCATGGATGTCCGCTTTTTTGTACCAAATGTTTCCAGATTTTATGACGTTGATTTCCTGCTGTTTCCCCCAGGATCCGCCCATGTGAACAAACACTGATTTTTCATGAAAGAGTTTATCCAGAACCTCGATGTTTTTGTCGGCCATCCAGGTCCATTTATCTTTGGAAAGTTTAATAATTTCCTGCTCTGCAGCAGGGCTTTGTGCAAAAGAGAATTGTGTACCCGTTAGCATTAGGAATAGTCCGATCGTTAATGATTTCATATGGTCTGTTTATAGCGTTTATAATAGAATGAATGTGTTCTGGTCAGCTTTTATTGGAGGTGCTGATCAAAGAAATTAACCAGTTTAGTGACCGCCTGATTTACGTACTTAGGTTTCCAGTAAGTTTCGATATGTGTGGCTCCATCAATCACAAATAATTCTTTAGTTTTTGCATTGCTCGCTTTTACGAATGCTTCATCTGTCATGTATTTTGTATCGGCTTTGCTTCCTGCAATCATCAATAGGGGTTGAATGATCAAATCCATATTGGTGGCGGCATCAAAAGTCATTAAATCCAGCAGGCTGCTTAACGTATATTTAAAGGTAGAGTTGGGATGTGCATGGGTTCTGTAATAGTAAATAAATCCTTCACGATATAGATCCGTTGGGATCTTGGCAATTTCTTCATCTGTTGGCATGACCAGACCGGTATAAATTACTTCTGCTCCAGCGGCTTCCTGTGCACGGGCATCTGAAGCTTGCTTTAACCGATCCTGAATCGTAGTGAGCTGGGAATTCTGAAAACCATTACGTCTTACCTCACCGGAATTAAACATACTCAAAGTCGCTACAGCTTTAAAGCGTTTATCACCCTGTGCGGCCTTTAAGGTATAACCACCGCCACCGCAGATTCCTAAAACACCAAGGCGATTTAGGTCCACTCCGGGATACTGGCTAATAAAGTCGGCCATTCCATGAATATCTTCAATACGATTTGCAGGTTTATCTACGTTACGCGGCTTTCCACCACTTGCACCCTGATAAGCTGCATCGGCAGTAATAGTGATATAACCGGATTCTGCCAGACGTTGCGCATATAAACCGGTAGTCTGTTCTTTCACGCCGCCATTGGGATGAGCAAGCACTACTGCCGGGTATTTCTTTGTGGGACCATAACCTGCCGGGGTATACACATTTGCTGCAATGTCTATCCCATTCAGTTTGTAGGTGACAGGATGAATATTCAATTTTCTGGATATATTTTCTGTAATAGCACCACCATAAACCAATCCGAAGGGGTTTTTTGATGTAGTTTGAGCAGAAGAAATAATGCTTGTGATCATAAACATGACTATTAGGGTTAATCTTATCTTTTTCATACTTATTTTTAATTTATCAGGCCTATTTTCTTTAACCAGCTTTGCAGCTCAGCCTGGACCTGTTTTTCTTTGTCGCCTTTCATAACGAATAAAATGCCTTCTTTCTCTTTTCCGCCATTAGTAATGAAACCTTCCAATATTTTACTATCGGGACATAATTTTTTAAGGGTTTCAAAACTGCTGCCGATGCCATATCCAGCATTGGTATTAAAGGGGATGACTGTTTTTCCAGTCAGGTTATATTGTTTCAAAAAGCTTTTGACGGGAGGTGGCAGCTGCATTCCCCAGGTCGGAAAACCGATAAATACCAGGTCGTATTTTTCTATATGGTCAATTTTCGTATTTAGTGCTGGTAAAAAGTCGCTGTAATTTTCCGAAGCTACCTGATCCACAGTAGTTTGGTAATGGTCAGGATAGGGATTTACCAACTCTAATGCAACGAGATCGCCTCCCACTTTCTTATGGATAATTTCAGCTACAGCCTTGGTGTTTTGGGTCCTTGATAAATAAACGATCAAGACCTTTTTGTCTTTTAACAATTCAGTGAATCGCGGAGCCGTTTCCTGAGCCCTTGAACAGGATGATAACATCTGCAACAGCGTAAACAGGGATAGGCAACATGTTTTAAATGAGCTCATTGATGTTGTATTTAATCCAGATTGTTTTTTCTCAGCCAGCTGGACAGCACATCAGCTACTTCGACATTATTCAGGTCAGCAAAAAGAAAGTGGGTGTTGCCATGAATGCCGATCTCCGGCAGATGTACTACCGTGGCATTGCCGCCGTGTTTGTTGATTGTGGCTACCCATATCCGCGCCATTTCTAGCCCTGATCGCCAATGATCCATATTCCACACCTTGCTGGGTTCTTTAGCGATGTGATCGCCATAGTAGATGACGATAGGTATCCTGGTCAGTTTAATGAAATCTGACAAGGGAATTACTGAAGCTTTCAGCTCGCCAAAAAGCCCTGTAGATTTTATTGGCTTTGGCAGTTCTCCTGCAGGGAAAACGAAACCGCTGTAAGGTTCGTAAGCGACAACAGCTTTCACTTTCTCATTTTTTATGGCAGTTAACCAGCCGGGGCCACCACCTTGTGAATGCGTGATCAATATACCTGCTTCGATCTTATCAAATAATTTCGACACTGCATCAGTGACCACAATGGGATCATAAGCACCGGTATTTGGCGTCATCTGTCTGTAAAACTGCTCAAGGGAAACCGCATCTTTTGGAAACTGGACATTTGGGAAGTAATCAGGATAATTGCCGATTCTGAATTGTGTGAACCAGAACTGTTCGTCCGGGATCGGGCTGATGGTTGCCGCGACAGTGCTTTTTCCAGCTTCACCTCTTCTGGGTTGGTCGAGGAGATAAACACTGTACCTACGTCTCAGGAAGAGGTTTTGAAAGCCTTCTCTTCCGTCTGGCGTAGTTTCCCATGTCTTTTTTGACTGTCCGGCTCCATGTAGAAAAACCAAAGGATATTGGCGGGCTTTTACCGGATTTTGGTAGAAGACATAGGCATGGTCGCCATGGAAAGTCTGTCCCTGTGCCTTCAGTGCATGATCCAACTCGAAATTTCCTGGTTCGGTTTTCAAGGTTCCTCCAATGGCGAAACTGCCTTGCTGAACAATGGTTAAGGCTTTCTGTTTTTGTTGGGCACTGACCGATATGGTCGTTGCCAGCACCAATGTGAGGGCTCCCAGGCACCTGACGAATTCTTTTTTCATCATTAAATATCTAATTTGCGTTCACTCAGCCATTTTACCATGGCAGGGTCTCTGTGATCAAAAAACAAGCTTGTTTTTGTGTCTAAAGTGTTGATGGACTCCAGATCTTCGCTGGAAAGTTCAAAGTCGAAAATGTTAAAGTTTTCTACCATTCTTTCTTTTCTAACTGATTTAGGAATGGCAACAACACCTCTTTGTGTTAACCAGTGAAGGATGACCTGTGCTACACTTTTATTGTATTTATGTCCAATGGCAGCTAATACTTCATTATTGAAAATGTTGTTTTTTCCTTCTGCAAACGGTCCCCAGGATTCAATTTGTACCTTGTTTTCAGCTAGAAACTTTTGTGCTTCAATTTGTTGCTGGAAAGGGTGGGTTTCTATTTGATTGACTGCAGGAGTAAAGCCACTGTTGATGATCAGGTCAATGACCCTATCGGGTTGAAAATTGGCAACTCCGATCGCCTTGATTTTTCCTTCCTGGTAAAGTTCCTGCATGGCCTTCCATGAACCGAAAATGTCACCGTAAGGCTGATGGATCAGGTATAAGTCCAGATAATCTAATTGCAGTCTTTCAATAGATCGCTGAAATGCTGCCTTTGTTTTTTCATAGCCCGTATCCTGCACCCAAAGTTTGGTGGTGATAAAAAGCTCCGCTCTTGCTATATCACTATTTTTAATGGCCAGGCCTACAGCGGCTTCATTCAGGTAGGAGGCAGCTGTATCTATTGATCTATAGCCTGTTTCGATGGCTTCAATTACTGCTTTTTCGCACTCAGCGGCATTTGGGATTTGAAATACACCAAATCCTAAGATTGGCATTTCTATTCCGTTGTTCAATTTGACTGTTTTCATGGCAACTGTTTTTTAGGATAAGATTTTGATCTTTAAAAGATCAGGTTTAGGAGGAATGAATTGTTACAACACAATTGTGCGATTATCGTTTTAATGGCTGCCACTTTAGGTAAGTTCCAGATCTCCAGAGCCATTCCACAGGGCCATAGCGAAATTTTTTCAACCAGTAATGACTCATCTGGATTTGTAAAACGGTGTAAAACAAGCACACCATCACACTTAAAAACACCCCTAATTCATGGTGCAATGCCAGGCCATAGCCATAGAAAATCAGTACACCTAAAACAGACTGCAGCATATAATTGGTAAGCCCCATTCGTCCGTAGCTGACTATTTTTTCCAGACGTTTTTGTATCGTGGTTTTTCTATAAAATTCAGTGATCAGGATCATCCACAAATACGCCGAAAGCAGGTTGATCAAACTCTCTATAGGAATGGCCAGCCAGGCGGAGAAACTCAGCTTTTGGCCTTGTGGTAAATAAGGTTTTAGGACATAGAGTAAAAGCACCAGGCCTAAAGCAATCCAGGCGGCTTTTAGCAGTTGATTTCGGTATTGATCCAGGTCTTGAAACAGTCGAATACGTCCGGCTAGTAAACCCAAGATAAAAAATCCCATGGTCATGTAAGCACGACCAGATTCTCCGAACTGGAAATTGAATTTAAAGTTGAGCTGTTCGGTGGTATTGTGACGAATATTCTCCGAAAAATCTCCATTAAGGAAGATCTCCTGCCATCTTGCTCTTCGTTCTGCAGGTGCTTCCATCTGCTGGGCTGGACTTGATTGAACTACAGATTTATAGCCGGTATAGGCCAATTGAGCACCACCTAACACAAAAAACAGTGCAATAGCAATCAGCCATTTATCAGGTAAACGATACATCAGCACCAAAGGCAGACCCAATACGGCATAAATGATTAAAATATCATTGCGGAAAATAGCACTATGCGCTAGTCCGATCAAAAAAAGTAAGGTTAAACGCCACACAAATCGCCCTCGAAAATCAATTCCTTTTTTAGCTGCGCTATCCATTTGGATGAAGAAACTCAGGCCAAAGAGAAAAGAAAAAATGATAAAGAATTTGCCCATGACCAAATATTGAAGGATCCAGGTGCTGATTTCATCCATTGTGCCAATCCAGGGAAATAGCGGAGCTGCATTACTGGAAAATGCGCCGAAATGCTGGAAGGCATGTGTGGCGCAAATTCCGATTAAGGTAATGCCACGCATGGCATCGATTACTGTAATTCTCTTGTTTGTACTTTCTTGTTTACTGATTGCCTGCATGAAATGTCATCTTCTAAGGTCTGATGATACAAAAATCAAGAAATTAGCAGCTGCATTTTTGAGGTGGGGAACCAAAGCGAAAATCAAGCACTTAAAGACGAAAGCCGATGCGGAAAACTTATTTTCTTACCCATTGACAAACCAATCTTTAAAATCGGCAGCTTTATTTTTACTGATATAAATGCGTTCAGGAACTTCCGTGTCGAGGGTAATGAGTAACCGGCTGTCAAACCATATCGTAATGTTTTGAACGGCATGTCGGGAAAGAATATATTGTTTGTTTGCCCGATAGAAATGGGCTGGATTTAAGCTGTTAAAAATCTGCTCTAAAGTTTTTGGGTAGCTGTAAGTTTTTCCATTTTTCAGACCCACAATCGTATTTTTATCACTAGTATAAAAAAAAGAAACCTCTTGAATATTAATTGGCAGTAGTTTATCATTCAGGGGAATTAATAGTTTGCTGGTATAACGAGCTGTAGGGGCAAGCTGTGGTAATTTGGATAAATATTCGCTGAGCTGGCTGCGGGAAAGTTTCTTGAATTTCTGAATTGCACGTTGCAATTCATAGGTTTTTATAGGCTTAAGTAAGTAGTCGATGCTGTTTACTTTGAATGCTTCGATTGCGTACTCGTCATAAGCTGTTGTAAAAATGATCGGGATTTCTATGTCTATGTGCTCAAATATCAAGAACGCAGTACCGTCAGACAAATGGATGTCCATTAAGATCAGATCAGGTAGGTTACGTTCCTTCAGCCATTTAATGGTTTGGCTGATACTTTCAGTATTTCCGATCACTTCTATATCAGGATCAATTTCGTTTAAAATCTCTACTAAACTTTCGTAAGCAGCAGTCTCATCTTCAACAATCAGTAGCTTCATATTGGTTATCCTAATGGTAAGTAAACGTTGAATCTATCCGCTTTGTTTTCTATCCGGATCTGCTTATTCATCAGCAATAGAAATCGACTTTCTAAGTTTTTAAGTCCTGTTCCGTTCGTTGCCGCAGGAGCTAGTTTCGGGTAAATGGGGTTAGAAACCACCAATTCATTAGCTGCATTAATAGAGAGGTCAACGGTCATTTTATGATCGCTGTCGATCATATTGTGAACCACTATATTGTCAAGCAGCGGAAGAATAGAAAGGACTGGGATCTTCTGTGACAATACTTTTTCATCAATATCTACACGGTATTCCAGTTTATTTGCAAAGCGGACCTCCATCATATAGCGAAAGGCATCCACAAATGTCAGCTCTTCTCCAAGCGTAACTAGTCCTTTTTTGTTGCTTTGAAGGATGTAGCGAAATACATCAGACAGCTTATTTACATAAGTCAGTGTTTCTTCATTGTTCTTTTTCCGGATTAAGGAGGTCAGGCCATTTAGTGAATTAAAAAAGAAATGCGGATTAATCTGGTTGGTTAAAGCATCATACTGACTTTGCAGATTTTTTACCCTTAATTCCTCAATTTCCTGCTCTCTTTTCCGCTGTTCATGGTACAGGATCACGATATGTCCCATTAGCGTACTAAGAATGGATACCACAAAAAATTGGAACAGGACTAAACTCCCAAAATGTTTCAATCGTCCATAGATCAAAAAAGTAAGGCCTCCGTAGATCATGTAGGCCACCGCAGAAATTAGTGTGTTATAGGCGAAACGCTTTTTGAAGAGCACAGTGTTGATCTGATGTAAGTTGATTTTTATCAATAAAAAGACCAATGCGACCAGGAAAGTATAGCGCAACAAAAAGAAAGCAACATAATTGGTTTTCTCCGATTCAGCAATGTTTTTCAGCTCGAATGGCAACCAGGTCATATCTGGATACATCACAAATAATGCGGCGATCAGGCTGATGAAAAGTAACTGGTAAGAATTGTATTTTTTTAGCAATGTGTTCCTTGTTTTTGTAATAAACGATCTACCCATAATATAAGAAATTAAGGCTTTTCGTCTTTTACAAAGATCAGGTTTTTAGTCACAATTTCTCATGATATGCATCAAAGCGAAAATCATGGGGTTTAAGACGAAAGGGAGGAGGTGTACTATTGTCACTTTAGGGAATTTTATTTTATCATCAACTAATTTTGCACCTTTGGAATTCTCCTTCATTTAATTCCCAAAGCTGTAACCTTTAATTGTACTTTAGATTTGAACAATTTTCTTTTCATTTGTAGCCGTAATCAATGGCGTAGTAGAACTGCCGAAGATATATTCAAAAATGTGGATGGCATCAGTGTTCGTTCTGCAGGGACATCGAGCTCTGCCAGAATTAAAGTAAATGAAAAATTACTGGAATGGGCTGACCTGATATTTGTCATGGAAAAGCAGCATAAACAATGGATACAGCAGAAATATCCATCTTTATTGGATCATAGGCAGGTTGTTGTAATGGATATTCCTGATGATTATCAATATATGGATATCGAATTAATTGATATGCTGGAAATGGTGATGAAACCCTATTTAAGGGGTTAATCTTAAAAAATTTCACTAAAGAATCGGTTCCAAAAGCTGCCCTTATTAGAATCGGTTTTTGGTTTTATACTAGGTGTGTCAATTGGAGTGACTTTAGTCTGCTTGGGTTCTGCTTTTATAGGTTCTGGGATAAAAAAAGTAGATTGATCTAAATTTAAACTATGCAAAAACACTTCGAGATCATAATCATCATGAATTTTGACTTCCCTCGCATTACTTCCGCAAAATGGCCCAATTACTCCAGTAGCTTCTAATTGATCAATAATATGGGAAGCACGATCATAATTAATTTTTAGTTTTCTCTGTATAAGAGAAGTAGATCCCTGCTGATGCATCACAATTAATCTTGCCGCATCAGAAAATAACGAATCACGACGAACCGAAGTTAAAGAGGGAAATGGATCCGTCACATATTTTGACAATAAATAGGCTTCGGGATATCCTTGTTGGTAGCCAATAAATTGATTTAATCTAAGCACTTCTTTTGTATCTACAAAAGCGCCTTGCAAGCGAATAATTTCAGCTCCTGTAGATAGCAGCATATCACCGTTTCCATTTAACAGCTCCGCACCATTATGATCCAGAATTGTCCGGGATTCGATAGGAGACGATACTCTAAATGCTAATCTAGAAGTGAAATTTGCTTTAATTGTACCTGTAATAATTTTCACAGAAGGCTGTTGTGTGGATATGATCAGATGAATACCTGCGGCCCGTCCTAGCTGTACCAAACGGCTTATTAGTAATTCCAGTTGTTTATTTGCTGTTAATAATTCAGCAAACTCATCAATCATTACTACAATAAATGGAAGGAATCGATGCTCATGATTCGTATCTAATTTCTGATCTGTAAACTTTTGGTTGTATTCTTTAATATGACGCAGGCCAGCATTCTTCAATAAATCATAACGTAAATCCAATTCAATAGTCAAGCCCGTGAGTGCATCTATCGCACTTTGTTTATCAGTAATAATAGGATCTACCTTACCTGGTAATTTAGCTAGAAAGTGCTGTTGTATTCCCAGGAAAAGACTCAATTCTAATTTATTAATATCAATTAACACAAACTTCAATTGTGAAGGATGTTTTTTATAAATCAGTGAAAAGAGTATGGCATTGAGACATACCGATTTACCTTGGCCAGTTGCACCAGAAATCAACAAGTGAGGTAGTTTAGTTAAATCGACAATTGTCACCTCATTATTCATAGTTCTACCCAGAGCAATAGGTAAATCAAAGTCACACATTTGGAATTTTTCAGTGGCCAAGATGGACCGAATAGATACTATTCCAGGAGTTTTATGAGGAACCTCGATACCCATAGTTCCCATTCCCGGGATAGGGCCTATAATATTAATATCGGCAGCCAAAATTAGGGCTAAATCACCTTTTAAACTTTTAATTTTTGTGACCCTAGCACCTGGTGCTGTAACAAATTCGTAACGGGTAAGTGTTGGTCCAACTATAGCTCTTATACTTAGTATTTCAATTTTGCTATAGCTGAATGTTTGGACTATTTTGTGTTTATTTACTTCAAGTATTTCTGCATCAATAGCGATGCTTTCATCATAGCTTTCTAATAAATCTAGGCTAGGATATTTATAATTTGGCAGGTCAAGCTTAGGATCGTTAGTACGATTTTCTGATTAGGGCAATGAATCTGTGTTCGAGATTTTTTTGTCCATTTAGTATTGTTGGAGATGTTAACTCACTAAATATAAATATAATATATCGAATCACTTAGGGGTTGCTCTGATGTATTCCATCTGAAACCCATCATAGACGTTATCAGCAAGTGTTAAGCTGTCATTTCGCATGGAAATGATATGGTCTCTACTCGGAGCGGTTAATGTCGATCTGAAACGTATCGCATGATCTTCCTTCCCCGAATAAATGCTTTTCACCTTAAATATTTCATAAGATCCCTGGTCGGAAATCTTGTCGTTTATCTTTTGCTGGTAACGGAACCCATTGTTAAATTGAAGAATCACCTTCCGTGATGGATCGGCTTTTTCTTGTTTGCCGGCATAACCCCCGCTTTTTCCAATGTATTTCCATGTGCCAATGAGGCTGTGCTCCAGAGTACTACCTGATTGTGCTTTTCTGCAGGTGGCTGAACTGCAGAACATGATAACCATAAGAGAATAAAAAGCAGTTTTCATAATTAGGATCTCCTGGTTTAATTATACAATTTCTATTTCTTTCTCTTCAAAGGCTTCAAATATCTGCGCAATCACGATGTTCCTGGTCATATCCGCATTGGAAATGTCCTTACACCAGAAGTATATTTTTATGTTGCTGTTCTGCTTACTCACCGGACTGATCATGATCACTGGTTCTTTGTTGATAAAGACGTTGTTGTTATTGATGATAATATCCCTGATCTGATTCACTACCTCCGTTGAATTGAATGGCTTAGCGATCGTTAAAGAGATGTCTATCCGCATCTGGTTATTGCTGAGCGTCCAGTTGATGATGTTGTTTGATAAAATCGCCCCGTTAGGAATAATAATTTCGGCACCTTCTTCTGTGAGCAGGGTACTCGCACGAACACCAATTTCTTTCACCCTTCCTTTTTTATTGCTCAATTCCACCACATCACCTATACGGATCGTTTTATCAAAAATAAGAATGATCCCTGATACGAAATTGCTCACGATATTTTGTAAACCTAGTCCGATACCCACACCAAGGGCACCAAGGATGACGGTAATTTTGTCGATTGGAAGTCCGGATGCGGCAACGGCGATCATGAATCCTCCAATGAGCAGTACCAGGCGTGTAATCAGTAATTTTGAACGCTGCCCTTTATTGTCTTCAATATCATCATCGCCAGTATCTCCAAAGAAATAGGCAATGTATTTCTGTAAAAAGTTGGCGGTCCAGATGATGCCTAAAAACAGGACGATACCACCAAAGGTAAAGGAGAAGTTTCCAATCGTTCTTTTTTCTATAAGGACTTCCATTAAGGACTCGTACAGGCCATTGAAAATATTAAGGTTGGTGGTGAAAATAATAAACCAGATGATGGTTGCACCAATTCCGGTAATCCTTTTAAGACCTGAAATCACCGGATGCCAGTCGAAATATTCAGGATAACCTTTACGGATCCTGCTGCTTTTCATTTGTAGTAAAAAGGCTTCCACAAATACTTTTGCCAGGATGGTTAAGGAAATGGCATTCAGCAAAGAATTGACTCCTGTGGAATAGAAAATCTGTGTCAGTGTGAAACGGCCAAAAAGATTGCAAAAAACAGCAATGAAGGCGAAGATGGTATAAATATATCCAGTTACCAGGATCATTCTATACCTTTTTTCCTGCTCATCCAGTTTCCTTAGGATCATAGTCCCAAAGACCATAGAACTGATGCTTAGGAAGAGCAGCAGCCAGCGCTGAAATTTTGGAGGAATTCCTAATAAACGTAGAAAAACCGGTGCTAATAGTAGTACTGCAAAGATGCACCAATAGTAAAACAGCTTTGAAGAAAGTCTTTTACGGAAGAAAAATGTCAGTAAAATAGCGAGTATAATCTGTACAGATTCGATGTATAATGCCGGTGCCTTGAGGTCGAATATCGGGGCCAGGGTAAACAGCATGATAAAGGTAATCAGGTAGGGCTGTGGATTCAGTAAAGAGAAGTCGTCGAGCGCTTCCAATCGGTCGTGCCGCTTCATGCTCCTGAAATTAAAGAACACCCAGAAGAAGAAAGTGAGGCAGGTAAAGATCAGTAGCATGCGGCTGCTTCGGGTGTAAACGAAGTAATAGCCTGATATTTCTTGTTCGCCATTGATGAACTTACGGAAGCCAAGACCTTTACCTTTACGCGTTGAAGACTCCCAAAGGTAGCGTCGTTCTTTCCCGAAAGCTTTGATGCTGACTGCATCGAGCTGTCTGTCCGTCAGGTACATCAGTTCTTTAATGTTGATCAGGTTCGCTGAAGTTCGCGCCTGCAGGTTATTTATCGATAAAGTGGCCGTTTTCAGGAGGCTATCCATGACCAGGTGTTTTTTCTGGAGCTCTGCAAATTCGTCTTTAAACAGGGTGCGCATGGAGGGCAGTGTGAAAAGCTTGATCAGCACCGTATCCTTACGCAGGTTGAGGATTTCTGTTTTTAGTTCCCTCAATTCTTTTTCATATTCATCGAGATCTGTCAGGCACTCCGTATTGTTGGTTTGAAGCTCTTTCAGTAAAGTCTGATCCATCTGCAGGTTTTGCAGGTTCGGCGTTCTATCACTTTGGCTGAGCCTGCTTTTGAGTAAAGCAAGGGCAGCTTCATCCTGTGTTAAATGTGCGGCTATGGGAGTCAGCTTCTTAAAGGAACCCACGGTAACGGGAACTTTATTAACCGTTTCAAATACTTTTTCAAGATGGCTGAGGTAATCGCTTTTCGTCAGCGTGGCTGAGTCAGAAAGGATCGAAATGTCCTGATGATCCTGATTTATATGTTTGTTTTTTTGCGCAAAAGCAGGAATAGAAAGGCATAAGGCCAGTAATAAGGCGATCGTCTGGCGAATGGATAGGGAAAAAAGAGGTCTTTCTGTCATTGGATTTTTAGGAAGTAGGGTAGAGCGATCCAACAGTATGAAAGCCGTTGAAGTCGCAAAAATAGTTATATAGATTGTGATAACCCATAATTTTTGATAGGAAGGATAAAATTCAGAAAAGCGTTATTATAAATCCTTAACCTACAATAACAAGAAATGTGGTGCTGATTTCTATTGATAGCTATCGCTGCCCAGCGCCGATAAAATCGGTTAATCACAACTAATGTTAATTTAATCCTAACCAGCCCGGTTCTTTAATTAAGAATCGGGCTTTTTTCATCCACATAAACAATGGTTTAGTTATGGTCGTTTACAAATGCTTAACGAATGTTTAGTAGTGTGTTTATAAACAGAGTTTAGTTTTGCTAAACAAATCAATAACTAAATTATGAATCAATTCTACACAAAAGGGAAATTACTATTCACGGTATTTCTCATGTTCTGCAGCATTAACATGTATGGGCAGTCCAAAATAACCGGGACTGTTGCAGATGAATCGGGGCCGATTCCTGGTGCGACTGTGACGAACAAAAATAACGGAAAAAGTACTTCAACTGATTTTAAAGGGGGATTTAGTATCATTGGAGCACTGGAAGATCTTTTGGAAATCAGATCGATTGGTTACAAGACTAAACAAGTAAAAGTGAGCAGTATCTCTGCAAATAACATCACCTTACAGAGCGACAGTAAATCGCTGGATGATGTGGTGGTGACTGCACTAGGCATTAAAAAGGAGAAAAAAGCAGTAGGCTACTCCGTTCAGGAAGTTAAAGGAAGCGATCTGGTAAAGGCAAGGGAACCCAATGGAATCAGCTCGCTGACAGGAAAAGTTGCCGGTCTGACGATTACCCCAAGTGCCAACCTGTTTGGAGATCCTGGGATTTACCTGCGGGGACAGTCTGGGGTGCTGATCGTAGTAGACGGCGTACCGATCAGCTCCGATTCCTGGAACTTAAGTCCGGATGATATTGAAACGTACTCCGTATTGAAAGGTGCAAATGCTGCTGCATTGTATGGAAGCAGGGGTCAGAGAGGAGCGATCCTGATCACCACAAAAAAAGGAGGCTCGATCAGCAAAGGATTTTCGGTCGACTTTAACTCCAGTACACAGTTACAAACCGGCTATAATGCAATCCCTGATTATCAGACTGCTTATGGTGCTGGCGACAATTTTAAGTATGAATTTAAAGATGGAAAAGGTGGTGGTATCAACGACAATGATTATTTTGTATGGGGACCAAGATTTGAAGGTCAGCTCATCAATCAATACAATAGTCCAGTTGATCCGGTCACTAAAGCGCTGGTACCGATCCCATGGCTGGCGAGAGGAAAAGATAACCTGAAGAATTTCCTACGTGATGGACTGTTGAGCACCAATAACGTCGCAATCTCTACCAAAAGTGAAGTTGGTGATATGCGTGTCTCACTTTCGCAGATGCTGCAGCGTGGTACAGTGCCAAATACCAAATTAGGCAGTACAAACTTTAATTTTTCAGGCGGATTAAATGCAGGTAAAAAAGTAAGGTTTGAAGCGAATATCAATTACAATAAACAGATCACACCAAACTATCCGGATGCGAATTATGGGCCCAACAGTTATGTATACCTGATGAACATCTGGGGTGGTGCCGATTACGACGTCAGAGATCTTCAGAACTACTGGAAACCTGGTCAGGAGAATATTCAGCAATACAACAGAGAATATACAATTTATAACAACCCGTATTTTACGGCTTATGAAAACTTGCATAGCTATGCAAAAGATGATATCTATGGACACCTTTCCATGAAATACAGCATTACCGATAAGTTGAATTTTAACCTTAGAAGTAATGTGAGTACCTGGAACAGGTCCCGCACTAAACGTATTCCGGTATCAGGAAACTTCTATAATGATGGCGTAAACCAGGTAGGTGGTTATCAGGAGGTATACGATAAATTCTGGGAAAACAATACCGAAGCCTCATTCAGCTATGCGGATAGATTTAAAGATTTTGGATTCAAATCTTCGGTTTTTGCAAATTTAAGAACCGTAAAAGTAAGCTCATTAAGTGCAAGTACCAATGGCGGACTGATTGTTCCTGGCGTATATGACCTGGCTAACACCGTATTGCCTTCGGTACCAACGAATGATTATGGGCACAGACAAGTAGCCAGTACCTACGGTTTGGTAGACTTGGATTATAAGAATTATTTGTTTCTGAACTTAACCGGGAGGTATGATAAATCCAGCACTTTACCTAAAAAGCACAATGCCTATTTCTATCCTTCAGCTTCATTAAGTGCCGTAATTTCTCAAATGGTTGAACTGCCAAAAGGAATTTCCTTCTTGAAAATGAGAGGTTCTTATGCCAATGTGGCCTCTGATCTTGCTAAAGAAGATGCACAATACGACATCTATAAATTGAACTCCACGTATACACCTTACGCCACCCGATGGAACAACAATACAGGAGTTACTTATAGCGGCGTCCTGACGAACCCTGATATTTTAGCGGCAAGGGTGAAAACAACAGAGGTAGGACTGGAAGCCAGATTTTTAAACAACAGGATCGGATTTGATGCTGCCGCATTCTATAATATTGAAGGGCCGGAAATTGTAAACCTTACAGTGAGTCCGACTTCAGGAGTGACTTCTACTCAAAAAAATGCGTTTACCTATGTGAGAAAAGGACTGGAAATAACGGTAGACGGAAGTCCGGTAAAGACCACTGATTTCTTATGGAATGTAGTGCTGAACTGGTCAACGAATCACCGCTGGCTGAATAAAATTGATGGCATCCTGGAAAGAGATGGATTAATCAAAGTTGGAGATAGAGCCGATGGTTATTTCATTACCGATTTCCAGCGTGATCCGAACGGAAAAATGATTGTAGGTACGAATGGATTGCCTGCTTTAAATCCTTATAGAAGCCTTGTTGGCTATAGCGACAATAATTTTGTAGCCAGTATCAACAACTCTTTCAGATACAAAAGTATTGGTTTGAGTTTCCAGGTGGATGGTCGTTTTGGTGGCAAAATCGCCAATGCTGTGGATGATTCTCAATGGAACTCTGGAACTGCACCAGCATCTGATAGCCCTTACCGACTGTTGGACTGGCAAAACAGAGCAAACTCCAGTTGGAAAGGCAGCGTGATGACGGATGGTTTAAAGATTGTTAGCGGTGCTTTAAATACCGACCAGGATGGCAATGTGATTTCTGATACCCGCGTATTTGCCAATAATGATGTCCCGGTATTGTACCAGACCTGGGCTAGAAACTTTAACAGATCGAATTATGAACTGATGCGCAGCAGAACATTTGTGAAGCTGAGAGAGGTAGTGCTGACCTATAACGTGCCAGCAAACTTCCTGCAAAGAACAAAGATCCTGAGTGCCGCAAGTCTATCATTGGTAGGTAGAAATCTCCTCTATTTTACGGGTAAAGGAACCAGAAATATGGACCTGGATCAGTTTATCTCCGGTGCTGGATTGCAGACACCCTCGGTAAAAAGCTTTGGTCTCAACTTAAATGTTACTTTCTAAAATTAGACTTATGAAAACTAAAATATATTCAATATTAGCAGGCATGCTGATCATCGCATGTTCTTCCTGCAAGAAAACGGAAGAATTGCAAAAAGATCCTGCAGCCATCTTAAATGTTTCGCCGAAGCTGATTTTTACAGGCTTACTGTTAAACAGCTCACAAGCACCATGGACCACAGACCAGCGCCATAATCAGTTTATGGTGATGAACGAAGCTTACTATGGAAACCAGTCTTACAATTGGACCACTTCAGATTATGCAGCTTATACGCAATTGAGAAACGTGCAGCGCATGGAAATCGAAGCGATGAGAGTGGGGGAACCTGCTGCAGCATACCTGGCACTCGCCAAGTTTTTCAAAGCTTATTTCTTTATTTCTGCTACAGAAATGTTTGGCGATATTCCAATGAGTGAGGCTTTAAAAGGTGCGTCAGAGGCTAATTTCAAGCCGAAATACGATGAACAAAAAGAAGTTTACCGCCAGTCGCTGCAATTGCTGGAAGAAGCGAACACGAATTTAACACCTTTTGTATTGGCGCAGACGAAGGTAGATGGTGATTTCTTTTATGGTGGCGATCTTGCCAAATGGCAGAAACTGGTCAACTCCTTACATTTGAGGATCCTGATCTCTTTAAGTAAACGTGCGGAGGATACGCCAGATTTGAAAATAAAAGAACAGTTTGCAGCAATTGTATCTAATCCTGCTAAATACCCTTTGATCCTGAGCAATGCGGATAATTTTCAGCTGGTTTACAATACCTCGAATGTTTCCAATAATTATCCGCTATGGCCTTCTAATGGTGTAGTATTGAAAAAAGACCTTAGAAATAATCTGGGTGCAACCTATATGAACATCCTGACCAAAACAAATGATCCAAGGGTATTTGTAGTGGCTTTGCCGACCGATTCCGCCAAATTAAGCGGTGATCCTGGTTATGCCAGTCAATTTAGCTCATTTAAAGGAGGGCGCACTGGCGAATTACAGACCACTTTAAAAGATCAGGCCATTGCCGGAAAATTGAGCATGATTAATTTTGACTACTGGCTTTCCTCGCCATCGGGAATTCCTGCAGTTCAGCTTGGTGCGTCAGAAACTAATTTTATCATCGCTGAAGGGATCAACAGAGGCTGGGCATCTGGAAATGCAGCCAGTTATTATGAGCAGGGCATTACGGAATCCATCAAGTTTTATGGCATCACAACGCCTCCTGTAATTTCAGCTTTCCTGACAAAAAACGCGTACATCGGAAATACTAAAGCAGGCTTGGAGCAGATTCTGGAACAAAAATATGTGGCTTTCTTTCAGAATTCTGGTCGCGAAGCTTATTACAATTATAGAAGAACTGGTGTCCCAAAATTTGATATTGGTCCTGCAAATGCCAATAATAATTTGATTCCAACAAGATGGGCTTATCCAACAGGAGAATATACCGTGAATGATGTAAATTTAAAAGCCGCATTGCAGCGTCAGTTTGCTGGAGCGGACAATCAAAATGGATTAACCTGGGCAGTAAAATAATGGTGAGCGGCATCCATTGATAAACTTAAACATAAACACTCCTTTGAAATACGTTTCAAGGGAGTTTTTTCTTTTACTGAAAAGTAATTTTACAGCAGTACTTATTTTTTATATTGTTTTCTATAGGCTGAAGGACTGAGTTTGGAGACTACCTTAAACTGTTTACTAAAATTCGCCCAGCTATTGTAACCGCTGTTGTAACAGATGTCTAAAATTGCACGATCCGTATCCCTTAATAACTTACAGGCATGTCCAATTCTGATCTCTTTCAGGAAATCAAGATAGCTTTTTTTTATGTTGCGTTTAAAGAACCGGCAAAAAGCAGGGATAGACATGTTGGTGATTCCGGAAATTTCCTTTAAAGAAATAGGACTCAGGAAGTGCTTAAACGAGTAATCTATGACAGATTCTATAACCGAATTTTCTGCAGAGCTACTTGATGTACTGCTCGCCATCGTGACCACCTGGTATTCATTAGAACTGCCGATGCGCAGCATGGCATTCAAAAGCAGCTGAATGCGATCCAGACCCTCCGCATATTCGAGCTGCCGGATGATGGCAGTGATCTCATCTGACAATGCCCCTTGTAACTGAATGGCGGTATTTTCTTGCCCTAATAGCCTTGCAACAGGTTTCATCTCCGGCAAGGATAAAAAAACGTCACCCCAGAAATCGCTTAAAAACTGAAGAACAATGGCACTGCCAATAGCATTATTCTGTAGTTTTCTGAACCAATGCGGCACATTGCTCTGCAGAAAAAACACATCTCCTTCCTTATATTCTCCTATATAATCACCGATTAAAGCTGTTCCATTTCCTGCGGTGATCAGGATCAATTCACATTCCAGATGCTTGTGCCAGGCCGTTTCAAAATGAGGTGTTTTATAGGTCCGACAAGCAAAAGAATGATGTTCTTCCACATAAATTTTTTGTATTAATGTTTTCATCAAGGCTGCTTTGTGTGTTGTTTCATCTGCTATTCTAACCTAAAATAAGGTTATTTAATCTAATAATTGATCAGATAGCATATTTTTTTAGCTATATAACAGTTGAATGGGAGCAATGTAATTAGGTACATTTAAAATTAACGTTAAGGATGGGTGCAGGCGATTTTATTAAAATAAACCACACACAAATTGGAAAATAACACTTACGATGCCATTGTTGTCGGTTCCGGCATAAGCGGAGGTTGGGCTGCAAAAGAACTCTGTGAAAAAGGACTAAAAGTACTGATGTTAGAACGGGGAGGGCCTTATGATCATGTTAAAGATTATAAGACCGCTCAGAAAAATCCCTGGGAAATGGAACATCATGGCCGTACCACACAAGAACAGAAAAAGAATTATCCGGTGATTCACCGGGGTTGGGCAGCTGCCGAAGAAGTCATGGATGGCTGGGCAAATGAACAGGACTGTCCTTATACAGAAACCAAACCTTTTACCTGGTGGCGCAGCTACCGAATGGGTGGTCGCTCTATTCTATGGGGTAGGCAGTCTTACCGCTGGAGTCCGATGGATTTCGAAGCTAATGAAAAAGATAATGTCGGCGTTCCATGGCCAATTGGCTATGATGACCTCGCCCCATGGTACGACCATGTAGAGAAATTTGCAGGAATCAGCGGCTCTATTGAGCAGCTTCCCCAATTGCCTGATGGTCAGTTTTTACCGCCTATGGAGTTGAATTGTGTGGAAAAAGACATTGCCGAAAGAATAAAAAAAGAATACCATGAAAAAAGGCATTTAATCATTGGCAGGGTGGCCAACCTGACCGCCGGGATTCCCGGCAGAACAAAATGCCAGTTTAGGAATCGCTGCTGGGAAGGATGTCCGTTTGGTGGATATTTTAGCACACAATCTTCTACTTTACCCGCTGCCATGAAAACTGGAAATCTGACCGTTCGGCCTTACTCATTGGTAAAGGAGGTACTATACGATAAGAATGCTAAAAAGGCAACAGGTGTAGAGGTTTTGGATACAGAAACCAATCAAACTATCGAGTTTAAAAGTAAGCTTGTCTTTCTATGTGCTTCGACCTTAAATACCGCCTGGATTCTGATGAATTCCGCAACTGAGGTTTGGCCAGAAGGTATGGGCAGCAGCAGTGGAGAATTAGGGCACAATGTGATGGACCACCACTATAATATTGGGGCTTCTGGAACCGTAGAAGGTTTTGAAGACCAATATGTGTACGGTAGAAGAGCGAATGGTTTTTATATTCCAAGGTTTGTCAATCTAGGTGGCGATAAACGGGATTACCTGCGTGGTTTTGGCTATCAGGGAGGCGCTAGCCGACAAGGATGGGGTAGGGAGATCGCCGAATTACAGCTTGGCGGCGACTTAAAAGATGCTTTAACCGAACCGGGTCAATGGACGATCGGCGCAACCGGCTTTGGTGAAATCCTTCCATACCATGAAAATAAAATATCCCTTGATAAAATGGTGAAAGACAAATGGGGACTGCCGGTATTGAATATGGATGCCGAATTGAAAGAGAATGAGTTGAAAATGCGCAAAGATATGCAGGAGGAAATGCGTGCCATGTTGGAAGCGTCAGGTGTGAAAAACGTGAATACCTATGATGGTGGCCATGCTTTAGGGCATGGGATTCATGAAATGGGCACTGTAAGAATGGGTAGAGATCCAAAAACTTCGGTGCTGAATAAATGGAACCAGGTATGGGATTGTACTAATGTTTACGTGACCGATGGTGCCTGCATGACCTCCTCTGCTTGTCAGAATCCGTCCCTTACTTATATGGCTTTAACCGCCAGGGCAGTGGATCATGCCGTGTCCGAATTAAAGAAAAATAACAGCTGATTTTATGGATAGAAGAGAACTTTTAAAAATGATCGCTTTGCTTACGGGTGGGGCAATGATTGGCGCTGATGTGCTGCTGACTGGCTGCAGTCCTAACAAAACAGCAAGGCCAAGCTTATTTACGGAGCAGGATCAGTCCTTTTTAGACGAAGTAGCCGATACGATACTGCCTGACACGGCTAAGAGTCCGGGTGCAAAAGCGGCAAAAGTTGGCGCATTCATGACTGTTATCGTGGATGATTGCTATGAAGCAAAAGACCAGAAAGTTTTTAAGGAGGGGATTACACAGCTGGATGCAGCCTGCAAAAAAATGCATGGAACAGACTTTCTAAAAGCAAGCGCTGCGCAGCGCCTGTCCCTGTTGCTCGCATTGGATAAAGCAGCAAAAGACTACCAGGTAAACAAAGGAGATTTGCCTTCTCATTATTTTACGATGATGAAGCAGCTGGCTTTCTTTGGATATTTTACTTCTGAAGTGGGGGTAACAAAGGCCATGCGTTATGTGGCCGCACCGGGTCGGTTTGAAGGGAGTGTTCCCTATAAAAAAGGGGATAAATCCTGGGCCTAAATACACCCAAACAAACGTTTGCGTTGAGATATCCCTGGTCTAAATTACTTAAGGCCAGGGATATTTTTCTTTTCAGCAAAACGACCCCGTTTTGTGAGCCTAATCTGTCTTCTACAGGAGGATCTATAGATGAATTATTGGATAGAAAGCAGGGAATGAAAACACGTCGTTAAATTCTGCAAACGTTTGCGCTATATCAGTATGCAAATTCTTTTTTTTAAGCTCCTTCCTGACGTAATATTAGGTATAGAACTGAAATAATGGCAAAAAAGCAAGCGTATGTTCGTTGAGGCCTGGCTTTATGAAAACGATTACATTTTTTTAGCTTCATTAAGCAGCAGAATAAAACAACCAAACACCAAATTAAACCAATGCGTAAACAAACATTTTTAATACTCTTGATTCCCCTGCTGTTAGGTGCAGGGGTTGCCAGGAGTCAAACAACTAAATTATCAGGAGACTCTATTTTCTATCAAATGAAAAAAGTGGCCGACTGGCAATGGAAGCACCTGGAGACAGCCGGATGGAAAAATCCTAAAAAAGACTGGACAAGTGGTGCTATGTATACCGGGATGATGGCCTGGGCCAAGCTGGCCAACGATGAACGTTATTACCGAAAATTGATTCAGATAGGAGAGGATAATAAATGGGAGGTCGGGCATTACCGCCATTTTGCAGACGACTATTGTGTCGGACAGCTGTATTCCCAATTGTATACCATTTATAAAGACCCTAAATATATTGCTGATTTTAAGGCATTGGCAGATACCATTACCATGCTGCCGCATACAGAAAGTCTGGAATGGAAAAACCGCATTCATTTAAGAGAGTGGGCCTGGTGTGACGCTTTGTTTATGGGGCCACCCGCATTGGCTTATTTAACGGAAGCCACTGCTGATCCTAAATACCTCAATAAGGCCCTGCAGTTATGGAATAAATCAACGGAATATCTTTATGATAAAGACGAAGATTTGTACTACAGAGACAGCAGGTATTTTGGCAAAAAGGAAAAGAATGGAAAAAAGGTTTTTTGGGGACGTGGCAATGGATGGGTAATCGGAGGGCTGGTTAGAGTGCTTTCTGTGATGCCTGCAACCCATCCGGAAAGAAAAAATCTAGAGCAGTTATTTGTGAGCATGTCGGAGAAGCTGGCCGCTTTGCAGCAGCCTGATGGGAGTTGGCATGCGAGCTTGCTAGATCCTGAAAGCTACCCATCTAAAGAAACCAGTGGTACCGGTTTCATTTGTTATGCGATGGCCTGGGGCGTCAACAACCACTTGCTTGCAGACAAAAAATACCTGCCAGTGCTGAACAAAGCATGGTTAGCGATGACTACTGCAGTACATCCAGATGGGAAATTAGGCTATGTACAGGCACAAGGTGCTGCACCTGATAAAGTAGGCTATGACGATACGGATGTATATGGCGTTGGGGCTTTCCTGCTAGCCGGGAGCGAAATGCTGCCTTTGTACCTAAACCATAAAGAAAAGGTATTCATTAAAGAAGTTTACAATGGAACTGCAGCAGCAAAAAAAATGGAGGTCGCATTGAACTGGTCTGATCTCGCTAAGAAGGTTAAGAAAAAGAAACCAAAAAAAATATTAGTTAGAGATGGGGCAACAGGCGAATTTATCCCTGTGGTAATTACTTCAGTAAATGAGGTTCCGCAGGCATTGCGTTTTAGCGTAGACCTTTCCAGTGGAACGAGTAGATATTTTCAAATTAGTGCTAAATAACCCTAAAGACCTTGATTAATGAATAAACTTAAAAGCATGTTTTTGATGGTGGCCATTCTTATGGCTAGTCCTTTTGTTCAGGCGCAATCCTCAAAAAAAACGAAACAAAACCACGTGACAACTGGCGCTCAGGACCGTCAATATTGGGCAGAACTCCTGTATAAAATATCCTCACCCGTGATCTTAAATCTCGCGGATGGTACTTTGAAAAAAAATATGCCGGTAGAAGTACCTCCTGGCCAAAGCACAGATTTCTTTAAAAAAGTAACTTACCTGGAAGCTGTCGGCCGCACCATGGCAGGGGTAGCGCCATGGCTCGCTTTGCCTGATGAGGAGACAAAGGAAGGTCTGATGCGTAAGAAACTGCGTTTGGCATTACTAAAAGGCATTGCAAATGCCGTAGATCCGGCAAATCCTGACTACCTGAATTTTAGAACGGAGAGCCAGCCGATTGTAGATGCGGCTTATATGGCTCAGGCATTTCTGAGAGCACCAAAAGCATTGTGGGAACCATTAGATGCCCTAACGAAGTCGAGAATTGCCGAGGAATTTAAAGCTTTAAGAACACGCACAGGCGCTTATAACAACTGGTTGCTTTTTGCTGGAATCAATGAGGCTTTCCTGCTGAGTATTGGCGAACAACCCGATCCCGCACGACTGGATTTCGCAAAAAGGAAAATCCTGGAATGGTATCAGGGAGATGGCTGGTACAGCGATGGCCCCAGCTTAAGTATCGATTACTACAACTCCTATGTGATCCACCCCATGCTGGTTGATTTTTTCAAAGTATTATCAGATAAGAAAAGAATTACTACAGAGATGTATGATACTGCGGTAAAACGCATGGTTCGCTATTCAGAGTTTTCAGAGCGGATCATTGGGCCAGATGGGACGTATCCAGCAATGGGCAGGTCTGTCACTTACCGTACCGCTGCGTTTCAGGCCCTAGGTCAGGTCGCTTTGATGGATAAATTACCCACACAAATCAGCCCTGCACAAGTGAGATCTGGTCTTACCGCAGTGATGCACCGCATGTTTGAGCAATGTGATAACTTTGATAAAGTCGGTTGGTTAGTATTGGGTTTCTGTGGCTCGCAGCCAGGTATTGCCGATAGTTACACCTCAACTGGGAGTTTGTACATGGCAACACTTGGCTTTTTGCCTCTAGGATTACCAGCCGACAATGAATTCTGGACGGCTCCAGCAGCGGATTGGACGGCTAAAAAAGCATGGTCTGGACAGGCATTCAAAAAAGATTATCATGTAGAATATTAAAATCGCATAGCCAACCAAAATGTGCTATTGAGCAAAACCAGCAAACTCTTCGACGATCTTCTTGTTAAAAGCAGGAAGATCGGCTGGACTACGGCTGGTTACCAGGCCCTGATCAACAACGACTTCCTCGTCATGCCAATCTGCACCTGCATTCACCAGGTCAATTTTAATTGTTTTTGTGGAAGTTAACTTTCTGCCGGCTACAACCTCGGCAGTTATCAGCACCTGTGGCCCATGACAAATGGCAGCTACCGGTTTTCCAGCGCTAAAAAATGCCCTTACAAAGGCAATCGCATCTTCATTCTTTCGTAAAGAATCAGGATTCAATACCCCTCCAGGAATAAGCAATCCATCATAATCATCCGAATTGGCTTCCGTAATGGTTTGATCAACATCCACCTCAATCGTCCATTCCTGATCGCCCTTCATCGCCCTTATCTTACCCGGCTTGGAAGAGATAATCCGAACAGTGGCCCCTTCTTCTTTTAACCTTTGAACCGGGCTGGTCAACTCTGTTTCTTCAAAACCACTTTCCGATAAAACGGCAATCGTTTTATTATTTAATTGTCCCATAGTGTTGCTTTTTTATATTGAAAATCTATGCTAACTAAAACAAGTCAATCTGGTATATGTTTTTATCCCGCCTGTCGCAGCGCTCCGCAGATTAGAAGAAACAATTTCTTAGCCTGGCTGTATTTGCTGAAGTAAAGTATGGCCGATGTAGGGCACAGAAATGATCTAATGAGGTGATCATCAATATCAGTGTGAAAGGCATTAGGCACTTAAGCCTGCCCGGAATGCAGGCTGCCAGGGCTTAGCAAATCTTCCATAAATATGCGCAAACGGTTGCGTTACAAAATGTTTGTAATCGCAGTTATTTATAATTAGCATTGCGATGAACCAAATAAAACCGCATGAAACAGAATTTATTGAAGGAAAACAGAAGAAGCTTTCTGAAAGGAGGGCTTGTGCTTGGGGGGCTGGCCATATTAAAACCAGAGCAGGCAATTTCAAGTCCACAGACTCCTCTCGAGGAAGACTTTAAAATCATTACCGGCCCTTATCTGCAGACTAATTTTGGCAATAGTATCACCATCTTGTGGATCACCAGTAAAGACAGTTCCAGTTGGGTAGAATACGGTGAATCGCCAGAGCAGCTCGATAAAAAAGCTTATGGCAAAAGTGAGATGGGGTTTAAACCTGCAGGACGCTTAAACTGTGTTAAACTGGAGCATCTGAAACCTGGTACGACCTACCATTATAAGGTTGTTTCTAAGGAAATCAAAGATTTTCAACCGTATAAATTAACCTATGGAGCTACCATTTCCGGGAATACGGAAAGCTTCTTAAATACAGATCCTGCGAAAGCAGAAGTTTCTTTTGTGATGATCAATGACATTCATGACCGGCCTAAATCTATCGCCCATCTTTTGGAACTGGATAAAGGAAATCAGCGTGATTTTGTCTTCTTCAACGGTGATGTTTTCGATTACCAATCGGATGAAAAACAGATCGTAAATAATATGCTGCAGCCTTGTGTAGACTACTTTGCAAAAAACACCCCTTTTGTTTATGTACGCGGAAATCATGAAACCAGGGGTAAGTTTGCACGTGATTTTGCTGCCTATTTTGACCATGTAGGGAATACGGCATTTACATTGGGACCAGTTCGGTTTGTGATCCTGGATACCGGTGAAGACAAAGACGATTCACATCCTGTATACGCCGGGATTGTGGATTTCGATCAATACAGAGAACAGCAGGCAGTATGGCTGGAACAGGAAATTAGCCGCAAGGAGTTTAAAAACGCAGCCTTTCGTGTGGTGATGATGCACATCCCTCCGCGTTATTCTGGTGAGGAACATGGCGCTGCTCATTGTACAAAACTATTTGAACCCCTCATGAACCGCGGAAAAGTCGACCTGGTTTTAAGCGGACATACGCATAGGTATAAAATCCACCCGCCAGCTAAAAGCCTGAATAATTACCCGATTATTATTGGGGGAGGACCTAAGGATGGCAACAGAACTTTGACTAAAATTAAAGCGACAAAAAAGCAGATTCAGGTCAGTATGCTAGATGATTCCGGCAAAGAGGTGGGAAGTTATTTAGTTGCGAAACGATAAAAGTTAAATCTGAAATATTAAAACAATTAAATCATTGCGCTAAAATTCTTTCAGGAATTTTTAGCGCAATGATTGATTCTACAGCACAGTCTAATTCGTCTGTTATTCCGTTTTCTTTGCTGCATTCTGTTTTCCTCGCTGCATTTATTCCGTTATTTCAAGACATCAATTTTCTTCGGATACGGCTGAGACTTTCGGGCTTCATTCCAAGAAAAGAAGCGATATAAGTAATTGGAACATTGTGCAGAATTCCTGGGTAGTTTTCAATCAGCTTCAGGTAACGCTGTTCCGCAGTCAGACTGGCTAATTCCACAGACCTTTTTTCATTGTAAATAATGGCTTCCTGAAGTACTTCAATGCTGAAATCTTTCATGGCCATGTTTTTTTTGGTCAGCATTTCCAGGTCGGCCTTAGTAATTCGCAGCAGTTCACATTCAGTAATACATTCTACATTTTCAGGCGATTTACACTCATTTATAAAATTGAAATAAGAGGTGAAAAATCCCGGCGGACAATTAATATGTGTGGTCACCTCATCGCCATTTTCATTATAATGGAACAGTCGAAGGTAGCCAGAAACAATATAATAAAGATACTTTGGTACTTTTCCTTCTTCTTCAAGGATGCGGTTTTTGGGATAGAGGACCGGTTCAAAATATTGTATTATCAAATCCTTATCAGCTTTTGACAGGGGATGTCTGGATTTGAAAAAATCAATTAATTGTTGCTGCAGCATAAATGAGAATAATTTGATCGTTGAAATTACAATAACTATTTCAATAGCGCAGTATGCGTCATTAAGTAAGCTAATGCTTCCCGGACTGCCTGCTCAGGCGCTTTCGGGTTAAAACCCAGCTCTTGCCTGGCTTTGCTGATGTCAAAATCCTGCTGTAAGCCTGAAAACATCGAAATGTTATTCCTGGTGATTACGGGAGTCCGACCGCTCATTCTAGCGGAAAACTCCATGATTCCGGCAATCGTAAACAATAGGAATTTAGGCACAGTACCAGGAACTTGAAGTTTCAACTCCGGGTAAAGTTTACGGGCCAGTTGCGTAGTTTCAGTAATGGTCATACATTGCTCATTTGCCAGGATGTATCGCTCAGCATCCCGTCCTTTTTCTGCAGCCAGCCAACAGCCTTCTGCCACATCTTTTACATCGATCCAGTTCAGCGTAATTTTCGTGTCTATCGGAATTTCTTTGTTCAGTATAAGCTTAAGGATGTTGTAAGAGACATTTAGTGGCAAAAAAGCTTCGCCGCCAATCATTGCAGCAGGCATTACAGAAACCAATTCTATGCCGAGCGTTTTAGCCATTTGGAAGGCCAGTCGTTCACCATCATTTTTTGAGTTGTAATAACTTTCCCGGCGGTCAGGATTGTAACCATAGCTTTCTTTGGTGGGTATTTTTGTGTAGTCCAATGCGGCGATAGAACTTACATAGACAATTCGTTTTACACCTGCTTCTGCAGCAGCTTCAATGGTGTTTCTGGTGCCCTCCATATTGACATCGTAGATTTCCTTTTTAGGATCTTTTGCCCATAACTTGAATGCAGCGCCAACGGCATAAAAGGTTTCTACTCCCTGCAGCGCCTTTACAAATGAAGCTTTGTCTGTAATGTCCGCTTGAACTACCTCTACATCCAGTCCGGCAAAAGGAGTTTTATTGCTAAGGTTGCGAACGGAGGCCCTCACCGGAACTCCTTTGTCAATAAGGAACCTCACCAGATTGTTTCCTAAATGTCCGTTTGCTCCGGAAACCATTGCTAATTTTTTTGTAGTCATCATGTTGATATATATTGATGACACAAAGTTCCTTTAGCGGCTCCCAAAAACACTTGACATTTGTTAGGAATATCAGCCCCAACCAGAAAGTTTTAAAGTATTAACCTGAAACAGGTTTCTTTGTCGTCAGAACTGACCACTAGCTTCCCACCATGGGCTTTTGCAATTTCCGAACAGATATACAGTCCTAGTCCTAACCCTTCTGTACCATTTTTTCCTTCTCCTCTAACATAGGGTTGAAATAAATTGGCAATTCGTTCATCCGATATCGGCTTACCCTCATTGCTCACTGAAAGCTGGAAGGAATCAGCGCCGCTAACGGCATGAACTTTAATCACTCCATTTTTATCTCCATGAGTTAAGGCATTACCCAGTAAATTTGAAAATAATTGTGCAATACGACTGCCATCACATTTAACAGCAAAGGCTAAATCTTCTTCAAAATCTATTCTTCTGTCCGGATAAATGGCCTGAAGCTCAGTAATCACCTCCTGGAGCAATTCGCTGATCGGTTGATTTTCCTGAATATTTAAAGCAATACCTGAACCTTGATCTGCCCGGGCAAAATCCAACACATTTTCAATCAGTTCTTTCATTCTAAAGGAACTGTTTTTTACAATCTCCGCAAGCTTTCTGGTTTTATCATCAAGAGGCTGTCTTAAAATCATCTGAGCACTGGTGGAAACCGCACCGAGAGGATTGCGTAAATCATGGCCTAAAATAGCAATGAATTGTTCCCTTAATTTTAGGGCCTGACGCTCTTCTTTTAGCTGTGATTCGGCAAGGTCAACCCGATCCAGACTGTGTAAATGAAAAGAAATTAGGTCACTGTATAATTTGAACATCTCCACCACCTGAAATTCTTTTAACCTCGCTGGTCTGGGGTCAATCGCACATAATGTACCAAAGAAAGTACCGTCTTTGCGGTAAATTGGCATCGAAATATAGCTTTGAAAACCATACCGCAGTGGAGTATGGTGATTCAAGAAAAGCGGATCTTCGGCTACATGGTCAATAATTACTCCATGACCGCTTTGACGGATTTCATGGCAGATCGTGGTTTCTAACTCTAGTTCTCCACCTGGCAGTATACCAAAGTTGATCTCATCTCTTACACTGCAGGCAATCCATTTCTGATCTGTCACTCTGGCTACAGCGGCAAAACCCATACCGGTTGTTTTACAGATCACTTCCAATATTCTTGGGATAACGGAGATATTTGCAATATCCTGGATATCTTTTTGTATGTCTAATGAAAGTGTATGATTTACCATGTTATTAATTTCTATAAAAATTAGCGGAAAAACTCCTCGTAAAAATACTTAAAAAAAAAACGACTGTAATCCAGTGAGATGCCAATGATTTCAAAGCCCTTGTCATGGTACTTTTATCTTTTCTCAGCACATATTTACCTTTAAAATCTGACAAATGAACGATTTTGCCATTTCGTAATCGATGCGCCAATAGAAGATTGCTGGACCTCCTTTGTTAAAGCAGCAAAAAGCTCAGTGGCCACAGGGTAGTTTGGGTAGGCAATAAAAAGATCATAATCTCAAAGCAGATTCACGACCAGAGCTATAGCTGCTACCTAAAAACTCCTGAACCCGATCTTCCCCCACCATGAAGGGTGTTTAATGTCATCAAGAATTAACAAAAACTTAATATAAGATCCAACTATTGTTTATAAACAAAGTTTAGTTTTGCTAAACATTTACTGTATTAGGCATTAGCTTAATTAAACAATGTTTAGCAAATTGATATGAAAAAGAATAAAATAGCAATGGTGGTTTTTGATATGGCAGGAACTACAGTGAATGAAGATAACCTGGTTTATAAGACGCTCAGAAATGCCATTAACAATGCTGGTTTCGAATTTAGTTTGGATGAAGTACTGGCTCAGGGAGCAGGTAAAGAAAAAAGACAAGCCATTCGTTCTGTACTTTCTACTTATGGTGGAATCACAGATGAAGCGCTTACCACAAAGATTTATGAAGAATTTATCATCAGCCTGACCGATGCTTACGCGAAAGAAGAAATATTGCCTCAGCCCAATGCCATCGAAGTATTTTCGGCATTAAAAGAGAGAAACATTCTGGCTGTGCTCAACACAGGTTACGACAGGCCTACTGCAAGCTCCATCATTGAAAAGCTGGGATGGAAAGAAGGAGTAGATTTTGATGCCTTAGTGACGGCTTCAGACGTACCTAGTAACAGACCTGATCCTGATATGATTGATTTTGCAATGAAACGTTTCGATATTACAGACCGGGGCAGTGTAGTTAAAGTTGGAGATTCTACAATTGATATAGAAGAAGGACAGAATGCAGGCTGCGGATTGAGTATCGGTATTACCACAGGTGCACATACCGCTGCTCAGTTGCAAACCGCTAAACCTGATCAGATCATCCATAACCTGATAGAACTATTGCCATTAATTGATTAATAGGATGGGGATGCGGTGATGAATCAGCATCCTCCCTTATGCCTTTTCAGGATTTTACTCTTTTACTTCAGTGGATTTTATCCAGACTAACTTGTTGCCAGATTCAAAACGGTACACATCTTTCCACCACCTGGCACCACCGCGACAAGAACTGTACAGCAGCTTTTTATTTTTATCAATGGAAACATTGTTCAGCCCGGAGCATTTAAGCCTGGAATCACTGGACTCGGCCAACTTTTCAAAACGTTTTTTAGCCGGCTGATAAAGGTATATGCTGAAAGTCCGGTAAACCCCCATGCCAGCATCTGGGATGGAAAAGGCAATGTCATCATAGCCATCAAAATTGTAATCGGCAATGTAGCTGTTCCTGACAGAACTCGGAGAGTCAAAATCCGGTAATTCGAATGCCTTTTTTTGCCCGTCAGGATAAACAATACGGAGCCGGTGGTGGTTCATATAATTGAAGGAAATTAGAGCTTCATGCAATAGGTATTTGTTTTCCCCGTCGTATTCGCCTGTTTCTTGTCTGAGGTATTCCATCGAAAAGCGCTTGCCATCTTTCTTTCTCACATACCAGATGTCGTCCAGATTCCGCAAGCCCTCTACCAATCCATAGCTACCGGTAACCTGGCCGTCAATCACCTCATCCCATACGTAAGTGGTCATATCCGGCTGGCCATTCTTACGCTCAGTACTGTCTACACTACGGCTTTTTATCCGTAATGGGATGATGCCTTTCTGACCGGCATATTGTACAAAAGCGCCTTTTCCCATTGCGCCGTAGTAAATCTGGAAGCGAAAGGGCTTGGCCAGACCTACCGATTTAACAGTGAAAGGCTGTGCATATAAGGAATTTATACTGAGCATCAGGAATGTAATTACTAGGATTCTTTTCATGGTTTGCGGTCTGTTTGATCTAATCAGGTTGCTGGTTTCAGTAACTCAATACCCCAGTTGTTCAGGTTCCAAAGCGCCGCTACCAGTTGATTGCCTGAGCTGGTTAACTGATATTCTACTTCCAGTGGTTTTTGTTTAATGATGGTCTTGAAGATGATGCCACTTTCTTCTAATTCTTTCAGCTGTCTTGTGAGCACTCTTCTGTTCATATCCGCGATGTGCAGAAAAAAATCTGCAGGTCTTTTTACACCCTGATGGAGGTGCCATACAATTGGGATTTTCCATTTACCACTGATGGTATTGACTGCATGTTCTAATGGACAAATTTTATTCTCTGTGATGCGGAGTTTTGTTTTCATAAGCAACAGGTGATTTCACAAAATGGCAGGGACAAATTTGTCCATTATTGTTTTGCATAGATGAGTGACCGAAATTAGCATTTCAAATCACATTCATCAAATGAGAACAAAAATAAATCAGAGAAATGACCAGTTTAATCAGGCAATCCATCATCAGGATGGCCATGCACTTTCATTATTATATACCGTTGACGCGGTACTTTATCCTCCAAAACAAGTCACCGTTAAAAGCAGGGAAGCTATAGCGCAGTTCTTTGATGCTGTTTTTAATTTGGGTGTGTGTAAAGGAGGTTTTAGTACTCAGGATTTGGTGATTTCAGGGAATTATGCTTTTGAAGCTGGTGAATATGTTTTGCTGAATGCGGAAGATCAGCAGCTGGCAAGGGGATTTTATATGTATGTCTGGCAGTATGTGGAAGGAGAGTGGTATATCATAAAGGACATTTGGAATGACTAAAAGTGAGGTATGCTGCGGTAGGAAAGGGGCTTCAAAATCTAAGGATATCCCGGCGGAAGTGCTCATTGAATTGAATAAAGGAACAATTGAAAGCCTGAATCTTACAGAATGGCTTGCTGTTGATCATCTGGTGCTGCTTCAAAATGTGCTGTCTGACTATCCGGTTCTGCTGCAAGCTTGTGAAAATCGGTTGGGGAAACTGCGGAATGCCAGTGTAAGAACATGGGTCCTGGAAATCAGTAAAACATTACTTTCAGGTATAAAAGAGGCTGAAGCGCCTCGGCTGTTTGGATACCTTGCCCATCACCCCTCTGATAGTGTCCGCTGCTGGGCAGTCTATATGGTTGGAATGGATCATGAATTGAGTATAAATGAGCAGTTTAAAGCGATTTCTCCATTTGCAGCCGACACTCATTTTGGGGTTCGGGAGCTTGCCTGGATGGCGATGCGTGAAACTATTGAAAACCATTTGTTGGAAAGTATCTGCATTCTTATGGATTGGACAAATAGTGCGGATGAAAATATCCGACGCTTTACCACAGAAGCGACACGACCTCGTGGCGTATGGTGTAAGCACCTCAAAGTATTAACAGCGCAGCCAGAATTGGCCATGGGATTACTGGAAGCATTAAAAGCTGATCCCTCTGCTTATGTGCAGCACTCTGTGGGTAATTGGTTGAATGATGCCGGTAAAAGTCGGCCTGATTGGCTCATTGATGTGTGTAAATCATGGTTGGCCGACAGCCCGAGTCAGCACACGCTGAAAATTGTGAAACGTGCCACCAGAAATATTAGTTTTCAATTCTGATGGCTTTTTTTCTTAATGTATTAGGAATGTTTTATTTGTTTGTGGCGTTTGTTTATTGTTGGCTCTGGTATAGCGACTGTCGACGAGGCTGAGTTCTGGTGAAAAGAAAAATCCCTTATGAAATCAAGCTTCATAAGGGATTTTAAACAGTCTTTTGTAAGGTATGTTGTTATTTTGTTTTCAAGTCAAACCTATCCAGATTCATTACTTTAGTCCAGGCGGCAATAAAGTCTGTTACAAATTTACGCGGAGCATCTGCACTTGCATATACTTCCGCAACGGCTCTCAGTTCTGAATTAGATCCAAAAACAAGGTCTGCCCTAGATCCTGTCCATTTTACCTCGTTGCTGGCACGGTCACGTCCTTCATAAACTTCTTTGTCTTCTGATATCGCTTTCCATACCGTGTTCATATCGAGTAAGTTGACGAAGAAATCATTGCTGAGTATACCTGGTCTTGAGCTGAAGATACCATGTTTCGATTGGTCAAAATTGGTATTTAGGGCGCGCATACCACCTATAAGAACGGTTAATTCAGGGATAGTCAGTGTCAACAAATGTGCTTTATCTATCAGTAACTCTTCTGTGGATACCGGGATTTTTGATTTACGGTAATTGCGGAAACCATCTGCCAATGGTTCCAGGTAGCCAAATGATTCCACATCTGTTTGTTCCTGTGTCGCATCCATCCGCCCAGCGGCAAAAGGAACAGTTGTAGGATAACCGGCATCTATAGCTGCTTTTTCAACTGCTGCTGAACCTGCAAGCACGATTAAATCTGCCAGAGAAACCTTTTTGCCATCAGTCTGCGCGCTATTAAATCCCTGTTGAATGTTATCCAGGATGCTCAATACTTTTTGCAGTTGCGCCGGTTGGTTCACCTGCCAGTCTTTTTGCGGAGCCAGACGAATCCGGGCGCCATTGGCACCACCGCGCTTGTCAGTGCCACGGAAGGTAGCAGCTGAAGCCCATGCCGTAGAAACCAATTCTGAAGTGCTTAAACCTGTATCCAATATTTTTGCCTTCAATGCGGCTACATCATTTTCATCGATTAGCTTGTGGTCAACTGCAGGAATAGGGTCTTGCCATAGCAATTCTTCCTGTGGTATTTCTGGGCCCAGGTAACGGTCTCGGGGGCCCATATCACGATGGGTTAATTTATACCATGCACGTGCGAAAGCATCTGCAAACTCATCTGGGTTTTCTAAGAAACGGCGGGATATTTTCTCGTATACCGGATCAAACCTTAAAGCAAGATCGGTTGTGAGCATGGTGGGCCGGTGTTTTTTTTCGGTATCAAAGGCATCAGGAATAATGGCTGCTGCATCCCTGGCCACCCATTGGTGTGCACCTGCCGGACTGGTGGTTAATTCCCATTCAAAGCCAAACAGGTTTTCAAAGAAATTGTTGCTCCATTGGGTTGGCGTGGTGGTCCAGATGACCTCCAGTCCACTGGTAATTGCATCCGGGCCTTTGCCTGTACGGTAGCTGTTGGCCCAGCCTAAGCCCTGCATTTCAAGGTCTACAGCTTCAGGTTCTTTGCCTACATTGTCTGCAGG
The DNA here is from genome assembly GCF_019802255.1 of Pedobacter polysacchareus. GTDB lineage: Bacteria > Bacteroidota > Bacteroidia > Sphingobacteriales > Sphingobacteriaceae > Pedobacter > Pedobacter polysacchareus. The sequence goes on along the minus strand of NZ_JAHYSS010000003.1, from coordinate 369,656 downwards.
TGCTGCACCATGTGTTTTGCCAAAACTATGTCCACCAGCGATTAACGCTACAGTTTCTTCATCGTTCATGGCCATTCGGCCAAAGGTATCACGAATGTCTTTGGCGGAAGCTATCGGGTTAGGATCGCCGTCCGGGCCTTCTGGATTCACATAGATCAATCCCATTTGTACTGCTGCCAATGGCTTTTCCAGTTTACGGGAGTGGGTTGTACCATCCGTATCATCATCAGAAACCAACACGCCATGATCTTCTGTTACACCTTCTGAGCCTTGTGCATATCTGATATCGCCACCCAGCCATTTGGTTTCAGAACCCCAATAAACAGATTCATCTGCTTCCCATAAATCAATACGTCCACCGGCATAACCGAAGGTTTTAAAGCCCATGGATTCCAGCGCTACGTTACCAGCAAGGATCATTAAATCGGCCCAGGAAATATTGCGGCCATACTTTTGTTTGATTGGCCATAACAATCGGCGTGCTTTATCCAGACTCACGTTGTCTGGCCAGCTGTTAAGTGGTGCAAAGCGCTGCAGTCCTGCACCAGCACCGCCACGTCCATCGCCTACGCGATAGGTTCCGGCACTGTGCCAGGCCATTCGGATGAATAAACCACCGTAATGGCCAAAATCTGCAGGCCACCAATCCTGAGAATCGGTCATGAGTGCATGAAGGTCTTTTTTTACTGCTGCGAGGTCCAGGCTGTTGAAAGCTTTGGCATAATCAAAATCTTCCCCCATAGGGTTTGATAAGGAAGAGTGCTGACGTAGGATACTTAGTTTTAACTGATTTGGCCACCAATCTTGGTTCCTGGTGCCGCCGCCACCAACATTGTGTTTCAAGCTGCCATTATGAAAGGGGCATTTACTGATGTCATTAGATTCGTTTTCCATATTTAAAATGTTATATATTAAATAATGCTTGTTCCTCGCTAATCGTAAAGCAGTATAAAAATAACATAATTGAGGAAAGAATCACAATCAATTCTCCCGAAAATCCGACTCCTTGATGAATAGCAGGATTCTTGTATTGACCTGCAGCTTAGAGCTTTGCTGCGAATTCTTTTGCGAAATCTTCCAGTTTTGTGTTTCCATTCACTGGAGAACCGCTCTTTTGAAAATCTGTGCTTAGTTTTCCTGTAAGAAAAGCATTGCTTATTTCCGTGTATAAACCGGCAATTTCTTCTGGAATTCCAGCCGGTGTGATTCCTTGTAAAGGCACTGGACAGTATCTGCAGCAGTATTAAGCAGGCCATCGCTAACATTCATACTAAAAAAATAAAAGGCTGGATCATTGATTTACGTGTAAATACTGGTGGAAATATGTATCCTATGATTGCAGGTTTGACAGATTTCCTGGGAACAGGAAAAGTGGGTGGATTTTATGTAGATTCTATCCAGGTATCTCCTGTTAAATATGAGGGATATCCCATAAAGAAGGACCTTCCAATAGCGGTTTTAATTAGTGGTTATACCGCGAGTTCTGGTGAAATGACTGCAATTACTACCATCGGTAGAAAAAATGCTGTCCTGATTGGGGAACCTAGCGCCGGCTATACGACAACTAATCTTGGGTTTGAATTAAATGCCTATTCTGGACTTAACCTGGCGGTTGATTATGCAACAGATAGGAAGGGCAGGGTTTACCCTAAAAATATAACGCCTGATCATCTGGTAAAGGATGGTGATCATTTTGAAAAGTTAACTGAAGATAAAAAAGTACAGGAAGCGATTTTATGGCTTAAAAAGCTCAAGAGATAAGCTCATCCGACATTCGAATTTCTATTTTTCTGGTTTTTATACTGCCTCCGTTATTACGGCGAGGGTGTTAAGGTTAACAAAAGGTTAATGTGGAGTTAAACTGAAGGGGGATTAAAGGAAGTAATTTCGCCCTTCAATGAATATTAATTTTCATCGACATAACAAACCGCCTTTAACCAGTATATGAAAAGAAGAGATTTTGTAAAAAGCACGGCTTTTACCGCATTGGGAGCCAGTTTTTTAGCGCCAATACAGGCAATAGCAGCCGATGCAGAAACCCATCTTGAAAGTGAAGATGTTGCACCTAGTGCTGCATTAAAGGATGATTACCCTTTGCATTTTGTGGCTATCGGAGATTGGGGCAGGACAGGTTATGACCATCAGATCCATGTGGCCAGGCAAATGGGAAAATGGGCTACCGAACATCCAAATGATTTTATCCTCTCTTTAGGTGATAATTTTTACCCCAAAGGAGTAGTTAGTGAACATGACCCTTTATGGCATTATTCTTTTGAAAATATTTACACTGATTTCTCACTTCAGGAGGATTGGTTTCCCATCTTAGGAAATCACGATTATCAAAGTGATCCTGATGCTCAGGTGAAGTACAGTAAAGTGAGCAGAAGATGGAATATGCCTGCGCGTTATTATTCGAAAGAAGTAGCGCTGGGAAATAAGGGCGATAAAGTGCTGATGGTTTTTATTGACACTTGTCCACTGATACCAGAGTTTCACAACAACCCCAAATATGCACCCTATATAGATGATCAGCAGCCAGAGTGCCAACTGGCTTGGATTGATGAGACGTTAAAAAATTCCGGACCTCAGGTGAAATGGAAAATGGTAATGGGGCACCATCCCATATATACCGTTGGACCGAGGATAAAAAACTACGATACACTTGCAGTGAGGAAGGTACTTAAAGACATTTTCGAACGCAATAAAGTAGATGTCTATTTGTCTGGACATGACCATTCTTTACAGCATTTAAAGCCGGAAGGTTATACCCATCAATTCATTTCTGGTGCCGGATCTGAAGTGACACCCGTTAGCGCAGGAGTAGCCTATAGTAAATTCGAGGCTGCAGAGCCTGGTTTTATGTATTTTTCGATAGATAACAAAAGGTTAAATGCACAGATTATCCACCATACCGGAAAAGTAATGTATGAAACTACTTTAACTAAATAAGGGGCATTTAACTTATACCGCTAAGACCCTGTTTTCTTCTTTTTTTCTCCTGTTAATACGGTATTGAATGGGGGAAACTTTCATGTTTTTCTTAAACAGTCTGGAGAAATGAAAGGGGTCGTCGTAGCCGATTTCTAACGCGATGTCTTTGATTTTAGTGTTATAACCAGCAAGTACCACACAGGCATGTTGTATCCGCAAATGGATAAGGTAATCCAATGGAGACATGCCTGTTGCTTTTTTAAACAAGCTGGAGAAATGAGAGGTTGAGAGGCTGTTTTTTGTCGCCATGTCCTCGACAGTCAGCTTCAAATCCAGGTTTTCTTTTAAATACAGGATCGTGTCTTTAATCATGTTCTTTTCATCCTGAATTTCTGCATTGGTATGCTGTTCCGGGTATAGAAAAGTGGCCAGGAAGTGATATAAAGATAGATTTACATGACTTAAGTTTTCCTGGCTATAACCAAGTTCCAGGTTCCGGTACATGGATTCCCAGATTTTTATTCCTTGTTCATTCAGTAAAATTTCCCGCGCGCCATCCTCCATTTTTATATTGAACCCTTTGTTAAAGGAAGTCATGTTGTTTCCACTGAAATGTACCCAGTAAATGGTCCAGGGCTCTTGTTCGTCAGCGCCATAACTCATGGGGTCTTTTGTGCTGGGTGCAATGATAAATTCGTTTGGGCTGACTTCAAAGTGCTGGCCATTGAGTTTAAACCAGCCTTTCCCACGGATACAATAAATCAAGATATTGTCTTCACAGCCCTCAGGTCTTTCCCGGTAATGGTAAGCAGCCTTAGGAAAGTATCCAATATAGGTGACATAAAGTTGAGCCATCAGCGGATTTTCTCTGATCGCATTTCTCCATGCACTTTCAGGAACACTGATGTATTTCTCACCCTCAAAACCATCCCTTCTTTTGATGTTGTTCATTCCGTAGTTCTATTTGGTGTGTCTTCCGGATCATTATTTTGGGGAGATCCATGGGATAGGATAAATATAGTATTTTTGGATAGGAATCAGCAAATACTTCATCTCGATTTATTACCGGCAATACCACCCTTATAAAACCCGGAAATTCCAGCATTTTATAAGGGTCTTTTTGGTGTTTAAGAAATAGCATTTATTTCTTGTTTGTTGTACTGTCTGCCCAATCATCTGTTTTGAACGGGGAAGCTGGCAGACCGGCTTGGTTAGTCAGATTAGATTCCGGATTATTCGCCCAGGCGTAACGAACTGCTTTAGGATCTGTAACACTTGGGGAACTCACTATAATCTGATTTCCTACAATCCGGGCATCTGCCCAGTAAAATACCTGATCCGCTCCAGCAATTGAAAAGCCTTTTACTGCCGCGCCATCTTTTGTCTTCAACGCGCCATCACCAGGATTGAAATCCAGTTTAACCGCGTCTTTTTCAATGGTATATTTTTTTAATTCTGGTCCGGAGTAGGGGATTTGTTTTCCATAAGTTTTAGCCAGTGCAATTAAGGCCAGTCTTCGTCCTACTTCCTGTTTGTTTTTAGGGTGGATATCGGCAGGATTTCCGATGTCTATGGCCACAGCCATCCCTGTATTGTTTAGTTTTAAAGCATCTTTTTGAGCATCCCTAAGTTCTGCCCATGGAGAAGCAGCAGGACCAGGTTCTGTTTTCATAAAACCGGCAAGCTGTACAAAGTAAAAAGGGAAATCTCCGATATTCCAGGATTTTCTCCAGTCGTTGATCATCGCTGGAAAAAGTGTACGGTATTGGTGTGCACGATCGGCATTGCTTTCTCCCTGATACCATATTGCTCCTTTAATTGCGAAATTTAAGAAAGGATGGATCATCGCATTGTACAATACTGTTGGCCGATTTGGCTGGTTATCACTGACGGGCATCGCTGGAACTTTCTTTAGATCCAAGCCTACTTTGTACTGCCAATCGCCAGATAAATCCATAATTTCTCCATTTGCAGCAGTAATGGACAGCTGACTAGGTTCTCCATAAATACCTCCGCCGCCACTGCCATCAAAAACTCTGATGGAGATCACATTTTCATCATCCACCAATTGATCGGCCGGGATTTTATAATTCCTGCTCAGGTTATACCCTTTTGTTTCTCCGATTTTCTTACCATTAAAATAAGTCAGGTCGTTGTCATCGATCGTACCCAGGTGTAAGGTTAATTCCTGGCCTTTCCAGGAAGCAGGTAAGGTTACTTTTTTACGGAAATAAACGGCTCCATCAAAACCTGGTAATGCGGAATCTTCCCAAAGGCCAGGTAGACGCATGACTCTCCAATTGGATTCATCGGTTTGCGCATCCAGCCAATGAGCTACACCAGATTTATAACCTTCATCACGGTCTAATACCATTTGCTCCCAGTCTTGCAGCTGTTTTTCGTAATCTACTTTGTTTTGTACTTTTTTCTGTTTTTCAATGGCCTCTGCAAACTCCTGGAAACTTTTCAGTCCGGAGGCACTGGTCCAGGCTTCTGCAATGGTACCGCCCCATGACGTATGAATTAGCCCGATAGGAATACCTGTTTTTTCATAAACTTCTCTGGCAAAAAAGTAAGCTGTGGAAGAGAATTCAGGGATATTTTCCGGACTACAAACTGTCCAGCCGCCATTTGCTAAATTCAATGATTCCAATGGAGTACTGCTTGCGGTATGGTTTACCTGTAATAGCCTGATTTTTGGGTAATTTGCGTCTTTAATTTCCTGCTGGAAATTGTTGATTTTCCCCCAGCCAGCCAATGGCATTTCCATATTAGACTGGCCCGAACAAACCCAGACATCACCCAGCATGACGTCAGAAAGCTGGAAAGGGCTGCCATCGGAAATGTTGATTTGGTATGGGCCGCCAAAACCCGGCGTCGGAATTCTTATCTTCCAGTTTCCGTTTTGATCTGAAGTGGTTTTAAACACTTTTGATCCCCAGCTGGCCTGGAGATCTACCGTTTTTCCTGGGTCTGCTTTACCCCATAAGACTACATGTGTTTTCTGCTGGATCACCATGTGGTCACTAAAAACAGGTGCTAAAGTAATTTTGGCATTTACCTGAAAGCTAGCAGCAACCAAGGCCAAAAGGGCAGCAGTGCTAAGGTACGAGCGTTTTAATTTCATGGAATGATTTAGTTTATTTTGCTTGTTCAATTTTCAAAATGACACTGGTTCTAATCTGCTTTTATAGTAGAATTGGTGCCTGGATATATCCTTTCAATAAAATAGGGGAGCTACTGTTTGCACCATATCTATTGTTGACAAGATAATTAAAAAAACACCAGTTGTTTTATCCTCAATTACATAAAGCATGGAAGCTACATTTGAGGTTCTTGGATCCGATAAACGGTACTGATCTCCAGCCCAAATCGTGCATAAGCGTTTCAGAATTACCACAACTGAAATAGGAGTGCCCTCAGTTAAAGGATTTTTTATATTCTCAGGCGGTTTGAGATAAGTTTTAAGGCCAGCAGATTGCTGTAGCAAGAATAAATTGAGTCAATTCCAACCACATTAGTTTTATTTACAATAATTTTGCGGCGAAATAATAAATTCATAACGCATTATGTTTAGTAAGGATCTGCTGAAATGGGATAACATAAAAGCCAGGTTGATCAGTTTAGTATATGGTGAATATTTTACGGATGCCTTACGAAATACCATCACCATAGTTTTACCTTTTGTACTGTTATTTTATTATCATCAGCCCAATATGGCCATTGGGATGGGAGTTGGGGCATTACTCATCAGTTTAACTGATGCCCCAGGAAACCGCGCAAATAAATTTAAAAGTGCCATTGCGAGTATCTTGTCTTTCTTTTTTAGTGCTTTAATTATTGCTTCATCCTTAGGGAATCCGTGGCTGACCACTGCTAGTATTTTCCTGCTGACTTTTATCTTTTCCATGCTGGCAATGTTTGGCAGCAGGCTGGCCTTAACCGGAACCATGGCCATTATCCTGGGGATATTCACCCTTGGTTTACACCCCGTAAATCCATTGTTATTTAGCTGGTATATTCTGCTTGGTGGATATTGGTATTACCTGATCAGTTTGATTCAGATTGTGATCTGGCCATACCGATCTTTACATCAGGCCATATTTGAATGCATTACTACGACCTCTGTATTTCTAAAATCCAAAGCCCGTTATTATGATCCCGAAGTAAATCTGGAGGATTGTTACAGTGAAACAATTGCTTTGCACATTAAGGTGAGCGAAAAGCAGGAACTGGTAAGAAACCTGCTATTAAGCGATAAAGCCGCGATGAAGCCTGCAAATGAACGTGGGCAGCAATTACTGCGTACGGCTGTCAGCGTAATTGATTTATACGAGCAAGTAACCGCCATTCATTACGACTATACTTATGTCAGAAAAAAGCTGGATCAAACCGGTGCATTGGATCTGATTATTGAATTAATTGAAATTCTGGCAGAAGAGTTACAGGTACTTAGCCATGTTTTTCTAAGACCTAAAAAGGCGCATTCGGATTCGAGATTGCTGAAGTATGAGCAGTGTAAAACGGAACTGAGCAAGCTAGCAGTTTCAACAGATGAAGCCAATGCCCAGATCATATTGAAAGTATTAAAAAACCTGGAAGGAATTGTGCTGGATATTCAGGTGATTAAAAACAGCAGACCAATGTCTGCAATCCCTGCAAATCTGGATGCTGAGGATATCGCCTATGAAGAGTTTTTATCTCCTCAGCTGTTTAGCCTGACATCGTTAAAGCAGTATTTTTCTTTTCATTCTCCTGTCTTCAGGTTTTCTTTGAGGCTGGCGCTGATGTGCGGTATTGCTTATGCATTCACACTAGCATTTCCATTAGGCAAATACAGCTATTGGTTATTGCTCACGATTGTGATCGTTGCAAAACCTAGATTTGGACTTACCTGGAAGAGGAATGTGGAGCGTTTATCAGGAACGTTTATTGGTGCGGTACTAGGGATTATTGTATTATTAACCATTCATCAAACGGCAGTGTTGCTGGTTTTATCGGCATTTATGTTGCTTGGTTTTTTTACTTTCAACCGAATCAAATATTCGGTAAGCGTGATATTTGTAACCGCTATGGTCATCCTGTCGCTCAGCGTTTATGACGGTCATTCTGACCACATCATTATGGAACGGATTTTATATACGATTGTCGGCTGTGTAATTGCTTTTCTTGCTGCTTTTCTTTTTCCTGTCTGGGAGATTAAAAACCTAAAATCACTGATTTCAAATATCCTGGAAGCGAATAGCAATTACCTGAATAAAGTAAGGGAAGAGCTGTTGGGCACTGCCGAGAGTGTAACGGCATCAAAACTGGCCAGAAAAAACAGCTACATCCAGCTGGCCAAATTTTCTGAAACACTGCAATATCTGCACCTAGAGCCGAAAAGTAAAGAAGTGGATATGAAAGGAGTTTTTGCCATTCAGATCCTAAGCTACAGGATCAATTCTATCGTGGCTTCTTTATCATTGTCGGCAAAGCGAAATACAATGGGCGAGTCGGGAATATTATTGGTTTCAGAGGCATTATCCAATATGCAATATTGCGTTGAACATAGTGATAAATTGAACCTGCAAAACATTAAAGATGTGGTGCATAAAGAGAACGTCGAAGAATATAACGATGCGGAAGGTACGCTTCAACATCGGTTAAACCTCTTGCTGGCTTTGTCTTTAGAATTGAAGATGTATTTCATCTAAAAGCGGTATCACTAACTTTCTTTTTACCTGAACAGGACACGATAAGGGCGTTTTTTCCTCTCTTGTACTTAATTAATATCCTTAGTTCTGCTAACTTAGCCGGGCAAGTGTGGAGCTTGTTAACGGAGAAAGAGAGCGGAATATGAGTAGTAAAACGTATTTAATTTATGGGATTAGTAAAGGATTGGGCAAAGCATTTACGCAGTTGCTTCCATCAGCTAATGACCAGATATATGGCATTTCCAGAACTAAGCCTACTTACCTGGAAGATCAGGTAAATCTAACCTGGGTTCCTGCAGATTTGTCGAAACCAATGGAGGCCCTCAATGAAATAAAATCAAAAATAGGGGAGCGAAAGATTGATTACCTTATCTATAATGTTGGGATCTGGGAGCAAAATGCTTTTTCCGACGATTATAACTTTCAGGAATCCAAACCAGAGGAAATGCTAACGATGGTCAATACCAATGTGAGTTCTTGTCTCCTCGCGCTGCAATCCTTCATTGAAAATCTGAAGCTGTCAGAAAACGGAAAGGTGATCATCATTGGTTCTACCTGGGGACTTGATCATCCCAATGGGAAGGAAGTCGCTTTCTCAGCCACAAAGTTTGCCGTAAGAGGCATTGTACATGCCTTAAGGCCTTAGGGAGCATCATATAGGGGTTAGTGTGCTGAATCTTGGTTTTCTGGAAGACATGTCGGTTAAGGATGATCTCCTTAAATCAGAACAGGTTGAAAGCTATGGTATACTTGTTCAAGATGTAATTCATGCGGTTAAATTTATCCTGTCGACTTCCAATGCTTCCTGTGTAAAAGAGATAAATATGCCTGCAATGCAGGATGTGAATATGTAAAGATATCTTGATGCCAAAATCGGCAGGTATTTTATTCCACTATGTAAAGTCACATGAAAAGGAGGTTTTAAGGTTCAAAAATGAACTATATTTAGACCTTAATCAATTTCAATAATAGCCTAAATAAGCATGTCTGATACTAGTCGGTATGAAATTCTAGATTCGTTGCCAAGTTATGGTCCGATGTACATTCCTGTTAGTGAGTACAGTAAGCGTTATTATTCCGAGGGATTTGTTGTTCGCTTTTATACTTCAATCCACACTAATTGGGTGGGTAATTTTGAACCTGGATGGTCTAAACTTAATGCAGTTTACGATTTTGGACCAGAACTTTATGTTTTAGTCATTGCAGGAGGAATTTGTTATTTAATGAATCCAGATGATCATGAACCAATTTCAATATTTGGTGCAGACTGCCAAATGGTGATCAAAGGCTTGGATGGAAAACTCATTCTTAATGAATCCACTTATATAACTGTTTTTGAAACAAGTGGAGAACATTGGTCTACTGAAAGAATTTCTTATGATGGATTGGTTGATTTGAATCTTGAGGGAAATTTATTAACTGGACTTAGTTTTGTTCCTGAATATGAGGACGGAGAATGGCTGGAATTTGCTGTTGATCTTGAAACAAGGGTTGTCAAAGGCGGAAGTTTTAGACATGATGAGTTACAGTCGCTGATTCCAACAGTTCTAAGTATTTCCCAAAAACAAGAAAAAAAGGAGTGGTGGAAAATATGCTTCTATTCTTTGATGAGCATTACAAGCTCAATTAGAATCTATTTTCTAGGAAGATAGCGGTTTCTTGAGCGCAGTTGAAGCAATTGACCGCCTTTACTATCGATCTAGCTTTTAAGTTAATTCAGGAGGGTTACATAATTAGGCTTTTTATTGATAATTAATTTTATAGATTTGTTATTGTTGATTTAATTAATAATATTAGTCCTTTGGTTAATATTAGGAGGTTATTATTCCTGGGGCTTTTGATGCAGGAGGAATAACATTGGGCTCCTTTTGTTTGCCTGACCAATTTGTAACTCATTAATTATAGCGACTTTATTTATGAAGATTGATCGATTAATAATAAAGAACTTCAAGACTTTTGAACTAGTCAGTCTTGATCTCGAGCCCGGAGTCAATGTTTTTGTAGGCAGTAATGGGAGCGGAAAGACGAGTATACTTGAAGCAATAAACATAGCAATCGGTGACTTTTTTTCCTCTCAGGATGCTGGCTTGAGCAGAGTAATCAGGCTTGATGAAGTTAGAATTTCTCAGCACTGGAGACAAGAGGAAGCATCTGTAACTGCAACATCAAAGGATGTGAAAGCTGAGGACTGGATACGCAGTTTTCATGCTTCCGGTAATAGAAACGATCGCAAGGGGTTAAGTGCGATTGCTGAGATGGGACAGGCATATTTTGACAAGTACTTTCTTGATCCTAATGATAGCACAATAGCCCCTTTAATTGCCTACTACTCCAGCCAGCGTGTATTCAAGAATTTCAATCATCCTGAAAAACAGAAGTACGGTCCAGATGTTGGACGGTCTATAGGGTATTTACTTTCATTGGAGGAGATCGGTATTAATGATGTTTTGGAAGAATGGTTGAAAAATGCGATTACGAAGCGGGATTCTAAAGTCGCAATTGGAATTGAGGCTACTGATTTTGTGCTCGAAAATGTAGAGAAAGCAGTTGAAAATACATTAATGTTTGTGTTGGATGAACCAGAAGATCTGGAGCTTCATATTTACCATGATCCAGACTTTGGTGAAATATTTTTGAAGTATGATGAAGACCATGACCTTCCTTTGAGTTATTATTCTGATGGTTTTAAAAACTTACTTTATCTGGTTATAGATCTGGTTTGGCGCGCTTCTCAATTGAATCCATGGATGAATTTGAAAGAACTTTCTGCACAGGTAACCGGAGTAGTGACCATTGATGAAATTGATCTCCATTTTCACCCTAGATGGCAAGTAAAAGCAGTGGATGTGGTGAGTAGATTATTCCCTCATGTACAGTTTTTTATTACGACACACAGTCCTTCTGTCGTAGGAAATCTAGAACATGGTGCTTTGTTTTTGATAGCTGATCATCGTATTGAACGCTATAGTGAAGGATTTTTTGGGAAGCAAATTGGTAATGTGCTGTGTACTATTCTTGGAGGATCAGATCGTCATATCCCTACGCAGTTAAAACTAAATAAACTATTTAGCTTGATAGATAAGGGAGACAGGGAAGCTTACCGCGACTTATTTAATGAGTTGCTTAAGCAATTGGGATATGAGGATATAGACATCAATACGGCCAGAGCATTGATGGCAATGGAAAACATGTAATTGTAAAATTGAAATGCAATATATAAAAAAGCATAATACCCCTCCGAGTGATTGGGACGCATGGTTTACTACAGCGACGAATGTAAGGTCATATAATTATAGGCTAGATCAGGATGCCTTAACACAATTGAAATTTGCAAAACAGCACTTAATAGATGCGCAGGATGGACTTTGCGCTTATTGTCAGAAGAGGATTGATATGGAAACCGCGTCGATAGAACATGTATTGCCAAAAGAATTTAACGTGGAGGGATCTACCAATTATACCAATTTGGTAGCAGTTTGTAAAATACCTTTGATAGATCCCATTGATAAACGTGATCATTGTGATAAAGTAAAGGGAAATATGGTGATCACCCCTTTAATCTTTTTATCTAATTGTGAGGTGACGGAGACCATAAATCATGCTTATTTTGATGTGGACGTCGATGGAAGTATTTTGGCGAAACCTAGGTTGTCAAGTAACCATAAAGGACAAGTTGAAGCCTTTATAGATACCCTTAATTTGAACCACAGTCTGTTAAAGCAAATCCGGGCAAATTATGTATTGGCTTGTTATGTTCGTGCATCAAGACAATTAAAAGGATCACAGCAACGCCAGTATTGGAAGGCTCAATTCGATATTATTTTCAAAGATAAAAGGCAACCATACAGGCAGTTCTTGCTAATTTTTATGGCTAAAAAGTTAGGTATTAACTGACCAATAGTTTTCTTCCTGTTGTTCTTCAGATGCTCATTCAGACCTTCTATAACCCAGTTCTGCACCGCCACTAACCGCTAAAGTTGTTCCCGTGATAAACCTCGCTTTATCAGAAAGAAGAAATACACAGGCATCTGCAATTGCATCGCCATCCGGACAATAACCCAATGGATGGATGTCGTCCAGGTACTTTTCAATTGAACTCGCATTCGGTTGCTCCTTGCTCCATTCCCTCAGCATAGGTGTCCATACTCCGGCAGGCATTACTGCATTTACGCGGATTTTATCCTTCGCATAATCCAGAGCCATAGACTTGGTTAAGGCATTCATGCCTCCTTTTGTAGCGGTGTAAGCTGCATGGTTTTCCTGTCCGATGTCTCCAACCAAACTACTCGTATTTAAGATACAACCTTTGCTTTTCTGCAATGCTTTAAACCCATATCTTGTGGTCAGTAAAACGCTTTTCAGGTTTACATTCATCAGCTGATTCCATTCTTCATCACTAGTTTCATGTAAAGGCTTAGAAGGGGAGGCAATACCTGCATTGTTGTGTATCGCGTCTATTTTGCCATATTTATCCAGGGTTTTCTGTATGGCATTTGCTACTTGCGCAGCATCAGATACATCGCAGCTAATCCCTAAATGTTTTGAACCCAACAGCTCAATCGCTGCGGTTATTGGCCCAGCTGGGAAAGCAGCAATTACTACAATTGCTCCTTCTTTGGCATAACTCTTTGCGCATTCCAGGCCAATACCCATTGAACCTCCTGTGAGGAAAATAACTTTTCCAGATAATAATTCCATATCTTTTTCAGTCCTTAATTTGTGTGGAATACTTCTTCCATATTGGTCCATATTTCGTTTTTTGCGGCTGCTTCCGGGAGGGGCTGCTGACAAGGGTCGGTTTCTTTCCACCAACGTTGGGTATCCGGATCTGCCGCCATCTTTTTCATATCTCCATCAAAATTATCACCTGAATATTCGAAATAACTGAACAGGTAGTATTCGTTGTTTATTTTCTTTAGGTAGATGGAGTAATTATCAATGTGACACGCTTTGATTTTGTTTAAAACTGAGGGCCATGCTTTTGCATGTAAGGCTTTATAAGTGGCTAATTTATCTGCCTTTAAGCCGGTGATCGAGGCAAAGCGCTTTACCGGCTTAGTTTCCTTTTGGCAGGCTGATAAAGTCAGGAATATTCCTGCCAATAATATGGTGATGATCTTTAGTTTCATTTTTCTATCTGAATATATAATATAACACTGCTGTAGTTGCGAGGAGCAAGGCGGAGAGCACTTTGTAATTTCCAATGCCCTTCCAGGCTGGCCCTTGTAATGGCTCCCAAGGTGTTTTCCAATATAGTTTTGAACTTTCTTCGGTATGCTGAACAGGATATACGTAGGAGAAAACTACTTGAATAACCACGCAAGTGCAGAAAAGATAGAAGGCCATCATCATAAAAGGAATATGCCCGATCATGGATTCAGGAAGTAATTTGTTAAGGATAAAAACCAACATGCCTAAGCCGGATCCCATCCAAAGTGTCAGCTTTGCTGACGCAGCTGAAGCACCTTTCCAGAAAACACCGAGTAAAAATACACAGGTAATTGGAGGGGCAATATGTGCTATGATATCGTTTATCCCACTAAATATACTTTCGTATCGGTTGAGTAGAGGGAGCAAGCTAAGGGAAAATACCAATGCAATACCTGCAGCAATTTTCCCTACACGGATCAACTGTTTATCGCTTGCTGCTGGGCGGTAACGCTGATACATATCGTAACTGACCATGGTAGATATGGAATTCAATGCGCCTGAAACCTGACTCATCAATCCTGATAATAAAGCGGCCACCAGTACACCTACCAATCCAGACGGCAGCAGCTGGGTAATCATCAGGGTATAAATTCCTTTAGAGTTCACATTTCCTTGCGCATCTACACCCAGGCTACTGAGGTCCAGGTGTCCGGATTTGGAAAGTGTATAAGCAAAAAGGCCAGGTAGAACAAAGATAAACACGGGCAACAGTTTGATAAATCCACAGAATAAAGGGCCTACACGGGCGTGATTTTCATCTTTAGCACCTAGCACGCGTTGTACAATAGTTTGATCTGCGCACCAATACCAGATGCCCAAAATTGGATAGCCCAATAATACGGTATACCATGGCATTCCACTGCTATCGCCGTGCGGACGCAACATAGAAAGCTTGTCCATCTGGTTGTTGGCTTTTAAAACGTCTGTCATTGGTTCCCAGCCACCCATCTTTTGAAAGGCAGCATAGCTGATAATGAAAGCGCCTCCGAGTAAGACTACTGTCTGAATAGATTCAGTGACGACCACTGCTTTTAGTCCGCCAATGATGGTGTATATAGCCGTGATCACACAGATCACGATGATGCTGACGTACATATTGAGCCCAAACAGTGTTTTTAGCACAATCCCTCCGGCAAGCATCGAAAATGCAATATGAATAATGATTGCAGAAACTACCGAAATTATGGCCAGCCAATCCCGACTGGATCTGTCATACCTTTTTTCCAGGAAATCGGGCAGGGTGGCTACTCCGGATTTAATGTAAAAAGGGACAAAGAATAAGGACAGCAGGATTAAAGTAAATGCGGCCATCCATTCAAAATTTCCATTGAGCAGACCACTGTCGAAGCCACTTTGTGCCAGACTCACCAGGTGTACTGTGGAGATGTTGGTGGCAAACAGGGCAAGTCCGATTGCTGGCCATTTTAAAGTTTTACCGGCCAGGAAATATTCTCCGGCTGCATTGGCTTTACTTTTACGTCGGTGACTGATTCCAGCCCATAGTCCTACTGCCAGAATGCCGAGAATATATAAAATACTAATGCCTAAGTCCAGGGAGTTTAACATCGTCTTATGATTTCAATGATTTTAAATCGCAACTGCTTCCTGGCTCCATAGGAGTTTGATACACGCCATTTTCAATGCGGACAGGGTGGACAAAATGCTTCTGCAAATGGGGGATATGTTCCAGGAATAAAGCTTCATGCCCCATAGAAATATGGTTAAACAAAACCAGGTGTTGGTGCAGCTGTCCCATGTCGCCTACATGCGGCACTACCGGGATATTGAACTTACGACACAGCAAGCTAACTGTAATGAATTCGCTCACACCGCCTACACGAACGGCATCTACCTGCATAAAACCTGCAGATCCGGTTTGCAGATAGTTCTTAAAGATGATGCGGTTTGGCACATGCTCGCCCAAAGCGAGTTTGGTTGGCGCGATGGCTTTTGCTAAAGTAGCATGAGCGAGG
Organism: Pedobacter polysacchareus; assembly: GCF_019802255.1. Lineage (GTDB taxonomy): Bacteria > Bacteroidota > Bacteroidia > Sphingobacteriales > Sphingobacteriaceae > Pedobacter > Pedobacter polysacchareus. Next base: position 353,845 of record NZ_JAHYSS010000003.1, on the reverse strand, counting down.
ACATCATCAGGATGTGTAGGTTCCTCCATCCAGTAAGGATTCATGCTTTGCAATTCCTTGCAAATCTTTATTGCTTGAGGCAAAGTCCATTGCTGGTTGGCATCGAGCATCACTTTGATGTCGGCACCGGCTACTTCCCGCACAATATGTGCTCTTCGGATATCTCTTTCATGGTCAATACTGCCCACTTTTAGCTTCATGGCGGTAAAACCTTCTGCTACTGCTTTTTTACAGTTTTCACGTACTTTCTCGTCTGGATAATTAAACCAGCCGATGGAGGTATCGTATCCTGGATATCCGGATTTAAGAATTGGTAGACGATCGGATTTGGTGCTTATATTGCTTTGCAGTAAAGCCAGGGCTTGTTCGCGCGTCAGTTCGTCTTCGAGGTAAGAAAGGTCCAAAGTATTCAGGATCTCCTGGGCAGTTAAATCGCTGAGGAGTTTCCATAAAGGGACCCCTCTTTTTTTTGCCCATAAATCATAGCAGGCATTGGTTACTGAGGCAAGTGCGAGGTGAACTACGCCTTTATGCGGACCTAGCCAGCGGAATTGCTGTTCGTTAGAAAACTGATGAAAAACAGTGCCGAAATCAGCCATCAGTTCTTCAATATCTTTTCCTTTAAGCTGTTCTGCATAAAAGGCGGCGGCTTTACAAACGAGATCGTTTCCTTCACCAAGGGTAAAAGCGAAACCAGTACCAACAAGACCACTGTCGTCTATTAAATTGGTGACGGCATAAGAATAGATCGGGTCACGGTGTATGGCATCGCTGCCAGCACCTTTACCCAAAGGGAAACGGGCATCGTTAATTTGTATTTTAGTAATCATGGTTTAGTTTAGGAGATGATGGGCAAGTTTTCTGCATTGGTGTTTAGTTCCAGAACAATCACTGAATCTTCTGCATTTGGCAATTGCTGAGGCAGTTGAAGGGTGATGATGCCGGCAGCATCCTGACGATGACTGATTTCAGCACCTTTTAATAGGTAAGCTTTGTTTATTTTAGCGCCTTTTAGTGCTGGTAAGGTTAAATCATTAGATTTTCTTTCGAAAACATGAATGTAAAGTTTGTTGCCTTTGCGTGTAGCCGCAAATACTTCATTAGGTTTAAAAGGACCACCTTTAGTACCATAAATGCTTTCTCCGTAGATTTTTAACCAATCGCCCATCTCTTTTAATCTATCGATCTGACGTTGTTCAATACGTCCATCCAGCATTGGGCCTACGTTAAATAAAAGATTCCCGTTTCCGCCAGAAGTTTTTGCTAAGGTCTGGATACAGGTTTTTAATGTTTTCATTGGATCGTTTGGTTTCCATGCCCATTGATTACAGATGGTCATACAGGTTTCCCATGGATTATTCATGTTCAGCTCACCGATCTTTTGCTCTGGGGTGGCATAGTCTCCGAGCGTTTCAGGGGTTAAATAAGCATGGTCAATGCCTTTTGAAGAACCAATTCTATTGTTAATGATCACCTTAGGATCCAGTTTTTTCAGAAAAGTATAGACCTCTGCACCATATTCGTTTTTCCATGGGCTTTCCCAGTTGCCATCAAACCAGAGCATATATGGATGGTATTGGGTTACAATTTCCTGTAACTGGTTTTTCATGGTCGCTACAAACTTGGTCATGTCTCCTTTTGGGTCTGGCTTTCCACCATTTACGCGGATAGGATAATTGGGGTCATGCCAATCTAAAACGGTAAAATATACGCAAAACTTTAGGTCGTACTTTTTACAAGCCTTAGCGAGTTCGCCAACAATGTCTTTTTTATAGGGAGAATTCATGATATTATAGTCCGAAAACTTTGTCGGCCATAAGCAAAAGCCATCATGGTGTTTGGCAGTGATGGTCAGGTATTTCATCCCTGCATCTTTCGCTGTTTTTACCCAGGCATCTGCATCAAATAAAACCGGATTGAACTCTTTAAATAGGTTGTCGTATTCGTGTGTAGGCACATCAGTACTTCTGCTCCAGCCGATTTCTGTACCGCGCAGGGCAACAGGCCCCCAATGGATAAAAAGACCAAAACGCTGGTCCATAAAATCATTTAAAACGGCTTTGGGTGTTTTTATTGTTGGATTGATTGTAGCAGTCTGGCCCTGGCTTTGAGAAAACAAGCAGAGAATTACCAAAAAGGTGAATAGCTGTTTCATGGTGGTCTGGTTTATATTGGTTTAGGAAATACTAAATTATTGCCTTTAAATTCAGAGAACAATGAACTATCCTTCTTTTTTAATGGATTATTAGATGATTTATGTTACTCAAGATACAGGGTTAGACTGCGTGTGTTTCTGGAAAATGGTTATGGTAATTGTGCGAAGATAGGTATGCTGCACTGGTTGCTAATAGGAGTAGATAGGTATTGTGATCAGGTTGGTGTTAAATAATAAAAGCGCATTGTAAAATGCGCTTTTATTATAGAGTTATTGTAATAGGCTGATTTTCTATCGCTTGTAGTTTGTTCATTACACTTTGATCGGAGAAAACATACGGCAAAATCTGTATCCTATAATAATCGTTTTTCTGTGTCTGTATCTAGCTGTGTTTGCGGTCTATTTTTGTGATCTAATACCTACGTTATGAATACACAAGATCCAAAAACTACGAGTATTGAATTCCGAAAAGTGTACCTGTCTGATTTGAAAGCAGTCATCAGCATTTATCAAAAGAAAACTAAGGCGTCAATAGCAATGGAATTGACTTCAGACTTTGGTCTTCCTTTAAGTGTTGCTGTAGACAATAACGAGGTCATCGGCGTTGCCTTTGCTTCGATTAATGAACTGGGAAAAGTAGTGTTGAATGCTCAGGTGGTATCCACTTTTGAAACTGGTCATATTGGAAATACACTGGAGGCAGAAGCAGAAAACATTCTCTTTGCGACATTTGAAAACATCAATAAAGACCATACGCCATTAAAGAACTCCATTCAACAATTAGTTGGCTGGTTAAACAAGTGTGCGAATTAAAATCTGGAGGATACAGCTTTGTTTTTTGTAAATTTACAGGATACAAGGATCGTGTTTTGGAGTACAAGAATGTAAAACCTATTCACCATAAAAGAAAAGATACTGTATAGCAAATGGCTCAAATGAAAAAGGAATCATTATACCTTAAAATCGCAAAAGTGATGGAGGAGCAGATTGCAACTGAGACCCTAAAACTAGGGGACAAGCTGCCATCGATCCGTATGGTTCAAAAACTCTATAATGTCAGCATAAACACGGCTAAACAAGCCTATTTAGAACTGGAAAGTAAGTCGCTGATTGAGCCAAGGTCTAAATCTGGTTATTTTGTAAGTAAAGCTTCCATGAGAAAGTTTTCTTTGCCTTCTGTAGGTAAAATGAAAAGTTCCAACCAGGAAAAGGAGCCAGTAGATTTAATCAGCAAGGTTTTTAACACGCTGAATGATAAAGAAATTACTCAGTTTTCATTAGGTGTGCCGGCGAATAGTATGCTGCCTATTGCAAAATTAAACAAAGGCGTGATCAGTGCCATTCGTAGAATGGAAGATGGGGGGACGGCTTATGAGCCTGTAGAGGGAAGTACCAATCTGAGAAGGACCCTTGCCAAATGGTCATTTGTATTGGAAGGCAAGCTAACTGAGCATGATATCGTTACCACATCTGGTGCGATGAATGCTATTTTTAACTGCCTGATGGCGGTCACCAAGCCTGGTGATACCGTGGCTGTTGAAAGTCCAGTATATTTTGGGATCCATCAGATGATAAAATCGCTGGGTTTAAAAGCGATTGAGATTCCTACACACCCGGTTACGGGGATAGACTTAGAAGCAGTTAAGAAAGTACTTCCACGATTAAATGCCTGCTGTTTCATTAGCAATTTCAGCAATCCACTAGGTTGTTTGATGCCTGACGAACATAAAAAGGAACTGGTCAGAATGCTGACGGAATATGATATTCCACTGATCGAGGACGATCTCTATGGGAATTTATTCTTCGGCACAGAACGACCAAAACCCTGTAAATACTATGATGAGGCGGGTATTGTAATGTGGTGCGGTTCTGTATCTAAAACATTAGCCCCGGGATACCGGGTAGGCTGGGTGGCTCCTGGGAAATATAAAGAAAAGATCATCAGACAAAAGTTAGTTCAAACGATTTCTACGCCTTCGATGTTTCAGGAAGTGATTGCTGATTTCATGGAACATGGTGGTTACGATCATCATTTACGTACGTTGAGAAGTAAGCTTTACACCAATTGTTTGAAATACCAGGGAGCAATTGAAGCTTATTTCCCTTCTAATACCAAAATATCACAGCCTCAGGGTGGTTTTATGCTTTGGTTGGAATTAGATAAGAAAATAGACACAGCTAAATTATTTGACCAGGCGATCAAGCAAAAGATCAGTTTTGCACCTGGCAGAATGTTCACGCAATACAATCAATACAACAATTGTATGCGATTGAACTTTGCTTTAGACTGGAATGAAAAGCTCGAGTCCGACATCAAGCGCTTAGGTCGATTGGTTAAAGCAAGTATGTAAAAGATTTAGATAAAAGCTTCGGAAAACAGGCCAAAGACGCTGAGCTTATTTTCTGAAGCTTTTAGATAGCAGCAAACAAGCCAGCGTACCTACCGCATAAGCAAGCAAATCAGTCCATAGAAAGCCGTGCCCCAACACCAATGCGCCAAAAGTGTTGTTCCTAATCTGGTTGATCCATGGCGCATGGTAAAGCTGACTAAATTCAATCAGAAAACATATTGATAAACTGATGATGCCGATTTTACGATAATCTGTATTAATGAGCAGAAACTTAATCATCAGAAACATCATCACCGCATACAATGCATCGCCAGTAATGGCTGGTATTAGTGTTGTTTTTCTGGAGAGGAGCCCTGCAATGATGGTGATAATAATCAATAGCCCGCAAATAAGTCGCTTTTTAAGATTGCTGTTTTGTCGTTTCATGTGAAGTGTTAGCGCCATTTTGGAAAACTTGATTTTTAAATATACCGCCTTGTTTTCACAAGTGTCTTTTGATTTCCAGCAATCAGCATAGAAAACAAAAGATACTCATAAGCGATATTTTTCTAATGATCGAAGCTAATGTCCAGATTGTATTGATACAGTAGTCCAGCCAGATTCATCGCCGAGAATTTCGCCTGTTTTACCTTATTCACTGCCGGATCAAGACTGAAGTTTCTTGCTGTACGGAAGTCTGCTTTTTCAAGGATGGACCTGACAAATGTTGCTCCTGAAAGGTCACAATTGTGGAATGTGCTGGAAGTTAAATCTGCCTCTTCAAAATCAGTTTCTTTAAGTGAGCAGTCGGTGAATTTAGTTTTACGCAGTTTGGTGCCGTAAAAAGTGGAATAATCCAAATGACACTGCTGAAATTCGAAGGAAAACAGGAATTTATTACATTTAGAAAAATCTATTCCCAGTACTTTGCAGCCAGTAAAAGTAACATCCTTAAATCCAGTACCAGTGACCACTGTTAATGAAAAATTACACTGTTTAAACTGACAATCCATAAAGTCATTGCGACTTAAATCACTTTTAGAGAAATCACAGTTTACAAATTCACATCGTATAAATTCTCTATTCTCTAATCGTTTTTCTGAATAATTGATCGCAGTAAAAGTTTTGTCCTCATGGACGATATTTGATTCGTTCATCATGTTTTTGTAACGGGGTAGTGGGTGTAGGCTTTCGCCATAAATTAATAGGTTGCAAAAGGATGGGCATTTAAAACGGTACAGCTTAGTTATGTTTCGGCCCTTATAAACTGGCTAGTTTGTTGATAATTTGATACTTTTTCTCCTCGCTGATGTTGTAAAAGCCAAGGTTATCTGCGTACCACAACCCATCAGTAACTAACATAATGATCAGGTTATTGAGTGCTAAATCTTCGGCATTGCCGCCAGAAATGTGCTCTTCAAAAGCATCCTGCCACATCTTTTTGTATTTATCGTTGAACAACGCGGCCTTTAAGATCACCTTCATCGTTCTCCGATAATGTAGATCCTTGCTCTTTTTTACTACAAAACGAAGAAATGCCATCGCTGGAAGCTCATCAGTTGAGTTTTTTTTTGCTTCCGACAGCCATTCAGTTAATTCCAGAAGACTCAGTTTTACCAGCTCTTCCAGCAGTTCTTCTTTATTGCGGAAATGATGTATAATACCGCCTTTACTCAATCCTGTTTTGTCAGCAATGGCTTGGAAAGTGACCTGATTCCAGTCTGCAGCAGCGCCAATCTCGGCCGCAGTCTCCAGGATCAGCTGTCGATTCAACTCAGGCTCTTTCTTGCGTTTATAAGGGTTTTCCATTTAACAAAGATACCGAACGGCTGGTTTGTTTGCAAATAATTTAATACATTTGATGCCCCTACAAGGCAGTATATTATAAAATCATCAACATGTCTAACTACATTATCATAATATCCAGTACCATTGAAAGCCCCGTTGATTTGCAAAATATTGAGCAAGCAATTACCGGTTTCCCGGAAATATCAGCATGGTCTGTGGACCTGGAAGATTGTGATAAAATACTGCGCGTGTCTTGTAGTCGAAATATCAGTGCTGAGCTTGCTGCAGGACTTACAGCAATGGCAGTAAACGCTGCAGTATTAGAGGTTTTTGATGAAAAGGGGAGGTCTATTGCTGTAGTCGTTGATTAGCAATGGGAAGCCACGAGTTTAAGCGTGCTTCTCCATCAATTCTTTGGCTACGTTTTTAATAAATAAGTAATTGATCGTGCCGCCAATTACGCCACCTACTACTGGTATCAAACGGCGACTAACTTTAGAGCCTAAGCTCATGAAAATCTTCTCTGCAACTTCTTCCATAATGTTTTTACTCAAAACCAATTTAGTGTCGGCCTTCACAGAGGAAGCGACAATCTTGAAAAAGTCTTCAAAACTGATCTTGGATTTTCCGGTATGGTGATAGGATATAGCTAGCGTGACGCGAAATTGCTGGGTGATAATGTTGATCATATCCACTGGAGTCCCAATCAGCATGGTACTAATACCGCCTACTCCAGTGATTAAGCCAGAGCCTGCAGCCAGATAGGCGCATTGATTGATGAATTTATCGATGCCAAGCGTATCCACACCTTTTTTGATGTTTAGCTGGTCTATTCGGCTAAAAATCTGCTTAAAGCCCCCTGTAGCCAGGTTGCTTAAACCTTTTCCTACATCTTTCTTTACTTTTTTAAAGTTAATTCGCTTAATCGATGGTAAGTTCATAGTTATTAATTTGATAAATAACACTGTACTACTATCATGCCAGAGCTGAAATACAGGATGTTTAGGGTTAACCTCAGCTGTCGATCCTTAGGTCCTGATCTTTAAATCAGCAAAAGAGTGAAAAAAATAATGGAAAAAACCAGGGCTGCCAAATATTACCCTAGTGTTCTCCATTAACGTGTTTTATACTTTAACAGGTAGAATTTGATTTTACCAGGTATACAATTGGTCTGAATCTTCTAAACCTTTCACTAAAGTTTGTGATGTATTTGAAGTGTAAACAGGTTGTATACTAGGATTAGAAGGGTATGTTTTTCCATCAAACTTGATTAGATGGTCTTTACCATCACTGTGTAGGATTAAATCATTCCAGCCTTTGGTCTTGGTATCAGCAACTAAAATTGGACTGCCGGTCACTGTAAATCTGGTAATCAATGCACCTTTAGCGCTTAATAACAATACCGTACATCCGCCTGAACCGCAAAAATTAGATCCTGTTAGGCCAACAAAGATTTCCTTTTCAGGGTCTTTATTTAGGTTGTGCTCAAAGAGCCTGAATTTTCTGCTTTGTTCGTCGATCAGTTTTTTGGAAAGCTCATCTTTGAACATCTCGGCTAAACTGGCTTTCACTAGATTCACGGTCTTTTCGTTGCCTGTACTGTCTGAATACGGAATCGAATTCGTTGGCGCCGGAGCTGGAATCATGGTTGTAGCTGTGGTGTCACTAGGCACTGCTACGGTATCGTCATTCTTGTTCGTACCACGCTTATCGCTGGTACAGCTAAAAAACAACACAGTGCCAAGCAGGCCGACTATTGGATAAATGATTTTCATAAGATGGATTTTTTGGAAGTTAAATTACGCGCATTTGTAAGTAGATTAACTAGTAATTATAGAAGTTACTAGCAAAATAAATGCCGCTTTTTTTGTAATATTGAAGGGCTATATTTGTTTAACCTATGATCTCAAAAAAAATAAGCTGCTTTTTTTTATGTGTTAGCACGGTTTTTTGTAGCCTCAGTATACTTGCGCAAAACCGGGATACCGCGCATACGTCCAAAGTTGCTGACAGCTCAAAATTGAATTTCGTTGATAAAATGCAGGCCTTTGCAAAGGTTTCTTCTGGAAAAAGCGCAGCAGATTTCAATGCAGATAAAGCCAGGATTGCTCAAGTTAAAACCTTTGATGAAATCAGAAGGACGATGCAAAAAGCAAAGATCTACCTTAAAAGTAACCTGGATACCCCCAGTACCAAAGCGGAATTGCTGCAAACGGAGAAAGATTTTGTGATCGCCGGAGATGGAGTTTTTACCAATAAAGGCACTGCACAAACTTTTAGAAACTTAACCGCGACAGCTAAGATACTTGGAGAATTATTGGATAAAACCAATAAAAGGAAGTCTAAGCTTGATATTCGTCAGCAGGAACTGAATAATTTTCGATACCAGTTAGATTCACTGTTGAGTGTACCGGCTTTGTTTAAGTTCCCGACAGACTCTACATCGCTCATGAAATACCTGCAAAAGATCCAGGTAATTGCTTATGAAACGACTCCGGTAGATAGCTCATTGAATACCGCGAACAATACCGTTCAAACCTTACTAAATCAGGTAAATATGATGGTTTTTAAGCTGCAAAGCAGCTTAGAAGAGATCGAATCCTACCAGCAGGAGATGGTGGGGCATACTTTTAAGAGAGAATTTAGTAACATTTGGGAAGTCCAGGGTTTTTATCGGCCTTTTGAAGAAATTCTGGATTTCTCGACTACAAAAGGACTATTGACACTTAGTTTTTATATAGAAAATAATGCGGGAAAATTCGTCGTATTGATTTTACTGATCCTGACTTCCTTTATTTACCTGCGCTCCCTGAAAAGTATTTATATCCAGGCTAATTTGTTAAAGCCAGACTTTGAAGGACAATTGGTGCTGCGATACCCATTGCTTTCTGCGATGCTGCTGGTGATCAGTATTTTTCAATTTGTATTCATTTCCCCGCCATTTATTCTGAACGTGATTTCATGGGCAATATCCTGCATTTGCCTCAGCTTTATTTTTAAGGGCTATGTGAGTAAATACTGGATGAATATCTGGTTGATCATGGTGCTAGTTTTTTTGATGGCAGCCTTAGGAAATCTGGTGCTCCAAGCTTCAAGAGTAGAACGCTGGTTCATGTTGGTTACCGCTATTGCCGGTGTAGCTGTTGGTTTGTTCAGCTTTCTAAGAGGACCTCAGGAACAATTGAGAGAAAAATGGATCAGATGGTCTATCGCTTTTATGGTGTTTCTGGAATTGGCCTCCATAGCAGCAAATGTTTTTGGCAGGTATAACTTGTCTAAAACCTTATTCATCAGTGGGTTTTTAAACGTTGTGATTGCGATTCTTTTCCTTTGGACTGTGAGGCTGATTAACGAAGGTCTTTTCCTGGCTTTTAATGTCTATTCTGGTCAGGACAGAAAACTCTTTTACCTTAATTTTGAAAAGGTAGGAAAAAAAGCGCCAGCACTATTTTACGTCTTGCTGGTAATAGGATGGGTGGCATTATTTGGACGTAACTTCCCTGCTTTTGACTATTTATCGAAGCCATTGATGAGCTTTTTTAGTCAGGAACGTACCTTGGGGAGCTATACTTTTACCATCAACAACCTGCTTTTATTTATGACGATCATGGCCACCTCGGTCATCATTTCTAAAGTGGTATCTTTCTTTGCAGCGGATCGGCAGGTGGCGAATAATAAGTTAGGACGTCAGGGAATAGGTAGCTGGCTGCTGCTGGTGCGTATTTCTATCTTGTGCATTGGCTTGTTTTTAGCGGTTGCGGCAGCAGGAATACCGGTAGACCGGATAACCATTGTTTTAGGTGCATTAGGTGTGGGCATCGGATTTGGCCTGCAAACCTTAGTGAACAATTTGGTGAGCGGACTGATCATCGCATTCGAAAAGCCTGTGAATGTAGGGGATATTGTGGATATCGCCGGACAGGGAGGAAGAATGAAGTCCATCGGATTTAGAAGCAGTGTGATTTCTAATTGGGAAGGCGCAGATGTGGTGGTGCCTAATGGTGATCTTTTAAACTCCCATCTGATCAATTGGTCGCTTGGTGGAAACCGTAAACGCGTAGCCATCAACATTGGTATTGCCTATGATTCCGACCTGGAGAAAAGCAGGCAATTGCTGATGGATATTTTGAATGCAGAACAACGGATCAGTAAAAATCCTGGTCCGGTGGTTCAATTTGAACAATTTAGTGATAGCTCAATTGATCTTCGGATTTACTTCTGGACCAAACACATCGGAGAGGCTTTAAGTACTAAAAGCGATCTGATTGTAGCTATAGCTGCGGCTTTTAAGGAAAAAGGCATTCTGATCCCATTTCCTCAGCAGGAAATTTTTATTCGAAATTTGGATAAAAACACTGGAGAGGAGAGAGAAAAATTGTAAAATCAAGCTAATTAATTAAATTTGGCTAATTATTACGAAATCAACTAAATTGTATGAACAAAATCTTACTAACTTCTGCTGTCGTTTTAGGTTTAGCATTCGGTGCTAAGGCGCAGGAAGGAAACCACAAATTACAAATTTCAGGTCAGGCAGCAATCCCTACATTCGATCTTTCAGATATCGCAAATGTAGGTTTCGGCTTTGCCGCAAAAGGCATGTATGGCTTCGGATCTGCACCGCAGCATGCTACATTAGAACTTGGCTATAACAGATTTGGTCTTAAAGACATGATCTCTGGAATTGATGCAAGTTTCTCAACCGTACCAATTTACGCTGGATACAGATATACGCTTGGTAAATTCAACCTGGAGCCACAAATAGGTATTTCCATCAACAAAGTTGGTGTATCTGCAGGTAATCAGACGGTAAGCGAGAACAATACCAGCTTTGGCTGGGCAGCTGGTGTAAGTTATAACATCTCTAAAGTGGAGTTAGGCCTTAAATATCAAAGTGCAGAAATGAAAGATGCGGATTCAAGCACTTCTTTTCTAGGCATCCGTTTAGCTTATAATTTCAGCTTGTAACAAAGAATTTTTACAAAGAAACGCTGGTCAAAACATGGCCAGCGCTTCTTTTTTATGAAATTGTTACCGTTTTTTTCTTTTTTAGGAGCAAAGAAACCAATACATTTGAGGAGTTGAAGAAGCACGTATCCATATTTGTAACTATCATCCTCCTCATTTTTTCTACCGGATTGCAGGAATTAATCAAACTGCCCTTACTTTTTCAACACTACTTTGAGCACAAGGCTTTAAATGAGGATATTAGCTTTTCTGTATATCTCTTCGATCATTACAACTCTATTCCTCATACCGATAACGACGAAGACCGCGACAATCAACTGCCTTTTAAATCGATCGATAAAAACTCTGTTTTAACTAGCCCGGCAACCCCACCATTCCATAAATACACCATCAAAGCATTCAGTGCTTTATTGAAATTACATCCGGTGATCTATCACGATGACCATATTCCTTATGCCTACCTGGATACCATCTGGCAACCGCCAAAAGTTTGATTTATGCTACTAAGCCAGAGCAATAATCTCTTGGTTTAGCTTTTATTGTTAGAAGAATAAATCATAATACAATCTTTTTATGTTGAATAAAATCATTGGGTTTTCTGTAAAGAATAAACTCATAGTGGCGCTATTTGCCATTGCGCTAGTTATTTACGGTGTTTTTGAATTGACAAAACTGCCGGTAGATGCTGTACCTGATATTACCAATAATCAGGTGCAGATCATCACCACCGCGCCCTCTTATGGCGCAACGGATATTGAAAGACTGGTCACTTTTCCGGTAGAACAGGCGAGCAGTAATATCGCTGGTATTAAAGAAATCCGCAGTTACAGCCGTTTCGGACTTTCTTTGGTTACCCTGGTTTTTAATGATGATGTAGATGTTTATTGGGCCCGTCAGCAGGTTTCAGAGCGTCTGCTTACCGTGCAGGCCAGTATCCCGGATGGAATTGGAAAGCCAGAAATGGGACCTATTTCTACCGGCCTTGGAGAAATCTACCAATATGTATTGAAGCCAAAAAAAGGCTATGAAAGCAAATACGACATTACCGAATTGCGTACCCTACAGGATTGGATGGTGAGGCGGCAATTATTAGGCGTAAAAGGAGTAGCTGAAGTGAGCAGTTTTGGTGGTAAGCTCAAGCAATATGAGGTGGCCATTAATCCTAATAAATTACAGGCCCATGGAATTACCATTGCCGATGTGTTTAATGCGCTGGAAAGCAACAACCAGAATACCGGCGGTTCCTATATAGAAAAGCAGTCGTCCGTAAGCTATATCAGAAGTGAAGGATTGATCGAAAATAAAGACGACATTGAGAATGTAGTCATCAAAAACAAGAATAATAATGTGCCTTTATTGGTCCGTGATGTTGCAGAAGTGAAAATAGGTTCAGCAACAAGGTATGGTGCTTTAATCTACAATGATGAAGGAGAAGTTTCCGGCGGAATTGTCATGATGCTGAAAGGTGCCAACAGCAATGTGGTGATCGAGAGCATCAAAACGAAAATCGCGGAGATTCAAAAGTCCTTGCCGGAAGGTGTGGTCATAGAACCATTCCTGGACCGTACAGATATGGTGAGCAATGCGATTGATACCGTAAAGACGAACCTGATGGAGGGGGCGTTGATCGTGATCTTTGTATTGGTCTTGTTTTTAGGAAATGTGCGTGCAGGGTTATTAGTGGCTTCTGTAATTCCATTATCCATGCTTTTTGCCATCATCATGATGAACTTGTTTGGCGTAAGCGGTAACCTGATGAGCCTTGGTGCGCTGGATTTTGGGTTGATTGTAGATGGTGCAGTCATTATTGTGGAAGCAGTGATGCACCAGCTAACCCATAGTAAGAAGTTTGCCGGACTAAGGACTTTATCCCAGCAGGAAATGGATAAAGAAGTGAAGAGCGCTTCTTCTAAAATGATGAACAGTGCGGTATTTGGGCAGATCATCATCCTGATTGTCTACCTGCCAATTTTCAGCTTGCAGGGAATTGAAGGAAAGATGTTTAAGCCAATGGCGCAAACGGTGGCTTTTGCTTTGTTAGGCGCCTTTATCTTGTCGCTTACCTATATTCCCATGGTCAGCAGTGTGTTTCTCAGCAAAAAGATCAGTGATAAGAAGAATTTCTCCGATCGCCTGATGGCAAAAATAGAAGCTGGTTATAGTAAAATTTTGAATCGGGCATTGGCGATTCCAAAGCTCATTCTGAGTGTAGTGGTGGTCATGTTTGTCTTTGCTGTGTTTTTACTGACAAGATTAGGCGGTGAGTTTATCCCATCCATCGAAGAAGGAGATTATGCAGTAGAAACGCGGGTGCTTTCCGGAAGCAGTTTAAACACCACAATTGAAAATGTACAAAAAGTTTCAGCGATTCTCAAATCCAGGTTTCCGGAAGTGAAAAATATCGTGACCAAAATTGGCAGCAGTGAAGTACCTACAGAACCGCTGCCTATGGATATGGGCGATATGATCATCAACCTGAAGAAAAAAAGCGAATGGACCTCTGCCAGTTCCTTTGATGAACTGTCTGAGAAAATGAGTAAAGCAGCGTCGGAGGTTCCAGGGGTGACCACCAGCTTCCAGTTTCCTGTACAAATGCGCTTTAATGAACTGATGACAGGGGCCAGGCAAGATGTAGTGTGTAAGATTTATGGGGAAAACCTGGATACTTTGAGTGTATACGCGAAGAAATTGGGGAATATTGTGAGAACTGTAGAAGGGACTACGGAGCATTATGTGGAACAGATTAGTGGAACCCCTCAAATTGTGATTAAATACAACAGACCTGCGATTGCACAGTACGGGCTGAACATTTCCGACATCAATAGAAACATCAATGCGGCATTTGCAGGACAAAGTACCGGTTTAGTTTTCGAAGGTGAGAAGCGTTTTGAACTGGTGGTTCGATTGGATAATGACAACAGGAAAGACCTTGCGGATGTGCAGCAGCTGCTGATTCCTACACCTGCAGGAAACCAGATTCCATTGAGTCAGGTGGCCACTGTAGAGCTGGAGGACAGTCCAAGTCAGATACAAAGAGAAAATACGCAGAGAAGGGTGCTGGTAGGCTTTAACGTGAACGGACGGGATGTAGAGAGTATCGTGAACGAGCTGCAGGAGAAAGTAGAGGAGCAGATCAAATTGCCTGCGGGTTATACGGTGGCCTATGGTGGGTCTTTTGAGAACCTGAATGAGGCTAAATCCCGATTGTCAGTGGCCGTTCCGGTATCGCTGATCCTTATTTTCCTACTGTTATACTTTGCTTTTGACTCTATAAAATATGGACTATTGATTTATACTGCCATCCCTTTATCGGCAATTGGCGGGATTTTCCTGCTCGCGATGAGGGGTATGACTTTCAGTATCAGCGCAGGGGTAGGCTTTATCGCCCTATTTGGCATTGCGGTGCTGAATGGAATTGTATTGGTTGCAGAGTTCAACCGCATTAAAAAATCAGGAGAAACAGAGATGAAAAATGTAGTGATGCAGGGCACGATGACCAGGCTAAGACCAGTATTGATGACTGCTTTTGTAGCTTCTTTAGGCTTCCTGCCAATGGCATTGAGTAATGGGGCCGGTGCCTCTGTACAAAGACCATTGGCTACCGTTGTGATCGGGGGATTGATGATTGCGACTTTATTGACGCTTTTTGTATTGCCGATTTTATATGTGGCTGTGGAGAAGGGGATTAAGCCGGGTAAGCATAGCAAGATTATAGTTTCCGTGATCTTGTTGTTTTTTGTTTTCAGTCCTGCAATTGCACAAAAACCAATTGGCTTACAGGAAGCACTGGACAGTGCAGCCGCTGGAAATATGCTGTTAAAAGGCCAGAAGCTACGGGCTGAACAAGCCCGGTTGTTGATTAAAGCAGGCATGGATATTCCTCAAACCAGCCTGTCAGCTCAATATGGAAAGTTCAATAGTGCTTTAATTGATAATTCAGTTGGAGTTAGTCAAAGTTTCAGTTTACCAGTGGTTTATGGTCGAGAAAAACAAAGGTTATCGGAAGAGTGGAAGCTGAAATTATTGGAGGTAGATTTAAAGCAGTCGGAGGTTAAAAAGATGACTACTTCCATGTTTTACGAGCTTTTGGTAATTGCAGAGAAGCAAACTTTGCTGCGGTCAATGGACAGTACCTATCGGGAGTTCCTGCGGATTGCTGCATTGAGGTTTAAAGCTGGTGAGACGAATATGCTGGAAAAGGCAAGTGCTGAAAATCAGTTGACACAGATCAGCAGACAACAGAAAGAGCTACAAAAGGAATTTAGTTTCCTCCAGCAACAATTCCTTTTGCTGATCAATGCAGGCGAAATGCGCTTACCACAGGCTTCCGCTTTTAAAATGGAATTTGATGCGGTAGATCCGGCTATGCTGGAAAATCATCCAGTATTAAAACTTCATTTACAGGAAGAGCAGCTGGCAAAAAGTAACACAAAAGTGGAGCAGTCAAAATTGTTGCCTGGACTAAGTTTAGGTTATCAGAATATGAGCTTGCAAGATGGCATTCGTTATGATCTGGGATCCAGATTTCATTCGGTTCAGCTGGGTGTTGGTATTCCAATCTTTTCTGGGGCGCAAAAGGCAAGGATAAGGTCGGCAAGAGCACAGCAGGATGTTGCGGCAATGGAAAGCGGTTATGTGCGAAAACAGCTGCAGGCAGAGATGGAGGATGGTATTCAGCAGTTGAAAAAGAACAAAGAAATTGTGCATGACTTTGAAGACAATGCTTTGAAAAATGCCAGAGAAATTACCTCAGTACTCAATCAACAGCTGCAAAAAGGGGAAATCAATTACCTGGAATGGACCCTGTTAAACCAACAGGCTTTAACCCTGCGCATGGATTATCTCAACGCAGTAACCAGCCTGAACAATAGTATTATTCAATTGAATTACCTTTTATCAAAATAACATGAAATCTATCATTTTTAAATATTTGCCAGCATTATTGATTCCCGTATTTATTTATGGATGCAGCAGCAGTGCGCATGAAGAGTCGAAAGTAAAAACAACTACGGACGAAAGTATCGTTCAGTTGAGCCCGGAACAGGCCAAGCAAATCGATTTGCAGCTTGCCGATGTGCAGCAAAAGGAAATCAGTACGGTGCTTAAGCTCAATGGACAGATCGAAGTGCCACCGCAAAATTTGGTGTCTGTAAGCGTGCCTTTAGGCGGCTATCTGAAATCAACGCAGATGCTGCCGGGGACCAAAATCAGCAAAGGCCAGCTACTGGCTACGATTGAAGATCCACAGTATATCCAATTACAGCAGGATTACCTGAGTACTAAAAATAAACTGGGCTTTGCGCTGAAAGAATACAACAGGCAGCGTGAACTCCATTCGGCAAAGGCGGGAAGCGATAAGGTTTTTCAACAGGCAGATAATGAGTATAAAAACTTTAGCATTGAAAGTAAAGCTTTAGCAGAAAAGCTGAGGTTGATCGGCCTTAATCCAGCTAAGCTTACCGAAGACAACATCAGTAGGACGATTGGAGTTTACTCGCCAATTAATGGATATGTGAGCAAGGTGAATGTGAATATCGGGAAATATGTGGTTCCTTCGGATGTGATTTTTGAACTCGTGAACCCGAATAATATTCACTTAAACCTGACTGTATTTGAGAAGGACCTGAGCAAGATTAAAATTGGTCAGCAGGTGATGGCTTATAGTAATGCAAGGCCTGATCAGCAATACCGCACAAAGGTAGCCTTAGTGAGCCATGCCTTAAATGAGGAAAGAAGTACGACGGTTCATTGTGATTTTGAGCAGTACGACCAAAAGTTGGTGCCAGGCATGTATATGAACGCCTCAGTACAGGTCAATAATGACAAAATAGATGCCTTGCCAGAAGATGCCTTTGTAAATTATGAGAATAAAGACTATGTTTTTGTGAGTAATGGCCCTCAAACTTTCAAGATGACGGAAGTAAAAAAAGGGATTTCGGAAAAAGGTTATGCTGCACTAAATTCAGACTTAAAAGGCAAGAAGATTGTCGTAAAAGGCGCGTATTCCTTATTAATGAAGTTAAAAAACACGAGCGAAGAGTAAAAGCTTTGCCATGAATTAAGGGTGCATGCGCATCCTAAGCACCTCAAGCGCTAGTTGTCTTCTCATTGTGCTGCGGTTGTGTTCGGGGTTGACGAGGGCTCATGCCTTGTCAACCCCTGCTCAAGTCGCCATTAAACTCGAATCCTACCCGAAGACCATGCATTCCTCTTATACTTTTTAATTAAGATACCATTATTCCTGCTGCAAACATTTGCGCTAATAAGTAGTTATATTAGTCAGTGTATTTTTAAATCCGTAAAAGCAGCAAGAAATGAAACATTACGATGCGATTATTATTGGAGCAGGGCAAGCTGGGGTACCATTAGCTAAAAAGCTGGCTGAAGCGGGGAAAAAGACCGTTCTTATTGAAAAAAGATGGGTTGGTGGTACTTGCATCAATGATGGATGTACGCCAACAAAAACGATTATTGCTGCTGCCCATGCGGCGCATCAGGCGAGGAAGGCAAGCCTGCTCGGACTAGAAATTGATACAGTTAAAATTGATCTGAAAAAGATCATGAAAAGGAAGGATGAAATCGTTGATTCCTTCCGGTCAGGCGCTAAAAAGGGTATTGAAGCCACTAAAGGTCTGGACCTTATCCAGGGTGAAGCGACGTTTTCAGGGCCAAAGGAATTAAGGATAAAAACTTCAGATGGAGCAGAACTTTTGTTTTCCGCAGATTTGATTTTCATCAATATTGGGGCAAGAGCAAAGATTCCAGCGATTCCTGGCCTAACAGCAGCAAACTACCTGACTTCCACTACTATTTTAGATTTAAAGGAAATTCCAGAACATCTGGTGGTGCTTGGCGGTAATTATATTGGATTGGAGTTTGCTCAGTTGTTTCATCGGTTTGGCAGTAAAGTAACCGTTCTTGAAAAATCATCCAGAATTGTAGGACGGGAAGATGAAGATGTTTCTTCAACGCTCACTGAAATATTAGAAGAAGAAGGGTTGAAGGTGCTGACAAAAAGCACGTTAGAAGAAGTTAAAGGGGTTCAAGGCAAATTAAGTATTCAATTGAAAACCGCTGATGATACAAAAAATATTAAAGCCAGTCATCTGCTGCTGGCCATCGGGCGAACGCCAAACACAGATGCCTTAAACCTGGATATACCAGGTATAAAAATAGATCAGAACGGTTACATCCTGGTCAATGAAAAGCTCGAAACAAATGTAAAAGGAATTTATGCACTTGGGGATGTAAATGGAGGGCCTGCCTTCACCCATATTGCCTATAATGACTATACGATTGTGTATAGGAATTTGATAGAGAAAGAAAAACTGAGTACCACAGATCGACAAGTTCCTTACTGCATGTTTACTGATCCGCAGCTGGCAAGGGTAGGACTTTCCGCAGCGCAAGCAAAGGAGAAAGGATTGGATTTTCTGGTGGCAAAAATCCCAATGACGCAGGTCGCCAGGGGCATAGAAACAGGGCAGACTTTAGGTTTTATGAAAGCCATTGTAGACCGTAAAAGCAGAAAAATATTGGGTGCCTGCCTGCTTGCAGCAGAAGGTGGTGAGATTATGGCGGTCCTACAGATGGCCATGCAAGGCGGCATTACCGCCGATGCGATCCGGTATGGTGTTTTTGCGCATCCTACGTTCTCGGAGTCCCTAAACAACCTTTTTATGAATATGAAAGAGAAATAAATGATTGAATTATTGGGCGTCAGTAAGCACTTTGGAAGTACAGCAGCGGTAAAAGAGGTTTCCTTTACAGTACAGGAAGGTGAAACCATGGTGATTCTAGGAACGAGTGGCTGTGGGAAAACGACCACACTAAAGATGATCAACCGCCTGATAGAACCAGACTCCGGAAAAATCCTCATCGATGGGCAGTCCGCATCTGATGAAAAACCGGAAATGTTAAGGCGAAAAATCGGTTATGTAATGCAGAATATTGGTCTTTTTCCTCATTATACGGTTGCGGAAAATATTGCCGTTGTTCCGAAATTGCTGAACTGGCCGGCCTCCCAAATTGAGACCCGGACACTTGAGCTGCTGGAAAAACTTCATTTATCGCCGGATTGCCTGACATTATTTCCTCATGAATTGAGTGGTGGACAACAGCAGCGGGTGGGGTTGGCAAGGGCACTAGTGGCCGATCCTGCAATCTTATTGATGGATGAGCCATTTGGCGCACTGGATAATGTAACCAGAACAAATATCCAGGTAGAATTTAAAGCTTTAGAAGAACTCAAGCGAAAAACGATCGTAATGGTGACACACGATGTGCAGGAAGCTTTTGAACTGGCCGATCGGATTTGTTTGATGAGTAAAGGAGAGGTCGTTCAAATCGGTACGGCACAAGACCTCCTCTACCGACCAGTTAATGATTTTGCACGCCAGTTTCTGGATGGGGCACGTTTAGTCCTTGAATTCCTATATCAAAACAAGAATATTCATGGATGATCGCCAGCAAACTTTATGGAATTTCATGTGGGAGCAAAAGGATAAGCTCTTAAGTCAGACTTTACAGCACCTTGGGCTCACTTTTACGGCTTTAATACTTGCCATTGCAATTGGCCTTCCCTTAGGCATGTTTATCGCAAGGAAACGTAAATGGGCATCAGGAATTTTGGGCTTCGCAGGTGTATTACAAACGATTCCCAGCATCGCACTGCTTGGTTTTATGATTCCATTATTAGGAATTGGAGCAAAACCTGCTATTGTCGCTTTGCTCGTATATGCGCTATTACCCATCATCCGAAATACTTTTACTGGTCTAACTGGAGTAAATGCCGATGTTGTTGAGGCAGCAAATGCCTTGGGAATGAGTAAAAAACAAGTGCTTTTGAAGGTAGAACTGCCTTTGGCGATGCCAGTGATCCTGGCGGGAATTAGAACTGCGGCCGTCATCAATGTTGGAGTGGCCACACTGGCTTCTTTTATTGCTGCCGGCGGACTGGGGGAGTTTATTTTTGGAGGGATTTCGCTGAACAATAGCAATATGATTCTTGCGGGTGCAATTCCAGCAGCTCTACTGGCGATCTTGATTGACTTCTCCCTTTCCGGACTTCAGCAGCTGAATTTCCTGAAACTTAAAAGATTGGGCTTTGCAGCAGTGCTTGTGATTATCTGCCTGATCGGATATGAATGCTGGCCTGCTGCTGGAGGCCAGCATAAATTGACCGCAGGATTTACACCCGAATTTATGGGCAGGCAAGATGGAAATCTGGGTTTAAAATCTGTTTATGGATTAAAGATCCCAACAAGGGTAATCAGCGATGCGGTGATGTATAAGGCAGCTTATGAAAAGGACTTAGATGTCATCAGCGGCTACTCTACCGACGGGCGCTTAAAAGCTTTTGACCTGGTAGTTTTGAAAGATGATAAAGGAATATTTCCGCCTTATGACGCGGTGCCTATCATCCGTCAAGCAGCTTTGGATAAATTTCCACAGTTGGAAGAAGTGCTGAATCTTTTGGCTGGAAAGATTAATGATTCTACGATGATTTCCTTAAATTACCGTACGGATTACATGAAACAGAGCCCTGAACGTGTGGCCAAAGATTTTTTACAGTCAGTGGGCCTGTATAAAAGTCCGCGGAGAGGAAATGGAACTGTAATAAGGATTGGTTCAAAAATATTTGGTGAGCAATATATTCTTGCTCAGATTTATCGAATGCTGATAGAAGGTAATACCGATTATCAGGTGGCTACAAAATCCGGGTTAGGTGGGACAAAAATCTGCTTTGACGCATTGGTAAACGATCAGATTGATTTTTACCCGGAATATACCGGTACTGGTTTACTGGTACTATTGAACCCAGATCAGTCCGTACTTAAAAGTGTTGGACAAGACAAAAAGAAGGTATACGACTATGTGAAGAAAACTTTTCAGCAGCAGTACAAAATTAAATGGCTTAATCCCATAGGTTTTAATAATTCTTATGCCTTAATGATGAGAGAAAAACAATCGAAAGCACTAGGTGTTAATACCATTACAGAACTTAAAAACTACTTAGAGACCAATTAATGATATTATCGGAAAAGTACCTGAAGATTAGAAAACATTCAGAACAGATTTGCGAACCCTTAGAAACCGAAGATTATGTAGTGCAGCCCATTGTGGATGTAAGCCCTCCTAAATGGCATCTTGGCCATACTACCTGGTTTTTTGAAACATTCATTTTACAGCCTTTTTCTTCTGGTTATGAGGTGTACAACGACGCTTATAATTATGTGTTCAATAGTTATTATGAAACGATAGGAAACAGGGTGATTCGTACGGATAGGGGGAATTTGAGCCGCCCTGGAGTAAAAGAGATTTATCAATATCGGGCTTATGTTGACGAAGCAATGCTGAGGTTATTGGAAAATCCTTTAACTGAAGAGGTTGAGGAATTATTGTTTCTTGGTTTCAACCATGAACAGCAGCATCAGGAGCTTTTGCTCACGGATATCAAATATATTTTGGGAAATAATCCACTCTTTCCTGCTTATCATCCCGAGGTAAAAGAAAGCAATGCACTGCAAACTAAAACACGCGAAATGATCGGTGTCGCAGAAGGGGTGTATGAGATCGGTTATACGG
Source organism: Pedobacter polysacchareus (assembly GCF_019802255.1). GTDB lineage: Bacteria > Bacteroidota > Bacteroidia > Sphingobacteriales > Sphingobacteriaceae > Pedobacter > Pedobacter polysacchareus. The sequence goes on along the minus strand of NZ_JAHYSS010000003.1, from coordinate 332,020 downwards.
GCACATCATTCTGCTTTGACAATGAATTAGGGCTTCATAAGGTTTATTTACAGCCATTCTCTATCAGTTCAAATCTGGTAAATAATGCGGAATACCTTGAGTTTATAAATAGCGGAGGCTATCAGAATTTTGAGTATTGGCATTCGGAAGGCTGGGACTGGGTAAACAATAACCAAGTAACTGCGCCAATGTATTGGCATCTTATAGAGGACCAATGGTATCGTTATGCCCTTTCAGGTTTAAGGCCAATTGATCTTCAGGAACCAGTTACCCATATCAGTTATTATGAAGCCTATGCTTATGCCAGCTGGGCTGGTCTGCGACTACCTACCGAGTTTGAATGGGAAGTGGCAGCTCAGGCTTTCAACTGGGGCCAGCGCTGGGAATGGACCGAAAGTGCTTATCTGCCATATCCAGGCTTTAATAAAGCACCTGGGGCAATAGGAGAGTATAATGGCAAATTTATGGTGCAGCAGAAAGTGCTCCGCGGTGCTTCTATAGCTACACCTGAAGGACATAGCAGAATCAGTTACAGGAATTTTTTTCATCCACATTTAAGGTGGCAGTTTACAGGCTTACGACTTGCCAAATAATATGATCAACAACAAAACAGCAGCACAAAGCATTGCAGAATGTCAATTCATGCAGGATATTTTAACAGGATTGCAAGCCAGCCCTAAATTTATGCAGGCTAAATATTTTTATGATCGGGAGGGGGATCTGCTTTTTCAAAAGATCATGAAATTGGAAGAGTACTATGTGACCAATGCAGAAATGGACATCCTTTCCAAGCAAAGCGGTGCTATTGCAGATCTGATTACTATGGAAAATACGGCTTTTGACCTCATTGAACTTGGCGCCGGTGATGCCACAAAATCTATTCACCTGCTGAAAGAACTGAGTAACAGGAAATTGGAATTCACCTATATGCCCATAGATATTTCTGCAGGAATGATCAGTCACCTGGAAAATCATTTGCCAAAAACTTTGCCAGGATTGGCGGTAACCGGCTTGAATGGTGACTATTTTGAGATGTTGAAAAAAGGCACTGCACTTTCCGGTCGCAGGAAGGTGGTATTATTTATGGGGGCTAATATTGGTAATATGGACGTTGCGGAAGCAACGGACTTCTGTAAAACACTGAGGGCCTCTTTAACCAAAGGTGATATTTTAATCATCGGTTTTGACCTGAAGAAAGATCCAAAGAAAATCTTGGCAGCTTATAATGATTCGCAAGGGATTACTGCGGCTTTCAATCTTAATTTGCTGACCCGCATTAACAGAGAACTAAATGCTAATTTTGAATTGGATGCTTTTGAGCATTATCCGTTTTATGATCCGGAATCAGGTGCTTGCAAAAGCTACCTGATTAGCTTGAAATCACAGGAGGTTCAGATTGGAAAGGAAGCCCTCATTCATTTTGAGGCCTACGAGCCTATTTATATGGAAATTTCACTGAAATACTCCCTTCAAGAGATAGAGGAGATGGCGATCGCAACAGGATTTCAATTTAACCAGCGCTTCTTTGATGAGCATAATTATTTTGTTGATGCGGTCTGGACGGTAGTCTAATTTATAAAAACTTTATTTCCAATGGATTGTCTTAATAAAAAAAGAGAATCATGTTGAGAAATTCAAAATCATTCAGCTCATTTTCAGTGGATCATCTGGAAAAAGCAAAAGCATTCTATGGAGAGGTTTTAGGATTAGTATTGAAAGATAACCCGATGGGGATATTGGAACTTCATGTGGAAGGATCAACACCTATTGTGATCTATCCAAAGTCCAATCATCTGGCCGCAACCTTCACTGTGTTGAATTTTCCCGTTGAAAATGTTGAGGAAACAGTCGCAGTTTTAGTAAAAAAAGGAGTAAAATTTGAACACTATAATGAACCAAATTTTAGAACAGATGAGCAGGGCATATTTCGTGGTGAAGGTCCCGTAATCGCCTGGTTTAAAGATCCGGCAGGAAATATTCTTTCGATCATTGAAGGGGGTTGAAATATAGTTTTCAAGATAGGGATCGTTTTGTCGTGTTTCCGCTTTTGAACACTATTTAATGGGTTTTGGCATGGGCTTTGTAACTGTTGCGTTACAAATAAAACACATCCCATTATGAAAAAAGCAATTAGAATTTTCAGTTTACTATTGATCGCTACGACGATTTTGATCGCCTGTAAGAAAGACACAGATCCAGCAGAATCAGACTTCTTTGTAGGCACTTACAGCGGTTCTGTTTCTTATCTGAAAGATGGTAATTTAACCAAGAGTTCTGACGGAAAAATCACAGTTAGTAAAGTAGGAGAGACCTACAATTTTTATTTCGGTAATAGTATTCCTGATATCACAGGTGTGAAATTCGAAAAATCAGGAGATAATAGTTATGTAAGTATCGGCAGTGGGTTAACAGGTATTAAGATTGATGCCAGTACCCTAAAAATGCTGGTGACTAGAGACGGGGCAACCTGGACTGCAGATTGTACCAGATAATCAATTAGATAAAAAAAGACTGCATCATGAAATCACGATGCAGTCTTTTTTTATGCTCATTATTTTATTCTGAGCCTATTTATTGCCTTTACCCATGATTCATGCTGGCATTTGTTGCAGGTATGCTTTGGGGATGGTGCTAACTCCTCTACATTGCCGCAATAAGCACAAGCGTATATTCCAGAAGTTTTGATGGATTTGTGACAATCGTCAAAAAGTTCGGGTAGTATTGGAAGGCCATATTTAACCTGTTCATCCGAAAAGTAATAAATACTAAGGTTACCGGAGGTTTCCAAAATAACTGATTCTACCTGTCCGAGATGAGAAATACTTTGCTGACGCATTTCTGAGAAAAACTCATCATAAGCAAGGCCTTCTTTTCCAAAGTCTTCAATAGAAAATTCTCCATCTTTAATGAGGTAAACGCAGGTTCCTTCAATGAGGTCGTCCATTTTTTTACTTTTGGCCATTAAAAAGGTGGTCATGCGGTAGGCGCTTACAATGACTGCAAAGATCAACACGGGTACCAGTAATCCTATTTCTTTGTAAAACATGGGGTCGCCGGCTGCTGAGCCCAGGCTAATGATCACGACGAGTTCAAACACCGAAAGTTGTCTGACGCCACGTTTTCCCAGCAACCGCAAGCCAATTAAGATGATAAAATACATGATGAGGGTACGCAGGCAGATCTCTACCATGAATTCCCAATCTGCCTCCCCAATTAGAAATTTAGTCCAGTCGATGTTTAATAGCATTTAAGATGTGAAGAAAGTTGAAATGATAATTTAAACTATAACAAGTCTGCTGCTTTAAGGTTTATGTATTGATTAAACTTTCAATTTTCTGAAGCAGCAGCTGCATTTCGAACGGTTTTGCCAGAAAATCATCAGCTCCACTATCCATTGCAGATGTTTTGATCTCTCTGCTAGCAGAAATCATGAGAACAGGGATGTTTTTAGTGGTCAAATCGGCTTTCAGCTGCCTGCATATATCCCTGCCATCGATACCTGAAAGCCAGATATCAAGAATTAAAAGATCTGGACTGGGCTGCATTGCTTCTAAAATGGCAGCCCCATTTAAAGTAGAGGCTACATCATAACCCATTAACTCCAGCATTAAGCTGGTCGCATCAACAATTGCGGCATCATCATCTGCTATAAATATCTTTTTCATGTGTAGGATTTCGTTTAATTGCCGTTATTTAAAGGAATAGAAAAGCAAAACGTGGAACCCTTTTCAATCACAGAGTTTACCCATATCTTTCCGCCAAGTTGTTTAATAATTTCTGAGGAAATGTAGAGACCGAGCCCGAGCCCCGGAAATGTATGTTCTTTAGTCCCGCTCACCCGATAAAATTGTTCAAATACACGATCCATCTTATCTCTTGTTAGTCCAATGCCAAAATCCTGTACACACAATTGAACTTCGGTATCGTGATCTTCGGTGTAGATGATGATCCTGTCTGCATTTGGAGAGTACTTTATCGCATTGGTGATCAGGTTAATCACAACTTGTGCAATTCTTTCCCGATCTCCGGTTACCATTCTTTTAAAAGAAAGCTGGTGTTTGATTTGATGCCTGCCGGAAGTGAGCTGCATATCTTCAATAATTTCCAGCATCATTTGGTTAAAATCAAAGGGTACATTGTCAAATTCCAGTCTGCCGGAATTGATTTTAGTCACATCGAGCAGATCTCCGATTAAACTGGTTAATCTATTGATTTGCCCATCCATTTTTGACATTAACACTGCATTTTTAGCGTCTCCTGCACGATTCAACATCATTTCCAATACCTGGGCATATGCTTTAATACTGGTTACGGGGGTTTTTAACTCGTGACTAGCTACAGCAAGGAAGTTATCTTTTTGTCTTTCCAGTTCTTTTTGATCGGTAATGTCGGTATTGGTACCATACCATTTAATGATTTTATCATTGGCATCTTTTAGCGCTAATGCCCTTACAAGCCACCATCTATAATTGCCATGTTTGTCTAACATTCGGAACTCCGTTTGATAAGGATTGCCGGTATCGACACTTAATTTCCACCTTTGCGTTACTCCTTTTACATCATCGGGATGCATCATCCTGATCCAGCCATGGCCAAGCGATTCGGCGATACTTACGTCGCTTCTTTCGTGCCAGCGGTCATTGATATAGTCCAGCATTCCATCAGGATGGCTGGTCCAAACGACTGCAGGAACTGTGTTTGCAAGAAATTCCATCTCCTTAATGGCTTGCTGTAATTCTTCTGTTTTCTTGTCTACTGCTTTTTTTGCATTCAATTCTCTTCTCAGGTCGCGGGCGATTCCGGCAATGGCCACGGGTTCGTTGCTGAACTCCTGACGGATGATGAATAGTTGTTTATGAATAGGGATGATTTCTCCGGTAACCTGATGCACCAGTTCTAATCGTCCTGACCATTTTCCATGGGTATAGAGTTCTGGAATGATCATATCCCGGATTTCAGCAGAGGAAGCGGCACTATGGTACTGGTACAAGTTTGTTTCATTGATATTTTCTGGGTCAATACCAATTAATTTGCCCCCTGCCTCATTGATATAAATGGTATTGCCATGCAGATCGCAGTAATTACAGAAATCTTCAGAGATATCTACTATTGTTGCCAGGCGCTTCAGTTCTGCTTTCGCTTTGATCTCCGGTCGTAGATCTCTTGCGGTGGCGCCTCTTCCAATGATGGCTCCTGAAAATGGATCTTTGATGAGAATATAATTCACATCGCATGGGATTTCCTGTTTGCTTTGGTAATTCCGTAGATGGATGACTCCTTGCCAACCACTTTCTTCAGAAATTTGTGGAATTAAAGTTTGCTGTACGCGGGTTAATTCTTCAGGAGTATAGAAGTCGGCTGCCGTCATAGTCGTAATATCGGCATCTTCAGGAACGCCCAGCATTTTTCTGCCCGATTGGTTCATGTAGATGAGCCTGCCTTCCATATCTGCAATAGACATGTGGTCTGCATTGTGCCTGATTAAAGAAAGCAGCTGCTGTTCACTTAGGTTGGCAGTAATTTCTTTGGTGATGTCCATAGCTATTCCAGCAAAACGGTAAACTTCCCCGCGATCGTTGAGGTACGCTTTCCCCTTACAGTGTACCCACCTAAGGGTTTTATCTGACTGACTCACTGTTCGATAGCGTAAGTCGTAAGCCGCTGTACGATTGGGATCAATAGCAGCTGCCACTGCCATGACTACTTTATGTTTGTCGAGGGGATGAATACAGTTGAGTACCGATTTATATTCGATTTCCTCATGACCATCGAATCCGAAGATTTCCCGGCACCTTTGGTCCCAAAAGACAGTTTCATTTAAGGGGTCCATTTCCCAGGTTCCAATTTCTGCAGATTCAAGTGCAAAACTCAGGCGTTCCTCGGTTTCGCTGATTCTTTTCTTTGTCAGTACGAGTTCCGTGACGTCGATCGCATTGTGAATAATTGCCATCGTCTTTCCATTTTCATCCTTTAATGGTTTATAGGTGAAATTGAAATAAGAAGTTTTCAGCTGCCCGTCTACAATGAGGTCGGCGGCTTCCTGTTCTCCCTGATAGGTGATTCCTGTATCGTAAACTTGCTTCAGCAAGTTGATAAATGGTTGGTTGATCAGTTCGGGAATAGCATCTGCCATTCCTTTACCTATAACGGAATTATTTTTTCCCCAAAGGGCTAGCATTTCTTGGTTTGCAGCTGCTATGGTAATATTCCTGTCGGAATAAATTGCTGTAGCAGTGGGGTAGGCTTCAATAAGCGCATTAAAGTGTTTTAGATCGTTTACAGAATTCATCTGGAGATGGAGATAAGAGCCCTAAGTTACTTTATTTCTGTGCCTTTAAAGAAATAACTTAAACAATAGATTGAGGGTTTGAGATTTGAATTATAAACTATATTTTACTCCTTTAAGTTGTCTAAAGGTGCATTAAATTGATTGGTTTATCCCGCCAGCAAATAAAAAAAGAGGATGATTTAGGTCGTTTATCATGGTATAAGGTCATAATGATGGTGTTTTAACATATATTTAGCCATTGATATGGTCGGATAGCTACACTGTAGTAAGATGACCGGTTAAAATGTTTAAATATTGATATGAAAAAGAATTACTTTGCTGTTATTTTACTATCGCTGGGTGTTTGGAGTACTGTGACATTTGCTCAGGGCAGATCTGAATTGGTACTTGAAAAAAATTGGAAGTTTACCAGAGCAGATCAAGCTGATTTCACTAACGTTAAATTTAATGATAGTAAATGGCAAAATGTGAGTGTTCCTCACGATTGGGCGATTTATGGTCCTTTTAGTGCTAATAATGATAAACAACATGTTGCCATCTCACAAGATGGACAGAAAGAAGCATCAGAACATGCCGGGCGGACAGGTGGTTTGCCATTTGTTGGTGTAGGCTGGTACCGGAATAAATTTATGGTGCCTGGATTTAATAAAGGTAAAAAAGCTTCGATCATCTTTGATGGTGCAATGAGCAACGCCACCGTGTACTTAAACGGTAAAAAGGTAGGGTTCTGGCCGTATGGTTACAATACTTTTCATTTTGATATTACTGAGTTTTTAGAGCCTGGTAAAGAAAATATATTGGCAGTAAGATTGGAGAACTTTCCGGAATCGTCCAGATGGTACCCTGGGGCCGGTTTATACCGAAATGTTCATGTAGTGTTGACTGAAACGGCACACATTCCAGTTTGGGGAACACAGTTGACCACACCGGTCATTCATAAGGAGTTTGCGAAGGTGAATTTGAAAACAAAGGTGATAACTGGATCAGGGGATGTGGCTGGATTCCAGTTGGCAACCGAAATTAAAGATGCGAATGGCAAGGTAGTAGCCAGTATGAAAACCTCATTGAGTAAATATGAGGAGGAGACTTTTAATCAGGAACTGCTGGTCTTGAATCCGCAGCTTTGGGATACGGAAAATCCGGTTTTATATACTGCAGTTTCTAAATTGTACGAAGGAAATGACCTTCGAGATGAGTACAGTACTACTTTTGGTATTCGATCGATAGAAATCATTCCCAATAAAGGTTTTTTTCTGAATGGAAAAAGAACGCAGTTTAAGGGAGTTTGTTTACACCATGACCTAGGCCCCTTGGGCGCGGCAGTAAATGATGCAGCCATCAGAAGACAGATTCGCATTATGAAAGATATGGGCGTAAATGCGATCCGGACTTCTCATAATATGCCAGCACCAGAGTTTGTAAAAGCTTGTGATGAAATGGGAATGATGCTGATGGCCGAAACTTTTGACGAATGGAAAGCACCAAAACAAAAGAATGGTTACCATAAATATTTTGATGAATGGGCGGAAAAAGATGTGGTCAATCTGATCCATCATTATCGAAATAATCCGAGTGTAGTGATGTGGTGTATAGGAAATGAAGTTCCTGAGCAAGGGATGGTAGGAGCTGCTAAAACGGCAAAGTTTCTTCAGGACATTTGTTTCCGGGAAGATCCTACACGTTTTGTTACGCAGGGAATGGATCAGCCAGGATCTGTGATCAACAATAATTTTGCCGCAACGATGCAGGTCGCAGGCTTTAATTATCGCCCTTTTGCCTATCCTGAAGCTTATAAAAAACTGCCGCAGCAGATTATTCTGGGCACGGAAACGGCTTCTACAATTAGCTCAAGAGGAATTTATAAATTTCCTGTAGTCAGACGTGCGATGCCAATCTATGAGGATCTTCAGGTGTCATCTTATGATGTAGAACATTGTGGCTGGTCTGATCTGCCAGAAGATAATTTTATTCAGCATGATGATCTGCCTTATGCCATCGGCGAATTTGTGTGGACCGGTTTTGATTACTTAGGTGAACCGACGCCATATTATACCAACTGGCCAAGCCATAGCTCACTATTTGGAATTGTAGATCTAGCAGGGATTCCCAAAGACCGCTATTACTTGTATAGAAGTCACTGGAATACTGCCGCAAACACACTTCATATCCTTCCAAGCTGGAATTTCAAGTATAGAGCAGGGCAAACTACGCCAGTTTTTGTGTATACCAATTACCCTACTGCCGAATTGTTTATCAATGGTAAAAGCCAGGGAAAGAAAACAAAGGATACAACGTTTACGGTTTACAATACCGGAGATAAGCAATCGCTGGAGAATTTTGACCGTCAGAAAAGGTATCGGTTAATGTGGATGGATACTAAATATGAACCGGGAACGGTTAAGGTAGTCGCTTATGATGCGAAAGGAAATGCAGTGGAAGAGAAAGAAATCCATACTGCCGGAAAACCTCACCACCTGGAATTAAAAGCTGATCGTACGCAATTGACTGCAAATGGAAAGGATCTTTCTTTTGTGCAGGTTAGTGTAGTAGATAAAGACGGGAATCTATGTTCTGAAGATACCAGAGAAATCAGCTTTAAAGCTACTGGAGCTGGGAAATTCCATGCAGTAGCGAATGGAAACAGTGCGAGTCTGGAATCTTTTCAGGCGCCAAAAATGAAAGCTTTTAGTGGTCAGCTGACAGCTATTGTTAAGTCTGAGGAAAAGCCGGGGGTGGTTTACTTTGAGGCCTCTGCAAAGGGATTGAAGTCTACGGTGTTAAAGATTGAAGTGAAATAATTCATTTAAGTAATCAGAAAAGCGCTAGCTGGTTGTAAATGAGCTGAAGCCCAGGAGTTAGCTGAAAACTCTTGGGCTTCAGTTTATTTATCTAATACTTCTAGCTGGCTTTCTGTTTTCAGTTGAGTTTTTTTCTCTATTTCCCGTATCACCATTTCTGCAAAGCCTTTTAAAGTCTCCACTTGTTCAGCACTAAATTCCCTCAATTTGGTGTCAGTAATGCATAAGGTGCCAATCATAAATCCATCTGAAGTGATTAATGGAGCGCTGGCATAGAACTTAAAACCATATTCTGCAGCAATGACTGGATTGGTTAATAAGCACTTTTCTTCTTGAGCATAATGTATGATTAAGGGTTCAGTGTCTAGAATAGCAATAGAACAAAGACTTCTTCCTCTTAATGTAGATTCAGCTCCACTTGTCCCAATCCCTGATTTAAAGAATACCTGATCGAGGTCTACTAATGAAATCAAGGCCATTGGGGTATCAAATGTTTTTGCGGTGAGCTGTACAATCTGATCCAATACTGGTTCATCAAAAGCATTGATTAAATGGTAACGGTTTAAAGCAGCAACGCGCTCAAAGTCATTGGAAGGGATGATGTTTCTGTTAAAAATGTTTTCCATGGCTGCTTTTTAGGGAATGATCACGGTTCCTGAGTGTTTTTAAGAAAAGCATGAATCAAATAAGGTGTTTTTCTTGATTAGATTTTTTTAATTAGGATGTAAAATAACAGAATTATTTTAAAAGGTGGCGATAAAATTTTGTAACCTCTTAGGTAGATAGTCTTTTGGAACAGATTGTTTTATGTCGAATATACTGGCAAAACCTGTTTTTATAACTGTTACTCATTGCAATACTTCCCTTAGTTAATAGGAGGCAATTGCCATTAATTTCAAGCACATGGTCGCTGTTGACTATGAATGACTTATGAACGCGGAAGAAAGTAGGCTGATTTTCAAACCAGATCTCCATCCCTTTAAGCGTATTATAGATGGTATAAGTTTTATTTGCAGTATGTATAGCCACATAATTTTGAGCACCTTGAATATAAAGAATTTCGTTTTTATGGACACGAACTCGTTGTCCGCCTGCTCCAGATGGGAGGTAGTAAGACCCATCATTGAGGTATTCGGTGTTATTTTTTTTGATACTGGATATCGTCTTGCTGATCATGGCTTCGAAATGTAGTTGGGCGATTGGTTTCAAAAGACAATCTTCTCCTTGATATTCAATAGCATGGTTCTGGAAGGTGCTGGTATAGATGTTTTTTTTGATTTTATGCTTCAGACTTTCCGTAAGCCTAAGTAGGACAAGTGTAGGGATATCAATGTTCAGAAACAGCAGATCAATAGTAGGGAGGTTTGACAGTTCAGCGAGCGCGATTATCGGGTTTGTATAGACCTGTTGTAAATTGAGCTGAGGAATTCCTGCGATGTGATCTTTTAGGAGGTTAATGGAAAATTGATCTTCATCGATAATTATACAGTTAATTTTAGTTTTCATGAAATGTCATTTAGGTGGTAATCTAAGCTTATATTTCTTAGTATGAAAGTTAATTGTTTTATTTTAATGCTTTTTTGTAAAAATGTTTTAAATAAAGTAATTATTATTTAGTTAAATGTATTTTTCACATACGCTTGGATGGCTTTCGTGTAGCAGGATATGCGTTTCGTGTAACAAATTATATTTAGTGATGATTTTGTCGGAAATTGTAAGAAACTAAACTAAATGATATGATTTCTGATGGCTCGTTTAATCTATTGCTTGCTGTGTTAAAGGAATATGCTATGCCCAGCCCAGCCTTGGTTGTTAAATTGCGACCATTATTACATGAGATGATGGTTGAAAAAGGAGAGATTTTATTACCTACAGGAGTCAAGCATCACTTAGTTTTTTTTATCATCAATGGCGTTTGTATGGAAGCTTTAATGCATCCGGAAACCAATAAGAAAGAAACCAGCTGGATGTGGTTTTCCGGTGATTTTGTTTATGTCTCACCAGGTTTTTTCAGTCAGCAATTCGCTGGGAATAGTGTAGAAGCACTGCAGGAGTGCAGGTTGATTTATATAACCTATATGGATTTTATTTTGCTGCGCCGTAACTATGAAGAACTGGGGCATTTAACAGAATTAATTCGTGACCATTATACTGTGGCTTTAAAACGTCATGCCTTGGATCTAGCCAGCTTAACCAATCAACAGCGATACGATCAGTTTATTGAAAAACATCCTAAAGCCTTACTGACATTGAGCCATAAGCCAATTGCCAGTTTTCTGGGCATTCTCGACAAAGGATTGGGGCGTTATAGTAAAAGGTAGTTCTCTTTTCCACTTTTGTAATGCATACTGCCACATCTGTGGACTTTCTTTTCCCTTCTGCTCCAGAACTTAGTACTGTAAAAGGAATAGGATCATGAAAGCTCAAACGATGATTAAAATTACAGAGGGGATCGGCTATCTGTTTGTTGCGTTATTCGTTTATACCGCATCCAGCAAACTTATGAATTTAACTGCTTTCGAGAAAGTGCTGAGTAGAAGCCCGCTCATTGCAGATTTTAATGAGCTGTTTGCCTGGATAATTCCCTTAATAGAAATCTTAATCGCGGTGCTGTTAATTATTCCCCTTACCAAAAGAATGGGCTTGTATGCTGCATTAGGGTTAATGGTAATTTTTACCGGATATCTGGGGTACATGGTTTTATCGATGGCCGGTCAGGACTTGCCTTGCAGTTGCGGAGGAGTGATTTCATTCCTCAGTTGGCAGCAGCATGTTTGGTTTAACCTGGTGTTTATTGGGCTTGGCATTATTGGCCTGATTGGACATAAAAGAAGAAATTACGCGTGTGATACAGGCCGAAGGCCGTAACCTGTATAAAGAAATATGGCTATTTAATTAACATCCTAAATTTTAAGAAAATGAAAAATTTATTTTACGGCTTGGCAGTTGCAGCAATTGCTTTAGCGACCAGTGCATTTACAAGTATGCCCGATCAAACTGTTGGGAAAGCGACAAGGGTAGGTGGGATTACAGCAAATTATTTGGTACAGCCAGCACCAGGTTATTTCGAACAGTTTTCCATGGGGACGCCAAATAACCTTAATTGTTTAGGTAGCTCTGATAGGCATTGTATTTACCGCGTTACCTCGGCAGGAAAAGATAGTATTCCGGATTTAACCAACTACGAAAAAAGCCAAATAGATAGTTATCTATCAAATGAATGGATCGAACCTGCATCTTTTTCAGTGAATAACAAGGTTTATAATGTTGAATAATGTGGTTTCAGAAAATACAGGGGGATCATAGATCCCTGCTGTATTTTTTTGTTTTAGAGGTTTTTGTTTATTAATTTTTTGAAAGCCAAAACGGTCTCAGGTTTTCCTTTTACAGGTCTCGGCATTGTTGCTGTAATGATGTGCCCATTCTTAGAAATTAAGAACAAAGCAGGGTAGGATTGGACACTAAAATCGCGTATGATAAGATGTTGCTCACCCAATCCACTTGTGAATAAATTGATTTGGTCTTTATCACTGTAAGTTTCTTCATTTACACTTTTCAACCATACTTCTTTGTGTGTGTCGATACTAATAGAAATAAATTCTATGTCTTTGTTTCCACTATAGGACTGGATGATTGGTTTTAGTTCTTTAGCTAAGACAGAACAGCCTAAACATCCAGTGAACCAAAAATCCAATACAAGCAATTTACCTTTAAACTCACTTAAAGACCTAAGCTTTCCATATTGATCATATAATTTAAATTTATAGATAGTGGCTGAGTAATTTTTTAATAGTTGAGACATGGAAGTTTTAAATATATTGGTACCCATTGCTTTGTAAGCCGGTTCTAAGTAAGCGCCTCCATCTTTAAATACCAGATTAATATAAAAAGTTAAAAGAGTTACCTTATCTCTTATGATTCCGTTGTGGTTATTTTGTATCGAATCATAAAGTGCTTTAAATGTATAAGGGACCTTCTGTATACCATTATCTTTTCGGTTAATAAATGAAGTTTCAAATACTGCTTTATCAAATAGAAAATCACAGTACCGAAATGATTTTACGATTACATTTTCATTTAAACCATCTGTTTTTATATCTTTTAACCATTTATCGTAGGTTTGGATAATTATCTTTTTCTTCTCCTCATCCGAATTCGACGCCATCTTAAGTATTACAAGTAACTCAGAGTAATAATAAGCCAGGCAATCTGCCAGCATTAGATTGTAAATTTCAGGGTTTAACTTTGATTTGTACTGATAAATTAGATTCTTTTTTACCTTAAAGACAGAATCTTCTCGGCTCTTTAAAAACTCAAACATTTCTTTATATTTCTTCTGTGCAGCAAACTTATGGTAGTCAGTTCTATCATAGTTTGAATCTGAATTAATGCTTTGCATACAATTGTACTTTTCTGTTTTTCTCCCTTCAAATCGTATGGTTCTTTTTGTGATAATTAACTGTATGTCATCGCCTTTCTCAAAAATGTAAATGGAAGATCCAGTTTCATCAAATGGTTGCAACCTTATTTGACCATCATAGAAACATTTGATTCTTCCATAATTTACATTTGTTGATAACGGGACTTTAATTCGCGTGTTTTTTTTGTTGATTTTAAATTTGTAAAAGTCCTTATCTAAAGTGAGGTTGGTGTTTACATTGTTCTTATGCATCTCAAATTGAATATAAAAATTGTTCAGCATCGAAGAATCCTGAACGATTAAATCAATAACTACAAACCGTTTTGATGATTTACTCTGGGCTTTCAGATGTAATTGGGAAATGAGCATTAGGAAAGTAGCTAATAAGATCAGCTTTGCTTTTTGTATAGAAAAATGGTTCATAAATATAATTTTAATTGGGGTTTTATTTATCGTTGGTTTTGTGCTATGCCACTAAGAGTAACCTCATCATCTGGAATTGGGAACACCCAGCGTGGGTCGTTTGATGGTAGTGTATATCGGGTTCCTAAAAGTGTACGGCTAATTGTAATTTGAGCTCCCTCTTTATTGAGCCTCTTTAAATCATGCCACCTTTGACCTCTAAAAACTAATTCTTTTCTTCGCTCTTGTAGTATGATGTCAAGTGCGTGTGCATTTGAGCTTGCTCTCAATGGGATAAATACTGATTTGTTTGAATAACGGGTAATTAGTAATTCATTAAGCTTGTCCATTGCCAAATTTGGCATTCCATTTCTTACTAGGCATTCCGCTTTTATGAGATAAATTTCATCAGTAGCGAGCCCTGAAAAAGGGTAGGATCCCAAGCCATAGTAGCCCGACTTTTTTGTGTAATAGCCATTTGTTTGATTAAGTAGGAAGAATATGGTTTTACGCAAGTCATTAATGTCGTAAGATTGAACAAGGGAGTTAACTACCTTTGACGGGCTTAAGGAATACGCGGACGTTAATTCATAATTTGGAACTGTGGCCGTATTGTAAATAAGTTCTTCGTTTGTAATACTGAAAGGTCTACTTGCTGTTAAGCTTAAAGTATTGTAGTCGATTAATTTACTGTATAGATTTAAGCACTTATCAGCATAAATTTCTGCCTGAACGTAACTCCTCATTTCTAGATATATCCGAGCGAGCAATGCATAAACTGCTATTCTTGAAGGTCTATTTAGATTTGAAGAGTTCCTTGTTTTAGGTAGCAAGTTTTCAGCACTTGTTAGATCGCTGATGATCTGGTCAAATGTCTTCTGTAAACTGGCTCTTTTCTCCAGCTTATCAATGCCTGATTTTAGTCTTATAGGTATTCCCAGGTCCGTGGTCGCTGTGCTTTCATCATAGGATTTGCAGAAATTGCGAGTAAGATCGTACATGAAATATGCTCTGTTGAACAAAGCCCAACCTTTTAGAAATTGGCCTCTTTCAGATGAATTGCTGTCGGATTTGACCAAACCCTCAAGCACTGCATTGGAATAAAATATGTTTTTAAAAGGGATGTTCCAATCTGGGATTTCTTTCGTACCTCCGTAAATGTCTTTCGCCCATATATACGAATTTTGTTCTGTAATCGATTTATTAGCTAAATCGGCCTCATTGGCCAGAAAATAATCATCGTCTGCTAACTGAGCTAGAGCAGAAGTACCTTGAATATTAGTGTTATCAAGCAAATATTGAAAATCTGATAGTGTGGTAGGGGTGATGATGGTAGTTGTTGGTTTCATTTCCAAAAACTCTGATTTACTGCAGCTGCTTAAAAGAAAAAGTAGCGTGAACAGGTTAATCCATTTTGTGTATTTTTTCATATTAGGTTTGGATTTTTTGTGAATTAAAGATTTGCTTTCAGTCCTACTGAGATCGTTCTTGCCGAAGAAATACTGTGAGGATAATCAGGATCAAGACCTTGTTTATTGGCTTTCCATAAAAGACCAATGTTATGGACCAGCACAAAAAGATTTAAGTTGTTGAATACGAGACCAGGTCTTTTATTTAGCGTGTAACCTAGTCTAATGTCCTGGAGTCGTAGATGATCTCCTTTTTCAATAAGCCCTTCTGAATAAGTATAGATGGCATATCGGATAGGGATATTTGGATAAACTAAAGCAGGAACTTGAGTTTTCAATTCATCACCTGGATTTTGCCACCTGCTTTGGTAGTCAGCCATCTTATATATATTTCCATTAATGGTATAAATGTTATTATCTACAGAACTCCTGCGGAAATAATAACCAAACTTGTAAATAATGTTAAAGGACAGGTCAACATTTTTATAGGTAAAGGTATTCCTTAAACTTCCAAAGGACGTTGGAATAGCAGAGCCACTATATTTCAGATCATTCCTATTTAATGAGTTTCTAATCGCCGTATAATCTGTGCTTCTTTCTCCATTTAAATAGCCTATTGGATTTCCTTTAGTATCCAAACCAGCATATCGGTAACTGAAAATAGAGTAATAAGGATAGCCAATTAATGGGTTATTGTAACCTGTGGAAATCACATCTGAGTTACTTCCATTATTTACATTGTATGCAGTGACCTTACTTTGGCTATAATTGTAAAGTAATGTAGTATACCATTTTAAACTTCCGTTAAGATTGCTGGAGTTGACCTGAATATCTATTCCTTTGGTCATTGTATTTGCTGAATTTCCTGTGAATAAACTGATTCCTGTTTGGGGGGCAATAGGACTAGTGCCAATAAGTTCCAGACCTTTTTTTGTCCAGTAATCAATGCTTCCGTTTATTCTTCCTGCCTTTGTACTAAAATCCAATCCCAGATTTAGGTTTCTTACCCTTTCCCATTTTAGCCCTGGATTTGGTGGGTTAATGATCTCAGTAGAATATGCTCCATATCTGTTGATGAGATCTCCACCTCTGGCGGTTAAATAGGCGGAAATACCTTGGTTCACATTTCCAGTATAACCGTAAGTAGCCCTAAGTTTTAATTGCGATAACCAGCTGATGTTATAAAATGATTCGTTATTAATAATCCATGCCAAACCAGCACTCCAAAGTGGAACTCCTTTCAAATTACTGCTTACCCCAAATAAATTGGATTCGTCTTTACGTGCGGAAATGGAGGCGACGTATTTATTGGCATAAGTATACGACCCATTGATATAGTAAGAGAAAAATCTGTTTGTGTTACCCACTTGGTCCGAATTTGGAGCAATTCTGCCAGTGCTGGAAGGGTTGTAAAAGATCGGGTTCTCATCTCTGAAGTTTACTGAAGCATTCTGATTACTAGCTGTTTCTGGATAATAGCCGTAAAGTGTGCCCCGGCTATTGAAATTATTAAAATCTCTAATTTCTACACCTGCAATGGTATTCACTTGATGTTGATTCCATTGCTTGTCATAGTTCAACTGAACGCGTCCATTATGCGACTTGATATGGTTCAAACTGGTGTTTAATATTCCTCCATAGGGAATAGGGTAGATCAGGTTCTGGTTGAGCGGATCAATTTGCGTGTAGGTATTGATGAGATCACGGGCATAATAAGATGATACTTCGTTTAATGTGTTCGTTTCGCTGATTCCTTTTTCATAACCGTATAAAGCAGCAACTTTTAGCCCTTTTATGATGGTATAACTTAAGGATAAATTGATTCGGTAATCACTGAGGTTGTTACTGGTCGTACTGTAGCTGTTATTTAATTCTTCCAGCGGCTTGTATAACCAGTTCAATAGCCTTCCGTTCCCTGCTTTACTGGCATAAGTGCGACTTAGATTTCTCGCTACGGTTAAAGGATTGCCATCTGAATCGGCTAGCCGATCATAAGGATAGGCCATAGTGATCCCAGGAGTGGATTTGCCGAGGCTACCTGTATAAATGATGTTTGAAAATAATTCGAGCCTGTTTTTTAAAAAGTAATAGGTATTACTGGCATTCAAAGTAACCCGATTATAGCTGCTATTTTTGGTGTTACCCAAATTTGTGTCATATCCTGCGGAAACAAAGTACTTCTGACTACTGCTGCCACCATTTATACTCGCCTGGTACTGCTGATTTACACTTGGCCTATAATAGTATTTTAGCAAATCCTTTCTGGCATCATAACCTTTTAGCGCCTCAATCTGTGTAATGGAATCAGCTTTCGAAATGGTTTTGTTTCTTGCTGCAAGGAAAATCTCTACTCCTGGTGATAATGCGGCATATCCGTTATTGATATTAGCATTATAAGCACCTTTCCTAAATAGGAATTGCTCAATATCCAGATATTCGGATGAGCTCAGTTGCGGCAATTCATAAAGGTCTGGTTTTTCCCCAACAGTAACGTTTGAATTGATGCTCACAGTTGGAGCGGTGTTTAAGCTGCCTTTTTTTGTCGTGATGACAATGACGCCATTTCCTGAGCGGGATCCCCAGGCAGCTGCTGCCGCTGCATCTTTTAATATAGTGATGCTTTCCACATCATTCGGATTGATGTTGTTTAAATCGCCGTCATAAGGGAAATTGTCGACAATAATTAAAGGGTCTGGATTGGAGAATAAGGTTGCTCTTCCCCTGATTTCAATGTTACTCTGTCGGAATTGCTTGTTTCCCGGCGGGGTGAAGATCAATCCACTGGTCACCCCGTTTAACCTGCTCAGAATATCTGTGCTCAGACTCCTGCTGAGTAAAGAATTGTCTATTTGGGTAAAGGATCCTGTGGCTCTTTCCTTTGGAATGTTCTGGAAACCAGTACTGACTACTGCTACTTCTTTCAGTTGATTAGGATCTGATTGTAGTGTGATCGTAATCCAATCAGAATTTTTGAAGGAGGTGATTTCCCGGGTTAGGTAACCAATACAGCTGATAAATAGTACAGAGGGGACAGGAACTGCATTTAAAGTAAACTGGCCGTTCTGATCCGCTGACACATGGATATTTTCAGCTTTTACCCTGATGGTTGCGCCGGGAATTGGCATTCCTTTCTCGTCAAGGATTTTGCCTTTGATAGACTGACTGCTGCTCTGTGTTTTTGCGTTAAAAAAAAGGCAAAGCGTGGCCACTACGACTAATAGTATCGTTTTTTTCATATTAATGATTTAAGTGCTGGATTATTAAATAGAAACTTGCGACTTACATATAATTAAGTCATTGTTTTTTTGATCTAAGGTTACACAGGGGCCTTGATGATATTCTTGAACCTGTTTTTTAAGTAATAAAGGGGATTAAAAATGTATAAACCGGTAATTGCTGCCAGAAAAGGATGGGTAGTGCTTAAAGTGCTGTGGTAATATTTTAAATTCATGACCTGAGGGTTTTAATTGGATAATTTGAAACGTATTTTGATAAATTTTGAACGATTCCATCAGGAGTACTGTTGAAATGGGTTGATTTCTGACCAAACAGAAACTAACAATTCCTGAACGCTCAAGTTGAAAATCTAAAAGAATCATTTAATGGTTGAAAATTGATCTTACAATTTATTGGTGTAAAGTTTATTTTAGTGTAATATTCAACTAATAGTAGTGTTATTTGATGTCTTATTAGTAACTTATGATGAATATAACGATATTATTTTACTTCTTGTTTATATTAACAGGTATTAATTTTAAAAAAGGTGCGACATTTAAAGAATGAAAGATTTATTCAAAAATGATTACGAGATAGTTGGAGAGAATGTAAGAGCCATCCGCAAGGCATTAGGCTTAACTCAAGATGAATTAGCGCAGAGGTGTTCTGTTAATTCCGCCAAAATTAGTAAGATTGAAAATGCCAGAACTGATTATATGTTCTCTACGTTATTGGAAATTTGTGAAGGACTCAAATGCGATTTGATAGATGTCATCGGGAAAAAAGTGGTGGAGCCGCCCATTGTGGAAGAGGAGCCGATGCTTGCAATTGAAGGGCCTAAAATGCTTTTATTAAATTGATTATTAGCGATCTCGTTATTTTAATAGCTGGTGTTGTCTGGATAAATGGTATACTGATCCCTACCCAAATATAAAAGAACCCATTGGGTAGGGCAGGAATGATTTAAATTCATTCTGTATTCCAAAGGAATTTTATCTATAATTACAGCAACTAAATATAATAGGAATCAATTGGCCTCCTCGGCAATGAATTGATCTCTCCATCTTGTAATGCCAAACGATGAAATTTTACCGCCTTATTTTCCTGTCTACCTTTGCTTTCCTGATTTTTTTACAAATCAATACTAAAGCTCAGCTCCCAGTAAAGATGGATGATAAAGTACCTCATCATATCTTTAATTATGGAGAAATTGAGCTACTGGAAGATACTGCTGGAACACTCAGCTTTCAGGACATCTTAAAACCAGATTTGGATAAACAATTCAGTAAAAGTCAAATTTTATCCCAGTAAAAGGTAAAACTGTCTTGAATGCTTTATCCCTGAGAAAACTAAATTAATCTGTGATGTTATTTAGGAACAGCAGATGCTCCATATAAATTTATTGATCCATAAGCTGATACTTTTTCTAAATTTGAACCTTAACCATTTGATATGAATTTGCTTAAACTCAATTTAGTCCTTCTTTTGCTTTTTTGTACTGCTGCTTTATCTGCACAAGAACCGGATACGGCTACTGCAGGACTTTTTAAACAAGATCAACTCAAATTAATAGCTAGTGATTTTAGTTTTACAGAAGGTTGTTCTCCAAACCAGTATGGAGATGTTTTCTTTACAGATCAGCCAAATGATAAAATATGGAAGTACAGCAGGGAAGGTAATTTATCGATATCTCTGGATCAATCTGGTAGAGCTAACGGGACTTATTTTGATTCAAAAGGAAACCTTGTCGTTTGTGCTGATGCTAAAGGAGAACTTTGGGCAATCCATCCCTCTGGAAAAATTAAGGTGCTATTGGCAGATTTCGAAGGTAAACAGTTTAATGGCCCAAATGACCTTTGGATCAATGCTAAAGGAGGAATCTATTTTACGGATCCTCATTACAAGCGCGACTATTGGACCAGAACGGGGACTGATTTAAGCAGTAACGACGTTTATTATCTTCCCAAAGGAGCAAAACAGGCGAGACGTGTGGCTGATGGGATGGTCAGACCAAATGGTATTGTAGGAACTCCGGATGGAAAATATTTATACATCGCCGATATCGGGGCAAATAAAACGTATCAATATTCGATTAAACAAAATGGCGATTTGGCTGACAAACGGTTATTGATGGAATATGGCTCAGACGGAATGACATTAGATGAAAAAGGCAATATTTATCTGACAACCTCAGAAGGGGTGTTAATTTTTAATGCTAAGGGCCTTCGGATAGCCAAGATTAAACTTCCTCATCAACCTAGTAACCTATGTTTTTACGGAAAAGAGAAGAACATGCTGTTCATTACCGCACGTCAGGCAATCTATAGCTTGCCAATGAATGTAAAAGGAATAGAATAATTCCTTCAGAGGTGAAGGATCGATTAAAATGATCGGAAGACATTAACGGTAAAATAATAAACCCGGTAGCTTAAACAGCCGACCGGGTTTTTCGTATATCATGTATTATTGAGGCAGTGTAAAGTGATTAATTCATGTTCAGGCGTTTCTCACAATCCTTGATGAACTTATTACCAAGTTTCTGAACAATCAATTTTAAGCTCCCATGGCGCCCTGTCGCCGAGCAGAAATAGTAATAAGCAATTGTAGCATCATCCAATGCTCCACGATGAGTAGGAGGAAGTGGCTGATCACAATACTTAGTAAATAAGTCAGTAAAAGTGTCTTCTAATCTATTGTCGGATTTTAAAGTGAGGTAACCTCTGGAATCCCTATAGTTCATAGCCGCATTCAATTCTGCAATGAATTGATCATATTTATGCGAAAAGTCAAAATCAGTCTGGTTCATATTTGGTTAGTTTAAATTTCCGGTAATCCCCTAACTTGCTGATTTGTTGCAGTGTTTTGCTGAGGAATTACAATACAATATACTGAGTTTGTTTTATTTTACCTAATTAATTTCAAAGCCTTGCTCACACGCGCCCAGCTGAATTGCGGAACTTCATTTTTAAAGAAAGGGGGCTTCAGACTGATGAAATCATTTATTTTTCTGAAATTTTAAGGCTTTTGTTTATTATTGATAATCTTTGCGATTTGGGGAATCAGTAGCTTTTATCCCCCAGTAAGTAACCCAATTCTAGCTGAGGAAAGCCAACTGCTCATTGTAGGTTGCTGCCGATTGCGTTAAAATACATTTTTGTGGTGTAAATGATTAACCCCTAAAATTAAACACCATGAAGAAAAACTTTTTATTGTCATTAATCTGTCTGATCATAGGCTTCATGTGCAGACCCTCCGCATTTGCACAAAAAGGAAATCCAGCCTTCGGGAATCAAATCTACTTTAACAATTATGCCACGGATGTAAATTCAAAAATGCGAACCCCCAGTACGATTAGTGCGGCTGATACGGCTGTTTATCAGGCCTTCACCATGCTTTCGCCCGATCCTCTTTCTCCTAGTGAAAATAGAGTCCCAAAAAGCCCGATTATGTTGGGTGTAAAATTGAGCCCCAGTTTAACTAATTTTTTTCCAGTGGATGTGAAGTCGATATCGAAATCTTATTCCAGTTATTTAATCTCAGACGGTTCAGAGGCCATATTAATTGCGGTGGGGATCAACAAAGAAAATGTAGGTGATTATCGTTACCGGGTGGTGGAAAATGACAGTGTCGAATTAGTACCCTGGTCTAAAATTCCTGCATTAGCGCAAAATTATGGCGCGAAACAGCCTTATGGATTTATTGGTAAATTTCAATCACCAGGAAAACAGGTGTTCGTAGAGGTGGTCAACATCCATAATTATGGAATTAGGGATGGGGTGATTTTTGATTGGCGCAAAAGTTTTAAACCAGTTCTTCTTCAAATGGGCGTGCTGCAGTCAGAAAGTAAAAATACGCCAACCGCATATTATAATCTCCTGGCAAGAGTACCAAATGCTGGTCTTGCAAGTAAATACGATCCTATAACAAATATTCCTTTAAACTTTGCCTTCCCTGTGGATCGCATTAGTAACATGACTTTGTACTTTAAAAATCATGAAACGGTGATGTACTCCATCTTTTTGATTTGTAAAGTAAAAGGAAGACCAGATACCACCAGGCTTAGGGAAGTTTTTAGGGACGATGTCTTTGAACTGGATAGTAAGTATTATCAGAACCCAGGGAAATATGAAATTCTAATCCAAAGGGCAGGAGACATTGGTTGGTGGCCGGAAAGTCAGATTCTTCGGATTCCATTTGAAGTGAAACCAGCCCCATTAATTGACAGCAAGGTTTCCATTAAACAGATTTTACCTTATTTCTTAGCAGCACTCTCGGGTGTTGCTTTGCTTTTTCTGCTTTATTACAGACGTCACAAGAATAGGTTGGCGCGCGCAGCAAGAGATCAGCAGGTGATGGGGCTAAAACTGAGGTCCATACGTGCACAGTTGAATCCCCATTTCATGTTCAATGCGCTTTCTTCCATTCAAAATCTGATCAATAAGAACAACATCCCCGAGGCAAACTATTACCTGTCGAAATTTGCCGGTTTAACCAGACAGGTGTTAGATAGCGACAAAGAAGAATTAATCAGTCTGGAAGATGAATTGCAATTAATGTCTGATTACCTGCAAATGGAACAGCTTCGTTTTAACTTTCAATATGAAATTCAAGTGGATGAAAGAATCAATCAAGCCAATGTGGAGATCCCCGCGATGTTATTGCAGCCATTTATAGAGAATGCCGTAAAACACGGAATAGCTGGCTTAAAAGGAGAAGGAAGGATTTTAATGACCGTCAGTTTAAAAGAAAATGATCTCGTATTTACGATAACAGACAATGGTAAGGGCTTCGATTTTCAAAAAAAAGCATCCGGTTACGGATTAAAATTAACGGAAGAGTATGTAGCTTTACTTTGTCAGATTTATAAAGAACAACCTACAACATTACACATAGATTCAAATGAAAAAGGGACAACTATTCGCATTCAATTATCAAACTGGAATCCCTAATGATTAACGCAATTATAATTGACGACGAACAGCATAATATTGAAAATATAAAAAACATCATTGATAAGTACAGATCTGATATTCAAATTGTTGCTGTGGCGGAGGATGCCGATGAAGGGATTTCTGCAATTAAAGCCTGTACTCCGGATCTGGTTTTTCTGGACATACAAATGCCTGGTAAATCTGGCTTTGAGGTTTTGAGCAGTTTGCCAGGATTGAATTTTGAGGTGATCTTTATTACTGCTCACGATAAATATGGGATTCAGGCCATCAAGTTTTCCGCGTTAGATTATCTGTTAAAGCCGATTAACATCAAGGAATTTAATGAGGCAATTGATAAAGCAAAGCAAAAGATAAACACAAAAAAGCAGAACCATAATATTGAAAACCTGCTGGAATACCTGAAAGCCGGAAATAAAGAGAGTCCTAAGATTGCCCTGCCCACCTTAAAAGAAATTATGTATGTGCGCATTGCCGATATCATTCGCTGTGAGGCGACCAACAATTACACAAACTTCTTCCTGCAAAATGGAGAGCAGGTACTCGTTTGCAAAACATTAAAAGACTTTGCCGAACTATTACGACCTCACCAATTTGTTAGAACCCATCAATCACATCTGGTAAATATTCAATTTGTGAAAAGCTACCTCAAAGAAGATGGAGGAACCTTATTGCTAAACGATTTACAAAAAGTACCGATTTCCAGACAAAATAGAGAATTGACTAAGAATGCACTGAACTCGGCGCTCACTATTTAATCTTTATTTACCCTTTACTCGATCAATTTTTCTTAGAAATACATCAGATCCCTTGCCAATCTGGTTCAACAAATGGCTAATCGCACAGATATTTTTATTCATCAGCAACTATAACTTTATGATTAATTAGAGAACTAACAAATAATTAATTATACATTTTATAAAATGATGAAGCCAAATTATTTAATTTATCTGCTCCTTTTATCACTTTTTTTGAATACTTCCTGTAGAAAGAAAAATGTGATCGATACCATTGTCGATGTAAACGAAACTACTGATTTTTTGGGTAGCGACTGGGCACTGTATACGCCAGTGAAGAAGATCCATCTGGATGATGATGTCGGACTGAAAACTTATGCCTGGACAACCTACAAATCTGCCTGCTCGCCCGTGATCTGTTCTGATTACAGTTATGATAGCAGCACGTTCACAGAAACATTTCAGATTTTAACAACAAAGTCGAATCGCTCAGAAATCCGGATAGAGGATAATTACAGCACAGGAAGCAGGCAGTTTTCGGGCTATCTTAAATTTGATGCGCCGCTGAATGATGAAAGTCTGATGCAGATTTTTGGCAGTACTTCAGCAAACGCCACACAGCTGATGATTCGTGGTTTTGCCGAGAATGGGGGAACACTGAAAATTTCCAATAGCTCAGTTTTAGCCACAGGCGTATACAATAAAGAGGTTCATGTCAACGTGATTCACTTGCAGGAAGACACTGGAAGCAAGATGATCGTTTATATAGATGGCGAAAAGAAGTTTGAAAAGCTTGATGGCGAAAGTGCGACTAATTATATGAAATACGGATGTTATGGTACCATGAAAACTGGTAAAGCTGTGGTACAATGGAGAGATGTGAAATTTTATAAGAACGGTACAGCGCCCGATTAAATCGCTTCAAAATGGATGCAGCCCTTTACAGGGCTGCTCAATTTAAAGTAAAAATAAAATCTGAAGCAGCGCTATTGCCCACATAGAACTTAAGCGTCGTCTTTGGGCTTTTTAATAATGGGGCATATGGTCCAATGAGGTCCGAAAACTGCATTTTTAAAACGTCCATATCTGTGTCTTCAGGTACACGAATCAATAAATCGCCACCACTTGACCTGATTTTCCAATCCTTAAATGCTTCTTCTGTTTGGAGCATTTTTTTCCATTCTTGTTGGTACTTGCTCATGATTGTGATTCCTCTTTTATTTTCATTCTGTGGTCTAATCCCCATTGCGCAATATGTTCTGTTAGGGGAACTACAGTTTTACCATATTCAGTAATGGCATAACTCACGGTGATAGGGCGAGTGTCCTGAGGGCTTCTACTCACCAGGCCATTGAGTTCCAGTGCGTGCAGCTCTTTAGTCAGCATCTTAGCAGAAATGTTTTCAATCTCGCGCTCGATCTTTTTGAAAGTATTGTTTTCATCCAGTCTGCCATTTAAATACCGTAGGATCCTGAGCCGCCATTTGCCGCCTAAAACATCGAATGTATCGTTTATAGCAAGCCTTTCCTGTGCACAGGTCGCCTCTGTTGTGATGCCTTTTTCCTTAACGGTTGCCATAATGGTTTTAACTAAGCGATGAGTTACCTCGGGTTAACCCATAGCAAAAATAAGCTTTTCAGGAATAATTTTGTACTTATGAAACAGGATAAAATGAAAGCAATTGTCTTAAAAGGATTCGGTGGTGCCGAGAATTTTGAATTTACCGAGGATATAACCATTCCAAAAGTTGGCCCGGAAGACGTTTTAGTGAAGATTGAAGCCACGGCATTCAATCCAATAGATTATCAAATGAGAAAAGGGATGCCGGAAAGCAATCGGATACATTCTCCTGTTTTAGGCAGGGAGTTTTCAGGCATTGTAATCAGTGCTGGCGCTGCGGTTACTCGATTTAGTCCGGGACAAGCGGTATTTGCTGGATCTGGCAGTATGGGTTCTAATGGCACCTACGCAGCCTATATTGTAGTTCCAGAAAGCATCCTGGCCCTAAAACCCAGGAACATTAGTTTTCAGGAAGCCGCCGCTGTTCCCGTAGTTTATTTAACAGCGCTTCAGATCCTAGACCGTTTGCCGCTTGATCCAACAACCAGTATTCTGCTGACAGGAGCCGCCGGTGGGGTTGGGCTATCCCTGATGAAATTGTTGATTGCTGGCGGACATATCAATCTGGTACTTACTGTTGGAAATTCTAAAAGTCAGGATGTCCTTATTGCTAACGGAGCATCAGCATCGCAAATTGTCGATTACCATAGTGAAGATTTGGCACAGCTGATCCTGACAAAAAATCAAGGAAAACTTTTTGACGTTTGCATTGATCTGGTAGGCCTGGAAATGTCGGAATTATGTGCTCAGGTGATCCGAGTAAATGGCAGCTACGCAGATGTAACGGCCTTCGAAACTGCAAAAGCCCGGTCTGATTTCTTTGATAAAGGAGCGACAGTATACCATATCTCAAACTATGCGTACTCCCTTTCTGGTAATTTCAAATGGTATGGAGCTCAATTAGGTCGAATCGCAGAAATGATCGAAAAAAGAATTATTACCGCGCCTCCAATTTTGCTTTTTGAATCATTTAGTACCCAGTCTGTTGCAGATGCCCATCGCATTCTGGAAGAAAATAATACGAATGGAAAAAAAATAGTGATGAATATCTGCTGAAAAAATAGATGACAATTGGCCATGAAAACTAGATTTTTGATACTGCATAGGCTTTTTTAGGACAATACATCTTTTTGAGACAAACAAACAAGACATAAAGTAAAGTTTATTTTACTTTATGTCTTGTTTGTTTGATGTGAATGTTTTATGTTTATTAAAAAAACGCTATATGAAAAATCATCTTTTGTTACCCAGTAAGTACAAGGTATTTGGCTGGATTCTTTTTTTAGTATCCGCAGTATTATACATTTATTGCTGTTCTATTTATCCTAGTATGCATGATGGTAAAAATTTAGGTATCCCTGGCTTTACCTGGAGTTATCCAAGTCTGTTTACTTTTGGAGATAATGAACTGACGACGGCAATATTTTCCAGTGGTGTATTGATGGGCTTATTGATGATCTGTTTCTCTAAGGAAAAAAATGAAGACGAATATATTTCCTTAATTAGATTACGGTCCTGGCAATGGGCAGTGCTAGTTTATTTTGGTATTTTATTTTTCGTGAATTTATTGGTTTATGGAATGGAGTTTTCAATTTTTGCATTGTATAATGTGCTCACCATATTTATTGTATTCATTGTTAAATTTTATTACAGTTTATTTAAGTTAAGTAGAGAAAGGTTGGTCGATGAAAAATAATATGCGGGTCCTGAGAGCGATAAAGAACATCACCCAGGCAGAACTTAGTGAATTGATACAGGTTTCCAGACAAACCATCAACACCATCGAATCCGGTAAATACGTGCCTTCCACAGTACTCGCGTTAAAAATGGCCAAAGTATTCAATGTTACTGTTGAGGAGATTTTTGAATTGGAGCCAGAAGATTAGATATATTAATTCCGGAATTATAATCGTGTTTCTTTTTTAAAAAGCCATTTGAATCACCGATAAGATCACGATCTTTAGCCGCTATGAAGGATTCTGTTTTTGAAATTCAGTTAAAAGTGAGAGATTACGAATGTGATATCCAGGGTGTGGTGAACAATGCCGTGTACCAATCTTATTTAGAGCACGCCCGACATGAATATCTGCTTTCTAAATCGCAGTGCTTTAAAGAACTCACCGCGCAAGGAATTCTGTTAATGGTAGCCCGTATTGAGATGGATTTTAAAAGACCACTCAGCAGTACCGATGTGTTTGCAGTTCAGCTTAGAACGGAACGTCAAGGCGTAAAATTGGTGTTTTTCCAGGAAATCATCCGAATCTCTGATCAGGCATTATGTCTGAAAGCGAAGGTCGATGTGATCGCAAAAGTAGGTGATAAACTGAGCCGGGGAGAGGTCTTTGATGCCTTGGATATCTAAAACTGATGTAGAAACTGCCATAAATATTCAGTAAGGCCGCCTGCAAAGGCGCCCTTACTGTCAGCTCCGGAAATGACTAAAGCGCTGACCGTACATTTTTGATGATCTTTTACACCAGATTTTGATAAGCACAATTTCCTTTGTGATACAATGCTTTAATCGTCGATTGTCGCGCTACTGCTTCTGCAGAGCAGCTAGCCTCTACTAAGTTGAAATTTGCCTGATCACCTGGTTTTGGCCATTGCTGGTTGCCCTGTTCATCTAAAGGCAGCACATTATTCGTCGCAATTTTCAGACATCTGGAAAGTTCCAGCTCTGTGGAATAACCATAAAGCTGTGCCATCAAATTCGCTTTTTGTAGCATACTGCCAGTCCCAAATGGACTCCAATGGTCTACTACGCTATCCGTACCAGTCATGACAGACACACCATGTTTGTATAAAGTAGGAATTGGCATGATCAAGCCGCCAAAAGGAATAGTGGAAATGATCCCAATGCTGGCAGCCGCCAATTGTTCGCAAGTCTCTTCCAGCACTTTACCCTGGATTTTCCCCAATGCAAAGCAATGACTAAGGAATGTTTTTCCTTTAAGTTCCGGACTTTCATTTACCTTTTTAATCAGATATTGAACAGTCTTAAAACCACTTTCTCCAGACTCATGTAAATGGATGTCAATCCCGCGTTTGTAATCCAGCGCCAGCTGTACCGTAAAATCTATGGATTTCTCGATATTACCATCAATGTTTTGCGGGTCTAATCCACCGATAAAATCAATGTCCATCTGAGCAGCTTCCCGCATTAAGCCTTCGGATTTTGATTTGAAAAGTCCATGCTGAGGAAAAGCAACAATTTCCACTCCAAAGCTTCCCTTCTTGTTCTCAATAGCTTTATAAAGATGCTTTAAAGAATTCAATTGAGAAGTTGGTTCAATATTCACATGACTTCTGGCAAAATCAGTTCCCTTGGATTGCAGTAATTCAATGAGACTTTCAGCGCGGGCTGTGGAAGTCTTTAGCATTTCCGGCAGAATCTTCTCCTCTAATGAAATCATGTCCTGCACAGATCGCTGACGTTTGGAAGTTGCCTTCCATTTTCCCCCATAATAGGTCTTGTCCAAATGAATGTGCATATCTTTCATGGCAGGTAACAAGAGGTATCCTTTCGCATCTATTGCTCCCTTTATATGGCTATTTGGTCCGATAGACTTGATTTTTCCATCTTCAACCACCATAGAGAATAAAGCAGTTTTGGTGCCGGTGATTTCGAAATCGTCGCGCTCAAACCCAGTTTCCAGCAATACATTTTTAAAAATTAATGGCTTTGAAGAAGGTAAGCGGTCTGGTGTTTCCATAGCATAAGTTGAATTAGGAATAGCGCTGGCGGCGATGCCATATCCAATTGCGCCCATTGTTTGTTGTATGAATTTTTTACGTGTCAGCTCTTGATGAATCATGTGTATTGATAAAAATGATAAGGACAAAGGTAAAGGGTCCATCCTGAATTTGCAGGTAAAAATTTGATTGGAAAGACCCTGAAGAAATAAAAGGTATTAATGATTTTTTTATAGGTATTCTGATTAAAAATTGTATTTATTTTTCAATTGAAACAGAATTTTGATCTAAATAGAAGTATTTCTTTCTTATTTTAGAGAAAAATCGACTATTAATTAGTTTTTTGATGTTTTTAATCGTATTTTGTTTAAATTTATTGGTTCATTATTCTGAATGAAATGAATAGATTGAATGATTCTCTGAATAATCACTCTTTTTTCTCATAAAATCCCATTTCATTGATAAAATGCGCGTGTTTTTGTGGTTAAACTTCGCTGAACAGAAGTGTTCTTCAATACTTCCCTGTAATTTCTTTATTGATTCTATGATTATATTCGGCCAGTGTTTGGCCAAAACTACTGAGGCGCGTCCTGAAAAGCCTTAAAAGAGTAAGGAATTTAAATCATTAATCCCTATTATGAAAAATTTAGAATTGAAAAACCTAGGTGTTCAAGAAATGAACACAGTTGAAATGACAAAAGTTGAAGGTGGTGGTATCATCGGTGGTATCTTAGACAGCCTTTTGACATCTGTATCAGGTACTTTAAACACTTTAGGTGCTGATACTTCGGCATTCCTTACCAAAACATTGAATAATGTGATGAAATTCGTTTGGAGCCTATAAAAAATTGAATTACAATCGGTATTCTGCTTGCAGAATGCCGATTGCTAATACAAATCAAGCATGGCTATTTCTACCTATTCTACCGAAACTATATCTGAGACTTCAATTGTCTACCGTTCACAAATTAATAAGTCTTCCCAAATCATTTATCAGGTAACCGTCCTGGTTATCCTCCTCACTTTTGCCGCATTACCATTTATTAAAACCCCAATCAGTGTGCAAGGAAATGGGATGCTGCAATCCGCTCTTGAAAAAACAGAACTGGCTATCCCAATTAACGGGCGCCTGGTTAAATACCGTCTTTCCGACAATAAAAAAGTGGAGCAGGGCGATGTCCTTCTAGTCATCGACGCAGGACTACCAAGTCAGCAGAGCGCATTAGTGAATACGCGGGAAGGACAGCTGCGTCAATTTCTGACAGACATATCCAGTTTACTGGCATTCAATAGCCTGGAAAGATCTAATTCACCAAACCTGCACACAGGGCAGTATAATGCTTCCTGGCAGCAGTTCGTGCAAGAACTGGATAATGCCGGTATTGCAAAGCGACAAGCGGCAAATACTTTTTCCCGCTACCATAAATTATATCAGACGAAGTCGATCACCGACGCCGAACATGATAAATATAAATATGAATATGAGCAAGCCGAATCCATGTATGAAATGGTTCGGACAAAATATAAAACGCAGTGGCAAACAGAAGCCAATGAATACCGAAATGAACTGCGGCAGCTTTCCGGGCAGCAGGCAGAACTTGCCGAGCAGAAAAAACAATACACTTTAAGAGCACCAATAGGCGGATCGGTACAAAACCTCGTCGGCATGCAGAATGGCGCTTATGTTTTTGCCAACCAAAAGATCGGAGAAATTTCCCCAGATGCAAGCCTAACCGCCTTTTGCTACATTAAACCAGCAGATATCGGGCTGATTAAAAAAGGCCAGGAAGTCCGGTTTCAGATCGATGCCTATAATTATAACCAATGGGGATCAGCATCGGGAAAAGTCATCGATATTTCTGACGATATCGTCATCATAAACGGAAATCAACCCGTATTTAAAGTGAAATGCGGCCTTGATCAGGACCACCTCAAATTGAAGAACGGTTATAAAGGTTATTTAAAAAAAGGGATGAATTTTACCGCCCGTTTTACAGTCACCAGTCGCAGTCTATATCAGTTACTTTACGATAAAGTGGACGACTGGGTGAATCCTAATGTAAGCGGAAAGACAATTTAAGCAATGAGTATCAAAGTAAAACAACGGGACATCACCGATTGCGGGGCAGCTTGTTTAGCTTCAATTGCATCACATTATAAGTTAGATCTGCCAGTGGCCAGAATCAGGCAATTTGCTGGTACAGATAAAAAAGGAACCAATGTGCTGGGAATGGTAGAAGCCGCCCAAAAACTAGGCTTTGAGGCTAAAGGCGTAAAAGGCCCCTTTGATAGCCTGTTCAAAATCCCAAAACCGGCAGTAGCACACTTGATTGTCAAGGAAGTGCTGCAGCATTATGTGGTCATCTATAAAGTGACCAGTAAATATGTAGAAGTCATGGATCCTATCGACGGACAAATGCACCGCCGCAGCCATGAAGAATTTAAAAAGGAGTGGACTGGTGCCCTGGTACTGCTGCTGCCATCAGAGGATTTTCAAACAGGAAATGAGAAAGGATCCATCGCTGGTCGCTTCTGGAGCCTGATTAAGCCACATAAAGGAATTTTATTACAAGCCTTATTTGGTGCAATAGTCTATACCATCCTAGGCCTTTCTACTTCTGTTTTTGTACAGAAACTGGTGGATTTTGTATTGGTAGATGGTAACCGGAACCTGCTCAACCTGATGAGTATAGGTATGGTGATTATCCTTGCCATCCAGCTCTTTATCGGCACAGCCAAAACAATTTTTACGCTCAAGACCGGGCAGATGATTGATGCGCAGCTGATTTTGGGGTATTACAAGCATTTACTGCGATTGCCACAGCAGTTTTTCGATACCATGCGTGTCGGAGAAATTGTTTCCAGGATCAATGACGCCGTAAAAATAAGGACCTTTCTGAACGATGTCAGCATCAATTTCCTAGTCAATATTTTCATTGTCGTGTTTTCATTTATCATGATGTTTACCTACTACTGGAAACTCGCATTGCTGATGCTGGCGGTAATTCCACTGTACCTGCTCATCTATTTGATAACCGATAAACTGAATAAGAAAGCGCAAAGAACTTTGATGGAAGACGCTGCAGAACTGGAATCTCAATTGGTAGAAAGTTTGAACGCAGTTGGAACGATTAAAAGATTCGGACTGGAATCCTTCGCTAATGAAAAAACAGAAATCCGCTTTGTAAAACTGCTTAAAGATAGTTTTAAGTCGAACATGAACTCCGTGTTTTCGGGTACTTCTTCTGAACTGACCTCCCGTTTACTCACCATTATCTTATTATGGGTAGGTGCGGGTTATGTAATCGACAGCAAGATTACACCCGGAGAACTCTTGTCCTTTTATACCTTGATCGGATATTTTACCGGCCCGGTTTCCTCCCTGATCGGGATGAATAAAACGGTGCAGGATGCCGTGATTGCAGCAGATAGGCTGTTCGAAATCATGGACCTGGAACGTGAAAGTGAGGAAAGTCAGATTGAACTAAGTCCAGATAAAATAGGAGACATCCATTTCGAAGATGTTTCCTTCCGTTATGGCACTAGGATCGCTGTTTTCGAGCATTTAAATTTAACCATCCCATCTGGTAAATTTACCGCAATCGTAGGGGAAAGCGGCTCTGGAAAATCAACGCTAATGTCGATCCTGCAAAACATTTATCCCATTCAAAGTGGCAATGTCAGTATTGGTCAATACGACCTGAAATACATCAGCAATTCCTCTCTGCGCAGATTGGTAGCTGTGGTACCGCAGCAAATAGATTTATTTGCAGGAAATGTAATTGAAAACATTGCCATAGGCGATTATGAACCTGACCTGCAAAAGATCATCGACATTTGTACGCAATTAGGTCTGATTGGTTTTATAGAATCTTTGCCTAAAGGTTTTCAGACTTACCTGGGAGAGAATGGAGCCAGTCTTTCCGGCGGACAAAGACAGCGGATTGCCATCGCAAGAGCGCTGTATCGAGAGCCGGAAATTCTGATCCTGGATGAAGCCACTTCTTCGCTCGATTCTGCTGCTGAAAAGTATGTACAGAAAATGATCGATATACTGAAAGGAAAAGATAAAACAGTAATCGTGATTGCCCACCGCTTAAGCACACTCAGCAATGCGGATAAAATCATTGTGCTCGATAAAGGATTAGTAGTAGAAGAGGGGAGCCATCAGGAATTAAGGCACAATCCAAATTCTGCTTATGCGAACCTATGGAAACTGCAGGTGCCGGAAGAGGTGTAATTCCTATCCAGAAGATATTGAAATACAAAAGGCAGTACCATTGATGAAAATGATACTGCCTTTTTGTGGAAATGGATTACTTCATTACTTATTCATGTGCAAAATCAGCTGCGCTTACCGTTTTACGCTGACCATCCGGGCCAACATAGTCCAAAGCAAGCGTATAACCACCGCCACCTTCAATAAACAGCAATTTGAAAGGGTGGTAGCCTTTACCTAAAGCCACTTGTGCCGACTTTTCAATTGCGCTGTGTAAACCATCATTGTCAACCAGTAACTTGTTGTTCAAATACAAATTACTCCCATCGTCCGCACGAAGATAAAACGTGTATACACCATCCTCAGCTGCATAAAAATAACCTTCATGCTGTGTTCCAAAAGTCGGCGCCTGTTCTTTCACCGGAATCTCAATTGCAGCAGTAATGGCATCAGATTTTTTATCCGATTCCTTAATCTCAACCACTGATTTATAAGACTTAGGATAATAAGAGAATTTCAAACCTTTTTCCGCTTTACCTAAGGATACCGCTTTTGAATAGGCTTGCTGGTCGTAATCAATGGTATAAACTTCACCCATTTTTCCATTTGGACGGAAGGCCGCAATTTTAACCTGAACAGGTTTATTGATCAGCAGCTGCCCATTATATACCGTAGAATTAACCGTCGGATTGCTGCCATCTGTCGTGTAATGCAGGATAGAACCAGCTAATGGGTTGATGATTTTCAAAGTCGTCTGATCTACAAAAACACTTTTCGGAGAAAAGCCAGTCAGGTCCGGCTGACGGTAATTGATGTTCATGGCATCCAATAAAGGATACTGTGCATTCATTCTCTGCTCAAAAGAAGCCCAATCTTTTTCTCCGGTGCTCCAGGCCACTTCAGCAAGTGCCTGCATTCTAGGAAAAACCATGTATTCCAAACGTGCTTCCGAAGGAATGTATTCTGTCCAGATCCCTGCCTGAACACCCAATACCAATTTCTCTTCTGCTTTGGTAAAGCCGTAATTGTAGGGATTAAATCCATAAACCTTTTTTAATGATCCTGCATCCTGCTGAGCATCAAAATAACAGTACTCACCAGGCATCATGATCATATTTAAGCCCTTTTCTGCCGCATGTTTTGGTGCTTTAGGTACCCATGCTCTCCAGTACATCATGGTTGCAGTAGGAGATACGCCACCCTCCAGAATCTCATCCCAGCCGATCATCTTTTTACCTTTGCTATTGAAAAAGCGCTCCATACGGTGCACGAAATGGCTTTGTAACTCTTCCACGCTTTTTAAGTTTTCGCGTTTCATCATTTCCTTGCATTCCTCAGATTTAGCCCAGCTGTCTTTTTCTACCTCATCAGCCCCTAAATGCACATATTTGCTTGGGAACAGTGCGAAAATCTCCGAAAATACATTTTCAGCAAACTCGTATGTCGTCTCTTTACAAGGGCATAAAGGCTCGGAGAAGGTTTTTCCTTGCTGACTGATTCCAGAAGCCGTTAGCCATGGCATGAGTTTCGTAGCCGCCATCATGTGGCCCGGCATATCTATTTCAGGGATCATCTCTACGCCACGGGAGCTCGCATAGCGAATCAGGTCGCGCATTTCATCCTGGGTATAAAAACCACCGTACATTCGTTCGCCATCAATAGTTTTGAAATGTTTTTCCGGCAGGGCATAGTCTGGATTGTCTTTCGCCAGCTTCAAACAAACAGAGTCCTGGCCATTTAATTTCCTCCATGCACCTTTTGAAGTCAGCTCCGGATATTTCTTAATCTCTATACGCCAGCCTTGATCATCGGTCAGGTGGATGTGGAATTTGTTAAATTTATACAAGACCATGCGGTCGATAAAGGTCTTTAAATAAGCCATATCGAAGAAATGTCTGGATACATCCAGGTGGATGCCGCGCCAGGCAAATTTTGGTGCATCAGCAACCTTCAGCGCTGGAACCACAAAAGATGCCGCACCAGGTTTTAAGGCAGGGGCACCAATTAATTGTTTTAAAGTCGAGATGGCCCAAAAAGCACCTTCCGGGTTTGCAGTCAAAATGGTGATCTGAGTAGGTTCTACCAGCAGTTTATAGCCTTCTGCAGCGGTAATTCCCGGATCTTTCTTGATCAGGATAAAGTTAGGACGTTTGGTGCTGCTCCTTAAACCAGCAGTAATTTGCTGAAGTTCTTTGGCCGCATCGGCAAAACCAGCTCCTCCGCCATTGCGGATCACCGTGTTCTTGTACCAGTTGAATTGGCCTGGCATCTTTTCCAGCTGCGCAGGCTTAGGAATAATCGGGTAACTCGCTTCCTGTGACAACACCGTAAAACTGGTGCTGACAGCTAGGAAAGAAACTAGTAAAAATCGTTTTAGGTTCATTTAAATCGTGTTGTGTGTGTTTCAAATTAACTAAAAAATATCCGAACAATAGCTATAAAACAGGATAGTTTGAGGGGAATACTTTCCTAATTAATTCCTCTAAAAGCTTTTTTTATTAAAAGAACACACTATTTTTAGAATATGAAATTGTATCGTCCGAAGCTCCAGCGTTTTCTCCTTAGCTTTTCCCTTGTTTTTATCAGTACTGCCGGCAGTATTTATGCCCAGAAAAAACCAAATATCATTGTGTTTCTTGTCGACGATATGGGTTGGCAAGATACTTCTTTGCCTTTCTGGACACAAAAAACACCTTTAAACGAACGTTACCATACGCCAAATATGGAAAGACTGGCGAAAGATGGTGTGAAATTCACGAATGCCTATGCTACCCCAGTATGTACGCCAAGCAGGGTGAGCATGATCACAGGAATGAACGCGGCACACCATAAAGTAACAAACTGGACTTCTCCTCAGCTCAATGTTTCTTCCGATAACACAGATGAGCAGTTTGCACCTGCCACCTGGAATTATACTGGTCTAAGTCCTAAAGCAGGCATTTCAAATACGATCTATGCCACTCCATATCCGCAATTGCTAAAAGATGCCGGGTATTTCACGGTCCATGTAGGTAAGGCCCATTGGGCTTCAGTAGGTACGCCAGGGGCGAGTCCTTACAACCTTGGCTTTATCGTAAACGTGGCTGGTCATGCCGCTGGTCATCCCCAAAGCTATTTCGCACAGGATTATTATGGCAATAAACCGGGTAAAAATACCATGCAGTCGGTACCGGATTTAGAAGAATATTATGGCTCAGATACTTTCCTGACGGAAGCACTAACGCTGGAAGCGATGAAAGTATTGGATGGCCCGATAAAGAATAAGCAGCCTTTTTATTTGAATATGGCGCATTATGCCGTTCATGATCCTCTACAAGCTGATCCTCGTTTCTATCAGAAATATGTAGCTAAAGGTTTAGATCCGCAGGAAGCCAAATACGCTTCTTTAATAGAAGGAATGGATAAAAGCCTGGGTGATATTATGGACTATTTAAAAGTAAAAGATGTGGCTCAAAATACCATTATTATCTTTATGAGCGACAATGGCGGACTCAGTCTGACACCACCGAGAGGGGGTCTACCACATACACAAAACTTACCTTTGAAGGCTGGTAAAGGCTCTGTAAATGAAGGAGGTATCCGCGAGCCAATGATCGTGAAATGGCCTGGTGTGGTAAAACCTGCTGCAACTGCAAACCAGTACGTCATCATCGAAGATTTCTTTCCAACCATACTGGAAATGGCAGGGGTAAAATCATATAAAACCATTCAGGAGGTAGATGGAAAAAGTATCGTACCGATCTTAAAGAATGTAAATTATACCGATAACGAACGTGCGCTCTTTTGGCATAGCCCGAATAAATGGATCTCTAAAGATGGGCCAGGAATCAATTATAAATCTGCCATCAGAAAAGGAAACTGGAAGTTGATTTATAACATGCGGGACGGCAGCAAAGAACTTTATGACCTGAAAACGGATATTGGAGAACTAAAAGATCTGGCGCTGGAAAACCCAGGAAAAGTAAAAGAATTGTCTGCCTTACTAGCTGGGCAATTGAGGAAATGGGAAGCACCTATGCCCATTGTTAAAAGCACCGGAAAACCAGTAGCAATGCCAGATCAGACCGACAAATAATACCTGAAAAAAACCTAAACAAACAAATGAAAAGATACCTGATATCCATGGTCATGATCATGGCTTTAACTAATTTTAAGCCCGCATCAGCACAAGAAAAGAAAACCTGGAATCCAGCAGCAGATAGTCTCCAGGTCATTCATGGCAGAGGCTGGTCAAATGGCTATAAAAACAGTTACGACCGCCTCCCTGCAGCTGCAGAGCAAAAGGTTCGGACTGCAGTTTGGAACCTGGCCGAAAATAGCGCTGGACTAAACCTGAGGTTCAAAACTGATGCAGAAGAGATCGTCGTTAAATTTACAGTAAAAGGGGCACTTCAGATGCCACACATGCCGGCTACTGGTGTGAGCGGTGTAGACTTATACGTCAAGGACATCAATGGGAAATGGCTCTGGTGTGCCGGTAAATTCGCCTTTGGAGATACCATTCAATACCGCTTCTCGAATATTTTGGGAAAAGAAGGTCAGGTGAAAGATCGGGAGTACAGATTATACCTGCCCCTGTACAATAGTGTAAAATGGATGGAAATTGGGCTTCCAAAAGAAGCCAGTTTAACAAAAATTCCTGTACAGCAGGAAAAACCAATTGTAGTATATGGCACTTCT
Source organism: Pedobacter polysacchareus (assembly GCF_019802255.1). Taxonomy (GTDB): domain Bacteria; phylum Bacteroidota; class Bacteroidia; order Sphingobacteriales; family Sphingobacteriaceae; genus Pedobacter; species Pedobacter polysacchareus. The sequence goes on along the minus strand of NZ_JAHYSS010000003.1, from coordinate 293,588 downwards.
ATCGCTCAGGGTGCCTGTGCCACAAGACCAGGTTTGGCCTGGACCTCCATCACCGGAAGAAAATTGGACCGGCCAATGGTAAACCTGGGTTTCTCAGGAAACGGGAAGCTGGAGCCCGAACTCCTGGATTACCTCACGCAAATAGATGCCAGTCTATATGTGCTGGACTGCCTGCCTAACCTGATCAGCAAAGACATGAATACCACACTGAGTAAGAAGATCGTAAATGCCATCAGACAAATACAGCAGAAAAGGCCTGGAGTTCCTATCTTACTTACAGAACATGATGGTTTTGCAGAAGCTGAAATGCAGCCGATCAGAAAAAGGGAAATAGAAACGATCAATGGAATCCTTAGAAACACCCTAGATTCCCTAACCAATATAGGGGTTAAAAACCTATACTTGCTTTCCAAAACAGCGATTGGGCAAGACATTGAAAGTATGGTGGATGGGGTACATCCCAATGATATCGGCATGATGAACTATGCAAGCGCATATGAAAAGAAGATCAAAAGCATTTTTAAAGAGGCGGAAGGTAATGTTTCTACCACTATTCCGGTTACTCAAAGAAGAGATGCCAACACTTACGACTGGGAGACCAGGCACAACCAGGTTTTAGCATATACAGCAGCACATCAGCCGAAACTGGTTTTTATCGGAAACTCCATCACCCACTACTGGGGAGGGCAGCCCGCTGCACCGCATGTGAATGGAAAAGACTCCTGGGCCAAATACTTTGGAAATAAAAATGCAGTGAATATGGGCTTTGGATGGGACCGGATTGAGAATGTAATTTGGCGCGTCAATCACGGAGAATTGGATGGTTTTTCTGCTCAACAAATTGTGCTGATGATCGGTACCAATAACCTGGAATTCAACACAGATGAAGAGATTATACAAGGGCTTAAAATGCTATTGAAAACCATGAGGGATAAGCAGCCAGATGCAAAAATATTAGTGGTTGGTATTCTGCCAAGAAAAGGCATGGAGATGAGGATTGGAAAGCTGAATCTACTAATCGCCAAAATTGCTGCGGGCAAAGATCTTAAATTTATAAATGCCTCAGCTGTTTTCCTGAATCCCCAAAAACGGATTGATGAATCCTTATTTTCTGATGGCTTACACCCAAATGAAAGAGGATATGAGCGATTAGGGAAGATCCTGGCGCTGGAGATAGAGCCATCAACCCGGTGATTTTGTACATAAAAAAAGGCGGCTTAAATTTTAAGCCGCCTTTTTTAGAAATGAAATTCCTTATTTCACACGCTCCACATATTCACCTGTGCGTGTATCTACTTTTAATTTATCACCTTCGTTTACGAACAATGGAACTCTGATTTCGATGCCATTTTCTGTCGTAACCATTTTCTGAGCACCAGAAGAAGTATCGCCTTTAACTGCTGGTTCTGCATAAGTTACCATCAATTCAACGAAATTTGGAGCCTGAGCCATAATTGGTTCTTCACTTTCAAAAGAAACAATCACATCCATTCCTTCTTTTAGGAATTTCGCTGATTCACCGAATAATTCTTTAGCAACACTGAACTGCTCGAAAGACTCATTGTCCATTACTACAAAATAATCACCTTCTTCATATAAATATTGGTAGTCACTAGTCTCTACGCGGCAAATTTCTACTTGCTCATCAGTTCCTAAGCGGGCTTCCACAATTTTTCCAGTTTTAATGTTGCGAAATTTACCTAAGTAGAATGCGCCACCTTTACCTGGGGTACGGTGTAAGATTTCAATAACTGTTACCAGTTCGCCGTTAAAACGTAAAATGTTTCCTACTTTAATTTCAGATGCCTTTGCCATATAAATGTAATTGTAAAATTTGAGTCCAAATATATGTGCTTTTTTGGTTATTTATACTTTTGCCAGCTAAGAAATTGCGCTTTCTTTTCACAATTTCATTTAAAAGCATCGTCCTGCTGCACTATTCTGAACTTATAATTCTAATAGACATCGCATTTACCACGGTCATTATGGTTCCAGGCTTAAGAAGCGGGATCTTTTTTGACACCATAAAAAACCGGAGGTACTAGACCTGAAACGAATTAATGAGTGAAGAAAAATGTTGGGAATGAAGGCGGTGACTGCTGAGGCTAAAGTAAAGATGACGGGGATAGACGATGTGATGGGGAGTTTACAAACTAAGGCGAAGTTTGCCGAATCATTTAACTTCAGCTATGCTACCAGCCAGTTGGCTTTGGCTTTCCTCAAAAAGTTTTAACTCTAATAACTGCTGACATTCTTCGTAGTCTTCAATAGTTACCGCGTTATCCAATGCCATCTGAAGCAGAGATAACCTGATTTGTTGTTGAACTGTATCTTCCATTTTTGCTAGTTGAAAGGTGATTTTGAAAAATTTTGCGCGTATACATTATAGTAATGGAAGGGCTATTAAAATTTTGTATAGAATGTGATAACATTTAATTGGCAAAGTTGTTTTTAATAATTTTTTTTATTGACCGCTATTTGGGAATAAAGAATTTTGAAGGTAACCCTGATTTGTTTTGGCAGGATAAATGTTGCTTTTTATTTATGAAAGCAATCGTAATTACCTCCTTTGGGGCCCCTGATGTATTGAAACTAGAGAATAGAGAAAAACCTGTGATCAATGAAAATGAAGTGTTAATCAGGGTAAAGGCCGCCGGAGTGAATCGTCCCGACGTATTTCAGCGAAAAGGCAGTTATCCTCCACCTCCTGATGCGCCACAGGATATTCCAGGATTAGAGGTGGCAGGAGAGATTGAAGCATTGGGTACAAATGTGAAACAATGGAAGCTAAATGACAAAGTGTGTGCGTTAGTGGCTGGTGGGGGCTATGCAGAATATGTAAAAGTTAATGCTGGGCACTGTTTGCCTATCCCAGAAGGACTAACTTTCATAGAAGCCGCTGGCTTGCCCGAAACTGTATTTACGGTTTGGAGCAATGTATTTCAGCGTGGTCACTTACAACCTGGAGAGCGTTTGTTGATTCATGGTGGCAGCAGTGGGATCGGCACAACCGCTATCCAATTGGCAAAATATATCGGCGCAGCAGTAGTCGTTACTGTCGGCTCTGAAGAAAAAGGGCAGTATTGCCTGGAATTAGGAGCAGATCGTTTTATCAATTATAAGACGCATGATTTTGAAGCTGAATTGAAAGATCAGCCGGTTGATGTCGTGCTGGACATGATTGGCGGTGCTTATTTTCCAAAGAACATCGAAATTCTAAAGCCTGATGGCAGATTGGTATACATCAATGCCATGGAAGGGAATACGGTTTCGTTGAACATCATGCAAATGATGCGCAAAAGACTCAGTATCACCGGAAGTACTTTGCGCAATCGCGAAGCAGAATTTAAAACCGCCCTGACTCAGGATATTTTAGAAAAGGTATGGCCAATGTTTGCCAAAGGGAAATATAATCCCACGATTTTTAAAGTTTTTCCTTTAGCTGAAGCCAGCAAAGCACATGAGTTGATGGAAAGCAGTGCACATCTTGGTAAAATTATTCTTGAGCTTAAATAGCTGAAATAGAAAACTTGGTTTTTTACGCTTGTAAAGCTGAATAATTGAAGTAAACTTTTGTTTAGTATTTGTATATTTGGTTAAAACCAACCAAATATAAACAGCTAATGAATAGAAAAGAATTTCTCAAAAATTCCGGACTTGCAGGTGGTACACTGCTTTTTGCAAAGTTCCCTGAACTAACTCCAGCAAAAAATAAGGTCAGATTTGGCATGATCACAGATTTACACCATGATATCATGCACGATGGGATGGATCGCTTGTCCGCTTTTATCAAGGAGATGAATATTGAATCACCAGATTTTATCATACAGGGTGGTGATTTTTGCTTTCCAAAAAAGGAAAACCTTCCATTGATGGAGGTTTGGAATAAATTTAAAGGACCAAAATACCATGTAATCGGTAACCACGATACAGATGGTGGATATACGCGGGAGCAGGTGGTCGACTTTTGGAATGCGAAAGGAAAATACTATTCATTTGATGTGAATGGTTTTCATTTTGTAGTCCTGGATGGTAATGAACACAATCCAAGTGAATACCGGCCGCAGGGTTATGCACGTTACATCTCTCGGGTACAGTTGGATTGGCTGAAAAAAGACCTGAAGGAGACGGCTTTACCAACGGTAGTTTTTTGCCATCAGGGTTTGGATAATGATTCGGGTGGCCTGGAAAATGGAACGATGTTAAGGTATACACTGGAGCAGGCAAATGAACAATCTGGTCAGCAGAAGGTAGTGCTGGTGCTCAGTGGCCACCACCATCAGGATTATTACAATTACATCAACAAGATTCATTATGTGCAGATCAATAGTGCTTCCTATCAATGGTTAGGTGATGATTATAAGGAAAGCCGCTATTCTGAAGTGGTAGATAAATCACATCCGAATATTAAATATACCGTTCCCTATAAAGATCCAATATGGGCAATGATAGAAATTGAAGGGAAAGGAAAGATTACGATTAAAGGGAAGAAAACAGTTTTTGTAGGTTCATCACCGGAAAAAATGGGGGTTAAGATGGACGATTATATCTATCCGATTGTGCCTTATATTTCAGATAGGAAACTGGGCTAGTCAAGAATGGCCCAGCAATGTTAAACCTGCAAATAACCTATCTTTTGATCGGTATTTGCAGGTTCCTTGTGCCAGACCATTGTATGGTTAAATTTTGCTCCCCATAGCAATCTTCTTACTGATAAACTTCTTTTTATTAGGAATAGATTCCATCTTTCCAGGCTTTAGTAAAATTCTTTTACTGCCATTCTTTGCATAACTAGCCCTATGTGTAAAATATTTTCCATCAGACTGCTGTTCATAGAAGCTGATCTCTAAATCCATATGAGGGTATCTATGCTTTGTAGACTTTGCTGGTGCTGCCCAGCCAAAAGTTGCAAGGAGAATAGACAGCCGAAGTATTCCATATCTCTTTCTGCAGCGGCTGTTGCGCTGAGCCGACTAAGAATAGAGGTTGCCACAGGGAATGACCAGTAATTTGTCAGTATTTTAAAAGTATTTTCAATAGAGGTTGATAGGGCCTATACAAGCCTAAAGACCTATCAAAGTCTTATGAAATTCCTTTAAACTTTCTTTTAACGCTGTACTAATTAAAAACTCAACAGCAACAATACCTCAGATATAATCCGTATGTTTATCCTATTGAATCGGATCTTATTCTTTTTAATATCAATCAATTAACGTCTCTTAATCACTCAAACATGGCAATAGCTGCAAACGGACCGCATGGTCACTTCATTGGAAAAATAGGAAATCTTGTTTATTATATGCTCAACGGGCAGCCTGTAGTCCGGTTAATCGGCAAAAAAGGAAAATCCAGCAAGCTTCAACTGGCCAATTACCAGTCGATGGCCGTCACGATGAAATTGCTCAATAGAATGGGCAGCTTTATTAAACTAGGCTATGGTTTACAAGCAAATGGAACGGTATGTAATGCCCATAACCTGGCGACTTCCTATCATAAAAAACACGCTTTAAAAGGTGAATACCCTAATATAAGTGTGGATTATAGTAAGGTGAAACTGAGCCAGGGCGTGATGCCAGAGACCAAAAATTTAGCAATAAAAAAGGTCGCAGCTGGGCTGGAAATTACTTGGGATGCGGCGCATGGTAATGAATTGCAGCACAACGATAGTGTTATGGTGATGATCTGCTGCCCGGAAACTGGAAAAGACCAGGAATACCTAAATGTAGCCAGAAGATCCGAAGGGAAATGTTTTATTCCGATGCAGGAAGAAGCGCTAAATCAACAGATTGAACCTTATATTTCCTTTATCTCTGCGGATGGGGAAAGGGTGTCGGACAGCGTTTATCTAGGTAATTTGAACGGTTTAGGTCACACAGAGGCAGAAAAACAGGAGCAAAAGAAGTATCAACAGGTAAAAGAGCGTTTTGATCAGGTGTCTGGCAGCTATCTCAGACAATTGAAAGAAAATTATAATACTCCACCAGGTACCAAGGCTTTCAAAGTCCTGGAAAAGGAATATAAGGTACTTAAAGAGAAGTTGGATCATTTACCCGGAAAAAGCAAAAGTCCCACCCTGGAGTGAGACCTTGCTACTATTAACTACTACTATCCTTAAAATTTATGGTATTAATCGCGATTATTTCTTTGTTTTAAAGTCCTTATTAGATTCCTCATTTTTCAATGCAGTAACTACTCTTTCCTCGAAAGGCTTCAAATTAAGACTCAATTGCTGCTTAGAAACAGGCATTTCATTTGCTGTTTTCAGCGTAGGGGTATACCCACCTGAAGACATGTAAAACATATCCGGATATTTCTCAGAAACACCTTGTTCATAATCTACCCGCTGGCCAGGTTTACCATCTGTATTGGAGAACCTTACTTTGTTAAAGTTTACCCATTTTCCGGTCTGATCTTCCATTCCCCAGGCATTGTAATAGTATGCTTCTCTGCGAACCTGGCCATTTGTGTAACCGAAATTCTCAAGGAAAGAATAGAAACCATCAAACATCCGCTGTTCTTTTGGCGCTCTCCAGGTAGCTACATATTTCCAGTCTTCACCTTCCAGTTTATACCAGGCAGATAACACCACAGAATTGTTATCCTGTTTCAATACATTCATTAAAAACTTCACAGGCTCCGCGGTTTTCCAGTTGGCAGTTTTTACATAAGATTGTCCGCCGGTACCCTCGCCACCAAAAGTGTTGACAGTTGTCGATTTATCTTTGTCTACAAATGACACGTAATCCTGTGCTGTGATGGTTTTGTCGTTTTCGGCATCTTTGCTGTCCCAGACCGAGAAAAGCACCCTGCGTTCCGTATTGGAGTTCGTTTGTATCCCCATATACCCACGGTAAAAACCTAAGCTCATGTAATATGTTGCCAATGGATCGCCACCTTTTGGAACCATAATCTCCTGATAAATCCAATTGTAAGATTTAGTAGTCGGTTCCGTACTGCTGAAACTTAAGTGCACAGAAGGGGAAGACTGGTAGTCGGTTTGATGAACCTGTCCACCATCCTTTAAGGATTTGAAAGTCATTGTGTTTATTTTGATGGCCGATTGCGGATCAGTAACCGGTTTCAATTCGTACCTAAAATACCCCGTTTCTGGTACTGCTATATTGCCTGCAAATAGAGAATTGGCTTGCCCATTACCATTAAAGGTTATTTTTTTAGCGATGTTTTTGAATCCTTTATTAGGAGCAGTCGGACTGATGATCAGCTCGAAGGTTAGTTTTTTGCCATTCTCAACGGTATTGTCGATATAAAAATCATACTGTCCAGGTTTGTGATAAAGATACCAGACTACGCTTTTACTCTTGTCGCTCCATCTGGAAACAATGCCTTTATCTTCTGGATAGCCAACTGGTACAGAAACCCCTCGGTCATTGGGGCTAAAAGGTTCAATGTAGGCTTTGTTGGCTGGCACAGTAAATACTTCCTTGAAGCTTTTACTTTGGGCAAAGCCTGAAAGTGTGGCCGCCATCAACAGGATGGTGCTGAGGCCGGTTTTAGGATTTAGTGAATTTGGTTTCATTGTGTGTTTGGTTGTTTAATCAAATAACCAGATTAAATTGGTGATTCTTAATGTTTTTGTTTACACAAACGTTTGCGGAAATTTTCCTTTTCTACACCAAGGCCAGTTCTGTAAATCAGAACTGGCCTTGGTGTATTAATTTGAAAAGGGAATGAAGCAGTATTTAGTTAGGCGTTGGTGTTAGAAGGTTTAAGGGGAGGAGCATCAGGAATGCGCATTTGCCCGAACAAATCTTCTTCAAGCGGCAGCACCGTTTCTAATTTCTGTTTTTCTTCCTTAGGCTTTTCCAGCTTGATTTTTTCTTCCTTTAACTTGGTTGCTTTTGGACTATCAGAGCTGTTTTTAATGGTCTTAGGTTTCTCCTCAATGGATTTTTCTACTGTTTTAGATTTTGTCTCCGCCTGTACGGTTACAGCTTGGATTTGCTCGCTTTCCATCTGCTCTTGTTTAGCTTCAATGGGTGCTTCTTCGGTTTGAACTTCTGGCTGGGAACTATGAATGGCGACCGGAACAGAACCACCGCTCACATGAGCAGCCGTTTTTGCCAGATCTTCAATGATGCTTTTTCCCAGGATGTCAGCTGAAATGTTTTCTTTTTTATCAAGATTTACTTGAGCAAGCTGCGCCTTCAATTCTTCTAATTGCTGCTGCTGTTCCAGAACTAAGGCTTGCTGTTCCTGAATCAGGAGGTCCTTTTCGTTCAGCTGAGCTTTTAATCCATGGATACATTCGCCTATTTCTTCCGCACCACCAGCTAATTTATTCAGTGTTTTAGAGAAATCATTTAAGATCTGGTTGTCCATTTTCTCCTGGTTGCGGGCATAGTGGTCTATTGCTGCCCATCCTTCTTCAAAAATGCTGCGGATTTGAACAGCTGCTTTGTATTCCTTTTTACTTGGCGCTGTTTTAATCACATAGTCAATAGAGCGGTAACCATCTGGCTGAATTTTCAGCTCAACTCCTTTATCGGTAAATTCCTGGTGGACAGCTGCGGTATCTTCTTGTCTGAAATTCGCAGTGATCTTGTCAAAAACTACAAATTGATCAAGGATACTTTCATGGATCTTGGCCCAGTCAGATTTAAAAAGAGGAATGATCCTGATGCTGATCAGGTCGTCAATCAGTGCTTCATAATTGGTTAAATCAATGTGGACTGCTGGATTTTCCAATTGATAGGCTGCCAATTTATACATCAGTTCTTCTGAGGTGTTGATCTGATACCTGATCGCATGTACCCCATTAAATTTGAAAAGTATTTTGACAACTCCGTTGCCAATTTCATCATAAGCAGCTCTTTTTGATTCAAAATCCGAGCTGATGTTTAATAGTTCTTCGTAATTAAGGTTTGCGGCTTTAAAATCTGCTGAAGTCAGCTGGTGTTTGCTTAGGAAATCAGCTTGTTGGATCTTACTCATTTCTTGTGGGATCATACTCATTTATAAACGGTTTTTTGGTTCTTTTTAAGGTGGTTCTTCTATTTCAAAAATAGTCTTTTTGGGCAGATTAGAAATAATATTGAGGATTTTGAGGCAGGTTTTTAAACCGTTATTTGTGTCAGTAATTGAAACTTATTGATACACTGTGAACTGCATTTTAAAATTTCATTTGAAAACATTAGATAAAATAGCGAAATCCAAAGACTAAAGTAAATTGCCAGCTTAAAACTCAAAGGCTGTCGTAAAAAGCTTGCTGTAATAGGAGCGGTTCAGATGAAAAAACAGGCCGGACTATATTAGCCGGCCCGCTGAGTATCCTTTCATTGACCATCAATGGAGGACATAAATTATAGATGTTTGAAGCAGGATACTGCTTAAAAGTCAAACAAGTCTTCTAAGAAGGATTTCTTCTTTTTAGGATAACCATTGGTATGATTTCCGTAACCTTGCTGATGACGCTGGTCCTGACCGCGTTGGTCTTGTCCGCGGTATCCTTCCTGACGGAAATTCTGCTCCCGACGATCCTGTTCCCTATGGTCTTGTCGGAAAGACTGCGTATCAGGTGTGCTGCCGCCTTTTTCCTGGTCGAATGCCAATAACTTGTCTAACTCACCCCGGTCTAACCAAATGCCACGACATTTTGGGCAATAATCGATTTCTACATTATTTCTTACGGTCATTAATAGGGTTTCCTGGCAACTTGGACAATTCATATTCTAATTTTTTTTAATAGTTAATAGCGATCACAATTATTTTAAACACTTAATCCCAGGCAAGATCACCAGCAACCTATTATTCCTAGTATTTAGGATAGGGGCTATGTTGTCCAGTAGGGAGTTAAGCAGAGGGGATGCGCTGAAAGCTAAAATGGCGTCAGCCTAAAAAGAAAAGAATATTCTCCATGTTGAGGCCAGTTCCATGGGGCAACAGCAACCTTTGCTGCGGCCTGAGGCAGTACTGGACTTACAATGGCATCTTGATTTGTAATGCGGGTTTGAAAATACTTGGCTTTTTTAACCGCAGAAGTATAAGCCCTATCCAGGGGAACATCTTCCAATAGTTCCCCCTGGTCATAAGAACTGTAAAAGAAAACAGAATGCTCATTGGAGGAATCTGCAGAAAAAGCATTTTGTATAAAAAACACTCCCCACACGAATACGAGTGTCGCGAGTACCACTTTTCTTAAACTAATTGTCTTTTCCAATTGATCTTATATGCCATTTAAACCGCTCCAATATAACCACAATTCTGACACATTCAGGCGCTTGTTTATACAAAGGAGATAACTGTGACTGTATTAACGCAGTAATTTACGTGGAACGCCCTCATTTGTCATCACCACTGGTTTAATCAAGCCATCTTTATCAAAATACATTTTGTCAATGCAGGTTTCTCTGGAATTGCCATCGGTTTGATCTAATGGTCTTCTATGGTATACAATGTACCAGTCATTGCTTTTTTCATCTCCAATCACAGAATGATGCCCTGCACCAGTTGCAATCTTTGAATCCTGCTGCAAGATTTTTCCTACTCTTTTAAAAGGACCCATCGGAGAATCTGCAATCGCGTAAGCTACACTGTAATCAGGACCTGTCCAGCCGCCTTCAGACCACATGAAATAATATTTATTGTTTCTCATGAACATAAAAGGACCTTCCACATAGTTTTCAGGAGTAATCTCTTTAAACGTACTGCCATCTGCCATTGGGATGAAACCTGTGAACTGATCGTTTAGCCTAGCAATATTGCAATGTTTCCAGCCACCATAAATCAGGTAATATTTGCCGTCTTTGTCTTTGAAAACAAACTGGTCTATCGGCTGTGCACCATGATGAAACTTGTCGACCAATGGTTTGCCAATATGATCTTTAAAAGGGCCGGCAGGATGATTTGCAACGGCAACGCCAATTCCACCATACGCTTTGTCGTTTTGAATGTCATTCGCTCCGAAAAACAAAAAATACTGGTCCTTTTTCTTAATGATAGAAGGTGCCCATATTGCTTTCTTCGCCCATTTTACATTTGCCGTATCCAAAATCCTCGGGTGTTTAGTCCAATTCACTAAATCAGGAGAGGAAAAGGCATCAAAAAACACCTGCTTTTCATAAGGAGCTGAAAACGTTGGATAGATCCAGTAATTTTTGTCGAAAATGATGCCCTCAGGATCAGCATACCAACCTTTAAACACTGGATTGCCGGAATAGGCTTTTGATTTTTTTGTTTGGGCGTAGCTGCTGTTGACCACAGAGAGCAGCAGGACTGCCATAAATAATTTCTTCATTCAATGCTTAGGTTAATAATATTTGGTGGTTAAGGTAGAATCGGCTCGTGTAAAACAGGTAAAAACGGTCTCTATTTAATTTAAAAACAATTTAGCAATTCTTAGAACAAGTATAATATAAAATTCACAGATGCGGTATAGCACGCGCGTAACATTATTAGAGAAAAAGAGTTTCGTCTTTTTTTTGCCATAAAATAATTAAGCTTCAATTTTGTGCTTCCTCCGGGTCATCTTTGTCGGATTGATAAGGAACAACTCCTTATGTCGGTGGATAAGCCGGTAAAAAGAAAAAGAAAAACACACGAATGATTACAAGGTTAGGCAAAATTCTCTTTTCCACCCGAACGATGGGTGCTATGTTATTGTTATACGCGTTCTCCATGGCCATGGCCACCTTTGTTGAAAACGATTATGGGACGGCAGTTGCCAAAGCATTAATCTACAACTGCTGGTGGTTTGAATTGGTTATGGTAATTCTGGTACTCAATTTTATTGGTAATATTGGTAGATACCAACTCACACAACGTAAAAAATGGCCGCTATTGGTATTTCACCTTGCATTTGTGATCATCTTTATTGGTGGGTACATTACCAGATATGTGAGTTTTGAAGGCTCCATGCACATTAGAGAAGGAGAATCTACAGATGAAATCATTTCTGATGCTACCTTTTTCAAGATGCAGATCGGGAAAGATGATCAGGCATTAGCCTATGATGACCTACCGGCAATTTTAATCTCCAACCGCATTCCTACTTATTTAAAGCCTTTTAAGAAAACTTTTAAAGCGGAATATGACTATCAGGGACAAAGGGTTAAAGTAAAAGTAATTGATTTTTATGCAAGAGCACAGGATTCCTTAGTTCGCACAGAAACCGGTAAACCAACCTTGCATTTAGTAGTATTAGAAAATGGAAATCGAGTAAATAAATACATTCCTTCAGGAACTGTACAGCTGATTTCAAATATGCTGATCAGCTATAATAAAGAAACTCCGGGCGCCATCAATCTTTCAGATGCAAATGCCAACCTGCAAATTGCTACGCCTTTCACAGGAGATTATATGATCATGGCCACTCAGGAAAAGAAACCTGTGCTTGCAGACAATCCGGCACAACCCTTTCACCTGAGAAGCTTATATACTTTTGGTAACCTGGCTTTCGTAATTCCTGAAGCTCCTGTAGCAGGTAATATCATCTATTTCGAAGGGGACAAAACCAAACATGAACACGATCTGGACCTGATTAAAGTGGAAGTAACCACTGCAAATAAAGTGGATACCGTTTCGTTTTACGGTGGAAAGGGAATCACTAATTTCCAGCACCAAAGTGAAATCGGCGGTTTAAGAATTTCTATGGCTTATGGTTCTAAAATCTATAAAACACCGTTTTCTATTAAACTGGTAGACTTTAAAATGGAGAAATATCCAGGTAGTAACAGTCCTGCTTCTTACGCTTCAGACGTATTGATCCAGGATGGCGGACAAGATACCCCTTATAAAATTTACATGAACCACGTATTAGATAAAGCAGGATACCGCTTATTCCAGGCTAGTTTCGACGATGATGAGAAAGGAACCGTACTTTCTGTAAATCATGATGAAATGGGTACAAACGTGACTTATATCGGTTATACCTTATTGTTCCTGGGTATGTTCGTGACTTTATTCTGGAAAGGAACGCATTTTTCTAAACTGAACGAACAATTGAGAGCACTCTCTAAATCTGCGAAAACAAAATCACTTTTACTGGCGCTGTTATTTCTTCCTTTAGGTGCTGCGTTTAGTCAGAAGATTGATATGCATGGCAAGAATGGCTCTACCGCCATTCCAGGACTGGTAAAACCACAGGCGCAGCTGCCTTCAGGTGACGGGCACAATCATGCGCCTGGCGACGGACATGATCATTCCGCAGATGATGGACACAATCATGCACCGGGCGATGGACACGATCACTCGGCAGATGCACCCGCAGAACCAGTACAGGCGCACAATCACGAACAGCCAACAAAGGAGGAAATGCAAATGATGCTTTCTGCAAAATCTGTAGATGCGGTAAAGTTCGCTGCAGGCATCAAAATTGATCCGGCACATGCCGATAAATTTGGTCATTTAGCCGTACAGAATATCGATGGAAGGGTGGAGCCAATCAATACCATGGCCCTGGAAATCCTAAGAAAATTACACCGTAAAGATCGTTTCCATAGCTTAAGTGCCAACCAATTCTTCTTATCAGTTTCTACTACGCCTTTTATCTGGGTAAATGTTCCGCTGATTAAGATCGGTGCAAAAGGTGGCCCTGAATTATTGAAAGTAGTGAAAGCCAATGAAGATGCTTATACTTCGATGATCAACCTGTTGCAGGTAGGCGCAGATGGAACGCTTCAGTTTATATTAAAAGACGATTATTCAAAAGCTTTTGCAAAGAAACCAGCTGAGCAGAATAATTATGATAAAGAGATCATCGACCTGAATGATAAATTACAGGCGATGCAATCCTTGATCAACGGACAGTATTTACGTATTTTCCCTATTCAGGGCGACGCAAATAATACCTGGATTGCCATGCCTTCTGCATTGCCTGGCTCTGCATTGGTAGGGGAATTGAATCCGATCGATCGCTATGCGAAAAGTATAAAGGATGGTCAGCAAACCGGAAATTGGGAGGCGGCAAATACAGCTTTAGATCAGATCAAAGACATTCAAGTGAAATTTGGCAAGGACGTATTGCCATCGGATACTAAGATCTTCTGGGAAGTGAGCTACAACTCATGGAACCTGTTCCTAAACCTGATGATTACTTATGCGATGTTAGGCGCAGTGATTCTTGGATTGGCTTTCTTTAAGTTATTCAAGAACTCCAAAATGCTGGATAAAATGGTGACTTTCGTCTTGATCTTAATCAGTATAGCCGCGTTCCTGCAAGGGTTTGGGCTGTCTACAAGATGGTATATTTCTGGTCATGAGCCATGGAGTAACGGTTATGAAGCAGTATTGTTTATCAGTTGGATTGGCGTGCTTTCCGGTCTTGGAATGTACAGAAATAGCAATGCCTTTATTCCTGCCGCAGGTTGTTTAATTGCAGTGATTTTAATGGGCTTTGCACATGGTGGATCACAGATGAATCCGCAGATTACACCATTGGTTCCAGTACTTAAATCGTATTGGTTAATGATTCACGTAGCTATTATTACTTCGAGTTATGGTTTCTTCGGACTGAGTGCCTTAATGGGTACGGTAGTCTTAGTTTTATACATTATTGACAATAATAAGATCTCTGCGAAAGTGAAATCTTCGATCACAGAATTGACCATTGTGAACGAGATGTCTTTAACTGTAGGACTATTTTTACTAACTGTAGGTACTTTCTTAGGGGGCATCTGGGCAAACGAAAGCTGGGGACGTTACTGGAGCTGGGATCCTAAAGAAACCTGGGCTTTTATCTCTGTGATCGTTTATGCCTTCGTTTTACACGTGCGTCTGATCCCGGGATTAAGAACCAAATACTTGTTTAACTTATTGTCGCTGTTGAGCTTCTCGACGATCATCATGACGTATTTCGGAGTAAATTACTACTTAACTGGATTGCATTCTTATGCACAAGGTGATCCTGTTCCCATCCCATCATGGGTGTATGTTACAGTAGGGGTCGTTTTTGTACTGGCCTTCATCTCTTACAAAAGGTTCAAACTTCGCAGTAAATAATCCACCGATATTTGAGGCCGACCGCTTGGTCGGCCTTTTTTGTTTACAGGCAGCTCTTCCTTCTTAAAAGCTCTTTTTGACAACTGTTCTAAATTGATGGAAGGATCAAATTCAGTTCATACGGATAGGCCACCTTCTTGAACCGTAAACTTTAAGGCACCTTTTGGCGCTGTGTAATTGGACTACAAAGTAATCCAATTGTTGGCTATTTTTGTTTCAGCAAATCAGAATAGAACTGAAATGGAGCGGCAAAAGATAGCGGACTATTTAGAAAAAAGCGAGGACAGCTCTGAAAAAGCGATAGCAGATTGTATCAGAAAATTATAAACACACACATCATCATGGAAAATACATTGAACCCACTTAAAAGCTTTAGTATTCAACCATTGCTGGAAAACGAAAAGCTGATGCTCCTTCCCTTGAAGGAAACGGATTTTGAAGCTTTGTATAAGGTGGCCTCAGATCCAAAGATCTGGGAGCAGCATCCAAATAAAGACCGTTGGAAGAAGGATGTTTTCCGGACTTTCTTTGATGGGGCAATGCAAAGTAAAGGTGCTTTTAAAATTATAGACAAAGCCACTAATGAGCTGATGGGAAGCACTCGGTTTTATGGTTATGAGGAGCAGGAAAGTAAGCTGTTTATAGGCTATACCTTCTATGGAACCGCTTACTGGGGAAAAGGAATCAATCCTGCAGTTAAGCAGATGATGATGGATTATATATTCCAGTTCGTATCAAAAGTCCAGTTCCAGATTGGCGCCACGAATCTTCGTTCGCAAATTGCCATTGGCCGGCTCGGGGCGGTAAAAATAGCGGAAGAGGAAGTTACTTATTTTGGCGAAGGCCCAAAACTCAATTTTGTATACGAGATCAGTCGCTAAGAAAAAAGGCATGGAGTTTTTTACTCCATGCCTTTAATATCAGGTCTCAGCTATAGGAAAGCTGTTTAGATTTTATTCAGTTCTGCATCGATAAAGCTCAGCTCCTCTGCGCTTAAATCAAAGCTCATGGCCTGCGCATTAGCAATTGCCTGTTCCGCATTCCTGGCACCCGCCAATACAATGGTAATGCCTTTTTGAAGGGTTGTCCAGCGCAATGCCAGTTGTGCCAGACTCGCATTTTTCTCCGCGGCAATCGGACGAATGCTTTCCAAAAATGCTTTTACTTTCTCCAGGTCAAACTGTCCGAAATAACCATTTCTATGGTCATCAGTTTTCAGTTTTTCATTCTGGAAGTATTTACCTGAAAGTAAACCTCTTTCCATCGGACTGTAGACAATAATCCCGATGTTATTTGCTAAGGTATAAGGCACAAGGTCTTTTTCGATACCGCGGTTCAGCATACTGTAAGCCACTTGATTTGCTGCAGGAACAAAGGTGTTTCCAGCTGTTTTCAATTGATCTAAGCTGTAGTTTGAAACTGCCGCTGCACGTACTTTTCCTTGTTGGATTAGGCTTTCCATCGCTTCCATGGTTTCGTCGATAGGGGTGGTCGGATCTGGCCAATGCTGCTGGATTAAATCGATATAATCTGTGTTTAAACGCTTCAGACTTTCTTCTACTTCTTTGATGATGTTCGCTTTTGACGATAACTTATAGATAGGGACATTCTTGCCATCCGCGTTGATGTCGAAAAAATGTGCTCCTTTTCCCTGATTGCTGCCGTCCCAAACTAAACCGAATTTAGTCAACAACTGTACTTTAGTCCTGTCTTTTCCTTTTAATGCTTGTCCGATCAGTTCCTCACTTAATCCGAAACCGTAAAAAGGAGCGGTATCTAAGGTCGTCAGGCCATGATCCAAAGCAGCATGGATCGCTTCAATTGAATTTTTCTGCTCATTTCCACCCCACATCGTACCCCCAATCGCAAAGGCACCGTAAGTTATTGTAGACAATTCTAATGCTGTATTTCCTAATTTTCTATATTCCATTTTGTGATTAATTATTGAGGACACAAAATTCTCTAAAATGGGCCTATCCTCAAAATAACATAACTACTAGCTATCTATCATTTTAATGATACTAAAAGAAGAAATAATAACTGAAGTAGATATGAAAGTCCTGATAGATTAAATCAACTAAAGGACACCAAAGATGAATGGCTTAGTTTTTTTTCCACCAATTGTAATAATTGTGGTCTGAATCCAGTTCAAAACCACATTTTGGGTATAACCTATTGCCGATGTCATTTGTCTTTTCTGTTTCCAATAATAGTCCGCAGGCATCAGTTTCGTCGCAATGGATTTTACACCTGTCTATTAAATCAATAGATAAACCACGACCTCGGAAATCAGGATTTACAAATAAGTCGCTCAATAGCCATTGACGTTTCAGGGTTTTGTAATGGAATAAGGAATACAATTGTGCGAATCCAACAAATTTTCCATCAGCTTTAATTAAAAAGGTAACGGATTCATTGTTTTTAATTCTTTCCTTAAGGAAGCTTTTGCCTTTTTCAACATCAGATGCTTGTCGGTAAAAGACACGGTACTGATCAAATAATTCGGCAAATTCATTTAAATGGTCTAGTGTGGCTGTTTCAATTGTGCTCATGCTTTTTAAATTTATAGTGGTTTAATGTCCCGCAAAACTGGTTTATTTCAGGAGTATTGAAGGGGTCCAGTTTTGATAAATCTATAGGGCCAGATGAAATTGCTTTCTTAAAGAAAATGTTCACCTTTGTCATCGCAATTGCAATAAATTAACATTGAAACTTTTGAAACTGCCTAAAAAAACTGTTCTGCTGCTTTTTCTCTTTACCGCTGGATTTTCCAGGAGCATGGCTGCGTCTGCAGACAGTTTGCTGAAAGCGCTGGACCATGCCATTCAAAACAGGCAATTCTATACGGACAGGAGAGAAGCAACGATCAGTCAGCTTAAACAGCAGCTGAAATCAATCGGTTCATCAATAGGGGCCGCAGATTTAACAACAGCATCCGATCGCTTATCAAAAGAAAAGCTTTATCAGTTAAACAGTAAGTTGTATCAGGCTTATAAGCCTTATCAAAGTGATTCTGCGATACGTTATGCCAACCACAATCTAGCTATTGCCAGGGTTTTGAATAACCCTCAGCAGGTTGCCGAATCAAAACTGCAGCTCTCCGAACTCTATGCTATCGCTGGAATGTCTATGGATGCAGCGCGCATTTTGAGTAGCCTGCGGGCAGATCAATTGAGCCTGGATTTGAAAATAGGTTATTATCAGGCCTATAAAGACCTTTACAGCAACCTTGCCGACTACCGCAATGTGAATTCGGGCCTTTATCGTCAATACAATGCGGCTTACAGGGACTCTCTATTACAAATACTCCATCCATCTTCCAGAAATTACCTCGGCGTTTATGCCGAAAAGCTAAGTACTTTAGGGAAATACCGGGAAGCAGAAAAGATCCTGCTCAATTTATTATCCGGACTGAAAACAAAAAACCATGAATATGCGATTTGGAGTTCCGCATTGGGAAATGTCTATAAGAAAGAAGGCAATACCCTGCTTCAACAGAAATATTTCGCCTTATCGGCCATTTCTGACCTGGAAAATGCAATTAAGGAGAACACTTCTTTGCAGGCACTGGCTATTTCCTTGTATGAAACAGGAGATTTAGACCGCGCGTATTCCTACATTAAATACTCTATGGAAGATGCCATTTTCTGTAATGCACCATTGCGAACTATTGTGATTTCTAAGATTTTCCCGATTATTGATGCGGCACATCAAGCTAAAGAAAAGGAGCAAAGGACACAGCTGGTGTCTTTACTAGTGCTCATTAGTGTGCTTTCTGCAGGTTTAGTCGCAGCTATAGTGTATGTCTTTCAACAGCTGAAAAAGCTGGAGAAAAGTCGATTGGAATTACAGGAAGTCAATGGCCTTTTAAAACAATTGAACAAAGATTTACAACTGGTAAATCAGCAATTGAAAGGAGCCAATAGCAAACTGATGGAGGCCAATCGGATCAAAGAACAATATATCGGGAACTTTTTAGACCTCTGCTCCAATTATATCAATAAGCTGGAGGATTACCGCAAAGGCTTGAATAAAAAAGCCAGCACCGGTAATCTGGACGTACTTTTTAAAACACTGAAATCAACCGAGCTGATGACCACAGAGCTGAAAGCATTGTACAAAAATTTCGACGATACTTTTCTGCATTTGTATCCCGATTTTGTAATTGCCTTTAATAATTTACTGGTAGAAGAAGAACGGTTTGAACTTAAACCAGGGGAGTTAAATACAGAACTCAGGATTTTTGCTTTGCTAAGATTAGGCATCCATGACAGTGCGAAGATTGCTGCATTTCTTCGCTGTTCGATGAGTACGATCTATAATTATCGTACAAAGGTGAGGAATAAAGCCCTCGTTCCAAGAGAAGATTTCGAGAATTACGTCATTGAAATCGGTACCATATCTACATTTTAAGGGGGTGTTTTTGTGGTTAAGTTGCTGTAATTAAGCATCTTGATTTTTCATTTGGTCTACATATTTTAACCGCTCTGGATTTTTAGCGGATTTCAGGGTTACTTTTGAATCAGCAGCCCAGGTTGGGCATGCCAACCAAATTTAATATTAAACCTATCTCAGGTATGAGCAGCTATCATTTTCGAAATCCAATGACCATTACCAGAATTTCTAAGTTAATTCTGATGGTTTGTTTCTGTTACACCACCAGCGCCCTAAAGGCACAGGAGTTAAAATCACCAGATCAAAACCTGACTTTAAAGTTCAGCCTCGGCACTGCCGGAACACCAGTATACGAACTTTCCTACAAAGGAAAAAGCGTGATTAAGCCTAGTAAATTGGGTTTTCAATTGAAAAACGCAGATGATTTGTTGAACGGTTTTGAAATCGCTGATACTCAACAAAGTACTTTTGACGAAAGTTGGAACCCGGTTTGGGGTGAAGTAAAAACCATCCGTAACCACTACAATGAGCTTGCAGTAACGATTAAACAACCTGCCAGCGATCGCTTTATCATTGTTCGCTTTCGTTTGTTTAATGACGGTTTGGGATTCCGCTATGAATTTCCTGCACAGAAAAACCTGAACTATTTCACTGTAAAGGAGGAGAAAACACAATTTGCTTTAGCTGGAGACCACAAAGCCTTCTGGCTTCCTGGTGATTATGATACTCAGGAATACAGCACCACAACTTCTAATCTTTCCGAAGTACGCGGTAAAATGAAAACTGCAGTAACGCCAAACGTTTCTCAAAAGACCTTTTCAGAAACTGGTCTGCAAACGCCTTTAATGATGAAGAGCAAGGATGGCTTGTACATCAACATCCATGAAGCGGCATTGATCAACTATTCTACGATGTCTTTAGAGCTGAATGATAAAGATATGGTGCTGGAATCTGTATTGACACCGGACGCTATCGGCGATAAAGGGTACTTGCAGGCACCTACGCAATCGCCATGGAGAACGATTATTGTGAGTGATAAAGCTGGTGATATCTTGTTGTCTAAAACGATCCTTAACTTAAATGAACCTACTAAATTTAAAGATGTTTCCTGGATTAAGCCGATTAAATACGTAGGTGTTTGGTGGGAAATGATCACAGGGAAAAGTACCTGGGCCTATAATGACCTGGATAATGTGCAGCTGGGCATCACTGATTACAGCAAGACAAAACCAAACGGTAAACATGCTGCAAATACCAAACGTGTGAAAGAGTATATTGATTTCGCAGCAGAAAACGGTCTGGATGCCGTATTGGTAGAAGGATGGAATGAGGGATGGGAAGATTGGTTTGGAAAAACAAAAGACTATGTTTTTGACTTCGTGACTCCTTACCCTGATTTCGATGTGAAAGAATTACATCGCTATGCGGCCAGTAAAAATGTGAAAATTATGATGCACCATGAAACATCGTCTTCTGTACGTAACTATGAACGTCATCTGGATACAGCCTACAAGTTTATGGTGGATAACGGCTATAACGCGGTTAAAAGCGGTTACGTAGGTAATATTATCCCAAGAGGGGAACACCATTATGGACAATGGTTAGTGAATCACTATCAATATGCGATTGAAAAAGCTGCGGCGTATAAAATCATGGTGAATGCGCATGAGGCGGTAAGACCTACAGGATTGAGCCGTACCTTCCCAAATCTACTGGCAAATGAATCCGCAAGAGGCACGGAATACGAGGCTTTCGGTGGTAATAATGCGGATCATACGACGATTTTACCTTTTACCAGGTTAATGGGAGGTCCGATGGATTATACGCCAGGGATCTTTGAAACGAAAGTGAGTGCTTACAATCCTGAAAACAACTCTTTTGTACACAGTACGCTGGCCCGTCAGCTGGCCTTGTATGTAACCATGTATAGTCCGCTGCAAATGGCGGCTGATTTACCAGAAACTTATCACAAGTTCAAAGATGCTTTTCAGTTCATCAAAGATGTAGCGGTAGATTGGGACGATACGAAAGTACTGGAAGCAGAACCTGGGGATTACATCACGTTCGCCAGAAAAGCCAAAGGAACAAACAATTGGTTTGTAGGCAGTACTTGTGATGAACAGGGACGTGTTTCTAAGGTAAATCTGGACTTCCTGGATGCGAATAAAAAATACCTGGCGACGATTTATTCGGATGCAAAAGATGCTCATTATGAGAAAAATCCGCAGGCTTATGTAATTAAAAAAATGAGGGTTAGCAAAGGCACTAAATTGACGCAGTTTTGTGCGCCTGGCGGAGGTTATGCCATCAGCATTATCGAAGTTCAGTAATCCGTACCGTGGTCAGAAAAAGGCGCTTTCGTTCTATACGAAGCGCCTTTTTTATTTGCGCAGAATTTCTATTTTTGGGACCTTATGGAAGCAGCACAAGTTTACATTGTCCATGGATACATGGCCAGCACTACAGACCATTGGTTTGAATGGATACAGGCAGCGCTTGAAAAGGAAGGAATAGCAGTCCATATTTTAGCGATGCCAGATTCCAGTAAGCCAAATCCTCAGGCATGGGTCAACTATTTAAAAGAAAACGTGAAGTTCAGCGACCAGACTTATTTTATAGGTCATAGTTTAGGCTGTATTTCCCTGCTTTTATATTTAAACCGTTATCAATTGAAGTCAGCAGGAATGATCCTGATTGCCGGATTTTTAGAGAAGCTGGAGGATATTCCCGATTTAGACGGTTTTTTGGAGGAGGAGATCTCTATTCCGGGGCTGATTCAAAATGTGCCTAAACGATTGGTTATCGGAGCGGAAGATGATTACATTGTTCCTTTTGAGCTGACTCAAAAGTTAGCGGAAGCACTGGAAGCACCAATCATTACGATCGCGGATGGAGGACATTTCCTTGGAAAAGACGACTTTAAAACTTTTCCGGTACTTTTAGAAAAACTGAAAATAATGATAAAGGCGTCAATATAGAACCATAAAAGAACAGTGTGCTTCCAGCTAGCTCTTGGTATATTTAGATAGCAAGCTTTAAATAAATTTGTTTACCTAAACAATGTTTAAGGCCAACTGTTTTATAGGGATATTACCTATAAGTCCATGTCAGGTCTAACCAGTGTGATCAAAAAGAAAATAAAGAAAAACGGCGCAATATCTTTTTGTGAGTATATGGAAATGTGCCTTTACCATCCTACACTCGGCTATTACAATACTCAGGCAAATAAAATTGGTAAGAATGGCGATTATTTTACCAGTGCTTATTTGGGAAATGCCCTGGGTGTACTGATCGCGAAAAAAATGGTGGAAATCTGGGCTATGCTAGGGAAAGGGCCCTTTACCATCGTAGAATACGGCGCTGGCAATGGTAAATTGGCGGAGGATATTCTTGCTGCAATCCAACCTAATGAAGAGATGTACCAGGACCTTCGCTATTGCATTATTGAAAGAAGCGAGGCCATGAAAGTGCTGGAAAAAATCAGGCTAAAAGAAAAAGTAGAGTGGCTGAATGATATCTCAGAGATAGAGGACATTCGCGGATGTGTATTCTCAAATGAGGTGCTGGACAATTTCCCTGTTCACCGGGTCATCATGTTGGAAGAGTTGATGGAAATATTTGTGGAGGAGCAGGATGGCTTCAAAGAGGTATTGAAACCTGCCTCTCCAGCATTGATCGATTACATGCGGGTATTAAATATTGTGCTTCCTGAAGGATACCAGACGGAGATCAATCTTGAGGTGATTCCCTGGATCAAAAAGATCGCTTCGGCTATGAAACAAGGCTATATCATCACCATTGATTATGGCGATAGAAATAAAGGAATGTATAAAAAAAGCAGGGTAGAAGGGACTTTATGCTGTTATAGAGCACATGCTGTGAACGATGATTATTACACTCACATTGGGAAACAGGACATTACCGCTCATGTCAATTTCTCCGCTTTAAGCTATTGGGGGCAGCAATATGGTTTAGAAGATGCTGCATTTACCAGTCAGGGGGAATTTCTACTGCAGATGGGCTTTAATGACTGGGTGATGGAGGCTTTCTCTGAGGAAAAAGATGTAGCGCTGGCGGCAAAAAAAATAGCACTGCTTCGCCATGCCTTAATCATGGATATGGGCTATAAATTCAAAGTCTTAATCCAGGAAAAGGGAATGGAAGACCATCAAGTTCCGCTGCTAACTTAAAAGTTCAATACAATCTTACCATTTAAGCCGCCTGCGGAGACCAGATCCTGTGCTTCGGCTGCTTGTTCAATCGACATTGTTTTGGCAATTTGAACCTCGATTTTATGAGATTCTACCAGTCGCTTTCCAAAATCTAACTTTTTATGGTCTCCTACAGCACTGATAAACTTTGCGGTAATTCCATATTTTAAGGCCAGCTGATCATCTGTTGGCATGACAATACTCAATAGCTTTCCTCCTTTTTTGACCAAAGGGTAAGATTTTAACTGCGTTTCTCCACCTACAAGATCAACGATTATATCCAGGTTTTCTACCAGTTCACTGAAGTCCTGCCATTTGTAATCAATCAATTCATCAGCACCTAAATCATGAATTCTGGCAAGTCCGGAGCCGGAAGCTGTGGCAATCACATACGCACCGAGCGCTTTCGCCATTTGTAAAACAATATTGCCTACACCGCCTGCGGCACCATGGATTAATACCCTTTCTCCTGGATGTAAATGCGCTGTTTCTACCAGGATACTGTAGGCGGTATTTAATGGGACTGCCAAGGCTGCGGCCTCATTCATGCTCACATGATCCGGGATTAGGGAAACCGTTTCTTCGTTAATACAGACATATTCCGCATAAGTGCCATGAGAGGCGGTCGCAAAAACCAGGTCGCCAACTTTAATCCGCGTCACTGCTGATCCTATTGATTCTACCATCCCAGACGCATCAGTTCCAGGAATATGAGGAAATTTGATGGGTACAAAGGCCTTCATAGCGCCAGAGCGATTCTTGATGTCAAAAGGGTTGATGGTGGTGGCCACCACTTTTATCAGCACTTCATGTGCTTTTGGGACAGGCTTAGCAACTTCTTCTAATTGTAATACAGCGGAATCTCCATAGGAGTGGAATTGAATGGCTTTCATAAGGTCTAATTAATCCTTCCTGAAATTACGAATTAATACAGGAAAAATCATTTCTTTTCCCCTTATCCTTGGGTGAAAAGTGAATAAATCCTATCTTACCGCCTAGAACCATAAATAAAACCTAATCCCTTTACAATGAATAAGAAATTTTTTGTGATGGCTGTCACTGGCTTGCTCAGTTTTGGATCAGCTGATGCGCTTATTGCCGCTCCATACCTTACAAATATCACTGCTTTACAAGATATTCCTGGAAAAAACCTGATTGGCCGATGGGACCTTACGGTTGATGAAAACGGGAAATCCGCACCTTCCTGGCTGGAAGTGAAGCTATCCGGCAACCGTACACTGGTAGGTTATTTTGTTGGCGCTTCCGGCAGTGCCCGCCCGGTATCAGAAGTGAAGTTCCAAAATGGTAAATTCAGCTTTAGAATCCCACCGCAATGGGAAGGCGGGAACCAGGATTTCGTGATTGAAGGAGAACTGAAAGGTGCAGGGATTGAGGGCACTATGCTGACCAGTGAAGGCAAAACATATACTTGGAAAGGGGTAAAGGCACCGTATTTGAAAAGAACCAGCCCTGTTGTCTGGGCAAAACCTATTCAACTTTTCAATGGGAAAGACCTGACTGGCTGGAAAGCTTTAGGGAAAAACCAATGGGTAGTGAAAGACGGAGTATTGACGAGTCCACAATCTGGTGCCAATCTGATCTCTGATCAGAAGTTTGAAGATTTTAAATTACATGTGGAATTCAGGTACCAGAAAGGAAGTAATAGCGGCGTTTATTTAAGAGGCCGATATGAAGTTCAGATTGAAGACAGCCCGAAGGAAGCACATCCTTCCAGTGTTTATTTCAGTGGGATTTACGGATTCCTTCCACCTAGTGAAATCAATGCTTTAGGCCCTGATAAATGGCAGAGTTACGATATTACGCTAGTGGGCAGAATGGTGACGGTGGTTGCCAATGGCAAAACTGTGATCAGTAATCAGGAAATCCCAGGAATTACTGGCGGCGCATTAGACAGTAATGAAGGCGAACCAGGACCGATCTATTTCCAGGGTGACCATGGACCAATCGAGTTTAGAAAAATTGTGATTACTCCAGCTAAGAAATAAGCTGATTTCTATATGACCGGTTATCAGGTGTACACCTGATAACCGGTATG
Organism: Pedobacter polysacchareus; assembly: GCF_019802255.1. Lineage (GTDB taxonomy): Bacteria > Bacteroidota > Bacteroidia > Sphingobacteriales > Sphingobacteriaceae > Pedobacter > Pedobacter polysacchareus. Next base: position 267,971 of record NZ_JAHYSS010000003.1, on the reverse strand, counting down.
AATATTCCCTTGCAGGGCTTCCAAGGTCTGTTTTTTCTTAAAGAATTTGCATATTGCATTCATGTACAAATTTACCTTGGAATTGTTGTTTCAGATCATTGGAATTGGCTCTGCTTCCGGTTTGCTCTTGAAAAATGATCAGCTGAACGTGATCTCCGACAACGGAACTTTTCTGTACAGCTATGAGATGAAAGCTGCGCATCTGAGCCGACATCCTTTAGGCAGCCAGCCTTCAGAAAACATCGTAAAAAAAAATAAGCCTGATTTTGAAGCCATCACCGCTTATGGGGATAAAATATATGTTTTTGGCTCTGGATCTACCGAAAATAGAAACCAGATGGTCACTTTAAAGGCGAAGGATAAACAACTGATTTCAACCGCTGATGTCTCGGAAGTATATCAGGAAATGAGGAATGTTTCTGGAATTGATGCTGAAAACTTCAATATCGAAGGGGTAATTTTTACTGGGGCAGATTGGTACTTCCTGAATAGAGGGAATGGAGGATCCGGAAAAAATGGAGTGTTCAAAGTTTCGGGACCACAACTTAAGGCGATCTCAAAAATCAGCTTTAAGGAAATCGCATTGCCCGGGATTAAAGGAGTTCCTACGGGATTTACAGATGCCATCCTCGTTGACCATCATATTTATTTTCTGGCTGCTGCCGAAGACAGCAATTCTACTTATCAGGATGGAGCGGTATTGGGTACCTTGATTGGCAGCATCAATATGGACAAGATGGCCTTGGATTTTACGGCACAGATCAGCGAGCGGCATAAATTTGAAGGATTGACCTTAAAGCAGGAAACTGCAGATGAACTGAGTTTTCTCCTTTGTGAGGATAATGATACCGATAAATTACAGGCCGACATTTATCAATTGAAGCTGAAACGATAACATATTGAAAATGAAAAGTATTAAATGGGGAATGATTGGTTGCGGAGACGTAACTGAGGTTAAAAGCGGACCTGCCTTTAATAAGGTGCCCAATTCATCATTGGTTGCGGTGATGCGTAGAGATGGGGAAAAAGCGAAAGACTATGCCGCCAGACATGGGGTACCTAAGTGGTACGATGATGCGCAGCAGCTGATTGATGATCCGGAAGTAAATGCCATTTATATTGCGACCCCTCCGGCACAGCATGAAGCTTATGCTTTAATGGCATTCGCCGCTGGAAAACCGGTCTATGTGGAGAAGCCAATGACCTTAAATTCAGATTCAGCGATCAGAATGAAAATTGCTGCCTCAACTGCAGGTATTAAAATATGCGTGGCCCATTATAGACGTGCGCAGCCTTTATTCTTAAAAATCAAAGCCTTATTGGACGATCATGAAATAGGAGACATCCGTTTGGTACAATTAAAGATGTTTCAGCCCCAGGATGCGGATATTATTGCAAAATCAGCCAGCAATTGGAGGTTAGATCCCTTGATTTCGGGAGGAGGCTTGTTTCATGATCTTGCTCCCCATCAGCTGGATTTGATGGTCTTCTTTTTTGGAGAATGGCTTTCCGCTGCTGGATTCGCGCTGAATCAAAGTGGAATAGGACAGGCAGATGATCTGGTAACCGGTCAGGTATTGTTTAAAAATGGAACGGTGTTTAATGGCAGCTGGTGTTTCAGCGTATCTGAACAAGATAAAGCCGACCTATGTGAAATTATAGGCACGGCAGGAAAAATCAGCTTCCAGGTTTTTGGTCAGCAAATAAAATTGATTAAAGATGGGATTGCTAAGGTCTACGACTTTAGCCCCCTGCAGCATGTACAGCAACCCATGATTGAAAAGGTGACCGCTTATTTCTTAGGGCAGGGAGAAAACCCTTGTTCTGCCGAAGAAGCGATATTGTCTATGCAGCTGATGGATCGCTTTACAGCAAAGCCTTAATGCTTTTCAGGGTCTGGTTGATCTGTACCGTCTTTACCTTCTTTAAATTCACGGATTCCTTTTCCCAGGCCACCCAATAGTTCAGGGATCTTTTTACCGCCAAAAAGCAGGAGTACAACAACCAGGATAACCAGGATTTCCTGCGTACCTAAAGCCGCAAGTATAGGGGTATGTAACATCATTTGTGTGTTTTATAATTTTGGGAAACTAAACTTTTTCTTTAACCTCTTGTGCTGTTGCTTCATTTTCTATATCGGAGAGGTTGATGTTTCTGTGGATTTCTCTTTTAACACCCTCAGAAGCATCTTTGAACTCACGAATGCCCTTTCCAAGTCCCCCATATTTAAAAATTCTGCCAACACCATATCTATAGCTTTAAAGGTTTTAACAAAACTAATCGCAAGAGATTAAAGCGGGATTAAAACGAAATTAAAGTTTGAAATAAACTTGTCGTCTTTACCTGTTTCAGTTAGGTTAGGACTGGTATCGGAGGAAAATACTTGCGCTGCGCTAGAAAAATAGCAGGACCATATTTTGAAATTGCATGGCTAAGCCCGTTAATGTTTCAAATAGGAGGGGTACAAGTAGTTTAAACGCGAAATCTACTGATTTAACTAAATTATTAGTGTTATTTGATAAATAATTATATTTTTGGGTATAAATTAAATTTTAAATAAATCTTCTTTTATCTTTTCGCTCTCATGGATCATATATTGGAACAGCCTATAATGTTTAAGAACTTAGAAATTGCAAATTTATCTATCGGTGACAAGCTTATCAATTTAGGCGAGGTCTTGGAAATTTCAGAAAATGAAGATTGTTATTCTTTGGTCATTGCCAGAAGAGGCCAGCGACAGGTCTGGACATTCGACAAGGAGCAAGAGGTATACGTTTCTTAATTTTATCCGTATTCCTTTAAGTAAGGAATGAACAGGGCTTAGCTATGGTGTTTAAATGCGGCAGGCGTAAGTCCCGTATTCTTTTTAAAGTAATTGTTGAAATGAGCTGGATAATCGAAACCCAGGCAATACCCAATTTCAGCTACATCCCAATCCGTTTGTTTCAACAACGTTTTTGCTTCTTCAACTACTCTGTTGCTGATCATCTGCGTAGTGGTTTTTCCAGTATGTGATTTAATCACATAATTCAGGTGGTTCACATGAATGTGAAGCTGATCAGCAAATTCAGATGCACTCTTCAGTTTTAAAGGGTTTTCGGGAGAATCTACCGGGAATTGTCGTTCCAGTAAATCCAGGAACCTGGGGGTAATGTGGTCGGAGACGTCGGTAAGCGCAGGCGCAAGGGTCGCCGATTGGATCTTGATGCCTTCATGAATGATCAGTCTTAAAATACTCCTGATCACCTCATATTTATATTCATAGTCGCTTTTTAGCTCGGCAATTAATTGCAGGAAATAACCATTCACTCTTTGATATGCTGGTTCATCCAAAAAGCAGGAAGGAGAGATCATGGGATTAAACAAAGGACATATCCTTTCCAGCCCTTTCTTCAGCTCTGCTGAAATAAAAGAATCATTGAACAAACAGTAATACCCTTCCTGGCTTTCAGAGGTGGATTCCCAGGAATAAGGGACCGTCGGATTAGAGAAAACCAGAGCCGGACGATCAATTTCAATCACCTCATTTGCCACATGCAGTCGCCCTTTTCCAATCGTCAGGCAGATCTTATAATGGTCTCTGCGGTTATATGGACTCATTTTACTGCAGTAACTGCGTTCCTTCACGTTAAAATGACTTGGATTGGCCGAGGTGTTTAACAATTCGACCGGAACGATTTGGTTGGTCCTTTTGTAAAACTGATCAATGGTCTCAACAATTTGCATAACAGGATGTGTTGTGGATGGAATGTTTCAAAGGTAACTTTTACGCGATAGTTTAGCAAGCCTTCATTTAGAATCCCATTTTTGTGTAGTAACTTATATCAAATGACATTTATCGTCATGGATACTCAAAAAAAAATGATACAGACCGAAAACTACAAACCGATCACTAAAACCTTGCTCAGCGTATTGCTGATGGCAGGTTTAAGTACCCAAGGATTTGCGCAGGAGAACCTGACTTACCAATTGCCTCCTAAAAGCATTGTTGACTTGGTAGATGCGCCGACAAGCCCAACGGTGCGTTTTAATAAAGACGGAAGCTTGATGCTGCTGCTTTCTTCACCAGGATATGCTTCCATCGAGCAGGTGGCTCAACCTGTAATTGGTTTGGCAGGCATCAGGATCAATCCCGCTAATAATTCTACGGAAGGAGAGGTTTCAGGTATTTACAGCGACTTGAGGATTAAAGACCTGAAAACCGGTAAAGAAAATAAGGTTGCCGGATTGCCGGAGAAAATGAGAATGACCAATATCAGCTGGAATGCAGATGGGAACTTTTTCGCTTTCAGCAACAATACTTTAAAAGGGGTGGAGCTATGGCTGGTGGATGTTAAAAATTTAAAAGCCCGCAGACTGACCAATGGTTTACTGAATGATGCTTACGGCACCACTTTACAATGGCATCCGGATGGCAAGCGTATTCTTGCCCAGTTTATCCTTCCATCCCGTGGAGATAAGCCGGTAGAAAATATCGTACCTACAGGGCCGGTGGTTCAAGAAAACTTAGGTGTAGTGACGCCTTCCAGAACGTATCAAAACTTATTGAAAAATACCTATGATCAGGATCTGATGGGCTATTACCTCAGTTCTGAGCTGCAGGAAGTAGATTTGACTGGGAATACTACAAAAATCGCAGGTCCTGCAATTTATCGCAAGGCTGCCTATTCGCCAGATGGCAAGTTCCTGATGGTACAGACCATTGAGAAACATTATTCTTACCTGGTGCCTATTTATTATTTCCCTTTCAAAACCACCATTCTGAATCCTCAGGGACAATTGGTAAAAGAACTTTACCATGCACCGCTTGCGGAGAAATTGCCAACAGGCTTTGATGCCGTTGCTATGGGGCCTCGTGCTTACGAATGGAGAAGCGATGCAGCTGCAACTATTGTTTGGGCGGAAGCTCAGGATAAAGGTGATCCTAACCTGAAAGCGGAAGTCCGCGATGCTTTGTTCCTGCTGAAAGCACCTTTCACAGGGGCTCCGGTAAAGTTGTATAGTATGGCTTCAAGGTATAGTGGTGTGGAATGGGGCAATCAAAATTATGCTCTGGTACAAGAACAATGGAGAAAAGATCGTGCTCAAAAAATGACGCTGATCAATCCTGAAAGCGGTAAGGTGGTCAAAGTGATCTCGAACAGGTCTTCAGAAGATACTTATACGGATCCAGGAGATTTTATTTATGGTAAAGGGCCTTTCTCCGCAAAAGTCTTATTGTTTGATAAAGGTGCTCCAGGCGTAATATTCACTAAAGGTGCAGGTGCTTCTCCGCAAGGCGATCGCCCATTTATTCTGAAATGGAACCTGATTTCCAATAAACAGGATACTTTGTTTAAATCTAAAGCGCCATATTATGAGGAGCCGGTATTCTTTAACAATACAGGAAAGGTGTACATCTCCAGAGAGTCGACCGAAGAAGCGCCTAACATTTATGCTGTTGACTTGAAAAACAGGGCGGAACAAGCCTTAACCAGCTTTCCAGATCCTTACCCTAGTTTGAAAGGAGTTCAAAAGTCTTTACTTTCGTACCCTCGTAAGGATGGAATCAAGCTTTCTGCTACGTTATACCTGCCAAAGGATTTTAAGAAAGAAAATGGACCATTGCCGGTATTGATCTGGGCTTACCCGCGTGAATTTAAAAGTCTGGCTGCTGCCGGACAGGTAAAAGGTTCGCCGTATCGTTTCACCAGGCTGGCTTTCCGCTCCCCGGTATTCTGGGTAACCAGAGGGTATGCAGTATTGGATCAGGCAGATATGCCGATTGTTGGTGAGGGAAAAGAAGAACCTAATGATACGTTCTTGCAACAGATTGAAGACAATGCCACTGCTTTGATCAATTATGTGGTAGATATGGGCGTAGCAGATAGAGGTAGAATTGCAGTAGGAGGTCATTCTTATGGCGCATTCATGACTGCCAACTTGCTGGCACATACCAATCTATTTGCTGCGGGAATCGCCAGGAGTGGGGCTTACAACCGTACCTTGACCCCTTTTGGTTTCCAGGTGGAGGCGCGTACTTATTGGCAGGCAATGGATGTTTACAATAAAATGTCGCCATTTAATTATGCGGATAAAATCAAAACACCCTTATTGATGACTCATGGTATTGACGATGAGAATTCAGGCACTTTCCCGATTCAAAGTGAGCGCTTGTATAGTGCGATCAAAGGCCATGGCGGTACGGTGAGACTAGTACTGCTGCCTAAGGAGTTTCATGGATACAGAAGCAGAGAGTCGATTCTGCACACGTTCTGGGAGCAGGATCAGTGGTTAGAAAAGTATGTCAAGAATAAAAAATAAGGCTTTTAAATTAAAATGCCCTTCCGATTTATCGAAAGGGCATTTTAGTATACAAATCTTATGGTTTTCTGATCGCCTGATAGCGCTTAGTTTACCCCGCCTTTGCGTGTTGGTTTAACTTGTGGAGGCCATACACCTGGTTCTCCGGTTCTTGGATTCACAGGTAAAATGCTTTTCTCTCTGGAAGTTGTTTCTGGGTCTTCACTCGCCATATAGGCTAGAATTGCAGTCAATATGGCATTGCTTCTCACATCATCAAAAACTACTTTATCATAAGTATCTCTGTTGGTATGCCAGGTATAAGTTCCGTAAGACCAGCTATTGGAGCTCAGCGAGAATGCGGGTACACCTGCAGCTACGAAGGACGCATAGTCTGAACCACCACCACCAGGAGTACCAGGGAAAGTGGTTGCGATCTGTTTTCTAATGTCTTCCGGCACTGCCGATAACCATTTTCCTAAATAAGAATAAGCGTTTAAAAAGCCTTGTCCGGCAAGGTTAACCACGCGGCCTGTACCATTGTCCTGGTTAAAAACCACCTGGATATTTTTAACAATTTCCGGATGATCTTCTACAAATGCCCTTGAGCCGTTTAGCCCTTGTTCTTCACTTCCCCAGTGGCCTACAAGGATGGTTCTTTTTGGGTTTGGGTAGATCTTTTTCAAAATACGGATGGCTTCCATCATGGTGATGGTCCCTGTTCCGTTATCAGTGGCGCCAGTGCCACCATCCCAAGAGTCGAAATGCGCGGAAAGGATGACATATTCATTCGGCTTTTCTGTGCCTTTGATCTCTGCAATGGTATTAAAGGTAGGAACGACGCCCAGCTCTTTAGAACCGACATTTACACTGATTTTAGGCTTGTTTCCAGATTCGGTCAGACGGTACAGTAAACCGTAATCTTCCAGGGAGATGTCGATAGAAGGGATTTTGGTGGTATTGGCACCAAAGATTTTATTGACACCAAATCCAGAAGACCAGTTGCTGGTGACTACGCCTAATGCGCCTGCACTTTCGAATGCCAGTGCCAAAGCTTTCAGGTTAAGTCCGGTTTTGCTGATGCGGGAGCGCCAGGCATTGGTTTGTTCGGTTCTGTCTTTTTTCATTTTCTCGAAAGACTCCGGAGTCGCAAATTCCTGCCAGTTATAGTCTGGTCTGCCGGTAGGTTGATTCATGGAAAACATCACGAATTTTCCTTTTACATTTGGTAACCAGCTTTTGAAGGATACAGAATCGGGTAGGTCAGGGTAGATGATCATTTCACCCACTACTGCTTTTCCTTTTGTGCTTGGACTCCATGCCAATTGCATGCCTTCCAGGGATTTTACGCGAGGATAAACCATGTCAATATGAGAAATTCCACGTTCCCAGCCACGCCATTCTCCCCATTGTTCGTTTTTTGCAGGTATGCCCCAGCTGGTATATTTTGCGACCGCCCAGTCGTTTGCCTGTTTCATCTGAGGAGAGCCCACAAGTCTGGGGCCCACCATATCTAAGAGCTCATGGGCGAGCTTTTCCAGTTGAGAGTTTTCCGTGGCTTCCTTGACGATCAGGTCAATAGTTTCCTTTTTAGTTTGTGCATAGCTGACGTTTCCAGCGATCAGCATCGCCATAAAGAAGGCAGCGGTTGCCTTTTTTAATCCATTAACAGGAGGGGTTGTTGGTTTGGTTTTCATGATTCGTCAATTTAGGCATAAATGCTTCTATCCTGTCAAAAAGGAACAAATTTGATACAATAGGTCGGTTTTAAAAAATCAAAAGGTTATCTTCGCAGAAAAAATTAAATGCTGGAAATTGTATATCAGGACGATCATCTGATTGCCATCAATAAGCCTCATGGTTTATTGGTTCACCGTTCTTCTATTGCTAGTGATGCTACAGAATTTGCCTTGCAAATGCTAAGGGATCAGATCAATAAGTATGTTAGTCCTGTACATCGTTTAGACCGTAAAACCAGTGGATTGCTGCTTTTTGCTTTCGATAAAGAGACGGAGATCGCCATGCACCAGCAGTTTCAAAATGCCGAGGTAGAAAAGAAATACCTGGCAGTTTTGAGAGGTTATGCGCCTGATAGACTAGAAATCGACTATCCATTGGCCAAAGAAAATGGCAATATGCAGGAAGCATTTACTGCTTTTGTAACTTTGCAGCGCGCTGAGCTGGAGGTCGCACTTGGAAAACACCCAACATCCAGATATTCCTTAGTGGAAGCTACGCCAACCACAGGAAGGATGCATCAATTGCGCAGACACTTTGCGCATGTCTTTTATCCGATTATCGGTGATCGCAAGCATGGCTGCAATAAACAAAACAAGTTTTTCAAAGAGCAGTGGGAGATGACCACGATGCTGCTGCATGCTTCAGAATTGAAGTTTGTACACCCGGTAACGAAAGAAACCATCCATTTAAAAGCGAATGTTCAGGACGAGTTTAAAAGGGTCATGGAACTGATGAGCTGGACGCTTTAACCTGTTTTTTATTTTAGAATAGCTGTACTACATTTAAACCCAATACCATGTTTTCAAAAGATCAGGCTGCACAGTTAAAACAGTCTTTCTGGACTACCTTCGGACAATATATCGCGCCTCATCAATCTGCTGAAGGGATGAGAATCAATTGGGTGAATTATAAGACAGGAATTAAGTACCTTAATTTTAAAATGTCTGCCGACAAGAAATCCGCTTACATTGCAATTGAGATGTCTCATCCTGATCCAGGAATGCAGGAGTTGATTTTTGAGCAGTTTGCTGCTTTTAAAACGATGCTGCATACGAACCTGGGGGAGGAATGGGACTGGGAATTACTGACTGTCGATGAACATTATAAAACGGTGAGCAGGATTGTTAAACACCTTCCTGAGGTGAGTATTTTCAAAGAATCAGACTGGCCGGCTTTGATTTCCTTTTTGAAACCAAGATTGATTGCACTGGACGAGTTTTGGTGTGATGCAAAGGATGGTTTTGATACTTTTAAATAACTAAGATGAGACCTTAGTAAAATACCATGGTATTATCAATTCAGTCCTTGTATATTTCAGATATTTTTATTTAAGCTAATTATATTAGTATATAATACTATATTTGTTAGTAAAATATAGAAAAATGTCTGAACGGATTAGAGAAAAGTTGAATATCCTTGCTGATGCGGCCAAATATGACGTGTCCTGTTCTTCAAGTGGAGGGACAAGAAAGAATGACAATAAAGGACTCGGTGATAGCCATGCATCTGGAATCTGTCATACCTATACAGAAGATGGGCGCTGTGTTTCTCTGCTAAAAATTCTCCTGACCAATCATTGCATTTATGACTGTGCCTTCTGTGTTTCAAGAAAAAGCAACGACATAGCGCGTGCGGCATTTACAGTAGAAGAAGTAGTTTCCCTCACCATCAACTTTTATAGAAGAAACTTTATCGAAGGCCTTTTTTTAAGCTCCGGTATTTTTAAGAATGCTGATTTTACCATGGAGCGTTTATTGAAGGTTGTGAAGAAACTAAGGCTTGAAGAACGTTTTAATGGGTACATCCATCTGAAAACTATTCCTGGTGCAAGTGAAGAGCTCATTAGAGAGGCTGGGCTTTATGCAGATAGAATGAGTATCAATCTGGAGATGCCGACAGAAAGTGGTCTGAAATTACTTGCTCCGGAAAAGAACCATGAAGATGTGAAACGACCACTTGCATTGGTACAAAATCAAATCATACAGTTTAAAGAGGAGAAAAAGCTAATTAAGAGTACACCTAAATTTGTGCCTGCGGGTCAAAGCACCCAGATGGTGATCGGAGCAACTCCGGAAACAGATAAAGATATTATGCATACCGCAGATGCATTTTATAGGGATTTCTCGCTGAAAAGAGTTTACTATTCTGGATATATTCCCATTAGTTACGACAATCGCCTGCCGCTGATTGGCACTCAACCTCCATTAATTCGTGAGAATAGATTGTATCAAACAGATTGGCTCATGCGCTTTTATGGTTTTCATGTAAATGAACTCCTGAATGATGCGAATCCGCATTTGGATGTAGATGTGGATCCGAAATTGAGCTGGGCATTAAGGAACCTCCAATATTTCCCAATAGACATCAATGTGGCTGCCTATAAAATGATCCTACGCATCCCCGGAATTGGTGTGAGCTCTGCAAAAAAGATTGTACAGGCTAGAAAATTCGGAAAATTACGCATTGATCAATTGAAAAAAATAGGGGTGGCCTATAACCGGGCAAAACACTTTATCAAGTGTTCAGATAGTCCTTATCAAATGAAAGATTACCAGGCTACACAAATCAAGTCATTCATACTGGCGGAAAGCCAGGGTAAATATGCTAAGATTGATGTTCAGCAATTGATTTTGTTTTAACCCGACAATTACCATGATATATGTGATCGATGGAAGTTTAGAAAGCTTGCTTTGTGCAGTTTTTGAATGGTTTGAAAGAAAACCGGGAAAGATCAGCCTTCAGTTAGAAAAACACCACCAGCCAGATGCTTTTAGTACAGAATTTTATGTACATAATGACAATAAAAAAGCTGATAGAGTATGGACAGGGTTAAAAAAGAAACTAAATGCAGGCTGGATGAGGAGATTCTACTGCACTTTTCTTTCAGAATCTACTCAAGCCTATAACAGTTTATTTGAGTTTAGCTGTTATATATTTTCCAACCCAGCCGGGGCAGAAGCTAATTACGGTAATGTTCATGTATTGACGGTCGCACAAACCGCTAAGAAGGTAGAACGAGAAAAACATAGGATGGAGGCCTTCATCAGGTTTCAGCTTTCTGCAGATGGAATTTTCTACTGTGGAGTAGATCCAGACTTTAATGTACTCCCTTTAATTATGAACCATTTTAAGAACCGCTATGCGGATCAGCACTGGATCATTTATGATTTAAAAAGACATTATGGATTGTATTATAACCTGGAACAAGTAGAAGAAGTAAGCCTAAATACAGAAGAGGAGAAGAACCTGAACAGACCTACCGCAGAGTTGCAGGACGGTAAAGAGCGCCTCTACGCCACGCTATGGAAAGACTATTTTAAAAGTACTAATATTGCGGCTAGAAAAAACACCAAATTACACGTGCAGCATGTCCCTAAAAGGTACTGGAAATACCTTACGGAAAAAACAGGTACTTAAATTGCCATTGCCAAGCGAGGCTCAGTCAATTCCCTGCGTAACTTCAAATTTATACGGACAAAATAAGAAACATTCGTATATATTTGAGTGCTGCGATACCATTAAAACATTTATGAAAAATCTTAAGCTTCCGGCTTTTTTATTTGGCTTGCTCTCTTTAATGGGCTGTATGGGAAGTATGAATCCAACAGGTGGAAACTCAGCACCTGATTATCCCTATTTTATCACTCAAGAACCATTGGTCGTTAAAAAGATATCGGTTCCAATAGGAACAAAATTAGTGTATGATGAGCAGTTTTTTAAACAAGGGGAACAAGATAAAATATTGAATGAGAAAAAGCTCAACTCCATAGAACTTCCGACTGGGAAAACGATAGATTGGGCAGGTGTTCCAGTAACTTCGATTTCAAAGTTTTTCAATTCGGAAATGTGCGGATTTACAGTTTATGCAGACTTTGATCAAATGAACAAGGGTAAAGGGAGAAAAACTAAATTCTCTGAACTATGGCAAACCTGCAGTAATGATATAGGAATTACGGTGAAGGACATAGACGATTGGTCTTTTAATCCAAAAAATATTGCTGATGTGGAGAGCTGCAGTGTCAACTATCAGCGATATTTCAAGGATAGTCCAAGCCAGCAAGGCTTCCTGGATGAAATGTATTCCGAACTTATAAAAAACGGCTCCAAATAAAATCTGAAAATAGCCGTGCTATACCTTAGCGAATCAGGTATCCGATTAGGGGAAATATAGTATCTTTGGCTCAAATCGGGGCTTTTGCTCTTAAATTATGCAGGTGTGAAGAATTTCCAACCAGAACTCAGGACTGTTAATGTGACCAGGTATGTCACCCCTTTACGCGAAGGGGGATCGATGCCTGCAATAGCAGAAGCAGATGACGACTTTTTATATGTACTCAAATTTCGTGGTGCCGGACAGGGATTACGTGCGCTCATTGCCGAGTTAATTGGTGGAGAAATCGCAAGGTTACTTGGCTTGAGAATGCCGGAATTGGTGTTTGCGCAATTGGAGAAAGATTTTGGCCGGATTGAACCAGATGAGGAGATCCAGGACTTATTAAGGACGAGTGTTGGGCTGAATCTTGCCTTGCATTACCTTTCAGGAGCGATCACTTTTGATCCATTGGTGAATCAGGTAGACGAAAAAACTGCTTCACGGATTGTATGGATGGATGCGCTGCTGACCAATATGGACCGTACCGCCCGTAATACCAATATGTTGATCTGGCATAAAGAATTATGGCTGATTGACCATGGTGCTGCATTGTATTTTCACCATTCCATGGAGAACTGGGAAGAACAGGCCGTAAGACCTTTCAGCTTGATCAAAGATCACGTGCTGTTGAGCCAAGCTTCGGAATTGGAAGAAGTGAATGCGGTATTTAAAGCAATTCTGACTCCGGAAAAAATCAGGGCTATTGTTTCCTTAATTCCAGACGACTGGTTGATCAGGGACAATACTTTTGACTCTATTGAAGCACACCGCGAAGTATATTCCAACTTTTTGGAATTGCGCCTCGCAAATTCAGATATTTTTGTAAAAGAAGCACAGAATGCAAGAGAAGCACTTATTTGAGTATGCCGTGATCCGCGTCGTACCAAGGGTAGAACGGGAAGAATTTCTTAATGTGGGCATTATACTGTATTGCGCTAAGCAAAAGTTTTTACAGACTTTATTTGAATTGGATGAGGGACGTCTTGCCGCATTTTCCTGCAAACTGGATCCACAGGAATTGCTAGACCATTTGCGTTCTTTTGAGCTGATCAGCAAAGGAGGAAAGGCAGGAGGAACGATTGGTCAGCTGGATATGGCTTCACGCTTTCGCTGGTTAACAGCCACCAGAAGTACGGTGGTTCAGACTTCTAAAACTCATCCAGGTTTATGTTTGGATGCCCAGGAAACCTTGAAAAAACTATACGAACAGCTGGTGCTCTAATACTTCTTTTCCGGGCGCTTAGCTGTTGATACCCATCGCGTAAAGAATGATATTTACGCCGAATTTAGTGTTGTCTTCCGCCAGGAATCGCTTGTTGCGGAAGTCGTAATCCCATTCACAGCCATAGTCTTTGTTACTGTACAATACTCCGATGCGGTTATTAATGGTAATGGCTTTCAGGTAATCATGTACCAGGTCGTCGCCCCAGCCGTTTAATTCAAATGAGGTCGTAGGCGGGCCATTCTCAAAATTGAAAAAGGAGTGGTAAATCTTATGCTGGTTAGGAATTTTTTTAAGTGCTGCCGGACCAAACAGGTTGCTCATTTGTGTTTCAAATGATTTGGCAAACAGCCCATCGATGTCGTGGTTGCAATCGTCTACAAATACAAAGCCGCCATTGTTTACATACTTCTTGAAATTGGCCGCTTCCTGCTGGTCAAATTGTACCAGCTTATGTCCGCTTAAATAGCAAAACGGATATTTGAAAAGGTCCTGACTACTTAATTCTACGATCTTTTCTTCAGGATCCAAAGGAATGGTGGTATATTCCAATAAGGAATTGAGCAGATTGGAAGGCATACGCTGATCCGTATCCCAATTCCCGGATTTATACTTTATTCTCGCAAATGTGAACTTTGATCTTTGCATCGTTCTAAAATAACGTCTATTTTCATTAGAAACGGGATTTTAGAGGATATATCTTGTAATTTTTTTGATATTCTGATCAAGGGATAGGAAATAATACGCGGAGAGCCCTATATTGAATCACAATCGCTTACCTCATAAAAATCATTGCTTTGGAAATTTCAGAAAGTAACCTTAAAACCTTGATCCATAAAATTTCTCTGTTAAAAGAAGAAATCCAAAAGGTGATCGTCGGGCAGGACATCATTATTGAAGAAATGCTGGTCGCTTTGCTTGCCGGCGGACATTGTCTTTTAGAAGGTGTGCCGGGGCTGGCAAAAACGCTGATGGTGCGCACCATGTCTCAGGCCCTGGATCTTTCTTTTAGAAGAATTCAGTTTACGCCGGATTTAATGCCTACTGATATCGTCGGTACAGAGATTTTGGAAGAAGACCATGTGACTGGAAAACGGTTTTTTAAGTTCAATAAAGGGCCTCTATTCGCCAATATCATTCTGGCGGATGAGATCAATAGAACGCCGCCAAAAACACAGTCCGCATTGTTAGAGGCGATGCAGGAGTTTGAAGTCACGTATGGCGGACAAACCTATCCTTTAGACCGTCCGTTTTTTATCCTGGCTACCCAAAATCCAATAGAGCAGGCGGGTACCTATCCACTTCCTGAGGCACAGCTGGATCGTTTTCTGCTGTACATTAAGATAGGGTATCCTACAGCGGCCGAAGAAACAAAGATACTAAGCAGTACCACTGGTACTCTTAAAAATAAAGTGCAGCCAGTCATCGGTGCAGACGAGATTAAGCAGCTTCAAGCCTTGACAAGAGAGGTGAGCATCAGTGATGATTTGATTGCGTATGTGGCAGAGCTGATCCGTGCCACCAGACCAGACACGAGTACGGTTGATTATGTGAAGGAATGGGTGCGCTGGGGTGCAGGTCCAAGAGCTGGACAAGCCTTGATCTTAACCGCTAAAGCCAGAGCATTGATCCATGGACGTTACGCCGTAGGCATGGAAGATCTGCAAACGATGGCTTATCCAGTATTGAGACACCGGATCTTAATGAATTTTAAAGCAGATGCAGAACAGGTGACCGCCGATATGGTGGCCGATGCGCTTCTAAAATCCATTTCAAGACCGAAAATCAACATTTAATGAGCAAACTGCTAGATCCGAAAGTGATGATGGCGATCAAAGAGCTGTCTTTGTCGGCAAAGATGACGATTGATGGTTTCATGAGCGGGATTCACAAAAGTACGGTGAAGGGCCCTGGATTGGAGTTTAGTCAGTACCGCAGCTATCAGCCCGGGGACGATCTGCGCTCGCTGGACTGGAAAATGTTTGCCCGTTCAGACCGGTATTACATCAGGGAATCTGAGGTAGAAACCAATATCAGCATCCGCCTGCTGATCGATGCAAGTGCTTCTATGAACCATCAGGATGGCGCTAATACCAAAATGGATTATGCACGTTACCTGGCTGCTTCATTAGCTTATTTAGGTAATTTGCAAGGTGATGCCATTGGTTTATACGTATTTAAAGATGCAGGGATCTTCTCTATGGTGGCGAAACAAGACTTTCAGCATCTGGCGAGATTGTTTTATCAATTGGAACAGGTAAAGCCAGAAGGGACTTTCACAAAGCCCATCAATTATAAAGAACTCTATGCCGGGGCTCAAAAAAGGGAACTGCTCATCTTTATCACGGATCTTTATGAGGTAAATCAGGAGATCTTTGATTTATTGGATACCTTAAATACGCTGAAGCATGAGGTGCTGGTTTTTCATTTGATGTCTGGGAATGAGATGAAACTGGATTTTAAAGGATATACGACTTTTGAAGATTTGGAAACTGGAAAAACCATCCAGATTGATCAGGAGACTGCGAGGGCTGCTTATCAGGAAAATATGGCCCGTTACCTGGAGCAAACCAGAACTAAAATGCTGGACAGAAGGATTGCTTATCGCCTGATACAAACGGATCAACCGCTGGATCAGGCATTGAGAGACTTTTTGAACCAAAGAAACAAATTAAAGATATAGAGATATCAAGGTGCATTTACTTTATCCCATAGGCTTAATCGCGTTAGCAGGACTATTGATCCCGCTGATCATCCATCTGTGGAAATTGAAACAGGGGAAAACACTGCGTATTGGAAGTATAGCCTTGTTGGGCGCGAGTTCTCCATTTACTTCCAGAAGTTATCAGATCACAGATTGGCTGCTGCTTTTATTGAGAATACTGCTGATCGTTTTACTGTCCTTCCTATTGTCGGAGCCCTACCTGAAGAGAGAGAAAAATGAAGGCATCAAAAAAGGCTGGGTGTTGCTGGAAAAATCTCAGTTACCCTCGGTTTATAAAACACACAAACAAGAGCTTGATTCTTTAATCCAGGCTGGTTATGAATTGCATGACTTTGGATCAGGCTTTCAGAAAATTAGTATGGAGGATACTTTAAAAAATGAAAAACCAGATGCGGCAAGTCATCAGGGGCTAAATTCATCAATCACTACCTCGGCTAAAATAAGTCATTATGCATTACTGCGTGAACTGAATGCACAGTTGCAGCCGAATTTTCCAGTCTACCTCTTTGCCGATCGGAAATTACAAAGTATGGGCGGGAACCAGGCACAGGTCGATTTCCGTTTAGTATGGAAAGAAATAGCCGGAAAAGACACCTTAGCTACCTGGAGCAGCAGTTTTGCACATAAAACTTTCGAAGCTAAATCCAGTCCGGAAATCACCGCAATTAGAAGGATGGATGAGGTTCAGGATGAGGCTAAGACCAAGGTGTTGATCTATGGAACAGAACACCCTGAAGATGTAAAATATCTAAGGGCTGCGATTGAGGCCATCGCTCAGGAAACAAAACGAAATATAGAGGTATCGATGTTTAATGGCAAGAATGTTAGTGGATTAAGTTTTGATATTGGCTTCTGGATTTCGAATAAACCAGTCAGCTCTGGATTTTTAGCACAGCTTTCTAAAGATGGTCGTTTGTTTAACTATGCAGGAGAAAAAGTAACCAGCATCAACTCCTGGGTTGAAGTGGAGCCCGGAACAAAAGGAAATATGCCAGCTATCCCACTGAACAAAAGGACCTTTGATACGACTGATCAGGGAGCAGTGTTATGGACAGACGGATTTGGAGTTCCCCTATTAACCAGGTCAAAAGAAAAGACATTGAACCATTATCGTTTCTACAGCAGAATCAATCCGCAATGGACGAGCCTGGTCTGGAATGAGAAATTTGTGGAAGCCATGATGCCTGTTCTATTAGGTGAGGATGGAAGCCTAGCTGGATTTGGTTTTGAGGTCAGTCCTGATGACGAGCGAAGAAGTTCTCTTAAATCAGCGACAGGATCCCTGGCCGGTCAGTCCGCATCAACAGCTCATCTGTCGGTTGCTGATCAATCCAGTCTGCCTGCAGCTAGTCAGCAAGAACAGCCGCTTGAAAAAGTATTTTGGCTAACGGCTTTATTGGTTTTCACCTTAGAGCGCATCATTTCCTTACATCATAAAAATAAGTTAAATCATGGTTGAGCAGGAAGCGATAAATAGAATAGAAGGGTTCAGAAAACAGTGGATCTTCTTATTGCTGCTTCAGAATCTGATGTTGAGCCTTGGCTTAACCCTGATTTTCGGTGCTTTAGCAAGCTATTTGTTGGATTGGTCGGTCTGGGTATGCCTCCCTTTATTTTTGTTTTTTTTCGTTTTACTCAGTTTATTGAAGCCCTTTTGGAAAATCAGTGTACAGCAGATTTCCAGATATTTGAATACCCATTTCCCTGAATTGGAAGAAAGTGGGGCACTTTTACTGAAACCTTCAGCAGCATGCAGTGTGCTGGAACGTTTGCAGCAGCATAAAATCAGCGAAGTCATGCTGCACATTAAACCAAAACTGCCATTCCATAAATTAACATGGGCAGCACTGGTGTTGGTGGTTGGCGTAGGAATGAACTTTGGAATCTCCTTTTTAAAGCCATTAATAGACTTTCAGGCAGCTGATCCTGTAAAAGACAATGTTTCGACGGTAAAAGAAAAAGTACTCCCGGAAATCGCCTCTTTTTCACTGCGGATCAAATCACCGGCTTATACGGGAATTCCGGAAAAGACACAGTCAGCTTTTGCTTTTAAAGCAGCACACGGTGCTTTATTAGAGTGGGAGATCAGCACTACAGTGCCGGTGAAAGTGCTGAAACTGATTTTTAATGATAAGGAAGTGGCGGTTTTAAAGTCGCAGGATCATCACGGAAAAAGCTGGCAGTTTGCTAAAACAATGGCTAAGTCTGGTTTTTATCAGGTAGAGCTGGATGGTAAAAAATCAGAGTTGTATATGATGACGGTTATTCCTGATCTTCCAGCGGTGATCAGGATTACTCAACCTAAACCACATACAAGTATTGATTTCGGGCAGGTTCCTCAAGTCCATTTAAAAGTTTCCTTAACAGATGATTACGGGTTGAAATCGGCTTATATTACTGCTACAATGGCTAGTGGTAAAGGGGAAGGCGTTAGTTTTACGGAGCGAAAGCTTGATTTTAATACGCTGTTTAACCAACAAAGATCCATGAATTTAACCAAGCTGATCGACATCAAAGCCTTAGGCATGAAACCCGGTGATGAACTTTACTTTTTTGTGAATGCCATTGATAATCTGGGTCAGATGAGTAGATCTGATGTGTATTTCGTATCTATTGTGGATACGGCAGAGTTGATGAGTATGGCTGGAATGACCAATGGCGTAAACCTGGTTCCTGAATATTTTAGAAGTCAGCGCCAGATTATTATGGATACGGAAAAGCTGCTTGCGGAGAAAAGTTCCATCAGCGAGGAAAGTTTTAAAAACAGGAGCAACGATCTGGGCATGGATCAAAAGCTATTGCGGCTTCGTTATGGGAAGTTTCTGGGGGAAGAATCTGAGACAGAGATTGGGGGGGATCATGACCATAAAGAAGGAGACGATCACGATGACCATGGTCATGAAGCCAAAGAAACGCAGGATCAAAGCACACAGAAATTTGGGGATGTGAAAGCGATTATGGACAGTTACGCCCATAAACATGATATTGCAGAAGATGCTACCTTTTTTGAACCCGAATTGAAAGCCCAGCTAAAAGCAGTGCTGACAGAAATGTGGAAGTCGGAGTTACAATTGAGAACCTATAAAACACGTGATGCTTTACCTTTTGAGTATAAGGCCTTGCGTTTGCTGAAGGATCTTCAGCAGAAATCAAGGGCTTATGTGGCCAAAACCACGGTTAAAGTGACGCAGCTGAAGGAAGACAAGCGGTTGTCAGGGGAGCTGGATAAAATCGGGTCACCCATACAAAAAAGTGATTTTGAGACAGATGATAAGCGAGTTGTCCTTTTGAAACAGGCACTTACTGTGCTGGAAAACAGAAAGACTGCTACTGGATTTAAAGATTGGGAACGTCAAGTGCTGAAAGAAACAGAACCATACATGATTGTTGCGGCCTCAGATCAGCCTGCGGTGTTTTTGCCAGCTCTAGCTGCAGGCAGAAAGCTTTTATCAGCTAAAGCTGGATCAGAAAAAGATATCGCGCTATTGCAAAAGGCAATAGTCAGGATGTTAGGTGCTGCTCAATCTGTTCCCCAGCTGCCAACTTCGGCACCAGCTTCTACCTTAAGTCAGAAGTATTTTAATCACCTTAAAAAAACAAAACAGTCAAATGGATTTTAAATACCTGGCTATCGGATTTTGTGTGGCATTGGGTGTTTTTCTCCTGATTGCCGAAACACGCAGAAAGCAAAAGGCACATCTGATCTGGAGGTTATTGGCCAGTACTATTGCTGTAATATGTTTTTACTGCTTGTTATATCCACCAAGTTTTACAGATAAAAGGAAAGCCGGTGCTCAGGAAATTAATTTGCTAAATGGCGATGTAGCTGATGGTTTAGTTATAGGATCAAGTAACCAATCAGCTCCGAAAAGTGTAAGTGTTAACACTTTAAAAGGGCTTACTTATTCCATAGATCATCAGTTCTTTATGAAGAACAGGAAGGCCGGAGTTCGCTTTGTTCCAGATTTGGAATACTTCCTTAAATCCAATCCTGATTTGCAGGTGATTCATCTTTACGGAAAGGGACTTAGCCCGGATCAGCTCCAATTGTTAAAGGGAAAACAGCTTAGCTTTCATCCCGGTCCGGTAAGGGATGGCCTAACTGCAATTAATTGGAATGGCCAGCTGACACCCAGTTCTGAATTGATCATACAAGGCACTTATCAGCATACTGGAGGGACAGCGCCAAAGCTGTTACTAGAAGGGCTGGGGACGAAGCTAGATTCGGTCAGTGTTACTGAAAAAGGGCTGCAAACCTTTACTTTAAAAGCGATTCCGCAGCAATCCGGTAAGGCCGTTTTCCGTATCATTGGCATGAAGGGAAAAGACACTTTGTTTACTAACCCTGTTCCTATTGAAATTAAGCCATCTCATCCGGTTAGGATTTTGATGCTGGCTTCCAATCCGGATTTTGAATATAAATTCCTTAAAAACTGGCTCTTTGAAAAGAAATATCCGTTGATTTTCAGGAGTCGGATCAGCAAAGACAAATACAGTACCGATTTTTTAAATACGGATGTTAATGAATTTCAGGTCATTACCGCTGGTTTACTAAAAAAAATGGATTTGCTGATTTTGGATGAGGAAGAATTAGCGCAATTGTCTGGAACAGAGCGAGCTCATATAAAACAAGCTTTAGACAATGGTCTTGGCCTGTTTATGAGGGTGAGCAGTGTGAAATCCAGTGCTGGAATTGCAAATGGAAGCAGTAGGTATGAATCCGAATCACTAAAAAATAAGCCATTGCATGCTGGTTTTACCAACCATGGACCGGTATTAAGTGCTTTGCCTGTAGAACAGCTCCTGTTTTTGAAAGCAGGTAATGACGATCAACCTTTATTTCAGGAAGCTACCGGTAAGATTCTGGTGAACAGCCAGATTTATGGTATGGGCAGGCAAACGGTTTCCGTCCTTCCAGCGACCTATCAATGGATGTTGAATGGTGCTGCTGGTGATTATGCCAGATTTTGGTCTGCGATGGTCAATAAAACGGCAAGGCCTGCCGAAGCAAAGGAAAAATGGACGATCAGCCCTGGGATCCCCGAACTGACTGACAGACTCCATATTTCGATCTCTTTGCCACAAGGAGGAGCAGTTCCTCTATTTAAAACAGCAGGAGAAATCAGTAGTCCGCTGCAGAATAGGGAACTGGCTACACAATGGCAATTGAACAGCTGGGCTACGCAACCAGGCTGGAATACCTTTCAGGCAGGAGATTTAACCGATGCTTTTTATGTCTATCAGAAAAGCGATTGGCAGCAATTGCGGGAAACCCAGCAACAGCTGGCTACCAGTCAATTCGTGAAAGATCATCCGATTCATGATAAAGTTGTAGAAAAGAGCATTTTGTTGGATAAAAAACTTTCTTTATGGTGGTTTTTTATACCTTTTTTACTTTCTGTCAGTTTTTTGTGGTATGAAACTAAAATGTTATAGAATTCTTAGACATTACCTCCTTTAATTAGTTAAATTAGGAATATTATTAACCTAACTAACTGAACCACTTGAAAAGAAAAGACTTTCTCTACCTATCCGGCATCGGAATGGGGGCATTGATGCTTCCTGACCTTTCTGCTTTCGGAAATCCTATAGATCCCCTGCAAGCGTTAGAGGGTGTGGATGTGAAAATTAAAAAAGAGCTCGCCGATGTGGCTTTAAATGCGGCAAAATCTAAAGGCGCCAGTTATGCGGACATTCGTATAGGCCGATACCTGAATCAGTTTGTGGCTACCCGAGAAAAAAGAGTGCAGGGAGTAGCGAATACCGAATCTTATGGGATTGGTGTACGGGTATTGGCAAACGGCTGCTGGGGATTTGCAGCAACGAATAACGTCACTAAAGAAGCGGTAGCTAAAGCTGCTGAACAAGCGGTTGCAGTGGCGAAAGCAAATGCTAAGATCCAGGGGGAGCCGGTACAATTGGCCCCACAGAAAGGTTTTGGTGAGGTAAGCTGGAAAACTCCTATAGAAATCAATGCATTTGAGGTTCCGGTAAAGGAAAAAGTAGACTTGCTGCTCAATGTAAATGACATTGCCATGCAAAATGGCGCCAGCTACATTAACTCAGTTATTTTTGCGGTAAATGAGCAGAAATATTTTGCTTCTACAGATGGTTCTTACATTGATCAGGACGTCCACCGCATCTATCCTTCCTTTAATGTCACTAGAATTGACAGGGAATCGGGTAAGTTCCAAACCCGTTCTGCGCTAAGCTCCCCAATGGGAATGGGCTATGAATACATGAATGCCCGTCCACAGGACAAGGTTTCAGGTGTGGTTACCCGTTATAAAGGCAGATATGATATGCTGGAAGATGTAAAATCAGCAGCGCTGAATGCCGCGGAAAAAGTGAAAGCCAAATCGGTAGAACCTGGGAAATATGATCTGGTACTTGATCCTTCACATTTATGGCTCACGATTCACGAATCTGTGGGGCACCCAACAGAGCTTGATCGTGTATTGGGCTATGAAGCTAATTATGCAGGAACCAGCTTCCTGACTCTTGATAAATGGAAATCGAAAAACTTTAAGTTTGGAAGTGAGCGTGTAAACGTAATCGCGGATAAAACACAGCCAGGTTCCCTGGGAGCCGTAGGTTATGACGATGAAGGTGTGAAATGTAAGAAATGGGACATTATAAAAGACGGTATTCTGGTAAACTACCAGGCCATCCGTGATCAGGCACACATCATTGGTCTGGATGAATCTCAAGGCTGCTGTTATTCTCAAGGCTGGGATGATGTGCAGTTTCAGCGTATGCCTAACATCTCTTTACAAGCGGGTAAAGAAAAATTAAGCGTAGATGACATGATCAAAAACGTAGAGAAGGGGATTTATATCATTGGGAATGGCAGTTTTTCAATTGATCAGCAGCGCTATAATTTCCAGTTCGGCGGACAAACATTTTACGAGATCAAAAATGGTAAGATTGCTGGCATGCTCAATGATGTAGCCTACCAGTCCAATACCCAGGAGTTCTGGAATTCCTGTTCTGCCATCTGCGACGAAAGTGACTACCGCTTAGGTGGTTCTTTTAACGATGGTAAAGGACAGCCTTCCCAAAGCAGCGCCGTTTCTCATGGAAGCGCAACCACAAGATTTAATGGAGTTAATGTGATTAATACAGCAAGAAAGATTTAATTATGGCCATATTAAGTAAAGAAGAAGCCCAGGCAATACTAAAAAAGGTACTCAGCTATTCAAAAGCAGATTCCTGCGAACTAAGTTTAAGTGGGTCTGATGGCGGGAATATCCGCTATGCGAGAAATGCCGTGTCTACCGCCGGACAAATCAGTGTGATGGACCTGGCCGTAAGTGCAACTTTCGGCAAGAAAACCGGAGTGGCCACTATCAATGAGTTTGATGATGCTTCACTGCAAAAAGTAGTAAAAAGAGCCGAAGAGCTGGCGATGCTGGCACCGGAAAATCCGGAATTTATGCCATTGTTAGGTCCGCAGACCTTCCAGGAGTCTGCAACCTATAACGCAAAAACAGCGGCAATTACACCGGACACGCGTGCGGAGATGGTGGGTAAAAGCCTGCAGGTCTCTAAAGCCGCAAATCTGGAAGCTGCAGGGTTTTTAGAAAACTCGACGCGATTCAATGCGATTATGAACTCGAAAGGGCTGTTTGCTTATAATAAAGGAACGGATGTTTCCTTCTCAGTAACGGTAAGAAATCAGGCAGGGACAGGGTCTGGCTATATTGAACAAGGATTTAATGACCTGGATAAGATGGATACGCTGGCGTTGAGTAAGATCGCGGCTTCCAAAGCAACAGGTTCAGCAGCAGCAAAAGCCATAGAGCCTGGAAAGTATACCGTAATCCTGGAGCCATTGGCAGCAAGTGATATGTTAGGTAATATGTTCCGGGGCTTTGATGCACGTAGTGCAGATGAAGGCAGAAGTTTTATGAGTAAAAAAGGTGGAGGAACCCGTTTAGGTGAACAGTTGTTTTCAGAGAATGTGAATATATATTCTGATCCGATGAACCCGGAAGTCCCTTCTGCAACATGGACTGGAGACGGTTTACCTGTGAAAAGAACGCAATGGGTAGAAAATGGTGTGGTGAAAAACCTTTCTTATTCAAGGTATTGGGCTGGGCAAAAAGGTGTAGAACCGGTGCCTTTCAGCAGAAGTATCGTGATGGAAGGTGGTACACAATCGTTGGAAGACCTGATTAAGAGTACGGAAAAAGGTATTTTAGTGACGAGATTTTGGTACATCAGGTCTGTGGATCCGCAAACGCTGCTGCTTACGGGGCTGACAAGAGATGGTACATTTTATATAGAAAATGGGGAGATTAAATTCCCGGTAAAGAATTTCAGGTTCAATGAAAGTCCGGTGATTATGTTGAACAATGTAGAAGCGCTAGGGAAGCCGGTGAGGACTGGAAGCGGGATGATTCCTCCGATGAAAATCAGGGATTTTACGTTTACTTCTTTGTCGGACGCGGTTTAAACTAAAAATAGTATAAGATCAAAAAATGAGCACAGTTATACAAGGTCTGGAACCTTTGCCCTGAAGGGGGCAAAGTTCCTAGGCCCTTTTAATAACCATGCTCATTTTTTGTAACCAAACTGCATATAAGAACCAAACTGCATAAAAAAACAAACTGCATAAAAAAAACAAACTGCATAGGAGAACCAAATGCATTAAAGGAAATACAAAACTTAACTAACATTACATTGAGAAGAAGAGACTTTCTATATATGACTGGAGTTGGCCTTGGGGCTTCGATGGTCCAGGGAATGCCAGTTTTTGGCAGAGAGATTACCGTAGAGGAGGCTTTAACTCCGGTAGATGTGCAGCTGAAGAAAAGGATGGCGGATGTGGCACTGAATGCAGCGCGCGCTAAGGGTGCAACTTACGCGGATGTCAGGATTGGCCGTTATTTAAATCAGGTGATTGCCACCCGGGAAAAGCAGGTGCAGAATATTGCCAATTCGGAGTCTTATGGGTTGGGTGTTCGTGTCATCGCCTTTGGCTGCTGGGGCTTTGCTGCCACCAATAATATGGACAATGACAGCATTGCTAGAGCCGCAGAAATGGCGGTCGCGATTGCAAAGGGGAATGCTAAGTTATTAACGGAACCGGTTCAGCTTGCACCACAGAAAGGTTTTGGTGAAGTGAGCTGGAAAACGCCATTGGAGGTCAATGCTTTTTCAGTATCGATTCCTGATAAGGTAGCACTGTTGCTGAACGTCAATAATGAGGCATTAAAAGGAGGAGCAAAGTATGTGAATTCGAACCTGTTTATGGTGAATGAGCAGAAATATTTTGCTTCTACAGATGGCTCTTATATCGATCAGGACATTCATCGGATCTGGCCCACATTTACGGTAACCAGGATTGATCCGGCAGGAGGAAAGTTTGAAACCAGGAATGCCCTTTCTGCACCAATGGGAATGGGATTTGAATACCTGACACCAAAAGATTCTGAGCAGATTAAAGGTGGTCCTGTTACCATGTACAAGAAGCGTTATGACATGCTGGAAGATGTACGGGAAGCAACGGAACATGTGGCGGAAAAGCTGAAGGCTAAACCTGTAGAACCTGGGAAGTATGACCTGGTACTAGATCCTTCGCATTTATTCCTGACCATTCATGAATCTGTGGGACATCCGACAGAGCTGGATCGTGTGTTGGGGTATGAAGCCAATTATGCAGGCACTAGTTTCCTTACGCTTGATAAATGGGAGAGTAAGAAATTCAATTTCGGCAGTAAAGCCGTTAATATTCTTGCGGATAAAACTGAACCGGGTTCCTTAGGGGCCGTTGGCTACGATGATGAAGGTGTGAAATGCGGAAATTGGGACATCATTAAAGATGGTATCCTGGTGAACTATCAAACCATCAGGGATCAGGCTCATATTTTAGGTTTGAAAGCCTCTCAGGCTTGCTGTTATGCGGATAGCTGGGAAAGTATTCAGTTTCAGCGGATGCCCAATGTATCTTTAGCTCCTGGAAAGGCAGCGCTTAGTGCCGCAGAAATGGTGAAAGGAGTAGAAAAGGGGATTTATATGTTCGGTAGGAACTCTTATTCTATTGACCAGCAGCGCTATAATTTTCAGTTTAGTGCGCAGCTGGCCTATGAGATTAAAGATGGAAAGCTGGGAGGAATGCTGAAAGATGCTTCCTATCAGTCGAATACGCAGGAGTTCTGGAATTCCTGTACACAGCTTTGCGACCAGCAGGATTACCGTTTGGGTGGAACATTTGCAGATGGGAAGGGGCAGCCTGGTCAGGCGAGTGCTGTATCTCATGGGAGTCCAACTACCCGATTTAACGGCGTAAGCGTGATCAATACCGGACGTAAGTTAGGCTAATATTTATTGTAACTTTTTGTGGGGGATCATCGTCTGATTATTACTATTAATTAACCTTAAACCACCTTACTTTGAAACGTAGAAATTTTATTTACTTAACAGGCGTTGGAGCGGCCGCGGCCATGCTTCCAGCCATTCCTGTATGGGGCAACGAGATTCCCCTGGAACAGTCGCTCGAGTACATCGATCCGGCAGCGAAAAAGCTGCTTTCCGATGTAGCACTTAATGCAGCGCGCTCAAAAGGGGCCACCTATACCGATGTCCGTGTAGGCAGGTACCTGAATCAGTTTGTTGTAACCAGAGAGGATAAAGTCCAGAATATAGTGAATACCGAGTCTTATGGCGTCGGGATTCGTGTCATAGCCAATGGCTGCTGGGGTTTCGCTGCAACAGACCAGATGGACAAAGACAGCATTGCTAAAGCCGCGGAATTAGCTGTAGCCATTGCAAAAGAAAATGCCAGATTACAAATAGAGCCCGTACAACTTGCCCCTCAAAAAGGCTATGGCGAAGTGAGCTGGAAAACTCCTATAGAGAAAAGCGCTTTTGAAGTGCCGATCAAGGAAAAGGTAGACTTACTGCTTTCAGTGAATGATGCTGCCATGAAAGGTGGGGCGGACTATATCAATTCCATTCTGTTCATGGTGAACGAGCAGAAGTATTTTGCTTCCTCAGATGGTTCTTATATCGATCAGGATGTTCACCGCATCTGGCCAACTTTCTTTATCACCAAAATCAACAAAGAAACCGGGAAATTTGAAACTAGAAATGCCTTAAGTGCCCCTACAGGTAAAGGGTATGAGTATTTGAATGCCAGGCCGGAAGATAAAATAAAAACTGCCTCTGGAACCTTGTATAAAGGTCGATATGATATGCTGGAAGATGCGAAACAGGCGGCAACGCAAGTGGGCGAAAAGCTGAAAGCGAAGTCGGTGGAGCCAGGAAAATACGACCTGGTATTGGATCCTTCTCACCTTTGGCTGACCATCCATGAGTCTTGCGGACACCCGACAGAACTGGATCGCGTACTCGGATATGAGGCGAATTTTGCAGGGACCAGCTTCCTGACTTTGGATAAATGGCAAAGTAAAAACTTCAAATATGGCAGTAAAGAGGTCAACATTACGGCGGATAAAACTGAACCTGGTTCTTTAGGGGCGGTGGGTTATGATGATGAAGGTGTGAAATGCGGGAAATGGGATGTGATCAAAGACGGCGTACTGGTCAATTATCAGGCGATCAGAGATCAGGCACATATTGTAGGACTGGATCATTCTCAGGGCTGCTGTTATGCCGACAACTGGAGCAGTGTGCAGTTTCAGCGCATGGCAAATATTTCCCTGCAGCCAGGTAAAAAACCGTTGTCTATTGCAGACCAGATTAAGAACGTTGAAAAAGGGATTTATATCGTTGGAGAGGGATCCTTCTCTATTGATCAGCAGCGCTATAACTTCCAGTTCGGCGGACAATTGTTTTATGAAATTAAAGCGGGCAAGATTGTCGGGATGCTGAAAGATGTGGCTTATCAGGCCAATACCCAGGAGTTCTGGAATTCTTGTTCCGCAATTTGCGATCAGAGTGATTACCGCCTTGGAGGATCTTTCTTTGATGGTAAAGGACAGCCTATGCAAACCAGTGCCGTGTCACATGGCTCTGCAACCGCACGTTTTAATGGAGTGAATGTAATCAATACAGCTAGAAAAATCGGATAGAAATCATGGCAATATTAACTAAAGAACAAGCCAAAGCGCTTTTAACGAAAGTACTGGGCTACTCAAAAGCAGATGAATGTGAAGTAAATCTGAGTGGATCTGATTCAGGAAATATCCGCTATGCAAGAAGTTCGGTTTCTACCAGTGGAGGCGCTAGCTCGCAAACCTTGGTGGTGAGTTCCGCTTTTGGAAAGAAACTAGGGGTGGCTACCATCAATGAGTTTGATGATGCCTCCCTTGAAAAGGTGGTGCGCAGAGCAGAGGAACTGGCAAAACTAGCTCCTGAAAACCCAGAATTTATGTCTTTTTTAGGACCTCAGGAATATGGACCGGAATCACCTACGTTCGTAGCTTCAACAGCTGCTGTTGGGCCAAAAGAAAGAGCGGATGCGGTGGCTGCAAGTTTGAATCAGGCTAAAGAAAATAAACTGAATGCTGCAGGCTTCCTTTCCAATGAAGCTGGCTATTCAGCAATGATGAACAGTAAAGGGCTTTTTGCATACAATAAAGCAACAGATGTGGCTTTTAATATCACGATCCGCACGGAGGATGGGAAAGGATCTGGTTATGCCACCAGAGGCTACCATGATTTCAGCAAATTGGATACGAAGACTGATACGGCTGTAGCGGCGAAAAAAGCCATGGCCTCTGTGACTGCAAAAGCGATAGAGCCGGGCAAATATACGGTGATTCTGGAGCCTACGGCAGTGGCTGTTATGCTGGAGAATCTGTTTTTTGACCTCGATGCGCGTCAGGCGGATGAAGGAAGGAGTTCTATGAGCAAACCGGGTGGAAAAACGAAATTGGGTGAGCAATTGCTGGACGAACGTGTGAATGTCTATTCCGATCCATGGAATAAAGAACTGCCAGGATCTACCTGGTCTGGGGATGGCAGACCTCAGCAGAAAGTAAACTGGATAGAAAAAGGAGTGGTTAAAAACTTTTACACTTCCCGTTATTGGGCACAAAAGACTGGAATTAAGCCAATACCTTCACCTAATGGGGTAATTATGGTAGGGGGTGATAAGTCCTTAGAGGAGCTGATTAAAGGAACGGAAAAAGGGATTTTAGTCACTCGTTTATGGTACATCCGTCCGGTAGATCCTCAGACTTTATTGCTTACCGGGTTGACCAGGGATGGTACGTTTTACATTGAAAACGGAGAGATCAAGTTTCCGATCAAGAATTTCAGGTTCAATGAGAGTCCGATTATTATGCTGAACAACCTTGAAGAAATGGGGAAATCAGAAAGGACAGTGAGTGCGGAATCGAATTCAAACTACCTGCTGCCGCCATTGAAGATTAGAGATTTTACTTTTACTTCACTATCAGACGCGGTTTAATTGGTGGTTTAGGCAGCTGCTATGCGCTGTTGTAGCCATGCCTGAGCAGAATTGATTTAAAATACAAAGGGCTGTTCGATTGAACAGCCCTTTTTCATAGGTAGAAGCGTTAATTATGTAATTATGGTTTTACATTAGGATTGCTGTCATATTCTGTTTGCGGTAAAGGAATCAGATAATAAGGGCTGTTCGCTGTGAATGGCTTATCATCTGGGAACCTTAATGTAGTATGTTGTTTTGCAAATACCTCTTTTGGCCCAGTAGGAGTAATCACTGTCACTTTTAAAGGCTGTCCATCTGGTCCTAAAGCCGGTTTTCTAACCACAGCGCGCTGTGTTCTTAGAATATCTGCTATGGCGAAACCTTCACCCCAAAGTTCTTTTCTTCTTTCAATCAGAATGTCGGCAATTAGGTCTTCTTTAGTTTTTGTACCTAACACGTAAGTATTTGCTTGTCTGGCAGCTAAAAGCTCATTCAGTGTTTCTACCGCGTTTGGTAAGTTCCCTGACCTTGCATAACCTTCCGCAGCAATCAAGGTCATTTCAGCAGAACGCATCATCACAATGTCTGCGGTGACATCCGAACGGAACTTAAATTTCTGGTACCTTAAATAACCCTCTCTACTTGGTAAACCATCCCATAAGAAAAGTTTTGATCTGATGTCATTGGCATCAAACAGGTTTTTGAAGTTTGGATCAGCCATGAAGCTATAGTAATAGGAAGAAGTACTGCTTACATCTAAGTAGTGGAAAGAATAACTGGCATTACTTTGATCTGCCTGTTGTCCTTGTCCCCAGATCCATTCGCTGTTTTTCAGGTCATTGAAACCATTTGCATACTCATTAGGAGCCATATAAGTATAGTTCTTCTTTGCAGCTAAAGCTTGTGCTGTGGCCAGGTCCCATTTACCCATGTTCAAATAGGTTCTAGCCAAAAGACCATGAACTACATCCGTATTGATCTTGTATTTAGTCGTACTTGGACGGGCATATTTTACCAATAACTCTTCAGCTTGTGTTAAATCTGCAATAATCACCTTATATACTTCTTCTAAAGTAGCTTTTGGATTTGGTTTTGAATCCGGTGTAGTTGGCGTGGTATATAAAGGAACTGCTAGTGCCTGTGGGTTTAATTGGTAATTGAACTGGTAAAAAGTAACGAGGTTTAAATAGCTGTTGGCTCTTAATGCCAATGCCTGACCTTTAATTCTTGCTTTTTGATCAGCTGTACCTTCCGAATCATCGATCTTCGTGATGACGTTATTCATATTGTCGATCACTTTGTATAAAAGCGTCCAGATTCCGTTTAAACGACTTTGGTTATTGGCGATCGTATAATTATAAGAATCTGCGTAACCATATTTATTTTGTATGATGGCTACATCATTTCCCATGGCATCACTATTTCTTAAAATAGTAGAATACCCAGGGTTGGCATAAGTAAAAAAGGTTTCGTGCATATAGGCCCATGTTCCGTTAAGGACCATATCGATGTTATCCGCTTTTGCAAAAACCAGTGATTCATCTACGGCTGTCGTAGGACTGGTAGTCAGCTCTTTCTTGCAACCCAGGAAAGGGAGTAAAAGAGCCGTAACCGCTATATATGTTATGTTTTTAATCTTCATTGTCGTAAATAAATTAGAATGTAAGGTTTAAACCGGCAGATAGTGTGCGCATTGATGGGTAACGGAAATAGGTCGTTCCTTCAATGGTTTGTTCAGGATCCATTCCTTTGTGACCGTAAAACGTCAGTAGGTTTTCTCCAGTTAGGGTCAGTTTCAGATTGGCCAGTCCCCATCTGTTTGCCAGGCCTTTCGGCAGACTATAACCTACAGTTAGATTTTTCAATCTTGCGTAAGTACCACTGTACAGAAAGCGGGTAGAGGCTTGTGTCCATCCTTTGTTATCTGTAGTCAGTTTAGGAACATTTGCGTTTGGATTTTCTGGTGTCCAGTGATCCAGGATTTCTGTAGACCATGGACGGCCAATTGAGCTGCCCGTATGCATTAAACCTACATAATCATTGTCCAGGATTTTACCACCAATGCTATAGTTGAATAATGCAGAGATTTCAAACTCTTTGTAGTTAAAGGTATTGGAAAAACCACCAGTCAACACAGGAAGCGAAGTTCCCTGAACGTATTGTGTGGCCTTTGCATATTCGTTTGTGGTGGTCTTAGTGCCATCATCCAGTGTTCTGTACCAAAGTGGATCCCCGTTTGCCGGATTTACACCTGCCCATTCCTTAAGGAAGAAGTCTGAAATCGTACCGCCAACCTGCATGATTTTGGTTGAAGTCTTGATCGGCTGTGGATTTGCTGGATCTTGCTGTGGCAATGCCGTAATGGTATTTTTGTAATGGGTGGCATTTACGCTGATCGTCCATCTGAAATCAGTAGTACGAACAGGAATGGCATTGATCTGTACTTCGACACCTTGGTTTTTTAAAGCGCCTATGTTTTCATCAATAGAAGAGAATCCTAGTGATGGAGCCATTGGACGACTAAACAGGAGGTCTTTTGATCTTCTGTCGAAATACTCTACCGTACCGCTGATGCGGTCATTTAAGAAACCGAAATCTATCCCAACGTTCAGGTTTAAATTGGATTCCCATTTTAGGTTAGGTGTAGCCAATCTGGAAGTAACTAATCCATTTTCCCCCAGGTTATTCATGAAGCGGTATAATCCTTTATACGCATAATAACTACCGATGTTGTCGTTACCCTGTGCACCATAACTGGTTCTGAAAGTTAAGGTACTCAACCATGGTGTTTCTTTCAAGAAAGCTTCTTCGGAAAGTTTCCAGGACGCACCAAGGGACCAGAAAGTACCCCAGCGTTGTTCTGGTGAGAATCTTGACGTGCCGTCAGTTCTTAATGAAGCCGAGAAAAGGTATCTTTTTTTGTAGTCATATTCTGCTCTTCCAAGAAAACTCAATAACGTATAGTCAATAGAGTTTCCGCTGAAGCCAGTCAGCTGTGCTGCAGCATCCGGCTCATAAAAGTCCGGTAGGGCAAAGCGCTGACGGGAACCAGAAATCACACGGTAATTGTATTTGTAAAGTTCTTGTCCACCTAAAACATTCAAGTGGTGATCACCAAATGACTTGTCATAAGTAGCAATGTTGTTCCATGTCCAGGAATAAGTTCTATTGTTTGATTTAGAAACACTACCACCAGTTTCTTTTCCACCACCTAATATTGGGTTGGTATAGTAATGAGAGTTGTAGTTTTGAAAGTCACCACTGTAAGTGGTTTTGAATTTTAGTTCAGGTAAGATCGTTGCTTCTAAGAAGGTTCTTGCAGAAACATTGTCTTTCATGATTTCTGATTTATCTAATCCTACTGTTGCAGGAAGGTTACTTCTTGGAATGGCTGAACTTGGACGGTAAGCACCAAAATCATAGATCTTATTTCCAGCACCATCTAGTAGAAAAGAACCATCAGGATTGTGCTGATAGATCGGGTAGAAACTTGGGATCGCTCTTGAATATTGGATCACATTGGCCGTGTTACTGTCTTCTGAGGTGGGGTAATCCTGAGTACTATTTGATGCGGAGATATTCATTCCTGCCGTCAGCCATTTTTTTGCTTGTGTGGTCAGGTTTACTCTGGCATTGTAGCGTTGGAATCCTGAGCCAATGGCAATTCCTTTATCATTCAGATAACCGCCAGAGATGAAGTATTGACTTTTTTCTCCACCGCCACTAAAACTCAGGTCGGCTTGTGTTCTTCTAGCGGTTTGTTCTGTTGCTTTTCCCCAGTCGTCATTCCATAAAGCGGTTGCACCAGGAACAATTTTTCCGTCCGGTCCAACAGGATTTGGATAGTTACTACCGTAAGGATTGATTCCTAAATCACCAATGATTTGTCTGCTGGCTGCCTGCCCTGCTTGTAAATCAGTGAAAGTAGGGTTGGAGCTCAATTGCTTGTTTTTTACAGCCAGCCAATAGTTCTCAAAATATTGGTCTGTAGTTACCTGTTGGTAATCTTTCACCGAACGGTCAGAAATACCCTGGCTGAAAGTTGCAGAGATTTGTGTTTCATTGTTTCTCTTACCTGATTTTGTGGTAATGATGATCACCCCGTTTGCACCTCTAGAGCCATATAAAGCACTTGAAGCTGCATCTTTTAACACACTTACGGATTCCACATCACTTGGGTTAATGGAATTCAGGTCTCCGGAAAATGGATTCCCATCTACTACATATAATGGAGCACTTGAGGCGTTGATTGAACCAATACCGCGAATACGGATGGTTGCTGCTGTTCCTGGCTGTCCGCTGGACGAAACTGCCTGTACCCCTGGTGCTAAACCTTGAAGTGCTTTAGTGATGTTAGAAACTTGTCGGTTTTGAAGTTGTTCTCCATTGATGCGGGAAACTGCTCCGGTAATGTCTCTCTTTTTTGTTGTTCCATAAGCGACAACCACTACTTCATCCAGATCGCTGGAAGCATCTGCGAGGCCTATTTTTAAGTTGTCTCCTGCTTTTGCAGTTAATTCCTGAGTGGTAAAGCCCAGAAAAGAAAAGATCAGGGTTTCCTGTTCTTTAGGCAATTGGATGCTGAAATTTCCAGCATTGTCGGTAGTAGTGCCGACTTTTGAACCCTTAATCAGAATACTGACACCAGGTAGGGGAAGTTGTGTTCCTTTTTCAATTACTTTCCCCGTGACTTTATAAAGTTCCTGAGCATTTGCGAATTGAATGAAGAACAAAAGAAATAAAATAGATAATCTTGTTTTCATTTGAATAATTTTTTCTTTGATAATAGGGTTTAGCATAGCTGTTTTCCTGATGAACAGGTGAGTGGCAATGCCATAATAATAGGATGATTAGGCAGAAATTTTAGGCAATAGTTTTCCTTCACCGGGAGCCGGTGTATTTGTCAACCAAGAAAAATTTCTACAGGATTAAGCCGGGCAGCAACACATTCGGCGCGTTGCAGGAGCGGATAAAATGAAGCAGGCGAAGGATTCAGCCTGATGAAAAAATTGAAGTAGAATTTGATACATAACCGTGTCTTTACTTGAACATATAAAAGTTTCGACTGCAAATATAACTAAAAACACTACTAAATCCCTAGACTTTAAATGGATTATATCAAATGTTTGTCATAAAAAATGAAAATAGGGGTTGTATGTAGTTTTAGAGCAGTTTTTATCCTTTAAAATTTGACTAGGGTTTTAATTGTAGCCTTAAATGGTTTGGTAGCTGGCCTGTAGATGTGGGGTGGTCTTGTTTTTATGATTTAGTTTTTGTTTTGATCCTGTATTGTTCAGGTAACAACAGCGCAATGCAAGAACAACGGAAGAGCAAGACAATAGCAAAACAATAGCAAAACAGATAGGACGCTGGATGCGGTTTTTATTATGGTCGGTTCAGCTTGAAATCAATATAAAAACACCCCAAAAATTGAGTTATTTTTGGGGTGTTGCCAGGGAAATTCAGGAAGGGTTAGTTCCAGCCCCCG
Source organism: Pedobacter polysacchareus (assembly GCF_019802255.1). Lineage (GTDB taxonomy): Bacteria > Bacteroidota > Bacteroidia > Sphingobacteriales > Sphingobacteriaceae > Pedobacter > Pedobacter polysacchareus. Next base: position 232,998 of record NZ_JAHYSS010000003.1, on the reverse strand, counting down.
CCTAATGCGCGGTATAGATTCACAACTGCATGTAATTTCTGACTCTGGTCATTAATTGCTTTGAGCTCCGCAGTCAGCAGGTTTTGCTCTGCAGCAAGTACATCGGTGTAATTGGTGTTTTTACTGTTGTTCATCAGCTCTTTATTAAATTCAACTGCGAGCGTAAGTGCTTTCAATTGCTTGCTGCGTTTTTCTTCTTTTTGTGCAGCCGCCTGATAGGCTGAAAGCGCATCAGAAACCTCTTGACTGGCTTTTAATAAAGAAAGTTCGAATACATGCAGTGCTTCTTGTTGTTGAGATAAGGCAATGGCTAAACCTGCTTTATTCTGTCCTTTATTAAAAATAGGCTGTATAATACCGCCAGCAATGTTGCCAAATAAACTGCCATTGCTGAACCAATCTTTAAGGCTGAAGCTGGAGAAACCACCCATAGCCGTGATGTTCAGTCCTGGGTAGAATTGTGTGCTGGCAATATTAGTGTTTTCAAATGCTGCCCGGAACATATATTCTGCCTGTTGTACATCGGGGCGATGGGCGAGTAGTTGGGCCGGAATTCCGGGTTTTAAATCGTAAATAAGCTGTTGCTGTGCCAGGGAATTCCTTTGAATGGGACCTGGATTCCTCGCTAACAATACGGCTAGTACATTTTCTTTTTCCCTGATCTGTTGCTCCAGATCTGGAATAGATAATTCAGCTTCGTAATAATTTGCTTCACTTTGAACCACAGCCACTCCATTTAAGATGGAGTTTTCAAACAGTAGTTTAATGGTTGCTGCATCCTGACCTCTGTTAATGGCTGTTTTTCGAGTAACAACCAATTGTTCATCCAAGGCTAGCAGATCATAGTAATGGTTGGCAATATCAGCAATGAGCTGGGTCTGAACTGCTCTTTTTGCTGCATCACTGGCCAATAACTCCGCCATTGCGGCGCGTTTTGCACTTCCCAATTTGCCCCAGATATCTAACTCCCAATTGCTGCTGATCCCAAAATCGTACTGCGTGTTGCTGCTGAAAATACCGAATCCCTGTGGATCAGCTAATTTACTTTGTTTAAGTCCAACGTTACCCTTTAAATCAGGCAGGTAGGCCGTTTTACTTTTTCTAAATAGGGCTTTCGACTGATTGATGCGTTGTACCGCAATCTTTAAATCGAGGTTTGCTGTTAATCCTGCTCGAATCAGTTCCTGCAGCACAGGGTCTGTAAAAAGGCTGGGCCATTTCATACCCGCCATACTCAAGGTATCCGCTGTTTCCGAACTGCGGTAAGCTGAAGGAACAGGTGTAGTGGGCTGCTGATATGTTTTGGTGACTTTACAAGACGTAATGCCCAGTGCTGCCAATAAGAGCAGCACTGAGATTTTATAAGTGAATGTTTTCATAAATGTTCAATTAATTGATTTCTGGAATGTTACGCGGCAGATGATTTGGAATGGGAGCGCCTGATATTTTCTCCTGCAGTGATTGGAAAATCACAAAAAGTACAGGGATCACAAAAACGCCGAATAAGGTTCCAATCAGCATGCCACCAACAGCGGCAGTTCCAATAGATTTATTGCTCAGAGCACCGGTACCAGTGGCCAGCATCAAAGGAACTAAGCCAAAAATGAAAGCAAATGATGTCATCAGGATCGGCCTTAGTCGGGCTTTTGCGCCTAAGAGTGCGGATTGAACAATACTTCTGCCGCTTAGTCTGTGCATCAATGCGAATTCTACAATCAGGATTGCATTTTTAGCCAGCAGACCAATCAACATGATCAGACTGATTTGAAGGAAAATGTTGTTGTCGATTCCAAACAGGTTGGCGAAGATAAAAGCACCTGCTAAACCTATTGGTAATGATAATAACACGGAGAAGGGCAGGATATAGCTTTTATACTGTGCGCTTAACAGGAAATAGATAAACAGCAGGCAAAGGGCGAAAATCATTACCGTTTGGCTGCCGCTGGAAAGCTCTTCCCTGGTCAATCCTGAAAATTCGTAGGTGTAGCCACGGCTCAATGTTTGGGCCGCAACTTCCTCAATTGCCTTAATGGCGTCTCCAGAACTGTATCCTTTGTTTGGAACACCCGTCACCATAGTTGAAGTAAAGAGATTGAAACGGTTGATAAACTCAGGGCCATACGTTTTTTTTAAGGTCACAAATTCCGAAATTGGAGCCATCAGTCCTTTTTCAGTTTTAACGAACACCTTATTGAGGTCTGCTTCTTTCTCTCTGAAATCCGGGTGACTTTGTATCATTACGCGGTATTGCTTGCCAAATTTATTGAAATCAGAAGCATAGACACCGCCAAAATATCCTTGAAGCGTATTTAGAACGGTGTTTACGGATACCCCTGCATCTTTACATCGGGCTACATTTACATTGACTTCCAATTCTGGGAAGCCATTGTTGAATGGGCTGGTGGCATACATAATTTCCGGACGTTGATTGATGCCGGCCATGAATTTCCCAATAGACTTGCCAAAAGCTTCGTAATTTCCACCAGTTTTGTCTTGTAGTTGTACTTCAAAGCCGTTGCTATTTCCGAAGCCCTGCAAGGTTGGTGCGGCAAAAAAGATAATCTTAGCGCCCTTAATATGTGCGGTTTTCGCAAACAGCTGATTGACAACGCTGCCAACATCCTGATTTGGCCCTTTACGTTCGCTCCATGGTTTTAAACGGATAAACAATGCACCATAAGAACCGCCAAAACCATTGATCAGGTCCATTCCTGCAAGTCTGGAGGACAGTTCAACTTCAGGAATACTCCTAACAATACTGTCCACCAAATTGGTGATTTCTTCTGTGCGTTCCAATGTTGCGGCCGGTGGTAAAATGACGTCTCCATAAAGTGCGCCACCATCTTCATTAGGAACGAAACCGGTAGGTGTAGTTTTCAAAAGCATATAAAATACCAATCCAAAAACCGAGATACTCATAATGGAAAGCCATTTTCTACGTAAGAGGAACCTTACTGCCCGTAAATATTTACTGGTCAGGGATTCAAATGAAGCATTGAATCCTGCATAAAAACGGGTCATAAAACCTTGTTTTGGCTGCTCTTTGTGGGATTGATGAGGTTTTAAGAGCAGTGCACATAGTGCCGGACTTAAAGTCAGCGCATTTACGGCAGAAATCACGATGGCTACTGCTAAGGTTAATCCAAATTGTTTGTAAAATACCCCAGCAGAGCCGGTGATAAAAGTAACAGGAACAAACACTGCTGACATGATCAGAGTAATGGAAACAATTGCACCACTAATCTCAGACATCGCATGGATGGTTGCCTTTTTAGCAGATTTTGCTCCCTGGTCTAGCTTTGCATGTACGGCTTCGACCACTACAATGGCATCATCCACCACGATTCCTATGGCCAGTACCAAGGCAAAAAGGGTCAGTAAATTAATGGTAAAGCCGAAGAGTTTTAGAAAGAAGAAGGTACCAATGATGGCGACGGGTACGGCAATTGCGGGGATTAAGGTAGACCTGAAATCCTGCAGGAAAATAAATACCACTATGAATACCAGGATAAATGCTTCTATAATGGTATAGATTACCTTTTCAATAGAAGCGTCCAGAAATTCATTGGCATTTAGGAAGGTTTGGTATTCTACTCCCGGTGGGAAATCTTTGGAGGCTTCTTTCAAAATATTTTCACAGGCAATGATCAATTCTCTGGCATTGGAACCAGATGACTGGCTAACATCACCGCCGGAAGAAACTTTTCCCTGGGTCACTAGACTGGTTGTATAGTCCAATGCGCCAAATTCTACGCTGGCAATATCTTTTAAGCGAACCAGGCCACCTTGTCCAGCACTGCGGAGCACGATATTTTCAAATTCCGATGCCTCTTCCAATCTGCCGGTATATTTTAAAGCATACTGAATTGACTGCTTGCTGTTTTCCCCAATTTTACCAGGTGCTGCTTCTATATTTTGTTCTTTTAGGGCAGCGATCACATCATCAGGTACCAGGTGGTAACTGGCCATGGCATCTGGTTTTAGCCAGATCCTCATCGAGTATTCCTGATTTCCATAGATACTTGCTTCACCGACACCTTCCACACGTTTCATTTGTGGCATGATGTTAATCCTCAGGTAATTGTCCAGGAATTTCTGGTCATAAGCCCCATCTTTACTGAATAGTAGAAAGCTAAAAGCAGTGCTGCTCAGTTTTTTACTGGTAGTAATTCCCGCTTTAATCACCTCATTGGGCAACAGGCTTGTGGCTTTAGTGACCCGGTTTTGCACGTTTACTGCTGCCTGATCCGGGTCTGTTCCTTGTTTAAAATAAATGGTAATGGTGGCACTTCCGTTGTTACTTGCTTTAGAAGTCATGTAGGTCATGTTTTCTACCCCATTAATTTGTTCTTCCAATGGTACAATTACACTTTTCATGACCACATCTGCATTGGCACCCTGGTAAGCTGCAGACACTGCAACTGTAGGTGGGGCAATTTCAGGATATTGCGATATTGGGAGGGAGAATAGGCCTAAAAGACCAAGTATGACAATAATAATCGATATGACCGTAGACAATACCGGGTTTTCTATAAATTTTCTTAACATCTCTTTTATTATTTTGCAGCCAGAGTAGACACTTTTGCAGGTTTTGCTGACACTTTGATTTTCATACCATCTTTTAAATTGTCCAGTCCTTCGGTAACGATTTGATCGCCGGATTTTAAGCCCTTGCTTACGATATAATCTTTTGCTGTTCCGGTATTCATTACCTCAATTGCGGTATGGTGAACGGTAGCTTCAGGGTCGACGGTAAAAACAAAATATTTGCCCTGTAATTCGAAAGTAGCGGTTTTGGGTACCATAATGGCTGCGTTAAGCAGTGTTGGAATGCGCAATACTGCTGTCGCGCCGCTCCATAGTTTTCCTTCGGGGTTTGGGAAAATTGCTTTAAAGTTTGCGGCACCAGTACTGGCGTTCAATACCCCACTTAGTGTTTCAATTTTTCCTGCTGTTGGATATTCCGTTCCATCTGCGAGGATTAAAGAAACCTGGGGCATGTTTTTAAATTTATCATTTGCCTGTTTGCCATCATATTTATTTAAGAAAGCAGCGAGTTGCTGCTGACTTAAAGAGAAAAAGGCGTAGATTTTTGCGGTATTGGCGATACTGGTTAGTGGTGTTTCAGCGCTGCTGCTCACCAAACTTCCTATTTTATGAGGCAAGCTACCTACTACACCATTTATTGGACTTACGATATGCGTAAATGCCAGGTTAGATCTGGCGGCAGATAGACTGGCTTTTGCCTGTAATAGTGATGCTTTTTTAACGCGTACTACATTTTTAGCGGCAGTGAGCTCGAAATCGTTCACAATTTTTTTATCTACCAGCGCTTTTGTTCTTTCTGCCTGGATGCTGGCTGTTTCTAAATCTGCTTCGGCAGCAAGCACCGCAGCCTGTTTGCTGTTCATTTCTTGCTGGAAACTGTTGGCATCAATTTTAAATAAGGCTTGTCCCTTTGTTACGCTGGTACCCTCAGTTACATATACTTTTTCGATGTAGCCATCTACTTTCGATCTGATTTCTACCGTTTCTTCGCCCTGAAGGATGGCTGGGTATTCTACTGCTACTTCAGTTTTGCTGGGTTCAATCAACAGGCTTGGGTATTCCGGAAGTACTGTTTGCTGCGCTGGCTGCTGAGGTGCGGCGCAAGCACTGAAAATTGCGATTAATAATAGAGGGTAAGCGAGCAGTTTTGTTTCTTTAATGTTCATTGGATGACGTTGTTGTTGGTAAATAATTTGCTATTGTTCTTAAAAATTTGGGCATAGGGATACCTGCTCAATGAAATCTATAAAGATTACTGAGTGAAAGGTGAGGCGGTTCTGATCGCCGTAAGCAGGAAAAGCTTAGGTGTTACTTAAAGAGCACGTTCCAATAGGGAACGATGTAAACAGGCAGCAGGCCTGTTGCAGCAAAAGGAATAGTCATTGTATTTTTTTGTAACTTAATTTTCATAATCCTTGTGATCAATATTCAATAATTGTTAATCTCCCATTTCTTGACGTTATTAAAGCATAATTATCAGTTGATGGGCTTGATAAGTTCGACAAAGTTAGTACTTTTGTTAATATAACAAGCAAACACTTGTTTTATTAGATTATGAAGACAAACAGATTTTTAATGTTGCTAAAAACCAGGGGGGCACTCACTGCTGCTTCGATAGCGAAGGAGCTGGGGATCACGAATGAAGGGGCGAGGTTACAATTATTGAAATTTACGGAAGAGGGATTGGTGAATTCATTTAATGAATCGACAGGAGTAGGGAGGCCTAAGCAGTTTTTTAAACTGACAGCTGAGGGCAATGCCCAATTTCCAGACACCCATTCTGAATTAACGGTAAAGCTCATTGCGGGAATGCGTGATGTATTGGGGGAGGCTGCATTACAAAAAGTAATTGATGTTACTGAACAAGCGGGAAAAGAACGTTATTTCCAGGAATTATCACCGCTTAGGGATTTAGAGGATCGCATTGCAAAACTGGCAGAGATCAGGACCCGGGAGGGATACATGGCGGAATATACGAAAGATGAATCTGGGTATTTGCTGGTGGAGAACCATTGTCCGATTTGCGCTGCTGCAAAAACTTGTCAGGGGTTTTGTACAGCAGAGCTGAACATATTTAAATACGTTCTTGGAGAAAGTGTCAGTATTGATCGCATGGACCACATTGTGACTGGTGATCGGAGGTGTGCGTACCGGATTGCTAAAATACAGGATTAATTAACTGCGGATTAACTGCGGATCAGCAATTCGGTATCCAATACCTTATTTTCAAATTCCGTGACCGGATATTTGCTTTCAATCAGTTTGATCAGCATTTCTGTGGCCATACGGCCCATTTCGTAAGCGGGCTGTCTGACTGAGCTTAGGGGAGATTTGAATAAATCCAATACATCGGAATTGCTAAACCCAGAGACTGCAACTTCTTCAGGTACTGAGATGTTGAATTTCTTCAATACCGTTAAACAGCCAATACTTAGCCGGTCGCCGGCCACAAAGATTGCATCTGGCTTATCTTCCAGGGACATGAGTTCCTGAATGGCCTGTTCGGTTTCTTCCTGGAACATTCCTCCATGCGGGCAATATTTGATATATTCCTGCTGAACGGGAATTCCATATTTATTTAAAGCGGCAGTATAGCCTGCCAATCTTTCGATACTGATTGAAAGGTGGTCTGAGCTGGTCAGGTGGGCAATTTTTCTGCGTCCGGATTCCAAGAGCTGGATCGTAGCATCATAAGCACCCTGTTCATTATTGGCACTGATTTTATGTGTTTCAATATCTTTAGCTACCCTGTCGAAAAAGACCATCGGTAATCCGCGTTCGTGTAAACGCGCCAGATGACTGGTATCACTTGTCTCCGCAGATAAGGAGACCAATAATCCATCTACCCCTCTGGAAGCCAAATGCTGAATGTTTATTTTTTCTCTTTCGTAAGATTCATGTGTTTGCGTGATGATGACATGATACCCTCTATCATAAGCAATAGATTCAATTCCGCCAATGGCCTGGGAGAAATAATGGTTGGCTACTTCACTCACCAATACCCCAATAGATTTGGTCCGCCTTTCTTTTAAGCTTAAAGCAATGGGATTTGGTCGGTAGTTGATTTTTTCTGCGTATTCCAAAACTACTTTTTTTGTTTCCGCACTGATTTCGTGGGTGTCTCTTAAAGCCCTTGAAACGGTGGAAGTAGATAGGCCCAAGGCCTTTGCTATATCTTTTAAAGTAGTTGGTTCGAACATGAAAAAAGGAGGAAGAAGTTAAAATTTGGTCTATACAGGGCAATATAACAATTATCCTCCTAATTAAAAGCATCCGATTTCCAGGTCGGCAACGTTGTCGGGAACGATTGCGCAAATTTATCTGGCGCTACCATTACTTTATTAATAAAAACAATGTAGAATTGTTAATGGAAGGTTGAGCAGCCTTTCTACTAACCAAAATAAACTAAACCACCCCATATCCTAAATCTGGGGATTCTTAACCGAACGAGTATGAAAAAATTTTTACTACTGTTTGTATTGTTGGCTATCGTAATTTTCGAGGCGGATGCCCAGAAAATTCGCCAGGTAACTGGAAAAGTCACTGATAAAGCAAACAAGGAATCTATTCCTGGAGTGAGCATTTCGATCAAAGGTACTGCCATTGTGGTGAGTACAGATGATAAAGGCCAGTTCAAGATTTCTGTTCCTGACCAGGGGGAGACGATATTAATGGCCAGGTATATTGGTTATGTTCCACAGGAAATAGCCGTAGGCAATCAATCAAAAGTCAATTTCATTTTACAGGAAGATGTCTCTCAGCTGAATGAGGTGATGATCAATATTGGATATGGTACTGTAAAGAAAGAAATGCTGACCGGTTCGGTATCGGTATTGTCTAGTAAGGATGTGGCTGATTTTCCGGTAGGTACTTTAGCACAGGCATTGGCAGGCAAAATGGCCGGCTTATCAGTAACCACACCGGAGGGTAATCCGGGTGCCGATATTCAGGTAAAAGTGCGTGGTGGGAGTTCATTAACTGGTGATAACGCACCTTTATATATAGTAGATGGAATTCCTGTAGAGAATGCGCTGTCTATTTTATCCCCTGGGGAGATTGAATCGATCAATTTATTGAAAGATGTCGCTTCAACAGCAATTTATGGTTCCAGAGGTTCAAATGGAGTAATGATCATTACCACTAAAATTGGAAAACCGGGTAAAACCATGGTTTCTTTTGATGTATTTGGCGGTGCTCGTCAGATCGTCAACAAACTGGAGGTAATGGATCCTTACGATTTTGTAAAGTATCAGTATGAATTGTACAATAACAATACTTCTCAGCAAGTAAAAGATGATTTTACAAAAGCTTATGGAACTTATGAAGATTTAGATATTTATAAGAACATTGAGAAAGTAGATTGGCAGGATAAAGTCTTTGGTCGCCAGGCATGGTCAAGTACCCAGGTTCTGAATATCTCTGGAGGAACCGATAAAACGACCTTTAATTTTTCATTAAACAATACCAAAGAAGAAGGCATTATGCTGGAGTCTGGTTATAGAAGAACCTTTGCTTCTTTTCGTTTTGACCATAAGATCTCCGATAAATTACGTTTTGGTTTGAATGCAAGATATAGTCGCCAGCGTGTAGATGGGATTGGTACCAGCAGTACGCAATCTCAGAGTGCCAATCGTTTACGGAATGCGGTGCGTTACCTTCCTTATCTGGGTGGTGGTGATTCAGGTGATTTATTTGATGCAGATTTCCTGGCTACACAGTTGACCAATCCCATCAGTTTAGCACACAATGAACTAAAAGCCGATTACCGTAATGATTTAATCAGCAGTGCGTATGTGAGCTTTCAGATTTTAAAGAATCTAAGTTTAAAAAGTACGTTAGGGATGAACTTTAACGATCGTAATGTAGATATATTTAACGGTCTGCTGACTGGTGTGGCGAGAAACAACGCGAATATGCCGGCCATTCAGTTGGACAATTCCAATACCACTTCCTTTATCAATACCAATACTTTAACCTACAGACCGGATTTAGGAAAAAACCATAGTCTGGAGCTTTTGGCCGGACAGGAGCTGCGCAGAGATGATGTGAATTCCAATAGCATGACGATTAAATGGTTCCCGGCAAACATCAGCCCAGAGGAAGCTTTTGCCAATATTCAAAAGACAGACTTGCCAAATGGTGCGGTGCAGGATAAACCAACTTCTGCTGTAGCAGGGACTAGAAACCTTTCTGTTTTTGCACGTGCAGCTTATGCTTATAAAGGAAAATACCTGGCCACTTTCAACTTTAGAAGAGATGGTATTTCCGTATTTGCGCCAGAAAACCGTTACGGTAATTTTCCTTCTGCCCAAATTGCCTGGCGTACCTCCGAAGAAGAGTTTTTTAAACAAGCCAATATAAAATGGTTTAACAGTTTAAAACTTCGAGTGAGTTATGGTGCTGCAGGAAATAGCAGGATTGGACAGGATTTATTCAGAACAGTATTCCTGGCAAGTTCTACCGCAGGAGGCTATGCTGTAAATGATGCGTCCGTAAGTACAGGATTAATTTCGAACAAACTGGCCAACCCAAAAATTAAATGGGAAACCAACATGTCTGCGAATTTCGGTATGGATATGGAGTTTTTCGACAGCCGTTTAACAGCAACTGTTGATCTATATCAAAACAGGACGAAAAACCTATTGTTGGATGCGAATATTTCCACTATCTCCGGGTATCCTACACAACAACAAAATGTAGGGAAAACCCAAAATAGAGGATTGGAGCTGCAATTGGGTTTATTAGCGGTGAAAAGCAGGAATTTTACTTATAATACCAGTTTCAATATCTCCTTCAACCAGAATAAAATTCTTGAATTGCAAAATGGTGTGAATGCTTACCTGACACAATCAGGATGGGTAAATAGCCTTGCTGATGTGAAAGTAGAAGTAGGAAAACCGGTTGGACAATTCTATGGCTACATTTCTGATGGCAGATACACTGTCAATGACTTCAACTATGTACAGAATACCAATACCGGAGCCTATACCTATACATTGAAATCTGATGTACCTAATAGCAGGTCTTTAATCGGAAACAGAGAGCCACAGCCTGGAGACATGAAAGTGAGAAAGCTTTCTTCTTCGGAAAGCATGGTAATTACTGAAGACGACCGTACCGTATTAGGGAATGCACAGCCAAAGTTTATTGGTGGCTTCAACAACCAGTTTACCTATAAGAATTTTGACATGTCAGTATTCCTTAATTTTTCTGTTGGAAACAAGGTATACAATGCGAATACTTTAGAGTTTACTTCTCAGTTTAATGTGAAAGACAACAATCTGTTGAATATCATGACTGATCGCTGGCAGAACTTTGATGCTAAGGGGATTAAAGTAACAGATCCTGCGATGCTCAGTGCAATGAACGAAAATACAACTTACTGGACACCAACTCCAGGAAACTATGCACTAACTTCTTTTGCGGTAGAGGACGGTTCTTTCCTGCGCATTACCAATGTCACTTTGGGTTATACACTTCCACAAAGCCTATTGAAACGCAGCGGATTTATTTCCAAACTTCGCGTATATGGTACTGTAAATAATCTATTGACGATTACAGGTTATTCAGGATATGATCCGGAAGCGAATACCCGAAGGAACAATCCATTGACACCAGGAATCGATTATGCCGCTTATCCACGCAGCAGATACATTCTTGCCGGACTTAATCTTGTTTTTTAATCTACTCAGAATTAAAGAAATGAAAACGAAAATATTATCAGCGGCCGTTATGGCTTTTGCGATTGGTACTTTAAGCGTACTTCCTTCCTGTAAAAAAGCGTTGGAATTTGAATCTCCTTCTACTTCTTCGCCTACTACGGTTTTTGAAAGTACGGTATATACAAACAATGCCTTGATTGGCGTGTACAATAGGTTGGTGGGCGATAACGGCTATGGCAATAGATTGGCAACGATTTTAAACCTGAGTGCAGATGACTTCAAAACCTCCGGCAGTTACAGTTCTTCTGATCGCAGAGGGGTGAGCATGTACGGTGCCAGTGCAGACAATACAGAGCTTGCGAACCCTTTTGCACAATTGTATTCAGGTGTAGAGCGTGCCAATATTTGCATTAAATATATTCCTTTATCCAATATATATCAAAATGGCAGCACTAGCCAGAAAGAAGAAATGGGCAGATATTATGGAGAAGCATTGGCTTTAAGGGCTTTGTTTTACCATGAACTGATCCGCAATTGGGGTGATGTTCCGGGGACCTTTGTACCAGCTTCTGACGCACCAACTTTAAACTTTAGCAACAGTAACCGCGACGAAACTTACGATCAGCTCCTGAAAGACCTGGAACTGGCTGCTACGCTGGTGCCCTGGCGGTCTTTAACGAGCAATGATGGCAGCTTCCGTTTTACGAAAGGCGCTGTTAAAGGACTAAGAGCGCGTATTGCATTGGCTAGAGGTGGGTATTCCTTACGTACGGACAGTCGTAAAATGGAACGTAGGGCAGATTATTTAACCTATTATAAGATTGCTGCTACAGAGTGTGCAGAGGTGATTGCAGCGGCAGGTGTACATAATTTAAATCCAAACTATGAGGATGTGTTTAAGACTTTGCATGGCCAGCGTTTAGATGATGCCCATGAATTGATGCTGGAAGTGGCTGCTTATGGCGCCAATGCTTCTACAGATAGTAAATTGGGTTATTATAATGGTTTAAGGTATTCTGCAAAATCTACTTTCGGACAAGGTGGAGGAGGGATGAATGCGATTGCTACTTACTTTTATGAATTTGATCCTTCAATGGATTGCCGCAGGGATGTAACCATTGGTGTATTTGAGATCAATGACAATTCTAAGAAAACACTGAATACTGCGAATACCCTGACTGATGGGAAGTTCAGAAAGGCATGGACTGCATTTAACAATTCTTCTACCTCTCAGAATTTCGCAATCAACTGGCCAATTTTACGCTTTTCTGATGTGCTGCTGATGTTTGCAGAAGCGGAGAATGAAGTGAATGGTGGACCTACTGCAGCTGCACAAACAGCATTAGAAAGAGTACGCAGACGCGCTTATAAAGGTTTTGAAAATCTGATTCCAGCGACTCCGCAGGATAAACAAGCCTTTTTTGAGGCGATTGTAAAAGAACGATTGCTGGAATTTGGTGGAGAAGGGATTCGTAAATACGACTTGATCCGCTGGAACCTGATGGAGACTAAATTTAAAGAAACACGCGATAAATTGAGGGCTTTTATGCTGGGGCAGGGACCTTATGAAAATGTACCGCTATACATTTATGTGAAAGAAAATGATTATCTGAGAACAAACAGCGTAGCCGAAGTGGCGAATCTCGACCTGTATGGTGGTACCCCAAATACCGTGTTTTATACCAAAGGATTGGGAACATCTGGAGCGCCTGCAGGTGGTTATGTAACTAAAGCGTGGCGTTTTGCGGTCAATGATGATCCTATTTCCGGCTCTATTTCGGGTACCGCAAATGGTTTCGTTACCTACTTTAAAGCGAATGAAAGGGAGTTGTTGCCTTATCCTAGGACGGTAATGATTGAAACTCCGAATCTGATTCAAAATAATGGTTATTAAGTCTATACAATCATGAAAAGAAATATAATCACCGCTTGTCATTGCCTGATGATGGCAAGTTTATTCTTCTGCATTTCTTCCTGTAAAAAGGACGAACAACCAACTGAAGCCCCAAGAATTTTCAAGGTTTCTGCAGTGAAAGTCGTAGTTTCAGAAAACTCCGCGAAGTTAACCTGGGTTGCACCTTTGTTTACAGGGAATAATCAATATAATTACACCGTAGATTTCTCTACAGATTCGCTGTTCTCTACGACGGACTTTAGCGCCAAAACAGATACTACTGGTTACACCGTGAAAGAGGGAGACCTTAAATTAAGGCTTAAATATTTTGCCCGTGTAAAAGCAAATGCGACTGCATCACAACCGGAATCTAAATACATTGTCACCAATGGTGGATTTAAGATTGTAGGCACGCAGTTGTTCCGTGACGACCTGACTGTAGCTAGAGAAAGCAGTGTTACCTTATATTTTTCGACGGTACCTGAAGGTTCAAAAATTGTGGTTACCCCTGAAACAGGGCCGGCAATTACGACTGCCTTGAGCTCAGCAGATATTGCCAACAAGAAAGTGACCATTTCCGGACTCAGCAACAGCACGAAATATACTGCAGAACTGTTTTCCGGAACAAAAAGCAATGGTTATACAACTTTTAGCACTACTGCAGTAATTGTATACACCGTTAAAGTGAGTCCTGGAGATAACCTGGCTGCCATTATTGCGAATGCCGGAGATAATGCAGTGATCGGTCTGGAAAATGGAACTTACGAATTACCGGCAGTCATCACGCTTAGCGGGAAAATGATCAATTTGAGGTCTGTAAATGACAATCCAGAATTGGTAAAAGTAAACTTTAAAGGATTTGCATTATTTGGTACCGGAGCAGGCTTGGCAGTTACTGGGATTAACTTTGACGGAACAGCCTATATCGCTACTTATTTCTGCGATCTGACCAGTGCCAATTCAAATGCGGCAGCGGCGGCTTTCAAAACTGTGAGGGCAACCAACTCCTGGATTCACGGCATCAGTACTGGTATTGTAAGGTGTGATCGTGGCAGTCTGTTCACGATGGAAGATCTTGCCTTTAATAATTGCCTGATTTATGAGATATCGGGTGCGAATTATTACCTTTTTCACATGGATAAGCTGGCCTATAAATCATTAACCATTACCAATAGTACCATCTTTAACAGTTCTCCAGGCTTGGTGAGTTGTAGAACGGTGATACCTGGAACACCTGCTGAAATCACTATTCGCAGCTGTACCATCAATAACATTGGCTTTAACAGCAATTATCTATTGATTAATGCAGCAGCAAATCCAGTGAACTTTACCTTTAGAAATTCGATTCTAGCCAATGGGCCGCGCTCAGGGGTGATATTGGGAGTGATCAATAGTACTGCGGGATCTTCATCTATCTCTTTTACCAATAACAATACCTTTAACCTGAAAACAGCGATAGGTGGAACGGCATTGCCTTTGCCAGGCGCATCTACGCAGGGACAAACAGTTGATCCGGGATGGAATGCAGCAACGGTTAAGTTTAATTTACCTGCAGGATCATTACTATGGACGAGCAGTACAAGTGGAGGGCCCTTGGGTGATCCAAGATGGACATTTTAAAATATAATGATGAAAAGATATAATTGGCCGGTTGTTTTTATTTGTTTGGCTTTAGGAATGGTATCTTTTATTCCTGCCAGTAAAAAATTGACCATATACCTGATTGGGGATTCCACGCTTGCTGTTAAGTCAGCAAGCGCCTTCCCTGAAACAGGATGGGGAATGCCTTTTGCGAACTTTTTCAGTAAAGAAGTTCTGGTTGATAACCGGGCGAAGAATGGTAGAAGTACCAAAACCTTTATTGCAGAGAACTTATGGGCACCGGTGGTTTCGGAGCTTCAAAAAGGTGATTATGTGATGATTCAATTTGGACATAATGATGAAGTTAAAACCAAGGCTAGTTATACATCCGAAGTGGATTTCGTAAAGAACTTATCGAAGTTTGTTCTGGAGAGCCGGGCAAAGGGAGCGATACCCATATTGATTACGCCAGTCGCCAGAAGAAGTTTTGATACAGATGGAAAAGTTAAAGAAACACATCAGGTGTATGCTGATCTGGTTAGGGAACTGGCAAAATCAGCGGCAGTTCCGCTGATTGACCTGGACTTAAAGAGTCAGGTGTTATTACAGCAGTATGGTCCTGAGCAGAGTAAATTACTGTTCAATCATTTGGAACCGGGAGAGCATCCGAATTATCCGGAGGGAAAAAAAGACGATACACATTTTAATGAGCTTGGTGCAAGGGAAATGGCTCAGCTGGTTTTAAAGGAAATGAGGGCATTGCATTTACCGGTATTAGCGTATCTGGTTAAATAAGCAAAAGTAAATTTTACTATACTTCAGTAAAAAGATGATTAAATAAGCTGAATTGGAGGGTTGGTTTGTATGAAGATGGGGTTTGGCGAAATGAAAAATGAAGCAAGAAATGATTCAAATCTCTCGATTTAGAAAATTTAAAATAGCTGCAGTTGGCCTTTTGTGGGTATGCAGTGCATTTATCCCTTTCCGAAAACCAATTAATGTTTGGATGATTGGGGATTCGACGATGTGCAACTACGAAAGTTCCAGAGCACCATTAACGGGTTGGGGGATGCCTTTTGCCGGTTTCTTTAGTACGGAGGTGCAATTTAACAATCGTGCGAAGGGTGGTCGAAGCACCAGGACGTTCCTTTCTGAAAAACGTTGGGAAAATCTGGCAGACAGCTTAAGCAAAGGGGATTATGTACTGATACAGTTTGGCCATAATGATGAGGCTAAAGAAGAAAAGTATAAAGACAGGTATACACCTGTGGCCGATTATAAAGTAAACCTTGGTCGGTTTATCAAAGAAAGCAGGGCGAAAAATACGATTCCTGTGCTGATTACACCAGTATCCAGAATGAGCTTTGATCAAAACGGACAGGCAAAAGAAACACATGCGGAATATACCGCTGCGGTATACGAAGTGGCAAGAATGTATGGGGTACCTTTAATTGATTTGGATAGAGACAGTAGGGCGCTCTATCAGAAAATGGGTCCAGAGGCTACTAAAAAGTTGTTTATGCAGCTTGAACCAGCTGCTCATCCAAATTATCCGGAAGGAAAAAAAGACAATACTCATTTTAATGAATTTGGCGCCAGAAAAATAGCGCAGCTTGTGCTCTCGGAAATGAAAAAGCAACAACTGGAGCTTTGTAATTACATTGTTAAACCAAAACCAGCAAAGAAATGAAGATGATATTATGGCTCGCGGTCTTTGGTGTTTTTAGTCTTGGACAGCTAAAAGCGGAAGATCGGCGACTTGTGGTTGCCCAGGATGGCAGCGGTGATTTTAAAACGGTCCAGGAAGCGATCAATGCCGTTCCAGATTTTAGAAAGGTGACTACTACCATTTTTATAAAAAATGGAAAATACAAAGAGAAGCTGAATCTTTCGGCTTCTAAGAAAATGGTGACACTGATTGGGGAAGATGTAGAGAAGACTATCCTCACTTACGATGATTACGCGCAAAAGAAAAACCGCTTTGGTGAGGAAATGGGCACCTCAGGATCTGCTGGATTTTACATCTATGGAGATGAATTTACTGCAAAGAACATCACTTTTGAAAATACAGCTGGGCCGGTAGGTCAGGCTGTAGCGCTATGGGTAGCTGGTGATAAAGCCAGCTTTTTGAATTGTAGAATGCTGGGTTTTCAGGATACTTTGTATACTTATGGTCAGGGCAGTAAACAATACTTTTACCGGTGTTTTATCAGTGGAACGGTAGATTTTATCTTCGGATCAGCCACTGCGGTATTTGAAGATTGCGAGCTCTTTTGTAAGTCGCCGGGATTTGTTACTGCTTCTTCTGCACCGGATTCAGTAAAACATGGCTACGTGTTTTTGAATTGTAAGCTGACCGGAACTGCGGCTGCACAATCTGTTTATTTAGGCAGACCATGGCGTCCGTATGCTAAGGTTGTTTTTCTGAATTGTGACCTTGGTGCAATGATTAACGCAGCAGGATGGAACAATTGGGGTAAAACAAGCAATGAGCAAACTGCTTTTTATGCGGAATACAAGAATACAGGGCGAGGAAGTTCCATTGCTAATAGAGTGAGTTGGTCTAGGCAGCTGAATGATCAGGAAGCTGCAGAGTATACATTAGAAAAGATATTTAAAGGATGGGTGCCAGCAAAAAATTAATCTTATTCCTTTTGTTTTGCGTTTGTTTTGAAACGAAAGCACAGGATCAGAAAAAGGTTCAAAAGGTCCCTAGATCTTTTACCGTAAGTAAAGATGGTACTGCTGATTTTCAAACGATTCAGGCAGCCATCAATGCGGTGCGCGATTTCTCTGATTCAGTAGTCACCATCCACATTAAAAAAGGAGTTTATCAAGAGAAGCTGATCGTGCCTTCCTGGAAAACGAAAGTCTTTCTTTTAGGAGAAGATTCTGCTAATACGGTGATCTCTAACGGTGATTATTCGGGCAAGGAAGGTTTTAATACTTATAATTCCTATACGTTATTGGTTCAGGGAAATGATTTCAGGGCTGAACGACTGACGATTGAAAATAGCGCAGGACCGGTTGGCCAAGCGGTTGCGTTGCATACGGAGGGCGACCGCGTGGTGGTTAAGAATTGCCGGATATTAGGGAATCAGGATACACTTTTCCCTGCTGTAGATACCAGCAGGCAATATTATCTGGACTGTTATATCGAAGGAACCACTGATTTTATTTTTGGTGCAGCAACCGTCGTTTTTGAACGTTGTCATATTCATAGTAAGAAAAACTCCTACATCACCGCTGCTTCAACCACAGCGGCACAACGCTACGGTTTTGTCTTTATTGACTGTAAACTAACGGCAGCTCCTGGTATAGAAAAAGTAAACCTTGGCAGGCCATGGCGTCCTTATGCAAATACGGTATTTATAAACACGGATATGGATTCCCATATTTTACCTACGGGTTGGCGTGCCTGGAATGAAAACGATAACCATAAGTCCAGCTATTATGCAGAATATGGTTCGAAAGGTCCGGGAGGAGTTGCTAAGGAAAGAATCGAATGGTCAAAGCAGTTGTCAAAGCAAGAAGCCAAAGCATATACATTAGTCAAGATATTTTCAGGAAATAGTTTATGGAAGCCGAAACAATAATTAAAAATCGCCCTTTATGGAGGAGTAGTTTATGGATGGCAAGTTTTCTCCTTTGCGGAGGAACGGTGATGGCACAAGCTCCGAAAGATGTAAAAGGAAGTGTGGTCAAGATTGGAAGCACAGCAAGGGAAAGATCAGTCCCTGCTAAAACCAGCATCAGTAAAGTCTGGGTGGCCGACCTTGGGAATGGAAAGTATAAAAACCCAATTTTGAACGCTGATTATTCAGATCCAGATGCAATTCGTGTAGGCGATGATTATTACATGATTGCCTCAAGTTTTGATGGCGTACCTGGTTTGCCGATCCTTCATTCGAAAGATCTGGTGAATTGGTCAATTATCGGCCATGCTTTAACGCGTCAAATTCCGGAAGCTCATTTCTCGAAAACGCAACATGGAAATGGGGTTTGGGCACCAGCAATTCGTTATCATAAAGGAGAATTTTATATTTATTACCCGGATCCGGACTTTGGGATATACCTGATTAAAGCGAAAGATCCGCGCGGAGAATGGTCTGCACCAGTCATGGTGGCCGCAGGAAAAGGATTGATTGATCCTTGTCCGCTTTGGGATGAGGATGGCAAAGTTTATCTGGCATATGCTTATGCCGGTAGTCGGGCGGGAATTAAAAGTGTGCTAGCGGTTAAAAGGCTTAATGAAGCTGGAGATCGGGCCATCGATCAGGGCCAGTTGGTTTATGACGGTCATGAAGATGACCCAACCATTGAAGGGCCTAAATTTTATAAGCGAAACGGTTACTATTATCTGTTTGCACCTGCAGGGGGTGTTGCTACCGGATGGCAGCTGGTATTGCGTTCGAAAAACGTGTATGGTCCTTATGAAAGAAAAGTTGTGATGGATCAGGGGAAATCTCCAATAAACGGCCCTCATCAGGGGGCTTGGGTAGACACGCCAGGCGGTGAAGACTGGTTCTTGCATTTCCAGGATAAAGGCGTTTATGGCCGTGTGGTACATTTACAACCGATGAAATGGATTAAAGACTGGCCGGTCATCGGAATTGATCCTGCGGGAACAGGAATTGGAACTCCAGTTTTGGAATATAAAAAACCGGCTGTGGCAAAGGTTTACCCAATAACTACGCCAGCAGAAAGCGACGAGTTTAATGAAAATAGGATGGGCCTTCAGTGGCAGTGGCAGGCGAATCCTGAAGCGACCTGGGCATTTATGAATCCTGGAAAAGGAAGCTTAAGGTTTTTCACCCAAGCGGGCCCAGAAGAAATGAATAATTATTGGGAAGTACCCAACCTGCTCTTACAAAAATTCCCTGCAGAGGAGTTTATGGCTACGGCAAAAATTACATTTAATGCGAGTGTAAAATTGGAGGAAGAAAAAGTGGGTCTGATTATAATGGGCAGAAGCTATGCGAACCTTGCTTTGAAAAGTAATAAAGGAGTACTCTCTTTAGTGTATACCAACTGTATGGATGCAGCTAAAGGCAAAAGGGAACAGGAAATCAAGATTGCGGATTGGAAAGAGGTATTGGCAAAAGAAAAGATAAAAGGAAATTTCGCACCTCCAATCAGTCATGTTCAGGCAGAGGACGTTTATTTGCGGGTTCAGGTAAAGGAGGGAGCTGTCTGTACCTTTAGTTACAGCCTTGACGGGAAGGACTTTAAAGCGATTCCGGGATCTTTCCAGGCAGAAGAAGGGCAGTGGATAGGCGCAAAAATGGGCCTTTTTGCGGTTAAAAAAGGAAAAAGCAATGATTCTGGATATGTTGACCTGGATTGGTTCCGTGTAGAACCAATTAAATAGCAGCAATACGGGAACGATTGCGCAGTTATTTTGAGCGCTTTTGTTTTATTCTCTCACAAAACTATGTAGAATTGTGAACCAGCTGAAATCAGCGGTCACCAAATATATTACGATACCTAAACCTCCTTGTATGAACAAGATTAACCCTATGTTCTGGTCTTTATCTGTGGCGCTTTTGTTATGGAATCCGATGGTTTCCAAAGCACAAGCTTCCAGCAAAGAACAGCAGTATTCATTTGACAACTTACCGACAGTAAAAGGAACATCGTTTAAAAAAGATACGATTAATATTCTTAGCTATGGTGCAAAAAATGATGGCATCACTTTAAATACTAAAAGCATTAATTCTGCGATCCAGGCCATGAGCAAAAAAGGTGGGGGTGTTGTGGTCATCCCTGCTGGCTTATGGCTGAGCGGACCTGTAGAGTTAAAAAGCAATGTGAACCTTCACTTACAGAAGAATTCCTTACTGCAATTTACCAAGGATTTCAAACAGTATGAACTGGTGAAGGGAAATTGGGAAGGATTCCCTCAAATGCGCAATCAATCTCCAATCTGGGCAAATGACCAGGTAAATATTGCCATCACTGGTTTTGGAATTATTGATGGCGGCGGTGATGCCTGGAGAATGGTAAAAAGAGATAAGCTGACGGAAAGCCAATGGAAGAAATTATTGGCTTCAGGTGGTTTGGTAAGTGAGAATAAGAAAATATGGTATCCTTCGGCATTGACAATGAAAGGATCAACAATGAAGGATCCTGGAAAAATCAGTGCTGATAAAACTCCGGAGTTCTATGAAAGTATTAAAGACTTTTTACGTCCTAACTTAATGGTATTGTACCGTTGCAAGCAGATTTTGCTGGAGGGCGTGACTTTTCAGAATTCTCCGGCATGGAATCTCCATCCTTTGATGAGCGAGGACATTACCGTTAGAAATATTTACGTTAAGAACCCCTGGTATGCCCAGAATGGGGATGGTATAGACATTGAGTCTTGTAAAAATGTATTGATTGAAGGCAGTACATTTGATGTAGGTGATGATGGGATTTGCATTAAATCCGGTCGAGATGCTGCGGGAAGAGAACGTGGGGTGCCTACAGAAAATGTAATCATTAGAAACAGCACGGTTTACCATGCGCATGGTGGTTTCGTAATCGGCAGTGAAATGTCTGGCGGTGCTAAAAACATCTTTATCTCTGATTGTACTTTTATTGGGACTGATATCGGTTTGCGATTTAAAACTACCAGAGGAAGAGGCGGGGTTGTAGAAAACATCTACGCTAAAGACATCAATATGAAAGATATAGCTGGTGAAGCGATTCTTTTTGACATGTACTATGCTGCGGTGGATCCGGTTCCTCTAACAGGCGAGCAACGTACAGCGCCTAAAGTAGAATTATTACCTGTTACAGAAGAAACACCAGTATTCAGGAAGTTTTATATCGAGAATGTAGTTTGCGATGGAGCGGCCAAAGCTGTGTTTGTACGAGGTTTGCCGGAGATGAGTATTAGCGATATTTATCTCAATAATTTAGTGATTAAAGCTGATGAAGGTGTTGATATACAGGAGGCTAAAAATATTCAGTTGACGAATGTGCATTTGGATGTACCGAAAGCAAAGCCACTATTGTATGTCCAAAACGGAAAATCTGTTTACTTCAAAAATATAGACTATACCAATGCAGAAATACTGATCCGTGTTTCTGGAGACCAGAATAAAGACCTTAAAATGTCTGGTACTGCAACTGCTAAAGCCAGGGCACTTTCTGAATTTACCCATGATGCTAAGCCGGCGGTACTCGAAATAAAGAAATAATTAGGTAGGTACAAAACAGCTTGCTCCGGCAAAATGAGTTAAACTGAATTTCAATTAAAGAAATAAAATGAAAATAACCTGGATAAATACTGCGGCTGCTGTGCTGCTCCTGCAGGCAAGCTATGCTCCTGTAGCCAATGCGCAGGCGAATAAGCCGCTCTCAGCGCGTATGGCGGCTACAGTAATGGAAATATGGGCAGATTCACTGAACCTTAATCCTGAGCAGCCTAAGCCTGTAAAATGGGCTTATGACCAAGGGGTAATCTTGGAAGGAATTGATGGGCTTTGGAAAAGAACCGGAAAAGGCGAATATTTCAAATATATGCAGAAAAGCATGGACTTTTTTGTGACAAAAGACGGAGTGATTCAACGCTATAAGCCACAGGATTATAATATTGACAATATCAAGAATGGTCGGTCGCTGCTGACTTTATACAAAGTAACCGGTCAGGTGAAATATTTTAAAGCGGCTACCGCATTAAGGGAGCAGCTAAAGGGTCATCCTAGAACCAAAGAAGGCGGTTTCTGGCATAAAAAGATTTATCCTAGTCAGATGTGGCTGGATGGCTTGTACATGGGGCAGCCTTTTTATGCGGAATATGCCGCTTTAGTAGGTGATCAGGCTGCTTTTGACGACATTGCGAATCAGTTCATTCTGATGGAGAAATATAGTAAAGATCCGAAAACTGGTTTACTATATCATGGATGGGATGAATCTAAAGAACAGAAATGGGCAAATCCGGTGACGGGACAATCGCCTAATTTCTGGGGAAGGGCAATGGGTTGGTATGCTATGGCTTTAGTAGATGCCTTGGAATATTTCCCTAAGGACCATCCAAAACGAAAAGAACTTCAGGCGATTTTAAACAGGACAGCCGTAGCGATCAAAAAATATCAGGATCCTAAAAGCGGACTCTGGTATGATATATTAGACAAACCGAATGCGAAAGGAAACTATCCGGAAGCTTCTGCTTCGGCAATGTTTGTGTATAGCCTGGCTAAGGGGGTAAGGACTGGTGATTTGTCTAACATATATCTTGCTGTTGCAGAGAAGGCTTATCGCGGTATGGGTAAGGTATTCGTGGAGCAGGTTTCCGCAGACAGGGTAAACCTGAAAGGTACCGTTAGTGTTTCCGGTTTAGGCGGCAAACCTTACCGTGATGGCAGTTTTGCTTATTACATGAGCGAGCCGGTCATCACCAATGATCCTAAAGGTGTTGGCGCATTTTTACTAGCTGCGAATGAAATGGAGTGGGCAGCATCAGCAAAACCTGGTCAAGGAAAAACGGTGTTGCTCGACAATTACTTTAACCATGAAATCAAGAAAGACCAAAGTGGAAATGACCTGTCCTGGCATTATAAATGGGCAGAACGGGCAAATGGGGGCTTTTCTATGTGGGGTGGTATCTTTGAAAGGAATGGTTTCAAAACTAAAGAGTTGGATGAAGGACCAACCTTAAAAAACCTCAGCGATGCTGCAGTATACATTATTGTTGACCCAGATACAGAGAAAGAAAGCCCAAAGCCGAACTATATTGAGGTAAATCATATCAAAGACCTGACTGCCTGGGTGAAAGCAGGGGGCTTATTGGTGCTGATGGCGAATGATACTGGAAATACGGAATTGGATCATTTTAATCAACTGGCTAAACCTTTCGGTATACAGTTCAATAAGGATAGTAAAGGGCGGGTAAATAAGAACGAATATGAAACTGCTAGGATCGATATTCCTGCAAGAAATTCTATCTTCAAGAATTCAAAGCAGTTGTTTGTGAAGGAGTTTAGTAGTCTTTCATTAAGTAGTCCTGCAGTAGCGATTGTCAAGGATAGTGCCGGGAATAATGTCATTGCGATCTCTAAGTATGGCAAAGGGACGGTCTTCGTAATTGGCGATCCCTGGTTGTATAATGAGTATGTAGACGGTCGGAAATTGCCAGCCGACTATGATAATTTTGCTGCAGCAACAGACCTGGTTCAATGGCTTAGTCAGCAGTTACCTTCTAACTTAACAAAATGAAAAGATTAATATTCGCTCTTTTACCTGCTTTGCTGAGTTCTTGCGCAGTGGCGCAGAACCTCAGCGGGTCAGCTTTACAGCTGGATAGTACTGCAGAAAAGATGTTGGTTTATCAGCGTAGTGTGGGCGGATGGCCAAAAGCTGTTGGAAAGGTGCCAATTGATTATGACCAGCCGATTTCTACGAAGCTTCGACTGGAGATTAAAGCGGATTCTTTACATGATGATGCGACTATTGACAATAAAGCAACTACAAAAGAGCTGCGGTACTTAGTGAAAGCCTATGCGAATACCCGAAATCCAGCTTACCTTGCTGCGGTAAAAAAGGGTATCAATTACCTATTTAAGGCACAATATGAAAATGGCGGCTGGCCTCAATATTTCCCAGATCATCATTTATACCGTGCTCAAATCACCTATAACGACAATGCGATGGTGAATGTGTTGAATGTCATGCAGGATCTGGCAGAGGGAAAAGAGTGTTTTGAAGTATTGCCGGAAGCAGAACGTAAGCGCGCCCTGGCAGCCATTGATAAGGGGATTTCCTGCATTTTGAAGACACAGGTGCTACAGGATGGAAAGTTAACCGTATGGTGTGCACAATATGATCAGCATACTTTAAAACCAGCCCAGGCCCGTGCATTTGAGCCGATTTCATTGAGTGGTATGGAATCTGTGTATATTGTAGAATTTTTAATGCGCCAGAAAAATCCTTCTGCTGCAGTTGTAACGTCTATAAAATCTGCTGTAGACTGGTTTCAAAAGTCTAAGATTACAGGTTATGATTTTGTTTTCATCAAAGATCCTAATCAAGTTGGAGGTAAGGACCGAGTGTTGAAACCTGATGCTTCGAGTGTGATCTGGGCTAGGTTTTATGAGATTACAAATAATACACCTATTTTCATGGGCAGGGAAAGTATTCCTAAAAAGACACTCGCAGAGATTGAAGTGGAAAGACGTACAGGTTACGCCTGGTATGGCAAATGGCCTGAAAGTCTGATAGATAAGAAATACCCGGCATGGTTAAAAAAGCTTTAAGTACGGTTGGCCTGTTCCTTTTTGCTATGGCAATCAGTTGTGCTCAAAAGCCCTTTGATGTGCTGGATTGGAAGGGAGAGGCCAGTTTAAATACTTACCTCATTGGGAAAATGACCGCTCAATATGAAGCGAGGAGCAGCATGTTGAATGCTGCTAAGGGATCCAGGGACGCCACACTCCGTTATCAGGCCAAAGTGAGGGCTGGTATTGATGCGGTAATCAAAGGATTTCCTCTTAAATCGGCGTTAAATCCGAAGATTTCAGGAACTATATTACAGCCTGGTTATCGGATTGAAAAGATCATTTACGAAAGTTTCAGGAACCATCATGTGACTGCAAATCTTTACCTGCCAGCAGGTAAAGGGCCTTTCCCGACAGTGTTGATGTTTTGTGGACATGAAGATGCCGGAAAGGCGACACCGTCTTATCAGCAAGCTGCCATTCTTTTTGCAAAGAATGGTTTTGTTGTTTTTGTGATAGACCCGATTTCACAGTCGGAAAGGCATCAACTGCTGGATGAAGGAGGTAAGCCTCAAACTAAAGGAGGAACAACAGAGCATACGCTGCTCAATCAATCTGCCAATCTTTTAGGAAGTTCAGTGGCTGTATATGAGCTTTTCGACAATATGCGGGGACTCGATTACCTCTGTACAAGAAAAGAAGTAGATCCTTCCAGGATTGGCTGTATAGGAAATAGTGGTGGAGGGATGCAGGTGATCTATTTTGCAGCTATGGACGCGCGTGTAAAAGTACTTGCTCCCTGTAGTTATCTGGGTAGCAGAGCGCGTACCTTAGCCATGACTGGGCCTGCAGACGGCTGCGCACAAATACCTGGGGAGGGCGAAGCCCAATTGGAAATGAGCGATTATCTGATTGCGGCAGCACCGAAACCCTTGTTGGTATTGGCTGGGGAATACGATTTTATTGACTATCAGGGAACGCTGGAGTCTTATAGGGACCTTAGACAGGTCTATTTGGATTTGGGTGCTCAGGACGACTTGTCGCTGTTTAGCTATGCAGATGGTCATGGTTTATCTCAACCTAAAAGGGAGGCTGCTGTGACTTGGTTTCGTCAGCATTTTTATAAGGATTCCAGTCCGGTAAAGGAAGGAGATATGGAGGTGCTGCC
Organism: Pedobacter polysacchareus; assembly: GCF_019802255.1. Lineage (GTDB taxonomy): Bacteria > Bacteroidota > Bacteroidia > Sphingobacteriales > Sphingobacteriaceae > Pedobacter > Pedobacter polysacchareus. The sequence goes on along the minus strand of NZ_JAHYSS010000003.1, from coordinate 206,943 downwards.
AGCAGAGAAATTATTCGTTAGTCCGAAGGGATTACTGCAGTCTATCTATCCTAATGAACGAAGTTTGGCAGACTACCATCTTTCTTTATACCAGGATTTAGCCCCGCAAAGAACTGCTTTTTCCAACCAGGATCAGAGGGTTAGGCGCAACAAAATCAAACAATTATTGGCTTTGCCTGCTGGTAAATTAAAAGTAGAGTCATTTGTGGTTGACTCTTTGTGGCAGAATGGATTAAAGTTTTATAAAGTGATCCTCAGGACTCCGGGGGAAATCCCTTTGCCTTTCCTCTTGTTAAAGCCGACCGGTCAGGTTAAACAAGTTTTAATCTGGACAGCTGAGGCTGGTAAAGAGAGTCTGGCTATGGATACTGTTTCATTAAAGCAGTACCTGGATCAGGGCTGTGCATTGGTCCTGCCGGATTTGAGAGGGATGGGGGAAACCAAAGATAAAGCTGGTTTAAATGACCCTAAATATCAGAACAAAGAATACAGAAATGCAATGTTTGCCTTGCACATTGGAAAGCCGCTAGCTGGACAACGGGTTTATGATTTACTTTGCTTAGTTGAGTTTATTAAAACCAATCCATATTTTGCGAATGAAGCGGGGGCTTCTGGCGGCGAAGCTATAAAAGAATCATTTGCGGCTAAAAAAATAATGATTCGCAGTAATGGCTTGTTGAATGTTCCGGCAATGCATGCTGCCTTTCTGGAACCTGCTATTGTTCAGCTCGATTTATACCAAGGTACACCTTCTTACCTCAGCAGGTTACAAAATCCCTTACAAAAGGACGGATATAGCGAACTGATTCCGGGTGTGCTCGCGTATTATGACCTTCCGGATCTGATCCGCTGGTTGTCGCCAATACCCCTGAATTTCTTTAAATAAAGCCCTTTCTGATGAAATAGCCTGATATATTTTGCACGATAACGTTCCCGATAACGATTGCGCAAATAATTTCCAGTCAAGCCGATCATTCCTTATAATTATTATGTAGAATTGTTTCTAACCGAATGTAATTTAACAGATGATACTATCCAAAAACACCTTAAATGGTATGGGATCAGCGAAGCTAATCGTTCCTGATCAAAGGCATTTTAACCTTCCTGAAAGGGTCTTACAATTTGGAACTGGCGTACTATTACGTGGCCTCCCAGATTATTTTATCAATAAAGCAAATCTTATTGGTGCTTTTAATGGTAGGATTGCGGTGGTAAAATCGACCAGCAAGGGAGATACCAGTGCTTTTACCAAGCAAGATAGTTTGTACACGATATGTGTCCGAGGAATTGAAAAAGGAGAGAAAATAAAGGAAAATATTGTTTCTTCAGCGATCAGCCGTGTGTTAACAGCAGATAAAGATTGGGAGCGTATTTTAGCTATAGCGGTTAGCAAAGATTTAAGGTTGATCGTTTCTAATACAACTGAGGTTGGGATACAGCTGGTTAAGGAGGCTGTTCAGCAAGGTTCGCCCAGTTCATTTCCGGCGAAATTGCTGGCGGTACTGTACACGAGATTTAAAGCTTTAGCAAGCGAAACTGATGAATATGATTTGGTGGTCATTGCCACAGAATTGATTCCCGATAACGGAAAAAAGCTGGAAGCGATCGTTTTTGAATTGGCTGAGTACCAGGGTTTGGGAGTTGAATTTGTGGCTTGGTTGAAACAACATATACATTTTTGTAATTCATTGGTAGACAGAATTGTGCCCGGAAAACCTGATGCTGTGGTATTGAAAGAATTGGAAGAGGAGTTGGGTTATACCGATCAGCTGTTGATTATGGCCGAACCTTATCGCCTCTGGGCAATTGAAGGAGGGCCAAAAGTAGAAAGACTGCTTGGCTTAACAGGAGTTGATGAAGGGATTATTGTAAAACCTGATATTGAGATTTACAGAGAGTTGAAAGTTCGGCTGTTAAACGGATCGCATACCCTTGCAGCGGCAATTGCTTTTCTTTCTGGCATTCCAACAGTGGCTGAAGCGATGACAGAGGCACCTTTAAAAAGATACATTACCAAGGTGATGCAAAAAGAAATTGCCCCTGCAATTCCTTATGAGGTGGCTGTAGCGTTGTCTGCTGCTTTCGCGGATAGTGTAATTGATCGTTTTGCAAATCCTTTTATTGCACATTCCTGGATCAATATTACCTTCCAGTACACGATGAAAATCAAGATCCGTGTGATTCCGGTATTGCTGAATTACTATAAGAAGTACCATCAGGTTCCGACAAATATTGCCCTTGGTTTTGCTGCATATCTGGTATTTATGCGGGTAAGCAGGGCTTCTTCAAATGGACAGTACTTTGGGGCTTATCAAGGTAGAGAATATCAGATTACTGATGACCAAGTCGCTTATTTCCATGAAAAAAGCAGGTTGCCACAGGAAGAGTATGTGCAGCAGGTATTGGCGGATGCCGGGTTATGGGGAGCAGATTTGTCTGGGTTACCGGGTTTGAAAGAAACAATAACAGAACAATATCAACTGATTTTAACTTCAGGAATGAAGGAAGCATTACAGCAATCAGAAAAACATTTACAAAGCAATTAATGAAGCAAAGAATATTAAAGGTTCATCCAAAGGATAATGTGCTAGTGGCGTTAACAGACCTGTTGCAGGGCGAGACATTGAGCTATGATGGTGTGGATTATCTGTTACAAGACCAGGTGGCTGCTAAACATAAGTTCAATACGGTGGATTTAAAACCGAATGATGAATTGATCATGTATGGCGTGTTGGTGGGTAAAGCCCAAACTGACATTCCGGCTGGTTCTCTATTGACCACCACCAATATCAAACATGCAGCAACCAGTTTTGAAACCAATGAAGCACATTTATCATGGAATAAGCCGGATGTATCGGCTTGGAAAGACCGCACATTTAATGGTTTTCACCGAAGTGACGGGCAGGTAGGCACTGCCAATTATTGGTTAGTGATCCCAATGGTTTTCTGTGAAAATAGAAATCTGGAGGTCATTCAAGAGGCTTTGTTGAATAATTTAGGCTATGGTCGCAACGAAACTTATCAGCAGCAGGCCAAAGCGCTGATTTCTTTATATGAGGAAGGAAAAAGTCTGGACGATATTTTGAACGCCCAGTTGAGTTATACGGAGCAAAAAGAAAAGACAAACCGTTTGTTCCCGAATGTAGATGGCATTAAGTTTTTAACCCATACCGGTGGTTGTGGGGGCACGAGGCAAGATTCACAGACATTGTGTGGGTTATTGGCGGGGTACATTACACATCCTAATGTGGCTGGAGCAACGATTTTAAGTCTGGGTTGCCAGAATGCCCAGGTCAGTATTCTACAAGAGGAAATCCAAAGGCGTGTGGCCAATTTTGACAAACCTTTATACATCCTGGATCAGCAGACGATTGGCAAGGAATCTGAGTTGTTGAGTCTGGCAATTAAGCAAACGTTTGCAGGTTTAATTCAGGCGAATGAAAATTTTCGAAAACCGGCACCTTTGAGTAAATTATGCATCGGACTGGAATGTGGTGGTTCAGATGGATTTTCTGGAATTTCTGCAAACCCTGCAATTGGCTATACCTCTGATTTATTAGTGGCTCTGGGAGGTTCAGTAATTCTGGCAGAGTTCCCTGAATTGTGTGGAGTAGAGCAGAATTTAAGCGACAGATGCATGAACCGTGACGATGCGGCACGTTTTTCAGACCTGATGACTACCTATAGCAGCAGAGCAACTGCTGCAGGATCTGGATTTGACATGAACCCTTCTCCTGGAAATATTAAAGATGGATTGATTACAGATGCCATTAAATCAGCTGGTGCGGCAAAAAAGGGCGGTACTTCGCCGGTGGTCGCTGTATTAGACTATCCCGAAAAAGTGACAAAGCCTGGATTGAACCTTTTATGTACGCCTGGCAATGATGTTGAATCAACTACAGCTGAGGTTGGATCGGGTGCGAATGTAGTTTTATTCACCACAGGCTTGGGAACGCCAACCGGAAATCCCATCGCTCCAGTAGTGAAAATTGCGAGTAATACCCGCTTATTTGATAAAATGAGGGACATTATTGACCTGGATACGGGTTCTATCATCGATGGTGATGAAAGTATTGAAGCTGCAGGGATACGTATTTTAGAATACGTGATCGAAGTAGCCAGTGGAAACGTAGAGGTGAGTGCCTTACGTCATAGACAAGATGATTTTATTCCCTGGAAAAGGGGCGTTTCTTTATAAAATTTTATACATTTAGAAATATTATTGTGAAAAACTTTTTAGATAGCAACTTCTTACTACAGACAAAAACAGCGCAATCGCTGTATCATAACTTTGCAAAACAGATGCCCATTATTGATTATCATAATCATTTAATGCCGGATCAGATTGCAAACGATTTCATATTTGAAAATATTACTCAGGTCTGGCTTTATGGCGACCACTATAAGTGGCGTGCGATGCGTGCTAACGGCATTGATGAGTATTACATTACTGGAGGGGCAACCGACCTCGAAAAGTTCAAGAAATGGGCAGAAACGGTTCCTTATACCCTAAGAAATCCTTTATATCACTGGACCCACCTGGAATTACAGCGTTACTTCGATATTCATGAAGTACTTTCTCCTGAAAATGCGGAAAGGATTTATGAAGAATGTACCGCTAAATTGCAAACACCTGAATATTCTGTGCAGAACTTATTGCGCAAAATGAATGTAAAGGCCTTGTGTACTACGGATGATCCATTGGATTCACTGGAGTATCATCAGAAAATAAAAAGAGATCAGCTGGACATTAAAGTCCTGCCTGCTTTCCGTCCTGATAAAGCGATGAATGCTGATGATACGACTTTGTTAAATAAATACATAGACCAGCTGGCTGTTTTAACAGGTGCCGCACTGGAAGACCTGGATGCTTACCTGGCGGCTCTGAAGTCAAGACACGATTATTTTGCAGAAAATGGCTGTTCGGTTTCTGATCATGGTTTAGAGCAAATCTATGCTGAGGATTACACAGAGGAAGAAATCAAAGCAATTTACTTGAAAATAAGAAAGCAATCTGCGCTTACACCTGTTGAAATTGGGCAATTTAAATCAGCATTGCTGTTTCAATTTGCATTATGGGATCATGAAAAAGGATGGGTGCAACAATATCATTTGGGTGCTTTAAGAAATAATAATGATCGTTTATTGAGTCAGTTGGGGCCAGATACCGGCTTTGATTCAATAGGCGATTTTTCTCAAGGGAAAGCCCTGGCTAAATTCTTAAATAGACTGGATCGTGAAAATTGCCTGGCAAAAACGATTCTGTATAATTTGAATCCTGCGGACAACGAATTGATGGCCACCATGATTGGTAATTACAACGACGGTACTGTAGCTGGAAAAGTGCAGTGGGGTTCTGGGTGGTGGTTTTTAGATCAAAAGGACGGCATGATCAAACAATTAAATACCTTATCAAATATGGGCTTACTGAGTCGATTTGTAGGGATGTTAACCGACAGCAGAAGCTTCCTTTCTTATCCACGTCATGAATATTTCAGAAGGATTTTATGCAATCTGTTTGGGGATGATGTAGAAAATGGCGAATTGCCTGATGATCAGGAATGGCTAGGGAAAATAATTCAGGACATCTGCTATAATAACGCAAAAGAATACTTTAATTTTTAATAAATATGGGAAAGGTTTTAAACTTTGGTGAACTGTTATTGAGAATATCTCCGGATTTGGATGGGAACTGGCTCAAAGAAAACAACCTGTCCTTTTATGTAGGAGGTGCGGAGGCAAATGTTGCGGCTGCACTAGCGCTTTGGGGCGTCCCTTCGTCCTACCTTTCGGCAGTGCCAGATAATTTTATGAGTAAACAGGTGGTGAACTACCTGAATAAGCTGAACATTGATACCAGTCCGATGCAATATACGGGCGAGCGTATCGGTTTGTATTACCTGCCTAATGGCAAGGATTTGAAAAATGCAGGAGTGATCTATGACCGTAACCATTCTTCCTTTTCTAGCCTGAAAACAGGAACTATTGATTGGGATAAGGTATTGGAGGATGTTTCCTGGCTGCATTTTAGTGCAATTTGTCCGGCATTAAATGAAGGGGTTGTTGCGGTTTGTGAAGAGGCTTTAATTGCTGCTTCCGAGCGTAATATCCAGATCTCACTAGACCTGAATTTCAGAAGTAAACTCTGGCAGTATGGTAAAAAACCGTTAGAGGTTATGCCTGCATTGGCTAAATACTGTAACCTGATCATGGGCAATGTCTGGGCAGCAGAGCAGATGTTAGGTATTCCGGTAACTCCTGGATTAGCAGAGGAAAACCGCAAAGAAGCTTACCTGGAGCAATCTAAAAAAAGCGCGCAGGCCATTATGGCCGCTTTTCCAAAGTGTACTGCAGTAGCCAATACTTTCAGGTTTGATTTTAAGGAATCTGGAGTGAAGTATTATTGCGCATTGCATACTGCAGATGAACATTTGGTCTCTAAGGAATACCGTGCGGAAAGAATTATTGGAAAAATTGGTAGTGGCGATTGCTTTATGGCCGGCTTAATTTACGGTTTTTACAAGGAGCATTCTAAAGAAGAAATACTCGGTTTTGCTACCAGAGCGGCTTTTTCAAAGCTATTTACCCATACCGATTTTACGACTACCAAAATGGAGGATATTCCTAAGGTGGCTAAGATGTACGAAGCCGCCATTTAATGAAACACTCAGGATAAAATGGGGCGCATCATAGGACAATGGAAAGATGCAAAAATACTACAATAGAAATAGACCATAAGAACCGATACAAAACGATATAGAAATGAAAACGAAAGAAAACTCTTTAAAGGCCATTACAGATCAGGGAATCCTTCCTTTATTCTACTTTGAAGATGCGCAGGTGAGCCTGGAGATCATTAGAACCTTATATAAAGCAGGAATCAGAGTATTGGAGTATACCAATCGCGGGCCGGCTGCATTGCCGAATTTTAAAATCCTGATTGATGCTTTAAAAACAGAAATGCAAGACCTGTACCTAGGCATAGGAACCATTAAAACCATCGCAGAGGCAGAAGAATTTCTCGCTGCTGGTGCCCATTTTATCGTTTCTCCGATTGTAAATGAAGAAGTTGGAAAACTGGTTCATGAGCAAGGTATGCTGTGGGTTCCTGGCTGCTTTACACCAACGGAAATCAATACTGCACATCAAATGGGTGCTGGATTGATTAAGTTATTTCCTGCAAATATCCTTGGCCCATCCTATATGGCTGCCATTAGAGATCTTTTTCCAGGACAATTGTTCATTCCTACAGGTGGTGTTGAAATTGAGCAGAGCAACATCAGTAACTGGTTCAAATCAGGCGTGTGTGCCGTTGGAATGGGCAGTAAACTCATCAGTAAAGACATTTTAGAAAACAAAAACTATAACGAACTAGCGAATCTCACCAGAAAAACGATTGAACTGGTAAAAGCGGGTAGATAATACCCGTACAATCGAACCACAACCAACCAAAAACCAAATATAATGAAAGAGACTAAAATGAGTAATTACAGGTGGACAATCTGTGCATTACTGTTTTTCGCAACCACAGTCAATTACCTTGACCGACAAGTGTTAAGTCTCCTGCATCCCATGCTGGAGAAAGAATTTAACTGGACTAATAGTGATTATGCCAATATAACTGCTGCATTCCAATTCGTTTATGCAATTTCAATGCTCTTTGCAGGGCGTTTTGTAGATAAACTGGGTACGAAATGGGGCTATACCGTAGCCCTGATCATCTGGTCTATCGGGGCAATTATGCATGCCGTAGCCATTCCAATTGGAGAGGGGGCAACTACAGTGCTCACCTGGATTGGATTGGGTGCAATGCCGGTCTCTGTAGTCGGATTTATCATTGCGAGAGCGGTTCTTGCTTTTGGAGAATCGGCAAATTTTCCGGCAGCTATCAAAGCTACAGCTGAGTATTTCCCTAAAAAAGAACGTTCATTTGCTACGGGTATATTCAACTCTGGTGCCAATGTAGGTGCAATTTTAGCACCACTAACTGTGCCTTGGATCGCTACGGTTTGGGGATGGGAAGCCGCTTTCTTAATCATTGGTGCTGTGGGATTTGTTTGGCTTGCATTTTGGGGTATTTTCTATGAAAAACCTGAAAATCAGAAAAGAATGTGTGCGAATGAGCTGGCCTATGTGAATAGTGACCAGAATGATGAAGCACCCGTAGAAGTCATTGACGAAGGAAAAAAAGTGCCATGGACTAAGTTATTAGGTTATAAACAAACCTGGGCCTTTGCTTTTGGTAAATTTATGACTGATGGCGTATGGTGGTTCTTTTTGTTTTGGCTACCTTCTTACCTTAAGGTACAGTATAATTTACAAGGAACAGACATTATGCTGCCACTGACTGTATTGTATAGTATGACCATGATTGGCAGCGTTGGTGGTGGCTGGTTCCCGATGTATTTTATCAATAAAGGATATTCTCCTTACGATGGCAGGATGCGCGCCATGTTTGTGATCGCGTTATTCCCGCTGTTGGTATTGCTGGCACAGCCACTTGGGCATTACAGCTTTTGGATTCCTGTAGTATTGATCGGTATTGGTGCTTCTGCGCATCAGGCATGGTCCGCTAATATTTTCACTACAGTTTCAGATATGTTTCCTAAGAAAAGTATTGCTTCAGTGATTGGAATTGGCGGTATGGCCGGGGGAATGGGTGGAGTGGTGATGTCTAAACTAGGTGGTGCATTGTTTGACCATTATAAGTTGTTGGGGCATACCCAAACCGGTTATACAATTATGTTTGCTATCTGTGCTGTAGCTTATTTATTGGCTTGGATCGTGATGAAATCATTGGTTCCTAAATATGCACCGATCACTGATTTATAAATTTGAACTACTTACCTAACCGACTATATTACTATGAATTTTAATGACCGGCTCCAAACTATTTTTGTAGAGGAGCATCAAATTCCGGAGGAATTTAAATTGGCAGAAGAGGTTCACCAGCGCGAATATCTAAGCGATGGGGAACTACGTGCATGGGATGGAGAAATACATGAAGTTTTATCACCGATCTGCATCAAAACCCCAGAGGGGTTGAAGCGTAAAGTGATCGGAACCTACCCATTATGTAGCGAAAAGGAAGCGGCAGCAGCGCTGGCAGCAGCTGTGAAGGCGTACGATAATGGAAGAGGCGAGTGGCCGACCATGAGCGTTGCTGACCGGATCAATTGTGTAGAGAAATTTACGCACCGTATTATAGAGAAGAAAGCAATCGTTGTTAAACTCCTGATGTGGGAAATCGGCAAGTCTTATGCTGATTCTGTGAAGGAGTTTGACCGTACCGTAGAATATATTCATGCCACTATTGATGCTTTAAAAGACCTGGACAGACAATCGTCCAGATTTAGCATTGAGCAGGGGATTGTGGCGCAAATCAGACGTTCTCCCTTAGGCGTTGTTTTATGTATGGGGCCGTTTAATTATCCCTTGAACGAAACCTTTACCACTTTGATCCCGGCCTTGATCATGGGAAATACCTTGTTGTTCAAACCGCCTAAACATGGTACTTTATTGCATTATCCCTTGTTAGAGGCCTTTCGTGATTGTTTTCCGAAAGGAGTGGTAAATACCATTTATGGCAGAGGGAACAAGATTATCCCAGACCTGATGAAATCTGGTCAGATCAATGTATTGACTTTGATTGGTTCTAGTAAAGTGGCCAATGAATTGAAAAAACTCCACCCCAAAGTAAACCGCTTACGTGCTATTTTGGGCTTAGATGCAAAGAATGCCGCGATCATTACTGCTAAAGCAGATGTTGAACTGGCAGTTCAGGAAACCGTATTAGGCTCTTTGTCGTTTAACGGACAGCGTTGTACGGCTTTGAAAATCATATTTGTACACCGTAGTCTGGCAGATGAGTTTTTAAAACAGCTGACTGTAGCTGTTGGGCAGCTAAAGTTTGGAATGCCTTGGGAAAATGCAGTATCATTAACGCCATTGCCAGAACCTCATAAGCCGGCTTATCTGCAGGAATGTATTGCTGATGCGATTGCCCATGGTGCAAAAGTGATCAATGAAAACGGAGGAGCGGTAAACGAATCTTTTGTATACCCGGCAATTGTGTATCCGGTTACGAAAGACATGAAACTGTATACGGAAGAGCAATTTGGACCAGTTATCCCAGTTGTTCCTTTTGATGATTTGGAAGAAACAATTGAGTACCTGATTGAATCTACCCACGGACAGCAAGTGAGTATTTTCAGTAATGACAATGAAGAAATCGCCTCGCTGATTGATCCATTGGTGAATCAGGTGAGTCGCGTAAATATCAATTGTCAGTGTCAGCGTGGACCAGACGTGTTTCCATTTACCGGGAGAAAGGATAGTGCCGAAGGGACCCTTTCCGTAGTGGATGCATTGAGGTCATTTTCTATCCGTTCCCTGGTGGCTACGAAACTAAATGAAAATAATAAACACCTGATTAACGAGATTGTAGACAGTAACAGTTCAAACTTTTTAAGTACAAAATACCTGTTTTAATAGATTTATTAATGAAGCACAAATGATGTGATTGGAATAAAAACGCTCTATGTACTCTAAAAGCGAGTCTTTAAAATTGCATTGGCTTTAAATTTTGAACTCATTTTAGCCGGAATCATGGAATTTTTTTATTCCAATTTGATTCCGGCTTCTTTATAGGCTTTTAAACTTTCATCATTAGGGTCAATGTCTGTGATGATGATGTCAATATCGCTCATGCTGGTAATGTAATAAGGTTCTGTAGTCCCTAGTTTTTCTACAGTGGCCAATGCTACGATCTCTTTTGAAGTTTCTACCATTGCTTTTTTCACCTGGCAATCCTCATAATTGATTCCGGTTACACCAGAAATCAAGTCTATGCTACAAATTCCAAGAAAACAAAGGTCGGGACGTATGCCGCGGATCGTTTGAATCACTTCGAATCCTGTGGTAGAGAAAGAGGTTTTGTTTAATCTGCCGCCTAAAAAGATGACTTCTATGCAAGGATGATCCTCTAACACGGTTACTACCGGAAAACTATTGGTAATTACTGTGATTTGCAAATCCCGGGGCAGAAGCGTTGCTATTGCCAATGCAGAAGTTCCTGCGTCAAATAATACCACTTGTCCGTTTTTGATCAGTTTGACTGCTTTTTCGGCGATTATACCTTTATGGCTCATGTCATAATGCTCGCGTTCTCGAAAATGGTGCGGGATAGGAGACCTGGAAATGGCACCTCCACGAACGGCTTTCAGTAATCCCTGGTCAGAAAGCTCCTTGATGTCTCGCCTTACGGTGTCCTCAGAAACGCCCAGTATAGTGCTCAGGTCACCTAATAACACTTTTTTCTCTTTGCGAATGTGCTCTATGATCAACTGTAATCTTTCTTCCTTTATCATATTATTGCAAATGTAGGTAAATATTTCGAGCAATATCATGCAATATGTTGCAAAATATTGCTATATTTGTTGCAAGATATTACAATAGTATATGAACGAAATCAAAAAAACAATAGGAATTGACATGGATGGTGTTCTTGCAGATATAGAAGAGCAATTCATGGACTGGTATGAAAAAGAATATGGTGTGAGAGTGCCTAGATCAGAAAGATTAGGTGTATTGGAGCCTGAGGGTTTTCCTGAAAAAGGAGCAATCAGGAGGTATGTAAATACTCCTGGGTTTTTCAGAACCATCCCGTTAATGGAGGGTGCAGTGGAAGCAGTGAAAAAGTTGATGGAAGATTACGAGGTATACATCGTTTCTGCAGCAATGGAATTTCCACAGTGTTTATCAGAAAAACATGAGTGGTTAGCGGAACACTTCCCTTTCATCAACTGGAGAAATATCATTTTCTGTGGAGATAAGAGTGTGGTGGTTACAGATTACCTTATTGATGACCACTGTAAAAACCTGGACTTTTGTAAAGGAAAAGCAATTATGTTCGACGCTTCACATAATGTAAACCAACATCATCATGTAAGAGCGAAAAGCTGGACAGAAATTCTCGCTTTTTTTGAGCAAGAGAAATCAGGCGAGGAGCGCTTGGTGAATATTGAAACGGTTTAATCTAACTCTTTTAGGCCATAAATGAGTCTAGACTCTAGTTTCTTTTATCTATATTTCAAATTCCTAAAGGAACCACAAATATATGATAGAAGAAATAAAACAAAAGTATCCTAAGGCCTATATGGCTATTGATGAGGCGACTAAAGAAGCCGGTTTTTCTATGGCCTCTGCAACAATGACTTGTTCTTTGCTGCAAACACTGGCTGCTTCGAAACCTGGTGGCCGATTTCTGGAATTGGGAACTGGAACAGGTCTTTCTACTTCCTGGATATTGGAAGGGATGGATCAAGAGGCCAGTCTTTTATCCATTGACAATGATGCGCAATTTTTGGACATTGCAAAACGTTTTCTAGGTCAGGATAATCGCCTGGAGCTGCAATGTATGGAAGGGGAAGACTGGGTGCTTCAAAATGCAGGTCAGAAGTTCGACTACATTTTTGCAGATACCTGGCATGGAAAATACCTGCTGTTGGGCGAGGTATTGGACATGTTGAAACCAGGTGCGTTTTATATCATTGATGATATGCTTCCTCAGGAGAATTGGCCAGAAGGGCATGCTGAGAAAGCTACTCGCCTAATAGAAACCTTAGAACAACGCGAAGATTTGGTCCTCACCAAACAATGCTGGGCAACTGGAATTGTAATTGCTACAAAAAAAGCAGTATAGGTATTTCAAAATTGGACTACCTTTAGGGCTTGGAATCCGGAGCAAATGGAGGTTAGAAAAGAATACGTATTAGCAGATTTTGATTTCTCAGAATTAACAGACTTATATATACTAAAACACGTCAATGATCGGGTGGATACGGGAGTAAAGGGGTTTTATGACCTAGTTCCGCAGCACATAGACATTGACGTTGTTTTTTTTACGGATCCTGGAAGCAGTATTCCATTTCCGGGTGTGGGAATCAGCCAAAGAGACCGTAAAACGGTCATTACCTGCGGATGTTCAGATGCAAACCCTAAATTATGCAGTCACCAGGCTCAAGCCCTGCACAATATTTTGAATAGGCCTTCTTTACGTCTTTTCTTCGATTATAAATTGCGGCAAGAGCGGATGCTGCTGCAAGCGAAAGATTATGGATTAGAAACTGAAGCCAATCTGACTGATTTTTTCGAACTGGAATATCTGCAAGGGCAGACACAAATTAAAGCTAAAATGAGGGAGTTATATCCCTTGACTGGTCAGAGCAGACATGACCTTAAAAAGAAACTGCTTCCAAAAGAAGGATTGCAATTACCGGTTTCTGGAGGCTTAAAATCCAGACATAAAATGGGTCTCGTGTTCGGTCAGCACCGTTTCTATAGTCACCTAACGTTAGAGATTATTGAGGCGCAGACCACGCTTGAGGGCAAGTTTAAGAACCCAATTCAAACCATCAGTCCTTCTGATTTGCTTTGGAAAGCAGAAGACAATGCTGTGATAAAATTCTTTAGCGGGGTATTAAAATTTCAGAACAATTACAATGCAGAGCGTGCTGATTCAGATTTGGATGCACTTAGGGCTGTGGCAAAGAATCCCCTGAAAATGGAGGTCTTTTTACATGATACAAAAGTATCGATTAATGTGACTGCAAATGCGATCATTCCAATAAAACTAAACACACTAAATGTAGATATGGCGCTCCATGTGAGTCAGAGGCATGAATTTTATGAAGTCTCTGGGAAACTTACACTCAATGGAACGGTTTTTTCATTGGATCATATTCAGCTGAAATACAATTATTTTATACAAATAGACCAATGTCTGCATTTGATTGATAACCCTAACTATTTAAGGGTGATTGATTTCTTTAAGCAGCACCATGATCGGATATTGATCCACCATTCCAAATTCGAAGCTTTTCAAGAGGAGATTCTTTCTAAGTTAGAAAATAAAATCAAGGTGACTTATGATTACCTTAAACCTGCTACAAAAAAACAAATTGAAGAAAAAGGTTTTGACCTAGAGAATGAGCAGCTTATCTACCTTTCCGAATCTGAAGATTTTGTACTGCTGACTCCGGTTATGCGTTATGGAAGCCTGGAAATACCAGTGCTATCTAGGAAGCAAATCCAGTCGAGGGATAAAAATGGTAATTTATTTACTTTGAAAAGAGATACGGAAACGGAGCTTCAGTTTATTTCTAATATCATGAGGCAGCATCCTTATTTTGAGGATCAGATGGAGAGTAACGATTGCTTTTATCTGCATAAAACCAGACTGCTGGAGGATCAATGGTTTCTTCATGCTTTTGAAGAATGGCGGAATAAAAATATCAGTATCCTGGGATTTAATAAACTGAAAGACAATAATCTCAATCCCTATAAAGCTAATATTTCTATCAATGTGATGAGCGGAATAGACTGGTTTAAAACCGCGGTAAAGCTGAAATATGGCAATCAGGTAGTTTCTTTAAGACACTTACACAAATCTATCCGCAATAAAAGCAAGTTTATAAAGCTGGATGATGGGACGATGGGAATTCTTCCGGACGAATGGATTGAGAAATTCAGTAAGTATTTTAATGCTGGTGAAGTGGTAGAGGAGCACATTCAAACGCCAAGAATAAGCTTTACAGCTATAGAAGAGCTTTATGAAGCTCAGGTACTGGACGAATCGGTGAAAGATCAGTTGGCCATGTATAAAAGCCAGCTTTCTGGTTCTGCGAGTATGATCACCGCTATTAAGGTTCCAGAAGGATTAAACGCAACACTCAGACCATACCAAAAAGAAGGATTGAACTGGCTAAGTTTCCTAGATGAATTTAACTTTGGTGCTTGTCTGGCAGATGATATGGGCCTTGGAAAGACTATTCAGATCATTGCTTTTATTCTGGCACAAAGAGAAAAGGCACATCACAATACTAATTTGATTGTGGTACCAGCTTCCTTGATCTTCAATTGGCAACAGGAAATTCAAAAATTTGCACCATCTATCAAAGTAATGACAATATATGGCGCAGACCGGATTAAAGGCCATAAAGATTTCGATCAGTATGAAGTGATACTAACTTCCTATGGTACTTTGCTTACGGACATCCGGTTTTTAAAAGACTATAGGTTTAATTATGTCTTTTTAGATGAGTCGCAAACTATTAAGAATCCAGAATCCCAGCGATATAAAACGGTTCGTTTATTGCAATCCAGGAATAGGGTAGTGTTGACAGGTACGCCTATTGAAAACAACACTTTTGACCTTTATGGGCAATTGTCTTTTGCTTGTCCAGGTTTACTGGGCAGTAAACAGCATTTTAGAGAGATTTATTCTACGCCGATCGATCAGTTTAAAGACAAAAGAGCGGCCACACAATTGCAGCAGCGCATTAGTCCTTTCTTGCTGCGAAGAACCAAAGAACAAGTAGCAAAAGAATTACCGGATAAGACAGAAATGGTGATTTATTGTGAAATGGAGGCTGATCAGCGCAAAGTATACGATGGTTATGAAAAGGAAATTCGGGATTACCTGACCAATCAAACAGACGAAGAAGTAGCTAGTAACACGATGAACGTCTTAAAAGGCATTACTAAATTAAGGCAGATTTGTAATTCACCAGCGCTATTGAGCGAGGATGAGTTTTACGGCAGTTCTTCTGCTAAAATGGAGGTGTTGCTGGAGCAGATTGAAAACAAATCTTCAGCACATAAGATCCTTGTTTTTTCCCAATTTGTGGGCATGTTGGACTTGATTAGAAAAGAGTTGAAAGACCGCGGGATTAGTTTTGCTTACTTGAGCGGGCAGACAAAAAACCGGGAGGCAGTGGTCGATTCTTTTCAGAATGATCCGGAAATAAGGGTGTTTCTAATCAGCTTAAAAGCAGGAGGAGTGGGGTTAAATCTTACCCAGGCAGATTATGTGTATTTGGTAGATCCATGGTGGAACCCTGCAGTTGAAAATCAAGCTATCGATCGTACTTATCGAATCGGTCAGCAAAAGAATGTAATTGCTGTACGTTTGATTTGTCCTGATACTATTGAAGAGAAAATAATGAAACTACAGTCTTCGAAGAAAGACCTGGTCAAAGACCTCATCAAAACCGATCATTCCATCTATAAATCCTTATCTAAAAAGGACTTGTTGGGACTGTTCAGTTAAATAGGAATGCAAACGGTTGTGTGAAATTTGATGGGTTTTTCGGCTTGATGAATTGCGATTTCTGCCTAGTTCGCGCTGAATAGTAAAAAAACGTTAGAAATTTGAGTTGACCTATGGCTTAACATTAAATTTACGTATATTTAATAGGAAGCAATCCTTGGGTTATGGGCCATCTCTTAAAAATATTCGGGACTTTATCTTTAATGTTTACGCTGAGTACTAGTTATAGCCAGGGTAAGCAAGATATTTCCTTTGAGTTTTATGGGGGAATGTTCCATACCACATTGGATACCTCGGTTGTTGTTGTTGCTCCGGAACTTTCTATGGCTTCTATAAAACAGGCTTATAACCGTTTGAACTCTGCGGATTATCAACCTATTATAGATTCACTTTTAGCTTATAAAATAAAGCTAGAGCTAAATGATTGGTTGTACTATCAATTGATCAGAAGGACTGCAGAGCAATTGAGTCCTAAACTTGTGAATTATAGCCGTTATACTTTGTATAAATGGTTCTTGCTGGCAAAATCAGGTTATGATGCCCGTTTGGCATTGAGTAAAGATAAGATCATTTTCTACGTTTTTAATGATGAAGATATTACTGATATCCCCTTTTTCATGGTGGATAAAAAGAAATACATGTGCCTGAATTACCATGACTACCCTAAAGCCGACCTCAATCTTGATCCACCTGTTCCGGTAGAGATAAAGGTTCCTGAAGCTACGAAATCCTTTTCCTACAAAGTGACCAAACTGCCTGATTTCAAGCCAGAAAATTACCTGGAAAAGAAATTGGAGTTTGTATATAAACATAAAGCTTACCACTTCAATGTGAAGCTAAGCAAAGATGTGGAGGCCATATTTACCAATTATCCAGGAGTAGATTTTGAAACTTATTTTAACATTCCTTTAAGCAAAGAAACGTATGGTTCTTTAATTCCCTTGCTAAAAAAAAACACAAAAGGGATGAGTCAGAAAAAAGGAGTGGATTACCTGATGCGTTTCACCCGTTATGCTTTTCTTTATCAGGATGATGAAGAGAATTATGGTGGAGAGAAACGTCTTTCACCGGAAGAGACATTATTCGCAAGCCACAGTGATTGTGATGACCGTGTGGCCCTATTTTTCTATCTTGTAAAAGAGATCTACAATTTGCCCATGATTGCGATGCTTTATCCTACACACATCACCATGGGCGTTCAGTTTGATCAGCCCATTGGCGATGCAATTGTTTATAAAGGAAAGTTGTATTCCGTGTGTGAACCTACACCACAAAAGGAGGATCTGCCGATTGGTACAATTTCGGCCAAACTAAAAAACATTCCTTATCAGATTGTTTACCAGTATGATCCAAGCCATTAAATTCTTATCTTAATTGCTGAATAATTTCTGAAAATTTATGAACAAGGTACTTTTGTGTTTTTGCAGCAGTTTGCTATGCAGTATAATTATGTGTTATGGGCAAGTAAAATCATTGGATGATGGCAACTATATTGAGCATAGAGCTGGTTTAATTCATGCGGTTAAAGTTTTTCAACAAGGTAAAAAAGCCAGGGTTGCCTTTTTAGGTGGATCTATTACTTACAATCCAGGCTGGCGAGATAAAATATCGGCAGATCTGCAAAGCCGTTTTCCGGAAACCCAGTTTCATTTTATCGCGGCTGGAATCCCATCTTTAGGGAGTTTGCCTCATGCTTTTCGCTTGAAGCAGGACGTACTTGATTCTGGAAAGGTAGATTTACTATTTATTGAAGCCGCCGTAAATGATGAAGTTAATGGGACAGACAGCCTCACTCAAATCCGCGCTTTGGAAGGTATAGTAAGAAATGCTAAACTACATCAGCCAAAGATGGACATTGTTCTGATGTCTTTTGCAGATCCTGATAAAACAAAAACTTATTCTGAAGGAAAAATACCGGTATCGGTACATAATCATGAACTCGTGGCTGCACATTATGGTTTACCATCTATTAATCTCGCAAAAGCAGTGAGCGATAGGTTGGCAAATCAGGAATTTAGCTGGGAAAAAGATTTCAAAGATTTACATCCTTCGCCGTTTGGACAAGAACTCTATTATAAAGCGATACAACGTTTGTTAAAAGATGAAATCGGCTTAAAGAAAGGGCTGGCAACTAAATTGCCTGCACCTTTAATTGGCGGCAGTATTGAAAACGGTCATTATGTAGGTGTAGGAAATGCAAAACTCTCCAATGGCTGGTCGGTAAAAAATGACTGGAAACCAGAAGATGGAGGAAATACCCGCAAAGGTTTTGTGCATATTCCTATGCTGGTTTCTACTCAGCCTGGATCGGAATTGACACTTGACTTTAAAGGAAATGCTATAGGTATTGCTGTAGTTTCAGGTGCTGATGCTGGCATCCTTAAATATTCAATTGATGATAAACCAGAACAGGAAATTGATTTATTTACTAAATGGAGTAAGTCTCTTCATTTGCCTTGGTATCTATTGTTAGGCAGCGACTTAACCACAGGGCCTCATCAACTTAAATTAACAGTCAGCGGAAAGAAAAATGAAAACAGTAAGGGGAATTCAGCTCGCATCGCCCACTTTCTCGTGAATTGAGCATAATTTTTAAATTAACCACCTTTTATATAAGCTTAGGAGAGTTCCAAATTTTGGATTATTTTAGCGCCACACAAATGAACCATGAACAGACGATTTGCCATTAAACAGGTATTAATATTTGCAGGGGGAATGGCATTGTTGCCTTCCTGTTTGAGAGAGGAAGGAAAAGTTTCCATCCAACTTAAAAACCTCGATATTTCTGCTGCACAAGAAGGTCAGCTTGCAGAGATTGCCGAGTTGATTATCCCTAAAACTGATACATCCGGAGCTAAAGACCTAAAACTCCATTTGTATGTACTAAAGATGCTGGACGATTGCTTTGGCCCAGAAAGGCATCAGCAATTTCTTGCAGGCTTGAAAACTTTTGAAGGACTGGATAGTAAAGCACTTGCTCAATTGGTGATAGATGCCAATAGTGCTAAAGCTGGGCTTTCAGAAGAAACCATTGAGTTTTTCAAGTTTATGAAATGGAAAACCATTGATGGCTATCTCAATTCTAAATATGTGATGAGTAATCTCGTGATCTGGGAACTCGTTCCAGGTAGGTACAATGGTTTTTTTCGGGTTAAATCAGCTTAATTAATAGCAAAGAAATGTCAAACTTAAACATAGATAGTATTAAAGAACATACCTATGATGCCATTGTAATTGGCTCTGGGATTAGCGGTGGCTGGGCAGCTAAAGAATTTACAGAAAAAGGCTTGAAGACTTTGGTTCTGGAAAGAGGAAAAGACGTTAAACATATTATAGACTATCCAACCACAAATAAATACCCTTACGAATTTGAACATCGTGGAGAACCTACTTTTGCGATTCGTGAAGCGAACCCTGTGGTTAGTAAATGTTACGCCTTCAGAGAAGATGCAATGGATTTCTTCGTGAAGGATCAAGAGCATCCATATGTGCAGGAGAAACCTTTCGATTGGATCCGTGGTTATCAGGTTGGCGGTAAATCTCTGCTTTGGGCCAGACAAACCCAACGCTGGAGTGACCTGGATTTTGAAGGACCTTTACGTGATGATTTTGCAGTAGACTGGCCAATTAGATATAAGGATCTTGACTCCTGGTATACTTATGTGGAGCAGTTTGCAGGAATTTCTGGTAATAGGGATGGCTTGGCATCATTGCCTGACGGTGATTTCCTACCTGCTTTTCCACTCAATGCTGTAGAAGATTATTTTAGAAATACTATGAGGGATAAATATACAGGCCGTCATGTAATCAGTGCCCGCTGTGCACATTTATCTCAACCTAAGCAGATTCATTTTGATCAGGGCAGGGCGAAGTGTCAAAACCGTACTTTATGTCAGCGAGGTTGCCCATTTGGCGGCTATTTCAGTAGTAACTCTTCTACTTTACCTTGGGCAGAAAAGACAGGTAACTTAACTTTAAGGCCGTTTTCGGTAGTCGAATCTATCATTTATGATGAGAAATTAGGGAAAGCATCCGGTGTTCGGGTGATTGACACCAATACTAAGGAAGTTCGGGAATATCATGCGAAAGTGATTTTTGTAAATGCAGCGGCCATCAATACCAATTTGATTTTATTGAATTCTACTTCTTCACGTTTCCCGAATGGATTAGGAAATGACAGTGGAACTTTAGGGAAATATGTTGCTTTTCACAATTATAGTGCAAGGATCGGAGCGGAATATGATGGATTAAAAGAATTTACTACTGATGGCAGGAATCCCGCAGGTGGTGGATATATTCCGAGATTTAGAAATTTGCTGAAACAAGAAACGAACTTTAAACGTGGTTATGCCGCTGGATTTTCTGCCTATAGAAATACGGAAAGAGATACTTCTGGTTTAGGTACAGCTTTAAAATCACAATTGCTAAGTAAAAATCTGGGTCCCTGGCAAGTTGGCTCTCACATGATGGGAGAAACGATTCCTAAAGAAAGCAATTATGTGAAATTACATGCGGATAAAAAAGATGCCTGGGGAGTTCCATTGCTTCAAATTTCGGTGGACTATGACGATAATGATGCAAAAATGAAGAAGGATTATCTGGAGCAGATGACGGAGATGTTTACGGAAGCTGGATTCAAAAATATTCAGGTAAATGACGGCGGACAAGCACCAGGTTTAGACATCCATGAAATGGGTGGCGCTAGAATGGGACTTGATCCTAAAACGTCTATTCTGAATAAATGGAATCAGCTACATGATTGTAAGAATGTATTCGTTACTGATGGGGCTTGTATGACCTCTACGTCAACACAAAACCCATCATTAACTTATATGGCGCTTACTGCGCGTGCGGTTGATTACGCGGTTCTTTCGATGAAGAAAGGGGAGTTGTAAGCGCTTCCTCCATCTTTAGATATTCTTTTAACAGGGCGATTTGATTTTTTGCCCTGTTAAAATTATGCCCTTCATATTTAGCACCATAATAAATGTCGTTTTGTAGGTAGTCTGCCAGGAATCGAATGGCCTGCATATAGATGATGAACTTTCCTGCATAACTGAAATATTGTTTTTCAGTATCGGTCAATACATCAGCCATTTCTTCCATATAGCCTTCATAAATGGCTTTAAAAAAGTCTTTTCTGATGCTGATTTTACTCAAGTCATTTTCTTCTTCACTTGCAGCACATAAATAGGTTCTCATCATATCACCAACATCACTGATGAAATAACCCGGCATTACTGTATCCAGGTCAATGACACAGATGCCTTTATTATGTGCATCGAAAAGTACATTGTTGATTTTCGTATCATGGTGAATTACTCTTAAAGGGACTTCCTTGTTCGCTACCAGGTCCAGATAGGTGTCTACGATACTTTTGTTTTCGTTGATAAATTCCACATATTCCTTTGCCTGCTCCATTCGTTCTGGATTGGCATTTGCACAAGCTGTTTTAAACTGCTCGTACCTTAAATTGAGGTTATGAAAATCAGGGATAGTGATGTTTAATTCTTCTGCATTAAAGTCTGCCAGTAGAGCTGAGAATTTTCCAAATTGCCTAGCGGCTTCATAGGCTTCTTCTCTTTTCGTCAGTGCATTTAAAGAAATTGAGCCTTCTACGAATGGTGTCATACGAAAATACCCATCAGGTGTCTTCAATAGTGATGCACCAGATAAGGCATTTATTGGTGAAACAAACAGATATTTTGGATCTTTTTTATTTAAAAAGTCTTTTAACAGACAAAGGTTTTTATCAATATTTGAAGGCTCTTTAAATACATCGGTATTTACCTTTTGCAGGATATAGCTTTGCTCAGCGGCAGTTACTTTCCATGTATGGTTTATTAGGCCATCGCCAAATAGGTTAACAGTCGTATCATCAGAATTCAGGCCATACAATGGTAAGATATTTTCGAACATGCGTCTTTTCAAGATTGGTTATAGATTCAAACGTAATTATTTATGTGATTAAACCATTGAGCAAACGTTTGCGCAAAATTACTTAATGTTTGAAATAATTAATTCCGATTCCACAACTACGTTAAAATAAGCCTGTTCCGTTCCAGTTTCATTTTTAGGTCTGTTGATCAGATCAATTAGTATATCTGCTGCCTTCTTTCCTTGCTTGTAGGGAAACTGTTCAACAGAGGCAATCGGCGTATAATCCATATAATTAATAATGGGCAGATTTGCATAGCTGACGAAGTCAATTCCTTCCAGCTCCAGAGATCGGGTATGTCTCATCGCAAATAAGGCAACGTAATCATTAAAGGTGACGATGGCCGTCGGCTTACGTCTGTGGTTGAGCATGGTATTCATTACTTCAATTGTGCCGCTTTCAGAAAGATCACAGCTAACGATTAAAGATGGGTCAAATTTCAAGCGGTTAGAAATCATGGCTTTAATATAACCTTCCTTTCTTTCATGGCTGGCTACCAGTGTAGTAGGTCCATTGATCATTCCGATAGTACGGTGCCCTTTCTTTAGCAGGAAGTTGACTGCTTCATAAGTGCCATTTTCCAGATTCGAAGCCACATAGTGGATGTCTTTAATAGGGGGAATCCGATCGAAGAATACCACTGGGATGTTCAGCTTTTTAAATATCTCAAAATGTTCGTAGGTACTGGTTGTTTTTGAAACAGAGACCAATAGCCCATCTACACGCTGTGTTTTCATTTTTTCTACCAACAGCTTTTCGCGATCCGCATCATCATGTGATTGCGCAAGTAATACCGTATAATTTCTCTTATAGGCAACATCCTCAATGCCGCTAATGGCAGTAGAAAAGAAAGATTCAGATAATTCCGGTAAAATCACACCTATAATATGTGATTTTCCCTGTAGAAATTGTATCGCTTTCTGATTTGGTTCATAGTTTAACTCTGTAGCGAGCTTCTTGACCCTCATCTTTGTTGTTAAACCGATACTGGAATGATCATTTAAAGCCCTTGAAACGGTAGAAACCGAAATCTTGAGTATTTTGGCTATTTCTTTTATCGTGGTTGGTTTATCAGACATGATGTTCAAATATTGGCATAAACTTTCAATAACCTTCAATTATTTTAAAAAAACAATTCATGTAAAACTCAATTGTTTGATGCTTAGGTCTAAAATGTGCGCAAACGTTTGTTTGAAAATATAAGCCTGAATTCATGTTTAAGCGGACATTTTTTAAAGGTCAATGTCGTTTTTTTGATCTTCAGAAGCGTATTTTGGTGAATTATGTAAGATTTGTCTCGTAAAACGATCATGAAATTGTTACAAATATACTTAAGAACTATATTTTTCAGGAATTCTCTTTTTTTAATTATATAATATTAAAATATCAAACGTTTGCGTGTATTTTTTGAAGCGCGATGTGCAGGGGTTTTGGATATAGTCTATACCTTGTAATCGGATAATCGTGTATGGATACCATAATACCGATACTTTTGAACCGAACATATATAATGAACTGAATATTATGAATAGAAGACAATTTGTTAGAAATAGCGGGATTACTGCCGCAGCTATAACTGTTTTACCTGAGCAATCTATTTTTGCGAGCACTAAAGGTGAAAAGATTAAGGTAGCAATGATTGGAGTGGGAATGAGAGGCCAAAATCACCTTGATCTCTTATTGAAAAGAGATGATGTGGATTTAGTAGCAATCTGTGATGTAGATGAAAGAATGCTAAATTCGGCTAAAGCGCTGATTGCAAAATCGGGTAAAGCAATGCCAAAGATTTTTACTGGTGATGAGCATGCCTGGAAGAAACTTTTGGAAACAAAAGGGTTAAAAGCGATTGTAATTTCTACACCTTGGGAATTACACAAACCGATGATTATCAAATCTATGGAGGCTGGTCTTAAATATGTAGCTACTGAAGTGATGTTAGGAATTACGCTTCAGGACCACTGGGATGTAGTACAAGCAGCAGAAAAACACAATGCTCATGTGATGATGTTAGAAAACGTTTGTTACAGAAGAGACGTATTAGCTGCGTTAAATATGGTACGTCAAGGCGTATTCGGTGAAATTATGCACTTACAAGGAGGATACCAGCATGACCTTAGAGAGGTTAAATTTAACGATGGCAAAGGGCCTTATGGTGGTGGTGTAGAATTTAATGAGAAAGGTTTCTCTGAAGCAAAATGGAGAACGAACCATTCTGTACACCGTAATGGTGATTTATACCCAACTCATGGAATCGGTCCTGTGGCACAATGTATCAACATCAACAGAGGTAATAAATTCTTAAAATTGAACTCCTTTGCCACTAAAGCAAGAGGCCTACATAACTATATTGTAGAAAAAGGTGGTGAGAGTCATCCAAATGCGAAAGTAAACTTCCGTTTAGGAGATATCGTAACTACGACTATCGACTGTGCCAATGGCGAAACCATTATCTTGCAGCATGATACAAATCTTCCGAGACCTTATTCACTGGGCTTTAGAGTTCAGGGAACTAAAGGTCTATGGATGGATGTGAACAAAAGTGTCTACGTAGAAGGAGTAAGCAAACCTCACCAATGGGACCCTGCTGCAGCCTGGTTAGATAAATATGACCACCCACTTTGGAAAAAATATGGCAATGATGCACAAGGTGCAGGACATGGGGGAATGGACTTCTTCGTAATTCATGCTTTTATTGAAGCGGCAAAAAGAAATGAACCTACACCAATGGATGTTTATGATGCTGCAGCATGGAGTGCAATTACGCCATTAAGTGAGCAGTCTATAGAATTAGGAAATGAAACCGTTGATTTCCCTGATTTTACTAGTGGAAGCTGGATGACTAGAAAACCAATTTTCGCCTTAAACGACGATTATTAATCTTATTGAACTTTAGTGTCAATTTTGGAGGATTCTTAAGATGAATTAATTTAGTGTCAAAATTCTCCGAGATTACTAAATCTTCAATCCTCATATTTTCATAAAAGGAGCAAGTGATTTTTTACGTTTGCTCCTTTTTTTTGATAAAAAAAATGAAGGAAAACGTTTTTCTTAACGTTAACTTAACATTGGAAACGCATCTTTGTATATGTTTTTAACCATTCTTGCTTTAACCTTTTTATTGTTCGCTTTAATCGCAGCTTTTAAAATGGAGTCTTTTTTACAGGGATTCCTATTTATTGTTGCTTTAGCCGTCGTTGCTGGGATATTATATTTGTTTATTCTTTTTCCAGGATTCTCAGGGTTAGCGGTAGCCTTAATGTTGGGCGCTTTTATCTTTAGGCAGACTAAGAAATAATTGGCTTATCTAGCTACTGTGCAGCGATTTACCTGGTGACTAGCCTGGGCTTTCCGATGTTTTTTTACCTTTTGCAGCGTAAAAAAACACCGGGAATTTTACTCCTTTTGGTGTGATTTTTTTGCTAAAAAGTTTAGTTTTAAAAAGCTGTTTCAATTATTAATTTCAAAATTTTGTAATAATATGATAATATTATATTTAATATTTCTTAAATTTATTTCAATTAGGGGTTATTAAAAAATAATAATATTCATTATGAAAACATTAGGGGAGAAATTTAGAATTTTACGTCAAAAAAAAGGGGTCAACCAAAAAGCGATGGCCGATCTGTTGGATATCTCAATTCCAGCATACTCAAAACTAGAAACCAGCATTACTGATCCTAACTTTAGCCGCATCAATCAGATTGCTGAAGTGCATGGACTCAGCTTGAGAGAGTTTCTAGATGTAGGGGAAGAAGGCGTAAGTGAACACATCCAGATCATCGAACAATTGAAGGAAAAAATCAGTCAATTGGAGAGTTCTGTGATTCGTTTGCAAAGTAAACTGATTGATTTATATGATAAAGAAGATCAGCGTAATAAAAACGCTTAATCTTTAGCGAATCTGTAAGTGTCGGTGTTTCTGATTTATTTATAAGTATTTGATTGCTTTGGATTTATCTTGGCTATTGGTATTTCTTTTGAATATTTTAGGGATACTGATACTTATAAAATTTATCTACAGTTTTACTACAGAATAGGGGCCTATATTTGACCATATTTATTTGGTTTTATGAGCTTTTCTTTTCTGTTTAAATCAAGGTACAGTGTGCTTTTTTCTTATGTAGCAACCTTCATTGCCGGGTCGTTCCTGATTCGTCTTGGATTGATGGCTGCTACATTGGAAAAAACTGATTTTTCTTTTCTTTCCATCCTGCGTATTTTTGGTCAGGGCTTCATTTACGACTTTGGTGTGGCCATGTTCCTGGTTTTGTTTTACGCCATCTACTTGTGTTTTCTTCCTCAGCGATTTCTAAAATCCTGGTTCAATATTTTCCTTAGCTATTCGGTTTTATTTATAATGATATTGATTGCTATGTTTTCTTTTTTTGCAGAACTAACTTTTTGGCAGGAATTTGAAAGCCGCTTTAATTTTATTGCTGTTGATTATCTGGTTTATACTTACGAAGTGATAAACAATATCAATGAATCTTATCCTTTACCCTTTCTAATCGGTGGGGTGATGCTGATTAGCTTGCTGGTGTTGTTTGGTTTAGTAAAAATTGGTGCATTTAATCGTCATTTTCAGTCAGCTACTTCATTTAGGAAACGTGGAGCGACCTCTGGTATAATCGTATTGATCTCTTTGATTTTTGGGTTTTTTATCCCCAATTCATGGGCGGAAACAGGTTCCAATCGCTACCAGAATGAATTAGCTAAAGCCGGAATTTATTCCATCTTTTCAGCCTTTAAAAATAATGAACTTAATTACAATCATTTTTATAAAATGCTGGATAAACAGGAGGCTTTTCGAGTGATTAGGTCGATTCTTCAGGAAGATAATAGTCGGTATTTACAGTCTGATAACGGCATAAAAAGGGAGATCATAGGAACTGGTAATACGGCTTACAAACCGAATGTGATCATGATCACCGTGGAGAGTTTAAGTGCAGACTTTATGGCCCGTTTTGGAAATAACGAAGGTTTAACACCTGTCCTGGATTCTTTAGCTTCCACAAATTTAGTGTTTACTAATATGTATGCTACAGGAACAAGGACAGTAAGGGGGATGGAAGCACTTTCGCTAGCTATTCCACCAACACCTGGCAGCAGTATTGTTAGACGTCCTGACAATGACAGTTTAACTACTATAGGAAACATTTTTGCAAAAGAAGGTTACCATCGCAGTTTTTATTATGGAGGAGATGGATACTTTGATAATATGAACCAATATTTTGGCAGTAATGGTTATGATATTATTGACCGTGGCAGAAAGGTGATGGCCGGTGATCACTATCTGACCAAGCGAACTATCATTACCGATGATCAGGTCCATTTTGAAAATGCCTGGGGAATCAGTGATGAAGATCTTTATAGCGCTGTAATCAAAGGGTCTGATCATCAATTTGAAGAAGGAAAACCATTTTATAGTTTTGTGATGACCACCTCAAACCATCGGCCATTCACTTATCCGGCAGGAGAAATTAACATTCCTTCGGGAACAGGCCGAAATGGTGCTTTAAGGTATACAGATTATGCCATTGGTAAATTTTTGCGTGAAGCCAGCAACAAACCCTGGTACAAAAATACGGTTGTGATTATTGTGGCAGACCATTGCGCCAGTAGTGCGGGTAAAAATGAAATCGACATCGGCAAATATCATATTCCTTGTATAATATTGAATTTACCTGCGGCTAAAAGACGGGAAATTACCCCCTTATGCTCTCAAATAGATCTTTATCCAACTTTATTCAATTTGATGGGCTGGAGCTACGAAAGTAATATTTTTGGCAAAGATGTATTGGCTAAGTCTTATGTGCCAAGGACTTTTCTAGGCACTTATCAAAAGCTTGCCTATCTTAAAAATGACAGCTTAGTGGTACTGAGTCCACAGCAAAAAGTGGAAACTTATTTATACAACCAGAAGAAAAATGAACAGCTTCCCCGAAAATTCTCTGGGGAAGTAGTAAAAGAAGCCATTGCGAATTATCAAACTGCTTATGATCTTTTCAAGAATGGTGGTCTTCATCAATAATAATTATTAACTTATAACTCATCTAGCATACCTTATTTAATGAAATTACTATTAATTGAAGATGAGCAATCGCTCCGCGAAAGTGTACTTGCCTATTTTAGCGCAGAGGGAAATATCTGTGAATTTGCGGTCGACTTCCAATCTGCGATGGAAAAAATTAGCCTTTACCAATATGATTGTATCTTATTGGACCTTACTTTACCGGGCGGCGAGGGTATGGAAATTCTGCGTGCACTAAAAAAATTGAATAAGAAAGATGGAGTATTGATCATTTCCGCAAGGCATTCATTGGATGATAAAGTAGATGGTCTAAATCTAGGCGCAGATGATTATCTGGTGAAACCTTTTCATCTTTCAGAATTGCAGGCAAGGGTAACTGCTATTGTGCGCAGAAAAAGTTTTGATGGTAATAATACTATTGTATTTAATGAAATCAGCATTGATACCCTAGCTATGAAAGCGATGGTCAACGACCGTGTGCTAAATCTGACTAAGAAAGAATTTGATCTGCTCATCTACTTTACCTCCAATCAGCGGAAGGTGGTGACCAAGAACGCAATTGCGGAACATTTATGGGGCGATGAGATTGATTTGTCGGATGATTTTGATTTTATCTATACCCATATTAAAAACCTCCGTAAAAAACTGATCGAAGCCGGGAGTAAAGATTACATCAAATCAATGTATGGGGTAGGATATAAATTTGAAAATATATGAAACTTTCCAGTCGATATAATCGGGTAAACATATTGGTTTCTCTACTGGTATTATTACTTACCGGAGTTATTTATTATGTGGTGATCCATTTTATATTGACTGAGAAACTGGACCGCGATCTTCGGATTGAAGAAGAGGAAATACGCGCTTATGTCCAAAAATACCATAAACTTCCATTACCAGGGGATTTTCAGGATCAAAAGGTCAGCTATCGAGTAGTGAGCCCAACAGATACTGCTGGGCGGAGCTACACTAATAGTATATATGTGAATGAAAAGGAGCATGAGAAAGAACCAGGTAGAAGTCTGAAAACAGTTATGAAAGTAAATGATCAGTTGGTGGAGGTTACGGTGGTGAAATCCAGACTGGAAGCAGAAGATTTGGTACGCATCATTTTTCTGATCAGTTTGCTAATCATTGTTTTGCTGTTGGTCACGCTTTTTCTGGTAAACAGGTTTCTGCTGAATAGTTTATGGCGACCATTTTACCATATTCTAGATCAGATGAAAGCTTTTAACCTGACTGGTAAAAAAGAGGTTAAGGTAGAGCAAAGTAAGATTGATGAATTTGTTGAATTGAATCAAGCTGTTTTGTTAATGTCTCAGCGCGTAAAAGAAGACTATAAAGAGCTAAAATCTTTTACAGACAATGCTGCTCATGAAATGATGACACCATTGGCAGTGATCAATTCGAAACTGGACACCTTATTGCAAACCGCAGGTTTTAGTGATCGGCAAGGAGAGTTGATTGAGGATATTTACTTAGCCGTAGGCCGGCTATCCCGCTTAAATCACTCTTTGCTGCTGCTGGCTAAGATTGAAAACAATATGATCAAAAATGAAGAGCCAATTCCGCTTAAACCTTTGATCGAGCAGAAACTAAGACAGTTTCAGGAACTGCTGCAATCTGCAGAAATTGAGGTAGACATAGACTTACAGGATAAAGAGGTAGTGATGAGTAAGTATCTTGCTGATATTTTGCTGAATAACCTGATTAGTAATGCTATCCGTCATAATGTAAAGCCGGGAAGAATTGAAATTGTACTTACAGGAAATCAGTTAATTTTCAAAAACACTGGAATAGCCATGTCTCTAGATGGAACCAGACCTTTTGAACGTTTCAATAAAACCGCTAGTTCCGAAGGAATGGGCTTAGGTCTGGCGATCTCCCGACAAATATGTCAGCATTATGGATTTACAATGGCCTATGCTTATGCTAATCATCTGCATGTTTTTTCTGTTGTTTTTTAGCATTTAACTCCAGTTCAGTATGATCCTTCCCATATTTCGGTTGAATTGTACAAAAACGCAATCGTTATCGTAAATATTTAAGGGTGTTCGCCGGTATTCGATGTTAAATTTCCTTAACATTGGTTGAAGTATTTAACCTATATAATCATAAACTATGAAGGGCAAAGATCTGTTTTCATTAGAAAACAAGGTGATTGTAATTACCGGAGCTACTGGCGTATTAGGCGAGTCATTTGCACTCGCTGTTGCTGCTGCTGGGGCCAAAGTTGCCATTTTAGGCAGGAACGAGGAGAAAGCGAATGAACGCGTCAAAGCGATCACGATAAACGGTGGTGAGGCCATGGCTGTCATCACAGATGTGCTGGATGAAAAAGCATTGATTGCCGCAAGAACACAAATTTTAAACGCATGGGGAACCATTGATGGCTTGGTTAATGCTGCTGGAGGTAACATTCCCGGCGCAACGATCAGTCCAGATCAGAACATATTTGACATCAATATCGAGGATACTCAGAAAGCTGTAGAACTTAATCTTTTTGGCACAGTATTACCTACACACGTATTTGGTCGGGTAATCGCAGAAAAAGGAAAAGGATCGATTGTCAATATTTCTTCGCTGGCTGCACAGCGTCCTTTAACCAGAGTTTTGGGCTATACCTTAGGTAAAAATGCGATTGAAGGCTATACAAAATGGATGGCAATAGAGCTGGCACAACGTTATGGCGATCGGGTTAGAGTGAATGCGCTTGCACCAGGTGTGTTTTTGACTGAGCAAAATCGTTCATTGCTTACCAATCCAGATGGGTCTTACACAGATCGTGCACAACGTTTTGTAAATCATACCCCTTTTGGTAGATTAGGGAAACCTGAAGAATTGAATGGAACATTGATCTATTTATTGAGCGATGCTTCGGCTTTTGTAAATGGAGAAACAATATTAGTAGATGGTGGATTTAATGCCTACAGTGGCGTATAAAAATGGATAAAAAGAATCATAAATTATTACAGACATGGCGCTGGTATGGGCCATCAGATCCGGTGAGTTTATCAGATGTAAAACAAGCAGGTGCTACAGGAATTGTTACCGCATTACACCATATTCCCCATGGGGAAGTATGGCCAGTTGAGGATATTCTAGAAAGAAAATCAATCATTGAAGCTTCTGGATTACATTGGGCAGTTGTAGAGAGTGTACCCGTTCATGAGTCGATAAAAACCAGACGTAAAGATGCACATGTATACCTGGATAATTACAATCAAAGTTTAAAAAACCTCGCTTCATGTGGGATTAAAACGGTTTGTTACAATTTTATGCCGGTATTGGACTGGACGCGTACACAATTGGACCTAACCATGACAGACGGTTCTAAAGCGCTTTATTTCAATTGGACAGATTTAGCTGTGTTTGATCTTTTTATTTTGAAAAGGGAGGCTGCTTCTGCTGATTATCCTGAAGTGATCAGAGAAAGAGCCAGGTTGAGACATTCGAAGATGAATGCTGCCGAACTCGATTTATTGAGAATCAATGTGTTGATGGGTATTCCTAATGAGAAGGAAATTGAACTGGAAGCTTTACGTAACAGTATCGATGAGTATAAAGAAATTGGAACTGCTGGTTTGAAAGAGAATCTGACTTGGTTCCTGAATGGAATTGCTGAAGTATGTGAATCGGAAGGAATCAAAATGACCATCCATCCTGATGATCCGCCGTATCCAATTTTGGGCCTTCCCCGCATAGCGAGTACGAAAGAAGATTTGTTATATATTATTAATAGTGTAAATCTGGATTTTAATGGCATCTGTTTTTGTACAGGTTCATTGGGTGCAGGTTTAAATAATAACCTGCCGGAGATCTTTGAAACAGTAAAATCAAGGGTTCATTTTCTACACCTTAGAAATGTAACAAAGGATGAGGAAGGTAATTTTTATGAAGCAGACCATCTGGGAGGTGATGTAAATATGTATGAGGTTATGAAGGCAATTGTTGCAGAAAATATTTCCAGAGCATTTCCAATACCTTTTCGCCCGGATCATGGTCACCAGATGTTGGACGACCTTGCCAAACATACAAATCCGGGTTATTCCGCAATTGGCCGTTTACGTGGCCTGGCAGAACTACGAGGATTGGAATTAGGAATTAGTGGGAATTACTAGTTTTTTGAGTAGAAGCTCTGAACATGATTTGTGTATCCATTTTTATGGTTTCAAAATCTACTTCCCGGTGTTTTCTTTCAATTAATGAGATTAACTTTTCGGCAGCAAGCTGTCCGATTTCAAAAGCTGGTTGATGTATGGTACTCAAGGCAGGGTTCATTGCATCAGCCAGTTCTGTATTTGTGAAACCAATCAAGGCCAAATCCTGTGGAATTTTATAACCAAGCTTATTTAATAAAGAAAGACACCGCGTGGTAATCTGATCTGTAGCCGTAAAAATAGCATCTGGGGGTTCTGGTAAAGTCATATAATACCGAATTGCTGCTTCCAGATCATCATTTAATTTGTGGGTGTCCGTATAATCACAGGAGCGGAGATAAGTAGGGTTGAAGGTGATATTTTGATCTGAAAGCGCTTGTTTATAGCCGTTTAATCGATCTGTAGAGATACTGAGTTTGGTGTTAGTGTTCAGGTGAGCAATTCGCCTAAAGCCATTATTAATCAGGTGCATAGTGGCATCATAAGCACCTTTAAAGTTGTCTGCACCTACTTTATGAGTATTAATTTGATCTGTAAGCCGGTCAAATAAAACCATTGGCAGACCAGATTCCTGTAAGTTTTTAAGATAGCTGAAGTCGGTAGTTTCACAAGCAGGGGAGATGAGCAAGCCGTCTATGCCTCCTGAATACAGCAGGTCGATGCAGGCAATCTCTTGTTTTTGCGATTCCTTACTTTGCATAATGATGATCTGGTAGGATTTTTCAGTACTGATTTTATCGATACCATCTAACATCTGCGCCACAAAGTTATTGTCCAATGAACATACTACCACGCCAATCGAACGGCTTCTACCTTGTTTTAAACCTTTAGCCATACGATTTGGCACATAATGATGCGCTGTTGCATACGCAATCACCTTTTTTTTTGTCTCTTCGCCAATTTCATAGCTATCATTTAATGCTTTGGAAATTGTAGAAGTAGACAGGTTGAGAGCCTTTG
The DNA here is from genome assembly GCF_019802255.1 of Pedobacter polysacchareus. GTDB lineage: Bacteria > Bacteroidota > Bacteroidia > Sphingobacteriales > Sphingobacteriaceae > Pedobacter > Pedobacter polysacchareus. The sequence goes on along the minus strand of NZ_JAHYSS010000003.1, from coordinate 173,743 downwards.
CAATATCCTTCAATGTAATACTGTTGTTCATACCAGTTTATATTTAGGGACTAAAATGCAATTATTAGAGGAGATAAGGGAATCTTTTTTTATTAATCGACCTCAGAATGATGCTTGATCAAAGGATTTGTGATGTTTTTTTGTTTTCAGCTGATCTTTGATATCTTTAAGAAAGAAATATCTAATTCCAATCCAATGAAAATAACGCTCAGTTTAATTACAGTTGTTCTGTTTTTGGGATCCATGAAAAATGATAATTTGAAAACTGAAGTTCTGAAAAGTAATCTCCAGCCTCAGAAGAAGGTGGTCATTGGTTATGTAGGTGGCTTCAGAGGATTGGTAAATACAGATCGAATCTCTCCGGAAAAACTAACCCACATCAATTATGCTTTTGTGGATGTGCAGAGAAATCGTGCCTTCCTGACCAATGAAAAAACAGATACAGTAAATTTCAGGAAACTCTTGCTGTTAAAAAAGAAAAATCCTGCACTTCAGATTCTGATTTCAATTGGAGGTTGGGCATGGAGTAAAAATTTTTCTGATGCCATGCTAACAGATACTTCGAGAGCTGCTTTCGCGACAAGTGCAGTAAATATTATAAGAAAATATAAGCTGGATGGGGTTGATATTGATTGGGAATATCCAGGACAACCAGGAGAGGTTGGCAATATCTATCGCCCAGAAGATGGACGCAACTTCACCTTAATGTTTGAAGCACTCCGAAAAGAATTGGATGTTTTGGAAAAGGAAACTGCTCAAAAGAAATTACTAACTACTGCTGTTGGTGGTTTTTCAGACTTCTTGCTGCATACAGAAATGGATAAGGCAGCACAATATCTCGACTATATAAATTTGATGACTTATGATTATTATTCTGGTAAAATAGCAGGGCACCATACCAATTTATATTCTTCTAAGCTTTATCTATCGGCAAACTCTGCAGATTATGCAATTAGAGCTTATGTAAAAGCAGGTGTGCCTATTTCGAAATTAGTAATGGGTATCGCATTTTATGGTAGAAATAGCAAAGTAGAAGCGGGAACGTTAACAGGGCTAGGAGCTAATTACATTAAAGGTGAATTTGGAAGTGGTTATACACAGATAAAAGATAGCTTAATAAACAGAAAGGGATTTAAGGAATTTAAAGATTTGGCTGCAAGGGCATCCTACCTGTACAATGCAGCTACTCAAACCTTAATTACCTATGATGATGAATGGTCGGTCAGGGAAAAATGCAAATATGTAATAGACCAAAATATGGGAGGTGTTATGTTTTGGGAATATGCCTCAGATCCAAAGGAATACCTGTTAAATGAAGTGATAAAGTCTTTAAAATAAAGCGACATCAAAAGATTTTTATTTCATTTGCTGATCAACAGGACCTGTAATTTCTCAAATTATTAATAGTAAATTATATCTTTGGGAAATTATATAATTAATTATGGTTACAGAGAATATGTTAAGGAGAAATGCAAAGTACTTTTTATTAATACTAGTTTTATGTGTTTTTTCCTCCTGTTTTCAAATCATAGAAGAGATTAATGTAGCCAGTGATGGTTCAGGTACCGTTAATTTAACCCTTAATTTAAGCGCGAGCAAAACTAAGGTGGCCTCTATAATGCTGTTGGACAGTGTGAATGGCTATAAGGTTCCCAGTAAGCAGCAGATTCAGAAAGAGATGGAGGAAGCTGTAGCTTATCTAAAAAACTCTCCAGGGATTACTAATGTTAAGAAAACCATCGATTTTGCGAATTATATTGCTACGGTAAGCTTTGCTTTCAAAAACATCTCGAACATCAATAATGTTAACCAAAACGTACTGAAGAAGCTAAAAATCAAGGCTATTAACAATTCTTCTTATAGCTTTAGTCCGGAAACCGGGGTTTTTCAACGCAGGTACCTGCCTACAAAGGAAGCTTTGGTAGAGTATAATAAACTGAAACCAGAGGTTAAAAACGTCTTCAAAGAAGCCAGCTATACCAGTATTTACCGATTTGAAAAACCAGTTGCGCTAACAATGAATCCCTTATCTAAAATCTCAAAAACAAAGAAAGCGGTGATGCTAAACGCAGGGATAATGGGTTTGATTAATGGAAAAACTAATATTTCTAATCAAATTACACTCACAAAGTAAATACTCTTAAATCTACTATCTATTTAAAACACCTATACAAAAAACATGAAATACTATTTTAAATCCGCAATTGCCGGATCTTTTTTATTGAGCACGCTTGCAGTAAATGCCCAGGATCTTTCTCGTAAAATTCCGGCAGATGCATTGGCTGTTGCGACTATTAAGGGTGGAAATTTAACAGAGTTGATGTCTGTAACTGAATTTAACCAAAGGTTTTTTGGGAAAAAGCTGCTGGAAGAATTAACTAAAGACCAGCACGCTGATTTTCAAGGAATAGAAGATTTCGGCATTAACCTATCTTCTGATTTCTATTATTACAACCAAAGCAACGACAGTGTAAGTTATAATTGTTTTTTGCTCCCAGTTAAAGATGCAGCCAAAATTGATCTGTTCTTTTCAAAACGTGGAAAGAATTTTACACTTAAAGACCAGGTAAGATCTTACTTTAATATAGATTCTACTGAGATGGTTCATTGGAATGGCGAGATGTTATTGTCTGTAATTCCAAGTGAAAAAACAGCTTATTTTAACCGTCCTGAAGTTAGAGAGCGATTTGGTTTATCAAAAATTGATCAAATTAGCTTGTATCCAGATACTGTTACTGATTCCACGGTGGTTATGGAGGCCGCAACTGCAACAGAAGCAGTAGAGGAACCGGAAGAAATCGTAATTCCGGAACCAGTTAAGAAAAAAAAATCCATTCCTGCTAAGAATCGACCAAAAAAGTCAAACCTTAAAGGTAAAAAAACAGGGGCAAAAAATTATAAGAAGAAGCCCGCAGCAAAAAAGGTTATAGCAGTACAAGAAGAGACAGCGGAAATGGACACAGCAATCGATATGGTTGCTATTGATTCTGCTTATACTGAAAACGATGAACCAGGGGATAATCCTTTTTTTTATGATGTTAAATTGAAAAAAGGAGTACTGGCTAGATGGACAGCAAAAATGAGTGATGATTTTTTTGCAGGTAAGAATCAGGCATCAATTTTAAGCAATGCAGATTTCACTAAAAGCGTAGACCATAATGCAGAGGCGACCATCTGGATTTCTGGAGTAGAAAAGCTGAGTAATGCTTATCTGCCTTTAGATTATTTTAAAGGAGTTAATTTTATGGCTGGATATGGTACAGCCAATGCTAAATTATTCCTGGAAGATCAGTCGATTAAGATGAGTTCAGCAATGACATTTAACGATGATATGGGCAACGTTTTGAGAAAAGTGCATCAAAGAAAGTTGAACAAGAAATTTCTGAAATATGTAAATGAAGATCAAATGATCGGGTACATGGCGTATGCGATGGATACGAAAGCATATTTGCAAGAGTATCCTAAATTGATTTCTAAAATTTACGGTTCTGTATATTCAGATGAAATTGGGATGGCTACCGACTTGTTTTCTTTGTTATTGGATGAAGAAGCAATAGCGAAAGTGATTAAAGGAGATGGAATCTTCATTTTTAATGGCTTGTCGCAAAAAGAAGTTTCTTATAAATCGTATGATTATAATGAAGACAATTTTGAGACCACAGAGGTGATGAAGACAAAGAAAGAAACTTTGCCAGACTTCCTGATGATGATTTCTACAGAAGATACGCGTTTGATAGACAAACTGATTGCTTATGGCGTAAAAAAAGAACTGATAAAAAATAACAACAGCTATTACGAGATCTCTATTCCTAAAAGTCCGATGGCATTGTATTTTACTATTAAAGATGGCGTGATATTTTTGAGTACGAACGGAAAGGAAATGCAGCAGATTGTAAATAATACTTTCCAGGCAAAATTGAACAATAAACATAAAAAAGCATTATTGGGCAATAATTACGCGGCATATTTCAGTCCTAAAAAGCTGGCAGGTAAAATACCAGCAGAAGAACTGGGTAAATTGGCAAAAGTGGAGAAAACCAATAAAACACTCAACGCAATGGGTGATATTTATATCAGATCTTTTCCTATGAAGGGGAATACGTTTTCTGCTGAAGTGAGTATGGATCTTCCTACTGGTCATAAAAATGCTTTGAAATACCTATTCTCTATTACTGAGGATCTTCAAAAATAACCATATAAGAATGAAGTTAACATTAAAAATAGCAGCAGCAATAATTCTATTGCTGCTGCTTTCTGTTTACGGGTATTTGCAATTTCGGGAATCCCGATCTTATCAACAGCAAGTGGCCAAAAATGCCAGTGTGGTTTATAAATTAAATGTGGATGGTTTATTGCAAACTATGGCTGCAGATTTCGCTGGAAATCCAGGTTACTATTTGAAAGATAATGAAAAAGGAAACGGTAGACCTGACTTTTCTTTACCGGCTAATATATTTGTTTATTCGCTGGAAACAATGGCCCCAACTACGCTATTTTCAAGCATAGCCTTATCTGATACGATTGGATTATACGCTTATTTAAAACAGGTTTTGAAGGTTAAAGATTTTACTTTTATCGCTTCAAAAGATATAATGAATGGTTCAAATGCGACAGGGAGGACTATTGGTACTTCCCGAGATCATAAGCTAACCGTTGTTTATGATGCAAAAGTACTGGCCATTGCTTATTCTTTCAAAAAAGAGTTAGTCGTAGAAGAGTTAAACAATCTTATTGATCATAAAAACAGAATGAACCCTGCAGCTCCGCTAATGCTTGCTTTGAAAAAAGCAAAAGGGCATTTGAGTTGGACAGCTGTAGGATATAGTGGTCAGGTTAATTTCAAAGATGGAGAAGCTGAAATGGAAGGAAGCTTTCCAACGGAATATTTTGACATTCCTGATCATCCTAGAGTATCTGTTAAATTTGCCAATAATGCTTTAATAAAGATCTGGTTAAATGGAGGGTTTAAAAAGTTACAACTGTCTAAACCGGCTGTTTCTAAGCCTGAAGCAAAGCTTAAGGCGTTGGAAATGTTGAACTTAATTTCCTTAAATGGAATCCAGCTGTCATCAGATAGTTTGTTGAAATCATACCTAGGTTTCGCAGCTTTTGAAATGGGGCCAGGCATTACGCAAACTGATTCAGTCATTGCTTATGAATATAATGACGATTTTGAAAAAATAGCCAAGGTTCAATTGCGAAAAGTAACAGTACCCTATTTAAAGTTAAGTATTGCAGCTAAGGCTGGAGATTTGCTGAATTATCTAAGTACGAATCAGGTCATCAGTAATCCGCATAAAATAAGCGGGGAGGGTGAGGACAATGAAAACAGATTAAATAAAGAGCTATTTCCTTTATATCAAGTTTTTAGTAGCCACAATAATAACGTATGGCAGTTGAGTACACAAAAAAATGACGCTATAAAATTCGTATCATTGCCAAATTCAAATTTCTTTTCCGCATCATTGGATTTAAATGGCATTAAAAAACAACAATTATTCCCATTACTAAATAACTGGCTTAAGCCTTTTACTCATCTGCGAATTGAGGCAGCTAAGTTAGACAGTGGAGCGGCTAAATTAAGTGGAAAGTTGAAATTTCAAGAACAAGATGTCAATGCTTTTTTCCAAATGTTACGCTAGTCATTTTCATATAATTTGATCTGCGGCATGCAGACAGAAAAAAATCGGTTCTTAATTGAGGTTAAAGCCGGTTTTTTAGTATTTGACAAATTAATGATGAGATTATCAAGACAACTATTTACATTTGCTTAACAGTGTTAAATTATTTACACTATTATATTTTCTAAACATGGGCAGTAAAGAACGCATACAACGATTAAAAGAGGACACAAGACTCAATATATTGGATGCTGCACTCGAAATCGTTAAAGAAGATGGTTGGCAGTCGCTCAGCATGAGAAAGATTGCTGATAAAATTGAATATACCGCACCCATTATCTATGAGTATTTTGCTAATAAAGAAGGGATCTTACTGGAATTAACCAGAAAAGGATATGTGATTCTTTTACAGGAATTGAAAGCAGCAAAGAATCAGCATGAATTGCCACAAGACCAATTAGAGGGGATGTGGATGGCTTATTGGAATTTTGCCTTTAAATATAAAGAGCTGTACCAGTTGATGTATGGTGTAGACATGAGTTGCTGTGAGATAATGAAAGCGTTTCCTGAAGCAGAAGCGACTACAAATATTATTTGTGATACAATAAAGGAACTCATGATTGCTGATCCTATAGATGATGATTTGGTTTGTAGGAAGTATTTCACCTTTTGGTCTGTAGTACATGGTTTGATTTCTATCAATTTCGTTCGTAAGGGAACGGATAATACCACAAATCAACACATCCTTAGAGACGCCCTCAAAGGAATTATAAAATATGTTAACGATTAAAATCTCGGTTTAAAACTTAGTCATTAAATTACGAAAACACTGAAATTCCTTCTTTTCAACACGATATAAAAGATGATTGGTGACAAGGAAAAATTAATGTTTATTATAAAAGCATAGTCAATACCACATTAGCACAATAAAAAGCACATAAAACAAAATCAACATTGAACAATTCGGGTTTTAATTTAATCCGTTTTTTTATCTAAAGTTACTTAACACTGTTAAATCACTTATACCTGTTATTTGCCCCCAAAAGGCGAGAAATGGAGTAATTGAAGCCTTTATTTTTTCATTTAACAGCGTTAAATAATTTATACTCATTAACAACCCTTTAATCAAATAGATATGAAGCATTTACCAAATATCCGAAACTACTTAACGCTGTTAAATTACTTACGTCTGTTATTCAGAATCTAAATTAAATCCATCATGAAATATAACCCTCCGTCCATTAACAACTCAGCAATCAGCAATTGGTTGCCAATTAAAAAACTTTTTAACAACATTATGAAATCTATACTTTTACTCTCAACAGCGGTATTTTTATTCGGATGTAGTGCTGAACCTGCCACAGAAATTGCAGCTCCGGCACCATCATTACCAGTGATCTCTATTAGTCAATCTGCGGAAACGACTTACTCCGAATACCCTGCATCATTACAAGGTGCAGTAGACCTTGAAATCCGTCCTCAAGTTGGAGGTGCATTAGAACAGATTTATGTAAATGAAGGAGCGTTGGTTCATGCCGGACAACCTTTATTTAAAATCAATGCGCTTCCTTTTTTAGAACAGTTAAATAATGCCAAAGCAAATCAGCGTGCTGCAGAAGCAGCAGTGCTAAATGCACAGTTGGAAGTTGACAAGCTAATTCCTTTGGTACAAAATAAAGTAGTCTCTGATTTTCAATTGAAAACAGCTAAGACGGCTCATCAAATTGCGCTGGCAAATGTGGCACAAGCAAAAGCCAGTGTGGGAACAGCGCAGATTAACATGGGATACACGCTGATTAAAGCCCCTGTGAGTGGTTACATTGGACGTTTACCAAAAAAACAGGGTAGCTTAGTTTCGCCAGCGGATCCTTTGCCCTTGACCAATTTGTCTGATGTGCATGAAATACGTGTTTACTTTTCTTTAGGGGAGGCTGATTTTATCAACTTTAAAGCGAAGTATCCATCCGCTGCTGCTGCTGGAAACCTTAAAAACTTAGCTCCGGTATCTTTGATTTTATCGGATAACAGCGTATATGCACAGCAAGGTAAAATTGATATGATTGACGGGCAGTTTGATAAAAACACGGGTTCCATTACACTTAGAGCAAGCTTTCCAAATTCCGCCGGATTATTGAGGTCTGGGAATACCGGAAAAGTAAGGCTGAGCCTGGAGCATAATGATGCGATGTTGGTTCCACAATCTGCTACAGTAGAAGTACAGGATAAAGTATTTGTATATACAGTAGATCAGCATAATAAAGTAGCCAAACAGCCGATTAAAGTAATCGGAACCAGTGGCACAAACTACCTCATTAAAGATGGATTAAAATCGGGCGATCGCATTGTTTCTAAAGGATTTGAAATCCTGAAAGATGGAGATGCCATTGTTCCGGAAGCATCCACTGAAAAAACTCCAAAAATTGCCGCTAACTAATAACAGTCATGTTTAAGATATTCATACAAAGACCGGTCCTGGCCACAGTAATCTCTATTCTATTAGTGATTTTCGGGCTACTTGGACTTTCAAAATTACCATTGCAACAGTTTCCTGATATCGCACCACCTGCAGTTCAGGTAACTGCGCTATACCCTGGGGCAAATGCGGAAACGGTGTTGAGGGCTGTAGCACCATCACTGGAAGAGTCTATTAACGGGGTGGAAGGCATGAGTTACATGAGTTCTACCGCGAGTAACGATGGCTCATTAGTAATCACAGTTTACTTTAAGCTGGGAACAGATCCTGATCAGGCCGCTGTAAATGTACAGAACAGGGTAGCACAGGCCACTAGTCAACTGCCTGCAGAGGTAGTTCAGGCAGGCGTTTCAACTGCAAAACAGCAGAATAGTTTGATTATGGTGCTCGATATGTATACGGATAATGAAACCGAATACGATCAGACTTTCCTGGCCAATTACGCGCAGATCAACCTGATTCCAGAGATCAAAAGGATCCCTGGTGTAGGTTCTGCCAGTATTTTCGGTGGAAACAAAGATTATTCGATGCGTATCTGGCTGAATCCTTCGCAAATGGCGAGTTACAACCTGATGCCTAATGAAGTGATGGCTGCCATCCAAAATAAAAACGTAGAAGCTGCTCCAGGAAAATTTGGAGAAAGCAGCAAAAATGCTTTTGAATACGTTATTAAGTATAAAGGTAAGTTGAATCAGCCAAAAGATTATGAGAACATGGTGATCCGTTCAAATGCGGACGGTTCGATTTTGAGGCTGAAAGACGTAGCAAGGGTTGAATTCGGCGCTTATACTTATGGAAGTTTAACACGTATCAATGGTAAACCGGGAATTGATGTTGGTATTTTACAATTGGCAGGTTCTAATGCCAATGAAATTCAGATCAAGATTCAGGATTTCATGAAAAAAGCGGAAAAGGATTTTCCAAAAGGAGTAAAATATGATGTATTGTATAGTACCAAAGTATCTTTAGACCAGTCCATTGATCAGGTAAAACATACTTTGATTGAAGCTTTTATATTGGTATTTATCGTAGTATTTATCTTCCTTCAGGATTTCCGTTCGACATTGATCCCTGCTATTGCGGTTCCGGTCGCGATTATAGGAACATTTTTCTTTATGCAGTTGTTTGGTTTCTCGATCAATTTGCTGACTCTATTTGCATTAGTCCTAGCCATTGGTATTGTTGTGGATGATGCTATTGTAGTAGTGGAGGCAGTGCATGCGAAGATGGAGCAACAGCATTTGCCCCCAAAAGAAGCAACTGCCTCAGCGATGCAAGAAATTACAGGTGCCATCATTTCAATTACTTTGGTAATGTCGGCCGTATTTTTACCGGTAGGTTTCATGGAAGGCTCTACAGGGGTCTTTTATAGACAGTTTGCTTTTACTCTTGCCATTGCCATTGTCATTTCAGCAGTAAATGCCCTGACTTTAAGTCCAGCTTTGTGTGCTTTATTTTTAAAAGATAATCATTCAAACAAGATGGAAGTACCTAAGAGAACATTTTCAGAGCGTTTCTTTTTGGGCTTCAATACGGGGTTTAATAGCTTGACTAGTAAATATATTGGTAGCCTTAGATTCCTGATTCGCTTTAAGTGGATTGGTTTAGTTGGGCTTTTGTTGATCACGCTTTCTACCGTGTGGATGGTAAAGAAAACGCCAACAGGATTTATACCTTCGGAAGATCAGGGATTTATTGCGATAGCTTTATCAATGCCGGCTGGTGCTTCTCTAGAACGTACTACAGAAGCACTTAAATCTGCAGAAAAAATATTAATGCCATTAGAATCTAACCGGTTGCTAAATGTGCTTTCTGGTTTCAACATTATGACGCAAAGTACCAGCCCTTCTGCAGGCGTAGCCTTTGTATTGCTAAAACCAACAGAAGAACGTGGGAAGTTGAAAAACATCAATGATATCATGAATGATATCAGGACGAAACTAGCCAGCGTGAAAGGCGCCAGCTTCTTTGTCTTTACTTTTCCAACGGTTCCTGGTTTCAGCAATGTAGACGGATTGGACTTGGTATTACAGGATAAAACTGGTGGTAAACTGGATAAATTCAGCGGAATCGGCTATAATTTTATCGGAGAGTTGATGAAACGTAAGGAGATTGCAGTAGCCTTTACCACCTTTAAAGCGGATTATCCACAGTTAGAATTGAAAATTGATGAGGAGAAAGCAGAACAATTGGGTATTAATGTAAAAGACATCCTGCAAACGATGCAGGCTTATTTTGGTAGTGCGCAAGCCTCCGATTTTAATCGCTTTGGTAAATATTATCGGGTAATGGTGCAGGCAGATATTGCAGATCGTGCGGATGCTTCAGCAATGGACGCAGTATATGTTAAAAATAAGCAAGGGGAGATGGTACCGATTAATACAGTGGCCACCTTATCCAGAGTATATGGCGCGGAAACTGCATCTCGATATAATTTGTTTAATTCAATTGGTGTAAATGCCATTGCCAAAACAGGTTATAGTTCTGGTGATGCGATTAAAGCAGTAGAAGAAGTGGCGAAAAAACACCTTCCTTCAGGCTATTCATTCGAGTTCTCGGGATTAACAAAAGAAGAAATTTCATCGGGTGGACAGTCGACAATCATCTTTATGCTCTGTCTGATCTTTGTTTACTTTTTGTTAGCCGCACAATATGAGAGTTACATCTTACCTTTAGCAGTAGTGCTTTCTATACCAGCAGGTGTATTCGGAGTATTCGTAGCCATCGGTCTTACTGGAATTGAAAACAACATTTACGTTCAGGTAGCCCTGGTCATGTTGATTGGTTTACTGGCGAAGAACGCGATTCTGATTGTAGAATACGCTGTTCAACGTAGAAAAGCTGGAAAAACCTTGGTTTCCTCGGCTTTAGAGGCAGCTAAGTTACGTTTGCGTCCAATCATTATGACTTCACTGGCCTTTATCGTAGGATTGATTCCGATGATGAGTGCTACCGGTCCATCTGCAATGGGTAACCATTCGATCAGTATCGGCGCTGCCGGAGGAATGGTCTCTGGGGTAGTATTAGGCCTATTCATCATTCCGGTATTGTTTGTCATCTTCCAGTACTTACAGGAAAAAGTAAGTGGAAAACCTCCATTGGCAGAAGAAATAAAGAATGGTGTAAGTATTAAGCCAGATGCAACCATCATTTATTCTTAAGCTATTCTTACCATCACCAGCTTAACGCTTCAATTGAAGCGTTAAGCTGTAAAAGACAAATCAAAATGAAAACACCAATATATAAACTAACAGCACTGATACTTCTGGTATTTCTGGGAGGCTGTAAAGTTTCAAAAGACATCGTTGTACCTACGGCAAGTATTCCTGAATCTTTTAGGAATGTCGATATAGATAATGAAAATAGTATTGCTAAACTATCTGTAAAACAGTTTTTTACGGATGCTACCTTAGGTAGGCTTCTTGATACCGCTTTGTTGAGAAATTACGATTTGCAAATTGCGATGAAAAATATAGATGCTGCTCAATTGTTGTTTAGACAATCAAAATTGGGGAATTTACCTCAATTAAATTTAAACATCACTGCAAATAGTAGCAGACCTTCAGACAATAGTTTAAACGGTCTTAGTGCCGGTCAGTTTTTGAACACCAGACATATCGAAGATTACAATGCAAATCTGGGACTCAGCTGGGAAGCAGATATCTGGGGAAAGATTGGAAGTCAGAAAAAAGCAGCATTAGCTACTTATTTACAAAGTGCCGAAGCAAGGAAGGCAGTTCAAATGCGTCTGATTGCCAGTGTGGCCCAAGGATACTATAGGTTATTGATGCTGGATACACAGATGTCTGTCGCCAAAAGGAATTTAGCCTTAAATGACAGCACGCTAACGATGATAAAAATGCAGTTTGATGCCGGACAAGTAAGTTCTTTGGCCATTCAGCAAGCAGAAGCACAGCAATTAGTCGCTGCGCAATTGATTCCTGCTTTGCAGCAGGATATTAGTATTCAGGAAAATGCGTTGAGTATTTTAGCTGGACAGCTTCCTGCGGCAGTTATTCGCCAGGGAAGTTTGGATGAAGTTGCTTTTCCAGCACAATTGTCGGCCGGAATACCTTCCGCTTTATTGGCACAAAGGCCGGATGTACGATCTGCAGAGCTTGCGTTGGATTTGGCGAATGCACAGGTCGGCATAGCCAAAGCAAGCATGTACCCTAGCTTGAACATTACGGCAACAGCCGGATTAAATGCTTTTAAGGCTAGTAATTGGTTCAATGTGCCCGCTTCATTGTTCGGAATGGTTGCTGGTGGAATAACTCAGCCGCTATTTCAGCGTAAGCAGTTGAAGACTCAATTTGAAGTGGCAAAGATAGAAAGGGAAAAAGCCGTATTACAATTCCGACAATCGGTATTAAATGCTGTAGGAGAAGTTTCTGATGAACTTTCAAATATCGAAAAGCTTAAACAACAGCATGCGATTGCCCAACGTAGGGTAAACACGTTAAAAGATGCAGTTAAAAATGCAGGTTTGCTATTTAATAATGGAATGGCAACTTACCTGGAGGTCATTACTGCTCAAAGTAATGCTTTACAAAGTGAGTTGGCACTGGCCAGCATAAAAACTGCCGAACTACATGCTACAGTGGCACTTTACCGTGCACTGGGGGCTGGGTTTTAAGCAATGAAATTGATGAGTATGTAATTTTTATAGCCTCTCATGATAAAATTAATGTTTTAATTATTTAACATTGGCCCTTATTCTGATCTTTTATAAAGGCTATGTTTTCTAACAGACCCGCAGGGTTTACCGAACAAGAATTGCTGGAAGAAGTTGCAGGGGGCAACGAATCCGCGTTTAAACTGCTATATGAAAAGTATGCAGGAAAGGTGTATACCATGGGCATGAAATATCTTAAATCCCCATTTTTGGCCCAGGATGCTGTCCAGGAAGTTTTTGTGAAGGTTTGGAAAAACCGAAAGCAACTGACTAGCCTGAACAGCTTTCCTGCATGGCTAACCATTATTACAAGAAATCAATTGATCAATGACCTTCAGCGTCAGATCCCCATGGATTCTCTTGAAGCCCTTCATCCGGATGCGCTAGACCATCCGCGGGTCAGCATTAGTCATGACGTTGATTTTCGTGAACTGGAAAAAGTCATTAAAATTGGTATTGATCACTTTTCTCCCCGTCAGCAGCAAATTTATAGATTGAGCAGGGAAGAGGGCTTGAGTCATAAACAAATTGCTGCTCAACTCAATATCTCTTACGATATGGTGAGAGAACACATGAGCAATGCTCTCAAAAATCTCCGTAAATTTCTTGAAAATCATTATACCCATTTGCTGCTTCTGTGGTTGTTTTCAAGATATAATTAAAAAAAATAAAGAGTACCCCCCCACAACATTTCATTTTCACTGTCTATATTATTGTAATGACACCAGAAACATTTAAATCACTTTTAACAGGTTATCGTTTGGGCACTTTAAGTCCAGAAGAGCAGCAGCAGCTACAGGCTTTGTTGCATGATCCAGCCTATCGTGAACAACTGGAGAATCTATTTACGGAAGACTTGTCCGCTCCGGATTTTCCAGTTACTACCGGAAAAGAAACGCTGGATATGGTGTTTGAACAGGTTAAATTACAAACTGAGGAAATTAAGATTGTCTCTTTCCGGCCAATGCGCTGGGCAGTAGCAGCAGCAGTAGTACTGGCAGTGGGAATTGGCGGTTATTACCTGAGTTCCATGCCTGGATCACCGCAAGGCGATGCCATCAGCAGTGTTGCCGAAAAGGGAGAAAATATTCTTCCTGGTGGCAATAAAGCGATGCTCACCTTGTCTGATGGTTCCAAAATTGCACTAGATGATATGGCCAATGGCGAGATTGCTAAAGAGTCAGGTGTGAAGATTACAAAAACTGCAGATGGCAGAATATTATATAGTGTGCGGAAAGGTTTATCTCACGTAAAGCCGTCCTATAACACCATTTCTACTCCTAAAGGCGGACAATATCAGATTGCTCTGCCGGATGGAACCATCGTCTGGTTGAATGCTGCTTCTTCTTTGAAGTATCCTTCTTCCTTTACTGGAAAAGATAGGTTGGTTACTTTAACTGGTGAAGCATATTTTGAAGTGGCCAAAGATAAAAAAAGGCCTTTTCGAGTAGAAACAGTACAGCAGGAGGTGGAAGTTTTAGGTACACACTTTAATATCAACGCTTATGATGACGAAGAAGTGGTTAAAACGACCCTAATTGAAGGTAGCGTAAAGGTGAAACTGCCTTCTAATCAATCAACAGTACTTAAACCTGGGGAACAATCTTCAGTCTTAAATGATATTAAAGTATATCCGGTGGATGCAAATTCCGCCATAGACTGGAAGCAAGGGTTGTTCTGGTTTAATGATGAAAGTATATACAGTATTATGCGTCAGTTTTCGAGATGGTATAATATTGATGTAGAATATAGGGGGAATGTAAGCAATATCCGTTTCGGCGGACAGGTTTCCCGGATGAAGAATTTATCACAGGTACTACGCATTATGGAACTTACAAAGTCCGTTCAATTTAAAGTGGAAGGTAATAAGATCATTGTAATGCCGTATGTGATCTCAATCCAAAACCAGACAAAATAAACAATTAATGACAACAACAGAATTAACAACCGACCGCTGTTTATCTATCGACCTCGCTAGTAAGTTTAAGCATTTATGGCATTTAGTAGGTAATACGCCAATGCTAGAGCTGCATTATCAATACAAAGGTAAACCGGGTAAAATCTATGTGAAATGTGAACATTATAACCTGACTGGAAGTATCAAGGATAGAATGGCACTTAATATTATGTATGAAGCGTATAATTCTTGTGCAATTAAACCAGGCGATACGATTATCGAGGCCACTAGTGGCAATACAGGAATTGCATTTGCAGCCATAGGCCGTGCTTTAGGTCATCCGGTAAAAATTATAATGCCGAACTGGTTGAGTAAAGAACGCATTGATATCATTAAGAGTATGGGGGCAGAGGTTGTTTTAGTAAGTAAAGAAGAAGGTGGGTTTCTAGGAAGCATTAAGATGTGCGAAGAACTAGCTAAAAAGGGTGATGTATTTCTACCAAGACAGTTTGAGAACCGTTACAACGAAGAAGCACATGAGAAAACAACTGGAATGGAAATCTGGGAACAATTAAAATCGAGCGGATTAATACCGGATGCCTTTGTTGCTGGAGTAGGAACAGGTGGTACTGTTATGGGCGTTGGTAAGTGTCTGAAAGGAAAACAACCTGCGATTAAAATTCATCCATTGGAGCCAGCCGAAAGTCCAACTTTAACTACCGGATATAAGGTTGGAAGCCATAGGATTCAAGGTATTTCTGATGAATTTATTCCAGAAATAGTTCGTTTAAACGAGTTAGATGAGGTGATTCAAGCAAATGATGGAGATTCTATTATTATGGCGCAAAAGTTGGCTAAAGAACTTGGGCTTGCAGTTGGAATTTCTTCAGGAGCCAATGTGATTGGTGCAATTAAACTGAAAGAGAAGATGGGTGATAGTGCTGTGGTAGTGACTTTACTTTGTGATAGTAACAAAAAATACCTGAGTACAGATCTGGTTAAGGAAGAACCAATTCAATCATCTTTTATATCTACAGCTGTTGAATTTACTGGATACCACCCAATATGTCGCCTTTAAATAACTTTAAGTTAAAAAAATAACCACTGTATGTCTATAAATATATAAGTTCGTACCACACATAAAAACAATAATATGAAAAATCTATTTTTATTTGCAGCTGCCTTACTTTTCAGTATGACCGCGAGCAGTCAGATTCTAAAGCCAGTAAAATGGAGTTATGCCGCAAAAAAAACTTCTAAGACAGAAGCTATTTTATATATAAAGGCAACAATTGATGAAGGTTGGCACCTCTATTCTCAAAATATACCTGATGGTGGCCCGGTAAAAACCTCTTTTACCTTTACACCGGCAAGTACTTATAAGCTAAACGGAAAAACCACTGAACCAAAACCGATCGTTAAATTTGAGAAAGCCTTTGATATGAATGTTGGCTATTTTGAGAATTCAGCGATTTTTCAACAAAAAATCAAGTTAACAGGAGCAAATGCAACGGTTAAAGGAACTTTAGAATATATGGTTTGTGATGATTCACAATGTCTTCCTCCAGAAACTGTTCAGTTTTCGATTCCAGTAAAATAAGCTAAATATGATGATTAAATTTGATCAGACAAGCATTAAAATGCTTGTCATGGGACTCTTATTGCTTTTTTGTTCGGTAACTGTAGCATTTTCACAGGAAACTGACAGTACAATGGAGGGCTTGGAATTTACAGAAATTAAAGCCGATACTGCGATAAAAGATAGTGTTACGGCAACGATTGTTGCGGTAAGTAAGGACAATAATGCAGGAGCAACAGCGAAACTGGTTGCTCCTGAAAAAGAAGAACAAGGGCTGACTGGGATATTTATCGCTGGTTTTATTGGTGGATTAGCGGCCTTGCTGATGCCTTGTATTTTTCCTATGCTGCCTTTAACAGTTAGTTTTTTTACGAAAGGGAGTCAAACTAAAGGTAAAGCGGTAAGCCGTGCACTATTTTATGGCCTGTCTATCATCGTTATTTATGTGGTACTGGGCTTGTTGGTAACGGTCATATTTGGTGCCGATGCCCTGAACAGTTTATCAACCAACGGTATCTTCAATTTCTTGTTTTTTATCTTACTATTGATTTTCGCGGTCTCCTTTTTAGGCGCATTTGAAATTACCCTGCCATCTTCATGGGTAAATAAAATGGATGCGAATTCTGATAAAGGTGGCTTGGCTGGCTTGTTCTTTATGGCCGGGACATTAGCACTGGTTTCTTTTTCATGTACAGGGCCGATTATCGGAACTTTACTGGTTCAGGCGGCTACAAGTGGTGCTTTACTAGGACCGGCGATTGGGATGTTTGGCTTCTCTTTCGCCTTGGCAATTCCTTTTGCCTTATTTGCTTTGTTTCCGTCCTGGTTGAGCGCTTTACCTAAATCGGGTGGTTGGTTAAACAGTGTTAAAGTAGTGCTTGGCTTTCTGGAATTGGCTCTAGCCATGAAATTCCTTAGCAACGTAGATCTGGCTTATCACTGGAACTGGTTTGATCGGGAAGTATTCCTGGTCCTCTGGATCGTCATCTTCGGATTAATGGGCTTATACCTTTTAGGGAAACTTAAATTTTCTCATGATAGCCCGGTTAATTTCATTTCAGTTCCGCGGTTAATGATCGCTGTAATTGTGCTTTCCTTTACTGTATACATGATTCCTGGTTTATGGGGTGCACCATTAAAATCGATTTCTGCATTCTTGCCTCCGCAAGCAAGCCAGGATTTTGATTTGTATACACCAACATTAACTGGTGGTAATACTACAGCATTAGTAAAACATGACGATGGGCCACATAAGTATGCAGATATATTTCATGCACCATTAAACCTAAATGTTTTCTTTGATTATGATGAAGGAATGGCTTATGCTAAAAAGGTGAATAAGCCGGTCATGATTGATTTTACAGGACATGCCTGTGTGAATTGCCGTAAGATGGAAGCCAATGTATGGCCAGATAAAAATGTTTACAGTGTCTTAAATAATGACTTCGTGATCATTCAGCTTTATGTAGATGATAAAACTGAATTGGCACAAGATGAAAAATTTACTTCAGCATTTAGCGGTAAGGCGGTAAATACAATAGGAAATAAATGGAGTGACTTTCAGGCCGCAAAATTCAATTCCAATTCACAGCCATATTATGTGCTTTTAGGACACGACGAAAAGTTGCTGGTGCAGCCTACAGGTGCAAATTATAATGCAGAGGAATACCTTAAATTCCTCAATAGTGGCTTAAGTATTTTCAATAAATAATTGAAATATTAGGTTAATAGTTAATAGTCTAAATGATGGCCTGTGGATGCAGGTCATCATTTTAGTTAAGCAACATTCATTTCGGCTGGTAAAAAAACTGTTAATCTCCGTTTCCTATGGCAGATCATCTTGTAAAAAAGATACTTTAGAAAAATATAAACCAATTACTAAGAATGAAACAATTAAGTTTGATTACACTGGTGCTGTTAGGTGCCGGAGTTCAGGGTTTTTCTCAACAGAAAAATCCTAAAAAAGGATCTATAGTCCCTCCAGGGAATCCAAATCCAGTAAACCGACCAGTTACAAATGGACCTAAGCCTTATACAGAGGTGATTACTGCAAAAGCAAAAACAGACAAAGGTTTGTTTAAAGTACATACCATAGAAGATCGTTATTTCTTCGAAATTCCAGATTCTTTAATGGATAGGGATATTTTAGTGGTCAATAGAATCAGTAAAGCTGCTGCTGGAAATCGTTCTCAGATGATGGGTTATGGTGGTGATCAGATTGGTGACAACGTGATTTCATTTCAGAAAGGCCCTGCAAACAAATTGTTTCTAAAGAGTATTTCTTATACTGAACGTTCTCAGGACACAACTGCACAAGGCTTATATAAGTCTGTCATGAACTCAAATTTACAGCCATTAGTGGCTTCTTTTGATATTAAAGCCCTAGCAAAGGATTCTGTGTCTGGTGCTAAGGGAGTAGTGATTGATGTAACCGAATACATGAATGGTGACAATGAGATTTTCTTCTTTGATCCAAACGTGAAAAAAGCCTTGAACTTAACCGGTTTAATGCCTGATAGAAGTTACATCAAAGAAATCAAAGCGTATCCGATGAATATTGAGATCCGTACTTTGAAAACCTATATGAAAACTGGTACATCCTTTCCAGGAATGTCCGGACCTCCAAGTGCTACGCCAGCAACTTATGAATTAAACAGTTCGATGGTATTGCTGCCGGAAAGCCAAATGAAAGCCAGGTATTTTGACCCTCGCGTAGGTTATTTTGCAACTGGATATGTAGATTTTGATGCCAATCCTCAAGGGGTAAAAAACCTTTCTTTGATTACAAGATGGAGATTAGAGCCAAAAACGGAAGATATTGAAAAATATAAAAGAGGAGAATTGGTAGAGCCTAAAAAGCAAATCGTTTACTATATTGATCCGGCCACACCAAAAAAATGGGTGCCTTATCTGATGCAAGGTGTGAACGATTGGCAGGCTGCTTTTGAAAAAGCAGGGTTTAAAAATGCGATTGTCGCTAAAGAAGCTCCTACAGATCCGTCTTGGAGCATTGAAGATGCGAGACACAACGTAATTGTTTACAAACCTTCGGATATTCCTAATGCTAGCGGACCACACGTTCATGATCCACGCACTGGCGAAATTCTGGAAACGCATGTCAATTGGTACCATAATGTTATGTTGATACTGAGAAACTGGTATCTGATTCAAGCCGGAGCTGTAGATCCTGAGGCTCGTAAGATGAAGTTTGATGATAAACTGATGGGTGAGCTGATCCGTTTTGTATCTTCTCATGAGATTGGACACACGCTTGGCTTACGTCATAATTTTGGTTCTTCTGCAACTGTACCTGTGGAAAACCTTAGAAATAAGCAGTGGGTAGAGAAAAACGGTCATACGCCATCTATTATGGATTATGCACGTTTCAACTATGTAGCTCAACCGGAAGACAACATCAGTTCCAAAGGGATTTTTCCAAGAATTGGTGATTATGACCTTTGGGCAATTGAATGGGGTTATAAATGGAAGCCTGAGTTTAAAGGTCCAGCAGAAGAACTTTCTGCTTCCAATAAAGAGATCATCAGCAGACTTAAAAACAAGCGTTTAGTTTTCGGTACGGAATCTGATCCTAATGATCCACGTAATCAGAATGAGGATTTGGGTGACAATGCGATGTTAGCTTCTGCTTATGGCATTAAAAACTTGAAGCGGATTCTTCCGAATCTGTTGAGTTGGAGCAAGGAGCCAAATGAAGGCTACCAGAATGCAAGAACACTTTATGGAGAATTAATTGGACAGTATGGCCGTTATATGGGGCATGTTACTAAAAATGTAGGTGGTATTTATACTACACCAAAAACAGTAGAAGAAGCTGGAGCGGTATATGTTGCAGTGCCTTATGCTACTCAGAAAGAAGCAATGACTTTCTTAAATACCCAGTTATTTAACAGTCCTACATGGTTAATCAATAAAGAATTAATAGAACGCACAGGATATAATGCTGTTGATGTTTTTCAGGGTGTTCAGAAAAGCACATTGAGCAGGTTGTTGAGTGCAGCTACTATTGGCAAATTGATCAACGCGGAGGTAATGAGTGGTGCCAAAGCCTATACCGCGGACCATCTTTTTGCCGACCTTAAAAGCGGTATCTGGTCTGAGTTATACAGCCATAAGCCAATTGATGTTTATAGAAGGAACCTTCAGAAAGCTTATGTAGATAACTTAAGTAAACTGATGGTGGCTCCTTCAGTGACTACTTCAGGAGGAGGTTTTCCAGGCATGAGAACAATGGATCCTACCAGTTCAGATGTATCCAGTATTGCACGTGCTAACATGGCGGCTTTAGCTAAAGACATCCGTATTGCCATTCCTACGGCTACAGGATTGAGTAAATACCATTTACAAGACCTTTTGGTGCGTGTAAATAATGTATTGAATCCAAAGTCTTAATTATTGGGGATGCCTATTTTTAACAGGCCATCCGGGATATTGCTAAAGCAGTATCCTGGATGGCCTGTTTTATTTTACCTGTTTTCGAATGCAGGTTTTAAATGTGTGCTAATCGCGATCCTGTTCCAGGCATTGATGGTGACAATAGCCATGATGATCTCTGACAATTGTATTGCTGTGAATAAGCCTGCCACACGCTCATATGTTTCCTCAGAAACACCTGAGCTGATTAAAGTAACTTCTTCTGTTAAAGTGAGTATGGCCATCTCTTCTTCAGTAAAGAATGAAGTTTCTCTCCAGGCACTTAAAGTATAAATTCTTTGTGGGCTTTCTCCATTCTTTAGCGCATCTTTGATGTGCATATCTAAACAAAAAGCACAGCCATTGATCTGTGAAGTACGAATTTTGATCAGCTCTTTATGGCTTTTGCTAATGGAAGTAGTTGCTAAAAAACCTTCTAATGCAAACATTGCCTGATAAGCTTTAGGATTGATTTCTTGAATATTGATACGGTCTTTCATGTATGTATATTTATTTTCTGAATCAAAATTGCAAAATAGAAAGCCTAAAAAACTTAATCTGGTTTAAGAAATGTGTCGATCTTTCTTTGCCCGGATCTTGCTTAAAAACTCGGGCGTAAAGCCAAGGAAGGAGGCTAGCATATATTGTGGGATGCGTTGCACGAAATCTGGAAAAGATTTGCTAAAATGGAGATAATGCGCTTCTCTGGATAAGTTATGGTTGTATCTGGCAAGGTATTGACTTGCGGCAAAAGCGCGTTTAAAAATTAGCCTGAAATATCGCTCTAACTTTGGTACCTCTTTAAAAAGTGCTTCTTCAACGCTGCTTTCAAGTATTAGAATCGTGCTTTCTTCTACGGTCTGCAGGTAAAAATCCGAGGCTTTTTGAAGCGTAAAACTGGTATAATCACTGATCCACCAATTTTCAATTGCAAACTGAGTGGTTTGTTCTACACCTTTATCGTCAAAAAAATACATTCTTAAACAACCTTTGGCTACAAAATAATTGCCTTTGCAGATTTCTCCAGGTTTTAAAATCAAAGCCTTCTTCTTTAGCTGTAGTACCTTAACATGCTGAGCTATGGCTTGCTTTTCCGTTTCATTTAAGGGAATGTATTGTTGGATGTGGTGAAGAAGCTCAGTATGCATAAACCTTTTATAAGTATGCAAAGATAAGCATCCAGGTAGGATACTAAAGCAAAACTTCAGGTGATTTTACTTCACCTGAAGTTGATTATTCTGTTGTATATTAGATTTTTAATGGATTGTCGGATGGGTCCGTGTGAGGAGGGATGGCAATATCATTAGCGGCAAACATCGCTGCAACATGTGTGTTTAAATACCTTGACGTATAATATGGATCGCTTACATTGATAAACAAAACTGTTCCCCCTTCAATGGAGTCAATGACCTGATTGGCCAGTTCTGGTGCTACTGCAGGGCAGCCCTGGCTACGTCCTAATCTTCCAAGTGCATTGATGGTACCCTGGCTTACATAATCTGCTCCATGAACCACAATAGAACGTTTGCGGGCATTAGAGTTAAATCCCTCGTCCATTCCATCCAACCTCAAAGATTTGCCATGTTGTCCTCTATAAACTTCTGCGGTTAAATAGAAACCAATGCTACTCTGAAAGGAGTCATTTGTATTTGAAAAACGGGTAGCTTTGTCATTTCCACTGCGCTGTCCATGAGCAACCCAGGTATTGAGCAATAATTTTTTCTTATCGAGATCGATAATCCAGAGCCGTTTTTTGGTACTGTTCTGATCAAAATCTGCAATCGTTAAAATGTCTTTGTGTGCAGCAAGTTGTCCTGCCTTCTTAAGGTTATAAAAGCCTGTAACAGCTTTTTCAAATACAGATTCTGTTAATCCGCTTTCAGCAAGATGTGCTGATTGATATAACTCAGTAACATGCTTGTTGTAAATACTGTCTGTAGTCAATTTTACAACCGTAGTCGCCGAGGCTATTGGGGTACTTACCGATTCCCGGTTCACCAAGGTTAGGGCTAGAGATATAGTAATCAATCCCGCTCCACCAAAAAGGTATTTCATCATAGAATTGGGTTTTATTATTTAAGTTTGGTTCTCTCTATAAGCGTATCTTTTTTTTTACAAATGTATTGATTAGTTGATGTTTAGGTGAATATATTTTAATTTTTTCTTTTAAAATGACGGTCTGGCTACAAGTTACATGCTGACTAACGCTTAATTGACCTTGAATAAGATAAAAGGTTTAAATCATAACTTTTGTCTTATGTAGACGTATTTCGCGTAAGCCCAGGGCTATTTGGTGTAATAGATTAGGATCATTTCTAAATGTACAAGAAATTGTACGAAGAAAAGATAAAGTAATTCGTTATGGATGTAATATTAAATATCAGCCCTGTAGTATTATTGAGAATTCCGGCATTTTCAATGTGCGATGAATTAGTTGAAGTTTGGGAAGATTTAAAAGGTGCTATCTATCACTCATCCAGTGATTTTTATGAAAAAATAAAACATGTGCCTGCTGCTGGAATTAAAGATTTGGACAGCCGAACACAATATACCATCTGGAAATATTATAATCGCTCTAAATACCGGGGTACGCCATTCGGTAATTTTGCAGGCTTTGCTGTTGCTGGCTTAGGAGAAGTTGAAGAAAACGTGGTTTTCTCTAAAGAACAGTATTTACATCGTTTCAAGGACTGGTCAGGATATAAGTCAGTACAACTGCATGAAAACGAATTGAATGCCTCAGATCGCTTGTATTTATCAAATTCCAGCCATTATACTGTTGCTGATCATATTCGTTTTATTTCAATGGGAGATCAGGTATTTGAGCTCTCGGAGATTGCATATAGTGGATTTATCCAGGAACTACTGGTTCTATGTGCTGAAAAAGCAAGCTATTCCAGCATACTCGAATTTGCAGGCGCAAAGTCGGTCACCGAAGAAGTATTATTAGGCATCCTGAAAGCAATGGTTGAGGCCCAGCTGCTATTTACTGAGTTAAATGCGAACATTATTGGACCAGATTATTTCGGCCGTATTCAAAAGGAACCCCATCAGAATGAACAAGGTGATTATTTGATTGCGGAAAGGAAAATGATTTCCGGTAAGTTGTCCAAGTCGGTTTTTAAACATCTGCCGTCTTGCATAAATACCTTACTTTCTTTGAACCTATCAAAAGTAAATGAGGGACTTAAACGATTTGCAATAGACTTTCAGAAGCGATACGAGGGGCAGGAAGTTCCTTTACTAAAAATCCTTGATCCTGAACTAGGTCTTGGATATGGTCAGTTTACCTCAGCTGCCTATGAGAATGATTTAGCTCAGGAGCTGAGCAGTCATTCTGAACAGAGGGGGCCTGCCATGTTGCCCTGGATCGGCCTAAGCACTGAACTGCTGAAAGCGATTCTTAAGGAGAAGCCAGGAGTGCTGCAGTTGAAAGATCTCATGAAAACAAAACTGCAGGAAGCGGATTTAAAACCAGCGAATAGTTTTAGTATACTGGCAAGATTTGCTGGGGATCTCTTGGTGCTGGATAACGTTGGCGGATGTACGGCAAATGCATTATCTGGCCGCTTTACATTGGCTAGCGAAACACTTACCATACATTGTAAATCGATTGCCGCCGCGGAATCAAATGCTAATCCGGAAGTGATTTTCTTTGATCTCGCCTATATGGCTGAGGGCAGAGTCGATAATATCAACCGTAGAAAGCAAATCTATGAACATGAACTGCCCATTTTGAATTATTCCTGCAGTGAGCAGTTGATTGCTTTGCAGGATATATTGGTCACTGTCCAGAAGGGAGAAGTAATTCTTTTCTCTAAAAAGTATGGCAAAAGACTTATTCCACGGTTGGCTTCTGCTTATAATTATACAAGATCTGACCTTTCTGTATATCGGTTTTTGTGCGATCTTCAGCACCAGGGCATTCAATCTCAATTGTTATTTGATGTTCAGGAGCTATTGCCAGGATTAGATTATTATCCTAGAATTCAATATGAAAACCTGGTTTTATCTGCAGCAAAATGGAGGATAAAAGGAGTAGAGTTGAAAGGAAAAGATACGTTAGAGATATTGGATCAACTTGGAGTAAGTCGTTACTTCTCAGTTGGGGAAGGTGACCAGACTTTATGTTTTGATCGGACTAAGTCCGAAGATCTTTCTTTTTTTAAACAGTATGCAAATCAATATAACGATTTCGTTATAACTGAAGTTATTGTTTCAGATAGTCAGTTGTTTATGGATGATGATAAGAAGTGTTACTTCACTCAGGTTTTATTGGCAATCGGTCATCAGGAACAACTGTATCCTGGATATAGTTCCCATGCTGAAGCTGATGAATCGCAGATAGAAACTATCATTATGCCTGGGAAAGATTGGTTGTCATATGAAATTTATTGTCATCCCGACAGGTGTGAATTCCTATTGTCAACTCTTATTTCAGCATTCATTGCGGAGCATGCCGCTGCTTTTAAAACCTGGTTTTTTATCAGGTATAATGATCCTGGTCCGCACTTAAGGTTAAGGTTCCAATTGAAGGATCGGCAGACAGGTTATTTTTACATGACGAGGCTAATGGAGTTGCTTGCAGCAGACCTTCAGGAAGGCTTAATAAAAGATGTGCAATTGAAAACCTATTACCGGGAGATTGCGCGCTATGGTGTACAGCAAATGGGACTAACAGAATGCCATTTCGGGAGGGATAGTGAGTATGCCTTGGAGGTTATTGCACATCATCTGGATAGTTTTTCTATTTATGCAAATTGTATTGGACTGATGAAAGCTGCAATTGGCCTATTGTCTTTGGAAAAGAAAGCGGAGCTGACATTTATCAAGGGGATACAAAGATCATTCGAAAAAGAACATGAGCTAACGCGTGATGATTTCAAAATGGTAAATCGGGAATGGACAAATTTTAAAAGGCTGGTTCAATCCAATGACTCTGCGCTGGCTTTACATTTACAGGGACTCCAGCAGTCCTTCCTGGATACGCTCAGAGCTACAGCCGTAGAACAAAGGCCAGCATTGTTCTGCAGCTTATTTCACATGCACATCAACCGGCTTTTTTCTGAGCAGCAGAGGACGCATGAGCTGATCATTTATAGTTTTTTATATAAGCAGTTACAGATGGATCAGCAAAGGCTGGTAGTGGTTTAGCAAATTGTTAATTGTCCGATATCAGGTTGATTTCGAGCAATGCTCTAAATTGGTCATCTTGTTGAATTGTATGGAGTGAAGCCCGCTCTCCATATGTTGCTTTTAATCGTTTTTTCACGTTTTCCAGGCCAATATGATGGCTTGGCTGTGTTTGCTTTTTGCTGATGAGGTTATTCGTTTCAACCAGCAGTATGCCGGCATTGCACCTCAGCTTGAGGGAAGCAGGATAGGCCTCTTGCAATAAATCACCATGCTTAAACATATTTTCTACAAGTGTCATCACTAGTAAAGGGACGATTTCCAGTTCTGTGACTTCCTCATCATATTCCATGGTGATATAGAGATTCTGATGTGATTTAATCTTATGTAGTTTTATTAGATTTTCTACTTGTTCTAGTTCTCCAGCAAGTGGAGTATTGGAATGACTGACTTCTTCAATAGAGTACCTCATCATTTCCGACAAAGCTAATATGGCTTCGGCTGCCTCCGGTGTAGTTTTCCGTGTGCTGGTGTAAATGAAATTTAATGTGTTAAACAGAAAGTGCGGATTGATTTGTGCTTTCAGATGTGCGTGCTGGGATTTAATCAGATCAGCATAAATCCTTTGGTTCTCAATAATTACCAACAGCCGCTCTTTTTCCTTTTCTTCTACGAGTTTTCTTTCTTCAAAATAACGTAAGATGTAATAATAAGCACTAGAAAATAGGATGAAATAGATGACCCGATAAGACATTCCAATATAGGCATCCATGTTAAATGCAGGTGGACTCAGGAAAGTAATATACCCTTTTTCATGAAGGAAGTTTGAGAGGTTAAGTGTAATGGTGATATAGACAATCACCTCTATTGCAATGAATAAAGGGAGCCTCCAGAGTGCTTGTGCCGTCTTCATCTTTGCAGCAGGCATGACGAAATGTGCATGAAAATAAAACAGCAGAATATTAAAGATGTAAAAGAAGACGTAATTTCCTACAGGGGAGAATTGTTTTCTTATTAAGCCCATGATAACTACTTCGTAAAAAATAAAGATAGACCAGCCGATGAAATGGATCTTGTATTTACGTAGAAAGTTAATGAACTCGGTAGGGGTAAATTTCATTTTGTGTAATAAAAAAAGGCGTTAACGTAATACTTTTTTAAGGGCTATTGATCCTGGCTAATTTTCATAAAAAAACAAACATTATGAAAAAAGAAATCATCTCCTTCGACCTTAAAAAAAGTACATTATTTGTATTCAAATCTAAAAAGAGCAGATCAGGATTCACACCTACTGTTACCGCTACTGATCCCACGAATGGAACTGCAACTTCACATACCAGTTCTGTAATTACCTTCCCTGCTGGATAAATCTGCACTATACGATGAAATCTATTCGGAGATACTTCGGTTAGATTTCATCGTTTTTTCTGCCAGAAACATCAGAAATTGCTTTTTATAAGTTGTTCCCAAAGGAATCTCCATCTTATTACTCAATATAATCGTATTTCCTTCAACTTTCTGGATGTAATTTACCGCTACAATAAAAGAGCGCTGTACGCGTACAAAATTATTGATGTCCTGAAGTTTATATTCCAACTCCTTCATCGTTAGATAAGCCACATGTGTTTCTGAACAGGTGTGAATCTTTACATAATTGTTCAAGCCTTCGATCGTAATGATGTCCTTAATATTGATTTTTGTGTATTTCTGGATCTGATCAGTTTTGATAAAGAAAAAATCATCCACAGCGGTCGTATTTTTAATTGTATTTTCCAAACTGAGCAATCTCTTTATCATGAGCGCAAATTTACTCATGGAAATAGGCTTCAGTAAATATTCATTCGCCTGTACGCCAAAAGCTTCATAAGCATATTTGGAATGGCCGGTAGTAATGATTAGGTATTTTGTTTTCGCTCTGATGGCTACAGAAAGATCTAACCCTGATATACCTGGCATATCCATGTCCATAAAGACAATGTCAATATGATCATCTTCGGAAATATCCATTAATGCCTGTAATGGATCAGTAAAATACTTTAGCAGCTGTAGATTAGGCATAGCGTCAATATAATCTGCCAGGAGTTCTACAGCATGCTTCTCATCGTCAATAATGACACAGTTTAATTTCTTATCCATTGATCTCCTCCTATAATTCGAATACTTTTAATAAATCTAATCAAAAAAATATTCGCAACGTAAAAACTTCATTTGGCGTAATACTTTTTTTTGTTTCATGAAATTTATTAAGGATCTGTAAAGATAAATCAAATTTGGGGATAAAACTATATTTTAAGCGCTAGGGAGTGGTTTTTTAAGGTTTGGTAGGCTTTAGAACACGCAAAGGCAGTTTTAAAAAAGTATTAAAATCATTAACCACATATTTATGGGCATTCACCACGTAGAGACGGGTATTGGCGTAAAAGAATTCTTGAATCAAACTTCCTTGTTTACTTTTAGAACATCCCCCCTATAAAACAAGATTCCTGGTGCATGGAGGTGCATCAGGGATTTTAATAAAAAGATATCCATACGCGCTCAAATTATTATATAAGGGGGTCATTCCCCTTATTAATTGATTACTCTCCACACCTTTTCTAGCTTTCAGTGATGTCCCTATAAGAATAGACGAACAATTTACTGCTTTTGTTATATTTGAAATTAAATATAAGAATATGCAAAGTGAGTGTTTTCAAATTGAAGCAGAAATGCCATGGGAAGATCTTGGCAATGGAATACAAAGACAAGTATTTGGTTATAATGATCAAGTTATGCTGGTGAAAGCTAAATTTGAAGTTGGTGCCATTGGAACTTTACACGAGCATCACCATACCCAGGTAACCTATGTAGACAGTGGGGTATTTGAAATGACAATTGGTACAGAACAAAAAATTATCAGAAAAGGGGATGGATTTTATGTCCCGCCACATACAATCCACGGTTGCGTATGTATTGCGGCAGGTACATTGATTGATGCTTTTAGTCCTGCAAGGGAGGATTTTCTGAAGTAGGCATGTCTACTGCCTTCATAAATTTGTATAAGTAAGCACAAGCCAACAAAAGGCAGGTCAGGATGAACCATAGGGTGTTATAGCCATGATGCTCGGCGATATAAAATCCTGCGGAAGGCCCAACAACCTGGGCAACTGACCATACCAGCATATATCCGGCAGCATATTGTCCTCGGTTAAATTCGTTTGCTCTACTCATTACAAAAGTGTTGACAAAAGGTAGGGCAAACATTTCTCCGAAGGTGAAAAGCACAATACACAAAACTCCAAGTACAAGGGGAGCGCCAAAGGGTAACATCAGTACAAGAAAAGATGCTGCAATCAGGAGTACACCCAAGGTGATAAAAAATACCGATGATTTCTTTCCTTCAATCTTATGGATCATCACCATTTCAAATAATGCGATGATTACCCCGTTAAGGCCTAGAATCAAGCCAATCATAAACTCATCAATTTTCCAGGATTCCTTAAAAAATACTGGAACCACCCTAAACATAAGGAAAAAGCAGATGATAAAAATAGTACTCAGTAGCAGGAATTTGATGAATAAGATATCTTCCCATGGTTTCCGTACCACAATCCCTTTTACCTTTTCTTTAATTGCTTTTCTATAGCCTCTTATTTTCGGCAGAAACCATAAAATGCTCAGTCCGGCAAAAATCCCAACTGCACCATCTACATAAAATAACAGCCTATAATTATAGGAAGCAATTAATCCCCCCATACTTACTCCAAAAGCCCATCCTATATTTGTAGCCAAACGATTCAAAGAGTAGGATCTGGTTTCCAATCCTGGTTTCGCATAAGCTGCAATTGCTGCAAAATTTGCCGGACGAAAAGCTTCTGCAAAGAAACTAATCACGATTGCCAGCACACAAAGCGTTTCGAAATGCGTTATGCTGGCAAAAAATAAAAAAAAGCCACCACCTATGACGGCAGAAATAATCTGAACAGGTCTGAAACCAATTACATCCGTCAGTTTTCCTCCCGCAGTAGAACCCATAATTGAGCCTACACCAAACAAGGTGATAATCAATCCTGCATCAGCAGCAGAGCGATGTAAGGATTGGGTGACATATAAGCCCATAAATGGGACTGCCATGTAACCGCTGCGATTAATGAGCATAACTATGCTCAAAATCCAGGTTTCCCTGCTCAGTCCAGAAAACGATCGTTTGTAGTTCCCTGCAATATCGTGAAGTAAGTTCATGATTTTATTTTATTCCGCCAAAAGCTGCAAAACATAGGTTTTTATGCAATACTTCTACATGTTTAAAGCCGACTTTCCGCATCAATTCCAGCTGATAATTGATTGATCTAGGCGTGTCTTCATGTTCGATATAATCCAATACTTTTTGGCAATATTCTGGTCCACCTAATTCCTCCAGATAATCTGCATAACGCTGCTGAAATAATAAATTCAAGTGTGGAGTATCATGGCTGATCAGGTCCGAAATCCAAAAACACCCCCCAGGTTTCAATGCACGGTAAATTTTATTGAAAACAAGATCCCAGTCTTCATCTCCACGAAGATGATGTAAGGTTGCAGCTGCAAAGATAATATCATATTTGTCGGCCTCCAATTCTAAAGCCCTCATATCCATTTGGATGGTATGAACTTTTCCATTGGTAACTTCACTTACACGTTGTTCCGCTCTTCTCAGCATTGGTAAACTCAGATCATTTAAAGTGCAATTTAAATGCTGAATTTTCCCCAGCATTTTCAAGGTGTAATTTCCAGCACCACAGCCAATATCTAAAAGTTCTTTTGCTTCCGGAACTACATGTTTTGCAGCTTCTGTACATAGCTCCATGGTCAATGCAGCATCAAGGGTAGTCAGCTGGCCGGTATCCAGATTAGAAAAACGCTCTACATCCTGGTCAAATCTATGTTCGATTTCCAGATTACTTGCTTTAGCTGAATAGTCACTTTTCATAACACATGTAATATTTGTGCCAAGATAAATAAATAGAATTGCGATTCTTATAAAACATCCTAACTTTAAAAAGTTCAAATGAAGAAAATATGGCAATTAACTTACGTAAAGGCGAAAAGATTAACATTGGTCTCACTAAAATTAGTGTAGGCTTAGGTTGGGATCCTAATGAAGGGACAGGACATGATTTTGACTTAGATGCTTCTGCATTTATGGTAGATGGGAGCAGGATGATTCCTGCGGAAGAGTATTTCGTTTTTTATGGTAATGATAAATCACCTGATGGCGCATTGTTCCATACAGGTGATGATCCTACTGGTGGTAATAGCGCTACCGGAGATGATGAAATTGTGAAAGTAGACCTTTCTCTGGTAGATGAGCGCATTCAGGAAATCCTGTTTGTGGTGACTATTCATGATGCTCAAGTCAGGAGGCAAAATTTCGGACAAGTACGCAGTTCATACATTAGAATTGTAGATGATACTAACGGCGAAGAAGTGGCAAAGTATGAATTAGACGAGGATTTCTCCATTGAAACCGCTATTGAATTTGGCAGACTCTATAAAAGAAATGGCAGTTGGAAATTCGAAGCTTCCGGCAGGGGATACAAAGAAGACCTCGCTTTTTTTCTAGCTAAATATTATACAGGGGAAATTATCAAATAAATTCCCCTGTAATGCTATCGTAAACTAAGTACGGTAGGTGGATTATTTACTGGGAGAAGGATATGAAATTTAGTTCCTTTTCCCGGTTCACTAAATACTTGAATAGTGCCGCCGAGATCTTCCACCTGAGTTTTTACCATAAAAAGTCCCATGCCTTTTCCATCCACGTCTACATCAAATCTTTTATAAAGACCAAACAGCTGACTGCCATATTTCTTTAAATCAATTCCTTTTCCATTGTCCTCAAATATAATATTCAAATGCTTTTCTGTCAGATAGGTTTTTATAATCATTCTTGGTGAAATTTTCGGCTGCCTGTACTTTATGCTATTGAGGATCAGGTTGTAAAAAACACTGTATAGATAGCCTCGTACGGTATAAATCTTTTCTTCCTCCAGCTGATATTCAAAAGTCATATTCTCACTTACAATCAGGTTGTTAATGCTATCTTTGATTTCCTCTACCAAAATTTGTATGGTTACTAGTTCCTTAAGTCGTTCAGGAGCGTCTTTTTTTACGGTCAATACATAATTCAAGTCTTTAATTACCGTATCCAGATTTTTAATAGAACTACGCAATCCATGTATTAGTTCCCTGACTGAAGAGGGGTCGGTTTCCACTTCACTGAGTAAATCACTGATACCAATAATATTGGCTACAGGTGCGCGTAAATTATGGGATACTACATAGGTGAATTGTTCCAGGTCTTTATTTCTGCGAATGAGCTCAGAGGTCATATTATCCTGTGCTTTTGCGATGTTTTTTTGTTCGGTGATGTCTTTGATAGACAGAATGAAACCCCAGTATTGATGATCATCATCATTTACTGCAATCCATTTTAGTGCATACCATTTTTCCGAACCATCTTTTTCAATAACATTTGTTTCATAAGACATGTTTTTTCCATTGATCACATCATCTACAATCTTTTGAAGCCTTGCCCGCTTATTTTTGGCAAAATAATCTAAAATGCTATTTCCCTCCAACTCCTTATAATGTCCCCTAAATTCAGCAATTTGCTTGGCCATTTGACTATAAGAAATGATCTTCAACTGTTGATCCACTAATATATAAGCTGCATCAGTATGGTCTAATAATGTGCGGAGGTTAGCTTCAGATTTTTTAAGCGTATCTTCTGCAGCTCTAACGGAAGTAACGTCCTGTAAAGTCCCAAATAACCGGGTAGTTATACCTTCAGCATTAAATTCAATCCGGTTTTCTCCTTCCAGTATTTTCACTTCTCCTGCAGGATTCCTGATCCGAAAACTAGTTTTCATATTTTTTCCTATACGAATCAATTTATCCACTTCATATTCTACTCGAAGTTTATCGTCAGGATGAATAAGGTTATCAAAGTATTCATTGACAGGAACCAGGGATTCATCTCCCCAATAAATCTCTTTCAACGCATCAGACCAAGTGAGTTCCTGCTTAATCAGGTCGAAATTCCAGTTGCCAATCTGTGCCATCTTTTGTGCTTCAGAAAGTACAGCTTCTGCTTGTTTGATTTTTTCCTCCGTTTGTTTCCATTGGGTAATATCGCTAATCACGCCCTCTACAGAATATATTTCTCCATTCAGATGATGGGGGACTGCTTTTATTTCAATCCAGCGAATGCTTTTATCTTTACAGATAATCCGATATTGACTTTTTGTTTGGCCACCTTTTTCCAATGCCAATCCATCTCGTTCTGCAATATGGCGATCTTCCGGGTGAATTACATCGTACCATAGATTGGGGTTTTCATGAAACTCTGCCAAACTATAACCGTATATTTTAGCACAGCCGGCCGACAATTTTAGGTATCGGTTACTGCGAATATCTTTCAGGTAAAAGCCTTCATTTACTTCATCCAGTAATTTTTCAATTTCATGGCTAAACTGGTCTTTTTCTTTTCTGTACTGCACCTGTTCCGTTACTTCCTGGCCAGAGAGGAGAAGACCCTCAATAGTTCCATTTTCATCGCGTAAAGCTTGTAGGACAAAATTGAAATAAGCACCATGAAAGTCGGCACTGGTGATTTCTTTGACCACATAACTAATGCCGGTATTATAAACAGAATCTGCTTTTTCAATTAGAAAAGCAAGCGCTGTATGTGCATATACCTCTTGGAGATTTTTATTTAAAATATAGCTTTCTCCAATTTTTTGTTGAAAAAAATTATTCACAAAAGTGAAAATGTGTTCCTTACCCATGAGAATTGCAATCGCATAAGGGATTTCCTGGAGCACATTGTAGTTCATATCCGGGCTATTTGAAGCGGAATTATTTAGTGCTTTTAAAATAACATCGGGTAATCTGAGTAAGCGATCAGACAATAGGTAATCTGCAGCACCAGAACGTAATAATGTTAAGGCCTGTTGTTCAAATTCTGGTGGGCTGATACAGATAAAAACAGACTGATGACCACTTTCTTGCAAAAGCTCAAAAGCTTTATGTCCATTGGAATTTTCATCACCGCAAAATGCAAGTATAACATCTGGAACGAAGCGCTGTAAAGTAAATTGAAAATCAGAAATTGCCGTTATTCTTAGTTGTTGAAAAGGGAATTTTGATGGATCTAAGATATTGGTTATTAAATTACTATCATTAGCTGGATCTCCAAAAATAAGGATTCTCAGAATGTTTCTCATTAGTTAAACGTGTTTTTATGATGTAG
Organism: Pedobacter polysacchareus; assembly: GCF_019802255.1. Lineage (GTDB taxonomy): Bacteria > Bacteroidota > Bacteroidia > Sphingobacteriales > Sphingobacteriaceae > Pedobacter > Pedobacter polysacchareus. The sequence continues at coordinate 139,665 of NZ_JAHYSS010000003.1, read as the reverse complement.
GTAAAGGATAATATAGACATAATTTTAAAATCCTTACCAATATTTTTATAAAAAACAAAATGCCCTCATAAAGTCAGTAACTTTTTGAGGGCATGTACAATAAAGAGGCTTTATTTTTCGTTATAAATAGAGTTCCTAAGGCAATTGTTTGAAAATGTTCTGCACTACTTTAGGAATTTCATTAATTGCTTTTTGTGGATCAGTCAATTCACCTTCGGCCCAACCTCTCCAGATTACTTTGGAGCTGCTGCGTTCGATAATATCAATCATGATGTTTCCTTCTTTGATTGGCATTTTTCGCTCTCTGCTGCCTACATATACTGGAAATGGATTGTCATAAACGTAAAAGAATCTTGCGCGACCTTTGTAATAAGCCACTCTAGGACTTAACATTGGTGGCTGATTATAATAAATTGGCTCATCGTAAACTTTCATACTATTATTCACAATAGCAGAATAGCGGATGAGCAAATCAGGGTTTTTACTGTCAAGCGTTAAACCTTTTTTAGCAAGTTCCGTTTCAGTAGTCTCTACAATTTTATCAGTTACGATATCATTGTTGTAAATACTGTTTGTTTTTTCATCTACTGGAGGAAGCCATGCGTATGTTTTGAAATCGGTTCCAACAGGCTTACTACCAACCGCGTAGTAATTGTAAGGCGAGCAAGCCGACAGCATCCCTGTGGCTACTAGTAAGAATAATAGTTGTCTTTTCATGGTAAACGTTTTTTAGAGTAGAATAAAGTTATTTAGGTTACCACCGTTCTGGTTTTTATTTAACCTAATAACAGTATTACAATAAAAGCTCTAAAATGTTTAACCAATTTTAAAATAAATGAAAATTAATTTTTACTGCTACAACAAATCCAGAAATGGATGGCGTTAGAACTTAACACGCATGCCTATTCCCAATTGAAAAATATCTGCAAGCGTAAGCGCAGAAGTGTTTTGAAAATAGTTTACAATGTAATAATCATTGGTATTCATTTCCGAATATAAACTGATGGCTTTAATACCCGAATCTTTCCATATCTTTTTCATATTGAACTCAATTTCATTGCCTATAGACAGATTTGGGCGTAATGCTTCAGACCAATAATAGTAATTATCAGGATACCTGTGCTCACTAAATTTATAAGATAAGGAAGGATGAAAAGTATAACTTGCAAAGAATCCTGGGTTAAACGGATAGAATTTACCCCAGTCTTTAAGTTTTATTTCATAAAATTTATAGGCGAATTTTGCAGTAACAATATGCAATTCTCCACCTTTAGTTGCAGGAACATACCCATAATTGAAATCAAGAATCCCCTTTTTATTCTTGAAAACGTCGTACCCAGCACCTACACTAAAGTAGCCAATACTGCCTGCAAATTGTACAATTGCATTATCGGGAACCAGGAATTTAAAACGCTGAGCTGATGTTTTACCCGAAAAAATAATCAGGAATGCCAATAATATATAGATGCGCTTAAAATGATATCCGTTCAAAACTTATTTTATGATTAATGATTTCAACTAGTAAAAATTCTTCATTGCCCATGGCACTTGTGATGACATAAGGGATCCCAGAATCGTCAGGATAGTAAAGGTCATACACATGGGTATGTGCATGTAATGAAGCGAGAAATCCTGGTGTTTGCGAAAAAATCCCTGTATAATCTTTGACCAGATTTTGGTCAAAATCTGAATTAATAGTCGGAACATGAGATACCGCCACATAATTACTAATACCTTCCTCTGGCTGCAGCTGAGTTTTTAACCAGGGAATGCTAGGAACCTGACCATTAAAGTTGTACTCCCTGCTATTGGTATCATGGCAGATAAATTTTGTTCCCCCGTAGCTGAAGGAATAATTTAAGGCACCGAACATTCGCTCAAAAACTTCTCTTCCACGTGAGGTCAGATCATGGTTTCCAATAACGCCCATATATGGGACATTTAGCTTAGATAAACTTCTGGCGATCCACTCCATTTCTTTTAGCACACCAAATTCAGTAAAATCACCAGCAACCAGTACGAAATCAATACCCGGCATCTCATTAACTTTTTTAACAAAAGCAACAGTCTCATCACGTGAACGTTGAGTATCTCCGGTTAAAATAAACCTGATATGATCATCATTTTTGCCATGCCCAAGCCACTGTAAATTTTTTGCATTAATGTCTGTAGGGGAGTTCCTGTCAAAAATCTGATTTGGACTATATTCAAAACGGTTACAGCTCAGCAAACCAGTACCTAAAACAAGCCCTAGAATTATAAATTTGTTCATCGAAAATTCTGATATTTTCGCAAACCTAAGGTTTAAAAAAAGAGTTTAAACATCTAATAATGGGTTGTGGCATTAGTATAACCGTTAAATGGCATTAATTTAACATTTCTGTCAAACTTAGAAAAACTATAATTCAGGAAAAATGCTGGAAAGGAGGGTAACAGCCTGAGCCTCTTTTACTGCAGCCTGAAAGAAGGAAAGGGGAATGAATTTCCAGGTAATTTGATGGTCTTCCGATACATTTAATACTTCGATGGCCTGATTTATTAGATGCTGCTCAAAAAATAGATATTTACTGGATGCCCAGGCTTTGGGGTCACCTAAATTTGCTGGCCAGGTGTACAGTTTATGAGCTTCTATAAGTTTTTCTTCAATCACATGGGTGGATCTTTTAGAAATCAAGGGACTAATATCATATTCTTGAATGGAGGCAGCAGCTCCCGATTCATGACTCTGAATGGCAATGGCTTTAGCGCTAAAGCCAGCAACCACCACATTGTGTCCTTCCTGTTGTACAGGGCTTCCAAAAAACAAATATTTTCCGGTGCTTAATTGCTGAAGTTCAGTGGTCATAATCATTTTTTGCCAAAGCTACATTTTATAGGGTATGGTTTTCAACTATTAGGAGTAGATTATTAAATAATAACCAACGAAAAAGGGCCGGATTTCTCCAGCCCTTTTTAAACATACATTATATTGTTGGTTTTTGTTATTGAATGATCTTTCCGTCAACTCCAATTTTGATCGCTGCAGTTTCTGCATCTTTCTTCACTTCAATTTCATAATATTGTGTTTTGTCAGCATTAGTAACCAATGATGCTGCAGTTGGTGTCCATGCTTTAACTGGCTCTGATTGTAAAGTTGTTTTTACCGCCTCTGGAAGATCTTTCAATTCAACCGGAGTTTTTGTAGTACTATCTTGTTTTACAGTAATAGCTTCTGGACTTTTCACTTCTGATGCGTTTACTGCTGTAATGGATGCGAAAGCTAAAAATGCTGCTGATAAAATGATCTTTTTCATATCTTATGTATTTCAGTTAAATATTCTTGTTAATAATGTTTAAAATTGGTTCATAATGATGCCATAAATAATATATATTGGTATACTGCTGTTATTCAGTTGGTTATATTGATGTTTTGAATTTTAGCTGTAGAGACATTCCACACTTTGTAGCTTAATGAAGCGCTTTTAAATAAATTCTTCAATATTATTTATGTCTTTGTCCCATAAGATGGATTTTATCCAACCATTTTTGCCGTTGTTTTGGGCTGGCAGTCTTAATAATTCCAATAGTACTTACCTTAACGGGCTTTATACCACAAAATTCCAGGGTGCTTTTTTTTAACTGGCGTATGCTTGGACTCCCATATACCAAACGGTAATACCATCCCGGCTGGTCCATAGTGGTAATGATCCTGGCTGTTTTTCCAGTTAAGAGTCCATCCCAAAAAAGAGAATTTTCGCGATATTGATATGTCAGACCCGGTAAAAATAAGCGGTCGATAAAGCCCTTCATAAGCGCAGGCAAACCTCCCCACCAAACCGGATGTATCCAAACCAAGTGGTTAGCGGCTTTGATTTTTTCTAAGCTTTCCAGTAAATCTGGCTCAAGATCCACTCTTTTAGTGTAACCATAAGCAAGATTTGGATCAAAACGTAGTGTTGAAATGTTAATCTCAGTGATGGATGCTCCTGTTTTTAAAGCACCAGCTCGGTAAGCTGCTGCTAGCGCATGGTTGAAGCTATCCGGATTAGGATGCCCGTTTATAATAAGTATGTTGTTCATTTTGTACAATTGTGAAATGCTGGTACAAAAGTAAGGAGTGGTAGCTCCCTGGCTCAGGACAAATGTCTAAAAGGAAATCTCTTTTCTCAGGCGACTAAGGTGCCTGGAGGTGATGCCTAAATACGAAGCCAGATATTGTAATGGAATTTGCTGCACATAAATTGGTTGGTGCTCTAACAAATCTAAATATCGTTTTTTGGCTTTCTCCTGTTGGAATTGAAAGACTCTTTTTTCCAATTCGAGGTACTGTTGTTCGGCAATAAGCTTTAAAAATTTGCTCCAATTGGGATTCGTATTCGATAAATGATCTAAGTCAATTTTTTGGATCAGCAGTATTTCTGTGGGTACTAATGCTTGTATATTTTCTAATGTAGGTTTACCAGTGATAAAAGAGGAATACGCAGTCATTAATGCCCCCGGAAAAGTGATACAATAAGTCGTTTCTTCACCAGATTCCGCACGAAAAAATGTTCTCAGAATACCACTAATCAGGAAAGCAACTTCCTTACAAGTTTTTCCTTCTTGGATAAATAAATCGCCTTTTTGTAGTTTTTTCGGCCTCATCAGCGCTATCACTTCATTAATTTCTGTAGGACTGAAAAGTTGAAATGAGGTTAAAAATTCTTGGATCATCTGTATTAAAATACATTGCTAAAGCGTACAGGCCTCAAATATATCATAAAACACAAAAACGACAGCAAATCCTGCCTGAATAACTGCAAATAATTAAAACTTATTCGAACACCCATCCTAAAGGAATGCCTAACAAATTGTTTAGTCATTTATAAAATCAACAACAAAGAAGAAGCCGAATTGCTTCGGCTTCTTCCTGTAAAAATATTGCTTCAATTATCATTTACCATCGCTGGTATTATTGTTTAACGGGCTTACCGTCTTTATCTAATTTCACTGCAGCAGTTTCATCACCTTTTTTAATATCAATGTGATAATAACTTGACTTATCGGCTTTAGTTACTAGAAATGCTGCTGTTGGTGTCCATTGTTTTACTGGTTCAGTTTGCAAAGTTGCTTTAACTGGTTCTGGTAAGTCAGCCAACTCTACTGGAACTTTAGTGGTACTATCTTGTTTAACTGTAATCGCTAAAGGTTCTTTTAATTCAATTGCGTTTGCTGCAGTCATTCCTGCGAAAGCTAAAAATGCTGCTGATAAAATGATCTTTTTCATATCTCTTGTGTTTCAGTTAATATTCTAATTAATTACGTTTAGAGTAGGTTTAAGAATAATGCCGTAAATGATTGATTCTGGCATGTTGTTGAAAAACAATAGATTATGATTTTATGTGTAATGATTTAATGTAGCATTATTCCACAATTTGTGGGTTATAGAAGCAGTAAGGAGTAGATCAAGAGATAGCCGGGCTTTTCTGATTAATAAACAGGCCTGCTATTTTTTGAAAAGCAGGCCTGTTTATTAAAGAATGTAAATGATTAAGTATTTATTTATTTCATGTCGTTTTCAACTTTTCTAGCTGTACTTCTGCCTGGTAAATAAATTTGGAAACCAATACCTAAACTTAAGGTATGGCTATAAGCACTACTTCCAAAACCTACGATTCCATTGTATTTTAGCAATGTTTCTAATCCAATAGAGCGGGTTACAAAATAGGTGAAGCCAGGACCAAAACTAAATCCAAGACCATTAGTCGAGCCTCCGGATCCTGCCGGGTTAATCCCGTTTACCCCTACAGTAGCCTCTCCAAAGAATTTAGAGTTTTTAACCACCTCATCAGTACCTTTTGACCCGTAATACCTTCCCAAAGCACCAATACCATAAGAGATGCTCGTACCTGCACCTTTTGCGGTAGCAAGCCCAAAATTAACATCTCCACCTAGTGCCAAACCATCCTGTATAAACCAGGCTGCTTTTGGGTTGATATTTAAACTAAAGATATTTGGTTTGTCTAAACCAAATTTAATGTCGGAAATGTTGGCACCCATCATTACATTTCCTTTTTGTATCTGTGCCGATGCTCCATAAAGCAGGCCGATACTCAAACAAATTGTTAAGCATAATTTTTTCATGATATAGGATTTAAATGTATTTAGGTAACAATATATAAAGAATTTGGTTTTTGAAAACTCCTATTAACAAGCACTTTATGGAAAATATTCACTAAGGAACTTTGCTTAAAAAACTTGATTTCCTTGATTCTGGCTTACATAATAGCCTTCGTAAAATATCTTACTACCTTTGGAAGTAGAAATAAATATTATACTAATGAAATTATCATTTGGAACTGTCATTCAAGGCCAGCCTAATTACTTTATTGAAAAAATATGGAAAGGTTTAACCAATCTTTCCGATCAGATGGAGGGAGAGTATTACCGCTACTTACAGCGCCATTTAGAAAAATTCAACAGAAGTTGGGATGGAGATCAGTATACTGAATTTCTGGAACCAAAAATACATACTATTCGTAAAGATACAGCTGATTTATGGCATTCTGGAATGGAAATCACTATGGTAATTGATCAGGATAGCACTGAAGAATTTCAATTTACCCCAGGTTTGATTTGTCAGCATATTCAATATATTGAAATTAAAAAAGAAGAAAATAAGCCCTTCAGACTACGTGTTGATGGCCAGCTATTTACCGAATCAGCCTTGCATGAGTTTGCTGTAAACGATGGTTTTTCGGACGAGGCAGCATTGTTCGCTTATTTTGGTGGAAATTTTAAAGGAAAGCTAATTCACTGGACTCCATTTAAATACTAAGCAACGGTATGATGATTACGACTTATCATATTGAAGACTTCAGCTCTCCATGTACAATTCCGAATCAGTTTATCATGGATAGATTTGAAAATGTTGGACGCCCTATAAATATGGTCTGGCCCCATAAACATAGTTTCTATGAAATTTTATGGCTGGAAAAGGGACCTTCTTTGCATACTATAGATCAGCATTCTTTTGAATTGTCCCTGGATTCGATCTTTTTTATCGCTCCAGGACAAATTCACGAATTGGAGAAAGAAGAAGATTTAAGGGGATACAGTGTGATGTTTACGGAGGATTTCTTAGCCTTAAGCGATGGTGGGCAGGATGTACTTAAAGGGCTCTCTTTTATGGAAAACACTTATACTAAGCCAGCTTTAAAATTGGTAGAAAAAGAATTAAATGGACTCTCTGCCTCTCTAAATATGCTCCATCTGGAAACAGCAAGAGTGGACCGTTCTGCACATGTCATCCGTCACTTACTCCTGACTTTCCTTTTTCAAATCAAAAGAATGGTCGCTGAAGCACCTGTTCCAGCAAAGGACAACCTGCAGGTAACCAGGGTTAAGAAATTCAAAAAACTTGTTGAATGCCATTATAAAGAGGAAACAAGACTTTCCTTTTTTGCGGATTCCCTTTTTATAACAACGGCACAGCTCAACGAATTAGTAAAAGCAATTACCGGAAAAACAGCTGGTGAAACCATCAGAGAACGCCTATTACTGGAAGCCAAAAGAATGTTGATTCATGGCCACCTCACTGTAGGGCAGATTGCGGCTGAACTTGGATTTACCGACTTTTCTTATTTCTCCAGACAGTTTAAGAAGCAAGAAGGCTTGAGTCCAGCTGCTTTTCGTAAGCTAAAAATGAATTAGTTGTATTCAAAAGTGCCAATAAAGGCTTGCATTGTCCTAAAATTTGAAATGGTTTCCAGATACCTTTGCAGCTTAGTAATTAAGCGATAAGATAGCATGGAAATTAAACTGAATACAATTCCTGAAGCAATTGAAGCATTAAAAGAGGGAAAAGTAATCATTGTAGTAGACGATGAAAACAGGGAAAATGAAGGTGATTTTATTAGCACCGCGCAAAATGCAAGCCCAGAGGTCATCAATTTTATGGTCACCCATGGCCGTGGATTAGTTTGTGCACCGTTGACTGCTCAGCGTTGTGATGAACTTGAACTTCCTCAAATGGTTAAACAGAACACTGCCGCTTACGAAACCAGTTTCACCATTTCTGTGGATTTATTAGGTAAAGACTGTACTACTGGGATTTCTGCTTCTGATCGTTCCAAAACCATCCGTGCCTTAATCGATCCGGAGATTAAAGGTTATGACCTGGGAAGACCGGGGCATATTTTTCCATTACGCGCTGCAGAGGGCGGTGTATTGGCCAGGCCAGGACACACGGAAGCTACAGTAGATCTTGCACGTTTGGCAGGGATGGCTCCAGCCGGCGTATTGGTCGAGATTCTGAAAGAAGACGGAGAAATGGCACGGATGCCAGATCTGATAAAAATTGCAGCAAAGCATCAATTGAAAATCGTTTCTATTGAAGACCTTATTGTTTACCTCCGGAAACAAAAAGTCGCTGAGCCCAAAAAAATCCCCGTATTTACTGACTGAATAACAAGATAAACGGCTTTTAAGGTAAATAGGTTTGATCAGATAATCTCTTGATCATTTGAGAACTCTGTTCACGCCCATGCTCCAATCGATCTTTAAAAAATAGCTTGGTTTGATCGAAATGCTGTTTATAACCTTCCATATCCCCATAACCAATGATAGAAGCCCATTCGCGCACTGCGGAATGAAATTCGAGGTCGTCTGCACGTATGCTTTTATCGAATAAGGCAGCTGTGATCGATTCCTCCAACAGTTCTTCATTGCGGAAAAGGTATTCTACAATCCCAAGTCTCAGGCGAAAGGGCGGAGTCTGGCAGATCAAATTGTCATAAGGGTTGGTATTTAAATGATACCAGGCATCTGCCATACTCAGTAAACTAAGGTGGGAATTCGCTTTTCTAACTCCTGGACTGGCAGAAAGCGAGAATTCCCTCATGATCTGATCATCCAGTAACAGCGGCTTTCTGCTTTCATGGAAAACAAAATCCCGTACTTTATAAAGCCTGGCTCTGAAATCCTGTTCTTCTTCCATGATCATCATTTTGAAAAGCTCAGATTCCGATTGTGCATATCGTTTTACCTGCTGACGGGCAAAGGGGTTTAATACGGCGAGACCTGCATAAATGTGTGCTTTATAACTGAAAATCCTCAGTGTAGTCAGAATTTTCACGTTGTCTATTCCGCCCAGATAAGAAGCATTTTCCCAAGGGAAAAAACCTGCACTAGCCCAGGCAGTCCCCATACTTTCAAAGCCAACATGTGTCGCTGCCTGAGTATCAGCAACAATACGGTCATGGTCATTATAATCCTTCATTTCGACCATTTCTGAGCCTAAACAGGAGAGGAGGTCCGTCATTCTCTGGTAAGCTTCCGCTGTAGTTCTGTGTGGGATCACAATCATTTTTTGTCCTGCAGGATCAAAGCCAGGGCCATGAAGGGAATGACAGGTGATGATATGTACATCTTTAGGCAGGTGCTTTTCAAATGCCATAATCTCAGGATGCTTTACAGAAGTTTGTCCAGCCACAATAGCTCCATATTTCGTAGAACTGCCGTACCATCCTAGCACTTCTTCAATCCGTTCAGATTCTACCGCATAAAAAATCACATCGCAGATGCGTGACACTTCTTTGCCATCATAAAGGATGGAAATGCCTAAAGGATTCAATTCTTCTTCCAGTTGTGTCCGCCTTTGCGGGAGATCTGAACCATATACGGGATATCCTGCCTTGGCAAAACCTTTGGCATACATTTTCCCCATATCTCCCAGACCAATGATTCCTACATTCATAAAATCTTTTCTTGATACAAATAACCGAAATTGCGCTGGATTACAAAGTGACGCACATCACAAGTCTTTATTTATCGTTAGTAAACGACGATTTCATCACTAAACATAAATCCTTTTTTCTCATTTTTTGCGGTAATCCGAATATAACGTGCAGTGTTGCCTTTAAGGTCAAAAAGGAAAGTTTTAAATCTTAAAGAATCATCCGTATAAGGCACGTCGTTGTCTATCTGCGGAAGTGCTTTAAAGTTGATTCCATCATTGGAAAGTGCTACTTTAACGTTGGCAGGCATGTATACGCCTGGTCCGGTCAGCTGCATATACCTCATTTTCAGTTGCTGTAATGCCTGAGGATTTTCCAGGTCTATCGTTACATCCAGGTCCCCTAAAAAGCCTTGCCACTGTCCATCTCCATAAGTTAAATCTCCAGTTTGCCCGTTTACCAAGGTGAGCTCCTTTTGCGCCGGATAATTACTGCTATATTTATTATTGTAGGTTACTTTTTTTCCGATCGCTTTGTGCAGATCTATTTCCAGCTCTTGTATTTTCCCTATAGGAAGCTGGTCCTTGAAAATCACTGCTTTTACAGTTCCACTGTGGTTCAAGGAAATACCATCTTTATAGATTGGAGAATTAACGGTCGGTATACTGCCGTCTATTGTATACCTGATTTCTGGCTGAAATTGTTCCGAATTGATGGTCACCTGTGCCAATTTACTAGTCATATCAAAGCTGGATAGGATACTCAGGTTATTAGATGGCGGATAATAATTGACATTAAATTGTTGTAATAATCGATAATGTTTCTGTAAACGGGCCTGAAAATCATCCCAGTTTTTATGGCTCTCCGGAGTCCAGGCCACTTCCGAAAGTGCAATTGCCCTGGGGAAAACCATATAGTCTACCTGATTGGAGGTCGGCATATATTCTGCCCATACATTGGCCTGAACGCCTAGTATGTGTTTCTGCTTTGTTAGCTCAATTTCCGCTGGAACAGGCTGGTAACTGTATACCTTTTTCAAAGGAAGGTAACCACCGATGGATTCTGGCTGACCGATGGGGTTGGTCTGATAAGAATCCAGATAAAGGTGCGAACCCGGTGTCATGATCACATCATGCCCTGAATTAGCCGCCTCAATACCACCTTTTTCGCCTCTCCAGCTCATTACTGTCGCATCAGGGGCTAAGCCACCTTCTAGAATTTCATCCCAACCAATTAATTTTCTTCCTTTGCTGCTCAGGTAAGTCTCCATTCTTTTGATCGCATAACTTTGAAGACCATGTTCGTCTTTCAGGTCAAAATCTTTAATTACTTTCTGACATTTTGGACATTGCTTCCAGGCTGTTTTATCTGCCTCATCTCCACCAATGTGAATGTATTTGGAAGGAAATATTTCCAAAACTTCATCCAGCACGTTCTCCAGAAATTTAAAAGTATCTTCATTACCAATACAGAACTCTGAATTTTTATAAGGAAGGCCATAACACGATAAATTAGGGTAGGCAGCAAGTACCTCTTCACTATGTGCCGGCATTTCAATTTCAGGAATCACGGTTATACCTCTTTTAGCAGCATAAGCAATCAACTCTCTTGCTTGTTCAGCAGTATAAAAACCACCCGAAGCATTCGGGGTCCCCATTTCTACGTATTTTCTGCCGTTGTTCCACCAGTTTTTCCAGCTGGCATCAGTTCTCCAGGCTGCAAATTTGGTCAGTTCCGGGTATTTTTTTATTTCCAGGCGCCAACCTGCACCATCTGTGAGGTGCCAATGAAAAGTGTTTAACTTATAGATAGATAAAAGATCAACGTATTTTTTTAAAAAAGTAAGAGGTAAAAAGTGACGCGATACGTCGAGCATTAATCCACGGTAGCCGAAAGCAGGTCGATCCTCGATCCATACTGCAGGCAGAGATTTAGTGTCTTTTCTGGTATAGGCAATCTGACGTAATGTCGATATGCCTTGAAGTAATGCTTGCGGCTGATGTGCAGTAACCACAATTCTGTCTGGGGTAATTTCCAGGCGATAAGCATCCTGGGCAAGGGTATCATCTTTAGCAGCTTTCAGTAAAGCAACACCTTGTTTTGGTAGGTGCTTAGCATTTTTAATTGTTTTTACTTCCTCAAATTTCAGGTAAGGATGTTCCTTCAGCAGTGCTGCCGCTTCTTTAAAATCTGAACTTGCAAAAACGTCTGTGCGGGTAGTATATATATAGTGCCCTTTTTTAGCTAACTGGACAAGTGGTTTTGGAATGATAAATAATGAATCCTGTGCGTACGTAATTTGCGGTGTTAAATATAATGTTGCAGCAAAAGAAAGGGCTGCAGCCCATTTAGTCGTATTCATGATTTTTGGTTTCAGGTTTGTGTAGTGCAAATTTACGGATTATAAGGACAAAAGAAACTGCGATTAAATTTTGTTTCGATAGCAACCATTAAATTTATTTTATTAATCTTAAAAGAAATAATTATATTTATATAACCAAAAATTACACGCTCATGGGTTTCTTATCGTCGTTTTTTAAAAAAGGCAAGTCAATAGGAGGAGAAAAAGAATTTGGTCTCGGCTATATTCCCAGAGAAGATGCTGAGCTGAGTTGGGCAACAGAAAAAGCAAGGTTAACACTGTGGTATTTTGAGGAACACCTGAAAAGACCAACCTTAGGTCAAGATTATTTTTCTATAAAAGTAAAGGTAAAGGAAGAGGGACGTGTAGAACACCTATGGCTATCAGCGCCAGATTTTGATGAGGAAGGAAACTTCTATGGAAAAGTCGGCAATGAACCGATTCAGGTGAAAAACATAAAATTGGGACAGGAAATAGGAGTTGGCAGATCTTTGATCTCCGATTGGTTGATTGTAGAACAAGGGACCTTACTTGGCGGATATACCATTCGGGCAATTCGCGATGGACTGCCGCAGGTAGAAAAACAATTCTTTGATGAATCCATCGGCATTGCCATAGATGCCGGAGCAGATCATTTTATCCCGGACTTTAATACACCGGAAGGAGCGATCACTGCTTTAGAACAAGCTTACACAAACAAAGATCTCCAGGCAGCCATTATTTGCAAGGATTTTCGGGAAGAAGCACGCATGGTTTTGGGAGAAGTCAATATGGCTGATTTTGACCTGATTCAGGAAACTTCAGAAGTGCTGGAGGCTGCTTACATAGAAAGTCTGAAGAAATGTGGAATGCCCGATTTATCTCATGCAAAGCGCGCATTTACTAAAAGAGAGCAATTTAATAAGAATACCTGTATCGTGACAGAAGTCTGTACTTTTCCTAATGGAGTAGTGAGTACACAAAAACTGCTGACCATTAAAACCAGCCAGGGTTGGAAAGTCATAGGATTGTACGATGAAAACATTGCTTCCTAAATCCTAGAAAGCAATGTGTAAAATATAACTAATGAGGATCGCTTGTATCTATAGGTCTTTTAATAAAGGATAGATAATATGCGGACACCATAATGATCACCACAAGTGAAAGTAAGAAAGCTACCATACGTATTGCTATTTAAAGTTGATAATAAAATATGGTATGAAGGTAATGATTCTTTTTAATACCCCCGACTGATATCGTTACTGTTTTTTTACATTCAGAATAACCCACTCTTTTTCATTGCCTTATCTGCGTTTTATCCGCTGTATCTCTGCCAGCATCACATTCTTTATAATTGGTATAGGAATAAATTGCTTTTACAATCGTAAATTAGCCGCGCCTGGACCCTTAATCCCCCAATTGAATATGGCCTTAAAGAGAGTATTAAAAGTCGGTTTAGACTCTGCCGCACCCTTCCCAATGCACTCAGACTATAATTCTGAAAGATTTGAAGGTTTTGAAGTAGATCTGCTCAGCGAAATTGCCAAGCAACTTGATTTTGAAATACAGTATGAAGTTTCTTTATGGAAGAAAATCCTTGGGAAATTATTTAAAGGTGAATTGGATCTGATCTGCTCTGCAGTAACGATGACTGCTACCCGTAAACATATCCTTGAATTTACCGAACCTTATTTACATTTCAAGTTATGCGCAGTAGTGGCTGCTGATGACGTGCAGATCAATGAAGTAAAGGATTTTAAAGAAAAAAGAATTGGGGTAAGGATTGCCGCAGAAGCAGAACGTCATGTACATAATAAATTTCCTGAAGCAAATATGGTGCATGCTGACACCAATAAAGAATTATACGAACAATTGGAATCTGGCGAAATTGATGCCTTAATTGATGATTCCCCAATTGCCAATGGTTTTCTGCAAAACAATGACAAGTTAAAAATCGGACTGTTTTTACCAGGCACTGATTCACAATATGCCATTGCTATGAAAAAAGGAGACCTTGAATTGAAAGACCAGCTCAATGAAGCTTTAAAACTGCTTAGAGAGAACGGAATTTATGATCAACTTTATCAGAAATGGTTTTCTGGAATGGAATTCTAAAGTTTTGTTGCACAATATTTACAGTACTTAGCATCGTCATCGTGGCCTTCGCGGCCACAACCCGGACAAACTTCATGGTGAAAACCCTTCTTTCTGGCGGCAACAGCCATCTCAGTGGTAATAATCCCTGTGGGTACCGCAATAATGGCATAGCCAGTCAGCATGATTAAGGAAGCTACAAATTTCCCCAATGGAGTAACAGGTGAAATATCCCCGTAACCAACGGTAGTAATGGTCACAATTGCCCAGTAAATGCTCTCAGGGATGCTGGAAAATCCATTCTCACGATTTTCTACCAGGTACATAATAGAACCAAGAACCACCACAAGAGCCAGTACTGTGAGCATGAAGATGCTGATTTTTCGCATACTTCCACGGAGTGCCACCGTCAGGAATTTCATTTCCGAAAGGTATCTTCCTAGTTTGAAAATCCGGAATACACGAAGTAATCTTAAGGCACGAAGGGCAAGGAGAGATTGTCCACCCACAAAAATCACACTCAGATAGGAAGGAATCAGTGCCAGTAAATCCACAATTCCCAATGGGCTTTTGATGTAATTAATAGGGTGTTTGATGATAATGAGCCTCAGAATATATTCTATGGTGAACAACACTGTGAAAGTCCATTCTATAATAGAGAATAATCCACCATATTTTTGATGATAACTGTTTACGCTATCCAGCATCACAATCAGAATGCTGGCAAAGATGGCAATCAGCAAGGCGACATCAAATGCCTTGCCGGCATAAGTGTTAGACTCATAAATAATTTCATGGAGCTTTTCCCGCCAATCCTGTTTTTTCTGTTTCTCCATATTTTGCTCCTCTTTCAAGGATTTAGCTGAAAATTCTTAAAAAGTGATTCTCCAGGTGATTCCGCATCGCATTTCTAAATAGTTCTGGAGAGCCGTTCTCCAGGATATCTACCAGGCCTTTGTGGGAAACGAATTTTTTGATGGTTGCCTGTTTCTTTAACAATCCACTATTATGTACGTAATCAAAAACTGGAAGTAATAGCTTTTGGAACTTCTTTAAAGTTTGATTTCCAGTGATTTCATACAATTTCCCATGAAAGGTAATCTCATGATCAATATGGAAAACGTAATCTTCGGAGGTGTCAGGTTCATTTTTAACGATTTCCTTTAACTCCTTAATGTGTTCAGGGCTGATATTTTGAAAGAGAAAGTCAGCCATACCTATCTCTAAAACAAGGCGCATTTCAAAAATCTCTTTTAAGGTTTCCTGATCCAGTAAATGTGGGTCCATAGACTTACCGATGATGCTGAAAATATCTGGGCTGGTAATCACAGAGCCTTTCTTTTTTTTCGTCTCTATTAGTCCTCTCATTCTTAATCTCAATAAAGCTTCGCGGGTAACGGTACGACTTACGCCAAGATTTTTTGATAAATCTATTTCTGTAGGAATCACATCTCCAATTTTCAACTTCCTGTCTACCAGTAACTGTACAAGATTGGCTTCTACCTTATCTACCAAACTGCTGGTATCCATCTGGATAAATGTATTCACTATGCTGCTGTCCATATTATGTATAATAATAAATTATGAGAGAATACCTCTAAATTAATACTAATAAAGCGGTTTATCAAAAATGACAATAAAAAAAACATAAATAATTCTTGCTTTCAAATAATATTTATCTCAACTTAGTAGTATTATGTATAACATAATGCTAACCAAAAACTAATAGTATGAAACAGTTTTACCTAAAAACGATTGTTTTAGTGTGCTGCCTATCCTCCTTTATAGGCGCATTTGCACAAAACAAAAAGGTAACCGGTACGGTTACTGGCGAAGATGACGGACAGGGGATTCCAAGCGTCAGCATTTCAATTAAAGGAACAAAATCGGGTGGGCAAACAGATGTGAATGGAAAATTCATCATCGAAGCTAGTTCAAACGACATACTCGTGTTTACTTATGTTGGGTACCTTACTCAAGAACAAAAAGTAGGCAATAACACCAATTTAAAAGTAGTAATGAAACCAGCCAATGCCAATCTGGATGAAGTGGTAGTGGTGGGGTATGGTACGCAAAATCGACGTACAGTAACTAACTCGATCGCAAAGCTGGATAAAGAGGTGCTGGCAAACGCACCACGTGCCAATGTAGGGAGTGCTTTGCAAGGAACAATTGCTGGTATTCAGGCTATTAGCAAAAGTGGGCAGCCAGGCGTTGGTCCGACTGTATTTTTAAGGGGAGGGGCATCCATCAATAATCCTGGTGGACCATTAGTGATTGTAGATGGAGTAATCAGAGATTACAATGATATCTCTTCTGAAAATATCCAGTCTATCGAGGTGCTTAAAGATGCTGCTTCTACTGCAATTTACGGTGCTAGAGCCAACAATGGGGTAATTTTAATTACCACCAAGACAGGTGCCGCAGGCGTTGCCCAAATCAATTACAAATTTACCGGGGGTTACAATGTCAGAAGAGATGGCTATACCTATTTAGGGGCAAAAGATTATATATACTATACGCGTTTGGGATACCTGAATTCAGGTAAGCCAATTACAGATGCAAATAATGCAAGAGGATTAGGCTTACTTCCAGATGCGGCTAACCTTGCAAGTTTCGATATCAGGAAATATGTTGAAGGTACTACTGTTTTGCCAGCAGGATGGGGTATCGTTGATGATCCTTACGGAGGTCAAATGATGTATAAAGACCATGGTGGTGAAATTGAAGACCTGGTATTTAGAAATACTTATACCAAAGATCACTATGTTAGTGCTTCAGGGGGTAATGATAAAGGCAAGTTCTTTGCCGCATTTGATTCCTATAATGAGGATGGTGTGATTGTAGGCTCTAACTATAAACGCTATACTGCAGATCTTAATGGTTCTTACAAAGTGAGGTCTAACGTGGAGGTTTCCGGTGGTGCTACACTTTCTACTTCTTCCCAGTTAGGTACTGTAGGTGGAGAAGTGAATTCATTGTATAGAAGTTTGGCGATATGGCCAACGTTTAATCCCTGGATAGATGAAGCGAAAACATCGCCAAATCCCGGAAATAGTGCTAGTGATGGTAACCCGTTATACTGGTTAAGCAGATTGAACCGCCAGAATGAAGTGAATAAAGTTGTAGTTAATGGTGCCGTAAAATGGGATTTATTACCTGGCTTATACTTTAAAGCTACTGCCAATGCTTATTTATTAGATAGAAAAGATGAGTCTTTTCAAAAATCAACACAAACATACGCCAACATTTTTGCTACGCCACAGTCGATAGGCTCTGCCAGTAGAGATGCGATTCTCTTGTCAAGAAGAGATTTTCAAACGCAATTTAACGGTATTGTGAATTATAACAAATCACTAAACCTGCATAATTTTGCTGCCATGGTTGGTGCGGAAACCTTCCAGATTAAAACGTTAAATTCACAATTGTATGGTCAGAATGCCCCTACAGATGAGATTCCGACGATCAATGCTTCTACCGTTTTCCCTGCAACACTGAATGGTGCAAAAGCTAATTATAGCGAGAAATCACAATACCGCATCAATTCACTTTTCGGAAGATTTACTTATGATTTTGATCAAAAATATTTATTTACCGCAGTGTTTCGTGCTGATGGTGCTTCCAACTTACCAGATCAACATAAATGGGGTTATTTCCCGGGCGTATCTGCAGGATGGAACCTTCAAAAAGAGAATTTCTATGTGAACTCTGGTCTTAATAAATATGTTTCAACCATAAAACCTAGACTGAGCTATGGTGTTAACGGTAACATCGCAGGTTTGGGTAGATATGTAGTTCAAGGTGTATATTCATCGCCTGTGAATAACTACGATGGTGTCGGAGGTTTCTTCCACGATAAACTGGCAAATCAGGATTTAAGATGGGAGCGTAGCAAAACTTTTGGTGCTGGTTTAGACCTGGGTTTACTACAAGATAGAATCACCTTGTTATTTGATTATTATGATCGCAGAACTTCTGACTTGTTAACAGATCTACCACTGCCGGATTATATCGGTTACCCTCCAATCACAACGAACTCCGGTACATTGCAGAATAAAGGGTATGAGTTTGCAGTGAATGCAAAAGTGTTGAGCACTGATGGCGGTTTTACTTTAAGCCTGGGTGCAAATGCGAGTTTTGTGAAAAACAAAGTATTGAAACTTCCTTTCAACGGTAATGAAAACAACAGACAAGGTGGGATACAAGTCTTTGATGCCGCATCAGGCCAGTTAAAATGGGTAGGTGGATATCAGGAAGGACAAACTATCGGTGATATTTATGGCTTTAAACAAGTGTCAATTTTTCAGGATGCTGCAGAAGTGCAAAGAATTGCAGGCAATAGAAAAGACGCGATCGCCAATGTAAACGGACCAAATTTACCTAAAGGAACGGCCCCTGGACCTGGTGCAGATGCAGGTAGAATCACCCCTGGTGATGTGAACTGGTTAGATGTAAATGGCGACGATATTATTGATTCAAGAGATCAGGTATATCTGGGTAACATGGCCCCAAAATGGACTGGTGGTTTTAATGTAAATGCAAATTACAAAGGCTTCAACCTATATACTAGATTTGAGTTTGCCTTGGGACACACGGTTTATAATGATTTATTAGCCCGTACGCTTGGAAATTATCAGGGAACTTTCAACTATACAGATTTGATGCTTAAATCATGGACTCCGAATAACACGGTGACTGATATTCCAAAAGTATATTTTGCGGATCAGGTACAAGGTTCTAAGCAAAATTATACCCGGGCAAATAATGCTAGTACAGTCGTAAATGGAAACAACTCAAATCTTTATGAAAAAGGGGATTACCTGGCATTAAGAGAGGTAACACTTTCTTATACGCTGCCTAAATCATTAATGGCTAAAACCAAATTCTTATCTAACTCAAGAATCTATGCAACAGGAAGTAACCTGTTCTATATCACAAAGTTCAGCGGTTCTTCTCCGGAAGCACCTTTAGATGCGAACAACAGACTTACCGGTGTGTATTTAGGTGCATATCCTACTGCAAGATCCTTTGTTTTTGGTTTAGAAGTTTCCTTTTAATCACTTATAAGATTAAACATCATGAAAAATAATTATAAAAATATAATCGCAGCCGCCTTAATGGTATTGAGCCTTGGCGCCTGTAAAAAAAGTCTGGAATTAAAACCAATCAGTAACTTGAGTGATGATAATTTTTGGAAAACAAATGATCAGTACGATGCTTTTGTAGCTGCAATTCATAATAAATTCCGTGGTCATAATAGTAATTTTATGTTCCTTGGGGAGTTGAGGTCTGATATTTACGGAACCGATCCGGGTACCACCGCTTCTTTTACCGGCGAGGCTTCTCAGGGATTGGAGCGTATGTGGTTGCAAACACTCACCTTAGATGCTGCAGGTGTAAGTTCTTTTGGTACTTTCTATAGTAATATCAACCAGTTGAATTTGTTAATCTATAAACTCAATACCGGAAATGTGGTTTCTGAGGCTACTAAAAAGTATGAATTGGGGATCGCTTATGGAATGAGAGCATTTTATTACTACCAATTGTACCGTAGCTGGGGAGATGTGGTCATCATCACAGATTATATCGATGCCGCTAACCTGGATCTGTTTAACCTTTCTAAAGCGGCTTCGCCAGCAGCAGATGTACTGAAACTGGTTAGAGCGGATATTGAATTGTCACTGGAGAATTTTGGGGCTGATTATTCTATTAAACGCAATAAAGGGTATTGGTCTAAGTCTGCAACCTTAATGCTAAAAGCAGATACTTACCTGTGGACTGCCCATAGAACTGGCGGTCCTGCAGATGCGACAATAGCTAAAAATGCCTTAACAGACATTCAAACCAGTGTTCCTGCATTGGGCTTATTAACCACCTCTGCTAATCCATTGAATACCCCTTTTGCGGATCTTTTCTCTACTACAAACAGGGGAAATAAAGAGATCATTCTGGCAAGCAGAAACGGATTGAATGAAGCCGAAATGACCTTTATACCAGGTTCATTTACACCCCAGACAGGCTTAATCGCGAATTATTTCGACTCTTTGGCTAACAGACAATTTAATGTAACCACTGATAATTACGCTGGTTTGTTACGTGCACCAGTGAAAATTGCGACCTACAGAAAATTT
The DNA here is from genome assembly GCF_019802255.1 of Pedobacter polysacchareus. Lineage (GTDB taxonomy): Bacteria > Bacteroidota > Bacteroidia > Sphingobacteriales > Sphingobacteriaceae > Pedobacter > Pedobacter polysacchareus. The sequence goes on along the minus strand of NZ_JAHYSS010000003.1, from coordinate 119,404 downwards.
GATGCAAAGGATACCCGAAGAGAAGGTACCATTCAGGCTGCTTATAGAAGGCCAACTCCTGGAACTTATGTAATTGCAGGGACGTTCCTGAAAAAATATCAGGGACAACAAGATGCTGCAACAAGGAAATACACCAACGATTTTCCAATTTATCGTTATGCTGACCTGCTATTATTACTCGCAGAAGCTAAAGAAGTATTAGGAGAAAGTCCTGCCGCTGAAATTAATGCCGTAAGAGCGAGAGCCTATGGCGCAAATTATAATCCAGCAATTCAGGGTTTCCCAAATATGCCGGGTGATGGAGATATCAAACAAGCTATTTTAAAGGAGCGTTTGTTTGAGTTTATTGGAGAAGGAAAACGCTGGTATGATTTAAGACGTATGGGAGACAATTATGTCTATACAAATACCACCTTAACATCTGCAGAATCCTATAAATTATTATGGCCAATTGACCGTACTTCTTTAACCAATAACAGAGCTCTGGTTCAAACCACTGGATATCCTCAATTCTAATAATATTTGGTGTAGGAGTGGAGACCGTAATGGTCGACACTCCTAATTATCCTTTCCTGATTTCCATTCTTTAAACACTATATAAAATGACTATTCAACACTTACAAGGCCTGATTGCTGCTCCATTTACACCAATGAATGAAAATGGACAATTAAATGTAGCCTTGATTCCAAGTTATTACCAATTTTTAAAAGCTAACAAAGTAACCGGCGCATTTATATGTGGTTCTACTGGAGAGGGCGTATCTTTAACCAACCCAGAGAAAAAGGAAGTCGCAAAGGCATGGGCAGATTGCACACGTGGCGATAAAGACTTTAAGGTAATGATGTTTCTGGGGGGAACCAGTATTGCCGATTGTAAAGATCTGGCCTTATATTCTAAAGAAATTGGTCTTTATGCCATCTCTTTTACTGCACCTTTCTACTTTAAACCTGCAAATGTAGAAGTCCTGGCCACAATATGTGCTGAAATTGCCGCTGTAGCACCGGATATGCCTTTCTATTATTACCACATTCCAGTATTGACAGGAGTAGGTTTTGCGATGTACGACCTCTTACAGGCCATTGATGGGAAGGTTCCTAACTTTGCAGGAGTAAAATATACGCATGAAGATTTCATGGATTTCCTATCTTGTATCCATTTTCAAAATGGCAAATATGATATGCTGTGGGGCCGTGATGAAAATATGCTTTCCGCATTGGTGTTAGGCACTAAAGGCGCAGTAGGAAGTACCTTTAATTATGCAGCCCCATTGTACTACGATATGATCGAGGCTTTTGAAAACAATGATTTGAAAAAAGCGCAGCTGTTACAGCAAACGTCAATTGATATGATCAGGTTATTAGGCAAATACGGTGGTATTGCTACGGGAAAGGCCTATTTAAAATTAGTTGGTGTAGATTGCGGTGAATTTAGACTGCCTGTAAAAAATATGACTGCAGCACAATTCGAGAGTTTTAAACAAGATGTAGCCGCTGTTGGTTTCGATAACTTTAAATCAATAGCTGCTCATTAATCTAATTAATGTGATGAGCAAGTACTTATTTTATCTATCAGTCCCACTTATGTTGACAACAACAGCCGTTTTCGCTCAGAAAACTACTGCTGAGCAGATCGAATGGTCTATTGCAGCGAAATTACAAACGTCCGATGGGCAAACTTCTATCGGCTTTGCCGGAGCAATCAATGCCGTTCTTCAAAATCGGCTGATTGTTGCTGGTGGCGCCAATTTTCCAGACAAAAAGCCTTGGGAAGGCGGAAAGAAGCACTATTCAAACGAGATTCATCTATTGGAGCAAAAAGGGAATTCATTTTCCTGGAATAAACAAAAAGCATTTTTGCCGGAAGCTATTGCCTATTGCGGGAATATCAGTACCAAATTTGGAATTGTGTACGCAGGTGGGGAGAATGAAAAAGGCTTATCTAAAAAGGTTTTCCTAATCAAATGGGATCAGGCGAAACAAACTCCTGTGGTAAAACCTTTAGCCGACTTACCTGTCGCATTGACAAATGTTGCCTTGACCAATATTGGGAATCTGGTATACGCGATTGGTGGAGACCAGGAAAAGGAAACTTCCAAAGCCGTTTTTAGCCTTGATTTAAGCTCGGCTGATGGACTTTGGCAAGTATTGCCTGAGCTGCCAATTGCGCTGGCGAATTCAGTTGTGGTAGCGGAGAAATCCTTAATTTATGTAATTGGCGGGCGTACAAAAACACCTTCTGGCATTAGCGATCTTCATTCCACTGTATTTATTTATCATCCTGAAAAAGGCGTGTGGAAAGAAGGTGCAGCAATTAGTGATGGTAAAGAAGTCACAAATTTTTCTGCAGGAACAGGTCTGGCTTTTGGGAAAAATGAGATTCTAATCTTTGGTGGTGACAATGGAAAGACCTTCCACCAGATAGAAACTTACCTCTCCAGAATCGCTAAAACAGAAGATCCAGCGGAAAAAGCAAAATTAACCGCTGAAAAGAACCAGTTGAGTATTCAGCATACAGGTTTTTACAAAGGTATTTTGCGATATGATATCTTAAAGAATACCTGGTCAAAATTGGGCGAATTGCCTTTTCCTGCGCAAGTGACGGCCATGGCCACAAAATGGAATAATAATATCATTATTTCCAGCGGAGAGGTGCAGCCTGGTGTCAGGACACCAAACATTACGCTTGGAAAAATTAAAGATTAGAAAATGAAAAACACAAACAGATATGCCTGGGTGGTAGTGGGATTATTGTGGGTGGTGGCGCTATTAAATTATATGGACAGACAAATGCTGTCTACCATGAAGCCGGCAATGCAGATCGATATTCATGAACTGCAATCGGCCACAAACTTCGGATACCTGATGGCTATTTTCTTATGGATTTATGGTTTTATGAGCCCGGTTTCTGGAATTATTGCCGATAAATTCAATCGGAAATGGCTGATTGTTGGCAGTTTGTTCGTCTGGTCTTTGGTCACTTATTTAATGGGGTATGCAACCACCTTTAACCAAATTTATTGGCTTCGGGCATTGATGGGTGTGAGTGAAGCATTATATATCCCTGCGGGATTGTCGCTGATTGCTGATTTTCACTCCTCGAAAACACGGTCGCTCGCCATTGGCATTCACATGACTGGCCTTTACATGGGCCAGGCATTGGGAGGTTTCGGGGCAACTATCGCCGACAAATTTTCCTGGCAAGCCACCTTTCATTCTTTTGGAATGGTAGGAGTGGTGTATGCATTGGTGCTGGTCTTTTTCCTTAGAGAGAAAAAAGCAAGCGAAAGCCTAGAAATGGATGATGAGATAAAAATGAAAGCAAAGCCTTCTATTTTTAAAGGCTTTGCCATTCTTTTTACCAATATTTCTTTTTGGATTATCCTATTTTATTTTGCCATTCCAAGCTTACCAGGCTGGGCAGCAAAAAATTGGTTACCAACACTTTTTGCTCAGAATCTGAACATCCCAATGTCTACCGCTGGCCCTTTGTCTACCATTACCATTGCTTTCTCTTCTTTTGTAGGCGTGATATTTGGTGGAATTCTCTCCGATAGATGGGTGCAGAAAAATATTAAAGGACGAATTTATACCAGTGCAATTGGTCTGGCTTTAACGATTCCTTCTTTACTGTTTTTAGGATTCGGTCATTCTTTGTTTCATGTAATGGGGGCTGCACTTTGTTTTGGACTGGGCTTCGGAATGTTTGATGCCAATAATATGCCGATTCTTTGTCAGTTTGTTTCCTCAAAATACCGGGCAACTGCTTATGGTCTAATGAACATGACGGGTGTGTTTTTTGGTGCATTTATTACCGATCTGCTGGGGAAATCTTCGGATGCCGGGCACCTTGGACAAGATTTTGCGATGCTGGCCGGCATTGTTTGCCTTGCGCTATTTGTACAGCTCTACTTCCTTAGACCAGTTGCGAATGATTTTGCCGATGCCTAATGGTGGTGGATGAAGCTTAGCTCCTGGAGCCATAATCAAATTATAAAATACGATTTTAACTATAAATGCCGATACCAATAAGCTGAGCTAATGACCATTATTTACTAGCCGAAACTTTTTAACACGATAAAACTAAACATGATGATTTCACAACACTACAAATGCGCTGCTCTTTCTCTCTTTTTATTAGCCACTGGCTTAACCGCCAGCAGCCAAAAAGTTCAATCCAATGCGATTGATTTAAAGATCAGCGCGCAGCAAACCATAAACCCGATTCTAAAAAGGAAAGTGATTAATCCGCTGTGGCGCATGGAAATTGATGTTCCGACAGCAGGATTAGCATTTAAAACGCTGTTAGGTACGCTAAATAAAGCAGGTTTGAATGATCTTCAATCTTTAGAAGTTTATTTAAGTACGGAGAATAAGGAAAAAAAACAAGTGCTGGATGCGAAGAAAAAGATTGGTGCCGCAACGGTTTCTGGAAAAAAAATCCGCATTCCCCTTGATGGGAAGTTAGCTCCAGGCAAACAAGTGATCTGGATCAGTGCTACTTTAAAACCAGAAGCAAATATCGACGACCGGGTGGAACTAAAGGTTTCAGATTTAATAGATGTTGCCGACATAAAACATAAAATAAGTATCCAGGGCCCAGTTGTGGCCAGTAGATTAGGAATCGCCATCAGAAATCCTAATGATGATGAGGTTAATTCTTACCGCATTCCCGGAATTATCGATACGGATAAAGGAACATTGATCTCTGTTTATGATGCGCGTTATAAAAACAGTGGTGATTTGCCGGGTAATATTGATGTGGGAATGAGTAGAAGTAAAGATGGTGGCAAGACCTGGGAACCCATGAAAATCATTATGGATATGGGGGCTCCTCATGAAAATAATGGCGTTGGTGACCCTTCAGTTTTATTCGACCCCGTTACCAAAACCATTTGGGTAGCCGCATTATGGAGCAAAGGCAACCGCTCTATTGCAGGTTCTGGCCCAGGTCTTTCAGAAGAAGAAACCGGTCAGTTTGCGCTAACCAGCAGCAATGATGATGGCTTAACCTGGACAAAACCATATAGCATTACCACACAAGTGAAAAATCCAATATGGAGATTGTTTTTCCCTGGCCCGGGAAATGGAATCGCAATGGCAGATGGTAAAATTGTATTCCCTGCACAATATTGGGATGAAAATAAAATGCCGCATTCCACATTGATTTATAGTGCTGATCATGGTAAAACCTGGAAAGCAGGAGTAGGTGCCAAATCAAATACCACAGAAAGTCAGCTGGTAGAAACTACACCAGGAAAAATCATGCTGAACATGCGCGATAACCGTGGGAAATTCAGAAGTGTTGCGACAACTATGGATATGGGCTTAAACTGGGAAACACATCCTACTTCTGTGAAAGCATTGATTGACCCGGTTTGTATGGCCAGTTTGATTAAAGCCCGCGTGAAAGTAAAAGGGAAAATGAAAGAGGTATTGTTCTTCAGTAATCCTAACTCTTCAAAAGATAGAAAAGACATGACCATTAAAATGAGTCTTGATCTTGGAGAAACTTGGCAAGATGCCAGTTTATTGGTAGACGAAAGAGATTCTTTCGGATATTCAGCACTAACAAAAATTGATGATGAGACTTTAGGTTTACTATATGAAGGTGTACGTGATTTATACTTCGTACGCATCCCCGTAAAAGATCTTGTAAAATAATTCATCACCAACGCATCCAGGAAAACCTGATTACCTGGATGCGTTCCTTGCAGTTTGAGGCTGCTGAAACCCTAAACCATGCTGATCAATGATCAGCAAGAAATTCAACAAAACGGAATGAGAACCACCATAAGAATCATCCTTGTCGTTTGTTTATTGTCACTTTCTTTGCAAAATAACCTGTTTGCACAAGGGAAGAAAATCAAAGTTGCCTGCATCGGAAATTCCGTTACCGCAGGTTATTTGCTTAAAAATCCAGCTGCTGAATCCTATCCAGCTGTACTGCAAGGCCTACTGGGCAACTCCTATGAAGTAGGAAACTTTGGCCTGAGCGGCGCTACTTTATTGAAGAAAGGACACAGACCTTATAATAAAACCAAAGAATTTACTAAAGCCCTTGATTTCAATGCAGATATTGCCATTGTTCATCTTGGGCTAAATGATACAGATCCAAGAAATTGGCCGGAATACCGCGATGAATTTCAGCAGGATTATGCCTGGCTACTGGATACCTTAAAAAAGAATAATCCTAAAATCAAGTTATATGTTTGTCGGTTAACACCCATTTTCAGTGAACACCCAAGATTTAAATCAGGGACCCGGGACTGGTACTGGCAGATTCAAAAAGAGATTCTTTTGATAGCTAAAGACAATCAGGCCTCCCTGATTGATTTGAACAGTCCTTTAAATAATCGTCCGGATCTATTTGCAGACAACCTTCATCCAGATCAGGAAGGGGCTGCGATCATTGCCCGTACAGTATATGAAAACCTTAGTGGTCATTACGGAGGATTGAAATTGCCTTTACTGTTTAGTGATCACATGGTATTGCAGCGCGATCAGGCGATCCCAATTTATGGAACTGCAGATGCAGATCAACCAGTAACCGTCGCTTTTAACGGGACAAAGAAAACGGTGCTTAGCGGAAAAGATGGTAAATGGAAAGTGGTGTTTCCAGCAATGCCGCATGGCGGTCCTTATCAGATGAGCATCAGTGATAAAAAAAAGACAATCATTTTAAGAGATCTGCTGCTTGGCGATGTTTGGCTGTGCTCCGGCCAGTCAAATATGTATTTCAAGCTGCAGCAATCCGCAACAGGAACTGCTGAACTAAAGCAATTTCCGGAACAGCCGAAATTAAGATTGATGAAGTTTAATCCGGTTGCTGAAACTGATGGCCTATCCTGGGACAGTACCACATTGGCCAAATTAAATCATCTGGACTATTTCTCTGGAAATTGGGAACCTGCAGCTTCAAATACGGCCGCAGGCTTTTCTGCCATCGGGTATTATTTTGGGCAGCAGCTAGTACAAGAAGAAGGGGTTCCAATTGGCCTGATCCAAATGGCCGTTGGCGGTTCTACGCTGGAGTCCTGGATCGATCGTTACACATTAGAGCATGATCCTCAGCTGGTAGATGTACTGAGCAATTGGCGGAAATCCGATTTTGTCCAGGCATGGGCACGCGGACGTGCAGATTTAAACCTTAAAAATTCTTTGAATCCCAGACAGCGTCATCCTTACGAGCCGGCCTATAATTATGAAGCTGGAATTGCCCAGTTGATCGGATCTCCAATAAAAGGGGTAATCTGGTATCAGGGAGAAAGTAATACTCAAAATCCAGAATTGTATGCCCATAGCTTTCCGGTGCTGATCAAAAGCTGGAGAGAAAAATGGGGGATAGACTTCCCTTTTTATTATGTACAGCTTTCTGGAATAAACCGTCCTTCATGGCCGTATTTTAGAACAATGCAAGATCAGGTTCAGCATCAGGTTCCTAATACATATATGGCGGTGAGCTCAGACCTGGGGGATTCACTGGATGTTCACCCCATCAGGAAAAAAGAGATTGGACAACGCCTGGCCTTACAGGCACTGCAGCATAGTTATGGCAAAACGGTAGTTGCAGATGGTCCGATTCCAGGAAAAGCAGTGCTGAAAGACCATACGATTGAGATTTCCTTTATAGCAGGAAGCCCGCTCGCAGTAAAAGATGCTCAGCCATTACAGGGATTTGATGTAGTGCTGGAAAAAGGAACCATCCTACCGATTTCCGCAAGGCTGATGAATAATAAAGTGGTGCTCCAGCTTCCTAAAGAAATAAAAGCAGAAAAAGTAAGAACAGTACGGTACAGTTATGCTCCTTTTAGTCGAGCCAATCTGATCAATCAGCATGGTTTGCCGGCTTCAACCTTCACTATACCCCTTAACTAAAAATTTAAAGAAATGAATTATACTAAAGAAGACCTTCAGCAATTACAGCAATTTTATAACAATCAACTTTTAAATGATACGGTTCCTTTCTGGTTTCCAAGGTCTGTAGATACCGAATTCGGCGGGTACTTATTGATGAGAGATCAAGATGGGACGCTGATAGATGACGATAAGGCCGTATGGATACAGGGGAGGGCAGCATGGCTGCTTTCTACGCTTTACAATACAATTGAACCAAAAGAAGAATGGCTATCTGCCGCAAAATCCGGAATAGATTTTCTGAATAAATACTGCTTTGATGACGATGGACAAATGTTTTTCCATGTCACGCGTGATGGTCAGCCCATTAGAAAACGGAGATATTATTTTTCAGAAACCTTTGCTGTCATTGCCAATGCTGCCTATGCAAAAGCCAGTGGTGATCCAGCAGCGGCTGAAATGGCAAGATACCTTTTTGGGAAATGCATTGAGTATTCCACAACTCCAGGTATTTTGCCGCCAAAATTTACCGGAACCAGGCCAACAAAAGGAATTGGCGTGCCGATGATTATGATGAATACTGCTCAGCAGCTTAGGGAAAACATTGGAGATCCACGCTGTGACGAATGGATCGACAAATGGATCGCTGAAATAGAGACTTATTTTGTTAAAGATGACATTCGATGTGTCATGGAACAAGTGGCTCCTGATGGCAGCATTATAGACCATATTGATGGAAGAACACTAAATCCTGGTCATGCGATTGAAGGGGCCTGGTTTATTCTTCATGAAGCTAAATACAGAAATAATGATCCTAAACTGATTGCATTGGGATGTAAAATGCTCGACTATATGTGGGAGCGTGGCTGGGATAAAGAACATGGTGGTATTATGTATTTCAAAGATGTATACGATAAACCCGTACAGGAATATTGGCAGGATATGAAGTTCTGGTGGCCGCATAATGAGGTGATCATTGCAACTCTATTGGCTTACACCATCACAGGGGATGAAAAATATGCAAAATGGCATAAAATGGTTCATGATTATGCATATGGTCATTTTCACGACAAAAAGAACGGGGAGTGGTTTGGTTACCTGCATAGAGATGGAAGTTTAGCGCAAACGGCTAAGGGAAATCTCTTTAAAGGACCTTTTCATTTACCACGCCAGGAATGGTATTGTGCCGCTTTGTTAACAGAACACCTAGAGAAATAAGTACTACTATTCTGAATGATCATGATGTTTAACCGAAACTTTTTAATACTTATCATTTTGTTGCTCTCCATTGATATGTTGTATGCTCAGGTCCCAACTCTGAAAGAGGACCAAAGGGCAATGCCTGCTTTAATGCCCCTTCCACAACACCTGGAAAGGAAATCTGGTGTTTTTGATCTTAAAAGTTGCCGGGCAATTGTAGTTCAGGATGATTTGTTTATTCCAGAAGCTAAATTCCTGCAAATAGCACTGAAAAGTCAAGGAATAGAGGTTAAAATAGGCAAATTGCCAGTCGATGGTTCTCCATATATCCTATTGGCAAAGGATGGAATGCTCGATGCCGAATTTAAGGACGAAGCCTATCGCCTTACGGTAAGCCCCGATAAGATTACAATTAAAGGATTGCATAAAAAAGGGGTGTTTTATGGCATTCAAACGTTGAAACAACTGATTTCAGTAGATAAAAAGGTACTGTCATGTGAGGTGGTCGATTGGCCTGCATTTTCATGGAGAGGATATATGGTGGATGTAGGGCGCAATTTCCAATCCCTTGCACTGTTGAAACAACAAATTGATGTCATGGCAGCGTACAAGCTCAATATTTTTCATTTTCATGCCACAGAAGATATTGCCTGGAGATTGGAAAGTAAGCAATATCCGCAGCTGACAGCACCAGAAACAATGCTGCGCAATAAAGGTGATTTTTATACCGTAGCGCAAATGAAGGAGCTGATTGCTTATTGTAAAGAACGGCACATTACGCTGGTACCAGAAATAGATATGCCTGGTCATAGTGAAGCTTTTAAAAGAGCAATGAAAACGGAAATGCAAAGTGATACCGGACTTATGATTGTTAAAAATCTCATTAGAGAGTTTATCAAAACTTATAACCTTCCTTATTTACACATTGGTGCAGATGAAGTTAAAATTACGAATGCTAATTTCCTTCCGGAAGTGACAAAACTGATAGAACAACTCGGTAAAAAGGTAATTGGATGGGAGCCAGGAGGGAACTTTACGGAAAGTACCATCCGACAATTGTGGATGGAAGGTGCAACAAAAGTAAGTAAGAATAAAAACATACAATATATAGACTCCAGGCACCTTTACCTGAACCATATGGATCCTTTGGAGAGTGTGGTGACCATTTTTAACAGGAAAATTTCGAACCTGGATAAAGGGGATGCCAATGCTTTAGGCGGCGTGATTTGTAACTGGCCAGACCGGAACGTTCAGAAACAAGAAGATGCTTTAATTCAAAATCCGGTTTATCCCGCTATGCTGGCTTTCTCTGAACGCAGCTGGAGAGGTGGGGGAATACCCGGTTGGATGGCTAAAATCGGGCAACCTGGATCTACGGACGCCATGGGCTTCTCCGAGTTTGAAAACCGCTTGATGCAGCATAAGCAGCGTTATTTTTCAGGCCTGCCATTTCCTTATACCACACAAGCAGATGTGACCTGGAAACTGATTGGTCCTTTTGCTAATGGAGGTGATTTAACGGCTTCATTTGAGCCGGAAGCAGCAACAGTAAATCTGGATAGTCTGCCGGTTGCCATGGAAGTGAGGGGTGGGACAATCATACTCAGACATTGGTGGACACCACAAGTGACCGGGGTGTTGGATAAACCTCAGGAAAATACCACCTGGTACGCTTATCGTAAAATATGGGCTGATGCCGATGAATCCAAGGATTTCTGGATCGGTTTTAACAATATGTCCCGTTCCTACGCTTCTAATTCACCTGAAAAAGGAACCTGGGACAACCGCAAAAGCAATGTTCATGTGAATGGAGTCCTGATTGATCCACCAGCCTGGAAGCAGGCCGGTTTATCTGGAAACATGGAAATCCCATTGATCGATGAAGGCTATGAATTCAGGGCAGCCACAAAAATCGCCTTAAAACAAGGTTGGAATGAAGTGTTGATCAAATTGCCAATTGCCAGTTTCAAAGGCGCAGATTGGAAAAATCCACAGAAATGGATGTTTACTTTCGTAGCCCTGGATGCTTTATAGAATAGGTTTTAACTGCAGCCATACATTCTCTGCAAGGAGTTTTTGTCCCTCTGCGGTAGGGTGAATCCCATCTCCCTGATTCAGTTTTGGCACTCCACCAACACCCTGAAGTAGGAAAGGTACCAATACCAAATCGTTTTTCCTGGCCAGTTCCGGGAAAAGCGATTTGAACTCAGTGGCATAATCGGCCCCCATGCTCGGTGGGATTTGCATTCCCGCAAGTACAATTTTCACTTCAGGATTCTTTTTTCTGACTTTGTCAATAATCTGCTGAAGATTGCGCTTTGTTTCCTTTAAAGGAAGACCTCGTAATCCATCATTAGCCCCTAATTCCAAAACTAATATGGCTATCGGCTGTTTCAATAGCCAGTCGATCCTAGTGTTGCCGGCAGCAGAGGTTTCACCGCTTAAACCCGCATTGATCACTTTATAAGGAAGTTTGGCCTCGTTTATTTTTTCCTGTATTAAAGCAGGAAAAGCTTCATTAACGGTTAAGCCATAGCCAGCGGTAAGGCTCGTTCCAAAAAATAAGATGTTTTTTTCTTTCGTCAGCTCTTTTGCTGTACTGCTGTTTTTCTGTTGCCCTTCAACATTTGTGGAGGGTTTATCCGAGGCTGATTTTGCTGGGTCAGCACTACTGGATCCTTGCTTTTCAGTGCAGGCAGTCAATAAGGACATGATAGAAAACAGCGCAATCAATACCCAGGAATCTTTAAAATTTAGCTGTAACATATATAATTATTATGAATCAAAATACCGTGAATACTTGTTAAAGGCAGTATATTTAGCTGTTTGCCGCATTGAAATGTCGATCAAAATTCTATTTTCTAAAACTAAAACAAGACCCTAATTATATCGCCTTGGAACATATCCTTAACATTCGAAATGTAAGTAAAATTTACGAAAATGCAGGTCATAAATTGACTGTACTCGATCAGATTAATTTTTCAATTCAAAGAGGGACTACCGTTGCCATCACTGGGCCCTCTGGAAGTGGAAAGACCACTTTACTCGGTTTATGTGCAGGATTAGATCGCTCCAGTTCAGGAACGGTATCCTTGAATGAGATTGATCTGGATAATTTAACAGAAGACCAAAGAGCCTCAGTAAGAAACCGCTATGTAGGTTTTATCTTCCAAAATTTTCAGCTGTTACCAACCCTGACAGCGCTGGAGAATGTCATGGTACCTTTAGAATTGAGAGGGGAAAAGAACATAAAGCAGCATGCGATGGAATTATTAGATAAGGTAGGCCTTGCCGACCGCTCTCGTCATTACCCGATACAGCTATCCGGTGGAGAGCAGCAGAGGGTTTCTCTGGCGAGAGCCTTTTCAAATCAACCAGCCATATTATTTGCAGATGAACCCACTGGAAATCTGGATGCTGAAACCAGTGATAAAGTGATAAAACTAATGTTTGACCTCAACAAAGAGGCTGGAACAACACTGGTGATTGTGACCCACGATCTGGATCTGGCGGCAAAAACCAATAGGATGATCAAATTAAAAGGAGGTGTAGTAATTGCTGATTTAGAACTGAACCATGGCTGATTTCCCTTCAATTAAAAGAACCATTAATTTTTCCTGGTTGATAAAAATGGCTTGGCGTGATAGCAGGAAAAATCGTTCCCGGCTGCTCCTGTTTATGTCTTCTATTGTTTTAGGAATTGCAGCACTAGTCGCTGTTTACTCCTTTAAAGCCAATTTACAGCGTGACATCGACGAACAGGCAAAGACCTTGACCGGAGCTGACCTGATTGTAGAAAGTCGCAGGCCCTGGAGTCCAGCTGTTAAAGCTTTACTGGATACCCTGGGCACTGAACGGGCTTTGGAAAGAAATTTTGTCTCCATGGTCTACTTCATTAAAGGTGAAGGCAGCCGATTGGTTCAAATCAGGGCCTTAAAAGGCAATTATCCCTTTTATGGTACCATAGAAACTCTTCCAGCTGCTGCTGCGAAAAATTTTAAAACAGGTAGAAAGGCACTGGTAGACCAAACACTAATGCTGCAATATCAGGCAAAACCTGGCGACTCGATAAAGATTGGCAGCTTAAGCTTTGCTATTGAAGGAAGCCTGGAAGGTGTGCCCGGGCAAACTGGCCTTGCGAGCACAGTGACTCCAGTGGTGTACATCCCCTTAGAATACCTGGAGCAGACCGGCTTAATGCAGCTAGGCAGTAGGATCCAATCCCGTTATTTTTATAAATATAAAGACGCTGCTACTGTTAATAGAGATTTAAAACGCCACCAGAAATTTCTGGATAAGGAGCAGCTGAGTACTGAAACTGTGGCCACAAAGAAGGAAAGTACAGGCCGGGCTTTTAAAAATCTCAATCAGTTTCTAGCCTTATCAGGTTTTATAGCCTTGCTATTAGGTTGTATTGGTGTAGGAACCTCTATTCAAGTATACATCAAAGAGAAGTTGAGCACCATAGCTACTTTAAGGTGCCTGGGTTTAAATGCAAGTGAAGCTTTTCTCATCTATCTGATTCAGGTAGGGGTCATCGGTCTGTTAGGTGCAATTGTAGGTGCCTTTTTAGGTACTGCCCTGCAGTTTTTACTTCCAGTGGTATTGAAAGATTTTATTCCTCTCGAGTTATCCATAGGCATTTCCTGGTCGGCAATTGGACAAGGACTGGCAACGGGATTGATTATTTCTGTGTTATTTGCATTGCCATCCCTGATTGCTGTTCGGAATATATCTCCTTTAAATGCCATCCGAGCCTCTTTTGAAGCAGTAAAACCAAAAATAGACCTCCTCAAATGGTTGGTGTACCTGCTGATGATCGGCTTCATTTATGGCTTTACTTATTTGCAGATGAAGGATGCAATTCAAGCCATCGCTTTTGTGCTTGGTATATTGCTGGCCTTTCTGCTGCTGGTGGGCCAGGCTCAGGTACTGATGTTCGCGGTAAGAAAACTGATCCCTGAGCGTATGGCTTATGTATGGCGTCAGGGTTTTGCCAATCTTTACCGTCCCAATAATCAAACTATGGTACTTAGCTTGGCGATTGGTTTATCTACGATGTTCATTGTGACACTTTATTTGGTTCAAGGGGTACTTTTAAATAAAGTAGAGGTATCTGGCGATGGGACGAAATCTAATATGGTGCTGTTTGATATTCAGCCTGTTCAAAAAGAACCTTTAGCAAAACTGATCCAGACGAATCATTTGCCGGTTTTAGGGCAGGTACCTATTGTGACCATGAGGATAATTGAAATCAATGGGAAGACAGCCGAACAGTATGGAGACACCAGCAAAGCTAAAGACATAAAGAAGTCAATCGTCAACGCCTTTAAGGGGGAGGTCAGAGCCTCCTATCAGCAAAAATTAAGGGCTACAGAAAAAATTACTGCAGGAAACTGGACTGGTACAACACCAGAAGGTGGAACGGTAATTATCTCTTTAGAAAATGGATATGCGGAAAGGCTAAATGTAAATATTGGCGATTCAATTGTGTTTGATGTTCAGGGAATGCTGGTTAAAACAAAAATAGGAAGTTTCAGAGCTGTCGATTGGAATACGGTACAGCCTAATTTCAGGGTGGTATTCCCTTCAGGTGTACTGGAAGAAGCGCCGCAGTTTTATGTCTTTATGACCCATGTTGCCGCCGCTGAAAAGTCTGCTCAATTACAGGCAGATGTTTTGAAACAATTTCCTAATGTCTCAATAATTAATTTAGATATGATTATTAAAACCATTGATAATCTATTAAATAAGATAAACTTTGTGATTCGGTTTATGGCTGGGTTTAGTATGGCTACAGGTTGGATTGTGTTGCTTTCTTCCGTAATGAGCAGTAAAGGGCAGCGATTGAAAGAAAGTGTTTTGCTGAGAACCATGGGAGCAAGTAGGAAGCAGATCCTAACGATTACTGGCCTGGAATACCTAATCTTAGGATTTATTGCCACAGCTGCTGGAATTATTCTGGCGGTACTGGGCAGCTGGGCCCTGGCCGTATTTGCGCTGAAAGGGAACTATGCACCAGAGATTTTACCTTTAATTGTATTCCTGGTGGTGATTCCTGTACTGGTGATGTTCACTGGGCTTTATAGCAGTAGAAGTGTATTGAATCATCCCCCTTTAGAAATTTTAAGAAAAGAATCATAATGAGCTTGATAGCACTGGACTATTTTTATACGCTGATCCATTTATTAATTATAGGATTTAACCTCTTTGCATGGGCATTTCCCGTTACCAGACGGCTGCATCTATATGGTGTAGCCATTACTTTAGGCTGCTGGCTGATCTTAGGAATCTGGTATGGCATCGGTTATTGTCCGGTCACGGATTGGCAGTGGCAGGTAAAAGAGCAATTGGGAGAACATAACTTACCAAATTCTTTTGTTAAATATTATGCTGATAAATTAACCGGTTCGAATATCAATCCCGAAATTATTGACGGGTTAACACTTGGTTCTTTTCTGATTTCCATCTCTATTTCTCTATATCTTAACTTTTTCAGAAAAAATACCAGATAAAAAAATAAGTCTAAAGGAGCAGTGTAACAGCCCTGTTACTCTGCTGTTTAGCTGCTAATGCACTTCTGGACAGCTGATTATTCTAGTAATATGCCTGTATAATCCGGTAAATTTGATCCTAAATCCCTACTTTTAGAAATTTATAAGTAAAAAACACATTTTATTATTGCTTTGTTAATGCAGTTACGATGATGAATAAATACCTGATAGTTCCCCTTTTTTGTGTTGCCAGCATTTGGAGTTCCTGTTCTTCCCTATATATGCCCAATGTCCCTAACACACCTATGTTGAGTGAAAAAGGTGAGCTGAGTGCAGGGGTACACATTTCGCCAAAAGGAAATGCGAGCATCAATGGTGCTTATGCAGTTTCAAATCATTTTGGGGTGTTGTTTAGTGGCTCATATATGAAAAATGAGCGCAGCACAAAAGATTTTCGACATAAATTGCTGGAAGTTGGTGGAGGGTATATTGATACTTTTGGACCAGACAACAACCGGATCATAGAGATTTATGCTGGATATGGTGGTGGAAGTGCCGACCGTAATTTTAGGTCGTATGATGATCATCAGGTGCTGACCAGTAGTAGTCAGGAAGAAATTACCTTTACAAAAACATTTATTCAGGTAAACTATAGTTCTAAAAAGAACAATTACCTGAAGCTGTTTGGAAATAGCTACGCCTTAAATTATGGTACCGCAATTCGCATTAGCCATGTAGGGATGAATACTTTTCTGATTAACAATATTGGCCAGCCCAAAGAAGACAATATGTTCATAGAGCCGGTATTCTTTACCCGCATGAGGCTGAGTGACGCGGTACAGCTACAGTATACTTCCAGCGGTAATTTTGGACTAAAAGACAGAAAGTTTATGACAGCTGGAAATTCCATTTTTACCATCGGGGCAGTCGTTAATTTAGGCGGGAAGAAGCCCGGTCTAAAATAAAATCTGAACTATTCATTAAAGCAAGCAATTACTAAATAGATAGCATCGCCTTTAAATTCCTAAGTTTGGTCGTTAAACTACTGCCGTTTTTTAAAAAGGCAGGGTAACCTTTTAAGGTTTTTATCGATTTAACCGCCTCATATCCTAGAGCGAAGCTTCTGATCTTATTCAGGAGGAAAGTATCGTCTTTAAAGAGATCAGCTTCCTGAAGAAAACCATTTCTAAGGAAATCCCTGATGATAAGGGCCATCTGTTGGTTGGCATAAAGATGCAGCGGAAGCTCAAATACCTCTTTTTTTAGCCGTTCATATACGGCATTAATCCAATTTACCTGTTCTTCATTGGTCACAACGATTCGACCCCCTTGTATCCTGATATGCTCCAGGAACAACTTCGCCGCAGGTCTGTTGATCAATCCTGCATGGACTGCATCTCTCAGTGTGTAATCTAACCTGTCTGCACAGAGATCTGGTAAGGGCTGCTCCAGAAGTGGAAAAGTTCCATCCAGAATCTCATCCAGATGATAGCCATGTTTCTGCAGCACAGCCGGAATATCTGAGTTCATCAGGACCTCTGCAAACATTTCCTCATGATAATTCTCCTCCTTATTTTTAAAGACATAATCACCAACATGTGAAAAGGCAGTATGGGAAGCGTCGTGAAGCAGGCCGGCGATCTGTTCCAGTTCTGAGCCTCCAAGCTTCCTGATCAATAGCAATACGCCAATAGAGTGTTCCAAGCGGGTATGGCAAAGCTCTGGGTTAACCAGGAAGATCGCACCGCTTTGATGAACACCGCCTAGCCTTTTTAAAGTCGGACTAGCCAATAAATCATCAAAAACCGCAGGGAGTTCCACATTTCCGTATAGCAAATCATTTACAGTGATCATGTCTTTCTAAATTAGAGTATATTTAAATTACTACCAACAAGGTATTGTTGAGCATGCAATTATACTAATTATTTTAGTTTTATCATGAGATATTACTAATATAAATAGATTATCCGTTGATAATTTCACCACCATTGGGGTGCAATACCTGTCCCGTCATATAACTTGCTGCTTCAGAAGCCAGGAAAACATAACATGGAGCGACTTCATTAGGCTCAGCAGCTCTTTTTAAAGGAACATCAGATCCAAAAACGGCGACTTCCGCCGCAGTAAAAGTGGAGGGAATCAATGGCGTCCAAATAGGACCGGGAGCGACGCCGTTGACTCTTATCTTTTTGTCGGCAAGCGCAGTGGAAAGCGAGCGGATAAAACCCACAATCGCAGCTTTAGTGGAAGCATAATCAATCAGATGGTCGCTGCCTCGATAAGCGGTAACAGAAGTAGTGCAAATGATGCTGCTTCCTGCTTTAAGGTGCTTTAACGCAGCTTTGCTCAGGTAAAAATGCGGAAACACATTGACACGAAAAGTCTTTTCCAACTGAGCAGCACTGATCTTTTCCAGACTTTTTTGAGGATACTGTACCGCTGCATTGTTCACCAGGATATCTAATTGCCCGAATTCTTTAATCGTTTTACGGACTAAAAGCTGACAATGTTTTTCATTCGCAATATCACCCGGCAGCAATATGGCCTTTCTGCCATGAGCTGCAACTGCCGCTGCAGTAATTTTTGCATCTTCGTGCTCATTTAAATAGCTTAAAACTACATCTGCACCGGCGGCTGCAAATGCCACTGCTACAGCCCGTCCTATTCCGCTATCACCACCTGTGATCAAGGCCACTTTCCCGGCCAGTTTTTCTGTAGAAAGGATCGGTTCAAACGCTGGTTTCGGCCGCATCAGTGTTTCAGATCCAGGCTGTTTCCTTTGATGCTGTTTAGGACGGATTGCTTTTTCTTGTGCTTTCTTCATCATATAGTGTTTAAAAAATTATAGGGCTTCTGGTAATACAGCTTTAAAACAATTTGGTGACTAAAACAGTTTTTCTCTTACCTTTGGCCCTTCATTCATCATTTTCAATGCAGCAATCTTCCGGTTCTATTTATACTTTTCAATTTGGTCTAGTCTGTTTAAGCTCTTTTCTTTTTTCTGCCAGTTTTAACATGCTCATTCCCGAACTGCCCGCTTATTTAACAGCGATGGGTGGTGCAGCGTATAAAGGGTTTATCATCGCGCTATTTACGCTTACTGCGGGTATATCCAGGCCCTTTAGCGGGAAGCTAACAGATACCATCGGAAGAGTTCCAGTAATGGCTGTAGGCTCTTTAGTCTGCTTTTTATGCGGATTTTTATACCCTATGCTGACTACCGTTGCAGGCTTTCTATTCTTAAGACTGATTCATGGCTTCTCTACCGGATTTAAACCTACAGCTACGGCAGCTTATGTGGCAGATCTTGTGCCTGTTAACAGATGGGGAGAGGCCATGGGTGTACACGGTGTTTGTTTTAGTACCGGCCTGGCCATCGGCCCCGCAATTGGAAGCTTGATTACCGATCATTTTGACATCAATATCCTATTTTACTGCTCCTCATTATTTGCTTTATTATCTATCGTGATTTTGGCAAACATGAAAGAAACGCTGCCAAATAAAGAGAAATTTAGGTTTAAGCATTTGAAGATCAGTAGAAAAGATATTATCGAATGGCGTGTGATCCCTTCGGTAATTATCATTTTCATGACGTATATCAGTTATGGTGCTATCCTTACGGTGATCTCCGACTGGAGTAAAGCTTTAGGAACTAGCAATAAGGGGATGTTCTTTATGGTATTTACTTTAACTTCTCTGTTGATCAGATTTGTGGCAGGAAAGGCTTCCGATAAATACGGCAGACCAGTGATCTTAAAAATTTCTTTGGCACTGCTGGCATTGTCCACTTTTTGGATTGCAGTCGCAGATAGTTCAGTGATGTTGATGTCAGCTTCAGCACTGTATGGTGTCGCTACGGGGATGTTATCGCCAACAGCAACTGCATGGACAGTTGACCTGAGTGATCCACAGCACCGCGGGAAGGCAATGGCGACCATGTATATCGCGCTTGAAGCCGGAATTGGCTTGGGTGCCTTGTTAGCTGGCTGGTTATTTATCGATGATCTGACGATGATCCCAGTCACTTTTTACGCTTGCACAGGAATTACCCTAATCGCCTTGGTTTACCTGCAATTGATCTATAAGCCAGCACCATTAGATAAAGCGCCGATTATGAAATAATCAGCGCATTTGGCATTAACTTAAATTAATTTGGTTTTTCTGTGATTTTGTGAAAAGTTATGGCAAATAAATTTATATTTTAGCCAGCTAATCAACATTTAAACCACAATGAGCGGACTTCACAAATACGACTACATCGTATTTTTTATTTACTTCATTATCGTATCTTCTTACGGTTTCTGGATTTACTACAAAAAGAAAACTGCAGCAGCAGATTCCAAAGATTATTTTTTAGCAGAAGGTTCTCTAACCTGGTGGGCTATTGGCGCCTCACTTATTGCTTCTAACATCTCAGCCGAACAAATGATTGGAATGAGTGGTTCAGGTTTTAAACTTGGATTAGCCATTTCCGCTTATGAATGGATGGCCTCTGCAACATTAATCATTGTAGCAGTGTTCTTTATGCCAGTCTATTTAAAGAATAAGATCTTTACGATGCCCCAGTTTTTAAGTCAGCGTTACAATGAGAAAGTAGCGATGATCATGGCGGTATTCTGGTTGATGTTATACATCGTAGTAAACCTGATGTCTATTCTTTACCTTGGGGCGCTGGCCATCAGTGGGATATCCGGACTCGACCTCACTGCCTGTATTTTAGCATTGGCTATTTTCGCAATTTTCATCACCCTTGGTGGTATGAAAGTAATTGGATATACAGATGTGATCCAGGTGTTCTTTTTAATTCTTGGAGGCCTGGTGGCTACTTATCTTGCCTTAAACTTGATTTCAGGAGGAGATGGGATCATCAAAGGCTTCGGTATGCTAAAATCAGGCGCTTCAGAACATTTCCATCTGATCTTCAGAAAAGACAACCCAAATTACATGGACCTTCCAGGTTTAAGTGTATTGATCGGGGGGATGTGGATCGCCAACTTAAGTTACTGGGGATGTAACCAATACATCACTCAAAGAGCATTGGGTGCTTCTTTACCAGTAGCAAGAGCAGGACTTTTATTCGCAGCATTCCTTAAAATGCTAATGCCGGTGATCGTTGTGATTCCAGGTATTGCAGTATATTTTATTGTTAAAGAAAATATGGGCGGCATCAAAGCAAGTGATTTATTGACTGCTTCTGGTGTAGAAGATCCTAATAAAGCATACCCTGCCTTATTAGGTCTGTTGCCTATCGGCTTAAAAGGATTGTCTTTTGCAGCTTTAACCGCAGCAATTGTAGCCTCCCTTGCTGGAAAAGCCAATAGTATTGCTACCATCTTTACCCTGGATATCTATAAGAAAGCATTTAACCCAGGTGCAGCTGAGCGTACCATGGTGAACGTAGGTAAAATTACCGTAGTGGTTTCTATGTTAATGGCAGTAGTGCTTTCTCTGATTGTGGGTGATGCCCTGATGGGAGAAGGAAAACAAGGTTTCCAATACATTCAGGAATATACCGGATTCGTATCGCCAGGTATTTTTGCCATGTTTATCCTTGGATTTTTCTGGAAGAAAACGACTTCAAATGCAGCTATGTTTGCTACTGTAGGTGGTTTTATTGTTTCAGTACTCCTTAAATTCCTACCTGGATGGGTGGATTTATCTGCTTTACATGAATATGGATGGGCGATTGCCAATTCAAGCGGTGTGTTCGAGATTCCATTTATGGACAGAATGCTCATCGTTTTCGCAATTTGTATTTTAGGAATGTACATCATCAGTATTTATGAAGGTAAAAAAGGTGTGGTGACTAATGGATTGGAGATCGACGCTAAAATGTTTAGGGTTTCGACTTCATTTGCAATAGGCGCTTTAATCATTTTCGCTATGTTGGTAGCCTTATACTCAGCCTTCTGGTAGGCAATTCAAATATGTATTTAAAGCGGCTTCTTTGCATAAAGAAGCCGCTTTTTTTATATTTGCTCCATTATCCCTTTCCAATTACACTCCTTTATGGTTTATAAAACCGACAACCATTATCTCTAACTTAAAATTTATTGACAATTGTGTCAGTAAAATAAAATTATGTCAATAATAGTTGTTGATGAGCAAAATATTTGTTCGTTTTAGGTTTGTTTAAATGGCGCTTACTGGTTAGCTTAGTACTCACGTCTTTTGTTCGATGGACGTATGAAATACAATAGGGATTCCATGAGGAAAGGATGGTTTTTAGTAAACGTGTTACTGAGTTTCACTTTGCTGTGCGATGCGCAGCAAAGACCTCAGTATACCCAGTATGTTTTTAACAATTACATTCTGAACCCTGCCATTTCTGGAATCGAAAATTATACGGATGTCCGGTTTGGCTATAGAAACCAATGGAATGGGATTGAACAGTCCCCAATTACAGCCTATTTTTCGCTGCACTTCCCATTAGGGAAGAATTACCTGACCGGGAATTCTAATTCCTTTGCAGAAAATGGAGAGAATCCGATGAAACGTAGCCTGGTACACACCTATATGGCCTCAGAGCCGCATCATGGATTGGGTGTGTTTGGTGTAGTAGACCGTACCGGGCCCATTACCAGTTCCGATTTTAAGCTGACCTATGCTTATCACCTCGGTTTAAGCCCAAAAATTAACCTAAGCCTGGGCGTAGCGGCAGGGATATCAAGGCTCATGCTGGATATTTCTAAAATTACCTTAGAGAACAGTCTGGATCCGGCAATTTCAGCAAATGCCAATAATAAAATGCAGCCAGATCTGGGTGCTGGTTTATGGCTATATGGGCCTGACTTCTTTGCCGGGATTTCTGCCCAGCAATTACTCAACAGACCCATTAGCTTTACTGAGGAAGCCGGATACAATACAGGAAAGCTAGTGCCCCACATTTTTGTGACTGGTGGTTATAAGTATTTCCTTACCGAAGATATAGCCGCAGTTCCCTCTGTAATGTTTAAATATGTGTCACCTACACCTTTATCTACGGACATTAATTTGAAATTCGCTTTCAAAGACAAGTTTTGGTTAGGGGGGAGTTATCGGACTAACGATGCAGCAGCGATCATTGCCGGATTCAATATCAATGCACTATTCGTATTGGGATATTCTTATGATTTTACGACTTCAGCGCTAGGAAAAGTCAGCAATGGGAGCCATGAGATCGTACTGGGCATTTTACTCAACAACAGGTATAAAGTCTCTTGTCCGCAGAGGAACTGGTAGCCAAAAAGCCCTCTCAGCAATTCTATAGCAGCGAAGAGGGCTTTAAGAAGACCTGAATTCAGGCAATAAACCAATTTATAAGTTGTATTTCGGTTCCCAACGCTCTATTTGCTGTCCATACATCGCTTTATTGGCCAGGTGTACACAAATAGCTGTAGTGGCACCGGTAATCACATTAGAATCAGGTTGTTTCTTTTCCAGGATAGAAGTATGGAAATCCTTTAATGCGTAGTAAGTGCCGTCTTTGGCTGGTAAGTCTGTTTTAATCGGAATTCCACCATTTTTATCCCATACAATTTTAGTGGCTCCAGTAACACCATCTACCGTTTCCAACTCTTTTTTATGCGTTTTTTCAGGATAATAAATAGCTTCATTGACCAATAAAGAAATGGTTCCTTTGGTGCCTTTGAGTTTAAACAGGTAGCCATCTCTTTCATTTCCTAAGGTCGTTCCAAAATTCCCAATCATATCTTGATAACGGAACATCACCTGAACATTGTCGTATGTCTCCCTGCCATCTTTATAAGTGTCTATGCCACCTGTGGCCATGATTTCCTGAGGATGCGTTTTAAATGCCCAATTGATAAAATCTATCTGATGTGATAACAATTCGGCCATCAATCCACCTGAATACGCTTTATACATTCTCCAATTCACTTTTCTTTCTAAGGATGGATTGGCAATGGGACGTCTCCAGTTGTTATTTCTATCCCAGCGACTTTCTATCTGGCTGACCTTGCCCAGATACCCATTGTCGATCATTTCCTTAACTTTATAATAAATTGGGGCGTAGCGGTATTGATGTCCTACCTGAAGGGTTTGTTTGGGGTGTTTCTTCATCAATTCTACCAGGGCAAAAGCCTCGGGGATATCGTAGGTCATGGTTTTTTCCAAATAAACATGTTTACCAGCCTTTAAGGCATCATTTGCAATAGGGAAGTGCATGTTCAATGGAGTAGAGATAAATACAGCCGTAATTTGCGGATCATTGAGTAGGTCCCGATAATCCGCATAAGATTTTACGCCAGCAGCACCGGGCTGCTGCAAAGTTTCTTTGATTCTAAAATCCAGCACATCCGCAATGCCCCTCAACTCAAATTCTTCGGGTAATTGTCGAGCGATATGAATTAACCCTTTTCCACGGTCTCCACAACCAATCACACCTATTTTAATCTTATTTTCAGGGGCCGAAAGGTCAAAACCCGACAGTTGATCAGCAGCAAAGCCACCAGTAGGCAGTAATAAGCCTCCGGCAAGAATGCTGCTGTTTTGTATAAATTTCCTTCTGAACATCATTAATATTTGAAAGGCTTACCATCTACCATTACTTCTTGCTTCAGCTCATCAAATACTGCTTTTTTACCCGTTCTTGCCGCCGCATTGGTCATAATATTGGCGATGGAATGGTAGTAACCGGCTTCAACAGGAGCATTGGTCTGTTGTCGGCTGCGCACGCATTCCATCCAGTTTCGCATGTGGGCAGATGTCAGCTTATCGCCTCCAGTATTGGCAGAAGCGGCCACTTTTTCTACCATATCCGTCAGTTTCAATTCTGGTAATAAATTTGGCTGCATGTTCATGGCACTTGCTGCACCAGCTTTTAAACCGCCTCGTGGGGAAACAGAATTGGTGTTCAGGTTGAGTTCCCCACCATTCGAATAGTAGATTTCTGCCGGATTTTCATCGCCATTGTGCATGCGGGAAGTGAACACCACCTGAAATCCTTTTTCCTGATCGTTTTCCGGACCATAGTCAAATACTGCGGTGGTGGTGTCCCAGTTTCTGCGACCATCTTTCCATTGGTAAATGCCGCCATTGGCGACTACACTTCTAGGATGTTTTAAGCCCGTAAACCAGTGAACCGTATCAATCTGGTGTGACATCCATTGCCCAGGCATTCCAGAAGAATAAGGCCAGAATAAGCGGTATTCCAGGTATTTTCTAGGATCCCATGCTTCAAATGGTCGGTTGATCAGGAAGCGTTTCCAATCGGTATCTTCCTGTTTGAGTTTAGCAACCAGCTCAGGCCTGCGCCATCTTCCCGGTTGGTTTACATTCCAGCTCAGCTCTACCATGGTGATGTCGCCAAACTTGCCATCCTGAATAAACTTTGACGCCGCCTTATAATTTCCGCCACTTCTCCTTTGAGAACCAATCTGAACAATCTGCTGTGATCCTTTTACAGCTTTTAAAGCTGCTCTGGCATCCTCCATTGTTTCAGCGAAAGGTTTCTCGCAATACACATCGCATTTTGCTTTAATGGCTTCTATGGTATGTACAGCATGTTGGAAATCGGCTGTGCTTACAATTACTGCATCAATATCTTTTAAATTGTATAATTCTTCATTATTACGACAAGCAGTAATGTCGTGACCAAATTTTGATTTTAATAGATCCTGACCTAAACCTCGGCGGTAATTCCATAAATCTGAGACCGCTACAATGTCAAAATTGAGTTCTTTGTGATGATTTAGGAAACTTGGCAGGAGGGAACCGGTAAAACGATCCGAGAATCCAACCACACCAACCCGTACACGGTCGTTGGCCCCAATAATATTTCCATAACTTTTTGCGGATAGACCCATTGTTCCCATATAGGTTCCTGCTGCAGCAATCGCTGATTGTTTGATGAATTTTCTTCTTGAAGATAACATAGGGATGGGATTAAAGTTGTTTCAATTTAAGACTTCTAAAAAATACCTGATCGCCATGATCCTGCAACAGGATATGACCTTTGGCCGCCATTCCGAAATCCTTCCAGTTTTTATATTTACTATCGGCCACCAAAGCAAGGAATTCTGCCGAACCTCTGGTGTATTCCAGGATTTTATAGCCATTTAACCAATATTCGATCTTGTTGTCTGGATAAACACGGATCAGGCCTCTGTTCCAATCTCCAATTTTGCGTTGCGCATTTGGAATCTTTTTGCTGGTCATCAGGTCATATAAAGAGCCCAAAGTACGATTTCCATTTTTTCCAAGTTTCGCATCCGGATGTCTGGCATCGTCAAGGATTTGATATTCGGGGCCAATAGCAGAACCTTTATTTCCTTCCGTTAAAGTCACAAAATATTTTACACCGCTGTTTGCACCTTCTGTAAGTTTAAAATCAAATTTAAGCTCAAAAGCACCATACTGTTTTTCAGTTACGATATCACCACCATTGGTAGACTCGGCGCCATTCGATTTCTGTACACTCAGCTCGCCGTTATGGATCAACCAGCCACTTTCCGGGAAACCCGGTTTATAAGCACCTTTCCATCCTTTACTTGTTTTCCCGTCCCATAACAACGAATATCCTTCTGCCTTTTCCTGAGCAGAAAGATCATTTGGTACCATATTCACCACAAAGATCTGGTCAGTTTTTGAAGGCTTAAGATTTTCTGTCTGAATGCGGATATTACGCCAGCGGATTTGTTTTCCAGGCACATCATTTTTTCCAATGGCATGAACCTGTAAAGCAATGAAGCCTGCAGGAGTCATGGCATCCACCACATTTGCTGCCGGAACCCCATTCACCCAGGTGCGAATAGAGTTTCCTATGCATTCCACCCTATATTTATTCCATTGCTGATTTTTAAAGGCCATTTTTCCTTTTGGATTAATGTCCATTGGGTATAGCCATCCTCTTCTGGACTCATCATAAATCCCGCCGCTGAATTTCCTGTCGGATGGGTCAATCTCCACCTGATAACCATGGACTCTGCCATTTAGGTAATCTGCCTTGCTTTCGCTTCGGATTTGTACCCCAGAATTCATAGAATCATCTACTAACAGTTCAAGTTCCAGGATAAAATCGCCATAATTTTTTTCGGTGCTCAGAAAAGAGTTGGGCTGATCAGGTACCGTTGTACCTACGATCTCTCCATTTACCACCTCATATTTTGCTTGTCCATTGAGCTGTTTCCAGCCCTGAAGGTCTTTGCCATTAAATAAGTTTTGCCATTTTTGAGTCTGTGCCTGTAGTCCAACAGGGCTCCCTGCCCATAGCAAGGCAGCTAAAAGTAGTACGGGTTTGGTTTTCATTTGTGTGGTTCTATTAGGTTTTAAAGGGTAGTTTATAGATGAAATTATTTTTGGTTAAAATTTTTGCTGAATGCGGATGCCTGCTCGTTTAAAACAGCTGCTCC
This sequence comes from Pedobacter polysacchareus, assembly GCF_019802255.1. GTDB lineage: Bacteria > Bacteroidota > Bacteroidia > Sphingobacteriales > Sphingobacteriaceae > Pedobacter > Pedobacter polysacchareus. The sequence continues at coordinate 92,505 of NZ_JAHYSS010000003.1, read as the reverse complement.
CGGTGTTTCATCGGAACTGACAAGCACACGATAGCGAAAAGTGATAGACTCACCAGGGGCAAGGCTAAGGTTCAGGCGTTCTTTACCATTGCTAAATACTTGCTGGCCTAAGGGATTCGCGGCGAATAAACCATAATCCCGGGCATGCCAATAGGTTGGATATCCTGGGTTTTTCGGATGATCAATAATGGCAATAGCAACTTTCTGCTGATCTTTAACACCTTCCAGCAAGCACCAATTGGCCCTTGTACCCCAGGCATCATTTCCTTTTTTTCCAGCACTGGTCAGGTAATTTCCATTTGCACCATTGCCGGATGCGGAAACCTTGGTGCGGTTTCCATGGCTGTCAGTGAATTCTGTAGTTTGATTCGAGGGCATCTCCAATTCTTTGGTGACCCGAACTGCAATCATGCCGTCCTTAACATCTTTAAATTTTACGGTATCTTTAACTGCGGTAAGCGTAGTGATACGGTCTATAGTCCGGGTATGTTCTGTGCCGGAAAAAATAAAAGAAGTTTGTTCCTTTAGTAAAACCTGGCGATCCTGTCTTTCCCAATTCGCAGTGTAGCTCAATTCTCCTTTTTGAGAACCCGGTTTCAAAGCCGTTACCTTTACGTTTCTGATCCAGCCATATTTGTTTTTCTTTTCTTTTGGGATATTATAGGAATTGTTCCAAAAATCAAGGCCATTTACACTTTCATAATTGAGCCATAATCCTACATGATGTGGATGATCTGTACGTTCATGATCTCTGGTGTTTAATGGGAAACCACGGGTTAAGGTAAGCCCACTGGCTGTATTAATTGGGTATAGGATAGGTTTTTCTAAACTATCAGGGTACATAAAACTGCTGAAAAACTTTCCATCCACCATGATATCTACCTGTTTTCCTTTCTTTTGCGGTTGGAAACTCACGCGTTTGGTCTGCGCATTTAATTGCAGGCTAAACCCACAAAGGGCAAGAATCAGATATTTATTCATACTTGGTTAGGTTTTTAATTCGGCTAAACTGTAAAACAGGGCAGTCGTGATAAGCTAATATACTTTTCTTCCTGCAAAACCGCTTTAAAGAATGACTTAATCACATATAAAAATTACGAAAACGATGGAGTAGATAGGAAGTATTTCCTCAATTTGACTTATCATTGCATTACGCCAATACAGGAGAAATAGGCAATACAGGTTATGAATAGGAAACATTTTCTCTCTTCAATGCTGACTGCAGGATTAACCATTCCTGTTCATGGAGCTTTTGGATTCAGCGCTGAATTTTTAAATGATGCGATAGTACAGCCAACTTACTTGAAAACAGGAGATACCATTGGCATCACCAGTCCGGCGGGATTTATAACCACTCCAGAAATATTACCGGCTATTGCAATGATAGAAAGCTGGGGCTTTAATGTCAAAATTGGGAAAACAATAGATAAAAGGGATTTTACGATGGGAGGGACAGACCAGGAGCGGGCTGCAGACCTTCAGGAAATGTTGGACAACCCAGAAATTAAGGCCATTATGTGTGCGAGGGGTGGTTATGGCCTGGTTAGAATTCTAGACTTGCTGAATTTTGATCGCTTTCTTCAAATGCCAAAATGGATCATTGGCTTTAGTGATGTAACCGTTTTACACTGCCATTTAAACCGCCAATACGGAATAGCTTCCATACATTCAAAAATGTGTAACTCGTTCCCTACAGATCCAGCGCTGGCAGATGCCATGCAGCTGGAAACTATTTCATCGATCAGAAAAGTCCTCAAAGGTGAAAATCTCCAATATCAAGGTCCATTCCTAAATATCAATAAACCTGGCAAGGCATCCGCGGAGCTTGTTGGTGGAAACCTCAGCATCATTGAAACGATGGCCGGCACGAAATCCGACCTCCATACCGCCGGTAAGATTTTATTTGTAGAAGATACAGGAGAATACCTATACCGACTGGACCGCATATTCTGGAACCTCAAAAGATCAGGCAAACTAGATCATCTGGCCGGTTTGATTATCGGAGGTTTTAAAGTAAAGCCCGATGATCCAGGTGAAGAATTCGGAAAAACGATCTACGACATCGTATTGGAGAAAGTAAAAACCTATGGATATCCTGTTGCTTTCGATTTTCCTGTAGGCCATCAAAAAAACAATTTCGCACTGAAATGCGGCGTAAAACATAGCCTGGAAGTAGGGCCTAATGGAAGCCGCCTGGTTGCTTTAAGTTAAGCTTTTGGCTTTTTCTTAAACCATGATTTTACCTTATTAAATAAAGAAGCGACTTTTTCTTTTGGCTTCTCGGTATACTTATGGGCAAGATATCCTGGACTAAACTGGTGGATATAAGTTTTTAAATCCCGTTTGATGGTTTCCTGGTATCGCTCTCCAGCCAACAATAACTCAGCTTTCCTATTTTTAAGATCTTTTAGATTGTTAATATCTTTGTAATTTTTTCCCATCAAATCCCTCTTTTTCTATCTATTTCCTTTTTAATTGTCTTATTAAACATGTTCCACATGATCATTAAAGTCGTCCTTTTCAAAAGTATTCATCAAGCGCTCTTTAATTTGATCCAGATGCTGGATCTGTTTTGCGCTGAAATCCTCAGTCTGATGTCCGCTATCTGCAGCAGCAATCGCATGACCATTCAAATTTCCATTTTTCTCTTGAGGGGCTAATAATAAGCCCAATGCAGCACCAGCTGCCAATCCTGCAAATATGCCTAGGAGTATTTTCGTGTCTTGATCCATGTCCTTATTTAAAGCTTTGTTGCTCCATTATAAACTATCAAAGAGTTGATTTGGTTTTAGATTTCCTAACTTTAGGCGATAATCACACATATAATAGAACACTTGAGCACCATCCCTTCCATAAAACTGTCCGAACTAACCCGCCAGATTCAACAGGCAATTGATGGTGTTTTTGGACAGCAGACTTTTTGGATCATCGCCGATATTACCAATTATACCTATAAGCCTCAAAGCAATTACCACTATTTTGAGCTGGTAGAAAAAGATAAGAATGCCGCAAGGATTCTAGCAAAAGTTGCCGGAAGAGCCTGGGGGAATGCTTCGCTGAATATCACCAATTTTGAAAAGGCTACCGGACAGAAATTCAAGAATGACATCAATGTATTGGTACAGGTATCCGTTCAATATAACCCCGCATTTGGATTACAGCTCAACCTGCTGGACATTGATACGAATTTCACACTCGGTTTATTCGAGCAGCAGCGTAAAGAAACACTGGAGCGATTGCTTCGGGATAACCCCGGTTTCATCCAAAAGGCAGGAGATCGCTACCTGACCAGAAACAACAGTTTAACATTTAGACCCGTTATCCAGCGGATTGCAGTGATCTCTTCTGATACCTCTGCAGGATTCCAGGATTTCAGGCATAGTTTAGAGCACAATCCTTTCGGGTATAAATTTGAAATCGACGATTATTTTGCCTTGGTGCAGGGCGATGGCAATGCCAAACAATTCCTGGCTCAGATTATCGCCGTTTATGAATCTAAAAAGCCTTATGATGCCTTAATTATCATTAGGGGTGGCGGTTCACAGACTGATTTCCTGCTGTACGACAATTACGAATTGAACCGTGCGATCGCTAAATTCCCTATTCCAGTCATCACCGGGATCGGACATCAAAAAAATGAAACGATTGCTGATTTAATGGCCCATACTTCCACGAAAACGCCAACTAAAGCTGCAGAGTTCATCATCTCGCACAACCGTAATTTTGAAGATCGCTTAACCGATATTCAAAAGATGATCCTCATCAAGACTTATCAAATGATCAATCACCATAAAGACCGACTGGTGCAACTGAATCAATCTACCATTAATACCAGTCGCCAGCTCTTACATGGCCACCATAACCACATCCTGCAATTGTCTGGACTGATCCTGACCAACCCAAGGATCCTGATTTCAAATAAAAGAAAAGACCTGAGCAACCTGACTCAAAATATGCAGTCTTACAGCAGGATGTATTTTTTGAACAAAATAGGCAACATTGCCCATTTCCAGTCTGTCATGAGAATCATGAGCCCGCAAAACATCCTGAACAAAGGTTTTGCAATCTTAAAGGTAAATGGAAAAATCACCAGTAATGCGGATCAGATCAGCATAGGGGAGGAATTGACCATTCGATTGGCCGATTCAGAAATCAAAACAACAGTAAAATCAAAATCAGCATACGATGAAAACGAATTTAACTTATGAGTTAGCTTATAAAGAACTGGCAGAAATTGCACAGGAAATAGAAACAGAATCCGTTTCTGTGGATGTTTTGGCAGAAAAGGTGAAAAGGGCATCAGAACTCATTGAATTCTGCCAGAACAAGTTGCGTGCAACGGAGACAGAAGTAAATAAGATCATTAAACAAATGGAACAACAAAAATAGTATCTTAGTCACATTCGTAAACCATTTAAGTTTAAACAATATGTCTACACAAGGGAATTTTAACGCCGAACAAGAGGAAGAGTTTTTCAATAAGATTGACCAGGTTTATGATTTAACGGAGGCTTCAAACTTTGATGCCGCGGAACAATTGTTAATGGAGATCAATGGTTCTATAAGAGGACCTAAGGAAAACAGTAGTGTAGGAGGAGTAGTGCTCGACAGCATTTATTCCTTTTATGAGCAAACGGGAACTTTAGAAAAGGCCTTGCCTTTCTTCCTTGAAGAGACCGAGTACCTGAAAGAAAAGATGGCCCATGAAAAAATCCATTCCACGCGTCATTTCCTGACTACCGGAGCAATTTACTATGCTTTAAAAGATCTGGACAATGCCAGGGCAAACTTTTTAATTGCGTATGAAAAAGATGGCAGCAAGATTTTTATTGATGAAAATTCTGACTACCTGAAGATCGCTTTAATGGACGATCCGGAATTCGTCGCTTTTAAGGAAACTTTCGTTCCTAATGAAGACGAAGAGCAATTGGAGCTAACGGAAGAAGAGAACGAGTTGCTGGACAAGTACTGTGAAGAAGGAAATGCAGAGATGGACAAGGAGAACTATGCCGGAGCAATTGCTGCTTTCACTAAAGCATTAGAAGTATTGCCTGCACCGAAAGACGAGTGGGAAGCTACTGCATGGATTTCAGCTTCTATTGGTGATGCTTACTTCGCTGAGCAGAAGTATAAAGAAGCATTAGACCATTTGCACCGCGCCTATCAGATTTACGGAGAAGAAGATCCGAATTCATTTGTATTGCTGCGTATGGGACAAAGTTACCTGGAGCTGAAGGAAGAAAAGCATGCTACAGATTACCTGCACCATGCTTATAAGTTAGCAGGTAAAGAGTTATTTGAAGATGATAAGAAATACCTTAAATTTTTAGCATCTAAAGTGGCACTTTAATTTAAGCACCACTGTATAAAACTATAACCAGTTATTATTTTTATACCAGCTGACGGTTTCTATGATTCCTTTTTCAAGGTTATGGATGGGTTCAAACCCCAAATCAGCTTTTAAATGGCCGATATTACATGCCCAGTTAATGGCAGTAAGCTCGGCCATTTTCTCTTTGTTTAAAGTTGGGGTATTCTTGCTATTCGCATAGAAAATATCCATCATAGCCGCCATAAAACCTACGATAGCTACCGGCAAATGGAATTTTAACGTTTTCTTGTTCAAGGCTTTTTTAATCACAGCTGCCAAAGCATAGCGATCATAGATATGGCCATCAGAAACATTGTAGCTTTTTCCAATTAATGTAGAAGAGAGTGCCTTGACAATCACCGAGGCCAGGTCTTTTACATAAATGAAGCTCAGCTGCTGCTTAAAACTTCCGATATGAGGTTCTAAACCCTTGTTAATCGTATTAAACAAGATGAACAGGTCTTTTTCCCTTGGTCCATAGACTGCTGTTGGACGAATCACCAGCAAAGGGAGATTTGAAATCTCCGATAAATACTGTTCTGCCAATAGCTTGCTGGCGCCATAATTAGTTACCGGATGACCGGGAGAATTGTCTTGAATTTCAGCTGATAAGTCTGTTAAAGGACCTATTGCTGCTAAACTGCTTACAAATACAAACTTATGCAGGTCAATATTAGCAGTACTTGCTGCAATTGCCAGGTTTCTGGAAAATTCTGCATTTACTTTATTGTAAGCGTCCCTGGTCTTTGCTTTGGTAATTCCCGCAGCATGAATGATGTAGTGGTATTGATGCGCTTCTAAAGCGATTTTAAGACGATCTACGGAAGTATAATCCAAAGTAGTGTATTGGATGTCAAAATCTTTCAAATGAGATTTATCAGTACCCGGACGGACTGCTGCATGCACTTCCAGTCCGGCTCCTAATGCTTTTTCTATCAAATGATAGCCCACGAATCCTGTTGCACCGGTAATTAATACCTTTTTTATCATATTGATTTCTCGAAAATCCTATATTTTCTGTAAAGCTTGCCATTGATTTGCTCAATCGCACTATTTACCATAGTGTTGTGTTCTAAAGTCCAGGAAGCTTCTGCATAGTCAAATTTCTTTTCTTGGAAGGTTTTAATCGTTAATCCGTAAAGACAGGCTTCGATGCCCATTTTACGATAACCGTCTAACACGCCTAATGCCATGATCCGCAATCCTTTAATTTTGCGTTTGTACCATAGCAATTTGAAAATACCAAATGGCAGTAAACGGCCTCTTTTGATTTTAATCAAAGCCTGGTTAATGTCCGGAATAGATAAAGAAATGCCCACCATTTTACCTTCCTGTTCTGCAACATAGATAAAGTCCGGGTCTACAATCATTTTCAAGTCCTTTGCCAGATAATGAAATTCCTTATCTGTGGCCGGAACAAAACCGGTATTGTGATCCCAGGCCCCATTATATACCTCGCGTACTTTTACCACCTCATTCCAAAAATCATTCATATTGATTTTTCTAATGATGATGTTATTGCGTTTCAAGCGCTCACGAATCGCTTCGGTCAGCTTTAATGAACGGTCATTGTAATCACCGGCAATAAATTTATAAGCCCTTAGGTCTACCTTTTTTGCTAAGCCTGTATTTTCCAGCAATTGCTGATAATAGGGCGCATTATAGGGCATCATGGCCACTGGAGGGCCATCAAAACCTTCAATTAACAAAGCACAGATGTCGTTTGTAGAGAAATTAACCGGACCAATCATGCTGGTCATATTTCTTTCTTTGAGCCATTTTGCAGCGGCATCTACCAATAGCTGAGCAGTTTCCTGATCATTTATGCAATCGAAAAAGCCAAAATGACCTTCGGTTGTTTTATTGATTTTATTGTGGTTATTATTTTGAATGGCGGCAATCCTTCCAACAATTGTATTCCCTTCATAAGCCAAAAAAAGCTGTAAAGTAGAATGCTCATGAAAAGGATGCTTACCTGGGGTAAGCATATCCTGTTGTGCGATAAAAAGTTCAGGAACATAGTTCGAGTCGTTTTTATACAAGTCGTGCGGGAAATCAATAAAAGATGCCAGTTGTTTCTTGTCGTTTACAGCAACGATGTTTTTCATATAGCTACTTGAGATGGGGCTAATTGTACTTCTTTAGCTGCAAGGGCGATTTTCTCTACCGCTTCTTCAATCTGAGCAAAAGTATGTGTCGCCATCAAGGAGAACCTGATCAATGAAGCATCTGAAGGTACAGCAGGAGAAACTACAGGGTTCACAAAAATTCCGTTATTACTTAGGATATTGGTGATCATGAAAGTTTTGTCGTTGTCTCTGATGTATACCGGGATGATTGGACTATCGGTATGACCGATGTCAAATCCAGCTTCCAGTAATAGTTTTTTAGCATAGTTCGTATTTGCCCACAATTGGTCAATACGTTCTGGTTCGGCTTCAATGATATCTAAAGCGGCGATAACACTAGCTACTGCCGAAGGAGGCATACTTGCGCTGAACATCAATGAACGTGCTCTGTGTTTCACATACTCAATCGTTTCTTCTGTACCGGCGATGAAACCACCAAGAGAAGCTAAAGATTTACTGAAAGTACCCATAATCAGGTCTACCTGATCAGTTAAGCCGAAATGTGAAGCAGTTCCTGAACCATTTACACCAATTACACCTAAACTGTGTGCATCATCCATCATGATATTTGCACCAAATTCTTCGGCAATTTTAACGATTTCCGGTAATTTTACTAAGTCACCTTCCATACTGAAAATACCGTCAGCAACAATAAGTTTAGCGGCATCTTCTGGTAAGCGGCTTAATTTCTTACGAAGATCGTCCATGTCATTATGGGCGTATTTAATAGATCTTGAAAAAGAAAGACGGCTACCATCAATGATAGAAGCGTGGTCATATTCATCCAAAATCAGGTAGTCATTTCTATCCAATAGACAAGAGATCACCCCAAGGTTTACCTGAAATCCAGTACTAAAAAGTACGGCAGCTTCCTTACCCACATAAGCAGCAAGTCGTCTTTCCAGTTCAATGTGAATATCTAATGTACCATTAAGGAATCTTGAACCGGCACAGCCAGTTCCATATTTATCAATTGCAGCTTTTGAAGCTTCTTTAATTTTTGGGTGATTAGTTAGTCCCAGATAGGAGTTGGAGCCAAACATCAACACCTTTTTTCCATCAATAACCACTTCTGTATCTTGTCCTGATTCAATGGCTCGGAAATAAGGGTATAAGCCTCTGTCCTTGATTGCTGTAGCGTCTTTAAAAGCGGCTATCCTATCGTGTAATTTTTTGCGCATGCTAGTACTGTATGTTTAGATCACGGAGCTTTTTGTTGATGTTTGTCGGTTTGTTCGAAAAATCATTAGCTCTGTATTTAATAATTTCTCCCGTAAAGTTGTCTGTTCAATTTGACAAATTTGTCAAATAATGAAAAACTTCCCAAAGCTAAGATCATAAACACAGAAAACAAAACTTGAGGTCCTACAAGTTTGAATATATTACTTTTTAAAACAAAAATTACAATTTTCTTATAAATTATGTGATTTTGGGCCACGAATAATCTGTCTGCTGCATTATGATTTGCAAGCAAGGATACAATATTGATACCAAAAAACAAAACTTAGTTGAGGTTAAACATCATAAAAACCTAATTTAAGCGTTTAGATCGAATAATATCCCGTATAAATGACCGGGTTTCTACCTGATCAAAAGATTTTATGTATTTTTGGAAAAAAAGATTACATGAGCACTATTAATGTTATACCAACGTTCGAAAATTTCACTGATTTTTATAAACAGGCTGTTGAGCCTTTAAAGCAAGCCAATATTGCCCACATCAGACTAGATGGGAAATTAAAAGGAAAAACCAGGAACGTCTTTGCCTACTTCATGTATAAAGATAAAAAATGGAGAGTAGATGCCGATACTTATATCGATAGATTGAAACTGGCTTATGAAGCAGCACAGCAATCAGAAGAACCATTTGTAATCAAAGCAACCAGAAATGATAAAGGTGAATCCTTACATATCAAAGGACAACCCGTTAGAAATGACAAATTCAACGTTTACCGCGTAGGTTAATTTAACCCGATCATAAGCAAAAAATAAAGGCGGTATCACCAACATGATGATACCGTTTTTTTGTGTCTGATTGCTTGCATGCAGCAATAGCTATTCCTTCCTTTTATGGGGGAAATATAAAATCTCAGCTAGAAATATTAATTTCGCCATGAGCTGTTCTATGAAAACGAAAAATCCCATTAAATAATTTGTACGCTTCCAGTTCGTCTAAAAATAATCCTGATTTCAGCCGGGATTACAGCGAATGCTGACCGCCTTTTCAAGCCTATCTGTTTTGCTCTTGTTTTGCTCTTATTTTAATTTTCTTTTGCTGTGCTTTTACCTAAGCAAAACAACAGCAAAAATAGAGCAACGGAAATTCAATAGAAAAATGAAAAAAAGTGGGGTTAACTCCTGGTTAAAATGGAAGCTGGGGCCTGCTGCTTTGCCAATAAAAAAGCGATCGTGTAAAAAGATGAATTTTTACACGATCGCTTCTGAATTAAGGTTTAGCAGGAAGTCCTTTAGATTAACCTTCTCTTTTTATATAAGTTTTATTACCGTTTTTATTGATATAATATTTACCACCTCTTGGACCTGTTAAAATCTCTTCTCCGTTTGGTCCTTTAAGACTTCTGTCTACCGTAGGTTTGTAATCTTTTACCGCAGTTGCCGCTTTAGCCTTTGTTGTTTTAGTAGTCGTGGTTGTCGCCGTTGCTGGAGCTGCTGCTGCAGTCGCTGGCGTTTTGTAACGTTTATCTGGGGTACCATCTTTTTTCATCCCCGGAGTGCTGGTGGCTACGGTTTTTACCGCTGCTTCTTTTTTAGTCACTGCCGCCGCTTTTGTTTCTGCTGCAGTTGTTTTTGCCGCTGCAGAATAACGCTTATCAGGCGTACCATCTTTTTTCAGCTTTGTGCCAGCTGCTGCTGCTGTTGCCGCATCCGCTTTAGCAGCTTTTTTAGCTGCTGCTGCCTCTTTCTTGGCCGCCGCCGCCTTCGCTTTTGATTCAGCAGTAGCAGAACTCACTTCTTTTTTAGCTTTTTGTTTAGCAGTTGTGGCAGGAGCTGCAGTTTGAGCCATACTTAAACTTACACAGAAGCCTAGCATGGTGAATAGTGAAAGTACTTTTTTCATGGTTTCTTTTTTTGATACGAGATTAATAATTAAGATTGATCTACAGGGAGATACAAACATTAAACCAATTTAAATATTTATACAGACAAGTTTTACGAAAGGCATAGGGTATTTTCATTAATTTTCTAAGGACCAGCACAATAATGCCATTTTTACGCTTTAAATAACGTTTTTAAACCAAGAAAAAACCTATATTGGATTTAGTTTTACTCATATAAAATAAATCACCATGGATCAAAGAATTATCAACCTTTACGATCAATACACACATAGCAGCATTAACAGGAAAGATTTTCTAAAAAAACTAGCACTTTTAACCGGGAGCACCGCCCTTGCGCTGAGTGTTCTTCCTTTGCTGGAAAATAACTATGCTGCTGCCGCAATGGTAAACGAGGATGACCTGAGCACAGAAAACATCACTTACAAGGGTGTTAAGGGCGATATGAAGGGGTTTTTAGCGAAACCAAAAGGAAAAAGGAACTTAGGAGCGGTACTGGTGATTCATGAAAACCGCGGCCTCAATCCACATACCATAGCGGTCACTAAAAGAGTCGCTGCTGAAGGTTTTTTAGCACTAGGCGTAGATGCATTGTCTCCTTTTGGGGGCACTCCTGCGGATGAAGATAAAGCAAGAGAGCTGATCGGACAGCTCAACCCGGAAGAAAACCTTCAAAATTACCTCTATGGACTAGATTATTTAAGAAAACACCCGGATGGAAATGGAAAAGTTGGCTGTGTTGGCTTTTGTTGGGGTGGAGGGATGGCCAATAAATTAGCTGTAAACGACCCTACGCTTCAGGCCGCTGTTGCTTATTATGGTGCCCAGGCAAAGACTGCAGATGTTCCGATGATCAAAGCAGACCTGATGCTGCATTACGCAGGCTTAGATGAAAGAATCAATGCTGGGATTCCTGAATTTGAAGCGGCATTGAAAGAAAACCATATTCCCTATCAATTGTTCATTTATGAAGGCGTGAATCATGCTTTTAACAATGATACTTCCCCAACAAGGTATAATGAGGCCGCAGCAAAGCTTGCCTGGGAGAGAACAATAGGATTGTTTAAGAAAGATTTAGGATAAAGGGATCCGGATGACTACAAGGGTGCCATGTTCAGGTTTTCTTGTGATTTCCATCTCCCCATGATAAAGCGAAAGTTTGGCCCGGATATTCTCCAGGCCAATACCAGAGGAGCGCATTGCTAAACTGCTGTCAAATCCTTTTCCATTGTCTTCTACAATAATGCTCAGCTGACCTTGCTCTGCAATCAACTCCAGGTAAGCATTGGATGCTCCAGCATGTTTTATGATGTTGTTCAGTAATTCCTGAATGATCCGGTAGAGGTTGTTGAGCAGTGCAAGGGGGTAATCGGTGCTGGATTCAAAACCAATGACTACATATTCCAGGGCAATTTTCTCAGAAATATTGATTTGATAGGCGAGTGTGGTAATCGCTCTGTTGAGTCCATATTTCTGAATGGCCCAGGGGCTGAGGTTATGTCCGAGTTTACGAATCGTTGCCGATACATTTTCCAAAGCTTCCGTCGCTTTTTCGAGTTTTATTTTTGCTTTTTCAGACAAGGGATAGGCGGTACTCAACACCTCATTAATTTGCCAATTCGCAATGGAAAGCATCGTTCCGACCTCATCATGCAATTGATCGGAAATTTTTCTCCGCTCATTTTCCTGACTTTCCATGATCATGCCGGTCATTTCCCGCTGTTCTTTGTTCAGTTCCAACAGCAATTGCTCCCGATCGAGCCGATAAATGTTAAAACGATACGCAAGGCCGAAAGTTAAAATAACCACCTGGATGACCAGTGCCACCTGCATCCAGGAGCTGGAAAGAAAAGGTATGGGCATTTGTACTGTACCGGCATGGGAAAATATCTCCAGCATGGCGAAAAAGAAAACAGGAACAATAGAAGCAAGGTAAAACCAGGCTTGTTTATCACCCGCTTTAAGCCGCTCAAATACACTCCAGATGATCAGAATGATACTTGCTCCATTTAAAAACAGCAGCAGCAATAAAAACTGACCGAATTTTACAGTTACAGGCGGAGACAATGGAATTAAACACACTGCGGCCAAGGCTAGAAAAATCAATTTTAATAGCGTAATCATCCTGAAAAGCTGTTTCTCCCTGGTTTGCCCGATAAATAGCTGCATAAAATGCAAAGCGGTTAGGTTCATCAGGCAGTTAAATATAGGTTTAGTGGATTCCTCATCTGCCATGACCCATAAATAAACCGCGGCTACGTAACTCAGATAAAACAGGTAGAGTGGATCCCTAACCGTTATAAACAGAAATAATCCATAAACGACCAGCAGGGATACTACTCCTGTTAAAATACCATTGACAAAGTAATGATTTTCTGGTTTGGAATGAAATGCTGCGACTTCGAATAGAGTCGGATGCTGTACGGTGTAAATATTCCTTTTTTGAGCAGAAATCTGAGCATGACAAGAGAGATAAGCGAGGAAAACGCCTATTATCAAGCAAAAACCGAGGAGCGAAGGCCTGCAAAATTTCATATCATTGAAAAGAAATCAGCTTCAATTTACGGCTTAAGATTAACTAAAGTATTTAACATTCAAAAATTAAATGCATTTTTTTAGGTTTTAAAAAAATCTTCTTCTACACACATTATGAGTGGGTTGTATTTTCAGAATCTTCATTTCAGTGTCATGAATGCTATAAATTCAGTTATTTTTATAAAATTAAAGTAGCGTTTAAAACAAAAAATAAGGCCCGTCTGTTTGAAAAGTAATTAGATAATTATACTTATAACTGACACTAGCATTGGAATTTAAGCTAAAAATGCTTAACTTTGTGCAAATTTTTAAACATTAATGAAGATATTTATTACAGGCCTTCCGTTAGAAGTAGGGGAAGATGAATTAACAGCCGTTTTTGGTGATTTCGGTCAAGTAAAATCACTTAGAATTATCAAAGATCGCGAAACTGGTCAGAGTCGTGGGTTTGGTTTTGTGGAAATGCCAGTAGAAGAAGAGGCAAAAGAAGCAATCAAACGCATGAACGGTGGCGATTATAACGGTAATAGAATTAAAGTTGCTGAAGCTCAAGAGAAACCAGGTACTGGTGGCGCTGGAGGCGGTGGTGGCTTTAAACGCAATAACCGTACAGAGAAAAGCTATTAATAGCTTTTTTCTTTTTATAGTCTATAAACTCTATTTTTAGAGGTATCCATATCAGGACAGGGAATATAATGCAAATTATATTCCCTGTTTTTTTTGTGCAATATTCCTGTAACCAGTCTTTTCTAGCACTAAACCCATCTATTTCCTTTCTTAAGCTGAATCACTGCTCAATTTATAATTTTTCTCAGTATTGCCTTAACAGTAAGGCTTTTATCGTGTATTTTATTAAATTAGGTATATGAAAGTTGATTATATCGCATTGTCTGTCCCTGTGTTTTTCATTCTGATCGGAATCGAACTCGCCTGGTCGTTTTATAAAAAGCTGGACTATTACCGCCTCAACGATTCCATTTCTAATCTGAGCCAGGGGATAGGGCAGCAGCTCACCGGGATCTTCATGAAAACGGTGCTGTTTTTTGGGTATATGTATAGCTATGAGCACTGGCGCATGTTTGATTTACCGCAAACCATCTGGGTTTGGATTCTTTTGTTCATTGGGGTGGATTTCTTTTATTATTGGTTCCACCGGATGAGTCATCAGGTAAATGCATTATGGGCTGCACACATTGTACATCATCAATCAGAAGAGTATAATTTAACGGTTGCGCTGAGACAATCCTGGTTTCAGGGATGGTTTTCCTGGGTATTCTATTTGCCTTTGGCCTTCCTGGGTTTTGAACCTTTAATGTTCCTGACGCTGAGTGCTTTTAATACGCTGTATCAATTCTGGATCCATACGAGGCTCATCAAAAATATGGGGCCATTGGAATACATTTTGAATACGCCATCACATCACCGGGTACATCATGGCTCTAATCCTAAATACATCGACAAGAACCATGCAGGTACCCTGATCATCTGGGACCGGCTGTTTGGGACTTTTCAAAAAGAAGAAGAGGATGTTTATTATGGGATTACCACACCACTTGCCAGCTGGAACCCTTTATGGGCAAATGTTCATTACTGGGATGAGCTCTGGAATACGGCCAGAAACAGCCCCAGATGGGCCGACAAGATCAATGTATTCATCAAGCCCCCAGGTTGGTTTCCAGCGCATCTGGGAGGCTTTAAAAGCGCTCCGGAAATAGATCCTGTACGCTATCAGAAGTATAACCCGCTGTATCAGAAAAGACTGGTGCCTTATGTGCTTTTCCAATTTGTAATGGGCCTGATCGCTGCCATACCTATTCTATTTTTATATCATAAATTACCCGCCATCGCAGTGGGAACCGGCGTTATTTACGTCATCTTAACCTTGCTCAGCTGCACCGCCTTACTCGAAGAAAAGAAATGGCAGGTAAAATTCGAATATGCTCGTCTGCTAATGGGGATTTTGATAGTTTTGCTGCAAGATTTCCCTGTGGGATATCAGGTCATAATTTCTGGCCTGAATATCTGCTCGGCCGCCTGGTTTTTTAACCTTCAAAAAAAGAACAATAATGCTGAAGAAATACCTGAAGTTTAACCTCTTATTTGCGCTGATCTTTGTTTTACAGCTCATCGCAGAATTCCAACAAATTACCGCATTAAGGTATTTTATTAAACCGTGTATCGTCATTTCCCTAATGGTAATGCTGTATCTGAGCACCAATCTACAGGGCCGTTTCCATAAACGCCTGTTTACTGGTCTGTTTTTCGCCTTGGCGGGAGATGTGTTACTGATGTTTGCCTGGCAAAGTCCAAACTATTTCATCTATGGTTTAGTCGCTTTCTTATTAGGTCATATCTTTTATATCAGCGCATTTTACCTCGACTTTCGCTCTGCACAGGAGCTGGATAAAAAAGGAGCGAGGCTGGCTATTGTCTTATGCGCAATCTTTAGTATTGCTTTTTATTTCTATTTAAGACCACATTTAGGCAACATGAAGCTGCCAGTCATGGTTTATACTTTTGTGATTAGTTTAATGATGATGATGGCCGCTTTTAGAAATCAAAGGGTGAATGTAATTAGTTTTAACCTGATCCTTTTCGGAGCCTTGTTTTTCCTGATCTCTGATGCCACTCTAGCTTACAATAAGTTTGTGAAAGGTTTTGACTTTGCAGGGGTTTTAATTATGGCCACTTATATGATCGCTCAATACCTGATTACCATGGGAGGTATGGAAAGAAAACTGCGCCAGCACGATTAATCTTTTTCTTTGCTGAGGATCGTAAAGGACTGCACCAGTCTTTCCCCGTCTTCGTCAACAAGCGTCAGGGTGTGTTTCCCTGGCGCCGGATTCAATGCCAGCTGGTGAAAATTCTTCGTTGTACCCACATATTCCTCATCAATATGCCAGTAAATCTTTGCGTTGGTATTGCGGTGAGAAACGTTGAACACCACCTTACCTCTGGTACCATCCAACTCCAGAGGAATGTAAATCTGCGCATTTGGCTTAGGATAGATCATTTCCATCACAAAATTACTTCCCGCATCCCCACAGCCAGGCATAAAGGCAGGCAGCAGTTTGTAATCACTGTGTTTCACCTTGTAGTAATATTCCATGGCGGGGGGAAGGATAAACCAGGGCTGATGCAGCATCATGGCCGTCGATTCACATTCATCCGTAGCGCGATAAGTCCCCGTTCTGTCTAGATGGATCAGCTTATGGTAAGGGCAAATGCTGGTCTTTTCTGCTGCCGGCGGCACCAATTCTTCTATGATTTCCCTGCAATATTCTCCGGCCTTATAGCCACTTTGTTTACATACCCGCATTTTTCGCAGCTGATGCTTTGGCGTAGTAAACCATTTTTCATTTGGAAGTTCCCTGAAAATATCGAATAAAACCGGCGCAGCAATGTCTACACCAGTTAAACCAGGTCTGCCTTCACCATTTGTATTACCCACCCATACGCAAACCACATATCCTGGAGTCAGGCCAACGGCCCAGGCATCTCTGGAACCTACACTGGTACCCGTTTTCCAGGCCACCCTTTGCGAAGAAGAAAACTGCTCCCAAAGTCCTTCCTCACCAGGTCTCATCAGCTCTTCCATGGCATTAAAAGTATTCCATATGGAAGCATAATCCAGTGTTCCATTAATTTCAGCGTCTTCCTGCGCAAAACGAGGTTTAGCTGCCGCTTGCTGAATATAAACTGGCGCGTCGTAATCCTGCGGATTATAGCGCCCCTGGTAATCGTTAAAATGATTTAAAGTCCTGGCCATGCCCATATAGGTTTTAGCGAGATCCCACATCGTGACCTCACTTCCGCCAAGGATGATAGACAGGCCATAATGATCAGCGGGTTTATTCAAAGTTTTTATACCGAGCTTTTTCAGCTGATCATAAAAGCGCTGATACTTATAGTTTTGCAGCATTTTAACTGCAGGGATGTTTAAGGACCGACTCAGGGCCCGATCTGCTGGAATGGCACCATCATAGCCCAAATCATAATTCTGAGGCGAGTAGCCGTTAATCTGCGTAGGAATATCAGGAATTAAGGTGCGGGGTAAAATAAACCCATCATTCAGCATACTGGCATAAAGTAAAGGTTTCAGTGTACTGCCGGGACTTCTTGGCGCTTTAATCATGTCTACGTGGCTTTGCAATTCTTTATGATCCGGCTGATAAATATTGCCTACATAGCTTTGAACTGTACCTGTTTTCACATTCAGCACCAGTGCTGCAATGTTATTGATGTCGTTGGCCTGATACCTGTTTTGATAGCGTTTCAGCAGGTTGCTGACTTTCAATTGCAGGTTGTAATCAAGCGTAGAAGTGATCCGGGTAACTGGGATTTCCAATTGCGCCCTTTCTACTTTAAAGCGTTGCAGCAGGTGCGGCGCATTTTGAGGCAATGCCAATGGTTTCCCAGGAATAGGCTCTAATTTAGAAAGATTGGCTGTTTCCTGGTCAATGATCTTTAAGGATGCCAGTTTATCCAGCAGGTCATTCCGCTTTTTGATGAGTTTAACGGAATTTTTGCCTGGATGAACAAGAGAAGGACTATTTGGCAGCACGGCCAGGGTAGCCATTTCTCCCCAGGATAAGCTTTCCGGACTTCGGGCAAAGTAACGCCAGGAAGCTGCATCCAGTCCAACCACATTGCTTCCAAAAGGGGCATTGGCGGCATAAAGTTTTAAAATGTCTTCTTTTGAGTTGCTGAACTCCAATCGGGCAGCCATGATGACTTCCACTATTTTCTGCCATACCGTTCGGCTTTCTCTTCTGGACAAACGGATCACCTGCATCGTTAAGGTACTGCCACCGCTCAGCACGGCTTTGGCCTTAAAATTCTGCTGCATGGCCCTGGCCATCGCCAAAATATCCACACCTGGATGCCGATAGAACCGTTGGTCTTCAAAAGCGACAATACACTGCTGAAATTTTAGGGGAATGGTGTCTGCAACCGGAAATCGCCACTGGCCGTCCTTTGCAATAGCTGCACTTAACAACTCGCCATTGGAGGCTTCAACCACATAAGAAGTGGGGCTTAAAAATAACTTTGAAGGCAAAAGGAACCAAAACCAGAGCAGCAGAAACAGGCAAAGCAAGTCGCTGATGAATAGTTTTGGTTCGTAAACTAATTTTTTAAACATTTTATTTAATTACCTGCACCCATTTCCCTGCTGCTGTAGAACTTATATTGTTGTTGTACATCGCTTCACACTGCACTGCAGACAAATAATATCGGCCAATATAAGCCGCATTCAGCAATACTTTGTAAGTCACCGTTTCATTTTCCCTCAGATTGAAATACGTAAAGACACGGTCGTCCCTGATGTCTCTGTAAATATACGGAGAGGAGGCAATGGCACTTTCTGTATCACTGATTCTGGTATTGATGATTTCCCATCCTGAAGGGAAGATTTGCGTCAATGCCATTTGCTCATAGTAGCCCATTTTTCCAGGATTCTTCACTGTTACTTCCGCATAAAAATCTGTGCTTTGTTTTAAGACAGTCGGATCTATGGGTTTGCCATTTAACAATTTGTAGCTGATGTTCATTTCCAATGCTTCCGAATTGTTTGGAAGGAAGGTATTCTGATCAGCTGCAGGCTGGCCTTGTAAGATCAAACGAGCAAACAATACCCGGTTTCCTGTATTTGTGACCGATACTGTAGGGTTCTTAAAGGTCAAAGGAATACTGTTGAGGAATTCTTTCGAATCCCTGCTTCCTTTTCTACCATCAATCAGGTAGCTATATTTAAGGTTATTGGAGCTGGTATTGGCACCACAGAATTTGGCAATCGCCAATAAGCTATACGCCGTAGTTTGTGTACTATACCATTCATTAGTCCCCAGTTTAGAGGCTACTGGCTGCAATAGCTTCGCTGCTTCGCCTTTGCGGCCTAATAAAGTCAGTGTTTCCAAAATCATGGCTTCATCTCTTAAATCAGAACCATAGGTTCCACCGAGTTGCTGATAAGGCTGTACTTCAATAGACAGGCCTTTAATCAAACCATTTGCTGCTACGGCTTGTCCGGCGAGCTGATAACCTGATGCCAGACGCCATTTTGCCGCTACCGACAAGTATTGGAATGCTTTCAGTCTATTCATTGCCGCCATTTCAGGTTTTTTAGCTAGCGCAAGGACATATAACCGGTAAGCTTGAGTTAGATCAGCTCCGTAGAAATTGCTGCTGTTAGGCGCCCAATTTGAAGCTTTACCTTTCAGGTAACGCAACAGTTCATCCAATAAACCAACCGGCAGACTGTAACCTGCATTTTGTGCTTCAATCAGGAAGTGTGCGCCATAAATACTGCCCCATTCATCAGCGCTGGTTGCACCTGGCCAGTAACCAAGGCCACCATCACCAGTTTGGAAGGCACGTAATTTATTGATCCCTGCTTTAATATTTCTTTCTGTCGTTGTTTTTTGCTGCTCGCTAAGTGGCGTTAATTTATTCAAAAACAGCTGTGGAAATACACCAGATGTAGTCTGCTCTACACAGCCATGTGGGTATTGCATTAAATAACCCAATCGTTTTTTAAGGTCAATCGGAGGGATAGCCGACAACTCCAGACTTCCGGAATTACTTCCTACCATGCCAATTGGCGCATAATTCATTCCCCAGTTTTTACCGGGTTCTATCGTTGCTGAAACTACATTACTTACATAGGGATTGGGATTACGAATATCCAGCTCCACATCGTAAGCAATTTTCTCGCTGCCACTTTGAGCGATCAGTTTCACTTTCGCAATTCCAGTCATTTCAGGAGCTTTAATCTCAAAATAAGCCATTTGCTCACCTGGTTGTTTAAATGTCAGTTGCTGGGTTTTGCTGCCGATAACTTCCAGGTTACTGGCTTGCAATTGTAAGGTCACGTTTTTCAGGTTTGGCTCTGTCGCGAATACGGTTGCAGGCAAGGTAAAGCTTTCCCCTGGGCCAATCACCCTTGGGAGTGTTGCCAATAACATCAATGGCTTTTTCACTTGTACGCTTTTTTCAGCAGCACCATAAGCACCATCCTGACCCGCAACTACCATTGCCCTAACGGCACCAATGTATTGTGGCAATTTGAACTTATGGGTATTACTGCCACCTTTAGAAAGGCTGAAAGGCCCCATATATTTGACCACTGGCACAAAGCGATTCGCTTTAGCAGGGTTTAAGTTTTTGTTGATACTGCCGTCACCACCGATGCTGAGAATCCTTTCAAGATTTCCGCCCCAGGCACCCAGGACATAATCAAACAGATCCCATGTTTTTACACCCAGACCTTCTCTGGCATAGAAAACAGGGTGGGGGTCAGGGGTTTTAAATCGGGTTAAGTCGAGTAAACCTTCATCAACAATGGCAATGGTATAGGTCATTGCTTTTCCATTCTGCTCGGAAACAGTGATGGTACTTTCTGTTTCAGGTTTCAGCTTATCCGCCATTTTGATCTGCGGTTTCAGTATGGTTTCAGGGTCTTGAATCAGTAAAGGAATGACACCGTACATCCGGATAGGCAAATCATTTACGGTTTGTGCATGCGGCTGTAAAAGCGTGATATTGGCAAACACATTTGGTGTCATGCCTTTTTCTGCTTTGAATTTAAACTGCGTTTGCCCGGCTTTTGTATCCGTCCAAAAGGTTTTTATCACTCTGCTGCCGTTTTCTATAGAGATCAGGGCTTTGCCGTCCTGACCGGAAGGAATCGTCAGGACGATTTCTTCTCCAACTTTAAATTTGGTTTTATTGGCGGTAAAGGATAGCATAGCTGCTTCGGTAGGGTTATTACCTTGTTCACGCTGTGCCCATCCTGGCCAGTCAATATAAACTGATTTTCCAGTCACGTGACCACTTTTACGATCTCTAACCAATAGCAGGTAACGGCCCCATTCCGGTTCATCAATCCTTAAGTTCCATTTGCCTTTTCCATTATTCAGCGATACTGTTTCTTTTTTCACCAGTTTGTTGTAGGAATTTTGGGTGAAATTCGCATAAGCGTCTTCCTGTTCGCGTTCCCACCACCAGCGCCATTGCACCTTATAAAGTTCCACATCTACATCCTTGCTGCCTGCCAGTAACTTTCCATCTCTGTTCACATTGACAATGTCAATCTGATGGTCTTTGCCTGTGAGCAGCATTCCCGTTAATTTGTCGCCAGCAGGAGTTTTAATCCCGTAATAATCGGCGTATACATGGTAGGGGATGCTAAAATTGTCAATGCTGAAATTACCGCCTGCTTCGAATACTTTGATCGAGAAATTGGCTTTCAGCATACCTGGTGCTGTATTATTTTCATTCAGGTTGGTGTTTACAGTAGCTGTTCCATTTTCATTTAATGTTCCTTCAAAAATGGTTTTCAACTGCGATTCGAAAACCACTGTCGGGTTGTCGAAACTATAATCTTCATATCCTTTAAACGTCGTTTTCATGGTATTCAGGCTGACATCTACTTTTGCTTTTAGATGTTTTCCTGGCGCACCAAACAACCAGTTTGCGGATAATACCGCTGTAGATGGTCCACCAGAACCTAAGTAAGGGCGATTGCCATAATTGAAATTGATTTTAAGCCGGTTTGGCATCACCGTCTCAATTTTAATCGTTTTGGAGAATACAGCGCCGCCGGCTTTTACTTTGGCCAGCCAGTTGCCCGTAGGGGCAGTGCTCTCTGTGGCCGTTCTAAAAGCGTAGAAACCATTTAAAGGTTTACCATTCACCGCTCTTTTAACCAGTTGCCCTTTAGGATTGTATAATTCGAAAGTAACGGGATAAGCGCCAGGTAGTTTTTTAAGTTTGTCTTCCAGAATGAAAGATAAGAACAAGGAGTCCCCGGGACGCCAAACACCGCGTTCCCCATAAATAAAGCCTTTTAAACCATGCTGTACCTGATCACCTGCGACGTCAAATCTGCTCAATGGCAACGCGTTTTCATCATTTACCTTCAGGTATCCACGTTCGTCACCCATTTTGGCCACCAATAAAAATGGCTTTCTTTTGTTGTCAATAGTAACCATACCATCGCCGTCGGTTTTAACCGTTTCAATAACCTGTCGCTGGTAATCCTGTAATTCTATCGATACACCACTTAGGGGCTTGGCGGTTAATAAATCTGTTGCGATGATCAGCATACTGCCATCATTGCCACCTTTGGCAATCAAACCAATGTTGGAGGCAATCAAATTTCGACTGGCAAATCTATCAGTTCTGTAATAGGATGGGGTACAAGGGTTGTCTCTATCTTCCCAGCTATAGCCACTTGGATAATAATTATCATACCTCAGCCAGAAATCATCGAATTCATCCAGGTGCTCCCTGCTGTAATTTTCAAATTCATCTTCAGTGGAATCACCTTCTTTTGAAGACTCCTCCGCGCATTTGAAAAGATTATAGGCGCTTCTAAAGCCAATGGTCACACGGTACATGGCACCAGGTTCTGTACGAATGATCTTGTCCAGGTCTAAAGTAAAGCGATTTTTTTTATGCAGGTTCAGTGATTTATCCTCATCCAAACGAATCGTTTTCTGAACAATCGGTTTACCTACACGTCTTAGTTCCTGATTGCCATCAAATCCATTGGTCTGAAAGAATTGAGGGATATTGTTCTCATAAATCTTGATGATGGTTACGTCTACTGCTTTCAAATTCACCGCATCAAAAGGCAATACCAATTTCCCTGAATTGGGAAGGATCGTTCCTTTTCCGGAAATCTCTACAGATGGAAGTTTGTTCTCAAAAATAATATTGGCTGTTTTTGCCGCATTTAGTGTTTTGTTATTGATATTCTCTACACCTTCATTCACGGTAAACTGGTAATTACCTTCCAGTTTATCAGGGCTATACACCTTCACCTGACTGGCATCAATGGTAAACCGAAGGTTTGACAATTGCGACAAGGTGATCAATCCATTCAGATCCTGACCTACATTGACTGGTTCAGAGAATTGTACCAATGCAAAATCTTCCATGTCCTGCACTGCTTTCATATTCAGGATTTTAAATACTCCTTTAGCAGGAACCACCAATTCTTCTTGTCCTCTTCTTTCTGCTTTAATTGGATCGCCATTCCAGTTTAAGTTCAATGGAGTTTCAGATTTCCCTTTAGGAATACTGTCTATGGTAAAGCTGGAGGTGTTTTTTGCGGGTGTGTGCTGCCATTTTACTTTTAAAGCGCCTGGGAAATCAACCTTTAAACATTGTTCAATCAATTTAGGATCTTCCTGATCGGCAGTGTTGATCTCTCCTTTGAGCTTCATGTAGTCCAGCGAAGTGTTGTTCTGAGAAACAAGACCTTCCTGACTCAGATCTAATCCGGGGTTAATGACTTTAAAGTCAAAATCAAAATCTCCCAAACCTTTTTCCGTTTCTGTCACCTCATCCAGGTGAAAAGTAACGTCATACGTTTCGCCGGATTTCAACGCTTCATCCGGGCGAAATTCTAAGGTTTGCGCATCGATCCAATAGGTTTTTCCTTTGATGGAAGGGGAACTGCTAAATAGGTCCCTTTTATCAGCCACACCAATATCGCCCATGGTTTTCACCTGACTGGCCAATCTGATTCTGATATTGCTTTTTTTGGATACGGTACCAGAAGTATAAGCTTCTATGTATTTGGCATAGGCCTGATTGTCTTTAGTAGGCTTCCTTTTTAGGAGGAAGAAGGTAGTAAGGCCGATAATGACGAGCAGAGCTGCGCCAATAAAAAATCCTTTTCGTGTAATTTTCATGAAATCTGTTCTTATAGGTAAAGATCATGGAAATTAACAAAAAGGATTGAGATCGGGAATTAAACCGA
Source organism: Pedobacter polysacchareus (assembly GCF_019802255.1). Lineage (GTDB taxonomy): Bacteria > Bacteroidota > Bacteroidia > Sphingobacteriales > Sphingobacteriaceae > Pedobacter > Pedobacter polysacchareus. The sequence continues at coordinate 68,619 of NZ_JAHYSS010000003.1, read as the reverse complement.
AATTATTTTATCATTACTCCTGGCTTGTTTACCAGTGGAATTCGGATTAGGTTCTCATCTACAATGCTTTCAGGAAGAAAAATAAACTTTTTGTCATAGATCACATTGTTGATATAATAGCTGAGCCAGTATTCATTTGTTAAGCCCAATACTTCTGGAGCAATGGCTTCTACACCGGCAAAAGATTGCGGCATTACATTTCCCAGAGAGTGGCGCAGTACAGAAGTCTGCACTTTTCTACCATCTTTTTCTCCATATCCCTTTGAACTGATCATGACATTTTCCAAAACCTCATTTTTTAGGTTAACCAGATATACCGTCCAGTTTTTAAACTCCGGACTTTCGCTGGTCAATACCACCGCAACGGCAATATCTTCTACTATGTTTTCTGGGAGATCCTTTTTCATAATTACGCTTGCAGGGTTTACCTACCTTCTTATTTTTTTGCTACTGTTTTCTTTTTTGCTGGTGCTTTTGCCGCTTTAGCAGTGGTTTTAGCTGCTGCTTTTTTCTTAGTTGCTTTAGGCTCAAACGCATTTGGTACCTGCTCAACGATTAGTTTTTTCACTTCTTCCAAAGAAACGGATGCCAGATCTTCAGGTGTATATTTTTCACCTGTAGCCGGGTTTTTACCCAATTTCAGCATGTCTTTTCCGAAACGGATGAAAGGTCCCCATCTGCCGTTTTCAATCGCAATTTTCTCCTCATTCCACTGCTGGATGAATCTGTTGGCTTCTTTCTCTACTTTTTTACCAATTAATTCATTGATATCTGCAGCCGAAAGTTCTTCAAAGTTATAGGCTTTTGGTACGTTGATGAACAAGTCGTTCCATTTGATGAAAGGACCGAAACGGCCTTTACCTTTAGTGACCGGTAAACCTTCATAATGAGCAACAGGGGCATCAGCAGTAATTTTCTCCTGAATAATTTCTATCGCACGGTCTCTGTCTACTGATAAAGGCTCTTCATTTTTAGGAATAGAGATGTAAGCATCTCCCCATTTCACGTAAGGTCCAAAGCGGCCTACACCTACAGAAACTTCTTTCCCTTCATAGTCTTCTAATTGGAAAGGCAGTTTAAACTGCTCTAAAGCATCCTCAAGCGTCACTGTGGCCACCGACTGAGATTTTGCCAAACTTGCGTAACGCGGTTTCTCTTCATCGTCGTTCTGACCGATTTGCACCAATGGACCAAACTTACCCACTTTAGCATATACGTTCTTTCCTGAAGTAGGATCCACACCTAGTAAACGTTCTCCGTTTGCACGTTCTGCGTTTTCCAAAGTAGTTTCTACCTCCTGATGGAAAGGGGTGTAGAAGGAGTGGAGCATCTTCGTCCATTCCTGTAAACCTTGAGCGATCTCATCAAATTCCTTCTCTACATTGGCTGTAAAGTTGAAATCGACAATGCCTTTAAAGTGTTCTACGAGGAAGTCGTTGACTACTTCACCTATATCTGTTGGGAAGAGTTTTGATTTCTCTGCACCGGTAATTTCTGTTTTAATTTGTTTTTTGACTTCGCCATTTGCCAATACAATGGAGGTAAAGGAACGCTGACGACCATCACGGTCTTCTTTTACCACGTAACCACGATTTTGAATCGTAGAAATCGTTGGTGCATACGTAGAGGGACGACCGATACCCAGTTCTTCCAGTTTCTTGATCATGCTGGCCTCCGTATATCTTGCCGGTGGACGAGAGAAACGCTCTGTTGCATTCATTTCTCTTAAGCTCAATTCCTGGCCTTTAGCCAATGGAGGCAGCATGTTGTTGTCTTCCGAATCTTCTGCATCATCGTCATCGCTGGATTCCAGGTATACTTTTAGGAAACCATCAAATTTCAATACTTCACCTTCGGCAACTAAATGCTCTTTGCGGGTACTAATGGCAATCTGTGCCGTTGTTTTTTCAAACTGTGCTTCAGACATCTGAGAAGCGATGGCGCGCTTCCAGATCAATTCATACAAACGCTGTTCTGAACTGTCGCCGGTAACGGTATGGTGATTGAAATAAGTAGGGCGGATGGCCTCGTGAGCTTCCTGTGCGCCTGCAGATTTCGTTTTATAAGTTCTTTGGTGGTGGTATTTCTCGCCCCATGCAGAATTAATTTCCGCTGCCGCTGCCTGTAATGCAGTCTCCGATAAATTCACGGAATCGGTACGCATATAGGTGATACGTCCACTTTCATACAGTCGCTGAGCGATCTGCATCGTCCTTGACACGGAATATCCCAGTTTTCGGGAAGCTTCCTGCTGTAAAGTCGAAGTTGTAAATGGAGGCGCTGGGTTTCTTTTTGCAGGTCTGGTTTCTAAACTGGCCACGCTGAATCCTGCCTGGATACAGTCGTTTAAGAATTTCTCCGCATCTGCTTCTTTTTCAAAACGCTGTGGCAATTCTGCTTTCACCACTTCTTTACCTTTTCCGGTGCTGAATTGTGCAGATACCTTAAATGCAGCGGTTGCATTAAATTTATTAACTTCTCGCTCTCTATCTACAATTAAACGTACGGCCACCGACTGTACTCTACCTGCAGATAAAGAGGGTTTGATTTTTTTCCATAATACCGGAGAAAGTTCAAAACCTACCAATCTATCCAATACACGGCGTGCCTGCTGAGCATTGACCAGGTTATAATCGATGGTACGCGGATTTTCTATCGCCTTTAATATTGCAGGCTTAGTGATCTCGTGAAATACAATCCGTTTGGTTTTATTTTCTTTTAGTCCTAATGTCTCATATAAGTGCCAGGAAATTGCTTCCCCTTCACGGTCCTCATCGGACGCTAGCCATACCATTTCGGCTTCCTTGGCTAACTTCTTAAGCTCGGCTACTACATGCTTTTTATCGGCAGGGACCTCATAGGTCTGGGCGAAATTATTGGCTACATCGATGCCCATATCCCCCTTAACCAAATCCCGGATGTGTCCGTAACTTGATTTAACAAGGAAATCTTTTCCTAAATACCCTTCAATGGTTTTAGCTTTTGCAGGTGACTCAACTATTAATAAATTCTTCGCCATTCAGAACGTTTTTCTGCAAATAAAGCTATAAATAAGGCTAATTTCAAAATCCGATATGATTTTTATAGTAAATAAATTTGAAAAAGTCTCATTTTACGCGGTATAAAGTGGTGATTATAGCATATTTATGAAGCTTATTCGAGGTAATGTGTTTTTTTTGATAAAAAAATGGGGATGTGCTGAATAGGGTGAATGCAGCAATATATTTGAAGTAATTTGTTCTGATCATGCGGGAATAGCTTCGATTCTACCTTTATAGCAAGTAAATATTTCTTTGATACTTATAAATAGGATACATTATCTTGTTCAAAATCGCCCATTTAACATAGCAGCCTAGGAATGTTTAATCCGCTGGACATCTTTCGGTAATAAATAAAGTTTTTTTACTATTTCCAAGCTTATTTTAGTTTCAAACAATCTTTTTGTGCTTAACTTCGTTTATACATTAAAAATATCAAACTATGAATACATTATTAATATTACTGAGCCTGATCTTTACCCCGCCAGCAAAAAGTATTTATGATTTCAACTTTAGGACTATCGATGGTAAAGTGATGAAGATGTCGCAATTTAAAGGAAAGAAGATCCTGATTGTGAACACCGCTTCTAAATGTGGGTATACCCCTCAATATGAAGACTTAGAAAAACTGAGCAAGCAATATGGTAAGAATGTTGTGTTAATCGGATTCCCAGCTGGTAATTTCGGTGGACAGGAATTGGCCACCAATTCAGAGATCCAGGACTTTTGTAAAAAGAATTTTGGAGTTACCTTTTTATTAAGTGAAAAGGTGAGTGTTAAAGGTGATGACATTAATCCTTTGTTCAAATACCTGACGACTGCTGCAAACCCAGATTTCACGGGCGACATCAACTGGAACTTTGAGAAGTTCTTAATCAATGAAAAAGGAGAATTGGTACACCGTTTCCGCTCTAAAGTGAAACCTTTAAGCGAAGAGCTGACTAAAAACCTTTAGTAATTAGCTGGCAATTTTATTTAAACCTGTTTCTTTTGAGACAGGTTTTTTTATGGGCTGATGTTCAGGAGGTACTTTATAAAAAGTAATTTCTCCATTTTGCAATGCCACCTTTTAGACTATAGATCTGCTTGCTGGAACCCTGTTTATCATGCAAGGCCTCTGCCGCCGCAACACTTCGGATCCCATGCTGACAAATAAACACGATGTTTTTTTCTTCGACAGCAGTATTTAAAAATTCAGCAAACTCAGACATTGGCACTTTTTTGTAGATTTCGCTATCAAGTACTGGCACTTCATGGCGTTCTCTTACGTCTATAAGTAAGGTTGATGCTTCTTTTTGAAGCGCAGTCAATTGTGTAATGTCTATTTCAGTGTAAGCTTGCATGATTTGAGAAAAATTGTGGAGTTCGATTTCCATGACGCAAATTTACCGTTTAAATACGGGTTATGCCGAGGTTTTTTGTAAAACAGATGGCAATAACCTTAATTGGGTTTATCGGGAAGCTTACTCTTTGGATGTGGCTGAAATTTTAACTTTGCACTAAGTGTGGTTTTGCCAATAGCTCCAGTTCACCCTTTGGTATGCTCCGGTTTATTGGCCGCAGTGCTTTGCATTAATTTGTCAGGTACGCTAATTTTTCTTCGGGTTTGCAGCTGGAATCTTTAAAAGAGTCACTTGGAGAAGAATTAAAAGATCTATTAGGAAACACAAGAAATTAAGGGGGATTGACCTATTAGCTGAGCTACTCAAAAAGGAGTTGATAAGTCCCTTCAGTAGATTTTGAACTGGAGTGCTATCCGGTCATACTCATTTTCGGGTATTTAATGCACTTTAATGTTTTATATTTTTCAAGTAGCATATAAAACAATTTTCTTCTTAGCCTAGTTTATTGTCATTGTGAAACCTTAAGTATTTAATGAATACTAAGATTTTCAATTTAAGCGTAAAAAAATACCATGGAAAAAGAAGCTTTTAACATTCGGGTCGGTTACGGCAAAAAGGAAGTCACATTGACGATCCTTAAAGAAAAAGATTATTATAAGGTGATTTATTTTGGGGGTATCATGGGCGCTGTTCGTCATGACCGGAACGAATGGGTATTAATGAAAACGACGGAAATTCCAGCCGGAGATCTTCCAATATATACCCCAGAATTGAAAGGGGAGCGTCTAGAGATTGTATTTGATGAGCATACAGCACGGGCTATCGGAAAGGAAATTGAGCACCTCATTGATTAAGCAACTGTTAGATCTACTTAAGGACCAAAGGCTTTTCAGATTTAAATTTTGGCGCTGCAGCACGCGTCCCATTGTTACATTTACCCAGCATCATGTAAATCACCGCAAATATGATGATCGTAGACAAACAGCCGCCGCCTAATTTTTTTGCTCCCCAACCCGCAATAATGGTTCTAAAAAAGTTATTCATAAGTTTATTTTTTGATAGAAAGTTTGTAGACAACCATAACACTTGTGAGCATCATAAGGTTTAAATCAAATAGAACAATGACCTAAAATGAGTGTTAACATAAGTACTGATCTTTTATTAAAGAAAATTTATGACCAAAAATCTAGCTGAACACCAAGCATTCGAATGGATTGACCTCACTGCTCCCACAAAAGAAGAGCTTTCCAGCATCGCCGAAAAGTACAAATTACATCCTGCCTTGGTGAATGATTGTCTTCAGCCGGATCATTTGCCAAAATATGAAAGGATGGAGGATTATGCATTTATTATATTTAGGATACATACACAAAGAAATGTCGAGGAAGCGGATACCGTACAAGAGCTTACCCATAAAATAGCGTTTTTCTACTCCGATAAATTCCTGATTACTGTTCATCGCAGAACACATGATTTGATCGCACCAATAGCCAAACTGATTAAACATGAAAAATGCAGCAGCACCCTTGACTTATTGAATCTGTTGATTAATGCTTGTTTAAATACTTATACAGCACCTTTAAATAAACTAGCTAAAGCTGTTGACTATTATGAAGAGATCGTTTTTTTAAGACCTAAAAAAGCACCATTGCTAAAAGGACTATACTATTTAAAGCGGAAAATAGACCTGTTGAAAAGGATGCTGATTCTCTCCTATGATATCATTGATGCATTGGATGGGCAAGAGGGAAATGTGAATACCCGGGATACCCGGGATTTATATGTTAAACATCAGAGCATGCTGGACTCACTGGCTGAAAACATCCATCAGCTGCTGGCCATTTATTTCTCCGCATCTTCTCAGAAAACGAACGAAATTATGCGGGTGCTGACCATCTTTTCAGTATTCTTTATGCCCTTGACATTTATTGTTGGGATCTATGGAATGAACTTCGAGTTTATGCCGGAAGTACATTGGAGAATGGGATATCCGGGAGTGATGGGCTTGATGGTGGTGGTGACGGTGGCCATTTATTTTTGGTTCAAAAGAAAAGGCTGGCTTTAATGTTATTGTTGTTTTTTTATCAGTTTAGTAGATGATATGAATGCCGGCAGTGCTTTGACTACCGGCTTGAGAGGCTACAGGTTTGGCTTTTCATGCCTTTATTGTCGCTATGGTTTACCCTTCGAAAATTTGTATTGGATTAAAGAAGGGAATAGATTCATTGATTGCTTAAGACAAACATACAAGGCTAAAAAGTATTATTTCCCACCCGAATGGGTAGGTTTCATAATTTAATGCATTTAAATCAACCCACCCATTCGGGTAGGTTAAGAAATACACTTTATATTCTATTGGAATTCAATAAGTTGTATTTTTATCTTTGTTTTTGGTCATCTAAAGCCTATTTTCAAGAAGAAAAGAAAACTCAAATTACACAAGGTTATTACAATGAGGACGGCCGAAAAAGATTAGTTTTGAGTTCTATTTTAGCCGTTTCTTGTATAAATGAATTGTTTTAAACCTACTCAATACCGAACTTTTTATCCCCGAATCATCGTTCTGCTGCTGCTGCTGTTATTGCCAGGTATTTTTGTGAATGGACAAACTGCTGATCGCAGCAGAATTTTAGAAAAAGAGGTTTCAAGTTTGATTTTCAAACCACTCGAAAAAGCACCTTCTTTTAGTTTTGCAGAACAACCAGGCCAAAAGAAAGAACAGGCTACCTACTGGTTAAAAGGTAAACTTGATTCTAATCAGCTGAATCAGCCTTTAACTTTACAGATTTCTTCCTCACACCTGCACCATACCGCACTTTATAGTTATAAAAATGGGCAGCTAATTGACATAAAAGAGCAGGAAAATTTGGCCAGATACGACCAATTTAATTTTCAAACAGACAGTAACGTCTATTATTTGAAAAGTTCAGATGCACTGTTGAAACAGTTGCCCTTGGTGCTGATGGATGCTCAGTCCTTCCAGGAAAAAGAGGGGAAGAGGCTGCTCAGGATTGGTTTTTATTACGGCCTTGGATTGATGTCGATTATATTCAATTTTGTGTTCTTCCTGATCTTCAAAGATAAACGCTTCATTGCCTATTGTTTTTTACAGATTGGTGTTTTTGTGGAGTTTTTCTATGAAGATGGAATGTTTTATTACTTGTCGTCCGGAGCATTAGTGATGAATAACCTATTGGTTTATACCGTCCCATTTACTGCTGCTTTTGCCTGTATTTTTTCTTACTATTTCCTGGATTTGAAAGATACGCATAAGAACTACTGGCGTTATGTGGGCCCGGTGATCGCCCTGGCATTATTGACCTTGATTTTATTTACCATTTTCAAATGGGAAGGCTTCCTTCCGATGGTAGATTTGCTCAGCTTTTTAAGTGCCATAATTCCCATCAGTATTGCCATTTCCAGGTTTAAGAAAGATATTTATGCCCGGTTTTTAGTGTTAACTTTTGGCGTCATCGTTATTTTTGGAGCTGGCTTTGTGCTCAATATGAATTTTAACCTACCTTGGTTAGCTGCTTTTGATATGGATGCCCTGCGGATGGTGAGTGCTTTTGAAATTATCTCGATCGGCTTTGCCATTACCTTTAAAGTTCGGGCGCTGCAGGAAGAGAAAGAACATTACCGTACTGAAATCAACAAATACCTGGTAGAATTTAAAGAAAGTGCTTTAGCTGTACCTGGGATCTCCAATTTTCAGCTGAGTAATGAGGAGGATACCCTGATGGTTTTACAAAAGGATTTCCTGCTTACTGAGCGCGAAACAGAGGTGTTACAAGGGATTTGGGAAGGTTTAACCAATCAGGAACTGGCGAATAAACTGTTCATTTCTCCAAATACAGTGAAGTATCACATCAGTAATTTATATGTGAAGCTGGATGTGAAGAGCAGGACACAGGCCCTCAGGATCAAAGATAAGGTCAATGTATAAAGAACTGTATATCAGAAATTGTTCCATGACCTCAGTGTAGTCATATCCATAAAAAAACATCCATTTTTTGAGCTGATTAAAAACTACACCCAAGTGTAGCAGTTATCAAAATAAGCGCTGATATTTTTGAAAAAAATTGACTGTAGTCTTAAAAAAACATTAAAATGAAAAATATCATCTTAATTCTTGGAATCTTTATTTATGGAAACTCATTTGGACAAAAAGTGAAAGTTTTAAATTTTGCAACTTTTCACATGGTATATACCCCGGATGCACACAAAGTGAAATTTGATCAAAATGATGATAAGAGTAAAGCTGAAACTTACAGAATAGCAAAAATGCTGGCTGAGTTTAAACCCACAATAATTTGTGTGGAAATTCTTCCAAAAAAAAATGAAGATTTGAATAGTGACTATGCTAACTTTTTGAAAGACAAAAATTATAAAACTAAATTTGGCGGTGAGGTTGCTTTAATTGCTTATGAAGTTGGTAAAATCTCGGGAGTAAAGAAAATTTATGGGATTGATGAACAAGAAACTGCTCCATACAACTATAATATTGGGAATGAATTGGAAAATCAAGTAGATAGCCTGACTTCAAAGAATTACTATAATGGCGTTTACAAAGCGTTTGCAGCCATGGAAAAATTGTCAATATCAGACAAATTGAAAACCTTTAACCAGAAGGAAACGCTCGAAAAATTCATCAATGTCAATGCGGATATTTTAACCTATAACAGCACTAAAGGAAACTTTGAAGGAGCTGATGAAGCCAGTAAATTTTATAGAAGGAATTTGAGGATATTTTCAAATCTAAATCAGGTTCCTGTGACAGAAAATGATAGAGTTTTTATCATTATGGGCGCTACTCACACCGCTTTTCTTAATGAATTCATGCAAAGAAGTCCTAAATATGATCCTGTAAATGTTGCGGACTATCTAAAGTAAGCGCATTAAACCGGAAGGATATGGATAGCTAAGGCTATTACAACTATTACTTTAATCAGAATTAACACTATATTTAGTTTTGGCTAATATGTATCTAATAGTTTTGTGCAGAAATGTTAAGCTATATCCATAATTTAAAATCAGGTAATCACGAGTCTTTTGAAATGGTCTTCAGACTATCTCATAAAAAGGTATATGCCTATTTTTTTAAGAAAACAAACGATGAAGATAAGGCCCAGGACTTAACTCAGCTGGCTTTTATCAAATTATGGAACTTCCGACACACCTTATCGGAGGAGCACGAACTGGATGTTCAGCTCTTCCGGATTGCAAGAACGACCTTACTCGACTATTTCAAAAAGGAAAGTAATGACGAACGTAATTTGAAATTATATTATACCCACATTTCCGGACAAGCCACAGAACAGCATCAAAAGTTCGAAATCGATCAGCAGTTGGAAGTTGCACTAAGCGTACTTCCGCCAACCAGGAAAAAGGTTTTCATCTTAAGTCGACTGCAAGGGTATTCTTATAAAGAAATCTCAGAACAGCTTTGTATTTCTCCGAGAACTGTTGAAAAGCACATCTCATTAGCGATTAAACAGCTTGATGGCTATGCTTATGTTCCAGTGCTGGTGCTGCTGGCAAAAATCTTAGACTAATTTAAATATATTTTTATTTCGTTACGGGTTTCTCTCAAATCCAATCGTATTGGTAGTATGAGTGTGTTTGAAGCATTATTAGATAAATATTTTAAAGGACAGTGCAGCCCGGAGGAAAAACTTGAGGTACTGAACTATTTAAATGCTATTGACGAATTGCCGGACCATTTATTGAGCCAGACCGAATGGGAGGAAACGAATGATGCACAGTTGGATGAGGTTAAAACTGAGGAGATGTTTAGCGCGATAAAAAAAGAGACCATCGCTAAAGTTTATCACTTAAAATGGATAAAGATCGTTTCTGCAGCTGCCATTTTACTGGCTGTACTTTCAATTGGACTTTTCAATTTGAATTGGAACCCGAGCGCTTCAAAAATAACGCTGGCCGGCAATAAGGTGTCAACTCCTGAAAAAACAAACCCGATCAATTGGAAATCAGTGGTCAATTATACAGATCATCAGCAACTGGTCAACCTTCCCGATGGTTCTACCGTTAAAATATTTCCTGGAGCAGAATTAAGGTACGCCATTCCATTTGTGAAAAATAAAAGAGAAGTATTCTTAAATGGAAAAAGCTTTTTTGAGGTTTCAAAAGATACAAACCATCCTTTTGTAGTGTATGCGAAAGGCATTGCCACCACAGCTTTGGGTACTTCATTTACCATTACTGCTTTAGAAAAAAGCAAGTTCATCAAAGTTGAACTGCATACGGGAAAGGTTTTAGTTAAAAACATAGATACGGTGCGGAATATTTCAGCATTCAGCGAAGTGCTGCTTCCAGGAAAAGAACTGGTTTATAATAGTATGCTGAATAAAATCAGCGTATCGGACAAGGGTACTTTACTTGCAAAAGGGAAGAACAGCAGTCGGGAGCTCAACTTCCAGCAGGCTTCCCTGGTGGATGTGTTCGATCAATTGGAAAAACACTATAAAGTTAAAATTACATACGACCGTGCTGATTTGGCGGAAATGTCATTTACAGGAATTATAAAATCTACACAATCTATAGACACCATACTGGAAGAAATCGCTGAACTAAACAAACTTAACCAAATTAAAACTGCCGAAGGGTTCCTGATCAGAAAGTAAATCAAAGGACCATATTAAAAACACATGAACCTGCAAGAAAATGGCGGGAGAGGAATCTTTTTGCCAAAAAAACAACAATCAAACAAATTAGACTATGCTAAAAAAATTTACTACACACTTGTTCTTTTGCCTGCTGATGATGTCAGTATCGGCAAAGACCTGGGCTCAGACTTCTGAGATTACCGGGATTGTAAAAGACGAAACCGGGCAGCCTTTACTCGGTGCTTCTGTACTTTTACTGAACGTCAAAACCAATGAAAAGAAAGGAATCATGGTCAATTCTGAAGGTCAGTTTTCGATAAAAGGGCTTTCTGCAAATGTTCCCTATAGCATCAGCGCCTCTTATATTGGCTATGAAACTAAAACCATCAGCAATTACATACTGAAACCCGGTGAACAGGCGACGCTGCTGATCCAGTTAAATCCAAGCTCGAACAACCTTTCTGATGTCGTTGTAGTGGGTTATGGCAGTCAGAAGAAGAAGGATGTGACCACCGCTATTGCGAGTATCAAAGCTTCAGATCTGGAGAATCAGCCGATTAGTAATGCGGCAGAGGCCATGGTTGGAAAGATGGCCGGAGTACAGGTTTCACAAGGTTCTGGCGCACCAGGTGGCGCACTTTCTATTAAAGTGAGAGGGGTTGGGACCATCACTGCAGGTTCAAATCCGCTGTATGTGATTGACGGCGTACCGATCTCAAATGACAACATCAATACCCTGAATACCAATGATATTGCTTCCATAGAAGTATTAAAAGATGCTTCCTCTGCTGCAATTTATGGTTCCAGAGGTTCTAATGGTGTGGTATTGATCACGACCAAACAAGGCAAGAATGGCGTAACTACGGTAAATGTAAACAGTTATACCGGCTGGCAGTCGCTGGCGCATAAAATCAAAATGATGGATGCGTATCAGTATGCACAAATGGTCCTGGAATCCAGAAACAATTCTTATGTAGATGTAATGGAAGCCAACAACAGAAAGTATCTGGCTACTGGAAAGCCACTAGTTAATTATAGTGTGAATGATAATAATGGTCTACGCTTGTTTAATACTGGAAATAATACCAATACGGTGTTGCCATTAGAGGTTTTACCTTATTTACAAGGTCAGCCAGGTTTAACAAATACGGATTGGCAGGACCAGATTTTTAGAACAGCACCAATTCAAGACCATTCGATTTCGGCAGCGGGTGGATCTGAGTCCATGAAATACTATGGTTCCCTGGAATATTTTGATCAGGATGGGATTATTTTGAATAGCGGTTTCAAGCGTTATAGCGGTAGGGTAAACCTGGAAGGTAAAAAAGGAGTGGTGAAATATGGCATTAACTTTAGTCCTTCGGTAACCAATGAAAAGAGAGTGAATGCGAATGGTGCTTACAATGCTAACGGAGGTGGTATTGTAGCTTCAGCATTGCACTATGCGCCGATTTTCCCAGTGTATAACCCTGATGGCAGTTATAATTTTGATCAGAATTCATGGAGTGCCGGCACAAAAACGACCTTACCTGACAACAGAACAGCGGATGGAAATGGGGGCACACAAGCCTGGAATCCAGTAGCTCTAGCGATGCTTCAAAAAGACGATGTGGCGACAACCAGGATGACTGGAAGTGCCTTTTTAGAAGCAGAATTGTCAAAAGATTTAAAATACAGAGTTCAGTTGGGTGTGGATTTGTTTAACAGCTCAGAAGATACCTTCAGACCTTCTACATTTCCTCAGTCTAATACCGCAGGAAACCCAATTTCGGAGGCTACAGGCTCTTCACGTACGATAAAAGAAACCAACTGGCTGTTAGAACAAACCTTGAATTATGCAAAAACAATAGGGGATCATAATATTAACGCGTTGGTCGGCTGGTCTACTCAGAAAGATGATTTAAGCGGTAATTATGCTTTTGCTTCCAAAGGATTTATCAGTGATCAGGTAGAGTTTATCAAAGCAGGTTTGGTGACTAACGGTACAGCTACAAGAACACAATGGGCTTTAGCTTCAGGTATCGCAAGGTTGCAATATGGCTATAAAGGCAAGTATTTGTTTACAGGATCGATCAGAGCTGATGGTTCTTCTAAATTCGGAAAGAACAACAAATGGGGTTATTTCCCTTCTGCATCCCTTGGCTGGAGGTTATCAGAAGAAGATTTCCTGAAAAACTCGGAAACGATTTCTGACCTGAAATTAAGGGCTAGTTATGGATTAACGGGTAACTTCAATATTCCTAATTATGCGGCTCAAGGATCAATGAACAATTTTGGTTATGTCTTTGGTGGTTCTACTCCAGGCGTCATCAATGGGGCCGCACCAATTGCGAAGCCTAATGACGACTTACAATGGGAAAAGACCGCACAATTAAACGTAGGTTTTGATGCTGCATTTTTCAAGAATCAGCTGACTTTATCAGTAGATGTATATAATAGTAATACGAATAACCTGTTATTGGATGTTCCAGTACCGATTTCAACCGGTTTTGCTACAGAACTGAAAAATATTGGTAAAGTGAACAATAAAGGGATTGACATCAATTTAGGTACACAACAGCAGTTTGGTGCTGTCAAATGGACTGCAAGTGGAAACTTTTCCAAGAACATCAATAAGGTAGTGGAATTGGGCCCTGGAAATGCAGACATTATCAAAACAGGTTCTGTTGCCAATGCTTATTTTATCACTAGAGTAGGTGAGCCTATCGGTTCCTATTATTTGCCAGTAGTTTTAGGCGTATTTAAAAATCAGGCAGAGGTGGATGCTTATCCTCATTACACGGACACTCAGGGCAATTATGATGTGAATACCTCTAAACCAGGTGATTTTAAGTTTAAGGATGTAGATGGTGACGGGGTGATTGACCTTACCAAAGACAGAGAGATCGTAGGAAATTACCTGCCTAAATTCACCTATGGATTTGCGACTTCATTTGAATACAAAGGGATAGATTTAAATGTAGCCATGCAAGGCGTTTATGGCAATCAGATCCTAAATCTTTCTCGCAGATATTTTGCCAATAAAGAAGGAAATATGAACAACTTGATCAGTTCATTGAACCGATGGAAATCGGAAAGTGACCCAGGCAGTGGTCAGGATGTCAGGGCCAATCGCGCGGCTAAAGGCAGCAATGGAACAACTTCCACCTGGCATATTGAAGATGGATCTTACTTGCGTATCCGTAATATTGCTTTAGGTTATACTTTACCGGAAAATATAGCTAAAAAACTAGCAATGAGTAAGGTGAGGATTTATGTAGCCATGCAAAACCCATTCACCTTTACCAAATATACCGGCTATAATCCAGAGGTAACCAACCGCAGCGATGCCACCACAAATGGCGAAGATTATGGGGTTTATCCAACAGCAAAAACAACGTCAATAGGCATTAACATCACTTTATAATCATAGAAAGATGAAAAAATATATCATACTCATTTGTGTGCTAATCACAGCAACTTCCTGCAAGAAATTTTTAGACTTAAAACCACTGGACTCTTATACAGAAAGTACTTTTTACCTGGATGAGAAGGGATTACAAGGTGGTTTGGTCACTTGTTACGACGCTTTACAGAGCGATAGTCTTTATGGAAACAATTTATTGACACTAGGCGAACTTCGCGGTGATAACCTAATTGACAATGACCCTGGATCTGGTGCAGGGGTACGTAATCAGATTGAAGTATTTGCTGAAACTTCGGCCAATAGTATACTTTCGGCCACCTGGATGGGACATTACAAAGCGATATACAGGTGTAATATTATTCTGGACCGTGCGCCTGCAATTACGATGAATGAAACCATTAAGGGACAGATTATTGGTCAGGCGAAATTTATCAGGGCCTTAAGTTATTTCAATCTGACCCGGATCTGGGGCAAGGTTCCTTTGGTGCTCACTGTTCAAACCACAGAGCAGGCCAGACAAAATACGCGTGCTTCATCTGAACAGGTCTATCAGCAGGTGATTGATGATTTAAAAGATGCGGCCACAAAATTACCGACATCCTGGCCAGATGCGCAGCGCGGAAAGGCAACCAGCTTTGCGGCGACTAGCTTATTAGGCAAGGTGTACCTGTATCAAAAGAAATTTGACCTGGTAGCGAGCACATTGCAACCTGTGGTGACTGCTATTTATGCAAGAAATCTATTAGATACGGTGCCACAGAACCGAACTTTCCCTAATAACCTAAAAACCAGTAAGGACATTATATTTGCAGTGCAGTACCTACAAGGCGGTGTAAAAGAGTTTGTACATCAAGACAATCGTTATAGAAATAACAACAACACAAACATCATTAATATTCCTCAATCGTTATTTGAAACTGGCGACAATCGTCGGCCATTAGTGGCGATAACCGGAACAGGCGGTAGGCCAGGGAAGTTTAATTCGCCTCAGCTGAACAATGAAACCAGCGGTGATTTCCCGGTGTTGCGTACCGCTGATGTGTTACTGATGTATGCGGAAGCGCTCAATGAAACCGCTTATGGCAATACAGAAGCTTTTAAAGCACTGAATGCGGTTCGTAAAAATGCGAATGCTTCGCTAAAAACATCGGCATTGCTCACTACACAGGCGGAATTTAGGACCGCAGTGTATTTGGAAAGAAGATTGGAACTGGCTTTAGAAGCTGATCGTTGGTTTGATATTGTAAGAACCAATCAGATGGCGGCTATTTTCCCAGGCATTCCAGCTTTCAGAAGCCTTTATCCGGTACCACAAGTTGAGATAGATAACATCAACAATAAAAGTGGCTATCAGAATGACGGCTATTAACCTGCATACCTAATTCTGACCGGCAGCTTGAACACTGATTAATCCTGTAATGAACTAAATTGCAGGAAACAATCCAGGTTTAGGCTGCCGGTTTTTTGTTTTAAATTTTGACCAGCTATGAAAATGAGATTCCTTTTCTTTTTACTCTTTGGAGGATTATGCAGTTTAAATGTCTGCGCACAAGATCCACAATACGTGTTTTCGGAGCATTTAAATCCGATACAGTATAAGAATTATTACCTGCTTACCTTATTTCAGCAGGATGCTGCCGTTAAAAAAGAGCTTCAAAATGATCCGGAATTGGACTCCTTGTTTAAAAGTAAATCGCTGAATATAGCAGAAGCCATAAAAAATTGTGAAACTGACATTACCTGTCTCAGCAGCGCTTTTAAATTTACAGCAGGAGAAATTGCTGCCGTCAGCAAGCGTTTAGCTTTTCTTTTTAAACAGAATGAAGCATTCAGCAGCATGGTCAAAAATGAACTGATTCCTTCGGGCTGTTATCTGAAATATAAGGATCTTAAGCCCGGAGCGTTGTTGGTTAAGGCCTGGGAACAGGATGCGAAAGCTGTTAATTTTACGATTGACGTTTATGTTGCAGGTGCAAACCCTAACTATCCGAAAATAGATGCCATCGCCTTTGATGTGAAAGATAAAAGCTACCCGGAGCTGGTTCGCACCAATGCGGTATTGAGTTCAGGCATGACAAATTCGATGTTTTTTGAGCCTGCAATTACTTTTGCCTTGACCGCGCTGGAAATTAATGGGCGTGATGAAGCTGGTGATTTTGAACCTTTACGGAGCGGCGTAAATAAAGCCAGTATTTCAGCAATTCATAAAACAAATTTTGCTTCCTATAAGTACAGTTTAATTTTGGTGCCAGGCGAAGGCCCTGAAGAGCGGGAAGTGGAATTAAGTGCGGGTGGTATGCTGCGCTGCAGATTGGCAGCAGTAGAATATCATAAAGGACTGGCGCCATTTATTATGGTTTCGGGTGGGAGAGTACACCCATTTAAAACAAAATACAATGAGGCCTACGAGATGAAAAAATACTTAGTGGAGCAATTGCAGATTCCAGATAGCGTGGTGATTATGGAGCCTCATGCCCGACACACGACTACCAATATGCGGAATGCAGCCAGAATCATGTTCAGGTATGGAATGCCTATGGATAAAGCAGCGCTGACAGTGACGGCCAAATCTCAAAGTATGTACATCAGTGGCGCTTTATTGGGTCGTTGTGTGCAGGAGTTAGGCTATGAGCCTTATAAATTAGGAAAACGCTTATCTGACTTTACATTGGAGTTTTATCCTAATGTCCTGTCCCTGCAAATTGATTTTGATGAACCGATGGATCCTTAGTTCAGCTAATGGTTTGTTTTATGGTGATTTTACACCTAAATAGGAAGGGCAATTCAATTAATAAGTTGAATTGCCCTTAGTTTTAAGTAGATTTATCATTCTGCACATTCCTATTTCCCCAATCCATGAAAACAACAGTTTTAAATTTAAAAAGAGCATGAGTGCTCCATCATATATTATTGCAATTGGTGCATCAGCCGGTGGCTTAGAGGAAATTAACACTTTCTTTGATCATACTCCTCTAGATGGGGTCTCTTATGTAGTTGTTCAGCATCTTTCCGCTACTTTTAAAAGCAGAATGGCAGAGGTTTTGGCTAGACATAGCAAACTAATTGTCACAGAAGCCAGCGATGGTGTTTTAGTGGAATGTAATAAAGTGTACCTTATTCCACATGATAAGTACATGACCATTTCTGGCAGCAGACTATATTTAAGTGCTAAAGATGAAATCAGAGCCGCACACCTCACTATCAATACATTTTTTAATTCCTTGGCAGCAGATTGCGGCAGTAAAGCAATAGGCGTTGTCCTCTCTGGTTTAGGAAGTGATGGTTCTGAAGGACTTGTTTCAATTAAAAAAGCTGGAGGAATGGTGATCGCCAGAAACCCTGATACTTCCAGCTTTCCAAGTATGCCTTCTAAAGCGATTGCTACAGGAGTGATCGATTTTATATTAGAACCAGCGGCAATGCCTGGTGCTATTGAAGACTATGTACAGCATCAGCGGACTTTGAAGATTGAAAATTCTAACGATGAGCTCAGCCTAAAAGCAATCATACAACTCATCAAACAGCAGTCTCCTCATGACTTTTCCGATTATAAAACCTCTACAATTTTGCGGCGGACTAAAAGAAGAGCGGCTGCACATGATTTTGATAACCTCGATAAATATTTTAGCTACTTAAAGACCTCGCAAGAAGAAATTGAAGCTTTATCAAAAGAGTTTTTGATTAGTGTGACCTCTTTTTTTAGGGATAAAGAAGCATTTCAGTACATACAGCACAATGTATTACCAGCGATTTTGAAAAGCCTTGGCCCAAAAGAAGAGCTTAAAATCTGGGTAGCAGGCTGTGCCACAGGTGAAGAGGTTTATTCTCTGGCCATTTTGATTACCGAATTGTTAACCGACGATCTTAAACAGATTGTGGTTAAAATATTTGCCACAGACATAGATAGTGCCGCACTAGTTCATGCCGGGAAAGGATTGTATCACCCAGATACGTTGAAAGAGGTATCGAAAGAGCGGTTAAGTACCCATTTTGTAAAGGAAGGCAATCATTATCAAGTTAAACCCAGCCTTCGGAAAATGGCCATTTTTGCACAGCATGATTTAGTTAAAAATCCGCCTTATTGCAATATGCATTTCATCAGCTGTCGGAATTTGCTGATTTATATGGCTCCAATATTGCAAAAGAAAATATTTGAAATGTTGCTGTTTGGGCTTAAAATGGATGGTTATTTATTTTTAGGATCCAGTGAAAATCCAATGCCGATTATTCAGAACCTGGAAATTGTAAATAAACAATACAAGCTATACAAGAATATAAAATCGAAACGGATGGCTAGTTTTGAGGCTTTTTCAATGCCCGATTCATTGGAAGTTAAAAACCGCCCTGTTTACGTCAGCCGTCAGGAGACAGGTACTGATCAATTTCCCTCTCTAACGGAGTTGATGCAAACTAATCTTGCGGAAGAATTGGGTTATCTGGTGCTGTGCGTTGACGAAAACAAGGAGGTTGTCAGGTCTTACGGAGACACTTCTAAATATTTACTCCCCAAACATTTTACCATTAATCTGGAAATGTTATTGCCAAAAAAATTGGCTATGGTCTTTAACACCTTAAGCAATAAGGTATTAAAGACTAATAAAAAAGCCAGTCTGAATCGTATCAAAATTAAACAGGCTGATCAATTGATGATGGTAAATATGATGGTGAGCCCGATGCTGATCGACAGAAAATCACCAAAATTTTTTATGGTCACTTTCACTGAAGATAAAGTTATTGCAACTGCTGAACACGAAGGCAAAGACTTTGATGAGACTGGCTTTCAGGATGAGTATACCCTTAATTTGGAGCAGGAGCTGAAAGAAGTAAAAGAGAAGCTCAATTCTGTATATGAGCAACTGGATGCCTCTAATGAAAATATGCAGTCTTTTAATGAGGAAATGATCTCTGCGAATGAGGAGATGCAGAGTACAAATGAAGAAATGCAGTCTGTGAATGAAGAGCTGGATACCATTAATTCTGAGTATCAGCTAAAAAATAAGGAGTTGCTGGAGATTAATGATGACCTGAATAACTATTTCAGAAGCAATGTCAATGGCCAGCTGTTTATCAATAACGACTTGCTCTTAATGAAATTCTCTCCAGGCACAGTGAAGCAGATCAATCTATTAGAATCAGATATTGGAAGGCCATTGAGCAATATCACTACGAATATAAAGTTTGAAACGATTATTGAAGATATTAAAAAGGTACTGCGTGATGGAATTGTGATTACCAAAGAGATTGAAACCAATAACGGGAAGTGGTATCAGGTGATGACGATGCCCTATATGCGTCAATCTGACCAGCAGAATAACGGGGCAATCATTACTTTTAATGACATTACGGAATTAAAAAATACACAGCTTAATTTGGATATCAGCAATAAGATGCTTGGAATGACTATTGATTCGGCTGAATTGGGTACTTGTTCTATTGATGCTAAAACCCGTGAATTTTCACCATCTACACATTTTAAGGAGATTTTTGGCTTTTATTCTGATGAAAAACTAACTTATCAAGCGGCTGTCGACCGAATTGTGGAAACACACAGGGAAAAATTCATTAATGCCATTGAAGCAAATATTCTTGGTGGCGAGAGGTGTGATTTGGAATTTCCTTTATTAGGCTTTAACAATAATCAATCGAGGTGGGCAAGGCTAATTGGAAATCTTTCTTATGATAATGAAAAAAATCCAGCTTATTTCACTGGGGTCTTGAATGACATTACCATTCATAAGCAAGATGAATTGCGTAAAAATGACTTTATAGCCATGGTCAGTCATGATTTAAGGTCGCCGCTGACTTCTATTCAGGCTTACGTGCAAATGATTACTAAAAAGGTGGAAAAAACAGATGATTCCTTTATTGGGCCTTCCTTATCGAGGGTAAATTTGCTGATCAAGAAAATGAACAGCATGATTAATGGATTTCTATCCGTTTCCGGTTCTGATGGAGGAAAAATTCATTTAGACCTTGAAATATTTGAAATAAACGAATTAATTGAGGAGGCAATTCAAGAATCACTTTTTATAAATCCGACGATTGATATCGTTTTCACAAAGGGAACGGTAACGATGGTAAAAGCAGATCGTGATAAGGTAGGACAGGTGCTTAACAATTTTCTAAGCAATGCGATTAAATATTCTATAAACCCTAAAAAGATAATTGAAGTATCATCGGTAGCCGCTTCTGGCATGGTTCAGGTTTGCGTGAAAGATAATGGAATTGGGATCAAGAAAAAAGATTTGGAACAGCTTTTTGAGCGCTATTATAGGGTGAAAAGTGAGCATAATAAATTTATTTCTGGTTTTGGTCTAGGGCTGCATTTATCTGCTGAGATTATTAAAAGGCATAATGGAAAAGTTTGGGTGGAAAGTGAAATTAATCAGGGATCTTCTTTTTACTTCAGTCTGCCAATTTAGGAGTCTTTATTTCCAGGATGTTAACGCTGATTTATATTTTTTTCGGATAGATTATTTGCGAGTTAGCTATAATCTTTATATTTGCATAACTAGTTATGTAATTGATTATATCTATGGAGTTATTTAAGAAAACAGGAAAGATGGCATTAGGAAGCAGGTTAAGAATGCTGACTTCCAAGGTCACAGATGATGCAGCTCGGATTTATGAGTTATACCAGATGGAGTTTGCTCCAAAATGGTTTCCTGCATTTTTCGTGCTTGCAGAAGAAGGGGAAAAGACCATCACTGAAATTGCAGTCGAAATTGGGCATTCACAACCTTCAGTGAGCAAGATCATTCAGGAAATGACGCTGGCAGGATTGGTTCAGGAAAACCGTGACGCTCCGGATAAAAGACGAAATGTAGTGGAACTGACCAACAAAGGAATCGAATTTGCGAAAGAACTTAAGGTTCAATGTGCAGATGTAGACGCTGCGATTGACAGTGTGATTTCGGAGGCAAGACACAACCTTTGGGAAGCCATTGAAGAGTGGGAGTTCCTCTTGGATCAAAAATCGTTGTTTAGAAGGGTTCAGGAACAGAAAAAAAGAAGGGAAAGTAAGGAGGTGCAGATTGTGCCTTATGAGGAAAAATATCATGTGGCATTTAAAGCTTTGAATGCCGAATGGATTTCTACTTATTTTAAAATGGAAGAAGCCGATTATAAGGCTTTAGATGATCCAGAGGCTTATATTTTGGATAAAGGCGGGAAAATATTTGTGGCGCTCTACCAGAATGAACCGGTAGGGGTATGTGCGCTGATTAAAATGAACGATCCTGATTACGACTATGAACTGGCAAAAATGGCAGTTTCACCGAAGATTCAGGGTAAAAGCATTGGCTGGCTGCTTGGTCAGGCTATTGTAAATGCGGCTAAAGAATTAGGTGCTTCCAAAATTTATCTGGAAAGCAATACTTCCTTAAAGCCAGCGATTAATCTTTATCAGAAAATAGGATTTAAGAAAGTAGTGGGCAGATCTACGCCTTATGAACGCTGTAATATTCAAATGGAACTGGATTTAACCAGCATTTAATAGCTGAATTAATAGGAGTTTTATGACAAGTGAAAATTTAGTTTAACTGGACAGTTCCTTTCTTTTTAATCAGATGGTATGAGGCTCGATTATACCGTATGGAGATATTTGAGTTTAATGCCATCGATTTTTTCGATTTTCCCCAAAACCTGGTTGAGTTGAGCTTTTCTGACTTCAAACTTAATGCTGCAGGAATTGTCGAATTCCTGTGAAAGTATCTGCAGCTGTTCCTCTTTAAATAAGCGCATCACATCGTTCATACTCAAGTAATCGAAAGTAAGTTCATATACATCGTTTACCGTTTTTTCTACGATTTCTGCAGCTTGAATGGCTTCAATTGCCGCTGATTTATAGGCATTGATCAAGCCTGGGACGCCCAATAATGTTCCTCCAAAATAACGTACTACCACGATCAGGATGTTGGTAATATCAGCAGAAAGCAGCGCATTTAAGATTGGTCTTCCTGCAGTTCCAGAAGGTTCTCCATCATCCTGGATTCTGAAAACGGCACGATCAGGACTTAAGCGTAGTGCCCAGCAAAAATGCCTGGCCTTTCCATGTTCTGAACGCAATTGTGCCAGTATCGGTTTTACTTCTTCTTCAGATCTGATCGGATAAGCAAAGGCAATAAATTTACTGCCACGGTCTTTAAACAGTCCTTCAGCAGGAGCAGTTATGGTTTTATAAGTATCGTCAAATAGCATGAAACTGTGATAAGGTAATGAAGATGATCGCGATTAAAGCCAGCGCCAGTCCTACATAATTTAGCTTGTTCAGCTTTTCTTTAAATAGGAATATGCCAACCAGTGTGCCTAGAATAATCACCCCAATGTTCATGGCCGCAAATACGGTAGATGGATTTTCAGCCATTGCCCGGTGTGCTTTCAGGTAAAAAAGGATATTTCCAAAATTGAAAAGTCCTAATATGGCTCCACAGGCAAAATTGACCAGTTCTAGTTTCTGCTTCTTAAATACAGACAGGTAAATGATCCCGAGCAGAGACAAAATGAAAGCAATTGCAAAAGTCAGGATTAAGGAACTGGTATAGGCAAGGCCTTTAATCTGGGCAATCTGCTTAAATAAAATGTCAATAAAGCCAAAACCAAGGAAAACCAGGAGGGGATATATCCAGTTCCCACCAGCGGCAGGCGCATTGGATTTACGGTAAAGCGTGAAAATAATTGCCGCAAAGCCGAAAAATAACCCGAAGATTTTTAAGGTGTTAAACTGATCTCCAAATAGGAAATAGGCTGCCAGAATAGAAATAAACAAGGATAATCGCTGCGCAATGTCTGTCTTTGCGATACCAATACTTCTAATGGATGCACCAAGAAACCAAAATACGACAGGCAGTAAAACACCAAGCCCCAAATATACAGGAGATATTTTTGCCGTCGTTAGTTCTGTGATCGAAGGTTTGAAAAAGAAGAAACTCAAGGCAATCGCAAACAGATAGTTCCAGGTGATGGCTTGTAAAATATTAATTTTGTACCTACGTGCAAGTTTTAGTAAAACGGCTACGGTAACGCTGCAAAAAATGCTGATGATTAAATAGATCATGCTTCCTGGTTTGTATAAATGCTTAGCTGATCATTTCCAATCTGATGTTGAGCAGTAATCACCTTATTGATTTTTGGTGCGTAAATACCATCTGTCCAGGAGTTTTTTGAAGTAAAGACACGGGCTTCGTCCCATAATCCAGCTTCAATAAATTGGTTCAGCAGATGTGCGCCACCGTCTATGATAACGGATTGTATATCCATTAAGTACAATTGAAAAGCAATTTTTTGCGGGAGGTAAAAAGACATGTCCTCCATTTGGATGAAGTGTATGTTCTCAACTACATCAGTTTTTATTTCGTTGAATATGATGGTTTTAGCGTCTTCGTTATAAATATGATGTGTAGCTGGAACTTCCAGATTTCGATCAATGATGATCCGAATCGGATTTCTACCTGGCCATTCGCGGGCGTTCAGCTGGGGGTTGTCGACCATTGCAGTTCTTTTACCTACAATGACGGCATCTTCTTCTGTTCTCCATTTATGCACGAGACGTTTGGCCAATGGACCAGAGATCCATTTTTGTTCTTCCTTTATGGGGGCAAAATAGCCATTGGCTGTACTTGCCCATTTTAAAATAATATATGGTCTTTGCTGACGAATCCTGGTGAAAAACCGACGGTTTAAATGCGCACATTCTTTGTCGAGGATACCCGATTCTACGGCTATTCCCGCATTTTTCAGCTTAGTAATCCCTTTTCCATCCACGGCATCAAAAGGATCTTTATTGCCAATAACCACTCTTCTAACCTCATGTCTGATCAGGAGGTCTGCACATGGAGGCGTTTTTCCAAAATGAGCACAAGGCTCCAGACTGACATAAGCAGTTGCTTGTTTTAGCAATAATGCGCCCTCTGTTTCTCCATATTTGGCAAATACAGCTTTTATGGCATTTACCTCAGCATGTGCTTCGCCGATTTGCTGATGATACCCTTCTCCGATAATGATTCCATCAGTAACAATCACACAGCCTACCATTGGATTTGGACTTACGTTTCCAGCGCCAAGAATAGCGAGCTCCAAACATCTTTTAATATATAATTCGTCGGCCATTAAGGCAAAAGTAAGGTATATTGTTTGATTTAATTACTTTTGCAAGGCATGAATTTAAGCCAGTTATTATCACATTTTAAGACAGAATTGAAAGATGTTTATGAGGAAGAGGAAGTTAAGTCTATTTTCTCTGTCGCCGTTGAACATTTGTTAAAGCTCAGCAGGAGCAAGTTGATGATGAATTATGACAAAGAACTGAGCAACGAAGAGCAGGAGCAGTTTTTTGCTGTTGCTGCAGGGCTGAAAGTACATCAGCCCATTCAATACTTATTAGGTGAAGCTTATTTTTATGGTGCTTTTTTTAAAGTAAATGAAGCGGTATTAATTCCAAGACCTGAAACTGAAGAGTTGGTAGACTGGATTTTAGAAGATAGCCTGCTGAATAAATCGGTGATAGATTTTGGAACGGGAAGCGGTTGTATTGCAATCAGTCTAAAGAAACATGGCAAAGCTTTAGAAGTAACTGCGGTAGACATATCTGAGGAAGCCTTGAAACTGGCCTCGGAAAATGCTTTGCGACTGGAGAGCCCTGTTCATTTTATCCATGCAGATATGTTAACTTTTGATATTGATCATCAATTCGATATCATCGTGAGCAATCCTCCTTATATCACCGGGAAAGAAATGGCCGAAATGCATCCAAATGTATTGGCGCATGAACCTCATCTGGCATTATTTGTTCCGGATGAAAGACCTTTGTTGTTTTATGAAGCGATTGCTGATTTTGCGGTTTCGCATCTAAAGGAAAATGGAAAGCTATTCTTTGAAATCAATGAATACCTATCAAAAGAGACTGTTGAGATGTTGAATGATAAAGGGTTTAAATACATTAAATTAAGGAAAGATATGCAAGGAAAACCAAGAATGATCCTGGCGTCAAAAAATCCAGTTGTTCATTAGCTGATCTCACGAAAACCGTTTAACTCCTGGGGTGAAAGCCGGTAATGACGCCCCTTAGGTAATCTCTGTCGAGGTGTGTATAAATTTCAGTGGTGGTAATGCTGGAATGTCCCAGCATTTCTTGGACCGCACGCAGGTCTGCACCACCTTCAATGAGATGAGTAGCAAAAGAATGGCGGAAGGTGTGGGGGCTAATGCTTTTCTTTAACCCTGAGGCTAAAGCCAGATCTTTGATGATCGTAAACACAGATATTCTGGATAAACCTGTCCCTCTGCGGTTTAAAAAAATATAATCTTCATAACCTTTTTTGATGGGAATGTGAACACGGCTGGCTTCCAGGTAAATCTTTATATATTTTAATGCGGTAGCGCCAATTGGGATAATCCTTTCCTTATTTCCTTTTCCAACGATCTTTACAAATTCGCTGTCGGCAAAAATATTGGATATTCTGATGTTAGTGAGTTCTGAAACCCTAAGACCACAGCCATACAAAAGCTCAATAATCGCCTTGTTTCTCATCCCTTCCGGTTTCGAAGCATCAATTGCCTCAATTAGGCCGTTGATTTCTTCGATATTCAAAACATCAGGTAGTTTTTTGCCTAATCTTGGAGTTTCCAACAAAGCTGAAGGATCTTCCACAATAATTTGCTCCAACATCAGGAAGCTGAAAAATGATTTTAGTCCCGAGATTACTCTCGCTTGAGTGGTTGGTAACATCCCCAGCTCATTGATCCAGCTGATAAATTTTTTTAAATCAGCGCTGGTAATTTCTTTCACTGAAGGACGCTGATCAATGGATTCAAAATACTGGGATAGTTTCTGAACATCATTGATATAGGCCGCAATGGAGTTTCCGGAAAGCGAGCGTTCCAGTTTCAAATAGGCTTTAAAAGCCGGTATATAAGGGTTATTAATCACACAAAAATTTTCTACTGTAAGTTTTTAGCTTTAAGTTTGAGCTAATGAAGATACAAATTATTAACGGCCCAAATTTAAACCTTTTAGGCGTTCGCGAACCAGGAATCTATGGAAATTTAGGTTTTGATGAATATATCACACAATTGAGAACGATGTACAGCATCCTACAAATCGATTACTATCAGAGTAATGTGGAGGGAGAGCTGATCAATAAATTGCATGAAGTTGGTTTTGAATATGATGGTATTGTGATCAATGCAGGAGGGTATACACATACTTCTGTGGCATTAGCAGATGCGATTGCTGCTATAAATACACCTGTAATAGAGGTTCACGTATCTAATATTTACGCCAGGGAAGAATATAGACATGTTTCATTAACCGGAAAAAACTGTAAAGGCGTGCTGACAGGATTTGGCCTGGATGGTTACCGTTTAGCAATAGAAAGTCTTTTGAAAAGCTAAAATCAGCAAATGAGAAAGATTTTATTATCGGCAGTATGCGTTGCCATCAGCGCATCTGCATTCGCGCAGGCAGATATTACTGAAAAGGAAATTAAGGACCACATCTGGACGTTAGCATCACCGCAAATGAAAGGACGTTTTCCTGGAACTGCAGAAAACAAAAAGACAGTGCGTTATTTGGTGAAGCAGTTCAAGAAATCAGGAATTGCAGCTTATCATGGAAGTTATATCCAGGAATTTACTGCAAAAATGAGGGTTAAAAAAGGGGTACAGGATACGCCTTATGTGAAAACTCAGAATGTAATCGGTTATATTGAGGGTTCTGATCCAGTTTTAAAGCAGGAATTCATTGTGATTGGTGCGCATTATGACCACCTTGGAATGGGAGGGGCTTCCTCTAAAAAACCAGATACGGTAGGCATTCATTTAGGTGCTGATGACAATGCAAGCGGTACCGCTGCGCTTTTGGAAATCGCAGAAAAGCTGGCTGCAAATAAAGCTACATTGAAACGCAGTGTGATGGTGATAGCTTTTGGTGCAGAGGAACAAGGTTTATTAGGTTCTAAATATTTCACAGCGCACCCGCTGATTCCTTTGTCTCAGATTAAGCTGATGATCAATATGGATATGGTGGGGAGGATGAATTCAGAGAAACACCTGTATATGGGCGGCGCGGCAACATTTGATGGCGGTGTAGAATTATTGACGAAGCTGGGGCCGGAAATTGGTGTGCATCCATTCGTGAACCATTACGATGTAGGTGGTTCTGATCATGTATCATTTTACAAGAAAGATATCCCAGTATTAGGATTTCATACCGGCGGACATCCTCAATACCATACTCCAGAAGACGATAGAAGATTGATTAATGTACCAGGAGAAAAACTGGTTTGTGATTATATCTATAAGGCGCTAACGACAGTTGCCAACAGACCGGAACCAATTATCTTTGTCCCTGAAAAGAAATAATTCTTGAAATCTATCTTAAACTTTAAATATCCCCTTACTGAATCCTTTGTTTATCATGGGTTGGCAGGGGGATTTTTAAATACCTAATCCGCTAAAAAACCTGATTTTCTTGATAAAATAAGCGTACACAATGCTGGAAGAATATTGCCCGGTATGTTTATGATAAGGAATCTGCTGTTTTGTCCTTTTCTTTCCATTGGTAAATATCATCTGGAAGAAATGAAAATGTGCCTTACTGACTGCCATTGCGAAATCTACCTTACCTTGTGCCAGGAAGTGAACCAGGGCTACGAAGTCTATAAAAAAACGAATGAAGATCCTGAAATAAGCATCTGACAAAGGCAGGTTTTTCTGCATAATAATCAGGTTATTTCTAAAATTCAGATAGGTTTTATAAGGATTATTGGCATTCAATGTACCACCACCAACATGGTATATTTCAGCATCCGGGCAGTATATAATTTTATATCCCATATTTTTTAAGCGCCAGCAAAGGTCGATTTCTTCCATGTGTGCGAAAAAGTCAGCGTCTAAGCCCCCAGCTTCTTTCCAGCATTTGCTTCTAATAAAAAGTGCAGCACCACTTGCCCAGAAGATCTCTTTTGCGTCGTTGTACTGGCCATGATCATCTTCTACGGTATCAAACAAGCGCCCTCTGCAGAATGGAAAACAGTGTAAATCCAGGTATCCACCTGCGGCACCGGCATATTCAAATTTCGTCTTGTCTTTTTGCCATTTGATCTTTGGTTGTGCAGCTGCAATTTTATCGTCTGTTTCCATCAGATCGATCACTGGCTGGATCCAATTTTCAGGAACTTCGACATCAGAATTCAGTAATACATAATATTCTGCATCAACCTGATCCAATAATCTTCGATAACCTTCTGCAAAGCCGTAATTGCCATCATTTTCAATTAAACGGATCTCCGGGTAGTGCTTACGCACAAATGCAACAGAATCATCCGTAGAAGCATTGTCGCCCACTATAATTTGTAAATTGGGATAGGAGGACTGCACTACACCCGGTAAAAATTTTTCCAGAAGTGTTTTTCCGTTCCAATTTAAAATTACTACTGCTACACTTGCTGCTGTCATGATGCGTATTCTCGTTTTGTTTTCCATCGCCTATGGCTCCAAAGCCAATAAGACGGTTCTTCGTTAATTATTTGTTCCAGGAAACTGAAATGGGTATCGGTAATTTCGTGTTCTTTTGTCTCTTTTGGTACTGGACAGATGGGTACACAATCTACTTCATAATAACCTCTTTTAAGGTATTTCAATTTAAAGTAAAAGATAGGTCTGTTTGTTTGTAAAGCTATTTTTTCCAGTCCCAATAATGCTGCAGTATCCTGATGCAGGAAGTTTAGCCAATAATGCGCTTCACCTCGAACCGGACTTTGATCACTTGCAAAGCAGAACATCGTGGCTTCGTTTCTGGTGCTGGCAAGGCTGCGTAAAGTTTGTCGCATAGGTACGCCAATATTGCCGAACTTACTTCTCATTTTGAGAAACCAATCGTCAAAAACAGTATTGTTAAGCGGTTTATAGATCACATAAGCTTTCTTGGAAAGCTGTGCGCCTAATGCCAGCATTCCCCATTCCCAATTGCCGTAATGCCCGGTGCAGGCCAGCACACTTTCTTCTCTGCTAAAATAGTCCTCCACCAAATGGAGATTAGTGAATTTGACCCGTTTCTGGACTTCCTTCTGAGAAATAGATTGCATTTTGATCACTTCAACGGTTAAATCAGAGAAATATTTAAAGAATCTTTTTTCTATACGGATGATTTCTGCCATACTTTTATCCGGGAAAGAATTAACTAAGTTTTCACGCACCACCTTTTTCCTATAACCTACCACATAATATAGGATATAGTAACAGATTGCTGAAATAAAATATAGCAACTGCATTGGTAGAAGAGATAAAAAGTTTAAAAAAACTACTCCTATATAAGAAAAGCTTTTTTTTATCATTATTTTGGCGGATTAAGAGTGCAAACATAAAATAACAGATGCAAAGTTTAGCTATATTCCCCCTTTTTTATCTTCCCCCAGTAAGTTATTTCAAAGAATTGAAACATTTTGGAAATGAGTTTATGCTGGAAAAAGAGGAACATTTTCCGAAACAAACCTTTAGAAATCGTGCCTCAATTTACTCACCCAATGGGAGTTTAGACCTCATTGTTCCTGTGATCCGCGGCAAGAAATTACACACCAAAATGAAGGATGTTAAAATCAGCAATGATTTCAACTGGCAGCGCTTGCATTGGAAGAGTTTAGAGAGCTGCTACCGCAATTCCGCTTATTTTGAATATTACGAGGATGAATTTGCCAGATTTTACCACCAGAAATTCGATTCTCTTTTTGATTACAATCAGGAAATCATGGATTGGCTGTTCAAGCAATTGAAAATTACACCGAAATTTGAATTGACTGAGGAATATTTTGATGATGTTCCGGCAGCACTTGATTTCCGTTCCGGGCCAGTCTTTAAAAAACCAGCAGGAGAATTTAAACCTTATTTCCAGGTCTTTGACGACAGAGAAGGATTTAAGCCAAACTTAAGTATTGTGGACTTGTTGTTTAACCAAGGCCCGCAAGCGAAATCTTATTTTTAAAAATGGCTAAACCAGCAAAGCATAAAAAGAAACGTCAGCATTTAGCGCTGCCTCATGCCGGATCTAGTCCGGGGATGATTTATATTGATCCAAATGCTTTAAAACCCATCATCACACTGTACAAATACACCGCAGACAGTTATGAATCACGGGAATTGAATGACATCAGTATGCTGAAGCCCTTGCTGCAAGATAAAAGGTATACCTTTTGGGTGGAGATTAAAGGCTTTAATTCTTTGGCTTTGTTTGAAACATTAAGCAGGGATTTCGATGTCAATAAACTGATTCTGGAAGACATAACCAGAACTTATCAGCGGCCAAAGCAAGAAGAGTATGCGCATCATGTTTTTGCGGTGAGTAGAATGCTGCAATTGGATGAGGCTCAAAACCTGGAAAACCAGCAATATTCTTTTTTACTAACTGATAATGCATTGTTTACTTTTCAGGAGAAATATGAGGACTGTCTGGCGCCAGTGCGTTCCCGATTAAAAATAGGGAAGGGCAACATCCGGATCGGCGGAAGTAGCTACCTGATGTATGCGCTTATGGACATCATAATAGATACTTATTTTGAAATTCTGGGGGCCTGGGGTGATGAATTAGACAACATTGAAGATCGTTTATTTGATAAACCAGATAAGTCGGTCATGTTTGATACGCAATTGATCAAAAGAAACCTGATCAATATCAGAAGGGTAGCCTGGCCGGAAAGAGATAAATTGAATGACATCCTACGCAGCGATTCTCATTTGATTTCTGATCAGACAAAGCTGTATATCCGTGATGCTTACGATCACTGCATCCAGATTATAGATATTGTAGAATCACTAAAAGAAATTTCTGCAAGTAATATAGACATGTATTTGTCGATCATCAGCAACCGGATGAATGAGATTATGAAGGTGCTGACCATCATTTCTTCGATTTTTATTCCTTTAACTTTCATTGCCGGAATTTACGGAATGAACTTTGCAAACGTTGATCCAATCAGTGGTAAACTACTGCCTCAGAACATGCCAGAGCTTTATCAGGCGAATGGTTATTTGTATACGATGCTCGTGATGGCTGCTATTGCAGTATTGCAGGTCATATATTTCTGGCGTAAGGGATGGTTTAAATAGCCCTGATTATTGTAACTTTGACAACACATGCAATCATTCGACCTGGACAAAACAGACGTTTCTAAATTAAGGAACGCCTTAAATAGCGATGATGAACAACTTAAAGTTATTCTTTCGGAGTATCATGCCTCAGAAATAGCGATACTTTTCGAAAGCATCAACAAAGAAGATCAGGAACGAATCATTAATCTTTTGCCAGTAGAGATCGCATCAGAAGTAATTTCTGAGATGCACGAAGAATCTCACCCAGAGGAATTATTACTGCAGCTGCATCCCGATAAACGTACGGAGATTGTAGAAGAGCTGGATTATGATGATGCTACCGACATCATTTCTCAGCTGGAAGAACATGAGCAAAAAGAAATTCTTGAGGATTTAAGTGAAGACGATGCTTCCAATATCCGGAATTTATTGAGCTACGACGAGAAGACCGCGGGTGGTTTAATGAACACCGAGTTTATCCGCGTCAATCTTAACCTTACTAAAAAGGATGCCATTGATGAGATCATTCGCCAGAGTGAAGAGATCGAAGAATTCTATACCATTTTTGTAATTGATGACGACAATGTGTTTCAGGGAATTGTTTCTTTGAAAGACATCATTAAGGCAAAAGGAAATGTACACATTACTGAGCTAGTGAAAGCGGAAGTGGCTTGGGTAACACCAGATACCGATCAGGAGGAGGTGGCCAGGTTGATATCTCAATATAACATCACCAGTATTCCAGTTGTAGATAATGATATGAAGCTGCTGGGAAGGGTTACTTTCGATGACGTTATTGACGTGTTGGAAGATGAAAATACGGAAGATATCCTGAAAATTTCCGGGGTATCTGAGGATGAGGAGTTGAGTGGTAACTGGGTGGAAGCGGTGAAATCCCGTTTGCCATGGTTGATTTTAAACTTAGGAACCGCATTTTTAGCATCTGCTGTAGTGCGGCATTTTGGTTCTACCATTGAAAAGATCGCCGTACTTTCTGCTTACATGACAATTATAGCGGGGATGGGTGGAAATGCGGCAACACAAGCGCTGGCAGTTACCGTAAGGAGGATTTCCTTATACGACCTAACCGATAATCAAGCATATCGAACCGTATTGAAAGAGTTTACCGTAGGATTGATCAATGGTGCGGTTACTGGATTGATCGTGTTTATGTTCGCCATATTTTTTGACAGCAACCCGCTGCTGGGCGTCGTTATTTTTCTGGCGATGACTGGAAATTTATTAATCGCCGGTGTAACTGGTGCGGGCATCCCATTGATTTTAAAAAGGGTCGGAATTGATCCGGCTATCGCATCTTCTATTATCATCACCACATTTACAGATGTTTTCGGATTCTTACTGCTCTTAGGATTGGCGAGCAAACTTTTGCTCTAATTTAAAAGCTGCAGGGCCTTCAAAAAATTAGCTACTCCTAATCAATGTTTATGTGGCTTTAATATTCAATGCCCTGGTTTTATTCTGGAATCTAAGGAAGAGTAATACTGAGGCCGTCAGCAAACCAAATGTTAAGCCGTACCATATTCCGTTTACGCCTAAGCCCAATTGAATTCCCAGAAAATATCCGAGTGGAATTCCTATGATCCAATAAGCTACAAAGGTGATGAAGGTTGGAATATTCACATCACCAATTCCTCTTAAAACGCCTAATCCGACCACTTGAGTACCATCAAAAAGTTGGAAAAACCCTGCGATGATCAGTAATTGAGCAGCAATAGTGATAACGGCTGTATCTTCGGTATAAATGTAGGGAAGCAGGTTGTTGGCTACGATAAACAGGATTGCAGTGATACTCATGAACAAAATAATGACATGATAACTGGCAATTGCCGATTGTCTGAGGTCCAGGAAGTTCTTTTTCCCAAAATTATTTCCGGTTTTGATGGTCGCCGCAGATGCGATGCCGCTAGCCATCATATAGGTTACTGAGGCCAGGTTAATGGCCACTTGGTGTGCTGCTTGTTCGACCGCCCCAATGGTACCTATTAGAATTGCAGCACCACTGAATGCGCTGATTTCAAAGGAATACTGCAAAGCAACGGGAGCACCAATTTTGATAATTTTTAGCGCCCTTACTTTATCGAAGAAAGTGACTTTGAAGCTTTTGATATAGTCTTTGAAATATCTAGATTTCAATACATAAACAGACATGACTATGGCCATTAAGGTTCGGTCTACCAGTGTGCTGATTCCGACACCTTTAACGCCCATAGGAGTGATTCCAAACATTCCTTTGACCAGGATGATCCCTAAAATAATATTCAGCAGGTTTCCCCAGATGGATACAAACATCGCTTGTTTAGTGAAACCAAGGCCTTCTGCAAACTGCTTAAAGGTTTGAAAGATCATCAAAGGAATAATCGAAATTGCCAGATAACCTAAATAAGGCTTTGCATAAGCCACTACTTCCGGTGATTGTCCGAGATGGTCGATGACAAGTAAAGTTCCAAGGTGAACAAAACCATAGAGTAAAATAGAGGTAATGATGTTAATGATTAAACTGTTGGATAGTAATTTACCGCATTCATCATAGTTTTTACGCCCATTTTCTTGTGCCATCAGTGGGGTTAATCCATAAGAAATCCCCATTCCAATCACGAGGATGAGCATAAAAAGACTATTGACGAGAGAGACTGCCGCGAGTTGAATCGTACCGGCGAAATGCCCAACAATTACACTGTCGGCTAAATGAACAAGGGTATGTCCCAATTGTGACACCACAATCGGCATGGCCAATCGCAGGTTATCGGAATAATAGGGTTTATATTTTGAATAAAGTGTTTGTAGCATTGCTACAAAAGTCGGCATTTCTATCCTGATTTTTTGAGGTAGGGATTATTTAACCTGAAGTTGTTGTGGAATTGATGTAAAATATTCTTCCTTTTCCGAGCTATGGGGTCGAATGGCGCCTCCAAGAATTTGGGACACTAATATCTTTTGTGCTTTTTTATAGGAGGATTTGATGATTTTACTGTATTCCTTTAAAGTGATGCGCCCTTCCTGTTTCAGGTATTCAAATAGCATGTTTTCCTCTTTTCCATGAGGAATGGGGCTGCTTTGATGCTCTGTACTCTTTTTAATGACGTCTACCAGAATTTTACTCGCCAGCAGTGTTTTATCCTGGATCCTGAAATAAACCCACCACTTCTTATTTTCATCCAAGGCGTAATGAGGCTTGGTTTCGCTGGCGCTGATATTTACTATAAGAACAAGTTTATCTTCAACATATACTTCTTCGAAAGTTAAATCTATTGCTGGCCTGCAGAATTGCTGTGCGGATTTGAGCAGCATGTATCTTTCTTCATCTTCAGATTTTACGCCCTTAATCGTACCATCATCGGCTACGCCAATCAGCAATTGGCCACCTTTATGATTGGCAAAAGCGACAATACTGCGGGCAATCTTTTCATGGTTGTTAATGGTCTTCTTGAAATCAAGGGTAGTTCCTTCACCCTGCAGGATAAGTTTCTTGACATTCATAGTTTAATAAGCAATACGTGGTTTTTCTCCCTGGTGTAAGTTGCGTACATAGATTTCATTCATGACTGTAGCACACAATTCGCCTGCTGCATTAGTGATTTCCATCGGATAAGCTTTTACAAATTTACCTGTAGTATTCATCGCCTCTATGGCTTCATTCAGCATATCATCTGTCACTGTGATGGTAAAAAACAAATCTCCGTGCCCCGGCTTCAGGTACTGTATGGAAGCACTTTTCAACCAGACTCTGACTTTAAAGCCTTCACGCCTGAGCAGCTGATCAAATAATAAAGCATAGAACGGATCTGTAGCGGCATAAATCGTTCCTCCGAATATGGATCCATTGTAATTCTTATTGAATAGACTTTTGTTGATTTTTACATCTACACTTCGAAAACCTTTATGGAATCTTTTTACCCAAATACGCTGGAATAATAAAGGTGGATACAAACAAAGTCCCCATTT
Organism: Pedobacter polysacchareus; assembly: GCF_019802255.1. Classification (GTDB taxonomy): domain Bacteria; phylum Bacteroidota; class Bacteroidia; order Sphingobacteriales; family Sphingobacteriaceae; genus Pedobacter; species Pedobacter polysacchareus. Next base: position 33,164 of record NZ_JAHYSS010000003.1, on the reverse strand, counting down.
TAGCGTTTTTTCTGATACAACCATGATGCTTAAATATCAGAAAGTTTATTGAACTATGAAATTTAAAAAGACACATACTACAATTATTTTTAATTAAATTAGAGCTATGTATATTTATGACACCCTTACCGCTGCTGTTGCCGATCTTGAGAAGAGAGGTTATGAGCATGATTTCATCCTGGCGCCAGATTGCATCGAATGTAAAGCGATCGATTTGCAGCTGATGCCTGAAGAGTTTGAAATTGATGAATTTTACCGTTTTGAAGGGATGAATGATCCGGGCGACAGTGCCGTGATTTATGCGATTTCTTCTCCGGTAGGGAATCTGAAAGGAGTATTAATTGATGCTTATGGGGTCTATGCTGAAAACATTTCCCCGGAGCTCTTAGATAAGTTGAAAATGCACCACGATTCTTAAAAATAGCTGTTTTCTGGCCATTATGTCAAAAAAATGTACTATCTCAACTTAAAGCTCAAAGGCAATTTTTATAAAGTTAACTTTGAGGATAAGTTTAAGAGAAATGGTATTTAAAGATAAAGTAGTCGCAGCTTTCCAGAAAATTCAGGACTCCATTTGCCAGGGTTTAGAACAATCTGATGGTAAAGGAAAATTTGAAGAAGAAATATGGAGCCGTGAAGGTGGCGGTGGCGGCAGGACAAGAATTCTGCAAAATGGAAATGTAATCGAAAAAGGGGGCGTAAACTTCTCCGCGGTACATGGTAAATTGCCGGACGCAATAAAGAAGTCTTTTAAGCTGGATAGCGATGAATTCTTTGCAACCGGGGTTTCTATTGTGATGCACCCTAATAATCCCTTCGTGCCTATTATACACATGAATATTCGTTATTTTGAGATGGATGACCAGACCCGTTGGTTTGGTGGCGGGATAGACCTGACGCCTCATTATGTAATTGATACGGATGTTCGCTTTTTTCATCATTTGCTGAAACAGACTTGTGATGAGTTTGATGCTTCTTTTTATCCTAAATTTAAAGCACATGCAGATGATTATTTTTTCATCAAGCATAGAGAAGAAACTCGGGGTGTTGGCGGTATTTTTTATGATAAACTAAAACCAGAGAACACAGGATTGGATTTTGACCGTTTACTGAGCTTTTCTGAAGCCGTAGGAAATACGTTCCTTCCTGCCTATACAGAGTTGATCGACAGGAATCGTGACGCTGATTTTAGTGTTGAAGAACAGGAGTGGCAGTACTTGAGAAGGTCCCGTTATGCAGAGTTCAATTTAGTGTATGATGCAGGAACTAAATTCGGCCTGGAGACCAATGGGAGAATCGAATCTATCCTAATGAGCTTACCACCAATGGCCAAATGGGTGTATAATCATCAGCCAATCCCAGATAGCCCGGAAGCAGATACTTTAAGTAAGCTAAAAAAAGGCATTGACTGGGCTTAATTCCCCTTTTTAGCCCTAAAATATATACGATAAATTTTTTCCACAATGCGCCTTTATGGCGCATTTTTTATTAAATTCGCAAGGTTATAAGAATACCACGTTTAAATCGTTCTTAGGGAACATTACTATTTATGGCAGAAGATTTAGAAAATCAAGAAAACGACAAAATAATAAAAATCAATATTGACGAGCAGATGAAATCCGCTTACATCGATTATTCGATGTCGGTTATTGTATCAAGGGCTTTACCTGATGTTCGTGATGGATTAAAACCAGTTCACCGCCGTGTTTTATACGGAATGCTGGATCTGGGACTTGCAAACAATAAACCTTATAAGAAATCTGCCCGTATTGTTGGGGAGGTTTTAGGTAAGTATCACCCACATGGTGATGCCTCAGTTTATAATACGATGGTAAGGATGGCTCAGGAGTGGAGTTTGAGATACCTGATGGTAGAAGGACAAGGTAACTTTGGATCTATTGATGGTGACTCTCCTGCAGCAATGCGTTATACGGAGGCCCGTTTCCAGAAGATCGCAGAAGATATGCTTGCCGATATCAATAAAGATACCGTAGATTTCCAGCTTAACTTTGATGATTCCCTGCAAGAGCCAACGGTTCTTCCAGCTAAAGTTCCAAACTTATTGATCAATGGTTCTTCAGGTATTGCGGTGGGTATGGCTACAAATATGCCGCCACACAACATTACTGAGGTAATCAACGGAACCATTGCCTACATCGAAAACAAAGAAATCACTATAGCTGAATTAATGAAGCACATAAAGGCACCTGATTTTCCTACAGGAGCAATTATTTATGGCTACACAGGTGTTCAGGAAGCTTTCGAAACAGGTAGAGGCCGTATTGTAATGCGTGCCAAAGCAGAGATTGAAACGCATAAAGATCGTGAAACGATTATCGTTACAGAAATCCCTTATCAGGTAAATAAAGCGATGATGATTGAGCGTACCGCTGAACTGGTAGGTGAGAAAAAAATCGAAGGTATTTCCAATATTAAAGATGAATCTAACAAAGATGGTATCCGTATCGTTTATGAAATTAAACGTGATGCGAATGCTTCAATTGTTTTAAATAATCTATTCAAACAGACTGCTTTACAAACTTCATTCAGTGTCAACAATATTGCGCTTGTCAATGGCAGACCGCAAATGCTGAACGTGAAAGATTTGATTCGTCATTTCGTTGACCACAGACATGATGTAGTGGTGAGAAGAACGAAATTTGAACTTGCAGAAGCTAAGAAAAGAGCGCATATTCTGGAAGGTTTATTAATTGCTTTGGATCATATTGAAGAAGTAATTAAATTAATTCGTGCTTCTAATACGCCTGAGGAAGCCAGAGTAGGATTAATGGAGAAATTCGGTTTGAGTGATATTCAAGCCAGAGCAATCCTTGACATGACCTTACGTAGGTTAACAGGTCTGGAACGCGATAAAATCAAAGAAGAATTCGAGGAATTAATGAAAACTATTGAGTACTTACAATCTATTCTGGATTCAGAAGATTTACGTATGAAAATCATTAAGGATGAGTTGACTGAAATGATGGAGAAATATGGTGATGAGCGTAGAACTCAGATCGTACATTCTGCAGAAGACATGAGCATGGAAGATTTCATCGAAGATGAAGACGTAGTGATCACGATTTCACATGAAGGTTATATCAAACGTACGCCTGCAACTGAATACCGTACTCAAGGTAGAGGTGGTAAAGGATCTAAAGGTAGTGATTCAAGAAATGAAGATTTCATTGAGCACCTATTGGTGGCTTCAAACCACAATTACATGTTGTTCTTTACAGAATCAGGACGTTGTTTCTGGTTGAGAGTTTATGAAATTCCTGAAGGATCGAGACTAAGTAAGGGTAGAGCAATTCAGAACATCATCAATATTCCTAAAGAGGAAAAAATCAAAGCATACATTAAGGTAAAGAATTTGAAGGACCAGGAGTATCTGGAAAACAATTACATTATCATGTGTACTAAAAAGGGAACGATCAAAAAGACCTCTTTAGAAGCTTATTCAAGACCACGTGTAAATGGTATAAATGCGATTAACATCAACGAAGGTGATCAACTTCTAGAAGCAAGTTTAACAACTGGAAAGAGCGAAATTGTTATGGCGCTGCGTTCTGGAAGGGCAATTCGTTTCAATGAGGAGAAGGTGAGACCAATGGGTAGAACTGCAACCGGAGTAAGAGGTGTAACGCTTGCACATGACCAGGATGAGGTTGTTGGCATGATTGCTGTTGATGATCCGGGTGTAACTATTTTGGTAGTTTCAGAAAAAGGATACGGTAAACGTACTGATATTGAAGATTACCGCGTTACAAATAGAGGTGGTAAAGGTGTTAAAACCATTAGTGTAACGGAAAAAACCGGTGCATTAGTAGCCATTAAAAACGTAACTGATGCGGATGATTTAATGATCATCAACAAATCAGGTATCGTGATCCGAATTGTTGTTAGCCAATTAAGGGTAATGGGAAGAGCAACTCAAGGGGTGCGCTTAATCAACCTGAAAGGAAATGACGAAATTGCATCTGTTGCTAAAATCGAACATGAAGACGAAGAAGTTGAATTGGAAGAGGGAGAAGAAGGCGCAGTTGTAGTAAATGATGCTATCGTTACTGACGAAATTGCAGGATCAGAATCAGAAGAAATCATCGAAGAGGAAGAAGAAACAGAAGAAGATGATGAAGAGGCTGAAGATGATACAGAAGAAGAAGAAAATTAAATTTTTGACCCATAAATTAACAAGATGAAAAAAGTACTTTTTAGTATGCTATTAGTAGGTGCTGCCACCTATGCAAATGCGCAAAAAAGTGAAGTAAACGAAGCCAAAAAAGCATGGACATTGTTGGCTATTGCAAAAACATCAACTTTAGCAGACAATTTGAAGACCTTAAATGAAGGTTTAGCCCATACTGATAAAGCGATTGTTCATGAGAAATCTAAGGACATGCCAGAAGCATGGTCTTATAGAGCCTTATTTGCATCTAGAATTGCATTGGTAGATTCCTTGGATCTTAACAATGCTAAAGCAAACCAAAAGATTGCAGAAGAAGCAATCGTTAAAGCAAAGGCTTTAGATACTAAAAATGCAGAGAAGGACAATATTCAGCAAGCAGAAATCAATGTGGATAATGCTTTGAGAAATCGTGCAATTTTTGCTTATAACAAAAAAGATTTCGCAAGTGCATTAGCAGCCTTTAATGAAGTAACCACTAAAAACCCAACAGATACTTCTATGTATGTGAACGCTGGTGTAACCGCGAAATCAATAGAAAACTATCCAGAGGTAGTTAGAAATTTCAAAAAAGCAATTGATTTAGGTTATAAAGACTCAAAAGTTCTTTATTCTGAAATCGTAAATATTACTTTTGATAAACTGAAAGACAGTGTTGCAGGCTTAGCTCTATTAAAAGAAGCAGGAAGCAAATTCCCTGATGATTCTTACTTCATCGGTTTAGAAACTGATCTTTATATCAAATCTGGTAACATTGCTAAATCTCAAGAGATGTTGACTAAATTAATTGCAAAAGATCCAAAAAATGCAATTTATCAATATTTATTAGGTGATACTTACTATAAACAAGCTTTAGCCTTACAAACGGAGAGAAATAAAATTGACCCTAAAAAAACGAAAGAATTCAATGCCATCAGTGCAAAGATGATCGCGTTTATTGATCAGTCAACTCCTTACTACAAAGCAGCGTTAGAGTTGGATCCTAAAAATGAAAATGCATTAGAGAACTTGAAAATCATTTATTTATTTAAAGATGACAAGGTGAACTATGAAGCGACGAAGAAAAAATTAGACGCTTTAAGAGCTACACAGCCTTAATTAGGAAGCATTAATCATATTAAAAAGGAGGGGTAATTTTTATCCCTCCTTTTTTTTTATAAGTTTGTAGCTAGAACACACCCTAGTATGAAAAAGATCTATTTATTTAATGCTGCTATCCTGGTTTTATTGAGTGCTAACCATGCTTTTTCGCAAAAAAGCCAATTACAAATTGCGAGAAATAGCGTCGGAAAACTTCAACTGGCTATTGCTGGTAAACAGGATGAAAAAAAACAGCTGAGTATACTAGGAGAGGGGATTAAAGCAGCTGAAGCTGCACAGAATGACAAGAAGACGAAAAAATGGCCGGAAACCTGGGCAATTAAAGCTTATTTAAGCGCGTACGTATCTATTATTGATGCGGATGTGAGTAATTCTGATCGTTATTATACCTTAGCTGTGGAAGCAATTGACTCAGCCAAAAGACTGGATAAATTCCAGGCAAATACACAGCTGATTTCTGCGGCAGTGTACAATGTGAATATTAAAAAACAAGATAAAGGAAATACTGCTTTTGCAAGTAATGATTTTAGCACAGCGTATGAGCTATTAAAAGAAGTAAGTGATTTCTTTCCAAAAGATACCACTTTAGCCATTAATACGGCCTTAGCCGCACAGAATATGCAGTCTTTAGACAAAGCATTGGTCTATTATAAAAGGGCTAAAGATAACGGAATTAAAAATCCGATCGTCTATCAAAAGCTAAGCGGTATATATTCTTCTAAATTTGAACATGAGTTGGCCTTGAAATCATTAGAGGATGGCATAAAAGTGAACCCTTATAATATTTACCTGACCAATGATTACATCAATCTGCTGTTAGATACAGAAAAATATGACGATGCAATTCGTGTTATTGAAGCTACGTTAAAAGTAGAGAGTAAAAACAAACTGCTGTATTTTCTTTATGGATATTTACATCAAACTAAATCAAATAACAACACTGCAATATTGGCTTATAACAAAGCTTTGAGTATCGATGAGAATTATTTTGACGCGCTGCATCAATTAGGAATCGCTTATATTAACGCTGCAAACGAATCGCTAAAGGCCAAAAAGAATGATAGCGGACCATCGTTTACATCCTTAATCAACCGTGCTGAAATTGCTTTATTACAAGCTCATGAAATCAATCAGAATGACAAATCTACTGTTCAATTACTGATTGATATTTACACGAGAAAAAACAGACTTGATAAAGTTCAAGAGCTGAAAGGGAAGCTCGAAGAGTTTTAAAACTCATCATCTTTATTATTCCAGATCGATCTTGATTATTCATACATACAGCCTAAGAATAGGTTGTTGTAAAACACTACTTAACATAATATTAATTATCAGACATAATATAAAAAAGAATATTGTAGAGGGCCTGGAACCAATTTAGTGTCCTACGTTTTGATATTCCAGTGTTCTGCCTTGGAATTTAATTATACGCGATTCTCAGCGATCCTGAAAGATCCTAAAATTATTTAATATTCTTGCTTTATATCCTAACGAATAAATATCAGCTTCGTCATGACTGCCGCATCATACAAAAAAAATTTATTTAGCTGATTTAAAGCAGTTTAAGGTACATTCAACCTATACTACATGCCTTATTTTAACCTCGATCCTGGCTCAAATTCTAAATAACAGAAATTGAGCGCTCTAAATGTCTATTACGGCCGTTTTATCAAGGATAAATTCTTTTCAAGAACTAAAATGGATAAAAACGTTTACATTTCTTAAAGTAATATTATCAGAAATAAAATTTTTATTAGATACGAGGCAATATATGTTAATACTGTGGTATGATTTTGTTATTTTGCATAAAGCAGTTGTTAATGGCACAATTGATGATTGTAAATCTATTTTTACGCTATGTTCAATCGTCCAATCAGAAGCATCCAGGATTTTTTATTAAGCACCTATTTCGCTGATGGCCTCAGAATTACTATCGGGGTACTTTGTCCTTCACTTATTCTTGCTCAATTTGGTCTGCTGCAATACGGAATGACCTTGTCCTTAGGCGCTTTGTGCGTGAGCGTTGTAGATACTCCAGGCCCAATTGTCCACCGAAGAAATGCCATGCTGATCACAACTGGTTTGATCACGCTCATTTCAATTGTTGTAGGCTTAACCAATAGTAATGTCTATTTCATTGGCGCTCTGCTTTTTATCTGTAGTTTCATCTTTTCTATGTTTTTTTTGTATGGATTAAGATCTGCTGCGATTGGTACCGCTGCCCTACTCATTATGGTATTGAGTATTGATGATGTGAGGCCATGGAAAGAGGTGCTGGTATTCGCATTGCTCATTTTTATAGGTAGTATTTGGTACACTTTGCTGAGCTATTTTGTGTACAGAATTAGGCCGTTTCGCTTGGTTCAGCAAACTTTAAGTGATTCCATCCATGAAATTTCTGAATTTTTAAGGGCAAAAGCCAGATTTTATCACCAGAACACAGACTACGATGCAAACTATGCAAAGCTATTACAGCTGCAGGTACTGGTTCATGAAAAGCAGGATGCTGTTCGTGAAGTATTGTTTAAAACCAGAGAAATCATTAGAGAATCTACTCCGGAAGGGCGTTTTCTCTTACTGGTATTTGTGGATATGGTGGATCTTTTTGAACAGGTCATGTCTACTTATTATAACTATGAACAACTCCATGAGCAATTTGACGAATCAGGTATTTTAGCAAATTATGAATCTGTTATCATCAAGATCGCCGATGAATTAGATGAGATTGCATTTGCTTTAAAAAGTGGCGGTGTCCCTAAGCTTCCAACCTCATTAATTCAAGATGTAGAGCGACTTAGAAATGAAATTACTGCCCTTGAAAGTAATAATACAGAAGGAAAATACAATACTTTAGGAATTATTGCGCTTAAAAATATAGAGGTAAATATTGAGAATATACTCTCCAGAGTGAAGACGATCAATGGTTATTTTAATAAAAAAGAAAAGAAAAACCTAAAGCCCAGAGAGATTGATGTAGAGCGTTTTATCACTAGACAGCCTATTGATTTAAAATTACTGTTTGAAAATTTAACCTTTACCTCCTCCACATTCCGACATTCTTTAAGGGTAGCGATCGTAATGTTGGTCGGATTTGTAGTGGCCAGGCTATTGAATTTCTCCCATAGTTACTGGATTTTATTAACCATTCTCGTAATCTCCAAACCTGGTTTTAGCCTGACAAAAAAGCGAAACTATGAGCGATTAATCGGTACGGTAATCGGCGCATTTATTGGAATGGGAATATTGGTTTATGTACAGGATAAACATACTTTATTTATCATTCTGCTTTTCTGCATGATTGGCTGTTATAGCTTTCAGCGTAAAAACTATGTGGTAAGTGTTTTATTTATGACCCCATATATTTTGGTTCTTTTCGACTTTCTTGGTATGGGTGGATTATCTGTCGCGCGTGAACGCATTTATGATACCCTGATTGGCTCAGGAATCGCCTTATTAGCAAGTTATTCTTTATTTCCGAACTGGGAACACCAAAAACTAAAAGAGGCCATGTTAGATACACTAAAAGCGAACATGAATTATTTTGAACAAGTTACCTTTTTGTATACAGATGAAGCGCATAACCTCACTAATTATAAGGTGGCCAGGAAAGAAGTGTATGTAACGACGGCCAATTTAGCCTCCCTATTTCAACGCATGTTTTCAGAACCTAAAAGCAAGCAGTTACGAATGAAGGAACTGCATCAGTTTACAGCTTTAAATCACCTGTTATCGTCTTATGTAGCTACGCTTTCCTTATATAACAAGGAACATGCCTTTAAGATTTCAAATTACGAAGATCTTAAGCCAGTGGTAAATAACACTACCTATTTGATGAATTTATCAATTGAAGTATTAAATAATCATAGTAATTCTTTGAGTAATGTCCCTTTGATCAGACAGCCGGTAAAAAGCAAAAATCAATATCAAAATGGCAATGATGATATTATACATGAACAGTTTGATTTGATTCAAAAAGTAGCTTATGATATCTTTAAGCTATGTGAAAAAATTAAAATCTAAAACTTTAGCTCATTAAGAACTGTTGTAGTGGTATTAAATTTAAATGAAATTATGGAAAAAATATATACCGCTTCCGTTACAGCAAAAGGTGGCCGCGACGGACATATCAAATCAAGCGATGGAACAATAGAATTTGACTTAAGAAAACCAAGGGAAATGGGCGGACAAGGTGGCGCCACTAATCCTGAGCAATTATTTGCAGCAGCATGGGGTCCATGTTATTTGGGAGCTTTAGGTTCCATAGCCGCAAATGATGGTGTAGATGTTTCTGAAGCTACTGTAGAAGTACATGTGTCTTTTAACAAGGATGACAACTCTTTTGTATTGTCAGCTGATCTGGATGTACACATTCCTGGTATCACTACAGAAGAAGCTCAAAAATTAGCAGACAAAGCGCATCGTGCTTGTCCTTATTCAAAAGCAACCAGAGGTAACATTGAAACTCGTGTAACTGCGATTTAAATCATAAACTCAAAAATTATATCATAAAAGACAAAGGGTCCTGAAGTTAGTTTCAGGACCCTTTGTCTTTTTCTAAATTCTATAGATGGATGGCCACTGCTATCCTATATTTCTTCGATCAAAAAGTTCCCCCTCTCCTTTTTATAATTTTTACTTGTTAATGCCTGTTTTAACAGTTTAGCTCAATAAAGAATCGGCTAGTTAATAGTTTATCCTATTGTGAAGCCATGTATTCCAATTAAAACAATACAAATTATTTTGTTTATTCGAAAAGTTAGCATATTATTGTCTACTAAATCAATAGACTTTATAAGGTTCGTTGATTAGACCATCTTCTTTCAAGATGATTAACCAATAACATGTTAGCTAGTACTATAATGAGTTTAGAAGAAAAAGAAATCACTTTAAGCCTTAAGCGCAGCCCATCGCAGGAAAAGAAATGGAAACGTATAGCTTACCTATGCTTATTGATTTTAGCCGCACTTTTTGTCGGCTATGCGAGCGTTTCCTACTTGAATTACGAATCTGTTGTTGCTTTTGGACATGAGGTTTATCTTCAAATTGACGACAAATTTCTATGGATGCTGATGGTTGGTTTTTTGGCACAAATGGTAGATGGCGCCTTAGGGATGGGTTATGGTGTGATATCTACTACATTATTATTATCCGGAGGCTTAAATCCGGCTATAATTTCGGGTAGCATTCATACTGCAGAAATGTTTTCAAGTGGGGCTTCAGGCTTCAGTCACTATAGATTTGGAAACGTCAATAAGAAGCTTTTTAAAACCTTGCTGATCCCTGGTGTATTAGGAGCAATTGCTGGAGCACTTTTATTGGGATATGCGGGTGAGAAATTCTCTGAGTACATCAGACCTGTCATATCCATTTATACCTTGGCATTGGGCATAAAGATCCTGACCAATGCATTCAAAGAAAAACCCAAACTTCAGAAAGTGAAAAGAGCAGGCTGGTTAGCTGGTGCAGGAGGATTTTTAGATTCTTTTGGTGGCGGTGGATGGGGTCCCTTAGTCACTTCTACCCTAATCTCAAAAGGACGTACCCCAAAGTATGTGATTGGTTCTGTGAGTTTGACTGAATTCTTTGTGACCATGGCGAGTGCAGTCACCTTTTTCTTTATACTAGGTGTCAGTCATTGGCAATCTATTTTAGGACTACTGATCGGCGGGATAATTGCAGCGCCGATTGCAGCGAAACTGGTAGGAAAACTGCCAATTAAAAAGATGTTTATTGGAGTGGCTGTAATTGTGATACTTTCTAGTCTCAGAATTATATGGAATGCTGCTGATAAATTACTGTAGAACAGTAGGCTAAAAGAAATCTCACTTCATATTTATGCTTAAAAGCAATTTCTTTTATTTAAATACTAAATATATACCCTATCGCCCCAGAAATAAAAAGCACATGACTACTTCATTTTCAAAAGATTAGCTATTTGTAAAATAAAAGAATAGATTTGTTCTATTATCAAAATGGCAAACGCTCTCAATCTATTTCTGAGGTACTTTAAAAGACCGCCCCTAGACAAAATGATCATGGAAGATGAAGTTAGTTCTACTAACCTCAGTCGATGTATCACTATAACCAGTTTATTTGTACCAATTACTTTAATCATCCACCTTTATTTCAGGTATGGAAATTTTAAAGTTGGCCCTCAGGAAGTTACCTGGCTAAATGATCTTTTCTTTATAAACATGATCATGGGGCCTGTGTGCTTGTTCTTAAGCTTAATTGGGTTCCTGTTAAAATTCACTAGAAGAGAGTATTCTTTGCTCAGCAAGCTATTGCCTCATTTTGTTTTCTTTGTATTTGCTTCCTGCGGTGCCCTCTGCTCCATTTTTGGGCAATCTTTGGACAATGCAATCATCACTTTCATGCTGGCATGTGTATTAAATGCAGCGACAATTTTAATCAGGCCTTTATATGCGGCTATTTATTTTATATTGATTTATTGTTTTTTCATCTATGGCGTAACATTAACTCAGCCAAACCAAAATACAGTATTGTTCAATGCAATAGATGGACTTTGTGTTATAGCTGTTTCTTTTGTCATCTCCTGGGTTTTGTGGAACAATAATATGACCCGTTTTAAGCAAGATCGGCTCATACAATCACAAAAGCAGATATTGGAATACCAATACGAAAAACTATCTGTTGCCAACCAGGAACTTGAAGATACAAATGCCAGTAAAGACCAGTTTTTCTCCATATTGGCGCATGACCTTCGCGGTCCGCTAAATTCAGCACTTGCCCTCACCACGTTTTTGGAAGAAGGCGTATTTGAGGAGGATACAGATGAACGGAATAAAACCTACAACTTATTGCAGGATAGTCTCAGCAATAGCGCTAAATTATTGGAAAATGTACTTTTATGGTCTACAAATCAAGCGGGAATATTGAATTTTAAACCCCAGATCCTTGATGTAAAGGAAACATTGCAGTCCAGCATAGAGGTACTAAAGATCGTTGCCGCTCAAAAAAACATCGAAATCATCAATAAGGTGCCCGGTCAGTTGTTGATTTCTGCTGACATTGACATGATTCATACGGTCTTTAGAAATCTGCTGTCAAATGCTATTAAATTCACCCCTAACTTCGGCAGTGTCGAAATACAAGCAGAATTATTGAATAAAGCGGTGCGGATTTCTGTGATTGACTATGGTGTGGGGATGAACAGTAAAACGCTGAGCAATCTATTTCGTATTGAAAAGAAAATGCCTGGTAGAGGAACAAACAATGAAAGCGGGACTGGTTTGGGCTTAGTATTATGTAAAGATTTTATAGAGAAACATGAAGGAAGTATAGTTGTTGAAAGTAAGGAGAATGAAGGAAGTAAATTTATTATAACTTTACCAGGAAGAACCTAAAAACCTAATTGATGACTCCCGCTTTTAAGCAGCATTTTTCTCAGACTTTTTCAAATTTCCGTTGGTTGCTACATCTTATATTTTGGATGGTTTTTATTGGCTTAGTATATTTTTCAGCGATTAAAGGCGGATTATTTAATAACCCGAAGTTTCCAAAGCCGTTTCCACTGCTCTTCATTTCCACATTTTGTCTGGTTATATTTTTGCAGTCTTACACTTTTCTTCTGTGGATCATCCCACTGCACAAACAGCAAAAGAAATACATATTTTGGTTGTGCCTGCCCAGCTCTTTTTTGCTTTGGTTTCTGATCAATGCCTCTTTGATTAGTTTGATTATCAGCAAGATCCCTATGATGAGCAACAGACCGGAATTTGGCTTATGGCACCTATTGAACACTCATTTGCTCTTGTATATTTTCATCTCTTCGATATTTATCGCCTTTTATTATTTTATTGACATTTATGACAGACAAAAGGAAATACAACGCTTAGAGGGTTTTAAATCCCAAAAAATTGAACTGGAAAGCCGTTTTCTGAAGTCGCAGGTCAATCCTCACTTTCTTTTCAATACACTCAATAATATTTATGCGCTAAGTTTAAAGAAATCTGAACGGACGCCAATCATCATTGAAAGATTAGAATCTTTATTACATTATATGCTATACGAATGTAAAGAGGATCTTGTGGAATTGAATGATGAATTTACATTTACCAATAGCTATATTTCGCTCGAAAAGCTACGCCATAAGGAAGAGCAATGTACGATTACAACGAGTATAAAAGGAAATACTGAAGGACATAAAATTGCGCCTTTACTCTTGATTAATTTTTTGGAAAACGCGTTTAAACATGGGACTAAAACAAGTTTTGGTCAGTCTTGGATAAATATGGAAATTGAAGTGCAAAAAAAAGAGCTGCACTTTAAACTTCAAAACAGCAAGCCTGAAGCACCTGTTCTTCAAGCTTTTTCTGAATATCAGGGAGGAATTGGGTTGAAGAATGTGAGACGAAGGTTGGAAATTCTTTATCCGAGGCGCCATAAATTGACGATAAATAATGCCCCTGATTATTTTGAAATTGACCTTATCCTTATTTTTTAATCATGAGTAATTTCGCACAACTAGAGATTAACGAACGTAACAGGTGGGTTTATTTTAATAAATACCGCTGGGTAGCACATGCAGCCTACTGGATTTGGGTATTGATCATCAGTACCATTATGCCGGCAAAAGGACCGATTACATTTTCCTTGATCTTCAATCATTTCTTTCTGTCGAATATAATGATTGCTACTTTTTTTTATCTCTACTGTTTGTATTTTATTCCTTATTTTTTCAAAAGGAATAAAAATCTGCAGTTCTGGTTATTGATGTTGGTTTCTTTACTGGGGATTTCTGCGCTGGATGTTTTCTTTGGAAGGGCCTTTGTTCATTTGACAGACCCTGTTCCAATGGACACTGACAAAAGCTTTTCAAAAGTTTATATAGGCAACCTGGCCAGTTATCTATTAAATTTTCTATTCTTCTCCATTATGCTATTTTTTATGGAAAAGAATGAAGAAAACAGTACGCTTCTGGAGTTAGAAAAAGAAAAAAGGGAAATTGAGCAGGTTAAACTGGATCTGTTAAAAGGTAATATCAATCCAGAATTCTTAATGAGGTCATTACATCAATTAAAAGAATCTGCTAAAATACCTGAAGAAACTACACCTGAAGCGATCCTGACCTTTTCGGATTTACTGAGGTATAGATTATACAGAGGCAGACAGCTATATAGTCCGTTAAAAGAAGAACTTTCTGCCTTTCAATCCTTTTTACATTTTATTGGCCTGGACCATTTGCATCACCAGCTTCATATCAAATTAGCAATTCAGGGAGATGAAAATAATAAATACATTACGCCGCTAGCCATAGTTAATCTTTTGGAGCCTTTTTGTAAAATAATGCACCACCAAGCTGTTGCGCTTAGCATTATAATATTGATTGAAGCTAATGAATTACACTTGGAAATGGAATATGGATCAACTTCCACCCCACAGCTTTTAGCAGATCTTGAAGTATACCGTGATAATTATAGTCAGCTTTATGGAAATGTGATCAAAATTCATTACCAGGAAGACGAAAAGGAACAGTCATTTTTTGTGCGGCTGAGCCTGCCCATAGTAGATCAACCGGTTATGATGGAAGCCTGATCGCTGCTGATAAATTTTCATAAAAAAGCTCAAACATTATAAATCATGTTTGAGCTTTTTTATGAAATCTTTGGCAAGAATATTTAGCTTGATCAACGGGATTCCCAGGCTTGATTTAGGGCGCCTAGAAACGTTTCCGGAGGTTGCGCACCAGAAACTGCTAGTTTTTCGTTGAATACAAAGAATGGCACACCACGAACACCAATTGTTTCCGCCGTTTTCTCATCGTATCTTACCTCAGCGGTAAAACGATCACTATTTAACATTTCTTTGATTTCTAATGCGTCTAAACCAACTGAAACACCGATTTCTTGCAATGCTTCATGATTATCGATATTTTTTCCGTCAGTAAAATGAGCCTTAAACATTGCTTCTTCTATTGCATCCCCAAGTCCTTTGGTTTTTGCAAGTTGAATTAACCGGTGGGCATCAAAAGAATTAGCAACTACTGCCTGATCGAAATTGAAAGTCAGCCCAACTTCAGCAGCTGCGTTGGCTACATTTTTATGAGTTTCCGCTGCCCATTCTTTTGATTTTCCATAACGTTCAGCTAAATATTCTTCAGAAGTTTTGTCAAGTAAAGTCACTGCATTTGGATCCAGCTCGAAACTATGCCATTCCACTTCTATTTCTCCTTTATGATCGAAGTCTGCCAGGGCAGCCTCAAACTTTCTCTTTCCTATGTAGCAAAACGGACATCTAACGTCCGACCAGATATCGACTTTCATATTAATTATGTTCTATTTTATAAACTGTAGTTTGTGTGTAAGTCTCTCCAGGTCTCAAAACTGTACTTGGGAAAGAAGGGATATTAATCGCGTTTGGATGGTGCTGTGTTTCTACACAAAAGGCTTCAGAAGCATGATAAGTCGCCCCTCCTTTTCCACCTACTACTGACAAGTATTTGGAAGTATAAAGGTGTGCAACTGGTTCAGTCGTATATACTGATAGTTTCAAGCCACTTTTCTCCTCAGAAGTTTCAGAGGCTAAAGTGAATTCACCATAGGGTTTATCTAAAACATACGTCTGATCATAGCCTTCTTCCGGATTCCAGTCATGGGCAAAGGTTTTTCCGCCAAGGAAGTCGTGATTCGTGCCTTCTACAGGGATCAACTTGCCGGTTACGACATAATTATCATCCTGTTCCAGATAGTTGCTTGCAGGCATTCTATGGAAGTGCTCGTCTATTACACCTAGATCTGGAGACAAATTGAAATAACTGTGGTGAGTTAAGTTAATGGCAGTTGCTTCATCTGTAATCGCTTTATAATCCAGTCTCAATTCGTTATCATCTGTAAGCTTAAAAGTAAGCTGTACGGTCAGGTTTCCAGGGAAATTCTCTTCTCCGGCAGGGGAAATATATTGCAAGGTCAAACTCGGATCAATGGTTGGTAAAATTGTCCATACTTTTCTATCAAAGCCAATGTCACCACCATGCAGGCAATCTCCGCCTTTTGCTTGTGACAACTGATACACCTTTCCGTCAATACTGAACCTGCCACTTTTAATACGGTTGGCATAGCGTCCGATTACTGCGCCCAGATACGGATAGTTAGCCAGATAATCTTCACTGATATAGCCTTCAAAATCATCAAAACCTAATACAATATCCTGTTTTTCACCATGTTTATTCGTCACGATGAACTTATTGATGATTGCACCATAGTTGTATATTTTCACATAAGTACCATGTGTATTTGTTAACTCAATTCCGAAGACTTCTTTATCATCAATAAATTTCCCGGTCTTGATTAGCTTTGTTTCCATAAATTGTATATTAGGGCGGTTGTTATTTATAACAATACTATCAATACTTTACTTAAAACAAAAACATTAATTTAAAAAATTACAATGAAAGCGGAATTGACCGAAAAATTCTCAGCGCTATACGGACAAGAACCAAAGGCGAATTATTTTACCCCTGGCCGTGTAAACCTGATTGGCGAGCATATTGATTATAACGGTGGATTAGTAATGCCATGTGCAGTTACTTTAGGCACCTGGTTGAGCATTGCGCCTAACAATGATCAGGTGATCCGCTTTAAAAGCCTTAATTTCCCTGAAGAACAGGAGATTCCATTACAAGACGCTTATACTAAAACTGGCCCGGAATGGTACAACTATCCTTTGGGAGTTTTCCATGAAATCCTTAAAAAACATAAAATCCCTACCGGAATGGATTTGCTATTTTATGGCAATATTCCGATCGGATCAGGCCTCTCCTCTTCTGCATCTATTGAAGTGGCAATGGCTTATGCATTGAATGATTTCTTTGGTTTAGGATACGAAAAGATCGAGATTCCTTTATTGGCACAGAAAGTTGAAAATGAATTTATAGGGGTCAACTGTGGCATTATGGACCAATTTGCCGTTGCATTTGGAGAAGAAAATAAAGCGTTAGTACTGAATTGTGATACTTTAAAATACAAATCGGTAGACTGTAACCTGGGTGATTACGTGTTGGCCATCATCAATACAAATAAGCCAAGAAAGCTGGCAGAATCTAAATATAATGAAAGAGTAACTGAATGTCAAACGGCTTTAACAGACCTTAACCAGGAAATTAAGCTCAATAACCTATGTGAGTTGAATGCAGAGAAATTTGCTTTACATAGTCAGCTGATCAAAGATGAAACTGTATTGAAAAGAGCTACTCACGTGATCAGAGAAAATGATCGTGTTCACCTTGCTGCAAAAGCATTAAATGAAGGCGATTTGAAAGAATTTGGTCGTTTAATGTATGCTTCTCATCAGTCTTTAAAAGACCTTTATGAGGTTAGCGGTAAAGAATTAGATGCGGTTGTTGAATTTTGCAGCGAATATGAGCATGTGATAGGTGCCAGGATGACTGGAGCTGGTTTTGGTGGATGTGCGATCGCCCTGCTGAAAAAAGGTCAGGAAGAAGATTTTTCGAAACAACTGACAGATTTTTATGTAGAACGCATCGGATATCCCGCTTCTATCTATATCAGTGACATCGGCAATGGTGCATCTGCAATTTAAATCATATTTTTGCCGCATAGAATAGAATAATAGTCCTTAATGAAGAAATTAAAAACAGACGAGTTAAACCGCGTAGGTGTAGAAGAGTTTAAAGAACAGGAAAAATTACCGGTTATTGTAGTGTTGGATAATGTGCGAAGTATGCACAATATAGGCTCTGTATTTAGAACAGCTGATGGTTTTGCCATAGAGAAATTATACCTCTGTGGCATTACTGCTCAACCTCCACATCGTGAAATAGAAAAGACGGCACTGGGCGCCACGCAGTCGGTAGCCTGGGCGCACTTTGAAACCACTTTAGATGCCGTTGCCAGTTTACGCAAGGATGGATATGAGATCATCGCTATTGAACAGGCTTCAGGGAGTACCATGCTGAACACCTTTCAGCCAGATGCCCATAAAAAATATGCTTTGATTTTTGGAAATGAAGTGAATGGTGTGAGTGATGAGGTGATGACACAAATTGACGAATGTATTGAAATTCCACAATTTGGAACGAAGCATTCTTTCAATATCGTGATCTCGGCAGGGATTGTACTATGGGACTTCTTTGCTAAATTAAGATTGTAAACCACAGTGTCTGAGGTATGGAAAATCTTTTACTTAAAAAGCTGCATGTAAAATCCGGATACAAAGTGCTCATTGTGAATGCTCCGGAAGATTTAGTGGAATTAATTGGTGATTTTGATGCCATCCAACTCAGTTTCAATCCAGAGCACGCATTTGACGCGCTGCTCCTCTTTGTGTTGAATGGCTATGAATTGGAAGAGCAGTTGAATGAATTACATAAAAAACTACAGCAGGATACCTTACTATGGGTCGCTTATCCTAAAAAAAGCTCGGGGATCCCTACTGATTTAAACATGATGGGCCCATGGGATGAGCTGAAAGCTTATCAACTGACACCCTGTGCTTCTGTCTCAATTTCTGAGATTTGGACCGGACTTCGATTGAAGCCAATTTCATTGGTTAAGGCCTCTCCAGTTAGAAATGAAAACATTCAAAAGAATGATTTCTCTAATTATATTGATGTGGGGAATAAACAGGTGAAAATGCCTGAAGATTTTGAATCCGCATTAGAGCAATACCCAAAAGCATTGGAATATTTCCTTTCGCTGGCCTACTCGCATAAAAAAGAGTATGTACTGTGGATATTGACTGCGAAACAAGATAAAACCAGAAGGAGTAGAATAGAGAAAAGCATTGAAATGTTATTGTCAGGCAAGAAAAACCCAAATGAAAAATAATAAGAGAGGAGCTTACCTAAAGTAAGCTCCTCTCTTATTCAAATTAGTCTTGTTGCTACAAATTATTTTGCCCACCATACTGGTACAGAAGTCAATATTGACTGTTGTGGTTGTGGATTTGACGTAATCTCCTGAGAAGGATAAGGAAAACGCTGTGGGATATAAGGACGGAATGGATTAACGACGACATTCAGCGTTGGGAATCCTGTTCTTCGCCAATCATTATAGGCTTCAAGCGATAAGAAATTCGACACATACTTTTCTCCAATTAAGCTCTTTAGTGGAGTAGTTGGATCAAGTGTTCCATGTGCAGCGGTATACGTATTGATATCATTTGTAGCCACACCTAATGAAAGCATATTTTGTCTGATGGCTTCAACGAATATAGGTTGAGCAGCAGCTGCACCAGACTTAATTAATGTAGCTTCAGCTTTAATAAATAAGGCTTCAGCATAGGTCGCCAAAAAAACTGGTGCTGAGGGGCCCACCTGATCTAAGAGTAAATACCCACCCACTTTAGGTCCTACAGTTGCATATATTTTTGGATTTGGATTTGGATCTGTACCGCTTTCTCTCCCTAAAAAACCTCCACCTGAACCCGCAAGTCCCAGAATAGGTAATCTCGGGTCGTTATTTGCAAGTAATAAATTGACGAAAGTTTTGTTTAACACTACACCACCTGCTCCAGGTAAGGTTCCTCTATACCAAGGATTTTGTGATTTATCACCACCTTTATAGGCTACTTTAGCATTATCATTATTTTCAGAAAATCCGTTTTGCAAAGCAGCGAGGGCGAGGTCAGCTTGTGTTGAAGCAGTATACCCTGCTGCCTTACTTAAACGCAGGTAATATCTGGCTTTAAGCGTATAGGCAAACTTCTTCCAGGAAGGAAAATCACCACCATAAATCAAGTCATCTGCTTTTACAGTGATGCCTGTAGGCTGGGTATTCAAGATGGCAATGGCTTGATCTAGATTTTGTTGAATTACCTTGTAAATATCTTCCTGGCTATCATATTTTGGCTTTAATCCATCAAGTGCTCCAAATGCTTCAGAGTACGGAATATCTCCAAACAGATCGGTACAAATGGCCAGATTATAAGCTAACATTACTTTTCCAATAGCTGCATAGCCATTGTTTCCTCCTGTTTCTGCTTTACCTATCATGATCCTCAGGTTGTTGAAAATTGCAGGATAAAGGTCAAAACTCCAGGTATTGTTAACATCACTTGGGGTAATTCTATAACTATCAATTTCCGGTGGCGATTGATTTATAGCCAGCTGTTGTGTCCAATAAGCAGCAACAGAGCCGGGATATCCTCCGAGGATATTTGTGGTGGTATAGAGCTGAACAGGTGTTAAGATCAGCGCCTCTTGAACGTCTAATGGATTATTCGGATCTTTATTGATATCCAAAAATTTCTTACATCCAGTTGCAGAAATCAGCATTAAAAATGCTACGAATAAATAATATGTCTTTTTCATGATTGGTCGATTTAAAAGGTAACTTTTACAGCAAAATTGAAGCTTTTGTTAGATGGCGTTACAAAGTTGGTAAAGCCACCACCGTTTCCTGTACCATACAAACTTACTTCAGGATCTGAGCCTGTGTAGTGTGGGGTATAAAACCATAGGTTTCTACCTGTAGCAGATAGACTTAACCCTTTAAATGGAGTTTTCCTTAATAGCTCTGCAGGGAAAGTATAAGCCAGAGTGACTTGTCTTAGCTTGATGTAGGTCCCATCTTCTACCCCATTTTCATCCACTGCTGAAAAATTTTCCTGATAGTATCTTTGATCCAGTGTAACTTGCTTTGTATTCTCTGATCCATCTTCAGTTACCCCATCAAAGACTTTAGTCGCAGTCCTGTCTTCGGTAACTTTAGTAACCCCATAAAAATTAAGGTAAAAATTATCAAGATTGTATACATCACCACCTTTTTTCATGTCAAGTACCGCAGATAGGCTAATGCCTTTATAGTTCAGCGTTGTGGTTAGTCCTGCATTCCATTTTGGGACAGTATTACCAATTGGACCAAGCTGCTCATCAATAATAGGGTAACCTTCATCATCAATGACTAACCTTCCTGCATCATTTCGAAGGTACCGAGAACCAAATATA
The DNA here is from genome assembly GCF_019802255.1 of Pedobacter polysacchareus. Lineage (GTDB taxonomy): Bacteria > Bacteroidota > Bacteroidia > Sphingobacteriales > Sphingobacteriaceae > Pedobacter > Pedobacter polysacchareus. Next base: position 11,949 of record NZ_JAHYSS010000003.1, on the reverse strand, counting down.
ACGGCATAAGGCTGATCTTTATAAGCAAATACACCAGGGCTCACAAAACCTGCAAACTGAATATTGTCAAGACCTTGTCCAATCTCAGTCACTTTATTATTGATTTTTGTGAAATTCAGGGCAATATCCCAGGTAAGATCTTTTGTTTTAATAGGCGTACCACCTAATACAAATTCAACACCTCTATTGTACATACTTGCGGCATTGATAACGGCCGCATTAAATCCACTTGAAGGGGTTATAGGTGTGGTACTAATCAAATCCTGACTTACTTTATTAAAATAGGTAGCTTCAAAATTCAGCCTGCTTTTAAGGAATTTGAATTCAAAACCAGTCTCGAATTCCTTCAAGCCTTCATTCTTCAGATTTTTATCACCGTAAGTATTGGTCAACAAAAATCCATTCAGATTGTCGTAAGGGAATTCTATATTTCCAATAATTGGTTTTATATAAGGAGTACCGATACTATAAGGTGCAACATTATCATTTCCTACATAAGAATAGGAAATACGGAATTTACCGAAATTCATAATCGGATTATTATTCATTCCTAATGCTTCTGTAAAGATAAAAGCACCAGATGCTGAACCATAAGGATAAAATTGCTTATCGCTATTCAATACAGACGTTCCGTCATATCTTCCTGTGAGTGACAATGATAACATTTTCTTATATTCTCCTGTCAACTGTGCATATACACCTACTTTTCTGTAATTACTTTCCGTAATGGTGGAGATCTGCGTAGATGCATTACTAATATTATAGAAATCTTTGGCGGATAAACCTATCCCCTTGTCAAAAACTGTTTTCTGATCAGAAGCTAGAATATTATTACCAATCAAAATACTTCCAAAGAAATCATCGCTGAAGTTCTTTTTCGCTTCTATAATCAAATCATGATTATATTGTCTGAAATTTATCTCCCTATTGTACATTTTACCATTATCAGATTCTCCACCCACAATTCCAGGAGCTTCATGATAATGCGTAGCATCATTAAAGATGTCTGCTCCCACACGCTCGGTGATTGTTAGCCAGGGTGTTGGATTATACGTAACCGTAAAAACCGGTAAAAATCTATTGACCAGGGAGTTGAATTTCACATTATCTACTAGCCAATAAGGGTTATTTCTTGCAGCACGGAATACTCGCTGAGTTCCATCCGGATAAGTGGTAGGGAATGGATCCCAGGATATAGGTGCGGCATAAACCGTCCAAAATGGACTTGCCAGACTATTTCCTTCAGGCAAACGATCATTAGAAGTGTTGACATAGTTTAGTTGTCCAATGACGTTTATTTTATCGGTAATGTTATTCGAGAATTTAGTAAAGAAAGAATGACGACCAAAATCAGTACCTGGCATAGTTCCTTTGGTTTTTAGGTAGGAATAGGAAACCAAATAGGTTGATTTATCAGTAGCGCCACTTACAGCAACGGTATTGTCTGTAGTGAAGCCCGTCCTGAAAAACTCTTTCCTGGGATCATGTTTTTGTACAGGAACACCATTCACCGTCAGGCCATCAATAAGTGGTCCCCAGGAACCTGAACCCAATTCACCATTATTTCCATCTATATACTCGCCATTACTACCCTGAGCATATTTATCCTGAAATTCTGGAAATATTGGATGGTCTACCGTAACTCCTGAAGAAATAGAAACTGAAGGTTTTCCCTTGCCCGTTTTGGTGGTAATAATAACGACACCTCTTGCAGCAGCAGAACCATATAATGCACTGGCAGCTGCGCCTTTTAGTATCGTCACACTTTCTATAATGTTGGGATCGATGTCAATGGCCCTATTGGCTGTTCCTCCTGCACTTAATGCACCATCTGGATTTCCAGCTTCTGAGTTGTTAATCGGTACACCGTCCACGACAAATAGCGCTCCATTCTCACCAGTTAAAGAAGTGTTACCACGGATCACAATTTTCGAAGAGCTACCTGCGGCACCGCTGGAATTCGTAATTTGAACCCCTGCCACCTTACCTGCTAATGCATTCACTAAATTGTTTTCCTTTGCAGCGACTAAGGCATTTCCTCCTACTTCCTGCGTAGAGTACGTTAGCGTTCGCTTTTCCCGCTTGATACCCAAGGCGGTCACCACAATTTCATTTAAATTTGTTTCTTCGTCAACTAAAGAAACATTTACCTCATCGTTACTTCCTATTGTTTTCGTCTGGCTTTTAAAACCGAGATAAGAAAACTCCAGACTCAGGTTTGTACCTGTTACTTGAATACTGTACTTACCAGCAGCATTCGTTAAGGTACCGGTTTTTTGTCCAACCACCCTTATGGATACTCCAGGAAGAGGTTTTTGGTCACTAACAGCTGTCACAGTTCCCGTAATCGTACGGGTTTGTGCCCATGCGGCTATACTAAATAGCACTAGCAGCATTAAAAGTGGTAATGATTTTTTCATAAGTTGCTTAGTTTTAGTTTGTCACTTAAATTTAAGCTATTAAAAACACTATTTTGTTTACATTGTCATATTTTTATTACAATCTGTTCAAATATTGATTTAGCATGTAAAATATTGCATTTTTTATCGTAAAAGAGAGAACAATCACAGTCTGAAATAAGGCTAAAAACCTAAGTTTTATTCTCATATAAAGACTAGAAGAGAAGTTAAACAGTCAGTTTTTATGCCATCTACAGAGGATAGTCAGCGTATGTTCTTTTTTTGAAATTTCAGAAGAGAACTAAGGCGAATGATTTCTTTGTAAAAAAATGCACAAAAAAAAACAGCTATTATCTAAAAGATAATAGCTGTTTTTTTTGATCTGGTGGAATAATTTCCACCAGCTTTATTTTATGTCACTTACGCGTAAGGAATGCCGTCTTTTGAAGCCAATCTGCTGTGCCCCATTAAATATTCATCTACCTTACGGGCAGCTTCTCTACCTTCAGAAATCGCCCAAACCACTAATGATTGTCCGCGACGCATATCTCCTGCTGCAAAGATTTTTGCAATATTGGTTTGATATTTACCTTCTTCGGCTTTCACATTACCTCTATTGTCCAGTTCTACTCCTAATTTTTCAATTAAGCCTTCTTTTTGAGGATGTAAGAAACCCATTGCTAATAAAACCAGCTGACAAGGCAAATCTCTTTCCGTACCTGGTTTCTCTTTGAAGTTCAAAGGTCTGCCTGTAGGATCCATTTCCCATTCTACATCTACTACTTTTAAGGCTTTAAGGTTTCCGTTTTCATCTTTGATAAATTCCTTAGTATTTACACCCCATGCTCTTTCGCAGCCTTCTTCATGCGAAGAAGTCACTTTTAACAGCATTGGAAAGGTTGGCCAAGGCATATTTGAAGTACGCTGTGAAGCAGGCATTGGCATGATTTCAAACTGCATGACAGATTTCGCACCTTGACGGTTTGAAGTACCGATACAATCAGAACCTGTATCACCACCACCAATCACAATCACATCTTTACCAGTTGCCAGGATCGCCTCTTCTTCGAAGCTAATGTGCTTCACACGTTTATTCTGCTGTTTCAGGAAATCCATCGCATAATGAACACCTTTCGCCTCACGGCCGGTGATATTCAAATCTCTTGGGATGGTAGAACCACCTGCCAGGACGATACTTTGGAACTCTCTTAACAGCGTATTCAGTTCTACATTAACTCCAACATTGGAGTTACATTTGAAAACAATACCTTCTTTTTCCATCAGGTTGATGCGTCTTGTAACTACATCTTTCTGAAGTTTAAAATCAGGAATACCATAACTTAACAAACCTCCTGGCGCATCATCGCGTTCGTAAACCACTACCTCATGGCCGGCTCTGTTCAGCTGTGCTGCTGCTGCAAGTCCTGCAGGACCTGATCCAATCACTGCAACCTTTTTACCGGTACGGATCAATGGCTCTTCTGCTTTGATATACCCTTTATTGAAGGCTATTTCAATAATATGTTTCTCGATTTCTTCAATAGATACAGGAGATTTGTTGATTCCTAATACGCATGCAGATTCGCATGGCGCCGGACAAATTCTTCCGGTGAATTCAGGAAAGTTATTGGTGCTCAACAATATAGTTGAAGCCAACTGCCAATCTCCTTTATATACCGCGTCGTTAAATTCCGGAATTACATTTCCAAGCGGGCAGCCCGACTGGCAAAATGGAACGCCGCAATCCATACACCTTGCGGCTTCACGGTTTACCTGCTCTAGTTCAAAATTCTCTACAAATTCATTATAATGCTTTAAACGTTCTTTAGCATCTTCTTTTATAGGAGCAGTTCTCTCATACTCTAAAAATCCGGTTACTTTTCCCATAGTTAAGCTATATTTAGTTTAGTGGTTCTCGTCATTTTGTGTTTCAATTTACTCTGGTGGATCTTGCTTGTGCGGTGCTGAAAATAATTAAACACTTACAGCCGCTCTTTTCATCATTACTGCTTTGTATTCTTTAGGGAATACCTTGATAAAGTGTGCAGATTGAGTAGCCCAATCACTTAAGATAAACTTAGCTAAGCTACTATCTGTAAGCTGAATGTGTTTCTTTAACAACACATTGATGCGTAACTCATCCTGTTCGTCCAGTGGATCAAGGTCTACCATTTCCTTATTACATTTATTGGTAAATTCTTGCTTCACATCGTAGATCCAGGCTACACCACCGCTCATACCTGCAGCGAAGTTACTGCCAGTATCACCGATCACTAACACTTCACCACCAGTCATGTATTCACAACCATGATCACCTAAACCTTCTACTACAGCTGTAGCACCAGAGTTTCTTACGGCAAATCTTTCACCAGCCTGACCTCTTACATATAGCTCACCAGAAGTTGCACCATATAAGGCAACGTTACCAATGATGATATTTTGTTCCGGCACATAGCTGATGGTACTGAAAGGATAGATGGATAATCTAGCTCCAGAAAGGCCTTTACCTACGTAATCATTGGCTTCACCTTCCAGTTGCAGGGAGATCCCTTTGGCTGCGAAAGCACCAAAACTTTGTCCGGCAGAACCTTTGAATTTGAAGTTGATCGTATCTGCTGGCAATCCTTGCGATTTATAGATTTTAGAAACCTCATTTGAAAGCATCGTACCTAAAGCACGGTTGGTGTTCTTCACTTCAAACTCTCTGTAAATCGGCTCTTTATTCAATAGTGCTGGGGCTGCAGCCTTGATCAATTGGTGGTCTAAAATATCTGCCAATCCATGGTCCTGAGTTTCTGTCTGATACAAGCTCAAGCCATTATCTGGTGCTTTATATAAGATTGCAGAAAGGTCCAGGTCTTTTAATTTCCAGTCGCTAGGATCAATTGCACGTAAGCTTAAGGCATCTGCCTGACCTACCATTTCTTCAACAGTTCTGAAACCAAGTTCAGCCATTGTTTCTCTCAACTCTTCCGCTAAGAAATGGAACAGGTTCACGACGTGGTCTGCTTCACCGGTAAACAACTTTCTCAAGTTAGGATCCTGTGTTGCCACACCTACCGGACAAGTATTCAGATGACATTTTCTCATCATGATACAGCCAGAAGTCACTAAAGCTGCGGTAGCCACACCCCATTCTTCAGCACCTAAAAGGGCCGCGATGGCGATGTCTTTACCTGTTTTCAATTGACCATCTGTTTGTAATACTACTCTGCTGCGCAGGCGGTTTTTAACCAAAGTCTGGTGCGCTTCTGCTAAACCAAGTTCCCATGGTAAACCAGCGTGCTGGATAGATGTTAAAGGAGATGCACCTGTACCACCGTCAAATCCAGAAACCAGGATCACATCAGCATGAGCTTTCGCTACACCGGCAGCAATTGTACCTACACCAGCTTTAGAAACTAATTTCACATTGATTCTTGCTTCACGGTTGGCATTTTTCAAGTCAAAAATCAGCTGTGCTAAATCTTCAATAGAATAAATATCATGGTGTGGCGGCGGCGAAATTAAACCTACACCAGGCGTAGCATGACGAACTTTTGCAATCCACTCATCTACTTTATCACCAGGTAATTGTCCACCTTCACCAGGTTTTGCACCTTGTGCCATTTTAATTTGTAACTCATCTGCATTGCTCAGGTAATAACTAGTCACACCAAAACGTGCAGAAGCAATTTGCTTGATCGCAGAACGCATAGAATCACCGTTAGGTAAAGTCTCATAGCGCAATTCATCTTCACCACCTTCTCCGGTATTACTCTTTCCGCCAATGCGGTTCATGGCAATCGCCAAAGTAGAGTGTGCTTCATGAGAGATCGAACCGAAAGACATTGCCCCCGTTGCAAAACGCTTCAGGATCTGTTCAACTGGTTCTACTTCTGATAAAGATACTGCAGGGCGTTTATAGTTAAATTCAAATAATCCGCGAATGGTAAATGCTTGATGCATTTGCTCATTTACAAGCTTAGAATATTGTTTGTATACGTTATAATCATTCTTTCTGGTCGCATTTTGTAACAAGTGAATCGTTTGAGGATTGAACAAATGCTGCTCACCTTTACGTTTCCATTTGTAATTACCACCTGTTGGCAAGATCATATCCGGACGTGTAGCCGAACCAAAAATCCTGTTGTGTTTGATCAAAGTTTCTCTGGCAATCTCATCCAATCCTAAACCGCCGATTCTGGAAACCGCACCGGTAAAGTAATTGTCGACCACCTGTTTATTCAAACCAAGAATTTCAAAGATCTGCGCACCATGATAAGATTGTAGTGTAGAAATCCCCATTTTAGAGAAGATCTTCAGCAATCCATTATTTACAGCATATATATAGTTCTGTATCAGTTTCGCTGGTTTAACTTCCAGTTCTGTTTCAAAACCAGTAATCGTTTCTTCTGCTAAGTAAGGGTTTACTGCAGTTGCACCGAAGCCGATTAAACAAGCAAAATGGTGAACTTCCCAAACATCACCAGCTTCTACTACTAATCCCACATCACCTCTATAACCTTTGCGGATCAAATGGTGGTGAACTGTAGAAACAGCCAATAAAGAAGGAATGGCAGCATGTTCAGAGTCTAAAGCACGATCTGATAAAATAATCACCTGGAATCCGTCTTCTACAGCATCTACTGCATAACGACATAACCTGTCCAGTGCTTTTGCCATAGCGCCAGGTTTTCCTGTAGCTCTGAAATAAGTTTGTAAAGTTTTAGATTGGAAAACTCCGGTATCTATACTTCTAAGTTTTTCTAACTCTAAATTCGTTAATATCGGATGTTTGATGCCGACACAATGACATTGCAAAGCATTTTCTTCCAGAATATTTCCATTATTCCCCATGAATCCCGCAAGACTCATGACCACTTTTTCCCTGATTGGGTCGATTGGTGGATTGGTTACCTGAGCGAATAATTGTTTGAAATAAGAAGAAAGGTGCTGTGGTTTTTGAGATAAAATCGCCAAAGGAATATCTGTACCCATAGATCCGATTGGCTCTTTCCCGTCCTTAGCCATTGGCTTCAGGATTAAATCGATGTCTTCACGGCTATATCCGAATACCTGCTGATATTTAAAAATAGACTCTTGAGAAAGACCGCTAAAGACTACTCTTGGGTCAGAAAGCTCTTCTAATCTGATCTGGTATTGATTTAACCAATCTGCATACGGCCTGCGGCTGCATACTTGTTGTTTAATTTCTGTATCGGAAATGATTCTTCCCTGCTCCATATCTACAACAAACATCTTTCCAGGGGTCAACCTACCCTTTTCAATAATTTTGCTTTGATCTAAAGCCAATGCACCAGCTTCGGATGCCATAATCACATGGTCATCTTCCGTAATGGCATATCTTTGCGGACGCAATCCGTTTCTATCTAATGTTGCTCCAATCAGGTTACCATCTGTAAAGGAAACCGCTGCTGGTCCATCCCAAGGCTCCATTAAAGTCGCATGGAACTTATAGAATGCTTGTTTAAGCTCGTCCATATCCTCATTACCATCCCATGCTTCAGGAATTAACATCATCAAAACATGTGGCAGAGAACGACCTGCATGCACTAAAAGCTCTACTATATTATCTAAACAACCTGAATCGGAATTGGATTCATCAATTACAGGAAGTAAAATATTCAATTCTTCAGGTGTAAAGTGCGAAGAAGCCAATGACTTCACGCTTGCTCTAAACCAGTTCAGGTTACCCTGAAGGGTATTTATCTCTCCATTATGGGCGATGTACCTAAAAGGCTGCGCCAATTTCCAGGAAGGGAAAGTATTCGTTGCAAAGCGACTATGAATTAGGCCAAAAGCGGAAACAACGCGCTTATCGCTGAGCTCAGTAAAATAGGATCTTACCTGCAATGAGGTCAGCTGTCCTTTATATACTATAGTTCTTGAAGAAAAGGAAGCGATGTAAAAATCGCCATTAATCCCCTTTACCGTATTGTTAATCGTCTTTGACAGGTAGTTCTTGAAAACGTAAAGCTTACGTTCAAAGTCTGCACCAGCAGCGATTGCGTACGGGCGGGCTATAAATACCTGCTCCATTTCTGGTTCTACAGATAGGGCCATGTCTCCAATGCCTTCTGTATTGGTTTGTACTTTTCTAAAGCCCAGAACTTCCAGTCCCAACTTCTCTCCTGCACGATAAATGATTTCTCTGCACTCTTCTCTCGCCTTAACATCTTTCGGCAAAAACAACATCCCTACCCCATAGTCTCCGGATTCATTCAGACTGAATCCTATTTTAAGACATTCGTCATAAAGAAATTCATGCGGTATCTGTATCATGATACCTGCACCATCTCCGGTGTTAATTTCAGCGCCGCAAGCTCCGCGGTGATCAAGATTTTCAAGAATGGTTATTGCGTCGGAAATGATTTGTTGCGATTTTCTCCCCTTGATATGAGCAACGAAACCAATGCCACATGCGTCATGTTCAAAACGCTGGTCGTATAACCCTTGCTGATCTTGTGTTTGTTCCATAAGTTTAATTTATTGTTGGTTGGTATAGTGTGATTCGAACACTAAGTTACGAAAAAAAATCAAGTAATTATAATATCGGCATCTTTTTTAGGAAAAATGCAGAACATTTAAAATATAAAGTCTTTATATTATAATATTGATACCTGCAATCGATGTAAAATGCAATATTGGCAATGAAGATTCCCATATATAAGTGAGTTATCATCAAAACAAGCGCTTATCAGCTGCAAGGCCCTCTCGACCCAAAAAAAAAATTAAAATTATTTTCAGCTTCAAATCCTTTAATTTCAATCAATTAACTAAAAAACCCCCTTAAAATTGAAATAAAAGCATTTTTTACTTTGGTAGATTCAGATCTTTTCCTACTTTTGTGACGGGCAAGTATTACACGATCAGCTCCTTTTGAACTCCCCCAGGGCGGGAACGAAGCAAGGGTAGAAAGTTGTAGCGATGCGATGTAAAGTGCTTGCCCATTTTTATTTTTTTTAGATTGATATGCTTCAACTGCATCCTCTTCTTTCTAACAACCAACTCGAGTTAAATAAAACCATATATTTTCTTAAACTATATATCTTATGAAATTTTTCATAGACACAGCTAATCTTGATGAAATCAGAGCAGCTCAAGACCTTGGCGTTCTAGACGGCGTAACTACCAACCCTAGCTTAATGGCTAAAGAAGGTATCACTGGCGAACAAAATGTAATTAACCACTACAAAGCAATCTGTGACATCGTTGATGCGAATGTAAGTGCAGAAGTGATCTCGACTGATTATGAGAGCATGATCAAAGAAGGTGAAGCATTAGCTAAATTAGATCCAAAAATCGTTGTTAAAGTTCCTATGATTAAAGATGGTGTTAAAGCCATTAAATACCTTTCCTCTAAAGGGATCAGAACAAACTGTACATTGATCTTCTCTGCCGGACAAGCTTTAATCGCTGCAAAAGCAGGTGCATCTTATGTATCTCCATTCTTAGGTCGTTTAGACGACATTTCTACAGATGGTTTTCAATTGATCGAAGACATCAGATTGATTTTTGATAACTACCAATACGAAACTGAAATTCTTGCAGCTTCAGTAAGAGGACCAATGCACATCGTTAACTGCGCTAAATTAGGTGCTGACGTAATGACTGGCCCACTTTCTGCCATCCTTGCATTAATGAAACACCCATTAACCGATAGCGGTCTTGCTCAATTCTTAGCTGATCATGCGAAAGCAGCAGCATCAGCAGCTAAATAGGTTTAAATAACATCTCATAAAAAAGTCCTGTTGAATTAATTCGACAGGACTTTTTTTATGGCTTCATAACTGATTTGTTCGTCAGGCTCGATCAGGATACCCTTCACTCCTGCTCCATTTGCCGCTTCTACGTCTCTTGGTTTATCTCCAATCATTACAGATAAAGCTGGATCAATAGCATAAGTTGCAATCGCTTCTAATACCATTCCCGACAAAGGTTTTCTACAGTTGCAAGGCTCAGAAACTGTGGGGTGATGTGGACAATAATACGCATGTGTAATTTTCGCGCCCTGTGCCTCAAACTTTTCGCCTAAAATACGATGCATCTCTGCCAGTGTTTCTTCTGTATAACGTTTTAAGGCAATTCCTCCTTGATTGGTAATGATAATCAGCATATAACCCTCGTCATATAGCTTCTTTAATGGTGGAATCTGGTATTCTAAGACTTCAAAATCTTCTACTTTACAGATGTAATCATAGATTTCGTGATTTAAAACTCCATCACGATCTAGAAATATTGCTTTATTCATTTAATTATTCTTTTTTGCCAAATATGGCAATATTATAATTGTTTATTCCCTTCAAATAATGGTTTTATTAAACATAATCACGATATATGGTGTTATTAACCGTTGAACCTTTAAAATTATAATATGCCATATATCAAAAGAAACCCCGAAAACAGTAAATCTGTCAATATATTTTACGAAGATCTTGGTTCAGGAAAACCAGTCATTTTAATTCATGGCTGGCCAGTATCACACGAAATGTGGGAATACCAGGTCTCCTCAATTGTATATAGTGGATATCGCTGTATCGCGTACGACAGACGTGGCTTTGGTCAGTCTGATAAACCCTGGACCGGTTACGACTACGATACCCTTGCTTCCGATCTGAATGAATTGATCCTTGCCCTAGATTTATCTGAAGTTACCCTCGTTGGATTCTCTATGGGTGGCGGAGAAGTGGTCCGTTATTTAGGTAAATACGGCAGTTCTAAAATTGAAAAGGCAGTATTGATCAGCACCGTAGTTCCTTTGATGCTGAAAACAGACGATCATGAGGAAGGTGTACCAAAAGAGGTTTTTGATGAAATTATTGCAAATATCCATCAGGATCGTCCAGCATTCTTAACAGGTTTTGGTAAACAATTCTTTGGTGAAGGGATTTTAAATAAACCAGTAAGCCAGGATATACAAAACTGGATGCATCAGCTAGCCATTGTAGCTAGCCCAAAAGCAACTGTAGATTGTGTAAGATCCTTCTCTGAAACGGATTTTAGAACAGATCTAAGCACCATTACCATCCCTGTAATGATCGTACATGGTGATGATGATCAAGTCGTACCTATTAAAGCCACCAGTGCGATTACTGCAATGCTACTTCCTAATGCTGATTATTACGTAATGGAAGGTGCATCACATGGATTATTTATCACTCATAAAGACGAATTAAACCAGTTACTGGTTAATTTTCTAAAAAGATAATGCAAAACGAGAGGAATTTGAGAAGAAATATAGGGATGAGCCCTGTAATTCATGATCAAATTCCTCTTTTTTTAGGGGTTTTATACTCCTAATAGTTGATTTTAGTACCAAAAAAAGGCGCTAATTAAGAAGTAAAATAAATAATCTAGCTTAAAATCAGTACAGTATAGATTTTATGTTTTTTTAATTTGCACTTAATATAAGCTAATCCTATATTTGCATCACTTTAAACGGAAACGCTTAGAGTAAAGCTAAAAAAGCTTTGATTCCGTAGCTCAGCTGGTAGAGCATTACACTTTTAATGTAGTGGTCCTGGGTTCGAATCCCAGCGGGATCACA
>NZ_JAHYSS010000002.1:760547-927569 GCF_019802255.1 Pedobacter polysacchareus | reverse complement strand
ACTACGTCTGACGGTTTTCTTTTCCTCATTTTTCATAATAAGTTGAGTTTGATGTCAACCTATTTTAGGACGGGGCAATTTGAATAAAAAAGCCGGTTTCTGCGTAGAAACCGGCTTTTTTTATGCTTTATAAAAAGTTTAAAGATGCTGTATTATGGAATAATAATTAAGTAAGCCAGAAAATACCCATCCGCTTTTCATCCCCGAATCTTTGCTGAAGGGCAAACCTTCGAATGTCTTCAAAGCTAGATGTCCATTTTTGGCAAAAAAGAAATTAACCTCATCTGCATCATGCTATTTAGTACAGCGAGTAAATATCCCGAAGTAACATGGCTGCAGTTCTCGAGTGACCTCGGAGAAGGCCTAGAAAGTTTTCCGCCCTTCAGCGGAAAAGGTTTCAGCCTTTGAGGAGTGTCCTCCTGAACTGCAGCGCGCACAAGTCCTATTTAGGAGCGAATTGCTTCAACTGGGTCCAACCTCGACGCCGAATACGCCGGCCAAAATCCAGAAATCACCCCAATCACCACCGAAATCGTAAATCCTAACACGATATTCTTCATAAACAAGGTCATTTCAAAACCTCCTGCAGTCAATCCAACCGTCAGCAAGTAAACCAGCAACAGTCCAAAAGCTCCTCCCAGCAAGCACAATGCAATCGCTTCAAACAGGAATTGGAGCAGAATAAAATAATTCTTTGCGCCCAGCGACTTCTGAATGCCGATAATATTGGTTCTTTCTTTCACGGATACAAACATAATATTGGCGATACCGAAACCTCCTACTAAGATGGAGAATCCACCGATTACCCAGCCTGCGATATCGACCACACCAAACATCTGATCTAGCTGATTTGATGCTATGGTACTTTTGTTCAGTGCAAAATCATCTTCCGCACCTGGTTTCGTTCTACGGATTGCTCTTAAGGCACCTCTGATCTCACTTTCCACTTCGTCCAGTGCCACATAAGATTTCCCTCTTACGGTAATTGTTGGATCATACCTGTCACTTTCGACATCCATAATCCCTTTGGCAAAATTGAGGGGCATCAGTACATTTTTGTCCTGCGACATCCCCATCATATCTTCTCCTTCTTTCTTAAATACGCCAACTACGGTTAGCCTTCTTCCCATGACAGAAATCGCTTTCCCTACGGCCTGGTCTCCATTGAAAAGTCCATCGGCAATATCGGCACCAATAATGACGACTGGCGCGCCAGATTTACCTTCATTTTCGGTAAAGTACCTTCCCTCTTGAAAATCGAGGTTCCATGTTTTATTAAAATCCTGCGATGCGGCCCTGATGGACCCCCCTTCTACGGAGTTACTTCTATATTTTATCGTTCTGGCATTGGCAGAAATCTCATAGGAAACTCCTTCTACATACTCCAGACGATCTCTAAGTCCTTCATAATCTCTCAATGAGGGTTCTGGTCTGTTCACATATTTCCACCATGGATAATCACCGAATCCACCCCAAGGCCATTTTTGTACGAATACCGTACTGGATCCTAATTTATCGATACTGGCTTGTAGCTTACCTCTAAGGGTATCTACTGCGGAGAAGACGAAGATAATGGTGAAGATACCGATGGTAATCCCCAATAAGGAAAGCATGGTACGCGTTTTATTTTGGCGTAGCGCATCTAGTGCAAACCGAAAACTTTCGCCTATTAGTCTGAGAATAATCATAATTAGGGTTTAGACCAAAAGTACCCAAAAAGGTTACATGGAAATCCTATATAATATAAAAAATACATAGCTTTCCTTAAAAACATTCCTTTTGGTTGTAGATTTAACAATTCAAGGACATACAGTGCGGATTATTTGTGGAAAAGAAAATTATATTTCGTAAATTTGCGCCCTTAATTATCACATCGAAAAAATATGAAGTTATCTCAATTTAAGTTTAATCTACCTGAATCATTAGTTGCCAATAATCCTTCAGAGCATAGGGACGAAGCCCGTTTAATGGTTTTGCATAAAGATAGTGGCAAAATTGAACATAAAATATTCAAGGATGTTTTAAGTTATTTTGACGATCAGGATGTCATGATTTTAAATAACACTAAAGTTTTTCCTGCGCGTTTATATGGCAATAAAGAAAAAACGGGTGCAACAATTGAAGTGTTTTTACTACGCGAACTGAACAAAGAGTTGCGTTTATGGGACGTTTTAGTAGATCCTGCACGTAAAATTCGTGTTGGAAACAAGTTATATTTCGGTGATGACGACTTATTAGTTGCTGAAGTAGTTGACAATACCACTTCTCGCGGACGTACCATCCGTTTCTTATTTGACGGAACTGACGAAGAGTTCAGAAAAAACATTGAAATTCTAGGAGAAACTCCACTTCCAAAATATATCAAGCGTAAAGCTACTGCTCAGGATAAAGAGCGTTACCAAACGATCTTCGCTAAGCATGAAGGTGCGGTTGCAGCTCCTACAGCTGGATTACACTTCAGCAGAGAGTTGATGAAACGCCTGGAATTGAAAGGCATCAACTTTGCGGAAGTAACTTTACACGTAGGCTTAGGTACTTTCAGATCGGTAGAAGTGGAAGACTTAACGAAACACAAAATGGATTCTGAGCAATTCATCATTGAGCAGAAAGATGCAGACATCGTGAACAAGGCGATTGAAGAAAAAAGAAGAATTTGTGCAGTAGGAACTACTTCTATGCGTGCCATTGAATCTGCTGTTTCTTCAGGAAGAATGTTAAAACCAGCAAATGACTGGACGAGTAAATTCATCTTCCCTCCTTATGATTTCAGCATTGCAAATTCAATGATTACCAATTTCCACACGCCTGAATCTACACTATTGATGATGGTAAGTGCCTTTGGTGGTTACGATTACGTAAGAAATGCTTATGAAGTAGCTTTAAAAGAAAAATATCGTTTCTACAGTTATGGAGATGCGATGTTGATCATCTAATAAAAAATACAGTGATTAAATAGGAGATTTTAAACCATTACGGTTTGGATCTCCTATTTTTGTTTAGCAGCAAATTTTCCAAACACATGAAATATTACGCAATTATAGTCGCAGGAGGTTCCGGATCGAGAATGCAGAGCGATATCGCGAAGCAGTTTTTGCTGCTGAATGGCAAACCGATCCTGATGCACACCCTGGAGGCTTTTGCGAACTCTGAATTGCAGCCCGAATTATTACTTGTTTTAAACATCCACCAGCACCAGTACTGGGAAGAACTCTGCAGGCGCCACAGCTTCAGCGTTAAGCATTCGGTCATCAAAGGTGGGGATCAGCGTTTTCATTCCGTTAAAAACGGTCTAAAGGCCATTAAAGGCAAAGGAATCGTAGCCATCCATGATGCAGTACGGCCTTTAGTCTCTGCCGATCTTATTTTACGTTCTTTTCATGCTGCAGAAGCGAATGGCAATGCAGTAGCGGCTGTAAAATCTACAGACTCTGTGCGCAGCATCAATATCGAAGGAAAAACGGAAGCATTGAACAGGGAAAACCTGCTGATGATCCAAACCCCGCAAACCTTTGCAGTAGAGCTCTTAAGGAAAGCATATCAGCAGCCTTTCAGAAATGAATTTACAGATGATGCTTCTGTCGTAGAGTATTCAGGCTACCCTATTCATGTGATTGAAGGCAGTCGTGAAAACATCAAGATCACCTATCCGGAAGACCTGGAGATCGCGTCTATTTTCATAAAGAAAGGCCTCTGATCATCTCAGAGGCCTCTAAATTATATTAAAAGAAATAAAAAGGATTAAGCGGCTCTGTTAATAATTTTCAAAATGATAGCGATCACGGCAATCACTAAAAGAACGTGGATCAAACCGCCTACATTCGGACCAAATCCTTGAAAAAAGAACCCGATTACCCATAATATCACTAATACTACTGCTACTAAATAAAGTAAATTTCCCATAACGTTTAATTTTAAGATGTGTGTTTTTTAGATGAAACTAATGTGGATGATTCATCATCCATGACATTACATAAACAATCATCATTCCAAAAAGATGCTGGCACAAAAAAAGGCCCCGAGTTTACAGGACCTTTACAGTAAAAAAAGTTAAAGACTAGTATTCGTCTTCGTTGAAGAAGAAGTCATCTTTAGTAGGATAATCTGGCCAAATTTCTTCGATGGTTTCGTATGGTTCCCCATCATCTTCCAAAGCTTGTAAATTTTCAATCACCTCTACTGGTGCGCCTGATCTTATCCCGTAATCAATTAATTCATCTTTTGTTGCAGGCCATGGAGCGTCTTCCAAATGCGATGCGAGTTCTAGTGTCCAATACATATTTCCTATCCTAATTAAGTTATTCTATTCGTTTCGCAAAAGTATAATAAAAAACATGAGCAAAACAAACTTTTTTTCAACCACTTTTAGAGCCTTGGAATCCAGATGTTTTCCGTTGCTTTTGCATCTAAATTCAGTTTTCGTGCCAAAACAAATAAATAATCGCTTAAACGGTTCAAATATATCGTCATTTTTTCGTCAACAAAGCTTTCTGAAGCCAAATGTACAGTTAAACGTTCAGCACGTCTGCATACACAACGCGCTAAGTGGCAATAGGAAACTACAGTTGTTCCGCCGGGCAGTATAAAATGTTTCAATTCTGGCAATACTTTGTGCATATTGTCCATCTCCTCTTCCAGTAAAGTAATGTCGGTATCGTGGAGATCCGGGATTTTCATCCTCGATTTTTCGGGATCAGCAGCGAGTGCCGCACCTACGGTGAACAACCTATCCTGGATTTCCTTCAGCACTTTTTGGTGATGAGGGTCAATATCCTGGCACATGATGAGTCCGATATAAGAGTTCAGCTCATCTACCGTTCCATAGCATTCGATGCGTAAATGGAACTTAGGCACGCGGGTTCCACCAATTAAGGAGGTCAAACCCTTATCGCCGGTTTTGGTATATATCTTCATATTGGAAAATTAACCAATTTTTTCGAAGTCGTCACCACTTTCCTCTAATTTCACGAGGCGTGGAGAAACTGTTTTGATATCGGTATTGAGGTAGTCATTTTCAATTAAACCATCACGCATCCTCACAATACGGTGGGCATGCTGCGCGATATCTTCCTCATGGGTAACGAGTATAATGGTATTTCCCTTACTGTGAATCTCTTCCAGCAGGCCCATAATTTCAACTGATGTTTTGGTATCTAAGTTACCTGTAGGCTCATCGGCAAGGATAATCGAAGGATTATTGATCAAAGCTCTTGCAACAGCCACCCTTTGTCGCTGACCACCTGAAAGCTCATTTGGTTTATGCGTTACCCGGTTTCCCAGGCCTACATTTTCCAATGCTTTATGTGCTCTTGCATCGCGTTCCTTCTTATTTGCACCTGAATAAATCAATGGCAAAGCCACATTATCCAGGGAAGTAGAGCGCGGCAACAGGTTAAAAGTCTGGAATACAAAACCGATTTCCTTGTTCCGAACTTCTGCAAGTTCATTTTCGGTCATCTGGCTGACGTTAATCCCATTCAATACATAAGTCCCTTTACTTGGGGTATCCAGGCAGCCTAAAATATTCATCAGCGTAGATTTTCCGGAACCAGAAGGCCCCATTAATGCTACAAATTCACCTTTTTGGATGTCCAATGAAACTGATTTTAAAGCATGGATCACTTCTGATCCGATCACGTATTTACGGCCTATATCTTTGATGTTGATTAACGCTTTTTCCATTGGTAGCTAAATTATTCGGGTTTTTGTTTTAGACGGCAAAGTACCTCGGAATGTTACATCCGGCTTTATTTTTCTAGGATTTTAGGCACCATAAAGAAGTTTTCATTGTGTTTCGCTGCATTTTTCAATCCATCGGCCACAGCAATCTCTTGTTTCACCACATCTTCCCGCCAAACATTTTCTTCTTCATTCATGTACACCAATGGCGCTACACCTTTGGTATCCAACTCATTGAGCTGCTCCATAAAGGTAAGGATCTTATTCATATCCCCCATCAGGCTATCCACTTCTTTCTCTTCTATGGCGATTCTGGCCAGGTCGGCCACTTTATATATCGTTTCTTTATCTATGGTCATGCGTTAAGCAGTTTACTATTTATTAAATTAAAGATGCGTTCTTTCAACTGATCGGCATCTGTTGGGGTTAAATCATGGGTGGTCACCGGCTGGTGGATGTAAATATCACAAATTCCGGGCGTACTACCATATTTTGATCCATCATCCCACATTTTTTTCCATACATCGGATAAACTTACCGGCACAATGGCTAGTTTCTTTTCTATAGCCAAACGGAACGGCCCGTTTTTAAAAGACTGCAGAACTGGTGGATAATGTAATCCGTCAATCCCACCTTCCGGAAAGATAATCAGGCTCCAACCCGCTTCTAGTCGCTCGCCCGCCTTTTTAAAAGCTCTGAAAGCAGAAATCTTACTGTCGCGGTTGACCGGAATATCAATCGTCTTAAAAAAGATTTTCAATACTGGGTTTTTCAACAAGGCATCCTTCCCCATAAAATGAAATTTCCCCTGAGCGAGGATACAAAAAATCATGATGTCCAGGTTGGAAGTATGGTTGGCGCAATAAATGTAAGTCTGATTTTTGTCTAAAGGCTGTTCAAAAGTAAAGCGAAAAAAGATCCCGGTGAGCCAGCTGCTGAGGAAACTATTGACTTTTCTCAGCTTGTTCAGTATCAGATAACCCTTCGGAGACTGTGCCGCAGCGAAGTAAAACGGATAAAACACCACCGAAAGCGACAAAATAACAAATATGGAATAGAGGCGATGGCTATGTTTTAAGAGGCGGATCATGGATTCAAAACTACTATTTTTTTAAAGAGCAGACCGCTAATATGCTCATTGCAATGTAAATTCATCGGTCATCCGGTTTATAAAAGATAAAAATGAAATTATACGCCTCCCCAATACCTGTTTTTTCTTAATTTCGTTGCATGAAAGAAACGGTAGTTAGCGGGATACGTCCTACAGGAAAATTACACCTGGGAAATTATTTTGGTGCGGTTAAAAACTTTGTGAAGATGCAATATGATTACAATTGCTACTTTTTCATTGCCGACCTTCATTCTTTAACCACACATCCAACTCCTGACGATCTTCATGGTTATGTAAAACATGTATTAGTAGAATATCTTGCTTGCGGAATTGATCCGGAAGAAACCACCATCTATATCCAGTCTGACGTTCCTGAAGTTGCAGAGTTGTATTTATACTTGAATATGAATGCCTATATGGGCGAATTGGAGCGCAGTGCTTCTTTTAAAGATAAAATCAGATCACAATCTGACAATGTGAACGCAGGTTTATTGACCTACCCAACCTTGATGGCTGCAGATATTCTGATCCACAAAGCGACTAAAGTTCCGGTAGGAAAGGATCAGGAACAACACCTGGAAATGACCCGTACTTTCGGAAATCGCTTCAACAGAATGTACAAAACAGACCTTTTCCCTGAACCTTTTGCTTTCAACTATTCGGAGAACTTGGTAAAAGTTCCAGGATTAGATGGAAAAGGAAAAATGAGTAAATCATCTGGCGACGGAAGTTGTATTTACCTTTCTGACAGCCCGGAGGTGATCCGTAAAAAGGTTTCCCGTGCAGTAACAGATGGTGGACCGACGGAAGACAATCAGCCAAAACCTGAAGCGATCCAAAACTTATTTGACCTGATGAAAATTGTTTCCCCGGCAGATACGATGGCGCATTTCGATGGTTTATATAACAAATGTGAGATTCGTTACGGTGATTTCAAAAAGCAGCTGGCAGAAGACATGATCGTATTCAATACGCCGATTCGTGAAAAAATTGAAGAACTTTCTAAAGACACTTCTTATTTACGTCAGGTAGCGAAACATGGTGCTTTAAAAGCCAGAGAAAGTGCACAAAAAACCATTAAAGAAGCGAGAGAACTGATCGGATTCAAATCCTTTTAGTCGATAAAATTAGATCATATAGCTACAAAAGCTAGATAAATTATTAAAATATGCATATAGCTATAGTTGGAAATATTGGTGCCGGTAAAACCACCTTAACAGGATTACTTGCCAAACATTATGGCTGGGAAGCTTTATATGAAGAGGTAGACGATAACCCTTATCTGGAAGATTTTTACAGCGACATGAAAAGATGGAGCTTTAACTTACAGATTTACTTTTTAAACAATCGTTTCCAGCAGATTGTGGATATTGAGAACAACAAACGCAATGTGATTCAAGATAGAACCATTTATGAGGATGCACATATTTTTGCGGAAAACCTTCATGAGATGGGCTTAATGACCACCAGAGATCACCACAATTACCGGGCGATATTTGAGAACATTACCTCATTTATTAAACCGCCAGACTTATTGGTTTACCTGCGTGCATCTGTCCCAACGCTGGTAAATAACATCCAGCGTCGTGGCCGTGAGTATGAAGCCAGTATTCGTATTGACTATTTATCGAAGCTAAATGAAAAATATGAAACCTGGATTAAGGATTACAATATGGGGAAATTGCTGATTCTTGATAAAAACAAGCTTGATTTCACGAATAATCCAGAAGATCTGGGCAGTATTATCCGGTCTATTGATGCAGAAATAAACGGTTTATTTTAAGATGAAGGTACTTGGAGTAATTCCAGCCCGCTTTGCTTCTACGCGTTTCCCCGGAAAGCCCTTAGTGGACATTCAGGGGAAAAGCATGATCCGCAGGGTATATGAGCAGGCGATTAAAGCGAAGGGGCTCGACAAAGTAGTCGTGGCCACGGATGATGAACGCATCGCCGAAGAACTGAAAAGTTTTGGTGGCGAGTACATCATGACCGGCACTCAGCACCAAAGCGGCACAGACAGATGTGCGGAAGTAGCCAGGCAATTACCTGGTTTTGAGGTACTCATCAACATACAGGGTGATGAACCTTTTATAGATCCGGCACAGATAGACTTATTGGTTTCCTGCTTTGCAAACCCGAACGTACAGCTGGCTACCCTCATCAAGGAAATCCATACAGAAACAGAATTATTTAACCATAATTTGCCAAAGGTGGTGTTGAATGCCCGCAAAGAAGCGGTGTATTTTAGTCGCCAGACCATTCCTTACCTGCGAAATGCAGAAAAAGAAAACTGGTTGCAGGCACATTTGTTTTATAAACATATTGGCATTTACGGCTACACAGCTACTGTATTACAGGAGATTACCGCACTCCCTCCTTCTTCCCTGGAAATTGCAGAAAGTTTGGAACAGCTGCGCTGGATAGAAAATGGCTATGCGATTCAAACCAGGGTAACCGACATTGAAACGATTGCCATTGACACTCCTGATGACCTGAAAAAGATATTGGGTGCTTAACCATTAATTTCCCCTTATGAAGAAACATTTTACCTATTTATTGTTAATTCTTGCCGTCTTCGCTGCCTGTAAAGGCAATAAGACAAAAGTTTCTGAGGACGATTTAAAGAAGAACCTGAAGGGCCATACGGTCTTAAAAGCATTCAGCGACACCTTATTGCTGGATACCTTCAAAGTGGTCTTAAAAGGGCAGAAACCTGCTGATATGATCATGAATTTCAGCATCACAGCTCATGATGGTGCAAAGATTTACCAAAAGGATTTTAAGGCAACTGAGCTGTTAAAAAATTATGCTTCTACGCTCGACCTTAAAAAGCAGGCGAAACAGCTGGAATTTATGCAGCAGGAGCTGAAATTATTTCTCGATGAGGAGAATTTTCTGGAACCTGCAGTGACAGAAAATGAGCATGCAGACGCAAATACCCCGGATAAAGATTTCTATAATGAATTAAAACGCAGCGGACTGAATGGATTTAAGTACCGTTTATCCAATGAAACGGAAGTTTATATCGCCTGGTCGGCGCAGAAAAAACAGGTTTTACCCTATTATAGCTGCTGCAAGTAAAATTAAACCAGCGCTCATATCCTCCTTAAAAAGGTCACAAAGCAAGAATATCAAATATTTTCATTCGCTTTATGAAAAAAGTTGAAAATTATATTGTGATTAAATTATATTTTGCATTATATTTAAATAATCAAAGCATACCTAATAAAGAAATAACAACCTAAAACCGCATATTCTAACCAAATATACTTTAACAAAAGTGCCCGGATTTTATTCGGGCCTTTTTTATGCCTAAAATTTCAGGCAGCCGCTATCCCCCTATCAAATCTGCAACAGGAAAGACACCAGGAACCAGTCCGCAACAATAATACCGTAAAGAGGGAAATGAGCAGTAGAAAGTCTGCTTCTAAATATCAAACACTGATGCGTTTAGCAGCAGCTCATCTTTTAAAAAATTAATTCTTAAAGCTTAGAGATTCAAAATACTTAAAAGAATATGATTAAAATTTAATAGAGACAAAAAAAATGTTGTTAGATTTAGGAAATCACCATGAGGAGATCGCTGGTAAATTATGCTGAAAAAACTTTTCACTTATATACTTTTCACTTTATTTTCATTTACCGCTTTTGCACAAAAATCTGTGATTAAAGGTTTAGTTGCTGATACTTTAGAAAAAAAGGTACTTGAGAATAGTGCAGTCCTGTTGATCAGGGCTACGGATTCTATATTGGTAAAAACAGCACGTACGGATATAAATGGTCGTTTCGAATGGGGAAATATTAAAGCTGGCAATTATCTGCTGCTGATCAGCTACCCAAAAATGGCGGATTACCTCCGTAACATCAGCATTGGCCCAGATAGTATTTTGAACCTCGGCCAGGTAAATATGGAGTTAAAATCCAAATTACTAAATGAAGTCGTGATTGCGGCCACTAAAAAAGCCATCAGAATGCGTGGAGATACCTTAGTTTTTCAGGCTGATAGTTTCGCAGTAAGAAACAATGCTAATGTCCAGGAATTACTCAAAAGGCTGCCGGGAATTGAAGTAGATAAAAATGGTGCGATAAAATCGCAGGGAAAAGAAGTCAAAACCGTACTTGTAGATGGCGACGAATTTTTTGGCGACGACCCCCTACTGGCTACCAAATACCTAAAAGCGAATGCCGTAGATGAAGTTCAGGTCTATGAACGGAAAAGCAAGACGGCAGAACTTACCGGAATTGACGACGGGATTAAGCAGAAGACGATCAACATCAAGCTGAAAGACAACGCTAAGAACGGCTATCTGACTACTTTGGATGCCAATGTCGGGAGTGATGCTTTTCAGGATTATGGAGGGATGATAGGCGCATTTAAGAGCAAATTGAAAATGGCCATTTTTGGCACCTATTCGACCCTCGACAATGACTCTAAGATCAACAATTCCATGCGTAAGCTCAAAGGAGAAGATTATGATCAGATTGAGATCGGAGACGATGGTAGTTCCATTATGTATTCTTCTGGTGGAGATGACGATGATGATTACTATTCTTCTACCGGAGGTCTGCCAAGCAACATCAACCTTGGCGCCCATTATTCCGATAAATTCTACAAGAATAAGATGGGTTTAAAGATGAATTTCAAAGTATTCAATAACCAGAATACCAACCATAAAACCTCCAACTCTCAGGAATTGCTGCCCTCTGGGCAAAAACTCGTGAGTACAGGTACTACAGATGACCATTCTAATGTAACCGGTGAAAATATCCGCGGGACTTATACCTATCATACCGATTCTTTATCTATCCTAAAGGTATCATTTGGCCTAAAAAAGAACAGAAGCTATAATGAATCCAAAAGTTTTAATGGCAGTAACAATGATCAGGGATTACCGATCAGTCAGAATTCACAATCCAACATTGGAAATGGGGCGACCGACCTTTTCAACGGGAACATCAACTGGTCCACAAAATTCAAGAAAAAAGGCAGGGTATTGTCAATAGATATTCAACCGGAAAGTCAAAACAGTTCAGGACTGGAAACCAGCTTCAACCATACCGAGTATTACGATGCCCTGGGCAATTGGAAAAACAGTGAAGACATCAACCTGATCAAAGACAATTCCGGCAAACAAAATTCTATTGGAACCCGGATCAGTTATGCGGAATTATTGACAAAACGCTGGTCTATGGAAGCCGGATATACCTTTAAAACCATTGCTTCCAGCAGTGACCGCTTAGTTTTTAATGCTGTAACTGGTGAACGTAAAAAAATTGACTCCCTGAGTAACAACTTTAAATTCATTAATTTCTCCAATATCGGGAAATTAATTTTTCAATATAAGGTGAAGGATCTATCTGTCTCCAGTGGCCTGGAAGCTACCCAAACCAACTTTGAACTGAAAGATTTAGACAAAGCCAGTAATTTCAAAAGAAGCTACCTGAACCTCTCTCCTCGAACCAATATCTATTATAGGATCAGCAACAATACAAGTATGGCGCTAAACTATAATGGTTTCACGCAGCAGCCCAGTATTGAACAGATCCAGCCTGTGACACAAATTAACAACCCTTTGTTTCAGGTGATTGGAAATTCAGGTTTAAGGCCCTCATTTACCAATAATTTTTCCGTTTCCTACAGTAGCTTCATGATGAACAGTGACCAGTTTATTTCTGGTTCTTTAAATTATGGATTTACCAATAATGCCATTGTAAATTCAGAAATCGTAGATGAATTTGCAAAACGCGTGACCAGCTTTATCAATTTAAACGGCAACAATTCCTGGAGTGGAAATATGTATTATTCAAAAGGCTTTTCAAAACTTCATTTCCGTATGGGCTTGGACCTGAGTTTTTACCGCTCAGGAAATGTCGCGAAAATCAATGGTGTACGCAATACCACTATTAATACTCAATACAATGCGAAAGGTTCTTTCAATTATTACACTTCCAAAGTAGACCTATCTTATTCTCCTTCCGCTTCTATCATGTATGGCACCTCCTCCATCGGAGGCTTCAACGATGGAAAGAGCATCACTCATAATCATGAATTCTCGGGAACCGTACAATTGCCTTACCGTTCAGAATTCAACAGTACACTTTCCATCTCCTTACGTCCGGCCAATTCTTCTTTTGAAACAGACCTGAACGTAGTCATCCTGAACAGCTATCTGGCTACGAAATTAGGAAAAAGTGAAGCCTTTGAGCTGAAACTGACTGCCACAGACATCCTCAATCAAAAAATTGGCTACAATCGGTTTGTGGGTGGAAACCTGATCTCTGAAAACACATTCAGCTATATTCCACGTTATGTATTGATTGGCATAAACTGGAATTTAAGTGGTAACTTTACTAAAGCCGGGGCTAATCCATAAACGATCATGAAACAATTGGCTTGTCTGTTACTTTTATCCATTTCTTTTACGCCGGTAAAGGCACAGCAACTTTTTGTGCCAAATGGCAGCATTATATTTGAAAAAAAGGTGAATTTGCAACGTCTGATGGAGAATTCGGCAATTTCTGAACGGATTAAAAAATATAAAACCAGCTTGTGGGAACTATCATTCGACAATTCAAAATCGCTCTTTCAGCCGGTAAAAAAACAGGAGGATGAGCCCGAGTTTTCTCTTTTTGGATTTAATGATAATTCAGAAAATGAACTTTATACAAACTATCACCAGGACAAGCGCGTGATTAAAAAGAGGATTCTTGGAGAGGATTACCTCTTAACCGATACTATTCCTAAAATGGAATGGAAAATTATGCACGAAATGCGCAATATTGCCGGTTATGATTGCAGAAAAGCCATTGGAGTGATGAATGACTCCGTTTATGTGGTTGCTTTTTACACAGATGACATTCTATTGAAAGGTGGCCCGGAAGGTTTTAGCGGCTTACCTGGAATGATCCTCGGACTAGCCATCCCCCGCTATTTCAGCACCTGGTTTGCCACAAAAGTAACGCCTTATGCTGAACAATCTTTAGCCATTACGCCTCCTGGAAGAGGTAAAAAGATAGTAACAGAGAAAGAATTCAACAAATTAATCGAAATATATTCCAGACACGATGAGCTGCTAAAACAAAAACCGGAACTGGTAAAAAAGCGGTTCTACGGTTTCACGCTTTAACATTATCAGCCATAAGCGCTTAGGTCTCGAATTTACAAGATCAACAATATTTCCACATTTAGCCCTTTAGCTTCCGTTTTATTTGCTAACTTTGTATCCCGTACAAAAACAATAAAAGTAGCCCTTAAAGCTGCCTTTATTTTCAGAAAATCACAAACATGACTAAGTATATTTTTGTTACGGGCGGTGTTACTTCCTCATTAGGTAAGGGCATCATCTCCGCTTCATTAGCCAAATTATTACAAGCAAGAGGTTACAGTGTAGCCATTCAAAAATTTGATCCGTATATCAACATTGATCCGGGAACGTTAAATCCTTATGAGCATGGCGAATGCTTTGTAACAGAAGATGGTGCGGAAACAGATCTTGACCTTGGTCATTATGAGCGTTTCTTAAACATTCCAACCTCACAGGCGAACAACATCACGACTGGAAGGATTTATCAAAATGTAATCAACAAAGAAAGACAAGGCGAGTATCTTGGAAAAACGGTTCAGGTAGTTCCACACATCACTGATGAGATCAAACGCAACATGCGCATCTTGGGTGATACTGGTAAGTACGACATCGTGATCACAGAACTTGGCGGTACTGTTGGTGATATTGAATCTTTACCTTTCATTGAAGCAGTACGTCAATTTAAATGGGAAGAAGGTGCGAACAATGCTATTGTAATTCACCTGACTTTGATTCCTTTCCTTGCTGCTGCAGGAGAATTGAAAACAAAACCAACACAACACTCGGTAAAAGCGTTATTGGAATATGGTATCCAGCCAGACATTTTGGTTTGTCGTACGGAACACCATATCAATATGGATATTCGTAAGAAAATCGCGTTGTTCTGTAATGTAAACATCAATGCAGTTGTGGAATCTATTGATGCTTCAACAATTTATGATGTGCCATTGCTGATGATGAAAGAGCAATTGGACAAAACGGTATTGAGCAAATTGAAGCTGGCGCAGAAAAATGAACCGGATATGGAAAGCTGGAAAGATTTCCTTGGTCGTTTGAAAAACCCGACTTCAGAAGTTAAAATCGGTCTGATTGGTAAATATGTAGAGCTTCCTGATGCTTACAAATCGATTATTGAATCTTTTGTACATGCAGGTGCTAAAAATGAGTGTAAAGTAAAAGTAGAATATATCCATTCTGAAGGTGTCTATGCAGACAATGCCAAAGAAAAATTAGCACACTTAGACGGTGTATTGGTTGCTCCTGGTTTTGGAAGCCGTGGTATTGAAGGAAAAATCGATGCGATTAAATATGTTCGTGAAAATGACGTTCCTTTCTTCGGGATCTGTTTAGGGATGCAGTGTGCAGTGATTGAATTCGGTAGAAATGTATTGGGATTAACCAATGCAAATACTGTTGAAATCGACGAAAACACAGAAAATCCAGTAATTAACATGATGGAAGACCAAAAAACGATCACCAATAAAGGAGGTACGATGCGTTTAGGTTCTTATCCATGTGACCTTAAAAAGGGAACAAAAGCTTATGCAGCTTATGGAAAAGTACACATCACTGAGCGTCACAGACATCGTTATGAGTTCAATAACGCCTACCTGGAGCAGTATGAAGCAGCAGGAATGATTGCTTCAGGCTTAAATCCTGACAGTCATTTAGTAGAAATTGTGGAGCTTAAAAACCATCCTTTCTTCGTTGGTGGACAATTTCATCCAGAATTAAAATCAACAGTTGCTAATCCTCACCCACTTTTTGTTAAATTTGTCGCCGCCGCGATGGAATTTGCGAAGAAGAAAATCAAATAATACGAGTTTAAATAACAATAATGGATAGAAATACGTTTACAGGCCTGTTCCTGATCATGATCGTTTTGGCCGGTTCTTTTTACTTTTTTGGTCCCAGTCAGACTGAAATCACCAAAGAAAAGGAAAGAATTGCCGCAGATTCTTTGAAAAAAGCTAATGCAGCCTCAAAAACCACTGCTCCTGCAATTGCAGCGGCAACACCAGCTGTGGATTCAGCAGCATTATCAGGACCATTTGGTGGCAGCATCGCAGGTACTCCTCAGACTACTGTTCTAGAGAATGAGAACTTAAAATTAACGTTAACCAATAAAGGTGGTAAGATCTTATCTGTACAGGTGAAAGATCAAAAAACTTACAATGGAAAACCAGTTATTTTATTTGACGGCGACCAGAATAAGTTTGGTCTAAAAATGAACATCAACGGTAAAGTATTAAATACTGATGATCTTTATTTTACACCAACAGTAACAGACAATAAAGTGAGCATGCGTGCCACTTATCAAGGTGATCAATACATTGAATATACTTACGATTTAAAACCTAAGTCGAACAATGTTGCTTTTAACATTAATCTGAATGGTTTAAACCAGGTGATCCAAACGGATTCTATCTCTTTAAACTGGTCTGCAACGTTATTAGAGCAGGAGAAATCTGCGAAGAAAGAAAAAGAACACTCTGCTCCTTTCTACAAATACACAAATGCAAGCCCAGATCATTTGAGCGTTGCTAAAGACCAGACTGAAGAATTGAAAAAAGGAAAAATCGAATGGTTCTCCTTCAAACAACAGTTTTTCTCTGCAGTCCTGATCTCTAAAGACGGTTTTGAAAGCGGTAAACTTGCCATCACAGATTCTACCAAACCAGGTGAAATCAAACGCTATGATGCAGACATGAAATTACGTTTCAGCCAGTCAGCTTCACAAAACTATGCGATGGATTTCTACTTCGGTACCAATAAGTTCTCTACGCTAAAAGCACAAGGGCACGAAATTGAGAAATTAGTAGATATGGGTTACTGGCCATTGAAATACATCAACAGATTTGTGGTATTGCCGGTATTTAAATTCTTGGAAGGTTTTGGATGGAACTATGGCCTGATCATTTTGATCCTGACGATCCTTCTTAAAGTTGCTATGTCTCCGCTGACGTATAAATCATACATCTCTATGGCTAAGATGAGAATTCTTAAACCAGAAATGGATGTGATTAAAGCCAAAGTAGGCGAAGATAACCCAACACTTTTACAACAGGAATACCTGAAATTGTATAAGCAGGTAGGCGTAAACCCATTGGGGGGCTGTTTACCAATGTTACTGCAATTGCCTTTTGTAATGGCCTTCTTCTTCTTCTTCCCGAACTTGTTTGAGTTAAGAGGAGAAAGCTTCTTATGGATGAAAGATCTTTCCACTTATGATGATTTCATCAAATTTGGTTTCACTATTCCATTTATCGGAGATCACTTGAGTTTAATGTGTGTATTGATGACGATTTCGACCTTGATCTACACTTATTTCAATAACCAGATTTCTGGTGCAACAGGTCAGATGAAGTATATTGGTTACATCATGCCAATCATTTTCTTAGGGGTATTGAATAGCTATCCATCAGGATTAAACTATTACTACTTCCTGGCGAATATGCTGACATTTGCACAGCAGTTCATGATTAAATCTATGGTTGATGATGAGAAGATTCACCGTACTTTACAAGAGAACAAAACAAAACCTGTAGAGAATAAAAAGAAATCTAAATTCCAAACGAGATTAGACGACTATATGCGTTCGCAACAACAAGCGGCAGCACAGGCAAAGAAAAAATAGTCTTATTTTAAGACGTTCAAAAAGCACCTTTCGGGTGCTTTTTGCATTTAAGGCGGTTTTTTTTGTAATAATTTGGTGCACATTGCGGATATAGGACGAAAAAAGCAGAAATTTAAAGCTGAAGAAATAAACAAGTAAAAACAGTCTTTATGATGCATAAAAAACTCACACTAATGTTCTTGTTAATGGCCAGTGCAGCGTATGCGCAGAAAAAGCCATTAGATCATAGTGTTTATGATACCTGGGAATCTGTGGGATCGAAACAACTCAGTAACAATGGCACCTGGGCCATGTATGGGATCAACCAGCAAGAAGGTGATGCCAATCTATACCTCAATAACCTGGTCAACCTGGCCAAATTAAAAGTCAATCGTGGTACAAATGCACAGTTCAGTGCAGATTCAAAATATGCAGTATTTGCCATCAAACCATTTCAAAAGGACATTCGTCAGGCAAAAATTAAAAAGAAAAAAGCAGATGACCAGCCTAAAGACAGTTTGGGAATCGTCAACTTAACCAGCATGGCGATATCAAAAGTCGCACGTGTAAAGTCCTATAAAATGCCAGAGAAAGCGGCTGGATTTTTAGCTTATCAACTCGAAAAACCGATCGATACCGCCAAGAAAACACCTTCGCCTGCTGCTACCGACAAGAAGAAAGACAATGAAGATTTTTTTGCTGAAGACGATGCAGCAGCTTCCGGAAAAACCGAAGGCACAGACCTGATCTTTAAAAACCTGAATACGGGTGTAGAACGTACGTTTAAGTATGTGAGCGAGTATGCCTTCAGCAAAAACGGAAAACAATTTATCTTTGCCTGTACTGGCGCCAAAAAAGACAAAACCGCAGCAGTAGGTGTGTTTGTTTTGAATACAGAAAAAGGAACGCTGAAAACATTGGTCAAAGGAAAAGGTACTTTCAAAAACTTTGCTTTTGATGAGGATGGGGCGTATTTAGCTTTTGTAGGAGAACAAAGTCCGGAGAAAACGGAGCTGAAAGAATTCAATGTATACTACAACTCGCTTTCTTTAGATACTGCGCAGATTCTGGTAGACAATGCCATTCCTGGTATGCCTAAAAAATGGGCAGTAAGCGGTGATTCACGCGTTAATTTTAGCAAGGATGGCACGAAATTATTCTTCGGCATTGCTCCTGTGAAAACACCAAAAGATACGACTTTGGTAGATTTTGAAAATGCAAAACTAGACATCTGGGGGTATAAAGACGATTACCTGCAGCCAATGCAGCTGAAAAATGCAGACAAAGAAGCCAAAAGAACTTACCTCTCTGCCATTGAAATCTTCAACAGCGACCCGAAAATTGTTCCGCTAGCAGATGTGAAGTTACCCGACGCAGTAGTCATGGATGAAGGAAATGCGCCTTTCGCATTGGCCTCTACAGATTTTGGCAATAGAGTGCAGCAGCAATGGACTGCAAGTACCATCAAAGATTACTACCTGGTAGACGTAAAAACTGGCGCCAGGAAGAAGATTATGGAAGGACTTTCAGGCTCTGCTATGGCTTCTCCAGGAGGGAAATATGTGCTTTTCTTTGATAAGAAAACAGGCAATTATTCTACTTACCAGGTGGCTACCGGAAAGGTAACGCCATTAAATAATGGTTTGGCCGTTAAACTGGTTGATGAAGAAAATGATGTTCCTGACAGCCCTTCTGCGTATGGTGTAGCCGCGTGGACAGAAGATGACAAGACCGTTTTAATCTACGACAGATATGACATCTGGGAGTTCTCTCCTGAAGGAAAAACCCCTGCAAAAAACTTAACTAATGGTTTTGGCAGACAGAATAAGCTGACTTTCCGTTACCAGAAGCTAGATCCGGAAAGCCGTTTCCTTGGAAAAAAGCAGCACATTTTAATGGATGCTTTCAACAATACGACCAAAGAAAATGGTTTCTATAAAACGAATGTTGGCGATCAGAAAAACCCGGAACTGATCGTGATGGACAAATACAAGTACTCTGATTTAGCAAAAGCTAAGGATGCAGAAATGTATATCTACGACAAAGGAAACTATGTCCTTTCTCCGAATGTCTATGTTTCAAAAGACTTGAAAACAGAGATAAAATTGAGTAACACCAATCCTCAACAGCAAAACTACAATTGGGGAACCGCTGAATTGGTAAAATGGGATACCCCTAAAGGCTTTAAATCAGAAGGTATTTTATATAAACCGGAAAACTTCGATCCGACCAAAAAGTATCCGATGATCGTATATTTCTATGAGAAACTTTCTGATGGACTTTATGCTTATCAGCCGCCCGCTCCTACGCCATCGAGGTTAAACATTCCTTTTTTCGTGAGTAATGGCTACCTGGTATTTGCACCAGACATCTCTTATGAAACTGGTTATCCTGGAAAATCTGCAGAAGAATATATCAATTCCGGTGTAGAAGCCCTGAAGAAAAACGCTTGGGTAGATGGCAGTAAAATTGGTATCCAGGGACAAAGCTGGGGTGGTTATCAGGTAGCACACCTGATTACACGTACCAATATGTATGCTGCAGCATGGGCTGGTGCGCCAGTTGCGAACATGACTTCTGCCTATGGCGGCATGCGTTGGGAAAGTGGCATGAACAGACAGTTCCAATATGAGAAGACACAAAGTAGAATCGGTGCTACTCTTTGGGAGAAACCAGATTTGTATATCGAGAACTCTCCTTTATTTTTCTTACCAAAGGTAAACACGCCTTTAGTGATCATGGCAAATGATGCGGATGGTGCCGTACCATGGTACCAGGGAATTGAGCTGTTTAGTGGCTTGAGACGCCTTGGAAAACCGGTATGGATGCTCAATTACAACGGTGAAGCACACAACCTGGTGCAGCGTCAGAATAGAAAAGACATTCAGATCAGAGAACAGCAGTTTTTCGATTATTATCTGAAAGGTGCTAAAGCACCAGCATGGATGACCTCAGGAATCCCTGCTACAGAAAAAGGAAAAACATGGGGCTTTGAGCTAACAGATGATAAGCCCTAATGATCATTAAAGATTGATCATTATCAATTAATTTTAGTATCAAAACGGCCGTATCCCTTCATTGAGGATGCGGCCGTTTCTGTTTACTTGAGCGGCAGATTTCTATCATCCACATTTTTATCCTTATCCAACGATAATTATTAGTGCTTAACACCCGATTATTAGAATCAAAACTATAAATTTAACGCTTCAACTAATTTTGTTTTAATGGCCCTAAGTAGGATCTGGTCTGCATTCATTATCATCGCGATTGCAGTAGCCAGTTTTAAGTGTTTCTTTCTTGGAGAAACAGAAATTTTCAACCTCATGATCATTGGAAAAGCCAGTGATGCAGGTAACGTATTGAAGGTAGATGGCATCATCGAGACCTGCTGGACTGCAGTCAATATCTGCTTAAAGCTGATCGGAATTATGGCTTTATTTATGGGCTTTATGAGCATTGCAGAAAAAGCCGGAGGCATCCGTTTGTTGTCGAGAATCATTAGCCCTTTCTTCTCCAAGCTTTTCCCGGATGTTCCTAAAGGTCACCCGGCAACAGGCCACATGGTGATGAACTTTTCCGCAAACTTATTAGGGCTAGACAATGCAGCTACCCCTTTCGGACTAAAAACAATGGAAAGTCTGCAGGAACTGAATCCCAATAAAGACACAGCTTCCAATGCGCAGATCATGTTTCTTTGTTTACATGCTTCCGGACTAACCTTAATCCCGGTCAGCATTATCGCAGTACGTGCTTCTTTAAATTCAGCAAATCCAACAGATATATTTATCCCTTGCATGATTGCTACTTTTGTAGCCACCATGGCCGCCATGTTTATCGTTTCGTTTAAGCAAAAGATCAATATTTTTCAGCCGGTGATCATGGCCTGGGTATTGGGATTGTCTTCCATTATCGGATTATTAGTGCTTTACCTCACCAGTTTAACTACTGCCGGATTGCAGGAGTTTTCAGGAATTCTAAGCAACGGATTGTTATTATTGATCTTTTTATTGATCGTATTGGGTGGTTTATATAAAAACATCAACGTTTATGATGCTTTTGTAGAAGGTGCTAAAGGTGGTTTTGATACCGCAATCCGAATTATTCCTTATTTAGTGGGGATGTTGGTTGCCATCAGTTTATTACGTACCAGCGGTACATTTGACATGGTCATCAACGGATTAAAACATGTGTGCACAGCTTTAGGCATGGATTCCCGTTTTATTGATGGTATTCCCACCGCACTCATCAGACCGCTGAGTGGAAGTGGTGCCAGAGGGA
This sequence comes from Pedobacter polysacchareus, assembly GCF_019802255.1. GTDB lineage: Bacteria > Bacteroidota > Bacteroidia > Sphingobacteriales > Sphingobacteriaceae > Pedobacter > Pedobacter polysacchareus. The sequence goes on along the minus strand of NZ_JAHYSS010000002.1, from coordinate 905,803 downwards.
TGATGATAGATACCATGACTGCTCATGGACCAGACTCCTTTGCTGGTAGATTATCCAGCATTCTGCAAGGTTCTTCAGACACTACATTTTACGTGATCGCCGTTTATTTTGGCTCGGTTAGCGTAACCAATACGCGATATGCAATCGGTGCAATGTTACTGGCAGATTTAGTAGGCGTATGTACTGCGATCGGCTTATGCTATATGTTCTTTGGATAATATCAGCGCTTAAAATATTGTTGTTTATAAATAAAAGAAGCCGTGGCAGGATTATAAGTTACTGCCACTTGCGCCATAAATACCGACAATACTAAAAAACGACAAAAAGACTCAATATTCCGACAAGACATTATCACATTTGATGCCTTCGTATTAAGAATAAAGGGAAATAAAAAATATTTATAGAAATTTAACCTAGCTTACTGAGGGTTAATCGGTTAATAATTTGCTCCAGGATTTTTGGTTCAACGCTGGTATGTCTGGAAGATCTCCAGGTGCTGGTAGCATCTAACCACACGCAAAAGGAATGATATCCATCTAATACTACTGCATAAGTTTCATGAAAATCGTCTTGAATCTGCATGCAAAAACCATTCACAGACTTGCCCTGAACATCAAACTGAAAGTTGAGATAATTGCTTAGCATATTTATAGTGGTTAGGTGACATATAACAAATCTAACTTTGAAATGTTTAGCTAATCTTAAGTAATTGATATGATATTGTAAAAACTTTGCACTATTTATGGCTGCATCACAAACGTTTCAAACATTGAGTTGTTGCAATACACATATATCCTATATTTATACCTTATTCACCCAATATGTCAGCAAACAAAATCACTGCAATTACAGAATTAGACCACTCACATTACAAAACAAAAATATATTCCGATGGACATTTCATCTATGCAGATGAGCCGGAGGAAGTAGGAGGAACAAATGAAGGGATGGCACCGGGTGCTTTATTACTAGCAAGTCTGGGCAGCTGTACCGCCATTACGATCCGGATGTATGCCGATCGCAAAAAGATGAATTTAGAAAGCATCAAAGTAGAATTGGCGATATGCAATGAAGACGAAATGAGTAAAGAAACTAGGATCAGCAAAAAAATAACGTTCACCGGAACTTTATCTGCTCAAGAGCAGGACAGGCTGATGCAAATTGCAGATAAATGCCCGATTCATAAAATTCTTAGTAATCCGATCAAAATCGAAACCAGCTTTTAAACATTAATTTCTTCTGATCGAGTCATTTATTTGAATTATTTGATAATATACTAAAATTATTAGCATATTTACGGATTAAAATTACTCTTTTAAAGAAACTATGCTGTACGCTGTTGTAGATATAGAAACCACTGGCGGTCATGCTGCAGGAAATGGAATTACGGAAATTTCAATCCTGGTGCATGACGGCGTTTCTGTGGTAGATTCGTATGAAACACTGATCAATCCTGGACAATATATTCCAGCTCATATTGAAGCCTTAACCGGCATTAGTAATGATATGGTTGAAGATTCTCCGATGTTTCATGAAGTAGCTGAGCAGATTTATAACCTGCTGCAGGATAAAATATTTGTGGCCCACAATGTGAATTTTGACTTTTCTTTTATCAAGCATAACCTCTCTGTTGCTGGTTATGACCTGCAATGCAAAAAATTATGTACGGTAAGATTGAGTCGTAAAATCATCCCTGGACATGCCTCTTATAGCCTTGGAAAATTGTGTGCTGCATTAAAGATTTCCCTGAATAACCGCCACAGGGCTGGTGGCGATGCCGCAGCCACGGCAGAATTATTAAGCCTTTTACTGGCCAATGACTCGGAAGGAATTATCCCGGCCTCCTTAAAAATCGGTTCTAAAGAACAGGCACTCCCTCCTAACCTACCTAAATCCCAGATAGATCGACTTCCTTTATGTCCTGGGGTTTATTACTTTAAAGATCAAAAAGGAAAAGTAATTTATATCGGGAAAGCTAAAAGCCTGAAGAAAAGAGTGTGCTCCCATTTCACGGGAAACAGCACAGCAAAGCAACGTCAGAACTTTCTAAAAGACATCTACACCGTAGATTTTGAGGTTTGCGGCACAGAACTGATGGCCTTTATCCTGGAAGCAACAGAGATCAAAAGACTATGGCCGGAAAACAACCGTGCCATGAAACGCTATGAGCAGAAATATGCACTCTACGCTTTTGAAGATCAAAAAGGATACCTGAGGTTAGGGCTGGATACTTTCAAGAAAAACATGCCGGTTTTGTATAGCTTCAATACCATTTTGGAAGGACATCATGTACTGAAAATTCTCATCAAAGATCATTTTCTATGTGAGAAGCTCTGCTATATCCAAAGCAAAAGACTGGCCTGTACAGGTCATGAAGAAGGAAATTGCAGTGGTGCCTGCCTGGGCAAAGAATCAGCACCAGCTTATAATGTGCGTGTAAAATATGCAATAGAACAGTTGAAAACCATGCTGCCGAGCTTTGCAATTTTAGACACCGGAAGAACAGAAGATGAACAAAGCTGCATCCTCGTGGAACAAGGAAAATTATACGGCATGGGTTATATTTCTCCGTATACCGATGTAAATGAGCCTGGAATGCTAAAATCAGCTTTGCAGCCTTTCCCTTCCAATGATTACATTATGCACCTGATTCTAAACCATACAGAACTGTATCCGCAGAAAAGGATTTCAATATAAGAACCTAATGTGCAGGACATTAACAATCAGAATAATACTTTAATCTTTATTTAAAGTAAATACTGGACGCTGATCTCCAGTTTATGTTTATTTGATTTGCTTTTTTTTTCACATTGTATCGTGCTTAAAAGCAGGCAAATGCGCATTAGAGGCGATAAAAATGCAAATTAGATTTGTAGATGTTCATTTTTACTCCTACATTTGTCGCACCAACAAGGTAAATGCATCCATAGCTCAGCTGGATAGAGCAACGGTTTTCTAAACCGTAGGTCATAGGTTCGAATCCTATTGGGTGTACAAGATTTATTTCTTAATTAAAGGCGACGTTGCTCCAGACGTCGTCTTTTTTTTATTTAAAGGCTATCCTATACAACTATCCTTTAGTAACTCGGCTCTGTAGAAAGCAGATTTTGATTGATAGACTTGATCAATTGATCATTAAAAGCCGGAGTATTCAGGTCTTTCAAGGGCACATCCATATTCAGGTACTTACCATAAAAGCTTTTCACCAGTAATTTAACCTGATCAGGACGATCATCAGTATGTCCACCCGCTTTATCGGAGTACTTATCAATATGGCATACATAAAGGTAATGGTTGCCATTGTATTCAAAACTTTTAATCTTGGAATCCAATTTATTTGGATCGACTTCTAAATGCAGTTCGGTCTGTTCTATTTTTTGCATTACTGATGGATAAGTATGATCTATTACCGCCAATTTACATATTCTATTCCAGAGCAAGGCCTCTAAAAAAGAATACTAGGCAGGATCGGTTTTCATCTTACGTTAACCTGACAAAAAAACGCTTCTTTTAAAGGACTAGACCAGTTTACTTTTCAGTAGTTCCCTTTTCCCATCAAACCACTCTGCTTTTAAGATACTCAGCACTGCTGAATCCCTTCTGCTGCCATCTGGGCGATAGCTGTTACTTCTCAATACTCCTTCTAAAGTACAGCCCAGCCCTTTTATGGCACTCATGCTTCGGGCATTCAAACTGTCTAAACGAAACTCAATCCGCTCAAAACCCATTTGCTCAAACACAAATTCAAATAGTAAATACTTGCAGTGCTTGTTCAATCCAGTACCCTGAAAATCCTTGCCATACCAGGTATAACCTAAGGACAGACATTTGCTGGAAAGATCAATATCGTACAAACGGGTAGTGCCCGCATACTGCTGCCTGACCTTATCAAAAACGATATAAGGATAACTTATTCCCTTTTCCCTGGCCATCAATGCCTTTTCAATATACTGCTTCATTGCGCTTTCAGAACCTGCATTCTGCAGAGAATAAGTCCACAAATCAGGCTCATGAATAGCGAAAGTATTCAAATGTTCAGTATCGGATAGCTGTAATGGACGCAGTAATGCATGCTCGTCTTCCAGGGTGTAATCTGTTTCAGGATCAAAAATATATAGCATAGTCAATAAATGTTCGATAAAGCTACGGAAAACTCAAGTGTGTGCTTATTTAAACATTCCAGAACATCCGGATTACCTAGCTTTCCAAAACAAAAAATCGCTAATTATGGGTTAATTTTTGATAAACCTCTTATTCATTTCTTATCAATTTTACAACTAAAAAAGATAAAAAATTATACTATACCTAAATAACTTTCATTGAAAATCGACAATCTCCTTTAGCGCATTCGCCAGCTCTGGTATTTTTTTTTATTTTTAACCTATTAAATACGCATAAACCGTATATTTCGGTACTATCCTGAGCACAATGAAACGAAATTTCGTTTTTATTCCTGCTAAGATTAGATTAAACAGCTGTGTAAGAGGGAATAGGGACCTTCGCATCCATGATAAATCCAACTGATGTGACCACGATCATTTTATAGTTCGCGGGATTGTCATTATTTTGAATTCGATGTTCAGCAAAAATTGTTTATTATTTATAAAGATTCTAGATAAATATTCACTTATTTGCTTAACGATCTTTTTAAAATACTTGTATTCTATATATGACATTAACCGACATCAAGTTTTCTGATTACATCAGAGACTTCGAGCAAACATTGAAACACTTATTTCATGTGCAGGCCGACATTGATCAACTGAGCCTGGAAAGAGGCTTACCTCCTGAAATTCTTAAAGGAATTATGGATCAAAAACCACTTTCCGTAGCAATTCCTACCGAATATGGTGGACGTGGAAGTATCGTTAAAGAATGCCTTGGCCTTTTAGCCGCTGCTTCTTATGAATCACTGCCCCTATCTTTAACTTTTGGGATCAATATTGCGCTTTTCCTGGAGCCGGTTTCAAAATACGCAGATGAATCTGTTAAAAAAGGAATTTTCGACAACTTCCTGGAAAAAGGAAACATGGGTGGTCTGATGATCACTGAGCCTGATTATGGCAGTGATGCCCTAAACATGAAAACGACGAGTAAAATGGTGCCAGAAGGCTACCAGATTAAAGGAACTAAACATTGGCAAGGTCTTACCGGCATGGCTGATTACTGGATCATCGCCGCAAGAAATGCAAATGAAAATGGTGATTTAGGCAGAGATATCGATTTCTTCCTTTGTGATATTACTAAACCGAAACAGCAAATCGTAGTAGAAGAACTTTACGATAATCCAGGTTTATACATGATTCCTTACGGATTAAATCAACTGGATCTTGTAGTCCCTCAAAATTTCAGATTAAAACCGGAAACTACCGGTATCAAAATGATGTTGGATATCCTTCACAGAAGCAGAATGCAGTTTCCTGGAATGGGTATGGGATTTATTAAAAGAATGTTGGATGAAGCTATGCAGCATTGCCGTACCCGCATCGTGGGCGCTGGTAATTTAATGGCTATTGACAATGTTCAATTCCAACTTTCCAGAATTCAATCTGCTTATACGATCTGTTCTGCGATGTGTGCACACAGTAGTGAAATCAGTGGTATTGAGCACAATCTGGCAATGGAAGGATTGGAAGCCAACACCATGAAAGCCGTTGTTACTGATTTAATGCAGGAATCTGCACAGTTATTGGTTCAGCTTTCAGGTGCAAAAGGTTACAGAACCAGCCATATTGGTGGTCGTGGGATTATGGACAGCAGACCTTTCCAGATTTTTGAAGGATCAAATGAAATGCTGTACAATCAAACTGCAGAAATGATTACCCGTGCAATGAAGAAACAAAAACAATCCAACCTTTTTGATTTTCTTGCTGAATTTAAGATCACTTCTCAACCAGTTGCTTATTTTAAAAAGGAATTGTCTTTCCAACTATCTGAAAATCTTTCTCAGCGTAAAATGGTTGACCTTGGTAAAATATTAGCCAGAGTAATCTGCGTAGGCTATGTACTGAAATTAGAAGAAAAAGGATACAGAAAAGACCTGGTTCAAAACTGTATCACGATGGTTAAACAAGAAGTTTCAGCACTTATTGCTTCCCTGCAATACGAAAATAACGTAACTGCAATCGATGATTATTCGAATGGCAGCTCATGGTTAGATTTCGCTTAGATAAACCAATCCTCCTACATATTAGAGACATTCATTTTTTAATGAATGTCTTTTTTGTTTTTAGTGGTTTTCTGAAAAAATTTCGGTTATTTCGATTAATTAAATTTCAGCGTGCTCATGAATTCAAAAAGCATTGTTATTGGCAATATACGTCCCGAATTCACTAGAGACGAGACTATCGGAGATATCATTAGAGCTGCCGTCGCAGATCACCCACATAAAACAGCCTTCATTTTTAATGAAAAAACTTTAAGCTATCGGCAACTAGACCTTTGGAGTGATGCAATCGCCGTTTTTTTAAACGAAAAAGGTATTGGCAGAGGCCATAGTGTAGGCTTATGGTGGCCAAGAAGCATGGAATTACCAGTTGCCATTTTAGGAATAGCAAAGTCTGGCGCCGCTTATGTGCCACTAGACAGAGAAATGCCAGCCGATCGTGTACATACCGTGATGCAGGAAGTTGGCGCATCAGCCTGCTTCAGTGATGCGCTGGATGAAGGATCTTGTCCTGTATTTCGCATTCCAGCTTGCCCGGATTTCAACACAGTTAGTAAAAGCTACCAAATATCCGCCCTTCCAGACGACCGTGCCTATGTATTATATACTTCCGGAAGTACAGGGAAGCCCAAAGGAATTCCCATCAGTCACCGTCAGATTTGCCACCTGATCCGCTCTGAACAGAGTGTGCTTCAGATTCTTCCAGAAGACCGTGTGTATCAAGGCTTCTCTGTCTCATTCGACATGTGGTGCGAAGAAACCTGGATCAGTTTAGCTGCAGGAGCAACCATATGGATCGCTGATGCTACGACAGCTAAGTCTATCGATGAACTAAGCGACATTTTCAGGGCACAAAAGATCACGATTCTTCACGCTGTACCTAGTCTCCTTGCCGTCATAGATGACGCGATCCCTTCGCTTCGCCTCATTAATGCAGGCGGTGAAGCCTGTACCAGTCAGGTGCTGAACCGCTGGAGCAAGCCTGGGTACAATATATTTTACAACAGTTATGGGCCAACGGAAACTACGGTTACCTCTACCATGATTCCCCTCAGACCCGGCGACCCGATTACCATTGGTAACCCACTACCCAATTATAACCTTGCCGTAGTCAATGAACAGTTTGAGCTATTACCTTTCGGCGAACAGGGTCAACTGATCATTTCCGGGCCGGGAGTTTGTGATGGCTATGTTAACCGTCAGGACCTGACTGCCGAAAAATTCCTAAGCAAACCTGATTCCCTGCATGAGCTTCCCGGAGACCGGATTTACCTGAGCGGCGACGCCGTGATCATGCAAGCTGATGGCAGTATCGATTTCCGCGGACGCCTGGATGATCAGGTAAAACTACGTGGGTACCGCATAGAACTTGGCGAGATTGAGGTCAAACTAAATGAACTGGAATCAGTTTCCGCAGCTGCTGTAGCACTTAAAAAAGACGCAAACCAACAGGATCAGCTGATTGGATACGTGACGCTCAAAGCAAATGTTTCATTTAATGACCAGGAGGCCAGAATGGAACTTGCAAAGGTTTTGCCCCCATACATGGTACCTCTGGTACTCGTTGTGATGGATAAAATGCCGCGCCTTCCAAGTGGAAAAATCAACAGAAAAGAATTGCCAGTGCCTCAGGTTTTACTGGAAATTAAGCCGGAAGAAGAAATCCTCCTTCATCCAGATGATGATATAGAAACAAGGGTCATGGCCGGACTAAAGCATCTTTTCCCTGGAAGAATCATCAGTACTGAAAACGATTTTTTCATGGATTTAGGAGGTCATTCTTTGCTGGCCGCCTCTTTTTCTTCCTGGTTGAGAAAAGAAGCAAACATCCCTCAAGCTTCTTTAAAAGATATTTACACCAACCGTCCCATTAGTAAACTGATCCAAACCTGGACCATCGCTGCTGAAAAAGAAAAACTAAATACTCCTAAAGAACAGGAACCTTTCCATAAGATCTCTTCTCTACGGTATTGGATCTGCGGCATCGCTCAAGGCTTTTCATTGCTGATCATTTACGGCCTTTTTGCTGCCCAGATTTTTGTCTCTTACCTGGGTTATTACTATCAGCTGGCGAAAAGTGAAACTGATAAAGGAGATACTTTTTGGGCCATTATTACCGCACTAGTCTTATTTTGCTTCATCGCCCCATTCTTCTCCTTATTGAGTATTGCAATGAAATGGCTGCTCCTTGGGAAAACAAAAGAGGGAGATTATCCACTATGGGGAGCCTATTATTTCCGATACTGGCTGATTAAATCTATGCAACGCCTGGTACCGCTTCAGTTTATGAATGGCACTCCACTTTATCCTTTTTATTTAAGAATGATGGGGATGAAAATGGCACCAGATTCCCAGATCAGCTCCATTACCGTGGGTATGGAAGACTTATTGGAAATAGGCCGCGATGTCAGCATCAGCTCTGGAGTAGTACTCAACAATGTAATTGTAGAAAATGGTCTCCTGAAATTAAGAAAGATCAAAATTGCCGATCATGCCTATATTGGCAGTGGAGCAGTGATTTCTGGAGATACCACCATAGAGGAATGGGGAGAATTACAAGACCTTAGCCACCTGCAGCCGGGTAAACATATCCTGGCAGGAGAAGTCTGGAAAGGCAGTCCTGCTGAGCCAGTCGACAAAAAACTGCCGGAAGAACTTCCTCAGCCCTTGATCGTTTCCGGCTTCAAAAGAAAATGCTTCGGCCTTCTATATACAATCTTACTGATCCTATTTCCAATTGTGATCCTACTGCCTTTACTACCGGTTATCGAATTATTAAGTTACCTCGATAGTCAGGCGCCTGATTACAACTTCAATTATTTCATACACATTCCGATGCTTACAGTGCTGTATCTGATGCTTTATGCACTGGAAACCGTGCTGCTCTCCAGATTATTGCTGTACAAAATGAAACCAGGTACTTATCCGGTTTACGGGTGGATTTATGTTCGGAAATGGTTGTCAGACCAATTAATTTCCACCTCACTCATTGTGCTGCATCCTATGTACGCCACCGTTTATATTTCTTCCTTTTTCAGGATGCTGGGTGCTAAAATCGGGAAAAACACAGAAATTTCTACGGCCAGTAATGTCACCCATACCCTATTGGAAATTGGAGATGAATCTTTCATCGCTGATGCCGTTACCTTGGGGGAAGAGGACATCCGCGGCCAACAGCTGATCCTCGATAAAACACGTGTTGGCAATAGAAGTTTTGTAGGAAACAGCGCCTTGATTCCTCAAGGTTATGAACTGGCAGATGACATGCTGATTGGCGTACTTTCTACACCGCCAACTACAGAACAGCTGCAGCAATCAGATTCAAAAGATTGGTTTGGATCGCCTGCAATTGCCCTACCGAAAAGACAGGACAGTGGAAATTTCCCTGCTGAATTAACCACGAATCCTACCTGGGGAAGAAAAACTGCCCGTCATATTATTGAAGGAATAAGAATTATACTGCCGGAAACTGTAATTATTTGCTGCAGTGTTTTATTCATTGCCTATTGCCATGATTTGGTGAAAGACAGAACACTTTGGCAAATCTTAAAAGAAGCACCGAAAGTTCCTTTTTATTACCTCCTCTACATGGGAGCCCCCGCATTATTGGTGACATTACTGCTCAAATGGACCACTATCGGTAAATTTAAAGCAGAACAGCACCCAATGTGGACGCATAAAGTATGGCGCAGCGAAGCAAATACCACCACTTATGAAGCTTTAGCCGTTCCTTTTCTATTGGAATTCATGAAGGGAACTCCGTTTTTACCTATGGTGCTCAGCCTTTTTGGAGTGAAATTCGGAAAAAGAGTTTGGTTAAACACTACCGACATCACGGAACATGATATGGTGAGTATCGGCGATGACACCGCTTTAAACGAAGACTGCGGGCCTCAAACCCACCTGTTTGAAGATAGGGTCATGAAAGTTGGCTCCGTAAAAATAGGTGCAAGGTGTAGTATCGGTTCCAGATCAATCATTCTATACGATAGTGAGATTGGAGATGACGTGAAACTGGAACCACTTTCATTGGTGATGAAAGGTGAAAAACTAGCGAATGGAACAGCATGGACGGGAAGTCCAATCCGATTAAGCTAAAATTCCATAGCAGCTACTGAAGGGTAGCTGCTATGGATTCTCAGGATGTTCAGAAGTTAATCATGAACACTCACTACCTCTAACAACAACTGATGCATCTCCTCTGGATTGAAAGGTTTCGACAAAACATACTTAATTCCCATATCCCATAATCTTGTTCTTACTTCCTCTAAAATATCTGCGGTAAAAATGATCACCTTTAACTCAGCATACAGCTCCTGCACTTTTTTTGCCAGTTGATAACCATCCATCCCGGGCATATGAAGGTCGATTAAAATGATATCAAAGGTTCTTTCTTTTAAAATTTCCAGTGCACTATGCCCATTATCGGCCTGCTCTGCATGGAGTCCGAATATGCTCAGCTGACGTTTAGCAACCAATAAATTCACCGGATTATCATCTACGATCAACAAACTCAATTCAGGTAAAACAAGCGGTAATGCAACTGCATGATCTGCACTTACCTTATGGTCTGATGGAATACTTATCTTAAAATCGATCTCAAACTCAAAAATCGTCCCTCCATCAGGCTTACTTTTTATAATAATTTCACTCTTAAACAAGTCCACCAGTCCTTTAGTGATGCTCAAACCAAGTCCGGTTCCTTGTTGCTGGCGGTGACTAGCTTGCTGGACCTGATGAAATTTATCAAAAATCAGACTATGGAGGTGCTCAGGGATACCGATCCCTGTATCTTCAATTTTAAAACAAATTCTGACCTCTTCTGCAGACCGTTTGACCAATATTAAATAAATAGAAACATGTCCTGTATTCGTAAATTTAATGGCATTTCCGATCAGATTATTTAAAATTCTACCTAACCTCAGGTCATCTACACTCACTAATTCCGGGATCTGTTCGTCATGATAAAACCGAAGGTCTAAGCCTTTGCTCTCCGCCAAAGATTGAAATTGCTTTTGAATATTACCAACGAAAGTAACCAGTCTAACTTCCGTTTCGACCAGTTCCATTTTCTTATTTTCAATCTTCTCCAGATCCAGAATATCATTTACTAAATTCAAAAGGTGGTTAGAAGAAAAGTTCAGGTGATCAACATATTCTCTAATAAAAGCATCCTGATCAATATCCTGACCCAGGAGATTACAAATCCCTATGATTCCATTTAAGGGAGTACGAATTTCATGACTCATAATGGAAAGAATCTCTGTTCTTTTCCTCGCCACCTGCTCTGCCAGGTTTTTCGCTGCAATAAGCTCTAAAGTTTGATGCTGCAGCTGATCACTCATCTGTTTTTTAGTCGTAATATCTTCTATGACACAGATCAATCGAATTTTGTCCCCAGCATACACTGGGTCAATTTTCTGAAACTTAGCACTATACCAGGCCTTTTTATCTGGATTAAAATCCGGGTAGACACACTCCTGTCGCTCACCACTTTGCAGCAGCTTATTTATACTTTCCATGAAAATATCGGCAAAAGAACCCATCACCTCTACGATTGTTTTGTCAATAAAGAACTCCGTGGGCATGAACAGTTTTTCCGGGTCTTTTACCCAGACTTTTTTGATCACCAGGTATTCATCCAACTCAATGATAATATCATCTAATGAGGTGATGAGCGACTGCAAATGGCCGCCTTGCCGCTCTTGCCTGGTAATTTCGGCCATTGCAGTTAAGTGCACAACCATCCCATTCAGGATAGAGAGGGTAGGCTTGATCAAATGATCATCTGCCGGCGTATACGCAGGTGCAGTTCTAATCAGGTACAGTTTGCTTTCTTTTCCAAAACTATTGCCAATCGGACAAAGTAAACGTTCATATCCTTTGGCCTGCTTTATATCATCATGGGCAGATCGGTTTACCTCAACATCCGCTGCTCCATCCAAATCAATTAGTCCTGCCGCCAAACTTTGTGTAGCGATACATAATTCATGAAGCAATGCTTCCAATACTTGAATCTTGTCATCACCGGAATAATAAGCATGCTGGAATTCAAATAATTTATTCAGAAAAATCAGGTTAGGTTGATATAAATCAGGATCAAGAACATTTGACAAGGATTCCATAGGGCTAAATTTTACATTTGGATGCTAGATCAATTTACATAAATAACCCTAAATCAACTCTTGTTCCGCTGTATATTTGACATCCCCTAACCCATAGGAAATATTATTTACCCAATAACATACCAACCCCTATTTGGAATTAAGGGAAAAGTCTGGGTTGATACCATTCTCCCTGATCTTTATTACTTTTAAAATTCGAGATAGAAACTCCTAGCAGCCTTACTTTTTCGCCCTCTAATTCCGCGGCATCCAGCAAAGACTGAGCAACTTCCACAATCATTGCCAATTCTGTAAACGTTGCCGGGAATGACCTGCTCCTGGTAATCTGCCTAAAATCACTGAACTTAATTTTGATCGTTAACGTCCGGCCAAACAATTGGTAAATGCTCATCCTCTTAAATACAATTCCGGAAATGCGGGCCAGTTCCGAATTCATTTCTTCCAATTCAACGAGGTCATAGGAAAAAGTATCCTCAGCACCGATAGACTTTGTTTCCTGATTTGGCTCTACTTTACGGTGGTCAATTCCACGAACTATTTTGTAAAAAAAATGACCGCTTTTCCCAAACAGATAGACCAGCTCCGCTTCGGTCAGCTTTTTTAAGTCGGCTCCTTTATGTAAACCTCTGATTTTCATCTTTTCTGCCGTCACCTTTCCTACACCATGAAACTTCTCCACAGGTAATGCCGCAATAAAACGCTCTACTTTTGATGGACCAATGAAGGTCAGGCCATCGGGTTTATTCATATTGGAAGCAACTTTTGCCACAAACTTATTGACAGACACACCTGCAGAAGCGGTTAAATTCAGCTCCGTTTTTATGGCTGCCTTAATTTCTTTGGCAATATCAATGGCTGATCCAATTCCTAATTTATCTTCAGTAACATCTAAATAAGCTTCATCAAGGGATAAGGGTTCAATCAAATCTGTATATCGGCTAAATATTTCCCGAATTTGCTGGGAGATCTCTTTATAGACTGCAAACCTGGGATACAGAAAGATCAGATGCGGACATAAGCGCTGTGCTTTTTTGGAAGACATGGCGGAATGTACACCAAAGCGCCTGGCTTCATAATTAGCAGTCGCCACTACTCCTCCCCGCCCATCAGGGGACCCACCAACAGCCACAGCCTTACCTTCCAGTGTAGGGTCATCCCTTTGCTCTACTGAAGCATAAAAGGAATCCATATCAATATGAATAATCTTGCGTGTCGATGGCTGTTCTGAGGGATTCATAAGGCTAAGGCCCTAAAATTAAAAAATAAAAACCTCAATAGCTATAAATGAGAAAGGCCCGCATTAAGCGGGCCTTTCTCATGACATTCAAAGTAGATTACTTCGTGTTTTTCTTTTCAGTCACTTCAGTACGGATGTCCTGAGCAAGGCCTTTTAAATCCTGCATTGCTTTACGTACTCTTGTACCAGCTGCACCGTTACCTGAATTATAAAATTTGTCTGCATCAGCTTCAACGCTTGCAATAAGTTCTTTAAGTTTCGAGAATTTTTCCATGTTTTTCTTTCGTTTAAGATTTTAAATATATGATATAACGCTTTAAAGTTAATAATTATTGGATTTCCACCAAATGAATATTTAAGGATAGCACTCTTTTTTTAAATAATAAGGCACTTTTCTTTAAAAAACCCTTCTAAATGGCTATTTCGTTTAAATAAACAGGCTCATATTTAAACAAATTGAGCCGAAGGCAGTTCAAAAAAAAGCCTATTAATCGAGGTATTCCTTGATCAATTGTGATTTTGGGCTATTGCGCAAAGTTTTCAAGGCCTTATCCTTGAGCTGTCGGATTCGTTCCTTACTCAGGTCAAAAATATAAACCATGTCGTCAAGTGTCGTCTCTTCACAACCATACAAACCATAATAAAGTGTTAAAATCCTTTGTTCCCGCTCAGGTAAAATCACCAGACATCTTTTCAAGTCCTCAGTTAGGGATTGTTTCATGAGCAGGTCATCTACTGGCTCCACACTTTTGGAAGGGATCATATCCATTAAACAAAAATCGTTCTCTACATTCACTGGAGTGTCCAGCGAAATAGACATCACAGAATTGAGCTGATGGTCTATCACCTTATCTACTTTGAAACCTATTTCTTCCGCAATTTCATCAGCAGTAGGACGACGTTCTAATTGCTGCTCCAGCTTTAAAGTGGCTTTATTAATCATGGTATTTCCCACTACCTGATTTCCCGGCAGGCGAACGATCCTTTGCTGATCAGAAATAGCCGTTAAAATCGCCTGACGGATCCACCACACCGCGAAAGATATAAATTTAAAGCCCTTAGTATGGTCGTACCTCTTGGCTGCTTTAATCAAGCCAATGTTCCCCTCACTGATCAAATCAGAAAGCCGAACCCCTTTGTCCTGGTATTTCTTGGAAACAGAAATCACAAATCGAAGGTTTGCATTCACTAATTTCTCCAATGCCACCTCATCTCCTTCTGCAATGCGCATGGCCAACTGGATTTCATCTTCTATTTTTAGTAATTCATATTTCCCAAGTTCATTCAAATACTTCTCAAGGGAATCTCTCTTTCTATTGGTAATACTCTGTGATATCTTTAAAGCTCTCATAAAAATGGACAAATTTGAACTGATAATAGATTTTAAACTGACCTGCGATTCAAACTGAAAAATCCTGGTTCACAAATCAATTAGATAGCTTACATTTTAAGCACGTAATTCATCTTAATTAACCCCCGCAAATAAAGTTCAGGAGCGTTGCTTTACTGCTACAAAAACTAAAACCCCCGCAACAAAAATATTAAAATAATATACACTAAGTGTAAAATATAAAAATATTTATTGCCGATAAAACCCTCAAAAACAACGATTAAAAACCAATTAAGAGTTGTTTTTATAAAAAAACAATACACTAAGTAAAAATAATGATAAAGATTATAATTATTTGTAAAACAAAAAAAGGCCTGCTATCAGCAGGCCCTCAAAAGTTTAATTTTATAAAATTATTAGATCAATTTAACCACATTGCCTGTCCGAACAGATTCATCACTCGCAAATGCTACTCTTAAACTGTTTAACGCATCCTGAGTAGGTACTGTAAGGTCTAAATCTTCCAGAATTGCCCTAAGAAAGTGTCGCTGTTCTCTTTTACACAACTCCAAATGATCTGGTTCGTCTTGTAGGTCGATCCATTCATCCGCCCGGGAAAACTTCCCATCCTGATCCAGATCGGCATAATGCACCTTAATAGATTCCGTTTTCGTATGCGCATCAATCACGTCGGATTTACCCGCAGCCGAAGCTTCCTTTGCCAGAATAGACACTGCCCCTTTTGGTCCAACTACATCCTTTATAAAAAATGCGGTCTCACTCATCATTGGTCCCCATCCCGACTCATACCAACCCACAGAGCCATCCTCAAAACGGATCTGTAACTGCCCGTAATTGTAATTGTCTTCGGGAATATCATTGGTCAGCCTTGCACCAATTGCGCTGACCTGAACAGGCCTGGAGCGTGTCATCTGACACATCACATCAATATAATGCACACCACAATCCACAATCGGACTCAGACTTTTCATTAAATTCTGATGAACATTCCATTTTGCTCCCTGACTTTGCTGATTGAGGTTCATGCGCATCACCAGTGGTTTCCCCATTTCCTGAGAAAGTTCGATAAAACGTGTCCAGGATGGATGATACCTCAGGATATAACCTACCAACAGCTTCTTTCCATATCTTTTCGCCGCATCTGCCACACGCTGTGCCGCTTCTAAAGAATCTGCCAGAGGCTTTTCAATAAACACATGACAACCCTGCTCCATCGCCTTTACCGCAAAAGACTCATGGGTATCGGGATAGGTTGAAATACAAACTGCATCAGGCCTGGTCTCGCTCAAGGCAGTTTCAAAATCATGGAATAAAGGATAACCACCACCTAGTTTTTCATTCAAAACCACCTTGCTATCTCCTCTGGATACGATTCCACAGATTTCAAAACCTGTTAACTGATGATAGGCCATGGCATGGGAAGTTCCCATATTACCACAGCCTACTACTAAAACTTTAATATTATTCGTTTCTAAACTCATTCTTTTAAAAAATTATCCTCCCAAACTCCAGCCCTGACGGTATTCTCTACGCACAAACTGATTCACATCATCAAAGTTAGTCACCCTCAGGTTTTCCTTATCCCAAATCAGCTTGATATCGCGGCCTGGGTAGTCAAATCCGTTGCCACTTTGTCTTGGCTTTTGGATATCTGTACCCCTGATGGCCAGATTTGCAATGAGCAAAGTCTCTGTCAGCGGACCGGCAATTTCAAAAGGAGAACTCAGTTTTTTCTTTCCGTAACCGGCGATACAAGCTTCCGCCCAATCCCAGTAATGTCCGTCCACTCCACCAATCACGCGTTCCACACCTGGTTTCACATGTACCTCCTGATTACGCGACAAAGGCAATAACCTCGGATTCGCACCATAAACATCACACATCATCTTTCCTTTGGTACCTTCAAACAAAACGCCATTTGCACCGAAAGGCTCATTCGCACCTAGTTCTATTGGCCTGCCGGGCTTAATCCCGCCATCCATCCAATGGATCTGAAGGTCATCTTTTGTCTTTTTGGTCTTCTTAAAGGTCATAATGACATGGCTTGAAGGTGGACAGCTATCCGGGAAATATCCCCGTTTAAATTCGTCCACATAAATACTGCCCACACTGCACTGCACATCTATCGGCGTATCCAAACCAAGGATCCGGAAAGGTGGTTCTACCAGATGGCAGCCCATATCCCCTATTGCACCGGTTCCATAATCCCACCAGCCACGCCAGTTAAAGGGAACTAATTTATCGACAAAAGGCTTATAAGGTGCGCTACCAAGCCAAAGATCCCAGTCGAGCTCCTTAGGAACTGATCCGTTTACAGCTGGCCAGGTAATCCCTTGCGGCCAGGAAGGCCTGTCCGTCCAGCAATAGACCCGTTCTACTTTTCCGATCACACCGGCATCTACCCAATCCTGCAGCTGCCTTACACCGTCTCCTGATGAGCCCTGGTTGCCCATTTGGGTAACTACCTGATATTTGTTGGCAGCTTCAGTCAATTTTCTGGCTTCAAAAATATCATGAGAAAGCGGTTTCTCTACATAAACATGCTTGCCGAGCTGCATCGCAGCCATGGCGATCATGGCATGGTTATGATCTGGTGTAGAAACGACTACACCATCGATATGCTTCCCTTCTTTATCCAGCATCTCCCTGTAATCCTTATAGTATTTGGCAGATGGGAAGTTTTTTACGGAATTGGCAGCCCTGCGGTCGTCCACGTCACAGAGGAAAGCAATATCTGCCTTTCCTCCTTTATAGATGTTACTTAAATTACTCTGGCCTTTTCCGCCTACCCCGACACCGGCAACGATCAAACGGTCGCTGGGCGCCAAAAATCCTTTACCACCCAATACATGTCTGGGCACAATCATAAATCCTGCAGCAGCAAGCGCTGTCGTCTTCAGGAAGCTTCTTCTTGAATTATTTCCTGCTGAATGCTTATTATCTTCAGTCATATTTTATTCTTTTAATTCAATGTTAACCTAACCCGTTCTATTTTGAGACGCTTAAGTCTTTAATTCTGATATTTTTAAAACGAACTACCGATCCGTGACCAAGGAAACCAACACGGCCTTTATCGCGCTGTAAACCCGGGTGACTTTGACCATCAACTGTTCCCTTCTTACGGGCTTCCGTGATATCACCATCCAAAATCACATTTCCATTTAAGACCACTTTAATCTTAGGGCCCTTTACAGTAACTTCCTGGTAATTCCATTCTCCTAGAGGCTTTAAAAATCCTCTTTTTGCTGCCTGAACTCCATAGATAGAACCATGATATTGGTACTCATGCAGGTCTTTATAAATGTCGGCGTCATTGTCCAGGATTTGCAGTTCCATCCCTTCATAAGCAGCATCACCTGCTAATGGAGCACGAATCCCCAATCCATTATTTGCACCTGGAGTCAGCTGAAATTCAAAACGAAACACAAAATCACTATAATCATCTTTGCTGAATAAGTTTCCTCCAGAACCTTTTCCAGGTTTTGGATTGATTTCCATGTTTCCATTTGCAATGGTATATGCGCTGGTATTTCCTGTCCACTGGTGCATATTTGTACCATCAAACAATACTTTATAGCCTTCTTTTTTCTCTGCAGCACTCAACTGAAAAGGAACCGGACGCTGCAGCTCTTTAATATAGATATCTCTATAAGCTACTCTGGATCCATGCGCTTGTAATTCAATCTGCTCTTCTGCAAAAATCGGAAGCTTACGATCCCAATAATTTTCAAGGATCACATCTTCAGTCACTAATACACCATTCAGGTACACGGTAACGCGATCACCCTTCATGATGATGTGGAAATTATTCCATTCTCCCAATTTATTATCCGCTACTTTTAAAGGCTTGCTTTCATTCACCTGATTGTTGTACAAACCACCGGAGCCCACCTGAGCACCATCAGCTACTCTGGAAGTATCCCAGATCTGCACCTGCGGACTGCCTCGTAAATAAATACCAGCATCTCCTTTTTTATTGCCATCATCGTAGATTTTCCAATCTACCAGCATTTCAAAATCACCGTACTTCTTTAAAGAAGCCAGGTTATCTCCTTTTCCGGTAAACAATAAATCACCATGTTCAATTACCCAGCTTTTTAAAGCCTCAGCATCTGCTTTTTCCTGTGCAGCGGCTAACGTTTTCTCGTCCATCTTCGCCCTTTTCAACGGATCAGCAACCAGGCCTTTCCAACCGGTCAGGTCTTTGCCATTAAACATCGGCATGAAGCCGGGACCACCGGTCATTTCCGCCAGGTATTTGCGAATGGCCTGTTTCTCATATTCACTATCACCTCCGCTCAGCACTTGAATGGTTTTATTCAACAAACCCTTGACCTCCGCACCTTCATAAGATTTATCGGAAAGCACAATGGTCATGACTGCTCTTGCTGCAGCTTGCTGCAAAGCAGGGTCATCTATATATTTTCCAGCAAAAATCACTGCATTAAAAGTTTTAGCCTGCTCCAGATCTGTTAAAATCTGTTGCTTTTGCGCAGTCGTTTTAGCCACCTCCATGGCTTCACGCAGCATCAGTAATTTTTGTGCAGCAGGGGCTGTTGATAAACGAACCAGACGTAAATACCCTTGCAATGCCTGCTCCTGGAAGGCCGGATTATTAGCCGTTCTTGCAATGTTCAATAAACTCTCCATAGAACTCGGATTTGCCCAGGAAGAAAGGGCTTCCAATGCCAGCTTTTGTGTTTGCTCATCCCCGGTTTTAAAAGCATTATTTACTGCTGCTAAGGCTTTAGCATCACCAAGACTAGCCAGTACCTTGTAAAAGAACTTTTTCTTATCAGATTGGGCATCCGCCATTTGCTGTAAAACAATTTCAGTATGGCTCGGGCTTGCTCCCACTTTTAATGCCGCTATCAATGCAGATTGCACCATTAAAGATTCCTCATCGGTAGTCTCTTTCTGATTCAATAATGCGAATAACTCTGGAAGATCTGCCTTAGTCACTAGCTTTGCTAAAGCTGCAAATGCCGCTTTTCTCACCGCTGGATTTTTACTCTTCTGCAAAGCATATACACTATTGATCTGCTCATGAGCGGAACGTGCTGCAAGCACTTGAATTAAGGCCACCTGCACATTCGGTTTCATCACAGGCAATGTCTTTGCGATATTTGCTGTCAAACCATCACCTTTCATCCTCAGCATTACATCCGCCACCTTTTGCACGGTCGCGTCATCACCTTTGTCCATGGTTTTTAATAAATCATGAAACACCTCTATTCCGCCAATTTTCGCTGCTGCCTCAATTGCAGCAAACTTCAAATCCTGATTTTTATGGTTGATCAATTTCAATACTGCTGGAAGTGCAGTTACTGCCTGTCCATCGCCAAGCATAGTGACCATTTCAGCCTGTACCTCAGGTTTTACTTTGTTTAATTCCTTAAGCCATAAAGCTGTTGTTGCTGGATTTAAATAAGGTAAAGCAAATTTCAAAGCTGCTGCTCTATAAGCAATAGAAGGATCTTTTACTGCCCCTAACAGCACAGAGATATCCTGACCCTTAGTTTCATCAGAAAGGATTTTTAAAGCGCCTGTACGAACAGACACCAAATCCGGAGCAGTTGCTTTATCCAACAACTGAAGCGCGATCTTATGCGCTAAAACAGCATGGCCATCTGCTAAAAGACGGGCTGCATAGTCCAGATAAGCGGCTACAGCATTTGTATTTTCATATTTAAAATTACTTTTTGCTGCCGAAGAAGCCATTAATTCCTCAGAAGAAGGATCGGCAATCTTTGCTAAAGCATAAAGGCTCATTTTCGTTAAATTCTGGTCAGCAACATTTGCAAATGCAGCAATTGGGGCTGCAGCCGCTTTAACGCGACTATCACCTAATCCTTCTATCACAGAAAGACGACTCTTACCTTCCGTTGAAGCCAAAGCATTCAACAAAGCTGTTTTCGATGCTGGAGTATTGATTTTCACCAATGCCCTAACTGCAGGATCAGCAAGCTGCGTATCCTTCAAAAAAGGAACCAGCGCAGGCACTGCATCGTCTTGCGCAACACCATCCAGCTGACTCATGATAAAGGCTTTATTTTGTGGATCACTTAGTTTCTGTAAAGCCTTACTATAAGCAGACACACACATTTTTCTCCAGTTTTCTTTTCCTGTCTTTGTGGAGGCTGCAGTAAATCCGCCAATTGCATATTCAATTAACGCATTATTGCCTTTTCCTACCGGAGCAAGCATCCCAATGAGTTCCAGGTAGCCTGTCTCACCAAGTCCGGCAATATCATTTGCATTAATGGCCGCCTGGGCCGCATCTTTTGCCGGCATCTGCGCCAGCAAATCAGCAATACGCGTAGTCTGCGTTCGCTGGTCTTTTTTATCCTGTGCAATGGCCAGTCCCTGAAATGCAAGGCTAGCCAAAAGGATAAAGAATATCTTTTTCATCATTATAAATATTTGAGAATGGGTTCGAATGAATTGATTTTAAATGGTGTATGGAGCGCGCATGACTGGGTTAATCAATCTGTTTGCACCCTCATCGTCAATAAACTCCTGTTTTACCGGATCAAACTTCAGCGATCGGCCTAAGCGTAATGCCGCCAATCCAATGTTGATGATATTGCAGGAACGATGCCCATTTTCTTCATTTAAAGCAAACTGGCTCCTGGTTTTCACAGAGGTGATAAAATCCGTCATTTGCGGTGCCGGATCAGGGAATGCAGCCAGCTTACGTTCCAAATCAGGAATATCAGACTTAAATCCAGCATAAAGCTTGCCTTTAGGGCCTTCAATATAAGCCGCTTTCTCATCTTTTCCTTCGCCATCCAGAATGATCTGGCAGCCATCTGCATAAGTATATGTAATTCTACGCCAGATGCCTACTGCATCAGTATGCTGCTGTGGCGCATCAATTTCTACAGAAACAGGACTGGTGTCGTCTTTACCCAGGAAGTATTGAATAGGATCCAGATAATGCTGTCCCATATCACTTAAACCGCCGCCATCATAATCCCAGTATCCCCTGAAAGTTTGGTGCACGCGATGTGTGCTATACGGTTTAAATGGTGCCGGACCTAACCAGGCATCATAATCCAATTCCTTTGGAACAGGTTCAACAGGTAAATTGTCTTTTCCTACCCAGTAAAACTTCCAGTCGAAACCAGTATGCTTACTCACGGTTACCTTTAGTGGCCAACCCAATAAACCGCTGTCTACTAATCTCTTAATCGGTTTCACCGTAGTCCCCATCCCATAGAAATTATCTTTGAAACGGAACCAGGTATTTAAACGGAACATCCTGCCATGTTTTTGAACGGCTTCCATCACCCGCTTACCTTCTCCGATGGTATGCGTCATCGGCTTTTCACACCAAATGTCTTTTCCGGCATTGGCAGCATCAACGGCCATAATCCCATGCCAGTGCGGCGGTGTGGCGATGTGTACAATATCTACTTCCGGTAATTTGATCAATTCCCGGTAATCACTAAAGGTCTTGACCCCTTTATCGAGCATCGGTTTTGCGAGATCCAAATGTCTGGTATCGACATCACAAATGGCTACGACCTGTGTTCCATCGTATCCAAAATGGCCTCTTCCCATACTGCCAACACCGATGACCGCTTTAGTCAGGCGATCACTGGGTGCAATAAATCCGGTTCCGCCAAGTACATACCTGGGGACGATGCTGAAGGCAGCAACACCTACCGCTGTCTTTTTAATAAAATCTCTTCTTGAGTTTGGTTGATTTGGTTTCATATTCGTTTGTGCATTAATGTATTCGAGCAAAATCAAACGCCATGTAAACAGATCCGAAACGACACATGGAGGTACCATCTTAGAAAAAGACGGACTCCTACAGGAACAGCTTACACTTGGTTTATAGCTTAGGTGGTCAGCCGCAAGCCATTGATTCTCAAATTTATTATTATTATTGAGAAAATCGGTGTAATTATAACACTTACTTAATACAAATAGCTGAATATTGAGGAATGATAAAAATAATAGCTTAAATTTGAGGATAGACCAATTATTGATATGGCATTTATCGACTATTATAAGATTCTGGGCGTTGACAAAAAAGCTTCACAGGAGGATATAAAAAAAGCATACAGGAAACTGGCAAGGAAATATCATCCGGATTTAAATCCCAACGATAAAGAAGCAAACAAGAGATTCCAGGAAATCAATGAAGCAAATGAGGCGCTGAGTGATCCGGAAAAGCGAAAAAAATACGATGAGTACGGAGAACACTGGAAAAATTCAGACCAGTTTGAACAGGCCCGATCACAATCCAGACACACTGGAGGAAATCCTTTTGGTGGTGGCAGAGGCGGACAAGGTGCTAGTGATTTTGGTGGCGGCAATTTCTCAGACTTTTTTGAATCTATGTTTGGTGGCGGTGGCGGCGGAAGATCATCTGGAAGAGGCAGCATGAAATTCAAAGGGCAGGATTACAATGCAAGTTTTAGCATTTCTCTTAGAGATGCTTATACCACGCATAAACAAACGCTGACCATCAATGATAAAAAAATCAGGATTACCATTCCTGCAGGTATAGCGGACGATCAGGTCATTAAATTAAAGGGCATGGGTGCTCCCGGAGTAAACGGTGGCCCGGCAGGTGATTTATACCTGACCATTAATGTGGAAGAAGATCCAATCTTCAAAAGACTGCACAACGACCTATACCTGACGCAGGATATTGATTTATATACCGCTGTTTTGGGTGGAGAAGTCATGGTGGAAACCCTGGATGGAAAAGTAAAACTTAAAATCCCGGCTGGAACACAAAACGGCACTAAAGTCAGACTGAAAAATAAAGGCTTCCCCCTTTATAAGAAAGATGGAGAATTTGGGAACCTTTTTATTACTTATAATGTTAAACTTCCAGAAAACCTGACTCAAAAACAACAAGAACTGTTTAGAGAACTACAAAACCTGAGTTAATCCCTACAGCTATGGAAACAGAATTCATCACCATCACTGAATATTGTATCAATTATCACATAGACCCTTCTTTTATGGTCTCACTGGAAGAATCAGAAATTGTCCGGTTCCCAGTTGTTGAAAAAGAAAAATGTATCCATACAGATCAGCTCGCAGAATTGGATAAATATGTTCATTTGCACTATGACCTTCAAATTAATATAGAAGGGATTGACGCCATCAGGCACTTGCTGCAGCGCGTACATGATATGCAGCAGGAGATCAAGGAATTGCAGCACGAACTCCAGCTCCATAAGTAATATTGCATTAACGGAAAGGAAACCTAATTTTCACACTATGAGTTTATCGTTCTCTCTTACAGAAGCGCTTCCATTGATACAGCAAAATTATCCGTATGAATTAGAAGCAGCCTATACGCCCACCTATAACATTGGCATCTATATGCCAGGCATGGTGGTCACGGCAGATGAACCTCATTTAATAAAAAAGATGCACTACTCCATGGTTCCGTTTTTCTTTAAAGAGCGAAAATCAATCATGTGTACCGTCAGGCATTCCCAGATTCTTTCTAAACAACTGTTTAGAAAACTCATGGTCACCCATAAACGCTGTCTGGTGCTGGCAGATGGCTTTTACCTATGGAAAAGGTTCGGCGCAGAAAAATATCCCTTTCGTTTCACATTAAAAGACAGGAAAGTTTTCTCAATGGCCGGAATCTGGTCTGCCTGGATTGACCCCATTACAAAAGAAAGGTATGAATCCTTCTGTATCATTACCATCCCCGGAAATGAACTCATTAGTGGCATCAGCAAATCCATGCCAGTCATTTTAACGCCGGAAACGGAAAAAGCATGGCTGAGTAAAACCATTGAAGAAGAAAAATTATTGGCGCTGTGTATGAGCTATCCTCCGGAATTGATGACCAGGTTTCAAGTGACCAAAGACATCGCAGACCGCAGTCTCAACGACTCCAGCCTGATTAAACCGATCAACAATTATCTGCCCATCTAAATTTTTCAGCTCCTGCAGATTAAAGCCTGATAAATCCAACGTAACTTTGCAGGCAAATGAAGCCTTACCTCCAGAAACCTTTTATCCAGCTGTTCGACTTTTCTAAAAAGATCAATTATAAAACTGAAATCCTTGCAGGGCTAACTGTAGCCATGACAATGATGCCGGAATCCTTATCCTTTGCTATTCTGGCAGGCTTTCCACCACTAACAGGTTTGTATGCTGCCTTCATCATGGGTTTAGTAACAGCAATATTTGGTGGCAGACCAGGTTTAATCTCCGGCGGAGCAGGCGCTACCGTAATTGTACTCATTGCTTTAATGAAATCACATGGCCTGGATTATGTTTTTGCTGCCGTCATACTTGCTGGTGTTTTTCAAATTAGTGTTGGCTTATTTAAGCTGGGCAAATTTGTACGCCTGGTCCCTCAGCCGGTAATGTTTGGCTTCGTCAACGGATTGGCCATTATCATCTTTATAGCGCAATTAGAACAATTTAAAACCGTAATTAACGGAGAAATGGTATGGCTCAGCGGTACTGCACTATACCTGATGGCTAGCCTCGTTGCCTTAACCATCGCCATTGTGCTGATCTTACCAAAATTCACGAAAGCCATCCCCGCCTCATTGGTCGCTATTATTGTGGTGTTCCTGATTGTTTTAGGCTTCGGTATTGATACCAAAACCGTTGGGGATATCGCAGCTGTGAGTGGCGGATTTCCTCCTTTTCATATTCCTCAGGTACCATTTACCCTGGAAACCTTACAAATTATCCTGCCTTATGCCTTAATTATGGGCGCTGTAGGTTTAACGGAAGGATTACTCACCTTAAATCTGGTAGATGAAATCACAGAAAGCAAAGGCGATAGCAACCGGGAATGTATTGCCCAAGGTTCGGCAAATATGCTCAATGGCTTTTTCTTTGGAATGGGAGGCTGCCCAATGATTGCACAAACACTGGTTAATCTTTCTGCAGGTGCCAGAGCCAGGCTTTCTGGAATTATTGCCGCAATTACGATATTAATGATCATTCTTTTTGGTGCCCCGCTGATAGAAAAAGTACCTATGGCCGCCCTGACAGGCGTGATGATCATGGTCGCGATTGGGACATTTGAATGGATGAGCTTCAAAGTGATCAATAAAATGCCTGGTAAAGATATTTTTGTAGGTGTGCTAGTCGCAGGAATTACCGTATGGCTCCACAATCTGGCACTCGCGGTATTGATCGGCGTGATCGTTTCCGCATTAATGTTCGCCTGGGAAAGTGCCAAAAGAATCCGTGCAAAGAAGTACTTCGATGAAAATGGGGCCAAACACTACGAGATCTATGGCCCGTTATTTTTCGGTTCTACCCACAATTTCCTGGAAAAGTTTGAACCAGCCGAGGATCCGGAAGTCGTTTTTATTGATTTTAAAGACAGCAGGATTGCAGATATGTCTGGCATAGATGCGATCAACAAGCTAACTGAACGTTATCGAAAAATAGGAAAAACGCTTCATTTAATTCATTTAAGTGAAGATTGCAGAAAACTATTAAAAGATGCAGCAGCTATTATTGTAGTGAATATCCTGGAAGATCCTACCTATAGGGTGGCCACCGAAAAAGGGTCCGCTGTTTAATATCAACCAGTTACTCTTCCTATATCCCGACTCAGCTAAAGTCATATTTTGGTCTTTTGAACAAATTTATTTGGAAGATCCAGCTATCAATCGTATTATTGCAATGTATCAATTAAACAAGACATGGGACTGACCAAATCAGAAATATTTACCGACGAGCAAAACCAATTGTCTCAACTATTAAAGGCAATGGCACACCCGGCAAGAATTGCCATTTTGCAGCGAATTCTGGCTTCCAACACCTGTATTTGTGGTGATCTTGTCGAAGAACTAGGTTTGGCACAAGCCACCATCTCGCAACATTTAAAAGAGCTAAAAAATGCAGGGCTCATTCAAGGAACCATTGAAGGCGTAAGTGTCTGCTATTGCATCAATCCAAAAACCTGGAAAATGATGGAAAGCCAATTGGGCGCATTCCTGGGTGCTTATAAAGGTGAAATCCCCTGCTGTTAAAAAAAATTGTCTACATCAATCGTAAAATTGCAATATATGAATACCACAACATTAATGAACTGGGAAAACTTCAAAGCGAAGTTACAAGCTCATCCTGAGCTAACGCTGCAATTTCAATATGCAGCAAATCAATGGGTAGATGCCTCCTACCACATCACCGAAATCAAACAGGCACCTATCGTATCCGTGGATTGCGGTGGTGTGATGAATTCCTGGACGGAGATCATCGTACAACTTTGGGAGCCTTCAGAAAAGGACAGTGAAAGGGCTATGCAAGTGAAGAAAGCCTTATCTATTGTGGAATTGGTAGAAAAATCATTACCCCTGAATCCTATAGGAATCGTGAAAATTGAGTTTGGAAATTCTCAGTTTGACACCCGTCAGATGTATCCTGGAGAAATGACCATCGATGGAGAAAATTTAATTGTAAACCTCATTCCTGATGCCACACAATGTAAAGCGATCAATCGCGGAGGCAGCTGCGGCACCAATGAAACAGGCGTAGAATGCTGTAGCCCAACAACAGCAGCAGTGGAAACTGTATCCACAGAAAAACCAAAAATTCAATTGATCAATTTTGCCCCGGATGCTGAAATCTGCACGCCTGGATCTGGTTGTTGCTAAATTTTAACAGATGAAAAAAATACTCGTACTCTGCACAGGCAATAGCTGTCGCAGTCAGATTGCAGAAGGTTATTTAAGACATTTTGCTGGCAATAAAGCGCTGATTTACAGCGCAGGGATAGAGACTCATGGAGTAAATCCAAGGGCCATTGAAACGATGAAGCAAGATGGTATAGACATTTCAACACATACCTCTAACCATATCGAAGAATATATGGCCCTAGATTTTGATTTCCTGATCACTGTATGTGACAACGCGAAAGAAAGCTGTCCATTTTTTCCAACTCAGGCCATCAAATTTCATTACAACTTCCCAGACCCCGCAAAGGCCACAGGAACTGAAGCAGAAATCCAGGCAAAATTTGCCGAAGTCCGGGATATGATCAAGGAATACTGCCAAAATTTTGTTCACAAAAACCTGTAATCTAGCATGTCTGCAAATCATTGTACCCCAGTAGTTGCACGAAAAAAGCTCAGCTTTTTAGACCGCTATCTTACCTTATGGATCTTTCTGGCCATGGCTATTGGGGTTAGCATAGGATACTTTGTTCCCGCTTCTGCGGGAATCATCAATTCCTTTTCCAGTGGCACCACAAATATTCCCCTGGCTATTGGCCTGATCCTGATGATGTACCCTCCCCTGGCCAAAGTGAAATATGAAAACATGGGAGAAGTTTTTAAAGACACCAAAGTCCTGAGCACCTCATTGGTACTGAACTGGATCATTGGTCCGGTGTTAATGTTCCTATTGGCCATTACATTTTTAAGGGATTATCCGGAATATATGATCGGATTGATCCTGATCGGTTTAGCCCGATGTATCGCGATGGTAGTGGTTTGGAATGAGCTGGCAGAGGGAAACCGGGAATACGCCGCCGGACTAATTGCCCTCAACAGCATCTTTCAGGTCTTATTGTACAGCGTTTATGCCTATGTTTTCATTACGGTACTGCCGCCATTATTCGGATTAAAAGGGCTGGAAGTTTCCATCAGCATCGGTCAGATTGCAGAAAGTGTAGCCATCTATCTGGGGATTCCTTTTGCTATGGGCATCATCAGCAGGTACAGCCTGATTAAATTAAAAGGTGAGCGCTGGTTTCAGGAAAAATTTGTGCCCTTCATTTCACCAATCACCCTGATTGCGCTGTTATTTACCATTGTTGTCATGTTCAGTTTGAAAGGAGAACTGATCGTTCAGATTCCCTTAGATGTGGTTCGTATCGCCATTCCATTAGCCATTTATTTTGCATTGATGTTCTTTTTAAGCTTCTTCGCTGGCAAGTATTTCGGTGCAGATTACAGCAGAAGTACTGCAATCGCCTTCACCGCAACCGGAAACAATTTTGAACTGGCCATCGCAGTGGCAATCGGTGTATTTGGAATCAACTCCGGACAAGCCTTCGCAGGAGTAATCGGTCCATTGGTAGAAGTACCAGCCCTCATTGCCCTCGTCAATCTTTCCTTTTGGTTTAGAAAAAAGTACTTCCTTCGGAATGCCTGATCTCACAAAAAATGGAGAGATATACCTTTGAAAGCTAGTTTGCTTTTCTGTAAGAAAAACGCGATACTGGTCGGGTAGTGGTCGGGAAGAGATCGCCCTTATCATAGGAGCTGGAAGGGGTTCGGAAGGGCTTGCCATAGGGTAACTGCAATGTTTACTATAGCAACCCCTTCCGCCCCCCCTAGAAAAACAGGCCAACTCAATCCACTTCCATCGAAAAAATAAGAACCCCTTAAAATCACCCTGTTTTTAGAAACAAACATCTCCCCAAAGTAAAAAAAAGTCAAAAAGATCACCAGTAGTTTAAAAAAATATATAAGTTTGCGGCGTGAGGTACTTAGCTTATATATTTACAATTGTCATCATGGCCCTATCAATATGGCCATGCTGTGATGATGAAGCTAAAATCAGTACACAGCAAACGCACATCAGCGAAGTACAGGAGATCCCTTGTGATCAGGATCCAGGTCCACATACCTGCTCCCCTTTCTTCCATTGCAGCACTTGCCAGGCTTTTGCTATTCCCAGCCCAAGCCAATTGATCAACACTACCGTATTTTCTAAAAAAGAAGTCAGCTACCCTGAACTTCCTGCCGCACCACTGGTCATATTCGCCGGTGACATCTGGCAACCGCCTCAGTTAGGATAATTCAACACCAATTCTTCCTTAAAAACAATGAATAATTGTTTGGCAGCGATGAAATATTCATCAGCTTTCGATGAATCCTCGTATTGATTATTTTTAGCTATAAGACAAACCCTTATGTTTGATAAGATTATTTTATTCTCTATAAAGAATAAACTGGCCATAGGTTTAATGACACTTTCCCTGGTGATCTGGGGCATTTATTCATTAACCAGATTGCCCATAGATGCGGTACCTGACATCACCAACAACCAGGTACAAATTATAACCCAGGCACCAAGTTTAGGAGCCCAGGAAGTAGAACAGTTCATCACAGCACCCATCGAACTGGCCATGGCCAATATCCCGGAAGTACTGGAAAAACGTTCCATCTCCAGGTCAGGAATCTCAGTGATTACCATCGTTTTTGAAGACGATACCGATATTTACTGGGCAAGGCAGCAGGTGAGTGCCCAGCTGAAAGAAGCAGAGTCCAATATTCCAAAAGGTTTGGCAGAACCTACTCTAGCCCCGATTACCACTGGATTAGGAGAGATTTATCAATATGTATTGCATACCAGGAAAGGCTATGAAAATAAATACAACGCTACAGATCTTAGAACTTTACAGGACTGGGTAGTTAGAACACAGCTTGCCGGTACTAAAGGTGTAGCCGAGGTGAGTGGCTGGGGCGGCTATGTGAAACAATATGAAATTGCCCTCGACAATGATAAGCTGAATTCCCTTAATATTACCATTGCAGACATCTATAAAGCATTAGAGAACAACAACGAAAATACTGGCGGTTCCTATATTGAACAGCAAAGTAATTCTTATACCATCCGCGGTGTAGGTCAAGTAAAAAGCCTGGCAGACATTGAAAAGATTGTCGTAAAAAATATGGGCGGTGTACCCATCCTCATCCGTGATGTGGCAACCGTACAATTTGGATCTGCCACCAGATATGGCGCCGTCACCCGAGATGGCGAAGGTGAAGTGGTAGCCGGAATCACACTCATGCTCAAAGGGGAAAACTTCAATGAGGTAATCAAAAATGTGAAAGGACGTATTGAACAAATCCAGAAATCATTACCGGAAGGCGTAGTCATTGAACCTTTCATTGACCGTACGGAATTGGTGGGCAGATCGATCAGTACCGTACAGAAAAACCTGATTGAAGGTGCACTGATCGTCATATTCGTATTGCTGCTTTTGTTGGGTAACTGGAGAGCAGGTCTGATCGTCGCCTCAGTCATCCCCCTATCCATGTTATTTGCTTTCTCCCTGATGCGTCTTTTTGGGGTTTCTGGGAACTTAATGAGCCTTGGAGCGATAGATTTCGGACTGATTGTAGATGGCGCAGTGATTATTGTAGAAGCCATCATCTTCAGACTTAGCACTAGAAATCAAGCTGCAGACCCTATCCCCTTAACCAACCAGCAAATGGATGAAGAGGTATATACTGCCTCCTCGAAAATCAGAAATAGTGCCGCTTTCGGCGAAATCATTATCCTGATCGTTTACCTTCCCCTGCTGACATTGGTTGGAATTGAAGGGAAAATGTTTAAACCAATGGCACAGACCGTCGTTTTCGCTATTGTAGGGGCTTTCATCTTATCCATGACCTACGTGCCCATGATGGCCGCCCTTTTCCTCAGTAAAAACACCCAGCATAAACACAACATCTCCGATAAAATCATGGATGCGATGCTGCGCATTTATCAACCAGCATTAAAAGCAGTATTAAAATTCAAAAAACTCACCGTAGCAGCAGCCCTTTTACTGTTCGCGATCACCCTATGGGTATTCAATAATATGGGCGGAGAATTTCTTCCCCAATTAGAAGAAGGTGACCTCGCGGTAGAGATCTCTATGTCGCAGGGGACCTCTTTAACGCAAGTCGTAGAAACTTTTGGTAAAGCCGAGAAAATCCTGAAAGCGCAGTTTCCAGAGGTGAAACAAGTAGTCACCCGTATTGGAAGCGCCGAAATCCCTACAGACCCCATGCCAGTAGAGCGAGGTGATATGATGGTGGCCATGAAACCTAAAGAACAATGGACTTCCGCAAAAACAAAAGAAGAAATGTCGGAGAAAATGGAGGCCGCATTGTCCATCCTGCCCGGTGTCAACATAGAAATCACACAGCCGATGCAAATGCGTTTCAATGAACTGATGACTGGTGTAAGACAGGATGTGGCCATAAAAATCTATGGTGAAGACCTGGATGTACTCACACAGCAGGCCAATAAAATTGCCAAACTCATTACTCCCGTTTCTGGTGTCAACGAGCCCTTTGTAGAACAGGTGACCGGACTTCCACAAATCGTAGTGGAGTACGACCGTGATAAAATTGCTCAATATGGTCTCAGCATTGCTGAAGTCAATACTTTGCTGAAAACCGCTTTTGCAGGGAATACCGCAGGTGTCATCTTCGAAGGAGAGAAAAGATTTGAAATGGTAGTTCGCTTGCAGAGAGACCTACGTGAAAACATTTCAAGCATCGAAAACCTATACATCCCACTACCATCAGGCAATAAAGTACCACTGAATCAGGTAGCCAGTATTACCTTAAAAAATGCACCGGCACAAATCTCCAGAGAAGATGGAAAACGTAGAATATATGTTGGTTTTAATGTAAAAGGAAGAGATGTGGAACGTACCGTGTCGGAAATTCAAAGCATCTTAAATGAAAAGTTAAAACTTCCTTCCGGATATTACCTGACTTATGGCGGGCAGTTTGAAAACCTGACGAAAGCGAAAAACAGGCTGTCTATTGCCGTTCCAATCGCACTGATTTTGATCATGGGCTTACTGTACATGACTTTCAGATCCTTTAGTCAGACTATACTCATCTTTACAGCCATTCCACTTTCCGCTATTGGTGGTGTTTTCGCTTTAATCCTGAGGGATATGCCTTTCAGTATTTCTGCAGGTGTAGGTTTTATTGCCCTATTTGGTGTAGCCGTCCTGAATGGAATCGTGTTGATTGGCTATTTTAATCAATTGAAAGAAGAAGGCATGACCGATATTTATCAGCGTGTAATTGAAGGGACAAAAGTAAGGTTACGACCGGTCATCATGACTGCTGCTGTAGCTTCATTAGGCTTTCTGCCAATGGCACTTTCTAGCAGCGCAGGTGCGGAAGTACAAAAACCTTTAGCCACAGTAGTGATCGGCGGATTGCTTTCCGCTACCCTGCTCACCCTCTTTGTTCTCCCTTGTTTATATTTATTGTTCTCCCGAAAAAGAGAAGAAAATGAAAAATCAAATTCCCATCCAATGGTTAAAAGCTTGTTCATTATTGGACTAATTGGTTTAACCAGCTTTAGCAGCATCAATACCGCTGCAGCTCAAAATAAACCACTCAGTTTAGACAGCATTATCGCAATGGCTGTAAACAACAACTTAAAGTTGAAATCTGCCAAACTGGGCGTAGCACAGTCGAAAGCGCTGCAAAAATCAGGTTTCGACCCTGCAAAAACAGAATTCGCCTTGGCACAGGATCCTACAAGTGGTGGTGGTAACGACAACTCCATCAATGTGACCCAGACTTTCTCCTGGCCAGGATTGTATAAAAACCAGAATAAGCTGCTCAAGATGGAAACTGAACTCACAGAAAAAGCTTACAATTATTCCCGTGCAGAGATTGTAAGGGATACAAAAACTGCTTATTACAATTACCTGTACTACCTCCAGACACTAAAAGTGCTGAACTTCCAGGATAGTATCTATCAGAACTTCATCAAAAAGGCCGAAATCAGACATAAATCGGGTGAAACTTCTAACCTGGAGCTGATGACCGCCAGAAATAAGTATCAGGAGGTACAGGCCTTAAAAAATGCCGCAGCAGCGGAGTTGAAAATTCAGGAACTTAGCCTCCAGCAATTGCTGAATACCAGGTCCCCGATTATTTTGGCTTCTACCGATTTACCATTGCTAACTGCCCTTAAACTGGATTCAGCAAGAAAAAGCTTAAATCCGATGCTCAGTTATCAGGAGCAGCAGGTAGCGATTGCCAATGCGAAAATCGCATTGCAGAAGTCTAAAGCGATGCCAGATTTCAGCCTTGGTTATAGTCAGCAAATGGTGATCAAGTCCTTCAATCCGGCAAACATCGATCGGAGTTATACCCCGGGAACCCGTATTGCAGGAATGCAGGTTGGCATTGCCGTTCCCCTATTTAATGGTGCCGGCCGCGCAAAAGTGAAAGCGGAGAAAATTGCCGTTCAAATGGCCGAAACTGATTACCAGAATACCGCACGTGAGTTTGAAATTCAGTATGAACAAATATTTCAGGAGTACCTGAAAAATAAACAAATCCTGGATTATTACACCTCAGTGGGCTTAAAGCAGTCAAAAGAGCAGCTGCGCATCGCACAAGTATCATTTGATCTGGGAGAAATCGGCTATATGGAATATGTACAGAACATTTCCCTGGCCATTCAAAGCAATATCACCTACCTGGAAACACTAAATCAGCTCAATCAAACCACCATTCAATTGGCATTTATCAAAGGAGAATAATCAGATGAACTTATATAAAAACAACTTACCGTTTGCCCTAATGATCGCATTAATGCTGAGCAGTATGCTCATCTCTTGTAACGGTAACAAAGAAAAAACCGCAGAAAAAGAAGCAACAGAAGTACATGAAGAAGAAGCCGCAGTTAGTGATGAAATTGAGCTGACCGATCAGCAAATGAAAGCAGTAGGCATAGAGATCGGCACGATCCAGGAGAAAAATCTGACCGCTGTAGTAAAAGCAAGCGGTCAACTGGCTGTACCACCACAAAACGAGGCTAAAGTAAACCTACTTTCTGGTGGGATCATTCGTAAAATCAATGTCCTCGAAGGACAGCAGGTAAAGAAAGGGCAAGCCCTGGCAGTAGTAGAAAATCAGGAAATGATTAAACTGCAGCAGGATTACCTGTCGTCGAAAAATGGATTTGCCTTCGTAGATGCCGAATATAAACGTCAGCAGCAATTGAAAGCAGCAGATGCCGGAACGGGGAAATCTTTCCAGCTGGCAGAAGCAAATTACCATACGGAACTTTCAAAAATCAAAGCACTGGAACGTCAGCTACAGCAGCTGGGTATTTCTCCAAGAAGCGTTTCTGCAGGAAATATCACTGCACAGACTACCGTAATAGCGCCTATTTCTGGAACTATAGGAACCATTCAGGTGACTACCGGTGCTTTCGTACAGCCTGGAACTTCTCTAATGGACATTGTAGACAATTCAAAAATCCATGCCGACTTACTCGTATATGAGAAAGATCTTTTCAAAGTACAGGTTGGGCAAAAAGTGAGCTTCAGACTCACCAATCAGGACAACCAACAAATTGAAGGCGTATTAATCGGGATCAACAAATCATTTGAAGACGATACCAAAGGCGTAATTGTTCATGCAGTGATCACCAAACCGTTGCCAAACCTAATTCCTGGAATGTATGTTACTGGGTTGATCAGTGTAGGCACAGAAAAATCAACAGCAGTACCCATTGATGCAGTCGTAAAAGCGGAAGGAAAAGAATATATTTTCATCCTGGAAGAAGAGGCGAAAACAGATGAACATGAAAAAACAGCAGCAGATAAAACTACCGAATCTTCTAAAAAAGAAAATCCTAAAGAAGAAGCGGAGCATGAACATGGTACACATTTCAAGAAAATAGAAGTAGTAACCGGAGTTTCAGAACTGGGATACATCAGTATTGCTCCACTGCAAAAACTCCCTAAAGACACGAAATTAGTGGTAAAAGGTGCATTCTACCTGCAATCTAAATCTACAGCACCAACCGCTCACTCCCATTAAAAAACGGTATTTTTGTATTCTCGATGCGAATGTACCAACCTTAGAAAATCAAATCAGTGAAAATATAAAGATCAGGAAATGACAAAAGACATCGAACAAAGGCTTAAAAATAAAAACATCAACCCTACTGCCATGCGATTGCTGGTATTGGACTTTTTGATGCAGCAAAATACCGCCATTAGTCTGAATGATCTGGAGAAAGGCATGGGGCCATCCGATAGGATTACCCTATACCGTACCCTGAAAACTTTTGAAGAAAAAGGACTGGTTCATCATATTGATGATGGAACAGGTACTACAAAATATGCTTTGTGCATGGAGGAATGTGATGGCGACCACCATCATGACCTCCATGTACATTTTTACTGCAATAACTGTAAAGAGACCTTCTGTCTGCCAAACACTAAAAATCCAGAAATTACACTTCCTAAAAAGTTCCGCGCTGAAGAAATGAATCTGGTGATTAAAGGGGTCTGCGACCTTTGCAACACGGATTAACCATTCCTAAATCCTGCATTTTCTGGGAACATGAATGCTCATTAAATCATTCTTCTGGCATCCCAATCCTCATCTTGCTGCAATGAACATTGCAATAGCATTGCATCGTTATTGCTGGTAAATTTGTATATTAATTTTAAAGACGAGGCAAATAATTATGAAAGATTGCTGTACTACAGAAAACGCAACTACTACTATAAAAAATCAGGATAAAAAATCCCAAAATGGGCATCATGACGGACACCAGCATGCTGAAGAAAGCCACGACGATGATGACGGACATAACCATGGATCTGGAGAGCCGGAATCATGGACCAGCCACTGGCCCCTGCTGACCGCCCTGACAGTAGTCATCGTGATGCTCACGCTGGAATATGGTTTTAACATCACCTTTAACCAGGTAACTCAACTGATCATTTTTGTCCCTGCTTACCTTTTAGCCGGTTACAATGTTTTGGACCTCGCCTTCAGAAAAGCCCTGAGATTAGATTTCTTCAATGAATTTTTCCTGATGAGTGTAGCCACCATTGGTGCATTTGCCATCGGTTCTTACAGCGAAGGTGTGGCCGTTATGGTCTTCTATTCTATCGGTGAATGGTTCCAGGATAGTGCCGTAAACAAAGCAAAAAGAAGCATTAAAGCCCTTTTAGACATCAGGCCTGATACTGTAGATGTCATCCGGGATGGAAAGGTAACTACGATTGCTCCGGCAGAAGTAGCCATAAAAGAAATTATTCAAGTAAAACCAGGAGAAAAAGTAGCCCTGGATGGCGTACTATATTCCGAAAAAGCAACCTTCAATACCGCAGCCCTGACCGGTGAAAGCAAACCAGACTCCAAAAATAAAGGCGATCAGGTGCTAGCAGGAATGATCAATTTAAACCAGCTGGCACAAGTACAGGTGAAATCCCTGTTCAAAGACAGCAAGCTCAGCAAAATTCTGGAAATGGTACAGGATGCTACAGCAAGAAAATCACAGACCCAGCTTTTCATCTCCAGATTTGCTAAAGTATATACGCCAATCGTGTTCCTGCTGGCGGTGCTGCTCATTACCCTCCCCTACTTTTTTGTAGCGAATTACGTGTTCCAGGAATGGTTTTACCGTGGATTGGTTTTCTTGGTCATCAGTTGTCCATGTGCCTTGGTGGTGTCTATTCCACTTGGTTATTTTGGAGGAATCGGACTGGCTTCCAGAAATGGAATCCTGTTCAAAGGATCAAACTTCCTCGACATTATGACTAAAATTGATACTGTGGTGATGGACAAAACCGGGACGCTGACTAAAGGTGTTTTCCAGGTACAGAAAGTCAGCACAGTAGCCGGTATTGAAGAAAAAGAATTCATTCAGCTGCTCGCAGCTATCGAAAGCAAATCTACACACCCAATTGCAACAGCCATCGCTGAATACGCAGGAACTGCTCCAAACCAGGATCAGATCGGCCATGTAGAAGAAATCGCAGGGCAGGGCTTAAAGGGTCTGATTGATGGCAAAGAAGTCCTTGCAGGTAATGCCAAGCTCCTTAAAAAATTCAACATTGCTTATCCTGCAGACATAGATGCCATCGTAGATTCAGTTGTGGTGGTGGCAATTGACCAGAAATTTGCAGGTTATGTGACCATTGCAGACGAAGTTAAAGCAGATGCAAAACAAGCCATTGCTGATTTACATGCATTAAATATTAAAACGGTGATGCTGAGTGGTGATAAACAAAGTGTAGTGGATAAAGTAGCTGCATTTTTAGGGATTGACCAGGCCTTTGGCAACCTACTTCCTGAAAACAAAGTGACACAGGTTGAAAAGCTGAAATCCGCAGGAAGAACGCTGGCATTTGTAGGAGATGGTGTAAATGATGCCCCCGTAGTGGCATTGGCAGATGCAGGAATTGCAATGGGTGGACTGGGCAGCGATGCGACGATTGAAACCGCCGATATTGTGATCCAAAACGATCAGCCTTCCAAAATAGTCGCGGCCATTAAGATCGGCAAGCTCACCAGAAATATCGTTTGGCAAAACATCATCCTTGCCATGGGCGTCAAAGTAATTGTATTGATTCTAGGTGCAGGTGGCGTAGCCAACCTTTGGGAAGCGGTAATTGCAGATGTAGGTGTGGCCTTACTCGCCATTCTAAATGCCGTTCGCATCCAAAGAATGAAAGTTTAAAATCGTCAAAGTTATGTAGGAATTGCCAAGCATCTTGACTACCCTGCCAATATGAACGATTAAAATTTAGAATATTATAACGCTATTGCATGGTCATAAACCAATACCGACCATAAAATGAAGCACAAATTTACATGGAGTGTGCTGGCCGTTCTGACCAGCACCTTTCTTTTTTCCTTTATCAAGGAGCATGATCCTAGCATCATAGAAAATCCCCACCATACCAAACAAAATCCCTGGGAATCAAAGTACCTCAACGTCAATAAAGATGGAACCATCACTTACCATCCCGACGAACAAGGAAATACGATCCCGGATTTTAGCCTGGTCGGTTATCACCATGGCCTAAAACCCATCCCAAAACTTAATATAGTTAAAACCCTCCATCCTGGAACTGGCGATGCGGGAAACATGATTCAGCAAGCTATTGATGAACTTTCAAAACAACCCGCAGATAAGAATGGCCACAGGGGAACGATTCTCTTAACTAAAGGTACTTACCCTATTTCTGGCACAGTATATATCAAATCCGATGGCATCGTGCTGAAAGGGGAAGGAAATACAGCCAATGGCACTCAGCTCATCGCCACCGGAAAAGGTTCCCGCTCCCTACTGGAGATCAGTGGCACCGGCAAGATCACAGAAATCCCTGGCAGCAGGGTAAATATAACCAATGCTTATGTTCCTACCGGAGCAAAATCTTTCAACGTAACGGATGCCAAAGCCTTCAAAGCCGGGGATAAAATCATTCTTTTCAGACCAGGAAGCAGCAATTGGATCAAGGATATACAAATGGATCAGATAGTAGCCAGAGAAGGCACCAAACAATGGACGGCCGAAGATTATAACCTGAGTTATGAAAGAGAAATTACAAAGATAGTTGGGAATACGGTCTTTATTGACAACCCAGTAGTCATGGCCATAGACCAGAAATACAGCACTGGAGCCATTTACAAATACAGCTATAAAGGCCGCTTACAGGAAGTTGGCGTAGAAGACATACTTTTTGAATCTGAATACGCGAGTGATATTGATGAAGACCATGGGAACATTGCCATCGACTTTGACCATGTCGAAAATGGCTGGGTAAGCGGCATCACCGCGCGCTTTTTCATTTATGCAGCAGTGAGTCTGAATACCGGTGCAAAGAACATCACGGTAAAAGACTCCAAATGTCTGGATGCTAAATCAGTGATTACTGGTGGCAGAAGGTATTCCTTCAACAACAACGGACAGCAAAATCTCTTCACGAACCTGGAAACTACCGAAGGTCGGCATGATTACGTAACCGGAGCCAAAACAGCAGGCCCTAACGTGTTCTACAATTGTAAATCCAGAAATACCCATGCCGATATTGGGCCGCACCACCGCTGGGCAAGCGGAACGCTATACGACAACATCGATACCGATGGTCAAATTAACGTGCAAGACCGTGGAAACTGGGGCAGCGGACATGGCTGGGCAGGTGTAACACAGGTGATTTGGAACTGTACCGTAGCATCTGCAGCCGTTCAAAACCCATGGGCATCCGGTAAAAACTACGCGATAGGTCTGAAAGGAAAAAAGGTAGCCGGACGTTTACCAGGAAAACCTGATGGAGAATGGGAAGGTCAGGATCAAAAAAACCTGCAGCCAGCATCTTTATTCCTGGCACAAGTTAAAGCTGCCGGAATCAATATCCGGTAGCTTTCAAAATAAAATCAACAATAGGCTGCGGATTGGGAAGACTATGCGGATGATGTTTGCCTTCAGGCTTATGAATCAGCTGAATCTCTCCACCCGCCGCTTTAATTTTCTCCGCAAAAGGGAGGCTGTTCTCTGCCATTGGCACGACCTCATCCCTGTCCCCGCAAACATGTAACATCGGATATTTTCCTTTTACAATAGCATTTATTTTATCTATTGGACTGCCTTTAAAAGCCTCGGCTTCCGCATCATTTGCATAGCCGTAGTCCTTTAAAAAAGTTGCCCAACTGTCTTTGCTGCCTGGTCCCGTACCCTTACCACCAGGCCAGCTTTTTAAATCCAGCACCGGGTTATCCGCATACACACAAGCCACTTTATCCGGATTAGCCGCTGCCCAGTTATAGACATATACGCCACCTCTGCTCATGCCTTCCATCACCGCCTTCTTTGCAAAACCCATCTTTTGAAGGGAACGGTAAAAGTCATTCCAGATGCCAATAGCTTCCTGATTCCCGAACAACTCTGCCACATCACAATACACGATATGAAAACCACGTTCCAGCAAGGCGATGTCTGTTTGTGGTTCATGCCCAAAGAACCTTGCTCTCCATACCCAGGGCATGCCTTTCGCCACTTGCTTCGGACTCACGATCCGGGCATCACGACCTTTAAATGAAAAGTCCAGCTCCTCATAGCCGTAAAAAGACCTTCTTTTCAAAGGTCCTCTGATCTTGCCGGAGAGGTTCTTAGCAGGTTTATTTTTTTGCAGGACAAAAGCCTTTAATCGTTCTGCAATAAAGCCGTCGCCAACAGCATTCGGATGGACTTTATCTGCCAGTAAAGACTCTTTATCTTCAAATAAAGAATAAAGGTCCAGTAATTCCAGGCCTTCTTCATAAGCCACTTTTTGAACCATAGGAATCAGACTATCCTTTAGATAGGTACCCGAAATCCCAAACTGCGTTTCAGAAAAAGCTTTCAGGGGCAATAGCAAAACTACCTTGGGCTTGGATGCCAATCCCTGAAAACTATGTACCATATCTTTATAATCCGCGACAAAAGAAACCATCTCCGAACGGTTGATTTGTTTACTGTCATTCGTTCCCAATTTGATAAAAACCAGGTTCGGAGCGCTGGACAATACCTGCTGATATTCCTTCGTTTTCCAATAAGGTTTGTTCCCTTTTTTTAGCATCGTGGCCCCGCTAACGCCAAAGTTCAGCACTTCAAAATCAGGCCCAAGCAGTGCTTGCAGCTGTGAAGGATAAGATTCCCTGGCCCTATTCTTTAATCCGGAACCAAAGGTGATGCTATTGCCCACACAAACAATACGTGTTTTCGACTGTGCATAACCCTCATTACCAGTGATAAAAACCGATAATATCAAGAGCACTTTAAATATTCTTCTCATTTTTCTATTTAGCTTTAGACAGGTCAATACCTTTTAGTCTCCACTGAAGCTGCGCCTCAAATAAAGAAACCGGATACCATCTCGTAATTCTTCCATTTTGTGTCGGAATCAATTTATTCCAGGAAATATAAGAAATCGGGATTACAGCACCGGAAAAGAAGTATTCAATTTAGCCCAATCCGGTCCGATTTTCGTGCTTTCCCAGAAGGGCTCAAATGGCGACTGTCCTGGTTTTAAGTACAACCCATTCTTCATCTTTTTAAGGACTTCATTTTTCAATGTAAAACCTTTTTCTGGAGTTCCGGAATAAGATGGGCTCAAAATCAGGTTATCCTTAAAATCAACCAGCACCTTTTCATCATACCATTTTAATGGAGATTGATTCGCCAGAATGATATTCTCCGCAAAAACCGTATTTAAAGCGGGTAAATACCGACCAGGATGATAGCCCGCAGCAATCGCAAAAGGTTCTTTGCAATTGAGGATCAGGTTGCCCTTGATCAGCGCATTTTTCACTTGCCAATGGCTTGTTAATATCGGATTTGGCAGCCCTGCCATCACAGAAATCGCAGCACTCACACTCGTTCCTGTTAAATCCTGAAAGTAATTGTCATGTACGACATGATCTTCCCCAATGATGCGAACCCCACCAGTTCCAGGTTTCCCATTGCCGATAAAGAAGTTCCCTGAAACTTCCGAATGGTTCCCATGCCTTAAGGTCAGCGTAGCCTTGCACTCATAAAACAAGTTATTTCTAATGATATTCCGGCATGATTTATTAGAAACTGCTTCTAATTCCCCATTGCAATGCTCAAAAATATTCTCTTCTACTACCGTAAACGAATCATGAAAAGACCAGGTACTGGTTCCTATTCTAATGGTTTCGCCGCCATTTCTTCCCAATTCCGGACGTGGTCCAAAATAATTATGGTCGATCTGGTGGTAATTCGGTTTTTCTGAAAGCCAGACTACCAGCGTCACCCCTTGATGGCGTTTCCCTTTAAAAAAACAATGGTCTACCCGATTATGGTCTCCTCTTAAAGAAACCCATCGGTAATCTACTTTTTCATCCGGATGGTTGTAATCGACCACCGCAGTATTGGTTAACCTGCAAAAAGAAGCGCTTTCAGAAAAATTAATCACATCGCCAGCATCTAGAAAACCATTGCTAAAAGACAAACCATCTACCAGCAGCCAGGTTCCGTCAATCTCCAGGGAGGAATTACCGGTCAAAACCGTTTTCCCTGGATTTGCGGCCAATAAAACAATGGGACGCGCTTTGGTCCCATTTCCTTTAAATACAATTTTCTGATCTTTCCAATCACCTGCTTCCAGTATCACCCGATCACCAGGCGTTAAAACCAATGCTTCCAGTTCCTTTGCAGAACGAATGCGGTAATCTTTTGCCTGCCCAATAGCGGCGATCCATAGCAGCACAACAGTAAAAAGTATCGTTTTCATTTGATTAATCTAATGCACCGGTTTTCATTTCTTTTTTAGGCTGATCAGTCACATGATGTTCCACCGTACCTTCCAGCTCCAGGCGGATCACCGAAGCGACTGCATCAGGAGCTTCCTGAGGTACAGTAATCAACAACTCATCTCCTTTTCTTTGGGTGCTGACCTTCCCTTTACCTTTTGCTAAAAGTGATGCCGATAACACCTTATTTTTCAATCCAGGAACCACCAAAACCCCATCTTTAGGCCAGTTGAACACAGACAAATACAGCACAGTTCCTTTTTTGGTCTCTTTTCTTGTACAGCGTCCCCAATCCAATGGCGCTAAAGGACTTGCTTTTGTACCATAAATGGCTTCACTATTTACCTTCATCCATTTTCCAATATCGCTCAACCTTTGTACACTTTCCTCAGGAAAAGTACCATCTGGTTTCGGACCAACATTCAGCAAGTAATTTCCTCCTTTAGAAGCGATATCCACTAAATTACGGATCAATGTTTCACTTGATTTCCATTTATGATCTGCAGTACGGAATCCCCAGGTGCCATTCATGGTCATACAGGTTTCCCAGTCCATTCCATCCAATTCTGCCTGATTAGGAATTTTTTGCTCTGGAGTTTTAGTGTCCCCAGGGAAATTAGGTCTTTTTAAACGGTCGTTGGTAATGATTTGAGGCTGTGTTTTTAGCGCATTTTGAAGTTTTAAAGCGGCTTCATCCGTCATATTTGTTGGCGTATCCCACCAAAGCACAGCAATATCACCGTAATTGGTCATCAATTCTTTCACTTGTGGGACAGCCACCTCATCAATATATTGATCGAAGTTTTTTGTCTGCTGAGCAGGATCCCAATGGCCTTTATTGGCCAGCGTATAAGCATCAATTTTTGTAGAATCTGGGTTTGCCCAGCCCTCTCTCATTTCTTTTCTTGCAGCTGATCCACCAGGGTTATTCCAATCCTGTGCCTGAGAATAATAAAAACCTAGTTTCAGTCCATATTTCTTACAGGCTTCTGCTAAAGGTTTCAGCAGATCTTTACCATAAGGAGTGGCATCGGTGATGTCCCATTTACTGGCTTTTGAGTTGAATAAAGCGAAACCATCATGGTGTTTTGCCGTGATGATCAGGTATTTCATCCCCGCGTCTTTAGCCATTTTGACCCAGGCATCCGGATTATATTTTGTAGGATTGAAGCTTTTAGCCATTTCCTGATACTCTGCAACAGGAATTTTAGAGCGGTTCATGATCCATTCTGCCCCTCCGCGAAGCTGTTCATGTCCTTTATATACGCCAGCAAACTGCGCATAAACGCCCCAGTGGATGAACATGCCGAATTTGGCCTCTCGCCACCAGGCCATCCGCTCGTCTTTAGTTAGCGCGCGTTGGCCATGGGCGAACTGAATAAAAAAAGATAATGCTATGAGGAGTGATAATGATATTTTACGCATAATGGTTATAATGGTTAGGTCTCCTAATGTACTGCATATTTAGCAAGGGGAACACTCTGTAATTGGCTGATGTTTCAGCAATATTACCCTGAGTGCTCCCCTTGCATGCTTTAGGCCATTATTTTAATGGTTCTTTTTT
Organism: Pedobacter polysacchareus; assembly: GCF_019802255.1. Taxonomy (GTDB): domain Bacteria; phylum Bacteroidota; class Bacteroidia; order Sphingobacteriales; family Sphingobacteriaceae; genus Pedobacter; species Pedobacter polysacchareus. The sequence goes on along the minus strand of NZ_JAHYSS010000002.1, from coordinate 861,566 downwards.
CCAGCCCAACACCTTATTCTATTGCGCGGCATCGGCATAAGTAGTCCCGATTCTGATCTTTTTCACATAATGTGTCACCGCAGCTTCATCACCACCATATACGCCCCATTTAGGATCGCAATCCTGCACATCAAGCGTCCTGCAAGTCAGGCGCTGAGTACCGTTAGACAAGGTTTGTTTCACCCCATTGTACCAGAATTCAATAAATCCGATGGCTGGATTACGGGAAACTTTCATACGAATCACAAAGCTCATCCAGGTACTCACTGGTAAATTAATCGACCAGGGAACCGTAGCCACATGACTATCGTCAAAATGCTGCAGCTCTAATTTCCCATTTTTTGTCCTCAGCATCAAAGGATGATTTTGTCGGGAGTCTTCGGTAGGGTAAGATTTCCACTGGAAAATCGCCTCCGTTTTTAAATTCGAGGGGATGAGCAGTTTACTCGTAAAACCGATGTAAATTTCATCACCTTCGGCTGCCTGAAAATTCTTGGCACCACGTACCTCTGTACGGTGGCTCCCCAATGGTTTCAAAAATTTCCAGGTCAACACACCCGTTTCATCTGTTACCGTAGATAATGCCCCCGTTCCCTCGATATTGATGGCTTTCCAGAGATTATCGGCGCCATTACTCGCATCACCGTTGAACAATACCGAAGCAGCAACAGGATCATCCGTTGTCGTGACCACTTCTTTAGTTTTCGGATTTGGACTAATGGCAGACTCTGCTGATCCTTCCTTTTCACAACTGGACAATAACGCACCCCCACTCATCAATACTGCAATCATTAATTGGTTCTTTTTCATAAAGTTTATATATGGTTAGTATTAGGTTGATTCTCGTTATTGTCCGGTTATGGAATTAAAAACATCCGGCATTTCATTCGCTGGATTTATGCCCAAGCGAAAACCGCTGCAGCTAACAAACGCTTATTTCAACTGATCTGCCCTTAACAAAGCTTCCAGATAATAGTAATCGGCGTAAGAAAGCGGCACATCTACCTCAGAATTTGAAGGTTTAGAACCGGTGCTGCTGATCAGGATAAATCCTTTATTCGTTCCCACCGGCGCTGTATATTTATTAGCCATACTGTTCATCATCACATTTGCTTTTTCTTTATAAAGTGCCTTTTGCTGACTATAATCACTCAGTTCATACAATGCAGAAGCGATCACCGCGGCAGCGGAGACATCTCTTGGTTCATTAGGAATATTTGGCGCGTTAAAATCCCAGTAAGGAACCAGGTCTTTTGGCATATTTGGATGGTTCAGGATATATGCAGCTATGTTTTCTGCTTGTTTCAAATAAACAGGATCTTTAGTGAATCGGTAACACATTGTATAACCGTATAATGCCCATCCCTGTCCCCTGGACCAGGCAGATTCATGGCTGTAACCCTGATGGGTTTGCTTTTTCAATACCGCACCAGTTTGAGGATCATAATCAATCACATGATATGAGCTGTAATCCGGGCGGAAATGGTTTTTCATGGTTACATTGGCATGGCTCACTGCAATCTTATAAAAAGAAGAATCACCACTTAATCTGGTCGCTTCAAACAGCAGCTCCAGGTTCATCATATTGTCGATAATCACTGGATTCACCCATTTATCCCGACTATGATCCCAGGATAAAATCACCCCTGTTTTAGGATTAAAGCGAGTGGCCAGTTTTTTTGCCGATTCCACAATCACTTCTTTGTAATGGGCATCTTTCGTAATGCGATAGCCTGTACCAATGCTGCAATACACTTTAAAGCCCATATCATGCGTCGTACCATTCAGCTTTTCCTTTTCGATAGCCGCAGAAAACTTCCTCGCTTCTTTCATCCAGGGCTGCTGATGGTTGTATTCATATAAAAACCAAAGCACACCAGGAAAAAAACCACTGGTCCAATCTCTTGAAGCCACCAATTTCAGTTTTCCATCTTCGATAGTCCTCGGCGAAACCAATGCTGGATTTTTGGAATGCAACTTTGCTTGTTCCACCTCCTTCAGCATAAATTCTGTTTGTTTAGCAGCCAGCTTGAACGCTTTTTTAACGTTCGGTTTCTGGGCAAAAGTGCTGGTATGCAGCAAAGAAAGGGCTAGTACAGTAAAGAGGTATCTTTTCATTATTCTAAATATTATATGGGTAATTACTTATTTTAAAAAGCTAAAGGACTAAAAGGTTAAAAGGCATCAAAGCGCTATCGGTATTAACTGGACTTCCAGGAGTTTCATCAGTTCGACACCATTCGTGTTTTCTGCACTAAGTTTTAACTGGTACTGGCCTTTATTCAGCGAAACCGATCCTATTTCCTGGGTCACAACACCTGATTTCTGAACGATAGCGGGCATTTCTTTATTCATAGGTCCCAGCTGAAAGCGATAAGTCCCTTTCGGATCCGCTCCGCCAATGTATTTCACCAATACCTTATACTTTGCAGGAGCCAGGGTTTTAACATCCCAGGAGAAGTACTGTCCTTTCTCTTTTAAGCCATCCACGAAATAACGGTTGGTTTTTCCATCCCCAAAGCCAAAACCTTTGCCATGCAACGTCGCATCAAAAGAAAGCAGCCTATTCGTTACATCTTTATTGGCCAGCAGTCGCCAAGAATCTACTGCTAAAGGGGCACTTAGTTCCAATACCACCACTGCATCCACCAGATCCGGACTTTGTTTAGGAACAGAAATACTTAAATCTGCCGGGCTTAAACGCTTTATTTCTAATTTCTTTTTTGCCGGATCATTCAATAGATAAGCCTGTTTAACATCCGTTTTTAATCCTGCCAGCAATAACTTGCCATCCTTTGGCCATTCAAAAATGTGCAGATAAACCTGCATGCCTTTTTGTGTGGTTACTCCCCATGCCGGGATTGGCAAGCCAGAGCGTTGGGTACCAAAAATCGAAGCCGAGTTTTTATGCAGCCAGGGGCCGATACTATCTAAAATACGCTGGTCTTTCTGGTCGAAACTTCCATCGCCTTTAGGGCCAATATTCATCAATAGATTACCACCACGAGCGCTTGCATTAGCCAGCAGGCGAATAAAAAAACCAGCAGGCTTATGACTGTTATCATGTTTTGAATAACCGTAAGATTCATTCGTAGTAGGAATCGCCTCCCAATCTCCGGCTACAGTACGAAATTCTGCCGGACGATCTCCTGTATTTAGATAATCACCAAAATTCCCAGTAGCGCTTCTCGCCAAACGGCCATTGACCACAATATTAGGGTCAGTTTCCCGAATGGCCTGTAGTATCCGCAGGTTTTCGGAAAAGGGTAATTTATGTGGCGTATCAAACCATAAAATATCTGGATGATAGGTATTGATCAATTCTTTAATCTGAGGAATTGCCTTCTCATTTACATATTGCTGTGCTTTAGGCAACCATTCCGGATGGTTATCGAACCAGTTTGCACCACCAATCAACTGATCACCTCCTGGATTTTTATACTCCCAGTCATTGCCCGGGGCATTAGGATCTTCCCAATCAAAAGCATGAGAGTAGTAAAACCCGAACTTAATTCCATGTTTCTTGGCTGCTGCAGCCAATTCTGCCATCGGATCCCGCTTAAAAGGCGTCTGATCCATCACATCAAAATCCGAAACTTTAGAATCAAACATCGCAAAGCCATCATGGTGTTTCGCAGTCACGATGAAATAATTCATGCCCGCTTTTTTTGCCTCCAAAATCCATTCCTCTGCGTTAAATTTCATAGGATTGAATTGATGAGCAAGATCCAGATAAGCAGCCCTGCTGATTTTTTCTTTACGCATCAAATGTTCTGCATAACCGTCTACAACTTTCCCTTTCCATTCTCCCTCAGGGATAGAATAAAGCCCCCAATGGATGAACATACCAAACTTCGCATCCCTCCACCATTGAATCCGCTCTTCATGATTTTTCATTGAAGCCGTCCACCAGCCATTTTTAGCAGCTTCTATTGCCCGCTCATCACGCGCTTTTGCCTGGTTAAACATATCCTTATCTTCATCACCCGCCACCTGGCTATAGCTATAACCCGCGCTCAACGATAAGGACAGTAATAAAACAGCCGACTTACAATTCATTCTCATTTAGCATCATTTATTATTAAAAAACACCTCTTTATCATTAAACTTAGCTCTAAAACTTCATGCTGTTCCTTTGCAATAAAGCCTCGGACGCCTCTACTTTACTGATACACATTACAACCAGATCAGCGGATTTCTAACTGGCAGATTGCGAATTACCTCTTCCACTTTCGGTTGATGATCCAGCTGCTGCCAGGTTTTCAGCCATTCTTCCTGCTGAAAAGCATCTGCCGCAAATATTAGGAAAGGCTGGGCTACCGGCCATTGTTCCCAATACATCACATCCGGTTTTAAAGGCCATGTACTTTTATCTTTTACAAAAGGATAGAAATACGCTACTCCTTTTTTGATGGATCTGCCATCTGCGGTTTCAAAAGTCCAGAGGTTATCCTGAGGCGTAGAAAGAATCTGGCAAAGTGCAGTCATGGCATCCAGGTTAAAAACCGAATAACCGTAAGGTTTTGTGCGCGACAATTCTCTAGGAAAACTGCCGTCTGCAGCCATCTGATTAGGAAGCAGCACAGTTTTATAGCGATCGCTGCAAAACTTCATCAGCTCCCCATTTCCAGTCAGTTTAGCAAAAGAAGCCACCTGCATCGTAAAACAAGTGCCGTGGTTATTCTCCGCTTTCATCTCATCTTTACCATAAGGATGGGTCATCAGCCAGTTCAGATATTCGGAAAACCAGCCCTTTACCCCTTGCAGTACAGCTTGATCCAAGCTAGCCGACATGACCATTACCCCTTGCGCAACCTCCATCAGCTGAATGGTGTCTATAATGCCAATCCCACGACCAGTAAACCGACCTTTTATCGCCTGGGCGAATTTCAGGTGAGGATTCATCAGTGTACCTTCATTGATAAACCAGGCCTTTAAATGTACCATTGCCTGTTTGGCATATTTTTCTTCTCCTGTGAGGCGATAAGCCGAAGCCAATGCGCCGATAATTTCGCTAAAGCGGATCATCGCTAAACGATGCGCCACAAAGTTTTCAGGATTAGTCATTCCATCTCTCTGTATATAAGGACCATCCGGATTTTTAGGATCCGGCCACCAGTAATCTCCTTCGGAAAAGAAATCATGTATACCGCCAGCACTTCTTGTGGAACTTGCCGCCGTTACAGTGACTGGTTTTTGCTGCATCGCCCATTTTGCCTTTGCGAACACCTGCTTTTTTAAAGTCAGTTCTGCTTGCTTCCTAATTTCGTCTGCACGTACTATGGTTTCATCATGCTGGAAACTGCTGTTGTCAGCTTTCAGTTTCGCTTCGTCCTCATTCACTGGCTTTCCAATGGCTGGCCTTTGCAGGCCAACCAGTAGAAAAACTCCTATACAAACCATCAGGATTCCTTTATTCATATGCAGTGTTTATTTTGTCATTGCTTTAAAACTGATTTTATTCAGTGTATTCGGTTTCCCTTTCACAGCGCTGCTTATAGAACTTTTCAATTTCCCATCTTTTCCTAGTTCCATTTTAATCTCACGGAAGCTATAAGCACCTTTTTCATAATCAAAACTCTCCCCATCATCATCGTACAATTGATACGTACCAGGTTTCGAACCATAATACCTGATCTCCAGATCAATCTTATCCATAGGTTTCGGGGCATGCATCAGTCCTGGTCCCATTGGAATGATCCCACCATCTTTCACATACACTGGAATGCGGTCTAATCCCGGCTTAACGGTAATTACCGTACCATCACCCACGAAATCCCCAGTATAGAAATCGAACCATTTTCCACGAGGAAGGATCACGGTACGTGTTGTTTTTCCGGCAAACATCGGAGCTACCAATAAGTACTCCCCTGCCATGTATTGATCTTTTACTTCTTTAGTTACCGCATCTACATAAGGATTTTCTTCCAGATCTGTGTTTCTCACTTCTTTATCAATTCCGGAGTTAAAACCAGGCTCCATGTTCATTGCACGGAAAGGAGGAATCCCTTGAAAATGATATTTCGCAAATTCACTATACCAGTAAGGCATCATTTGCATGCGTAAAATGGCCATGTCTTTTACCTGTTTTTCTACTTCCGGGTAAGACCATGGTTTTGTACCGCTAGACCAGGCATTGATCATCGCCATTGGCGAAAACACAACCGATTGCATCCTACGCAGCCATTCTTCACCAGTTTTAGAGGCCCTTACTTCTGGCGTCCATAATACTCCCGCAAAACTGCTATTGATTAAAGCGGTGATAAAGTCTTCATGGTTGTAATAATCATTATAAATCACATACGGAAAAGAAGTCCCTCCGCCGTTGGAACCACGAACCAGGCCATAAGTACGCTGATTACGCTCACGAAAAAGGTCGGTACTGTAACGCTGAGTCAGCAAACCGTAAGTCTGGCGCATTTGCTCTGCAGATTTTCCAGAGGGAAATGTGGTTACATCCGGCCATAAATAATGGTCGTAACCATCTACTTCATCAAATTTATAACCGCTGACACCAATAGCCACCTGGTCCTTTTTCAACTGACCAAACAACAGTTGCTGTGCCTCTGGCATCGTTAAATCAGGTATTGCACCTAACCAAACGGTATGGTCGGCAGTAAAAGGTTTGATCGCTTTGTAAATCGGAGATTCCGGTGAAACGTAAGGATTGGTCCATAAATTCAACCTGATTCCTTTTTTGAGCATATCGCTCACAAATCCCGCGGGACTAGGAAATCTGCCCTTATCCCATTCAAATGAACAAGGGTAGGATTTACTTTGCCAGCCTGGTTCTAAACCAATAAAATCTAAAGGGAAACCTTTTTCGGCAAAAGTATCGGCTTCCTTTTCTACCTCTTCAGCAGTAAAAAGTGTTTTCACGCGCTGTGTAAAGCCCAATCCCCAGCGCGGAGGCAAAGGACCACCGCCATTAAATAAATTGTAGCGGCTCACTGCTTTTAACGGTGTCGGGCCCGCAAACACATAAAACTCCACACCTTCTGCAGGCACCAGAAATTCTACCGCATCGGAATATGGGCGGGATGCCCAGCTTTTATCGGTATTCCGATCTTTGGCAGGAGGCGCATTTTCACTGTCTCTCCGAACCCCGGTTCCTGCATAAACTTTCAGGTAACGGGCAGAATTTACAAAAACCCCATAACCATCCGAAGACACATAAAAAGGGGTTGGCGAATGCGTCCGACCATTGTCTTTCCCACCAAAATGATCCACATGCAATTCAAGGATCTTTCCGCGCTGATGAACAGTTTGAAAGTTCAAACCAAAACCAAACAGCTGCTCCTCCTTTTTCAGGGGGAAACTTAAATAGGTTTTCCCATCTTTTAACTGGGCAACTACCTGCTGCTGCACCATAGGAAACTCCGCTGAGCCCATTTGCGCTAAACCAGCGGCATAAGGTTTGACGCCAGAAGCCGTCAATAAATTATAACTTTCAGGACGGCCAACCGTCCCTTTCCAAACACCTGGAGCAACCAATTCCCAGGCGATAGTTTGTGCATTTAAACAAAGGCAACTCAGTAAAAATGCAGTACAAATCAAAATGCTTTTAAACATAATCTTTAACTGTTTTATAGGGTGTATACTTTGTAAATCTTATTTTTTTCAGTCTTAAAATCAAAAACGTAGCCCTCAGGGACTGCTAATTTTTTCAACACTGCCTTGGAAACGTTCTTATAAGCAGGTACGTAAGGTTTTTGCGTTAACATATTGCTATTTTCTCCGGTAGCCGGGCTGACATTTAAGGCCTTAGCATCACTTGAAGGAGTACCGTCGGCATTTACCACTACAATTCTCACCGGCTGCAAAGTCCTTAATCTGCAATTCCCTCCATTTTCCGACTTGATTGTTGCCTCGCTTAACTTCCCATCTTTCCAGTTCATTCCAATCACAAAATTACCTCTGGCTTTGATCCCCTGAATACTGCCGGAAGACCAGGCATCCGGCAATGCCGGCAATAAACTGATCATCCCATCCTGACTCTGCAGTAGCATTTCAGTAATCCCTGCCGTTGCTCCAAAGTTGCCATCAATCTGGAAAGGAGGATGTGCATCAAAAAGGTTCGGATAGGTACCTCCTCCACTCATCTGCGCTTTCGTCAATGTCGGATCTATATAAGTAAAAGCGTCTTCCAGTATTTTGTAAGCATGATTTCCATCCTGCAGCCTTGCCCACCAATTGATTTTCCAGGCCATAGACCATCCTGTGCTCACATCACCTCTAAAAATCAGGGTTTGTTTTGCCGCACTGGCCAACTCGGGTGTTTCAAAAACAGAAATCTGGTTGCCAGGGAACAGACTGAACAGATGAGAAATGTGACGGTGCTGATCTTTTGGATCATCCCAATCCTGAAACCATTCCTGCACCTGACCGTATTGTCCGATGTGGAAAGGATATAACTTTTCACGCGCATGGATCAATTCATTTCTAAAAGGCGCGTCTATATTTAAGGCCTCAGTTGTACGGATGATGTCCGTAAACAACTGTCTGAGGATCGACATATCCATCGTTGAAGCTTTGGAAAGCTGGTATTCTTTACCTTGGATTTTAACCGTATTTTCTGGCGAAGTGGATGGGCTGGTCACCAGGTAACCACTCTGATCATCTTTGATCAGCCATTGCAGCATAAACTCCGCCGCGCCCTTCATCAAAGGATAAGCAGTTTTGCTTAAAAACACTTTGTCGCCGGTAAACTGGTAATGTTCGAACAAATGTGTGCTGAACCAGGCGCCGCTCATCGGCCATGCCGTCCATCTTGGTGCCCCTTTAGGATCCCAATCGTAGCCTCCCGGAGGAGATGTTTTTGCCCAAAGGTCAGAATTGTGATGGGCTACCCATCCCTTGTCTATATTGTAATTTACTTTCGCGGTTTTTGCCCCATTTACTGCCAATTCCTTCATAAAGTCGAACAGTGGCTGGTGGCACTCCGAAAGGTTGGCATTTTCTGCCAGCCAGTAATTCATTTCCGTATTGATATTGGTGGTATAATTGCTTCCCCATGGCGGTTGCACATGGTCGTTCCAAATCCCCTGAAGGTTCGATGGACGAGATCCCAGACGGGAACAGGCAATCATCAGATAACGCCCAAACTGATAATATAAAGCCTGCAGGCCCTGGTCATTTTTAGTACTTGCATATTGCTTTAAACGTTCGTCCGTACTTAGCTTTTCAGCCAGCGCATTGCCTTTCAGCTCAAATTTCACACGGTTAAAAAGCTGCTGATAATCTTTAATGTGCTGCGCTTTCAATACGTCATAACCTTTTCCAAACACGCCATTCATAGCTGCCAGACTGGCTATCGCAGGATCTTTCCCAGCAAGCCCCGGAGATTGATCAAAGCCGTTAAAGCTGGTGGCTTCTGTTAAATAAATTGTCACTGCATTTGCATTTTGAACGACCAGTTGATCTCCAGCTGCTTTTAATGTTCCCCCCTCATTTTTGACCCTCATTCGGATCTCAAAAGTCATCCCCTCTTTCTCATCGTATTCCACCTGCTTCGGTTCGTAATCCCTGTTTGCTACAAACTTTGGCGCCTTTCCTTTCAAGATCAGCTCCTGATCACCTGCCGCAGCAGTCTTAAAACGCAGTTTACTGATCAAGCCGGTATTGAAACTGATCGACCCAGGCTTACTCGCAGTAATCCGCATCATCAATACTTTCCCAGGAAAACTGGTAAATACTTCTCTTTTATAGTCTACCCCATTCAATGAATAATTCACTGTAGCAATGGCGTTGTCCAGACTCAGCGATCTATTGTATTTAGTAGGAATACTATCTTTTTGATTAAACTGCAGATACAAATCTCCTAAAGGAAGATACCTTGCTGAATAAGGCCCTTGCATTTTCCTCCACAGCTGCGTGGCTTCCTCATATTTGCCTTCCTCTATTGCTTTACGTACTTCTGGCAATACTTTCGGCCCTGCCGGATTATTTCCTGGATCCGGATAGCCAGACCACAGTGTATTGTCGTTTAAAGGGATTCTTTCCCGATTTACACGACCATACACCATGGCACCCGTTTTCCCATTGCCAAGTGGCAAAGCTTCCTCCCAAACTTTCGCCGGGCGATCATACCATAATTTTAAAGGCTGCTGTGCAATGGCATTTATCGAAATGGACAGGGCTCCTAAGCAGACATACAGTTTCTTCATGTTCTATTCGTTTATTTCCAAAAATGCGGAAGACAGTCCATCGGCTTTTACGCTCGCTACACTCTTTCCTTTATTCATTTTGATGCTGATCTCTGCAGATCCGTTTCCAAGCTGTACTTTTCTCGAACCGCGGGCAGTTCCCAAATCATCGATTAAAGTACCGTCGCCGGTGATGCCAAAGCTGATATAGTTCTGCGCATCCAAACACAAGATATTATTCTTGTCTAATACTTTAACCTGAATCGTGGCTATCCCATCCTTTTGAGACACCTTTTCCAGTATCATTTTTGCGGGTTTATCCCATTTTGCCGTTTGATATTCTTGTGTGATCTCATCTGTAAACACCTTTCCATCTTTTTTACCTACTGCTTTAATGGTATTCTGACCTTCTTTAAAGTTGACCATCCACCTCAAACCGGCAGCAGGAAAGTCCTGGCTATTTCTTTTTCTCTTGCCTATGCTTTTACCGTTCAGGAAGAGTTCTACTTCATCCAGGTTTGCATATACTTTCACCATTTTCTCTTCTGCAGCATCACCCCATCTTACCGGCCAGGAATGACCATAAATATGGATCATCGGCGCTGTTGTCCAGTACGACTGGAACACATAAAACGCTTCTTTTTTAGTGAAATCACGTTCAACCACCCCTTTTTGGTTCATATAAGGAACCGGATTATCCGGACGGACAGGCGTAGAAAAATCTTTAAACGGCCAGTAAGCAGCACCAGTCAGCCAAGGCATGGTTTCCTGCTCTTTCAAATGCCAGTCGATCAGGTTTACGATATAACTTTCGCTCCAATCACCGTCTTTAGAAACACGGGCACTGCCGCCAAATAACGAGGCATCACCTGCACGCTCATCAGCACCCTTACCTTTAGTGACCAAACTCAAAGCATTATCCGGACTTTCCGAATGTCTGCCTGCATGGCTATCCCCTCCCCATTCCACATGAAGGAAGTGGTCTACTTTATCAAATTCCTGCTTAGATACTTCTTTATATTCAGTGTAAATCCCACGATACCAACCTGCCCAGATCGAAGGCGAGTAAACGTCTACAATGTCTTTACAGAAATCACATCTTCTGATCGCTGTTTTTCTGGAAGGATCCAGTACGTGTGAAAGGTCGTTCAGTTCTTTCATGAACTCCCTGATCTTATGCTGATCAAACTCCGAGAAATCTCCCGGCCAATCATTTTCATTCCCCATTCCCCAGATGATGATCGAGGGATGGTTATAATGCTGCTCCACCATATTGCGGAGCATGGTACGCGCCTGATTTTTGTAGCTTTCGCCACCTAAACCACCACGACACCAGGGAATCTCTTCCCATACTAAAATCCCTAAACTGTCACATAAATCCAGTACAATTCTGGATTGCTGGTAATGACCGAGGCGGATAAAATTAACGCCCATACTTTTCATCAGCACCATTTCCTCGCGGATCTGATCTTCTGTCATCGCTGCTGCTACGCCTGCATGGTCTTCATGACGGTGCGTACCTCTTAATAAAAACCTTTTGCCATTCAGCATAAAAGGTCCTTTTTTAACAAACTCAAAGTTTCTGAATCCTATTTTTTCTGAATGAACTGAGGTCAGTCCATTCGCAGTAATGCTCATTTCTACGGTATACAGGTTTGGATGCTCGGTAGACCATAACTGCGGTTTCTTCAGCGAAGTTTCCCAAAGCGCTTTTTTCCCATAAAATGCTTTCCATTGTTTATTAAAAGAAGCCACCAATTTCCCCTGAGGGTCTTTGACCTGGAATTTCACCAACACCGTATCGACCCCATCCGGATTTAACAATTGCGAACTGATCTTTAAACTCCCTAACGCGCCTTTTGCGTCCACACTTGCCTCAGCAAAAATCTTCTCTGCGGATACCTGCGGCACATAAACAAGGTTCAGGTAACGGTATAAACCGCCATACACATTAAAATCTGAAAGATCCGAAGGGATCATTTCAAGATCCCGGGAGTTGTCCGAACGGATTTCTACCGGGATCTTTCCTTTAAACTGTTTTTCAAATAAAGGTTTTTTACGGAAAGCCGCTACCGCATCGGTAATATCGGCCGTCCATTCATCGTAACCGCCCACATGCTCGGCTACTAAAACATCGTAGACATAAACTTTAGTCTTCTGCCCTGCTCCTTCAAAATGAAGAAGTGTACGCCCATTTTTATAAGGATTGCTGATCGTCAGCTGCGTCCGGTACCAACCCGGTCCCTGGTAATAGTTGACATCGGGAGTAACGGCATCCTTCGCATTGAAACAATGTGGGAGAACGACTTGCTCCCATACCGGGACACTTTCAGGATTCCCGGCTTTCACCGGCCTGATGGCTTCATAAATACCACCAAGATCACCCTTCAGAAATTCCCAGTTTTGGGTTAAACGCTGACTTTGCTGTGCAAATACATTATTAAACAGGATCGTGCAAAAAAAGACTAAAGCTATTCTTCTCATAAATTTTATTCTGGTCGATAAGGGAAAACTGTGGCGCCATATACATGAACAATGGCATTTGTGGTCACATAACCACCGGATCTGTTTTTCGTCAATTTATTAATCACCAATGGTGCAAGGTCATCATTGTTCAGAATGGATAAACTCATTTTACCTTCCTGATCAAATCCTTTCCCTCCATTCATAAAGCCCAGCAGAGAAGATTTAGTGGCCAATGTTCCCGGAGGCAGCATGGTTTGTGCATCTACAGGTGTTAAACGGAGGTTATTGAAATTATAAGTCCCTTGCAGCATCAGGTAAAGAAAATAATTCCTCACATCAGCTTTAGGATAATCCGACCATTTTGTGGCTGGCCGACTTGTTGCAATCGTCTCTGTACCTGGAACCAAAGTGATAATCGGGAAATCAAACCACATTCCTCCAGTCACCTTATTCGTTTTGGCATCCCAAACCCGGATGGCATCATTGTGAAGAAACATGAAAGTCATTCCTTGTTTTTCATAGGCAGCAAGGTCGATCTCTGCATATTCCAAACCCTTTCTCATCCATTTAAAAACCGTATCACTACGGTTAGCCGGACTTTCATAAGAACGGTCTTCTAAGAACTTTCTAGCCGAAATATGGATGTTCGGATCCAGTGTTTGAGGATTATAATCGTATTTCTTTTGTAGTTCCATATCGAACAACGTGCATCCTGTTAATGGGAGCAGCAATAAGAAGGCGTACCTTTTCAGTAATCTATTGATCTTATTCATGGTCTGTTGATTAATCGGTGTAACCAGGATTTTGGTTTAATTTAGAATTAGAGTTCAGCACATTTCTATGTAAGGGCCAGTAGACTTTATTTTCAGGATTCAAAAATCCTGGGGCATCTATATTTCCGGCAGCCGTTTGTCTTCGTTTAAGAATTGGATCCATCACTGCTTTCACATGATTGGTACGAACCAGGTCGAACCATCTTTTCCCTTCGCCAAACAACTCGAGCTGTCTTTCGTTCAGGATGGCATTCTCCATTGCAATTTGATTGGATACCAAAGGATCGGTAGGCAGGTACTCAGGCACCACTGCACGCTTACGTACATAGTTTAAGTATTTTAACGCATTTGGTAAATCGCCTGTTGCATTCAATGCTTCCGCATACAATAGGTAAATATCACCCAGGCGATACATCGTCAAATACACTGGCAGCAATTGATTGCTCGCTGGCCATGGATCTGCAGCAGTAGGATTAGCAGCAGTAGGATACCATTTCACAAAACGATCCCTGTTAGGTTTTGTCCCTCCAAAAAACACATCTGCTGTTTGTCTTGGTCTGATATCTGTAGTCCTGGTGGTCGCCGATACTTGTGGCTGAAACCAGGTGGCATAGATGCCTTCATCAATGGAAATCTGTTTGTTATTGGAAGTCCATGAAGTCTGCATACAGGCACAGCCATTTTTCTGGTAATCCCAGTGGATGCTCCATATCGACTCCATACTACTTGCAGGTGCAGTAAACATATTTTTCCAGGTGGCAGAAGGCTGTAAATTCGCTTCACTAGCGCCGGTATATAATGCTCCTGTAGGTCCTTTAGCAGCAAATAAAAGCTTGATCCATTTGATGGCATTTGGATAATCTTTCTTCCACATGTACACATCAGCCATTGTGGCGCAGATCGCTGCTTCACCAATATTGAATACCACAGGCTTGTCGCCTTTTTTTACCAGGTCATAAGCTTTCTGGAGATCAGGAATGATCACTTCATTGATCACCTTATCTTTAGCAACCCGGGGTTCTTCAGAAACAGCATCCAGACTTTCAAAAGGTTCCAGTCTGACCACTGCATCGCCCCAAACCCTAACCAGGTAAAAATAACTCATGGCTCGCATGGCATAAGTTTGGGAAAGGTAGCTATTCACCATCGCTGGTGTAAGCAGCGGGTCCAGATTTGCAGTCAGCGGAATATATTTAATATTATTATTGGCTCTGCCGATCACCGAATATAGTCCGGTCCAATCCGAAAATTGATTGGTTGGTGTTAAACTATTCAGCACTACCTCATCCACAAAATCTTTAGTATAGATCAGAAACCTGTCGAAATTATCAGAACGGTATTCTCCCCAATACATATATTTTTCTGTGTACTGGTCTTTACCCACCATTTCCTGCTGAAAGCCAGAATACATCCCTGCAACTGCAGCTTCCACATCATATCTGTTTTTATAAAAATCCGCTAAGGGTACCTGATTGAAAGGTCTTTCATCTAAAAACTTTTTACAGCCACCCAGTAACAACGCTGCGCCTAAAGCAGACATCGCGATTATCTTTTTCATCATCATCTTATTAGAAATTAACATTGATACCTAAACCAAACTCTCTTCTTCTTGGATATTTACCAACGTCATCACCCGGGGTTAAAGGGTTGTTGGTGCTAAACTCAGGATCATAACCGCGGTAATTGGTCCAGGTTAATAAATTGGTACCATATATATAGGTACTGATCCTTCTCATGCCAACGGTTTTTGACCATTTTTCATTGAGTTGGTACGACAAGCGTGCGCTCGATAACCTAAAGAAAGATGCATCTTCTACGTACAAGCTGTTCTGATTAGTTTTCAGGTTTCCACGGTTATTCTTCTCGATATAATAAGGGTATTTGGCAATATCGCCAGGCTTTCTCCAGGAATTGTAAACCATATCCGGAGATCCGGCACCAGTATTGGAAGGATTATTCTGTGATTGTAAAAGGCTATTGTATACTTCGCCGCCAAATGAACCATTGAACGTAAAGGACAAGGCTATATTTTTATAACGGAAATTGTTCGTCACACCCAGATAGAAATCAGGAGTCGCATTACCCAGGATCTGGCGATCTTCATCATCAATTACCCCATCGGCTTTTACCTCTTCCCACTCTGCATCACCACCTTTTAATTTACCATCCGGTGCCCTTTTACTCAACACATTTCCAGTATATGGCTGTCCATCTGAAGTATAAACCGCTTTACCATTCTCAATTTTAGGCTGTCCATTCTCTAATACTAAGGTTAGTTTTTTCCAGTTTTCATCGTAAGCATTTGATTCATTCCACTGGTAAACACCCAGGTTTTTCCAACCATAGAAATTACCAATTTTACCACCCTCTTCTACATACCATTTATTACCCACAAATAATGGAATACCGCCTGCAAGTTTCTTTACTGTTCCACGTTCAAAGGTGATGTTACCCATGATGTTCCATTCAAAATTCTTTGTGGCTATTGGTGTTCCTGTGGCTACAAACTCAAAACCTTTTGACTGTATGGTTCCTACATTCACCAGCACCGTACTATATCCTGTTTCTTTAGAAAGTTCTTTTGGGTACAATAGGTTACTGGTTTCTTTCACATAATAATCAGCGGTGATGCCTAACCTTCCCTTGAAGAAACTCAGGTCCATTCCGATATTGTTCTGTGTAGTGGTTTCCCATTTGATGTAAGGATTACCGAAATTTGAGATTGGTACTGCAGCACCAATGCCATTATAGTTTCCTGCAAATCCGAATTTGGTATAAGACTCGTAATCTCCGATTTTATCGTTTCCTAGCTGACCAAAACTGTAACGAAGTTTTGCATCTTCCAGGTAAGGTTTTGCAAAGCTCATAAATTTCTCATCAGAGAAACGCCATGCTGCAGAAGCAGAGAAGAAATTACCCCAGCGGTTTTCTGATCCGAATCTTGAAGATCCATCTCTACGATAGGTTCCTTGTAAAATATAGCGTCCTTTATAATTGTAGCCTAATCTGCTAAAGATAGAAGCCGTAGAATTTGCCGTTCCATCTGTGTAACTTTTAGAGGCCGTCAGGTAATCAGGAAGCGTCACGAAAACTGCCTCATTTACACTGTTTTGATACTCCGTATGGACGCGATCAAACTTTCTTCTGTCTGCACTAAAGCCCAGCAAAGCAGAAAAAGTATGGTCGGTTAACACAGTTCTGTTGTAGTTCACAAAAGCCTGGTATTCATACCTGAATGTTTTGTTCATTTCATTTTTACCAGAGTTCTGATCTTTATTCGCTGAAATGATCCTTGGCGAAAAATACATATTCTGGGCATTATCGAGTTTTGCGTTAAATAAGGTCGTAAACTTCAGTTCATTTGTAAAGGAATAATCCAGCTGGTTATTCAATTGTGCAGAATACACTTCGTCCTCATCCCGCTCATATAAAGCCTGGGCAATTGGATTTCTTTTTGAAGCGATATAACTGGTTAATGTTCCGTCAGGATAGTAAAGCAAGGAATAAGCAGGTCGGTCTACGACAACCTTTATCGTATTTCCCACTGGAATTGCATTTCCTTTCGACCAGCCAAAGGACACATTATTTGAATATTTTAATTTTGGGGAGATCTGATAGCCGATATTTATCCTCGACTGTAAGCGTTTCGCCCAGCTATTTTTAATGATAGATTGATCATCCAGGTAATTTAAACTGGTATAATAGTTCAATCCTTTTTGGGCACCACTAATTCCCAATTTAACTTCTTTCTTTTGAGCCAGGTTACCTAATAAGATATCCTGCAGGTCATTATCTGCATTGAAACTTGGATTCAGGGAATCTGTGGCATTCGTTCTGCCTTGAATCGCTCTAAATGCACGTACTTCCGCCGAATTACTGATTGGAATGCTATGGGCTAAACGTCCAAATACGTGATTATAGGTCACATCGATTGAAGGTTTTCCTTCCTGTCCTCTTTTGGTGGTAATTAAAATTACCCCGTTTGCGGCACGTGAACCATAGATGGAGGCTGATGCCGCATCTTTCAAGACTTCTATATTGGCCATATCGGCAGGATTGATATTCGCACCATTCTCGTCGATCACCCCATCTACTACATATAAAGGACCATTTCCACCATTCAAAGTAGAAGTACCGCGAATCTGGATAGAACCTGTAGCACCTGGGGCACCACCGCCATCATTCACAATTAAAACCCCTGCTGCCTGGCCTTGCAAAGCATCAAAAAGGTTAATTGGCTGACGTTCTTTAATTGCTTTCTCATTCACAGAAGAACTGGCACCGGTAAGGTCTTTCTTTCTGGCCACCCCGCCATAACCCGTCACTACAATTTCCTCCAGATCAGAAAAATCTTCTTTCAGGCTAATGTTTACCGTAGTTTTACTGCCTACTGTAGCTTCCTGAGGCATATAGCCGATATAACTAAACACCAATACCGCTGATGAGCTGGGTACTGTAATGTTGTAAAGACCATCCCCATTGGTAGAAGTACCCGTGGAAGTCCCTTTAATTTTGACGCCCACCCCTGGAAGCGGCACCCCTTTATCATCCTTCACCACGCCTTTTACTTTAATTGTTTGTGCATACGCGGAGGGGGAAAATAACATCCCGAGGGCTAGTAAAATGATGACGCCAACCTTCCTGATCGTGCACAAGTTCCATTTGTCAGACAAATAGAGGTTCATAGTATAAATTTCCTTCATACTTCAGTTTTAAAAATGAGTAAATACTTTAATTGATCTTCAGCTAATTATTCCGGGAATCCGGTCATCATGCTGGTCAGGAGGGCAAAGCCATATATCCCCTATGGCGCTTTGTAGTAGTGGTGGTCATTTTCATTATTATTCGTTTAAGTTTATTTTGGTTGATCTAAGGGACGGATTATTTTTTAGGAATCAGTCGGTTGGTTTGGCGTAGTTGTCAACAGAATTGGCTCCTGTTTAGTTGATATATTCGGTTACAAATTCCCGCTGATAACAGAGGGGACTTTTCCCGGTTACTTTTTTAAAACACTTATGGAAACTGGCAAAATTATTAAAGCCACTATTGTAGCAGATTTGTTTGAGGTTGAGGTGTGCTTCAATTAAAAGCTTGCAGGCCTGCCCTACTTTGATCTCTGTCAGAAACTGAGAATAGGTTTTTCGCGTGCGCGATTTAAAATAACGGCAGAAAGAATTCGGGCTGATCTTGGCTACATCAGCAATTTCCTCCAGACAGATCTTATTCCTGAAATTGGCATAAGTATATTCATAAATGTCACTGATGCGGTCTTTCTCTACCTGCTCCAGGTCGTACTGAAACCCAACGGAAGCCAGCGTTTCCAGTTCAGTGCATTTAGCGATTTCCAGTAAAGCCTGCATCAGCATGATGATCCTTTCCGTTCCTTCTGCTTCCAGCATGCGGGTAAGTAATGCCGCTACCATTTCTTTATTTTTCCCCTTTACCTTCACTCCTCTTTTGGATTTCTCCATCACATCTTTTAGGGCTTTATTTTCTGGCAGGTTCAAAAAGAAATCTCCCCAAAGGTCTTCACTAAAATGAGCAACCTTGACATCTGCAGTACCGCTTTTTTCGCCACCTTCAAAATAGGCATCCTCAAATCTCCAGTAATGCGGCAAATGCGCCCCTACCAGAATGATGTCTCCCGAATCAAATGATTGAATGTTATCCCCGATAAACTGGGTTCCCTTTCCTTCATTAAAGTAAATCAATTCCAGTTCCTGATGGTAATGCCATTTATTGTTGACAAATGGTTCGACATCCTGTCTGACACTAAATGATTGAGCAGGAGCCATCGATACTTTTAGTAATTGTGCTTTCATAATCAATAGTTATTTAGTTAGAATCCTAGAGGCGCTACCAGCACATTTATTTGAAATACGAAGGATACAGTCTGGTCATGACCAGCGCTAACGCTAGTGCATAACAGAAATGAGGAATCCTGAAAAACATTCCCACAGTTAGGAAATACAGGACAAGAAATCATAGAATACTCGTTCATCAGATCAATTGGTCTTACAGATAAATTATACTTGGTTTTGCTAATGTAGCGCTCCTGCGCATCTCTGAGGGGTGAAATTCTTAATTATAAAGGGGGAAATTCTTAAATAACCTGGAATTATTCTCCGACAGCATAATCAGAAGGGGTTCTGCCAAACTGTTTCACAAATTCTTTACTGAAATATTTGGGGTCACTAAAACCTACGAGGTAGGCCACTTCATAAACGGTGTACACCTTTTGTCGGAGGAGTTGCGCCGCTCTTTTCAGGCGGACAGATTTCAGGAAGTTATTCACGGTTAAACCGGTCAATACTTTTATCTTTTTATAAAGAATAGGTGTGCTCATACCCAGCTCCGAAGCCAGGGTGTTTACGCTAAACTCCGGCGTTGTAAAATTATCCTCAATCAGGGCCATAACTTTGTTTAGGAATTCTTCGTCGGAAGACTCAATTAAAATATTTGCGGGCTGCAGGGTAATCTGCTGACTAAACTTCCGCCTCATATTGGCTTGCAGCATGAGCAGATTCGAGATGGTCAGCTGCAGACTGCTGATGCTGAAAGGTTTGGTGAGGTAAGCCTCAGCTCCCGTTTTCAAACCGTTCACTTCATGGATATTCCCCGTCCTTGCAGTTAACAGGATGACTGGAATATGGCTGGTCCTGACATCGGTTTTCAAAGTCCGGCACAGCTCTAAGCCATCCATCACCGGCATCATCACATCACTCACAATCAAATCAGGTATTTTTTCTATCGCGATCTCCAGGCCTAAAGCCCCATTTTCCGCTTCCAACACGATATAAAACGGCCGTAAAGACTGTACAATAAAATCTCTGACCTCATGGTTATCTTCTACAATCAAAATCGTGATCTGCTCATCCGCATCTCCGCTTTCTACGGATGGCATTTGAACCAACTGTTCCTCCATAGCTGTATCCGAAGCCTGATAATGTGCCGGGTTCTCAGAATTAAGAAAATCTTGTACCAGCTCTTCTTTTGAAAAATGTTCCTGCCCTAATTTCAGCTTCAAGCAAAAGCAGGTGCGAATGCCCGCCTCAGGAATATCTTTTTGTTCCGCTAAGAACAGGTTCCCATGGTGGAGTTCTGCAATCTTTTTAGAAAGCGCCAGTCCTATTCCTGTCCCGCTATTTCTGGAAAGCGGATCTTTGACCTGGTAGAAATTCGTAAACAGCTTATCCCTGCTTTCTTCTGGAATCCCTTTACCGTTGTCACAGGTGCGGATTTCTACAAAACCGTCATTAGTTTTTAAGACCGACAAACGGATCATCCCACCATCTGGTGTACATTTAAAGGCATTTGACAAGAGGTTATACAAGACCTTTTCCAACTGTTCATTGTCGAAATAAACCTCAATCTCTGCTTCGTCCGACAAGAACTGATAATCGATATGCTGTTTGATGGCCAAATCTGTAAAAGAAAGGTAGATCTCTTTGGCAAAGCCGACAATATTACCCGGTGAGATGTTGAGGCGCAGTTTTCCTGATTCTGCCTTTCTAAAATCCAGCAGCTCATTTACCAATCTCGTTAAACGGCCTGCATTCCTTCTCACTGTCAGCAATTTCCGATTCAATACCGGCGATTCCTGAGTCTCATTGATCAGCGTTTCTAAAGGCCCCTCAATTAAGGTCAGCGGTGTTCTGATCTCATGGGAAACATTGGTAAAGAAATCAAGTTTCATTTGATATACATCCTGTTCTCTTTTCAGCAGGGCCCGGATCCAAAGGAAGCGCGAGAACAAAAACAACAGCCCCAGGAAAGCTGATAAATAAATCAGGTATGCCCACCAGGTTTTCCATAAAGGCGGGTTCACATGGATCAGGAGTTTAGTAGGTACTGGATTCCAGACCCCATCATTGTTAGAACCACGGATCAATAAAGTATAAGTGCCCGAGGGCAAATTGGTAAAAGTGGCAGAGGGACTGCTCACATAATTCCAATCTTTTTCAAAACCTTCCAATTTGTAAGCATACCTGTTCTTCTCCGACTTGATATAATTGAGCACGGCAAAGTCTACCGTAAAAATATTCTGATGGTAAGAAAAAGTAAGTTCTTTGGTCAGGCTGATATTTTCTTTCAGCAGTTCAGTCTCATCATTGATGCTGATTGGCTTATTAAAAAGCTTAAGGCGTGTAAACACCACTTTCGGCACCCGGTTATTGTCTTTAATCTGATCAGGGAAGAAGCTGACCAGACCATTAAATCCACCGAAGAAAAACTCTCCTTTACTGTCTTTAAAGAAAGAGTTATAATTGAACACATTCCCTGGAAGGCCATCCCTTACTGTATACGTTTTAAAAGTCTTGCGGTCAAATTTCGACAGGCCATTGTCGGTACTGATCCAAAGGTTCCCTTTATCATCTTCCAACATCCCCAGTACCACATTGCTCGGCAAGCCATCTTCCTTCTTAAAAGAACGGATGGTTTTATTTTGAGGCTGATAGCGGGTCAGCCCGGATTCATAGCCGCCCAGCCAGATATAACCATGTGAATCCTCCTGCACAAAATTGATATCGTTGAACTGCATCCGGTCGTCATTGTTCTTAAACTTCCTGACCTTTGTACTATTGGGCTCCAGAATATAGGTTCCCGAATTACAGCAAATCCAGACATTGTTCTTAGAATCCTGAAATAAGTAACGCACTACTTTTAAATCATGCTTGTCATTAATTCCCGAAAACGGAGAAAAGTCGTCTGTTTTTTCATTGTAAAGGAAAAGGCCATTGGCACGGGTTCCGATCCAGAAGCGCTGCTGTCGGTCATGCAATAAAGAAATGATCCGGCCAGAATTTAAAGCCTTAGGATTTGCTGGGTTCGCCGCATAATGACGGAAGTTCTTTGTAGCGGGTTGATACAAATCCAGTCCACCTTCATAGGTACCCACCCAAACTTTCCCTTTATGGTCTATAGAAACAGCTTTCACCAGGGTAGAACTGAGTGAAGAAGGATCTTCAGGGTCATGTCTGAAACTCGTAAACTTACCGGAAGCACGATCATAATAATTGAGTCCCTCCGCTTCCGTTCCTATCCAAAGGTTATTTTTAGAATCTTCTACGATAGAACTGACCACATTACTGCTGAGTCCGTTTTTCCCTATCTTCGATTTATACTCCCGGAAAGGTGTCGAATTCACATGGTACACATTTACGCCACCATAATAAGTACCCACCCAGATGGAACCGGCGGCATCCTGCATTAAGTCGTAAATAGAATTCTGGTTTAAGCTGGAAGGGTCGTCAGGAAGGTGATTCAATACTTTTATCGCATAAGTATCTACATCAATGATGTTGATACCATTTAGCGTGGACACCCATAATTTGCCATCCTTTGCCTGCATCATTTTACGGATTACGTTACTGCTGATGCTATTGGGCTGTCCGTTCTTAAAGCGGAAATGCTTAAAAGTACCGGTACTGCGATCCATTAACTCCAGTCCGCCGCTATGTGTACCAATCCATAAGTTGTGCCGATGGTCTTCCAGAATGGAACTGATGTCGTTATCGCTCAAACTTTCCGCCCTGTTTTTATCGTGTACATAAGAACGGCAAACATATTTTCCATTCTTTAGTACCATACTGGTTAAGCCCTGAAGGGTTCCCACCCACATCACATTGTTGTGATCCTGATAAACAGATTTGATCAAATGGTGTACCGGTCCTTTTTGCGGATCACTAGAAGTCATGTAGCGCTCAAATTTATCCGGAGCTACCAATTTGTTCAATCCACTATCTGTGGCTACCCAAATAAAACCTTGTCGGTCTTCATATATACTCCTGATGATGTTATTGCTGAGGCTATTCTTTTGCCTGGCATGGTATTGAAAACGCTTAAAAGAATTGGTTTTTGGCAGATATAAGTTCAAGCCCTTTTGCGTACCCACCCATACATTCCCTTTGCTATCGGTAAGCAGGGCATTGATGTTCATGCTGCTCGTTAAAGAAGTGCTATCCTTTTTATGGTATTTATAAATCTCGAAATTCTGAGTATTGAACTTATTTAGCCCGTCTTTGGTACCAAACCATAGGAAGCCCAGACTATCCTGTGTAATAGACAGCACGCTGCTTTGCGACAATCCATTCTCTACGGTCAGATGATTAAAGCTGATGCTTTTTTGTTGCGCAGTCGCTCCGATGAAGGAAAACAGCAAGCCAAGAAGCAGGAGTTTAAAGTGGTTCATTTTATTATTATCGCAAAATATACTGCTGATTACAGCAAGATATTGTAATATTTGGTCAGGGGTAAAAGTATATAAAAAATACCTTACCGACCTAAAATGTTCAGGTTTTATTGATTCAGTAGGTTTATTAAATTAAAACTTGCCAATGACCTCTCGTCCCACCAATACGAGTAATATATCCTTTGACTTTCATAATCTCTATGTGTTTTAACACCGCCGATTCATTAACATTTAATTGTTCTGCAATCATGATTGCACCACCTATTGCACCACCTGCTTCATTGATTGCACCACCTCTAATTACTTCATTATTTTTAGGAAAAGACATTCTTAAAAATTTTAAGCTGATCACTGTCGATAAAGAAAATAGAAGACCAGACGAAGCGCATCTGATTATTCGAAATCCTAAAAACGATAGGTTAGCCCTTTATTGATTAAGCCAGTTTTTAAAAGCTTCTGCTCTTTCCTCACTCACCACCACTTCCAATCCTTCTACCGGTGCAGGTTCCAATACAATCCTTACCCGGTTCCTGGATAACTTATACATCTCCCTTACGGCTTTGATGTTAATGATAAATTTGCGGTTGATGCGGAAAAAGTCGGAGCTGTCCAGTTGGGGTTCCAGACTGCTGATCGTTTCTTCGATGATGTAATTCTGCTTGTCGTTCGTGACCAGGAAAAGGTATTTACCTTCTGCCATAAAGTAAGCCACATCCTCAGACTGTACTGTCTTGATCAGCTTTCCTAATTTCACCATGAAGCGGTTGCGGATTTTCGGTGCGGGGCCTAAAGTCTGGTAGCTGATTTGTGGAAGGCCAATATCAGAAATCTTTCGAATCCCTTTGAGTTTAGCCAGCCCTGCGGCCACGTCTTCCTCATCAAAAGGTTTGAGCAGGTAATCAATGCCTTGATTTTTAAAAGCTTTCAGGGTGTACTGATCGTAGGCCGTGGTGAAGATCACCGGACAGTCTACTTCTACCTGTTCAAAGATCTGGAAGCTTTCGCCATCACCGAGGTGGATGTCCATAAACAAGAGGTCAGGAGTATGGTTGCTGAGCCATTCTACCGCAGCTTCAACAGTAGCTAAAGTGGCCATCACTTCAATCTCCGGGTTTAACTGAATCAGTATTTTCCGTAACGTAACTGCTGCCAACTCCTCATCCTCAATAATTGCTACTTTCATCCTCTTCTTGCTTGGATGCAAAAGTAAAAAAAAACTCCGGTCTGTAAAACAGACCGGAGCTAATCACCCGCACATATCGTTCTTTATAGGATTAATGCTTATTGAAGGTTCGGATTTGCTTGTACTGCCGACTGAGGGAAGCGAATGGTATATCTTGGATCGTTTTTCAACAAGGTAAATACTTCAGCATTTACTGTATGTTTCAATTCCGGCTGACCGTAACGTTTCAAATCATACCAGCGATGACCTTCCAATGCAAATTCTTTTTCTCTTTCTTTCAAGATATCCAGCATCAAATCATCGTTGTTCAATGCCAATACACGTGTTTTTTCTGTAGCGAAATAAGCTGGCGTATAACGTTTCGCTTTTAGTGCCAAAAGACTTTCTTGTGCTAAAGAAAAGTTCTTCAATTGTAAGGCTGCTTCTGCCTGGATCAAGTAAAGCTCCGAGTTATGGAAAGAGGTTTTGAAGGCATTGCTGTTTCCTTTAATGGAAACGTAATCTCCTCCAGCTTTACCAAAGTACAAAGCAAATCTCTTGTCATTCACCTGGTCATAGATGCCAATCAAATGTGGAGACATGAAAGCACTTCTACTTACATCTGCATTGAATGTATCTTCCATCGACATGATATTTTCTTTAGAAATGTAGTTATTTGGGGATACGGCTCCAGCGGCATTTAAATCTTCCAACTGATTGTTCATCGCCAAAGCATCCTGGCTTGCTTTAAGTGCGCTTGCCCACTCTCCTCTAAACTCATGAACCCTTGCAGTTAAAGCCAGTGCTGCACGTTTAGTAAAACGATAGTTTAATCCTGCTGCAAAGTTATCGGTATTTACTAAAGCCTGTCCAGCAGCAATGTCAGAAAAAATCTGGCTATATACCGCCTCCACTGATGAAGGCTTATAGTTAGCTTCAAGATTAATGGTCAGCGAGATCGGCACGCCACGGTCTGTTCCTGCTGTAGCAGAATTAAAAGATTTCGCATACAAGTTCAGTAACTCAAAATAGTTATAAGCACGAAGCAAATAAGCTTCTCCCTTAATTTGATCCGTTGCTGCTGATTTACCTGCTTTAGCTTCTATCTCCTCAATTACAGAATTGGTGTAGAAAATAGAAGTATAGAAACTTCCATAAGGCATTTCTCTTGAATTTGGATCCGGGTTTTCGTCATTCCATTTATACTGGTCGCGAAAAATTGATGCACTCGGTTCATCATTGTTCATCAACAACTCATCTGTACGAAAAGCCAGGTTAGATTTATGCTTTGGAAATTGAGCATAACCAGAGTTTAGTAAAGCTCTGAAATCTTCCACTGTAGTCGGAATCACTTTTCCTACTGGTTGTACATCAAGGTATTTTTTGCAGCTGCTTGCCGATACCATCAACAACAAAACTGCGCTTAATTTTATGATCTTATTCATCTTCTTATGAATTAAAAACTAGCATTAAGACCAATAGAAAGACTTCTAGTGATCGGTTGTGAATAAATGTTACCATAAGTTTCCGGATCGAAGTAACCTTTATAATTCGTACTGATCACGAAAGGATTTCTTGCTTCCACACTCACTCTTAAACTATTCGCTTTTACCTTTCCTGCAATTTTTGAAGGCACAGTATAGCCTAAGCGGATGCTATTGATACGTACATAGCTCATGTTTCTTACGAAAATATCCATGTCTTTATAAGTATTTGCCGGGTCATTTCCATTTTGCCAGGTATAAGCCATCCAACGATCAGGATTAGTTGAAGCACCATAGATTGCTGGTAAAGTACTGCCCGTATTTGTTGGACTCCAGGCATTAAGAATTGCTCTTGGGTAGTTTCTACCGCGGTCTACCTGTGCAGGGTTATAAAGCGCCTGCTCTCTTACCAATTTATTGATATTGAATAATGCAGAGATCGATAGGTCAAAGTTTGAATAACGGAAACGGTTGGTGATACCACCAGTATATTCCGCGTCTCCATTTCCAGCATACGTGTATAAATTCTGGAAATCTTTATCGCTTAAAGCACTATTGGTGTAATTACCTGCTAACCATTCATTATCTGCATAAGGGTCATACAATTGGTAAAACTCTTCCAAAGAAACGATGTTTCCGGCTTTATTTTTGAACTGAGGAATGCCGTCTTTATCTAATCCAGCAGTTTTAATCACAAATAGTCCGTTCACAGGATACCCTTCTTTAGATGGGTTCAGTTGGTTTGCACGTACTTTCTCTCTCACTACTTTGCTCTTGTTGTGCGCAATGTTGAAATCAGTATACCATTGGAAATTCTTGCTGCTCATATTTCTTGTAGAAATCGTCAGCTCTAACCCTTTGTTTCTGATCTGAGAGAAATTTGAACTGGTATAGTTAAAGCCATTCTCTAATTGCAGCTCTTCTATTCCAATTAAGTCTTTACTGAAACGGTTGTAATAATCAAAGGTCACCTGAACTGCATTGTTCAAAATCCCAAAGTCTACTCCTGCGTTAAAAGTAGAGGTTTTTTCCCATCTCAACTTATTATTTGGTGGACGCGTCACTACGATCGTATTTTGATTTCCTCCCGGAAGGATACCACTTTGTTCGTATTCACCTACTACATACGGCGTAGTATTTTTGTCAATATTACCTTGTAAACCATAAGAAGTACGTACCCTAAGATTAGATATCCATGAAATATCTTTAATGAATTTCTCTTCACTCGCATTCCATGCACCTGAAAGTGAATAGATCGGCAAGAATCTGTACTTAGGATCCACCCCAAATAAATCAGATCCATCGTAACGGATACTTCCGTAAAGCGTATACTTTCTGTCGTAAGTATAAGATAAAGTACCATAGAAAGAGGCATACCTATTTTCTAACTGCGTCTTTTTGTATGGACGTAAATCACTTCTAGTTGCGTCACTGGAATTTCTAAACACAATTGCCTGACTGGTTAAGGTACGGTCGTCATATCCAAAACCTCTAGTCAATACACCTTCATCATAAGTTCTCCTTAGTTCTGAACCTGCCAATGCCTCAATTTCATGCTTTTCAGCAAACACTTTTTTGTATTCCAAAATTGACTTCCAATTGTATTGGAAAGCGGAATTATTCTGGTTGGAGATCATCCCACCTTGTGGCAGATAATATTCGTATTTCTTGGTGGTTGAGTTGTAAAATCTAGTCGTTTCTTTAAGTTTACGTAAGTTGTAAGACTGCTGACTAGCATATTTTTCCACACCTGTATCTTCAAACTGAAGTCCTAATTCTGTGCGGATGTTCAGATTTTTATTGATCTGATAGCTCAGGTCCATAATGGTCTTCACACTTTTATTGTTTAAAGTATAACGCGTATTCTCACGCTCTTCAACCGTGTTAAAAGGCACATATACGTCGCCACCAACATTTCCAAAAATATCAGGATCATAATTGAAATTACCTGCAGCATCTCTTACGGTTTGATAAGGATTTACATTTCTAGTATAGGTACTTAGATTGGTAAAAGCATCACTATCTGTGAAGTAGTTCGAACGTTTTGATTTGGAACCAAAAAACGCAACGCCTGCTTTCAGTTTTTGTGAGATCTTATAATCGGTTTTCAAGGTCATGTTGTAACGCTCTAATCCCGTTTGCTTTGTGGTACCTTGCTCATTGTAATAACCTCCAGAGAAGTAATATGTGGCTTGCTCAGAACCACCAGACAAACCTAAAGTGTACTGCTGATTTAAGGCATTTTGGTATAATTCTTTGCCCCAATCTGTACCTTGTACTCTTAAGCCATTAATCGCGTCCTGAGTGCCTGCAGATAAAGCAGAAAAACCACCAGTTCTGAATTTATTCAATTCACCGCTTTTGTTTAGAATCCTGGCTACGCCACCTTGTGTATCTCTATAAGTTAAATCTGATCTGGAAGCCATGCCCAATTCGAAATCTACTTTCTCCGTGGCATTCATCAGATCCAGTTTACCCAGATCCGGACGCTGTGAAACGAATGAATTCGCAGAGAAGTTGATCGACATCGGACCTTGTTTACCTTTTTTAGTCGTGATTACGATTACCCCGTTTGCTGCTCTTGCGCCATAAATAGCGGTAGCGGCAGCATCTTTAAGGATCGTAATGTCGGCGATATCATCAGGGTTTAATCCTGCAATTGGGAGGTTACGCAATTGATCGATATCATCTTTTCCAATGGTATTAGGCAAGTTGGTACCGTCTAAAGGCAGACCGTCCAATACCCATAGCGGATCTTGTGAACCGTTTAAGGAAACTGTACCACGGATTCTGATCTGCGGAGCAGCACCAGGACCACCAGTAATATTTCCAACAGAAACACCAGCAACCTGTCCTTCTAACATCTGGTCGATACCGGCAACACCAGTCTGACGCACTTTGTCATAGTCCAGCTTTACTGTAGCCGTTGTATTTTTACGCTTTGCTATATCAGTATAACCATTCACCACTACCTCCCCCAGGGTATTGTCAGCGTTCTTTAAAGTCACATTGACATGTGTTTTATTGATGATATTGATTTGCGCAGACTCATACCCAAGGTAAGTAACTCTTAAGGCTTTTGTTCCTTCTGGTACTTTCAATATGAATTTACCATCGCCATCAGTTACGGTTCCCACTACCGAATTCTGAATCACTCCAGGAACACCTGTTTGTTCGCCAATCATGGCATTGTCTACAAATACCGAAGCGCCAGGTATTGGCAAACCATCTTTCTCATCAAGCACCTGTCCGGTGATGGTGGTGGTTGTCTGACTAAAACCTGCAAAGCCGAAGCCCAGCAAGATTAGTATTAGCATTAATTGTTTGTTCATTGTCCCCTTTTTAAAATATTATAGTTGTTGGTTGTTATTAGTTCATTCTAAGACTTTGACGAATCCGGAGGATTAAGTCCATATAATGACCTTTGGTTGCATCATCTCCCCTGCCTTTGTTTTTTTCCAGGATCGTAAGAATCTGAAGCAACTCACTGCGTTTCGCAGCTGCCACATCAGAGGTTCTGCTCATAGAACTCACCTGAATATTTCTCAACGATGTGTCCTCAGCCCCTACAACTGATTTACCATCATTACTGAAATCACACACTTGCAATTGATTTTGCATTTTTAATTTATTGTCTTGTAAAGCTGTTTTAGTGATTTTCTCCAACATTTTGTCGGTGCTCACCAATAATACATCTACGTAATTTTGCTGTAACATGCGGTCGGTAATCGAAAGCGTTTTTCCACGTTGAGTTTTCGCGAAAACCGTCTCTCTTACTTCTTTTAGCAATTCATTAGCGGTGTATACGCTGTCTTTACCCAGCAATACTTCCATTTCCATCATTCTCAGCAGACGTTCCTGACTAACCAGGCTATATAATATGCCATATTGGAATTCACGTCTTACATTGTATGGCCCATACTCATAAGGTCCTGCCGGAGAATCCTTAATCGGGAATGTTTTCATTAATAAATCTTTGTTGAACAACCAATCCGGTACTTCCATCACCTCTTGTTTCAAATAATCAAGCGCTTTGATCTGCATCGCTTTAGGAACCGGTGTGTACGCATTCTTTTGATCACCTGCTACTGGTTTCTCTAAATAGTAACCACCAATATTTGCCGTTACGTGTTCTGCATAAGTCAACCATTGGAAAATGGCGGCCATGTATAATTTCCCTGCCTGATAGTAATCTTCGCCAGGATTTGCTGCCCAGGTAGTGATCTGAGGAATCAGACGTTTTAAGTTTAACAAACCATAGCGACTTGCCTTCACAGCGTCATCCCCTAAATCTTCTGATTGAGACCTTGGATCTACAACTAAGCTTTGCTGCTCACCATAGAAATATAAAGGATCATTTTCATGGTCTTTAATCCATTTGGCCAACACTGGAATTTCCTCATGTGGATCTTTGGTATCTAACCAGCGGTATCCCCATGCGATCGCATATTTGTCGTATATACCAATTTTTGGGGTAATGCTCGTTACTTTATCTTCTGGTTGTGCTACATAATTGAAACGTGCATAATCCATGATGGAAGAAGCTGTTCCGCCCATGCGATCCGTAAAGGAAGGCGAGCGTAGAGAATCTACCGGGAAAGAGAACGAAGCGCCCATGTTGTGTTTCAAGCCTAAAGTATGACCCACTTCATGAGAAGATACGAAGCGGATAGCATGTGCCATACGTGCATCTGTAAATTTATTTCCTCTTGCACCTTCATCGATAACTCCGGTTTGAACCCTCATCCAGGATTGCAGAGAAGTCATTACATTGTGCCACCAGATCACATCTGATTCCAGGATTTCTCCGGAACGCGGATCGATTACTGCAGGGCCCATTGCATTGGATTTCGGCGAAGCTGCATAAGTGATCTCCGAATAACGGATGTCATCACCATCATAATCAGCAATATCTTTTACTTCTCTTGCCTGAATCGCGTTTTTGAAACCTGCAGCTTCAAAAGCCTTTTGCCAGTCTACCACACCAGCAATGATTTGCTTTCTCCATTGTGGAGGCGTAGATGGGTCAATATAAAAGATAATCGGTTTTTCAGGTTCTACCAGTTCACCTGCAAGGTAACGGGCACGGTCTTCCGCTTTTGGTTCCATTCTCCATCTGGTTAACAGTTCCCTTTTCTCCATTTTATGCTGCGTATCGGAGAAATACCATCTTGGTGTGGTAAAAAATCCTACCCTATCGTCTGCATAACGTGGTTTCATCGGTTTTTCCGGTAATAAAAGTACATTAGTCGTTACAGCTACACTAATTGGAATGCTGTTTTGACCTTCTGTTACTCTGGTACTCAATAGTGCACGTACTACTACATTTTGAGGGAAGCTTTTGATCTGCTCAATGGCTGACAATGAACTTTTCGGTGCAGTACCTAAACCAATATCGGTAAAAACATCATTAAAGCTTTTATCGGTACCGTCAAAAACCCTGTTCATTTTAACCACTACTGCGGATGAATCCGGGCTATAGGCTTCAATCTTGAAAGATTCAATCACTGAACCAATGAAGTTGTCTTTTACGGAACGGGTGATCGCATCTCCTTCTGGTGATTCTACCTGAGGAACGATGGTTTTTACCCAGATGGTTTTCGCCAGTTTATTTTGTGAAAAGCGAATCACTTTGTTGTCAAAGTTCATCCCTTTGTTTAATCCGGACTCATTCAATGCCAATGGTACGGATGATATTTTGTTGACTACTAAAAAATCCTTACCCATATACTTCAGGGGGATCTCAAAGTAATAATCAGTTTCTACCTGGTGGACTTTAAACAGTCCATTCACCGTGGTTGCTTTCTTTAACAACTCGGCATAACTTTTCAGCTCCTTACCTTTGGTGGTGTCAGCAGCATTTTTCTTTTTTAGCGTATCCGCTACTACTTTCTTAGTGGTTTTAGTTGGAAATTTTTTAGTAGTTTGTGCGTTTACTTGTGTAGTAAACAAGCCTGCTAAAACAGCCAAAAAAAATGAAGTCTTATTCAAAATCATGTTCCAAAGTGGGGGATAATTGGCACATAATGAAATTTTCGGGAGTGAACTCGTACAATATACTTAGTGAAAGCGCAGTTTTAAGGAGTGAAATTTTTATTGTTAACTTAATATTGTGTCCTGATTACTATTCAGTTAAATGTAAAACTGGCAAATAACATTTGAAGTATTCCTGTTCGATCCCGTAGTTAAAGCCTTGATTTCCAAAATAGGAATACGTACTTTTCAGGTAGTTCAGACCCTGTTTTCCGGAATCTTTGACATCTGTACGCAATTGGAGGTTGTTGCTCACGATGATCGTATTTTTGTCACTGGAAATGGTGATTTTTAGTGGTTTTTCTTTAGAAAGGATGTTGTGTTTAACTGCATTTTCGATCAGTGTTTGCAAGCTCATAAATGGAATTTCACCTTCGAATAACCGGTCTTCAATCTGGATATCCAGGGGTGCCAGTGCATCACCGAAACGGATCTTTAACAGGAAGAAATACTCCTTCATAAAACGCAGTTCTTCAGCTACCGGAGCCAGCCCGCTAGGGTAGGATTCCAACACATAACGGTACACTCTTGAAAGCTTCACTACGAAAGCTTTTGCAAGCTCGGTGTCCTCAGCAATCAATGCATTTAAGGAGCTGAGGGAGTTGAAAAGAAAATGAGGATTCACCTTTTCTTTTAATTTACTCAGCTGCAGCATGGCATTCTCTTTTTCATGCGTCTCTGCCAGGAGTTGTAAGGCCTGCTTATCCATCAGCAATTCCTGACGGTTGATTTCTACCTCCCTGCGTAGCAAAAATTCCTTTTGCCATTTTCGCTGGTACAGCCAGATCATACCCAGGATAATGCTCACAGAAATCAGTCCCATGTAAATAGAATAGGCCCTGATGTCCTCAAAATCCTCCTCTAACACAATCACCGGAACATCGACGATAATCGTCCAGTTCAAGCCATTGATCACATTGGGAATATAATATCTGGTCACAGGCATTCCTAAAAAATCGGATTTGACTACTTGATGTTTAGTCCTTCCATAAGGATGGATCTGATTAAAGAGGGTATCCTGTTTAGGTTGAAATAACTGCTGACCAATTTGCTTTTCATTAGGACTGGTGATACAAATCCCGTTTTCGTCCACAATTATCGCATAAGATTGCCCTTTTACGTCCACAGAAGCAAAAGCACGCTGCAATTCCATCAAGTCTACATCCAAACCTGTCAGGAGGCGACCTCTCTCTGATTCTACCGTATTGCTGGCAGTTAGTAAATGTAGAGCTGGAGACACCTGCGTCTGCGTCCCTCTCACATTACTGGTATCATTGGCTAAAAACTGTTGCTTTGCCCAATTCTTTACATATTTAGGCATGGCTACTTTCTGAAAGGAAGCAGAATTACGAATCAGGTAGACAAAAGAAGTATCTTTTCCCTTAATGATGGCATACCAGGCTTTTTTTACTTTATCATCGGACATTAATACTGTCCCCAGAGTTTCCATCAGGCTCTCCTCGCTGATGTCTTTTCTCAATTCAGGAAAAAGTGTGGCGGCTACCTGCGTGCCCTTAAAGATGTTACCGAACTCATACTGATAAACCAGTACTTTCTGACGGTACACATTTGTGCCTGCAAAATCAGCAATCGTATTGATCCGTTTCTCAAGAAAACGGCCGGTGAAAAAGGTAACGCCAGCGATGCACAGAAAGACTGCCAGACCGATAACTATCAGATATTTTGGGGTTTGCAACACAAGCTTCATTGCTGCAAAGATAGGAAAAGAGAAATTAAACTGGGTTAACACAAACGTTTGCGCTAACCCAGCCTATTCATTATGATATCGTAATGACGATTATTTTTTACTTCGCTGCCCTGACTTTCGTATTGCCGCCACCGTCTAAAGTAAGGTTAACAGGCTTGTTTGTTGTCCAGTTACCTCTGGTGAAATCAGGAATATCCATACTTGTAGACCTTTTCGCTACCGATTTCTTGCTCAATGGAACAATACAGCTCCATGCTGCAGCATCATAAACATCCTGATCCAGTGGTAAACCGTTGCGTAAACAATCGATTAATCTCCAGTCCATCATGAAGTCCATTCCGCCGTGTCCACCTACTTTTTTAGCGATGTCACCAACGTGTTTGATCAATGGAGGAGTATAATCGTCATATAATTTTTTCATTTCCGCTTCTTTTATCCATTCTTCTCCAAAAGCAATACGTTCTGGTTCCGGCCATTTACTGGCAAAACCTTTCGTACCGCTCAACAAGTGAATTCTGGAGTATGGGCGTGGAGAAGTTACATCATGCTGCAGCATCATCGTTTTCCCTTTATTGGTTCTGATGGTGGTGGTATTCATGTTGCCTCTAAAGTTCTTTCCTACAAACTGGTTAAAGAAAGCGTCTTTTTCCGCTTTTTTCTTCGCTTCGGCACCCATCATGAAATCATTGGAAGACATAGACACCAAATAGTCCATTTTATCGCCTCTGTTGATGTTCATGCATTGTGCAATCGGGCCTAAACCATGTGTTGGATAGATATTCCCGTTGAAGTCAATATTTTCTTTTAATCTCCACATGTTTTCATAACCATTCTTATCGAAATTTAATCCTAAAAGGTCATGAATATAAGCGCCTTCTGCATGGATCAATTCACCAAATAAACCTTGACGCACCATATTAAGGGTCAGCATTTCGAAGAAATCATAACAGCAATTTTCCAGCATCATGCAATGCTTGCGAGTACGCTCAGAGGTTTCTACCAATTGCCAGCATTCCTCTAAAGTTAAAGCCGCAGGAACTTCTGTAGCAGCATGTTTGCCATGCTCCATTGCATAAACAGCCATTGGCGTATGTAAATGCCATGGAGTACAGATATAAATCAGGTCAAGGTCTTCGTTATTGATCATGTCTTTCCAGCCGTTCTCGCCGGAATATTCTTTTGCTTTAGGCAGCCCTTTTTTCTCCAGGTATTTTTGTGCTGCAGTTGCTCTTGCTGGTAGTTTATCGCAGAGCGCTTTAATTTCGACACCTTCAATAAAGGACATTCTACTCACTGCTCCTGGCCCACGCATCCCCAGACCGATGAAACCGATCTTTACTTTATCGATTTTCGGTGCAGCATAACCTGACATATTAAATCTTGCGCCATTGGTATTTGGATAAAGCAGGGGCGTTTCATTTGATAAAGATTCAGCTGATGCAGGAGATTTTGAAAAAGCAGGCAGGCCCATCGCTACCGCGCTGGAGCCAATGGCCAGTTGTTGTAAAAACTTTCTACGATTAGGTTTCATTTGTGTTGGTTTTGGGTGTGTGGTTTAGTTTCGTTTGGTTATTTGGTTTAGGTTGATTCCGGGCAGAAATCACCTCCTACCCTACTAAACGAATATAATGATTGTGTTGCTGACTTCCTCCAGCGAATCATGCGCAAACGCTTGCGTAACAACAGATCCGGGATATTGAAGGAGTTCTATGCCTTTTCGAAGGCATAGTTTGCACCTTTAAGGGCTTTAAAGCTAACAATTCCTTGTTTGTCTGTTTTGGCAATTATTTTTCCTTGTTTATCTTTAACCGACATAGCTGCAGGTAGTTCAATCTTGCAGGTACCGCCGTTTAAAGCCAGGATATTGCCTTTCTTTAAATTGCCATTTTCCCAATCGAAATCAACTACAAAAGCATTTCTTGCACGCATTCCTTTGACAGTTCCATCTTTCCAATCCTTATCGGAAGGCAAGGCAGGCAGCAAACGGATCACATTGTCGTTTCCATGGCTTTGCATCAGCATTTCTGCGATCCCGGAAGTACCACCAAAGTTGCCGTCAATCTGGAATGGAGGATGTGCACAAAATAAATTTGGATAAGTTCCACCAGAATGCATATTTAGTTTTCTTGCCGGATCTACTAAGGTCACCAGTTGTCGGAATAATTTCAGCGCATGGTCTCCATCGCCTAATCTTGCCCAATGGTTGATTTT
This sequence comes from Pedobacter polysacchareus, assembly GCF_019802255.1. Taxonomy (GTDB): domain Bacteria; phylum Bacteroidota; class Bacteroidia; order Sphingobacteriales; family Sphingobacteriaceae; genus Pedobacter; species Pedobacter polysacchareus. The sequence continues at coordinate 825,392 of NZ_JAHYSS010000002.1, read as the reverse complement.
CCATGCTTTTGACCAGCCAGTACCACCATCTCCTCTTTGAATCAAACTTTCGCGTGCTGCATTAGCCAATTTCGGACTGTCCCATGGGGTAATTTCTTCGTAAGGGTGTAAGCCATAAAGCTGGGATACGTGACGGTGGGTAGGTTCAGCATCTTTCCAATCGTTCAGCCATTCATTAATATCACCTGCCGCACCAATTTGATTGGGCGCCAAACGTTTCCTGATCCCCGCTAATTCCGCTGCCCATTCCTGGTCTTTACCCAAAATCTTTGCGGCTTCAATACTATAACCAAAAATCTCCCTGCAAATCTGCATGTCCATTGTGGGGCCCATTGCCGTTTGCCCTTTGAAACCATTTGGCATGATATAGGTGTTTTCCGGAGAGTTCGAAGGTGCGGTCACCAACCATTTATGCTCTGGTTCTTCGATTAGAATGGCCGATAAAAAGGTGGCCGCTTCTTTAAATACAGGATAATATTTTGCTAAAAATGCTTTATCGTTTGTGAATTTATAATGCTCCCAAAGATGTTCGCACAACCATGCACCACCGGTTAAAGTAGAGCCCCAATCGGCGCCTTCTCCGGGAGAAGTGTATCCCCAGGGATTCGCGATCACGTGTGCTACCCATCCTGGGGCATTGTAATACGCTTTTGCTGTTTTTGATCCTGGCTTCACCAGACCAGCGATAAATTGATGTAAAGGAGTGGCCAGGTCGCCTAATCCGGTAGGCTCTGCCAGCCAGTAATTCATCTGAATATTAATGTTCAAATGATAATCACCGTTCCATGGCGTTTGGTATTCTTCTGCCCAAAGTCCTTGTAAATTCGCAGGCAAACTTCCTGGCTGGGAAGAAGAAATTAACAGGTAACGGCCGAAATTATAGTACAATACCGGAAACTGAGGATCTGGTAATTGTTTGGCATAGCGCTCCATACGTTCCGGTGTACTCAATGGTGAAACTTCCGGGCTTGCTCCCTTTAAAGAAAACCTGTTTCTGTTAAAAAAACTACCAAATGCGGTTAAATGTACTTTTTCTATTTGCAGGGGAGTTAATTTTCCCGCAGCCATCAGGTTGTTTTTTACCGTTACTGTTGGATCTGCTCCGCGCTTATTGTAATCTGCGACGTTATAATCCGTTGCGGCAGTCCAGATCAGCATCACTTCATCTGCATTACTGACTTCTATTTCATGACCTTTAACTACCTTTTGTCCACCTTTTGTCTGGACTTGCAAGCCTGCGGCGAAGCGCAGCCCGGCAATCTTTCCATTTGGCAGCTGACCGTTCATCATCAAGGTCTGCCCCTCCGCTTTAACAGTCGCATTTTCTTTTCTATTGATGCTGGTGCTGAAACTGATTTTTCCTTTTTCGGAAGCACTGATTTTGATCATCATCACGTTTCCAGGGATACTCACCAAGGCTTCCTGAGTATAATTAACGCCATTACGCTTCCATTTAGTAGTCGCTATCGCTTTTTCTAAATTCAGCACCCTGCTATAATCAGTATAGGTGGCTGTTGTATCTTTCCAACTGATCAACAAGTTTCCCATGGTCTGATAAGCACCATAAGGTGCATCTTTACCATTTCCGTTTCCAGAACCCGCTCCTTTTGCGACAAATTGCTGTTGGAGTAGCTCCTGTGCCTCTTTATTCTGCCCTTTTAACAGGTAATCCTGAATAGGTTTCAAATATTGATGGGCATTTTCTCTATCAGCATCCTGTACCCCACCAGACCATAAAGTGATCTCATTTAGGGTAATTTTATCTTTGTTCGGATTTCCAGCAATCAAAGCACCGATACGGCCATTACCTAAGGGTAAAGCCTCCTGAAAAGAGGCTGCTGGCTTTTTAAAGAAAACAGTCACATCAGAAGATTGAGCGAGAGCGCCATTGCTGCTAAGTGAAAGGAGAAAAGTGTTGCCCAGGGCAAGCAGGAAAATGTTCTGGTAAAGCTTCATTATGGTTTTGGTTTCAGGTGTGTTACCCAAAGAACGTCAGATTTACCGAAAATAAGCTGAGTTTTTCTGTCAAATGATTAAGGAATTTTGGCTTCCTCCTCTCCCATTACGAGGATCTAATTTATCAGTTCAGCTGAAGTTAATTTCCATCATGTCTGCCTAAGCTCTTTCCAGCTCCATATTTATAGGATTCCAGCACCTATTACTTAGAGGAATAGCTACTATCTGATAAACACCATTAATTTATTGATAAATAATTACACTTAAAGTGGTTATTCCGATTTTAAATATAGATGTTAGTCTAGAACCTATTGTATATGATTACTGTTGATGCTGTTCCTGTCGTATATCCCTTCCTTAATCCTTTAACCGATTTCGGCTTTAAGCACCTGTTTGGTACGGATGCGAATAAAGACTTATTGATATCTTTTCTAAATGCGCTTTTTAAAGGGGAAAAGAAGATTGTGGATGTTACTTATCGGCCAACAGAGCATACAGGAGATGAAGAGACCTTTAAAAATTATACTTTGACATTGCCTGTACAACAGATAATGGTGAGTAGCTCATTATTGAAATGCAGCGGGAGAAACAACAGCATTTCAGGGATCGATGTGTTTTTTATCTATCAAGATCGATCCAGAAACAAATTGCTTCCGGAGGACGTTGGAAGAAACCTTTAGCAGGTGTATATGTGATTGCATTGATGGATTTCAAACTTGCAGACAGCGAAGCGGGATCTTATCTGCAGGACATCGCCTTAATGAACAAAGACACCGCCAAGCTATTTTATATTAAGCTTGGCTTTAAGTTCATTGAATTACCCTGTTTCAATAAAACAGAAGCAGAATTGGAAACAGATTTAGATAAATGGTTATATATTCTTAAAAACATGGGCAAATTAACACAAGTACCGGTAAGCTTGAGAAAAGGAGTTTACTTTAAATTTTTTCAGGAGGCAGAACTGATAAAAATGTCAAAAATAGAGCGGGAGATATATGATTCCAATTGGAAATCTTACAATGATTATCTAAATACGATAGACTTTGCGGCAATGGAAGGGAGGAGAAAAGGAATGGCTAAGGGAATCGCAAAAGGCAAAATTGAGGGAAAGGCAGAAGAAAGAAGGAAAAACGGCATAATCACAGCAAAAAAACTAAAGAAAGAGCGGGTCTCGATGGAGATTATTTCAAAAGTAACTGGATTACCAATTCCAGAAATTGAAAAACTACATGAGTAGGATTCAATTTCATGCTACAATAATGGTTTCAACTGTATAAACTGCGCTAAAGGATCAGCATAATCCTAACTGACGCAATTTATTCAGCTGTCCTTTTGACTAAGTTATTTTCCTGCTTTCTGAAATAAGCTGCATTGGCCAGGTAGTGCAAAATAGATTCAGGATCTTTATCTGCCACCTGATTTATAGTAAACTCCTGGAGGTTCCCAAGTTTCAATAAAGAACCGCAGCCTGCCTCAATAAACAATTTACTTAATTTCTCATTTTGGTCGATATGGTAAGCATTAAAAGCAGGAAGCGTATCAATTTCCAGATACTTCTTATCTTCTTTAACGACACTTAATAGACGTCCAAGTTTTTCACCTTCCTGAGTACCATTATTGGTGAGAAACAAAAAGGTATGGATCATTAAGATACTGCCATGCAGCTCCACTACAAGGTAGCCCACTTTCTCTCCCGCCAATCTAAATTCAACATGGCTTTTGTCTCCATTCCAGCGATGATTTATCTTTGGTTCCAGGAAGCTGAGCAACAGAATCTGGTGCATAATTCCAGGAGTAATATTGAGCCTTTCCCTCAACCGATCCAAGGTATGTGTACTGATATAAAGCGCTAATGGTACATCTAAACCATTGCTATTGAAGCCCAGCAATGAGGGTTTGACATTTTTATGGAGCCATTTAAATTCATCAGATGGCCAGCCTAAACGGATCGCATTTCGCATCCCTTTCTTGGTCTCTACCTTTTCTTTCTTTGGTTTAAAAGCATGGATCATGATGTCATTATCTGGATTATACTCCGCAAAATATGGGGTCATCGAAAGATCACTTCTATAAATATACTCATCAAAATCGCTCAGTGTCGTACAGACATCGGTAACCAAAGTAATCAACAGCTCTTGCAACTGACGATGAAACTCCCCCTCATGTGAATAGTAGGAAAAAAGCGCTTTAACCTCCTCTAAATCAGAATTCCCCTGGGTATCCAGTTCTCCGATGCTGTCTCTTAAAGTCATCCCTTCTGATAAATACCAGGCAATTGGAATTTTAATGCCATTGGCCAGCGGAATTTCTACATCCAGCATGAACTGCTGCAGCAGTTTATTGAATTGTACGACCTTGGTTTTATTGATTTCAGATTCCGGAGCAGCTTTGGCTTTTAACACCGGATAACGGAGCTCATAAAGTTTATCTAAAAAAAGACTGTTGAACTTTTCCAGGAGTACGCCAGCTCCCATTAATGTAATGATCTCCTTTGAGCGTTCCAAAAAGCGCGCTTTTAATGCTTTACGCTGCTGTTCAACATTAGCTGCCGACTTAATTGCCGCCTGCTTCTTTTTCTTTCTGTCCATCTTAGCTTTATTTGGCATTGGCAGTTGACCAGCACCAAGGCAAGTATACAAACTTTTAGTTTACCCTCAATTGTCAATTTACCAAATACATTTTAAGTGGTTATTTCGGATTTAAATATAGAGGTTAGACTAAAAGCTGGATTAAGGCCTATTGCTTAAAAAAGATTAAGGTTTATTTTTTCAAGCCCCAGCTCCAGTTTTCTTTAATATTTGCCGTTACTGGAAGTACCTTAAATTGATGCTGATCATTACCTTCAGAAAGAGAAATGGTCTCACCGGGTAACGTTGAGAAACTGATGTTCATTTTTCCATTATTTTGGAAAACGGAGAAAGCAATTTCTTTTCTTTTATCAGAGCTTACGAGACTTACTTTCAGATCGGTTTCCAGTATGCAGTTATCCCCTTTTGTGCTGAAAACTTTAATGAACTGAGTGTTTCCGTTTACTCTGCAGGCAGAAACCAGGAAGCCACCTTCAGTACGCAGCTGATCAAAGGAAACATCCCTCCAAATTTCAGGGATTGCTGGAAATATTCTGATTTTATTTCCCCAGCTTTGAATAAGCAATTCCTGAATAGAAGTTGCAGCAGACAATGGGGTTTCAATTACGGGGCCGGATTCCTGGTACAGGGTATTTGGCTGTAGGTATTGATCAAAAAGCTGGTTCAGCAAATCGTAAGCTCGGTCACCTTTACCCATCATTGCATTGATAGATGCAGCACCTGTAAAAGTATAGCCTTGCAAAGCCCCTTTCAAGGAAAGCCAATGGTTCAAAGACTTTTCAATTAAAGCCTGATTGCTGACATTTAAAGGCGTTATCAAATGATAAGGATAGATCATCATCAAATGAGAATAATGTCGATGAGAGCTCGTTAAACTGACATCTTTACCGATCATCAATCCCGTTTCATTGACAGGATAAGGCACCAGGTTTTTCATCACCTCTTCCCATTTGCCAAGATCAGCATCTTGAAACCCTTCTTTTTTATTGAGGTCGATTAAGGTCAACAAGCCCCAGCGCAGGCTAGACAGTGCATAATTGGCATCTTCTGCATACTTGTATTCCGGCGAAAAAGAGGAAGGCAGATGCAAGATTCCCTGTTCATCCTTTTTCAGATGATACAAAAGATGGTTCACTGATCGTTTCAAGAGTGGATAAATATGCTGTTCCAGTTCTTCCTTATCTTTTGAATAAGCATAATACTGGTAATAATAGAACATGGCCCAGGTTAAATTTCCGAGTTCAAACTGCCCATTTTCCTTATTTTCTTCTACTAATGGCGCGACTAAATCATAACCAGAAATCCTGCCGATGGCTGCAGCGTCTTTCCTCCATGGTTCCGGCACATTATTGATCAGGTTTTGAAGATTGCTGTTTAGTGTATTAAACAATGACTTACCTAATTCCAAATGGTTGGCTGTAAATATTGGCGAGTAGGTAAGCTGGGTATTGAGGTTCCACCATACTCCTGGCCAAGGCGTTTTACTATTGAACCATGGTCCCATTAGATCGATCATGGGGAGGTTTGCTCTGGTCGCTGAGGCGAGTTTATAAAGTTGAATCCAGTAAAAACTTTCCATCCGCTGATCTGGAATAGATATAAAACTTTGCTGATAAAATTGGTGCCACCATTTTTGATGTGCTGCCAGAGCCGCTGGCAATTTTACTTTTCTAAAGTGCTGAATCGCTTGTGTGGCTTCTTGTACCTCATCTGCTTTCCCACTGGCATCATACCCAACGGAAATCAGCATGGTACTTTCATCTGCTGTTTTCTTTTTCGTCCATACGGTAGCATAACCTCCATCATTTAATAAAGGTTGTTTGCAGTACTCAAATTCTCCAATTTTTGAAAGCTGAGGTATTGGGTTTTCTGGATATACAGCTGGATTTCCAGCATTCTGCTGATTCATCCGCGGACTTTTACTTTTTTCGACAATGAACTCCCAATTGATGTTTTTTTCTGATTGTGATCCTTTTGCTGAGATATAGATTACATTGGCATTTGCAGGCACAAATGAGTTGAATTTCAGTGTTCCTTTGCTGGTATAAATCGTTCCTTCTGCGGTTGCATTATAAATATCAAGGCTCATTTTAGCCCCAGTAATCTTTCCAAGAGTTTTAATGGTCATGCGGCCAATAGGTAATCTAGGTCTGGAAATCAATGGTTCTGAAAGACCGCTGCCCTGATGCGGACGCTGATCAGTTACATCTGTCCGCCCAATATCGAATCGGATGGTTTGCTCATCTTCTTTATAAATATTGGTACCTAGCAGACCGTTACCCAATAGGATACCGCCATAATAGCTGGTACCGATCGTATCCCAGTGCAAGGTTTGTCGCTTCATAAATTCTGCCCAATTGATTTCATTGGACTTTTTTAGTTGTGCAAACACGCTCGTCGTAAACGCGGCTAACAAAATGAAGAAAAAAGAAAAACGAGATTTCATGTGTATGAAAATTTCAGCCGCTCAGCTACCTACAGAAGAGCGGGTTAGCTAAACCTAGTCAGATTTAATCTAAATCCTCTTCATTTGCCAAAATCGCTGAATACTATAACGAAATCCTTAAATTAATTAAAGCTATTTATCTTACCTATTCAAGTCCTCAGAATTATAATAGCTCCTTATGATTTCTGTTATTTTCATAATAACTTAAAGCTGATTACTTTTGTTCTTTATCAAAACTATAAAAAGATGAATATTAATTTAACAGCGATTATAAAAAGTACAGAAGGAAATTCAGAGGCTATGAAAGTCTTATTGCTACAATTACTTGCTGATTCCAGAAAAGAACCGGCATGTATTCAATACGATTTGCATCAGGATCAGGAAAATAGAAACGTATTTATATTCCAGGAGATCTGGGAAAGTCAGGCAGGACTAGATTTGCACAATTCACAACCTCATATTGCACGTTTTGTTGCCGATTCAGCAAATATTATCGACGGTCCGGCAGCTATTCATAAAATGGAGAAAGTTGCTTAATTTAAAATACGCCTGACATCAAAATCCTTTTAAATGGATAAAAAACAGGTTTTTCCGGATATTGTTGCTGGAGCCTGTTTTTATATTCATTTGCAAACTGCAGTTTAAGGTCTTCGGGAAGATGCTCCAGATAAGGGATCATTGCCGTACCAGAAGTCCATTCAACGATGGCATTTGCATCCGCAAGAATATGGGGATAGACCTTCTCATAAATTGTCATTTCTTTGGCGCCATTTTTAAATAAGAGTTGCGCATAATCACCAATATCCAACACTGCTGTACTTCTTTCCCATCCTTTTAATGCTGCCTTAAAAGGATTTTCCCTGGCGATTTTTTTCAGTGTTTGATGGGTAAAATGATCATGATTTGAGGGAATCTGCACCAGTAATTGTCCGCCTGGTTTTAGCGTTTTGATTATTTCTGGCCAAAGCTGCTCGTGCTGATCCAGCCATTGCAATGCTGCATTAGAAAAAATCAGGTCATACTGTTCTCCAGATTCGATTTTCGATTTAATGTCCAGCTGTTCAAAATGCAGGTTTTCATTTTCATATGTTGCTGCCTCCATTAACATTTCCTTGGAGGCATCGATCCCCAGGATCTTCGAACCTGGTAACTCCTGCTGGAGTTTAAGGCTCAACTCCCCTGTTCCACAGCCAAGATCTATAACTTTCAGATTTTCCCTTTTATTGATCAGTTTCAGCAAATCGTAAAACGGCGCGTAACGCTCCTCTTTAAATTTATTATAGACACCTGGATTCCATGCCATTGTATTATAGTTTAAACTGATTTTTATATGAACACCTCTTTATTTAACAGCAAAAATGGGCAGATGGTTTGCGTTAAAACAGGGTTGATTTGTACGAAATAGGATTAAGCATTGACCTAAAACTATTTCAGGCTAATATATGGCTTATATTGAAGCTTTATTTGTGAGGATTTTATGAGCATATTGCTTGGAGGTTGATAGGGCCTAATAGCGTCTATAGCCCCATCAAAGTCGATATGACTACTTCACAAATTTGTTTTGAAGGCTAAATAAATAAAGCTTCAATACGCAATATCCCGAACATTATATGTACCTTCAGCTTAATCATACCACACAATAGTCCTCTCATTACCAAACCATTAACCTCTCTATTATGGCAATCGCTTCAAACGGCCCTCAGGGCCACTTAAATGGAAAAGTGGGCAACCTTGTTTTTTATATGCTCAATGGGCAGCCGGTAGTACGTCTAATCGGCAAAAAAGGAAAACCCAGTACGCTTCAACTGGCCAATTATCAGGCAATGGCGGTGACTAGCAAACTGCTCAGAACCATGGTTAATTTTATTAAGCTCGGTTATGGTTTACAGACCAGAGGCACCGTTCATAATGCCCATAATCTGGCTACCTCCTACCATAAAAAACATGCTTTAAAGGGGGAATATCCTAATATTCAGATCGATTACAGTAAAGTGATGCCGAGTCAGGGCAGCATGCCAGAAACTCAAGGTTTAAAAATTATTAAAGTGGAAAATGGTTTGGAAATCAGCTGGGATACTCAAGAGGAAGAGGAATTAGCTGGTAACGACAGTGTGATGCTAATGATTTGCTTACCGGAAACCAAAAGAGGCCGTCAGTATCTGAATATTGCCCGGAGATCCGAAGGAAAATGCTTTATTCCACTATCTGACAAAGAATTAACCCAGCAAATAGAACCTTACATTTCCTTTATTTCAGCGGATGGGATCATGGTGTCCGACAGTGTTTACCTGGGTAATTTGAATGGTATCGCTGAAAATCAGGAAGAAAAGAAGGCAAAACAGCAATATCAGCAGGTAAAAACGAGGTTTGATCAGGTGGCCAGCAGTTATTTAGGTCAATTGAAAGAAAACTATGGCATGCCACTGGAAACGAAGGCTTTTAAATATCTGGAAAAAGAATATAAGGTACTCAAAGACAAACTGGAACATTTGCCTGGGAAGCCTGGCTAAGCTGCTCCTATTATTTTCTTAATTTATCTTTTTTATGTTACTCTCGCTATCACAATTAGAAGAATCTGAACACAGGTTCTCAAAAATCGCCCAGCAAGATTCAGCTAAGGCTACTCCTATGGCCATGGACAGGGGAATTGTTGAAGTACAAGCAACAGATGCAAGCCCCCATGACCTGAAACAACGGGTAGTCATGCTGGCAACTGAAACAAAGGAACCTTTAAATTTCGCATTTGAAAGGGCAATTGGAAACAATGATTCTGTATATAGCAATTTCATTGATCTTATTCTCTCCAGCAAAAGGAAAGTCGGCAGGATTGTTTGCAGAAATGGAAGCAGAATTTTAGGCTATGCTACTGGATTTATGGTTTCTGAGCGATTGCTATTAACCAATTGGCATGTATTTCAGCAAATAGACAGTGTCGCAGATGCGGAGGTTCAGTTTTTTTACGAATATGACATCAATGGAAAAGAAATAGAACCTGTTTCTTTTTCTTTCCGCCTCGCAGATTTTTTCTATGCGAATCAGGCGCTGGATTATTGCCTGGTTGCCGTTAACCCTATTGATTTAACAGGTAAAGTGAGGCTCAAATCCATTGGCAGCTTATTTCTTGAACCCAAACAAGGAAAACTAGGGGCGGAACAGGAAGAAAGGCTTAACATTATTCATCATCCAGACGGAGATTATAAACAGTTATCGATCCGTCAGAATTTATTTGTTAAGATTACGCCCACATCAATCTGGTATGAAACAGATACTGCACCTGGAAGCAGCGGAAGCCCGGTTTTTAATGACCAATGGCAGGTAGTTGCTTTGCACCACATGGGGATCGGGAATAAAAATGATACTGGTGATTACCTGGATAAGGATGGCCAGATCATCCCGAAAATCAATGGAAAAATCGATGAACGGAAGATTGTCTGGATTGCCAATGAAGGCATAAGGGTCAGCGTCATTTTAAATGATATTTTCCAGATTTATCCAGATCATGCTTTGGTAAACGGACTAAAAATAAAAGATCAATCTCAGGTTATTGAGGCTGAACCTGATCGAAAAGAAGAAACAATTTCAATGACTCCTGCAAAATCTAATCAAATGGAAAATACGAATATGGTAAATGTATCTTTTCCTTCCAGCTTACTGGAATCAAATGAAGAGATCAGTGTTAAAATCAGCAAAGGAAGTAAGGCAGCCCCTGCCCTGCCGGAAATGAAAACATTAACCGACTTAAATGATTTCAATGAGTTGAAAAAGTTAGAAGATCAGATGGATTTTTCGGATTGCAAAGGGTATGTAGATGATTTTCTTGGTCAGCGGATTCCATTGCCAAAACCTTTAAAACCCTTACAAAAATTCATTGCAGTATTGAACAGCAACAAGAAGGATACTGAGCTAAAGTACAACCATTACAGTGTGGTGTTTCATTCGGTAAGAAGGATGCCAGTGATTAGCACAGTTAATGTGGATGGGGATTTGCAAGAGAGACAGGATAAATCTGAAAGGAAAGACAATTGGCTGCGTGATAACCGGATAAATTACAGCATTCAACTGAATGACCAGTATTACAAAAACAGCAATTTTGACCGGGGGCACATGAGTCGGCGGGAAGATGCGAACTGGGGAGAAACTCCTGAAATAGCAAAAAGAAATGCTGACCGGACTTGTATGTATACGAATGCTTGTCCGCAGGTAGCCGCATTAAACCAAAGCAAGAAAAAAGGCCTTTGGGGAGAACTGGAAAAGGTTGTTCTGGAAAATGGCGCCACAAAAGAAGGCCCTCATACGAACAAAATCACGGTCTTTAACGGCCCGATTTTTAAAGAATCGGATCCTGTGTTTCGTGGAGTACAAGTTCCTTTATCATTTTACAAGGTGATTTTCTGGTTGACAGATGCAGGGGTTTTAAAAGCTACCGGTTTTAAGCTATCGCAAGAAAATTTAGTAGAAGACATTGATTTTGAGCAGTTGAATATTGATGAGAATCTGGTATTCAGAAAGTACAGAATCGGGTTGAAATCTTTGCAGGAAGAGACAGGGTTAGATTTCTCGGACTTTTTCTCTTTTGATACATTTAGTTCAGAAAATACGAGTCCGGTAGAAATTGATAATGAACCCGAGTTATCAAATGAGATTAATGCGTTGAGCAGATAATTTTTGTACTCAGCAAAGGAAGTTTGGGCGTTTTGCTCAGACTTCTTTATGCTATCTCCTTCTTAGAGCTTATTTCTTTTCAATGGCAGAGCATTTGGGTAAAACCAATAGATCTCCCTCAACATTCAAGATTAATATTTCTTATTATCCTTCAAAATACGCAGAATTTCATACTGTAGTTTTTTGATCAGGCCTTTACATCTTGACTATTCCAGAGTATGACTTTACAGTTTAGCTTTAAGTTTACGTGAAAATTTTTCGTTGTGAATAGTTTCTGGATTTTGATTTGAACGACAACTTTACGTTCGCATAAATCAATAAATATGGGGCATTTGACCCTATCATGAGGTGAAAAACCTCCTTACATTAGTATTAACAATTAGGGGATCATCTCCTGAAATAAAACAATATTAAAGTTTAAGATTTTTGATCCATAAAATCTTCAGATTATGTGTAACTGGTATATAAGAAAGTCAGAAGCCGATCCAAACTGTCCAGACTCTTATGTCTTATATGGATCAACTCCTCCACCCTGTCCTGGCATTTGCAAAATTTGTGCGATTTGCGCAGAGGATGATGGTACGGGAAGATCTATAATTGATAATGATTTAAGAGATCAAATGGTTACAGCACTACAGAATTGCGAAGATCAACCTCGCGTATTATTGAGAAGTGCAGATTAATTTGATGCTAACGAATAGGAATATTAGGAAGCAGGGATTTGCTGAAAACCTGGAACAGAGTAAGTAAACAATTAAAGTTTTTGTTATTTTTTGATTTATAAAAATAACTGATATTATGGCTCAACAATGGTATATCCGGGTTTCAGGTGGGGATCCTAAGAACCCCGAACATTATACGCCTTCAGGACCAACTCCTCCAGCTTGTCCTGGATCAGGAAAGGTTTGTGCGGTCTATGCCGAAGCAGGAAACCCAAATAGACCAGATCTCACTCAAGCGCTTTTAGATGAAATAAAAAACGCACTGGACAATGGAGTTGACACACAAAATGTTTTACTTAGGGCAGCAAATTAGTCTTTATTTTGTATTGCAAGGGTTATTCGGGTTTAGATATCCTTTACATTTTTTTCTTCTGGAAGAGTTGAGATTAAAACCCATCTCAACCTATATTCTATTGCTAAAATGTAATTGATTCCAAAATTTGGTGTATGAATCTAGCTTCTGTAAAACTTTAATACACCTGTAGCAAAAGACCTCGAAAAATTCCAATAAATTAAATGTCAAATTTTAAATTACACTAAAGGATGATAATGAAATTGCGATTAACAACCTAAATAAAGTAGATCAAAAGGGATTACTGAAAACCTTGAAAAGAGTAAGTAACCAATTAAAGTTTTTTGTTATTTTTTGATTTATAAAAATAGCTGATATTATGGCTCAATGGTATACCCGGGTTTCAAATGGAAACCCTAACAGCCTGTCAGATTATGTACCATCTGGAGGAACTCCTCCAGCATGTCCTGGAAAAGGAAAGATTTGTGCTATTTTTGCTGAAGATGGACCGAATAATAGACCGATTATTACGGAAGAACTTCAGCAAGAAATGATAACTGCACTAAATGGATGCACTGATACACAAAATGTCTTACTTAGGTCAGCAAATTAAATGTTAATTTTTACTATAGGAGATATCTAAATTTGGGTATCTCTTATATGTTATTTTTTGTGAGAACAGGAACTAAAATTGATTCCCGCCAATTTGTTTTCTTGAATTTTTGTAATTCTAAAATTGCTGCTTCAATGTATCGGGTAAAGCAAAGGCTTTAATATAACTGTAGCAAAGACACCAATACAATAGGGAATTTAATAATCGTATCTAAAATGATCTAATTCGCTTTTGGGTCATTTTACCTTATTAACTATTTTTTAATATCCAACTTAATGTTTTAATATCTAATAGCATTTACCTTTAGGAGCTTTTAAGCTGATGTACTAACACAGGCTTTTGTAATAATCCATATTAAAATTTTTGCAAAGAAATTTACCAAATATGAATGTCAAATACTCCGAATGTAATAGGTAAAAGGGAATAACTGAAAACCTTGAAAAGAGTAAGTAACCAACTAAAGATTTTGTTATTTTTTGATTTATAAAAATAGCTGACATTATGGCTCAATGGTACATCCGGGTTTCAGGTGGAAATCCTAACAACCCAGCAGATTATACACTTTATGGCGTAACACCTCCATTATGTCCTGGAAAAGGAAAGATATGTGCGATCTTTACTGAACGAGATCTCACTATTCCTCTAGAGGATAAACCAGATATTACTGAAGATCTTCAGGAAGAAATGATAACTGCGCTAAATGGTTGCATTGATACTGAAAATGTTTTACTCAGATTCAGCAATTAAAAACCAGTTTTCATTTACCGGGTATTTAAACTCAGATATCCTATGATTCACACTAATTTTATTTCTTGAATTTATCTAATTACAAAATTTCAACTTCAATGAATCAACTTAAGTAAAAAGCTCAATACAACTGTCAAAAAGCTACCTGAGTATATTAGGAAATTTTGTCACTTAACAATCATTATCTAAAATTATAGGATTTTCTCTTTTGGGTCATTTGACCCTATTAACTAAATTTTCAATATCGAACTTAGTGTTACTAATATCGGATGATAATCACAGTGATGAATTTTAAAACAAAACCTATTGTTTAAGATTCCGATTGTTTATGAAGAGAAGCCTTGAGTACAAATTACTAAACCTCTGTATAAGGGATGAATAATTGAGATTACTGAAGAGAATTAGAATAGTAAATAAAGGGAGGAGCTGAAAACCTTGAAAAGAGTAAGTGATCAATTAAAATTTAAGCTTTTTAATAATTATAAAAGCAATGTTATTATGAGATTCCAATGGTACTGGAGACAATATGGAGCAAACATTCACGATCCGGCTAGCTATAATTCAATAGGTGTATGCCCCCCTAATTGCCCTGGAACAGGTAACATTTGTGCAATTTATGCAGAGCAAAATGAACTTACTCACAGACCAATTATTGACAGCTTGTTAATATCCGAGATGATTACGGCCCTAAGTACTAAAGTAAATCAGCCTCGGGTAAATTTAAGATTCAATGATTGATATAAAGTGATTAAAATATTTTAGCCAAGATGGTTTGAATGGAGTTCGCCGAAAATCCTTAAGAGTAAGCAAAGGAGAAGCTGAAAACCTTAAAAAGAGTAAGCAACCAATTAAAGTTTTTGGTGTTTTTTGATTTTATAAAAACATCTGATATTATGGCTCAATGGTATACTCGGGTTTCAAATGGAAATCCTAACACCCCAACAGATTATACACCCTCAGGACCAACTCCTCCAGAATGCCCCGGAACAGGAAAGGTTTGTGCTATCTTTGCTGAACGAGATCTTACTATTCCTGCAATGGATAAACCGGAAATTACTGAAGATCTACAGCAAGAAATCACTACCGCACTGAACCAAGGAGTTGATACAGAAAATGTATTACTTAGGTCCGACAATTAAAAATCAGTTTTCATTTAAGGGGTATCTAAATTCAGATATCCCCTAAATATTATCTTCTAGAAAAGTCAAAGTTATATTTTAAATTTAAAGAAAGTATTAGGATATTTTCTCTGCTTTTTAACTTTTACCTGAATGCTCCGAAATCACCATTACATCAATTTCTTTTATTGCCTCAATAATATCTAAACCGTAATATTGAAGTTGCTTCCTTAAATCGTCAATGCTATTAAAAGGCTCAATTAACACACTCGCCTTAATTCCCGTTTCATCGATTGCTGGAGGATATTGTGCAGTTTGATCAAGGAAAAACACCGGAATAGCACTGATCACAGTTCTTGTACCACCCTTTCTCGTTGCATTTAAGGAATCAATATTAGCCAGTTTATTCTTAAGGATTACTAAACACTTTATAGGTCTTTTTTCCCATCTAACACTAACTCCGAGTTGATGCTGCAGATCTTCATAAATATATTTCAATCTTTCTTTGTCCTCCATTGGTTTATAGGTGATCAGTTCATAACAAATATCATTTTCGCGATGCCAATCACTCACAAACTCTTTTCCAGGTGTGTAGATATACTTAGATTTATCCTTTACCTCTAAAATAAGTCGTTTAGGATGCGGTATAAATGACCTTGGCTTCAACTTAAAAGTAATAGAATTAAAAGCTTGAAGAATTGTCAAATTATAGAAGTAGGTTCTGTATCCATTACTTAAAGTATCATAGCTAAAGGGCTTTCGATGATCAATACCTTGTCTGTGCCCGGTAATACCAGAGAATTTATTATTTTTTATATTGTATTGATCAGTCTCTCTTTGAGCAAAAATAGGCTGTTTAGGATCAAAACTGACCATGTCATTTTTTACTGGCCAATTTATTGGTTTTCCATCAAGAACAGTTTGGATTTTTTTAGCGGTTACATAATCCATTCCTGTGATGGCTATTACCTTTCCTTTATAAATCCATACTTCGTGAGAAATCAATTTATATTGGAAATGAGACCCCAATAATTTGTCCTCAACTACACAAGGTAATTTCAAATTCTTAACAAATTTATTGTTTTTAAAGAATGAGGTCATCACAGCCTCACTTTGATAACTCACAGGAAGAATTTTCAACTGATTCCCAAACTTTTGTTGTAAGGAATCTAGCTTAGGTAAAGCTTCTATACAACTACCGCAAAAAGTATCCCAAAAATCCAATATTAATAATTGATTGTAAAAATCTGATATTTTTGCATTTGACTTTTGATCTCTAATGATTTTTTTTATCAAAATTTCCGGGACTTCGTCTCCAACTTTAAGATTACGAATGGTAGGATCAGGTGTTGGTCGTCTACTGAACTCGGTCTTTTGTTGGGCATTCAACTGGAAGCTAAGTAATAGAATAAAGCTTAAAAATTTTATAATTCTCATCGTTTTAATTTATTAGTATCGATTATTCTTACTTTTCAGAACTCGAATTTATCGCGAATTCTGCGGGACACCTGTATTAATAATTACATCTTGCGGGATCAGGAGTGTGTAGCGAAGATCATTAGGAGGTAAGGAATAAGTTATCCCATTTACTGTTCTACTTATTGTTACCGCAAATGACTCTTTATTTAGTCTCCGCAAATCAGTCCATCTGATGCCTCTAAAGATTAGTTCCTTTTCTCGTTCTTTTAAAATAATTGCCAATGCTTCATTAGGACTAGAGGCTGTATAATTAACGTATTTTGTTGAAATAACGTTACCACTTGCATCTTTATTTACCTGCCATCGTGTTTTAAGTAGATCGTTTAAATCCTTTAATGCTTCGATAGTCCTCCCCCCTCTAGCATAGCATTCCGCTCTGATCAAATACATTTCATCTGTAGCCAAGCCATTAAATAGATTAGATGCTGAATTCTGATAGCTTCCTTTAAATGCAAAGGTATTTGCATTAGCACCCGTGTTACTACGAAAAAAAAGTTGTTTGCGAAGGTCATCCGACTGATAGGAATCATATAGTGGGTAAAGTGGAGATTTTGTTATTTTAGCGTTGGTTTGTGACAGGATGCTGAAAGAAAATAACGAAGAAGCGAAAATCACTTCATCGTTAAATCTTGAAAAGGGAAGAGTAGCAGTTGTGCTCAGTGTATAAAAATTAAGAAGGTTTTTATTAATTTTCAGGCTTAAATCTGCGTATATTCCTGCATTGGTATAATCTCTCATCGCTAAATACACACGGGCTAGAGCAGCATAAGCCGCCTGCTTGTTTGGCCGGGATTTTATACTACTCCCATTGGGCAATAAATCTGCTGCTGATTTTAGGTCTTGTATAATCTGTTGATAGGTCTGTTGTACAGTGCCCCGCCCATATATCTGATCAATGTCAGGACTCAAACGAACAGGCACACCCAAGTCATTTCCTGAAGAAGTTTCATCATGAGGTTTGCAATATATAGAGGCTAAACTGTATAATGCATATCCCCTGAAAAACAAGGCGGAACCTTTAACCCGATCATATTCTTCTCCAATTTTTGGATTAACATTTTCCAATACCTGTAGCACTAAGTTGGCATTAAAAACAACTTTGTATGGTCTTGACCAGGAACTAACTGCATGGTTAGCTTGGGTTGACCAGATGTAATTGTCCCTTTCATCATTGTTAACCAAACTAAGATAAGTAGCGTCTGTTACATAATAATGATCGGAAGCGACCTCACCGTCTCCAGGGTAAGCCTGCTCGTTCATGGTATTATAATCATCCAACAAAGCCTGACAATCAGCTAAACTTGTTGGGACATATAATTTCTTGTCTGGCTTCAGCTCTAAGTACTTTTTACAAGCACACAACAACAAGCTGAACATTAATGCTGGCAATATTATCTTATTTAATTTCATTTTTCTATGCTCTAAATTGATTTAAAAATCTGCACTAAATCCTAAACTTAAACTTCTTGGATTAGGAATCATAACTCGATATTCGGGATCATAAATAGTTTTGGTAGCTTTCCAGATTATTCCAATATTATTTAAGTTGGCATATAGCCTAATGCTTCTGAAATACCTGTTCACATTGCTCAATGTATAACTGAAATTAATATCCTGCAGGCGGATATGTGCCGCATCTTCTATCACAGCTGATGAATTCCTATAAAAATCATCTCTTTTTTGAACAGTAGGATAAATGGCTGAAGGAACATTAGTCAGCAGTTCATCTCCAGGTTTTTGCCATCTATCTGCGTATTCTGCCGAGCCAACTAGTGCTACACCATCTGGTTGATATAATTGGGTGTAAGATACCACTGGGCGTTTAAACTTATACCCCAATTTATAGAGGATATTTGCTGAAAGAGAAAAAGCTTTATAGTTAAATGTATTTCTAAAGGCACCATAATAAATAGGTCTGGCTGAACCATGATAATCAAGTTCTGAAATTGATTTGGGCGCCGTTAATGAATTATAATCTTTACTTACTAATCCATTGAAATAACCTTGAGGATCTCCGGTTATAGGATCAAGACCAGCCCATTTGTAGGTGTACAAACCATAAACATCTTTCCCCTCTACAGGATTAATTGTTATATCTCCAATATCATTTACTACACTTGAAAAATTAGGAGTAATTAAATATTTTGAAGTAATTACCCTATTATAGGTGAATAACAAATTCGATAACCAAATAAATGAACCAGTATTTATGTTTTTACTAGTTAGGTTTAATTCAATGCCTCTACCTTGCAAATTTGCTGAATTTTTACTGGCTGTTAAAAAACCTGAACCTTGATCGATTAGAGTCGAGGCTATTACATCAGTAGATAATTTATCAAAATATTCTATACTGCCTGACAAATAGTCCTTTTTAGTTGAAAAATCTAAACCTAAATTAATTATTCTTGTATTTTCCCATTTCAAGCCCGAATTAGGGGGGCTGGAAACTGAAGCAGAAATAAGTTGGGTGGCTGAATTTGGTGTTTTCGAATATGTGATCACAGCTAGAGGAGTTTGACCTGGAACAGCATTTCCAGTATACCCATAAGTAGCTCTAAATTTTAAGATTTGAACTAGTTCTGACTTATAAAAGGGTTCTTTTGAAATATTCCATAATATCCCGGCAGACCATAGAGGGGTACCCTTTTGATTATTTTTTACAGCAAAAAAATTGGTTGCATCTTTTCTGGCACTTGCAGATAAAGTATAACGTTCATTAAAAGTATAAGCCGCATTAGCATAAATAGAAGTGTATCTGTTAGTCAGGTCAGTAAATGGTAATGGTGATCCAATAAAGGCATCACTATCCATTCCGCTTAATACGACTTTCTTCGTTGCATAATCGACTGGCTGAGTAGTTAATGTGTTTCCATCAAATCCATAAACTCTATTAGTTTCTGTGGAATTATGTCTTTCCTTGATTTCAACACCCCCAATTGCTATTAACTGATGTTTATCCCAGGTTTTATTGACATCTAACTGCCCTCGGAGCGCATAAGCATCTAAATTTAGATTTCCCGTCTCTATAATATCCCCAACTGGGACTGCTCTTGATACGATCGGTTTTCGCCAGTCCGAAAAATAATTAATATAACCCCTTGTGTAATAACTTCCCAGACCTTCCCAATCGACATTCTGACCATTGTTCCGTTCATACTGGTATTTCACTGAAACATTTAATATGTCATTAACCCTATATTTAGCTCCAATATTCAACAAAATATCTCTTAGTTTGGTAATGTTTGAACTCTGTTCTAATTCCGCCAATGGGCGAAAATGCCAGTCCATCAGACGACCTTTACCTACCGTATCTCTATATCCTCTAATTAAATAAGACCCTTCTGGATCTGTTTCAAGTGGTACCCCATTTATATCTTTTAATTCAATGTAGGGCTTCCCCTTAGTCATTGACTGAATAGATATAGGAAATAAACGGCCTATATCTTTGTTTTTTGTTTCCGTATATAAAACATTAGTTTCCACTTCAAGATTTTTCATTGGTCTGACCGTCACGTTAGAGCGTAGAGACAACCGATCATTGTTAGAAGTGACCAGATTATTTAAATTTTTATCATATCCGCCAGATAAATAATAACTAACTTGTTTGCTCCCCCCACTGATATTAAGTGCATATTGCTGATTCACCGCCTTTCTATACAGGTACTTTGTATAATCTTCACGGCTGTCTATTATGCTTAACTTGTTAAGTTGATCTTCCGCCATTGTAGGGGAAATCAGGCCTTTATCCCGCTTATCCAAAACCTGGATTACTGGACTAAGATTACCCCATGGCTGGTTGACAATATCTTTATACGCACCTTGGCTATATATAAATTCCTCAATGTTGATAAAATCAGAACTTTTAATTATTGGAAGGTAAAAAAGATCAGGTTTTTGCGTTATCGTAACATTATTATTTAAAGAAATTTTAAAAGGAGAGTCAAATTTCCCTTTTTTTGTGTTGATTACAATCACCCCATTTCCAGAACTAGTACCCCAGATCGATGCCGCTGCAGCATCTTTAAGCAGAATGATGGATTCCACATCATTAGGGTTTATGTTATTTATATCACCATCATAAGGAAAATTATCCACAACAATTAATGGTCCCTGAGATGACATAGAGCTAAGTCCCCGAAGGCTTGCCAGTACTACATTCGGACTCCTTTTATTAAACAGTATCCCAGTAGTAATTCCTTCCAATCTCGGAATTACATTGGTGCCTACAGTACGATTAAAGAGCGCATTATCAATCTTCTCAAAAGAACCCGTCGCACGTTCTTTTGGAACCGACTGATAACCTGTACTCAGCACATTCACTTCTTCAAGATTGGTGACACTTTTTGTCAGTATAACAAGAATGCTACTCCTTTTATCTGTAATTTCATACTCCTGAGGTTTGTAGCCGATAAACGTAATGACCAAAGTGGCTTGATCTCCAACATTAGTTAATCTGAAATTACCATCTTCACCTACAACCGCCCGGTTATCCGTTCCTTTTTCCGTAACAGTCGCTCCCACAACCGGCTTTCTTTCTTCATCAAGCACCTTACCCGTAACAATATGCTGTGAAATATTACCGAATTTTGGATTGATAATGGAACTACCTTTCAACTGCAACACCACCGTTTTATCCGCGAACGTATAACTGATCGGCTGGTTGCTAAATACTTTTTTCAATACCTCTTCAAAATCAGCATTCTTGACCTTGATGTTTACCGGTTTAAATTCTTTTAACACAACATCTGTATACAAGAAATCATAGCCGGTCTGCTGTCTCAATTCCAGCAGCACACTTTGTAAGGAAGCATTTGATTTAGACATACTGATCTTCTGTGCTAAACCGGCAGCACTGATCTGCATTAATGACGCGATAATTATAACGATGGTTAAACGCATGATCCGCCATATTTTATGGATAAGATCCTGAGATCTACCCGATTTCCTCGTATAAATTTTATACATTTGCTTTGTTTAGTTGGGTAACCAGCCTTGAGTTTCGAAGCCATTGGCGGGTTACTGGTTTACGTTGATAATTTCATAATGAACCGAAGCTAAGTACCAACCAGAATGCGCAAACATTCTGGTTGTTTATTTTAGGGGTTCGGGGATAATTAGTAGTTATTTTCTCACCAGCACCCTCCTTCCTTCAATCTTGAAATGAACATTACCTGTAAGCTCCAGTAGATTGAGTACACTGGAGAGCTGATCAAAACGAGAGACAGTCCCGGTAAATTTATCGGTTGGTCTTTCGCCTTCAAATTCTACGCTTACATTATACCACCTTTCAATCTTCCTCATGACTTCTTCAATCCCCTCATTGTCGAACACGAATTTGTTATTTTTCCAGGCGATTGCAGCTGCTACATCCACCTCATAAATATGAAAGCCATTTTTGGCTAAAGCAGCTTGCTGGCCAGGTTGAAGAATAAATTTATTAGAAGAATCTGCATTGGTTAACTGCAGTTTTCCTTCCACCAAAGTGGTTTTAACAGTTGATTCCTCGGGATAAGCATTGATATTGAAATGAGTACCTAGCACTTTTAGTTCTTGTCCGTTGGACGCTACGATAAAAGGATGCGTAGGATCCTTAGCTACTTCAAAGTAGGCCTCGCCGCCCAACAACTCCACTCTTCTATTAACTAACCTGGCAAACGATGAAGGGAATTTGAGTGTTGATGCGGCGTTCAGCCATACTTTCGTACCATCGGGTAAATTGATACGGTATTGTCCCCCCTTTGGTGTTTCAATGGTATTGTAGGAATCGTCTTTATTTCCTGAGTTTTGGCCTTTCTCCGTAATTTGATAGGACAGTTCGCCATTAGCCATTTTAGTAATTTTAACACCCGACTCCTGAGCTAACTCTCCATTTTTTGCATCGGAAAGAGAAATACGCTGACCGTTTGCTAAAGTTAAATAGGCTTTATTTCCTCCTGGAGCTACATCATTGCTATATTTTTCGGCAGAAATGATCACCTCTGTTTTCTGATGAGAGAGATAAAACAAATAATAAGCAAAACCAGATAAGATCAATATTGATGCAGCAACTGCCAGGAATGGCCACCTGTACAGCAAAGGTTTTCCAATAAGCTCATTTCCAGAAATGCCTTGTTCAGCCGGAACCGGAAGTTTTCTCCGCATTTCTTCTTGAATTGCTAAAAGTTCTACTTCGGAATATTGACGGACATGTTGATGGTGATATTGGAAATACCATTGATCAAATAGCAATAATTCCTCCTCAGTGGAAGTTCCACGTTGTATCTTTTCTAAGATCTCGTATGCATCTTTCTCTTCCATATTGAAAAGGAATTAATGACCCTTTAGTACTATATCAGTTAAGAACAGCCTTAGGGTAAGATGAAATGAAAAAAAAGATCAGGCTTTAGCGCCAGAACAATAAAAATATCAGGTAATGGATAAAACCCAAACGGGTTCTTAGAATTTTTAAAGCATTCTTGATTTGTTTTCTTACGGTTTCTTCAGAAATCCCCAGTTCATCAGAAATCTGTTTGTAGCTTTTATACTCCCTGCGACTCATTAAGAATATGGCCTTCATTTTTGCGGGCAGCGAATTGATTTCTTTCTCAATTAAAGCCGACATCTGTTTCTCCCGAATTGGCTCATCAGAACGGTCGGTGCTTTCGGCTGCAAAATCTCTAAAAGACTGCACATACCTCGCCCTCACCTCCTTAAATTGAAGCAGGTTTACGAATTTATTCCTCACACAAGTGAATAGAAAGGCCGCAAGATTTCGCTCAGGGTTAAAATCGGTGTGTTTTACCCATAAATCCATAAAGATCTCCTGAACCATATCTTTTGCTTCCTCTTCATTATGCATCTTTTTTAATGCGTGTAAGAATAACAGCGGTTGATAACGGTTGAAGATTTCAATGTAAGCCAATTGGTTCCCCCCTTTTAGCAAAGAGCCAAGCTCAGCATCTGAAAATGTATGGTACAATCTCATGACCTGGTTTATACGTAGTACTGAATAATATTCAATCTAATATTTTCTAAGAATGACTAATGTAAAAGTAATAATTATCTATACTAATATTAAAGATGTGTAATCAAAATATTAATATATAGTCGTTTAACCGTATTTAGTGCAAGTATAAAACGCAACCATCACCTAAAAACGGCGCTTAAATGTGCCTTATTTAAATCAAACATCAAAAGAAATCAGGATAAAAAAATGCGTCAATCTCAAAAAAGCAATGGTGCTCCTATTAACCAATACTATCTAATTAAGAATATTTTCTTGTATTTAAGCAAAGAATAATCGTTCATTATTTCATCAGCATAATTTATATAAAAAAATCAACCATAAAAGAGTTAATATTTTCAATAATAAGGCTAAAAAACACAAGAAAGTTAAGCAAAAAATCTAACCACATGAAAATCAGACCATAAAGATTCACCCTAAACTATTACAATATATTTCAAACATTTATCGGCTAAAAGGGTTGTTTAAGAAACAAAAGTATTTCCTTCATTCAGCTACCTCTTTATGAAAAAACTACTCCGTACGCTCATAATTGCTATTCATAGCGATTTAAAAGGACTTTTTTTCTTGAGGGAAACTTATGTTATCCTTTCTCCCGCTAAATCATCCCTATGAATACAACCTCTACAAAAGTCAAAATTACTGTTGGATTACTGCTTGCAGGCTGTTCGTTTCTTACGAACCCAGCGCATGCGCAGCTGATTAAATATGACAGTAAAGATTCGTTAAATGGTAAACCCAGAGTCAGCTCTGCGCTGATTGGCAGGCTAAAACTAAATGGCATTTACGACATCACTGGTAACCTCCATGGAAACAGCTCTTTTCTGATCCATGAGAATGATGTTTATGGTAAAAATAAACCTGCATTCTGGGTGGATATGCGCCAAAGTCAGCTTCGTTTCAAAACTACTACTCAATTGAAAAACGGAAAAGAAATTAGCTCTATGCTGGAAGGTGATTTTGAAGGTGGACCAAACCGTACTTCCCTATTCCGCTTGCGTCATGCCTGGATTAAATACAACAATTTCACCTTAGGACAGAATTGGTCGACCTTTGGCGATCCAGATCTGTGGCCGGCAAGTTTACTGGATTGGGATGGTCCTACCGGAATGGTATTGAGCAGAAGAATCCAGTTGAACTATAGAAACAAATTCAGTGAAAAAGGCAGAGCTGGATATGAAGTTGCTGTAGAACAGATGGAACCCCGCCGTTTGTTCGACTATACCACCAGCGAAAACCTCGGCGTAGATTATGCACCAAGAAGAATGCCGGACGCGATTGGTGCCCTAAGATACGATTACGACAATGGCGGCTTCTTAAAAGTTGCCGGAATCTATAGAAACATCGGTTACGATTCAAAAAACGTGGTCGATGGTTTGGACGATACTAAGGATTATAAATTCAAATCAGCAAATGGCTATGGCCTAACTGCAATGGCCAGTATCTTTTTCAATAAGAAATCTGGCTTGGTGAACAACTTACAGGCACAATTTAATGTTGGAAAAGGCATTTCAGATTATTTTCTGGCAGTTGGAGGTTCTGGATTAGATGGTTTTGCCAATGAGAACAAATTGGGAGAATTAGATCTTTTGAATGTGCACTCTGGTTTCATCTCTTATCAACGTTTCTGGACGCCAAAATTCCATACGATGGTGATTGCTTCCTACAACCATTTTTCTGGAGCAGAAGCTACTGCAAGTCCATGGAATGAAATGACCAATTACCACTTCACCCTCAACCTTTCCTACAATATACTTGACAATCTAATGGTGGGTTTTGAGCCTCAAATTGGCTATAAAGAGCTTCATCTGGATCAAGGCATGAAAAAAGGAAAGGATGCCCTGCGCATCAACTTTGGCATGTTATACAATTTTTAAAAGCATCAATCTACACTACTTATAAATCTACAATTATGAAAAAACTACTCTCCCTTTTAGTCATGGTCCTGTTGCTGCAAATAGCTTATGGCCAAAAACCAAGAATCATCATACTGGCTACCGGTGGAACCATTGCCGGAGAGGGCGCTTCCGCAGATCGTGCAGGATATACTGCGGGTAAAATCCCGGTTTCGGCATTAATTGGTTCTATTCCTTCCATCAAAGAAGTTGCGGATGTGAGTGGTGAACAAATTTCTTCAGTAGGCAGTCAGGACATGAGTCTGGATATCTGGAAAAAACTAGCGATTAGAATCAATGAAATCTTTAGTAAAAATGAAGCGGAAGGTGTAGTGATTACCCATGGAACGGATACGCAGGAAGAAACTGCTTATTTTCTGGACTTGGTGATTTCCTCAGACAATCCTGTTGTATTAACTGGTGCCATGCGTGCTTCTACAGCCATCAGTGCAGATGGTCCTAAGAATCTTTTTGATGCCATTACTGTTGCTGCAAATCCAAAAAGCAAGAACCGTGGGGTACTGGTTTCTTTCAACGAATCAATTTTCAGCTCCAGAGATGTGACTAAATTGAGTACTACGAAAGTGAATGCTTTTGGTTCTCCGAACAGCGGTCCGATTGGACAGGTATTCGACGGAAAAGTAGAATTCTATAAAACTTCGGATCGTCGTACGCCGCATATTGCTCCTTTTACAGTCGATAAAAACACGACCTTTCCTAAAGTAGAGATCGCTTATATGTATACTGATGCCTCTCCTGCCATCCTTGATGTGATGATCAAAGATAAAGTTTCGGGGATTGTAATTGCTGGTGTTGGGAATGGGAATTTCTCTAAAGCCTTCACCGCAGCGGTTAAAAAGGCAGTGGGCGATGGTATTGCCGTTTGTCGCGGGAGCAGGTGCGTCTCTGGTCGTGTGGTAGAAGATGGAGAAGTGGACGACAAGGAATTGGGAACTATCGTTTCTGATGATCTGAACCCTCAAAAAGCAAGGATTTTATTGATGCTGGGCTTAACAAAAACACATAAAACTGCAGAACTCCAGAAATACTTTTTGCAATACTAATCCATTTATAAACAGAATTTAACTATCAAAAAACATACTACTTAATTTTATACTATTATGGCAACTTTTCGAATTGAACACGACTTTTTAGGGGAAAAAGAAATCAGCAACGATTGTTATTATGGCGTTCAAACGATGCGCGCAAAAGAGAATTTCGACATCACTGGAATTCCTATTGGCAGTGAACCTCTTTTTATCCAGGCTTTTGGTCACGTTAAAAAAGCAGCAGCATTAGCCAATAGAGATCTTGGAATTCTAGATCCTAAAAAGGCAGAAGCCATTGCTTATGCCTGCGACCGTTTAATTGCCGGTGAGTTTACCGATCAATTTATCAGCGATTTGATTCAGGGCGGTGCGGGTACTTCTACCAATATGAATGCAAATGAGGTGATTGCAAACCTTGGCCTGGAGTATTTAGGACATAAAAAAGGAGAGTACATTCATTTACATCCAAATAATGATGTGAACCTTTCTCAAAGTACCAATGATGCTTATCCAACAGCATTTAGAATTGCTGTTTATCTAAAGATCAACTCTTTCGCATTGGCTTTAGAAGAATTACAGGAAGCATTTTTCTTCAAGGGGAAAGAGTTCAAAGATGTCCTGAAAATGGGAAGAACCCAGTTGCAGGATGCAGTTCCGATGACCTTAGGCCAGGAGTTCAATGCCTTTGCTACTACTTTAGGAGAAGATGTATTGCGAATTAAAGAAGCGGCATTATTGATTACAGAAGTAAATATGGGTGCCACTGCTATTGGTACTGGTGTAAATGCACCAGAAGGTTACTCTGCTTTATGCGTAAAATACTTAGCAGAAATCAGTAAAGTTCCGGTAGTGCTTGCCGCAGATTTAATTGAGGCTACTTATGATACTGGCGCTTTAGTACAACTGAGCGGTACGTTAAAGCGTAATGCCATCAAATTGAGCAAGATTTGTAATGATTTAAGGTTGTTGAGCAGCGGACCAAGATGCGGTTTCAATGATATCAACCTTCCTCCAATGCAGCCGGGCTCGTCGATCATGCCAGGAAAAGTTAATCCGGTAATTCCCGAGCTGATGAACCAGACCTGTTTCTATGTGATTGGTGCCGATTTAACGGTTACTATGGCTGCTGAAGCCGGTCAGTTGCAATTAAATGTAATGGAACCAGTAATTGGAATGGCCTTGTTCACTTCCTTGCAATACCTGACAAAAGCTTGTCTGACGTTAAAAAATAAATGTGTGCTGGGCATTACCGCGAATGAAGAACACTGTAAGAATATGGTGATGCAAAGTATTGGTATTGTCACTCAGCTGAATCCAATTCTAGGCTATGAAGAATGTGCTTCTATTGCTAAAGAAGCGCTTAAAACCGGTAAATCTATTTACGAGATTGTGGTGACCGACAGAAAACTGATTACCCAGGCGAAATGGGATGAGGTTTATTCCATTGATAACCTGATCAATCCTAAATTCATCTCACAATGATATTCGTACAGCTCGGTATATTACTAGCCATGATCCTGATCGGGTCACAAATGAAAGGTATTGGGCTCGGGGTGATGGGAATGGTAGGTTTAATGATTTTCGTGCTGGTGTTTAAGATGACACCGGCCGAACCTCCTGTTGCCGTATTGCTGATTATTCTTGCCATTGTCACCACCGCTGCCACATTACAGGCGGCTGGTGGTTTAGACTATCTGGTCAGTATTGCCGAGAAAATCATTAGGAAAAACCCTAGTCAGATTACTTTTATTGCGCCGTTCACCACTTATTTCCTTTGTCTGTTTGCGGGAACTGCACATATCGTGTATTCTCTTTTACCGATCATTGCTGAGGTAGCTGCCAAGCAAAGAATCAGACCAGAAAGACCATTATCAGTTTCTGTGATTGCCTCTCACCTGGCGATTACGGGGAGTCCAATGAGTGCGGCTACTGCATCATTAGTAGCAATACTTGCGTATTCTTCGGCATCGATAGACATCATGAAAATTTGTATTCCTGCTTCAATTATTGGAATATTGGTCAGCATTTTAGTGGTGCGTAAGAAAGGTTTAGAGTTGGACAAGGATCCGATATTTCTGGAGAAAATGAAAGATCCAGAATTTGCACGTTCCATGGATCCTACAGACACCAGTGGTGGAGAAAGTCATTATCAAGCTCCTCCAGGCGCTAAAATTGCCGTTGGGATATTTGGACTGGCAATTCTGCTGATCATTTTATTTGGTGCTTTCCCTGCTTTGGTTCCCCATGTTGGCGGCGCAAAGAGTTTCAGCGTAAATACAGATGGTTCGATCAGCCTGACCAGTTTAATCATTATGATCACTTTAACTGCTTCTGCGATGATCATGCTAATCACTAAAACCTCAGCAGCAAAAGTGGTAAAAATGAGTTTGTTTACTTCTATGGCTACTGCAGTGGTTTCTGTACTGGGAGTGGTGTGGATGAGCGCTACTTTCATGGCGGCAAATGAGGCCGTCATAGCACATACTTTCAAAGACATTGTTTCTGTTTACCCATGGACTTTCGCTTTTGCCTTGTTCATTATGGGAGCTTTGACTTTTAGTCAGGCGGCTACTACCAGAACGATTATGCCGATGGGGCTTGCCTTAGGAATTGTGAATCCGCATTTAATTGCAATGTTTCCTGCCGTTAATGGCGATTTCCTGCTGCCAGGCTACCCTACCCTTGTTGCTGCCATAGATTTTGACAGAACAGGGAGTACGAAGATTGGAAAATATGTGCTGAACCACAGTTTTATGGTACCAGGCCTAGTGGCCTTATCTACAGCAATTATTGTCGGTTTTGTGCTGACAGGGATTTTATTTTAGTCCTGAAAAAGCTTATATATCACAAAGCCCCCAAAATTCTGGGGGCTTTGTCATTGTTACTTACTGAACTTAAATCAGTGTGTTCAAACAGCATGACCATCCTTTTTTCTCAGCGATTGTTAGCTCTTCATTTCAATTATGCTGCGTCAATTGCTGCACGCATTGCTTTTGCTGCTGCTGCTGGATCTTCTGCGCCATAGATTGCTGCACCTGCAACGATTACTGCTGCACCGGCTTTCACTACTGCGGCAACATTGTTAAGGTTCACCCCACCTGCTACAGAAACGGGTACGCCTACTCTTGCTGTTTCGTCGATCAATACCTGGATAGAATATCCTGGCGTCCATTGTTCGTCTAATCCTGCATGAAGTTCTACGAATTCCACACCTAATTTAGTCACTTCCTGTGCACGTCTCACGCGGTCAGGATAACCGATGGTATCTACAACAATCCCTTTTCCGTGTGCTTTTGCTGCTTTCACTGCACCGATAATGGTGGCATCACCAACAGCACCCATTACAGTTACTAAATCGGCACCTGCTTTAAATGCAATTTCTGCTTCTAATTCACCAGCATCTGCTGTTTTCATATCTGCGAAAACCAATTTATCTGGGTGTGCGTTTTTCATTGCAGTGATTACTGCTGCGCCCATGTTTTTAATCAGTGGAGTTCCCAGTTCAATAATATCTACATAAGGGGCAACTTTTGCCGCCAATGCCAATGCTTCTTCTGTCGTTAATAAATCGATTGCTACTTGTAATTTTGCCATAATGATATTTTATAAAAAATGATTTAATTCGTGTGATTCCCCGAAGTATTGTTCAGGGTTATTGGGTTTTTCAGCTATTTCTGCCGGTTATTCCAGGTTTGCGTGTCTGGTCCAGAGTTCTGCATTTGGTGTATCCTCCAGTTTCCATAAAGACTGGAAAATAGCATCTGTTAATAGCAACAGGAACTGCTCAAACAAACTGCCTGCATATTGTCTCGAGCGACTGCCCTCATGGTCTTCTTTTTCCGCAGCTGGGATGAGAATCAATTGATCAGCGATATTGGACAACAGCGATTGTGACTGCGTAGAAAGTGCGACAACCATAGCTCCTACTGATTTGGCTTTTTCTGCAGCTTTCACAATGGAGCTGGTGGTACCAGATCCAGATGCTGCGATCAACAAATCACCTTGTTTAATGGCGGGAGTAGTTGTTTCCCCAACAAAATGGGCATTTAGTCCCAGGTGCATTAAACGCATTGCTGCAGATCTCATGGCAAAACCAGAACGTCCGGCAGCAATAATAAAGATGCTGTTTGCGGTTTTAATAGCATTCGCTAAAGCTGCTACTTCATTAAAATCTATCTGTTTTAACAACCAGGTGTTTTCCATGAGTATCATTTCCAGGTTGCTGCGCAGTTCTTTTGCCAGTTGTTTATCTGTTGTTGTACCGAATTCCATTGCTCCTATTTTTAATCTGCTGTAAAGGTAGGTTCGGTTTTTTCGCTTCCGGTTACACTATCAGCGCATTATATGGGACAATCAGGAAACCTTGGACTTAAAAAGTCATCGTTAAGCCACAAAAATTAAGGTATTTCCGAATAGTCCACCATAATTTCCAAATCGTCCAATCCCCTAAATGAAGAGTCCTTATCTTTATACCATGATGAATGTTGAATTACCGGCGGGCTTGGAGAAATCACTGATCTATATTCGTAATCTGGGCAATTGTCCACCTAGTTATCTAAATGATCCTGGACGGAAAGACTTTTTCGAGATTGTCTGGTTAAAGAATGAAGATGCTTTACATGCTTTGAAGGATACGGATCTTGATGCTAAAGGAGATTGGATTTACCTGATTCCTCCATACCGTGTGCATCAGTTGAACAAAGCTGGAAAGAATGGGGAATTGATTTCTTTCAAAAGAGACATGCTGGAAGAGGAAGACAAAGAGTTTCTTTTAGACCTCTTTAAGATTTTCAATGTGCAGGGCGAATTTTCTTGTCTGCGGTTAAATGAAACTGCCGCAGCTGAGCTTTCCGGGATATTTAGTTTGCTCGAAAAGGAATATGCGAACCATAGTATCACCATGGTAAAAGCCTTGCTTAAGGTTTTTCTATTGAAATTGATTCAGGTAAAAGAACATGATTTCACAAGTCAGGATATTCATCAAAAGCGGGTTTACGAGTTTTTGATGCTACTGGAAAGCAATTACCAGCAGGTGCGCAATACTGATTTTTACGCCGGAAAACTGGGGATCAGTTCTAAGCGCCTGAACCAGATTTTAAAAGAGAAGCTCGATAAAACAGGGATGCAACTGATCCATGACCGGATTATTCTGGAAGCTAAAAGAAGTATCATTCACAGCGAAATTACGATCAAAGAGATCGCTTACGAACTGGGCTTTTCAGATAGGCCATACTTCAGCCGATTTTTCAAGAAACAAACCGGACAAACGCCAGAAGAGTTTCAGAAACAAGCAAAAGAACACATTAAAGTTAAGTTTAATACGCTGGTATAATACAGATGATGACGCCTATTCTTAATTATCCTTTACTGCAAATCGTATTGTTCCTATTAACGGTACTCATGGTAGTTTGCGTGAAAATCAGGAAACTGACCTTATTTGCTGCGCTAACGGCTACGATATTAGGCTTTCTAGTTGCATTAGCCTCAGGTTTAAAAGGAATATCGATGCTAACGACATTTTTTGTTTTAAGCGTCCTCGCTACTTCACATAAAAAGGCGGAGAAACTCAAGATCCAGTCTGCTGAAGGAGAAAAAACAAGCAGGGATACCTCGCAGGTACTTGCAAATGGCGGTGTTGCCGGCCTAACCGCCATACTATGTCTGCTAAATCCTGAAAACAGCAGCTATTACCTGTTAATGATGGCCGCAAGTCTGTCCTCTGCCCTTGCCGACACGCTGTCTTCTGAACTGGGTACCCTTTATGGCAGCCGGTTCTTCAATGTTCTCAGTTTGAAAAGAGAAGCAAAAGGCTTGGATGGCGTAATCAGTTTTGAAGGCACCTTAATCGGCGCTCTTGGTGCTGGAATCATCGCTCTGATCTATGCAGGATTTGGGCAGGCAGCAATCATTATCGCGATTGCAGGGATCTTGGGAAACTTAACAGACTCCCTGCTTGGCGCTATGCTGGAACGCAAAAAATTAATCGGCAACAACGGTGTTAATTTTCTAAACACCCTATTTGCGGCGATTGCCGGTCTATTGCTTTACCTGATATTTCCTATTTCCGTCTAATTTCATTTCTCCAATTTTTTCGTCCACCATACCAACTCCTTTAATAGTCCCTGTGCCATACGCAAATGTCCTTCATCGCCAATAAACTGTTCTTTATCATTGATGAAATTCGTAAAAAAAGGAAGGTGAACAGCTTCTACGATAGGAACCATTTTTAAGGCCGTGACTACTTGCTTCAGCATTTGAACAGACCTGGTCCCACCGGCAATACCGCCATAACTTACAAAGCCGACCGGTTTATACATCCATTCCTGATACAGGAAATCCAGTGCATTTTTTAGGGTTGCGGGATATCCAAAATTGTATTCCGGCGTCACGAAAACAAAGGCATCGGCTGCTGCAATCTTCTTACTCCATGCTTTAGTATGGTCGTGTTGATATTGCTGTAGGCTAGGATGTTCCGGTTCATCCATAAATGGCAGATTTACTTCTTTAAGATCGATGAGTTCGACTTCAAAATCGGACTGTTCATGGAGTAAATCCATAAACCATTTGGCAATAGCGGGTCCTTTTCTTCCTGGTCTGGTACTGGCGACAATTACTTTAAGCTGATACATATTTTTTTCTTTTACTCTACAACAAACGTATCGGCCAATTGGACGGAAAAAAAATTAATTACTGCGTCGCCTGTCTTCTTCATTACCGGGCTTTCTGTCCTGCGGCTTCATTTACATTCGTAAAATTTGGTTAGCCTTCATCGTGCCTAGTTTTTATATATTTAGGGAAATTTTTAACAACTATGAATAATTGGTTTAAGCGAAATGGCCAACATCTGATGGTCATTGTACTTTTCTTTGGAATCACCTTTTTATATTTTAATCCCGTATTCTTTGGAAAGACGCTTGGACAAAATGATGTGACCAGGGCACAATCTACGACCACGGAAATCAACCATTACCGTGAAAAGGGGGAAACGATTTTATGGACCAATCAGATCCATGGGGGAATGCCTGCTTTTCAAATCTGGGCACCCTACCCTAACAACATCACCACCTGGCTGATAAAGGTGGTCAACTACTCCTTTCCACAGCCGGTAGGCACAGTGATGGTGTTGCTATTAGGCAGTTACTTTCTCTTTTGTGTCCTTAAACTGAATCCCTGGCTTGCCGCAGCAGGTGCTATTGCCTTCACTTTTTCTTCCTATAACATCATCTTATTTGGTGCCGGACATGCGAATCAGGTTGCTGCCATTTCTTTCTTTGCGCCTGTTCTGGCGGGAATCATACTCGTTTTCAGGGGTAAATATATTTATGGTGCGGCCATAACAGCCCTATTTCTCGCTTTAGAAATCCGCGCCAATCACCTCCAGATGACTTATTACCTATTCCTGGCCATCCTGATTTTTGTTGGGGTAGAAGCGTATCATGCTATAAAATCAAAACAAACTAAAGACTTTTTTAAGGCTTCAGGGTTTGCGCTTATTGCGGGATTACTCGCGATCGCTGTCAATACTTCCTCGCTATGGAGTACGTATGAGTACAGTGCGGAAACCATCAGAGGACATGCCAACCTGACTCAGAAAACAGCGAAAACGAGTACCGGATTATCCAGAGAATATGCCTATCAATGGAGTCAGGGTGTAGAAGAATGCATCACTTTTCTAGTTCCAAATGCTTATGGCGGCAGTTCCAGAGGGAATGCCGTACAGCATACCCATGTGCTAAAAACGTTAACAGACATCGGGGCCAATGCTGATGAAGCTGATTACCTTTCCAAATCATTGATGCCTTTTTATTGGGGAGAAAAGCCTTTTACGGAAGGTTCCTTTTATTTTGGTGCCGTCATTTGTTTTCTATTTGTCTTGGGTTTACTGATTGTCAAACACCGGATCAAGTGGTGGTTATTGGGCGTAGTGGTCTTGACGATGTTTCTGTCCTTTGGAAAAAACCTGCCCTTAATTTCCGATCTGTTCTTTTACTATGTACCCTTCTATAACAAATTCAGAGCGGTGGAATCCATCCTTGCGGTAGCGGGATTGTGCTTCCCAATATTGGCTGTACTGGCGGTAAACGAATTATTTGTCCGCACAGATAAGCCGGAACTTTTTAAGCAATTGAAGCTGGCTTTTTACCTCACTTTCGGACTTTCTTTAGTGATGGTGGTTCTCCCTGATGTATTACTTTCTTTCAAAAGCAGCGACCATGAAGCAGTAGTTGCACAGTTTACTGAAGCACTTAAGCTAGATCAGGCCACTGCAAACTCCATTGGTAATGCAATTATAGCCGATAGAAAAGCAGCGGCACAGTCGGACGCCATGAGGTCTTGCTTGTTGATTTTAATTGCATTTGCAGGAATTTGGGCTAACCTAAAAGGAAAGCTGAATGCCAACTTACTCTCCATTGCTTTTCTATTCCTAGTGTTATTTGATCTATGGGGTGTCGATAAAAGGTATTTAAATACCGAGAGTTTTATGGCGAAACAGGATACAGAAAAGCCTCAGCTTAGGGAAGTAGACCGATTTATAGACCAGGATAAAGATCCAAATTTCAAAGTATTGGATTTGACGCAAAGCATTATGAATGATGCCACCACCCCTTATTTCCACAAGTCAATTGGTGGTTATTCGGCTGTTCGTTTGAAGCGTTTTGATGAGGTGATTGAAAGTCATTTCAAGAATAACATCAACCTGAATATCCTGGGAATGATGAATACAAAATACCTGATCCACACCGATCCGAATTCTCCAAAGCTGATTGCGGAATTGAATCCGAATGCCTGTGGTCATGCCTGGTTTGTCAATAAGATCCAGTATGTACGTAATGCAGATCAGGAAATGGAAGTGATTGGCACTTTTGCACCTAAAGAAACGGTGGTGATCGATGATCAATACAAAGCATTGGTTAAAGCGCAACAGCTGGGTAATTCCGCAGCATCAGGAACGATAAAACTGACTAGTTATTTTCCAGACCGCATGGTGTATGAGAGTAATTCCACACAGCCTAACCTCGCTGTTTTTTCAGAAATCTATTATAACAAAGGCTGGAAAATGTTCATTGATGAGGTGGAGCAACCTTATTTTCGTGCGAATTACCTGTTAAGGGCTGCACATATTCCGGCAGGAAAACATCAGATTGCATTTGTATTTCATCCGAATTCCTATTACACCGGAGAGCTCATTTCACTGATCGCTTCTATCCTGTTAATTGCAGGTTTGCTGTTTGCAGGATATTTAGGGTATAAAGACCGTAAAGCCATTTAATTAATTTCGATACCTCTCCTTCTATCCGGTGGTTATCTTTCATTTAGATAGGGGTAATTCTTTTCGATTCGTGTGCCTGGAAATTGAGGCACATGAATCGAATTAAGCTTTGATTCATTTATATTCAAATCTTCCCTACTTTTACTTCAGTTCCTCGTTAAATTTCATTCCAGATCAACCTATCTTCTTGCCACTGTTTAGCAGCGTTCAAAAAACGTTTTACTATTAACCATTTCACTAAAATTGTGTAGCATCCCTCACCTTTCTATTCAAAAAACTACCTTCCTATTGCCAATTTCCTAATTTATACCTAAAAATAATACAATTTTTCAAAAGCAAAAACCAATAGATAATTTCTATATTGGCGGCTTCAACTAAAACTTCCGGGAGAATGCCTGACTGAACAATTTAGGTTTTGTTCTTAGTATTTGTCCGGGAAGATTTATAACACACATTATGAAGAAAACATTTTGGAGTTCTAAACCTCAAAACACAGCTTTGCTCGCCTTAGCTTTCCCATTACTGATTTCCCAACTCAATGCCGGAGCAGTACCACTAACCCATACCTTTCAACAGGTGCTACAGAAAGAACATAAAATCATCAGTGCGCGGAAGGTGAGTCCGACTGTGATTGAGGTGTTATTTTCTGACAACCAACGTTTGACTTTAGATTTCTACGGGGATCATATTTTCAGACTTTTCCAGGACAATGCTGGTGGTGTGATGAGAGACCCGGTAGCCAAGCCTGAGGCAAAAATCCTGGTAGAAAATCCAAGAAGGCCAGTTGCAAAGCTAGACCTGAAAGACGAAAACAACCTGATTACGATTGCTACCGACAAGATTTCGGTACAAATAGACAAAAACACAAGCCTGTTAAAAATTGTAAACCTGGGGACCAATGCGGTGGTTCTGGAAGAAGCAGCTCCTGTTCGTTTTGAGAAGAATGAAGTAGTACTAACCTTTAAAGAAAACCCTAAAGAATATTTCTACGGTGGTGGGGTACAGAATGGTCGTTTTTCTCATAAAGGAAAGGCGATTGCTATAGAAAACCAGAACAGCTGGACGGATGGCGGAGTAGCCTCCCCTACGCCTTATTACTGGTCTTCGAACGGTTATGGCCTTTTATGGCATACCTTCAAAAAAGGCAAATATGACTTCGGTGCCAAAGTAAAAGGTACTGTAAAGTTATCACATGATACCGACTACCTGGATGTGTTTTTGATGGCAGGCGATGGCGCAGTTCCGCTTTTAAACGACTTCTATCAGCTGACTGGTAATCCAGTATTGTTACCGAAATTCGGTTTTTACCAGGGGCATTTAAATGCTTATAACCGTGATTTCTGGAAAGCAGATGAAAAAGGAATGCTGTTTGAAGATGGCAAGCACTATAAAGAGAGCCAGAAAGACAATGGTGGCATCAAAGAATCCTTAAACGGAGAAAAAAACAACTACCAGTTTTCTGCACGTGCGGTAATCGATCGTTACAAAAAGAACGACATGCCTTTTGGATGGCTGCTTCCAAATGATGGTTATGGTGCTGGATACGGCCAGACAGAAACTTTAGACGGTAACATTCAAAACCTGAAAAGTTTAGGCGATTACGCCCGCAAAAACGGTGTGGAGATTGGCTTATGGACACAATCAGACCTTCACCCTAAACCAGAAGTGAGTGCCTTATTGCAAAGAGACATTTTAAAGGAAGTAAAAGAAGCTGGTGTACGCGTACTGAAAACAGACGTAG
Organism: Pedobacter polysacchareus; assembly: GCF_019802255.1. Lineage (GTDB taxonomy): Bacteria > Bacteroidota > Bacteroidia > Sphingobacteriales > Sphingobacteriaceae > Pedobacter > Pedobacter polysacchareus. The sequence continues at coordinate 787,810 of NZ_JAHYSS010000002.1, read as the reverse complement.
CCTGGGTTGGTGCAGGATATTCCTTCGGACTGAATGGGGTGGCTGATGTCGCCCAGATCATGAGCAAATATGGCAATGACGCCAGACCTTTCATCATCTCTTTAGATGGCTGGGCAGGTACACAGCGTTATGCAGGCATCTGGTCCGGTGACCAGACTGGCGGTGTTTGGGAATACATTCGTTTCCATATCCCTACATATTTAGGTGCTGGATTGTCAGGACAGCCGAACATTACTTCCGATGTGGACGGTATTTTTGGCGGTAAAAATATGGCGGTGAACATCAGGGACTTCCAATGGAAAACCTTTACGCCAATGCAATTGAACATGGATGGCTGGGGATCAAATGAAAAGTATCCGCATGCCTTAGGTGAGCCGGCTACTTCGATTAACCGCAACTATTTAAAGCTGAAATCGGAATTGATGCCTTATGCTTACAGCATTGCAAGAACAGCAGTAACAGGATTACCGATGATCAGAGCAATGTTCCTCGAATATCCGAATGCTTATACTCAAGGTAAGGCCACACAATACCAGTTTTTATACGGTCCGAATTTCTTAATCGCTCCAATTTATCAGGCTACAAAATCTGATGAGAAAGGCAATGACATTCGCAATGGCATTTACTTACCTGAAGGTTCATGGATTGATTATTTCTCTGGAGAGAAGTATGCAGGAAATAGCATCATCAACAGCTTTGCAGCGCCAATCTGGAAACTGCCAGTATTCGTAAAGAATGGCGCCATTATTCCTTTGACCAACCCGAACAACAACGTTACGGAAATCAATAAAGGAAACCGTATTTATGAGATTTATCCTGCTGGAAAAAGCTCATTTACAGAATACGATGATGATGGAACTACGGAACAATACAAACTGGGTAAAGGTACTTCCAGCTTAATTGAGTCGGAAGTAGACAAAAAGAACCGTGCGATCGTGACGATCCACCCTGTCACAGGTGACTTCGATGGTTTCGTAAAAACGAAAACGACAGAACTTAGAATCAACGTTTCTCAAAAACCTAAGAAGGTATTGGTAAAAGTAGGCCAGAATAAAATCAAGTTAACTGAAGTAACTTCGATGGCTGACTTCTTAAGTAAAGAGAATGTATATTTCTATGATGCAGCTCCAAACTTAAATAAATTTGCGACTAAAGGAACTGATTTTGAAAAGGTAGCGATCATAAAAAATCCACAGGTGCTGATTAAAGTAAGTGCTACAGACATTACGGCAAATCCGGTTGTGGCAACGATTGAAGGCTTCAAATATGAGCCAGTAGATCAATTGCGCATCTCTACAGGCGCATTAACTGCTCCTGTGAATGCTGTGGTGACTGATAAGAATAAAGAAGCTTATACGTTAAAGCCTACCTGGTCTAAAGTGGAGCATGCAGATTACTATGAGATTGACTTCAATGATATGCATTATACCACCATCAAAGACACTTCATTGTTATTTGATGGCTTAACTGCGGAGACTCCATACGAATTTAAACTGCGTGCGGTAAATAAAGATGGACAGTCTGACTGGACCGCATTTAACGCAACCACCAAGTCTAACCCTTTAGAATTCGCAATTCAAGGTATCGTAGCTAAATCGACAGCCGCGGATCAGGAAGGATCAGAAATCGAGCAGTTGTTCGACTTTGATGAAGGCAATACCTGGCATACGAAATGGGGCGTAAATGCACTGCCATTTGAAATGGTGATGGACTTAAAAACCATCAACCAACTGGATAAATTCCATTACCTTCCTCGTTCAGGAAGAGGAAATGGCATCATCCTGAAAGGTCAGGTATTCTTTAGCAATGACAGAGAAAACTGGACTCCGGCAGGTAATTTTACATGGGCGAACACAGATGAAGTGAAGGTATTTAACTTCCCTACACACCCATCTGCTCGTTACCTAAAAATGGCAGTAACTGAAGGTGTTGGTGGTTTTGGTTCTGGTAGAGAATTATACGTATTCAAAGTTCCTGGAACAGAAAGTTACTTACCTGGAGACATCAACAACGACCGTCTGATTGATAGAAATGACCTGACTTCGTATATGAATTATACTGGTTTAAGACAAGGTGATGGTGATTTCGAAGGTTATATTAGTAACGGTGACATCAACAAAAACGGTCTGATTGATGCTTATGACATTTCATTAGTGGCGACCAGAATTGACGGTGGTGTAAATGATCGTAAAATTGATCAGGTTGCAGGTAAACTGAGCATCAGTGCAGCTAAACCAAGCTATAATAAAGATGAAATCATCGAGGTTAAAGTAAAAGGTACCAACCTTAAATCTGTGAATGCCTTAAGTTTTGCCTTGCCATATAATGCTGCTGATTTCGAATTTGTGAGCATCCAGCCAACCAATGTGAAGCAAATGGAAAACATGACTTACGACAGGCTGCATACCAACGGTAAAAAAGCCCTTTATCCGACCTTTGTGAACTTAGGTCAGAAGGAAGCTTTAAATGGTAGTACAGACTTGTTTATCATCAAGCTGAAAGCCAAACGTAAAGTGAAATTTGACCTGAAAGCCATTGATGGTATTTTGGTTGATAAAAACTTGAACAGCGTTACTTTTTAAGCTGTTGATTTCATAAACAAGCTTAATGAATTAGGCCTCATAATTTTGATTAATAATCAAAGTTCTGAGGCCTTTTTTATAGATCAGGAAATATAATTCGAAGTTGCAACTGAGCCAATCATTGTTTCAGGTTGCAATGCTTTGGTAAAGCTATCTACTATTTAAAAACAGGCTAGTTTGGAATTGCAAGAATAAAGTAGACATTCAGTTAAGCTGCAATATTTTGTTTGTTTAAGTTTCTTCCAAATTCCTCTGGGGACAAGTATCCCAGGGCAGAATGTAGTCTTTTACGGTTGTACCAAGTTTCAATATATTCGAAAACTATGCGGGCTGCTTGCTCTTTGTCAGTAAACTTGTGCTGATATACACATTCAGCTTTAAGTGTCTTGAAGAAGCTCTCTGCCACCGCATTGTCCCAACAATTACCTTTTCTACTCATGCTTCTTATGATCAATGGATTTTTCTCCAACAACCATCGGAATTCATTGCAGGCATATTGAACACCTCGATCAGAATGAAAAATAAGCTCCTGAGTAATCGGTCGTCTTGATTGTGCCATTTTAAAGGCAGGGATTACTGTGTCATATGCTTTCATCGTTGTGCTTAATGCCCAGCCAATGATTTTTCTATCACCTAGATCGATCACCGTTGTCAGATACAGCCAGCCTTGCCTGGTCCTGATATAAGTAATATCGGATACCCATACAGCACCCAATATTCCTGGCTTAAAGTCACGGTCCAATACATTATCCGGCACAGGGAATTTATGGCTAGAGTCTGTCGTAACCTTAAATTTTTTCTTCACAATGCTTCTCAGCTTTGCTTTTCTCATGATTCTGGCAACCCTTGGTCTGGAAATCCTAATCGATTTTTTACGGAGCTCCAGGGTAATTCTGGGACTACCATATATCTTTTTGCTGTTTTCAAAAGCTAGTAAAACCTCTGCTTCAATTACCTGATTTTCAATACTTCTGTTTGATGGACTGCTGATTGTCCATTTGTAAAATCCGGCTCTACTTACTTTAAATACTGAGCACATCTTCCCAACTAAAAACATCCTGCTATGATCCTTTATGAACCCGAATATTTGTTGTCGCCCTTGGAGAAAATGCTGATAGCCTTTTTTAGAATATCGCGCTCCATCTGCGTTTCACGCAGTTCTTTCTTCAATAAAGCCAACTCTTGCTCAGCTGCGCTGAGTATAACCTTCCCATTTCCAGGAAAACTACTGCCTTGTTTGCTGGAGAATTCCTTCCGCCAACGGTACAACAACGCCGAACTGATATCTAGTTCTTTGGCCAGTGCACTCAAATCTGTGCGGGTATTACTCAGTTCAACGCTCATCACCTTGAACTCTTTCGGATATGTTTTTCTTTCTCTTGACATAATTTCTGTTAAGTTATCAAATTCACTTAACTTGCTGTCTACTTAAAGGTAGCAACTCCAATACCGTGTTATTGTAGGATTCTTAATCAAATTACAAACACATTAACGTTCTCCTTATAGTTAATCTATATCTTTTCACCTTCCAAAAAAACACCTCACCCATCCAAGTTTCATACTACTGACAGTCAACAAAATACAGATAAAAAAAACAGCAATAAAACACTATTAAAATGCTTTTACAGTTTTTATACTAGAATATCGTTGACGTAATCATGGGGTTCATTAACGTAAGGAGATGCCGTGTTCACGTAACTAAGAGTTACAAAAGATTAAATAACAGCATTTTTGAAGAAAATAAAAAACATGAAAAAAATAATATCGCTCTCATTAGCGTTAATTTGCTTTCTATATTCCTGCAAAAAGGAAGATGGCCAACAAAACATTAATTCTTTAAAAAGAATAACGAACGAAAACAATCAATTTAGTGATCTCGATGAGCCCATCTTTTCGATCACAAAAAAAGCTGAGAAAACAATGTCAGTGGCCACAGCCAATAATACTTCTGGATGTGTATCTAAGTTACATACGCAATCTCAAGCCTTTGATAAATTAAGCGTATTAGATCCCACCTCTGACATATTATTTGTGGGCTCTCTTTTAGATGCTAATAGTATCCAAACAGGGCAATATACACCAGTTTTCCTTCCCTCAGACTATGTTCGTAAGCCAGTGACATTTTCTGTTTCAATTGAGGGCTCTACCGGAGCGATTGCAAAGACTATTATTCCTCAGCTTAGCTCTTTCAGAGAAGCGATGCAGGAAATAACCAATTCACCTACAGTTGGTCAGCAACCAGCTAGTTTTACCTTTCAAGTCACCAAAGTAAGATCTAAAAAGGAAATAGAGATGATCATTGGTGCTAACTTAAGCATAGGCTCATTCTTTACCACTATCGCTGACTACAATGAAAATAAGGTTAGTAATAAAAACTATTATATGTTAAAGATTTTCCAAAAGTTTTTCACTGTTGATATCGATATCCCGCAGGATGGAAATCTCTTCAATAAACCAGTTGATTATGATTCAAGTCTTGCCCCAACCTATGTATCCAGTATAGATTATGGAAGAAGTGCTTATCTTCTGGTAGAAAGCTCTTATGACTCCGTTCGAGTTAAAAAGTCTCTAACAGCCACTTTTGATTTTTGGAAAATCAATGGCGGAGGAAATATAAGCCAAGAATACAAAGAAGTAACAGATGAAATGACAATTAGTGGAACTGCAATTGGAGGTTCATCTACCTTGGCTTCGCAAACAATTAATGGGCTACAATCATTTCATGATTATGTGACTAAAAGCGGGAATTTAACGACCGATTCAAGAGGCGCTATTATTGCTTATAGATTACGAAATGCTAAAAATCATAATATTTATCAAACATATATTAATGGTGATTATTATACATCGGATTGTACTTCACAGTTAGTACCTATATACCGGTATTTTAACTTTACCTATGCAGATCACTATTACCCAACTGTTTATCGTGATTATGGTCCTTGGATTTTTGAAAGAATTGAAGGATATTTTTATAAAGAACAAATGCCGGGAACTATACCTTTATACGAATATTTCAACAATAAAACTACGGATCATTATTACACAACCAATGCTCGTAATTATGGCGACTATTCTTATGAAGGAATCTCCGGGTATTTTTATAAAGAGCAGTTTCCTGGTACAGTACCTTTATACGAATACTTTAGCCATGGATCAGGTGATCATTTCTACACCACTGATTCTGGCAGTTATGGCGGCTATACTCCTGAAGGAATTGTAGGGTATATCTATAAAACAAAGCCATAATAAGGATCCGTTTGGCCATTCTAGTGATTAGCATTGGTTGAAAAGTGCATTGGATATTAACTCCAATGCACTTTTCTGTGTTAATTTATGCTAGAAACTGAGGCATTGAATTGAACTCATTCTATCTTTTCATTGAAAGTAAAATCAATATATTCCACACAAATCAAATTGTAATTAGAAACCACCGGATACTTCATAGAAAAATTAACTTAGTTTTCACGCAATTTATTTAAGTGCATTTTATACAATTCCGCACAGGCCAACGCATCGCTTAAAGCATCATGATGGTTCAATGGAATCCGATATTCCTGACATAAAGAAGCTAACTTTTGTTTATAAATTTTATAGGTACACTGTTTCTCATAAATCGGCTGTGCGATCTGGTAATAATCCAAAGTCTGCGCCAGACAGCTGAAATCAAAAGCACCATTGTGCGCCACTACCGTTTGTCCGTCAATAAATGAAGAAATTTCCCTCCATACTGCTGAAAAATTCGGAGATCTGCGCGTGCGTTCAGGAGTGATTCCATGCACTTCAATATTCCTGTAGAAATAAATATTATCTGGTGGACAAACCAAGCGGTTAATGGTTTCTTTAACGATTCCATTTTCAACGCGTACCAGTCCTACCTGACAAATACTCCAGCGTTTACCATGAGCAGTTTCAAAATCAATTGCTGTAAAATTGTGTTCCATAATTTGCGGTCTTAATGATCAGATGGAGTATTGCTGACCTTAAAAGATTTCTCTCCAAATATAGGTTCAATATTTAGCCATTTTCCTAAGGCCTCATCGTTTTCAACAAAAAAACCTAACTTCCTACATTCAAATTGGCTTTCCGACCTTTATCAACCCATTAATAAAAGAATGAAGATACCAGCGCTTTGTACGATCTTAACTTTTCTATTGATACCCGTCTTTGCTCAGCAAGTACGAAACATCCCCGGTCCGGCGAATTTCAAACGCTTGAAATCTGAATCTGGATCATTTTCCTACTGGCTGCAGCACCTAAAGCTTAAGAAAGATCCTACAGTATATCTTTATAATGGTCAGAAAAAACGGAATCAGCAGGCACAGTATGCGGTCATAGACATCAGCATTGGGACAAAGGATTTACAGCAATGTGCCGATGCGGCGATCCGCCTTTACGCAGAATGGCAATATTCAAAAAAACAATACTCAAACATCATGTTCCTGGCTACTGATGGTACGCCTATGGACTATGCTTCCTGGCGAAAAGGCTATCGATTTACACTGCAGGAAAAAAAATTGAAGAAGGTAAAATCCAGGGGTATTTCTGAGCAGCGAATTGATTTTGAGGACTACCTGCAAACCGTATTTACCTACGCCGGTACCTTATCCTTAAGCAAACAACTGAAACGGGTTACTTCTCCAGATGATATTCTTCCCGGGGACGTATTTCTGCAAGGAGGATCGCCCGGTCATGCGGTCATTGTAATGGATTTAGCGATAAATACTGCCGGGGAACGGCGTTTCCTATTAGCACAAAGCTATATGCCTGCTCAAAATATTCATATCCTTAAGAATCCTAGATCCATTATCCCTTGGTATAGCAATAAATTCCGGACGGAGCTGGTCACACCAGAATGGGTTTTCAAGGCAGGAACGCTGTATCGCTGGCCTTAAACTTCATTAACCAGCGTTCATTTAAATTCAATACCAGGTCTTTTCTATACAAAAAAAGGGTCCAGAATTATCTTAAATTCTGGACCCTTCTAAATGCTTGATTAGAATCCGTATCTCAAACCAATTTGAAATTGGTATGGATTACCTGAAGGATTCACGATACCAGAATTATTCACTTTGTAATTGAATGATTTTGTTGCTGAATCATAGTTTGGAATTGCAGGGATTGCAGGAGTAGTAGGTGTAGCTTTTACCTCTGCTTTTCCGTTTAAAGCATACAATGACTGATTACCCATCGACTCATTTACTCCCCATTTTTTATTCAGTAAGTTGGCAAAGTTGAAGATATCGCAGGAAACATCAATTGCATGTGACTTATACACTTTAAATTTCTTGCTTACTCTAACATCTACCACACCAAAGAATTCATTCACACCACCATTACGCTGTGCAATTTTACCAGAGTATTCCATAATATAATCTTTTAAGCTTTGGCTGGCAAGCGGGTTATCTAATATGGCTTGCAGACCAGTACGAACATTCTGAGGAACAGCCTGGTTGTTTCTGTCGAAAACATAAGCTAAATCATTGCTAGGTACAAAATCACCATTGTTGTTCACCCCAGATAAAAGGCTGTAACGTGTACCGCCAATTCCAGAATAGCGAACACCAACCGTCACACCATAAAAAGTTGGCAATGTACCATAGATGACAACTTTACTTCTGAACTGACCGTCAGAATAAGTCATGTGACTTAAATCTCTTGGATCATCTTTTACAGGCAGAGATAAAGTTGCAGAGTTTGCTACGTTACCATTGTAAGAAGTATTGTCTTTTGCATCATTCCACGTATAACTAGCAGAGATTTCACCGTCTTTAAAATATTTCCATGTGGCATCAAGCACTACTGCAAATTGGTTTACTTTACCTTCACTGTTTAGTTCCAGTACGCGGCCAAATTTATTACTGATACGTCCTTCTTTCCAGTCTGGGGAACCATTGCTTGGGATCTCAGGTACAAATACACCACGATTATCTTCATTAGGCAGGGTAAAGAATGGTTTTGCAACCATGTTTCTGTCAACATACATATAGTTATGACGACCTAAACTTGCATAACCAGTAATCCCAACTTTTAATCTGTCGCTGATCAGTTTACTGTAGGACAAGTTGGCTTTATAAACTACAGGTATTTTAGCATCTGGCCCATAAGTATTGATAGTTGGCAATTGTAACGATGCTAACGTAGGCGCAGTTGCGCTACCGTTTCTGTAGCCAATAAAATCTGGTCTAGGCACATTGTTATTGATCACATCAACCGTTGCCAAATGCTTTCCATCAAACGTTAAGTTATTTATGGTTACATAGTTGTTTACGTCAGATCCGAATATACCTGCTCCAAAACGAAGAAAATCTGTTCTGTTTTCATTGATATCCCAATTGAACTGAACTCTTGGCTGGATTAAAAATTGTTTCAGTTTATTATCAGTTCTTACTCCCACCTCCTGCAGCAAAGTTTCATTCAGTGGTGATGTTGGATAAGAGCTGTAATCTAAACGTAAACCACCAACAAAATCAAGTCCGCGGGCTAATTTAGTTTGCATCTGTCCATACACTGCTGTATTCCAGATTCCTGCTTTCACTGTTGGATCTGCCACTAAAGGTACTTCACGATAATATCTGTTTGGAAGCAGGTTCGCAAAATTCTCCAGTGAAGTACCAGCATCATTGTTAGTATATTCAAATCTTCCATTCACTTCACTTCCATAAAGCGACTTTGCATGGGTATACATGATGTCCACACCAAATGTATATTTTACTTTATCTGTATTATAGTACAGGTTATCCACCAACTGGAAAACATTATTGGTGAAACCTTCTTGTCCAAAACGGTGACCACCAATTTGTATGGCCGTGCTTGCGCTTGTACCATCCGACAATTTAGAAGGGATATTACCTACAACTGCTCTTGGAATTGCAAAGCCAAGTTCATCATTTTGTGTACTCGCCTGGTAAGTATATAAATGCTGTACTTTTAGTTCGTTGGTCAGTTTGCTGCTGATGGTAGAGCGTAAAGTAGCCAATAAACTATTGTCTACGTTTTTATCATTACCATAACTCTCATAAAAGTTAATGGCTGTATTATCCGCCAAACCTAATGGATTTCTGTCGTTGGTGTAGTTATCACGAACAGTTAACAGGTTTTTCTCATTGATTTGCCAGTCGATACGGGCAAAGGCAGCATCAGAACCACGGGTTCTGCCGAATGTACCATATTGAGGTGTATTTGCAACCCCATATTTTGAGCGTGCGATACTTAAGAAATTTTCTAAAGTAGCATCGGTTATTCTAAACCTCATCTCATCTGCCAGGCCGTTAATGTCAGCAATAATTAATGGACGGGAATCTTTCTGATGATCCAATCCTACAAAATAGTGCAATTTATCTTTAATAATTGGTCCGCCTAAAGTAAAGCCATATTGATAAGTAGAGAAGTCATTGTTACGTTTCACCCCTCTGATATCGTAAGGACTCGATAACCAGTCAGCTCTTCCATACATGAAGGCACTCCCGGAAACTGTATTCGTACCGGATTTGGTTACCGCTGTCACAGTACCGCCTCCAGCTCTGCCTAAAGTTACATCATATTGATTGGTCACTACTTTAAATTCGCGAACTGCTTCCATGGAAATGGAATATGGTGCACCACTGCGACTGGTAGTACTTCCTGATGAGGTTGGGTTTTTAGCACTCATCCCATCAATGGTAAAATTAGTTGAAGAAGCCAGCTGTCCTGCAATCCCATTCCCACGACTTAAAGGAGATAAGTCCATTAAGTTAGAGAAGTTACGACCGTTTACAGGCAATTGGTTCATCGTTTTAGCAGAGATTTCTGTCGATGCCCCAAAATTTTGAACCTTGTTTTTCAGGCCAGAAGCCACTACTTCTACCCCTTTCAAATCCTGAGAGGCTTCATGCATCTCGATAGAAACTCTCGCAGCATCACCAAAGTTCAATGAAGTAAGTGTTCTGGTTTGTTCTGCGAAGCCCATAAATGTAGCTGTAATTGAATACGGACCGCCTAAAGGAAGCTCCTGAAAAGTGTATTCTCCTTTAGCATTGGTAGAAGTTCGGCTGCTGAAACCTGTGGAAGTGTTCTTCACCTGAACCGAAACACCGGGAATAGGCTTCTTCTGTTGATCCGTCACAGTACCAAAAATAGAGGCCTGTGTAGTCTGTGCCAAAAGAGGATATTGAACACAAAAAGACAGCAATAACACTGCGAATAGTAGTTTTCTTACCATAATATATTTAAGTTTTTTTTATGGTACGAAGATGTTGCTAGCGTATTAATTGAACTTTGATTCTAAATCAATAAATGATTATGAAATGTGGATTTTATAAGCCAATGTTAAAATAAGAACTACTCCTGAATTAAACAGTAAATAAAAATACGATGATAAAAAACTCCTAATTGCCTGTTCTTATTGTCGTAAATTACCTCATAATAAATTCTTTCATTCCACACGCTTATGCTACAGGAACTTCAAAACTACTATCTGAATCAAAAGAGCCGAACAAAAGTTGTCTGCTGGCTTTACGGAGTATTATTCTTGAGCAAGACAATGAAATTACTGAAACACGGAAATATGGGATGCCCTGCTTCTGCTATAAAAAGAAGATGTTTTGCTATTTGTGGACGGATAAAAAAACGGAGGAACCCTATATCTTGATGGTAGAAGGGAAACATCTGAACCACCCTAAACTGGAAAAAGGTGAGCGTTCCCGGATGAAGATTTTCCGGGTTAATCCAATCAAGGATCTACCGATAAAAACCATCGAAAGCATTTTGCAAAATGCATTGGATCTGTATCGAAGTGGAACAATAACAGCCTGAAGTATCTCCAGGCTGCTAACATAATATTAAAGAATTTTGAAGTTATTGCGCTACTAACTTGAATTTCTGAGCATTCGAAATGTTGGAGGTGTTGATCTGGATTTTTGTGCCGTTTGCTGTTGATCCTCCGTTTACATCCAGAGACTTATTAGTACCGACTAGTGATTTGATATTCAAATAGCCACCACCTGCACTTTCGATAGTCCATTTCTGAGAATTTCCATTATTGTAAGTATATACCTGCACCTTAGTTCCGTCGGCACTTGAACCCGTATATACATCCAATACCTTTGTCGTGTCTGCAACTGATTTGAATACATAAGCACCGCCCACTTTTCTGGCAAGGAACTTTTGATTGTTCGAAGTTGGCGTGTTATTAGACCATAAAGTAACTGGTGTTTCATTCACCGGAGCATAGCTATTGACATCGATCACACTGGTATTATTTACTGCGGAAACTATTTTATAAATCCCACCATTTGTAAGTTCAAAATAATCGGCTAGTGCCTGATCCACCCGATCAGACAAAGTAGATAATGTAACTGCTGGAGGTGTAGATAAAAGCGGCAGGGTATTCGAAACCGTCTTGATGGTTGGGGTGTAACCACCGCTTGACATATAGAACCTGGCCGAATTTAATGGAGATATGCCTTGTTCAAAATCAACCCTTTGGCCCACAGCTCCATCGGTATTACTGTAAGAAACCTTATTCAGGTTCACCCAATTACCGGAAGCACTTTCTTTAGCCCAGGAATTGAAATATTCTGCTTCCCGGCGCATCTGTCCATTTCTATTTCCGAAGTTCTCCAGAAAAGAATAGAATCCATCAAAATACCGCTGGTCTTTTGGCGCGCGCCAAGTGGCGATATAATTCCATGTACTTTGTCCTTCCAGTTTATACCAGGCAGAAAGCAGCACAGAATTGTTGCTTTCCGGCCTTACATTCATGATGAAAGAAACTACCTGATTGGTCTGCCAGTTTGCATTGATATAAGTCTGGCCTCCGGTACCTTCTCCTCCAAATCCATTGCTGGTCACATTCGCTCCCTTAGCAACAAGGCTTACATTATCAGCAGCAGTATGATTCGGATCGTTTTGCGCATCTGCACTGTCCCATACAGAAAACAACACCCTACGCTCTGTTGGCGAATTCGTTTGAATTCCCAGGTAACCTCTATAAAACCCTATCGACATATAGAAAGTATACAGGGGATCTTTGCCTGCCGGTACCAGTACGTCCTGGTAAAGCCAGTTGTAAGATTTAACAGTGCTCGCGGTTGAGCTAAAACTAAGATGCACCGATGGAGAACTTTGATAATTCGTCTGGTTGACTTTTGAATTTGCCTGTAAAGCCCTAAATATCAGGTTATGAATGGTAATGGAATTATTAGGATCAGATAGCGGCTTCAGCTCATAACGATAATAACCCGTTGTTGATGCCACTACTTTGAAAGCAGTACTCAGGTTAACGGTTCCAGTCCCACTTAAAGTAACCAACTGAGTACTTGGTGTTACCCCCAGGCCAGTATAACAAGGAGAGATTTTCACCTCATAATCTAAATTAACTCCGTTGGCAACGGTATTCTCAATTGAAAAATTGTATTCCCCCGCGGTCTGATAGAGGTAATACACGACACTTCGGGATGGGTTGGTCCAGTTCGATATTACCCCGTAATCCTCAGGGTAACCTACTGGAATAGAAACTCCTACTGCATTAGCATTCTGCTCAAATGGTTCTGCATAGGCTTTATTTGCAGGGATCACAAATGTCATGGCATCTGCTGGCACAGTACTGGCTGCCGATTTATTCACGGAAAGTTTAGGTTGCTCATCGAGAACCAGTGTGGATTTCGTACAGGACGAAAATGAGATGCCTAAAGCCACAATCGATAGTGCGGCCATCAAGTTAGCGGCGTAATTTTTTTTGTTCATTGGTTAGGTTTTTAGGTTTGATTAAATGATGGATTAGAACTTTCATTCTCTTAACCTAATTTATCGACAAAGTTGTGTTGTATTGGGAATAATACTGCGCAAACGATTGACTAACAGCTTAATCCAGGATTACATTAACAATTGAAACACTATTTTGAGAAATATCGATCTAAAAATTAAAATTGATCACTGATGCTGAAATACTTACCAGTAAATTTTATCATTACAATTTTGATTTATCTACTTATTAAATGTTTATTTTGGAAATCATCAACGACAATTATAATGTTTAAATTATTAGAAAATTACCTCAGACAAAATGCTGAATTTGATGATGAAAGCCTAAGTTTGATCTTTGGCAAGTTCAAACTTATTAAAACAAAAAGAAATGAGATACTCCTTGATTACAATGAAGTTTGTAAACATCATTATTTTGTAAACAAAGGCTGTATCAGGCTTTATACTGTAAATTCTGCAGGTTTGGAGAGTACACGTTTTTTTGCACTAGAAGGTGGTTTTGGGACTGCATTACCTAGCCTGATCGACCAGCAACCCGCACATGAATATTTACAAACGATTGAAAAATCAGAATTATTAACGATTACAAGAGCTGATTTCTATGATTTAGTGGATCATTTACCACAGTTTGCAAAGATCTACCGTAATATTCTGGAATTGGGATTTATCACCGCACAAAAAAGGATATACGGTTTTCAGGGTTTAAACGCAATGGAAAAAGTAAAATGGATAAATACTTATTATCCTGGTATTTTATTGAGGATTTCTAATAAAATGACAGCCTCTTACCTTGGGATTTCCCCTTCTACGCTAAGCAGGATCAAAACTAAACTTTAAAAACGTTGATATAGGTCAACGTTTTTAAGAAAAGTTCCATCTAGTTTTGTAAAAAAACATGCGATTAGATAGAGCTATAATTTTATCCTTTTTTTTACCCATAGCTGCTTATGGGCAAACTAACAATAGTCAACATGCAGCAGCGCTTCTCCTAAAATCCGATCAACTGACACTTCATACTGCGCTTCAACTTACTGATTTAGCAAGGACAAAAGCAGCTGCTTTAAATAAAGAGGTGGCTATTGCAATACTGGATTCAGGAGGCCAGATCATCATGGTTAGCAGAGGTGACGGAGTGGGTTTTCACAATACAGAAGCTGCCAGGCGCAAAGCATTTACAGCAGTTTCTACAAAAACAACTACACTCACATTATCAAGAAATGCGCGATCTAATCCGGATACAGAAAATTTAGCCAGTTTACCGGAACTTTTACTGCTAGGAGGAGGAGTTCCTATTTATCATAAGGGGAAGGTAATTGGGGCAATCGGTGTAGCTGGAGGCGGCAGTCCGGAGAATGACGATCTGATAGGAAAATCAGCTGGAATCCTAACCGCTGATATTATTGCTAAATAGTGTTTAACTTTTAAAAACGAAATATGAAAAAATTAATTTTAGGTGCCCTACTTATTTTATTAAGTCGTACTACGCATGCACAAGATCCATCCTACCTGCTGTCCAGCCATATTCTTGACATTTCTACAGGACTTCCAGCACCTGGTGTACCTGTAAAACTGGAGAAGTTAAATGAACAGACAAAATTGTGGACTTTAATCGATCAAAAGACTACAGATGAAAATGGAAGGATAAAAAACTTTCTGGAAGAAAAACAGTCTGAAAAAGGAATATACAAACTAACATTTCTAACAGCTGATTATTTTAAACATAAAAACACTGATAGCTTTTATCCCTTTATTGAAGTTGTGTTTCAAATCAAAGACAGCAAACACTACCATGTGCCAATCACCTTGTCGCCCTATGGTTACAGCACTTATAGAGGAAACTAAAAATAGCCTCCATCGAGCATTTATAAAATAAAAACCGGCAATCCTTAATTTAGAAATTGCCGGTTTTTGTTGGTTAGAAAAAATCTTAAAATCTAATTTATTGGCAAATCATAATACCTCTTTAAAATTCAAATATAAAACCAAAGGAAGGAATGATGTTTCCTGATTTGGTATTTAAGATGTAAGGTACGGCATTTGAACCATTCGCTTGTATCGGTTGCCCGTCTGTAGTTAAAAAGCCAGTATTGTCTTCTGTACGTTTAAAGGTGTATTTTGGGAAGTTATCATTTTCCTTTTTAAGCAGATTCTGGAGATCAACATATATATTCAATGCTGTTCTTTTGAAATTTATACGTTTATCTACACGAAAATCCAGCTGACTAAATGGAGACAATCGCTCTGTATTCAGCCTGTTATAATCAGAAACCCCGGTTCCTAATGCTAAATAATTTTGTTGCGAACTCAACAAATCGAATGGCGTATAGGGTGATCCACCTGCATAGCGATATTTCAAGCCTAAATCCCAGTTGCGTTTCAATTTGTAACCGAGTGTAAGCGACAATAAGTGTCTGTTATCCCAGGAAGAAGAGATTAATTTTTGATTTAATCCTGAAAACTTACTGACTACATAAGAGTAACTGGCGACATAAAAAAAATTCTTAACGAGTTTTTGCTGGACAAACACCTCAAATCCATAAGTTTCCCCCTCTCCTACACTCAAAACTTTTTCGCTTCCTACGGAAGCATATTCCGCACCTTGATTGGCTAGAGAAGTTCCATTATTTACAGAAACGGGGTAATTACCGTATTGCTTATAAAATGTTTCAAATGTAAACCTCAGGTCGTTTCTAGGTAAAAATTGAGTACCTAAAACATAGTGAATGGATTGAATATAGTCCATATTTTTATTCGCAGGAATGCCATTGTCATCCCGATAACCGAGCATGGTATAAGGAGGGATTTTAAAATAACTGCCTACAGAAGCACTGATGTCCCATTTTGAATTGAGATGATAAGCTAAAGATAAACGGGGAGACAGTGTCTTTAAGGGGTTGTTCCCATTTACAGTGAATGTATTCAGGTCTGAACGAACACCAGCAGAAACCAGAAGTTGATCATTAAACAGATTTTTAGAAGCTTGCAAAAAGGCTCCGTATTTCCAAAAATCCATCTCACTGTCAAACCTTATCACCTTTTCGGGGCTGATCACATTTCCTTGTTCATCAACAATTTCATTTGAAATTTTATTAAATAAATCTGTTTGATAAGCCACTAGCTGCGCCATCACTCCTGCAGACAATTTCCATCCATTGATAAATTTGTTAATGTCAAAACGGAACTTATTTTCTATTTCCTGAGATTGAACTTTCAGCGTTCTTTTATCTGTATCTTGCTGCTCATCTTCAAACTTGTCCAGGCTATTGTCGAACACATTTCGGCTCAGTGTAAAGTTTAAATATCCATTCTCAATCTGGTGGTTTAAATTAAATCCAACGGTATAATTCCATTGGTTGATGTAAGGTGTTGATCGCAAAACATAAGTATTTTCTAAAGTTGACTTTTTAGTAGGTGCAAATTTAAAACGATCTATTGCACCTAGACCTATAGCTGTAAGCTTGGTCTTTGCGTTAAACTTATGTGTTACTTTGTATTGAAAATCCTCAAAACCAGGTCTGATCGGTAAATCAATTAATTTAAACAGGAAACCAAGATAAGATTTCCGGATCGAGGCTAAAAATGTGGTATTTTTAGAAAGTGGACCTTCCAAAGTGAAGGCTGATTCGGTGAAACTAACCCTGGCATTACCAGATATTCGTTCAGAATTCCCTTCTCTTTGCTTAATCACGAAGGTAGATGCCAATGGGTTATCATACCTGGAATCAAAAGCGGACGAGCTTAATTTTAAGCTTTCGATGAAGGAAACATTAAGAATACCCTGAGCACCACCCGAGCTTCCCTGAGTTTGAAAATGGTTAATTACCGGAATTTCTATTCCATCCAGATAATATACATTTTCATTTGGAGCTCCGCCTCTGATAATGATATCATTTCGCTCTCCTACCCCATTGCTAATTCCCACGCCCGGCAGCGTTTGCACAACTTTTGAAACATCAAAATTTCCACCAGGGCTACTTTTGATATCTTCAGCGGTCAGCTGCTGTACTGATAATGGAGTAACCATATCGGTAGCAACTGCTGATTTTCCTTTATCAAAGCTGATGTTTACTTCTTTTAAATTAGTAGAAAGTGGCTGAAGTTCAAAATTCACCAATTGGGGACTACCACTCCCAACTACAATATTGTATTTTATCTGAGTGGTATATCCTAATGTACTGGCTGAAATCTTATACGTGCCAACGGGGACGTTAATGCGGAACTGGCCGGTTGAATCGCTAAGCGTCTTGATGGATGAATCGTTGATAGAAATTGTTACGCCATCAAGTAACTTTCCTGTGTTTACGTTTTGCACAGTGCCTATGATCAATCCACTTTGCTGTGAAAACACAGATTTACAAATTAATATTATTGCTAAGGTTATAAAGAATCGAATGGTCAATTTAGATGAGATTAGATAATGACATAACTACGAATATAGGACTTAAGGCGGTTTTTTCGATACCGCCTTCACAAGAATTTACATTTTGCTTTTCTATAGATATATGGAGCACTTTTCTTAGGCACCCGAATTTTGATTGATTTTATCACCTGAAAAGGAACAGTTTACATCCCTTTTTCAGAATTAAGAATGACATGATTGGCATCCACTCTTTGTAATATCCCCTTATAACTAATATTATTTTTGGCTTTAATGATAGCCAAATAAGGCTGAACAGATTGTGCGTTCGCTGTGGTCAGACTGGCAGTAACAAATAATAAAAAAAGGTACACAAATGTTCTCATAAGAGTTAGGTTTTGTTTTTAGTAAAATTTATTCCCTTTTCAGTTTAAAGTTGCCGCTATCGTCTTTTTCCAGGGCATACCCCTCATTCAATTCAAGTGTCCAACCCTCTCCTATGATTCTTTTCTCTTCTACTTTGACTGGATTTGTTACGGAAATTTTATCCCAATTCGCACTCATTAACGCTCCCTTTTCGACCGTTAAAACACCCCACAGATCGGTCACTCTGATGTTTGGATAAACCGTTCCTTTGTCTTCTATGGGTATGATATTCCTTGGATCGAAAGAAACGTTCATCTTCTCAAACTTTATTGTAAAATGAGCTTGCTCAATAAATCTGAGTTTATATTCAGCAATTAGTTTTTGCGCCTTTTCCTCTCTTGCTGTTTCTTCCTGAAGGATTGTTTTTCCGTTATAGCTATCAGCTAAACTTTCAACGGCAGCTTTCAAATTCGCTGAGGTATTGATGTTAAATGCCTTGATAAAATAATTTGTCAAATTGGTTTTAGGGCTAATTTCCTTATTCCAATTCTTGTTTTTTCCATAAAGCAAATAACCGTAAACAGGGATAGTTTGATACGCGAAGGACCGGACAAAAGTAGGATTGGTAAAAAAGGTATCGATACCGTTTACAAAATGCACCTTCGCCTGCTCTTTGGTTCTTCCGCTGACAATAAATCCCGTAAATTCTGCAAGCCCTTCATTCATTTCCAGCAGATTTTCTGTCGTGTCAGCTCCATTATAGCAAAGGTGTCTGTATTTTCTAAATGTCAAGGCACTGGCCAGATGGCGATGTAATTCATTTTTAGAAGAGGATTGAACTGCTTTTTTAAGTGCTTCTAATTCCAATCGGAGATACACTCTTCCATCCTTTCTGTCCAAGTGATTATTTTCAGGATTATTAAGCGTGAATCCTAAAGAAGGTTGGATGGTATGAAATAACTCATGAGCCAATAGGTTATTCCGATCTTCCTTATTTTGGGGAAGTGGCAGCATAATCATCGCCCAGCTTTTTCCAGCAAAGCGCATAGCGGTATTGGCAATATTGATAGGATCAGGTAAAGTTCCGGTAAAGAGATCCTCATTTTGTTTTAAAATACCTGCCGTATCGGATTCGTTTGCAAAGACTTGTCGGGTTTTAGTATCCACTAAAAGTATTGGCCCATATAAATCTTTGTTCCAAAGGCTGTAACTCTTTTTTGTCTCTGTTTTTATCTCATTAAAGATAACGGGAATGTTCTTTTCCAAAGCTTGCTTTTCTTGCCCCAATACACTTTGTAGGAGCAGAAAAGAGAGAAGTGTTAAAATTGGTTGTTTCATTATTGAATCGTCCTGACCTCCACTCTTAAACGATTTTAACCAACTCTACTCTGCGATTTTTGGCTTTATTGTTTTCCGAATCATTTGCTACCAATGGTCGTTCTGCTCCGAAACCTTTCGACGATAATCTGGATTTGTCGATTCCATTTGTGGTCAAAGATTTTAGTACCGCATTCGCACGATCATCAGACAGTTTTTTATTGTGTGATGCCTCTCCAGTATTATCTGTATGTCCTTCAATTGATATTTTTAGATTTGAATTCTTCTTTAAAGCTTCAGCAATTTCGTTCACTATCCCTTTTCCATCAGCGGAAATGGTAGATTTATCGAGATCGAAGTTTATATATAAAATGGATTTTCCTTTCTCAGTCAGGTCTCTTACAATGTCATCTGCCGTTACCTTTGTGATGGTTTGCTGAAGTGCTTCCTCTTGAAGAATATTAAGCTTTCCTGCTGCATTATTTGCAGAAAATTGCACATAGATATTTCCTTTATCTTTGGAACGGATGATATAGAATTTAATTTGTTCCCCCGTATAACCGATATCACCATCAGCTCCTTTGTTTGGATCTTTCTTCTGGTAACGATCATACGCTTCCTGGGTGATTTCACCATCATATATCTTAACAGCACCGATAGAGGCCAAATAATCTTCCAGACTTTTCTCAAAAAATCGCTGTGAAAATTCTTCGCCCTGCTTTGCGCTAACATTCGTTTTATACAGCTTACCTTCAAATGGAGTCATGACTCCATTAATTGGAAAAAAGCAAACATCAAACTTCTTTTGTAACGGTTTATTCTGTTCTTGTAATCCTGCCGGTAAGGTGAAAAATGGAAAGTTACCCAAATCAGCAGTCGAAAATGGAACATCAGCAATGTTAAAACTTTTTGCTGTAGCTGAGGTTTGTTCTTTCAGTTCAGCCTGGTCTGTTACTGCTGCAGTATCTTTGTTTTGTTTAGAAGTCTGGTTGCAAGAGAGCATCATCGTTGCTACTGCGAGCAAAAGCGTTACTTTTTTCATTATATAAGTTATGGTATAGCGTTATTGTATACCGCTAAATATCTAACTAAATATTCTAAAAACAAATAGATCAAGCTTATATCAATAAGTAGTCTCCCCCAGGATATGTCTCCAGGCCTGGGAAAGGCGATCCACAGGAGACCTATCCATAAGTTGAGTGTATTAGCGCGGTAAGCAGCAAGGGCAGCAGAAGCCGGAATCGTCATCATCATCCACATAGTTGGAGAGGGAGAAATTTTCAGCTAAAGGCGGCGTTTCTATATAGTCTGGCAATTGTTCATTAACATTTTCTGTTTTCGGATTCGAATTAGCTACAGCAGATGGTAAGTGATTTAGGTTGTTCATAATTTCAGTTTCTATTCCTATCAAAGATAGGTAGGCAGCTTATAAAGCTTATTTAACCCTTACAAATAAGCATAAACAACTTTTTAAACACTCCACATAAGGACATCATGCTGTGAATCACTTATTTCAACAACCACTAAAGAAAATTATTCTACTAAAGAATTGGATGCAGAAACATTTTGCCATCCACAGTAATCCAATTGAAATAATTATATGGCCACTCTTTTGTTTTATGATTAACCATTTTAGACAGCTGCTCTTCGTCTATTGGTTCGATATGGACTTTACCACTGGGATAATGGCATTGGTATAACTGATGATCTGTTGTAAAGACTATAGTTTGCTGATCTGGCGACAATGCTGCAAATTCTCCCCGAATTCTGTCTTTTCCTGGCCGTGTGATTTCATAAGCTTTACCTGTTCCCTGGTTAAAAATATAGTCATTATCTACCATTAATAAATGAGGCCCAATCTTCAGCATATCACGATTTTCCCATTGTCTGTCGCCCTCAATAACCGTAGGTCTGTCTATACTATAAACCTTTAAACCCGATTTTTGTGCCCTGAATAAATAAAATCTGTTTCCTATACTATATGGGCCAGAAATCCGCGCTATGAAACTTGTTTTGGCTGGATTAATATAGGTAACGTCATCAAAGTTGTATTGTGAACACTCCTGAGAAGGATAGGCTGATGATTCTGAATCGTTGGGGGGATTCACTTTGGGATTTATCCTGATGACCGTATCTTTGTAAAGCACTTCATTCCACTCCGGAAATTGATTGGATCCGAATATGCCCCCTACCCATTCTTCTTTCTTACTTTTTAGATGTCGCTGTGAAAATATGGGCTTTTTGCCATTTGGGAGTTCATCTAAATTAACTTTTATATCAAAAAGTTCAGCTTGATATGCTTTTTCATGCTTACAGGATGAAAATATGATCAAGGATATAAAAAGTATCAGCTTATTTTGAAAATGAATATTAATCATAAGCTGACTAAGATAACTATAGTAAAACGAAAAAACCCTCTAAACTGTAAAGTTAGAGGGTTTTTAATAGAAATTTGATTTCTATGTTGTGTATTTTAATGCCGAATAACCCAGTAGAAAGTACTGATCCCCAAATGCTAATATTGTTGTAATCGTCATATTTTGAATATTTTAATACTTATCCTAATGATCTTTATTAAAGACCCATTCATCCCATTCTTCAGGAGTTCTACTAATATTTCTAGTATGTGTTAAAAATACCCCTTGATTATATTTTTTATCCTGCCAACAAATCTCTATTAACTTCTTTACATTGCCTTTTTTGATTTCTATGTCTCTTGGACGATAAATCAAACCTTTTCTTATAGTTTGAGGATTATCTAACGTTAAGTAAAAAACTAAGCTATTGATGATCATTTTAACAGCCATTAAAGTGGTATCCCTAATTATGAAGCTTGGAGCAATGTAGTTGTGAGTTTGAATTGTTCCTTCCGCTGCATCAACATATAGTCCCCAACCTTCTGGAAAAGGTTGGTCATTATAAAGGATATCAACATAAATATCTTTCATGTGACATTCAATCTTTTTATCACCACTATAGATTTGTTTAGAAGCTATATATGAACATTCTGTTTTCAGCATCCATTTTTCTAAGTTTTCGCCACAAAAAATAGAAATATCATTGACTGGGTTTTCAATATTTAACTCCTTCTCATACTTATTAAAAGTTTTGTGGAATTTACCAATTTCAGTATCAAAAGGTGATAATAAGGAATTGTGACGAACACATAGAACATTGGCAACTAACCCTGCCTTAGGCATGATTTTTACTTCTCCAGGCTTGCCGTATGGTGGCCCTTTTATTTTTACGACTTTAGCATTACCCAAATTAGCTAAAATGTAGTTTGATATTAAATGTTCTTTAGAAATTTTAGTGCTGCAATCATTTGTTGTATTTGCGTAACAGCCTTTGTGTGAATATCCAGTAATTGGATCGTTTCCAACTAGTCTTACAGGTTTCTTATTCCAACGTTTCCCTTCTAAACAACAAAATTTAGCCTTCAATCCACTATCACACGGACATAAATCATAAGGAGAAAAGGCGTTATTCATACCCTAATATACGTAAATACTGTACATTTAAACAGTTAAGCACGCTTAAAGCTGCTATTGAATCTTGTGATAAATAATAGTGTCACCATATTTGGTTGGCCATTTTATAGTCTGCTTATCCAGATCGACCTTCATAATTCTGACTAAACTGGACATTGGTTCCGCTATTCTAAGTGTATGATCACTTTTTTGAAATGTGGCTACGTCAATTCTACCGGGTCCATAGTTAATCCAAAAACCAGCTTTTTTATTTTTACTTGGGCGTTGAGGATCATTCTTCTTAGCGGCAGACTAATTAGAGAGACGTTGTATATCAAATTTACCATCATCTGTAGGTCTAACTTCGATAGTATCTTTAAAATGATCATAGTTGTTCTCACTTTGAGAAGCGTACTTACCCGCAATTTGGTTTTCGGAAGACGATGAACAAGAAATTAAACAAGTCATTAATTGAAGGCAAGCTATCAAGCCAATATTCTTTAGTGTTTCCATAAGAGCTTTAAAAATGTAATTAAACTAAATATATGTGATTAACTAAGTTAATAACTTTCCTTAAAACATCATACTGGAAATCAACATTTTAAATTTAAAGAAAAGAATAACTAAAATCTGAGTACTATTTAATGATCGAAAAATAATCATAAGTTTGATGTATAGATAAAGATAAAAATGAACTGGATCACCCGTGAAAGACCAAAAATAGACCGCATTGCTTGTCCTTGGCTGATCAGTAATTTCATTGATAAGGATGCTCATTTTTTTTATGTACCGTTCGATCAGGTTATTGAGATTTCTAAAGAATTGGATGCTATCCCATTTGATGTTCCCGGTGTAGAACTCACCCATCAAAAAGATCAATGTACTTTTGACGCATTGATTAAAAAGTATAAATTAAATGACCCTGCGCTCGATGCAATGGCACCTATCGTGAGAGGTGCGGACACAGATCAGCATCATTTATCCAGCCAGTGTGCCGGATTATGGGCAATCGCTGCTGGTATGGCTTACAATATCAAAGATGATTTAGAATTATTAGAAGCAGGGAAAGTCATCTATGATGCGCTGTATACATGGGCCAAACATCTTCAAAATGTAAAACATACGGAAAGTCCTGTAGAACAATTGCTGGTAGATGTTTACCAAAAATTTCTAAAAAAAGGAACTACAGGTAAAATACCTGTCTGGGCAACTGAACTAAAAACCATCATACAAGATCAGATTGACACTAACCTTACTCTGAGCTTAACAGGGCTTTCCCAGGAATTAAATGTAAATCCAGCGTATGTTTCCAGAGAGTTTTCCAAGTATTTTGATAACCTTTCCTTTGGCGAGTACATTAGAAAACTTCGGATAGATAAAGCGATTGTATTCATCGAAACCTCTGATTATTCCTTTTCCGAAATTGCCTATCTGACGGGGTTTTCCGATCAAAGTCATTTTGCCCGTATTTTTAAACTCGAAACAGGTTTAACCCCTTCAACCTATAAAAAGAACAATGAACAAGGTAAAATACATCCTAATAGTTAAAACCATTCTATTTTATTTTCTATATCGTCTGTAGCCTTGTGCTATGCAAACGATAATCTATAAAACCTGCCTCGTTATCTTATTAATAGGTAGTCTCCTAACCTCAATTTCTGGCTATGCACAACAAACGCCTGCGCAAACTTATCCCAAAATAACTGGATACGTTGGCATTGTCCATCCCCTAGTTACTTTTAGCTCGGATGGAACCCATACAAATTTTAAAGACAGCTATGTTGTTGGAATGCCTATAGGCATCAACATCTGGAAGAGTGCGAAAATCGGTTTCAGTAGCGAAATTGTACCTTTTGTGAAAGCTACAAGTAGCGGAAGCAAAGTAAACAATGTATTGTTCCACCCCGGTGTTCTTGTTGCTCTTGGCAATGGTTTTACTTTTGCAGGTCGTGCCGCTTTTGAAACATCTGGCAGGTATGGCTTAACTCCTGTTTTTAACAAAGTCGTGAAGAAAAATAAAGGCAGTAGCTATTTCATTGCCATTCCATTGCCTGCACGCTTTGGAAATGATCTTCCCTCCTCTTTTGGTATTGGCTTTCAATTCGGTATCGCATTTTAAATAAAACCGCAAGGAAAAAGTAAATTCTGTGCTAACAGTTAAATTCATTCTATTTTTCAAACTTAACTACCGGTACTATTGTATAGTAATTTTTGAGATATGAAATGGATTACTCGTGAAAGGCCAAAAATTGACCGGATTGCCTGTTCCTGGCTTATTAAAAACTTCGTAGACACCGAAGCTGAATTTATATATGTACCAAAGGAAGTAGTTTTTGAAGCAGCAAAAACTTTACATGCCATCTCTTATGACATTGTTGGAGCGGAGTATACACACGAGGGAGAATACTGCACTTTTGACTACATCATAAAGAAACATGGACTAACCGATCCTGCATTACTAAAAATCGCCACAATTGTACGCGGAGCAGATACAGATCGTTTTGATCTGGCACAACAGGCGGCAGGGCTATGGGCTATATCTGCCGGACTTTCCTACAACATACCCGATGACCCTGAAATGCTTGCTTTAGGGATGAAAGTTTACGATGCGTTATATAGCTGGGCCAAATACTTACAATCAGAAAAACACACATGGAAAACGAACTGATCAAAAAGCCCACTTATTCAAGAAGCGAGCTTACCACGTACTTTTTAAAATTAGGCACATGGGGATTTGGCGGGCCTGTCGCACTGGTAGGCTACATGCACCGTGATTTGGTAGAAAACAAGAACTGGATTACGGAGGAAGAATATAAAGAAGGGCTTGCCCTTGCTCAACTGGCACCAGGGCCATTGGCAGCTCAACTTGGCATTTACGTAGGCTTTGTCCACTATGGCTTAATCGGCGCAACTTTAGCCGGACTTGCTTTTGTACTACCTTCCTTTATTATGGTAGTCATCTTAGGCATCGCATATAAGCTGTATAGTGTATTGCCAGGAATTCAGGCCGTGTTTTATGGCGTAAGTGCCGCTGTCATTGGTATTATTGCCATTAGTGCCTATAAGCTAACCATCAAATCGGTGAGTAGCCTCGACTTTGCGGCCGTCAAGTCTAAATGGCTCCTATGGATTTTCTATCTGGCTGGAATTGTTGTTACCGTAATCACTCAAAAAGAAGATATCTTATTATTTGTTGGCTGTGGACTGATCTATATGGTAGTTAAATCACCACCTAAATGGATCAAACGCCCTACTACTGCGCCATCAATGATTTTGCTTGGTATTGGATTCTGGCATTATGACGGAAAGACTTTGCAGGAGATTGGATGGTTCTTTCTAAAGGCGGGTGCATTTGTGTTTGGAAGTGGTTTGGCTATTGTTCCTTTCTTGCATGGTGGAGTGGTTCAGGAATTTGGCTGGCTTACAGAACATGAGTTTTTAGATTCCGTAGCCGTTGCCATGATCACCCCAGGGCCTGTGGTCATCACGGTTGGATTTATCGGGTATTTAGTTGCAGGTTTTCCCGGAGCTTGTGTTGCCGCCCTTGCTACATTTCTGCCTTGTTATATCTTTACCGTTACTTTTGCACCGTCCTTTAAAAAAATTGCCAAAAACCAAAGTATCAAAGCCTTTGTTGATGGTATAACAGCCGTGGTTATCGGTGCATTGGTTGGCGCAGTCATCATTATTGCGATGCGTTCGATTATTGATATACCCACTGCACTGATCGCTATACTTTCCATACTGACGCTGATTTATATCAAAAAGGCAAAAGAACCTCATTTGATCCTCATTTCCGCTGTTATTGGTTTAATTTTAAAACTATGGATATGAAAAACTCTTTGCAGGTTTTATCCTGCCATTATCACTATGTTGGGTGTCCTGCAATGGGCAGACCGAGTTTGTTTAGTTTGATTCCATGCAGAAACATCAACCCTTTTCTTGGTTGAAATATCAGAAAACTTACTATTTAAAGTAATCCGAACAAATAATGGCGCTCTACCTTCTTTCATTTTGTCCCTTTTTAGGAAAAATGATAGACTAAATGTGTTTGGGCTTTTCATATTTTAATATGATTTATGCCCTTTTATGCCCTTATGCCCTCTCCTGTTTTTAAAGAATTAGAGGAACAAAACACAGGGTTAAAAAAGGCGGTAAAACAAAAAACTCAAGTAGTCATTTTTACTTTTTTTTGAAGGACAATTATAGCTGAAAAAAATAGGGTGTAGAATAGGGCATAAAAACCTTGATATTCCTTGTTTTTCTTTGATATGATTAAAACGAAAAAACCCTCTAAACTGTGACATTTAGAGGGTTTTTGATAGAATTTGACATCTATGTTGTCGGGGTGGCAGGATTCGAACCTACGACCTCCTGCTCCCAAAGCAGGCGCGATACCGGGCTACGCTACACCCCGAACTGGTATCA
>NZ_JAHYSS010000002.1:0-760403 GCF_019802255.1 Pedobacter polysacchareus | reverse complement strand
TGTCGGGGTGGCAGGATTCGAACCTACGACCTCCTGCTCCCAAAGCAGGCGCGATACCGGGCTACGCTACACCCCGAACTGGTATCATCTTTATTCCTCTTTCGAAGGACTGTAAAAACACTGATTATTTTGGTAAGACCTAATTATCGTTGTCTTTAATTATGCGGAGAGGGCGGGATTCGAACCCGCGGTACCGTTGCCAGTACGACAGTTTAGCAAACTGTTCCTTTCGGCCACTCAGGCACCTCTCCTTTTCAATTAACTTTCCCGCTTTAAACAAAAACCGTTGCTGTTTTTCGGGATTGCAAATATAGGAAGATGATTGGTAGTTCCAAAAAAAATTTAAACATTTTGTAGGTAATCTATACGCACATGATAGATGCTCATCAGCATAGTCTTGAATATCAACTTTATAGTTTCTAAATCTTTTAAAGTAATATCGCAATTATCTAATTGATTTTGTTCTAATTTATAGTTAATGATCCTTTCGACCAGGTCATTTATGCTTTGCGCGTCCGGATTTTTAAGACTTCTTGAGGCTGCTTCCACTGAATCTGCTAGCATTAATACCCCAGTTTCCTTAGAAAAAGGGATCGGACCAGGGTAACGGAAGATGTTTTCGTCCACAAATTTCTCCGGAGAGTTCTTCAAAAACGACTGATAGAAATAATCTACCCTGGTATTTCCATGGTGCGTTCTGATAAAATCGATCACACTTTCCGGTAATTGATGTCTGCGGGTAATTTCTATGCCCTTATGAACATGTTTAATGATGATCTGAGCACTTTGCTCATAAGGCAGCTTATCATGCGGACTCAGCGCTGTATTTTGATTCTCTATAAAGTATTGAGGGTTCTCAATTTTACCAATATCATGGTACAAGGCACCGGCCCTTACCAATAGCGAGTTCCCTCCTATTTTAAAGATCGCAGCTTCCGCTAGGTTGGCTACCTGTAAAGAATGCTGGAAGGTACCAGGCGCTTTAAACGCCAGCTCTCTTAATAATTTATTATTCGTATTCGTCAATTCAATTAAAGCCACATCGGAAGTGATGCCGAACAATCTTTCAAAAGCATAAATCAGCGGATAAGCCAGCAATGAAAGCAGCACACTGATAATGAAAGGCACAAAGTTGATCCACTCAATCTCAGAGAATGATCCTTCTCTCAGTAATCCAATCCCAAGGAAGGAAACAAAGTAGGCCGAAAGGATGAATAAAGCAGACAGCAGCAATTGCTCTCTTTTAATCAGGTTTCTGATACTATAAATCGCCACCATCCCCGAAGTAATCTGGTAAAAGACGAACTCAAAACTATTCGGTACAAAGAAACCGGCAATCAGGATCACCAGCAAATGCAGGTACAGCGCTAAACGCGTATCAAACAAAATCCTGATGATGATCGGTACAATACAGAAGGGAATATAATAGATGCTAGGCAGGTTCAATTTAATCGCCCAGGTCAAACACAGCAGCATCGTGGTAATCACCAATAGCAATAAAGACAGCTGACGGTTGTCCGCAAAAATATCCTTCCTGAACAACTTTAAAAAGAACATCAGTAAACTGACAATAAAGCCTACCAATAAAATTTGTCCGAGGTAAACCAGTTTACTATCGCCAATAGTTTTCGTTTGTGCCTCATAAGCCTCTTTAAAAGAGAGTAACTTTTGATAGATTTCGTCATCCACCACATTGTCCTTCGCAATGATCAGCTCCCCTTTCTGTACCATCCCCCGGGTAGTAGAAAGACTGTTGATCGTATTTTCCTGGACAATATTAGTCAGCTTTTCATCGAAAATAATATTGGGCTGCAAATGATCTTCCACCAGCCCAACAATCATCTCTTTAACTTTCAGGTTCACTGAAGTATAATTCTTCTCAAAGTATTCTAACGCAGATTGTACTGTAAAAACATCCTGAGTACTCAGGTTCTTACTGATATTATTGTTCAACAGCGCAAAATCATAGTATTTATTCCCTTTCTGATGTTTTACATTCATCGCAATGATGCCTCTGTTGTAAATCGATTCCAGCAGTTTTAAGGAAGAAGCTTTATAAGCCGCCTTATCTTCTTCAGGAAAAGCATTGGTTTTCCATTTCACATCAAATTCATTGGAATAAGCTTCCTCCACATTGTGAATTAGCTCATTGTTCATCTTATAGATGGGCAGTACATTGTTCAATGCGTCCTTTTTATCCGTCGTCACCTGAGGGATTGTTTTCAAGATCGCAAAGCTGAATGGAGAAACCAGGTCTTTATTTTTCCAGATCTCCCCCTTTTCAAATTCATATCTGAACCTGGGTTGTTTAGGTAAAAACACCGTTATGATCAATACAGACAGTACCATCATTACATATTTGATGTTTGATGAATACTTACGATAAAGCACCCTGTGGGAATTCTTTTTGATTTTTGCCAAAATGATATAAAATTGATTTCATTCAAAAATAATACAATTTTTCCTCATATCGGCTTTTGAGACAGGTAATCCTGCGAAGGGATCTGATTTACAGAGAAAATCCTTGCTTTTATGAAAACTATTTCGTCAATTTATGATATCAAATTAATATCATTATGTATCAGGAAAAAATCATCACTCCCCCATCGGGCTACCTTACATTTGTGCTCTTCCTCGCACTGTTAGGCGGCGGAATCTATGCATTGGCCAGTAAGCAATATGCGATTGGCGCGATTGCCCTTGCCATTAACTTCATTCTGGTTTTACCAGGGCTGATCATCAACAATCCAAATGAGTCTAAAGTACTTACTCTCTTTGGAAAGTATGTTGGCACCGTAAAAACAGACGGTTTCTTCTGGGTAAACCCATTAACGATTAAAAAAAGTGTTTCCTTAAAAGCGAGAAACCTGAATGGTCATCAGATCAAGGTAAATGACAAACTAGGAAACCCGATTGAAATTGCAGCTGTTGTGGTATGGCAAATTCAGGAAACTGCAAAGGCGATGTTTGCAGTGGAAGATTACCTGCAATATGTAGCGATTCAAAGTGAAGCGGCAGTCAGACATCTGGCCAATATCTTCCCTTACGACAACTTTGAAGATGAAGAAGCCACCATCACGCTAAAAGATGGCGCAGAAAAAGTAAGCTCCCTTTTGGAAGCAGAGTTGAGCGAACGCTTGTCGAGAGCAGGAATTGAAGTGATTGAAGCCAGAATTTCACATTTAGCCTATGCACAGGAAATTGCTAGTGCCATGCTACAGCGCCAACAGGCTACGGCAGTAATTGCGGCCAGAAAACTTATTGTTGAAGGTGCAGTAAGTATGGTAGAAATGGCATTGGACAGGCTTTCAGAAAAAAATATCGTAGAACTTGATGAAGAACGTAAAGCCTCCATGGTGAGTAACCTATTGGTGGTGCTTTGCGGTGAAAGGAATGTACAGCCCATCCTGAATACCGGTACGCTATACAATTAACCCTTATAAAACATGTCTGAAAAAGATAAAAAAGCTTTTGCACTGAGGATCAGCCCTGCCCTGCTCAAAGAGATTGAGAACTGGGCAAATGACGAATTCAGGAGCATAAACGGGCAGATTGAGTACCTGTTGAATGAAGCGGTGAAATCGAAAAGAAAACGACGAATAAACAAAAATGATACAGATGAGCCTCGTTAAAAACGATGGAGTTTAACCAGCAGATACTACTAATTACTTAACTTTGCTTTCAACCAAAATTAAAAAGCATCAATGAGAGAAGTAGTTATAGTATCTGCAGTTAGAACCCCGATAGGAAGTTTTGGTGGTTCATTATCAGGTTTTTCAGCTCCCCAACTGGGTGGTATAGCCATTAAGGCTGCTGTAGAAAAAGCGGGTATCAGCCTTGCTGACGTTCAGGAAGTTTATATGGGCAATGTATTGTCCGCAAATATTGGCCAGGCTCCAGCTACACAAGCCGCAAAATTTGCCGGTTTACCGGACCTTCCTGCTACCACCATCAATAAAGTATGTGCTTCAGGAACCAAAGCCATCATGCTGGCAGCACAAAGCATCGCCCTTGGCGAAAACGACATTATCATTGCAGGCGGCATGGAAAGCATGAGCAATGTTCCTTACTATTTAGATAAAGCAAGAAACGGATACCGTTTAGGCCATGGTCAGCTCACCGACGGCTTAGTAAAAGACGGCCTCTGGGATGTATATAATGATTACCATATGGGTTCTGCCGCAGAACTCTGCGCTGCAGAATGCGAAATTAGCCGCGAAGATCAGGATGCTTTTGCCTTC
This sequence comes from Pedobacter polysacchareus, assembly GCF_019802255.1. GTDB lineage: Bacteria > Bacteroidota > Bacteroidia > Sphingobacteriales > Sphingobacteriaceae > Pedobacter > Pedobacter polysacchareus. The sequence goes on along the minus strand of NZ_JAHYSS010000002.1, from coordinate 756,162 downwards.
AGCTCTTATCAAAAAGCCCAGGCTGCACAAAATAATGGGAAATTCGATTCAGAAATCGTTCCTGTACCCGTAAAAGACCGCAAAGGCGAAGTGACCCTCATCTCCAAAGATGAAGAACCATTCGCTGTTAAATTCGATAAAATCCCTGGCTTAAAACCAGTTTTCAAGAAAGATGGAACCGTAACCGCAGCAAACGCTTCGACTCTAAATGACGGGGCTGCTGCATTGGTACTGATGAGCGCTGATAAAGCAAAGGAACTTGGATTAAAGCCATTGGCAAAAATCCTGGCCTACGCAGATGCTCAGCAAGCACCAGAATGGTTTACTACTGCGCCAGCAAAGGCAATTCCTCTTGCCCTAAAAAAAGCAGGTAAAAATATCAGCGACGTAGATTATTTTGAAATCAACGAAGCTTTCTCTGTAGTTTCTTTAGCGAACAACAAGTTATTGGAATTAAATGCAGAAAAAGTAAATGTAAATGGCGGCGCCGTAGCCATTGGACATCCACTGGGTGCCTCTGGTGCCAGAATCGTAGTGACCTTGCTCGCAGTATTGGCCCAAAACAACGGAAAAATCGGCGTAGCCGGAATTTGTAATGGTGGCGGTGGTGCCAGCGCAATTGTTATTGAAAAGTTAAGCTAAATGTTTAAAGCTTTAAAATCGATCCTGTTGGTAATGATATTATGCTGCGCAATGACAATGGTTCATGCGCAGCATAGCTTTCTGCTCACGAATAATCCGGCAATGGTCCGGTTCCAGGACTCTTTAATCCGTATCAGCGCTCAGGCACAGAATGCCCAGAACAATCAGTCTCGCTTTGAAGCGAATGCACATTTTATAAAAACATTGGTGGAATCACTGAAAACTCCAGGATCCATTAACTACCCCTTCGATTCCCTAAAAACAATCTCTACCCTGAGTGCCCCGGATAAATCCTTCCGCATTTTCAGCTGGTACCTCCCGGTAGACGATGGTACTTACCGTTATTTCGGTGCCATACAAGTAGCCAGTAAAGATGGGAAGCTAAAATTATTCCCGCTAATCGACAATACAGAACAGCTAAAAGATCCAAATGCCATCACCAGCAATAAAAACTGGTATGGTGCTTACTACTACCAGATGGTTCCCATCAGCGGAGCAGGTAAATCGCCTGTCTATGCTTTACTGGGCTGGAAAGGAAACAACAGCAAAACCTCCAAAAAAGTAATCGAAATATTGTCCTTTGAAAATGGCGAACCGAGCTTCGGAAAAGCCATCTTCGTACAGCCGAAAAACCCAGGTCTCAACCGCGTCATCTTTGAGTACAACAAACTCAATTCAATGACCCTAACGATGGACAAAAGCGTAAACATGATCGTTTTTGATCACCTTGCTCCCTTCAGCGAAGAAATGACAGGAAATTTTGAATATTACGCTTCCGACCTCAGTTTTGATGCGTATAAAGTAGCCGGAGGCAAACTTAAACTCGTTGAGAATGTGGAACTAAAGAATGATCCCAATGCAATGGACGAGCTCTATATCGACCCTAAAGATAAAAAGATCCAACCTATTAAGAAGCTCTAAAGGATGATTACACTGGCTTAAACTACTTTAAAAATTTGTGAGTTTGACTCCGGGTGCCTATCTTGCGCGATGGTTTATTTTAATATCAAACAAAAATCTTACCAAAACAGAGCCCTCTCCATTATTTATTTATAAGAACTAACTGAACCTTTCAATAAATTATTACACAAAAAAACCAACACATGAATGCACAAAATTTGGACACTCCAAATAACTTTTTTGAGAGTAAGGTACTAGGACATCCAGCAGGTCTGTTTGTTCTATTCTTTACGGAGATGTGGGAAAGATTCTCCTACTATGGGATGCGCGCATTGCTTGTGCTTTTTCTGACTTCTTCCATTATCGGAGACAATCCAGGATGGGGATGGCCAAGAGCTCATGCACTAGCGATTTATGGTTCTTATACTGGCTTAGCTTACTTAACCCCAATCTTAGGAGGTTATATTGCCGACAGGATCATTGGCTACCGCTGGGCAGTAATTGTAGGTGCCTTATTAATGACTTTAGGCCATTTATCTATGGCCATTGAAATCGACCATTTCTTCATGTACCTGGGCCTATGTCTATTGGTAGTAGGTAATGGTTTCTTCAAACCAAACATGACCTCTATCATTGCACAGATGTACAAAAAACACCCAGAGAAAAAGGATGGTGCTTATACCATTTTCTATATGGGTGTAAACGCTGGTGCATTTTTAGGGATGTTGTTGTGCGGATATATCGGAGAAAACAAAGACTGGGGATGGGCTTATGGATTCGGTTTAGCCGGTATCTTTATGTTTATCGGTATGGTTCAGTTCTATTTCACTCAAGGGATTTTCGGTAATATCGGTTTAAAACCGATTAAAAACGAAGTAGAAGAAGTTTCTGACAATCTTGAGGAAAGCACAAGAAACCCGTTCTCTAAATTTGACTTATTACTGATCGGTCTGATTGCTATAATTGGCTTATCTTGGATCATCAATGATCCGGTTTCCAAAATCACCAGCATGAACTTGTTTGCGTTTAATGTAGGCAGTATGGAAGGTAGCAATTTCATGATCATCACTGCATTGGTGCTTTTCATATTCATTTTAGTGAAAAGGATCAGTCAATATACACCAGTACTGCGCGATAAAATGATCGCTGTAATTGTGCTGGCCTTCATTACTATTTTCTTCTGGGCCTCTTTTGAACAAGCAGGTGGTTCAATGACCATCTTTGCAAAGGACTATACCCAACGTATTTTAACAGGTGATTCCAAGGTGATTTTCAATATAGTCAACACCATGATTACAGTGATTCCTCTAGTGATCATCTCTTATGTATTGCTAAAGCTGTTCTCTAAAACTTTCGGTAAATATTCTATCGGTAACCTTGTTTTAGCTTCAGGTTTCATCATCATCTGGGTGATTGTAATCTATATGCTTAAAAACCAATACAGCGAAGTAAAATCAGAAGTTCCAGCCACCTGGTTCGGTATCCTGAACTCGCTGTTCATCATCAGCTGTGCACCAATCGTATCTAAACTATGGGAAAGTAAATACAATCCCTCAGCTACGTTTAAAAACGGATTCGGTATGATTCTTCTGGGAATCGGTTTCGCCGTTCTTGCTTATGGTGCAAGTACCATCCCTCAGGGTGCTGCTGTAGCTTCAGTAAGTATGATCTGGCTGGTAATGGCTTACTTCTTCCATACCATGGGCGAATTGTTCATCTCTCCGGTAGGTTTATCTTATGTAAGTAAACTTGTTCCTGGAAGAATGATCGCTATTATGTTTGGTATCTGGTATTTAGCCATCGCTATTGGTAACAAAATTGCGGGTACAATGGGTGGTATGATCGATGAGATCACTTCAAAATATTCAATGACTACCTTCTTCCTGATCTTCACCTTTATCCCTATCGGACTAGGTCTGATCATCATGATGCTGACTCCATTAATGAAACGCCTGATGCACGGTGTAAAATAAAAAAATCAAGCCTTTGGAACTCTCCAAAGGCTTTTTTTACTAACAGAACAATTACAATTAAGATATGGCTGAAAATCTTACTCTAGAACAAATACAGAATTTTAAGGGCAAGTATCCAAAACAACTTTGGTACCTGTTCTTCTCAGAAATGTGGGAACGTTTCTGTTTCTACGGAATGCGGGGAATGCTCACCTATTTCATGGTGACGCAATTGATGATGAAAGATGGCGATGCCAACCTTCAATACGGTGCCACTCAAGCTTTCGTTTATGCCTTCACCTTTATCGGAGGGCTCTTCGCAGATAAAATCCTGGGCTTCCGGAAATCCCTGTTCTGGGGTGGAATCCTGATGATCGTCGGCAGTGCAATCCTGTCCTACGATCCACACCAATTCTTCTTCCTAGGGATCAGTTTCACCGTAGTCGGCACTGGTTTCTTTAAGCCCAACATTTCAACAATGGTAGGCTCCCTTTACAAAGGGAATGACCCACGTCGTGATGCCGGTTTCTCTTTATTCTATGCCGGTATTAATATTGGTGGCCTATTGGGTGGTTACGCCTGTATTTACCTCGGAAAAACCTATTCATGGCATCTGGCTTTCGGCCTTGCCGGAATTGTAATGACCATCAGTTTACTGACTTTCATCTTCACTAAAAAGAGCTTAGGTCCTATTGGATTATCGCCTTTTAAAGACGAAGAGGTTACGGTGATTTTACCAGAAAGCCTGGATGGAAAATTGCCTGCTGAACCAGCCGTAATCAAAACCAAAGCGATCAACAGAAAATGGTACGACTATGCAGTATACGCCGGATCACTGGCCATTATTCCTGTGATCATGACCATGGTAGCCAAAACACAATATACCGATTGGTTCATGTACATCATCGGCCCTGCTACCTTGGTTTACATCATTTATGAAATGAGTAAATACGGATGGGAAGAGCGTAAAAAGCTAATTGCAGCGATCATTTTTATCCTGTTCTCCATTGTATTCTGGGGGATTTACGAACAAAGTGGTGGCTCTATGGCCCTTTTTGCAGCAAGAAACCTGGACGATAAACTTTTAGGGGTGATCACACTTGATCCAAATGGTGTGAACAACTCTGCAAACTCTTTCTTTGTGATCATTTTTGCCTTTATCTTCAGTCTGGTATGGATTGGATTGGCAAAGAAAAAGATCGAACCAAATACCGTAGTGAAATTCGGATTGGGCTTTTTATTCCTCGCAGGTGGTTTCTTTATCCTATATAGCACCCGTTTCTTTGCTAACGCGCAAGGTATTGCTTCTTTAGACGCCTTTACCTTGTCGTACTTGGTAATTACCTTCGGTGAACTTTGCCTCTCTCCTATCGGCTTATCCATTATGACCAAACTATCCCCGGTTAAATTACAGGGTGTAATGATGGGCATGTGGTTCCTGGCCAGTGCTTACGGTCAGTATGTAGCCGGTATTTTAGGTGCACAGATGGCACAGGGCGGAGACAATGATACCACAGCTCAAAAATTAATCACCTTCACAGAAGGTTATAAACAGCTGGCTATTTACGCCTTAATTGCTGGAATATTATTAATAATCCTATCTCCATTGGTAAGAAAACTAATGGGAGATGTCAAATAATCTCATTTATTTGTGATTTAATAGGATTAACCCTCAGTATATAGAATATACTGAGGGTTTTTTCGTTAAGAATCCATAATTTCGCTCCTAAATTTATATTACGTGTCAGACAGTCTAATTATAATCCCTACCTACAACGAGAAAGAAAATATTGAGAAGATCATTAGAAAGGTTTTCTCCTTGCCTTATTCTTTTGAAGTCCTAATTATTGATGATGGTTCTCCTGATGGAACAGCCAGCATTGTGAAAGGGTTACAGCAAGAATTCCCTGGCCTTCATATCGAAGAAAGAACAGGAAAGCTGGGCTTAGGTACGGCATATATTCATGGTTTCCGCTGGGCATTAGCCCGTCCGCAATACCAGTATATCTTTGAAATGGATGCGGATTTCTCTCACAACCCAGACGATCTGATCAGGCTTCGTGAAGCTTGTGTAAATGGTGCGGACCTAGCCATTGGTTCCCGTTATGTAAATGGGGTAAATGTGGTGAACTGGCCAATGAACAGGGTATTGATGTCGTACTTTGCTTCCATGTATGTGCGCATAATTACCAGGATCAACATTCAAGATGCAACTGCAGGATTTAAATGCTACACAAGACGCGTTTTAGAGACTATTCCTTTGGATAAAATTAAATTTGTAGGTTATGCCTTCCAGATTGAGATGAAGTTCACAGCGATCAAATATGGCTTTAAGGTAGTCGAAGTTCCAATCATCTTTACCGACCGTACAGAAGGTACTTCTAAAATGAGCACCCGTATTTTCAGGGAAGCTTTTCTTGGGGTGATTCAAATGAAAGTTTGGAGTTGGTTTAGGAATTACAATAGGTAACTCCTTATTCCTTGCGGGGTTTTCCATCCCGCATCATTGTTCCAAAATCCCAGTTTCTGTCCATCGCAGTAACAATTTTGACCAGTCTTTTTGTTCTTGTGGCTTCCGTTTTTGCGGAATTCAACCACTTGATGTAATAGTTTTGGTGGGATTTTGGAAGCTTTAAAAAGCTTTCCAGCCATTGCGGCTCATCTGAAAGGCAAACTTCCAGGTCCTCCGGCATCAGGATTTTAAAATCCAGATCTTCCTCCAGACACAGCTCCAGCACCGCCCCTTTATCCTTTTTAAGCTTTTTTCGCAGTGGCGCATTCAGCGCGATGATGAAATCGCCTTCGCCCATAGGCACCAGTGCTACTCCGGCAACTGCCACCTGATCCAGCATTCCTTTGACCCGGTAACTTTTCCGGCAATCTGCTTTGATTTCATTGGCAATGGCAAAGGGGACGAAAACATAAGTCCAGCCTGTTTTTTCTCCCATTTCGGCAAAACGTTCAATCTCTGCTTTAAAAGTTACCATACCTTAAAATTAAGAAAGCCTTTCTACTTATAAAAAGCTGAAACGTAAATCCTTTAAAACTTTTCTTCAACACCTAACCCAAATAAGGCAAAATCGTATTTTACAGGATCTGCAGGGTCGAATTCAGCAAGCTTTTTAGTCAATTCCACTGCAGTCTGCCAATCCGTTTGTTTTCTGCTGATCATTCCTAATTTGCGCGCCACCCGATCCACATGAACATCACATGGACAGATTAAATCTGCTGGCTGTACGGTGTTCCAAAGTCCAAAATCAACGCCTTTATTGTCCTTTCTCACCATCCATCGTAAAAACATATTGAGGCGTTTACAGGTAGATTTCTGAAGTGGTGAAGAAACATGTTTAATCGTTCTTCTTGGAAAATCCGGCAGACTAAAAAAGTAGGACCTGAAGTAGTTTAATGCTTGTTCTGTTTGCGGTGTACGATCTAAATCCGGCAGCATACAGGCAGCGGAAGCATATCTTTTCGAGCCTTTACCCGCAGCAGCAACCGGAATTTCTTCCAGGTATTCTTCCCTGAAAACAGGTTTAGATGGTACCAGAAATGCCGTTTCCAAGCTATCGGATTGTTCATAATGGAACTTAAAGAAGGATATGAAATAGAGCAGATCGGTATCGTTAAAGGTACGGTGCTTAAAGCCCAGCAATCCTTTAAGGTCATCATCACTGTGCTGCAGCATGAAGTCGTAAGGCGCATTGTCCATGCGTTCAAACAACTCTGTACATTTATTGATGATCGTTTTGCGTTGCCCCCAAGCTAAAATTGCCGCAAAAAATGCGGCAATTTCAACATCTTGTTTTTTAGAAAAACGGTGCGGAATGCAAATCGGATCATTGGTAATAAAGTTTGGCTTATTGTATTGCTCCACTTTATAGTCCAAAAAGTCTTTCAGTTCCAGGAATTCCAATATTTCTTGTGTTAAATTAACTCAATGCTTGTTCTAAATCGGCGATTAAATCGTCGATATCTTCTACTCCTACACTTAGGCGCAAAAGGTTATCAGTTACACCCACTTTTTCACGTTCTTCTTTCGGAATAGAACCATGCGTCATGCTTACCGGGTGGTTGATCAAGGATTCTACACCACCTAGTGATTCTGCAAGGGTAAATACTTTGAAAGAAGAAGCGATTCTAAAGGTTTCCTGAAGGTCAGCACCTTTTAAAGTGATCGACACCATACCGCCAAAACCGCGCATTTGTTTTTTCGCGACGTCATGGTTAGGATGATCTTCAAAACCTGGCCAATAGATTTTATCTACTTTAGGATGGGTTTTAAGGAAACGTGCTACTTTTTCACCATTCTCACAATGTGCTTTCATACGTAAATGAAGGGTCTTAATTCCTCTCAATACTAAAAACGCATCCTGAGGTCCTGGTGTAGCACCACAAGCATTGTAAATAAACCAAAGGTCTTTGTACAATTGCTCATCATTCACTAATAAAGCACCCATAACTACATCAGAGTGACCTCCGATGTATTTAGTTACCGAATGCATCACAATGTCGGCACCCAGATCAATGGGATTCTGAAGATAAGGAGAAGCAAAAGTATTGTCTACCGTTAAAATCAGGTTTTTCGCTTTAGTGATTTTGGCAACACCTTCAATGTCGATGATCTGCATCGTCGGGTTTGTCGGCGTTTCAATCCATACCAATTTCGTTTTATCATTGATATATGGCAGCATATTTTCTGGCTTGGACAAGTCCAGGAAATGGAATTTAATGCCATATTTCGCATACACTTTAGTGAAGATCCGGTAAGAACCACCATAAAGGTCGTTTCCGGTGATCACCTCATCACCCGGCTGCAACAGTCTTAAAACTGTATCCGTAGCACCCATTCCACTTGAAAAAGCCAAACCATATTTAGCATTTTCCAAAGCAGCAAGACAATCTTCTAAAGCCTTACGTGTTGGATTGGTACCTCTTGAATATTCAAAACCCTGATGGTCACCAGGAGATTTTTGCCAATAGGTAGAAGTTTGATAAATTGGAGTCATTACTGCTCCTGTAGACGGGTCAGGTTCCTGACCTGCATGTATAGCTTTTGTTGCGAACTTCATAGGTTATTATTTTGTTCTGTTTCAGCCTTAAACTGATACCCCAGGTGTTTTCCTGTCGGGTAACCGCTTGCGGCCAACATGGATTGTTTCTGATTTAAAGTTACTTCTTTTATTTGCGCATAAGGTGGAATAATCAAATCCGAAGACAGACAGAACAAAATTGACCTTTCAATGATATCTGTCAGCGCTTCTTCAGTCACCAGGTTAGCGGAAAAATCCTGGTACAGGAAATCCAAAGCCCCTTCTCCTTCTACTAAAAAATGTTTCTCTTTATTGATGATCAGCCTTGCAATGAGCGAGCCTTCATCTGCCAGACGATTATACTTAATAGAATCTGCCAGGAAATTATGGATATAAATAGTGCCGCAATAACTTCTTGAAGGATCTTCTTTTACATAATTTGTTTGAAAAACCGAATGACCAGTGCCAAAGTTAAACACATTGCTGTGCATCGATACCACCATCATATCTCCGGAAAACTTCAGTTGTACTTCAAACTTATTGTTTTCTTTATAATCGATCTCTACCGAAGGATCTTTGGATTGATAATCGCTTTTCAATTTGCTGGCCGTCTTCATGAGCTGCTTCTTGAGCAGCTCAAAGACTTCCGTTGTATTTCTGTAAATGGCCTGTTTTAAAGAGGCTTTATTCTCAAATTCAGTCAGTATTTTCGCGTAGTTTTCTGTATCCATGGTTTAAATTTTATTTCCCCTAAAGCGCAAATACCTGATGATTAGTAGGCGCGAGCAAATAATACCCTTTGTTTAGATGGTTTACCTGAATAGATACAAACACCATCTTCCTGCTTATTGTTTAAAGGAATACACCTGATGGTTGCTTTTGTCTCCTCCTTAATTTTTTGTTCTGTTTCCGGAGTACCATCCCAGTGCGCAGATACGAATCCTGCTTTACCATCTAACAGTTCTTTCAGCTCATCATAAGAATTCGCTTCAGTAGTATGTTCTTCACGGTACTGGAATGCTTTATTGTAGATATTTGCCTGGATTTCATCCAATAACTGAACGATGAAAATATCAAGACCTTCCTGAGCTACAGTTTGTTTCTCTCTAGTGTCTCTACGCGCCAGTTCAACGGTGCCATTTTCTAAATCCCGTCCACCAATTGCTAAGCGGATCGGTACGCCTTTCAATTCATATTCTGCGAATTTGAATCCTGGACGCTGTGCTTCACGATCGTCATATTTCACTGATACGCCTAAACTTTTCAGTTTAGCAGATAATTCATCTACGAAGCTGGTGATGTTTTTCAGGTCTTCTTCATTTTTATGAATCGGAATGATCACCACTTGAATTGGTGCTAATTTAGGAGGCAATACCAAACCCGCATCATCACTATGTGCCATGATCAAAGCACCCATTAGACGCGTCGAAACCCCCCATGAGCTCGCCCATACGTGTTCGATTTTACCTTCTTTATTCGTGAATTTCACATCAAATGCTTTCGCGAAATTTTGTCCGAGGAAGTGTGAAGTACCTGCTTGTAAAGCTTTACCATCCTGCATTAATGCCTCAATACAATAAGTTTCTAAGGCGCCTGCAAAACGCTCATTTGGCGTTTTCATTCCTTTCACCACTGGCATAGCCATCCAGGTTTCCGCGAAATCAGCATATACATCCAGCATTTTCTCTGTTTCTTCTACCGCTTCCTGTGCAGTAGCGTGTGCAGTATGCCCTTCCTGCCATAAAAATTCAGTAGTACGCAGGAACAGACGCGTACGCATTTCCCAGCGCACCACATTTGCCCATTGGTTGATCAGCAAAGGCAGATCACGGTAGGATTGAATCCAGCCTCTGTAAGTATTCCAAATGATCGTTTCAGAAGTTGGTCTTACAATTAATTCTTCTTCCAGTTTCGCCGTTTCATCCACGATAATGTTTCCATTTCCGTCATTTTTAAGGCGATAATGTGTGACTACGGCACATTCAGTGGCAAAACCTTCCACGTGTGACGCTTCCTTAGAAAAATATGACTTAGGAATGAATAAAGGAAAATAAGCGTTACTATGTCCTGTATCTTTAAACTTTTTGTCTAAAACCGCCTGTATTTTCTCCCAAATGGAGTATCCGTAGGGTTTAATCACCATACATCCTTTAACAGAGGAGTGCTCTGCCAGATCGGCTTTCATAACAATGTCGTTATACCACTGCGAATAATCTTCATTTTTACTTGTAATACCTTTGCTCATAACTATTTGGAATGTTTTTTGTGTAACTTTGCTTGAAATGTAGACTACAAATTTATAAATTTATAGCCGACAAAAAAGCGTGTGACACACAAACAACACATATAGTTATGAAACCTAGACATTTATTCACCAGTATGCTGGCTGTGACAACCATAGTTGTTGCTTCCTGCTCTGCGCCAAGGTATGCGCAGCAAGGTGCCCAAGCGGATGATGTGTACAACTCTAATGTTAAAGCACAGATTTATACCCCACAACCAAAAGTAGTGGCACAACAAGAGTATTACGATTCAAATGATGAATATTACGGTACAAGTGATCCTTATTATGACATGGATTACTCTTCCCGTATCAATAGGTTTTCTTACGCAAGTCCATGGAGATCATACTACGATCCTTATTTTGACGGTGGCTTCGGTTACGGCGGATATGGTTATGGCGGCGGACTTTCTTTAGGGCTTAGCTTTGGCTCTGCATGGGGCAATCCATATTATGGATGGGGCGGTGGCTTCGGTTACAACCCATGGTACCCAGGATGGGGCAGCGGTTTTTATCCAGGTTGGGGCGGTGGCTTCTATCCAGGATGGGGCGGCGGTTTCTATCCAGGATGGGGTGGCGGCATCATCATTGGTGGTGGCAACAGGTATAACAATGCCCCAAGACCATCAAGAACCATGAACGACAGAAATTATGCCAATGGCAGTTCTTCAAGAGGTTCTGGAAATATGAGAAGCGACAGAAACGGAAACGTGATTTCACGTGGAAGCAGAGCCGATTCTTACCTTCCTAATAGAACACAGGGCGTTGGACAAGCACCAGGTTCTATCAGACCAGGACGTGTACAGTCAACTGATCAACAGGTCAGACCTGCAAGAGAAAGCTATAGACCACAGCAAAATGTGCCTACTTATACCCCATCACGTGGTGGAGATGCAGGTGGCAGATCTTCTGGCGGCGGCAGCGTCGGTGGTGGTGGCGGTAGATCTTCTAGAGGTGGAAGAGGCTAATCAGGTTCAATAATTATCATTCAGAAAACAAACATGAAAAAAATTCTATCCTCCTTAGTGGTTATAGTAACCACTACAGGTTCTTTATATGCTCAATACGCCCCTGATGCCCTGAGATTCTCTCAAACCAATTATGGCAGTACCGCCAGGTTTAAAAGTATGGGTGGTGCGCAGATTGGTGTAGGCGGCGACATGAGTTCATTAGGCGGCAACCCTGCAGGTCTTGGTTTATTCACTAAATCAGAATTTAGCTTTACACCCGAATTCAATATGATGAAAGGAAAAGCAGAATTTCTTGGAGAACAAACCAATTCTTCTAAAAACAGGCTGAACCTGAACAATGTTGGTGCAGTGTTTTTTAACCCAACGTTCAAACCTAAAGGAACAGATCCAAGTAAAGGCGTAGTGAGTACTGTATTTGGAGTAGGCTATAGCCGTAACAATGACTTTACTGCAAACTTCAAATTTAATGGTACCAATAACCAGAGTTCCATTAACAATTATTTTGCAGAAGAAGCCAACCGTTATGCTCCTGGGGATCCAACAACTTTGGATAACTACAGCATAGAGAAAATGGCTTATGATAACTATTTAATCAGCTATGTACCTGCTTCTGGTACGCAAAGTGATTATTACACTCCGACAACTACTGGTCCATACCGTCAGAGCCAATCAGAAATCAGAACCGGATCTACCTCAGAAATGAACGTAGCTGGTGCGCTGAACATTTCTAATAAGGTATATATTGGTGGTAGTTTGAATTTTGTGAGCACGAGATACGTAAGCGAGCGTTTATTTACGGAATCGGGATACAATAACAACCCGGAAATCAACAGTAACTACACTTCAACTTATCAGCTGAACTCTGATGTTAAAGGTTCAGGTTTCAATGCACGTTTAGGTATTATCGTTAGACCAGATGCAAACCTGCGTGTTGGTGCAACTTTCCAAACACCAACCTGGATGTATTTCGACGATGTTCAGGCGCACACTTTAACGACTAATTATGCTGCTGGCGGAAAGCCAGGTATTTTCAGCAATACCCCAGGTGTATCAGGCCTGACTTACCAATTGCGTACCCCATTAAAAGGATCGTTTGGTGCGAGTTATGTGATCGCTGGAAGAGCTTTAATTTCTGCAGATGTTGATTACATCGATTATTCTACCATCAAGTATTCACTTGATCAGGATAACAACCAGGGCGCAATCATGTCAGCAAACCAAAGCATCAAAGACAATTACCAAAGCACTGTTAATTATAGATTTGGTGCAGAATATAAAGTGGACAATGCCATCAGCTTAAGAGCTGGTTATGCCAACAATGGCAGCTACTCAAAAAATGATACGAAGTCATACTTTGCAACTAATGTATATTCAGGTGGTCTTGGATACCGTGTAGGTAATTATTCTTTAGACCTTGCTTACCAACGTATAGAAGGTAATGTAGACTTAGACAGCTACATCTTAAATAATTTCCAGGAGCCTGTTGCTAACATCAAAACCAGCAGAGACAATGTATTTTTAACGTTTGGTGTGAGGTTCTAATCTCCACAAAAACGATACTATATAATATAATAGGTATAAAAAAAGGGAAGCTGATCAGCTTCCCTTTTTTTATACCTCAAATTTAGAATTCAATAAATCTATCTCATTTGAATAAGATTAAAACCCAGTTGCCTTAAAAAGGCCCGAAAATCTTTCAATGTTCTTTTCTACCTGAGCGTCCTTAATCAATTCCGGTGCATGATGAGGCTTCTTACGCGCATCAATAATAACAGGACCTGTACAGCCCCAATGTTTGTTTGCGGTAAAAGCTCCGATCCCATGAATATCTACCGCAGGATTACTTCTTGTAAAGGTAATCCATACCAGATTGTTGATGTTTTCGGCAGTAAAGACGCTGTCATCGCATAAAACCATCAAGGCAATTTCTTCAAGATCCTGATCTTTCAATGCTGCATTCAAAACAGCGATCTCTTCTATTGCAGCAGCATGACTCCCATAAGCAGCAGCCTGAACTGCAAGTACCCCAGGAATCGCCAGTTGAGGAGTATGGAAGCCTTCTGGCAAGGTAAAGCCTGCAGGAACTACTTCCGACAATCTTCTGCGTACTGATCCAGCAGCTGCAAATACTACTTTAGAACCACTATTTAAGCCATCACCACTGTAATCTAGCGTATCAATCGTGGTATTGGTATGGAAGTGTAAATCCGTTTTAAAATCCATTCTGGACAACACGTGCTGCATAAAACGGGAAAGATCATGCGCATCTAAAGTCTCCTCATCTTCTCTGGCGGCAATGAACAGGTATTTAGCCAGACTCAGCTGGTTCTTGCCTAAAATATGATTGGCAATCGTCAGTATTTCCTGAGGTCTGCGCTCATTAAGAAATGGCGTATAACGTTCACTTCCTATCGCGAACAATAAAGGGTGAACCCCTGCTGCATCTACTGCGTTCAATTCTTTTAAACCATGGATCTCTTTCGGCAGGGCCGATCCGGCTATCTCATGAATCAAGGCACCAAAACTGGTATCCTCCTGCGGTGGTCTGCCCACTACAGTAAAAGACCAGATCGCATCCTTACGGTGGTACACATTGTGCACCTTCATTAAAGGAAATGGATGAGTTAAGCTATAATAGCCCAAATGATCCCCAAACGGCCCCTCAGGTTTATTTTCCTGTGGATAGACTGTACCAGTGATCACAAAATCAGCATCTGCAGAAATGCAGAACCCTTCTTCATCATAAAAATACCTGAACCTTCGGTTGCCCAAGGCACCAGCAAAAGTCATCTCTGAAAGACCTTCCGGCAAAGGCATTACTGCTGCCAATGGATGTGCCGGCGGCCCGCCTACAAAGATACTGACCTTTAAAGGCTGGCCCTTGGCATTGGCTTTCGACTGGTGTACACCAATTCCCCTATGTATCTGGTAATGTAATCCTATTTCTTTATCCTGGATATAATCATTACCGGCAAGCTGAATCCGGTACATGCCCAGGTTTGCATTCATAATACCCGGTTTGTCTATGTCTTCTGTATAAACCTGTGGCATGGTCACAAAAGGACCGCCATCCATAGGCCAGTTCACAATCTGCGGCAAAGCACTAATGGTGGTCTTACTAAATGTTGATTTAAAAGTTTGCTTAAGGGGTAAAGCGGTAAGCGCAGTCAGGGCAATTCCGGGAATCTGAAGCGGCTTCTTTATTGCACTCATAGGATCAAACTTCAATCCTACCAACTGCTCCACTTTATCCAGGCTATCCCTGAACATAAATTTTGAACGCTCCAGCGTACCGAATAAGTTGGATACCGCTGGAAAAGGACTTCCTTTCACCTTTTCAAAGAATAAAGCGGGTCCTTGCTGCTCGTAAACGCGCAAATGGATGGCCGCCATTTCCAGATATGGGTCAACTTCTTCTTTAATCCTGATTAAATGGCCGTGTTTTTCTAAATCGGCAACACATTCTGCTAAACTTTTATATCCCATTACCTACCAAAGGTATTAAACTATTGTTAGCTGGCCTAAAACCATGCGGTAGAAAAGCCGTAAATTACATTCCTTTTATAAAAAATAAAAGCTCCGCTGCTAGGGTAGCAGGCGAAGCAATTACGAATGGAGCGTTCCATAACCTTGAATAACTATAATAGGATCTCTAAAAAAAATTGTTATAAAATATTTCACAATAAATACAACAACGATTAATGAGAGACAATACGTTTACATTTTTGACAAAAGTAAGAGTGAAACATTATGAATTAGTAAAATTTTAGGTCTAAAGAGTACAACATTATAATCTTACACCCAGTTTTAACTATTTTGCAGACGCAAACTCTAACCTCTTTCATGTTAACACCTCTTCCCCATCAAAAAAAGCCGGATCAAAAACATTTAGCTTCTGTATTTGAACGTTTAGATTATTTTTTCCAACTTCCTTCGGCTGCGAAAGCACAGCTCGCTGAAACCTGTTATGAAATTAGTGTAAAAAAGAATGAATACTTATTGAGAAAAGGGGATTACAGTTATTTCGTATACTTTATTATTGAAGGCATTCTAACGGGAGAGGCCACATCCGGAAAACAAGTGATCACCAGTTTTATTTGTGTCCAGGGAGAATTTGTATCTGCCATCGAAGGAATTTACGGTATTGTTCCTGCTACAGAAGACATTAAGGCAGCAGAAGATGCTTTACTGCTCGGTATACATGTGGATGATCTGGAAAAGCTAACAACAGATTTCCCTGAAATGCACATTGTGATGAGGAAAGTGATGGAGCTTTATTATAAGATTGCACACCACAGGTCTGTATTTTTCCGGATCGGCACTGCATCAGATAAATATGCAGATTTCTTAAATAACTACCCGCATCATGCCACACGCATCCCCATGGAACTCGTGGCTTCTTACCTCAACATAAAAATCACCACCCTAAAGAAAATCGCGAGTGCTTATCATAAAAAAGGAGATGAAGCACAACTGTCGAAAGATAGTATCATTGCTTACCTGGAAGAACACCATCCCTACCGCCAGAAAAAATTGACACTGGCACAATTGGCACAAATGCTAAAAGTGAGTTCGCATACCTTATCACACTTACTCAATTTATACTTCCAGCAAAATTTCAGTCATTTTATCAATACTTATCGCGTCAGCTACATTTTAGCACAGCTCCAAAGTAAAGGACACAAGCAATACAGTCTGGATGGTTTAGGTTCTGAAGCCGGATTTTCTTCCCGCAGCTCTTTCTTTTACGAGTTTAAAAAACAAAAAGGAACTACTCCACACAATTACTTGCAGCAATGCAGCAGTCCTGAGCTTAAATAAAAAAAGCCACTCCCTGAATATCCTGGAAGTGGCTGTTAGACCATTAGGGGGAATGATCAATTATTTTTTACCGCAGAAAGAGCGTAACATCCAGGTATTTTTTTCCTTAAACTGCATGAATCTATTCACCATGTCGTTCGTACCATCATCGCCTGCTTTATCTGTCGCCTCTAATAAATCGCGCTCCATCTGAATTAACTTCGCCATATCGGCTAAAATCTCTTCTACCATATCCATGTCTTTCATGCCAATGGTATCCACTTCTTTAAGTGTAGACTCTTTTATATAATCCGCGAAACGGCTATGCGGTGGTTTACCTAGCGTAAGGACACGCTCGGCGATTTCGTCAATGGTTAACTGTGCATTGGTATATAACTCTTCAAATTTAATATGTAAAGTGAAGAAGTTCTGACCTTTTACATTCCAGTGACAACCTCTTAATTTCTGGTAATGTACGTGATAATTAGCTAGATAGTCGTTAAGCATATCCACTACAGGTCTCACTTCTTTCTCATTTAAACTGATTTCTTTTGCGTCCATAGTATATATTGTTTTATTTTTGTCCGATTATAGGGTATTGCCTATACAACAACACGAAAATTAAATGGTTTTGAAAAATGTTATTTTGACGGACAATACCCCTTTAGAATCGACGTTAAATATTCAAAATTTCCGCTTTCTTTTATTATTCGTATAATTGCTCATTAAATTTAACAGGGACATTAATGTATAAATATTATATAGTATCGTTATTTGCAGTGCTTTTAAAATTACCCACTGCCAATGCCAATACCAATACAAGGGATTCTATAGGAGTAGAAAACCGGAATGGTAAAAAGTTAATTATCCATGAGGTAGCTGCTAAAGACACTTATTATGCCATCGGCAGAAGATATAATGTGACACCGAAAGACATCATGACTTTCAACGATAACAAATTCCTACAGATTGGTGTCATCATTAAAGTACCTACAAATATCCCTTTTACAGGGCCTGCAGCAGAGAAAAACCCACTAAATGCCGCCCATAAAAATGTCATTCCGAAAAAGAATGAAAACACAGATCCTGATGGCATCTTCATAGAACATATTGTTCAGAAAAAAGAAAACCTGGGTATGCTGGCGAAGAAATACAACACCACAGTGGAGGAGATCAAAAAAATCAACAACCTCAAAACCATCAACCTGTCTATCGGACAAGTATTAAAAATGCCGGCAAATGAAGGTGCAGAAACTGAGCAAACCACAACACCAGCTACCGTTGCCCCAGCAGTTGTTGCTCAGCAGCCAGTTAAAATAGAAAAAACAGTTCCCGCAGATACGAAGAAGAAAGAAGAAATTCTGATTCCTATTTTCCCAAAAAAACAACCGAACCCGGCTGCAGCAGTTCAAAATCAACCCGCAGCAGTCCATGTTCCTGACGATAGTTCAGCAGACTTTATCGAGCATACTGTAGCCTCTAATGAAACGCTTTACTCCATTGCGACCCGTTACAAGTTATCAATGGACCAGGTAAAAGCTAAAAATAACCTGACTGGTTACTCTTTAAGAGTAGGTCAGAAACTACTGATTAAAGGACAATACCCACAAAAACCAGCTCCATCGGCAAACCACCAGCCGGAGAATCCAGTGGATACTTTGAACTCTATAAAAAATCCGTCATTAAGATTGCCGGCCAGCAGATACGGCTTAAACCAAATGGACGAAAAAGGAACAGGAATATGGATTGCAGATCCGGATCTTGATCCCTCAAAAATGTTAGTATTACATCGCAGTGCACCAATTGGAACGGTTATGAAAATTACCAACCCGATGAGCAATAGGTCTACCTTTGCAAAGGTAGTGGGTAAATTCACCGAAAATGAATCTACTAAAGATGTGATCATTGTGATGACTAAAGCAGTAGCGGACGCGTTGGGTGCTATAGATAAAAGATTTTTTTGTAATTTAACGTACGGTGGACAAGATAATGAACAATAAGCCATTTATCATTGGTATTGCGGGGGGAAGTGGTTCCGGTAAAACCTTTTTTTTAAATTGTTTCTTACATCATTTTAAGAACGATGAAGTAACCCTGGTTTCTCAGGATGACTATTACATTCCTGTGGGCGAATTGAGCCAGGAAGAAAACAAACTTTACAATTTCGACCTGCCATCAACCATTGATGATCAGCAGTTCCTCTTGGACATCAAGAAATTGATCAAAGGAGAAGTGATTTATAAAAAGGAGTACAATTTTAACAATCCTTTGGCCATCACTAAAATTCTGGAAATCAATCCTGCTCCAATCATTATTGTAGAGGGACTTTTCATTCTCCATTTCAAAGAAATTGCAGCCTTATTAGACCACCGCATCTTTGTAGAAGCAGAAGAATCTGTTGCTTTAGCTCGCCGCATTAAACGCGATGGTATGGAAAGAGGATATCCGGAAGATGATGTCGCTTATAAATGGCACAACCACGTGGTTCCTGCTTATAAAGAGTTCTTATTTCCTTACAGAGAGGCTTGTGATCAATTGGTCACCAATAATTTCAATACTCCTGATGACATCATCAAAATCACAGAGGAAATCTCTGCAGATTTAAAAGTAAAATACTGCAAACACAAAGCAGAGTAAAAAAAAGGGACGCCAGAAGCGTCCCTTTTTTTAGGATAAGATATCCTGACTTGATATCTTCGTTTTAGTCTTAGCTTAAAATCATCTCTGGCACGTCATCATCTGCAAATAACTTACCCTTTGTAGCTTGTCTGATGTAATCCACACTGACCCCTGGTGCTCTTTCGATCAGTTTAAACCCACCTCCAGGCAATACATCCAGCACCGCCAGTTCTGTGACGATTTTCTTGATACACTTTACCCCGGTCAGCGGTAAAGTGCAATTTGGCAATAACTTACTTTCTCCGGCTTTATTGACGTGCTGCATGGCCACAATGATGTTCTTTGCAGAAGCCACCAAATCCATCGCACCGCCCATTCCTTTTACCATTTTCCCAGGAATCTTCCAGTTGGCGATATCCCCATTCTCTGAAACTTCCATAGCGCCTAAAATCGTCAGGTCAATCTTCTGACTCCTGATCATGCCGAAACTTAGGGCCGAATCAAATATAGAAGAACCTGGCAAGGTGGTGATCGTTTGCTTTCCTGCATTGATCAGGTCAGCATCCTCTTCTCCTTCAAAAGGAAAAGGGCCCATTCCCAGCAATCCATTCTCCGACTGCAGCACCACATTGATGCCTTCCGGGATATAATTGGCCACTAGTGTAGGAATACCAATCCCTAAATTCACATAAAAACCATCTTTAATTTCTCTTGCGATACGTTTCGCAATTCCGTCTTTATCCAACATATAAATGATTATTTTTTTGTTCTAACTGTACGCTGCTCAATTCTTTTTTCATAATTGGCGCCTTGAAAAATGCGGTGAACGAATACACCTGGCGTATGAATCTGATCTGGATCCAGCTCCCCTGCTTCTACCAGCTCTTCCACTTCTGCAATGGTGATTTTTCCGGCCATGGCCATAACCGGATTAAAGTTCCTGCTCGTCGATCTAAAGATCAAATTACCGGCAGTATCTCCTTTCCATGCTTTTACAATGGCAAAATCTGCATCAAAAGCATATTCCATCAGGTAATCTTTGCCATTAAAGTTTCTAACCTCCTTGCCTTCGGCTACCTCAGTGCCTACTCCCGCAGGGGTAAAAATTGCAGGCATTCCGTATCCGGCAGCCATGCATCTTGTGGCCAGTGTGCCCTGTGGAATCAGTTCAACTTCCAGCTCGCCGCTCAGCAATTGACGCTCAAATTCCGCGTTCTCGCCTACATAAGAAGAAATCATTTTTTTTACCTGGCGCTTTTGCAACATCAAGCCGATGCCAAAATCATCTACGCCAGCATTATTAGATATACATGTTAAATCCTTAACGCCCTTTTTTACCAGTGCGGTAATGCAATTCTCAGGAATCCCGCAAAGCCCAAAACCGCCGAGCATCAGGGTATTCCCATTCTCTATATCGCTGATGGCTTCATCAGCACCCGAAACTACTTTGTTGATCATATATATGGTTTTGCTACTAAATTATAGTATAAATCGTCTTCGAACAATTTATTTGGCGATTTCTATAATTTTATCATCCCCGCCATTGCTGGTGGTCAGATAGAGCTTTCCTTCCGGAGATTGACAAATGGCACGGAGGCGTCCAAACTGGTTGACTAAAAAATCTTTAGTCCCCTCAATCTTGTCGCCAGCAGCATTTAAACTCAGCTGTGTAAGCTTGGTTCCTTTCAAACTCAGCAGCAATAACGAGTTTTTCCATTGCGGGATATAATCAGAATTGTAATAAGAAAGACTGGAAGTGGCGATGGTAGGTGTCCAGGCAAACAAAGGCTCGACCACATCGTTTGCCGCGCAAAAACTTTGCTCGGCAGGCAGGTTACAAAAACCTTCCACATTTGGCCAGCCATAATTACGACCTTTGAGGATCAGGTTGACCTCATCATCATTATTGGGCCCATGTTCTGAGGCATAAATTTTATCGCCTACCTGGATCAATCCCTGAGGATTGCGGTGGCCAAAACTCCATAAAGGATTATTTGCAATGGGATTATCAGCAGGAATGCTGCCATCCAGATTCAACCGAAGGATTTTTCCAGATAAGGAGTTTTTATTCTGTGCATTGGCAGCGTTGCTGGCGTCACCTGTCGTAATGAATAATTTATGATCCTTGCTAATCATTAGCCTGGAGCCGTTATGGATGCTGGAGGCAGGGATTTGATCTATAATCGTGAATGGCGAAGCCAATCCGCCATTACTATAAGTAAAACGGACTACTTTTTCCAGATAGTTGCTCCCTGAACCATAATCATAGACCACATACACATAAGGATTTGCGGCAAAATTAGGGTCGAGCACCATGCCCAGCAAACCGCCTTCTCCATTAGAAACTACTTCAGAAATGTTGTGTAAAAGGGTAACTGCCCCCGTTTGAGGATTAACCCTGCTGATCTTCCCTCCCCTTTCTGTGATCCACAATTGCTGATCAGGGCCATAGATAATTTCCCATGGAAAGGCTAAACCGGCAGTCAGCACTTTTGTTTTCAATGCGGCATCAGGAAGTGGCGTATCAACGCTCGTAGATTTGCTTTTTTTACAGGCAGCAATGCTCAGCAAAACCGCCAAAGCACTGATCATCAATATTTTCATAGGACATTGCTTTATGATGATAACAAGCAATGTCCTGAATATGTTTAACTAATTGAAATACACGTAAGTAATTCCATCCCCGCCTCGATCGGCATGTTCATCTTCTACGCGGTTCACCTGACTGTATTTCCTCAGGTATTCACGAATCAGTTTCCTCAGGATACCGTCCCCTTTTCCATGAATGATTTTGATGAATGGAAAACCAAGCATGATGGACTTGTCCAGGTATTTCTCAACTTCATGCAAAGCATTCTCGCCACGCATTCCACGAAGATCCAGTTCAGCAGTAAAATTGCCAATTGCCTCCGAAATGCTGCCGGTATAAGAGTTGTTTTGAACTGCCTTTTTAGCTTGTTTATTACTGATTTTATACACTCTGTTTTTCTTCAAAACAGAACGTAAATCTCCTAAGGCCACCACCAGGTTGTCTCTGTTGATTTCCAGCACCTGTCCGGTAGTTTCACTATTGTTCAGCTGCACCCAATCTCCAACTTGGATTGGTGTATTTAAAGCCACTGCAACCTCAGGTTTCTTTTCTTCTTTCACCTGATTTTGAACCAATACCTTTTGCAGGTTTTGACGCAGCTGTTTCGTAACGATTTTATCAGCCTGCTTGTCTTTAATCTCTGCAATGGTATTTTCCACCAGTTTATTGGCGTTTTTGATGATCGCCTGTGCTTCCAGTTTCGCTTCTTTAATCAGCACCTTTTTGTTTTCATCTAAAAACAGTTTCAGCTTTTCATTTTCCGCAACCAGATTTTTTACCTTATTCTGCTGATTAGACAAATGCAGTTTCGTATCATAAATCTGCTTTTTCTCTCTTTCCAAATCTACCAGTAAGCTGTCAATCCGGTTCTGATTGGTTCCGGTTTTTGCCCTCGCCAGTTCCAGTACTTCTTTCTGCAGACCGATATTCTGAGCAATTTCAAAAGCATAAGAACTTCCTGGTTTACCCAGTTCTAAAACATACATTGGCTTCATACGGTCATTATCAAACAGCATAGAAGCATTTTCTAAGCCCGGAGTATTACCGGCAAAAAGTTTCAGGTTTGAATAGTGGGTCGTGATCACTCCCCTCACTTTCTTGTTGTTTAATACTTCCAATACTGCTTCTGCCATTGGCCCACCAAACTGCGGATCGGTACCTGTACCAAACTCATCAATCAGCACCATTGTTTTCGGCGTTGCATGCGCTACAAAATGTCTCATTTTGGTTAAATGCGCACTGTAAGTACTCAAATCACTTTCAATCGACTGGTCATCACCAATATCGGCGAAGATGTTTTCAAAAATTCCAACTTCACTGGACTCATGAACAGGAATGAGTAAACCTGATTGCACCATCAGCTGTAATAAGCCAACCGTTTTCATACAAACCGACTTTCCACCTGCATTCGGACCGGAAACTAAGACAATCCTCAGCTCATCGGTCATGTGCACATTTAAAGGAACTACTGTCTTTTTATCTTCTTTAAAAGAAAGATACAACAGCGGATGCCTCGCATTGATCAGTTTCAGTCTGGCTTCTTTCACCAATACCGGCATATCCGCCTCTATATCAATTGAAAACAAAGCCTTAGCCCGCACAAAGTCTAACTTGGTCAAGAAACCATGGTACGACAATAATAAAGGCGTATAAGGTCTTAAATCTGTAGTCAGCGCGATCAGGATCTTAATGATCTCTCTGCGCTTATCAAATTCCAGGTCTCTCAGTTTATTGTTCAGTGTAAACACCTCTTCCGGCTCCATATAAACCGTTTGCCCGGAAGCAGACTCATCATGAATGAAACCTTTGAGTTTTCTTTTATTCTCAGCGAGAATAGGAATACACATCCTGCCATCTCTAATGGTTAAGCTGCCATCTGCTACCCAATTGTTGCCAACTGCGGTTTTATAAATGGAATCCATCCGCTTTCTGACATCCTGCTCCGCCTTGGCGATATCACCAATGATCTGTTGCAGTGTACTGGAAGCATTGGGCTTGATTTTCCCTTTCGGATCCAGCACCATTTCAATTCTTTTCAGGATATTTTTCTCTACCGGAAGGTGTTCCAATAAAGCTTCCAGATTCGGATATACTTCTTTTCTTTCTTCAAAAAAACGAAGTACTGAAAATACCGTAACCAGGGAAGCATACATCTGATGCAGTTCTTCCTCTACCAGGTAAGTACCTTCTACTTTAATTTTATCAGCTAAAGATTTAATGTCAAAAAATGTACTGATCTGCAATGGTTCCTGATTTTCCAGGATGCTTTTAAATTCATGAGTTTGACGCAAAAATTTATTGATCTGGTCATACTTCGTCATGACCTGCATTTTATCCACCATTTGCTGTCCCATCGGACTCAAACAGTGCTTATGTATAAGTTGTCGGACCTCACTGAAACCCAAACGCTCTAAACAATTCTCCGGATATAACATACTTATAATTCTAATTTGGGTACTTAAAAACCATCTTCGGCTGGATGAATTCCATAGCCTTTTTCGTGGTATCCTGCAGGCTCGTCGTATCCTTCAGCAAGAAGCGGATCTTATAATCCGGTGATTTCTTGGCGATGGAATCAGCCGACAGTTTTAATTGTAATTCTAATTTATTTTTCTCGTTTTTCAGTGAGTCTGCTTTCGTAATGACATCCTTTTGTTTGCTTAAATCATCTACCACCTTGGTATAGATGTCGGCCAGCAGCTGAGGATTATTGTTATAATAGGTCATGCTCTTCGCTAAAACCGCAGAGTCAATCCCATATTTCGTATAAATCCCTTTGTAGAATGAACTGGCCACCTTTTTTGCTGAGTCCAGGACCGGAATTGCAGACACATAGCCATCTACCACATGGATATCGCTCAATACGTCCGGCATTATGTCCGGTTGGATGATGTCTTTAGGAATCCCCGGTTTACAGGCAGAAAACAGTAAAAAAAAGGATAGTATATATAAAAAGTTTCTCATTATGCTTAAAACATCATTATTTCTTAGCCAAAGTTCGCTAAGGTTCTTAATTTTACCAAAAATACTGATAAATGAGTATAGCAGATAACTTATTAAAATATAAAAACGAATTGGATGAAGTTACGGTACAATTGATCGCCGTTTCAAAATACCAGGACGCCTCAGCAGTTTTGGAGGCTTATCACGCCGGACAAAGGGTGTTTGGAGAAAACATTGTGCAGGAACTGGTAGAAAAACAAGCCGAACTTCCAAAAGACATTGAATGGCACCTAATCGGCCATTTACAAACCAATAAGGTAAAATACATTGCCCCTTTTATCAGCTTGATTCAATCGGTAGACAGCCTGAAATTATTAATCGAGATCAATAAACAAGCAGCAAAAAACAAAAGAGTGATCGATTGTTTGCTACAGATTTATATTGCCGACGAGGATACTAAATTCGGTTTAGGCTATGATGAAGCAATTGATTTACTGCGTTCAGAAGAGTTTGCAGCGATGAAAAACGTTCGCATTGTCGGTTTAATGGGCATCGCCAGCAATAATGCGCAGGAGAAACAGACATTGGATGAATTCACAGAGCTGAAAGTACTTTTTGATGGCATCAAAGTAAGTTTCTTTAGAAAAGACGACAGCTTTAAAGAGCTTTCGATGGGCATGTCTGGAGATTATAAACTGGCTATTGAAGCAGGCAGCACCATGGTTCGCGTGGGCAGCAATATCTTTGGAAAAAGAAAAATTAAACACTGGAAAGAGGAAGCATAATGAATATAAACATCAGAGTGGCCACACAGCAGGATTGTCCGCGCTTATTAGAATTGATTCAAGAACTGGCCTTATATGAAAAAGCACCGGAAGAAGTAACCGTAACTTTAGCAGAATTTGAAGATGCTGGTTTTGGCTCGAATCCGGTATGGAATGCTTTCGTAGTAGAAAACGACCAGCTGATTATCGGCTTTGCGTTATATTACACCAGATATTCAACCTGGAAGGGCTGCAGATTATACCTGGAAGATTTCATCGTTACCGAAAGCTACAGAGGCAAAGGCATCGGAAAACTGCTTTTCGAAAGAGTGATGAAAGAGGCTAAAGACAAGAATTTTAATGGCATGAACTGGCAGGTGCTGGACTGGAATGAACCAGCCATCAACTTTTATAAAAAATATGAAGCGCAGCTGGATCCGGAATGGCTGAATGGTTCTTTTTCAAAGGAACAGCTTGAAAAATAAAAGAGTCGGCATAGCTTTTGAAATCAGTAGCGACAACGTTTTAAGTCCATAGTTATGGCCTAAATCGGGGATAAAAAGCCTTTTAAATCAACAATAGAAAACCTTTAAATCAATAGCAGATGAAAAAATTAGCAATATTACTAGTGGCCTTAAGCTTTGCAGCTTGCCAAAGTGAGAAAAAAGCAAGTGATCAGGAAGATTCCACACTTGTGGAAATGTCTGCTAATGATGGACTGAGTTTTAAATACGACAGCCTTAAAGTTTTCAGCAAGCCCAATCCTTCGGCGAAGACAAAAAGCACCGATACCACTTATGTTCGTCTGGTTTATCCTGTTTTTTCAAATCCGAAGCTCAACCAGCTGCTGGAACAAAAAACGGTGGAGGCCATGATCAATCCTGACGATAAAAAAGACCAGACTTACCAGCAGGTAGCGGATGCTTTTGTGAAAAACTATGAAAATCTGAGGGATACAGAAGGTACTGCAGCAGCCTGGTTCATAGATGCCGAAACCAAGGTGTTAACGGACCAGCCGGATTATTTAGGATTGGAACATAGCCTGGTCAATTATGCAGGTGGTGCCCATCCAAATAGCGCCATGGTATACTGGAACATCAACCCGAAAACCTTACAGGAAATCACCCTGGAATCACTCATCAATGAAGGCAGTATGCCTCAGCTGGTGGCCATTGGGGAAAAGATTTTCAGAAAAAACGAGAAATTAAGTCCAACAGCAAGCCTTAAAGACAATTATTTCTTTGAAAATGACAAGTTCGACCTGAACCGCAATTTTACGATTACTAAAGAAGGATTAAAATTCCTTTACAACCCATACGAAATTAAGGCCTACGCTTATGGCAGCACTGAATTGATCATTCCTTTCAGCGACTTAAAAACCATTGCCAGGCCAAATACTTTACTAAGTCCGACAAAATAACTATGCTCGTATTCAAATTTGGAGGCGCCTCTGTGAAAGATGCAGCTGGCGTCATCAACCTTGCGCAAATTGTTCGCCGCTACCCTAAAGAAAAATTATTGATCGTCATTTCTGCCATGGGCAAGATGACCAACAAACTGGAAGACCTTTATAAAGCTTACCTAAACGGGGAAGAAGAAAAGGTTCATGAAATTTTTGAAGCTGTAAAAGCTTATCATTTTAACATTATAGGCGATCTTTTTCCGAATCACCAGCACCCGATTTACAATGATGTAGCCAATACTTTTGTGGAGATCGACTGGTTAATTGAAGAAGAAATCACAGATAGTCCGGATTATATCTACGATCAGATCGTGTCGATCGGAGAAGTCATTTCTACTAAAATTGTTGCTGCGTATTTGGCAGAAACCGGTCTAAAAGCCAAATGGCTGGATGCCCGTAATTTTATCCAAACCGATAATAATTACCGGGAAGGAAATGTAAACTGGGAAAAAACAGAGGCAGCAGTACAGCAGGAACTCTTGCCTGTGCTGGATCACTTCATTGGCGTAACGCAAGGATTTATTGGTGGGACCAGTGAAAATTTCACCACTACCTTAGGTCGTGAAGGCTCTGATTATTCGGCAGCAATTTTCTCTTCCTGCCTGAATGCGGATTCTTTAACCATCTGGAAAGATGTTCCAGGCGTGTTAAACGCAGATCCAAAATGGTTTGACGAAACGGAACGTATCCCTCAACTCTCCTATCATGACGCCATAGAGCTGGCTTATTATGGAGCAACAGTGATCCACCCGAAAACCATTAAACCCATCCAGAATAAAAACATTCCACTTTTTGTACGCTCTTTCCTTCATCCGGAAGCAGAAGGAACGGACATTACGAATGCAGAAAACCAATTGCCAGTTCCTTCTTTTATCTTCAAGGTAAAGCAGGTGCTGATCTCTATTTTCCCTAAAGATTTCTCTTTCATTATCGAAGAAAACCTGAGTGATATTTTCAGCCTATTCCATAAGCACAAAGTGAAAATCAATACGATGCTCAACTCAGCCATCAGTTTTTCTGTGAGTATTGATGAGGATCCAGAGAAATTAAAAAAACTAATTGAGGAGCTTTCCGTTCAGTACAAAGTAAAATACAACACGGGTTTAGAGCTGGTCACCATCAGGTATTACAACCAGGAAACAATTGATCGTGTAACCGTTAACAAAAGCATTTTGCTGGAAGTTAAAAGCAGACACACTTGTCAGATTGTAATGAAAGACCGTAACCCTAGTTCTTAAATCCATTCCATTGAATAAAAATATTTTAGCCCCAGCAGTACAGGAATATATCAATAACCATTTAAATGGGGATGTATTTACCATTGCTATGGCTAAAAGTCCATTTCCGGAGGTCAGTTCGAAAGAACTGGCCAACCAGATTGCCGCGAAACAGAAAAGCGTCAAAAAACTCCCTACCTGGTATCAGCAGGAACTGATTTATTATCCAGCTTTACTGTCCATTGAGCAATGTTCTTCGGAGAGTACCGCCGCCTATAAATCCCGTTTAACGATTGGAGAAAGCCTGATTGACCTGACTGGCGGTTTTGGCGTCGACAGTCTTTTCTTTTCAAGGAAATTGAAATCAGTTACGCATTGTGAGCTCTATCCGGAGCTTTCTGAAATTGCAGCATACAATGCGCAGGTGCTAAAACAGTCTAACATGACGTTTTTAGCATTGGATGGCATTGCCTACCTTCAGGAAAATCAAGTCGCATTCGACAATATTTACATCGATCCAGCCAGAAGAAGCAGTATAGGCAAAGTGTTTATGCTCAAAGACTGTACACCAAATGTGGTGGAACACCTAGATCTTTTACTGTCGAAATCAAGAAGAATCATCATTAAAACTGCTCCTTTACTCGACCTCAGTGCCGGATTAAAGGAACTGAAAAACGTGAGCGAAATCCATGTAGTCAGTGTGAAAAACGAATGTAAAGAGTTGCTTTGGGTCCTAGAAAATCAACCTCCTGAACAAGTGAAAATCGTTTGTACAACACTAAATGAGCAAGAAAAAAACTTTAGCTTTTTCAAAGGAGAAGAGGATACAGAAGCCGAAATTCCAGAACTTGATTTACAGGAATACCTATACGAGCCAGATACCGCACTGTTAAAAGGCGGCGCATTCAACCTGATTGCCAGCAGATATGGCCTGCAGAAACTGCATTCACAAACACAGCTCTATACCTCTTCAAAGGTGATCAGCGATTTTCCTGGAAGAAGATTCAAAATCAATGGCCTTTTGACCCCTGCGGATCTTAAAAAAGAAAAAGACCTGAGAGGGAATGTGATTGCCAGAAATTACCGTGATAAAGCAGAACAGCTGGTCAAAAAGTACAAGATCAAACCTGATCAACATCGCTTTTTAATCTTTACGCAGAGTAAAAAACAAGGGTACCTGGTGATTGATGCCCATATTGAGGAACATTACTAAAGGCACGCCCTCCCTCCCATTTCTTAATACACACCTATTTCTTTTCTTAACATTCCCCATTTCTTCCTCCACCGTATTTATTTCTTTCTCCACATCATCTGTTTCTTGCTCAATATCACGTATCCCTTGCTGTATATCACCTGTTCCTTGCTCCACATCATCCGACAAAATTTAACATTCTTTAACATACTTTAACAATTCTAACTAACTATCCTTTAATGATTTGGTTATTTTTGATTAACCATAAATTAAACCTCACATCATGAAAAATTATTGCCGCATCAACAACCTGGTAGGCTTTCTCCTTTTTGGAATTGCCAGCTTTGTGTATTGGCTGACGATGGAACCGACCGTCAGTTTCTGGGATTGTGGAGAGTTCATTGCCGCCAGTGCTAAAATTCAGGTAGGTCACCAACCGGGAGCCCCATTGTTCTTAATGATCGGCAAATTATTCTCCTTACTCGCCATGGGCAATACTGCGAAAATCGCTTATTGGGTAAATTTCAGCTCGGTACTATTTAGTGGAGCCACCATTATGTTCCTTTACTGGACCATCACTGCGATGGCCTCCAAACTATATTCCAAAGAAAAAACCAAACTGGAAATGCTCGGCGTAATTGCTGCAGGTGCTGTAGGCGCTTTAGCCTATACTTTTTCCGATACTTTTTGGTTTTCAGCGGTAGAATCAGAGGTATATGCCTTATCTACCCTCTTCACAGCCATAGTATTCTGGGCGATATTGAAATGGGAAAAAAGTATGGACAACCGCTGGCTGGTTTTCATTTCTTTTCTTGTGGGCTTATCCATCGGTGCACACCTATTAAGTTTACTCACCATTCCTGCCATTGTATTGGTTTATTATTTCAAGACCACAAAAAAAGTCAGCTGGTTCGGCACTTTAAAAGCCTTTGCTATTGCCTGTCTGATTGTAGGCTTTGTCCAAATTGTGATCGTACAATACCTGGTCCTGATCGCTGCTAAATTCGATCTTTTCTTTGTCAACACGCTAGGATTTAATTTCGGTTATGGCGTTATAGCCTTTATTTTACTATTGATCGGTTCGATCAGTTATGGCATTTATTACTCCATCCAACATCGTAAACCGAATTTAAACCTGAGCTTAATTTGTCTGGCCTTTATTATTTTCGGCTTCAGTTCCTATTTCGTCATCTTAATCCGGGCGAATGCCAAGCCAAGTATCAACCTGTCAAATCCCGACAACCCATTTTCCCTATACAGTTACCTCGGCCGAACCAATTATGGTGAAACCCCATTACTGTATGGAAAAACCTTTGATGCCAAGCAAACCGACTTTAAAGAAACCGGTACACAATACCGTAAAGGCAGCGCTAAATATGAGGAATCGGGAAAATCCTTTAAAGTTGAATACGACAAAAACATGCTTTTCCCAAGGATGTACAGTGGGAAACCCAATCATGAAAATTTCTACCAGCAATGGATGGGAATGGAAAAAGGGCAATCGCCAACCATGGCCGACAACCTCAGCTTTTTCAGTTCTTATCAGGTAGGTTTCATGTATCTGCGTTATTTCTTCTGGAACTTTGTTGGCCGTCAAAATGACATTCAGGGGCATGGTAATCTGGAAGATGGCAACTGGTTATCAGGGATTAAGCCTTTAGATGCCATCAGACTGGGTTCACAAGCAAAACTACCTCCATCTATACAAGAAAATAAAGGTCACAATCTGCTCTTTGGCTTACCTTTCCTGTTGGGAATGGCTGGATTGATCTTTCTCTATAGAAAAGACAAACAGGCAACTTTAGTCATTGGGACTTTATTCTTTTTCACCGGCCTGGCCATCATTCTCTATTTAAATCAGGACCCGCTGCAGCCAAGAGAACGCGATTATGCGTATGTCGGCTCTTTTTATGCCTTCTGCATCTTTATTGGCTTCGGCATATTGGCCATCAAAGAATTGCTGTCGCGCTTTATGCCTCAAAAAATGAGTCTGATGGCTGCCGCGCTAACCGGATTACTCATTGCGCCTACTTTAATGGCGACACAAGGCTGGGATGATCATGACCGTTCCGGCAAAACCACAGCAAGAGACTGGGCGGCAAACTACCTGAATTCCTGTGCGCCAAACGCGATTTTATTTACCAATGCAGATAATGATACTTATCCATTATGGTATGCACAGGAGGTCGAAGGCATCAGAACTGATGTCCGCGTGATTTGCATCCAATTCTTAAGCGATGGCGATTTCATCAATCAATTGAAAAGAGCGCAGAACAAATCCGCCGCACTGCCTATTACGATGGCTCCTGAGAAATACCAGCAAGGTGTACGTGATTATATTCCTTATGTGGATTACGGCATCACCGATAGTGTGGAATTAAAAGAACTGTTAACCGTACTGACTTCCGACAATAAGGAGGATAAATTACAGATGAGTGATGGATCTTTTGAAAATATTCTGCCGACTAAGCAACTTAAAATGAGTATTGATGCTGATCAGCTGGTCAAAACAAATACCATTAAAGCAGCAGATAAAGACAAAGCTGCTGCCCGCATGGAATGGAAAG
Source organism: Pedobacter polysacchareus (assembly GCF_019802255.1). Classification (GTDB taxonomy): domain Bacteria; phylum Bacteroidota; class Bacteroidia; order Sphingobacteriales; family Sphingobacteriaceae; genus Pedobacter; species Pedobacter polysacchareus. Next base: position 724,232 of record NZ_JAHYSS010000002.1, on the reverse strand, counting down.
TTGATAAGAGCTTTATCGGTAAAGCGGATCTGGCGATGTATGATATCCTGGTACACAATAACTGGGAAAGACCGATATATTTCGCCACTTCCGTATCTCCGGATACCTATATTGGCTTAGAAAAATACCTGTATTTAGAAGGTTATGCTTACCGTTTATTGCCATTAAAAACAGATCCTAAAGATGAACGTGATAAATCACAGGTGACCAATACAACAGTGATGTACGACAATGTGATGAATAAAATGAGCTTTTCTGGCTTTAAAACTGCAAAATACCTGGATATTGAAAGCAGATCCATTGCAGAAACTACATGGACTTTTCATAATACATTGGCTACTAACCTGATCTTGGCGGGTAAACCTGAACGGGCGATGGCGGTCATGAAAAAAACTACTAAAGAACTGCCTTTGAAAACCTATTCTATCCAGGATACCATTAACAGGTTCAACAGCATCAGGATTTTTTATGAGCTTAAAGATGTACAGCAGGCTAGTCTAATGGCTAAACAAACGCTTTCCTTTTTAGATCTGGAACTGCAATATATCGCTTCACTGGAACCAGAACAACAAAGAAGGCGCTTAAGAGACATACAGCTGGGCTTATCTATCATCAATGGATTGGAAGAGATGAGCAGGGACCACCAGCAGCTGGAGCTCAGCAAGGAACTCAAAACAAAATACCATCATTATGAAAGCCTATTTACGAGCTCTATTGGCTAATTGCTCCCCAGGTTTCTAAAACAAATCCATACGATTAAAATAGAAAACGCCCCAAAAATCCAGACGATTTTTGGGGCGTTTTCCTAAAATAACCCAATAGGAATTAACGAACAGCTATTTATTTGGCTGAGGTGTCATTCGTAAATAAGGCTTAATTTCTTTATATCCTTTTGGGAATTTTGCAGGAATATCTTCAGTTTTGATGCTGTTCATGACTACTACATCATCACCATCTTTCCAATCTGCTGGCGTAGCAACACTGTATTTAGCGGTGAGCTGTAAAGAATCAATGACTCTCAATACTTCATCAAAGTTCCTTCCGGTAGAAGCTGGGTAAGTCAGCATCAATTTCACTTTTTTATCTGGCGAAATCACAAATAAAGAACGCACAGTTAAAGTTTCCGAAGCATTTGGGTGGATCATATCATAAAGATCTGCGATCTTTTTATCTTCATCCGCAATGATTGGGAACTCTACATTGGTATTTTGTGTTTCATTGATATCCTTGATCCATCCTTTATGTGATTCTGCTGAATCTACGCTTAAGGCCAGTACTTTTACATTTCTTTTTTCGAATTCACCTTTTAGAGAAGCGGTACGACCAAGTTCAGTGGTACATACCGGAGTATAATCCGCCGGATGAGAGAATAAAACACCCCAGCTATCTCCTAAGAATTCATAAAAATCGATGTTCCCGATGGAAGTTTCTGCTTTAAAGTTGGGCGCTACGTCCCCTATTCTTAAACTCATAATTGTGTGGTTTTAGGGTATAAATTATAATATCTACAAATTTAGTATACTTTTTAGAATAATTGTGGGTCTTTTGTAATTTCTCCATTTTTCCCGCCTAAGAAATTAATTTCCGGAAGGTCACTGCCTAAATGCTTGTTAAATGCTTTGATGGTATAATTGGCAAGAATTGGTGTATCTTTTTCATCGTGCTGATGCAAAAAGAAGTAAACATTTTCTAGCCCCTCACCTAGCCATACTTTAAGACGCTTGACCCATTCATCAATTCTGGCTTCATCTGAGGCTTTAAAATCTGCGCCATTCCCTACAAATCGAATGAACACTTCTGGGATCGTCAGTTCCATGTGGATCACGTCCCTTCTGCCGCTGGCATCGGTAATTGCAGCTCCCTTATTTAAGCTGGCCAGCATTTCAAAAAGCGGTTTTCGGTTACTTTCAATTGAAAACCATTCTGGATTTCTAAGCTCTACGAACATGGATAAATCTGCGGGCAGCGATTCGAGATAGGCTTGTAAGACTTCTTTATTTTTCGGTCCAAAATTATCTCCCATCTGAAGAAAGCAAGGTCCGAGGTATTCCCCAAATTCTGAGATACCAGAGAGGAAAATATCCGTAGCCGCCTCTGCCCCTTTTAGCCTTTTTAAATGGCTGATCGATTGAGAAAACTTCGGACAAAAAAGAAAACCATGCTTAGCATTCAAAGCGGCCTTTTCTTTCCATTTCCGGATTTGTTCAGGTTTCGGCAAACTATAGAAAACAGCATTCAGTTCTATTGCATTAAAATGCTTCACATATTCATCCAGGAAATTGGCTTCTTTAGTTTTGGCTGGATAAATCATATTCAACCATTCTTTTCTACCCCATTTTGCACAGCCCACATAAAAAGCTGGTGTTTTTAAGGCCGGTTTACCGGGCAAAGTCAGCGCAGTTTGCTGGCCATCCGCCGGCAATGTAAAATCTATCGTTTGAAGTTCATCCGCTGCAACCTTTCCAAAATCCATGTTTTCCTAATTAGGCCTTCGTTCTTAAATTAATTCCGCTTTAAGTATAAAACTAGGAATTTTTAAGAAAGAACTCAGAAAAAATGACTTAAAAAAAGAAGACCCTATAGCGAGATCAGCGATAGGGTCTTTCCAATGATTGATAAAGAAAATTTCTATTTGTATACTTTGATCATGAACACATAATCCTGTATTTTCTGCACCTGCTTGTTTCTGCTCAGGCCTTGCAAAGAATTTCTTTTATTAAAAGCGACTTTTTTACCTAAAGAATCATTAGGAATAGAGTTTAAAGCCTCTTGAATATATTTTGATTTAATGGCAAACGTAGCCCCATCTACTTGTTTTTCTTTCGCTGAGATGACTCCGATGATGTTACCCTGATGGTCTAATAAAGGACCACCACTATTCCCCGGATTTACAGGAATAGCCACCTGATATTGTGTGGTATCGCCATTATAACCTGTTTTTGAGCTCACGTAACCTTCGCCAAATACGGCATCATCTTTAGGGAAACCCAAAGTATATACCACATCTCCCATGCCTATTCCACTTTGTTTCAATCGGTAAGGAAGGTTAGAAAGCGGGCTGAAGGAGCGATCTGTAATTTTTAAAATGGCCAGGTCATATTGAGAATCTGTTCTGACTACTTTAGCTTTATATGAATCCCCTTTACTGTCCTGAACATATACAGAATCAGCGCCATCTACCACATGCAGATTGGTTAGCAAATAACCGTTGGCAGTTAATGCAAAGCCTGTTCCTCCAAAATTGGCAGGTTTCACATTTTTAGGTGTATTTTTAGAATTGATAATTCTGATCAGGCTGCTTTGAGAATTTTTAATCTTCGTCAATTCCCTGCTCACCAGCTCTACGCTACCAATTTGTTTGGTGTTTTGCTGGATAGAGTAAACGGTTACAATCGTTAACAGGATGAAAGAAGCGGCAACGGCGATCGCTGCTTTATTTTTTCTCCATAAGTTAATGATACGGGAAGGATGAGGTCTTAACGTTTCTGTTAAGCGCTCCACGTCAATTTCTGCATGGGCGCGATCCATTTTCGCTTTTAAATCCATCTTATTTGCATACTCTCCTAAAGAATCCAGAAAAACCTTATGCGCAACTACTTTATGATCCACCGTTGGATCATTCTTGCGAAGCTGCTCAAAAGCTACTCTTTCTGTCTCAGAAAGTTTGCCATTTAAATAATCTTCAATTATACCCTCTAACTCAATCTCGTTTCTCATATCACCTTTAAACTTGAAAAAACAATTTCTTCAGCCGTTGTAAGCATTTATATTTTTGAGTCTTGGCATTATCCGTATTGGTATAGCCAAATTTCTCACAAATTTCCTGCATAGACAGACCGTTGATGTAAAAATCCTGAATAATGGTTTTGCAGGGTTCACCAAGATGAAGAAGCGCATCGTTCATTTTATCAAACTGCTGATCTTTTTCTTCATGATGCTCCAAATCTACCTCTACTGCCATGATATCCTCAAAATCCGAGATGTTATTGGTTTTCCGGCTTTCCTGGGAAAGTTTCTTCAACCAAATCCTTCTGCAAACTGAGTATATATAGGTCTTTAGCTTACTGCTCAATTCAAAATTTCCGCCTTTTATTTTATTGTATAATACGATGATTCCTTCCTGATACACGTCTTTTGCATCATCCTCATCACCGTTATTATTCAGGATAAACTGCAATACCATCGGAAAATATCCGGTGTACAGTTTATTTAGCGTATCTTCCGAGTCATTTAGTATCCCTAAAACTACCTCTCTATCTGTTGGAACTGAACTGCTTAACTTATTACTCACCAATTAATACATTTATACGTGAATGGTAACCCAATGTTAACCAAAAAAAAATACTTTTTTCTGATCTTTCCCTAATACCTTAACATAACGTCTGAAGATCCAAATTCGTCAAATAAAAATATTTTATTTTTTTTTGGATTGAGCGGGTTACCTTTTAATCTTTCAGGTATTAATCTGCAAAATTAATTAATTATTTAAAATAGACTTATAATGAAAAACGCATTTAAATTAGGCTTTGCAGCTTTAGCAATCACTTTATCAGTAGCAGCTTGTTCATCAGAAAAAAAAGGTGAATCAACTGATACTACATTAACTGATTCAGGTGCTGTTGTTACTACAGTTGATACTAACGTTGTTGATTCTACAGTAAAAGATACTACTGTAAAAACTACTACTGTTGCTACTGACACTGTAACTAAAAAATAAGCTCAAAAGGCTAATCAAAAAAGGTGCTGGAGAAATCCAGCACCTTTTTTGTTGCATTTATATTTTTACTGCCGCTATATTCCGCAGAAATCCCCAAACCCTCCATTCATTTTCAGGATAAAAAGACCAGGTAGTGTTCGGGAAGGGTTCGGGAAGAGAAGGGCCTTATAATAGCTATCGGAAGGGGGTCGGTTAGGGTTCACTAGGGTTAGGTTAGTCTCTGCTACCCAGCCCCTATCCGAACCTCTCCCAGCCCCTATAAAAATTCAGGTCTCTTCCCGAGCTTTCCTTTTCTGCATCCGAAACCAATAAATGCCCACTTTCTCCCTGATTCCAGGCCTTGAAAAATAAATTTGAAAAAAATAAAAATAAATTGGATTACCTGGGTTACCTTTTCGGATATAGGGTATTAATCTACAAAATTGATTATTTAACATTTAAACAAAATATAATGAAAAACGCATTTAAATTAGGTTTCGCAGCATTAGCAATCACTTTATCAGTAGCAGCTTGTTCATCAGAGAAAAAAGGTGAATCAACTGACACTACATTAACTGACTCAGGTGCTGTTGTAACTACAGTTGATACTAACGTTGTTGATTCTACAGTAAAAGATACAGTTGTTAAAACTACTACTGAAGTTGCTAAACCAGCTGCTCACTAGTTTTAATTAACTCCACAAAAAAAGGCTTTGGACTATTCCAAAGCCTTTTTTTGTGCCCTGAACTTCAATTAGCGCGCCTTCCATTCCCAAAAACGGCTAATAATACGTAACTTCGCGGCTATAAACAATCTTAATATCCATGAATTTATCACCATTACAAGCTATATCTCCAATAGATGGCCGTTATAGAAATACAACTGAAAGCCTGTCTAAGTACTTTTCTGAATCTGCCTTAATTAAATACAGGGTATATGTGGAAGTAGAGTATTTCATTTCACTATGTGAAATCGGACTACCTGGATTAGCGAAATTTGATAAATCCAATTATAGTAAACTGCGTCTGATTCATGAGCAATTCTCAGATGTACATGCGCAGGAAATTAAAGACACGGAGAAAGTAACCAACCATGATGTGAAGGCGGTTGAGTATTTCATCAAAAAACAATTTGACGATTTAGGCTTCCAGGATTACAAAGAATTCATCCATTTTGGATTGACTTCTCAGGACATCAACAACACTGCAATTCCTTACACCTTTAAGCTGGCCTTAAACGAAGTATATTATCCTAATATCAGCAATTTAATCAGCAAGATTAAAGAACTGGCCACAGAGTGGAAAGATGTTCCATTATTGGCATTTACGCATGGACAACCTGCTTCACCTACTAAATTGGGTAAAGAATTCCTGGTATTTGCAGAACGTTTAGAAATTCAGTTAAACAACTTAAAAAACATCCCTAACAGCGCAAAATTTGGCGGTGCTACAGGTAATTTCAACGCACACCACATTGCTTATCCAAATGTAAACTGGGTAGATTTTTCTAACCACTTCGTGAACGAAGTATTGGGATTAACACGTGCACAGCATACTACACAGATTGAACATTACGATCAGTTTGCAGCACAATGTGATGCTTTGAAACGCATCAATAACATCATTATCGATCTTGATCGTGACATCTGGGCATACATCTCTAAAAACTACTTCAAACAAAGAATTAAAGAAGGAGAAGTAGGTTCATCGGCCATGCCGCATAAAGTAAACCCGATTGATTTTGAAAATGCAGAAGGAAATGCAGGATTGGCAAATGCTTTATTCGAATTCTTAGCTGCAAAATTACCCATCTCCCGTTTACAAAGAGACTTGACCGATTCTACAGTATTGAGAAATGTAGGTGTTCCTATGGCACATACCGTAATTGCCATGGTTTCTACGCTTAAAGGTTTAAACAAAATCATCCTGAACAATGATGCGATTGCAGCTGACCTGGAAAACAACTGGGCAGTGGTTGCAGAAGCGATTCAAACCGTGTTGAGAAGAGAGGCTTACCCGAACCCTTACGAGGCTTTAAAAGACCTGACACGCACCAATCAAAAGATCACAGCAGACACGATGGCCACCTTTATTGATGGTTTAGCGGTAAACGACACGATAAAAGCAGAATTAAAGAAAATTACCCCATTTAACTACACAGGTGTCTTCTAGGAATTAATGACCTAAAACAGACATCGATACCGTAATTTGCAGCTTTGAATTATTTATTTTTGTAAGAAAAAAAGACAATGACGATCAACGTATATACAGAACAAACCCCTAACCCTGCCACCATGAAATTCATGGTCAATAAATTATTGATCAACGGCAGTGAAGATTTTGCGACTAAAGAGAGTGCTGAGCTATCTCCTTTTGCAAAGGAACTGTTCAAGTTCAACTTTGTAAACGGCGTTTTTTTTGCGAGTAACTTTGTCACCATTACCAAGACGGAAGATGCAGAATGGGCTGATATTGAGCCAATCCTGAAAGAATTCGTAAAAGGTGCAGTAGAATCAGAATATAAAATCAAAGAAGAAACTGACGAAGCTGCTCCAGCATTCACTGGAACGGATATCGAAATCAAAATCCAGCAAATCCTGCACGACTACGTTCGTCCGGCAGTAGAGCAGGATGGTGGTGCAATCAGCTATAAATCATTTGACGAAGGTGTGGTTACTGTAGAGCTTAGAGGTTCATGCAGTGGATGTCCATCTTCTACCATTACGTTAAAATCTGGTATCCAGAATTTATTACAGCGTATGGTTCCTGAAGTGAAAGAAGTAGTATCTGAAGCTTTATAAGCCCTAAAAGCATATACGAGAAAAGGCCTTGATTGATAAAATCAAGGCCTTTTTCTATATAAGTATTTTTAAAATGATCCTGTGTTAGAAGTATCGGTCCATAATCGCCAGCAACTCTCCATCAATATGGCCATTCGTTGCCAGGATCTCACGCTGCTGAATATACTCGGTACCGCCAGAGAAATTAAGGATATTCCCTCCTGCCTGCTGCACCAGGTAAGCACCTGCAGCAACATCCCAGGAATTCAGGTTGTATTCAAAAAAGCCATCAAACCTACCGCAAGCCACATAAGCTAAATCAGTAGCCGCTGAACCAATCCTTCTTAAACCATGACAGCTGCGCATCATTTCTGATAACAATTGCATATAGGCCTCCTGTTTGTCGAACTGATAGTATGGAAAACCGGTTCCTATCAGCGTTTCGCTTAAAGCAGTACGTCTAGATACCGATATTTCCTTGTTGTTCAGGTAAGCAGCCCCGCCTTTGTAAGTAGAAAACATCTCTCCCCTATTGATTTCATAAACGACACCAATTACCGGCTGTCCATCCTCATAAAGCGCAATGCTGATCGCATACGTTGGCAAGCCATGGATAAAGTTTGTGGTCCCGTCTAAAGGGTCGATAATCCAGTTGAAAACTGAACCAGTAGTATTCATGGTCTCCTCCTCTGTGATAAAGCCCGCCTCTGGAATCAATTTTACCAGATTCCTAACCAATTGCTTTTCGGCATTTTTATCGACATAAGAGACCAGGTCGTTCAAACCTTTAATTTCTACCGCATTCGCGTCAAAATTCATAGACTCCTTGCGGATAAAATTGCCGGTTAAACGGGCTATAGCTACAACTTTAGAACAAAGTAATTCGTAATTCAAATCTTAAATTTTAATAGTTCGCAAGCTTTTCTTTATTCTTCACAGAATACAGAACCAGCAGTAAACCGGATAGAAATAATATGCTGGAAATCAATTCTGCCTGAGTAAAGCGGATGCCAGCTACATCGTATTTGGTATTGACACGGATCAATTCGACAAAAAATCTTTCCAGGCCATTCAACATCAGGTAAATTCCAAACATCATACCAGGAACTTTAATTCTGGTGCGGACTTTCCAAAGGATTAAGAATAAGATAAAGCAAACGATCACCTCATAAATTGGGGTTGGATATACCGGATTGGCCAGTTCATGGCAGAATTTACCCACACAGCCAGGGATTGGAATCCCTTCATTTGCCACGTTATTAGGATAAGTATAGGCCCATAACCAATCTGGCAGCCAGCTTACTGGTTTAGGATTCAGGTTGTCAATTCCCCAATCTCCATCTCCCGACATCTGGCAGCCGATACGACCAACTGCATAAGCCAGCATCATTCCCGGACCACCAATGTCAAGCATGTGCAAGACCTTAATATTGTTCTTTTTAGCAATATATAATACCGCAGCACCACCGCAAATCAAGCCGCCATAAAAGGTCAATCCACTGAAAGATAGCAATCCACCAATTGGGTCTTGTACAAACGTATCCCAATGCTCCAGGTTATCAAATATTTTCGCGCCAAGGAATCCCCATACGGCTGCCCAGACAATCATATTGCCCATCAGCTCATAAGGATGCTGGATCACTTCTACCGTTTTTGGTGCCGGTAATTTAACCCTGTTTTTCTCTTTATGATCCCAGTAGGCGAATAGGCCTGCAAAGAACAGACCGCCTAAAATACTGCCTTTTGTAGATAGCAATACCGTTTGGGCATCGCTCACAAACAGCTTATAATTCAATAATGCGTAAACCAGTTTATATCCAATCAGGAAGCCAAAAACACCGTTATAGAATAGTTCTAAGGTAGTAGCAGGTTTTCCTACAGTAATGTATTTCTTGATCGGATGGATGATCCCCAAGGCTTCTTTACGTTTAAATTCTTCTGTAAATGCCCAGTAACCTGCAATGAAAGCTAAAGCTACAAAAACACCGAAGGTATTGAAAGGAAGGGGTATCTGAACACCGAAAAGATATTCTATAAAATGGGATACAGTTGGAAACATACTTTTAGAAAGGTTTTTATGCGAATATAAGATTAATGAGCTAAAACTTCTTCGCTTTCTGCAACTTCTACCTCACCATCAGCAGTAAGTTCAAGCAATTTCACTCTTTTAATCTCATTCACCATCACCGGGTCGTATTTTGCTTTTACTTTCACATAGTTTTTAGTGAAACCATGCATGAAACCATCTTTCTGATCGTCTTCAAAAAGCACTTCGCCTACGGTACCAATCTGTGATTGATAGAAAGCTCTGCGTTTTTTATCCGATAAGATGTGGAGCATTTTACTGCGGTCGGCTCTGGTACTTCCCGCTACCACCCCTTTCATTTCTGCCGCAGCAGTTTGCTCGCGTTCAGAATAAGTAAATACGTGTAAGTAAGAAACATCCAATTCATTCAGGAACTGATAGGTATCCAGAAAATCTTCATGCGTTTCTCCAGGAAAACCTACAATCACATCTACACCGATACAGCAATTTGGAATTAATGCTTTAATTTTGGCTACGCGTTCAGTATATAGTTCTCTTTGGTAACGTCTTTTCATTAACCCCAGGATCTTGTTAGAACCAGATTGTAATGGAATATGGAAATGGGGTACAAATCTTTTTGAAGTAGCTACAAATTCAATGATCTCATTGCTGAGCAGGTTGGGTTCGATGGAAGAGATGCGGATTCTTTCGATTCCCTCTACTTCATCCAGGGCTTTTACCAGGTCGAAGAATTTATCTTCTCTCTGGCCATCTCTGATCCCGAAATCGCCCAGGTTTACACCGGTAAGCACGATTTCTTTCACACCGCTTTCCGCGATTTGTGTGGCTCTGTTGACTACGTTTTCGATGGTATCACTCCGACTGCCGCCACGTGCCAAAGGAATGGTACAATAAGTACAAGGATAATCACAGCCGTCCTGAACTTTCAGGAAAGTACGCGTTCTGTCCCCTATCGAATAAGCCGCAATAAAATTATGGTTTACTTTTTCTATGTTTTGCTGATGAATAACGGCCTTTGGTAGTTTCGTCAGATCAGAGATATATTCTACAATACGGAATTTCTCTGCAGCACCCAATACCATATCCACGCCTTCAATTTCGGCAATTTCTACTGGTTTCAGCTGTGCATAACATCCTACAATCGTCACATAAGCATTCGGAGCATATTTCAGGGCCTCTTTAACTACCTTGCGGCATTTCTTATCCGCATGCTCCGTTACAGAGCAGGTATTGATTACATATACATCCGCCCCAGCTGTAAAATCCACCACCGCGTATCCGGCATCGGTAAATAACCTTCCTATTGTTGAAGTTTCTGAAAAATTTAACTTACAACCTAGTGTATAAAATGCAACCTTCTTCATTTAGCCCTTATAAAATTTCTTTGAGAATGCGCAAAGATAAGGTTTTAGCTGAGATTATTCCTCATTCCAGCGGTAACTATCCTGACGAAGACCGGCAAGGTCGATGACCCGGCTAACGACCGTTTGTGCGACCTCTTCGATGGTTTTTGGCAGGGAATAAAACGAGGGGCTTGCCGGACAAATGATGCCGCCAGCTTCGGTTACAATTTTCAGATTATTGATGTGAATGAGGCTGAAAGGCGTATCACGCACTACAGCGATCAATTTCCTGCGTTCTTTTAAGACTACATCGGCTGCTCTGCTGATGAGGTCGTTGGAGATGCCATGAGCGATTCTGCCAAGGGTTCCCATCGAACATGGAATGATAATCATAGTGTCAAATTTTGCGGAACCCGAAGCGAAAGGCGCATTGAAGTCCATTTTCGGATAGAATTTGTAAGGGTAGCGATCGTAGTCTTCGTTGCCGAGTTCAAAGCGCCATACTTCCTTCGCATTGTCGGACATCACTACAGCGACCGTCTCGATCTGATCAGAAAGGGACATTAAATTATCAAGCAGTAGTTTCGCGTAGATGGAGCCGCTGGCTCCGGTAATGGCAACAATGATTTTCTTCTTATCCATAGCAGCTGCAAAGATAAAGTTAAAACAAATACGATGTATGGAATGAGTGTAGATGGAAAAACAACCAAAAACCGACGTAAAAAAAAAGGATCGGAAATAAATTTCCGACCCTACATCTACCTATGAAAAACATACCCTCGAAAGGGTAAGCTCAAATGTAATTAACTTTTTGGTTAAATGAAAGTTTAAACTCACTTTTTTATGGCATAATCTTCTTTAGAAATGATTGAAGCCAGTTATTTTACGATAAAAAGATCTTTATCACTCATATCCTGCCAGTTAGCTCCAGCTTCTTTTTGCTTTAAGCGCAACGATATTGCCTTTCCCTGTTCTTGCTTAGCGTAGATTTTGATTGGGTGATATCCAGCTTTAAGTTTTACAGTAGTGCTGATTTCTTTTCTCGGCGAATAGTCATAATCGGCATCCAGCAATTCCGCTTCATGCAAACGCAGATAAGCTTTTCCATTACTTGCTAAGGAGAAGCTATACTCACCGTCTCTCGGCGCTTTAAACCAAGCTTCATACAACATCATCCCAGAAAGTTTAGGGGTTTTATGATTTTCCAGGCTTGTAGTCGTTCCTTTTTGCAATGGAATTCTTCCTTTTTCAGTAACCACCCATGAGAAATCGCCTTTAAAGAACTTCCAGTTGATGCCTGCCGTTAGATTTCCTATTGGATTTAAGCCTGGAATCAACGCTGTATCATAAGGACGAGGGGCTTCGGCATCTACCTTTCTGCCTTGTAAAACTTTCGCCTTCATTTTTTCCTGCAGACTGCGATAAGCCACATCTCCACCTAGATTAGTCTTTTCTTTTGGGTCTTTGACCACATCATAGATTTCGAAATCATCATCAGCAGATTTGATGTTATAGCGTACGCCGGCCAGATCTCCAATACGGATCATTTGCATCTGGTTGCGTTTCCTGCCCCTTCTGCTGGCTTCAAATTCTTTGAAATCCGGCGTATTTCCTCCTTCTGTATATTCTATATATACCTGTCCTTGCTCCTGTTTGCCCTTCCCTATTAAGGTTGGCAGCAACGAAATGCCATCTAACCTTGCTGGCGCAGGGATATTGGCAGCTTCGGCAAAAGTAGGCATCCAGTCAGATAGCATACTAGGTAAGGCAATGGTTTGCCCGGGATTAATCTTTGAAGGCCAGCGCGCCAATACAGGCATTCTCAATCCACCTTCCCAAACGTCTCTTTTGATTCCATCAAAAGGACCGAAACTTCCAAAAAACTCAGGGCTGTTGGGTACATACCCTTTTGGTAGGTAAGATTCTATAGAAGGACCATTATCAGAACTGAAAACCACCAGTGTATTTTCATCGATCTTCAGGTCTTTTAAAAGTTGTATCACATCGCCGATCGCATCATCAATTCTTCGGTTGGCAGTAGCATAACGCTTATATGTATCTGGCCAGGGCTTTTCAGGAGTATTCAGGTTTTGATCATCATCATAAGTCGCGTTTGCATAATCGGGATGCACATAGGTATCAATTTCACCAGAGGCAGTGTTGATCATCGCCCCCTTTTTCCCTGTCCACTGTACACCTCCTTTTAATCCAGCACCTGCAGGGTAAGCCTGAGTTGGCAATTCTAAAACCGCATGTGGCGCATCATAGGCCAGAAACATAAAAAAGGGTTGTTTTGCTGATTTACCCTGCTCATGTGCTACGATCCATTTCTTCGCATAAGCGGTCCATAAATCTGTCGTATAGCTTTTACTTAGGTCGGCAGCCACATTGGTATAGTTGTCATACACTTCTTTTTTACCTCTGTAAAGGCCTTCAAAAGGATAATGCTCGTGTCCGTCTGCATGTCTCATATAACCAAAGAACTGATCGAATCCTCGTTTTGAAGGATGAGCAGGCCAGTTCGGCTCCTCTTTTGTTTCTCCTTGCAAGCCCCATTTACCTATTGCAGCGGTGGCATATCCTGCACTTTTCAGCATATTGGCTATAGTATGGTTATTTTCAATTTGCTTATCAAACTGATTGTCTCTGACACTCGCATTTCCCTGATTCATGCCCGTCATAAAAGAGGCACGAGAAGGTGCACATACGGGGGCATTGCTATATTGGTTTGTGAATTTCGCTCCGGAAGCAGCCATCTGGTCCAGATTAGGCGTCAATTGGTAAGGCAGGTTTTTATGATCTTTACGTTGGTTTTGAAAGAAAACACCAAGATCTCCGTAACCCATGTCGTCCGTTAAAATAAAAATGATATTTGGCGCAGCAGACTTTTTTGAAGGCTCAACCTTTTGTGAAGCTACTCTTCTTTGCGGGTTGCCACGCATTGCTAGGTTTAACTGTTTTTCTTTTTTTTGTTGATTCTGAGCTTTAACGCTTGTTGGAATAACTGCAATAGGAAGCATAAAGACCATTATTGTGGTCCTCCAGGTTCTTTTCATCATGTTGGTTCAGGTTGTTGTTGTGTGTTTAAAACCAAAGTTATCAGTTTTTATGAAATATGGTTTATTCTAAACTAATTATCCTGAGTTCGTTATACCTGATGTTTGACCCTGCTTTATCAGCTCAGGCCATTCAGCAATATTGGCGTTAATTTGTGTATTGTTGATATTACAAGGTATTTATGAAAGATTTTTATAAATTTAGCCTGACCTAACCAAATTTTATGAAGCCACAATTACTCAAAGTTTCAAACAACCTTGTGAATTCATTTAGTGCAAGGAGAGACAAAGTCCCTTACATCAACAACCGCTGGCATTACCATGCAGAAGTGGAATTGATCTATTTTAAGAAAGGAAATGGCACCCAATTTATTGGCGACAGTATCAAGCGTTTCAGATCTGGAGACGTGGTATTGATCGGTGCACACCTCCCCCATTACTGGAGATTCGACGACAGCTATTTCTTAGCAGATGAACAGGAAAATGCAGACGTTGTTGTGGTTCATTTCTGTGAAAACTTCTGGGGAAATCATTTCTTAAACCTACCGGAAAACAAGGCCTTAAAGCTAATTCTCGAGAAAGCACAGCGAGGAATTCAAATTTCAGACAAAGCGAAAAAAGTAATCGGGGAGATCATTGAATCCATTTTACTCTCTGAAGGATCCAAGCGGATTATTCTTTTAATGGAGGCATTGCTGGCCATTGAAAACTGCTCGCAGCATGAATTACTATCTTCGATTGGCTTCCGACATGATTTCGAGGAGATTGAAAACGACCGCATCAACGCGATTTACAATTATTCACTGGCAAACTTCAAAAGAAAAATCCAGATGGAAGAAATGGCTGCTGTGGCCAACATCAGTCCGAATTCATTTTGCCGGTACTTTAAGTCAAGAACGCGAAAAACTTACACCCAGTTTATCTCTGAAATCAGAGTGGGTCATGCTTGCAAATTGCTGATTGAGGACAGCATGAATGTAAAGCAGATCTGCTATGAAAGTGGATTTCACAACTTTGCCAGCTTTCACAAACACTTTAAAATCATTACCGGAAAGAGTCCGTTAAATTATCAGAAATCTTATCTGCAGAAATAAAACTCTGATCTGCATCAGTCACAGCTGAAGATTAAAAAGGTAAAAAACAGCACCAGTAATACATTAAACAACCACAAATTATCACACGCTTAACACGCAAAAACAAAAGAAACCAATCAATTCTATGAACAAAAAGACCTTACTGTCTGCCTTATTTCTTGGTCTGTCTTTAACAGCCAGCAATGCACAGGAGAACAGATCAAAAGAAAAAACTGCTGCCAACACCAAAAAAATGGAATGGTTTACCGATGCCAAACTTGGAATATTTATCCATTGGGGTGTTTATTCGGTAAATGGGATTTCAGAATCCTGGGCATTTTTCAACAACTACATCAACCACGATAATTATATGAAACAATTGGATGGCTTTAATGCCTCCAAATATCAACCTGAAGAATGGGTAAAGCTGATTAAAGAAAGTGGTGCCAAATATTCGGTCATCACCACAAAACACCATGACGGCGTTTCTTTATGGGACACGAAAGCACCAAATGCCACCACTACTATTAAACATAGCGCCGCAAAAAAAGACTTGATTAGTCCCTTTGTGAAGGCATTAAAAGCTTCTGGATTAAAAACCGGCCTTTATTTCTCTTTACCGGACTGGAGTTACAACGACTATGATGTGTTTACCAGAGAACATAAAAGGTATCAATTGAAAGAAGCACCTAAAAGATGGAATACTTTTCTTAACTACTACCAGCAGCAGCTCAATGAGCTTTCTGCGAACTTCAAACCGGATTTGATTTGGTTTGATGGGGATTGGGAACACAATGGCGAAGAATGGCAGGCGCAAAAAGTGCTTAAAAACCTACGCAGTTACAATTCAGACATTATCATCAATTCACGCCTGAACCACCATGGTGATTATGAAACCCCGGAACAGGGTATTCCAGTGGTAAAACCAGCGGGAGATTACTGGGAATTGTGCTATACGATTAATGATTCCTGGGGTTATCAGCCTTACGACAACAAGTATAAATCACCAAACATGATCATACGCACCTTAGTAGATTGTATCAGTATGGGTGGAAATTTGCTGCTGGATATCGGTCCTAAAGCTGATGGAACAATTCCGCAGCAGCAAGTAGCCGTATTAAAAGGTCTTGCCAGATGGACCAGCAAACATGGAGAAGCGATCTACGGTACACGCTCAGGAATTCCTGCGGAACATTTCAATGGAAAAACCAGTCTTTCTAAAGACAGGAAAACCCTATATCTGTATGCGGATTGGGTACCTAATGATGGAATATTCAACTTAAACGGGGTACTTTCCAAAGTGAAGTCGGCGAAAATTGTGGGCAGTACTGAATTGTTGAGCTATAAAAAAGACGGCAATAACCTGACCTTAAAAATCCCTGAAAACGCAGCAGATCAAGATGTCACTGTGATTGCGATTCAATTCAATGAACCGATCAGATTGGCAGAAAAAACTGCGGTAATTACTGCAATAGCTCCTCAAAAAAACAGCAATGATCAGGAACAGATTTCACAAATTGCCAGTGCCATTCATGATGGGAATAACCCTTTCTTAACTACAAAACTAACCGTAGATGGATTGGGAATGGAAGCAGAAAAGAAAACCTTATCTCCTGCCCTTTACAACTGGATCACTAAAAATTCAGAAAGCTTGTACAAAACCACCAAAGGACTTCCTGAAGGACATTATCAGGGAAAGAGTGCTTTATCTGCCGATAGGCAAACCTTATTCCTATTTGTAGAGGGTAAACCAACAGGCCCGATTGCTTTAAAAGGCATCAAAAATAAGATCAGCAGAATCAGAATTGTGGGAGAAGGAACCATGATGGAACCAGAAATCTACAATAAATTATATTGGAGTTCAGTTCCTGGAATTGTTTACATTCCTGTTCCTGAAGACCGACTGGATAAAAATCTAACTGTAATTGCCGTGTTGTTAGACGGTCCAGTAGACTTATACCGCGAAAAAGTAGGTGCCATAGAAAGTAACCTGTAAAATAATAAAGGCCCCCTGCATCGAAATATTTTTCCTGGTGCAGGGGACTTTTAAAGCAGAATGGTCACCTTTTAAAAGCAGTTATTTTTTAGGGAGATACCTTTCCTGAAGGCCTTCTGTTCGCGCCTTTTCTGTTTGTCAGCTCATCACCAAGATCCACCCTTGCTTCTTCTGCATAAATCTGTATTTGCTTAACAATTTCGGGATAATTCTCCTGAACATCATATTGCTCCCCAGGGTCATGAGAAAGGTTATATAAAGCCATTTTCACCTTTACATCTGGTGCCGGGCCAGGATAACCGCCTTTCCCAGGTAAACTACCAGAATAAGCCCTGGAACTATGTGGAAACACTAATTTCCAGTTTTTATACCGCACTGCTTTCAGGTTATTGACATCATAATAGTAGTAAAAAACTTCCCTCGGACCTTTATTTGATTTACCTGTCAGCACATCGGAAAAGTCCATCCCATCAATTTTAAACGCTGGCAATTTCGCTTTTGTGAGGGCAGCAATCGTAGGCAAAAGATCTATGTTGACCATCAATTGAGAGCTTAGGCTTCCTGCGGGAATGCTTCCAGGCCACCTGATCAGACAAGGAACGCGCGTTCCGCCATCCCAAGCGGTTCCTTTTCCTTCGCGGAAGCCTCCGGAAGAACCTGCATTGTCGCCAAAATTGAGCCATGGCCCATTGTCGCTGGTAATGATCAAAATCGTGTTTTCCGATAATTTATAACGGTCCAGTGTTTTCATAATTTCTCCAATTGACCAATCTAGCTCCATGATCACATCGCCAAAAATGCCCAGTTCACTCTTTCCTCTGAAAGCTTTTGAAGCTGCTAAAGGCACATGAGGCATCGGCTGTGCCAGGTATAAAAAGAAAGGATCTTTCTGATGGTCCGTAATAAACTCGACTGCTTTCTTAGTGAAAGTACCGGTTAACTTCCCTTGATCTTCCAGGTTATCATTATAAGCAACCACCTTTTCACCGTCTAAAATCGGCAGTCTCGGGTATTTCCCTCTGTAGCTTGAGGAATCTAATGGTTTTCCATCGTAACCAACAGGCCACATATCATGCGAATAAGGGAGGCCATAAAAACTATCAAAGCCAAAATAGGTAGGCAAAAATGGTGCTTTTGAGCCTAGGTGCCATTTTCCGAGCATCGCAGTTTTGTATCCTGCTTTTTTCAAGATGGAAGCAATGGTTTCTTCAGATGTATTTAATGCGATTTTTGCTTCCGGACTTAAAGCATGGGCCAGGCTTAACCTGTTTGGGTAACATCCGGTAAGGAGTGCTGCCCTGGAGGGGCTGCATACCGCTTGTGCGGCATTGAAATGTGTGAGGCGCATCCCTTCGGAAGCTGCCCTATTGAAATTTGGTGTTGGAATACCGGTCATCCCATAAGGTTCCGTATCTCCATAACCCATATCATCCATATTAATAATGATCACATTTGGGCGGTCATTTTTCTTTTGCTGGGCATTCGCATTCAGCGAGATGATCAATAAAAATGGGCTGCCCCAAAGGAGCAGCCGGAATAGATTAGATTTTTTCATTTTACCTCCCCATCCATCCACCATCAACAGTCATCACTGTACCGTGCATATAGTTAGACGCTTCGGAAGCCAGGAATACGGTTGGCCCTTTAAAGTCTTCCGCTTCCCCCCATCTTCCTGCAGGAATACGTTCCATAATTGAGCGGCTTCTATCTTGATCTGCCCTTAAAGCAGTGGTATTGTCTGTGGAAATATAACCCGGTGCAATTGCATTCACATTGACCCCTTTGCTGGCCCATTCATTCGCAAAAGCTTTCGTTAACTGTCCAACGGCACCTTTGCTGGCCGCATAACCTGGAACCGTAATCCCACCCTGGAAAGTCAATAAAGAAGCGGTAAAGATTACTTTTCCTGATCCTCTCAAAATCATTTCTTTTCCGATCTCACGGGTCAGGATAAATGGTGCAGTTTGATTCACTGCAATCACTTCATCCCAATATTCATCTGGATGCTCGGCGATTGGTTTTCTCAAAATTGTTCCTGCATTATTCACTAAAATATCAATAACAGGGTGTGCTGCTTTCACTTTTTCAATAAATGCTTTCAGTGAACTGCGGTCATTAAAATCACATTGGTAGGCGCTGAAATTACGGCCCAATGCTTTTACCGATTGCTCCACTGCGGAGTTTTCCAATTCCAAACTGGCGGATACGCCAATGATATCTGCTCCTGCTTCTGCTAATGCTTCTGCCATTGCTTTTCCAATTCCACGTTTACAGCCTGTAACCAGGGCTATTTTACCTTTTAAATTAAATAAATTCAGTACCGACATTTGACGATGTTTTTATAAAATAAGACTTATTGAACGGTTACCTTTAAAGGCTGTTCTAATGATTGTTTAAAATTGTTCAGGTAGGCAAACCAGGCCTCTGCAGTCGTAATTTCTCCTGCTTTATCCCATGCTGCACCATTGTAGTATACTACAGGTTCCCCATTTTTAGCGGTCGTTTCTGCTAGTAACTGCTCCTTGGTCACCCTCATCTGCAGTTTAGGATCTGATAAAATCACACCGATGCCCATCGTGCCATCTTCGCCATGTTTAGGCTCCCAATAGCCCATTACGCCATTTCGCTCGTTTAACAATAAAGCACCAGGTTCTGCTCTTTTGATGATCCCGACTACCACTGGTAAATCACCACCGCCCGGATATTCATAGTTTGCGGCTACCCTATTCAAATGAGAACCTGCATCCAGAGAGATCGTTTTCGTTACTTTCACTAATTTCCCAGCGACATCCCAGTTTTCATAACTCAATTGAAAACTGAAACGCAATGCGCCTTGATCCAATATTTTCCAGGTACGGTAATTTAAAGGATAATAGATTTTATCACCGGAGATCGGGGCAATGTCACCACCACCTAAAGTCAGGCCTACATGGTAATAATCGTTGCCATCACCAAGATCTTCATGGTATTTACCTCTTTTATAACGTTCGTTCAACACCATTCTGGTCACTCTTTTTCCCCATACATCGATGCCATAGGCATTTTCTTTAGGAGTACTTTCCAGTGCTTTTCCGTACATACGGAAAGCTACTTTATCATTTTCCCAGGCAAAATCATCTTTACGCTCAGGAATGTACCTACCGAAAGTTTTTTGTACTGGTTTCTTTGCTTTTCCTGGAACAATCGTCAATTTAACCGTTCCATTTGCCGGCACATCTAATTGTACCAGTAGGTTTTGCGGGCTGGTTAATCCTTTATATTCCAATTGAAAAGGAACTTCTTTTTGCGCTGCATTCAGCACCTTAAAGTTTGCCGTATCTATTGCAGGAAATTTGGAAAGTACATTTTGCCAGGGTATGGCGGTCACTGCAGCGGTTCTTTTCTGCGTGGAAGTGTTCTGAATGCTGATGGTAGCCTTCAAATGCTTCGTTTGCGCGTTAAGCGCAGCGGGTAAGCTGGCGCATACCCATAAAGCCAGGAGAATCTTTTTCATGTTTCATACAGTTTATAGAAACAGGCTGTGGATTTAAGCACAGCCTGTTCTTTTGGTTTTTCTTTTATCTCAATTCAGTAATAGCGCAATGGTCCATATCGCCATAATCCAGGTTTTCACCTGCCATTCCCCAGATGAAGGTATAATTGCTGGTTCCCGCTCCGGAATGCACTGACCAGTTTGGTGAAATAACGGCTTGTTCATTCTGCATCCATATATGTCTGGTTTCCTGAGGCTGGCCCATGAAATGACATACACTTTGTCCTTCCGGCACTTCAAAATAGAAGTAAACTTCCATCCTGCGGTCGTGGGTATGTGCTGGCATCGTATTCCAAACACTACCACTTTTCAATTCTGTCATGCCCATTTGCAGCTGACAAGTAGGCAATACACTGTTTACAATCAGTTTATTGATCACCCTGTGGTTGGCTGTTGCCGGAGAACCCAATTCTACCACTTCTGCTTCCGCTTTAGAAACTTTCTTTGAAGGGTAAGTATGGTGTGCTGGTGCAGAATTGATGTAAAATTTAGCTGGTGCATTCGCATCCGCAGAAGAGAAACTCACTTCTTTTGTGCCTTTTCCCAGGTATAAAGCTTCTTTATATGCCAATTCGTAAGTAATGCCATCGGCAACGATACTGCCCTTACCACCCACGTTGATGATGCCCAGCTCTCTTCTTTCCAGGAAATAATTGGCTTTTAGATTTTCTGGGTTGGACAAAAGCACCGTTTCTTTTACGGGCATTACACCACCGGCAATGTACCTGTCGAAATGAGATAAGGTCAAGTGAATGGCATCTGCTTCAAAAAGCTTTTCCATCAGGAAATGATCACGTAATCCTTGAGTATCTAATTGTTTTCCTTCATTTGGGCTCAGTGCGAACCTACTGTCAAAATATGTTTTCATTGTATTCTTTTTAATAATCAGTTTGATATTGCCTGCTTCAATTTCAGACAGGTTTTATAGTATTTCTTTGTTTTCCTATTCCAAATGATCATGGTCAGTTAAAAAATAGAGTCAAGCCCCTTTCCTATTGATCATCAAGCTTATTTATAAGCGATATGGCTTATAAATACCAGTTTTTATAACGGTGCAGCGCTTCCAGGAAGTAATAATCTGCATACGTTAAAGGCACATCGATTTCCGTTTTATGCGGAATAGAACCTACACTATGCATCAAAAGAAAACCACCATTTTCTCCCAATTTGGCGCGATAAGTATCAGAAGCCAGGGAACGGATCATTTTTTCTGCGGCATCCACATAAGTTTTGCGTTCTTTTTTATTGACATACTGTGCCAGCTCTAATAATGCCGAAGCATTTACAGCTGCTGCAGAAGCATCACGATAAGTATTTGGGATACCTGGTGCATCAAAATCCCAGTAAGGAACCAGGTCTTTCGGCATATTAGGGTGGTTTAGAGTGAATTTAGCAATGTTCCTCGCTTGATCCAGGTAACGTTTATCTTTAGTAAAGCGGTACATCATGGTGTATCCGTACAGTCCCCAGCTCTGGCCTCTGCTCCATGCAGAAGAATCTGCGGCGCCTTGTGCCGTTTGCTTGTGCATCACTTTACCTGTTTTCATGTCATAATCTATCACATGGTAAGAGCTGAAATCCGGACGGAAATGGTTTTTTAAAGTGGTATTCGCATGTGCAATCGCCACTTCTTTAAATTTTTTATCCCCACCATGGTCTGATACCCAGCTTAACAATTCCAGGTTCATCATGTTGTCGATAATTACTGGCCCGCCCCATTTTTTGCTGGAATTCCAGGACTGAATTACTTTTGCCTCAGGGTGATATCTCGTAGTCAGGGAAGCCGCTGAAGTGTCTATCGTTGCTTTGTAACTAGGGTTTTTAGTGATGCGGTAAGCATTACCAAAGCTGCAATACATCATAAAACCAAGGTCATGGTTTCCGGTGTAGTGCTTTTCTTTTTCCAGGATACCTAGTCTGGCAGTAGCTTCAGCAAGGATTTCAGGATCTTTGGTATACTCATAGATATAAAATAAGGTACCTGGATAAAAGCCACTGCACCACCATTTGGTATCACTGGTTTGTACCTTGTTTTTTTCGGCATTGTAAGTTTGAGGCATTACCTCTGCCGGAACATTTTTGCTGAGCACTTTATACTGCTGATCGGCAAATTTAAACTGATCATCAATTAACTGGCGCATTCCCTCTTTTGCCGGAGCATTCTGAGCGAACAGCGCCATACTGTTTATCATTAAAAGACTTAAAAAAACTACGAGCTTCCGCATAATCTACTGGTTTAGTTCAAAATTTATATTTAATATATTAGGTTGCTTTTATTGGCCGTACTACTGTTATTTATCGGTTCTTTACTAAGAAGACATCCTTCTGATCAAATCCACAGGAATCACATAAGGCTTTTTCTCCAGCTCTAATCGCTGATCTCCATTTTTCAATTGATCAATTAATACCTCTACTATTTTTTGTCCAACCTTCGCAGGATACTGTTCTATCGTAGATAAAGCTGGAGTAATGATCGAGGTTCTAGGATCATTTGAATACCCGATAATCTTCAGGTCCTGGGGTACGCGAATTCCATTTTCCTTCGCATATTCCAACGCTGCAATCGCTGTTACGTCATTTGCAGTAAATAAAGCATCTGGAACTACCGCTCCTGAAAATAGTTTGGCCATCGCTTCTTTAGCGTTCTCATGGGTAAGTTCCTGATGAAAAACCCATTCTTCACGCACTGGCAGCTGATGTTGTTCCATTGCTTTGAGGAAACCTGCGGTACGATCCTGGTAAAGATTAGAAATTAATTTTCCGGAAATATGAGCAATACGCTCACTTCCGGTTTCTATCAAATGAGAAGTGGCCAGGTATCCCCCGCGAAAATCATCTCCTTTAATATAGGTTGCCGGATAGGAATTGAGAGGCACGCGATCGTAGAAAATCACGGGAATCCCACTGTTCACCAGTTTATCAAAATGAGTGAAATCTGTCGCTTGTAAGGTACAGGCAACGATCATTGCATCCACTCTGGAGGCATACAGGATATCTGCAAGTTCTTCTTCCATGCTCAGCAAGTCGTTAGACTGGCAAATGATCAGGTTATAGCCGTGTTTATGCAATGCGTTTTGAATGGTAGTGATCACTTCGGCATGAAAAAACATGGAAATTCGGGGTACAATGAGTCCAACGGTATGCGTTTTATTACTCCTCAATCCCGAAGCCATCTGGTTCCTTCTATAGCCCAGCTGCGCGGCCATTTTCAATACATCGCTTTTCGTTTTCTCCTTTACATGGGGGTGATTATTCAGCGCCCTTGAAATCGTTGCCGGAGAAAGTTTCAACGCTTCCGCGATGTCAAGAATGGTATTTTGCTGCGGTTTTTTATCCTTATTCATCTATAAAACTGAATTTTCAGTAAATTAAACTTAGGCAAGCTAGTCATTTCTTCTATAAAATGAAAACGTTTTCATAAAATTACAGAAAGTGGTTCTCCTCCGTGATTTTGGCAATATATTAAGCGTAATTACCGATAGCACCCTAAATTCCATCAAAAGCGATAACTTCCGGCTTTCTTAGCTTAAATTCTCTGTTATGACCGTTGGCCTTTTCATTCCCTGCTACATTGACCAGTTTTATCCAAATGCAGCAATTGCCACTTTAAAACTCCTTCAAAAGTTAGGTGTTAAAGTCAGCTATCCTTTGCAGCAAACCTGCTGTGGACAGCCGATGGCAAATTCAGGATTTGAACACCTGACAACTGGCTGCAACGAACTTTTCATTGATAACTTTGCAGCGTTCGACTATATCGTTTCTCCTTCCGGAAGCTGCGTTTTACATATAAAAGACCATTTACATAGCGATGGACAGGCGGAAAAGGCAAGCAGTGTTCGTAAAAAAGTATATGAGCTCACGGAATTCCTGACTGATATCCTAAAAGTAGAAAAGCTAACCGCACGTTTCCCGCACAAAGTAGGTATGCATCAAAGCTGCCATGGACAAAGGGGCTTGATGATGTCACAAATGACAGAATTAGTTGCTCCTCCATTTTCGAAACCCCGACAATTGCTAAACATGGTGAAAGACCTGGAACTGGTAGAATTGAGCCGTCCAGACGAATGCTGTGGATTTGGCGGAACTTTCTGCGTAGCAGAGGAAGCTGTATCTGTCAAAATGGGCAAAGACCGTGTAGCAGACCACCTCAACCATGGTGCCCAGTACATCACGGCAGCAGACATGTCTTGTTTGATGCATATGGAAGGTATTTTACGCCGCCAGAACAGCCAGGTAAAAGTGCTGCACATTGCAGAAATCCTAAATGCAGAAGAAGTATAATCCGGTAAATTTTAACGCAGATTTAAGAAATGATTAAAGGAAACAAGGACCACGCCGCATTAGCTGATATTTTCAATCAGGATGAAGCCCGTGTAGACTGGCATGATGAGACCTTATGGTTTGTACGTGCGAAGCGTGATAAAGCAGCAAATACCCTTTCTGAATGGGAAGCGCTGAGAGAGAACGCGTCTCAGATTAAGGACAATGTATTGTCTAACCTCCACGATTACCTTTCCGAATTTGAAAGTAACGCACAAAAGAACGGTGTGATCGTGCATTGGGCTGCCGATGCGGCGGAGCACAATCAAATTGTCCTTTCTATATTAAAAGCAAAAGAAATCAGCAGAATGGTAAAAAGTAAGTCTATGCTGACTGAAGAATGCCATCTGAATGAATATTTACATCAAAACGGAGTGGAGGTGATTGATACCGACCTTGGCGAGCGCATTGTCCAGCTGGCCGAAGAACCGCCAAGCCATATTGTATTGCCTTGTATCCACAAGAAAAAAGAAGAAATCGGGGAATTGTTCCATGAACATTTAGGAACTCCTAAAGGCGCTTCCGACCCGCAATTACTGACCGCAGCGGCCAGGGTACACCTTCGGGAGAAGTTCCTTACCAGAAGAGCGGCCATCACCGGTGTCAATTTCGCCATTGCGGAAACCGGCGAATTTGTAGTCTGTACCAATGAAGGCAATGCCGATATGGGCGCACACCTTTCTGAAGTCCATATTGCCTGTATGGGGATTGAAAAGATCATCCCAAAAAGGGCAAATCTGAGCGTCTTTTTAAGGCTTTTAGCCAGAAGTGCTACCGGCCAGCCGATTACCACCTATTCCAGTCATTTCCGAACACCTAGAAAAGGACAGGAAATGCACCTGATTCTGGTAGATAACGGGCGTACCCAGCAGCTGGGAAGAGCAGATTTTCGCAACTCTCTAAAGTGTATCCGCTGTGGTGCCTGTATGAATACTTGTCCGGTGTACCGCAGAAGTGGCGGCCATAGTTATCATACGGCTATTGCTGGCCCAATAGGTGCGATTTTAGCGCCTAACCTGAACATGAAACAGTATGCAGATTTACCTTTTGCCTCTACCTTGTGCGGCTCCTGCACCAATGTATGTCCGGTGAAAATCAACATTCATGAACAGCTTTACAAATGGAGGCAAGTCATCGTAAAGGAAGGCTATGCAGCTCCTAAAAAGACCATGGCCATGAAGGCGATGGAATTTACCCTTTCCCATCCATCCGTGTATAGAAATGCTGGAAAATCGGGTCGTTGGGTGATGAAAAACATGCCTTTTTTAGTGAATAATAAGTTAAATGCCTGGTATACGCAGCGTGATATGCCGGCACCGCCCCAACAGTCTTTTCGTGAATGGTATAAAAAGAACAACAATGAGTAGCAGAGCACAGATCCTTGCACGCGTTAAAGAAAGCCAGCCTGCTTTAACCGTTTTACCTCCAGATTTAACGGGTTTAGTTCAGTACCCCGATCCTCTGGCCATGTTTGGCAGCGTATTAGATGGAATTGGTGGGATGATGTATCCTGTTCAAGACTATGAGGAACTGATTGGCTTGATTAAAACACAGTTTAGCGGCCTACCAAGAGTAATATCCACTATTCCTGAGTTGGCTGAACTGACTGAAAAAAACTGGCAGGACCTTCCTCCTCACAGTTATGAGGACGTAGATGTGGCCATTATTAAAGCCCATTTTGGGGTAGCAGAAAATGCAGCACTTTGGGTAACAGAATCGCTTATGGGACAACGGGTGATCCCTTTTATTTGCCAGCAGCTCGTTGTAGTGGTTCACAAAAAAGATATTTTATCCAATATGCAGGAAGCTTATCAGCAAATTTCAAATGCCCATTATGGCTTTGGTGCTTTCATCGCCGGTCCTTCAAAAACCGCCGATATTGAGCAGTCATTGGTACTTGGTGCCCATGGTCCAAAAAACATGACCGTATTTGTTATGGCATAACCTATTCCTATTGGATTTTTGAAGGAGCATCAACTGGCAGGGTGAAAAAGAACCTACTTCCTTTGCCAGGCTCACTTTCCAGTCCGATTTCTCCATTATGGCGTGCGATAATATCAGCGCAGAGGTACAATCCGATCCCAAAACCTGAGGCATTTTTCACTTGGAAATCATCAATTCTATAGAATCGGTCAAAGATTTTATGCAGGTGATTATTATCGATTCCAATACCATGGTCTTCCACGGAAACCAATACTTCTTCATTTTGCAGTAACGCAGTTACGATGACCTCCCCTCCTTTCGGCGAATATTTAATGGCATTGCTTACCAGATTATCAATCACCTGTGTTATTTTATGTTTATCGGCATAAATCATGGGCAATGTTATTGCATCAAATACAATAGGATGGTTTTTTTCCTGAAATAAGTAATCGTTGATCACTTCTTTAATCAGTTCATTGACATCGAACAATTCTTTTGTCAGCTCGGTCTTATTGGTTTCAATCTTTGATAAGTCCAGGAAGCTATAGATCAGTTTAGTCATTTTATTGATCTGCCCTTCAATTCTCACACCTACACTTTTTACAAATCCGGGGTCGGTAGCAGCCTTACTGGATTTCAACAATTGTGCGTAAGCTTTTAAAGAGGTTAAAGGTGTTTTGAGCTCATGGCTGGCAATGGCAATAAAGTCGTTTTTCTGCAGTTCTTCCTGTTTGCTTTCTGTGATGTCCATCACCGTCCCTAGCATCCTCACCGGTATGCCCTGGTCATTAAAAATCACCTTCCCGATCACTTTGATCCAATAAATAATGTGATCTGGCCTGGCTATTCTGGCCTGATAATTATATTTTCCGGAAAGCAATGCATTTTCAAAAGCCTGCTCCACGATCATTTTATCCTCAGGATGAATGATTGCCCGAAGCTCAGTAAAACTAAGATCGGTTTTCCCTGGCATCCCGAATAAATCTGCCAGACTCGGAGAATAAATGATCTCTTTAGTTTGGAGATCCAGGTCCCAGCTCGCAATCCCTGTAGCTTCTGAAGCCAGGCGAAGTCGCTCTTCCGCATTTTCAATTGTTTTCCTGGCGAGTACCTTTCCTGTCACATTATTAACCACGGATAACAAACCGGTGACTTCCTGTCCTTTCCCAAAAACCGGTTCCAGGTTCAGGTCAAAATAGAAAATCTCCAATACGCCATCACGCTCAAATTTAACTGGCGATTCCCTGACCTGGTAAGACTCAGCACTGGAAATGACACGTTCAAAAATTTCCTGGTAACCGAAATCCAGCATAGAAGGCAGCAACTCAAAAATAGACTGCCCCATCACTTCTAAAGGCCCTCCTTTCCCCCACATCTTACAAATTGCCTCATTGGCATATTCTATCACAAAATGATCTTTCGTATAAAGTGCCATACCAATCGGCGCTTTCATAAACATCTTATGTAAACGCTCCCGCTGTTCTTCCAGCAGTTTTTCTGCGGAGTTGCTGGCCATTTCTTTCAGCATGACCTGTGCCGTTACATTGGCCGTTGTATTGATGATGTAAGCTACATTGCCATCCCCATCCAGTACTGGCTGATTGGAATTCGACCAATATAAAGGCTCCATTTTACCGGTTTCACTGGAATACACATCATATATATAAATTGGAAGATCTACTCTTTTCTTGATCAGCAACATCTCTTCCAACGCTTTAAAAGCAAGTACTCTGCTGTGATTATTTTTTGCCTTCGCCGGAAAAACATCAAAGAATTTTTGACCTAATAAGGCTTTACGGGGTTTTAAAACAAGGTCTACAAATTGATCGCTTACCGCTAAAATGGTAAAATCAGGAGCGTTTGCTTTGAAAACCACCGACTGTGAAGATACTTTAAAGAAGTTTTGAAAATCTGTCCCTGTGTAGAAACAATCGCCAGAATCAATAGTAAGCGCATTGTTCATATCTATCTAAATTTAATCAAGGATTTACCATTAATGAACATAAAGCTTTTAAATTATTTTGATAACGTAAAACCCGGAGATTAAGTTTTAAAAATTACACTCAAAAACAGAGTATTACAAGATGAAACGGTTAACAATATCATAACGTAAAATATAAAGCCTGCTTATATCCAGCGGATACCTTTGAGGAAATCTATCACCAACGAACGCTTGATATGAATAAAAAATTACTATTTGGTTTATTGTTAGTTGCAGCCCTGGGCTGTAAAAAAGCGGATACCGCAACAGAAGAAATACCCGAACTGATCGTTAATGAAGATGCCGGTACTTTTGCCGAAATCGGTAGTTATACTGTCGGAGGAGCAGGAGCGGCAGAAATTACGGCTTTCGATCCGAGCACCAATCGCTTGTTTGTAGTGAACAATACTGAGGGCAACAATAGAATTGAAGTCATCGATTTTAAAGATCCTACTGCCATGAAAAGCATTGGTAGCATTCCTGTGGCCGCTTATGGCGGATTGGTAAACAGTGTGAGTGTGCATGACGGAAAGCTTGCCGCAGCGATAGAATCTACCAATAAACAGGAAAATGGGAAAGTTGTCGTTTTCAAAACCAGCGACTATACAGAGATTAAGGTGGTCAGCGTTGGTGCTTTACCAGATATGGTGACCTTCACACCCGATGGCAAATACATTTTAACTGCCAATGAAGGAGAACCTAATGATGCCTATACCATCGACCCGGCAGGTACAGTTTCGATCATCTCAGTGGCTAATAATTATGCCGTAAACACCATTGACTTCTCTGCATTTACCGGTCAGAAGGCCGCATTAATGAGTAAAGGTTTCCGCGTATTTGGACCTGGGAATGATTTCCTGAAAGGGATTGAACCGGAATACATCACCGTTTCTGAAGATTCAAAAACAGCCTGGGTGACCTTACAGGAAAATAATGCCATTGCCAAAATCAATATTGACAGCAAGACGATTACCGATATTTTCCCTTTAGGTTTTAAAGATTATAACCTGGATGGTAATGAAATTGATCCCAGCGATAAAGACAATGCTACCGTTTTGGGAAAATGGAAAGTGAAAGGCATGTACCTTCCTGATGCCATTGGCCTCGTAGAATCTGGAGGAATACCTTACCTGTTTACCGCTAATGAAGGCGATGCCAGAGAGTATGGCGGCTTTTCTGAGATACAGCGAATCAAAGACAAAAGCATTGTTTTAGATCCGACAGCCTTTCCTAACGCCAGTTTGCTGAAAAAAGATGAGCAGCTAGGCAGGTTAAATATCACGACCACCTTAGGCGATACCGATGGGGATGGCGATTATGACGAACTGTATTCTTTTGGCGCCAGATCTTTCAGCGCATGGAATGGTAACAGCGGAGTGCAGGTGTACGACAGTAAAAATGAACTGGACGTAAAAACCATTGCAGCAGGTTTTTATGACGAAACCAGAAGTGACGATAAAAGTGTGGAGCCGGAAGGCATTGCAATTGGCAGTGTGGGCAGCAAGAAAATCGCATTTGTGGGGATGGAAAGAGCGGATGCAGTGGCAGTATATGATGTGAGCAGTCCTTCAAAACCTGTCTTTCTTCAACTGCTAAAAACCGGGGATGCACCTGAAGGTGTACTTTTCATTGCCGCTAAAAATAGCCCGACCAAAAAAAGCCTGTTGCTGCTGAGCAGTGAAGGCGATGGACAAATCAAAGTATATTCCCCTAAAACTTTATAATTTCCTAATGCTAATTCTCGACGGGGTAGTGGATCAATTTACAGATGACTATCCCGTTTTTTTTACCCTAATACTTTTTTATTGGGCTCACGAAGTAAAAACCAGTGGATCATCTCCTCTTTGACAAACTTCTGGTAGAATCCCAGATTGGTCAGTGTTTTTGTAGAGCCTTCATTGACGTGCTTGCATAACGCAGTAATCATTTTTACTTCAGGTTGTTTAAAAGCCCATTTGATCAGTGCTTCGGCAGCTTCAGCAGCATAGCCTTTACGCCTTTCAGCAGCTACAATGGCGTAACCAAGGTCTACGATTCCATCCGCATTCGGAAGTCCTTTAAATCCAGCATCACCAATCAACGATTTACTGCTTTTATCAATAATCATCCAGGATTCAAAACCAGAAGGTTCCGATACTTTTTCCAGATTTTCGATGATTCTTGGTAAACATTCCAACAGCTCTTCATCCGGCCAGCCTGCTCCAGGTTTTATCCCAAGAGACAATAAGGAAGTAAATTGACCATCCATGATCTCTCTGGCCATTTGAAGTGTAAACGGAAGTAAATAAAGACGTTGCGTAGTTATCTTTTTTGATTTCATGATCATACAAAGACCAATAATAAGAATATTTTAGTCTTTAAACTATACTCTTAACAATTATTTATAAATAAATTCAAAGCTTTTATAATTCTAAAGTATTGAGCAATTTTGGAAACGCTGAGACCTAAGCTTTAGGTAAAGGATATTATTTTATATCAACATGAAGATTTTTGTAGAAACCGACCGTATTATTTTAAGAACACTTACCCTGGCAGATGCGCCTTTGATGTTCAAGATGGATTCCGATCCGGAAGTGCACAAGTATCTGGGCAATAAACCTTTTAAAGACATCAGTGAGTCGGAAGACAATATTCGTTTCATCAGGGAACAATATGTAACCAATGGCATTGGCCGGTGGGCAGTTGTTGACAAGGAAAGTAAGGAATTTGTAGGTTGGGGAGGTTTGAAATTGATCACCAGTCCGATAAATGACCGCAACCATTTTTATGAGGTGGGCTACCGCTTTTTAAAGGAACACTGGGGCAAGGGTTATGCAACCGAATCAGCTAAAGCATCCTTAAAATACGCATTTGAAGAAATGAATCTGGAAACGGTCTATGCAATGGCACATGCTGAGAATGCAGGATCGCGCCATGCTTTACAAAAATCAGGATTAAAAATCACTGGTCATTTCGACCATGAAGGAATAAAATGTGACTGGTTTGAAATCAGTAAAGCCGATTGGTTAAGCCAATAAGTAATTCACAGACTTATCCTTAATAAAAAAAATTGATACAAAAAAAGCAGCCCGGCAATTTTGATTGCCGGGCTGCTTTATGATTCATATTTTAGGAATATATTAAGCAACTACCACCCTATTCCATTCCGGATGCCGTTTGAGATAGGCGGCAACCATCAGACACAGCGGGATCAATTTATAACCATGGTCTTCTATATAAGCCAAAGTCTTTTCAATTATTGCTGTAGCAGCGCCTTTACCCTGTAGCGCTTCAGGGGATTCTGTATGGATTAACCAGATCTTCTTATCGCGTTCTTTATACTCGATAAATGCAGTATACTCCCCTACTTTCAGTTCAAAACGGTTTGCTTCCGGGTTTTTAACCAGGGGAAGACTTACATATTCCTCATTCATAACCTTAAAATTTTGATTAATCAGCCAATTCTCCGAATTTACCCATATTGAAATCCACAATCGCCTGACTGATTTCTTCATCTGTATTCATTACAAATGGGCCATAGCTCACGATTGGTTCATTCAAAGGCGCTCCACTCATCAGTAAGATCACACTGTCTTGATTGGCTTTCAGCTGAATTTCTTCTCCTTCATTTCCAAACAATACAAAATTATGTTCTCCTACACGTTCTCCATTTACTTCTACACTACCATTTACCACTAATAAAGCAGTATTATGAGCAGCGGAAACCTGGGTACTTACCGTTCCACCTGCTTTCAGTTTTATATCAAACAGATTTACCGGACTATAAGTTTGAGCAGGCCCTGCGATTCCGTTAAAGTTTCCCGCGATCACATTGACTACACCTGCAGCATCCGGCAATTCCAGTTTCCCCATTCCCGCAGCAGTTAACTCCTGATAATGCGGAGCTACAGATTTATCTTTTTTAGGAAGATTTACCCATAACTGTACCATTTCAAAAGGACCGCCCCTTTTAGAAAATGCTTCTTCATGGTACTCTTTATGTAAAATACCGTTACCAGCAGTCATCCATTGCACATCACCAGAATTGATTATGCCATGACTACCTGTACTGTCGTGATGCGCTACCGTTCCTTTATAAGCAATCGTTACCGTTTCAAAACCTTTATGTGGATGGACGCCAACACCTCTTACGTGGCTTGAAGGGCCAAAATCATATTCAGGATTAAAATCCAGGAGTAAAAATGGGCTGATTCTCTCCTGAGGGATACCTGCTCCCGGGATATAATTAAATACCCTAAACCCATCACCAACCATGTGTGGTCTGCCAGAATTTGTCACGATTTTTTCAATTACCTTTTTCATTATCTTCTCCTTTTTTATACCATATTTATTCCGCTGTGAGATTTAAATTGAGCTCATTACTGAACTAAATCAAAGTATGATCCTGAGCGAATAATTATGATATACAAAGATAACCTGGCTTTTACGCCTGTGCATTGATGTAGGATAAGAATTAGCTATTTCAATCCAGGGATTGATGGTCAGCATTTTTCATAATTGATCTGATGACCTTATCTAATTCATCGGAAGATGATTTTAAATGGGCGATATATTCTTTTAAAACCTGATCTGAAGAATAGCCTTGCAGCAGCTCTACTAAGCCCATAATCCGGGCTAAAGGTGCTCTGATTTCATGGGCCTGGATCCAGGCAATTTTTCTTAACTGGCTATTTTGTGCTTCTATTGCTTTGGTATGGTTGATCCTTTCTGTGATATCCTGCATGGAACCGATCATACGTGTGGGTTTCCCTTTGGTATCAAATACTACAAAAGAGCGGTCCAATACTGATTTATAGATGCCATCCGCACAGCGAAAACGATACTCCAGTTTTAACCTGGTCTTTTTATTGGTTGTGAGCAATTTAAACTCCCGCAATACCATCGTGAGGTCTTCCGGATGGATGCGTTCCAGAAACCAATTCCGGTTATTCTCAGTCTGATCATAGCCAAAAACTTCTTTTAAACCTTTATTCCAAAGGATACCTTCGGTTTCCATATTCCAATCCCAGATCACATCACTGGTGGCTTTAGAGACAATATTGTAGCGCCCGATACTCTCTGCAATTTTTCTTTTGTTCTCTATGTCTTCGGTAATATCTCTTGAATTGCAGACAAGCCCCTGCACCGCCGGGTCGTCCATCATGTTGGTAATAATGGTTTCTATCCAGCGGTAATCCCCTTGTTTATTTTTAAAGCGAAAGGAATGTAAATGTATCTGTTTATGTTCTTTTATCCGATCGAAACTGCGTTGCGTTTCCTGACGGTCGTCCGGATGAATAAAATCAAAAAGACGTTTCCCTAACAATTGCTCGGGATCAACACCTAAAATCGCCATAGCGGCTGGACTTACATATTTATACACTGCTTTGGCATCTAATATGGTGATCAGGTCCGACCCATTCTGTACCATGGCTTTAAACCTTTGTTCGCTTCTTGACAAATCATATTCAGCTCTAATTTGTTCCGTACGGTCGATTACCAATGCCAAACAAGCGGCCACGTCATTAAATTGAACCTCATTACTTTCTACAGTTACATAGACCAAATCCCCATTTTTTTTACAATGGCGGGTGATCGACTGGCCAATATCCCCCATATTAAGCGCTTTAATGACCTCCTCCTGCTGTACATCCCAATCTTCCAATGGGCGGACGTCCCCTATGTTCATTTTTAAAAACTGATGACGTGTGTAGCCATAAAACTTTATTGCAGCCTCATTCACATCCAAAAAAGCGAGTGTTTCCTTGTCATATACCCATTGAGGAAGTGGGCTGAGGTTAAATAAGTCGATATACCGCTGTTTTTCCTTCTCTAGCTGCTCTGTCGCATTTACATGAGCTGTAATGTCTTTAAAATAAACAGACAAACCTTCACCGGAAGGAAAAGCAGCTACCTCAAACCACAATTGATGTGGTTCAAAATATTCCTGGAAACGTACGGCGGTATTTTCTGCAACTGCACGATGGTATTCTTTGTAAAATTTAAGTGGAATGGCATCACTGTATACTTCCCATAGATTTTTGCCTATGATGTTTTTTCTAGGCATCATCAGTATCCGTTCCGCTTCTTTATTCCAATAAATAACAGTCCAATCGCTGTCTACTTCAAAGAATGCATCTGTAAAGCTTTCCAGGATGTTGGAAATTCTTTTCTGATAGGCTTTGAGTTGCTTTTCAAAAGTGACGTCTGAATTTGGAGCCTTAACACTTTTCATCTTGATTTATCTTAATCAATTTTGGAATATACTTGCTGCCATGCGAAGAAGGTGATTATTGCTAAACCCTTCCATATTTTACAAGCTTCAAATACATGCAAGTAAACACATTAAAATCTATCAAAATTTATTGGAATAAGGCAAGAATCCAATAATTCATACCGTAAACTTCTCTGCTGCATTTGAATTTGTCAATACAACCAAATTAATCTACACATTGTTTGTAGGAATTTTAGAAAAGTCTTTTACAGCACAATGGCAGACCTTTATTTTTTATTCGCTCCTTTTGAATTTACATTGGATTTGCCCGACTGCATTTTAACAGCGATATTCGGGGTATAAATCAGTAAACGGAGCTCATTCAGGATTTTTTTCAACTCCTTCATCAAGCCGATTAATAATGCCACCTGATCATCATCCCGATTGAGCAGTCTAAAGGACTCATCATTGGCTAGGTTAAACTGCTTTTTTAGCAATAAGGGAACTTTATTGCTCTGGGCAGTTAATGCACAAGCATATAAAAATAAGCTGTGAATAAACTCTGCCAGAGAACGTTCGTAACATAATTTAAGCTTTTTATAGCTTTTAGCGCGCTTATAAAACGACTGATAGGGTTTAAAGCGCATGCCTTCGAAAACGTACTTCGCAGTTTGACCATCTTCATACTCATCAATTCCGAACCAGGCATTCAATTCGGCTTTGGTCTCGCCTATTTTTGTAAATGCCTTCAAACAGTTTTGAACAAAGGGATCATCCACTTCATTGAAAAAATCACCATCTTCAATTGGTAGCTCCCAGGGATCATTAAACTCGCTGTAATATTGTCTAAAGGCTTTTTTAAAGGTGAGGTAATAAACAAATTCATAAAAATCTGAATGAACAGAGGACATTAATATACTCAAGCCTCTGATACAAGTGTCTAACTCAAACGGATCATTTATAGAAGTTTTCATAATAATTTACGCCCAAGAGCTACGTTGGTATAAAGTTAAATATACAATTATATTTAAATTCCTATTTATCTTCTATCGCTTTTAACCGCAGACTGATTCCAGAAATACCATCTATAATCGCCAACTGCGCCTTATTCATTCTGACTGTTAATGAATTACCTGATATTTCTGCTATAAATTAAAGTGGCAGACCTACACTTTTCAGTTGCCAGCCGAATGATCCTTTTTTAATTAAAAAATCAAAGGCATGCTTTGTAATTTTTGTGGCATTGCCAGAAATAGGAAGTTAAGTTGTTTTTACAACTGCTTTGCTAGATGATTTTTCTAGGACTAAACTCTGAATGAACTTTCTGTAATAATGTTTTTGCTCCAACACCTGATAATCTGCAGCCTCAAAATAAGGCCTCATATTGATCAATTTTGAGGCTTCTACCTGCGCTATTAATTTAAAAAACCGATACATCAGCGCTAAGAAAACTGTTTTCCACCAATCCCCGACATCGGGCTTCCGATCATCGTTTCCCCCCTTATTCACTACTAAATCGAAATCCGTATGAAACCATAGTCCGCCTTTCCTAAGCATCGAATCGAGATGATGAAAAACCATCACCGCGCTTTCCTCTGAAAAATTATCAAATAAAAAGGGGGTACAGATCACATCGAAAGGCTGGTTAGTATAAAAATCTTCAATTCCAAGGTTGACAAAATCAACGGTATTTCCGGCAACCGCTCTTTCCTTTGACAGCGCCATCATTTTCGCGGAGATCTCCACATAGACCAGGTGTAAACCTTCCGGAACAACTTTAGCTATTGCTTCCAAAATCCAGCCCGTGCCTCCTCCAACAATTAAAACCCTTCCTTTTTCAGGAAGATAGTGAAGCTGATCAATCTGTGCATTGACCTGTGATTTAAAGAAAACCAGGCGACTCAGTCGATCATAATAACGCGCTATTTTATCGTAGTTGTTCTTCATCAATCCGAGTGTTTAAAACAGTTCCATAATTAAAGCATGGGCATAAAACTAAGGCTGGCATAAATCTAAGCCAGCGGCATAAACTGCATGGCCAGCATTCCACAAATGGCTTTAAACAAAATCAATCCATCAATCACCATGAGATAATATAAAATGTTTTTTCTACGCCTCATCGTATAAGCAATATAAATCGTCAATAAGAAAGGCAATAAATTCAGTAGAAATGGAACCGGCCCAAAGCCTTTATAACTGACAAATATGGATAATGCAATGATCCCTATGACGAGCAGCGGAATTAAGATATAGAAAATGGTTTTTCTTAAACCATACTGAACTACAAAAGTTTTCAAATGTTTATTCGAATCTGTAGGGTAATCTTTTATGTCGAAAATAATAGCATTCACTG
The DNA here is from genome assembly GCF_019802255.1 of Pedobacter polysacchareus. GTDB lineage: Bacteria > Bacteroidota > Bacteroidia > Sphingobacteriales > Sphingobacteriaceae > Pedobacter > Pedobacter polysacchareus. The sequence continues at coordinate 686,940 of NZ_JAHYSS010000002.1, read as the reverse complement.
TACAGAACATCCAGTTTTTAATAAATAACCAGGTCCAGAGCAGCGGATCATGATAACCGACACCGGTTTCTATTTTGAGCATGATCAGCGGCATGACATTAGCACAGCAAGCCCAGACAAAACCGATCACAAAAGCCTTTAGCCAGCCCGTATTTCTCAGGTTCAATTGCCGGAAAGATTTGGGCAGCAAGCCATAATAAAAAGCTCCTGCAAAAACAATGACGCCGATGGCGAGCCAGTAATTGACCGGCAGATTCAGAATATTCTGGTAATTCTGATAAAGCAGGCTTATTGCCAGCCCCAAACACACGCTGAACAGTACTGCCTGGCTCCATCTGATAAAATTTTTATGCTGGAAATACCATAGACTCCTTGGATTATTTGGTACGGGCTGCGCAGACATTTTATGGTAAGCGTAGGTATAATAAATGGTTGGCGCTAAAAACAGCAATACATAATAATTGATGGAATTGTAGGGTAATTTAAGCTGCATCGTGGCTTCCAGCGTTAAGGCAACAGCCAGTATGCCCACGAAGTAATTTCCGAAAAAAATAAACCGAATAATTTTACTGCCCATCAAAATATAAGATCAGAAGGATCTAGGAGGGCAATTTCGGATATAAAAAGAATATTTCACCATAAACATCCTATTTTTATGGCCTATCTGAATCAAATGAGAAAACATAGCTTCCTCACCATCTTGTTTACCCTAGTCCTGGCTTCTTTTTGCTGTGGACAGGAGCTCAAACCAGATACCTTACTTAAAGACCTGGATGCAGATCAGCATCCTGACAGTATTTTTTTTGATAAAGCAGCCGCCAGGATCATTTGTAAATTATCGAGTCAGGCTTTCCAGGAGATCAAAAGCAAAGAAATTGACAACATTGAATTGGTGATGACTGGCATCAGGCCGATGGAAAATGGCTTTGAATTTTTCAACAACTGGATGAGAGCTGGCTATACTTGCTTCTTCCGATACGATAAAAAAACCAAAAGCATCAGACTGGTCAGCATGACCAGGTACGAATTTGGAAATGCCGCAAATGATGGCAGTGGAAATTCCTCCATAAATCTGATCAGTCAGCAATACACCGGAAACTGGAATTACTATGATCAGGAAAAAGAAAAATTAGTTAAAATGCCGGTCATCAAAAAGACCTTAGTCCTCCCCCTTACCAATCTGGAAGATTTTAGCGATCAGCAGGTAGAACAATACGCCTTAAAATGCAGCGATTTAATGGAATCATTGAAGACAAAAATGAGAAAGCTGGAATAACCGTATCATTAATACGCTTCAAAATTATCGCAATTCACGCAATGCAATACCCTTTGATCTATTCCATAAAGGATACATTCAATATTTCTTCGCTCTTCGATGATTTGTCGGGCATATTTTAAACCTTTTTCAATATTCTCAAAAACGGTATACACCTTTTGATCAGGATACACGGCATAATTACACGCTTCATCCAAAACAATCCCGGTATTGATCTCAGCCCTAACCAACGCTACTTCTTTAAATTCCATCAAAGGAAACTTCTCCAGATTAGAAGTGACTTCCTTTCTTTTCTTCCAGCGAACGACCATAGCTCTTAGCCATTTTTTAAAACGGAAAATAAGGGATGTCCGATAACGCATTGTTTTTTTCATGAGATGTAAGATGGAGAATCTATCGCTAATTTATAAAGTAGAAAATTACGTATTATTTTTAGGAATGAAAAATGTAATCCAGCTTCTAATTCAGCTGAAACTACTGGAGACCAACAAACTGACAGAAAAATTAGCATATTAACAGAAATACCAGTAAATTGACAGAAATGCCATCATGTAGACAGGAATGACATCAAAAACATTAGCCTATCAACAGGATGTTAAATTTTAAAAAGATACTAAATGGAAAAACTATCTTTGGGTTAAGATTGATCTGGTTGTGCCAAAACTTAAAGAACATCTTAAATGAAGGAAGTCATCCACCAATATGGGGTAGAATTAGATTGGGTTGCAGGATTTGCTGCAGGAATAGGCGGTTATGTGGAGGGGAATTACATCCGCATCGCAGATGAGGAACAGCAAGGCAACCGGTATGTCCTCCAGATCAATGATCAGTTGTCTGCTTTTATCATCGATGTCACCTATCGGCAAGATGTAGTCTACAAGTTAAGAAATACCCGCAGCGACTTTATAGGACTCTATTTTAACCTCAGCGAGGGCGATTCTATTCACATTCTAAATGAGGTAACCAGATCTGCGGGGAGATGGGGATATAATCTGGGCATATTTGATGCAGATTTAAACGGTGATTTCCAGGTGAAAGCGGGAGCTACTACCTATATGATTGCTATTTTCATTAAGAAAAACGCCTTGAAACAATACCTCTCCAGAATTCCGCAGCACCAGCAAATTGTAGAGTCTATTTTTGATCCGGAGCTCAATACCATTGTTAGGTTTGACAGGATGAGCAATCAGGCCTGGTGGCTCATGAATGAACTCAGAAAAGTACCACCTTCAGGGCCTTTATACGACCTCTATATTACCGGCACCGTATATGGTCTCATCGCTGATTACCTGGATCAGATCATCAATCAGGAAATCATCATCGAACAGGTTTTCCCTGAAGATGTAGGCCATATTATCAGTTCACAGGCTTACCTGATTGCAAATATTGAAACTGCATTCCCTGGAATTCAGTTTCTGGCTGCAGCGGCAAACATGTCGGAAACCAAGTATAAAAAGCTTTTCAAAAAGATCAGCGGCATCAGTCCGCATGTATTTTTCCAAAGCAATAAGCTTTCTTATGCTAAAGAAATGCTGGAAACAGGTGAATTTACCATTGGAGAAATTGCCGATAAATTTGGCTTTTTCAATTCCACACACCTGATTGAGCAATTTAAAACCGCCTTTGGCGTCCCCCCAAAAGAATACCTTAGCCAACTATAAATATGACCGAGGAAAGGATCGAATTTTTCTACCACTACACCCTTGGGCCGGAATGGCAGCAGCAAATTGTGGACGGTATTGGTGCAACCCTAAAAGACAATAAGATTTTAACCATGCCCGGGAACATTGCTGATGGAGGTTCCATATTTCTGGAAGTGACCCCAGGATTATCGGTGCTGCTGTTGGATATGACCTTTAAGGTTCCTGTAGCCATCACCAGAATCCCTACCGACCATAATTATTATATGGTTTATTTTGACATTGGGGACGAGATCACCACACATATCATTGGCAATACCATTCATAAAGCCGGGTACCATGCTAAACTGGGGATGGGCTTTATGGACTGCAGTATGAAAGGTGTCATCATGCCGCCAATAGGTAAGCGATCCTATAGTTTAAGGTTATTTATTGATAAAGGTCACCTAAAAGAGCTGGCCGCATCTACCAGGGATCTGGAAACAAACAACCTGCTTTTTGATGAATCTAAGAACACGCTTTTATTCTATAGCCATATCGACAGCAGGAGCAAAATACTGCTGAGCCAGCTAAAGGAGGATGATTATACCAGTCCTTCTTTTGAGTTAAAGCTAAAAAGTACAGCTTTATATTTATTGGGCTATCTATTAGAACGTGCCAGCAGGTTTGAGCCGATAATCAATAAGTTATCTAATCAGGATATAGAACGTATATTTTTAACTTCTGAATACCTGATGGCAAACCTGCTCTCCGAATTTCCAGGTCTACAGAAGATGGCTGATATGGCAGAAATGTCCGTTTCAAAATATAAGGGGCTTTTCAAAAAGATATTAAAAGATAGTCCGAATCAGTTTTTCCTGAATGAGAAACTGTTACTGGCACAACAGCTTTTAAGCAGTGGTCATTTTTCAAGTGTCCAGGAAGTGGCTTATGAACTGGGCTATAGCAGCCCTAATTATTTTGCTAAAGTTTATAAGCATATGTTCCAGGTATTGCCAGGCGATATTTTGGAAAAACAGAACAGCAAGCCCTAATCAGGCCTGCTGTCTGTAGTAATTATTAAAAGAATCCCTCATTCTTTTGTTAAACTACTTTTGCATACTAAAAACCAGGTAGCCCTTGTTTTTTGCACGTATAATTACGGTTCCTCCTTTTGCTTCAAATTTTTCTCCGGCAGTTAAATGGTCTGCAACATTCAGGTCGTTCTCTCCAGGAACATTTCTGGAAGTGGAAACTTTCGCATCGGTCAGACTGCCATCAACTTTGACATTATAGCTGCCCGTTATTTGCAGCAATTCTGGCTTGCCAGTAACATTTGCGGTCTGTTTTTCCTGATCAAAGGTCAGGCTTAAACTGCTTAATGGATATTTAACAGTTACAGAATCTTTTCCGGCAGCATCGGTCTGCTGCATTTCAATCAGTCTGTATTTTCCAGCGGGCAGTACATTTTCTTCAGGTTCTTGTGCTTTATCTTTTTTACAGGCAGTAAATGCAGCTGCGATCACTAGTAATACGGCTAAAAATTTGTTTTTCATCTTGTTGTTTTTAATTGATTAATTATGGTTGTTTTTGTGTGATATTCTCGGTGCTATTGATCCATTAATCTTCAATCCCCAGGTAGCGTGCAATTAGTTTCTGATCTCTTTCTGGCTTACTCGCTATAGATAAGGACGTACTTTCCCCGATACAAACGACACGTTTGCCTTTTTTATCCTTTACAATTACGAAAAACCCTGCGCTATCTACCAAGTTATCCTGACCAGCTACTTCTGCATGAACCAGATCTGAGGGAAATAAAATTGGGTTCCCTTTTACGACGATGTATTTTCTTAATGATGCCATTGTTATTGTTGATTTATAGGACAAAAGTACGGGTGGCAGATTCCGGAGAATGGAACATTCAGACAAAAAACTCTTAAAATAAGACCGATTCAAATTTTGCCGGATAGCTTGATTCCCTGTAGAAAACACTAAATTGACCCTAAATACGAATCCATGGAAGATAATGATGTAAAAATATCACGTAAGAAACCGACTTTTCCGGTTTCCCCTGCCTTACAGAAATACCTGAGAAGTTACCAGCGGGAATCCAGGCTCCCGATTAGTTATAATGATCTGATGATGTTTGATGAATCTTTTCCGCTCATGGATAAATATGGTAAAGACACTTTGTGGGAAGGTCCTATTTATTCTTCCGAACGCATTGAAAACCTTCATAATGGCCTAAAAGTGATTTATGCCAACTTAAAAGCATCTGGTAATCTGCGCATCGTACAGCACAAATACATTGATAAAATTGAATACTGCACTTTTGGTAATACCCACCCCTTCCGGATTCGGATTGTCAACCGTTTAAATGATGTATACGATTATTTCTATGTAAAGAAAGCAGATGCTTCAAGGATTTATGGCCTGGAACTGGAAGAAATCTTATCGCCAAATCAGGTGAATTACCTGGTAGATCGGGAAACATTGATTGAAGAACATATTGCCGGAATTCCTGGTGATGTATTTGCAAAAAACTATTTACACAACCCGGAATACAACCAGACCAGGATTGCAAAGGAGTTTGTGAAATTTAATGAACGTTGTTTGGTCATGCTCCTGGGAGACATGCGCGCCTATAATTTTGTGGTACAGATCACCCCAGATTTTGACGATATCCAATTTAGAATCAGGGCCATAGATTTTGACCAGCAATTCTATGAGGGAAATCTAAAGGTATACCTGCCGCAGTTCTTTAAAGAGAACTTCCCTTATGTGAAATTATGCACGGAACAATTGACAGATAAAACCTTTCTTCAATACCAGCAGGAGGAAAAATCGTCGATACTACACCGGGTACGCAGTGAACGTCACCGTTTGGCAGATTTAAGAGATGTCTCAAATGAAGATGTATTGACTAGTGTTGAAAATACCAATCAGTTAAAATTAGGGATGGCCGCCCATTTTGAAGATGAGCATTATCTGGAATGTGAAACCATGACAGATATCATTGAATTGAATGTAAAGAACATCATCCGCCAAGTAAAATTATAAGGAGAGAATATACCTCCTTATAATTTTAAAGGCCTTGCCATGATTTTAAAAAACAGCGTGCTTCCTATCGGTTCCTGCTAGATCTTTTTAACCATCACTACCCCATTGGTACTGTCATTCACATCACCGCGTACCTTTGCTTTTATCGTAAATACAGCGCCAGTTTCGTAGTTGTCGATTTTGAAACTATACTTATTGTTGTTCGCTTCAGTTCCACTGAAACCATCGTGTACATCTTCTGTGATTTTTACCCCGTTTTTATACACTGCTATCGATTGAATTTCCAAACGTGAATCACCAGCAGTATACCAGAAATGAAGCGCATACGCACCATTGCCGCTGATTTTTCCACCAGCATTCATTTCCAGCAGGCCAAATTCCTTTCCCTTAACATTTTGAGGATTCCATTCGGCAAGCAGCTCCCCATACTTTTTAAACTGCTCATGTTTACCAGGGAAATAGAAAGGCAGGGAAAACTGACTCCTGTTCAATACGGTAATCGCATAGAAATCCGTCAATTCCTTTACCGCAACCGCTTTCGTATAAACCGGCGAATATACATTCGGCAGACTGCCATCTGTGGTGTAGCGAATCTCCGCTCCATCTACCAGGTTTTCTAATTTGATCACATATCCTGCTGCAGTTTTCTCCTGACTGATTAATTTTGGTACTGGCATGCGGTAACCGATCCCGGCAGCATCATAGCGACTGTATTGACTGCGCATGCGGTTTTCGAAATCCTTCCAGTTTTGTCTGGCCAATGGTGTCCATAAAACCTCTGCCAATGCAGACATCCTGGGAAAGGTCAGGTAGTCAAAATATTTCTCCGAGCGGTTCTCATTTATCATTGGAATTTCCTGAAGTATCGTCCCATGAATGAACTGATCCGCCCATAAAGTAGCAGACGCACCCAAGATCAATGGACGGTATTTTTCGTCCATACCTTCCAGCATTGGATTCAGCTGGTAAACTTTCTCTAAGGAGATTGGAGGCAGCCATCCAGCTGCTTTAATTTCACCGGGGATTGCACTTTCTGCCACATCGAAATAGCAATAACCGGTCAATGACATCACCGAATAATGCCCTGATTCAGCAGCTTTGAAGGCTTTTTTAGGTTCATGCCAGATCATGCCCACTGCTTTATCTTCTAAACCATCTTCGATAATCTCATCCCATCCAACAATGGTTTTTCCATATTTACCAGCGATTTTCTGAACGCGACGGTTAAAATGAAGGCGCAGTTGTTCTTCTGTTTTCAGACCAAGTTCTGCTTTTTTCTTTTGGCATATCGGACAGGCTTTCCAGCGCGTATACACTGCTTCATCACCACCAATATGCAGGTATTTTGAAGGGAATAGCGCTACTGTTTCTTTGATGATGTTGTCAATAAATTCATAAGTGCTTTCTTTGCCTGCGCATAAAAGCTCTTTACTGATAAAGTGTTGTCCTGGAACATCATATTGTTCTCCGGTACAGCATAAATAAGGATAGGCAGCAACAGCAGCCTGCGCATGAGCAGGCAATTCCAATTCGGGAATAATGTCTACGTTCCTTGCCAGGCCATACGCCACGATCTCTTTCAGGTCTTCCTGCGTATAATATCCACCTTTTCTATCTGGTCCAACACCACTAAAACCACCAACAGTCGTCAGCTTAGGATATTTTTTGATCTCTATTCTCCATCCAGAATCATCCGTCAGGTGAAAATGAAGTGCATTCATTTTGTACATCGCCATCATATCGATGAACCTCAATACATATTCTTTCGAGAAGAAATACCGGGCAACATCCAGCATCATTCCCCTCCATGGGTACAATGGCGCATCTGTGATGACCGCAGCTTTAACTTCCCATTTAACCGCTTTCTGACGTTCCTTATGGTAAACTTCCGGAGGCAACATTTGAAGTAAGGTTTGTATGCCATAAAATACCCCTGCACTATGGTTTCCAACAATGCTGATCAGGTCTTTATTGACCGTTAATTTATAGCTTTCTTTATGCTCAGCACCTGAATTTCCAGTACGCAATGTGATGCCATTTACACGAGTAGTATTTGATTCCAGCAATACGAAATCAAACCCTGTGGCAGGAGATAGTGCTGAAACCAGCAATTCTGCCTGCTGTTTCAGTCCCTTCTCATAAAATATCTTTGTTTGTGGTTTAATTAGAAATGAACCCTCCCCCAGTACGATCTGCTGAGGTAATGGAACTAGGTTAAACTGGGCGAATGCCGCTGAGCTGGCCAACAGCAGCATGGCTAGTAAAAAGCGCGCCTGATATTTAATTTTCATAACAATATTTGGTTTGTTTTAGCATGCGGACAAACTATTCAGTCAAGTTGTCTTTACACAATTGTAAGAAAATATTAACTAAAAACAGCCGATACAAAACCATGAGGAAGCACACAATCGTTTGCATTAACCATTGCAAACGGTTGCGTAATTTACAAAGCAAATCTACTTGGCGGCCAATTTGCAGACTATTTAAGGTAATCCAGGATTTTCTCCATCAGCTCGGACTCCGTAAATGGCTTAATGATGTAATCATTTAAACCGGCAGAAAGGTATCTTTCATGCGATTCGCTGCTGATTTGCCCAGTGATGGCAATGATAGGCAACTGAGATTTTTGTTGATCCTCCAGCGCACGGATTCTCTTGGTGAGCTCTATACCATCCATTTCAGGCATCTGAATATCGGTCAGCACCATATCATAGCGTTTTGACTCCAGGAAATTCAAAGCTTCCTGTCCGTTTGTTGCCGTATCAAAGCTGATCCCAATTTTCTTAAAGATCATTTTGATCACCAGCAAATTCATTTCTGAATCATCAACCACCAGTATATGAAGGTTCTTAAAGTGATCGCTATTGATCACCAGTGACTTTTGTTCATCCAGCTCTTCACGATCATTTTCGGCCACTACATAGGGGATTTCCAGCGTGAAAGTAGAACCTTTACCCAAGGTACTTTCCACAGAAATTTTCCCTTTATGCATTTCCACCAATTTCTTGCTAATGGCTAATCCCAATCCAGAGCCTTTTTGCCAATCGCTGCGGTTAGAATTGATCACTTGTGAAAACTCATTGAAAATCAAGGCCTGATTTTCCGCAGAAATACCAATCCCGGTATCTTTTACCTTAACCAATAAGACAATGTGTTTTTCATCTGTTTTCTTTAAGCTCACATGAATGCTCACTTTCCCTTTATCCGTAAACTTAATTGCATTTGCAATCAGGTTCATGACCATCTGTTTCAATCGGTAAGGATCTCCATCCAATAGTAAATCCGGTGAATCACCAAGAACGAGTTCCAAAGTCAGGTCTTTCTGATCTGCCAGAATTCTGGCAGTAGAGGCAATATCAGAGAGGATCCGTTTGTAACGGAAAGGCGTTTTTGCCAATGCCAGCTTCCCTGTTTCCAATCTTGAGAAATCCAGCACTTCATTTACCGCCGATAACAACATAGAAGAAGAATTGTCGAGCAGCTTAGACATCTGTTGCTGATCTTCATTCAAAGGAGTAGATTTGAGTTGCTCAGACACCCCTATAATGGCATTTAAAGGCGTTCTCATCTCATGACTGATGCTGGTAAAGAATCTGGATTTAATGATCACCTGCTCTGCCGCCAGCTGGTTTGCCCTTAATGTTTTATCGTAAGCCCGATAGAGTTTCCACATCAGCAGGATGATCGCGAGATAAGAAAGCACACTAATTCCAAAGTTAATTTGTCTGGATCTACCGATTGCAGCAAGAGATTGGTCCGCTCTACTCTTTAATATCGCTTTTTTCAGGTCGGAATTGATACTTTCTTTATTTCGAAACTCCTGAAACAAGCGCTTAATATTCTGAAAGATGCTTTCATTTAGCTTCAGAATTGTTTCTTCCTTTTTGGTTAAAATATTACGGTTACGCTGTAGATCCTGAAAAAGACGGGCATAAAACTGTTCTACATTTGCCAGGCTTTTCTTATTGTAAGCCTCTATATCAGCGGCCGTTTGTTCGTACGTCACTTCGGTTTTCACCCTTTTCGTAGAATCCTTCCGCTCCCCCTTATTCAGAATGGCATTTTTTAGTCTCTTGAATAATTTTTGCTTAGGTGCCGTGGGTACTGTAGCCAATTCCTCCACCTGCGTTACCTTTTTCAGCATCGCTTTGGGATAGCTCTTCAATTTTGGTGCAGTCGCCTTGATCTTTAACAATTCCATCTGCAGATTGATGTTATTTAAAGAATCGGTGAGCCTTTTAAGCTCACTATACATGGCCATCTGCCCATTTTTACTCCTGAGGTCACCTACAATAACATCTGAAATATCACTGCTGTCTCCTGCAGAAAGCTCTTTTAGCAAATTGGAAATCAACCTGATATCCAGCACATATTTCTTAAAATAAGCAGTATCCCAGAGCGTGGTATACATTCTGAAATTATTTTCTGCGGTTTGTAAACTAAGGGTAATCGTATCCAGTTTAGAAATCCTCAAGTTATTAACTTCTAACTCCTTAAGACTAGAAACAAGCGTAGATTGTTCTGCACGCTGCACCACTGAATTTCGAAATAAAAATCCGATAAACAATATAATGACCGCAGAGATGAGAAGGAAAGAGCGCTGTTTGTTTTTCATTGATAAAAAAAGGATCAATATAAATTTCAATCGGTTAGCCGATTTTATCTACTAATCAAAGTTAAACATAATTTATAAGAACGCTAAAACAACCGAATAATTATAAACAGGAGTACTATTAGTGTAACAACTTGTTTACCCCACAAAGCATAAAACCCAGGATGGGCTGACATTTTTCTTCACAGGAAGCATAAAAACTACCCTCGGCCCGATGGCCTGAAGCTGTTTCCTTTCCCCAGAAAAATTCGGCAATACTCAAAGGTTTCAATCGATTTTTTGCTGCATAATCCAGCAATTTTGGTGCACAGCAATCACCAGTGCCTACAGGAATTCCCTTTTTCAATTGAAAAGCTTCCTCCAGGCTTCGGCTTTCCCCCTTGAAATTATGGAAGGTATAAAGCGCGTTTAGTTTTGCCAGTATTCCATGGGAAACCAGCCGTCTTTCTGCCAGTTTCGAGTACCATTCTTTAGATTCTTTGGGGAGGCTGGCAATTAAATCCGTTAGGGGATGAATGTCGAGATTACCGAGTTCCACCTCCGCAACAAAAGCATGCTCATCTACTAGTGGCGGCACCCATCCTGCTACATTCCATACCCCATTGTGTCTGGAAGAAAAGGCACGAAGGATGACTTCATTTCCTACTGCATCCTCGCAAACCAGGATCCCGAACATGCGTCCCCGCATTTTCGAGTATAAAATATCAGTAGACAATCTGGGATCTGCCAATGTTAAAGGAACATCAAAATCTATTCTTTTATGCATAGAAAGCTGCGCCATAAGTTCATGGCAATGAGGGATAGCAAGTGCTGAGGGCAATTCGTGAATTTCCCCACAATCATTGCAATAACCGAAACAGGACATATAATTTTGACAAGGGCACAAAGATATTAAAAATATAATAAACCATTTGGATATATGTAGTCAACTACGTAGTTTTGAACCGTACAATAAAAAAAGAGCAATGGAAGTACAGATCGCACAAATAAAAAACGAATCCGCCGCAGCCATCATAGACCTGGTATTACCGATTCAGCAAATTGAATTTAAGGTAGCCATTACTTTAAGTGACCAACCGGATTTATTAGCTATAGAGGAAGTCTACTACCAAAAAGGCGGTGCCTTTTGGGGCGCAACAATTGATGGAAAACTGGTGGGCACGATTGCCATGATTAAATTCAACGAGCATGAAGCAGCCATCAGGAAAATGTTTGTTAAAAAGGAATTCCGTGGAAAAGAACTCGGTATTGCACAGCGCTTACTGGAAAACCTGATCGCACATTGCAAAAGCCATGGAATTGACCATCTTTACCTCGGAACAGTTCCAGTGCTGCAGGCAGCCCTTCGTTTTTATGAGCGAAATGACTTTCAGAAAATGGAAAAATCGGCCTTGCCTGCACAATTCCCATTGATGGGTGGAGATTCCGTATTTTATCAATTAGACTTATCCTAATGAACGTCATAGACGAACTTGGTATCCTGGCCCTTTCTACACGTTTACAGCGTTTGAGTGAGCAGCTCCGGAAAGACGGTGCCCTACTCTACAAAACCTATGAAATTGATTTCGAACCGAAGTGGTTTCCGGTGATTTATACGCTTCACCATAAACAGCCATTAGGCGTTGTAGAACTGGCCACGGAAATCGGTTATACCCATCCTTCCACCATTAGTTTGCTGAAAGAACTGGAAAAACAAAAGCTGATCCGTTCTAAAAAAGACAAAAAAGATGAGCGGAAACGACTGGTGCAGCTGACGGCAAAAGGAGAAGAACTGATCGCTAAAATGCAACCGGTATGGCAGCTCATGACCCGTATTTTATCTGAGGTGACCGATACAGAGCACAACCTGCTGAAGGCCCTCACTGAGGCGGAGGAGAAATTAAAACAGCAAAGCTTTATACAAAGAGCCTTGCAGGCAGCGGCTTCTAATTAAGCCGCCAGCCTTAGCCAAAAATCATATCGTAAAGCACTTTTATGCTCATAAACCCGACAATCAGCACCACTAAAGCGCCAAAAATACTGAGCCATAAAGGGTGTTTATAATCTCCGACAATCTTCTTTTTATAGGCGGCGAAAAGGATGGTTGCGAGCGTAACCGGCAAGATAAACCCATTCAGTACCCCTGCCAGAATCAACAATTTGACCGGCTTACCGATCATTACAAAGATCAACGTAGAAATGAGAATGAAAGCAATGATTACGATCCGTTCATGGTCTCTGATTTTAGAACTAAAAGATTTGATAAAAGAAACCGAGGTATAAGCAGAACCGATTACGGAGGTTACAGCGGCAGAAAACATCACCAATCCGAATAAACGGTAGCCCAGGTTCCCTGCTGCCAGCTGAAATACAGAAGCCGTAGGATTCGCGGAATCTATTGCGAAGCCCTGACTAATCACCCCTAAAGAAGCCAAAAATAAGAACACGCGTACTAGAGAAGCCACAGAAATCCCCATTACTGCGCTCGTGTTTACCGAAGGTAAAGCTTCTTTTCCTTTCACTCCGGCATCCAGTAAACGATGACCGCCAGCAAAAGTAATATAGCCCCCAACCGTGCCACCAACCAGTGTAACGATACTTACAAAGTCTATCTTTAAAGGTAAAACCGTTCTGATTGCCGCCTCTCCTATTGGAGGAGCGGATGTAATTGCGATATAGATGATCACTATGATCATTATAAAACCCATCAATTGCGCAAAGCGATCCATTGCCTTTCCAGCTTCTCGAACCATAAAAATTGCGATTGCTAAGGCGGCCGAAATGATCGCCCCGTTAATGACAGAAATCCCCAATAAAGCTTGTAATCCGAGACCTGCACCGGCTATATTTCCAATGTTAAAGGCCAATCCACCTAGAACAATTAAAAAAGAGATGAAGCCACCTAATCCTGGCAACAGCATATTCGCAATATCCTGTGCCCTTTTCTCAGATACAGCAATTACCCGCCATATATTGAGCTGCACACCTATATCTATAATGATAGACACCAGGATCACAAAACCAAAGCTTGCACCCAGCGACTGTGTAAAAAAGGTAGTTTGTGTTAAAAATCCCGGACCAACCGCAGAGGTAGCCATCAGAAATGCAGCCCCAATCAGGACACTTCTGTTTTTAATCACTTTCATTGGGGAACAGTATGAATGAGTAGTCCTTCTTTGTGAAACTCTTTACAGAGTTGTTCTGCAAAGGTAAGCGCAGATTTCCCATCTCCATGAATACAAATCGTATCGGCCTGGATGGGCACTAAAGTCCCCTGTACAGAAATCACGGTCCCTTCTTTTACCATCTGTATCACTTGAGCTACAGCTAATAAATGATCTGTAATCAAAGCATTGGGCTGCTTTCTGGAAGTTAAACTTCCATCCTGCTGATAGGTACGGTCGGCGAACACCTCGTTTGCCACCTTCAGCCCTGCACTTTCTCCGGCAAGAATGAGCTCTGAACCCGAAAGTCCATATAAAATCAGATTTGGATCTATCTTATAAATTGCCATGGCGATGGCTTCTGCGAGCGCTTTATCTTTTGCAGCCATATTATATAAGGCCCCATGTGGCTTCACATGATGCAGCTTTCCACCTTCCGTTTTCACAAAAGCATCGAGTGCCCCAACCTGATAAATTACCATATCGTAAGCTTCTTCGGGAGTAATTGCCAGCTCTCTTCTACCAAAACCCTGAAGATCAGGAAGGCCTGGATGTGCACCTATCGCAACTCCATGACGGATGGCCAGACGAACTGTTCTTTTCATCACAGCCGGATCTCCTGCATGGAAACCACAGGCAATATTTACCGAAGAAACAAAGGGCATAATTGCGGCATCATTGCCGATGTCAAAGGCACCAAATCCTTCACCCATATCACAATTCAGGTCCACCTTAAGAGTTTTAGCCATGGTTTTTATATTTAAAAGTTAAGCTTTGCTTCAACTGGTTTATTTCTTCGGTTCTGGCTGTTAACAGCTTTTGTGCCTGTTTTAAGGTGAGCATTTCAAATTGAATCACCTGTCCTGAACGCAGCTGGGCTAATTTTCCAAGATCGACGCTGAGCACCTGTAAAATCCGTGGATAACCACCAGTGGTCTGATGATCTGCCATTAAAACAACCGGACTCCCCTCAGCGGTGACCTGCACTGTTCCAAAAGCAACAGCAGAGGATAACATTTCTTTATTTGTTTTCAGTTGTAAAAGCGGACCTTCCAATTGATACCCCATCCGATCTGCAGCATTACTGATGGTAAACGCTTTGATAAATAAATCAGCAATACTTTTCTCCTGGAACAAATCAAATTCCGGGCCTTTTATCACGCGAATTACCTCTGGGTTTAATGACGCATACATGCCTCGGCTTAAGCTCCAGTTCAATCGCTCTGGTAAAACCGGAATGTCCTGTTTAAAAGCAATCTGATCTCCTTTTTTTAAAGCACGTCCTTCGAAACCACCAAAACCTGCACGGAGGTAAGTGGAATAACTGCCCAAAACCTGAGGGATATCAAAACCTCCCTGAACGGTTAAATAAGCACGACAGCCGGCAAGAGCTTCACCAAAAGAAAGTACAGCACCTTTAGCCACCAATATTGGACGCCACATTTCTACCGCAGCACCATCAATTTCCGCCGATAAATCAGCACCTGTAATCGCAATCAACGCCTCATTTTCGAAAAGCAGCGTGGGTCCTGATAAGGTACATTCCAGTCCGGCTTCGGTCTCCTCATTTCCAAGTAATAAATTACCCATTAAGAGCGCATCTTTGTCCATTGCTCCGCTTTCAATGACTCCATCTTTACGGTATCCAATTCTCCCAAGATCCTGTATAGTAGTTAGCATTCCTGCTTTTATGACCTTAATTCCCATTTAATTCCTTTTTATTTTCTTAAACTCAGTTTCAGAAATAGCTACAAACCGGAGTCGGTCGCCGGCCTTTAACAAAGCTGGAACTGCTCTGTTTACCTCAAATAATTGCAGCGGAGTTTGTCCGATAATCTGCCATCCACCTGGGGTTTCTATTGGATAAATTCCTGTTTGCAGGCCTGCAATCCCGACAGAACCGGCAGGAATTACTGCTCTTGGTTTTTCCTTTCTAGGGGCTGTGATCTTTTCGCTCATCCCACCGAGGTAAGGAAAACCGGGTGCAAATCCAATCATATACACCACATATTCCGCGGCAGAATGAATGGCGATCACCTCTGAAGTACTCAATTGATGGTGCCGGGCTACAAAATCAAGGTCTGGACCCCGATCTCGTCCGTATACCACTGGTATTTCAATGATTGCCGATTCAGGAATTGCGACTTCTTCCATTAAATCGTCCAGCATCTCTTCCAGCAGCAGCATTATGGCTGAATAATCGATTACCCAAGGCTGATAATAGACCGTTACCGACGTAAATGCGGGCGTATATTCCAGGAATCCATCAAAAGCATATTCATCCAGATAAGCTGCAACTGCCCTTACCTTCTGATGAATTTCCGGACTGATCAGCTCGGCAAACTGAATCACAATAGCAGAATCACCGAGCGGATAAAAAGTTGCTTTTTCCATAACCGTTTTTAGCTGAATTTTAATGGTGATCCGGGTGCCAATTCATAAGGCAGCTTATCGGCGAGAAAAATCCTTGAATTTTTGCTACCCTCTGTAGTGACAGCCTCCCCTTTTACACGAATCCAGCTCCCTTCACGAAGTCCGACTACAGGCGTATCATTGAATACATGAAATTCTTTGATTCTCGTTTCCCTGGTTTCACCGTTGTGCGTACTTGCTGGATCAGGATCCAGGTAGTGGGCATTGATGTTAAAAGGAATCAGGCCCATCGTTGTAAAATCCGAGGGATAAACAATGGGCATATCATTGGTGTTTTTCATATTGACACCTCCGATATTACTGCCTGCACTGGTTCCTAAGTAAGGAACACCGCCTTCTACCTTTTGTTTCAATACTTCCATCAGGTTTAAATTGTGCAGCTGCTGTACGAGTAAAAAGGTATTTCCACCTCCTGTAAAAAAGCCTTCTGCTTTCGCGATTGCGGTTTCCGGCTCAGGAAAAGTATGTAACCCGCGAACGCTAATCCCTATGGTGTCAAAAGTTTCCCTTACCTTTTCGGTATAGTCATCATGGCTGATGCCTCCCGGGCGGGCAAAAGGAATAAATATGATCTCGGAAACACCGGCAAAAAAGGCAGACAATTCCGGCAATAGATAAGCAAGATATTCCTCTCCATATAAGGTAGAGGTACTAGCCAGCAGGACATTTTTCATAACAATGTTTTTATTAAGCATAGCTAAAGTAGGAATCTGGTTCCGTATAAACGAAAAAACGCCTCCCAATTTGAATCGGGAGGCGTTTAAAAAAAATCGCTTATTTAGATTTGCTTTCCAGCCATTGTCTGGCATTTACAAAAGCTTCCATCCATGGAGTTACTTCGTCTTTGCGTCCTTTCGGATAGTTAGCCCAATGCCATTGGAACAATGAACGTTCAATGTGCGGCATCATCACCAGGTGTCTTCCTGATTTATCACACATCATTGCGGTGTTGTAATCAGAACCGTTTGGATTGGCAGGATAGCTTTCGTAAGCATATTTCGCTACGATACCATACTGATCTTCTGCGTACGGCAATTGGAATTTACCTTCACCATGTGAAACCCATACCCCTAATGTACTTCCGGCAAGGCTGGATAACATTACAGAATTGTTTTCCTGAATGGTTAATGAAGTAAAGATACTTTCATGCTTCTGACTGTCATTGTGCAGCATTTTAGGTTTTTCTTCATGATCTTTATTGATCAATCCTAATTCCACAAACAGCTGACAACCGTTACAGATACCTACTGAAAGTGTATCCTCACGTTTAAAGAAGTTTTCTAAAGCTACTCTTGCTTTCTCATTGTATAAAAATGCACCTGCCCAGCCTTTTGCAGAACCCAATACGTCTGAGTTAGAGAAACCTCCAACTGCACCGATAAACTGGATGTCTTCTAAAGTCTCACGGCCAGAGATTAAATCTGTCATGTGTACATCTTTCACGTCGAAACCTGCAAGGTACATGGCATTCGCCAGTTCACGCTCAGAGTTACTTCCTTTTTCTCTCAATACCGCTGCTTTTGGCCTTGGTTTGCTGGCGTCAAAAGAAGTTTTTTTACCATCAAACTGTAATGGGAAAGTATAGTTTAAAACGTGGTTTTTGTAGTTATCAAAACGCTCTTTTGCTTTAACAGCACCTGCTTGTTTCTGATCTAACAGGTAAGAAGTTTTGAACCATACATCACGAAGGTGATCGATATCAAAGCTATGGCTGCTTGTCGCGTTTTTAACCGTTAATACCGGCTCAGATTTCACGATACCAATTTTATGGTAAGCTACACCTGCTTCTGCCAGTAATCCTTCTACAGATGGATCGGCCTGGAATACAATACCAATATTTTCTGCGAACAACACCTTAATCAGGTCCTCATTGCTCAATTCAGAAAGGTCGATGGCTGCACCAAGGTCTCTATCTGCAAAGCAAAGTTCTAATAGGGTGGTGATTAAACCACCGCTGCCGATGTCATGACCAGCCTGGATTTTACCAGTTTTGATCAACTCCTGAAGCGTATTGAATGAATTTTTAAATTGAGCAGCATCTGTTACATCCGGAGTTTCATGACCAATTTTGTTCATGACCTGTGCGAAAGAAGATCCACCTAATTTATAAGTGTCATTTGAAAGGTTGATGTAATAGATTGAACCGCCATTTTTCTGAAGAACAGGTTCTACTACTGCGGTGATGTCATCGCAATGACCACCGGCAGAAATGATCACCGTACCTGGAGCAATTACTTCTCCGTCTGGGTATTTCTGTTTCATGGATAAGGAATCCTTACCTGTAGGAATGTTGATGCCTAATTCGATGGCAAATTCCGAACATGCTTTTACTGCGTCATATAAACGGGCATCTTCACCTTCATTTTTACAAGCCCACATCCAGTTGGCAGAAAGCGAAACGCTATCTAATCCATCTTTTAATGGTGCCCAAATGATGTTTGAAAGAGATTCAGCAATCGCATTGCGGCTACCTGCAGCAGGATCAATCAAAGCAGAGATCGGTGCATGACCAATTGAAGTCGCGATACCGTCTTTTCCCTGATAATCCAATGCCATTACACCACAGTTGTTTAATGGCAATTGTAAAGGGCCTGCACATTGTTGTTTAGCCACTTTACCACCTACACAACGGTCAACTTTATTAGTCAGCCAGTCTTTCGATGCTACTGCTTCCAATTGTAATACCTGCTCAAGGTAGGTATCCAATTGATTGATATCATAAGTAACAGGCTCATATTTCCTGTCGATTGTAGTATCTTCCATCACCACTTTTGGCGAGCTGCCAAACATGTCTTTCAGCTCTAAGTCCATTGGTTTTAGGCCAGTAGTTTTAGAAGCGAAAGTGAAGCGGTGATCGCCGGTGACTTCACCAACGGTATACATTGGGCTGCGCTCGCGATCCGCAATTTTATGTAGCGTATCGATACTGTCTGCACCAATTACCAATCCCATACGTTCCTGAGATTCGTTTCCGATGATTTCTTTCGCAGAAAGTGTCGGATCTCCAACTGGAAGCTGATCCAGGTCGATCAATCCACCTGTTTCTTCAACTAGTTCAGAAAGACAGTTTAAGTGACCACCAGCTCCGTGATCATGAATAGAAACGATAGGATTAATATCACTTTCTACCATACCACGAACGGTATTGGCTGCTCTTTTCTGCATTTCAGGGTTAGAACGCTGAATTGCATTCAGCTCGATGCTGGAACCTAGTGCACCAGTATCTGCGGAAGAAACCGCAGCACCACCCATACCAATGCGGTAGTTTTCGCCACCTAAGATGACAATTTTATCACCTGTACTTGGTTTATGTTTTAAAGCCTGATCTGCTTTACCGTAGCCTACGCCACCTGCAAGCATGATCACTTTATCGTAACCTAATCTTCTTCCTTCTTCTTCATGCTCAAAAGTAAGCACAGAACCAGTGATTAGCGGTTGTCCGAATTTATTACCAAAGTCTGAAGCTCCGTTAGAGGCTTTGATCAGAATATCCATTGGCGTTTGGTACAACCATTTTCTTTCCTCAACACCAGCTTCCCATGGGCGATTTTCTTCTAATCTCGACAAAGCAGTCATGTATACTGCAGTACCTGCAAGCGGTAATGACCCTTGTCCACCAGCCAGTCTGTCTCTGATTTCTCCACCAGCACCAGTTGCAGCACCATTAAACGGCTCTACAGTAGTTGGGAAGTTATGTGTTTCCGCTTTGATAGAAATTACGGATTCGAAATCTTTTACCTGGTAATAATCAGGCACATCTGCTCTTTTTGGAGCGAATTGCTGTACTACCGGACCTTTTACGAAGGCAACGTTATCTTTATACGCAGAAACAATGCCGTTAGGGTGTGCTTCTGAGGTATGACGAATCATTTTGAATAGAGAATAAGGTTTTTCTTCTCCGTCGATTACGAATCTTCCGTTGAAGATTTTATGGCGACAGTGCTCAGAGTTTACCTGAGAGAAACCGAATACTTCTGAATCTGTTAACTTACGACCTAGATTTTCAGCCAATTGGTTTAAGTAATTTACTTCTTCGTCGCTCAACGACAATCCTTCCTGCTTGTTGTAAGCAGCAATATCAGAGATTTCCAGAATCGCTTCCGGCTGAACATTAGTCGTAAATACATCCTGACCTAGTCCTTCATATTTTTGAAACAACATGTGATCATAATCCGCAGCATCAGCAGTTACCGTTTCAAACTCCTCAATACGAACGATACCATGAAGGTCCATATTTTGGGTAATCTCTACCGCGTTTGTGCTCCATGGGGTTACCATTGCAGCCCTTGGGCCAACAAAGAAACCATTTAAGGAAGTTTCGGTTCTAACTTTCGCGCCTCCAAACAGCCAACTTAATTTTGAAATATCAGCTGGTGTCAGGCTCCGGTTTACTTGCAAGACATAAATCTTGGCAGATGGGGTTTCGAAGAAAAAGATCATATTCATAAAGTGCTGCAAAGATACTTTAAAAAGTAATAATGATGCAATTGAAAATGACTAAAATAACAACAAACATCGGACAAAAACAGGTAGATTGCCTCAGTTATGACCCTGATCTGATCTTTTTTGATGTATATTTGGGAGGTAGATTACCTCCATATGAAGGTGATTAATTTCAAGCTTTATCTTTATCGCTGCCCTCGATAATTAAAAAATGATAAAATATCAAAATGTTCAGTTCAGCAGTATGAGTTTCAGCAATGGCTGCTCTTCCTGATGTGCTTTATGGTTGTGAAGCTTTAGCTGAGTGGCAGGAGGGGGCTGGTAGGGCCTTGTAGGGCCCAAAACGCTGCTCAACCTTATTCAAGGGAGTAGCAGTCCTGTTCCAAAACCTAAGTTCATAGGATCACATCATCCACATCAATATAAAAGAACAGCTGCATAGAAAGCGTGGATATTAATAAATTAGCTAGTATATTTAGTTAGTGATATCAGATTAATCGCCCCCTACCTATGGCCTTAAAGCACAGCGCAAAGTTCCGTATCAGAAAAATCAAAAAATTCTTTAGCCTTTTAGGGCCAGGACTTACGACAGGGGCTGCGGATGATGACCCCTCAGGTATCGCTACCTATTCCCAAACCGGGGCACAATTTGGATACGCGCAACTATGGACTGCCTTGTATATGCTCCCTTTCATGACCGCCGTTCAGGAGGCCTGTGCAAGAATAGGATTAGTGACCGGAAAAGGCATTGCTGCTGTCATTAAAGAACATTATAGCCGCAACGTACTCTATGCGGTAGTTGGACTGGTTGTAGTGGCCAATACCATTAATATTGGTGCAGATATCGGTGCGATGGCGGCGGCGGCCCAACTGTTAGTTCCTGTAAATTTTGTGGTGCTGACCTTTTTTTTTACGGCCACCATTCTGATACTTGAAATTTTCACCAGCTACAAAGCTTACTCGAAGATCTTAAAATGGCTGGCACTTGCCTTACTCGCTTATCCGATCACGGCATTCATGATTGATCAGCCCTGGGGAACGGTGCTAAAAGCCACTGTGGTTCCACATTTTGAATTTTCATTTGATTTCCTTTTTATCATTACAGGTGTATTTGGTACTACCATCACCCCTTATATGTTTTTCTGGCAGGCTTCGCAGGAAGTCGAGGAAGAAAAAGCCAAAGGACTTTTAACAGATGGAAAACCGAGAATTGGCTGGTCAAACATTCACGATATGCGTAAAGATAATAATGTAGGCATGGTGATCTCAGAATTTACCACCTGGTGCATTATTTTAGTTGGTGCAACAGTTTTGCACAATAGTGGGATTACCGATATAAAGAACGCAGCAGATGCAGCCAAAGCGCTTGAACCCTTGGTTCATTCCTTTCCAAATTCAGGTTACCTGGCAAAATTAATCTTCTCTTTAGGAATTATCGGGCTTGGTTTACTGGCAGTGCCAGTACTTTCAGGATCCGCAGCTTATGCCGTTTCAGAAGCCTTCGACTGGGATGCCAGTCTCAATCTTCAACTCAAAAAAGCACATGGCTTTTATGGCGTTATTATCGTTTCCACATTCATTGGTTTATTCATCAATTTCATAGGAATCGATCCGGTAAAGGCCTTGGTGTATACGGCGGTAATTAATGGCGTAGCTGCTGTTCCTCTATTGTATCTGATTGTTAAAATTGCGGCAAGTGATGAAATTATGGGGGAATATAAAAGTGGGTGGTTATCGAAAACATTGCTTTGGACCACTTTTTTCATCATGGGTGCAGCAGCAATAGCTTTATTCTTTACGATATGGCAATAAGCTAGTCATTTCTAATTTCAGGATTTCTGTTCTTCTTCTTCCTCGGCTTTGACTGTTGATTGCTGATGATCTAAATCTACCATTTCGATGGTCATGGGATCATCTGCTCTTCTTCTATTGGCAGGTATGGCCACACCACCACTTAGCCCAATGCCAAATGAAGCCAAAATAATCAGCAAAGCCCAGCACAATAGCTTCAAAGCTTTCTTTAAACTTCGCATGTGATGAATTAAAATTCAAAAATTGCTGCCCTGACAATGATTGCCTCCAAGCAGCTTTGATTAATTGATGGGATATGCCCGAAACAGGCAAGAAATTAATTGGATTGAAGGCGTATGCTGATGATGGATGAATTCAATAAAATGCTCCTGATACAATGTACCAGACTTAAATCGTTTAAATTTTTCTGCTAACTGATTCAGTTTTGTTTTTAGTAAACCTGCATATATCAACCTTGCGGAATGCTCAAAGCTGCTCCGTAAAAAACTGACATGAGTTGAAATTTCAACGCTTGGCCCGGTCTGGTAATGAACACTGCGGGATAACGATCTTTGCTGTTCAGACCAGCGAGCTTCTGTAAGGTGTTTTTGAGGTTGAAGCTTAGAAAAGCCGATGTATCCGGAGGTACCAAAAAAAGACAGCACCAGAGAAAAGACCAGTAAAAATTTCACTACCTGCTGTTTACGATATGTCTTTTGATCCTTCATCACCTATATAAAGATAGCAATTAGTACCGTAAATTCAGTTTGGATTATTAGCAGCAGCAGCCCTAATTGTCTAAGGGCTGCCTGCTACCTGAGAGTCAGCGTTTGCTGTTGTTATAAAGCTTGCAGAAATCGTTAGATTTTACACTGGCTGCGATACGATGTATTTTATAGATCCTGAGATTTTGCATTCAAAAAAATAACAATAAGGAGATGCAAAAGAGGAATGTGCTTTTCATATAGAGCTGATTAATCTGGAATAGAGGAAAAATGAATATTTCTATTATTGACAAATGTAAGCTCAGATCATCATGAATGGCCTAAAAATACCCTAATCTTCCTGCAACCATTGAATAGTTATAGAAAAATAAGGGGCTTTATGATACAAGCTGCTGTGAAAAGAAGGCTTTAGGCATCAAGCCTGTCTCTTTTTTAAAGGCATTATAAAAAGTCGTCAGACTCTTAAATCCCGATTCATAGGCTATTGCTTCGATGGTCATCCTATCCGATTTAATTGGATATTGCCTGATAAAAAAAGCAATCCGATAACCATTAATCCAGTCGCGGAAATTTTTATCGAAAGAGCTATTAATTACAAATGAACAGTGGTGCACTGGAATATTGAGTTCATTGGCTAAATCAACAATTTGGAAGTCGGACTGGAGATAGGGTCTTTTACTTTCCATAAAAGATTTCATCGATTCGACATAGCTGATCAACTGTTCGGGTAAAAGCGTTGTTTTTTTGGGTACTGCTATAGTTTTAGGCAGCTCGGGATCATTTAGACTAAGTTTATCATCTGTAATCTCTTTTTCCTGATCCAGGTCTACCGCCACAAAAAGGTATCCGTAAAATAATTTGGGCTGATGCAGGATGAATATAATAATCATCAAAAGCACCGTACAATTGATCAGAATAAAAGAGGCTTTAAATAAAGGTGCTTCCAAATCCAATGTCAGTAAGGGGATAAAGCTGATCAACTGGAAGAAAGTAGCTACCCTCAGGAAAAAGAAAATCCATTTTTTAGCACCAGCGTCCATTTTTTCAATCCGCACTTTTGATCTTAATACGGCAACCCAAGTTGCAGTCAGATAGGTTAGCAATAAGAATGGCCTCCCCAGGTAATAAAACCAACCTGGAAATAAACCACTTCGTTCCGTCACAAAAAGCTGTTTATTCTGATCAATCTCATTAGCGATAAGTTCCCATCTGATCACCGAAGAAACAGGTAAAGGCAGCACATGGATCATGGCTAGAAGAGCAGGAATAAAATATAGCCATTCAAATTTACGAAGGTGGATGCGACCACTGATAAAAGTGGTTACATACAAATAGAAACAGGCTGGAGCAGCATAATAAATTGGCGTAAACAACTGATAGAAATAGGGAAAAATAGTGCTATCGCCGGAATTAACAAGCAAAAAGATCAGCACCTGACCAAATCTTGAAATAAAAATAACTGAGAGTAAACGATTCAACACCTTTACTCCCCGTTTCGCGAAAAACAGGTGTAATGAAAGTAAGAGCAGAAAAAAACAACTAATACTTGAAAAAAAGCTCAAAACCCCCATATTTGATCCTGCAAGATAGATGTTTTTATTTTAAATGAATAAAACATTTTCTGAAAGCCTGCAAGAATCAAATTTTGGTATTAATGCTTACGCATCATTATTATAGCTCGGAGTTAAACCTTATTTACTAATCATTGAATTCAGCAACATGAGTCTATGGATTAACCTGTAATCCAGCGTTTCTACTATCGAATATATCTGCTGCTGTCCATATCCAGGAAAAGTACCGCTCCAGTATGATTTCGCAATACTGTAGATGGAAACTCGCTGCATATTGGCTTCGTTAAGGTATTTAGCACAGCGGTTGCCTTTGCCGCTCCCGGCACCACGCAATTGATTACTTTTGCACTCATCAGCACAGGAATCGTTAGTGTTAAGGCCTGAGTAGGAACTTCTTCCAGACTGGCAAAACAACCGTCATTTACTTGCTGCTGTCTGCAGGGCAAATCAAGCGTCACCACTTTTACATTTTCAGGATCATTAAAATTGGCAACGGGAGGATCATTAAAAGCCAGGTGCCCATTTTCACCTATCCCCATACAAACGATATCAACCGGATGATTTTCAAGCAATGTGGAATAACGTTTACATTCTGACTGAATGTCCTCAACATTCCCATCCAGATAGTGGACAGACTTAAAATTGAACTTTTCAAATAGCCGCTCTTTTAAAAAATTCCCAAATCTTTGAGGCGCATTTTCATCCAGGCTGATGTATTCGTCCATATGAAAAGCATTCACCTGCTCCCATTTGATCGGCTCATAAAAAAGAGCGGTCAAAAATTCATTTTGTGAAGGCGCTGCTGCGAATACGATATTAACCTCCTCCTTATTTTTCAGAACAGCATCCATCTCTTTGGCAAGCCGGCTGGCTGCCGCCTCTCCCATTAGTTTCCTTGACTCGTAAATATTAACCTTAGGCAGACTTAAATCTTTTTCTAGTACCATTCGCTTTAAATTAATTTTTCATATATACTTTTTCCCGCCACTATCGTTCGCAAAATATTTATCTCTTCATCGAAAATCACGATATCTGCATCTTTGCCTGCCACCAGCGATCCTTTTCGATCGCCTATACCGATGATGTTTGCCGGGGTAAGGGAAGCCATTTTAACCGCATCTTCCAATGTTGCATCGGCCATGGTTACCATATTTCTTACCAAGCTATCCATCGTAGCCACACTACCTGCAAAGGCAGTCCTGTCTTTTAGTTTAGCCACGTTATCTTCAACAATCACTTCCAGACCATCGCGTCGGCTACCAAGAATACTTGGCCCTGGCGGCATACCCGCCGCGCGCATCGCATCAGTAACCAACGCAGTTCGGTCTGCCCCTTTAATTTTAAGCACCAGCTTGAGCAATGGTGCTGGAAGATGAGTCCCATCTGCGATGATTTCTACAGTCATCGCATCCAGCAGATAAGCACTTTCTATTACTCCTGCATAACGGTAGGCATTTCGCCTCGAAACCCCCGACATACAGGAATAAAAATGTGTTGCATGTCTGAAACCTTTTTCAAATGCCGGCAATACTTCTTCATATATCGCATTGGTGTGTGCGATGGAGGGTAAAATCCCTCTTTCAGTAAGGTATTGCGCAAATTCCAGGGCCCCTGTAAGCTCCGGTGCAGCGCTCCAGCGTTTAATAGACTTAGAATTGGCAATAATCTCCTGATATTCTGCCGGAACCGGCGCTCTGATATATCTTGGGTCTTGTGCTCCTCGCTGCTCCATGGAAAAATACGGCCCTTCAATGTGTATCCCTATAAACTGGGCACCATTCACATTTCTGGCATTGGCAGTTTCATAAACGCTTAAGGTATCCATTAAATCCTGATGCTCACTACTTAATGTGGTAGGCATGAGTGCGGTTGTACCATGTTTGGCGTGTAATGCTGCAATGGCTAAAAACCCCTCAGGCTCGTTATCCATAAAATCGTGACCGCCCCCGCCATGAACATGCAAATCAATAAATCCGGGTCCAATAAAATTGCCCATTGCATTTATTTCCAGTGCATTTTCAATAGGAATATCCGAAGTGCTTACTTCCAATATCTTTCCTCCTTCGATAATGATACATCCTCCATTAATCGTACGATGAGGAGTAATTATTTTACCATTATATATCTTGATCTTTTCCATTTTCTTCAGTGTCATTTTTCGCAACCTTCCCTCCTCTTCCGATCTTATTGAATGCACGGAAACGGAGTTCTTTTAAGTGTGGAACTGGCTGTTGATACAGCTTACTTTTTACAGTTGGAGTGGATCCATCTGTAGTATAGCGAATTTCAAATCCGGGAACATCCGTATTTGCAGAAACCATTCCATCCCGCAGCATAATTGCTGGCGTAGGTATTCTATACTCAAAACCTCCTGCATAGTGATCAAGCCGGTTCAGCTCTCGCCCAACTGAGGTACTGAATTTATACCAGTCGCGCTCATACAGCTGTTTCGCTTTTAAAGTATCTTGTATCGTTGCCCATGCTGGTGTGGATGCCCATGCTCTTTCAGAAAGGGCAAGAAGCCTTGGTAAATACATGTATTCCAACCGCTCGGCAGTTTTCACGGTTTCGGTCCATAAAAGCCCTTGAATACCGTATATATTTTGCTGACCAACTTCGGTTAATGGCTCAAATTTTTTGAGCATTGATTTAGGCAATGGCCTGTTCACGTAATCCGTATGCTGGTTTTTCAGGTAATCAAAAGGGATAAATTTGTAGGCTTGTTCCAAATTGATAAAACCACCCCAATTGAATCCTGGTTCCTCAAACTCACGGACATAGGCCATATCAAAATAGAAATTGGTCACAAATGAGAGGATCACCTTATATCCTGAATTTGCCAATCTATAAGCCAGATCTTCATTGCCGGACATGTTATTCCAGACATTCACATGAAAGTTTCTATCGAGGAATACTGGATTGGGCTGCCATTTTTTTCCTCCTGGAACGGTTGACTTCCTTAATGCGGTTTCCTCCCATCCAGAAAGGTATAGGTTTCTTTTATCCAGCATGTCTGCAATGCGACCGAAAAAATAATCCCATAGATCAGCAGCGTTTTTTACTTCCGGATGCTTTGCTTTGAATGCATTCACAGCTGGAGATGCGGTCCATACCCCTGCAGGCACTTCATCTCCACCATAATGTATGGTCTGCAATGGCGCGCCGGCCAGTTTATACATCTCAATTATTTCATCAGTAACAGTTTCCAGGAAATTGTATACCGAGGGCATAGACACATCCATCACATGATCATTCCATTGCTGTACCGAACGATAAACAGAGGAATCAGCTGCATCTCTGAGCAGATATTGTTTTGCCTTTAGGGTATCACCCGATTTTACAATTTTATCGTATCTGGCCTGCATGGAAACGATTGCCGCCCGTGCATGACCAGGTGTTTCAATTTCCGGGATGATATTGATGTGTCTTCTTGCTGCATATTTTAGCATCTCAATAAAGTCTGCCCTTGAATAAAAGCCGCTTCCAGAGGATTTCCCGACAATTGGACCTGATCCATAAGCAGGCATTAAACTTTCCTGCTCATTTAATCCATGCCCACGGTTCGCGCCCACGGTAGTCAGTTCGGGCAAAGCATT
Source organism: Pedobacter polysacchareus (assembly GCF_019802255.1). Lineage (GTDB taxonomy): Bacteria > Bacteroidota > Bacteroidia > Sphingobacteriales > Sphingobacteriaceae > Pedobacter > Pedobacter polysacchareus. Next base: position 658,671 of record NZ_JAHYSS010000002.1, on the reverse strand, counting down.
CATCTGCAATCTCCAGCCTTCATCATCATTCAGATGGAGGTGAAGCGTAGTGAATTTGTATAAAGACAGTAAATCAATCAGCTTCATGACTTCTTCTTTAGATTGAAAATTTCTAGCGACATCCAGCATAATTGCCCTAAATCCGAAAGCAGGACGATCTTCTACCGCTATACACTTTACCAGTAATACTTTCTTTTTCCCCTGATCAGCATAGGCTGAAGGATCCAGCATCACTTTTAATGATTGAATGCCATAATGAATTTCTCTGGGGCCATTGGCAGAAATCACAATGCCAGATGGAGTTACTTTTAAAGTATATCCATCTTTTTTGATCGAAGCATCTTTTTTAAGCGTAATTGTTCCTGTTTTCTTGGGATGATTAGAGATTAAAGGTCTTTTTCCAGTCAGCGGTTTCAACTCATCAGCAAACAATTGCGCTTCATTACTGAACTCAGGATCCGACACCAAAGTAACGGTATGGTCCAATTTAAAATGGCCTGGTGTTTCTGTGTAAGAAAGCGGCGCTGGAAATATTTTTGCCGGGCTGCTGTTTTCAGTTTTACCACGTTCATTCAACAGGAAATGCTGCTCCTGGGTTAACTCCTTATCTCCGGCAAACCTGTCCATTTTACGCTGATCCTTGGGAGTAGCTATTTTAACATCGTTTAAAGGAATACCAACCCCCGCAGCATTGTCCCAGACTAAGTAAAACCCTTGAGGCGCATCACTGCTATTCACTACCCAGGAATTGGAAATAAACTGTTGTTCTAAGCTTTCTCCAGAACCCACAGTATTAAAGTCCTTGCCTGGAGCAATGTAATAAAGGCCCCCATTTACATGGTTTATTTTTAACTTTTCCGTTCCGGATACAGTGCTTACTCTTTTTCCGAGGTTAAAATATATTTTCCAGCCCGTTTTTGGAAAGGGCTGCCTGGCATGGTTTCTAATGCCAATTGAAAAGAGTGTCTGATCCTTCCCCAGGTAATGATTTTCATAAACATGCCAATAAACTTCCAGCTGATCTGGTGTTGGATACTGCTGCTTAGCCGCGTGGCCAGCTGTTCCGAAAAACAGCATCAGCAATAGGTAACTATAGATTATTTTATACAATGTTATTTTCTTTAATGATAGATAAATAGTATTATTTAACTCTTTTCAACCTGTCCAGCAATACTTGGATTTTTGCACCTCTCAGGATATTTTCCTGTGCCATCTCTGAAGGATACATCACCTCCGAATTGAGTGCTATAAATCTCTTATCCAATTCCTTTGTACGTAATGCTTCTAGTTCCGAAATCAATGGTCTAAGTTTTTCAGCATCCATTTCGGGTGCATTTGCTCTGGACTCTATCGACTGATAACTCAGGTATTGTACGCGAATAGCGGCCATTAATCGGTAATGCTCAAACTCTTTTGCATTTTTAACCGGCTTCAGTTTGCTGAGTGCAACAGCAGCATTTTTGGTACTATCGAGCATTTGATCAATGCTTAAATTGGTATTTATAGGTTTTCCCTGTGTAATCTCAAAGGGAACAGCTGAAACGGCTTTCCAAAACACTTTAGCGTCGTTTTCATCAAGGCGATATTGCGATTTGGCATACCTGTAAATGAAGTTTTCGGCATCCAATGCTTTCTCAGATTTTATAGATTCAAGAAAGGCCGCAATGAGCATATTAAATCCACTGATGGGATAAACACGACGGATTGCATAAAGATCTACGATATCTCTGGTGGTTTCAAATACTGGAGAATACAATCCAGAGGTTGACCAGGAAGTCATAATGATGCCTTTATAACCCAGTTTCTTTGCCAATGGCACAAAATCAGAGATATTTTTAAAGTGTTTTCCCCATTGAGTAAGGAAGTAATTATCTGGATGACTCCTGATTGCAGGTGCTCCCCATACCTCAAATCCACTTTGCATCAGCTTTTCATGGTCGCCAAACATATTGATGTCCCATCCGTAATTCCAATCGATAAAAACAGTTTCTTTTGGTAATCCTTTCAAGGCCTCTGGATATTTCAAAGCAATGTCTGCCCAAAGAACCGGCCGTTTACCCAATCCCACTACCACATCGCAAAGCATTTTGATATAATCACCATAAAGCCTTCCAATACCCACTGCTTTAATTTTCTTTTTAGATTCTTCTGAGTGTCCTAAAAGATAGGTTTCATCCCCCCCAATATGGATATAAGGAGAATTATGCGTAGCAATCAGATCCTTGTAAAGCGTCGTAAAAAGCTTTTTAGCTTCGGCTTCGCGAATTGGATTTACCTGAGAGTAATCTTTCTGATCTTCTCTCAGGTCTTTATATTTAGGGTTTCTAAGAATATATTCCACATGTCCGAAGCTTTGCTGAAGTGGAATAACCTCCAATTTCATGGAATTACAGTAGGCAATAAAAGCCTTTACTTCTTCTCTTGTATAAGCAAAACGATTAGGGATCAAAGGTTCTTCCTGAAAAGGATAGGTGGCCTCCCATTCCATCACTAAGGTATTGATACCGCCCTCCACCAATTGCGATGCAAGTTTTTTAAGTGCTGGCATAGGAATGGCCTGAATACGCAGATCGAGGTGAAATCCTCTTACTGGAAATGGGGAAACCGGATCGTTTAGCTCATTTTGAAATGCTTTTGCATAACCAAATATTGAAGTTAAAAGCATCACAAGAAATACTGTTTTTTTCATAATTTTTATTTTTATTCCAAATACTGGTTTAAGCAAATACCAGACAGGGTTTATTTAATTGCAACGTCCAGGCTCAGTTGTGATTCAAAATAACCGCCGTTATGGTCTCTTGCTTCAAAAACGATTTTATCCGTACTGCCTGATCCGCCGTATAAGTATTTAATTGCTCCTTTTGCAATATCAGCTTGCGAAAAAGAAGCATTTGCAGCAAGCGGAATTCCATATTTAACTAAGAAACCAGCTGTTGGAACTTGTTTTACTGTGTAAGTAATGTTGTTATCGATTGTTCCTTCCATTTTCAGATTAGCTAATGTTAAAGGTGCAATCTGGTCAAGGGCAGAAACATTCAGCACATTTACCAGACCTAGCTTCAACAGTGTCTGTGGCGGAGAACTGATGCTGAGATAAGAACTGAAAGCTCCTGCAGAAAATTCTCTTGGGCGAAGCTTAATAAAATTATCAACGTTGTGTTTTAGGAATACATTGATAAAGGTTTGATTATTTGCGTAAAGCTGACTCACTGCGGAGGTCACATCAAAAGAAACCCATCCGGTAGTTCCTCCAGGAATAGGTAAGGTGGAAATTGGAACGGAGTTATAAGTTGGTGCATTGTTCCAGGTGATGGCAGTTTCCGCCCAATCTTTATTTTCACCTAAATGCGCAGAAAATGAGAAGGTGGTGGTAGGTGTTAAACCCGTATTGTAAACATAGACATACATTCTTGCGGCACCAATTTTGTCGCCAAAGCTTGGTTTCTGCAATGGGAACTGCATGACACCAATCCGACCAACAGTAGCATCAGCATTGCTGACTGCTTTTAAATCTATGGTTGCCAAATCATTGAAATTCGCATTCGAGTTGCCAGAACCGCCACGAATGTAAACGTCTTTAGCTACATTGATTTTTTGTGTAATCACATTGCCTCCTGAATCTGCCTCATCTGGTTTATCGTCTAACAATCTGTAGAAGGTAAACTGCGCGGTAACCTGAGCCACCCCGTTGTTAAATTCCAGGTCCTGCGACCTGACCAGGGCTGCTGTTGAGCCCAGCGTTGGATTCTGGTTAATCGTCAGCACATATTGATCGGAGGCATTCGACTTTCTGGAGTAATAAATATAGTTACCATTAATAGTTTCAATTTTTCTGGTCTCATCGATATTAAGGTCAGTAGACTTTAATTTGCCTTTGGTGATCAGATCACTCAATAGGTTTTTAAGAATTACGGGAGGTACATCGTTAACGTTGGAATAACCTATCGTTGCCAGAAGTTGTTTCACTCCAGGGTTGGTGAGGAACACCACGGTATGGTCTTCCATTTTGCCCAGCACATCCATCAGCCCTGCACGTTTCACTGCCGAAGCAAAGAGGTCAAGTTCTGTTAAATCTGAGCTGTGGTCTTCCAGCAAAAACTGCTGTATGGTTTGAGCCTTGAGGTTAGCCCCTGCGTCGGCCCCATCACTATCTTCATTTTTCAATAGTTCAAGTTTGCCACAACCCATAATTGTGAGCATACACAGACAGAGAAAAAGGACTTTTGGGTAAAGATTTAGTTTTTTCATCTTTAAATATTTTTATTGATAATATGAATTTTGATCCAATAGCGGGTTTAACCTGATTTCGGTAAGGCTCAATGGCCAAAGGAAATTTTCGGTCTGACTCAATCCATTGATAGGCCCCATTACTTTAATTGCTTTGCCTGTACGTACCAGGTCAAACCATCGTTTTCCTTCATAACAAAGTTCTCTAGCACGTTCGTCAAGGATCAGGTCTTCTATTTGATCAGTAGTCAATCCATTGTAGGAAGCTTCTGTATAGGTGGTTGCTCCTGCTCTGGCTCTGATTTGATTCACGAGTGCCATTGCTCCAGGAATATTGCCGGTTTTATTCAATGCTTCCGCACGTAACAGTATGATATCGGCTAAACGATACACGATGATGTTCTTGTCGTCCTGCGTTCCCCGAACAAAACCTGATTTCTCAAAGAATTTAACAATGCCCGAATTGGTGTCAAAATTAACTTTAGAGCGTAAATCCGTTGAACTGAATTTACTGGACAGGTAACCGCTGGCTTTGAAAAAAGGCTGAAAGCCAAGGTCGCCATAAACGGTAATTAAGAATGACCGTGTGGCCCGCTCTGCGAAGTTATAATCGATTTCAAATATAGATTCGTTAGAAAATCCTTTAGTAAACATCTGCGCATAAGCGGTATTGTCAATTAATGCCGGATTTATATTGTAATCTATAGTGGAAGATGCACTGTAAAGTGAAGCTAGAGAATAAGTGGAGTTTGTCAGGATTTTCTGCGAAGCCACCAATGCATTCTCATACTGATGACGCCACATATAAAAATCAGTATACAAAGCATTCACTGCTCCCATTGTAAATTGAGCTCTGGTTGCTGAACTTGTGGTATACGATGCAGGGATTGGCGCTAATGCTGCAGAATCAAGATCTGACTGGATTTGTGCATACACCGCAGCAGTATCGGAACGCGCAATGCTTACATTTTGTTTTGCGTCCATAAAGGGCTCAGTGACCACAGGCAATTTGCCCCAGATACGGGTCATGTAAAAATAACAGAATGCACGAATGGCGAAAGCCTGTCCTCTTACACTATTGTATTCCGCATCTTTCCCCGCATACAATCCTTTCGCCTTCATCTCCCGCGTGTTTTTTAGAATTAAATTGCTCTGATTCACCACTTGATAGATACCACTCCAGTTTGTAATCGGCAGACTTGAGTTTAGGTTGTTTGTTAACAGGTTCAAGGTTTGCGAGCTCAATGCCAACGGGTTGATCACCACATTATCAGCTCTTCCCTCTCCGTACAAAACAGATTCCGGAGCCATGGCTCCTTGTAAAAGGTTGTATGCACCATATAAAGCTGCCGTTGCCTGAGGGGTTTCCGTCCAGAAATTAGAACTGGAATAAGCAGTGGTCGGGTCGATTTCTAATGCCTTCTTACAGCTGGATAAGAAAATCAATGTGATCAGCATGATGCTGTATATTTTATAATCTTTTCGTTTCATAATATTAAAGACTAAAGTTCAATGACAAATTATATGTTCTTGTTCTTGGGAAAGATCCTCGGTCTATACCAACCGCCAATGCATTGGTTGAAGAGCTGACTTCGGGATCATAACCTGTGTAGGAACCAAAGGTGAACAGGTTAACTACCGAGAACCCTACAGTAGCATTGTTTATTTTTAACCTGCTTAAAGTTTTTGCTGGAATTCTATAATTAAGCGCAACATTTTGAATCCTGATAAACGAACCATCTTCTACAAATCTACTGGAGATGGCATTGTTCAGCATCGGATCAGTTTTCACCAATCTTGGAACATCAGTTACATCACCCGGCTTTCTCCATCTGCGCAGTTGATCGGTGGTAAAATTCTGATCATAAGGCGTTGCGTCCAGATTTCTTTTCACCTCATTAAACACATCGTTCCCAAAACTGTAGGTGATCAATGTAGAAAGCGTAAAGTTTTTATAGCTGAATTCATTTTGGAAACCTCCTGTAAAATCAGGATTTGGATCTCCAATTACCTGTAAATCCGAATCGTTTATGATACCATCACCATTTACATCCTCCCAGATGACATCGCCACCTTTATATATAGATCCATTTGCAGATCCCTGACGGTAAGGAACCACAGCTCCTCCCGCATCGCGCTTGTAAACATTATCTGTATCATAAGCGTAAACGCCCATGGCTTTAAGTCCATAAAACACACCGGCAGCTTCGCCCACCCTGGCCATATTATAAATGTTTGGGCGATAATCCTGATTGCCAGGAAGAGAAAGCACCTTATTTCTGTTTAACGAGAAGGTGAATGTAGAATTCCATTTGAACTCCTTATCTATATTAACTGTTGAAAGTGTAAATTCAAGTCCTTTATTTTCTAAACTGCCGAAGTTTGCAGGAACAGTCGAATACCCTGTTGTTCCTGGAACGGCAACATCAAATAACAGCCCCGTTGTCTTTTTCAGGTAAGCATCCGCAGTGAAGCGAATTCTATCATTCAGAAAGGAAAGATCAACCCCTAAGTTTGATTGTTTCGTCGTTTCCCATTTTAAAGATGCGTTTGGAACTCCGTTGGAAACGATGGCTACATTTCCTAAATAAGTACCTACGTTAGTCAATGATCCCTGCCATGCATAGTTCCCAATAGACTGGTTACCAGTTACACCATAGCTTCCCCGGATCTTTGCATCTGAAACAAAGCTGATTTTTTTAAACCAATCTTCTTCCGACAATCTCCATCCGGCCGAGAATGAAGGGAAATATCCAAACCTATTATCCGCTCCAAACCTGGAAGAACCATCTGCTCTCATCACCGCAGAGAAAAGATATTTTCCTTTGTAGTCATAGTTTGCCCTGGTAAAGTAAGACAGCAAGCTATGTTCTTCGATGTTCTGATTGTAAAGTGAAACCACTGAAGTACCATTGATAGAGGTAATGGTTGCATCAATCAGGCCCCTGCCGATCACATTGACCGTATTGTCGGTGAATTTCTGATAAGACTGACCAAGTAGAAAAGTAAGGTTATGGTCTTTAGACAGCGTAGTCCTATAGTTTAATGTATTCTCATTAATTAAGGAATAGTTTTTCCCTGTGGTCAGGTAAGAGGAACTGATCTGGCCTTGCGGTAAGAGTGTTTGGGGCGTGAAATTTGTTTCCTCGGTATTCGAATAATCAAAGCCTAAAGTAGTTTTGAATTCCAGGCCTTTCATAATTTTAAACTTCAGGTCCTGATTTCCAAACATCCTCCACCTATTGATTTTATTGGCTGCCAGCTCAGAGATGGCAATCGGATTGGGCTTACTTCCTTCTAAAAGCGGAATCAGCTGTCCGGTGATGGGATCGTAAGGGGAATAAACGGGCATGGTACTTAAAGCCTGATAGATCGCACTTTGGTTACTGAGTCCGCTGAGAATTCTATTGTAATCATTAGTGGATACGTTGAAGTTTGTATTTCCAGAAATGGTCTTATTGACGGTATAATACACCTTTGCAGAACCGTAAGCCTGCTTAAATTTAGTATTGATGATGATCGGATCTATATCTTTATAGCCTGCGCTCACAAAATAATTCATGTTGTTATCCTTAGAAGCGCCTTTGACACTCACATCAGCTTTATACTGATACGCGGTACGATACATCAAGTCCTGCCAATTGTTAGACTTATTATAATAGGGATGCAGGGAATCTATTACCGAAACTTTAGTGGTCTGTGCTCCTGTGAAATTATATATCGCATCTATAAATGCGCTTCTGAATTGTGGTGCATTCAGCACGCCAATTTTCCTGGTGATGTCAGCAATACTTCCATTAGCAGAGAACTGTATCTCCGGTTTCTTGGAATTTTTTCCACTTTTAGTAGTGATGATAATTACACCATTAGATGCTCTGGAGCCATATATAGATGCGGTTCCATCTTTCAATACTTCTATCGATTCTATATCCTGGGGATTCAAATCTGCCAAAGGACTGAAAGTAGAGGCATCATCTACCAATCCACCACCATAAGTATCAGCGTTGATGGGTACACCATCTACAATATATAAAGGCTGACTGCTTCCGTTGACTGAAGAGGCACCACGAATTCTAACTGTGGCCCCAGCACCTGGTTCACCGGAATTACTGGTAATCTGAAGTCCGGCAATCTTTCCCTGGAGACTCGAATTTACATCCCCCAGCGCATGGTTATCCATCTGTTTAGCCGAAATTGAACCGACAGCACCAGTTACTTCTTTCACCTTCTGAGTACCGTAGCCCACATTAATGGTGACTTCAGATAGCTGCTTGCCACTTTCAGCAAGTTTAATATCTAAGGTTTTACGGTCTCCGACGTTGACAGTCTGGTTCTGGTAACCAATATAGCTGACCAAAATGACTGCTCCAGGATTTATCGCCAGACTAAACTTGCCATTCTTATCTGTTGCGGTGCCTTTATCTGTTCCCTGCACACGAATTGAAACACCTATCAGGCTCTCATTCGTTTTTGCATCAGTGACCTGCCCGGTTAAAGTAAATCCGGTCCCTTTATCGGGATTGACCTGGGCAAAGGTACTTAGCATGGAAAATGCGACCATTATGGCCATTAAGTATATCTTTTTCATTAGCGGTTTTATTTGGTTGATAGATTAGATCAGCATCACCGGTAACGGTTCTGACCTCTCTTAATAGGTGTTGTAAATTACTAAACTAAGCACAATTAAACGTTTACGTACACGATTAAAAGTCAAATTTTTTTTATTATGGAGCTGGTGTAAATTTAAAGCTTCTGATGACCAGCTCTACTTCCTTTCCATCGCTTGGCGGCATACCACGGAAACACCAGAGATTCATTTTAACTGGCATTTTCTCTGTTGGTATTACCGCTGAAGGAGGCAAAAAAGTATGTGTAAAAAACATATTTGTATCATCATTATAGAAACCATTCATGCTTTTAACCACAACCGATTCATTAGTCCAGGTATAGCGGTGCGTACTTGCTGTACCGCCAGATTGTTTCCATTCTGTCGTGATCCGCTGCTGTTTTCCTTTACTTCCAGCTGCCGGGTATACGCTATAATTTACATTGGGTTTAGCTGCGTCTCCCCAACGCGCAAATTCTATGTCCAGTTCATTAAATCCATCAGGACCAGAATAATGAAAAAGCCCTGCCACCACATTTTTATCTAAAGTACTGGCTGGGCCTTGAACCTGCCATTGGTAAGTACCATATCCCAAATTCTCCTTCGAAGTAATCCCAGCACATAACCATTTCGAAGTTGCCTGATCATAAGAAAGTTTAAGGTGAAGTAATCCTGCTGCATCTACCCAGGCATTGCGTTCACTCCAGAAATTAGGTCCGGGTCCCAAACCAGTTCCAGTTTTAACAACCCAGGTGTATCCGGCAAATTTTAAAGTTGTAGCAGAAGCGGGTGTGGATGTCGATATAACAGCGCTGTCTGGTACTTTCTCTTTGCTGAAAGCAGCCACATCTTGCTTACAAGTCCATATCAATGGCAGTAAAAGTAAAAATCTCTTCATCTTGTTTGGTTAGTTTTGGTTAGTAAATGACAGATAGAAATCCAGTTGAACAACAATTACAACTATCTAAATGCTAATATATTAAATAAACGGGTACGTACACGAATTTATTTAAAAAAATATAGGTGTGATCATTTAAAACTAGCCGGTTCAGCTTGTGCAGGCATAAACTGGATGGTCCCAAAATAGTCCGGGCTATGAAAATCAGGTGTTGCCGAGACAATCTTATTCCAGCACAAGAAATGAGGATTTGGCAGTTCATCCCCACATTTATAAAAATTTGCCTTAGCACTAAGGCCTTCAAAACTTTGAATCTGATGGAACACAAAGGCTTCTGCAGGTATACTCATCGTCATCTCCCAGTTAAACTCCGCTCCCAGGATATTTGATTTTGTCCAGGTATGAATCTTTTGTACGACAGATTCCGGTAATAAAGTTCTTTTATCCTTTTGGCTGCCATAAGCCATCTTTCCAATCCCCAGACAATTAAACTCAATATTATAATATTGATCTGACTGGTCAAAAGCAACAAAGAATTCTACACAGTTATCGAAATGTACTTCCGTATTAATCGGCCTTTTTATCGAGCGGAAATAATCATTATATACCCTAAATTTTAACAGGATCTCTTGCTTCCTGTAGGCAATGGTAAAATCGGCTGTACAAATTGTATTGATATGAGGCCAGGAGTCATTGTTTAATTGATGTCTGGGAAAGGCAGCTAGTTTTTCTGAAAGCTGTTCTGGAGAGACATTGGAATCTTCATGGAGATAAAAGATGTTTAAGTTCATTTTGAAATTTTATGCAGAATAATAAAGGTGATTTAACATTAACTAACCCAGCGCTCGAGTTTGTACCCTTTGTAAGCATAAAATAGCAGGTAGACATAACATGGTAAAAGCACTAAATAGGCATTCTGTAAGCCATAAATATCGGCCAGGTGGCCATATAAGAGTGGCATAACGGCATTTCCGGAAAGCCCCATGATCAGAATTGCAGCGCCAATTTTTATAAAACGTCCCAATCGATCCATAGACAATGGCCAGATTCCAGCCCATATCATGGAGTTTGCAAAGCCGAGTAATACAATGAACCATATAGATATATCAGCCTTATGGCCTAATATCGTCACGCTGCCATTGCTGAAAACGATGCATAAGGTAAATATGACACCGAAAATGATACAGGCACGCAGAGCGAAAATCTGAGAAAGATATTTTGGAATCAGCGAAATTCCCAGGAGGTAGCCAGCAATGGTTGCGGCAAGTGTGTACGAAGGAAACACTTTTGCTTCTAAAAGAGAAATATCCATGGAATGGGCATACCCGATAATGGTATCCACCGCAATAACTTGCGAACCTACATGAACAAATATGGCAATTGCGCCTAAAACGAGGTGTGGAAATTGAAAGATGTTGCGCTTCCCTTTATTCGTTGCTGCGGTCAGCTCATCTTCCTGCTCTGTATTAATTTCTGGTAAAGAGGAAAAGCGTACCAGAAAACCTAGTAAAACCAGGATTCCACCTACGCATAAATAAGGAACAATAACCCTTCTGATTAATTCGTCTAGAATCGGTGCCCTTTCAGCTGGTCCTAACGACTTGATTTGTTCAAATAATGCCTGATCCGAAGATTGGAGTACCACCGCAGCAAAAAGCAAGGGAGCGAGAATCCCTGCAAACTTATTGCAGATTCCCATAATACTGAACCTCATTGCTGCGCTATTTTTTGGACCTAATATAGTGACGTAAGGATTTGCTGCTGTTTGTAAAACAGCCAGCCCCGCTCCCAGCGTAAACAGGCCGACTAAAAATAATGGGTAATTACGTAACAGTGCAGCTGGTACAAACATAAATGCACCAATAGCCATCACAAAAAAACCGATCATCATACCATTCTTAAAGCCATATTTTTTGAGCAGTATTGAAGCGGGAAAGGAGATGAATAAATAAGAAATGTAAAAAGCAAAAGCTACAAAATAAGACTCGAGGTTATTAAGCTCACAGCAAATTTTGAAGTATGGGATCAGCATTGCATTTATCCAGGTCACGAAACCAAAAACAAAAAAAAGTACCGCGATGATATATAAAGATTTATGATAAGTCTTCTTGTCCATATAGTTTACCGTGCTTAACGTTAACGTACACGAATAAACAAAACATTATTGTGAATTCCAAATTAGCTGAAGAATGTTACTTTGTATTTGACGGGAATAGAAATGAAATGAGGGCTTTAATTCAGGTAGAAGTCACAGTTCTCGCTTGTGATGATATCAATTGGCATAAAATTATTTTTTTCGCCAACTTTAGAATGTACCACAAATTGATATAATGCCATCAGCCCTTTATATCCCTGCTCCCTAGGTTTCTGACAGATCAGAAAATCAATATCACCTTCTTTAAGGAAAGTCAGGTTTTCTTTGGTATAATCAAATCCGATTAAAACTCTATGCTGATCTCCTGTCTTTGATAAATACTTAGCAACAGTGGAAACCCTCGAATTGGTGACGAAAACAGCCACGATGTTATGTTTTTTTAAGACCTCTTCCAGTGCGTTGCTGATATAGGTATAGTCGGTCTGTTTGATATCAATTTTTAGGATCGCATTTTCCAGTTTTTTATCCGCGAAATAGTTTCTAAAACCTTGCTCTTTGCGCAACAAGTGGTGCTGGTTATCTATTTCCTGTGAGATGTTAACGATTAGAATCTCGTCTTCTTTTTTAACAAGGTATTTCATCAGGTGGGCAGATAGGTAACCACTCTGATAAAGATCCGGACCGAAATAACTTAAGCTGTTGTGTCCCTGTATATCTGAGTTGATAAATACGTATGGTATTTTTCTTGTTTCAAGCTTTTTCACGAAACGTTCAGACTCTTCGATAAAACTTGGTGCCAAAAGCACTCCTTGTACCATGGAAAGATCGATCTGTTTAATCTGCTCCAGGAAAGAGTTTTTATCATTTACATCGAATAGATATTTCTGTAAGGTAATGCCGTAGGGACTGATCTCCGCTCCTGCCTGTTCAATACCAAGAAGTGGTGCCTCCCAATAATTTGTTTCTTGCGAAACCTTTGGAATCAGCACTGCAAAAATAACCTGCTTTTTAGAAGCCAGTCTTCTTGCCAGGATGTTCGGCTGATAATCAAGCTCTTTAATAATTGCGTTAACCTTGTCTTTCGTATTTTGTGACACTCCCTTGCGGTCATGAATCACACGATCAACGGTTCCAATTGAAACATTAGCCCTTCTTGCGATTTCCTTTACCCCTGTTAATTCAATATCTTTTGCTGACATATACTTAAAAAATTATCTAAAGATAACAGATTATATTCTCAAAAGTTCAACTAGCTCAGTATTGGTCTCTAAAGAATAGTCAAGTCTGATTTTTGGTTGAAAAAAAAAATTCTGTATGCAAAAAAAACAGTTGTTTCAGACTGTTTCTCAAAACTTGATATCACTTATGTTTCTGATTAATTTTCAGTTTATTAATGATTTGAAGCGTCTGGCCGATTTAAAAAGAAAAATGGATGAATTTGATGAGCTTGGAAAAGGGCTAAACTATTTTAGTCCAGGAAAATGATCTTCAGATTGGCCAAAATTCATCACTACTACAGAAGTCCAAACCTCTCTATTAGTGATAAGAAACATGTCGTTCATTTTTATGAAACAATATTTTAGATGCCTTGTATAAACAACAACGTCAGCTTGTCTGTTATTTTCATATGGTTTTGGTCTGTCTGAAATTACCGCCTATGGTGGTGGTAGCTTGTTGAAGAAACTGGTTTCGAAGCATAAACTTTCAGCTAAATACTGACTTTGCAAATGTAAAACCACTTTTAAATTAAGCAGGAACCCTTGTTAGTGGTAAGCATATTATTTGTATTGTGCAGCAAAATAATCTTTAACTACTGCATTGTAGTTTTTTGCGTTATACTTAATGATAGGTTTGCTTTCTCCGTTAAACAAAACCATAGCAGTTCTTTTTTTAAATTTCGTAATATCTATTAGGTATGTTTTGTCTTTGACATTAAATTTTAATTGTCGGGCATTTGTTCTTCCTACAAACCTTTTGTCTGTTGCTGGTCCATAATTGTTGTAAATTGAGTTAGCTGTTTTGGTATGGATTTCAATCTTATTTTTTGAGGCACCAACTTTTTCATTTTCCACAAAAAATATTCCTTGAGAAGGCGTTGTTAGTGTTATTCCAAATTCTGTTTTTGTATCAGGACTTACCAATTTAATGTATCTCGAAGAGCAAGAATTTAAAAAGATGATGATTAAAAAGTATGCAACTAGTTTTATGCTTTTTTGTGAGTTTTTCATTTATTTTTGATGAAATACAGTTTGCCGAGATGGTTTGTAAATAATTGATATTGAAGTTTGGGGTTACTATAAAAAAAATAACGTGAATATTCTCCCTGGCTTTTTTTGGATAGACCTCCAACAACTTTATCCTTAATTTTTGATTGGTTGATTTCCCATTCCAGACCCAATTTTAAAGCTTCCTTGATTTTCAAAGTGTCTTTATTAACAATGACATTGGTATACAAGTAACCATCCCAATTTTCCGTACCGGAATCACTGCGCTTCAAGCTTATTTCTTGAAAATATTGGTATTGAATGTTTTCATTATCATATGGAACCAATTTATAATCTTCTATTGAATAATATCTGAATAGATCATTATAAACCGTACCTCTACTTTTAATAGTCCGATTGGCTTTTGTATCATTATAAAACGCAATCCATTTATCGTTTTCCCTAAATATTGTTTTTATAAATTTCTTGGATGGCTGGTCAGCTGTCCAACATTGTTTTGAAAATAGAAAAGTAGCCCTTTCCTCAAAGTTTGCAATAAAATCAGCTTGTTTATTCGCATCGAAACTAAAATCTGCGTTCTGAGTTTCGATGTTTATTTTCGAAGTATCACCATCTAAAGGCCAGGTTCTGTAGTAGTTCTCAACTACATTGATCAGATAACCTTCAAACAAAATTTCGTTGGAATTAGTTGGCTTGTATTTAGCCATAAAATTGCCTAGACTATCAAATTTAGAATATTCCTTTTGTTGTATAGCTTCAGTACCTGTTCTTTCATTTTTAACCTCTACTACTATCAAGTGATTTTTTGTCGTTAAATAGTGGTCCAAATCAGTACTGCCATCAATTACAAGTTTCATTTCCTTGTTATTAAACTGTAACACAGGCTGTTTTAGGTCTTGATATTCACTGTATTGCTGAGGTAAATGACTACTGTTAAATAAGTTTCTGAAATAAATATCAACATCAGTATTGGCTATAACTACAATAGAAATATAAACAGCAATACCCCCAAAAAGCCATGGTAATTTTTGTATAGATCTGAAAAATATAAAAATGAAATAAAAAATAATGCTTCCTAAAAATAGCCCAACTGCAACGGAAAAATGAAAAAATTCAGCATACATCCCCTTTATTAAAACAGGTGCAATTATGGCATAAACCGCAGCTAGGCTAAAGGCAATTAAAACTGATTTTCCAAAATGTTTTGAAATTTGGTTTTTTCTACTCATTTCTATTTCAGTCGTTCTATTAATTTTTCAATATTCCTTTTCCATTTGGGGTAAAGCTATTCGTTGTCTGTCCAAAGTTCATTTAGTTCAGAATTGTGACCGATAACTTTTTCTGTGTTAATGTTTATTTCTGACTCTTGCAGTCGGCCAGTCAAACTTAACGCTAACCTCCGCAGCGTAGCGATGTGGATTTTATATTTTGACCTTTATTTTTTTAAAATCTCCGTTTTCATCTTCCTCCCATTGGTTTTCTCCAATTAAATAATAGTTGCCGTCTTCTTTAGTTATCCTATTTTCAAAATCTAGATTTTCTGATATAAATGCTCTAGTTTTTGCAATTTCATTCCACTTTCTGCCTTTAAACGACCAGACTGAAATATTATTCCAGTAACCTTCATTGGTTCGAGAAAAAATTATTATTTCATTTGCTTTATCGTCATTTAAATCTCCCGTTTTAGAAATAAAAATCCCCAAACTTTGGTCAATACTTATTTTGGGGACATTTTCTGTAAATTCAATATTTATCAAACAATTATTTCCTCCGCATTCAATTTCATCGGTTTCTATATTCCGTTTCAAACTTACAAATGCAGTGTCATTTTCTTTGTAATTATTGAGGTTACCAATAGAAAACTTTTTATTTACTATTTCCATTTTGTTTGTTTGACAACCAAGGATCAATAATGACAAAATTAAAAGTCTAAATTTCATATTGAATTTCATTTTTAGCCCAATTGTGAGCTAATGTGATTTTTTTCTGTTGAAGATTAATCGTTTGGAAACTATACATGCTGAACCGGCAATCGAAGTACGAAAAAGAGATTGATTCAGATTAATGGTACCGTCTATTGCCGGTCAACCTTCACTATCACCAAATTGTAGAGGCTGACCGGCATTTTTTACAGATAGATTTTGTTCTTCAATGGGCTTTTTTCACTATTCAGCAGATCGTCTGCAATCTGTATCATTCCATCGTTGTTTGAACCACCCCAGATTGCTCTTCCAAAAATATAACTGGTTGTGTATTCTCTCCAGGTTCTGCAATAGTTTCTTAGCCCTGTATGTGATTTCTGTAAATATTCAATCAATTCTACTTCAGAAATATAGCCTGCTTCATAACAACAGCGTGATAAAAATGCACCTCTTCCATAATTCCAGGCAGTATCTCTTATATGCTTAATAGCTGAGAAATCCTGGAATACATTCTGTGCTATAAGCTCAGGTACAACATTGCTTAGTTTTCGATATATTTCCACATAGTGTTTAAAAACATCTGCTTCATCCGGTAGATTAGATTTTAAAATAGCTACATAATTTTCCCTATTCTCAAAGGCATTATACACAATATCTAAATACTCGTCTTGATTTCTGTTTTGCAGATCTGAAAGAACTTCAATTGCATCATCTTTGTCAAAGATCTCCCAATAATCCTCTAGAATTGTTTTCAATGTGCCTTTATCAAGCCCCGTTTCATAAGAGTTAAGATAGGCAGCTTGTTGTTCAGCATACATTGAACTAATTAGTAGATGATCTAATTGCAGGCCAATTACTACATTTTTATCGTTTAGTCTTAGATTCTTGAAGGCGTTAATAAATTTCGAAAATATGCTCATACAATTATGCTACCTGAAGGTTTGGGAACTTGTCTTGCAATATTTTCACAAATTTTTCACCCACTATTTGATATTTAACTCTTGTCATTAACTGTTTGTTCATGTTTAAAATATCCGTTGGGTCTGGTACATAATTTAGTCTGTCATGAACTTCAAGTGACAAAGGAGTACCATCGATGTTAAATGTGATAATGTGTGTTTTTGGTAAATACTCTTCCGAAGACTTTGAGTAAACACCTAACTGTGATTTTAATATACCTCCATACCGAAGCGTTGCTTCTTCCATTCTGAAATTGTCAAAAACCACATGTTCATCTAATTCGCCAACAGTATTGGTGCTAAAAAAATGTAAATCACTGCCACTTAACACCCAAAAGCATTCGGTTTCTATTCGTCTAAGTTTTACCCCAATTGCAGAGAGTGCTACGTTTTTTATGCCGTCACTTATCACATCCTGAACTTTATTTGCTGTAGATTGAGGTACAGATGCGGAGGTATAGGCATCTATTGATTTTCCTTTCATCCATTGCTTTATTTGCGGGAAATCTTGTGCTAAAACCTCTTGTTTGTAAACATCATATTTATTTCTTTCAAAATCTAAGTCTATTTCTGATTTTGCTGATTGGTGTTTTTTGTTCATGTAGATCATAAAACACACTCCGGCAATTACTAATACTGCAGGAATTAAGAATATTGGATTCATAAAAAATGCTTATTTTAAATATTAGTTGGTTCTACGTCTTTAGTTTTGTTTTTTGAAGGAATACTTGCCCAAATTAGTAATGCTATTATGACTAAGAAAACAAGTTTTCCTCCTGCTTTTTTCCAAAAAGACAAAGGATTTTCTGCAGTTTCCGCATCAAAATCATGTTTCTCTTTTAATATTTTAGCTACCTGGGGATCAATTTCAAAATACGTATTATTAGAAATGTCACTCAATACAAATCTTCCATCAGTGTTCCAAATAGACAACCCAAAAATGCCATATTCTTTATTAGCATAAGATAGGTTTACTTTTTGTCCGGCCAATTTTTGAATTTCAGAATCTGTAGGTAATTCCTGCACAGTTTCGATGGATTCGCAGGGAAGACAAATAGGGATTTTTGCTTTTGCAGATACTAAACTTAAGCTTGCAAACGCAATACATGCAGTTAAAATAATTGTTTTCATCATATCTATTTTTTGTTTCAAATGGTATCGCAATTGCTGGAAATCTATAAGCGCAGCAGATCATTTTAAGCCAATTAATTACTTAAAAAACAAATAAAACAAATAAAATCTAAGGTGAACAAAGCGATAAAGAAGTGCCGGCTTTCAGTGAACGAACGCTACACTTAAACCGGAATCCGTAAAGTGACAATTGTACCAGGAGCATCCACCTGGGAATTCATCGACAGGCTAGCCTCTCCTAAACCTTCAGCTTGTAAATACTGAATTCGTTCTGTTACAATTTGGGTGGCACGCGAAGTATGGGTCGGCTTATCAGTGGTATCCAAACCAACTCCATTGTCGTTAATGATGATCTTTAAAACCTCATTGTTAATGGCCATTGATACGTGTATTTGACCTTTATAACTGATGTTTTTAAATCCATGTAAAATAGAATTCTCTACAAATGGCTGAAGCAACATTGCCGGAATCTCTATTTCATCAAACATATTGGCAACCTCATTGTCCAATTCAAATACATAGTCGAATTTGCCTGGCATCCTCATTTGTTGCAGCTTTAAATAGTTTTCCAGAAAGTCCACTTCAGATTTCAAGTCAATATTTCGTTGTTTACCTGCCGTTAGTTTCTCTCGCATCAAAACGGAGAAATGATCCAGGTAAGTGAGTGTCTCCTGAGTTTTCTCTTGCCGAACCAAAGCACGAATACTCGCTAAACAATTGAAAATAAAATGTGGGTCCATTTGGCTCCGCAACAACCTTTGTTCCAATTCAAGTTTGATATTAAGATCTGAAACCTGCTTATTTTCGGTGATGAGTTCTTTTCTCCTTCGGTCTAAAAACAGTAATAATATGATCGCAAATAGCAATCCTGAAAAAAGGATAATCACCGCCAACCAGAGCCTGTTCAACTCCAACTGTCCCGTTATCTTATCTATGTTTTTGTTTAATGCACCAATTTGTTGGTCTTTTTGCACTGTTTTATAAAGCGAAGATATTTCGTTTGCTGCTTTTCGGTTTTCATTTTCTTCTCTCTCTTTCTTTTTTTGAACATACTCTTCAAATGTCGATTGTGCCTTTTTATTATCGCCACGAGCAATAGCAAACGCGATCTTATTTTCCAGATACATCAGGTAATCATCTGCATCAAATTGGCTTAACCGCCTGGTCACTTCACGCTCTGCCACACGTGCTTTTGCCAATTGATGCTTTTTTACATAAATGCCCAATAGATTGTTGTAGGCCATATCAGCATTGGAGGTATCTGCTTTATAGGCTTTTAATTGATAGTAAAGGGCAGAATCCAATTCTTTACCCTCGTAAAATATTTTTGCTTTTGATATATAATAATTGTAATCTATACGGGTAAATTTAGTTTTCTTTTTTATTTCTGTGGCCTGATTTAAATATAATCGAACGGAGTCATTAGCCAGTCCTTTCTTATCTAAATACCCTAGTGAAAGCAATAAATTCGCGGATATAGACAAGTCTTTTGCCAACATACTGGTATCTTTTTTCAAAAGAAAGAGCACTTTCCTGGCAAATCTATTAGATAAATCCAATCTGTTATTGAAACTGTTTAGTTGTGATGCCCATAATAAAATAAAACCGGAAGATTTTGGAAAACTGAGCTTCAAATTGCCTGCATCAATAAGATATGCCGCTTGTGTGTAGTAATAAGTTGCCGCATAATATTGCGCTTTTTTTTGCTCAAGATAGCCCATCCAATAGAAATTGGTAGCCGCCTGGGCCCCATTTTTTTCCGACAAAGGCAATATATTTAAAGCTTTTTGGGCCACTTCAAACGAAGCAGAATCTTGTTTATTTTTAAGTAAGCAATAGCTGAGGTAAAAATAAGCCCGACTAAGTATGGAGCTATCCGTTTGATTTTCTTTTATTAATTGTTGTAGCTGTGGTATTACTTTTTTAGGCTGTTTACTTAGTTTTATCTGCTCAAATAAGCTATCCAGTAACTGGCCTTGATTTATTCGAGGAGAGGAAGGCTCCCCGCAGCTGATAAATAGGGTAATGATTAGCCAAATAGAGATTAGGAAGGAGATCTTCAAGGGTTTATTATGCATTATTAATTGTCATTTTTTGCATCAATAAATCTTTCTTACGGGTAGATACAGGCACTTGTATACCACCTTGTAAAAAAACAAAGCCATCATGATGGTACGAAATAATAAAATTTAGACAAATCAGAAAAGATTTATGAATTCTCAGAAACAAACCTTCCGGCAACAGGGTTTCATATTCTTTGAGTGTTGTACTTGTTGTAATTTCTCTGCCATCAAGTAAAAAGAAGGTAGTATAGCCACCATCTCCCTTACAATATAGAATATCGGAATGGCGCACAAAATACGTTTCATTAAGGGTTTTCAATACCAACATTGTCGATTGCTTATCGAAGAGGATTTTCTTTTGTACCGCATGCAAGACATTAGGTCGCAAGCTGGCTTTATCGAGGGCATCATACAATTCCTTTTCCTTTACGGGCTTCAATAGATAATCCAATGTCCCCGCCTTGATGGCACGTAGCGCATAATGCTCATAGGCAGTTACAAAAATTACCGAAAATGGTGTTGAAGGAAGGCGCTCCAATATCTCAAAACTATGGCCATCAGAAAGTTCTATATCCATCAATATAATATCCGGAGCCGCAGATGGGATGAGTAGTAATGCTTCTTTTACCGAGCCGCAGGCCCCTACGATACCATCATGAGTCCGCGCACTAACTAATTGTATCAGTTCTTCCCGTATTTCCGCTTCGTCTTCGACGATAAAAATTTTAGCCATTTCGTGCAAAAAAAATAAAAATAGGAATTTATATACAAAGCAAATCTGCTTTGTTGTTAATTACTTTATTAACAGAGGAATGTGTTTTAGGTGAGCCATCACCACAGTAAAATGACGGATCCGTTTTTTATGCCCCCCTACTGCAATTGACCCCATCAAGGCCGCTATTCAAAAAATAAAAAACCATTCGGGAAGCGCACTTGTAGTTAACGCTCAAACTAAGCGTATGGACAGCTAACGGTTATTGGACGAATTTTATGAAAAAGCTGACGTAGAGGGTAAAATATACCTAGTAGGGATGTTATACCCAGAGAAACTGACCTTTGATGGGGTGATGTATCGAACACCCTCAATGAATCTAGCAGCCAAACTCATCCAACAGAAAACTTTGGGCAAAAAAAAAGCAGTCTTTTCAGACTGCTTTCAAAACTTGGGGTGGAATATGGGGCTCGAACCCACGACCCTCGGTACCACAAACCGATGCTCTAACCAACTGAGCTAAAACCACCATGTTTTTTTCAAGGCCACAAAAGTAGCATTAAAATTTGATTTCCCAATATTTCAGTGAAATAAATGTATTTTTTTATCTTTGCCGCGTTCCCAATCCCCTCTTCAGTTTTACAGTTACTTTTATATCAATCAATTACCATCATGGGCAGTATTTTTAAATTTAAGGAATTTGAGGTTAATCAAGCCGGCTGTGCCATGAAAATCAATACAGATGGGGTATTATTGGGTGCTACGGCAGTTCAGAGCCAGCCTGAATATATACTAGATATTGGTACAGGAACAGGCATTATTGCTATGATGTTGGCACAACGCTTCCCGGAAGCACAAGTTGATGCAGTAGAAATTGATGAATCCGCAGCAAACGCTGCTATTAATAATTTTGAAAATTCAAAATTCGCCACACGCAGCAAAGCACATCTTAGTCCAATTGCCGACTATCAAACGACACGCAAATACGACCTGGTAGTATCAAACCCTCCTTTCTTTGTGAATGATTTGAAAAACCCGGAGGTCAGAAAAGGTATTGCAAGACATGCAGATGAAGAGTTCTTTGAATCCTTAGTCCAAAAAGTAAGCGAAATACTGAGTGATGTAGGTTCTTTCTGGTTAATTTTACCCGTAAAGCAAGCGGAACTCCTTGTGGAAAGCGCAACAAAGTACGGATTATCATTGCAAAGACGCATTGCCATTTGTTCTGATCAAAGTAGACCGGTGATCCGTCACATCATCTGTTTATCAAAACAAAAAACAGCAGCTATAGCTTCTGAAAATTTTTACATTTACGAGTCTAAAGGCATTCATACTCCAGCCTATAAGGAATTGCTAAAAGATTTCTTTCTGGCCTTTTGAGGATTTCTCTTCCATTCTTCAAACATTTTTTTTAATTCTTCTATTATTTTTTTCTGATTCTATAATAGATTCTTTCCGGTCCTTTTTTGTGAATCTCCTGTTCAATATACATAGCTTTGTATAGACAATAAAAGCTATACTTTGAAAAAAATAGGACTTCTATCTGATACCCACGGTTTTCTTGACGATGCCGTCTTCAAACACTTCGACGAATGCGATGAAATCTGGCATGCCGGCGACTTTGGTCCAGACGTAGCCGAGCGACTTGCTGCCTTTAAACCGCTTAAAGGGGTTTACGGGAATATTGACGGGAAAGAAATTCGGGCGGAATACCCGGAACACCTCAGATTTAACTGTGAAAAAGTAGATGTATGGATGACGCATATCGGTGGATATCCCGGAAAATATGCGCCAAATATAAAGCGTGAAATATACACTAACCCTCCTATGTTATTCATCACCGGGCACTCTCATATCCTGAAAGTAATGTTCGATCCAAAAATCAATTGTCTCCATATAAATCCCGGTGCAGCAGGAAATTCAGGCTGGCACAAGGTTAAAACATTAATCAGATTTTGTATTTCAGACGAAAAAATCCATACCTTAGAGGCCATAGAAATAGGAAATAGATAACGTATAAAATACACTAAGTAATATGTCAGGCATCAAAACACTAGGCCAATTTATCATTGAAAAACAAGCTGATTTTTCATATGCAAAAGGAGAACTCTCCAGATTGCTTCGGGATATAGGAATCGCGGCTAAAATTGTGAACAGGGAGGTCAACAAGGCTGGTCTAGTAGATATCCTAGGGGATGCCGGAACAGTCAACATTCAAGGCGAAGGCCAGAAGAAGCTGGATGTTTTTGCCAATATTCAGTTTATCAGCGCATTAACCAGCGGCGGTGAATGCTGTATTGTAGCTACTGAAGAGGAAGATGAATTTGTACGCATAGACTCACCAGTCTCCAAAAATGCAAAATACATCGTATGTATTGATCCTTTAGATGGCTCATCAAATATCGACTGTAATGTAGCAGTTGGAACAATCTTCTCCATTTACCGCAGGAAATCTGTTGAAGGAGAAGCAACCCTGGCAGACGTATTACAAAAAGGCACACAGCAGGTAGCTGCAGGGTACGTAATTTATGGCTCTTCTACCATGTTGGTATACACCACAGGAAAAGGTGTAAACGGTTTCACACTTGACCCTTCAATTGGTGAATTCTGTTTATCTCACCCTAATATGACTATTCCTGATGGCGGAAACATCTATTCTTTAAATGAAGGAAACTATGTACACTTCCCTGAAGGCGTAAAAAAATACCTGAAATATGTACAGGTTCATGATGAGGAAACCAACAGACCTTATACTTCCAGATATATTGGCTCCATGGTTGGTGACATTCATAGAAACTTGATTAAAGGCGGAATATACATCTACCCTACTACTGCAAGCTCACCCAATGGAAAATTAAGGTTGTTATATGAATGTAATCCGATGGCTTTCATTGTAGAACAAGCTGGCGGCGTTGCTTCTGATGGCTTTAACAGAATCCTCGATATAGAACCTACTGAATTACATCAGCGCAGTTCTATTTTTATTGGCTCAAAGGAAATGGTCAATATGGCAGAAGGAATGATGGCTGAATTTTCTGCGGAGAAGAACGTCAATGCCACAGCTTCACAAAAATTAAAGCAGGTAGGTTAATAAAAAATAAAGGAACGTTACAATAACGTTTCTTTATTTCTCTCTTTTTCAAACTCTACATCTATAGCCAATGCAGCTTTATTTTTTCCTGCTGCCACGGCCAATTGATCACAACGTTCATTCTCAGGATGGGCGTTGTGGCCTTTGATCCATACGAATTTCACATCATGTAATTTATAGACATCCAGGAAGCGCTTCCAGAGATCTTTGTTTTTTTTGCCCTTGAAGCCAATCTTCACCCAACCAAATACCCATTTTTTTTCTACTGAATCTACCACATATTTAGAATCGGAAACTACAGTTACTTGCTGTCCGGGAGTTTTAATAGCCTCTAAACCTTCGATCACGGCCAGTAATTCCATCCGGTTATTAGTAGTCATGCGAAAGCCGCCACTCAATTCCTTATAATGTTTCCCTGAGCGTAAAATGACTCCATAACCACCTGGTCCGGGGTTTCCACTTGCTGCGCCGTCTGTAAAAATCTCAATCATATCTGGACAAATCTATGTTTTTAAGCTTTAAATGCAATTTATGATTCCTAATAAATATTAATATGAAAATTAAATATGCTGAAATTGAATTGGTTAAAAGAAAAGGCCGTGTTAAACTTCAAAAATATTTGCATTAAATAATATTAATCGTACTTTTGTGACGTTGAAAAAACATGGTGGTTTTAGCTCAGTTGGTTAGAGCATCGGTTTGTGGTACCGAGGGTCGTGGGTTCGAGCCCCATATTCCACCCCAGTTTTGAAAGCAGTCTGAAAAGACTGCTTTTTTTTTGCCTGAAATTTTAGTGAGGCAATGCTTTCTTTGCTGCTATAAAATTCAGACACCTGTATTTCCCTGTCAGCCGGCTTTCGATGCGCTCTTTGTCTTCCTCAAAAGAAACGACTGGCTGATCAAAATGCCAGGTTCCCAAATAATTTAAGGTTCCGGCTGCAACCAGAAAAGTAAAGCGCTGTAAACGTTCCTTAAAAAAATCACCAAATTTCTTACTGTTATAAACATCCAAGGCACTATAACCTTTATATATTGGCTCTGTATAAATGACACTACCCAATAGTTTACTTTGTGTCCAGCAATAATTCAGGATGATATAATTCCCCGCTGGTATATGATAAAGGAAAGTACTGGCTTTCGCTATCGCGAAGGCATCTTTCACTCTAAAAGAGAACTTTTTCCTGGTCTCTATACATTCGATACGAATATCCTGAGGAAAGCCGAGTCCGGTAATTCCTATTCTTTGCAGAAAACATCCATAAATAACCCCTTGTCCTGCTCTTAGCGTATCATCAGGCAATACCGCTTCTAATCGCTGTATGGATTGCGATTTCCCAGTATACATCAGCATTACGCAAATGCATAATAAAAATATTTTCATTGTCCCCTATTATAAACTGGACTAATCTATAGGCTTCTATTTAAGAAAACAAGACCTTCTACTACGCTTTCTAAAAATGATCAAAAAGAATAGATTTATACGCGATGAACAGGGATTGATTCCAGTAAAAAAGGGGTACTATTAAATAGTGCCCCTTTTATTTTATTCCAATACTTCTATTCAATTTATTCTTTTATGCATATCCTTATTATATAACAACACATACCTATATATAATAAGTCATATATTATTGTGCCAGCGCAAACGCCAATGGCATGGTGTACCTTACCCTAACCGGCTGTGCATTTTGTTGCCCAGGTTTCCATTTTGGTGATTTGCGAATCACGCGAAGCGCTTCTTCATCGCAACCTGAACCAATACCACTGATCAGTTTCACATCTGAGATAGAGCCGTCTCTTTCAATTACGAAACTCACCATCACTCTACCCTGGACTTCATTTTCCTGCGCTAAGCTAGGATACCTCAGGTTTCTTTGAAGGAATCTCGCCCAACCCTTCATCCCACCTTCAAACTCCGGATATACTTCCACACCTGAAGCATTGTAGATTTGGTTGTCGATTTCGGCTGTACCACCAGATCCTTCAAGCCCCTCTCCCTTTCCACCTTTACCTGTTTCTGGCAGCGCCTGTAAATTGGTTTCTAAGCCTGCCTGTGTGATCGGGCCTGCTACGGCATGCTCCATTTCTTTTAAGGTAGGCGGTTCTGTTACCGGAGCCTCGACTACAATTGGGCTGCCTACCGCCTTATAGGTTTTTAGTTTTTCTTTTACCGGTTCCAGAGCTGGCGCTTTTTCTTCTTTTTTAGGAACCACTGGTGCTGCTGGCGGTCTCAACTCTACTACAGTATCTCTTCTTTGTTCTATTTCCGGCGGACGATTAATCATGGTCAGCAAGAAAGGAATCACAAACAAGGGTGTTGCAATCAACAAGGAACGCAAAAGGATTTTTGAAGATTCTGCTCTCAATGCAAAAGCGCCATAACTTTGATTTCTGTTTTTGAATACAAGGTCGAGCCACTCGGACTTGTACAGGCTTGAAGAAGAGTTTAGCATAATTAGAAGGTTTTTTCAATCTGATGATGGGATTATCCATCATATTCCATAATCCATACCCATTTTTAATAGTTTAGGTCAAAAACAACAAAAAGCCCAAAGAGAAAGCACAACAAGGCTATTTTTGAAGCTATTTTTCTAAAAACACCAAAAAACAAGAAATATTTCTTTGATTATCTATTGACATTCGTATTTTTACAAACAAATCAAGAGAAATACCAAACAAAAAATATATTTTTGACCAAATTTTAAACAAATAAATGAAAAGCTTAAGGACAACTGCATTAAAAGAGGCACAATCAAGAATTTCACCAGAAGTAAAGTCGCCTTCGACTAAGATTTCTGAGTTTTTCGGAGTGAATGTTTTCGATAAGAAAAAAATGAAAGACTTCTTATCAAAAGAAGTATTTGAAAAATTAAGTTCAACGATTGACCAAGGTGAGCTAATTAACCATGAAGATGCTAACCACATCGCTACTGCAATGAAAACTTGGGCTATGTCTAAAGGTGCAACACACTACACGCACTGGTTTCAGCCATTAACAGGTTCTACAGCAGAAAAACATGATGCTTTCTTTGAGCCAAGTAAGGACGGTGCAATTGAGGTATTTTCAGGAAGTGCATTGGTTCAACAAGAGCCAGATGCTTCAAGTTTCCCTAATGGTGGTATCCGTAACACGTTCGAAGCACGTGGATATACGGCATGGGATCCTTCTTCTCCAGCATTTATTATGGAAAGCAAAGCAGGTAAAACACTTTGTATCCCTACTGTATTTATTGCTTACACAGGTGAAGCCCTTGATTATAAAGCCCCTCTTTTAAAAGCATTATCTGCTTTAGATAAAGCTGCAGTTGACGTTTGTCAGTATTTTGACAAAGGCATCACTAAAGTAACTGCTTCTTTAGGTATTGAGCAGGAATATTTCCTTGTTGATCGCGCATTGTATAATGCCCGTCCGGATTTAGCCTTAACAGGTCGTGCTCTATTTGGTCATATCTCTGCAAAAGGACAGCAATTAGAAGATCATTATTTCGGATCTATCCCTGAGCGTGTATTCACTTACATGGTTGATTTTGAAAACGAAGCCTTGAAATTAGGTATTCCTTTGAAAACCCGTCACAATGAGGTTGCGCCTTCTCAATTTGAATGTGCACCAATTTATGAAGAAATCAACCTTGCCATTGACCACAACCAATTGTTGATGGACTTAATGGAGAAAGTTGCGGTTAAACATAACTTCAAAGTGTTATTACATGAGAAACCTTATGCAGGTATCAATGGTTCAGGTAAACACAACAACTGGTCGTTGATCACGGATACAGGTAAAAACTTATTGTCTCCAGGAAAAACGCCTAAAAATAACTTAATGTTCTTAACGTTCTTCGTGAACACGATTAAAGCGGTACACGAACATGCAGACCTTTTAAGAGCAAGTATTGCTTCAGTGAGCAACGATCACCGTTTAGGTGCTAACGAAGCTCCACCAGCAATCATTTCTATCTTCCTTGGTTCTCAATTGAACGATGTGTTAGATGAAATCGAATCTTCAAGAAGCATCATTAAGAAAGTAAAAAGCGAGGATTCATTATGGTTAGGTATTCCTAAGATCCCACAGATCTCTTTTGATACGACCGACCGTAACCGTACTTCTCCTTTTGCCTTTACTGGCAATAAATTTGAGTTAAGAGCCGTAGGTTCTTCTGAAAACTCTTCAGCACCAATGACGGTATTAAACGCTATCGTTGCTGATCAATTGAACAAATTCAAAGTTGAAGTTGATAAATTGATCAAAAAAGGTGAGAAAAAAGATGTGGCGCTATTAACCATCATCAAAAAATACCTTAAAGAATCAAAAGACATCCGTTTTGAAGGAAATGGTTACAGCCAGGAGTGGGAAGATGAAGCTGCGAAACGTGGTTTATCAAACATCAAAACTACACCTAAAGCATTGGATGCTTATGTAACTGATAAAACTACTGAGCTTTTTGCTAACACTAACATCTTCAGCAAACGTGAATTACACGCTCGTCATGAGATCTTATTAGAAAGCTATTACAAGAAACTTCAAATTGAAGCAAGGGTAATGGGCGAAGTAGTAAACAGCATGATCATTCCAGCTACCATCACTTACCAAAA
Source organism: Pedobacter polysacchareus (assembly GCF_019802255.1). Taxonomy (GTDB): domain Bacteria; phylum Bacteroidota; class Bacteroidia; order Sphingobacteriales; family Sphingobacteriaceae; genus Pedobacter; species Pedobacter polysacchareus. The sequence continues at coordinate 630,152 of NZ_JAHYSS010000002.1, read as the reverse complement.
TGTATTGATTGAAAATGCTAAAGGTCTTAAAGATCTAGGTGTTTCAAAAGAAGCATTAGAAACTCCTGTTAACATTATCAATAAAGTGTCTGAGCATTTAAGCGGTCTGAAAGTAAACATCGATAAGATGCTGGAAGAACGTAAACAAACGAATGCTATTGAAGATAGCCGTGATAAAGCAATCGCTTACGATGAGAATGTAAAATCATACTTCGATACGATCCGTTACCACACTGATAAATTGGAGCAAATCGTTGACGACAGCGTATGGCCTCTTCCAAAATTCAGAGAATTATTGTTTTTGAAATAGAACCAAACCTCAATAAACCACTAAATTTTAGTTTTTATAACCCTTCAATGAATTTTGAAGGGTTATTTTTTTATGGTTAAGGCCTCAACATTCGGCCGTTTCCCTATCTTTGCAACAACATGAGTGATAACAGGTACAACCAACGTGGCGTTTCTGCGTCAAAAGAAGATGTGCACCAAGCCATCAAGAATATAGATAAAGGTATTTTTCCGCAAGCCTTCTGTAAAATCATACCTGATATTTTAGGGAATGATGATGCATTCTGCAACATTATGCATGCAGACGGTGCCGGAACTAAATCTTCCCTAGCCTACGTATATTGGAAAGAAACAGGTGATATTTCAGTATGGAAAGGAATTGCTCAGGATGCCATCATCATGAACATCGACGATTTGATTTGTGTAGGAGCTACAGACCAAATCCTTTTATCTTCTACTATCGGACGTAACAAAAACCTGATCCCAGGCGAAGTAATTGCTGCAATCATCAATGGTACTGAAGAAATCCTTGCTGAACTTAGAGAACTAGGCATCTCGATCTACTCTACAGGCGGTGAAACTGCTGATGTAGGCGATCTTGTCCGCACCATCATTGTGGATTCTACGGTAACCTGCAGAATTGAAAGAGAAAAGATCATTAGCAATCATAAGATTCAGGCTGGTGATGTAATCGTTGGTCTTTCGTCTTCCGGACAAGCTACTTACGAAACTGAATATAACGGTGGTATGGGTTCTAATGGGCTTACATCTGCCAGACATGATGTTTTTGATAAGTCGGTGGCCACAAGCTACCCAGAAAGCTTTGATCCTTCTGTTCCTTTTGACCTGGTATTTTCTGGTGGCAAAAAATTAACGGATACCATTAAAATTGATGAGGATACAGAAATTACCGTTGGAAAACTGGTACTTTCTCCTACACGTACTTATGCCCCGGTGATCAAACAGATTTTAACCGCATATAGAAGTCAGATTCACGGACTTGTTCATTGCAGTGGCGGAGCGCAGACTAAAGTGCTTCACTTTGTAAATGATGATGTTCATATCATTAAAGACAATATGTTCCCTGTTCCTCCACTGTTCCAGCTAATTCAGGAGCAGTCTGGCACAGATTGGAAAGAAATGTATAAAGTATTCAATATGGGCCATAGAATGGAATTATATGTTCCTGCAGCAATTGCTGAGGATATTATCGCCATTTCTAAAAGCTTCAATATTGATGCGCAGATTATTGGACGTGTGGAAGCTTCTGAGCAGAAACAAGTGACTATAGCAAGCGAAAAAGGTACGTTTGTTTACAACTAAGATTTCATTTCGCTGAAAAGCGTGATTTATAAAAGGAAACCGGTGATTTAATTGCCGGTTTTCTTGTTTTGTGAAATTAAGGAAATAAAAAAAGAACACCTCGGTTCTCAAAGGCGGAAAGCCTTGCGCTGAAGGGCGCAAAACCTTCTAAGCCTTTTCTGAGAAGATATTCCTTTTTTTAACATTAATTATTCTTCCCTGCATTCGAACAAAAGAGTTAAAAAGAAAAGTTATTTATTACCAGGAAGCTGAACAAGATGCATTAAACAGCGTGTATTAAATAGGGTTATAGCCCGGTTTATTAAAAAACACTAAACCTGGCTTGTTATATAAGGCTTACAATTAGCCATAGATGCTGAAATAAAATCTGTTAAAAGAAAATATCCAACCTATAAAAAAGGGATCAGACTTGGCGTCTGATCCCTTTCTATTTTTCCTGCACCATAACCAAACAACCTGCTGGACAGATAATTATAATACGGAATTACTCTTGTTAAAATAAAGGATGTTCCTCTTTGACTACGTGCGAAGGTTTGCTCTTCAGCAAAGATTCGGGTAGGAAAAGAGGAACATTTCTTTATTTTTTTATAGATAGTTCATTGATAATGTTTTTCGCACCACCCAACACGTCAATACACCACAATACGTAGCGTACATCTACACAGATCGTACGTTTGAATTTCTTATCAAAAGCGATATCACCACTCATTGCTTCCCAGTTACCGTCGAAAGCAAGACCGATTAACTCCCCGTTACCATTGATGACAGGAGAACCTGAGTTACCGCCAGTAATGTCATTGTTGGTGATAAAGTTTACCGTTAAAGTACCATCATTACCATACTGACCGAAATTCTTTTTATTGTAGTTTTCGATCAGGTTGGCAGGAAGGTCAAACTCACTGTCGCCAGGGATGTATTTTTGCATCATACCATCGATAGTGGTGGTCGTTTTATACACGATACCATCTTTCGGAGAGTAGTCCTGAACATTCCCATAAGAAAGACGCATGGTAGAATTTGCATCTGGATACATCAGTTTACCTTTGTTTTTTTCCAGGGTAGCTTTTAAATACAGGTGATCAAGATCTGCTTTTTTGCTTTCAAAATCAGCTACTAAAGAACCGAAATTGGTTTTGATATAATCTGGAGGATATACGTTGGCCGCATATTTATAAGCTGGATCGGCTTTAACCTCATCGATAGATGGGTTTTTAGCCATAAAGGCTTTCAATTTCGCTGGTTTAATCAGGTTACTATTTTCCCATAGGTAATCTGCGAACTTCTCGAAAGTAGTTTCAGGGTTTCCTGTCCAGTATTTCTCTGCGATTTCCGCGAAGAATTTAGGCTGAGATTTTACAGGAACATCCTGGTAAAAACTAGCTAGGATCTTAGCGAAGATCTTTTTATCAGCAGCTTCGACATAAGTTTCTTCATAAGCATTTGCAGCAGTCTGAAGGCTTGCTTTTACTTTTTCAGCGAAAGCAGCGTCTCCTTTTTTCTGATCTAACGCGGCAAAAGAGCGTACGATAGTAATTGCGTTAGGCACCCATGCAGAAGCCATAAACCCTTCATTGATGTAGGTACGTTGTACAGAGATCGGGTCGATTTCTTTATAGATCTGAGCATATTGTTCCATCAGACCGGCGAATTCAGTTTTCTGAGCTGCCCAATCCGTGAAAGCTTTCTCTTCTTTTCTTTTTGAATCGGCAACTTTCAGTCTTTTCAACTGTTCCGTCTGACCGATATAATATTTCCAGTAGTTGGCAATATTTGCATATTGAGAAGACAACTTCAAGCGGGTATCCACGCTTTTATCCATTTCCTGTTTCCAGGATTTAAGGCGGATATCACGTAATTTAACGATCGTAGGACTTACTTTTTCAGTTGCTAAATCCACACCATAAGAAGTTAAATATCTGTCAGTACGACCAGGATAGCCATAAACCATCGAGAAATCACCATTTTTCACTCCTTTGATAGAAACAGGAAGGAATTTTTTAGGAGTATAAGGAACATTCGCTGCTGTATATTTTGCAGGCGCATTGTCTTTACCGGCATAAACTCTGAACACAGAGAAATCACCGGTCTGACGTGGCCATTCCCAGTTGTCCGTATCACCACCAAATTTACCAATATTTTGAGGAGGCGCACCTACCAAACGAATGTCGTCGAAACGCTCGTATACAAAAAGGATAAACTGGTTAGATTTATAAAAATCTTTCACATTCGCTTCGATCGTTGGACCAGTTACAGCGGCTTTAGCGATCGTATTGAATACTTCCAGCATTTTAGAAGATTTCTCAGCACCGGTCAGGCCTTTTGTAGCGGCTTCAACCTGAGGAGTTACATCTTCCATTTTCAATAGGAATTTCACAAATAACCCGTCGATAGGCTTCTCTTCGCCATAATTTTTAGCGTAGAAACCATTGTCAAGGATGTTATTCTGAGGAGTAGAATTTGAGGCAATTGCATCGTAACCACAATGGTGATTGGTAAAGATCAATCCTTTATCGGAAACAATCTCACCAGTACAGAATCCACCGAAATGAACGATTGCATCTTTCAGACTGGAGCCATTTGCATTGTAAAGGTCTTTTGCGGTTAGCTTAAAACCCTGTTTCTTCATTTGCTCATAGTTCTTTCCTATCAGCATCGGGATCCACATCCCTTCATCTGCCTTAACTGTGTTCGCAAAGGACATAACCAGTGCACACAACAGCAGATAAACTGTTTTTCTCATGATATAATAAATTAGTTTTGATACCAAAGTTAAGTAATTGCGACCATTAATAGGTATACATTACACGGTTACCGTCTTTCTTTGCACTGATTTACTTCTATAAATCATGAAACCCAAAGTAGCTGCAATGCCAATCAGTCCTTCTAAAAAGATGGCTGGTCTAGGGCCCATCACATTAGCCATCCAGCCAATCAGCAGACTGCCGATAGGAAGAATGCCCTGGTAAGCCATTACATAGTAACTGATGGCCCTGCCACGCATCTCTGGAATGGCATGTGTTTGTATGTAAGTATTGATGGCCGATGTTTGTGCCATCATTCCTATTCCTGTAAGTGTCATGAAAAACAAGGCGAATGGTAATTGCGGCGCATAGGCCAGAAACAGCAGGCTACCCCCCAGGATTCCACCGGCGATTGTCACCATTTTCATGAGCCCATTGCTGTGTTTCCGGTTAGCCAGGTATACCGCACTGATGATGGAGCCTAATCCGGCAGCACTCTCAAACCAGCTGAAAGTTCTGGCATCCCCATTAAAAATATCTTTGGCAAAGATGGGCATCAAGGTATTAAATGGGATGACAAACAAGCTGCTCAAGCCGATCATGATCAACATACTGCTCAGATTTTTATCTCCGGAAACGTATTTAAATCCCTCATCCAGCTCTTTCCAGATACTTTTCTCTGATTTTATGATTTCCACTGCTTTTAGTCGCATCATGAACAGACAGATCAATACGGGGATATAGCTCAGGAAGTTCAAAATGAAGCAAAAGTCTGTACCAAATGTACTCAGAATGATTCCAGCAACGGCAGGGCCAGCGATTCTGGCAAAGTTGACCATGGTAGAATTGAGTGCTATTGCGTTTGGCAAATCTTCTTTATGATCTACCATTTCCACCATAATCGATTGTCGACAAGTCATATCGAAAGCATTGATGATGCCTTGAATCAAACTCAGTGCAACGATGAGGAGGATATTATGATAGCCAAAAAATATGATCCCGGCCAGTGCTCCTGCCTGTAGCATTGAAGCGATCTGTGTGAGCACCAAAATTCGATAACGGTTATGGCGATCTACCAGACTTCCCGCATAAGGTGATAACAATAAAGAAGGAATCAGACTCACGAAACCAACCACCCCCAGTAATAACGCAGATCCTGTGAGCTGATACACCAACCAACTCACCGCCGTCTTCTGCATCCAGGTACCCACCAGGGAGATAGATTGTCCGTAAAAAAACAGTTTAAAGTTGCGGGATTTGAGTGATCGAAATAATGTCATGCGAATTTATTTGTAAGCTTTTTTTGTCACACCACAAATCTCGGGATAAAGAATATATTTGTAAAATTGATAGTTTTAATGATATTGATTAGTTTTAACGATCGATAATATCCATTTTAAAACCGAGAATAATATGGAATTCAGACAGCTCAATTATTTCATCAAGGCGGCAGAACTGCTGCATTTCACCGCAGCTGCGGAGCAATGTTTTGTGACCCAATCCACCTTATCACAGCAAGTAAAACAGCTGGAAGAAGAACTGGGAATGCTGCTATTCGACCGGGTGGGCAAGCATGTACAGCTGACAGAGGCTGGCAAGCTATTTCTAAACCATGCCAGGCAAATTATGCTGGAGATCAAGAAATCCAAGCAAGCCATTTTTGAACTGAACAACCTAGTAAATGGAGAGTTGAGAATTGGCGTTACGTATGCCTTCATTTCTTTACTTCTACCCTCTCTCACCCCGTTCTCCAATAAATATCCTGGCATTAAACTACATATAGAATCTGGCATTGCCGGCGAATTGGAAGCCCGGCTAAAAACGGCAGACCTTGATTTTATCCTGGCCTTTCATGAGCAATCCGATAATGAAGGATTAGAGATGCAATCGCTGTTTTCTTCCAGGATAAAGATGGTGACCTCCAAAAAGCATCCCCTAGCGAAATTAAGCAAGATCTCTTTAAAAGAACTGGCACAAACGGAAATGATCTTAGCAAACAAAGGATTCAGCTCTCGGGATATGCTGGACGAAATTTTCAAGAAAAACAATATTATTCCGAACATTAAAATAGAGATGAATGATACACATTCCCTCCTTTCTTTAGTGGATACCGGAAATTGGGTCACCATTATCAATGAGAAAACCATTACTGGCTGGGAAGATCTGGTTGCCATACCGATTACCGGAAAAGAGCTGTATAAAGAAGCTTATATCTTATGGCAGAAAGGCGTTTTTAGAAAAAAATCAGCAACTCTTTTTATAGAAGAGCTGCTGAAGATAGTATAAGAGAGCGGACAAATATCAAGATATTTCACTCCCCCCGGAATGTATTTGATAAGCCTTTTTTCATTAGCGACCGACAGAAATTATTGCCAGTATTATCAAAATATCCTGTTCTCTTTAACTACAAAGATTAAAACTAACACAAATTATTGATAATAACACCAAATTAAATAATTAATTAACAAATAAACACCAATTAATAAAGCCTGACTACTGAACCAGTACTAAACTTAACCACAGTAAGGAGTAAGAGCAAAAAAAAAGCCGCCTCATAATTGACGATGAGACGGCTTGCTTTTGAATTTGGATGATGATTCCCTCTAAGGAATCCACCTATTTAATAGGTTCCAATATTGGTTTTTCGACCTGTTGTATCAATTTTATACCAGGCTTTATTTTCGTATAAAGCACCTTCATGCTTTCCTGCATGCTGATTCACATCTATTCCTAGCACCTTTCCTTTATAGTAAAAGCCTACATTGGTATCGGTAATTGTATGGCCAACGATAATGGTTTTCACCTTATACAGCGCCAAAGTCTGATCTACTTCCTCCTCAGTCGCTTTAGGTTCTACAAAGTAGCCTCTGTACCAGAATAAAGAAGAACGTGTACCATCAAAGAACATCATGACCTCTTTATCAGGAATCATTCCTGGTTTTTTATATTGATCATAATAAGGTCTGCACCGGTTATTGATGTCTTTTAAACTCATCTTCAAAGTATTGATGATAGGTGCTACGCCTGCATGCAGACAAAGGTAATCACCAATCTTTTCGATCAGGTTTTTACTTCTTAACCATCGTCCAAGCTCAGCATCAGGACCGTATAACTGAATATAATCCAGGCCCATCAGCTTCGCGTTGTCGAAATATTTTGATTTTACATAACGCAGGTCGCCGCTTAGGTTCATGATGTCATGATTGCCAAGAATGGTATGTAAATACCCTCCTTTGGCTTTCGCATCCTGCTCGAGCTTATACAGCAGCCAGATGGTAGCCGGCACTTCTTGTCCGCGGTCAAATAAATCACCACAGATCACCAGTTGTCCTTTACCAAAGGTCCAGTTGTATTGCTCATCCATCACCTTATTAGCCAGCAGCAGCTTTCTTAATGCTTCAAACTCTCCTTCTATGTCAGAAAGGGCAAGCAGCTTATCCGGCTGCTTAAATTCTGCCTGTTCATTCTTCAGTACGGATTGTAATTTCAGGGAGAAATTCCATTCCGGATGCTCAGAAAACTCCACCTTTACCGGCACCTCAGTTTTTTTACTGAGCGGATAAGTTTCCAGTTTCACTTTCTGTACTCCATTTTCCATCACAATGCTCCTGACTTCAATCTGGTTGTTTTTATACAGCACATAAGGACCGTCTCCAGAAGGAGCAGCGGCGCTGGCAGACAAACTTAGGAAGCTGAAAACCATCGGCAAGGCCATCGTTAGTAATTTCATAACACCTTATTTATAACCTTCGTTTTGTTCCATATTCGGATTTGCGTTCATCTCTCTCAAAGGAATTGGAAGAACGGTTTTCAAAGAATTATTAGGGACTTGAAGCACAAAATCACTCATACCATATTTAGTAAAAGCCAATTTATTACGCGTTAAGTCGAACAGACGGTGTCCTTCAAAAGCAAATTCTTTCCTGTTTTCATTCATGATCAGGTCGATTAAAGCTTGTCCGGTTGCCGTAGTTGTAGTAGCTGTTAAATCTGCACGTTTCGCAATCACATCAAGATCAGCAGCTGCTAAAGCATCCTTTCCACTTTGTTTTGCTCTGGCTTCTGCACGAATCAGGTAAACTTCTGCAAGGCGGATCACTTTGATACCTTCCTCATAAGTACTGATATTATTGTATTTCGTGATTACATAAGCAGGATCTTCACCACCTGAACCAGTTCTTTTACCTTTCACCACAAAACCTCTTCTTGCATCCGTTGCTTTGTAAGCATTGAATAAATTTTCGGTGGCCAGGCCATCACCATAACTTCCTCCTTGCGTCAGGAAGTTAGATAAAGCGTCTGTACCATTGTTGCTGGTGGTATTGAAAACCACTTCAAAGATTGACTCCGAGTTATTTTGAACTCTGAAATTCAGGTAATTGGCATTGCTTAGCAAAGTATATTTACCATTAGTGATTACGTCTGTAGCGGCAAGCTCTGCATTTACATAGTCGCCCATATACAGATATACTCTTGCTAACAAGGCCTCAGCAGCAAAACGACCAATATGACCTTTGTTGCTCGCTGTAAATCCTACCGGAGCAATTGGCAAAATTTCTACCGCTCTTTTTAAATCAGCTACGATCAGGTCATAACTTTCTTTTACCGTATTTCTTTTTGGGCTGATGATATCTTCCTTGCTGGTACCACTTACGCTTACAACCGGCACACCAATATGACTGGCATCTGGAGTCGCGTTATAAGGTGCAGCATATAGACGTACCAAATCAAAATTAGCCAATGCCCTTAACACGTGAGCTTCTCCAATCAGGTGATTTACTTCAGCAGCTTCTGTTTCCGGAACGGTTAATGCTTTTCCCTTAGAAATGATGATGTTCGCGTTCACTACAGTACGGTACAAGATATTCCAGGTTGCAGCTGAATAACTATCATTTGTGGCTACCGTATATTGATCGTAATTGGTATATCTTTTAGAGTTTTTCCTGCTGATATACATATTATCTGCCATTAAATCCGGCAAGATCATCATGGTACGACCATAATAGGCAGAAGACTGTAAAAGTCCGTATGTACCCATTACCGCAGCTTTAGTGGTTGGTAAATCAATCACTACCAGTTCCACATCGGTTTGCTGCTGAGGATTAATGTTAAGCAAGTCCTTTTTACAAGCGCCAAAGGATAAGGCTACCACAAGTAATGGTAATATTTTTGAAGTATATTTTATCATTTTCATCAGAATATGGTTGTCTTTTAATGGTTATGAAGCTTGCATAAGCATATTCATTACTTTTGGGGAAGTGGGATGCTTATGCAGGTTTCATCTGTAGCTGTAATTAAAATTTAAGATCAAGACCTAGAAGGGCAGTTTTGTAAATAGGGATATTTTTATCTGCAAATCCTTCAATACCTACCTCAGGGTCGAAGCTGATACGTTTATCTCTGATGTAAGTAAACAAGTTGTTCGCTCTGAAATAAATCCTTGCACTAGATAAGTTTAGTTTTTTGATCCACTGATCTGGCAATTGATAACCAAGGGTCACATCTCTCAAACGCACATAGTCGCCATCATAAAGGAAACGTGTAGAACTTTGAGAAGAAGAACCTGATTGTGTACCATTGAAAACCACTTTAGGCTGATCTGTGATCTGACCTTCATGTGTCCATCTGTTCTCGTAATAGTAACGTGTCATCTTTGTAGTTGGAGCAAAACCTCCCGAACCATCGCTGAAACTTGTTGCACCATAGTTATCAAAGATCTTATTGCCTAAGTTGAAGTACAGCATGAAGCTCAATGAGAAACGTTTGTAAGTAAAGGCATTCGTTAAACCTCCAAATACTTTCGGTAAAGCACTGCCTTGATTAAACTGAGTCGCTTTGTTATAGTCGTTGGTAGTTTCAGTTTTTGAACCATCTTTATACCACAATGCATCTCCATTTGAAGGATCTACACCAGCATAACCCACCAGATACAATTGATAGTAATCACCACCTACAAAACGGTTATAACCACCACTCACGATCGGGGCGTTTAATGCGGTAATTTTGTTTTTCATTGTAGAGATGTTGAAACTGGTATTCCAGCCAAAACCATCGTTGTCAGGTTTCACATTGACACTGTTTAATTCCAGTTCCAATCCTGAGTTTCTCATTGCACCGATATTATCCGTGAAACTAGTTACCCCATTGGTAGATGAAATCGGCTTGTCCAATAACAAATCTGAAGTTGCACGGGTATAGTATTCAAAAGTACCTGTTAAACGGTTGTTCAATACACCGAAATCAAGGGCCACATTGAAGGGTTTATTTTTCTCCCAGGTCAGCAAATTATTTCCGTAGTTAGAGAGGACTAAACCTGGTGCATTGTCATAGCTAGAGCCATTGTATAACGCTCTGGAATCAAAGTTACCAATGTCCTGGTTTCCATTTACACCGTAACTGGTACGGAATCGTAAATCAGAAATCACATCCTGTTTCTGCATAAAGTTTTCTTTGCTGATGTTCCATGAAGCACCAAGAGCGAAGAAATTACCATATCTTTTTTGTGAACCGAATCTGGAAGAACCATCACGACGTGCAGAAACGCTTAAATAATACTTCGATAAATAATCAAATGAAGCATTGAAGAAGACTGAAGTTAAAGAATTACCTGTTGCAGTAGATCCACCAGCAGTCAGAATAGAAGCATTGTCTAAAGTATAAGTATTAGGTAGGAAGTTACGTTTAGAAACGTAGTTTGCTACTTCGTCAACGCTTTGTTCTTCATAACCCGCATAGGTTTTCAAGCCAAAATCACCAAACGTTTCATTGTAACGAAGAATCAGGGTGTTTACAAAGTTACTCATTCTATCAGTAGAATTAGTTGCTCTACCACCATCTGAACGCGAAGTACCTACACCAGATTTATTATATTTAATCATTTCTCTGTACAAGAAATTGATGTTACTTTGATTCTCAATAGATAGAGAAGGCAAGATCTGGTATTTCACTAAGAAATTACCCAGCATACCATAAGCATTGGTTTTATCGAAGCTCTCTTTTACCTGAGCCATTGGGTTATAATTGTTATAATAGCTGAAATCATAAGTACCATCATCTTTATAGGCTCTTAACCAAGGCTGATAAAGTGTGTACATACGTACTGGATTTCCAAAAGTTCCGCCATCTGCCTGACTTTGGTTTTTGCGATAATTCACTTGTAAACCACCAGAAAATGACAACTTATCAGTCGCCTGGTTCGTCAATTTCAAGTTTCCTGTACTACGTGTGAATTCTGAACCCAATAGTGCTGCTTTAGCTACATAGTGACTTCCTGAAACATAAAACTTTGTTTTTTCAGTACCACCACTTGCAGAAAGGTCAAATTGAGAATAGTTACCATTGCGCGTCAGTAAATCAAACCAATCTGTGTTTACATTAGGATTTACGCCATCAATAGCCATTTGTTTATCAAAAAGTGTAGGGTCATTTTTCTTATTTGCCCATCCCTCTCTTAATAATTCCAGCATTTCATTGGTATTCAACAAGTCATGACCTTTAACTTTAGTTACCTTATTTGAACCTACCTGAGCAGAGGCACTGATCACTGTTTTTCCAGCAGTACCAGATTTAGTTGTAATTAAAATTACACCATTTGCTGCTCTGGAACCGTACATTGAAGCTGCTGCAGCGTCTTTCAATACCGTTACCGACTCAACGTCGAAGTTATTCAAGCTATTGATTTGTCCGGATTCCAAAGGAATACCATCCACTACATAAAGTGGGCTGCTACCTGCAGAAACAGAGCCAATACCACGAATCCTTACATTAGGTACGGCACCAGGCTGTCCTGATCCGCTTGAAACAGCTACACCAGCTACATTTCCCTGCAAAGTTTCCTGAATACTCACATTTGGGTTACCGTTGATCACGGTCGATTTTAACATCTTCGCAGATCCTGTATAAGAAGCTTTTGTTTGTGTACCATAAGCAACAACCATGACCTCTGCAAGGTCCTGATTAGAAGGAACCATGGTAATGTTAGCCATTACATCTGCGTTTTTAACCTCAACATTGGACACAAATTTTTCATAACCAACAAAAGACGCAGTCACCTGATATTTACCAGATTTTGAAAGGTTAAAGGAATATTCTCCATTACCATTAGTTTGCGCACTTTGTTTAAAATCATCACTGGTCAGCACAATGCTCACACCAGGAAGAGGTTTTCCGATCTCATCCAATACTTTTCCTTTTAATACCATCATTTTGAAGGCATCATTAGTCATCGCAATGGCCAGATCTTTTCTTCTTAGCAATACATTATTACCTACCACTTTAAAAGTTAAGGGAAGCACGTTTGCACATTCTCTCAATACCGTTTCAAGTGAAGCATTTTTTACCTCAATAGACATCCTGGTTTGGCGGACATCATTGCTGTCATAAAAGAAAACATAACCCGTCTGTTTTTTAATAGATTCTAGAATCCTTTCCAGTGGTGCATTCTTTTCTTTTAAATTGATTTGGCTATATCCTTTTGCACTGGCTTGCATAAAAGCCAGAAACAACAAGATGGTGGTCAACTTCATAATCAGTAGCAATTTAGGGGGCAGCCAAGTCTTGGACATAGCTGTAGTAATAGCATTAAAATTCATACTTTTGTAATGTTTGGGTTAATACCGTGAATAGTTTGCAAATTGTTTGTCCCGGATCTTTGCCGGGAAGGGTTAACTCAGCATTTACCGCAGTTGTGCTCGAACACTTCTGCGGTTCTTTATATCTTGAAAAAGACGCCGTTTACCCCTTGTGGTGTTAATGCTCTCGTAGTTTTGTTTTCATCTTAAATGGGTTTGTTTGGTAAGTATGGTTTGGTATTGATAAGTTTCAATTGGGATCCCTTTTTAAGGGGTTACTATAATTTGTTTTCCATTTACACGGAAATGTACTTTAAAGAAGCTCAGGATATCCAGCACCTGCGACAGGTTACTATTTCTGTCAATTTCTCCTGAGAATTGTCTGGCAGGAAGCCCCTTTTCATAGGTCACATCTAAATCATACCAACGTGCTACAGCACGCATTACACTTTCCAGATCAGCATCTTCAAATTTAAACACGCCATTTTTCCAGGCCACAGCTTCTTTTTCCTTGCCATAATTAATATGGAACTGATTTCCAGTCCATGCTGATTGCTGTCCAGGTTTCAGAATTAAGGAACGGTCTTCTCTTTCTTTACTAAATACTTTTACTGCGCCTTCCAATAACGTAGTTTTCGTACTTGGCTCATCTGTATAAGCGTTGATATTAAAATGAGTTCCAAGCACTTCTACTGTTTGTGTACCAGTAGATACCTTGAAAGTTTGGGAAGGATTTGCTTTGGCTACTTCAAAATATGCCTCTCCAGTTAAACTTACCGCTCTATTTTCTCCAGTAAATGCAGTAGGATAACTTAAAGAAGATGCGGCATTGAGCCAAACTTTAGTGCCATCAGGAAGATTAATCTGGTATTGTCCGCCTTTAGGAGTCGCAATGCTATTCATCGCCGTTTTTACTGCATTAGATTTTAGCGCTGCGGAAACCGTATACACCAGCTGGCCGTCCTTGGCTTTAGTAATAGTGATGCCCGATTGTTCAGCTAGTTTACCGTTTCCAGCTTCATCCAGTGTAATCTGCTGACCATCGGCAAGGGTTAATACTGCTTTATTACCGCCTGGAAGAATAGGCTTTTTGATGCCATAATTCTCTTCAGCGGATAAATCTGCCAGTGTATTGGAGGCGTTGCTGTTACTGAAAAGATACAAGGCGACGCCTGCAACCATTAAAACGGCAGCGGCAGCAGCAATACGCGGCCATAAAAGAGTTTTTTTAACTGGTATTTCTGCGGTGTCATGAATGGGTAACCTGTCCCATATTCTGTCGGTCGCTGCTTCCAGATCCGAGGACGCTAACTCCGCTCCTTCGTTTGTGAATTTCAGATACCAGGTTTCTACAATTGCCTTTTCCGCATCTGTACAATTTCCTGCCTTATATTTGTCTAATAATTCTTTTGCCTGCATACCAATTTTAACCGCTAATTACCTTATAGACGGTTAGCCTGGACCTTGGGCGTAAAAAAAAATGATTTTTTTTATCTATAGCCGATGTACAGCAAATAAATAACAATACCGAACTTCCCTCTGAGGATTTTAAGCGCATTATTGACATGCTTTTTGACGGTAGATTCTGAAAGGTCCAATTGCACAGCGATCTCCTTATGGCTAAGGTTAGCCTTTCTACTCAGTTCAAAAACTGCTTTCATTTTTGGCGGCAGTGCGGTGATTTCTTTTTCGATCAGGGCTGTCAGTTCATTAGCCCTTACTAAATGGTCAGTCTGGGCTTCACTATGGTCAATAAAATACTGCAGGGAAACCATGTATTCCGAAGCTACCTTTTTATGGGAAATCAAATCGATAATCCTGTTTCTAACTGCCTGATAAAGGTAACCGGAAAGATGTGTTTTTAAAACCAGGTCGTTTCTTTTGGTCCAGAGGCTGGCGAAAAGCTCATGAACTATATCATCCGCTTCGGGCTGATTTCTGAGTTTGTTATAGGCGTGGATGTACAATAAGCCTTTATACCGGTTGTAAATTTCGGTAAAAGCAGCCTTGTCACCCTCTTTCAAATGGGCAACTAAATCAGTATCAGCTAAGGCGGTGTACGAAGTCATTATAGAGGATTCATTCCCATTTTTCAGGAAGATCCTCCTCAATATTAATTATTTTTTCTGTAAAAATTAGTCCGCAGCGGTATGAACAAATTGTTAAGCCCCAATAAAATGTTAATTATGAACAACATACAAACAATTTCACTGGGGCTTATTTAATTGGCTACAGGAATGAAAAGCGATTAATCTTCTTCTTTTGCGAAATCTTTAACCACTGTACCAAGATCATAAACAGGGATTCTCGCGCCAAATTCAGCAGCAATAATACTACTTCCAGCGGCACTTCTGCTGCCACCTGCGCAATGCACCACAATCGGTTTATCAGCAGGTACTTCTTTGAGCCTTTCTCTAAGCGCTCCTAAAGGAATGTTTGTCGAATTGGCGAACACTTTTTTCTTTTTCACTTCATTTTCATTCCTGACATCGATAATAGTAAACTCTTCAGGATTGGCAATAAAGCATTCCAAAGGTAATAAAGGCATCAATACATCACCGGAATGCGTTACAAAAGCGGCTTCAATAAAGCCTTCATATCCGATACTTGCAGTCCGCTCAATTAACTCCTTTAAATGTGCCGGACTTGAAGCCGTTAAATAGAAATGTTCTCCGGGTCTGATGATACTGCCCAGCCAGGTTTCGAACTTTTTACCGTATACAATATTAATTGCTCCAGGAAAATGACCAGCTTTAAAATCAGCTTCAGAACGGGCATCTACTACGATAATGGTGGCATTAATTTCTTCCAGTTCCGGCTGGTTGATAATTTCAACCTGATCTACTAAGGGCCTAAAAGGAGCTGCACCTTTTCTGTTCAGGTCTACATCATAACCGAAATATTTAGGAATAAATGGCTGATCGGTGGTCAGTTCTTTAATAAAATCATCTGCTGTCATTTCCTGCAGTGACCAATTGCTGATTTTTTCCGCTCCGATCGTACTCGAATTTGCTGTACTTAAAGCTTTACCGCATAAGGTACCGGAACCATGTGCAGGATACACGATTACGTCATCCGGTAGCACCATCAATTTATCTCTTAGTGAATGGTACATTTGCAGGGCGAGTTTTTCTCTTTTCGCCTGCAAGCTGCCTACCGACTCTCTTAAATCCGGCCTGCCGCAATCACCGATAAACAAGGTATCACCAGTAAAAACTGCTTTAGCTTTCCCATCATGCTCCAGCAATATAGAAATGCTATCCGGAGAATGACCTGGCGTATGGATACTGGTTAATTTTATTTTACCAAAGCTAAGTGTCTCCCCTTCATCAAAATGATGCACCGGATAAGCAACACCAGTTAAGCTATGGGCATATATTTTGGCACCGGTAGTTTCATGAATTTCCAGGTGGCTACTCACAAAATCGGCATGGGGATGCGTTTCTATTACCCCAATAATCTGAGCCTCAAATTTCTTTGCAAATTCATAATACGGTTCAGGATTACGCGCAGGATCAATCAATACGATTTTTCGCTCACATTCGCTCAGTATTGCATAGCTATAATGTGCTAAAAACTCATCTTTAAACTGTTCTATAATCATCTTTATTTATTTAACTTAAAAACTTAATCATTTGCCTTATCAGCGTTGATCTTATACAAATTTCAACATTAAAACACAGGTCTATTGTGACTAATATCACCATGCACTGTGTGATTGGTCAAAAAATCGTCATCAAATTCTAAAAATCAATAGATTGCCATCATTACTGGCCTTTCTAAATTTTCATTTAATGCGGCAGTTTATCTTTTAACAATCCATAAAGGTAAGTTCCGAGTAAAGCCCCAAAAATAACAATTGCCATCGTTAAATAACCGTAACCAAGGTTCACAAACATCGGGCCTGGACAAGCACCGGTTAGTGCCCATCCCAGACCGAAAATTATACCCCCAATGATATATTTTTTATACTGTTTGTTTTTTTCAGAGAATACAATCGGCTGATTTTCTGAATCTTTCAAATGAAATTTTTTAATCAGGAAAACGGCAATGACACCGAGTACCACTGCAGTTCCGATGATGCCATACATGTGAAAAGATTGAAAACGAAACATTTCCTGAATTCGGAACCAGGAAACTGCTTCCGATTTACTCATGATGATGCCGAAAAGGATGCCGGCAAGTATATATTTTAATGATTTCATGTGATTTCTTTAATAATTTTTTATTGTTTTACTGAGTATGCTGCTAAATAAGCCTTGTTTTTTGTTTCTTAGATCAAGAAAGGTAAGATCAGCCAGGTCATCAATAACCCGCCGATAAAAAAGCCAATTACGGCAACCAGAGAAGGCAATTGAAGGTTCGACAAGCCTGAAATCGCATGACCGGAAGTACAGCCACCAGCATATCTGGATCCAAAACCAACCAGAATGCCTCCTGAAAGCAACAAAATCCAGGTTTTCAGCGATCCTAATGCCTCCAAAGAAAATAGCTCATCAGGATTTAGACCTCCATTAAAATGAATTCCCATTACCTGAAGATCCTTTATTGTAGCCGCTGATAAATCCAGCGAATTGGGGTTGGCTAGAAATTCTTTAGAAATCCAGCCTCCAATAATAGCACCGATCAAAAACATCAGATTCCAGCGCTGGGCTTTCCAGTCGAAATCAAAGAACTTCAGCTTTTTACCTGCACCAGTCATGCTGCAAATCGTCCTTAAATTGGAGGAAAACCCAAAGGATTTACCCCAAAAATTGAGTAATAGCATAATCACCACAATCATGAAGCCCGAAAAATACCAGGGCCAGGGTTGTTTTATAAATTCTATCATTATATTATTATTTTCTGTTAAATATTTATTACTGTCAGTCCCCATTTCAAATGCAAAAAACAGTAGTTTTTAATAAAGAAGCTCTTTGGTCAATATGTAAACACCCATGACCAATACAAACCATCCGAAACCAATTTTCAGCTTCCTGCTATCCAGCTTCTTGCTCATATTAGCACCTATAAAAATCCCGACAATAGCGATCCCTGTGATCTTTAATAAAAATACCCAATCGATTTGAAAATGACCAAAATCACCGGAAAAGCCGATTAAGGAATTAAGAGCGATAATAAAAAGAGAGGTGCCAATGGCTTCTTTCATGGGCAAACCCAATAACACCACTAAGGTAGGAATTAGCAAAAACCCTCCTCCAGCGCCTAGCAAACCAGTTGTTAAGCCAATTCCAACGCCAAAAACCATAAGTTTAGCAAGGTTTTGACTTTTCACAGCCACATGTTCCACTGTTTTATCCTTTCCGCTTCTGATCATGGCAATTGCAGCAATCACCATCAGTACTGCAAAAAGCCCCATCATCAACATCCTTTCAGTCAATTGAAAATGATCAAAGGAAGCAATATGATGCGGAATCACAGGAATTAAGAATTTTCTGGTCAGCCATACGGTGGTCACGGAACTCAATCCAAACAATAGTGCTGTTTTTACCTGTACCTGGCTATTTCTATAATTCTGCCAGGCACCCACCAGACTTGTACTCCCTACGATAAACAAGGAATAAGAAGTGGCCAGCAGTGGCGAAACACCAAACAAATACACCAATACAGGAACCGTTAAAATCGATCCACCGCCACCTACTAATCCTAATGAAATACCTATCAGCGCGGAGGCCAGGTATGCAACAACTTCCATATTTAATTCCTTTAGGACAAAGCTATAGATTCTGCACCTGACTTACGGTGACAAAAGTCACCCAGTTTTATTTTATCAGTTCAATATAGTTCCTATACAACTTAATTTCGCCCTTTTGCTCCATTTTCTTGAGTAATCTGGAGATCACTTCTCTTGAAGAATTCAGGTCGGAAGCAATCTCCTGATGGGTCAGGTTAAGCTGGTTACTTTGGAGTTGCTGCTTTTGTTTTTCTAAATAAAACTCTAACCTTTCGTCAAGCCCTTTAAAAGCAATGCTATCGATCACCTCTAATAGCTCTTCAAATCTGGAGCGGTAAGTTTCCATTACAAAATAATACCAGCTTGGAAACTGCTTCATCAAGTTGTCCATTAAGGCGATTGGCACCATCAAAATAATACTGTCTTCAATGGCTTTTCCCATGATTCCGCTGGATTCTTGTTTTGCAGCACAAATCATAGACAGCGCACAAGCATCTCCTGGCTGCAGATAATACATAAAAAATTCATTTCCATCTGTACCTTCTCTATACAGTTTCACCCTCCCTGATACAATTAAAACTGTAGACCTAAAATACTGTCCGGTTTGCATCAGGTGTTCTCCAGCTTTAATTGATTTAATCACCACCTGCTCCATCAACTTCTCTTTTAAGGCTGGTTCAAATTGAGGAAAAAGCGTATTGATATACTGACTGATATTTGAAGAATTCATATTTTTATTTTTGTGGTATTTCTGATATTTTAAACCGGTTTCGTTACCCTAATCAGCGCTATCTTTTAATCCATTCTCTGATTTGATCTTAGTCCTATTCCTGATTCTTAATTTAGAAACTCGTTTCAGAAACCAGCTTAAATGCAGGAGTTATGCTAATTTGAATTGATTGGCCTTTAATTATTCCCTAAATTTAGCCAATTGCTAAAAACATAAAACATTGAAATATACAGAAAAAAAGATCATTTCAGTTTCAGGTGCCCCCTTGTTGTCGCTTCAGCAGATTTCTGCGAAGCAACTTGGAGAACCTGTATCCTATCCGGTCTATACCATTCTGTTAATTCCCAAAGGAAAGGGTTCTTTTCAAGCAGATTTCGGGAACTTCTCTTTTGAGGGACCAGTTATCTTTTTCGCCACCCCATTTCAGACCATTTATTTTAAAGAGATCCCAAAAACGAAAGTGATGCTGCTGCAGTTTCATGGTGATTTTTACTGCATTGCCTACCATAAAGCGGAAGTAGCTTGTAATGGCTTATTGTTTAACAACATTTTCCTGGAACCTTCGATCAAATTAAATCTGCAAGAAGCGCAATCTTTTGAGCATTTGCTTGGCCAGTTGAAGGCTGAACTCAACCAGGAACAACCCAATGAGGCAGTTCTTACCGCCTACCTTCAATTGTTTCTGGCACAATCCAGCCGCATTAAATTAAAATCAAAACCGTCAGCAATACAGCCAGTAAAAGAAGAGTTGATGGAAGCCTTTCAAAACGCATTAGAAGAAAACTTCCTGAACCTTAGAAAACCTGCAGATTATGCGGAGCTACTCCACCTCAACCCCAATACTTTTACCAAACGCTGCAAAAGATATTTCGGAAAAACGCCTACCATCCTGATTCAGGAACGCCTGATACTGGAAGCTAAAAAACAGTTACACCTGACCAGGAAGAGTATTAAAGAAGTTGCTTATGCCCTGAATTTCGAAGATGAATACTATTTCAGCCGCTTCTTTAAAAAGATGACAGGTGTATCACCGCAGATCTTCCGGGAAAAGACGGGGATTTCAATAGTGGCTGATTTGTCCATGTAATCGCAGGTATTGTCCATGGCCTGATCTTTCCATTATTGCGAACTTTACCAGCTCAATATATATTTCTATGTCTGGTCAATTTACTGCCTTCCTTCAAACCTTGTCGGGTCTATCTTCGCTAAGTATTCGTTTAATTCGCATTGCAATTGCCATTGTCCTGATTTGGATTGGTGGTTTAAAAGTTTACAATTATGAAGCCGAGGGGATCGTACCATTTGTCGCCAATTCTCCAATGATGTCCTTCTTTTATGCAAGCCCATCTGAATATAAACCTTATATGCAGAAAGAGGGCGAAGCAAATCCAGAGAAAATCGCCTGGCATACCGCCAACCATACTTATTTATTTTCTTACGGATTAGGTACAGTACTTGTTTTAATGGGCATCATGCTCTTGTTAAATACCTATCAGCCGGCTATTGGAATGGCTGGAGCAGCATTGGTTATACTGATGTCCCTCGTTACTTTATCCTTTTTAATCACCACAAAAGACTCCTGGGTACCGGATCTTGGCGATCCTAATCATGGTTTCCCGCTCCTTTCTGCACGTGGCAGGCTGGTCATAAAAGACCTCATTATGATGGCAGGGGCTTTTGCAGCCTTATGTGATTCTGCCAGACAATACCTGATTGATAAAAAGCAGCTTGTTAAGGTTTAGGATTTCTTCTGACATCAGCAATATAAAACACTAGCCCAGCTACAATAAATACACCTCCTAAAAATGCTTCCCAGGGAAAAGATCTGATCCTATTCACATAAATCTGCCTTGCATGATCATCAACGACATTTACATGGTTTAAATCGCGAGACGTCAGTATTCCGGAGATGATCATGACAATCCCTAAAATGACGAGTACTATACTTGTTCTTTTCATTAGATTACTGGATTAAACACATCGTTGACAACCTTTTAACTTCCCTAACCTGATCTCAACAACATCAATCGTTTATACAATGTTTGAAGATCCTTCTGATTCCTCAAAAAACACCATTTATTCGCTTTATACACTTACACAAACGATTGCGTTGATTTTTTATCACAGCTTGATATAATAACACCTAATTTTAATATAAAATCAACACAACCGTTTTTATGAAAAAATACTTTGTCCCATTTATTTTGGTTTTTCTAGCCGGAGCTGCATCGGCACAGGAACTGAAATATACCAATGGAAAAGACGCCTGGAATCCAGACTCCCTGGGAAACCACCGCGTAGTGCTCCAGGTCACCAGTAATGGAACCGTCGCTAAGGCCATCATTCCATGGCGCAGAAGGGATCTACAACCGGAATTAAAGGAAATCTGGGTGGTAGATGCGAAAACCAATCAGAGGGTCAAACAACTGAAGATTGGGGAAATCAACAGGGAACAAGGCACCATTTATTTTGAACCGAGCTCCGGAATTGGAACTTATTATGTGTATTATCAGCCCTACAAAGTAGATGGTCGTTCCAATTACCCAAATGCCATTTACCTGCAAAGAAAAGCCAATAACAATCCTTCCTGGCCTTCAGCAACTGCAAATCTGGCTGCAGTAAAAGTCCAGGAAATTGAATCGGTGAATGCCATGAACAGCAATTATCCGATGGAAGTCATTGCTACTGCAAAAGAGACCAAAGACCTCATCAAAGCACATCCGCAGCAAGCTTATTTTGTATTTCCTGAAGACCGCTTAAATCCGATAAAAATGACCGACGACCTGCCGCAGCGCTGGATCTTAAAAGGCTGGAAAGCTCAGTTTTCAGGTACCGCGGCAAAGGGAGAAAACTATGCCTTTCAACTGGGCATTTTTCCGGTAAAACAAGACTTAAAAAACGTACAGCTAAAATTTACCGACCTTAAAAGCAAAACCGGGGCAAGCTTACCGGCCAGCATCCTCTCCTGCCTGAATACTGATGGCAAAAATTGGAATACACAAACCTTGCATAAAACGGTTGATGTTGCCAAAGCTCAGGTTCAGGCCCTTTGGGTATTGGCCAATTTGCCAAAGAATACCGTTCCCGGAATTTATACTGGTACGGTCACCGTAACTGCCAATGGCGTTCCGGCTACAGCAATCCAGCTGAACTTAACCGTTAGCAACCAAACCTTAGCAGATGGCGGCATCAGCGAGCCCTGGAAGCAAACCCGTTTAACCTGGTTAAACTCTACCCTTGCACAGAAAAACGACGTCATTGCTCCTTATATTCCATTAGTGGTCAAAGACCAAAGCATTTCATTATTAGGTAGAAAAGTAGCCTTAAACAAAGACGGATTTCCAGCGCAGATCCAGACTTTCTTTACGCCGGAAATGACTGAATTTTCTAAAACAGGAAAGGATATCCTAACGGAACCGATTCATTTTCATGTGAAAAACAGCAAAGGCAAAGACATCGTCTGGAAAAACGGCCCATTGACCTTCACCGAACAACAGCCGGGAACAGTAAAATGGAATACCAGTAACACTTCCGACAGCCTGAAAATGGAAGTCGAAGGGACGATAGAATTTGATGGATTCCTTTCTTATACCGTGAAAGTGATCGCCATGCAAGACTTGAAACTAAATGATGTCCGCCTGCACATTCCTTTTACACCAGAGGCTTCGAAATACATGATGGGGCTTGGTTTAAAAGGTGGAAACAGGCCGGATTCCTTAAAATGGAAATGGGATGTAGCCCACAAAAATCAGGATGGCGCATGGATCGGCGACGTTAATGCAGGCTTGCAATACACCTTAAAAGACAACCATTACGTCCGTCCCCTGAACACCAATTTCTATTTGCAAAAACCTTTGCTGCTCCCTACTTCCTGGGGTAATGAAGGTAAAGGAGGCATCCAGGTGTTTAAAAAAGGAAAAGCGATTTTAGCGGATAATTACAGCGGTGAACAAATCATGAAAAAGGGCGACACGCTGTATTACAATTTTAATTTGCTCATTACGCCTTTCCACCCGATCAATACCGATTTTCAATGGAGTAACCGCTTTTATCATAAATATGATAACCTGGATACGATCAAAGCTACGGGTGCCAACCTGATCAATATCCACCACGCCACGCCGATCAACCCTTATATCAATTATCCTTTTATCGCGCATAAAGAGATGAAATCATACATCAATGAAGCGCATCTGAAAGGTTTAAAAGTAAAGATTTACAATACTGTTCGTGAGCTATCCAACAGTGCTTATGAAACCTTCCCCTTAAGAAGTCTGGGACATGAAATTTATTCCCCTGGAAATGGCGGAGGCTATTCCTGGCTTCAGGAACACCTGGGCAAGGATTATATCGCTGCCTGGTATGTACCGGAAATTAAAGATGCAGCAGTGGTCAACAGTGGCATGAGCAGGTGGCACAACTACTATGTGGAAGGTATGAATTGGCTGGTACAAAATGTAGGCATCGACGGGATTTACCTGGATGATGTTGCTTTTGACCGTACCACCATGAAAAGAATAAAAAGAGTATTGACAAAAGACGGGCATCCGGGAATCATCGATTTACACTCGGCAAATCAGTATAATAAAAGCGATGGTTTTAACAATAGTGCCAACTTATATATGGAGCATTTCCCTTACCTGAACAGGTTATGGTTCGGCGAATATTTCTATTACGACAAGAACAGTCCTGATTTCTTTTTAACAGAAGTATCTGGTATTCCTTTCGGCCTGATGGGTGAAATGTTACAGGATGGCGGGAATGCCTGGAGAGGAATGTTGTATGGCATGACCAACAGGATGCCATGGAGCGATGGTGCAGACCCACGTCCGATCTGGAAAGCATGGGATAACTTTGGTATGCAGGGTAGTAAAATGATCGGTTACTGGGTAGAAAATAATCCGGTGAAGAGCAATAATGCCAATGTACCGGTTACCATTTATAAGAAAGATAAAACTGCATTGGTATCAATGGCCAGCTGGGCACCAACTGATGTCAGCATTCGTTTAACGATTGATTGGAAAGCACTAGGTATCGATCCTGAGAAGGCCAGCATCACCGCAGCGGAGATAAAAAACTTCAAGCCTGCAGCAAGTTTTACCGCAGATCAGGAGATCCCTGTTTCCGCAGGTAAAGGCTGGATGTTGGTCATCAAGGAGAAATAAAGCTTTCATACTGTTATAAATCCAGATAGGATTCAAACAAAAAATCCCCGCTCCTTTTACAAGGGCGAGGATTTTTTGTTTGATTAAAAATCAGACTAGTTGAATAAATATCTCACACCAATCTGTCCTTGCCATCTTGAATCAAATGATTCTGAAGCTGGCTTAAGTGGAGTTGTTGGAGAGAAAGTATATCCTGTAGATGTAGAAGAAATCAACGTGTAAGCTTGGTTACCGTAGAAGTATTGACGACCCCATTTCTTGTTTAACAAGTTAGTGAAGTTAAAAATGTCAAATGATAACTGTAAACGGTTCTTAGTTGCACCGATCATAGTACCGATATCTTGCATTACCCTTAAATCAACTTGGTGCTGCCAAGGTAAACGTGCACCATTTCTTACCGTGTACTCGCCTCTGATATTTTTCAAGTAAGGATCATTATCAATATATGTATTTAAAGCATCCCATTGTTCTTGTGGAGTATAGCTTTTAACAACTATACCTTTAGCATCTTTAATATCCAACTTAACAAGGTTAATGTCTTTCATTGTTCTTGGAACAAACAAAAGGTCGTTATTAAAAGCACCATCACCGTTTAAGTCACCATTATAAAGGTAGGTGAATGGCGTACCAGAAGTACCTGCATAGAATACAGAGAAAGTAGTACCACTTGCTTTAGATTTACCATATTTGAAACCATAAGACAAGCTACCTAAAATTCTGTGACGGATATCCTGATTTGAGTAAACTAGAGGTGGATCATTTGGATTGTTTACGATTTGAACAAATTCCCAGTTCGATTGAGCTGTACTACTTGCACCTGAGTTCACATCTTTTGACTCACCATAGTTATATGCTACAGTAGCAAATAAACCATTAGAGAAATTCTTTTTCAATTCAGCAGTTAAACTGTAAGAATAACCTTTGTTTGTGTTATCTAATAAATAAGCACCGGTATAAGTAGGGTTTACTTTGCTTTGATAAGCAGGACGTAAATCAGCACCATTGGTTAAAGCAGGATTAATTGTAGTTCCTTTTGCTTGAACATTCAGGTCTCTGTAAAGGATGTTATTGACAGTTTTAGAGTAAATACCTTCTAAAGTACCTACGATACCAGCTGGCAATTTAGCATCTAAGGCAAGGTTACTACGGAAAACCTGAGGAATTCTAAAGTTAGAACTCATTAAGTTCACTTGATAAGTATTACCAGCTGCACCTACTTGAGATAATTTATTAACATCTGGTTCGAAACCTGCTTTATTAGCATTAGCCCCAGAAAGAGAAATATTTTTATAATCTAAACCTGTATTACCGAACTGATTAGAGAACCATACAAATGGAGCACGGCCAGTAAATAAACCAGTACCACCACGTAATTGAAGTACTCTGTCGCCAGTTAAGTCCCAGTTAAAGCCAATACGAGGAGATACTAAAATCTGACCGCTAGGCAATTTACTAGTACCATAACCAGGGAATGAAGCAGAAACTGCAGGGTTATCAGCTGGTTTATCGAAGAACAAAGGAACATCTAATCTCAAACCAGCAGTTAATCTGAAGGTAGGATCAACTTGAATCTCATCCTGGAAATAGAAGCCCAACTGAGCTGCTTTAAATGCTGCTGCAGGTAAAGTACCAGGAACAGATGGATAAGTAATGTCAATATTTTTAGGTTTTCCAGCTTCGAAGTCAGCCAGGTTATCAAAACGGTAACGACCTCTATAGTTATTTACGAAAACGTTGCTGAATTTGAAAAACTCATTGTGTGTACCTAAAGTGAAGGTATGGTTACCTGCCAATAGTTTCAGGTTATCTGTAAATTCAAAAATATCCTGATCTAAAGAATTTGCTGTAGAGCTTCTCTCTGAACCGAATTGTACAGTATTTCCAGCAGTACCATTCCAGTTCTGAATTTCCACTTGTGGGAATAAAGTTCCTTCAGTTGCGCGTGAATCTCTGATTCTTGAATAACCTACGATTAAGTTGTTCGAAAGATTAGAGTTAATCTGACTTCTTAATTCTAAAACACTAATATTTTGTGTGTTGTTGAATTTATAACCATTGTTTCCGAAACGGAAGAAAGTAGCATTTCTGCTCAGGTTATCATCAGAAGCTTTAATATAGTTGTGACGTAAAGTCAATTGGTTTTTAGCATTGATATTCCAATCTAAACGTGCAAAAATTTTATCACTTTTAGTTTCCTGATCAACTTGACCTGCATTTCCAAGGTCATAACCATATTTATCCAATACTGATTTACTCAAAGCTGCTGCTGCCTCAGCAGTCATAATTGAACGTGCATCACCAGCATTATAAGTAGAAGGAACCTGATCTCTTGTTTGTTCAACATTCACAAATAAGAACAACTTATCTTTTACAATTGGGGCACCTACACGCGCACCATACTGATATCTATGGAAATCAGAAGCTTTTTCACCTTGGAAATTTTTACCTACTAATTGTTGGTTTCTACCGAAGAAGTAAGCTGATCCTTCTACTGTATTTGTACCTGAACGGGTAATTGCATTGATACCACCACCAGTAAAGTTACCGTAGCTTACATCGTAAGGAGCAAGTACTACCTGAATTTCCTGTACAGCATCCAGAGAAATAGGTTGGGTTTTAGCCAAACCACCTGGAGCCGGAGAACCTGCAAGACCAAAAATATCGTTATTCATTGCACCATCAATGTTAATGCTGTTGTAACGCGTGCTTGAACCAGAAAAAGAGTTACCATTTGCCTGAGGTGTTAAACGCGTAAAATCCTGAAGACTGCGATTTAAAGTAGGCATGCTTTCTATTTGTTCCTTAGAAACAGTGGTTGCAGCACCTGTTCTTTTGCTGTTCATGGTCGCATCTTTTTTACCTGAAACCACCACTTCGTTCAGACTTTTACTGTCGTCATTAAGTAAGATGTTGACCGTGAAAGGATCACCTAGCTTTAAATAAACATCAGTAATTTTTTCCTTTTGAAAGCCAACAAAGTTTACCTCAATAACATAAGGACCACCTGGGCGCATGTTGTTGATACCGAATCTTCCATCAACATTCGTTGATACTGAATACACTGTACCTGTTGGAACGTGAGTCGCTTTTACACTAGCACCTGGTAAAGCACCTTTTGCATCGCGAACACTCCCGTTCAATGATGATGTAGTAACCTGGGCATTTACATTGGAGATAAGTCCTACAAATGCAAAAATGATTACTGCAATCTTAAATAGTAAAGATTTCTTCATACTTTTTTTTGATTATTTTTTTTTGTTTTTTTATGATACTGCAATACAATATAACGGCACAAAGGTAAAAATTAAATCATCCAGGAAGATGGTTCCAATGTTAAATTATTATTAAATATCACAATAATTTTCAACATTTAACATCTTCTTTAACATATCTAACGTACAGTTTGTCAGTATTTTGTTAAATTCCAAAATAAACACAACATCTGTGTTTAGAGAGCCCTTTTTAAATTAAACCTCTGAAAAGCAGTGTACAAAAATCTAACAGGCGGTATTAATGAACAATTTTTTTAATTTTGGCAATTACTTAAGTTAAAAATTCCTTTATATAAGATATGAACTACGATGTAATTGTAATTGGCAGCGGTCCTGGTGGATATGTAGCTGCAATAAGAGCTTCTCAGTTAGGTTTAAAAACTGCGGTAGTAGAACGCGAATCTTTAGGCGGAATCTGCCTTAACTGGGGATGTATCCCAACCAAAGCCTTATTAAAAAGTGCACAGGTTTTTGAATATATCAATCATGCTGCTGAATACGGTATTAAAACTGCAGAGGCTGAGGCCGATTTCGCAGCAGTAATCAAACGTAGCCGTGGTGTTGCTGATGGCATGAGCAAGGGTGTTCAATTCTTAATGAAAAAGAACAAAATTGACGTGATCATGGGCACTGGTAAAGCTAAACCTGGAAACAAAGTGGAAGTGAAAGCAGCAGATGGTTCTATAAAAGACTATACTGCAACCAGCATTATTTTAGCTACTGGTGGTAGATCAAGAGAATTGCCAAACCTGAAACAAGATGGTAAAAAAATCATTGGTTACAGACAGGCGATGGTATTGCCTGAGCAGCCTAAATCTATGGTGGTAGTTGGATCTGGCGCTATTGGTGTTGAATTTGCTTACTTCTATGCTACTTTAGGTACTAAAGTAACGGTAGTAGAATTCATGGACAATATTGTTCCGGTTGAAGACGAAGACGTTTCTAAACAATTACTGCGCAGCTTTAAAAAAGCAGGTATCGAAGTGATGACTTCTTCCAGCGTAGAATCTGTAGACACTAGCGGTACTGGCTGTAAAGTTCAGGTAAAAACTGCTTCAGGTATGCAGACTTTAGAATGTGACATCGTTCTTTCTGCTGCTGGTGTTGTTGCAAACATCGAAAACATCGGTTTAGAAGAAACTGGCATTAAAACTGAAAAAGGTAAAGTAATCGTAGATGAATTCTACAGCACTAACGTTAAAGGTTACTATGCAATTGGTGATATTGTTCCTGGTCAGGCATTGGCTCACGTAGCTTCTGCAGAAGGAATCATCTGTGTAGAGAAAATTGCTGGTCAGAAACCAGAGCCATTAGATTACAATAACATCCCTGGATGTACGTATTGCAGTCCTGAGATTGCTTCTGTTGGTTATACAGAAAAAGCAGCAAGAGCCGCCGGATATGAATTGAAAATTGGTAAATTCCCATTCTCAGCTTCAGGTAAAGCAAGTGCAGCAGGTGCTAAAGATGGTTTTATTAAAATGATCTATGATGCAAAATACGGTGAATTACTAGGTGCTCACATGATTGGCGCCAATGTAACTGAACTGATCGCTGAAATCGTAGTTGCCCGTAAACTGGAAACTACAGGACACGAAATGTTAAAAGCGGTTCACCCACACCCAACCATGAGCGAAGCCATTATGGAAGCTACCGCTGATGCTTACGGTGAAGTGATTCACTTATAAATTATAAAATCGCCTTTTCTTAAAATAGGCTGATTGTTAAAAAAAACCTGTTGAGCTTTTCAACAGGTTTTTTTTTTACTTTTATCTTTTTCAATAATCTAATTCAAGCTGCACATGAAACTACATACCATCGATACCGGTTTATTTAAATTAGATGGCGGTGCCATGTTTGGGGTAGTGCCAAAATCTATCTGGCAGAAAACCACCCCTGCCGATGCCAATAATATGTGTACCTGGGCCATGCGATGCTTATTGATCGAAGATGGAAACCGATTAATATTGGTCGACAATGGGATTGGTGACAAACAGGATGAGAAGTTTATGGGCCATTATTACCTGCATGGTGAGGATACCCTTGACAAATCACTGGCTGCCAAAGGATTTTCCAGAGCAGACATCACCGATGTTTTCTTGACCCACCTTCATTTCGACCATTGCGGAGGTTCTATTATCCGCCAGGGTGATAAACTCAGACCATCCTTTAACAATGCGTTTTATTGGAGCAATGCGAAACATTGGGACTGGGCAGTAAATCCAAATGACAGAGAAAAAGCATCTTTCTTAAAAGAAAACATCCTCCCTATCCAGGAAAGCGGACAATTGCGTTTTGTTGCTGATGAAGAAGGTGTTCAATTTCATGAAGGCATCAATATTCGTTTTGCTTATGGTCATACTGATGCCATGATGCTGCCACAGATTCAATATAAAGGGCATACCATAGTATATATGGCAGATTTACTCCCTTCCGTAGGACACATTCCTTTGCCTTATGTGATGGCTTATGATATGTTTCCTTTAAAAACCCTGACTGAAAAAAAATCATTCCTCCAGGAAGCCACTGAAAAACAATATATCTTATTCCTGGAACATGATGCAGTCCATGAATGCTGTACGCTTCAGCAGACGGAAAAAGGCATCAGACTGGACCGTACATTCGACCTCGCTAGTCTATAGTTTCACTAAACCTCAATCAAGCCTAATAGGCAATTTCTAGAAGCACCTGAATCAGGTGTTTTTTTTTATTCCGGCAACTCCTATTTATTCAACAGGTAATACGGTGATTTAACTACTGCTTAAATCGGATGCACCTCATTTTTTCCTTTCCTACAAACCTGCTTTTCTATTGCTTTTCTTTTGAGCCAGTAAAAGAAAAGCAGAACATCAGCAAAACAATGGCAAAACAATAGCAAAACAGATAGCGAACAAATCCCAGTCTCCCCCCCGCCATTTTTCCCCTTCTTTTCAATTCCTTTTATGGTTTTAAAGTCGCGAAATACTGCCATTTTTAGAAATTTGAATTTTAATCAGGAAATCAGCTAGAAATAAATATTTCTAATTACCCTAATTTATTTCTTAACAACAAACACAGTGCTACCAGCTGGCGCCATTTCCCCGCTAAATCCTGATAATGAATAGAATGATCGATATCAAAATATTGTTTTGATATCCATTTTTTTATATATTGAAATAAAAATTTCAACCTGGATACAAAAAACCAATTAAACGATTATGGGAAAATTCGAAATCAAAACAAGGAAAAACGGCGAATTTCAATTCGATTTGAAAGCAGGCAATGGCCAGGTCATCCTTACTAGTGAAGGCTATACTGCAAAAGCCAATTGCCATAACGGCATTGAATCCGTTAAGAAAAACGCTAAAGATGATAGTAAATTTGAAAGAAAGACTTCCAGTAATGGCAAACCATATTTCAACCTAAAGGCAACCAACGGACAGGTAATTGGTACCAGCGAAATGTATGAATCGGAGGCCAGCCGCGAAAATGGCATTGAATCCGTTAAAAAGAATGCACCTGATGCGGAGGTTGTGGACCTCAGCTAAGCTTGATAAAACTCAGCATAAAAAAAAGTAAAGCCTGTTCCTTTTCATCTAAAACGGACAGGCTTTACTTTTTTCTATCTTCCTCATTTAAATCTTCCTGCTGGAAAGCCAGTAAATCCCCAGGCTGACAATCCAAAACCCGACAGATGGCGTCCAGCGTTTCAAACCGAATCGCTTTTGCTTTGCCTGTTTTCAAAATAGACAGGTTTGACATTGTGATTCCTACTTCCTGTGTTAAGCTAGTCAACGACATTTTCCGCTTGGCCAGCATCACATCTAAATTCACTACTATTGCCATATTTATTTCCTTAATTACTCTTGAGTTGCTGCGGTGCTGCTATCGCTGTAAAGTCAGGCCAATCCTGTGATAAAAACTATCATTTTACACTATTGTCCCAAAAACAGGACCATTAAAAGCACAATAATAACACCTTCATCTGCCAATAATTCTTGATTTTTCGGCTTTCTTCTCTGCTATAACAGTTTTTTGTATTTTTTTTCAGTTCTTTTTGCCTTATGTCAACTGACAGTTTCGCTGTCTTTCCTGAAATTAATATTCCGCAATAAACATTTTTGCATTCTGACTTATGCTAGACAATCTCTAATTAAGTACAAACATAACTGATTTGTTATTGTTTATCAATATTTATTCATTGAACAAGAATATATATCTTCATATTCATAATACCGCCATTAAATACTGACAAAAGTATTTTGGAATAATTATTGCTAATTAAAATCCGTAGAAATAGCAGTTGTAAACTGTAACATTTTCAGGAATTTAAGTTTTCAAATTGCCTTAAAATTCTTACTTTTGCAAGTTCAAACACATAACGAGTACCAAAGCATATAAATGAGACAACTCAAAATCACGCAATCCATTACCAATCGCGAAAGTCAATCTTTAGACAAATACCTTCACGAAATTGGTAAAGTAGATTTAATCACCGCCGAAGAAGAAGTAATATTAGCAAGAAAAATACGCGAGGGAGATCAGGCCGCATTAGAGCGTTTAACCAAAACGAATTTACGTTTTGTGGTTTCAGTAGCGAAGCAATATCAAAATCAAGGTTTAACTCTAGGAGACTTAATCAACGAAGGAAACCTGGGTTTAATTAAGGCTGCAAAACGTTTTGACGAGACTAAGGGTTTCAAATTTATCTCTTATGCTGTTTGGTGGATTCGTCAATCTATATTGCAGGCTATTGCTGAACAAAGTCGTATTGTTCGTTTGCCATTAAACCAGGTGGGTTCATTGAGCAAAATCAGCAAGGCTTTCTCTAAATTAGAGCAGGAATTTGAACGTGAGCCTTCTCCGGAAGAATTGGCAGATATCTTAGAAACTACAGTAGATAAAATCTCTGATACTTTAAGTAACTCTGGCCGTCACGTATCAATGGATGCACCATTTGTTCAGGGAGAAGAAAATACATTGTTAGATGTATTGGAAAATCATGAGCCAAATACGGATAGCAGTTTGATCAATGAATCTCTTTCTGAGGAAATCAAACGTTCTCTTTCAACTTTAACTGAGCGTGAGCGCGAGATTATTGTACTTTTCTTCGGATTGAGCACAAACCATCCCCTATCTTTAGAAGAGATCGGTGAGAAGTTTAACCTGACCCGTGAGCGTGTACGTCAGATTAAAGACAAAGCGTTACAGCGTTTGCGTCATACTTCAAGAAGTAAAATCTTAAAATCATATTTGGGCTAGTCTATTAGTTCCATTTAACACCTTGTGTGATAAATTTATAAAGTAAAAAGGTTGGGTATCTCGCTCAATCTTTTTTACTTTTGTGGCATTCTAACCAAAAATATTGCCACATGCTAAAGAAGTACCAATCCGAATTCCAAAGTTGGATTGAAAAAGAGAAAAAAGCCATTGAGCTGATTAATGTCGTAGGCCAGCTCTGGTTCGACAGATCTATCGAACTTGTATTGTTCCGCAAACCTTTATTTGATGTTGGCAGCAGCGAAATCCTTTCGCACCACCAATATGCGAAACAAATCAGCGGAAAAGACATCAGTATTTATGAGACCCTGGAACTGGCTTTGACCATTTCAAAATGTAACCTTGCCCCTTCCCGCATTGACATTGGCCGATTAGCTTCAGAATGGCTGGACGACAATGACCACTACCCTACCATTCATGATTTTGTAGTGAGTAAACTCAGCAAACACATTGGTAAAGACAAAAGAAATCTAGTTCCTAAGGATGTAGTCCTGTATGGCTTTGGCCGTATTGGAAGAATTGCCGCACGTGAGTTGATCTTACAAGCTGGTAAAGGTGAGCAATTGCGCTTAAGAGCAATTGTAACCCGCAGCTACAGTGATGAAGAACTGATCAAAAGAGCGGAACTTTTACGCACAGATTCTGTTCACGGTCCTTTTAATGGTACCATTACTGAAGATTTTGAAAATAAAGCACTGATTATCAATGGACAAACTATTTATTTTATCGTAGCCAAAGAACCAGAAGAGGTAGATTATACCTTGTATGATATTCATGATGCTTTATTGATTGACAATACTGGCGTTTTCCGTGACCGTGAAGGTTTGGGCAGACACCTGAATGCCAATGGAATCAGCAAAGTGCTGCTTACTGCCCCTGCCAAAGGAGATATCCTGAATGTAGTTGCTGGAATCAACGATGCAGGGATTGATTATGAATCGGAAACGATTTTATCTAATGCTTCTTGTACCACCAACGCCATTGTTCCTGTTTTAAAACTGATTGACGATGCTTTTGGTATTGAAAAAGGGCACATTGAAACCGTCCACTCCTATACGAACGATCAAAATTTATTAGACAATTACCATAAAAAATATAGAAGAGGCAGGGCGGCTGCGCTTAACCTGGTCATCACAGAAACCGGCGCGGATAAAGCGGTGGCAAAAGTAATCCCTCATTTAGGCGGCAAGCTGACCGGAAACGCGGTGCGGGTTCCTACGCCAAATGTTTCATTGGCCATCTTAAACTTATCATTGAACACGGTCACATCTAAAGAAGAAGTATCAGAAATACTCAGACAGGCATCTTTGTTCGGAGATTTATCAGAGCAAATCGAATACTCTATTTCCAATGAATTGGTGAGTACAGATTTGATTGGCAACAGTCATGCTTCCATTATTGATGGACCAGCTACAATTATGGCCAAAGACAATAAATCAGTAGTATTATATGCCTGGTATGACAACGAGTATGGTTACACCAGACAAGTGATCCGACTTGCTAAGAAATTAGCAGGGGTAGTGAGGCTAACTTATTACTAGCATTTCAAAGAAATAGCTAATAAAAAAGGGCTTTGTTGTAAACAAAGCCCTTTTTTATTTAGCATCAGCACTGTTTATTTAGCTTTACTGCCTCAACAACCGAAGTCCTTAAAATTCCTTCACCTAAGGTCCTTTAACAGCAATACTAATTTTAAAACTGTGGCAAATGAGGCCTCGTCTGCATGATGTCCTCAATAGCTGTCAACACCTTTTCAGTAAGCAATGGCAGTACTTCTAAAGTGGTCAGGTTTTCTTTTAATTGCGCGGTTTTCGAAGCGCCTAAAATTACCGTACTCACATTTGGATTTTTTAAACACCAGGCCAGAGATAATTTCGCCAGAGGAATGTTCAATTGATCTGCAAGTCCCTGAAGTTTTTCTGCTTTTTTCAGCTTCTCTTCATTTAACACCGCATCTTTCAGCCATTCCATTCCTTTGAGCTCTAGTCGTGTATCTTTAGTTACCCCTGAAGTGTATTTACCAGACAATAACCCGGAAGCCAAAGGAGACCAGATCGTGGTTCCCAGTCCATACTCTTTAAACAGCAGCAAATATTCATTTTCCATTTTATTGCGTTCCAGTAAATTGTACTGAGGCTGCTCCATCGTAGGGCCGATTAAATTATACTGTTTAGCTACGCGAATGGCTTCCATAATTTCTGAGGCGCTCCATTCAGAAGTCCCCCAGTACAGGATCTTGCCCTGCTGTAATAAGGTATTCATCGCCCAAACCGTTTCTTCAATCGGCGTGTTTTTATCCGGTCTGTGGCAGAAATAAAGGTCCAGGTAATCTACTTGTAACCTTTTTAAGGCCCCATGACAAGCCTCAATCACGTGTTTACGGGACAATCCCATCCGATTTGGCCCTTTGTTTTCTGTTCCAAAAAACACTTTGCTAGAGACCACAAAAGATTCCCTGTCCCATTTCCTGGCTTTAAGAATCTTTCCCATTACGATCTCAGATTTCCCTTCCGCATAACCTTCGGCATTGTCGAAAAAGTTGACTCCTGCATCATAAGCAATCCCCATCAGTTCATCGGCAGTCTGATCACTGATCTGCTGGCCAAAAGTAAGCCAGCTACCCAATGAAAGCGCACTCACCTGTAATCCTGATTTTCCTAAACGTCTATATTCCATCTAATTTTATGTTTTAATGAGTTGATATGTGCTTTTATTTGTCTTATTCCTGTTTTATAAAGTATTCAAAAAACAGCATTCCTGTCATTAAGTTTTCTTTTTTGGGGCATCGGGGCTTTTCAGATAATATTTTTACCTTTATATAACACAAGCTTCCCACAGAATGAGAATTTACCTGCTAATCCCTTTAATTGCCTTATTGAGCTGTAATGCCCAAAAGAATCCCTCGCAGGCACAAATCAGCAAACCCATCAGTAAAACGGAACAACAACTATTAAAGGATGTAGAGACCTTATCTTCTGATCGTTTTGAGGGACGTAAAACAGGTACTAAGGGCGCTGAAATGGCTAGAGCATATATTGAACAGCGATTTAAGGAAATAGGCTTAGCGCCGCTCCCACACCTTGGTAATTATGAACAGGTTTTTACGTTCAAAGACAGGGCTGGTCAGGAGATTACAGGTAAAAATATGCTGGCTTATGTACCGGGACGAAATACGGAAGTGATCGTCATTTCTGCACATTATGATCATGTAGGGATCATCAAAGACCAGATTTACAATGGGGCAGACGACAATGCCTCCGGTGTAGCCGCTTTATTGAACTTTGCTGCTTACTTTAAAAAACATCAACCCAATTACAGTATGGTATTTGCCGCTTTTGATGCCGAAGAAATGGGGTTGAAAGGTTCAAAAGCTTTTATAGAGTTAGCCACGATTCCTTTAGAAAACATCCGGATGAATGTGAATATGGACATGATCAGTCACAATGACAAAAACGAACTGTATGCCTGCGGCACTTTTAAATACCCACAACTAAAAAAGTATTTCATTACCAGTAAACCTACCATTAAAGTGATCATGGGACATGATGATCCAAAAACCGGCAGTGAAGACTGGACCAATCAGAGTGATCAGGGCTCTTTTAATGCGAAGAACATTCCTTTCTTATATTTCGGAGTAGAAGACCATAAAGATTATCACCAGGCCTCAGATAAGTATCAGAATATCAACAAAAAGTTCTTTACCAATGCTGCGGCTTCCATCCTGGAAATCATTAACAACATTGATAAAGAACGCAATCTGCAGTCTATTTTCAGACAAAAACTACAGATGAAAAAGCAATAGGATTAGAACTCTATGGCTAAAAGGCTGTTTAAAGGAATATGAATTCCATTTTTCAATTGTAAGTATTTTTCTGTCACCTGCCATACCGTAGTAGAAACCGTTTTAGGTCCTTCTTTTGTATTAAAGGAAATGTCTGCTTTTGATTTAAATTCATTCCCCAGGCGTTGTGCAGAATTCAACTTATCTCTTAATTCTTCGGTATGGTTCTGGTCAGCAGGTATGATCTGGCTGATGTCTATTGATTCTTTCTCGATTAATTCCCCAATCATAATACTCTGGCTAAATGTAATAAATATGCGTTTCTTAATTTAAAATCGCAATTAAAAGCCATAGATCAAAGTCATTTTGACATCCTATTGTAAATAGGATTTTACAATGATCAAAAAACGCTGATTAACAAGGTTTTATTTTTTTAAGCGATAACGTGTTTCCACCATACCCGCAGCAGTCATGTTACTGTTTGAATAATCTGTCTTCATCAGTTTAACCGAACTTGCAGTAGCACCGGCGATGCCGTTTGAAGCGGTTCGGCTGGCCAAAACTGACGGAGCCACCGGAGCAAGAACAGAAAGTGCTTTATTTAAATAGCTCTCTTTAGGATCCCCAAAATCATGCTCAGCATCATCATAAAGATCTGCCCCTCCAGTATCCGCAAAATCAGGTTTCATTCCAGAATAATACCCACCTTCCCCATTTTTGTTTTTACTTTCAAAACTTGGGAGATATATAGAATAGTGTTTGTCTAACGTAATCGGAAAAAAGCCTACAGGCTTGCCATAAGTAGTCGTACCCACCAGCTTAACACTCTGCATATAAGGTTTGATGCTATTGATCAGCAATTCACTTGCAGATGCGGTATTACTGGAAACCAGAAACACAATATTTTTCAATCCGTTTAAAGGTCCCTTTTTTGAGAATGAATATATATTTCCGGCATCAGACCAATCCACATCATTCAATGTATACATCTTACCAGAACTGCTGTATTGAATATTGCCCTTAGCATCTGTTAAAGGTTGATTCTTCAATATACTGGCTTTTCCACTCTTCATCACACTATTATAAGTTTCAGAAAACATCACTCCATTGGTATTGGCAGGAGCCAGCAGATTCAATAGGTATTCTGCTGTTTCCACAGAACCACCGCCATTATAACGTAAATCAATCACTAAATCTGTGATATTATTAGCAGCAAAATTGGCAAAGACAGGATCGATTCTAGTATCAGTAGGATTTTTACTATCAGGATTTGTCAATACTGAAAAGATCGAATAAGCCAGATAACCCACTTTTTTCCCTCCCTGATCAATTACTTTCGAAGCAAATATCGGGCTGCTCGTATATTTTTTAACACTAAGTGGCACATCGTTGAAAGTTGTTCCATCCGGTCTGATCCCAGAAAAAGTGGTGCTGCTGGTAGTACCATTCAATACATTATTGATGACACCTACTTCTGCATCGAAATTAGTTCCTATAGCACGGCTGCCAATTTTGGTAATCTGGGTTCCACGTGTAATTTTTGCAATATCAGCAGGTGAATTCGGATAAACAGCTTTTACAAAAAGCTCATATCCTGAGTTATTCCCATAACCTTGAAAATTTAAAAAGCCCATGTCAAAACCAATGTCCGACAGGTCTACACTAGACGATCTATCCGGAGCAGTACTTTGGCTGCCATTTGAGGTATCTTCGTCCCTGATAAATGCATATTTTGGAGAAGAAGAACCGGCAACAGTTTCAAACCCAGAAAATTTGGTAATGTTAAACAGCTCATTGTTGAAATTGGCCAGATCAGTACCCAATTTAGTATAAGTTCTTGGATCAAAAACATCATAGGTAGGCAGTTTATCATTCCAGTAATAAATCTGCTGAGCATATAAAAACAGCGAATCATTGGTCAGTGCTCTTCGGTCTGAAGTAGGAGTCTGTTTCGTATTCCCGCCCGTAGGCTGAGGCTGCTCCGTGTCTGGAGTTTCTGGGATGACCTTGCTTTTTTTGCAGGCATTGAATAGCACAGGAAAAAGTGCCAATGCGATTAAAATATACTTTCTGGAGCTTAACCTTCTTATCATCCTTGTTCCCATTTTCTATTACAAATCTATAATAAAAAAACCTCATTACCTGATGATGATCAGTAATTTAACAAGTGTTTTATTTTAAACAGCTTAATTATTTTTATCACAAACCAAGCTGTTTAAGAATAAACAAGGTTATTTCAGCAGCTCTTCGATAGCTAAAAATTTAATTCCTGCATTAAGTGCACATTCCTGATCTGCTGGTTTAGCACCAATCAAAACCATTTGTTCTGGTTTTAAATCATGGCGTTCCAGGATCATTTCTATCCCTTTTGTACTTGGTTTTGGTTCAGATTCTTCAGAAAAATAAACGATCAGATGCTTTTCCAACCCATTCCATTCTACTTGTCTGATTTTATTTAATTGCATCAGGGAATCACCGTCTACAAATAAAAACACTTGCTTCCCGTTGGCAACAATTTCCTGCAAGAAAGTAAGCGTTTTATTATAGATGAGCAGCTTCAGTGGAAGTTTTGCGTTTTGCATCACCAGATCATAATTTACTTTATACTTCTCTGGAATTTTGAACTCTGCAGCAGTTTTCTCAAATAGATCTACAGTACCATGAGCAAGGTATTGCTCTTGCATATATTTTACAATATCGCTGGCATTTAATTGTTCACCGTATTCAATAAATTGCGCGAACAGGTAGTAAACCTGCAATAAATAATCCTTTTCAGGATAAATTACATTGTCCAGTTCAAAAACGAATGCTTGTTTGTCTTTTAGTAATTCTTCTGCCCTCATGGGATAAAATGATTAGGAATTGATGGTAAATAAAACTGGTTTCAGGCCTTCAGGGCTGTCAATGGTGTAAAATACGCCGTTCAATTTTTCTTTAATGCCCAATTCCTTTTGTGCTGCGTTCGCATTTTCAGGGAATAGCAATCCACCTTTCTGGTACAATGCCCAATCCCCGCTTTGCTTTTCAGTGCTGAGGTATTTAGCCAACTCTGCTGGCTGCGGCAGTAAAACCTCGATCCCAAATTCTTCGAATAAAACGATAGATTTAGCTACTGCTTCAATTTCAAAATCATGGATTGGCAATAGCATTTCTACATTTTCGTCCAGACAGTTGTTGAGTAAAGTATGTGCAGTGGTATCGTCATTTCTGGTCCCTAAGGAGTGCATTTGATAAGCTGTAGAAGAAAGCGCAGGCATATCTCCGTAATCGGCAAGTAATATATGTTGATTGGCAAAAGCTTTCAGCAGCTTTAATGCTGAGGCAGATTTACCTCCTGTAATTAGTATTTTCAAAATGTTATATGATTAATCCGTCTTTCATGGTAACTACCCTATCGCTGATTTCCGCCAGTCCTTCGTTGTGGGTAACGATCACAAAGGTCTGTTTAAAATTATCACGAAGGGTGATAAAAAATTCGTGTAAGGCATTGGCGTTGGCAGAGTCCAGATTACCGGAAGGCTCATCAGCCAGGATAATGGCAGGATGGTTTACAAGTGCCCTCGCTACTGCAATCCGCTGCTGTTCACCGCCAGACAATTCATTGGGTTTATGTGCGGCGCGATCTTTCAATCCCAGCAGCTCCAAAAGCTCAATTGCACGGCGCTCTGCATCTTTTTTACTGGTTTTAGCGATAAATGCAGGAATGCAGATATTCTCTAAAGCGCTAAATTCAGGTAGCAGGTGATGAAATTGAAAAACAAAGCCTATATTTTTGTTACGAAATACACTCAGTAGTTCTCCGGAAAGTTGATTTACCTTGGCACCATTTAATTCGACAGTTCCCTGATCTGGCTTGTCTAAAGTCCCTAATATGTGCAGTAGGGTACTTTTACCCGCACCAGAGGCGCCAATAATGCTGACAATTTCTCCCTTTTCCACCTCAAAATCTACCCCTTTCAGGATGGGTAAATTTCCATAAGCTTTCTTTATACCTGTTGCTTTTAGCATAAATGCAAACTTACTGTTTTTAAAACCAATCTGAAATTGTAGATTTGGACAAATTTTTTCAGCAAATGAATATCCACGAATATCAAGGTAAAGAAATACTTAAAAGTTTTGGTGTAGCCGTACAAGAAGGCGTCGTTGCCCACACGGTTGAGCAGGCTGTAGAAGCGGCTAAAAAAATGAAAACTGACTACAATTCTGATTGGGTTGTGATTAAAGCACAGATCCATGCAGGCGGAAGAGGTAAAGGCGGTGGCGTAAAGCTGGCGAAAAACCTGGAAGAAGTAGCACAAAGAGCAACCGATATTTTAGGTATGCAATTGGTTACTCCTCAAACTGGCCCGGAAGGAAAGAAAGTGAACAAGATTTTAGTGGCACAGGATGTTTATTATCCTGGAGCATCTGAAACTAAAGAATTCTATGTGAGCGTGCTTTTAAACCGTTCAACTGGAACTAACATCATTATGTATTCTACCGAAGGTGGAATGGACATTGAAGAGGTTGCAGAAAAAACTCCTCATTTAATATTCAAAGAAGAGATTGACCCTAAAGTTGGTCTTCAAGGATTCCAGGCTCGTAAAATTGCCTTCAATCTAGGATTAAGTGGTGCTGCTCACAAAGACATGGTGAAATTTATCACCGCGCTTTACAAAGCTTATGACGCTACTGACTCTGCGATGTTTGAGATCAACCCAGTATTAAAAACTTCTGATGACAAAATCATCGCTGTTGATGCTAAAGTTGACTTAGATGAGAACGCTTTATTCCGTCATCCTGATTATGCAGCAATGCGTGATAAATTGGAAGAAGATCCAACAGATGTGGAAGCAAGTGAGTCTAACTTAAACTATGTGAAATTAGATGGTAACGTTGGCTGTATGGTGAACGGTGCTGGTTTAGCAATGGCGACCATGGACATCATCAAAATTGCAGGTGGTGAGCCAGCTAACTTCCTGGATGTAGGTGGAACTGCAAATGCACAAACTGTAAAAGCAGGTTTCAACATTATCCTTAAGGATCCAAATGTGAAAGCTATCTTAATTAACATCTTTGGTGGTATCGTTCGCTGTGACCGTGTTGCTCAAGGTGTAATCGATGCTTACAAAGAAATCGGTGATATTCCTGTTCCAATTATCTGTCGTTTACAAGGTACTAATGC
Source organism: Pedobacter polysacchareus (assembly GCF_019802255.1). Classification (GTDB taxonomy): domain Bacteria; phylum Bacteroidota; class Bacteroidia; order Sphingobacteriales; family Sphingobacteriaceae; genus Pedobacter; species Pedobacter polysacchareus. The sequence continues at coordinate 588,185 of NZ_JAHYSS010000002.1, read as the reverse complement.
CGCTGAAGCGAAACAGTTAATCGATGAATCAGGATTAAAAGTATATTCTGCAATTGCATTGAAAGATGCAGCAGATTTAGTGACTAAAGTATTGGCATAATTACCAGTTTTTAGTTAAAAATCTAAAAGGTCAATTGTTTACTCAATTGGCCTTTTTTTTATGCCCTAAATTTTGGTTTTGAAACCTAAAAAAGACTATTGCTGGCTTATTTGGAGCGAGTACTGTATTTATTTTGCCTATAAAACAAAAGAAGCCTCAGGTCATCCAACCTGAGGCTTCTTTAACCAAATATAAATTAAACGAGCTGACACAAATATAGAAGTTAAACAGACAATTCACAATTTATTTAAAAATAAATTGCAATAAAAATGAATAAACAGTAAAAATTAAAAGAAATACACCTTAAAATCAACATTAAAACCAAAAATTAGCAACAAAACACTAAATAATAGCTGGAAATATTAACATTATATCACCAAAAACAGATACAAATAGATTTTTACATGCACAATTCACAAAAAGAACTAATAAAATGAGGTTAAATTGGATTATTTTACAATTATTTTCACAAAAGACTAAAAATAAGAACCTAAAATCCTTCTAATTTCAAGGAAACATAAAAAACGGAACCTTTTTGCGTTTCACTTTCAAACCAGATATTTCCTTGCTGTTTCTCCGTAAACTCCTTACACAAGAGTAAGCCAAGACCAATTCCTTTTTCATTATTGGTTCCGTAAGTAGCGGAAGCATTGAGCTCGAACAGGTGTTCCTGTTTTTCAGGCGTGATGCCGATTCCATTATCAGATATAATGATCATTCCGCTGGTTCCGCGATAACGCGTGGAAACGATCACCTCTCCTCCCTCAGGAGTAAATTTAATAGCATTAGAAACCAGGTTCCGAACTACCAGATGAAGCATGTCGTGATCAGCCATTAAATAAAGTTGTCCGGCAGTGAGCATTCGCAAACGGATTCCTTTTTTATTAGCGATGGTATTTTCTATTTTTAACCAGCCCTGGAGGGCTTCATTTACATCTAAGGCCTTCAACTGCACATTACCCCCTTGCAGCTGCGTCTTCGACCAGGAAAGCAGGTTCATGAGCATTTCAGAAGTATCTCTGGTAATCTGCAGCAGCTGTCCTTCAATCAATTGTTTTTCCGCTTCATCCAGTCCGATGGAATTCAGAATTTCTAAATAGCCCTGTATGGAACTCAAAGGCATCCGTACATCATGCGCTACGATAGACAATAAGCGATCCTTTTCTCTGTTCAGGTATTCCAGTGCTCCCTTTTGCAATAGGATCTCATCTTTCTGTGCCTCAATTTCCCGGTTTCGCTGCTCTACAGACAAACGCTCATAAGCGTAGTTTTTCCGCATGTAACTGATAGACAGAAAAATTAAGACCGTAGAAACGACATAAGTGACGGCAAAATCAATGACTCTTGCAAAAGGGCTGTAATAAAGATCGGGTGCTAATTGCGGCTGATGATATTCTAATACCAGTACTGCCAATACTATAAATATATTGACCGGTACCCAAAATTTATACTGCGCTTTCGGGATGATGGTGATGATGAGGAAAAAAGAAAGCGCAAAAAGCAGCACGTTTGGCCCAAGAATTCCAGAATTATAAAAATAGCAATAGGTAAAAGTAATGTTGCTGATGATACAGAAAAGCGTAATGGCCAGATTGGATTTTCTTTTTATCTTGGAAAGATAATACAGCCCGACAATAAACACCATGCCGGCACAGCATAGCCAAGACAATTCTTTAAGCTCCATTAAATAATTATATGGTGCTTCCACCATCAGGGCAAAAAATGCAAAAATACATATGGTATTAAAAATACGCTCTTCCAGAGAAAACTCCCCGATGTCGCCTATGGCCTTTTGCCAAAAAGATTGGATACGATTAGATTGCACGCTAATTATGATTGAGATGTCGCTTCGCAAACTTAATACAATAAGAAACATAAAAAAAATCAATTAAATCCTTATTTTTGAACCTCTCCACAATAAAATCATGATCAAAAGAGAAAAAGTAAAAAGCCTGTTAGAGACAGAGCAGTTCGACAGAGAAGTAACAGTGATGGGTTGGGTGCGTACTTTCCGCAACAATCAGTTTATTGCTATCAATGATGGTTCCTGCATGGGAAACATCCAGATTGTTGTTGACTTTAATAATACCCCTGAAGATTTATTGAAACGCATTACTACTGGCGCTGCCATTGCAGTAACTGGTACAATCGTAGAATCTGTTGGAAAAGGACAGAGAGTTGATATTAAAGCGAATACGATTGAGATATTAGGTGATAGTGATCCGGAGAAATTCCCATTACAGCCTAAGAAACACAGTCTGGAGTTTTTAAGAGAAATCGCGCATTTACGTTTCCGTACCAATACTTTCAATGCGGTATTTAAATTGCGTCATGCTTTAGCTTTTGCTATTCATCAGTTTTATAATGACAGAGGGTTTACTTATATGCACACCCCTATCATTACCGCTTCTGATGCAGAAGGTGCTGGTGAAATGTTTAAAGTAACCAATTTAGACCTGGAGAATCCACCAAAAACTGAAGATGGTAAAATAGATTTCTCACAGGATTTCTTTGCCCGTGCGACTAACCTAACCGTTTCCGGACAGTTAGAAGGTGAGCTTGCTGCTATGGCTTTTGGACAGATTTATACTTTCGGCCCTACTTTCAGAGCAGAAAACTCAAATACTACCCGTCACCTTGCTGAATTTTGGATGATTGAGCCAGAGGTTGCTTTTGCAGACCTGGAAGACAACATGCAATTGGCCGAGGACATGATGAAGTATGTGATTAAATATGCTTTAGAGAATTGTAAAGAGGAAATCGACTTCTTAAACAATCGCTTGTTAGAAGAAGAAAAAACTAAACCTCAGAATGAGCGTTCCGAACTTTCCTTAATTGACAAGTTGAACTTCTGTTTAGACAATGATTTCGAGCGCTTAACTTATACGGAAGCGATTGCGATCTTAAGGTCTTCTAAACCTAATCAAAAGAAACAATTCAAGTATCTTATTGACGAATGGGGAGCAGATTTACAATCAGAGCACGAACGTTACCTGGTAGAGAAACATTTCAAAAAACCGGTGATCTTAACCGATTATCCTGCAGATATTAAATCTTTCTATATGCGCCAGAATGAGCCTGATGCTCAGGGCAGAAAAACGGTGGCCGCAATGGACATTCTTTTCCCTGGAATCGGTGAAATGATTGGTGGCTCTCAAAGAGAAGAACGCTTAGACAAGCTGACACAAAGAATGGATGAGCTAAACATCTCTCAGGAAGAAATGTGGTGGTTTTTAGACACCAGACGCTTTGGATCTGCACCACACTCCGGCTTCGGATTAGGTTTCGAAAGACTGGTACTTTTTGTAAGTGGTATGACGAACATCAGAGACGTAATTGCTTTCCCTCGTTTCCCAAAAAACGCAGAGTTTTAAGCTTTATATATTTTCATTTAAAAGGGCAGGATTTTCAAAAATCCTGCCCTTTTTATTTGTCTTCCTTGCTCAGCAGCCTTTTATTTCTGCCCAGCAGCGCGTTGTTTAACTTTGCCCTGCAGCTGGAAGCTGATCATTGAAGGAGTTCGCGTGAGCATAATCCACAATCGAAACCTTATAATCCGTAGGCGCAAAACTGCTCGAGGTACTTAATGCCATTCCCAATTCAAAACGCAGTGGATAAGGTGTTTTCAATAAACTTCCTTCCGGGATATAAGGGAAAGTTTCCATATAAGACTGCATCACATTTGGAGCGATCCTCCTGTTGATATAAGCCCTGCTAAGCTGATAAGTATGCTGTAAACCCGCAGCACCTAATAATTCTACCGCACTGCCTACCGTCAGTTTATGAAAATTATGTACCCGTACCTTTTTATCTTCTACTACTAAACCTTTCATCAAACTTGGGTCTTGTGTGGCTACACCTGTCGGACAGGTATTACTGTTACACTCCAAGGCCTGAATACACCCCAGGGCAAACATCATTCCTCTTGCAGAGTTACATAAATCTGCGCCAAGGGCGATGTTTTTTATCAGGTCGAAACCTGAAGCCACTTTCCCTGAAGCAATAATTTTAATGTGCTGTTTTAAGTTAAAGCCGGTCAGCACATCGTAAACAAAGGCAACGCCTTCTCTTAATGGCATTCCTACCGCATTTGAAAATTCCTGTGGTGCTGCACCCGTTCCGCCTTCCCCCCCGTCTACGGTAATAAAATCTACATATATTCCGGTTTCAGACATCGCCTTGCATATGGCAAAAAATTCGGATCTTCTGCCAATACAAAGTTTAAAACCGATAGGCTTACCTTCCGATAATTCCCTTAGTTTTTGCACAAAAGCGACCAGTTCTAAAGGTGTTTTAAAAGCCGAATGTGCTGGTGGAGAGATCACGTCAAAACCTTCTTTTACCAAACGGATTCTGGCAATTTCAGGGGTCACTTTCTTTGCCGGCAGAATCCCGCCATGCCCGGGTTTAGCCCCCTGGGAAAGTTTTATTTCAATCATTTTCACTTGCGTTGTTTTCGCTTTTTCTCCAAAAGCTTCGAAATTAAAGGTTCCATCATGGTGACGGCAGCCGAAATAACCGGTACCAATCTGCCAGATCAAATCTCCGCCGGGCCCGGCGTGGTAATCACTGATTCCACCTTCTCCGGTATTGTGGGCGAAGTTTCCTAGTTTTGCCCCTCCATTTAACGCCAGAATTGCATTCTGACTTAAAGAACCAAAACTCATCGCCGAGATGTTGTAAATACTAGCCGAATAAGGCTGCTTACATTCAGGTCCGCCAACCAATACTCGCGGATCTTCATCTAATTCCGTATGACTGATGGCTGCGATGCTATGGCTTAGCCATTCATAGCCATTTTCATAAACATCGAGCTGGGTTCCAAATGGGATCGTGTCATTCTCCCGCTTTGCACGCTGGTAAATGAGCGATCGGTTTAGCCTGCTGAAAGGTTTTCCATTGGTATCACTTTCCACAAAATACTGGTATACTTTTGGACGGAGGTCTTCCGCCAGATACCTTAATCTACCCAATACCGGATAATTTCTGACTATACTGTGCTTGGGCTGATATAAATCATAGATTCCAAGCAGAATGATTGGGCCAATAAAAATAAATGCCCAATAAAAAGGTGGCCAGGCGAAACTGATCATCAGCGTAGCACTCACCAAAAATGCAGCAATTGCGATAAAAGCTTTTCTCATAAAGGATAATTTAATGAAAACCTACCATTACAACAACAATAAACCAAAATCGGTATAAAGATTGTGTAAATTTACACATGCTCATAAAAATCTATCCTGAAAATCCAAATCCTAAAGCAATTGAAGAAGTTGTTGAAGTCTTGAAAAAAGGAGGCATCATCATCTATCCCACTGATACTATTTACGGATTAGGCTGCGACATTACCAATCAAAAAGCAGTAGAGAAAATTTGTCGACTACGTGGCATCAAGCCTGAGAAGGCTAATTTCTCGTTTATCTGTTCTGATTTGAGACACATCTCAGATTACGTCAAACCGATAGATACCGCTACGTTCAGGGTCTTGAAGAAAGCCCTACCCGGCCCTTTTACTTTCATTTTTAATGCGAGTAACAATGTGCCCAAGCTGCTGAGCTCTAAAAAGAAAACAGTAGGGATCAGGGTGCCAGACAATGACATTGCCAGAGAAATTGTGAAAATGCTGGGAAACCCGATTTTATCGACCTCTATTAGGGACGATGATGAAGTGATTGAATATTCTACAGATCCGGAATTAATCCATGAAAAATATGAAGACAGCGTAGACCTGGTAATTGATGGTGGTTACGGTGATAATGAACCTTCTACAGTGGTAGATTGTACTTCCGGAACCTTTGAAATTATCCGTGAAGGTAAAGGCGATCTGGAAAGTCTCCTTTAAACTGTTGCCTAACTCCAGCTCGAATCTTATCTTTAGCGCATGGCGAAACTATTAAATTTACAAGCATTCAGGGATTTTTTCCGTTCCGGACAAATTGGGGGAATTATCCTGCTGGTTTGTGTAGCAATCTCTTTATTTATCGCAAACTCCTCTTTTAGTACAGGATTTGCAAATCTGCTGACTACCGAATTAGGGATTAATTTTGGCAGCACCAGCATCTCTTATACCGTATCTGCATGGATCAATGACGCTTTAATGGCTGTATTTTTCCTCTTGGTGGGTCTGGAGATCAAAAGAGAACTACTGGAAGGAGAGTTGTCTTCTTTGAAGAAAGCCTCTTTACCTGTTATTGCCGCATTAGGCGGAATGCTGGTTCCCGCCGGAATTTACTTTGCATTCAATACAGGATCTCCCACTGCGAGCGGATGGGGTATTCCAATGGCTACTGACATTGCCTTTGCACTGGCCATTATTTCTATGCTGGGCAAGAGCGTACCTACTTCTTTAAAGGTATTTTTAGCAGCCCTAGCGATCGTAGATGACCTTGGGGCCATCCTTGTGATTGCCGTTTTTTACACTAGTGAGGTTCATTTTGATTACTTATTAATGGCAGCTGGCGTATTGGCCGTCTTATTCCTGTTTAATTATCTGAACTTAAAAGCATTATATTTTTACCTCATTCCAGGTATTTTCCTTTGGTATTTCATCCATCATTCCGGTATTCATGCGACTATTGCAGGGGTATTATTAGCTTTCACTATTCCTTGCAACAAGACAAATATTGAATCTCCGTTGGAAAAACTGGAACACCTGTTAAACGGTCCGGTAAATTACTTTATCATGCCCATCTTCGCTTTAGCAAATACCAACATTACTTTTCAGAAAGAGATGCTGGGTGGGTTGGTTTCGCCGCTTGGAATGGGAATTATCCTGGGCTTATTTGTCGGAAAAACAATAGGGGTGACTTTATTTTCATGGGTGGCGGTAAAGCTCAAACTAGGGACTTTACCTTCCAGATCCGGCTGGAAGCACATCATCGGATTGGGGATGCTTGCCGGAATCGGTTTTACCATGTCGATTTTTATTTCCCTATTGTCTTTCAGCGACGAGATGCACGTGACGGAGGCCAAATTTGCCATCCTATGTGCTTCAATAATTGCTGGATTAACAGGCTTTATCTACTTGAAATCAATCCACAAAAAGAAAGCGCTTACGGCTTAAAAGTTTTCATAAATTCTTTTACACTACCGGATACATCATCGGCTCTCAGGCTTTTCACAAAGGCAGTCCCGATGATGGCTCCGTTAGCATACTGACAAGCTTTATCAAAGGTTTCTTTGCTGCTGATCCCGAAACCAATCATGGTTGGGTTCTTTAGTTTTAAGTCTGCAATTCTGGAGAAATAAGCTTCTGTACCTTCAGACACGCTTAAATTTTGTCCGGTAGTTGCAGATGACGACAGCAGGTAGATGAAGCCATTACTTAAACCATCGATCTTTTGGATTCTTTCCGGTGCAGTTTGAGGGGTAACCAGGAAAATATTGGTTAAGCCGTGTGCTTTAAAATCTTCTGCATATAATTCTTCGTATTCTGCCATTGGAAGGTCAGGAACAATACAACCGTCTACTCCTACTTCTGCGCATGATTTACAAAAGTTAGCCACGCCATATTGCAATAATGGATTCACATATCCCATTAGTAAAACCGGGATACTCACCGTTTTACGCAGGTCTTTCAATTGCTCAAATAACAATTTAAGCGTCATTCCTTCATCTAAAGCTTTTTTACTGCTGGCTTGAATCACTGGTCCATCGGCAACAGGATCTGAATATGGAAATCCAATTTCCAATAGGTCTGCACCAGATCTTTCCAACTCCTCTGCAATGGCCACTGTATCCCCTAAGTTCGGGTAACCCGCGGTATAATAGATGGATAGTATGTTTTTTTTCTCTTGAAATAACTTATTAATTCTATTCATTGCTGTTCTTATAAACCAAAATACTTCATATAGGTATCCATGTCTTTATCTCCCCTTCCGGACAAACAAATCACTACATTTTCTTTACCTGTAAACTTCATTTTCTCTAAATATGCCAGGGCGTGTGCACTTTCAATTGCAGGAATAATACCTTCCAATTGTGTCAGTAATAAACCGGCTTGCAAAGCTTCATCGTCCGTTACGGAAACGTACTGACCTCTATTGGTCTTGAACAAATGCGCATGCTGAGGACCAACACCAGGATAATCCAGACCAGCAGACACCGAGTAAGGCTCAATTACCTGTCCGTCTGCTGTTTGCATCAGGATGCTTCTGCTGCCATGTAATACGCCTTCTTTACCTAAAGCAGTCGTTGCTGCAGAATGGCCGCTGTCTACCCCTTTTCCGGCAGCTTCAATTGCGATCAATTTTACATTTTCATCGTTAATGAAATGATAGAACATCCCCATGGCATTACTTCCACCACCTACACAAGCCAATACGTAATCAGGCTGATCATTACCGGTCTGCTCCAGTAATTGTTTTTTTGTTTCTTCAGAAATGATTGATTGAAAAGTAGCCACCATATCCGGATAAGGATGCGGGCCAACTACAGAACCAATGATGTAATGGGTATCGATTGGGTTGTTAATCCAGTCGCGCATGGCCTCATTAGTTGCATCTTTCAATGTTTTACTACCAGAAGTTGCGGATACAACTGTTGCACCCAACATTTTCATTCTGGCTACATTTGGTGCCTGACGCTGGATGTCAATTTCTCCCATATAAACTACACATTCCAGACCACGCAATGCACATACTGTAGCGGTAGCTACCCCATGTTGCCCTGCACCGGTTTCTGCAATGATGCGTTTTTTTCCTAAACGCTCTGCTACTAAAATCTGACCAATGGTGTTGTTGATTTTATGTGCTCCGGTATGGTTCAAATCTTCTCTTTTCAAAAAGATATTGGTTCCATACTTTTCAGATAAGCGTCTCGCCAGGTATAATGGCGAAGGCCTGCCGACATAGTCTTTTAACAGTTGATGAAACTCCTTTTGAAAGCCTTCATCAGCGATAATTTCCAGGTATCTGGTTCTTAACTCCTCTACATTAGGATACAGCATTTCAGGGATGTATGCTCCTCCAAAATCTCCAAAGTATCCCTTTTCGTTTACAAAATAGTTCATAATCTTGTTCTTATTTCTTTTATTGATCCTGACCTCTTTTTTAATTACAGGTATGATCCGGGATCATTTGTATGGGTTAACTGACCTTTATTTAATATATTCATTAGGGCAGCAGTTTATAATAATTTGCTTTTAAATGCTTTCAGTTTTTCCAGGTCTTTTAAGCCTGGTTCTATTTCAAACTTGCTGTTTACATCAATAGCAAACAGCCTGTGGTCTACAATGGTGTTCAGCATTTCTGCGCTTTCAACACCTATTCCACCGCTTAAAAAGTAAGGTAGATCCAAGGTATACTTTGTCAGCAGCTGCCAATCAAACTGTTTGCCTGAACCTCCATGATCCGGGGTCTGTGTATCAAATAAAAAATAATCTACAGCTCCTAAATATGGATTCAACCGACTAAAATCAAAGGCCTCGCTGACACCAAAAGCTTTGATCAGCTGTACTTTTCCAGTTGTTTCAGTTTTTCCACTTGCTTCCGTTCTTGCAGCTATTGAATTTACGTTTAGCTCAGCTGAATCTGATGCTTTCATTTCGCTTAGCCTAACTTTCAATGCCCTGCAATATTCCGGGCTTTCTGCACCATGTAACTGCACTGCGTTTAATTGGTATTTATCAACCAGGCTGAGCACTGTTTCCAGCGTTTCATTGACAAAAACGCCAGTTCTCTTTATGTTTTCAGGTAAGGCTGCCAATACTTCCGGCAACACTGCTCCGGCATATCTTTTAGAGCCTTTAAAAAAGATGAAACCCAGGTAATCTGGCTGTAACGCCGCAACCTCCCTGAGGTTTTCAGGATGTAACATCCCACATATTTTCAATTGCGGAGTACTCATTACCCAACCAGGCTTTTAAAGCGTTTCAACGCATTTTTACTGAACAATGATTCTTCGGCTTCATAGAAACAATCGGCAAAAGATTTAGTATCGCTGATGGTCTGAATAGCCAGAGCTGCATTACACAAGACCACATTGTGCTGTGCATCTGTTCCCGCTCCGTTTAATACGTTCATAAATATTTCCGCAGAAGAGGCCACAGTATCTCCGCCTTTAATCAGCGCTTCATCCATCTCTTCAAAACCAATATCTGATACCTTTACCAGGGCTTCTCCCTTTTTATTGAAGACTTTATAATCACAGGTCAAAGAAACTTCATCAAAACCATTCACCGCATGAAGAATGGTATAGTTCTTATCGGTATCCTGATATAAGTAAGCATATAAACGAGCTAATTCCAGACTAAACACACCTACCAATTGATTTTTAGGCTGTGCCGGATTACACATTGGCCCAAGCATATTGAAGAATGTTTTTACGCCAAGCTCTTTACGAATTGGAGCTACCGTTTTCATGGCTGGATTGAACAATGGTGCATGAATAAAGCAAATTCCTGAAGTATCCAGACTTCTCTTTAATGTATCAGGATCGCTTGTGAATTTATAGCCCAGATATTCGATCACATTAGAAGAACCACAACCGGAAGACACGCCATAATTACCATGTTTTGCCACTTTATGACCAGCACCAGCAACTACGAAAGAAGCAAGTGTAGAGATGTTAAAGGTATCTTTACCATCACCACCAGTCCCACAAAGATCAACCAGCTCATAGTCGGAGAAATCTAGTTTGACACATAACTCCAACATCGCATCTCTGAATCCCTGTAGCTCTTCCACCGTAATATTACGCATGCCATAGGCCGTAATAAACGCTGCAATCTGTGAAGTATTAAACTCACCTAAAGCAATAGCGGTCAATATTCTTTGCGCTTCAGCTCTGCTGAAGGTCTTGTTTTCAAATAAGTGGTTTAGTATTTTCTTCATGGGTATAAAACAAAAAAGGCTGCCTTAATAGCAACCCTCAAAATATTTTTATGTAAATAAAACGTTCAGACAGGGGGTTACACTACGCTAATGCGTTGTGCCACCACCAAAGATTAAGTACGTTTGTTTGTATCATCTAAAGCAAAGATGTAATAGTTTTTAATAATTGCAAAATTTTTCTTAAAATTAGTAAGGAATTATGGCATTATTTAAACGAAAATCACAAATCGACGACGATTTAGGATTTGGTAACCAACCGGTTACCTCGAATCAAAGATTAATGAATGCTGATGGCAGTTCTAATGTCAAACGAACTGGCCTTCCACTGTTCCGAACTGCGGATACCTATAACTGGCTGATTTCCATGTCCTGGAAAAAGTTTCTGCTGATCATCCTGATTGTTTACTTGTTGGTGAACACGTTTTTTGCCTTGATCTATGTCGGGATTGGCATCGAACATTTACAGGGTGCTAGTGGAGTCACTCCCAGGGATCGTTTTTTTGATGCGTTCTTCTTTTCCGCACAAACGATCTCTACTGTAGGATATGGACACATTAGTCCGGATGGTTTTATCACGAGTTGTGTGGCAGCTTTCGAGTCGATGCTGGGACTGCTGGCCTTTGCATTGGCTACAGGCCTATTGTACGGCCGTTTTTCCAGACCTAATGCCAAGATCATTTACAGTGATAAAATGGTGATTGCGCCTTATAAGGAAGGCAAAGGACTCATGTTCAGACTGGCCAATTTACGGAACAACCAGCTGATAGAAATTGAAGTTCAGGTGGTGCTGTCTTACAATGAAATGGTCGATGGAAAAGTTTCGCGCAGGTTTTATCCACTAGAATTGGAAAGAGCGAAAATTGGTCTGCTGACCTTAAGCTGGACGGTGGTTCATCCTATTGATGAGCATAGTCCGATTTTCCAGAAAACAGCCCAGGATCTTGCGAATGCAGAAGTAGAAATTCTTGTTTTACTGAAAGCTTTTGATGATACATTTTCGCAAACTGTACATACGAGAACTTCTTACCGCGATGAAGACATAATGCATCACGCTAAATTTTCAAATATTTTCTCCAAAGATGGTAATGGCAGAACTGCCATTGATCTTTCCAGAATCGGAGCAATAGAATCAACTGATTCAGGCGATTCGGTTAAAGAGGTTTAGTGCTTTGCTTCAAATTAATTCTTTGCTACAAAATCAAGGATCTTTTGGTACAGCTGGTTGCTTCCAAAAATCATTTGACTAATCATGCCCACGTGTTTTTTACCCTTGATCACATAGATTGAACTCGGCACCTGCTCTGCAGTTAACTGCTTTTGAATACGTTCTGATTGTATTTGTATCGCTGGGTATGTTTTTTCCCCGTAAAAAATCAGATGAGGGTTCTTGATTTGCTGCACATAATTTAGTGGAGAGGCTTTCGTCCATATTTCCGGATTTTCCGTAAACGTGCGCAGGAAATTGTAATAATTATCATCGTGATCTGCCTTGCTCAGGTATTCATTCATATCCAGGCCGAAAGCATCATTTAAGATCATCCCTTTAATTTTACCTTGATATCCTGCAGCTTTTAAGTACTGAGGATCTGCATTGATCAGTTCTGCAAGATGACCACCGGCAGAATGTCCCATCAGGAATAGTCTTTCTGGATTTCCACCGTAACGTGCTATATTTTTAGCTACCCAGGTTACTGCAGCTGCACAGTCAGCCGCCATTTGCGGATATTCCTGATCGGGGGCTAATCCATAATTTAGGAGGACAGCAACCAGTCCTTTACGTGCAAGATTTCTACCTAGCCACCAGTAAGTTTCCTTTTTACCACTGCTCCAGGATCCTCCATGAATGAAAATAACCACTCCTTTTTTAGCGACCGTATCTGCCGGGTAATAGATATTCAACTGGTTACTGGCCTTCCCTTTTTCCTGAGCATAATCAACCTCTTTTTCTACGCTGATCTGGGCAGCAGAAGTGAATATTTGTCCTAAGAAAGCGAATAGCATCAGTAATACCTTGGTTTTCATGTGTTATTTTATCAATGCGTTTTTCTCTTTGGTAAAGTGGTTGAACACCAATTTATCGGTCAACGCAGGTAACAATTTATTAAGCCAGACGGTTAATTTACCCTGTCCGGTCATGATTAATGTACGTTTTCTTGCCGCAATGCCGTCCACAATAGTGGTTGCTACCACATCGGCAGTCACCATTTTACCTTCTTCCATACTAGTTTCCCCATGCGCAGCACCGTCCTTTCCCAATGCTGTAACGCGGATATTTGAAGCGGTAAAACCAGGACAAGCCACCATCACGTGTACTCCAGTTTTCAACAATTCTGTCCTTAAAGACTCCATAAATCCATTCATGGCAAATTTTGAAGCCGAATACCCGGTACGTCCGGGCAGTCCGCGGTAACCTGCAATAGAAGATACGCCAATAATACTGCCTTTGGTTTTCAAAATTTCTGGCAAAGCATATTTTGTACAATATACAGTGCCCCAAAAGTTCACATCCATCAGGTTTTTCAAGACAGAAAGGTCAAGGTCATTGAACAATGCGCGCATCGACAAACCAGCATTATTGATCAGAATGTCGATCTTACCGAAACTGAGTACGGCTTGTTTAGTCAATTCCTCACAATCTTGCTCTTTACTCACATCCGTTTGAACAGCAACCGCACGAATGCCGTATCTACTTTCCAGATCGGCAGTAACTTCGCAAAGGGTTACATACTGACGGGCAGCAAGCACAAGGTTTGCACCACGTTTGGCAAATTCTTCGGCACAAGCTTTTCCTATACCGGAAGATGCCCCGGTAATGATGACTACTTTATTCTTAAAATCCATGCTGATTATTTGATTAATGAGTTTTCATAAGGCACCCTTGTAATGATAGAGCGGCCCAGGGTGATTTCGTCTGCATATTCCAGCTCACCACCAAAGGCGATTCCCCGAGCAATAGCTGTGATCGGGATTTGAAAATCTTTAAGACGTTTATAAAGGTAAAAAAGAGTGGTATCTCCTTCCATGGTTGCACTCAATGCTAAAATCACTTCTTTAACCGGACTGGTTGCCACACGCTGCACCAGGGAATCAATAAAAAGATCAGCCGGGCCGATACCATCCATTGGCGAGATTAAACCTCCTAATACATGGTAAACGCCAAAATATTGCGAGGTATTTTCTACAGCCATCACGTCTCTGGTATCTTCTACCACACAAATAATTTCTTTATCCCGTTTGTTAGCGGTACAGATTTCACAGTGTACATGATCCGAAATGTTATGGCAAACTGCACAATGCTTGATCTCTTGTCTCAGTTTAATAATGGAATTCCCGAAGTTAGAAACCTCTTCCTGTTCCTTGTTTAACAAGTGCAATACCAAGCGTAATGCCGTCTTTTGTCCGACTCCCGGTAACTTAGAAAATTCGTTGACAGCGTCTTCGAGAAGCTTGGATGAAAAGTTCATTTTACAAATTTATATTTATCTTCCGTTATTTGATTTTTAAAATATGATTTTCTTACATTTAGCTGCTAAAAACATACTATGAGCCCAGCTATACTTTTGTCTTTTTTGATTGGTTATTTCCTGCTATTGATCGTTATCGCCTTCGCTACTTCCAAAAAATCATCAGACAATGCTACCTTCTTTATTGCAAATAGAAATTCAAAATGGTACCTGGTTGCTTTTGGGATGATTGGTACTGCTTTATCCGGTGTGACTTTCATTTCCGTTCCCGGAGAAGTAGGTGCACCTTCCGGCAATCAATTCCAATACTTTCAATTTGTATTGGGAAATGCGGTCGGATTTATCATTATCGCAACAGTATTGCTGCCATTATATTACCGGATGAAGCTGACTTCGATTTATAGCTATATCGAACAAAGGTTGGGTTTTTACAGTTATAAGACGGCTGCATCCATCTTTTTAATCAGTAGAACGATAGGCTCCGCTTTCCGTTTATACCTGGTGGTAATTGTTTTACAGCGTTTTATCTTTGACAGTTATGGGGTTCCATTTTGGGTAACGGTATTGATTTCTTTGGCGCTCATCTGGTCCTACACCTTCAAAGGTGGGTTAAAAACAATTATTATCACAGATACGCTGCAAACGTTTTTCCTGGTATTGTCAGTTTTTCTGACGCTGTATTTCATCTGCAGCAGCCTGAATATGAATATCCCGCAAGCCTTTGAAGCCATTAAAACAAGTGGTTATTCCAAGATTTTCTTTTACGAAGACTTCATGACCAATGGCTTCCATTTCAGTAAACAGTTCATTGGAGGCGTATTTGTTACGATTGCGATGACAGGTTTGGATCAAGATTTGATGCAAAAAAACCTGAGTATGAAAACTATTGGGGAGGCACAAAAAAACATGTTTACGTTCACTGGCATCTTTGTGATCCTAAACATCTTTTTCCTGAGTGTAGGTGCTTTGTTATATATCTATGCAACTAAAAACGGCATTCAGATTCCTTTGGATCACATCACTGGAAAACCAAGAACGGATTTTCTTTTCCCGGAAATTGCACTCAACCATTTAAGTGTAGTACCGGCCATCGTTTTTATGCTGGGCTTAACGGCGGCAACATTTGCCACCACCGATTCGGCATTAACCGCATTAACAACCTCGTTCTGCGTAGATTTCCTGCACATGGCTAAGGCTGAAAATGCCAATGCGGATGGAGCTGTAAAGAAAAGACACCTGGTACATATTGCGTTTTCGCTGCTGATGTTTGTGGTGATCATTGTTTTCAATACTTTAAATGATGAGTCAGTGGTTAAAGGGATTTTTAAAGTAGCTTCCTATACTTATGGACCACTACTTGGCTTATATAGCTTTGGCCTTTTCATGAAGAACAGAGGACTTCATGATAAATTAGTACCTTTAGTATGTATCCTATCACCATTGATTTGTTACCTGCTCAACGCAAACTCTGCCACTTTACTTGGCGGATATACGTTTAGTGTGGAACTGATTCTGGTGAACGGATTGATCACCTTTATCGGACTGTTGCTGATCAGTAAAAAAACAGCATTGCAAACCAGATTTTAAGAACTAAATATCTATAGAATGACAAGTGAAGAGAAAATTAGAAGTGCATTTGAGAACAAAAACTGGCAGGAAATAAAAGTTACGGATTCCTGGCAGATCTTTAAAATCATGGCAGAATTTGTAGATGGCTTTGAGAAATTAGCGAAAATTGGCCCATGTGTGTCTATCTTCGGATCCGCGAGAACAGCGGAAACAAATAAGTACTATGAGATTGCAGTAGAATGTGGCAGGTTGCTTACAGAACGCGGATATGGCGTGATCACCGGTGGTGGCCCCGGAATTATGGAAGCAGGAAATAAAGGCGCGCACATGAATGGAGGAAAGTCTGTAGGTTTAAACATTGACCTTCCTTTTGAACAGTTCCACAACAAATATATTGACCATAATAAGTTATTAGAATTTGATTATTTCTTCATCAGGAAAGTGATGTTCATGAAATATTCACAAGGTTTTGTCGTATTACCTGGTGGTATGGGCACAATGGATGAGCTTTTCGAAGCGATTACCTTGATTCAGACTGGCAAAATTGCCAGATTCCCGATTGTATTGGTAGGAAAAGAGTACTGGGGTGGTTTAGTAGATTGGATTACTTCAACCATGCTGAATAAAGAACATAACATTCATGCGGAAGATCTGAACCTGTTTAGGTTAGTAGATACAGCAGAAGAAGCTGCTGAGCATATTTTCAGGTTCTATGATAAGTATGTGTTAAAACCGAATTTCTAAGATTTACTGGTTGGTGTTTCAAGTTTCAGTATGCTGAACACAATATTTTTGCCAGGATTAATTCGGGTACGCTAAAAAAAGATAGTTGCTCCCCTCCTCAAATCTTTCGCTGAAGGGCGAAAAATTTGAATGTCGGGTGATCAACTATCTTTTTTTTCGATGATAACTAAGTAAGGTCGCAGGTGTTTCACTTAATTAAGCGCTGCTTCTATAATGATTAATTACTGATTTTATGACCATTAAGCCATAATTCCATGATGATTAATCACTGATTTCATGACCATTAAGTCTTAATTTCATGATGATTAATTACTGATTTCATGACCATTAAGTCTTAATTTCATAATGATTAAATGGATACTAGATTTGGGTTTAAATCATTTAGAAATGACTGACTCCGCCTGAAACCACCAATTTCATAGCTTCTGCGGCAGTCATATTTAAAGGCTTGATTTTCTCATTTTTCACTACATATACTTGTCCGGCGAAGGAATAAGAAAAGGGAAAATACACAATAGATTCTCCTGGGAGGCCGATTGCTGACAAGTCATTCTGGGTTAGAAACCCAATTCGCTTCAAATCACCCTCTACTTCTACCAGCACGGGGTTATTGAATTTCTTTTCATCACCAACAAAGGCTTCTGTAAGGTCTTTTATGGAAGAATAAATAAATTTAAGGATAGGCAGTCTGTCCAGGATTCTGGCAAACCAGTTATACATAGGTTCAGTTACGAAATTCGTAACGAAAATACCGGCAACAAGCGTGATGGCCACTACAAGTGCTAAACCAAGACCAGGAATGTTCCTGCTGGCTCCTGTATGAGGATCAACTCCCAGAATATTGTTCACGTTTAGCCAACTGTCTACTGTGGTTACAGCAACGATCACAATAAAAATACTTAGCGCAATAGGCAATACAATTAAGAGTCCTTTGATGATGTATCTTAACAAGGCTCTACCAATTCTGTTCATACTGCAAAACTACTCATAAAAATAAATCCGTTTAACTCTTTGTGAAATATTCGTTAAAATCTCATAGGGTATGGTTCCGATCTGCTCAGCAAGCATCGCTACAGTCAGCTTTCCATTAAAAACGATCACTTCATCGCCGGTTTTAACATCTAATCCTGTTACATCCAACATACACATATCCATGCAGATGACACCAACGGTTGGCACCAATTGACCATTAACCAGCATCTTTCCGACCCCGTTTCCAAACCTTCTGGTATAGCCATCAGCATAACCGATTTTGACTGTTGCAATCGTTCCTCCGTCAGGTAAAAGCCCTTGTCGGCCGTAACCAACAGTTTCATTTGGCTTCAGTTTCTTTACCTGAGTGATGGTTGTTTTCAATACGGCTACGGTTTGCAGTCCTTTATTGTGGTTTAACCCACTATCATGTCCATATAAACCGATACCTAAACGTACCATATCAAACTGGGCTTCCGGATGACGGGAGATGCCAGAAGTATTCGAGATGTGCCAGATAAATTTATAATCGAGTCCCTCGGCTATCTGCTGCGCCATAGACTTAAACCTTTCAATTTGATGTTTCGTAAACTCATCGTGCTGGATTTCATCACTGCCTACCAAATGAGAAAAAGCGGAAGCCACTTTGAGTTTTTTAGTACCCTGAAGGATTTGCAATAACTCATCAACTTCATTTTCTTCGAATCCCAACCGGTGCATTCCAGTATCAATTTTAAGATGTACCGGATAATCCCTGATTTCAAAATGAAGGAAGTTCAAGAAGCTATTCAAGATATCCAGGTTATAAATTTCCGGTTCCAATTTATATTTCACAATAGCATCAAATGCAGAAGGCTCAGGACTCATCACCATAATCGGCATCGTAATCCCACCTTTTCTTAAGGCCACACCTTCGTCTGTATAGGCTACAGCCAGGTAATCAACTTTATGGTATTGTAATACATTGGCAATTTCAAAGCTGCCGCTTCCGTACGAAAATGCTTTCACCATAGCCATGATTTTTACGCCAGGCTGCAGCTTACTCCTATAGAACTGTAGATTTCCGGCAAGCCCGTTCAGGTCTATTTCCAATACCGTATCATGAACTTTCTGGGCAATCAGCTTACTAATGCGCTCAAATTCAAACTTTCTGGCTCCCTTTACCAGTATGGTTTCATCATAAAAATGTACCGCTGGAAAATGATCTATAAAATCCTGGGTACTTTCAAAGAATGAGGCTTCCAAGTCAAACAAGGAGGCCATAGAAGAGATATTAGGACCAATCCCAATCAATCGCTGCAGATTTTTCTGTTTGAGCAGGTCCGCAATTTCTTTATACAGCAGGCTTTCCTTCTTCCCGGTTTCATGTAAATCGGATAGGATTAATGTTTTCTTAGGGTGCTGATTTTGAAGGTTTAGAAAATCAAGTGCTATCGCAAGTGAAGGGATATCGGCAATGTAAGAATCATCAATTACGGAACATTGGTTGATGCCGTTTTTTAATTCCAGCCTCATCCCTACCCGATTTAATCTCTCGAGGCGCGCATCCGCTTCTTCTGGTGTATAGCCCATTGAAAGTAAGGTGGCCCAGCAAATAATGCCATTCTCAACAGAAGCCCTATCGCTAAACGGGATCAGACATTCTATTTCCGCAGCTTTATAGAGTGCACGAATATAAGTTTTGTCTTCAATTGGCTCCACGAAAGAAATCTGCAGATCTGCTTTTTGGCTTAAGCTCCAGGAGAATTTCCTTTGTCCAGGAAGTTCCTGAATCGGAATTCCGCTGGTATATTCTGGGGAATAAATAAATAGTTCCGCGGCTTTAAATAGTTTTAATTTTTCCAGCAATTTCACCTTCTGAGAAGGAAAACCCTCGGCATGTGCCTCCCCTATGTTGGTTAATACCCCAATTGTTGGTTGGATAATGCGTTGGAGTGCTTCCATTTCATTTTCCTTGGAGATTCCGGCCTCGAAAATCCCAAGTGTATGTTCCTCCCGGATATTCCATACCGAAAGCGGTACTCCGATCTGAGAGTTAAAGCTTTTAGGACTGCGAATAATATTGTAATCAGCGGCTAAAAGCTGATAAAGCCATTCTTTGACAATAGTTTTCCCATTGCTTCCGGTAATGGCCAGTACTTTTAAGTCGTATTGATTGCGATGAGCAATGGCCAATGTCTGTAAAGCCAAGCCCACATTTTCAACCAGCAGCATGTTTGCATCCGGAAAAATATTAAAATACTGTTCGTTACTGATCACAAAACAACGGATTCCGTTAGCATAAGCCTCTTTCAGATACTCATGACCATCACGCTTTGCCTGCAAAGCAAAAAATAAAGAGCTTTCAGGGTCAATTACCGTTCTGCTATCGATTACCAGTCTGGTAACGATCAGTTCCGGCTGAGGAATAAAAGCTTTTGCATGAAGAATTTCCGCAAAATGGTCAATAGTATAGGTAGTACTGCTCATGGTTCAAAATTAAAGTTTTTGCAGGGATAACCATCGCTTGCCTGTAATTTAAGTATGATTTGCTTTGCCGATCCACGCTTTAATGATGTTAAATACTTAATTTGTATTAAAAACGTCAATATTATTAAAAGCTGATATGATTTCTAATTCTGGTAGGTCTTGATTGTGTATTATTGTAAACATTGGAAAATTCAGAGAAAAAAACCGTCAAATACGATAAGAAAACAGCTTTATTCAAAGCTGAGCACTATTGTGCTTATCAGGAACGCGCACAGCAGGAAGTGAGGAATAAGCTTTATGAATGGGGATTAAGGCCTGATGAGGTGGAAGAAAACATTTCTGAACTCATCATGACCAACTATTTAAATGAAGAAAGGTTTGCGCAAGCTTATGTTTCCGGCAAGTTCAACATCAAGAAATGGGGTAAAATAAAGATCAAGCAAGCCTTAAAACTCAAAAAGGTACCTGAGAAAATGATTTTAAAAGCTTTAAATACGATTGATTATGATGATTATTTAAAAGCTATATTGGTTTCTGCGGAGAAAAAGTCGAATTTAATTAAGGAAAATGATCCGTATAAAAGAAGGAATAAGCTGATTACACACTTAATGACAAAGGGTTTTGAAAATAATTTGATCATGGAAGTCCTGAAAGACAATGATTTATATTAATCACTTAAATTATTTATAAAAAAAACTTGACAGAAAGATAAAAGTCCCTATATTTGCATTCCCAAACGAAACAAAGGGTATTACAAAATACACTTTAAGAGATGGGAACATCGGATGATGTTAAAATAAAAACCATGCGAAAGTAGCTCAGTTGGTAGAGCACGACCTTGCCAAGGTCGGGGTCGCGAGTTCGAATCTCGTCTTTCGCTCTAAATAACTTCAACTATCATGAAGTCATTTAATTTAAAAGGTTAACACCTGCTCAGATGGTGGAACTGGTAGACACGCAGGACTTAAAATCCTGTGACCTTAAAAGTCGTGCGGGTTCGATTCCCGCTCTGAGTACACAGCCTCTTTACGAAAGTAGAGAGGCTTTTTTTTTGTCCTAAAATTTGAAACCTTTCAAAAAAATATCCGTCCTTTAGGATATGAAAATCTCTCGCACTATACCCTTAGCTCTCCTGTTGCTTTTCACAAATCTGGTTTTCTCCTTAAACCTGGTTGCACAAAAAAACACAGGGAAGGTTGTTACTTATGATATTGATAACTTTTGGACAGCTTATGATAAAGTGACCAGCACTAAAGATAGTGCTGCACAATACCGTTATTTAAATCTGCTATTCATTGAAAAAGGGTCACCAGGGCTAAAAGCCATTATGGAGGTGAAGAACTATACCGCTAAATCATACATTGATGCCATAAACAGCTATCCGCTATTTTGGAATTCCATCAGAAAAAACACACTCAAAGCAAAGGGTATTGCGAAAATGATTGAAGTAGATGTACTCAAAATGAAGAAATTATATCCGGAATTAAAACCGGCCAATATTTACTTTACTATTGGTGCATTAAGAACAGGAGGAACTACACTAAATGGAATGGTCCTGATCGGTGCGGAGATTTCCATGGCAGATGAATATACCGAAACCAAAGAATTTCCCAGCAATTACCAGCATCTAAAAACTCATTTCAAGACCAATCCAATCCATGACATCGGTTTTCTAAACGTCCATGAATATGTACATACACAACAAAAAACTACCGAAGCAAAGAATCTTTTGGGACAAGTTACGCTTGAAGGTGCCGCTGAATTTTTAGCAGTAAAAGCTACAGGAAAACCTTCTACACTACCTGCTTTAGCTTATGCTAAAAGCAAAGGTGAAAAAGGAATAGACAATGAGAAAAAAATTAAAGCAGCATTTTCTTTGCAAATGTTTAATCCATCAACTGGATACTGGCTGTATACTAATGAAACAAATCCATTCGGGCAGCGAGATTTAGGGTACGCTGTTGGTTATCTCATTTGTGAAAAGTATTATGAAAAAGCCAGAAATAAAAAACAAGCTATAAAAGAGATGATTGAACTAGACTACAACGACAGTACCGCATTGGCCAAATTTATAGATCAATCCGGATATTTATCGGAGTCGGTGAAAAGTTTAAAGAATGAGTACGACCGCCAAATCCCAACGATTACTGGAATTAAACAACTCAAAAATCACAGCCAGGATGTAGACCCCACCATCAAACAGCTGACTATTGAATTCTCTGCGCCAATGAACAAAAAAAGCAGAGGTTTTGATGTTGGACCATCAGCGGGTGTCGACAAGCTATTGCGTGTAAAAAATGTGGTCGGATTCTCTGAAGATGGTAAGTCGATCACCATTGATGTAGACCTTTTACCCGGCAAAGATTATGAATTGCTCCTGACAGAGCGGTTCATGAACACGAACTTAACTCCAATTGCTGCCTATCTGATTACCTTTAGAACCGCAGATAAATAGCGAAAAGCCTAGTAAAGGTATACTAGAATGGCATCAATTGAAATTTTATTCCTTGAAATCCAGTCGCTTCGATGAAATCTTAAAAAGAGTTTGCAGAAAAATGAAAACTATCCCTATCTTCGTGGCACGTTAACAGCGAAAGTAGCTCAGTTGGTAGAGCACGACCTTGCCAAGGTCGGGGTCGCGAGTTCGAATCTCGTCTTTCGCTCAAAAAGCCTTCCATTGGAAGGCTTTTTTATTTTCAGCCAAAAATCATTCGGCAAATCATATCTAAATCTTCTTTCTTAGTGTAAAGAAAGCGCGGAAACCAGAGCTTTTCTTATATTCTTAAAAGGATGAGACCTAGTCGCCTGGATCTTTGAAAGTTGAGTAGCTATTTTGAACTCAGCAGGTAAGTTTTACGATAAATTCCTGGACTTTATTTCTTTTTTAGTTTCATTCCAGTTATTCAGTAGAAGCATCAATATAGGAAGTAAAGCGATAGGCGTAACGATTAATGCAGTAAACCCTTTTTTGAGCATTAAGTAAACGATGACTACAAAGGAAATGATTAAAATTCCCATAAAAGTAAATGCAGCCGTCTTAGCTATTTTTTCATTTTTGATGAGCTCTTCGTTATTCATTTCAGTTAGTTTCTTTTTCATCATTTAGTTTTTTATTATTTACCAATTCAATACTATTTATACTTCCGACTGGCACTATCATAATATTCTTATTTCCTTTATGGAATTAAAATAATAGGAACTATACTATTCATTTTATCCAGATAGTTTTTATCTGGGGAGCGTTAGTTTTACTAATATATAATTTATTTTAACCCATCAGACTGAAACTATATAATTGATCCTATGAAAGCCTAAAATTGATTGGTGAGGAATAGAATTTCTATTATGTTTTTGTCGCTATGACCGAAATTTAAGGACGATATTGCTTTTCTTCAAAAAACACAAGCTCATTTACGAAGTCCAATAGCTGTTTTATGGGTTTAAACTGGATATATTAAGTTATAAATAGAAGGTAAGAAAAAATAAATTATTTTTTTCTACTTGAAATCCAGTGTATTCGGTGAAATCTTCCCTGAGGAGTATAAAAAAGTCAAAACAATACCTATCTTCGTATCGTCATCAACGCGAAAGTAGCTCAGTTGGTAGAGCACGACCTTGCCAAGGTCGGGGTCGCGAGTTCGAATCTCGTCTTTCGCTCTAATCCCTTCCAGATAGAAGGGATTTAATTTAAAAGGTTAACACCTGCTCAGATGGTGGAACTGGTAGACACGCAGGACTTAAAATCCTGTGACCTTAAAAGTCGTGCGGGTTCGATTCCCGCTCTGAGTACATTGCCTCTTTACAGCCCGTAAAGAGGCTTTTTTTTGCCAAAAATTTTAAATATCCGTGGCGAATCCATAGAAATTTCCGAAGAGTGATTCTATCCCCTATCAGAATAATTCTTAGCTTTATCACCTATGAAGACCCATTTATTTAGCATCGCAATGCTATTCATCAGCACTGCTTTATACGCACAAAAAAACACACAAGCCACCGAAGCAGTCATCACCTATGGTTCCCGCAGCAACGGCAAAGAAGTTGGCGGAGAAAAAAAACTTTTCATTAAAGGAAGTCAAGCCAGGATCTCCGGTCAGGAACGTCAGGCAAAACAAGAACAATTCCTGCAATTTTCAGAAGCAGCTACCTATCAGGTACTGAATAGCAATGGAAACCTGTACACCTTAAAAAAACCGTTCTCTGAATATATATCGGCAGAGCTAATTGCAGGTATAGACACCATCATGGGCATCCCCTGCAAAAAAGCAAAGGTATTTATCCGTTCCAATACCATTGAAATCTGGTACACAAACGACCTGAAAATTAAGGGAACGCCCGACCTGACTATTGCGCCGGGCCTCGGTCTTATTTTAAAAACCATCCGTAATGGCAATACAGAAACTTACGCGAAGAAGATTGATTACCGCAAAGTAAAAGCCGAGGAACTTGCCTGGCCAAAACAATGGGGCAGTCTGCTTGACGAAGCCGCTTATCAGCGTCAAATGATTGAAAGCCGTTACCAAACGATCAATATCTTCGATAAGGAAAAGATCAGTTTTGGAAATAAAATAGAGAACCCTGCGGCTGATCAGTCGAATGCCACTTATCATTTTTCTGGCGGTACGGTAATTCTTAAAAAAGTAAAACTTCCGACCCTAAAAGCGGGACAATCCGTTTTTGCCGAACTGGTCCAAAATTCTAATGGTGATGCTTATGACAGAACAGGGTCCGTATTTATGATTCCTGTAGATAAGTCTGTTTCTTTCCTGGACGCTTTGCAAAATGGCTTACAGACATTACCAGTTTACAATGCCCGTAATGGCAAAAAATATCAAGGTGTAATTGCAACAGACAATTATCTGCCACCGCTGGAGCTGATGCGTTTTTTCACCTCCTTTGGGGTAAAACATTTCAATGAACAGGCAAAAATCAAAGGATACAACTGGGCAGATTCTGTCATTTACAAACAAGACATTACCCTGCTTGCACCAAAATTGCAAGGCGAGGTGTGGATTGGTGTGTTTATCGGAAACTACGACAAAGGTGGACACACGGTGAGTTTGAATCTAAATTATTATCCAGGATACGATGGCGAAAAAGAGAAAGAAAGAAAATCTTACATCATGCCTGTATTTAATACGACCAACCTAATGGAGATGGCTGGACAAGAATATGGAACTATGTTTGAAAAAGATTCGTTAACAGTCACAATTGATGTGCCGCAGGGCTTGAAAAATCTTCGTTTAAGGTACCTCACAACCGGTCATGGCGGCTGGGGTAAAGGCGATGAATTTGTTCCGAAACTGAACGAACTTTTTATAGACGGTAAAAGAGTTTATCACTTTATTCCCTGGAGAGAAGACTGTGCAACATACCGTTTCAGTAATCCTTCTTCCGGTAATTTCGGAAATGGTCTTTCTTCTTCAGATTTAAGTCGCTCAAACTGGTGCCCTGGAACACTAACCCTTCCTGTAGAAATCCCATTGGAAAACTTAAGTATAGGAAAACATACCCTGCAAGTTGCAATTCCTCTTGGAAAACCAGAAGGTACCAGCTTCAGCTCCTGGAATGTTTCCGGTGTATTAATTGCTGATCAGGAATAAGCTTTAAATTACCACCTAAAAAAGAAGCTTGATCACAAGATTGTCAATGTTCCTAAAAAGCTATATGCTTTATCAGGGCATTGCAATTTTGTAATCAGGCTTTTTACTTTTACAGGAAATCCAAGCTTCGATTCCAGGCATAATTACGGATTCCCCTACTCTATTCCACCACAGAACACACTATAAATCTTACATTTAGCTGTTTTTGATTTTTTGTATGCGCCAGCGTTTAGCCGTATCTTTATAGGGTACAGTTATTGTGAGCACCATATAAAACGCCAATATCATGAATGAAGATTTGGATATGTTAGAGCAATCCGCACTAAATGATTACAAGTACGGTTTTGTTACAAATATAGATACAGATACCATCCCAAAAGGATTAAATGAGGGGGTGATTACACTCATTTCTAAGAAAAAAAACGAGCCGGACTGGATGCTTGCCTGGCGACTTAAAGCCTATGCTTATTGGTTAAAACTGACTGAGCCCAAATGGGCCAATATCAAATACCCGCCAATTAATTATCAGGATATTATTTATTATGCGGCACCTAAACAAAAAGAGCAGCTCAGCAGTCTGGATGAAGTTGATCCGGAACTCCTAAAAACTTTTGAAAAACTAGGTATTTCCTTGAATGAACAAAAGAGGCTTACAGGAGTAGCAGTCGATGTGGTGATGGACAGTGTATCCATTGCAACCTCTTTTAAAGAACAGTTGTCCGAAATTGGGGTCATCTTTTGTTCCATCAGTGAAGCCATTCAAAAACATCCGGAACTGGTAAAAAAATACCTGGGCTCGGTGGTGCCAATGACCGATAATTACTTCGCTGCCCTAAATGCTGCAGTTTTTACGGATGGATCTTTCTGCTACATTCCAAAAGGTGTACGATGCCCAATGGAACTCTCTACTTATTTCAGAATCAATGCCGAGAACTCTGGTCAATTTGAAAGAACATTGATCATTGCAGAAGAAGGAAGTTATGTAAGCTACCTGGAAGGTTGTACTGCACCAATGAGAGATGAAAACCAGTTACATGCCGCAGTGGTAGAACTGATTGCGATGGAAAAGGCAGAAATCAAATATTCTACGGTTCAAAACTGGTATCCTGGTGATAAAGAAGGGAATGGAGGAATTTATAATTTTGTGACTAAACGCGGCATATGCCAGGGAGACTATGCTAAAATCTCCTGGACACAGGTAGAAACTGGTTCTGCTATCACCTGGAAGTATCCAAGTGTGATCCTCAAAGGAGACTATTCTATTGGTGAATTCTATTCAGTAGCCTTTACCAATCACCACCAGCAAGCAGATACAGGAACTAAAATGATACATCTTGGAAAACATACGAGAAGTAGAATTGTGGCCAAAGGAATTTCTGCCGGACAAAGTCAGAATAGTTACCGCGGACTGGTTCGTACAGCAAAAGGCGCCATTAATGCCCGTAATTACTCGCAATGTGACTCCCTTTTATTAGGTGATAAATGTGGTGCACATACTTTTCCTTATATAGAAGTAAAAAATAAAACCGCCATTATCGAGCATGAAGCGACGACTTCTAAAATTGGAGAAGACCAACTTTTCTATTGTCGTCAAAGAGGCATTGATGCAGAAGCAGCGGTCGCATTGATCGTAAACGGTTTTGCTAAAGAAGTGATGAATCAATTACCAATGGAATTTGCTATAGAAGCTCAAAAACTACTCGCCATCAGCATGGAAGGTAGCGTAGGCTAATTTCAAATCCTTTAAAATTTCAAAAATGATGTTATCTATTAAAAATATACACGCAAATATTGAGGGCAAAGAGATCCTGAAGGGGATCAACCTGGACATCAAAGCTGGGGAAGTCCATGCGATTATGGGGCCAAATGGTTCCGGAAAAAGCACACTAGCCTCTGTACTTGCAGGAAGAGAAGAATATGAAGTGACCGAAGGCAGCATTACCTTCTTGGATAAAAATCTATTGGATTTATCTATTGAAGACCGTGCGAGGGAGGGTTTGTTTCTGGCCCTGCAATATCCTGTTGAAATCCCAGGACTGAGCACAACAAATTTTATTAAAGCCGCAGTCAATGAAAAGCGCAAGTATCATGGACAGGAACCTCTGGATGCCCTCGCTTTTTTGAAGGTCATGAAAGAAAAAATGGCTTTGGTAGAAATTGATCAATCTTTACTCAGCCGTTCGATTAATGAAGGTTTTTCTGGAGGAGAAAAGAAACGTAATGAGATATTTCAGATGGCCATGCTGGAGCCCAAACTTGCCATCCTCGATGAAACAGATTCCGGACTCGACATTGATGCCTTGCGTATTGTGGCCAATGGCATCAATCAATTGAGAAACGAGCACCGCGCGATACTATTGATCACTCATTACCAGCGACTCCTGGATTATATCCAGCCAGACTATGTACATGTACTTTACAATGGCCGAATTGTTAAGTCAGGCAGTAAAGAACTGGCCATAGAACTGGAGGAAAAAGGATACGATTTCATTACTGATGAAACAGATTTGGCTGCAAAAACATAAGCGATCCTTTTAAAAAACAATGGATTCTCCTTAAAAACAATGAGCTCTCCTTATATGAACCTCCTTAAAAAAGAAAAGATAATGATTAACATCGCTTATTTTAAAGATCAATTTGAAGGTTTAGCTGATGATGATTCTGCCGATACCATAAAGGAGCTGAGTAAAGCTGCTTTTGAGAACTTTAATCAATCAGGATTACCAACTTCTAAGCTGGAAGAATGGAAATACACGAACATCAGCAGTTTATTTGAAAAGAACTATCAGTTTTCAAAAGGCAATTCTGAGGAGGCGCTTAGTTATTCTGCCTTGGAAGCGCTTAATTTACCTGGACAAAACGAAGCCAATGAGCTCTATTTTATTGATGGACGATTTATGCCCGGCTTATCAAAGATCCGTTCTTCTGAAAAAGAATTAGTGATTTTACCATTGGAAACAGCGGCAACCGGACCTTATCAAAAAATCGTAAAAGAACATTTAGGCAGCAGCAGTAAATATCTGAAAGATGGTCTTCATGCGCTTAACACTGCATTTATTCAAGAAGGAGTTTTCATTTACCTTCCTAAGGGGCAGCAATTGGAAGTACCTTTGTATTTGCATCACATTACTCAGGCCAGTACAGAAAATATCATTTCCCAGCCACGCAGCCTCGTCTATTTAGCAGAAAATTCTAATTTGCAGCTTGTGGAGACCTATACTACGCTAGGCAGCATGGAAAGTTTTAGTAATGAGGTGATAGAAATTGTATTGGAAGAACATGCATTTCTAGCTTATTATAAACTACAAAATGATGGGCTAAATGCAGCGCAGCTGAGCAGTACACAGATCCATCAAATTGGAAAAAGCTATGTACAATCCTTAACGATTTCCCTGAATGGCGGAGTGATCCGTAATAACCTGAACCTCATTTTAGACGCTCCAGGTAATGAAACACACCTATATGGTCTTTCTCTTTTAAAAGGGAAAAGCCATGTGGACCACCATACCTTGGTAGACAATAAGCAGCCAAATTGCTTCAGTAATCAGCTTTATAAAGGAATAGCGAATGATACTGCAACTGGAATTTTTAGTGGAAGAATCATTGTACAGCCGGATGCGCAAAAGACCAATGCTTATCAATCCAGCAAAAATATCATTTTGTCAGACCTGGCCACAATAAATGCCAAGCCGCAGCTGGAGATCTTTGCTGATGATGTAAAGTGTTCTCATGGCTGTACCGTTGGACAGCTGGATGAGGAAGCCATGTTCTATTTAAGAGCAAGGGGGATTCCTTTAAAATCCGCGGAGTCCTTATTGTTACAGGCTTTTTCATCCGATATTTTAAATCAAATCAAACTGGAACCTTTACGCAAGCATGTTGAACAATTAATTTTAGCTCATTTAGCCAGTTCATAAAATGAAAACTCCAGCCTCCAAATCTTCTTTATCAATAGACAAACACATTGAATCAGGCGAACAAGCCAGTCCTGCCGATCACAAAAAGGTCTCTTTTGATATACAAGCCATCAGAACACAATTCCCCATTCTAAGTAGAAAGGTGAATGAGAAAAATCTGATTTATTTTGATAACGCGGCAACTTCTCAAAAACCACAGGCTGTCATAGATGCGCTAAGCGATTATTACAGCCGCTATAACGCCAATATCCACCGCGGAATACATACGCTGGCAGAAGAAGCTACATTAGCTTATGAAGCTAGTCGATATGCGGTTCAGGAGTTCATTGGCGCAGCAATGGTAGAAGAAATAGTTTTTACCAGGGGGACCACTGAAGCGATCAACCTGGTGGCCTATACCTGGGGCAGGCAAAATATCAAAACCGGAGATGAAATTTTAATCTCAGGAATGGAACATCACTCAAATATTGTACCCTGGCAGATGCTTTGTCAGGAGAAGAATGCGGTTTTAAAGGTGATTCCTGTATTGGATGATGGAACTCTTTCTATGGATCAATATCAGCAGTTACTGAATGAAAAAACAAAAATCGTTGCCATTGTACAAGTATCGAATGCTCTGGGAACTGTTAATCCTGTGAAAGAAATGATTGCAATGGCGCATCAATTTGGCGCAAAAGTATTGGTAGATGGTGCCCAATCCGCAGTACATCTGGACATTGATGTGCTAGATCTGGACTGTGATTTTTTCGCCTTTTCAGGACATAAATTATACGCTCCTACTGGCATAGGAGTCCTTTATGGAAAACAGGAGCTTTTGGAAGCGATGCCTGTTTTTCAAGGTGGTGGAGAAATGATTAAAGAGGTGAGTTTTGAACTGACTACCTACAATGACCTTCCCTATAAATATGAAGCCGGAACACCAAATATTGCCGATACCATTGCTTTAAAAACGGCTTTCGACTTTATCAAAAGCATAGGAAAAGATCAAATCAGAAAACATGAGCATGAATTACTTAATTATGCAACGGCTCAGTTAGAAAACATACCTGGTTTAGAGATCATCGGAAAAGCAAAAGAAAAAGTAAGTCTGGTTTCATTCATCATCAAAAACACCCACCCTCAAGACATTGGCATCCTACTGGACAACTTGGGAATAGCCGTCAGAACCGGGCACCATTGCACTCAGCCATTGATGAAGCGATTCGGTATTCCCGGAACAGTAAGGGCTTCTTTTGCAGTTTACAATACGAAAGAAGAAATAGATGGGCTGATTGCAGGAATTTATAAAGCTATTAAAATGTTATCCTAATGAATCAAAAGAACATCTCCGAAATAGAAAAAGAAATTATCTCAGATTTTTCCATGTTTGACAACTGGGAGGACAAATACGAATACCTGATTGATTTAGGAAAACAATTACCGGCATTAGAGGACGCTTTTAAAACTACCGACCATAAGATAAAAGGATGCCAGTCGAGCGTATGGGTGGTTGCTTCCTACCAGGATGGGAAAGTATTTTTTAAAGCAGACAGTGATGCGATGATTGTCAAAGGTTTAGTGAGCATGCTGATTAAAGTATTGTCCGGTCAGCCTCCTAAAGCCATCCTGGAGGCCAAGCTGGAATTTATCAAAGAAATTGGCATGTTCAGCCATCTGGCGCAGACCAGGTCTAACGGATTATTAGCAATGATCAAACAAATGAAAAATTATGCATTGGCTTTTCAATCCATTGAAGAGCTTGAAAATAAATAGACCATGGATCAGGAAGAATTGAAACAAAAAGTGATAGACTGCTTGCAGACCATATATGACCCGGAGATCCCGGTTAGTATTTATGAATTAGGGCTTATTTATGAAACAACAGTGATGGCTCCATTCAATAATGTTCAAATCGTGATGACACTCACTGCACCAGGCTGCCCTGCCGCACAAAGTATTCCATTGGAAGTGGAAGAAAAGGTGAAAAATATTAAAGGAGTAAATGAGGTGTCTGTTGTGGTAACCTGGGACCCACCCTGGAACAGGGATATGATGTCGGAAAGTGCCAGATTTGAACTGGGAATGATGTAGCAGATCTTTTGAAAAACCAGGAAAATAAAATAGTTGAAATAAATACTACCAATTTAGTATACTTTATTTATATTTACCGCTGTCAGCGTCTCAGACTATAAAAAGTCATGTGGCCGAGTGGTTAGGTATGGGTCTGCAAAACCTTTTACGGCGGTTCGAATCCGCCCATGACGTCTTTAAAAGCTTGCCTGCGGGCAGGCTTTTTTATTTTCCTAAAAAAAGACCAAAAAGAAACGGGGATATAGCTTCCAGCCACATCCCCGTCATCTAAATTAACGCTCTCCTATATAAGACGACTAAATCATCCAATTATTGTATCCAGCGTAAAAAATATTATTGTTCATAGAACTCTACAGGTAATAAATCAGGATCTGCAATAAAAGTAAATCGTTTACCAGTAAACTCGTCCACTCTAATAGGCTCTGGCTCTACTCCTTTTTCTTTTAACCTGTTCATTACTTTTTCCAAATCCTGAACTTGAAAAGCCAGATGTCTTAAACCTACCGATTCTGGCCTGGAATGGCGAGCCGGTGGATTTGGAAAAGAGAAAAGTTCTATCACATACTCCCCATTCAGCGCCAGATCCAGTTTATAAGAATCTCTTTCCGCCCTATATACCTCACGGATAATGGTTAAACCCAATACATCCGTATAAAAATCCTTAGAAACATTATAATCGCTGCAAATAATTGCAACATGGTGAACTTTACTTAACATATAATTACTTTGTAGTAATGGTTAACTGATAAATCTGTCCTTTATTACCTGCTAACAGAATTAAGTTACCGCTTTTTGATTTTTGAATCACGTTCATGCTTACTACAGAAATATTATACCAGTTTCTACCGCCATCTGAAGAAACATCTGTTCCTGAACTTCCGGTAGCAACCAGTGTTTTATCGGTAATATAGGCAACTCCAGAACGATAGCCATCTACCGGTTTCGCTGGTTTTATCCAGGTTTTACCGCCATTGCTGGTCAGTAAAACATTGTTCTCATTTTCCTTATCTTTTAGATAGTCACCACCAACAATTACCCCATGGTCATCATCATAAAAATCCATAGAGAAGGGGCCGGTACTGCTTTCTCCCTGAAGAATCGGACATTCAAAAATTTGCCAGGTGGAGCCAAAATTACTGGAATAATAAATATTTGACACCTTACCTCCGGTAGCGATCCATACTTTCCCATTACCGAGGGTCTTAATTGTGGTTCCGCTGGCAGCAAAAGCAGCTTCACCCAGTCCCATTTTGGCTTGAAGGTTTTCAGAAATATCATTCCAGGAAAGGCCGCCATCAATTGTCCTCAACAATTGCATTTTACTATTGATGGGGTCACCGAATACAATCCCACGCTGGTCATTCCAAAATCCCATGCCATCTAAAAATATAGCAGAATCCAGGTTTTTATAACGCTCAGTCCAGGTTTTACCACCATCAGTAGTTTGTAAAATATAGGCTGGAGAACCTGCGTTTACCACAATTGCTTTATCTGCATCGAAGGCTTCAATATCTCTAAAGTCAAGTTTTTCGCGACCTTCAGGTTTAAGCCATTGCCAGGTTTTACCCCCGTCGGTCGTTTTGCCAATATGGCCATTGCTGCCACTTACCCAGGCTACCTGATCAGAAACTATACTCATTCCCCGCAGACTAGTATTCTCACCTGAAGTGACTGGAACCAGGTCGTAAGTTTGTGAAAATGAGTATAGAGGAAAAAATAATAAACAAAAAATAAGTCCTCTCATCTATTTAAACCTTTTCCAAACATCCGTCCTACCAATCAGTGAGAAACCGATATAACCTCTAACATTTAAATCCCCATTGCTTTTCAAGCTCATATTACAGCTGTAGGTTTTTCCTACTTTCGGGTCATAGATAGTCCCATCTACCCATTTACCATTGTCGTAAGCAAAGCCCTTCAGCATTTCAAGGCCTAATATTGGTCTGGATTTAAGGTTTTCAGCAGGATTTTTCACGTCTAGTTTAGGGTTGCCTTTTTCATCTTTCGGTTCCTTTAACCAAACGATTTTACCAAAGAATTGACTTCCTTTTTTAAAAATCTCAATGTGTGCTTCACCGGAAGAATTAACCCATTGTCCCAAAATAGCATCGCTCGTTTGAGAGAATCCGGAAAATGAAATTGCAGTGAATAGAAGTAACAGCGAAATGTATCTCATATTTCATATTTTAAATGTATCTAAAGTTACTAAATAGCCCCTAGATTATTGAAAGAACAGAAAAATTAACGCTTTGTTTGCTAGGCTGGTTTTTTATAAGGAATCGAGAATTTAAAATGACATCCTTTTCCAGTATCACTCTCCACGCTGAGCTGCCCATGTTGAAGGTCGATCAACTGTTTGCAGATGTAAAGTCCTAGTCCTGTCCCAGGTTTCCCTGAGGACCTGTTGGCCTGATAATACCTGGTAAAGAGTTTTCCCTGCTGATCTTTAGGAATACCTATTCCGGTATCGATGATGCTGACATTCAATTGCATTTGCTGTTCAGTCAGCTCAGATAGCTCTACTTTTACCACTACCCCACCTTGATCCGTATACTTCACTGCATTGTTCAACAAATTGATCATGATTTGCTTCAAGCGAAAAGGATCACCTTTAACGACGGCTTCTTCTGCTCCGCTAAATTCTGCAGTTAAAGAAATCTGCTTCCTTTCAGCAATGAAAGTCATGGCAGCAATCGTTTCTTTAATCTCTGCGCAAGGCTGGAAAGAGACAATATTCAAAGCAGTTTCTTTTTGATGATCAATTTTGCTGACATCAAGAATATCATTAATGGTATTCATCAGCATACTTGAGGATAAGTTGATGGAATTAAGTTTCTTCTTTTGATCATCATTAAGCGGAGTTCGGTTCAGAAGATAAATTAGGCCGGTGATGGTAGTCAATGGGTTTCTAATCTCATGACTCATAATGGCCAGCATCTCTGATTTTTGCTCTGCCAAAGCTACTGCACGTTCATTTTCACGAATGTAATTGTCTTCAGACTTCCCTGCTTTACGGATATAAATAATCAGCAGCACAATAAAAATCAAGATCATCAATATCGCTACCCCAGTAAAGCTATTCATATCATTTGTAGCCGATTGATATTGATTGAGCATTCCTGCCCTCGCCTTTTCCCAGTCGTTCAAATGAATATCTTTCAATTCCTGCACCAATTGGTGTAATTGAATCACCAAGCTAAGGTTTGCAGAAATGAGCTGTTGGTTGGATTTCGCTAACCGCCCATTTTCTTCATTTAGTTTCCGAAGAATATCTCCCTGAGAATTGTTCTGTTTTGTAAGTACAGAGCGGTTTACTGAGTCACGGATCTGCTTTTCACGATTGACTGTCACCACTTTAACAGATTGGGAACTTTCCTGTTTGTTTTCTATAGCATCTTGAAGACGTTTAAAAAGCCCTTTTTTCTTAGCTTCAGGTCTAATGACACGTACAGAAGTGTCTGCCTTACCAGTGCTTCTCTTTAGGGTAGTATTGAACTTATACTTTTCAATAATATCTTTTGAGGGTTGCCCTCCAATACTTTGAATATTCGTGATTCTTAGCAAAGAATCAAAATTATGTTTGAGACTAAAAATTTCATTAGAGATCAACAGCTTATCATTAAATGCTTTACCAAGCTGCGCTTTATTCGCAGATAGCATTCTTGTACTGTCCAGATCATATTTTTTGAGGATAACTTCGATCTGATTAAATGTTCGGGTCAGTTTAGTTTTATAATCTTCCAGCTTCTGACTCTCCCCATATAAAATCGCCTGCTGAAAATCACTTTCAGCCCCGTTTAAATCGAGCAGGATATTACTGATTTCCTGATTCTGTGCATGACCCCGCAATTGCTCTGCGAGCGTATCCAATTTTTTAAAGATGGAATGCCTCAGCAATAAAGATCCTGCGGCTATTAAAAAAGTGAAACCGAGAAATAAAACGAAAAGTTTACGCAGATTATTAGACGTTTCACCTGATTTGTTAACGAGCATAGTATGATGTAATGTTTCCTCCTAAAAAATTCATAAGAGCGCAAATTTATTAATATTTATCCGCTATAATAGAAGAAAGAACAGTAAATCAAGCAAATAAGCTCATGGAATGCTAACCTGGTTTAGCTAAAATCCTATTTTTCTCATCGTTAACTGGGTGATACATTAAGGGCTATAACTTCCCTATTCTGTGAATTTAGCCGACTTTTGGATCTTTGATAGGCTTCTTTAAGGCGTTGAAGGTCTTGCTTCATCTCTTTTCGAGCCGCTTTACGGTCGGAAGCATTCTCAAACTCAATACTTTTAAATACCTCTATGATTTCTTTACGCTCTAATTCATAATCTGATTTATCCAATGAAGCATCCATCTCAGTGGAAAAAGCCTCACTTTGTATGGCAAATTTAGACATGGAGGCCGCATCAATCAGACCCCCGTTACCAGGCATCACTGACCTCATTTGTTTGACCATTATTTTAGCCAGATCCTTTGGCATTTGTTTTTTAAGTTGCCTTTCCATTTTCGCCCATTCTTTAGCACTCGGTTCTTTTTTTGCTGTATCCACGGTAGGGATTGAGGCATCAATTATAGAAAGTTTACTTTTTACATTAGCGTTCGGATGACTTTCCACAGCATACAATTGGCTAAACGGCAGTAATGCCAGCATTGGAATGAGCAATCTTTTCATAATAGTCATATTAGTGTAAACTAATATAATCATTATCATAAAGATTAGTACAAAGAAAAAAGAGGAAATCAACATATATTGATCAAGCTTATCAGAAAAAAACATCCATTTACTGCTTTCATTAAGAAAAATGCTGAACTTCGCAGTTCCCCATTTTTAGGTATATAAAATTGCAGCTACAGAAAAAGAAAAGATGAATTTAATGAGAGAAGAAGAAGTGATCCTGGTTGATAAAAATGACAATCCAATTGGCACCATGCCAAAATTAGAGGCACACCTTAAAGGCGAACTTCACAGGGCATTCTCTGTTTTTATCTTTAACAGCTCTGGAGCATTATTATTGCAGCAACGCGCACTTGACAAATACCATTCTGCAGGAAAATGGACCAATACCTGCTGTAGTCACCCCAGACCTGGAGAACTTACTGCCGATGCTGCGAAAAGAAGGTTAAAAGAAGAAATGGGCATGGAATGTGAATTAAGACCTATTTTTAGTTTCGCTTATCGTGCTGAAGTTGAAAATGGGTTGGTGGAACACGAGTTTGACCATGTTTATTTTGGCAGCAGCGATACACTGCCTATTCCAAACCCGCTGGAAGTTGCCGATTTTAAATACATCAGCATGGAGGCGCTGGAGCTAGATTTACAAAACAATAAGGACAGCTATACGGAATGGCTAAAAATATGCTTTGATCAAGTGATGGATCAATACCGTAAAATATCTATATAGGCTTTATTCAAAACAAAGCTTGGTATAGCATAAAAAAAGCGCCCTGATTTTCATCAGGACGCCGATATCATTCAATTCGCTTATAAAGAAGCTAAAATAGTATTTAAAGTTTCGCTTGGACGCATTGCTTTATTTGCCAATTCATCATTTGGATGGAAGTAACCACCAATTTCTTGTGGTTTACCTTGGGCAGCAATTAATTCGCCAGCAATTTTAGCTTCATTCTCGCTTAATGCTTTAGCCAATGGTGTAAATCTAGCTTGTAAATCAGCATCTTTAGTTTGTTTTGCTAATTCCTGAGCCCAATACAAAGCCAGATAGAAATGAGAACCACGGTTATCAATTTGTCCAACTTTACGAGCTGGAGATTTATCATTAGCCAGGAAAGTTTCAGTTGCTGCGTCTAAAGTCTCTGCTAAAACTAAAGCTTTTGCATTGTTTTGTGTTTGACCTAAATGCTCTAAAGAAGCACCTAAAGCTAAAAACTCACCCAATGAATCCCAACGTAAATAACCTTCTTCGATAAATTGTTCGATGTGTTTAGGGGCAGAACCACCAGCACCAGTTTCGAACAAACCACCACCATTCATTAAAGGTACGATTGATAGCATTTTAGCTGAAGTTCCTAATTCTAAAATCGGGAATAAATCTGTTAAGTAATCACGCAATACGTTACCAGTTACAGAGATGGTATCTAAGCCTTTTCTGATTCTTTCCAAAGTAAATTTAGTGGCTTCAATTGGTGCAAGAATGCTAATATCCAAGCCTTCAGTATCATGATCAGCTAGATATTTTTTCACTTTTGCAATGATTTCTCTATCGTGTGCTCTGTTTTCATCTAACCAGAAAACTGCTGGCGTAGCTGATAAACGAGCTCTGTTTACGGCTAATTTAACCCAATCCTGAATTGGCGCATCCTTAGTTTGACACATGCGGAAGATGTCACCTTTCTCTACTTTCTGATCGAAGAAAACTTTGCCATCTGCATCTGTTACACGGATCGTTCCATTTGCTTTTGCCTGGAAAGTTTTATCGTGTGAACCATATTCTTCCGCTTTTTGAGCCATTAAACCTACGTTAGGTACAGAACCCATGGTAGCTACATCAAAAGCACCATTTGCCTTACAATCATCAATTGTTGCCGTGTAAACACCTGCATAACAACGGTCAGGAATTAAAGCAGTCGTATCTTGGGATTTACCCTCTTTATTCCACATCTGGCCTGAATTACGAATCATTGCAGGCATTGAAGCATCTACAATGACATCACTAGGCACATGTAGGTTAGTAATTCCTTTATCAGAATTTACCATTGCCAAGGCCGGGCCATTCTCTATTGCTTTAGCTAAATCAGCTTCCACTTCTGCCTGTTTAGGATGTCCAGCAATTTTTGCATACACATCACCTAAACCATTGCTCGTATCTACATTCAGTTCCTTAAATAAATCCGCATATTTAGCAAACACATCGGCGAAGTAAACTTCTACAATGGCACCAAAAATTAGTGGATCAGAAACTTTCATCATTGTTGCTTTTAAGTGAGCAGACAATAAAGTTCCTTCAGCTCTTGTGGCTACAATTTCTTTAGCTACAAATGCTTTCAAAGCAGCTAGACTTAAAGCTGAGCTGTCGATTACCTCACCTGCCTTTAAAGGAGCCAGACCTTTTAATTCAGCCACACTTCCATCTTCAGCAACAAATTCTATTTTAAACTGACTTGCATCAGCAAGGGTTAGAGATTTCTCTGAACCATAAAAATCACCTTCGCTCATGCTGGCTACGCGGGTTTTAGAATCTGCAGACCATGCACCCATAGAGTGAGGGTTTACTTTTGCATAATTTTTAACCGCTTTAGGCGCTCTACGATCAGAGTTACCTTCACGTAAAACCGGATTTACTGCCGAACCCAATACTTTGCCATATTTGGCTTTTATTGCTTTTTCTTCTTCAGTCTGTGCGTTATCTGGATAGTTTGGCAAAGCATAACCTTGTCCTTGTAACTCAGTAATGGCCGCTACCAACTGAGGGATAGAAGCTGAAATATTTGGTAATTTAATAATGTTAGCTTCTGGCGTGGTTGCTAATGCACCAAGCTCTGCTAAAGCATCACCTATTTTTTGATCGTCTTTTAAAAACTCAGGAAAGTTTGCTAAAATTCTACCTGCTAAAGAAATATCTCTCGTTTCTACATCAATACCTGCTGATGCGGTAAAAGCTTGTACGATTGGTAAAAGTGAATAGGTTGCCAACATTGGCGCCTCATCGGTTTTGGTGTAGATAATTTTTGATGTATTCGACATATTGATTTTTGCTTTATAAGATTAATTATTTGATAGATTTTTAATGGTAAACCTATCCATATTTTAAAATCGCCTAAATATAAAATAAACGATCGACTAAAGGAACATAGTAATGTATTTTATGGGATTAATATAGCCTGTAAATTGCATGTTTTTGACCGATATGGACAGAAGGTGATCAAGATGCTATTGCTGAGATGTAGCTTGGGAGCGAAATGGCTGAAAAGCAAAAAGCCTTAGATTTCTCTAAGGCTTAATTAAGTACCCAGAAGCAGATTCGAACTGCCACGCCTTTTCAAGCGCCACCCCCTCAAGGTGGTGCGTCTGCCAATTTCGCCACCTGGGTATTTCTATCGCAAATATATATTTATTCGGAGAATAAACTTAAACCATCGTAAGCTAATTTAATATTTTCTGGTAATTCGCATTCCACCTCCTCATGCAAGCCTAAATTATGGCTGATATGGGTCAGATAGGTCATTTCTGCCCCTATCTTTTGTGCAAAAGCTACTGCTTCCTTTAGTGTAAAATGAGAAATATGCTCTTCATGCTGTAATGCATTGATCACCAAAATCTTTGTGCCCTTTACTTTTTCAATTGTTTCTTCAGAAATCGTCTTGGCATCAGTAATATAAGTAAAATCATGAATCCGGAAGCCCAAAATCGGCAGCTTATAATGCATGATATTTAATGGAATCACGGTAGTATTGCCAATTTCAAAAGGCTGATTTGTAATCGTATGCAGCGCTATCTGAGGCAATCCTGGATAATGCGTATCTGCAAAAATATAGGAGAATTCTCTTTTTAAAGCATCCTGAACTCGTGTGGTCGCGTAGATGTCGATGTTCTTTTTCAGCAGGTAATTAAAAGGCCTGATGTCATCTAAACCCGCCACATGGTCTTTATGTTCATGTGTATATAAGATGGCATCCAGGTCTTTGACATTTGCGCGCAGCATCTGGTAGCGGAAATCAGGACCACTATCAATAACGATCGTCTTATCTCCCATTTCCAGCAGTACAGAAACCCTTAACCGCTTGTTTTTATGGTCTGCCGACTGACAAACCTCGCAATTGCAAGTAATCACTGGAATGCCCTGGGAAGTACCTGTGCCTAAAAATGTAACCTTCAAAATTGATGAGTTGAGACCATATCTTCAAAAATAACAAATTACCTTAAGTCTACAACCTCTACTCCAGGATACTTCTTAGCATCAAAAGAAAAAGTACTTTCCGGAACCTTCAGGTTGGTCACCATTTTGCTCACGTTATAGCTGTATTTGTTTCCGCCTTTATCAAAAATAACTACGGTACCAATCTGTTTTGCGACCTTATCAATTCCCAGACGGATCTTAAAATAAGATTTACTGACATCTATAGGGGCAAGATCAATCATCTGATAAACTTTGCCTCCAACCTTACTTTCGCCGGTATAACCGTATTTAAAGCCCTTTTCATAAATTGTAAATAGCTGAGCAGGATTTAATGCATCACCACTGTGGTCTGCATCTGTCACCTGTACCTCTTTATCTTCTTTTAAATAAGTCCATTGTGTTTTACCATCGCTGATCAGTTCCTGATTCGTCATCGTTACACGGTACTTATTAGTTTTCGCTTTGACGATGATAGTCCCTCGCTGACTATCTTTAAGTTTAGCTTGCGGGTTGTCTAAAGAAAAGGTAAAGTCTGCCTTAACCACATCAAAAGAACGATATTTCTTACTTACTTCTGCTAATATTGCTTTTGCCTTCGCATCCTGCTGTGCGTAACTGGAAAATCCAAAACCTGTCAATACCAGTAACGACCATATTATCTTTTTCATCTATTTCTATTTCGGATTAGTTATTCTTCAGGTCATTCAAGAACTGTTCCAAAGCATAATCGTCTGGAATCAGTACCTCTCTGGCTTTACTACCTTCAAAAGGTCCAACCACACCTGTGGCTTCCAGCTGATCAATGATCCTGCCTGCCCTGTTATAACCCAATTTCAACTTCCTTTGAATCAACGAAGTAGAACCTTGCTGATGCATCACAATTAAGCGTGCAGCATCTTCAAACATCGAGTCACGGTCTTTAGGATCGAAGTCCAATTTCGCCGATTCTGCAGCTTCATCTACATATTCAGGCAGCTGATAAGCCTCCGGATACCCCCTTTGATTGCCAATAAATTCCGAAATACGATCTACCTCTGGTGTATCCACAAAAGCACACTGCAAGCGGATCAGGTCATTTCCTGTAGACAATAACATATCTCCTCTACCAATCAGCTGATCGGCACCGCCACTATCCAGGATCGTTCTGGAGTCAATTTTCGACAATACCCTAAAGGCCAAACGGGCAGGGAAATTCGCTTTAATTGTACCCGTAATGATGTTTACTGAAGGACGCTGCGTAGCCAATACAAGGTGAATCCCTATCGCACGTGCCAGCTGCGCCAAACGGGCAATCGGCGCTTCCACTTCTTTACCAGCAGTCATCATTAAATCCGCAAACTCATCCACAATCAATACAATGTATGGAAGGAAACGGTGTGAATTATTCGGATTCAGTTTTCTTTTGATAAACTTCTCATTGTATTCCTTCAGGTTTCTCACCTGAGCATCTTTCAACAAATCATAACGCTGATCCATTTCAATACACAAAGAGTTCAGCGTATTGATCACCTTTTTGGTATCCGTAATAATCGCATCTGCTTCTCCTGGAAGTTTAGCCAGGAAGTGACGTTCAATTTTATTGAACAAGGTTAACTCTACTTTCTTAGGATCGACCAGTACAAATTTCAGCTGTGAAGGGTGTTTCTTATAAAGCAGCGAAACCAGAATGGAGTTGATCCCCACCGATTTACCCTGCCCCGTAGCACCAGCCACCAATAAATGGGGCATTTTCGCCAAATCACCAATATAAACCTCGTTGGAAATGGTTTTACCCATGGCAATTGGCAGTTCCATAGTGGTGGTCTGAAATTTCTCTGTGGCCAGAATACTCTTCATAGACACCATTTCTGGGTGTAAATTAGGTACCTCAATACCAATTGTACCTTTTCCTGGCATTGGAGCAATAATCCTGATTCCCAAAGCCGCTAAACTTAAAGCGATATCATCTTCCAGGTTTTTAATCTTGGAAATCCTCACTCCCGGTGCCGGTATAATCTCATATAAGGTGACCGTTGGACCAATCGTTGCTTTAATTTTATCTATCTCAATGTTGTAATGAAGCAGCGTATTGACAATTTTATTCTTATTCGCTTCCAATTCGTCCGTATTCACAGGAATCTTGTTGGAACCATAATTCTCTAATAAATCCAGACCAGGATATTTGTAACTCGCCAGATCTAAAGTAGGATCATAATTACCAAACTGTTTCACCAGCTCATCAGAAGTTTTCTCATCCTCCGACTTTTCAATCACCAATTCCAATTCTGGTTCTTCCTCTGGCACTAATTCTGGTGTAAGCTCTAATTCCGGTTCAGGAGTAGGTGTAATTTCCATAGGCATCGTTACTGCCGACATTACTGGGGCTGGTGGCAATACTGGCGGTACCGGTGGAACAACAGCTTCAGCTGGACTTGGAGTTACCGGAGTAGTTTCCAGCTGTATATTAGCCAATGGTGAAGCTGCCGGTGAATTTGAAGCACGATATGCTGGAATGGAGTCTCGCTCCAATTCCCGCTCTTCAGCTTCTTCAAACCTGCTGGAAGGCCTGATCGTTTGCTGCTCTCTTTTTTGATCTCTTGCCAACCGGTCATTTAAAGTAAACTCTACCGGCTCTGAGCGCATTTCATTATCAGTCCCTAATTCCTCTTCTTCTGAAAGATCAGGTAAAATCATTTCCTTTTTCTTCCTTTCCGGCAATTTAAAGTCAATATTATAGGCAATGATCAGGATTGATAAGCCCAAAAAGCCAATTAATCCAGCTACGCCAGCCTTTCCAATTTGTGCGGTCAGTAATTTATTCGTCCAATACCCAAACTCCCCTTCGAGAAAATGCGGAGCATCGCTGATAAAGGAATGCGCAAAACCAAGGGTTAAAGAGATGAACAATAAAAAGAAAAGGCTATAAGCCAATGTTTTTTCAATAGAGAATATTTTCACCTTAAACAGGAGGCGGTAGCCGATCACAAAGAATACAAAGATGAATAAGAAGGAAGCTAAACCAAACCATTCATAAATAAACTGATGTGCCAGTAAAGCCCCGATTTTACCTAGCCAATTAGACACCACTGGATTGATATTTACCTGCTGTAGCTCTTCGTAGGTCTTAAAAAGATTACCCCATCCGCCATTAGCATCGATTACATAACTGTGGTCTTCCTGCCAGGTAAAAAGGTAAGAAGTAAAAGCAATTAGAAAATATAAAGACAATACCACAAACACTAACCCGATGATCTTAAACAACCTGCCATTCTGAAAATCCAGGCGCGGCATGATGTTAAATCTTTCTGTTGATGGTCTGGACGTTGTTGACTTCGAGCTCTGTTTATCGCCAGATTCGTTTTTAAACGAATTGGACCTGAATTGATTTCCCCTTACCGACATTTTTCGTGACTAATATTATACACAACAAATATAAAACATATCCTTGTATGTACTAAGTTATTATAAATACATTTAAACGTATACTTATTAAACAAAAATTCTTAACTGCTTAAATAGAGAAACCCAGCCATCATTTCAATACCGATTAAACCTTCTAACGCAATCATAGTCATACCTGTAGCGTTTAAGTTTTAATTAGAGATAAGTTTTGTTTTAAGGTTAATCCCAGCAGGTATTTTTATCTGCTGGGATTTTTTTTATGTTGATATCATTTAAAATTTGTTAATTTATTCCCGTATTTTAAGATCTAAATCTAACAATGGACATCTCTCAGCTCGAAACGCTAATAGAAACAGACAATAAACAAGAGATTTCTGATTTGCTGACCAAGCATCCGGAACTAACCAGCCAGGAAACCAGTCATGGGATATCACCACTACTACTCGCTTGTTATTATAAAAAACCTGTCACTGCAGGGATAATCGCCGGCTTTGTGAAAAACATTACGCTTTTTGAAGCCTGTGCACTAGGTAAATTTCAGGAAACAGATCTTTTACTGGCACAGCAAC
The DNA here is from genome assembly GCF_019802255.1 of Pedobacter polysacchareus. Classification (GTDB taxonomy): domain Bacteria; phylum Bacteroidota; class Bacteroidia; order Sphingobacteriales; family Sphingobacteriaceae; genus Pedobacter; species Pedobacter polysacchareus. The sequence goes on along the minus strand of NZ_JAHYSS010000002.1, from coordinate 543,636 downwards.
CGGAACTGCTCAATAAAACTTCAAAAGATGGCTTCACTGCCTTAGGACTAGCCGCTTATTTCGGCCATGAAGAAATCACCAGACTATTGCTTTTCAAAGGGGCGGACGCGAACATTCCTGCCAGTAATGGATTCAGCGTTTTCCCAATTCATTCCGCCGTTGCGGCAAAAAGCTTTGCCATTACCAAAATGCTCTTAGAGGCGGGTGCCGATGTAAATGCCAAACAACAAGCAGGACTAACCGCATTACATGCCGCTGCACAAATTGGAAATATAGAGATCATTATCCTCTTACTGGAACATGGAGCAGCTTTAGACATTAGAATGGAAGGCGGCAAATTGCCAACAGACCTTGCTGATGAAAAAGGATTTCCGGAGATCGCGGCTATTTTGAAAGTTTAAAGCTTTCCAAACCAAAGGCAAAAGATGATAAATGAAATTAAACATCCCAGATGCGTAGCCTGATTTTTTTTACATAATGTCTCACATCCAGCACCAAAGCGGCTAGAACGTAAAAGATAATTGGAAAACCAACTGCCAGAAAAGAAGAATAAATAAAAAACAACCTGATTTTACTGATCGATATGTTAAATCGTTCAGCAAGATAGGTACATACCCCAAAACTTTGCTTTTCAAAAAATGTAATGATACGTTGGAACATCTTATTGGTTTAATATCTTGATTCCGATACCACAATTTAAGCATTTTTTTTGAGCACAATAATATTTATTTAGTTGAAGGACTGCTTGCGAGAAAAAAGCGTTCTCTATCACTACACCCGCTTGCTGGTAATGGCTGATGATTACATTGCTTTCGGCAGGCATTTGTTCCAGCAGCTGCAAGCCACGATTCATCAAATCCGGCTGATCTGAATATTTACCGTAAGCCGCTGCAAAAAGACAAACGGCATTCATGATCAGGTGTAAAATGGAGCGCTGTCCCAGTTGAATTTCTACTTTTTTTGTCTCTTTTTGAAAGTGATAATGGGTTTTCCAATAAGGATTGACAGGAAGCTCTTGCAGCAGCTGCTTTAATTCCGGCAATTCTTCCAGCTCAAGCACCCTGGAAAATAAACGATCTGATTTTAACAGCAAAGCGCAAAATTGCGCCAACCTTAAGGTGGGGAAATTTTGCGGCCGCATTCTCAAAAATCGCCAGGCCCCCACTCCAATAGGTGTCAATCCATACTTTTTTTGTAGAAACTGGTATTCTTTTTTCAATTTCCGGGGATAGGCGTCTATGAAAGTTCCCACTAAAAACCCGGCCTGTCCAAATACCAAAGCTTCCACCTGAGAAGGATGATCCAGGTGTTTCCGAATCACCGACAAAGGCAATGAAGTCGCTAAAAGTTCAAAAGGAATCTCATTCACCTTAAAACCGAAGCTTTTAGCCAGGAAATGATAAAAAGTACCTTCCCAATCTCCCTTTACTTTAGCCAGGTGATCAAACACCAAATCCGATTTTTGTGCCAATCGCTCAATCATCATTCTGGATAAAAAACCGTTTATGACGATCGGATCTATCCTATGAATTTGTTTTTCGCAGGGAAAAGAATGGATAGAATGAACTAGTCCTTCATAATGCTGTAAAAGGCTTTCTGGAAACAGGTCTTTCAGGATCAGCACCGGAATCAAGCTGCCATCCTTCCGGTAAATCACCTGATCATGCTCATAAACCACATGTAAGATCACGGCATCATAGGCTGGATCATCCTGATGACCATGCAACAACCAGTCGGATGACTTCAAATGGATTTCTACATCACCAATCCAGGTACGGTCGCCGATACACAGTTTTGCTTGATTAAAATCCGGCCCTGCATGCTTATTGGCCATTCCAACGCCCTTGATACACAAGCGCTCCCCTGTGGTACAAAACAGATTCAGTACCTGGAACAGTCGGAATTGCCAGATAAAATGAAGAAAAATTTCAGGGAATCTCATATAGTCTAATTTAACTATAAAGACCTGAATTATCACCAAAGAATAAAAAAATTATTTCCTTCTATAATTCGTAATAAATACCCCGGTAATAATCAATACCGTTGCGATGACAATATCTTTCGTAATCACCTCATCTAAAATCAGCCAGCCCAAAAACAAGGCAATCACTGTATTAAAATAAGTAAGGATAGAAACCTCTGTAGGCGAAACCCTTTTTAAGGCGTAGTGATAGCAGAAAAAAGTCAATACAGAACCAAATACCGCCAGGTAGGTTACTGCCAACAGGCTATGCAAACTCCAATTGCTCAGCGAAGTAGTTCCTGAAAACAGGAAAGCCAGCGCAAACTGCGCTACTGCCGAAAATGCAAACTGATAAAACAGGTCCAGTAAAATATGATCTGACTTATGGCTATTTTTCTTCGTATAAATTGTGCCGATGGTCCAGCCACCGATGGCGAAACAAAGAAACATGATCCCCGTTTTATAATTTGGATCCAGCAATTCACTAAGGCCATCCCTAAAAATAAACACTACCCCAAGAAAAGCGATCATGACCCCTATAAAGCCCTTCCAGCTTGGTTTTTGTAAACCAACAGCCACACAGGCCAGAAAAACGACCAGAGGATTTAAGGAATTCAGCAGGGAAGTTAAACCACTGGAAATCGTTTCCTCTGCCACGGTCACCATGCCATTGGCCATCACCACCATTAACGTAGAGAGTACGATCTGACGACGCAGGTAGGGCCAGCCCATCCAGGCCAGTTCTTTTCTATAGATCAAAATAGTCATCAGGATCAAAGAAGCGATGGTTTGTCGCATCGCTGCCACAAACCAGGCAGGAATGGTCTCTACCGCCACACGAATACTAAGGTAGGTAGTCCCCCATACAATGGCGACTACCAATAAAGCCCCGATCAGCTTTAAATCGGTCTTTTGGGTCATATCAATTTCGCAGCCAATAGAATTGCTTCCATTTCCCGCTGTAATTTCAGTGCTTCTTCTCTTGCACGTTCTGCAAAATCTTCCCCTTTACTTGCATAAATAATGCCTCTGGCAGAATTCACCAATAAACCACACTCTTTATTTAAGCCGTACTCGCACACATCGGCTAAACTTCCGCCTTGCGCGCCAACCCCTGGTACCAACAAGAAATTATCCGGTGCCAGTCTTCTGATATTTTTAAATTCTGAACCCCTGGTTGCCCCAACCACATACATCAACTGCTCACTGTCTGCCCATTGAGAAGAAATACGAATCACTTCTTCGTATAATTTTCCTTCTGGAGTCTGGTGTAATTGAAAATCACTATGACCAGCATTGGAAGTCAGTGCCAATAAAATCACCCATTTATCTTTGTAATTTAAGAACGGGCTTACGGAGTCCTTACCCATATATGGTGCCACGGTAACCGAGTCAAAACTCATGTCCGACTTAGCCTCATTGAAAAAAGCATCTGCATACATCGCAGAAGTATTGCCGATATCTCCCCTTTTTGCATCTGCAATACTGAAAATATCTTCCGGCATATATTGCCAGGTTTTGATCAATGTTTCCCAACCTTTCAATCCCATACATTCATAGAAAGCAGTGTTCGGTTTATACGCCACACACAAATCTTTCGTAGCATCAATAATCTGCTTATTGAATTCTAAAACTGGATTTTCGTATTTTAGAAGGTGCGGAGGGATATTTTCTAATACCGGATCAAGCCCAACACACAAAAAAGATTTTTTAATCTGGATCTGCTCAAATAGCTGTTTTTTATTCATCTATGCGTAATTTTGTGTGCAAAGATGCCAAATTTCGTAGGCATTTAAGTCTTGTTTTTAAACTTTTCAATGTAATTTTTATAAACATTTGAAAGTTTTTCTTGGAGATTAATTTACAAATACATACAATTGTGGCATAATTCCCTAAAGTTTATCTGACCATTCCAGAAAATCCCATAAAATTTTGTTCAATACCATCTTTTATAAATGCATTTTTTGCTCTGTTCAATTGGATAAACAATTTTTTTTAAAATATTCTCTACACCCATATAATGTTTAACAAAACAGAATTAAATGAAAAGCTCACCGCCGAATTGCGGGAGATAGCTAAAACTCAAGGTATCCTAAATGCCGATGAGTTGCGTAAAGCTGAACTGGTTGAAATCATCTCTCAAATGGCAGAGCAAGAACCAGCTGCTGCACCTGTTGAAAGTGAAGCACCTGCAAAAGCGCCAAAAGTGAAAGCTGTAAAAGAAAGCTCTGCTGAAAAATCTACCAGAAAAAGGATCAGAATTACGCCTAAAGAGGAAGAAGAAAGCAAGAACAGCAACTTTAACAGAGCTGCATTATTCGAAAGTGAGCCATCCCAGGCACAATCGAAAGCACCAGCACCAACACCAGTTGCAGAAGAGAAAATTACTAACGCTCCAGTATCCGCTCAGGATCAAGCTGCAGCACCAGCAACTGCTGCAGAAGTAAGAACCGAAACGGCAGCAAATCCTCAAACGGAAAACAAAAAACAACGTCCGGTAAGAGAAGACAACAGGCCACAAAAAACACCTAGCCACAACGCCAATCAGAAACAAACCGAAAACAGCTATTCAAACCTGGATTTCGACAATACCATCACCAATGAAGGGGTATTAGAGATTATGCCTGATGGTTACGGTTTCTTAAGGTCTGCGGATTATAATTACCTGTCTTCTCCGGATGATATATATGTATCACAATCTCAGATCAAACTATTTGGTTTGAAAACTGGTGATACCGTAAAAGGAAGTATCCGTCCTCCAAAAGAAGGCGAGAAATATTTCCCATTAGTGAGGGTAGAAACCATCAACGGACGTTTACCTGCTGATGTAAGGGACCGTGTTCCTTTCGACTACCTGACGCCATTATTCCCTACAGAAAGATTAAACCTGTTCACTGAAAGCAACAACTATTCGACTAGAATCATCGACTTATTTACCCCAATCGGTAAAGGACAGCGTGGTCTGATCGTTGCACAGCCAAAAACTGGTAAAACTAATTTACTAAAAGAAGTTGCAAATGCGATTGCTAAAAACCATCCAGAAGTATACCTGATCATTTTATTGATCGATGAGCGTCCGGAAGAGGTAACAGATATGGCAAGAAGCGTAAGAGCTGAGGTCATTGCCTCTACTTTTGATGAGCCTGCAGAAAGACATGTTAAAATTGCCAATATCGTTTTGGAAAAAGCAAAACGCCTGGTAGAATGCGGTCATGATGTAGTGATCTTATTAGATTCCATCACCAGATTAGCCAGAGCTTACAATACAACTGCTCCTGCTTCAGGAAAAATATTATCAGGTGGTGTGGATGCCAATGCATTGCACAAACCTAAGCGTTTCTTCGGTGCAGCTCGTAACATCGAACGAGGCGGTTCATTAACCATTCTTGCTACTGCTTTAACAGATACCGGTTCGAAAATGGACGAGGTAATCTTTGAAGAATTTAAAGGAACTGGTAACATGGAATTACAGTTGGATCGTAAATTATCTAACAAACGTATCTTCCCTGCTATTGACATTACGGCATCAAGTACGCGTAGAGACGATTTACTACACGATAGAGACACTTTACAACGTGTATGGATCTTACGTAATCACCTGGCCGACATGAATGCTCAGGAAGCCATGGAATTTGTACAACAGCAAATCCGAAATACAAAAACTAACGAAGAGTTTTTGATTTCTATGAATAGCTAATTTGAAATGATCATAAAACAGATACCCAATGCCATTACCTCCGCTAACCTGTTTAGTGGATGTATTGGTATTGTTTTCGCATTTAACAACGATTTAAGACTGGCTGCCCTTTGTATTCTGATTTCCCTGTTCATCGATTTTTTTGATGGTTTTGCTGCACGCCTGTTAAAGGTGAGCGGACCTATGGGTAAAGAACTGGATTCTTTGGCAGATATGGTGAGCTTTGGCGTGTTGCCCTCAGTGATCCTGTTCCAGATGGCTCCGAAAGCTACATTTATATACGGGAACTACTCCATTCTTTCCTACCTGGCCTTTTTTATAGCTGTATTTTCTGCCTACCGACTGGCGAAATTCAACCTTGATACCAGGCAAACTGATAAATTTATTGGCGTACCCACTCCGGCCATCTCCGCAGTGATTGCATCCGTACCATTTATCTATGAAAGTGATTCTTTTTATTTAGACAGTTCTACGACTACCATAGCATTATACCTGGCTTTTATTCCCCTGGCATGCTATTTATTGGTCAGTGAAATTACACTAATCGCTTTAAAATTTAAAAGCTTCGGCTTTGCTGAAAATAGCTTCAGATACCTCCTGATCATCGCTTCTATCTTATTATTAGTGATCTTCAAATTTGTGGCGATCCCACTTATTTTAGTATTATATATCGTTCTATCCATTATAGAGAATAGAACGACAAAAGTTAAAGCCGTTTCTTAAGATCGGCTTTAGCTTCATCCAGCTGTCTGTACAAGACTGCAACAAATGCGTTAAGCTCTTCAAATGCAGCTGGCAATCCTTCAATATTAGTGAGTTCTCTGGCATTTCTTTCCATCATCTGCATGTGGTCTTTCGCATCCTCGCGTCCCACATACGCAAATGTAGGTTTGATTTTATGCGCACAGCTCGATGCCCTTGCCCAATCTTCATCTGCTAATGCCTTACCCAGATCCGCCACGTAAGCAGGCGTCTGTGATTTAAAAAGGTCTAACATCTCTATAATAAATTCGGCGCTATCCCCAGACATATCTTTCAGATAAGTAAGGTCAAGTGGTTCGTTGTTCTTATTTGGATCGATCATTAAAACAAATCTAATAAATTAAATTTTTGTTACAGTTAAATTATCCTCTAATATAGCTAATATTTCTGATACCCGTTTTCCGATAAGGGGATGAATTATCTCACCTGCAATCTCTGCTAAAGGAACCAGTACGAACTTTCTATATTGTAACTGAGGATGAGGTATTTGAAGTTCTTCACCCAGATCTACTATTTCCTCTCCATAGAAAATTACATCAATATCAATCAGTCGCGCCCCCCATTTTTCCTTCCTCACCCGACCCAATTCTGCTTCAATTCCCAGTACCGCTTTCAAAACTTCCAGCGGACTCAACGTAGTTTTCAGCCCTACAGCCAGATTTAAAAAGGCAGGCTGATCGGTTTTTCCCCAGGCTGCTGTCTCATAAAATGACGATTGCGCAAATACCGCACCAACCTGATTTCCAATTTCTACAATGGCCTCTGTTAACAGCGCTTCCCGATCCCCCAAATTACTTCCCAGTAACAAATAAACATTTTTACTATCCAACTCCATATAAAAGCCTTAGGCATTTTTTTAACTATATTTACAAATTAAATATTTAACCGTCAAATGAAAGAATTTTTTAAGTATGTTTTTGCAACTGTCGTAGGAGTTATTTTATCGGTAGTGGTGTTTTTATTCCTGTTCATCGCAATTATCGTAGGCGTCGTTTCTTCTATTGGTGAAGATAAAACGGTGGTAGTCGACAATAACTCTGTACTTTACCTCAACCTGGACCAGGCTGTTACTGAACGTACTTATAGCGATCCGCTATCTGAATTGCCGATCTTAGGTGATGAACGAAAAAAAAGCATCGGTTTTACCGACATCATCAAAGCCCTGAAATCAGCAAAATATGATGACAATATTAAATGTATCTACCTGAGCGTATCTTCTCCAAATGCGGGCTATGCCAACATGAGAGAAATCAGAGAAGCCCTGATCGACTTTAAAACCAGTAAAAAGAAAATTATCGCCTATAGCGAAGTCTATACCCAAGGTGCGTATTACTTAGCCTCAGTGGCAGATAAAATATACATCAATCCTGAAGGTGCCTTGGAATTTAAAGGATTAAGCTCACAAATGCCCTTCTTTAAAGGTGCATTAGATAAGTTAGGTGTGGAAATGCAGATCGTTCGCGTAGGTAGTTATAAAAGTGCTGTAGAGCCTTTTATCGATACTAAAATGAGTGATAAAAACCGCGAGCAGGTAACTGCTTATGTAAGCGGACTGTACACAACCTTCCTGAATGACATCTCAAAAAGTAGAAACATTGGTAAAGACAGTCTTTTCCAGATTGCAAATGAATATAAAATCCAGCAGCCTAAAGATGCAGAAAAGTATAAAATGGTGGATGGACTAAGGTATAAAGACGAAATTCTTGATGAGTTAAAATCATTAAGCGGAACGAGTAAAAACAAAAACTTAACCACCATTTCTATCAATGACTACGCGAAAAATGTCATCATGGGCAGCAAAGGAAACACCAACAGAACCAAAGTTGCGGTGATCTATGCCAATGGCGATATTATGGGAGGCGAAGGCAGCAATGATCAGATCGGTTCGGAAAGAATTTCCAGAGCCATCAGAAAAGCCAGAACCGATACGAGTATTAAAGCCATTGTTTTAAGGGTAAATTCACCAGGTGGCAGCGCCCTTGCTTCAGACGTGATCTGGAGAGAAGTAGTGCTGACTAAAAAAGTGAAACCAGTGATCGCTTCTTTTGGTAACGTAGCCGCATCCGGCGGATATTATATCGCCTGTGCTGCCGATTCTATCTTTGTACAGCCAAATACCATTACGGGCTCAATCGGTGTATTCGGCATGATTCCTAACTTACAGAAATTAATGAATACCCATCTTGGCGTTACATTTGATGGCGTAAAAACCGGACAATATGCAGACATCATGAGTACCAACCGTCCAATGACTGCCGGAGAAAAACTGATCATTCAAAATAGCGTAAACCATGTGTATGATAGTTTCATTACACGTGTAGCAAATGGACGTAAGAAAAGTAAAACCTATATCGACAGCATCGCCGGTGGCCGTGTTTGGGTTGGAACTGATGCCGTTAAAATTGGCCTGGCCGATAGAACAGGCAGTTTCGAAGATGCCATCAAAGCCGCTGCTAAAAAAGCTAAAATCACCGACTATAGAATCGTAGAATACCCAGAAATGATTGACCCGATCAAAGCCTTACTGGAGACTTCAACTGATAAAATAAAAAGCTATTATGCCAAACAGGAACTAGGTGCCAATTACCTGATCTATGAGCAAATTAAAACTGCAGTTTCGAAATCAGGTGTACAGGCAAGAATGCCATTTGACATCAATGTGAACTAAGCAGATTTAAAAAATTCAAAAGGTCTAATCTTTTGATCCCTATATAGCGGATTAAAGATTAGACCTTTTTTTATGGGCATTCCGACAGCCATTTCCAGTTTAATCGGAAAATCGGGGCTTTTTATTTAATTTAGCATCCCCATGGAAAATAAGACCATTTCACGCAATTTGCGACTGCTTTCTCAATTGATGGAATTACACAATGAGAACCCTTTTAAGATCAAATCAGTAGCTAATGCTGGTTTAAAAGTAGATAAACTTCCTTTTGCCATTCAAGGTAAAAGTCTGGAGGAAATCGCACAGATCGACGGACTTGGAAAGAGCATTTCTGCCAAAGTCTGGGAACTCCTGGAAACAGGCACGATGAGTGATCTACAAGAAATTCTGGAAAGAACACCAGAAGGTATTGTCGAAATGCTGGGCATCAAAGGTATTGGACCTAAAAAAATCCTCGTGATTTGGAAAGACCTTGGTATTGAAAACATCGGAGAACTTTATTATGCCTGTAATGAAAATCGCCTGATCGAAGCTAAAGGCTTTGGATTGAAAACCCAGGAAGAGATCAAAAAGATCATCGAGTTTAGGATGGCTGGATTAGGGAAATTCTTATACGCCCATGCAGAAAGTACCGTAAATAAGCTATATGCAGACCTTGCGGTGTGGTTAAACCAGATTTCTGGAACGCCGTTATTAGGTATTGCCGGCGAATACAGACGCTGCATGGAGATCATTGAAAATGTTCCTTTCTTAATAGGTGTCACTAGCCCTGAAGAAGTTCAGGAGAAAATCAGCTCATTTGACGGCCTTACTTTTGAAGAGCAGGCGGATGGAACTTTTCATGCCACTACCCTCTCCGGATTAAAAACACAAATACACCTCTGTCCGAAAGAAACTTTCTATCTGAATTGGTTCAAGCTCACCGGCAATGAACAGCATGTGAATGAAGTGCTTGCTCTGGCAGGAAATGGTCCTTTTGAAACTGAAGAAGACATTTATAAAGCCGCTGGGCTCGCATTTGTAGCTCCTGAAATCCGCGAAGGATTAAATGAAGTACAGCTGGCAAAAGAAAACAAACTGCCAACACTAATCAGCTACGAAGACTTGAAAGGAAGTTTACACAACCACTCCACCTGGAGTGATGGTGTACATACCCTGGAGCAAATGGCTACTTTCTGCAAAGACAACCTGAAAATGGAATACTTCGGAATCTGCGACCACTCCAAATCAGCATTCTATGCCAATGGATTAAACGAACAGCGCTTATATGCACAACACCAGGAAATCGATGCCTTAAACGCTAAACTTGCCCCTTTCAAAATCTTTAAAGGAATTGAAAGTGACATCTTGAACGATGGATCTTTAGACTATAGTGATGATATTTTGAAAACATTCGACTTTGTCGTAGCCTCTGTGCACAGCAATTTAAGAATGGATGAAGATAAAGCCACCGCCCGATTAATTAAAGCCATAGAGAACCCTTATACAACGATTCTTGGACACCCTACCGGTAGATTACTGCTGAGCAGAAAAGGATACCCGATTGATTATGCAAAAGTAATCGACGCCTGCGCAGCCAATAAAGTGGTCATCGAAATCAATGCCAATCCTTTACGTTTAGACCTCGACTGGCGCTGGCACCGTTACGCCTTAGAAAAAGGTGTTTTATTATCCGTTAACCCAGATGCACATCGAATGGAAGGCTTCTATGACATGCACTATGGCGTACTCATCGGTAGAAAAGGTGGTCTTGAAGCAAAACAGTGTTTAAACGCCATGACGCTCCAAGATATCTCAGAATACTTCCACAATAAAAAATAGTTATCCTTACCTTTGAGCCATGATTAGCCAGCTTTGTAATAAAATATTTCAGGACGTGATCAATGATTATCACATTCACAACAATATAGATCAACCCATTGAAAATCCTTACCCAATTGGTACGCTAGAGCATTTACTGTACATGAAATGCTGGATCGATACTGCGCAGTGGCATATGGAAGATGTGATTCGCAATCCGGAAATTGATCCGGTCATCGCATTGCAATGGAAACGCCGCATTGATGCGTCGAATCAGGAACGTACAGACGTAGTAGAATATATCGACAGCTACTTCCTGGAAGAATATAAAAACATCACACCAGCGGCAAATGCAAAGATCAATTCTGAAAGCCCGGCATGGGTAATCGACAGGTTATCAATCCTTGCTTTAAAAATCTACCATATGAACGAAGAGACCCTTCGTGAAGATGCGTCTGAAGAACATAAAATCAGCTGTACTGCAAAACTTAACATTCTGTTAAACCAAAGGACAGATCTTTCTGCTAGTTTAGATGAATTGATCGCTGATATTGAAAGCGGCGCAAAATACATGAAAGTTTATAAGCAAATGAAAATGTATAATGATCCGAGCATGAACCCTGTGCTTTATAACAATAAGTAATTAATGCCTAAAGAAACTGCTAAGCTCTTAGTAATCCGTTTCTCAGCAATGGGGGATGTCGCTATGACTGCCCCCATTCTAAAAGAATTTACCGAACATTATCCTTCACATCAGCTACTCGTAGTCAGCAGACCTTTTTTTGAACCTTTTTTTAGGGGAGTGGATCGACTGAGCTTTCATGCTTTTGATCCTAAAGGAACACACAAAGGTTTTTTCGGATTATTAAAACTTTTCCGGGAACTGAGCAGACAGGACATTACCGCAATTGCTGATTTACACAGCAACCTCAGGAGCAAAATATTATGTTTCCTTTTCCTGTTAAAAGGAATCAAATCTGTGTCTGTCGACAAAGGAAGAAAAGAGAAAGCTGCATTAACGCGCAAAGCTGATAAAGTTTTCATCCCTCTCGAATTAACGGTTGCACGTTATGCAAAAGTATTCCAAAAATTAGGCTTGCCTTTTACGCTTTCCAATACCTTAAAAAAATCTGATCCAGCGCCATTAAACAACGTGTTGTTCCCTGAGAAAACGCAGAAATGGATTGGTGTAAGCCCTTTTGCCCAGCATTTACAAAAGGTGTATCCGCTGCACAAAATGGAAAATGTAGTTCTTGAACTGGCGGGTCTGGGTCACCACCTCTTTATTTTTGGCGGATCGCCGGAAGAAGCAGCAATTGCCGATAGTTGGGCTGCTAAACATGAAAATATCACTTCTCTGGTAAGGAAGATCAAGCTGGAAGAAGAATTGGATTTTATATCAAACCTGGATGTGATGCTTAGCATGGATTCCTCCGGTATGCACCTGGCTTCGCTTAAAAATATCCCTGTAGTATCCGTTTGGGGAGCTACACATCCTTATGCTGGATTTTTAGGCTACGGACAATCTATTAATGACGCAGTACAAATCGATTTGTATTGTCGCCCATGCTCTGTTTATGGCAATATTCCATGCTACAGAGGTGATTTTGCCTGCATGAACAATTTAACCGAATCAAATGTTATAAATAGTGTTATAAACAAACTAATTCATGGGCAAACAACTTCTATTGATACGACACGGAAAATCTGATTGGGGAAATAGCCATATTTCCGACTTTGACAGACCATTAAATGCCCGCGGGCTGAGAAATGCGCCAGAAATGGCAGGCAGAATATTAAAAAAAGGCCAGGTTCCTCAGTTGTTAGTGAGTAGTCCAGCCGTTCGCGCATTGACTACGGCAAAGTATTTCGCAGAGGTTTGGAACAAGCCATTGACCATGATCCAGGAAGAAACAGCAATTTATGAAGCCAATGTCATGACTTTACTCAAAGTGCTGAATAAGCTGAGCGATAAATACGATACCGTTGCTTTATTTGGTCACAATCCGGGACTTACAGAATTCGCCAATTACCTGAGTAACGCGAACCTCTATAATATCCCTACTTGTGGTACAGTGCTTATAGAGTTTCCATTTGAAAAATGGGCACAGATAAGCCACCATACCGGTAATTTATTAGCTTTTGATTTTCCTAAAAGCGCTGATGAAGATTAAAAGTGCAAGTGTTTCACTGTTAATCCATTATTAATCAACTGCTTTAAAGAGTCAATTCCAATTCTTAAATGCGTATCTACATAATTGCTGGTTACTGAGCTATCGCTTTCTGCAGTTTTCACTCCTTCAGGAATCATTGGCTGATCAGAAACCAGCAGCAATGCTCCGGTAGGAATTTTATTGGCAAATCCTGTGGTAAAAATCGTAGCAGTTTCCATATCTACGGCCATCGCACGTAAAGTCTTCAAATACTTTTTAAACGCTTTATCATGCTCCCAAACCCTGCGGTTAGTGGTATAACAAGTTCCGGTCCAGTAATCTCTGGAATGGTCACGAATGGTGGTAGAGATCGCTTTCTGCAAGGCGAAGGCCGGTAATGCTGGCACTTCAGCAGGCAGGTAATCATTAGAAGTACCCTCTCCTCTGATCGCCGCAATTGGTAAGATCAAATCACCCAATTGGTTTTTCTTTTTCAAACCACCGCATTTTCCTAAAAACAAAACCGCTTTAGGCGCCACAGCAGTTAATAAGTCCATCATAGTCGCTGCCATCGGACTGCCCATTCCAAAATTGATGATGGTGATCCCATCAGCAGTGACACTCTGCATCGGTTTATCTAAGCCCATAATAGGGGCATCACCATGCCATTCAGAAAACATCTGTACGTATTTGCTGAAATTGGTCAATAAGATGTATTGTCCAAAATCTTCCAATGCTCTGCCTGTATATCTTGGAAGCCAGTTTTTAACGATATCACCTTTAGATTTCAAACCAGATTTTACGGGAGTTTCTACCTCTTTAACTTTCTTTGCTTTTTTGCCCTCTTTTCCGTCTTTGTTTACTTCTAATTCTTCATTCATATATCTCCTTTTTCTAGTATAGTTGTATTTATATTTATTGCTACAAGGTAAATGCCATAATTTATGTCAAATCCTAAAATAACAAGTTAAAAAAAATCCCCGTAAAACGGGGATTAAATTATTTAAGCAGCTTTCAGCTTTTTAAAGTCAGCCTTTTCGAATTTCTCCAGCGCGTAATCGAGCGTAATGCTCAACTCCTTAATGCTAGGATCAGAAGGGATGTCAAACATGGCATCCAGCATAATTGCCTCGCAGATGGAGCGTAAGCCCCTTGCACCCAATTTATATTCCATTGCTTTATCTACGATGAAGTCTAAAACGTCATCTTCAAAAGTCAATTTCACACCTTCAAATTCAAACAATTTCACGTACTGACGGAACAAAGAGTTCTTCGGTTCGGTCAGGATATTACGCAATGCTGCTTTATCTAAAGGATTCAAGTGGGTCAATACTGGCACACGTCCAATTAATTCAGGAATCAAACCAAAAGATTTTAAATCTTGAGGTGTGATGTATTTATAAAGGTTTTTAAGGTCTAATTCTTCTTCGTCCTTTTTCACTTTATAACCTACTGCCTGAGTACGCAATCTGTTCGCGATTTTACGTTCGATACCATCGAAAGCACCACCACAGATGAACAAGATATTGTTGGTATTCACAGGAATCATTTTCTGATCCGGGTGTTTACGTCCGCCCTGAGGTGGAACATTTACTACAGTACCTTCTAAGATCTTCAGTAAAGCCTGTTGTACGCCTTCTCCCGACACATCTCTGGTAATAGAAGGGTTATCACTTTTACGCGCCACCTTATCCACCTCATCAATGTAAACGATACCACGTTCTGCTGAGGCCACATCGTAGTCCGCAGCCTGCAATAAACGCGTTAAGATACTTTCCACATCCTCACCAACATATCCGGCTTCGGTTAATACCGTCGCATCGCAAATACAGAAAGGAACGTGCAGGATCTTCGCAATAGTTTTCGCCAATAAGGTTTTTCCAGTTCCGGTTTCCCCTACCAGCATGATGTTTGATTTCTCAATCTCCACCTCATCTGCCTGGTCTACCGATTGGCCCAATCTCTTATAGTGGTTGTATACCGCTACAGAAAGTACTTTCTTGGCATCATCCTGACCGATAACGTATTGGTCAATATGCGCTTTGATTTCCATTGGTTTCAATAAGGTAATCGAGGTATCCATTGGTTTCCCTTTTTTGCTTCCCAGTTCCTGAGCCAGTAACTGATTGGCTTGAGTCACACATTTATCGCAAATGTAGGCATCAAGACCTTCAATAAGCATTAAAGTATCCTGCTTACCTGATCCGCAAAAAGAGCAACGGGATTCTTTATTTTGTTTCGCCATTTTTTTCTTTGTTATTCGCTCCCAGCACTTCATCAATCATTCCAAAGCCTTTGGCTTCATCAGCTTTCATCCAGTAATCACGGTCTGAAGCTTTTTCTACCCATTCGTAATCTTGTCCGGAGTGGTTAGAAATGATATCATATAATTCTTTTTTCAGTTTCAACATTTCTCTCAGGTTGATCTCCATATCAGAAGCAACACCTTGAGCACCGCCTGATGGCTGGTGGATCATCACACGTGAGTGTGGCAATGCAGCACGTTTTCCTTTAGCACCTGCTACAAGTAATACAGCACCCATAGAGGCAGCCATACCGGTACAGATCGTCGCCACATCTGGTGAGATGTATTGCATCGTATCATAGATACCTAATCCTGCATATACAGAACCACCTGGTGAATTGATATAAATCTGAATGTCTCTATTGTTATCGGTAGACTGTAAAAACAGTAATTGTGCTTGTATAATGTTTGCGTTACCATCATAGATCGCATCACCTAAAAATATGATACGGTCCATCATTAAACGTGAAAACACATCCATTTGTGCCACGTTAAGCTGACGCTCTTCAATAATATAAGGAGTCATACTTTTTGGAGAATTATTGGTAGCACCAATAAAACGATCCACGTTTAAACCATTAATACGATGGTGTTTAACAGCGTATTTTCTAAATTCGTCTTTGTCTATTTTCATCAGTATGTCTATTTTATATTTAATTCTACCCTTCTAATTTCACCAAATTAGCAAAACTAAATTGGTAAATTATTGTGGTATTGTAAAATTCTGTAATGTCTTTATATAAATAAGGCGGCCTTAATAAAGCCGCCTTATTCTAATATCGATTAAAAGTATCTGGTTTTACCCTGGATTACTTCATTTCGATGAACTTATTATAAGCTATTTCTTTTTCTTCAATAGTAGCTACAGATTTGATGTATTCAAAAACTTTAATCGCTTTTACTTCATCAAAAATACGGTTTGCATTGTCTTTCTCTTTCAAGAAAGTAGCCGTATACTGTGCCAATTGATCTTCTGGCATTGGGCTTGGGCTGTACATTCTGAACTGTGCATCTAAACGTTGTTTAGCAGTCTGGAATACATCCTCATATTTGATTTCGATGCTATTGTCTTTAATTAATTTGTTTTCAATTAAAGTCCATTTCAGGTTTTTAGCGAAATCATCATATCCTTCAGCCAATTCAGCGTCAGTTAGTTTTTCGTTAGTTGCTTTTAACCACTTACGTAAAAACTCATCTGGCAATTCCATTTTCACGGATTCAGTTAGTTTCGTGTAGATGTCATTCTGCAATTTGCGATCTGCATCCTGCTTGAACATTCCTTCTATTTCTTCTGTGATTTTAGCGGTAAAACCAGCCTCATCAGTAACTACGCCTTCACCAAATAATTTATCAAAGAACTCCTGATTTAAATCAGATTCCTCTAAACGGTTTACATTTTTAACCGTTACCTGGAATTTCGATTTTACTTCTTTAGCTTCTTCTTCAGGAATGTTTAACAATTTGGCAATGATCACCTCATTGTTATCAAACGCTTTCTGAACATCTAATTCCACAACATCGTCTTTTTTCAAACCAACTAAGGTTTTCAAAATCTTTTTATCAGCTACCTGATCTAAACGAATAGATCCTGTACTGGTGATGCCACCTTCAAAAACTGAACCATCAGCAGAAAGTTGTGCTAAATCGGCATAAAGGACGTCATCTTCTGCCGAAACTTCAGGGTTTGTCATTTTGCCATAGCTTCTTCTGATATTTTTGATACGTGAAGCCAATGTTTCAGCATCTGCTTTAACAACGTATTGTGTAAATTTATCTTTAGCTGTGATTTTTACCTCTACTGCTGGTGCAAGACCTAATTCATAGTCAAACTCGAATTCATCAGTACCATCCCATTTGTATTCTTTAGTATCATCCATGATTGGTAATGGCTGACCAAGAACTTCCACTTTATTATCTGCAAGGTGCTTGCTTAAAGTTTCGCTCAATAGGGTATTGATTTCTTCCACCAAAATGTTTCTGCCGAACATTTTCTTAATATGTGCTGCAGGAACCATTCCTTTACGAAAACCAGGAAGGTTTGATTTTTTAGCTTGTTCTCTTATAGATTTATCAACCTTTTCAGTATAATCTTCAGGTGAAATCTTAATTTTTACAACCGCATTTAAGTCGTTAATTTTTTCCTGTGTAATGTTCATCTTTCTGAATCAATAATTATTAATGTCTATATACAAAAAATCCCCCGTGTTCCGGAGGAACTTTTATTGCGGAAGAATTGACTCCAACCCACCGCTCAAATTTCCCTTTCGAGGGCGCAAATATATTCTTTTTTGTTGATTTCAAAGCCTATAATTGAAAATATTACGCTACTGAGTATCTGAATCTCAGCCTCCCAAAGATGAAATAAACAGGCATACAAATCATTCAAAAACCAGGCAAAAGCAGGACGGTAAATTATTTCAACAGGGCATTTCTAAACTGTTCAGTTATAAAATAGCCCCCAATTTTAGTTGATTTATCACTAAAACAAACCAAACCCACTTTCTTTAACTGGCGAATGTATCTTTCAATAGTACTTAACGACAAACCCGTCAAATTTGCATAGTCATTAGCCTTACCACCTGGCTCTTCAATTAAATTGGCAAGTAAAGGCTCCAACTTAGTCCGTTGATTAGCACTAGCCTCTTTAAATACTGCTGTCAGGACTGCATTTAAACCATTTGCACCTTCATTTTCGTTTGCACCTTCAATAACAGCCACATTTGCACCTTCATTTCGATTTGCTCCCTCAATAACAGCCACATTTGCACCTTCATTTCGATTTGCACCTTCATTTTCAGCAACGATTCCCTGTACATCATTAAGTTTAGCCGGAAGGATTGTTAAAAAGTAAGTGCAGGCCAAATCTGTTTCAAAGATGGGTTCTGGCGAGTCATTCTGCTCCATGGCATGATAGATTGCAGGAAATCCAGTTCCTCTTCCTTCGGTAAGTTTGAGCTCCTTTAAAAAGTCTCCGATCCTCCTGTTACGATATTCCCTTGCTACTATTCTTTTTTGCTGTTGTATAATTTGGGAATCAACAGGCGGAACCGGTCCGGGATAACTCAACACTTCGATTTTATCCGGCCAGATCTGCACCTCAATTGGGCTTCCTAATTCATAGCTTTTATGATAAACAGCATTAGACAAAACCTCTTCCAGTGCAATAAAAGGATAATTATAATAGCGAGTAGCTTCTGCTTTATCTGGATTTTTTACCACAAATTCCTGAATAATATTATTTTGAATAAAATCCAAAACGGCCCGCAATTGATAGTGAACTGGACCTTTAAAATATTTCTCTGTAAAATTCTTTCCCGTAAAACCTTTATGCCATACCAGTTCAATCCAGGATCGGCTGATAAATTTTTCCGGCTCCTTACAGAAAAACAAAATCCCTGCATTCACAGGCCTTAAACTCTCATCTGGTCCTTTAAAAATATGCATTTGCCGTCCCAGGGCCTCAGGACTTATCTTCCGGCTTTCTACCAATAAATCACTTTTCACCTCATATAGGTATGCCTGTATTAAACCAAGATCGAGATTTGAAATCTTAGCCTGACCATTTACCCGATCATCAAAGGGAATTCTTGCACCCAGCTCCTGCAGGCGTTTAAGATTTCCATCTTTTGCGATGATACTTCTTGATCCAAATCTGATATACGGATAACGCTGCGCTTTGATACCCTGTGCAATTGGAGCGGTATATGGTCGATTATCACCTGCCGGACACCAAATGACAATGATATGCTTACCCTGCAATAAATACGGCTGGATAATTGGAAAATAATTCGGCAGAACCTGATAAGCCAAAGTCAGAACTTCGCCCTGAATTTTATCTAGCTGATTGATATGCAGTCCTTCTGGCGGCAATACAGGCTGTCCCTCAAACTCATCGATGCCGATAATAATATAGCCACCTCCCCAGTTATTTAAATCGTTAGCGAAGGCACAAATTGTATGAATCACTTTTTCAGGGTTCCAGCCCTTCTTAAACTCCAGACGTTCCCACTCTACCGTCTTTCCATGGATCAAATCTTCAATATTAATTGGCAAGGTCATACAAACGAAAATAACCATAATAAAGCAATTAAACAGCATTAAAAAGAAATTTAAATAACTTAAAATATTTAATCGACCATTTCCTTGCGCTTGGGCAATACCAGAAGTTACAACTGGAAATGAAAATTTTGAGCCGGAAACGGATTAGAGGCATGCAATCATGCGTCTATGGCGCATTAAAACAAGAAAAATGCTTTTAAAATTCTCTGAAAATAAAAAAGGTGATAGCTTTTACAAGTTATCACCTTTTTTGTGCGGAAGAAGGGACTCGAACCCCCACGCCGTGAAGCGCCAGATCCTAAGTCTGGTGCGGCTACCAATTACGCCACTTCCGCAGTTAGGATATTCCCTTTCGGGATTGCAAAGATAGAATAGTTTTTTAAAAACACATAAAAATTTCAAATAAAAAATATGTTTTTTTGATCCCCAATAAGCAGCTACTCTTTTAACCTCAAATAATCAGACATTTAGCTCATCAACCCTTCCTGATCGGGACCAAAAATAAAAAACAAATAATTCACTCGCCCCTCAACTAATTAAACCGGCTTGCATCAGACCTATATTGACCCTTATTTACCCAAGTCCTACGAAGGCACTGAAACAACTCTTGCAGAGCCTTGGGCCCTAGCAGGGCCCTACCAGCCCCCTAATGGAACTCAGCCAACGCTTTAGATAGATAAAGCACAAATACAATAGTCTATCACCTGAGGGCAGCACCCTGAGGTCGAAAAAAACTGAAATTTTTGAGAAAAAAAAACAGCCCTTTCGGGGCTGATTTTTCAATTGTTGTGCGGAAGAAGGGACTCGAACCCCCACGCCGTGAAGCGCCAGATCCTAAGTCTGGTGCGGCTACCAATTACGCCACTTCCGCAGTTAGGATGTTCCCTTTCGGGATTGCAAATATAGCTATTGTTTCTATACTTAAAAACTCTTTTTCAATTATTCAGCGGCACTTTAGCTAACCTATTGATCTTACAGGATTTAATTTTCAATCTTTTTTTCAAGCCCTTAAAATCAATGCTAAATCAGCAGATTTAATACAGTTCTTTCTGCAATTGAAATAAATATTGAACCGCTTTTACCAGTCTGCTGCCATACCAGGAGAACATTTCCCCATCTACCAGCATTACTTTTGAATTAGGTAGTGCCTGTCTGATTTCTTCCAGGTGTTTTTCTTTAAAAGGATAAGGTTCCGAGGATAAAAATACCAGATCTGGATGCAGCCCTGCGAGTGTTTCCAAATCCATTTCTGGATAGCGGCTCTCTTTCACTACATTATTAAGGCCATTCATAGCCAGCATCTGATTGATAAAAGTGTTTCTTCCAGCAAACATATAAGGTCCTTTCCAAATCAGGTAAGCTACTGATTTATTCAGGCCATTTTGCAAGGCTAAAGTTTGTAAATCGTTAAATCCTGCAGTAATCAGGTGATTAAGATATGCGGATTCTGGCTCCCGATCTACCAGTGCTCCTATTTCGGTGATCGTTTTTTTCGCCCCATCCAAATCATGAATATCACTCATCCAAACCGGAAATTCAGCCATCAGCTCTTCGATCTGCCCCTGTTCATTCTCCTCCTTATTGCCAATGATCAAATCTGGTTTCAAACTCCTGATCAGCTCCATATTTAATTTCTTGGTACCGCCAATTTTAGTCTTTTCTTTAAACTTGGCCTCCGGATAAATACAAAATTTAGTGATCCCAATCACTTCTGCATCCAGTCCCAGCTCAAACAGCAATTCAGTCTGAGATGGGACTAGTGAGATGATCCTTTTTGGAGGATAATTAATAGATATACTGCGATTAAGCTGATCTGTAAAACGACGTTGCATCCCACAAAGATACATGTCATTCCCTAAAAATCTATTCGTATTTCAATGCCTCTACCGGATTTGTTTTCGCAGCTTTGAATGCTTGCCAACTTACTGTTAGAAGGGCAACCAGGAGTGTTAAGACCGCTGTTAATACAAAAACAGGCAGCCCTATAGCAATATGGTAATCAAATTTCGACAACCACTTGTCCATCATCCAATAGGCAATCGGCATCGCAATGATCAAGGCAACCAGTACCATTTTCACAAAACTCAGCGATAATAATTTCACCAAACCACTTACAGAGGCGCCCAATACCTTGCGTACCCCAATTTCTTTTGTGCGTTGTTCTGCACTAAAAGCAGACAGGCCAAATAAGCCCAGGCAAGAAATAAATATCGCCAATCCACCAAATAAATTTGACAATACACCAAGGATCATTTCATTTTCAAATTTAGCCTGAATCAGGTGGTCAACAAACTTGATGTCGACAGGGAACTCCGGATTAATCTCTTTGGTAATTCTACTGATGGTCTCTATATTTTCCGAGGTAGGGTTTGAGGTGTTCATCCGCATATTAATGACATCACTATTCAGTGGATTAAAACCAATCATCATCGGCAGGTTCATTTTTGCCGGATCTCCCCAGGTAAGGTCTTTAAAGACCCCTACAACAGTCCTATCTGCACCCCATAGCTTGATCTTCTGACCTATTGGGTCTTTTAAACCCATGGTTTTAATTGCAGTTTCACTGAGCATCAAAGCCATTTTATCTGAAGCAATTTTAGGGTCAAAATCCCGCCCTTCTATCAGTTTTATCCCATTTGTTTTAATGAAATCATAGCTGGTATAAATCTGGTTAAAAGACATGCGTTTACCATCCTCAGACATTCCTTTCCACTCCATTCCTGAACCATTTGAATTGGGCATAGAAATACTTCCCGACGACTGGCATATGCTTGTTACTGCTCCAGAAGCCAGAAGTCGTTCCTTTAACAAGTCGAATTTCGGATATAAATTGCCCTCATGAGGCATCTCCAATAAGGAATTCACGTCATATCCCAATGGTTTATTCTTAATATATTGCAGCTGCTGATACACAACCAGCGTCCCCACAATGAGTACAATTGCAAAAGTAAATTGAACTACGACCAACACTTGTCTGAACGACAATGAGAAACCTTGCTTCGCATTTACCGACTTTTTCATCGTTTGAATCGGGTTAAAAGCCGAAAGGTAAAAAGCTGGGTAGCTTCCTGCCAATGCACCCGTTACTACTATCAATGCAATTGCAGTCAGCCAGGCAATTGGGTTTCCGTAATTAAGTTCCAGCTGAATGTTCAGCAAATGATTAAACTTAGGCAAGGCCAGCTCCACCAGCATTACCGCCAACACCACACTCACAAAGGTGAGCAATAACGATTCCAATAGAAACTGTACAACCAGTGATTTTCTCGAGGCCCCAATCGTCTTCTTTATCCCCACTTCTTTTGCTCTCTTCTGAGACCTTGCAGTAGCCAGGTTCATAAAGTTAATACAGGCAATGATCAAAATCCCTAAAGCAAGCGCAACAAAGAAACGCAGCTGTTCAATTCTTCCTCCTGAAGGATGTCCGTTTTTAAATTCTCCATACAGGTGAAGGTCCACCAATGGCTGTACAAAAACACTAGGGTCTATATTATCGCTGGGTGCATGCGTAACTATGATATTGCTAATCTTAGTATTAAAATGGTCTACGTTAACCCCTTCTTTCAAAGTCAGCAAAGTATAAAAGGCGAAATTTCCCCAGTTTGGTTTTTCAACCCAGTCATCCAGCTTTGCTTGTAAAGCCCATGGAATTAAACAATCAAACTGATAAGTTGTATTTGGCTCATGGTCTTTGATGACCCCGCCCACCTTCACATCTGCCTGATTTTCATATTTTAATACCTTATTCAATACATCAGTGGTTCCGAATAGCTTTTTTGCCGTACTCTCAGTCAGCAAAACAGAATTAGGATCCTTAAAAGCAGTTTCTGGACTACCAGCGATATATTTATAATCAAAGATTTTTAAGATTTCGGCATCTGCCGACCTGCCTTCTACTTTAAACGTATTATCTCCATTTGCAAGGAGACGTTTTATAGGCCAGAGGATTCTCGCAATGTGTTCAATTTCCGGAATTTCTTGCTTTAAAGTTTTAGCAAGGACATTTGGTGCCTGATCTCCAGTTGCCGTCACCTGTTTATTCTGATCAGAAAAATTGACCATTACCTGGTAAATATTGTCCTTATTCTTATAGCCACGATCATAATTCCATTCGTAGGCTACGTACATTAACAACATCAGGCAGGCAGCAAGACCGATAGCCAGCCCACTAATGTTAATCATCGATGCGGTTTTATTTCTTAATAAATTCCTAAGGGCAATTTTAAAGTTTAATTTAAACATCAACGGTATGGATTAGTAGTAAAAAATTCTTAGTTATGATTCAATTCCTGCTAGAGATAAAATCCCGACTAAACACCTTGTTCAAGAGCAATATCTTCTTTGATCACCCCATCTAACAAATGAAGGATACGGCTGCCATAACTGGCGTTTATTTCCGAATGTGTCACCTGAATAATGGTGATCCCTTCTTCTTCATTTAGTTTCTTAAACAGTTCCATGATTTGAAGGGCTTGTGCAGATTGCAGGTTCCCGGTAGGCTCATCCGCTAAAATAATGGAGGGCTGGGCTACTAAAGCCCTTGCAATTCCCACCAATTGCTGCTGACCACCAGAAAGCTGATTTGGAAACAAGTCTTTTTTAGCCACCATATTGAAACGATCCAATACATCAGCAACCCTGCTTTTACGTTCCGCTCCGCTAACCTTTTTATACAATAATGGCGCTTCAATATTCTCTGCTACAGTCATCTCATCAATCAAATGGTAAGCCTGAAAAACAAAGCCGATATGGTTCCTGTACAACTCAATTCTCTTACGTTCATTAAGAGAAAGTACATCTTCTCCCATAAACTCATATTCGCCATAAGTAGGTTCTTCCAGCATTCCCAATATGTTTAGTAAAGTTGATTTCCCGGCACCGGAAGGCCCCATAATGGAAACAAATTCTCCTTGTTTAATTTCCGTGCTCACATGACGGAGGATGTAACTTTTAACCCCTTTATTCGCGTAGTATTTTTCTATATTTTTAAGTGTGATCATGATCAGCTTGATTAATGTGATATTTTATTTCTTTCTTATTGAGTTATTCATATTTCAAGGCGTCTATTGGATTGGTCTTCGCTGCCTTTAAAGACCGTAAACTTACGGTAATGACTGTAATCAGCACCGACAGCACCATTGCCAAAACAAATGGCCAGACGCTCAGATTAGTTCGGTAAACAAAGCCCGAAAGCCATTTGGAAGCCAGAATATAAGCCAGCGGCCAGGCCACCAGATTGGCAATAAGCACCATGTATAAAAAGGAACGGTTCAGCATTTTCACCAATTCCAATGTGGAAGCACCCAATACTTTCCGAATGGCAATTTCCCTTGTTCTTTGTGTAGCGATGAAAGACACCAATCCGAACAAGCCAATAAAAGAGATGAAAATAATCACTCCTGCAAACACTTTAAAAAGCACGCCCATTACCTGCTCTGTTCTATAAAAACTTTCAATAGACTGGTCCATAAATTCGAGGTCATACACATGATTAGGAAAAGTACTATTCCATAGCTGTTCTACCTGAGGCATAATTTGACTCATCTTCTTCGGATCAACTTTCAACCCCATGGAACTATAGGCTTTCGTTCTGCTGAAGATCGCTACAGGAGTAATTGCCTCCTTGAGTGACTTGTTGTTGAAATCTTTAATTACCCCAACAATAGGCCCTTCCCCTGCACTCATCACAATACGCTTACCAATTGCATCTTCCGGACGCAGTACATTCAACATTTTCAGCAACGTTTCATTGACCATAAACTCCTTCACTGTATCGCTTTTTGACAAACCGCGTCCGGCCACTAATTTCATATCGAAAGTTTTCAGATAATGTTCATCTGCATCTTTTACATTCAATTGAAACGCCTCATCTTTTGAACGGTGGTCATAAGAAAAATTAACTTCATTGTTGCCATTCGACAATGGGGCTGCACTGAAATAGCTGCTTTCCTCGATACCAGGCAGCTGCATGATTCTTTCTCTAAAGCCACTTAATTTAGACAAGTTGATACTATCTGCCGGAACATCAATCACAGCAACCGATTGATGGTTAAAACCCAAAGGCTGCTCTCTCACGAATTTCATTTGCCTGATCACTACCAAAGTAGAAATGATCAATACTGCGGTAATGGCAAATTGTACCACTACTAATGTTTTTCTTAACCCTAAACCTCCGGCATTGGCCACGCTGATTTTGTTTTTAATGGCCAGCGCCGGACTAAATCCAGAAATCACGAAAGCCGGATAAAGACCTGCCAGGAAGCTCACCACCAATACCAGCAGCAGCATAAATACAAAAATCATAGGCTCAGAAAACAAACGGAATGAAACCTTACCCTCCATTAAACTTTCCATCCCAGGAATGGACAATTCAGTGATCACACAAGCCAATAACAAGGCAATCAAAGTAATCAGTGTGGTTTCACTTAAAAACTGCCAGATCAGTTGTCCGCGGCGGCTGCCCATTACTTTTCGTACCCCCACTTCTTTAGAGCGGCTGATGGCCTGCGCGGTAGCCAGATTAATAAAATTGATACAGGCAGTGATCAAAAGAAAAAGACCAATCACACCTAATCCTGTCAGTTCCTGATAAGAAATGGTATTGTAGCTGAAATTACTGAAACGCGTATCATGGTGTACCTCTGCCATTGGCTGGAAAATATGGTTCTCTTTTCCAGGCCCTGGATCCGTATAATATTTTGCTACAAACTTTTTCAAGGGTGCCTCAAGATCCGCTGCGATTACGCCAGGTTTTACCAATACAAAACATTCTGAACGGTTCGTGACTTGCCCCCATGCTTTAGAATCTTTTCCGGCGAAAGAAGCATAAGAAGCGATCATTTTAAATGGGAAATCACTGTTTTGCGGCATATCTTTATAAACACCTGTAATCTTAAAATCTGTCTTTTGACTGAAATTCAAGCTTTTTCCGATTGCATTCTGCCAGGAACCGAAATATTTAACAGCCGTTTTTTCAGACAAAGCCATCATTCCCGGACCGGACAATGCCTGAGCAGGTTTCCCCGACAACCATTCTATATTGAAAATATCGAAAAACTGAGGCTCCACATAAAAGAGCTGCTCTTTTCTTTTCACCTCTGTTACTCCCGGTGCTGCTTTTATTAAAACAACCCCATTCCTGCTCCGAACTGCAGCCACCTGTTCCAATTGTGCAAAGTCATTGCGCAAAGCAGGGGCCAGAGGGACAGGTACCCCATTGGAAAAGAAATCCCCATCCGGATAAGTCCAATAAGACACGACCCGATAAATACGGTCCTGTTTATCATAGTTCGCATCAAAACTGGTTTGAAATCTTAGAAAAAGAAAAATCAAAAGACAACTCGCCAATCCTATGGACAGCCCGATTACATTGATCGCAGTATAACCTTTATACTTCCAAAGGTTCCGTAAAGCAATTTTAAGATTAAGTTTAAACATGGTTTAAATAATTATTATTCATATTTTAAAGCATCAACAGGACTGGTTTTTATGGCATTCCTAGCCTGAAAACTTACGGTTAATAAAGTCAATAGGATACTGATAAATCCGGCAATCAGGAAGGGCAGTACAGGAACTTCAATTCTGTAAGCGAAGGTATCCAGCCATCTTTGCGCAGCGATATAAGCAACAGGCCAGCCGATGAGATTGGCTACCAAAACAATTCGGATAAAGAAATTATTCAGCAAGCTGAGGATATTTAAATCTGTAGCGCCCAACACTTTTCTAATAGAAATCTCCTTCATCCTACTGCTAATCGTGAAGGCAGAAAATGCGAAAAGACCTAAGGTAGCAATGAAAATAGTGAGCAAAGCAGCGCCATAAAAGACAGATTGCAGTTGTTCTTGCTTTTTAAACAAGCGGCCATACAACTCGTCCATAAACTCATACCTGAAGTCATCACCATCCATCTTATTCAAATGCTTCCAGTCTGACTTTAGAGTAGCAAGTACCCCCGCCATGCGGTCAGGGTCTATATTCACCATCAGTTTCATTTTACCATTTGCACAGGGACTATTCACAGCATAAACTGTAGGTTCAACCGCAGCTTCAAAGCCCTGCATTTTGGCATCCTTAACCACCCCTACAATTCGGTAGTCTATATTACAACCTCTGATCGTCTTTCCAACAGGATGCGTAATCCCATAAGCTGCCACTGCAGATTCGTTGAGCACAATTCCATTCTCAGCATCAGCAGGAAAAGTTTTGGAGAAAAAGCGACCGTCTTTAAGTTTCAGATGAAGGGTTTCAAAATAGTCGAAATCGGTATGAACAATGTCCATTCCTAGTTCCTTACCTTCCGCGGAGTAATTGACTCTTCCTGGCCTTGAGCCATCAGGAACATCCGAAGTCACGGTAAAAGAATTAACCCCAGGGATAGCCAGAATCCGCGCTTTCATGTTCTCAAAATAAGCACGGTCGAACCACACCATATTTTTGATGTATACCACCTGTCCAGTTTTAAAACCGGTATCTTCTGTCCTCATGTATTTCAGCTGACTGCTCACAATCAGCAAACCAGCCATGAAAATAATCGCCACTGTAAACTGTGTCACCAATAAGGCATTCCTAAGCCATAAAGTTTTATAGCTGGTTTGAAGATTCCCTTTTAACACGGAAGCCGGTTTAAACCCTGACAATACTAATGCAGGGTAAACACCGGAAATCAATGTAATGATCAGCAATACCAATGGCAGTTGCCAGGCCAGAGCCGTGTTGTCTCTCCATAGTGAAAAAGAAACACTGAAAGCATCATTAAATAGCGGCAGGAATAATTCTGCAAGCAAAATTCCAATCAGCAAAGCGACCAGACACTGCATAAAAATCTCTATCAGAAACTGGAAAGTCAGCTGGATGCGATATGCCCCCAATACCTTTTTCACCCCTACTTCTTTTGCTCTCTTATTAGTTTGTGCAATGGTCAGATTGGTGAAATTAATACAGGCAATCACCATCACCAATATAGTCAGTACCGACAAGGCCATTACAATTTTATAATTGGTATTGCTGCCTGCAATCGGTCTTAAATGTAAATTATCCAGGGGATCTAGAAAAACTCCTGATTTGTCAAGCGCGTTAAGATCCGCAGCCATCGTCACGTCAGCTTCGGTCTTTAATGTGCCCTCCCGACCGGCAGCGGCAGTCAAACGCGACTTTTTCAATTCTTCTTTAAAAACAGCATCCACCTTTTTCTGCAGGAGCTCTAGGTCAGTACCTTCCTTTACTGCAATATAAGTTTGGTAATTATTAGCACTTGGTTCCTGTCCGGCACCCACATCATCAGTAATGATCAAAGCATCGAAAACCAGATTGGAATGTGCAGAATTATGATTGATAATTCCCATAATATCACCGTACTGAAGCGCATTTGATGGCCCAATACCAACCTTAACGGGAAAAGATGGCATTTTCTTTGGAAACATGGTCGAAACAAACTCTTTCGGGACATATAAATCCAATGCTCCGTCTGCCGGTTTAGTCAAGCCATTCTCCGGTTTGATATCAAACATTTTAGCCAGGGTATAATCAACGGAAATCACTTGTTTTCCATACACACGGCCATCCTGAGTACTAAATGCGAACTCAAAATTCGTCTGCCTGCTCCTCCCTACATTTTCAATCTCCGGAATCGCATCTTTCAATGCTTTTGCCAAAGACATCGCAGTATAATTCGTTTTGTGATCAGGTAATATTCTTCCCACCTGATAGATCTGCTTATAGTTAGGAATATTGTGGTCAAAAGTAGTCTCGAAACGTACATAGATGGCTACTAAAATAAAAGCTGCTAAAGCGATGGCTAGTCCAAAGATGTTTATAGCAGTATATACCCTATTTTTCCAAAGGTTACGCAATGCGATTTTGAGGTTGAGTCTGAACATAATCTATTCGTATTTAAGTGCGTCAACGGGGTTTGCTTTCACTACTTTCACAGATTGCATGCTCACTGTAAACCCGGCAATAATCAAGGATAAGGCAAGGGCAATTGCGAAAGGGATCATGGAGATGTCCACCCGGAATTCATATTTAGAAAGCCATTTACTAATGACAATGTAGGCTATAGGAAAGGCGATTAGATTAGCAATCACCACCAGTTTAATAAAATCTTTATTTAATAAAGTAAGGATATGGAAGGTATTTGCACCTAACACTTTGCGGATGCTGATTTCCTTTTTACGCTGTTCAGCCATAAACAGGGTGAGTCCGAGCAGTCCTAAACAAGAAATAAACACGGCAAAACCACCAAACCAATTGGCCAGTATACCCATTAATTTTTCGTCATTGAACTTCGCCTCAAAACTGTCTCCCACAAAGGTAATAGAGGCTGGAAAATCAGGATTGACTTCTTTCATCATAGTTTCCACAGTTGCTATACCATTACTGAGGTTTTGTTCAGGATTCAAGCGCATTGCCATCACTCCTTCTGTTTCAATACCTTTCAGGATCACCATAGGCGTAGTGCTTTGATAAGGAGATTCCATGACAAAATCTTTCATCACCCCTACTACAGTATAGTTGTCTCCATTCCAGGTAATGACCGAGCCCACAGGTTTTGAAAGTCCTATTACTTTAACCGCAGCTTCATTGATGACCACGCTGGTGGAATCCTGAAAACGGGGTAAAAAATCTCTTCCTTCCAGCATACTTCCTCCCAGTGTAGCTGCAAAATCATCATAGGCAAACCTAAAGTTAAACAGGATATTTTCGTTTGGATTTTTACCGGACCAGGCGATAGAAGTTGTATTATTTCCTCCTTGAGTTAAACTCCGGCTAAAAGTACTCACATGACTAACAACGCCGCTTTTTAGCAGCCTGTCACGAAATAACGTCGCTTTTGAGGCATCTTTTAACACTCCTTCTATGGGAATTTCAATCAAACCATTTCTATCATACCCGATTGGTTTGTCCTTGATAAACATCAGTTGCTGATAAATCACCGCAGTACAAATCATCAGGCAGGAAGCGAATACAAATTGAAAGACCACCAATACTTTCCTGATCGATAAAGAAGTGCCACCACTTCTGCTGAATCCCTTTAATACCTTTACGGGCTCAAAAGAAGACAGATAAAAAGCGGGGTAACTACCGGCAATAAAACCGGTAAAAAGTGTCAATGCAAATAACACCGACCAAAACTTCCAATCGGAATAATTGATTGTTAAGGTCACATGCAGCAAATTATTAAAATAAGGAAGGCTAATTTCTATGAGTATAAAGGCAACGATCATTCCCAGAAAGGCCAGCAACATAGATTCCAGAATAAACTGACCAACTAATGATTTCCTTGCTGCACCAATGGCCTTTCTCACCCCTACTTCTTTTGCTCTCTTTTCAGACCTAGCCGTAGAAAGATTCATGAAATTGATGCAGGCAATCAGTAGAATACAAAAAGCAAGGATAAAGAAAATCCTCAGCATATCAATTTTACCTCCAACAGATTTTCCCTGTTCAAAATGATCGTATAAATGCCATTTAGCAATAGGATGGATAATCGTAGCATTGTCATTGTCTTTTTCGTTTCTGCCATAGACACCATAGATTTCCTTGCTTACCTTTTCAAAGGAACTATTATCCCTTAATTGCAGCAGGGTTAAACAGAAATTACTTCCCCAGCCAGCCCTTTTACTCCATGGATTTAATTTCTCATAAAACTGCCAGGAAAGCAGATAGTCAAACTGAATGCTGCTGGTTACGGGCACATCTTCGATCACCCCCTCCACGGTAAGCAATTCTTCACCGGCAAACTTCAGCGTTTTATTTAAGGGCTCTTCCGCTCCAAATAAAATTTTAGCCAGTCTTTCAGTGAGAATGATCCCATTAGGGGCGTTCAAAGCCTGATCTTTATTTCCTTTAATAAATTTATAATCGAAAATTTTAAGAAAAGCAGGATCAGCAAACACCCCCTTCTTCTTATAGGATTTATCCAGGTTACTAATTAAGAACTCATTAGGATAAGTGGAATGAGAGGCATAAGCCACCTCTGGCACTGTTTCTTTCAAAGTCTGCGCCATAACACCAGGTGTCCAGGCATAACTCACGATACCGTTTGCATTCTTCTGATTACTATATACCACATAAGTACGGTCGTAACCAGAGCTATGTTTATCGTAACTCCATTCGTAGGCTACATATAATAACAAAAGCATACAGCTCGCCAAGCCAATAGCCAGTCCACCTACATTAATGAGGGTATAACCTTTGTTTTTCCAAAGGTTACGCAGGGCGATTTTTAGGTTCAGTCTAAACATATCTTTTAGGTTAATCGGTTATTCGTATTTAAGTGCATCTACCGGTTTCGCATTGGCGGTTTTATACGTCTGCAGGCTAACCGTTAATACCGTCACCAATACCGAAACGAACGCTGCGACAAGGAATGGCCAGATGGTGATGGTGCTGCGATAGGCAAATCCAGACAACCAGGTACTCGCTAAAATATAAGCGATCGGAATGGCGATTAGATTGGCGATCAATACCAGGATCAGGAAAGTGCTATTGATCATTTTCAGGATATCACGGGTTTCCGCGCCCAGCACTTTTCTTACGCCAATTTCTTTGGTACGTTCCTGCACAGTAAAGGAAGCCAATGCAAATAAACCGAGTATGGCAAGTGCGAGCGTTACATACGTGAAAATATTGAAGATCTTATCTAACCTTACATACTG
Organism: Pedobacter polysacchareus; assembly: GCF_019802255.1. Lineage (GTDB taxonomy): Bacteria > Bacteroidota > Bacteroidia > Sphingobacteriales > Sphingobacteriaceae > Pedobacter > Pedobacter polysacchareus. The sequence continues at coordinate 511,576 of NZ_JAHYSS010000002.1, read as the reverse complement.
CACATACACATTGGCAAAACTCTGATCCAGCCAGGTATATTGAAATGGAAAAGGTTCCACAGATTGCCAAATGTTCTTAATCCCGGTGATCGTTTCTTGTGTATGCTGTCCATTCACCTTTACCACCACCTGATCAGCTGAGTTTGAGTTTTTGGTCTCTACCATAAAAACCGTAGGTTCAGCAGCAAACTCCATCCCTTTCTGAACATGATCTTTTACCACCCCCACAATAACCTGATCATTGATCCATTTTTTTCCGATGAGGTCCTTCAATGCATATTTCTTAACCGCAGCTTCATTGACCATCACAGCGGTACTATCTGTCTTAAATTTGCTGGAAATCAATCTTCCTGATATCGCAGGCATTCCCATAACGTCAAAATAATCAAAATCAGTAGTCACCACACTTAGGTTATCTACATACTGACCGTTGAACTCACGACCGATCACCTGCATTGCTTTAACGCCCGGATAATAATTTACCCTGCTTACCCCAGTTACCCCATCAATTTTCAATAAGCGATCTTTTACCTGCTGAAAATTACTTCTGGTATCCCCTTTTCTGATTTTAAATATTAATACATGGTCTTTTTTAAAACCAACATCCTGATTTTTAATATAATTGACCTGCTGCTTGATCATCATTAAAGACACAATAAATACAATGGCCACTATAAACTGGACAGAGATCAATCCTTTACGCACCCAAAGACTTCCATTCCCTCTGGAAAAATTTCCTTTCAATACTTTTACTGGCTCATAGCTGGATAGGAAGAAGGCGGCATATCCTCCAGAAAGGACAATCACCAATAACATCACTGATCCTAATTGAAGACCCAGCTGCAAAGGATTATTATAAGTTAATAAAGACAAATTCAGATCCATCAACCGGTTCATGATAGGTAGCGCTACTTCCGCAAACACTAAGGCCAGCAGCAGCGCTACCAAACACTGAATCGTTGTTTCTGTTAGAAAATAGGTGATCAGGTTACGTTTTGCAGCCCCCAGCACTTTTCGGATACCGGTTTCTTTTGCTCTTTTTACAGACTGTGCAATTGATAAATTGGTAAAATTGATACAGGCAATAATGAGTAATAAAGAAGAAAATAACACCAAAAGAGTCACCATGGAAGGATTTCCTCTTTTAGAAGGATCCATCATGCTGGTAGAATGCAGGTAAACATCAGTTACCGGTATAGCGATCAGCTGGGTTTTCTGCATACTCGCCTCTTTTTTCACCAGCGGTAATTTTTGAAATGCAGCATTGAGCTTTTTGCCAAATTCCACTGGGTCTGTTCCTGGTTTTACTTTTAGATAAGTATAAAAGTTGCCATTATTCCAGCCATCTCCCGCAGAACTTTTCTTTATAAAACCTTCCACTTCGAGATGTTCAGGCGTATTTGGCAATTCATAAACACCGCTTACTGTATAACGCTCATTGGTATTGATCAATAAAGACTGTCCTACAGGATTAGTTTTTCCGAAAAACCGCTCACTTACCGGCTGACTCAGTACAATCTGATCTTTTGATTGGATGGATGATTTCGCATCCCCATAAATGAATTTATAAGGAAAAAGATTAAACCAGTTGCTGTCTACACCAAGAATATGGTCTACATACATTTCTGTTGGACCTGAACTCAACAAGCGTTGACGAGTATCCCAAACATAATAGCGCCCATAATCCTCAATTTCTGGAGTCACTTCCTTTAGCGCTGGTGCTAACTCTGCAGGGCTTGAAGCGTATTCATCCTGATCCGGTCCGCCTTTAATAGAAAGACGGTATACATTCTTCGCCTCCGGATTCCAGGTATCATAACTTTTTTCCAGATTTGCGTATAGAAGGATGATGATAAATCCCGCCAGACCAATGGATAGCCCGAAGATGTTCAACAAGGTATACCCCTTGGTTTTCCAAAGGTTACGCAATGCGATTTTAAGGTTAAGTCTGAACATATTAATATCTCTGCTTTAATTATTCGTATTTAAGCGCATCAACCGGATTTTTCCTGGCTGTTTTAAAAGGTTGCGCATGGCGATTTTGAAGTTGAGTCGGAACATCAGGATTTGGTATTTTAAATTAATTCTTCGGTACGGGTCTTATTAATTTTCTCTGAGATCACATGACCATCTTTTAAGTTGATGATGCGGTTGGAGAAACTGGCATCATGAGAAGAGTGGGTCACCATAACGATAGTGGTTCCTGTTTCGTTAAGTTCACACAGCAACTCCATTACTTCATTACCATGAGAACTATCCAGGTTACCGGTTGGCTCATCGGCAAGTACTAATTTAGGTTTAGTCACCAGCGCTCTGGCTACGGCCACACGCTGCTGCTGTCCACCGGAAAGCTGCTGAGGAAAGTGCCCGCTCCTATTCACGATATTCATCCTCTCGATGATTTCATTCACCAGGCGCTTGCGCTCCGGAGCAGCTACTTTATTGTAAATCAAAGGCAGTTCAATGTTTTCAAAAACGGTCAGTTCATCAATCAGGTTGAAATTCTGAAATACAAATCCCATGTTGCGTTTTCTGAAATTAGAACGTTCTTTATCGTTCAGTTTCAGCAGTTCCGTATCTATAAATTTATAGCTGCCGCTTTCTGGTTTATCGAGTAAACCCATCACATTTAAAAGGGTAGATTTACCACATCCGGATGGCCCCATAATAGAGACAAATTCTCCTTCTTTAACATGAAGGTTAATTCCATTCAAAGCGGTAGTTTCAATTTCTTCTGTTTTGTAAACTTTCTCCAGGTTTTCAATTTTTATCATGGCTATATTTTTTCTTTCAGGGTTTCTTTTTAGTAGATGAGCGCCCGGGTCAACGCATAACCACGGGCTAACTAACCTAAATTTATCTTATTTACTCACTTCTATAATATCATATTGATTAAACTGATCGTAAGATGAAGTAATCACATCCTCTCCTTTTTGCAGCCCTTCCAATACTTCATAATATTTATGGTTTTTACGGCCAATCTTCACATTTCTCTTGGTGGCTTTACCATCTTTCAAGACAAATACCCAGGTCCCTCCAGTGCTTTGGAAAAACTGTCCCTGAGCAATCAGCAATGATTTACTATTGTCAGATAAGGTCAGTTTCACCTGCATAGACAAACCTCTTCTCAGGTCTTCCGGTGCTTTGCCTTCAAACACAAGCTCCACCTGAAACTGTCCGGCAGTTACCTCAGGAATTACTTTCCTCACCACTAACTTATAAGTACTCCCATTAAACTCCACACTGGCAGTTTGCCCTTCTTTCACTCTGTTCACATAATATTCATCTACACTGGCCTGTAGTTTATAACCTTGCATGACATCAATCTTGCCCAGCATCTCATTGGGAGCATAAGACTTACCTATAACCGGATCGTAAGAGGAGAGACGACCGGCTACAGGCGCCTTAATTGTCATGTTTTCTATATTTTGTCGGATGGTTTCCAGGCTTTCATTCATTCTTCCGATAGAAATGTCAATTTGTTTCAATTGCATAACCCTACCTTCATTTTCCTGTTTGATTGCTTGTCTTAAAATCCCTCTTCTGCCTTGATAGTATTCGTAATCCTGACTGGAAGTATTGAATTCCTCCCTGGTGATCACATTTTTCTTGAACAAAGCACTGTCAATTTTATATTTACGGGTTGCAGTTCTCAAACTGTTTTCAATATCCATCATATCCTGACCCATTACCCTTTGGTTTTGCTCCAGGTCCAATCTTAGTTTTCTCAATTGGTTGATCTGCTCAGTAATGCTGGTTTCGCTGGAAGTATAACTAGATAAAGCATTTGGATTGGTGATTCTCAATAAAGGTGTTCCTTTTACTACGGATGCTCCGTTCTCTGTAAAAATCTCCGCCACCGTTCCACCTTCCGGCGAACTTACAATCACAGAAGTTAAGGGCACAACACTGGCATTTAATAATACGACATCTTCAAAATCACCAAAAGAGACCTGGTTGATGGTTAATTTTTCTGCATCTGCTTTGTACACCTTATTCAAGGATAAGCTATACCCATAGGCCACCAGCCCCACTAAAACAACCACACCTGCAATAGTTAATATCGTTTTCTTATTGAACCGTTTCTTCTGTATAATCTTATCCATTTTTATCTTACGCTTATTGCTGAGCCATAAGCTAAGGCTGTGCCAATCCGAATAAACACAATTATATCGCTATATATCAATGACTTAATTCAACACCACATCAAAAACCGTTCATAATCGGACAGTAGCTGTACAGCATCGAACAGTTTCTTTTATTTTTGATTTTAAATTCATACCATAATGATAGCTGCAAATGTTTTAGTAATTGATGATGACGATGACATCCTGTTAAGTGCACGCTTATTCCTGAAGCAGCACTTCAGTCAGGTGATCACCTGTAAATCACCTAAAGAGATCAATGTATTATTGAGTCACAATGACGTAGACCTCATTTTGCTCGACATGAACTATCAGAAAGGGGCTAGTGATGGCCGCGAAGGATTGTACTGGCTGGAGCACATTTTATCAATTGATAAAGACTATGTCGTGATTCTGATGACTGCCTATGGAAACGTAGAACTTGCTGTTCAGGCAATCAAAAAAGGCGCAACAGACTTTATCCTGAAACCCTGGGAAAATGAAAAACTGTTTGCCACCCTATCTTCTGCCTCCCGATTAAGGCAATCCAATAAAAAGGTGAAGAAACTGGAAAAGATCCATTCTTCGCTGCAAAAGGATCAGGCCAGACAATTTGATCATATTGTTGGAAACTCCGAACCGATCAAACACTTACAGAACACATTGATAAAAGTGGCCCCCACCGATGCCAATGTATTGATATTGGGCGAAAACGGAACAGGAAAACAGGTATTCGCTTATGAATTACACAAGCATTCTCTCAGGAAAAACGCCATTTTCATGCATGTGGATTTAGGCTCCCTCAATGAGAACCTTTTCGAAAGTGAACTCTTTGGCTATGCTAAAGGTGCTTTTACGGATGCAAAAGAAGATAAACCCGGCAGGTTCGAACTTGCCGAGGGCGGAACGATATTTCTGGATGAGATCGGCAATTTATCTCAGCCGCTGCAAGCTAAATTATTGAGCGTACTGCAAAATAGAACGGTCACCAGATTGGGCGAAAGTAAAGAAAGAAAGGTAAATGTGAGGCTGATCACCGCCACTAACATGCCTTTAAATGATATGGTTGCAAAAGGGACTTTCCGACAGGATTTACTATTCCGTATCAATACTGTAGAACTTTTATTACCGGGATTAGCGCAGCGTGGAGCAGACATTACCCTGCTGGCCAACCACTTTCTGCATAGCTTCAGCACCAAATACCATAAAAACCTGTACAAATTTGAGCCAAAGGCGGAAACGCTGCTATTGGGTTATCACTGGCCGGGGAATGTGCGCGAATTGCAGCACGTCATTGAGCGTGCCGTAATTATGGCCGATGGCATGGAGATCTCTGCACATGACCTGCAGCTGAGTCCGCAGAAATTTGGAGGCAGTACCGTCATCCAGCCGGAAATGGGACTGGAAGAAATGGAAAAGCTGATGGTGCAGAAAGCAATCGATAAACATAAAGGAAACATCTCCAGAGCCGCATTGGAACTGGGCCTCACCCGTGCTGCACTCTACCGGCGCATAGAAAAGTTTGACCTATGATGTTCTATAACCGATTCACTTTCCAGCTCCTCTGCAGATTAGTTTTAATCAATGTGCTGGGGATCCTGTTGTATCATTTGATCAAAAGAACAGAACTCTGGTTTACCATTTCCGGATTGAGCATCCTTTTGATCGCCGCATTAACAAATTTATATTACTATATAAATCAGATCAGAGACGACATCAAACGCTTCATCCTGGCAGTAAAAACCCGCGACAGCACTTTAAACTTCAGGAATAAAGCAACCAGTGGAAGTTTTCCAGAGCTGTATGAGTCTTTTAACGACATCATACAGACACAAAAAGACATGCAGCTGGAAAAAGATTCCATGTTTCAATTGATCAAAACCATATTGGAACAAGTGCCTGTAGGGGTCATCGTGGTGAAAGACAATGAACAGGATGCCAAACAAGCAGAAATCGTATTTTTCAATCAGGCAGCCACCAGTTTATTAGGGATACCAGCCTATAAATATTGGCACCGACTGGCACAGCATAGTCCTGCATTTGCCAAAGAAATAGAAGACATTGGCAAAGGGGGAAAACGCTTTATGGAACTTAAAATCCAGGATAAACAAATCCAGCTCTCTACAGAAGTGATCCCTTTAAACCTGTATCTGACCGATTATACCATCATTTCCTTCCAAAACATTAAAGATGAGATAGAGCAAAAGGAATCCGAGGCCTGGAACCGCTTAATTGGCGTAATCTCCCACGAAATCCTAAATTCCATCACACCAATCAGCTCATTATCCGACACCGTAAACAGCATGATTGCGGATAAACAATCCTTAAACCAGGAAGACCTGGAAGATTTAAAACCAGCCATAAAAACCATCAAAAGAAGGTCTGAGGGGCTGCTGGACTTCGTAAAAGATTACCGTTTAATTGCAGAATTGCCAACTCCTGATCTGGAATACCATACTATAGGAGAAATCCTGCAGCACATTAAAGTATTGATGCAACCTTTTGCCAGCGGCAGAAACATCATTCTTAAAGTGGAACAAACCTCCTCCAAGATCACCATTCAAATTGATTTGAAACTGGTGGAACAGGCTTTGATCAACCTGGTGACGAATAGTATTTATGCTTTGGAAGGAGTAGAACATCCGGTTATAGAAATCAATTACCGGATGGATCAGAATAAACTTTATCTGGAGGTGATCGACAATGGAAAAGGTATTGATACAGAATTGATTGAAAAGATCTTTGTACCCTTCTTTACCACCAGAAAAAATGGTTCAGGAATCGGGCTTACCATCACCAGAAATATTATGAAAATGCACCATGGGAATTTGGAAGTAAACTCCATCCCTTATGAAAAAACGGTATTCTCTCTGATTTTCAGGTATCAATAAAATTTCCGGGTATCCATAAAAAAAGCAGTTGCGTGGCTTAACACCTACAACTGCTTTTCATAAAAATTCTATTTATTTAGCCCTGCAATTTTAAATCACAGTTCCATCAGGAATAATTGCGCCTTTTTTAACGACTACAATACCATCTTTTACCGTATACAAAGGGTGGTCGCTATCAGGAAGCTGTGCTCCTCCATTAATCTGCACGTCATTCCCTATCCTGCAATTTTTATCCAGAATGGCATTGGTAATGGTACAATTGTCGCCGATCCCGATCCATGGTTTTTTATTTTCCAGATCGATCTCCAAATCGTCCAATGTCTGATATTTATCACTGCCCATAATGTAACAGCTATCTATCGTGGTTCCTTTACCAATTCTTGCTCGGATACCAATCACCGAATGCTTGATACATTTCGCATGTAAAATACAGCCTTCGGCAATAATGGTTTTATCCAGTGTAGTACCTAATATTTTAGAAGGCGGCAGCATACGTGCACGGGTAAAAATACTATGCTTACTATCAAAAAGATTGAACTTAGGCAGGTCATCTGTTAGCCCTAAGTTAGCTTCAAAGAAGGAAGAAATGTTACCGATATCGGTCCAATATCCTTCATATTGATAGCTCAACACACGGTTCGACTGTAATAACCTTGGGATAATCTCTTTTCCAAAATCTTTTTCTTCTGCATTTTCCGCAAAGATCTTGATCAGCAATTCTCTGCTGAAGATGTAAATACCCATTGAAGCCAGGTGTTCACGTCCTTCTGCACGCATCTCATCTCCAGTATCAGAAGTCCAGTCCTTCAATAATTCTGCGGCTGGTTTCTCAATAAATGAGGTAATAATATTATCGGAATTGGTTTTCAGAATCCCAAAATCAGTGGCATCTTTTGCTGTTACCGGAATAGTTGCCAGCGTCAGGTGTACACCACTCTCAATATGTGCATTGACCATTTCATTGAAATCCATCTGGTACAGCTGATCACCAGATAAGATGAGTACGTACTCAAACTCATGGTTCAGCAAATGGTGCATCACCTGTCTAACGGCATCTGCAGTTCCCTGAAACCAGGTTGGATTGTCTGGAGTCTGCTCAGCTGCCAGAATATCTACAAAAGCAGCACTGAAATGGCTGAAATGGTAAGTATTCTTAATGTGCTTATTCAGCGAAGCGGAATTAAACTGCGTCAGGACAAACATGCGATGTATGCCTGAATTTAAGCAGTTAGAAATAGGAATATCGACCAATCTGTATTTTCCAGCAATAGGAACAGCAGGCTTGGATCGCGTTTGTGTTAGTGGGGAAAGCCTAGATCCCTGGCCACCGCCCAGGATGACGCCTAATACTTTATCAGTCATAAATATTCAGTTTACATTTGGTACAAATCAATATATTCTTGAGCCGCTCTATCCCATGAGTGGTCTAATCGCATCATATACTTACGGATTTCCTTTAGCTTCTGCTGGTCCTGATATAGTTCATAAGCCCTACCTATCGCGTGCCCTACATCCCAAACACTAGTCTGGTCATGACAAATACCAAAACCGCCATCTCCAATATCTATCACCGTATCTTTTAATCCTCCGATCCTACGAACAATAGGAACGGTTCCATAACGCAGGGCATACATCTGATTCAATCCACATGGCTCCACTCTGCTTGGCATCAGCAGGAAGTCGGCCCCGGCATAAATCTGGTGCGACAACTGTTCGTTGTAGCCAATATACGCATTATAATTTCCTGGAAAGGCCTCTTTCAACTGCATCAATCTACCTTCTACCTGAGGATCTCCAGATCCTAAAACCAATACATTAATCGCGCCATTTCCTTTTAACAAGGCATTATAAAAAATCTCAGGCAATAAATCTGCCCCCTTCTCTCCTACCAATCGTCCGATAAAAGTAAATAATGGCTTTTCAGGATCCAGGTTAAACACCTTACATAGCGCCGCTTTATTAGCTTTTTTTCCACTATCTAAAGTACGAATCGCATATTTCTTTTCCAGCATTGGGTCGTTTTGCGGATCCCATACCTCATTGTCAATCCCATTTAAAATGCCCACAGATTTGGAGCGCTCCTGCGCGAGTAAATCCTCCAGACCATTGGCTTTAAAACTAATTTCTTCCAAATAACTTAGCGACACCGTAGTGACTCTCCAGGCACATTTAATTGCCGCAGCCAATGGATTTATCGATCCTTTCCAGTCCAGCTGTCCAGATTTCCATAAATCAAATGGTGGTAAATAGTGTAATTTATCCCAACCAAACTGCCCCTGATACTGCGCATTATGAATGGTCAATACCGAAGCCACCTGACTTAACTTTTTAAACTGATGTCCATACGCCATCATAAAAGGGACTAATCCCGTATGGTGGTCATGACAATGGATCACATCTGGCTTATGTTCCCACTGCGCAATCCAGTCCAATACGGCAATCTGAAAAGCTAAAAAACGTTCTGTATCGTCGTCATAGCCGTAAACATTTGGTCGGTCCATTAAACCGGAAATATGGACCAGGTATAAATCAAAACCCAGTTTATTGGTCAGTTCTCTAAATATTCTGACCGGAAAATCATGAAAGCCCAACTTCCCCCATCCATCATACACCACTTCAAACTCATTTTCCTGCATAAATTTGGTCTGATAAGCGGGCATTACCACTTTAGCAACATGGCCAAGCTTATTCTGGTATTTTGGCAAAGCGCCAACAACATCGCCTAAACCACCTACTTTAGCAATAGGGTAACATTCTGCACTCAGGTGGATAATCTCCATAATTCTCAAAGGATTAAAAGTATCATAAAATAGGTAATACAAGGTAAAATGGCAATTATTCCTGCAAATAATTTTACTTTAAAAATTTAGCTATTCGAGTCTGAAATGTTTTGCGCTGAAGGGCGCAATATTTTCTAGGTCTCTCCACAGCATAAATTTTTAAAGCAAAATTAACGCCGAATAGTTGTGGAGGGAAAAAGGGAGAAGAGAAAGTTGGGAGCTGGAGAGCGGGGAAGGGAAAATCAAGTAATATTCTTTACTTGATTGATAAAAAAAAAGAAGCGTTCTAAGGAAATGGTATAGAAAGTTTTGCGCCCTTCAGCGCAAAAGATTTCAACCTTTTCTTAGTAATGCTTCTTTTTTAAACTTGGTAATGCTTTTTTTAATTTAGAAAATTAATCTGCAACCGCTCTAAACATCAACGCAGCAACCGTTAAATTCGTTCTGCTGTCGATCAGGATCGCTGCACCATTCGCTTTATTATCTGTATAAAGATCAAAAGCCAGCTCATCAGCTGTTTTAATTAAAATCCTGCCAATATCATTCAATTTGAAGTCCGCCGCATCCTGTTTCTCTAAAGTATTGATGTCTACTTTATAAATGATCTCGCTGATCTTCGCTTTTGTGACCTTGCTATTGTGCTGTAACAGGTAAGTGATACTTTCATCAAGCGGGCGACTATCCATCCAGCAAACATCTGTTTCAATCAGTTTCGAGTTTTGCGGTAAATGGGCTGCATTGACTAAAACATCGCCTCTGCTGATGTCGATATTGTCTTTCAGGTGAAGCGTAACTGATTGTCCGGCATGCACTTCTTCCGGTCTAAGGTCAAATATTTCGATCCTATCGATGGTAGAACTACTTCCTGATGGCAATACGGTTACTTTATCATTCAGTTTAAATGAACCACTTAATACTCTGCCGGCATAACCACGGTAATCATGAAGCGCATCCGTTTGAGGCCTCACTACCCATTGCACAGGCATTCTAGCCAGGTTATAACTTTGTTTATCTTCAACATCCACTGTTTCCAGGAAATGGAGCAGGCTGCGTCCCTGGTACCAAACCATATTTTGTGACTCATGAACGATGTTATCGCCTTTTAACGCACTAACAGGGATGAAGGTTACGGCTTTGAGTTTCAATTCTTCGGCCAGTGTTTTATACTTTTCAGTGATCGCATCGAACACCGTTTCGCTATAATCCACCATATCCATTTTGTTGATGGCTACCACTACATGCTCGATTCCCAATAAAGAAACCAGGTAAGAATGTCTGATCGTTTGTTCTACTACCCCATTTCTGGCATCAATTAAGATAATGGCCAATTTAGCGGTCGAAGCACCGGTAACCATGTTTCTGGTATATTGAATATGACCAGGGGTATCGGCGATAATAAATTTACGCTGCTCCGTCTGGAAATATTTATAGGCCACATCGATGGTGATTCCTTGTTCTCTTTCTGCTCTTAAACCGTCTGTTAAAATGGCCAGGTCAATGGTACCATCGTCATTTTTGCGGTTAGATTGCTGTAAGGCTTCCAGTTGATCCGCTAAAATAGAATCTGTATCGTAAAGCAGTCTTCCGATAAGTGTACTCTTTCCGTCGTCTACACTTCCTGCTGTAAAAAATTTCAATAAATTCATTAAAAATACCCTCCTTTTTTGCGGTCTTCCATAGCAGCTTCTGATACTTTATCGTCCATGCGGGCGCCACGTTCACTAATTTTTGATGCACTGATTTCGCTGATGATGTCTTCGATCTGATCGGCTTCCGATTCTACGGCTGCGGTACAGCTCATATCACCTACGGTACGGAAACGAACCATTTTATTTTCTACGATATCATCTGCGTCCATATTCAGGAATGGTGAAGCGGCCATCAGCTGACCATTTCTGGTGATCACATCTCTGCGGTGTGCGAAATAGATAGAAGGAAGATCAATATTTTCTCTTTTGATATAGTTCCAGACATCCAGTTCCGTCCAGTTGCTGATTGGGAAAACGCGTACATTTTCTCCTTTATGGATTTTACCATTATAGATGTTCCAGAGTTCCGGACGCTGGCGCTTAGGATCCCATTGTCCGAATTCATCCCTTACAGAGAAAATCCTTTCTTTGGCCCTTGCTTTTTCTTCATCGCGGCGTGCGCCACCAATACAGGCATCGAAACCATGTTTGGCAATCGTGTCCAGTAAAGTTACCGTTTGCAGAGAATTCCTGCTGGCACTTTTTCCGGTTTGTTCTACTACTTTTCCTTGATCAATAGACTCCTGTACATGACCAACGATGAGCTTTTCACCCAGGCGTTCCACCATTTTATCACGGTAGGAAATGGTTTCTTCGAAGTTATGTCCAGTATCAATATGTACCAGTGGGAAGGGAAATTTTCCTGGGCGGAATGCTTTTTCGGCAAGTCTTACCAGGGTAATCGAGTCTTTTCCTCCGGAGAATAGCAATGCTGGCTTTTCAAATTGCCCGGCCACTTCACGTAAAATGTGAATGGCTTCGGCTTCCAGTTCGTCTAAATAATCTAAATTATACTTACTCATTTTCTTATCTTTTACTTAGTGGCATGTAAACCACATTCTTTCTTTGATTGATCTTCCCACCACCAGCGTCCTGCTCTGAAATCCTCCCCTTCTTGCACCGCTCTGGTACAGGGAGCACAACCGATGCTCGGAAACCCTTTATCGTGGAGGGTATTATAAACGATGTTATGTTTCTTAATATACGCCTTTACTTCTTCCAGCGACCAGTAAAATATAGGGTGGAATTTCAGCAGGTTATTTTGCTCATCCCATTCCAGGTTGGTCATATCTGTACGGTTTAATGATTGCTCAGAACGGATGCCCGTGATCCAGCAATCTTTACCGCTAATCGCTCTTTTTAATGGCTCTAACTTACGAATATGACAACATTCTTTTCTATTCTCTACAGATTCATAAAAACTATTTGGTCCTTTCGCATTCACCATTTCCTGGAGCGCTTCTGCTTGGGGATAATAGGCCAGGATCGGTTTTTTATAATTCTCTAATGTCCTGTTCCATACGTAATATGTTTCCGGGAATAGCCTGCCTGTTTCCAGGGTAAACACTTCAATCGGAATATCATTTGCAAAAATCAGGTGTGTAATCACCTGATCTTCCCAGCCGAAACTGGTAGAGAATACTATTTTCCCCGGATAATTAGCGGCAAAATAACGGAGGGCCTCTACCGGATCTTTATCTTTTATTTGTTCAGCTATTGCTGTTAATTCTTCTTTCATGACTAAAATTCTTTAAGGATAAAGTTGATGATGCTGCGTAAGCTCACCAATACCACTAACACACCTACTGACACCATAATTGTTTTCACAGAGATCTTGTTCGATACCCTTGCCGCAATCGGCGATGCCAAGGCACTACCAATCACCAAACCACCAACAGCTTCCCAATGTGCACCATTTAACATGGTGATAAAAGTCAGGGAGCTCATCAGGGCGATAAAGAACCTGGTAATTTTCACCGTTCCTAAAGAGAAACGTGCGTTTCTTCCACCTGCGATTAAACTGGATAAAACAATGGATCCCCAGCCACCGCCGCCAACAGCATCGATAAAACCACCAAATAAGCCGAGAAGACCGATTTTTTTGATTTTACCTTTCGGATTTTTCAGCCTGCGGTTGATTTTATAGGCCTTGGAAAGAATCACACCACCAAGAATCAGGGTATACACTGATATGATGGGCTTTGTATAATGGTTATAATGCTCCAATGACGACAACAGGTAGGCACCTACTACAGCCCCCACAATCCCTGGTATCAACAGCATGCGGAACAGCTTCCAGTTCACATTTCCAAAACGGTAATGCATCCAGCCGGCAATCCCGTTACTCAGAATTTCTGATAAATGGACACCCATACTCGCTGAGGCAGGGGGCACACCCATTGCCAGAGAAAATGAAGTGGAGGTTACGCCATACGACATCCCAATGGCACCGTCGATCATGGCGAATACAAACCCACCAATCAGAAACCAGTAAAACATAGGATCCAATTGCGTCAGATAAGCCTGAAATTCAGGTTCCTTATGCCAGAAAGCAGTGATGACTATAGCAAAAGAAAGCACGATTGAGGTCCAGATCAGCCATTTGAAGTTTTTCTTAACCTTATCTACGTTCTTTTCAGGAGCTGCATCGTTCTCGGCTACCAGAGTTTCATTTGAAACTATACCATTTCCCGCTCCTGAATACTCATTTGAAATTACATCAATTACCGCCGACTGACTTTCCATAAAGTTCCCGGTTTCAATTGAAATTGCCTGATCATTCAAGACTTTACTGTTTTTTGAAACACCATTTTTCGCTGGAGCTTTTTCAGCAACTAAAATAGAGGTGACTTCATTCAACCTGGTCACCTTTTCCGCGAAATCCCCGCTTAAAGTATTTCTTAGTGCCTCCATGTTTCCTAAAGTATCAATCAGTGCTTCCGGCAGGTTTTCATTCAGCACTTCTTTTAAACGTTTCGCAATCGTTGGTGATTTCCCATTGGTAGAAATCGCAATTTTTAGGTCTCCTTTTTTCACGATCGACCCCAGGTAAAAGTTACACAGGTCAGGCTTATCCGCAAAGTTCACCAGGAGATTTCGCTGATCGGCTTCCAGTCTGATCTGTTGGTTTAGCGCATTATTATTTGTTGCAGCCACCACCAGATCGGCATGATCCAGATCTCCGGTCATAAATTCTCTTTCTAGGATGATCACCCCTTCATGTGCGGCAGCCAATTCCCTGAATTCCGGTAAAATCTCCTTTGCAATCACCCTAATGCGAGCTTCAGGGCTATTTGATAATATGGCTGCTAATTTCTCCAGTCCAACCGGACCTGCACCAATCAGCACTGTGCGAATGGTGTTCAATTTAATGAAGACAGGAAATAATTGATTGCCTTCCATATTAGTTATAGTTCTTCTTTAAGTGCATTGAAAAATTCTTTGATGGGTTGAAAAGAAGGGTGCAAAGACACTACCTCGCCAAAGATCAGCAATGCTGGTGCTTCAATTCCTTTTTCTTCTACTGATTCTACAATCGTATCTACCACTCCAATCGCCAGTTTTTCGTTTTGTGTCGAACCGCTTTGAATCGCAGCAACCGGAAGTTTTCCTTTTCCTTCATTTTGGAAAAGTTTTACAATCTCTTTCAGTTTCCCTAATCCCATCAATACCACTACCGTAGCTTTAGACCTTGCAGCTTCATACAAATCATTGGAGATTTTCCCAGAAGCCGTGGTACCTGTCACCACCCAAAAGCTTTCGCTTAATCCTCTGTGCGTAACCGGAATTTGCTGTAAGCCAGGAACAGAAATAGAGCTCGATAAGCCTGGAATCACGGTTACCGGAATGCTATAACCCGCAGCAAAATCCAATTCTTCGTAGCCTCTGCCAAATACAAAAGGATCACCACCTTTTAAGCGCACCACGTGACCGTAGTTCAGGGCATAATCAATCATGAGTTTATTCACAGCATCCTGAGAATAAGAATGTTCGCCAGAGCGTTTGCCCACATATACTTTGATGGCTTCAGGATTGGCATAATCCAATACACCTTCATTTACTAAAGCATCGTACAATACCACATCGGCAGATTTCAAGGCATTTGCACCTCTCATCGTAATCAATTCAGGATCACCTGGGCCGGCACCTACCAAAGTAATCTTTGGTTCTTTGTTATTTATATTTTTAGTGCTCATTAGATTTGCTCCTCTCTTTTTGCATTGATCTGATTAAAAAAGTCGGTGACATCAGCCAGGTAAGCGGCAGCAAATTCTGCTGTAGGCTCATTCTTATTGATTTGTAACACCAGTTCATTGAAAGTACTTTTCAGTTTAAACTCTCCTGTTTCTACATAATGGGTATCAAACTCACGGATCACACCAATCTGTGTACTGCTGTTGACTGCTTTATCCAGTAAAAGCGCTTTTGCTGCGTTTACGAATACGGCATAAGTATGATAAATAGCATCAGACCAAGCTTTTGCTTCAAAGGAAGCCCTTGCCCAACCTAATTTCTCTTCTGCTTCTAACAGCAAAGTAGCCACTAAATCAATCACCACACCTGCACATTCTCCGACACCAATTGCCGTATTAAAGATCTCTTCATGCCCCCAATCTACATATTCTTCCTCTTTCAAGGTGGTCAGATCTGCCAGTGGTTTTAACAGCTGGTAGAAATAATCTTTCCCTTGTCTGTCGTAATAAGCATGGAAGCTTTCTTCTTCCTGGTGATTTCCGCTAAAATCATTTAATATGGTTCTTAACACATCAGTAGCACGCTTAGAAGGTGCTTTAATCACCCTTTCCGCTACCCGTCCTGCGCCATCACCAACGGTACCGCCACCCAGCATCACCTGTACTGCAGGTACTACTTTTCCGTTTGCTTTCACGGAACTGCCATGGAATCCAATGTGTGCCAGACCATGCTGACCACAAGAATTCATACATCCGCTGATCTTTATTTTAATGTCTTTATCGTAAATCAATTCTGGAAACTCATCATAGATCACTTCTTCCAGTGCTACAGAAAGCGACATACTATTTGAAATCCCAAGGTTACAGGTATCTGTTCCCGGGCAGGTGGTCACATCACCGATGCTGTCAAATCCAGGAGTCGCAAAATCTACCGCCTTCAATACCTCATATAAAGCTGGTAAAGCACCTGCTCTGACAAACTTTAAAAGTAGTCCTTGATTTTGAGTGATGCGGATTTCATCAGCCACATAAGGACTGATTCCTGCGACCAATTTACGGGCGCGGTCGGTTTTAATATCCCCTACCGGCACCTTTACATAGACGCCATAAAAACCTTCTTGCTTCTGAGCAATTACGTTTGTAGCACGCCAATGCTGGTATTCCAAAGTATTTACGACTTCTAATTCTGGATATTCCAGCAAAGCAGGAGGCTCCGGAGAAAGCACGGCATCTCTATCTATTTTAAAAGACTTTGATTTATTGGCGATTCTTTCTTCATCAATCAGTCTCAATAATTCTTCTAATCCTAATTTCTGTACTAAATATTTAAGACGTGCTTTGTTTCTATTGGTACGCTCTCCGTAACGGTCAAACACCCTTAATACGGATTCCGCATAAGGAATGATCTGATCTTCCGGAAGGAAATCGTGTACCAAACTGGCCAGGAAAGGCTGTGCACCTAATCCACCACCCAGCATCACTTTAAAACCACGCTCTCCTTTTTCATTGATTTTAGGAATAAAACCAAGGTCATGGATATAGCTATAGGCCGTATCTTTTTCATCCGATGAGAAAGAAAACTTAATCTTCCTTCCCATTTCCTGACAAATCGGGTTACGCAGGAAATAAGTGAAAAACGCATGTGCATAAGGAGAAACATCAAACAATTCGTTTGGATTGATTCCTGAATCCGGCGAGGAGGTTACGTTCCTTACTGTATTTCCACAAGCTTCACGGATCGTGACATCATCACGTTCCAGTTCCTCCCACAATTGAGGGGTCCTGTCTAAACTCACATAGTGAATCTGAATGTCCTGTCTGGTGGTTAAGTGGAGGTTTCCACTGCCATACTCATCAGAAACATCGGCGATGCGTAACAGTTGTTTGAAGGTTACTTTTCCAAAAGGCAATTTAATACGCACCATTTGTACGCCAGGCTGTCTTTGTCCATAAACACCACGGGCAAGGCGCAGGCTTCTAAATTTTTCCTCATGAATTTTTCCTTCGCGAAAGGCTCTGATCTTTTTCTCAAGATCGATAATATCCTTTTCAACAACAGGATTTTCTAACTCTGTTCTAAAACTTTGCATAGTACGTTTGGTCTTATTTGAAAAAAGCTTCTTCTGTCGGGGAGACTGAAGAAGCTTTTAAATATTTTTACTCTTTACAGCCGAAATCATTACCCACACATGCAGTGAGTTAACATTAGATTTCCGTTGTAAACTGTTTGGTTCATAAAGCAAATATATAAAGTATATAGGTTTAGTAGTACATTAGATTGGTAAAATATTTATAACTCACTGTATTTCAATGTATTAATTTACTACCAATTCTATGGAATTAATTGCAATAAAACCAATAACGTTGATTACAAGCGAATTAAGCCTAGTAGTTTTTATTCAATTCCTTAGCCTTTAAGTACTGATCTGGAATTATACGAAACCTGTCCGGAATCATTTGTTCACTATATCTAATCCCTGCGACAGATTCCTATTGCGCTGATTCCCGACCAAACCTTTCCAGGATTCCTCTCCATACTTAATCATCGGCAAATTGTCAAATTGATCAGGATCAAAACAAAATCTCATCTGAACACTTACTTTTATAATACTAAGTCTTTTATGAAAAGAAAAATCAACCTTTTACCTTTCGCCATTATCGCCACTTTTGTATTTTTACTCAACTGGTATGTCCTTTCTGGCATTGAAACTTTAACAAACAGCAGTTGGCTGAGTCCGGTGTTCTGGGGCTTCCTCATTTTCATTCTGGCCTCCCTTACCTATTCCATTCAGCGCATGCGCGACAATGGCATGGATATCTTTTTCAAGATCACTACCCATACTTTCTTAGTCTTGATCACCAGTGAGCTTGTCTTTGTGGTTATTTTAATTCTTGGCGACGGTTACCGGGTGATTACCGGTGGTACAAGAAGCGTGTACTGGGTAGAATTCGGATTGGCTTTATTTGTCATCACCGTATTGATTTTCTTATATGGTATTATTAAAGGTAAATACGCTTACCGCGTGATCAAACATACTTTATTCTTCGACGAACTGCCGGAACAATTTAACGGCTTTCGCATCACACAGATTTCCGATGTACATGCAGGCAGCTTTAAAAACGCGAAAGCAGTACAAAGGGGCATCGACTTGATCAAAGCACAAAAATCCGATCTTTTTGTGTTTACCGGAGACCTGGTGAACAACAAAGCAGAGGAAATCGTACCCTGGATGGGGCACTTTTCACAGGTGAAAGCACCTCATGGTCAATTTTCTATTCTCGGAAACCATGATTATGGAGATTACATCAAATGGGAAAACGATACAGAGAAACAGACTAATTTACAAAGTCTAAAAAAGCACCATGCCGAAATGGGCTACAGACTGCTGTTAGATGAACATGTACGGATTGAAAAAAATGGACAGCATATCATCCTTGCAGGAGTAGAAAACTGGGGGATTGGCTTTGGGGAGCGCGGCGATCTGAAAAAAGCATTGCAAAACGTAAACCCGGATGATTTTAAGGTTTTGCTCTCTCATGATCCTACCCATTGGGAATCTGAAGTGAAAAACTGGCCTTCAAAAATACAATTGACCCTATCTGGTCATACCCATGGGATGCAATTTGGAATCGAAGCCTTTGGCATCAAATGGAGTCCTGTAAAATACCGCTATGCACATTGGGCTGGTGTTACCAGTGCAAATGGCAGGTATCTGAATATCAACAGGGGTTTTGGCTTCCTTGGTTTTTCAGGAAGAGTGGGCATCTGGCCGGAAATAACCGTCATCGAATTGAAGAAAACGAGAAGATAACATCAGTTTATTCAGCCAATCAAGCATATTTATAATCAGCAAACCTGCATAGTATCAAAACAGATCATCCGATGCAGGTTTGCTAAGTACAATCTATAGGCAAATACAATCTAAGGCCTATACGTAAATACAGTCTAGAGCGAAAACTCTTCTGTAAAAACCCCTTTTCCCGTTCCCACATAACATTTCGCCAGTTTTTCCACGGCATAATCAATCTCTTCTTCGGTATTGTACCGGCTAAAAGAAAAACGAACTGTTGATCTGCCAAACTGAGGTCCCAAAGCGGTAAGTACATGAGAACCTGCACCAGAATGACTATTACAGGCACTGCCGCCAGAAACTGAAATCTGCTGTTGATCCAGGTAACTTAAAAGGTCAATTCCATTCTGCGGATCAGGCAAAGAAACACTCAACACACTATTTAAACTGAGCGCTGTATTTGCAGAGTTCCCATTAAAAGTTACTTCAGCAACCCTTTCTTTTAGTTTATAGATCAGGCGTTCTTTTAATTGGATCAAATGCCGCTGAGCAACATCCCGGTTTCTATAACTGATTTCCAATGCTTTTGCCAATCCAACAATGCCGGTCACATTTTCTGTACCTGCCCGTTGCTTTTGCTCCTGAGCACCCCCGTTAATCAAAGGATAAAGCGTCTGTTTGGTACTTCTGTATAAAAAGCCAACGCCTTTCGGGCCATGGAATTTATGTGCAGACCCCACCAGAAAATCTGCCTTCAAATCGGGGGTATCGTAACGGTACTGCCCCATAGACTGCACAGTATCCGAATGAAAAACTGCGCCATATCTTTTACAGCATGCTCCGATTTCCGAAATATCATTTAGGTTTCCGATCTCATTATTTCCATGCATTAAGGAAACAAATGCCTTTTCATTGGTACTCAGTAATTTTTCCAGATGAGGCAGGGAAATATTGCCTGCTGCATCATGCTGAAGATAAACCAGGTTAATTTCTCCGTTTTTCTCTAAGGCCTGCAAAGTATGCAATACGGCATGGTGCTCAAAAGCAGAAGTGATAGCAAGTCGGATGCCATTGCTACGAATCCCGGAAAGGATCGCAGTGTTATCCGCTTCTGAACCACCCGAAGTAAACACAATCTGGTCTGGACTGCTATTGAGCAGGTCTGCGATAATGCCACGGGCATGCGCAATGGCTACTTTCGCTCCCCTGCCATGGTGATGCGAAGAAGATGGATTCCCAAAGTTTTCAAAAAAATAGGGCTCCATTGCCAGGAAAACTTCTCTGTTTAAAGGTGTGGTTGCGGCGTTGTCTAAATAAATTCTCATGTGAATTGCTTTAATAGATTTAAGAAAATCTACTTAATCAGTTTACAAGAATAAGGCATGGATGAGTTTACCAGAAAATCCAACTACAGGTTTTCTAACAACTTATCTCTTCCGCCAAATGGCGGACAGGAATTAGCACCTTATTAAAATAACAGGTTGCTAAGACATCACAGGGCCTTTCCCTCAGTCTTTCTGGATAAGTAAATAAATGAATGAACTTTACTATCAGCAAAGATGTAATAAAGTCTACTAATTCAATAGTCTTTTTTAAATAAATTATTAATTTTTGAATTTCGGTCATATAAATGCTAATTAAAGCTAATAAATAACGGAATTTCCCTTCATTTGAAGTTTCAATTCCATATTTTTGCAGCATATTCTATAAGAGTATAATTACACAACCTGAATGGAAGAAAATAAATTGAGAGTAGAGGCGCATCAAGTAACTGGCGACAACAGCATTTTAAAAAGAATATTCCAGGATAGAAAAAGAACCAATATTTTAAGCGGCATAGAGCAAAGCACGATTTCCTGGCTGGTAAAACGCATTCCTAGTTTCATCAGTTCAGACATGCTGACATTTATCGGTACTACCGGTTCTGTAATTGTACTATTAGGCTTTATCATGGGTACTTACATCAGCAGAGACTATCTATTATTAGGCCCCTTAGGTTTAGCGATCAACTGGTTTGGTGATTCCCTGGATGGAAGAATGGCTTATTATAGAAACACACCCCGTAAATGGTATGGTTTTTCATTAGACATCATTATGGACTGGATGAGTACCGTTCTGATTGGCTTAGGCTACCTGGTTTATGCCCGAAATGAGTATGAACTAATTGCCTTTATATTTGTAGCCTTATATGGCTGGGCGATGATCATTTCTCAGTTGCGTTATAAAATTACTGACATTTACAGCATTGATGCAGGGATTGTTGGTCCTACTGAGATCAGGATTATTCTTGCCATCATCATTATTTTAGAAGTTATTTTTGGTCATTTAATTGAATATTTTGCTACTGGAATCTGCTTGGTATTATTCATTATCAATTTCCTGGATACCAGGAAACTATTGAAACTGGGCGACATCAGGGACAATGCAGAGCGTGAAGCAAAACAACAAAAGGCGCGTTAATGAGCATTAAGAAATCTGTATACGTTTTTGCAAAGGCACAGGTTTCCGCTTTCTCAGGTGGTATTATCGACTACCTGATCATGATCGCCTGTACAGAATTCCTGCACATTCATTATACCATTTCCATCGCTATTGGGGGCGTCATCGGCGCCATCGTTAATTTTTCCATTAACCGCTACTGGACCTTTAATGCAAATAAATCCACGCAATTACCTGTAGGCAATCAACTGGTCAAATTCGTATTTGTAGTTGCCGGAAGTATTCTCCTGAAATCTTCAGGAACTTATCTTTTCAGTAATCTATTGCGCCTGGATTATAAAATAACCAGGATCATGGTAGACATCCTTGTATCGCTGGGCTTTAATTATACCCTGCAAAAATACTGGGTCTTTAAAAAAAGTACTACTGATTCAAAAATACCACAGCCAGCAGACCTAAAAGGCTAATTTGGGCAATATCCGATAAAACGCCACATTACAATCAGTAAAAAGTACCATTTTATGAAGAATTAGTACCGCTTAAAAATCCAGCTGAAGCAGTATCTTTGTATATGAAGAATGACATCCCTGTTTATGACATCAGTACTTTTGAAGAATACAAAAATGCGGGTATCCTAGTCAGCAGGTTTGGCCATTATTCTAAGCAGTACTTACACTTACATTCGGCACATCGGCACTCCTTTTACCACATGGTTTGCTTCACAAAAGGAAGCGGCAATCAGACGATTGATTTTAAAAATTACCCTGTACTACCGGGCATGATTTATTTTATGACTCCAGGACAGGTGCACAGCTGGGCTTTTGAATCGGAAGTGGAAGGATATATCATCAATTTCTCTGAAAATTACTTCAAGTCGTTTTTATACAATCCGCTATACCTGGAGAATTTCAGCTTCTTTGACGAGCATTCCGGTGATGCAGTATTGGTACTGCCAGAATTGACGATGGAAAAAGTGGTTTCCCTTTTTGAAGAGATCCTGCATGAAGGAAAAGAAGCCAGGCCATTTGATGCCGATCTGGTAAGGCTTTTGATGCTGAATATTTTTATTCAGGTATCGAGAGGATTGAGTTTGAAACAGCAGCCACAAACCAATTCCTACAACCAGACGCTGCTGAAGAGTTTTAAAAGATTAATTGAAACTAATTTTATAGAATTGAGGTTTCCTAAACAATATGCAGCGCTGTTATACATCACTCCAAATCATCTGAATGCACTATGCAATGATCTTTTGGGCATCTCTGCAGGTCAGCTCATCCGGGATCGGGTGATTTTAGAAGCTAAGCGTTTACTGATTAATATGGAGCTTTCCATTGCTGAAATATCAGATAAGCTCGCTTTTAGTGACCCCTCTTACTTCATAAAATTCTTTAAAAAACACGTGGGTTCAACCCCAGATAAATTTAGAAAACAAGATAAATAAAACACAAGATATGAGCAGTACGGACCAGTTAAATCACACACCGCATGTTTCCCAATGGTATGGTATCACCCATTCTAAATGCCCGAGATGTCGTACAGGTAATGTTTTCACAGGCGCTACCTACGGTTTCAAAGTACAGAAAATGAATGAATTCTGCCCACACTGCGGTTTAAAATTTGAGCGCGAACCTGGCTATTTCTATGTAGCGATGTTTGTGAGTTATGCGATGAACGTAGCACAAATGATCTCTATAAGTGTTGCAGCGTATGTTTTAGGCCTGCCCTTAACTTATGAGAACCTGTGGTACTATGTGGCCATCTTATTGGTGGGTGTATTCTTATTCTCCCCATTCAATTACAGGTATTCCAGAATGGTGCTTTTATACTGGTTGTCGCCGGGATTACATTACGATCCTTCCAAAGTATAAGTTACCCTTTATTTCCACACGTTATTAATGCCCCCTTTATATAAAGGCTCACAGCAAACACTGATGAGCCTTTTGTTTTTTTAAAATATCTGCTCCATTAAGGTACCATCATTTCATGCGGCCGAAGCCCTAATACCTGCTGAAAGGTATTGCTAAAAGTAGATACGCTATCATAGCCGACTTTCATCGATACTCCTTTCACGGTTTCTCCAGAGATAGAAAGTAATTCTACAGCCTTGATCATTTTATACAATTTGAGGTATCCGGCCACGGTGATGCCAATATCCTGTTTAAACAACCTTTCCATTGTTCTTGCAGAGAGGTTAAACTTTGCAGCGACATCAGGAATTTTGAGTTCATTGACCATCACACCTCCATTATCTACACATTCAGCAAGGTAATCTACCATTTTAGTAATCCTGGGATCTCTGGGTACCGGAAGTACCAATGGCAAAGCGGCATTGAAAGTAAGTGGTAAAATACCAATCAGGGCCTTTATAAAATCCTGTTCCAGGGGTTCTTCTTCTTCCAGTCTCGACCATTGTTCTGTAAACAGGATCATCTCCCGCAGCACCTTAGAAGTATGGAAAATATTCAGTTCCTTAAAAAAGGGACTGTCGCTGGTTTTATTTAAAAAGATACAGCGCAGGTATACCTGGTTCAAGGGGCTGGAGGTCCGGTGGGCCAATCCGGGAGGAATCCAGGCGCAATGCTGACTAGGCAATAAATAAGTTCTTTCTGCCGTATGGAGGTATTGGAGTCCCTTTTCTACAAAAATCAACTGTCCCATTTGATGGGCATGCCAATCGTCAGAAAACTTCCAATCTGCTTCATGCCATACATAGGCTTCCTTTTTTACCGAATCAACCGTTAAATGACAAAATCTTGCTTTATTCATGTGTCGTAAAATGACATGTTATTGGCAAATATAGACATTTAAAGACAAGCAGCTTTAGCGACCTTTGTGCTCTTATTACATCTTTAAATCAATATTCAATGAATTTTATAAATTCAATACGTGTAAAAACAGGTTTGTTAGTTGGATTATGCCTGTTGAGCATCGTATCATTAAAAGCCCAGCGTAAAATGAACACAAAATCTTCAGCTCTGAAAGTTCTGGTACTTTTCAATACAGAAAGTGGTGGATCTTATAAAATGGCCAAAGCGATGGCTGACGGCATAGAAAAATTTCCGGGTGCAACTGCGGTATTGAAGCAGGTGCCAAGAATTAAACCTTTGGCCAATGAGGATAAACAAGCATTTGCTAACGTTCCATATGCTGTGATTGACGAATTACCAGAATATGACGGGATCGCTTTTGGCTCAGCGGTTCATTTTGGAAATATGTCGGCAGATATGCGGTATTTTCTGGACCAGAGTGTAGGCATCTGGACAGCCCGTAAGCTGGAAGGCAAACCTGCAACAGTATTTATGTCGGCAGGAAGTGGTGCTGGACGCGAGGCTGCGATTTTATCGTTCTGGAGTACGCTTGCCGTACATGGCATGTTGATCGTTCCTACGGGCATCATGGGAAATCAGGAAATTGACAAAACCATCCCACAGGGAAATACGGCATTTGGCACTACTTCATTAGCAGGTGCAAATGCGGTGACCAGACCTTCAGCAGGCGAATTACACCTGGCAGCACTTCAAGGCTATGCCCTGGCGAAAGCCGCTAAAGGTTATCAGGAGACAAAAAACAGTGCCCATCCCCATTCCATTACTGGTACCCTTGCTCCTGGCAGCAGTACTATTGCAGCAGCTAAAATGAGTAAAATTGAAGCGCGTCTGAAAGCATTGAACATCACTTTACCTGAAGCTCCTGCACCCGTTGGAAATTACAAACCTTTCCGCATTTCCGGAAAACAGGTTTTCATTAACCAGATTGCTTTAAATGCAGGGAAAGTAGATCACCCAGGAATGGTGGGTACTGAGGTTACAGAAGAACAGGCTAAACTGGCAACACGACAAACGCTTTTAAACGTACTTGCGGTGTTAAAACAAGCGGCTGGCGGCAATTTAGACCAGGTGAAACAAGCGGTACAATTAACCGGATTCTTTTACACTGCCGCAGGATATACCAAGCATGCCTTATTAATGAATGAAGCTTCAAATCTTCTCGTAGAAATACTTGGAGAGAGTGGAATGCACACCAGGGCTACTGTTGGCGCTTCCTCTCTCCCAATGAATTCCGCTGTTGAAATCCAGGCTATTTTTGAACTGGAATAAACTCAGCAATCAATTTATTTGGTCAGCAATCGCCTGTGGTAATTGATCTGACCGGTATGGTAGGCCAAATGAGCTAATAAATGACACAGCATAAAGTCGTTCGTTTGGCCTTCACATACTTCTTTGACTTCAATTGGATAAGCCGCATCGAGGTCTTCCACCTTTTCAATACTTGTCTTTACATCTGCTTTTAAAGCATACAGTTCTTTTAGTAATTCTTCATAAGTAAACCTGACTGCTTTAAATTCAGCTTCGCGATCGCGTTCATAAGGAAAACCACCCATTGGCAGGCAGACGAAGGTTCTTAAATTCCCAATCAGGTGCTGTGCCAGGTGCCCGGCAGTATTACTGATGCCAGGAGCTGTTAACCAAATTTCTTCTTGCTGGCCATAAGCCTCCATTTCCGTAATTAATCGTTGAAGATCTCTTTCGTAAATATGGATGTAATCTTGTTTTGTCATAACGATGGGGTTGGTGTGTCTTCAAAAATCGTTAAAAACGAAGGATCTATTCTCATTTTAATGAAATAAAATGGCGTCTTTTTAGCTTAAAGTTACAATTGCCCAGAGGGAAGCGCCGGAGATCGCCAACCATAAAATAAGGCCTTGCAAAAATGGCATGATGCCCACCACCCGAACTACTTTAAAGGACAATCCGGAACCAATCAGAAACAGCGTTAGTGTCAATCCGGCTTTAGCAATACTCAGCACATAAGGCGATATTACGCTCACAAAAGGCAGGTAGGTATTGGCCAGCATGGCCAGGATAAACAAGCCAATAAAATAAGGCAGCTGCACTTTACAGCGATCGCTTTTAAAGAGAAAGGCCGTTCCGAATGCCAGTGGAACAATCCATAGCGCACGGGCTAATTTCACTGTAGTCGCAATTTTTAGTGCCTCTTCGCCATATTTACTGGCCGCGCCCACTACTGAACTGGTGTCATGAATGGCAATAGCGCACCACATTCCAAACTGGGTTTGCGTTAAATCAAGCGCATGTCCAATCATTGGAAAAAGGAATAAGGCTACAGAATTCAGAATAAAGACGATCCCTAAAGAAACAGAGATGTCTTTTTCTTCTGCTTTCATCACCGGCGACAATGCGGCAATCGCACTACCACCACAGATTGCGGTTCCGGCGGAGATCAGATAAGAAGTTTTACGTTCAATTTTGAAGACTTTGCCCAGGAAATAGCCGAGCATCAGCACCCCTGCAATGGAGGCTATGGTAAACAATACCCCTTCTTTTCCGGCTTTCATGGCGGCAAATACGTTCATTCCAAAACCTAGGCCGACCACAGATACTTTCAATAAGAGATTGGTCGCTTTGTGGTTGAGTTCCTGATACGGATGTTTCATCAGCTGCGCCATAACCAAACCTAATAATAAGGCCAATGGAGCAGACATAAATGGCAGCAGACAAAACAATGCTGCTGTGATAAAAATAACCTTCCGTGTTCGCTCGCTCAGTTCCATAATTTCTCCTTTTCTGTAACACAAAATTGAGAAGAATGGGGAGACTGGTCAAATTCAAAAACCTGATCCGGTATTACCTTAAGTTATACACCAACTGAACATGGCGCAAGAATACGTCAGACAAACCATCCGGTTTCCCTTGAAGATGAATGAAGTAAAAATAGCGTTCAATACTCAATCCGCTGACATCGATCACAGTCAGACTACCATTCTGAAGTTCTTTACTAAGGGCATGAATAGAGATGAAGGCCAGACAAGAAGAATTCATTAAATAGGACTTCATACTTTCTGTGCTGCCCAGCTGGATTTCAACTTTCAGATCGGACATTTTTAAGCCTATGGATTTTAGCGCATGGCTGAGCACCTCTCTCGTTCCAGATCCCTGTTCCCGCAGCACAAAAGCATAATCTTTGAGTGTTTCCGGACTCAGCTGGTCTTTCTTTGCCAATGGATGATCTTTCCCGCAAACGAGCACAATTTCATCCTTTATAAATTCCGTATAACTGATTTCCTGGTTTTTAGATTTGCCCTCTACGATCCCCAGATCAATTGCTCTGTCAATCAAAGCTTTTTCAATCTGCTCGGTATTGCCATTGATCAGGTTCAAACGAATGTCGGGGAATTTCTTTCTAAAACCGGCAAGCAGCGGAGCGGCGACATAATGCGCAATCGTGGTACTGGCACCCAGGTTTAAGAGCCCTTCTTTCTTGTCTACCAGGGCATTCATCTCAAAATCAATGATTCTATAGATCGCAAATAATTCTTCTGCATGCTGCAATAACAATTCACCTGCAGGTGTCAATTCAATCCGATTTCCCTTACGAACAAATAACTTATTATTATACTGCTGCTCCAATTCATGGATGTGTTTTGTCACAGCTGGCTGGGTAATGAATAAGCTTTCAGCGGCTTTTGTAAAGCTAAGACGTTTGGCTACGGTATAGAATACTTCTAGACGAAAATCTGACATAGAATCCGGTTATTGGCTTGGTTAAACATTCAAACTTAAAGAAACCCATTCATTATCCTCAAAACAGTACCATATTGTTACCAATTTTTTAATGAGCAGCATCAGCAGCTGCTCATTACTCATCCGACACTATTTGATCAGGATCTCCATTTTCTTTAAACTCTGATTTCTAAAAATAGAGATGGGTACTCTTTGTCCAGCTTTAAAAGCTCGCTGTACCTTAGCCAGATCATTCCAGTTACCAATTTGCTGATTACTGCACATCAGCAGCACATCATTTTCCTGCAGCAAGCCATGCAAAATACTTTTCTCTGGGACTTCCAGGATTAACACACCTGTTTCAGTAGCCATGCCTGTGGCAGAACGTTCTCCCAGCGTATTTAGATTTTTCACCTTTGCGCCAAGGAAGTGATAATAGACCACCTCATCAGACTTCCCATCGGAAACGATTACCGGCAGCTTTACCGGACGAACCAATGCTTTTAAGCTGGCGCTCTTTACCCCAAACTGGTCTGTTGCAAAATTCTTAAAGCCTACTTTCAAGGCAGGAGAACTTGCTTTTACACGATAATCTCCTTTTTCAGGATGGATAAACTGAGGGTCTCCAAATACCGAATGTGCATCTGTGCCTGCTTTTTGAGCTTGCAGCAGGGCATCCTGATCAGGAAAAAGATTATAGTCCACTTCTTTACCCCAATCTTCCACCCGGATCGGATAGTAAGGACGCATCACCACGTTGTGTTTAAAAACATCTCCGCTATTTTTAAACCAGACATGAGGGTGAAACGAGTTGTTGAGGATCACATTGTTTTCTACGGTTCTGAAAAAACCTTCCCTTAGTTTGAGTCCGCCATTCAGACAAACATTGTTATAAATATGGTAGTGACCAGAACCATCATCCAGGTCAATATCCCAGCCATGGTCACAGCGGAACCGATTGTCATGAATGACGATCGGTTTGATCACATCAGCTTTAATCAGTTCGGGATTATTTTTAGCAATTTCGGCCATTGAAGCATAATCAGGATGCCAGAAACGATCTCTGCCCCAGGAATTAAAAGCACCATGATCTCCCGATTCCAATACAGTATCATACACATCATTATAAGCAATCAAATGTCCGCCCCAGGTGCCTTCGCTGATGTTTATTCCTGCTCTGGGCACATCGTAAATGGTATTGTGGCTTACTTTTATGTCCATCGACATAGAAATCTCTACACCGGCAACCTGTTTTTCTACGCTGCCCAGTCCATTCATTAAAGTGTTTTCAACACTGCAATTCGCAGGATAATTATTCGTTTTAGGGCCTTTTTCCCGGTCCATATCCTTTAAAGGAACAAACTGTCCATATTCAAAACTTGGAGAACGCACTGCAGCTGGATCACCCACAAAACAAACCCCACTGGCACCTGCATTGAGAATATGACAACCTGTGACCACATTTTTTCTGTTATGATTGCTCATAAAAACAGCGTTTCCACCAACTGTATTGAAAAAGCAATTGCTGATGACACAATTTTCCGCACCTTCCATTACTACGGCTCCGCCACGATAAATCGTCCAGTCGCTCCGCAATAAGGGTTCTTTGGTTTCCATGAAAGTCCTTAACGTATGGCTGAGCTCCATTCCTTCCAGTCGAATATTTCGAACCGGTTGTGCGGCAGTTCCACGGAATTCAAAAAGTGATTTTAATTGTGCAACCTCTACCAGAGTTTTACTTAAATCAACTCCTTTTTCTGGATACAGATACAGTGTTTTACCTTTTTTATCAAAATACCATTCCCCGGCGGTATCCAGTTCTTCGAAAATATTTTCTACAAAACGGTATTTATCATGCATTCCTAATTGCCGGTTATTCTGAAAGCCGCCATTCAGCGCTAATTTTCCTTGTTCATCTTTCCCACTGATCTCGTATTGGTATCCTCCCCATTCATGTTTATGGAGGGCATGCACAAATCCTCCCTCCGGATGTTTCCAACTTTTCACCTTTTCCGGACTGATGGCATCAGCCGAAGCTCCGCCAAAAAACCGGACTGCAGGATTGTAATTCGGATACCTCGCCATGCGCTGCTGTTTTCCGTTAACGAATAACTGATCAAAAGCGATATCATCCGCAACCTTTGCTTTTTTAATTCCAGCGGAAAATGATTCCCAGGTCAATTGCAGCGGTATTCCACCACTTACTTTCACCTGTTCCCCAGGAAATGCTTTATAGACTACTGCTGTTTTTGCTGACCTGTCATCCTCCCTCCCGAAAATTATTGGGGCATTTAGGTAATAGGTTCCGCCACGAACATAAATGGTCAGCGCTTCATTGATTTTCCTTGCCATCAGCTGCGCTTTTTTAAAGCTGGCCAAGGGCTTTTCTTTTGTACCCGGATTATGGTCATTTCCTTTTACAGAAATGTAGAGTTCTTTTGCAAAAGTCGGGCTGCTAGATACTGTAAACAGCAGACAACAGCTCAAAAAGAGCTTTGCAGGCATTAAATGTTTCATTTTATATTTGGTTTATTTGGTGTTTCAGCTGTGGGTCAAATGCTAGGTTAATGCTGCAAAATATAAAACATAAACAGTAAATCACAATGATTACTCTTTACCTACTGATTAGGCTAAAAAATTAACCTGCTTTTTTTATGCCAGGGATTGCTACAAAAAAAGCTGAAGGAGGACCTTCAGCTTTTCATAAAATGATTATGAGGAGCGTTTCTATTGCTGGGGGATTTAACTAAAATTAGCTAATAATCAAGAAATTCACTCCGTTCAATTCATTCATTATATTCCTAAAAACTATAAAACACCAAAATTAATTTCTTAAAACATAGTCAAAATTCCGTAAAACGATTAAAAACCGGCATTTACCTGCAGCTGGTAATGACCAGGTGTCATGCCTACTAACTTCTTAAATGCACGTATAAAATAATTAGCATCACTAAATCCAAGCTCATAACTAACGGCAGCGACCTTGGCTTTTGGATTACTCAACAGCTGTTTTGCTTTTGCGATTTTCTCAGAAAGGATAAATTCATTCGGACTTAATCCCAATTCGCGTTTAAATAAGCGATAAAACGTGGCTTTACTCATACAGGCCTTATCCGACAAGCTATTGATATTGATTTTTTCATTCAGATTAGTTTTGATATAATGGAGTACATAAGCCAATGGATTGCGGTTCTGCTCCGATAAATCTGCCCCCAGACTTTTCAGATGCTGTTTTTGCATGATGCGCAGCAGCAATTCTTTTAAAGTCAGATCGGCTAAAATATCTGTGGCTCCAGAGCGTTCTGAGCAAATTCTGACCACTTTATTAATTAAGCCTGCAATATCTTCGCTGTTCTGAAAATGACATTCCTCAAAATTCAATTGCCACAAACTTGTGGCAGCTTCTTTAGGAAAAAATTCATTGAGATAAGTGATTGTTTTTCTGATTTGGTCGGGATCAATCGCCAGTGCAATACATTGCGTTGGATTCTCATTTGTTGCTTCAGGGAAATCGATATTCATACACAATGCAGGGGGTACAATCACCGTTTGTCCGGGATAATACTCAAATTCAGATTTCCCCGACAGGTGCATCACCTTCTTCCCTCTTAACATACTGGTGATCACAAAATCATTAAATACAAGCGGCACGCGATAAGATTCCGTATAGGTCTCAAAGACATTTAACTCACAGTTCTGCAAGGTATATGCGGTTCTATTTTCTACGAGTGTCTTTAAACTTTCCGCTCTGCTGAGTCCGAATGGATTTAATTTGTGCTGCATATCAAAAATATTATTTGGTTCATACAATGAGACGATAGTGCTATACTATGAAACAATTCTCCTACCTCCGCCTGCGCTATTGCCCTAGGTTTGTATAGCGGCTACTTGCCCTCTCAAGTTCAATTTACTTTAAAAATCATTAAAAAGACGATATATTCATGGAAAATCTAGTAAAAAGACCGTCATTTAAATCGCATTACGACAATTTCATTGGCGGCAAATTTGTAGCTCCTGTAAAGGGCGTTTACTTCGACAACATCTCTCCGATAGATGGAAAAGTATTCACAAAAGCCGCAAGGTCGAGTCAAGAAGATGTAGAACTGGCATTAGATGCCGCGCATGAGGCATTCAAAACCTGGAGCAAAAGTTCGGCAGTATACAGAAGTAATATATTATTAAAGGTTGCACAGAAAATAGAAGACAATTTAGAATACCTGGCTACCGTAGAAACCATAGAGAATGGAAAAGCGATCCGGGAAACACTGGCTGCAGATTTACCATTGGTAGTAGACCATTTCAGGTATTTTGCAGGAGTGATCAGGGCTGATGAAGGTTCGATTGCAGAGCATGATGAGCATACGGTGAGCATTGCTCTGCATGAGCCAATCGGCGTAGTTGCCCAGATCATTCCCTGGAACTTCCCCTTATTGATGGCGACCTGGAAAATCGCGCCTGCGCTGGCAGCAGGTTGTTGTACGGTAGTGAAGCCTGCTGAGCAAACCCCGGTTTCGATCATCATTCTGATGGAATTGATCGGCGACATCCTGCCTCCAGGTGTGCTGAACATTGTGAACGGATACGGAATTGAAGTAGGTAAACCATTGGCTACTTCTTCAAGGATCTCGAAAGTTGCTTTTACAGGAAGTACCACATCCGGCCGTCTAATTATGCAATATGCGGCAGAAAACATCATCCCTTCCACGATGGAACTGGGTGGAAAATCTCCGAATATTTTCTTTGAATCGGTAGCAGATAAAGACGATGCCTTTTTCGATAAAGCGGTGGAAGGTGCCGTGATGTTTGCCTTAAACCAGGGAGAAATCTGTACCTGCCCTTCGCGTCTGCTGATTCAGGAAAGCATTTACGACAAATTTATCGCCCGCGTGATCGAGCGTACTAAAGCGATAAAAATCAGCCATCCATTAGACAAAACCAGTATGATGGGCGCGCAGACTTCAAATGAGCAGTATCAAAAGATACTTTCTTACCTCAACATTGGTAAAGAAGAAGGTGCAGAACTCCTGATTGGGGGTGCGGCCAACAAGCTGGAAGGAGAATTAGGGACTGGTTATTACATCGAGCCTACTATATTAAAAGGACACAACAAAATGCGCATTTTCCAGGAAGAGATTTTTGGTCCTGTACTTTGTGTGACCACCTTTAAAACGGTAGAAGAAGCGATAGAAATTGCAAACGACACCTTATACGGATTGGGTGCAGGCGTATGGACCCGTGATGCACATGAACTATATCAGGTGCCACGCGCGATTCAGGCAGGAAGAATCTGGGTAAATCAATACCACGCCTATCCTGCACACGCCCCTTTCGGAGGTTATAAAAAATCAGGTTTCGGAAGAGAAAACCATAAAATGATGCTGGATCATTACCGCAGCACCAAAAACATGCTCATCTCTTACGATAAAAACAAATTAGGATTCTTTTAATGGTTGATGATTCAATCCCGGACAGCAGGTAGTTTTCCGGGATTTTTTTTTATTCTCATTTATACCCCCATATTTTATGCTCCCTAAAACGATGAAAGCCGCTGTGATTTCCGAATTTGGAAAACCATTGCAGATTGAAGAAGTAGAAGTTAAAAGACCAGGCAGAAATCAGATACTGGTTAAAGTAATTGCCAGTGGCGTATGCCATACAGATTTACATGCCGTATCTGGAGATTGGCCTGTAAAACCGAAAATGCCTTTAATTCCTGGTCATGAGGGCGTAGGTTATGTAGTAGCCCTTGGCCCTGAAGTGACTAATGTTAAAGAAGGCGACCTGGTAGGCGTACCCTGGCTTTACAGTGCCTGTGGCGGTTGCGACCACTGCATTACCGGATGGGAAACCCTCTGCGAAAGCCAGCAAAATGGCGGCTACAGTGTAGATGGCAGTTTTGCGGAGTACGTGATTGCTGATGCCCGCTATGTAGGTCATTTACCTGCAAATTCCAATTTGCTGGAAATGGCGCCAATTTTATGCGCCGGGGTAACCGTTTATAAAGGACTAAAAGAGACAGAAGTAAAACCTGGAGAATGGGTAGCCATTTCTGGAATTGGTGGATTGGGCCATGTTGCAGTTCAATATGCAAAAGCGATGGGCATGCACGTGGCTGCAATTGATGTGGCCGATGATAAGCTGGAGCTGGCCACCAAACTTGGCGCAGATTTAGTGGTCAATGCGATGAAACAGAACCCAGGAGAATTCCTCAAAAAAGAAACTGGTGGGATGCACGGTGCATTGGTCACTGCTGTTTCTCCAATTGCCTTTAAACAGGGATTGGAAACACTGAGACGAAAAGGAACCATGGCTTTAAACGGACTTCCCCCGGGAAATTTCGACCTTTCTATTTTTGATACGGTATTGAACAGGATCACGATCCGTGGCTCCATTGTAGGTACCCGAAAAGATTTACAGGAAGCGATCGAATTTGCTGCTGAAGGAAAAGTTAAAGCAACGGTAACCGCAGCAAAACTGGAAGACATCAATGAAGTATTCGATCAGATGAAGGCCGGAAAGATTGATGGAAGGATGGTCTTACAAATTGCGGATCAATAAATCATAAGAAAATGGGAATCAAGAGAATTGAGGCGACAGCAGCAGCCAAAGCCATCATCGCAAAACTAAAGGAAGAATACGGAGAACTCATGTTTCACCAAAGTGGTGGATGCTGCGAAGGCTCCTATCCGCATTGCTTTGAGAAAGGAGGTTTCCTCGTTGGCTCCAATGATGTGTGTATTGGCGAAATTGAAGGCTGTAAATTTTACATGGCCGGAGATCAGTTTGAATATTGGAAACATACGAAGCTGACACTGGATGTCATCCCTGGAAGAGCAGCTAGTTTTTCTCTTGAATCCACCCTTGATATGGGCTTTCTAATCCACTCCCGGTTATTTACTGAGGAAGAATTGAAAGACCTGGAACCAGTGATACCTGCGGATTAGTTCCGCAGGTATCACCTCATCTGGTTTTCTATCTGTAAAATTGATGCCAGCTTCCCTGGTAATGCTCATCAAAGTTTTCCTTATTATCAAATACAATCGGTAAATTCTCCAGATTGAAATAATTAAACTCATCGTAAGGTTTCAGCAGTTTCAGGTATTCAGCTCTGATTTCCGACTGTATTCCGCTGTCTTTACTCTGCAGCATCTGGTCTTTGGTTAAAAAGAAAAAGGTGGTATAAGCGCCAAAACGGGAAATCTCCCAAAGGTTTTGATCTGCATATTTTGCTTTAAAAGCTTCCACTTCTTCCTTTGAAATCCGCTCATTACAAGCAGCCTGCTCTGCAGATTCGAACTCCTGAAAAATCACCCAGATATCCGAGTTATCAGAAATACCACTGCCTTCATGGGCAAAAGTTTTAAACTTATCGACAACGGCCTTTCTCTTCACTTCATCGTAACCACGGCCATTATGAAAAACCGAGGCCTGTCCCTGAAGTTCAAAAATCAGGCTGAGTTTAGGCCGGTCATTCGGGTCAATTTTATCGTAAATAATATTGATAGGCCGGCAGCCAAATTCTTCTAAAACCCAGTCTGCAAATTTGGAAAAAGAACTATCCAATTCCTTCTCTCCCCTTTTAATCAATTTTGTTGAATGATAATCTCTTTCAGAAGTATACATCATATACCCATCATTTTATATGGCCTTAACGGCCGGATTTTACCCGTCTTCCCTCTGTTTCGGAACTACTTGAGCGCTGACGGGCCCCCTTAACATCTTTACTTCCGAAACGATAGGTACAAGTTAGGCGAAATACCTGACTTTCCCATCTTTCATTCACTACATAATTTTGATCGGCCAACGCACTGGTAATCTTGCTTTTTTGCAATTTAAACACATCATTGGCAGCGAATTTAATGTTCAGCTTATTGTCCATAAAGGACTTACTGGCGCCCAGATCTATTCCATACTGCGCCGCAATCAACAGCGTTCCATAGACTTGTTTGGACTGTAAATAACCTGACCATTCAAATTTTGTAGTTGGGTTTAAGGTCAGTGTTTGTGTTGTATTCAGATTATAAGCCAATCGGCCGCTTTTATAAGGATTCCCTAAAATATCAGGAGTTTGAAAACGGTTGTAATAGGTGGTTAAATTATTATTGGTACTCCACCATTCTGTAATGGCTATTGGATAGCTCAGATTCAGGTTATAAGAATCCTGTTTGGCCAGATTTTGCACAGAGATAAAAATAGTTTTCCTTGCGGTATCGGTGAGCAATACATCCGTCATTACATCACTGGTATGGCTATAGCCGACGGTCACATTTAAGGTCTTTTTGAAGGAATATGAAAACTCAAATGCATTGGTGAACTGTGGTTTTAAGAAAGGATTCCCTTGTCTGTAAGAATATAAATCCAGGTAATCGATAAAGGGATTTAAGGAACTGTAATCCGGACGATCGATCCTGCGGCTATACGATACCCCTACTTCATGGTCTTTTGACAATTCCTGATTGATAAATACACTAGGGAACAAATTGATATAATCTCTTTTCACCACTTTCTTTTCCGTGATGGAATTTCCTTTAGAATTGGTTTGCTCCGCCCTCAAGCCCAATTGAATTGTGGTACTCTTAAATTTAGTTTTAAAATTCGCATAAGCAGCATTGATGTTTTCATCGTATATAAACTGGTTGCTTTTTACCCCATCAATCTGCCATTGGTCCTGAACAAAGTTTTCAAAAAGGAAACTATTGTCTGTACTCACAAAGCTGGATTTTGCCCCGAGGTCTAGCTTCATCGTTTTATTGATGGGATAGGTATAATCTACTTTTGCACCCCATATTTTCACCAGTGAGGGAGTTGAATTTCTAAAAATATAAGATGGTTTTAAAGGTGCTCCATTGGCATTCTTAAATTGGTTATTGAAAATATTATCTTCATCACCATTGTAACGGGAATAATCGACATCCATGCTGATCTCCTGTCCCAAAGTATCCAATGTTCCTTTATAGTTTAAATTATAGGTAATTCCGGTATACTTTCCAGTACTGGTATTTGGCGCTACAACCGAAGAATCCGTCTTACCGGGCTTGTCGCCGATTAAAGTCAGCACATCTGCATTAGATTTTCTGTTGCTATGGTAACCATTTACAAAGAAGCCGATGGTATTATTGTCATTGATGAAATAGTCCATTCCGGCTTTAAAATTCCGGTTTCTGCGTCTGGCATCGGTATGACCAGTCTGGTCGAAATAAGTCTGATTAGTAGCCGTATTGTTGACCCTCATAATGTCAGTTTCCTGGAAACGGTTGTTCAGACCGAAATCTGCATTTCCAAAAATATTGAACTTCTTCTCTCTATGGTTCAGGTTCAGGCCAGTATTGAATTTATAATTTGTGCCATAACCAACTCCTGCCGATAAGGAGCCATTCGTACCATAATTACGGTTTTTCTTTAGTTTGATATTGATGATCCCTGAGTTTCCAGCCGCATCATACTTAGCAGAAGGATTGGTAATCAACTCAATAGATTGAATGGCACTGCCTTCTGTGGAACGCAATAAATTGGCCAGCTGTTCTGCCGAAAGGTAGGTAGGTTTCCCGTCTAACATCACCGTCACTCCCTGTTTTCCCCTCAAGGCAATCTTCCCGTCCTTATCTACTGTCACGCCCGGAGATTTCTGTAAAATCTCCAATGCAGTATTGCCAGTCGCGAGGATACTGTTTTCTATATTCAAGACGGTTTTATCAATCTGTCTTTCTATCAAAGGCTTTTGTTTCACAATATTGACACCTTTCAATTCCTGCGCATCCACCACCATTTGAACTTGTGCAACCTGATGTAAACGTTGATCCGTTCCAATCTGATAAGGACCTTTTACTATTTTCCGGTAACCTACCACATAAATTGAAACCAGGTATTTTCCAGGATGAATGCTTTTGAACTCATAGTTTCCATTGTCACCGGTTAAAGTTCCCCTTACAGAACTGGAATCCTTGGCATTCAATAAACTGATACTGGCATAAGGAAATGCTTTTTGTGATTCATCAAGGACTTTCCCTGAGATCTCTCCCGAAATGACAACCGAATTTTGTGCTTGTGTTCCACTGAAAATAAATAACAAAAGACTGAACAACAAGGGAAAGAAGTAGTATATTTTCGTTTTCATATAGACATAGTTTTTCCACCTACGCTTTTAAGCATATCATCAGGTAAGGTGAATGGTTATGGTGATGGTATTTTCTATGTATAAGATGTATCTAACCGACAGAAGGTTACATAAAATCGAAAATATTTTACAAACATGCGCGTATTTTTACAAAAGCTACTCACAGAACGGGTCATTAAACTGGCCAATAAATACAGCTCCAAACCATCGCCAAAACACGTACATGAGGCACTCAGCGCATTATTTCAAAATATTTTGAAAGATCAGGGGAAGCAGGGGCTAATCCTTGATTTCCATTCAGACCAAAAACTCATCATATTTTCAGATCAGCACAAGGGCAACAGAAATCCCGGGGATGATTTCGCTTTATCGGAAAAAAACTACCTCGCGGCATTACAGTACTACAATGAGGAGCAGTTTCTATACTGCAGCTTAGGAGATAGTGAAGAATTTTGGAAATACCCGGTATGGAGTGTCCTGAAACACAATAAAGCAACTTTTGAGCAGGAAGCCCAGTTTTTAAAACGGGATGCTTTCTTTAAGATTTTTGGGAATCATGATTTATACTGGGACAATGACCCTTTGGCCGGATACCATCTAAAAAAAATATATGGGCGCAAAGTGAAAATTTATGAGGGCATGGTACTGCGCATTCGGCTGGATTCCAGAATCCTGGATATTTTGTTAACCCATGGCCACCAGGGCGACCTGCAAAGTGACGGCAACTGGTTCAGCAAATGGTTTGTCTCCAATGTATGGGCCCCTTTTCAGGCTTACCTCCGCATCAACCCGAATACACCTGCTTTCGACAACCAGTTAAAATCTGCGCACAATGCGATCATGTACGACTGGACTGCCCTGCAAAATAACATGGCTTTAATCACCGGGCATACCCATCAACCGGTATTCAACTCCCTCACCCACCTGGAAAGAACCTACATCCGATTGGATGAAGCCAGAAAAAACGGACAGCAGGATAGGGTCCAGAAACTGGAGGCTGAATTGATTGCCGGTAAAATTAGCGGGGAAACCAGTCCCCGGCAAGTATATTCTAAGAACACCTACTTCAATACCGGATGCTGTTGTTTTAATGATGGAGACATTACCGGCATAGAGATCGGAGATGGAAAAATCCGCCTGATCAAATGGAAATTTATTAAGGATGTCGGCTCCAAACGCTTTGTGCTCGAAGAAACAGAATTGGAAAATCTTCTAGATACCGCGATTTAACTTAAATACTCCAGTTTATTTAACTCCACATAACAGGTTATTAAAACTAAACACCTCAGGACTTGTTTTTTAATCATAACAAAAGAAAGGAATCATCATGAACAAAGAACAGCATCCCAAAAACAGTGGCGTCAGCCAGGGGAATCCGACCTCAGATCGCATTCATCACAATGTTAAAGACGACAAGAAAAAAGTAGGCATTACCAATGGTGGTGGACAACGATCTGATCAGACTTCCAATAAAGACAATGATAGGAAGAGAACGCATAAATAAGACCCTTTAAATCTTCTCTAAAAAATTAAAAACAACACAGCCCTTGTAGAAAATCCTACAAGGGCTGTGTTATTTTTCAGGATTTCTTTCCCGGTTTTTGAATGTAAAATAAAAGATTCCATCCTCCTTTATTTCCCTTAAAAACAATTAAAAAAAATCTTCTTTAAACCCTATGTCGATAAATCAATAAAAATATAATTCTTTTATTTTTCAATCTATTGTTGGAAAAATTCTTAATTTGAATCAAAATTTTGACTAACTCTAGATCAAAATAATAGCCAAAAAACAAATAAAACATGCTTTAATAGGGAGAAATGGGCAATATGCAGCCATTTTTCTAATAAAAAACAGGAAAAGCATAACGTATAAAAACAACAAAAAGTATAACTGAACTAGAATTACACTCATAGGATGGAGAAAAGTAAGTTGATTGTAGATGAGGAAATGCTTGTTCGATTAAAAACCGGAGACAGCAGTGCTTTTGATTTCTTTTATAAGAAATACAGAGGTCGTATTTATGCGAATATTCTAAAAATGGTAAAGTCTTCGGAATTGGCTTCCGACCTGCTTCAGGAAACGTTTGTCACCATTTGGCACAACAGGGATTACATAGATCCCAAACAACCCATTGAACATTATATTTTCCGTATTGCTCAGAATAAAGTCTATGATTTTTTCAGAAAAGCCAGTCGTGATAAAAAACTGGAAGAGCAACTGATCGCCTTGACCATCGGGCAGGAATACAATCCGATTGAAGATGCTTTTCATCTCAAAGAAAACTTTAACCTGCTTGAACAGCAAATAGAGCAATTGCCTCCTAAATGCCGCACCGTTTTTAAGCTTTGTAAAATTGATGGCAAAAGTTATAATGAAGTGAGTTTGATGTTAAATATCTCCCCTGCTACGGTAAATAATCACATTGTGAAGGCTACCAGCATCCTTAAAAAGAATCTTTCGCATATAGATTTTGTATTGTTCATCATTTATTTAACATATTTTAACTAAAATCAACAATTGGAGTAGTTGCTTTTTCTTTTTCAAGCGTATTAGCTTAAAAGAGGAATACAATGAAACCAG
Organism: Pedobacter polysacchareus; assembly: GCF_019802255.1. Classification (GTDB taxonomy): domain Bacteria; phylum Bacteroidota; class Bacteroidia; order Sphingobacteriales; family Sphingobacteriaceae; genus Pedobacter; species Pedobacter polysacchareus. The sequence continues at coordinate 470,613 of NZ_JAHYSS010000002.1, read as the reverse complement.
TCTCTCAGCTATTTAATCTTTACCTAAGTAATCAATGCAGTCCTGAAGAAGTGAAAGCATTGCTGCACCATTTTGGCAAAATTCAGGAGGATGCGGAACTAAAATCGCTGATCCTGGAAGAACTTGCTCAAGCAGCACCAGAAGATTTCGAATCACAGCCGGAGGTGGTTGCGGTATTTGAGCAAACAGATCAATACCTGAAAAACACGCTCTTCCCTGAAAAAGAAACCCATAAATTCTTCTTATACCGTTATAAGAAATATCTGGTTGCAGCAGCGATGACCGGCTTAATGCTGGGCACAGCTTACCTGTTTTTCCAGGAGTATCAAAAAGGCGTCATTAATGATACACCAGCGGTGGTTCATGATGTACAGCCGGGCAGTAGTAAAGCTACGCTTGTACTGGAAGACGGTTCTACGATTGCATTGACTGCTGACGACAGCGATACCGTGCTGAATCAAAAAGGCATCACCATCAGTAAAACTAAAGACGGCATGCTTGTTTATGAAGTAGACAGCAAAAACGTGACTTCTGAAGTCCCGGCCTATAATGAATTGAGAACGCCTAAAGGAGCGCAGTATGAAGTATTGCTTCCAGACGGCACCCGCGTATGGTTAAACACCTCTTCTTCCTTAAGGTATCCACTGAAATTCGCAAAAAATGAGCGACGTGTCTCTTTAAGTGGAGAAGGATATTTTGAAGTAGAGAAAGTAACTGTGGATGGAAAGCGGCTTCCGTTTTTTGTAGAGACATCCCGACAAGTCGTTCAGGTATTGGGTACTGAGTTCAACATCAGCGCTTACGAAGATGACCAATTGGTAAAAACCACCTTAATGTCTGGAATAGTCAATGTGAGTGGCAAAACAGGCAATAACAGTAAAACACTAAGCCCTGGAGAACAGTCGATCCTGAACTCCGATCATCAGCTTTCCGTGCTGAAAGTAAATCCGGAGAGCGCCCGTGCCTGGAAGAATGGCAATTTCCTGTTTGAGGATGTGCATTTAAAAGAAATTTTAAAGCAATTCGCCAGATGGTACAATGTAGAAGTCGATTACAATGACATTCCCAACACCCGATATAATATCCTGGTATCCCGAAATGAAACACTCTTAAAAGTGCTTCAAATGCTGGAGAAAACAGGGAATCTGAAATTTCAAATCGTAAATAACACCATCAAACTAAACCACTAAAAACCAATGCTTATGTAAAAGTTTACTAAAGAAAAAAGCCGGTTGCACTGCAATGCAACCGGCGATGATTCAGGCAACCGAAAACAATTAATTAACCAATTACCTTACAACTAAACAAATCTATGAATTTAAATGTTCAGCGCAAGCTATTGCTCTGCCTTAGGCGGAATATAATCCTTGCGAAAAACCTAACCACCAAACTTTCACTAACCATGAAATTGACAGCATTTTTAATGGTCATTGCCAGTCTGCAGATTTCAGCTAAAACTTTCTCTCAAAAGATAACCTTATCGGTAAAAAATACACCACTGAGAGAAGTCTTGCAGGAAATTAGAAAACAAAGCGGCTATAAACTGGTATACAACACAGACCTCTTGCAAAAATCAAGGCCCGTAAGTATTTCGGTACAAGACGCTACCATCAATGAAACACTTTATCAGGCGATGAGCAATCAGCCTTTTCAATTTGAAATTGAAGGCAATATCATTCTGATCAATCCTTTGTCGCCAAAAGCGGAACAGGCTTTCCTGATTCGTTCTCAGCAGCAAGTGATTACAGGTAAGGTATCCGACGCAACCGGTCCATTAGTTGGGGCCAGTGTATCGGAAAAAGATACTAAAAATGTAGTCCGCACCAATGCCAAAGGAGAATATTCAATTAAACTGGAAAACCAGGGTTCTACCTTGATATTCAGCTATATCGGTTATATGACCCAGGCTAAAGCAGTGGGCAGCCAAACCGTAATGAATGTAACGCTGAAAGAAGATGAAAATCTTTTATCGGGCGTAGTCGTTACCGGTATGGAGACCATCAAGCGTAAGCTATTTACCGGAGCTACACAAACACTGAAAATGGATCAGATCAAACTGGACGGAGCTACAGACATTACCGGTATGCTTCAAGGTCGTGCTGCCGGGGTAAACGTTCAGAATATCTCGGGTACTTTTGGGGCTGCACCAAAGATCAGCATCAGGGGTGGTTCCTCGATCAAAGGTCAGACTGCACCATTATGGGTAATTGACGGAGTAGTAAGGGAAGATATTGTAGAACAAACTACAAATGACCTGACTTCAGGAAATGCGGAAACCTTAATCGGTTCTACCGTAGCCGGTATCAACACGAATGACATTGAGAGTATTGACATCCTTAGAGATGCTTCTGCAACCTCATTGTATGGTGCAAGAGCCATGAATGGTGTGATTGTAATCACCACAAAAAAAGGAAGAAGAGATACCCCTACTGCTGTGACTTACACTGGAGAATTCTCGGTACGTCAAACCCCAAGTTACAACCAGTTTGACATCCTGAATTCTTATGAGAACATGGGTATTTTAACGGAATTAAAATCTAAAGGATTCCTGAACCAAAGCAATTTAGCTGGGGTAAGTAATTCCGGTGTTTATGGAATGGCTTATGACAAAATGAATACTTATGACCCAATTACGAAAACCTTCCAATTGGGCAATACAGATCAGGACCTGAACCGTTTCCTTCAGAAATATGAAATGGCCAATACCGACTGGTTCAGCACTTTATTCAGACCATCACTGATGAACAACCATACCCTTACTTTTTCTGGTGGTGGTGCTAAAAATGGTTACTATGCTTCGGTAGGTTACCTGAATGATCCGGGATGGACAAAAGCGGACAAAGTAGATCAGCTGGCAGTAAATTTCAAAAACACATTCTATTTTTCAGATAAAGTGAACCTGACCTTGTCGACTTTAAGTTCGATCAGGAAGCAAAAAGCACCAGGAACATTAAACTCCTCTCCTGACTCGTATTTCGGTACAGTGACCAGAGATTTTGACATCAATCCGTTCAGTTACGCCTTATCTACCAGTCGTGTGTTAAGACCGTATGACGAAAATGGCAATCTGGAATATTACCGTAAAAACTTTGCTCCTTTTAACATCCTGAATGAAATTGAGAACAATTACATGGACATCAATGTTAAAGATTTCCAGTTCCAGGCAGATTTCAAATACAAAATTACCGATAAGATCGATTTCTCTTCTATTGGTTCTGCACGTTTTGTGAACTCAGAAAGAGAAGTTTTTGCTTTGGAAAAATCAAACAGAGTTGGCGCCTACCGATCAGCTTCTACTGCTTTAATCAGAGAAAATAACAGGTTCTTATACAGAGATCCGGATGTAGTGGGTTATGTTCCAACTGTAGCCATTCCAAACGGTGGTATTTACTCTAAATACGACAACTCTCTGACCAATTATTACCTGAGAAATACCCTACACTACTATGATAAATTTAATGGAAAACATGATTTAGACATCCTTGCTGCTCAGGAAATGCGTTACATCGACCGTGGTGGAAGTTCATTCACTGGTTTCGGGATGCAGTTTGACGATGGCTATGTACCGTACACAGACATTTCAATCTTGAAAAAAGCATTCAATGAAGGAATCAATTACTTCGAAGTGCCAGCATTCAGAGAGCGTTCTGTGGCCTTCCTTGGTAAGGCAACTTACGGATTCCTGGATAGGTATGTGATTTCTGCCTCAGGAAGATATGATGGTTCCAACAGACAGGGAGAAGCCTCTTCTGCAAGATGGTTACCTACCTGGACGGTGAGTGGTAAATGGGATCTATATATGGAGAAATTCATGCAGGATTTCAATAAAAGCATTGACCTGAGTGCTTTACAATTCCGTGCTTCTTATGGTTTAACGGCAAATACTGGTCCTGCGACAAATGCTTATACGATTTACAAAAATAACGTCAGCATTAACCGTGTGAATGGTGCAGACAGAGAGTCAGTGATCAACATCAGTGAACTGGCCAACAGGTACCTGACCTGGGAGAAACAATATTCTGCCAACCTTGGTTTAGACTTAGGTTTCCTAAACAATAGAGTGACGGTATCCACGGATGTTTATCAGAAAAAATCTTTTGATTTGATCGATGATCTTCAGGCCAGCGGTATCGGTGGTGAGCTGTTAAAAACAGCAAATAATGCAGATATGACTACAAGAGGTATAGAGGTAGCTATCCAGACCACCAATATTACCAATGGTGATTTCAGCTGGCAGACCACCCTTAACTTTGACCATTTCAAACAAAAAATCACAAAACTGGAAGTAAGATCTTCTGTGTTTGACCTGGTTCAGCAGAATGGTGGTAATAGCATTGGCTACCCTAGAGGTTCATTATTCTCCCTGAATTTTGTAGGATTAAATGATAAAGGATTACCTCAATTCAAAGTTAAAGATGCTCAAGGCGACCTGATCACAGTAAGTGATGTAAACATGCAAGACCGTAATAACGTGTTGAGCTACCTGGTAAATGAGGGTTCAGTAGATCCAAACATGACCATGGGTCTATCCAACAATTTTAAATACAAAAACTGGGGATTCAGTTTCTTCCTATATGGTTCTACAGGAAATAAAATCCGTAAAACACCAATTTTCTCTTCTAGCTATACCGAAGGTTTTGTCCCTACAAAAGACTTTGCCAACAGATGGTTGTTAGCTGGTGATGAACTGCGTACGAACGTGCCTGTAATTGCGGATCAGCGTTTACTGGCAGAGGATGGAAACCTGGCAAGAGCTTATAACTCTTACAATTTCTCTACTGCACAAGTGGCTGATGGTACTTTCCTGCGCCTGAGAAATGTGGCACTATCTTATAAATTGAATGAAACCTTAGTGAGAAGAATTGGCTTGAACAATGTTTCTGTGCGTCTTGCAGCAACCAACCCATGGTTAATCTATTCGGATAAAAAACTTAACGGTGCAGATCCTGAATTTTATAACGTTGGTGGGGTAGCTCAACCCGTTTCTAAACAATACATCCTATCCTTGAACATTGGTATTTAATCCCTGAAATTATCATGAAAAATAAGAACTTACTATATACACTAGCTGTCTTAGCGATTTGCATCACCGGGTCGGGCTGCAAAAAGTATTTGTCAGAAATGCCAGATAACAGAACAACCATCAATTCTAAAGAAAAGGTGGATAAATTATTGGCAGGTGCCTACGATGGCCCTGCGCATTTCGCATTCACCGAAACCATGTCAGACAACGTCTTAGATGGCGGAAAGGTGACTGCATTCGATCAGGTAAATGATTTCTCTTACCGCTGGAAAACTAATGATATTGATGAAGACGGATCCAGTCCGATCGGCTATTGGCTGGCTTGCTATAAATCTATTGCGGTAGCTAATCAAGCCCTGGCCAGCATCGAGAAACTGCAAGGCGCAACTGATATCGCCGCATCAAAAGGAGAAGCTTTATTAATCAGAGCCTACTACCATTTTATGCTGGTTAACCTTTGGGCTAAACACTACAATCCTGCTACTGCTGCAACAGATCTTGGTGTTCCTTATGTTCAGGAAGTAGAAGATGAGCCTTTCAAACGTTACAAACGTGCTTCTGTAAAAGAAGTTTACGACTTTATAGAGAGAGATATGCTGGAAGGAATGGCACTCATTCAAACCAATGCTACTGCCCCAAAATTCAAATTCTCTCCAGAAGCAGCCAAAGCTTTTGCTTCCAGATTTTACCTGTATAAAGGGGATTGGGATAAAGTAATTCAGTACTCTTCGGATATCCTGAAAAATCCTGGTACCCTGCTGAGAGACTGGGCTGTAAAATACAGAGCATTGGGTTCTGACAATGTACTACCGCTTTATTCTTCTACTGAAGAGCCTGCCAATGTGATGGTAGCCAGTGGTAACTGCAGTCAGTACTGGTATTTTTGCATTTTCAACCGTTTCTCATTGACGCTTAGACTTGGACAAACGGTCATTCTTCCTGCAAATACCAATCCATTAGGACTTTCATGGGCTTACGGTTATGTGCAGTATGAAGTGGGTGGAAATATTGTGATCAGAAAATTCAGAAACAATTTCGTGTATACCAATGCTGAGGCTGGAGTTGGAAATGACTACATGGCTTATGTAGCCCTGACTTACGATGAGGTATTGATGAACCGCGCAGAGGCTTATGCCATGAAAGGTGACAATGCCAATGCCATCGCAGATTTGACCCTGCTTTACACTAAAAAACTGGTGAATTACAACCCTGCTACAAGACCATTGACAGAAGCCAGAATATTGACGACTTACCCGAATGCAAAAACCTTACTAACGCCATCTTATCCATTCACATCAGATATCCAGGCGAGTTTAGTACAAGCAGTATCGGAATTAAAAAGAAGAGAATTCACTTTTGAAGGCATGAGGTGGTTTGACAATAGAAGATTCAATATGGAAGTAACCCATACGTTAACCGGATTGCAAAATATTGTATTGACCAAAAATGACCCGAGAAAACAACTTCAAATCCCACAAGTGGCTTTGGAATTTGGCTTAGAACCTAACGAAAGATAATCATGAAAAAAATAATTCCCTTTTTCGCCCTATATATATTAATACTCACGTCCTGCGCTAAAAAAGAAGTGCTGCCTGATCAAAGTCAGCTGGACATTAGTGATCCCGTTAAAACTGCTTTTGACGAATGGATTACCAGCAATTATACCAGCCCTTACAACATCAAAGTGAAATACAAATGGGATGAAGGCGACATGAGCGACTTCGGAAGATACAACATCCCACCTGAGCCACAAAAAGTAAGACTTTTACTGGAACTGCTTCAAAATACCTGGATCGAGTCTTATTCGGAGATTGCAGGTCCTGATTTTGTGAAGAAAATTGCCCCAAGAGAACTAATTTTCAGAGGTGGTGATGACTTGACCACAAATGGTGGTAACGGTGCATGGGGACAAGCTTCAGGAGGAAAAACCATTACGCTTTTCAGTGTCAATGAAATTACCGCCCAGCGTTTGAAAACCCCAGGTGTCTATAACGGTTACAGTGGCCTAATTCACCATGAGTACGCACACATTTTGAATCAGATCAGAAATTTTGACGAGGCTGCCTATAAGCAGATTACCCCTGCAGGTTATACCGCCAACTGGCAGAATTTCGATGACTGGGAGTCCAATCTGGAAGGCTTTGTATCGAGTTATGCAAGAATGAATGTAGGTGAAGATTTTGCCGAAATGGTGAAATTTATGCTAACGATGACCCGCCCGGAATGGGACAATTTCATCAATAGCATTGAGGATGTCGACGGATCTACTACGGCCACTAAAGCCAAAGAAGACCTGAGAAGAAAAGAAGGCTTGGTAGTGAGTTATTTCACTAAAGTTTATGGCATTGACATCTATAAACTGCAGGAAAAAACAGCGCAAAAAAGAACCGCTTATTTGAGTAAACCTTAATTGTACCGCCCGGGAAACCGGGAAGAACCATCACTCAAAATTGTTTAATAGAAAATGAAACTTACAAAGATGAAGACCACTTCTAAAATAAAATTTACTACCGCGGCTATGGCACTAGTCATCCTCATGGCCTCCTGCAGTAAAAAAGACGATAAAATATTCGAGGAAAGCTCGACAATCAGACTGGAAACAGCCAAGCAGGAACTGCGTGCAGATTTAAAATCCTCACCGGAAGGCTGGAAGCTGGTTTATTTCCCAATGTCGACTGAGGCATTATCAGTTGTACCTGGCGCAAACAAAAGCTATTCCTTCTTATTCAAATTCACTGACGATACGCATGTACAGATGAAGTCTACTTTAGACCTAAGCAGACTGGAGACCAGCGAGTACGCGCTTAAACTAGGATCAACCCTGAAATTAGAATTCAGCACTTACAGCATCCTTCATGACCTGGCAGATGCTTCTTTCGCAGAACCAGGGATGGGCGGTAGAGCCAGAGGCGGAGAGTTTGAGTTTTTAAGTTATGGCAGAGCCGACAGAGACCTGATTTTCCAAACCAACAGAAAACATGTGGAGCTGAGATTCGAAAGAGCAACGAAAGAGGATTGGGTAGATATGAATGCTACGATTGGCAATATTCTGGCTACTGATTTCGTAGCACCAGGTTATCTATTCAGCGCCTCACGTGAGGGTACGAAACTAAAAGATTCTATACTTACTTTGACAAAGACTGGAACTAAAACTGTGGCCTTATATACCAAAACAACCAATCCAACTACTGGAGCGGTAACCAAAACATTGACCAGAAGAGCAGGTTTAGGTTATGGTACCAAAGGCATTTACATTATGCCAGGTATTGAGTTTGAAGGCAAGACCTTTTATTTCTTCCAGTGGGATGCGACCAATAAAAAATTCGTATCTAAAATTGGAGACATCACTGCCGAAATCGCAGGGACCTCCGATCCGAAATTCCTCTAATACCCTAATAATAATAATTAGCTACAGCTAATTTAACACCGTCTGTATTTTCTTCCCCCGGAAAATGCAGGCGGTTGTTTTTTTGTCAAAACTGCCAGAATACATTCCATAAGCTTTTATCTTTCCCTATAGTCATTAACTTTACGGAATGAATAAAGAAATTGCAGTCATCTTTGACATGGATGGCGTCATCTGCCATACCAATCCTTATCATTCTCTTGCCTTCCGTGATTTCTTTGCACTTAGAAACCTGGCCCCTACCGAAGCTGAATTTGCCCAGCACATGTATGGAAAAAGCAATAGTTACATCTTCAGCCACTTTTTTAACCGACCAATTACTGGCACTGAGCTCCTGGACCTGGAAGAAGAAAAAGAAGGTCTATTTCGCGAAATCTACAAAGACCACATCGAGCCAATTGCCGGAATTGAAGAATTCATTGCCGACCTGGAAAACCATGGTGTAAAATTAGGTGTAGCCACCTCTGCCCCTTATGCCAACCTCGAGTTGATCCTAAGCAAAGTAGCCATCAGGGAAAAATTAGGTTCTATCCTGGCCAGTGAAGATGTAAAAAAACATAAACCAGATCCGGAAGTGTATTTGACCTCTGCAAGAAATCTGGGCGTCACACCGGATCAATGCCTGGTATTTGAAGATTCTTATTCGGGGATTTCGGCTGCTTTAAATGCAGGAATGCGTGTAGTAGGTGTTTTGACCTCCCATACCATTGAAGAACTGCCAAAATGTGATTTATACATCAACGATTACCAGGAACTGTCGTACGACAAAGTGATTGAATTATTCAAATAAAACAATGCTTGTTTAATACAAAAAACCGGATGGCTGCTGAAAGCAATCATCCGGTTTCTATATTTATTAAATGCTCGATTTTATCTCCGCATGCTTCTCATTTCCATTTTCAGCTGCTGGATCTCCTCTTGCGTGTGTTTGTTTTCCAGGTAATAATAAATCGCAAAGGCCAGGAATATTTTGCCCAATACAAATACTGCAGCAAACACCCATCGCCATGCTTTACGAATGCGCATGTGGCCGTTTTCCCCTTCCACCTCGATAAACTGCTCGCTTTTACGTGATCTTGGGCGACTTCTTTCTACCGGCTCATCGCCAATCAGGTATTCCATTTTTGGATGTTCCATCTTAGGTCTTTTTACCAATTCATTCATACTGGTTTCAATCCTGTTCCAGGTATTTGGCGGCGGCGCAATGGCCATGTGTTCCGCAATACGTTCCAGATCGGCTTCCAGGATAGCCAATGCTTCGTCGATCTGAGGATGACGGGATTTAAGGGCTAACAATTCTTCAATTTCAGCTTCGGTGGCAATACCTAATATATAGGTCTCCAACACGCCGCTTTCCAGATACTCTTCTATCTTAACCATCACTTCTCATAATTAGGAAAGCCTCTTTTAAAGTCTTTCTGGTTAAATCCTCAGTTGTATTTAGTGCTATCGAAAGTGATGAAATCGTCTTCCCATGGTGATAAACACCACAGAAAACACTTCTTTGCAATTCATTTAAACGGTCAAGATAAGTATTGACTGGCTGAGCTAATGCTACACCTGACTCAACATGAGTTGTTTCATAGGGATTACCCACATGAAACAACTGCAATTTTGCCTTTGCAAATTTAAGTAGGCTGCACCAGCTACTGACCTGTTCCTGATTCGGAATCTCGTCCCTCAGGGAGAGGGCAGAAAATATCTTTATTAAATAATCTTCGGCTAACTTTCGGTCTTTTACCACTTCAAATATATAGCCTAATAGCATTCCCGCATGCTTATCATAAAGATAGCGAATGCTTTGGGATGGATGATCTATGATCACCTGAGAGGTAGATTTGGGCATGATTAAATCTAAATTAACTAAAGTTTAGGAAAATCAAAAATAAAATCAACCTATGCCGCTACACTATCTGGTTGTTTCTTATTCATTTTAAAGATAAAAAACATAATGATAATAGACAACAGTATCAGGATGAGATAACTGTAGCTTAGGTTTCTTTCATCCTGCGCAGGTACAATACTCACAATACCATAGCTTAATAACGAAACAATGACATAAGTGAATCCTCCGGTCAGTCCGCCTGCAATTCCTGCATTTTTAGGGAATTTACTCAGGCAGAAAGTGAAATAATTGTTAAACGTATAACCTGCACCCACATGAATAATAAATGCAAAGAAGATCAGGGAATATAAGTTGCTGATGAAGTTAAGGCTCAAAATCATAACGGCAACGAATGCCAGCTGCAGGCCTACATTCAAAGCTAGCCTGCTGAAAAAAGGTTTATTGATCGTTGCTTTACCGATAAAACCACCTACCATCCAGGCAAAACCCAATACCAAGGAGCTGTAACCGGCAATTACCGGAGAGAAATGAAGCTCATGTTCAATGATAAAAGGGCCGGTCATGTTGTACACCATCACCATACAATAAGCCAATCCCAGCATCACAATCCCCAGGGTAAAACTGGCAGTTTTAATCATCTCCAGATAGATATTTACAATCTTTCTGAAGTTAAACTCAGTCACATGGACCAGTGTTTCTCCACTGTAAATCAATTCGAGTACCGCAAAAACTACGGCAAAGCCAGCCAGAAAATAGAAATTGGATTCCCAGCCGAAAGCAGCTTGCAGATACCCACCTACAAAAGGCGCAACAATAGGTCCGGTAGACCAGATAATTGAAAATAAGCTGAGGTAATGCTTCAATTCGTCGCCTTTGAAAACATCTACAAAGTAGGCTCTTTTCGCGACTACAATCGCGCCAACAGTGAGGCCATGGATCACACGCATCGCATAAATCAGGTAAATGTTATGGGTCAAAGCAATCACCAGACTCGCTGCTGCAAAAATCAGCAGTGAAACCAGACAAACTTTATACCTGCCAAAGCTATCGAGCACACTCCCGATAAATAGCTGGGAAACCCCATAACTGATCAGGAAAATACTTAAGGTAAGCTGGACCTGAATACTGGAAACATTCAAAACGCCAGCCATTGTAGGCAGCGAAGGGATATAAATATCGGTAGCAAAACCCGATAAAGGAAGTAAAGCAAAAGCAAGCCAGGTAGCGATTTGCTGATGGTTTTCTTTTATTGTTTTTGTTTTGGAAAGACTTGTCATCATAGATGCGGCAAAATTAACAATTTACCAGCAGGGAGAATTATGAGAATCAAACATGCGATTACACAATTCAACTAAAGCAAACAAGAAATCGGCATTATTACCCCTCAAAAGCAATAAAAACGCTAAATCGCCCTATAGCTCAAAAACAAAAATTACACAATTCAAACAAAGAAGCACTATCCATTTCTCTTCAATGCCAGGAAAAAGACAGTGCCCTGGCCCAAGGCACTTTTGGCATAAATTTTCGCATTCATGATGCTGGCCATCTCATAAGAAATGCTCAGGGCAAGGCCGGCACCATGGTTTTGATTTTCCTCACCCTCTGAAGCGGCTAAAGTAAAGAGATGGTCTATTTTTTCCTGGCTCATTCCTACGCCCTGGTCTTTAATGCTCACAATGATTTCATCTGCTTTCTCCTCGATTGCAACGGTAATGATCCCCCCAACCGGCGAAAACTTAGTCGCATTGTTTAGCATATTACGAAGGATAAAAAGCAGCATTTGCTTGTGTGCGCATACGCTGACTTCTTCCGCAACCTCCAATTCCAAACGAATCATTTTCTTCTCCTGCCCCATCTGGAAAAACGTATTGGCTTCATGGATGAGTGCTTTGAGCATCAACTTTTCAGGATGGTATTCAAAGCCATTTTTCTTCGATTTAATCCATTCCAGCAGCCCATCCATAAAGGAAAGGCTCTTTAGTGCAGTCCCATTGAGCTCCCTCATGATTTCCAGCTTTTCGGCTTCTCCCAGCAAATCCACCTCTTCATTAAAAATACTGGAAAGCATCACCACCGTACTGAATGGCTGTCTGACATCATGTGCAATCACAGAAATCAGCATGGTATTGAAATGATTTGTCTTCTGCAGTTCTGTATTCTGGCGCAGGGTCAACTCATGCAGTTTCCGCTGGGCTTCCGCATGTTCTTTTTTTACCCGCAGCGAGCGGTATACAAAAAACAGCAAGGCTACGCTGAGTGCAAATAAACAGCCTAATAAAGCCATCAGCCGAAACCTGGAATCCGCTTTACTTTTAAGCTCCAGGTTTTCATTTTCCCGCAGGGCGAAATTCAGGTAATTATAACCTGACTGATCCGCAGCCTTCGCAATTTGGTCCCTTTTTGCTAATAAAAGAGAAACATAGTAATAAGCTTTTTCCGGCTGTCCATGTGATTTATAATACCGGTATAATTTCTCCGCGAAGGTGGTGTAATATTCCGCATAACCGAATTCTTCAGATGCTTCCAGTCCATTGGTCAGGTAATTGATACCCAGCTGATCCTTTTTCTGATCCAACATCATATCACTGAGCGCAGCATAAGTCCAAACTTTTACACTTCCGAAGCCCATCAGATCTGCTTGTTTCAAGGCGTTCAGCAGCGTGTCCAGCCCCGCCTGTTTCTGGCCTTCCTCATATAGCGTCACACCAGCCGTGGCGTTGTAAAAAATCATCATGCGTTGGTCCTGATATTTTTTAGCAATCGCATATCCTTCGTCAAAAAGCGCTTTAAACTGTGGCTTGCTTAGGCTGGTATCGATGTCCAGGTATTTACTGATGAGGATAGAACGGAGAGAATCTTTTTTCAGCGACTTACTCTTTTCGTAGGCTTCCTGAATATATTGCAGGGCATTACCGCCCGACTTATTCACCGAGATCAGCGTGGCCATGTTCATCTTCACCTGACAAATGCCTTCCAGATCATCTATTTTTTTATAGATCTGCAGTGCATCATTAAAATACTTGGCGGAGAGGTAATTATTAATCGCGATGTAATAGATGCCCTGACAATTAAATGCATCCGACAATCCTTTCTGATACTGATGTCTGAGGGCTATCCCTTCTGCTTTTTGCGCATAATACAGGCAGGAATCCCGGTATTGCAGGTGGGAAAGCATACCAATACGATTGAGTACATCTACATAGACGATGCTGTCTTTAACCTTCGGCAGGATAGATTCCAGTTTTCTAACCTCTGCGATTTGAGAAAACCCTTTGGTACTGCCGAACCATAAAGTGAGCACCAGCACAGCAAACAGCAATCTTTTATGACTGGAGAATACAGGTTGATCAGGCATAATTGGCTATAGAGAGGGCGTTTGTATGCATCTTATTATTTTCCTTAAAAATAAGCAATAATTCTACAGCTAAGTTATTTTTATATATTTATAAATAGGTTCAATTGCTCAATCATTTCACACTCTTAAAAGAGGTGATGCTCTTAAAACAGATATTCGTATGAAAATAACGCCCTCAATTTTAAGCAGATGCAGTCGCTTAGCCATGCTGATCTCTTTCCTTTTTTTTAGCAGGAATGCCAATTCACAACCCAGCATTTTATGGAAATTCAAAACAGATACGGCGGTATACAGCACAGCTGCCATTCATCAGAACCTAGTTTATTTTGGAAGCGGGGACCACAGTTTCTACGCGTTAAACAAGCTTTCGGGTAAAGTCCAGTGGAAATTTAAAACCAAAGGCGCAATACATTCAGATCCATTGATCCATGGCAATATGGTAATTTTCTCCAGTGCCGATGGAAAAGTATATGCATTGGACCATCAAAATGGAAAACTGATCTGGAGCTTTGCCACTAAAGGAGAACAACAATACGATGCCTGGGATTATTACCTCTCTTCTCCCGTTGTGGCTGATCAGATGGTTTATTTTGGCAGTGGAGACAGCAGCATTTACGCAGTCGATGTAGACAACGGAAAACAGCACTGGTCTTTTAAAACCGGAGGCATTGTACATGCTACACCGCTAGTTAAAGACCACAAAGTACTGGTAGGCAGCTATGACGGATTATTTTATGCCCTGGACAGTAAATCCGGCAAGCTCATCTGGAAATTCAAAACCGTTGGAGATCTGTATTTCCCAAAAGGTGAGATACAGAAAGCGGCAGCCGCAAACGAAAATGCGGTACTCTTTGGCAGCCGGGATTTCAATATATATTCACTCAGCTTAAAAACCGGAACCGGACTCTGGAACAGGAAAGAAGGTGGCAGCTGGATCATTGCCGCCCCCCTGCTTGATCAGGATCGGCTGTTTGTGGGGACTTCGGATACTCATCGGTTTTACAGTATGGGCAGCACTTATGGTGATATAAAATGGACTTTACCACTCAATATGAGGGTGTATGGCGCTGCTGCTTTTATAAATAAGGAGTTGGTTTTCGGCTGCTTCAATGGCCGCCTGTATTTTGTAGATCCCGAATCCGGAAAGGTCAATGCGACTTTCCAAACCGAAGAAAGCAAAAAGTATTATTCCTTATTATTCGATGAAAAGGACGCCGTCCGAAAAGATATTGATCCGGATGGAAAGAACTATCTGGAAGTAGAAAAAAGAATCCTTGCTTTAGGAGCGATCCTCTCTACACCAACAGTAGAAAAAGAGCTGGTTTATTTCGGCGACTCCAATGGCTATTTCTACGCGCTAAAAAGATAATGCCAGGCCCTAAGAAAATAAGGAGAATTACCCCTTATTTTCTGCCAGGGCCTTAACTTTCTCTAAAGCCTGGGGCCAGGTGTCCATCATATAATCTTCATATTCCTCCACAATATCAAGGCTAATGCTCCATTCTGTTTGCCCGTCAACTTCAGTCAGGGTGTAATTTTCGTACGCACCTGCCCATTCTTTTACTTTTTCACTTTCCAGGTCTTCCTTTCCATTGATCACATCCCCAAGATGCCTGATGGATAAAAATTTGCCAGGGATATTTTCCGCAATTTCAGAAACCATTCCATTTCCCTTGCCGTCCAGAAAGATCGCTTTACTCCCCTTCTTCCAGTCTGTTTTCACGTCGGAGCCTTCCGCAAACACCGCAGTCCAGATCGGATAAGTATCCTTACCCAGCAATACTTCCCATATTTTCTCCGGAGCAGCATTGATCATCGTTTTAAATGCCAGTTTTTTCATGATTTCAATTTTTAAGGTTTAGCTTTCAGGAGTGATCCCTTAATTGGTTCCAATTGATCAGTGGATTAATTCCAGCAACCGTTCAGCAATTCAAATATAACATGAAGCTTCCGATTTAACGCTCCGTAATTGCGACAAAAACAGGGGTCTTTCCCGCCAAAACCAATATCCTGCTGCTGCGATCCAAAAAACAAACCCGCTTACATTTGAGCAGCACATAATTAATCGTAATTTTAGCGCGGGGTAATATCATGGTTTCTTTAAGCGAATATTCTGAGGATGAACTTGCTGGTTTATTAAAAAACGGCAGTGAAGCTGCATTTAGTGAAGTCTATTCCCGCTATTGGGATAAAATGTATGTAGTGGCCCGAAAACGGCTGGATGATGCCATAGAAGCGGAAGAAATTGTTCAGGACGTATTCTGTAATTTATGGAGAAGAAGGGCTGGTTTCGAGCTGCACAAAGGCTTTAACAACTATTTTTCTGTTGCCGTTAAGTTTGAAGTGATCAATAGATTACAGAAAAGATCCCGCACCCAGCGCTTTGAAAAAGACTGGAGCAATGAAGTAACGGAAGTAGACGAGAGTACGCAGGATCAGCTTAGTTTTAATGAACTCCAGCAATTACTGGAACTGACCGTTAAAACTCTGCCGGAAAAATGTCAGTTGGTATTCCGCTTAAAACACGAGGCTGGATATTCTCAGAAACAGATTGCCGAAACCATGGACATCTCTGAAAAAACCGTAGAAGCACATTTATCGAAAGCCAGAAAAACGATAAAAAACAACCTTGGTGCTGTCGGCATGCTCTTATTATTGATCGATTTATAACCACTTATGATCCAGATATAAAATATTTTCTTTCGCAGTAAGGGATTGTTGCTTCAGCCTTGGCTATCTAATAAAAGCAGCAGTTTTACCTGATGGAAAAAGACAAATATCTACAGCAGTTAGCAGAAAAATGGAAAAACGGGACCATCAGTCCTGCTGAACAACTTGAATTTAACCAATGGTATGATGCCTTTGACGATTCCATGCTCGAAGATCCGGAAACAAAAGAAAGTGCTGCTGAATTAAAAGACCGCATATATGCCCGTATTTTAAGCCGGGAAAACATAGCTACTGCCGCAGAGCATGCTGCTCAGCATCATGATGCGAAAGTACTTCCAATGCCTAAAGCTGCAAAACCGATTTCTTTCTGGATCAGCATTGCTGCCGCAGCTGCTATTTTTATAGCCATTGCTGCTGCACTGATCTTTTTACCTCCTCCAAAAAACAATACGGTCAATACATTGGCTCAAAACCAGGCGCATGACCTTAAGCCCGGCGGGCAAATTGCCACATTAACCCTGGCAGATGGCCATACCGTATCCTTAAATCAACTTAAAACTGCTGAACTGATTGAACAAACCGGCATCAGCATCCATAAATCAAAAGAAGGCGTATTGGTTTACCGTGTTAAAAACGGCAAATCAGCGGCTTTAACACCAGAATTTAACACTTTATCCACCCCTATTGGCGGTACTTATCAGATTGAACTGCCTGATGGCAGTAAAGTTTGGTTAAATGCTGCCAGTTCCATACGCTTTCCGGCTTCCTTTGAGGGCTTAAAGGAACGTAAAGTGGAATTAAAGGGCGAGGCATATTTTGAGGTAGCGAAGGATAAAACCAAACCGTTCAAGGTGTCCCGTAACCAACAGGAAGTGGAAGTTTTAGGTACACATTTCAATGTGAATGCCTATTCAAATGAAGGACCAATCAAGACTACTTTACTGGAAGGTTCAGTATCGCTGCATTTGAGCAATGGCCCTTCCGCGAAGCTGCAACCTGGTGAGCAGGCTGTATTTAAAGATGGAAAATGGAACATCAAAGCCGTAAATGCAGCAGATGTAATTGCCTGGCAAAAGGGAAATTTTGTCTTTAACGACGAAGAGCTGAGCAGTATTCTCCGTCAATTAGAACGTTGGTATGGCGTCCAGGTAGATTATAGCCAGGTGCCAGACCGCAAGTTCAGCGGTGTAATTTCTAAAAACGTATACCTTTCCAAGGTGTTAAAAATGTTGGAATTAGCAGGAGACGTTCATTTAAACCTGGAAGGGAATACCATTAAAGCAGCCAAATAAACAACGTCCTTCATGAAATAAATATCCCGGTTAAAAATCACATACTTTAAACCTCATCAATTAATCCACCTACTTTAAACCATAAACTATAGCAAAAACCTTTACGAAAAAAACAAGCACATCAGCTTTAGCAAGAAATAAACCCTGGGGGCTTATCATTTAAACAGCATGTAGATGATCCTATATTTTTTTGTGCAGCAACACAAAAAAAGTAGCCGGTAGTGCAGCAACACTACCGGCGTTTTAAGGAAGCATCTTCATCAAACAATGAATCCGTTAACAATATCAACCACCTTAACCTAACAAATTTATGAATTTCAACCTTCAAAGCAAGGGTGTTTATGACCGAATTACGGGCTTAAATTTATCCGGCTTTTTAAAGTCCAAACCAATTTTTATTATGAAATTAGTAGCAGTCCTGCTCACTGTATTGTGTTTACAAGTGAGTGCGGAAGGTTTTTCCCAGAAGATTACGATTGTCAGAAGTAATGCTTCTCTAAAAAGTGTACTTCAGGAAATTAGAAAACAAAGCGGTTATGAACTGTTATACAGCTCTGATTTATTACAAAAAGCCGCACCAGTCAGCATCCAGATTCGCAATTCAAAACTGGAAGATGCCTTAAATCAAACTTTAAAAGGGCAGAATTTCGGCTATGAAATTATTGAAAAGACCATATTAATTAAACCATTAAGTCAGGCGGTAAAAAATGCAGACCCTATAACTGCAGTAAGCCGGTTGAAAACCGTACGTGGCCGGGTCCTGACCGAAGATCAGCAGCCATTACCTGGGGTAATTATCGCTGAAAAAGGCAGCAACAACAAAACAGCTACCAATTCCCAAGGCGAGTTTGAGCTTAAAAATGCAGCTGATGATGCCACAATTACTGCCGCTTATATTGGTTATGAAACGGTAGAAATCGCGACAAAAGGCCAGAACAAATCTTTAACTATTCAATTAAAACCGAGCAATACCAAACTTCAGGAAGTAGCGATCACCCTTTCTACTGGTTACCAGAACCTGCCTAAAGAACGCGCCACCGGCTCTTTCAGTTTTGTAGATAAGAAAAAGCTAAGCATCACCAACCTCGCCTCCACCAATTTCGCCAAAGGACTTGAAGGTATGGTTCCGGGATTGCTGGTAGGCCCAAACGGAGAGATGCAGGTTCGAGGCGTATCCTCTATTAAAACGGGTACCAGACAAGTACTCATCGTAGTAGACGGCTTTCCTGTGGAAAGCGGAAACATGACCATAAACCCCAATGATATTGAAAACATCACCGTGCTAAAAGATGCGGCAGCAGCTTCGATATGGGGGGTTAGGGCTTCAAACGGAGTTATTGTGATCACCACAAAAAATGGAATAGCCAGTGATGGTAAAGCCATTTTTGATTTCAGTACGAGCTTAAGCATCGACGAGGCACCCGATTTCTCTACACAAAGAATTGCAAGCACTGCTGATTATATCGACTTCGAAGTGGAAACCATCAAGAAAGGATGGTTTAATCCTGCTACCGCCGACAATGCCAACTATTCAAAAGTGGCAGAATTGTTCTATAAAAAATACAAAGGTTTATTGAATGATGCACAGGTACAGGAAGGCATCGACAAGCTGAAAAAACTGAACTCCTTAGACCAGCAAAACTTAATTTACCGCAAAGCAGTACAACGACAGCTCAACCTTTCTGTACGTGGCGGCACGGAAAAACACAAGTTTGCCATCTCTTCTTTTTATACCAATCAGCTGGTCGCTAACGTAGGCAGTAAAAATGACCAGTTCATCCTGAACGTTAAAAACAGCTTGCAGGTATTGCCAAAATTGACGCTATCCTTAGGACTGAATACTACTTATGCCAACAGAACCGGCAACAGAACGGGTTATGATTTCGCCACTAGCCGTCCTTACCAGACCTTTTTAGACGACAATGGTGGTTATGTATCACACGGTTCTAAAATCGCTGAGCATTTGAAACAAGGCTATTATGATAAAGGATACAAGAACTGGGATGTCAATCCTTTACAAAACATAGAAAACACCCATACAAAGACGAATACCTTCGCGACCAGAATTAACGTTGGCGCTGATTACAAAGTGGTCGAAGGCGTAAACATTACTTCTCAATTTCAAACAGAGCTGCTTTCTAACCAAACCGACAACCTACAGAATTTAAACACTTATTATGTAAGAAACCTGGCCAATACCTGGAGGGTTTTAGATCCGGTAAAGAACACTTATGTCAACAAATTCCCTGTGGGCCCGGTGTACGACAAATTGAAAGATCGTCAGAACAGCTGGACTTTCCGGAACATGGTCAATGTGGATCAGCAGATCGGTACAGACCATTCCATTACTGGAATTGCAGGGATGGAACTGCGAAAAATCGACCGCAAAAGCAATACAGAAAGGTATTACAACTATAATCCCCAGGCCTTAACCGTTGATTATTTCGATGCTGCAGCGATTGCTTCGAATGCGCTCACCTCAACAGGCAGTTATGAATCCTATACATGGAATCCCCAGTTTGCTGAAAATGACAACCGGTTCTTCTCTTTATTCGCCAATGCAGCTTATACTTATAAGAACAAATACACGGTTTCGGGAAGTATCCGTACCGATCAGAGTAACCTTTTTGGAACAGACCCTCAATACCGTTACCGCCCGTTATGGAGTGCTGGAGCGAGCTGGAATGCCACAAATGAGTCCTTCTTAAAGCCAGTTACTTTCCTGAACAAATTGATTTTAAGAGCGACTTACGGGATCAACGGAAACATTGGAAACTCCAGCCCCTACCCCATTGCAGGCACTGGAAAAAACTTCAGTACCCAGGAAAACATGTTAACGTTTACCAATCCTGAAAACCAGGCATTGCGTCCGGAAAAAACAGCGACCATCAATTTTGGTTTAGATTTCGGCGTGTTCAACAATAGAATTACCGGATCCCTGGATCTTTATAGAAAGAAAAGCTACGACTTACTAGGCAACAGTATTTTAGATCCGACCACCGGATTTGAAAAGGCAGAAATGAACACCGCCACGATGACCAACAGGGGAATTGAACTGAACCTGAGTGCCAGAATCTTACAGGGCGAACTGCGTGTAAATGCCGATTTCACCTTTGGCTATAATAAAAACAGGGTAACCGATGTGTTGGCACCCAGCAATACCGCCAGCACTTACGTAGCAGGTATAAGCCCGGTTAAAGGATTACCATTGAGTTATTTATACAGTTATAAATGGGCTGGTCTTTCCGACAAAGGAGAACCACAAATTTATGATGCCAATGGAAATATCAGAAGCTGGTCGGCAACAAGGATAACAGATGTGAATGCCTTGAAATACGTAGGTACAATGGATCCACCAATTTATGGTGGATTAATGGTCAATATCGCCTATAAAAACTTCATCCTGACGCCACAATTCACTTATAAATTTGGTCATGTCATGCGCATCAATACTACCCGTACGGATCTGAATGCTGGATTATCCAACGACATTTCCCAGAGATGGCAAAACCCGGGTGATGAGCTGAACACCAATATCCCGCGCGTTTACAACACCGCTTCAATTGATGCAAGATGGAACGATTATTACAAAAAAGCGGATCTTTGGGATGATGATGCTTCATTTATTCGCTTAAGGTCATTGAGTCTTTCGTACCAGCTGCCACAGAAATTCCTGCACAAGGTATTTACTGCAGCCAGCATCACCGGACAGGCGAACAACTTATGGTTATGGACAGCCAACAAGCAAAACCTGGATCCTGATTACACAACTTTAAGCACAGGAAGCATCGGTTATCCTGCTGTCAAAAATTATGTGATCTCTTTGAATCTTAACTTTTAACCGCAACATTCATGAAAACATTATATAAATATTCATTGATCTTATTGGTATTGCTGTTCGCTTCCTGCGACAAATACCTGGATGTAAAGCCTAAAGGGGTGGTAATTCCAACAACTTTAGAAGATTACCAGGCTTTATTGAGTGCTGGACAAGAGATCACCAGAACCTCTAACAATACCATTTATATGTCCGATGAGCTGAATCTCCCTGACAATAACCGCGCTGGAGCCATTGGTTATGCCGGTAATGCCATGATTAAAGCTTATGATTTCCAGGATGAATTGTTTGACGTCACAGAAGATGATGCAGACTGGAGAATCGCCTACCGCACGATTTATATCTGCAACACAATTTTATCAGGTTTGGAGACCAATACGGAAAACAACCCGACACAAAGAGATCAGGTAAAAGGGGAAGCATTGGTACACCGCGCCTTTTGCAACCTAACCCTGGTCAATGAATATGCGAAACATTACAGCACCAGCGCAGCTACTGATCCGGGTATTCCTTTACCTCTAAAAGCAGACATCAATGCACTATTGCCTCGTGCTCCCGTTAAAACTGTTTATGCGCAAATCGAGCAGGATTTACTGGAAGCCGCAGCAATTTTACCGGAAAAATCCACTTATACTTACCGGCCGAACAAAGCGGCAGCTTATGGGGTATTGGCCAGAATGTATCTGTATATGGGCAACTGGAACAGCGCATTTCAATATGCAGACCGAGCTTTTAAACTGAGTAATTTCATCTATGATTACAACGACCTTAAATTTAGTAACCCGAACAACAAACCAGCCAGTCAGATTTTAGGGATGCCATCAGTCACCTTAGATAAAAAACACATTGTGCTGCATAAATTTCATAACATAGCCGGCAGTTTCAACTACTATTTCACTTATTCTGATGTGCAAAAGGCCTTGTATGAAAATGGCGACCTAAGGCTAGAATTTGGCTCCAGTCCAACGAATTACTCAGGGGTAGCCTATCCCAATGGAGGTTTGGCTATGTTCGATCTAAAAGGGCCTTACGACTATAACAATGCAGGAATCACCACACAGGAATTGCTTTTAATGCGTGCTGAAGCATCTGCACGTTTAGGCAATACCATCCCAGCTCTGGAAGATTTAGAACTGCTGCGCATCAAGCGTTTCTCCCCAAAAAACTATGTTAAACTCAGTGCATCAAGCCCTGCGGAAGCAGTTAATTTAGTACTTAGAGAGCGTAGATTGGAATTAACCTTTTCTAATGCCCGCCTGATTGACATCAAACGTGGTAATCTGGAAGGCAGAAACATCAGCATTGTTCATGGCACAAAAACACTGCCTGCAAATGATCCGAAGTTTGTGTTGCCGATTCCTTCTAAAGTGATGAGTTTAAACCCCAACATCGTTCAAAATCCAAGATAATTAAATGAAAAAATTATTATTATCCGCCTTGCTGATCAGCTCAACGCTGGTCGGCCAGGCAATAACCGTCATCAAAGGCACCATCAAAACCAGTAATGACCGCAGCTTTCTGATTTCCTTAAAAGAGGTCGTTCCTTTCTCTTCCGGCAAAAAACCATTGCTGGTAAAAATCAATACAGGAAACCGCAGCACTTTCAGCCTGAAAACAGCGCTCAAAACTGCGGGATTTTATAGTTTAAGTGTGGTGATGGAAGCCGGAAAAAACAAATCGGTCAATACCAGTGTCCTTTACCTAAATCCAAACCAGACGCTGAACCTGGAATACCTGCCTATTGGGTCATTCGGCCTAACCTGTAACTACAGTAAAATTAAAGACCTGAACAATCAGGCTTTAGTAGGAATTCAGGAAAAATACAACCAGCAGAGCAGAGTAATGTTTCAAAAAAACCTGGATACAGCCGGACTTAAAACCGACCTTCAAGCGTTCTTCTTCATCGCAGACAGTCTGACGGAGGGTAAAAAACTAGCCCCTGAGGTTCAGAAATACCTGAAATTTAAAGCATTCGACACGTATCAGAGTAATTTATTCCGTTTCAGTTCAGATTACATCAGGGCCTCAAAAACTAAGGCACAATTGCCGGCCAGCTATTACAATGGCCCGGTCGCTTTCCTGCCCTATTACCAGGATCCGGTAGTAGAACTGTTCCCAAACGCAACTTACAACCTGATCAAGTATATTGAACTCCAAACTAAAGGAGCCCCATTTAACAAGAGAAAAACACTGGCAGAAGTCAGCAGCGAACTGAACTGGATCAAACAGCGGAGCCTTGCGCCAAATGTAGTAGATGACCTGGTAAGATACCTGCTATCTGCCTACATCAACACCTACAAGGTTTCTGCTGATTTTGATCAGGAGCTAAAAGATTTCAATGTTCAAGCAGAAAACATTAAAGATGCCGCTTTGCGCAATCAGATAAAGAAAAGTTTTGAAAACTTAAGATATACCATGAAAGGAGCCGCATTACCTCTGGTATCCTTTGAAAATATGGCAGGAGACACGGTTAATTTAGCATCCTTCAAAGGCAAGTATCTATTTATTGACCTATGGGCTTCCTGGTGTGTTCCCTGTATCAAAATGACCCCTTATGTGCAAGCGCTGGAAAAACAGTATGAAGGCAGGAACATTAATTTTGTGGCCATTTCCATTGATGCAAACCGCCAGAACTGGCTAAGTAAAATGAGGGATTTGCAGCTGCATGGCCATCAATATCTGGATCTCCCCGGGGCATTTGCCAAGCAATTAAACATCACTGGCATCCCGCATTACCTGATTTATGACAAGGAAGGAAAACTATTGGTTTTTCAAACGGATATGCCGGATAACCCAAGCTTAAAAGCCCTGATTGACGGACTTCCAGGATTATAATTGCTGAGCTTCCTGTATGCTAATCAACGATTTTTAGGAATGACAATCGACGAAATCCCAACTCCCCCCCTCTTATATAACCAAAACCGCCCTGCAACAGCTGTTACAGGGCGGTTTTTTTATAGGTATTTGATCCGCTTATTTAGCGTCAATTAGTTTTACTGTAAAATCTAATACTGAATTTTTAGGAATTGCACCTGATGGAGAAGAGTTTCCATAAGCCAGTTGAGAAGGGATCAATAAACGGATTTCGCCGCCTTTTTGAATCTTAGGAATTCCGATCTGCCATCCTGGAATTACACCACCCAATTTGAAATCAATTGTTTCTCCTTTTCCATCATCAAATACACTACCATTCAATAACCTTCCTACGTATTTCGCCGAAATCGAGGTATTAGCAGAGTAAATTACGGTACCAGCACCACGGTCGATAATTTGGTAAAAAACCCCTGACGCGTCTTCTTTTACATCGGGAATGTTATTGTCAGCAATAAACTTTTTAATCAGCTCTGTATCTTGTTTAGCTTGTTTATCCTGATCAAAATCTTTGGAACAACCTGCAAAGCATGCCGCTGTGCAAACCAGTAAAAATAAGTGTTTTATCGTTTTCATTGCCGCAAATATATCATTTAATTGATTTTTAAAGGTTGATCCTTTAGATTTTATTCTTAAGTTTATTTTCAATCTACCCTATGAAATCATTAACGCAAAAAATTCCAATCCTTGATGCTGTACTCAAAGGCATCGGACAAATCATGTTACAGGAAAATGCATGGACAGGCCTCCTGTTTTTAGTCGGCATATTTTGTGGTTCTCTGCAAATGGGGATTGGTGCCCTCCTGGCCACTTTATGCGGAACCCTAACGGCAAAAATTTTAAATTACAAAGAAGATGAGATAGCAAGCGGTCTTTATGGATTTAGCGCAGCTTTAGTTGGCGTAGCCCTTCCCTTTTATTTTCAGTCTGTAGCAGTCATCTGGATCGCAATAGTGATAGGTGCTATTCTGGCGACGATGCTGCAGCACTTTCTTATTGTCAAGAAAATCCCGGTGTTTACCTTCCCTTTTGTATTCGTCACCTGGATATTATTGTACATTTTCCATCAGGTATATCAGGTAGGTCCTTCTGATGTTTTAATGATGGAAGCAACTCTAAATCCCGATTTTGCCTATGCTTTACGTAGCTTCGGACAAGTAATTTTTCAGGGAGGCACTTTTGCAGGATTGCTGTTCTTTATTGCTGTTTTTATCAGCTCGCCAATTTCGGCGCTCTATGCAATGGCCGCTGGAGTTATTGCAGCCATCATTTCCAACTGTTTATCCCTGAGTCCACAGGAAAGTATTCACATGGGACTCGGCAGTTACAATGCGGTATTATGTGCGATTGTTTTTGCAGGAACAAAAGTGATGGACGGATTTTGGGTATTGATATCAGTATTGCTGGCCCTCGCGATTGCCTGGGTCATGGCGCAGTATCATTTCACACTGCTGACTTTCCCATTTGTTGCAGGCACTTGTCTGACCTTAGTGATCAAGAATATACACACCAAATTTTTCAAGATAGAAAAGGCAGTTCAATCTGGTGCCAATCAAAGGCATTAATCCCCTGATTTCCTCATCAGCGAGTTATTAAACCATCAGAAAGCTGTTAAATAAATACAAATCAGCCGGATACATAAAATGTAATCCGGCTGTTGATATGATTTCGAATGCTGGCCTATCATTCGGAATACTTAGCTAGCATTCCGAATTCCGCGCTGTCCTATGGCCAGTATGCTTTCGGACCAGCAAGACCAGCTGCTTTAAATACCTTTCGCTAAAATAGCTGCAGCATCCTGATCTTCATAGCTGGCGATCTGCGCATCCAGTTCCTTTTTCATTTGATCGGTAATTTTTTCATAACCTTTCTGACCATACAAATTATTCAGCTCATTAGGATCTTTCTGTAAGTCAAAAAGCTCCCAGCTGTTCACACGCTTATAGAAACGGATCAGCTTATACCTGCTGTTTCTGATGCCAAAATGAGGCGATACCGAATGTTCTCCATTTTCATAATAATGGTAAAACATCACCTTTCTACCGGCCGTTTTACTGTCTTTTAACTGAGGAAGCATTGATTTTCCCTGCACGTCTTTAGGAATGGCAATTCCTGCGGCATCCAGCATCGTTGGCGCAATGTCCAGGTTCATTACAAAATCTTTGGAAACTGACCCCGGTTTGATCACGCCAGGGTAACGCATTACCATTGGCGTACGGAAAGACTCTTCATAGATAAATCTTTTATCGAACCAACCATGCTCACCCAAGTAAAAACCCTGATCAGACATATAAATGACGATGGTATTTTTGGTCAGTCCTTTTTTATCCAGGTAGTCCAGTGTTCTACCGATATTACGGTCTAAAGAGGCTGCTGTACTCAAGTAATCCTGCATATAATGCTGGAATTTCCATTCCGTTAATGCCTTACCAGTTAAATTCCTGGCCTTCAGATCTGCTGCTATTGGCTCATAGTACGCATTAAATTTTGCTCTTTGCGCAGGGTTCATTCTTTTCACAGACCCCTCTCTGTCTGCTTCGGCTTCTGAACCAAACATCTTCAGATCATAGCCCATCACCATGGTTTTAGCGATGCTCATGTCCTGGATTTTTGCTGCTTCACGAGTTTTATAGTCGTCATAGAAATTATGCGGCAAAGGGAATTTTACTTTATCGAACATCCCCATGTCTGCAGTATCCGGCAACCACACGCGGTGGGTTGCTTTATGACCGATTACCAGACAGAAAGGCTTCGACTGATCGCGCTGATCTAACCAATCTTCCGCTACATCTTCTACCACATTAGTTACGTAACCTTCATATCTTTTCTTTGTTCCATCCTGCATCAGGAAATCCGGGTTATAATATTGTCCCTGATCCGGCAATACCTGCCAATGGTCAAATCCTTGCGGCGTCGTTTCCAAATGCCATTTACCAATCCATGCGGTTTGGTAGCCGCCACTTCTCAATTGCTTCACAAAAGAATCCTGACTGCCATCAAATTTGGAATTTTCATTGTCTTTAAAGCCATTTTTATGGCTGTATTTACCGGTTAAAATGACCGCGCGACTTGGGCCGCAAATAGAATTGGTCACATATCCTTTGTCAAAACGCACCCCTTCTTTCGCAATTCTATCAATAGATGGT
The DNA here is from genome assembly GCF_019802255.1 of Pedobacter polysacchareus. Classification (GTDB taxonomy): domain Bacteria; phylum Bacteroidota; class Bacteroidia; order Sphingobacteriales; family Sphingobacteriaceae; genus Pedobacter; species Pedobacter polysacchareus. The sequence continues at coordinate 443,166 of NZ_JAHYSS010000002.1, read as the reverse complement.
GTTTTCATCAGTTTACTGCCATAGGCACCAATAGATTGAAAAGCATGGTCGTCGGAAACAATAATGATGATGTTGGGCTGCTGCTGGGCGTAGGTTAAATGTCCGCAGAGCAGTAAAAATAACAGGGAAATTCTTTTCATTTTAGGGTGTTTAAGTGTAAAATTCAGGCGGTCTAACCTACCGCCTGAAAGGTTTTATTTATCCTGGTTTATATTAAATGTAACCGGGGGAAGGTTAAAGGTAGGGTTTACATTTATAGAAATCATCCTCGCCTTGCCAGTTGTATTTTCTTTTATCGTGACTGGAAGCTTAAAATCCCCGGAGCCATACATCTTCGTATTGATCAGCAAATCTACCTGTGGACTGGTTAACCACCATCCGTCAGTACCAGCGCTGATCACAATATTCACTTTTCCACCGGCAGCAGGAACCGTAGTCAGGCCCCCCTCTACCACTGCAGAAAAAGCTGAGGGTTCTGGTTTTGGCGAACCCACCTCTTTTTTACAAGCGCAGGCCAGGCCAATGAGCATTACATAAAGCAGTAATTTCAATTTATGATTGATTGTCTTCATTTCTTTTCTTTTGATTTAGATTTTGATTACCATCTGGAATTTTGTGATTACCATCCCGGATTCTGACTCCATTGACCTCCGGTTAACTGAATCATTCGCTGTTGAATCGGCAACAAATAGTCTCTCTGCGGATTAAAACCTGCTCCATTTGGCAGCACGTTTTTATAAGGATCGATGTAACGCTGTGGGTCGCCAGAGTTGCCATTCAGGTAAAGGTTGACCGATTTACCGGCTGGTGCAGTATCATAATACAACAATGAAGCACTGTAAAATCCACCGGCAGCATTCTGACTGGTCATGTCGCTGCCTACAAAAAGCGTCCCTAACTGGCGTTTTCCAATCAGCAGTTCTCCTGCTGCAGCCCAGCGCATGATGTCGTCTAAACGCATCCCTTCTGCTGCAAATTCTACCCTCCGCTCTCTTCTTACCGCTTGAATCACATTACTTAGGTTGCGGAAAGGATAAGCGGCATCGGTATTGTACTCTCTGCTGAAATCAACTGCAGGCATTCCGGCACGTACCCTCAATGGATTCAGCGCATTTGCAATCGCCCCAGGATCCCCATTTAATTCTGCAACGGCCTCCGCATAGTTTAGCAATACTTCCGCATAACGGAAAATAATTGCCGGAGCAACACTCTTAAAATCATCAGAAACCGCGCCGGCATTGTTATATTCCAGGAATTTATACAGCGGATAACCTGTGGTGCTTTTGTTAAAGCCAGTCTGGTTGATCGGTGGATATCCCGGAACTACAACAGCTGGTTTCAAGGGTTTTCCTGGAAGCGCTACCGTTTGCCCCAACCGCGGATCCCTCAGCACAGGGCTCAGCTCTTTGGCATAAACTTTCTGCGCCTCTGCACGCTCGGTACCAACAAATGGCCTTCCGTCTCTGGTTAAATAATCATCGACAAGGGATAAGGTTAAGCCCAGATCTGCCCCTCCTGTAGAAGTGTATTTGCTCACACTATGCGCAATGTTATCATTGACATTGTATTTCTTCCAAAGCAGGACTTCTGGATTTGTGGATAGATCTGTGGTGATAAACAGGTTTCCGTAATCCTCCAAAGGTTTCCCAGTGGTATAAACCGACCATTTACCACCAGTCATCACTGCCGATGCGGCATCACGCGCCTGTTCAAAATAGCTTTGAATCTTTTCCGGACTGATGTCTTTAGTAAAAAACGGGTCGTTCTTAGCCTTATGGTATTTTTGCCAGGTCGCTTCATAAAGCGCTACCCTCGATTTAAAAGCCAATGCCACATCTTTATGGAGGCGCATACTGGCACTGTTGCTCACTGCAGGCAATAAAGCCACTGCCTGATCCAAATCCGCCAATACAGAATCGACAATTAAAGTTCTGGATGCCCTAGGCACTTCCATCACCTCTTTCTCTCCCGGCAAGACTTTGTTTACCCAGGTTACTGGCCCGATTTTTTTCAGCATGGCAAAATAGTAATAAGCTCTAAAAAAACGGGCTTCCCCTAAAAACTTATTGTTTTCTACGGCGTTTCCTTTTGCATTTTTGAAGTTTTCAAAGAAATAGTTCAGGTTCCTTACCGCCACATATTCCTTAATCGTAGGTGCTGCACTCAGGGAGAACAGCCCGGAGGTACGTGTGTTTACTGCAGAGAAAATCATGTTATCAGTTCCTGCATCATTAAAGGCAATCCCTGCCCCACCTACAACTGTTGGCTGCACCGGGAAAGATTCCGGATAAATATCCGTTATTGGCTGCGTGGTCTGATTCAGCTGAGTACCCTGATAAAACTGGTTCATATACATTCTCAGCTCATTGGTAGAAGCCAGACTATTGGTGGTACTCAAGGTATCAAGCGGTTCAAGGTCAAGAAAGCCTTTCTTACAAGCAGAAAAGACACACAGCAAGCCTAGTAACACGCATATATTTAAATTCTTTTTCATTTTCTTATCTTTTTATAAACCAATATTTACACCCATTGCATACACTCTGCTGAGCGGATAAATTTTCCCTGGAGCATATCCTCCATTGATCGTTTCCGGATCCAGCATTTTAGCCAGTTTAGTGATCGTAAACAGGTTTTCTCCGGTTACAAATACATTCACCTTGCTCAGCTTTACTTTCTTGATCCATTGTTCTGGTAAGGAGTAGCTGATGGTGGCATTTTTGAGCCTTAAATAAGCGGCATTTTGCAGATAACGATCAGAAATCTGCTGCGTTTTATTGGTAAAACTGCCGATAGATCCCGCAGGAGCAGCATAAGGATTTGGATAATAAGCGCCTGTATTTTCTGGTGTCCAATAATCCAGGTGCTGCTTAAACACGGTGACCTGTGCTAAAGAACCTGCACCCCAGAAATAAGTATCCAAATTTCCTGGTGCATAATCTCTTTTTCCGATGCCCTGAAATAAGGCAGAAACAGAAATCCCTTTCCATTGGATCGAACCATTGAAGGAGTAGGCATACCTCGGTGTACTGTTTCCGATAATGGTTTTATCTCCCGTATCACCCAATACATCAGTCCCATTGTTAATTTTCCCATCACCATTCAGATCCAGATAATTCACATCTCCAGGCACCCAGTTTACCGGAGAAAGGAAGGTATGGTTCAGTTTATTAAATGCTGCAGCTTCTTCTGCGGTCTGAATCAGGCCGGAAGCCCTGTATCCCCAGATTTCACCCACTTCTTTTCCTTCATACCAGCTGGAGGCACCTCCTGGATTGCTTTTGGATGGATTCTGGTATTTCGTCACCACTGATTTATTATCAGATAACATCACACCCAGGGAATACTGAATGCCATTGTCCAGCTTATCACGCCAGTTGAAGGACAGTTCCCAACCCTTGGTTCTGAGGTTGGCATTGTTACTTTTCGGCGGAATACCACCAAACATATCTGCTATATCCAATGATGGGCCTAACATGTCTTTCGTACTTCTCTGATACACATCGATACTCCCGGAAAGATGGCCTTTTAAGGCTTCAAAGTCCAGTCCGATGTTTCCATTCTGTACTTTTTCCCAAGTGATTTCAGGGTTAAAAGGGTCTGGTGCTTTTATATATCCTTCTCTGCCATTTTGATAATACCATGGGCCACCTGCACCGGAAGGGCCAGGCACCACAACTTTCATCGACTGTGCATAAGCATAAAGACCAGCACCAGATTGATTACCTAAGAAACCATAAGATCCACGCAGTTTCAGCATGCTAATCTGTTCTTTTAGCGGCTCCATAAATTTCTCCTGAGCGATGTTATACCCTAAAGAGAAGGAAGGGAAAAATCCCCATCTGCTGCCTGAGGCAAAGCGGGAAGAACCATCATATCTGCCGTTGATCTCAACCAGGTATTTACTTTTGTAATTGTAGTTGAACCTGCCAAAAAAGCCCTGTGTTCCCCAATGTGTCCGATCTTCCGTAGTGGTTTGTAGCCCAGTGGCTAAAGAAAGGCCAGGTCTGGTTGTGCTGATCAAATCCTGAACGGAAGAAGTAAGCCTATTATACTCATTCAGTTCCTGCTGAAAACCCAGCATCGCAGAAAAATTATGGTCTTCATTCAGGCTAAAGTTGTAAGAAGTATAAACATTTGGGGAAAAATAATTAGTTCCCCTCACGTTACGCTCATAACCACCCTGCAATGGAATATTGTATTCTGATCTGTTGACAAATTTAGGCGTACCATCAATTCCATAAATCTGACCTGGTAATTTTAACACATCCTGACTGATGTCTTTATTCAGGAGGTTGAAATCTGCCATGATCTTCCAGTTTTTAACCGGTTCCAATTCCAGACCTGGTAAAATAGCCAGCGTTCTTTCCTTGGTCACATCGCTGGAACCAGATTGCAGGTAAGGAACGTTAGACATCTCAGAGAAATTCCCGTTCAGGTCGTAAGGAGAGACATTTGGTCTCATCCTGGCCAGGTTATGAAAGAATAAATCTTCAAATCCGCTGAATGGAGATTTATAAGTAGACTGTGTGAATTTGGTATTCAACTTTAGTTTTACCCAGCTCGCCAATTGCGTGCTGATATTGGCATTCAGGTTATACCTGTCGAAATTGATATCCGCATAACGCAGGCTTCCCCCTTCATTGTAATAGGCACCTGACACATAGAACTGCGTATTTTTATTCCCTCCACTGGCACTTACGTTGTGCGACTGCCGTACTGCAAAAGGTTTGTAATGAAAGGCAAACCAATCAGTATTGGCCACTCCATTCGCGGTATTCTCCCAGTTGGAATAGTAATTATCATTGGCTTCAGGAAAGATGTTCATTCCTGTTGGATCTTTTATATATTGCTCAAGCAAAGCCAGTTTTGCGTCAGAATACTGTTTGCTTCCTGTGGCATTGAAGGTGGCACTGTTGAAGAATTTCGCAAAATCATAGGAGTTTGCCATCTGCGGCAGTAAAAGCGGAGAGGTTAAGCCTACATTAGCGGAATAAGATATACTGGTACGATCAGCTGCTCCTTTTTTTGTGGTCACTAAAATCACCCCATAAGGTGCTCTTGCCCCATAAATCGCGGAAGCCGCCGCATCTTTTAGTACGGAAATAGATTCGATGTCATTGGGATTTACATCCGATAAGGACATCGCCATTCCATCTACCAATACAAAAGCACCGTCACTCTCACTTAGATTTCCGGCACCCCTGATGTTGACATTGAAACTTTGTCCGGGTTTGGTATTTCCCGCTACCGAAACATTTAATCCCGGAGCCAGTCCTTGTAAACTTTGTGTAGCATTGGCCACTGGTCTGTTTTCCAGATCATCACCTTTGACTACGGAAACAGCACCAGTCAGGTTTACTTTCTTTTGCACCCCATAACCTACCACTACGACTTCATTCAGCAGTCCTAAGTCTACCAGCAGCTTTACTGTGATTTGCTTTTGCCCGTTTAATTTTACTTCCTGACTGATATAGCCCAGGTAAGAAACTACTAATGTGGCATTCTCATCTACACCTTTCAAAACAAATTGTCCGTTGGTATCTGTTACCGCCCCTTGCCCGGTTCCCTTTACTTTTACAGTTGCTCCCGGAACGGCCTGACCGGTTTCGTCCAGCACTTTTCCTTTGATCTCCACCGCTGCCTGTCCAATCTGCTGAATGAGCAGAACTGGCTCTATTTTTTTATCTTTCACAATCACGCTTTGGCCTTCGATGGAATAGCCTACCAGCGGTTGATTTTTAAAACAAAGTTTTAAAGCTTCTTCCAGACTCACAGCTTTCACTTGAATGTCTACTGGTTTTGCCAGTTTCAAAGCGTCTGAAACAAAGACTAGATCGAAACCGCTTTGTTTTGAGATCTCATTCAACACCTTTTTCAGGGAAGCATTTTTCTGGGAAAGCGTGATTTTATTTTGAGCAAAACCTGCAGCACTCACTTGCATTAAACAGGACATTAACAACAGTACGGTCAGTTTCATTGTCAATAATAATTTGCGTTTCATACGACGATAGTCGTAGGAATTAAAGGTTATAAATTCATACATTTGGTTTAGTTGGTTTTTTATGAACGAGGCACAGCAATGCCATTAACCTCGTTCCTGGTCATTTATAATACTTTCGTGTTTTTGTAATGGGTACCTGTAAAAACTTTAATCAGCCAGGAGCGGCTTCAACGCTTCTGGTTTTTTTGTTACAGGCCTTTGAGATCGTAAAATTTAAGGCATCACTGTAACCCTCCTTCCTTCTACTTTAAAATTAAATTTATCTGTCCTGGAGATTGTTTTCAACACATAGTCCAGGGACTTGTTCCGGGAAATTCGTCCACCAATTTTTTTAGGGCTGACATTTGGAGCATAAACCATCTCCACATCATACCACCTTGCAATTTTTCTCATGATCGACCTGATCTCCTCATCCTGAAAAAGAAAATACCCCTCTTTCCAGGCCATAACCTCAGCTACGTCTATCGCATTCACATCCAGCTGATTTCCTTCATAAACAGACTGCTGACCGGGTTTAAGGAGCGCTGCTCCTTTTGCATCCAGCAGTTTAACTTTCACACTTCCTTCCAGCAAAGTTGTTTTTGTCTGTTCTTCATCAGCATAAGCATTCACATTGAAATGCGTTCCCAAAACTTCTACTTCCTGTCCTTTACTATGTACTACAAAAGGCATATTCTTATTTTTAGCTACTTCAAAATAAGCCTCACCAAGCAATTTCACTTCTCGTTTATCTCCGGTAAATGATGCAGGATAACTTAAAGAAGACGCTGCATTCAGCCATACTTTTGTGCCATCAGGCAGGCTCACTTCATATTGTCCGCCTTTGGGTGTCTCAATTTTATTAAAAGAATTTCCCCGGGCTGCAACTGCATTTACTGAGCTTCCAGCGCTTGATTTTTCAGTTGCTGAGCCTTCATCTGCAGCGCCTTCATAGACCAGTTGACCATCTTTGGTTTTAGTGATAATGACCCCGCCTTGTTCGGCAATTTCGCCGTTTTGTGCTTCATCTAAAGTTATCCTCCTTCCATCCGCGAGTGTGAGCATCGCTTTTTGATGAACAGGGTCTATTTCAGATTGACTGAGCTGTTCCTGAGGATCTTTCCCTGTTTTATCTGGGATATTATAAAAATAAAAACCAATACTCAAAGCAAACAATACGGTTGCCGCTACTGCAATTTTTGTCCAGATCAATGGAGTTTTGCGCAGCGGAAATGATGGTGCGGCCTCTGCTATGACTTGTATTTCTGATGATACTGGTGTTCCTGGTAATACTGCTGCTGTTCCTGATGTTATTTCTGCTGGTATTGTTGGTATTCTTGATGGTGCTGCTGCAAGCTGGCTTTCTTCTATTGGCTCCTCAAACGTCTTCTCCATTCTTTTCGAAAGAAAAACCCAGATTTCCTCCAGCTGCGCATCTTTTGTCTCCTGACCAACCTCTGGTAATGCTTTTTCCTCATATTTAAGGTACCAGGTTTCCAGCAGTCCACACTCCTCTTCTGAGCAATTTCCTGCCAAATATTTCTTTAATAAATCAGTAACCTCTTTTTTTTGCATAAATAATCAGGAATTTTCCCCGTTTAATAGCAAGACAGCTATAGGGATACCCAACAGGTAGAAGAAAATAAAAATATTTTTATGGAGATTACAGCAGGTAGAAAAGCACCCCCAATTTCACTCTTAAAATTTTGAGGGCATTGCTGATTTGTTTGGAAACTGTTTGCGAAGAAATCTGGAGCTGTTTCGCAATTTCCTCATGGGAAAGGTGGCCTTCCCGGCTCAGGACAAAAACTTCCCTCATTTTAGGTGGTAATGCTTCGATCTCCTGACGGATAATCCGGGCAAATTCATGTTCTCTAACCACCAGATCAGTGATGTAATTGTTCTCATTGATAAAAGTCTGGATGGAATTGATGTATTTAGACTCCACCTGCTTATGCGACAAATGGTTAAAAATGCGATTTCTTGCCGCGCAGAATAAATATCCAGGTAAGTTATCAGTGAGGGGAATCTCTGATTTATTGTCCCACAATTTCACAAAAAGATCCTGTAAAACATCCTTCACTAGCTCCAGATCGCCTAATTTCTTATACAGGTGATTTTGAAGCAGATTTTTGTGACGGTTATAAATCTCAGCGTAGGCGAGCTGATCACCTGTTCTGAGCAGGCTGGTCAATTCCCGATCACTGAGTATTTTATATTTCAACATTAGACTTAGTTCCCCAGAACGAAAATATAAAAATAATAGAATATCTACACATAAAGTCTATTAAACCAGTAGGTCATCATCTCCTGTCTTTTTGGAATCTCCAGAATTCATCAGGGAAAATCCAATTTTCAGGAAACATAACCACTGTAGATCAAGACAATGGGCATTGTCGTAATCTAACTAATAAATCCTTATTTTTATAAATAACTAACTGCGATTATAAACTATGAGACGAATATCTTACCTCCCATTACTGGCCCTATTTGCAATCACAGGGGCTTGTAACCAGTCACAAAAGAAAACTGCGGCGAGCAGCGAAGACTTCTCTTCCGCTAACCCATTTTTTGAACCCAGCAAACTTCCTTTTCAGGCACCTGCCTTCGATAAGATTAAAGACAGCGATTTTCAACCAGCAATTGAAGCTGGAATGAAACAGCAAATGGAGGAAATACAAAAGATTATTGACGATACACAGGCGCCAACATTTGAAAACACCATCATCGCCATTGAAAACAGCGGACAATTACTTGGCCGGGTAAACCGGGTTTTCAACTTGCTGACCGGCGCAAATACCAATCCTGAACTGCAAAAAATCCAGAAAGAGGAAGCACCAAAATTAACGGCCAACAATGATGCGATTTACCTGAATACCAAACTATTTAAGCGTGTAGAAGCCGTTTATCAGCAGCGCGAAAAGTTAACTTTAGATCCGGAATCCAAAAAGCTACTGGATTATTATTACCAGCGCTTTGAATTATCGGGAGCAAAACTTTCGGAAGCCGATAAAGAAAAGCTGAAAGCATTGAATAAAGAAGAAGCAAGTTTGAGCACCAGTTTTAGCACCAAACTGCTGGCAGCAGGAAAAGGATTAGCGAATACTACACAGCAGCCACCATTATCAGGAATGGCAGATCGTGCCGCACGTGAAAAACTATTCAATGCTTCCTGGACCCGTGCGGAAAAAGGCGATGCCAATGATACCAGAGAAGTAATTTCCAGAATTGCACAAATCCGTGCGACTCAGGCGCAGCTTTTGGGATTTAAAAACTATGCGAGCTGGAAACTTCAGGATCAGATGGCCAAAACACCAGAAGCGGTAGCCAGTTTCTTTAGTCAGCTGGTACCGGCATCCACTGCAAAAGCCAGAGCAGAAGCAAAAGACATACAGGCGGTGATCGACCAGCAAAAAGGAGGTTTTAAATTGGCCCCATGGGATTGGAACTTCTATTCCGAGCAGGTACGCAAGGCGAAATATGACCTGGATGAAAACGAAATCAAGCCTTACTTTGAGCTGGATACCGTATTAGAAAAAGGCGTGTTTTATGCCGCAAATCAGTTGTATGGCATCACTTTTAAAGAACGTAAAGACCTTCCGGTATACCAAAAAGATGTCCGTGTATTTGATGTGATGGACAAAGATGGTAGTCAGCTGGGTTTATTTTACACCGATTATTACAAGCGCGACAATAAAAATGGTGGCGCCTGGATGGACAATATGGTTCCTCAATCGAAAAAAATGGGTACAATTCCAGTGATTTACAATGTTTGCAATTTTACTAAACCTAAAGATGGCGAGCCTGCATTAATTAGTTTTGACGATGTGATCACGATGTTCCATGAATTTGGCCATGGCCTGCATGGACTATTCGCAGATCAGCAGTATGTGAGTTTGTCGGGCACCAATGTGGCCCGTGATTATGTAGAATTCCCATCACAGTTCAATGAACACTGGGCTACAGATCCGAAAATCCTGAAACATTATGCGCTGCATTATAAAACCGGTCAGCCGATGCCACAGCAATTACTAGACAAGATAAAAAAAGCAAGTACATTTAATCAGGGATATGAATTTACAGAAGCGCTGTCTGCTGCAGAACTTGATTTACAATGGCATACTTTAGCACCAAACCTGCCCTTGCAAAATGTAGATCAATTTGAAGCGAATGCGCTGAAGAAAACAAAATTAGACTTGTATGAGGTGCCGCCACGTTACCGTTCCAGCTATTTCTTACACATCTGGAGCAATGGCTATGCGGCAGGATATTATGCCTATACCTGGACTTCTATGTTAGAAAACGATGCTTATTCCTGGTTTGAAGAGAATGGCGGACTTTCCAGAGCTAATGGACAGCGTTTCCGCGATATGATCTTGTCAAAAGGAAATACAGAAGACCTGGGCAAAATGTTCTATAATTTCCGCGGGCATCAGCCAGATATTAAACCGATGCTTAAAAAAAGAGGTTTACTTTAAGCCTTAATTCCCGCAAACAACCCCCTGTTTTACACCACTTTTCAGGTAAAACAGGGGGTCTTGATAATTTTGTGTTTTCAACCTTCTAAAAAATCATTTCAGCTTTTAAATAAAATCACATGAAAACTAACGGTCCTTTTGTAGAAGCACAGATGCTGATTAGAAAACCTGCTGCCTCCGTTTTCCAGGCCTTTATTGATCCTGAAATTACCAAAAACTTCTGGTTTACGAAGGGTAGTGGTCTATTGGAAACCGGGAAAAGCATCACATGGGAATGGGAAATGTACAATGTATCCAGCACCGTACTGGTGAAAGAGATCATTCCAAACGAAAAAATCTCTATTGAATGGGATCAGTACTCCACAATTGTGGATTTTCTTTTTGAGGCTACTGGCCCGGAAACGACTTACGTTACCATCAAACAATACGGCTTCCAAACTTCTGCTGAGGAATTAATCGCAGAAATCAATGGAGCAAGCGGCGGTTTCACTACCGTTCTGGATGGACTAAAAGCCTATATGGAACATGGCTTGAACTTAAACCTGATTGCGGATAAGTTTGCAAAGAAATAACTTTAGCCATTGAAAGAATGGCACAAGATTAAGCGTTTATGGCGCAAGAACCCTTAAAAATAAGATTGAAAAATTAAAAACCAGGCTGGAAAAACTAAATTTCCAACCTGGTTTTTTGGTTAAAACTTATAGCTATAGCCCAATCTGAATACCTGAGTTTCATAGTAATCTGTACTGATCAATTGAAAACCATTGCCAGAAATATTTTTTTTAATCTGTAGTGTATTCAAAATATCTGTTCCGTTTAAGAACAGCTCTCCTTTCCCTTTTTGCAAGGTCTTTTTGAATCCCATATCCAAAGAAAATCGCGAATCAATTCTTCCTTGCGGCACCAGGTCTGGTGCCAGATAGATCCCGGTCAGCTGCAGTTCTGCAAGTTTCGGAAACTTCATTAAAGCGTTTAACTTCAGGTTTCCTGAGATCAATTCATCTTTTTTTGCGGTATAAATCACAGGAACGGGATAGAGATTCTCCAGGGTAAAAGCATCAATTTTATTCTGATAAATATTTCCATTCAGATTCAGGCTAAGCCAGGAGCTCATTTGTTGCTGGGCTACCATTTCGCCACCCGTATTGCTGCTGTGCCCGGCATTTTGAAACACATTGTAAATCAGATTACTTCCAGGAGCCTGGGTGGCAATCCTGGCAATTGTACCTTCTGTATTTCGCCGGTAAGCTGCAAAATAGAAAGACCCTTTATTCCAATTGGTCTTGTAACCCAATTCCAGACTATTGGTAAACTGAGGGCGTAAACCCGGATTTCCAACTTTGATCACTTCTGGCTCATCGTATTTAGGAAAAATTCGAATGTCTACCTCATTTGGCCGGTCTACTCTACGGTTATAAAACACGGACAGCTTATTTTTGTCATCGAGTTTATAGGCGAAGCGTAGGTTTGGAAAAGGGCGCGTATAGTCGTACCCACTGCTTTTATAGGTCGGGTGATTAGGGTTTACATCATAGCTCACTTTCACATATTCCATCCTCAGCCCTGCTTCCAGTTCCACTTTTGAGCTTTCGAAAACGTAATTCCCATACAAGGCGGGAATGGTTTCTTTATAATCTGCCCAACCCCCGGCATTCACATCCAGCGGAGAATTCAGGCCAGGAAAAAACTGCATATTTACGGGAATAGTTCTGTTTCGGAATTTCATTCCTGCTTCTACCCTGCCATGTTTCAGCGGACGTACATAATCCACATTAAAATCAGCGACATGCTCGTCAGAAAGCAATTTAAAAGCATCTTCTCCAGTAAATGTGGGCATGATATTGGTGAAAAAATACTGCTCATCTTCACGGTGGAAAGTATAATTAAACCCGGCATTGAGCAGGTGCCCCGGCTGTTTAAATTTATGCTGATAGGAAGTCGTAGCTGTTGCCGTATATTTTACTTCATCTTCCAGAAACTGCCAGAGACGATACCTGCTGGATAAAGCTTCATTAAAATAAGGAATATCTCCCCTGTCAATGATCTTTTCCCGGTTAAACAAGCCTGAGAAGGAAAACAAATTGTGGTCATCGGGATTCCAGTCGGCACCAGTTTTCAGTGTCGCATAAGACGTATTTCTGTTCCGTTTCACTTGCTGTTGGATGACCTCGCCTGTGTCATAAATCCGGGTCGCAAATTCATTCCGGTTCAGGGTTTGCGTATACAGCCAGTCTGCCTGCATAAAAGTATTTAGCTTATTTTTACGATAATTGAGGGAAAGAGAGGGGTTAATTTTTGGCGTTCCCTGATATTGCGGACGAATGCCCGGCAAGTTCTCTTTTTTCTCCCAAATCGCGCCCAAACCTGTTGTTAGGCCAACTTTACCATTCCATCCTTCCTGTTTCTGCTGTTTATAGATGATGTTAATGATCCCTGCGTTGCCATTTGCATCAAATTTTGCCGAAGGATTATTGATGATTTCAATACGTTCTATGGCAGATGCCGGGATATTATCCAGTCCGTTTTGTCCACCAAAACCAGTCAATGCGGTTTGTCGACCATCAATAAGCACTGCTACTTTATCACTGCCGCGAAGCATGATTTTCCCATCTGAACTCGTGCTGATCCCCGGTAGGTTTTTCATGGCCTGTAATACAGAACCTCCTCCCTGGCTCAACTGATCTGCCATATTAAAAGTTTTCTTATCCATTTTATTGCTCAGGCTTTCTGTTTTACCCGAAATCACGACTTCTGTGAGGGTTTTAACTTCGCCCTGCATATTGATCCAGCCCAAGTCAAGGAAGGGAGTCAGCTGCCCTATTGATACTGGCTGGCGTTTAGTTTGATAACCCATGAAAGAAATGATCAAAAGATAAGTTCCACTTTTCAATTCTTCCAATTTGAAAAATCCCTGATCATCAGTGACAGTTCCAGCAATAAAACTGCTGTCTTTTACAGATTTCAGACCTACATTTACAAAGGAGAGCGGTAATTTGCTATGGCTGTCTTTGATACGTCCGGAGAGTGTAATTTTAGTATTCTGGGCATTTACGAAGGAAAAACCGAGCATCAGTAAAAAAAGTAACAGTAATCTTCTCATAAGTATAAATTAAAGGTGTAATCATCTAATGGATTCTAAGCTACCTGCAGAATCTGTGTACTTTTTGAAGTTCCAGCCAGGAACTTAACTACCAGGTTCCTACAGAATTATTCCTTATTTTTAAAATAAAAAACTATGTGGTGGATCTATGCTTTACTGTCGGCCCTTTTCGCTTCGTTAACGGCGATTCTCGCAAAAATCGGGATCAAGGGGGTGGACACCTATCTGGCTACAGCCATTCGCACCCTGGTTATTTTGGTATTGGTATGGAGCATGGTATTTTACAAGCATGCGGAAATTGGATTGGGTAGTTTATCCCGCATGAACTGGACATTTTTGATCCTTTCTGGCATTGCTACCGGCCTTTCCTGGATATTCTATTTTAAAGCCCTGCAGATAGGGAAAGTTTCTCAGGTTGCCCCACTGGATAAAGCAAGTGTGGCCATTACGATTTTACTTTCTGTGTTATTTCTTGGTGAAACATTGACAATAAAAACTGCTATTGGTGCCCTATTAATTGTTGGAGGAACATTTGTATTGATTCTATAATTTGCTCCCCTCCAGAACCATATATCACGACTGCATACCGATCGTATAACAGGACTGTACACCATGTTGGTTTAAGATTGCCGAAAAAAAATCATTCCAAAAAATAAGCGGCTGAAAAACTCCGGCCGCCTTGATTGAGCGTATTAAAATATAGTGGTCGAAAAATCCTAAAAGGGAAGATCGAAATGAGGCCTTGCTTAGCATCACGAAATACCACAAATTAAAGACGCTATACAACCATAGGTTGTTTCAAAAGAGCATCTTGAAACAAATCTTTCTATTATAATTAAAAACAACAAAAGTGATCAAAAGGGCTAAAAAACTGAATTAGTAGCAGTTAACTTAGTTTTCATATATTCCTTCGGACTATACCCGGTTTTCTTCTTAAAAGCGTTGAAAAAGGTAATTCTAGAATTAAACCCAACCATTGAGGCCAATCCTTCAATAGAATAACGCTCTAAGATCTGCTGATCGAGTAATTCTATGGCATATTCCACCCGGTAATTGTTGATTAATTCATTGAAATTGGTTTTAAACTTCCGGTTAATCAGTGCCGATAATACTTTCGGAGGGATCCCAGTATGCTTTGAAAAATCGATAATAGTGATGCCTTTCAGCAGAAAAACCTTTTCTTGTTCTAAAGCCAGGCGGATCTTTTCCAAGCCCTGATCCATTCCTTTGATGTCCAATTTGACCGTAATTTCCTGTTCAGGGCTCAAACTGGCAGCTGGCTTTTCAGTAGCTGTACTTTCTGAAAATTCGGAGCGAACTAATGGATTTCCAGGATAACCATACACCAGTTCCGGTTTAAAATTGATGTAAGCATTGAGAAACAGGATGCCTAGAAAAGCGATCAGGGAGCAGGCAAATTTAGGCCCGGAGTATTGATCCTGATTTTCTCCAAAATAAGTAAACATCATGAAACAAAAGTTACTGACCATAATGGTTGCCATGGCCATTAACGAGATGGAAAGCCAATTTTTCAATTGTGCTTTATGAATTAATTTCAGGTATTGCGGCTGTAATTTTAAAACCAGATAAAGGCAGTAGATGAGGTATCCCAATTGAATGGCCAATCTAAAAAGATAATGAAATGAAATAGGAATGATCCCTGAGCCGATGTAATTCAATAAATCCTTATTCTTGAAGATCAAACTGGCAATTTCCCGCTTTTCTGAGAGTGGCAAAATATAAAACGGAATTAAATCAATAAAATGAATCAACGCAGGAAGAAAATGGAGGTAATCGTACTTTTTTAAACCATTCGTGTTGCTCAGAGAATTCCTGATATAAAAATAAAAAAAGGGTGCATTCAAATATATTAAAGGGCTGATGACGCGGAGTAAGTGGGGATATTCTACAATAAACCCAGTATCTATCCACAAGAAATACACCAGTAAAGAGAGGTTATAGCAAAGTAGGGAAATCCCTAACATCTTATTTTTTAAAAGCTGATTCCCTTTTTTAAAAATTAAGGCCAGGCTATTGATTGTAGAAAGAGAGAGTAAAATTACGCACAATAAGTTCATGAAGAAGCGATTTATAAACCTCGGTCATGAATATTTCAGGAGATACAAATGAATTTAACAAATCACGAGAGCCGGCACAATATTATCAAAAATATAGGGCTTTACAAAAGCCGATCATTTTGTTCTTTTTGTTTTTTCTTACCATAGGTCAATAACAATACTGCAATTAATCCTTCTCTTTGTATCAAATATTTAAAAACTTATCAAAAACAAAAAAATGAAAAGATTAATCTTAGCTGTTGTAGTCTTAGGTACTACCCTTTTTTCTTTCAAATCTAATGCACAAAAGACTTGGGAAATTGACCCATCTCACTCTAAAATAGGTTTTGAAATCACTCACATGATGATCTCTGACGTAGAAGGATCTTTCAAAAACTTCCAGTCTACTATCGTTTCTTCCAAACCGGATTTTTCTGATGCAGTGATTACTTTAACTGCAGATGTAAACTCTGTAAATACTGACAACGGTCAAAGAGACGAACACTTGAAAGGTGAAGATTTCTTTGATGCAGCTAAATTCCCAACATTAACTTTCAAAAGTACTTCAGTAAAGAAAGTTGGCGGTAACAAATACAAAGTTGCTGGTAACCTTACTTTCCATGGTGTAACTAAAGCGGTGACTTTAGATGCAACTTTAAGAGGCTTAACCACTAACCCAATGTCTAAAAAACCTACTGCTGGTTTCAAAGTTACTGGAACGATCAAAAGAGCTGACTTTAAATTCGGTACTAAATATGGTTCAGCAATGTTAGGTGAAGAAGTGACTTTAACTGCAAACACTGAATTCGTACAGAAATAATATACCTTTTGTAGGGGCCATCCTTTTAAGGTCATACAAAACAACATTAAAAAAGAGGTTGGAAATTAATTTCCTGCCTCTTTTTTTTTGCTGAAATTTATATCATTTAGCGAGTTTATTCCCGAGGAGTCCAGGACACATCGTATTTATACTAAACCAAGCCAGAATTCAGCTATTTCTCAGCTAAAAAAAACGTATTTACACCTTGATTTCAGGTATTTTAATTACCTATGAAACGACTATATTGTCCTGTTTTTCCCCACAAAACTAACCTCAAATACCAGGTTAAAAAAAATAGGCTGCGTCCAGTTGGATGCAGCCTATTTCTAGGATTAAATTTATGTCACCCTATTTTATACTTATGTACTGAGCAATCTCCTATCAGGCGCTTTTCATTTTATAGCTGCCGGGAATCTATAATTTTCAGTATTGACGGAATTAATCCTTAAGTTTTCTTAACCTTAATGAAAGGTAAACCTGAAATATACCAATCACAATAAATGAGGCAGCGGTATAAAAAACAATGGTCATCCCTGCAAAAATCGGATTCCAAAGCATGATGAAAGAAAAGATCAGACCTATGATCCCTATCCCCAATAAACTGCCCCAGCTAGGTAAATGATGTTTTTTAAGTTCTATTGACCATCCTATCGCCATAATTGAGCGGAATAGAATTGCAAAACCAACATAAAATGGAAGTACTAATAAAGAAATCTGTGGATTTGCGACCAGCATGATACCGATTAGAAAATCAACAATACCACCGGCCAGCGACCAGCCCCAGTTATCCAGCGACTTTCGATTGGAAATCGCATACACCAACTCCATGATTCCGGTAAAAAGAAAAGTAACTGCAAAAAGCATAGAGAGGGTAATGTACGACTGTAAAGGCGTCATAAACACCCAAATGCCTACCAAAATTAAGGCTAAGCCTAATAAACCCAGTAAATACCAATATTTGACCGTCTTTCTGATGCTTCCTAAAACTTGTGTTTCCATAGTATTGATTTTATATTTAAAATTTGATGTCCTCGCTAAATCCATAGCCATAATGACGAACAAATCCCATAACCAATATTTTTTATGGTGAGTATAAGAGAGCGTTATCCATCACAATGACCGGGATTATGAGGACAACACAGCACAAGGAAAATTGTTTATACTTTGTGTAAATTTACTTGTTCCTGAGGATTCAAGCCAAGTACTATCGTATCTTTCACACATGATCCACTGTGCTTTACCGCAGGAACCCCAGCAGGGTTGAGCATGGAAAGTTCCGCATCCCCTAGTAAAGATTCCAGGAAATCACCCACATTTGTGGTCAGATCATTTTTATATTTATCATTGCAAAACCTCTTTAACATTCAAAAACCTCCTTTTTTTATAAAATAATTCATTTTGGGGATAGCAAGAGACGTACCAATTCTCTAAAACTATCTTTTTCAAGGGCTTTCGATTGTCAAAATTTCATATTTCTGACAAAAATTCTTGTGATTGATAACAGATGCTGTTACTTTTTCCTAAAAATCAGGGGAATAAAAATACAGAGGGCGAGGATGAAACTGAGGACTAATCCAAACACCGCCAGGACTGGCAGGTCATGGAATTTTGGCGGCCGGTTGGCAGCAATCAAAATGGCTGAGCCGATCAGTAAGGCCGACATTAGTAATGCCATCACCAATCTGTTCATCAAGCTGCTCATCATTTTTCTGGTCTGCTCCAGCTGAGGTACTTCCTGAATCACCTTCAGCTCCCCATTATTCAGCTTGCTCAATACCGACTGGAATTCTTCCGGCATGGTTTTCATCGCCTCCGTAAGCGTCCTCAGTAGGTTTAAAGCATTCTTTTTCATTTCATCCGGACTGAGTTTTCGCAAGGCGATCTTCAGAATATACGGCCGTAGGCTTTCTACAATATTTAAATCCGGCACCAATGCCCTGCCTATTCCTTCAATGAGCACAATCCCGCGAACCAGCAGATAAAGGTGGTCAGGCATCAGGATTTCATTTTGATTCAAGATCGCAGAGAATTTCGTGAGCACTTCTTTGATGTCCATTTCCTGGAGTGAAGCCCCTTCCAGCAGTGTAAAGAAACCGTGTATATCGCGTTCCAGTTGGTGTTCATCAGCTACATTAAAACGCAATGCCATTCTTTTCAGCGTCATGATCAGTCTTCTGGCATCCTGTGCCAGAAAATGCGAAATAAAATCTTCCAGCATTTCTTTTTCAATCGGCATCATACTGCCCATAGAACCGAAATCAATGAAGGCAATCTGTCCACTTTGCAAGACGATCAGGTTTCCAGGATGCGGATCGGCATGGAAAAAGCCATGTTCCAATACCTGGATCAGGTATAAATCCAGCCCATTTTCGGCAATCTCTGCCGGTTTCAGCTCCATTCCGATTAATGCCTGCTTGTCGGTAATTTTAGCCCCCTGAATGAATTCCATACAAAGGATGTTATCATTGGAAAGCTCTGGAAATACTTTGGCCAGATAAATCGATCGATGCCCTTTAAAGTTCCTGGAGAAGCGTTCTATATTATCCAGCTCATTCACAAAAGAAAGTTCATGAAAAATAGATTTTTCAAAGGCTTCGAGCACTTCTACCAGGTTAATCCTGCGGAATACTTCACTGTAACTGATCAATACTTTGGCAATATCTTTCATGATGAGCATGTCTGAAGTCACGATTTCCCGGATCCCCGGACGTTTGATTTTCAAAATAACGTTTTCCCCAGTAACCAAAGTGGCTTTATAGACCTGTGAGATCGAAGCAGAAGCAAAAGGCAATTCATCAATATGAGAAAAATAAAGTTCGGGATCGATGTTCAGATCTTCAGCTAATAGCTCCTTTACAGCGATCGGCTTTGCCTCCACATTGTCCTGCAATTTCTGCAGTTCAACAATCATTTCCTTTGGTAAAAGATCTTCTCTGATGCTGAAGGCCTGTCCGAATTTCACGTAAGTTGGCCCAAGCTCTTCTAAAGTCATCCGAATCCGCTCATAAACCGTTAAAGAAGCAAACTCATTGCTGCTGTCATTGTTGGTATAGTTCAACAATTCGCCAAATCCATATTTTGCGAGAATTTTGACTAATGAAACGGTTCTTTTGAGTTTTTTCTTCTGATTTACCATCATAAATTTCAGATATTTTTCGTTTAACAACAATCAAATATCTGGCCATTGTTTCAGGAAAAAGCTTTAAATCTTAGTATTGTAATACTGGTCGGATACTGGTCGGGTAGAGATCGGCCTTAATATAGGGTTCGGAAGGGGTTCCGATAGGGTTCGGATAGGGTTGCTATGGTCTTTGCTATCCAGACCCTATCGGAACCCCTTCCGAACCCTACAGGACAGCAGGTGTCATCCCGAACACAAGTAGGTCTTTTCTGCGGCTATTTCCAGTGATTTAGCCCCAAACTACCTCAATTTATCTAAAAAATTAAGATCATCATTCCGCTTCATCTTTCCTTAAAAGAAAACACAAAGACAGGCGCCCTATTCTCGGAGAAGCGCTTATCTTTGACAAAAAAATATTCATAGCTATGAAAAGCATTCTAAAATCCGCCTTCATCATCGGTCTGACTCTTTTTTCTTTGACCAGTTCTGCACAGCAAAAAATGCAAAGCCTGGAACAGCTCATCAACACTACGGACCCAGCATGGCCATTGGTTCAAAAATGGCTGGATTCCGCAAAAAATAAAGTTCAGGTATTGGAATGTGATTCAGTACTCGCTAAAACTGCCTTATACCAGGCACAAGTATCCACTTATGCGACTTTAGGCGCAGTAATTTACCATACCGGAGGAATTATGATCGACAATGGCTGGCTGAGGATTTTAGGATCAGGCAGCGCCAAGCTGAGCCGCTCTGTACCGGAATGGAATAAAGGGAAAAGTATTAAAGAATATGGTGAAAAGCCTGATTTCACCCTGGTTGCAGATGATGCGATCGGTGGTTTCTTTGCCATCAATTATGGTGCTTTTGGTTCGGATATAAAAAGTGTCTATTACTTAGCGCCAAACAGTCTGAAATGGGAATCTTTAGGTTTAGGTTACACTGAATTTCTACGTTTTTGCCTGGATGGTGACCTTTCTGATTTTTACAAAGGTTTAAGGTGGTCTACCTGGGATCAGTTTATTGCCAACCTAGATGGCAATAAATCTTATAGTTTCAGACCGTACTTATGGACCGAAGCAGGAATGGACATTGAAAAAGTGTCGAGAAAACTCGTTCCTACAGAAGACCTTTATAGGTTTAACATCACGAAACAAAAAGAAGTTAACCCAGCAGGGGTAATTGAAAAACATTAAAACAATTTCTCTTCAATAAATGTATAGCTATTAAGCAACACCTGTGTTAAATAAATATACATTATGAAGAAAAGATACTATTTTCAACTGCTGGTCTCGGCGCTTTTATTTAGCTGTCAGAGCAAAACCACAGGCGATAAAGGCGATGCCATTTACTTTGGCGGCCCAATTTTAACGATGGAAGATGCAGCACCTACTGCAGAAGCCCTAGTAGTTAAAGACGGGAAAATCTTATTCACTGGAAAAAAGGCAGAAGCCGACAAATATGTAGGCGATAAAACTGAACTTCATGATCTCCAGGGTAAAACACTAATGCCTGGTTTTATAGATGCACATGGCCACCTGACTTCCAGAGCAGGTATGGAATCCGCGATAGACCTGGGTGCTGCACCTTATGGAACGGTAAATTCAATTCCAGACATGCAGGCAACCATCAAAAAATATATTAAAGACCATCCGATGCCGCCAAATACCCCATTATTGGGCAATGGTTATGACGATGCTTTAATGGTTGAGCATACCAATCCAACTTTGGCGGAAATGGATGCCATTTCCGATACACACCCCATTTTAGCCTTACATGCTTCCGGCCATGTGAGTGTAGTGAACACTGCCATGCTTAAACTTCTAGGCATTGCTGAAACCGTTAAAGATCCTCCTGGTGGTCATTATGGCCGCGATAAGAAAACAGGAAAGCTAAATGGAAAACTGGAAGAGAATGCCAATTTCATGGCTTTAAATAAGCTGATGACGATGCTGCCAGTACCTAAAGTAAAACCAGGAGAAGAGTCTATGGCCATCCAAAACCTGATGAAAGCGCAGGATGAGTGGTTAAAATATGGACAAACTACAATCTGCGATGGTAGATCGATGAGCGAAAGCATTCCACTTTTAAAAGAAGCCGCAGCTAAAAAATTACTGATTGCCGATGTGGTCTATTTCCCGGATTACGATATGTATAAGGATAAAATCGATGATTTTAAACCGGAATACATGAAGTATACGAATCGCTTAAAATTAGGTGGCTTTAAATTTTCTTTAGATGGTTCTCCGCAAGGAAAAACAGCCTGGCTAACCATTCCTTACCTAGTACCTCCGGTAGGTGCCAGTAAAGACTACAAAGGATCTCCTGCTTTTACGGATGACTTCTTATACAATGGCTTGAAAAAGGTATTCCAGCATGGCTTTACCGCACAGCTGCACGTCAATGGTGACGCAGCGATCGATCAGGCACTGGGCGCCTTTAACAAATTAAAAGAAGAAGGCGTTTACAAACCTGAAATGCGTGCCACCTTAATCCATGTCCAGAACAGCAGACCAGACCATATTCAAAAGATTAAAGATACTGGTGTATTGCCTTCCTATTTCTCTACCCATGTGTACATCTGGGGAGATTGGCATTATACCAGCGTTTTTGGTCCGGAAAGAAGCCAGTTTTTAAGTCCGGCAAATTCTGCGAGAAAAGCAGGAATCAGCTTCACTATTCATCATGATGCACCAGTTACGCCCCCTGATTTGCTGACCGCCGTATATGCTGCTGTAAACAGAAGAACGCAATCCGGCAGGATATTAGGACCAGATGAAAAGATTACTCCTCTGGAAGCTTTAAAAGCGATCACCATCAATGCGGCTTATCAGTATCAGGAAGAAGACCGTAAAGGCTCGCTGAAAGCAGGTAAACTTGCAGATTTAGTGATTCTTGATCAAGATCCGACTACGATAGATCCTTTGAAAATAAAGGACATTAAGGTCACTGAAACGATTAAAGAAGGCAAGACCGTTTACAAACAAAAAATTTAAACCGTTTTTCAATTGTAGCAGGGTCTCCCCTTAAGGGAGGCCCTGTTTTGTTTTCCTGCTTATTTCATAGAATGGAAGCCGATGGCATTGCCTTCTGAGTCCATACAAACGCCGCAAAATCCATACTCTCCGATCGACATTTTATCGTTCAATACTTTTCCTCCCGCGGAGACTACCCTGGAGATCTCTACGGCACAATCTTCACAGCTGAAATAAACCAATGTCCCGCCAAAGCCTGGTTTAAACATACTTGACTTTACCAATGCACCACTGGTTCCCGGAGCAGCCATATCCCCCGGAAAAGAAACCATTTCATAAGCATCTTCGCAATCTTTTTCTATGTCCATACCTGCTGGTATAGGCATCGCTTCTAATTTTACTGCCAATACGGTCTCGTAGAATTTCTGAGCCCTTGCCATATCTTCCACGTAAATTTCTGTCCATCCAAAAGGATTTTTTGCTGCTGCCATTTTCTTAGGTTTTAAATCATGAGGTTCTATTGAGCCTCTGCTCAACTATACTAATATCAGTATTTTACCAGAAAAACCATGAGGCTAAACGAGACAAAAGAAAGGGGGTTTTGAGTCCATTTATGGATAGAAACCAATCAAATCTCCGATGCATCAAATGAAACATTTCAAAACAATATTCAGACCATAGTATTATAATAGTAGTATTGTTTTTTAAAAGGATTAAGACATTTAAGAAATGACGGAACTCGAAAACCACCTGCATCATTATTTCAGCATTGGACAGCACGATTGTCAGAAGTTAGCTGCGCTCTTCCAGGAAGAAAAACTAGCTAAAGGAGAATTTTTCCTGAAAGTCCAGCAGCAAAGCAATAGGCTGAGCTTCATCGCGCATGGTCTTTTGAGGCTGTTTGTCGCCCTGCCAGATAAAGAAGTAACCCAATGGATCGCCAGCAGCGGAAATTTTGTGACCGATCTTTCCGGATTTCTGTTCCGAAATCCAAGCAGATGGAACATCCAGGCGCTTACCGATGTCACTTTATACACCATCAGCCATGATCAGTATTTAACACTTGGCGATCTGATCCCGAAATGGAACGAGTTTGAAAAGCTGTTTATTGGGAAGTGTTTTGTCACACTGGAAAACAGGATGTTTAACCAGATTTCCTTATCCGCAGAAGAACGTTATCACCTGTTATTTGAACACCACCGCGAATTGTTCCACCAGGTGCCACTGCAATACCTGGCTTCTATGATGGGAATGACCCCAGAAACCTTGAGTCGCATCCGCGGAAAAAAAACTTCTTGATTTTTGTCAATTCAAAAATGAATGTTCCTGCCCTACCTTTGACCTGACCCATTAAAAAAGATAAGGTGATGAGTAAAAAAATGAACCTCAATATTCAAGTGGAAGAAGCAGCCATCACTGCGCTGGCCATTTATTTTCTTTCTCAGCATGCGCTGGGGCTTTCCTGGTGGATCTGGATACTATTATTCTTTAGTCCGGATGTTTCGATGATCGGTTATTTGTTTGGTACAAAAACTGGTGCGGTCACTTATAACCTCTTTCACCATCGGGCGATTGCATTGATTGTGGTGGGTATCGGATTTTTCAGCAAACAGGAACTATGGACCAGTATTGGTATCCTATTGTTTGCACATTCGTCTTTCGACAGGATGCTGGGCTATGGGCTAAAATACAGGGATTCCTTTAAACATACCCATCTGGGGACAATATAAACCATAATTAAAATCCGGCCAGCTGCAAAACAACAAAGCAGGAATTCAACCTGAATTCCTGCTTTGTTGTTTTGGGCAAATGATACAATATAGCTGTTTCTCCAGCGCATGCTCATTAGCGCTCTGCTCTGAACGTATTTGACATTAATTTCCTTGGGCGCTTAGTTTTGAAGGGCTCATCAGCAGTCTGACTTGCATTACCTTGCAATTCCTGAGAATTGAAGCGATTTTCCCTCACTGTTCTCGGTTTCTCTGCTCTATCTTCATCCGCTAGCTTAACGCTAATCTTTCTGCCTTTCAGTACCATGCCATTGATCGCAGCAATCGCTCTATCGGCATCTGCCTGCTCTTCCATTTCGATAAAACCAAAGCCTTTATGTCTTTGGGTAAATTTGTCGGTTAACAAATGTATGCTGTGTATGTTTCCATGAATGCTGAATATATCCATCAGATCAGCTTCCTGAATATCTAGTGGATAACCCACCACAAATAATTTTACCATGATTTTAATTTTAATAATCTTGCGCTGCTTATGCAGCATATCCACTAGAGCTAAAACACAAATGGTATCAGCAGCTGATAAGGACTTCTTTTAAGAATAGCAGCCGATCAGGATGGTCAGAAAGCAGGAAAGCCTTAGATTTCTCTAAGGCTTTCCAATATACCGTTTCTCCGGATTACTCTTATTTGCCTTTGCTCTAGTTGTTAATGGCGCAAATTTAGTGAAAAATAACCTGCTTTTGTGGCTTTCATGATCAGTATTTTGAAAACGAATAACTCAGTCCCAAACTACATATGCCGTGTAATGAGTAAAAATATAGCTGCTAACCGAGAACGATAGGCAGCCACCTTGTATGCTGAGGGATGAAAAATATTATATAGATTTGAATCCTCGTCTACTAAACCAGTTCGAAAAAAGGAGGGTTACAATTTAATTTTAATAAAAAAATTATGAATAAAGAGAAAACAACCTGTAGCATTCATGGCGAACAAGAGGTCGGATTACTTTGCACGCATTTAGCCCATAGCTTATTGGATCAATCTCAAGTAGGATTTCATGAATATAACGACGACGATTTAGGTCGACCAGATGCTTGGTGCAATGAATGCGCAGGCAAATTATCAAAAGTTACCAATGATGCAGAACAAGAGCAATGGTTTTTGGGATGTGATTACAAAATATTGTGTGTTGCATGCTGGGATGAAGCGAAAGCCTTAAACATCTAAAGACAGTAATCTACATAGTTAATGCTTGTATGTTCCAAACAAACGATCCCGAATAGAGGTATAAAAACCAAAATTTTGTCGTTCATTAAGGTGATGCTGATTGTGAAATGCGGTTGTTCCGATAAACCATCGTTCCAGCCTTTTATACTTTGTGGTTAAAAACCATTCCTTTTCTGAAAGCAATAAACGGATTGCTGCTTACCTTGGTTTCTGAACAAGAACAGCGTCCTCTATAAACCCGATGAATTAAAACGCATTGCAGGCAATGCATTGGTTGCGCTAACATTAATGATAGCCGAAAGCAAATCTGATGAGAAGGAAATAATGGTGAAGGTAATTGTGAAACCAAAAAAGCCTTAGATTTCTCTAAGGCTTTCCAATGTACCCGGAGCCGGAGTCGAACCGGCACGGTTTCCCACAGGTGTTTGAGACCAGCGCGTCTACCAATTCCGCCATCCGGGCATTTGCTTCTTTAGCGGGTTGCAAATATAGGAACTTGTTTTATAAATGCAAATTTTTATTTTAGTTTTCTTCTTTTAACTTTTTGTCCACTATAAATGGTGCAAAAGGAAGTAAAGAAGCGGCGCCAATCATGGCTACTTTTTTAAAATTCCACTTATACTCTGTCCAGGCCATGATTAGGATCACGATGTACATCACAAACAGTAAGCCATGCGCCCAGCCGGTATATTTCACCGCTAGCGGCATATCAGCCCAATATTTCAATGGCATTGCTATAAATAACAACAGCAGGTAAGACAGCCCTTCAGCTACGGCAACTTTTCTAAAAATGGATAGTGTGTTCATATAAATGGGTTTGAGCTCAAAAGTACCTCAAACAAACATTGTAAAAAAGCCCGAACAGGCTTTTTTACAATGCCGTAACACCTTATGCGGCAGATTCTGCCTTTTTGATACTTTCCCGGATTCGGTATAAGTATTTATTGCGGTAATATAAATCTTTTATAGCGGACAGGATGCGAAGCTGGGCTTCCTTATCCTTAAGTTCAAAAGAAGTCGTCAGGGCAGCGATTTGATCACTTAAGCCCTTTTCTATTTCGTCTACCTCAGTTTTTAAGGCGGCTAAACGCGCTGCATCCGGATCAAATTGTAAATCCATCAGTGCCTCATTCACGTCCATCATTTCCATTAGAAAAGACTGAGGAAGGCTATAATTCTCTCCTTCGACCAACTGTCCTTTCAATTCCAGGATGTAATGCACCCTTTTTTGAGGATTACTTAACACCTGGTATGCTTTATTATTGATCGTACTCAGTTCCAACACTTCTGCTTGTTTCTCCTCCGGTTCATTGATATAGAAATCCGGATGATACTTTTTGCTCAGCTCATAAAACTTTCTCTTGATCTCCGCAGCATCGGGATGAAAAGTAACGGGTAAACCGTAAAATTCAAAGTAATCTACCATTGCTTTAAGGTTTGAAGAACACTTTGAACAAGTCGTTCCCCAATACGAAGACCATTAATGCCAGTAACATCATGAAGCCTACCATTTGTGCACGCTCCATAAATTTATCACCCAGTGGTTTTCCCTTTACCATTTCAATCAATAGAAATACTACGTGTCCACCATCCAATGCTGGAATAGGTAGTAAGTTCATAAATGCCAATGCGATGGAAATAAAGCCTGTTGAAGCCCAGAACCTAGCCCAGATCCACTCACCGCCATAAACCTTACGTGCGATCTCTACAGGACCTGAGAAGGCTTTATTGGCATTGATTTTTCCGGTTAATACTTTCCAGATTCCTTTCGCATTGTCGCTGAAAGTTTTCCATGCCTGATCTACTCCGATAGGAAGCGCTGCAAGCAAGCTATATTTGATAGTTTCCTGTTTAATCTCATTTGGGTTAAAGGCAAAGCCGATGGTACCTGCAGTGTCCACAGGAATCTTTAGATCTAAAGCTGTTCCCGCACGGTTGATCGTAAAATCAGTCGTTTTACCTTTGTTTTTTAAGATCAGTTCGCGAACATCAATGTCACTTTTAACAGGTTGTTGGTTGATGGCCACAATCTGGTCACCTTTTAACACACCTGAAACAGCAGCAGGTTTGCCTGCAATCACACTATCGACCGTTGCCGTTCTTAGTGGCACACGGCTAATAAAGGCTTCAATTCCCTGGTCAGATACTTTATTCAAGATGTTATCAGGAACTTTAATGTCTAAGGTTTTATTACCTCGAACCACTGTCAAAGTGGTATTTCCAAGCAATACTTTAGAGCTGATCAGTTCTTCAAAACGAATCACTTTCTTGCCATTTACAGCAATTACCCTATCTCCTCTTTGTAAACCGATTTCTTTACCGATCTCTCCAGGATTAATTCCTACCAGTACAGAACTGTTTGGAATGTATGTTTCTCCATATTTGAAGGTCATCATCCAGAAAATGAAGATACCTACCACAATGTTGACAATTACACCACCTAACATCACAATCAGACGTTGCCAAGCTGGTTTAGACCTGAATTCCCATGGCTGCGCTGGTTGTTTCATCTGCTCAGTATCCATCGATTCATCGATCATCCCTGCAATTTTCACATAACCACCTAAAGGCAGCCATCCTATTCCGTATTCACAATCACCACGTTTGAAGCTAAATAATTTGAAGCCCCAGGCGTCAAAGAACAAATAAAACTTTTCTACTTTAATCCCAAAGGCACGTGCCGCCAGAAAATGTCCTAATTCGTGTAAAATTACCAGTATCGATAACCCTAGAAGCAACTGGGCTGCCATAATCAATCCGCTCATATCTTATATTAATGTTTTAATTTTGATTCGTTAATTCTTATTTTGTTACTAGTTGATTCGCAAATATACGCGTATGCTGATCTGTTTCCAGATAATTCTCCAGCCCTGGTGCCTCGATAAATGCAATCCCTTCCATACATTTTTCTATGACCTCACTCATCTCCAAAAAGCCGATTTTATCGTGTAAAAACGCGTTTACTACCACTTCATTGGCCGCATTAATGATACATGGCATATTCCCTCCTTTTCTCAAAGCAGTATACGCCAGGTCAAGATTTCTAAAGGTTTCGTTATCCGCCGGGTAAAAGGTCAGTTCCGGGTACTCCAGAAAGTTAAAACGCTTAAAATCCGTACTTATTCTTTCCGGGTAAGCTAAAGCGTAATGAATTGGCAGTTTCATGTCGGGAACGCCCATTTGCGCCTTCATAGAACCATCTTTAAATTGCGCAATAGAATGAACTATCGACTGTGGGTGTACGATGACATCAATCTGATCGGCTTCCAGGTCAAATAACCATTTCGCTTCAATCACTTCCAATCCTTTGTTCATTAAAGAAGCAGAATCTATAGTGATTTTGGCACCCATCACCCAATTCGGGTGTTTTAAGGCTTGTGCTTTGGTTACATTGGCTAGAAACTCGCGGTCTTTCCCTCTGAAAGGGCCACCAGAAGCGGTCAGGTAAATCTTTTCGAGCGCTTCATTTCCTTCACCTACCAGGCATTGGAAAATTGCGGAATGCTCTGAATCCACAGGAATGATCTTTACCCCATGTTTTTTCGCTAAGCTGGTAATCAAATCACCAGCCACTACTAAAGTTTCTTTATTGGCCAGGGCGATGTCTTTTCCAGCTTCAATCGCAGCGATGGTTGGTTTTAAACCTGCAGAACCTACCACAGCGGTCAGTACCACATCTACTCCTGCTAAAGCCGCAGCTTCACATAGAGCAGCTTCACCCGCCAATACTTTGATTGAAGTTCCTGCCAGGGCAGTTTTCACCGTCAGATACTGACTTTCATCACCAATTACAACAAGCTCAGGCGCAAATGTTAAAGCCTGACTGATCAGTAAACTGGCATTGCATTGAGCGCTTAACGCTAACACCTTGTATAATCCAGGGTTTGCCTGTACTACCTCCAAGGCTTGAGTGCCTACAGATCCTGTAGACCCTAATATTGATATGTTCTTCAATTAAATTCTCCCTGTTCTTCGTCTGTCTGACGAATTGTAAAACTACTTAAAACCTCTGCAATCTTCCTGTCATTTGATAAACGGGGCACTTTATTCTGTCCACCCAGCTTACCTTCCGCCCTCATATAGTTCACAAAAGCGTCTTTTTGAAGGGAACGAATGATTAAAGGTTGCAATATTTTACCCTCAATGAGGTCAAAATAGTAAATATTCTTCTTTTGTAAGGCCTGATCTACCTTTTTACTGAAAGCCAGCAGGTCTTTTGGCGCAGCCGAAAACTCTACAAACCACTCATGGTAAGGCAATTCTCCATGCGGGGTATTCACTTGCGGCGCCACCGTAAATTCAGTGATACCTACCCCTTCTTCATTGGCCACGGTTAAAAGTGCATGTTCCACCTCTTCGCCGATTACATGTTCTCCGAAAGCGGAGATAAAATGCTTGATCCTGCCCGTCACCATAATCTTATAAGGATCTTTGGAGACAAATTTAACAGTATCTCCGATGCTGTATCCCCATAAGCCCGCATTGGTATTCAGGATTAAAGCATAATTTTTTTCCAGCTCCACCTCTCCCAAGCTCAAACGCGTCGGATTTTCATTGTAATATTCATCAACTGGTACGAACTCATAAAAGATCCCTGCTTTCGCCAGTAATAACAAACTTTTATCCTTCTGGCTATCCTGATAAGCAATAAACCCTTCTGAAGCCGGATAAGTTTCGATCGCATCAATTTTTCTGCCGATGCTTTCTTCGATTTTTGAGCGGTAAGGCTCGTAATTCACTCCTCCATAGACGAAAAGACTGAACTCAGGGAAAATATCTTTGATCTTTTTACCACCGGATTTCTCCTGCAGCTTATCAAAATACATCTGCACCCATGGCGGAATGCCCGAGATCAGCGTCATATTTTCCTGAATAGTTTCTTTTACGATCGCATCTACTTTCTCTTCCCAATCTTCAATACAATTGGTTTCATAAGAAGGAAGCCTGTTTTTCTGCAGGTATTTAGGAACAAGGTGTGCGACAATGCCCGACAAGCGGCCTACGTTAATGCCGTTTTTCTTCGTCATCACCGGACTGCCTTGTAAAAAGATCATTTTTCCATTGATGAACCCTACCTTACCCGTTTCATGGATGTAGGTTAATAAAGCATTCCTTGCCGCCCTGATGTGCTCAGGCATGGATTCCTTAGAAATAGGAATGTATTTTACGCCAGAAGTAGTGCCTGATGTTTTCGCGAAATACTGTGGTTTACCTTTCCACATCACATCGGATTCCCCGGCCACTACCCGATCAATATAAGGCCTTAAAGCTTCGTAATCCCTTAAAGGAACCTGTTTTTTAAAATCTTCATAGCTGCGGATTTCCCCGAAACCATGGTCTTTACCGAAAGCCGTATTTTTTGAGGAATCAATGAGCTGCGCAAGAATGGTCTGCTGCGCAGAAACTGCATTTTTTTTCCATTTATTGATGCCCCTGACTACCAGTGCCGCAAACGGTTTACTTAATGCCGCTTTTAATCCCATAACATTTCTTAAACGATGTTGTGTAAAATATCAGGATGTTCATCTCCTTTATATTCTTTAACCATTCGGCGATACGCCACTGTGACTAAAGCTGTGGAGAATGGCACCACAATAAAGGAACTGAAAATAGCTGTAAATAAAGAAACGTAAGAGTAAATCTCGTAGTTAAAAATCAAACTGATCAATTGAAAACCACTCACCACTACGATATAGAAAAACCCGAATACAATTGCCTGAATCAGTACAAAGCCTCCGAAAATGAACAGCAATTTAATGAAGTTCCCTTTGGTAGTGGCTAAACTTAGCTTAATCGATTCGAACGGATGTACATGTTTATCGATGATAAAGAAAGGGAAGAAAATAATCCTGATGAAGGTAAAGAAGATGCTTAATATCGCAATCGCGACTGCAATATTGACAATCACTTTACCCGCAGCCGTGAAATTACCGATGAATCCCTGGTTCACGGCAAACTTTAAAATCAGGTCTAAAACGTACAATACTGGCAATAGCAAGATGCCTACCAGGAAAATACTGATTCCAAAATACACAGTACCTACCAGGAAACGAATGATCTCTGTTCTGGTGGGTAAAGTTTCAATTATTTGAATGTCCCTGTCGTCTTCCTTATCCAGCAGGCGGAAAATGTATTTCAACAGGGAAAGGTTAACGATACAATATAATAACACGAAGATCAGCAGCATCACTACCCTTACGCCAGTTGGGAGTTCTCCCATAAAGAAGGCCATAAAAGTAGAGGTGGAAACGGTTATAAAAACCAGAAAACACAGGGTGGCAATAGAAAAATAATTGTCGCGCGTCACGATCCAGGCCTGCATGATCACATCCTTCACCGTAAACGTACTCTCCTTTAAAAAATTTATCATGGTTGTTTAAATACTACACGCTTAAAAAAATCTTGCATAAACCCTAACCCATAAGCGGTTAGTTGAATGAATGATGCAATGATACTAAAAAATGCAACTTTTAAAGATTTGTTGACTTGCCAGGAATGAAAAAAGATCATCGCAAAGTACAGCAACAATATAAAGTTACAGATAAAGGCCAATGGTGGCCAAACGAAATTCATCAATATTGTAAAGATCACGCCACAGGTAAAAACTGCAGGGAAGAAATGTACCAATTTCAGTTCCGAAGGAAAATGCTTGTAGATATTGATCCTTGCCCTGCCAAAAAAGTGGAGCTGTTTATAAAACTGCCCGAAGCTGGTTCTTCGCTTATGAAAAACTTTAGCTGCAGGAATGAGTCCGATCTTAAAGCCATTTTCATGGATTCGGATGCTATATTCAATGTCTTCTCCTAAACGCGTCAGAATAAAACCACCAACTTTCTCCCATACCGCTCTGGAAACTCCCATATTGAAGCTTCTAGGATGGAATTGGCCGATGTGTTTCTTATTTCCCCTGATCCCTCCGGTGGTAAATGGAGAAGTCATGGCGTAACTGATCGCTTTCTGAACCGGCGTAAAAGTCTCATGTGCTGCATCCGGACCGCCATACGCATCCAGATGGTGCTCAAAAAGGTAGTCTTTTACTGTTTCCAGATAATCCTCAGGAATCAGACAATCAGAATCAAAGATGACGAAGTAATCCCCTTTGGCACGCTCAAAACCATAGTTCCTGGCGAAACCTTGTCCGGCATTAGGCTTAAAAAAATACTTAATGTCCAGTTTATTCTCGTATTTCGCTACAATGGCTTTCGCATCATTGGTAGAGCCATCCTCGATCACCAGCACCTCAAACTGAAGGTAAGTCTGCTTCGTTAAGGTACTCAGCAATTCATCTATTTCCTGCGGACGATTATATAGCGGGATAATTATAGAAAAAAACATGGCTTAAAGTATCTCCTTTTCAATCAGATAAGCATTTCTTTCCGGTGCATTTCTGGTCACCAGTTCTGCCACAAATCCAGTAAGGAACAGTTGAGAACCTAAAATAATGGCCACTAATGCAATGTAAAACAAAGGTTGGTCGGTGATTTCCCTTTTATAAGGAATCAGCATCGCGATATGGTATAATTTTACACCGATCATCCAAAGCGCCATGATGGTTCCCAAAAGGAAACTCAACACCCCTAATGAACCAAAAAAGTGCATTGGTCTTTTACCAAACTTGCCCACAAAAAAGATCGACAATAAATCCAGGAAGCCGTTTATAAACCTGCTCAGTCCGAATTTAGTGACACCGTATTTCCTTGCCCTGTGTTCTACCACCTGCTCACCGATCTTTTTAAAACCGGCCCATTTTGCAATTACAGGAATATAACGGTGCATTTCTCCGTAAACTTCGATGGTTTTCACCACCTCTTTACGGTAGGCTTTTAAGCCGCAATTGAAATCATTCAGCTGAATTCCAGACATTTTTCTGGTCGCCGCATTGAACAATTTAGTAGGAATAGTTTTTGAAATCGGATCGTAACGCTTTTTCTTCCATCCGGAGATGATGTCCAGCTTTTCTTCTTTGATCCTGCGGAATAATTCCGGAATCTCATCGGGACTATCCTGTAAATCTGCATCCATAGTGATGATGACATCACCCTGTGCCGCTTCAAAAGCAACATTCAGCGCCGCTGATTTACCATAATTCCTCCTGAATTTAATGCCTTTTACCGCATTAAACTGAGTTTTTAATTCTTCAATCACTGCCCAGGAAGTATCGGTACTTCCATCATCAACAAACAGGATTTCGTAAGAGAAGTTATTCGCTTCCATCACCTTAGCAATCCAGGAAGTTAACTCCGGAAGAGACTCTTCTTCATTATATAAAGGAACTACAATAGAAATATCCATGACTTAATAACGTGCTAAAAAAAAGCAACGTGCAAATTTCATCAAATAAAATGATAAAACTGCACGTTGTGTATTTATAAATACATAGGTTAAATTACTTTAATCTACGTCAAAGGGTCTTTCCTTCTTGAAAACTGCGGCGCCAATTAAGCTCGCAACCAAACCTATAATGGTATAAGTCATCGCGGTTCCAAAACCAACAAACAGTCCCATATAAGGGCGCATCATTTCTACACCTTTCACTTTTTGCTCATCACCATCCGCTTGCTCAATTGCAGCGGCAAGCAACTCATCAGTAGCAGATTTATCTACAAAATAATAAATCACCTGTACCAGAAAAAGCAATAATCCAGCGTAAGCAGCCACTTTAAATCCAGCAGAAAAACCGCGGTTAAAGGTCATATAATCCCCTAATTCCTTTTTATGGTTCGCTTGTACATAGACAATCGCTAAAAAGAAAGGCACATAAGACAACAACTGGCTCACTACTTTAGAAGCGGTAGACAAATGTGTATTTGCTGGACTGATGTTCAGAAATTTAAACACAAAAATCAATACAAAAAAGTATAAAGCGAAAGCAATAGCTGCCTGAAAAGCCAGTTTATTAGGCTTCTTCTCTAACTCAATTAAGTTTTGGTGCATATATAAAGGTTTTAGTTTTTGTTAAAATTAGCAATTAACGTATAAACTGCAACATCAAATTCTTTATTAGGGCTATATTCCTGTAAATCTTTGATTACCTCTTCACTTACTTTCGGCTGGTGGAAGAAACACATGAAAGGAATAAATAATTCTTCCATTTCTTCTCCTAAATCGATCATACCTACATGGCTGCAAATATCTTCTACACTACTTTCTACCAGGTTTTGGTTGGTAATTAAATCTTCATAGATATGGAATTCGTCCTGGAACTCATCCTCTTCTACCAATAAGAATTCTTTCAGGAAGTCGCCCAGCTCTGGCTTAATGCGCTCATCATGACACTCATTGATGTACAACAACAAGTTTAAAAGCTCAGTACCTCTATCGATGGTCTCTTCTTCAATATCTGCCCACTCATCTGTTTCCAGGTAATCTTCTTCTAATTTTTTCACATCATTAGCGAAGAAATTAATCATCAATAAATCGAAGAAAACTTCTCTCAACTGCTCAAATGCAGGATATTCGTTGAATACTTCGTCAAATTCTTCCACTTTTTCCAGGAAGCCAAGATCTTTACTGAATACTTCGATCAACCCCTCTTCTAATTTGATGGAATCTATTCCAGAAACCTCAGCAAATTTATCTAACGACGCAATTAGCGCTGTTCTAACATGATTATCCATATTGTAATTGTTTGTTGTTATATACCAGTTGAACTTTTCCGGTTAATTTCTTATTTAAAAGCGGTGAATTCGCTGATTTTGATTGATTATTTGTGGTATTGTACTCCCATTCCAATGTTGGATGATACACCGTGAAGTTGGCGATCTCATTCTCTGCAATTACTGGAACTGCAAGGTTTAACAATTTGCGGGGGTTGATAGACAGTTTTTCTGCAATTTGTGTGGCATCCAATCCGGCTTTCAGCATCAATGGAAGCACAGTTTGCAAAGCGATGATGCCATAAGCGGCAATTTCAAACTCTACGGCTTTAAATTCTATTTCCTGCGGACGGTGCTGCGAACATACGGCATCAATAGTACCATCTTTCAAGCCGTTGATCAATGCCCTTACATCTGATTTCCCACGCAATGGCGGTTTCACTTTGTAATTGCTATCGAAATCATTCAAAAGCTCTTCCGTGAATACCAAATGGTGCGCAGCCACATCACAGCTGATCTTTAAGCCGTCTCTTTTAGCTTTTTTAATCAGTGCTACCGAACCGGCAGTAGAGATATTGCTAATGTGTAATGGGGCTTCATGATAGGCAGCCAGGAAAATATCCCTGCTGATGTGCATCTCTTCGGCTAATGCCGGAACGCCTTTCATGCCCAGCAATACACTGGTTTTACTTTCGTTGATCTGCGATTTTCCAGAGATCGATTTATTTTCCGGATGCACCATCATCAGGCCGTTAAAGCCTTTGATGTATTGCAAAGCACGGCTCATGAATCCATCGTCAGCGATCGCCTTATTGCCATCAGAGAAAGCCACGGCACCTGACTGCTGCATATCGTACATCTCTGCTAATTCTTTTCCTTCCAGATCCTGGCTCACTGCCCCTACTGGCAATACATCTACCAGGTTTCCTTTGGCTTTGTTGAGGATATAAGCGATTTCTCCTTTGGAATGAACAATCGGTCTGGTATGTGGTAAAACGGCTAATCCTGTGAAACCACCAGCCATTGCGGCACGTGTTCCTGTTTCAATATCCTCTTTAGTTTCAAATCCAGGATCTCCAATGGAGCAGTTCAGGTCAAAGAAACCTGGCGATAAAATGGCTCCTGCTCCGTCAAAAACTTCTTCCTTGCCGGAAGACTGCAAGTTACTGCCAATGGCGGTAATTTTGCCCTGTTCTACACGTACATCACAAGTTTTTTGATGGAACTGGCTGTTTGGGTCGGCAATGGTTACCCCAGTGATGAGAAGATTCATGGTTTTTGTATGTTTTTTGTTTTATTAAAAAATCGGATCAATAGTATTTCGATGGCTAAAAAAACAACAGCCAAAATTAGGCAAAGTTTCCATAACTCTATACTGCTATTTTTTGCTTCTATATTTAACGATAAGGCATCTTTCTCAGAATTATGTACCGCGATCTTCTGTCCTGCAAATAAATCTTTCAGGTTTTGAGCGGTAGCATAGCGCATATCTGATTCTCGTCGGTTGTCATTAAAGGCCAGTACAGCCAATACCGAATCGGTTCTTTTCAGGTCGTAGAAGCCTGGTTTCTTCAGCTGATCGGCGATATAGAGCAAGGTTTTTCCTGGGGTTTGTCGGATTTCAGGAATGATTTCTGTGCCATCTGCTGATTTTAGAACCAGCGATTGGTTAGCGCCAACACTCGTTTTCTGCTGCTCCAGCAAATCATCTTTACCAGCGGTATAATACATCGGCTGTTCTTTCGCACTGTTAAAAGCCACTTTAAAAAGCAGCGGTACAAACACCGGATGTCTGGATAAATTTCCATCTTCCGGTCTCAGCGTGCTGGCCGACAAATATATTTTTCCTGCTCCGGCAGGGTATCTTGCAAAAAGGCTTTGGCTCAATGGCAATTGCAGGATGCTTTCTTTCCCTGCGGTGTTTCTTTCCAGATAACTGAAATACCTGTTCACTACCGGCAGGTCCATATTTGCAGGAATCTGATCAAACACGTCTTTAAACAAAGGGTCTTTGAGTTCGATACTACTGCTGACCGGTTTCCCTGTTTTTAATTCTTGTATAGCAGGCAGAGATAAGGCCGTTAAAAATGGCGTATAAACTACCGCACCTGCATCCAGATCTGGAAAAATCACCAGGGAACCTCCATTTTGCACATAGCTTTTCAGCTGCTGCGCCAATCCAGAAGAAGGTTGTTTCAATCCATTCAGTACAATCAGACTATATTCCGGGAAGCTGGAATACTTGACGTTTGCCTCTGCCATTTCCGTCAGTTTGAAATAAGGATCAGCAGCAAACAGTGATTTTAAGAATTGCTGGGTAGGATCGCCAGAAATGGTCAAAACCTTCATTTCGCTATTCACGCGGAAACTAAAATTCAGCTCATCATCAAAAGTGATGGGAAAATCTTTAATGCTCAGCACTCCTTTTTGCCATCCTTTCTCCAGACCGCCAAAAGAAAGGGTGTCTGTTATAGATTTACCGGCAGGGACTTTAAGGTTACTAATGGCTTTTTGCTGTTGGTTGACGGTTAATTTTAAAGGGATATCGGCTGCATCTTCCTCCCCATAATTATGCAGCTGCACCACTAATCTCTCCGCTTGTTTGGGCTGATGAACCGGAGATAAGCTCCATACGCTATCTACCGCGATATTTGGAAGTGCATTGGCTTTTAAACTGATGAAAGAATAGCGGATGCTGGAATCAGATTTGATCTTTTCAGTTCCAACAAAGTTCTGCTGAAAATCAGATAGCAGGTAAACCAAATGATTTTTTCTGGAATCGCCTTCCTGCTGCAGTCTGTTGACCACTTGCTGCATTGTTCTGCTGGCCGGTGATATTTTCAGTTCTTCCAGCATTTGGATAAACGCTTCTTTATTTAATTTACGCTGATGTTTGCCTTCAAAATCATTGGTCAGCAATTGAAACTGATCATTCAGCTGATAAGCATTGGCAATTTCTTTCGCTTTGCGCTTCGCTTCGTCCAGCAAATTCCCTTCCTTGTTTACCGTTTCCATACTGTAGGAATTGTCGATATACACACTGATCAGGTTCCCTTTATCAGGGTCTGCGCCTGTTTCCAATGGGATATATGGCCTTGCAAAAGCAAAAACCAGGAACATCACCGCAAGGATCCTGCAGGCCAATACCAATAAATGCTGAAGTTTATCCCTGGAAGAATTCTGCTCTTTCGCTTCTTTAAGAAACTGTACATTACTGAAATATACCTTCTTAAATTTCCTAAAATTAAATAAGTGAATTACAATAGGAATGGCTATTGCCAGCAGTGCGAAAAGAAAACCTGGGTATAGGAAATTCATTAAAAACCAAAGGTAGAACTTTTACATGAATTTCCTCATAGCTGACCATAAAGTTTCATCTAATCCGTACACATCGGCTCTATATTGCATTGAACCGTTCTGTGACCAGGCTGTGATGTAATTTATAATCAGTGGAACCTGCTTCTTGGTACCAAACCAGGTAGGTTTTAGCTTGAACAAATTCACCGTATCTGCTTTCTTTGCCAGTTTTTTGCGGTACAGCTCCATTTTTGTGGTATCTAAAGGCGGAAGATTTACTTCCATCCTCAGCTGATCGTAACGGTTTTTATCTTTCACCAGGTTCTGGGCAAATTCCAAAGGTTTCTCTACGCGGACACAGCCATGGCTGATGGCACGGTTGGCCTTTGCGAAACCACTCTTATTATTGGTGTCATGCAGGTAAATGCTGGAACCATTGTCGAAGATAAACTTAAATTTACCCAAGGCATTCCCATCTCCAGAACCTTGTTTAAACTGATAAGGCAATTTCTCTCTGGAATAGTTACTCCATTGAATAGTATCCGGCTCTCCGATCAATTTACCATTGCGGTATACATTGATATTGCTGTTAGATAAATAATAAGGGTCTTTTCTGGCCATCCAATAGATTTCATTTCTGGCGATGCTCACCGGGATGTTCCAGATTGGGTTTACCTGAATAGAATTCAGCTTGCTGTATAATATTGGTGTTTCGTGGTTTTTAGGTTTATCATCCAGATTGCCGCTTTTCGCATATTTGGCCATTTTCTCTGCATATCCTTCTTCTCTCTTTCCCCCTACACAGACTTTCATGTGCGTCAAAGTATCTTCTTTGCTAAACCAGGTCAGCGAAAAATCAGGAATATTAACCTCCACGAATTCTGTGCCCATCTCTGGTAACTTCCACCTCAAACGCTCCATATTAACCAGAATAGTTTTCGCCTGGTCACTTTTCCCTAAACCAGCGGCTTTTAAATCTGCCAATTTGTGTTGCAGCGCAATATATTGTTTAGAATCTGGCTGGATCTCTTTCAGTAAACCTTGAATATCTGCAGTTCCCAATACCTTAGAGATACTCGCACTATCGGGGCGTTTTACCGAAACATAATAACGGGAGAACAATTTACGTGGGTTTACACTGCCATAGGCCACAAAATTATCGTACTTGGTTAAGCTCTCTGCTGCATTTAACTCTAAATCAGCAATGACAGGATAAACTTCCTGAATGTTTTTGAACTTATTAAGGGATAAAGCCTGTAATGATTTTTTCAGTTCTTCCAGTCGGAAAAGTTCTGGGTTATAGCCATGCGCATCCACTCTGGCGATGTAAGCAGTTAAGGTATCTAATCCACCGTTGATGAAAAACTGAGTCACCAGACGCGGCTCTTCATTGTGGCTTGCATAAAAATATTTTATGGTATTCGGGTTTGTCAATTTCCCTTTTAAGGCATCAAATTGTTGCTTAAACACTACATTATACTCCGCAGTATCAAAATCTTTATAAAGTTTACGATCAAAATGTTTCGATAGCAAAAGACCAATCTCTGGTGTATCTTTAAACCAAGAACAACCATTTAAAAGCAAACAAACAGGGATTAAGAAGAACAGTATTTTTTTCAATGTGGTATTTTTTTTTACAAAACTAGACGTTAATTGTCATTATCAAACTCCTTTAGGCAAATTAAATGCCATATATATTTTGTTTTTTGCTTTCAATCTATATATTTGCAGTTCCACAACATGCTAAACATTGTTGATTAAGGACTTAAAAAGAATTATGAACCAAATTTTGAACCATCATTTACATTTGCACCATCGCCTGTCGGCGATGTATATGTAATGTTTTGTACTTCAAAACTTGTTTCCGAAATATCTTCTTGTCCAATATTCAATAATTTCAACCTAGCATACTAATTGAAAACACTTAAAATAGCTATCCAGAAATCTGGTAGATTAAACGAAAAATCAGTAGAGATTCTTAAAAATTGTGGTTTATCATTCGAAAACTACAAAAGTTCCCTTATATCCACCGTTACTAATTTCCCTTTAGAGATTCTTTTCCTGAGAGATGATGACATTCCAGAATATGTTCAGGATGGCATTGCCGACATCGGTATTGTTGGAGAGAATGTAATTGTAGAATCCGGTGCTGATGTGACTTACCTTCAACGCTTAGGTTTCGGTAAATGCACGTTAAAAATCGCTATTCCTAATGAAAGCAGAATCACCGAGATCGCGCAGTTAGAAGGTAAAGCCATTGCCACTTCTTACCCGGTAATTTTAGAGAAATACCTGAAAGAAAATCACGTCAATGCAGAAGTAAGAACCATTTCAGGTTCGGTAGAGATTGGTCCTGGATTAGGATTGAGCGATGCCATCTGCGACATTGTATCTACTGGCGGCACGCTAAAAAGCAATGGTTTAAAACCATTCTCGGAAGTCATGAAATCTGAAGCCATCCTGATTGGCAGCAAAGGATCTGAATTGCTGCCTGAAGTACAGGAACTATTACAAAGAATCCTTTCGGTATTGCGCGCTAAAGAAACCAAATACGTGGTGTTGAACGTTGCAAAAACCAATCTGAAGAAAGTGGTTGATTTATTACCAGGAGTAAAAAGTCCAACGGTGGTGCCTTTGTTTGATGAAGAATGGGTGGCTGTACATTCTGTAATTGCGGAACACGATTTCTGGGAAAAGATCAACAGCCTGAAAGCTGCCGGAGCCCAGGGAATTGTAGTTATGCCAATTGAGAAAATCATCGCTTAAGTTTCACCTAAAAAAACAAGACATTGAAAACCTATAGTTATAAAGAGTTGACGGAGCAAGAGATCAAAAATCTCTGTTTAAGACAACTGGAAGACGATAGTAGTATCCTGGATCGTGTCACTCAGATTATTGAGCAGGTAAAAACACGTGGAGATGCTGCTTTGGTAGATTATGCTCAGCAATTTGATCAGGTGGCCTTAAAAGAATTATTTCTTTCCGAAGCCGAGATCAAAAGCATTGCTGCGACTATTCCTGCAGCTGAAAAAGCAGCGATTGATACCGCTTATGCAAATATCCATGCTTTTCACGCCGCACAAGCCAACACGGAAAACAAACTGGAAACCATGCCCGGCGTCACCTGCTGGCGGGAATCCAGGCCCATTTCTCGCGTAGGCTTATACATTCCTGGTGGATCTGCGGTGCTGCCCAGCACTTTTTTGATGCTCGGTATCCCGGCGGTGTTGGCAGGGTGTAAAGAAATTGTGGTGTGCTCCCCTCCTCAGAAAGACGGAAAAACCAATTGTTACCTTGCTTACTGTGCCCTAAAGCTCGGCATCAACAAGATATATATGATCGGCGGTGCACAAGCTGTTGCCGCAATGGCTTACGGTACAGAAAGCGTTCCGAAAGTATACAAGATTTTCGGACCGGGAAACCGTTACGTGACTCAGGCTAAACAACT
The DNA here is from genome assembly GCF_019802255.1 of Pedobacter polysacchareus. Classification (GTDB taxonomy): domain Bacteria; phylum Bacteroidota; class Bacteroidia; order Sphingobacteriales; family Sphingobacteriaceae; genus Pedobacter; species Pedobacter polysacchareus. The sequence continues at coordinate 401,340 of NZ_JAHYSS010000002.1, read as the reverse complement.
GATTCAGTCCAGCAGCATGACGGCTATAGACATGCCTGCGGGTCCTTCAGAAGTTTTGGTCATTGCGGATGAGACTGCAAATCCAGCTTTTATCGCGTCAGATTTATTGGCTCAGGCAGAACATGGTGCCGACAGTCAGGCGATTTTAGTCGCCACTTCTCCCGAAATTATTGCGGAAACGCTAAAACAAATCGAAGCCCAGATTGCTGTACTTCCTAGAAAAGACGTTACCGCAAAAGCGATCGCCAATTCTTATGCAGTATTAGTAGACGACCTGGAACAAGCCATGGAATTTAGCAATGAATATGCTCCGGAACACCTGATCTTAGCTACCGCTCAATTTGAGCAGCTGATCCCGCTGATTGAGAATGCAGGTTCTGTATTTTTAGGCAACCTGACTCCGGAAAGTGCCGGCGACTATGCCTCGGGCACCAACCATACCCTACCTACCAGCGGTTTTGCCAAAGCATACTCTGGCGTATCTCTGGATTCTTTTATCAAGAAAATCACCTTTCAACACATCACAGAACAAGGTTTGGCCAATATTGGCAATACCGTTGAGGTGTTGGCCGCTGCAGAAGGTCTGCAAGCTCACAAAAATGCAATCACTATTCGTTTAAAATCATAAAGATGGATATCAATAACCTCCAAAGAGAAAACATCAAAAATCTGAAACCATATTCTACTGCTAGAGATGAATATAAAGGACAGGCCAGTGTATTTTTAGATGCAAATGAGAACGGATACGGTTCTCCGCTAGATGTTAATTTTAACAGATACCCGGATCCATTGCAACTGGATCTTAAAGACGCCATCAGCAAAATCAAAGGTGTACCGATTGAAAACACCTTCCTTGGGAATGGCAGCGATGAAGCGATAGACTTATTGTTTCGCGCTTTCTGCGAACCGGGAAAAGACAATGTGATCATCCTTCCTCCTACGTATGGCATGTATGAGGTTTCTGCGGGCATCAACAATGTGGAAGCCAGAAAAGTAAACCTGCTGCCAAACTTTCAGCTGGACCTGGAGAAAATCTCGGAAGCCATCGATGAAAATACGAAGCTGATTTTCATTTGTTCTCCAAATAACCCTACCGGAAATTCTATTATCCGCACCGATATTGAAACGGTACTGGCTAATTTCAATGGATTGGTGATCATTGACGAAGCTTATATTAACTACGCCAAACAGCGCACTTTTATCCAGGAACTGACGGAATACCCGAACCTGGTGATCCTGCAAACATTTTCTAAAGCATGGGGCCTTGCCGCATTGCGCTTAGGAATGGCCTTTGCTGCACGCCCGGTCATCGACATCCTGAATAAAGTAAAACCTCCATATAACATCAATCAGGCCACACAGGACCTGGCTTTGAAAGCTTTGGAAAACATCGCACAGGTCAATGAATGGATCAAAATCACTGTTGCAGAAAGAGAAAATCTGAGCGAGGAGCTGCTCAACCTGCCCATCGTTAAAAAGGTCCATGCTTCCGATGCCAATTTCATACTCATTGAAGTGATCGATGCCTTGAAAACTTATGACGCTTTGGTAAACCAGGGCATCATCGTGAGAGACCGCTCTAAAGTAACCTTATGTGAAGGTTGCCTAAGAATCACGATAGGAACCCCACAAGAAAACGAAATCCTCTTAAACGCTTTGAAAGCGCTGAACTCATAAAACATGAAACCTTTTTTAATGGCTTCATAACCATTGAAAAGCAATAACATTCTGATGAAAAAAGTATTATTTATTGACAGAGACGGTACCCTCATTAATGAACCACCTGATGAGCAGATTGACTCTTTTGAGAAACTGGAGTTTTACCCAAGATCTCTTTATTACCTTTCAAAAATAGCTAAAGAGCTGGATTATGATTTGGTGATGGTGACCAATCAGGACGGATTGGGCACAGATTCCCACCCGGAAGTTAACTTTTGGCCGGTACACAACTTTGTGATGAAAACCTTCGCCAATGAAGGTGTGGTGTTCAATGAAGTGATCATCGACAAAACTTTTGCCCATGAAAATGCCCCAACGCGTAAACCTAACATCGGTTTATTACAGCATTTCCTGACTGCAGATTACGACCTGGAAAATTCTTTTGTGATCGGCGATCGCATCAACGACATCATTCTGGCTAAAAACCTGGGTGCAAAAGCCATCTGGTTATGCAATAACCTGCAATTGGGTGCCAATGAAAAACTAGATAAAATTGAGGCCCTGAGCGAATATATCGCGTTAAAAACTCAAAACTGGGAAGACATTTACACCATGCTGAAAGCCGGAACACGGACCATTCACCATGAAAGAAATACCAATGAAACAAAAATCAGCATCGATATAGACCTGGATGGCACCGGCAAAGCAGAAATCTCTACAGGATTGAACTTCTTTGACCATATGCTGGATCAGATCGCCCGTCATGGCAGTATCGACCTGAAAATAAAAACAAATGGCGACCTTCACATTGATGAGCACCATACCATTGAAGATACCGGAATCGCCCTTGGCGAAGCATTTGCAAAGGCAATCGGCAATAAATTAGGTCTGGAGCGCTATGGTTTCTGCTTACCAATGGACGATTGTCTAGCACAGGCAGCCATTGATTTTGGCGGCAGAAACTGGATCGTTTGGGAGGCTGATTTTAAACGCGAAAAAGTAGGTGATATGCCTACAGAAATGTTCTACCACTTCTTCAAATCCTTCAGCGATGCGGCAAAATGCAACCTGAATATTAAAGCGGAAGGCGACAATGAACACCATAAAATTGAAGCGATCTTTAAAGCTTTCGCAAAAGCCATCAAAATGGCCATTAAACGAGATGCAGAAAAGTTAGTCTTACCAAGTACTAAAGGCGTATTGTAATGATTGGAATCGTAAACTACGGAGCTGGCAACATCTTTTCGCTGACCTCAGCATTGGAAAGACAAGGCCTGAACTACGGGATGGTCAACACGGAAGCTGATCTGGATAAATATACCCATATCATCATCCCAGGGGTAGGCCATGCCGCTGCAGCCATGAATAAGCTGGAACAAACCGGCCTGGTAGCACCCATAAAAGCGCTTAAAAAACCAGTATTGGGCATTTGTGTAGGCATGCAGCTCCTAACTGATCATTCTGAAGAAGGAGATGCCAAACTAACCGGCATCTTTCCCTTAAATACCCGGTTATTCGATAAAAACCAGGGCATTAAAATTCCGCACATGGGCTGGAATAATATTGAGCATAAAAACAATCCATTATTTGATGGCGTAGCGAGCGGCACACAATTTTACTTTGTGCATTCGTACTTTATTGAATATAACCCTATTTTTGATATTGCCACTGCAAACTATGGCGAGCCATTTTCTGCAGCGATACAAAAAGATAACTTCTATGGCGTTCAGTTCCACCCAGAAAAATCTGGGAATGCCGGAGAACAGATATTAAAGAATTTTTCAAACTTAAAACAATAAAATGTACATTATTCCTGCTATTGATATTTTAGATGGTAAAGTCGTTCGTCTTAGAGAAGGTGACTACAACCAGAAAACTGAATATGATGTTTCCATCGCTGAAATGATCGAAACATACCGTTCTAACGGTACAGAATTCATACATATTATTGACTTAAACGGTGCCAAAGGTGATTTTAGTAACCAGAAAGCATTGTTTGAAATCATCAGTAAAACTGATATGCGTGTGCAATACGGAGGTGGTATCCGCACCATTCAACAGGTTACAGACCTATTGGATGCTGGAATTCACCGCGTCATCGTAGGTACACAAGCCATCACTAATCCAGATTTCCTTGCGGAATTGAGCCAGGAAGTAGGTAAGAAATATGATTATGCCAACAGAATCGTGATTGCGATTGATGTATTGGATGAAGTGATCAAATATTCTGGATGGATGGAAAGTTCGCCGGTAAAATTAATGGATTACGTAGATAAATGCCTGCAATTGGGCTTTTTCAGATTCCTATGTACCGATATTAACAAAGACGGAAAACTAGGCGGAGCTGCGGTAGACCTTTATAAAAAACTATTGGAGCACTCTCCTTTCATTAAACTAATCGCCTCTGGCGGCGTAAGTTCGATGGCGGACATTGAAGAACTGGCAAAATTAGACATCCGTTCTGTGGTAGTTGGTAAAGCCATCTATGAAAACAGAATCACCATTGAGGAGATCAAAGAATGGAATTTAAAGCAAATGACTTCTCTTTAAGCCGATGCTAAGTAAACGTATCATTCCATGCCTGGATGTTAAAGATGGCAGAACGGTTAAAGGGGTCAACTTTGTAGACCTGAAAGATGCAGGAGATCCGGTAGAACTGGCCTGGCAATATGCCCAGCAAGGTGCCGATGAACTTGTTTTTCTGGACATTACTGCCACCCATGAACGTCGTAAAACAATGATAGAAATGGTGAAATCAGTTGCCCGTCAGCTGAACATCCCTTTTACCATTGGCGGCGGTATTACCACCATCCAGGATGCTGAAGCTTTGCTCAATGCAGGCGCTGATAAGATCAGCATCAACTCGGCAGCAGTGAAAAACCCTGCTTTGATTGAAGAACTGGCAGCTGCTTTTGGCGTTCAGTTTGTAGTGGTAGCTGTAGATACCAAATTGGTGGAAGGCAAAAACCGCGTGCATTTGAACGGCGGCCGACTGATCACTGAACTGGAAACAGAAAACTGGATCAAACAGGCAGAAAATATGGGTGCAGGAGAGATTCTGCTCACCTCTATGGACCATGATGGGACAAAACAAGGATTTGATTGCAAGTTATTGAATCGCATTACACAAATGATCAATATCCCTGTAATTGCCTCTGGAGGTGCCGGAACTATTGAACATTTCATAGAAGTCTTTGAAAAAACAGGCGTGGATGCAGCCCTTGCGGCTTCGGTATTTCACTTTGCTGAGATCCCTATCCCCGACCTGAAACAAAAATTAAAATACCACAATATACCTGTAAGGTTATGATTATAGATTTTGAAAAAACGGATGGCCTGGTTCCTGTCATCATTCAGGACCACCAGACACTGGAAGTTTTAATGCTGGGTTACATGAACCAGGAAGCCTGGACAAAAACTCAGGAAGAGGGCAAAGTGACCTTCTTTTCCAGGTCTAAAAACCGCCTCTGGACTAAAGGGGAAGAAAGTGGAAACTTCCTTTTCGTAAAAGACACACATATTGACTGCGACCGCGATACGATTTTAATCAAAGCGAGCCCGGTAGGTCCAACCTGTCATACAGGTAGCAGAAGCTGCTTTAAAACGGATTACAATCAAAACTTCCTTTTTGAATTGGAAAGCGTCATCTCCGACAGGTATGAAAACCCTTCAGAAGAATCTTATGTCAACAAGTTACGTCAGAAAGGACTGAACAAGATTGCGCAAAAAGTTGGTGAAGAAGGTGTAGAAACCGTGATTGCCGCTTTAAACGAAACCGATGAAGATTTTGTGAATGAAAGTTCAGACCTGATTTTCCACCTTTTAGTCTTGCTAAAAGAAAAAGGAAAAAGCTTGACGGAAATTGCTCAAAACCTGGAAAAAAGACACCGTAAATCATAAGCTGCTGTCCATAAAGACAAGCGGTACCAAGAATAAATTAAAATGCTGAAACACTTACATACCTTAAGCGGACACCAAAACCCAATCTACGCCTTACTGAACTCTCCTAAAAAAGACACGTTTTTTAGTGCCGGAAATGATAAAGGTATTGTAGAATGGTCATTGGAAACGATGGGGTTTGTAAAAGTGCTGGTGCCGGTGCAAAGCTCTGTATATGCTTTGCACCGTTTCGGCAACCTGCTTTTCATCGCACAGCGCAGCGGCACCATCCTGGTCTTTAACCTCGAGGAAGAAAAAGTGGTTGCCACTTTAAACTTCCATCAAAAAGGCGTATTTGACCTGAAGACCATCACCTATAAGAACGAACTGATCAGCACCGGAGAAGATGGTATGCTGGCCGTATGGTCATTAGCTGACTTCTCTTTACTGTATCATTTTCAGGTGATCCCTCAAACCGTTAGGGTGATTGCTTTGAGTAATGATGAAAAGGAAATGGCATTGGGTGGCAAAGATGGCCTGATCAGAATCTACCATACGGAGGATTTCAGTCTGCTGAAGGAATTAAGAAGTCACACTTTACCGATTACCTCCCTGCAATATTCTCCTGCCGGAGATTACCTGATTTCAGGCAGTCGGGATGCGCAATTGAAAGTCTGGAGTTTACCTGATTATGAGCTGATCAATAGTATCGCTGCACACCTATTCAGCATTTATGCCATCGCATTTCACCCTACTGAACCTTATTTTGCGACTTGCAGTCAGGATAAAGGCATTAAAGTTTGGGGCAGTGCCGATTTTAAACTGTACAAAATCCTAAGCCTGGAAAAGAATACAGAAGGACACTTCCATTCCATCAATAAACTGATCTGGAGTACAGATGGTAACTACTTGATTTCTACTGGAGACGACCGACAAGTGATGGTTTGGAAATTTAACTAGCAGGTTATCAGAATACTGCCATTTACTTTCAAAAAACTGAGGAAAGAAATATAAGAATGTTTAAATTGGTATAAATATAGTACCAATCATGGCAAAAGAACATCAATATAAAACTGCAGTCACCTGGACAGGAAATAAAGGTTCAGGAACCATGGATTATCGCTCGTACGACAGAAACTATGTGATTTCCGTTGCTCAGAAACCTGATATTGCAGGCTCTTCTGATTCCGCATTTCTAGGTGATAAAAACAAACACAATCCTGAGGATTTATTGGTTTCTTCGCTCTCCTCCTGCCACATGCTTTGGTACCTTCACCTTTGTTCACAAAACGACATCATTGTCATGGATTATCAGGACAATGCAGTAGGAACGATGATTGAAAATGCGGATGGCAGTGGTTACTTTTCAGAAGTGATCTTAAATCCGGTTGTCACCATTACCAGAGCAGCAGACCAGGAAAAGGCGAATGCTTTACATGAGCAGGCACACAAAATGTGTTTCATTGCCAATTCCTGCAATTTCCCGGTAAAGTGTGCGCCAAATTTCGTAATAGAAGGCAGTTAGATAAAGCGTTTAATGATCCTGAGTTGGTGGCTGTAACGTCCCAACTCCGCATTATAAATTCCCTGATCATCTATCGGATCAATTCTGACCTTGCCCGAGGCATGAATGATGCGATCTGTACTGAGCATAATGCCTACATGAATGATCTTGCCCTCTGCATTGTCGAAAAAGGCAACATCTCCTGGTTTTACACCTGGTAAAAAGTCGACCACCTCCCCTTGTTCTGCCTGCTGCCAGGCGTCACGTTTCAAATGGATTCCGTTTAATTTAAAGATGATTTGTACAAATCCAGAGCAATCAATCCCAAATAAATTCCTTCCACCCCATAAGTATGGCGCATTCAGAAAGAAAAGTGCGTGTTTGATCAACTCTTCCACTGTATGATAAGCGGAGATTTTTAAGGGGGTAAACATGACCGCATATTTTTGCTGACCAAGGGAACAGAAGCCATTTTCCAGCATCGGAAGGTTACTTCCCGGAGAAAGGTAATATTTAGTCCCCTGCTCATCGATCACGGTACCCAATAACTCTGCAGGAACTACATGGTCGCAATCATGGTTATTTGCATATTGCTCTAAGGAAATCATGGTCAGCTGTTTGAAATCCATCCAGCCTTCGTAACCATCATAAGCGTTGTAAACCAACCACCAGTTCTCTTTTTTTTCCAGGATTTCTACATGATCTCCAAAAAGCAACTGAGAACTAATTTCGGCCCTATCCGAGGCCTCAGTCCTTAAAGGGGCAATAGCTACCCTGCAAATTCCATATTGTTGTTCCATATTAATGTGCTTCTGGCGCTATAAAAATAACAATATCTGTCCCATTATTACAAACTCATTAGAAATCTATATATTAGGCAAAGGAATTCGCTTTTCCAGCAAATCCAATCTGATATCACCTGGGATCAGCAAACAATTCAAGTTACAAGATGTCTTAATAGTATAACCATTAAATTGTAAGACCATGAACCTTAAAAAGATTTTAATTGCTGTCGACAATAGTACCTGCTCCGAAAAGGCGGCCAAGACAGGGTATGAAATCGCAAAAACATTTGGTGCAGAAGTAGCACTGGTGAACATCATCGAACCCATTCCGGCAAATATTAATCCGGACCTAACGCTTGCCCCGGTTTTTCTGGAGACTTACGACAACAGTGAAGAAAATAGCACGATGCTATTGAAAGAAATTGAAGCCAAATACAGTTTAGGCATTCCAACCACTTATTTAAGTGTGATTGACAATGCAGCGCATGGGATTATCCAGCAATCTGATGAATGGGGTTCCAACCTGATTGTCATCGGCACTTATGGCCGCACAGGACTGTATCATTTCCTAATGGGCAGTGTTGCTGAGCATGTGGCTAGAAAATCAGCCTGCCCGGTCCTGATTGTCCCTAATAAATTTGAAGATAAAGAATAAGCAGCTGCATTAAAATATCAGGCATAAAAAAAGGACGCTATCTAAGCGTCCTTTATATTTTTCAATATTTATGTTCTTAATTTTCCTGATGTAACCAGGCTTTTTTAGCCAATAGTTCTTCTTCAGTTTCGCGTACATCTTCATCATCAACGCAACAATCTACCGGGCATACTGCCGCACATTGAGGTTCATCATGAAAGCCTTTACACTCTGTACACTTATCGGAAACGATATAATAAACTTCGTCCGATCCCGCTTCCATAGAAGCTTCTGCGTCCACCTCTTTACCGCCGAAATCAATGATGCCATTTAAATTGGTTCCATCAGAGAATCTCCAGGCTGTACCTGCGTCATAAATTGCATTATTTGGGCATTCAGGCTCACATGCTCCACAGTTAATACATTCGTCTGTTATTTTAATAGCCATGTCTTCGTCTAATTCTAATGCTAAGGTTACCTTTGCAATGCAAATATAACACATAAACTTTAAAATAATTGGAATATGGCAATCCTTACTGCTGAAAAACTCATAATTGCACTCAAAAAGCTTGGTCAATTTACTGCCAATCCCGATCCTGACTTTAAAAATTTAATTTTATCAGCACCAAATAGCAATGCCTGGTTCACCGTTGAGGAAGTGGAAAAAGCCTTAAAAGCATTAAACCAGATGCTCAATGACCAGGATATTGAAACCTGGTTTAAATCCATCAAGATCAGCGAGACACCGAAAAAAGTAGGACTGATTTTAGCTGGAAATATACCAATGGTAGGTTTTCATGATGTAATTTCTGTGCTGGCCACAGGAAATATTGCATTGATCAAGCTTTCTTCTTCGGATGACAAGCTGCTGCCAGCTTTATTAAAAAGATTGGTAGAAATCGAGCCATTGCTTGCCCCTCACATCGTTTACATAGAAAGACTCAAAGATTTTGATGCGGTGATTGCTACTGGCAGCAACAATACCTCCAGATATTTTGAATATTATTTCGGAAAAGTGCCTAATATCATCAGGAAGAACAGAAATAGCGTAGCGGTGCTGACCGGCGAAGAAAGCAAAGAAGAAATCGCGATGCTGGGTCATGATATTTTCGATTACTTTGGTTTGGGCTGCAGAAATGTATCTAAACTTTTCATTCCTGAAGATTACGACATCAAGAACTTCTATGAGCCTTTAGAATCGTTCCAGAACATCATCAACCACTTCAAATACAACAACAACTACGATTATAACAAGTCGATCTACCTGGTTAATGCGGCGACGCATTTCGACAATGGCTTTCTATTGCTGAAGGAAGATGAAAACATGGTATCGCCATTGGCTGTATTATTTTATGAACGTTATAAAAGTTTCGAAGAGGTTCAGGAAAGACTGGTAAAAGAAGAAGAAAACATCCAATGTGTGGTTTCTAAAGCGGATTTAAAGCTAAATACCAAGGTATTGGCACCGGGCCAAAGTCAGGCACCTAAATTATGGGATTATGCAGACAATGTAGACACGATTGCCTTCCTAAATGGGATATAAGGGTCTGATTATTGTACCACAATTGAACCGATGGTAAAATCAGGGGAACAGATCATTTCTCTTCATTTCTCAATTTGAAATACTATTTTTGAACAAAATGTATGTAATCAAAGTTAAAGGCATTGCCAAAATCCCAGACTATGTACAGTTGCGGGATGATAAATTCACGCTATTGGCGTATTTTCGGGTAGACAGACCTGATAAATCTTTAGAGAAACTCGGTTTGGGCGATAAGTTACCCTATATAATGAATTTTGTGAACGATTTGCCTTTCGGACAAATTGCTAAATTAGATATTTAAACATGACAGAAAACGCAGTTATAAATTTAAAGAACGTAGATGTGTTCCAGCAGAAACACCTGGTCTTATCTAATGTAAATCTGAATGTGGATAAGGGAGAATTCGTTTTTCTAATCGGTCAGACAGGATCTGGTAAAAGTAGTTTACTGAAAATTATTTATGGGGACCTGCACATCGGAAATGGTGAAGGACAGGTTGCTGGATTTGATTTAAAGAACCTGGCGATTAAAGACGTACCTTATTTGCGTAGAAAACTGGGTATTGTGTTTCAGGATTTCCAACTGCTGACCGATAGAACGGTAGAAAAGAACTTAGAGTTTGTCTTGAAGGCAACAGGCTGGAAGGATGCAGCCTTAATTCAGGAGCGCATTAAAGATGTGCTGGAGAAAGTAGGTTTACGTTCTAAAATCAGAAAAATGCCGCATGAGCTTTCCGGTGGGGAGCAGCAGCGTGTGGTGATTGCCCGTGCTTTATTGAATAACCCGGAAATCATCCTGGCTGATGAGCCTACAGGCAACCTGGACCCGGATACTTCTGAAGAAATTGTGATGCTGCTGAAACAAATCAGTCAGGGAGGAACCGCAGTATTGATGGCTACCCACGACTACCATATTATCCGCACTTTGCCTTCCAGAATCATTAAATGTGAAGCTGGCGTAGTGCATCAGGATGCACAAATCGTGTAACCATTTTCTGACAAATCATTTATTATCCGGCCATTCTGGTCAGTTTTTCATTTGAAAACTGACAGTATGGCCGATATCATTCATTGGCAAACCTTTTGAGTTTGAATCCAAAAATTCTACTATACCATGTTTAGCAAGAAGAAAAAAAACGACATCGAAGATCCTATAATGGAAAATACTGCTGATGAGCAGGTAACCAACGTGCAAGCCGAAGAAAGTGCAGATGCCGCTTCAACAACAGAAGAAGTTCAGCCTGAACTTTCAGTTGAAGAAAAACTACAACAGGAAGTTGCTGCATTAAATGATAAATATCTGCGCTTATTTGCAGAGTTCGACAACTACAAACGTCGTACTCAAAAAGAACGTGTAGAGCTTTTACAAACTGCAGGTAAAGACGTAATTGTCTCTATGCTTCCGGTATTGGATGATTTTGACCGTGCCAATAAGGCTATGGAAGGTGCTACTGATGTAGCTCCGATCCTGGAAGGCTTAGCATTGGTTCACCATAAATTAAAAAGTACATTAGGCCAAAAAGGACTGAAAGAAATGGAAACGATTCATACCCCATTTGATACAGATCTTCATGAGGCAATAACGAAAATTCCTGCTCCAAATGAGGAGTTAAAAGGAAAAGTGATGGACGAATTAGAAAAAGGATACACTTTAAACGACAAGGTGATTCGCTTTGCCAAAGTCGTTGTAGGGAGTTAATATTTTATGAGCAAGAGAGATTTTTATGATGTGCTTGGCGTGACCAAGAGTTCATCTGCTGAAGAGATTAAAAAGGCTTACCGCAAGTTAGCCATTAAGTTTCACCCGGATAAAAACCCGGATGATAAATCAGCAGAGGAAAAGTTTAAGGAAGCAGCTGAAGCTTATGAGATTTTAAGTAATCCGGAGAAAAAACAACGCTATGACCATTATGGACATGCAGGTGTTGGTGGTGCTTCTGGCGGCGGTGGCGGTTATGGTGGCGGCGGCATGAACATGGAAGATATCTTCAGCCAGTTTGGAGACATTTTCGGTGGTGGTGGCGGCAGTCCATTTGATAGCTTCTTTGGCGGCGGCGGTCAGCAATCTCGTGGTGGCCGACGTGTAGCAAAAGGGACCAACCTGCGCATTAAAGTAAAACTTACCTTGGAAGAAATCGCCAACGGTGTAGAAAAGAAAATCAAAGTTAACAAGCAAGTCAGCTGTAAAACCTGTGATGGTTCAGGTGCTAAAGACCGTAATTCGGTCAGCACTTGTCAAACCTGTGGTGGAAGCGGTGCCGTGCGCAGAGTAACCAATACCATATTGGGACAAATGCAAACAACCTCTACCTGCCCTACCTGTAACGGTAGTGGTTCACAAATTACCTCTAAATGTACTTCCTGTCATGGTGAAGGCATCACTCGCGGCGAAGAAACCATTACCATCAATATCCCTGCTGGGGTAAGCGACGGAATGCAACTGAGCATGAGTGGTAAAGGTAATGCAGCGCCTCAGGGTGGCATTCCAGGTGATCTAATCATCCTGATCGAAGAAATTCCTCATGAATCTCTAAAACGCGAAGGAAATAATGTGGTTTACGACTTACATGTTTCTATTGTAGATGCGGCTTTAGGTTACAGTGCGGAAGTGCCTACCATTGATGGTAAAGCAAAAATCAAGATTGAACCAGGTACTCAAAGCGGCAAACTTTTACGTTTGAAAGGCAAAGGTATTCCGGAAATCAATTCTTACCACCGTGGTGATGAGATCATCCATGTCAACATCTGGACGCCGAAAGCTTTAAGTTCGGAAGAAAGAAGTATGCTGGAGAAACTTAGGGAATCCCCTAACTTCAAACCTCAGCCAGGAAAGAACGACAAGAGTTTCTTTGAAAAAATGAAAGAATATTTTGACTAATTCCGGTTAGTCAGCATGCTAGAAAGCCGCCTTCGGGTGGCTTTTTTTATTTATTTATCTTTTCATCAGTAACAATTTAATAAGTTAGGCTACTAAACTATTAAAACTAAAAAGATGCTGATTATAAATAACATTGTAAAGCAGTACGCTACTCATCGGGCTTTAGATGACGTCAGTCTGCATGTAGAAAAAGGAAAGATCTTTGGCCTTCTAGGCCCTAATGGTGCCGGGAAAACCTCCCTGATCCGAATTATCACGCAAATTACGGCTCCTGACAGCGGAGAAGTCATCTTTAATGGAGAAAGGCTCAACGTGCAGCACATCTCACAGATCGGCTACCTGCCGGAGGAAAGAGGGCTTTACAAGAAAATGGAGATCGGCGAGCAGGTTTTATACCTTGCCAAACTCAAGGGATTGAGTACTGCCGAGGCGACCAAAAGGATCAGGTACTGGTTTGAGAAACTGGGTATGGGTGATTGGTGGAGTAAAAAGGTAGAAGACCTAAGTAAAGGAATGCAGCAAAAAGTACAATTTGTAGCCACCGTTTTACATAAACCAGAGCTGATTATCCTGGATGAGCCTTTTTCAGGTTTCGACCCGGTAAATGCTGATGTGATCAAAAACGAAATCTTAGCACTCAATAAAGAAGGAGCCACCTTTATTTTCTCTACCCATAGAATGGAATCCGTGGAAGAACTCTGCGACAATATCGCGCTGATCCACCGTTCAAAAAAGATATTGGACGGCCCGGTTGCAGAAATTAAGGCGCAGTACCGCAACAATATTTATTGGCTGGAATACCATGGTGAGTATAATTTTGAAAATGCTCAAGCGCTATTTGAAGTACTGGAACACACCGTTATTGGGGATAAAACCAGGCTAAAAATCAAAATCAGAGCGCAGCAAACTGCAAATCAGGTATTGCAAGCCTTACTTCCTTATGTAGCTATTAACAGATTGGATGAAGTGATCCCTACTATGAACGATATTTTCATTGAAAAAGTAACCCAAAAAAGCTAAGCCATGAACAAAATCTTACTCATTATACAAAGAGAATACTTATCAAGGGTGAAGAAAAAGTCGTTCATTATCATGACTTTATTGACCCCGATCCTCATCGCCGCCTTTTATGGACTGATCATTTACTTTTCAATTGAAGGCGTAAAAGGGACACATAGTAAAGTAGCAGTAGTTTCAGAAAATACTGCGCTTACTGAAAAACTGACTTCCAATAAAAATATCAGTTACCACTATGTAGACCAGTCTTTAAATGCACTAAAAGCATCCTTTAAAAAGACAGATTACGATTACATCTTATACATCCCCGCTTTTGAGCTCAATAAACCACAGGGGATTCAGCTGCTGGGCACCAAACAAGCCGGTTTATCACTCAATGGCAGGATTTCCAGAGATGTAGAAAACATCCTCCGAAACCAAAAGTTAAAAGCATCCGGAATCTCTCAAACCGCGTTGGATGGTTTGAAAACTACGGTTAATATTGATACCAAAAAGATTAGCGAGACTGGAAAAGAACAAGATTCCAGTGCAGGTGCCAGCACCATTATCGGCACCGTTGCCGGTATTCTGATGTTCATGTTTATCATGCTATATGGCATCCAGGTGATGCGGGGTGTGATTGAAGAAAAGACCAGCAGGATCATAGAGATCATGATTTCATCAGTGAAACCTTTTCAATTGATGATGGGAAAAATCATCGGCATTGCCTTGGTTGGTCTCACCCAATTTATTTTATGGATTGTATTGACTGCTTCCATTTCGACCCTTGCAGTGACCACTCTAGTTGGAAAAGACCAATTGAAGCAAAGCAGCACGATGTCTATGAAAGCAGCAGATGGCACAGCAGTCAGTTCTGCAGCTGTGGATACGGTAGATAGTCCAGTATTATCGATGCAAAAAAGTCTGGCTGGTTTAGACCTGACCAAAATTATTCTTGTATTTATATTTTTCTTTATTGGTGGATATTTGTTCTATAGTGCATTGTATGCCGCTATCGGATCTGCTGTAGATTCTGAAACAGAGACGCAGCAATTTATGATGCCGATGATGATGCCATTATTTGTTGGTTATGCCCTTTCTTTAAGCGTGGTGGCCAACGATCCGTATGGGCCGATCGCTTTCTGGCTATCCATCATCCCTTTTACCTCTCCTATTGCCATGGTAGTTCGTTTGCCTTATGGTGTACCGGATTGGCAATTGGCACTGTCTATGCTGATTCTAATCGTTGGATTTATAGGCACCGTTTGGCTCGCTTCTAAAATCTACAGAGTAGGAATTTTAATGTATGGCAAGAAAACCAGTCTGAAAGAAATGATCAAGTGGTTTACTTATAAAAATTAACAAGATGAAGGTTGCAGTTATAGACTTAGGCACGAATACATTTCACCTGATCATCGCTGATCTGGAAGGCCCTGAGCCTAAAATCATCTATAAAACCAATCTGCCAGTGAGATTGGGAGAAGGAAAAATCAATGACAATATGATCATCCAGGAGGCTTTTGAAAGAGGCCTCCTGGCACTGGAACAATTTAGTCAGCTGATTGCGGAACATGAGGTAAAACTGGTTAAAGCAACGGCTACCTCTGCCATCAGGAGTGCTGCTAATGGCGCTGATTTCGTAAAGGCGGCCAAAAGCTATGCAGGAATTGAAATTACTGTGATCAGTGGTGAAGAAGAAGCGGCATACATTTTTCAGGGCGTAAAAGTGACTGGATTGATTCAGGAGCGCTGCCTAATTATGGATATTGGCGGCGGCAGCACCGAATTTATCATTTGTGATCCTAAACAGGTTTACTGGAAGAAAAGTTACAACATCGGGGCTGCGCGATTGATGCAGGCTTATTTTCATTCTGACCCCATCAACACCAGCGATAAACAAGCCATCAAAGCGCATTTAGACGAGGAATTAGCCGATTTAAAAGAAAACTTGAGCTTGTACCAGCCAAATCATTTGATTGGCTCTGCGGGCGCCTTTGAAACCTTTACCGGGATGCTTTATCCGGAGTTGGATTTAAAAGCGATCAAATCTTATCCAATTCCTCTTTCTGATTATCAGAAGTTATCAGCGAAGTTTATCGCTTCGAGTCATGAGGAGAGAGACCACATGCCTGGATTGATCAAATTAAGGGTAGATATGATTGTGATGGCGGCCCTGCTCACAGACTATATCCTGGAACTGGGCAACCTTCAACAAATGAGTTTATCTACCTACGATCTGAAGATGGGCGTTTTGGCAAGTTTAAAAGATCAGACAGACCAATTGCTTTCTGCTAAAGCTTTGTAAAGTCGTTCTGTAGGCAAGCCCATCACATTGGTATAAGAACCGATGATTTTCGCAACCGCGATCAAACCGATCCAGTCTTGAATGCCATAGGATCCGGCCTTATCCATAGGCTGGTAATTTTTAATATAATATTGGATTTGTGCTGGCGTCAGTTCATTGAAAAATACTTCTGTAGTATCATAAAACGAACGCATTTCGCCGTTAAAGGTTAAGCTGACACCGGTATATACCTGGTGGTTGGTGCCCGATAGTTTGGTCAGCATTTCTGTCGCATGATGTGCATCTTCCGGTTTACCAAGAATTTCGCCATTATAGGCTACAATGGTATCTGCAGTAATGATCACACTGCCTTTGCTGTCTTCATCAAATGCTGTTGCTTTTTTCTCTGCGATGTAAACCGCAATTTCTGCTGGAAGCAGCTCTTCCGGATAGGTTTCATCCACCTCTTTCAATACCACCTTAAAATCAAGGTTCATTGCAGTCATTAGCTCTTGTCTGCGTGGAGATTTAGAAGCCAGAATAATAGGAAGTTTTTGCTGATACATAAAAAATATTTGTGCAAAAATAATAAAAGCGGCCAATGGCCGCCTTTATTATTTGCAATAAAATATAATTATTGCTCCCCCCCCACTTTGGGTCCCTGACCCATCCTATTACCTTTCATTCGTTCTTTACGTTCTGCTTTCCAGGTTTCGTAAGTTTTTTTCTGATCAGCGGTTAAAATAGCACCGATCTTTGCATCTGTATCATCTGCTAATTTCATCATTTCTGCTCTTCTCGCTTCTTTATCAGTGTTACCAGCGGCACGGGCTTTTTCCATCACATTGGCCTGATCCATAAAGATCGCCGTAGCTTTAGTTTTTTGGTCATCATTCAGGCTTAGTTTTTTAGCCAAACCTTCCGCACTTCTTTGTGCTCTTTGTTCTGGTGTCATTTTCTGACGACCACCACCATCTTGCGCCTGTGCGAATGTGATTACACTGAATAACAGTCCGCAGATCATTAATAATTTCTTCATGAGGTTCTATTTAATTTTATAAAATCAGGAGTCCTACATGCAGATCCGAGGAATTTCGTTCCGTATAAAACACCTTGTTTTTTGTAAGATTAGAGGAAGAAAGCCATCCATGGTTTAACGCTTCTAATGTAACATATTTATTACATAATAAGCATTAAAAAACAGAAATTTTAGAAATAAAAATAAGGGCAGGCTTATTTGCTGGAATCAGCGGCTGCAGGGTTTTCATCAAACCATTTCCCCTGTACGCGCATTACTTTTTCAATCAAGTCCCTCACTGCGGTTTTACCACCGGTATAGGGAGAAATGTATTGAGAAATGGCTTTAATTTCAGAAACGGCATCTGCCGGGCAAGTAGGGAGACCTACCAGTTTCATGACCTTTAAATCTGGGATGTCATCTCCCATATAAGTCACCTCATCCAATCTGAGCTGACGTTTCTCCAGGTAATTATGAAGTACTTGCACCTTATCTGATACACCCAGAAAAATAGCAGTGATGCCTAATCCTTCAAAGCGTTTCTGCATGGCCAGTCCTTTACCTCCAGAAATGATACAAACATGGTAGCCCTTTTTTACAGCAAGCTGCAGGGCATAACCATCTTTAATATTAAATGTCCGCAAAAACTCCCCCGAATCTGAGGCCAGAATATCTCCGTTTGTCAATACACCATCCACATCGAAGATGAAGGTGGTAATCTCTTTAAGTTTTTGCAGAAACATTCGGTTTAATTTTGGTTATCTCTCCATTCATAAACCCAGGCCGACTGGATTTGCTCCAGATGACCTTCAGAACTTTCTTCTTTGGTTCCTTTAAAGTTAGGCAGAGAAAGTACCCATTCTAATAATTCAGTAAACCTGATACGGTATATTTTGGCTTCATTGAAATCGTCACCAAATTTCTCATATAATTCCTGAGCGATGTCTTCGTGATCGTTCCAATAAATTGGTAAAGCAAATTTATCTTGCATAATGCTGTTTGTTTGTTAATTAATGGCCTAAAAATTCGGATTGATCCGGGATCGTCACTTCAATATCTCCGCTGATGACTACACATTGGCAGCCTAATCTAGAGGTAATTCTAGGACGAACAGCACGGTCAATAAAGTCTTCTTCCTTATCGGAAATTTCCTGAATATTATCCATACCCTTAGTCACGTAAACATGACAAGTACTACATCCACAAACACCACCGCAGTTGTGTTGTAATTCTATTCCGTGATCATGGCATACATCAAGAACCGATTCTCCTCCAGCGATTGGAAGTTCAATTGGTTCTTTGCCTTTCTCTTCAAAATTTATCTTTAATTTAAAAATACTCATAATTTATGTCTCAAAAATAAGCACCAAAAACGGCAATTACATGATTAAACTGTTTTTTTAATGCTTTTACTTAAAGTTTCATAGATAACCTGAAGTTCAGGCATCCCGTTTAACAATTCTTTATGCTTCAATAATGTTTGTTCATCGTGTCGGATGGCCGGTCCGGTTTGTACATCGCGGGGAAAAGCATGCTGCACTTTTTCAGCGGTTTCCAAAATCAAAGGCCTTAAAATCTCAAAATCCAGCTGGTTCTTTTCCAGAATCTCCTGTCCTATTGCATACAGGTGGTTACTGAAATTACAGGCAAAAACCGCCGCCAGATGCAGGATTCTTCTTTGCTGCGAATTCACTTCATAAACCAGTGGGCTCAACTGCAAAGCAATATTTTTTAAAGTAGTCAGTATGGTTTCATTTTTTGCCTCCAGACAAAGCGGCACCTTTGAAAAGTCGAGCGCTTTAGTCCTTGAAAAGGTTTGTAAAGGATACAGCACCCCGTAATTTTTCATCGCAGCAGGGAATACATCCAGGTCTGTTGCACCGGAAGTGTGGAGGACCAAACCGTTTACACCGGCCAATAGAGCTGCCATTTCTGGAATCGCATCGTCTTTTACCGCGATCAGATATAAATCTGCATGAAGGTCAATGTTCGCTTTATCGGAAATAGCCCGAGCGCCCAGTAGATCTGCTAATACCTCCGCATGTTCTTGACTTTTACTCCATACCTGTACCAATTCCATTCCTGCTGCAGCAATTGCAGTAGAAAAATGTGTGGCCACATGACCAGAACCGATACAAACTACTTTCATTTTTAAGCTTTAACAAAAGCCTGAGCTTGCCAAACGAATCAAATCATCAGGAAAGCTCAGGCTGTATATAATTAAACTACTTTAGCTTCTTTTTGTCTCCTTATGATCGACAGTAAAAATCCGATCACCATGACTATTGTACCCGCCCAATATAAATTGATATAAGGGAATTCAATAGATTTAAACACCACCCAATCCTTAGCTTGCTGAGGTTTTTCGAAAACCTGCAACTCTACTTTTCCTTGATCAGGAAGCACCTTAGTAAACCTGAATCTTAATCCAAGCTCATCAATATTACGGGCAAAATCAAAGGTATTGTTTCCTTTTACCAGGAAGATCGGCTCCGTTTTATACACTTTACCATTCACTTCTACTTCCAGCGGTAAACCTACTGCAAGGTCGTTTTCTGCCAATACTAAGCTTTTCGCTTCTGGTTTATTGTTCAGTGATTTAATGGTAATGATGCCACTGCTGGTGTGTAAAGTATCACCTGCTTTCACGTTCACAATTCTAGGCGCTTTATAATTTTCCTCCGGACTGTGTCCTTCATGATCCTCATGCATTGCCTTTTTATCCGGAGCACTGGTGATGTGGGTATACACATCATAAGTAAAGTAATGTTTGGTATCTGGAGAAGCAATCAATCCCATTTTCTCATTCGCCTGAACATGTGGATTCAATTCAAAATCTTCTTTCAGCTTACCGGTTTTCTCATCATACACCTTAAAGTTCAGTGTGTAAATGGTATTTGGTGCAATGGTGGTATCTCTGGTATAAGTGACCGTGTACCTGCCCATTTTCTTAGGCTCATTTTTGTACAATACAATGTTTTCACCAGGTTTTTCTGCTTTCTCAAAATCCTTCACCGGGATGAAGTTTGTGGTGTTGATAGAGATCGGCTTATTGGTGGCAGCAGCTACTAAAGCGCCAATCAGCAATAAAGCAAAACCCATGTGTGCCACAGCAGCACCTACCAATTTACGTTTTCCACCCAGCCCTTGCGCCAGTACCCTTGCATTCGCAAGAATGGCAAATACACAGCTAAAAGTAAGCAGGATGTACATTAAGTTGGTGTAGATATTGGTCAGGTAAACAAAACCAGCAGTGATGACAATGGCAAAAACGATGGAAGCAATTAAGCTGCTATAGAATTTACGGATGTCAGTTCTCTTGTATTTCATGAACTGTGAGAAACCGGAGATCACGGTAACCAGGATGGCGAAAGGAGCCTGCCATTGGTTGTAATATTTAATTGCATCTATCGGAGGGGCGAATTTAGTTCCGAAAGCTGCATTGAATACCGGTACGGAAGTCGAGAAGATCACCTGAATACAGGCTACGGTAATCACTAAAGCGCCGATAAACATCCAGAATTCCCTGGAATAAGTTTCTTCATCTTTATTGGTAATTGGCAATTCTTTCCATCTGATGATCAATAAAACCACTGGAATGGTTAGGAAAACCACATTGTATAAGATCAGGTGACCAAACATCCCAAGATCTGTAAAAGAGTGTACGGAAGTTTCGCCAAGGATACCACTTCTGGTTAAGAAAGAAGCGTAAAGTACCAGTACAAAACTGATGATGATTAAAATAATTGCCGTAAAGAATGAGTGACCTGTATTTTTAAAAGCGATCATCACGTGTACTCCTGCAATCAGGGTTAACCATGGAATGATGGATGCATTTTCTACCGGATCCCATGCCCAGAAGCCACCGAAGTTCAGTGCTTCATAAGCCCAGAAGGAGCCCATGATAATCCCTGTTCCCAGGATCATTACCGCAAACAATGCCCATGGCATCGCTGGTTTAACCCATTCTTTATATTTCTTCTGCCATAAACCGGTTACCGCATAAGCGAAAGGAACAATCATACTGGCAAAACCCAGGAACAGTGTTGGTGGGTGAATTACCATCCAATAGTTCTGCAATAATGGGTTTAATCCTCTGCCGTCAGTAATAAATTTCAAATAGTTTTTAAAGTTCTCAGGATCGGCAAATACAACCGGTGCCATATCTTTCAGGTTCACCGCTTCCCTTAACAGGATAAATGGGGAACTACCGATCCGCTCTCCGAAAATCTGTACGCCCAATAGCATAGAAGTTAAGAAAACCTGTGAAAAGGCAACGATGGTCATCACGCCATTTTCCCATGATTTCGCTCTCCACATCAGGATACCGCCCAGCAGAGATTGCCAGAAGGCCCATAGCCAGAAACTTCCCTCCTGTCCTTCCCAGAAGGCAGAAACGATGTAATAAACCGGAAGTTCTTTGGATGAGTGCGAATAAACGTAGTAATATTCGTTGTTATGATTTAAAATCAGATAAAATAAAGTAACTCCAATTCCCAGGATACTTACCCAGTTAATTAGAAATGAAACCCGACCTATGCGTGTCCATGATTGATCTCCAAGGTCTTTATTCTTAGCCGCAAAAAAGTAAGCTATCGTAGAAAGTAGTGAAGCAGCAAATGCTAAAACAATAAAGAATTGGCCGATTTTACCGGGCAGGAGGTTTTCTCCAAAAAATTGTATATCCATTAAGATTAGTTGTATTTTATTACCTGACCGTCCTCTTTTATCTCCACCAGATCATTGTTGTATTTAGAAGGACATTTCATTAATATTTTTGAAGCATAAAAGGTACCATCTTTCATTTTACCTATTAAAACTAATTTTTCTGAACGTTCAAAGTCTTGTGGCTTGCTGCCATTGTAAACTACTTTATTCACTTGACCTTTTTCATCTTTCATAAAGAAAGCGAAATGATTGGCATCTTTCTGAGCATCATAGTACATGCCTTTTTCTTTTTCCCAGAATCCCATGACGTGAAATTCTCTGGAATCTTTGGCAGCTTCAGTAAAGGTAGAATAGTTACTGGTACCGGCATTTAAACTAATTAAGAACCCTACACAGATCGCTATTGTGATTAAACCAATAATTGCACTTTTTCTCATGATGCTAATAAAATTTTAGAATAAGACAAAGATAAAAAATATAGTTACCTAAAATCTTTTAGAGCTCTGCAATTCACTTTGATGACGATTTATTGATAGTTCTCTGACAAAAACAACGCAATTCAAGGAACAATGATCAAAAAAGAAAATTTTCGGGCTAATTCAGATACTGTGGTTTGATGAATTCCGGCATTTTCGCCCTCAGTTTCATCACCTTTGGCATCGAAACCTTTTTGATGTAGGGATCCCAGAGATTCTGAGGATAGTAATCCTGATGTTCCGTTTCTGCGGGATAAATCACCTTGAAAGGAAGGATTTCTGTAGCGATCGTCTGCCCTTTAAGCTCATGACTTTCCAGCTGATGAATGAGGCGGGAGATGGTGTGGTATTCTTCCGGCGATCGGAAAAAGGCAATCGACCGGTATTCGGTACCAATATCTGCCCCTTGCCCATCTACTTGAGTTGGATCATGAGCATAGAAGAAAGCCCTGCAAAGGGCTTCAAAAGAAATGATGGAAGGATCGTAATAGACTTGTACCGCCTCTGCGTAACCGGTATTTTGAGTTTGCACCTGTTGATAGTTTGGGTTTTCGATATTGCCCCCGGCATAACCGCTGATCACTTTATGAACCCCTTTTAACTCCAGCATGGCCTCCTGAGTGGCCCAAAAACAACCTCCTGCAAAAGTCGCTAGTTTTTCATTCGCTGCCGGCGGACTGATCACTGCAAAACCATTTTTACTTTCCAGGTGCTGCAGGTTTTTATCCTCCGAGCAGCCTGCCCATAAGCCCAAAACCATGAAAGCAGCAAAACTCCAAATCTTCATTTATTTAGCCCTCCATTCCTATAAGATACGGGAATCGGCTAAAGAAAGATGTTGCAATTTATAAAGTGCTACAGAAAAATGACAAAAAAAAAGAGGTGGGATAAAATCCCAGCCTCTTCTTCTAACTAAGCGTAGAACCGACGTTGTCCTATGGCCAAATACCAAGATTCATATATGAAATGGCAATTTTATCAATTGAGCCAACAAAAGCAGCCGTTCTTAAAGTCTGGATACCTGGTTTGCTCATTAAAGTTTCTCTGATTTCATGGTAAGAATGGATCATCGTATCCTCTAAACCAGAGTTCACCAATTCCAATTCTGAAGCACCTTTAACGATCATTAAGCGGTGTTCAGCAGGAATGCTTTTACCGGTTAAACTTTCTAAAGTATTGATCAGATTTCTGTTTGAGTTTTCTGCATAACGGTTTTCCATACGGCCAAACGCTACGTGAGAAAGGTTTTTCAACCATTCGAAATAGGATACGGTTACCCCACCAGCATTACAGTACATATCAGGAATGATGATACCACCCATTTCAGTGAAGATGGCTTCTGCTTCAGGAGTACAAGGACCATTTGCACCTTCTGCGATAATTTTCGCCTGGATGTTTCTGATATTGTCTGAAGTGATCACATTTTCCAATGCAGCAGGAACCAGGATATCACATGGCTGTTCTAAACCTTCCATTGAGTTTTTAAACTCTTTGGCGCCTGGGAAACCTAAGATAGATCCGGTTAATTTACGGTGAGCAAACACTTCATCAATGTTCAATCCGTTTTCATTGTAGATGGCTCCTTCAAATTCGCAAAGGCCAACGATAGTTGCTCCAAATTCCGCTAAAAACTTAGCCGAGTGGTAACCTACGTTTCCTAAGCCTTGAACGATCACTCGTTTATCGCCTAAACCAGCTTTAAAGCCAATTTTAGCCATATCTTCTGCTACAGTTACACATTCTCTGATGGCATAAGCTACCCCACGGCCGGTTGCTTCTTTACGTCCGCGGATCCCGTGTAAAGCGATTGGCTTTCCGGTAACGCAGCCCAAAGCATCTAGCTGACCTGGGTTCATGGTCATATAAGTATCTGCAATCCAACTCATTTCACGCTCACCTGATCCGTAATCCGGAGCAGGAACGTCAATACCAGGACCGATAAAGTTCTTTTTGATTAATTCTGTCGTATAACGACGGGTGATATTTTCCAGCTCTCCTACGGTGTAATTTTTAGGGGTGATTTTGATCCCACCTTTAGCACCACCGAAAGGAACATTTACAATCGCACATTTGTACGTCATTAATGCAGCTAAGGCCATCACTTCATCCTCGTTTACCATTTCACTGTAACGAATACCACCTTTGGTAGGACTCATGTGATGAGAATGTTCAACGCGCCATGCATCGATCACTTCAAAACCATTTCCTCTACGGATAGGGAATTGAAAACGATACACACTGTTACAAGCTTTGATTTGGGTGAGCAGACCTTCTGGATGAGAAGTAAATTGCGCGGCACTGTCAAAATTTTTGCATACGTCTGCAAAAAAATTTGTCTCGTTTGCTGTATTAGCCATTCTTTGTTTTTTATGAATTGAATATAAGTTCTTATACTAATTACCTGCAAAATTGCAGTAAAAAAAACCACTTATGCAAATGGCAATTCACTTAGTGTAAGGCAAACACTACATCAAAACAAGCGCCAAAACAGGGCTCAAACGATTTAAAATTGGCTTTTGGCCAATTATTTTTTTTCTAACTTTTTTAATCTTTTTTCTATTGTAAACAGAAAGAAAAGCAAGCCAAGGAGAATTAACAGGACACAGGCCACCACTACATATATTTTATCAGAAGCATAAAGGCTGTCGGTAATGGTAGAACCGGATCCTTGTGCGAACAATTGCAGCGTCAATAAGAACATTAAAAAGGTTGCTGTAAATTTTTTCATGAGTCTATCATTTGAGGATTATAAGGCTATCGAATAACCCTGAATTTATTTTGATAATTTATTTCTTTCTAAGTCGCGAAGTCTGTAAAGGAGGTTGTAAATCCAGCAGCCGATCAGGATCCAGCCTAAACAAGCTGGGTAAAACACCATTCTCATGCGGCTATCCAGGTCGTAAGCGTTAAACCCCGGATTCCCCCCATTCCCTGGATGCAGGGAATCTGATAAACGCGGCAATACAAATAGTAACACCACCATAATCGGGAAGGCAAAAATATTATAAATCGCGGAAATCTTTGCTCTCTTTTGTTCTTCATCAATCGCATTGCGCAGCACGAGATAGGCGAAATAAAGTAAGATGGCAATTGCGGCAAAGTTTTGTTTCACGTCAAAACTCCAGGCTTGTCCCCAGGTAAATTTAGCCCAGATGGCACCGGTTACAATCCCTAAAAGACCGAATACTACCCCTGCATTCACACTTTCAACAGCTTTAATATCGTCCGCAGGGTCGTTACTTCTCAAAGATTTGATGCTGTAAAAAACGGAGATACTAAACAATACGATCATGCTAAACCACATTGGCACATGAAAATAAAGGTTTCTGATACTTTCCCGAATAATTGGTAATTCAGGAGTTTTCATAAGAAAACCTGCAACGGTTGAATAAATCACCAATATTGCGCCTAATACTTTCCACCAGTTTTTATACATCGACATTAAAATTTGATCTTTTATACGCTATTAATCGGCAAATGTAGCGAGAAATTTCTCTACTCCGTTATAACTTTGTGATCACACCGCCTAAAAAAGGTGGTTATTTCTCAGCAAAGCAGTCTAAATGACGCGAGGCTTACGAAATTTAATCTCTCCAGAGGTATGGGAATAATAAGACGGATACCGACATTACCAAGGCATTGATGATGAGCAATAAACCAATTTCGTCCAGACTCACACTGCGATCCAGGCCATCCATTGCGTTTTTTGTGAGTTTAATCAGTACTACCAATACGGGAATGATGATTGGAAAACTCAGAATTGCCATCAGCATTCCTCCATTTCCGGCTTTAGAAGCAATGGCAGAAACCATCGTGAAAATCGTAGAAAAGCTTAGGCTGCCTAATAAAGCCGCCACCAGATATAAGCCTAAATCCTCCGGACCGAAATCAAAAACCAGGATATAAAAGCCCAGGGCAATCACGGTCAGCACCATCATTAACAAGGCATTATAAATAGTTTTGGAAATAATGAGGGCCAATGGACTGGCAATGGTGTAAATGTAAACTTGTCGGCCTCTGCTTTCCTGGAGAAAACTTTTGGAGACGGCATTGATTGAGGCGAAAAGCATGATGATCCAGAATAAAGCATTTAAAGTGACCTTATCTGTACTCACAAAAGATAAAAAGCAAACGAAAACCGTAGAGACCACGTACAAAAGCACGCCATTTAAAGCGTATTTGGAACGCCATTCTAACAGTAATTCCTTTTTTATTAAATGTTTGATCTGTTCTGCTAAATTCATCCGGTCGCAAAGATAATTGTTAAACCACCGATTTGCTAATGACCGGGATTATTATTTAGTATAACTGCTCCTTTAACATTTAAAGCTGATAGGTGATGTGCTTTTGAAAACTTCTTCCTTTCAGAAGAAAAATAAAATGCAGTCCACATTGAGGAATGCCCCAGGTATTCAGGTAGCCGGCAATGGGTTCGTCTAAACGGTCGATAAATTTAAGACAATAGTGTTCGAAATTATGGTCAATAAATTTATCCTGGTATTCCGGACTAAAATGATTCAGGTTGATGCGTAGGTTACCATTGTTCAATAAGATCAACAAATGATGTCCAGTCATTGCACGCATAATATGTGGGTTCTTCTTCACCCACCTCGCCATACTCCTGTTGAAGTCTAGCTCATCAATATCAACAAACTCTTGCGCTTCCATTTTATATATCAGGGCAATACTAGCAAAAAAAACTAAAGCGCTAAAATTTTATACATTTGAATAGCAAAAATTACTTAAAGATGCTTATGACCAGTACCTACTGCAGTATTTTACAGAGTCCGATTGGCGTAATTTATGTATTTGCCAATGAAGATTCAGTAAGCAAAATTACTTTCAAGGAAAGCGATCCGCATGGCCTTTCAGAGAACAAGGTCAGCAAATTAGCAGCGGCACAACTAAATGATTATTTTGAAGGGAAATTAACTGTTTTCAATTTGCCGCTAAAACAAACAGGGACGAGCTTTCAGCAAGGTGTATGGACTGCTTTACAGACCATCGAGTATGGGAATACCTGTTCCTACCTGGAATTCTCCAGGCAGCAAAATAACGTGCTGGCGATTCGGGCAATTGCTGCAGCGAACGGCAAAAATAACCTGGCCATTGTAGTTCCTTGTCACCGGGTGATTGGCAGCAATGGCAAACTCGTTGGTTATGCAGGAGAATTATGGCGCAAAAAATGGCTGCTGGATCATGAAAGGGCCATCAGTAAAAAAGGACAAATGACACTCGATTTCTAAACAAAAACCTATGAACCAATATCTGGATATTATTCTAAGAAGTCTTGCCGTTTATGCGTTTATGCTGGTTGCCATCCGCTTAACGGGAAAAAAGGAGCTTTCCCAGCTCAACACCACTGATGTCGTATTGATTTTACTGATCAGTAATGCCGTTCAAAATGCGATGGTGGGCAACAATACGAGCTTACTAGGTGGATTGGTAGCAGCCGCTGTTCTGTTTGCCCTCAACTTCGCACTGAAAAAACTAATGTATAAGAGTAAGAAGTTCCGAAACCTGCTTTCCGAAAAACCTGAAATTCTGATCCACAATGGCAAGCTGGATTTTGAGAAACTGGCTAAACTCGACATCACCGATGATGAATTGAGGGAAGCCATGCGGGAACACGGTGTGGAGAAATTCAAAGATGTGAAACTCGCTATTTTCGAAGTGGATGGAAACATCAGCATCATTACCGGAACCGGCACCCTTAAACAGAGCCATTACAAGCGTAAAAGAAAACAAAAAGCGCTTGGCGGATTGAATTAAAATGAGAATAAAAAAAGAGCTGATCGGATCCGATCAGCTCTTTTTTTATTTAAGCTTTATGAGGTGATCAAAACCCCTTTTATTCTATTATAGAACCTCTTTAGCCAGTTCTGGTGTTCCCTTTTGTACCAATACCACCCTTGGTCTCCTTACGGTGATCAACATTGCAGCACCAGCCAGAATCACATACCAACCCCATTTTAGTTTCACCATTCCTGAAGCCACACTCACCAGCTTTTTGAAATGAAGGAAGCCAAAAGAATCGTTGACTTTAAAATAAATACCAACCAGCGAAATTGCAACTAATACAATTGCTGCCCATCCTGCAAATTTGATTAAACCTATTTTATTAGCTAAAGAACCTAATAAAGCAACCGCTACCACCACATAAAAAGTAATGGCTAATGTGGTGTCTATATCAAAATAGTTCCAGTTTCCAATAATTGGTAAGCGCATCAGCGGACAGCATCCGCCAGCAGCCATAATTGCTGCACCAATAACTCCCTGAATTTTCATCCTGATTTTATTGCTGCGTATTAATTCCCATTTTATCGGCAAAATGCGCGCAATAATCGCGTAAATCTTCAACGATCAATTTCTCTCCAGTAGCTTTAAGGAAGCTATCTCCCATCGTTTGCAAAGTTTCATAAAAAAATCTTTTCATCTCATCTACAGGCATGTCTTTAGTCCATAGATCGATGCGCATAGAGTTTTTATAGTTATGATCCCAAAGTGCCAACATCATTGATTTTACAGGTACCTGCTCTTTTGTAGCTGAATCTGTAGATTCCCAAAGGATATTATCAGGGACATTGTTGTCGTCTAATTCAACGGTAATTTTGATTTCTGCTTGTTTCATTTAATTTATGCTAACTTTTATAATGACAAATAAGAGAACAGTAAAAAGAATCACTGTACATTCCACAATCCAAATCTTTTTCAGCTCAGGAATAAACTTCCTGAAAATCTGATCGGATATAAAGGCGATCACTGCAATGAGCAAACTAAAGCCAATCAGAATGGGCTGTAGGTTGATCGTATGTGCATTTGATGGCGGTCTTTTTTCAAATAACAGCACAGCTGCAATCGTAATACAGACTGCTGAAATGATGTTAAGTGGTGTCAGTTTTACTTTCAATTCCCTTGTTTTACTTTTTATTTTTGAATTTCTTAGACTTCCAGGCAGGAGTTTTATTTTTCATTTTCTCTCTTTCTGAAGCTGCAATTGCCGCGGCATGCTTCTTCTCATGGAAAGCTCCTTTGAACTCAGGATCATCCTTACGTTTCTGGTCGTCAATTGCTCTGGCAATAGCCTGACGTTCTTCATAAGGAGTTTCTTCTACGAAAATTTCTTCCGGCAAAGGTAGCACAGGAATCTGTTGTCTGATCAACTTCTCTATTTTCTCAATGTAATATTTTTCTGCAGGCGTAGCGAAAGTCAAGGCATCCCCCTTGGCATAAGCCCTACCCGTACGGCCGATACGGTGTACATAATCTTCAATAATGATCGGTACATCGAAGTTGATCACATGACTCACTTCAGAAACGTCAATCCCTCTGGAAGCCACATCTGTAGCCACCAATACCCTGATATTTCCTTCTTTAAAGCTATTGATAGAGTTGATTCTCGTGTTCTGGCCTTTATTGGCATGAATTACCCTTACGGCATCTTCACCGAACCTGCGCACGATAAAACTAAAAATATTATCGGCAACCGTCTTGGTTTTACAGAAAATGATGAGTCTTTTAAACTCTTCATCATTTTTCAGCAGGTGTTGTAATAAATTGATCTTTGTTTTGAAATTGGGCACTTCATACAGCTTCTGCGTCACTGTTGCTGCAGGAGTAGCTTGTAAGCCTACTTCAATAATAGTGGGGTGTTTCAGGAAGTCTCCCGCAATTTTCTGTACCAGGTCACTCATGGTTGCAGAGAACAACAAGTTCTGACGACGGCGGGGTACCACTTCTAAAATACGGTGAATAGAGCCAATGAAGCCCATATCCATCATTTTATCCGCTTCATCCAGGACCAAAAACTTAAGGTACTGTGTATTGATGTGTCCGGCCAGATAAATATCTAAAAATCTTCCCGGCGTAGCGACAATGATGTCTACACCTGCTTTAATCTGTTCGATTTGTGTTTTTGGACCAATACCACCGAAAACAACAACGGTACGTAGGTCTGTATATTTAGAGAAAATTTTAACATGTTCAGTGATCTGCATCGCCAACTCTCTGGTTGGTGCAAGGATCAAGGCTCTTGGCGAATCACCCTGAGCATATTTTAATTGCATCAGGATCGGTAAAACATAAGCTGCTGTTTTTCCGGTTCCAGTCTCGGCAATGCCGAATATATCCTGTCCTGACAGGACAGGTGCTATTGATTTTTCTTGTATTGGGGTGGCAACAGTAAACCCTGCATCAGCTACAGCATTTAAAATCTGTCGATTAAGGTTAAACTCTTCAAATGTTTTGGGCATTTTGCAAAGATACTATTATTTATAGGATCATCAGCTCAACGTATTATTTATGATCACGATTGTTTTAAAAAATCTTAAATAATGTACTTTTATAAGTATAACGAATGAACCAGATGCAAAAACAACAAAACAGATGGTTAAAGGCAATATTCCCAGCTGCCTTTGCCTTACTGCTCTGCGGAAGCACAGCTGCTTATGCCCAGGAACTATACCTGCCAAGAAATATAAAGATGGCTTATGAAAAAGGAAGCCGATCAAAAGACGGAAAACCGGGCAAAAATTACTGGCAAAATAAAGGTAAATACGACATGGTGATCAGTGTAGATCCGGTCAGTAAAATCGTAAGCGGAACGGAAACGATCAAATACACGAACCACAGTCCAGATACCTTACATCAAATTGCCATTAGGTTTGTCAATAATCTACATAAACCAGCAGCTCCACGTGCAAATTATGTGAATAAAGACTTTCTATCTGATGGGCTAACCATCAGCGCTTTGCAAATTGATCAGCAGAAATACAATGTAACGAATGAAAATTGGGGAACTGTAGAGGCCCTTGAATTAAAAAACCCATTGAAGCCGGGTCAGACTGCCGAATTGAACATCAGCTGGTCTTACCCTTTATCCAAAGAAAGCGGCAGAGAAGGTCAGCTGGACAACAGTACATTTTTTGTGGCTTATGCTTTTCCCAGGGTATCTGTTTATGACGATTATTATGGCTGGGATCTCATCCCCCATACCGACAGGGCCGAATTTTACAACGACTTTAACGACTACCGCTTAACGGTAAAAGCGCCTAAAAACTTTGTGGTATGGGCCACCGGGGATTTACAAAATCCACAGGAAGTATTACAGCCGGTTTTTGCGGAAAGATTAAAAAAATCTTATAGCAGCGAGACCATTACCCCTATTGCCAACGCAGAAGAAATGGCGAAAGGATTGGTGACGCAGCAAAATGACTGGAACAGCTGGGTATTTACTGCCGATCACATTACAGATGTGACATTTGCTTTGAGCAACCATTATTTATGGGATGGCGGAAGTGTGGTAGTAGACCCAAAAACAGGTAGAAGAGCAAGTGCACAGGCCGCTTACGATGCCAAAGCCATCGATTTCCCAAAAGCAGCAGACTGGACAAAACAAGCTTTATCCTGGTTTTCTAACAACTGGCCCGGCGTAGCTTATCCATTTTCAAAGATGACTGCAGTGCAGGGCTTTGCAGATATGGAATACCCGATGATGATCAACGATTCGACCACACCAGATCTGGAGTTTTCTCAGTTTGTGCTGAATCATGAGGTGGCACATACTTATTTCCCTTTTTACATGGGTACCAATGAAACCAGGTATGCACACATGGATGAAGGCTGGGCCACTACATTAGAGTACCTGATCTCTACCGCTCAGCTTGGAAAAGAGAAAGCAGATGAGAACTTCAAAAAATTCCGTGTAGACCGATGGATCAATGATCCCTCTGCTGAAGAAGACCAGCCGGTAATTACGCTATCTACACAGGTATCCGGCGCTGGTTATGGCAATAATGCTTACGTTAAACCCGCCCTTGCCTACCTTGCCTTAAAAGACATGCTGGGTGATGTTGCCTTTAAAAAGTACCTTCATGCTTATATGGAGCGCTGGAATGGCAAACATCCCATTCCATGGGACTTCTTCTACACCTTTAACAATGTATCCGGACAAAACCTGAACTGGTATTGGAACAACTGGTTTTTCAGCAATAATTACATTGACCTTGCCGTTAAACAAGTATCCAATAAAGGACTCGCTTACCAGATTAAACTGGATAATGTGGGTGGATTTGCCGTTCCATTTGATATAAAACTGAAGTATAAAGATGGATCAACAGGCGTGTTTCATCAAACTTCAGCGGTTTGGAAGGCCAATCAAAAATCAACGGTCATCTCGCTGAATGCAAAGCAAACAGTGATAGAAGTTCAGGCTGATGGCGGCATATTTATGGATGCGAGCCCTGCAGACAACATCTGGAAGGGCAAATAACATTTTTTTTATTTAAGTTTGAAGGCATGAACACCATTCTGATAAAAGCGGCCTCAGTGGTAAACGAAGGCCAGATATTTGTTGCTGACGTACTCATTAAAGAGGGATTTATCGTAAAAATTGCGCCCAACATCACTGCGGAAGGCGCAAAAGAAATCAATGCAGAGGGTCTACACCTCTTTCCAGGAATGATCGATGATCAGGTACATTTTAGAGAACCCGGACTAACGGATAAAGCGGACATATTTTCTGAAAGTATGGCTGCCGTTGCCGGAGGGATCACTTCCTTCATGGAAATGCCCAATACGGTTCCGAATACCTTAAGTCAGCAGTTGCTGGCTGATAAATATCAGATCGCCTCAGATGTTTCTTTAGCGAATTACTCGTTTTTCATGGGCGCTTCCAATGACAACCTCGATGAAGTATTGAAAACTGATCCGAACAACGTTTGCGGGATTAAAGTATTCATGGGTTCGTCTACTGGAAATATGCTGGTAGACAACGCGACGGTTTTAGAAAACATTTTCAAAGAAGCACCGATGTTGGTGGCGACACATTGTGAAGATGAAAAGACCATCAGAGAAAACATGGCGCGCTACAAAGCAGAATATGGCGACAACATCACCATAGACATGCACCCATTGATCAGAAGCGCAGAAGCGTGTTATATTTCTTCTTCAATGGCAGTAGAACTGGCTAAAAAATACCAGACGCGTTTACACATTCTGCACATCTCTACCGCCAGAGAAGTAGCACTTTTTGACAACATTACACCATTAAAAGATAAAAGAATCACTGCCGAAGCCTGCATCCACCACCTTTGGTTCGACGACAGAGATTACGCCACTAAAGGCAACTGGATCAAATGGAATCCGGCAGTAAAAACAGAACAGGATAAAGATGCGATCTTAAAAGGCGTATTAGATGGTCATATCGACATTATTGCGACAGATCATGCTCCTCATACGATTGCAGAAAAAGATCAGCCTTACCTGCAAGCCCCTTCTGGTGGCCCATTGGTACAGCATGCGATGTCTGCCTTATTAGAAATGTACCATCAAAAGAAAATCACACTAGAACAGATTGCAGAAAAAACAGCGCATAATGTGGCAACTTGTTTCCAGGTAGACAGAAGAGGTTTCATTAGAGAAGGTTACTGGGCAGATTTAGTTTTAGTGAACTTGAATGATCCGGTTAAAGTGACCAGAGCAAACCTTTGGTACAAATGCGGATGGTCGCCTTTCGAAGGACAAACCTTCCAGTCTGAAATCACACACACCTTAGTTTCAGGAAATTTAGCGTATCAAAAAGGAAGCTTTATGACCAATGAAAAAGGAAAGAGATTAGCTTTTAACAGGTCTTAAAATTAATGTACCACAACTAATGAAATTAATGGACAAACCCAGAATGAAACAGTTTGTCCTGCTGTTCAGTCTGTCGGGAATCGTATTTCTTGCCGGACTGAGCAGTAATTTTATAGAGAAATACTATTCCAATGGCCTGTACCAGGTCAGTTCAGTGATTCAGCGATGGATCAGTTTCCTATTTCCTTTTCCGGTTGGCGATTTCCTTTATCTCTTACTCGTTTTATACATTTTAAGGAGCCTCTATCTGTTTTTCAAAAAGGTCTTTCAAAAGAAACTAAACGCTTCAGATCGAATCCAAATTCCCTTGCAGGTGATTAATTTCGGATTGATTTTATACCTGGTATTTAAAATCTTATGGGGATTGAACTATTCCCGCCCCACCATCAGCAAACAGCTGGGCATTTCAAATGAAAAGTATAATACGGCAGAATTAGTGCTGCTGGGCGAATATTTTATCGACAAGCTCAATGGTTTACAAAGCATAAAAAAAGAACGGTACAACCTGGATCAATTGGAAAGCAAGGCAAAAATATCGTACGATAGCCTAAAGAAAACCAATACCTTCTTCAATTACCGGGTGCCTTCCGTTAAAGCGGTGCTGAACAGCTGGGTGGTGACCAAAATAGGGATTGAAGGCTATTACAACCCGGTATCAGGCGAAGCCAATGTAAACACCAGACTACCTACAACCTCCTTACCTTTTGTGACCTGCCATGAGATTGCCCACCAATTGGGCATCGGCAGAGAAGATGAGGCCAATCTAATCGGTTACCTCGTGGCCATCCACAGTACCGATCAAAATTTCCAGTATTCTGCGGCTTATAATATGCTGAGAAGTATTCTTTTTGAGATCAAAATCAAATCTCCTGAAGATTATCAACGCTTGTATGCAACGATAAATCCAGTTACTTTGAACGATTTCAAGATAGAAAAGGCATTTTGGAAAAAGTACAACAGCGACATGTATGGCTATATGGATGTGGCCCTGGATAGCTTTTTAAAGCTGAACAACCAGAAAAAAGGAACGGATAGCTACCAGGATATTGTATTGTGGTTGTATAATATTCATAAAAAAGAGCTGATTCCAGCTCAGAAGGTTAAAACATTACAACCTTAAAACAAAAAAAGAACAAAACATTCCTAAATTTGCCTCACTATGGCAAAGATCTCCATTAACCTCGCAACAGGTTCCTTACAGAAAGAAGAAATCATCGTCGGCATTGACCTTGGTACCACCAACAGTCTGGTAGCCTTTATCAACCCCGACAAAAACCCTATGGTCATTAATGACACAGGAAAAGGTGTTTTGGTGCCATCAATCGTGCATTTTAATGCCAATGGCGATGCGGTTGTAGGTAATGATGCCAAAGAATTTTTAATCAGCGATCCCTCAAATACTATATTTTCCGTTAAAAGATTATTGGGCAGATCTTACAAAGATGTTGCTGCACATCAGGATACTTTTTCTTACAAAATCATAGATGACGAAAATGATTCTTTGGTAAAGATTAAAGCTGGTGATAAATTTTATACGCCAATAGAACTTTCAGCAGAAATACTGAAGGAACTGAAAGCAAGAGCAGAACATGCGTTAAAAACCCCGGTAAACCGTGCGGTGATTACAGTTCCTGCTTATTTTAACGACAGTCAGCGCCAAGCCACGCGAGATGCGGGCAGGTTAGCAGGTCTGGACGTGCTGAGAATTGTGAACGAGCCAACCGCAGCCAGTCTGGCTTATGGAATCGGCCTTGATCCTACTCAGCAAAAAACAATTGCTGTATATGATCTTGGTGGAGGAACGTTTGACGTTTCCATCCTATCTATTCAAAATGGGATTTTCGAAGTACTGGCCACCAATGGCAACACCTTTTTAGGAGGTGATGATTTTGACCGTGCCATCGTTCATTACTGGATAGAGAAAAATAAATTAGATAACGCTGCCTTATCAGCAGACCAAGGTTTGATGCAGTCGCTCAGACTAAAAGCGGAAGAAGCTAAAAAATCATTGAGTACTCAAAACCTTTTCAATGAGCAGATTGGAGAAATCTGGTGTACCTTAGACAAACAGACTTTTGAAGACCTGATTTCTGCCAAAGTTGCTGAAACTTTAAATGCCTGTAAACAAGCATTAAGCGATGCTAATCTTACAGTAGCAGAAATTGATGAAGTGGTACTTGTGGGAGGCTCTACACGCACACCTTATGTGAAAGCAAAAGTAGCTGAGTTCTTCAATTCTACACCGCATGACCAAATTAACCCGGATGAAGTAGTGGCATTAGGTGCGGCAATTCAGGCAGACATCCTTGCTGGAAACCGTTCAGACATTCTTTTACTGGATGTAACCCCATTATCTCTGGGAATTGAAACGATGGGTGGATTGATGGATGTCATCATTCCTAGAAACGCAAAAGTGCCAACCAAAGCAGGCAGACAATATACCACTTCTATCGACGGACAGGTGAACATGAAGATCTCTGTATTCCAGGGAGAACGTGACCTGGTGAAAGAAAATAGAAAACTGGCAGAATTCGACCTGAAAGGGATTCCGGCAATGCCAGCAGGATTGCCAAAAGTAGACATCAACTTTATGCTGAATGCCGATGGGATCCTTACTGTTCAAGCCATAGAACTTCGTTCTGGAGTAAAGCAAGAGATCGACATCACGCCAAGTTATGGTCTTACCGATGATACAGTAGAGCAAATGCTGATCGATAGCATTACCCATGCTAAGAGTGATGTGGAGCAACGCATGTTGATTGAAGCAAGAAGTGAAGG
This sequence comes from Pedobacter polysacchareus, assembly GCF_019802255.1. Taxonomy (GTDB): domain Bacteria; phylum Bacteroidota; class Bacteroidia; order Sphingobacteriales; family Sphingobacteriaceae; genus Pedobacter; species Pedobacter polysacchareus. The sequence continues at coordinate 364,605 of NZ_JAHYSS010000002.1, read as the reverse complement.
AGAACAATTGGTTTACACTGCGGAACGTTTCATTGAAAAACATGGCAATTTCTTAACAGCCACTGAAATTACAGACACTAAAACTCATATTGAAGCGCTGAAAAACGCATTAGCTACCGCAGAAAAAGATACTATTTTGAAAAAAGCGGATGAGTTGAATGAGTTTACCCGTCCATTTGCGGAAAGAGTAATGGATATGGCCGTTTCTTCAGCCATGAAAGGAAAAAGCATCGAAGAATAACCAGGTAATAGGTTAAAATATATAGCTTGACAGGGATGAATCGTGTATTGATCCCTGTTTTTCTTTTTATGACCTGGCTGCTTTGCTCCTCCTGGGGATTTTATGCGCATCAGCGAATCCACTACCTGGCTGTATTCACGCTTCCTAAAGGCCTGAACACTTTCTATAAGGCGAACATCAGTTACCTCAGCGATCATGCGGTAGACCCCGACAAACGCCGTTATGCGGACACTGCAGAAGCAGGCAGACATTTCATAGATGTGGAGTGCTATGAAAAAAACATAGATAGCATTCCCAGAAAATGGACAGAAGCGCAGAAAAAATACGGACTGAAGCAGTTATCAACGAATGGCAGCCTGCCCTGGCAGATTCAAAAATCCTATTTCAAGCTCGTCCGGGCCTTTGTAGAAAGGGATTCCATGAGAATATTAATCTATTCCGCCTACCTCGGTCATTACGTTTCTGATGCACATGTGCCGCTGCATACTACTCAAAATCACAATGGTCAGCTCAGCAACCAGCATGGCATTCATGCCTTTTGGGAAAGCCGCTTACCGGAATTATTTGCCGAACAATATAATTTTCGGGTCGGAAAGGCGATATACATTGAAGATCCCTTGAAAACTGCCTGGAAGATCGTTAGTAATAGCCACCGCTTACTGGATAGTGTACTGGCTATGGAAGCAAAAGTCAGTGCAAACACGCCTGGAAGAAAGAAATACAGTTTTTCGAAGCGACAGCAATTACTGATCCGGCAATACTCTTTATCTTATTCCACTGCTTATCATCAGGAAATGAACCAGATGGTAGAACGACAAATGCGCGCTGCCATCCATACGACAGGGAGTTTTTGGTATTCCGCATGGATTGACGCAGGGCAGCCCAACTTAAAAAATATGCCTAAAAAAAACGCGGCTTCCAGTCCTGTTGAAGAACTTGAAGCCGCGCCGACACCCAATGGGCATATTTTGATTAGAGAACCAAATTAGTCCTTTAAAATATCTTTAGGTTTAATTCTGCTTTTAATCGCAGCATAAATAACCGGACCGAAGGTCACTACAGCAATCGTAATGATCACAATTGAAAAGTTATCTCTGATGATTGGAATTTGTCCAAGCAAGAAACCCGCAAAAAGTAAACTGAAGATCCAGCCAATACCACCCACTACGTTATAATAGGTAAATCTGCCGAAAGGCATTTTAGCAACACCAGCAACGAAAGGAGCTATTGTTCTGAAGATCGGAAGAAAGCGGCTAAAAATAATTGCTTTACCACCATGCTTCTCAAAAAACTCATGAGATTTATTATAGTATTCCAGTTTCAGGATTTTATTTCCTTCTTTAAATACTTTAATACCGAAATAACTGCCCAATCTGTAATTCAAGCTGTTTCCAGCAATTGCAGCAATGGTGAGGAGCAGGAACATGATCCAGATGTCAAGACCGGTTCCGCCTTTTGCGATCAATGCGCCAACGGCAAACAACATCGAGTCACCAGGTAAAAATGGGGTCACTACAAATCCGGTTTCCGCGAAAATAATCAAGAATAAAATAAGGTAAGTCCATGTTTTATAATCGCTTACCAGCTGTACTAAAGCCTTATCGGTATGCAATATAAAATCTACTAGTTGTGATAAAAGTTCCAAATCGTATAGTTTAAGCCCAAAATTAAGAATAACATGTTAATAAACATCCTATTTTAAATTTTAGTATTCAATAATTAGTTAGCTGTGACAGAATAAATTCCGTGGTTCTTCTGAGAATTTTGCAAAAAGAAGGCCTGATAAAATACCAGGCCTCTCATTATACTTTAAGATAATTCTAGTTGTAGTTGTTCAGCATCACTGGCATCACCAACATCAGCACATCTTCGTTCTCGTCATTTGTGTGTGGAATTAACAATCCTGCACGGTTAGGTGTAGAAAGTTCTAAAGTCACTTCTTCACCACTTAAGTTGCTCAGCATCTCAATTAAGAAACGGGCGTTGAAACCAATTTCTAAATCTTCCCCTTCATACTGACAGCTCAAACGCTCATGTGCTTCATTGGCGAAATCTAAATCCTCAGAAGAGATATTCAGCTCAGAACCATTGATTTTTAAACGTACCTGATGTGTAGTTTTGTTGGCAAAAATCACCACCCTACGCAAGGTATTTAAGAACAAAGCGCGGTCGATGATCAGTTTATTAGGGTTATTCGCAGGAATTACCGCTTCATAATCTGGGTAACGCTCATCAATCAGGCGACAAACCAGGTTGATGTTTTCAAATTTAAAGAAAGCACTGGTGGCATTATAATCCACAGAAACATTCACATCTGTAGATGGCAATGCTGCTTTTAATAAAGTCAATGCTTTTTTAGGAAGGATGAAAGAAGAAGCTTTTTCGCCTTTACTGTCCATTCTTCTATATCTTACCAATTTATGTGCATCAGTAGCTACAAAAGTGATGTGCTGCTCAGATAACTGACAATATACACCTGTCATTGCTGGACGTAACTCGTCGCTGCTGACTGCAAAAATGGTTTTGGTAATTGCTTCTGTCAATACGGAAGCAGGAAGGTTTACCGATGAAGCATTTTCTACTACCGGAATTTTCGGGAAATCGTCCCCATTTTCTCCGCTTAGTTTATATTTACCGTCACCTGCGCTGATTTCAATAGAGAAAGTGTTGTCGTCAATATTGAAAGAGATCGGCTGGTCTGGTAATGTTTTTAATGTGTCTAAAAGTATTTTTGCTGGCACAGCTACTTTTCCGCCTTCTTTAGACTCAACCGGTAAAGAGGTGGTCATGCTGGTTTGTAAATCAGTGGCAGAGATGGTTAAACTTCCATCTTTAATTTCAAAAAGGAAATTCTCCAATATCGGCAATACAGTACTGCTGCTTGACGCACCGTTTACTGTTTGCAAATGTTTTAATAACGTTGATGTGGATACAATAAATCTCATAGTATGATCTTGTCAGTTCTCAAAAATATAAAAATTACCTCGCATACTTATACTTGCGGTAATAATGTTGAAAAATCGCGAACGATATTAACAATAATAATGGCAAAGCCATATTGACCAATTGCCATTGAAGTTTTTCTGTACGCAGTTTCGCCTTATCCAACAGTCTGATCTTAACCTCTTTATTTCTCAAAGCGATTAGATGATCATCATTTGACAGGTAATCTGCGATATTTAGGAGCAAAGCTTTATTTCCGTAGTTTTTTTGCGTGTATCGGTCGAAGCCCAACGGAAATGCAGAACCGTCCTTACTGCTGATTTGATTTTTGAAGACATCACCGTCGCCGATCACAATCATTTTGGTTGGCTTGCTTACTGCCGGAAGCGGGTAGCTTCCAGTGATCCCTGCCGGAACAGAACGGTTTAAAAACACAGAAGGAAAGCTGCCTTCAATCAATACGCCCAATGCCTGGGGTTTGCTTGCATAATCACGTGGATCCGGTTGCTCTGCCACCATTTGTAAAGACAACAATTTAGGCGCATTGAATACCTTATTAAAAGGAGAAGAATGTAAAATCACCGTTTTCTTTAATCCTTTCACTGCAATGGTATCTATCGTGCTGACAAATTCCCCTCTGATGACATCAATATTTTTAACGAGGTTATGTGAGGTATCCGGCTGGATCAATGGATAATAAACCCAGGGAGCCATTTCAATCTGACCATTCCCACCCATACTCAATGGAATTTCGGCACAATTGGCATCGGCAATCAGGTTGTAATTGATTCTTGAACCAAACATGAACAGCATGTCGTCCAGGTTTAGTTTTTTATTAAAAGCCAGCTGTTCTCCGGAACCTTTCAGGCTGTCCAGATCGGCACTCACCTGATCGATTGCCCAGACTACCCGGCCACCCTTCATCACAAAATAATTGATTTTGTACTTTTCAGCTTCCGTAAATTCCTGCTGAGGCTTGGCAATGATCAATGTTTTCAACTTGTCCAATCCCGCAGCATCAATGGTATTGAGGTTTACCCTGCCTACTTCATAGCTATCGGAAAGACTGGTGATCGCATCATTTAACATCAAGTCAGTCAATTCTCCGTTCCCTTCGGTGAAACCAATCCGGGGATGTTCCGAAGAAAGCACTTGCTGAATCGCAGAGGTAAAGAGGTATTCTAAATTTTGAATCGAGTTGTTGATGTTCTCCTCATAACCACCGGTTGCCCCTAAATTCTGCAGCAGCTTTACCGGTAACTGCCTATCTGGGCTTTCCAGCATGGCCATCGGAAAGACTATTTTCTGTGCAAAACCTGCATCATTTTTTATGTTGATGGTAGTAGGTTCAATCCCTGCACTATATAAGTGGTTGATCACCGTATCCTGATCTGCGATAGACAGCCCTGAAATCGGATCTTTAAAGATCACTTTAATTTCCTGCCCAGCTTCTGCTTTATAATCAGCAAGCAAGTCTTTGGTGGCATTCCTTAACCTTTTAAAAGGAGCCGGTAAATCGCCATCCAGGAATACCGTAATCGTAATTGGCTGTTTAATGTTTTTAAGGATCTCCTTTGATTTTGGCGTTAAGGTATATCGTTTTTCTTTAGTAAAATCGATACGGGTATATAGGTATTGCGCCAGGACATTGACTAAAACCAAAGCGACAATAAAAACCGCAATACTTCCAATTTTACGTTGATTAATTACCATTTTCTACCTCCGATCACCAATTTGGTTAAACCTAGAAAAGCGATGATAAAAGTCAGGAAGTAAACCAGATCCCGTGTATCCAATACGCCCCTGCTCATGGATTGATAATGCTCATTCACACTCAAACTGAGCAATATATTTTCAATTGCGCGAAGGCCAAATACCTGACTCATCGCCTCAAATCCACTGTAAGCAAAGAAACAGATAAACACAGAAAGCGCAAAAGCGACCACCTGGTTTTTAGTGAGCGAAGAGGCGAAAATCCCAATGGAGACAAATGCCGCTCCCAATAACAATAAACCGATATAGGAACCGATAATAGCCCCCGTATCTATATTTCCTTTTGGCAGGGCCAGTTCAGCAATGGAATACGAATAAATCAAGGTAGGTAATAAAGCGAAAATGACCAGCACGAAACAGGCCAGGTATTTTGCAAAAATGATCTGCCAGTCGGTCACCGGTCGGGTAGCCAATAAGATATAAGTCCCTTCCCTTCTTTCCTCTGCAAAAGAACGCATGGTCATCGCAGGAATAAGAAAAAGGAATAAAAAGGGAGCCAGATTGAAAAATCCATTCAGTTCTGAATACCCGTATTCCAGGATAGAAGTATCTGGAAAAAACCACAGCAATAAACCGGATGCCAGTAAAAAAACACCGATGGTAATATAGGCCATCAATGAATTCAATAAACTAAATAACTCTCTTTTAAATACCGCGTACATTCATTTGGATTAACGAAGCCGAAGTTAGAAAATTTAAGAGAAAAAAAAGGCTGCCCAATAAAATCGGGCAGCCAAACACTAACTTATCCTAACTATTTATTATTGTTTATCCCACCAGATTCTTCCTTTGGCATCGTTGATATCGTTACCATAAGCCGGATCTTTGGCTTTCATATCGGCAACTGCTTTAAATTTATTATCACTATTCAGGTCAGAACCAGGAAGCACACCTCTTCTTGGCCTAATCAGGTTCTCATTACCATTCCAAAGGTTTTCCAGATAGGCAATCCCAGTACCATCTCCAATATTCCCAGGAGTAGTTGGTTGTCCAGGTCTGAAATCTTTAGACTGCGGATATCCCGTTCTTTTCCACATCGCCCAGGCTTCTTCTGGCTGCGCCAGGTAATGTACCCAAGCTTGAGAATAGATGCTTTCTAAACCACGGTAAGGGAAACGGGTTAGATAATCTCCCATATCAAGGGTTGTAGCATAAGGTACACTGATGTCAGTTCCCACTCTTTTGTATTGATCAAATGAAGCGGTAACACCAGCATTGTACCAGGTTGCAGCATCTTTTCCTAAAACTGCAGCACCTTTTTTTGCAGCAATCTCGGCCATCATGAAGCAAGTTTCTGCGTAGCTGATGAATAACGATTTATATTTCAGTAAACCACCAGCAACCAGTTTATCATTGGTATTCAATAGTGGATCTGGAACGTCAACTTTAAAACCACTATTCTTCACGAAATAGCGACCTTGAATCAGCGACTGATAAGTTAAATTAACCGAGTTACTTGTCGTTGCAAATGTTTGGAAACGACCTGCACCTGTTGGTCCATAAGCTGCCGACTGCGACGCAGGGAAGGTATGTTTACCATAATAACGCTGTTGATATTCAGGGGTAGCCAATTTCGCCAAAGTAGCTGGGGTAGCGATTGCCACTAAGCTGTTATAAGCTGGATTATTCGTTCCCAATTGATTTTCGCGAACCAATACCGCCAATCTTGGATCTCTTGTTGATTTCAAGAACTCCACGAAAGGATAGGCAGCATTATAAGAGGTCTTGATCTGGTTAAGATCATCCACGTTATTGTTCCAATCTTTAGTATGGTTGATTCCAAAAGATTCTTCGTAAGTACCAATCAGCTGACCACTGAAGTTATTCTGTATATCCAATAGCACTGCCTCAAGATTTGCAGGATCCCTCTTTTCATAACGCTGCGCGATCTTGATGCGCAAAGTATTTGCAAATTTCAACCATTTGGTCATATCGCCGTTATAGAACAAATCATTAAGGGCCATATCTACCTGGTTGCCCGGGATGTTCTTAATCGCTGTAGCTGCCGTTTTTAATTTGGCGTCGAATTTTTTGTACAGGTCATAATCATATTCGTAAATAGGGTTTGGATATTTTAGATCCTGAAAAGCCTGATCGTAAGGCATTGCACCAAATAAATCCACCGCTCTCCATGCCTGATAAACGTCCGTAATCTGGCTCAAAGCTTTTAGATTTTCATATCTGATCTTCTGATCTTCCGGCATCACTTCAATTTTGGCCAGTAACCTGTTGAGCCCTACACCTACTACTTTATAATAATCTTCATAATAGGAAGCTACCGGTGGAGTTCCACCTTTTGCAGCTCCAGAAGCCCAGTACAATCCAGAAAGATCAACATCAGCACCATCTCTAACGATATACTGCATGTATGACATGATGGTGTATCTGTTAATGATTTTATCTCTTCCATTGTAATTGATGTCCTGAACCGTAGAAGTGAACAAGAACTTTGGATCCACATCTTCCAGTGTATCAGGTCTTGTATTGAGCTCAATCATGTGTTTTTTACAAGACTGCCCAAGCGATGCGAAGACAATCAGGCCCAATATATATAGTTGTTTCTTTTTCATTTGTTTAATTTTTAGGGATTAGAACTTAACGTTTAAGGAAACTGCATAATTCCTGGTAAAAGGAACACCACCAGTAATCCATGGGCTAAAAGGATCATTACTCTGTAAAGATTCAGGATTCTGACCACCCACTAAACTGTTGTATAGGTAACCCAGATTTCTAGCTGTAAAGTTGATACGGGCCCCTTTGATTTTCACTTTATCCAGGATTTGGAATGGAATCTGGTAACCTAAGGTCACCTCACGCATCATGATCCATGACATTTTAGAGATGGCATCTGAATTATTCAATGCATTCTGCCATCCTTTAGTGTAAGCATAATAAACAGAAGCTTTCCATGGCTCTACCAATCCTTGATCATAAGCATCTCTGAAAGTCATTCCGGCGATTGATTTAGTTGGATCAATCAAACTCATTTGTCCAGCCGCAAAAACAGCATCAGGAATTGCACCATCATACACCGTTTGTCCGGTATAAGAATCTATACGGGCAACACCACCATGTGCCTGATCACGATATTTTAAAGAGGCCAATGGCACACCATTACCCATTGAATACGCGTAAGTTTCTGAATAAACATAACCTCCAAAACGAGCATCTATTTGTGTAAACAGGCTAAAGTTCTTGTACCTTAAATTTACCGAGAAACCACCAGTTAAGCTTGGCTCTACTCTACCGATTGGTAACCTTCCATTTGGCAGATCAGCATCCGTATTGTCAACCAGGTTATAGTTGGCTACATTATATTTCACATTTGGGTCTGCATTTGCCAATCTAGGCGCATTTATAATAAATGGAAAACCTGTTGCCGGATCAATTTTCACTGTAGTATTGGCACGCATTTCAAGTACTCCAAAATCGCCACCTTCATAAGCCCAGACTTGTCCACCTTCATAATCTCCTGTAATGTTCCATGCTTTGATGCCTTTACCAAATTCGATGATCTTACTTCTGTTATGCGCAAGGTTAAGGGATAGGTCTAAGCCCCAGTCTTTCGACCTGATCGGAGAGCCACCAATTGTTGCTTCAAAACCTTGATTTTGAATATTTCCTGCATTAAAGAAAGATTTAGGATAACCAGTTTCATAAACACCATTAAGTTTCAGGAGTTGATTGTAGGTATTTCCTCTATACCAGGCCACATCAAGGTCAATTCTATTTTTCAAGAATGAAAGGGTGGTACCAAATTCAATTTCGCGTTGTTTTTGTGGTTTAAGGTCATAGTTTGGTTTAGTATCACCATTAATTTGCGTTGCGATAGGCACTGTATTCCCATTGATATCTACGATAGTACCTGGCGCATATCCAGCACCAGTATCAAACGGCCTGGCAATACCCGCACTACCTACATAAGCAATGGAAGCTCTAACCTTTCCAAATGACAACCAGGAAGGCATTTTATCTTTAAAATGATCAGAGAAGATATAAGATATGTTTGCTGATGGATAAAATATGGAGTTGTTATTTTTACCTGGAACAATAACCGGGTAAGTTAAGGTTGAAATCCAGTCATTACGTCCTGAAAGCTCTAAATTCAGGTATTTTTTATAAGAAAAATTCACTACTCCTGCCAAACCAATAGTTAGGGAAGAAGGTAAAGAAAGTTCATATCTTCTGGTTGTGGTATTACCCGGACCACCTTCTACCGGATTAATAGAGTTGGCAAGGAAGAAGTTATTAGGCACTGCTAAACCACCACTGGTAGCTGCACTATAAGTCTCTCCCAATTTATTTCCATAAATCTCATTGATCAATCTAAAATCAACATTCAGGTCTTCGTTAATGTCTTTATTGGCATGGCCCATGAACAATAAGGTATAGTCTGTTGAATAACCACCACCTGCACTATAATATCCACCTTTGTTATCCTTTTCATTTCCATAATCCTTATTTTCTGCAAAGTTTTTCTGGTAATTAAAGTTACCTCTTGCACTAAAATCTAACCATGGATTTACCTGAGCTTTCAATTGAAGATAGCCTAATAAGGAGTTTTCATTATTGGTATAGTTCTTTTTGTCGATTCTTGAAAAAGTATTAACAACCGCATCAAAATTACCTCCAGGTCTGCTATACGTATAGATTTCATTGTTTACAGGATTTCGGTATCCAGCATACCAATCCGCAAAATCAAGATTCCTTGGTAGATAATAGGTACTAAATGCCAATGCATTATCACCATAAGTAGAATATCTACTTTGGTTGTAATAATTCTTAGTCACCGTATTTGCATAGCTTAAGCCCATTTCAGAAGAGAAGATCTTATTGATTTCTCCACCAATTTTAAGGTCTATCGCATCTCTTTTCAGTCCATTGTTTGGAAGTATACCTTTATTGCTGGTATTTGAATAGGAAAAACGGTAATTGAACTTATCTGTACTTCCACCTAAGGCAACGTTGTTATTGATGTAATTTCCATTGCGGTAAAAGGTTTTCCAATTGTCTGGCTGCGCTTCATAAGCTACCTTTTTTGATGGATTGTAAATAGCAGGCACTAACCTACCGTCGAATTTTGGCCCCCAGTTACCAGTGGTTAAACTTTGCGTACCATCTGGTCTGAATGCACCTTCTCTGCTTAGGTAACTCCCCATACCATAATCATTCTGAAGGTCCATGAAGCTTTTGTACACATCAGTCACCTGATAAGTACTGCTCACCTCAATACCTAATCCCTGTCCGCTTTTTCCTCTTTTAGTATTGATCACTACTGCTCCGTTCAAGCCTCTGGAACCATACAATGTGGTTGCCGCAGCACCTTTCAAAATCGTAATCGACTCATAATCATCCGGATTCAGGTTTTTAAGCTGAGAACCGCCATCAGCAGCATCACCACCAACAATGTTATTGGTGATCACCTGACCATCAACCACAAAAATCGGCTGATTGTTGGCTTGTCTGTCTCCGCTACCTAAAACTTTAGCTCCCCTGATCTGGATGTAAGGAGAAGTCTGTACCCCTGCAGTTCCCACCACATTGATATTCACACCGGCAACCTTACCTTGTAAACCTGTAATCGGATTCACGGTATTGGTACGGGTAATGTCATCACCTTTGATCTTAGTTACCGAATAACCCAGGTTTCTATCGATCTTTTTCACCCCAAGTGCACCTTCTACAGTCACTTCTTTTAAGTCGTTATTGCTAGGTGTTAAACTTGCATTGACCACTAGATCAGCTCCTACCTTGACTTCTTTACTGGTGTAGCCAAGGTATCTGAATTCCAGTGTATTTCCAGCGACTGCTTCAATAGAGAATTTTCCTTCTGAATTGGTGCTGGTTGATTTTTTTGTTTCTTTCACCCGGACGCTTACTGCAGGCATGGGTGTGCCTGACTCATCCTTTACAGTACCTGTTGCGGTACGACCGGTCTGGGCAAAGACTCCGATGCTCCAGAATAACATGGCACAGCTGAGCCATGTCATTTTTAGTAGTAGTTTAGTCATAGTTTTTTTGTTTAGAATTGGGTTTGTATAATTGGTAAAGGATGGTTCTATCTAGGTGATTACTTTGCTTATGAAAATTCGGTTCTTTCCATTACCATATTGGCTGCACCGAGTAATTCCGCGTCATTGGCGATCTCAGAAACTTCGATATGGGTACATTCTGCAATCCTGGGAATACAGAATTCATTAATAGCTTGTTGAATAGAAGGCATAAACATCTTTCCTGCAATCGCGCCCCTACCGCTCAATACGATTTTCTCGGGGTTCATGATGTGGATTAAAGTGGCTACACCTTTTCCTAAATGGAAAGAAGCATCGGATAAGATGGAAACGGCCAATGGATCGCCGGAACGTGCAGCTTCCAGGAAATGGTCGCCATCATGCTTGGATGCATCCAGAAACAAGCGTTTCATACTGGATTCTACTCCTGCTTCTACCTGAGCTTTTGCTTTCCTTGCCATGACCAATAAGGAAGTTTCTACTTCCAGACAGCCACGTTTGCCACAGGAACACAATTGGTTGCTCCCAGACAGCGGAATATGGCTAAATTCACCTGCGAAACCGCTATGACCTCGGAAAATTTTTCCGTCTATAATCATTCCCAGTCCGGTACCCCAGCCCATATTGATCACCATCACATCTTGCTTTCCTTTGGCTTTTCCAAACTTCAGCTCTGCCATAGCAATTAAACTTGAATCATTGTCGATGAACACCGAAAGATTTAATTTCTCGCTCAGGTAATCTCTCAGGTTGTCCCCCTCGCTGATCGGGAATATGGTGTAATTGATTCCTTCTTCAATATTGACGAAACCAGGCATACCAATACCGATTCCCAATATATGATCCGGATTAATGGCTGATTTCTCCAGGTTAAGCTGGATAAAAGCAATTAATTTCTCCAGCGCATTGGTATCTGTATAAGTATCTATTTCAATCACCTGAAGCGGGAGTTGAATTTGATGGGTTAAATTATAGATCACCATACGGGTAACCATCTGATCTACAGCAACGGAAACGATATAGCGTTCTTTTTTTGGATTCAATAGAAACATGGATGGTCTTCTTCCACCACTTGAGGGTGCAAGTCCATCGCTGATGACAAATTCATCAGTGATGAGTTCATTCACTACGGCAGTCACAATAGGTAGGCTCTTCTGAGTCAGTTTACTGAGCTCATTCAAAGAAAGTGAGAAGCCTGAATACAAGTGCCTAAGTATTTCTCTTCTTAGTTGCGCACTCTTTTTTATTGTTGCAGACATATTTGGCGTTTGGTTTACATAAACATATAAAAAGTTAAATTAAGAATTCAATACTTTTATATTTTTTTAATAAGTTGTTAAGCATTGTGAATAAAATAGATAAGTGTACAAGTAATTGATTTTTCAAAAAACCTGCTGAGAAAAGGCAAAAAATAGATTTGAAAAAAATCAAATGAGTTTAAAAAATTAACCCATTGAAAAAGGGCTTGGTTGCAGACAAATAGCTGCTAGAAAATATTATCTTTTTACTTTAAATTGACAAAGTAAGAGCATCGTTACAAATCTTCTCCTCAATAAGTGGTTAGTGTTTATTTTACACTGCAAATTTTTAAACAAAAAAAGTGTAAAATAATTTCATTTTTTTTTCTAAAATTGGATTTTTAAGGGCTGAAAATGACCAAAATCAAGGCGATTTTGAGATAAAAATAAGGGCTGAAAAATCAAATTCTTCCTAAAACCGATCAAGTCGGACATAATATTTTCAAAAACCTGTAAAAATCAGTCTTATTTTAAGCTAAAAAAGGGGCAAATATATGCACCTTACATGGCCTCAAAATGGAGACAATTTACCTGCTCAATTGGATAAATAGTTATCGCCTGGCTACTGAAGTATGGGAACTAGAGCGCAGCGATAATGGTGCAGCATGACGGAAATGAATACCGACTTGGAGAAAAGTTGGCATTGATAGAGAAGGTATTAAAAAAAACAAAGCCCTCCTGTAAACAGAAAGGCTTTGCAACTGTGCGCAACTCGCACAGCATAAAATTAGTATAGCTTACAAACCGAAGTTAAATGCTGCTCTGATGCCAAAGAAAGAAGCTGTGCCATTGTTAGACCAGCCTTCATAACGTCCACCTAAATCAACTGATGATTTATCTGAAACAGGGAATTCAACACCGATACCTGGAGAGTATACGAAAGCAGTTCCACTGTTATTACTACCTGTTGCAAAAGATGCACCTAATTCACCGTTGATATAAAAGTTCTCTGCAAGGAAATATCTCGCACCAGCCTTAACAGGAATAAAACCAGAATTGAATTTAGTACCTAATATCTCTTTTGATTCGAAATTAATGTATCCGGCGCTCCCTGTTAAATTCAAATTCGGCGCGATTGGGTGTTGGTAGTTTAATGATCCACCATAACCGAAGTTCTGGAAATCTCCAAAGTTTCCTACTGGAAACGCGAATTCTGCACCTATACCTAACTTAGGTCCATTCATAGCAGGATCTTTCTGAGCCTGTGCATTTGAAAATGCAAAAATACCTGCGATCGCTGTTAGTAAAAATAATTTTTTCATGTGTTTAAGTTTAATTTTTATTATTGATATAAAATCAATACTCAGATACAAAAACTTGGCCAATGGCGATAAACACCTTAAAAAACAGACATCAGGAAGTCAATTTCCTGAAAATATCCTCTAAAGAAGTCAGTTGGTGTTCTTTTTTGAGTTCATCAATTGATGCATTCGCTACAATCCGGCCTTTATCAATGATAATGACCTCTTCACAAATGGCCTCTACCTCCTGCATAATGTGTGTAGAAATGATCACTGTTTTATTTTTGCCCAGCTGTTTGATCAGTTCCCTGATCTCTGTTAGCTGATTGGGATCCAATCCAGAAGTGGGTTCATCTAAAATCAGCACCTGTGGATCATGAATGATGGCCTGCGCCAGACCAACCCTTTGCTTATAGCCTTTAGAAAGCATGGCAATCTTCTTATGCTGTTCCGCTGCAAGGCCCACTTTTTCAATGGTTTCTTTTACGCGTTGTTTCGCATCTTTCAATTGATAAGTCTCCGCTACAAATAACAAAAACTCCTGTACATACATATCGGTATATAAAGGGGTATTTTCCGGAAGGTAGCCCATGATCTTTCTCACTTCAATAGACTGTGTCCTGACGTCAAAACCACATATACTCGCTGTCCCCGATGTAGGGCTCAGATAACTCGTCAGCATCCTCATCGTAGTAGATTTCCCGGCACCATTCGGCCCTAAGAATCCTAAAATCCTACCTGGTTTAGCTTCAAAGCTAATGCCATCTACCGCTTTCTGCTGATCGAAATGCTTGCTGAGTGAACTGACCTGAATGCTCAATTTATTTTACCTTTTTAATGTGTGAAGAACGAATCTTTTTATCTTTTCTATATTGATCGAATTCTTTTCCTGCCAATTCCAGATTATCCGTAGAAATCATATCCGCACCATTCACCAGGTACTGATAGTAATACTTACCATTTGGTCTGGCCAGCGACCGTTTGTCTAAGTTGCCCATGGTGCCCATGATACAGGTAATTCCTTTTTCATGTAAACCCTGAAAAACTTTCTGCTCTGGAACTGAAGTCCCAACGAAAGCGACAATCCTGTTATTTGGCACCCCTTTACTATTTAACCTTTCTAAATCTGTATCGTATTTTACAGAAGCAGAAATCATCAGGTCTGGTGCCAAATGGTGTACTTCTACCGCCTGGTTGTCATTATAAGTAATCACGATGGAATTTGATTCTGATTTTGTTTTGCGTACCTCGGCAATAATTTTAGAAAATGGCACTCCTTTCTTTACATCTATTGTAAATAATACCTTTCCTTTTCCCCAAACAAGTACCTCATTTAAAGTAGGGATTTTATAAGGGGTTGTAGTTCCGTAATCGTCTTTCAGCTGCAGCTTTTGCAATTCCGCATAAGTATAATCGCCAATCATTCCGGTCCCCGTACTGGTTCTGTCCAGGCGATCATCATGCATGATCACCAAGACTGAATCTTTACTTAAGGCCACATCAAACTCGATCACTACCGGCTGATATTTTGTAGCATTCTCAAAAGTAGCGATACAGTTTTCAGGGAAACCTTTCATAGGGCCTCCTCTATGTGCAGATATCAGTGGATACCCCGGTGTTTTTCTATTTAAAAATGACCTTAATTCTTCGCCATTGCTAAAAGAAATATAGTTTTTCGTTTGTCCAGTGCAAGATACGGCAAGCATTAAGAAGCCTACCAGAAGCAGATTAAATTGTTTCATGGTCAAAAGTAGGAATTTAGGTCCTATATATATTTGTTAATCTTCTATATTTGCATCATTATGGCAAAGAACACTAACGACGAACAATTTAAAAATGTAATATCACATGCCAAGGAATACGGTTTTGTATTTCAAAGCAGCGAGATTTATGACGGACTAAGTGCGGTATATGACTACGGACAATTAGGCTCTGAATTAAAAAATAACATTAAAACTTATTGGTGGAAATCCATGGTTCAGATGCATGAGAACATTGTAGGAATTGATTCTGCAATCTTTATGCACCCAAAAGTATGGAAAGCCAGCGGACACGTAGATGGCTTTAACGATCCAATGATCGACAACAAAGACTCGAAAAAACGCTACCGTGCAGACCAGTTGTTAGAAGATAAAATTGCCCGTTACGAAAAAGACGGTAAAACTGATAAAGCTGCAAAATTGCAGGCTGATATGGATGATGCATTAACTTCAGATGATCTTCCACGCTTAAAACTACTGATCGAAGAGCATGAAATTGCTTGTCCGGTGAGTGGTACAAAAAACTGGACGGATGTACGTCAGTTTAACCTGATGTTCAGCACGCAGTTTGGTGCGATGGCTGAAGGTTCTGATGAAGTATACTTACGTCCGGAAACGGCACAAGGTATCTTTGTGAACTTCCTGAACGTGCAGAAATCTGGCAGAATGAAAATTCCTTTCGGTATTGCACAAATCGGAAAGGCATTCAGAAATGAAGTAATTGCACGTCAGTTCATCATGAGAATGCGCGAATTCGAACAAATGGAGATGCAATTCTTTGTACGTCCAGGTGAAGATGCAAAATGGTTCGCTTACTGGAAAGAAGCTCGTCTAAAATGGCATGAGGCTTTAGGTACGCCAGCTGAGAAATACCGATTCCATGACCATGTGAAATTAGCACACTACGCAAATGCCGCTACAGATATCGAGTTTGAATTCCCATTCGGATTTAAAGAAGTAGAAGGTATCCATAGCCGTACAGATTTCGATTTAACACAGCACCAGACTTTCTCTGGTAAGAAAATGCAATATTTCGATGCCGAGCTAAATGAAGAAGGTAAGCCTTACGGGAATTATGTGCCTTACGTGATCGAAACTTCTATCGGTTTAGACCGTATGTTCTTATTAACAATGATCAATGCTTTCGAAGAGCAGGATCTGAGTACAGAAGAAAAACAAGACAGCAGAACTTTATTACGCTTACACCCTTGTTTAGCACCAGTTAAAGTAGCGATCTTCCCATTAACGAAGAAAGATGGCTTACCAGAAAAAGCAAGAGAAATCATGAACAGCCTGAAACTTGATTTCAACTGTGTGTATGAAGAAAAAGATGCCATTGGTAAACGTTACCGCAGACAAGATGCGATTGGTACGCCATTCTGCTTAACTGTGGATCACCAGACATTAGAAGACAATACCGTAACGATCCGTCACCGTGATTCGATGGAGCAGCAAAGGATTGACATTAAAGACCTGGAAGAATTGATCTCTAGCAGGGTAAGCTGGAAAAACCTTTTAAGATAAGGTCATCAAATAGATAAAAAGCCCTGCAATTTTAGGATTGCAGGGCTTTGTTGTTAAGCTCATTTCTACCTGTACTGGTTAGAGGATAAACTATAGGCGCCAGTCCTATTGCGAATTACATAATTGCTTTAACGCATCATTAAAATAAACATACAACTATAGAGATATCATGCAAAAACACCAGACTCCTTAAAAAACTAAGCCAGCAGCCGTTTTCTCAAAGTATGCAAACGTGCATAACAGATGCCACTATAGAAAGCCCATAACAGCATCAGGTGCAGCAACAACTTTGGATTCTCCCAAATACTTACCCCAGATTGTACCACCGCCGTATACAGCTGTATAAAGGGCGTTGTCGGCAATAGCATCGACAACCATTGCACCGGCAATGGCAAAGATTCAAATGGCCAGGAATATCCGGTAATCAGGAAAATCGGATACGTGGAAAAGGCCATCATCTGTAAACAGAGCAATTGCGATTTGAATAAAGAACCGATAAACTGTCCCATTGGGATTAAAGTGAGCAGGAACAGCAGCAAGAGTAAAGTCAGTTCCAAACCATTGCCCCTCATGGGCAGGTTCAGCAAACTATAGTTCACATTCAAAAAGAAAAACGCATAAGCAGAGAATAGGATCAGGTAAAACAACCCTTTGCCCCAAATCGCCATGGAAGCTCCTCCCCTTAACCAGCCAGCAATGGTAGAATGCTGTCTTTCTGCGGCTACACTTTCGGAAAGACCGATCAATAAGGTTTGCTGCAAGATCAGCGCCAGCAAGCCTGGCAATAAGAAAGCACCGTAACTGGACCGTTCATTGAACAACGGACGATAATCTAGGCTGACCGGCATCACATTCTGCATGGCAATTGCGGAAGTCATCCCCTCACTTTTCTCGAAAAACTGAAGCCGTACCCCTGCTCCGACAGTCAGGCAGATGGCCTGCACACTAGCTAAAATGTCACTGGATGGCAGAAATCTGGCGGCATTTACAGCCAACACCACATTGCTTTGCTTCAGGCTTAACAAGTTGGTCTGTGTCCCTCTCGGGATGTACATATAGCCCTGGCAATTCCCCTCATACATCTGTTCTTTTGCATCTTCCAGGTTAGAAAAATGGATCAGTTCAACCATTGGAGAATTGTCTATATTTTGCTGTAATAAACGAGACAAGCGGGTCTGATCATCATCTACAATGGCCAGTTTCACATTTTCTTCTTCTTTATTGATATAAATACTGCCGTAAAAAAAGGCATATAGCAAAGGTGCGATCAGCAGTGTAAGGAGCAAACTATGGTCCTTCACCACTAGCCCTGCTTCTCTCAGTAAAAGATTAATTAAGGACGGGTTCGACTGCTGCTTCATTTTTGCTGTTATTAAATTGACGTTGGAAAAGAATTAAGGCAGTCGGGAACATGACCGCCGGAAACAACAATAATTTATACAAATCAGCCTGCGCATAATAGAATGGCAGGTTCATATAATATATCTTAAAGAAAGTATCCAAAAATGGCGTGTAGGGCATAATCGTCGCATAATACTGATCATACCAGGGCATTGCCCATCTTGGAAAAGTAAAACCGCTGAACACAAAGGCCGGCGAAGTATAAAACAAAGCCACATCACCGGAAAGCATGACATCTTTAAATAAAGCAGAAATGAACATTCCGATACCAATACATGCGATAGAGAGCAGGGTATACAGCGCAAAAAACTTACCTGTTGCCGCTGGCACACCGATATCAAAGAAAGGAAAGAGGATAAAGGCAATGAGGACAAAATTGAACCAGCTGACCACCAGATGGGCGATCGTTTTACCAGCAATTACTCGAAATGCAGATCCTTTTGCCAGTTCATATAACTGCGGCATCGTATTGGTCTTGTATTCATAATTGAGTGCCAGCATGCTGCTGATGATCAGAATCATTTGCATGCCTACCGTAATCAGCCCGGGTACGAGGTATTCCTGGTAATTGTAAGTGGCATTGTACAGCTGGTAGGTGTCCAGTTTAATGGGATTGGCCAAAGCCATAGCCCGATCTGGCGCCATCCCTGTTTTGACCAGCTTTTTCAGAATAATCCCGCTACTTCCCGTGATGATCACCTGTGCTGCTGCCTTGTACACCATTTTTGCAGGGACTAAAGCCGCAGCGTTGGTATACAGCGTTACTGTGGTAGGATGACGGCTATAAATATCATTCTGCATATTTACCGGGAAATGTACGGCCCCCATGATCTCTCCTTTTTGAATCGCCTTCTGCACTTCTGCTTCGCTATACAATCTTTTGGTGATGCGTAAGGCATCCCGTTGCTCCAGCAAGAAAATCAGCTGTCGGCTCACCGGACTTTGATCGTCATCCCAAATCGCAAAAGGAAGGTTTTTCGCTTCTTTCTCCTGATAGATATACGCATAAAAAGAAAACAACAGAGCAGGGACCACCAGCATCACCAGGTAAAATACCTTTAGATGGAGAATCCTGTTCCATTCCCGAATGATGATTTGACAAGTCGAACGCATTATGGCAAAATTAAGGAAGCCGTCATACCAGCACGCAAGCCTTTAATTCCGGCAGGGTTTTCTGGCTTCAGCTCTATCGTAAATGTTCTCAATTCAAACTGACCTTTGTCTTTTGTAGGTACCCAATTCGCAAACTCTAAGGTAGGCGCAATTGAAGTCACTTTTACTTCAAAAGTTTCAGGATCACAGCCAGGCACTTTTACCGAAGCTTTAGACCCAACCTTTAAAAGATTAGATTCATCCTGACGGACATTAAACCTCAGCAGTTTGGAGTTTTTCTTTTCAATGGTCATCATTGGATAACCTATAGAAACAATTTCCCCCTGGTGGGTTACTAAGCTGGAAATTACCCCATCTGCAGGTGCATGAACCCTGGTATTGTCGCCTAATGATTTGGTCAGCTCATAAGCCTGTTCCGCTTGTTTTACAATCGCATTGGCCGTTTTCATAATTTCCGGACGCGTACCATCTTTCAGCATTTTCAGGTTCAGTTTTGCCATTTCCATTTCTTTTTTCGCAGCCTCATAACGGAAATAGAAAACATCCCTTTCCTGACCGGAGATCACATCTGCTTTGTACAAACGCTGCATCCTATCATTGGTGGCGCTAAATAATTTATATTGGTCTTCGCTAATCTGGTACAATTTAGAAGTTGCATCGATCAGTTCTGGTCTTGCCCCTTTTAACAATAATTCCTGCTGTCCTTTTGCCGCATCAATTGCAGCAAGCGCCTGTGCTTTTATCGCGTCAATCTCATTGGAACGAAGAATTGCAACAATTTGTCCTTCTTTTACGGTATCCCCAAGTTCTACCAGCAGGGAGTCCAAACGCCCTGGAAATTCAGCTGCGACATCCACACTGGAAGCATCTACCATGCCGATGAAATTATTGTCTTGTTTTTTATTCCCTGCCAGAAAGAAGAACAAAGCAGCGATGACCACTATAATAGGGATCAGTAAGGCCCAGTAATTTTTGATGATATCTTTCATGTATATGTGTTTTATAGCTTGAGTTTTTAAGTTTTATTTAAGGTATTTTGCCAGTTCTTTAGGCGATCCAATGCTGTTAAAATAAGCGGCAACGGCCAGGTAATAGCCGAACACTGCAGTATGGTACCCTTTATCGATTTCCGTTTCTACCAATAAAGCGTCGTTCACATCTTTAGGAGAAGACAGTTGGTTTTTCATCCTTTCACCAATCAGAGTGCTTGTGGTGTGCGCTTCTTTACGGGCATTACCTAAGGCGTATACATCGTTTTGCAGTGATTTCATTTTATTTCTGGCCACCGTTGATTGCACCTGCAAGGCCAATCCGGCACTCTGTTCTCCAAGTTTTGCCTCTTCCACCAGCTTGCTTGCAGCTTGCGTGCGTTTACGGGTTTGTCCGTTAAACAGACTCCATTGCAGCTCTACTCCGATAAACCAATCCGGAATCGTCACCGGAAGGTCTTTCTGATACAGGTTGTAATTACCGATGGCAAAAATATTGGGCAAAGAGAAAGACCTGCTGATCTTTTCTGCAGTTTTAGCATAATTGATTTTGCTTCCCGCGAGTCTGTAAATCGGATTAGACACCCAGAAATCCTCTTTTGGAGCTGCTGGTTCTATAGGACGATATTTTAGCGTATCTGCGATCACAATATTGGAGTCTAAAGGAATCCCCAGTAATTTATTCAATTCCACCCTGGCATTTTCCTGTTCCAGCTTAATATTATTGAATTGACTTTGTGCTTGAATCAAAACCACATTTGTCCAGCTTTTCTGATATGGCGCTAGGATTTCGTTTTTCACCAGCTGCTGTGCATATTCATTGTTTTTCGTCAGCGCATTCACCATGGTCTGCTGTTCAGAAAGCAGGGTATTTAAATATAAAATCCGTAGGTACTGTAAAGATATCAGGAACTCCACTTCCTTCCCTACCAGGTCTACATTGATATCTGCCGATTTTACCAGGGATTCTGCCAGATTTCCAGCAGCATCTAATTTATAGCCTAAAAATATGGGTTGCCGGAAGCCGACCCCTGCTACAAAATAAGATTGTTTACTCAAACTGGGATTATAATCCGGGTAAATGGCTCCGATTACATTTTTAGAGGTATTATATATGCGATCCTGTACAGACTGGGGCAGTGGATTTCCGGTGATTTCTTTGAACACCTCATTGGCAGTATTGACACTTTGCTGAGAAGATCCATTAACTACACCGTCCCTTGCCTGTTGTAAGTTGATCGTTAAAGGACTGCTTAGATACGTATAGCTAGACAATAAATCCACCTTTGGCAGGTAGCTTTTTTTCTCTGCTTTCAGGTTGGCCTCTCCTGAAGCCAGAGAGGATTTCGCCTGTCTGAGGCTCAGGTTATTCTGCTGTGCGAGGTTAAAACAATCCTCCAATGACGTATTCTGTGCATTTGCAGTAATGCCCCAAACCATCAGGCCACAAAGCAGGGCATAATTTTTACAGTTAGGTAGATTTTTAAACATATTACTTTTTTAAAACTTTACTCAGGGTATATTCCCAATTCATTCTGGCGATATTCAGGACGGAAATGCTTTGCGGACATTCCACCTCACAGGCTTCAGTGTTGGTACAATGGCCAAAATCTTCGAGATCCATTTGTGCCACCATTGACAACACCCGCTTGTTGGATTCCATCTTTCCTTGAGGCAATTTCACCAGGTGCGCAATCTTTGCGGAAGTAAATAATGCGGCGCTTGAATTTTTGCAGGTGGCCACACAAGCCCCGCAGCCAATGCATGCGGCACTATCGAAAGCCGATTCTGCTTGTTCATGAGTGATTGGGATGCCATTTGCTTCTGGTGCCTGCCCTGTATTTACGGAAACAAAACCTCCGGCCTGGATGATGCGGTCGAAAGCAGAACGGTCTACCCTTAAATCCCTTTTTACTGGGAAAGCGGCTCCTCTAAAAGGTTCAATATATATTGTATCCTCATCTTTAAATTCCCGCATGTGCAGCTGACAAGTGGTTAAATGTTTGATGGGGCCATGCGCACGACCATTGATCATCATTCCACATTGACCACAAATTCCCTCCCGGCAATCATGATCAAACTCTACAGGACGATCGCCGCTCAAAATCAGCTGTTCATTCAGTGTGTCCATCATTTCCAGAAATGACATGTGAGGAATCACATTGTCCAATTCATAATCGACCAATTTCCCCGGACTACCGGCATCACTTTGTCGCCATATTTTTAAATAGATTTTCATAGCCGGTATATTATTTATAACTCCTTACGGTTAATTCTACATTTTCAAAATGCAGGGGTTCTGGAACCAAAACTTCTTCCTGATCCTCCCCCTGATATTTCCAGGCAGAAACGAAACAATATTTTTCGTCGTTTCTTAAGGCCTCTCCTTCCGGAGTCTGGTATTCTTCCCTGAAATGGGCACCACAAGATTCTTCTCTTGTCAGCGCATCCTGACACATCAATTCCGCAATCTCCAGGTAATCACTAATACGGCCTGCTTTTTCCAGCTCTCCATTCATCTCTTCCTCCGTACCGGGTACCTTGAGGTTTTGATAGAAATCTGCGCGCAAGTTTTTGATTTCTTGTATTGCTTTAATTAATCCTTCTCTACTCCTTGATAAACCACAATAGTCATAAAGAAGTTTTCCCAATATTTTATGGTATTGATCAGCGGTTTTAGTGCCATTAATGGCTAGTAATTTTCCCAGGTGTGCCCTTACGCGAACTTCGGCATCTACAAATTCCTGCTCTTCGGTGGTTAGTCTTGCGGATTTAATCTCTCCGGCCAGGTAATTTGAAATGGTATATGGCGCAATAAAATAGCCATCCACACAAGCCTGCAGCAGGGAATTGGCCCCCAGTCTATTGGCACCATGATCCGCAAAATTGGCTTCACCTAATGCAAATAGTCCTGGAATGGTGGTCATCAGTTCATAATCCACCCATAAACCACCCATAGAAAAATGCGCAGCTGGTGAAATCATCATTGGTTCTTTATAAGCATCGATGTCCGTAATTTTACGGTACATATCGAACAAGTTTCCGTACTTCTCTTTAATCTTTCCTTGTCCTTGTTCTTTGATCGCTTTTGAAAAGTCCAGATAAACGGCATTGAGCTGAGGGCCTACGCCAAATCCGGCATCAATGCGTTCTTTTGCTGCCCGGGAAGAAATATCCCTTGGCGCAAGATTCCCAAAAGCTGGGTATCTGCGTTCCAGGTAGTAATCTCTTTCTGTTTCAGGAATATCATTGGGTTTTCTATTTTCTGGATTTTTCAAAGGCACCCAGATCCGACCATCATTTCTTAAAGATTCGGACATCAGGGTGAGCTTGCTCTGGTAACTTCCCGATTGTGGTAAAGAAGTCGGGTGAACCTGCGTCCAACTTGGACAAGCCATTAATGCTCCTTTTTTATGGGCACGCCAGATGGCAGAGGCATTGCAGCCCATCGCCAGTGTAGACAAATAGTAAATCTTACCGAAGCCCCCAGTTGCCAGCACCACCGTATGTGCACTGTGTCTTTCGATTTCACCGGTATCAAGATTCCTCACAATGATCCCTCTCGCCTTTCCGTCTACCATCACCAGGTCCAACATCTCATGTCTGGTATATAAAGTCACCGTTTTAGCGGCAACCTGTCTCATGAGTGCCTGATAAGCGCCCAACAGCAATTGTTGTCCGGTTTGCCCTCTTGCATAAAAGGTACGGCTTACCTGTACCCCTCCAAAAGAGCGGTTATTCAAGTATCCTCCATATTCACGGCCAAAAGGTACGCCCTGGGCAACTGCCTGATCGATCAGCTGTGCGGAACATTCTGCCAATCGGTACACATTGGCTTCCCGGGAGCGAAAATCGCCTCCTTTTATCGTATCATAAAACATGCGATACACACTATCGCCATCATTTTTATAGTTTTTCATGGCATTCACACCACCTTGTGCGGCAACGGAATGCGCTCTTCTTGCGGAGTCCTGGAAGCAGAATGATTTGACATTATAGCCCATTTCACCTAAAGATGCGGCGGCGGCACTTCCGGAAAGTCCGGTTCCAACCACAATCACATCCATTTTTTTTCTATTGGCGGGATTCACCAATCGGGCATGGTCTTTATAAAAGCTCCATTTATCTTTTAATGGCCCCGGCGGGATTTTAGCATTTAATTCCATACTACATGCTGGGTTAAATAAACATAAATTGGGATAATTGCGAAGCCGAACGTAATCACGTAGCTGTATACTTTTCCAAAATTCCTGACCCAGGCCACGTATTTTGGATGATACAATCCGAGAGAACGGGCGGCACTAAAAAAGCCGTGCAGCAGGTGATAACCTAAAGCAAACATGGAAAGCACATAAAATAATACGTACCACCAATCCTGGTAAGCGGCAATCACTATCGTATATAAATCCTTATGACCGAACTCGTCCATTGGTAGCGTTCCAAACTTATATTGGTACCAGAAATCTTTAAAGTGGAACACCAGAAAGATCAGGATCAGCGTACCAAGGATCCCCATATTCCGGGAATACCATTTACTGGTGGCTGCTCTTCCATCTACCGCATATTTACCGGCAGTTTTTTTATTTTTCAGGGTGATCACCAATGCATCTACACCGTGGATAATAATCGAAGCGTACAGCACATAAGAAATGATTTTTATAAAAATATTGCCCGAAAGCAGCTGTGAATAACCATTAAAACTTCCTTTTGCCTGTTCTGCGGGCAACAACAGCTGCAGGTTGCCCAACAGATGAATCACCAGAAAAAAGCACAGGAATAGTCCTGTTAAAGCCATTAATGTTTTACGCATCAGCGTAGAGGTATTTGTTTTTCTATCCATAGCTTTAAATTAAAATACGCCAATTACTTTCCACCAAAGTCCGCCGATACCCATCCATACGATCAGAAAAATGATGCTCAATACAAAACCTTTCGACCACCAATCTTTCACATCTACATAGGTACTTCCAAAAAATACCGGTGCAGGTCCATGGCCATAATGCGTTAACGTACCAAAAATACCGCCGCAGAAACCTAGTGATAAGGCGAGCAGCATCGGTGGAATACCAATGATCACCCCTACTCCTAAGAAGGCCGCATACATGGAAGCAACGTGTGCCGTTGCACTGGCAAAAAGATAATGGCTGTAAAAATAAACCAGGATGATAATTGGAAAAGCCATCGTCCAGCTTAAGCCTCCAAGCTGATCTTTTACTGCATTACTTAACCAGGGAATTAATCCGAGGGTATTTAGCGCGCTGCCCATCATGACCAGTGCAGAGAACCATACAATGGTGTCCCAGGCTCCTTTTTCGCTTTTTACATCTTCCCAGGTCAGTACTCTGGACAGCAATAGGAATACCAGTCCGATAAAAGCGGTGGTGGTGGCATCAATTTTAAAGAAATCACCGCTCACCCACAATACCAGCAGGATCACAAAGGCGATCAGCATCAGCCATTCATTGGTAGACACTTTGCCCATTTCTTTCAGTTTATCTGAAGCCATTTTTGTGGCGCCCTGGGTCACTTTTATTTCAGGGGGATAGATTTTATAGAGTACATAAGGAATCAAGATCAAGGAAATGATACCGGGAACAATGGCTGCCCACATCCATGACATCCAGGTAATCTGAATCCCAAGGTCGGCCGCAAACTTCTGACACATCGGGTTACTGGCCGTACCAGTCAGGAACATAGAAGAAGTGATCAGGTTGACGTTATAACTACTCAAACTCAGGTAAGCGCCCAGCTTGCGGTGTGTTTCTTCTTTATCAGGAAAAGAGCCAAAATTGATGGCCATAGATTTCATAATCGGATAAATAATACCGCCGCCACGGGCTGTATTACTAGGGATTGCAGGAGCCAGCACTAAATCCGCCAATCCAAGGCCATAACCTAATCCCAAAGAACTACGGCCAAATACGCGGATAAAAAGGTAGGCAATCCTGCTTCCCAGTCCCGTTTTAATAAATCCACGGGCAATAAAAAAGGAAATTCCGATCAGCCAGATCACCTTATCACCGAAACTGCTTAGTGCTAAAGCGATTGCTTTTCCGGGATCGCCGGGAGCGAGTACACCAGTAATGGCCACTAAAGCGATTGCGATCATAGACATGGTGCCCATTGGCGCAGCTTTAAGGATAATCCCTAGAATCGTGGCCAGGAAAATGGCCAGCAGGTGCCAGGCTTCCGCCTTAACCCCTTCTGGTTCTGGGATAAACCAGATGATCAGCCCGAATGCCAGGGTAATCAGTAGCGTTTTGTAGTTTACTTCTTGCATGATTTAGTTTGTTCTTTGTTAAAAATGGGCATCAAATACTAAAAGCGCGCTTGCATCTGGCAAATCACTCGATTGTTATTATATTGTGTGGTGTTTGGTATACTTCTTTCGTATCGATCCATTTGCAAACCCAATTGCACACGAATGGCATAGGCATCTGCAAAAGAAGCGCTGAGCATTGGGATATAAGTTTCTCTGGAATTCCCTGCCTGTCTGAAATCAGCGTCCAGGTATTCATATCGAAAAGCAAATTCCAGGTCTTTCAACCTGGTGTTTTTAAAACTATAGCTCACATTTGGCAGCATATAAATCCCTCTCATCGCATATTTGCTGACTGGGATTACCGGTGTTTCCTGTCCAAAAAACTCCTGACTATTGATCCCTTGTTTATATTCAGAAACAAAGGACATTCCCCATCGTTCATTCAGTTTTTTCGTATAATCCACATCTACGCCGTAAGCCCAGATCTTCTGTCCCATGTTTTTACCGAATCCAGCGCTGCCACCCAGATGTGTATTTTTACTTAAACCGAGTACTACGCGTGCAGGAAAAATCTTACCATCGTCGTTATCGCTGACCTGGTTTCTATTATTGCCATTAAACACCCCTACCGAATATTGAATAGGAATGTCGATGTCTTTAATCTGTCCGGAGAAGCTAGCACCAATCTGGAAACTTTGCCAGCTATTGGCACCGAACAAATAATATTGATTAGAGAAGTCTATCGATTTTACAAAGTCTACCGGATAATTATCTTCCTGTCCAAATTGCGGACGAAACTGTCCGAATTGAAAATTCACATAATCATTGACACTATATTTTATATACGCATTTTCCAGTACCTTGTTCTGGGGATTTCCGGTAAAGTCGCCAAAGTTGACCAGGATTACGGCATTGATGCGGTCGTTGATCGCCGCATTCAACTGCACCCTTGCCCGTTTTACAGAAAAGGAATTGTGCGCAAAATGCTCCTCACCGGAATGGTGCATCCCTTTGATGTCCACATCATCGTCGAGTGAATAATTGAACTGACTTTGCAGCATCCCTGATAAAGTAAGCTTCGTTTTAGAGGATACAGGAATTTCGACTCCTTGTGCCTTTAATAAAACCGGGGTACACAGTACAGATAAAAACGTTAAAATTTTAAACTTCATTAAATTATAGCTTATGGTGAGTATCACCTAAATAATAAGAGGGCGCTTTACCGGTGTTTTTAATAAAAGCCCTGAAAAATGTTGTTCTGGAAGTAAAGCCCGCTTGCCAGGCCATACCTTCTAAAGACAATTGTTTCCATTCTTCCTGATGGATCTGCGACTTCACATACTCCACTCTCTGAAAGTTAATGAAATTCTGGAAATTAAGCTGATACTCCTTGTTAATCAAGCAGGAAAGATGATGAGCGGGGATGCCGGTATCTTCTGCGAAGTCTTTAATAGAGTAGCCTTTAGTCAAAAAAGGCTGCTGATCGGCGAGAGTTTTCTCCAGGATCTGCAGATAGGCATTGCGCTTATCTTCACTATAAAGCAGCTGCCCCTGACATGGGGTATCGCCAGCTTCCAGCTGAAGCCGTTGTAGTTCTTCCTCCTTTTGTTCAGGGGAAAGTTTCTTTTTAAGGGTATTTATAAATCGGAAAAGGGGGTGTTTTACGACTTGAGGAACGAGAAAAAGCAGATAAGCGGCGCTTACAAACGCGTGAGTATCAATTTGCGGGGAAAAATGTACCATATAACATAGCATTTATGATTTCAAGGATAGATAGGATGTTTTGAGGTAACAGTTACATTATCCCGGACGGAGATACCTGTTAGCATGAGGAGTATGTTTTTCCATAGGTAATGGATTTTGTAAGTTTTTTCCGCTAGCAATTAATAATTTCACAACCTATATCTCTATAATATAATCCAAAAATCCCTTTTTAGGAGAGAGAGGTTTATTATAGTACATTATTAAGGGAAAAAGGTTTTATTTATTTTAAAATAAATAATTACCTAAATAGAGGATTATTATCAGAATAATTCTATGTAAAGTCATTCCATTTTTATGAAGATAAAAGAGCAGGAACATTTAATTTCTTAACACACAACTCCCGGAAAGAATAACTAAAATCTAAATTGTAAAGTAAGCTGAATGCGACTATTATTGGCAGAATCACCGTTTACGTTCTTTCTGGTACCATATAAATACTCCATACCTCCTTTGATAAAGCTATTAGGGTAGTAAATCAAGTTTAGAATACCATAATTCGAGGACTTAAAACTCTGATTTGCAACCACTCCCTTATTATTAAGGTTCAGATAACCCCAGCCAGCAGTAGAACTGAATTTATCCGACCACCAATGGTCATAAGAAGCCGAAAGACCCCAAACACCCAGAATTTCCAGGCTGGAAGTAGCAGGATTATAGACGCCGTCATAATTATCAGGCCCAATGTCGTTAATGTATTTACTGATTCCCTGACCATAACTGGCCTGAAACACAAAATTATCCTTGTTTCCTGGCTGCTGCAAAACACCACTGGCAGTGAGGCCATAACCGACCTTACTTTCTCTTTCCTGCAAAGTATTTTGGTAGACAATTGGGTGTAATACTGAAGCAAAACGCAGGTGACTTCCATTTTTACTGTACTGAATACTGGCAGTCAGGTCAGGAACTTGCTTTAATGCCTTAAAGCCTGACTCATCAGGAAGCGTCAAAAAACTCTCCGGATCTTCCAGTGCCAAGACCACATCTGTAGTTTTGCTGACTGGCAAGGTTACCCTGAACTGCACCTGCCTGCCGTAAGTCATGGAGTTGGGCCCATTATAATCCAAGGTATTTGGATAAGCATCTACATCCATGAAGTTGGACCAGTACATCCCAACCAGCACCTTTCCATATTCGGCGTAGGCCATTCTCAAATTCGGACTAAAGGAACTATTGAAAAGATCGAACTCCAGTACTGTTTTTAGTCCCTTACCTTCAATGGGAATCTGTCCGCTCAGGTTAAAACGACTGGCGGCGACGCTATAAGTAGTATTGCTTTTTTTAGCATTAGGAATGTCTATTCCTGAAGATAAAAACCCTAAAGGACTGTTGTTATTGTGAAAATCATGAATCGCATCTGTCTGTATAAAACCACCAATCTGCAGTGCTATACTTTCATCATCGGCCATCACCACCCCTGTATATCTCCCGGATTCTACGGCACTTCTGGTTTGTGTCCTGGGTGGCGAAGCATTTTTCTTTAATCGGATATCCAGGTAATTTAAGCGGGCCTCCAGACTATCAAGACGTTTCCGCGTCAGGGAATCCTTTTGTGCAAAAGTGGTCATCACCACCATCTGAAGAAGTAAAAAAGCGAGTGTCTGTTTAAAAAGCATAATTTGATCGTATATATAATGTTAACATAGGAGACCATCATTACAGCATCCATTTCCGCTGTGCGGTAAAAGAAATGGTGAGCCATAGGTTGTTGTTTTTATTTTTAATCCCTTCATATACCGCTGCCCGGATCAGATCCAGCTCATCTACCGAATGGAGCGGATAGCCTTCCGGCAAGAGGAAATCAATTTCTATCAGGTGGTACTTCCCTGTTTTTGCGATATGACTCTTCACTTCTAAGAAGTTTTTTTGGGTCACGATCTCCTGAACCAGCGCTTTGGTGGTTCTTTCCACCTCATCATCAGGGGCAAACAGCAGCAGTTCTTTCAGGTTTCTGATCCCTGTTTTGATCGGTTCTATGAGAAAAACAAGAGAGGCCAGAATCACCAATGTTGGATCTATATAAGGCACAACAGCATGGAAACCGAGTCGGTCCAGGACAAAGGCAATCACCATACCTACCAGAATGGCCACACTTAAAAAAGCACCCAACTGCCATTCCAAGGCTTCAATCCTGACAAACTCAGAAGACACTTTCCTTGCTTTTCTCCGGAAATACAACCAGATCACTAAAGAACCTAATGCAGAAAAAATCAAAAAGCCAATGGCCACATCCAGGTCTACAATTCTGCCGCCATGCATAAAATCCAGGCTTGCGGTAATTAAAGAATAGAGACAGAGGAAGATGATCACCAGACATTGGATCAGAATAATAAAGGGTTCAAAGTGTGCTCTTCCATAAGGAAGCACCTGATCTTCGGGTTTTCGGATAAAGCGGAGTGCAAAGATGGAAGCAATGGAAAGTACCATCCCTATCAGGCTGAAAAGTCCGTCAAAGATGATGGCCTTGGCATCTGTAAACAAGCCAAAACAGATGCTTAAAAAAGCAAAAACACCTGTGAGGTAAATAGATAGCTTAATTAATCGATTTTCAGTCAGCGCCATAATTATATTTAATTCCTCAAAATACATAAAAGCCCTACCTGTATCCGCTAAACTATGTTCCACTTTATAAAGTGAAACGGATTGCTCCTTTCCTTCCTACTCTTTTCAGAAGTGGATCAATAGCTTTGTTTTAAGGTCTATCTAAATCCTTAAATATTATGGCAGAAAACAATAAGAAAGTTGGTTTAATCCCTGTAATGCTGATGGTTGCGGGAAACATTATGGGCTCAGGGGTATTCCTGCTGCCTGCAAACCTGGCGGCTACAGGTGGAATTGCCATTTATGGCTGGCTGGTCACCATTGTGGGTGCGATTGCCCTATCTATAGTCTATGCGAAAATCTCTTCGATAGACCGTAGTCCGGGTGGTTCTTACGCGTATGCAAGAAGGGCTTTTGGTCCTTTTCTAGGTTACCAGACCAATATGCTGTACTGGGTGGCCGCCTGGGTGGGTAACATCGCAATTGTAGTAGTCGGTGTAGGCTACCTCAGTTACTTCTTTCCCTTTTTAAAAGAACCCATTCCTGCTACCATTTGCTCTATAGCCATCCTATGGGCATTTGTGCTGATCAACATCTCTGGACCGCGGTTAATGACTAAAGTGCAGGCCTTTACGACAGTTTTAGCCTTGATTCCAATCATTGGTGTAGCCGTATTTGGTTGGTTCTGGTTTAAGAGCAGTACCTATATGGAGGCCTGGAACGTGAGTGGAAAAGATTCTCTTGGTGCCGTACAAAGTGTTCTAAATATTACTTTATGGGCATTTATCGGCGTAGAAACTGCTTCTGTTGTAGCGGGAGTAGTGGAAAACCCTAAAAAGAATGTGCCTATTGCGACCGTTGGCGGGGTATTAATTGCCGCGGTCTCTTATATCTTATCCAGTACAGCCATTATGGGTATGATCCCCAATGCAGAATTGCAGGTTTCCTCTTCTCCTTTCGGCGATGCAGTAGCGATGGCCCTGGGGAAAACTGCAGGTGCAGTAGTGGCTTTCTGTGCGATGCTAGGCTGTTTAGGATCAGTTGGTGGCTGGACATTGGTTGCCGGACAAACGGCAAAAGCAGCGGCTGATGATGGTTTATTCCCTAAAATATTTGCTAAAGTGAACAAAGATGGGATTCCGGTAACCGGGTTGATCATTGTGGGCGTACTGATGACCGTGTTACAACTGACCACCATTTCGCCAAATGCGGCCAAACAATTTGGCATTGTTTCTTCGATCACGGTGATCTTTACGGTGATTCCTTACATCTATACCTGTGCGGCATTGATGCTCATCGGTCATGGAAACCTGGGCGAAAAACGCAACGCTTACATCGTAATTATCGGCATTGCCTTTATTTACTGCATCTGGTCTGTGGTGAGTTCCGATTCTATTACCGTATTGGGTGCTTTCGTTTCTGTACTGATTACCACTGCGCTTTACGCTTTCAATTATAACCGCAGCCATAAAGGCGCTTATCCACTCGACTCTAATTAAATAAATAAACCTATGATTCAACGTATCAATAAACTCAACAAAAGAAAAGTGCTGATCATCGATGATGAACTTCTTACTCTAAATACAGCCAATGGAAGAGCGGTCAGAGCATTGGTAAATGAATTGCAAGACCGGAATTTTGAAGTCATTGAGGCCATTTCTTACGACGATGCCTTATCGGTGATCATCTCTGATGCGGCCATCAGCTGTGTCCTGTTAGACTGGACTTTAGGTGATAATGATGAGGCTACCCATCAGCAAGGCACCGCATTACTGCAGGAAATTAGAAAAAGAAATGCTTCCGTTCCCGTATTCTTGATTGCAGAAAAAGGCGATCAGAATTCATTCACTATAGAATCCATGAGTCTGGCGAATGAATTTATATGGATGCTGGAAGACACTGCTTCCTTCCTTGGCGGAAGGATTGAGATTGCGATTCATCATTATTTTGAAAACTTACTCCCTCCATTTACAAAAGCTTTAATCAATTATACAGAGAATTCGGCAGAGTATTCCTGGGCTGCTCCAGGACACCAGGGTGGAATTGCCTTCACCAAATCTCCGGTTGGAAGAGTATTTTTTGATTTCTTTGGAGAAAATCTTTTCCGTACGGATACTGGAATCGAAAGAACGCCGCTAGGCTCTCTGTTAGACCATGAAGGGCCTGTAAAAGAATCGGAAGCCTATGTTGCAAAAGTATTTGGCTCGCATTTAAGTTATAATATGCTGAACGGAACTTCCGGTTCCAACAGAGCAATATTTACCGCTGCAGTTGCGGATGGACAGTATGCCTTATGTGATCGAAATTGTCATAAATCCATAGAGCAATCCTTGACCATGACGAGTGCGATTCCGGTCTTCTTTATCCCTACCCGTAACCGTTTTGGTATTATCGGTCCAATTCCGGCGAAAGAATTTTCACCAGAAGTGATCCAAAAGAAAATAGACAATCATGCCCTAAAAAGTCATGCCACTCAGGATAGACCGGTTTATGCGGTGGTGACGAACAGCACTTACGATGGCATGTGTTACAATTCTAAAGAACTGGAAAATTTGCTGGCACCAACCGTAGACCAGATCCACCTGGATGAGGCCTGGTATGCTTATGCCCGTTTCAACCCATTATATAAAGACCGTTATGGCTTGCGTGGCAAAGCGGAAGATCATCCAAAAGATGCCCCTACGATATTTGTAACGCATTCTACGCATAAATTACTGGCTGCGCTTTCTCAGTCTTCTTACATCCACGTCAGGAATGGTAGAAGACCAATTGAACACAGTCGGTTTAACGAATCCTACCTTTTACAATCTACCACTTCTCCATTGTACGCGATCATCGCTTCCAATGAAATTGGTGCAGCGATGATGGATGGTCAACAGGGAGAAATCCTTACCCAGGAGGTGATTGATGAGGCCGTAGATTTCCGTCAGGCATTAGCCCGTACACAACGTGCTTTCCATCAGAAAAAAGACTGGTTCTTTGGTTCCTGGAATGCGCCAACGGTCACTGATCCGGCAACTGGAAAACAAGTAGATTTTGCAGATGCGCCTAAAGAATTGCTGAGTCACGATTCGAATTGCTGGGTATTGAAGCCTGGGGATGCCTGGCATGGTTTCGACCAGATGACCGAAAACTGGTGTATGCTGGATCCGATTAAAGCAGGGATCTTATGCCCGGGAATGGAAGATAACGGTAAATTGAGTGCCTGGGGAATCCCGGCAGCGGTAGTTTCCTCTTTCTTATATGCCAAAGGTATTATCCCTTCCAGGACTACAGATTTCATGGTACTTTGCCTGTTCTCTGTAGGAAATACCAAGGGGAAATGGGGTACATTGATCAATGCACTTTTAGAGTTCAAAAGGCATTATGATGAGAATACGCCATTAACAGCAACTATTCCTGACCTTCCTGCCAACTATTCTGACCGTTATGGAAAGATGGGATTAAAGGATCTTGCGGATGAAATGTTCCATAATATGAGAGAAAGCAATATGGATAAATGGCAAACCGCAGCATTTAGTCAGCTGCCAACACCGGTAACCACGCCAAGGGTTGGTTTCCAAAAACTGATGTCGGGTGATGTGGAGTTATTGCCATTAGATAAACTGGCGGGCAGAACTTCTGCAGTTGGCGTGATTCCTTACCCTCCAGGAATTCCAATCATTATGCCGGGTGAAAGTTTCGGTCCGGCAGATGGTCCATGGTTAAGCTATATCCGCAGTCTGCAGGAATGGGGAACGAAATTCCCTGGTTTTGAAAAGGTCGTGGAAGGGTCTGAAATGAAAGATGGCACCTACCATGTTTGGTGTTTAAAATAATTTTTAAAGTAAAACGGGGAAGTTTCCTCCGAAACCTCCCCGTTTAAATTAACGCTCTCATATATATAGACGCTCGTCTATTCGGTTTATTATATCCGACTGAAAATATTTTTATATTTCTTCGCATTCGCGATCTCCGCGTATGCGATTCTTTCTGGTTCCAGCATATTTCCTACCCTTTCTAATGGTTGTTTTCTAAAGGCTAAAACCTTATTTGTTTTAATTCTAAATAAATTTGCAGTTCTCCTCATCAGCCAGTACATTTGCGCCACGTTAGAATTAATCTAAATAAAGCTCATGAAGAAACTTTACATATTATTTAGCCTTGCGCTGCTTATTTCATTAACCAATACCACTTTTGCTCAGCTGGCTTCGGCACCAGTAAGAGGTACAATCAGCGGAAAAGTAAGTACAAGTGATGGTAAACCTGCTGCTTATGTGAATGTGCAGATTGTAGAAAACAACAGAAAAACCCTCACTAATGAAGATGGTACATTTGTTTTCAGCCACCTGAAATCTGGAAAATACACGATAAAAACCTCTTATATCGGCTTAGAAGTACAAACCCAAACGGCAACTGTTATTGAAGGGCAGGATACAAAACTATACTTCACACTTAACGAAACCTCATCGGAGCTGAATGAAGTAATCATCGCGGCTAATGTGAGCCCGAACCTAAAGCCAGTGAGCCTGGGCAAAGTATCCATCCCTGTAAGAGACCTTCCTCAGGCAGTACAAATTATCAATAGCCAAACCATAACTGACCAACAAGCAAGCAGACTCAGCGATGTGTTGAAAAATGTAAATGGTGTTGCTTTTGGTGCTAATCGTGGTGGTGTAAGTGGTGAAACTTTTTACGCCCGTGGTTATGCTTTAGGTACCAATAATGTGTTCAAAAATGGCGCACGTACCACTACTGGCGGAATGCCTGAAACCAGTACACTAGAATCCGTTGAAGTCTTAAAAGGTAGTGCTGCTTTATTATATGGTGGTGTTTCTGGTGGTGCTGTAGTCAACATGGTGACTAAAAAACCACAGTTCAACTACGGTGGTGAAGTTTCTATGCGTGCAGGTAGTTATGATTTATACAAGCCTACGGCTGATGTTTATGGTCCAATTACCAAAGATCTTGCTTTCCGAGTAATTGGTACCTACGAGGATGCTGGCAGTTACAGAGATCATGTAACTTCTAACCGAGTTTATGTGAACCCTTCCTTGTTATATAAAGTAAGTGATAAAACAGAAATCCTCTTACAAGGAGATTACTTGAAAAGTGATTTCACACCAGACTTTGGTGTAGGAACCGTTGGTAACCAATTGCCTGCAAACATCAGCAGACACATGTTTTTAAATACCAGCTGGGCATACAATAAAACCAATACCACTACTGCCCAAGCCAACATTACTCATAAGTTTAACGACAACTGGAAATTAAATGTAGTGGCTTCTCTTCAATCTTATACTAGAAATTACTTCTCTTCTGAACGTCCTGCTGCATTAGCAAATGGTTCATGGAACCGTGCATTAACTCGTTCTAAAACAGAAGAAGAAACTTATAATCAACAAATCAACTTATCCGGCGCTTTTAAAACTGCTGGTATCGCACATACTTTATTAGTAGGAGCTGATGCAGATCAGTCGATTACTAAAGCCTATGGGTTTTCTGATCCTAACCTGCTGAAAGATGCGAAAGGCGCAAAATATTATGATACAGTAAATATTCTGGATCCTTCTAGTTTCAACATCCCTTCTAACTTTAATATGCCGGAAACTTCAGCAATTTCTGACACTAAAACCCCAATTTATAGAATGGGTGGATTTGTTCAGGACTTAATTGCCTTAACTGATCAATTTAAAGTATTGGCAGGACTTCGTTACACTTATCAGAGAACACCAAGATCTAAAGCATTCACTTATGACACAGGGGTACAAACACTTGTTGCAAATGGCATTGAAAAAACAAAAACTGAAAGTGCTTTTTCTCCTAAATTAGGTTTCATTTATGAACCGTTCAAAACCACTTCATTTTATGTGAGTTACGCAAATAATTTCACTTCAAATGCTGGTTTAGATGTCAATACAAATGCACCTATGGATCCATCGATTATTGATCAGTATGAAGCGGGTGTTAAAAATGATTTTCTTAGTGGCAGATTAACAGCCAACTTAACTGTTTATAGAATTATCAATAGCAAATTCGCACAAACCGCTGAGTTTAGGCCAGATGGTGCAGTAAACGGTGATACGAATTTGAAAGAGTTTACTGGTAAAACTGCCAGTGATGGTGTTGAATTAGACATTACCGGAACCATTGTTGAAGGGTTAAATTTCCTTGCTGGCTATAGCTATAACTATATGCGTTATACCCATACTCGTGAGGAATCTAAGACTCCAGATAATAAAGTCGTAACAGGTGGTATAGTGGAAGGTGAGCGTTTAGTCGGAACTACTAAAAACACAGCTAACGGTTCCCTTTTCTACACTATCCAGAATGGCGGCCTTAAAGGATTAAAATTAGGTGCTTCCGCTTATTATACAGGCGACCGTAACGGTGGAAGAAACACCAACAAATCTGGAACTTCTACAGGAATTATTCCTTTGAAAGCTTTCACCACATTTGATCTTTCTGCAGGTTACCAATGGAAAAAACTTTCCTTATTGACCAAAATAGCCAACATCACTAATGAGTTGAACTACTTTGTACATGAGAATTACAGTGTGAACCCAATTCCTCCAAGACAATTTTTAGCCACTTTGAGCTACAAGTTCTAAAGAAAAATATCAGTGTACAAGGTAATTGGTACTAAAATAGAATTACAAAAAGAGTGGTCTGAAAAGACCGCTCTTTTTTGTTTTCTGACGTACCCTTTCTGACGAAGCTTCCAATGATCCTACTGTTTTTTAATAAATACATCCTCAGTCCTCACCTTGATTCATATATAAAAAAGAAACATTACACCGATAATTAGAAATAAAAATTTCCAGGCTTAATGCTATAAAAATGGAAATATTTTACGGGCCAATTTGAAAACCTCCCTGAACAAAGTCAGAAATTACCCTCAAAATATCCGGGTATGGAGACTATATTATCCGGGTTTCGGACGCTATCTGTTTTGCTATTGTTTTGCTATTGTTTTGCTTTTCTTTTTCTCAGCTTTTGCCGGAGCAAAAGAAAAGCAAAACAGCAACGAAAGGAAGACAGAAGAATTTCAAGGGTAAATACACCGAAAACCATCATTAACTCCTAGTTAAATTAGGTGTAAAAATTTTAGCAGCAGGATGATTCCAGCAGAAAAATCACGCCAGCCATATCAAATGGCCTGTGTTTTGCGTTAATGCAGCAAAAAGGAACTATTGAATGATCATAGGTTCTTGAATAAAGAAAGATAAGATGAAGATTTTTGCCCTTGCGCTCCTATTCACCCTCCCATTTACCACGTTTAGTCCGCAATTAAAAGCACAGTCGCCAGATGACAGCTGGACCAGAGAAGAACTAAAAATGGCCAATACAGCGGGCAATGCCAGCTACCTGACTGCGGAAGAGAAAGACATGGTGATTTATATGAACCTGGTCAGAATGGATGGCGCCAGATTTTTTGACACCTACTTCCAGGATTTTGTAGATGCTTACAATACCAGGATGCAGCAATATGGGAATTATGCGGAATTAAAAGTGAATAGAAATGACAGTTATTACCGCAGTTTGCGCAGGGACTTGCAGGAAATTAAGAATTTACCCGTGTTTTGGCCCGATCAGGCACTCACAAACATCGCGAGAGCTCATGCAAAAGACTTAAACAGAAACAATTATGCTGGACATACTTCTAGAGATGGACGCACATTAAATCAGCGCGTCAGTACGGTATATCCTAAAAAATCCAATGGCGAATGTATTGCTTTCGGCTTTAGTTCAGGCCTGGAAAACATCTGTATGTTACTGCTAGACAAGGGTGTGCCCGACCTTGGCCACCGAAAACTCATCCTCAATACATCCTCCGAGCTGAACACCGTTGGACTGAGCATTCAGCCCCATCCGCGTTACCGTTACTGTGCAGTGATCGACTTTGTATCCCTTCCAGATTAATATTTACAATTAAATAACGTTGAAATCCTTTGAATTGAGCAAAAAGGTGCCGAGATTTGCGCCAATGAAAACGACTGAGGATAAGTATAACACCGCATATAGGCGCTTTGCGCGATATGAGCGGGAGAACTACGCCTTTGGCTTTGTTTTCCAGAGTACCTCCAGAGATTTTATTCTCTTAGCCCCGAGTCCTTCTCCATAAGATTCTCGATTCAGGGGCCTCTTCTATTCGAAAAATTATTTTTTAAACTCATTTTGAAGGCATAAGATTCAAAAATCGTTATCCCTTTCGAGATGTTCATCTACTTTTATTTATCACCACCTTATGAAACAAAAAGGATTTCGTTCCATACTTGGAACAGTATTTCTTTGGATCGCCTTATTAGGCATTATCGCTTTAATCGTGAATGCGTTTTATCAAAAATCCGCTTTCCATTTATTAATTGCGTTGCCCGTTATCCTGATTACGGCCCTGGCCTACGACCGCTTTCAGTCTAAGCATGCTGTGCTCCGGAATTATCCGGTAATTGGCCGTTTGCGTTATTTCTTTGAATCCATCAGACCAGAAATGCGTCAGTATTTCTTTGAATCGGAATTGGATGGAAAACCTTTCAACCGTCGCCAGCGCTCTATTGTTTACCAAAGGGCAAAAAATGAGCGTGAAACTGTAGCCTTCGGGATGCAGGTGGACCCTTATGAGGAAGGATATGAATGGGTATCACACAGTATTTACCCTAAAAAGATTTCCAATATGGACCTGAGGGTAAAAGTTGGAGGTTCCGTTTGTACGCAGCCTTACGATTTAAGTATCCTGAATATCGGTGCGATGAGTTTTGGTGCATTGAGTAAAACGGCAATCCAATCGCTGAGCAATGGTGCCAACCTGAATAAATTTGCCCACAATACCGGCGAAGGTGGAATCAGTCCTTACCACGTTAAAGGTGGTGGCGACCTGATCTGGCAGGTAGGAACAGGTTATTTCGGCTGTAGAGATGCAGAAGGTAAATTTGATGCCGCGTTGTTTCAAAAGAACTCGAAAAGAGAATACGTGAAAATGATTGAGCTGAAATTGTCCCAGGGTGCAAAACCTGGTCATGGTGGTATTTTACCAGCAGCCAAAAATACCCCAGAGATTGCGGAAATCAGAAATGTGGTTGCAGGAACAACAATTCTTTCGCCTCCAGCACACAGCACTTTCTCCGATGCCAGCGGATTAATGCAGTTTATCCAGCAGATGCGTGAACTTTCTGGTGGTAAACCGATTGGTTTTAAATTGTGTATCGGTAGTAAAGAGGAATTTATCGACATCTGTGAGGCGATGATCTCCACTAAGATCTCTCCGGATTTCATTACCATTGACGGTGCAGAAGGTGGAACGGGTGCAGCGCCGCTAGAATATACAGATTACGTAGGGATGCCTTTACTAGATGCGCTTGCCTTTGTAAACATCACCCTGAAAAAATACGGATTAAGAAAAGACATTAAAATCCTGGCTTCAGGAAAGATCATCACCGGTTTCGACATCATGCGTGTAGTAGCCTTAGGTGCAGATGCCTGTTATAGTGCCAGAGGAATGATGATGGCCTTGGGTTGTATTCAGGCCTTGAAATGCGACAGTGGTAAATGCCCGGTAGGTATCGCTACGCAAGATAAAAGCTTATTTAAAGGAATTGACGTGACTGATAAAAAACATCGCGTGGCCAACTTCCATAAAAATACAGTTCATGCTACAATCGAGCTGATGGAAGCTTGTGGTTTTGATACCTTAAATGAAATCAAACCAGAACGTTTCAACAGAAGGATCGATACGACAAAAACGCTGAACTTTAAAGACATCTATTTTTCCTAGAGCATGATACGATAGAGAAATAGCTAACAATGATCAAAAAGGGCTGTCTCCCATCAGGAGATAGCCCTTTTGATTAATTTAACATTAATAAATCATTATCAATACTTAGCTTTGGAACAAATATTCAAAACTTTGAAAATAAAAGACACTACAGGCCTTCACCTCTATCTGGCGCTGGCTTATCGATTTCTGATCTTATTACTAATATATACTTTATGTAGAATCGGATTTTATCTTTTCAATCATGATCTCTTCCAAAACATCACTTTCGCTAAGTACCTGTACATCCTTTGGGGTGGACTAAAATTTGATATTTCTGCCTTAATATATATCAATTCGATCTATCTCCTTGCCCATCTGATTCCATTTCCTTTACGCTATAATGAAGGGTATCAAAAGTTTTTCAAATGGTGGTTTATCATCACCAACAGCTTAGGGATTATAGCCAACCTGATTGATTTTGTTTACTATAAGTTTACGCTTAAAAGAACTACTGCAACAGTTTTCAGCCAGTTCAGCAATGAGCAGAATAAGTTGAAACTCTTCGGTGATTTCTTAAAAGATTATTGGTATTTATTGATCATTTTAGCCGTATTGGTATGGCTGTTCGTTAAATTGTATGAACTGGTAAAAGTGAAAAAAACGGCCCGTTTTACCTGGCCAGTCTATACTTTACACACGGTCTTGTTATTCCTGACTGCGCTAATGTGCATCACTGGTGTACGCGGTGGATGGGGTTTTGGAACCAGACCGATTACCTTAAGCAATGCCGGTGAATTTGTGGACACCCCAGATCAGATGAGCCTGGTGCTGAATACGCCTTTTGCAATTTTCAGAACCTTAAAAGCTTCTAAACTGAAACCACTCAATTACTATGACGAGCAAACTTTAAATTCGATATACAATCCCATTCACTTACCAAAAGACACGGGCAACTTTAACAAGTTAAATGTCATGGTGATCATCGTGGAAAGTCTGGGGAAAGAACATATTGGCAGCCTCAATAAAGACCTAGACGGGGGTAAATACAAAGGATATACGCCATTCCTGGATTCCCTGGTTGGCGAGAGTTATACTTTTAAACACAGCTATGCGAACGGCAGAAAATCTATTGATGCCCTTCCTTCGGTAATTACCGGAATCCCGACCATCAATGAGCCTTTTGTATTGTCGATTTATTCCAGCAACAAAACTACCAGTATTGCGAAAATACTGGGTGATGAAGGTTATGAAACCGCCTTTTTCCATGGGGCACCCAATGGCTCTATGGGCTTCTCTTCTTATACTCATCTTGCTGGTGTAAAGAAATATTTCGGACAGAATGAATACCAGAAGACTGGTGATTCTGATGGCACCTGGGGTATATGGGATGATCCGTTTTTACAGTTTACCGCAAAAACCATCAATACCTTAAAACAACCTTTCTTTGCCAGTATGTTCACCTTATCTTCCCACCACCCCTTCCGTGTTCCGGAAGAATACGTAGGTAAATTCCCGAAAGGACCACTTCCAGTACAAGAACCGCTGGGTTATACCGATATGGCTTTGCGTAATTTCTTTAAAACCGCATCTACCATGCCATGGTTCAAAAACACGCTGTTTGTGCTTTGTGCCGATCATGCCACGGTATCTTATCACCAGGAATACCAGAATACCACAGGTTATTATT
Source organism: Pedobacter polysacchareus (assembly GCF_019802255.1). Classification (GTDB taxonomy): domain Bacteria; phylum Bacteroidota; class Bacteroidia; order Sphingobacteriales; family Sphingobacteriaceae; genus Pedobacter; species Pedobacter polysacchareus. The sequence continues at coordinate 322,327 of NZ_JAHYSS010000002.1, read as the reverse complement.
CCATTCCAATCATTTTTTATCGCCCGGATGGCTCTTTAAAAGGGATGTCAGATAAACTGGCTCAGCAGATGGACATTATGCCTACTGTATTAAATTACCTGCATTACGACAAGCCTTACTTCTCTTTTGGCTTTGATGCTTTTGATGAGAAAACTGATAACTTTGTGGTGAGCAATAACGATGGCTCTTTTAATTTTTACTGGGGTGATTATTACCTGGTAAATGACGGTAAAGACAACATCGCACTGTATAACCTTAAAAAAGACCGATTGAGTCAGCACAATATTTTAGCAGAGGAACCGGATGTTGCCGCCGCTATGGAAAAGAAGTTAAAAGCCTTCAGGCAGCAGTATAACAACAGAATGATCGCAAACCAGTTAACCTATAAATAGTAAGTATGCGCAAAGCTTTGTTAAAGCTCATAGACTTTTTCTATCCTCCTTTTTCCAAATACATTTCCCTGCACACGTTTAGGTACATCGCTTCCGGGGGTTCCACCACCGCAGCGGGCATTGTCATTTATTATATTGTTTACAACTGGATCCTGAAACAGCAGGATGTTCATTTGAACCTTCCTTTCCTACCGAAGCTGATTACTGCCCCTATTGCGGCCTTTGCTATAGAAACAGTGATTACTTTTATCATCGGTTTTACGCTAAACAAGTACCTGGTTTTCACGAAATCCACCCTAAAAGGCAGGATCCAATTGTTCAGATATGGCTCTGTGGTGGCCACCAATATTTTGATCAGCTATGCTTTATTAAAAGTATTGATAGAGTCCTTTGGATTTTACCCTACCATTTCCAAGGTCATCATTTCCTTTTTACTCGCTATTTTTAGTTATTTCTCCCAAAAGCACTTTTCTTTTAAAGTCAAGAAATAAGGATAACCTTAGCGCTGGAATGTCTTGTTTCCGTTATTTTTCGCAAATCAAGGCGTATTTTGTTTAGGAGAAGAAATAGATTTTCTTATATTGGCCTTCAGATAAACCATATAGGTAATGAGTGATTTTAATGACTTTAACAATCCACGAGTAGCTAAGCTTCCAAAGCATTTAAGGCAATTTATTGTAGAGCAGCATTATGAAAAATATACGCCAATTGATCAGGCAGTTTGGCGCTATGTGATGCGTCAAAACTACAGCTATCTGAAACAAGTGGCCTATTATCCCTATATTAAAGGTTTGCAGCGTGCGGGTTTAAGTATTGAACACATCCCGAACTTGCAGACCATGAACGATAACCTTGGTAAAATTGGCTGGGGTGCCGTTACTGTAGATGGGTTTATTCCTCCTGCAGCTTTCATGGAATACCAGGCTTACCGGGTATTGGTGATTGCAGCAGATATACGTCAGATTAACCATATTGAATATACGCCAGCTCCGGATATCATCCATGAGTCGGCAGGCCATGCCCCAATTATTGCAGATACCGATTACAACAATTACCTGAGCTATTTTGGCTCTATTGGTGCAAAAGCCATGTTTTCTTCAAAAGATTTTGAGCTTTATGAAGCCATTCGCCACCTCAGTATTTTAAAAGAGTCGGCAAATACGCCGGAACAGGAAATTGCCAAGGCAGAAAAACATTTACAAGCGGTCGCTGAAAATATGGGCGAACCTTCTGAAATGGCTCTATTGGGTCGTTTACACTGGTGGACTGTCGAGTACGGCTTGATCGGTACCTTAGAAAACCCGAAAATATACGGTGCAGGTTTACTTTCTTCAATTGGCGAAAGTTCCAGCTGTATGAAAGAAGAAGTGAAGAAAATCTGGTACAACATTGATACGATCAATTACTCTTACGACATTACCAAACCGCAGCCACAGCTATTTGTAACGGAGAACTTCCAAAACCTGATCGATGTTTTAGAGCAGTTTGCTGATACCATGGCATTCAGACGCGGTGGTACGGAAAGTATTGTGAAAGCCATTGAGTGTAAAAACCCAGCCACAGCAGTTTATAGCTCTGGATTACAGGTAACCGGGATCTTTACAGATATGGGTTTAAATGCTGCTGATGAGCTGACTTTCATTAAAACAACGGGGCCTTCTGCATTAGCAGTAGATTCAAAGCAATTGGAAGGTCATGGTAAGTTTTACCATAAAGATGGATTCTCTTCCCCTGTTGGCCGCTTAAATGGCTTAATCCTGGAAGACCTGAGCTTGTCAGAACTGGCAGAACAAGGAATTACTGAAGGCAGCAGAGCCGAATTGAATTTTGATGGCGGCATTCACCTGAACGGTTTATTGAAGAAAATCATACAGCACAATGGCAAAAATATCCTGATGGTGTTTGAAGACTGTACGGTAAAAGAAGGCAACGGAAACGTGCTTTTCCAACCGGAATGGGGCACTTATGATATGGCTGTCGGAGAGAAAATTGTTTCCGTATTTAATGGGGCTGCCGATAAAGATGCTTACGAAGAAATCACACATATCAGTGATAAAGCAACGCATAAGGTAACTTACGACGAAAAAACACAGCAGCTGCATGCGATTTATAAAGAAATCCGCAGCATTCGCGAAGACAAAAGAAATTATGAGCGGGTAGTTGCTTTATTTGAGACTTTAAAGACAGCACACCGTTCCGATTGGTTGGCTTCTTTAGAGATCCTGGAGATCCTTTACCACAAGAATCTGGATCCTGAACTGGAAAAAGAAGTGCGTATTTATCTGGAGCTGAAAGCAGCAAATGAACCGGATCACCATAAATTAATTACCGATGGTTTACATGTGATTGAAAATCCGGTGAGCCAATTGATTACAGAAGAAGATTAATTAGCACAGAAAATAGATTAAATGAATATAGTATTAACAGGTGCGAGCAGTGGGATTGGTTTTGAAGCTGCTTTAGAGTTTTCCAACTACAAAGCAAACAAAATTGTATGTATTGCCCGTTCGGCCGACAAGCTGCGCAAGCTATTGGAAATTGCCAGGAGCATCAATCCTGATTGTGTATTACTTCCGGTGGAATTTGACATTGTAAATGACGACTATGCCGTGTTACTTCCCTTTTTGGAAGAAAGGCTGGGTACCGTAGATATTTTAATCAACAACGCAGGATCACTGATCAAAAAACCTTTTCTGGAAACCAGTAAAGAGGATTTATACCAGATGTTTGAAAGCAATGTATTGGGTCATTTCAATATGATCCAGAATTTACTGCCGCTGATGACCGCAGGCAGTCATATTGTAAATATAGGCAGTATGGGTGGTTTTCAGGGCAGCGTAAAGTTTCCTGGCCTTGCTGCTTATTCTTCCAGCAAATCTGCTTTACATACTTTAACGGAGTGTCTGGCTTTTGAATTGGCAGAAACTGGCATTAAAGTAAACTGTCTGGCCTTAGGTTCTGCACAAACAGAAATGTTAGAACAGGCTTTCCCAGGCTATCAATCGCCGGTTATGGCTTTTGAAATGGGTAAATATGTGGCTGACTTTGCGAAGACCGGGCATAAGTTTTTTAATGGAAAAGTGATCCCCGTAGCAGTAACCACCCCTTAATCAATTAGTTATCAACATTACTTTTGGCTAAAGATTTTTTATATATCTTTAGCCCAATCCCTATGAAGAAAAGCATCCTAATTGTCCTGTTTCTTTCCATGAGTACCTTTGCTGCAAAGTCGCAAGGGCTGTCACCGATTCCTTATCAGGATGTGGTTTTCAAACTAATGGAACACCTGCCGGCACTTCCTGCCAGCAAATTTCAACCGAGCAATCTTTTATCTTTTGCTAAGTCTATGATTGGTACGCGTTACCGATATGCGTCCAGCAATCCTAAAATAGGTTTTGACTGCTCCGGATTTGTGAACTATGTGTTTAAGAATTTTGGCGTGAACGCACCGCGTTCTTCCCGGGATTTCGCCACAAAAGGCCACGATAAAAAGCTTGCTGATGCCCAGGTTGGAGACGTCATCGTCTTTACTGGTACCAATAGCCGCGTTCGTCGTGTAGGCCATGTAGGAATTATTTCTGAAGTAGATGGTGATGAGATTAAATTCATCCATTCTTCTTCTGGAAGCGCAAAAGGAGTCACTATTACAAGCTTAAACGAAGGTTTCTATAAGAAACGCTTCATGAAAGTAGTGAGCATTTTATAACAGCACCACTTTCAATGCATCCATTACTTTTCCTTCATTGAGGAACTGTTTCGCCAATTCATGAAGTTCCCGCTCGCGATTTGTCGCATCACCAATGGTGGCATCTAACACTTCTTTCACCTGGCTGTTGCGCTGCATTTCATCAATATCATCGGCAGAAGGGAGCTGTTCTATATTCCCTAATCTTCCGAGGTCATTGCCGGAAAGTACATAAGAATTTCTTACAGCCTTCGGTAAGGCATCTACGCCAATACCCAGTGTGGTTAAGGGTTTAGCTACTTTAAACAAACTTTCTGGTGTCACCCGGCAATACCAATCGCCGCCCAAACGGGCCACTAAGTCTATTTTTTCCTGATCTATCTTCCCATCTGCATCTAAAATATTCTCCTGAATGTGGATCATTTTTATTTCTGCCAGGATCAGGTTACCAGCACCTGGCAGATCGCCCAAATGAATCACTTCTTTAACGATACATTCCATTTGTACGGGTGCTTCTGCCACTCTTGGCGGCTTTACCAGCAAAGAAGGCAGCATCGTAAAACCTGCTTTTTCAAACTCGTTCACGCCTTTCCCGTAATCTGTACTCGCTAAGCTCATTTGCTGTACCATCGGATAGTTGACGATATTGATCACACATTCTTTCACCTCCAAAACATTTTCCAGCGTGTGTTTGTTACTGCCATCCCTCACTCTTCTCGATGGAGAGAAGATGCATAAAGGCGGATTGGTACTGAACATATTGAAAAAGCTAAAAGGACTCAGGTTGATGTGCCCTTCCTCATCAATGGTACTTGCAAAACAGATGGGTCTGGGTGCAATGGCATATTGCAGGTAGTTTTGTAATTGAACAGGGGAAAGTTTGGTTACATCGATCGTCAGCATAGCGGTTTTTGAGCTTGTTTAAGGTCAAAGTTAGGGTCTAAATATAGTTTAAAAAAGAGAAGGATGAATTTTAGCGGGAGTAACCAGTGTTTTCGCATTTTACCGGAGATTTTAATTATTTCTTTTTAAAAGCAAAGATAGAAAAGCTGCTGTCTTCTTTTATAATGCTATTGCTCAGGTGTCCAAGGCCGGTGATTTCCATCTCCACCACATCACCTTCCTGCAGCCATTGAGGTTTAAAATCAGGGTTATTTAACAATCCGGTGCCATTTAATTCCAGGAAGCATCCTGTGCCCACAGTTCCAGAACCGATCACATCCCCTGGTAACAGATCTACACCATAGGCGCAGCGTTCAATGATTTCGGCAAATGTCCAGTCCATATCGGCCATATTTCCGGCAGATACCTGCACACCATTAACGGTACAGGTCATTTCGAGGTTATAGGCATTTCCAGTATGACCAGGTTTTGCTGGTGTCAAATATTCTTCCAGTTCATCTGGGGTCACCAGCCAAGGGCCAATTACAGTAGAGAAATCTTTTCCTTTTGCAGGGCCTAAATTGAGGAGCATTTCTTCCATTTGCAGGGTTCTTGCACTCATATCATTCATCACCATATAACCAGCAATATAGCGATCAGCTTCTGCTGCAGGAATATTGCGCCCTTTAGTGCCAATCACGATGGCGACTTCCAGCTCAAAATCCAGTTTTTCAAAATGATCTGGCATACACTTAATATCGCCAGGACCCTGAATGGCATTATGATTGGTAAAATAGAAAACAGGATATTGATCGAATTCCGCGATCATTTCTACATTACGGTTTCTACGTGCGGCAGCTACATGCTGACGAAAAGCATAACCGTCTCTGCAGGAAGTTGGGTGTGGTACTGGCGCTAATAATTCAAAGAAAGCTTCTTCTTTAGGTTCGATTTCGCCAGATTTGATCTGTGCATCTACTTTTTTAGCACGATCCATCAGGTCCACGCCACCTTGCAGGAAAGCGTTCATCTCATCTGGCAACAGCTTGTCGCAAGAATTCAGGTTATAAATATGTCCATTTACAAAAACACCCAAGTGTTCTCTGTCTTCTGTTTTGTAGGATACCAGCTTCATATATGTTCAGTTTTTGGTCAAATTATTCAAAGCTATATAAAAATACAGCTCCAGTGGTTAAATATAATTTATCTACATATAATCGTCCTGATTGTTTGTTGATTACTATAATTATTACTTAATTTAGCTCCGTAAACAAAATGATTTTACCACTCACATATCAAAATCAAGTAGCCAAACAAGCGTTGGCCGCCTTCCGGTATGCGATGCTTTCCAAAATCATTTTTGCCCAGTATTCCAACTAGCCTTCCTTGCTTTTGAATAAAACGTTTTCTACGTTTTACTGTTATTAATATACATATAATTCTAACCAAATTAACCTACTGTTATGCCTATTTATCATACCTTAGGAACTATTCCTGCGAAACGTCATACCGTTTTTAGAAAGCCAGATGGCAATTTATATGCAGAGGAGCTAGTTTCTACTGAAGGGTTTTCCAGCTTATACTCACTCGTTTATCATTGTCACCCGCCAACGATCGTTAAAGAACTCGGTGAGCCTTACTCGGTGGAGCCAAAGATTGCGCGCGAAAAGCACCTGCGTCATACCAGTCTGATCGGTTTTAATATCAAACCAGAAGATGATTACCTGAAAAGCAGGAAACCAGTACTCGTAAACAGCGATTTACACATCTCTTTGGCAGCGCCAAGAAAATCGATGACGGACTATTTTTATAAGAATAGTCAGGCAGACGAAGTGATTTTTATCCATGAGGGTACGGGAACGCTAAAGACAGGTTTCGGAAAGATTCGTTTTGCCTACGGCGATTACCTGGTGATACCTCGCGGTACCATTTACCAAATGGAATTTGACGATGAGAAAAACAGGCTTTTTATCATCGAAAGTTTCAGTCCTATCCGCTCCCCAAAACGTTATAGAAATGAATACGGGCAGTTAATGGAACATTCTCCATATTGTGAGCGTGACATCAGACGCCCACAAGACCTGGAAACCATCGATGAATTTGGTGATTTCAAGGTATTGATCAAGAAACAAGGCTTAATGTATCCTTATACTTATGGTACTCATCCCTTTGATTTCGTAGGCTGGGATGGTTTTCACTATCCATGGGCATTTTCTATACATGATTTTGAACCGATTACAGGCCGGTTACATCAGCCGCCTCCGGTGCATCAGACTTTTGAAGGGCATAACTTCGTGATCTGCTCTTTTGTTCCGCGGAAATACGACTACCATCCGCTTTCTATTCCTGCTCCATACAACCACAGCAATGTGGATAGTGATGAGGTATTATATTACGTAGACGGTGATTTTATGAGCAGAAAAAGTGTGGTTAAAGGTCAGATTACCTTACATCCAGGTGGAATTCCTCATGGGCCACACCCAGGAACGGTAGAAAAATCGATCGGTAAAGAAAGTACGGAAGAACTGGCTGTCATGATTGATCCTTTCCGCCCATTAATGTTAACGGAAGATGCCATCCGTATTGAAGATGAGCATTACTACAAAAGCTGGCAGCAAAACGTAGAATAAACAAACCTTAGAATATCAGATAAAGAGTTTAAATTATTAAAATCATGAGTACACAAACATTTGCAGAAAAGATCGCTAAAGCGCCGGATTTTCTTCCAATAAATGGAACGGATTACATAGAATTCTATGTAGGCAATGCAAAACAAGCTGCACATTACTATAAAACAGCGTTTGGTTTTCAATCTCTGGCTTATGCAGGACCAGAAACGGGTGTACGCGACCGCGCTTCCTATGTGTTGCAGCAGGGAAAGATCAGATTGGTACTGACCACTGCTTTGAAATCGGAAAGCCCGATTGCAGAACATGTGAAAAAGCATGGTGATGGCGTAAAAGTATTGGCTTTATGGGTGGATGATGCCTATAGTGCATTTGAAGAAACGACTAAACGCGGGGCAAAGCCATACCTGGAACCCACGACCTTAACGGATGAATCCGGAGAAGTGCGCATGTCGGGGATTTATACTTATGGTGAAACCATCCACATGTTTGTGGAACGTAAAAACTATAACGGAACATTCATGCCGGGTTATCGTGTCTGGAACAGCGACTATGCGCCTAAAGAAGCAGGTTTGCTATACATTGACCATTGCGTGGGCAATGTGGGCTGGAACAGGATGAATGAGACGGTACAATGGTATGAAGATGTGATGGGATTTGTAAACATCTTATCATTTGATGATAAACAGATCAATACTGAATATTCTGCACTGATGAGCAAGGTGATGAGCAATGGGAATGGTTTTTCCAAATTCCCGATCAATGAGCCTGCAGAAGGAAAGAAGAAATCACAGATTGAAGAATATTTAGAATTTTATGAAGGCGAAGGGGTGCAACACATTGCGGTAGCTACAAAAGATATTTTGTCTACGGTAAAGGACTTAAAAGCTCGAGGGGTTGAGTTTTTAAGTGCACCCCCTGAAGCCTATTATACCATGATGCCAAACCGCGTGGGTCAGATTGACGAGGAGATTGCACAGCTAAAAGAGCTGGGAATCCTGGTAGATTGTGACGAGGAGGGTTATCTGTTACAGATTTTCACTAAACCGGTAGAAGACCGACCGACTTTATTCTTTGAAATTATCCAAAGAAAAGGCGCACAATCCTTTGGCGCCGGCAATTTTAAAGCCTTATTCGAATCCCTGGAAAGGGAGCAGGAATTGAGGGGTAATTTATAAAACTGAGATTATTATTCATAAAACGAAAGCCAGTCTGGAAACAGTACTGGCTTTTTTACAGGATAGCAGGCAATGATTTAAGAAAAAATAGTTAATTTCGGCCTAAAGGCAACCTGCGGGGAATGGAAATTAACATCATCGGAAGCATCTCATTATTCTTTACACGCTTTAGTGCGGCATTTAAATTATTCCAAAAGAATGATCCACTGCGACTTGCCGGCGCTACTGCTTTCTTTGCAAACTTTGCCTTACCTCCTATTTTGATCATCTTAATCCGCTTGTTTGGATTTTTCACGGACAGGAAAACGCTGGCCAATACTTTGTTTGAGCGTTTAGGCACCGTCTTGGACGACAGCAGTACCACTCAAATTAAACAGGTACTGCGAAACATCAGAGGTGTAGACCACCAATGGTATGCAACCGTTTTGAGTTTTATCTTTTTCTTATTTGTAGCGACCACCCTTTTTGCAGTCATCAAAAACTCTATGGATCAGATCTGGTCTATTGGGATAAAAGAAAAAATGGGGTTCTACTTCAAGATGAAGCTTCGGGCGCGATCATTTGTGATCATTTTACTGGCTGGACTGTTATTTTTTGTCGGGATCCTGACAGACAGTATGCAGGCCATCATCGGGACTTATGTGAACAATGCTGCCCCAACTTTTGGAAGATTTTTCCTATTGTTTTTAAACCAGATCTTATTTATTATCATTGTGACGACTTGGTTTTCGGTCTTATTTAAGTACTTAACCAATGGCCGTCCGCGATGGAAAAATGCGATCCATGGCGGAATCCTTACGGGGATTCTGTTTACCATTGGAAAGTCTATTCTTAGAATTATGCTGCCGCTTAGTGGCATTGGCAACATCTATGGCACTTCAGGATCTATTGTTCTGATTATGCTGTTTGTTTTCTATTCCTCCTTCATTTTTTACTTCGGAGCTTGTTATGTAAAAGTGCTGAGTGACGACAAAAACCGTCCTATACGCCCAATTAAGGGTGCATTCAACTACGAAATTAAAGAGGTAATTAAGGATAACTAGGCACTTTATACCGCGGAAATTTTCTCAAATCCCTGCATTTCAAAAACAGCCAATTTATTCAGCAGGTTGTAATGGAGGGTTCCAAATAAGTTGACAATGCCTTCTTTGTTTTTACCTTCAATACAAATGCTTTCTTTAACAATGTCTTTGTGTCGCAAAATCTGGTCAGACAAGATCACGTCTTCATCCTGAATTTTGACATCATCAGCTTCAATAGAGAATTGTTTCAGCAGCTCTGAGAAGCCTTTTCCATTCAATAATAATTCTTTGATATTCATGGTCTTCTTATTTAAGTTAGGGAGAATCATAATATCAATTTTAGCGCCAAAAAAAAGGGCAAAACCCTAAAGTTCAGCCCTTTTCAACAATTGTTGAAAAATTGTATTTTAGAACAAACGGTAAGCTAGTCCTAGTGTGAATAAGCCTAGTTTTTTTGCATTACTGTAATCGTCTTTGCCAATTTTGGACAATCCTTGTTCATATCTTAAGTCGATGCCTAATTTACTGACATCCAGTCCTGCACCAAACTGCCATGCAAAGTTCTGATCTTTAAAGTTTCCTTTGAACACCTGAGTAGTAGCGTCTTTAATCGATTGATCTTTGCTCAATACAAAAGAAACCACTGGTCCAGTGTTTAAACGAATCCCCACTCCAGCTGCGCCGATTTTTGTACCTACTAATACCGGAATATCTAAACTTGTAAAATCTACTTTATTCTCAAAGCCATTGGCATCTTTTAAAGTGGTGTTTTTACCTGAAATATACATCTCTGGCTGTAAATGAATTCCAGCTGCGCCAATGCGCGCCCAAATACCACCATAATATCCTGCTCTGTTTTCACTTTTAAAAGTACCTTCTGTGCTGAACTTGGTCATATTGACACCACCTTTTAATCCGAATTGAAAGCTAGGTAAGATCTGACTAAACGCCATCATGCTCGAACAGATGAATAACGCAGATAAGATTATTTTTTTCATAATGTAATGTTAGGTTGATTTTATACTGATATGTAAAACTAAGAATATTTTTAATTCATCAGTATATTACGTAATTTTATATTTACAATCGCCAGTTTGAAATCGTGTTAGAATTCAAAAGTGGATCCCTTATCATCACCTATTTAGATGGATTTTACATTTAATGCGTACTCTTATTTTTTGATCTTTTTTGGGGCGGTCACGCTTTTCTTATCTTGGTATGCTTACCGCAAAGACCATGGCGCAGTGCGACTTTTTGGTCTCGTCATGCTGTCTTATGCCATCTGGTCTTTAGGATATGGTTTTGAACTCGCGACCAGCGATTTAAAGACAGCAAAATTTTTCATAGACATTGAATATATCGGCATTACTACAGTTCCACTTTACTGGCTGCTGTTCTGCTTGAAACTATCCGGAAAAGAGTACTGGTATAAGCGAACTCTGAACTTGTCTTTATTGGTCAGTGTTACTTCAATTACCACGCTTCTGGTTTGGACCAATGACCTTCATCACCTGCATTATAAAAATTATTTCATGGACACCAGCGGTCCATTTCCTACGGTGTCCATAGAACCTGGCATCTCGTATAAAATATTTACCGCTTACTTTTATTCGTTACTGGCCATTGGCAGTTACCTACTGATTGCCGCATTTCGCAAGGCTGATCCCATCTATAAACGACAAAATTACAGCATTATCATTGCTGCGCTCATCCCCTGGGTGACTAATATCGCCTATGTTTTTGGCTTCCGCCCTGTCCAAAACCTAGACCTTACCCCTTTTGCTTTTGCAGGAACCATCGCTTTTGTGGCACTCGCTGCTTACCGGTATAAACTTTTTGATGTACTGCCTGTGGCCAGAGAAAAGGTGCTGGACTTGATACAAGATGGCTTTGTAGTGATTGATAAACAGTACAGAATTATTGATTATAATCAGGCTTTAAGAAAATACCTTGAGGAACCTAACAGCAAAAAAATCATCGGTTCCACTATTGAATCCCTGTTTCCAGAACAGGATAATTTCTTTGAATTTTTAAGGAAACACCAATCGGGAAAAGTGGAACTCAGCGTGGAAAGCCCATTGGGTGTCCATGACCTGGAAGCCGATATTATTTACCTGGACGACAATCAGCTGAGCAATGTAGCTACCGTGATTAAATTTCAGGACCTGACCCATTTTAAACAGGAGGCCGCCCGCTCTCAGCAGCAAACCGAAGAGCTTAAAAAACTAAATCAGCTAAAGGACCGAATTTTTTCCATCATTGCACATGACCTTCGTGGCCCATTGGTGAATCTTTCCGAAGTACTCAAAATGATTTCTAATGATCAGATTACGATTGAGGAGTTTAAAATGTTATCACCGACCTTAAACAAGGACATTTTATATACCACAGAATTGCTGGAAAATATTTTACACTGGTCCAGAAGCCAATTAAAAGGATACGGACTCAATAAAGAGTATTTCGATTTGAGGAGCATGATCATCAATGAAGTAAATTACCATTTACCTTCTGCGGAATCAAAAAATGTGAAGATTATACAGGATGTATTTCCAGGAATCATGGTATATGCAGATATGCTGATGATTCAGATTGTGGTGCGCAATTTACTGAGTAATGCTATAAAATTCTGTTACGAGGGCTGTGAGATCGATATTTCCTCCGTTTATACAAAAGGTCAGATGATGCTGACGATTCATGATAATGGGGTCGGTATCAAAGAAGAAACTGTGAAAAAGTTATTTAGCGGAGAGAACATGTCTACGCGAGGGACTTTAAATGAAAAAGGAACAGGACTCGGATTGGTGGTATGCAGGGAATTTATGGAGCGTAATGATGGGACTATTAGCGTGGAAAGTGAATTGGGTGTAGGAACGCGATTCAATTTATTCATCCCCGTTGCCCCGCCAAAAGATGATTTGAGCAATAAACAAATAAAAAAGCCGATGCATTAATCCCTGCATCAGCTTTTTTCTCAGGTTCATCTGGATGATGGTAGTTATCCATTCACCTATTATGATGTTTCTTTAATGGCCAGTAGCCTCGTCAATGGTTTGCTGCTCTTTTAGCGCTTCCACATTGTTTTTATTTCCAAAATTCTCAGTTTTGTCACCAAAATAAGCCAGGATTCCTACGATGGTTTCAAGATTGTCTGAAACCCGCTGGTGCATGTCTGGAAGATCTTTATCCAGCCTTTTATCCCCCAATTCAATATTATCTACTTCAATCTTTCCTATCTTCTGGATAATCGCTTGTTGTGAATGCTGTAAATCAACCAACTCCCTGACTATCTTCTCCATTAATTCAAACTTCTTTAATGTATCCATGTTTTTTTGATTTAGTTTAACCTGTTATTGATATGTTGATAGAACCAATTACCTTGCCAAGATGTTTTCATTTTCTCCATTTGGACCAGATTATCAGGTTCAAATTTGGAATACTGAAATCAAACTAATAACTTAGTTTATTGAAACGAAATTGTTCCCCGAGCAATCATCCTATAAAATCAATCTATACGTTAAATGAAAAGATTCCTCCTTTCCCTCTTGATATTGAGCTGTACCGTTATTGTAAATGCACAAACCAACCCTGTTTTAGATAAAGAGAAATTATTGGATTTTTTTCAATCACAACGGTACCTGGATGCTGCTCAATACCTGCAAAGTATTTATAAGGAGGATATAAATGACCCAAAAGCGATTTCACAATTGGCTTATGCCTATTTAATGGCAGGAAAACTTCCGGAAGCAGAAAAAAACTACCTAAAGCTTTATGCAGAAAAGCCCGATGATATTCCAGGTTTATTTAACCTGGCCAATATCAATTTAAGAAGGGGCAATAACAGCAAGGCGAAGGAATATATCAGCCATATCATTACCCTGGACAGCAATAATTTCAATGCTTACAAGCAGATCGGACGTATAGAAAAAGAGCAGGGAGATCTGATCCCTATGATTGACCATTATAAAAAGGCCAATCAACTGAATCCGGAAGATGCTGATGTCGCTTATGAGTTAAGTGAACTTTACTTCAAGATGAACTATTTTGAGAAGGCATTAAGTGTGCTGGAGCCCGCATTAGCTGCCGACAGCAGCAATCTACAGTTGCTAAAGATGAAAATGCCGGCAACAATTGCTGCTAAAAAGTATAAGGAGGCCATTCAGACCGGTGAGAAATTAATGAGTTATGGAGACAGTTCCAGCTTCGTACTGAATAATATTGCGAAGAGCTATTTCTTATTGCTGAATTATCAAAAAGCGCTGAATTACTTTCTAATGGTCAACAGTAAAAGCGAAGATGCGGAAGGACTTTTGTACAACATTTCCTTGAGTTACCGCGGAATTAAGGACCACAAGAACGCCGTTAAGTATCTGGAAAAAACGGTGAAAGCCGCCATTTCCCCTAAAACATCCAGTTATTATGGTTTATTGGGAGACTCTTATGAGAGTCTTGATAAAAACGATCAGGCCATCACTACTTATAAGCGGGGATTGTTATTTGAGAACAATGGCAGTTTATATTATAACATTGCATTGGTTTATGAAACCAAGCTAAATGACAAGAAAAATGCCATTAGTTATTACCAGCAATACCTGAAAACGATAAATACTGCTGAGCAGCCCAAGCTGATCGTTTTTATAAAGAATAAGATTGAAGAACTAAAGCGATAATGAGGTACGGCCAACCAAACGGGCTACATACTTACCGATAATGTCGAACTCAAGGTTTACGGTAGTTCCAACTTCCACCTGATGAAGGTTGGTATGCTCGAAAGTATAAGGAATGATAAAAACAGAAAACTCATCATCTGCTGAGCCTACGACAGTTAAACTGATTCCGTTTACACTAACAGAGCCTTTTTCTACGGTCACATTTCCATTTTGTGCGTCATATTTAAAGCGATACTCCCAACTGCCATCTAATTCTTCTCTTTTTACACAAATGGCGGTCTGGTCTACATGACCTTGTACAATATGTCCGTCCAGGCGTCCGTTCATCTGCATACAGCGTTCCAGATTCACTTTACTACCAACTTTTAAATGAGCCAGATTGCTCTTTTCCAGGGTTTCCTGAATGGCCGTTACGGTATGTGCATCTTCTGTTAAAGCCACTACCGTTAAGCATACCCCATTGTGGGACACGCTTTGATCAATCTTTAATTCGTTACTCAATTGCGATTGAACGGTAAAATGAAGATTAGTACCTTCTTCTTTAATCGCTGTGATCTCTCCTAATGTTTCAATAATTCCTGTAAACATCTGCTAATTATATTTTGTACGGTTTCTTTTCCAATTGCTGATTTGCTGTTCCTGAGATTCAGCAATCAATACATCTGGTTTCTTTTTATAAGTTATTGCAGCTATGACTGCTGCCATTAGCGCTTCATTTTCGTCACTCAGCTTCATCCGGTCCGGGCTAAAATATTTGCTTACGAAATGTGTGTTGAAATTCCCTGATCTAAAGGCTTCATGCTGCATTACAAATTTACCAAAACCCAACGTAGTTTTTATCCCGGTAATGTGATATTCGTCAATAGCCCTGATCATTCTTTCCATCGCTTCCTCGCGGTTCTGACCATAAGTAATCAATTTGGCGATCATCGGATCATAATAAATAGGGATTTCCATGCCTTGTTCAAAGCCATCATCTACACGTACCCCATTTCCTTTTGGCGTTTGATAAACTTCAAGTATGCCTATATCAGGCAAAAAGTTGTTCTCTGGATCTTCCGCATACACCCTCAATTCAATCGCATGACCATGAATTTTCAGGTCTTCCTGCGCATAGGAAAGTGCTTCGCCACGGGCTATTTTAATCTGCTCTTTGACCAGGTCCAGTCCAGTGATCAATTCCGTTACCGGATGTTCTACCTGAAGTCGGGTATTCATCTCTAAAAAGAAGAAATCAAGGTTTTCATCCAGAATAAACTCCACAGTACCGGCCCCTACATAGTTTACGGATCTGGCCACATCAACGGCACATTTGCCCATTTTTGCTCTGATTTCTTCTGTAAGCACGCTGGAAGGCGCTTCTTCTATCACCTTTTGATGCCTGCGCTGTACAGAACATTCGCGTTCAAAAAGGTGTACAATATTGCCATGAGTATCTCCCAGGACCTGTATTTCAATATGTCTGGGCGAAGACACGTAACGTTCTATAAATACAGCACCATCGCCGAAAGCAGAAGTTGCTTCGCTCACAGCCAAGTGCATTTGTTCTTCAAAATCGCTGACCTTTTCTACCACGCGCATTCCTTTTCCACCACCACCGGCAGCTGCTTTGATCAGGATTGGAAAACCTACTGCTACCGCTCTTGATTTGGCTTCTTCAATATCCGTGATGGCCTCTTCTGTTCCTGGAACCATCGGGATCTGGTATTTCAATGCTGCCGCTTTTGCAGAAAGCTTATTTCCCATGATTTCCATTGCTTCCGGTGTTGGGCCGATTAAAATCAGGCCAGCAGCCTTCACTAGCCTTGCAAAACTGGCATTTTCAGACAAGAAACCATAGCCAGGATGGATCGCATCTGCGCCCGTTATCTGACAAGCTTCAATAATTTTTTCCCCAAGCAGATAACTTTGATTTGATGCTGCCGGCCCGATACAGATGGCCTCATCGGCATAGCGCACATGAAGTGCTGTTCTATCGGCTTCCGAATAAACGGCTACCGTTTTAATTCCCATTTCACGTGCAGAACGCATGATACGCAATGCTATCTCGCCCCTATTGGCTATCAAAATTTTCTTCATGTAAAGGTTATTTATGGGCAGAAGGATGTAAATTTAAAATGGTTTCTATGGCGCGGTCGATCATCTCAGACGAAATGTCGAGGTGTGTCACCATGCGGACTGTTGTAGGTCCGAAGGTATTGCAGGCGATGCCTTTCTCGGCCAAAAGATGGACAATATTTTCTGCTTTAAATCCTGCTGCGACTTCAAAAATCACAATATTTGTTTCCACGGGCATCACAGATACCACGTAATTGACCTGCTTTAATGCTGCAGATAGAGACTTAGCATGATCATGATCGATAGACAGCCTTTGCACATGGTGATCCAGGGCGTAAATTCCAGCCGCAGCCAGGAACCCCGCTTGTCTCATCCCTCCCCCAAATGCTTTACGGATTTTCACCGCTTTTCTAATCATCTCTTTGCTGCCCAACAAAACAGAGCCTACAGGGGCACCGAGTCCTTTGGAAAGACAGACAGAAATGCCATCGAAATATTGTCCGTAGTGTTTTGGGGAATTGCCGGTAGCGATCAGGGCATTAAATATTCTGGCACCATCAAGGTGTAATTTCAGCCCTTTAATGTTACATAAGGTATGAATCGGCTCGATCTGGGCCAAATGATAACAAGCTCCTCCTCCTTTATTAACGGTATTTTCCAATACCACCAGGCTTGAATTGGGATAATGAATATTGTCATCATTGATTTCTGGCTCTATCATTTCCGGGGTAACGATACCGCGCGGCCCATTCAGCAACCTGACAGAGGCCATAGAATGGTAGGCAATTCCGCCACCTTCATACCGATATACATGCGCAGTCTGATCGCAAATGACCTCATCCATGGGTTGGGTAAAACATTTGATGGCGATCTGATTCGTCATTGTTCCCGAAGGGCAAAACAATCCGGCTTCCATATTAAACATCGCGGCCAGCTTCGTTTCCAGCTGATGAACGGTTTCGTCTTCTCCGAAAACATCGTCGCCAACCTTCGCTGTCATCATGGCTTCCAGCATGCCTGCCGTTGGTTTGGTCACAGTATCGCTTCTCAAATCAATCTTTATTCCTATCATTTTATGTTATCAGCTTGTCTACAAATATTATCTTTTTAAATGTCGTTAAAAAGAGGTGCAGTACAAAATCCAGGGAGCTAACGAGATAATTACATTAAATCAAGAATATGTATCTTTTATTAAAAAAGATCTTTTAACGCCACTAAAACGTTTATTAACCTTGTAATGGAGGTTTTTTAAATTTAAAAAATGTCCTTTTCCCCCAATTAAAATGTCAATTCCCGTAAATGCTTGATTTTAAATTTGGATTTCAAAATAACAAGTGTATTTTAGGCTTAGTGTTTTTTTAACAATATGGTAACTTTAAATCAATAAATAAAACGAGCAAAAACGTCCTTATTTGTACAATAGAGGCGGAAAATTATTTAAAATCTTAAACCAAAGAATTAAATTTATGAAAAAAAACCCTACAAAAGTGTTAGGATTATTTACTTTTATCCCGAAAAAAACAAATTAAGATGATAGTTATTGCAGATGGTGGTTCAACCAAAACCAATTGGTGTTTAATTAATGAAGCAGGCAGAAAAATTCTATTTAATACAGAGGGATACAATCCATACTTTTCAGATACCGCATATATTGTTGGTTCGTTAAGAAAATCTCTTCCGGATCATTTAGAAACTGATAAACTTACCGAAGTAAATTACTATGGTGCAGGTTGTTCAACAGATGCCAAGCGCAAAATTGTAGCAGATGCGATGCAGCAGGTTTTTCCTAACGCAAAGATCAACATAGGACACGATTTATTGGCTTCATGCCGTGCTTTACTAGGTGATGAGCCTGGTTTTGCAGCGATACTAGGCACAGGTACAAACTCTTGTTTGTATGACGGTAAAGACATTACCATGAACATTGATTCTCTAGGTTATTTCCTTGGAGATGAAGGTAGTGGATGTTATATCGGAAAAAGAATTCTTAGTGATTACATGAAAGGTTATATGCCTAAAGGTTTAAGAGAAAGTTTCTATGATAACTTTGCCTTAACGAATGAGGACATTTTTGACCATATTTATAATAAACCACTTCCGAATCGTTTTTGCGCTGGTTTCAGCAAGTTCTTATATGACTATAAAGACAATTACGAAGATTATACCTTCTCTACAGTAGATTTCGCATTTACAGCCTTCTTTGAGAATTTGGTGATTCATTATCCAAATTACAAGGAATATACGTTAAACTGTGTTGGATCTGTAGGTTATAGCTTCAGAGATATTTTAAGCCAGGTGGCCGATAGATATGAAATGGGCGTTGGTAAAGTGATCCGTTCTCCTATAGATGATTTAGTGGATTACCACATGAATACAGTGAACAAATAATCACATATTCCTATAAAGCAAAAGAGGGTGCCTGAATCAGGTACCCTCTTTTTTTATGGCTCATAAATGTTTTAACATAATTTAACTAGACATAGTTACGAAAATACAGTATACTTGAATAACCAATCTATTTTCCTAAAAAGAAAACAGACAAACCACCATACAACACGCTCTTCATGTTTAAAGTTTTAGCTCCTCTCCTGCTATTTTTAATAGCATCCAATACCTACGCACAAAATAAAGCCGCCATAAAAGGTTCTTTAGCTGATTCCAGCAGTAATGCTCCTATAGAATTTGCTACTATTGCTGTGGTCAATTCAAAAGACACCACTTTAATTTCTTATACCTTATCTGATAAAAAGGGAGGGTTTAATTTATCGGGTATTCCCGTAGACCGCCCTACAAAACTGATTATTTCTTATGTGGGTTACCCTACACATAGACAGCATCTGCAATTAAAAGGCGGTGAGCTTAAAGATTTTGGTCTACTGCTGCTGAGCAGTACACACCTGAAAGAAGTCATCATTCAGGGAGAAAGATCACCAGTACTGATCAAAAAAGACACGATAGAGTTCAATACTGAAGCTTTTAAGACCAGGCCAAATGCCGTAGTAGAAGAGCTGCTAAGGAAATTACCTGGGGTGCAGGTCAATAGCAATGGTTCTATTCTGGTGAATGGAAAGAAGATCAGCAAGCTGCTGATTGACGGTAAAGAGTTTTTTGGAAATGATCCATTGGTGGCTACCAGAAATCTGGATGCCGACCTGCTCGACAAAATTCAGGTGTATGATGACCGGGAAAATGACCCTTCCCATAAACTCAATGCCTCGGAGCTCTCAAAGGTCATCAACCTGAAATTAAAAAGTAAAATCAAAAAAAGTACCATAGGCAAAATTCAGGCTGGAGCTGGCAGCAGAGATCGTTATGAAGTAGGAGGCATCCTGAGTAATTTCAGAGATACTTTACAGGTAAGTCTCATTGGCTTATCGAATAACTTGAATAAAACCGGCTTTTCTCAGGACGATTTATATTCGATGGGAGGTTTCGACCGATCTGGGGGCTCAGAATTTTATGACGGCACCTTTGGCGGACAAAGCTGGGGTGGCCATATGGAAAAGGTAAGCAGCGGAGGCTTAAACATCAATAACAATTATGGCGAGAAACTAAAAAGCAATCTGACCTATTTTTATACCAATACCCGAACTACAGCTAGTTCAACCAATTTTAATGAGCAAACATTGGCAGAAACCATACTCAGTTCTTCTTCCAGGTCAGAAAATCGGAACAACAAGAATAAACATGCAATATCAGGTTTAATTGAATGGGCGCCTGATACTTTAAACCGTTTTCGGTATCGACCAACACTTAACCTAGGCAGCGAGTATCAGCAAAGTTCAGGCATGAACAGCAGCTTCAACACCTTACATCCAAAACTTTCTGAATCTAATAGTGCAAACACGAATAAGTCAGACGACCGTGGCTTTTCTCACACTGCTTCCTACTTCAGACGGTTTAAAAAGGAAGGCGAATCCATAAACATTCAGCATTTCTTAAATTTGAATAGAAAATCTGCTGACAATTATTCTCTGATGGATTTAAAGTCCTATGTGGAAACGATTAAATCGGAACTTTTAGATCGGCTGGAAGACAACAATAACCGCTCAAATGATGCGGCTATCAGTATAGATTATAGTTACCCCTTTAGTAAGTCTCTGGAACTGGAGCTCAAGGCTGGGGCTAATTATGTCAATTCTACAGAAAAGGTCTCCAATTACGACAAAAATCCAGTGGATGGTTTATACAACATCTTCCTGTCTGAGCAGAGCAGCGAACTGACCAGAAATACCTGGACACAAAAACTAATGCCGCAACTTTCTTATCGCTTCTCAAAAGAATACAACATCAGAGTCGGCATGAATGCCACCTTACAAAGTCTGCAAAACAAATTTAACAAAGCCATTCCCGATCAATACTTAAAATACTTTAACATATTTCCAATGGTATCCTTTCAAGGTCCAGGTTTTTCCATCTACTATAAGGAACAAATCGAACAGCCTAACATCGCTCAGATGCAGCCCATCACCAGAACGTACACACAGCTCCGCAAATACATTGGGAATCCTGAACTGAAGCCTAAATACAATCGTGAGTTTACTGGAAACTTCTACAAATACAATAATGAAAAGCAGATCAATTTTAATACCTATGCAGGATTAACATTCACTGACAACAATACCATTGAAAAAAATACGATAGATGCCAATGGAACGACAACTACCACCCCTATTAACAAAGATGGCGGAGTATCCGGTTATATGGGTGCAAATTTTGGCAAGCAGTTTAAAAAGTCTCAGGACTGGCAATTTGGATTAGAAAGCTATTTTTCCCTCCATGTCACTAAAAGTGCTTTTTTTCTAAACCAGGATGAAGGCATACAATACAATTACTATGCAAACGCCAGTCAGAGTTTCAACTTCAATTATCAATCTTTATTTACCATTAGCACGAAATACGATTTCAGACAATCCATCACAACCTATAAAAAAGTAGACTTTAAAAATATCAATACGCCCTCACATAATATTGGGGCGGAACTGACTTTAAGATGGCCTCAAAGAATCATCATTGATGGTAAATACAACTTTAACTATAATCCAAATCTCAGCGAAGGTTTCTCAAAAAGCGCCAACATTCTGAACCTTGCGGTCAGTGTCCAGATGTTCAAAAAAGACCGCGGACAACTAAAACTATCGGTATTCGATGTATTAAACCAGCGTATTTCTGTTTATCGCTATGCAAGTGAGAATTCAGTAAGTACTTCTGAACAGCAGATTCTCAGAAGGTATTTCCTGGCTACTTATCAGTATAAGATTGCCATTCATAAAGGGAAATAAACCGGAGCTAAAAAAACGGCCATCGTATTTAAATACGGTGGCCGTTTTTTTAAAGGCAGGAAATTGATCGCATCTGAGACTAAAAAGAGATCTCTTTGCCAAATAATTTGGCGTATTTACGCTTGTCAAATTTATACAAGGTTGCTGCCCTAAAGCTTACTCCCTTTTGTTTCTCTTCCAGATCTTTCAGTACGCCGAAGCTCAGCATTTTCTTTCTAAAGTTTCTTTTATCCAGTTTTTTACTCAAGATAATTTCATAAACATTCTGCAGCTGTGTGAGGGTAAATTTCTCAGGTAACAGCTCAAAAGCAATGGGCTGATGCTTGATTCTTCTTTTAATTTTCTCCAGCCCTTTATCGAAGATCTGCTGATGATCAAATGCCAGCTTTGGCAAGTTCTGCACATTGATCCAATGGGCCTGTTTGGCATAATTGCTCAATGGTTTCAAGGCTTTATCACCTCCTAACCTCAAGAGC
Source organism: Pedobacter polysacchareus (assembly GCF_019802255.1). Classification (GTDB taxonomy): domain Bacteria; phylum Bacteroidota; class Bacteroidia; order Sphingobacteriales; family Sphingobacteriaceae; genus Pedobacter; species Pedobacter polysacchareus. The sequence continues at coordinate 300,058 of NZ_JAHYSS010000002.1, read as the reverse complement.
GCATAATAGGCAATACTGACTACCCTTCCTTGTGGATGTCGGTTCACATCCCCAAAGGTGTAATATTGTTCCATATACACGTCACCCAAACCGGTTAGCTCATGCAAAATACGGGAGGCCGACTGGTCTAAACTTTCGTCTTCTCCAACTATATTTCCTGGCAATGCCCACCAGTCTTTAAATGGTTCCTCGTTTCTTTCAATCAAAAGAATTTTCAATTCTCCTTCATCAAATCCGAACAGCACACAATCAATCGAGAAAGTGGAATTAAACTTTGGTAAGACTTCTTTCAAAATATCTAATTTTATTTATCAAACTTATTTTTCAATCTGCCTTGAATTCAATTAAGGCGTTAATTTCTGTAGATTATTTATCTTTTCTATTCGTTTCCCTTACACCCGGTTCTGTACTTCTCATCTCCTCCACTCGGGTTTAATCTATAAAGTTCTTAAATAATATCTCGTTTTAACAAGATTAACAGGATTTAAGTTAAAAACAAAATGAAAAGTATAATTATAAAAATAATGTTGCAAAAGAATCTGCCAGGAAATGAGGTTATGAATCGGATTTTTCAGTCGTGTTTTCTATATTGCATGCGCTAATCCTTCGGATGCAGGGATGATGAATCTTGTTTATAAAGATTAGATGCTGATTTTTGTAGAAATGTTGGCCTGGAATCTTATTTTTCCTGGCGCCACTAAATCATTACAGCAACAAATACCTTTGATCAACCTATAAAAAATATTAAATTTTTAAACATTGAGGCAAAAAAATACACTTGCATCCTAATTACATAGGAAAATAAAAAATAAATTACTTAGTGTAAAAAATACACGCTATATTCGTAATCACAAATCATGAAACCAAATATTAAAAATATCGCCGTATTGACATCTGGAGGAGACGCTCCAGGGATGAACGCCTGCATTAGAGCAGTAGTACGTACCGGCATATACAATGGAATCAACATGTTTGGGGTTTTGCAGGGCTATCAGGGCTTGATCAACAACAACATCAAGCCAATGGACGCAAGATCCGTTAGTAACATTATACACTTAGGTGGTACCATTTTAAAAACAGCGCGTTGTCTGGAGTTTAAGACTGAAGCAGGAATGCAGCTGGCTTTTGAAAACTTAAAAGCACGTGATATTGACGGCTTGGTAGTGATTGGAGGTGATGGTACATTTACAGGCGCACAGCTTTTTGGAAAGAAGTTCGGAATTCGTGTAATTGGAATTCCAGGCACGATCGACAATGATTTATACGGCTCAGATTTCACTTTAGGATACGATACGGCAATAAATACCGTTATTGAAGCAATAGATAAAATCAGAGATACTGCCGATTCCCATGACCGTTTATTCTTTATTGAAGTAATGGGCAGAGATTCGGGATGCATTGCCTTGAGAAGTGCGATCGCCAGTGGCGCAGAAGCAGTACTCCTACCGGAAAAAGAAACCCATCTGGATGAACTGATCTCACAATTGGCAATTGGCGCATCTACCAAGAAATCTTCTAGCATTGTAATTGTATCAGAAGGCCATAAAGCCGGTGGTGCTTATGATGTTGCGAAAAAAGTGAAAGAGAGTTTTAACCATTATGACACGAAAGTTACGATATTAGGCCACCTGCAACGTGGAGGCAGCCCAAGTAGTTTCGACCGAATTTTAGGCAGTCGTTTAGGCTTTGCAGCTGTGAATGAATTATTGAAAGGAAGTACCATGCAGATGGTTGGATTACGTGGAAATGATATAAAGACGACAAGTATAGACGAAGCGCTAACCAGGCACACTTTTAAATTGGAAAGCGACCTGTTAGAAATGACTAAGGTTTTATCCATTTAATTATGATAGCCGTAGTTTACAGTGGATCTAAAACAGCGTACTGGAAAATTGCACAAGATGGAAAAACCATTGCTGAATGCAATATGCCAGGAATTAACCCCTGTTTTAATGACCAGAAGTCTATACTTCAGTTCTTAAATAAAAAAACGATTCTGGTGAATCACGCAGAAAGCATTAAGAAAATTTATGTTTTTGCTGCTGGTGCTTCCTCAGAAGAAAGAAGAAATGAATTAGCGGAAACGCTTGGAATGTTCTTTAGATACAGTAAAATAACGGTTAAAGACGACCTGTATGGTGCAGCGATCTCTGCCTGTTACAATAACCCTGGAATTGTAGGTTTATTGGGAAGCGGAGCAAATTGCGCGTATTATGACGGAAAGAAACCGGAGAAGAACAACTTTGGACTGGGATATATCCTGGGAGATGAAGGTTCGGCAAACTACCTTGGAAAAACACTGTTAAAGTGTTTTGTTCAGGATAAACTGCCAAAAGACCTGCATAAAAAGTTTGAACTGAAGTATAACCTGGACAGGCCTCAAATCCTGGAACGCGTATACAAACGTCCTCTGGCTCAGCAGTTTCTAAGTTCTTTTTTCGACTTCTTTTTAGAAAACAGAAACGATAAATTTTTGTTAGGAATAATAGAGAAAGGATTTGAAAGTTATTTTAACACTTATTTGTTACCAACATTGAAATTACATCCCGGTAAAGAAATACATTTTGTAGGACTTGTGGCCGGAAACTTTCAGGAAGAGCTGCGGGCAACTGCAAAAAAGCATGGACTGGAAATAACATCGATTACTAAAGAACCGATATATAATTTACTAAACTACTATTCAAATTAACAAAATGAGCAAAATTGGAATAAACGGCTTTGGCCGTATCGGCAGACTGGTTTTTAGAGCTGCTTTAAAAAGAGGATTAGATATTGTTGCAATCAATGATTTAGTTGAGCCGGATTACATGGCTTATATGTTAAAATACGATACTACACACGGTCGTTTTGATGGTACTATTGAAGTAGTAAACGGACACCTTGTAGTAAATGGAAAAACAATCCGTATCACTGCGGAAAGAGATCCAGCAAACTTAAAATGGGATGAAGTAGGTGTAGAAACAGTAATTGAGTCTACAGGTTTATTCTTAACTCAAGTTGACGCTGAAAAACATATTCAAGCTGGTGCTAAAAGAGTAGTACTTTCTGCTCCTGCAAAAGATGATTCGATCCCTACTTACGTAATGGGTGTAAATCATGAGTTATTAACTGCTGATCAAACTGTAGTTTCTAACGCTTCTTGTACGACCAACTGTTTAGCGCCAATCGCTAAAGTATTAAACGACAACTTCGGTATCGTTGAAGGCTTAATGAGCACAGTACACGCAGTAACTGCAACACAAAAAACAGTTGATGGTCCTTCAGCGAAGGACTGGAGAGGTGGACGTGGAGGTTTCTCTAACATTATCCCTTCTGGAACTGGTGCAGCAAAAGCAGTAGCAAAAGTAATTCCTGCTTTAAAAGGAAAATTAACAGGTATGGCTTTCCGTGTACCGGTAGCTGACGTATCTGTTGTTGATTTAACAGTTCGTCTGGAAAAAGCAGCAACTTATGAAGAAATTAAAGCAGCCATGAAAGCAGCCTCAGAAGGTTACTTGAAAGGTGTGCTAGGATATACAGAAGATGAAGTAGTTTCTTCTGACTTTATAGGAGATGATCATGCGTCAATTTTCGATGCAAATGCAGGTATTGCATTAAATGACAACTTCGTGAAAGTGGTTTCTTGGTATGATAACGAATGGGGCTATTCTAATGCATTAGCTAAATTCGTAGAATACTACGGAAATTTAAAGTAAAACCCGTTCATACAGGTTTATATTTGGTTAGAAAAGGGATGTGTCTGGATGGAACATCCCTTTCTTTATTTAATCAAATTACTTACAGTTATAGGTCGAGTTGATCGCATAGCTTTTACCGTCACTGCCAATTGCAGTAGCCAAAATAACATTCGAGTTCATTCGTCTAAGTAAAGTTTACTGTTTAGCAATAATTCCCTTTCTTTTATATATTTGTGTATAAACAGACCACAATTACTTTCCGTTCAATTATGAAAAAATGCCTGCTTGCCCTTACACTGATCACACTGATCTTTGGCTGTAGTAAAGAAGAAGAAAAGATAAAAAACTACGTGCCTAGAGTTTTAACAAAAAACGAAGCCTTTAATCAATATTCAGAACAAAAGGCCGATTCGATTACCATCTATAAACTCAACAAACCAGAACAGGAAGAGTGGTTGTCAGTAAAATTCAGAGATAGCACGGTGAGTATACAAACAGCTCCTTCAGACCCTAAAAAATCAACGCAACACTTCACATTTGCAGAATTCATTAATACACAGAAAACGAGCTTACTTGTGCAAACTGCAGATGCAACTGCATTGGCAGCACCAGTTTATATCATTTCCTTAAAAGATGGGAAATTGGAAGTGGTCAGTTTAGAGCGTCCAACCAAACCTGGACCTGGAGAAAAATCTGGTTTAGGCATCAATAGACTTGGCCGGACAGGGCATCTGATCAATAATGATTTCTTCATCACCGGTGTGACTGCAAAAGCCTACATATTAAAAAGACAAGATCCTGAGCAAAGAATTGCCGGAAAATTCCTGATGCTGTCTCCAGACAGACAAACTATTGTTTTTGCAACACCAAAAGAATTATATCAGGTAAATTTTGTCACTGATGAAACCTTATCACAAGCTTTCCCAGGTGATTTACCTTCAGAAGTACCGGCAATCTACAGTTGGGTGCAAAACAACTTCAGTTTTCAAAAGAATAAACAAGGCGTTTCCTTTTTGAAAAAAAATGATAACGATAGAATTGTTGACATCAGCGAATTCAAGAAATAAGTTTATACGTTAAATTCGTCCAGGGAGTAAGGAAGTTCTTCGCAAAAGAAACCATTATTCATCAAAATATGTTTCACTACTGCAACCGCGGGAATAGCACTTACTACCCTTAAAATTTTGTCTACATCGTCAAAAGCTAAAGACCAATTTTTTTCTCCGAATAAAGTATTCATCACAGGTCTAATCGAAGTCAGATCTTTTTGATCCTGTACCGAGGTTTTAAAAATCATTATGTTCATCTTTTTTTAGTTTAGTGATTAGGAATTAGCTATTCCAAAAATGCAGTATTCTATGCAGCTAGGAAAGCAGCGAGAGTCAAAGCCAATAAAAAGTCCGACGAACAGCGGAAAATTATCGGTAAACTATACTGAACCCATTAATTTCTGATTTAACTACGGTTTATTTTTACTAATTTTGTTAGTAATGAAAGCATCAGGAACGGCAGATTTACCTTTACATTATGGCTACGTCCCCAGCTGGCTATCCGAACGGATGACCCGTCTTGGTTTAGCCATTACAGAAGCCATCATTGCCGAATATGGTACTGCCGAAGTATTGCGCCGATTAAGCGATCCCTTTTGGTTTCAAAGTCTCGGTGCGGTGATGGGAATGGACTGGCACTCTTCGGGGATCACGACTTCCGTGATGGGCGCTTTAAAAGCCGCGATCAATCCTCATGGTAAAGAATTAGGCCTTTATATTTGCGGTGGGAAGGGAAAAAGATCAAAACACACTCCTGCAGAATTATTGAATATTGCCCAGCAGACTGGCTTAGATGGAAATCATCTGGTAAGGTGCAGCAAGCTTAGTGCAAAAGTAGACAATACGGCCATTCAAGATGGCTTTCAGCTGTATACCCATAATTTCATCCTGAATAAAGAGGGCTTGTGGACTGTTATTCAGCAAGGAATGCGAAATGACAGCGGCACTGCAAGAAGGTATCACTGGCATTCCTCCAGCCTCCGTTCTTTCGTAGAAGAGCCGCATACTGGCGTCTGCGGTATCCACCAAGGTGAAATTATGAACCTTGTTGACAAAGCCGCTTCCCCTGCACAGCAAGCGATGCTGGCCATGACCAGGGAACATCCGGATCGTATGATCACGGAAATCAAAAAACTCATCATGCCTAACCATCATGAAATGAAAGCGAAGGATGTTGACCTTAAACGCCTGGGTGCCATGTTGTGGCTCACGCAAGAAAATCAACCTACTGATTTTGAGGCACTCCTACTATTGAAAGGTATGGGCCCAAGAACCTTGCAATCGCTAGCACTGGTGAGTGAGGTTATCTATGGTACACCTTCTCGTTTTACAGATCCTGCTCGTTTTTCATTTGCGCATGGCGGAAAAGATGGGCATCCCTTCCCTGTGCCCATAAACATTTACGATGAAACTATAGAAGTATTGAGCAAAGCCGTTCAGCAGGCAAAAATAGGACATTCAGACAAACAACAGGCCATTCATCAATTGAGCATTATTTCTCGAAACGTAGAAAAAGACTTTGTTCCCAATGACAATTTTGAAGCATTAATTGAAAAAGAGAGAAGAGATTCCTGGAAATATGGAGGGAAAACAATTTTTGGAGATGCTAAACCAATCAAATCGCAGCAACTCAGCTTATTTTAAGCTAAAAACCTACAAATTACCTGTTTAAACATCTTATTTATTTATAGAAATAACCATGATTTCTTAACTTGGCTATTCATTTATAATAGATTAATTCCGTTATTTGTTTTGTTTATTTTAAAATATACCAACAGCACACATTAATGCAGTTTAAACAATTCTCCTGGCAAATTGCCTGGGATTACCCGCCATTCAGACTTAAGTTTATCCTGGGGATCTCTATTCTTGCCCTGATCCTTCTTTTCATCCCTCATTTTTTCGCTTTTGTGGAGAATAGAGAGAAAGGATTTGTATTAAACGACTGGGTATTGGCACAAATCCCTGCAATTGATGTCTCTTGGTGGATTTTTATTATCCTTTACGGCATGTCAGTGTTTTTCATTGTCCGTATGTCAAGAAATACCTCCATTTGCCTGACTGCACTATGGTCGTATATATTTCTGTGTACTGCCAGGATCATTACCATTTCCATTGTCCCATTGCATCCGCCAAAAGATATTATCGATTTAATAGATCCATGTTCTGTTCTATTTTATCGTGGTAATATCATTACCAAGGATCTTTTCTTCTCCGGTCATACTGCTACTGTTTTTTTAGGTGCTTTATGCCTTGAAAATAAGCGAGAAAAAACCATTGCTTTCATTGCTGCCGGAATTATTGGCGTATTGCTATTGGTTCAGCATGTACATTATACAGCCGATGTAATTGCTGCGCCTTTCTTTAGCTGGATTTGCTGGTATTTTGGAAAATCCATAGAAAAGTTATAACGCTATTTTAAACAAAAAAGCGGAAACAATATAAATAATTGCCTCCGCCAGAAGTTTTGAGAGCTCCTATATTTTAATTTCTTTGTACAGTTGATTTAAGTGCTTCTATCAGCTGTCTGGTATAATTAAAGTCCTGATCAATATTGATGTTAAAAAGCATCATCCCCCCTTTTAAGCCATTATCAGGTTGCCATTGAGAAAGCTGAATCGCATCTGTTAAAGAATTGGGCTGGTGATGCCCTGGCTGCACACCAATCAATAACTTTTTAACACCTACCAATCCGGCATATAATTCAAACTGATGAATCATTGTTTCTACGTCCCAGAGATAGCCAGCCAGAGATACGTAATCAAAACAGGCATTGCAGCGCTTTAACAATTGCTCATCAGCATAATATTGGTAGGTAACATAACTCATGGTTTTACCTGTTCCAGAACGTGGCCCAAAGTATTTGGCCAGTTCCATAATCACTTTTATAAAAGTATCATTAGGAACATCACCACCCATTTCCGGATCTATATCAATTCCATCCAGCCCCCAGGTATTGACTACCAATTCATAAATACTGGCGGCAATTTTTTTGGGATCAGCGATGGTATTCCATGAAATTTTTGGATGAACAGCACTCGCAATGGAAGTCAGGACCCTAACTCCTCTTTGCTGCTGCACCCGGACACCTGAAAGGATATTTTCCCAGCTCATTCCATTACTTGTCAGGTATAAATTCTGCAATGTTTTTTCAACATCCAGACTAAGGCTAAACAAATTGATCACATCAATCCCTTCCGGGAGCGTTTCAATAATCATCTTTTGATTCGCATAACCCAACCAGTAGGCAATAAACAAAGGGTCTGGAACTTTCATAAATAAATCGGTCGTTTAATGTACTGGTTCAATACAGATAAAGATCCGGAAATGGTTTAGCGTACAAATGCGCTAGATTACCCGAATGGAAAAACAGGTATTTATACCTGTTTTAATAACGAAACCGTAACAAATATAAATTAGCTGTAAATAATTGATGAGCTTAACAAGGAATGTTTTATTTTAGATTAAGGATTTAAAACCAAAAGTTCTAAAAAAGACCGGTAAACCAAAAAATTAAAACAACTCATGGAAAAACACAACAAAAGTATGTATGAAATTCCTTTAGCTGAAGCTAAAGAACTGACTGCTGCCTGGACGGCACAAGGAAATCTAATCAAAGCTTTTCTGGTTGATGCACAGGAATTGAAAGACATGCTTGAGGAAGATGGCGTTAAATACATCAGAATGTATTTTGGCTGGGATAACTCAATGGAAGAAGGAAGACAGCAGAGAATGATCATGGTTCCTGTTGATATTTACGGACAAGATATGGTGAACAAGGGTGTTGGAGAAAACCTTGAGGGTCCTGTAGATAGCAATGTGTTCGATTTTACAATGCCTTGTCCACCTACCTGCTCACCTGATCCATTATAATTAAAGAATGGCTTCAACACTAGAAAAAATTTATTTGTACTTTTCAATGGGCATCATTCTTTGCCCATTGATTTTGGCTTTGATTAATGTCAAGTCCTATCCTAAGGAATTAAAAGTAATCACACTATACCTGGTTTCTATTGCAACTCTTGGAGCATATAGTGCCTATTTATGGTCGCAGCTTAAAAATAACCTTCCGGTATTGCACGTTTACACGATGGTTGAATTTACCGGGATTATGCTTTTCTACCAGGTAATCTTCAAAACATATATCGACAAGATCTGGTTTTGGGTGCTCATCACCTGCTTTCTTGCATTTTGCCTAATCAATGCCACCTGTATTCAAGACTGGAAAATATTTAATACCTATCCGCGAACACTGGAAAGCATTTTGGTGATTGGTGCTTCCTTATATTATTATTATAAAATTACCCGTCAAACGCTCTACACACAAATTGAAAAAAGCCCTGTATTCTGGATCAATACCGGCTTCTTTATTTACTTTTCGGGAAGTTTCTTATTGTTTACAATTAGCAATTATATTCTGCCATATAGCTTTAAATTCAACATGATGGTTTGGCAATTCCATGCCTTTCTATCTATTGTTAATAATATTTTAATCTTTATTGGCTTATGGCAGCACAAGAAAACATAGATGTTTACTTTTTTCTCTTTACGGGAATGATTGTCATGTTTATTCTGAGCGCTGCTGTAGTAGTGCTTTTTTTCGTATACCAGAAGAAATTCTATAACCAGCAGGTAAAACTCAGAGAAAAAGAAGCAGAATACCAGCAAAAATTATTGCACAATAACATTGAAAAAATTGAAGAAGAGCGCCGAAGAGTCGCCAAAGATTTACATGATGAGGTAGGCAGTATCTTTTCTACTATCGGTATGAAAATTATACAGTTTGAGAAGAAAAATAGTCCGGCATCCAATGCGGTAGGAGGTATCGACCTGATCAAAGAAACCAAGCTCCTTGTAGATAAGGGCGTCATGAGTGTAAGGCGAATTTCTCACAACATGATTCCCAATGAACTGGAAATGTTTGGGATTGCAGCTGCAATCGAAGAATTATGTTTTCAGATAGAAGGCTCCGACGGACTGGATGTAAGCTTTGAAAGCGAAGGACTCGATAAATGCGGCCGCACAGAAATAGAACTTGCACTTTTCCGCATCACTCAGGAACTCATCAGTAATACAGTGAAACATGCTGCTGCAAAACATGTAGAAATACAGCTTAACTGCACTGAAATGGAAGTGATGTATCAATACAAAGATGACGGCATAGGCTTTGACAAAGACCTGGTTCGCAGAGGATTGGGCATACAGAACATCACCAGCAGAGTAGAAATGAACGGTGGCCAGCTGACCTATCATACCGATAGTCCAGGATTTGGCGTCTCCATCTATTTCCCTATACTAATTTAATAAAATGAACAAATTGATAAAGATTGCAGTTACAGATGACCAGGTGATGTTTAGAGAATGCCTGGTGAATAATATCAAAAGCTTTGGAAACATGGAAGTTATGTTTGAAGCAGGGAATGGACTGGAACTATTAAAAGCCATGGATGAATGTGGTGAGGTTAAACCAGACATCGTACTGATGGACCTGAACATGCCTGAAATGAACGGAATGGAAGCTACTAAACAGTTAAAAATAGCCTTCCCGGATGTACGCGTGATTGTCCTGTCCGTCCATGGTGAAGAGAAACATGTATCCAGGATGATTCAACAGGGCGTAAACGGGTATATCGCTAAAAACTCAGAGTTGAGTGAGCTTAAAAATGCCATTGAAACTACTTATCACAATGGCTTCTACTTCAATGAAATGGTGTTAAAGACCTTACAATCAGGAAAACTACTGAACAAGACTAGCCTAAGGGGCTTTGATGCCAGCTCCTCTCTTACGCAACGCGAAAAAGAAATATTAGGTTTGATTTGTGAAGAATTGACTACTCCGGAAATTGCCGATAGATTGTCGATCAGCTTACGTACGGTGGATGGACACCGAAATAATTTATTGGTTAAAACAGGCGCAAAAAATGTAGCAGGATTAGTCGTATTTGCTTTTAAACACAAGATTATTGATACTGATCTTTAGCTGTCGGTATCGTTATTCGTCTGATAAGCTGAATTGATCAACTTGCTGCGAATAATGTTGTTTTAGCCACTTCTAGATCCTGGAATAACTCATCCGCTATGGCTAATGACGGATGAACTTCCAAATTACGTTGGATCGCAATACACCTTAGTCCAGCTGCTTTCGCAGCTTTGATTCATTTAATGGATCTTCAAATACGATACATTCTTCTTTCTTTTGTCCAAGTGCTGCACAGTTCACCACATCCTCCAAAGCAGCATTGATCTGATACTTTTTCAGTAGATTTTTTGCATTTCATTCCAGCATTCGTAGTGAAAATACTCGGAATCAATTAATGTTCCATCAAGATCAAATAGTGCGGCCTTTAGATTTTTCATCACTTATTTTGAGTTTCCAGTTGACAGGCAATATACAGTGCAATTTTTAAATCACCGTTAACACAGCAATTAAACTGAGCTGAAGAGTTAAAAACAGTTATCTGTACAGAATCCAACAAACACAACAAAAGAGAACAATAATCATAATATATAAATATTTTTTGCATATTATTCTGAATTTATATAAATTTATAGAATGATAATCGAAAACAACATCAATTTAGATAAGATCGATCTTGCTATTTTAAGGTTGATGCAGGAAAATTCAAGGATTTCCAATGTGCACATGGCCAAAGAATTAGAGATGGCTCCCTCTGCGGTGCTGGAACGCGTGAAAAAGTTAGAACAGAAGAATGTGATTACACAATACACAGCGAGAATCAATCCTGCCGCTGTAGACTTAAAATTGCTGGCCTTCATTTCCATGAAAGCCTCTCATAGTATCGGCTGTACCACTACCGCAACGGAATTGTCGAAGATTAAAGAAGTACAGGAAGTACATATTATTGCTGGCGACGACTGTTATCTAGTGAAGGTGAGAACCACAGATTCGGCTTCCTTAATGGCATTAATGAGAGACTCATTTAGCAAAATAACGACCATACAATCTATAAGAACCACCATTGTTCTCGAAACTGTAAAAGAAGAAATACAATTGGTCATCCCAGAAAAATAAATTGAACGCCTACTGAACCTACTATGACAGCTCCAACTAAATCTGCTTCCCCAATAATGGTATATCTGGCTTTTGCTATTGTTTACATCGTTTGGGGCTCCACTTACTTTTTCATTCAAAAAGCCCTTGCTGGTTTTCCTCCATTCATTTTAGGCTCTTTCCGATTTCTGATTGCGGGAGGATTGCTAATTTCTTGGTGTCTGATGAAGGGAGAACAGATTTTTAATAAGAAAAACATCAGGATTGCAGCCATTGGCGGCATATTGATGCTGGGTTTGGGAAATGGAATTGTCATTTGGGTAGAGCAATTTATTCCAAGCGGCCTAGTTGCTATTATGGTGGCTTCTGCAGCAATTTGGTTTGTGATTCTGGATAAACCCAAATGGAAAGAGAATTTAACTAGTAAATCTACGCTGGCCGGTGTGATCATTGGTTTTATTGGCGTAATCTTATTGTTTGGTGAACAAATGATCCACTCCTTTAATACACAGCAGAGTACAAAAGAGGTCATTGGAATGGGATTGTTAGTTCTTGGCCCTATTGGCTGGGCAGGAGGATCACTTTATGCGAAATATAAAACCGATCCTAACAGCTCAGTAACTGTAAATACGGCTTGGCAGATGATTGCTGCAGGACTACTCTTTATCCCTGGCAGTATTTTCAGTTCTGAATATCAGACTTTTAAATGGTCACAAGTTTCTTTGGATGCCTGGATTTCGATTATTTATCTGATTATTTTTGGCTCGATCGCTGCCTTTAGTGCTTATGTATGGTTATTAAAAGTCAGGTCTGCTACACAGGTAAGTACTTATGCTTATGTCAATCCAGTAGTTGCTATTCTATTAAGCCTGACCTTTACGAATGAGAAAATTACTTTTATACAGATTATTGGTCTATTTGTAATCTTAGGAAGTGTGTTGCTGATTAACCTTGTCAAGTATAGAAACGGTGCTAAAGAACTGGTTAAGAAAGACAACTTGCTGATTCAAAAAGTCTAAAAGTTCTAACAGGTTTAAAATTAAGCCTTATTTGAGAAATAACAATTTGCTTCATACTAATAAAGCTGTTCAGGGAGTCCTTGAACAGCTTTTTTGTAAACAATAAGAATGACAAATCAGCAGCTCAGCTTTGGAACTAAGCTGCGCATTTAGTCATTGAATCTTAAGCAATTTTACTCACCTCTTCAATGCGATAAACCTTTATGCCATCAGGCATTTCCCACTGTAATTGGGCGCCTTTTACATAACCTACCATTGCTACCCCAATTGGTGATAAAATAGAAAGTGTTTTATGTTTATCTCTTGCCTTTGCAGGTGCAACCAGTTTGTAAGTAAATTCATTACCAGATTCCATTTCTCTTACCCGCACAGCTCTATCTACGGTTACGACATCTTCTGGCAATTCTTTATTCAATACCTGCTTGGCAAAACGCAGCTCCAGTTTCAATTTATCTTCATTAAACTTACTTAGCTTTCTTCTTCTCAGGTGGTCTTTCAATAAATCAAAGATTCCAGTGGATAAAATGATAGGGGTTTCGTCTATTTTTAATGAACTTGTAGTCATGATATTTTTTTTGTTGAATTAAATAATAAAATAATGTGTGATACCTTAGCCCCAGTCTAATACTCAACTGGGGCTAAACCATCAAAATCCCGATTCCTCCTAACTAATATTCCCATCTTAATCAGCATTAGTTTTTTCTTTTCCAAAAACTGGAAGTTCCTCAGATTTCTCAGATCGATTATGATTTTGAAAAGCGATCATTAACGCAAAAAAACTGATAGACAAGCCTATCCACAACGGTTTAACCGTCAAAATGGACATCAGCAAAACACCTAGATTTAATACAGAAAGCCATACAAGAATACCCCTTAACAAGGGTATGATGCCTGATTTTTTCATGATAAGAAAGAAAAAAGATAGAAGGAAAAAAGAATTAAGGTCAAATCCCCAAACCTTTATAAAGGCTGGGGCTTACTTAATAAAGTCCTTACTGCTTTTAAGAAAAGAATCTCCTAAACGATATTGCAGAGATAAAAAATGGCAAGACACGGCCGATACCCTTCGCAATTGTGTAGCGAGCTGGTTAAAACGGAAGTGATTGATATGCCTAATGGGATCCATTAGCACAAAGGTAGCCCAAATGCTTGGATATAAAAAATGATAGTCGTCTTTTCCATTTCATGCCAGGATGAACACAATAAAGCTCAGCCTGGCATGGATTGAAACGATAAATGCTGTTAATCTTTTAACCTTACATATTTTTCAATAATCTCATGGTCGACACCGATTTTCTCATCCTTTTCCATTCCCTGTTGAATCAAAGTATCCCCTTTCATAGTCAATTTAAAATTAAATGTCTTATGCTCCCATTCTCTGTAATTACAATATTCCAGGTGTTCTGTATACTCATTTCCCTTTAAAGTATATTTACCTCCTCCTGCCACAAAAACAGGCTTAGGATCTTTTCCCTGTTTCAAGTCATGGTTAAAAAAGGCAAAATGCGTATCATTGATGATCTTGATCTGTTTCATGTCTTTTTTATAATCGGTAAATGTAGATTTTCCCTTTTCAATCGTCACCCCAGATACGAGTTGCCAGGTGCCTTGGATAGGTAAATTTTTTGGGATCTGATCTTCAGCATTCATGAAATTTAATACCGGAATCAGTGCGGAGGTGAGGATAATTAAGCCAACTTTTAGGTTCATATCATTATTTGAGTTTAAGAATTTTAGCGTTTTTTGGTTAGGTTATAATTTAAATACATCCTTCGCCTACCATTAAAGGATAAGGTCTTACTAAAATATCAAAATATTATTCAATTAACTCATTATTTTCCCTCCACCTAAAACGAGGTTGGTGACCAGGTCGCTTCCTGAAAGTTAATCAGGGAGCGATGGAAGTCAAAAACCATTTGATGGAAACTATACTGCCTCATAAACAAATCCCATATCCTTATGCTTGTACCTCTTCAAAGCTTGTCCTTTAGCCTCCCCTAAACATTCCTCCAGTGCTTCTTCCAAAAATCCTGCTCTAATCAAATGTCCAGCCCGATTTCTACACACAGTAAAAATTTCCAACGGTGTTTTTGGCTGATTGTCAAAAAAACCTTCCATCATTAAATGGCTAAGTTCAATTCTAGCATGGTGACGAAAAGTAACCTGTTCATTTTCATGGTAACGTCTCGTAGGGTCTGTTTCATTCATCATGTACAATAGTTCCCTCGGAAGTTCTTCATGGACTTGGAAAACCTTATATTGAATAAAATCTCCTTGTTTTGATTGTACTGCCCATAATTTGATTTCTTTGGGAATACCGTCCATGCTTCTGAAAAAGTCAACAGTGTGACAGTTAAATATCTTTGCCATGGCCGACACATCTCCCAGCCACAATTCCTTATTCTGTTTAAATGCCTCCCGATCTGCAATAAATCCCTTTTTCCTACCCATTAAAAAGGAAAGCTCTTCCTGCGAAAATTGGGAAGCGATCCTCTTCAATTGTATGAAATAAATTAGATCAAAATTTAAATAGGTAGTTTTTAGTCCCTTTTCTCTCCTTTTGGTAATAATTGTCATATTTTACGTTTTAATTAATCAAAAGTATAAACAGTATATGGATTAAGGAATAAAATAAGGTTGTAATTAACATAAAACAGGTTGTTTTTTACAATTGATTAATCCATTAGATATTCAGGAAACCACCATAACTTTACCATTAACAAGATGATCAAGAAACCCCATTTAGGAAGAAACTTAAGCCGAATTCGCGGCTACTACGGAATGAAACAAACCACATTAGCTAAAGCATTGGGCATTAGTCAGCAAGCTGTATCAAAAATGGAACAGAAGAATAACATTGGGGATGATTTGCTCCAAAAAATTGCTAAAATTCTAAATGTAAAGCTCAGTTTACTCAAAAAACTTAATCCTGAACTGGATGTACAAAACATCAATAGCAGCCATGATATAGAAAATAACAGTGATATGGGACTCATCATCCAACTGATGAAAAGACTAGTGGAAAACGGTAAAAAGAATCAGTAAACCTCTAGTCTAAAAGCCTATAGTGCCTCTTCGATAGAGGACAAAAAGATTAAAAACACTATCGGAGATGCCTAAGGAAAAAACATTGAAGGTTACATGAGCAACTTTTTCATCCAGTTCAGTCTGGTCAGCAGCCAAACTGCTACAAAAGAGAGCAATAAAGTCATTAAACTGGATATTAACACATTTAATCCCTCATGAAGGTCAAACTGAGCAGCAAGGTATCTGAAAATAATGCCTATAAAAAAGTAGTGTATTAAAAAAACACCAAATGAATACTTGGCAATAGTTTGAATAATCCTGATGAAAACACCCTTTTTAAAGGTCATGCCCTCCACCATTAAAAACACCCCTACTGCTTCCAAAAGCACGTTTGGAGAACAGTAATACCATACCATTTCAATATTTGGAATAGAAAAAGGGACACTGATACTGAGGTAATAAGTAATGCCATAACCGGTTAGAAATAAGACTGCACCAGTAGTTCTTTTAGTAAGTATACTCCATCCTGGCAGGTAAGTATAGAGATAGTATCCCATCAATAAATAACCGATGAAGCCCGATAAATAGTAAAAAGAATGGAATTCATTCCAGTCAGACACGCCAAAAGCCAAGCCGGTTAAAAATTTCAGATAGGGAATAAAAGTAGAGAAAATAAAGATGGACAATACCAATTCCAGCTCTCTTTTTGTGGCCTTAGCAACCCATGGAGAGATGATGGGAATCATTAAATAAAGGCCCGCCAACATATACAGATACCATAAATGCGGGGAGGCATCACCAAAACTAAGGGGCAAGCGAATGATGTCCATCCAAATTTTATCCCAAGATTTGTGCTGGAGAACCCATCCATCAAACCACACATAAGCGACACCCCAGAATAGCAATGCCGGAAGGATTCTCCAGAGTCTTTTTTTATAAAAATCTATGGTATTAAGTTTGGTTGGCAACAGTAAAACTCCAGAAATGAGTACAAATAAAGGCACCGAAAAACGGTATAGAGAACCGATATAAGTTCCCCATTCAAAATTAAAATTACCGTCCTGATTTAAGATGATACTATCATTAGCATGCGCCACGATGACCATAAAAACGGCAATGACTTTTAGTAAATCCAACCAGCTAATCTTCTCTTTATACTTCAATATCGCCTGCTCTGTCCTTAATCGGTCTTCCATATCCTCTTCTACTTTGGGAGGATAAACCTAAATCTTTTAACCCAAACTATCAAGCTTTGCCTTTAAACAGGTAGATCTTGCCAAAAGCGTTTAATCATTGGCTATAAATGAATAACTATAAAAAAACAGGGAACTTATCTTAGTAATCGACTAACCATCAATTGATATCCAAATATGAACGAACTAAAAAAATCCTCCATTTACTTATTTTTATTTTTCTCCACAATCTGTACCTCTTATGCCCAGGACATCGAAAGATGGGATAAAAGCAGTGCTGAAAAAGAAAATCCGAATGCTTCCTGGTTTCAAAATGCCAAGTTCGGCATGTTTATCCATTGGGGATTATATTCTAAATTGGCAGGCGTATGGGAGGGTAAAGATTATTATGGCAGCGGTGAGTGGCTGATGAACCAGGCCAAGATTCCTGCGAAGGCTTATGAGCAGGTTGCCAAGAGTTTTAACCCGCAAAAATTTAATGCTGATGAATGGGCAGACCTGGCGAAAGATGCAGGGATCAAATATATGGTCATTACAGCAAAACACCATGAAGGCTTCGCGATGTACGATTCTAAAGTAAGCGATTTCAACATCGTAAAAGCATCTCCTTATGGCAAGGATCCAATGAAAGCATTGGCCAATGCGACGAGAAAAAGAGGAATTCAATTTGGCTTTTATTATTCTCAATTTCTGGATTGGCATGAGCCGAATGGCGGCGGCAATAAATGGGACTTTAAAGAGGCTGACAAAGATTATTTAAAATATTATAAGGACAAGTCCATCCCGCAGCTAAAAGAACTGCTGACTAATTATGGCGACCTGGGTATTGTCTGGTTTGACATGCCAGGAGGACTAAATAAACAGCAAACACAGGCCTTAGTTGATGAAATGCATGCCTTACAGCCGAAAAGCCTTTTTAGCAGTCGTGTGGGACAGGGATTAGGAGATTACCGTACTTTCGGCGATTCTGAGGTTCCGGCAACGCCGATAAAAGGTGCCTGGGAATCTATTTACACCCATAACGATTCCTGGGGTTACATCAGTCATGATATGAATTTCAAAACACCAGAAGAAATCACGCAGCTACTAGCCAATGTAACTTCTAAAGGAGGAAATCTGATGCTCAATATCGGTCCGGATGGAGAAGGAAACATCCCTTATTACTCAGAAAAATACCTTAGGGAGACTGGCAAATGGTTAAAGAAAAATGGGGAGAGCATTTATGGAAGTACCTATGGCCTTGTCCCGGCCCAGCCATGGGGCGTTACGACTTCCAAACCAGGAAAGTTATTCCTGCATATTCTTAATCCTCCGGAAAATGGAAAAATAAGGGTTCCTGGGATCAATGTAAAGTTGACAAATGTTATCCAGCTTGGCAGCAAAGCGACATTAAAATATGAAATTAAAGACCAGATACTTTATGTAGACCTACCTTTAAAAACTGATCCTTATCATGCGGTCATTGAAGTTGCCTTTAATGGGCAGCTCAATGATGGTTACCTAAACAATATACCTACGGTTTCCGCTTCCTACCCGAACAATATGCTGGAGGTAGTTCATTCAAAAACCATCGGGGCCGCAAAAATGCAGACCTTAACCTACAGTCATTATTTTGGCGATTGGAAGCATACCACCTGCATCACAAATATGGTAAAACCAGAAGATCAAACCACTTTCCAATTTAACATCACCTCTCCAGGCGACTATAAAGTGCTGTTGGAATATGCTTGTCCAGAGGCCAGTGCAAAACAAGAAGGGATCATGGAATTTGACCATAAAACCTATAAATTTCAAACTTTAAGGACTTCTGAATTCAATTCCAGCAAACCTTTGCTATTTATTAAGCATCCTGTAGCAACAGTCACCGTTCTAAAACCAGGAATATATACCTTGAACTTAAGGCCTGAAGCGAATAATACCAAAGAACTATTTAAATTGAAATCCGTGATTCTTCAACCCATCAAATAGAGCTGTTGTCCATCCTAAGGATTTAGTCTTCTACGAAGTCCAGGTCCTTATGATGGGTTTCAGGAATGGTTTTGATGCAATAAAATCCTATTCCGAAACAAAGCAGGCCAATAATTGCAGCGGCATTCAATTCCATCACATGGGGTTTTAAAAAAGTATAACCGGTAGTCATCAGGACTACCGTTCCCCGTACCATATTTGGGATAGTAGTGGCTGCTGTTGCCCTTACGTTTGTACCAAATTGCTCCGCACCAATCGTTACAAACATCGCCCAGTAGCCAATGCCAAATCCTACCCATAAACACATGGCGTACAGTCCTTTTGTAGTGGAAATGCCTCCATACAGAAAAATCAGACTTCCTATGGCCGCAAACATCATCAGGTAAGCCACAGCCTTGCGACGTGATTCCAGCCAATAGCTGATGATCCCACTCACCAAATCTCCCGCAGCAAGACCGACATAACACCACATCACTGCTAATCCTGGTTTTATTGCTTCAGAAATATGTAAAGCTTTACCGATCTCATTACTAAATGTAGCCAGAATACCAATCACGAACCAGGTAGGTAAGCCTACACCAATACATTTTAAATATAAAATCAACCTGCTTTTCTTAGTAAAAAAAGAAAGAAAATCGCCCTTGCTCAATTGCTGTTTGGCTTTCATGGCATGAAACATTCCCGATTCAAAAACACCGATTCGAAGGAATAACAACAGAATTCCCATTCCACCGCCAATGAAATAAGCATTTCGCCAGCTAAAAAGTTCTACAGTGAAATAACCGACTACCGCACCGAGCAATCCTACTCCTGCTACCAGGGAAGTCCCTAATGCTCTCAGTTTTTTCGGTAAACTTTCAGAAACCAGTGTGATCCCAGCGCCAAGCTCCCCAGCCAAACCTATTCCTGCTATAAAACGCAAAATCTTGTACACAAAAACATCCTGTACAAATCCACAGGCAAAATTGGCAATAGAATAAGTGATAATGGAACCAAAAAGTACAGATAACCGACCTTTTTTATCGCCCAATACCCCCCATAGAATTCCCCCCAGCAGTAAACCGGTCATCTGCCAATTGATGATACTGGCTCCTTCAACAGACCGTGCAGCCTCATCGAGGCCCAATTCTGTTAAGCTGGGAATCCTGACAATACCAAATAAAAGTAAATCATAGATGTCTACAAAATAGCCAAGAGAGGCTACAATTACAGGTGCACTCAGCAAATAAGCCCAGGCACTCTTTTCTTTAATGGTGGTGGTCATGTAGGTAATGGTTGGTTTGTTGGTTGGTTGAAATCTATTTCTAATGTAACAATTCCATGATTAATAATTTCATTTTTATAAAAAACCAAAGCAGCCTGTTATTTTAACCAGGTTGCCTTTGCCCATATCCCTTCTAAAGGTCCTTGTTTTTAATGCAAAAGCTCCTGCTTTCTTTCGAATCCAGAAACAGCAAATTATATTTATCACTGATTAACGATGTCCAGATGCCAGCAAACCAAACGTTTTGATATTAAGCCACATATCCTTATCTTTGTAGAAAAAAAGGCCATGTTAAAGTACCCTCCTCTTCCGTTTATCAGCAGCAGTCCAATGGCTTGCCTGCATCGGATAGGCATGGAATATCCTTTTTATCCCTGCTGATATTCAGCCATTAACAACAATAACGATTTCATAACACCCCGAATTTTTCTTATCGGATTAAAAACGACACGATTCCTTATGGACATTTTATATACCACCGAAGAAAAGTATTTGGAAGCTCTTGAAGAATTAAATTTCGGAGAGCCGCCAAAAGCACTTCACTTACTAAATGCAATTATCCAGGAAGATCCTGAATATGCAAGAGCTTACTGCAGCCTGGCAAATATCTATCAGGATAAACTTAAAAATTACCAAACTGCAGGCTATTATTACAAAAAATGTATAGACTTAGATCCGGAATTTCCGGATGTTTACCTGCCTTATTTGCGTCTGCTTTGCACTTTAGAAATGTCAAGATTAGTAGAGCAGGTCTTTAAACAAGCACTGGCTACGAAAGGCGTTTGCAAATGCTGCATTTATGAACAAATGGGAATTTACGCAGAGCAGGATAAAAGATGGGAAGCAGCGAATGAATTCTATAAGAAAGCGCTGTTAAACAGCACTGGCATAGAAGATAAAAGTGCACTCCATGATAATCTGGAACGACTAAAAGACAAAAAGAGATTAACTTCTCAGGTGATTTACAACTTTCAATCACCAGATTAAAACATAAATTCTTTAGTTTTAAACGACAATAGCCTCCATAAATGGAGGCTATTGTCGTTTAAATAGCGCTATAAATACCTATTTCCCTTGTTTCAATACGATCGCTCCCAAAGGGGGAAGTTGCAATTGAATAGAATATTCGCGGCCATGACAAGTTAACGGTTCAGGTGCCAGCAGAATGCCTTGATTTCCTTTTCCACTGCCAAAAAATTCCTCTGCATCTGTATTAAATATCTCTTTCCATTTTGCTTTGAAAGGGAGTCCGATGCGGTAATTTTCCCGTAAAACAGGTGTCATATTCAAAATGACGATTAATGTATCTTTCGCTTTAAGCCCTTTTCTCAGGTATACATAAACAGAATTATCGGTATCATCCGCGTTAATCCATTCAAAGCCCTCATAAGAAAAACTATGTTCATAGAGTGCAGGTTCGCTGCGATAAAAATTATTTAGCGCCCTCACGGTTTTCTGCATGCCCAGATGAGGTGCATGCTGGAGCAAATGCCAATCCAGGGAGCTTTTAAAATCCCATTCATGTGTTTGCGCGAACTCATTTCCCATGAATAGCAGTTTGGTTCCTGGCTGCGTAAACATATAAGCATATAAAAGGCGGAGGTTGGCAAACTTCTGCCATTCATCACCGGGCATCTTATAGATCATAGAAGATTTCCCATGCACGACCTCATCATGAGAAAAAGGAAGCATAAACTTCTCAGTAAAGGCATAAGTAGCACTAAAAGTAAGCTGGTGATGATGAAAACTGCGGTTCAGCGGATCATTCTTGAAATACTTCAAGGTATCATTCATCCATCCCATCATCCATTTCATACCAAAACCCAGTCCACCATCCTTTACCGGATGTGTCACTCCGGGATAAGTACTACTTTCTTCTGCGATCATATGTATGCCCTCAAAGCTACCGTAAACGGCCTCATTCAAGTCCTTAAGAAACTGTATCGCCCCCAGATTTTCCGATCCGCCGAACTCATTCGTTGCAGCTTCTTCGGCTTTTCTTGAAAAATTAAAATACAGCATTGAAGCTACCGCATCTACGCGAAGTCCATCTGCATGAAATTTATCCATCCAAAACATCGCATTACTGATTAAGAAAGACCGAACCTCGTTTCTATCATAATTAAAAATGTACGACTTCCAATCTGGGTGAAAACCTTTCCTCATATCTGCGTGCTCATACAAATGAGTACCATCAAAATGAAAAAGCCCATGCGCATCCCCAGGAAAATGGGAAGGCACCCAATCCAGGATCACTCCGATATCATGTTTATGAAGTTCATCAATCAGGTACATCAATTCTTCTGGAGTCCCATGCCTGGAACTCGCTGCAAAATATCCGGTAATCTGGTAGCCCCAGGAGGGAAAATAAGGGTATTCCATGATGGGCATCAACTCTACATGGGTAAAGCCCATATCCAGGATATAAGGCACCAGGCTAGTGGCAATTTCCTGATAAGTGAGCACGCGCTGCGGTTCTGCAGGATCCCTTTGCCAGGAGCCTAAATGCAGTTCATATACCGATAATGGCTGATTTAGTGCATTTATCTTTGGCCGTTTTTTCAGCCAGTTTTTATCCTTCCATCGGTAATCGGCTTCCCAAATCACCGAAGCTGTTCTTGGAGGGTGTTCCCAATGCCTGGCAAATGGATCACCTTTCTGGATGTCTACGCCATCGAAACCTTTAATTCCATACTTGTAAACCTCTCCATTTTTAAGGTCAGGGATAAAGCCTTCCCAGATTCCGGAGGCATCCCATCGCTTGTTCAATGGATGAGCACTGGCATCCCATTGGTTAAAATTACCAATCACACTTACATTTTGTGCATTTGGTGCCCAAACAGCGAAATAGGCGCCCTCTCTGCCAGCAACCTGCTGCAGGTGGCCCCCCATTTTTTCATACAGTCGGAAATGCTTTCCGCTGACAAACAAGGACACATCAAAATCAGTAAATAAGCTATACACCCAAACACTTTTATGCTGTTGCCCAACTGCTGGCACTGCTTTATCATCTACTATTTTATCGGAATTGCGCTTAACTGGTATGCTCATGAAATTGATTTTAATTTGTTATCCTACTCACCATATATCTTTACTGTCATGAAATTCTTGTTGGATTTGAAACGCAAGCAATTACGTTCATCCACATAATAATCTTTTACATCCTTTTCATCTACTGTGATTTTGTTCACTTTAAATGGAATTCCGATCACTGTATAGTCGTACAACTCATAATTTGGAGTATAAAGACCGGCTACACTTTGCTCGATACTCAGTTTCTGAGCGTCACCTTTTACACTAAACTTTTTCTCTGAATATATATCTTGTTCGTAGGCAAATGTATCTCCATGATCTTCATAGAAAAAGGAATTGACCTCATAATCTGAATAATAGATATTGAGCAATACCTCATCGATATTTTTCTCGCCTACATATTGCATCACTGGATATTCAGGAATGACAGAGCCTGCGCGCACAAATAGCGGCATATGGTCTAAAGCAGCCTGGATCAGGTGTTCACTTTCTCCGCTTAGGATTTCATGCGTCCAGAAATTATACCATTTACCTTTAGGTAAGTACACCATTCTAGAGGTTGCACCTTGCTCCAAAACCGGACAAACCAGGATTTTATCCCCAAAAGTAAACTCATCCTGACGGTAATGATTGCCAACATTTTCCTGCTCCAGCATAACTAAAGGTCTGAGGATAGGGAAACCATAACGGTGATGCTCCCAGAACACAGAATATAAGTAAGGCATCAATCGATACCTCAATTCAATAAAAGTCCGGTTGATGCTCGTATAAGGCTCTCCAAAGCTCCAGGGCTCTCTTTCCGCGGTATCTCCTGCGGAGTGTGCACGCATAAAAGGAGAAAAAGTACCGAGTTGAATCCAGCGCGTAAACAATTCTGCATCTGGTTCGCCGCTAAATCCACCAATATCTGTTCCGCAGAATGGAACGCCGGAAACCGACATCCGCTGACACTGGATATTGCCCATTTTTAAATGCTCCCAGGTTGCTACGTTATCACCTGTCCACACACAACCATACCTTTGCATTCCAGAATAACCTGCTCTGGTAATGGTAAAAGGACGTTTATTGCGCATCAACTTCTTTAATCCATCATAAGTAGAGCGGACCATCTGCATCCCGTACACATTATGTGCCTTGCGATGTGAGCCTCTATACCCATCATAATTATGCCTTACATCATTCGGAAAAGTTCCTGCGCCAAAAACTGCAGGCTCATTCATGTCGTTCCAAACTCCAGCCACGCCAATATCTACCAGTTCCTTGTATAAGTTACCCCACCATTCCCTGACTGCAGGGTTGGTAAAGTCGGGGAACTGGCACCTACCTGGCCAAACATGACCTTCCATAAAATAATCATCACTCCTTCTACAGAAATAATTGTTCGCTTTACCTTCTTTAAAAACCCAGTAATTATCATCTACTTTAATCCCCGGATCAATCATCACCACCGTTTTAAAGCCATCATTAGCTAATTCTTTGATCATCCTTTTAGGATCTGGGAAATAGTTTTTATTCCAGGTAAAGCAGCGGTAACCGTCCATATAATCAATATCAAGATAGATTGCATCACAAGGGATATTCCTGGAACGGAAGCCATCGGCGATTTCTTTCACCTTCTTTTCCGGGTAGTAACTCCACCTGCATTGATGGTAGCCCAGCGCCCATTTAGGCGGCATTGGATGCGTCCCTGTTAAGGTCTGGTATCTTTTAACCACGTCCATCATGTGTGGCCCATGGATATAATAATATTGCAATTCACCACCATCAGCCCAAAAACTGGTCTTCTGGTTATCTTCTTTTCCAAAGTCAAAATAAGAGCGGAAGGTATTGTCGAAGAAAATACCATAAGCCGCCTGCTGATGTACGCCAACATAGAAAGGAATGGTGCGATACAAAGGATCCTGATCCCATCCAAAGGAATAAGCATCAGTATTCCAGTTTTGGAAATGGCGACCTCTCAGGTTCATATTCCCCGATTTATCACCTAAGCCAAAGAAATTTTCTTCCGCACGGCATTTCTTAGTCGCATAAACATAGTAACCACCAAATTCCACATTTTCCTCCCAGTGCATCGGCGCGTCATCCTCGCTCATCACCATCTGATTCAGGTTCTCCACAAAGGAGATGTTGAAATCTGCCTTTGCAACCTTACAAGTGATGGTATTTGTAGAAATTGCATAGTGATCCTCCAGCTCATTCATATTGAAAGTAGTCACTTTTTGATCCACCACGGGTACGGCATAGGAGAAATCATCCAGAAAAACACCGTGAGGTGCCAATCTTACCCTGATGATTTCATCGCTCACTACCCTGACTTCTACACAAGCATCTCCATCAGAGAAGAAAAACTTATTTCCTTCCTTACTTACCTTCTGAACAGCAGACAAATATTTTTTTACAATAGGTTTTAAGTCGGTAACAGGATTATTTAAATGTTGAATTATATCCTCAACAATTTCGGGAATTTTCTCCTCCTCTTTTATTTCTCTTCCTTGTTCGTGTTGTTCTTCCATTAAAATCGTTTTTTATAAGTAGTAGATTGGTAGATCGTGTATTTTATACAACTAAGATTGTTAAAATTTACAGTAAACCAAAGGATTATTTTAAGCTTCTGAATTGGTAGCTAAAACCTTAGCGAATAAAAAACCCCGGCATTCCTGCCAGGGTTTCTCAAATTTAAAGTAACGAGAGACTATGGATTGAA
Organism: Pedobacter polysacchareus; assembly: GCF_019802255.1. Lineage (GTDB taxonomy): Bacteria > Bacteroidota > Bacteroidia > Sphingobacteriales > Sphingobacteriaceae > Pedobacter > Pedobacter polysacchareus. The sequence goes on along the minus strand of NZ_JAHYSS010000002.1, from coordinate 274,112 downwards.
TACATAAGACACATAATACAGCGCTCCAACAGAAGGATTACCATAAGAAGTGAAGTAGTATTTATTCAATATGTTAGAGCCGCCAATCTTAATCATAGAGTTCACCGAAGGGATTTTTAGGTTCACCTGTGCATCAAGTGTACTGAATGCAGGTACTTCTCCTGAAGCAAAAGAAGAGTTCCAGTAGAATTTACCTTGCCAGCGCCAGTTCACATTAAAGCCTACATTTTTGATGATTTCACGGTTACCAAATCCTAAGTTATAACGGAATTCAGGCGTATTAAAATCATTGATATAATCATCAGGAAGATCACCGATCTTGTTGTAAGAAACGTTACCACTCAAATTATATTTACCAATCAGATAATCCAGACCGATAGCACCACCATAAGTTTTCACTTCTCCTGTCGCATTTACCGGAACTCCAAACTTGGTGAAAGCACCATCTCTATTCTGATACACATCAACAGCAGTAATGAAATCTTTATAAATGCTGTAATAAGCGTAAGCATCAATCAGGACTTTAGGACCTAACAAGCCTTTGTAACCCAATTCATAAGCTTGTACACTTTCCGGACGAACACCTTTAACATCAAAATCATAAGCCTTTAATAAAGCTGGATTTGGTGCACCTGCTGAAGCAGAAGCTAAGAATGCACGGTAACTCACATCGGTATAAGGCTTATTGGTCAGCAATTCATATTTGTTCAAACTTGCTGGTAAACCACCAATCAATCGCTGAGAACCACCACCCACAGATAAATCTATGTACTGATTCTGTGTGGTTGGGTTACGGTAACCAGTTTGATAAGAAACACGGATGTTGTTATTTGGTGCAACAGTGAATACACCGGTGATCCTCGGCGTAAACCTGCCGTCAAAATTAGAGCTCTTATCATAACGGCCAGAGAACGTTAATTTCACCTTTTCATTAAAGAATTTCTTACCGATCTGAGCAAATGCACCGTATTCATTGATGTCGATACTGTTGTTAAGATCATCGAAAATTGTACCGCCAGACCTCAACTGGTACATGCGATAAGAAGAACCTACTTGTAATTCCACTACATTATTCAATGCATTCGTAAAATTATACATGCCTTCATAATGATATAAATTGGTTTTATCATTGAATTTAGCTCCATAAATGCCTTTTTTGAAATCTGTACTGGCAATAGTAGTATTCATGATCTTATCTTTTGCAGCCTCAAACTCAGGAGATCCTGGCTGGAATCTGCCTCTATCTGCTGCTGCTCTTGCCGCAGCATGTGCCTGAGCGTCTGTTACGCCCGGAGCTGATGCCTTTGCACCGATAAAATTACCTACATATTCAGGAAACCAATCTGTTGATTTCTTAGAAGATTCATTGATATAACTACCCAAAATAGAAGAGATATAAGAATCTCCGGAACGCTCCTGAGTGGTGTATCCTTTTAAGAAGAAATCCTGGCCTTTTAATTCCAGTTTATATTGTCCGATGCTAAAATTACGCAGTGAGTAGCGGTCAGAGCCAGTATATACAGATGTTCCAGTTCCCCAGTTGGCCTGTGCAATCGCTTCAATAGTTGGCGAAAAACGATAGTGTAAGGCACCGGAAGCTTTCAGCGACTGTGTTTTATAGTCTACCAAACTTACCTCTTCATAACCTGTTCTGGATACCGCCTGATCAGGGAGTAATGCTGGATTTGCCAATCCTGCAACAAAAGGTCTAAACCTTGGGTCTGTTCCTAAAAAGCCATTTAAAGCGGCTAAACCAGCCGGATTAGATTTAAACCCAGCAATCTGAGCAGCTGTTGGTGGGGCCGACAACCCCAGGGCTTGCTGTACAAAACCGGAAGTTCCAGCGTTTATAGCCGCTTGAGCCACATTTTTCATATTCTGACTTACTTCATCTCCATACACGTTAATCCCGTCATAGTTAGGATCTGAAATTCTATTCCCCTCTTTTACCTTACGTGCAGCACGGTCAAAATCGGTGTAATTGTTGGCATGCCAATCTTCTGCCTGCAGGAAAGAGAAACTTCCTTTGAATGCAAATTTATTGTTCCATGCTTTCGCCACACGAACATCCAGCTGATTGAAAGGCTGTACATCAGTAGTCCCATCATTCACATGGTTGATCCCGCTTTTAAATTGAAAACTTGCGCCCTGATAATCGTAAGGATTTTTTGACGTGATCAGCATAGTACCACTAATTCCGCCTGCCCCGTACAATGCCGAAGAAGCACCTGGTAACAGCTCTACATTATCTACATCAAGGTCGTTGATCCCAACAATGTTGCCCACAGAAAAATTTAGTCCTGGAGCCTGATTGTCCATTCCATCCACATATTGATTGAAACGTGTATTTCCATTGGAGTTAAATCCTCTAGTATTGATAGATTTAAAAGTTAAACTTTGTGTACTCATCTCTACTCCTTTCATGTTCGATAAAGCGTCATAGAAAGACGGCGCGGCAATTTCTTTGATGGCAGTAGCACCCATTCTTTCTACCGAAACCGGAGATTCTAAAATACGCTCTGGTGTTCTTGAAGCAGAAATAACCACTTCTTGTCCCAGAATACCCACTTGTTCCATTGCTGCATCTACATTTGATGCGTTTCCTGTAATTTGCTTCTCGATAGGCGCATATCCTACATAGGAAATGACCAAAATAAAAGGAGCTTTCTGCGAAGTACTAAAATTGTACTTTCCATTGATGTCCGTTGCTGTGCCGGAGGTAGTGCCTTTAACGGTAATCCCAACACCTGGTATTGGCTCCTTAGTGATTTTATCAGTAATTGTCCCACTAATGATCACATTTTGTGCCTGTGCAAATACGGCGGTCATACACAGCAATAAAAACGTGAGGATCGTTTTTGTAAAAGTTTTGCTCATACTCGAGAATTTATAATTGGTTAATTTATCTTAAAATTAATACAATTTTTTAATTATCCAAACTGAATTTTGTACACAATTTAATTGACGAAATCTAATTTTCATTTTAAATGAATTAAGTTTTATGTTAAATTGCGAAGGCACAAAAAATCTATTCCCTTTTATTGACAAGATAAAGCGTACATTTAATTCAATCATGATGAATAAATTAAAAGCCTTGGTTTGCGTGATTATTCCCATACTCCTCGCGTATGCCTTGAATACAAAGTTTGGGAATACTCCTCCGCTACTTAAATTTCTGAATCCTTTCACTGGATTCTGGCAAAACGCAGAAAATAAAGCCATTTCCTCTACAACAAATCTGGCGCTGAAAGGGACCTTACAGAACGTAGATATTGCGTTTGACGATCGTATGATCCCCCATATTTTTGCGGAAAACGACCATGATGTATATTATGCACAGGGTTACGTGACCGCAATGCATCGTTTGTGGCAAATGGATTTCCAGACACGTTATGCTGCCGGACGCTTATCAGAAGTAGTCGGCAAAAAAGCCATAGAACTCGACAGATATCAACGTAGAATGGGGATGGTATATGGCGCAGAGAAATCGCTGGAAGGCATGATGGCAGACCCGAAATCTAAAGAAATGATTCTGGCCTATACAGCAGGTATCAATGCTTATATCCATAGCCTGAATACAGCTAAACTCCCTTTAGAATACAAAATATTAGATTTTAAACCAGAAGACTGGACTCCACTGAAATGTGCGTTATTGTTAAAACAGATGTCGGCAGTGCTGGCCATGGGTTCCGACGAGTTTTACATGACCAATATCCGGAAGAAATTTGGCACTGAAGTAGTCAAAGACTTATTTCCTGATTATCCATTCAAAGAAGATCCAATCATCCCTGTAGGGACAAAATGGGATTTCAAGCCACTCCCAATTCCTACTCCTCCTGCTGCATTTACAGAAATGACTACTGCGAATATTAAAACCCAGGAGAAAATAGAGGGTATCGGCAGTAATAACTGGGCAATATCCGGAGCAAAAACACTTTCCGGATCACCTATTCTGGCAAATGATCCCCATCTGGACCTCACCTTGCCTTCCATCTGGTACCAGATCCAACTCCATGCACCCGGCTTAAATGCCTACGGAGTATCCCTTCCTGGGGCACCAGGAATCGTGATTGGCTTCAACCAAAACATCGCCTGGGGTGTCACCAATGTGGCCGCAGATGTATTGGATTTCTACCAGATCAAGTTCAAAGACAATACCCATAAAAGTTACTGGTACGACAACCAATGGAAAAATACCAGCAGCCGACTGGAAGAGATAAAAATCCTCGGAGAAAAAACGGAAGTCGACACCGTATTCTATACCCATCATGGTCCCGTAGTTTACCTTCAAAAGCCTAAAGACTTCTCCAAAGCTGCAAATGTGCCGATTGGAAATGCACTTCGCTGGATTGCACATGAGAAATCCAATGAGCTAAAAACCTTTTACTTATTAAACAGAGGCAAAAACTACGACGATTACCGGAAAGCCCTCATTTATTACACTGCACCAGCACAGAACTTTGTCTTCGCTTCCGCAGACAATGACATTTCCATCACCGCAAATGGTAAATTCCCATTGAAATGGAAAGACCAGGGGAAATTTATCTTAGACGGAACAGACCCTAAAAATGACTGGCAAGGATGGATTCCTGCCTTGCAAAATCCAACAGTTAAAAATCCATCGAGAAACTTTGTCAGCTCTGCCAACCAATCTTCTACGGATCAAACTTACCCGTATTACATCAATTGGGAATTCAGTCCATATGAACGTGGTAAAAGGATCAACGACCGCCTGACTGCCATGACTAAAGCCACGGCCGATAGTATACGCTTAATGCAAACAGATTCCTATAGCATCTACGCACAAAACATCCTGCCATATATCCTCCCGCTTGTCGATCAGCCAGGGCTCAATGCGACACAAAAAGAAGCTTTCAGGATCACCTCAGGATGGAACAAATATTATGGCGCCGAATCTGTTGGAGCCAGCGTATTCGACCTATGGACAAAAAGACTGATGTTCAACATCTGGAATGATGAATTTACGGTGGATGCTGTTCCAATGCGCTTCCCATCCAGGGATCGTACAGTTCAGCTGATCCAAAAAGAACCAAATTCAAAATGGTTTGATAACATCAATACCCCGGCAAAAGAAACCTTGAATGACGCCGTGAATGAGGCTTTCAAATATGCATGCGACAGCCTGGAAAGAAAATATGGTGCCATCAGCATGGAATGGGCATGGGCAAATGTGAAACATAGCAATGTGCCACACCTTGCCAAAATTCCAGGGTTTGGTTCTAAAGTATTGATGACAGGTGGTGGAAAAATGACCATCAACGCCCTGAGTGAAACTAATGGTCCCTCCTGGAGAATGGTCATCGAACTCGGCAAAAATCCTAAAGGACATGGGGTATTTCCTGGTGGACAATCAGGAAATCCTGGAAGTCGCTTCTATGACAACATGATCGATACCTGGGCCAGCGGCAAATTGTATGATCTTTATTTCATGCAAAGCCCAAATGATCCTGCTGCCAAAATAATTTCTACCTTAAAAATAACCAAAAAATAAGCCAATGGTTTTTCTAGTCATACTCATCCTGTCCTTCCTATTGCAAATGGTACTTCCATGGTGGATTATCATCGTGATTTCTTTCGCTACCTGCGGATTGATCGGCAAGACAGCAAAAATATCTTTATGGGCTCCTTTTTTCGCCATATTACTACTCTGGTTGGGAATGGCTCTTTTTAAAAGTATCCCCAACGACCATATACTGGCTGGCCGTGTGGCAGAAATGATTGGCGTAAAAAGCTGGTATCTAGTGCTGGCACTAACGACTATACTAGGTGCATTTGCAGCTGCTGTCAGCGGTTTTTGCGGCTATCAGTTCAGAAAAGCATTACTAAATAAAAATCAACCCGCCAACTAAAGCATTCTTGTGTATTTTTGCAGGGTGAAGAACTTAATCAAGCAAATATTTTCTATCTCCAATAATGAACAGTTTGAAGAAACCTGCCTGGAGGTATTTAAACACCAGGTAGAAAACTGCGACGTTTATAAAGCCTACATTTCTCATCTTAAGGTACAGCCTGAGGCCATCAAATCGGCCAAAGAAATTCCTTTTCTGCCAATCAGTTTTTTCAAAACCCATGAAGTATTGAGCAGCAAAGATCCGGTAGAGATTACATTTAGCAGCTCCGGTACTACAGGAATGTTGCAAAGTAAACACCTGGTAACCGACTTATCAGTCTACGACCAGAGTTTTACCTTAGCATTTGAGCAGTTTTATGGCAGTATTGAAAACACTTGTTTTCTGGCTTTACTGCCCTCTTATCTGGAACGAGAAGGATCCTCGCTGATCTATATGGTAGATGCTTTAATCAGAGACAGCAAACATCCGGATAGTGGTTATTTCCTGCACAACCATGAAGAATTACATCAAAAATTAACCACACTGCAGGCCATCGGTCAGAAGACCATCCTGATCGGAGTCACTTATGCCCTGCTGGACTTTATAGAAAAGTATCAAATTAATTTCCCGGAACTGGTAGTCATGGAAACTGGCGGAATGAAAGGAAAAAGAAAAGAGATGGTACGGGAAGAGCTGCATCAATTGCTGCAGGAAGGTTTCGGTGTAGCCGATATCCATAGTGAGTATGGCATGACCGAATTATTAGGTCAGGCGTATTCCAAAGGAGCTGGTATTTTCAATTGTCCGCCATGGATGAAAATTTATCTGCGTGACACCAATGATCCGCTAAGTCTGGTCGACAATAAAAGTACTGGTGGGATCAATGTGATCGATCTTTCCAATGTAAATTCCTGCTCTTTTATCGCGACGCAAGATTTAGGTCGTCTGTTCCCTGATGGCTCATTTGAGGTATTAGGCCGCTTCGACAATGCGGATATCAGGGGCTGTAACCTGCTCGTTCAGTAACTAATTATAACGTTCATTTCAGACGCTCCGTAAACTAGGAGTGCATAAAAAATCCCGGTCCTGATCAGGCCGGGATTTTTTATGCTATATCTTTCTTATTTAACAGTCAGCAAGAAATAGTTTTTCTTTCCTTTTTGCACAATGATAAACTGATCATTCAAAAGGTGCTCCGAACCAATGACCTCTGAAGCATCTTTCAATTTCTCTCTGTTTACAGATACCCCACCGCCTTGAATCAATTTCTTAGCTTCTCCTTTTGAAGCGAGCACAGCTGATTTCTCTGCCAATAAAGTTGCCGCATCAATACCTAACATCAATTCTTCTTTTGAAATTTCAAACTGAGGAATACCTTCAAAAATCTCTAACACCTGTGTTTCATTTAAAGTCTTAAAGAAATCTAAAGAACCATTACCGAATAAAAACTCAGAAGTTTTGATCGCAGTTTCTAAAGCTTCTTCAGAATGTGTTCTCACCGTGATGTCTTCCGCCAATGCTTTCTGCAAAATGCGCAGATGTGGTGCTGCATCATGCTCAACTTCTAAGGCTTCAATTTCTTCTCTTGTTTTTAAAGTAAAGATTCGGATCCATTTTTTAGTATCATCATCTGAAGCATTCAGCCAGAACTGGTAGAATTTATACGGAGAAGTTTTCTCTGGTGCTAACCAAACTGCACCGCTTTCTGTTTTTCCGAATTTGGTCCCATCTGCTTTTTTAATCAGCTTTGTAGTGACTGCAAAGGCAGTACCTGCATCTTTACGTCTGATCAATTCAGTACCTGTTACGATATTTCCCCACTGATCTGATCCACCCATCTGAACTAAACAGTTGTGGTGTTTCCACAAATAGTAAAAATCGAAACCCTGGATCAACTGGTAGCAAAACTCTGTAAATGACAAACCTGAATCACCTTCAAGACGTCTCTTTACACTATCTTTTGCCATCATATAGTTCACAGTAATGTGCTTGCCTACATCCCTGATAAAAGTAAAAAGATTCATATCCTTAAACCAGTCTGCATTGTTCACCATTACCGCACCGTTTCCAGCTGCTTCAAACGTAAGGAACTTCGACAGCTGTTTTCTCATCCCAGCCAGGTTATGTTCTACCATATCCTCCGTTTGCAGGTTTCGTTCATCAGATTTACCTGAAGGGTCACCAACCATTCCTGTTGCTCCGCCTACCAAAGCATAAGGTTTATGTCCTGCACGTTGAAAATGTATTAAAGTCATGATCTGAGTCAGGTGGCCCACATGCAATGAATCTGCAGTTGGATCAAAACCGATATACCCCGATGTCATTCCTTCATTTAATTTTTCTTCAGTACCAGGCATTATATCCTGCAACATGCCTCTCCAGCGTAGCTCTTCAACGAAATTGGTCATTATGTATCTCCTTAGTTTGTCGCAAATATAAGACAAATATGGAAGAAGCTGAGGTTATGAAGCAATTCAATCCCCTTCAAAAAGGGCGAAACTGAACAAAAATAGCTACTTTTAAAGCGATGAACTTTCTTTCCCACTACTATTTTGAACGAGACAACCCTGACGAAAACATCGTCTTAGGCGTCATTTTGCCCGATCTGATCAAAAATGCACAGAAAGAAATTAACCTCTATCCACTAAAAGAAAAGCATCTTTTCTTAGGGGATCCAATTCAGCATTCGCTATTAAAAGGCTGGGAAAGACACTTGGAAGTCGATCGGGTTTTTCACAACTCAGACTTCTTCAAAGTACAAACGCATGCCTTGAAACAACTGATTTTACCTGCTTGTGAAAACAGTCCGGTGAAACCTTTTTTCCTGGCACATATTGGCATTGAACTGGTTTTAGACCATCTTCTGACCGTCAAAGGGCTGATCAACATCCATACTTTCTACGAACAGCTCATCAAATCTGATACAAAAGCCACTGAACTTTTCTTAAAAAACTGCGGAGTTACAGACACCCGTATTTTCATAAAATTCCTGGATAACTTCATCACAAGCCGCTACCTATTTAGCTATCAAAAAATCGAAAACATCTCTTATGCACTCAATAGAATCTGTATGCGCATCTGGCCAAATCCTTTTACGGAAGCACAGACAGAAATGCTCACCGAAAAGCTGATCATTTACCGAGACGCCCTGGAGCCGGAATACCTGGAGATTTTTAAGCGCATAGCAGGCAATCTACCCCCTTTATAAACTGATTTTTCTATCTTTGTCTTATGCCGCTTATGGAGATCAAAGACAAAATGGAAGCATTGGTTAAGGAGCTTAACCAACATAGTTACAATTATTATGTATTGGCAATGCCTACCATTGCAGATTACGAGTTCGACAAGAAATTAGCAGAGCTGGAGCAATTAGAAAAAGCACATCCAGAATTCGCAGATCCCAACTCCCCTACCCAAAAAGTTGGTGGGGAGATCACCAAAAACTTTACAACCGTTGCCCACCGATGGCCAATGCTTTCACTGGGAAATACCTATAACGAACAAGACCTACGCGATTTTGACGAACGCGTTCGGAAAACAATTGGAGATCAGTTTGAATATGTATGTGAACTTAAGTTTGATGGACTTTCCATCAGCTTAACCTACGAAAACAACAAATTGGTTCGTGCCGTTACCCGTGGTGATGGTACCAAAGGCGATGATGTAACCACCAATATCAAAACCATCAGTAACATCCCTCATCAGTTAAAAAATGAAACTGTTCCTCCGCTATTTGAGATCAGAGGGGAGATATTTATGCACCGTGCTGCCTTCGATCGACTCAACAGAGAGCGTGAAGAGCTTGGAGAGGTACAATATGCCAACCCTAGAAATTTTGCCGCAGGAACCGTTAAAATGCAGGATTCTAAAGAAGTAGCCAGACGTCCATTAGACTGTTTCCTATATTCCCTGAATACCGATAAAAACTATTTCAAAACGCATTGGGAAAGTTTAGAAAGCTTAAAAAGCTGGGGTTTTAATGTGTGCGAGCATACTGAGCTGAGCAGTACCATCGATGACGTACTTGCTTTTGTACACAAATGGGAAGAACAGCGTTTCAAACTTTCTTATGATATTGATGGAATCGTGATCAAAGTAAACAGCTATGCGCAGCAGCAGGAATTGGGCTTTACAGCCAAATCTCCACGCTGGGCAATTTCTTATAAATACAAAGCACAGGAAGTAGAAACCATCCTGGAGAAAGTAACTTATCAGGTAGGACGTACTGGTGCAGTGACCCCTGTGGCCAACCTGAAACCAGTTCAGCTGGCCGGAACAACAGTAAAAAGAGCTACCCTGCACAATGCAAATGAGATCGAGCGACTAGATCTTCATGAAGGTGATACCGTATTTGTAGAAAAAGGTGGAGAGATCATTCCTAAAATCATCCATGTAAACCTGGAAAAACGTAAGCCAGGAGCTTTAAAAATACATTACCTGACGCAATGCCCGGAATGTAATACCCCATTGATCAGGAAAGAAGGAGAAGTGGCTTTCTACTGCCCTAATGACGAAGCTTGTCCGCCGCAAATCGTAGGTAGAATCCAGCATTTTATCAGCCGCAAGGCGATGAATATTGACGGATTGGGTGATGAAACTATTGAAACCTTTTATCAAAAAGGACTGGTTGCCCGCATCAGCGATCTTTACACCCTGCATGAAAGATCAGAAGATTTGAAAACATTGGAACGCTTCGGAGATCGTTCTATTGAAAATATGCTGAAAGGAATTGAAAACTCCAAGCAGATGCCTTTTGAAAAAGTCCTTTTCGGATTAGGAATCAGATATGTCGGAGAAACTGTTGCAAGAAAACTGGCTGTTGGAACTAAAAATATCGACAAGTTAATGACTGCAACCCTGGAAGAACTCGTTGCAATTGATGAAATCGGACAAAGAATTGCAGAAAGCATCCTAGAATACTTCGCAAAACCGGAACACATCCACCAAATTGAGCTTTTAAAGTCTTATGGACTGCAGTTCGAAGTGGTAGAAAAAGAAATTAGCCTACAAAGTGACAAATTAACTGGAAAAACATTCGTAATTTCGGGAGTTTTTGAAAATTACAGTAGGGAAGAACTCAAAGAGATAATTGAAAGCAATGGTGGTAAGATCCTGAGCGGCATTTCCGCAAAACTCAACTACCTTGTTGCGGGTGATAATATGGGACCTTCCAAATTGGAAAAGGCAAATAAATTGAATGTCCCCCTGATTTCACAGGATGACCTATTAGCGTTATTGAAGTAAATAAAAAAGATGAACAAATTTCACGGAACGGGTGTGGCATTGGTCACCCCATTTAATGCAGACGGAACAGTGGATTATACAGGCCTTAAAAACCTGATCAATCACCTCGTTGAAGGAAAAGTAGAATACCTGGTATCTTTAGGTACAACGGGAGAAGCATCAACACTGAATAAGAGCGACAAGAAGAAGATCTGGGAATTTACTGCTGAAATTAACAATGGCCGTTTACCGCTTGTAGCTGGTATCGGAGGAAATGATACCGCTGAACTTGCCCAAAGTATAAAAGATTTCGAAGTGAGTGGTTATGATGCGATCCTATCAGCCAGTCCATATTATAATAAGCCAACTCAGGAAGGCATTTACCAACACTATAAAGCCGTATCAGAAGCCAGTGCATTACCTGTGTTTCTTTACAATGTACCAGGCCGTACAGGCAGCAATGTAAGTCCTGAGACGACCTGCCGCTTAGCTAATGATTTCAAAAATATCATTGGTACAAAAGAAGCGTCTGGAAGTTTCGATCAGTTCAACCAGATCCTGCGTGATAAACCAGCAGATTTTATGCTGATCTCAGGTGATGATCCGGTAGCAATGCCAATGATCGCTTTAGGTGCAGTAGGGGTAATTTCTGTAGTAGGAAACGCTTTGCCTCAGCAATTATCCGACATGATCAGGTTGTGTCTAAACGGTGATTTTAAAGCCGCAGCGCCATTACATCTGAACTTAATCGAGTTTACCAGACTGATCTTCGCAGAAGGAAATCCCGGTGGCGTAAAAGCAGCATTGAAACAATTAGGTGTATGTGACGACTATGTACGTTTGCCATTGGTACAGGTAACTGACTCCCTGCGCAAAGCAATCATTGCAGAAACCAACAGAATTACTGCTTAAAACATCATTAAAAGCATAGAAACAGCGAAGCTGTAAAAACCATATTCCATAAAAAAAGCGTCCCGGTTGCCTGGACGCTTTTTTTTGAATCAAAAAGCTTATTTAGCGTCTTTGTTTTTAGTTTCCTGAACTTCCAAACGAATCGCTTGAGCTAAGTTCTTAAGATCCTGCATACCTTTACGAACACGTGTTCCAGCAGCGCTATTAGCTTTGTTGTAGAATTTGTCTGCATCTGCTTCTAAAGCAGCAACAAGTTCTTTTGCTTCATTAAATTTTTTCATCGTTAATTTACTCCTTTTTAGTTTTTAATGGTTTGATTGATACTCTATTACTAAAGTAAGGTGTTTATTCTATAAAAAAAAGATTTTCAGACAATAAATAAAGCGCTTTTGAAAACTAATTTTTAGACACAAAAAAAAGACTGCCTTAAAAAAAGCAGTCTTTCCTAAATTCTTATAAAATAGCCTAAGCCATAGAGAACTGATGTTCTTTATAATAACCTGTTTTCAACTTCTCAGACACTTCGCTAAAAGCGTCTAAAGTACGCTGTACGTCTTCCAAAGTATGAACAGCGGTTGGAATCAACCTTAGCTCAATTAATCCCTTAGGAATCACTGGATAAACTACAATCGAACAGAAAATACCGTAGTTCTCACGTAAATCCATGGTCAATGCCGTAGCTTCTAACAATTCCCCTTTTAAGAACACCGGCGTCACCATCGTGTTGGTGATCCCTAAATCAAAACCACGTTCTCTTAAACCGTTCTGAAGGGTAGTTGCGATCAACCAAAGACGTTCTCTTAACTCTGGATTATTTTTAAGCAGCTCTAATCTTTTCAATAAACCAATTACCATTGGCATTGGCAAAGCCTTCGCGAAAGTCTGCGAACGCATATTGTAGCGGAAATAGTTAGTTAATTCTTGTGTAGAGGCAACGAATGCACCAATACCTGCCATTGATTTTGCGAAAGTACCAAAGTACACATCTACACCTTCAATACAGCCTTGCTCTTCATGAGTACCCGCACCTGTTGGACCCATAGTACCAAAACCATGTGCATCATCAATCAAAAGACGGAAATCGAATTCTTTTTTCAATTCAATTAATTCTTTCAATTTACCTTGTGCACCTGACATACCAAATACACCTTCAGTGATCAAAAGAATACCACCTCCAGATTGTTCAGTCAGTTTAGTAGCACGTTCTAATTGTTTGCGTGCACTTTCAATATCATTATGCTGGTAAACGAAGCGCTTACCCATGTGTAAACGTAAACCATCAATAATACAGGCATGAGATTCCGCATCATAAACGATCACGTCATTTCTATCTACTAAACAATCGATGATCGATACCATACCCTGGTAACCGAAATTCAATAAAAATGCATCTTCTTTCCCAACAAATTCAGCCAATTCCTGCTCCATTTGCTCATGGTACTTAGAGTTACCAGACATCATCCTTGCACCCATCGGGTATGCCATACCAAAATCCGTCGCACCCTGCTTATCCGCTTCCCTAACTTCAGGGTGATTTGCCAATCCTAAATAGTTGTTTAAACTCCAAACTAAATGTTCTTTGCCACGAAAATTCATGTGAGGTGCGATATCCCCCTCTAATTTAGGAAAAGAGAAATATCCATGTGACCATTTCTGGTGCTGACCAATCGGTCCCATGCGTTTTGCTACTTTATCAAAAATATCCAATGTGTATTTATTTAAATGTTATGTATCTTATTTTTCTGCAAATTTAAGGTTAATCTGCTGTAATAGCAATTTTACCTGGAAGCGCTTTAGTCCGCTTGCCCTTCCCATACGATTATTATGCCAAAAAAGCCTCAACAATAAAATTGCTAAGGCTTTTCAAATATTTAAATCGACTGGTTAATCAACGTTATCGTGTAAAAATGAGTTATTAGGTCTGATCTCTGTAGATCCCTCTTCATCATTACTCAAGGTAAACCTTGAAACCTGGGATTCTGAAGAATGCTGAACCTGTTCCAACTGCATTTGCTTACGTTTATAAGCCGGCTCGTTTTCCAGTTCCTGTAAACCATTGCTGGTTCTCAGTTTCATACTCAGGTCTTTTAATCTCAAGATACGCTCTTTAGATTTTTTCAACTGATCTTCGATAGAATCATCATTTTTATCATCATCTGCTCCTTGCTCCACCACTTCCTGACGCTGCGGCTCCACATTATTATGGAATACAGATTCTGGTTTTTCAAAGGTAAAATCAGTTTCAGCTACTTTAATTTCAAACTCAAAAGAAGGATCCTGCTGTTCTTCAGCCACCGCTTCTTCTTCCACTAAAGTATGTCTGACGATGCCATTATTGTCTGGCTCCTGATATCCCCTTTTATTGTTGCCATACAGATCACCAAAAAGATCAGACTGTTTGATCTCTTCTTTAGTTTTCATAACCGGCTCATTTGAATAAGCTTCCGGTCTTGGTGCGATAAAAGAATTTACTGGTTCTACCGGCTTCACCAATGGAGCTTCTTCAGGCGTAAGCAAAGAAACTTTTCTTACATTTTTTTTTTCTTCATCACGTTGTTCCGTAGTCTGGAATCCAGTGGCAATAATCGTTACCGATAATTTATCCTCCAGGTTCTCATCGATACAGTTACCCCAGATCAGGTCTGCAGATAACCCCGCTTTGTCCTGAATATAGTCTGTGATGATGGTCACCTCATCCATCGTTACTTCACGTAATCCTGAACTGATATTCAATAAAATATATCTGGCACCTTCAATCTCATTATCTTTTAACAATGGAGAAGCCAAAGCGCCTTCCACTGCATTTAATGCTCTATTTTCGCCATCACAAGCAAAACTACCCATGATCGAAACCCCACTGTCCTTCATCACCGTACGCACATCCTTAAAATCCACGTTGATATATCCAGGTACTGTAATGATTTCGGCGATTCCTTTGGCTGCGGTAGTTAAGATATCATCTGCCTGGGCAAATGCGGAACCTAAAGTCAGGTTACCAAAAATCTCCCTTAACCTGTCGTTCGAGATCACCAGGTAAGAGTCCACATATTTTTTCAGCTCATCCAAACCATCATTGGCTTGCATCTTACGTCGTTTACCTTCAAAGGCAAATGGCGTAGTCACGATGGCTACGGTTAATATATCTAATTCTTTCGCTGCTTTTGCAATGATTGGGCTTGCACCTGTTCCGGTACCACCGCCCATTCCGGCAGTAATAAATAACATCTTTGTGGTGCTTCCCAGCATTTGTTTGATGTCATCTATATTTTCTATAGCAGAATTCTTTCCTACCTCAGGAATTGAGCCTGCACCCATTCCTTCTGTTAAGCTAGCACCCAATTGTACCTTATTAGGGATCGGACTAAACTCCAATGCTTGCGCATCTGTATTACAAATAATAAAGTCTACACCTGTAATTCCCTGACGGTACATATGGTTTACCGCATTACCACCACCGCCACCAACACCAATTACCTTGATGATTGATGACTTATCTTTTAACATTTCGAACTGCATATCTTTATGAATCAGTTGTTTAAAAATTCGTTTTTCCTGTTCATCTACCAACGTAATAATACCATTTTTTAACAGGGCTTTTCTATTACTGTTTGGAATGTGGAAAAATCGCTAATTGTGGATAAGTATTTATGATTTAATATAATCTTCGTCGCTTACGTTCATATCGTCCTTTACGAAGTCTTTAGCCTTGGCCAGCAGCTTGTCGAACAGTCCACCACCAGAATTCTTGTTCTTGTCTTTAGGATCCTTTGGTTTTTCAACATATACGCCTGGCTGTTTCATTTCTTCGATCAGTTCTTCCGCTTTTTGAATTCCTTTGATCAGCAAACCAACACTGGTTGCATACATCGGACTTTTCAAATCGTCATAAATGGTCTTTGGCATGTCTTCATATTTAGACAAATGCTCATTCGGATAACCCACGCGGCAATCCAAACCTGTAACATATTCTACCAGTTGAGAAAGGTGTTTCAGCAAAGCACCACCACCAGTGATCACTACACCACCGATTAATTTTTTCTCATAACCAGACGATTTAATCTCATAATAAACATGCTCAATGATTTCTTCCATACGGGCCTGGATCACATAAGCTAAGTTTTTCACAGAAATCTCTTTTGGCTCTCTTCCACGTAGGCCGGGAACACAAATGATCTCATTTTCTTTGTTCTCTTCAGCCAGGGCAGAACCGAAACGGGTCTTCAACAATTCAGCCTGGTTTCTCATCACAGAACATCCTTCACGAATATCTTCCGTTACACTGTTCCCCCCAAATGGGATCACAGCAGTATGGCGGATGATGCCTTCATGAAAAATAGCAATATCGGTTGTACCACCACCAATATCGACTAAAGCAATACCAGCTTCCTTCTCTTCGTCGCTCAACACCGACTCTGAAGAAGCAAGAGGCTCTAAAATTAATTCCTGAGTTTGCAACCCAGCATTGGTTACGCACCTCATTATATTTTTAACCGCAGTTACCTGTCCGGAGATGATGTGGAAATTCGCTTCTAAACGCACTCCTGCCATCCCGATCGGGTCTTTCACACCGGGCTCATTATCGATAGTAAATTCCTGTGGCAAAACATGAATGATTTCTTCTCCTGGGGGCATCACCAGTTTGAACATATCATCAATTAATTTGTCAATGTCTTTCTTTCCAATTTCATTGTTCAGCTCTCTCCTGGTTAAAATCCCACGGTGCTGCAAACTTTTGATATGCTGACCAGCGATACCAACGTTCACCACGCGGATTTCAACATTCGATTGACCGCTGGCAACTTCTACTGCCTGTGCGATTCCCTGAACTGTTTTTTGGATGTTCGAAACCACACCACGGGTTACCCCTGCTGATTCCGCTTTTCCAATGCCCAATACCTCTATTTTTTTATGCTGAGTGCGCCGACCAACGATCACGCAAATTTTTGTAGTACCAATATCCAATCCTACTACGATTGGAGACTGCACGATAGATTTTTCTTTGCCCATAACTATATCGATTTGCTGAGTTATATTCTTGTTGTTTTTCTGGTATCTGTATTCTTATCTCTTTTCTGCTACCGTTCCCGGCTTCTTTGCAGTTGTTTTTTTCTCTGTTTTTGCAGTACTCGTCTTTTTAACCGGACTCGTCACTGGCTTTGCTTTTGCAACTGGATTAGTCGCCGGCTTCTTGACCGCAGGTTTTACCGCTGCTGTCTTTTTCGGTTCCGATTTTTTTGGCTCTGGCTTTTTTGCTTCCGGCTTTTTAATTGCAGGTTTCGTAGCTTCCACCTTTTTTACCGCCGGCTTATTTACCGGCTTCGGCGCTGGAGCCTTAACTGGCACTGCAGCAACTGCTCCATCCGGAACATAAGGATCATCCGCATCGTTTTTCATTTCCTTTGCAATCTGCTGCAAAACCAATGCGTTGATCACTCCCTTATTCGCTTTTGCGGTATCCACAATTTTCGGCCGCTTCACTCCATTCACAACCTGCGAATCTGGTTTGTTCTTTTCACAAACCACCTGATTCGTATATTTAATATTGATCGTTTTATAGGTATCCCATCCCACTTTCGGCATGGCCTGTTTATAAAACGCCAGAAGATTTCTCATTTTCACCTGCAAGGAATCAGCAGAGCCCAGCAAGATGCGCTGGTTACCTACTCTTGGGATCAACTCAATATCCATTCTATCATCTACATACAATTGCTCGATTTGTGCATCCCACAAAGTATCTCTTTTGATGAACAAAGCCGTCTCGTACAAATCTGCTGCCAATTTGGTGATTAAAGTGTCTACTCTACCACTAAAACGCTCCATAATGTTTCCATTAGCCACCAAAACGTTGGCCGTAAAGTTCGGAGACACCGGCATTTTTAGTCCGTCACGGTCAATGTAATAGTCCTGTCCACCAGCATTAATTACCCTTAAAATCGGCTGACGCTGTTTAATTTCAATATGAATCACGCCATCCATGTCGGCATACACGGTTGCCTGAGCAATATAAGGGTTGGATTGTATCTTTTTCTCTATCGCCTGCAGATTGATATCTTCCAGCTTCCGACCGACTAAAGAGCCCTGGCTCTGCTTTAAAACCGCATCTATCTCCTCTCGCTCAATGAAATTATCTGCTCCAGGGATCAATATTTTGACATTCGTAATGGTCACCGTATCCTTCTTCATGCTGATGAAACTCATGAGCACAACCACTCCACACAGGCAAACTACCCATGCAAAGCATCTGAATACAAATTTCCAATTGATGTCTTTAAACATTAGTGAAATTAGTTTTTAATGGTTGTATTAACGTGTCAATATCCCCAGCACCAACAGTAATCAGCAGCTCCGGGTTTTTAGTTTTAATACGCTCCAACACAAGGTCTTTCGCGCAAATCTCTTTACTTTCTAAGGTGATTTTATCCAGCAAAAATGCTGAATCAACGCCTTCAATAGGCAGCTCTCTTGCCGGGTAAATGTCCAGTAAAATCAGGTCATCTACGGTACTGAGCACTTCCGCAAATCCATCGGCAAAATCGCGTGTGCGACTGAACAAATGTGGCTGAAAAATCACTGTCATTTTCTTCTCCGGATACAGTTGTCTGACCGCATGAAAACAAGCTTTTAATTCTTCAGGATGGTGTGCGTAATCGTCGATATAAATGTGATTTTTTGTATTCACAATATATTCAAACCTTCTTTTTACTCCTTTAAAACTGGCAATAGCGCCCTTTATTTTATCCGCATCAATGCCTAGCTTTAAGGCCACTGCCATTGCTGCTACAGCATTTTCAACATTGTGTTTTCCTGGTAACATTAACTGTACATCGGAAATTTTAACCTCCCCATCTACATAATCAAAAACAAACTTTGATCCTACAACACGTATGTTTTCCCCTTTAATCGGAGAATCCATTCCTGCACTATAATTCAGGCCGCCTTCCAAAGGCAAACCTTCCTTAACGAACAAAGTTCCTTCCGGTTTCAATTGTCCCGCAAACAGGCGGAAAGACTCCTCCAACTGGTTCGCATCACCATAGATATCCAGGTGATCCGCATCCATAGAAGTAATCACAGAAATATCCGGATGTAAAGTCAGGAAAGAACGGTCATATTCATCGGCTTCCACCACGACTACATGGTTGGTACCCAATAAAAAATTGCTGTTATAATTGCTGGCGATGCCGCCTAAAAAAGCAGTACAGCCAAAACCGGTATCGGTCAGCACGTGTGCAATGATCGAAGAAGTCGTGGTTTTTCCATGAGTACCGGCAACGGCAATACAAAACTGCCCTTCGCTGATGATCCCTAATACTTCAGAACGTTTCTTCATCACAAAACCCTGCTCCTGGAAATAATGGAGTAAAGCACTATGTTTAGGAATAGCTGGCGTATACACCACTAAAGTGTATTCGTCATGCGTTAAAAAAGCTACTGGTAAAGCCAATACTTCGTCGATGTAAGAAACCGCAATTCCCTCTTCTTCCAAAGCGATCGTCAGGTTGGTCCTGGTTTTATCATAACCGCAAACCTCGCAACCTCTGTTTTTGAAGTAACGGGCAAGCGCACTCATGCCAATACCGCCGATGCCTACAAAATAAATCCTCTTAATCTTATCTAACTTCACGTAGACCTCCTTTCCCTGCTAAAATTAACACCTCTTCTGCGATGATGTTATCCGCATCAGGCAAAGCCATTTTTCCTATATTCTCAGAAAGCATTTTACAGCGATCCTTATCTTTTAATAACATTAATGCTTCCGATACCAGTGTATCCTCCGCAGAGCGATCGGCAATTAAAAGCGCCGCATGGTGTTTCACCAATGCCATCGCATTTTTCGTCTGGTGGTCTTCCGCTACATTTGGCGAAGGCACGAGGATTACCGGCTTTTTAATCAAACAAAGCTCCGCAATCGTACCAGCTCCTGCTCTGGAAATAATCAGATCGGCAGCGGCATAAGCCATGTCCATCTTATTCAGAAACTCCAGAATACATACATTCCGATGGTAATCCAAACCTAAGCGCTCCACAATCCCTTTATAATAAAATTTCCCCGTCTGCCAGATCACCTGAACATCTTCAGCAATTAAATCTTCTAAATGCTTTTCAATGCTTTTGTTTAATGTCCCTGCACCCAGGCTTCCACCTGTCACCAGGATGGTTTTCTTCAATGGGTCCAGTTTCAGCAATTCTGCACCAGCATGATGTTTCTGCGCTATGTCTACCACATCTTTCCTGACCGGATTTCCTGTCTTCAGGATATTCGCTGCTGGGAAAAACTGATCCATTTCATCAAAAGCCACACATACTTTCGCTGCTTTTTTCCCTAACCATTTATTGGTGACCCCCGCATAGGAGTTTTGCTCCTGAATCAGGTAAGGAATATTTTTTAATGATGCAGCAAATAAGACGGGTCCGGAAGCATAGCCACCTACACCAACCACTACATCAGGTTTAAAATCAGCAATTAACTGCAAGGCTTTACGCATGCTTCCTAGCATTTTAAATGGCAAACTTAAATTTTTTACGATTGAGCCTCTTTGTATACCGCTGATGTTTAAACCTATGATCTTATATCCGGCAGCAGGAACTTTTTCCATTTCCATTCTGCCTGTTGCGCCGACAAATAAAATCTCACAGCTAGGCTCCATGCGTTTTAAAGCATTCGCTATCGATATCGCCGGAAAAATATGTCCGCCAGTACCACCACCTGAAATAATTACTCTCGTTGCTCTCTTCATCTTCTTAATCTATTGCAGGAATCTCACCTACCACTACTTTTTTATGACTATTCTCTTCTACATCTCTGCTCACACTCAGGATAATTCCAAAGGCGATACTGGTAAAAATCATGGAAGTACCTCCCATGCTCACTAATGGTAAAGGCACCCCGGTAACCGGGCCTAAACCTACGGCTACGGCCATATTGGCAAAAGCCTGAATGGTCAGACTAAAGCTCAACCCCGCAGCCAGCAAGGCACCGAAGGCCTTGGGACTTTGTGTGACAATCCGTACGCATCGGTAGAGCAGCACCAGGTATAATACAATCACCGTCATTGCCCCTAACAAACCGTATTCTTCCACGATAATCGCGAAGATAAAATCCGAATATGGGTGAGGTAAGAAATTTCTTTGCGTGCTATTTCCGGGACCTTTTCCAAAAACACCGCCTGTTGCCAGCGCGATTTTAGATTGATCTGCCTGATAAGTTTTATCTGAATTCTGAAGCTCCGGATGTAAGAATGAGTTTACCCTCGATTTATAGGTTCCTGCCCTGGGGCCTAAAAACACAATAAACAATAGCAAAACTGCACCGCCCGCACAAACAATGGAGATCTGTTTAATGGAGATCCTGCCAATAATCAGCAATAGGATACTCACCCCAAACAACATAATTGCCGTCGATAGATTCGCCCATGCAATCAGCACAAAAACCACACATACTGATCCCATAATCGGGACAAATGCTTCTTTTACATCTTTAATATTTTCCTGCTTCTTCGTCAACATCCTGGCCAAAAAGGTAATCAGGGCAAGTTTCGCCAAATCGGAAGTCTGGAATGTCAATCCAATCACTGGAATCTTTACCCAACGCGAGGCATCATTGATGTTCGCTCCAAATACTGCGGTATAGAATAACAATGGAATCGTAATGATCATCAGGATTTTGGAAATACCAGCATAATATTTATAATCCAATAAATGCGAGATATAGATCATCCCTATACCCATAATCACGAAGATTAAGTGCTTGGTTAATAAAACTTTTTCTACGGTTTTATTCACTTTATAGGCATACGTTCCCGTTGCACTATACACGGTAAGTATAGAGATCAGCGATAAAAGGATAATGATCAGCCATATCCAGCGATCTCCTTTTGTCTTGTCTAAAATCTGATTAATTGCGATCATAACTTATAGTTCTTTCACAGCCATTTTAAACTGATTCCCACGGTCTTCGTAGTTTTTGAACAAATCAAAACTTGCACAGGCCGGTGATAACAGCACCGTATTTCCTTTATTTGCCAAGTGGTAAGCCACCTGAACCGCTTCATTTGCAGAGAAGGTATTGACGATCACTTCTACATCATCTTCAAAAGCCTCATGAATTCTTTTATTGTCTTTACCTAAGCACACGATTGCCCTCACTTTCTCACGAACCAGGTCTTTCAGCATGCTATAGTCATTGCCTTTGTCTACACCGCCCATGATCAGGATCACCCCAGGATTTACACTTTCCAGCGCATACCAGGTAGAATTCACATTGGTCGCTTTAGAATCGTTGATATACTCCACGCCGGAGATTTTACCGACATGTTCCAAACGATGTTCCACATTTTTGAAGTCACTCATGCTCTCACGAATCACGGAATTTTTAATATCCAATATTTTCGCAACTATGCCCGCAGCCATAGAATTATAAACATTATGCTTGCCTTGTAAAGCTAATTCTGTGATCGACATGGTTAATTCCTCTTTTAAGTTAATGTTGATGTGTAGGTTATTGCCTTCCAGGTAAGCGCCATTTTCAATCTTTTTACGGATAGAAAAAGCCAACTTCCCTGAATTGATTTTGACAGACTTCATGGCTTTTAAAGTCTCGTCATCATCAGCACAATAAATGAAAACATCATCACTCTGCTGATTTTGAGTGATTCGCAATTTCGAGGCTGCATAATTACTCAGTTTATAATCGTACCGGTCCAAATGATCCGGCGTAATGTTTAATAAAATGGAGATATCGGCTCTGAATTCATACATATCGTCCAACATGAAGCTGGAAATTTCCAATACGTAATAGTCAAAATCAGCCGTGGCAACTAATGCTGCAAAGCTGTTTCCAATATTCCCTGCCAGGGCAACGTTCAACCCAGCATTTTTCAAAATGTGGTACGTCAACAAGGAAGTCGTTGTTTTACCATTTGATCCAGTGATGCAGATCGTTTTTGCCTTGGTATATCTTTTCGCGAATTCAATTTCCGAGATCACAGCCGTACCTTTTGCTTTCAGCGCTTTGATCATTGGAGCCGTTTCCGGAATTCCAGGGCTCTTCACCACCTCTACTGCATTTAAGATCAGTTCAGCCGTATGCTGCTTTTCTTCAAAGGCGATATTCAGTTCCTGCAAACGTTCTTTATACTGCGAAGGGATAGCACCTAGATCAGATACAAAAACATCAAATCCCTGTTTCTGTGCTAACATTGCTGCACCTACACCGCTTTCTCCGGCTCCTAAAACGACTATCCTTTGCTTTTCCATTATCGAAGTTTTAAAGTGATAATTGTAATGATGGCCAATAAAATTCCAATAATCCAGAACCGTGTCACGATTTTAGCTTCATGGTATCCTTTTTTCTGATAGTGGTGGTGTAAAGGAGACATCAAAAATACCCTTTTCCCCTCTCCAAACCGCTTTTTTGTATATTTAAAATAGCTCACCTGAATGATCACCGACAAGTTTTCAATCAGGAATACGCCGCATAAAACCGGGATCAATAATTCTTTACGGATCATTATCGCAAAAGCAGCGATGATTCCACCGATGGCCAGACTTCCGGTATCTCCCATAAACACCTGTGCAGGGTAGGAATTATACCATAAAAAGCCAACACAGGCACCCACAAAGGCACCAGCAAAGATCATCAGCTCCCCTGAATTGGGGATATACATGATGTTCAGGTAATCGGCAATCACGGTATTACCCGACACATAAGCCAGCAGGCCTAAGGTAATCCCGATGATGGCAGAAGTTCCTGTGGCCAATCCATCAATCCCATCTGTGATATTTGCTCCATTGGATACCGCGGTCACAATAATGACTACGAAAAACAAGAATACAAATACCGAATATTTCTCATAGCCTTCTCCTAAAAACTTCAGGACTTTAGCGTAATCAAACTCATTATTTTTGTAAAAAGGAACATTCGTCAAGGTAGATTTCACATCCTGTGTATAGTAAAAACTCTCTCCTTTTTGTCGCAGTACCATTGGCGCAGTCGCATTGGTAATACCTGATTCATCTACCGTCTGACGTACTACAATATTAGGATTGAAATACATCGTCCATCCGATAATCAAAGCCAGACCAACTTGTCCGACAATCTTAAACCTACCTGCTAAACCTTCTTTGTTTTTTCTGAAAACCTTGATATAATCATCTACAAAACCGATCACTCCCATCCAAACGGTGGTGATGATCATCAGCAATACATAAATATTAGAAAGATTGGCCAGTAATAAAGTAGGCACCAAAATCCCTAACAGGATCATGATTCCACCCATTGTTGGCGTTCCTTGTTTCTGCATTTGACCTTCTAAACCTAGGTTTCTCACGGTTTCCCCCACCTGCATTTTCTGCAGATAGTTGATAATAGCACGGCCAAAAACAGTGGTAATGATTAAGGAAATAATGATCGCTAAGGAAGTACGGAAAGTGATGTATTGAAACAACCTTAATCCCGGAAAATCGTAATGTGCGTTTAGGTATTCGAATAAATAATATAACATTAGCTGATCAAGTTTAATTGTTCCATTAATATTTCCTTATCATCGAAATGATACCTCACGCCATTGATTTCCTGATACTTCTCATGCCCTTTTCCAGCCAGCAGGATAATATCTCCTGGTTTTGCTAAATGGCAAGCCGTTTTAATCGCTTCTCTTCTATCTACTATGCTCAACGTCTTCCTTTTATTTGTTGGCGATACGCCCTTTTCCATTTCCTCTACTATCGTTTGCGGGTTTTCCGACCTTGGGTTGTCCGAAGTCAGGATCACCTTATCACTCCAATCGCAGGCCACTTGTGCCATAATTGGACGTTTTGTTTTATCTCTATCGCCACCACAACCTATGATCGTAATCACCTGTTCTGTGCCTTTTCTAATGTCAGCGATGGTACTCAATACATTCTGCACCGCATCTGGTGTATGTGCATAATCTACAATACCGATGATCTGGTTACTCGAAGTGATGTAATCAAACCTTCCTTCAGCTCCGGTAAGGTTGCTCAATGCGGTTAATGCTTCCAGTTTATCTTCGCCCAACAATACTGCAGTACCGTAAACGGCAAGCAGGTTGTATGCGTTGAAGGAACCTACCAGTTTAAAGAATACATCTGCCTGATCTATTTCCAGATGTAAACCATTGAAACTATTTTCTACCACTCTCGCTTTAAAATCAGCCAGCTGTTTTAAAGCATAAGTCATTTTTGTTGCTTTGGTATTCTGCAGCATCACCATTCCGTTTCTATCGTCCAGATTGGTCAATGCAAAAGCACCTGCCGGCAATCCATCAAAAAATGCTTTTTTAGCTTTAATGTAATTGTCGAAAGTTTTATGGAAGTCTAAATGGTCATGACTGATGTTCGAAAACACACCGCCTACAAAATCTAAACCTTCGATACGGTGTTGCACTACGGCATGAGAACTCACTTCCATAAAGCAATATTCACAGCCAGCATCCACCATTTTCTGCAGCAATTCATTTAAGGCAATTGGATTTGGGGTCGTATGTGTAGCCGGAATTACCACATCATCAATATGGTTCTGTACGGTAGAAATCAATCCTACATGATAGCCCAGCGTACGGAAAAGCTTAAACAAGATCGTTGCGATCGTCGTTTTACCATTTGTCCCGGTAATGCCCACCAATTTCAATTTCGAAGAAGGGTTACCATAATAATTAGCAGCCATTTCTCCTAAGGCTACCGAACTATTGTCTACCTGTATATAAACTACTCCTGGAACGGTCTGTGCAGGAATCTGCTCACACACAATCACCGAAGCACCTGCCTGTATTGTATTTTCAATATATTTATGACCATCTGAAAGCGTTCCTTTAATGGCAAAGAACACCGCATCTTTAATCACCTGACGGGAATCAAAAACAAGCGCAGTGATCTCCCTATTGGTAGATCCAACCAGGTTTGTTATTGCGATTCCATATAAAACGTCTTGTAATTGCATATTATCTTAATTCTAAATCTACTCCTAATCCTCTACCTATTTTACTGCCGGAAGGAATCGACTGACTAAACACCTTTCCACTTCCAAACACTCTTGTTTTCAAACCTGCATTTCCTAAAAGGTATAGGGCATCTTTCAGTCCCATTCCATTTACGTTAGGCATTACTCCTTTTACGGAATTATATTCTTCATAAGCGACCCCGTTATTGGTATCCACGCTATTGAAATATTCAGACTTAGCTGCGTATAAAGATTTGATGCCAAAAGCACTGTATACTTTCTTTACTGCTTTGCTTTGTCCCGATTTTGCTTCAGGATTTTTGGTATTGCCTACCAGGTGATCCTGAACATTGTTGTACATCTGGATGTCACTTGCGTAAATACGATCTGCAATTTCTTTAAATACCGGGCCCGCTACTGTTGCTCCATAATAACCGTTTTTCGGACCATTGATGGATACCATAATCGAGTATTTAGGCTTATCCGCAGGGAAATAACCGCAGAACGAGGCTTGATAACTTCTTTTTGCTCTATATCCTTTATTGCCATCTGCTACCTGTGCGGTTCCTGTTTTTCCAGCAACGCGATAAAAAGGAGAGCCCATTAACTTACCGGTACCTTTGGTCACCACTGATTCCAGCATGGCTTGTAATTTTTTCACTGTTTTGTCCGAACAAATCTGTTCGCTGATCACTCTGGCATGGAATTGCTCAATCGGATTGCCTAATCTTCTGATCTCTTTCACAAAAATTGGAGAGATGTATTTCCCATTATTCGCAACCGCATTATAAAAGGCCAGAATTTGTAATGGTGTAATCTGCATCTCATAACCATAAGCCATCTGCGCCAAAGTCAGGTTCTTGTTCCAGCTTCTGTTCGATGGATTCTTGATCACTGGCTGTGCTTCCCCAGGAATCTGTAATCCCAGTTTCTTGTTCATGTGGATATCGTACAAATGATCCGTAAACTGTGCAGGGTTGTCTTTATAATGCGTATTTACCAGTTTAGCAATCGCTGTATTTGCCGATTGCTCAAATGCTTTCATCACCGTTACTACACCAATACCACCATGTGAATCCTTAATCGTATGTCCCGGAACACGGTAAAAACCATCACCAGTATCTACCAAAGTGTTCGTATCTACTTTTTTATCCTCCAGCAATGCCATGTATGAAGCCAGTTTAAAGGTAGATCCTGGATCCTGACTGCCACCAATAGCATAGTTAAATTTCTCTTCATAAACCCCTTCTGATACCCTGGTATAATTGGCTACGGCTCTCACCTCACCAGTGTTGACCTCCATCAGGATCACCGTACCATGGTCTGCATCACTTAGTTTCAGCTGTCTCTCTAATGCGGTTTGCGCTAAATCCTGCATATTAATGTCGATGGTAGAAATGATATCTGCACCTTCTTTAGGAGCTACCTCTGCTTCATCATTTACTGGCATCCATACGCCACCGGCAATACGCTGTACCAGTCGTTTTCCACTTTCACCATTGATGTAATTGCCATAAGCACCTTCCAGACCTACACCATTGGCCACATTTTCATTTTTATAACCAATTGTTCTGGAAGCCAAAAACTTAAATGGTTTAATCCTTTTGTTTTGCTGCACAGCAATCAGACCTCCAGAATATTTTCCGATATTATATAGCGGAAACGTTCTGATGATTTTCAATTCCTGATAACCTACTTTACGTTTGATCAGCAGGTAACGTGAGCTATCCTGTCTGGCTGAACGCAGGTAACGCGAATATTCTTTAGGGCTTTTATCCTTAAAGAATTCCGATAATTTCATGGCTAAAGAATCCACTTTTCCGAAGAACACCTTGTTGTCGTCAATCCCACCAGCAAACAAATCCATTCTCAATTCATATTCAGGAATAGAGGTAGCCAGCAGACTTCCGTCTGAAGAATAAATATTTCCACGAGCCGCTTCCACATTGATATACTTAGTAGAGAGGCTGTCGGCCATGGCACGCCACTTATGCCCCTCTACAAATTGTACATCGCATAGTCTGACCAATACTGCTACGGCAAGCAGTACAATCAGTCCAAATGACAGATAAACACGTAATAATATGTTTGCTCTAATGTTCATTAGCGTTTATAACAATTTTTTTAGGGGGCTCGGTTAATTCCTTTATCCCCAGGGTATCTACTTTTTTAGCAACTTCAGTCAGCTTACTTTTGAACATTAAATCAGCTTTCAGCGATTTATATTCCCAGCTCAACTCTTTTACTTCTTTATTTAACTTGTCAATATTCCTTATGTTCTTCACTGCCATGTGACTGTTTGCGATGTAAAGCATACACAAAACCGACAAAAACAGTAAAAACGGTAACATATCTGTTGCCGCTTCCTTGGTTACTACCCCTTCGGTAAATAACTTCTTAAAGAACGCTTTACCACTCTCAGGCTCCCTATTCTTCCTTCTGGGTTTCTTAATCTGAATTTCTTCAGATCCCAGTTCATCCTCTTCTTCTATATTTTGCCTGAACTGGTTACTCATAATCTTTCTCCAATTCTAAGCTTCGCACTCCTTGCGCGGCTGTTGCGTTCCAACTCTTCGTCGTCTGCAATCACCGCTTTTCTGGTGATGACTTTAAATGGTTTTTCTTCATTACCATAAAAATCTTTCTCCACTTCTCCTCTGAACTTCCCTTTAGCCAGAAAACTTTTAACTGGTCTATCTTCCAATGAATGGTAAGACATCACTACCAAACGACCACCTGGTTTCAGGATATCAGCTGTTTGCATTAAAAAATTCTCTAACACTTCAATTTCTTTGTTTACTTCAATGCGTAAAGCCTGAAAAACCTGAGCCATGTACTTGTTTTCCTTCCCTTTAGGGATATGAGCACCAGCAGCTTTCTTAAAATCCGCAAGGGTTTTAATAGGTTGCTCCACACGACCGGTCACTACCGCACGCGCCAGCGACTTTGCATTTTTCACTTCGCCATAAATGCCAAAAATCTTGTGTAGTTTATCTTCTGCATAGGTATTCAAAACATCGGCAGCCGTTAGCGCACCTTGTTTGTCCATACGCATATCCAGGTCAGATTCAAATCTGGTAGAGAAACCACGCTCTGGAACATCAAACTGATGTGAAGAAACGCCTAGATCAGCTAAAATGCCATCTACCGCTTTATAACCCAGCAAGCGCAGGTTATTTTTGATAAAGGCAAAATTCTGGTCTACAAAAATGAAACGTGGATCATCAATTTTATTGCGCTGTGCATCAGGATCCTGATCGAAGGCGATCAAAACTCCGTCTTTTCCTAAATGCTTTAATATTTCTCTTGAATGTCCGCCACCACCAAAGGTAACGTCCACATATACGCCATCGGGTTTGATATTCAAACCATCGATACATTCTTTCAACATGACAGGAATGTGGTAATTATTCTCCATCGCTCCTCCTATTTTTATTACCCATTACTTCTTCTGCAAGTTTTGAAAAGTCAGCCGGTTCATGATCAAACAAAGCATCATATCCTTTTTTCGACCATACCTCAATCTTATCAAACTGACAAGCCAAAACCAACTCTGTGTTGATTTCTATGCCTACAGATTCCAATAATGATTTTGGTAAATTAACCCTTCCTGCTGCATCTAACGTCAATTCCGTAGCGCCGCGCGTGAAGTATCGAATAAATTCTCTGTTTTTTTGTTCGTATGGATTCAACTTACTCAACTCTTCCACTATTCCTTCCCATACTTTTTTAGGATAGATCACCAGGTGTTTTTCAAAACCCCTATTGATCACAAGTCCCTCAACCTCAACATTAGGCAATTGTTTTTTCAGAGACGAAGGAACCATCAAGCGGCCTTTCGCATCCAATTTACAATCAAACTCTCCTAACAGTTGAACCATTTCTTTATGTGGTCTTTATAATGTAGTGTAAAAATAGATATTTCTACCACTTTTTACCACATTCTACCACAAAAAATTATCCACATAATTCATACCACTTTTTTTGTGCCTTGATGGGATCGAAAACACAGTAAATGAGGTGGTAAAAAAAACAGGCGCTTCACAAAATCGCGCAGCGCCTGTCTATTTTTTCATACGAAAAGACTAGTCATTGATGGCTTTTACACCTGGCAATTCTTTACCTTCCATGTACTCCAATAATGCACCACCACCGGTAGAAACATAGCTGACTTTATCCTCTAAATTGAATTTTGCGATGGCCGCAGCAGAATCTCCGCCACCAATCAATGAAAACGCGCCATTATCCTGAGTAGCAGCTACAACCGCGTCAGCGATCGCACGTGTTCCTTGCTCGAAGTTTGCCATTTCGAAAACACCCATCGGGCCATTCCAAAGCAAAGTTTTCGAACCTTTGATCACTTCAGAAAATAAAGCAATCGTTTTTGGACCGATATCTAAGCCCATCCAGTCTGCCGGAATGCAACCTGTATCCACGTTTTTCTTCTCTGCTTCATTAGAGAATTTATCCGCGATCACCGTGTCTAAAGGAAGGTATAAATTCACCCCTTTAGCTTTCGCTTTATCCAGCAATTCCAGGCAAAGCGCCATCCTATCTTCCTCTAAAAGAGAAGTACCGATTTCGCCGCCCTGAGCTTTCGCAAAAGTATAAGCCATACCACCACCGATGATCAGGTTATCTACTTTATCCAGCAGGCTTTCGATCAATAAAATCTTATCCGACACTTTCGCGCCACCCATGATCGCAGTAAAAGGTTTCACCGCGCCATCGTTTACTTTCTCCGCATTTTTAAGCTCTTCAGCCATCAAATAACCGAAGTATTTATCATTCGGAAAGAATTCAGCGATGATTGCTGTAGAGGCATGTGCACGGTGTGCAGTACCAAAAGCATCATTCACATATACATCTCCAAGTTTCGATAATTTCTCTGCGAAATCACGATCTCCTTTTTCTTCTTCTTTGTAAAAACGAAGGTTTTCCAATAGCAAAACTTGCCCTGGCTCCAGGTTTTTAGCTTTGTCTGCAGCCTCTTCTCCAATACAATCATTTGCAAACTTCACTTCCAGGTCTAACATTCTGGAAAGGTCACCTAAGATGTGTTTCAAAGAAAATTTGTCATCTGGTCCGTTTTTTGGACGACCTAAATGAGACATCAGGATTACTGAACCACCATCATTCAAAATCTTGGTAATGGTTGGCAATGCAGCACGCATTCTTTTGTCATCAGTAATGTTAAATTCAGCATCCAAAGGCACATTAAAATCTACCCTGACTAAAGCTTTCTTATCTTTAAAATTACACTGGTCTATTGTTCTCATTATTGTTATTGTTTAGATATTATTGGTTTTGAATGATCAGCTTAAAAAAAAAGCTTTAAATTATTTACGCTACGCTATTTGGTTCAAATGAGCTTTACAGCTTTCTGAGCATGTCAAAATGAGGTCCTACACCTGGTACTTCAAACTCTTCAGAAATGAATACAAACCCCAGCTTCTCATAAAAAGCAGTCGCAGAACTACGCGCGTTGCACCAAATATAAGCAGCATTAGCTGATGTCAGCTCATCAATTGCAAATTTTATCAGCTTTGCGCCATATCCTTTTCCAGCAAAGGCCGGATCAGAAGCCATGCCGCGTAAACGAAATCCTCCTGAACCTTGTTCGGAACGATCCTCTGGGAAAAATGTAGCTACGGTAACTAGTTTTTCTCCTTCAAAACAGCCCAGGTGAAAAACACCTTCCTGATGATCCTGAGGGAAAATACACTGCTCATAAGGCATTCCATTCCTTAGTACTAAGCTTCTCAAAGGTAGCGTCTCTGCTGCTGTAATTCTCTTAATCATGTATTGCTGCAATTTTTAGTACCAGATCTACCAAACGATTAGAATATCCAGATTCGTTATCATACCAACCCACCACTTTCACCATATCGCCAACAATGGAGGTCAACTGTGCATCAAAGATGCAGGAATGTGAATTGTCTAGAATATCAACGGAAACTATAGGGTCTTCGGTATATTCCACCAGCCCTTTTAATTCATTTTCTGATGCTTTTTTGAATGCGGCATTGATTTCTTCAATCGTGGTTGGTGTTTTCAGCAGACAAGTAAAATCAGTTAAGGAACCGTTCAACACCGGAACCCTGATTCCTGCACCGCCCAATTTCCCTTCCAGATGAGGAAAAATATTCGTGATCGCTTTTGCCGCTCCTGTACTCGTTGGAATAATGGAAGCCGAAGCCGCTCTTGCTCTTCTTAAATCTTTATGAGGCCCATCATGCAGGTTCTGATCACCAGTCATGGAGTGGATCGTAGTAATATATCCTTCCAAAACTCCCCAGTTGTCGTCCAGGATTTTCACCATGGGCGCCACATTATTTGTGGTACAAGAAGCATTAGACAGAATGGGCGACTTCAAATCGATATGCGTTTCGTTCACGCCCAATACCACCATAGGAATATCTTTATCCGCAGCCGGTGCTGAAATCAACACCTGTTTCGCACCAGCCTGCAAGTGCAGATCCGCTCCTGCTCTGCTGGTAAATTTACCAGTAGATTCTAAAACCAGGTCGATTCCAAGTTCCGCCCAAGGCAATTCTGCCGGATTAGACTTTGCATAAACCTGGATTTTCTTTCCATTCACAATTAAAGCATCAGCTTCAAAGCTGACTGTACCCTTAAATCCACGGTGAACCGTATCGTATTTGAATAAATGCGCGAGTGTTGCCGGATCTCCGAGGTCATTGATGGCCACAACATTGATGTTTTTTTCGATGGCACTGCGTAAAAAAATACGGCCGATTCTACCAAAACCATTAATTGCTATTTTCATTTGAAAATGTTAGTTATCGATGTTCTTGTTGGTTATTTTGTTGGTTGCAATACTGGTCCATCCCGCTAATTGTTATTGGCGATCTTCCTTCATTGCGGGCATAAATTCATGGCTCAGCTACAGCAGCTCCAAACCCTTGAAATCATGGGGCAAAAGTACCTATATTCTACGTAGAACAGTGATATTTTTAATACAGAATCTTAAAAATTATGTCATGTTTATCTGGCGAAAAGACTGGCTGTAAGTTTAAATGAGTTGAAGTAAAATTAACAACGTAGTCCTTCAGATAAACAAAAATTTCAAAAAAAATCTTTAATTAATAATAATAACAATAATTTACGATTAGAACCAAAAAAAACACCTTCATGAAAAAAAACAAAACAAAAGGATGGACAACTCTATTACTTTTCCTTAATTTATTGCTTTTTGGATGTAAAAAAGAAATAATTTCCCCAAACACAACAAATAGAATAAGCATAAATGAAGCTAAAAGCTATTTTCAAGATCACGTAGTCCCAAATAGTAGGCTAACGGCTGAAACACTAAGATCATATAAAGGACTTACAGCTGGGGATCTAATATTAAATAATAATGTAAATGACCTTCTGTACAAAGAGCCCTTATGGAATAAAGCCACTTACAAGGGGGTGAATAATGGTACTGCAGTTGCTATACCTATAAAGTTTAGATTAAAATCTTTTCTAAGAGTAGGGGAAAATGAAACTGTTAATTTTGATGAATTGAACTACCTTTTAATTACAAAAAAAGACAACAATGAGCTAACTGCAGACTGGGTCACCTTATATCCTGATGTAGAGTGGCTACGAGGAAAGAGAGAGAAATATATAGGAAGAATTAAAATAGCTGATTGGGATGGAAATTTAAAAAAGACCTACTCATATCATAAAAATGGGGAAGTTTATACATCAGATTTCTCTAATGGAGATTTATCAAGAAATCAGACAAGCTCTACGAACTGGACTCAAAAGAAACAAACTGTTCTTGATAAAAAAGTTCCAAACCTAATGGCTTTAGGAGATGATAATATTGGTAGGATGTACAAGGATAATGATGGTAATTGTTGGATAAATGTTAGAGAAATCCCAACAGTTGATCAAAATGGACACCCTGGAGTCTTACTTCAGCGAAAGCAAATTGACTGTAGCGACCTTTTTCCGGAGCTAAATGATCCAATAGGTACAAACCCAGGTTCAACAATTGGACACCCAGGATCTTCAGGAACGGGACCAGGCTCATCTGGAAACTATACGCCAGAACCATGTAACCCCAATTCAAATTCAAATGGAAGTTCCCCTACCTCTGGTTCAAGTGGTCCTGCCCCATGTCTTCCACCTGTAATTTTGATAGACGATTTAGAAGAAATCAAAAATGAAATTAAGGACCCATGCTTAAATACAACCATTACTGAAGCACTTAATGACAATAAGGATGTAAAAGGATTCATGGCAGACCTTTTAAATAGATATTCAGGTAAAAATAATGGTATAATCATAAATATAAAAGACATGAATGTAGGGAAACCCGCTCAAACCAAAGCCACGATATACCCTGAAAAGAATCAGTTTGAGGCTGATATCACTCTAAATTCGGATTATTTTAAAGACAGTTCAAAAGAATTTGTAGTTTCCAGCTTAATTCACGAAATGGTTCATGCTTATCTATTAGAGACAAATAGCACTTATAGAGATCAGCCTAAAGAACAACAACACAACTTTATGTTTAGTAACTTCGCAAAAGACATAGCAGGGTACCTGACCAGCAAATACAACATGCCGAGTAACGATGCCTGGAGCTTAGCATGGTCTGGAATGGGGGATGTTTTTCAAAATGCCGCTGACGATGAAAGATTTGAAACTAATCCGGGAGAAACTTTAAGTAAAAGCGAAATTACAAATGCATATCTTCCATATAATAGTACAGGCGATCCATCATCTAAGGGCATACCTAATTGTCCTAATCAATAAAACTGAATACATGAAAAAATCAATCTTCATCATTGTGCTGTTTTGCACAAATACCTTGATCACTAATGCGCAGTCCAGAGAAAAAACTATAAAGAAATATTTTGACATGAAT
The DNA here is from genome assembly GCF_019802255.1 of Pedobacter polysacchareus. GTDB lineage: Bacteria > Bacteroidota > Bacteroidia > Sphingobacteriales > Sphingobacteriaceae > Pedobacter > Pedobacter polysacchareus. Next base: position 239,278 of record NZ_JAHYSS010000002.1, on the reverse strand, counting down.
CCAGTTGAATTTAAAAACCAAAAGGACTCGGTCAACGATCTCATCAGCAGATATTTTTCGGCTACTGATGTAGATTATGAGGGGAAGCTTAAAGATTCTGTCGCATTATATACCTTTGCCATTGAACTGAATGTAGTCAAACAAAAGGATAGCACTTTAGTTAAAAGCATAAATGTGAATGACAGCATCGCGAAGGTTTTATATAAAGATTTTGATTTCTTAAAATACATTAACTTCTCTTCTGTACTAAAGGAAAAAAAGGAAGCGATCCTGGTGATCCCGGTAGCCATACAGATTGCCTGGGTCAATAAGCCAACCACAGCAACAGCTATGCTGAAGGTTGGGAATGGTGAAATTCTAAATAGAATAGCTGCCATGTTTAATTTGGATTATAAACGAAAGAAGACAAAGACCGAGCATTTTATTTATTTGACCCCGATCTTACATTTAACAGGAACGATCGTTTACGATTAAGCTGATCAGCTTAAGTATAACTCAACAGCATATATAAAAATGTAGAGATGCTATAAACCAGCAGCGGCCGCATCATCAAATGATACGGCCGCTGCTGCTAAATGTGTTTTATGAGGATAACGCTTACATTACTCCGCGTCTGATTTTATAAAAGAACGCAATTGCATTTCCAGTTCCTGGTGTTTAGCCAACCACTCCACAACCGCTACTTTTTCATTCGTATTACTTTCCAAAGCGGCCATTAAAGAACTTAGTTCTGCTTCATCCAGCTGGAAGTTTCTAAAAAATTCTGCCACCTTCGGCTTAGCTGCTACAAAATGTTTATTGGCTACCGTTTGAATCGATTCTACCGCACCAAAAACAGCTTTCGGATCATTTAAGAACTTTAATTTATAAGTACTGAAGATGTAATGTGGTGCCCATCCTGTGATCACGAGTGGCGCTTTCGCATCAATACTTTTCTTCAATACGGCTAGCATAGCTGCCTCACTTGAGGACTGTAATTCTAATTTCAGCTCGTAATCTTTAATGGCTTGTTCTGTCTTATTCATAATTCCAGCGCCGGCATCAATCCCAACGATTTTACCGTTAAAAAGCTTCGCATTTACGTTTAGATCTTCAATACTGCTGATCTTTACATATTCTGGAACCACAAAACCAATCCTTGCATTTTTAAAATTCGTTCCTAAAACTTCCAGGTTTGCACCAAATTTATCCAGGTATTCTTTATGCGTTACCGGCATCCAGGTATCCAGGAAAACATCGGCATCACCGCCGGCTACGGCTGCAAAAACAGGTGCTACATCCGCGTTTTTCAGCGCTACGGTATAACCTTCCTTTTCCAATAAAACTTTCGACAATTGTGTCATTGCCACCCCTTCTGCCCAGTTTACATAGGCAATCGTTACTTTTTTATCATCATTGGTTTTTCCGCAGGAAGCGATGGCACCAATTACCAATGCGATCAATATACTACCAAATATTTTTTTCATGTTATCTTATTTTATGATGTTGTACTAATTTTCAATATTCATTCAGGAAGCCCGGTCTATAGCATCCTTTGTGTTTAACCGTTATTTCCTAAGCTTAAACCTTAACTGGTTTCTTTACGCCAAACGACTGTGTAATCCTGTCCAGGATCACAGCCAGAATCACTACAGCGATCCCACCTTCAAAACCTAAACCGATTTTCAGCTGCGTAATTCCTTTCAATACCACCTCACCTAATCCACCAGCTGCAATCATTGCAGAGATCACAACCATAGAAAGTGCCATCATAATGGTTTGATTTACGCCAGCCAGGATGGTTGGTAATGCCAGCGGCAATTCTACTTTAAAAAGCAGCTGACGAGGCGTTGCACCAAATGAACGCGTAGCCTCTACGATAGAAGCAGGCACCTGACTAATCCCTAACGTGGTTAATCTAACTGCGGGTGGCATCGCAAAGATCACCGTTGCAAAAGCACCAGGCACCTTACCTAAGCCAAAGAACAGCACCGCAGGAATCAGGTAAACGAACGCAGGCATGGTTTGCATTAAATCCAGGACCGGACGGATGATTTTTCCGGCCATCGGATTTTTAGCGGCCCAGATACCCAGTGGAACACCCATCAGCAAGGCGATAAAAGCCGCAGATAGAATCAGTGCCAGTGTGGCCATCGTCTGGTCCCAATAGCCCATTCCCCAAATCAAGCCGAGTCCCAGAATAGTAAAGACCGTTACGCCCCAACCTGTACGTTTCCAGGCTAGAAATGCAATTAAAGCGATCACGATGTAAAACGGAGGAAACATCAGTACCCATTCTACCGAATTAACGACAGATTCTACCACTATTTTGATCAGGTTAAAAAACGTCCCAAAGTTGAGTGTCAGCCAGTTTATAAATTGTTCTATGTATGTCCCTATATGTATCATTAAATAATTTCTTTTTGAAGGTGATCAATTGTGTTTCCAGTGGCGCTTTCCCAGCTTGTACCCGTTGTTTCAATTAACAGGGAAGTTTGGGATACGATTCCAATCAGTTTATTTGTTTTTTCGTCTACTACAGGCACCGCTCTGCCGTTTTCAGCAATATATGGCAGCATCTGCTCTACGGTTGTCTCCGGATAAGCCACAGGAATATCCTTGATGATTGCTTTTTCAATGGTATGCTCTTTTTGTGCTTTCAGCTCTAGCAGATCCTTCAGGTATACAAAACCCAGGAAATGTTTATCCACGGATACTGCTGGTAAAGAGGTCAATCCGGAAATACGCATTTTTCGCAAACTACCTTCTACCCCATCCTTTTTGAAAATAGCTACGGTTGGTTTTTCAAAAAGCAGACTGGCGGCAGTGATGATTGATTTACGGTCTACTTTCTCAACGAAAGAAGCCACGTAATCTGTTGCCGGATTGGTTAAAATATCTTCTGGAGTACCTATTTGTATAATTTCTCCATCTTTCATGATCGCAATGCGATCCCCTAAGCGAATGGCTTCATCCAGATCATGTGTAATAAAAACAATGGTTCTGTGCATTTTCTCCTGCAGATCGATCAGCTCGTCCTGCATTTGCGTACGGATCAGCGGATCCAGTGCAGAAAAGGCTTCATCCATCAATAAAATCTCCGGATCATTGGCTAAAGCTCTGGCTAGACCAACACGCTGCTGCATCCCTCCTGAAAGTTCGCCTGTATGTTGATTTTCATAACCACGAAGGCTCACCAGATCAATCACAGCTTTCGCTTTTTCTTCTCTTTCTGCTTTTGGAATATCTTGCAATTCCAATCCGAATGCTACATTTTCCAATACTGTACGGTGTGGCAGCAGTCCGAAATTTTGAAATACCATCGCCATTTCTTTACGACGAACCGCTTGTAATTCCAGGTCACCCAAAGAGGTAATATTTCTTTGATTTAAAATCACGTTTCCTGCGGTAGGTTCTATTAACCTGTTCAGGCAACGCAATAAACTGGATTTACCACTTCCTGATAATCCCATAATGACAAAAAATTCACCTTCTTCAATTGCGAAGCTGGCATTTTTCACCGCTACTGTGCAACCTGTTTCTTTGAGGATCTCCGCTTTGGATTTCCCTTGCTTCAATAAAGAAAGCGCAGCTTCCTTTTCCTTCCCAAAAATTAGGGTAAGGTCTTCTATTTTAAGTTTAGACATTTTTCGTAGATGTGATGTTAAAAATAATAGCCGATGTTAATGTTAAAGCGGCTGTGCCATTTGGCATCTGGATTTCCTGAGGCGAGACCATTTTGCCATTCAGGACCTAACCAGGGTTGATTTTTTCCTGATGCCCAATCCACATAAGTAACCAGGTTACCTGCGTTCAGCATCATTCCCAATACATTCATTTGTGTATCGGTACTTCCCTTTTGTGTCTTATCCATATAAGAATAGTTTTCATAAAAGGTGATTGAACTGACCGGACCAATCTTTACGGGTTGGGTAAAGGCGACAGATGCAGTGTGTAAATATGCTTTTGTGGCCGCATCATAAGTGGAACCATAAGCACCCAGATTTACGGTTTGGTTATATTGTGCTGAATCTGCGAGATGGTATTGATAATACATCGACTGCAGTTTAACATTGAACTTCCCAAAAGTAAGGTCGGTATGGATGGCTGCTGCCCATCTGGAGCCCATATTTCCGGTAGGGATGTTGTAAACACCGCCCAGCATTCCAGAAATACCGATTCGTTTATTTTCTGAGAGTAAATATTCTGTTTTTACGTTCCCCTGGTTTACTTCTTTATTTCTGCCCGCAACATCATAAGAATATCGCGAAGGATCGATGCTGGTTTTATCGCCAAAATCCAGTTCCATTGCACTTTTAAAGAAGGCCAAATCATACATCCAGCGATTGCTGCGTTGATGGAACCTGATTCCCATGGAAGCTTTATCTTCAAAGCCCAGGTAATAGGGAAGGTTAAAAAACCAGTTATGAGAGTTATACGTTGTGTTCCCGAAGGGATTCTGAACTAGTCCAATTGCAAGATTGGTGCTGTCATTGAAGTGATAGGTTAAATACCCATCTTTTAAAAAAGATCCGCCGGAGGCTTTAGCATAAAACCGATATTCTGCGTGGAAATCTAGTTTTTTGTGGGAGGCATCTACATTGATTCTGAACATATCCAGTCCGAAATCTCCGCCTCTTTTTACTTGTTCTTTTTTCCAGGAGGAAAGGTTGTAGTTGAACCTTAATGCACCCCCTATTTTGAGTGTAGGCTTTTTTGCCCGCTGTATTGAATTTGCCTGTTTTCCCCGGCCTGCTGTATCACTCTGTTTTGCCGATACGTTCTGCTTGAGCGTATCTTCTTTATTTTTTGGAGATGCCTTATTTGCCTGGCCTTCCCTGCTTGCTTTTCTTGTCGAATCTGGCTGATCCCTCCTGTCCAGCTGATCTGCTCCTAATGGAATTTGGGCTGCAGCGGTTAATATGGGGGTTGGATCTTGGGCCAGCGTCGTCAGTGGGACAACAAAAAATAGTGTTAAACAGCCTATGAGCTGTGTGAATTTTACCATAATATTTTATTAGTACAAATCAGTTCCATTACTGTTTGTAATCAAATGCTTTAAATAAAACATTAAATGAAAATCGGGGGGCAATCCCCTTAGACATTTGAACAGATTTACACCTGTTTCTTTAAAAGAAATTGACTAGCAAATTCCGACGAATCCGCTGAGCTTTAAATTAAAAACACGACAAAGGTACGAAAAAAGAGGCTAAAAAACAAGTCCACCGCCAAATTAGCTACTCAGTAATGGGGATATACCTGACCAGAATATGATAGAAAAAGATGAATAAAAGCCTACTTTTGGATCTTTAAAAATCTTGAAAACCCTTATGGATTTAACGAACCTGTCCAAACAGATGGCCTTCATTCACGAAATTGACAAACTCAAATATATACAGCGAAAAACGCGTCTATTCAACAGTATGCGACATGAAAACGATGCTGAGCACAGTTGGCACCTCGCCATGATGGCCATGGTACTTGCCGAGCACGCGAATGAAAAAGTAGACGTAATGAAAGTGGTCAAGATGCTGCTCATTCACGACATTGTAGAGATCGATTCAGGAGATATTTTTTTATATGATACCAACGCGAATCACGACAATACTCTCGAAGAACAGAAGGCTGCAGCACGGATTTTCGGCCTTTTACCTGAACAGCAAGCAGAAGAATTTATTTCACTATGGGAAGAATTTGAAGCTGGAATCACTGCAGAATCTAAGTTTGCCAAGACCATTGACAGACTGGAACCAGTTCTTCAAAACGTCTCCAATGAAGGAGGAACCTGGAGCGAATTTGAGGTAAAATATGATATGGTACTCAAAAAAACACGCAAAATGAAGGATGGTTCAGAGGTATTATGGGACCATACTCAGAATTTATTTGAGGAAAGTATGACCAGAGGCATCTTAAAGAAAAACTAACCTTGATAAAGATTGGAGTAGCCTCAACATAACCGCTGGATCATTACTGGTAAAACAGCTGATCTAGTCAATACATTTAAATACATCAGGAAGACAATTATAAGACCCGCTCCTGCGTATATAATTAAAATGACAGATTGATGAGTACTACATTAGCTTTCTGCAATTAAAAGCAACAGAGCTCTTCAAAAACAAGCCTGGATGTAGTCGGGAAGAGACCTACTTTCTTGTAGCTGTTGGAAGGGGTTGGGATAGCAGAGACTAAAGCAACCCTATCCGAACCCTATTATAAGGCCGATCTCTTCCCGAACACTACCCGACCACTATCTCGTCTTTTTATCTTGGTCTTATACTCACTATTTTTTTGCTTTTTCGATAACCGGAATCGTCAAGCTTTCGGTATTTTCAAAAGAATATCAAGTATTAAAAGAAAAACTGGACAGCCTCCTAAGAACCCCGTTTAAATGTTTCGGATGCACGCCCTACTTGATAGAAAACATCCTCGACAGCAGATTTAAAATGGTGCTTTGATTTTGCAGAGTTTAAGCCTGAGGTCGGTTTTGAATTTAAATTTTAGAAAAATAGCGCATAATCCATAATATATCAGATCAGGAAACCCGATTTTTAAATTAGAAGCAATAACTTGCGCCTTCATATCCTAAAAATTTTATGGCATCATCCAGAAAAGCGGCGTTAAGCTTCATTTTCATCACCATGTTATTGGACGTGATTGGCATTGGGCTGATCATTCCGGTATTCCCTCAATTGATAGAACAGTTGATCCATGGCAATATCAGTGAAGCTTCACAATGGAGCGGCTTACTCATGTTTGCTTATGCCATTATGCAATTCATCTGTGCCCCGATTATCGGTAACCTGAGTGATAAATATGGCAGAAGACCAGTATTACTTTTCTCTTTATTTGGCTTTGGCATCGATTATATTTTCCTGGCTTTAGCCCCAAGTATCTGGTGGTTATTCCTTGGCCGCATCATTGCGGGCATGTTTGGTGCCAGTATGACCACTGCTACAGCCTATATTGCCGACATCAGTACGCCGGAAAACAGGGCGCAAAACTTCGGCTTAATTGGCGCCGCATTCGGTTTAGGCTTTGTAGTTGGTCCTGCGCTAGGTGGCCTGCTTGGTGAGCTTGGCCCAAGAGTCCCTTTCATTGCGGCAGCTGTCCTTACGTTTGTCAATGTGATTTACGGCTATTTTGTATTGCCTGAGTCATTGGATAAGGCTCACCGACGTTCTTTTGAATGGTCCAGAGCCAATCCGGTAGGTTCCTTACTTTGCCTCAAAAAGTACAAAGGTGTGGGTGGTTTAATCGTGGCTTTAATTTTTATTTATATTGCTGGTCAGGCGCTGCAAAGTACCTGGACATTCATCAATATCGAACGTTTCCAATGGAATACTTTCCTCATCGGCATCTCACTGGCCACTGCGGGAATATTAGTTGCGCTGGTTCAGGGTGGCTTAATCAGGTACACAAGTCCGCGGTTAGGTAATGAAAAGAGCATATATATCGGCCTTGCGTTTTCTGTCCTGGGTATGCTGTTATTTGCCTTTGCGAACCAAAGCTGGATGATGTTTGCCTTTCTCGTGCCCTACTGTCTGGGTGGAATTGCCGGCCCTGCCTTACAAGCCACAATCTCTCAAAACGTTCCACAGAACGAACAAGGAGAACTACAAGGTGCTTTAACCAGTCTGATGAGTGCCACTTCTATTGTAGGTCCCCTACTCATGACCAATTTATTCGCCTGGTTTACCAATCCAAAAGCACCATTTAAATTTTCCGGTGCTCCCTTCCTTGCTGCTGCAATATTTATGCTGATCAGCTTATGGATTTGCAGGAACACCATGAAAAAAGAATCTTTTATCAATAGAAAATAGCAACGTATTTAAGGGTTTTCCCTGATCAGTATCACCGATGGAAAAGTTAGCCCGGCTATACTGATCTCTTCTGTTCCCTTTTGTTGAAATCCATATTGCTCATAGAAAGTAATGTGATCCTGTACATCGATTCTTTCTCTGCTCTTTAACACTCCATAAGATTTACAGACATTCAGGAATTTCTCCATCAGGAACTCTTTTGCGCCGCTTCCTCTATAAGCATCCAACACTTCCAGATCTTCGAGGTGTACCACACGTTTATCTTTCAACGCTTCCGGAACCTCTCCATTTCCACTGAAGTACGCGTATCCCGCAGGCTGATCCTCCACATACACCACGATCAATTGATTAGAGAATGTATTTAAATTACTTATAATGGTATCCGTATTGAATTTATCGAACAAGTAGTTTTCAATTTGACTGGGACTCAGTAATCCGGTATATTTCTCTTGTGCGCGCTTCTCCCCCAGTTCCTGCAGTATGGCAATTCCTTCTTCGGAGGCAATAGTAAACTTTGTTTTTATCTTATTTTCCATGTTCATAGTCATTAAAGATCAATCCCTGATGGCTGTTCCTCTTGATAACTGAGTGGCATCCTCGACGATCTATTTCTGGGGCAAATTAGGAATTGCGGAAAGATAAAAGGGGTTCAGTATACTTTAATCTATGGGGTACAGATGCTATTCCTGAAGGATACTCCCTGCAAATAGCCCTGCCTGTTTCAGAACGTTCTCCCGGAAAGGCGTGTACTTTACTGCAAAAACGATTCTAAAGTATTGTTCAAAAGCATTGCTGTAAGAAAAAGTATAACCTGGTGTGAAACGTACGCCGATTTCTTCGCAATGGCCATGAAATCTAACCATATCAATCTCTTTTTCCATTTTAAGCCAGATGCTATAACCTCCTTTAGGGGTAGAAATTAACGTCTTCTCTGGAAAATGCGTAGAAATAAGCTCCATTGTCTGATAACACTGGCTAGCCAATTTCATCCGGAAGGAACGGATATGACGTTCATAGCTATTGGTCGATAAAATTTTCAGCATGGTTTCCTGGTACACTGGTGCTACGGTACTGCCCAATGAAAACTTGATTTGCTCCGCCTCTTTAAAAAATTTTCCGGTAAACAGCCAGCCTAAACGAATCCCTGAAGCCAGGGTTTTTGAAAAAGAAGAAAAGGTCATGACTAATCCAGTATCGTCCATGGAACTAATATTTCCCGGACGATGGTCACCAAAATTAAGATCACCGTATACGTCATTCTCAATAATGGGAATGTCTCGGGTCCTGGCCATTTCCAGTAACCTTAATTTGTTTTCATCAGACATCAGGAAGCCTGTAGGATTATGAAAGTTAGGGGTAAGTGCAATCGCTTTTATAGGAATGGCCTTTAGCGTTTGTTCCAGAAAGTCCAGGTCAAAACCATCAGCGCCCAACACTGGAATTTCCACAATTTTAAGCTTCAAGGTAGTCAATACCTGTAACATTGAAAATACGCATGGACTTTCAATCGCCACCGCATCACCCGCTGTGGTTACCGCAGCCAGGGCAATATAAAAGGCTTGCAATGCGCCGTCAGTAATGATTAACCCTTCGCTATCAAAAGTTCCGTGATTTAAGGCCGAATGCCTTGTAATCTGCTCTTTCAATGGCTCTGAACCATTGGAAGGATAATACCTAAGTAATTTTGTCCCTTTTTCCCTGATCACCTGCTGCATATTTCTCAGGATCATTTTCTGAGGGATAAACAGATCATCCGGGGTAGCTACATTAAACTCACTTAGACTATGACGATGCGACGGATTTACACTAGCCGTGATGGCTAGCAAATTGTTTCTAAACAACTCATCTCTGAGCCTGGCGTGACTTGGTGGTGTCACAAGTCCCCCACTAGTACTTGCTTTGGGCAATGCCACATAATAACCCGATTTGGGGACACATTCTACCAGTCCCAAAATAACTAAAAGCTCATAGGCTTTGTTAATGGTACTTAAACTTGCTTTGTATTGCTGTTTTAAGCTTCTAACCGAAGGAAGTTTATGTCCTGGTTTTAACCTTCCTTCGGTAATATTAATTGCGATCTCTGCCGAAATCTCTTCATATCTATACTGGTTCATAGGAAAATTTAGCCATCAAATTTACTGATATTGATGGTGCTTTCCCATAAGCCATATTCACCTTTTAAAATGTGGACAACCCTGTGGATAAAGAGTGGACAACCCTGTGGATAAAGAGTGGATAACCGGTGGATAACACTGTGAACAACCATGTGGATAAATGTTATTTAAAACCTCCTTCTTTGTTAATCAGCTTGAAATAAGCATCTAAATTCACTCCTAAAGAGGTTTCAAATGCCGCTTTCAAATCTTCAGGCTGAGGGTGCTTATTCTTCCATAAGCTGAAATAATATTGAAAAGCTTTGTCCATCTTTTCTCTTCCCACTTCATTCTCCAAAATGAACAGCCATAAAGCTGTTTTCACATAGGAAGACATACTATATTCATCAGAACTGCTAAATTTATCTGAAGGGGTTTCAATGGCTGCTTTCATTGGAATTGAGGCTAACGCATTATAGATACTGGTTAGAAACTCTTTCTCTGGCATTTTCTTTACTTGCTCAGGGATGGCATCTCCAAAGAGACTATTGGAGCGGTATTTTTCCGCTTCATATCTGAATTGAAAATAAGTATTCAATCCTTCATCCAGCCAGGCATGCTGACGCTCATTACTGCCCAGCATACTCATGAACCAATTGTGTCCTACCTCATGCGTAATGACCGCATCTAAAGTTTCTTTTTTAGCATCCGGACTAGTGATTAACGTAATGGTTGGATACTCCATCCCACCGCTTGAATTGTTAACCGGCCCTTCTACCACTTGAACCACCGGATATTCATATTCGCCAATCCATTTACTGTAATGTTTTACGGCATCCTTGGTATAATCGATACTGTTGGTCCATAAAGTTGGTTTTTTATTGTGGGAATAGGTAAAGGCATCCACCACTTTTCCAGAAGCCAGCTGCGCCGTATCATACTGGATCACAAAATTCTTTGCGGCAAACCAGGCAAAATCAGGCACATGATTCATCTCATAGGTCAGTGTCTTTGTTGGAGACTTGCGAATCGGCTTATAAAGTTCAGGCTTTCCGCTTCTATTAGCGGTATTTGCAGCACCCAGTTTTTTATATAGGGCCAGTTCATCAGCGGTCTGCAGTACTCCAGTAGCACCTACTACATAGTCTGAAGGCAAGGTAATATTGACCTTAAAAGCAGCATAATCGCTATAAAACTCTCCCATATCAAGGTATGGGAACTCATGCCAGCCACTTTTATCAAATACAGCAGGCTTTGGATACCACTGACAAATCATAAACTCACCATCAGCAAAACCTGATCTCGAGAAATATGAAGGCAGTTTTACATTGAAATCCGTACTGATATCGACCGATTCGCCAGGTTTTAATGGGTTCGGTAACTTTACTTTAATCACATCGATATATTGAGGATTTGGATGTGCTTCTGTAACAGCAATCTGTCCATTCACTTTAAAGTTTAAACCATCAATACTGCCGAAGGTGTATTTTTCCATTTTCTTGGTTCTGCTGGTATCATTTTTCAATTGCTGGAACAGCGCAGTAGATTCCTGTTTATAGGCATTCGGCCAAATGTGGAACCAAATAAAATCAAGTGTACTAGGAGAATTGTTTTTGTAAACAATCTGTTCTGAGCCCTTAAGGGTTTTTGCCTGGTCATTTAAGGAGACGTCTATCTGATAACTGACTTCTTGCTGCCAATATTTATCCTGTGCAAAACCGAAACTGCTAAAGCAGACAAAAAGGATGATCAAGCATTTTTTCATGCGTTTATTGTTATGATTAAAGGTAATGGTGTCCTTTCCAGGGCACCTCAATTATATTTCTTCTAAGGTATTCTTTTCTATGGAAGCTTAGTAAGTCTTCTGGGGATCAAAGATCAAGCCTTTTCCTGAATACTGAACCCTTACAATCCCTAATTACTTGAGAATAAGGAGAATATTAACATAATTTAACATTTACGTTTAATTTCTTCAGGAAAAAAATAATTAGATTTAATACAACCTAAGCAATTCACCGAAAATGTTCCACAAAGAAAGTTATGAACTCCATGAAAAATGGTACAATGAAAAGTTTCCAACTCCGGAAGCTAAATCCGCATACTTTAAAAAGAGCAGATACGAAGATACCACTAGCATAGGTTCCTGGTTACAGCGTTTATTTTTTGATTGCCTGAACCCGCTGCTGAAAAATAAAGAACAGAAATGGCTCACTGTTGGCGATGCTTATGGTTTTGATGCCCGATACATCCTTAACAATGGCAATCAGGCTACTGCAACGGACCTGAACACAGATTTCCTGAGCATTGCCCATCAGGAAGGAATAGTAAATGATTTCCGTTCAGAAAACGCGGAGAAACTATCTTTTGACGACAATACTTATGATTTTGTGCTTTGCAAAGAGTCTTACCATCACTTTCCGAGACCTTATTCGGCTTTGTATGAAATGATCCGGGTTTGTAAAAAAGGCATTGTGATCATCGAACCACAGGATCCGATTTCAAAAATGCCATTGCTGCTGTTTATGGTGAACACCTTAAACTCCATTAAAGGCAATCTCGGTTCCAGGGTTTGGAAAAACCGGTTTTCTTATGAACCAGTCGGCAATTTTGTCTATAAAGTATCAGAACGTGAGTTTGAAAAATTTGCCGCTGGTCTGAATCTCCCAATGGTGGCTTTTAAGCGCATCAACCCAAACTTTTATTTTAGTGGTGCAGAAGGAATTACTGCCGATAACCGCAGCAAAAAATTCAGATCTATCTACCTTAAGAAGTCGATTCTGGACCTATTATCGAAATTAAAAATTATTCCAGGACAAGTTTTATCGGCCATTATTTTTAAAGAAATACCTACAGCTGAGGAACTGCTGCAACTTAAAAAAGAGGGCTATAAATTACAGAATATTCCAAAAAACCCATACCTTAATTAAAGCATCAGCCGGGTTAAATTAAGGCATTAAACACTGGCTGTACATATAATTTATAGGGGAAATTGATCGTACCATGAATACCTACATACACCTTAGCAGAACGAATCCTGATCATTTAGATTTCAGGAAACTCATTGCGCTTTTAGATGAAAATCTGAGTGAAAACAATGGAGAAGCGCAATCCTTTTTTAGTCAGTTCAATAAAACTGATCAAATTAAACATGTAGTCATCGCTTATATGGAAGGCGTTGCCATTGGCTGTGGATCTATCAAAGCATATGATTCAGGCACCATGGAAGTGAAACGTATGTTTGTACATCCGGAATTTCGGAATATCGGCATTGCCACAAATATCCTCCTTCACCTGGAAAAATGGGCAAAGGAGATGGGCTATGAAAGGTGTATTCTGGAAACCAGCGACAAGCAGAAGGAAGCGGTCATTTTATATCAGAAAAGAGGTTATCAACAGATTCCAAATTATGCCCAATATGAAAATGTGGCGGGTAGCATCTGTATGGAGAAGAAACTAAAAGACCTTTCTACTGCTATTTAGGCAGTGGAAAGGTCTTTCTTATATGCTTTAGCAGGAAATTTACTTATGCTTCTTCATTAATGGATTCCCATAGCATATCTTTCAATTCTGTTAGGCCTTTTTGAGCTACAGATGAGATAAATATGGATGGAACATGGCTAGGAATGTCTTTTTTCATTTCTGCCGTCAGCTCTTCATCCAGCATATCAGATTTCGTGATGGCCAATAAATGAGGTTTTTGCATCAATTCCGGGTTGTAATCTCTCAATTCCGTTTTCAGAATCTCATATTCTTCTGCAATGGTACGGTGCGTATCTGCAGGTACCATGAAAAGCAATACAGAGTTTCTTTCGATATGGCGAAGGAAGCGGAATCCCAAACCTTTACCTTTTGAAGCGCCTTCAATAATTCCAGGGATGTCTGCCATTACAAATGACTTACCGCCACGATAGGCTACAATACCCAGGTTTGGTACTAAAGTAGTAAATGGATAATCTGCGATTTCTGGTTTCGCTGCTGACAATACAGAAAGCAATGTCGATTTTCCAGCATTAGGGAAACCTACCAGACCAACATCAGCAAGAACTTTTAATTCCAGCACCATCCATTGTTCTTTACCAGATTCACCTGGCTGAGCAAAACGTGGAGTTTGCTGGGTTGGCGTTTTGAAATGCCAGTTTCCCAATCCACCACGACCACCAGGTGTCAGGATTTTAGTCTCTCCATCTTTAGTGATTTCGAAAAGTACTTCCCCTGTTTCCGCATCTTTAGCAATCGTTCCAAGAGGTACATCTAAGATCTCATCTTTACCAAATTTACCAGAAGAGGTACCGCTTGATCCTGGCTGACCATCCTGAGCAATGATGTGCTTACGATATTTTAAATGGAGTAAAGTCCAGAATTGCGAGTTTCCTCTCAATATGATGTGTCCACCGCGCCCGCCATCACCACCATCAGGACCACCTGTAGAAGTGCGTATATCACGATGCAAGTGTGCAGAACCTGCCCCTCCCTTACCTGAGCGACAGCATATTTTAACATAATCTACAAAATTTGAACCTTGCGACATAACCTTCTTTTTTAAAAATAAAAAAGCCGACTTAAAAGTCGGGCTTTTGCGGTACTGATTTTAAATCAGTACCAAATTTATGATAAATATGCCAGAGTTTCCGGCACATCTTTTATACTAATACTGATCAACAACCGCACGTAACTCGGTAAAGATTGCATCGATATTACCGATACCGTTTACTTTACTTAGTTTACCCTGTGCTTCGTAGTAGGGCAAAACATGGATAGTTTTGCTAAAATACTCGTCGATTCTTTTTTGCAGTTTATCTGCCTGATCATCCACACGACCGCTTTCCAACTGACGTTGTGCGATACGTTTGGTTAATTCTTCCTGATCAACATCTAAAGCAATTACACCTGCAATACTGCTGCCTTTGCTCTCTAAAAATTCATCAAGTGCAATTGCCTGAGGAACTGTTCGTGGAAATCCGTCAAAAATAAAGCCTTTAGCTTCCGGGTTTTTATCCACTTCTTCTTCCAGCATAGCGATCGTGATCTCATCAGGAACCAATTGTCCGTCTGCGATCAACTCACTTACTTTCTGCCCTAATGGTGATTGATTTTTAATGTGAGCCCTAAAAAGGTCACCTGTGGAAATGTGGATCAATTGATACTGATCGATCAATTTCTGAGATTGAGTGCCTTTGCCTGCACCCGGTGGGCCAAAGAGAACAAAATTAAGCATTTGGTTTGTCTTTAAATTTAGAAAGTCTGTGGCCTTCGCCTGCGACTTTAGTTTCCTATTTAGTGTAATTATTCAAATGATCCCAGCCCTAAATTCCTACCCTGCAAATCCACCTGGCAAACAAAAAGATTTCAAATCATCTGATACTTTCAGTCTTCAAAACCAGCCTATCATTTTGGAGACCATTTCTAGAGGATTCAAGTGTAAAACTGATGCTTTCCATAAGAAAGACGCCAATTTTAGCTCGAATTACCTGTTTTAACGTTCAAAACAAGTAAAGTCCTTTTGAGGTTGCAAATATATAATTATTAATTTAGTATAGTTAATTTTTGACAAATTCTTAGCCATGAATTTCCTATTTATGTTAATTTCAGGCTGAAACATCGTGTAAATATAACACTATGGTGTTCGGTGTTTAAAAATCAGTTTATAAAAACCTCATACCGCCGTTGATTTTACCCGAATAAATGCCTTTGCTTTAGTGGATAGCAAGACTATCATCAGGGCTATAGTACTCCATGCGAGCATCTGCCAGGTAGCTCCCTCCCAGCCTCCAAATTTCCAGGCCAGTAAACCGGCATAGGTTCCTACCGCAGCGCCGATAAAATAAGTGGTCATGTAGATGGTATTTAACCGGCTGTGTGCTTGTTCATCCAGACTGTAAATTCTGGTGAAATTGGTGATTTGTGTGGCTTGTACCCCAATGTCCAGAAAGAATACACTGATCACCAGTACGGCCACTGAAAAAGGGAATAATTTGATCAGAATGATGCTGCCAATGATCATGGAAACGGTGAGGAGTAAAGACTTGTAAACACTCCCTTTATCTGCCAGTTTCCCAAAATACGGAGCCACTAAAGCCCCTCCAATCGCAATCAGGCCAAATAAGCCGATGGTACCCGCATGAAAATTTAAGGGAGCTGCACTCAAATGAAAAGTAAGCGTTGTCCAGAAGGAACAGAACACCCCAAAAGTAAAGGCACCCAGGATGGCAGCTTGTCGGAGCACCTTATATTCTTTAATTAAGGATAAAGTTGATTTGAGTAAGTTGATGTAATTCCCTTTGAATTTGGCCGGTGCTTCAGGAAGGTATATTTTCAATAAAACACTGACGCTAAGCACCATAAATGCAGAAAGCGCAAAAACAGAACGCCAGCCAAAAAATTCCGTCAGCAGGCCAGCGATGACCCTTGCCCCTAAAATTCCAACCAGGATTCCGCTAAAGACTTTCCCTACAGTTGCCCCACGATTTTCCTTTCCTAAAGTAGCAGCCATTGGCAGAATAATCTGTGCGGGGGTAGAGCACAAACCAACAAAGAAACTCAGTACGGAAATTTGTAAAAGTGTATGTGAAAAACTCACTAATATTAAGCTGAGGCACAACAATGAGGATAGTAAAATGATCAGGTTCTTCCGGTTTACTTTATCGCCCAGTGGCAGCAGAAAAAACATCCCCAGTCCATACCCCAGCTGTGAAATCATAGATATTTTGCCGATTTCGCTTTCTGAAGCCTGCATTGTTAATCCGATTTCTCTAAGAATAGGTTGATTATAATATACGTTTGCTACTATAATTCCTGCGGAAACTGCCATTAAAGGAATCACTCCGCTGCGTATCTTTGTACTTTGATTGGGTAACATAATTGATCATTTGATGAATGCTGCAAAGCTATTACCCGGGCGACCCTATAAATGGTAGATATTCATCTTATACTTGTAAAAAGCAACTGTGAAAAGATTTATTCAGCATGAAGCCTTATTTGTGAGGCATTTTGAAACGGAAAAATGGCCTTTTCCTTTGCACAACCACGACCATTATGAATTGGTGTTTATCCATTCCGGAAAGGGCATACATTCCCACAACCAGGTTGATCAGCGGTATTCCGGGAGAAGTTTATTTTTACTTGCCCCGCAGGATGCTCATATTTTCGAGATTGAAGCACTTACAGAATTCAGTGTACTGAAGTTCAATCATCTATATCTGGAAGGGGTCTCCAATGAAAAGTCTTCTTCAGCATGGAAAAAACTGGTAGATCATTTATTGGCCATTGCCGCTACTTATGATACTTGTTTAGTAAAATCTGAACAGGATATGGAAAAAATTGAACAGTTGATGCGGTTAATTGTACAGGAATGGGAAGCCAATCCTGGAATCGGCAATGAGCTGATGTTTCATTTGATAAGAGGAGTATTCAGTATTCTCAAAAGAAATGTCATTGGAAACATTATTGCTCAGCCCTCTTCTAATGGTGACCTGGTAATTTCTGTTATTGAATTTATCCATGCGCACATACATCAACCGGAATCGTTGAAGTTGAGCGTTTTGGCCTTACATTTCAATTTCTCGCCAAACTATTTGAGTAGCCTGTTTAAGCGACAGCTGAAGGTTTCTATTAAACAGTATATTGACGATTACAAATACAAACTGATTGAAACGCAGCTAAATTCCGGCAGTAAAATTAAAAAAGAAATCAGTAATGATTTTGGCTTTAACGACCTGAGTCATTTCCTAAAGTTTTTAAAGAAATATGCGAATGCCAGTCCAGCGGTATTGTCCAGAAATGACAATGGTACTTTAGCATCCTAATGCAGAGATCCGATGATGCTTGCTAATTGTAGAATTCCTAAATTTTGATCTTTTTTCGTTAATTTTTGCCATTCCTTTAAATTTTTGTCCGTACCTTCTAGTGTGAAAATTATTTCCAACATGACCGATGGAGGTAATTTTGTATGGGCAGATTATTTTTATTAACATCCTTAGTACTGACTTTTTTCTTTATGGCCCCTGCTTTTCCCCAGGATCAGCATAGGGACGCTGATCGTATTGTGGGCAAATGGATCACTGAAAAGAAAAACCTGATCGTAGAAGTCTATAAACAAGACCATAAATACAAAGCAAAAATAGTTTGGTTTGATGATACCGACGACCTTAAAAGGCCTGCTGAAATGAGAAGAGACGATCAAAATCCTGATCCTGCTTTGAGGAAACGGAAGATTCTTGGCCTGGAAATACTGAAACTTCTTGCGTTTAATAAAGAAAGCAATAGCTGGGAGGATGGGGTGATCTACGATGCATTAACCGGAAAAGAGTGGAGCTCTTATGCTTTTATCACCAATAAAGGTTTGCTGAGGGTGAAAGGTTACTGGCGTTTTAAGATATTCTCTAAAAGTTTAGACTTTCTGCCGGTTAAATAATGAGGTCATTTTGAGCAAAAACATAGATAGAAAAGTACTAGAAAAAGAGCCTATAGCACAAAAAGCCTCTTTCCATTGGATTAGAAAGAGGCTTAATACTGGTTAAAAGTTCGTTAAAGGATATAATAAGAGCCAATCCCCGCTTTTTCCAGTTGAGGCAAATCTTCATATAAATTGCTTTCATCAATCATTTGATAAAGGTCTTTTTCGATGTTTCTACAGATCGTTGTGGTAGGAGTATCTGTCGGTTTATTTTCAAATGGATCCTGTAAGTGTACGGCCATTTTCTCTACCAGTAAGAAGAATGCCGCGATAGCAATTACCAGCGGTATTTCCATGTAACCGAAATATTCGATCAATCCGAAAGGCAAAAGCACAATAAACAAGTGTATAGACATGCTGATGTACTTGCTGTAAGTAACCGGAAATACGGTGTTTTTGATGCGCTCAGATCCACCCATATGGTTACACAAAGCCGAAATTGTTCTGTTGATTTCTATTTGCTGGTATTTATTTATCCAGCCTTCGTTCAGGGCCTTTTTTAAATCCATCGCATGTAATTCTAATAAAGCAACGGTCACATTACGTTGGTTTTTAACAAAAGCAAGCTCTTTCTTGTCGAGGTATCTTTCCAGACCTTTGTGTGGACTAAAGCCTCTCAAGCTTTGACTAAGTGCATTACACCAGGCAATTTGTCTTTTGATAAACCTCACTTTGAACTGTTCCACCTCTTCCAGGTCGTATGGACTTTCTACGAATGAAAGGATTTGCCTGGATATGCTTCTTGAATCGTTAACAATTGCTCCCCAGATGATCCTGGCTTCCCACCACCGATCATAAGCCTGATTGGAGCGAAAAGCAAGTAATAAGGATATGATGGTCCCTAAAAGTGCAGGAACTGCAATGGGTATAGAAATCCGGGTGACATGAAAGTTCTGATAAAGGATCACAATACCTAATGAATAAGCGATTACAAAAAACAGCTCTGTTTTGATCTTTCCAAAGATATAAGTAAGGGGTATATTATTTCGTAACAGCATAATTAATGAGCTTATTATGGTTAAAAATTAAGCACTAAGTACCTTCACAGTTTCTGCTGGCATTTTAGTGTCAAACAATTTCTCTTCTCCTGAGAATTCATGGATATCCAGTTCTGTGACTTCACAACCGCAGCGTTTTGTCAATAATCTAGGATCAATGCTAGATTTGTGGATAGGATTAAAATGATATGCTTTTGGGTAGGCGATACAATCTGCATGAACTCCTTCTATGAAATTTTTAAAGGCGGCAACAGTACTCCCATAAAAATAATCTATCCCCATAAACTTAATTTCATTTGAATATTTCTCTTTATAGGCATCCATCTTTGCATAAAACTCATCGCTCACCTTTTCGTAATCTCTGCTCCTCCTGCTTAACATGAGCATATCCGCGATAGAATCGGAAAGTTTAAACGCATGCATGAAGATGATGCCAACATTTTCAGGTTTATTGGTTAAAACCAGGGAGTCGATAATTTTTAAGCTTTCTACATTAAAGTCGGTTGGTACTAAGACAGTTTTCATAACGCTTCTTGTTTAATTTTGGATCAATTAATTAATCCAAGTCTAGCGCAATGTGATTATAGCGAATTAAGAAACACATTAAAATAACATTAGAATTTCAGAAAAGAGCTTTCTGGGCTCAGTTTATAGGTAGGATCACCTTAATTTCTGTCCCCACCTGTTCCTTAGAACTGATGCCAATGCTCCCCCGATGTAAGCGAATGATGTTTAACGACAAGGGTAAGCCAATGCCATATCCTTTAAAATCTGTTGTATTTGAGGCTCTGTAAAAGGGTTCAAAAATATGCTGTACATCACCTGGAGGAATGCCTATCCCCTGGTCTTTTACCGCAACGGATAATACATTTAGCTTGCTTTCTAAAGTAACCAATACGGTTTTATTGTTAGAATATTTACAGGCATTGCTGACAATATTCGTAATGGCGAGTTTCAGCAGGTTAAGATTGGCTTTTACGGTGATTTGATCTTCATCCTCTGGCAGCTGACTAAAGTCGATCTCAATTTTACTTTCCGGGTGTACTTGATTTACGGTACGCTGGACATCCCAGATCAATTCGTCCATTCTGACTTGCTCCCAGGGTTGGGTCTTACCATTGAAGCCGGATTGAGCTAAACCTAACAAGCTGGTCAATATGTGTTCTAAACGATCTGATTCATCCTTTATTTTGCTGAGCGCCTGACGTTGTCTGAGGCTTCCGTCTTCAGCTTTCAGCTCCAATTCTACTTCTGCACTAATAATGGTTAATGGCGTCCTTAACTCGTGCGAAGCATTGCTGATAAAGTTATTCTGTGTTTCAAAAGCAGTCTCCAGTCGATTTAACATGTTGTTAAAAGTTTGAGAAAGCTGAGCCATCTCATCATTACCGCGTACCTCCAGCCTTAAATGCAGGTTTTCCGCTTTTATCTTTTTGACACTTTTAATGATGTTCCTTAAAGGGGTCAGCATATAGTTGGAGAACTTCCAGCCTACGATAAAAGACATAATGATGGATAGAAAAAAACCAGCAACCAAGATTTTCTGCAGATCCTTTAACTCTCTAAATCCAAAAGGATCATTCGCTGAAACGATGATGATGTGGCTTTGCCGATCTTCAGCCAAATATTTCCCTACGTAGAAATGGTTTTCTGTGCGGTATCGCGCTATTTTCCCTTCTTTAATCTGATCATAAAAACTCTTTGGCAAATCGATTCCTATTTTTGGATTGCCGATCTTATTTTTTTCAATCACGTATTCCTTTTCGTCGGGTAGACGTTCCAGATATTGATTGCGCACTTTGGCATATACGTTGTCGTTATGATCTTCAGAAGTTCTGATTTCCGCAGCGATATTCACCCTGGCTTCTAATCTTTTATAGAAATCTTCAAAGGCAAAATCATTCGCAAAATACCAGACAAAGCCGCTTAACATGGAAATGATTACAGCAGATAAAATGGCGAAGAGCAGTGTTATTTTCTTGGCAATATTCATTAAGCATCTTTTAAAACGTAGCCTAATCCAATTGCAGTGTGTATGAGTTTCTGAGTGCCTGGCTTATCCACTTTCTTACGCAGGTAATTTACATACACATCCACAACGTTAGTTCCCAGGTTAAAATCAATATCCCAGACGTTCTCTAATATGTCAATTCTGGATAGGATTTTTGATTTGTTCTTAGCCATAAATGCTAATAAGCGATATTCTGTTGCGGTTAAGGTCAGTTCAACATTGGCTCTTTTTACGGTCTTAGCTGATAAGTTTAATTGCAAATCTGCAATGGTAATTATTTGGTCGTTTACCACTGCGCCACCGTAGCGCCTAAGCAACATGCGGATACGGGCAAAAAGTTCTGCAAACTGGAAGGGTTTAGTCAGGTAATCATCAGCACCATTGTCCAGGCCATTCACCACATTTTCTGTAGTGCCTAAGGCGGTTAGCATAATGATGGGAACGGTTGGTGTGTTTTTCTTAATGATTTTACAGAGTTCCAGGCCATTGATCCCTGGGAGCATAATGTCTAATATAATCAGGTCAAACTGACTTTTAGCAGCCATTTCTGCCCCTATTAAACCATCCGGAGCTACACTCACGCTAAATCCTTCATCGGTTAACCCCCTTGAAATCACAGAAACAACGTTCGGCTCATCTTCAACTAGCAGTAAATTCATGAAGCAAATAGTCTAAAAATCATTACCTATCAAAATGTTAGGGCTTAAAATATGAAAGCATGATGATTTTTTAACATAATAAAGACATTAAAAAGTGTTGATTTACAAATTCAGAGATATTAGGTGTAAAAATAAGGAATCAACTCCTATTCGCTTTGCTGTTTTAAGTTTTGAACTTAGAATTAGAAATTTTAGATCCTGTATGATCAGTTAAAGCACCAATAAGCCTGAATCTCTTAGGTTATAAATAGGTTCTGAGTACCAGAACAGCTCAAAAAGTTCCATTGACTGTTCATAATCAGCTTTGATGTCCTGGAAAGTATAAACCTGGGTATTGGATGCCGATATTTTCTGCAAAATGGAGTTTAACCATTCGCCTTCCTTTTTATCGGCCTGAATGGTAAAGCTTTCTTTTTTATCATGAAAAGTGAGCACCATGGTTTCCGAAGGCTTATTCTTTTTATACTTAGTAAAAATTTCGGTATCAGGCTTCCCTCCTAGCCATACTATTTTAGCCGTTGGTTTGGTATTCAGCTTACTATCTTCTTTTATGGCTTTTTCAATAAAGTCGGCAGGAATTTCTGTTTTCGGGATTTTAAAATCGAACCATTCCTGCAATTTGTATTCGAAACAGATGCCATGCATGAAGTTGAAGAGTGATTTTTTTAGGCCGAAACTGAACTTGTTATGGTCTATTCCTGTTTTATCGATATAGTTGATATCGTTATTTGCAAAGGTTCCTATGGCTTCAGTTTCTTTGACCACACCAAATTTCTCCGGATATAGGCCAACCGGACTGTGAGCGGTCATCGCAAACTGGTGCCAGAAACCGGATTGTAATACGCCAGCTTCGAACAATTGTCTGACCATCTCCAGGCTGTCTACGGTTTCCTGAACGGTTTGTGTCGGATAACCGTACATCAGATAAGCATGAACCAGGATCCCCGCTTCCGTCAGGTTTCGGGTTACGCGAGCGACCTGTTCCACCGTTACACCTTTATCAATTAGTTTCAATAAGCGGTCAGATGCCACTTCTAAACCACCGGAAACGGCGATACATCCGGAAGCTTTCAGCAGAATACATAAATCTCTGGTAAAGCTTTTTTCAAAGCGAATGTTTGTCCACCAGGTCACAGAAATTTTCCTTCTTAGAATCTCCAGTGCCACTTCCCGCATTAATGCTGGTGGTGCGGCTTCATCTACAAAGTGAAAGCCATTCTGGCCGGTTTTTTCGCTGAGCTCTTCTATCCGATCTACGATCAGTTTAGCGGCAACAGGTTCATAGACTTTAATATAATCTAAGGAGATGTCACAAAATGTACATTTCCCCCAATAGCAGCCATGCGCCATCGTCAGCTTATTCCATCGTCCATCACTCCACATCCGATGCATGGGATTCACAATTTCGATGACTGAAATGTATTGATCTAATTGTAAGTCGCTATAATCCGGCGTGCCTACATCAGCCTGTTTATAATCACTTCTTAACGCATCATTCCTATAAACAACTGCGCCATTTTCTAATAGAAAGGTTCTTTTATACAAATGAAATTCGCCCGGTTTGATGACTGCATTGTAGATCAGTTCAATCGGCAATTCGCCATCATCAAGCGAGATGTAATCGAAAAACTCAAATACTCTTGCATCAGAAAGAGAACGTAACTCTGTATTTGGGAATCCTCCACCCATGGAGATTTTAACCTCAGGATAGTTTCTTTTCACATACTGCGCGCATCGGAAAGCGGCATATAGATTCCCCGGAAAGGGAACAGAAATCAAGAACATCTTAGGTTGAATCAGTGCAAGCTTTGCTTCCAGAATTTCCATCAGGAGCTTGTCCATATAGGTATATTCCTGATTTAGGGCTTCATAAAGTTCATCAAATGAGTTGGCACTTCTGCCTAAGCGTTCTGCATAACGACTAAATCCAAAATTCGGGTCAATGCATTCGATGATAAAATCTGAAATATCTTCGAGATATAAGGTGGCCAAATGCTTTCCTTTGTCTTGCGTTCCCATACTTCCAAATGCCCAGTCCAGCTCATCCAACTGTTCAAACCTGGAGGCTTCCGGTAAATAATCCTCCTGACAAATCTGCAAAGCTAAAGTTGGATTCTTCCCTTGCAGGAAAGCAATCACCGCATCAATAGATTTGATATACTCCTCTTTTAATGCCTGAATCCGTCTTGCATTCGGACTTTTCTGGGGAATTGCTTTTTTCTCCGCATGAGCGAACAGCTCTTCCAGTCCTTTTCTTGAAAACAAAGCCAAAATCACTTCAATACCTAAATCAGCCTGAGTCGATGAAATATTTTTAGTATTCAAAAAACCTTTGATATAGGCAGTTGCAGGATACGGGGTATTCAGCTGTGTAAAGGGAGGAGTGACAAGGAAAAGATCTGTTTTCAAAATGGAATTGCTATTACTTCGCAAAAATACGATAATAGTTTGGAATGCCATGAACACAAAAAGGAGCGGCAGCGATATAAGAATAGTAGCTCATATTTAGTCTTCGTTAGAGAAACTCCTACTGATCAGTTCCAGATAACTTTCATTATTGGATCGTTTGAAAACAATGTCCTGACATTTGTTGAACCGTACAAACTCTTTTAAAGCTTCAATAAATTTTTCTATGGTGGATTGGTCGAGATCTATGGCTTCAAAATGTATGTTATGAACGATCAACAGCTTCTTTTTGCGATCAGCTTTTGCATCCATCCTTGCGATAAATGTATCCCCTGCAAGCACTGGTAGTGAAAAATAACCATAAAGACGTTTAGGAGCAGGCACGAAGCATTCGATCTGGTAATCAAAATTGAAAAAATCCTTTAAGCGGTGACGAAAAACATTCAGGATATCAAAAGGAGAAAGAATAAAGACTTCATCAGCCAGCTCAAGATTGATTTCCTGATTTTGAAGCATATATAAAGGAGTTTTCAAGCCCTCTATAGTGACCGATTTCACTTCAGCTTCGAGGATCATTTTTTCCAGCTCTATTTTTAGAAGATTGTCTTTCACACGACGGGATCGCCATTTCATTTCCTTCAGGGAGGCAATTCCTAATGCGCCTAAAGTCTGACGTATGATAAAACGGGCATATTCTTCCGCTGTAGGCATATTTAAATCTATATCATCAGGCACCAGATTGAGCGGTAAGTCATACACTTTTTGAAAGGTTTTACTACGGCTAATCATCAGTTTACCTTCCAGATAAAGTCTTTCGAGCGCCACTTTAGCAGGTCGCCAATCCCACCAGCCTGTACTGGCTTCAAGGCGGTCGTTGTCAAAATCACCAACCATTACTGCACCGTCCCTTTCCACCTGATCCAGGATCTGCTTCATTAAATTGTGTTCTGCTTTACTGAGCGGTTTTCCTTGTATTTCAAAAGCTTGTTTTACCGGCAAGGAAAAGCGAAAGTCAGACATGGGAAGGAACCCTGCATCCGAACTGAAGTATTCATAAATACGGCCATCTTCACAAAGTTCAGTCAGCCATTCTGTTTGATAATCTGGAATGCGCGCAGCCATCACATGATGATGCGCACGTTCCACCACATAATTTGTGTCAAGCTGGACGAAACCCAAATGGTCAATCAGCCGGTAGACGGCTTCTATTCCCGTACCAAACTGAGCTTTTCTGGCCAGTCCGGCGGCTGTAATAATAATTTTCCTTGCTTGTGATTTTGTAAGATTGATGCTTCCCATTGGCTTGTTTAAGTTCTATCAAGAAAATCAACGGGAACATGGTCTGTAAGCCATACCTTATTATCTGATAGATAAAATAAATGGCCAGCCTGATGCATCAGGCCCGATTTCACCTCAAAAACTACAGGTTTACCGTGTCTTCCCCCAACCTGTATCGCTGTTTGCAGCTCCTGACTTAAATGCACGTG
Source organism: Pedobacter polysacchareus (assembly GCF_019802255.1). Lineage (GTDB taxonomy): Bacteria > Bacteroidota > Bacteroidia > Sphingobacteriales > Sphingobacteriaceae > Pedobacter > Pedobacter polysacchareus. The sequence goes on along the minus strand of NZ_JAHYSS010000002.1, from coordinate 213,373 downwards.
CTGTCTTTCACGTTTTTCCAAGCCAGTGTTTAAGATTGACTCGACATATTTCTCTGCTGTTCCATGGAAAAGAACATCAGGTGGAAGCTGTGGCACATAACCTAGTTCTACCGAAACAGAATGTCCTTGACTGGCTCGGATCTGTTCTTTGTTATCGTTAAAACTAAAGCGCTTTTTGCTATTGGTTTCCACCACCTGGTTCAATAATATACGATCTACAGCGATGTGATGAATATTCATCTGCTGTATCAACAGCTCAACATCTACCCAACCATGCTGATCGAGCTCAATACCAATCAATTCCGGCTGATGCCTCAGCACCAGGCTTAAGACTTTACTAATCTTGGTCAGCTCTTTACTATTCGTCATTTCACAAAATAATTTTACCAGGAAGTCATTCAAATTACACCTGTGTAGGACGAAATTATAAATTTAGAACCAGGAATTTATTGAAATAAGCATAAAGAGAAAGCCACTACAAAAATAATTGGATTTTTTTCTATCTTTCTCTTACCTATGTTATACCTCTTAATCGCCCTAATTTGCTTGCTAATAGTTGGCAGCATCTATTATTACAATACACTTGTGAACAAGAAAAACAGGATGAAAGAAGCCTGGAGCGGGATCGATGTCTATTTGAAGAAACGGTATGAACTGATTCCGAACCTCGTTGAAACCGTTAAAGCTTATGCCAGCCATGAACAAAAGCTGATGCAAGATCTTGTTCGACTACGTAATGAAGCGATTCAAACTCAGCAAAATCAAACAAAAATCAATACCGAGCACCTTCTTTCAGAAAACATCAGCAGATTGATGCTGATTGCGGAAAGTTATCCTGATTTGAAGGCAAATACCAATTTCCAACTGCTCCAGACTCAACTGGAAACCATAGCATCTGAAATTGAGCTTTCCAGAAGGTATTACAATGGGACAGTGAGGGAGAATAACATTCAGGTTCAATCCTTCCCTTCCAACCTTATTGCCGCTGTCTTTGGATTCAAAAATGGTATTTACTTCGAAATAAACAATTCTACAGAACGCGATCCGGTAAAGGTTTCTTTTTAAAGCATCATGATGAAAATAAGATCTCTATTTACGCTGCTTAGTGTTTCATTGCTATTCCTTCCTGCTTTGTTCACAAAAACTTTAGCGCAGGAGCCACTTAATGCACAAAGCGAGCAGGAAAACCGTTCTGAAAGAATCATTTCTTTTCATAGCGACATCAGGATTGATACTTCAGGTATGATGTACCTGTCGGAAAAGATCAAGGTTTACGTATCTGGATCCCAGATTAAACGTGGTATTGTGAGGAGTATTCCGGTTTATCGGAAAGATATATTTGGCGACAGGAAATCTGCCGATTTTAAGATAACGAGCATTTTAAGAGACGGAAAAAAAGAAAACTACAAGACCAAAAACGATGGCAGCGTCCGCAGCATCTATATGGGGAATGAGGATATTATTCTTGATCCTGGCATCTATACTTATGAAATTAATTACCAAACTAAAGGACAGGTCGGCTTCTTTAAAACCTATGATGAAATTTATTGGAATGTAACTGGTAGTGAATGGGATTTCGAAATAGAAAAAGCCTCTGCGACTATTGTACTTCCTGAGGGAGCGCTACCTGGCAATACGGCTTGTTATACTGGCCCTGCTGGTTCAACCAGTAAAAACTGCAGCATCAGCATCAATCCAGACCATTCCATCAGCTTTCAAACCACCGAAAGTCTCCCCTCAGGAAGTGGATTCACGGTATCCTCCGCTTTTACCAAAGGGATCATACTCAGGCCATCTAATTTCGAACTTTTTTATCAGGACTATCTGAAAATAACCCTGACCCTGCTGCTGTTAGTTGGCCTTGGAACTTACTATTACATCAGCTGGTCGCGTTATGGACGGGATCCTCAGGAGCCAGTCATCATTCCTAGTTTTAATATTCCAAACGATTGGTCGCCAGCACTGCTCCGTTATTTTTACATCAAAAAAATAGATGATAAATCATTTGCCATCTCTGTCATAAATATGGCCGTTAAAAAAGTCATAAAAATCAGTAAAGGAGTCGCAGATCCTAAAAAAGAAGATTACGTGGTTGAAAAATCAACGGGTTCCACAAATGTGCTGTCAAAAGAAGAAGATGCCATTTACGTTCGTTTCTTCAACAAGAGAAATAGGATATACATCAATAAATCGAACGGTTCGACTATCAATGCCGCAAAAAATGCACATAGCGACAGATTGAAACCACAGCTTGACCTAAAAAGTTTCTTCATTAGTCACAAAAAACATTTAATCAAATCGACGCTGGTTACGCTGGCTGTATTTGCGGTGTTCATGATTTTTATCGAAACCGGTACTCCTTTCATCATGCTTTTCCTCAGTCCTTTTATCCTGATCGGAGGATTTTGCTTCTTTGCAGGTTTCAAAATGATCCGCGAATCTATACCTGTAGGGATTTTCCTAATCATTTGGGGAGCTGGGTTCGGCGGTGCTCCACTCTACATGCTACTTTCGAACCTGAGCAGATTGCCCATCATTTCGCTCGTATTCATTTCCGTCAGCTTGACTATGTATGCGTTATATGTTTACCTGATCAGAGCCCCTACAGCAATTGGAACCGATGCGATCAGCAAGATTAAAGGATTTAAAATGTATCTGGAAACGGCAGAGGAACATCGCTTAAATCTATTAAACCCGCCTGAACATACGCCTGCATTGTTTGAAAAGTTTTTGCCATATGCGATGGCACTTGATGTGGAAAATGCCTGGGGAGCCAAATTTGAGGCGCTGCTCAATGCGGCAGATTACAGTCCGGATTGGTATGAAGGCGACAGGTTTTATTATCCTCAAATGACCAAAGGTTTTATGGTGCCATTTAGCAGTGCGGTCAGTGATAGTAAACCAGATACCGGCTCTTCCTCCAGATCGTCTGGAAGTTCAAGCTGGAGCTCTGGAAGTAGTGGCGGCGGTTCTTCTGGTGGTGGAGGTGGCGGCGGAGGCGGTGGTGGATGGTAAAGCTATTCTTTGAACCAGAAATTTGTGTATCCAGTTACAAAACTCTTAAAACTAAAAAGCCTTAGATTTCTCTAAAGCTTTTCTATGTGATATCAGCAGTTATTTACCTAGGAGAAATTTGGCTACCGCATGGTAAGCTGGCAGTGAATAAGGATCGTTAGCGGAGTTGCTCGCAACCGGGTTTGATGCAAAGCGCACAATCACCATATCGGCTTTTGGATCAATGTAAATGACTTGTCCGTGTACTCCACGGGCGCAGAAAGCACCGTGTTCGTTATTGGTGATCCACCACATATCCCTATAACTCCAGCCTTTCAGCAAAGGGTAATTTGCTTTTTCAAAAGCCTTTTTACTACCCCCTTTACGAATATCATCAATAGCTGATTTTGGGATGATCTGCTTGCCGTTGGCGACTCCCTTGTTCAAAATCAACTGTCCAAAACGCGCCATATCCCTTAAGCCCATATTAAATCCCCCACCAGCAAAGGCAGTTCCTATGCCGTCAACAGAATAATAAGCATCCTGTTCCATCCCAATTTTGCTCCAGACCTTTTCCGACAGCACTTCTGCGATGGGTTTGCCAGTAACGCGGGCGATGATCCAGCCTAAAACATCAGCATTTACAGTTTTATAGCCAAAAGCCTCCCCATGCGTCCCATTTTTCTGTACTGTTGGCAGGTATTCATAATAGGTTTTAGGGCCATCATACCCTTTCGGCTTAGGAAGCGGATTCCCTGCGGCCGAAAACGTCCAGATATCGGCATTCGGATCGGCGTAGTCCTCACTGAACTTCAGCGCGGTAGTCATGTCCATCACCTCCCGTACTGTGGCATCGCCGAATGCGGAATTTGCAAGTTCAGGAATGTAATGGGAAACCAATTTGGTAGTATCTATCAGCCCCTCCTTGGCCAGTATGATACCCAGTGTACCCGTAACGGATTTGGTGACCGACATCGCTGCATGCTGCCCATCCGGCTTTAAGGCACCGAAATATTTTTCGTAAACAATTTTACCATGCTGCATGATGATCACCCCATCGGCATATACCTTTTGAAGTGATTCTTCCCATGTAATTGCCTTATTTTCACCCAAGGGGATAAACTTAACCTGGTCAATTTCCTTTCGGAGACCTTTAGATAAAGGTACGGCATTGCCCAGTCCGCGCGAGACATTGGTAGTAGGCATAAACTGGCGCATGTGGGCGGTACTCCATCTAAGGGCAGGAAATTGAAAAAAACTTCCGTCTTCAAAGTACACTATTTTGTCGGCCGGCGGCGGCGAACCTTGCATCCAACCCATTTTTATAGGATCACTTTCTTTGGCATCCAAATATTTTGGCTTTTCCTGGGCTTTCAACCCGGAGCTACAGAGTACTAACAAACCGCTTAGCACAAAAGGGAAGCCGGGGATCGTGTTTTGTTTCATGATGTTTCAGATTAATAAGAAGAACATATAAAACCTAACAATGGAAAGGAGTATTCGTTTGCCCCATTTAGCCAGGTCATGTTTCAGTTTATAATTTGAAACATTCTTTTTACCATGCCCATCATCACTTTTGTGATTTCAGCATAAGTAAAGGACGCTGTAACTGATAAAGCAACAGATATGCCTAGATAAAACTCGAAGAGTTATATAAAAAAAGGGAATTTCATTAATAAAAGTGCAATGATTAGTAAGATAGTTGTAAAGGAATATCTAAATAGAGATTTGTATTAAAATATAAGCGGACTTGGAAAAAGAAAAAGGAAAAAAATAGCGCTACTAGTGAACTGTCTCAAATTCTACGATGACACAGCTCTGTACTGCTTAGACGAATTTCATTTGCGTAACTTACAGTACACCTATCTATCATCGCTATGATTATCGAAAAAGGACTCAATTTTGAGGGCTATTTCCGAACGGCCTCACCCACGCTGATCTTAAAACCAGACCCTCCGTATTTCACTATCCTTGCTGCAAACAAAAGTTACCTGGAAGTGACTGCCACCTGTCACAAAGACCTGATAGGTCGGGGAATCTTTACTGCTTTTCCCGAAAACCCTGATGACAGGGAATCAAGGAATACCAAAATACTTTATGAAAGTTTTATGGCAGTAATGAAAACCAAAAAGCAGCACATACTACATGCACAACGCTACGATATACCCATCAGGGGTACAAACCAATATGAGATCAGGTATTGGGTTGTCACAAACTTCCCTGTTCTTGACGATAAGGGTGAAGTGGTCTACGTGATCCATACCAATGTTGACATTACCAATGAAAAGCATAAAGAGCACCTTAAAAATGATTTTATTGCCATGGTTAGCCATGAACTTAAAGTACCGTTAACTGCTTTAAAATCTTACCTGCAGCTCTCGCAAAGATCGCTTTTAATGAAAAAAAAAGAAGATATAACCGAAAAACTGGATAAGGCAGCTGTGCAGGTTAACAAAATGACTAAAATGATCAACGGTTTTCTTGATATAGCCAAACTTGAAGCAGGCCAAATTAAAATAGAAAAATCCCAATTTGATCTTTTAGCATTGATCCGTGAAGTAGTTGATGAAATTAAAGTAATCCTGCCCGATCATCAAATTATTTTTATAGAAAGAGATGGTTTATGGCTTGAGGCAGATCGCAATAAGATTGGTCAGGTGATCACTAATTTCTTAAGTAACGCTGCAAAATACGCTCCAGACAAAAGGGAAATCCGGCTTGATTTTAAAAAAGTACCAGGTGCTGTCAGGATAAGTGTAATGGATAGCGGAATTGGAATGAGAGAAGAAGACATCCCCCATTTATTTAGCAGGTTTAAGCGGATTGAAAATGTCCATACATGTAAAATTCTTGGCTTTGGCATAGGATTATATATTTGTGCCGAAATTGTGAAAAGCCATAAAGGAAAAATCTGGGCAGAGAGTGAATTTGGCAAAGGTAGTACATTTATATTCGAACTCCCCTTAAGCCACTAATCAGCTGGGCAAAAGACAAAATTAATGGCCAACTCCCGGTATCAGGATATTGAGCCCGGCCTGGACTGCCGTTCCTGCTAATCTGTCCTTTGTAGCAAAATTTTGGGTGATCCGGTCCATTACCCAAAATTTCATGATTGTAATCCAATAAGAATCGAAGCCCCCAATGCCCATGGTGCGATCAGAAACAAAACTTCTGCAATTGGTTTAACAGTAAACCCTTGGGATAACCCAGCCCAAAACATCGGATGATATTTCAGATTCTGATCATAAGAAGAACATTTATAGCTAAACAGCCGGAAAGAGTTTTCGTTGGACTCATTTAGCCAAGTCATGTTTCAGTTTATAATATGAGACATCCTTTTTACCATGGTCAGAATCACTTTTGTAGTTTTGCCGCTTAATCAGGCCAAGTTGTTAAAACACAATACTCATTTAGTTTATAAATGGAATACCTGGTTTTGTTTTATTTGTGCTAACGGAACTCTTGTCAAAAATCATCGCTCATGGAACAAAATCCTCAAACGTACTTTATCTTTTTATCTGCAGCACTGGGTTTGTTAATTGGCATTTTACTGGTATTTTTTTCATGGAAGAATTCGCATCACAAACATTTACTTGGCGTTTCAATGCTTTGCTATGCGCTGGTTTGCTTTGTAATTGCGCTCCGGCAGTCGGGGCTAATATTTGCCGTCCCCTGGATATTCAGGTTTGAAATGCCCACACTTTACCTTGTGGCACCAACCTCTTATTTATATGTGAGAGCCACCATACGAAACGAGACCCATTTTTTGCGGTATGACTGGCTACACTTTATCCCCGTAGCTGTTTTAGTGTGCGAATACATCCCCTATTACTTTCAGCCAGTTGATGTAAAGATCAGGGACATCAAATATTTTATTGCCCATGGCGCAGATATTGATTATCTGAAAGGAGGTATATTAAATATCAGGACTCACATATTTATTGGCCTGGGCAGTACCCTTGTATATGTTTTGTATCAATGGAAGCTGATCTCAAATTTTATCCGACAAGCTAAGCCGCAATTAAAAAAGGAGGATGCTTATATGATTCGCTGGCTACGATTGTACACACTATTAATTGTTTGCACCTATTTTGTGATCGTTCTGGTAAGGGTTAGTGAACTGGAGAATGCGCAAAACATAACCAATTGGCTTATTTCACTTCATTTGCTCATTACCAGTTTAATGTTACTGTTTCATCCCGGCATATTGTACGGGTTTAAAAATATCCTGCCACCACCTACTGCATTATTGATTAGGGATGACACCATACTGGAATTACCTCCTGAACCTGATGTACAGCTGGTATTGTACGATGGAAATAAACGTGAAGCCTATTTGGCAAAACTGGATAAAGTATTGTTAACTGAACGACCTTATTTAAACAAAGGTTATACGATTAAAAACCTTGCGGAGCATACGGACATACCAGTGAACCATCTTTCCTGCCTCATCAATAAAGAATTCAATATGAATTTTTCAAACTTCATCAACCATCACCGTATTGAATATGTAAAATCGCAGTTCGAAACAGAAGAATGGAGGTATTTGTCATTAGAAGGAATAGCATGGAAGGCGGGGTTTACTTCGCGGAGTACATTTTTCAGAGCTTTTGTAAAGCATACGGGTAAATCACCATCCTCCTATCTTGGGCTTTAACTAATTTGCATGAAATATCATTTGGTATTTTTTGCATAAATTAGTGCTAATTTAATACCTGATGCCAGCAACCAAATTACCAGCAACCAAATACTGATCATACAAATTGAAGAAAGCATTACTCTTTTCTTTTTTACTCCTCACATGCTTAGTGGGGATTTGCTTTGCGCAATCCAACGACCAGTATTACTTTTCAAATTTAAGTCTGAAAGACGGTCTATCGCAAATCTCTGTCGTAAAAATAATACAGGACTCTAAAGGATTCATGTGGTTTGGTACGCGTAACGGACTAAATCGGTATGACGGCGCAAATTTCACTGTTTACAAACACAATCCCGCGGACTCTACAAGTCTAACCGATAGTCACATCTCTGCTTTAGTAGAAGATAAAAATGGTTTCTTATGGGTGGGAACCATTAAAGGTTTGAATAAAATTAATCTCAGAACAAACCAAAACACCACCTTTTTAAACAGTAAAAACGAGTTAGTGCAAAACAGTGTCCGTTCATTAACCGTAGATTCTAAAAAACGTCTATGGGTTGGGACCTCAAAAGGACTCTGTAGATACATAGAAGCTGAAAACAGGTTCAAAACAGAAGATATCAACGGACTTCTTAAAGGTGAATCTATTAATACTATATACGAAACCTATGATCATAAACTGATTATTGGAACCGCAAGCAAAGGTTTTATTGTTTGTGATTTTAACCTTAAAGTACTAAAACACTTCAATAACAACATCATAGATAGCGCTATAAAAGATAATAATGTATCTGCAGTTTACGAAGATTCCAAGCATCAGCTCTGGATAGGTTATACATTGAGTGGGGTAGCCAAAATAAATCTACAAGACAACACCGTACTCTCCTATTATAAGAAAAACAGCAAATTACCCACTAATTACATCCGCTGTTTTACAGAACATAACGGAACTTTGTTTGTTGGGACATTTGATGGCTTATATGCGGTTGATATAAATAGCTACGCTATGGTAAAACACGCTAATGTTAATGTCCAAGAGGGTTATTTGTCCCACTTTTCAATCTATTCCTTATTTACCGACAATTCTGGTACTGTTTGGGTTGGAAGTTATTCTGGTGGTGTCAATTACTTTAGCAAATACAATAACCGTTTCAAATTTCATGATCGGGCAAACATTCTAAATCATATGTTTGGTGTATTTGGATCAACAGTATATAAGGCTCCCAGCGAATTATATATAGCTACGGAAGGCAGTGGTTTACTCGAATACAATTTAAAAAGCAATAACTACAAATCCTATCCTGTTCAAAATACCCAGCAGTTATTATATAATCAGAACATCATTAAATCCGTTATGTTGGATGGTGAAACTTTATGGTGCGGAACCAATAAAGGAGGAATTTATCAATTCAATACTCAAACAAAAAAATCAACACACTTCTTTACACTTCCAAAACAAGTATCCATCTATTCATTCTATAAAGATAATGAAGGAAATTTATGGGGAACCACCTCTGCCCCGAAAGCTGGGGTATTCAAAATATCTAAAGACAAACAAATCCAAAGTGAATTTGACTTAGCAGGAAAAAATGATAAACTAAAAATACCGAGTAGTCGCTGTATCATGGAAATCCGCAAAGGTGTGTTTCTTATTGGTACACGTAGTTACGGCCTATGGAAATATGATGTGGCACGTAAGACTTTAGAAAAGTACAGTCTTGAAGAAAGTGGTACGCATAAACTTCCAGCAGATTACATTACTTGTATTTTTCGGGACTCCAATAAAAGGATATGGGTAGGAACATTTGGAGGGGGCATATTCCTTTACGAGGAGCAACGCGGATTAGTAAAAAACATTACCACAAAACAAGGCTTAATTAATGATGATGTTTGTGCAATCGTTGAGGATAACACACAGCAATTATGGATAAGTACCAGCAACGCCATATCAAAATACAAACCATCCGAAGGTAAGATCAGTAATTACAATCAATTTGGAGGAATAGGGATTCAGGAGTTCTCCCCAAATAGCGGCACACGGTTACCTGAGGGAAATATTTGCTTTAGCGGAAACAACGGATTTGTAACCTTCGATCCAAAAGATTTACAATCCAACACCTTTATACCCCCTATTGTATTTACGCACCTCACTATAAATAACCAACTTATTGAACCTGTTAAATCTGATATACTTAAATCTGTAATAGATGATTCAGAAGAAATCAGGTTAACATACAATCAAAACAACTTATCTATTGGCTACTGTGCTTTAAATTACATCTTTCCCGATCAAAACCAATATGCCTACAGATTGGTTGGGCATGATAAAGAATGGAATTTTGTTGGCAATAGAAAGGAAGTCTTTTATACAAATTTAAGTCCCGGAACATACACATTTGAGATTAAAGCATCGAACAATGATGGCATTTGGAATAATGAACCCAGAACGATAAAAATCGTGATTTCGCCTCCTATATGGAAAACATGGTATGCATATCTATTTTACACCTTCATTTTCATCTCTGTTTTCGGGCTGATCATTTATTATGTAAGCACTAAGCAAAGACTGGAGCAGGAGCTAAAATTCAAACAACTGGAACAACAACAACTTGAAGAGTTTCATCAGACTAAAATCCGGATGTTTACTAATTTCTCTCATGAACTGCGCACGCCTTTAACGCTGATTATAGCCCCTCTTCAGGAATTGTTAAACATCGCTGATCTTTCAAAAAACATTAAAAACAAGCTTGAACTCATTTCTACCAATGCCCATCGATTGCTACTACTTGTGAATCAGATCATGGATATCAGGAAAAGCCAGTCAGGAAAAATGCGGTTAAAAATATCCAAAGATGACATCGGTACTTTTGCCGAAGAGATATACATTGCATTTAATCAAATTGCCATTAATAAGCATATTAAGTTTAGCTTCTTAAAAGAAGAGCATCCTATTGAAGCCTGGTTCGACAAATCATTATTCGAAAAAGTTGTTTTTAACCTCTTATCCAATGCTTTTAAATACACTCAAGAAAACGGAGAAATAGTCCTATCAATTAAACAGATAAAATTATCCGACCTAAAACAGGAACAATTAAATGAGTTAAAAGATGGGCCTTCAGAAATCAAATACATTTGTCTTTCAGTATCTGATACAGGTAAAGGCATACCAGTAAATGAAATTAACAACATATTTACCCCATTTTATCAAATTGAAGAAAAAAACAAGTCAGAAACAATAGGAACTGGAATAGGATTAAGTCTTACAAAATCAGTGATACAGCTACACCATGGCACCATATGGGTCGAAAACAATCATCCTAATGGCACCATATTTAAAGTTGTCATCCCTATTAACAAATCCATATACAACAACGACATTGTTGAGGTAGATACAAGTGATTCTAAAATAACAGATGTACTATTTCCATCGGGTGCTGTGGAAGTACTAAATATTGAAAAAAAACATACAGTTTTACTTGTAGAGGACAATGATGAGGTTAGAAACTATGTAAAGGAACGGCTAGAACCATATTTCTTTATTATTGAAGCTGATAACGGCCTGGATGCATTCAACATTGCCATAGAAAAGTATCCGGATTTAATTATAAGTGATGTGATGATGCCAAAAATGGATGGAATCCAACTTTGTGCTAATATTAAAAAAGACTTACTTATTGGTCATATACCCGTGATCATCATCACAGCCAGGTCAATGGTTGTACACCTTAAAGAAGGCTTTTCTGCGGGTGCTGACGATTATATAGTAAAACCACTTAACGTAGATGTTTTGATTTATAGAATAGTAAATCTACTCGATTCAAGCGAAAGATTAAAAAAGATTTACGGGAAACGCTTCTCTACTGATTCATTAGGTATAGAAATCGTATCGAGAGACGACCGTTTTACCCAGAAGTTTTTTGAGGTAATTGAAAAGAACATCTCCAATTCCGAGTTAAGTATTGATCTGCTCAGTACAGAAATCGGCATAAGTCGGGCAAATTTATATAGAAAGTTAAAAGCAATTACTGAGCTTTCCCCTACCGAATTTATTAGAAACAAGCGATTAGAAATCGCGGCTAAATTATTAGCTGAATCGGATATGACTGTTTCTGAAATATCCAACCATGTCGGGTTCAACAGCCATACTTATTTTACCACAAGTTTTAAAACTTTGTATGGATCTACTCCATCTGAATTTATTCAAAAACACAGAAATAAGTAGTCATTCAAACAGAACAAGCCATTATTCTCCTAGTTGAAACATTATTTAAAGCTTTTGAGATGATATTTCAAACCTAGATTTCATTTATTTTTTTCATTTGTATACAGGTTTAGAATCCAACTAAATCTTTAACCAAATACAAAACCAAATTAAATGAAAAGGAATGAACGCAATTTTAGATCGCCACTCCGGCGATTGCTTCCGGTTCTATTAGTACTCTTTTTGAACCAGAATTTATCAGCCCAAACCCTCACAACAACAGGCTCTGTAGTTGATCAGACCAATCATCCGTTACCCGGAGTATCTGTTAGCGTAAAAGGGACTAAAAAAGGTACAGTTACCGATTCAAAAGGTTACTTCACTATCCAATGCCCAAACGGGAGTATACTTCACTTTAGTTTTATAGGTTTTAAAGATGTTGATCTGCCGGCATCAGGCGAAAAAATGAAAGTAACACTCTCAGATAATAGTGAGGGACTTAACGAAGTGATTGTTGTGGGCTACGGCACACAGAAGAAAGGTAGCGTAACAGGTAGTATCAGCAGTGTAGATGTTAAAGCCATTGCCGATATCCCTACACCTAGTTTGGCCAATATATTAGCCGGACGCTTAAGTGGGGTACAAATTGCCACAACAACAGGTAAACCAGGATCTGGCAGCTCTTTAAACATCCGGGCAAAAGGAACCATTAACAATTCTGAACCTTTGTATGTAATTGATGGTGCTGTTCGTGACAAAGGGGCTTTTGACGCGCTTGATCCAAGTGAGGTTTCCAATGTATCTGTTCTGAAAGATGGTGCTTCTGCGGCAGTATACGGCTCCAGAGCGGCCAATGGTGTGGTATTGATCACTACCAGAAAAGGCAGTCATTCAGCACCCATTGTAACTTATTCAGGTACGGTGGGTATTGAAGATCCAACGATGATTCCAAAAACCTTAACATCGTATGAACAGGCCATATACCTTAATGATTATAATATGATTAATTTCCAGATCAATGGAGGTGTAGATCCAAGAACAACGCCCAAATGGTATACCGACGATGAATTGGAGCACTTTAAAAACTACAATTATAGCTATATCGATGCCGCCTGGAAAACACCTTTCACTACGCGTCATGCCTTAAATGTATCAGGAGGATCAGATAAGGTACGTTACTTTATTGGAGGTTCACTTTATAATGCGACAGGTTCTTTTGAGAACCTAAAATTCAGCAAGTATAACTTCCGGACAAATGTTGACGTGAATGTCACAAAAAACCTGATTTTAGGATTGAACTTAAGTACCGATAGCCGTAGAGACCGGAAGCCATTCTGGCCTTCAGATGGTGATCGGGATGCCATGGACAACTTGTATTTAGGCTTCCTATGGCGTTCCAAAATGAATCCGGGGATTATTGACGGCAAATTTGTGCAACACAATGGCCAGGAACAAAACCCTTTAGCTTTAATCAGCGAGCAGCATGGCAGCAATACCAAAAAGTGGCAGAATGTAAATGCCAATGCATATGCAGAATATAAAGTGCCTTATTTGGATGGTTTGAAATTGAAACTTCAATACAACCGCAGTATAGACAATCGTTTAATTAAGATCGTATCTCTACCTTATGACATGTACAATTTTAAAGCTGCAGGAACAAATGGTCACTATATTGACCCTAGTAACCAAGTGATTGGCACTTATACCCACGCACTTGAAAACTACATTAGAAAAGAAAACAGACTGGATCAGGATTATCAGCTAAACCTTTATGCAACTTATGAGAAAACTATACGTAAACATGATATTAGTGCCCTATTCGTATACGAGCAATCCGAAGGAGAAAACGAAACCTTTGATGCCCGAAGAAACAATTTAATTCTATGGAGTATGCCCGAGTTTTTTGCGGCAAGTCCGGATGCATCGCAATCCATTGTTGGCGCTGGGGGACTTGGTGAAGAGGGACGTCTGTCCTATGTGGGGCGTTTAAATTATGCGTATGACAGTAAGTATCTTTTAGAAGGTGCTTTTCGAATAGATGGCTCTACCAAATTTGCGCCAAATAAACGCTGGGGATTCTTCCCTTCTGTATCTGCAGGTTGGCGCATCTCCAGTGAAGATTTTTTCAGTAACAACATCAAATTCGTTAATGACCTGAAATTACGGGCCTCGGTTGCCACACTGGGAAATGACGCTGTAGGTGGATGGGATTGGATGCCAAAATACAATGTAACTACAGGTGCTGTATTTGAAGCACAAAATTACGGCCTGATACCAGGTGTATTGCCAAACCCAGACCTGACCTGGGAAAAATCTACTTCTTATAATCTTGGTTTTGACAGTCGTATGTTCAACAATAAAGTTGATTTTACCGCTGAGTATTTCTTCAGACACACCTATGATATTTTGGATACAAGAAGTGCAAGTGTACCCACATCCTTTGGAGCTAGTTTACCAAAAGAAAACTATTCTGTCATTGATGCACGGGGGTTTGAATTTGAACTTGGTTATCATGATAACATCGGGAAAGACTTCTTTTTTTCTGTAAGTGGTAATTTCAGTTATGCTAAAAGTCAATGGTTAAAAAGAGATGAAGCAGCCAACCAGCGTACATATTTATCTGAAATTGGCCAAACAATAAATCGCGAATGGGGATATGAATCTGTAGGAATCATCCGTACCCAGGAACAATTGGATAAAATCTTGACCGACAACCCTAATATGTCGGTATTGGGACAAAAACCAGTTTTAGGTATGATCATGTACAAAGATGTTCGTGGCCCGAATTCCGATACGCCAGATGGGACGATTACAGTGGACGACAAAGTTGTCATCAGAAAGCAGACAGTACCTCCAATCAGTTATGGTTTGTCTTTAAGCGCTAAATGGAAAGGTTTTGGGCTGGACGTATTGTTCCAGGGTTTGGCGGGATATGAGAAGATCATCTCAGAACGAGGCTCATTGGTAAAAGACTGGAATAGTACCTTCCAATTCAGAGCTGACCACTGGACTCCTGAAAATCCAAACGCGACTATGCCAAGTGGTATGAACAATAAAAACACTGAACTTTCGACTTTCTGGGTATACGATGCCTCATTTATACGCTGTAAGAATATAATGCTGACTTATGACATCCCTACATCTGCCACAAAATTTATAGGATTAAACAAAGTGAAGCTATTTGTTAATGGTACAAATCTGTTTCTTCTACAGAATCATTTAAAATGGAATGACCCTGAACTTTACAATGTTGCCTCCTACCCGATTATGAAAAACTACTCACTTGGTGTAAATGTTACTTTCTGATCTTAAAAAATTAATACGATGAAATCAAAATATATTTTGGCAGTTAGCTTGCTTGCTGCCGCAATGCTATCCAGCTGTAAAAAAGTACTGGACAAGGAAGATCCGACTGCTGTTACTGCTGAAGAAACATGGAAAAACCCGATTCTGGCAACAGCATTCTTAGACAGATGTTACCTGGAGACTCTGCCTTCATGGGACGATCTTTTTTCTGCCTATACTGACGAAACCAGACAGGGGGACGTATTTCTGTACGGACAAGTAACTTCCGAAGGTGGGGATGGCCCTACATCGGACATTATTTCAGATCATTATGCGGATTTATATAAAGTGAATACGCTATTGAGTAGTATTGATGGGGGAACTTTAGATCAGGCCAAACGAGAGCTAATTAAAGGTCAAGCATTATTTTTACGTGCATTTTCCTATTTCGATATGGTAAAGAGATATGGTGGTATGCCGCTGGTTTTGACTCCACAGGCAAGAGCAGAAGCAATGATACCACGTAACAAAACCTCTGAATGCATTGCACAAATTGTGAAAGACCTGGATGTTGCAGCTGGGTATCTTCCTGGCAAGTATACCATAGCGGCCGACTTTGGTCGCATCACCAAAGGTGCAGCTATGGCCCTAAAAGGACGAGTGTTGATGTACTATGCGAGTAAACAGTTTAACCGCAACAATGATCCTGCCCGCTGGAAAACCGCATATGATGCTAACCTGTCAGCAAGAGATCAGCTTTTGAAGGATGGGTATGGATTGAATGCAAAGTTTGGCGATACCTGGTCTGTTGAAATTTCAAAAGAAGTGGTGTTTGCTTCCCGTTTTTTATACCCTGCCCGCACATCTAAGTTTCAAGCTGGGCTTAGACCATTGGAATATTCACAAGGTGCATCTGGTGGACATCAGCCAAGTCTTGATATGGTGATGGCATTTCCCATGGCCGACGGAACAGCCCCAGGCGTTGTAATTGGCGGTGTTAAGAAAGCTTTTAATGCGGAAGCTAAAGATCAAACCGGACTATTTTGGTTAAATCGTGATCCACGTTTCTACGAAACTATTGTAACCAACGGTATGCTTTATGAATTAAATGGCAATGTATGGCCAGAAAAACGTCAATTCACTTATCAAGGTGGTGAGCTTGGCGGCGCAAATCCTACTGCAACGGGGTTTTATTCACGTAAATTTGTTCAACCTCAATGGGACAAATTTGAAGCTTCGAATTCTGGTTTGGACTTAGTTGAAATACGCTATGCAGAAGTGATGCTTAACCTAGCTGAATGTGCAGCTGAAGTGGGCGGAAAAGATGGCGAGGTATATCAAATATTGAAAGATATCCGCCAACGGGCAGGAATTACACCTAATGCGGATAATCTTTATGGGTTGAAGGCCGGTATGACACAAAAAGAACTTGTTGATGCTGTACTATTTGAAAAACGCATTGAACTGGCTTATGAAGGTAAACGCTTCTGGGATTTGCGGCGACGGATGCTTTTCAGTACTCCTGAATTTACAAATTATCAACGTAAAATGATCGTGGTGAATAGAACCGATACCTATAAAACCATGACCAGGGAAACACTCATTCCACTGATTTGTCAGAACGGAAATACAAATATGAATACCCTTGAGTATTTCAATTATTTTGTAACGGTAGTCAAACTTATTGATGACAAAAACAAATGGAATGTAAAGGATAATTATTACTTCTTTGCGCTTCCTAAAAAACACCTTGAACAAAATGCCTTGTTAGAGCAAACTATGGGCTGGAACAACGGAACGTTCGACCCACTGCTTTAAAAATAACATTTCCCCTATAAATCATGAGCCTGCCGTTTTCAGCAGGTCTCATGAATTTATCGCCAATAAAAAACAATTAACTACGAAAAATATGGATTTAAAAATTTCAGTAGTAAAAATAAGCTTGATGCTATTTTTATTACCGACGAATACTATTGCATGGGTCACAGCGCCGAAAAAAGAAAAAGAACCAGGAAAAAGTGAATGGGTTTACCTTGGAGCGGATGGTAAATTGGTTTATAAAAAAAGTGCGAAGGGAGACCGCATCATGGATTTCTCTTATGCTGGTTATATGGGTGGTGGTATAGCACTACCTGATGTTGCAGTAAAGGTAGCCGTTAAACCGCTAAGTGATGCAAATGCGGATTGCACTGCGCTAATTCAAGCGGCTATTGACAAAGTAGCTGCAATGCCCTTAGGTAAAGATGGTTTTCGTGGAGCTGTTTTATTAGCGCCTGGAACCTACCCTTGTTCTAAAACGATAAAGATCATGGCCGATGGTGTTGTACTTCGTGGAAGTGGTAAATCAGCAACAGGAAGTATCATTTTGATGAGCGGTGAAAAGCACCCCGCGATCACTTTATCAAAGGGACTTAATCAGCGCGTTGGTAACCGTTTAGGCAATGCCGATGAAGCCGAAAAACCCATTAAAATAATGGATAAGTATATCCCTGCCGGAAGTATGAGTTTTAACGTAGCAGATGCTTCTGGTTTTAAAGTTGGAGACAATGTCGAGGTTAGAAAACCTGTGACAGAAAAGTGGGTAAAATTTATGCAAATGAATGATTTAGTACGTGATGGCAAGCCCCAAACCTGGATTAAAACAGGTTCTTTATTGATCACTGAACGTCGTATTGCAGCCATAGATGGTCATAAAATCACAGTAGATGTACCCTTAGTGGATTCCTATGATGCAACCTATACCAATGATGAAACTACCCTTGTACTGGCAAATGATGTAAAACGGCTTAAACAAGCAGGTGTGGAGAGTTTACGCATTGTATCTCCACCACAGGCAGTTAATCACACCAAGGCGCTTTATTATGGACTAAGACTGAATGGCGAGGATTGCTGGCTAAAAGATTTAGACTTGATGGAAACCATGGAAAGTGTTGGAATTGGTGGTCGCAGAATTACTCTTCAACGTGTATCCGTTGTTCGTAAAGCCTTACATGAAGGAGCTTCTAAACCAGCAGAATTCGCACCGAATGCCGGACAAGTGTTGTTAGACCAATGTTCGGTAGCTGGTGATAATATCTGGTATGTGGCATTAGGAGCCGGACAAACAGGTCCCATTGTTTTCCTGAACTGCAATTTTACTGGCAATGGCCGTATTGAAGGGCATCAACGTTGGAGCACTGGTATGCTTTTAGATAACTGTAAAGCACCAAATGGTGGCATGGATTTCAAAAACAGAGGTAGCATGGGCTCTGGCCATGGTTGGGGGACTGCCTGGTCTGTCGCCTGGAATTGCGAAGCCAACAGCTATGTAAACCAAATTCCTCCAGGTACTTACAATTGGGTAATCGGCAGCAAAGGAAAAAGTATGCCACTACCAAGACCTTTTAACAACTCGGGTCCGACCTTACCAGAAGGCATCTTTGACTCTCAAAATGTTCAGGTTGGCCCTTCCAGCTTGTATTTAACTCAATTGGAAGAACGATTAGGTAAACAAGCTTTAAAATCAATCGGATACTAAAAACAATAATTTATGATGAAGAAACAGTTAATAACAACCTGCTTACTTTCCTTCGGAATCCTATGTCTAACCAACAATATGGTAAAAGCACAAGGTGCTCCGGATACGTTAAAAAAATACATCCTTACTCCTGCCCCGGCACAAACTCCGCGAATCAATGGCGCTAAAATATTTGGCATTCGTCCGGGTTCTGTTTTTCTTTATACCATCCCTGCTACAGGGATTCGTCCGATGCGTTTTGGCGTACAGAATTTACCCAAAGGATTAAATCTAGATCCCGCTACTGGCCGTATCACAGGTAAGCTTTTGAAACGAGGGATATATGAAGTAACTCTATCCGCGAAGAACGCCTTGGGAGAATCAAAGCGGGCCTTTCGTATAGTAGTTGGAGATCAAATAGCACTAACACCACCTATGGGCTGGAATAGCTGGAACTGTTGGGGTGATGCAGTGAGTCAGGAAAAGGTGATGAGCTCGGCCAAAGCTATGGTGGATAAAGGCTTGATTAATCATGGTTGGCAATACATCAACATAGACGATGGGTGGCAAGGATTAAGAGGTGGAAAATACAATGCGGTAATGCCCAACTCTAAATTTCCTGACATGAAAGCCTTGGCTGATGACGTACATCAGATGGGATTAAAAATAGGTATATACTCTGGCCCATGGGTTGGAACTTACGCTGGTCATGTTGGTGCTTATTCGAACAATGTGGATGGCACATACGACTGGGTGAAACAAGGCAAACACAATGAATTTTATCGTTTTGTAGATCCTCAGGGAAAAGAAAAACATGGCATAAACTATCATCATGGTAAATACTCATTTGTAAAAAATGATGTACAGCAGTGGAATGACTGGGGTATGGATTATTTGAAATACGATTGGAATCCTAATGATGTATACCATGTTAAAGAGATGATGGATGCTTTACGTTCCTACAAACGTGACCTGGTATATAGCCTATCGAACAGTGCTCCATATGGGGATGCAACACAATGGGAGAAAATGGCCAATAGCTGGAGAACCACTGGCGACATTAAGGATACCTGGGAAAGAATGTCCCTGTTGGGCTTTAATCAAACCAAATGGGCTACTTTTTCTGGTCCTGGGCACTGGGTAGACCCAGACATGTTGGTCGTGGGTATGGTTGGCTGGGGACCTAAATTGCATTATACGAAGCTTACTCCTGATGAACAATATACACACATCAGTTTATGGTGCTTACTTTCTGCGCCATTGTTAATCGGTTGCGATATGGCTCAATTAGACGATTTTACAATCAGCTTACTGACTAATGATGAAGTTATTGATGTGAATCAAGATCCTCTTGGCAAGTTCGGGATGATGATTGCTCAGAATGGAGAAACAGTTGTGTATGCTAAGCCGCTTGAAGATGGTGCTATGGCTGTAGGTCTTTTTAACCTTGGAAAGAAGGTAGAGAAGATGACTGTTAACTGGAAAACTTTAGGTTTGCGTGGAGAGCAAAAGGTACGTGATTTATGGAGACAACAGGATGTTGCCAAATCCGATAAGGAATTCTCAACGGAAGTTAATCCACATGGTGTTCGTTTTATAAAGGTATATCCTGGCAATAGCAGAGTTCAAGCAATTTCAGGGAAGTAATTAAACAAGGTACTTTTAATACAATTAATCGAATTCTTAGAAAATTCAAATTTCCAAATTGGCGCAGATGTGATAGTAATACTTTCAATCTTGAGACGTACAAGAACTGATCATCTGCAGCCAAATAAAAGTTAAGATAAAAACAAAATAGAATTACAACGGTAAAAAGATTGGTTTCTTAAATATAAGGAATTAGATCAAAATACTTAAAAAACAAAAAGACCTTAGATTTCTCTAAGGTCTTCAGTGCACTTGTAGGGATTCGAACCCCAAACCTTCTCATCCGTAGTGAGATGCTCTATCCAATTGAGCTACAAATGCAATTTGTATTTGCATGATATCGACAGCGGCTATACAACCTATAATCGAAAAGATCAACAAAAAAAACCTTAGATTTCTCTAAGGTTTTTCGTGCACTTGTAGGGATTCGAACCCCAAACCTTCTCATCCGTAGTGAGATGCTCTATCCAATTGAGCTACAAATGCATTTCCTTCAAACGTTGTTTCGTTATTGGACTGCAAAAGTAGTGTTTGAAATTGAAAATACAAACTTTATTTAAAAAAAACTTCAAACACTACTGCTTAAAAACTGCGATTAGGCTTCAATTGAGCGCTTAATTGCGTCAAAATCAGGCATATTCCCTGCATCTTCTAAAACTTCTGCATGAATAACTTTTCCTTCTTCATCGATCACAAAAGCAGCTCTTTTTGAAATTCCTTTCATATTAAATGCGAAATCTTCGTAAAAAGCACCGTAGGCCTGAGATACTTCTTTGTTAAAATCAGAAAGTAAAGGGAACTGGTAGCTTTGATCTTCTTTAAATTTAGCCAGGGTAAAAGGAGAATCCACAGAAATACCTACGACATCTGCATTCATTCCTTCATAATAACCAAAGCTATCTCTCATGGTGCATAATTGGGCAGTACATACTCCTGTAAACGCCAATGGGAAGAAATGGATGACTAATTTCCTTCCTTTATAATCAGATAAGGCTACTTCTTTCAGGTCTGAGCTGAATAATTTGAAATCCGGGGCTTGATCGCCAACTTGTAATGCCATAGTATATATAATTAAGAATTTAAACGGTTGCTGGTAATTGTGTCGCTAATAAGGCCAATCCTTCTTCGAAGGAATGCGGTGCATAGCCTAGGTCACGGATGGTTTTATCCAGGATGAAGCCGGTTCTCACCGGACGCTTAGCGGTTTGGTTTAAAGTTTCAGCTGAGATTTCTTTAATCAGTCCTTTATCCAGGTTCCAGAAATCGGCAACCCTAGCCACTAATTCCGAAATGCTCATCATATCTTTTCCAGAAGCATTATATATGCCTTGTGCATTTTTTTCTACTGCCAGCAGACAGCAATCAGCTAAATCTTCTGCCAGAGTTGGCATGCGCCATTGGTCGTTGACTACATTAATAGGCTGTCCTTTTTCTAAAGCACCTTTTGCCCATAGTACGATATTACTACGACTCATGTCACTCACGATACCATACACTATAATTGTTCTCAGCACTGCCCATTTACCATTTGACTTTTGCAGTGCTTGCTCGGCTTCTACTTTAGTTTGTCCATAATAACTTAAAGGACAGGTAGGCGCTTCTTCATCATAAGGGCCATTTTCGCCATCAAACACGAAATCTGTAGACAAATGAACTAATTGCGTATCGAATTTTTCACAAACGGCAATAAGTGTCTCCACTGCTTTCACATTTAGCGCATAAGCCAGCTC
The DNA here is from genome assembly GCF_019802255.1 of Pedobacter polysacchareus. Lineage (GTDB taxonomy): Bacteria > Bacteroidota > Bacteroidia > Sphingobacteriales > Sphingobacteriaceae > Pedobacter > Pedobacter polysacchareus. The sequence goes on along the minus strand of NZ_JAHYSS010000002.1, from coordinate 191,381 downwards.
TTTTTGAGCTTCGCAGGTATCCACATTGGTCATTGCCGCCGTATGAATGATGGCATCGGGTCTATATTTCGCTACAATTTCTTCCACATTAGCAGCGTCCAGAATATCCATTTCGGCATAAACATATCCTTCTTTAATTGGATAACGGTTCTCCCCTTTTGCGGTCGCGATCAGGTTAAACTGTTTTCCTGCGAGGATTCTTTCTGTGATTTTCTGCCCTAAAAGGCCATTGCTACCCGTTACTAGTATTGTTTTCATGAATTTCTACGCTTTCCTTATGATAAATGTACGGCCACAAATACGCTCTTTTTAACGTCAAAAACGGCATGTTCGTACCTTGTTTTGTACCGGCTAAAATATTGATTTAAAAACTGTGGAAAAACTTTTTATTTATATATGCAATTTATGTTGAAAAATCTTAACTTTGCAAACCGAATTGTGGGCTCTGAAAACGGCCTTTAACATTTTGATATTTATAATTTTACCCAAAACAATATATGCCTAACATTGGAAAAATAGCGCAGATTATAGGACCGGTAGTTGACGTGAGTTTTGCTGACGATGCTCATTTACCTCAAATTTTCTCTGCATTAGAGATTGAAAAAGAAAACGGTCAAAAGGTCGTTTTAGAAGTTCAACAACATCTTGGTGAAGACCGCGTACGTGCAATTGCAATGGACTCAACCGACGGTTTAGTTCGTGGCATGAAAGCATTAGATACTGGCGCACCTATCAAAATGCCTGTTGGTGATCAGATTAAAGGTCGTCTATTCAATGTTGTTGGTGATGCTATCGATGGTATCAACACGATTGATAAAACTAACGGTAGACCAATCCACAATGCTCCGCCAAAATTTGACGAGCTATCAACTGAATCAGAAGTACTATTTACTGGTATCAAAGTAATCGATTTATTAGAGCCTTACGCTAAAGGTGGTAAAATCGGTTTATTCGGTGGTGCTGGTGTTGGTAAAACAGTATTGATCATGGAGTTGGTAAACAACATCGCGAAAGCGTATGCTGGTTTATCAGTATTTGCTGGTGTAGGTGAGCGTACACGTGAAGGTAATGACCTTTTACGTGAGTTTATCGAATCTGGTGTAATCAACTATGGTGAAGAATTCCTTCATTCGATGGAAAAAGGCGGATGGGATTTAAGCAAGGTTGACACAGAAAAACTAAAAGATTCTAAAGCAACATTGGTATTCGGTCAGATGAACGAACCTCCTGGAGCTCGTGCTCGTGTAGCATTATCAGGATTAACAGTTGCAGAATACTTCCGTGACGGTGATGGCGAAGGCGCTGGAAAAGACATCCTTTTCTTCGTTGATAACATCTTCCGTTTCACTCAGGCAGGTTCTGAAGTATCAGCACTTTTAGGTCGTATGCCTTCTGCGGTAGGTTACCAACCAACTTTGGCAACAGAGATGGGATTAATGCAGGAACGTATTACTTCCACTAAACGTGGATCAATTACATCTGTACAGGCGGTTTATGTACCTGCGGATGATTTAACGGATCCAGCTCCGGCTACAACGTTTGCCCACTTAGATGCAACTACAGTATTGTCTCGTAAAATCTCTGAGCTAGGTATTTATCCTGCGGTGGATCCATTGGATTCAACTTCAAGAATCTTATCTCCAGCGGTATTAGGTGATGAGCACTATAACACTGCTCAACGTGTGAAAGAAATCTTACAACGTTACAAAGAGTTACAGGATATCATCGCGATCTTAGGTATGGACGAATTATCTGAAGAGGATAAATTAATCGTTCACCGTGCGCGTCGTGTTCAACGTTTCTTATCTCAACCATTCCACGTAGCTGAACAGTTTACAGGCTTAAAAGGTGTGTTGGTTGACATTAAAGATACCATCAAAGCATTTAACATGATTATGGATGGTGAAGTTGATGAATATCCAGAGGCTGCATTTAACTTAGTAGGTGGTATCGAAGATGCAATCGAAAAAGGTAAAAAACTATTAGCTGAAGCAAACGCTTAATTAAAGCGCATACACTTTGAATATGACACTAGAAATATTAACACCAGATAAAAAAGTCTTTGAAGGCGAAGTAACAGCTGTTACTGTACCAGGTACCATGGGTTCATTTCAAATTTTGCATGACCATGCTCCTATTATCTCAACCTTAGAAGACGGACCAGTAATTGTTAAAACCAAAACAGGCGATGAAACCTTTAGTATTAAAGGTGGCGTTGTAGAGGTTTTGAAAAATAAGATTATTGTTCTAGCCGAAGGGGTTGCTTAATATTTAAAGCATAATAAAAAAAGGATGTCCGAAACGACATCCTTTTTTTTTTGCCCTGGATTTTTAGGATCATCGCAGCTCCTCTTTAAGCATACTCCACTTTTGACCTATGCCTATCATTCTGTAAAATGAACACTCCTCAATTCTAAACTTAGCACCAGGAGTTGTTTTTATTGCCCTGAAAAAACCACCAATTTTTATTTGGTTCCCTACCCCTATTTTAGTCGTATTTTCTTCAACTTTTTTGACCATTCTCCAATTTTAGGCAGAAAATGAGAGAAAATACAATGCAAGCATAATACCTATACCGAATACCGATTTCATAATTGGTATAGAAGCATCCACGTAAAACAATTAAAAACACCTATTCTAAGATATTATATTTGTATTTTAAATAAAAATTACAAATTATATTTTTTTTCATTTATTTGTATATAGCTATTGATAGTATAGATCACAAGACCTAAATTGGATTTACAAAGCAATAACAAATACAACCTGCTAATAAAGACCAACAAAATGAACTTTAACATCACCGCCTTAATTATTGTCATTATTAATGTGATTCTTCTGCTGGTAATTCAGAAGGATAAGGCGCTGCAATAGAATATTTTAAATACAAAAATAAACTCAAGCGCCCCCCACAAGTGGCGCTTTTTTAATGAACCGATACCACAACCAACAAGACACCTAGCTTTAACCAACATGAAATACGTCAATTCAAATACAGTGTTATACTTAAACGGCAAGTTTCAGAAAGCCGCCAACACAACTGCCGAAATATATGAGCAATCGCTCCATTATGGCTACGCTGTATTTGAAGGAATCAGGGCGTACCAAACCCACAATGGAACCCGTGTATTTAAGCCTAGAGACCATTTTGAAAGATTAAAAAGATCTGCCGAATTGGTAAACTTACCTTTTCCATGGGAGGTGAACGACTTGATCAAGCAAACCTATAAGTTACTTCAATTGAATAATTTAAAAGATGCTTACATCCGCCCATTAGTATACTGTGCCCCTAATATGTCGATGGTTGCGGCTACAGAGGTATCCATCATGATCTGCGCCTGGGAATGGGATGCCTATCCGGGTAATGAACAATTAAAAGTTGGGGTGTCCAGTTATGAAAGTCCGAATCCAAAATCTTTTCCTATAGCAGCTAAAGTTACTGGCAATGATGGAAATTCCACCTTAGCTACTATTGAAGCAAAACGCAATGGATTTGATGAGGCGCTATTATTAGATAGTAACGGTCATATCGCTGCAGGTCCAGGAGCAAACATCTTTATCGAGAAAAACGGAAAATTATATACACCTCCACTAGGCAACATCTTTCCAGGAATCACCCGTGCAACGGTAATTGAGCTATGTCATATCCTGGATATAGAAATTATTGAAAAAAACTTGTCGGTAGCCGATGCGAAAAATGCAGACAGCGCTTTTTTCTGCGGTACCGCTACAGAGATCGCAGGAATTGCATCGATAGATGAATATCAGTTTCCAATCAGATGGAATGATAGTGTTGGAGCCACCATACAACGCACTTACAAATGTTTAGTGTTAGAAAAACAAAATTACGAAGTAATCATATAATATGTCACAATCACCAGAATTAAACCGCTACAGTAAAGTATTCACGCAGGACCCAACCCAACCTGCAGCCCAAGCCATGTTGTATGGAATTGGCTTGACCAAAGAAGATATGGACAAAGCCCAGGTCGGCATTGCAAGTATGGGATACGATGGAAACACCTGCAACATGCACCTAAATGATTTAGCAAAAATCGTTAAAGAAGGGGTCTGGGATAATGGAATGGTCGGTTTAACCTTCAGCACTATCGGTGTAAGCGATGGTATGTCTAATGGTACAGATGGAATGCGTTATTCTTTGGTTTCCAGAGATGTAATTGCAGATTCAATTGAAACCATTTGTGGTGGACAATATTACGATGGCGTGATTGCATTGCCAGGCTGTGATAAAAACATGCCGGGTTCTATCATGGCAATGGGCCGGTTAAATCGCCCTGCGATCATGGTATACGGTGGAAGTATCCACTCCGGACACTATAAAGGAAAAACGTTAAACATTGTATCTGCTTTTGAAGCCCTTGGCGAAAAGTTAGCAGGTAATTTAGAAGAAGAAGATTTTCAAGGTATCATCCGCAACACTTGTCCAGGCGCTGGTGCTTGTGGCGGTATGTATACTGCAAATACGATGGCTTCAGCAATTGAAGCTTTAGGAATGAGCTTACCTTACAGCTCTTCTTACCCTGCATTGAGTGCAGAAAAGAAAGAAGAATGTTTAGCTGCCGGTAAAGCCATCCGTGTTTTATTAGAGAAAAACATCCTTCCTTCAGATATCATGACAGAGAAAGCATTTCACAATGCGATGGTTACGGTAATGGTATTGGGTGGTTCTACAAATGCAGTACTGCACTTAATCGCTATGGCAAAATCAGTAGGATTAACCTTGAAATTGGATGATTTCCAAGCTGTAAGTGATGCCACTCCAGTATTGGCAGATTTGAAACCAAGTGGTAACTATTTAATGGAGGATGTTCATGAAATCGGTGGTGTTCCTGCCATTCTAAAATATCTTTTGAAAGTAGGCTTGATTCATGGCGACTGTATCACCGTAACCGGAAAAACACTTGCTGAAAATGTGGAAAGCGCTTTAGATTTAGATTTTGATACTCAAAAAGTAATTCTTCCAATAACCAACCCGATCAAAGCAACAGGTCACCTTCAAATGCTATATGGTAACATCGCAGAAAAAGGTTCGGTAGCGAAGATCTCTGGTAAAGAAGGAGAAAGATTTGAAGGTCCGGCGCGTGTATTTGATGGTGAAAAATCATTGATCGCAGGAATTCAAAGTGGTAAAGTGAAAAAAGGCGATGTAGTGGTGATCAGACAGGTAGGTCCTAAAGGTGCTCCTGGGATGCCGGAAATGTTGAAACCAACTTCTGCGATTATCGGTGCAGGATTAGGAAAATCAGTGGCTTTAATTACTGATGGTCGTTTCTCTGGTGGTACGCATGGTTTTGTGGTAGGTCACATTACTCCTGAAGCTTGGGACGGTGGAAATATCGCTTTTGTGCACGACAATGATATCATCATCATTGACGCCGTAAACAACACCTTACACCTTCAGATTACAGAAGAAGAGATGGAAAACCGTAAAGCGGTTTGGAAACAACTGCCTCCACCCGTCAAAGGAGGTGTACTTTACAAATACCTGAAACAAGTAAGCGATGCCAGCGAAGGCTGTGTAACTGATGCCTACACTCACTAATCAATTTAAAAACCCCATACCTAAAAATAAAATAATGGACACAGCACAAGAGGAAGCAACCACCTTAACGGAACCGAAGAAAACAGTAACTGTTTCTGGTTCTGTGGCTTTATTGGAAGGATTAATAGCAGAAGGTACCGATACCATTTTTGGTTATCCAGGTGGTGCCATCATGCCTATTTATGATGCATTATACGACTACAAAGAAAAATTAAAACATATTTTAGTACGTCATGAGCAAGGCGGCACACATGCCGGTCAGGGTTATGCACGTACTTCCGGAAAAGTGGGTGTCGTATTTGCGACCAGCGGTCCGGGTGCTACCAATCTGGTAACGGGTTTAGCCGATGCTCAAATCGACAGTACGCCGATGGTTTGCATCACCGGTCAGGTGTATGCACACTTATTAGGTACTGATGCTTTCCAGGAAACAGACGTGATCAACATCACTACCCCGGTTACCAAATGGAACTACCAGATTACTGATGCAACTGAGATCCCGGCAGTATTAGCGAAAGCTTTTTACATTGCCCGCAGCGGCAGACCAGGTCCGGTATTGATCGATATTACCAAAAATGCACAGCTGCAAATGTTTGAATATGCAGGCTATGTTCCCTGCGACCATGTGCGCAGTTACCGTCCGAAACCAAATGTTCGTGTAGAATATATTGAGCAAGCAGCAGCCTTAATCAATTCAGCAAAGAAACCTTTCGTATTGTTCGGTCAGGGTGTTTCCTTAGGAAATGCAGAACAGGAATTTAAAGCTTTTGTAGAGAAAAGTGGTATTCCTTCAGCCTGGACGATTTTAGGTGCTGGTGCGATTCCTACAGACCATCCTTTAAATGTTGGAATGTTAGGCATGCACGGTAACTATGGCCCGAATGTACAAACCAATTCCTGTGATGTATTGATCGCAATCGGTATGCGTTTCGACGACCGTGTGACTGGTCGTTTAGACAAATATGCAAAACAAGCGAAAGTAATTCACTTGGATATTGACCCTGCAGAGATCGATAAAAACGTAAAAGCGGATGTTCCGGTTTGGGGCGATTGTAAAGAAACTTTACCACTTTTAACCGCATTGGTTGAAGAGAAAAAACATACAGAATGGCTGGCAGAATTCAGAGCTTTTGATCAAACAGAGCAAGAAGTTGTCATTCATCATGAATTGAATCCTGGAACAGGAGAATTGACTATGGGTGAGGTGATCAATCAATTGAACATCTTAACTAAAGGAGAAGCGGTTGTGGTAACTGACGTTGGTCAGCATCAAATGGTGGCTTGTCGCTATGCAAAATTCAACCATACCAGAAGTAATGTAACCAGTGGTGGTTTAGGTACTATGGGCTTTGGCCTACCTGCTGCTATCGGTGCTAAATTTGGTGCTCCAGACCGTACCGTGGTTGCGGTAATCGGTGATGGAGGTTTTCAAATGACTTGTCAGGAGTTAGGTACCATCATGCAAAGTGGCGTTGATGTGAAAATCATGATCTTAAATAACAGGTTCCTGGGCATGGTTCGCCAATGGCAGCAATTGTTCCATGAGAAACGCTACTCTTTCGTGGACATCACCAGTCCGGATTTCGTGAAACTTGCCGATTCTTATTATATCGCCGGTAAAAAAGTTTCAGAACGTGAAGACTTAGTGAGTTCATTAGAAGAAATGTTGAACCATAAAGGTTCTTTCCTTCTAGAAGTAATGGTAGCCCAGGAGCACAATGTGTTCCCTATGGTTCCTCAAGGTAGCAGTGTAAGTGAAATCAGACTTAAATAATTAAAGATCATGAGCAATTCCCAGGATATAGAAACAAACGAAAAACAGGAATTTACGATTACCGTATATACCGAAAATCAAATCGGCTTATTGAATCGTATTGCCATTATTTTTTCAAGAAGAAAAATCAATATTGACAGCTTAAACACCTCTCCTTCGGAGATTGAGCACATTCACCGCTTCAACATCGTGATCAACGAAACAGAAGAAGTAGTACGCAAGCTGGCCCGTCAGATTGAAAAACAAGTAGAAGTATTGAAAGTATATTTCAATACCAATGAGGATATCATCTGGCAGGAAATGGCACTTTATAAAGTGCCTACAGATACGATTGCAGAATTGGTATCGGTAGAACGTTTACTTCGCGAAAACGGTGCAAGAGCAGTAGTAATCCGTAAAGATTATACGGTGTTTGAAACTACTGGTCACCGTGAGGAAACGGATAAGCTGATCGAGGTTTTACAACCTTTTGGCCTGATTGAATTTGTGAGAAGTGCAAGGGTAGCGATCATCAAAAGCAGTGATGGTTTTAACCGCAAACTCAGAGAATTTGAACGCAGAGAACCGGGACAGGAAGTGATCGAAAACGAATTCCTTGATGCAGAGAAAAACGTATTTAGCATGTAAACTCCGTCGTAAAACGGAAAACAATAAATAGTATGGAACAACTTCTAAACAACGCCAGGCAAATCAGAAAGAACTTCATTCATTTGATTGAAAACTCCTCTGCTGAAGAATTAAATGAAGTTCCTGCAGGTTTTAACAACAACATCATCTGGAACTTTGGACACATTATCACCAGTCAGCAGGCACTTTTTTATTTATTGTCGGCTTTACCTCCAAAGATTACCCCTCAGTACATGGATGAGTTTCGAAGAGGAACAAAACCAGAAAGATTTATCGGTCAGGAGGAAATCAATGACTTAAAAAAGCTTGCCTTCAGCACGATTGATGAATTGGAAGAGGACCTGGAGAAACAGTTGTTTGTAGATTACATTTCCTATACGACCATCTTCGGTGTGACTTTAAACAGCGCAAAAGAAGCTTTACAGTTTTTCCCAATACACGATGCCTACCACTATGGGTGTGCATCAGCGATCAAAAGAGTGATCAATAACAACAAAAATTAAAAGAACCTTTACAATCAAATAAAACAAAAAGATGTCAAACTATTTCAACACGTTACCTCTTAGAGAAAAATTAAACCAACTGGGTGTATGCGATTTCATGGACAGTTCAGAGTTTCTGGATGGCGTAAATGCGCTTAAAGGCAAGAAACTAGTCGTGATCGGTTGCGGTGCACAAGGACTGAACCAAGGTTTAAATTTAAGAGATAGCGGTTTAGATGTTTCTTATACTTTACGTAAAGAAGCTATCGAAGGTAAAAGAGATTCCTGGAAAAATGCTACGGAAAACAATTTTACAGTTGGTACTTACGAAGAATTAATTCCTACAGCAGATGTAGTGATCAACCTGACTCCTGATAAACAACACACAGCAGTAGTGACTGCTGTAATGCCATTAATGAAATCAGGTGCTACTTTATTGTACTCACATGGTTTCAACATCGTGGAAGAAGGCATGCAGATCCGTAAAGACCTTACGGTAATCATGGTGGCTCCAAAATGTCCGGGAAGTGAAGTAAGAGCAGAATATGTACGTGGTTTTGGAGTACCTACTCTAATCGCTGTACACCCTGAGAATGATCCGGAAGGAAAAGGTCTATTACAGGCAAAAGCTTATTGCGTTGGTACAGGCGGCCATAAAGCTGGTGTATTGAAATCATCTTTCGTTGCGGAAGTGAAATCTGATTTAATGGGTGAGCAAACCATTCTTTGTGGTTTATTGCAAACTGGTTCTATCTTATCATTTGATAAAATGGTAGAAAAAGGAATCGATCCAGGTTATGCCTCTAAATTGGTTCAATATGGTGTAGAAGTGATCACTGAAGCCTTGAAACAAGGTGGTATCACTGCCATGATGGACAGATTGAGCAATGTAGCTAAAATCAAAGCTTTTGAAGTTTCAGAAGAATTGAAAACTATTATGCGTCCATTGTTCCAAAAGCATCAGGATGATATCATGAGTGGTGAGTTTAGCCGCATCATGATGGAAGACTGGGCAAATGGTGATAAAAACCTATTGGCTTGGCGTGCTGAAACAGGTGAAACTGCTTTTGAGAAAACTCCAGCAGGTGATGTTAAAATCGGTGAGCAGGAATATTTCGACAACTATACTTTAATGGTTGCTTTCGTTAGAGCGGGTGTGGAATTGGCTTTCGAAACTATGGTGGAAGCCGGGATCAAACCTGAGTCGGCTTACTACGAGTCATTACACGAAACTCCACTAATCGCAAACACGATTGCACGTAAGAAATTGTTCGAAATGAACCGCGTAATTTCTGATACTGCTGAATACGGTTGTTACTTATTTGATCAGGCTTGTAAGCCATTACTTGCTGATTTCATGAAAACAGTAGATACTGAATTGGTAGGTAAAAACTTTAATGAAGGTAAAGATGGTGCTGTGGACAACAGAGCATTAATCGCAGTAAATGAAGTGATTCGTTCACATCAGGTGGAGCTTGTAGGTGCAGAGCTGAGAAAAGCGATGACTGCAATGAAATCAATTAAAACTGCCTAATCATAAAAAAACGGCTGAGGTCTTCATGGCCTCAGCCATTTAAAAGCAATAGAAAATGTCAAAAACATTAGTAGAAAAGATTTGGGATGCGCATGTGGTAAAAAGCGAAGCTGGTTTCCCTGATATTTTATATATCGATACCCATTTGATTCATGAAGTAACTTCACCTCAGGCATTCGATGGTTTACGCAAAAGAGGCTTGCCTGTTTTCCGTCCGCAGCAAACAGTTGCGACTGCAGATCATAACGTTCCAACTTTAAATCAGTTACAACCGATTAAAGAGGAACTTTCCCGTTTTCAGGTGGATATGCTGACTAAAAACTGTGCAGAATTTGGTATCGAGCTGTATGGCCTGGGTCATCCTTTTCAAGGAATTGTCCATGTCATCGGTCCGGAATTGGGCATCACCCTTCCAGGAAAAACAATGGTTTGCGGCGATAGTCATACTTCTACACATGGTGCTTTCGGTGCAATTGCTTTTGGTATCGGTACTTCACAGGTAGAGCAGGTTTTTGCCACACAATGCTTATTACAGCAGCGCCCGAAAACGATGAAAATCGAGGTAAACGGGGAATTAGGTAAAGGTGTTTCTGCTAAAGACATTATTCTATACATTATTGCTAAGATATCTGCTGCCGGTGGTACAGGTTATTTTATCGAATATGCAGGCTCGACGATCGAAGCTTTGAGTATGGAAGCGAGAATGACGATCTGTAATATGAGCATTGAAATGGGTGCCAGAGGTGGTTTAATTGCCCCTGACCAGATCACTTACGATTATATCAAAGGAAGAGAATTTGCTCCGGCAGGCGAAGACTGGGATAAGGCTTTAGCTTATTGGAAAACATTATACAGCGATGCTGATGCGAAATTTGATAGCGTATTAACGTTTGACGCAGCAGACATCAGCCCTATGATTACTTACGGAACAAATCCGGGTATGGGTATGGGCATTGCCGCACACATCCCTGCTACAGGTGATCAGGCCGTTTCTGAACAAGCTTCTTTCCAGAAAGCTTTGGATTATATGGGCATCGAAGAAGATACGGAATTGGTAGGAAAAGCGATTGATTATGTATTTATCGGCAGCTGTACCAATTCAAGAATCGAAGATTTACGTGAAGTGGCAGCGTTTGTAAAAGGTCGCCAGAAAGCAGAAAATGTGATTGCATGGATTGTTCCAGGTTCTAAACAAGTGGAGCAGCAAGCAATTGCGGAAGGCTTGGATAAGATCTTTGAATCCGCAGGCTTTCAATTGCGTGAACCAGGATGCAGTGCTTGTTTAGGGATGAACGAGGATAAAATCCCTGCAGGAAAATACTGTGTGTCTACTTCTAACAGAAATTTTGAAGGCAGACAAGGTCCGGATTCCCGTACATTTTTAGCCAGTCCCTTAACCGCAGCAGCAGCAGCAATTACGGGTAAGGTAACCGATGTAAGAACTTTATTAGACGAACCTGTACACGCTTAATCCGAAGAATCATGAGAAAATTTGAAAAGTTAACCTCGGCAATTGTGCCTTTAAACATAGAGAACATTGATACGGATCAGATCATTCCGGCAAGGTTCTTAAAAGCGACTACCCGTGAAGGTTTTGGTGAAAACTTATTCCGCGACTGGCGTTACAACGGTGATCAGACCTTAAAAGCTGATTTCGTGATGAACAACCCAGCCTACAAAGGAAGAATCCTGGTTGCAGGAAAAAACTTTGGCTGCGGCAGTAGTCGTGAGCACGCTGCATGGGCAATCCAGGATGCAGGCTTTGATGTGGTGATCAGCAGTTTCTTTGCCGACATCTTTAAAGGAAATGCGTTGAATAACGGCCTATTGCCTATCCAGGTAACGGATGCCTTTTTAGCAGAAATCTTTAACACGGTTGAAAAAGAACATGCTGCAGCATTAGAAATTGATTTAGAAAATCAAACAGTGACTATCGTTGCTACTGGTGCTCAGGAAGGTTTCGAAATCAATGCCTATAAAAAATCCTGCCTGATCAATGGTTATGATGACATCGATTTCATCTTAAACCAAAAGCATTTAATTGAAGAATTTGAACAAACAAAATAATGTCAAAGCCCGTCGTCCATATCCACAACCTTAATTTAAAGTATCAGCAGCAACCTGTATTACAGGATTTATGCTGGACGATAAATTCCAATGACAATTGGTTGTTATGCGGCGAAAGTGGCAGCGGTAAAACTACTTTAGCAAAAGCAATTGCAGGTTTGATCCCTAGCCTTGAGGGCGACATTCAGCTAAATTTTGATCTTTCTTCTGCATTACCAGCACAAACCTACTATGTAGCCAACTGGTACCAGTTTAAAGATCTTGAAGGCGCTTCTAATTTCTATTATCAGCAGCGTTACCAAAGTTTAGCCACTGCAATTACGGCTACTGTGACCGCAGAATTAACGCGCTTTGGAAACGATCAAGGGCTTTCATTTGAAAATTTAGAGCAACTGTTGACCGCTTTAGGTTTTGCTACTTTAAAAAACGCTGCACTTTTACAGTTATCCAGCGGAGAACATAAAAAATTGCAATTGGTTAAGGCTTTATGGTCAAAACCTCAATTGTTGATCTTAGATCAACCTTATAATGGATTAGATAAACTTTCCCGTGCTAATCTGAACGATTTATTGACCGAATTATCAGAAAATGGAACACAGTTGATCATTATTGGTAATGAAACTGAATTACCATCAACCGTCAATCGATTTGCGATTCTAGAAGCAGGTAAGTTAAAAGAGATTTCCTCCCCTCCATCTCCTCAAGAACGATTGGAAGAAATCATCAAACCTTTACCTTCTTTCCTTCAAAAAGAGCAGGTTTCAGCGGGCAATGCGAGTTCAGTTTTTGATTCAGCTCAGTCCTCTACCACAGCTGAACACATCATCAAAATGATTGATGTGAACATCAGATATGGAGAGAAGCAGGTATTGAAAAACATCAACTGGGAGGTTAATGCCGGTGAAAAATGGCTTCTACAAGGTCATAATGGTTCTGGGAAATCTACTTTATTAAGCTTGATCAGTGGAGATCATCCTCAGGCTTATGCCAACAACTTTTATCTTTTCGGGAATAAAAGAGGAACAGGTGAAAGCATTTGGGAAATCAAAGAACGCATTGGTTTAATCTCACCGGAATTACACTGGTATTTTGATGCCTCTGCCACCGTTTGGCAAAGCATCGCCTCTGGCTTTTACGACAGTTCAGGATTGTATTGCAGCCCGGGCTCTACCAAACATGCCCAGGTAGATGAGTTAGTGGAGTATTTCGGCTTAACCGCCTACAAAAACACACTGATGAACCAACTGCCTTTAGGTAAGCAGCGCTTAACCTTACTGGCTAGAACAATCGTTAAAAAACCGAGAATATTGATCCTTGATGAACCTTGTCAGGGTTTAGATCAGCAGCAAACACAACATTTCAACAAACTGGTAGATGAATTATGTAAAGATGGCACCACGTTAGTTTACGTTGGCCATTTTGAATCGCAATTACCAGCCTGTATAGAAAAAAGAATATTATTAGAAGACGGTGCAGTAAAATCCGTTGAACACTTATTACAAAGCATTTAGAAAATGAAAAAAAATATATTAGTCATTCCTGGTGATGGTATTGGCCCAGAGGTCACTACCTGGGGTAAAGCGGTATTAGAAGAAATTGCTAAAAATTTCGGACACGAATTCAGCTATGATGAGGCGCTAATGGGCCATGCTGCAATCGAAGCAACCGGTAATCCCCTACCTGATGAAACGCTGGAAAAAGCACAAAAAAGCGATGCCATCCTTTTTGGTGCAGTAGGCCATGCACTATATGACAATGATCCTTCTTTGAAAGTACGTCCAGAGCAAGGTTTACTTAAAATCCGTAAGGAATTAGGCTTATATGCAAACCTACGCCCGATTTTATTATTTGATGAGTTGTTAAATGCCTCCAGCATTAAACCTAGTATATTAAAAGGTACCGATATTCTGTTTTTCAGAGAACTGACCGGAGATGTTTATTTCGGTGAAAAAACCCGCTCTGAAGACAAAAACACTGCTTCTGACTTGATGATCTACCACCGTTACGAGGTAGAAAGAATTGCACACAAAGCATTTGAAGCTGCGATGAAACGTAGAAAAAAACTTTGTTCTGTAGATAAAGCCAATGTATTGGAAAGCTCAAGATTATGGAGAGAAACCGTACAGCAAGTAGCCAAACAATATCCGGAAGTAGAGACAAGCCACATGTTTATCGACAATGCAGCGATGCAATTGATCAAAGATCCGAAACAGTTTGACGTGGTATTAACCGCTAACCTATTCGGTGATATCTTAACTGATGAGGCTTCACAAATTGCAGGTTCTATGGGGATGTTAGCTTCTGCTTCTGTAGGAGAAAGCACTGGTTTCTTTGAACCCATCCATGGCTCGGCACATGACATCACCGGAAAAAATCTGGCGAACCCACTAGCTTCTATCCTATCTGTTTCTCTGATGCTGGAAATCGGATTCGGACTGCTGGCAGAAGCAAAAGTGATCATTGATGCTGTAGATCAGGTATTGAAAGAAGGTTACAGAACAAATGACATTGCCGATGATACGACCAGCCCTTACCACGTTCTTGGAACCAAAGAAATGGGTCAATTGGTCTTAAAATATATTGCACAGAATACTTCAAAATCTAACTAAACACCAAGAATTATGTTACACGATCCTAATAGAGTCTATGTGTTTGACACCACCTTACGTGATGGTGAACAAGTGCCGGGCTGCCAGTTGTCGAGCCCAGAGAAAATTCAAATTGCAAAAGCACTCGAAGCACTTGGAGTAGATGTGATTGAAGCAGGTTTCCCTATTTCAAGCCCTGGAGACTTCCAGAGCGTGGTAGACTTATCAAAAGCGATAAGAGAACCGATCATCTGTGCGTTGACACGTGCCAATAAAAAAGACATTGATTCCGCTGTTGCGGCATTACAATACGCGAAGAGACCAAGGATCCATACTGGAATCGGCTCTTCAGATATGCACATTAAATACAAGTTCAACAGCACAAGAGAAGAAATTCTGGAGAGAGCGGTTGCAGCAGTAAAATATGCAAAGCAATTTGTGGAAGATATTGAGTTTTTCGCAGAAGATGCTGGTCGTGCAGACAATGCTTATTTAGCGCAAATGATTGAAGCCGTAATTGCTGCTGGTGCTACTGTAGTGAACATTCCTGATACGAATGGCTATTGCTTGCCAGATCAATATGGTTCAAAAATTCTTTACCTAAAAGAAAATGTTAAAAATATAGACCAGGCGATCATCTCTGTTCATTGTCACAATGACTTAGGTTTAGCAACGGCAAACAGTCTTGCAGGCTTAATCAACGGTGCGCGTCAGGTAGAATGTACCATTAACGGTATCGGTGAGCGTGCTGGAAACACGGCTTTGGAAGAAATCGCGATGGTATTGAAAACACACCATGCTTTGAATCTAACCACTAACATCAACAGCAAACACTTCACTGAAATCAGTGGTATGGTGAGTCGTATGATGCACATGCCGGTACAGCCAAACAAAGCGATCATCGGACAGAATGCCTTTGCCCACAGTTCTGGAATTCACCAGGATGGTTTCTTGAAACACAGAGAAAACTATGAGATCATCAATCCGGAAGATGTTGGTTTGAACTCAGCAGATATTATCCTGACCGCCCGTAGTGGTCGCCATGCCTTAAAGCATCACTTAGAGCGTTTAGGTTATGAGATCGATCGTTTGAATCTGGATCAGGTATATGAACGTTTCTTGATCATGGCTGATGAGAAGAAAACGATCTGTGATGATGATATTCTTTTCTTAATGAGCGATGGCGAAGAAGGTGCCGTAAAAAATGGTTACAAACTGAACTTGTTACAAGTGCTTTGCGGTGATCCATTAAGCCCTACTGCCAGCATCAGATTAGAACATGAAGGCGTAGAAAAAGAAGCGATGGCCACTGGAAATGGACCTGTTAATGCGACTATTAAAGCCATTCAATCCATCGTAGGAAAAGATATTCTATTAAATGAATTCACCATTCAGGCGATGCATGGTGGCAGCGATGATGTGAGTAAGGTGAACATGAAGGTTTCTTACGAAGGAAAATCTTATGTAGGCTATGGTTTTAGTACAGATATCGTAAAAGCTTCGGCCAATGCTTATCTGGATGCAATGAATAAATTTATCTAAAAATGAGTGTAGAAAAAGAAGTGATACTGGATTTTCTGGCGGCAGCGGAACGATTAAAAGGTACGGTAAAACGTACCCCTTTGGAGTATAATGCAGGACTTTCTAAAACCTACCAGGCAAATATTTATCTGAAAAGAGAAGATTTGCAACTGGTACGCTCATACAAATTAAGGGGTGCTTACAATATGATCAGCACTCTTGAACCTGAGCAGGTAGCAAAGGGAGTGGTTTGCGCAAGTGCAGGAAATCATGCACAGGGTGTAGCTCATTCCTGCAAAAAGCTGAACATCAAAGGGGTTATTTTTATGCCGGAAATTACCCCTAAGCAAAAGGTAAAACAAACAGAAATGTTCGGTGGCGATCATATCCAAATTGTGTTAGTAGGTGATACTTTCGATGATTGCTTAAGAGAAGCTTTGGCTTATACTGCAGAACATGGGATGACTTTTGTTCCTCCTTTTGACAATACAAAAGTGATCGAAGGTCAGGGAACAGTAGGTGTAGAAATTTTTGAAGACCTTCCGGAACTGGATATGGTGATCATGCCTATCGGCGGCGGTGGCCTGGCTTCAGGAGTAGGCAGCTATTTGAGAAACCTGAAACCAGCAATTGAACTGATTGGCGTAGAACCTGAAGGTGCTCCTTCAATGAAACAAGCCCTGAATAGTGGCGCTCCCGTTCTATTGGGAGACATCGACCGCTTTGTAGACGGTGCTGCAGTAAAGAGAGTTGGCAACCTTACTTTTGCGTACTGCAACGAGCTATTGGATCAAATGTTATTGATTCCTGAAGGAAAGATCTGTACGACCATCTTGAAACTTTACAACGAGGATGCAATTGTAGTAGAACCTGCAGGTGCTTTAGCCGTAGCTTCTTTAGAGCAGATCAAAGAGCAAATTATTGGTAAAACAGTGGTTTGCATCGTGAGCGGTGGAAACAATGATATTGAAAGAATGCAGGAGATCAAAGAAAAGTCATTGCTTTTTGAAGGATTGAAACATTATTTCATCGTACGTTTCCCACAGCGACCAGGTGCTTTAAAACTGTTTGTGAACAATGTTTTAGGTCCGCATGATGACATCACCAGGTTTGAATTTATCAAAAAAACAAACCGCGAAAGTGGTCCGGCATTAGTCGGAATTGAGTTGCAGGAACCATCAGATTACGAATCTTTATTGCAAAGAATGAGAGAGTTTAAGTTCGAAATTATTGAACTGAACAACGATCAGACTTTATTCGAATACCTGGTATAAAAGACTTCCTTGGTATACCTATTCTGAAATGGATGCGATACCATCAAGACTTATTTACTGACCCAAATTAATGCCGTATCAATATTCTTGATGCGGCATTTTTCACTAATCAACAATTTCTCTTCGCAATGCCATTGAAGTCTATTAGTGTTTAGTTTGCCAAAATATTTATAATTTTACATCAGCGATTAATAGTACAGACGCGGCATCTGATTATGGAAGAATTACCATTAATTGACCAGGATTTATTACTGGAACGTTTCCCTGGAAAGGGTGGATGGACCTATGTTCGCTTCCCTGAAATACAGCCCGGCAAGCATAGTTATTTTAGCTGGCAAAAAGTAAAGGGATTTATAGACGGTTATGAGGTCAGTAAAGTGACCTTAATGCCCATGAAAAAAGGCATACTTTTCCTTCCGGTAAAAGCAGCCATCCGCAAAGAAATTAAGAAACAGGAAGGAGAAAAAGTGAGGGTATGCCTGTACCCCGACAGTGACCCTAAACTGGAAATTGCCAATGAAGATTTTATTGAATGCTTAAAGGACGAGCCCGCAGCATGGACTGCTTTTCAAAAACTATCCTCAATTAAACAGCAAGAATGTTTTACCTGGCTACTGGACTCTCCGGTTCTTCAAACCAGGATCCAGCGTATGGCAGATGCGATCACAAATCTGGCTTCTGGACTTCCCTTTCATTCTACCAAACGTTGATCACAATTCACTCATCAGCTGAATTATAGCCGTAATACAGTACAATATATTGTATCGCATTTTAATTACAATATAAGTAAATACAGAATTGTATTTTTATGGCAAAAGATTTGCTATACGAACATCAAACACACAAATGATATGAAAAAGATATTACTATTATTACTTTGCACGGCCACGCTAGGTTTGGCATCTTGCAAGAAGGAAGTGATCGTTGATCCAGGACTTCCAAATGAAACGATTGAAGTGGTCATAAAGCCAAGTGCATGGATCGCAACTCCAAATAGGACAACTTTAACAGCCACAATTCCTTTCCCAGAGTTAGATGATGAAACATTTAATAATGATGCGGTAATTGTGTCGCTTTATCCTGATAATAATGTTCCGGAATACAGAGCAATGCCTTTTGTGTATGGTGGCGAAACTTATAGCCATACGGTAAGAAAAGGTGCAATCATCATTGACATACAGACTACAGGGGACCAAACTTTAACACCTGAAAGGCCAACAAGAGATTTGGGTTTAAGAGTAACTTTTGTAACCTCAAAGTTGAGATAATAAATATTCAAACCTGATCCTTTAATGAAGATCAGGTGATAACGACAAGAAACGACCAATGTTCGCCTGAACGTGGTCGTTTTTTTTATGTACTCCCCTATTCAATTGGATGGCTCTGATTTTCACGCCATTTCTTTCCAGCAAAAGTTCCTCATAAAATCCTTTATAATACACATCTTTCACTTCAAAGCGCCTGCTGTTCCAGGAATTGTTCAGCTCCACCCATTCCGGATAAAACACAGCATGTCCTTCCTTCAATTCCAAACCTAGTTTTTTCGCTTCTTCCGGGTTTAAAACCACGGCATTCCCTAACATTCTAGCGGTGTATATATGTTTAGGATACTGATAAATATCTTCCGGTTTACCACGTTCCAGCAAATGACCATCTTTCATGATCAATAACTCGTCGGCAAGAAACAATCCGTCTGCAGGATCATGAGAAACCATAATCACGGTCACGCCTGTCTCCGCAGCAATCCTTTTAATATCTGCGCGAAGCTGATTTTTAAGCAGTGCATCTACCTGACTAAAAGGTTCATCCAGTAGTAAAACGGAAGTATTTGTAACCAAAGCTTTGGCAATTGCCACCCTTTGCTGCTCTCCCCCACTTAATTCCGTAATCTTTTTATCTTTCAGGTGATCAATATGCAAATGAACCATCATTTCCATCGTTTTTTGATGTTTATGATTTACATCTGTATTGGCCATCATGGAGGCGATATTGTCATAGACCTTTGCATAGATGTTCAGTGAAAAATCCTGAGTCACCATTTTCATTTGCTTGTGCCCTGGAATCAGCAATACATCTGGTCCCCATACCTTTTCATCCTGGTAGCGAACCTCACCTTCATCAATAGTCAGTAAACCATAAATACATTTCAGCAGGGTCGATTTACCGCTGCCACTTTCGCCGATAATGGCGATAATATCTCCTTTATTAATATCGAAACTAATATTATGAATTCCAGAAGCCTGTTCCTGCTGATACTGTTTGCTGATGTTCTTAACGCTGATGATGTTTTCCTTCACGCGGTAAAGATAAAGTATTTAGTCTTGCCAAAAAAAAATCCCGCAGCCTATCAAGGTTACGGGATCAGTAATATTTGTGTGTGTATTGATTAGTTTAATCCTAGGGTGACACCAAATGCCATATTTTTAAGTCCTTTTTGTGCCGTGGTTGTAAACATATCGTTGAAGTAATACTTGGTAAAAATACCAAGGCCACCATAACCGATGCGCAACGTACCGCCATAACGGAATGGTTCGAAGTTATAGTCATCTTTAAACTTCTCTTTTCCTTTCTCCTTGCTGACCTGTTTTACTTTTCCATTTAACAGGAAAGCGACTTCTGGTCCGAATACAAAGTAAAAACGTTTACCATGGGAATTTTCTTTTGTACGCAATTCAAAATTTAAAGGAATGTGCACATAGCTATTAGACAACCTGTTTTTAGAGAACTCTATAGACTCCTGGTCGTAGTCTAAAGTCGGACTGTTCTTTTTCAGGGTGATATTTTGTTTCAAGCGAATCATCGTCCAGTCGAAACCACCGGCGATATATACTTTAAAATGGGGATCAAAGCGATAGCCAAACTGCAGAACATCAAATGAAACTGTACTTGTTTTTACACCCGTATAATCCAGGAAGTCATTTTCTTTTGATAAAGAAAAACTGCCATTGTCTACCAATCTCGAGAAACCAATATCCAGGCGTGTGAAGGTAATGCCACCCATAAAGCGGCCTTTTGGTGCTTTCGCCTTGCTGGTGCTGTCCTTTCCGTTGATTTTGATAGAGATCAGCCCATTGTCTATACCAAATGATGATTTCTTCTTCACACTATCTTGTTGTGCAAATGCGCTTTGTGCCATAACACCGGCAAGCCCGCTTACCAAAAGTGTTGTCCATACTAATTTCTTCATATTGTTGGTTGAGCTATATAAGTGTGCTACTTGTTCTTTTTTGAATTAAATTTTAAAATGCCAATGTTTACTGCGATTAAAGAAGAGTTGTCATCCTCATCCGTTTTAAACTGTATCAGTTTCTGCTCTCTTTTATCCAATTTATCTACCACAAAATTGATCACATCCCCTACATTTCTAATGCCTTTTCTTTCCCTGCCTTCTGTTTCTATCAGTTCCTGATCTCCTCGCTGTACATCAGGTATAGGTACATTAGCGATTACATTTTCCGTTGCCAATTCCGGCATTGATTTCAGCTCTTCTTCTTTCAAAGTAGTTTTCATCTCCACTGCTTTTATTTGATGACGCTTGATCTTTTCATTTCGTTGCACTGCCACTAAATTATTTTCCTGAACCAGATTTTTCAACTTCAATTTTGGAGCGAGAACTAAAGGAGTTCCGGTAGGATCACCCTCATCTGTAACAGGAACTGTTATTGCACCAGTGCTAGTGCTTTCAGCTGCTGTCCTATTATTCCCAGCTTTATTAATCACCGCAGCACTATTTCCCGAACCCGCTGTAGTCCCATGCAGCTGCATCTTTTCAGTTTCCGGAGCTAATAAACCTACCGACACTGCAATCACTGCTACAGCAGCAGCGGCTGCCCAGTAAATCGGGAAAACACGCTTTTTCTTTGGTGTCAGTTCTTTTTCAATATTGCCCCACAAATTCGCCGATGGCCTTATTTCTGCCCCTTCAAATTTATCTTTGAACAACTGATCAAAATCTTTATCCTGCATAGCTTGCATAATCTATACCCTCCATTTTTATAATCTCCTCTCTTAAGATCGCCCTTGCTCTCGACAACTGCGATTTACTTGCTCCTTCAGAAATCCCTAATGTTTCAGCGATTTCCTTATGAGAATATCCTTCAATGATGTACATGTTAAACACCATTCTATAACCGTCAGAAAGCTTTTGTATCACTTTCAATAAATCCTGCATTCCTAGTCTGCTAAAATCGAAACCCACACCTGGCTGCTCATAAGCATCCTCAATCGGCACGATATTCAGCGTTCTCAAATTTTTTCTATAACTCTCAATTGCGGTGTTCACCATGACCCTTCTCATCCAACCTTCAAAAGACCCATCTCCTCTATACTCCCCAATCTTTTGAAAAATCTTGATAAAGCCCATTTGCAACACATCTTCCGCCTCCATCCGGTCTTTCGCATAACGCATGCAAACGACCAGCATCTTAGAGGCAGTCTGCTGATAAAGCGCTTCCTGCATCTTTCGCTTTCCAGCTTTACAGCCTTCCATGAGTTCATTTATCGTATACTGCGTCAAAATCATCTGTTTGTTTGGTATATAGAAGATGAGCATGATCAACTAAAGGTTGCACGCAGAGGGAAAAATAAAAAAAATAATAAAAAGGGGATTAGCAATTGTGCTTTTTACGGTAAGATTTGTACCATTTCACAGCCATCATGATGACACAGGAGAAAATGATCAGACCAATCAGTCCATAAATCCAATTTACTGCACTTTTAAGCACTACAGTGAAAACAATAGCAACCAACAGGACTGTGGCTACTTCATTCCATAAACGCAGCTGGAAAGAGCTGATTTTACATTTGCCATGTTTCAACTGATTCATGATCCGCTGACAAATGAAATGATAAATCAAAAGAAGGACCACAAAAGCGAGCTTCACATGGAACCAGCCTACGGACATCAGACCAGGATTAAGGCAAATCATCGTTACCCCAGCGGCAACCGTCAGCACCATCGCTGGTGTGGTAATGATGTGCCAAAGCTTGGCTTCCATACGCTCATATTCTATTTGCAGGATATTGCGCTCCAGCTCAGGTCTGGTTTCGGCCTCTACATGGTAGATAAACAAGCGGACACTATAAAACAACCCCGCCATCCAGCTTACCACAAAAATGATGTGCACAGAGAGTACGTAATAATAGTATTCCATTTTGTTTCTTTTTTGATCATTAAAAAGGCCATCTGTAAAGCAAGCTTTAAAGATGGCCTGGATTATATATTAGTATCTGAATTCTTTAACTACTTCGATTGCATATTTCACGTTATCGAATGGGATGTCTGGCATGATACCATGACCAAGGTTAAAGATAAACCCTTTCTCACCACGCATACGCTCAAACAACTGAAGAATTGTTTTTTTGATGACTGGTTTATCTGCATATAAGATAAACGGATCCAGGTTACCCTGAACAGCGATACCAGCAGGCAAACTTTGTTTAATGTTTAATAAATCTGCGTTCCAATCTACAGAGATCACATCAGGTTTTGCCTGTGCCATGATCGGTGCAAATACAGAACTGCCTTTACAGAAAGAGATCACAGGGATATCTTTTCTATTCAGGTTTGCAATAATTTCCTGGATATAACGGTGAGAAAACTCCTGATAATCGTTCCATGACAATGCCATCGCCCAGCTATCAAAAATCTGAATTGCGTTTACACCGGCAGCAATCTGAAGGTTTAAATAATCTGCAGTTACTTTAGCAATTTTCGCTAATAAACGGTGTGCAATTTCTGGCTGATTGTGCATCAACAGCTTGGTCAGCTTGAAATCTTTTGAAGAACCGCCTTCAACCAGATAGCTCATTACTGTAAATGGTGCACCAGCGAAACCGATCAATGGAATGCTGCCATTTAAACGCTGCTGAATTACTTTAATGGCATCTGCTACATATTGCAGCTCGCCCAGGCAATCTACATTTAAGTTATCTACATCTTTCGCAGAGCGTACAGGATTGGCGAATCTTGGCCCAACACCTTGAGTAAAACTCAGGTCACCGCCCATAGCTTCTCCGGTTACTAAAATATCCGAGAAAAGGATGGCAGCATCGATACCCAGTAAATCCACTGGCAACATCGTTACATCCGCTGCAATTTCTGGCGTTTTGCACATCTCCAGGAAAGAGTATTTGTTTTTGATTTCCCAGTACTCAGGCATAAAACGGCCAGCCTGGCGCATCATCCATACCGGTGGACGTTCTGTTTGCTTCGAAAATGCGGCATCTAAAAATAACGTGTTCATCTATATTGTGTTTGTTTTATAATCGATTTGCTTCTTGCTCAATTTTACTAATGATCTCTTGTGCTCTAGGGGTAACAGCCAGTTCTTTGGCCCGCTCAATATAAGCCCTGGTACGTTCCAGGTCCTTTTTCCGCAGGGCGAGATTGGCCAGGTGGATCATCACAAAAGCCTTGTCGTTTTTGCCACCTAATGGAAAGCGACTGGCAATTTGAAAATGACGCTCGGCATCTTCATACTCTTCTCTTTTCAGTGCAATATTGGCACGCATAAATTCGTAATATCCCCTTCTGTTTCGCGCTAAGCGATCCGGATTAGGTACTTCTGCCAATATCTTTTCTGTTCTTTCGTAATCCCCGTTCTTAAAGTACTTGGAAGCCAATAAAATCGAGCTGTGCTTGAAATGGCTCCAAATCACAAAGGCAAAGAAAAAACCGGCCAATACAGCCAGTTGAATTTGATCGTAGAAAAGGCATACTCCCGCAGCAATCACGAAGAGTGCCATGAGGGCATACCTGCCTTTATTATTGTACATTAATGAATATCTGTGA
The DNA here is from genome assembly GCF_019802255.1 of Pedobacter polysacchareus. Lineage (GTDB taxonomy): Bacteria > Bacteroidota > Bacteroidia > Sphingobacteriales > Sphingobacteriaceae > Pedobacter > Pedobacter polysacchareus. The sequence goes on along the minus strand of NZ_JAHYSS010000002.1, from coordinate 167,158 downwards.
ATTTATAACCTACACCTCTGATGGAATGGAAATAAACCGGGTTTTTCTGATCTGGTTCGAAATACTTACGGAAAGTCAGGATAAAGTTATCAATCGTACGTGTTGAAGGATAAACATCATAGTTCCAAACCGTCTCTAAAATCTGCTCACGAGATACTGCTTCGTTCTTACGTTCGATCAGTAATTTCAATAGCATAGTTTCTTTCTTAGTCAATGGAACAATCACACCATCATCCTGTTTCAATTCGAAAGAGTTGAAATAGATCGTTTTATCGCCGATTTTATATGAGTTAATTTCTTTCAGGTCATCAGCTTTCATACTGCGTTTCACTAAAATACCAACTCTAAGAATCAGTTCTTCCAGGTTGAAAGGTTTAACCAGATAATCATCCGCACCTTTTTTCAACCCCATTACACGGTCTTCACTTGTGTTCTTAGCCGTAAGGAAAAGGATAGGTACCTCTGTATTTTCTAATCTGATGGTTTCACACACCTGGAATCCATCCATTTCAGGAAGCATTACATCCAGAATGATCAGGTTAAAACGTTCTTCTTTAAAAACTTTTAAAGCCGTCTTACCGTCTTTTACTGCATGAACTTTATAGCCTTCCAGTTCAAGGTTCAATTTTATAGCATCTAACAAGTGGTCTTCATCTTCGACCAGTAATATTCTTAATTTCTGTTGCATAATGATCAACTAAATGTAATTTCAAAAATAGCACCATGCGGTACGTTATCTCTAACGCTAATATCAGCGTCGTGCATTTGTAATACTTCCTTAACAATAAACAGGCCTAATCCTGTTCCTTTTGATTTTCTTACATTCTCATTACCAACGCGATAAAATTTGTCAAAAATCAACATTTTTTCCTGATCTGGGATACCTGGACCTTTATCAGCCACCCTTAAAAACGGGTGGCCATCCTTCACTGTCAATTCGACATCTATTTCCGCACATGGACCTGAATATTTGACAGCATTCTCAATTAGATTCGTCACTACAGAAGACAAGGAAAACTGATCTCCAACTACCTTTATACCAGGCGTTATCGACAAGGTGATCACTTGCTCGCAGCCACAAGAGTGGATCTGCAGACGGTCTGTAACCTTAGTCACCAGCTCTGAAAAGTCAAACTCTTCTTTCGGAAAAGATAAAGAGCCATTCTCGATTTTCGTAGCCAGCAGCATATTCTCCACCAGGTCGTCCAGACGCTCAATGTCCTTTAGGGAATTGTTCAATAATGAAGTTTGTCTGGCTTTGTCAAGGTCGCGTTTAATGATCGTTTGAACAGACAATTTAATGGCTGCCAAAGGCGATTTTAGTTCATGCGTTACAGAAAGTAAAAAGTTTTGCTGCTGTTCTCTTAAACGATCTTCTTTTTTAATCGACTGGTGTAAAAAGTAGGCACCTACACACAGTAGAAAAAGGAATACAGATCCCTCTCCCATCACCATGGCCATTCTGGCAGGCTCCAATCTTACTACCAATGCTCCCCAGGAGATCAACTGTACCAAGGAGTACAGCAACATAAAATAAAAGATGACAATTGATTTCTTCAAAGCAGCAGTTTTATACTATTTAAATATACGCTATAATTACTTATTTCTGAAAACCACATCAAGACTGTCGAAGATTGCTCTTTTCGCTTTCTCCAGCTCAATTTTAGTGTGTGCAGCAGACACAAATCCTACTTCATATCCTGATGGACCTAAGTAAATGCCTCTGTTCAATAACTCTCTGTGCATCAGTTTGAATTTCTCCATGCTCGCCGGATCGATATCCTCGGCGCACTGGATCTTATCTTTATCTGTGAAGGCCATCCAGAAGATAGAACCTACGTGAAATACTTTCAGCTTGTAGTTTCTGGCTGTCGCAAAACGCTGAATGCTTTCTGCAAATTCTGAGGCCTTATTGTTCAATTCTTTGTAGAAACCTGAACGCAATAGCTCTGTTAACTGGGCGATACCTGCGGCCATTGCTACCGGATTTCCCGATAATGTACCTGCCTGATAAACGCCGCCATCCGGAGAAATGTGGCCCATAATTTCTGCTGAAGCACCATACATACCTACTGGCAATCCACCACCGATAATCTTACCATAAGTAACAATATCCGGTTTCACCCCATAATAAGCAGCAGCACCTTCAAAACCGATTCTGAATCCAGTAATCACCTCATCAAAAATCAATAATGCTTTATTTTCTTTACAGATTTGCTCCAGGAATTTGATGTACTCAGCATCCTGCATTAATAAACCATTATTTGCTGGAATACCCTCAATAATTACCGCAGCAACCTCATCTTTAAACTGCTCGAAAGCGGCTTTGATGGCTTCTGTATCATTCAAAGGAATCACAATCGTTTCCTGAGCGAATGATTTAGGAACACCTGCAGAAGAAGTTTCTCCGAAAGTAACCAGGCCTGAACCTGCTTTTACCAATAATGAATCGGTGTGACCATGGTAACAGCCTTCAAACTTGATGATTTTATCTTTTCCGGTATAACCACGAGCCAGTCTGATTGCCGACATTACGGCTTCCGTACCTGAGCTTGTAAAACGGATTTTCTCTACGAATTTGTTGTTTTTAATGATCAGTTCTGCAAGCTCGTTTTCCAATGCGGTAGGTGCGCCGAAGCTCATTCCACTCTGCATCACTTCCGTTACTTTTTCCCTAACCTTAGCGTTGTTATGACCCAAAATTAATGGGCCCCAGCTTCCGCAAAAATCTATAAATTGATTACCATCGGCATCCCATACGAAACAGCCATCTCCTTTTTGAATAAACAAAGGAGTGCCATATACTGATTTAAAAGCTCTCACCGGAGAATTTACCCCTCCAGGGAAATAGTTCTTTGCTTTTTCATACAGTTCTGCCGATTTTTCTCTCGAAATATCAGGTTTACTACCAGTATTCACTGGCATTTCGCCTTCATTTCCTGAAAACATTTTTTTTAAAGATTCTAACATATTTTTTTTACTTACAACCAATTCTTTTCAACCATATCCCTGATGTGATAAGTGGTAATGATACTTGCACCCGCACGCGCAAAAGCATGCATGGTTTCCATCACTACTTTCTGCTCATCAATCCATCCTTTTTCCGCAGCAGCCTTCACCATCGAGTATTCTCCCGACACGTTATAACAAGCAATCGGCAAATTTGTATGCTGTTTCAGGTTATGCATCACATCAAGGTAAGCCAAAGCTGGCTTCACCATCAATACATCTGCGCCTTCACTTTCATCCAGTAAAGCCTCTCTAAGCGCTTCGTTACCGTTTCTAAAGTCCATCTGATAAGCTTTTCTGTCGCCTTTACTCGGCGCACAGTCTGCCGCTTCACGGAAAGGACCGTAATAAGCAGAAGCAAATTTTGTAGCGTGCGACATGATTGCCGTATTTACAAAACCTTGTCCATCCATTAATTGTCTCATCGCGGAAATCCTGCCATCCATCATATCTGATGGCGCCAGCATATCTGCACCCGCTTCCGCATGTGCCAATCCCATTTTAGCAATCACCTCCACTGTTGGATCATTCTGAACATAGTCGTCCTTCATAATTCCACAATGACCATGAGTCGTATAAGAACAAACACAAACATCAGTTACGACGTACAAATCTTCTCCAAAATTTTTCTTTAACAGGCGAACTGCCGAAGGAACCAGGGAATGATCATGATAAGCTGATGCGGCATCTTCAGATTTCTCATCACCTACACCAAAAAGCATGATCTTATTCACACCGAGCTTTAATCCTTTTTCCACATCCTTCAATAAAGTATCTTCAGAAAAATGGCTGATGCCTGGCATTGCTCCTAAAGGATGTACTACATTTTTTCCCGGTACTACAAAGTATGGAAAAATGAACATGTCTTTAGATAACCTCGTTTCAGCTACCATTTCCCTCACTAAAGGATTCTTTCTCAATCTACGCGGACGGTGCACCATATTAAATTTACTTTTATCGTTTTATATCTATTCCGAATACTGCTTCGGCCAATCCGATCTCATCAGGAGAATAGGGCTGGATGTAGCTTACGCCCATCTCATCAAATTTCTTTCCTGTCGAGTTTCCGATGGCAATAACCTGCTGTCCCGGTTCTAATAAGTTTTCCACAAAATAAGCTTCCACATTGGAAGGGCTGGTAAAGATCAGCACCTCTGCGTACGTCTGGTCTACATCTTCTTCAATTACAGTCTCGTAAATTGGAAGATCCACTACTTTCGTATCTGGTGTTAACGCTTTTTGTATGCTCTGTAATGAATCCTGCGCTCTTGGGAACAATACAGTTTGCCCTGCAACCAATTTGGCGAAAAGTTCCGCTACTTCATCAATATCACCACCTTCACCTACGTAGTCTGCCAGGTGTCCGGCCTTTCTCAATGAATCTTCAGAACCTCTTCCTGCTACGCCAAACTTCACATGTTTAGGCAATAAAGGCTTCAATGCGAAGAAATATTCCACGCTATTGCGGCTGCTAAAGAATATCCAGTTGAGGTGTTTAAGATAGAAGGGATCCAATACGGTTACGATTGGGAACGTACGGATCAATGATCTGCCTTCAATTTCAATATTATGTTTTTCTAATGCTTTTCTAAAATAGCTATGTTCACCAATTTCTCTGGAGATAAACACCTTTGCAGGTAATTTTCTATCCGTACTGAATTTAGCAACAATTTTTTCGGCTACACCTTCCAGGCTTTCCTCGCGACAAAAGAAGCGATCAGGGAAATGTTCATCAGTTTCCGCTTTGGAAGTCCAGATTTCATACATTCCATCTTCTTTTTTGCAGTAACATCCTAAAGGCATGTGACAGCCACCTTCAAAAAGGTTCAACACCTTACGTTCTACACCAATGGCGTCGATCGTTTCCTGATGGTTTAGTTTTTTCAGCAATTCCGCCAGTTCCGCATCATTTTCTCTGATCTGGATGGCCAATGCGCCTTGTGCAGGTGCAGGAACTAGTTCTGTTGTATCTACCACTTCCACATGGAATTCTGAAAGGTCGATGTTTAGACGATTCACACCAGCTTTCGCCAATAAAATCGCATCATAATCCTCATCCCTAAGCTTTTGAATTCTTGTAGGCACATTACCTCTTAAATCTTCAATATTCAGGTCAGAACGCAGGGAAAGCATTTGTGCTTTACGTCTGTTGGAAGAAGTACCCACCATTGCTCCCGTTTTCAGGGAAAGCTTTTGTTTGATGTCTACACAATCTTTCAGGATCAATAACAGCTCTGAGGGATCCTCACGCTCTGTTACCGCTGCAATAGTTAAGCCTGCAGGGTGTGTAGTTGGTAAATCTTTATGGGAGTGTACGGCTATATCAATGGTACCCCCTAAAAGTTCTTCTTCCAGCTCTTTGGTGAAAAAACCTTTGCCTTCCAGCTTATCCAGCCTAAGGTTTAGAATTTTGTCTCCTTGAGTTTTGATGATCTTTAGTTCGGCTTCGGCACCAATCTCTGCAAGTCTATCCTTAATAAAATTGGCCTGCCATAAAGCCAGGTCGCTACCTCTCGTACCGATAATAAGTCTTTTCACGTTAATGCTATTTTTTGGGCAAATCTAGCTATTCTTTACCAATATCTCCTTTGCCATGACCATTGGAATGCTGATACATTTTTTTTCCATGTAATTCATCACTTTTTCCAACACCAATCTTGAGTTTTCATCAAGACCGCTGATCTCTTCGGCAAAGACACCATTGATAGCAGTATGCTTAATTTCCTTGATTTTCTGAGGAACACTACTCATTGCAATCTCTATCTTGCGCTGACGTAATACCAATTCAAAGTCCTTGATATTTTCTTCTATGATGTGCTCGGCATTCACCAGCTCATCATAACGTTCCTGAATATTTTTGCGTGCAATCTCTTTCAGAGATTCGACTTCTATAAAATGAATTGGGAATTCTGCGACCACTTCTGGAGCGGTATCATTAGGAATAGCTAAATCGACAATAATCTTTTTGCCAGTTTCCCCATTTAGAAGTTTTGTATAGATTTCTTTTGTGATGATGGGCTCAGTAGCACCTGTACAGGTGATGATCACATCAAATCCCTGGTTGAAGTTTTCCAGTTCAGACAGCGGGTAGGCTGTCCCATTTAATTCTTTAGCCAATACTTCTGCGTTTTCAACCGTTCTGTTGAAAATCGAGAAATTGGAGTATTTATGTTTTTTAAGGTACTGAGCGATATTTTTATTCGTCTCACCCGCACCGATAATTAGCAGTCTTGAATTGCTGACAATTTTCAGGTCACGCAATTTGCGATAAGCCAGAGATACAACTGAAACCGGATTTTTTGAAATATTGGTATGTGTATAAACTTCTTTCGCCGTTTTCACCACCCTATTCATAATCATGCGCATATAATCCGCAGTAAATCCTGCCACGCGACAAGCTTCATAAGCTTTCCGTACCTGAGCAAGAATTTCTTTCTCTCCTACTACCAAACTCTCTAAAGAGCAGGAAGTACGTAATAAATGATTAAAAGCGGCCACTTGTTCATACACCACAACGTTTTCAACGAACTTGTCCATGTATTCTTCAGGCAAGCCCATATTCAATACCGTAAGGAAGCGTGTAATAAAAGCTTTGTCCAGATGATGCGCAGAAGTAAACACAAATTCAACCCTGTTGCAGGTTCCGATGTAGAATATTTCTTTAACATCTAACTCCGATTGAATGTTCCTCAATCTGTCGTCTAATGTCTGCTCACATATCACCAATTTACCCAATGCTTTTAGGTCAATATGTTTATGCGTAAAAGCAATGATTTTTAAATATTCCAAAATGTCGTACTCTGTTTATTTTTAGTGTAACAAAAGTAACAACCGAAGCTTATTTCACTGTCATTATGGAGTAATTAAGAGCTATTTAAAACGATTCCAAATAAACCCAACCAATAGAAACATCTTTTCTTTAATTTTGTTATAGAGGATGTAAAACAATAAAACACACCTACATGATTAAAAACGAGCAATTTAGCCTAACCGGCTCATCAGGGAAGCCCATAATTGGTGATTATACCGTTGATGATCAGCAGCAAAATTCGTCCATTATAATTTTCGTTCACGGCTTTAAAGGCTTTAAAGATTGGGGAGCGCATCACCTTGTTGCCCGATATTTTGCAAAAAACGGCTATCCTTACCTTAAATTTAACCTGTCGCACAGCGGAGTTAGCCCGGAAAATCCGAATGATGTCACAGATATGGAAGCATTTGCGTCCAATACCATCAGCATGGAGCTGGCAGATTTAAACACCGTGATCAACTACACGGAACAAACCTATCACCCAAAAAACATCTACCTCATCGGTCATAGCAGAGGTGGCGGCTTGGTCATACTCCAAGCAGCAAAAGATCCCAGAATTACCAAGCTCATCACCTGGTCAGCCATTGCCGATTTCTCCAGTTTATGGAAACCAGAACAGGAAGAAGAATGGGTAAAAACTGGCAAAATCTACGTAGAAAATGCAAGAACAAAAGAGAAGATGCCTTTAAACAGTACATTGCTACAAGATTTCAACTCCAATAAAGAATCATTTAGCATTATCCAAGCCGCAGCGCGAGTAAAAATCCCCTGGCTCATCCTACACGGTGATGAAGATGTAAATGTCAAATTCAGTGTCGCGCAAGAACTAGCGCAGAAGCAGCTAAAAGCCGAAATCCAAAAAATTGAAGGAGCAAACCATGTATTTGGTGCCAGTCATCCCTATCAGGAAACAGAACTGCCTAAACACTTACAAGAAGTCTGCGATAAAAGCCTTGAATTCCTAAAACGTAAGTAACAAAGGTCCAAAACGAGCAAACAACAAGGGTTCAAGCCCAGTAAACAACAAAGGTCCAAACCCAGTAAACAACAAGGGTTCAAGCCCAGTAAACAACAAAGGTCCAAACCCAGTAAACAACAAAGGTTCAAACCTAGTACACAACAAAGGTTCAAACCCAGTAAACAACAAAGGTTCAAACCCAGTAAACAACAAAGGTCCAAACCCAGTAACCAACACAGGTCCAAACCTAGTAAACAACAAAGGTTCAAACCCAGTAAACAACAAAGGTTCAAACCTAATACACAACACAGGTCCAAACCCAGTAAACAACACAGGTCCAAACCAAGTAAACAACAAAGGTTCAAACCCAGCAAACAACAAAGGTCCAAACCAAGTAAGCAATCACCTCCTCAACGGACCTCAAATAAAAAAAAGAGGATGATGAAAGAAAAGGCCTAGGAATTTTGCCCTCTTCGGGCAAAGGTTCCAGCCTTTGAATCATCAACCTCTTTTTTAAAACTTTATTTCACGCGGAAAGAAACCGACTTGTCTCCCCATAGCAACGTCACCTTACCTGACTTGTCAATTTTGAATGTCATCTGTTCTGTAAACGCCGAAGATTTTTCAGGTTTTACTGTTACGCGTAACGCATCATCTGCTTCCGCATAATTTGTTCCCCATTGTTTCCAGGTTTTATTAAAGATAATCGTCCATTCCTTTTCTCCAGGAATCGTGTACAAACCATATTTACCTGCAGGAAGATTTTTACCTTCTACTTTTACAGCCTTGCTGACTTCAAAAGTGGTGGCTTCATTGGCACCCGTACGCCATACTTTACCATAAGGTGCAATTTCTCCACCAATTGTTCTGCCTTTCACAGATGGCTGACTGTAATCAATAGCAATAGTTACCCCAGAACTGGTGGTTTCTTTAACACTTGCCGGCGGACTGGCTTTCTTTTTCTCCTGTGCGCTTGCATTCAGGCTGAAAAACCCTACAAATAGGGTTAATGCTAACAATGTATTTCTTTTCATCATCTTTTGGGTTTTGATGCACTAAGATGATGAAAATTTATAGAATAAAAAGCAACAATTAACTTACATACACCCAGTTGCCATCTTCTTTAATCAGGTCGATTAAATCATCCAGCGCACGGTCTGCATTTACGTTTTTCTTCACGACTTCCTTACCCCGGTAAAGCGTAATTTTCCCCGGACCTGTTCCTACATAACCATAATCCGCATCAGCCATTTCACCTGGACCGTTCACGATACAACCCATGATACCGATCTTGATTCCCTTCAAATGATCTGTACGTGACCTGATCAATTGTGTCGTCTCCTGAAGATCAAACAGCGTACGTCCACAACTTGGACAAGAGATATATTCTGTCTTAGAGATCCTCGTACGCGTAGCCTGTAAAATGCCAAAACTGGTAGAATTCACCAATGCAAGACCTACAGATTCTGCGGCGGTAAGCCAAATCCCATCCCCTAAACCATCGGTAAATAGGGCACCAGTATCTGTAGCAGCGTACAACATTAAGTCATCTGCGTTCAGCTCTGGGTAGTTTCTTCTGATAATTACCGGAAGCTGAATCTTGTCATTTAACAACTGGACAAAGAAGGCGCGCTGTGCGGCCATACCATGATCGGCAGTGGTTTCCAACACCAATACAATGTTTTCCTTATCTTTCAGCAGCGACCAATCTACCTCCTCATTGGCATCCACACTGATCAGATTTAGCTGTGCATCTTTTACTGCGGCTTCCTGATATTCAGCAAGGCTCATTAAAGGGTGACAATTGTGCTTATCTTTCAGATTTAACCAGGTCTGGTAATTATAGATTTGCTTCAGGTTTCCAGGAAATGAAAATGAAGGAAGCGCATCGCCAAGATAAACAAGATCACAAGCCTGATCGGCCATATTGTATTTATCCAGTCCGGCACTATATTTATACCCTACAGCGGTTAAAAAGTAAGGATCTTTTAAATTTTCTTTTGACACATCCAGCATCACAATTGGATGATGATGCCCACCAATATGCTGCACAGGAGCAGTCACCCTGCGGTTGTACTCATAGGGTTGGTAAGGCAGGTTTTTGATGGTAATTTTCTCGCGCTCCGGGCTTAGCAAAGTATTTAAAGCTCTCTTTTCATAGCGCATAGCCATTGCTTTCGCTACTGGTGCTTCGAATTCAGGATCTTCGGTCAGGGAAACACGGATTGTATCTCCTAAACCATCTTCCAGCAAAGTGCCTATGCCGACCGCCGATTTAATCCTGCCATCTTCGCCGTCTCCGGCCTCAGTTACGCCAAGGTGTAAAGGATAATTCATTCCTTCTTTCACCATCGTTTCTACGAGTAAGCGATAAGCCTGCACCATCACCTGTGTGTTACTCGCTTTCATTGAAATCACCAGGTTATAATAGTTTTGCGCCTCGCACATGCGGATAAACTCCATTGCCGACTCAACCATTCCTCTTGGGGTATCGCCATAATGGCTCATGATCCGATCTGATAAAGAGCCGTGATTGGTACCTATCCTCATGGCCGTACCGTACTCTTTACAGATTTTCACTAAAGGAATGAACTTCTTATAAATCCTGTCCAGTTCTGCCTGATAGGCTTGCTGGGTATATTCTATATTTTCAAATTTCTTCTTATCAGCGTAGTTACCTGGGTTTACCCTTACCTTTTCTACAATCCTTGCTGCAGATTCTGCGGCATTGGGTGTAAAATGGATATCGGCAACCAGGGGTACATGATACCCACGGTAACGCAATTCTTTCTTGATGTTGGCTAGATTTTCCGCTTCTTTGATACTTGGCGCAGTAATACGTACGTATTCACAGCCAGATTCTACCATGCGAATGGTTTGTTCTACAGTACCAATCGTGTCCATCGTATCTGTGGTGGTCATCGATTGTATCCGGATTGGATTTAATCCACCCATAGGCACATCACCGATGTTTACCTCACGGGTTAAAAACCTAGAATATTGGGTTAAACTATTGCAATACCCACCACTTAACTCTTTTTGAACAGCTGCTTCTTCCATCAATTTAAGACATCAACATCAACTTACGATGTGAATATGAAGCAAAGATAAAGATTATGTTGGTTAAATCAGTCTATCCTTCACCACAAGTGTGTCTGCAATCAGGTCATGAAAACATTGCTGTTTCCGATTTAGGAAACTGTATAGATAGCCAAAGAAAACAGGAAGTACCGATAATATTTTTGCGGCATTCCTACCATAAGATTTCTCCAGGCTAATGCGGTTCCCTTTCATATCTGTCACCTGGATATTCAGCAAAGCCTTTCCGAGTGTCGCCTGTTTAATACCGGCTTCTGCGATACTGCCATAGAAAAACTTGGCAATTGGGATCAGCGGCAAGCCGATCACGATCGCGGCAATGCGTTCTGTTTTTTCCGAAATAAAAGCAAAGCTGATCAGCACTAAAACTGCGTAGCAGATAGTGATCAGAAAATAATCAATCACACTGGCCAGCAGGCGCTGGTCAAATGAAGCAAAATATTGAGGTGCGGTCTTGGTGTAAGTAAAACCAAGAAGCTCACGAAGTTCCGCGAACTCCTGAGCTTCTTTATAATCGTCCATTCCAGGTTTCCTGATAAATGTTCCCGGGAGGATGGACAAGGTTTTCAGCATATCTAAAGCATACGGCCCCGTTGGTTTTCCGTTGATCACAACGGTATATTCTGGGCTAACCCCGTTTTCCATGCTAATATTTTATATATAGTATTGATAAAAATGGCGAACCACCTTTTAATTTCCGGTGCTAATTGCGCTTCACTTCAAAGTTACTCAATCCACCATCCAGATTAATAAAAATTTTGTTGGTTGAACTGGCATAGTTTGGCGTCTCATAAGTACCATCTTTCATCTTTGTAAATCCGGTAAAATCTTTAGCAGAAAGTCCGGTTTTAGTTTTTATCCTACAGCCTGATTCCGTTGGCACACTAATCTTCACATCAGCAATTCCTGTTTTCACATTCACATCGGTGATCGGCAGCAGACTGCCAAACTTAATGTCCAATGCCGCAGCACCACCATCAAAGTTAAAGTTACGCACTTTATAATCGGTAAAATCGAAATCTACTTCTCCGGCACCCATATTCATATGCAAGTCCCATTCCGGGTTTTTGTTCAAATGAAAGTCTACATCATTTCCGCCGTCATTCATCGTCCAGCCTTTGCCTTTCATTTTGAAAGTAACCGTGGTAGAACTGTCTGTCGTACTTTTACTCAACGAGAACTCACCTGCTTTCTTCTGTACACGTGCTTGAAGTAAGCTATCTGTTGATCCTTTCAGCTCAAAAGAAGTACCACCTCCAGAGATGTTCAGCACTACTTTTTTACCCAGACTATCCGTATAAGGCTCCGAAAAGTTCAACTCCTCATACGATTTATCGTTGTCATTTTCATCGGTATTGATCTCTGCGCTCAGTTCGTCTCCTAACCAATTGCGTCCGTCATTTGGTCTTTGCTGCCCTTTAACGAACAACATCGACAAAGTCACTACTAAAACGGCTATAGATACTATCCCGCCTACCTGTGATTTATTCCTGCTGAAAAGGATATTTACCCCTGCAATGATCAGGAAGATCGGCCAGAAGCGGATCACACTGCGCCAGTAAAAATCAATAATATGAAAATTCTCCAGAAGTAATACGCCGCCTATAAACAACAGCACGATACCCCACATTATTCTATCTGTCTTCATCTGTTTAAATTTATAAAATGAAAAATTCCTTACAATTGATCACGTTTGGTAAACCTGTCGTCTACAGGTGGCACTGTTCCTTCCGTACCTGCAGCAGGTGCTGAAGGCGCTGCCGCATCACTTGGCCATGAATTAACCGGACTTTCCGGAGTTACAGGTGCTTCCGGGTTTACTGGTGCATCCCCATTAAAACCCCTACTCTGCTGTTCTTTCCAATTTTCCCAGGCATTCTTATTCTTGCCTTTCATGATGAAACTCGCACCGATGGCAACGAATACCAATGGCCATAATTTACCCAGGCTAAACCAGAATGGGATGATATCAAACTCATTCATCAGGAAGTAAATCCCAATCACCAGCAGGAACAAACCACCTACTGTTCTCCCGGTTTCATTATTCGTTTTAGGGAATACCTTATTCAAATCCTCTGCTTTAGCACCAAAGTTAAATGGATCTTCATTTATCGTAGATGAAGTCCAGCTGCTTGCTGAAGCGGGCTGCTCAGGTTTTGGTGTTGGTGGTGCTTGTGAAAAACTCCCCGGTGTACTGAATGGGTTATTAGGCTGCCCTTTATAAAAATCGTTGAATTTGGAGAAACGCTTTGTCGGGTCATTATTTACAGGAACAATAATCCACATCACAATGTACACCAATACCCCTGTACCCACCAAAAATATGGTCGAAAGCACAAACAACAATCTGATAATGGTTACATCAACCTCCATATACTCCGCAATTCCTGAGGAAACACCCGCTAAAACTTTATCGTGCTCATTTCTAAATAATCGCTTTTCCATAATTCTATCCTCCTTTTCTTATTTATATTTTTCTTTAAAACTGTAACGGCTTTAAGGTTACTTCATCAACATTTACACCGGCACTTAGGTTTAAAATACTGTATATCGTATTGGCAATATCTTCCGGCTGTACAAAACGCTCCGCAGGGATTTCTGTCCCTTCCCATGAAGACGTTAAGGTGGAACCTGGCAAAATTGCCGTCACTTTAACATTGTATTTCGATAACTCCTCCCGGCATACATCATTAAGACTAAGTAAGGCTGATTTAGTTACACTGTAGCTGCCGGCATTTGGTACGATTTCTTTACTGGCTACCGAGCAGATGTTAAAAACATGCCCTGAGCGTTGATCAGACATGATTTCACCAAAATATTTAGAAAGATAATAGGGGGCCAAGAGGTTCAGATTCAACTGTTTCTCGAAGGCATCATCTGCTTCTTCGAGCAGCATGCCCGGCAAATATGTGCCTGCATTATTCACCAATACATCTACCTTGGAAAAGGTTCTGCTCACTGCACTGCAAAAATTGGCAACTTCGGCTTTCACACCCAGATCCGCAGCAAAGCTGAATACCTGAACTCCAAAAGCCCTCAATTCCCCGCTAAAAGCCTCCAATTCAGCAGTATTCCTTGCACATATCGCAATATTGCACCCCTTTTCCGCCAGTTTAATGGCAATCGCTTTTCCAATTCCTTTGGTAGCTCCTGTAATTACAGCGTTCATCTCCTATAAATTTGTCAGCAATATTACATAAAATGCCCTATAGTATATAGGCCTTACCGCACTTAAACTCGCACTAAACGAGCAGTAAACGAAATATTTATTTAATAAATAAAGCAATGACCCAACAATTTTTGTTGTTTCTTTGTAGTAATATTGCATTATTACCATAGCTAATTTTCATTAAATGAATTTCACCAATTTTGGCAGATACATACTCTTATTAAAGGCTGTTTTCAGAAGGCCGGAGAAGTTAAGCATATATATGAAGGCCATTTTCAAACAAATGGACTTTATCGGCGTAGGCTCACTCGGTCTGATTTCTATTATCTCTACCTTTATTGGCGCGGTAATGACCTTACAGATCGCCTTTCAGCTGGTTAGCGATTTCATCCCTAAAACCATTATCGGTTCTGTAAACAGGGACTCCAGTATTCTGGAACTTAGTCCAACAATCACCGCAATTGTACTGGCCGGAAAAATCGGCTCTGCCATCTCTTCAGAGATTGGTACCATGCGCGTAAGTGAGCAGATTGACGCCTTAGAGATTATGGGCATCAACTCTCCAGGATACCTGATCTTACCAAAGATCCTTGCCGGAATTACGATGGTTCCCCTATTGGTGATCATCTCCATGGTATTGAGTATCGGCGGTGGATTTATTGGTGGTACCTTATCAGGTGCCGTTTCTGCGGCTGAATATATTCAAGGTATCACTACCGACTTCAATCCATATACCATTGTAGTAGCCCTGGTAAAAGCTTTTGTATTTGGCTTTATCATTACTTCGGTTCCTGCTTATGAAGGTTTTTACGTAAAAGGCGGCGCACTGGAAGTAGCTCAGGCAAGTACCAGAGCAGTTGTAGTAAGCTGTATTACTATTTTAGCTTGTGATTACATCGTAACCCAATTATTACTATGATCGAAATCAAAGATATTTACAAATCATTCGGCAGCAATGATGTTCTAAAAGGGATTTCGGCCATCTTTAAACCCGGAGTAACCAACCTGATCATCGGGGGTTCCGGTTCCGGAAAAACCACCTTATTAAAGTGTATGATTGGCTTACACCATCCTGAAAAAGGAAGTGTAGAATATGATGGACGCGAGTTCACCACCATGAACTTTGAGGAAAAGATTGAGATCAGAAAAGAAATCGGTATGCTGTTTCAGGGATCTGCACTTTTTGATTCCATGACGGTAGAAGAGAACATCATGTTCCCTTTAAATATGTTCACCGATCAGGCACGTTCTGAAAAGCTCGATCGCGTAAACTTCTGTCTGGAAAGGGTAAACCTGGTTGGCAAAAACGCTTTATTTCCTGCGGAACTTTCCGGAGGGATGAAAAAAAGGGTGGGTATTGCCCGTGCAATCGCCATGAACCCTAAATATTTGTTTGTGGATGAACCCAACTCTGGGTTGGATCCGAAAACATCCATCGTGATCGATGAGCTGATTAAAGAGCTGACCGAAGAATACAATACCACCACCGTGGTCGTGACACACGATATGAACTCCGTAATGGGAATTGGAGATTACATCCTATTCTTACACGAAGGAAAAAAATTCTGGGAAGGATCCAATAAAGAGATCGCCCATACTGACATTCAAGAACTAAATGATTTTGTTTTTGCCAGCCGCTTTATGAAAGCTGCAAAAGACAAATTTTAATACCCATATTTTTATGATAAGCCTGTTAACACCCACACACTGGAAAGATTACGAGTTGATTGATTGTGGTGATTTTGAAAAATTAGAACGCTTTGGAAATCTGATCTTATGCAGACCTGAACCTCAGGCTGTATGGAAAAAGATGATGTCTGAACAAGAATGGAAAAAATTAACCCATATCAGGTTCAAAGGTCGCTCGGCAACAACCGGCGAATGGACAAAAACCTCCGCACACCTTCCGGATCGCTGGAATGTAAACTATAAAAATGATGAAGTGAGCATCAACCTGCGTTTAGGTTTAACTTCATTCAAACATGTAGGAGTATTCCCTGAGCAAGCAGTAAACTGGGATTATATCTCTTCCTGCGTTAAAAAGTTCAAAACACCAGTACCTAAAGTATTGAATCTTTTCGCTTATACTGGTGCAGCATCATTGATCGCGAAAGCGGCAGGTGCAGATACCACCCACGTAGATTCTATCAAACAAGTGGTGAACTGGGCCAATGAGAACCAGGAACTTTCGAACCTTAAAGATGTGCGCTGGGTTGTAGAAGATGCTTTAAAGTTCGTAAAAAGAGAACTGAAACGCGGTAAAAAATACAATGGTATCATCTTAGATCCACCAGCATTTGGCCATGGACCAAATGGCGAGAAATGGAAACTGGAAGACCATATTCAAGAGATGATGCAGGATGTAGTACAGTTATTGGATGAAGATGAACACTTCTTAATCTTAAACACCTACTCTTTAGGATTCTCTTCTGTAATTGTAGAAAACCTGATCAAGACTTCTTTCCCACAGGTTCAAAATCTGGAGACTGGAGAATTGTTCTTACAAGCGACCTCTGGTATTAAATTGCCATTGGGTGTTTTCGGAAAGTTCAATCATTTCGGTAAGTAAACACACCTCAGCTATAAAAAACAAAGCGTCGGGGCCTAATCCGACGCTTTAAACACACCTAAACCCAAGCAACCCAATGAAGGGGATAGTTCTTTAGGCGATTACCGCCAACTCATTGGCGATAAACCTCCAGTTTTCATCTTCTGGAATACCTGGTTTACGCTTTCCGAAAAACTGGACGATAATTTCACCTTTATTGTCAAAAACTTCAATACTGGTCACAATACCATCTTTTGTTGGCTTTTTAACCAACCAGATCGAATCAATCGCATCCATTCTTAAATGCAGGTTAAAATCAGGATCCAGTACATTGAACCAAGGTCCTGTTTCTACTAATTTCTTTACCAAACCTGTGTGGATCTGAATGCATCCCGCACTACCGGTAAATACCATAATCTGCAGATCTGTTTCCGAGGCTTTATGTAATATGGATTTCAAAGAAGCTAAAGTAATAGAGAAAGCATGTCCTTCCGGAGCCAAGCGCAGCGCCTGAGTCCTGGTTACGGTATAGGTTTTCAAAAGACCATGAAAATCATGCGTATCTTCTAAAGCCAGCCAGGCTTTCTGGAATACTTCCACTTCAATTTCTGCATCCGGCAATTCCGCTATCGGTGCTTTTGCTGCGCTGATTTCTAATGCTGCTTTCTGATCTTCCGCAGTGTATTTAGCGACTAAATCTTCATAAGCAGATTCCAGACTAGCTTCCGTCAGGTAAATTTTATGTACTGCTTCGCCATCTTTTCCAAAGAACTGCAGGCTTTTTCTATTGTTTTCATTGACAGCAAAACCTGATGCCCATTGGCTCATGAACAACCTCAGGTCTATATCAGGATTTACGGCAAGGCCCATGGAGCCACGGAAAGTCACTTTATGATACACTCCCTTACGTTCATGTACGCAATTGTCATTACGTGTTAAAGCCATTACTTTTCCTAAAGCTGCTACACCTTGAAGGATTTCAGGGAATTCATCTTTTAAGCGGATGGCAGTATCCCCTACCGTAGTGGCAATTAGTGCTGCTTCGGCAGTGCCTAATGCGCGGGCCGCATCTCTGATTCTTAGTTTAGGATTTTCAACTTTGAAAGCTTCCCATTGCTGTTTTAAATCTAATGTCTTTTCCATAATTCTTACTTTAATATCGTTGCTGGTACAACCAGCGGACAGGTATAACCTTCACATTCCATCAGTTTCACTTTTATACTGAAGGTTTTGTGTATATTTTCACAATTGATCACTTCTATTGGTAAGCCTTCGGCCACCTTTTCTCCCTGCTTCAGCATCATGATGCGGTCTGCAAAACGGGAAGCAAAATTAATATCATGCAGGATACAAACCACGCAATAACCGCGGTCGGCCAGCTTCCTGGCCAGCTCCATAATTTGCTGCTGGTACAATAAATCCAGGCCATTGGTGGGCTCATCTAAAAACAAACAGGCATTCGGACTGTCATAAACCTGTGCGATTACCCTGGCCAGCTGTACCCTTTGCTGCTCTCCACCGGAAAGCGTGTTGTAATCCCTGGAAGCCAGGTGGGTAATCCCTGTTTCCTCCATTGCCTCGCGAACAATCTTGAAATCTTCTTCCCTAGGTTTTTGCTGAAAATGAGGGTAACGCCCCATTAAAACCAGCTCATTCACCTGAAAAGAAACCGACAAAGTATTGTGCTGCGACAATACCGCACGTGTTTTTGCCAGGTCTTCCAGACGGTAATCATTTAAGGCTTTATCATGGATCGAAATCGTTCCTGAAGAAGGGCGGATCTCTTTACAAAGCAATTTCATCAATGTGCTTTTTCCAGCGCCATTGGCTCCTAATATGGCCAGCAACTCCCCTTTATGGGCGTCAAAGCTCAAATTATCCAATAACTTTTTATTCCCTACCTTAAAACTCAGTTCTCTTACCTTGATCATTTATGGGTTCGTTTTATTTCTTTCCGTAATGATGATATAAATAAATACAGGGGCACCAATCATGGCAGTCAAGATACCTATTGGCAATTCTGCCGGTGCAACCACTGTTCTTGCAATCAAATCTGCCAGGGTAAGCAAAGCTGCACCCAGCAATGCCGATCCTGGAATAACCAGGCGATGATCAGCAGTAAACATCATTCTTAAAATATGTGGAATAATCAGCCCGATAAAGGCGATAATTCCTGCCACAGCTACGGAAGCACCAACGGCCATCGTAGCCAGACCAATCACCAGTAATTTTACCACCTTCACATTTACGCCCATGTGCATCGCCTGAGCTTCACCCAATGCCAGTGCATTTAAGGATTTAGACAAAAAAGGCAAGCCCAATATCGGAATCAAAACAAAAGGCAATAAAGCAGTTACTGTTGGCCAGCTTGCACCGCCTAAACTCCCCAGACTCCAAAATGTAATGTTGCGGAGTTGTGCGTCTGTAGCCATATAAGTTAAGAGTCCTGTAAATGCACCTGCCAGGGCATTGATCGCTATTCCACCCAACAGCAAAGTGGTGATGATGGTTTTTCCGTTTCTCATCGCAATGCGATACACCAGCATAGTGGTTAATGCCGCACCAATAAATGCTGCTACCGACAAAGCGTAAAACCCAAGAACTCCCGTTAATTGTTTAAATATTTTCGTTTCCAGCACGATCATCACGACCGCAAACAGCGTAGCCCCTGAGGAAATACCAATCAATCCGGGTTCTGCCAATGGATTTCTGAAAAGCCCTTGAATAGCAGCACCGGAAATCCCAAGCGCAGCACCAATCAACACCCCCAACATCACCCTTGGCAAGCGCAGGTTTAAAAATACCGCTGCCTGCTGGGACTCAAAATTCTGATGCCCGGATAGTCCGGTATGGTAAGCAATGATGGACATTAATTCAGAAAAACTAATGGGCACCGCCCCCACGCAAGACGAAATGACCATCGTTAAAATTAAAACGAGGGTTAAACTTAAAAGGATATATCCTGTTTTCCTGATCACTTTATCTTTTCTGCTAATGAAGTTACTGCCTGGCCTAATCGCGGACCAAAACTGGTCAGCATTTCACCTGGCATGGTCACCACTCTTTTATTCTTTCCTGCATTGGTTTCGGCTATCCCCTGCACTTTTAACAGCCCTGGAATACCACCTAAACTTTCTAGTCCGTCGTCAAATAACAACAGCACATCAGGATTTGCTTTCACCAATGCCTCAGAGGTTAAAGGCTTGTATTCTTCAAATTCAGTGATGGCGTTCACACCACCGGCCATTTCAATTACCTTTTCTACCGGTGTTCCTGTACCGCCAACCATCATTGTTCCCGTGCCACGGGCATAAATGAACAATACTTTAGGTTTTTTAGTGTTATTGACATGCGCTTGTGCTTCGGCCAATTGCATTTCAAAAGCTTTCGCCAGTGAATCTGCTTTTGCCGTATACTGAAGGCTGTCTGCCACCGCATGAATCAACTTTTTCGTTCCTTCTGCAGTAAATTCCTGATCGAAAAGGATCAATCGGATTCCTGCTGCTTTAAACTGCGTAGCCAGCTGCGGGCTCATTTCTTTCGCCATGCCGACTACGATATTTGGTTGTAGGGATAACACACCCTCTGCATTAATTCTCCGGTTATGTCCTACTTTAGGCTTGCTTTTCAGGCGCTCCGGGTAATTGCTGGTGATATCTGTCCCTACAATATTTTTCTCCAGACCAAGGCCGGCAACAATCTCAGAAATCGTTCCGTTGAGGGAAACAATTTTGATACTGTCCAGTTGCTGGTTGGCTGTCTTTTTGTCTGCACCGGCATTACAAGCGCTCAGTGCCAATACGCCACAGAACAAAATAATTAGTTTGTATTTCATGTTTTTGTATTTAAAATCTGCTGCGGTAAAAGAAGGATGAGCTTCCGGCATCCACCGGAAGCTTCCTACAACCTAAACTAACCAAATTTTAGCCCTTCTTAACGAGTACATACTCAATCACTGGCTCACCGCGTTTACCGCCATCACCAGCACCCATTGAGATGAATCTCAGTTTATATACATTTCCTGAACCGTCTTTAATTACATAGAAACGATCCGATTTAACTCCTGTTGCCGGACTGGTAGAACGCCAGTCTGAACCAATTACATTACGATCCGCTTTGAAAGTAGTCGTCGCAATGTTGCTTTCTTTATAGTTGGCAAAAGAAACCGTAGTAGTCGCCACTTGTGCTGCCTGAACGCCACCCACATTGTTCACAAAAACAATATCAGAGAATCCGTAAGGATAAGTCGTTGCACCTGCTGCTCCATAATAGATAGACCAGGTCCATACCAGATCCCATTTCGCTTTTGCAGGCTCTACGTTCACTACCTTCGCTACATCGCTGAAATCTACAAACACATAGTTGTTTGCGTCATCTTTAACCAGGTCGATCGTTTTGAAAGTAGTTTCTTTCAATTTTGCATATTGTAAAGTATATCCTGTTCCTTTTCTCAGCACACGAATTTTCAATAAGTTGTCTAATGACAATACTGAAGTATGGCTACCTCCTGAAGGATTCACGATAAATACTTTATTGTCTGCATCAGTCGCAGAAACATTGGCCATCACATCTTTCGTTACATCACCATATACGTTGTCGATATTTACAAAAGGATGGTCTGTTGCAGATTCAGAAACGCCCAAAGCAATTGCTAAATCATCCAATACCACATCTGATGCAGTTACGGCATTCAAATCAGTTTTACCAGCCAGTTTAATCGCTGAAGTTCCATTGGTATTGTTCAATCTTACGCGGAAGTCAGCTCCGGAAGCAAAACCAAGTACCCATGCATCTCTTTTCACATTGACCATGGAGTTGCTGCTTAAATCAACATACACCGAATTTAATGCACTGCTTCCAGCTTCAGCCCCGAAAATTCCTTTCAGTGTCAATTGAGATCCTTCAGAAGTAATTGAAGAGAAAGTCAATTCTGTTTTCACCGTGCTGCCCATTACTGCAGGACTTCCGGCAGCGCCAATGGTAAAAGCAATGGTTTCTGTCCCATTCAGAATGGCATTGGCTACCTTTTTCACTTTAAATGAAACACTTGTTGAACCAGCTGGGATGCTCAATGTCAATACATTTGCAGTTGCTGCTGGCTCAGTAATATATTCTGTTCCGTAAGTTAATCCAGTTCCCTGAAGGTTAACGGTTACTGCTACAGCAGCATCTGCTGCTCTTGTTAAGTTGATTTTCAAAACTGCTTCTGAAGCTGCGGCCTCTAAACCTTGCTTTGCAGCTTCAAAACTGATCGTATTGTCTGGCAATGGCGGATCCGACTTTTTGCAGGATACTGCCGTTGCCATCAGAGAGATCATTAAAAGGAAATGGAAAACTTTTTTCATAATATTCTTATTTTTTTGGTTTATTTTTTAGCCCAGTTCATCGTTAAGCCCAGGAAATAAGAACGTCCATAGCCGAATGGATTGCTGCCATCATTGGTATGTGCTCCCGCTTCTACACCTGTAGCACGAATTCTTGTGACATCGAATAAGTTTCTGACTCCTCCGTTAAGGCTCAGGTATTTGTTAATGGTTTTATTTAAAGTCAGGTCTGCAATATGAAACGCAGCCATTTTCGACAATCTTGCAGTGGTACCGCTGGCCCCCTGGCTCAAGATATAAGTCGATTTCTTCCCTGTGAACTTATAGAACAAGCTGATATTGGTGTTGATTTTTGGCAGCAGATAAGAGATATTGGAATTGATTTCCGGTGTCCACACAAACTTCGGGGTATCACCAAATTGTTCTTTCTCTTCCGAATACAAATTATATTGACCGATATAAGCGAAGCCTAAACTGGCTTGTAAACCTTTCCAGTATAAAGTATTGTTCCACTCTCCGCCTGTCGTCTTATTCTTAGCGATGTTGAGGTAGGTATTTACATTCGTAGTCCCCTCCACTAGTCCTAAATCAATCTTGTTTTTATAGTCGTTGAAAAAACCACTTACAATCGTGTTGAATCGCAGATCAGGAGCAGTTTTTACTGCCCAGGCAAGAGAGCCATAAAAACTATTCGAGTATTCAGCTTTCAGGTCCAGGTTCCCGGCAATGTCATGGTTGGTATCTTTATAGTAAAAATAAAGCTCTCTCAGCATTGGCGCTCTAAACCCTCTTGCATAAGAAAGGCGAAGGTCAAGGTCTTTATTCAATCTGATTTTTGAATGCAAGGACGGAATGATTGGCGGCGCTTTATAGATGGAGTTTTTAGTCAGCCTGAAACCAGGTTTCAATTGAATGGCTTCATTTACCTGCCATTGTGTGGATAAGAAAAATGAATAATCATTGATGACCGGTGATCCGCTGATTCTCCCCCCCTGACCAGAATTCCTATTGTATTCAATACCCGGCTGTAAAACCAGTTCCGGTGATATTTGATATTGCGCGGTAGTTCTAAAGAAGACCGTAGCCAATTCATCCAGATCCTGTGAACCCAATTCTGTTGATAGGGTTTCTTTTCCTGTAGCCAGTTCCAAATCTGTGGATAAAGTCCGGCGACTATAATCTGTATAGGCCGCAGCAGCATCGATGCTCAGCTTATCGTTTACAAATACAGATCCCTGCAATTGGTGGAACCAACGTTTAGAAATGTATTCTTTATCGGATACCCTTGGTGAATTGGTAATCGGGCCTAAAAGTTTTAAACTTTCGTCGGCTCCGTTGAAACGATACCATACATCGAATTTTTCATTTTTATATCCGGCAGCAGCCGAGGTCAGCCATTGATTTTTAGGCAGCCATTCTTGCTCGCGGCCAATTTTATTACCTTGCCAGCCACCAAAATTATTACGGCTGCCGGAAGCTGCCACATTCCAGCCGTTTTTCTGCCAGTTGAAGCCCAGAAATTCATTGTGTGTTCCTTTGCCGTCAAATGCATCATATTCTCTACCCGCAGTTTCTTCCTGAACTCTGGCGGTTACTGAAAAATGATCTTGTCCGCGGCTTTTGGTAATGATATTGATCACTCCTGCCATGGCGTCAGTGCCATAAATCACAGACATAGGACCTTCCACAATTTCTATACGCTCAACGGTGTTGATATCAATCTGTCCTAAACTTTCTTTACCTGTACCACGATCCATCATCGGAACCCCATCCAGCAGGATTTTAATCCCTGCACCGGATACGCCCATCAAGTCTGGACTGCTGATTCCGGTTGGCCGATCGGTCGTAAAACGAATGCCCAATTCGGTACTTAATATATTTTTCAACTCTGTTGCCCCACGTAAACGAATCATTTCACTGCTGATCGTTCGAACATTATAGACAGAATTTCGCAGAGATTGTGGTTCGTACTGACCAGTAATCACCACTTCATGGAGTTCGTAAGAATTTTCTCTTAAGCTGACTGCAGGAGTTTCCTGCTGCTGATTCCCTGTTACCGTAACTGGCTGTTCTATTTGTTTTTTTGTGGCTGTTTGAAAAACCAATACTTGCGCCCCCTTTGGAGAAAAGATTTTAAAATTTCCTTCCGCATTGGTATAAGCAATACTTTTCAAGCCTTTGATAAAAACCAATACATTTCCTGCTGGCTTGCCATCTGCTGTATTTACTTTTCCAGAGATAAATCCGCCTTTTTCCTGAGCATTAACTGTAATGAAGAGAAAAAGAAGTAAAATTGGCAACAGCAGCAATCGTTTCATTGTTTGATTATTTAGAATGATTTTAAATAGCACTGCAAGTATAAGGACTTATTTAGAATTATTCCAAATATTATTTAGAATAATTCTAATAAGCAGTAGAAATAATAGGACCTTGCTTTACTAAACTGCTTTTTTATTACTTTAAAGAGTGTTATACTTGTAACAATATTTATCTTTAAAAAACAATTACCTTTATATGAAAATACCTCAGTTAGCAGGAAGAGTTTTGATAGGAATGGCATCGCTAGGTGTATTCATCAGCTGCACTTCTGACGCAAAAAAAACGAACGATAAGACGAAGACGGTTACTGCCAATGGAGATACCGTAGCTACCCCAGAGCCTGAAATAGGCTCAGTACGTGAACCGGTAGACACGGCAAAATATAATGCCCTGATCCGTAAAATGGCCAATGGCGATACTACAGGAAACTGGGGACTAAAAAAAGGCCCGTATCCATTAGCTGGTGCCATCCTGCCATTTAAACGTATTGTGGTTTATTACGGAAACTTACACTCTAAAAAAATGGGTGCTTTAGGTGAGTATGCCCCTAAAGAAATGTGGAGCCGCTTAAATAAGGAAGTAAAACACTGGGAAAAGGCAGATCCAAGTACGCCGGTACAACCAGGTGTGCATTACATTGCTTCTGTAGCAAGTGGTACACCAGGAAAAGACGGAATGTACATCAACCGTATGGGTGATAAACAGATCGACTCCGTTCTGGCCATTGCTAAAATGCAAAATGCAATTGTATTTTTAGATATTCAGGTAGGTTTAAGCAGCATTCAGAAAGAATTGCCAAGGTTAGAAAAATACCTGCAGATGCCTCAGGTACATTTAGGTATTGATCCGGAATTCTCCATGAAAGATGGCAGCAAACCAGGAAAGAAAATTGGTACTTATGATGCTGCAGACATTAACTATGTGTCAGAATACCTGGCTAATCTGGTAAAAAAATACAACCTTCCTCCTAAAGTATTTGTGGTTCACCGCTTCACCCGTAAAATGGTGACGAACTATAAAAACATTAAACTTCGTCCGGAAGTTCAAATCGTGATGCACATGGATGGATGGGGTGAACCAGATCTTAAAATCGGAACTTACCGTCACTTTATCTTCCCTGAACCAGTTCAGTTTACCGGATTTAAATTGTTCTATAAAAATGACTTGAAGAAAGCACCAAACAGATTGATGACTCCAGAAGAGTTATTGAAACTAAAACCAGTGCCACTTTATATACAATACCAATAATAGCACTGCTATTCCGATATTTTAAAAGGAGATCCCATGGATCTCCTTTTTTTATGGCCTGTATTTAATTTGGAAAATCGGAAGCAAAATTGAATTAACAAAATACACGTTTAAAGAATTATAAATTTCCAGTAAAATTTCCAAAAAATCAGAAATAGAGTTCAAAAAAAAACAAGACGATGTGTCGGGAGTTGAACAAAAATAAGAGAAACAGGCCTCAGGAAACCCAGAATAAACCAGGCTTTAGACTGCTATCTGTTTTGCTATTGTTTTGCTCTTCTTTTGCTATTGTTTTGCTCCTCTTTTGGTTGCAGCAAAACAAAAGTAAAAGAAGAGCAAAACAATAAAAGGACAAAAAAAAAAATTAAATCCACGCACAGACCGGGCTTAACCATAGATTAAACCATCGGGCTATCTTTCCTGAAAAAATATAAAACAAAAAAATGAGCAATTGATTAAAAAAACAGGCTCACCGAATTTTTAGGATTGTCTAGTTTGGTACTTTTTCTTTTTCCGTTTACGGTAACATGGATCATGTTAGACTGGGTTTCATGCTCAGCAAAGAGCAGATCATTTTTAACCTCGATGTTTTTAATGGTTGGAATGGCAGGACTTTCAAAATAACACCAGGCGGCATCTTCTTCGATCTCATACCCCAGGTACTTAAAACTCAAAGTTTGCTGATTGACTTTAATCTGCAGGTGCTTCCTGATATAATCGGCCAGGAGTAAATCCACTTTTTTACGATCTGTGGGCTTCAAAATATTTACCTTCTCTTTATACTGATGATCCAGCGCTTTTTCGAAGTCGTCAAAGAACACACGTACACTGATTTGCAGCACTTTTGATTTGGGATCCTGTGTAATCTCCGTTACACTTACGTAAAACGGATGAAAAATAGGTAACAGATAAATCAATAGAATATTCAACATAGCCCTTTGGATGCCCTGAAATTAAAAAAATGTGTGTATAATTAATTCGAAATTACGAATTCAATTCACAATGCAAGATTTTTGGCTTTATTTCCAGTTAGGCTGGCAACACATTTTAGACTGGCAAGGATACGACCATATCCTTTTTGTGGTGGTACTTTGCGTCACCTACGCCCTCAGCGACTGGAAGAAAGTCCTGATTTTAGTAACCGCTTTTACCATTGGCCACAGCATTACCCTCGCTTTAAGCGTTTTTAAAGTCGTCAGTTTACACACTCCATTGATTGAATTCCTTATTCCTGTAACCATTCTGATTACTGCGGCAGGCAATATTTTAAACAAAAGACCCAAAAAAGGAGGAACAAATTTCAAATACCTACTGGCTTTATTTTTCGGCCTCATCCATGGACTAGGCTTCTCCAATTACCTGAAAAGTTTACTTGGGAAAAGCAGCAACATTGTCCCTGAGCTTTTGGCTTTTAATCTTGGATTGGAATTTGGTCAGGTCATCATTGTCATCGGAATTCTTCTATTTTCCGCGATCCTCATTGGCGTATTTAAAATTAAACGCTGGGACTGGACTTTCTTTGTTTCATCTGCTATATTTGGTATCTCCTTTATCATGGCTGCAGAACGCTTTTCCGCTGCCTTTTAAATCGGGAAGAATCATATATCACAGCACCAATTTTAACCAAACCACCACCTCAAGAATAACTAATGAAAAGAAATTTACTCCTGCTTGCTTTACTCGTTATCGGTTTCAACAGCAATGCACAATATTTGAACAATCCGGGATCCAATCACGGCAACAAGTTTGAGCAGCTAGGAACGATCATTTCTGATCCAAACTCTTACCGTTCCGCTTCCGGAGCTCCCGGACCAGCTTATTGGCAGCAACGTGCCGATTATGAAATCAATGCAGAACTGGATGAAAAAAACCTACGCCTGAAAGGTTCAGAATCTATTACTTATTACAACAATTCCCCTGATCCGCTCAGCTATTTATGGGTGCAGCTGGATGAAAATGAACATAAATCTACCAGTGATAACAAGCTGACGGAAACCAGCAAGATCAGCAATCAAATGAATTTCGAGGACCTGGCAGGCATTATCAACAGTCCTAATGAATTGGGGGTAAAAATTATCAGTGTGACCGATGAAAAAGGAACCAAACTTCCTTATACCATCAACAATACCATGATGAGGATTGACCTTCCAACTGTGCTTCAACCTAAAGGGAAATACAAACTAAAGATTTCCTGGACTTATAACATTTCCAACCGGATGACTGTTCATGGCAGAGGTGGTTATGAATACTTCCCGGAAGACGACAATTACCTTTTCACCATCACCCAATGGTTCCCAAGAATGGCGGTTTATTCCGATTACCAGGGCTGGCAAAACAAACAATTCGAAGGAAGAGGGGAATTTGCATTGGTATTTGGAAACTATAAAGTAAACATGACTGTTCCTGCCGACCATGTGGTGGGTGCCACAGGCGAATGTCAGAATTACGCACAAGTACTCAGCAGCAGCAGTTTAAAGCGATGGAATGCTGCTCAAACTGCAAAATCTCCTGTAGAAATTGTAGACCTGAAAGAGGCAAAATCTGCTTTAGCTAAAAAAGCAACCAATACAAAGACATGGACTTATCTGGCAGAAAACGTTAGGGATTTTGCCTGGGTATCTTCCCGCAGGTTGATCTGGGATGCAATGGCTACCACCATCAATGGTAAAAAAATCATGTCTATGTCGTATTATGGCCCGGAAGCTTATCCGCTTTACAGCAAATACTCGACTAAAGTAATTGACCATACGCTGAAAGTATATTCGAAACATACCATCCCCTATCCTTATCCGGTAGCGATTTCTGTGGAGGCGGCTAACGGTATGGAATACCCGATGATCTGCTTCAATCACGGTCGCGCGGAAAAAGATGGCACCTATACAGAATCAACGAAATATGGGATGATCGGGGTGATTATCCATGAAGTTGGGCATAATTTTTTTCCAATGATTGTAAATTCAGACGAGCGCCAATGGTCATGGATGGATGAAGGATTAAATACTTTTTGCCAGTATCTGGCGGAACAGGAATGGGACAACAATTATCCATCGCAGCGTGGTCCGGCACATAAAATCGTCGATTATATGAAAATGCCTAAAGATCAGCTGGAGCCAATCATGACCAATTCTGAAAACATCATCAACTTTGGGCCTAATGCCTATGCGAAACCGGCAACCGCATTAAATATCCTTAGAGAGACAGTGATGGGCAGAGAGCTGTTCGACTATGCCTTTAAAGAATACGCGAAAAGATGGGCTTTTAAACACCCTACACCGGCTGATTTGTTCCGCACGATGGAAGATGCTTCGGCAGTAGATCTGGATTGGTTCTGGAGAGGCTGGTTTTTTGGAACAGATCCTGTCGATATTGCCTTAAATGAGGTCCGCTATTACCGAATGGACAGCAAAAAACAGGCTTTAGAAAATAAAGAAGATCAAAAGTCTTATGAAAAAAACAATGACAACATCAGCAGAGGCCGAAACAGAAAAGCAGGTATAAAATTCGCAGTAGAACAGGACACCAGCTTAATGGATTTTTACAACAAGTTTGACCGTTTTGAAGTCAGCAAAACAGCAGATGAGCAATTCCAAAAATATTACGGTTCACTATCTGCAGAAGAGCAAAAACTGTATGAAAGCAAAAAGAACTTTTATGAATTATCATTTTCTAATGAAGGCGGACTGGTGATGCCGATTATCATTGAATGGACTTTTAAAGATGGCAGCAAGGAGATTGACCGGATTCCTGCGTATATCTGGAGAAAGAATGAAAACCAGGTGACCAAGGTTTTTGCAAAAGACAAGGAAGTGATCTCGGTTCAGCTTGACCCTTACCGTGAAACGGCCGATATAGACGAGAATAATAACTCCTGGCCAAGAAAAGCGCAGCCATCCAGGTTTGAGCTGTTCAAACAGCAGCAAGCGCCTAGAGGCAGTTCAACAGGAGGCAACCCGATGCAGCAAGCCCGACAAAAATAAAGCATAGCCTATCACCTATAAAAAAAATGAGCCCATAAAGTGGTATACTTTATGGCTCATTTTTTTTATGATTTCTGATCAGTCCTGATCGCTCAAAAGCGATTTAAAACAAATCCAGCTGATCTCTATTCGTGATCTCTAAAGGAACTTTCTTAGCATTCCATGCTTTCTTAGGCTTTTCTGTTTCTGCCGGTGCTGCTGCTGTGTTTGCCTGAGCAGCTGCTGATTTCTCCTCAGCTGGCGGTACAATTGCCTGATTCGGTTTCTCCACATCCGCAGCAGCAGGCTTAACAGCCTCTTTTGCAGGGGCATTAAAAGGCTTTTTCAGCACTGGCTTTTCTTTATTCTCCACAGCCTTATCCACAGAGTTATCCACATTTGAATGTGGAATATCTTCTTTTACCAACAGTTTCTCCACAACAGGTACTGCTGAGGTATTTTCTTCCAATGCCAGTTTCTTAGTTTTCGGCTTTGTTTCTTTTATTGGAGCTGCTGCTGTTATGTTTTCTACTACAGGTTCGTTTTCGGCTGCCTTTTCGGGTGCTGCTGCAATTTCCTCAGCCTGTATTGGAGTTTCCGGGCTTGGTGGTGTGGGTTCATCATCACCAGCCTGATCATCGGCATTCCTTTCACCATCTTCACCTTCATCATCAGGATCAACATCACTTTCCCCATTGTTTTCCACAGCAGTTCCGCTTTCATTTGCTAAGGCTGTATCCTCCGGCTCTTCTCCCGAATCTTCCTCGGTACTGGTATCCGCTTTTCCTAGTTCTTCTAATTCTTCTTCTTCATGGTTGAAGATTTCAATATGCTGAACATCATGCTGGGTTAAACGATTTCCATTTGCACGAATTCCTTTCAGGTCAATAAATTCAGAAAGCAGGATTTCCAGGGTCTCTGGCGTTTGTGTTTTACCTTTTAACACATCTACCTTCAGCATTGCTTCAGGATTACTGGTCAGGTAAAGGAACTTAGAGCCGTTTTCCTCAGAGATCAGGCTGAGTTTTTTACCTACTGCAATCGGTTCGAAAACAAAGCGTTTCACGAAATGGTTCTTCGCTTTACCTTCATATTGAACTACCGTAAATGGTTTTTCAGGATCATACTTTTGAATCAGGATCAAATCCGCATCAAAGTGATTGGTCAAATCAAAAGTACTCAGCTCGTACCAGCCGTCTTTATGTACCTGCAGGATTTTATCATCTCCATCAAACTCGCCCAGGTATTTACCTCTGCCGTCCACGTTTAACCTTCTCAATAGTTCGTCATACCAGATTTTCAATCCAGATAAGGTAGAAACACCTTTACTTTTCAGCAAGACCTTTTTGATTGGATATTTAGAAACAATATTTCCTTGTGAACCACGCCCTTTGATGGCGATCTCTGCAAAGTCCAGGTCGAACTGCAGTTTCTTTAATTTCGTATGCGGTCTTAACATCACCGTTACGATTTCCGCTTCTCCGTTAGGATTAGGCGTGAAATAAAGCACTTTAGAACCTTTACTGCCCTTGGTCAGGTCGTATTCTTTATCACGGGTAATGCCGACTACTGCGAAACGTTTCACGTAAGAAATACCACTCGCTCCATCTTTATAGATCAGGTTGTAAATCGTCCGTTCATCCCCTTTCTTAAACACCTGTGCATGCAGGATTCCTTTACCCACAAATGTTTTATCGGCTACCTTGGTGATGATACATTTTCCATCTTCCCTGAATACGATCACTTCATCGATATCCGAACAATCGGCTACAAACTCGTCTTTACGCAAACCGGTACCGATGAAACCATCTTCCCTGTTCAGGTACAGCTTCACATTGGCCAAAGCCACTTTGGAAGCTTCTACCCTGTCGAATAAACGGATTTCTGTTTTTCTTTCTCTTCCTTTGCCGTATTTATCCAGTAATCGCTGGAACCAGGCAATGGCATAATCTGTTAAATGGCGCAGGTGATTTTTCACGACTTTGATCTCATCCGCCAGGGCCTGCATCTGATCATCCGCTTTCTTCACATCGAAGCGCGTGATGCTGCTCATCGGTTTATCGATCAGCTTTTTGAAATCTTCCGGCAGGATGACCCTGTACAGCTGTGGCGTAAAAGGTTCGAACAACCTGTTCAATACCTCTACTACCGTATCAAAGTTGGTGGAGTTCTCATACTCCGCATTTTTATACATTCCCTCCTGAATAAAGATTTTCAGCAATGAGCTAAAGAAAATCTTCTCCTGAAGTTCGTTTAATTTAATTTCTAATTCCAGTTTTAGTAAAGCCTTTGTGTTTTGTGTATTCTCAATTAGAATATCGTTTACACTCAGGAAATGAGGTTTATCTCCTTTAATGATACAGGTATTTGGGGAGATGGAGACTTCGCAGGAAGTAAAGGCATAGAGTGCATCAATGGTCACATCCGGTGAGATACCAGGGGCAAGTTGTACCACAATCTCCACATGCGCGGCAGTATTGTCTTCAATCTTTTTGATTTTGATCTTTCCTTTATCATTTGCAGAGAGGATACTATCAATTACAGAACCGGTAGTGGTGCTGAAAGGAATCTCTGTGATGACTAAAGTTTTCTTATCTTTTTCTGTGATTTTGGCCCTCACCCTTACTTTACCACCGCGCATACCTTCGTTATAGGCAGAAAAATCGGCCATTCCTCCGGTAAAGAAATCTGGTAATATATTTGGGCGCTGCCCTCTTAAAGCTTCAATGGAAGCTTCCAGCAATTCGATAAAATTGTGCGGCATTACCTTCGTCGCCAAACCCACCGCAATACCTTCTGCACCTTGTGCCAATAGCAGAGGGAACTTTACAGGTAAGGTAACGGGTTCATTGTTACGGCCGTCATAACTCAATTGCCATACCGTAGTATCTCCGTTAAAGACAACCTCATTGGCAAATTTGGAAAGACGGGCCTCAATATAACGAGGTGCCGCAGCACTGTCGCCGGTAATTGGATCACCCCAGTTACCCTGACAATCGATCAGCAGGTCTTTTTGTCCGATCTGCACCATGGCATCACCAATAGAAGCATCCCCGTGTGGGTGATACTTCATCGTGTTCCCGATCACGTTTGCGGCTTTATTGAAACGGCCGTCGTCCATCTCTTTCAGAGAGTGTAAAATACGTCGCTGAACTGGCTTCAAACCGTCATTAATGTGTGGTACGGCCCGATCTAGGATCACATAAGAAGCATAATCCAGGAACCAATTTTCATAAAGTCCATTGATAGGTATTACGGTATGTTTGCTTTCTTCGTTTATGTTTTTTTCTATTTCGTCGCTCATCAAGAATGGATTGTATGCTGTAAATATAAGGATTGAATTATACTGAAAGCCGCGATTCTACAAATGCGAAAGGCATCAGATTTTTTACCCCTTTAACTTTTAAAATTTCGCCGTTGATGCAATAAAACAAGATTTCAATTTCTTGGTTTTGCTTTTGTTCAAACTCTGCCATGACCTGTAAACAGCCGCCACAGCAAGTCACCGGTTTTTCAATGACAAAGTTATCAGTTTTTGCGGTAATTGCCATACTTTCAATCACTGCATTCGGATCTTCTGAACCGATTGCAAATAAGGCGACTCTTTCCGCGCATAATCCCGAAGGATAGGCTACATTTTCCTGGTTACTGCCCAGCACTACTCTCCCACCTTTTAACTGTATCGCTGTTCCTACTTTGAATCCGGAATACGGAGAATAGGAGGTTTTCAAGGCTTCCTCGGCCTTTAAACACAATGCCTGATCTTTTTCGTTTAACGCTTCCAGTCCCTTAAACGACTGGTAACTGATTGTGAAGTTTCTTTCTTCCATGGGCTAAACATACAAATTTCGAAATTATACTGAACATCAATTTTTGGCCACCTTCATAAACAATTTTATTATATTGATTGTACTTATAGGGATTACACTACAAAACCTGTCCGGTGGCATGGTTTTAGTTAACCAATAATACTGCAAACTATCAATTTAAGTCAATTGAATAAATATATACGTAAAAGTCTTAAAGTCGTATTATGGATTATCGCCAGCCTCATTTTGCTAGTGGTTCTGCTTGCGATTTCGCTCAACATTCCTGCCGTCCAAAACTTCGTAAAAGATCAGGCAATCAGTTATTTAAAAAACAAGACCAAAACTGAAGTTCGCCTGGAAAGCATCCATATTGCTTTTCCAAAGGACATTGTGCTGAATAAGTTTTATCTGGAAGATCGAAAAGGAGACACTTTACTGTACGCGCAGAAATTGGCAGTCGACCTGAATCTGTTCAAAATATTAAACAATAAAATAGAGATCAATAATATTTCCTTAGAAAATATCAGGGCAAATGTGACCCGGGTTAATCCGGATACCACTTTCAATTTTTCCTTTTTAGTAGACGCATTTATGTCTGACCAGAATAAACCGGAAGATCAGGTAGCAAAAGACACCACTTCTACACTTAAATTTTCGGTCAGCAAAATCAGCCTGCAAGATATTGGAATTGTTTACCGTGATGATGTGGCAGGAAATGAGATGAAACTTAATCTTGGTGAATTTAAAACCAATATTAAGGACTTTGATATGGATCAGCAGCGTTATGTGATCAAATCTCTTACTTTAAAAAATACCGATTTAAAATATGCGCAGCGGAAACCGCTTACGGTACTAAAAGCGCAGCTTGAAAAAAGTATTGATACGGCAAACACGGAATCTGGAAAACTTCCTTTAGTAGAGATCCAGGATTTTGGATTTAACAATGTGAAGATCAGTTTTGACGACCAGGTGTCACAGATGAGTGCGGATGTAAACCTGAATGAATTGGTATTGACGCAGTTAATTGCCGATCTGACGCATAATAAATATAACGTTGCCACTGGAAAAATCAACAATTCTACGGTAGATTATAAAGCTTCTGCTACACAGATGAAGGCAAAAGTAAACCTGAAAGAATTCTCCATTAATAAACTGATGGCGGATTTAACAAAAAGCAATTACCAGTTAGAAGAGGCCACGTTAAACAATTCAGATGTGTTGTTTGCGTTTAAACCCGCAGCACCATCAAAAGCATCAGCAGCAGGGGAATCTGCGCCTATTTCATTACTTTTAAGCAAGCTAAATCTTTCAAAAAACAACATACAATACGACAACCTTAGTGCTAAACCAGCAAAAGGTATGGACTTCAATCACCTAAAAATCCGGGATCTGGAGGTGATAGCGGAGGGCTTAAGTTACAGTCCGGATGGCATCAAAGTGAACGTAAAAAAAGGCTTTATGAAAGAAAAAAGCGGTTTCCAGCTTTCAAGGCTTCAAGGTGATGTTTCTTATACTGACAAGGCGATTTACGTTAAAAACTTTATCTTAAAAACACCGAATACTTCCGTTGAAAATGCCACTTCATTGACGTACACCTCAATGGAGGATCTGACGAAACATCCGGAAAGGGTAAAAATCAACCTGGTGGTTAAAAACTCTATCATAGGTTTAAAGGATGCCGTTTATTTTTCTGATGCTGTACCTGCCGCTTATAGAAATGAAAAGTTAAAGATCGATGGCAGCCTGAATGGTTACCTAAATAACCTGAACATCCCACGTTTCCAGGCAAGTGGTTTAAAAAACACCAAAATCGATGTCAATGGTAAAGTCAGAGGGTTGCCGGATATGAAAAAGCTATATGCAGACTTGAACATTAGGCAGTTTTCAATGAGCAAGCAAGACCTGATGGTGGTGATTCCGAAGGGCACATTACCGACTAATATAGAATTGCCAAATACGATTCAGGCCAATGGCAAGTTTACCGGTTCCTTAACCAATTTCAATACTGGCTTTAATATCAATACGGATATGGGATCGGCCAAATTACTGGCAAACATGAAAGGGCCGAAAGGAAAAGAACAATATACTGCAGATATCAACCTGAACAATTTCAATGTTGGAAAGCTGCTAAAACAACAAGCACAGCTGGGTAGAATCACGGTTAAAGCGCATATCAATGGAACTGGCTTAGATCCAAAAACTGCTGCCGTTAAAATCAATGGGCAAGTGCTGAGTGCTGTTTACAACAAATACACTTATAAAAACCTGAGTTTGAATGGTACTTATGCGCAGCAGAAGTTGAACCTGAAAAGCAAAATGGCCGACAGTAACCTGAATTTCAACCTGACTGCGGCCGTAAATATTGCAGGTAAATATCCTGCCGTAAAAGCGCAGATGGACTTGACACAGGTAGACCTTAAAGCGTTGAACTTTAGTCCGACGGAATTTAAAGTTGCTGGAACAATAGCTGCAGACTTGAGCACTGCCGATGTCGATTACCTGAATGGCGACGTCTTTATCAAAGGTTTACAAGTGGTAAAAGATGGCACAAAGTTTAACATGGATACCATTCAGCTGCATGCAGAAACGACTGCCGAAAAAAGTTTGCTGACTTTAAAATCGGAGTTGATGAGTGCCCGTATAGATGGAAAGTATCAATTGACCAATCTAGCTACAGCCGTTACCAATCAAATCAACAAATACTATCAATTCGGAGAAGTGAAGCAGATTCCTGATCAGCGCATCCGCTTCTTCGCCAGAATATACAATCCTAAATTCATACAGAATTTTGTGCCTTCACTAACTACCTTCTCCCCTTCCTATATCTACGGATTGCTGGATACGAAGAAAGACAGTTTATCGATGAAGGCCTGGGTTCCTCATGTAGTTTATGGCGATTACAAGGTAGACAGCACCAAGTTGAGCATTGACAATACAGACCAGAAAATCAATTATAAGCTAACGGTAAAAAGCCTGCAAAGCACTTCTATCAACCTGTACAATACAGAGGTCAGCGGAGATGCACTGAACAATAACTTAGGGGTTAACATTTATTTAAGAGACAGCAAACTGAAGAACAAATACCAGCTGGGTGGTACTTTCCAATCGATCAATAAAGATTTCCGCTTTAGTCTGGATCCTCAAAAGCTGCTGCTAAACTACCAGAAATGGCTTGTGGCACCAGACAATTACATTCAGTTTGGACAATCCGGCATCATGGCAAGGAACTTTGACATCAGCAGAAACAATCAGTTGTTGAGTGTCAATAGTGTAAGTAATGAGCCTAATGCGCCATTAAAAGTATTGTTTAAAGATTTTAAAATTGAAACACTGACTCAATTCGCAGAGCAAGACAGCTCTTTAGTTGGTGGTTCCATCAATGGTACGGTGGATGCAAAAGACCTGATGGGCACACCGAAATTTGAAGCCAATTTAACCATTGATCAGCTGCGCTATCAGAAAGATCAGCTGGGTACTTTACGCCTGGCTGTCAATAACAATACAGAAAATGCATTTGAAACGAATATATCCTTATCCGGTGTTCACGAGCTGAGAGCGAATGGTTTCTATTATACCGCACCTGAAAGTGCTTTAGATTTAACCTTGCATGTGGACAAGATCGACCTGAAACAACTGGAAAGCGTTTCTATGGGTCAGATTAAAAATGGTTCTGGAACGATCAGCGGAGAAATGTCAGTAAAAGGTGCGTTAACAGCACCAGTGATCCGTGGAGAAGTGAAATTTAACCAGGCTGCCTTTACTGCTACCTATGTAAATTCTTATTTCAGAATGCCAAATGAAACCATCAGCTTTAATGAGGAAGGGATCAAATTCAACAACTTTACGGTATTGGATTCCTTAAATCAGCCGCTAAAAGTGAATGGTATGGTGTATACGAAAAACTATACAGACTTCCGTTTCGGATTAGATATTTCTGCCAATAATTTCAGATTGATGAATTCTACGGAAGCCGATAATGACATGATTTATGGTAAAGTGTTTGTCACTACCCGAGCCTTTAAAATACGGGGAGATCTAAATCAGCCACAGATCACTATCGCGATGTCCGTTAACAAAGGAACTAAATTCTTCTTTGCCATGCCAACTTCAGATCCTTCTATTATAGATCAGGAAGGTGTGGTTCAGTTTATAGATGAAGATGCCCCACCATTTAATGGCAAAATGGCATTGACCAGTGCAGCGGATAGCCTCAATAAAGCACCAATCCAGGGCATCAACCTAAGTGTAGATATAGAAATGAATAAAGAAGCGGAGTTTAACGTTGTCGTTGACCCTTCTAATGGTGATATGCTGAAGGTAAAAGGAGAAGGGACTTTAAATGCGACGATGGACCCAAGTGGCAAGATCAGCATGACCGGAAGATACGAGTTGAGTGACGGATCTTATAAACTTTCTGTTGGTGGCCTTGCAACCAGAGAATTTAAAATCCAGCAAGGCAGCAGCATTGTGTGGACTGGTGAACCGACATCCGCAAATGTCGACATTACAGCACTGTACGAAGTAAATGCACCTGCAATCGATCTAGTTGCCAATGAGGTGGATGATGCGACAAGAACTCAATCCAAACAAAAATTCCCATTCCAGGTATACCTGATGATTGATGGTGAAATAATGAAACCGATCATCAGTTTCAAGCTGGACTTGCCAGAAAATGAACGTGGAATTATAGGGGGCCGTGTGTATACCAAGCTACAGCAGGTAAATGCCAATGAGAGTGAATTGAACAAACAGGTATTTGCTTTACTGGCATTGGAACGCTTTGTTGCAGATAATCCTTTCCAAAGTTTAGCAGGAAGCGGCAATGGACTTGTAGCTAATTATGCCCGTCAGAGTGTGAGTAAATTATTAACGCAGCAATTGAACAACCTGGCTTCCGATCTGATTAAAGGAGTAGATGTGAACTTCGGACTGAATACTTCGGAGGATTATTCTACCGGAAAATTAGAAAACCGTACTGAATTGGAAATTGGTTTATCTAAAAAACTTTTAGACGACAGACTGACGGTGACGGTGGGTAGTTCTTTTGGATTAGAAGGCGGTTCAGGTCAGAATAATGAAAATGCCAGCAACATTGCCGGAAACGTCAATATAGAATATCTACTTTCTAAAGATGGACGTTACCGCCTCCGTGCCTACAGAAGGAACCAAACGGAAGGTATTATTGAAGGTCAGATCATAGAAACTGGTTTAGGTTTTGCATTAGTAGTAGATTACAATAAATTCAGTGAGATCTTTAGAAGATTCAAAGACAGAAGAACGATTAAAAAAGAACAGAAGCCCAAAAATGAGAAAGCGAATTAGACCTTTATTTTTTATGAGTCTTTGCCTGGTATTTTCTGCCTGCAGCAATATTAAATACCTGCCGGCTGGACAGAACTTATATACAGGTGCAACGGTAAGGATCAACCCGGATTCGACAGGAAAGATTTCTGAGGAGAAAGATGTGAAGGGAGTTTTAGAGGCTAAAACCAGACCACGTCCTAACAAATCATTCTTAGGATTGAAAATAAAGTTATACATCTATAACCTGGCCGGCGAACCAAAAAAACAAAAAGGTATTCGCTATTGGCTGCGTAATAAAGTGGGAGAACCGCCGGTATTGCAAAGCCAGGTTAAAATTCCTTACAACAATGCTGTGCTGACTAGCTATTTAATTAGTCAGGGGTATTTACAGGCAACAGTAACCGGAGATACCATCGTAAAAAACAGAAGAGCTAAAGCAGTTTATACCGCTGAAACAGGCGATAGATATCAAATCAATAAGGTAAATTTCCCAACAGACAGCTCGGGAATTGCCGCGATCATCCGTACAAATGCTTCAAAAAGTTTACTCAAACCAGGTAATTTTTACGACTTTGATGTGTTCAAAGCGGAGCGCGAGCGTATTGATGATGACCTGAAGCAAAGTGGTTATTTTTACTTTAATCCAGATTACCTGATTCTTCAGGTAGACAGTACAATTGGCAAGCACAATGTAAATATCTTTTTAAAAGTAAAAGAGATTACCCCAAATGCAGCATTGAAGCCTTATACCATTAATGACATCACCATTTACCCTAATTATTCCTTAAGGTTTGATTCTTTGATCAGGGCTAGTAAACCGGTTCTTTATAAAGATTTCATCATTAAAGACCCAAGGAATACCTTTAAATTGGGTGTATTTGATCGCCTTGTATTTTTTAACAAAGGAGAATTGTATAACCGTCAGGACCATAATCAATCCTTAAACAGGATGGTAAACATTGGTACATTTAAGGTGGTTAAAGCAGATTTCCTACCAGTAGATAGTTTTAAAAACAACCAGCTGGATGTGAATTTTTACCTGACACCCTTAAAGAAAAATTCGCTATCCTTTCAGGTGATAGGAACTAGTAAGTCGAATAACTTTGTAGGTTCAGAAGTGAAGATTACTCAAACGACGAGAAATGTGTTTCGTGGTGCTGAGCAATTGGAAATCAGTGCCAGTGGTGGTTTTGAACAGCAAATCAGAGGATCGCAGCAAGCGCAGGGTAACTCCTATTCCTTAACCGGACAGGCAAAATTGATTTTCCCACGTTTCCTGCTGCCATTTTTCAAGTTTAACAGTACCAATGCTTTCATTCCAAAAACAAATATCCTAACCTCTTATCAAATTCTGAATAGAAAAGATTACAGCTTAAATGCCATTAAGGGAGAGTTTGGTTACGACTGGAAAGAAAACATTTATAAAGAACATATTTTTAATCCGATCTCCATCAATTATGTCAGGTCTAATGTAAAAGACACTTCTATATTTCTCAGCAGTCCTTCCTTAAGAAGCAGCTTAGAGAACCAGTTTATCATAGGCCTAAACTATAATTTCACCTATAATGATCAGGTAAATCAAAGTAAAAGAAACAACATTTATTTCTCTGCTGATCTGGAAACCTCAGGTACTCTATTTGGTTTATTTGCCCCTAAAGACGACCAAGGACAAAAATCTATATTTGGTACCGCACTTTCTCAATTTATCAGGCTGGAAGGTGATTTAAGAAACTATTACAAGGTCAACAAAAAAGTAACCTGGGCCAATCGTTTAAATGTAGGTATGGGCTATGCTTATGGAAATAGCAAGGCACTCCCTTTCGTTCGTCAATTTTTTGCCGGGGGAAGCAGTGACATCCGTGCCTATGGGTCAAGGTTATTGGGACCTGGCACATTTCAGGTGTCTGATACTTTAAAATTCAGAGATCAGGGTGGTGACATTAAAATCATGCTGAATTCTGAACTGCGTTTCAAAATTGTGAGTATGCTTTATGGTGCTGCATTTATCGATGCAGGAAATATCTGGCTGAGGAAAGACGATCCGGATAGACCTGGAGGGCAGTTTAAATTCAACAGCTTCCTGAATCAAATGGCTGTAGGTACAGGTGCCGGATTAAGGGTAGATGCTTCCTTCTTTGTGATCCGTTTGGACCTGGCCTTCCCTATCAGAAGACCTGATTTACCTACCGGACCGGCATGGGTGATCAAGGACATCGATTTTGGCAGCAGTACCTGGAGAAAACAAAACTTAACATTTAACCTGGGTATTGGTTACCCATTCTAACAGCAGCATGAATTTTATCAAGAAAACCTTCGAATTCCTTAAGGCCACAGGGCATCTTTTTATTGCCGCCGGAAAAGGCTTCATGGAAGATCGCGTGATGAAATTAAGTGCAGCACTTGCTTATTATACGATATTTTCTTTAACCCCGCTGATCATCATTGTACTTTCTGCAGCCAGCTTATTTTTAGGGGATACGGCAGATATCGGCAGCATTAATCCTAGAGGAAAGTTCTTTGCAGAAATTGGAAACATGGTTGGTAAAGATGCAGCGAATCAATTGAGAAGCTTTGTAAACAATGCCAATTATAGCGGAAAGAGTACGCTGGGCCTGATTATAGGTTTTGGCACTTTGATTATTGGTGCTACAGCAGTTTTCATTGAGATTCAGGACAGCATCAACCTGATCTGGAAAGTAAAGGCCGTTCCAAAAAAAGGATGGAAAAAACTTATTGTCAACAGGCTGCTCTCTTTCTCATTGATTGCATCTCTGGGCTTTCTAATGCTGGTTTCTTTAGTAGTGAATAGTCTAGTGGTTGGCCTCGGACATAAGATCGCCAATTATATCAACATCGCAGAAATTTCGGAACTGATGATGTTGATGGTTACCAATGCAATCACACTGGCTGTGGTGACCAGTATCTTTACCATTATATTTAAGGTCTTACCAGATGTGGAGCTGAAATGGAAACCGGCCTTTATTGGCGCCCTGTTTACCGCCCTGCTGTTTGGCATGGGTAAATACCTCATCGGCATTTACATAGAAGTGGGCAATCCAGCTTCGGCATTTGGTGCTGCCGGATCGATCATCGTGATTCTATTATGGATTTATTATACCGCGATTATTCTTTATTTCGGAGCTGAGTTTACACAAGCTTATGCGGAAAAATATGATACTGGTATTAAACCCAGCAAGTATGCAGTGCATACTAAGGTCGTAGTGGTGGAGAGAGAAGTGACTGCCTTGCCTCCTCAGCATCCGGAAGATACGGTTCAATTAAAGTAATTCCCTGCCTTTGTTTTGAAGAGTTAACAATTTTTAGAGTGATAAACTTCGAAATTAAAAACCTTTAAATAAACATGGCCCGTAGATCAGTTGATTTACGGGCCATATTTAGCGCCAAACACTGCTTAATTTAAGCAGATTCTGCGATCATTTCTTCATCTGTTGTTTCATCATCAGCTTCCTGCTTTAGCGCAGCAGCTGCTTTAGAACGATCTGCCGGAGCTACGATATCTTCTAAAGTATCTTTTTCTATTCTCAGGTTTTTGATGATATGACGCTGTCTGTCTGGGGTATTTTTGCCCATATAATATTCCAGTAGACTTTTGATCGTTTGGTCTTTCAGGATCACCGGGTCTAATCGGATGTCTTTTCCGATAAACAAACCAAACTCATCTGGTGAGATCTCACCCAGTCCTTTAAATCGAGTAATTTCTGGTTTATTTCCCAGCTTGGTAATGGCCGCTTTACGCTCGTCATCGCTATAGCAATAAATCGTTTCCTTCTTATTACGAACGCGGAACAAAGGCGTTTGCAGGATGTATACGTGTCCTGAGCGCACTAAATCCGGGAAGAACTGCAAAAAGAAAGTCATCATCAGTAACCTGATGTGCATTCCATCTACGTCGGCATCGGTAGCGATGACAATATTGTTGTAATGTAAACCATCCAGGCCATCTTCAATATTTAAAGCATGCTGCAGCAGGTTGAACTCTTCGTTCTCATAGACTACTTTCTTAGTCAGCTCATAACAGTTTAAAGGCTTTCCTTTTAGACTGAATACTGCCTGGCAATCCACATCTCTCGACTTGGTGATCGATCCAGAAGCCGAATCACCCTCTGTAATGAACAGGGTCGTTTCGTATTTCTTCTCATGTGTGCTGTTAAAATGCACCTTACAATCTCTCAGTTTTTTATTGTGCAAGGATGCTTTTTTAGCCCTGTCGTTGGCCAGTTTTTTAATACCCGCAATGTCTTTACGTTCTCTTTCCGACTGTAAGATCCTTTTCAATAAAGCATCTGCTACATCGGTATGTTTGTGCAGGTAATCGTCTAATTCTTTCTTTACGAAATCATTGATAAAAGTCCTTACTGAAGGTCCGTCTGGCCCCATATTCTGGGAACCCAGTTTTGTTTTCGTCTGAGATTCAAATACCGGCTCCTGTACTCTGACCGAAATCGCGGCAATAATGGAAGCCCTGATATCTGCAGCATCGTATTCTTTTTTATAAAACTCTCTTACGGTTTTCACTACTGCTTCACGGAATGCCGCCTGATGAGTTCCTCCCTGGGTAGTATGCTGGCCGTTTACAAAAGAATGGTAATCTTCTCCATATTGCTGTCCGTGGGTCATGGCGATCTCAATATCATTCCCTTTCAGGTGAATGATCGGATAGCGAATCGTTTCCGCCCCTGCGTGTTTGTGCAGTAAGTCGTAAAGTCCACGTTCAGATAAATATTTTTGTCCGTTGAAGTTGATGGTTAGTCCGGCATTCAGGAACACATAGTTCCAGATCATACTTTCCACGAAATCAGTGATGTAATGGTAATTTCTGAAAATCGTTTCGTCCGGATAAAACGTAATCGCGGTACCATTGCGCTGTGTGGTATCAATGATCGGATTATCAATCGTGATCTCTCCTCTGGAGAACTCTACCTTTTTAGTTTTATTATCACGGTACGATTGCACCACGAAAGTGTTAGACAAGGCATTTACGGCCTTGGTACCCACCCCATTCAGCCCTACAGATTTCTGAAAGGCATTGCTATCGTACTTACCACCGGTATTGATTTTTGATACACAATCAATTACTTTACCCAATGGGATTCCCCTACCATAATCGCGGACGTTTACCTTCTGATCAGAAACGGTAATTTCTATGGTTCGTCCGGCACCCATCACAAACTCATCAATTGAGTTGTCGACGATCTCCTTCAGCAATACATAAATCCCGTCATCCTGAGCAGAACCATCTCCAAGTTTACCGATATACATACCGGGACGCAGTCTGATGTGTTCCTTCCAATCGAGGGAGCGTATACTATCTTCGTTATAATTCGGTTCAGCCATGATGTAATTTGAGTAGAATTACAAATTTAAGGTAATATGCCGGGGAATCAACATCAAAGTTTCAACAAATACACATTTTCGTGTATATTCAAGGAATAAAACAAATCCCTTATGCCTGAGAAGAAACAGCTCTCCCTCTTCGACTTATCTATGATTGTGGTTAGTTTGGTGATCGGGATGGGCATCTTCCGGACACCGATAAATGTGGCTGCAGCGTCACAGGTTCCGGAGTTGTTTTTCTCTGCATGGATCATTGGTGGACTAGTTGCCCTTTGCGGCGCACTGACTTATGCCGAAATCGGTTCGAGATTCCCTGTTACCGGCGGTTACTACAAGATTTT
This sequence comes from Pedobacter polysacchareus, assembly GCF_019802255.1. Lineage (GTDB taxonomy): Bacteria > Bacteroidota > Bacteroidia > Sphingobacteriales > Sphingobacteriaceae > Pedobacter > Pedobacter polysacchareus. The sequence continues at coordinate 122,908 of NZ_JAHYSS010000002.1, read as the reverse complement.
CTCTGCATTTTACCATCCTTCTATTGCCTTTGCCATCAATTGTATCATCGTGGTTTCCAATGCCGCTTCTGTTGCAGGAGTTTCCCTGATTGGTGCCGAGTACTTTAGTAAAATCATTCTTCCCCTCGAACTGCAAACAGAATTTTATAGGATTGTGATTGCTGCAGTGACCATTTTCTTGTTTTATCTGCTCAATTTATTCGGATTAAAAGTGAGCTCAAAGACACAAAATGTATTGTCGATGGTAAAAATAGGTATGGTGCTGATCTTGATCTGCGCCATCTTTACCGGTCCAGGAGCCGCAAATATCAGCAATAGCTTACCGGAGTTTAAAACGATCACCGGTGTTGCACCTGATTGGATGGATTATGGAAAGGCACTCGGCGTCTGCCTGATTGCGATCTCCTTTACCTTTGGCGGCTACCAGCAAAGCATCAATTTTGGCGGCGAAACGAAAGAACCCAGCAAAGTGATTCCCCGCGCCATTATGATCGGCCTTGCCATAATTATTGTCTTGTATATGGCCATCAATTATGCTTATGTAAAGGTGATTGGATTTGAACAATTGAAAACTGCCGAAAGTATTGCTGCCATCCTTGCCGGAAAATTATTCGGCCCAATGGGTTTCACGATCCTCTCCTGCCTGGTTTACTTTTCTGTATTGGGTTATGTAAATGTGAATTTACTGAGCAACCCGAGGGTGATGTATGCTATGGGCGAAGAAAGAGCCCTACCCGCCGTATTTAGTAAAAAGAGCAAAAAAAATGAGGTGATGTTTGTGAGTCTCAGTGTATTTTCTGTGATTTCTATTTTCACACTATTGTATGCACAAACCTTCGATAAGATTTTAAATTACACCATATTTTTAGACTGTATCGGGATGGCCAGCTCTGCAGCAACGATCTTTTTCCTGAGGAAAAAAACTGCCCATCTGGACAAGAATACCATTTACAGCATGAAACTTTATCCGCTGCTGCCATTGATTTTTATTACCGCCTATTCTTTTGTAGGCTTCAGCATCTATTTCAGTGACCAAGAAGCCGGCAGAAATGGCCTGCTGATCTTTGCTGCTTTTATTCTGCTCTATTTTCTCAATCATTATCTCCGGAAACAGCACACCAAAACCTAACTTAGCCTTAAAACAGACCAGTACCCGAATTATAGAATATGCCGATAAAACCACTGCCTTTAAGAAAAGAAATCGCCTACGCTGCCGGAATGATGGGCTGGAGTATCATGACCAATCTGATCATTGTGATGCTACCTTACTTTTATCTACCGCCAAACAATTCTGGTTTATATCCGCTGGTGCCACAATTATTGGTATTCGGGGCTTTCAATATTTTATCACTCATTGCCGCCTCCGGCAGGTTATTTGATGCCCTTTACGATCCTTTTATCGCTTCGGTAAGTGATACCAGCACCCATCCCAAAGGCCGGAGAATCCCGATCATGAAATACGCGATTGTACCCGCAGTTATTTTTTGCGCCTTAGTTTTCTATCCATTGGTGAAGGCTGAAAGCATTACCAATGCCTGGTGGCTGACTTTTGTGCTGGCTGGCTTTTTCATTTCGGTCACCACTTACATCATCCCATACAATGCTTTGCTGGCAGAGCTGACCCATAGTGCTAATCAGAAAGTACGCCTTTCTACGTATCAGCAGGTTGGTTTTGTTTTGGGGATGATCCTGGCCGCTTTATGTAATAATTATGCCGACCTGATTCAGCAATTTTTTCCGCTAACCGAACGTGCAGAAGCCTTGCAGTATACCATCTGGGGCCTCAGTATTTTCTCCGGGTTGGTCATGATCCTGCCCATTATCTTTATCAATGAAAAAGAATATACCAATGCGAAGCCCACACATATCGCATTGCTGCCAGCGATAAAAAATACGTTCAGGAATTCAAATTTCAAATATTACCTGATTTCAGATTTCAGCTATTACATCGCATTGAGCATCATTTCCAGTGGACTGCTGTTCTTCGTCACCGTGTTATTGGGTTTACCAGATTCCGACGGTGGGAAGTTTATGGGCATCATGGTCCTGCTGTCCCTGGTCTTCTATCCCTTCATCAATTATGGAGCTAAAAGATTTGGTAAAAAACCATTGGTACTCGTTGCTTTTGGGGTGCTCAGCCTGATATTTGTGACTATATTTTTCCTGGGTAAACTTCCTTTTTCGCCAACCATGCAGATGGCCATCCTGGTGTGCTGTGCTTCCTTCCCCCTTGCTGCACTCGGCATTCTACCCAATGCCATCCTTGCCGACATTGCCCAGAAAGACACCGAAGAAACAGGAGAAAACCATGAAGGGATGTTTTTTGCGGTAAAATACCTGTTTGTGAAACTCGGTCAGACGCTGGGAATTGCTATTTTCGCCATGCTCACCGTGTACGGAAAAGACCCCGGACATGATTATGGACTGCGCTTAAATGGAGTCGTTGGCTTTGTACTCTGTGTGCTCGCCTTATTATTTTTTAGCCGCTTCAAAGAAAACAAACCAACTAACTAACAGCCACTTAACCAGAAATAAGCGAATTACCTAAAAGCCAAAAGTTATACGTATCTTTGCATTGAACGATATTCTTTCGTTTCATTATTATACATTAAAAGACAAACACATTGTTATTCGAAGAATTAAACCTGATTGAGCCAATTTTAAAAGCGCTCCAAACAGAAGGTTATACACAACCTACCCCCATACAAGAACAATCCATCCCAACTATACTTCAAGGCAGAGATTTATTAGGCTGCGCGCAAACCGGTACAGGTAAAACTGCCGCTTTCGCAATTCCTATGCTTCAGTTGCTGAGCAAGCCTCACACAAATACTAAAGTTCATAAGAACATCAAAGCATTGGTTTTAACACCAACACGCGAATTGGCCATCCAGATTGAGGAAAGCTTTAAAGCGTATGGTAAAAACTTACCGCTTCGTCATTTGGTGATCTTCGGTGGTGTGGGCCAAAAAGCACAAACTGATGCACTAAACCGTGGTGTAGATATTTTGATCGCCACTCCAGGCAGACTATTAGATTTAATGAACCAGGGTTTTATCAACCTGAAGGATGTTGAAATCTTTGTTCTGGATGAAGCCGACAGAATGCTGGACATGGGATTCATTCATGATGTTAAAAAAGTAATTGCCAAACTGCCTGTAAAAAGACAGACTTTGTTTTTCTCGGCTACCATGCCGCAAGAGATTCAAAAACTTGCAGATACGATCTTAACAAATCCTTTGAAAGTTGAGGTTACTCCAGTATCTTCTACTGCCGAAAAGATCAAACAAGAAATGTTTTTCGTAGCGAAGAACGATAAGAAAAACTTATTGATTCACATCTTACAGGATAAGTCGATCGAAACAGCATTGGTTTTCACCAGAACGAAACATGGTGCAGACCGTATTGTTAAAGACCTGATCAAAGTAGGAATTAAAGCGGAAGCAATTCACGGTAATAAATCACAAAATGCCAGACAAAGGGCATTGACTAATTTCAAAGCCAAAGCAACAAGGATTCTTGTGGCTACAGATATCGCAGCACGTGGTATTGATGTGGATGAATTGGCACATGTGATCAATTATGAATTGCCAAACATTCCAGAAACTTATGTACACAGAATCGGCCGTACGGGTCGTGCAGGATTAAGTGGAACAGCGCTTTCTTTCTGTGATGCAGAAGAAAGAGATTTTTTGAAAGATATTGAGAAATTAATTGCGCTGAGCATTCCGGTAACGGAAGATCATCCGTATGCAATGAGCTGGCAGAGCCTGATGAGCGCGGCAACTGAAAAACCTAAAGGTGGCGGTGGTTCACGTGGTGGTGGCGGTTCTCGTGGCGGAAATAGCAGAGGTGGTAATGGTGGTGGTAAACCATCTGGCGGTAAAGGTCAAGGTGGCGGACAACGCGAGCCTAACCTGAGCGGAGCGAAAAGAACACCAAGCAGCGGTAGCCGCAGATGGAGCTCTAAAGGCAGCACAGCAAAAGGATAAAAGAGAGGGGAGGTACTTTAACCTTCTTCTAAAAAAGCAAGCAAGACTATTCGACGACTGAAATCTTTTACCCTGAAAAAGGGTAAAATTTTCTAGGTCTTCTCATAGCATGCTTGCTTTTTTTGTTAATGGTCAAAATACTTGGGGAAGTTAAATGGCAGGGAGGTTAAATTGTAGGGAGGTTAAATTGTAGGGAGGTTAAATTGTAGGGAGGCTAATTTCAGGGAGGTGATTTTCTTTAAATGTTAAACTTTTTTTAACATCAGACGTTAAGTTATTTAGTTATCTTGTAGATACACGCTTCACAAAAAGGGTGAGCAACAATAGTTTAAACAAAATCTATCTAAACATGAAAAAACTAATGAGCAAAATGATGGCTCTGGTTATGGTAACTGCCTTTATGGTGGCTACAATTGCTGGATGTAAAAGCACGCCGAAAGATGCTGATCTAAAAACCGCGGTTGAAACTGCCATCCAGTCGAGCCCTAACTTATCTGCTTCAGGTGTTGCAGTCGACAAAGGTGTGGTTACAATCACCGGACAGGTGACAGACGAAGCGAGTAAAGATGCTTTGGGAAAAGCTGCAGCAGCAGTTCCAGGAGTAAAATCTGTAGTGAATAACCTAACTGTAGAAGTCGCTAAAGTTGAAGTGAGTGCAGATACCCCATTAGCACTTGCAGTAAAAGATGCCACAAAGGACTTCCCTACGGTTGCGGCAACAGTGAATGATGGTGTGGTTACTTTAAAAGGAGAACTTAAAAAAGCCGACCTTCAAAAATTAATGATGGCATTGAATGCCTTGAAACCTAAAAAGGTAGACAATCAATTGGTGATTAAATAATCCAGGAGGACAGAAAAATGGCTTTACAAGAAAAATATAAAGAACTTATTGATGCGGCAACCAACGCAGGTGTAAACGACTTAAATGTTCGCGAACAGGATGGCGTATTATATATTGATGGCGCTACCAGTGGCGCTGTAAAACAACAGCTCTGGGATACTTACGAACGTCTTGATCCAAATTATGCTTCAGGAGACCTCGTGATGAACATCAATAGTGTAGCCGGTATCCCTGAAGGCGCTAAGCTAAAGGTAACTACGAACAGCTCCAACCTCAACATCCGCAAAGGTCCTAGTACCAATGATGATATCGTTGGAAAAGCTGCCCGCCATGAAATTGTAACACTTGTGGGAAAAGAAAATGACCAGTGGTGGCTCATTAAAACCGATGATGGAGAACAAGGTTATTCGTATACACAATACTTAACTCCAGTAGAGTAATACCTTAATAATGATCAGAATACGGCAATAATCAGAATACGGCGTAATAAAGAACTACCCTATCGTCAAATACTGGGTTTTATGCCTGAAAATCTATATCGTTACTTTTAGACCTAGAAAATTTATTCCCTTTCCAGGGCAAAAGATTTCAGTCTGAAAGTAATGATGTAGATTTAGAAATTTAATCTTTTTTTATCTACCGCAGGAATCTTACCTGCTGGTATTGTTCGGCCTCACATACACCATCTGCATTACATTGATGTTCCTCATCGCAAAAGCCGCTTCACAATAATTAAAATAATATTGCCACTTTCGAATAAACCGGTCGTCAAAGCCTAGCGCTTTCACTGCCAAACGGTGCCTGTTAAACTGTTCCATCCACAATTGTAGTGTTCGTTCATAATCTAAGCCTAAATCCTTTAAATCAACCAAGGTCAGGTTACTGGTTTTATTGATCGCCTCATTTATTTTCGCTACAGATGGCAGTAAAGACCCCGGAAATATATGCTTCTGAATCCAGTCTACCCCTTTACGCAAGCTATCATATCTGGAGTCCGGACTGGTGATCACCTGAAAGGCAAGGATCCCCTCAGCTTTTAGCAACTCATTACATTTACTAAAATATTCCTGATAATAATTATGTCCTACTGCTTCCAGCATCTCAATAGAAACTATTTTATCGAAGCTTCCTTTAAGGTCTCTGTAATCCATAATTTCCACAGTAACCAGGTCAGATAAACCGGCTGCGCGAACCTGATCCATTGCCCAATACTGCTGTTCTTTAGAAATGGTTACAGAGGTAACTTTACAGCCGTAATTTTTAGCCATAAAGATGGCATTCGCCCCCCAGCCACTTCCAATTTCCAACACATGATCTGTAGATTTTAAGCACAGCTGCGTACAAAGCCTCTGGTATTTTGCGTCCTGGGCTGCTGCAAGAGTCAATCCTTCTTTATAAAAATAACCACTGGAATAGGTCATAGAAGGATCCAGAAACAGCGAGAAGAAATCGTTATTCAGGTCGTAATGCTCAGAAATATTTTTTTGAGAACCGGAGATGCTGTTTGACCTGCTGTTATGGTATACCCTATTTAACCATTTAAATACGTTTAATGCCCAGGTTTTATGCTGACTTCCAGAAACAGAAGGTGCATTTTCTATATTAAGTAACACCCATTTGATGACATTGGTAATACTGTCTGTTTCCCATAAACCATCTACATAGGCTTCGCCAAAACCTATGTCGCCATATAGTATCAGGTTTTTAAAAAAGGTGGCATCTGTGACTTGAATATTGGCTTTTAGTACTGATTGCGGTTCCCCAATTTGTATTTCCTGAGCATCTGGCAAGGTAATCTTTAAACTGCCTTTTGTCATTTTAGACAGGGCATTCAAGACTAGTTTCTCGTAAAATCCAGCTCTGTGTCTGGTAATGGCAAGCGACGACCTCATTTTAAATTTGTTTTTAAAGGTTTATATACGTCTTTTTGGAGCTGTTGGTTTGCTTTCTTTTTATGAAAAGAGAACTTCTTCCTCCACAATAAGAAAGCCTGCCAATGAATCAGGGTCATCACCTGAAGTGGAATCATGGGTATGGAGAAAAAATAACGCAGCAAATTTGTGTTGGTTAATGGTTTGCGATCCCCCATCAATGTGCTGAGGAAAAAACGATTACCCTGCTGATCATAATCATCAATACGAATGGTTAATTTTTCATTGGGGATCGCCAGGTCGAAGTCGAATAGCGTATCCAGATCAATAAAAGGAGATACATAGAAATATTTTTCTACCCGCTGCCGGAACCTCTCCCCTTCCATTTCTTCTTTTTTAATCAGAAACAATTTCATCTCCCGGAAGGTGTTGCTGATCTCTGCGACCGCACAGAGTGGAGCCCCCTGCTCATCAAAGCAGAAGTAAAATGAAACCGGATTAAAGTTATAGCCCAGGACAGCAAGATTAGTAAGCAGCATTACGCGGCCTGCTCCCAGCTCCAATCCATTTTGATGCAAGTATTTCTTAAGTTTATCCCGCAGGTTTTTATTTTGATCAGTAGACCTCTGCTCTCCTGGATCCTGATATTGATCGGCACTTTCTTCCGGCAAATGCAAATGGTCCTTATCCCGAAAATTGAACAGGTTAAAGCGATTGACACTTAGCCAGCTCAGCTTTTTAGCAAGCATGGGCAGTTCTTCAATATCCAGGTAAAACAGGTATACGCGGTAGCCAAAGCTGTGCGTTTTAGGCGCCAGCCGATGGTGCATTACCCTACAGCTATATAAAGAAGAATTCATTATCAATGATCATTACCAATTTTCACAAAGTGCAACTGCGCTGGCATAGGCATCTTCATGAAAACCATATTTAAAATAACTTCCACAATAATAAAGAGGGCCATGCTGGTTGAGAATGGGCAGCTCCTTTTGCGCCTGCATTGCAGGAACATCAAATAAGGGGTGTTCATAATCAATTTCACGGATAATCTTTTTTGCATCAATTGAACTGGAAGGATTGATGGACACAAAATAATCCTGATGATTGGACACTTGCTGCAGTCGGTTCATCCAGTAGATGGTACTGGGCACCAAGGCTTCTCCTTCTTTTTCTACCCGGTAATTCCAGCTGCTCCAGGCCAGTTTCTTTTTAGGCATTAAATTACGATCAGTATGCAGCACTGCTTTATTGGGCTGGTATCTAAACTTAGAAAGCAGGCGCAGTTCATCTGGGGTTTTATCCTTTACCATCTCATATGCCTGATCGGCATGGCAAGCTAGAATGACGCGGTCGTATATGGCGGAACTACCATCCGCAGCAAGTACACTGACTTTTCCGTCGGCCATTCTTGATACTTCCACTACTTTCTTCCGCAGCTGAATCCTATCTTTAAAAGGCTTGATCAATAATTCGCGGTAAGATTGACTGCCATTGTGAAGCGTATACCATTGATGCTGGGTGTCTAGTCCGAGGAAACCATGATTTTTAAAGAACCTGATCAATGATACGGCAGGAAAGTCCAGAATTTGCTCCATTGGTGTAGACCATACTGCGGAGCTCATCGGAATCAGGTATTTCCAGAGCATATCCTGACTATAACCAAATTCGCTGATGTACTTGCCTATGGAGTAATTTTCATACTTCGGCTGGTCAAGAATAGCCACGCTTTCTTTATTAAAGCGGTTGATCTGCATCAGCATCTTTAAAAAGGCAGGGTTGAATAAATTCCTTCGCTGTGCGAAAAGATGGTTCAGACTTGAACCGCTATATTCCAGGTGATCGGGCAGGTATTGTACGCTGAAAGACATATCAGTTGTCTTTACCGGCGCATGTATTTTGTCGAATAACCTGGACAGCAGAGGATAAGTCTGCTGATTGAATACCATGAATCCGGTATCTATATAAACGGGTTCCCCATGTTCTTCGAGCGTAATCGTATTGGTGTGTCCACCAATATAGTCCTGTTCTTCATAAAAAGTAAGGTGGTATTTATATTGGAGCAGGTGACCGCAACCCATTCCGGCAATACCAGTACCTATAATTGCTACTTTTTCCATCAGGCTTTCTTTTTAAACAGGTAATGACAAACCATCCATTCATTGCCCTCGTTATAGGCAAATAATTCTGCACATGACAAATAAAACAAGCGCCAGTAGACCCACCATTTCAAGGCCTGGTCTGCGCCATATGTTTCCCTTAAAATAGGCATAATTTCTTTTTTATGGGCATCCATATTTTTAAGCCATGCTTCGGATGTTTTTGCATAATTTGTCCCGTTTACTACCCAATGATTCGCTGCGGTAAGGTGTTGATTAAAGTAAAGCAGCAAGTGATTGGAAGGCATGATCCCCCCGGTAAAAAAGTACTTGCTCATCCAATCAGTTTCATCCTTCACCTCGAATTTATACGCTAGAGTATGGTGACTGAAAATGTGAACAAACAGTCGGCCATCATCTTTCATAAACGAAGCAATTTTGCCCATCAGCAATTCATAATTGCGCATGTGCTCGAACATTTCTACGGAAAGGATACGATCAAACTGAATGGGGCTTTTAAACACATTGATGTCCTCGGTGATGACCGTAATGTTATGCAGCTTTCTTTCTTTTGCGGTCTGGTCGATATAAGCCTTTTGAGTTGCAGAATTGGAGACTGCCGTGATTTGACTGGCGGGGTACTTTTGAGCCATAAATAAGGTAAGAGATCCCCATCCGCAGCCCAATTCGAGAATATCCTGACCATCTTTCAGATCTGCACGCTTGGTAGTGAGCTCGAGCATATCCTGCTCAGAAGTATCCAAAGAGGTTACCCCTGGATTCCAGTACCCACTCGAATATTTTAAATGTTTCCCCAAACAATATTGGTAAAAAGCAGTGGGCACTTCATAATGCTGCTGATTGGCATCTTGTGTATGAACGGCAATGGGTTCGGTTTTCAATTTTGCAATCAGTTTATTCAGCCGATGCTGCTGAGCTTCTGCATCCCCTATTGTTTCATCCTGGAGGCGCTTTTTCAGCAATCTGCGAATCCCAGTGCGTAATATAAAATCTGGTAATTTGTTCTGTTCAATTAAAGTATTGTACCACATGAATCTTTGTGTTAAAGTATCGCTGATTACTTTAACTATACGTTATTTAAGTGACAATGGTTTTTATTTTAGACTAGAAATCTGCTTTTTAAACCAGGGAACAAATACGCTGGTACTTTGCTGATATTGGCGGTATAATTCGCCTTTGGAACGGATGGCCTGTTCTTCTGTGGCAGGAATGCCAGTTACTTTGAACAGCAGGTAACCGATGATGACCGGACTGCTGATCGCGATCCATCCCCATGGTGCATTCAGGGCAAAAAGAAAATAAGCAATCCATAGGAGCAGCTGGAAGAAATAATTGGGATGGCGGGAATAGTTCCATAACCCCAGCTGACAAACTTTGCCTTTATTGCATGCCTCTTTTTTAAACTGGCTCAGCTGCATATCCGCGATGGCTTCTCCGAGCACGGCAATCACCCAAAGGCCAATTCCGAAATATTCGGAGGTATTGATCTGCGTATCCTTATTGCTGGCAATCAGAAAAAAAGGAATAGCAAGGATTACATTGGATAAAGCCTGAAACTGAAAAAACCAGAAGAACTTTTTATTTTCATGGGGAGCCCATTCTTTACGGAGCTGCTGATAACGACCTTCTTCGATTTGGAGCTGACCGATGACCCTTTGCCATAGGTGCGCACCGAGACGAAGTCCGGCGATGACCACCATGCTGCAGATCAGCTGTTTTCTGAGTTCAAATCCTTCAGCCAGGAAATAAAGGAGGATGGCAATCAGGGGAAAGTTGAGTGCCCAAACGACATCAACTACCCCGGCATTGTTAATTTTAATGGCCCAGCACCAAACCAGTGCCATGACCAGGCAACACGCTACTAAACAAATTAAGATAAGATAGGGTGTTGCCATATTAGTTGTTTTTAGACTTTTCTTATTCGAATGATGTGCATCCAGTGCATCACCTTCATCAATGGATAAGTAGGATCAAATTCAAACCACCGCGAAGCGAAGTTTGGATTATTTGGTTTTTTATGGTGGTTATTTTGAAACAATTCTCCCAGCATCAGGAAGTCTAAAGGAAGGGAATTCTTGCTGTGATCATCATTATCGTGATTCGAATAACCATATTTATGTCCACACCAGTTGACAATAGCACCATGAATCGGTCCCATTAAGAAATGGATCGGCAATAAAAGGAACATCCACCAAGCAGTTGCAAAAGTTACGTAGAACCAGACATAGAAGCCTATAAAGACCAATCTGGTGATCCAGGAATCTCCAATTTTATCAATGATCGGCCATGAAGGATATTTATCTCTAAACTGCTCTTCTGGCTCCACATTAAATTTGGAGTAATTCAGGTAAATATTTTTGGTCTTGATCATCATTCCCCATACATCTTTAACAAAATGTGGAGAGTGCGGATCTTTCTCTGTATCAGAAAAAGCGTGGTGCATCCGATGCAGGATGGCGTAAGCTCTTGGATTGAGGAAAGAGGAGCCTTGCGACAAGAAGGTAATGGCATAGAAGAACTTCTCCCAAAAAGCATTCATTTTAAACATTTTATGCGAGGCATAACGATGTAAAAAGAAAGTTTGTGAAAATAAGGAGAGGAACCAATGTAAAAGGAAGAAAACTAAAATAATCATATTTGTGTATATACGTAATATTGACCTATGGCAGATCTGGTGTTTGGCTTGCAAAATAGCAAAAAAAATCCCGTAAAAGTTTTACCTATACGGGATTAAATCAGGTCTATTCGGTTTTATCTTCCGAAATCGTCTTGTACTCTTACAATATCACTTTCATCTGATGGATTAGTTGGATCTGTATGCTGCCAGATTTCGGAAACAATTCCCCAGTCGTCCAAACCAATTAAACGGTGTCTTTCGCCTTGTTTTAACTTAATAGTTTGACCAGGTGTCAGTTGTTTTACTTCACCTTGTTCGTCTGTATCGCTGGTGCAAACACCTACTGTACCATTTACCACTCTCCATATTTCGGCACGGCGGTGGTGATATTGCCATGATAAGCGTGTGTTTGGAGCAACAATTAATATTTTAGGGCTCAGTTTACCTGATATTTTCAATTCATCAACATTTAGTCCATCGAAATAAACATTGGCAAATTGTTGTGCCTGGTCTTCATCAATTACGAAAAAACCTCCCCATGGGCGGCTTTCATCACGATTGACCACATTAAATCCTTCAATTTTTAAGCGTTGAGCTACGCCATCAAATATTTCTTTTTTCTGATCTGACATTTTATTCTCGTATTTGGGCCAAATATAATATATATCGATGTAAAATAAGTGTTGTGGCATAGGATTAACGCAAATCACTGTAGTTCAGCGCATCCGAATTAAAAATACCCATTATTAGCACCTAAAGAATCTATCAATGGTGATCATTACGCGAGCTTCGCTTTAAGATTATTCATAGACGTAGCTTCAAGATCTTAGGAGGAGAACTACCACCTATTGTCATAGAAATGTTTAATTTCAAATACTTAAAACTATCACATAATTATATCCGTTATAGTCATAGTTTGTTTGGTTTAGGTTGGTCTGTGGTGGGCCAACTATCAATTAACAGGGATACCTCTCCAAGGTTTATCCCTGTTTCTATTTTAAGGCCTGACCAATATTGCTGAGCTTTGCTTAAAAAAAAGGCCCTGAATATTTTAAATATCCAGGGCCTTTTTTATATGTAGTATTCCGGGAATTAATCCAGCAATAACTTTTTAATTCTTTTCACGATGTAGTCAATATCAAAGGGTTTGCTCACATAATCATCAGCACCAGCAGCGATACTCAATTCTTTATTCTGATCGTTTGCAGACATGACAATAATTGGAATGTGTTTGGTAAACATATCGGATTTTAAATCTTTACAGATTTCGGCTCCATCTCCATCAGGCAGCATCACATCCAAAATGAATAAATCAGGTACTGAATCTTTCAGTTTCCCTTTTAGCTCTGAAAAAGTAGACGATAGTTGCAATTCATATCCTTCATCTTTAAGTAAAACGCCAATGATATACCTGATATCTTCATCATCTTCAAGCACATGTATTCTTTTGATCATATTAAATTGTTTTTAAATTGAACTTCGGCGAAGTACTAGCAACAATTTTGCCACATATTAAAAAACGGCGATAATGATGATATAAATATGATATAAAATGGAAAAACTAATCGTCCTCTCCAATGACATTGGTGCGCTCATTGATTTGACCGATCATTTCATCCAATTCCAATGCGGAACGTTCCAGCATGGTTAACCAGGTCGCATCCGTACCTTTTTCTTCGATTTTCATCAGGTTCAGAATTCCTATAATGTTACTGACTGGTTTGCGGAACTTATGAGAATTCTCCCAGGCAATGTTTTTAAGTATTTCATTTTTACGCAACAGACGATGTTCATAATTCTTGCGGATCGTAATATCTCTCAAGGCGCCTACCATTTTTTCTGCCTGTCCATGGGCATCCAGCAGGATAAAGGCCTGGTTTGAGACATATTTATAATTGCCATCCGCACATTGCAAGCGGTATTCGCAACGCCAGGAATTACTCAGTTGCTCCAGGCTTTCGGCCATGCTTTGTTCCATATACTCCTGGTCTTCCGGGTGCACCTTACTCAGGATCCATTCTTTGGTATTTTCCCTTAAGTCTTCAGTATAGCCAAAAATTTCCGAGAAACCATTTTGCCATTTGAGTTCATTTGTTCCGGGGTTATACTCCCAGATGACATCATTCGTTACACTCGTAACCGTTTCATATACCTTTAACAGTTCTTTGATCCGCTCTTCTGCTTTCACGTAAACTTCAATATCAATCGCAATCACTGTGTAAGCCTCCTGACCTTTGTAGATAGTTCTATGGTGAGAAATGAGTGCATGAAAGATTTTTCCACCTTTTGTTTTGTGAAGCCAGACCTCTGTTGCACGCCCCTCCTTATGTGGAGACTTAAGGTATTCGGTCAGTTTACTAAACTCCGTTTCCGGCCTCAGATCCATTACTGTCATGTTTAACAATTCTGGTTTGGTATAACCGTATTGTTCTACCATCCGTTCATTTACCTCCAATAATCGGAAACTCTCGCGGTCAAAAACATAGATGATGGCAATAGAACCCTCAAAAAGCTGTTTATAGTTATTTTCCATTCTGGAGATACTCCTCCGATACATTTCTATCAGCACAAATAAAATGAGTCCGGAAATAAATAGAAAAATGAGGTTTTTATAGCCATACAGAAAGCGCATATCTCTTTCCGGCATACTTTGATCCAGGTAGCGAATCCACTCACTGCCCAAAATTAGCCATAAAGCTCCAAGGGCAAGATATACGAGTGTGATGAAAGCCGGTTTTCTGCGCATAAGCTTAAAGATAATTTAACTTTCCGAGACCAAGGCTACCCCCTCACATAGATCGCTGAGCATCTCACAAGGGTTTACCTTGATGGCCAATGCGATGAGGTAAAGTTCTTCTGCTCTCAACTTGGCCGTATCCGTTAAAGTAAGCTCGTTCATTCTTGCTTTTGTTAGACCTGTTCTTTTGGCTACCTGCGATTTATTCACAGATCTTTTCGCAAGATACTCTCCTAATTTTGTCATGATAAATATGGTTTTTCTAATAATAAGTATAGATAAATATATAAATGAGAAAGATAAACTATACACAACTTGGTTAAATAGACATATTATACATACGTTTGTATTGATTATCTATACATATAATAGAATTTACAGGATTATAGTATGAAAAATAAGCACAATTCTTCGTTACCCTTAATTTATAAAGCGATGCTTTCCCCGGTAAATGTGGGAATGTTATACAGCTTCATGATTAAAAGAATAGCCAAGGGTTACAGCACTTCAGAAGTTTCTTTTTTAATGGGTTATACCAATGATTATATGAAACAAAAAGAAGAGCTCAACAGCATTGGTTTTACTTATGAGGACATGCATTGTTTCCAGCACACGGTGGAAGAGCCATCTTTAAGGGGTTTGATCCCAAGTATTGAGAACGGGAGCAGTAAGTGCGAATATCAGCTGATAAAGATCAGTGGTCTGGCAAAAATAGAATTCATGATGATCAGGCTGGAAAAAGATGGCCAGGAAACGTCAATTTTTCACCTTATAGAGAATAATACAAAGGGCAATGCCCATAAAGTCACTGAGCTCTCCATTGAAGCTCAGGCGATAGCCATTCTCCATGTACTTTTTGAAGGCAAACTGTTTTACATCCCCCAGTCTCCGCTTCAAATCTACCAGAAATGCCGAAGCAGGACATCAGCGTCCCTTTCACCGAGACACCTCCAGGCTGCCTTGCTCAACTTGACAAAAAAGAATGATTTCCCAAAACTGAAAAGAATCAAGTCTAAAGACAATGGCTGTATGTATGAAAAAGTATTTGAATAATGTGGGCATCCTGTAGGACACAGGAATGACCGGAATAAAAAACGTGATGACTTAGAACAATTCAAACCATGAAAACCAAGACACCAACTTTCCCCACTATTCCACTGGATTTTAAGATTGCCTGTGCAACCTATCAATTACCTATTCCAGAGGTATTGCAACTTTTCATAGACCATGTTTCGTTTTATGACTCCTTGAGCCAGAAGTCTGACGACATTTACCGATGTGCAACCAATACGCTTTTAAATTATTCTATTTCCATCCATAGAGAAAGTGGCTCTGCTTTTATAAAGCATCGGGAGCCGATCCTAAGGTACATTCGGGAAATCATTAAGATTTCGGTGACACCTGACTTAGCTCCTTCGAGAAAAAGGAAAATGTGTGCGCCTTTAGTAAGAAAAATCTATGGGATTATGGAACGCTCCAGAACTCAGCAAACCACTTTGGTGATGGAGGATGGCAAGACTTTGGAGCTTAAAATGGATTTCTGCCTGCTTTGTGAACTTCACAACTGTTCTCCGGAAGAATACCTGCAGCATTTTATGTCGCAGATTTCCCTGCCGATTGTCCATGCCAATGTGGGACTCAAACGGGTGGTAGAAAATCAAGCGATGGGCTTTTTTTATAAGGTTTTAAATATCAGTAAGGAGCTGCCCAGCAACAATGCCCTTAGAATGCTGCAAGTGCAGTTTATAGACCAGATACAAGAGCTGCACCTCTGGCTATTTATCATCAGGGATCATGAACAGCGCGTCAAGAAATATCAGGAAATCTACTATCGCTACTATCAGCGGCTCCTGGCCATCAGTTAAAATTAACCAAATATATAAGCTAATGAAAATAAATGTCACCATTGATCCCCCGGAAGACTTTAGCGTGCTGTGCGATCTATTTAGAGTAGAACCGCAGGCATTTCTTCAAAAATTTGTGGATAGGGTTTCCTTCCCTTTTTATTATAGTCAGCCAGACGGCGATGAGCGCTGGGCTACCCTTTTCTTTCTTCATTACCTTGCCCAGCAAGAGCGTTCAGAAGAGGAGATGGAACAACATGAGCCTTTTATGAACGAGCTGGCAGACGTCGTTTTTAAGCAGCTGGATTCCAGCCATAAAAACGCAGCAAAAGCAGAGCTTGCAGGCCGAAAAGTGATGAAACAATGGCACAAACTAGTCATGGCAAAAAGGGGGAAATAATCCCCCTTTTTTTTATTTAGCTTTTACCCAATTGGTTAAGTCTTCGACTAAAGTTCCTGAAACACTACCAGGTATTCCATACTGGGACGTATTTCCCTTTTCTGTTTGAGGGATAAACAAATGGTTTAAATCGGGATATAACTTCAAGGTCACATTGCTTTTCTTACCTAATGCGGCTTTCCATAAGTCAAAATCCTGTTGAGCAACCTGGAAATCAAAAGCTCCCTGAACTACAAAAATCTTTTGCTTGGTCAGCTTTTTCGCAGCTGCAACCTGATCATATTGGTTGATATCTGCCCAGTAAGCAGCAGGCAAACCTAGAATTAAAGAATCCGGTTTCATCTTTCCTATGGTAGTAAACCTCGTTTGTGCGGTTTGCTTTAACACCTCCTCCAATTGTTTCTGTAACTTTCCTGTGGTATCCTTCGCCTGTGCGACAGCATATTTATTCTGTTCTTCAATCAGGTCGGTCAGCTTTCTTGCCGGTGCCGCAGCAAGTACAATTCCTTTAATGTCTGGAACCTGCAGGGCCAATCTTGGCGCCAGCATCCCACCCATACTGTGTCCGAATAAGAAGATTTTACTCTTATCCACGCCAGGAATAGTTTTCGCTAATGCGATGGCTGCAAGGGCATCATCCAGCACTTCTTCTTTTACGGTAAATGCTTTGCTAAAATCACCTGAATACGCTAATGTTCTTTTTACATAACGGATACTGGCAATTCCCTGACTGGCTAAACCACCAGCAAGATCTTTAAAAGGTTTATTTGGACCTACAGTTTCGTCCATATCGGCAGGGCCAGAGCCATGTAAAAATACCACCAATGGGAAATTGGCTCCTTTAGCAGGTGTGGTTAACAAACCAACCAAACTATGTCCGGGGGTAGTCACATTGATTTCTTTTTCTTTATAGGCAGCGGTGTCCACGTAGGCAGGTCTAACATAAGAAGAAGCCTTTTGCACTTGTCGAGGGAAAAGGCCTACTAACTTTTCATTTTTATTGAAGACCAATAGAAAACCTTGTGTATCTTTTTCAAACGCTGCATCCACAGATACTGTGAAATATTCTCCTTCGGTTTTACTTTGAACAGCATCCATGCTCACATATTTTCCGTAGTTGGTGGTTAAGGTGCTCCAAATGGTCTGTAGATTTTCTGCAGAGATCTTAGACTGTACGCTGACATCAAAAAAGCCTTGTGCTTCCTGAAATTTCTCCTGCTCCATCGTTTTCATAAATTCCTCAGAACGTGCAAACAATGATAATATGCCTTGTGAAAACCCAGATACAGAGATCAACAGGGCAAAAAACAATAAAATAATTTTCTTCATGTAATTGTAGTGGTTGTATTGGTTAAGGTGGTACTCAACCAAAGTTAGCATTATTTGATTCCCTTTTTTGGATTTCTAATCCAAAAAAAAACCGGTTGCTCCTGAAAAAGGAACAACCGGTTTCCACATAAAATCTTGGGCTAATAGCCTAGATTTTGCTTCAATATACCTTTACTACGATCTATTTGAGTTTGAGGAATAGGATAATATTCATCTCGGTCTTCCATCACAATTCCTTGCAGATAATTGAAAAATCCACCTTCAAACAGGAAGTACTGATTCATTCTTTGTTTTGCAATTCCCCATCTCACTAAATCATAAAAGCGATGGCCTTCAAGGGATAGTTCGAGGCGACGTTCAAAGCGAACTGCGTTCCGGGCATAAACCTGATCCGGGAAAGCCAGGTAAGGACTCACTCTATAAGCCGCTGCATCAACACCACCTATTTGTTTTTTAGGCAATTTTGAAGCCCTGTCTCTTACCTTATTCACCAGTGTTAAGGCGTTTGGTATACTACCTGCCTCCACTTCACATTCTGCGGCCATGAGGTATACATCTGCGAGGCGGATGATATTCACATTTAGTCCGGTAACATTGGTATTCCCTGGACCGGTATTTCCAGAAATCTCAGATGCCTTAATCACATTTTTCATAGCAAGAAAAGGACCACCATTAGAAGCATCTCTGATCCAGGAATCACCTGCCATATTACCCCAATCCAAAAATGGCACTCCTCTTCTACCCAAAGTATAATCGATACGAGGGTCAAAAGCAATGCTTTTATCTACCTGATAAGTAAGTTTATCAGCAGGACTCAATCCACGATCAGAGATATAAGGGTTATTTATATAGGAACCATCCAGATAAGGTAAGCCAGCCGCATTCACTTTAAAAGAGTTCGCCAGATCTATAGATGGCTGAAAGAAACCGCAGCAAGTGATAGGAAGACTACTATTATAAGGGAAATTAAGCATATCCCCCACATTGCCATTGTCGCCACCAGACCCATCAGTACCTACAGAGTGCTGCACAGCAAACACTGCTTCCGGACCATTTTCTTTGGTCACATCAAAACCATCCGTGTAAGGAATCGTTTCAATACTTGGTCTCGCCGCCATCACGTCATTAAATAAAGGCAATGCATCAAGATATTTCTTTTGATACAGATACACCTTTCCTAAATAAGCCTTTGCAGCAACCTGATTGACACGACCTTTTTGTCCTTTAGGAAAAGCAGGGGTAAGATTGGCCACTGCAAATTTCAGGTCATCTACAATTGCAGGATAAATATCCTTCATGTTGTCTACTGCAGGTTCAGTGGTACTTTCCGTAATTAAAGGCACGTTTTTAAAAGCCCTTACTAAAAAGAAATTATAATGTGCGCGTAACATTCTAGCCTCTGCAAGAATTTCATTGGCTCTGGCATCCGGGAATTTTTTATCAGTCCCCTGTACCAATGCCAGAATCCTTATGGTATTATTGCAACGTTGTATCCCTTCAAAACAGCGATTCCAAAGATTTTCGAGGTTATCGTTGGTGCTGGTTGGCGAGTGCCTTTCCAATAAATTCATATTGGGCTGATCCCCGTTTTCACTTCCTTTATGGGCATTATCTGAGGTTACCTCACCCAATAACCACTGACTTGGTGCGGCCCCATAGTTTCCCCAGGTACCATTCGTGTTTCCATTTAAAAGCGCATAAGCACCCGTCAATGTCGCTTCCACACCTTCTTGTGTGGTCAGTTGAGGGACAATCAGCTCCCCCTGGGGATTCTTCTCTAAAAATGACTTGCTACAACCTGTTGCAGTAAGTATGCATATTGCGAATATGATATAGTTAATCTTTTTCATACGTTTCTCATTTAATCATTAAAAGCCAACACTTAAACCCAATAGAAACTGACGTGGACTAGGATAAATTCCTCGATCTACACCTATTGCAGAATAGGTTTCTGTCTCCTGACTCACTTCTGGGTCAAGTCCTTTGTACTTGGTAATGGTAAACAAATTCGTTGCACTTGCATAAATTCGAAGTTTACTTACACCCCATTTCGGTCCAAATACTTTTTCAACAGGTAGAGAATAGCCAATCTGAAGATTTTTCATGCGTAAATAACTACCATCCTGCACATAATAGCTGGAGGACGCATATTCAAAATCACTGGCACTAATATTTGGTGATGGAATCAGACTGCCAGTATTGGTAGGGCTCCATGCATCTAGCATTCTAATACTTTTCGCACCGGTAAAAGTAGAGAAGTCAGTGAAATACCTGGTCGCTTCATAAAGGTCGATCCCCTGCACTCCATTGAAGAACATAGAGATATCGAAATTTTTATAGGAAGCGTTGAAGCTCAAAGCATATAGAAAATCTGGATTTGGATTTCCAATAATAGTTCTGTCTTCAGGAGTAATCACATTGTCGCCATTGACATCTCTGAATTTTAGACCTCCAACTCTGGCACCAGTGTAAGATGGGCTTCCTGCTACATCCGCGGCACTCTGATAAATTCCCGCTACATCATAGCCATAAAAGGAACCGAATGGCTGACCTGCTTTAAGAATACTGGTGGTAATACTTCTAAAAGTACCGTACAATTGCTCATTAATTCCTGGCGCCAGTTTCACAATTTTATTGGTGTTTTTTGAGAAATTCACACCTACATCAAATTTAAAAGGCTTGTTATCTACTTTTCCGTAGTGATAAGCAAGGTTAAGCTCAATACCTTTATTGCTCATATCTCCGGCATTCACAAATGGAGAGGCGCCCATTCCAACTGCTGTAGCAGGTAATGGTACTGTGAAAAGCATGTCGCTGGTTTTCTTGTCGTACCAGTCAATGGATCCATCAATTGCAGATTTAAACAAACTGAAATCTAAACCAATGTTCAAAGAGCTTAAAGACTCCCATTTGATAGCTGGGTTTGCATAAGCATTTTGCCATACTCCGGTAGATACTGCATTTCCACCATCTAAGCCATAAGCAGAGCTCACCAATGAAGACTGGAATCTGTTCAAGTATTGATTTGAAGAAATGCGTTGATTTCCGGTTTCACCGTAACCCACTCTTAATTTCAAATCTTCGATCCATTTCACTTTGCCTTTAATAAATCCTTCTTCCGAAAGTCTCCAGGCTACACTTCCCGCAGGGAAATAACCGTATTTATTCTCAGGTCCGAAGTTAGAAGAACCGTCTCTACGAAGGGTAATACTGGCCAGGTAACGGTCGTTGAACGCATAATCGGCACGTCCAAACAAAGAGAATAAACTACCCACTGTACCTGTACTCGCATTGTTAATGTTAGAGGTACCCACATTCAGGTAGTAATAATCCATATCCCCTAAAAGGAAGAAATCATTACGTCCGGCATTTAGCTGTCGGTTTCTATTTTTGATCGCTTCTGTTCCCAAGAGTAGGTTGACACGGTGTTTCTCTGCAAACACCTTACTATATACTAAGGTATTTGTCCAGGTCCACTCGGTAGTATAACCTTGATACTCCGCTAAATTATTAGAATTATTTCCTTCGGAAAATTCCAGATTGGGATACCGCATGCTCATTCCGTTATAATTCTCATAACGAAGACCAAAACTTGTTTTAGCGGTCAAACCTTCCGCCAGGTCTAATTCAGCGAAAAGGTTTCCGAAGAAAAAGTTACTCTTATTGACATTGTCTTTACCACGGAATAACGTTGCCAGTGGGTTTTCTGAATTACCCAGCTGACTGCCCTTGGTACCAGCAAAGTTTCCTTTGATGTCGTACACAGGGACAATAGTATTCATCCGGTAAGCCCAGCCAATCGGACTACCTTCGTCCTGATACTCGCCGGAAACATTTGGATTTACCCCAACACCAAAACCTTCTGAGTAGGAATATTGAATATTTTCCCCAAAGCGCAGTTTTTTATCCAGGGCCGAAAAACTCGTATTTGCACGTACATTATAACGTTTAAATCCGGTATACTTAATTGTACCCTGCTGATTAAGGTATCCTGCTCCAAAACTATAAGTAGCATTCTCTCCTCCTCCTGCTGCACCTAGCTGATAGTTTTGTATGGGTGCGCTTTTAGTAATTTCATCAAACCAATTGGTTCCTTCCTTATTGGCCTTGGTGATTTGATAGAAAGTTGCCGGATCCCTGCTATAATTGTATTTGGCAGGATCGACATCAGCGGCAGTGATCAGCTGTCCATATGCAGTACCTGCCACTAAGTACTCAGGAAGCGTAGGTGTTGCTCCATTACCATAGTTGGCACCGGCTTCAATTGGTTTCCCTGCATTTCTATAAGCCGAGAACATGTATTCAGCATACTGCATTGGGTTCAACATTTTTGGGAACGTTCCCTTTCTCGGAACCTGAGAGCCATAATAGGTGTCAAAAGTAATACGTGGTGGGCCTAATACTCCTTTTTTGGTAGTAATGATCACTACCCCATTATTCGCTCTTGAACCATAAATGGAAGCAGACGAGGCATCCTTCAACACCTGCATCGACTCTATATCATTCTGATTTAACCAGCTCAGTTTCCCCTCATAAGGTACTCCATCAATTACATACAAAGGATCATTATTCCCGATAGTAGTTATACCACGGATACGGATTTGTGGCGTAGAGCCTGGCGCACCATCATTCACAATTTGTACTCCAGGAGCCTTACCTTGTAAAGCTTCCACGGCACTTGCGGCGGGCTGTTCTTTTAACTGAGAAATATTAACTACGGAGACTGCACCTGTTAGGTCTTTTTTACGCTGACTGGTGTAACCCGTTACCACGATCTCGTTCAAATTACTGGCATCTGGATTCAATACAACATTTAAACTGCTTTGATTACCTACTAGTATTTCTTTGGTAATATACCCTACAAAAGAGATACTAAGAATATCTGTAGGTTTGACATTGATTGCAAAAGCACCATTAGGATCTGTCAGTGTTCCCTGGGCCGTGTTCTTGACTTTTACTGTGGCACCGATAATGGGTAACTTGTCGTCACTGCTGGTAACCTTACCGGTGACTTTGACTTGGGCACTGACTCCAAAGGATAGGAACAGGCAAGCCAGCAAAAGGAGAGAGCCCCTTTTGAGAGTTGGTGTGATTTTAAGCATAAGATATTTGGTTAGGATAGTTAATAATCAGGATAGTCAATATTACATTACATAGGCTGTAGGGTTTTAGTAATAATTCCGTTTACTCACACAATATTTTAGCACGTTAATAAAAACATTGTTAATCCAATATAATCATAGTGTAATTAATACACAAGAACTTACGCATATTTATTTTACAAAACTTTTACTTTTACACAACAATACGGTATATAGTGCGCTAATGATGATAAATATTCTAAAAAAATTTAATTATCATCGGCTATGCTCTATTTTATACTTTTTAAATTTTCTACCGATATCATTGCTTGAAATCCGACCAATAACTGAGTTTTAGGACAAGGAGGAGGTTATTTTTCAAAAAATTCAACTGATTAAGAATCCGAAAGTTGAGCTCTGTTCTTGCGGGTTCAAAATCCTCAGCACTATTTTACGTTTGATAACAATTGGCGAAGTAGTAGACTTTTTCCTTTGGAATTTACTTATTGAAGTCAATTTCGTAGATATGCGCCCATAATTTCCCGGTGATATATACCTTATCGGCGATCGGATCATAAGCGATCCCATTCATTTCCGCAGCACTGGAATTCATATTTTTCTCGGTGATGGATACCTTAGTAAGGTCAAGTTTACCCACGACATCACCATTTGAAGGGTCAATTTTAACAATAAAATTGGTCCTATATACATTTGCATAGATATAGCCTTTAATAAATTCCAGCTCATTCAAATGTGTGACTGGCTGTCCATTTTCCGTTACTGAAATCGTTTTTAATGGCGACATGGTATTCGGGCTGATGTAGGTTAAATTATCAGTCCCGTCACTCATGATCAGACTCCTGTCGTCTGTAGTCAGGCCCCAGCCTTCTAAATTCGCGTATTTAAACTCCGAGATCTTTTTAAATGTAGTGGCATCATAAATAAACCCCAACTGATTTTTATAAGTCAGCTGATATAATTTACCTTTTAAGATCGCAATTCCTTCTCCGAAATACTTTGCTTTATCCAGTACCACCTTAATATCCAGCATTCCGGTTTTCAGGTCCTGTATACCAATTAGAGAACGGGTATTTGTCAGTTCCAGCGGAGCACCGGTACTTTCTACCAGCCTGCCTGCATGAAACAGGAATCCTTCTGTAAATAAGCTCGCATCATGGGGGAAATTGTTGGTTACGTAATGACTGATGACAGGTACTGTCTGCTGATGAAGCGAAGTAACTGGCTGGCTATTCCGACAACCCATCATGCCGATCATTAAGAAACTACAGATCATCGCTCTTTTCATGGCAGGAAGATATAGATAATTTATAACCTAAATTCTTTTTGTGTATTTTCAAATCAAATATAACGCCACAATGATATTAAAACAGTCGACAGAGACCCTCTTATTCAAACCCAACAACTTTAAAGACATCTACGATGACCTTCATGAGTTACATCAGCTCTACGCCTCACACACTGCTATTTCGGCAGGAGACATGAACGACACAGACCTATTTTTACCTTCCGGAAAGGCCATTTCACCTACTGGTGCAGCACATTGTTTACTGGAAATACAGCGAACAGCGGTGTTCATCCGGGGCATCCATAAAGCGATCCTAAAACTTCAGCAATCTTTTCCTGCTGAGCAATTACACATTCTTTATGCAGGATGTGGACCTTATGCAACTTTAGTGACCCCCTTTACTACTTTATTCAGTCCTGAAGAAATCAGGTTCCACTTGCTAGACATCAATGAACGTTCTTTAGCTGCATCCAAAAAATTATACCAGGAATTAGACCTGGAAGCCTATGTTGAGGAATGGATTTGTGCTGACGCGACTCAATATACCTTTCCAGCAGATCAGGCCATTCATCTGGTCATCTCTGAAACGATGTTAAATGCATTAAGAAAAGAGCCTCAGGTAGCTATCATGCTAAACCTGATCCCTCAGATGCAGGAAAAAGCTTTATTCATCCCAGAAAACATACGGGTATCCGCTCAGTTATTAAATTACAAACAGGAAAACGCCAGGCTAACGCAATCAGATTTCAATCCTGAAAGGATCAATCTGGGAGATATTTATTCTATTGGAAGAGCAGAATGTAAAGTTCATGAACAGGTATGTATTCAAATTCCCGATGAAGTGATTCAGGAACAGTCGCTCCAGCTCCTCACGGAAATTACCACTTTTGAAGAAGAGCGTCTGGGAATTTATCAATGTAGTTTAAATATGCCTGTCCGCATTTGTGATGTGCTGGAATATGCAGGCCGTAAAATTAGTTTCGACTATCACATGGGCGAGCAGCCCGGATTTAAACACCAATGGCTTCCGTAATGGAAGCCATGGCTTATTTCAATAGCTGAGCAACAATCACTTATTATCCGGATACATCTGCATACGCGTTACCCGGTGAAATGCGGAAACACTAGGCGCTGTAATTGCCAGTTCGTAAATTACTTCATTTGTCTTCGGATCAAGTTCTACCACTCTTCCTCCTAATCCTTTATTCGTTTTCACCCCCATCCCCGGGCAAAACAAAACATGCCCTGTTTCCGGCAAATACTGCACCCCGGAAAGTGCCGCAGAAAAACCTTGAGCTCCCCTGCTTTCTCCATAAGCCCATACCTGCTGTACCGTTTTCTTTACTTCATCCACCTTATACTCCACTACCCGGCTGTAACCGTCTGGACTGCCAAGCGTTTTGGGCTGAAAATGACGGTTATATCCATTGTCAAAAACCAGAATATTGCCATTAGGCATCAATACAGGTGTATGCATTCCCCAAGACCAGTCAAAATCTGGATGTGCGATCTCACCAGAAATTACCTTTGGATCAGTAATTAATTGTCCTTTTGCATCTAAGGGTGATAATAAATATTGCTGATAAGCGCTACTCCAGTTTTTATGTGGAGAAATCAGCCATTTCAATGCTCCTCCTCTTGTAAAAGACATGATGCCCTGAAAACGTACTGTGGCTAGAAAATCTGGTCCCATTGCTGCAATGGAATTGTTATGTGCCCAATTTACTGGTGTCTGACTGTAATCTACGCCCGACAAATTACCTTGATGGTCGTAACGGGCAGTATCCAGCATGTTGGCTAAATCCCATTCTTTCACAACCATCCCCGACAATGGATTTAATTCGATGATGTGGTCGTTGATTCGAGGTTTTCCATTGGGCAGACGCGCTGCGGATTTAGAAACAGTAATCAGAAAATTGCCATCGACAGCTTCTGTTACTTCATGATGAAAGGTATAACCTAGTTTTTTCAAGTCCCATTCTTTAACCAGGTTTCCGAACAGATCGATCTCTACAATACGGCTTTCCTGTCCGTCTCCGCTTAGGAAATTCCCATTCTTCATTCGTTTTAAACCTATTGAAGCCGCTAATCTTTGTAGTTTCGGCGATTGTTTCAATAGCAGTATCCAACGGATCTCGCCATCTGCATCAACCATATAAGGACAGGAGGTATCGATTTCACTTTCGCCTGGATAGCTCACCAGGTTTAATCCAGGCTCCATGCGGCTCTTTTGTGCCACAACCGTTTCGAAAGTAGGAAAAGCCTTCAGATCCAATGCCGCCGTTTGTATTTGAATATAGGTACGTCCACGCTCCTTACCTTCCATATCTGTAAAGACAAGGGCCACCCGATTGTTATAATTGGCATAAAGTCCAAATATGGGAATCGTTTGTCGGGGGTTTGAAGCAAGAAACAAATGCTGTATACTGCCATTTGTACCGGGTTTTCCTTCTACAATTACTTGTACCCTTCCCCGTCCGGGCAGCACTACTTCAACGGTTGCTGCTAAAGGATTAAAGCCCGAAGGGTTTAACGCTTTATCTTTTACCATAAAATCCAAAGAACTTCCTTTTGAAGGTAACGCAAGACTGACTTTATCTTTAAACTGGATTACTGTTTTCCAAAGTTCAGGCTGGTCCTGGATAGTCAGTACCAGTGCTCCTGGAACTTCAATATCTCCGGTCTCAAAATGAAAAACATAGTTTTCTTTTTCTTTGCTGTAACTGTTGAGGAGAATGCCATTATTCACCATCCCTTCCAGTGAATTTTGGAACTCAGCACCTGCAGGAGGAACCAGCACCTCGTCTTTCTTACAAGCCATAAAGCATAGGAATACAACACTCAATATTCCAATTTTTAGCCCATAACATCTATTTCCAATCATTTTATGATCTATTAAAAAAAGGCGGGAAAGAATAAATATCCGGCCCACCTTTTTATTTGTCAATTCATTTAATTATCTCCACAAAGGATGCTGCTGAATCGCAGTGTTTGTATTCAGTTCATTCTGTGGAATTGGCAGGTAAAAATGTTTAGCCTGGAAGTTATCAGCGCCTTGTTTTTTATTATTTACCAAAATTTGTTTCATTTCAGGATAAGTATAAAAACGTTTCAGATCGAAGAAGCGGTGACCTTCAAAGAAGAACTCCAATTCATTCTGATGAATTACTTCTTTCCATAAATCATCTGTCCCAGTCCATGTTTTATTAGCCAGGCCTGCACGGTCGCGGATCCGCTTCAAATCATTGGCTGCATCACCTGTTTTACCCGTTTTTATCGCAGCCTCTGCATGCAATAAAAGCACCTCTGAAAAACGCATTAAGCGCAGGTTATTGTTCTGATTTTTCTGATTGTACATGCTGTTTGCATCAGCCTCATTCTTGTAAAAATTGGTGAATTTCTTGATTAGGAAGCGACCTTTTTTGCCATTGATCGTTGGATAATCCGGCTCTCCTCTCAAGCGTTTCGTAGCCGAAGCATCCCAGATCTGATCAAAGGATAAATTTCCAAACCAGGCACCATCAGGTATGGTCGTTTCAAAATCAGAATGCTTCCAGAAGAAACTGGTATACATCCTTTTGTCGAATCTGGTATCTGAACCAGCGGGCCTTTCTTCCGCCACAAAGTCTGCTACAATAGCTGCTGTTGGCATCCATTTAAACCAGCCTCCTGTTCCCTGAGGACCCACAAAGTTCGGAATCACAAAACCTTGTGTACTGGTGGCTTCTTCAGAACCCCAGGAGCCACTACCAAAACTTCCGTCATAAATTAACTCAAAAACAGATTCTTTATTCAGCTCTGTATTTTCATTGAAGTTATCCTCAAATTTAGTGGTCAGGTCATAGGTGTAAGGGGCTTTCATGATGATGCTCAATTCTGCTTCCGCTTCCGTATACATCTTTCTATAATTATACGATTTCCCTAAATAAGCAATTGCAGCACCTTTAGTCACCCTTCCTGCTTCTGCTGCCGGGCGTACAATTGGTAAATATTGTTTTGCTGTTTTAAAATCAGCTTCTATTTGTTTCCATACCATTTCTTCCGGAGAAGATGGCTTCATAATTTCATCTGTACTTTCTGTAGCAGGAATCAGGCGCAATGGTACATCTCCAAAATTGGTCACCAATAGGAAATAGGCGAAACCTCTCAGGAAGCTTGCTTCGGCAGAAAGTTCATTGATTTTTGCCTCGCTCATTGGCACTTTTTTAATGTTGTTCAACACTACATTTGCGCGGTTGATGGTATTGTATAACCTGCCAAAATCACTTTCTGCGGTATTCGCAGTATTCGTATAAGTAGCCGGTTCCCAATTCAGCATCTCCTCTCCTAAAATAAACCAGACATCATCTGCTCGGTTCATGGTATGCCATCCGGTATAGCCACCATAGTAACCATACATTTGTCCGCGGATAGGAGAATAAACAGTAGCTATTGCAGATTGTGCATTCGCTTCGGAAACCCAGAAAGTTTTCTCTACAGCTTGATTTGGGTTCACTTTATCCAGGAAATCAGCTTCTTTACAAGCCCCTATAGAGATCGTCAGTACTGCAACAAAAGACAGTTGCTTTAATATATTCGTTTTCATGCTTAGCTTTTTTTTGATTATAAACTTAATTGGAGACCAAAAATCAGGGTCCTTGAAGAAGGAAAACGGCCATGGTCTGTTCCTCTGGACATGGTGCTTGATCCGCCGCCATTCTGATCGTCATTTTGACCAAGGTCAGGAGTATACCCTTTGTATTTGGTTGCGATGAACACATTTTCCATGGAAGTAAAGACTCTTAAGTCTCTAACATGGATTTTGCTCAACAAGTGATTAGAGAAAGTGTAACCAAGTTCTACGGTTTTCAAGCGGAAAAACGAACCATCTTCTAACCAGCGGTCACTCACACGGCGGCTGTTTTTATTTTCATCTTGCTGTGTAAATCGAGGAACATCAGTAGCTCTATTGTCAGGGGTCCAGGCGTTCAATACGTTGGCACCGAAATTGGTAAACTCATTCATGGATTCCATGCGCGCACGGGTGTAGTTATAGATCTTATTTCCTTTCATGCCATCAAAGAAAATACCCAGATCGAAACCTTTGTAAGCTACACTACCACGGATACCGTAACTGAAATCCGGGAATGGACTGCCTGCATATTGACGATCATCATCAGTAATTTGTCCATCACCATTGTAATCTATAAAGCGGATATCACCAGCTTTAGCATTCGGCTGGATTACTTTTCCCGCTGGAGTTTTATAGGCTTGTGCTTCTGCATCTGTCTGGAACAAACCAGCAGTTTTAATCACATAAAATGCACCGATCGGATCACCTACTTTTGCCCAGGTAATGGTACCTTCTCCTTGTGGATTATAACCTCCAAATTCCTGTTTTGAGCTACCTACAGTAATTGCTTCTACTCTATTTCTGACCACAGATCCATTGACACCGATGTTATAACTGACTTCACCAATCGTATTTTTATGATTTAACAACATCTCAAAACCTTTATTCTTGATGATACCTGCGTTCATTGTCGGACTGCCATTGATACCTGTCGAACCCGGCATAGCGATACTCAATAATACATCGTCAGTTTGCTGGATATAATAATCAGCGGTCAGCGACAACTTACCTCCAAAGAAGCTGCCGTCCAAACCTATATTTTTGGTTTTAGTCTCTTCCCAGGTTAAGTTTTTCGGTGATGGCCAGGTGATACCGGTATTGCTGCCCATCCACCAGGTTCCACCCTGAATATAATTGATTCCGCTGCTGCTGATACTTTGAGTCGCATAGTTACCAATTTCCTGATTTCCCAGTACCCCATAACTCATGCGTACTTTTAATTCATTAATCGTGTTTTTTAAGCTGCCAAAGAATTGCTCATTCATGATATTCCAGCCCACAGAAACAGAAGGGAACACGCCATAACGGTGGCCGTCTGCAAAGCGTGAAGATCCATCTCTACGAACGGAAGCAGAGAATAGATATCTCGAATCATAACTATACATGGCTCTGGAAAATAAGGACACTAATGAATATTCCTGTAAAGAGCCAGAAGTTCCTTGCTGAAGCGTAGAACCTGCGCCGATCGTACTTGTTCCAAAAGGAATATCGGTACGACTGGCACCAAAAGCAGGATTTTTATTATCCTGAGAAGAATAACCTAATAGGGCCGAGATGGTATGTTTACCGAAAGTACGGTCAAAATGCAAAGTGTTTTCAATTAACCATTGGGTGTTAAAATTGGCAGATTGACTGAGTCTGGATTGTATTGCACCTGATCCAAAATTATAGGGAGCATTCGCATTATAATAGTTCCCTATGTTCCTGTTATATCCAAAATTCAATTTGTATTTTAATCCTTCAATGCCCAGGTCTACCTCTCCATAAGCATTCAAGAGAATGTCTGTTTTATTTAGTTTGTTATCAAATAACCTGGAAGCTCCTACAGGATTGTCCATATTTTTCATCCAAGGTAAGATCCCTGCATATCCACCCAGCTGATTTGGATCGTATACCGCTAACAATGGATTTTGACGCAATGCATCTGTGATCGTCAATCGGTTGTCTTGTTTCTCTGAGGTGTTCAACATCAACGTATTTCCGATACGTAAATGATTATTAAAGAAAGAGAAGGTGTTTTTTGTGCGCAAGTTAACAGATTCATATCCTGAATTGATCAAGATTCCTTTTTGGTTGATATAACCTGCAGAAACATTATACGTGCTTGTTTCTGAACCTCCGGTGATGCCTACATTTGCTTTTGAAATCGGAGCAGTACGATAAACTTCATCCTGCCAGTTTGTTCCTGGGCCTTGAAAATCTATTGCCTCCTTTGGCAGATACCCGCTTTGGTTCATGATATTTTTCCACTCCTGAGCATCCAGTACATCCAGTTTCTTTGCAATCTTCTGAACACCGGTATATAAACTGGCAGTAATGGTAGCAGCGGTATTTTTCTTACCACCTTTGGTGGTGATCAATACTACGCCATTGGCGGCACGTGAACCGTAAATCGCTGCAGCCGCAGCATCTTTAAGGACATCTAGCGAAGCAATATCTGAAGGATCTACCATATTGATATCGCCATATACTCCATCAATCACATATAAAGGAGTATTTGAACCCAATGAGCTCAAACCGCGAATGTCAATACTCATTCCAGCGCCCGGCTGTCCACTTACACTAGAAACTGAAACTCCTGCAATCCGGCCCTGCAGTGCACCACTCGTACTTTTTGCTACATCTGCCTGCATTTCTTTACCCGTTAAAGAAGCGACAGCACCAGTCAGGTCTTTTCTTTTAACCGTACCATAACCTACCACCACCACTTCATTCAACTGATCATCATCTTCCATGACTATTTGAAGGTTACTGGAGTTTCCTACCGTAACTTCTGTTTTCTGCATACCTACATAAGAAAACACCAGCACTTTTCCTTTGGCAGCAGTAGTGCTGAAATTTCCATTGACATCTGTCATCGTCCCCCCGGGAGAGCCCTTTATTACGACAGAAACACCAGACAAAGGGTTATTGCCGGTGTCTTTGACCGTGCCTTTCACAGTCATCACTTGCTGTGCCCATGAACACAGGCTTATTGCAGCAAGGAATAGCATTAGTACAATTCTTTTCATATTTGGTTTTTATTTGGTTTATTAAGGAACAAGGCATTAGACCTCCTCCGATCACCTTTCGGCAACCGAGCGATAAGCACTGCTATCTCATACTTTAATATTGATTTGGTTTATAGGATAAAGTTAGCCGAAAACGAAATTGAGAAATTGCATAATTTGCTCATTTGAATTGGACTTTTAGTTCTTTATTTAGCACGAAATCATGTAAAACAGGGGTAAAAAGGACTGATATCGGGTATATATCAGGGATCTAACAGACAATAGGCAGCGAGGGTCTTGATTTTCTTCAAGGCCTAAAAAATGCGGCAAACACATTGAAATCAGCACATTAAAACAAAAGCAGCAAAGATTTGATTGCACAATTCGCTCAACAGACTTGAACTATTCGCTCTTTTCTTTGAGCTATTTCCAGGTGATTCCCCTTAAAAGTGCTGATTTATGAATATGAACAAGTTTTAACCTCCAATGTACATGGGCTTTAACACTCAAATCGAAGATTTTTATAGGGGAAAGGAACTGATATCAAATCATGAACTATTGCCTCAAATGATCAGTTGCTGCTGTTGTTTGTGACTGTCTCGAAATTCGGCGGGAGTGATCCCTTTTGCTTTTTTAAATACACGGTAGAAATAAGAGATGCTGTTAAATCCGCAATGCGAAACCACTTCTGCAATAGGAGTAGATTTTTTCAACTTTTGCATGGCCATTTTGATCCTGAAATCCAACAGGTAATCACTGAAGTTCATTTGCGTATTGCTTTTTATAAAGCGGGCAAAAGTAGAACGGCTCATGTTTAAGGCCGCAGCAGCATCGGATACGCAGATCATCCTGGAAACATTACCAGAAATATAACCGTGTAGCTTATTAACCATAATTTCATTAGTGGTCATTTCCGGAGATGAAGCACTGGAAAGCTCTCTGACATCCTCCCCTTTTGACAATTCATACAGTAAAATAAATAACTTCATCACCGCATAAAAACCATCCTTTTCCATGGTAATTATTCTCAAAAGCGGAAGAACCCTTTCCGTCGTCTCCCGGCCAAAAATCACTCCTTTAGCCGCTTTTCGAAACAACTCCTGAATACTTTGAAATTGCTTTTTATCTAAACATTGTTCGATTAAAGAAGGGTGAAACTGTAAAGTGATTTCATGAATATCAGTAGCCATACCCTCTCCATCTTTCCAGGCATGTTTTAATTCGGGATTAGCAATGAAAACCAAATCTTTATTTCCTATCGTCTCAATGGAATCACCAACAATGCGCTGTGCACCGGCTGCCCCTTCTACAAAATTCAATTCATACTCAGGATGCACGTGTACAGGGAAGGTAAATGATGATTTAGTACGGTCAAAAACTACAAAACAATCTTTTTCTGACAGCGGAGATTTCTCTCTGTATATATCTGATATCATCATTCTTTAATGCTCAATTTGGTTAGCTGATTCTAAGCTAGGTATTTTCAGTCATTATGATGGTCAATCTGATGAAAAGCAGGTATTTTACAAGGAAAAAAATGAACAAGATCATGATACAGGCGATTTTTTAAAAAATCAGGCAATTGAGATTCAGCCCATATATCAGTGGTTTCAGCCCATTTCTATATTCAATCAGGATAACTTATGTACGACTGTGTTAGAATAGTACACACAATAATGCATAAGCAAATAAAAATGATAACATTAAAAGAATCTACAAAAAAGAGTTGTGGGTGGTCACAGCTTTTTAATCCTGGACCTGCTGATCAGCACAATTTTTAATCTCAATCGCTCCATTGGTCTACAGCAGCAAATAGAGTGGATGTCCTTCTTATGACTACCATCTGTAAAAGAATTTAACACCTACTAATGAATTTATTGAACCTCTTAAAAAATAATAACCTGTTTTTTAGCCCATTATATGTTTTAATTTGCTTTACAGGAACTAATTGCTATTTTTGCCAGCATAAGCCACAAGGGGGATTAGCTCAGCTGGCTAGAGCGCTTGCCTGGCAGGCAAGAGGTCAGCGGTTCGACTCCGCTATTCTCCACCCTTAAAAAGCTTCAGGGATCTGAAGCTTTTAGTTTTTACTTAGTCGGTTCCGTTGATAAGCGATCTCGTTTATTTTCAGGAAAGACAAAATGGGGGGATACCAGAGTGGCCAAATGGGACAGACTGTAACTCTGTTGTCGCAAGACTTCGAAGGTTCGAATCCTTCTCCCCCCACTCCAATAAAAACCTTTCTTGAAAACAGAAAGGTTTTTCTCGTTTAAAGCAGATCGAATCTGCGTCCATTAAACTTCATAATCTAATTATAGTTGTAGTTTTATAAAAACATCCTCATTAATCTCCATGCTAAAATTAACTCTCAAAGGATACAAAACTCGAAAATCTATTTTATTACATGGCACATTCTTACTATTTATAGGTTTACTTTCTTCCTGTGGGAGACCACTTAATTATTATAGGACTTACAATCCTGAGGTAAAATTAGAGAAATCTTTATCTACAATTAACAAAACAATAACCATTAACAATTTTACTGATAATAGATCAATTAAGGATAAGCTTGATCCCAACGGCTATGTAAACCCACCTCGATACATAAAAGACTTACCTGTTGAAATAACCAATGCTATCATCAATGACTTCTCCAAAAATTTAGTGTTCAAAAAAATCGGAATGCAGATGGATACGTCAGATTACATAATGGAAGGTGAAATCAAGAATTTCAGGAAAAATTTTAAAAGCAGTTTTTTTAAAAGCAAAGAGCAAATATATATCGATTTAGAGTGTAAAATTTATACCCGAGATGGGAAGCTTGTGAGCACATATTCTGGTAAATCCATTATAGAGAACAAAGTACCATCATTATTCGGCATCAATAAATTCCTTATGAATCAACATGTTAGAATCAATGATGCTTTTAGTAACTCCGTACTTCAGATCCGAGACCAGATATTAAAAGATAGCTCAAAATTTGTTTACAATTAACCTAAAATCCGCTCTTTCTTTCAAAAAAAGATTTCATTAAATAGTTATTGGAAATAATAACAGTAATTTCGATTAATCATCCGTACATTTAACCAACCTATTTACCAAAAAAAAGAAATTACGCTCGCATTAACCAAAATCTCAAAAAAACTTCAGTAATTATTTTACTATACTGCAGGAAGAATAAACAACTCTTCCCTTTTGGTAGATGACGTCATTTTCAGAGCCCAGTTAAGTTCCATGCGACTAAAACCAGAACCAGTCGAATAGGGACATTCGATTAAAAAATTAAAACAACAGATGAAAAAAGTATTTTTAATGCTCTCTACAATCAGCTTGCTGACCCTTGCTTCATGCTCAAAAAGCATCCCCGAAATTACACGGGAAGAACCTATTGAAAAACTAAGCGAATGCCTGGTTACCAATAGTGACTACTTAACCAACTTGGGTACAGAGATAAATTCCTATAAAAGATTCTTCAGCTATAATGAAAAACAGAAAGTGACAAGAATAGATTTTCATACCTTGAAATCAACAGAATTTGCAACGATTACTTATGAAAAAAATAAAATCACGATGAATTTTGAACTGATTTATGACGGTGAGAAAGAAACTGAGCAATTGGTTTACACGCTGGACGCACAAGGAAGAATTGCAAGTTACCCAGACGATTACCTGCAAACCGTTTCAAATGTCACCTACAATTCTGATGGTTATTTATCAATGATAAAAAAGCAATATACAGATCCTGAAACAAACAATGCCACTACAGAAACACAAACATTCACCTACACTGCTGGCAATTTAACCCATGTAGTTTTTGAACGTGCTGCTGCAGGAGTAATTGAAAAGACCTCATCAACCATCACTTACGGTACAGATGAGCTCTCCAATGATATCGTTGCTGGAAAAGTATTTGATGCAGTTTTACATGATGATGTAAATGAAATATTAGTCAGCTTTTTTGGTAAAAAATCTAAAAACCTTGCTACAAAAGTGATATCCGTATACACTCATTCTGAAAATTCAGTTAACACCATTGAATCCTTTGAGTTTAATTATCAGAAGGACGCTAAAGGAAACATCATCAGCATAAAGGATAAACAGACATCTGTTTCTGGCTCCAACAGTTATGAATTCAATCATGAAGAAAAATTAACTTTAGAGTGTAAATAGTTGTTGATTTATATACGATACGTATAGTAAAAATCCTTCGGTAAAAACTGAAGGATTTTTTTTAAAAAAAAAAACATCCACAATTCATAAAAATCAGCATACCTAATGCAACACCTCATTTCTGGTTCCTTAATAAAAAGGAAACTTAGAAACCAATCCTTTTGACATAGTCGTTATCGATGATTGAAAACCCCATTCACTTTAGATATGTAGGTAATTTTTATAACTTGTGAAAAACAAACACTATGCTGAAACCTTATGAATCTTCTGATTTTGACCTCCTTACTTCCTGGGTAACTGATGAGGAAATCCTACTTCAATTTGCCGGAACAGATTTTTCTTATCCACTGAGCAGACAACAAATTACAGCATATCAGGCTTCACATCCGGAACGTCGTTTTTATATCGGCTATACCAGCGAGGAAACTGCATTCGCGTTTGGAGAAATTATCCCCCAGGAAAGTGGTAAACCCAGACTAGCAAGAATATTAGTTGGAAAGCCGGCACTCAGGGGCAAAGGATTAGGACGATATTTTATAAGATTGCTGCTAGAAGAAATCAAGAAACATTACCCTGCTCCTGCTGTTGACTTATTTGCCTGGGAAAAGAATGATGCGGCAATAAAATGCTACGAATCAGTTGGCTTCAAGTTCTGTCCGGATCCTGCGATGACAATGGTTCATAAAGACATCAGTTACCACATTCATAAGATGACTTATACTTTTTCAAAAGAAAATGGCTAAGCCAGGATAAAAAAAAGATAGTTTTACAAAATTATAGACCATATTACAATTATTTATACCTTTAAGTTGCCTGATCCTATTCATTGGCCCTTAAAATGCTATTACCAACTGTAGGCATTGAACAAATCTTCAACCTTCCCTATACCAAGGAGGATTTTAAACTCGTCCACCACCAACCCATCAATATGACAGTTATTCCTCATGCCCATAAGCATGATTTTTATATGATCTTATTGATTGAAAAAGGAAGCGGTACCCATACTATAGATTTTAAAGAACATCAGGTAAAGGATCAGATGGTGTTTTTTCTTGCTCCGGGACAAGCACATCAATGGAACCTATCTCCCGATACTTCAGGTTATCAAATCCTGTTTTCCATGAAGTTTTTGCTTTCAGGAAGTCAGCGTTTTCCCTATTTTAATTTATCAGCGGCACCATATTTACCCCTTACAGCAACGCAATACCAAAATTTAATTCTAGAGTTGAAACAAATTGAAGAGGAAGAACTACTTTCCGACGACCTTCACATCGACCTGATTCAAACCCGCTTACAAATCATTCTCTTACTCCTGAAAAGATGGTATTCTGAAAATTTTGATGTGCATGAATATGCACCGGATCATCGGATAATTAATAATTTCCTGGCCTTACTAGAACAGCATTATACAGCACATAGTGAAGTTGGCTTTTATGCCAATGAAATGAGTGTAACCCCAAACTACCTGAATCAGGTCTGTAGAAAAAAAGCCGGAATTACCGCTGGTGATTTGATCAGAGATCGGATTTTACTGGAGGCAAAAAGATTATTGAGCTTGACACAGCTCGACATTAAAGAGATTGCCTATACCCTCGGATTTAACGATTCTTCTTATTTTTCGAGATTTTTCAAGAAATATACAGACCTCTCCCCCCAAGAATTCCGCAAGATGAATAATTAGTACCCTTGATGTGCTAACCTGTCCTACTCTATTTCTTTTTAGAAAGATAAATTTGTGTATGAAATACCGCATGACTTTATTACTGTGTTCGCTGTTTTTCAGCTTAAACACCCTAACCGCCTGTTCCCAGGAAAAAACCATGACTAGCAGCACAAATGAGATCTTCCAGATCATAGCCCAACAAAACCTACCAGAAATGAAGGTATGGCTCAGTAAAAAGCCAAATCTGGAACTGAAAAATGAAAAAGGAGAAACACCGCTGATGGCGGCTACCTACCTGAATCAGGTACAGCTAGCCAAACTGCTAATTGATGCCGGAGCCAATGTAAATGCTCAGGATAACCTACTAAATAGTCCTTTTCTATATGCCGGAGCCGCAGGACAGCTCGAAATCCTGAAACTGTGCCTAAAATCAGGAGCAGATTATAAGGTTTTCAATAGATACAATGGAACTGCGTTAATTCCTGCCTGTGAAAAGGGTCACCTCGCCGTTGTGGAGGAATTACTGAAAGATAAATCCTACCCCATTGACCATGTCAACCGACTGGGCTGGACTGCACTATTAGAAGCCGTGATCCTAAGTGATGGCGGACCAAAACACGTAAAAATTGTACAGCTACTGGTAGATGCCGGAGCCACACTCAGTATTAA
This sequence comes from Pedobacter polysacchareus, assembly GCF_019802255.1. GTDB lineage: Bacteria > Bacteroidota > Bacteroidia > Sphingobacteriales > Sphingobacteriaceae > Pedobacter > Pedobacter polysacchareus. The sequence goes on along the minus strand of NZ_JAHYSS010000002.1, from coordinate 84,669 downwards.
AGACAAAGATGGTGTGACTGCTTTGGATCATGCTAGAAAGAAACATTTTAAAGAGATTATAACCATTCTGGAAAACGCCGCCGTAAGAAAATAAAACATGAAAAAACTATCACTGATTTTAATTGGGCTCTTTTTTGCCCAGATCACCTTTGCACAAAAAATAACTGTTGATTTATTGATTAAATCTGCGACAATTATTGATATAAAAACAGGAAAACTAATTCCTAAGCAAGGTATTGCCATAAAAGACGGCTTGATTGCGGCCGTATTTCCAGAAAGCCAGCTTTCTAAATATACCGCTGCCCAAACGGTAGATGCCACAGGAAAATATGTTATGCCCGGTTTATGGGATAACCACATGCATTTTGGTGGCGGGACAGCATTGATTGAAGAAAACAAAAACCTATTGCCTTTATATCTTGCTTACGGCATCACCACCATTCGCGATGCTGCCGCAGATATTAGTCCGAGTGTATTGCAGTGGAGGGACGAAATTGCAGCTGGAAAACTGCAGGGACCAACTATCCTGACCTCAGGTCCGAAATTAGAAGGATATAACTCCAGCTGGATTGGCGACATAGAAGTTGGAAACACCAAAGAAATCAAATCCGCTTTAGATTCTTTGAAAAAAATAAGAGTAGATTTTGTAAAGATCACAGACAATACTTTAAGTCCGGAACTGTTTTTAGAAAGTATCCGTTTGGCACGTGCCGAAGGATTTCGGGTATCGGCACATATTCCAAATTCAATTACGATGGAACAAATCGCCGCGGCTGGATTAAGCTCAGTAGAACATCTGGGTTATGCACTAAAAGCCGGTTCCAAAGTAGAAAAAGAAATTTCTAAAGAAGTAGCAGAAGGAAAACTAAAAGGAAAAGCCTTCAATCAAAAAGTGATGGATACTTTTGACGAAACCGCAGCCCTGGCCACTTATAAGAATATGGCGAAACATGGAATGTATTTGACACCTACCCTATCTTTGAGTTATATCCTTGCTTATTTTGATCAAAACAATCATAAAAATGATGATTATCTGAAATACATTGGCAAAGGATTGCAGCAAACTTATGTAGGCCGTGTAAAAAGAGTAGAACAAGATAATGCTGAAGCCATTCAATTCAGACAAAAGTTGTTTGAAAAAACCGTACAAACGCTTCCGCTCCTACAAAAAGCAGGTGTGAAAATTATGGCGGGAACAGATGCCGGTTATCTGAACTCTTATACTTATCCGGGCATCGGCCTCCATAAAGAATTAGAATTAATGGTAAAGTATGGCCTAACACCTTTGCAGGCACTCCAGGCTTCGGTGATTAACTCCCCGGCTTTCTTAAATAAGACTGCTTATGGTAGTCTACAAAAAGGAAAAAAAGCAGACCTTATTTTACTCAATGAAAACCCATTACAAAACATCAGTGCTACTCAAAAAATCTATGCTGTGGTTACAAAAGGATCATTATTAGACCGTAACACACTGGATAACATGCTCGAATCAGTAAAAAAGAAAAACAGTTTGACACCGTAAACTCAATTACATTTTCTAATTTAGGGTTGAATACAGACAATTCGACCCTAATGAAGATCTCTATCATTCTGGCAGATGACCATCCTGCTATTTTAGAAGGTATACAAGCTTATCTGGAAAAAGACGCTAGGTTTAGCATCATTGACACCGTAAATAATGGTTTGGACTTGTTAAACTCCAACTCGTTAAATGAAGCAGATGTAATTTTGCTAGACCTGAATATGCCTGGTCTGGACGGCCTGGAAGTCCTGGAAGAATTAAAAAAAGCACCAATAAAAGCAAGGGTAATCATCATGACTAATTATGACACACCAGAGCTGATCAAAGATTGCCGGCTAAAAGGTGCTGCTGGATACCTGGTTAAATCTGGTAAATTAACATTACTCAGCGAAGCCATTAAAAAGGTGGCTAATGGAAAATCCTTCTTTCCAAAACCAGAAGAACAAACTGCATCTCCTTCCTATTTGGATGATTTCCTGAGAAAGCATAAACTCAGTAAAAGAGAGGTAGAAATTATTCGCATGGTATGTCAGAATATGAGAACTAAAGAAATTGCAGAGCGACTGTACCTTTCCGAATTCACTATTTATACCCATCGAAAAAACATCATGCGTAAACTAGAAATTGGAGATTCTACACTTGCTTTGTATGACTTTGCAATTAAGAATAATTTGATCATAGATTAAACAATTATTCCCTATCAAATCAGGTTGAAAACAAAAAACGGATGCCTTATGAGCATCCGTTTTTTTATAGAATCAATTAATAGCCTGGATTCTGAGGCCTCAGATTAGGGTTATTTTTGTAATCTACTGTTGGTAGTGGAAACAATAAATGTTTCTCTCCCAAAATTACATTAGGTGTTGCTGCAAAAGCATGCCCAACGAAATTATCAAAACCATTAGTCGTTTCATTGTACACTTTTCTTAAGCGCACCATATCAAACCAGGTAATTCCTTCGTAGCATAGCTCATGCCAGCGTTCACGCCATACCGCCTCTTCAAACTGTGCCTGACCCAAACCAGACAATGGGGTTAACAATGCACGCTTTCTAATGGTATTTACAGCATCGTAAGCCGCTTGATTTGGTGTTCCATCTGCACGATTTTGTGCTTCTGCATAAGTCAATAACACTTCCGCATAACGAATTTGAGGCCAGTTTAAGCTACTTTGAGCCGTACCAGCCGTTCCTAAAGTCCCGTTGGCAACAACATCAAAATGTTTAAAGATGTAAGGCGCATTTAACTGCTTCAAAGGACCATTTCCACCTGTATAATAAGAAGTGTAAAAGAATCCCTCTCTGTCTTTTGCTCTTAAATCTCCAGCCTCATAAGAGTTGTAGAAATTCGCTGTTGGCACTGTACTTCCTACCTCATCACTATAAGCAGAAACGTCTTTGAAATTTGGCAGTAATAACTGCTGCATTGGATTAGTTGCTACAGAAGCCAGATACTGAATTTCGAACATGTGTTCTTTTTTGTTTTCTGTGGCTAAGCTATGCAGTTCTCCATAAGTATCAAATAATCCGAAACCACCATCTTTAATGACTTCCAGCGACTTATCAGCAGCCAGTTTATAGTATGCAGTACCTTTATTTAAAGGAAATCCAGCCATTGATAAATAGACTTTAGCCAATAATGCTTTCGCTGCTCCTTTACTTGCAGTTCCACTTGCCTGCTGCCAAGGCAAGCCTGCTGTTTCTGCTATTGTCAAATCTTCAACAATTTGTGCATACACTGCTTCTGTAGCCGTTCTTGTAGGATAAAAATCTGGGGAACTTGTGCTTTGTGGTAATAAAATTAATGGCACATCTCCATATAACCTCACCAGATAAAAGTAAGCCCATGCACGTAAAAACCTGGCTTCACCAAGAATCTGTGCTTTTCTTGTGGCATCCATTGGGTTAATTCCCGGTACTTTCTGCAAAGTCAGATTTGTCTGAGCAATTACATTATATAAACCAGCCCACCAGTTTCTAACCAATAGGTTTTCTCCTGTAAATGATAAACCAGCAAGATTGTTCAAGTCGGAGTTTTGCCCGGTTTCAGTCTTTGCAGTTCCAGTAACCAGTTCCAGCATAGAGAAATTGGCAGCGAAAATACCTGCACCATTTCCGATAAAGCGAGTCTGTGCATATCCAGCAGCGATAGAAGCTTCTGCATGTTCAGGAATGGTATAATAAGTTTCCGGAGTTAAGTTTGAAGGATCTTGTTCGTCCAGGAATTTTTTACATCCGGTTCCAAGCACCACCATTGCAATCAGTAGGATTTTGCTTGAAGATTTTATATTTAATTTCATGATCTTTTATTTAGTATTGACAATATTTAGAACTATAAACTCACATTTAAGCCCAGCATAAAAGTAGTTGGCTTAGGATAATCGAAGAACGTTTGTCCCTGTGCAAAAGCATTGGAATAAGTAGTTACTTCAGGATCATTACCAGAGAATTTAGTGGCCAGGAAGAAGTTCTGAACACTACCATAAACTCTCAATCGGTTTATTTTCAGTTTTTTAGTAATGCTTTCTGCGAATGTATAACCTAGTAAAAGGTTTCTGCCACGAATGAACGAGCCATCTTCTACCCAGTGGCTATCTACGTTGGTTACATAACCAGCTCTGGTATCACGAATTGCAGCGATTGGTGTATTTTGATTTTGCGGAGTCCATGCATTTAATACTGAAGCATAGCTATTTGCAATTCCCACACGGTCTTCAGCAGAGTGTTTCGTCATATCCAATACATCATTACCTGCAGAATACTGAATCTCTACAGTCAGATCAAACTTTTTATACTTAAAAGTATTAGAGAAAGCACCCCAGGCTTTAGGGCTGCCATTACCGATGATGCCACGGTCATCATCATTAATCTGGTAATCTCCATTTTTATCCAGGTACTTAATATCGCCTGGAAGAACTGGTTTACCTGCTCTATAGTTGTATTTAGCAGCTTCTGCACGTTCGCTCTCACTCCAGGTTCCAAGGCGGGTTAGTCCCCAGAAAGATCCTACAGGCTCACCCACACGGATAATTCCGGTTTCATTGGTAAATCCAGGATTTCCTACACCAAAAATATCTGCTGGTGTGGCCAATGTAAGCACTTTATTTCTGTTCATTGAAATATTAAAACTGGTATTCCAGCTAAAATCATCAGTACTAATATTTACCGTATTGATCGCAAATTCCAACCCTTTGTTTTCCATGCTGCCAATGTTTTTGGTAATTGAAGAATAACCACTGGTTAAAGGCACCGGTGCATCAAGGAGCATATCAGTCGTTTTACGGTAATACAAATCTGCTTCTAGGTTCACTCTGTTATTGAATAATCCCAATTCCACACCTATGTCTGACTGTGCGGTTTTTTCCCATTTCAAATCTGGATTAGCCAGACGGTTTGTACCTACACCCGCTACTCTTGTATCATTGATAATAGCGGCATAACCTGAACCCAAAACACCTTTTGATAAATAACTAGGAATCTCAGAGTTACCTGTCACCCCATAACTGGCGCGTAGTTTTAAGTTAGAGATGACCTTACTTTGTTTGATAAAATCTTCTTCTGAGACTTTCCACGCTACAGCCGCAGATGGAAAGAAAGCATATTTACTATTCTCTCCGAATTTAGAAGAACCATCCGCACGACCAGTAGCAGTGAAAAGGTATCTATCTTTGTAGCTATAGTTTAAACGACCGAAGTAAGAATTAAATCCAAATCGTTCTGCTCTGGATGTTCCCGGAGTAGGTTTACTTCCTCCGATCAGGTTATTGTATTGTGGAAAATCACTGGAGAAATTTTCTGCACCTGTAGCGAAGCCAAAAATATTAGTTTCTTGCCATGATATCCCTAACAAACCAGTAACGGCGTGATCTTTGGCAAAACGTTTATTGTAAGTCAGGTAATTTTCAAATGACCAATAGGTTTCTCTGTTATTATCTAAAGTAGCCGTTCCTTTCTGGTCAAAAGATATTCCGTAAAGACTACGTCCATTGTATTCAGAACGACCACGAGTGACCACATTCGCGCCTAAAACTGAACGGAATTCCAATCCTTCTGCAAGGTTTAGGTTCGCATAAGCATTCCCTAACACATTCTGTGTTTGCAAAAGATACTTACGATCGGTCAGGATATGCACTGGGTTGGATCCACCTTCTGCACCCGGATAATTTTGATTATCTGCCCAGGTGCCATCAGGATACTTAACAGGTAGAAAAGGGAAACTTTCTGTGATCATCCTTACCGAATTTAATCCACCAGTACCGATATCTACCAGATTTTCTGTTTGATTGGTATAGTTTAAGCTTCCGCCTACTTTCAACCATTTCTTCATTTGGCTATCCATCACGAACCTTCCAGAATAACGTTTCAGGTAGGAGTTTTTGAGTAATCCATTGTCATCTCTATAATTCAGGAATAAACCATAAGAATTCTCAGCATTACCACCGGTAAAACCTAGCTGATGGTTTTGAGAGAGCTTATTCTGAGTCGATTCCTTAAACCAATCGGTATCATATATTGGACTTCCATCCGCATTAAAAAGCAGCGGTAAGTTCTTTCTTTTGATTCTTGGATCGCTATATAAATTATTCGCCCATCCTACAGGATCATAGATTTTAGCATTATCATAAGCTAGATTTTCTACATCAATAAACTCCTGGGCATTCAGCATTTTAACACGCTTTGGACCAATAGTTGGCACACTAAAATCTACGTCATAAGAGATCTTATTCCCAGTAGCAGAACCTTTTTTGGTGGTGATCATAATTACCCCATTGGCGCCTCTGGCACCATAAATTGCTACCGAAGAAGCATCTTTAAGCACCTCTACAGAGGCAATATCTCCAGGATTCAGGAAGTCGATCGCATTACTGCTTTGCGTTTGTGAGCCCACTGGAAGAATTACACCATCGACAACATATAAAGGGTTGTTGGTGGTTTTGATGGAACTAAAACCACGGATACGGATATTAGTTTGTCCACCCGGGCGACCAGAGTTAGAGTTCACCTGCACTCCAGGAATACGTCCTGCCAATGCCTGGTTTAATGACGCTGCCGGACGTTCTTTCAACTGCTCTTCTTTTACAGAACCGACCGCTCCTGTTAAGTCAGATTTTTTTCTGGTTCCATATCCTACTACCACCACATCATCCAGGTCTACCCCAGAGGCTGGTTTCAACTTAATTTGTAGTGGAGCAGTACCTGTTCCTGCCTGGCGAGTTTGAGTTTCATAGCCGATATAGCTAAATGTCAACTGGTCTGTCGCATTTTCTACTTCAATACTGAATCTACCCGCAGCATCAGTTACTGTAGCTTTATTGTTTTTCAATGATTTAACACCTACACCAGGGACAGGTTGAGAATTTTCATCTACTACTGTTCCGGTAATTAGTATTTTCTGAGTTGCGTTAGGAAACAAAAAAGTAGAATGGGATTTAGCGGCCCTTAGCATCAGCTCCGCTGGTGTAGCATGTGCCTGCATTCCCGTTAAACAGAGCAAAGGAAGCCCTGCAAAAACTAAGTTTTTAATTTTCATTAGTATTTATATTTAGGTTCGTTATTAGGTTGATTTGCATTCCCTATATGCAATCTCCATTATTGAAGTGATTTGGAGTAAAGGGACTAAACCGTTTTAATGATTTAGTATAAAAAGTTGAGTTAGCTTATTTAATCATAGTGCTCGGTTAAAGTGAATACTCAGTTGTCTATTTGGTTAATTTAATTGGTACGTTCCGCATAGTAAACCCTTTTACTAATTAATTACTATTCCTAAAAAAAAGACATAAAAATTCCCTCCCGATGTTAAGTTCAGGTACCCATAGAATGGGAATTGTTTAAAATCTAATAAAGGAAATGGCTATCGCTAAAACTTTAGCTAATACGTTTTAAAAAATGGCCAAAGGGGAGTGTAATAAAAGTAGAATCATTCATATTTGGTTATATTTTGGTTAATGATCGTTTTATTAAAAAGTACCAGTAAAGAACTAATACGTTTTACTAAATCAATGATAAAGAATAAATCCTAAATATCAAATATTATATGAAACTAAATAAAAATCAGGTTATTGAGCCATCTAATGGCCTTTTAGATCGGAAATTATGAGTTTTGCGGTTCTTTCGGAGGCCCCGGCTGTTCCCATTTTATCAGATAATTCTGCGTAATCTGCCAACATCGTGTTCCTAACCTCTGTATAAAGTAAGTCTTTTAGCTGATTGGTGATCTGTTGAGTATTACAGTCTTCCTGAATAAGCTCTGTCACAACTTTTCTGTCCATGATCAGGTTTACCAGGGAAATAAAGCGGATATTTACGAGCATACGGGCAATTGCGACGGATATTTTACCCCCGCGGTAAACGACCACCTGCGGCACATGGAATAATGCAGTTTCCAGGGTGGCTGTTCCGGAAGCGACAATGGCTGCTTTAGCCACATGAAGCAATTGATACGTTTGTCCGAAAACAAGGGTTACGTTTGCCGTATTGATAAATTGCTGGTAATAAGCGGCGTCAAAACTTGGCGCTGCAGCTACTACAAACTGCTGATCAGGAAAAGCAGCTGTCACACTTAACATATCTGGCAGCAATCGCTCAATTTCTTGTTTTCTGCTGCCTGGCAACAAGGCAACAATATCTTTATTCAGCTGATATTTAGCTTTAAATTCAGGATCGGGAACAAATAGTGCAATTTCATCCAGTAAAGGATTTCCTACATAATTAACCTCCATCCCCCATTTCTTATAGAAATCAACCTCAAAAGGTAAGATACAAAATAGCTGATCTACAATTTTCTTGATCTTTAATACCCTTTTCTGGTTCCATGCCCATACTTTAGGAGAGATATAATAAGCTACTTTGATCCCATTCGCCTTGGCAAATTCTGCAATTTTAAGGTTAAAGCCCGGAAAGTCAATCAGGATCAATACATCAGGACGGTAAGCCAATACCTCTGCTTTGCAGGCTTTCATATTCCTGAAAATGGTTCTCAAATTCATGAGGACCTCAGTAAAGCCCATGAAAGCCATTTCGGAATAATGCTTTCTCAGTTCACCTCCTTCTGCTTTCATTTTATCCCCCCCATAATAGCGAAACTCCGCAGCTGCATCTTCCGCTTTTAGTGCTTTCATTAAGTTGGCACCATGCAAATCTCCGGAGGCTTCTCCAGCTACTAAATAGTATCTCATTATTGGTTGATTTTATAAAAAAAGAAGAGGAAAGCCCAAAGGAATGTGGCACTGATAATGCCTCTTCCTGTATTTTCCTTGTTAAGTTTAAAAAAGTACTGGAGTAATAAAGCGTTAACGGCGATAGAGGCGATCAGTAATAAATCAGCCTTGGCTAAAAAAGCATAACGGTGCATCAGGTACCAGGAAATGCTGCCAAGGATACCGGGAGCCAGTATGCCGACTCCCAGTCCTATAAATACCGAATCTTTAACTCTTCTAAACATCAAATGTCCAGCTGTTCAATACAGGAATGGCATGGTGTGCCGTTAAATCAAATTGTACAGGGACTACGGATACAAAACCATGTGCCAATGCCCACACATCTGTATCTTCTCCTTTATCGTTATTTTGGAAAACTCCGGTCAGCCAATAATAAGGTCGTTGGTAAGGATCTTTACGTTCGTCGAAATCTTCCGCCCACTTGGCATTCGCCTGACGACATATTTTTATTCCCTTCAAATCTGCTCCTTTTGGGAAGTTTACGTTGAGTAAGGTGGCTTGCGGCAAACCATTTTTCAATACCTCTTCAGAGATTACTTTAATAAATTTCTTACAGTGACTGAAGTCAGCACCTTCCGAGAAATCATCCAATGAAAACCCAATCGATGGAATGCCTTCAATAGCTCCTTCAACCGCAGCAGACATCGTTCCTGAATAGATTACATTGATGGAATTGTTCAGTCCATGGTTAATCCCCGAAACACATAAATCAGGTTTCTGACCTTTAAAAATCTTATTTACCGCCAGCTTTACACAGTCTACAGGAGTTCCCGAACATTTGTACATTTCTACGCCTTCGTAAAGATCAACGCGATCAAAACGCAATGGTTTTCCGATGGTAATGGCATGCCCCATTCCAGATTGTGGGCCGTCTGGTGCAACCACCACTACATTCCCCAGCTCACTCATCACTTCAATCAGGTTTTTAATGCCCGGAGCTGTGATTCCATCATCGTTTACCACTAAAATATTAGGTTTAGAATTTTGCTTCTTCATACCCACAAAAATACGAGAATTAGATAGAATGTTAAGGACATAATCGACTTTCCCAGTATATTTGAATTATAACTTATTAAACATGAAGAAAAAATTACTGTTACTCGCCTGTTTTCTAATTGCAGGGTCGAGTATAATGGCTCAATCCGGTTTTCAGTGGAAAACGGCGAGCTCGGGTGGATATACTTATAAGTATGTGACCAATGACCCGACAAAATCACGTTTTTATACGTTGAAGAACGGCTTAACAGTGATTTTATCACCAAATACAAAAGAACCAACCATTGAATTCCGTATGAGTGTAAGAGCGGGAAGTAATACAGATCCACGTACTGCAACCGGACTGGCGCATTACCTGGAGCACTTGTTGTTCAAAGGAACAGATAAATTCGGCACCCTAAACTTCGCAAAAGAAAAGCCATTATTGGATAAAATCGATGGTCTTTATGAGCAATACAATAAAACAACTGATCCGGCAAAACGAAAAGAAATCTACGCACAGATTGATAAAACTTCTGGTGAAGCTTCTAATTATTCTATCGCCAATGAGTATGATAAAATGATGAAAGCAATCGGTGGACAGTCGACTAACGCACACACCTGGTATGAGGAAACGGTTTACAATGAAGATTTCCCTTCAAATGCAACTGATAAATTCCTTGCTTTACAAGCAGAACGTTTCCGTAATCCTATTTTCCGTATTTTCCATACGGAGTTAGAAGCAGTGTATGAAGAGAAAAACAGGGGCTTAGATGATGATTCATGGAAAATTAATGAGAAAACAGCAGAATTGTTATTCCCGACTCATAATTATGGTCAGCAGACGACCATTGGTACCGTAGAACACTTAAAGAATCCTTCATTAGTAGAAATCAGAAAGTATTACAACAAATACTATGTCCCAAATAACATGGCTATTGCTATGGCCGGAGATTTCAATCCTGATGAAATGATCAAAAAGGTAGATCAGTCTTTCTCTTTCATGCAAGCAAAACCGGTTGAACTGTATCAGCCAGCACCAGAAAAACCATTGACGAAAATTCAGAAACTAGACATTTATGGCCCTAGCGCAGAAAGTGTAAGATTGTCTTACAGAGGTTTTGCAGAAAACACGCAGCAAAGCTTGTTGTTAGACCTGATTTCCAGTATCCTTTCTAATGGTAAAGCTGGTTTACTGGATATTAACCTGAATAAACAGCAAAAAGTACTTCGTGCATCCGCAGGTTATCAACAGATGAAGGATTACGGAATATTCTTCCTTACTGCACAGCCTAAACAAGGACAAACTTTAGAGCAGGCGCAGCAATTGTTATTGGATCAGCTGAATATTCTTAAAAAAGGAGACTTTGATGAAAGCTTGATTAAGGCAACTGTTGCCAATCAGAAACTGAGCTTATTACAGTCTTTTGATGAGAATGCTTTCCGTGTTGAGGCCGTAACGAATGAGTTTATCTTAAACCGTGCCACTAAATGGGACAAGTCTTTAAATGGACAGGATGCGATGGCAAAAATCACTAAAAAACAAGTGATTGAATTTGCCAACCAGTTTTTCAAAGACAATTATGTGGTCACTTATAAACATAAAGGAGAAGATAAAAGCATCGCCAAGGTAGAGAAACCAACCATCACTCCGGTACAAACCAATGCGACAGAAACCTCTCCATTTGCTAAAAACCTATTGGCATTACCATCAGCACCTATTGCTCCTAAATTCCTCGATTTCCAGAAAGACCTAAACTTCGGTAAAGCAGGAATCGCAGAGGTCATCACCGTAGAGAATAAAGAAAACAGCATTTTCCGCCTATCTTATCGCTTTGATATGGGTGCCTACAACAACAAACTAATGCCTTATGCAGCTCAATATCTTGCTTTCTTAGCTACTGATAAATACAGCGCAGAAGAAATCAGTAAAGAATTCTATAACATTGCTTGTAATTATACTTTTAATGTGAGCAATGAAGTCGCTACGATTAATATCAGCGGCTTACAGGAGAATTTTGATAAGGCGGTAACTTTGGTAGAGCATATCCTAACCAACTGTAAAGCTAACGAACAGGCTTTAACGGAACTAAAAAGTAGAATTCTTAAATCAAGAGAAAACAATAAGCTAAATAAAGCAGCTATCCTAAGCGGCTTGATGAGCTATGCACAATTTGGTTCAGCTAATCCAACTAACTTTACTTTAACCAATCAAGAGGTAAACAACATTAGCTCTGCTGAGCTATTGGCCATCTTGCATAACCTGAGAAACTATCAGCATACGATCACGTATTATGGTCCGGAAAATGAAGCTACTTTCAGTGCAAACATCAGTAAGCTGCATAAATTACCTGCAGCATTCGTTGCTACACCAGTAGCAAAGAAATTCGTTTACACGGAAAATGCAAATAGTCAGGTTTATTTTGCAGACTATGACATGGTGCAGTCTGAAGTGCGCTGGGTAAGAAATGCAGGTAAATATGAAGCTGATCTTGCAGGAAAAGTGACACTTTTCAATAGTTATTTTGGTGGCGGTATGGGTTCTATTGTGTTCCAGACCATCAGGGAATCTAAAGCCCTTGCCTATTCTACTTTTGCAGTTTTCGCTGCTCCTGACCGTGACGACAAACAATATGCAATGGTTGCTTATGTGGGCAGTCAGGCCGATAAAATGAATGATGCAGTAAAAGGAATGAATGAGTTGTTAAACGATCTTCCTGAATCGGAAAAATCATTTGAGGCTTCAAAATACAATGCTATGAATTCGATCGAAACCAGCAGAATCACTAAAGATGGCATTATAGCAGCCTATTTTGCCAATAAAAAACTAGGAATCGACCATGATGGAAGAATCGATGAATACAATGAATTGAAACCTTTAACTTTTACAGATATCAAAGCTTTCCATGCAGCACGCGTGGCTGGCAAACCATATAATTACTGTATTGTGGCTTCTGATAAGAAAGTAAAATTAGAAGATATGGAGAAATTCGGAACCTTCAACAAACTGAGCTTAGAGCAAATATTTGGTTATTAACCATAATCGACTGCTTAAGCTCCAGGTAACTAAAATAAAAAACCTGATCACGGTTGTGATCAGGTTTTTTTATGAGCTGAGGTTCCACCTCAAACAATGGAATAAGATATTAAATTTAAGCCAGGCCTTCAATCCCTAGTTTTTCCGCCAGTTCATTCAGGTCCTGAACGACCACATCGATAATTGGAATCCCCTTGACCCTACGTTCCTGTTCAAAAGCATACTCCGGCTCTCCAGGAATCACTACTTTTTGACCTTCTTTTACCGTCTTTGCAGATTGAAAACGTTCAATCCAATTGTCCAGATGGTCTTTAAAATCTGCTGCCGGACGGAAGCCATCAATGCGCATCGCACCAAAGAAATGTCCGATACCTTGTCCAACAGGATTGGCCGATGGTTCCAGGAAAGCTACAAAAGGAGGCACCCAAGGACCATAATTCGCCCCTGACAGCACTGCTGATAAAATATCTACTGTAGCACTTAGCCCATAACCTTTATGACTGCCATGGTCCTTATCACTGCCTAAAGGCAAAAGAGACCCGCCATCTTTCAATTGATGTGGATTTGTAGAAACATTCCCATCTTTATCCTGTACCCAACCTTCAGGGACTGGCAGATTTGCTCTTTGAGCAATTTCCAATTTCCCATTTGCTGCCGCAGCCGTAGCCATATCCACCACTACAGGAGGATACTTTCCAGCAGGAAAAGCATAACACATCGGATTGGTCCCCAGTAACCTTTCATTCGCATAAGTTGGTGCAACCAACGGACTTGCATTGGTCATACTTACCCCAATCATATCTTGTTCTACCGCCATTAAAGCATGGTATCCGGCAATTCCAAAATGATTAGAATTTTTAACCGCTACCCATCCACTCCCATAAATCTTTGCTTTTTCTATCGCTACTTTCATGGCAAAAGGAGCAACCACCAGTCCTAGTCCTGCATCTCCATCTACTGTGGCAGTAGTTGGCGTTTCATGAACCACACGCACATTAGGTGTCGCATTGATGCGTTCTTTTTCCCATAATCTAACATAGCCGCTTAACCTGGCTACTCCATGAGAATCTATTCCACGCAAATCTGATTTTAGCAATACATCTGCTGCCAATTGCGCATCGACTGCAGGACAGCCCATTTTCAGGAATACCCTTTCCGTAAATTGACGTAAATTTTGTTCTGTAAAAGTGTGAAAAATCATTATTTATGAAGCAAATAGAACCGTAAACTGATGGTCCAATGGTTTGAAATTCAAAATCAGGGAAGCGATAAACTCATCGCCATAGGCTACATACAAAGGTGCGATATTCAGCACCCGCTCCTGCAGCACCCCTGTTGGGAAAAGTTTCCCTTTCAAATTGTCTATCTGTGATAAAGAAGTATCATGCTTTCGCTTTTCAGCGCGCAGCATTTTCTTCTCCAGGCTGACAATCAATTTTAGCGCTTTAGTTTTAGCAGCATCAGCCGATTGCGAAAGTGTTTTATCTATTTTATAAGCATTGAGTTTAATCTGATCAAAAATGGCGCTCAATGTACGTTGCTCATCCCCCAATGTCAGCTGTAAATTAACATGGGCTTTGATCCAATCGTTTTTAAGTGTTTCGTTATTTTTAAACAAATCTTTATGACTGATACCAAGAATCTGCATTTTTAGTTCAGAACGTTTATCGATCACCAATGCGGAGTTTCTAAGCAACAAAACCGGAAAATCTACCTGATAATAATCGAAGTTTGCTTTTAGCTGTAACCAATAAGTCAACTCTGCACCTCCACCAATATAGGCCAGGTTTGGCAGCATCACTTCCTGATATACCGGACGCATTACTACATTCGGACTAAAGCGTTCAGGAAAGTCATTGATTTCTTTTTTTAATTCATCAAGGCTGAACTGGATGTCAGTGTTCATGACCTTATACACTTCATCTTCTTCTATAATGCGCTCCCTTAACTGGTCTGTCATGTAAAAGAAATTGATTTCCCTGGGGTTTACCTGAGTCTTATAACCTTTGGCTTCCAAAGCAGCATTGCTTTCAGAAATATGTTTAAAGCTATGCTGGCCAATAATATCTGCTTCGATAATAGGCGCAAATTCCTTTTTTAACGCGGGTTCATCTGCATCTACGCAAACCAGTCCATACTTTCCAAATAAGCCATTGACCAGCTCTCTGGTGGCATCAGAAAGTTTTTCATGTGTTCCATAAGCCTTTTCTACCAATCCGGCCAATTGCAAGCCATTCTCGGTAATACCGAGATAACCTTTATAAGCCAATAAAGTTTCTGTGATGTCTTTGGTGCTTAATCTTCCCGTTGCTCCGGCTGCATTTTTATTCCAGCTGAGCTTCCTATCTTCGATTTTCACATGGTTGATCTCTTCAAAATCATGGTCTTCTGTAGCCATCCAATAAACGGGTACGAAGTTTTCATTCGGAAACTTCTCCTTTAACTCTTTTGCAAGGTTAATGGCAGTGACAATCTTATAAATGAAATAAAGTGGACCGGTAAAGATATTAAGCTGATGACCGGTGGTAATGGTATAAGTCCGGTCATCAGCTAGAAGTTGTATATTTTGTTCCACTAAAGCGGGTGCTTCAATGGTAGTATATTGCTTTTTTAGAACCTCGGTCAATACAGACCTATTTCCTTTAAAGTCGCGGTTAGCGATGGCTTTAGCAAAGCCTTCGAAATCCGGTGTGTACTTATAAAAAGCACTTAACTGGTCCTTTCCGTCGATGTAATCCAGTACAGCGGTGGAGAAGGCATTGGTTTCCTGGTAAGAGATGTATTTGGCCTGCATTGCTACGAATTTAAGTTAATAAACCAGAAGTCAATACATCACAAATTTATTTTACAATTTGTCCATATAGATCGAAATCCTCAGCTCTGTCAATCTTCACATTAACGAAGCTTCCATTCGCAGCATAACCTGTTTTAGCATCAATTAAAACCTCATTATCAACCTCAGGAGAGTCAAATTCAGTTCTTCCAATAAAGAAATCACCTTCTTTTCTATCTACCAGTACTTTATAGGTATGACCGATTTTTTCCTGATTGATTTCATAAGAAATCCCTTGCTGTAATTCCATGATGGCATCCACACGCTCCTGTTTTACTTCTGCAGGTACATCATCAACCAGGTCATGCGCATGAGTTTTTTCTTCATGAGAATAAGTGAAACAACCTAATCTATCGAATCTGGTATCTTCCACCCAACTTAGCATCTCTTCGAAATCTGCTTCTGTTTCGCCTGGGTAACCACAAATTAAAGTAGTACGCATAGCGATATTAGGCACTTTATCTCTGATTTGGTTCACAATATCGATGGTCTTTTGTTTCGTGATACCACGACGCATAGATTTCAGCATGTTATCTGTGATGTGCTGTAAAGGCATATCCAGGTATTTACAGATGTTATCACGTTCGTTCATCGCATCTAAAATCTCCATTGGGAAACCTGAAGGATAAGCATATTGTAACCTGATCCATTCGATGCCATTGACATCAGAAAGGCGTCTTAACAATTCGTCCAGGTTACGTTTTCCGTAAATGTCTAAACCGTAATAAGTCAGATCCTGTGCAATCAGAATTAATTCTTTGGTACCGTTAGCAGCTAGAATTTTTGCTTCATTTACCAATTCATTCATGTCTCTGGAAACGTGTTTTCCACGCATCAAAGGAATGGCACAAAAAGAGCATGGGCGGTTACAGCCTTCTGCAATTTTAAAATAAGCGAAGTGAGATGGAGTGGTCAATAACCTTTCTCCAATCAGCTCATGCTTATAATTAGCCCCTAAGGAATGTAAGATATTGTTTAGATCGTTGGTACCAAAGAAAGCATCTACGTTAGTGATTTCCGCTTCCAATTCTGGCTTATACCTTTCAGATAAACAACCGGTTACAATTACCTTGGCAATTTTACCGGCGTCTTTAAGTTCGCTATATTGAAGAATAGTATCAATTGATTCTTGCTTGGCATTGTCGATAAAACCGCAGGTATTGATGACTACAATATCATCTTTTCCCATTTTATCGGATTCATGGACCACATCCATGCTATTGCCACGAAGCTGACCCATCAAAACTTCTGAATCATACAGGTTTTTAGAACAACCCAAAGTAATGACATTGATTTTAGGTTTTTTAACAGGAATGATTTTAGATGTGGTTTTTGTATTCATGATTTTTTATTTGGAGTAGAATTCTTCTGTTGAACTAAAAATTAGTTAAACAAGCTGTCTACAAATGCTTTTTTGTCAAATAATTGCAGGTCGTTTACGCTTTCGCCAACGCCTATATATTTTACTGGGATTTTAAACTGATCAGAAATACCGATCACGACACCACCTTTAGCGGTACCATCCAGTTTGGTAATGGCTAATGCATTTACGTCGGTCGCCTCAGTAAACTGTTTACATTGTTCAAAGGCATTTTGCCCTGTTGAACCATCCAATACCAATAATATCTCATGTGGCGCAGAAGGAATTACCTTTTCCATCACATGCTTAATTTTACCCAATTCATTCATCAGGCCAATTTTATTGTGTAAACGTCCGGCAGTATCAATGATCACTACATCTTCACCATTGGCGACTGCAGATTGCAAAGTGTCGAAAGCCACAGAAGCAGGGTCTGAACCCATTGCCTGTGCCACTACTCTTACGCCAACACGTTCTCCCCAAAGTTTGATCTGTTCTACTGCTGCTGCTCTGAAAGTATCGGCTGCACCTAAAACTACGCTCAGCCCTTCAGCTTTAAGTTTATGGGCAAGTTTACCAATGGTGGTGGTTTTACCTACCCCATTTACACCAACTACCATAATCACATAAGGCTTATGCTGTCCATATTCAAACTTACGGAAGTCATTGCTATTGTTTTCAGAAAGCATCAATTGGATCTCATCGCGCAGCAAACGGTGCAGTTCTGAGGTGGATAAATACTTATCTTTAGCTACACGAGCCTGGATACGGTCAATAATTTTTAGGGTGGTAGTTACACCAACATCGGAAGTCACTAAAACTTCCTCAAGACTATCGAGCACATCATCATCTACTGTCGACTTACCCGCAACGGCCTTTGTGATTTTACTCAAAAAGCCCTCTTTAGTCTTCTCTAAACCCTTGTCTAGAGCTTCCTGCGCTTCGGGAGCAGTTTCCTTTTTCTTGAAAAAATCGAATAAACCCATACAATGTCTAATTAAACAAAAAAAGCCCTCCCATTTAAAAGGGACGGCTTTAATATAATTAAATATTAAAATTATTTTTTGGATGCAATAGCATCTTGAACGTGATCGTTGTGAACAATAACTTCTTTGAAAGAATATGCACCTGTTCTAGGTGATTTAGTCATCGTAATAACTTTCGAATATTCTTTACCTTTTCCCGTTTTAAGGGTTGCAACTACCTTTTTTGCCATGATCTAAATAGATTGTATTTAGTTAAATACTAAATGTATTACTTAATTTCTTTATGTACAGTTACCTTTTTCAAAACTGGATTGAATTTTTTCAATTCTAATCTCTCAGTAGTGTTTTTACGGTTTTTAGTAGAGATATATCTAGACATACCAGGCATGCCACTAGTTTTATGCTCCGTACACTCTAGAATAACTTGTACTCTGTTACCTTTTTTTGCCATTTTATTAATCTTAAGGTCGATTCACATCAACCAATGTTATTTACAAATATCCTTTTTTCATGAAGCGATTGATCGCCTCAGTAATACCAATTTTATTAATGGTTTTGATAGCTGAAGTAGAAACTTTCAGGGTTATCCAACGATCCTCATCAGGAATATAAAATTTCTGAAGTTGTAAGTTGGGATAAAACTTACGCTTAGTTTTAACGTTTGAGTGAGAAACATTAAAACCTGTCATTGCCATTTTTCCGGTTAAATCACAAACTCTAGACATGCCTTTAAATATAGTGTTAATTATGTTTTCTTAATTTTTTTAAGAGTGTGCAAATATCAATAAAATATTTGTAATCATCAAGTAGGTATCTAAAATATTTTGAATTTATTTACAGCGTGTTACGGACTGCTGCCCAGATCCCTACCGTGGATGCTCTCGGGGTGCAATATACAACATTTATACGGATTATGAAGTGACAGATTCTTCTAAATCACCCAGCAGGTTTTCAAATTGTAACACATATCTTCGCAAATCGTTGATATAATGGATCAGTTCCGGCTTTTCCTGAGCCCCCAATTGCTGTAACCATATCGGTTTATATTCTTCTAAATGATATAAAGTTGGGGTTACACCATAAGCCGGCTGGGCAGTATGAAGTTCCGGATGCATTACTTCATGTAAAATCAATTGATTTAACCCCGGAAGCGCAATCGCTTTCATGATCGATACAATCCTGAGCGGGATCCGTATTTCATAGATTTCTTTTAATGCAGCCCTCATCTCCTGATGAGCAGATTTATGCGGATCAAGGTTCCATTTTAAAGATTCCGTCTGGTAATGCTGGTTTGCCAGTTCCGCCCTTCTTAACGTCCCTGAAATCTGATCGTACAACTGTTTGCTCATAGCTTATGATTAAGTATCTATCCATAGACAACTCATCCCCCCTTAAAGTTTAACGACAGTGATAATATATACAAGAATTATGCGCTGATTTAACAGAAACAACCCTGCTAAATAAATTGATGTATATCCCAAAAAAATAACATCTGAGTCTGAATAAAATGTAACTTGAGCAAGTTTTATAGGATGTAATATTATTGTTAACATTAGGGGGTTGCAAACGAATATTGAAAATCAGGAATTATTAGAGAAGGTAGCTTCAGGGGACTGGGAAGCATTTGCTGCTCTATATAATACCTATGTACCTAAACTTTACCGTTTTATTTATCCATTTGCCAATCAGAACAAGGAGGATACAGAAGAGGTGATTCAGGACGTATTCCTTAAAGTATGGATGCGAAAAGAAAAGATCCAGGGATTGCGCTCTTTTGAATCCTATCTTTTTAAAATGGCGAAAAATCAACTGCTGGACCAACGGGGGCGTCAGGATTCACAGTTACGCCTGATCAATAAGGTAGGAAATGCGGCCAGCCAAGAGCTCGCCTCCGTCCATGATCAATTGGTTTATGACGAGTATTATAAAATTGCAAAGGGGGCACTACAGGGCTTATCTCCGCAAAGACGCAGGATTTTTGACATGCGCATGGAGGAGGAGATGTCTATAGATGAAATCGCTGAGGCACTCCATATTTCTTCATCCGCTGTAAAAAAGCAGCTTTATGAAGCCATCAACATCATTAAAAAGGAGCTGCGTCATAAAACCGGCTGGCCATTATTGTGTTGGTTTATTTTTATCCTTTCTTAACTTCTTCCATCGTCTTTTCTAGCTAGAATTTTATTTCAATAATTCTTCAGAAAAGCAGGTGTACTTTTTTCAATCGGCTCCGTCTTACAAGTAATCGAAGACATGGAAAAGCAGGAAATAGAAAACATTTTAGATCAGTTCTCCAAAGGAATTGCTTCCGCAGCAGAACACCAGGCATTCAATGAATACCTGGTAGGGCTGGACGATGATGCCTATTCGGCATTGCTTTCCAGGTATGAGAAAAAGCTGAATGACACGCTCAGCTATGACCTTCCTGACCCGGAGTTATTGGATAAAATAAAAGATAAAGCCCTTCCAAAACCGGTTAAACGTTACCGGCTGAAAACAATTTATCGATATGCCGCCGCAGCAATCGTCCTGATCAGTTTATCTGTCTATCTATTCACGCAGCAGGATTCGAGTCCGGAAAAGGCAGTCCAATATGGAGCACACCAGAAATACGCCATCAATGCACCGGAAAATAAAGCAGTGCTCACCCTGGCCAATGGCAAAAAAATCAGCCTCACCGATGCTGCAAATGGTAAAATCGCAGAGCAATCGGGTATAAAAATCACTAAAACTTCTGATGGGCAATTGATTTACGATATTACTGGGGAACAAATAACCCATCCTTCAAAAGGCCAAAAAGAGGATCAATCCGATTACAATAGCATTTCCACTCCTGCAGGAGGTAAATATCAGATCAACCTGCCTGATGGGACTAAAGTATGGCTAAACGCGATGTCCAGCATAAAATATGCACCACAGTTTATGGGCAAAGAAAGAAGCGTTATCCTCAGCGGGGAAGCCTATTTCGAAGTGGCAAAACACCAGGGGATGTCTTTTAAAGTCATCAGCAGAGGGCAGGTCGTAAAAGTTTTAGGCACACATTTTAACATCAATGCCTACCAGAATGAACCCGCAGTAAAAACTACCCTTGCAGAAGGAAGTGTACTCGTCAATATGGATTCAGGAAGCAAAAAACAATCCGCTGCAAGCCAATACAAAACCTTGGTACCCGGTGAACAATCCATTTTAGAAAATGATGAATTAAACGTTAAAAAAGTCGACCTGCAAGAAGCATTAGCCTGGAAAGATGGCTATATCTCTCTTGATGGAGAGCTAAAAACCATCATGAGAAACATTGAAAGGGTATACAATGTAACTGTCGTTTATCAGGGCGAAATAGAAAATGTGGAAATCGGAGGAATCGTCTCAAAATCAAGAAGCCTTTCAGAAATCCTCAACACATTGGAATCCCTGGAACAAGTTCGATTTAAAGTAGAAGGAAGGAGGATCACCGTTATGAAGTAAACTTTACACCTCGAATCGATGGACTGAATAAGGACCAGAAGCGTTGGAGCGCTCCTGGCCTATGGTGTTCAGGCCCTGTTCAAAAATAAGATAGAGAATCAAAATTGATGAATTGCCGGTGCATACTCATGTGCCGGCGTTTGTCTCAAACCTAAACAAACCAAATGTATGAAATTTTACGATTTTAACTCGTATAGGGCATCCTATGTCAAGGATAAGATACTACTAACCATGAAATTAACCCTGTTATTGAGTTTTACGGTATTGATGCAGGTCAGTGCATCCACCTATGCTCAAAATAAAATCACTTTATCCAGAACAAATGCTTCACTGGAACGGGTATTAAAGGCAATTGGAAAGCAAAGTGGATATGATTTGGTTTATATCTCCAGTACCATAAAAAAAGCCAACCCGGTAAATATTAACGTAGACAAGCTCTCCTTAGAAGAAACCTTAGAGAAGGTATTCGTCAATCAGCCTTTAACCTATTCCATTAAAAATAAAATCATTACGGTCAAAATCCGCAAAGTGGAACTCTCCTCCCCTTTGGAGATGATCCTGATGAATGATGCTGCTGGAAAAGTACTGGATGAAACCGGACAAGGCATTCCTGGTGCAACTGTGAAAGTAAAGCGCAGCGGACAAGTCGCCATAACCGATAGTCAGGGAAAGTTTGCCATTAAAGGCTTATTAAATGATGATATCCTGGTGATCAGCTATGTAGGTTATAATACCCAGGAAGTAAAAGCGACCAATAATGTGCTCATCAAAATGGTTCCTGCTGCTATGGAATTAGGCGGCGATGTGGTTATTGTAGGATATGGCAAACAAAAGAAAGCGACTGTCACCTCTTCTGTGGCCCAGGTAACCCGCGAAGAAATCAATAGTACACCAGGTGCAAGTTTGCAGAACATGCTTACCGGTAAAGTGACCGGCTTAACCACCTTGCAGAGAACCGGCCAACCGGGTAATGATGCCGCACAGATTTACGTAAGGGGTGTCAGCACGCTTTCCGGTTTCTCTACTGCTCCATTGATTCTGGTGGACAATATCGAATATGAATTGAGTCAGTTTGCAATGATTGACCAAAATGAGATTGAAAATGTTTCCATTCTGAAAGATGCTGCTTCCACCTCCATTTATGGGATTAAAGGAGCCAATGGCGTTATTCTCGTGACCACAAGAAGGGGTAAATTAGGTAAGCCAGTGATCAATGTGAGGTCGGAAGTCGGACTAAATCTTGCCATTTCTCCTTTTAAAGCGCTCGGCTCTTATGATGCAGCATTGCTTCGTAATGAAGCCCTGGCAAATGACAATGAGAAACCGCAGTTTACACAGCAAGACCTGGACCTTTTTCAATCCGGTACAGATCCATACGGGCATCCGGACATCAATTGGTACGACAAAGTTTTCGGCAAATCTGCCATTCAGACAGATCATAATGTAGACATTTCCGGAGGTACCGAAAAAGTGAAATATTTCACTTCCGTAGGTTATTTATTTCAGGATGGTTTATTCAATAAACTGGAATATAAAGGTGCAATGCCGGTTCCAGACAAATCACCAATCAATACGAATTACTATTTTAAACGTTATAAATTCAGGTCTAATTTAGACATTGACGCCACGCCTTCCCTAAAATTAAGCCTGGATCTAAACGGTACTTTCAGTGAGAAAAATGCTCCGGATGTAGGAAATCTGGGCTTCCAGATGACCCAATATGAATATGTGAACGCTTACGCCTATCCGGTTTACAATCCTGACGGCAGTTTTGGCTTTGCCAATCCAGCGGTCTTTTCGCCCAGAGATGGAATGAATAGTGTGGCAGCCATTGTTGCATTAAGTGGCTACAACAGAAATTTCAACAACTTCCTGAGCGCTAACTTTTCTGCAGTTCAGAAATTAGACGCCATCACAAAAGGGCTTTCTTTAAAAGGATTATTCGCCTATTCAAATAACAATGCTGCCACACGAACGCTGAGCAGGGGTGCAATCCCTTCCTTTTATTACAATCCCACAGATGGGAGTTATACCCCAAAAGACATTAACGTATATCGTGTAGCTCCGTTAAGCCTTAGTTATACTGGAGCAGGTACAGATCTCCCGGCTAAAATCATTACCTATCAAGGGATTTTAACCTACCAGCGAACTTTTGGCGATCATGACGTAGCCGGGCTTCTCCTGTACAACCGTTCCAGTAAAGTTGTGGCTGCCAAACCACCAAACAACTTCCTGGGATATACCTTCAGAGGAACCTATAATTTTAAAGAAAAATACCTGTTTGAGGTAAGTGGTGCTTATAACGGTTCTTCCAATTTCACCTCTCAAAAGCGATATACCTGGTTCCCAGCAGTATCCGCAGGGTGGAACATTTCCAAAGAATCTTTTATGGAGCATGCCCTTCCATTTTTGGAGATGTTTAAATTCCGAGGCTCTTATGGCTATACCGGAAGTGATGATATTGCTGGTTACCAGTATGGTTACGAAAGCTATTACAGCAATGGATCTGGCTATAATCTCGGAGAAACAGCCAATGCTTTCCCGACCATCTTTGAAGGTAAACTTGGAAATAACGACGTGACCTGGGCTACAGAACGCAAAGCAAATGTGGGTCTGGACTTTTCCATGTTTGGCGGCAAGCTGAGTGGTAGTTTTGATTACTTTGACAACTTCAGGGATAAAATCCTGATCAACAGACAAACCGTTCCCGCAGCGTATGGGGTCCCTAAGGAAACCTTGCCTCCCGTAAATCTTGGTGCCGTTTCCAATAAAGGCTTTGAAATTGAGCTGACTCATAAATCAAGAATCGGTAACCTGGGTTACAGCATTAAAACAAATTTCAGCTATGCAAAAAACAAAATCGTATTTATGGATGAGCCGGAAGTGGATCCCTCAAAGCCATGGCAAAGAGGAACAGGTCTTTCTGTAGGGCTTGCCAAAAAATACATCTGGACCGGGCAGTTCTATAGCCAGGAAGAAGTGGATAACCCTGCAGTGGCCAGACCTCCGGGAACAATTAAAGCAGGCTGGTTAAAATATCAGGATTTAGATGGCAATGGCATCATCAATAAAGAGGATATGGCTTACGTAGGTAACCCCAACGTGCCAAATACCGTGATCGGAACCACCATCGGATTCGACTATAAAGGTTTTAGCCTTTCTATGTTATTCCAATCTAACCTAAATGGAGAGTCTTATACCGGTTTTGATTCCGCTGTTCCCTTCAAAACTCAGCTGCAGGAGTTTCATAAAGACCGGTGGACCCAGGAAACTGCAAACACCGCTACTTTCCCGGCATTGACCACCACTTTTGCCGGAACTTATATGAACCCATCAGGCAACCTTTCCACTTTCTGGGCAACGAGCACCAACTTCCTGCGTCTGCGCTCTGCCGAGATTGGGTACCGGGTGCCAAAAGGATTTGCAGATAAATTAGGACTAAGTGCAGTGCGTATTTATGCCAATGGTTACAACCTTTTTACCATTTCCGATTTCTACAAGCGCTATCAGTTTGACCCTGAAGTAGCCAGTGATGTATATGGATATGTATACCCAACTACCAGGTTAATAAACATTGGATTATCGGTAACGCTTAAATAGGACAATTATGAAAAAGATATATTATACACTTACAATAGGTATTGCCTTATTTCTTGGGCTTTCAACAGGATGTAAAAAAGCAAACAGTTTCCTGGACAGCCAATCCACTAATGATCTGGATGAAACTACGGTATTTGCAGATAGCGCAAGGACTTCGGCTTTTCTGCTGGGAATTTACAGCCGCGTAGCTTTTCAATCGGATCCTGTAGAAGTAAACAGTCTGGGGGCACCTTTTGCTGCCGCAACAGATGAAGCGGAATCGCGCTGGCCAGGTGGTCAGAATGTACCCATCCAAATGTTTCAAGGTAGTTTTGGAACTGCCTTCACAAAATCCAACAATGACGACTGGTCCTTTTTATACACGGGGATAAGAATGGCAAACATTTACCTTAAAAATGCTGACAATGCTCCATTATCAGCGAATTTGAAAGCAAAATCGAAATTAGAAGCCAGATTTTTAAGGGCCTATTTTTATCATTTTCTGCTGAAATTTTATGGTGGTGTACAATTGGTTGGAGATGAAGTGAAAGGACTGGCTGCACCCAATACAGATCCAAGGTCAAGCTATGAAGCCTGTGTAAATTATGTGGTTGGGGAACTGGATGCAGTTGCGGCCCAATTGCCTTTAACCAATCAGGGACTGGATTACGGAAGGGTGACTAAAGGAGCCGCATTGGCTTTGAAAGCAAGAGTATTACTTTCTGCTGCCAGCCCACTATTCAATGGAGGAAGTCTCGCCACCGATGCCGCCGTAATTCCACTAACCGCCTATCCAAATGCTGATGCGAGCAGATGGCAGAAGGCAATGGACGCAAGTAAAGCGGTGATGGACCTGAATCAATACCAACTGGTAGAAGACAATGCCACCAGACCAGGAAATGGTTTCTATAAAATGTTCCTGGATAGAGCCAATTCGGAAGCTATTTTTCAAAGAATGCTGGGCAACAATAAACTGTTTGAAGGCAACTGGCTGCCACCTACCAGAGGAGGGAGTTTCTTAATCTATCCTTCTCAGCAATTGGTAGACGCCTTTCCAATGAAAAACGGCAAACTCAAAGGAGAAGCAGGATCAGGTTTTGATGCGGCAAACCCTTATGCAAACAGAGACCCAAGGTTGGATTACACCGTAATTTACAATGGGGCAATGTATTTTGATGGCCGCGTCAATGCCATGGCGCCGGTATATACCTACGTTGGTGCTGCTCAGGATGGCATTCAGGCTGCAACAGCAAATACGGCTACAAATACCGGATATTATTGCCGTAAAATGTGTGATGAACTCGTTTATGGAAACAGTACCGCAAACACACAGCGCTGTCAGCCACTCATCCGTTATGCGGAGATTCTACTAAATTATGCAGAAGCAGCCAATGAAAGCGGGCAGACAAACACCGCATTGAATCAATTAATCGCCCTGAGAAAACGTGCAGGAATAAATGCTGGAACCGATTCCAGGTATGGGATCCCAGCTTCAATGACGCAGGACAATGCCAGATTGCTCATTCAAAACGAAAGATTTATTGAACTGGCTTTTGAGGAACAGCGCTACTTCGATTTAAGAAGATGGAAACTGGGAGCAGAATATGATGGTAAATTCCTGAAAGGAATGAGGATTACTAAAACCGGTAACACTTATACCTATGCGGAAATCAACGTAAGAACCCCCCGTTACTTTAAAGTAAACAGTTACTTATTCCCTATTCCAACTGCCGAAATCAGCATCAACAGGGAAGTAAAGCAAAATCCAGGGTGGTAATCCAGCAGGATTTGGAATTTATCAATCAATCTTAAACCGTAACTCATGATCTCATATTTATATCATACCATTCGACGCCATCAGCGATTGTTATTGCTGCAGACAGGCATCGTTATTTTCACAGTCGCCGGAGGAAAAGCACAGGAGAAAACCGACAGTCTCCAACTCAGACAAGTCAGCGCAATCGGCCTGCTGGAAGGTGGAAAAGCATTTACTTCCAACCCAGCCTCCTCCATTTACCATGCGTTATCAGGTAGACTGGCCGGATTATACACCCTGCAAGCTACCGGACAGCCCGGGCTGGATGCCCCAACTGTGGTGCTTAGAGGCCGTGTACCTTTGATCGTCGTAGACGGAATTCCCAGAGACCTTACCGGAATCAATCCAGAACAAATTGCTTCAGTAACCTTGTTAAAAGATGCATTATCTACTGCAGTCTATGGCAACAGAGGTGCAAATGGCGTCCTACTCATCACCACAAAAAAAGGAGAAAAAGCTGCGGGTTATTCTTTTGAGGCGACCGCACAAACCGGGCTGAGCAATAGTATGAAAGAGCGTAAAGTGCTTTCAGCAGGTGATTATGCCACACTTTACAATGAAGCGCTCAGAAACGATGGCCGTCAGCCAATTTATAGCCCCCAAGCAATTACAGCCTATAAAAACGGTTCCGATCCTTTTCTCTATCCCAACGTAAACTGGAAAGACCAGATTTTTAAAGAAAACGCCCCATTTAGTAGGTACAACCTGAACTCAGAAGGGGCAGATAAAAACGTCAATTATTTTATCTCTCTGGATTATTTGAAGCAGGAGGGTTTATTAAAGTCCCTTCCCCAGAACACCTATAATACCAATACGGATTATGAGCGTTTTGTGTTCAGAACAAATCTGGAAATGCAGCTGACGCAGCGTCTGAAAGGAAGCATTAACCTATATTCAAGCATTGCGGATCAAAACTCGCCCGGATCAACAGGTAATGCGATTTACAACAGTTTATTGAACACGCCTTCAAGTGCCTATCCTGTGCTCAATCCAGACGGATCTTTGGGTGGAAATGCATTATTCAGCAATAACATCTATGGCCAGTCTGTTTACAGAGGGTATACGCGAAACTCCACATCAGACGGATTTGGCGACCTTGCCCTAACCCGGCAGATGGATGATGTTTGGAAGGGATTATGGGTCAAAGCCAATATTTCATTTTATGCAAAATCATTACAGCTAATCGATCGCAGTAAAAACTTTCAGACTTTCCAATTGCTGATTGATCCGGTTACAGGTCAGCCTAACTACCAGCGATATGGGACACAAACCTCTCAGGTAAACACTTCTTCGGTGACCAATAGAAATCAGCAATTCTTTGCAGAAGGTTCTGCAGGATATGGTCTTGAAGCGAATGGCAATAAACTGGATGTGGTCATGGCTTATAACCTGCAGACTTATAGAAGCAATAGCCAGTTGCCTCAAAATTTCAATACCGGAAGAGTCTCTGCAAATTACAGCATTAAAGATAAATATATATTGGAGGCCTCCGCTTCTTATAGCGGAAACAACTGGTATAAAAAAGGAAAACAATACGACTTTTATCCTGCAGCTGGTCTAAGCTGGAATATGAACAAAGAAGATTTCTTTGGTAAAGATGGATTCCTAAATACCTTAAAACTGAGGACCACTTACGGTAAAGTGGGGATGATCGACCCATTATACTATGCGTATCTATATTCTTACATCAACACAGGCAGCGCTTATTACTTTGGCACAGGCCCTTCGGCAGTACAAGGAACTCAGGAAGCAGGCCTCCCTACTTCAGTGGCCGCATCAAAATCTACAAAATTTGATGCCGGTTTAGATATGGGCTTTGCAGGCAACAGAGCATACCTACAAGCTGATTATTTCAGCAATACTTATTCGGATGTATTACAAATCCGCGGACAAGCATCTTCGCTTTTAGGCATCGCTTACCCTTTAGAAAATCTGGGAAAAACCAGATTATCAGGTCTGGAATTTACTGCCGGATGGAAGGATAAAATCGGTGATTTTGGCTATCACATCAGTGGCAATGTCTCTGTAAACCGCAGCAAAGTCCTTGAAAACGATGAGCCTACCATGCCTTATAGCTGGATGGCAAAAAAAGGACAGCCAATGGAACAGCTTTATGGATATGTAGCCGATGGCTATGTACAAATGGCTGGTGAGGGCCCGGTTGTAGAAGGTTATAAATCTCAGCCAGGTGACATTAAATATAAAGACCTAAACAATGACGGTGTCATCAATCAATACGATGTAACCGCGATTGGAGGCAACAAACCATTAGTTTACTATGGATTTAGCCTGGGTTTTGACTATAAGAACTTCGAATTGTCTGTCTTATTCCAGGGCATTACAAACAGAAGTCTGATGGTGACAGGTTTAGGAGAATGGGCTTTTCAGAATAACGGCACAGGTAACGCATTTGAGCAGCACCTCGAGCGCTGGACCCCAGAAACAGCCAATACCGCAGCCTATCCTCGCTTATCTGTAGGCCCCAACATCAACAATAACGTCAGTTCTTCTTATTGGATTCAAAAAGCAAACTTTTTAAGGTTAAAAAATGCAGAAATCGCCTATAAACTGCAGGCTGGTTTCCTGCAAAAAATAAAAGTGAAACAGGTACGCTTGTTCGTCAATGGAGCCAACCTGCTTACTTTCTCAAAAATTAAGCGCTTTGATCCCGAAGGATTGAGTCTGGATTACCCTTTACAAAGGATGATTAACGGTGGTTTAACAGTTAAATTTTAGGAGTTATCAAAGAAAAAATTATGAAAGCGAAAATTATAATCCTGTTTTTTATAGGAATACTGGCCTCCTCCTGCAAAAAATATGAAGAGGTACCAAATGAATTGGTAAACCCGGATATCATCTACGATCAATTTGATAAGAATGGTACCTATGCCCAATGGGTAAGAAATGACCTGTATACTTATTTGCCGGATGGATTTAACCGGATAGACAATGTGGTGCTGGATGCGGCTACCGATGATGCCCTGGCTTCAAGATACGGAAGCCCAATAGAATTGCTGGCAAAATCAGGAATCACTGCCGGAACAAATCCAGACGACCGCTGGGCAACGAGTTATGCCTCCATTAGAAAAGTGAATATATTTCTTTCTAAGATTGACGTGGTACCCTATGATGCTGTGTCCATCAAGTTTTGGAAAGCTGAGGCCCGCTTCATCAGGGCTATGAATTATTTTGAACTCCTCAAAAGATATGGCGGCGTGCCCTTGCTCGGCGATCAGGTATTTGGTTTACATGATCAACTGAGCAATATCCCCAGAAACACATTCGACGAGTGTTTGCAGTATATCCTAAGCGAATGTGAGGCCATCAAACCACTGCTGAGAACAGAGCCGGTATTGGACACTTTTCTAGGCAGCATTACCAGAGGAGCCGCCTATGCTCTAAAATCAAGAGTACTTTTGTATGCGGCCAGCCCGCTTAACAATCCTACTAATGATCAGAACAAATGGCTCGCGGCAGCAAATGCTGCCAAAGACCTGATCAATTTAAATGTTTACAGCCTAACTCCTGCCTTTACCAGCGCATTCCTGAACAGGAAAAATTCGGAAGTCATCCTGGCCTACCAGAAAGGACAAAACAGAACATTAGAAACAGCAAATGCGCCTATCGGCTTTGCCGAACCTAATGCCAGTAATGGCTATGTTAATCCTTCGCAAAATTTAGTAGATGCTTTCCCTATGAGTGATGGCAGAGCGATTGATGCGACCGCTCCTACACTGCCTTATGATCCACAAAATCCCTATGCCAATAGAGATCCAAGGTTAGGCTTAACCGTTTTCTTCAACGGCGCCAGCTGGCTGAACAGAGCAGTCGAAACATTTGATGGAGGTTTAGACAGGCCCGGAGGAATGCGTTTACAAACCCGAACCGGTTATTATATGCGTAAGTTCCTTGGCCTTTTCGGTACCGCAACTGCCTATCAGGATCAAACACATAATTTCCCTATTTTCAGGTATGCAGAAATTCTGCTCAACTATGCGGAAGCCATCAACGAAACAGGAAATCAGGCGGAAGCTTTAACACAATTGAAACTCCTCAGAAACCGTGCAGGAATACCGCTTGGAGCAGTTACCGGTTATGCTCATGGCTTAAGAACAGACCTGAATCAGGCAGAAATGCGCAAAGCGATTCAAAACGAAAGAAGGATTGAAATGGCTTTTGAAGAACAGCGTTTCTGGGATATCCGGCGCTGGAAAATTGCTGAACAGGTAGGAAACGCTTCCGTAAGGGGAATGAGGATTGTAAAACAAGGCAACACCTTTACCTATACCCCAATTGTTGTAGATCAGCTGAGTTTTACGGCGCCAAAAATGTATTTATACGCCATCCCATTAAAAGAAATATTAGCAGACCCAGCCTTGAAACAGAATCCAGGTTATTAATTTATACTAAGGGAGCAGCAGCAATGCTGTTCCCTTACAAAGAAAGCAAAAATATGAAAAGATCATTTTTTACAATACTGATCAGCACCTTTTCCCTGTTGGCAGCAGCGCAGCAAAAGCCAAATGTGATTTTTATACTGGCGGATGATATGGGTTATGGAGATATCGGTGTATATGGACAGCAGCTGATTGAAACGCCAAATATCGACCGACTGGCAGCCGATGGCATGCGCTTTACCCAGTTTTACGCGGGAACATCTGTTTGCGCGCCTTCAAGAGCCTCTTTAATGACCGGCTTACATACCGGACATACCCCGATCAGAGGAAACTATGAAATTAAACCGGAAGGTCAGCTGCCATTGCCCGACGCGACTTTCATTATGCCGGAAATGTTCAAAAAGGCAGGTTATACCACCGGCTGCTTTGGAAAATGGGGAATGGGATTTCCAGGTTCAGAAGGGGATCCTATAAAACAGGGAATAGATCAGTTTTATGGTTATAACTGCCAGCGTCAATCGCACAACTTCTTCCCCGATCACCTATGGGACAATGAAAAATGCGTGGAGCTCAACAATACAGCCAGCCAGCAAAATGATTATGCGCCGGAAATGATACAGCAGCGTGCCCTATCCTTCATGGAAGCCAATCAATCCAAGCCATTCTTCATGTATTTGTCCTATACCCTGCCACATGCCGCACTCCAATTACCAGATGGTGATCCCTCACTTGAATACTATAAGAAAAAATTCAATGAACAGCCCAAAGGAGTTAAAAAAGATTGGAATGGTATTGGATACCAGCCACAAGCCTATCCTCATGCCGCTTATGCTGCAATGGTGACTCGCCTGGACAACTATGTAGGCGCAGTATTGTCGAAACTAAAAGCCCTGGGCTTAGATAAAAATACATTGGTGGTCTTTACCAGCGATAATGGCCCGCACCGCGAAGGAGGAAATGAACCGGAGTTTTTTAACAGCAGCGCTGGATTTAAAGGAATCAAAAGACAGCTTACAGAAGGCGGCATCAGGGAACCCATGATCATTTCCTGGCCTGGAAAAATTAAAAGCGGACAAGTATCAGCTCATATTGGTGCCTTCTGGGACTTCTTCCCTACCTTTTCAGCAATCACCGGACAGCCGGCACCTCCCAATACCGATGGCATCTCTATCCTGCCTACCCTATTAAAAAAGGGAAAACAACCCCAGCATTCTTTTCTTTATTGGGAATTTCATGAAGATGGTGGCCGTCAAGCGGTACGAATCGGAAAATGGAAAGCGATAAAAGAAGGTGTCATCAAAAACCCAAATGCCCAGATTCAACTCTATGACCTGACTGTTGATCCACAGGAAAACAACAATTTAGCTGGAGCTCAGCCGGATATTGTAAAGCAGGCGGAACAAATTATGCAGAGAGAACATGTGGAGCATAAAGATTTCCCCTTTATACCCAATAAA
Organism: Pedobacter polysacchareus; assembly: GCF_019802255.1. Classification (GTDB taxonomy): domain Bacteria; phylum Bacteroidota; class Bacteroidia; order Sphingobacteriales; family Sphingobacteriaceae; genus Pedobacter; species Pedobacter polysacchareus. The sequence goes on along the minus strand of NZ_JAHYSS010000002.1, from coordinate 52,027 downwards.
TTACGATAAAAGCATCAATATTCCACCTTTCTTACAAAAATCATATAAAAAACAAGACTAAAAGATCATATTAAAATTTTGATAGGGGCTGAATAAAGTTATATTTGAGTTTTAGTTGTTGACATAAACCAAATCATGCAAATTAATTCGATTGAAGAGTATCAAGAAACTTATAAGTTGAGCGTGGACCAACCTGAACAATTCTGGGCAGGGATCGCTGATAATTTCTTGTGGAGAAAGAAATGGGATAAAGTACTATCCTGGAACTTCTCAGAACCAAACATCAAATGGTTCGAGGGCGCTAAATTAAACATCACAGAAAACTGTCTCGACCGTCATCTGGCAGAAAATGGAGATAAACCAGCCATTATCTGGGAGCCTAACGATCCTACAAAAGACAGCATTACCCTAAGTTATAAAATACTGCATGAGCAAGTTTGCCGTTTCGCAAATGTGCTGAAAAAGAATGGCGTTAAAAAAGGCGACCGTGTCTGTATTTACATGCCAATGGTACCGGAACTTGCGGTTGCTGTATTGGCATGTGCCCGAATTGGTGCAGTACACTCCGTAGTTTTTGGTGGATTTTCTGCTAAATCTATTGCAGATAGGATCAATGATGCGGAATGTAAAGTGGTCATCACCGCGGATGGTGCATTTAGAGGAAACAAGCAGATTCAATTGAAAGAAGTGATTGATGATGCCCTGATCGGATGCCCAACCGTAGAACGTGTGATCGTTTTAACCCATACCAGAACTCCAGTATCTATGCTGAAAGGCCGTGACATCTGGTGGGAGGATGAAATTAAACTGGTAGATACCAACTGTCCGGCAGAAGAAATGGACGCCGAAGACCTGCTGTTCATCTTATATACTTCCGGTTCTACCGGTAAGCCAAAAGGGGTAGTACATACCATTGGCGGTTATATGGTGTATGCTGGTTATACGTTCTCTAACGTATTTAACTACCAGAAAGACGAAGTATTCTTCTGTACAGCTGATATTGGTTGGATCACTGGTCACTCTTACATCGTGTATGGCCCGCTTTCTCAAGGCGCAACTACGCTGATGTTTGAAGGCATCCCTACTTACCCTGATGCTTCCAGAATGTGGCAGGTGGTAGAAAAACATAAAGTAAATATCTTATATACTGCGCCAACGGCGATCCGTTCTTTAATGAGCTTCGGACTGGAGCCTTTAAACGGCATCGACATGAGTTCGCTTCGCGTATTGGGCTCCGTAGGAGAACCCATCAATGAAGAAGCATGGCATTGGTTTGATGAGAACATTGGAAAAGGAGAATGTCCGATTGTAGATACCTGGTGGCAAACAGAAACCGGTGGCATCATGATCTCTCCTATTGCCTTCGTCACCCCAACAAAACCTAGTTTCGCTACTTTACCATTGCCGGGTATCCAACCGATCCTGGTGGATGAAAACGGGAAAGAAATTGAAGGAAACGGCGTGAATGGCAACCTTTGTATCAAGTTCCCATGGCCAGGAATGCTCAGAACCACTTATGGTGACCATGCGCGCTGCAAACTGACTTACTTTTCTACTTACGAAGACCTTTACTTCACCGGTGATGGCTGCTTAAGAGATGAAGATGGTTATTATAGAATCACGGGCAGAGTAGATGACGTCATCAATGTATCCGGTCACCGTATCGGCACTGCGGAAGTTGAAAATGCCATCAATATGCATGCAGGTGTCGTGGAAAGTGCGGTAGTAGGCTTCCCACACGAAGTAAAAGGACAAGGTATTTATGCTTTCGTCATTTTTCCTAATATCCATAGTGATGCGGACCTTACCCGTAAAGACATCTTACAAACCGTAACACGTGTAATTGGTGCCATTGCTAAACCAGATAAAATTCTTTTTGTAAGCGGATTACCTAAAACAAGATCAGGTAAAATCATGCGACGCATTTTAAGAAAAATCGCAGAAGGCGACATCAGCAATCTTGGAGACATCAGCACCTTGCTGGATCCAACAGTTGTAGAAGAGATCATCGAAAAGTCTAAGAAATAACCAGCTCGATCTTAAATAATAACACCATTAAAAAGGCCAGCTCAGAAAAATCTGAGCTGGCCTTTTTAAGTTAAATATTTTACTGAGTGGAGGAGACTCCAAAAGACAATTTATCTATTTCAGTCACCTTAAAATGCTGTTTATACCAATTGTTCAGCGCTTCAGTTTTGAACTTTTGCTGGCTGTTCACTCCTTTGATCAGTTGCTTCGCTGAAGTGGTGCCATCAATACCTTCCCTTGCCTCGAAAAGCACGTAATCAACTAAGATCTTATCTTGTGGCTTAGGTGCCTTAAAGGCCAGCATTTTTCCATCTTTTCCAATAATAAATGGAACAACAGTAGATCCCTCTAAATCCGACAAGAATGCTTCGGAAGCCCCATTTTTAACTAGAAAATACTGATCGGTACCCGGTTTTTTCTTTTCAAAATCCAGCCATGCCTTTTCATTTGATCCGATAAATAAGTCTACAAACACCACATCCGGATAAGGAGCGAAACGTGCTTTCAGGTTATTGTAATCTTTATCATGCGGCGGGCGACTGCTCGTATCTGCCCAGGTGTATAAGTAAACGGTCTTTCCGGAATATAGGTCTGCGAAAGACTGTACTTTTTCTTTTTTATCCATCAGCTGGAAGGAAGATACATTCCAATCGATGTGATCGTCGTAATGCTTGACTACCTTTTTGACGAGTCCTTTGATCATCATCGTACAGGAAGTATGGGTAATACAAGTGGTAAATAAGAGGAAATAAATGATTTTTTTCATCTGGTTGCGGTGTTTAAGTATAAGGGAATCTCTATACAGCAGATGAACGAAAAGCGCAAAAGGTTACATAAAATCAAACAAATATTTTTAACGGCTGTTCTTTAAGTATCTATTTATTGTTAATCATTAAAAAAAAAGAGTTATGGATAAGTTGGAATTAAAAGGAAAATGGAACGAAGTTAAGGGAAAAGTAAAACAAGCTTACGCCGATTTAACCGACGACGATTTGAAGTACGAAGAAGGTAAAGAAGATGAAATGTATGGCAAATTGCAACAGAAAACAGGCAAAACCCGCGATGAGCTGGTAACCTGGATAAAATCATTATAAAAAATACCCATGTACAAAAAAAACCTGCAGATCTTAGATCTGCAGGTTTTTTTCGTGAATAAGAAAACTTATTTCTTAGCCCACCATAATGGAGTCAACACTTCGTCAGCACCACCTAAAGCAGCTACTGCCTGTTGGTAACCAGGTTTGTTTGTAGTTTGCAAACTTGAAGGATATCTCAAACGTTGAGGGAAGAACTTAACGTTGCTCGTCATATAATTACCGCTGTTTAAAGCTGGTAAATTAGGTAATACATTTTCGATTGCTGGATTTTCAAAGAAAGGTAATCCTAAACGTCTTTGATCATTCCAAGCTTCTAATGGAAGCCAAGGAGTTTGAGCAATAAACTTCTGCGTAATGATTTTTGTTAAATGATCATTTTTAACTGTACCATTTTTATATAGGTTATTTACCGGATACAATACATTAGCAACTCCTGCTTCATTTGTATATCCATTAATGTAATTCATAGCATGGCTTGCAGGAGGTTCAGTGATGTGATCCCAATTTACTGATGTACCTACTCTATTGAAGTCATCTGATGTCAAGTAATTACCAACTGAGTTGCTTACACCCCAATACTCAAAACTAGCTCGGATACCAGCCTCATATGCAGCCTTTCCGCCCATTGGGGTTGCCCATCCACGCTCAGCCGCTTCGGCCAATAGGAAATACGTTTCCCATGGTGCAAAGAAAATACGTTTGCTGGTACTTGCTCTAAATTGGTTAGACAGACGCGGCATAGTACCTTCATAGGCTCTCAGCTCATTTTTTGTTCCTTTTGCACCCCAGTCGCCAGTATTGGAAGCATTCCAGGTGTTTTTAGCATCAATTGTTTTTACCACTGTATTTGTTGCACTCATTAGATTTCTGGTAGTCGTTTTCGCATCAGTAGTCCAGGAAGGATATGAATTAAAATTAGCATTAGAGAAATCGCCAGGAATGATAAACGTTTTATAAGCACGTGGATCAATTACATTTGGAAGACCATCAAACCAATATCCGGCAGACGGGTTATTGGTTTTAGAGGTAAAGTGATCATCAAATTTTAAGCCCAGGTAATCTGCAGGTTTGATCGCTGACAAATAACTTGCTCCAAGCTGAGTTTCTGTTTTAATCCCACCAAGGCCTAAATAAATATTATTTAAAGACGCAGAAATAAACTGTGGATTCCACTCTCTACTCATTACTCCAGTAAGGTCATCCCATCCTGGTCTCTCCGCTACCTGGAAAGTCTCATCTGATGCTTTAATAAAATCACTTCCTGCTGCTGCCAGTTCAAATTCAGTTTTTGCTTTTTCTGCATCTACTTCGGATAACCTCATCGCTAAACGCATACGCATAGAGTTTGCATACTTTTTCCATTTTGCATAGTCGTAGGCATATGCAGGATCCAGTTTTTTCAATGCATCCGTATTTGCAACAGTTAAATCAAGCTTAGTGCCTGCTTCTTTTAATTCAGTCAACAGGTAATAATAGATAGTTTTTACATCTGAGAATTCAGGGTTAGTACCATTAAAGGCCTTAACAGGAATTGGTCCAAAATTATCTGTCATTTCACTCATTAAGTAAGCTCTCCAGATTCTTGCCACTTGTACCAAGTTAGGGGTATAAGCTTTCGCTGTTCCATTTGCAATTTGTCCCTCACCAATTTGAATCGCTGTATTGGCACTATTTAACCATGCAGCGATCTTATCATAATAAGCACTGGTCCAGCCGTCATTATAAGAGCCTGAAGAAAGCCCCCCGTTACTGTGCTGATGTCCTGCCGTTTTCCAGTAAAGGATAAATGAACGCTCTGCTATATCCGGGTTCATCTGGGCACCAATAATAGAGCCATTGATGAAATACTCTGTTTGCGCTTGGTCAGCGGTAGCAGCATAAGGATCCACATTGATTTGTTCGAATTTTTTACATGATGCCAATAACAACGCTGTTGTTAAAAGCATGCATGAAGTTTTTATAATTGTTTTCATCAGAATCTTGATTTATAAAGGAAATCTCCTTTGTTAAAAAAATTAGAAGCCCAGTGTTAAGTTAAATAAAAATGTACGTGTAGTTGGCGCACTGAAATTTTCAAATCCAGTAGCGTTGCCTCTTGTTGCATATACAGATTCCGGGTCAATACCATTCATATCACCTGAAATTAACCATACATTATTGCAGGAAACACCAATCTTTGCGCGTTGAATAGGTGTTTTAGAAAGGAATTTGGCTGGAATAGAATAATTTAACTGAACATTTCTTAAGCGAATATTAGTTGCATCATATATATTTTCTTCCCCAATTCCTAGGTTTCCGTAACTATGAACTTTGGCCCAATATCTTTCAGGGGTTACCGCGATGCTATTCTGAACATATTGACCACTACCATTTAAGATTACGCCACCCACTACCATGTTTTCTCTTAAACCATTAGGTGCGGTAACTGCTGCAGTTCCGTTCTCCTGCATTGCAGCATTGGTTCCAGAGAAGATCTGACCGCCGAAACGTGCATCTACAAGGAATGACAATCCAAATCCTTTGTAAGCAAAACTATTGGTTAAACCTAGTAAAGCGTTTGCCTGCTGATTTCCCAATCTTGTTTTTTGCACACCTCTTTGAGGCAAACCATCTGCATCAAGAATCAACTGACCATTAAAAGGGCTGGCAGCATCTTCTACTCTAAGGTATTTACTTCCATAAATCTCTCCATATTTTTGATTGGTTACTGCTAAAACATATACGTCATCATAGCCTCCTAATTGATATTCACGAACATCAGGTGTTATTTCTTTAACCGTATTGTTATTTCTTGAAAAGTTCAGCAACATATTCCAGTTCAAACCATTTTGATTTGACATCATTTTTGCATCTAACATTGCTTCAAATCCAGTATTCTGAATATCACCAGCATTTACCCTTCTTTTCTCATAACCACTCAGTGGGTCCATCGAGATTTCAAGCAGTTGTCTCGTTGCATTTGATTTATAATAAGCAATATCAAAACCAAACTTACTATCGAAAAATCTCATCTCCGCACCTACTTCAAATGCTTTAATCAACTCGCTTTTTACATTTGGATCATTTAAAACTTTACCTCTTGAGGCTGTTGTATTTCCATTTGGATCCTTACCGATAGTATATGTATTGTATAGCTTATAAGCACCAAGGTCATTGCCTACCTCAGCATAAGAAGCTCTCACTTTACCGTAGCTCACCCAAGAAGGCAATGTTCCACCTGTTTTAGTAATCATGTCAGAAAAAACGAGAGAGGTACTCACAGAAGGATAGAAATAAGAACGGTTACTATTGTTCAAAGTAGACGTCCAGTCATTTCTAAAAGTCACATCCAGGAATAAATACTGATCCCAATTAAGCTGACCTGATCCATATACCGAGTTGATCTTTTTTGTATTGAACTCTTCTTCTATGGTTGCTCTGTTTACACCGTTGTTTAACGAAAAAAAGTCTGGCACAACTAATTCACCTGAGTTTGCCGCCAGGCCAGTAGCTTTACTTGACATTAAATTGCCACCCAAGGTCATTGCACCACCAACTTTGCTGAATAAATTATCTTGTTTAGCAGTAATTAAAGTACTGAAATTTGTTTCAGTGAAAACATTTTTACCTGCACCATATCTTCCTGTAGTAACAATTGGACTACCGCCATACACCTTAGTCTCCGTGTTGGTCGTATACATATCCGCACCACCTTTTACTTCTGCAGTTAACCAATTATTGAATTGATATTTCAATGATCCATTCATTAAGAAACGATCTCTAACATCCTGATTCAAGTTATATTGACGTGCCCAGTAAGGGTTGATCTGATTTCCTCCACCGTACCACAACATATTGCCATCTGCTTTTTTCGCAGCACTAAAATCACGGATATCCATTGATCTTGGCAAGTTATAAATTGCGGCAAAAGCATTTTCACTTCTTGAACCTAATAAAGGTCTATTTTCTGCGTTGCTATTGATGTACTGAACTTTAGTATCTGTTGTCCAACGGTCGTCCTTTCCAAATTTACTCACGGCTCTTGCTGTTAAATTTGTTCTGGTCAATTTAACACCAGGAATAATACTTTTATCGTCAGTACGATTTAGGGAAGTATAAATAGAAGTTCCTTTGTATTGTTGCTGGAATGAAATCCCGTTATTTAATGAGATACCAGTTTGAAAGTAATTCCCTATGTTATCAAAACTTTGAAGTGGTGCTTGTTCACCATTCCATTTTGTAACCAGTTGGCCTTCAATTTTAGGACCCCAACTTCCATTTGAAATCTTTTCATAAAGGCTATTTGCTCCTTGTCCAAATGAATTTTGAAGATTCGGACCAGTAGCAATACTTTCCACTCCCAAAGAGGAAGTAACCGTGATTCCAACACCAGTTTGTGCTTTACCTGATTTTGTGGTAATTAAAATCACACCATTACCTGCTCTTGATCCATAAAGGGCCGAAGCCGTTGGGCCTTTTAGAACAGACATGCTTTCGATATCTTCTGGATTGATATCAGCTAAACCGTTACCCATATCCAAACTAGGATTAGAAAAATCATTATTCTTAGCACCTGTAAAGTTATCCATTGGCACACCGTCTACCACAATTAAAGGTTGGTTCTCACCCGTAAGTGAGTTGTTACCTCTTAACGTAATTTTGGATGAACCAGCCGGACCACTACTAGAACGGGTAATTTGTAAACCAGCAACCTTACCTGACAATGCGTTTACCAAGTTAGGTTCTCTAGCCTCTACCAAAGATTCTCCTTTAAGTTCCTGCATGGCATATCCTAAAGATTTTTTCTCTCTTTTAATACCAAGGGCAGTTACTACCACTTCATTCAGTTTATTTTCTTCATCCTGAAGCACAACATTTAAGGTTGCTGACGTACCAACACTTACTTCTTTTGTGGTTAAACCAATCGAAGAGAATACCAATACTGCACCAGACTTCACAGAAATATTAAATTTTCCTTCTCCATTTGTAGAGGTTCCATTTTTTGTTCCCTTTTCTGTGACACTCACACCAGGGATGGGTTGCCCTGATTTTTCCGTTACCGTTCCAGTAACCTTTTGTTGCGCATAAGCAGCTATTGTTATTACATTCAATAACAAAACGGCCATACACCTCAAGTACATCTGTTTCATCTTATAAAGATTTAATTGTTAAAATTTGGTTAATAGTTGTTAATCCTGTTACGTTAAATGCTTTTAGCCTATCCCTACACTAAAAGCGGTTACACATATATTTAGTTAAAATTACAGTTCTCAATAACGAGCGTTGCGGCGCCAAGCAGAGCAGATTCCGTATTTAATGCGGATACTTTGATCTCTGTATGTTCTGCCAGTCTGGGGATGCAAAATTCATGAATGGCCTGCTCAATTGGCGCCATCATCATTTTGCCGGCGATTGCGCCTCGTCCTCCCAACACAATTAATTCGGGATTAATGATGTGGATTAAAGTGGCCAGCCCTTTTCCGATTAGAAAAGCAGCATCTGCCATAATAGAAACTGCTAAAGGATCCCCCGCTTTAGCTGCTTCCAGAAAATGATCTCCTGCGAGTTTACTTTCGTCCAAAAAACTTAACTCCAGACTAGATTTCATACCATTTTCAATTTGCGATTTGGCCCTTTCCACCAATACCAATAAAGAGGTATCAACTTCCAGGCAGCCCTGTTTACCACAAGCACACAATTTATTGCTCTGCGACAATGGAATGTGGCTAAACTCACCTGCATAACCGCTATGTCCCCTAAACAAGCTGCCATTGATGATCATCCCCAGGCCAATCCCCCAGCCTACATTCACTACCATCACATCCTTCCGCTCTTTAGCCACCCCAAACTTCAGTTCAGCCAATGCAATCAGACTGGAATCATTGTCGATAAATACGGGCAGGCCCAATTCTTTCGTCAAATGTTCTTTTAGATTCCCCTGCCCTTCTATTTTAAAAAAAGTATGGTTCACTCCTTCCGCCGCATTTACAAAACCTGGCATACCAATGCCAAGACCTAATATTTGCTCCAGTGGAATGCCGGATCTGATGATGTAATTTTTCAGGAATTCAATCAGAGTTTCCGTATTTGCCGGATCGCCATTCAGTGCAAATGGAAAAAGTTCAGCGGCTATACGTACCTCATTCAGTAAATCATAGATCACTACCTGAGTCACCAATTGATCCATGGCAACAGCGATGATATAGCTTTGTTTTTCTTTATTCAAAAGAAAAGTCAATGCTCTTCTACCCCCTGTTGAAGGTGCCAAGCCATATTCCAGCACATATCCGTCAGCCATCAGGTTGTTCACCATGGTGGTAATCAAAGGCAGACTTTTATGTGTAAGGTGACTCAATTCGGCAAGAGTTAACATCTTACCGTAATACAAGTGCTTAATCACATCTGTCCTCAACTGACGATATTTTTTGGTACTAGCTGTCAAAAGTTTATGGTTTAATGGCTCAAACTTAAAATATATTTATCACAAAGCAAGCATACTTTTTAAATTATTTTTAAAGTAAAGCTAACTTGAATTGAAATCACATAAAGATTTAGCGATGAAGCGTATAGAGCCGGTGCTATTGGCTGGAAAATCGATTATAAACAAAAACGGCTGATGCAATGCATCAGCCGTCCATAAAAATAGCTTAGTAAAATTAGTTGATTCCTCTGAACAACCTATTCCATCTGATTTTACTGAAGAAAGATCCGTTGGTATCATAGCTCATCCAGATGAACAATGCTTTTCCTACGATATGATCTTCCGGCACAAAGCCCCAGTAGCGGGAATCCGCAGACCTATGGCGGTTATCCCCCATCATCCAATAGTAATCCATTTTGAAAGTATAGCTATCCGCAGCGACGCCATTGATCAACCATCCTTTACCAGATTTTTCTACTTTATTTCCTTCATAAATACGAATGCTTCTTTCGTAAAGCGGCATCGTTACACTGTCCAATTTAACCGTCCAGCCCCTTTTAGGGATAATAATTGGCCCGAAGTTATCGACATTCCAATCTCTGTTCTGGTCGAACGGAAAAATGTCCGGATCTCTTTTACCTGCTGGTTCAGTAATCTCCTTTACCGACTGTACAAAATCCAGTTTGCGCACTTTATCCATCATCTCAGCAGTACCTGTAAACTGGTAATTATTTTGACCGATCGCAGAAATTTCGTCAGAAACATTAAATCCAATATCTTCAAACACTTTGAAGTTCACATCGGAAGTTTTAAAAACTACTTCATAAGAAATCTGTCCAGTGTTTTTTAGTGGATCAGCCTTGCCATTCAGGTAAACCAAACCGCCTTTCATGCTGATGGTATCACCGGCAATACCGATACATCTTTTGATATAATTCTCTCTTTTATCTACTGGCCTGCTCACGATGGTAAACTGGCTGTTCACCTGTTTCCATCCTAAAGAACGTACCATCTGGTAGTAATCCTGATCCTGATATTCTACTGCAACCGTATCTCCCTGCGGGTAATTGAATACCACTACATCATTTCTTTTAATGTCAGAAAGACCTGGTAGCCTACGGAATTTCCATTGTACGCCATCCCAATACGCTTTAGTACCGGTAATTGGCATCGTATGGTGGGCAAAAGGAAAGGCAACAGGTGTCATCGGAATCCTTGCACCATAATTCACTTTACTCACAAATAAGAAATCGCCTACTAAAAGCGACCTTTCCATCGAGGCGGTAGGAATGGTATAGGCTTCAATGAAAAACACCCTGATGATGGTAGCTGCTATGACCGCAAATAAAATGGCATCAAACCATTCGCGGCTTTTAGTTTTTTTCTTACCTGGCTTGGCATCTTTATTCTTTTGCCAGAATTTCCAATTCATACTTTTTTATTTAAAATTAAATATATCGGCTATGTTATAAAAGCCTTGTTTATTTTGCAACCACTCCGCTGCAACTATAGCACCCAAAGCAAAACCAGCACGGTTGTGTGCGGTGTGTTTAATCTCAATATCGTCCACTTCAGAACTATACACTACGGTATGTGTTCCTGGAACATGTTCAATACGGTGTGACTCAATCAGCACCTGATCTTTTTTAATCACGTCCTCAAAAGGAGTTCCTACCAACTCATTTACCCATTCTTTCTTGCTGTCTAAGGCATCAATGATCCCCTCAGCAATTGTCATGGCGGTTCCGCTTGGTGAATCCAGCTTCTGAGTATGGTGAATCTCTTCTACCTGCACGTCATAGGCGGGGAAGTTATTCATTACTTTCGCTAAAACCTGATTGATATGGAAAAATATATTTACCCCAATACTGAAGTTTGACCCATACAGCAGCGTATTGTTACTGGCTAAACATTCATCTTTTACTTCCTGCAATTGTCCGTACCATCCTGTAGAACCTACAACAATAGGTACATTGGCTTCAAAACAACGGTAAATATTTCCTATTGTGGCAGCTGGAATACTAAAATCTATGGCTACATCTGCCTTAGATAAGTTAGCGGTGTTGAGGTCATCCAAATTGGATGAGCTGATTTTCAAAACCACCTCGTGGCCTCTTTCCAGAGCAAAACGTTCAATAATCTGACCCATTTTACCATAACCCAATAGTGCTATTTTCATTTTTTTTTGGTTCAATTAATAATTTATGCTGTAATCGTCCTGGTCAATTAAAAACGGACGGCTAATTTAATTCCTGGTACAGGCAGGTTTAACCCATTGATGCTATTGCTGCCGTACATGCTGCTGTTGTTTATCATAGTAGGAGCCAGCTTCACAGACACATCACCTACATCAAAATATTTTAATCGGGCATCTACATAGGCGTCCACGATATTTAAAAGATACAATCCTACAAAAGAGAACAGAATGACATCTTTATTTCTTCTATAAGTATCTTTTGCAGTCACCAGATTGGCGTCACTCACTGACGCGTAATTTGGATCTGCTTTTACATCCGGCTTCACAAGGCCCGGTGGAGGGGTTCCACCATTTGCTGCCACTGCCTGATTATAGGCTGCTATCTTTGCCCTCGTTTGTAATTCCGTAAGAAAGATGTGGTAACTATTGTTATTGTCAATATAAGAAAGGGTCAGTAAAGTTGCGCCAGTATAAATACCAGCTACTTTTAACCCACGATACACGTTTAAACCGCTTCTGATCTGCCCCAAACCTGGTAACATTGCAGAACGCAACATGGCCTGTCGACCGGCAATTTTGCCAGGATTTATATATTTAGGCTTTAAAGTATCTGTTTTACTTTTAACCGGAGCTGCCACTGCAGCGGTACTGTCTTTTTTTAGCGGTGTCACGTCCTGTGCCTTCACTGCAATCGCAGCAAAAAACAAGCATCCTGACAAAAGAAAAGCCTTTGACATTACCAATCTAATAATTCTAAAATTCTGCTCAGGTCGTCTTCCGACATAAAAGGAATTTCAATTGCACCTTTACCGTTCTCTCCCACTTTCAATTTCACTTTCGTTGAGAATTTTGTAGCGAGGTCTTTCTGCAATTTCTGGTATTCAAAAGATACGCCATTGGATTGTTTAGGACGCTTCGCATTCAGGTCTAAACTGTTGATCCCTCTCACCAATTCTTCCACTTTCCTTACAGAAAGGCCTTTATCCAGGATTTCGTGGTGGATGTAAAGTTGTTTTTCGACATCTTCCACATTGATCAATGCGCGGGCGTGACCCATAGATATTTTCTGATCTCTGATCGAGATTTGAATCGATGGAGGCAATTTCAGCAGCCTTAAGTAATTGGTTACCGTAGTCCGGTTTTTACCTACACGTTCGCCCAGCTGGTCTTGTTTTAAATTACATTCTTCCAGCATTCTTTGGAAAGACAATGCCACTTCAATTGCATTCAGGTTTTCACGTTGAATGTTCTCAATTAAAGCCATTTCCAGCATTTGCTGATCATTGGCATTGCGCACATAGGCAGGGATTTCCGTCAGGCCAGCCAGCTTCGATGCCCTTAACCTGCGTTCACCTGAAATCAGCTGGAAACGATTTCCTGCCTGCTTTCTTACGGTGATCGGCTGAATCAGACCCTGTACCTTAATCGACTCAGAAAGTTCAATTAAAGCAACCTGATCAAACTCCGTACGCGGCTGGTAAGGATTGGTATCAATATCAGAGATTTTGATGTGTCCAATAGCGCTGTTATTGCTATTTTCCTGCCTGTTTTCGCTTACAGGATTGACTCCGTTTTTCGGTAGGTTCACCGAATCGCTGTCATCTAAAAGCGCACTTAATCCTTTACCTAAACCTGTTTTTCGCTGAAAAGATGTCATTAAAATAGTTTTATATAATTGCTTTATTTACATCCTGCACTTCCGTTACCAATCCGTTTTTACGAACGATTTCGCGTGCCAGGTTCAAATAGTTGATCGCCCCTTTACAGTTGGCATCGTGCATGATCACAGATATACCGTAACTTGGCGCCTCACTCAGGCGTGTATTTCTTTGAATAATGGTTTCAAAAACTAAGTCCTGAAAATGCGTTCTCACTTCTTCTACCACCTGGTTTGAAAGGCGTAAACGCACGTCATACATCGTCAGTAAAATCCCTTCAATTTCCAACTCCGGATTCAGGCGGTTTTGAACGATCTTAATGGTGTTCAGTAACTTACCTAATCCTTCCAATGCAAAATATTCGCATTGCACCGGAATAATTACCGAATCCGCAGCAGTCAGCGCATTGATGGTAATTAAACCTAATGATGGAGAACAATCCACGATAATAAAATCGTATTGATCCTTTACCTTCTCCAGCACCGCTTTCATTTTATATTCCCTGTTATTGAGATTGATCATCTCTATTTCCGCTCCTACCAGGTCGATATGCGCCGGCAGCAGGTCCAAATTAGGGGTTTCTGTTTTTTGAATGGCATCCATCGGTTCGATATCATTAATGATACACTCATAGATGCTATTTTTAATACTTCTCGGATCAAAGCCGATACCTGAGGTTGAGTTAGCCTGTGGATCTGCGTCAACCAGTAAAGTTCTGTATTCCAGTACGGCTAAACTTGCGGCTAAGTTTATAGATGAAGTCGTTTTACCTACACCACCTTTTTGATTTGCCAATGCAATAATTTTACTCATTTATCTTTCTAATAATTACCAATTATTTACTGAAGGCTTATTGTTACCCGATTTAAATCTATAAAAAATGCTATTTTTGTATTGATTTAGGCACATTTTAACGATTAGCTAAGATACAAACAATTTGACACTTACTGCATAGCGCCAATATAGTGTTTTACACATCTTATTAACAATTTTTTACATGATCACCATCATCTCTGGAACCAATAGACCTGGAAGTAATACGCTGAAAGTATCAAAATATTATCAAAAAGTCCTGGCAGAAAAAGGATTAGAAACCCAGCTTTTCAGCTTGGAACAATTACCAGACAATTTGATCGCTTCCGACCTGTATGGAAAACGCAGTCCGGAGTTTGAACCCATCCAGGAAATGATGACCAGGACCAGTAAATTTTTGTTCGTCATCCCGGAATACAATGGGAGTTTCCCAGGCGTGCTAAAAACATTCATTGATGCCTGTCAGTTTCCAGACAGTTTCTACGATAAAAAAGCCGCTTTAGTAGGGCTGTCTTCTGGAAAATATGGGAATATCCGGGGCATTGATCATTTCGGCGGCGTTTGCAGCTACCTCCACCTAAATGTACTGCCATTAAGGATCCACATTTCCATTATCAAAACCGAGCTGAATGAGCTGGATGAGATTTTCAAGGAAGACACCTTAAAGTTCACCAACCAGCAAATGGATAAGTTTATTGCGTTTTAAATCGTTTTGAATCCGGTTATACACCGAAACTGCTCCAGCTTTTGCCTTCATTACCGAAAACAAAATAACCTGGGTATAACATTTCTGCAATGTCTTCCAGTAAGGCTACCCATTCTTCCGGAGTAGCAGCTGCTGCAGCCTGATCATCTAATAAATAAACCCTGTTGTATTCTACAGCAGGCCATTCTTTTTGAAGCAAAGAAGGAACCACACCCATCATTCCCAGCATACTTGCGCCTTGTTCCACATAGATGATCACCCTTGCCTGATTCATATCTGCCTGCAAAATGCCGCCAGCATCCTTAATTACGCCTTCCAGATCACAGTTTAAATGATTTTCGGTATCCAGACAGGCCACAGATACCTGCTCCATAAATTTTATTTTATGCTGGACAAGATCCACACGCTCCTGAAGCATTTCATTAAGCGCTTCATCTTCCACCTTATTTATAACCGCATTTAAAAAAGACATATTGTTTTATTTATTACTTTGTGCAAAATTAGTATTCCTACACCGATGCGTCGTATTATCAGCCATATTTTTTACGGATTATTACTGTTTGTCTTCACAGCATGCGGCAGAAAGGCCGAAGAGCAGGAAAAAAAAGTGTTCAATATCAATCTGGACCAAAACCTGACTTCCCTTGATCCTGCCTTTGCCCGCAACCAGAATGCATTATGGATGGTGAACCAGGTTTTCAATGGCCTGGTGCAGATCGACAGTGTGTTGAATACCGTACCCTGCATTGCAAAAAGCTGGGAAATTGCTGATGATGGTTTGAGCTATACTTTTCATTTGAGAGACGATGTCTATTTCCATGACGATCCTATATTTGCTGGAGGAAAAGGCAGAAAAGTAGTGGCAGATGATTTTGCCTATAGCTTTTACAGATTGATAGACCCTAAAGTGGCCTCTTCCGGAAGCTGGATTTTTAGCGATAAAGTAAAAGACCAGCATAGTTTCATCGCCCTCAACGACTCTACTTTTCAAATCAAACTGACCAAGCCCTTCCCTCCTTTTTTGAGTCTGCTGACCGCCCAATATGCCTCAGTAGTGCCCAAAGAAGTGGTAGAACATTACGGAAAAGACTTTCGGAACCATCCGATCGGCACCGGACCCTTTAAATTTAAATATTGGAAAGAAGATGAGATCCTGGTGCTCTTAAAAAATGAAAAGTACTGGGAAAAAGACAATGGTCACCAACTGCCTTATCTGGATGCTGTAAAAGTTACTTTTATCAGCGATAAGCAAAGCGCCTTCATGAATTTCATCAAAAAAGACCTTGATTTTTTTGATAAAGTGGATGGGAGCTATCGTGACGATATCCTCAGCAAAAGCGGAAATATGACGCGCAAATACAAAGGAAAGTTTCAAATGATCAAAAGTCCTTACCTCTGCACGGAGTACCTGGGATTCTTAGTAGACACTTCTAAAAGTATTTCAAAAAATTCTCCGGTAAAGTATTTAAAAGTAAGGCAGGCGATTAATTATGCGATCGACAAGCCCAAGCTGATCAAATACCTTAGAAACAGCATTGGCATTCCGGCTACCGCAGGTTTTATGCCACAAGGCATGCCTGGTTTTGACAGCACCGTGGTAAAAGGATACCATTATGAGCCTGAAAAAGCAGCCAGGTTATTGGCAGAAGCAGGCTTCCCGAATGGAAAAGGAATGCCGCCAATTACCCTGAGCACCTCTACCACTTATAAAGACCTGATGGAATTTATACAAGGTGAATTGGCAGCAATTGGCATTAAAGTAAAAGTGGATGCCAATCCAAATGCCAGTTTAAGGGATATGATGTCGAAGAATGCGGTTAACTTTTTCAGGGGCTCCTGGATTGCAGATTATGGCGATGCCGAGAATTACCTCGCAGTATTTTATTCCAAAAACAAGGTACCTGATGGCCCTAACTATACCGGATATTTCAATAAAGACTACGACAAATTATTCGAAAGCAGTTATTATGAAAGTGATCCACAGAAAAGGTTTAAACTTTATCAAAAGATGGACAGTATGGTGATGACTTATGCGAATATCGTTCCCATCCTCTATGATCAATCTTTGGTGATGCTGCAAAATAACATTAGCGGGTACCCTTCGAATCCTTTAAACCTGATGATTTTAAAGCGGGTAAAAAAACAATAAAAAAGACCTTTCCGCTTTTCAGGGAAAGGTCTTTTTATTTTAATCATCAGGTCTGCCGTCTTAACAGCAAAATCTTTTAAAAGAATTCCGGAACCGAACAGGCTTAGTTTTGAACTCCGCCCATTCCTCCTTGTTCTTCTTTTTTCACATCATCATTTTTCACTCCTTTTTTAGGTTGTGTGAATTTCAACTTACCGAATTTATAGCTGAAATTGATGCCAAAAGAACGCAATGGATAATGGATATTGGTAGATTGTTCGTAGTTAGCTCCTTTATTCACGGTATTGATCACTAAATCACGGCTGAAAGGGTTCAAGACATTTAGTCCGATGCTGGCTTGTTTCTTCATGATCTCCTTTTTCAGTGCCGCACCATAGAAATACATCGCATCTGTTTTACCCTGAAAAGTTCTTTTTGGAGAGTTGATTACTCCCCAGACTTCCGTATTCCAGCCACCAGGAAGCGCATAAGCGGAACGTCCAAAGACCGTATAATTTACAAATGTTCCGGTATTTATATTACTGGAAGAGTTGTTTACTTCATAGGTATTCAAGCCAAGATTGGTCATTAAAGTCCATTTTGGCTTAGGATTATAACTTGCAAAAACATTCACTCCATAAGACTGACTTTTTCCGATATTTAGATAAGTGGTTAAAAAACGCTGGCCTGTGGCCGATGTTCCATCGACTGGCAAAATGGCACTTTCAATCACATTTTCTGTGGTACGATAAAAAACAGAAGCATTGATCACCGATCCTTTGATGAATGTAGAGTAGCCCAATTCCATATTATGTGTCAATTCAGGATCTAATTCCGGATTACCACGTAAGGTATTGTATGGGTCACTTTTATTTTCAAATGGATTCAAATAAAATAAACTCGGACGTTGAATTCTTTTGTTATAACTTAATTTGATGGTACTTCCACCTTTTAAAGCTTGTGATAAAATCAAACTTGGAAAAAGGTTGGTATAGTCATTACTGAACTTGTCTTTATGACCAGAAACTGCACTAATATTGGTGTATTCCCCTCTTACCCCTGCTTTAGCAGTGATTTTCTTAGTCAGCTTAAAACCCAATACTGCATAAGCCGAAGCCACATTCTGATCGTAATCGAAATCCTGAAGCGACTCTCCATAGGTACTCAGGATGTTTCTAAAAATCCCTTTTACACCAGTTTCAAGAATTGTCGTTTTACTGAAGGGATACACGTAATCCGATTGTAAGGTATACTCATTGTTTTTTCCGGTATTTGATCCTGCGTCCACAATATCAGCAGGGATATATGCCGGATCACCATTCGCCGGGTAAAATAATTGGTCGAAAACAGTTCTATTGCTATATTCGCTGGTATTTCTTCCGGTGGTTAACTGAGCAGAAACACTGAACTCTTCTCCTTCTTTTTTACTGGTTTTCCTGTAATCGATATTCCAATCCAAATTATTGAATCCCATATCCATATCTCTAATATTCGTAGATGGGTAACCATTGGTTAAAATTGCGGAACTTCCTGGGCCACCATTAGAAAATCTGTTTATTTTAACAGTACTGCTGATGTTGTGGTAGTTATTAAAGTCGTAATCCAGGCCTGCACTTCCATTGTAGCCTATACGTGACCATTTTGAAAAGCCATCCTGAGACACTGTACTCAAGCTCCCGTCAGGTCTTGTGGAACTATTTAAAGACCGTACCAGTGAGTTTTGAGGATAAGCATGGTTTACACCAAGACTTGTATTGAGCGATAAACGTCCGGTTTTTGCATTCAGGTTGAAGGCCCCATTGTTGGAACGGGTACCTACTGAAGCATTCACACTTCCACTGGTCCCTTCCGCGGATTTCTTTTTCGTGATGATATTGACAATTCCGCCAGAACCTTCCGCATCATATTTTGCCGATGGGCTGGTGATCACTTCTACACTTTTAATCTGCTCTGCAGGAATCATTTTTAAAGCATCAGCTACACTGTTTGCCATCGTTCCTGATGGTTTTCCATTGATCAGCACGCGCACCGCACTTCCTCTCATTTGAAGGTTTCCGTTAACGTCTACCGATAACATAGGTACTTTACGCATCACATCGGTTGCATCTCCACCAGCATTGCTAATGTCCTGCTCTGCATTGTAAACAATTTTATCTACTTTGTTTTCAATCAATGACTGCTGACCGGTGATGGCTACTTCTTTCAGGTTGCTGGCTGTTGGACTCAGGTAAATTGTTCCCACATTTAAATCCGGTTTTTCCGGGGTGGTTTTAACGGGTATAATTTTTGTTTTATAGCCCATAAATCCGATAGACAATTTATATTCTTCCGGACTGATATTGGACATGGTTAGTTTCCCACGCTCATCGGTTACCGCTCCGTTAACGGATTTATTGTCTTTGTTTTTAATTAAAGAAATGGTGGCATAGTCGATCGGCTTTTTAGTTAGAGAGTCCAGTATTAAGGCGGTGATCCTTCCCGTAACCATTTTTTTTGCAGTTCCCCCGCCCATTGGAAACTGAGCATTTGCCCCAATTGTAAGTGCCAGACCAAAAAATAAGAGTATTAGTTTTTTCATTTTAGATGTTAATTTTGAAGCTTGCAGATCAATCAGTTCACCACTCGCTTTCCGGTTTGTTAATTAGTCTACCGAAGGTATCTATTGTTACAATGTAGGACTAGAGATTTTAGATTTCTAGCAATTATTTTACGGTGAATCGCATTTTTTGACCGGTGAAAAGAATCCAAAAAAAAATCCGAAAGAAAAAAGGAAAAGGAAACCTAAAAGTCGACTAATATACTTTTATCTTTTCAGGGTATTTAGAGGGGTGTTGCAGGGGGCTGGTAGGGCCTTGTAGGGCCCAATGCTCTAGTAAGACCGACGCTCGGCTTTGCTAAAACTTTATAGAAGCCCTGGTAAATATAAACACTATTATAACAGAAAGGCGCTGAACATAATGCCCAGCGCCTTTTTATTCAAAATAGGATCATTTGATTAGATCACAAGGTTCACAATACGTCCTTTCACAATAATCACCTTTTTAGGGGTTTTACCTTCCAGGTATTTTTGCACCTGCTCATCCGCCAATACAATCTCTTCGATCTCTTTAGCTTCTAAAGTCAGACTTAGATTAAGGTTCAACCTAGTTTTCCCATTTACGGATACCGGATAAGAGAACTCATCTTCTACCATATATGCAGGATTGAATTCCGGATATTTTGCATAAGATAAACTTCCTGCATCATGGCCTAGATTTGCCCAAAGTTCTTCACAGATATGCGGTGCATATGGAGAAAGTACCACCACCAGATCTTCTAATACCTGACGGTTTTTACATTTCAGCTCAGTCAGCTCATTCACAGCAATCATAAAGCTGGAAACAGAAGTATTGAACGAGAAACGTTCCACATCATCCTGTACTTTTTTAATGATTTTATGCAATGCTTTTAATTCTGCTTTTGCAGGAACTGAATCACTTACATTGAACACCCATGCATCATTGTGGAATAATCTCCAGAATTTACGAAGGAATTTAAATACGCCTTCAATCCCATTGGTATTCCATGGTTTGCTCTGCTCCAATGGTCCTAAAAACATTTCGTACATTCTCAACGTATCAGCACCATAACTGGCGATCAATACATCAGGATTTACAACATTGAATTTAGATTTAGACATTTTCTCTACTTCTACACCACAGATGTATTTTCCATTTTCCAGGATAAATTCTGCATCAGCAAATTCAGGTCTGAACAATTTAAAAGCAGGAATATTTAAAATTTCATTTTCTACGATGTTTACATCAACATGCAGCGGCGTAGTTTTATAGTCTTTTCTTAGTCCGTAAGAAACCAAAGTGTTCGTTCCTTTTCCTTCTTCATCTACCACACGGTATACGAAGTTAGATCTTCCCTGAATCATCCCCTGGTTGATCAGTTTCTTGAAAGGCTCTTCCGCTTTTACGTGTCCAAGATCTTTCAGGAACTTATTCCAGAAACGACTGTATAACAAGTGTCCGGTAGCATGTTCTGCACCACCAATATATAAATCTACATCTTTCCAATATTCAATGGCTTCTTCCGAAGCAAAAGCAGATTTATTATTAGCGTCCATGTAGCGGTACCAGTACCAGCTGGAACCTGCCCAACCTGGCATAGTACTCAGTTCATATTCGTATTGGTCATCGTAGCTCCAGTTTTCAGCTCTTCCCAATGGTGGTTCGCCGCTTTCTGTAGGTAAATATTTATCGATTTCAGGAAGCAATAAAGGTAATTCTTCTTCCTTGATCAGGTATGGCAATCCATTTTTAAAGTATACTGGAATTGGCTCTCCCCAATAGCGCTGGCGACCAAAGATTGCATCACGCATGCGGTAATTAATTTTCGCTTTTCCTACGCCTTCCGCTTCTAACCAGTTGTTCAAGGTTTCTGTCGCCTCCGCATAAGTCATTCCGTTGATGAAACCAGAGTTGATGTATTTACCTTCTTTGGTTGAATCTGCTTGTGTTTCGATGTCTTTCTGACTATCTAAGATCTGCACAATCGGCAAATTGAAATGGGTTGCAAATAGCCAGTCGCGCTGATCACCGCTAGGTACGCCCATTACGGCACCCGTTCCATATCCTGCCAATACGTAATCAGCGATCCACAATTGCACGCGTTCGCCGCTTACCGGATTGATCACATACGAACCTGTAAATGCACCAGAAACAGTTTTTACATCAGACATACGGTCTAGCTCAGACTTTTTCTTCGTTTGAGCGATGTAGTTATTTACACCATCCAGTTGTTCTGGCTTAGTCAAGGCAGTCACCAATTCATGTTCTGGCGCTAGTACCAGGTAAGAAACTCCAAAAATTGTATCTACACGAGTAGTGAAAACTTCAATATAATCCTGGGTTAGTCCAGTTAGGTCTGCTGCGCCTTCGATTTTAAAGCGAACGCTTGCGCCCACACTTTTTCCAATCCAGTTGCGCTGCATTTCTTTAACCGGTTCAGGCCAGTCGATGGTGTTTAAGCCTTGCAGCAATCGCTCTGCATACGCAGAAATACGCATACTCCACTGCATCATTTTCTTTTGCTCTACCGGATGGCCACCACGTTCTGAGTAACCACCAATCACCTCATCATTTGCCAATACTGTTCCCAATGCCGGGCACCAGTTTACCGTACTTTCTCTAAGATAAGTTAAGCGGTACTTTAACAGTTCTTCCTGTTTTTCTTCTGGGGTCATTGTGGCCCAGTCGCTAGGCAGGAACGATTTTGTATCTTCATCGCAAACTGCTTTTACATCAGCGCTGCCCGAAGCATTAAATTTTTCTATTAAGCTGGTGATGTCTTCCGCGCGGTCAGTTTCCTTGTTATACCAGGAATTGAACAGCTGCATAAAGATCCACTGTGTCCATTTATAATATTCAGGGTCACTGGTACGTACTTCTTTACTCCAATCAAAAGAGAAACCGATCTGATCTAATTGTCTTCTGTAAGTATTGATATTGGTTTCCGTAGTTAATGCCGGATGCTGACCGGTTTGAATCGCATATTGTTCTGCCGGCAAACCAAAAGAATCATATCCCATCGGATGCAATACATTGTATCCTTTTAACCTTTTATATCTGGTAAATATATCGGAGGCAATATAACCGAGCGGGTGACCCACATGTAAGCCTGCTCCCGAAGGGTAAGGAAACATATCCAGTACGTAAAACTTAGGTTTCGCAGACTGATCTTCTGCTTTAAACGTTTGATTTTTAGCCCAAAACTCTTGCCACTTTTGTTCTATTTCTTTAAATTGATAATCCATTACAGCTTTGCCTTATATCCTTATATATAGCGCGAAAATAAGGAAATAAAGGTTGGATTAGAAACGCTTTCTAAAATAGGTCGTTTAGGGGCTTCGTTTTGAAGGATTTCCTGGCGGGATTGCCCTTATTAAATTCCAAGCCTGCCAAAAAGTAAATGTTTAGGGCTTTTATTTTCAGGCGCATTGTAGATGCTATGGTGTCCAGAGGCGAGGAAAGCAATCACACAGGCAATGGCAACGTACCATCCACAGGAAATACCAAACAATTCGAAAGCCATGATACAGCAGGCAATTGGCGTTTTAGCAGCTCCGGCAAATACGGCTACAAAGCCCATTCCGGCAAGCAGAGCAACTGGCAAAGGTAGAAAAACAGAAAGCGCGCTGCCAAGTGTGGCACCAATGAAAAACAATGGGGTCACCTCTCCGCCTTTAAATCCGGCGGCAAGTGTGATGGCGGTGAGTAAGATTTTCAAGGCAAAGTCGGCTGGTTGCGAAGCTTGTTGAAAAGCACCTACAATAACCGGAATTCCTAATCCGATGTATTTATGAGTACCGAGCAGCAGCACCATTCCAAGCACAATAAAACCGCCAATGACGGGACGAATTGCCGGATATTTTATTTTTTTAAAAATGGAGGAGAGTAAATCGGTGATCCTGACAAAGGAAACTGCAGCAATGCTGAAGGCAAGGCCGGCCACCATGCTATAAAGCACACCCATCATGGATATTCTGGGCACAAGGTTGATGTGATAATGGGTATGTCCTACGCCCCATAATCCGGTGACATAGGCGCCAATAAATGCGGCTGCAATTGCAGGGAATATAGATTTCTGAGGAATTTTCCCCATCAGTAACACTTCAATTCCAAATACAGCACCTGCCCATGGCGTACCAAAAACGGAGGCAAAACCGGCACTTAATCCAGCAATCAGCAGGATTTTCCGGTCGGAAGGACTGAGTTTAAAAGGCTCGTGTAATTGATCAGCGGTTGCGGCAGCCATTTGTAAAGCCGTTCCTTCCCTTCCTGCAGAACCACCAAACAAATGGGTGATGATGGTGCCAAATAACACTAAGGGTGTCATTTTAAATGGGATCACATCTTTAGGATTGTGGATCGTATCAAAAACAAGGTTGTTTCCTCTTTCTACCCCCTTTCCTTTATGATAATAAATGAAGCCGATAAAAAAACCAGCTAATGGCAGCAGATAGACCATCTGAGGATGACTGTTTCTAAAATCTGTTGCTAAATTTAAAAGGCTAAGGAACAAGGCGGACAGTGTTCCCGCAGCAGCACCCACCAAAATGCAGATGATGGTCCATTTTAACAGGTAACAAAAAATGGTATTCTGGTTAAGAAATCTGGGTAAGTCGCCTAAAAAGTTGCCGTTGTTTTCCGTCATATACCAGCCTTGAGGTTTTCAGATTGGAAGGCTTCAGGCAAATATAAAAAAAGCTGCCCATATTGTTTTTGAAAACAAAAGGGCAGCGTTTAGCGAATAGGGATGCTATTGTCTTTAATTTTATCTGCTCAAGTAGTATTTTCTAACTTCTTTAGGGCTGGAACCCTCCACTGTGGCTGTGAATTCAAACTTATTGTCGGTAATGGTGTTGACTGCACTTTTGAGTATTTTTCCGGATAAAGACAGGGTCAGGTCGCCATTTGCCAGAGTAGCATAAGTTCCAAGTGTCCGCTGCGCCCCGATACTCACTTCTACCTGGTCATTATCGTCAGTACGGAATTCAAAAAAATCGGTTGGGATGCCGGTATAGGTCGTCATTGCTGTTCCTTCAATTGTTGTTTCTACTTTGGCGACCTGCCATTTGCCTTCTATTTTCTTTTTTAATGGCCTGTCTGCTCCCGTTTCCTTTTTACATCCCGTGGCGATCCCTGCCATGAAAAATAGCAGTATTGCAGCATAAGTAAGTTGTTTCTTCATAGGTGGTTTTGTTGTTTTCAAATGATTTTACTAAATAGGTTGGATTAATTTTTATTGGTTTTCAGATTTAATCCCGAACACAATATGTTGTTCATTATTGGGCTCCAATCTGATCGACAACACGAAAATAACGCTAAAAACTCCCTTTTGGTACAAAAATGTTACACAAGATTTGCGTAGACTGGGCTTTCTTTCTAAAATTGGAAGGATATAACCAAGTGTTCTAAACTATTTTAAGCGATCAGACGTTGTAGTTTTAAAGATTAAAAAGGGATAAAGGCTATAATTTTAAATTAGTTGCTTATATTTTTTTATTTTCGCACAACATAAAAACACATACATGGAAGAATTTGAAGATAGCGATGCTTCTAAGAAGACAAAAACCATTTATATTTCTACGATTTTCAGTATAGCTTTGGTGCTATTGATGCTGGGTATGTTGGGTTTGATTTTAGTACATGCAAAAAATCTTTCCAACTACGTTAAAGAGAATATCGTATTGAACATCATTGTGGATGAAGGCGCAAAAGAAGCGGATGTTTTAGCTTTTCAAAAGGAGTTGAATGCCAATCCAGCGATCAAAAACACACAATATGTGAATAAAGAGATGGCGGCAAAAAATCTGACCACCGATCTGGGCGAAGATTTCGTAAACTTTTTAGGGTATAACCCATTACTTTCCACTGTGGATGTTTACTTGAAAGCAGATTATGCGAATAATAAAAGTATTGAGGCACTAAAAGCA
This sequence comes from Pedobacter polysacchareus, assembly GCF_019802255.1. GTDB lineage: Bacteria > Bacteroidota > Bacteroidia > Sphingobacteriales > Sphingobacteriaceae > Pedobacter > Pedobacter polysacchareus. The sequence continues at coordinate 26,515 of NZ_JAHYSS010000002.1, read as the reverse complement.
AGCATTGCAAAAAATCCGGTGGTTAAAGAGGTGATTTATCAAAGCTCTTTAATTGATATGGTCAATAAGAACATCAATACGATTGGTTTGATTATCCTTGCTTTTGCAGCAATTCTATTGGTGATTTCCATTGCTTTAATTAACAACACCATCCGTCTGGCCATTTATTCGCAGCGCTTTTTAATAAAAAGCATGCAATTGGTTGGTGCTACCAGAAACTTTATCCGCAAGCCTTTCATTTTATTGGCCGCATTACATGGTTTAATCGCTGCATTTATTGCGATTTTAATTCTGTTGGGTATTTTATATTATGCACAAAGAGAGATTCCTGAAATCATTATTCTAAGAAATTATACAGAATTTGGTATTGTATTGCTGAGCTTAGTAGGCATTGGTATCTTTATTACCGCCATCAGCACTGCGTTTGCAGTCAGCAAATATTTACGTTTAAAAATTTACGACCTTTATAACTAATGACAGAGAAAAAAACAGCTCCTGTAAATCAGGAAAGCAAATCTGAACTTGTTTTTACAAAAAAGAACTATCAATTGCTGTTGATCAGCATCGCAATTGTAGTATTGGGCTTTATCTTAATGATGGGGACCACTGATATTTACGACTTCAGAAAAACCACTTTAGCACCAATGACGGTGTTATTTGGATTTGCTTTCGGAGTTTATGCCATTCTAAAAAAATAACCTGCCTCTATGAACTATTTACAGGCCCTTATCCTCGCTATTATAGAGGGGTTAACGGAGTTTTTGCCAGTTTCTTCTACCGGCCACATGGTGATTGCCAGTGCCGTAATGGGAATTGGAAATGATGAATTTGTAAAACTATTTGAAGTTGCCATACAACTGGGCGCAATTCTAGCTGTTGTAGTGCTGTATTGGAAGAAGTTTTTTGACTTCAGCAAATGGCAATTTTATGTGAAACTCCTGATCGCCGTCATTCCTGCGTTGGGATTTGGCTATTTACTGAACGATTTTATTGATGATAAACTGGGAAGCCCGATCTTTATTGCGGTAATCTTGTTGTTAGGTGGTATTGTGCTGCTCTTCATCGACAAAGTATTTAAAAATCCAGAGATTGATCATGAAGCCGACATCACCAACATGTCTGCCTTTAAAATTGGCTGTTTCCAGGTATTGGCAGTCGTATTTCCAGGTTTAAGCAGAAGTGCAGCTACCATTATCGGTGGTATGCAGCAGAAATTAACCAGACATGCAGCCGCAGAATTCTCCTTCTTTTTAGCCGTTCCAACGATGTGCGCAGCAACAGGTTATAAGCTTTTAAAAGGTGCTCATTTGTTAAATGGAGATAACATCAAGCTTTTGCTTTTTGGTAACGTGATTGCTTTTATTGTAGCGATTATTGCGATAAAATCATTTATTGGATTTTTATCGAAACATGGGTTCAGAGTTTTTGGTTATTATAGAATTATTATTGGGGTGGTTATTCTCGCGCTTTATTTCTCGGGAATTGACCTGGCGATTTAATGAGCGTTAAAACTGGCTAGATCCATACTTGATTGAAAAAAATCTGCCTGTTGCAAAAAAGGCTGCTTGGTAGGTTTCTCATTTGATAACTTTGACCAAGCGACAAGCGAGTTTGACAAACAGGTTGCCTACTGGGTTGCTCAATTGAAAACCCTGATCAACCAAAAAAATATTACAAAGAAAACGTATTAAAAAATAGCGTGTATTGCAATGACAGAGAGTGAAAATAACTTAAATACGAAGACCTTTCCAGACTTTAATTTTGCTGAAGGTGAATTGTTACTCATCAACAAGCCTTATCAGTGGACCAGCTTTGATGTAGTTGGAAAAATTAGAAACTCGCTAAAACCTTTAAAGGTGAAGGTGGGTCATGCGGGTACATTGGATCCTCTGGCTACAGGATTACTAATCCTTTGCACCGGAAAATTAACCAAGCAAATTGATACATTTCAAGCGGAAGATAAAGAATATACAGGAACAATGATCCTGGGGGCTTCTACTCCTTCTTTCGATATGGAGACTGTAGTGGATCAGGAATATCCTATGGACGAAATCACTGAGGAGGCGATCTATGCTGCTACTGCACCTTTCACAGGCGATATTCAGCAATACCCACCGGCGCATTCTGCCGTAAAAGTAAATGGTGAACGCTTATACGTAAAAGCACGTCGTGGTGAAGAAACAGAACTTCGTTTGCGTTTTGTGACGGTTTCTGAATTTGAAATCACACGTATTGCGCTTCCGGAAGTTGACTTCAGGATTGTTTGCAGTAAGGGAACCTATATCAGGTCGTTGATCTCTGATTTTGGAAAACATTTAAACAATGGTGCTTACCTATCTGCCTTAACACGTACACGAAGCGGAAATTTCTCTTTAGAGAATGCTTATGAAGTGGCAGATTTAGTGGCTCACCTACGTAGTAAAAAAGAATTACCGGTCGCTCCAGCAGCGCCACAAATCTAATATGTGATGCAAAGCCACTTTAAAAGTAAAAACGCAAGATCACTAAAAGACTTCTTACTGATTACTTGTGGCGTAGTGTCTGCCTGTTTTGGTTTGAAAAGCTTTTTGATACCTAATCATTTCATTGATGGTGGGGTTACAGGTATTTCTCTTTTGATCAGTACACTGACCGGCTGGAAACTCTCCTACCTCATCATACTGATCAATATTCCTTTTATTCTTCTCGGTTATAAGCAAATCGGGAAAGCATTTGCCCTAAAAACTGCCCTGGCAATTACAGCACTGGCGGTTTTCCTGGTGGTACTCCCTTTTCAGCCGGTTACCCATGTTCCATTACTGATCGCCTTTTTTGGGGGATTCTTTCTTGGAGGAGGAATTGGAATGGCCATGCGAGGTGGCTGCGTGATTGATGGAACAGAAGTATTGGCCTTGTACATCAGTAGAAATAGCATGCTCACCGTAGGAAATATCATCCTGATATTAAACATCATTATATTTTCTTTTGCCGCGATATTCCTAGGTATGGAAACGGCCATGTATGCGATTTTAACGTATCTATCGGCCACCAATACCATTGATTTTGTAGTGAACGGCCTGGAACAATATACGGGCGTTACGATCATTTCTGATAAGAGTGATGAGATTAAAGAATACATTATTGAAACTATGAAACGCGGCGTTACCATTTATAAAGGGGAAGGCGGTTACGGCGTAAAGAAAGACATAGACATTTTATATACCGTACTGACCAAGCTGGAAATGGGAAAACTGCAAACAGAAATCAGGAACATTGATCCGGATGCTTTTGTAGTCCAGCAGCAGATTGCAGACATTAAAGGTGGAGTAGTGTTGAAACGCCAGTCTTTACATTAACTAATTTGAGGCCGTATTCACAATAGATAATCACAGCATACTCGCTAAGGCATATGCAAAAAAGATGAAGCTCCTTTATAAAAAATAAGACCAAAGTAATCGTAAAGAACAACACATAGTAAACCAGAACCATCAATTAAACCTGCAGCAAAAACAACATTCATAAAACAAGCTGATGAAAACATATCACCATCTTTCTGAGTTTAAAAAATTAGACAACGCCGTTGCCACAATAGGAACTTTCGACGGGGTACATTATGGACATCAGAAAATCATCAAAAGACTTTGTGAACTAGCAAAATCTACTGGTGGCGAGAGTGTAATCCTGACCTTTTTTCCACATCCAAGAATGATCATCGATCCTGAAAACCAGGATTTGAAACTGATCAACACGATCGCGGAGAAAATAAAGATCCTTTCTGAATTAGGCGTTGATCATTTGATCATCACTCCTTTTACCAGAGACTTTTCTAACCTTAGTCCAGCAGAATACATTAAAAACATTTTAGTGGATACCATAGGCATTAAACAGCTGATTGTAGGTTACGACCATCGCTTTGGGAAGGACCGTAAAGGGGGATTGCAGGAACTTGAAATGTTATCCAAACAATTCGACTATAAAATTGAAGAGATCGCGGAACAAGATGTGGATGATGTAGGAGTAAGCTCTACGAAAATCAGAAAAGCATTGCTGAATGGTGAGGTGGCCTTGGCTGCAAATTATTTAGGTTATAATTTTTCTATCCATGGCCGCGTAATTAAAGGCGATAAAATCGGTAGGACGATTGGTTTTCCAACAGCAAACATCTTCCTCGAAGAGACTTATAAACTGATCCCTTCAGACGGGATTTATGCCGTAACTATTGATATGGGCAATGAATCTTATAAAGGAATGGCCTATATCGGGCAGCGGCCAACCATTAACGGCATGACCAGAAATATTGAAGTCAACATTTTTGATTTCAATAAAGAGATCTACGGTCAATATATCACGATGACTTTCCTGGAGTTTTTACGTCATGATGTGAAATTTACAGGATTAGAGACGCTTAAAATTCAGCTTCATCAGGATAAATTAGACACTTTGGCTTATTTCGAGAAAATGAAGTAATCCACATTTAAAAGCCTTTTTACTCTTAAAAAAGGCTTTTTTTTGCTATATTTACGGCAATGAGGTTTTTATTATCTGCTATATTTTTATTTTTCAGCCAGGTAATTTCCTTGCAAACCGCACAAGGAAAAGGTGTCGATCAGGTGAGCCCTTATGTGAGCAAATCCAATTTCAGCACCAAGAAACACTATTTCAATCCACTTTCTAAAGCACGTACTTCTTTAAAGAAGGTCTTTTTTGAGGACATTTCCTATATCAGTCATCCGACACAAAAACAATCCTACACGCCTTGGTTCTTTCTAAGGAATTCGGATAAAACTATTTATATTCCACTGGTCATTACCAGAACGTATCACGTATTTCAGAATTTTGGATATGCATATATTTTCAATTTTCTATATCCTAAACATGTTTTTTGGTAGCTAAATATTGTCGAAATCCCATCGATATTATTTTATAACTTTAAAAAAACATACTTTCTATGATACATTTACCCGTATTAATCACCGACTTAGGTTTAATACTTGCCGCAGCTGCGATCACTACCCTATTGTTTAAAAAAATAAAACAGCCACTGGTATTGGGATACATCCTAGCCGGACTTCTGGTTGGCCCACATATTAATTTCATCCCTACTGTTACCGACAATGCCAGCATCACGATCTGGGCAGAAATCGGGGTAATCTTCTTACTATTTAGCTTAGGACTGGAGTTCAGTTTCAAGAAGCTGGTCAAGGTAGGCGGTTCCGCTTCTATTACCGCAATTGTGGAAGTCGTATTTATGCTCTTGATTGGTTTTGCCGCTGGTAAGGTCATGGGCTGGTCTACGATGGACAGTATCTTTCTCGGAGGTATTCTTTCTGTTTCTTCTACAACGATCATTATCCGTGCATTTGAAGAGCTTGGCGTGAAACATAAGAAGTTCGCCGGACTGGTTTTCGGGGTACTGATTGTAGAAGATTTAGTTGCTATTTTGTTATTAGTATTACTTTCTACCCTCGCCGTGAGTCAGCAGTTTGCAGGTGCAGACATGCTGATCTCTATTCTAAAACTTAGTTTCTTCCTGATTTTATGGTTCATTGGTGGTATTTTCTTAGTACCTACTTTCCTGAAGGCGACGAAGAAACTGATGAATGATGAGACAATGCTGATCGTCTCTATTGCTTTGTGTTTATTAATGGTATTGCTGGCCGTTAAAGTCGGTTTCTCTCCGGCTCTTGGTGCTTTTATTATGGGTTCCATCCTGGCAGAAACTACTCAGGCAGAACGTATAGAACACCTGACGAAGTCTGTGAAAGATCTTTTTGCAGCGATATTTTTCGTATCCGTAGGGATGATGATTGATCCAAGTATCCTGATCGATTATGCAGTACCAATTTTTGTGATTACCATCGCTACGATCTTAGGAAAGTTCCTGAGCTCTGGTATGGGCGCTTTACTTTCCGGTCAGCCTTTAAAAACTTCTGTGCAAACAGGTTTAAGTTTAGCACAGATCGGAGAGTTTTCATTTATTATCGCCACACTTGGCTTAACACTTAAAGTGACCAGTGACTTCCTATACCCTATCGCGGTAGCAGTATCTGCAATCACTACTTTTACCACGCCTTATTTAATCCAGGCTTCTGAACCTTTTTACAATTTCCTGGAGCGTACGCTGCCTAAAAAATGGGTGGAAGCGATCAATAGATACAGTTCAAGTACAGCTGGTATTACTACCATGAGCGACTGGAAAGTACTCTTGAAATCTTATACTTTTAATACAATTATTCACTCAGTGATCATTATTGCCATTGTTTTTCTGGGTTCAAAATACCTGCAGCCTTTTATCACGGAAAACATCATCAACGGTCATAATGGAATTATCATCAGTTTAATCCTGACATTGATCCTGATGACGCCTTTCCTATGGGCATTGGCGATTAGAAAAATAGAGAAAAAAGCCTATTCTCATTTATGGCTGAATAAAAAATATACGCGCGGTCCATTGGTAGCGTTAGAGGTGCTGAGAATTTCATTGGCACTATTTTTTGTTGGCTTCCTGATTTATCAATTTTATAGCAATTGGATTGCTGTAGTAGTGGCCATTGCATTGATCATTCTAGGCATGTTTATCTTCTCCAGAAAGCTGCAGGGATTCTATAATAAGATGGAAAGCAGGTTCCTGTTGAACCTGAATGCCCGTGAGAAACAAAATGAACAGCCAGAAATTTTGCCTTGGGATACCCACCTTGCCGAATTGGTAGTGGCTCCGGAATCAGAATTGGTTGGAAAAACATTGATCGACTTGTCGATCAGAGAAAAATATGGGATCAATATTGCCTTGATTGAACGTGGAAAAATTATGATTCCAACGCCAGGAAGGGACGAAAGATTATATCCAAATGATAAGGTATTGGTGATTGGTACGGATGACCAGCTGGCCACCATCAAGCCGTTATTTGAAGGAGCAAAAGAGGAGTTACTGGAAGAATCCCATTTCCCTAAAAAGGATATGACATTACAAAAAATTGTCATTAACAGCAGTTCTCCTGTCTATGGACAAAGTATCCGCAGTTCTGGAATCCGTGAAAAAACCCAGGGACTGGTTGTCGGCGTAGAACGAAAAGGAGAAAGGATATTAAATCCGGATTCTAATTTGGTATTCGAAAATGAAGATATCGTATGGATTGTTGGTAACAGCAAGAAAGTACCAGAATTGTTATCAAACTTGAGGTAAGTTTAAACCTATCACCTGACAAAGCAATTCCAGTTCGGATAAAATTTATAATGCCCAGCCCCCAAAATTCAAATATTTTTGGGGCTTTTTTATTTTTAGGGCATTTAAAGTAACAGGTGAATAACGGATCCTTTGCCTGTTAGATCCTTAATTCTATTTATTCCGTAAACCAGAAAACCTGTACCAGGATTACAGTGTTTATATTTTAATGCATAATGATATACACAAAACAGTTTTCCTAAAAAAAGGAATTAATCGGGATCATTATACGATAAATCATATATATAAGCTTAATTTAGAGCTATGCTTTTAAAAATCACCCCTACATTTGAATGAAAATAGACGCTGAGAAAAGTGAATTTTTAGAGGAGATGCTCGAACATTGGCAGGAACAAAAATTATTGAGTCCGGCAGACGTCGAAAAGCTACGCAGCAGCTATGAAACAAAGCATTTTGATTGGAGAAGGTTAGCTCAATATTCGTTCTGGATTGCAATGGCTTGTGGGGTTATTTCCCTTGGCGCATTACTGGTAGACAATAAAGTGCTCAAATATCTGGAAAGCTTGTATCAGACTTCTGATGGTGTGATCAGTTTACTTTCTGCAGTTGCTGCAGGTTACCTGTATTACCTTAGTTTCAAAAGAAAAAAAACGAAGTCGCAGGAAGTATTTAGCAATGAAGCATTGGGCTTTACTGCTGTGATGCTCACGGCCAATGCCATCGCTTATTTAGGAAAGGCGATTCATGCCAGCGGCACACACTTTTCCTTGTTACTCCTCATTGCAGTATTCATTTATGGTATTCTCGCTTATATTTTTCAATCCAGACTAATCTGGGCTTTTGCCTTGATTTCTTTAGGCGCCTGGTTTGGGACAGAAAGCGGCTACCTATCCAGAGGAAACTGGTACTTTATAGGTATGAATTACCCCTTACGCTTTGTATGCTTTGGTTTGGTACTCACCGCATCTTCCTTCCTGATGAAAGGTGCTTCCACACCTATCAAAAGCTTTTCTTTATTTCGCAAAAGAACATTCTCAGAAACAAGTCTAACAGAAAACGCAACAGCTTCAGAGGTCAATTCATTAGATACAGCATCATCGTCACCACCATCAGCATTGCATAGAACATCACCTGAAGCTACAAAAGAAGGAGAATCCCTTACTGCAAAAGAATCATCAGCCATCCCTTCTGATAGAAGTCTGGGACACTTTTTTCAGATCACTTACATTATAGGGATGATGTATCTTTTCTTCTCATTATGGTTGCTTTCTGTATTTGGAAACTTCGGAACACTAGAGGAGTGGTATGGCGTAAAACAGCTGAGCTTATTCTATTGGGCCATAATTTCAGCAGCAGCCTGCGTCATCAGTATATTTATTGGCTTAAAATATAGAGATGACATTGCAAGGGAATTCGGTATTACTTTTCTTTTCATCAATCTTTATACCCGCTATTTCGAATATTTCTGGGACAGCTGGCATAAAGCACTTTTCTTTTGTGTGCTTGCAGCATCGTTCTGGATCATCGGAAGAAAAGCGGAAAAGATATGGAACCTCGAATTTCTTAAGCAATAAAGAAGGTCGAATCCATTCTATAATCCCAATAATTAAGGCTTGAAGAATACCTATTGGCTTCAAAAGAAAGGTTCATTTCTATTTTTTGAAGCCATAGATGTAGATGATTTTCACAATGTGATAAGCAGATAATGCAAAAAACAACAAGGCAATGCCTTTGTTCACTACATAACTGCTTAATGTGAATTTCTCTTGTATATACTGTGCAAAACGCGCAAAACCATATAATGCTAAGGCAGCACCGATGCCTGATCCTATGCTAAAAACCGTTAAAGAAAGGTAACCAATGTCGATCCACTCTTTGGAAATCAGGTAAGTTCCAACAAATAACCAATATGGAATTTGCATAGGATTTACTACCCCAAGCAGCATTCCATATTTTATACTGTCTTTTTTTGAATAGTCGGCCTTCGGCATCTCCTTTCTTGATCTCCAGGTAATCACTCCCAAAATCCCAAACATGAAGACCATCACCACGTCAATAATACTGCCCAATTGAATCTCACTGGAAAGCCATTGTACAAATCTCATCACCCCAAAAGTGAACAGTATCTCTATTGCAGAAAAGGCGCCAATAAAATAAAGTGCCTGTCTGATTCCTCGGGTAATCGTAATCTGAACTACTGTCAGGTTGATATTTCCCGGAGGAATGTATCCAACCATATTCAAAATTATCCCTAAAAAGAGTGTTAAAAATAGCATGCGCGAAGATACAATTATTTCATGTGTGCTGATAAATACTTCGCAGTATATGATGAATTAGCGGACACCAAATCCTCTGGCGTACCTTCAAAAACAACATGACCACCTTTATCGCCACCTTCCGGACCGATGTCAATGATCCAATCCGCAGATTTAATCATGTCCATATTGTGCTCAATCACCAGAATTGTATTTCCTTGTTCAATCAAAGTATTCAAAGCGATCAGCAGTTTCTTGATGTCGTGGAAATGTAAACCAGTTGTTGGTTCATCAAAGATGAACAAGGTCTTGTTTGCATTGTTTCCTTTGATCAAAAATGAAGCGAGTTTGATACGCTGTGCTTCTCCGCCAGATAAGGTATTTGAAGACTGACCAAGGTGTACATAACCTAGGCCCACATCTACCAAGGGCTGTAGTTTAGTTAATATTTTTGGTTCTCCCTTGAAAAACCCAACGGCTTCATCAATGGTCATATCCAGGATATCCGCTACATTTTTATCATTATAAGTGATGTCGAGAACCTGTTGTTTAAACCTTCTTCCGCCACAAGCTTCGCAAGGAAGATAAATGTCGGCCATGAATTGCATTTCAATTTTCACTTCGCCTTCCCCCTGACAAACATCACAGCGTCCACCTTCTACGTTAAAGGAGAATGCCGCAGGCTTTAATCCAGCAGCTTTTGAAGCAGGTAAAGCTGAAAACAATGCCCTTACATCATCCCAAGCCTTTACATAGGTTACAGGATTGGATCTGGATGATCTTCCAATTGGATTCTGATCCACCATTTCTACCTGACTAACCAATTCATAATCCCCGTAAATCCCATCATAAGCACCGGTTTGCTCACCAGCATAGTTACCTATCGCCTTTTGTAAAGCAGGATATAAGATCTTTTTGATTAAACTGGTTTTTCCACTTCCAGAAACACCACTCACTACTGTGAAAACACCTAAAGGAAATTTCACATCAATATTTTTTAGGTTGTTTTCCCTGGCACCTTTAATCAGCACATGGTCCTTCCACGCCCTTCTCATCGTAGGAATTGCAATCTTTTCAGCTCCGGAAAGGTAACGTCCAGTAAGGCTGTTTTTATCTTTTATAATTTCTTTATAAGTCCCGCTGAACACCAGGTGACCACCATGAGTTCCCGCTTCAGGACCTATATCTATAATATGGTCTGCAGCTTTCATCATTTCCTCTTCATGCTCGACCACCAAAACCGTATTCCCAACGTTTCTCAAAGAGATGAGTACTTCAATCAGTTTATTGGTATCTCTTGGGTGTAAACCGATACTTGGCTCATCCAAAACATAAATAGAACCGACCAAACTACTTCCTAAGGAAGTGGCCAGGTTAATTCTTTGCGATTCTCCACCCGATAAGGTATTAGATAAGCGGTTTAAGGTCAGATAGCCTAACCCTACGTTATTTAGGAACAGTACGCGACTGCTGATTTCTGCCAATAGTCGCTTTGCAATTTTTGTATCATTATCAGATAGCTTCAAATGATTGAAAAAATCAAGAATAGTTTCCAAAGGCATCAAAACTACATCAATAATCGACTTGCCGTTGATCTTCACATAGGAAGCATCCTTGCGTAATCTTGATCCCTTACAATCGGGACAAACGGTTTTTCCACGATATCTGGACAGCATCACCCGGTATTGAATTTTAAAGGTCTGCTCTTCCAATTCCTTGAAAAAGGCATCTAATCCAGCAAAATACTTATTTCCAGTCCAGATCAACCTTTGCTGCTCTTCAGTAAGCTCATTAAAAGGACGGTGAATAGGGAAGTTAAATTTATCTGCGTTCTTGATGAGCTTATTCAGCCATTCGCGCATTTTTTCTCCTCGCCATGGAGCGATTGCATTGTCATATAAGCTTTTACTCTTGTCAGGAATCACGAGATCTTCGTCAATTCCAATTACATTTCCGTAGCCTTCGCATTTTTTACAGGCACCATAAGGGTTGTTGAAACTGAAGAAATTTGGAGTTGGCTCATCGAAACGAATGCCATCCAGTTCAAAACGATCACAGAAATGATTCGATTTGCCATCATGTTCTACGTATAAATCACCTTTTCCTTCGAAAAAACCGGTTTGCACGGAATCCGCTACGCGACTTAGGGTCTCCTCATCGGTATTGACCACAATCCGATCAATCAGAATTCGCACCGTATCGGCATCCGACAATTCAAAATCTTCAAATGAAGTATCCTCAAGAATGCCTTCTATTTTCAAAATCTCTCCTTTATAAAGGATTCTAAGAAAACCTTTTTGCAGTAATACCGCCAATTCTTCTTTAATAGACCTGTTGTTGTGCGGAAATAATGGGCAGAAAATCGTGACTACGCTTTCCGGCTCCAAACCAGAAATAAAATCCACCACTGTGCTCACCGTATCTTTTTTCACGATTTCGCCCGATACCGGTGAAAAGGTTTTGCCTATTCTGGAAAACAATAACTTCAGGTAGTCGTAAATTTCTGTAGAAGTACCTACTGTAGACCTCGGATTTGAAGTGATCACCTTTTGCTCAATCGCAATTGCCGGTGCGATCCCTTTAATATAATCTACATCCGGTTTGTTCATTCTACCCATAAATTGGCGGGCATAAGAGGAAAGACTTTCTACATAACGTCTTTGGCCTTCGGCATATAGCGTATCAAAAGCCAGGGATGACTTCCCTGAGCCCGACATTCCGGTGATGACCACCAGTTTGTTTTTAGGGATTGCGACGTCTATATTCTTCAGGTTATGGACTCTGGCACCCTTTATGATTATATGTTGATGTGGATCTTTATCGATTTCGTTATTCATTGAATATGGATAGAATAGTGCTAAGATAACCCAAAAAAAGCAATATTGCCGTTTTTGAGATCATGCAAAAATAAGGCCTTCGATCCGGTTTTAATTTTTTTTAACATTTTTTCTATTGGATTCTGATAAAAAATTGGTTCTTTTGGGGAACTAACAGACAAACTAAACCACTAACTAACAGGAGAAAGATATCGATTAAAACATCTACTAAGTATTTTATAGCAATTAGCAGGGAACTTATTAGTACGGATACTCCTATGAAATTAGAATTATATAGTGATCAGGACTTGGTGAAGTCATATCTTACCGGTGAGGAATCGGTTTTAGAAGAACTTCTCAAAAGACACAAGTCGAAAATATACACCTCCATCTATCTTTTAGTAAAAGATCAATACCTCGCAGAGGATATTTTTCAGGATGCTTTTATAAAGGTGATCAATACGCTTAGATCTGGTCGATACAATGAAGAAGGTAAATTCTTACCTTGGGTAATGAGAATTGCACATAATTTAGTAATCGATTATTTTAGACGTGAAAAACGTGCACCTATCATTACTAGCGCCGATGGTACAGACATCTTTAACTTACTTCAGATTCATGAAGAAAGTGCAGAAGAAAAGATGCTGAGAGAACAAACACATTTTGACCTTCGCGCAATGATTCATTTATTGCCGGATGATCAGAAAGAAGTGCTCATCATGCGCCATTATGCCGATCTGAGTTTTAAAGAAATTGCTGAACTTACAGACGTAAGTATCAATACTGCCTTGGGAAGAATGCGCTATGCTTTGAGTAATCTTAGAAAAATGATGAAAGTGAAAGAAATTTCCTAATAAATCCATATCGCATACCGTTGATCATTATTTGATAAATGTTGAAATTATGGCTTAAATGAGCTGTAATTAGCCCTTTAAATCAGCAATACTCCCCTTCTTAAAAAGCGGAGTGAGGAACCGGAAAAGATGCAACAAACTAGTTACATAAAATGTAGTTTAGGTTAAAATAAATGTATAACAATAACGTTTATATTAGTGAACAAACATTTATTGTTGCTTATGATGGAAACTTTTACTTCTTTTAACAAGTTAAATTGCTCAATGCAAAAGCAGGAAAAACCTGCTGCAGATGCAGTTATAGAACTCGACATGATGTTCTATGACCAAATTAGGCACCAATTGGATGGTTTAAAGAAAAATCCTTCCGATGAAACCATCGCGAAAATTTTAGCCTACTCCAGAGCCAAGTAATTTAAAAACGAATTGAAGCTGCCAGACTTACTGGCAGCTTTTTCATTTTAAAGGCTTTGCTACTTGCTTTCAACTCGGTAGCAGTTTATTCTATTTTCTTTAGCAATTCCAACTATTCTGGAGGAAAACACCGAGACCACTTTGAATGGTATATCATCTGTAAGCCAATATTTATAATCCGCTACTTTTTCCTATGGATTTATGAATCCATCCTAAGTTCTTCTCATTATATTTGCGCATGCTCAAAAAAGACCGGTATAAACTTTTTGTCGAACACTTTGCAGCCAAACAGCCCAATGCTGAAACGGAATTGCATTACAATAATCCATACCAATTATTAGTGGCCGTAATTCTTTCTGCTCAGTGCACAGATAAACGAATCAATCAGGTAACACCTGCACTTTTTCAACGTTTTCCAAATGCAAAGGCTTTATCTGAGGTTACACCTGATATTGTTTTTGATTACATTAGAAGTGTGAGTTACCCGAATAACAAGGCAAAACACCTGGTAGGAATGGCTCAGATGTTATTAAATGATTTTAATAATGTGGTTCCTTCTGATATTGATCAATTACAAAAGATGCCGGGTGTAGGTCGCAAAACGGCAAACGTAATCGCATCTGTCATTTACAATGCCCCTGCAATGGCTGTGGATACCCATGTATATAGAGTTTCCAGGAGAATCGGCCTTTCAGCAGGAAAAACTCCGCTCGCTGTAGAAAAAGACCTGGTAAAGAACCTACCTGAACACACCATTCATGTGGCTCACCACTGGTTAATCTTACATGGAAGATATGTTTGCCTGGCCAGATCACCGAAATGCAGCATTTGCGAGATCACCAATATTTGTAAATATTTTCAACAAAATAATAAAAAAACTAAAATAATTAGCGACATACAGGCTTGATCAAATAATAATTATTTTATTTCTTGCTTTAGATTAAAGAATCGTTATCTTTGCTAAGATAATTAGCATGTAAGTAAAGTTATTTGTTCTTCCAACGGTAATATTTTATCTTACTCCCAGAATTTAACAATATGAGCGTAAACGCAGACAAATTAAAAGCATTACAACTTACTTTAGATAAGTTAGAGAAGTCTTATGGTAAGGGTACCGTAATGAAATTAGGCGACAATGCTGTAGAGCCTATTGAATCTATTTCCACAGGATCTATCAGTTTAGACATTGCTTTAGGCATTGGCGGTGTTCCAAAAGGAAGAGTAATAGAAATATACGGTCCTGAATCGTCTGGTAAAACAACTTTAGCAACGCATATTATTGCAGAAGCGCAGAAAAAAGGTGGAATTGCAGCTTTTATCGATGCAGAACATGCATTTGATAAAAATTATGCAAAGAAATTAGGCGTTGATGTAGATAACCTATTGATTTCTCAGCCAGACAATGGTGAGCAGGCTTTAGAAATCGCTGATAACCTGATCAGATCAGGAGCTATTGATGTCATTGTAATTGACTCGGTTGCGGCATTGGTACCAAAGGCAGAGATTGAAGGTGAAATGGGTGATTCTAAAATGGGATTACAAGCACGTTTAATGTCTCAGGCATTGCGTAAACTAACCGGAACAATTGCAAAAACAGGATGTTGCTGTATCTTCATCAACCAATTACGTGAAAAAATTGGTGTGATGTTCGGTAACCCGGAAACTACTACTGGTGGTAATGCATTAAAATTCTACGCGTCAGTACGTTTGGATATCCGTAGAACTTCTCAAATCAAAGATTCTGATGAAGTTTCTGGAAATAGAGTAAAAGTGAAAATTGTAAAAAATAAAGTTGCTCCACCTTTCAGGATTGCTGAATTCGACATTATGTTCGGAGAAGGTATTTCTAAAGTAGGTGAGATTATCGACTTAGGTGTTGATTTCAATATCATTAAAAAAGCAGGTTCTTGGTTCTCTTATGGAGAAACGAAACTTGGTCAGGGAAGAGATGCGGTAAAACAATTGTTATTGGATAACCCTGAATTATCTGAAGAAATTGAAGCAAAAATCAGAGCAGAAGTAACCGGCGATAAACTGGAAGAACTTCCTGCACAAGCATAATACTGGGCGCTTAATGGGCGTAACATAAAAAAGGGGTGATCAATTGATTACCCCTTTTTTTATGTTTATCTTCTGGATCCATCCAATGAATCTTGATTGACTACTGAAGTTTCATGTATTTTGCATCAACATAAATAGCCACAATAATAGCGACAATAATTGCAGCTAGCAAAACAGCTAAACCAAGGTAATTTTTCTGTTTATCCTGTTTTATCAACCAAATGATAAAAATGATGAAGGGAATCAGCATTAAGCCGAAAAAAATAAAACTCGTAGCACTCATAATTAGCTGTTCTTATATTAAAAATTCATTCTGGATAATGGCGCAGTATCCTGTCCCACAAAATCCGCATTTAAGTATTTCTGATAACCAGCAATAGCAATCATTGCTGCATTATCCGTGCAATATTCGAAAGCTGGAATGTAAACATTCCAACCTAAGTCCAGAGCTGTTTTTTCCAACCCATCACGTAAGCCACTATTTGCAGAAACCCCACCAGCAATTGCAATTTCCTTAATTCCATATTGCTGAGCAGCCTTCTTCAATTTGTTCAACAAAATATGAACAATACTATATTGAACTGAAGCGCAAATATCATCTAAATGTTCCGATATAAAGTCAGGATTTTCCTTTTCTTGCTTTCGGATGAAATATAAGATCGATGTTTTTAAACCGCTAAAACTAAAATCTAAATCCTTAATCTGAGGCTCTGGAAATTTAAAAGCCAGAGGATTTCCTGATTTTGCATGTCGATCAATCAATGGTCCACCAGGATATGGAAGGTTTAAAATTTTTGCAGTTTTATCAAACGCTTCTCCTGCAGCATCATCGAGTGTCTCGCCCACAATTTCCATATCAAAATAATCCTTTACCAACACAATCTGGGTATGACCGCCAGAAACTGTCAGACATAAAAAAGGAAAAGCAGGTTTTGGATCATCAATAAAATGAGCCAAAATATGTGCGTGCATATGATTTACGGCAATTAGCGGTAAATCTAACGCCAAAGCGAAAGATTTTGCAAACGAAACGCCAACTAACAATGAACCTAATAAGCCAGGTCCACGGGTAAAAGCGACAGCATTTAGCTCCTTTTTGTCTACATTAGCATTAATTAAGGCTTGCTGTATAACAGGGACAATATTCTGTTGGTGCACCCTTGAAGCAAGTTCAGGGATTACACCACCATAATTTTCATGAATTGTTTGGTTTGCAATAACATTGGCAGTAATTTTGCCGTTGTTACAAATAGCAACCGAAGTTTCATCACAAGAAGATTCTATAGCGAGGATTATTGGCACAATGATTATTATTATTAAGCTACAAAACTATTAAAAAACTATTAAAAATACTTCTTTGGTTTGTTGCATCAGTGTTATTACTAGTTGCGATTCTATTATTCGCGCTTCAATTCAAGCCTGTGCAGACTTTTGTCGCAAAAAAAGCAGCTGATTATTTATCTAAAGAACTAAATACAACTATATCCTTATCGGGAATTTACATCAAACCATTTAAATCCCTTGTACTAGAAAACTTATTAGTACTCGATCAGCAAAAGGATACACTGTTAAACACCCCCAAATTTTTAGTTGATCTAAACCAATTTTCTCTCAAAAAAAGAATTGTAGACGTCAATACCGTACAGTTAAATAACGGCGCTTTTTTCCTTAAAACCTATAAAGACGGAACTACAAATCTAGATTTTATCATCGATTACTTTGACTCTGGGGCACCAACCGTAAAAAAGAAGCAACCTTTCAAAATCACTTTCGATCGGGTTATCCTCAACAATTTTGGTTTTAGGTATAAAAACTATAAATACGACACTGTAATGAGGGGTGTTAATTTTGAAGATGTTCAGCTTAGTAATTTGAACGGCATTGTTGAAAAATTAAATACCACAGACCACATTCTTCAAGCAAATATCAAAAATCTGACATTTAAGGAGAAAAGCGGATTCTATCTTAAAAACTTAACCACATTCGCTACAGTAGATTCTAATCAAATAGAGTTGGAACGTTTGTTATTGGAAACCAATCATTCCAAGTTAAAGGATTACTTTAAAATGAGCTTTAGCCGATACAGAGACTTCAGAGACTATGTGAACAAGGTAAGAATGAAAGCCAGTTTTAAGGATAGTCATATTGCTTCCCGAGATGTATCTTATTTTACTTCTGAACTAGATCAAATGAATTTAGAACTAGACGTAGATGGACAAATAACGGGTTTGGTCAAAAACCTACGTGCTAAAAAGCTATCAATAAAGGCAGGAAAAGCGACCCACATTAAGGGAGATTTTGCACTTAAAGGTTTACCAATCCTTAAGGAGACCTTTATGGACCTTAAAATCGAGATGGCAGGAACCAATAAAAAAGATCTGGACGATTTAATTACCAGTGTGACAGGAAAAAAAGCGAAGAAAATCCCTGAAATCATTTCCAAATTTGGTAACGTCAATTTTAATGGCTCCTTTACTGGCTTCCAAAATGATTTTATCGCCTATGGGGAGTTTAAAACAAAAATAGGCCGCCTGGTCTCCGATGTCAATATGAAAATTGATAAACAAGGAGTTCCTTCCTATTCTGGCAATGTAAAAACCTATGATTTTAATTTAGGTGACCTGATCAATGAAAAGAGCCTGGGAAAAATTACAGCAGCGCTAAACATCAAAGGCAGAGGAACAGAAATCAAAAATCTTACTGAACGATTAGATGGCAACATTGACTACATTGATTTTAACAATTACAGGTATAGAAATATTGAGATAGATGGGACCTTTGAGAAAAAATATTTTGATGGCAGTCTAAAAGTTGATGACAAAAATCTTAAGATGGTTTTTGATGGTGGAGTAAACTTAAATGGAAAACTTCCGGAGTTTAACTTTAAAGCTAACATTAAAAATGCCAGACTAAAGGCACTGAAACTCTATAAGGATTCACTTCAGATTGATGCGGTATTCAGCACTAATTTTACAGGGAATAATTTAGATAATATTCAGGGAAATCTTCTTTTACAACACGTTCAACTTAATAATGTTAAAGGTATATACCATATCGATTCAATCCAATTGAGTGCCAATGGAATGGGAAAAGATAGAAGCTTGACTGTCAATTCAGATATATTAGATGCAAGCATCAAGGGCCAGTATGATCTAAATACACTTCCATCCTATTATAAAGCACTCGCAAAAACATATATTCCATCATTAAAAGCAGATATTGTCAATTATAAAGATCAGATCTTCAAATTTGACCTTAAAATCAAAAAATTTGAACCTGTTGCACAACTCTTAGTGCCAGGTCTGGAAATAGAAGATCAGGCAGTTTTTCTTGGAAACTTTGACTCACAAAAAAATGTCGCCACTATAAATGGATTTGTAAAAAAACTGAAGTATAAAGGTATAATAGTCAATAACATCATTGTGGATGAAAACACCTCTACAAATCAGTTACAGGCCATTATCACCTCAGATCGCGTTGATCTTAATGATAGTTTGTATATTAAAAATGTGAATATTTCGAATATTCTTAGAAATGATAGCTTAAGTCTGAATGTTAAACTCGCAAATGCGGATGACGCCAACTCATTGGATTTAAACGGACTGGTTGAATTTGCGACAGATACTATAGGTCGTATCACGATCTTACCTTCTATTTTGAAAATAAATAATGAAGACTGGAAAATTCAAGAGAAAGTTAGAATCAGTTTTCATGATGGAAAAACTCAAATCAGTAATTTTGACCTTAGTAACGGATCGCAGTTATTAACCATAGATGGCATTCTATCCAATGATCCCACAGACTTACTTCAGGTCGGTTTTAACCAATTTGACCTTAAAACAATAAACCCTTTTGTAAAGACTTTAGGTGTAAAACTCGCAGGAAAATTAAACGGTGAAACAAAACTATACCATGTTTTAAAATCTCCTAAAATATCAGATCATATCACAATTGATTCCTTAAGTTTTAATGACACTTATATTGGACGTCTCACAGATACTTCATCTTTTCATCAGGCAGAAAATGTGGCTAATATCTATACTAGTATTATGAGCCACGATAAAGAAACCTTAAAAGCAAGGGGGAGTCTTGATCTGGAGAAGAAAGAGATAGACCTACATATTAAGCTAGATGAAACTGAGATGGCCGTATTAGAACCCCTTGTTAAGAAACTTGTTTCAAAATTAAAAGGTAATATTTCTGCGGATCTCGCCGTCAAAGGCCCATTCGAAAAACCCGCTATCAATGGAGAAATATCATTTGATAAAGGGAAAATGACGATTAATTATCTGCAAACAGCCTATACACTAAATGATCAGGTCACCATCGACAATAGTATAATTAAAATACATAATTTAAAACTTTTAGATGTAGACAATAATCAGGCTATTGCCAACGGTACTGTAGATTTAAACAACTTGGATAATCCTACTATTGACGCTGTTATCAAAGCGACGAACTTCATGGCATTAAATACCACAGAAAAAGATAATCCTGTTTATTATGGTCAGGCTTACGGTACAGGAACTTTCATTTTCAAAGGTCCAACTAATCGTATGTACATCGATATTGACGCCAAAACAGAAAAAGGAACGGTATTTAATCTGCCGCTGAATAGCTCTGAGACAGTTTCCAGTAAGGATTTCATCACCTTTGTAAGTAAAGACACTACTAAAATAGTGAAAAAACAAAACAGTTTTGATGGACTTACCATGAATTTAAAACTGGATGTAGACCCTAATAGTGTCGCCAATATATTCACCAGCCTAGGTAACCTGAGTGGACGAGGAAATGCAACCGACCTCACTTTAAAAATTAATAGCCAGGGTGACTTCGATATGACAGGAGACTACATCATTGAAAATGGTAGTTTCGATTTTACTGCTCAGGAAGTTATTAATAAAAAGTTCAACATAAGACAAGGTGGTACCATCCGCTGGACAGGCAATCCAACTATGGCCCAAATACAATTGAAAGCCATTTATTCCCTTAGAACAAGTTTAAGAGATCTATATACTGCAGCGAATAGAGATGGTAATAATAAGGATGAACGTGTGTTAACGGAAGTAGAAATGGGCTTATCGGGCTTATTATTGAAACCTGACATCAAACTGGATATCTTCTTTCCATCCAATCCGGCAATTAAAGAAGAAATGCAAGCTTATTTCAATGATTCAAACAACCTTAATCTACAAGCACTAAGCTTAATCATTAGAAGGAGTTTTGCTCCAGGAACAGGAAATGAGGACTTAGGAAAACAGTTAACCAGTGGAGTAACCAGTACAGCAACAGAGTTATTGTTTAATCAGCTTAACAATGTACTCTCCTCTTTAAATCTCGACTTTGTTGATTTTAATGTCCGCTCATTAACTGAAGCGAATGCTTCCTTTAGATTGTTTAATGACCGCGTGGTCCTAAATGCAGGTATAGTAAACAGAGGAAGCACCAATGATTTGTCATTAAATGGATTTTCCAGAAATAATGTAGGTGGTGAGGTCGAGATTCTTGGTTTAATCAAAAAGGATGGGACTCTGGTGGGAAAATTATCTAATAAACCTCCAACGCAGCAAACGATCTTTACAACTTCAGGTATCAATCAGAACAACAATGTAACCGCTTTGGGCTTAGTTTACACACAGCAGTTTGACAGTTTTAGAGAGTTTTTGAAAAAGATCACTGGACAATACAAAAGAGAACAAAAGAAAAAAGCCCAGCATGGGGAAACCCCAAAAACCAGGCAATTAATTAATAAAGAGGCTATTCTTAATGAACAGCAAAAAAACAATCCGAAAAGATAGGTGATTATCCTTTCATAATCTGATGTCCCATTTTATCACGTTTGGTTCTCAGATATTGTTCATTATGTATATTACTTTCAATTTCTATCGAAATATTCTCTAAAATTTCTAATCCATATCCAGTTAGACCGGCACGTTTTGTAGGATTATTCGACATCAATCTCATCTTTGAAATACCTTGAGCTCTTAGGATCTGCGCCCCAACTCCATAGTCTCTCTCATCTCCTTTAAAACCTAATTTTATATTAGCTTCTACAGTATCAAATCCTGCATCCTGAAGGTTGTATGACCTTAATTTGTTAACTAGTCCAATACCTCTTCCTTCCTGGTTCATGTATACAATTAGTCCTTTGCCTTCCTTATCGATCATTTCCATTGCCTTATGCAACTGTGGACCGCAATCACAGCGACAAGAGCCAAAGATATCTCCTGTAACACAGGAACTATGGACTCTCACCATAACAGGTTCATCCGCCGTCCACTCTCCTTTACTTATTGCCAAATGGGTGGCACCAGTATCTAATTGTGTATAGGCCGTCATCTTGAAATCTCCCCATTGAGTAGGAAGATTAACTGTCACCTCTTCTTGAATTAAACTTTCTTTACTCAACCTATAAGCAATAAGATCTTTTATTGAAATGATTTTGAGGTTATGCTGTGCAGCAATCTTTACAAGATCAGGTAGCCTGGCCATCTCACCATCCTCCTTCATAATTTCTACTAAAACTCCAGCTGGCTCCATACCGGCCAATCTTGCTAAATCAACTGAAGCCTCGGTGTGACCTGACCTTCTTAATACTCCGCCATCTTTAGATCTCAAAGGAAAAATATGTCCTGGTTTACCTAATTCATCAGGGTTTGTATTTGGGTTAATCAATGCCTGAATCGTCTTTGATCTATCTGATGCAGAGATACCAGTAGTACAGCCGTAGCCAATTAAATCCACAGAAACAGTGAAATTTGTCTCGTAAGCAGCCGTATTTTTGCCTACCATTAGTTCCAAACCAAGTTCGTCACATCTCTCTTCTGTTAAAGCAGCACATATTAATCCTCTTCCATGGGTCGCCATAAAGTTAATTACTTCAGGAGTTGCATTTGCAGCAGCAGTCAGGAAGTCTCCTTCATTTTCTCTGTCCTCATCATCAACAACAATAACCACTTTACCAGCTTGTATTTCAGCAATAGCTTCTTCTATTGCATTAAGTTTGATTTCCATTTTTTGAAATATATCTATGTACAAACACTAAGATTAGCTGCTTGTTTAACTATTAAGATTAAGTACAAAGTTACAACCTTCCTATTCAATATCCTTCGCTAAAATATCATAAATAAGTAATGAATATTTGCCAGTATAATTTATAGTTAGCTTACGTTACACCTTGGATTTTGATCGCTGTTTTTTCCTTTTAAAAAGACCCGTTATCGATTGTTTAATCGCATTAATATCAAATAAGGCAGAATCAACAGTCGCTTTATAGGTCAGAAATGCCCCTACAGGTGATAGTATAATAATCGCAAGCCAAGGTCCGAAGAAAGGAGCTAATGTGCCTGTTATCGCAGATTTCTCAGCCACTGTAGCGATGATATGATAAATTAAAAAGAATACGATCGCCATCACCACAGGTAAGCCTAATCCTCCCTTTCTAATAATTGCACCTAATGGTGCACCAATGAAAAACAAGAGTAGGCATGACACCGCTAGAGTGAATTTCTTTTGATACTCAATCTCAACTTTAATAATATTACGAACCTTATCCGAATGATCAGCTAATCTACCTGATACAGTTTCTTTAATAATCTTAGCCTGATCTATTGCAGACTGAATAGACCGTAATCGATCTCCATCCGGCAAAGCCTTCAATACAGACGCTGTAATCTTCTTTTCAGGGGTATTGACCTTAGTGTAGCCCTTCACATAGTTATTCTGTTTAAAGTAACTAGCGACAGTCATACCAGCAAATTTATTGATACTATCTAATTCTTTTGTTAAAGAATCCTGTTTTTTGACTAACCCTTTTAGATTGAGCATTTGGGTATTATTTCTAAAACCTTGCTCATCTGTTCGGTTCATTTTAAAACTAGATATATCAAATTTTTGATCTGTTTCTTTGAATCGCATACGAGTGAATTGCTGCCTTGGGTTATAAGAAGTATTTTCACCACTGGATTCCTCATACCTTACACCATTCTTTAACTTTAAAAGAAGGTTCTTGTCATCACTAGCCATTTTCCCCTCTTTTGCGATGATGATTTTTGCTATTCCACTATTACTCGTATGGTCATAGATCATTACCCCTTCTAAAGTAACACCATCTTCACCCTTTTTATCTACTCTTATGGAATACCCTGGAATACTATTATTGAATACCCCCTCCTTAATTAGAAAAGATAACTTCTTATTTCGTATATCCCACAGTAGAGAGCCAAACTTTAAATTGGCCTTTGGAAGCATCACGTCTGAAAACAAGAAAGAACCAATGGCTATAAATACAATTAATACCAATAAAGGCATCATTGCCTTTTGAAGTGATACTCCAGCAGACTTTATAGCAACCAGCTCATAGTTCTCCCCTAGAGTTCCAAAAGTCATTATAGACGACAATAGGATCGAAAGTGGAAGTGCCATGGAAACATTAGCAGCTGATGCATAGTACATCAGCTCTAGAATTACATACCATTCAAAACCTTTTCCAATTAAATCATCGACGTACTTAAATAAAAAGAACATCAATAATATAAACATCACAATAAAAAATGTGACGAAAAAAGGCCTAATAAACGCTTTGAGCAGAAGTAAATGAATCTTTTTCAATATGCAAAGGTAAACAAAGCAACTGAAAAATTATGCTCCAAGCACACTATGTAAATAGGTTATCTGGTTATCCCATATTAAGGTACGTTCTGCAAGTGTATCTTCAGTAGCAAAGTCTGTAATAGAAAGTGCAACATCGTTCGTTAATTCGTCTTGAACGATTTCCATTTCAAAATAACAATGCGGTTCATCATCAAGCCATTTAAATTTCACCAATTTATTCTCTTTAATACTTAAAAGCTTCGCTTTTTGTACTTCATCATCCCATGTAAATGTATAAACCTGGTCACGGAAAATTACATCGTCGGCAAACCACTGAGACAAGCCATTTGGCTCGCTAATAAAGCTAAACAAAATTCGTGGGGATGATCTCAATTCATATTCTAACGTAAACTTTTTCTTTTCTGACATCGATGGATCCTTACATTCTGAACTAATGGACAATTTTTTTTTTATTTATTTCTAAAGGAAAGTATTTTTTTCTATATTTGCAACTCTTTAGAAAAGAAGATCGCCCGGCGGGGTAGCTCAGATGGTTAGAGCGCAGGATTCATAACCCTGAGGTCGGCAGTTCGATCCTGCTCCCCGCTACTGTTAAAAGCTCACAGAAATGTGGGCTTTTCTATGTTTAAAGCCATTTATTATCAGTTAATTACGAAAAATCTCATTGCAATTTTAGTGGATTTTTGCTCAAAAAAACTCTCCATTTTACGCTAAAGTTAGCCAATACCTATCGTCAAATAAAGCTAAAACACTTCAAAAAACTCCTTATTTACTTAAACCAAAAAAGACAAGACCTGAGCGTTTTCAAGACGGAATTAGACACTTAAGTCTAAAATTGAAAATTATTTTTGATCGTTATGACCAGAAAAATCTCGTAATAACCAAAATATTGTACAAAATTAAGAGGGATTTCAGCAAAATTTTGATGTCAATTAAAAATATTTTATTCTTTGTTTAGCTCAAAAAATTAGACCAATAAGACAGAATCTTGTGAAACATTCAACAAGCAAATTAATAATTAAATAGCAATCCAGATTCCAATAACCATTGGATAAATTTTAAGGAAATAAATACAAAACAAATCTATAACCCCAACAGAAAGATGTAGTAAAATCAACGAATAAAAATCTAAATAATATCACATATGAGCACTCAACATTAGTTTTTGTACATTATAACACAAATCACAAAATAAGTTAAGCCCACCTGGTCAATAATCCAAAGCAATTATGATTAAATCCCTGGCCCTTATCTATGTTTGAATAGATTCAGACAAGTTTTAGCGCTTTGTAGGCAATTAACAATGTACCACTGTCACTACCATCAAAAAATACCTTTATATACGCTCAGTTCTCTCCTAAAGACTAATACTGCTCTAGAATCGCATTAGTACCTAATTTCAATATATTACATAGTTCAACCGGAATGTTGTTAATTCATACCTTAATCCATTGGGTATATTTACTATAAGCATCATTTTTCAACATTCTATCTCTTGAAGTCCTATATATTTAATCATAAAGCCATTAAATCTTCATGATTCATAATAGTACCTTAAGCCACTGCTGCCTTTTAAAAATTATTATTTGGCTTATATCAAAGAGCTGTTCCTTACAGGTATGCCTAGTTCTTAACAAAAAATCCTAAAAAGAATCGAAATTAAACCAATTTCCTAATACCTTGAGATTACTATTTCAGGAAAACATGAATAAGTTATAGAAATATCATAACAATCAATTGAATAAAGCTCAATACAAAAGTGATGACCAATATTCAGAATAGCCATTCTTAGCTTTCAGGATAATAGCTTCTGAGTGGAATCTATACTCATAGGATAAACGTCCACAATGGAACTCTAAGCCTAAATTGATTATTAACTAAAGTTAGGACGAATACAGACCAAAGACTAAAACAGAGATACAATTTAAATTACTTTGTGGAATTGCAGCTATACAGCGCATGGGAATCATTTCAGCATATAAAAAAAGGCTGTATACAAGAAAAGCCTGTAGTTTCCTACAGGCTTTCTTTAAGATTTGGCACCGACCTACTCTCCCACGTGTTACCGCAGTACCATCGGCTCTGGCGGGCTTGACTTCTCTGTTCGGAATGGGAAGAGGTAGACACCGCCGATATAGGCACCTAAATATTTTTATTGTTTGCTTTTTCGTATCAGCTACCTCTAGCACAAGCTATCGGTATCCCAAATACACGAACCATATCCTATGGCCCACAAACTTGACATATTATTGAAAGAAGTTAGTTATGAAGAACAAACAACAGTTTATTGCTCTTGAAAGCTTCGGATGATTAGTATTACTCGACTTTGATGTCACCACC
>NZ_JAHYSS010000019.1 GCF_019802255.1 Pedobacter polysacchareus | reverse complement strand
GGGAGAGTAGGTCGGTGCCAAATCTTAAAGAAAGCCTGTAGGAAACTACAGGCTTTTCTTGTATACGGCCTTTTTTTATGCTGATGAAGGTTCTAGTTACTCTGCTTCCACTTAATTTTTAAGCAGTAGACCTTTACACTGTACTCAATGATCCTTCTAAATATTGTACCGGTTCTATTTCTAGCTTAATGCTGATGTGAGTTATTCCCGAACTTGTACGCTTTCTAAGGGATACGCTGTAACACTTTTTTTAGTCATTCCAGATCTTAAAATATTTCTTCAGAAAACAAGCATTAAACACTAAGACTCCCATTAAAGGTGAATAGATGTACAATGGCTGCTTGAGGTATTTAGAATACTTGTCTGAATAATTTGATGTCATTATATTCCTGCTTCAGCGCTTATGATATTAGTTGCAGTAATTCATTGCTAGTTCAAGTAATAGAAGGCATGTATTTGAGAGGAAAGACTAGATTAAGCATATCCTAAATTTAATAAAAATGAGATCAGGAAGAAAGGCCAACTTAGTTTGCTTGAGATACAGTATTGTAGGATAACATTCCGTCCGGTAGAAATCGGTAGGGCATAGTAAGGAATGAGGTTTGTCATTTAAATTGTCTTGGGTTAAATCGGAGATTAATTCGTGTGTTGGTGATGGCTCTGGTAGGAAAGAATTATTGAAGGTTCTAGTTGGTTATGGCTTTTAAACTGAATATCATTTGGCTACATAGGATATTATGGTAATCGGATAACGATAGAAGTGCTGGTCTTTCCTCGCGGCTTTACTTTCTAACCGATTAAATAAAGCTAACATTTAGAATACCCTGGGTTTTGCAATTCCATTAAGTGTTTTTATTGTAACGCAAGAAGGGACTTGTCCTACTTATGAGCAATCACTATTAATGGATTCATGATTGATTAGTAAAAAAGTCAAGTATAAGATGATGAAGAATAAATTAATCACTCTTTAGAAGCTAGGGCATTGGCATGTTGCTTTTAAAATAGACTCACTGTAACCAGAAAATATACTAATGTTGTTTTTCTAGGAAGGATCTCCTTAGAGCTAAGGAGCTATGCGGGAACTGTGAATGCGGTTATTTACAGTGCCATATATTTATGATCCCTTTTGAAACATTTTTCTTCGTGTTGTTTTGTCGATTTTAAGGCTATGGTTCATGTAGTTATGGATTCGATACAACTATAAGGGCGATATTGTTTGCAGAGCCGTTAAATTTTCTTACTTTTGCATC
>NZ_JAHYSS010000018.1 GCF_019802255.1 Pedobacter polysacchareus | reverse complement strand
TGTCTTGTCCGGAAATAGCTTTACAGTTTTTGAATGATTTTAAATAAATTAAATTATGAAAATTGTAAACCGTTATTCGGACGATTTCAAGCGTGAAGTTGTTCGGCACTACCTAACCTCCGATGACAGCCAGCAAAAAACTGCTGATAAATTTAACTTGCCTGCTCCCGCGTCTGTTCAGCAATGGCTTGATAAATTTGGTGGAGAATTCAGAACTGACGTTGTAGAAAAACTTCCTAAAACACCTAAAACAGAACTTCCGGGTACTACAGAGGATATGATAAAACGTATTAAAGAACTGGAAGAAGCCCTTGAAAGAGAGCAACTGTTAAACCTGGCCACTAATAAGATGATAGATATTGCAGAACAAAATCTAAATATCTCCATCAGAAAAAAGTCTGGTGCCAAACAGTCAAAGAAATAAAGCAACAGTATCCAAAGCTTAGTATAGATAGGCTTTGTGGATTGTTTGGCTTTACCAGACAAGCTTATTATCAGTTACAGAAATACGAGTATAGATGTCGGGCACAATCTCATATAGTGCTTGAAATGATTAAAAATGAACGCAGCAGTTTACCTGGTATTGGTGGACGTAAGCTCCTTAGTATAATCAGTGCAGAAATGAAAAGAGAAAATATAAATATTGGTAGAGATGCTTTTTTTGACTTATTGAGGGAGAACCATCTATTAGTTCGCCACCATAAAACCAGAATTATAACAACCAATTCAAGGCATTGGTGCCGTAAATATCCGAACCTGATCCGAGATATACATTTGACACAGCCACATCAGTTATGGGTGAGTGATATAACCTATATTACGACCAGTGAGGGCCATTTATACCTCTCATTGATAACTGATGCCTATTCCCGTAAGATAATTGGATGGGACTTATCCACTAAACTCGAAGCGGAAGGTGCCGTATCTGCATTGGAAATGGCTCTTTCTCAGCTCCCTGCTAACAAAGCAACTGCTCTTATTCATCATTCGGATCGTGGCATTCAATATTGCTGTGATAAATACATTTCTAAACTGAGGTCTTTTAACATCAATATCAGTATGACAGAAAATAGCGACCCTTTAGAAAATGCTATAGCAGAGCGGGTGAACGGCATATTAAAAACCGAATGGTTGAACAGATCTGTACTTAGTACCAAGTATGAAACTGCTTTGAAATTATCAGGAATTATTGAGGCCTATAACACCAAAAGGCCACATTTGAGTATAAATATGATGACTCCAGAGGTAGCGCATACCTCTGAAGGAGAGCTGCCCAGACGATGGAAAAACTATTGGAAGGAAAATCATAATAAAATCGTCTATGATGAAAAATTTAAATTACCTAAATTGGGTATTCCAAGTTAACTCAGTAAAGCCTGACAAGGATTACTGTTACAATCGTGTAAAGTCAGAAAAGGATTACTTGAAAGATCTGTGTAAACCCTTAATCGGACTAAGTATCTGTTGTAAAGAACATATAGTAGTAACAGATCCCAACTGTAAAGACTTTTTAGGACAAGACATA
>NZ_JAHYSS010000017.1 GCF_019802255.1 Pedobacter polysacchareus | reverse complement strand
ACAGAGAAGTCAAGCCCGCCAGAGCCGATGGTACTGCGGTAACACGTGGGAGAGTAGGTCGGTGCCAAATCTTAAAGGAAGCCTGTAGGAAACTACAGGCTTTTCTTGTATACGGCCTTTTTTATGCTGAAAAAAGTTCCATAGCTGGGTCACTGAAAATTCATAACCAGCACAATATCTAGCTTCAATTCCATAATTAAACAAAATCTCCAGCAGATATAATATCCCTTGATCGCTAAAATTATTATTTACATGTGGTGATGGTTCATTGCTTATGTGATTACTGCTAATTAGGATTATTTCCAGGAATTGTGCTGAGTACGAACTAGTAATGTCTTTACATGTTTTTGAGCCTAAAATTGGGATTCACCTTAAAAAAACTGGAAATTTAAGGTTAGTTAAGTATTGTATTTTGTTTTTAAGGTCAATATTACAACGCAGCTTAAAATAGATAAATTTTAAGCTGCGTTGTAATACAAGAAGCAAAGGCTTCAAGTGCAATTGAAAATATCTTTACTACAGATGATGAACTTTATAAGGCCTATAGTGAAGACGAAGCAAAACAATCAGCTGGTGCTACGAAGCAGACCTTAATTATAGGGAAGTATTATGGTTAGGCTATGATCATTTGAAGATCAGCGGGCAATTTGATAAAGCATATTTTATAAAAATGTACCAGGTAGTGAGCCAGTTTAGCGATGGAATTCGGACGCCCATAGCACAGATTTACATTAAACAATCGGGAACTGGGCCAAATGCAGGAAAGGCATCTTATACACCACCGCGTGGAAAGGGTATTATTGAAGCAAAACTGGATAACCTGATTGATTTTTTAAATGATGATTTTAAATATCCTATGGGCCCTCTGCTCAAGATGGCAATAGCTCATTTTCAATTTGAAGCAATTCATCCTTTTAGAGATGGGAATGGACGTACCGGTAGGAGCTTTAATATTCACTATCTGATGAATAAGGGATTACTGGATTATCCGATTTTGTTTCTAAGCAGTTATATCATAAAGCATAAGGATGATTACTATGCTGGGTTGTCTGGAATTAGCCAGAGAGGGAATTGGAAAAATTGGCTATTGTATATGTTGAAAGCAATCGAGCTCACCTCTGATCTGACTTACCATAAAATTAATGATATTATTTCTGCACAAGAGGCCATTTTATCTGCAGTTATTGAAGAAGGAAATATACTAAGGCCTGAATCTTTGGTATCTGCTTTGTTTAGTCAACCTTATACTAGGGTAAAGCATTTTACGTCGATGGGCTTATATGCTGAGAATACAGCGAGAAAGTACCTTGATCAGCTGACCAGTTTAGGGATTTTAGAAAAACGAACGATACAGGGCGCTAATTATTATCTGAATTTAGAACTCTACAGAATACTATCCGAGTAAAAGGGGGAGGGGGAAATTCTTCTCTGCACCATCTTTAAGTGGATTGTTTGCTTTCGCCTCTATGTGCTACCTGGGAATTTGTCCTATCTTTTAGATTCCATTTAACTTCTGCGTTAATTTGATTTTATTCTTTTTCGCTGTAATTCATGTAGTTATGGATTCGATACAACTATAAGGGTGATATTGTTTGCAGAGCCGTTAAATTTTCCTACTTTTGCATCCCGCTTCGGAGGAAGGGTTTGTGCGAAAGATACAGAGAGAAGGATTTTGAAAGATTGCAGTAGGAGTTGGTTAAAGTTGGTTTTACCGGTTTAACTACCAGAAAAACAAAAAGATTTATTTT
>NZ_JAHYSS010000016.1 GCF_019802255.1 Pedobacter polysacchareus | reverse complement strand
GAATGAGTATTGTGCGCCCGTAAAGGTTTTGTAATGAATGTCTCTTTGGCAAGAGACTAGACTAGGTTCCAAGTCTACTCCCGATCGACTTATCTGGAGGGGAAACCCAATAGGGAGTGTAGCATGTCGGTTGCAGCATGGCCGCTTTAATTGCCAAAAGCGAGTGCATCGCTGGGGAGAAAGGCAGACACAAGGATGAAGCCTATACTGGTTTAACGATAGTTCAGTGGGGCATGTTGAATCTGTGACGAAAGGCAGTTGTATTGTCACACCGTAGCTCTCTCATTTGTTAGGTACTCAATGAGAGCATAGAACGTTGCTACGGCACAACCGCAATAAGCGGAGAAAAGAACGAAAGTCGCATCCGACAGTCTGTCGCGCTAACAGTCATTACGAAACTAAACGGGGATTTCCTAAGTCGGGATGCCCATTTTTTTCAAAAGGGCTATGTATGAAGATACTGAATACCCGATATGGAAACGGAGCTTCCGTAGTAGTCCGAGCAGGGTAACACCCTGTACATGGCGAAGGGAAGCAGTTGTCAACTTAATACAAACTAAGGAAAACGTGTGAGACGTATGAGAGATCCAGAGCAAGTATTAAACGCTTTATGCGAACATAGCAAAGATTCGGGTTACCGTTACCAAAGGCTCTACCGAATTCTGTTTAACGAGGAAATGTTCTTCATTGCCTATCAGCGTAAATATGCCAATCAAGGTAATATGACGCCGGGCGCCGACGGCAGAACCGTCGATAGAATGAGCGTTGACCGCATTCAGAAACTTGTGGCAAGTCTGAGAGACGAATCGTATCAGCCTTATCCTGCCCGTCGGGTATATATACCTAAAAAGAATGGAAAGAATCGCCCGTTGGGCATTCCATCTTTTGAGGATAAACTCGTGCAGGAAGTGGTACATATGATTCTGAAAGCCATCTATGAGGGGCAATTTGAAGACTCTTCACATGGTTTCCGGCCCAACAGAAGCTGCCACACGGCATTAAGGGATGTTAAGGTTACATTCAAGGGAACACGATGGTTCATTGAGGGCGATATCAAAGGCTTCTTTGACAATATCAACCACAATGTAATGATCGATATCCTCAGAGAACGTATCTCTGATGATCGTTTCCTGCGTTTAATCCGTAAGTTCCTGAATGCTGGCTATATTGAGAACTGGACATACAACAATACCTACTCAGGAACACCGCAAGGCGGAATTATTAGTCCTATCCTGGCTAACATCTACCTTGACAAGTTCGACAAGTATGTAAAACAGTATGCAGAAAGTTTCAATAAAGGCAAAGCACGTAGACTAACCACTGAGTATCAGCGTAACCGGAATCAGAGAAATGCATTACGATGGAAACTGGAAGCAGAAACGGATGAAAACCGCAAAGCTGAACTGAAAGTGAAAATGGACGAAATGCGTAAGCAAATGTTGGATATTCCACCAACAAGGGACATCGACGACACGTTCAAAAGATTGAAGTACATAAGGTATGCTGATGACTTCCTCATCGGAGTAATCGGCAGCAAGGGAGAATGTGAGAAAATCAAAGCTGATATTACGACTTTCATGAGTGAAAAACTCAATTTGGAAATGTCTGAAGAGAAGACTTTGATTACCAGCGCACAAGAACCCGCAAAATTCCTTGGATATGAAATCAATGCACGCCGGTCTATGGACCACACGCGTACACGATGTGGACTACAGCGCCGTCCCTGGTCAGGAACAATTGTCTTAAATTTATCTTACGAAACCGTACTTAAGCGACTTCAATCCTATAATGCTGTGCTTATCACACAAGTAAATAGGAAACAAACGCTTAAACCATCGTCTCGCAAGTATATGGTGAATAGGCAAGATGCAGATATCATGGCGCAATACAATCTTGAATTGCGGGGATTCTACAACTACTATTCCATCGCAGACAATATCAGCTATCGGGGATGGAAGTTCAATTACTTCATGAAATATAGCATGCTCAAAACGCTCGGACGTAAGCACAAAAGAACCGTCGGACAAATACTAGAAAAGTATAAAGACGGGACGGATGTGGTCATCCCCTACAGGGATAATAAAGGCAACGGGAAACAAAGAGTGTGGTATAATGGTGGATTCAGATGTAAACCCTTCACAGACATCTACGAGGACAATCACTACGACAAGACACCCAACACCATGTATCTCCCTGCCCCCACACTTGTGGAAAGGCTCAAAGAGAGAAAGTGTGAACTATGCGGTGTAATGGGAGACCTCGTGATGCATCACGTACGTAACATCAATCAGCTTAAAGCTGACACCAGATGGAATGCAGTGATGATCAAACGCCATCGTAAAACCCTCGCAGTCTGTCACGATTGTGATGCATTAATCCATAAAAGCTATGACAAGTAAAGTTATGTTGACAATGGAGAGCCGTATACATGGAGACATGTACGTACGGTTCGGGGGCGGGTTAGCAGAAACTTACCACCGCAAGGTGGCAAAGCGCTGTTGGCCTAGCCTACTAAAGGA
>NZ_JAHYSS010000015.1 GCF_019802255.1 Pedobacter polysacchareus | reverse complement strand
TACCACCGTAATTTAATAGCCAGTTACCATTCAGCTTTAATTCCATTCCAATTCGCTAACTAAGCCCAATCTCCAGCCGATACAGGACAGCAGAGGTTGCTGATTTCATGACCTCTTCTTAATTTGCAAATCTTGAATTATATTGCGAAAACAATCAAATTTTAAGTCATGATCCCAAATGTTAATGCAGTTATTTACAGCGCTCTGCTGCTGTTCTCCGGTCTTTTTTCTGTTCCAGTTTTTAGTCAGCAGCCAATTCATGCCTCAGCGCTTCAATGTGAGTATATGGCTGATCCTATTGGCATAGATGCAGTTCAGCCCCGACTCAGCTGGAAGCTAAAAGACAATAGAAAAGCTGCTGTCCAAACTGCTTACCGGATTACAGTAGGTACAGATTCTTTAGCATTGATAAAGGATGATGGGACTGCGGTTTGGGATTCCGGTAAAATAAGTAGCTCAGCTCAGCTGACTAGGTATTCTGGAAAAGTACTGGAACCATTTACGAAGTATTATTGGCAAGTACAGATCTGGGATAAAGATGGAAAGCCTGCTACTTTTATACCAGTGAGCAGCTTTGAATCTGGAATGCAAGCCATGGGGAATTGGAAAGGAACCTGGATTAGTGACAATAAGGATATTAACAAATTACCAGCTCCATATTTTCGTAAAGGATTTAAGACCGTTAAAAAAATCAGATCTGCTCGTGCTTATATAGCAGCAGCAGGGCTTTATGAACTATATCTTAATGGAGGAAAAGTTGGTAACCATCGCCTGGATCCCATGTATACCAGGTTCGACAGAAGAAATTTATACGTAAGTTATGATGTTACCGCCCAGCTTAAAAATGGAGAAAATGCAATAGGTGTATTATTAGGAAATGGCTGGTATAACCATCAGTCCTTAGCAGTATGGGATTTTGATAAAGCACCATGGCGAGGAAGGCCAACATTTTGTTTAGACCTGAGGATCACCTATACCGATGGATCAACTGAGCTTGTGGTTACTGATGATACTTGGAAAACCGATGATAGCCCTATTGTTTTTAATAGCATTTATACGGCGGAGCATTATGATGCCCGAAAAGAACAGAAGGGCTGGAATGAGGTGGGGTTTGATGATCGTAAATGGAGAGGAGTTACGCTTCGCGCTGCGCCATCAAATCTGATCGTCAGTCAGGTGATGCATCCTGTCCGTAACGTAGAAGTGATCCCTGTAAAGTCTCTTAAGAAATTTAATGACACGACTTATGTGTTTGACTTGGGCAGAAACATAGCTGGAGTTACTGAAATCAAATTGAAAGGTGATCCGGGTACCCGTTTGAGTATCAAACATGGAGAAAGGTTATTGCCTAACGGAAGACTGGATTTGTCTAACATTGATGTTTATTACAGACCAAAGGACCAGAATGATCCTTTTCAGACCGATATCTTCATCCTTAAGGGGGAAGGAACAGAAGGTTTTATGGCGAAGTTTAATTATAAAGGATTTCAATATATAGAAGTAACGAGCAGTAAACCTATCGCGCTGAATAAGGAAAGTATCGTTGGCCATTTTATGCATAGTGATGTGCCGGTAACCGGAAAAATCCATTCTTCAAATACTTTGCTGAATAAGTTATGGTCTGCCACTAATAATTCCTATTTATCTAATTTGTTCGGGTACCCAACTGATTGTCCCCAAAGAGAGAAAAACGGCTGGACAGGTGATGGTCACTTTGCTGTAGAAACGGGATTGTATAATTTCGATGGCATTACGGTTTATGAAAAATGGTTAGCCGATCATCAGGATGAACAGCAGCCTAATGGGGTATTACCTGATATTATTCCTACTGGAGGCTGGGGATATGGGAAGTCAAACGGCACAGATTGGACCAGTACAATTGCAATTATTCCCTGGAATATTTACCTTTTCTATGGCGATTCCCATTTGCTGCGCAGCTGCTATCCTAATATAAAATCTTATGTAGATTATGTGACCCAGATCAGCCCAAATGGATTAACCACATGGGGAAGGGGAGATTGGGTGCCTGTAAAGTCTGAATCTCCACTGGAATATACTTCCTCGGTCTATTACTATGCTGATGCAGTCATATTGGCAAAAGCAGCGCAGCTTTTCGGAAAAAAGAAAGATTTTGAAGTGTATACTGCATTGGCTGATAAAATCAAAAAGGCCATCAATGATAAATACCTGAACCGAAGCGAAGGGATTTATGGTACTGGTTTGCAGACAGAACTGAGCGTTGCCCTATTATGGGGAATTGTACCAGAAGAACTCAGACTTACAGTGGCGCAAAGGCTTGCTGATCGGGTTAAGGCCGACAATATGCATTTAGATGTGGGTGTGCTTGGAGCCAAAGCGATATTAAATGCTTTGA
Organism: Pedobacter polysacchareus; assembly: GCF_019802255.1. Taxonomy (GTDB): domain Bacteria; phylum Bacteroidota; class Bacteroidia; order Sphingobacteriales; family Sphingobacteriaceae; genus Pedobacter; species Pedobacter polysacchareus. The sequence goes on along the minus strand of NZ_JAHYSS010000015.1, from coordinate 926 downwards.
GTGAAAACGGACAAGCAGATATTGCTTATAAATTGGCAGTACAGGATACTTATCCATCCTGGGGTTGGTGGATCGTCAATGGAGCGACTACCTTATATGAAAATTGGAATATTCAGGCAGAACGTGACATCTCTTTAAATCACATGATGTTTGGGGAAATAGGCGGATGGTTCTTTAAAGGACTGGGCGGCATTATGATCGATGAAAAGTCACCAGGTTTTAAAAACATCCGTTTGATGCCAAACTTTGTTGCCGGGCTAAATGAATTTGAAGCTACGCATGAGGGACCATTTGGAACGATTCAATCCTCCTGGAAGCGCAAGGGTAAAAAGATTTTATATGAAGTACAGATACCAGCAAATTCTTCTGCAACAATTCATTTTCCAGTCCAGCCTGGGCAAGCGGCCTGGATGGAGGGGAAGAAACTAACCGAAATCTACCAGGCAAGTGCCGGAAAGTATACTTTCGAAATTCAGTAGCTGAACAAAAAACCAAATATATACTAGGCTTCCTGTAGGAAAGGCCAGTGCCATGGTCATCTTATTTTACTGTTTGTGAGTACAGGGGCCTGGGCTCAAAAAATCCAGGTTCAGGAACTGAAGATGGAATATCAGAAAAATCCGATGGGTATCGAAGCTTTGGCTCCAGTTGCACACTTAGGTAGATTGTGTTCCTTTGTTTTTCTTACTGTTAATCATGTAGTTATGGATTCGATACAACTATAAGGGCGATATTGTTTGCAGAGCCGTTAAATTTTCTTACTTTTGCATCCCGCTTCGGAGGAAGGGTTTGTGCGAAAGATATAGAGAGAAGGATTTTGAAAGATTGCAGTAGGAGTTGGTTAATGTTGGTTTTACCGGTTTAATCACCAGAAAAACAAAAAGATTTATTTTCAAATAAAGCTTGACAATAACAAAAAGATTTCT
>NZ_JAHYSS010000014.1:3394-5036 GCF_019802255.1 Pedobacter polysacchareus | reverse complement strand
AAAAAAGAATAAAGACTATTATTAACAAGTTAAGAATGGTCAGCGTTCAAACAACACATTTTACAATGGAGAGTTTGATCCTGGCTCAGGATGAACGCTAGCGGCAGGCCTAATACATGCAAGTCGAACGATACCGAGAGGCTTGCTTCTCGGGAAAGTGGCGCACGGGTGCGTAACGCGTATGCAACCTACCTCAATCAGGGGGATAGCCCGAAGAAATTCGGATTAACACCGCATAAAATCACAGGATAGCATTATCTAATGATCAAATATTTATAGGATTGAGATGGGCATGCGTGTCATTAGTTAGTTGGCGAGGTAACGGCTCACCAAGACCACGATGACTAGGGGATCTGAGAGGATGACCCCCCACACTGGTACTGAGACACGGACCAGACTCCTACGGGAGGCAGCAGTAAGGAATATTGGTCAATGGAGGCAACTCTGAACCAGCCATGCCGCGTGCAGGAAGACAGCCCTCTGGGTCGTAAACTGCTTTTATTCGGGAATAAACCTACTTACGTGTAAGTAGCTGAATGTACCGAAGGAATAAGGATCGGCTAACTCCGTGCCAGCAGCCGCGGTAATACGGAGGATCCAAGCGTTATCCGGATTTATTGGGTTTAAAGGGTGCGTAGGCGGCTTATTAAGTCAGGGGTGAAAGACGGTGGCTCAACCATCGCAGTGCCCTTGATACTGATGAGCTTGAATACACTAGAGGTAGGCGGAATGTGACAAGTAGCGGTGAAATGCATAGATATGTCACAGAACACCGATTGCGAAGGCAGCTTACTATGGTGTTATTGACGCTGAGGCACGAAAGCGTGGGGATCAAACAGGATTAGATACCCTGGTAGTCCACGCCCTAAACGATGAATACTCGCTGTTAGCGATACACAGTTAGCGGCTAAGCGAAAGCGTTAAGTATTCCACCTGGGGAGTACGGTCGCAAGATTGAAACTCAAAGGAATTGACGGGGGCCCGCACAAGCGGAGGAGCATGTGGTTTAATTCGATGATACGCGAGGAACCTTACCCGGGCTTGAAAGTTAGTGAATCATTTAGAGATAGATGAGTGAGCAATCACACGAAACTAGGTGCTGCATGGCTGTCGTCAGCTCGTGCCGTGAGGTGTTGGGTTAAGTCCCGCAACGAGCGCAACCCCTATGTTTAGTTGCCAGCACGTTAAGGTGGGGACTCTAAACAGACTGCCTGTGCAAACAGAGAGGAAGGAGGGGACGACGTCAAGTCATCATGGCCCTTACGTCCGGGGCTACACACGTGCTACAATGGATGGTACAGAGGGCAGCAAGCTGGCAACAGCAAGCAAATCTCAAAAAGCCATTCACAGTTCGGATAGAGGTCTGCAACTCGACCTCTTGAAGTTGGATTCGCTAGTAATCGCGTATCAGCAATGACGCGGTGAATACGTTCCCGGGCCTTGTACACACCGCCCGTCAAGCCATGGAAGTTGGGGGTACCTAAAGTATGTAACCGCAAGGAGCGTCCTAGGGTAAAACCGATAACTGGGGCTAAGTCGTAACAAGGTAGCCGTACCGGAAGGTGCGGCTGGAATACCTCCTTTCTGGAGTAGTTCAGACTACTCGCTACGTAAATGATATAAATGACAAAAAATCTCAAAA
>NZ_JAHYSS010000014.1:0-3294 GCF_019802255.1 Pedobacter polysacchareus | reverse complement strand
TAGTCCCGTAGCTCAGTTGGTTAGAGCACTACACTGATAATGTAGGGGTCAGCAGTTCAAATCTGCTCGGGACTACAAATATATTCTAAGGGGGATTAGCTCAGCTGGCTAGAGCGCCTGCCTTGCACGCAGGAGGTCAACGGTTCGACTCCGTTATTCTCCACATTACCCGGTCTAAATACGAGAGGCCATAAATATAATTGCCAGTAGGCAATTAGGGGAACTAAAGTTCTTTGACATATTGGAAGAAGTTAATAAAGAAGAGCAAACAACAATAGAGACGTTGTTAGCTTGAAGGAAGGTAAAGTAAGCAATTACTGTACTGACTGTAAAGATAACGACATATCAAAAAAAGCATTTCCATAGGCGCAAAAGGCTATGGAGAGAAGAAAGTAAATAAGAGCACACAGGGGATGCCTTGGCTCTCAGAGGCGATGAAGGACGTGATAAGCTGCGATAAGCTTCGGGTATTAGCAAATATGAATTAATCCGGAGATTTCCGAATGGGGAAACCTAGCTAGTTGAAGACTAGTTGTACAATGTACGCAAACCTGCCGAACTGAAACATCTAAGTAAGCAGAGGAAGAGAAAATAATAATGATTTCCTAAGTAGTGGCGAGCGAAAGGGAAAGAGCCCAAACCAGTTATGTTACGGCATATCTGGGGTTGTAGGACTACGATATGGCATTAGTTAAATGAAGTGGAACAGGATGGGAAGCCTGGCAATATAGAGTGAGAGCCTCGTACACGTAAGTAAGACTAGTCTAGTAGTATCCTGAGTACCGCGAGGTCGGAGACGCCTTGTGGGAATCTGCCGGCACCATCCGGTAAGGCTAAATACTCCTGAGAGACCGATAGTGAACCAGTACCGTGAGGGAAAGGTGAAAAGAACCCCGAACAGGGGAGTGAAATAGAACCTGAAACTGTGTGCTTACAAGCGGTCGGAGCGTCCAGGTGGCGTGACGGCGTGCCTTTTGCATAATGAGCCTACGAGTTACTCTTCTCTGGCAAGGTTAAGTGTTTAAGACACGCAGCCGCAGCGAAAGCGAGTCTGAATAGGGCGTATAGTCAGGGGAGGTAGACGCGAAACCTTGTGATCTACCCATGGACAGGTTGAAGGTGCGGTAACACGTACTGGAGGACCGAACCGATAAACGTTGAAAAGTTTCCGGATGATCTGTGGGTAGGGGTGAAAGGCTAATCAAACTGGGAAATAGCTCGTACTCCCCGAAATGTTTTTAGGAACAGCGTGGTGGTAAAGTTATATAGAGGTAGAGCTACTGATTGGGTGCGGGGGAGTCAAATCCTACCAAATCCAGACAAACTCCGAATGCTATATAATATACACTGCAGTGAGGCCCGGGGTGCTAAGGTCACGGGCCGAGAGGGAAAGAACCCAGACCATCAGCTAAGGTCCCCAAGTTATAGTTAAGTTGAACTAACGAGGTCCGATTGCATAGACAGCTAGGATGTTGGCTTGGAAGCAGCCATTCATTTAAAGAGTGCGTAACAGCTCACTAGTCGAGCGATCGGGCATGGATAATAAACGGGCATTAAACTATACACCGAAGCTATGGGTAATATTAATATTACGGTAGGGGAGCATTCCAGCGGCAGCGAAGTTATGACGTAAGTTGTGGTGGAGCTTCTGGAAAAGCAAATGTAGGCATAAGTAACGATAAGGCGGGAGAGAAACCCGCCCACCGAAAGGATAAGGTTTCCTGATCAACGCTAATCGGATCAGGGTTAGTCGGGGCCTAAGGAGAACCCGAAGGGGAAATTCGATGGACAACTGGTTAATATTCCAGTACTTTTTATAACTGCGATGTGGGGACGGAGTAGTGACACTGCCGCGATCTGACGGAATAGATCGTTAAAGGGCGTAGGTATTAGGACTGTAGGCAAATCCGCAGACCTAGCTGAAACCCGATAGTACTGCAAACCTTCGGGGGCGTAGATAGCGCAGGTAATCAGACTTCCAAGAAAAACCGCTAAGCTTCAGGTTATAAAAACCCGTACCGCAAACCGACACAGGTATCCGGGAAGAGAATTCTAAGGTGCTCGAGTGAATCATGGCTAAGGAACTCGGCAAAATGGCCCTGTAACTTCGGGAGAAGGGGCGCTGGTAGCAATATCAGCCGCAGTGAAAAGGCCCAGGCGACTGTTTAACAAAAACACATGGCTTTGCAAAATCGAAAGATGAAGTATAAGGCCTGACACCTGCCCGGTGCTGGAAGGTTAAGAGGGGATGTCATCTGTTAAAGGAGAAGCATTGAATCGAAGCCCCAGTAAACGGCGGCCGTAACTATAACGGTCCTAAGGTAGCGAAATTCCTTGTCGGGTAAGTTCCGACCTGCACGAATGGTGTAACGATCTGGGCGCTGTCTCAGCCATGAGCTCGGTGAAATTGTGGTCCCGGTGAAGACGCCGGGTACCCGCAACGGGACGGAAAGACCCCATGCACCTTCACTACAATTTAACATTGACATTGGATACAAGATGTGTAGGATAGGTGGGAGACTGTGAAGCGGCATCGCTAGGTGTTGTGGAGTCAACGTTGAAATACCACCCTTTTTGTATTCGGTGTCTAACCCCTTTCGGGGGGGACATTGTTTGATGGGTAGTTTGACTGGGGTGGTCGCCTCCAAAAAGGTAACGGAGGCTTTCAAAGGTAAGCTCAATACGCTTGGTAACCGTATGAGGAGTGCAATAGCATAAGCTTGCTTGACTGTGAGGCAGACAAGCCGAGCAGGGTCGAAAGACGGATATAGTGATCCGGTGGTTCTGCATGGAAGGGCCATCGCTCAAAGGATAAAAGGTACGCTGGGGATAACAGGCTGATCTCCCCCAAGAGCTCATATCGACGGGGAGGTTTGGCACCTCGATGTCGGCTCGTCACATCCTGGGGCTGGAGAAGGTCCCAAGGGTTCGGCTGTTCGCCGATTAAAGTGGCACGCGAGCTGGGTTCAGAACGTCGCGAGACAGTTCGGTCCCTATCTGTTGTGGGCGTAGGAATTTTGAGTGGGGCTGACCTTAGTACGAGAGGACCGGGTTGGACTAACCTCTAGTGAATCTGTTGTTCCGCCAGGGGCATTGCAGAGTAGCTACGTTGGGAATAGATAAGCGCTGAAAGCATCTAAGTGCGAAACTAGCCACGAGATGAGAATTCCATATAGGACCGTAGCAGACTACTACGTTGATAGGTTACAGATGTAAAGGTGGTGACATCAAAGTCGAGTAATACTAATCATCCGAAGCTTTCAAGAGCAATAAACTGTTGTTTGTTCTTCATAA
>NZ_JAHYSS010000013.1 GCF_019802255.1 Pedobacter polysacchareus | reverse complement strand
ACTACGTCTGACGGTTTTCTTTTCCTCATTTTTCATAATAAGTTGAGTTTGATGTCAACCTATTTTAGGACGGGGCAGTAAAAGTAAAAAGGCCGTTAATCATGCGATTAACAGCCTTTTGTACGTTTTGATTTTGAATCTGGTGATCCCGCTGGCATCAGAACCTAGTCCCGAAATCAACGTTTAAATAGTATCTAGTGTGGTTTTTAAATTCGACTCACCGAATCACTCACCACTTTTTTTATACGTTTTAACTGCAATTGGTATGTGTAAAAATAAACATTCTACTCTAATTATCAAAGTTAATTACTTAACGTATCTAGATCCAGGTGGTGAATTATTTCCATCTTACTAAAATTTCTTAATCTCCCCATGTAACCTCATTAGGCTTTTGGAAAAAACGGTCTGAAACTACTACTTGAAATTTGCATCCCATAGCCGACTTAAAATAGTTTATTTTCTATTGGCTGGTACTGAAGGTAAATCGTTACCGGAATTGTACAATGTTGCAAATAAGTAGTCATGATCCTCAAAGATGCTTCAGGGGCAATACCTCCATTACTTGCACCTAATAAGGGGAATGCAATGGATTCAATGTTGCGTTGCTGATAAGTTTGCATAAATTTATCAAGGCCTTTTTCAAGGAAATAAACTTTACTTGGATATCTCCAGTCGTACTTGGTTGGAAAATTTAATATCCAGTGCTGGTCGGTTTTGTATAGCCACAGTTTTCCTATATCTAGCAGCTTGTTCATGCAAATTTGTTCATATGCCATAAACATGTCAGGATACCTGATTTTAAATTGAAGAGCGAGGCCCTTACCCATAGCACCCATACAATTCACGGTATTAACCAAAGTCTGCGCTTCGCTGTCAAAAATATTTCCTGATTTTATTATTTCCATTAATTATTTTAAAAGCTTAACTACTTCTATGAGCGCTTTAAATTTAGTTTCATAATCTTCATTGAACAATAAACGTGTTTTATCAGCCAACATTTTAAGTCTGCCTTCAACTTGGATAAACAACCTTTTGCTAAGTGAATCATAGCCAGAGGCATCACATTGATAATAACAAATGAGGTTTTGAAGGAAATCACTCTTAGATATAGTCAATTTATCGCTCATTTCCCCAATTGCCATACTCGCTTCCTCACAGGTATAATCCGTGGCGGAATTTAGGTATTTACCAATGGGATCAGCATTAATAAGTACCCTCATTTTATGCATAGCATCATCCGTGATTGGGAAAACCCCACGCAGCCGTTCGAGTATCTCCAAAGTTTTGATATGCTGCATATGCCTGTTCCCGTCTGCCATAGCGGCAGGTTTGCCAATATCGTGTAGTGACAAGCAGAATATATATTCCTTTTCCGTGGCGAATATTTTTTGGGTCCCTGCAAAGTATTCAAGATAGTTATTCATAACGGCGATTGTATGCTCTTCGAGTGATAAACTATCAGGCCCGCCAATAGGCCTATCATAATAATAATTCAATTCTGGGTGTATCTTAAGTATATTGAGTAACCCGTCTATGTCACTTTCCGCAGATTCAAACCATTCCTGAAGACTTGCTCTGACTAATGTATAATCGAAATGATAATCGCTTGTATTGGTATGGATGAGCCACACACGGCCTTTATAGATATAGAACAGTTTATGTTCTATATTACCCAATTCACCTTTAAGCGTGATTGCATTGCCCGCGAGAGTAGTTATCCAGTTGCCGCTATTGTATTGCCGATTGATGTTAGCCGCAACTTCTTCCCATTGGGAGCCCGTCGAATGCTGGAGGATGAAATAACCAGGATGTTCTTTTGATAAAGATGCTTCGATGGAAGTATCCGTGGAACTTATTACCACTTTTGGATTCTCTTGATTATAAAAATCATCATTAATAATTATTTTATTCTCCCATTCCATAGCCAAATCTCCTAGCATTACCAGAAGGCTTTTTTTAACATTTTCATCCTGAACTACAAGCTGGTAGTCCAGTGTACTCAACTCCAGTTTATCTTTCACGAGAAATTCTTGATGGGCGGCAATACGAAACCGCTCTGGACCAAGTTCCGCCACCGTTTTATAAACACCATCAAAATCAAATTTTGAAATTGTTTCAATACTGTTACCGAATTCCACCTGGGGGGAAGCTAGTGAGCCAATGCTAACACTCCATTCATTTTGTTCTATGGCTTTTTCAATTGGAATGACAAAGAATACCGGTATTGGGCAAAGTGGATCGCTGCCTATTCTGCTTAGTGATTCCTTACCGCGCCCAAGATTCTCCACATAATGTTGTGTTGGTGTCTTAGGGCGAAAATAAAACCGTGCAAAAACTTTCCTCGCGGCATCGGTTTGAGCAATGATACCAGAACCGGCGCTATCCTTGAATACAGCATCTTGTCTGCTTTTTATAGCCCCTTCACGGATAATGGAAACAGCATTTTCAATATGGCTGAAATGGTAAATATTTACAGGACTTCCAGTGTTTTTAGCTTTCAGACCCTGTTTTAGCAAATAGGATGGATCATTATTACAGCTTTGGACTAAGGTCTTATTTCGTTCCAAGCTTAAATTCCAGTAGTATTGGTAATCGATATTTTGTTTTTGGGGAACATCATTATCCGGTGTTGGAAGAGGGACACCATGCTGGCCACTGTCATGACCATCAGTTGTTTCTTCGGATACTGGTGGCATCTCTATACCCTGTTCTTCAAAATGCTCTTTAATTTCTGATATTGATGATTTTAAAAGAAAAGCTACTTCATTATTGTATTTTTTTACAGGGAAAATATCACACAATTTATCAGGAAGTGCATACATCACTTTGTTGGAAATCCACGGAGTAGTTACATAAAGTTTATTATCATGGTAATGCAGTACAACTTTCTTACTCCAATCTTCGCCGTAGGTAATATTTAGTTCAGAGGCCTCTAATATTTCGATGGAGTCAAGTTTGTATTGCAGGTCATAAAGCATTTCCTCATAGCCGCTTTGTCTCTCTTTTTCCATCCACTTTGCCCAATAGGGCAGGATAGTTTGCAGTTGAGGTTTAAGTGAAGATTTGGTTAAATCCTCGGATGCCTTCATGCCAAATTGGTCCTGTTTGAGCACTTTTACCTTGAGAAGTGCCAGTAAATTCAGGATATCAGGGTGTCTTTTCGCATTTACACCCAGTTGAATAAAGCTGTAACTATTCCCAAATATTGAATTGTCCCCGTCAGCATAATAATGCAGTTCTCCTGTGGGCTTATAACTACCGCTAACATCCGACAACCTTCCTGTGACGGCCCATTCTTCAACTAATTCCTGCCTGGCTGAGTCCCAAGTTGTGTAGTCCTCCAAAAGATTTTCATAAATAGATTGTGTCCTTATTTTATTATCGCCGGCAGGATCTTCAGATAATTTTGTCAACATCTTAAGATAGTCTTGTAAATCTAAGCGTACTTTGAAGTTAAAGAAAGTACGCCAGTCCGCATTCAAGTCCGGCCCTTCAAATACCGGTAGATATTTACCCGACACCTTTATGTTTTCAGGTGTATTGAGGAAAATACTTGCAGAGTTTAAAGGGGTATTAGTGCTATTCGGCAGAGAATAAACATGGGTCGCGTACCATTTTAAATAGTTTTCTACCTCGTCACCATCAACCCTGCTTCGTTTTCCAGGGCGGCCATAATAGGCTGTTGCTTGCTTTTTAAGTTCAGAAGGCACTATGTTGGCAATTACATCGTTCCAAAAAATTTGTGCGAATGAATGACTTATCTCTGTATAATGAAGTAAGGTGAGTGTAATCAAGCCTTTCATCTCTTCAACCCAATAGGGATTTATGAAGGTAAATTTATGTTCCTGTCTGCTTAAATATTCTTGCTTTATGCCATACGTCAATAGAGTGTTATTAGGTAAACGTTTATCATAGCAAATTGTATCAATCCCCTCATTAACCCCCAGCAGCAAGAAAAATGCTTTCCATTGGGAGTGTGTATTTCCTTCACTTATATACTGATTACTAAGATAGATGTCTTCATTTAAAACCGGTTGCAAATCTAAACGAGGTCGGTATTCAGCAGAAAAATAGCATTTGGCCGCTGTTACAAGAGTTCCGGTAGTAGATAGTAACTTAAGGGGGGTTAGCAGTTTTAGCGTGTCAATACCAATATCTTGTTTGAAGTATAGACTGAAAATTTTTCGAATTGTCTCTACTGCATTTCGGGGAGTTATATAGTTGGCCGCATTGGGTATTATGGTTTTCTCTAGAAATGTAATATCAGTTTTCTCAACAACACCTAAAGCTTCTAACCAGGTTTTGGTTTTTTGGTCCGAGTCCAGCCATTGTTGTAGGTCATCATGGATGAATGAGATGTTGCTTGTTGCATCAACAACATCATCTGCTGAAGGAAAGAACACTTCTTTTGGTGACTTTAATTCGCTTTTATGATTCATGATAAAGGGCCAGTCGATAAGAATTGTATCGTTAACGTCCGCTATTTTTTCATTTTGGCTTACAGCCATTAAATGACTTATAAGCGCGATATTATTAGTGGCATTATGGCTTTCTATAAATTGAGGGTTTTTTAGCAAGGCTGGCATTTGCCCCCAGTGAAAGGCGGTAACGCCAATTTTCTTTAATTTTGAGGCATAGCCAATATTGGGCACAAAGGGTGTAGTGTGAATTTGCGTCAGTGCTTTATCAGTAATGATGAAATTTCTGATAGCTGTACCTCCCACAAAGTTTTTGCCAGACAGAAATGTGAAGTCAATAAGTGACTCTGGTATTCTTAAAAGATCTGAAGCAGTATTTATAACCAAAGGAATATTTTGAAAGCCTTGTTGAAGACTTTTATTATAAGCATCAGCCAAAGGGTCGGATTGTAATAATTTTGCTGGCAACAAATTATAGGCGTCATATTTCTTGTCGGAAACAAGTCCTGCGATCCATTTCAATAATTCGGTAGGGATGCAGCTAAAAAGCCATTCGTTCCATAGTGATTGCTTGTGTAGGTTTTCCCTATTGGCGACAGTATAGAATGCACCATTTACTAATATAGGTATTTTGTAGCCGTTTTCTTCAGTCGGTAAGTAAGCGTATAATAACTGCTCGTTATTTTCTAAAGCTGAGATACCTTCTGCCGTAACCTTAGCTGCCAGGGTAATATCCACCTTCTCGGCAACCCGGAGTTTCTCAGGCATATCCGTTTCGTTTTCGAGCTGTTCGGTTAGTTCGGTAGGTACTTTAAGCGTTATAGTATGCTTTAACCAATGTGCTTTTTCTATATTATTTACAGAAATTGTCGTTTCACTACTTTCATCCTCTGTAATTTTAATAATAACCTCCTCATCGGAAGCTATTTGTATTAGTTCAATATTCTTTAAAAACAGGAACATATTGACGTTCTTTATCAGGTCGTTAATTCCCTTCTTGGTTTCTTGAAACCTTTTTAAAGTGACTATTGTAGCAACCGTCCATGCACCTGAAGTTAGAAAGTGGTGGATTGGCTTATCTATTTCGTTGATTTCAGTAATAATTGGTATAAGTTGCCAAGGCATTTCAAATTTACGCGCGTTTTCGGCTTCCCATATTTCTTGGCTTTCTCCCCATTTAGATCTCCATGTATGTTTAGTATCTGCATCAAACTTGAAATATTCGCCTTCAGAAAATATAACGACATGATTAGATTGCCCGAATACTGCCTTAAAGCCGATACCCTTAAACCCGGTTTTATCGACTGCGTTTTTTTTTGTTCCATCATCCACCCCAGTAATTCCCCTGACATCTCGCGCATCGAATGCCTTACCTGTGTGTGCAACAACCAACTTGTCACCAAACAATTTTATGGCGACTTTTACCTTGGACCCATTAACAGAAGAATCGTCTGCATTTTGCAGTAACTCATAGATAAATCGTTTTGAATCACGATAAAGGTCAGAAGATAGGTATTTTAAGGAGGCTGCCTGATTAACGAGCTGACGTGCTAGTTCATAGTTGGTGTTCTCCTCAAATATTATTTTGATAGGTTCTAATAATGACATAATAAGTGAAAGTGTAATTGCCAGAAATAGGCTGTTGGTTATTTTGCGAGTTCTTCGTAAAGTCCGTAATAAGACGCTTTTCCGTTTTTGGTTTCGGTTTCTTTTTCAAAAAGCTCTCTTATTTGTTTTATTTTAAGATTTTCCATGATACCCGCACGCCAGGCTATCCAGACGTCATTTGGAATGCGTCCCTTACGTTTCCATAGGAATTCTTCGGCGCATAGATTAAAATAGTCTATAATCAATTTTTTGTGGTCATGTTCCAATTCTATAGATTCATCCAGTCTGAGGCCATTGATTAGATCATTGATTTGATCATCATAGCGTTCATTAAAACTTTTGAAAAGGTCCTTGAATATGAGATCGTTTTCGATTTTCAGTTTTAGAGTTCCGTAGTAAATGGTAGCCACGGAAGCAAGGGTTCCAATAAATGCATTTCCATTTATGAATTTAAATCCATAGCAAAGGATTGTAATTAGGAATAGTAGACCGCACAATAAAGTATTGCTATTTTTGTTAAGGAACTTCATAATGTTAAATAGAATTGAATTTTTTGTCTAGCAGATGATTAAAGTGTTTCGTTTTTCATAGTGAAATGTGCTTAATCTCTTTGCGTTAAAATCAGGTGTATTGGGCAATTTGTTAAGCTCAAAGCCTAACATTCTAAGAGTTAAAAAGAGGCCTTGCATGTAGTGTGCCTGTGGTAATGTCATATTCTGGAGCTGAAACAAACATATTATTTTCCGACAATGATCTTGATGCATATTATAAGCGTCTTGTGCCAAGTTTAAATGTAGGTTAATTTGTGTTTAATAATACGATAAATCAATGTGTTTTTTTTGCGATTAGATTTGACATTTATTTAGGCGAGACCAAATTCCATTAGTAAGGATTCTGGTTCAATTTCCTTATTTCCATATGCCATAAAATCATATGCACATAGCAACTTCCTGTAATGAGACTGTTTTTTATCTTCATGTTTTCTCAGATATTGCTCTACGTCGTCCAAATCAAACTTTGAATTCATTATACCCCAAAACATAGAGTTTTCTTTGGAACTGTTAGGTATGTTGCCATCTTCGAAAACATCCGCAATAGTAGTGTGTTCATGATGACACGTTACTGGGATTGACAGTAATGTGGTTTGTAGTTTAATCTTTTGTTGGGTCTTTAACTTTTCAGCACAGATTATCGAGTCATTTATTTCAGAAAATGCGCATATAGGGAAATACTGGTTGATAGAAATGGAATACTTATCAATAAATGAAAGTACTTGTGAATTAGATTCATCCAAGATCTTGAAATAATTCGCTAGAGTTTCTGTAATAGTCTGGAACTGGTAACTTATAGTTTTATCTGTTCCAATCGCTAATATTCTATCAGAGTTCTTAATTGAATCCAAATCTTCTGTAATTTTTACAGCTATATTGCCCCCAGAATAAATTTCCTTAACAATGGATTGCACCTTTCTAATATCCAACGCAGACACAGCTAATTGCAGGTTTGATAATGCTTTGTAAATGGCCGTAAAATTATCTGTTTTAATTTTATTGATTCTAACTGTAGAAAAGCCTTCCATATCTATATCATGTTCTGATATTTCAATGGAATCTATATCCTTTCCGTATTCAACCAATAAAAAGTTATCTCTAATTTTGGATGCTTGTTCAGAATTTGGCTCAATGTAAGTGAAAATGGTTTTTAATATGCTTTTTATATTCTCATCTCCAATCCCATATCCCATAAAAATTATTGGATTGTGTATAAATAAGGATAATAGTTGAGCTCTGATTAGCTCATATCTGTCGCTGAAGTTTGAATAATCCTCAGTAGTAATGATCATTTTTCCAGCATCAGAAGAACATCCGTGAATTTTATAAACAGATCCATATGGATTGCTTAACAAAATGTCATTGCCTATCAATTTGGTGAAATCAAACGTCTGCTCGATGAGTGTATCATAATTAGTCGTTATAATTGAGCCTATATTTTTTCTTATTTTTTTAAGTTCGGCCAACTCTGCTTCTTTTTCTGGTTTTGTAGTGATTTCCGAAAAAAGATGTGATATATAGATTTTAAATCTGCTTATATTGATATTTCGCTCCATGCTTTCATAAAAAGCGTCATTAACAGCTTTAAATCTACCATTTCGATCTGCCATTAGATCTTTATTGAATTCCTTTTCTAAAATACTAGCTATTTTGTCAAATTTATATCGACCATTTTCTTCACATTGAGCTTTAATGTCTAGGTAGTATTCGTTGTTTCCTTTTAAATCAGATGATATTTTTGCCAATAGTCCATCCCATGTATATGAATTTTGCAAATATCTTAGACTAATACCTGTTCCAATAAATAAAACTGGGTGATTTCTGTATTGGGATATGAAATCCGTTATGTTCATAGTAGAGTGTTATTTTTGGAGCAATAATTTATATTTTTTAGTCTGATGTTAGTAGCTGTTTGTAATCAATGGCATAGCGTCATATGTTCTTCCATTTAGAAGTCTTCCTGCGGCTTTTTTGTTTTTTCCTCCCCATTGTTTAAAAAAGAAAGGAACATTAGCCTCCTGACATTGAATTCTAATTTCCTCTACCCAAGTTTCCTTCATTTCTCTTGCCTTAAAACCACTTTCACCACCAACAATAACCCAATGGATTCCTTCTAGATTCAAATCTGGTAAACTACCTAATAATGGCTCTAAAGATAAAAATCTAGTATGAGCATTTACTCTTTGAAGAAATGGAATTCTTTCTATAACTCTGTCATCCTCTACACTAACACCAATCCAAATATTTGGGGTGAAATCTAAATGTTTAGCATAATCCTCAAGAACATCTCCTCTCTTTGTAAGAACTTGGTAAGTATGTTGTGGAGTATCGTTCATTACCTTAAAAACACTTTTAACATATTCTAAAGGTACATCTTTGTGAAATAGGTCACTCATTGAGTTAACGAAAACTAATTGAGGCTTACGCCAAGTATAAGGTACGAGAAGTGTTGCAGGGTGAATTCGAAATTTAAATCCTTCGCTATATTTCTCTTGCCCCATTCCTTTCAAACGCTTAGTCATAGTTTCTGCATAACAGAATTTACAGCCAGCAGATAGCTTATCACAACCTGTTGTTGGATTCCAGGTCATCTCAGTCCACTCTATTGATGATTTTGCCATTAATTAAAATTTAAAATACAGTTGTCGGATATAAGAACGCTTTTTTTATGATTAACACCATCCGTAAAGTTAACTTTTACTTTATCCTTATTAGCCATATGACGCAATGTTTCTAAATAATGAGACCAACTAAAAATTGTATTTTGCTGATGCTCATCAAAAAGAGCTTTTGAAGTAATTTGTTGACCTTTGTAGTCGTTTTCGATCAAAGAAGATAGCACTTCAATATTTTGATTCCCAAAGTCGAAGCTTTCTGCTTGATTCCTCTTTTTGGCATCAAAAGCATAATTGTTTGCATTAATTAAGGTGGCTCCGATATTATCATAAGCATGGTAAACTTTTTTTATCAATTCATATCCCTTCTGGTTTTTAGTAAAATGCACTATGAAATGACTTGTTCCATTACTGTCTTCCTCTTGAAATCGGAATGCACAATGGTAAAGATTTACACCAACTGCTTTAATAAATTCATTTGCTAAATTATTCATTATTAAGTTTAGTCTATCTTGAACAAGAGGCGCAGCATACTGTCTGTCTTTTCGCAAAGCACTAATTGTAGTAGGAAAAAGCGCCTGCATCATTTCGTCAAATTTCCCAACAGCTATGGCTTGATTAATTCGCTTTATATTTACAAATAAGAATAACTCATTTCCCCAATGACTAATAAACTTTGCAAGCGTTAATGTATCTATTCCCTTGTATCCAAACGGATCGAAGAATAAAAGCGTTGGATTGGGATTTCTTCTCTCAGGCTCCTTATTTAAAAATTCACTGATCTTACTGTCTTCCCCAACAGTTCTATTTCCAAACCTTGGAGGAATTGTAAATGCTTCTTCGTCAAAAAATTCCTTAAAGTTTTGTTCTAATTGTTTTGAATAATTTTTGTCATTAAATATCAATTGAACCTTCTTACATAACATTGGGTCTTCTGCACAAGCTTTGGCAATTAACAAAGGTGTTGAATGTTTGTTATCCCCATATTTACCAGGCCCAGCAAATAGATCAAGATATCTTACGCTTTTTTGAGGCCTTTTTAATAAGATCTTACAATATTGTGGGAAATATTCTGATACTATTTTTGCTTTGACCTCTGATGAGATTGTTTGCGTTTCGAAAAACTTATCTTCCATAGTGAGATTGCGATAATTAGATTATAGGTTAACTATCAAATATATAATTTTTTTTGACTATTTTAGAAAAGTGCCCTTTTTTAACGATCAAACTTAACCATTAAAATAATTAGCGTTAAGGAAAACTATTGATTTATACACGTCGTGTTCATACAAATCACAATATAGAAATTACTCTATGCAGAATCTAACCAAATTCTTAGCCTGTTTACAGACTTTTGATCTTCGTATCATTGCAAAAAGAGAACAGAAAAATCGAATAAATGAAAATGAAAAGAAATCTTATAGTCTTGTACATGAAACGCAGTATTATGATTCATTTAGTTATCGGAGTGAAATTAGGGTACTAAAAGATATGGCACTGATCGATTTGTTATCTCTAGATGATACGAGGATAAAAAGAGAACATGTGCAACTTAAAAAAGTAAAGGAGAGATTTAAACTGTTTTGGACAAACTTCCACTCCCAATACAACGAATTTAATACAGAGTACCCCAGAAATTATATATTTTCAATTCAACTGCATTACTTGTTCATTGTGAAAAACCTACAGCCAGATTACAGCGATATTTTTATTGGGGATGAGTTTGTGGAGAGTCTGAACGATTCAGTCAAGATTAGGGAGCAGTATTTAACCGATCTGATTAATGAGGTAGAGGAAATCTTGTATCCTCGTGAAACCTTCGAGAAATGGAAAGCAAAGTTGGAGAAATCGGAAATCGATAAAAAAGATCGTTATGATCTTCCTGTTAAAATGCCCTATAATACAGGTGCAGGCTTGCCAAAATTCAATGCAGAGTTTACAGATGTTTTCCTGAAACTGATGGAAAGCTATTTTTCAGAAGCACATCATTTACAGCTTTCCTCATTAATCAATACCAATACTGCACCTGAAAATCAATTAACCTTTAAAGGAAATGGAAATCAGCTTGCAGATGCCTTTAAGCAGCTTTATGAAGCTAACCTGATTGTTGGGTGTCTGAAATCTGATCTCGAAAAATGGATTAACACATACTTTGTGTATGCTACGGGAGAAAACATAAAGGAATATACAGAAGGTTGGTTAAGCGCTATCATTTCTTCGGATACCAAGTTTTGTAAATCGCCAATATTAGAGATTAGAATGAAAGAAAAAGTTCCTTCAATTATCCCGACCGTCCGAAACAAAAAAAACAGTAAGTATTAGTAGGGTAACAGTAAGGATGCCGTTTAACCTGTTGTAACCCTACAAAGTAAGCCAGTACCATTGCAGTATAAAAACAAAATATACTGATATGAAGTACACATTTGAACAACTCCCACTGGCAATTAATACGCTCCATGACAAAGTGGATAGTATTAAAGAACTCCTGCTACAAACTCAACAGGAGCAAGATTCACCTTGTTCCGAATTATTGACGATTCGACAAGCATCTGAATTTCTTAACCTTTCTGTACCGACGCTATACACCAAAGTAAGCAGAAGGGAAATCCCTGTAAATAAGCGTGGCAAACTGCTTTGCTTCTCTAGGAAGGATTTATTGATTTGGATAAAATCTGGGAGAAGGAAAATCATAGAGGAAATTCAAAGCTCCATCAAACATAAGTTAACAGAAGAAAACCCGCCACCGCGATAGGCTGATTAGCTACATAGTCTACTAAGCATATATCTATATAGTGTCTTGTCCGGAAATAGCTTTACAGTTTTTGAATGATTTTAAATAAATTAAATTATGAAAATTGTAAACCGTTATT
>NZ_JAHYSS010000012.1 GCF_019802255.1 Pedobacter polysacchareus | reverse complement strand
GTACGGTTCGGGGGCGGGTTAGCAGAAACTTACCACCGCAAGGTGGCAAAGCGCTGTTGGCCTAGCCTACTAAAGGAAATCGCTACACTGTGTGAAATTGATAAACCACTTAGTTCGCATATTGCTCGTCACACCTTTGCGACTACAGTCACGCTCTTAAATGGCGTTCCCATTGAAAGTGTATCAAAAATGCTGGGACATACTAATATCAGGACAACCCAAATTTATGCAAAAGTACTGGATATTAAAGTGGGTGCAGATATGGCCTTATTAAGAGATAAATACCAATAACAGGTTTCAAGGATAATTATTAAAGCCAAAAGCACGGTGTGTTTTTGGCTTTTCTGAGCAAAAGTTCTCCTTTTTGGACTAAAGGATATCTCTAGTCAATATAATCTTGATTTTCCTACAAACAGGGTTCAGCATAGCCTAATATTTCAGAATCTTCTAATTCCTTTAGATAATGGAAGTAATTTAGAGAGAATATGGTGATAGATGATAAGACATTATTTCATTTTAAGTTGACGTGATACTGATGAAAGAGTCTGGCTCTAGTATATCTTTTTTCAAACGCTTTCTTTTCCAAATCACTTAGCCTTGCCCTGGCTTGAACAGTCTTTGCCTTAACCGTTATTCCATTTGTCCTGTCGGCCAACAGACCTTCTTCATTCATTACAATCAGCCTTCCTTTTGTTCTGCTTAAAAGTTCGTCGATGATCGCGCCATTAGGCATGGTAGATTTCCAGCCTTTGGAAATGACATTATAATCTAAGGTAGCCATGGCTACCAAATCCGGACTAATCATCATTTCAAGTCCTAAACGTTTAGCAGTGCCGTTGTGGCTCAGGTGATGAGCAACTTTGTAGAATACGGTTCTATTTAGAAGATCTTCTGCCAATGTTTTCGCTGGCTTTCCTGTTGTTGACTCCAGTCTTTTTAAATCCAAGTCCCATTTAATGTTGTGCCAGCTCGCCCAACTTCCATACTCAGCATCCCCTGGAAAAAGCATAACCTTGTTGCTTTTGATAATTTCAATAGCCATTACTACACTTAAATTGTTAGTCATCGAGTTTACCCTTAGCGCCAAGCTTCCCGCTGACATGAGCCAGTCAAACTCAATATTGCGCCATTCGGAATCTTCATTGGTGTACATCTTATAATGTGGTTTCCAATCTAGACTCCTTTCCGAAACAAGATATTTTTGATCAAAGGGAGCCAGATCATCGCCAGGCTCCAGTGTACTGACGGCTGCTGCGAAAGCATCGCTTTTAAATAATTCTTTGTTATGTTTATAGCTTTCTCCCTCTCCTCCATTCTCTTTTTTTATGGACTCCCAAACCTTAGGCGGTCCTAGAATATAAATTCTGACACCAGTAAGCCCTTCGATTTGCTGTATAATTTCACCCGGCTCTAAAAAACGGACATTGCCCTGGGCGATCTGCTCTTTCACCACCCGCATTCCTATGAGGCTTCCTTTATACTCTTTGTCTATAGCCTGATATTGTAAACCCACTAAATCTTTTAATTTTTCAACAAAACTTTCCCTTGCTTCAGATAGTTGATTTCGATTGACATCAAAGTTGTAACTACTTTGAAAATCATAATCTTCGTTAAGTTCTTGAATCCTGTAAAGTGCGTTGGCCAATGCTATTTTCTTCTCGCCATATTTCTGGGTCCAATCCGCTACAACTGGATTGGAATCATCTTCAGTCCAGGCCATCCATATTTGCTTGACCGAAAAATCCTGAGTAAACAATTCCGGCCAGGCCTCGAAACCTGACACGTGATCATAATGTTCATGCGTGATAACTAAAAGATCAACAGAACCGCCGGTCCAGGCTTTCATATCTTCGATATAGTCTTTCACTCCCGCCTTTTCCCTGATCCAACATCCACAATCGATCATCATTTTAAATTTCACGGTTTCTTCGTTGTAAAACTTAAGTACAAAAAAATCTCCAGTACCCATTCGGTACATCCTAACTTCAGAACTGGTAATATTAGTAGTTGCTGGCATAATGATTAATGTTGGTGAAGAAATGCAAATGGTTCATTGAAACTGTTCTCAGCAAAATAGCCATTAGAATCCGTGACATTATAGTTTGCTGTAAACTGGTGAATAGCTTTTAACCTTGATAGGAGCAATTCGTGTTTACCCTGCTCAAGCTTTTTAATATCGATAAGGGGTTTTGATACCACATATTTAAGTATCAAATTATCCAAGTCGAAAATAATGGTACAACCACCTGTAAATTCTTGAAAATCAGATTTTTCAAATTCATTTGTCAAGTTGGCAGAAAATTTGCCCTCATTAAAATATCCCTTAACGGTTTGGATAATGGAGAAGACAACCTGATTGATGCTGTTGTTATCTGGGCCAATCCGGTTGACCAGGCGCAGGTTCTGAATTTTAAATTCAGGGCCTTTGTAATTTTTACGTTTTGATGCCTGAATACCCAAGGAGGCAAAGTCTTCCACAAAGACCAAACCAGTCAGTTTGGAGAATTCCTCTGAATATGGAAAATTTGTATTAATAATACGTTGTAGTCCATTGATCCGTTCCTCGCCTTCTCCAAATCTTCCACGCATGTAGTCATTGGTGATTTCCCATATTTTATCCCGACTACCCACAAAACGGAGTTCATTTGCAAATTTTCGTAAAAATTCTCCCAGTTTATCCACTATTGGGTTTAGTTCATTCAGATTGTTCTTTTCGATATTTTTATTATCCATTTTGCTGACACTAAAGTCAGATTTATTAAACTTTAAGTTTATTTCCTGATGCTGAAGGCTTTCTACACTAAGTGTTTTAATTCCAGATGGAAAAATGCCACGTCTGCGAAAGGCATCAATAAATGCCAGCCGGTAATCTTTGGAATCTTCTGTGACCAGTTCAAGGTCAGCTGTTATAATCGCTCTTAAAAAATCACCAAAGGTTATGTCAACCGGTGGGCAATAATCAATTGCACGGATACACATATTTAGTACGTGCCCCGCAGATTTGGACGCTTCATTTGCCAGACGATTCACTATATCAGGGTGAAGTTCTCCAGCTGGCAGGATTCCGGTACCATTGGTAGCAATCCGGAGTAGATCTTTGGTCCTGGATTTATAAATAGAAATGAAAGCTTCAAAGACTGTTGCTACTAAAATACTACCCCTGTCGTGTGGCTCAGTAATATTTCGATAATCCGCTGGATTCGCCGCTTTTGGTTTCCAGAAGTTTGTTACGCTATCAATTTCACCAATAGCATCCCTTAAACTTCCGTAGGAACCAATGGCTTGGCCAAATTGTTGGGCAAGCTTGCCCAGCATGTTTTCGCTTTTCAGGTCTCCTTTGGTCTGGGCAATTTGATGCTTGAGTACTTCTGGGAAGGTAAAGTGCTGAAAGAGTGCCACCAAATCCGCGAAGGCTTCATGAAAAGCCAAAACGTCGGGATTTGTCGGATTGTTATAATCTCTTTGCATACCATCCAAAATCGCATGGGTAATCTCATGGGCAATAATATCATGACTTAAACAGGTAAAAACCAATGAATTTGGCATCTGTAAGGTTTCTTCAGCTGGTGAGGCAGAAAAGTAACCAAAGAGCAGGGCTTTCTTTTGCGGACTGTAGTAAGCATTTGCATCGCGTAAGGCATGGGGATAAATCCGTAGGCATTTCACATATTCATTTTTCTTGTTTATGGAATACTGTTTATCTATGAGCGCGGATAGATCAATATCCCTGTTGGCCCAAAGTATTTTTCGACCAAGCGCTTTCTCGAAATTAGAAATCGTTGTCATGGCCACTGCATATACCATTTGCTGATGAAACTGTGGATTGCTTTCACTTGGTGCCAGCCCATCACAAGCAATGATATGTTTATGTTCTAAATCAACGGCCTGATAAAACATTTTGGTACTGGGGTCATAATCAATCACCTCCACGTATTCTCCTATTGGTCCCCTTACAAGAGGTTCCCACTTGATTTTATAGGTAAGGTCGTTGATAGCAGAAGTATCCATTTGCAAGGACAGGCTTGGATCAAAGGCATAACCCCTTAATCTCCTGATAAGTGGAAGCCGTTCTAGTTCGGCAGAGAGTTCGTTCATGAAAAGCGTATTAGTTTATTTTATTAGTTCCTTTCTCTTCCCTCTTTTCATCAAAAATTTCAAAAAAGCTCAACCAATCCCTGAATATAAACAAAATCATTTATTCAGTCATTGCTTGATTTAATGATTTTCTAGTTTTTCTTCCTAAGAGTTAGTATTCGTGGGGGCAGATATCACATTACTAAGAGAGAAATATCGCTAACCTCTACTTGAGAAAATACGAGGAAACCGATTTAAGAAACATATTAATATATAACTTTTTGGATAAGACTAAGGCTTTACCTGAATTATTTTTACTTTAGCGAAGCGCTGCCGACAGCTCCATGTCTTCTTTCAACCTCAATAGAATCAAAATCACAATCCGAAGAAATTTACGGTAATCGGCTTCCTGGTTCTTTAAGCTTCGGTTGTTCGTCCCATGCAGGTATTTGTTCCTTAGGTCATAGCCATTGCTAAATTCTTTTTTGTTTAGGTAATAGTTGATGTAATTGCATTCTTCCAACGTGAATAGTTGGTTACTAGTTAAGAGCAGGCCATCATTTACAAGCTGATCCATTTTTAACCTCAGGGCGAGCGGATGCCGCCAATAGTTCATGCTGCTGTTCTTGCGCAATAGACCTGCAATATAAACTAGTGTCAGATCAGCTATTTCGATAGTATCTTCATTGATGGTAAGAAAGCCCTCCTGCTGCAGGTGTAGGGCAAAGTCTTTCTGATAACTTTCGAGTGTGGAGAATAAAAGGCCTTCATTCCTTAAAATTTTGTAGAGGGTTTTAGCGGAACTTTTACCTTCAGCCCGGGCCAACATGCTGTAGGGTTCAAAGAAATAATATTGCAGCTTTTTGATCTCCGGATGATCCGAGCTAATATATTTGCCCGAAACCAGGCTGGGCACTTCACTAAGGTATCCGGGAGCAGAATCCATCTGCAAAAGCTCATGATTAATCTCACCCTCAGTCACGTAGCACCTATATTGCTTGAGTAGGTATTCCAATTCTGGTGCGAGCATCCTGATCTTATCACCTTGTGCAGCATCCGCCTGGGGCAGTTTGAATTCCAAATTGTCCATACCCTGCCGATCTTTGAAAAACAGTTGAAAGAAGCTTTCCAAAAAGCTTTCAATAGTTCTCTCTTTTTTCTTCAGGTAAACCTCAAACAGCTGGAGCTGGATGGTAGAAAGCATGTCTTTTCGGGAAAAGACGATTCCAGCATAGTATTCATTTTTTGAGCGCATAAGCGTTCTCTCGAAATTGTCCATTTCGCTGTCTTTATTGACCAGTTCGATGAGTTCCTCTTCATTGGTATACAGGAAAATATCACTGAAGATACTGAACAATTCGATGTCAGAATTAAGGGTATCAAAGTAGGCACCACCGTAGGTGATTTTGGTTGCTTTACCCGTACTTTCATAAAGTACAGGTTCAGTCTGCAGCATATTTAAACCTCCTTCCACAGAAATCACAGTGCTGCTTTCCTCGCTAAAGTACTTATCCTTTAAGGCCTCATCAGTCTGTTTAGCCTTAAGCAGGATTTTGGGCGTAAGTTTGAAGCTCTGGGATTTGCGGATCAGGTCAACGAAGTTTGGGTTGGGTTCTTCACTGTCCAGGTAGCGGACGATGATTTGTTGCTTGTCAAGGTCAGATAGGCTTTTGGGAAAATGGTATTCCACTGCGGTGTTGTCCTGCTTTTCTTCAAAATGGGACAACAGCAACTCTGCGCTATGCGCATCTTCCAATAGAATTGTACGGAGTTCATTGTTATAATGCTGTACGAGAGCCTTGACTTTTAGAATGTAACGGATATGAATAGGTTCGGCTTCAAGTATCTCCAAGATGATCGTACGGTCAAACTTTTTGTAAATCTCAAAGTAACTGAACAACTTCCAGAAGTTCTTTCGGTTGCTGAATTCCAATGTCCCGATTTCAGTCATCAGGTTTTCCCGCTGGAATCCAAGAAAGTATTTCTGAGCATGCCCTATGAATTGTTCTGTGGTTGCTTTGTAAGCCGACCTGGTCTCTTCAGTCCACTTGGGCAGAAAAAGGTCATGTTCAAAATGTTGCTTAATGTGCTGAAATTCCAGAAGTAGGTTCAAGTCAAGTTCTTCAGCGTTTGGTGGATCATTGAGCAGTGCTTCAGCTTTCTCCAGCATGTAGGGCCATGCGCCGTCGTTCTTTGAAAAGAATTCCACCCTGTCTTGGGCTGATCTCAATACTTTCATATTCCTGATAGTTTTGCGTCTGATAAAAATAAGTCATTTAGCCGTTTCGGAAAAAGGAGTTTCCAACAGGTTTATTGTTAGGAATTACTTTTTAAAAACCGATTTCGTCGACGGTTCTTGGCAATCTCTCGTACCGGTAATCAGTGGCATTCCGTACTTCGCTGGAGAAATTAATCCCTATCAGTTCGATATGCTTTTCTTCAATTTCGTAAGGGGTATAATATTTCTTAAGATGGATTTGCTCCATTGCAACTTCGGCACTACCATCCAGCTTCAGTTCGAGAATATACACATAATCGTCAAGATTCAGAATAATGTCTGCCCGTCCCGTTGCCTGAACTTCATCTCCCTTGACCTGGTTGCCGAATATAGAACGCAATACCATCAGCAACGGCACGTGATAAGACTTTTCATTCTTTTCAAACAGGAAGTAAGAAACACTACTAAACAACTGCTTAACATTGCTGATGAACTTTTTAATATCTCCTTCTTCCAAACTCTTTTTAATAGAGAATGAGCCTGCGCCAATTATCTTTTTAACTTCTTTCTCCAGATCTTCCCTGCTAAGCATGACGCCTAGCAATTCGTTTACCTGCATACGTTGCAGGGAATTCTCGCACATGCAGAAGTTTTCGCTTTTGTCCTTGAGTCGTTTGAGCAGGGAATATTTAAAGTAGAAGGGTCTTGTACTTTTGACGCACAACTTACAATAGCATGGTACCAGTTCTTCAAATTCCAACCCTTCATACAAGCTATTGATGTTGTTAAATGTTGAGCGGATACTGGCTAGGTAACCCTTTTTGTCCTCGCCCGAGACGCTGACCGTAATTTCTTTCTCTTCTTCATCCAGCCTGACCAGTGCTGCAGCACCGTAACTAAGGTCTCCCATTACAAGACCGCTCCTCCACATCAAACTATCTGAGATTTCCAGATGCCTTCTGACCATGAACTTCGGCAATACGGCTTTCGGTAGCAATGTGGAATATTTGAACTTGAAGTTCAGCGGCATTCTCATATTCATGTTGATATACGGTTCCTCTTTTTTGAGCAGGTCAGGTATCAGGTAATTACCTTTGTCGAATACGTAACACAATTCAAACTTTGTCATCAGGGCCATCAGAAAGGCGTATTTGCGGTGCGGGTATTTTACCGGATCAAGGATCTGGCCAAGGTCGGATAGACTGAATCGTCCAAAAGTCCCAGCAACGGTTTTAGAGTTAATGATCGCATAGAATGCTTCAGTCAACCAGGATGGATTAATTACATTGGTTTCATTGAGCTGTGCATCGGCAAAATAAGTGACCACGCCGAGTTCATTGAGCCAGCCGATCAATGTATCACGGTGATTCTCAAACACTCCGTGTTTATTACAAAGCTGCTCATACATATCGTAATGGATATAATCTTTCAGCAGTCTTCCTTTGCGCATGTCCTCAAGCTCTTCTTTCACGGCAAGCCAACTGTTGCTCCAGAGCGTCCGGGCATGCAGTATCCCGGAGATGGTATTTTTAAGTAGTTTCTGTACATCATCCAAACCCTCACCTGTTTTGCAAGAAATACGGGCATACCTACCCTTGAGATTATCGTATTTCGTGTCCAGGAAACGGATATTCTCACGATCTGAGGGGTGTTCATCTATCTTGTTGGTAACTATCATTACCGGGGAGTCCCCACCAAAGACCTTGATCATTTTCAGCCATTTTTCGGTATCAGTTTTTTCCCTGGCATTGAGTAGCAGAATATAAACACTGTTTTGGGTGAGAAACAACTGGTGGGTATGGTGCATAATATCCTGTCCACCGAAGTCCCATATCTTCATGGTGATACCAAGGTCCTGCATACATTCCGCGATGTTAATGCCATGGGTCTGGGACTGATTAGGATCAAATCCCTCTCCTTTCAGGTATTTCACAAACGAGGTCTTACCAGCCGCCCCTTCTCCGAGTATGATCACTTTAATTTCGTTGATGGCTCTTGAGCCGCCTTCCAGTGATTTCAGGTAATCCAGTATTGCGCTATTGTTCTGCCGTAAAAAGATGCTGGGTACGTTTTCTATAGGATTGTTATCAATACGATAACCTGAGTAAATGTCCCTAGTGATCTCCATAGCGGATTCGGACAACCAAGCAGGGAAGATGCTGATCTGGTTACCGGAGATATCCAGATACTCCAATTTACTAAGATTTTTGATGGCGTTAACATCTGATATACCAGTGGAACCTAGCAGAAGTGTTCGCAAGTTGACCAGTGATGAAAGGAAATGCAGGTCACTGAGTTTAGTTCCGGAGATATATAACTTCTGCAATCCAGTACACCGACTTAATGAGGCGGTGTCCAGAATCGAGGTATCTCGAAGACCGAGTTCTATTAGTGAGTTTAGCCCGACAAGTGGCGAAAGGTCTGGAATAACCAATCCGGTCATGTTCAGCGTTTTCAGTTTCTTCATATTTGCCAAGGCCCGTAAATCGGTTATTTGGTTATAAGAAATCCCTAGAGTTTCCATCATGTTGCAATTTTCCAGTCCAGTCAGATCTACAATATCGTTAATCACGAGATCAAGCGCAACCAACTGGTCCAGGTACCTGACCGAGCTGATGTCTGAGAGAGCGTTGTGGTATAGATTCAGAAAACGAAGGCCTCGGAGAACGGAAAGGGGCTCTATGTTCTTGATCTTATTGGTAGCTAGTTCCAGTATTTCCAGCTTCTGCAATCCGGCCAATTCAGGAAGTTCAGTAATGCGATTCTCTGACGCTTCCAGCGCGTTAAGCATCTTGAGATTTCGGAGAGGGCTCAGGTCATGTATGAAGTTTTTACTGATTCTAAGGACAGTTAATTTGTTTAAATGTGCAAGCGGTTCCAGATCGGAAATCTGATTAGTTTCCAGAACAAGGAAATCGAGGTTTACCAGGTTTTGCAAGACGCTGATGTCGCTCAACTTGTTATCACTCAAGTTAAGCGACATCAACTGATCAAGATTTTGAAGCACTCCGATGGATTCCAGAAAGTTTTTACTGGCTGAAAACTTTTCAAGTCTGCTGAGCTGTTCCAGTTCTTTGGGAAGCACTTCCATTTCCACGCCATTGATTACCAGTTCAACTATCATACCCTTCTTTTGCTCATATCCATTTTTGTGGGTATTCTTGATCTCAGTCAATTCAATGTTTAAGGCTTTTTCAATTGCAGCCAGTGCTGCCGCTTGCGAGGGTATTAATTCCATGATGGTGCTATTGTGGTTTATCTGGTTTCTATGACCAAAGATAAGATAGTTATTTCGTTGTTATTCCTGGTTAGTGTCGGTGCTGATGCGGTTAACCCATGTAAAATTACAATCGCGATTGGTCAGCTGGTTATTTTAATCGCCCTTCTAACTCTTGAATGTATTTACGTTGTATCACCAACAATTCCTCTTTATTATCAATCACTTGCTTTTGCAATTCAATCTTATCACTAAGAGTACGTAGAGCGGTTTTATACTCATTCTTTTCTGCAAGAATCAGCGATTTGATCGGTTCAATTTTATAGTAATACTCTAAAAGGTTCTCTTTTAGAAGCTCAGACAACTTAACTAATCTCGAAGCATAAATATCCTCCTGCGTTAAAACTTTTTCAAAGGCTGATTCAGACAGACCAATTGAAGCCCCAGCTTCTTTATTTGAAATGTTCTTACTTCTTAATTTTAATCTAAGGTATTCGCCGATTGAATTATTCATTTACAAATTTTCTTAAACGATATGGATAATCAATCATCAGCAGCCTCCATATTAAAATGGCATAACCATAATTATTTGGAGGTTATAGATATAATTCTTACATTTAACTAAACAACTATCTACATGAATAACAAATAGATAAGAGAAACAAATATTTTGTATTATTAAGAGTCTTGCGGCAAGCATTCTGAGGCCGTTAACGCAAGACAGTAGAAAACCCATAATCTATGTGTAGATATGCTATATTTGCGTATCCAGATAGATTTGGGATCTGCTGTAATTCCGTGTTAACATAAGGCCTCAGAAACTTTAATTGCCACGGTTGGCAGATCCCAAATGTATCAATCTCCAGCATTCAAGACTCATTTTAAAAGTTAAATCAATTAAAATGAGATCAATATGGAAATGCAACAATTATCGCCTCAGGGCATCGACTTTTTTCACCTCCCGCTGGAAAAAGGGACTGTAACACTCAGTCAAACAACTTTAGATGGATACTCTACATTCAGGAGAATCAAAACACCCTTCCGGTACATCAAACTAAGAAAAATTTCCTTTCATCGGGAGATCCTCACCATTGGAATTATCTTTGGCGAGGAGAAAGAAGAACTGGTGTATTTACAGGTTAAACCAACTGAGCTACTGGTCGGTTGCAGTGTGGATACCAGCGAAAACTTTCTCAGTCGTTATGCCTATTACGTCTTATATAATTTAATGGACAATAACGGTGAATGTGATTTTAAGGAATTTTACTGGCCGGATTTCTTTCATCCCAGAACCGGTAAAAGCAAATACCTTAACATCATCAACGACAGACGGGGATTGAACGTTATTTTAAAAGCGAAATATTCTTATTTCTATAAACCGGAGTTCGGACTTTACCATCCATTTAAAGAGACTGTAAGCCCCGCCCGCTTAAAGCGGTTCCCCAATACCCAAAGCATTATAAATATATCTGCCAGCAATGCTGTGATCGGCTATTGCTTCGCACACACCACTTTTGTTTCCTATCGCCCTAACCATTATCCATTTTCGATTCCTTACCTTGGAAACCTTGGCAGGAATAAAAAGGTCATAAAAAACTATGCTTATTTCATTACCGATGCCGAAACTTCGGCAGAACCAAATTACAGCCCAGTCCAAACCCAGCTCCATCCAATACTAGTAAAAATGAAGGTGCTAGCTGAGATAAGAAACGCGCAATTCAGCCATAGCAAGGCCGAAAAAGAGGAAATCCGGAATCACAATATGGAAAGAAGGGATCAGTTGTTCTATTTATGGCAAGAGGCATACCCTATGCTGCAATCACAATCCTACACCCATTATTTCATGACCTATGGCATGAAAAATCTAGCCCCCAAGCCATTTAAGAAGTACTTAATTCCCTGTGTATTTGCCAGAGAAATCCCTGTAATTTATTTTCAGTGGCTGGATAAAGGTGATTATTATGAATTAAAAATGCGCTTCCGCATTGGGAATACCACCTTAGTACCGGAGGCAGAAAGCCCTGTGTTTTTCCTCCGTAGTGCAAAAGAGCCCATGAAATTTTACCTGCTGGGTACTCTGGCAGATTACCAGCTCAGTGCATTTTTTGAAGCGCGCCATTTCAGTATTTGTGTACTTAAAGCACATTACAGCCAGCAGTTTCAGGATTTCATCAACCAGCTGGAAAGTTTGTATGAATT
Organism: Pedobacter polysacchareus; assembly: GCF_019802255.1. Taxonomy (GTDB): domain Bacteria; phylum Bacteroidota; class Bacteroidia; order Sphingobacteriales; family Sphingobacteriaceae; genus Pedobacter; species Pedobacter polysacchareus. The sequence goes on along the minus strand of NZ_JAHYSS010000012.1, from coordinate 3,511 downwards.
TAAAAAAGCGACTACCAAAGAACTGTCCAATTAAAACCCATAAAAACAATCACCATGCAAGAAATCCTAAGAAAGCTGGATTACCAGCCTGCACGTTTGTCCGATGATGAACTGCAATGTCCTGAAAATGTCCTCACTGAGTTCTTCGACAACACCCCTATTCACGAATGCAGGGATCTGGTCTGGGAACTATATAAAGGATGGACGTATCATACCGCAGAATACGACAGCAATCAGACGACCACTATGCTGTTGTTTTATACCCATCTGATTGGTTTCTTAAATGCCTCTTTTGTTCACATAGAAAAAGAACGTCTTGAAAGTACCAATTAAACCAAAGGATAGATCATTTTTAGCATCTGGCCTGTTAAAAGTGATCTTTTCAGTTATTAAACCATCTAAAAATCAAAGATTATGAACAAGCCCATCACTAAATACAGAATCAATGAGTATTTACACGCACTAAACATCATACAGTACCGGAAAGCCATGATTTTGCTACCGGAACTACTGGGGATTTCCATGAACACCTTTCACAATTACCGGAAGATCCTGCTGGAGGAAAGCAAGGACATTCCATACGAAAAAGTGGTACTTATGGAACAGCTCTTTGAACTTGAGCAGGGTACACTGGCCTACCAGAATCCAACTTCTGAAAGTCTGAAAGCACTGCACCTTGGTCAGTAGGCTACTTCCTTGTTTTCAGCCTACTGTCTTTTCCGTAAATCCCCCGCAAAACTGTGCAATGGCCAGAGCGGGCAAGGTGTTTTGCAGGCCACCCTCTTGCGCGGGGAAACACACCTGCAAAACATCTTATCTTAAATGGGTTTAAGGATTGTGCAAGGCACTTATCTGCTGTGCCCCATACCTTGCCCTTTACTTTTACTCTTTCTTTTTTTCCTTCTTAGCATTCCATCGTCTACCGGATCGGCTTGGTTTGGCACATAAACATCTGACAGCATTAAACTGAGTAGTCCCGCACCTGCCATTGTTCCAGCAACCAGCATATCCCCGAAACTCTGGAATAGCCCAACTGCAACGTCCTTGCTTAAATCTAAAATTACCCTGCCTGTTTCAGCCTCTTGCGGAGGCAGATCCCCTAAAGTCTGCATTTGCACCTTTTGGATAGCCGTTCCATTCTTCATGGTATTGGCATAAGTCAGGGTATCTTTCAAGCCTCTGTTAAACTCAAAAACATCATCAAACAAGCTTTCACCAGACTGCTTAAAGGCGGTACGATCGAACTGCCCCAGCTTCGCAGAATGTTCCTTATTTTTCCCTCTGGAGGTATTTTGCGGGCTTAATTTGATCCGGTTTGAAATGTCTTTTCGGCTGACGATGATTTGCAGGTGCATCTGACAACCCGCTTTACGTTCACCTGCTTGTTTTGTCCCTTCTTTCACTTCCTTATCCTTAAAGCCATAGTAGCGGTAGTTTTCCAGCTTACCAAACCACAATAGATCTTTGTGGCTGTCAATCCCAGCCCGTTTGAAGTTTCTGGCATATTCATCCATCACTTTAAGCCCAAAATCTTTCAGTTTGAGCTTTGCACCCTGCCCGCCATATCTGGCAAGCAGGTACGCCAGTTCCTTCTGGCTTGGATTGATGTTGATTAAGAAAAACTTGCTGTCATCACGGCAAAGTTTCGCAATATTCCGGTCTATCTTCATTCTGACTTCCTGCCTTCCGATTTCCTGACCTCCACCATTAAACCAGTTTTCCTGTACTGAAGCCAGTCCTTTTTCAGGTTGCAGGCGGTTTTCCTTTTCCAGATAGTTGACCAGTGCCCCGCTGCTTCCTTTGTTATCCCCTGATTCTGATGCAGTGATATTGATATACATAGGCTATATGTTTTTAAGTGACTCCCTTGCCAAACCTTGTAATTCTTCTTTTTTAGCGGAAGAATCCGTCCAGCCTAATGATTCCCGACTATTGATATATCTTTCCAGTATTTTACTGAACTTCGTTTTTAATACCGCCTTCTCATCCAGATTCGTCTGCGTTTTTACAATGGCTTTTTCAAGTAACATCATACCTGCTATAATTCTTCCGGTCTGGGTTTCATCGTTTACCGCATATTGGCTAAGTCCCTCTAAAAACTTGCTGTGTGTATTGGACAGCCCAAGCAACTTACCCGAATTTGAAAAAACAGGTAAAAGGAAATCACTTTCCAGCTTGCGGACAAAGGAAATAATCCGGCTAACTCCACTAGACAGCTCCTTTTTAAGCACCTCATCGTTCAAGTCTGTAGGGTCTTTCTTGCTTTTATGGAAATAGTCCACCATCTGCTCAAAAAACAGCTTTTTACTGCGTCCGAATTTCAAACTCAGGCTTTCCAGTTTTGCATCTACGGCCATTGGATAGCGGATAGATTTTATATTGAGGTCTTCCATAAGCTTAATCATTCTCCATTATTTCAATCATCAGCCTAATTTGTGTTCCATTTACAGGATGCCATGATGGCTTATATTCGATGTAGCCATAATCCGTTAAATCCTTTATATTCTTGTGGTAGGTGGCAATTGACTTGATCCTTGAGAAACGCATTAACTTCGGCCGGCTTACCTGAAAGGTTGATGCGGGATGCTCGCCATTACTGAAATAGAACAAGGCCATACACAAGCTGATATGGCTTGCAAACAAACGTTCATCCGAGGCAATACGCTCAAAGTATTTACTTAATGCGTGTTTATGTATATTCAGATAGTCCATATTATAGTTTTTCATGTGTTAGCCCTCCAATATTTTTACGATTGCTGATTTATCATAGTACATACTGCCCCCGATTTTACGATAAGGAAGCGTACCGCTGATGCGTAGATTCTGTAAAGTGCCACCTGATATTTTAAGCATCTTCCTGACTTCTGCACTCCTCAGCCATTCCTTACTATGGCTTTCTTTGTTCCCAGCCAGAAGGTCTTTGATATCCTGCATAAAATCAGTTTTAAACTGTTGCAGATCTTCCATTGTAATGATGTCCATTTTCATAATGTTTCTCCTGTTCCTGAATATTTACTGCTAAATTTGTTTGTTTTCATCTGGTATACTGCCGAGTATACCATTATAGTATCCTAATAGGTCTTAACCTACCCAAAGTATACACGGAGTATACTTTAGACCCCTACAGCGGTAGCGTGGGACTAGAAAGTAGGGCTTTGCCCAACTTCCGCTTGCTCCAATTTTTTTATTAAAATTGGACTTTTTGCATTTCGCTCTAATCTTCTTATTGCCATAATTATGTGCTCTGGAGTTATATTTCACTTCCGCAATTACCAGGTATTATTTTTGCGTTTATCTCTAGTAGTGATGAATTTAAATTACAAAAAGGCTAACTGGGAATCCGGTTAATTACTGTAACCATAGTTTTTGATAGGCTGTATATCCCGATATATGCTTATATAGATATGCACTTAGCCAGTTATACAGCCTACTAGCTATGTCTTGTCCTAAAAAGTCTTTACAGTTGGGATCTGTTACTACTATATGTTCTTTACAACAGATACTTAGTCCG
>NZ_JAHYSS010000011.1 GCF_019802255.1 Pedobacter polysacchareus | reverse complement strand
CTACGTCTGACGGTTTTCTTTTCCTCATTTTTCATAATAAGTTGAGTTTGATGTCAACCTATTTTAGGACGGGGCAAAAACGCAAAAAAGGCTGTTAATCGCATGATTAACGGCCTTTTCACTTTTACGGGAGTACCAAAAGCTGCACCAATTCTCATAAAAAATTGAGTTATTCGGTGAGTCATTTAGAAAATTCCTTCCACTTAGAAACCTGTCAGCGTTTCTAGCACTTAAAGCCCATGGAACAAACGATGAGCTTTTTTATTTCAACTTGCCAACATAATTGAGTAAATGGATAATAAAAGCTATTCAAATTCTCCTTTAATTGGCTTATTTCATGTCAAAAAAAAACACATGAATTTAAAAATTATTCTCTTTATCATTTCATTGTTTTACACCACTAGTTTATGGGCACAAAACAACCAGGTAATTATTATTGAAACCCAAAACACCAGCTTGGTTTTTAGTGGGGAGATTAATGGAAAACTGTATCAGCGCTACCTAGGCAAATCATTACCAAAAGCTAATTATACCAAACTAAGGGACATAAACGATGCCTATATAGGAGCAGGAATGGAAGATGTTTTTGAGCCAGCAATTCGTGTTGTTCACGCAGATGGAAATCCATCCTTAGACTTAAGATTTACCAAGGTAGAAACTAAAAAAGTTGAAGGTGACATTACTCAAACTGATATTTATTTAAAAGACCTTGTTTATCAAACCGAGGTTATACTACACTTTAAGGCTGCCTTTAACGCAAATGTTTTAACAAGTTCTACCGAGATCATCAATAAAGAAAAGAACAGCATTACGGTAAACAACTATGCTTCATCAATGCTGCATTTTGATGCGACTAATTATTACCTTACTCAATTTCATGGTGATTACGCTCGAGAAATGGACATACAGGAAAGTCAATTAACCAGTGGTATCAAAATCATTGATAGCAAATTAGGGAGTAGAACCAATATGTACCAAACACCTGTGTTTTTTTTGTCTCCAAATCAATCTTCAACCGAGAATGATGGTGAAGTAATTGCTGGGACAATAGCCTGGACAGGTAATTTTCAATTCTTATTTGAAGTTGACAGAAGCAATAAATTAAGAATAATTTCTGGTATTAACCCTTATGCTTCTACACTTACAATGAAAGCAGGAGAACATTTTATTACGCCAGAATTTGTTTTTACTTATAGTGCAACTGGTAAGGGTCAGGCCAGTAGAAATTTACACAACTGGGCAAGAAAATACGGGGTTTTAGATGGCAATAAATCGAGGATGATCTTACTTAACAACTGGGAAGCTACACATGTGAAGTTTGACCAGGAGAAATTGGTAGAATTATTTGATGGATCAAAAAAACTTGGTCTTGATTTGTTTTTATTAGACGATGGCTGGTTTGGCAACAAATACCCGAGAAATGATGATAAAACAGGTTTAGGCGATTGGCAGGAAGACCGTAAGAAATTACCAGATGGAATGGGTTATTTGGTAAAAGAAGCTACAAAAAAAGGGATCAAGTTTGGTATTTGGTTAGAACCAGAAATGATAAACCCTAAAAGTGAACTATATGAAAAACACCCTGAATGGGTTTTAAAGCTACCAAATAGAGCAGAAAGTTACCAACGTAACCAGTTGATTTTAGATTTAATTAACCCAAAAGTTCAAGATTTCATATTTGACTTGGTAGATAAAATGATGACCGAAAATCCTGATCTTGCTTACATTAAATGGGACAATAACAGGTTCATGACAAATCCTTACTCTCCTTATTTAGGAAAAGATCAATCTCGTATGTTTATTGATTACACCGAGAGTTTTTATAAAATCATGCAAAGGATAAGAGCTAAATATCCTCATTTACCCATCATGCTTTGTTCTGGAGGAGGTGGTAGAACAGATTATGGCGCACTTAAATATTTCGATTCCTTTTGGCCAAGTGATAACACCGATGCTGCGGAAAGGGTCTTTATTCAATGGGGTTATTCTCAATTTTTCCCGTCTAACACCATTTCTAGCCATGTAACTTCTATGGGAAAACAAACGCTAAAATTTAGAACTGATGTTGCCATGATGAGCAAGTTAGGCTATGATATTAGTGTAGATAAAATGACTCCAGAGGAAATCAATTTCAGCAGTGCTGCTGTCGCCAACTACGGTAGGTTAAATAAAGTGATTTGGTTTGGAGATCTTTATCGTCTAGTTTCTCCTTATGATGAGGAAAGAGCTGTATTGATGTATGCAGATTCTGCAAAAAACAAAGCTGTTTTATTTAGTTACAATTTATTTTTGAGAAAAAAACAAATCTTTGGGAAGGTTAAATTACAAGGGCTAGATGCAGGTAAAGAGTACATTATTAAAGAAATTAATCTGGTACCTGGTGTTACAGCCGAGAGCCCGGAAGATGGCAAGGTTTATAGTGGCAGTTACTTAATGAACATTGGTTTGAATGTTTCTCCTGCTAAGTTAAGACCTTTAAGTAGTATTGTTTTAGAAATTACCAGTAGGTAACTTATGAAGAAGATCATCTTACCGGAATTCCTGAAGTATTAAAAAAATAAAACTTCAAAAATAATTCAATATCAAAATGAGAAAAAAAACAATTATACCACTGATTATTGCCTGCTTTGTAATTGTAGGCATTTCATTCTCCTTTATGAACAAACACGAGAATGATGTTACTCCATTTAAACCCGATGCCGATAATGCTGGATTAAAGTTGCCAGTTGGTTTTGGAGCAAATAAAGTTGCAGACAATTTGGGTAAAGCACGCCATATTGTGATTACCAAAGATGGTAGCATATATATTAAACTAATGAAAGTAGTAGATGGAAAAGGTATTTTGTATCTCCAAGATAAGGATAAAGATGGAAAATATGAAGTTCAGACTGCGTTTTGCAATTACGGTGGAACAGGTATTACCATTAAGAACGGCTATCTATATGCCTCCTCCGATAAAGAAGTATTTCGTTATAAATTAGATGAAAACGAACAAGTAATTGATCCTGCAAACCCAGAGAAAATCATTACTGGGTTATTAGCTGGCAGGCAACATCAAACCAAATCTATTTTATTAGATAATGAAGATCATATTTATGTAAATATTGGTGCCCCTACTAATTCTTGTCAAGAAAATGATAGAGGATTGGAGTCTAAAGGCAAAGTTGGTTGTCCAATTTTAGATTCGGCCGGCGGTATATGGCAATTTAAAGCTAATAAGCTAAATCAATCTTATGCTGACGGCTTCAGATATGCTACAGGAATTAGAAACGTAATGGGCTTAGATTGGAATACACAAAACAATACACTTTATGTGATGCAACATGGTCGAGACAATTTAAACTCTTCATGGCCCAAGCTTTTTAACACCAAACAATCTGCTGAAATTCCGGCTGAAGCTATGTATATGATTAAAAAAGGAGATAATGCAGGTTGGCCGTATGTTTATTATGATACTTATCAGAATAAAAATATCCTTGCCCCAGAATATGGCGGAGATGGAAAAAAAGAAGGCAGCAAAGAATTCATCAATCCTATAGTGGCATTTCCAGCACACATGGCACCAAATGCTTTATTATTTTATACAGGTAACATGTTTCCTGAAAGATATAAACAAGGTGCTTTTGTTGCTTTTCATGGCTCATGGAATAGAGCACCAGAAAAACAGGCTGGTTATTTTGTTGCTTTTGTTCCTTTTAAAGATGGAAAACCCGCTGGAGAATGGGAAATATTTGCTGATGGTTTCTCTGGTGTAAATGAGGTAATGGTGCCAAGAGAGGCATTGCATAGACCTTGTGGTTTAGCCCAAGGACCAGATGGCTCATTATATGTTACAGATGATGTTAAAGGAACTGTTTATAGAATTGGATATAATATTAATAAGTAAATTAAATGAAGAAAATAATAGGTGCTGCCATTTTAATAATTGGATTTTTTTCAAATTCAAATGCACAAATCAAAAAAAAGACTATAGTAGCTAAAACCCCTACAAACCAATTGGCAAACGGAAAGATATTATATGCCAAACATTGTGTAGCCTGCCATCAGGCTGATGGTGGCGGAGTAATGGGTTTAAACCCACCATTAATTAAAACCGATTATGTTTTAGGCGACCAAAAAAGATTGATCAATATCATATTAAAAGGCCTAGATAAAGAAATTGAAATTGATGGCGAAACTTACGCAAACCCTATGCCTGGACTAAGCCACCTCAGCGATCAAGAAGTAGCAGATGTGTTAAGTTATGTCCGTAACAATTTCGGGAATAAGGCAAGTTTAATTAGTCCTGCTCAAGTTAAAGTGATTAGGGCTTCGAAGACTAAATAAATCTCGGAAATAACTAAAAAAGGGTGCCCTTCAAAAGGAGGGCACTGAAAAGCCCTATACGGATGTTCAAATACCTGCTATTGAAAACAAGCTCCGTATAAGGGATACCGATCTATTGAATCTATTGATCGGCAAAACCGTATCATGGCCTCGGTATTACTCCTACTAAAGGTTTCAATTTATAAAGAGATTTGATCATATTACCTTTTTTATTTTTAGTTAATTTGATTTAGCGTGACTTGCAAACACTAATTGTTTTTGAATTGAGGGAGCCTTATTCTTGTCAACAATAATACTTTTACTATTGGCACCTTCAACTCTTACTAAAGCTTGTGCCTCACCCTTAACAGCGATAGCATTAACATCAGCTCCAATTACATTTTCTAGGCGGATAATTGCTTCAGCACCTTTTGTTTCTGGCAAATTCCAATTGCTGATGGTAATATCTTTACCATCTTCACATACTAAAGCAGGGCGTACATCACTGCTGCCTAAATTAAATTTCACATTAATCAATTTAAGGCCTTTTACATGACGAGCCCAAACTCCATAAGCTGGTATTTTTGGACCAAAGGTTTTAACTTCTGGATATTGATCTATTGCCTCAGGAACTACCACACGTGCGTCTTCTATATTACCTCCGCCAGCAAGGGTAATTTCTATATTTTCTAAGGTTAAATTGGTAATATCATGGCCAGGTACGCCTGTAATTAATACACCAGATGGTGGGGTTAATTGTGCTGCATCAGCCGCTTTGGCTTTCACGTTTCTAATCACTACATTTTCAAAAGTTCCTGTGGCTTGTTTGGTTTCTGTATCCTTACGAAAAACACTTAATCTTGACCCTAACCTAAACAACATAGGCGTACGTACTTCATCCATTGTTATATCTGAAATAAGTATATTTCTGAGATAAGCACCATCAACGGTTAACAATTTAATACCTCCGTTTTTGGTATCATAAACATGGCAATTGGTTATCTTAATATTTTCAAAGGGTGCCATAGATTCTGTACCCATTTTTATACCGGCTTGACTACTTTTTAACCTTAAACCAGATACTTCAATATCTTTACAAGCCATTTTACTTGATGTAGTTTTAAATACCAATGCATCATCTCCACTTACCACATCACAATCTTTAATGCGTACTTGTTGGCATCCGTCAATTCCAATCCCATCATTATGTGCAACGCCTACGCTTTGAATTTTTACATTTTCAATTACAATCTGTTTACTTTGAAAATAATGTGAGGTCCAGGCTCCTGCATATTTTAAAGTCACTCCTTTTACAGTTACCCCTGTACACCTTACAATTCGTACTAAAAATGGTCTTAATCCCCATCTTTGTCCTTCTGGGCGAGTATCTGTTAATATATGTTTTGCTTTTATTGCAGAACCTTGTCCGTTTATTGTCCCTTCACCTTCAATGCCTATATTTTTTGCATCTACAGCAACCAATAAGGCCCAACCCACATCTATCCCTAAACCTTCAGTAAATGGATCTAAATTTTGATAATCTTTTAAATCTATGCTGCCCAATAAAACTGCATCTTTCTGTAAATAGAGGATAACGTTATCTTTCATGGCTATGGTACCTGATAAAAATTTACCCGCAGGGATGATTACCCTACCACCTCCATTTTTATGACAAGCATCAATAGCTTTTTGGATAGCTCGTGAATTTAAAGTAGTCCCATCACCAATTGCCCCATATTTAGTGATGTCAAAATCTACTGCCTTTGCATGGCTCAGAATGAATAGGAAAAACAGTAATGCACTTAATTTTTTCATACAATTTAGCTTTAAAAGAAAAGTATTAAACCGATTGGTCGTTTATATTTAACAATGCAACTACGTGATAATTAGTTAAATTTCACCCAATTGAATTGTCCTTTTATTCAACAGTATTAGCACCAAAAAGCGCGATCTGAACATTTAATGTAGCTCTAATTGAAATTGAATAATTAATTACATAAAAAAAATTATTAAAATCTATCCAGCCTTTATGATAAATTTTATCATTTTGGGCGCAAGCAGCTGATGCAAAAACCACCACTGGTTTATACATCATAGGTATTATTCATTTAAAAATGTTTCAAATGCTTGAGGCAATAGATCCAATTAATTGAGTTTTAATAGTGCTTTAGGATTTTTACCCTGCACATCATCATCGTAAAATATTTTATCTATTTTAACTTGAGATGCATTTTTTAAACCAATCACCGTAGGGTTATCCATCGGTTTTACCATTTTCAATTCCGAAAGCTCTGCACCAATTACATCATCTAAAAACATCACATGCCGACTGTCCCTTTTCTCGTAATTAAATACGCTATTTTTGACCGTTAATCCCATTACATGCCTAGCCCATAAACCATAAGAAGGCTGCACTTTTAAATTAGAGACATTATACTGCCCAACACCCAATTCTGGAGGTATTTGCAAAGTATCAGCAACTACATTTCCCCCTTTCACTAAAATTTGTACATCTGTAAAGGATACATTTTTGATATAACCCGTATGTTTACCATTAGGGAGTTTAAAATCTAGTCCGCCTACTACTTCTGAACTATCAGGCAACTTATAACCAGCTATGATCGGACTAGCTTTACGTTGTTTACCATCAAAAGGTTTCCAACGGATATTTGCGTCGCCATAAGAACTTCCACCATAAACCTCTGCTATATCAACTCCGTTAATTATAATATTTTCTACCAAGCCAATGTTCACATTCTTAACCAGCAGTTCATCATGTTTTACTCCATTATCAGTAAAGGCATATTTACCTACTTCGGCACCTAATATCCGACCTCGGTTAGAGATAGAGATAAAAAATGGTGTTGTAGAACGATACATTTTAGACCTAGAATGTAGAGATCCGGTGTGCCCACAATTAAGATGGACGTTTTTAATGTGCGCTCCATCATTGGTCGAGATAGAGAAACCTGCTTTATTTGCTCCCAGAACATAAATATTATCTACACAGATGTCCATGATATCATCAGCCGTTTCTGACCCAATTTGAAATAAATTACAATTGGTATCGCCTATAATGTTGCGCACTTTATAATTATGTGCGGGTCTTGTAAAACCCAATGAACAATCTGAGCCTAGTTTAACAATATCATCAGAGCTTACCTTACAATAAATATTGGTAACAGTAACTTCATTGCAGGCCATAAAATCGTAAATATCACGAACATTGGAAGTGCTATTTTTTCCAAAATAGGTATTGTGAACATTGATTGAATCAGAACCAGTTGCCAACAATGCAAAATGCCCTGCCCTATCAATATTCAGCATATTTTCCACGTTAAAATCCTTTGTACCATCCTTAGCGATATAACAAGGTTCATCTTTAATTGGATCATACCATAAGTCGTTAGCTTTAGCTAGACCTCCTATTTCAATATTGGTGCAAAGTTTTAATGTAAACATTTTATCGGCTCTATTATCGGCCGCATTGTTCATTACATTGTCGCCATTTACTAAATTGCCATCACCTGTAATTCTACCATTTCCAATAATTTTAATATTATCTAAGCGTTCGCCAAAAAACATAGTGTTTCTAAAATAATGATGACCTACATCTTGTTTAGTTAGGTAATTTTCCGGATCGGCATAAGGGCCAATGGCAGTCGGTGATAAGCCTGAGCGATATTTTTTATCACTAAACCAAGTAGTTTCAGGTGCATCAGCCCCTTTTACCGCTTTTATGGTAGCTTCCTTATCTAAGAACAAGTAAACATCGCTTTGCAAATGAACCGTTTTAACTAAATATGTTCCTTTGCTAAACCACAGCGTGCCTCCCCCAATCTTATTCAAATAAGCTATTGCTTCATTAATTTTTTGAGTATCATCTAATTGATCATCGGCATTGACACCAAACTTTTTAATAGCTAATTTTCCGGTATAAAATTGAGCCTGGTTAGAAAACCCTTTGTGTTCGCCATCTTTTACCAATAACCTAAAACTATACAGTAGATTAGGCTTTAGGTTAACCACTTTTGCCGTTCCCTTTTTAGCATCTATAACTGCAGCAATAGTAGACCAAGTTTTGCCTTCATTTATAGATGATTGTAATTGTATGTTTCTTGTATCGCTAATTAACGGCCATTTAAAGCTTGTTGAAGTATATGTTTGTTGAGATTCTTGATAGGCTAAGCTACGATTAACCACCCGTTCAAAATCTGCAATGGTGTTGGTTACTTTTAAAACCGCTGTTTCATTTCCTGTTCCAGCGCTACTTAAAACATTTGGTTGAGCGGTTGTGTAAATAGCTTTAAAAGTAAGGTTCCCACTATCTTTTAACCTTACTCCATTTATGTTGATAATTAAGTCGGCTCCGTTTGCAGGTCTAAAATCTAAATGTTTAAAAGTGATCAGCGCTGTACCATCTGCAGATTTAGAAAGAACTACATTTCCAACCTTTGTATATGAATAACATGAGCCCACCCTACCAATTGACTGACTTGACAATTCGCTTAACTTTACAAAACCTCTGCCTATCACGTTAATACTTGTGTTTTCTAATCTAGGCTCAATTCCTTTCGGTAAAAACAATTGAACAGTTGCATCTGGACTTCTTATTCCCGCTGTGTAGGCAATGGTGATGGTTTTAGTAGTGTGTCGAGTAATTTGAGATTGCGTTAAGCTCAACTTTCCACCTAAAGCCCCTGCTCTTAGAAAAATTGAATACTTTTTTGTGGTGTTTCCATCTTGTGCTGTAACCTTTAATACATCTCCTTCTTGCACAAGACCAGCACTCTTAACAGTTCCATCCTTAGATATAACCTGATAATGCTGCCTTGAACCATCAGCCGATTTAATTTCACTGATCAGTTCACTAACTGTTGCTTGTGTCGCAATCCATCCTTTATCCTCTGGTGTATCTACCGTAAAGCGATAAGTGCTTCCTGTAACCAACACAATTTGATTAGTGTTGATTTGAGCAATGTGTGTATTCTTAATGCCATAACCAATAGTAGTACTTGAACTAGGCGGAGTAGCAAAAGTGTTATAGGTAATTAGTTGTGCAACGAAGAGAATAATTACGATCAGTCTATTCATTTTAAAAATTCTTAATATGTTAAAAATAGAGTATCACGAATTACAAAAATTAGCATTTTAGTAAATGAAATTAACATCTGGCTTGTACATAAAAATTACCTTCAGCGTAATCAATAGTTAAATTATACGAAGGTCATGGGTTCCTTCGGGATAAGGCAATCAATAAGAGTCAATGTGATTAAGATTGATTTTTATGTATTTTAGCAATTAAGGAAACAACCTTTACCTACATACAAAATGTTGTTGATAACATCCGATGATTGATAACACCTGATTAAAAAATAACGTCTTTATAAATTAAAAAATATGATAACAAAAAACGATATTCTAAATCTTGAAAACCAGCTTTACGACGCTATGAAAAATAGTAACGTACAAATACTCGACAAATTGCTGCACAATGATTTGCTTTTCATCGTCCCGAGTGGTGAAACTATTACGAAAGAAATGGATTTAGAAACCTATCGCAATGGAAATCTAAAAATAGCTGAGCTTAGTCCAAATATTGAACAGCTAAATATTATAGATGATCTAGCTGTTATTACGCTGAAAATGAACTTGAAAGGAAGCTATAACAATCAACCCTTTGAAGCCCAATATAGATATATCCGCTTTTGGAAAAATTTCTCCGATGGGATAAAAATTGTGGGAGGAAGCGGTATTTCGATTTAGCCTTTACGATCCACTGGGAATTCATGATGTAAATGCTTCGGAAGACGCGAGTAATACATTGGCTGCGTCTTTATTTAAAAATTACTGTAGAAAAAAGGCAAAGTAATGAAATCGCAATAATGAGTACCTTTATCTTATGAAGTCATTAATCACGCTCCTTTTCTGTATGGCCCTCATCAACAATAGTTCCGCACAACATCAAACCAAGAATTTACGCTATAAAAAACATGCAGGTCTGTATGGCAGTAATTCAGGAATCAGCCTTTTTGAAGATGGCACCTTTCTACTTTACGGTTATGCCACTGGAGTGTTTGGCAGGTATTTTTTTGAAAAAGACTACCTCCTATTCTATCCGGACAAGCAGGAACTATTCGAAGTCTTTGCTCATAAAAACCCTGCTTTAGGGGACAGCACAAGAATAAACTTCGTAGGCTTTGAAAGAGGCAGTAAGACCTTTGTTCAATTTGATCAGGATAGCACACAACAGGTATTCAATGAGGACGCCAATTGTTTTGATGCACCCTTTGTATACCAGAAACAAGGTCGAATCAAAAATCTCATCTTATCCATTTTACCGGAAGCATCTTCAAAGCGAAATGGGGAGGATAAAAGTTCCTGGCATTATTCCAATGAATCCGGCTCCAATGATTTTATTTTAGTCCACAACACGCCTAAGCGCGAATATGAACATTTCTCCGCCATGATCAGTTCTAGTAAAAATGCTGAGGTGATCAAACTTTCCAATTATGGAGGAACTGAAGGTTTTCAGAAACACGGTCCAGAGGAGAAGAAACAATGGCAGGAGATCCTGGAGTGGAAAAACCAATATGACCAATCAAAAGGTCTGAATAAAAACGCTGTTTATGCCAATAAACATTACCATACCTATCCAGAAATAGATATGGCTAAGTACAGCTATAACGCAAAATCCAATCAATATTCGGATCAGTCCGATCAGGAAAATGATGCTTATTATAAGCAAAACCAATACAACGATGCCAGATATCTGCGTAAATATTTAAAGCTTCAACCCTCCTCTAAAGACGAATTTACCGAGGGCACCTTAGCAAATAAAAGCATCTTCTTCAGCATCTGTGGTGCAGGTGCTGAGCAATCCTATCATTATAATGGCTTCGAAAAATACGGGGAAGAAGATGGGAAAATTCCTAACTAAATCGCACCGTCCCGTTTTTCAATATCATGAACTGTTCGGTTATACTTGTCGTATATCATTTCAAAAGGCTCATAATTACGTGTTGGCTTCCAGTGTTCTGTAGTCGTCTGTATATTTCCTTCAATAAATGTTTTAGAATCTATTAAAGTCCCTTTTCTGCTGTCTTTAAATTCAAAACTAACTTTCGATCGTAAGTACTTTTCCAATTGATCAGGTAGAGCTTTAAAATTTACCGCATCACTTTTTATCCTTATTTTATGGTGTTTTTGCTGGTAAGGAAATAACCTATTTGGCCACCATGGGTTTTCCTTTTGAATACATATTGGTAATTCGTTGACAAAAATGATATACTCAGCGTAATCCTCATTCCTGGAATCCGAATAAATAATGGTATCAATGCTATTCCATTTGATGAAACAAGAACAGTCAAATAACACCATTTCGAAATTAATACCATCCGGACTGAAAGCCAATTGATTTCTATTGGACGCTACAGCTTTACCAGGGCTAAAACCAAATACAAACCCATATATCAATAACATTGGGATGATGATAAAAGCTCCAATGAGAATCCAGCCATAAAATGGAATCAGTTCAACTTTAAGCACTGCGAAATAAAGCAATGCACATCCTATTAAAAAGAAAATGACAAGCGGAATAACAAAGAATAAGACTGGTTTTTTTTCAAATATTCTCTTCATGAAATCTCAATTATGGAATGATCCATGTGTTTTTTTGTTGCTGTATCCACTTGTTTGTTATTCTACTAAGTGTCCTTGCATTTGAAACATTCCAGCTAATTTCATTCCTTTTGTAAATTCTTTAAATCTCATATTCGCTTCAGACACGAAAATATCGATTGTAAATGAGTCTTTTATATCTGGATTTGCAGCAAGTTGAACCTTCATAATATAACCTTTTAAACCACCGTCTTCAAGTAAATTCGTTTCTTTATAGTCTACTAGCAGGCCTATAAAGTCAAAACAAGCATAATTAGGTAAATCCTTACTGGGCATATATATGGTAAAGTCATCACTAAATTTGACTGCTCCTTCTGATTTATCTAATATACTCATGTCTAAAACAAAAGCAATTCCGCTAATTTTTACATTCAATTCCTCTTTCGAAAGATAAACTTCTTTATTTTCTGCATAATCGGTGGCAAGATAAATGACTCCAAAATTACCACGGGCACTACCCATTATGATCGCTTCTAAATTGTCAACATTCTCCCATTCGGTTATTTGCTTATTCATCACATCGACTGCATTCTCTGTTTTAATTACGGGCAAAATAGCTATAGGCTTTCCCTCTAAAGTAATGCCTTTCAAAATGACATCTTCATATTCTAATTGAGAAATAGAAACATTATCCTTGGCAATAACAACACCCTTCTTTATAGCCAATGCGAAATGTTCTTTTAATACCTCATCTCCGCCTGGTTTTTCATAACTATCAAAGCCAAATATTCCAGCCCAGGTATTATTCAAATCGGTGCTATTTGATTTCTTAATCTTTAAGCCAATTTCATTTTCAACTACTGGTGATTTTACTTCTTCCCTATGTTGGAAATAATTCTTATTGTCATTGAGCGCTTTTCTAAAAATGAGATCATTCTCTTCCTTACTAAAATCTTTAAACCCTTTATACGTTATTTCATCGTTTTCATAGGAGTAAGGAAGTCCTATTGTACCTTTTTTCCCATTTTTAAAGTGATAAGAAATGCTTATTGCCTTAAGTTCATCTTCAGAAGTTGCAAGTTTATGATTGTCGTCATATGCAAATTGAGAATGATAAAAAATTGTATAGGAATTTATTTCGTTATTGGCTATCTTTTGTTCAAAATTACTTTCCATTTTATGGATTACTTCTTGGGCAGAAAGAGAATAAGAATCATCATCTCCTGAATAAAAATAAAGAAAACCAATAATTTCAGCATTCGCATTCTGATATGCTGAAATAGGTGCAAAATTCCCTTGTTGCTGCATCTCTATAAATCGTACAATATATTCGTTGTATATGCTTATAAATGAAAACAGCTCAGTTTTTGGTATCTCAGACTTTAGCGTCTCCTTAGTTTCTTTTTTTTTGAACAAATCAAATAGTCCCATATTTTTTTTATAATTTCTTGTTAGATGCCACAGTGACGTTAATCATTACGATAATACGAATTCCTTCGCTTAAATCAAGTAAAATTAAACAATCCCCCAGTAAATGTATATTGGAAATTTTGTATCGTAAGGGTTATCTGTAAACCCATTTACATCCAATATAATGATCACTTTTGTCGCTAACAATTTTTCAAGACAGCAGCATCATAATAATGAACACTAAAATCAATAGCAAACCTAAAAACTAAGGAATCATATCCTTTATTTTGGCATACTCAACAAGAAGCAGTTGTTCATCCTATATTATTTACTAATATTTTTAGTTTACATCTAAGTTTTCATAGATTTGTATCATGAACCTTTTTGAAGAAACAGCACTATTTAACGGAGGTATTAAAAAGTATATTGACTTCAACTTACCTGATACAGAATTGCGGCTTTGGCAGCATTTTTTCAGTAAGACTGAAGCAGACAGCTATTTTAAAACGCTTTTTAGAGAAGCGCCCTGGCAGCAGCGCATGCGGAAGATGTACGATAAAATAGTCTTAGATCCCCGGTTAACCGCTTACTATGGAGGAGAAAATGGACTGGAATGGTCACCAGCATTACTGGAAATCAAAGCATCAATAGAAAAAGTCACAGAAATCAGTTTTGACCGTGTGCTTTTAAACCTGTATAGAAACGGCAAGGATTCCGTCTCCTGGCATAGTGATCACCTTCCGGCAGATGGCAAACACCATCACATTGCTTCAGTTACCTTTGGTGACACCAGGATTTTTAAGGTTCGTCATAAATCAACAAAGAACATTCCGCCACTGGATATCCCACTCACTCATGGAAGTTTGCTGCTCATGGGAGAAACCATGCAGCAGCATTATGAGCACCATATCCCAAAAACCGCCAGGGATATTGGCCCGAGAATCAACTTAACATTTCGAATTTCTGAATCTTACCAACAAACTGGTGCTCCGCGATATTAATTCTTTAAAAAGATCTCCCCAATTTACGGGCTTATTCCTAACAAATCATCTCCATTATTAGCATTACTGATATTTAAGTGTTTACCAATCTCCAGCGCCCTTTTATAATGCTGTTCAATCAATGGACGGATTTTAACTGAAAATTCCTTTAGTTCCGGATCAGCTAAGCCTAAGCCATCTGTAAAAAGCTGCATGGTTTTCTGTTGCTGATCTATCATCATACGTATGTATTGTAAATCAAATTCCCGATTAGCCAATGTATTCAACACTTTCAAATCTCCTTCTGCTTTTCCAGATAAGGCTTGCACCAATTGAATTCCTTTTGCGTTAGCGATTCGATTAAGCTCTTCATTAGCGAGCTTATGGTCCTTTAAGATCCTTGCAGCAAAATCTTTTACTTGTTTATCTTTACTTTTATTCATCGCCAAATTAGCTGCTTCGATCTCCAGGAGCTCCGCTGTTGACGCATTTAAGACAAACATTTTCCCATCGCCATTTACATCCACATCTGCAGTAATCGCCTTTGCCCTGAGGGTAGTATCGCTCAAGGAATCTACTACTCCTGTAGCAGCTTCATCTCTCCCATTTCTATCCGCATGGCTACAGGCCTGCATTCCAATCAGTAGAAAGACAGGCAACAAATTTCTCCAATACTTTTTCATAAGTGAATAATTATAGATTTTAAATTAACTGCGCTGATAAGGGCTATCATGATTCAGCAGCCCCTTAACTAAGGCTTTCCATTGTGGATAAGAGAATCCGATTTTAGCACCCCAGCCAACAAAAGTATTACGCACATTATCCAAAGGATGCTCTGTGTCTGTATTAGGAACCTCATTCCTGCCATGTTCTTCAGCATAAATGGTGCGGCCAATACGCTTCACTTGAAAAGTGGAAGTAGCTTGGTCAGTTAAAAAATGTGCCGTATCCTCCTCCTTATTTAAAGGATTATCGGATGGCCTGGCCGTCATACTTAAGACTTCAGCATCACCTATAATCTCCGATTTAATTTTTTCAATTGTCACCCAATCGTATCCACTGCCAGTTTTTGTTCCCGGCCCGGGGATGTCAATTTTAATTCGATCTCCATCAGTGGCCTTACGATGAACAGCAAGGCCATTCGCATCAGTAAGGTAAAAATCTGAGGAAGCTCCGCCAGCAAATTCGGCCCAGCGATTCACATCCAGCAGACGGTCCTTAACAATTTTAAAAAAATGAATAGCTTCAGCTTCGGAACTCAACTCTATCTTTTCGACAGCATCCATTTTCGACCCTATTTCCTGAGCGGGTACATGTGAAGCTCCTGGATCGTTAACGTTTTGACTTTTTTCCATGGTATCTATAGAATTTAAGAATACTTCCTGTTTCTTCCAACTTTAACATCCTGCTTACTAGATTGTTTCAAACAAAAAATTATTAAAAACTATGGAAACAAATTTCCTATTTATGTGTAACATTGAGTTTATAAATCAAAGAACCATTCAAAAGATGAGTAATTATTCATTAACGGCAATCATTTCTATCCCTGAGGTGGCCGGATATTTTTTTCCCAACAGACATTTCGAACATATTTCACGGAATATGCTTTATAGTCTGATGGTTGATAAGCTCGAAGCAATTCCGCAGATTGGAAAGATTATCATCAACACGGATGCCGGAAGAATTAAAGACCATTACTCCCGCTATGGCAAAATCAAAGTGATTGATGTTTATCGGTCAGAACCTCAGGAAATCGAATTGGAGCTGACCTCCGACAAGGTCACCACTGCGATGCTCGAACATGTGGAAACGGAACATATTCTTCAACTTGGGCCGATTTTTCCTTTCCTAAGGCAGCAAACCATCCAAAATGCAATCGAAAACTATCACAGATATGTCCTTGACCCCGAGGACAGTCGTTATGATTCTCTTTTTACCATCAAAGCAATGAATCGTAGACTTTACGACAGCGACAAGAATATGATGCGCGAAGATCGCCCCAATACCTTTGTTGAAGATGGAATTTTACATATTTTCAACCGCAGTACTTTCCTTGCTAACGGCAATAGAAAAGTAGGCAAAAATCCTTTTTCTTATAGTATCGATGATATTGAGAATCTGGCAATCGACTCAGAAGAAAACTACCGACTCGCCGTTCTTATCGATGAGCACCGTTACCGTTTCCCTGGTGTTTTCGGCAGATAATTCAATATATTATCAAACCACTACTAAAAGAAAAGCAAAAGCCCCTGATAACAACCGATACCAAGGGCGTTTGCTCATCTCAAACATCAACTTATTTTGACTGCTCCAGGATCTCTTTAAAGTATCGGTCGCTTTTTTTAAGTGCCGCGGCTTTTTTCAATCCCCATCCTGCGTAGATTTTGGCCTGCTGCACATCCTTTTGCGCCATCATTATACTACTCGCAGTATTCAATACCTCATAAGTCGCATCTGCAGTAACTACCAATTTCATCCATTTCGCGAACAATTGCTTTTCCTCTTCATCCACCTTCGGCTGATTCAAATACATTGCCATATACCTCACTTTATTCGAATCATCATTAAAGTTGGCCGCTGCATATTTGAAGAAGGATTTGTGGTCTTTATGCAGATTATAATAATAGCCTTCGGCGATGTCCAGTTTGGCATAAGGCCATCTGGCATCCGAATAATACGGTCTAACTGTTTTCAAAAATGCTTCAAAAGCCTGTGCATCCACTTTTCCTCCGATCCCTTTTAACCTGGAATTGATGATGGCTGCACATTTACCTGAAGCCAGATCCTGGCCGTATTTGCTTTCAAACTCCGCATAATGCTCCAGGAAGTAAGCGTTCCACTCCGGATTGATACTTTTCATCATCAGAAAAGGCACCGCCTGCTCTTCCTTTAAAACATCTTTGTTCTGAGCTAAATAATTAACCATATCCTGAGGAACCATTGGCTTTCTGGCGCTAAACATCTGGGTATAAAACTCCGGATGAGCAACTTCCAGCTTCCCACTAAAACCTGTCATCAACTCTCCTTTTTTAGCTTTGATCTTTGCCTCTGCTAATCTTTTTTGAAATACATCGGCCTCCTGGTAACCAGAGAATCTGGAAACCAGCTGTCCATTCTCATCCAGAATTAGAAAAGTTGGGAAACCGGTTACCGCATATTTAACCTGGAGGGCTTTACCCAGTTCTTCTACCATAAAGTCGATCTTTACGCTGACAAAATTCTCTTTCATCTGTTGTATAACGTCTGACAAAGGAAATACCTCATCATCCATTTGTTTACAAGGATGACAGCCTACAAAATAGCTATCAATAAAGATCATTTTATGTTCTTTTTTAGCCAGATCCAATAAGGACTGCCAGCTGTTTACTTTTACAAACTGACCATCAGTCTTCAGCTGGGCCTGAGTAGCCGCACTGCTGCACAAAAGCAACAGCAATAAGCCATAATATTTAATTGTTTTCATGAATATATGTTGGTTTTATCGGTTTCTTAATAGGTTTTAAGCAGGATGTCTTTGATGAGCTTCCCTCCCTGCTGACTTTCAACTGTATATTTTGTTCCATCTGCCTGTTCCAGTATTTTAGGGAGCAGTTTAGGATCTTTCAATAGTTTTTCGGCGGATAAACCGTTAATGCTGCTCACTTTCATTCCAGCTTTTAAACTGATCTTTGGATTTTCTGGGGCAACCAGTCCTTGTACCCATAAACTCCCATCCAGATCAAAGCCAAACAGGTAGCCGCCAATGGAGAAATCATAAGGAAAGGCATAACTCTGATTAGGGCTGAAATAGATTTCTTTACGCTGCAGGTTAATCGTGAAATTATACCTACTGATCAATCTTATTCCTATTGATCCGTCAAAACCAGGCTTCCAATCTTCGCTTTGTCCACCGCCAGCCATTAAGGAAATGGGCATATTCTTGATTTCCGGCATTTTAGAAAAGGCGAAAGTCGCTGCTTTCCCACTAAAAGTAGGCGTGCTGATACCCATACTGGTCGTACTGCTATGGTATTCAGGTTTAAAGCCCCCTACCAATAACCGGTTTTGCTTCACAAAAGGGCGAAAGCAAATCAACTGGTAAGCTGCGCCACTATCAAAAACAAAGCTGCCTGGAAAACTTTGTCCAGGGACGATGCCCAATACACCAGGGATGATAAACAATCCTGATGGTACGCTCACCGGCACTGCAACACCCGCTTGTGGATATTTGTAATCACCATAATCATATAAGTAAATTTCCTTCAAATCGAAATCTACCTTCGTGATGTATCTTTTGGCCAGTCCATTTCCGATGATGCCGTCCGTACCTTTCCCCAGCTCTTCAAATAGGGCGATTCGCTGGTCTTTCCATTCAAAATCACCGAAATGCAGCACATTTCCTTCTGAGATTTTGATTTTCATCTGACCACCTACTACCGATGCATTCTGCTCAGCACTGTGCTTTATACCTATGCTGTCTGCAAGCGATGATTTAAGCGCAATACCATCCGCTCCCGTATCAAATAACAACCTTAAAGGCTGCCGACTGCCATTAATTTTTACCTTCAAAATAATGGAACCATGTTCTGTTTCAAATGGGATTTTGGCGACTAACTTCGAGGTCTGATACCTGTTCATCCCATACAGCTGATCAAAAAGATCCAGGTACAATAATTTAAACTCTTTATTGACATACGCGGCAGTCTCCACCGGCACTTTTCCTTTTGGATAGAGCTGTAAACGAAGCTGCTGCTTCCCCCCGATTTCCTGTACCCCTTTCAGGCGAATGGAGTCGCATGAATAACGGGAAGCTATTGTTTTTAGACAGCTGACAGCCGTTTGGTGGCTATAGGCGCCAACGGAAAAATCAGCTGCAAGACTTTTCAGTAATGGGCCTTCGGATGCGCCAACAAACATTGAATCCAGGCGCTGAATCAAGGTTTTCTGCGGATCTTCCTGCGCGCAAACCGGCTGGGTAATGGCCATAGTAAGCCCTAGCACCAGGGTACTCATTTTATAAATTCTCTTCATTGGAATAGCAGGATGGTTTTTGGATAGATCAGGATGCAGCGGTATCGCTGCATCCTGAAAATGATTTGCCAGAATGGCCTATAATTATTTTGCTAATGTTTTTTCCAATAAAGCTTTTAATGCCGGATTGGATGGTCTAGGTGAATCCACCGTTACAATTTTTCCTTCTTTATCAAACACCATAAAACGTGGAATACCTTTGATTTTATAATACTGTGCTAAATCTCCCCAGCCAGAAGCAAATAATTGTAAACCGCCAAGATTTTCATCTTTTATCATTTTCAACCATTTATCCTTATCAGGAGCCTCATCTACAGAAATACTCACCACCTGCACATCTGTCCCTTTCATTTCTTCTTCCAGTTTTTTCAGGAATGGGATTTCCGCTTTACATGGGCCACACCAGGTTGCCCATACATCCACTAAAACTACTTTACCTTTCAAATCCGACATCTTCACGATTTTTCCAGTTTTATCCGGATAGGAGAAATTGAAGGCTACATCACCGGCTTTCAATAAGGCTAAAGGCGCAAGAATATCCATGTTTCTTTTCTTTTGACTTTTAGTCAGCACATATTTGCCATGGGCATCCATCAGCTCTTTATAGTCTACATAATTGCTCATTCCTGCAGCGCGATCCAATACCATATCACCCTTTAATGTGTCATTTGGTAAAAAGACAAACAGATCATTTACCCCTTCTACGCCTTTTCTGTATTTTACATTGCGCTGTCTCATCGCCACGCTCACTAAGCCGTTTAAAGTCCTTGCACCCCATGGATTCGTGTAAACCATGGCTGTATTTTTAGCAAAATCTTCTGGTTTTAAGGTACTGTAAAAAGGACTCCATTCTTCAATTGAAGGATGCGCAGAACGCGGCGTGTTCAGGAAATTACTGGCAAAAGAAGCCATATCCCAGTTCATATACTCCCTCATCTTTTTATCAAACTTAGGATTACCGCTGATCTTTCCATTTAAAAAGGTTTTCGTCTTTGCAGAGATCTCTTCCAACTTAGGAAAGAAATCAACGAAAGTACTGTTGTTTTTCATAAAGTTGATAGACTTCTGCTCCAAAGGATTCACCAGGTCATGCCATTGGGTAAGGATCACATTTTCTTTAGAATTCAGTTTCCCATTCAATACATAGCTGGAATCAAGGATAGACAAAGACAACTTTTCTCCTCCTTTAAAATAGAATTTATAATTGTCGGTCGGACTCGTGATATTGCCGATTCCAACTACATATAAGCCTTCATATTCCGGATAAAACAGCAGGCCAAAGTTTCCTTTTTCAGAGGGCATCGTACTTGCCATCTCTACTACTTTCCCTTCGGATACTTTAAAAAGCTTTACCGGAGAAAGCTTTTCCTTTTTTAATAGCCCGGTGATTTCTACAGGCAATTGTGCAAATCCGCTGGATGCGGCCAATGAAAGGGCTGCCAGCGTACATAGTTTTTTCAGGTTCATTTGTTAGTTTATTTTTAGGTGTATAGATCGGGCCTTCCTGCCCGATCAATTTCATTTAGCGTTCGCGATAACTTACGCTGACAATTTTTCCAAATCCATCATAAGATTCTCCCAGCGTCAAATCCGCATTCAAACCTGGAACTGTGTACAATTCCATCTTCCCATTTTTTCCTGCAGGTAAAGCCGGGTTATAACTCCCAATCAGCAATTGGTTTCTTCTACTTTGGTAGTATGGTCTTGAGTTTCCTGTATTGCGGAAGGGCTGGAATTTCATCAGGCTGATCTGCTCCGCTCCTTTATCCAGCATCAGTTTAGTAGTTTTCAAAGAAGTATCAAATTCGTAAACCTTTCCTCCGGCACTGTAAAATAAGTAACCGTAAACCGGGCTGATGGCAAACTTCTCTGCCCTTGCAATATCAGGGCCTGTCATTTCCGAGAAATAATTCTGGATGCCACTGAACATATTGAACTTAGTCAGGAAAATTTTTCCAGCAGGATCTTTTAATACGGCAAAGACATCACCGCCTCCAAAAGGAGAATAATCCATATACACCAGGTCCATACCCACATTGTTATAATCGAAAAAGGCATTGTCTTGTTTCAGCAACGGATTACAGTTAGATTCATGATTAGAATGCTTTACAAACCTTTTCTTGACCGTATCAAATAGCACTGCCGTTGCATTCAGGGTTTTCGGATCTCTTGCAGCGGGTACAAAAGGCGCGGCTTTGAAAGGGGCAGTCTCGCCTTTCAGCAAGTTGATAGGCGTGCCATAACTCAGCTGATAGGTAGCAAAATTATAATACACATTCCCATTGGCGAACATATAGGAATTGGCATTTTCCTCTATGATTCCTGAAATAAAATCTGCGTGGAAGTTGTCAGGAACATTCGCCACCATCTCATACTTGATATTGAAGGTATTCTTCCATTTGAAGGTTTCAGGATCTACACGATCAGTACGCTGATCGGTAGACACATAGACGCCATAAACGGTACGACTATAGGGATAGCAGTACACATCCACAGGTTTGCCCTGTAAAACCAGCTCAGATCCGGTACTACCCAATACATCTGCCACAGGCAAATAAACATCTTTGATCTTAGAGATCATATCCAATCGCGCTGCCCCATTCACATCATTTAACACCATCCAGCCTTCGTAAATACTGGTCTCTACATTTAAGCGGAACATACGGGTATAGGCAACACCGGTCTTTTTATCCGTCACAGTATAATATACCTTGTACGGACCTGGCGGGACTTTAAGAACGATATCCAGGTTCCTGGTTTTGGCAAGATCATTTTTCTGATCCTTCGGCAATACACTAGAGCCCATATTCAGGGCGATCCATTCATAGCTGTAGTCAGCTTCATTTCCAGCTGGATCCATTGTGAAATCCAGTTTCGGATTAATTTGAAAACGCTCTCCCAATAAGCCAAAATAAGCAGAATCAATTCCTGCAAACTTGACTTTATTGATTTCCTGGTAATCGTAGTTTCCGATGTCTTTGCGACAAGAGTATACCAGGAATAGCAAGCCTATTGCAAATGCTGTTTTAATATATTTATAAGTCATAAAATACCTTATTAATTTTCTAAAGAGATTATTGAACGCTTGGACCCATCACCATTTCTTTACCATCATCCTCATACACCGTTTTACCTGAAGCCCTCATGTCGTTCAGGTAGCGCTGCAAAAACGTACCGTAGTACTGCACTTTACCGATAGAAGTTAAACCTGTATTGTCCAGATCCCCGATGTTTGGGATCTCTGCAACTTCTGCCAGCAGGAACAACTTTTTCCTGCTGAAAGGCCCCAGATAGGCATCTAACCAGGCTGCTGGTTTTTTCAGAATATCATTCATCCAAATGGTATGTTTGATGAAGCTGAGTCTTTTTCCGGTCGTAGCATTGACCAGGCGATCCTTCATCGGCGTACCAAAATGCTCATTCTCCTCCAGGTTGAGTACCAGCAGGAAATTATTGCTGAGCATATCGGTCGTTCTATGCACATTGATAAAAATATATTGCTCTGTGCCGTTGGCGGGGATCACAAACCTTTGATTTAAGATCTCATAATGAGTCCCTGCAATGGCCGTGGTTTTTGGGTCGATGGTCAATTTAAATTCCCTTTCTTCAGGGCTTCTAGCCCCTGAAATCTGAACTGGAATCGCAATCAACGAATCTTTTACCGCAGCTTTTGCATAGGAAAAAGAAATTGCAGTACTGTCTCTCCCTGGGTTATTGGAAAACTGAAGTGTGGCAAGGCGGAAGTAAATTCCCGCGGTCCCCTCATAGGTATTCAATCCTTTTTTACAGGCTGTAAATGCTACAGAAAGCAGCAAAACAGCGATGATGATATGATTTTTTTTCATTTTGTAATCTTTTATATTGATCATCGTGGATTTAACTCAGACAAAGGCAATGGAAAAACATACCTGGAAAGATTGACAGTCAGGTTTCCACTGGCCACCAGTGGATTTGGTACTGAAGTGATGTTGCGTCTTTTATAGTAAAACCACAGTTGCCCTTCTCCAAAAAACTCTTTCTGGTATTCTTTCTGTAATTCGGTCAGCAATACCGCGGTTCCTGGTAAATCCAATAGCCCTCTTTTGTTTCTGACTGTATTCAGATAACTTACATTCTGGTCAGCCTCTGCCGCAATCAGGTACATTTCACTCAACCTGAGCAATGGCACTGTAAAGCGGTAAATCAGCTTTTTGTTAGAGATATCCGCGTATTTAAAAAAAGTCTTGTATGACTTTCCGGCGATGCCTGTCAGAATCCAGTTCGGGTTGTAACGATAATCGTTTTCATTACTTTCAAAAACGGCTTTCAATCGCGCATCTAAAGGAGCAAGCACATTTCTATCTTCCACATCAGGGGCAAAATAAGCCCTGTAATTGTCGTAAAGATCCAGACTCTGCAAGCCAAACAGTATCTCTGTAGAAAACACACGGTCAGGATCCAGCTTATCGGTCAATATTTTCTCAGGCGTAATCCATGGAAATTTCGAAGCATTATTGATGACCACCTTAGCAGCGGCGGAGGCGGTTGCACGATCGCCACGGTACATATTTACCCTTGCCTGCAGGCCTTTTATCGCAAAATAGTTCATCCGATAATTGCGCAGGTTTAGAAAACCCTGCTCTGAAACATTGGTAATCCCGGATTTCCTTACCGGATCATTACCCAGCAGTGCCTCCGCGGTCTGCAGATCTGCAATAATTTTCTGTATTACCGCATTGGCAGGAAGCAAATCGCCGATCTCGGTACCAGCCTTGGTATAATAAGGAATCGAAGTTTTGGTAGAGTCCGCAGTGTTATAATTTGGCCCATACATCCTGAGCAAATCAAACTGTATGAAGGCCCTTAAGCCATAAGCCTCACCTCTGAAAAGAGAATCGGTTTTACCATCCAACACTCCTGAATATACATCCAGGTTGGCGATGAATTTGTTCAGGTTCACTACATTGATGTAACTTTTAGTCCAGATTATATCCAGCTCTGCCTTCACATCTTTATTCTCATAATCATAGGACTGGTACTTTGTAAGGTTGTGTACACCATTCACGTTGTAGCGCTGCGCCAGTATTTCCAGGGTCGTACTGGTTAAGTTCGCCCCATAGAGTTTCGTTTTTCCCATGTCAATGTATACGCTATTGATGGCATCGGAAATCCCCTCTACACTTGAGAAAATCTGTTTCTCTGTAAATTTATCTTCGGGCTGAATGTCCAGCCATTTTTTACAGGACATCATGGCCATCAGCAGGCAGATGGCCAGTATGGAATATAGGTTTTTAGTTATTCTGTTCATGAGTATAGGCTAAAAGCTTGCGTTTAAACTAAAGGACACTGATTTGGCAAATGGATAATCGATTCCTCTTTCTCTTTGAACTGTGGAAACACGAAAGATGTCATTCATATATCCATTCAGACGCAGAGAGGAAAGCCCCATCTGTTTCAACCATTTATTTTGCAAGAAATTATAACCAAAACTGATCGACTCCCCACTGATCATATCTTCTTTCTGTACAAAACGGGAGCTCATCTCTGTTTTATCGGTTAAACTGATGGATTTGAAGGTGGCCAGGTCACCTGGATTTTGCCAGCGATCATATAAAGCTCTTTTGTCCTGGTTGTTCATCAATTCCTGAGAAGAGATATTTTCCACCTTATTGTAGAGTGCAGTATTAAAAATCTGTCGGCCCAGGATATAGCGGATACTGGCGCCAAAACTAAACCCTTTGTACGTAACTGCATTGCTAAATACCCCTTCTACTGTCGGCTGACTATTACCTACGCTCACAATGTCTCCTGGATCATAGATAAAAGTATACTGACCATTTTTCTTCAGGAAGATCTCCCTTCCTGTGGCCGGATCAATTCCCATGGATGGAACTGCCCAGATGTCGTCCGGACTGAAGCCATCTTTATAACGCATCAATGAATTTGAGCTTTGTGCTTTAGTGTTCAAAGAAGCCAGCTGGTTATTGAAGCCTGCATATTTACTTTTGTAAATGGAACCGGTAATCCCTATGGTCCATAAAACGCGGTCTTCAGGTCTATAAATCGGAGAATATTTCAGGTTGGCTTCAAAGCCTTTCGTATCCAGCAAGCCGGCATTAATTGGGAAAGATTTGATCCCTGTAGAAGATGGAAGGTCTATAGCCACGACCAATGGATCCGTTTTCTTTCTATAGGCATTTACATTCAGGCTCAGTTTATTGCCGAACATGACGATGTCTGTTCCCAGATTCGTTTGCACTGAATTTTGCCATTTCAGGTTAGGATTACCCAGCGCGTTCAGCGAAACCCCTTGCCCGTATAGGTTGATATAAGCATCATATCCATAGGTGGAGATCGAAGAAACGGAAGCAAAGTTTTGATTTCCGGTAATCCCGATATTGGCAATTAGTCTGAAGGTATTGATCCAGCTGGCAGCTTTCATAAATTCTTCCTGATGGATGTTCCAGCCTAAACCGCCACTATAATAAGGCGCATATTTCTTGTTTGCACCGAAAGCAGTGGAGCCGTCATATCTATAGGAAACATCGGCCAGGTAACGCCCTTCATAAGCATAGTTGGCAGAAAAGAGCAGAGAATTGGTACGCGTCTTTGAGATTTGTGCCTCAGGTCTGGAATCCGGTTTATAACTGTAGGCAAAACTTGGATTTCCATTGCTGGAAGCCGGGAAACCTACCGCTCTGAACAGCACATTTTCATTGTTACTTTCTCTGATGTCTGCGCGGATATTTGCATTTAGGGAATGTTTTTCAGCAATCACCTTACCGTAGGTCATCATCAGGTAACCATTATAGCTAAAGTTATCGGTGCGGCTATTCTTGTAAGACCCTTTCTCAAAAATACTGGTATCATCAAATGAAGTATGCAGTGGAGAAAGAAAATCTATCCCAGTGGTGATCCCTTTTTGAACCTGAATTGCACTTTGTAAGCGCAGTCCATCAGTCAGGTCTACATTCATTTGAAGGTTGTTCTGAATGGCAAAG
The DNA here is from genome assembly GCF_019802255.1 of Pedobacter polysacchareus. GTDB lineage: Bacteria > Bacteroidota > Bacteroidia > Sphingobacteriales > Sphingobacteriaceae > Pedobacter > Pedobacter polysacchareus. The sequence goes on along the minus strand of NZ_JAHYSS010000011.1, from coordinate 68,910 downwards.
TTCTTAGTGCTGCTCAGGTTATTTAATCTGGCATTGTACATCGGGTTTGTTACCTTGTAAAATGAACCGGCATTGTCCCTGGAATTTTCCAGGTAACGACTGGTTAAATCTTTTCTATAATAAGGATTGGCATTTACAAAATTGGCGAAGGAACCATAAGGAGATTCTTTACCGGTATAACCATTGATGTAGATCTGATTGGAGAGGTTAAATTTGCCTTTGCGATAGTTTAAGTCCACATTTCCTGCCCAGTCTTCTCTTCCAGATCCTTTCATGGCACCTGAATTCTTTTTATAGGTTAGTCCAACGCCATAACGCAGGGATTGATCTCCCCCATCTGCATAAATAGAATATCTTTGAGAGAAGCCGGTTTGTACTGGTTCATTTAACCAATACGTATCCACACCACGCTTGGCATTGCCAAGTCTGACTGCATATAAAGAGTCCAGAAAAATTTGCTGGGTCGGATTTGGCCCTAATCTATTCTGGTCCACTGTATAGGCACCAGACAACTTTTCGAAGCGCAACTTCTCTTCTGAATTCATCATATTATAGCCAGACAAATCAGGAATCTCCACAGAAAAGTCACTGCTGAAGTTCAGGCGCATCTCTCCCGGTCTGGGCTTTACGGTTTCAATAACCACAACTCCATTTGAGGCTTTAGAACCATACATCGCTGTGGATGCTGCATCCTTTAGGATGGTCACCGATGCAATCCTGTTCATGTTTAAATCAACAATGGTACGAAGAGAGGTTTCAAAGCCATCCAAAATAAACAAAGGCTGGTTGGGATCTGAAGCGAACTGATCTTGTAAAGTGGAAGAGATACTGGTTTTACCACGGATCTCAATATTCGGCAATACATTGGGATTGGATCCGAATTTATTGTTTTCCAACTGGATGAAGGAAGGATCAAGCGCACGTAAGCTCTGGATCACATTCTGGTTACCAATGGCCTTCAATTGCTCGCCGCTAAAGGTAGCGGTAGCACCGGTAAAGCTGTTTTTGTTCCTGGTAATCCCCATACCGGTGATCACCACATCTTTCATATTGTTCTCTGCAACCTGCATATTGACGATCAGCGGATTCTGACTGCCTTTTACTTTCAATTCTTGAGTTTCATAGCCCACATAAGAGACCAATAAGATGGCATTCTCAGAAGGCACGGAAATCCGGAATTCTCCATTCGTATTGGTCATGGCCGCATAACGCTGATCGCTCAGTCCTTTGATGCGAATGGAAGCACCTGGAATAGGCTTTCCGGTTTCATCCAGCACCTTTCCAATCACCCAGATTGCTCTTCTTGCCAGCACCTGAGGGCTCACATATTGCAATACGATGGTCTTCTCTTCTATTTTAAAAGTTAAAGGCTGGTCTTCAAAACATAATCCTAACACTTCTTCTACAGAAGCATTTTTTACATTTACGGTGACGGGTTTGGCCTTAGCCATCATTCCGGCATTGTAAAAGAAGTCATAGCCACTTTGTTTTCTGATTTTCTGAATGATCTGCTCCATTGGAGCAGCATTTTCCTTTAGTGTAATCTGGGCATAACCGGTTGCGCTAACCTGCAGAACTACAGCAATTAAAAATACTAATGTCAGTTTCAATTTTAATAATATCCTGGCATAAACATGGCAGAATTCACCATGTTTAAATCTCCTGTGAAATTTCATACATTTGTTTAGTTTGGGTTTAGGTTCCAATGTTTGTAATTCGATTTATTGACAGCTGACCCGAACAATTACTCCATAAAGAGTACACAGACCAGGGGCGTTGCAACCGCCTCTGGCTCTAATTATTGATCGGGATGTAGCATGGGAAGTAGAAGTTTAAGGCATAACGGTGATCCTCCTTCCCTCAAACTTAAAGTGAACTGTTCCTGTTAATAACATGGTGCGGAGCGTCTGCTTAATATTTTTACTTCTGGATATGGTACCGGAGAAAGTGACCTTTGCCATCTCGTCCGGACAAACTACTTCGACATCATACCAGCGGGAAATTTCCCTCATGATGTCTCCGAGTTCTTCATTGTGGAATACAAAAGTGTTGTTCTTCCAGGCAATAGCTTCCTCCACATCTACTTTTTGAACGTTAAAGGTCCTATCTTTTAATACCGATTGCTCTCCAGGACTCAGCAGCGCTGAAACGTCCAGATCTTTCAGCTGTACCTTCACCTTACCTTCCAGCAAAGTTGTTTTCACAAAACCATCATCCTCATAAGAGCTGATATTAAAATGTGTCCCCAATACCGACACCATTTGTCGGGCAGTGTTCACTTTAAAAGGTCGTTCCTTATCCGGGCTGACTTCAAAATAACCTTCTCCTGTCAGCTCCACTTTACGTTCCTGATCCCCAAAATCAATAGGATATTTTAAACTGGAGGCAGCGTTCAGCCATACTCGGGTTCCATCAGGAAGATTGATCTGGTATTGTCCGCCTTTCGGGGTACTGATCGTGTTGTAAGTTTTGAGAGCTGGTGTTTCTGCAGTGGAAGGACTCATCGTATAGACCAGTTGTCCGTCTTTGGTTTTGGTAATGGTGATTCCAGCCTGACTGGCCAATTTTCCATTCGCAGCTTCTTCCAGGCTAATTTTTGAACCATCAGCCAGCGTTAACATTGCTTTTGGTCCACCTGGCCGAATGCTTGCTTCTTCCTGCTGCAGTCTGGCGATGGCATTTGATGCCTGGTAGTTTTTAAAGAACATTATTCCTAAACCCATTACCAATACCACAGCAGCCGCTACGGCAATTGCTGGCCAAAGCCTCAAAGTTTTTGGCTGCGCAGTATGAATTGGCAATCTCGCCCATACCGCAGACTTTGCCTCCTTGAGTGCTTCGACATCCAGATCACAAATTCCATCTCCATAGCTGAGGTACCAGCTTTCCAGCATGGCGAGTTCCTCCGGGCTACAATTCCTTTCTTTATATTTTTTTAGCAGCGCTACAGCTTCCTTGTTTTCTATTGACATTTCATCAGCTTAAAATCTTCCCTATTCATGTATTATCATCATTTATAACTGCTGTTAAAAAACTTCAGGCAAAAAGAATTATGGTCCTTTTAAGAATAGACGGGAAGGCATGGGGTGATGGGGTAGAAAGAATTAATATTTATTTTATAATAATTTTACAGGCTTAGGAAAAGCATCATTCCCAGCTTCATACGCAAGATTCTCAACGCATTATTGATTTGCTTTCTGACGGTCTGATCTGAAAGATTCAATTGTACAGCAATTTCCTTATGTGTCATGCCTTGTTTTCTGCTGAGCTCAAATACCTCACGCATCTTCGGAGGCAACTCAGAAATGCCCCTTTCAATCAATTCAGCCATTTGTCGTTCCCGAACCTGATGGTCGGTCACACAGTAGCCTTGTTCCAGAAAATTTTGCAAGGAATTTACATACTTGTTTTCTACCTGCTGATGTGCAATGACATCGAGGATGCGATTTCGAACGGCAGTGTACAGGTAAGCAGCGAGACTGCTTTTAACCAGCAGTTCATCTCTTTTGTTCCAGATGCCTGCAAACAGCTCATGGACTACGTCCTGAGCTTCTTCTCTGTCCTTCAATCGCTGATAAGCATGAATGTACAACTCATCAAAATAGCGGTTGTAAATCATCGTATACGCGGCAGCATTTCCTTCTTTTAAGAGAGCGATTAATTCTAAATCAGAAAGTAAAGTTTGAGTCAACACTATCGCCCCCCAGCTATAATTAGAACTATAAAACAAATATCACCATAGCACAGAAACAAGCTAGTCATTGCCCTGTAAGACAATCGCTTCTGGTGTTATTCCAAATAAAGTTCTGTGGAGACCAAAAGTAATATTAAATAGATAAAAATCAAATCCTAAATGACCTTTTCAACTTTTCTACCATTCGCATCTGTAAATCCATTCACAATACCATTGGCATCTACAGAGAATTTATAGTCCACTGCTTTTTCATTCATATAAAAATCAACCTCAGAAGTAAAGTACAATTTACTTTTAACGGGGGCATTTAACCACAATTCATTTTGCTCCTTAGTAATCGATACTGGTTTTCCATACCAAATATAGCTGCCCAGATATTTTTCCATCGCTGCATTTGTCAATGAAATTGTCTTTTTTAGGCTGGGCTGATAAAAGTCTTTCCAACCATAAGCAATACTGACGCTATTAAAAATTTCCCTGGAGATACCAGGGTTTGCAGAATTGGTCATCACGACTACTCCATTTCCATTTTCAAAACTTCCGATATATTCATCTATAAATCCGGTAGTACCACCACTATGGCTAAAGTACTTTTCTGTTCCCTTTTTCTCTATAAAGACACCTAATGCACTTTCATCATCTAGATATGGAGTCAGCCTTAATTTCGTGCTTTCCTGAGAAAGTATTTTATTCGATTTCCCATTTAAAGACAATTGCGTTTCAATCACATATTTCGCTAAGTCAGTTGGCGTACTCCAAAGCGAGGCTGCGGCTTGCTCCGGATAAATGTGATAATTTCCTTCCACCATTTCTTTCCCGTTCTGCAAATACCCTGATGCCAGCAAATTTTTTCTGCTTTCTGGTGGAGAGGAATTAAAAAAGCTCTGCGTCATTCCCATTGGCTTTAAAACTTCCGCCCATAGGTAATCCTCGTATTTCTTTTTGGTCAGATCAGTCAGGATCAATTGAGATATAGTGATACCTCCGCCTGAGTATTCAGCCATTTTCCCTGGTTCATACATGGAACGCACAGGCGCTGAATTTGCAGGTTTTTTACCATCGAGTATCTCGTAGATCGTAGGAATTTCCTCCCCTTTTTTATAGCCATAGAAGCCATGAACAGTGATCCCTCCTGTATGGCTCAGGAGATTTGCCATGCTGATCTTTTTGTTTTTGGATAAGGAATCATAAGGGAATTTCCATGTACTTAAATCCTCATTGATATCTGCATATAAATCGAGTTTTTTCTCTTGAACCAATTTCAAAATAGCCACTCCATTTAATGATTTACTGACCGATCCAGCTTGAAATATCGTACTAGTAGTTACTGGCTTTTTCTGCGCCACATTAGCCCAGCCATAACCTTTTGCCCAGTCAATTTTATAGTTTTTAATGACTACAATACTCAACCCATTCACATTGTATTTCGTCATTCTTTCTTCAAGAGAATAGCTCCGGGAATCCTGATGCTTTGCCCAGGGAACCAGGCCATTTTCAACCTGTTTGATTTTATCAGCCAGGGCCTTAGAAATTGGCGGAACTGATTGTGCAAATAATTGCGAGGACATCGAACCCAGAAAAATAAGAAGCGCAGTCAAGGTAAAGGAAATCGTTTTTAAGGTCATGTATTTCACTATATTTAAAATATTGAAATTACACTCTAAGTTTTGTAAATCCTACAGGGATACCTAATTATTAAATAATTATTTCCCCCAAATCCGGTTTATAAACCTCCGACTAGGCCCTTCTACCCATCGATAAGTGACATAAGAAATCAAAATAAGTAAGATAAGGTAAACGATACAATACATCAGTCCAAGAGAAAAATCAATATTCTGTTTGCCTCTCCCTATCCCTGTAGTCCCCGGCAAATACGCACCATGTGAAAATGGCTCTTGCAGAAAAATTTGCATGAGGTAAACGGAGTAAGAAATATTCCCTAAAAACTGCATGAATTTCCCCTTGCAGAAATCTGCAATCTTACCCGTGTTTGCTGTAAAACTAAGCACAAGGATAGCGAATAGAAAAACTGTAATTCCATCATTCAGTGCAAAATGCAATGACAGGATGATCCCAGCAATGATCAGCAGGGAAGCGGTATCAGAGGAAAATGCTTTTCTAATTGCTCGTGATTCGTAAACCAGGTATACAAGCACACCCGTTGTAAAACCAGCTATCCCCCGGATATAACCGTAGTCGAACGTCGTATTTAGGTTATGAGGAACGGGTATCGCCGGATTTATTGGGTTTACCCGCGGAAGCAGGTACATAATCGAATAATAGGCCGTTACGATCAACACCGTGAATACCAGCACAGCAAGTGCTCTTTTTTTATTAATGAATAGTGCAATTACTGGAAACAAAAGGTAAGCTGCAAATTCAGCACTGATGCTCCAGGATGGAATATTCCAGGAATAGATATGGGTAAGGCCAAAGGAATGCAGTAGAAAGATGTTCGGTAAAATATCTGCTGGCTGTTCCAGGATAATTGGTGGATTGCCCCAATCTGTGAGCCAGCGTACAATTACGACCAGCAGGAGCAGTGAGAATATATGCAGCGGATAAACCCTCGCAAAACGTGCGACAAGGAACTTTTTCAAGGTGTCTGGCTGTATTTTCTGCTTAAATTCCCTGCTGTATACATGCATCATAATGAAACCACTCATGATAAAAAACAGATCCACCATCAGGTAGCACTTTTCAAAAAACATAGATTGGGCAGCAGGAACAAAGCGGGCAACCGCCATTTCAAAATGAAATACAGCAACGAGCAACGCTGCGATCCCACGTAAAGCGGTTAATGAAGAGAGGTACTCTACTTTATGAGCTGTGATTTGAAAAGATTTAGCACTTACTGCCGTTGGTTCTTCGGCGGAAGGCGCATAGTTTAGGGTTTGATTCATTTTGGGATATTCACACTAATGTACTATTAAACAAAGAGATAATCAACACGCCATCTTTATTAAAACTAAAACATATAATATATTTTCAATGCGTTAAAGGAAAGATTAAGGGAAGTTGCAAGGGTCTTTTAACCTGATGAACCTTCTTTTACAGGAGAATTGACAATCAATGTTGTTTAATTTCCAGAAAAACATAAATTAGCCCTTTCCAAATTAAATAAGATGCAGACTGTCATCAGCAATAGTTATAACCCTATCTTAAAAGAATTAATTCAGTGCTACATCTTTTTTAACCATACTAATGGTCATCCCATCCATTATACGACTTTCCCCAATACCAATTTGTGCCTTGCGCTATATCAGAATAACCGAATCAGTTACCTCAAAAACGCTACAGAAAACAGGTGCATCCTGAATAAAGGAGTCGGAAAATTTAGCAGCCGCATTTACGCCTTCCATCAGCAACCTTTCCAGGTAGACATTCGTGCGGAGGTAGATCAAATATGCATCATTTTTCATCCCGGGGCGCTAACTGCATTTACAAAAGAACGTTATGCCGCATTGCTGGAGGATGATCACCCATTTGAAAGGATTTTTAAGGAAGATTCATCGGTTCTAGTACAATTATTTGCAGCCGATAATCAGGCCAAAAGAGTGGCTATCCTGGAAGAGCTCCTGGTTAAAAATATCATCAGGCAAAGAAATGAGATGACATTGGGTAAATTACTGCGCCACATCCACAGTCCATTACCGCAAGAACTACAAGTGGAACAACTCGCTAAAGAGATGAACATCAATGTTTCTACACTGTACCGGATTTTCATGGCTGAGGTTGGCCAAAGCCCGAAAAAATACTTGCAAACGCTTCGGTTCCGCAAAGCCTTAGATGCGATTAAATACTCAAAAAAATTAGATTTAACGGCCATAGCCTATCAGCATCAGTTTTACGACCAAGCGCATTTCATCAAACAATTTAACAGCTTGTCTGGTGAAACACCTGGGCGGCTGATCCACAAAATATCACTGGAACAGCAGCAGCTGGTTTGGCTATATGATGCTTCGGAATACCTGACCTGTCAGCTTCAAAAATAAACTGTCGGTTCTACTAGTTTAGTAAAGAAATGGCTTTCTCCAGAATTTCATCACGCCCTTCTTTAATGCCCTTGACGCTAGGTTTAACCTTCACATCTGGTACAATACCTATCCTTTGTGTCTCTTTTCCGTCTGGATAATAAACGCCAATCTGGGTAAATCCTGTGGCAATTCCACCAGGGAAAGTCACTGGCATTCCTACTGAACCATCTGCTCCGGCAGTTTGACTGCCAACAATGATCGTATTTGGACCGGCGCGCAAAGCCATGGCAGACAATTCCCCCAGACTCTGCGTTTCTTCATTAACCAAAACAATGATTTTCCCCAGATAAGGACTTTCATTCGCTACTCCGATCCTCACCTGCGCCATATAATCACCAGGCATATAGCTGAACAGGCCCGGTATTTCTGTACTTCCAGCGGTATATCTCGCTACTTCTTTCGGCGCATTGAAAATGTATTTCGCCAGATCCCAGGCAAAACTGGTGGGCTTAGGATAAGTTCTCAGGTCTAGAATCATGCCTTTTGTCTGCATCGCCATTGGCATCACCGATTTAAGCCTCGTTTCTATCCTGCTGGCATGAATATAAGCGATGTCTTTTTTGATCATTTTAAAGCCGGAATCTACAGGCGCTGCCCGCTTTTCCCGACGGTTGAATGGATAACATTTCAAGCTGAGCTGTTCTGGTTTATCGTCACGGATAAAGCTAACCTGCATCAACGTATCATTGGTTCTCAACAAAATGGTCGTTAGCTTTCTCAATTGAGTAGCGAAGTTAGAGGCGCTGATATATGGCAGCTTTTCTTTCATTAGTTTTGAGACTGGAACATTGTTGATGCTTTGAATCAAATCTCCTTTCTTTAAGACACTCAAGCTTCCCTCCTCCGTACTGTTTGTCACCACAGCTTGCTCGTCGACAAAAGTAATGGTAATTTTCGGTGTCAATGTACCGTAAAAGCTTCTGAAAGCCATATCATAAGGAGAAATGTCGGAATGGGAATCCTGCGTTTCTGCGATCAATGCAGCGATGGTCAGTTTATAATCCAGCTCGTTCTTTGCAGCAATCAATTTAGGGATGTATTCCTTGAGTATTCCAGACCATGGTTTGTCCAGTAAGTTTCTATAGGGAGAAAAATATTCGTAACAGTTCCAGAATTTGAATAAACCCAGCAAACGGTAACCGGCATCCGGGTATTTAAAACTACTGTAATCACCTTCATTTTTGAAAATAGCGACAGGTGTTTCTGCATCATACATTTTCACATAATAGCTTTCTGCAGTCCGATCTGCATTTTTGATCGCATTTAGCTGGCTAAATAGTTCGGGACTGAACTTGCTGGACTTAAACCAGTCAAAATTTAGCTCGTATTTTATCTGCTCTCTAACCGGTCTGATGGCTTTCTCATTTTCAAATACACCTAAAGCATCGATCCACTTAAAAATCAGTTTATTCCTCTCCTTAAGACTCTTAACAGCTAATAACTGAGGTGTAATTCTAAAAAGTTCGAAATCCCAGTTGTAATCCCCTTTTGCAATCGCCGGATGGTGATACTTTAAAAAACCCCATACTTTAGCCAGTACTTCCAGGTTGCTGATTTGAAAAGTACTTGGTTGATCAAGTACGATCTTGGAACCTGTTAGAAATTCTTTGTCCAGATTTGCCTTTTTATTCCGATCCGTAGAATCCGTCAATTGGGCTTGTACATTTAAAGATAGGGCAAATAGAAAGATGAGCAGATAATTTCCTTTGAGCATAGAGGCGAGATTTGGTTTTGCTAAATATAGCAAGCTCAGAACTAAAGTAATGTTAACTTATGTTAAAAACCATGCTGGCATCTATTGCTTTAGCAATAGTTTGAATTATTACAAAACCCTGCCTTCTTTAAGATGAACGGGGTTTTTGCTTTTATTTTAAGGGCTGTAAAAGCTCCTGACATACTGTTGTCATCCCCCCATTTTAGATTTGTCTTATTAATTGATCACCATAAAAAAAATAAACCATGAATACAAGCACCACACAAGTCATCAGCCCAACAGAATTATTGGCACACTGGCAAGGACACCGCAATTTAACCCGAAGAACCATTGAGGCTTTTCCAGAAAAGGATCTTTTCGAATATTCTATTGGAGGTATGCGTACTTTCTCCGGAATGATCATGGAACTTTTAGGTATTGGTGCCCCAGGAATACAGGAAATTGCCACCGAGCAGATTGGCGAACTGAATGAGCATTTCGAAGGCATCAACCAAAAAGAACAATTGCTGAAATTATGGGATGAGGCAACGGAAAAGATCAATACCTATTGGGCACAGATTCCTGAAGAAAGATTCGGAGAACAGATCACCATCTTTGGCAGGTATCAGGGAACAGTATGGTCATCTATTTTTTACTTTATTGACAATGAAATCCACCACCGTGGAGAAGGTTATGTTTATCTGCGCAGTTTGGGCATTCAACCCCCTTTCTTTTATGAAAGATAGGATCATCTTATCCTGCTATCGTTTCGGCTTCCTGAACAGTTTCAGGAAGCCCTAAACTAGCGATGACTTTCATCGCCAGCTGCTGTACCTGTACTTTCAGTGATTCTGGTTCCAGGATTTCAGCATAATCACCAAACATCATATACCAGCGGACAAAGCCCTCATCAGTACCTGAAGCCATAAAGGTCATCTCCACCTGGTTCCCCCGCTTCTCCTCTCCTACAAAACCATAATAGCTTTTACTGCTTGTTATATATTTCCCAATCTTTTTATCTACCAGTATTCTAACCTTGATTTTCCCCCCGGGGATGCTTTCTTTGCTCCGCAACTGCTCCAAAGAATCGTGTTCTTTCCCATAAGGTAGGTCTGTACGTCGAATCTGGACAATACGGTCGGTACGAAATTGCCTATAATCTTGCCGCAGGTGACAAAAGCCTAAGATGTACCAGTAGTTGTGTTCATGGAACAACCCTACAGGCTCTATCGTCCTTTGTCCCGGCTCCTCCGCTGTGAATGCCTGGTACAGCAAAGACACTTGTTTTTGTGAGGCAATCCCATCCATAATGATCTCCAGCGCATCAGGTATGTTCTTATTGAAAAGCTCCTGGTAAGGTTTAACAAGAATTTGCGATTCTAAAGCAGTAATCCAATCCTTATCCTTGTTCCGCAGCACAGATTTCACTTTAAACATGGCCGAACAGAAATAGGCACCAAGGGTTTTGTCGGTCATTTGCTGCATGAGTTTTTCGGCTGCGACAAAACTTCCTGCTTCTTCCCTAGTAAACATCACCGGAGGCAGACGGTAACCGTCCATGATGGAATAACCGGTTCCGGCTTCCGACAAGATTGGAACGCCAGAGCTCTCCAGGCTGCGAATATCCCTATAAATGGTGCGCAGGCTGACCTGAAAACGATCCGCCAATTCCTGTGCTTTTACCACACGGCTGGACTGCAGCTGGATCAGGATGGCTACGATTCTATCAAAACGTTTTGGACTTTCGTCAATCATCTTTAATTTAAATTGCGGTAGTCATTTGGCGACATACCCGTTCTTTGTTTAAACACCCGGGTAAAATGCTGCGGGTATTTGAAGCCGAGTTCATAAGCAACTTCGCTAATGAATTTCTCTCTATCAAAAATCCTTTCTTTAGCCACATCGATCACTTTCGACTGGATGTATTCCTGTGCTGACTTCCCGGTTTCTTTCTTCATCAAATCTCCGAAATAATTAGGAGAAAGGTTCAATTCCGAAGCACGATACTTCATTCACATCATAAGCGCTGAGGCTAATCAGTAAGTAGGAAGCCCCAGCCAGGTTAAAGGTGAATTTTTATCGCCAATACAAGCCTCCAGGACAGCTCCATATACCCCTTCATAGTTCTCACTGTTACTCAATAAAACAACTGCAATCCCTTTATCAGGATAGGCCACCATATAATTTATATTAGCTTCACCACGGCCGGTATGAAAGAATGCCGTGCCATCTGGGCTTTTGAACAGCCCAATTCCCATTCCCCAAGCCAATTCAATACGGTCATTATCCGTCGTCAGTGTATCTTTCAAGGGACCAAAGCCACGTTTACTTTTTACCAGAATCTGAGGCGATAACAGCTGGTCATACCCCTTCTTCGACAAACCTTTTTTATTCATCAGGTTCGCCACAAACTTCGCGTAATCAGCTGCAGTGGTCGTCATTGATCCTGCTGCACGCGTACTTTCCCTTCTTTCAGAACCGTATTTTTTACCATCTTTAAAATAAGCATAAGAAAAGTTCTTTTCAAACTCAGGCTCCCAAACCATACTCGTGTGTTTCATTTGTAACGGTCCGAATACCTCTTCTATGGTCCATACTTTAAGGCTTTTGCCAGTATACTCTTCCATCACGAAGCCCAGCAAGTTCATTCCTTCGTTGGAGTAATAGAATTTCTCTCCTGGTTTGGCGATCAATCGGAGTTGATCACCATATTCGGAACGCAAGACCGGCATTCCTGAACTATGGCTCAGGATCATTCTTGGCGTGATTTTATCAAAAGAGACCGTGTCCTCCCCCAGCTGTTTCCATTTCGGGTATTCAGTGATGGGCAGTTTCAGGTAGTCTCGAATGGGTTTATCCAGGTCTAAAATGCCTTTATCCACCAAACGCATAAAAAGATAGCCAAAAACCGCTTTGGTCAGAGAAGCAGCGTACATCACGGTACTGTCGTTGAGCGGCATTTGTCTTTCTACATCTTTAAAACCGAAGCTTTTAGCCCATACAGGTTTTTTGTTATTAAGTATCACGACCTGTAAACCGGCCACTTCTGCGCTATCTAAGAGCTGGTTCAACCGGGTTGTCAATGCCTCTGTAGACACTGTCCGGCCATTTAACTGTTTGATGGTTTTGGCATTTTGTGCATTACTTGCTGTTAATCCCAAACAGAAAGCAATAGCTAGCATTAGCTTTTTCATGTTGTCTATTTTTTACTAAATCTCCAACAAAATCCAATTGACTACAACGACATCCTTACGTCATATACCCGACAAATCATGCCTTATTTATTCAAAAAGCGTCATTTGTCAATTCTTAGTTTCCCAGATTTAAAAAAACACGTAAGAGAATGGATATTTTACAGGTTGTAATTTGATGGAACGGTACAGGTTTAACAGGGTCATGATCACCATGAATACATAGATCAACACGGTTAAGGGGAAGCCCAATGGAAAATAGAAGACCATCAGCGCAATTGCTGGAAAAAGCAGCATACTCATGCTGAGTTGAAAATTCAATACCTGCTTGCCTTGATGGTTATATTCCTGATTCTCCTCTCTTTTGAGCAGCCACAACAGAAATGGAAGTAAGATATTCAAAACAGGCAGACTCAAACCGATCAGGGCTAAAAGATGGAATAATGGCGTAATGGAAGCCGTATTTGCAGTCCCCTCCGGTTCATCCATTAACAGCTCCGGATCTATTTCGAGGCAGTCTGCCAATATTTTCAAAGTTTGGATATGTGGGACTACGCTTCCTTTTTCTATCCGTTGAATGGTACGAGTAGTCACACCCGATAGTTCAGCGAGGTGTTCCTGAGTCATTCCTTTTTTACGGCGATAAAGGGCAAGCTTTGAGGGAGGCATAATTTTACTTTAAGCTAAAATCGGAAAAATAATTGGGAATATGGAACGGAAGATTAAAGCCTTAACAATTTACTCCCCATCATTCTGGACAGCATTCCTTCTTTGAAAGTCCTAGACATATTCAACTGATGATCACCGATACTGATGATATTGCCATCAATACCGGTGATCATTTCTGTATTCAGCACATATGATTTATGGATTTGTATAAATGCTGCAGGCATTTTCATCAAAATCGTTTTTAAAGTCATCAGGACCATGTGTTTTTTATTCGCAGTATGGATCCCTACATAGTTTTCCATTCCTTCGATAAACAGAATTTCCTTCCAGCTAAGTTTCAGCAACTTTCCTTCTGTTTTGATAAAAAAGGCATCATTTTCAATTTCTCTTTCCTGCCTGATCAGTGCTAAGGCTTTGTTGGAGGCTTTTAAGAACCGGTCAAATGAGATGGGTTTAAGCAGGAAATCAACAATATCCAGGTCATATCCGTTTATCGCATACTTTTCAAAGGCTGTGGTGAAAATTACCTTTGGCGGAGCGGAGAGCGATTGTAATACGGCCAATCCAGAGCGATAAGGCATTTCAATATCCAGGAACAGCAAATCAACAGTATTTGCGTTTAAAAACACTTCTAATTCATTTGCATCCCTGCATACGGCACTGAGTTCCAGGAATTCGATCTCTTCTACATATCCCTTTAGCCCTTTTCTGGCTACAGGTTCATCATCCGTAATGACACAGGTTATCTTCATATAGTGATTTTTAAAATGGCCAGGAAATGATCATGATCTTTTGCTGTGATCAATTGATGTTGATTGGGATAAAGCAAATCTAATCTTCTTTGTAGGTTTTCCAGACCGATCCCAGCCTTTTTCTTTTCATATTCTGGAAGTACCGGGATGGAATTGCAGACCTCGAACCTCAGTTCATTGTTAGTTATAGTCATAGCAATTCGAATCGAGCCTGTACCTCCTACGTATTTAAAGGCGTTTTCTACTAAAGGTAAGAGTAATAAAGGATAGATTTGCACTGTGCTGTCCCCCTCCTCCTGCAGCTGAATACTCAGGTTTAAATCCTCTTCCATTCTTTGTCTTTGCAAGGCGATGTAAGTTTGCAGATAATCCAGCTCCCGGCTCAATGGAACCTTTTCCGACTGATCATACAGCTGATACCTGAGTAATTCTGATAGCTTTTCTATGCTAAACTTTGCCGCTGTATTGGCTTTATCGACTTGAAAATAAATCGTATTTAAAGCATTAAATAAGAAATGCGGATGAAATTGTGCCTTCAGAAATTGCAATTCGGTCTGCAGTTTATCGCTTGTAATCTGCTCTATTTTAACCTGCTGCTCATGTGCTTTTTTCAACAGATTTATACTTCTGGCAAAAGAAAAATGTAAAAGCCAGAATAAAACTGGGATCAAGCTCAGGTTAATGGCATCGTACCATTGCAATCCGTCGTCTGTAAAAGCAGCTAAAGGAAAAAATGTTATGACCACCAATAGTTCCAATGCGAGAATTAGACTTAAGAACTCTTTAAGGGCGGATCCAGAATTAAATACCACTTTTTTTAGGCTAGCACGAAGGAAGTAGTCGACCAGCCCTTTAAAAAGGTAACCGAATATAATGGAGCAGCCAATCTCTATTGCATTCGTTCTCCAGTCCCTGGTCCAGAATTGTTCTCCGGAAATCACATCATTGACTAGTCGGATGCAAGCATAAATCAATAACCCATAAACGGCAGGAAAAACAGTTTGCAAGTATTTAGATGACATCTTCTATTCTAGCTTTTTTTAGGGCTTTCATACCAAACAGCAACCTCATTGGAGGATAGGGTCTGATAAAAAGATGAAAGATAAGCATGCAGATGGCAAAAGAAGTCAGCAGGATAAACAAATATTTCATTCCTACAGTATCGTCTGTACGCACTACATAATAGGCGACCACTACAATGATGGTTTGGTGGAGAATAAAAAAAGGATAAGCACATTGATTGAGGTAAGGTAAAATATCATGCGATTTATTCAGGTAATGCTTTCCATATCCAAGAATGGCAAAAACCCAGAACCAGGAGTTTATAGGCTGTCTGGCTAAAAACAGGTAAGCCCTCCAACCATGTCCGCCAGGATACTGCGCAAAAAAATCGTAGTCATTCCAGCGCATCACGTTGATCAGCACTAAGGTTAAAAACGCAATTTTTAGAGAAAAATGACGATTACGGTCCAGGCTATCCATTATTTTTGGCTGCAGCATAGCGATAAAACCTACCATTAGAAAGAGCAGCCAGTAAAAGAAATACAGCGGGTCATGGATGAGGTCATTTGTACCTGGATAATCATAAGCCATTACTGCAAAAATGAATATTGAGGGTAATGTGAGCAGATATACATATTTGCTTCTGCCAAAAAACTCCAGCTTTTTAATGAAGCGACTGGCATTTGCTGATCTGCACCACACAAAGAATGGGGCTAGCATCAGGTCATAAAGAAAAAGGTAAGCAATGAACCAAAGGTGGTGCCAGCTGAAGTTTCCTTTTGGATAGGGATGAAAAGTGAAAATACTGGGATAGAAATCTAAATAGGTTCCGCTGTAACCCTGATTAACACGCTCCAGGTAAACCTGAGGAGGAACAATGATCAGCATACCAAAGAGCAATGGAATAAACAGCCTCCGAAGCCTTAAAATGATAAACCCGCCAATTGTTTTTCCTTTAATCATAAACCAGGAGACTGCTCCTGAAATGAAAAACAATAAAGGCATTCTGAAACGACTCAGCCAATAGCTGAATTCCCCTAGTATTTCAGATTTAACGGCATTGTTGACGTGCCAGGGATCTTCGGGTTGAAATGGCCTTGCGGAATGGAATAAAAGCACGCCTATAATGGCAAATATCCGGAGCCAATCGAGGTAAATTACACGGGAATTAAAGTCTTTCATTGTCTTAATTTTCCCTAAAACTATTCCTGTTTTTGATTCTAAAGAAATCAGATTGACCAAATGCAGGATATTATTGACAAGATGAAAACAGGTACTAAAGCACGTCAATTTATCAGTTGAATGGTGTGATGACAGGAAAATAAAAATAGTTCAATTCTCCTACATCACACCATCCTGATGGTTAAAAATGATCTTTAGTTCGATAAATCGTCGTTCTTGATGCCACGCTTATTCTTTTTTATCTCGTCTTTCAGCTTACCAAAACGATAGTTCAGACTGACCTTAAATCGTCTGAAATATGTCTGGTAATTATTGGTTTGCAGAAAATCAGGACCGATGGTCTCTTCATTCACAAATCTGTATTTTGTAAATGGATTACTCACTGCTCCTGAGAGCGTTAGTTTATTTTGAATAAAATCTTTGTTTACAATAAAAGTGGAAGATTTAAATCCATTGGTTTTCCCTAATGGCAATAAAAGTCCGCCAGACTTTAACGTGAAATCTGCATTGGCTCGCCATCCTTTTTCAAAACGGTATCCAGTAGAAATATACACGTAGGCTTCAAAACTTGAATTCTTAACTTCCACCTGATCGACCTTGCCATAGAACGCAACATGTCTTAAGTCACTATTAAAGCTGGCATCCCAACGTTCCGTGAAGGGATAACTAAGATAGATATTGGTTTTAAAGACGCGGCCTTTACCATAATTTTCATAGCGCGTGAGGGTTACATTGGTTGAAGGGTTATAGGAAGAAAATGCATTGATGACACTGTTAAAGTAAAGATAGCCCAAGGAAATACTGACCACACCTTTCTTAGCTTTCAGGTAACTGAGCTGAAAAGCATTAGAAGTAATCGGCTTCAGATCCGGGTTTCCACTGGTTTCAAAGTTTGGGTTGGAGCGGTCTACAAAAGGATTTAACTGCGCAATAGCCGGTCGCTGTATCCTTTTGGAAAAAGAGGCGCTCACACTACTCTCGTCTTTAAACTTTCTATTGGCAACAATAGCGGGCACTACATTCAGGTATTTCTGCTGCAGTTTCGCATTACCTTCCAAATAATCTCCATTAATGATGGTCTCTTCTGCTCTTAATCCAGCCTTGAACTGCCAGTTTCGCGTCTGGTAAGCATAGCTGTTATAAAGGGCGAGCACATCCTGATTGTTATTGAAAACATTGGAACGTGCAGCATCTATTTCATATTGGCCGGTCAGCGGATTTAGGTTCTGGTATTGAAAATCACTTTTGTTTGTCCGGAAAATTCCTTTTATACCAGTCTCCATTCTTACTTTTCCAATCGGCTGGACATAATCTGCCTGCACCGTATGTTCATCCATGCTTGCGGCATTAGACTGACGGTAGTCCGACAGATCATAATTGACCTGATCGAATAGATCGATCACATTAAACAGCGAACTGTTGTTTTTCATATAGCGGTAAGAAATCGTCAATAGCTGGTCTTTATTTGCTTTAAAACCTAACTGATAATTCATGGCCGCATCCAGTCCGTCTCCCTTATTACGCTGATCATTTGACAAACGGTATTGCTGCTGATTTGCTCCGGTCAATACAGAATTTTGTGTAGCCCAGCCTGTAGTATTGGTCTTACTCCAATTGAATTGGCTGGAAAGCAGCTGCAGGGAATCCAGTTCGTAACTGGCTTCCAGACCGGCATAACTGGTATGACTATTGGTCTGATTCGTGTTCTGCTGTTCTAAATGTGTAGGCGCACTCCCTCTGGTTGTCCGAATCATTTCTCCTATAGTCTCAGGAGCATTATTTCTGCTTATTCCTGCAAATGAAGACAAACCAAATTTCCCTTCTTTAAAAGCGAAGGATCCAGCACCTCCAGGGCCACCTACCGGCCCTTTTTCGCTCACATTAACCGTTCCCTGATAGCCATTAGCGATCTCTTTATTGGTAATGATATTGATAATTCCGGCCAGCCCTTCTGCATCATATTTAGAAGGTGGTGTGGTAATTACCTCGATACTTTTAATGGTAGAGGCAGGAATACTGCGGAGTACATCTTTTGGGTTTCTTTCAATCATCGCCGATGGCTTTCCATTGATAAAAATACGGTAACTAGAGCTGCCTTTCAGCAACACGTTTTCTTGTCCATCTACCGACAGAAAAGGGACTTTTCGCATCATGTCCAGCAAACTACTGACCTTGCTTTGTGGATCTTCCTGAAGATTATAAATGATCCGATCTGCTTCCTGACTAATGACTGGCCTGCGACTGGTAATCGTGACATTGTGGAGTTGTTTACTGGAAGAATTGAGTACGATATCCGGCAGTTGAATTGACGTCATATCATTTACGGTGATCTTTTGTGTCAGGCTATCTGCTCCGATAGAAGATACTTTGATCAGGTAATCTCCTTTTTCATAAACCGTCAGATTAAACTTGCCATCCACATCTGCGAGTGCCGTAGCAATGATCTTTTGATGAGCTGCTCTGATGATCCGGAGGGTTGCAAATTCAATCGCTTGCTGGTTATTGCCAATTACCCTGCCTTTTATAGTATAAACAGCTTGCTGTTTCCGCTTTTCCAGTAAGATATTGTTGTCCATCTGACGAAATGAAAAGTCGGTATTTTTCAGCAGTTCAGTTAAGGTTTTTTCCAGGGTTCTGGTGTTTAAACTGAGCTGGAGCCCTTTGATTTCCTTAACATCAGCTTTGCGATAGTAAAAACGAAAGGTAGTTTGAGCCTCTATCTTTTTTATGCCGGATAATAGCCCTTCATTATCGAGTTTCATTGTCACTTTTGTATCGCCCATCCCCTGTCCATTTACGGGTAGAGCGAGCAACAATTGAAAAGAGCATAACAGAAATAAGGAAATGATAAAACTTACACGCATCAGCCAGATGATAAATTGTTTATTTAATGATATTGCAATAGTGAAAGGTGCATAAAACCTCCCTTTCCTCCACACATGTGCAGAATTTTTCATAGTTTTAAATGTTTTAAATGAGTCCAATTGTTTAAAACTCCGGAATTCCGGGATCCCTGTAGGCCGATAGCCGTCGGCTTACAGGTGATTATAGCTGCAGATGCTTCCTTGAGCATATTTGAGCAGTTTGATGAAGCTTAGCTGATATCCATTGTTCTATTATTTTGATTGTGGTTAATTGCAGCCTGGACCATCAATCATGATGATTCCATCTGGCCTGGTCTCCCATGTAGCGTTATTAAAAGCACAAATCACTTTTAAGATCTTTTCCAGATTGTCTCCATTCAAGGCGCTGCCACTAAATCTACAGTGCTTTAGCTGCTCATTATTAAAGGCAATCCTGACCTGGAAATGTTGTTGAAGTTGTAGGGCAGCATCAGCAAAAGTGATGTCATCAAATAACAGATCGCTGTCTTTCCAGTTGATAACAGCTTTAGCGTCGACTGTCTTTTCGGTAATAGCGCTGTTTGATAAATTGACGCTGACTTGCTGGTTGGGTGTAAGAATACTCAACAGTTTGCCATCGTCCTCTACTTTCACCTTCCCACGCGTGACAGTAACAACCAGCATTTGCGCATCCGATTTGATGTTAAAAGCCGTCCCAAGAACGGTAGTTAGCAACTTACCAGTATGGATCAGAAATGGTTTACTGCGGTCATGCTGGATATCGAAATAAGCTTCTCCGGAAAGATAAACTGCTCTTGATTTGCCATTAAAGGCTTTAGGATATTCCAGTTTTGAACCTTCATTTAACCAGACTTTACTCCCATCAGGCAGCGTGATCTGTTTATTTTGATGATCAGGAACCGTAACAGCAGTTAAGTCGGAGAACAACCTTCCTTTTTCCAGAAGCGGCCAGCCAAAGTAAACACTTAGAGAAATAAACAGTATGGCCGCAGCGGCAGCAATTTTATAAGCCCGTTTCTTTTCAGGCTTCATTTTAACTACGATAGGTTCATTTACAGGAATGCTATCTTTAATATCTGTAAATACGCTGGCAAGCCATTGATTTTTACCAGACTGGTCCAATGCCTGCCATTCAGTACCTGGGTTTCCCTGTTCTGCCAGCCATTTTTCAACGAGTTGATTTTCTTCGGCGGAAGTTTCCTTTTTTAGGTAACGGTCCAGTAAATCTTCAATATGATCTTGATTCATTTTCTCGGAATTTCACAATAGCCGTTTGAACCAGGGTTTGGTACTATAAGAAAATGAAATATATTTTTAAGGTTGGAGTATTTCTTGAATTAATGACACCAAAGGATCAATGCGGTGACAGATAGATACGCCAGCGATTCCCGTAAATGCTTGAGCGCAAAAGTCAGCTGATTTTTTACGGTCTGCTCAGAAAGCTGTAATTTTGCTGCTATTTCGGGGATACTGAGCTGTTCTTCGCGACTTAACAGATAAATTTCCTTCACTCTGGGAGATAGTCTATCCAGCGCCTGTCCGATTCCTTGTTTAATCTCCTTCGCAGCGATTAATTTTTCTGTTTCTGATTCGTAATTAACGCGTAAAGCCTGTACGATTGCAGCATAATCTTCACAGGTGATGTTCTTCCTGATTTTATCAACAATCCGGTAACGAATTAAGGTAAACAAATAAGCTTCCAGGTTTCGATCTACTTGTAATTGCTTCCGCTCCTCCCATAATTTCACAAAAACATCATGGATTACATCGCGGGAATCTTCTAAACTGTAAAGTTTAGCACTGGCAAAACCAGTTAGTTTTTCTGCATAACGGCTGTAAATCTCTGCAAAAGCGTGTTGATCATCTTCTTTTAAAAGATGGATCAATTGAAGATCGCTTAGAGGTTGATGGAAGGCCATTAGCTTTTAGAGTAGATGCTAAGGGCTAAGTTACAATAAATAGCTGCTTAACCTACAAATGACCTTCCCTCATCCCGCTCAAAATCAGAAAGTACGCTTAAAATCCCAGGCCACAATATTCCAATGCTCTACGCCATCATGATAAGTACCAATCACCTCAAAGCCCATCTTTTGATGCACCTTTAGTGACCGTGGGTTTCTAATAGAAATTTCAGTAACGCAAGCCTCATAATCTTTTGACACCCTGTTTTTTGTTTCACAGTAAAGTCTTTTTAACAAACCATGGCCTCTAAAATCTTCAGCTACACATACCTGCCCTCCTACTAAATACTGATAATCAGTTAATGGTTTTTGATTAAAAATGCAGGTTTCGAAAGCATTAAACATGGGTGTGATGGATGGCAACACGGTTTTCATCGAAGCGGTCATCGCTAAATTATAGCCGACCACTTTGCCTTGATGAACTGCAACAATCTGTGGTAACTCCATTGCAAGCGTTTCCAATAGGTCCAAGGTATGTTCTGCGAATACAAATCCTTGCTTTTCCTGATCTTCTTTACTGATCAAAGTATATAAATTTTGTCGTTGAAGTGCTAATATCTGTTCAAAATCCTGCTTCGTTGAAGCGCGCTTAAATGTAAATTCCATAGTTATTCATTTCTGATCAAATTTATTAGCTTTACGAATAGCATAACAGATACAATTTCGATAAAAACGACCATAACAGTTTGGTAAAATAACGGCGCAAATGAAGACAGACACCTTTTTGTATGAGAAAATTGCGGCCGACTTTAGTCGGCAGATGATCAATGGATTGCTTTTGGCCAATGATCAGCTGCCTTCTATCAGAAGTATCTGCAGCAGTTATCAAGTGAGCATGAGCACTGCTTTGAAAGCGTATGATATCCTGGAAAGTCAGGGTTTGATACATAGCAAACCTCAGTCTGGGTATTTCGTAAACCCTATCCGCAAACTGCCGGCATTACCAAATGTAAGTGTTCCATCTCCCAATATGGGGAACGAAGATCCATCTGCGCTGGTGAGTAAGGTATACCAAGCAGTCAATTCAGGTCAGGTGATGTTTTCTTTAGGTGTCCCCTCAAAAGCATACCTACCACTTGCTAAATTAAACAAGCTAGTGTGTAAGACCGTTTGGCAATTGGAAGACCATGCATCAGGTTATGAAAACCTCAATGGCAGTGCAAATCTACGCAGACAGATCGCCAGGATGTCTTATCAATGGGGCGGACAGCTCAGGGAAGATGAAATCTTACCAACAGCCGGCTGCACCGCTGCTATGGCTCATTGTTTAATGGCATTAACGGAAAAAGGTGACACTATAGTGGTAGAAAGCCCCATCTATTTTGGCATCCTGCAATTGGCAAAATCACTCGGTTTAAACATATTGGAATTGCCCAGTCATCCGCAAACAGGAATAGATCTGGAAGCTTTAAAAAAATCACTGCAGACAAATAAAGTGAAACTGTGTTTATTAGTTCCTAATTTCAGCAATCCAATGGGAGGAACTATGCCTGTTGAACATAAAAAGGAGTTGGTCCGTTTGCTGGAACAGTATGATATTCCCCTGGTAGAAAATGACATGTATGGCGACCTGTATTTTGGTAATGAGAGACCGGTTAACTGCAAAGCTTTTGATGAAACTGGCTTGGTCCTGCTGTGCAGTTCTGTCTCTAAAACACTGGCGCCAGGTTATCGCGTGGGTTGGCTTACACCAGGGAAGTTTGCAGAAAAAATCAATAGGGTTAAGTTTTCAAACACCATATCTTCCAGCAGACTGACGCAGGAAGTTGTAGCTTCATTCTTAGAGAAAGGGCGTTATGAACAGCATTTGAAAACATTGAGAAGAATTTTACATTTTAATAGTATGCGTTATCTAGAGGCTATTGAAAAGTACTTTCCGGATGACGTAAAAGTCAGCAGACCAGACGGTGGTTTTATGCTATGGATCGAGCTTGCAAAATATATCAATACAGCTGATTTATATGATAAAGCGATGAAACTGAACATCAGCATTGCACCAGGAAGGATGTTTACGCTACAAAATCAGTTCAACAATTGCATGAGATTAAGCTATGGATTACCGTGGAATGAAAGCAGCCATCAAGCCATTAAGACGATAGGCGCTTTACTATAATTTAACTAATCAATTTTAGCATTCCTAAGCCTTAATGAGTTTAGAATCACGGAAACAGAGCTAAAGCTCATGGCCAATGCAGCGATCATTGGAGAAAGCAAGATTCCAAAAAACGGGTATAAAAGACCTGCTGCTACTGGAATTCCCAGTACATTATAGCCCAAGGCAAAGAAAAGATTTCCTTTGATATTGCCCATTACTTTATGACTCAGTAATCTGGCTTTGGCAATTCCATTCAAATCGCCTTTTACTAAGGTAATTGCCGCGCTTTGAATCGCTACATCTGTTCCTGTACCCATTGCAATCCCAATATCAGCCTGCGATAATGCCGGGGCATCATTAATCCCATCGCCGGCCATGGCTACCATTTTACCCGCAGCCTGTAGTTTCTTGATTTCATTTAACTTGTCTTCCGGCAGCATCTGCGCTATGAAACCATCTAGGTTTAAAGTCTGACTTACCGCTTTTGCAGTATCTTCGTTATCCCCGGTAAACATTAAAACCTGCAATCCCTCCTCCTGTAATTTACGGATTGCAGCTGCACTGGTTTCTTTAATCTTATCTGAAATGACCACGAAACCTACCGCAAACTTCCCTACCGATAAGTAGGAAACTGTTTTACCCAGTTTTTGTGCAGACTTCACCTGTTCATTCATCTCAGCAGAAATTTCAGCACCTACATGCTCCATCAACTTCTGGTTGCCTAAAGCAAGATCCTCAGCTCCGAGTTTCCCAATAACGCCTTTACCTGTTACGGCTTCAAAATCAGATATGGGTTGTACCGCGACTTTCTTTTCTTCGCCATAACGAAGGGTTGCTGCCGCCAGTGGATGCTCACTGCTGCTGTTCAAAGCAACTATTCTTTCTAAAATATCATTTTCGCTGAAATCCGGCTGGACGCTGATTACTTTTTCAACGGATGGCTTTCCCTCCGTTACTGTCCCTGTTTTATCAATGATGACTACCTCAATCTTATTCATTTTCTCCAGGGATTCTGCGTTTTTAATGAGGATACCAGACTGGGCACCCTTTCCTACACCCACCATTACAGACATTGGCGTAGCTAACCCTAGGGCACATGGACAAGCAATAATCAGTACGGCAATCGCGTTTACAAAAGCGTACACATAGGCTGGATCGGGTCCATAAATAGCCCAGACCACGAATGTTGCGATCGCAATCAATACCACAACTGGCACAAAATATCCAGAGATTTCATCGGCTAGCTTTTGAATAGGTGCCTTAGAACGACTCGCAGAATTGACCATTTCTATGATTTGAGAAAGCAAGGTTTCCGAGCCTACTTTTTCGGCCAGCATCACAAAGGTTTTATTCCCATTGATCGTTCCTGAACTCACTTTGTCGCCAGGGTTTTTCTCTACCGGTACGGGTTCACCGGTGATCATTGATTCATCAATAGTCACCTCACCGGTTTTGATGCTGCCATCTACAGGGATTTTTTCTCCAGGTTTCACACGCAGCAGATCCCCTTTTTGAATGTCATCAATGGATACCATCAGCTCTTTTCCATCCACAATTTTTGTCGCCGTATTGGGCGCCAATTTTAAAAGCTCTTTGATGGCTGAATTCGTTTTTCCGTGTGCTCTGGCTTCCAAAAGTTGCCCCAGCAACACTAAGGTCAGGATCACTGTTGCGGCTTCAAAATAGACGTACACTGTTCCATGATGGGTTTTAAACTGATCTGGAAAGATATCCGGGAAAAGCATGGCGACAATACTAAACCACCAGGCCACTCCTGCACCAATTCCAATCAGCGTAAACATATTCAGCTTCCAGGTTGCAATTGATCTCCAGGCGCGTTCAAAGAACATCCAGGTTGCATAAAACACCACTGGTAAAGAAAAAACGAATTGAACCCAGTTCCAATATTTAAGGGCCATTAGTTTAAATAATGGGTTATCAGGCACCATTTCGGTCATGGCGATGATGAAAATAGGAACTGTAAATATTGCCGCTATCTTAAATTTACGCAGCAAATCTTCATAAGTATGGTCCTCTGCTTCCACATCCAATCCAGTGGGCACCAGGTCCATCCCACATATTGGGCATGCCCCAGGTTGATCACTAATGATTTCCGGGTGCATTGGACAGGTAAATTGGGAGGCCTTTTGTACAACTGGCTGCTTTAAAAGATCCATACCACAGACAGGGCAATTACCCGGTTGATCATAAGTCTTCTCTCCCTCACAATGCATCGGGCAATAATATACGCCAGCGGCTTCATTAACTTTAGGTGCCGGGGATACATGAGCTGCTTGATGTACCTGTGCTTTCTGAGGAGTCGAATGATGACTCGCCATTTCAATCTTATAATTTCCCACAACTGATAATGCTTCCTGCAATTTTTCAGTTGGAATATGGGTATCCATCGTAATCACAGCTTCTCCGGGGTCCAGAGTTACTGTTGCTGCTACTCCATCCATTCCATTTAAGGCGCTTTCAACTTTGGTTCTACAACCATCGCAGGTCATTCCGGTGATTTGGTAAGTATGCTTCATCATAGGAGGATTATAAGGTTAGTATTAGAAGATCAACAAAATGTCTGTACATATGTTTTTCTGCCATAAAACACGAGCAGTTTTACATTTCATGAAGAAACAAACCTAGAATAAAGACGCTACTTAAATTTATATAATTCTGTCCTTTTTTTATATAATCGGTATTCCTATCGAGTCATCTTTTTATAATCATTTCATAAAAAAAAGCCCCCAAATAGTTGGCTAACTTTTTGGGGGCAGTGCATAAAGGCTAAGCCTCTTTCATTTAATTATCGCTTATCTATTGAGGGAAAACGATGTCGGTAATCTGGTACCCTGCTTTCTTCACTTCTTTCCTAAGCTTTCCGCTTTTATCAAAAATGAAAAGATTACTGAATGGTTCAGCTCCCGAGAATATCTCCGGACTATCAGCGACATAAAGTTCTCCATTTTTAGGGTTCACTTTCCAGCTAGTGGCAAATATGATTCCTGCATTTGCATGGTCTACAAATTCTTCTGCTGTTTTAGTACGGGTATTAAATCTGCAGATGACGCCTCTGGAGGTTTCCTGCCAGTACAAATACTCATCTTTTCCACCAGAAGTCAGGATGCCATTAGCAGGGACTTTGAAATTAGCAGTCAGCTCTACTGAGTCTACCCCTTTATTGCTTTTATCTAATTTCACAAATTTGGCTTTGTTGGCCGTGCTTCCCTGAACGCCTACCCAATAGCTGTTATCACCACTTTTGACCACCCCAGCTACATTTTCTTTGTAAGTATTCAAGACCACGACTTTAGCACCTTCTACTTTTATCAGCTGTTTTCCTGCCCCAGTAACAATCGCTTGATTAACTGTATTGATGGGTACCAGGGATACTTCTTTACTTCCTTCCAGAATTGTTGATCCAATACTTTTATTCGTCAGATCAACCGTGTACAGACCTGATTTCCTACGATTGGTTACATTCACATAACCTGTTTTCCCATCTGTTGTGGCAAAATAGGTGACTTCGCTCGCAGCAGATTTATTGACAACATAGTTTAACTTCATCGTTTGTGCATCCACAACGCTCAGGAAATTTGGTCCAAAAGAAGAGGTGATGTAGTATTGGTTATTGAAGTAATACAAGTTGTTTGCTTCAGGAGATAAGGCTGCGCCAGGATTAGCCTTTGAAAAAACATTCAGTTGAATGGTTCCATCTTCGTCCATATGTGATAAACTAGAATTTCCAAAACCAGTTTCATCGGTATAACTCAACAGTAAAACCCCATCTCCATAAGGTCCAAGCACTTTTACACGATAATTTAGGGAAGTTTTACCTTTATCATTCTCTACAACGAACTCGATGTTGTAAATTCCTGGTTCGGCTTTTTTAAAGGTATAAGTTGCGGTACCCGCTACTTCTTTTCCATTCTCTAGCCATTGATATCGGTTGGTTTTACCTATGATTTGAGGTGACAGGATCAACTCCTTCCCTACCTTGACGGTCATCAGACTGTCGCTCTCCGCCTGATAGGTTAATCTGGCGATTTCTGTCTCTTCTTTTTTGCAGGATACAGCGAGTATACCCAGGCAAAACATTGCTACTATGGTTTGTTTTATATTCATCTTTTGCTTTAAACCACAGCAAACGGAATAAAAAGAATATGGGTACCCCAAAAAGAGTATCCTCATTCCAGCTTCAATCCCCGAAAGCTATGAATTATAAATGCTAAAGGCAGGTCTTCTGACTTGCTCCCCTAAGTACGGTCTTCCCATTACGTTAATAACAGTGACCTTGAATTGTACCTCGGTTAAGGAGCTTACAGCTGCGGGACAGTTCCGGATTTACACCAGATTCCCTTTTAATTCCGGGTGTATGCCGGAAACCAAAAGCGCCGCAAAGATATAAATCTAACTGAATAATTTAGCAGATGCGCTGAGCTTCCAGCAGGTATTAGGAGAAATGAGGTCATTTTTCTTAAGCTTAAAATCCACTATTTCCTTAAATAACAAAGCGCCCGAGTCATAACGACCCGGACGCTCCCCCAATATTATATTCCAGGTAGGCTTCTTTATTTTGAAACCTGCCCTTTATTTAAATAACCTTTACTGATCTCCTGATCAGAAAGCATTTTATTAAATACTTTCAAATCGTCTACCGCACCAGAGAAACCATTTTTTGCACTGCCTAAATTCTGCAATGGAAACACCAATGTTTCTACTTTTAACATTTTTGCTTTAGTATCCGGGAATAAGATTTCCTTACCCATCATTTTCTCCTGAAGTTTTCCATTGATGTACAATGAAGTTCCTTTATGGTCACCAGTGATCACTACCTGTGTCCATTCATTTGCTGGCAATTGGTAATTAAATTCATAATCCATTCCTTCTCTGGAGAAGCCTAGCTTTTGAGATTTAGTGGAGGATTTAACTACCCCATTTTCTGAGCTAAATAAGATCCGCTCTCCTACCGAGTTTTGATCCGGTTTTAACCACATAGAAACGGTATAACCATAGCCAATTTCTTTAAGCGGCAATTGCAGGAAGCTGTTCTCGCCTGATAAAACCAGGGCATTACCATTGATCCCTTTAGCAAAGTTTACCTTATTTTTAACTGCAGCTCCACGCTTATAGCTGGATTGATCTTTAAGTTTTGAATCTTCAAAAGTATAATTCAGCACCAATGAGTCTTTCCCTAAAACATAACCAGCTACGTTAACGCCAGGTCCTTCTTTAATTCCTTTTCCTTTAACCAGGAAATCTTTAAAAGGAATGCTGTCTGTTCCAGCCCACATCTTTTGAGATAAAACTTGTAATGCAGGGAAAACGCGGTCATGAACATCTTTCTCTGTAATACCGTTTCCAGCTGGTGATTTATCATTCCACACGGCAAACATTCCTCCAATAACGGCAGGATCTCCGGCCTGGAAAGTCACATCACCAATATTTACGGGCTCCCATTTTCTATACAAATTCTTTAAGTTCAGGTAATCATAGTAATAGCCTGCTGCCGGAACGATGTATAGCCAACCATCAGGAGTACTGATTTGCGGATAACCTAGTTTTTTCATTGCCCTGGGTTCACCGTAACCATTGTACCAGGCATTCATCGCCACCCCTTTAACCGTCACAGGAGTTTTCCCTTTTGCGTGAGTCAAGGCACCCCAAACACGAACATCTTTTCCAAATCCCTGTGCATATTTGATAAAGTAATCCGTGAAATACCTGAATTTTTCGGCTTCCTCTTTCGCATATTCGTCGGTACCAATGTGGACTACCTTCCCTTTAAAAACTGGGTTTGGGCCCTCCAGGTATTCTTTAAATATATTACTTACAATCTCGTAAGTTTTAGGATGATACAGATCCAGGTGATCCATACCATATTTTTTACTGCCAATTTCAGGGAGAATTCTGGTGATGGCTAAGGAGTGTGCAGGCACATCAATTTCAGGAATAATCACTACGCCATAATCATCGGCCATCTCCTGAAGTGCAATAAATTCTTTCTTCGTATAATGTCCATCTTTAGCCGTTAGCGCTGGGTAAGTTGTACTTTCCAGACGGAAAGCAGCGTACACATCTTCCCATTTGTTCTTAAAATAGATGGGAAATCCGTTGTCATTTAAGTGAATGTGGAATTCGCTCATTTTATAGTAGGACATCATTTTCACATATTCTCTGAGGAAATCCATGGTAAAGAACTTTCTTCCTACGTCAAGCACTAATCCTCTGACCGCATATTTAGGATAATCTCTACTTTGTCCTTTTACGATATGGTGATTTACGGGGTCCTGTTCCAGCAATTGCAGTAGTGTTCTTGTGCCCCAGATCGCTCCTTTTTTATGCAAAGCATTGATCTGAAGGTAATCGTCAATGATCATTTCATATCCTTCCTCGCCTAATCCTTTGTCGGATGTTTTCAGGGATAATACAATATCGCCAGTTGCAGGTTTCCCTATTTTGATTTCCAAAGGAAGATTCATGGCCTTCAGGTCTTTTTGCAATAGATCAGCAATTCCTCGTAAAACAGGATCATGGTCTGCCAGGACAATGCGGCTTTTCTTTTTCAATTGAAAACTACCTGTTGCCCCATGCCATTCTCTTAAGGCTGGAATCACAAAAGGTTTAGCATTGATTGCTTTTCCCTGGTCATTGAACTGACCTGGCACCTTTAAAGTGATCGTTTGCATATCCATGGTCAGCTGATCACTTTCCCGTTTCAGCTGATAGAACAAAGAAACGTCTACATTTTCGAGTGGCATAAAAACCTTTCCATCGGCATTGACGACTGTTAGGCGATCGGTTCCTTTTAAAACGGCAGAAAATCCGTTAGGTACTTTCAGTTTAGGGATGGCAGTATCACCAGATTTCAGAGCGGCAGAAAAAGCCACCTG
Organism: Pedobacter polysacchareus; assembly: GCF_019802255.1. Classification (GTDB taxonomy): domain Bacteria; phylum Bacteroidota; class Bacteroidia; order Sphingobacteriales; family Sphingobacteriaceae; genus Pedobacter; species Pedobacter polysacchareus. The sequence continues at coordinate 38,877 of NZ_JAHYSS010000011.1, read as the reverse complement.
TTTCCCAATTTCTCCAAACAAGACACTATCGGTCTGCTGGGCAAATACCTGTCCGCCAAATAAAAAGGCGCAGGATACCATTGCGTATAGTTTTTTCATATTCATATTTTAGGTTTCATTGAAAACAGCGCATCTCTCCGCCTTTCCAGCGATTATACTTTAGAGAAGTCTAGAGCTTCTTAATGGTTCAGTATGGTATCGCTTACACAATGCTAATAAAATATCAGGCAATAAGACGACAAATGAAGGCACTGAAATCGCACAAACGTTTGCGGTATGGTATTATCCCTATTTTTAAATGAAGAATTTGTTCTGCTTAATTAAGATTGCTATATTCCAAGTTGTCGCATATCCCCCCTAAATATGTCATGTTATCCCAGTACCTTCCTATCTCTGAAAGAATATATTTGTATTAGGATGACCTTGTTACAATTTACAAAATCTGTTTTTGATCCCTCCTGGTTTGGGATGAACGACGATTCCATCGGGTGGAACGAATCGGTAATGATCGTCGTATTTATAATATGGGCGTCCAGTTATACCTATTTATTGCTCAGTCTGCGTTTCCAGATAAAAAAAGTTAAAAGCAATATCAGTTTAGCTTTATTATTCATCAGTTCCATCGGGCTAATCATTGTTGGTTTCCTCAATACAGGTACTGTTTGCCAAATAATAGATGAAAAGCCAGTTTGCAACCCCACTAAAGTTGATTCAAATGAAAAGCACGTCAAGTACCACTAATCCAAAAAGCATCTCAGATTACATTTCTAATTTTCCAGATCAGGTACAGATGATGCTGGAGGAACTTAGGAAAACCATTAGGGAAGCCGCTCCTGAGGCGGAGGAAACCATTAATTATGCCATCCCTACTTTTACTTTAAATGGCAATCTGGTCCATTTTGCAGCTTATAAAAACCACATCGGTTTTTACCCGGCGCCCTCTGGAATTGAGGCTTTTCATTCAGAATTATCAGGCTATCAAATGGCCAAAGGTTCTGTAAAATTCCCAATTGAGCAGGCGCTTCCCCTCGAGCTGATTCGCAGGATTGTTGCTTTTAGAAGGCAGGAAAACTTAGGCAAAGCAAAAAAAACAAAACCAGCTAAGTAATTTTCTGAGTACTTATTTATTTCTAACCGGTTTATTTCTAGGTGGGCTGATGTGATAACTTCCCCTACTAAATTTCAATACGCTTTTATTCAGCTTGTTTTTTACAACTTTTGCTTCGCATTCTTCTCCCATCTTAAACGATTCGGTATTGGTGATTTTACTATTGATGAGCAGATCGGCGTAACCATTAGTTTTGCTGCTGGACACTTCAATATTAGTCATTTTGTTTTCGAAAACTCCAGCACAATGCATGTCCCATTCTCCATTGTACTGCTCTAAAACCAGTTTGTCGACTACTTTAATTAAGGTATTTCCCTGTGGAACAAACAAAGAGATCGTTGTCTGGCTAAAAGGATTTGGGCTGGAACTGCCTACAAATTGTGTCGTGATACCAAAAGCCCTGGTCTGTGGATTTAACCGATAAGGCGCTGTATCTATGCCAATATCCTCGATACGAACCGCGTCGGATTCCCAATAACCTTCTTCATCATACTTTTGCAGGATCTTACCTGTTGCCGATTCCACCACTAGAACATAAGCATCCATGGTATAGGAACTTCCCCCATCTTCTTCGCTAACCAATACAGGAATACTGAAGATCGTTTTACCAGGGTCATTTGGCATTGCTTTCGTGCGGATAAACTCTTCTTTAGTTTTGGCAAGCGGAATTCCCAGCTCCTTGAGCACCCGACTAATCAACAGGCTATCTGGCTCAATAGCTGCAGCCCTAACCCACAAGCAAGAAGTAGTACAGAGCAATAATATTATAAGGTGTTTTTTCATAAATCAACTCTTATTAAGCGCTTCCAACTAAAAATCGGGGAGAACGTCAGCTCTAAAATAACATAACCATCTTGAAATATCAGCTAAAATAATTATGGATTAGTTGAGCGTCGCTGTCAAAGTCTGTCCTTTATTCAAATTAACCTCGTAAACCTCTCCTATTTTAGCCACAGATTTAACATTCCATACGGGTTGAATCCCATTAAAATTATCCTTAATCTGGAGCTTACCAGTTCTGCCTGCAGTAATGCGGAAGCTAGTTGTTTTGTTATTTTTACGAATCGCTGAAACCAGGTGACCACCTTCTGCCCTAAGGTCTGTAAAAGAAGCATCTGCCCATTTCTTAGGCATGGCAGCAAAAATACGGATCAGGCCTGTATGAGGATCTCCAGGCGTAACGCTCCAGCTTTGCATCAACATTTCATGTACTGCCTGCGAAGCCAGAAAATTACCTTCCAGCGTAAATGGGCGGTAAGTAAAACCCGAATAACCGCGCTTAGTTTGATCGCCGTTTACATGGAAACCATTGCGCAAGATAAAAGCTTTAACGAAAATATCCAGGTTTTTCACAGCCCCTTCTCCATCACCTACCCTTGCTTTCAGGCAGCTCATCCAGGAGAAAGTATAACCTACCCAAGATCGGGTGCCTAATTTATCCCAGCTTTTCAAACTAGCTTCTATTACTTTCGCATCGGCTTTGCCAGACTCATTGTTGATCAAATTGAAAGGATAAATCCCGATGATGTTGGATAAATGTCTGTGGCTTTCGGTCAACTCATATTTTGCATCTAAAAGTAATGTACTATCCTCTTTCGTATGGAAATCACCTAACGCTATTGCCGCGTCTCCCCATTTCTTCACTTCTTCGTTTTTACCCATTTCTCCAGCCATTTCCTTTAGAGAGAGGAACAGCATTTTTAAGCTCATCAGGTCGTAATTGCTATTGGGCTCCAACCATGCCTTCGGACTGTTATCAAAAATTTCCGGAGAAGAAGAAAGCGGCAATTTCAACAGGCCATTGCTGTCTTTCTGCAGTAAACCCAGCATACATTCTCCCACTTCGGAACTCCATGGATAAGCTTTTTCCTTCAGGAAAGTATCATCAGCCGTATAAAGCCAATGTAAATAAAACAGGTGTGCACTCCATGCGCTCATGGTTGGCGACATACTATATTGTCCCCATCCGCCTAATGGCTGACCAGAATAAGACATCACACCCGGACAAGCCAGCCCTTTAGTACCATAAAAATCTCTCGCAAAATCCCTGAAGAAATCCCGGCGATCCCAAAGGAAATTCAGGTACGAAGCCCCTTCATCGTATCTTCCGGATTCCTGATAAGCCATATAAGTCATCTGCGTATTCAGGTCGTTATGGTAATCGCCTTTCCATGGTGGTAAAGTGCCGTTATCTGCAGTCCAGACTCCTTGGAGTGGCATAGGCGGGGCATTTAAGCGAGATGCTGCACCATAAAAATACTGCACCAGGTTGTATTGTTTCTGAACCGCTGTATCTGGAATCTGAACACTCGATTTCTTCCAAAAATCCGCCCACCACTGTACATGAGGTTTGCGCATCGCGGGATATCCCTTGTTTAAAGCAATGGCACATCGCTGACGGGCCAATGCCAAAGGGTCTTTGCTATCGGCTGTAGAAGTAATGCTCAAAGCGATCAAAGTTTCTTTATTACTTTTCTTTCTCTCGATATATACGCAATATTTCAGGCCCTCGGCAGCTTCCTGGATATACCATTCGGCATTGGCCGATTTTCCTTTTATCGCTTCAGGATAACCCAGTTTACTGACAGATCCGCCGCTGCTTGGTCCACCGTCGCCCTTTACGGTTTTCCGATACACCTCCATCGGACTGAACAACTGAACTTCATCCGGTACTACTCCTTTAATAGACAGCATCGCCACCGGATCTTTCGCACTATAAAAAGCATGCATTTGTCCTCCGGAATTGAACCTTGCCACGCCTTCTGCCGTCGCTTCCAGCAGTTCAAAATTCTTCAGTACTTCTCCTTTAGGAAATCTAAATTCAATCCTCCCCGCAGGCAATTTCGTCGGACTCACCCCATTATAAGCTTCATCCCACCAGGAATTTACCGTATTGAATTCCTTTTGAGCAATGAGTGCTGCTCCCTTATGATAAGTATATTTTTTCCACCATTCTTTCTCTCCATGCGTACGCTCGTCCCATAAATCACCTCTATCTAAAGAGAGTTTGACGGTGTTATTCTCCCCCCATAACAAGCCTCCCATCAATCCATTACCGAGTGGCAATGCTTCATCCCAGGCAATTACAGGTGCTTTAAGTACGAGATTATAAGCAGATTCAGGTAAGACTGCCTGCTGAGCACTGGCCGAAAGGCCCATGCAGCTATTTAAGATCAGGAAACAGGTTTTTAAGATTTTAGGTTTAAGCATTAACGTCTAGGTTTTTCGTTGTTTTACATTTGTGGTTAATGGCAAAGATAAATGCCACCACCTGGTCGGCGAATAGATTAATTAACTATTTTAATGGATTATCTGATGAAGCCATTCCAGTTTTTTAGCTAATCTGTATATTCGTGCCATGAGTATCAATGCACAATTTCCGCTACTCTCGAATTGCACCTATCTAAACACTGCCAGTTCGGGTATACTATCTACTTCTATTTTAGAATGGAGAAAATCACATGATGAAGATTTTTTCCGTCGCGGTAGTGACTTCCGCCTCGAGCAACGGAGTTTTTTACAGGATGTGAGGGAGCATGTGGCCAGATTCTTTCATAGCAAGGCAGAAAACACTTTTCTTGTTCAAAACATGTCTTACGGTTTTAATACCTTCCTGGATGGCCTGGCGCCGGATCATAAATTTTTGCTGATCAGCAGCGATTATCCATCAGTGAATTACCCAGTAGAAAGCAGAGGGTTTCCATGTGAGTATGCCCTTGCGGATGAAGCTCTTGAACAGCACATTTTGGATAAAATTAAAACATTTAACCCATCCATCTTGGCCATCAGTTTGGTTCAATATGCCAGTGGCATTCAAATAGATCTCAATTTCATCAAAACTCTAAAGGAAAGCTACCCAGATTTGCTGATTGTAGGCGATGGAACTCAGTTCTGTGGTACAGGTAGTTTTAACTTTGAAGCATCGGGATTGGATGTACTCATCAGCAGTGGCTATAAATGGATGCTTTCGGGATATGGCAATGGATTTGTTCTCCTCAAAGATCAGGCTTGCGCGAGCTTATATCAGAAAAGAATTAGTTATTCACTCCCTACAGAGATCTTTTTAAAAGACAGAAGCATGTTGTCGCTTTGTTTTGAACCAGGCCACCTGGATACCTTTAATTTTGGCACGCTGAAACAGGCTATTTTAAACTTTGAATCCATTGGTATGGATGTCATTCAGCAAAAATTGCAATCCATTGGCGGACGGGCAAAAAAGGCATTAACGGATCGTGGACTGCTGTCTAACACTGTTGCAGCAAGGAAACTGCATAGTACCATCTTTAATATTTCTACAGATGTTGAATTGACGCAACGCCTGCAGGAAGCTAACATCTTGCTTACTCCACGTGGGGAAGGATTAAGACTTTCCTTCCATTTTTACAATACCGAGGAAGATCTTGAAAAGCTATTAAGCGTATTGGATCAGCATTAACAGTGATAGATTCATGTTATTTCAATAAAAAAGCCGAATTCCCTAAAGAGAATTCGGCTTTCTTGCTGGCAGTTGCAGCAATGAGTGCTCCTATTTATTTTTTGGCCCGTAAGCATTGATTTTTTCCAGTAACTCTTCTGCATTAAAATCGATGTGTGAGGCCGTCAGGTACACCAAAAAGTGTCCATTTTCGTCAGTATTATTGCTAACAGCCATCTTCGACAACTTCTTACTGATCATTGCTTTGTAGTGATCTACATTACTCAAATGAAGTGTCACTAATACGTCTGCGCCCATTTTAGTCAGGCTAAGTTCTTCAATATCTTTCCAATTGATCAGCCCGGCAGCCTTACTTGCAGGAGTAACCCTGGACGTAATGCCTTCTGGTTTTAGGGAAATCATTGGCGACTTATCTTTAGCGGCGATTAATGATTTAATCAGACAGAAGGTGAAAATAAGCACACCAATCCCGGAGATCACCGCTGGTTTAGGTAAATATCTATCTGAAATAAGACCTGTACTATAAAGTAGAATACCCAATAGCAATGCGATAATACCAACATAAATTAAAACGAGTTGATTTGATTTTTTTTGATTTCTATAAAATTCCATGTTAATTTTTAATTAACCTTCCACATTTACAAAGAGCAGGTTAAGGTTGAGTAATGATAAAGGCGTTTATACACCTTAATTATCGGCCTTGGTTTCAAAAATCAAGCCATACAAAAGTAAATTACCAAATTAGAACCTATCCTATTGAATACCTGAAACATCTCTTTTTTATCTATTTCTCGCCCGTTTTGAATATTGGCCTGAAAAATGAGCAATGATTATTTATGAAAATGTTCCTCAGCTTTGCACTCCTTTTTCTATCTGGTATTTCATATGGGCAAACCAGCAAATATGAAATGACCGCTGATTCGCTGAACAACATCGGACAAAGAGTAAAGATCATTCCTTATCTGGAGCAGGAACTAAAAGCAAAGCCAAAGAATGAAATTTTACTGAGGATGCTGGGCTTCTTCCATATTGAGAATAAAAACCCGGATGTTGGACAACAATATTACCGGGAAGCCTTACTGGTTAACCCGAACTGCGCAAAATGTTATATGCACATCGGGAGGACTTACGCAATGCGCAACGACTTCAAAAAGGCCTTGGAGTACTTTAATCTGGCGGTGCTTACTGATCCCAAAGACGGTGATCTGTTTTTGTGGAGGGCAAAATTAAAAACACGTCAAGGTGATCTGACTGCTGCTATGGCTGATTATAATCAGGCCATTACCCTATTGCCAAACGATTTAATCCCGTACCTGCAACGTGGCTCCCTTCAATACAAAATGGAAAACCTGGACGGTGCTTGTCAGGATTACCAAACTGCTAAAAAATTAAACCTTCAGCAAAAGACCATAGATACCTTGTTCAGGAGCCAGATCAATGCTGCCCTGGAGGACATCTGTAATCCCGCAAAACCCAGCTATTTTTACCAGAGAGGCATCGCCTATTATAACTTAAAACAATACCCATCTGCATTGGGTATTTATGAGCAGGGGCTAAAAAAATTCCCCAGCGACGGCATGACCCTAAATTTCATAGGGAACACCTACCTGGCACTGAAACAATACCATAAAGCATTATCATCCTATCAGCTTGCTTTAAAAAACAAGGAAAACCTGATACAAGCCATCAAAACTAATACAAAGTTTTCTATAGGCTCCCAGGAAGCAGTTTCAAAACCTGAAAACGAGACTGTAAATACCTTTCTTGCAGAAATCCATTACCATATTGCCGAATGTAAAATGTATACCGGTGCTGATGAAGACGCACTCTGCGAGATCAATATCGCCATAGCATTGGCACCAGATTCAGCCGATTTCCCTAAAGACAGTTATCTAGCTCTGCGGGAAAAGATCTCAAAAAAATTAGCTTCCAAAAATATTCGTACACATTAGTAACCAATCAATAATTTTAATTAATATTACAGTGTTAGAAGTCTAGCGAAAGATTTCAAGTAATAATTTATAACTTTAATCTTAATACCATTCTAATTTTAAAACAAAGTATGAGATTAGACTCCTATCCGGGGATTGAAAAAGTTGGCTTCATCCAGTTGCAGCAGCTATTAGATGAAGAAAACAAAGGTAGTTTTAACAGCATTATATCATTAGCTGAACTGCTTTGTGAAGTACCGATTGCTTTTATTGCAATTGAGAATGAAGACCAGACCTTACTAAAAACAAGTACCATATCCCTTGATACCGAACAGTCATGGACACTTCCATTCAGCGCTCTTTCCATTTTAGTTGTCCCAGATATCAGACTTGACAATCGTTTTTCTAACCACTATTTATTAAAATCAGGGATCTGTTTCTATGCCAGTTTCCCAGTCATAGACACTAAAAACGTTCTTTTGGCTTATCTGTGTGTGATGGACAAAAGACCTCGTGAACTGAGCAGCAGACAGATTAAAGGAATGGAACACCTCGCAAATCAGGCTGCTGAAAGTATCAGACTTAAGCTGGATCAGCAGGACTTTAAAAAACTGGCAAATGACAGTATTACCGCAACTCAGGAAATCGACACTATTTTTCACAATGCGATAGATGCAGTGATTATTGTGGATGATAATGGTGCCATATCTCAATGGAATCCAAAGGCTGAAGTCATCTTTGGATGGCTAAAAGCAGAAGTTATTGGCCAATCCTTTCAGGAAGTCATCCTTCCAAGCGCCTATCATGAGCAGTATATCCAACTCATGGCACATTTTAAATATGATGTAGCAGAAGACTATCCCAATTCTACTGTAGAAATTTCGGCCATTAGAAAGGACCAGAGTATTTTTGATATTGCGCTGAGCATTTCTCCGGCAACGATTCAGGGAAGGCATTTTTACATCTGTTTTGTGAGGGACATTACGAACCTCAATCAAATTGCTCAGGAACTGGATAAACAGCAAAAGTTTTATGAGAATATATTAAACAAACTCCCTACAGATATTGCAGTTTTTGATCCTGATCATAAATACCTGTTTGTAAACCCGGGAGCAATTAGTATTAAAGAATACCGCGACTTTATTGTAGGCAAAGACGATTATCAATACGCCGCATATCGCAATAGAGACACCGCTACCGCAGATTTAAGAAGGGCTCAATTTCTGGAAGTAAAAAACCGCGGTAAGGAAATCCGCTGGGAAGATAGCTTGAAAGACCCTGAAGGCAATACCATTACCCATTTACGTCGTATGTATCCCGTTTATGATGAAAACGGTGCGCTCTCCATGGTAATTGGTTTCGGCATAGACATTACTGAGCGGAAGATCATGGAAGAAAAACAAGCTGCATTGGTGCAGCAATTGTCCTCCCAAAATACACAGCTGATCGATTTCTGTAATATCGTTTCCCATAACCTGAGGGCACCACTGGTCAATATGTCTATGCTGGTAGAATTTATAGAAGACACGAACAATCCTGAAGAACAAAAAACACTAATTTCCAAACTAAAGCCGGTTATTGACAACCTGCACACCACTTTTAATGAATTGGTAGAATCCATCCAAATTAAACAAGACCTGGAAATTAAATCAGAAGACATCCTGTTGACAGACTGTATCCGCCGGACTTTTGAAGGATTACAGTCGGAGATTAACAAATCAGAAGCCATCATAGAAACGGACTTTGAAGAGGCGCCTTCAGTTTATTTTCCAGCAAAATACCTATATAGTATTTTTCACAACCTTTTTAGCAACTGCCTCAAATACCAGAGTCCAAAAAGAAAACTAGTCATACAGCTTAAAAGCCAAAAATTAGATGGAAAAATATTGCTGTCATTTACAGACAATGGATTAGGAATTGACATGGAGAAACATAAAGACAACTGCTTTAAGATCGGAAAAGTATTCCATCATCACCCAAACTCAAAAGGATTTGGCTTATACATGACCAAAACTCAGGTAGAAGCGATGAAAGGTAAAATATGGGTAGAAAGCAAAATTGATGTTGGTTCTACCTTTTTTATTGAATTTATAAATCAAAGAGCATGAATTCGTTAAAAAAAATAGCCCTTATAGATGACGATAGCACGTTTGTTTTTTTGACAAAACGCATGATTAAGGCCGCAAATATCGCCACCCACATTGATGAATTTAATGACGGTCTTCAAGCCCTTACTTTCTTCAAAGCCAATCAAAATAATTATGAGCTACTGCCTGATGTGATATTTCTGGACCTCAGCATGCCCATTATGGATGGCTGGGAGTTTCTGGAGGAGTATACCGTTGTGCAGCCAAGGATAAGAAAAAGAATCATTTTGTACATCGTATCTTCTTCTATTTCCCCTCATGACATTGAAAGGTCCAGAAATTTCAGTGTGGTATCCGATTTCATTATTAAACCATTAAACAAAGAAAGATTTATCCAGATTATGGGCGAATTATCTTAGTGCATTTATGTCTATTTATTGCATTTAAAAACAATATACGCGATCTAATAATCCCAAAACATGTTCTCCTCTCCAACAGTTGACCTTGACATTCTAAAAAAAAGGGCTTTTAATTTAAGGTGGGCCACCGTTCCAAACGGTGTCATTCCTTTAACGGCAGCAGATCCAGATTTCCCCTGTGCCCCGGAAATCGCCGACGGCATTATCCGATTTACTAAAGACAGGTACTTATCTTATGGTCCGCCGGAAGGCTTACCAGAGTTCAAAGAAAGTATGGCCGGATTCTTTCAGGAAAAAAGAAATATCCCTGCAGATCCAGCGCTGCTTTTTCCGGTAGATAGTGCTGCTTTTGGAATATGGCTAACCTGTAAAGCATTTCTAACGATCGCTGATGAGGCGATTATTTTTGACCCGGTAGATTTCCTTTTCAGGTATTCTATAGAAGCAGTAGGCGCCACAGCTATCTCTTTTTCTATCCCTCCGGGAGAGATCCCTGTTGATTTTGACCGATTAGAGAGGCTCATCAGCAAGCGAACAAAAATGATTTGCCTCTGCAATCCATTAAATCCAACAGGAAAGGTTTTTACTAAAGAAGAACTGATTCGTTTTGGGGAAATCGCCTGCAAATACGACCTGATCATCTTGTCCGACGAGATCTGGAGCGACATTATTTATGCGCCGCACGTTTTCACCAGTATGGCTTCCCTGGATGAAGAAATTCGGAACAGGACCATTACCATCACAGGTTTCAGTAAATCTTATGGACTGGCCGGTTTAAGAATTGGTACGGTGATGGCTTCCAATCCAACTCATTATAACCAGCTCTTTGAAGCTTCGCTCCATGGATCTACCATTCATGGCGCCAATGTATTGTCGCAAATTGGGGCAACAGCTGCATTAGATGAATGTGGATATTACCTGGATGCTTTCAAGAACCACTTGCATCAGATGCGGGAGTTAATTGTAACGGAACTGAATAGCATCGATGGTTTCCATTGCATCGCACCGGAAGGTTGTTATGTGGCCTTTACAAACATTACAGGAACAAACAAAACCAGTTTAGAGATTCGGGATTTACTTTTTAATGAAGCAAAAGTTTCGGTCGTACCTGGATTAAAACAATGGTTTGGCGAAGGTGCAGAAGGCTATATCCGCCTTAGTTTTGCCACTTCTGAAGAAATACTTACCGATGCGCTCTCCCGTATCAAGAACACTATAAAACTACTATGAAAGTTGTCATAATTGGAGGAGGCATTGCCGGACTCACCCTTGGTATATTTTTACGAAAAAACAATATAGAGGTTGTCATCAACGAAAGACTGGTCAATATGCCAGAACGCGGACATGCTTTTTTAATGCATAGCGATGGCCTCAGTAAATTAAAAGAACTTAGTCCAGACGACCACACGATGGTTCCCGGCAAAATGGTCCATGATTTTATCTTAAAAAGACCATCAGGAAAAGAAATCAAACATTTACACCTCGATTCCTGGAAATGCATCAAACGAGGCGACCTGATTCGTTTTCTGAAACAGTCTTATCCTTGCAATCTGGTGAAGGAAGGAAGAGAGTTTTCGCATTTCATCTATGAAAATGACAAGATTACTGCCGCTGCCTTTAGCAATGGAGAACTGGAATATGGCGATATTTTTGTGGGTGCTGATGGTGGAAATTCAAAAGTAAGGCAGCAAATTATGGGCGAAGTCACCTTTAGTCCTGTAGCCGTCAAGGAAGTAGTAGGCGTTTCTTATAATGAAAAGCTAGGAAAAACACATGGGCAGAACTTTACCAAGTTCCAGGACAACACCAAAGGTTTAGCCTTCGGAATGATTCCTACAGATCAAAACGAATTTGTCTGGTTTATACAGTATGATGCCAATGCAAATGATGTTGAGGATCAAAGTCCGGAGGGTATCAAAGCGTTTTGCAGCCATCTTTTAAAGGATTTCCCTGCAGAAGTCAACGAATTACTGTCGACCAATGATTTTACCAGCAGTTACATCTGGAATACACGTGATTTTGACCTGTTGCCTAAATTTCATCACGAAAATGTAGTGCTAATCGGCGATGCGGCGCACCTCTCCCTGCCATTTACCAGTGCAGGGACCACCAATGCGATTGTGGATGCGAGAACGCTGGCCGATGAACTGATGCTTCAGGAAACCCTGGAACAAGCTTTTGAGCAGTATTATGCCACCCGGGCACCACAAATAGAAAAACACATCCTGCTGGGCAGAGAACTTAAACACATCTTCCTAAATCCCACAGATCAAAATGATGATGATATTCCTGTGCCATTAATCGTGAGTAAGGAAGAACAGGATGAAGTAGCTGCGAGCATGCAGATTGATGTGCTTTATTTTACAGACCCGATTTGCTCTACCTGCTGGACGATACAGCCCTTACTTAGAAAACTTAAACTGGAATACGGCAGTTACCTGAACATTAAATATTGTATGGGTGGCATGCTGCCTTCCTGGGGAGAATACCCTAAAGGAAAAGTAAACAACCCTGGCGAGGTAGCCAAACACTGGGATGAAGTTTGTGCCATTCATGAGATGCCCATAGATGGTGATTTATGGATTGAAGATCCGATGAATTCTTCCTACCCACCTTCTATTGCCTTTAAAGCTGCACAGATGCAAGACAACGACCTTGCTCCGCTTTTCTTAAGGCGGATCAATGAAATGGTTTTTGTAGAGAAGAAGAACATTATTAAATGGGAATTTCTGGAGACGGCCGCTTTAGAAGTAGGATTGGATTCCGCGAGATTATTACGGGATTTCGAAGGCCGTGCAAAGGAATTGTTTACAGAAGACCTGAACACTGGAAAAACCCATGGGGTAACGAGTTTCCCTACCCTTATCTTTTCAGATCAACACAATGAGCATGTAACCATCAAAGGGCATCAAACCTATGACCATTTCGTGGACATCATTTTAAAACGCATTCCTCATGCTAAAAAAGCGGAAATAAATACCGATCCGAAAACCTTGTTCAGCCACTTCCCTACCATGGCGGATAAAGAATTTGCTTATTTGAGCAATATCTCCATGGAGGCAGCGGCAGCTCAACTGGAAGAGTTATATGACCAGGGTTTCATCAAAAAGATGGAAAGTAAGAATGGAACGCTCTGGAAAAGTAATTACTACGAACTGATCTAAAAAAACTCCTCAGTTTAAAAAAGAATCAAGGCTCAATGCAACAATTTGATTCCATAACGCTTGTGCGGCTATCTTTTTTAAGGGTAGCCGCTTTTTTTTAAGGAATAATAACCATCTTAGGTGATGAAAAAAATAGCGCTCTACCTACTGCTGATCAACCTATTGACCTCAACTGACAGCTTTTCACAATCCTTAGATCCAGCTCAAGAACAGCAGCTTTCCGGTAAAGTGATCGATGAAAAACAGCTCCCACTAAGTCTTGTGGTCGTTAGCCTGAAACAAGGCGCTAAACTTATCGGCAATGCCATTACCGACCCTAAAGGAAATTACCAATTTAAAAATATCAGTAAAGGAGATTACCAGCTCTTGTTTAAATATGTGGCCTATAAGGACACCACTTTAACAGCTGCGATCAATGGTGATACTTTTGTTCCTCTGCAATACCAGCATTCCCATGCTTTAAATGAAGTAGCGATCAGTGCTAAAAAACCCATCTTTCAGCGACAAATAGATCGCCTTCGCTTTAATGTTGGGGAAACGGATCTGGTTTTTGGGAGCAATATCTGGGAAGTGGTTGAAAAGACCCCATTGGTCAGTGTTTCCGCAGATGGTGGGATTCAGATTAGTGGGACTACCGGTGCGGTAGTTTACCTGAATAATAAAAGAAAAGTGCTCAGTGGAAACGCTTTAAAGAACTACTTGAGCAGTATTCCTGCTGAAAACCTGGAGGCCATTGAAGTGATGACCAGCCCTTCCAGCAAATACGATGCAGAAGGTGGCGCTGGCATCATCAATATCATAACCAGAAAGAACAAAGAAGAAGGATTTATAGGAAATGCAGCGCTGAGCGGCCGACAAACGGTAGTAAACTCTCAGGCGGGCAGCATTTATGGGAACAACCGCTCAGGAAAATGGAATGTTTTCTCTAATCTTAACATGAGCAACAGAAATCGGAAGCCGGAGTTCAAAAAGGACATCTATTATCCTGCAGGCAGCCCTGATCATTTACTGCATAGGAGCATACAATCTGCCAATGATTTTCAGATCTTGTCGCCCGGCGGGAATTTCGGAATAGACCGTCAAATTAATGCCGATCATATCGTAGGTCTGTTATTTGACTACTCAGGAGAAAAACATAGGGAAAACCGCAACGCCTTTACAAGAGATCGTTACACGGCCATCAATGACTCTTTGCGTTTAACCCACAACAAAGATGATTTAAGTACCAACACCTACTCCTTGAACCTGAATTATCAGGGGAAACTAGACGGCAAAGGCAAGACCGTAAGCATAGATGTGGATGCCCTGGAATACAATTCAAAAAACAAATCTATCAGTAAAACCGAGGCTTTAGACCTTGGCAATCAGCAATCCTTATTTGTAAAAGACTGGTTTAGAAGTTCTGCACCACAAAAGATCAGTAACCAATCTGTGAAAGCTGATTTCGAATGGCCGGTAGATAAAAACCTGTCCATAGATTTTGGCGTTAAAACGGCGCTATCCAAGATTGATAACAACCTGGTTTTTGAAGACACTGGCAATGGTGAAAACTGGATAAAAGACGAAAAAAGAAGTAACTTCTTCCAATATAAGGAACACATCAATTCCCTTTATGGCATTGTAAATGGAAAAGTTAATGCCAGCTGGTCTTATCAATTCGGCCTCCGCGTAGAAAACACCATCGCCAAAGGATGGCTGGAGGGCCTTAGGGTAGTGGATAGAAATTATACCAACTTATTCCCGACTGTCTTCTTAAAATATACGAGCAGTAAGGAAAAATCTTATGTACTTGCGGTTTCCAGCAGGATCAACAGACCAGGTTTCTGGGATGTAAACCCCTTCAGGACTTACACCACGGATCAGACTTATTATGAAGGAAACCCATTCTTAATGCCTTCTAAGTACTATAGAGAGGAATTGAACCATACCATCACTAGCAAATCGGGAACCTTTACTTTCCAGCTTGCCGCTAGTCAGTCGCTGGATGAGATCTATGCCCTTCCCAGTAATCCCAGCGCTAATATCATCGCCAATAAGAAAGTCAATTATGGCAATAAATACAGCTTCAGCAGTACCCTCACCTATTACCAGCAGATTTTACCCTGGTGGAGATTTTCAGGTACCGGATTAACCGGCTATGTGCTTTCTAAAGGCAATTATGCAGATCACATATTGATCGAGAACAAAACATTCCTGCTGAGCCTTTCCACCAATCAGACCTTTAACATTTCCAGGAAAAATGGCCTTTCTTGCACGGTAATCGCAAATAATACCTTTCCTGTGACCATTGTAAACACAGAAATAGGCAACAGATTGGAAACTGAGCTGAGGTTAAGAAAATCTATGGGTGCATGGAATGTTACCTTATCTGGCCAGGACTTTTTTAGGAGCAACAAAGACCATTACAAAATACTGGTCAATGAATTGAGGATCATAGATGAAAACTATTATGATACGCAAAGTGTAGCGGTGTCGCTGAGTTACAACTTCGGAAAAATGACGGTAAAAGACAAAAGGGACAGGGATACCGGATCAGATGAAGTGAAAAGAAGGATCTAAATGCAAGCCCCTATTTCTGCTGGAAATAGGGGTATTATAAAGAAAACTGGGCTTATTTTAATGGAAACTAAGTTTATCATAAAATTGTAAAGACAATTATCTCTAAAAAAAGCAGGGTGCTAAAATTCTATATTTGGCACAATATGTTCATCAAGTTGTTTCATTTTTTATCGCTGTTCGCCTACCTGAACATTATTGCCTATGAAGCGGGAGACGCTTCTGTGAAGCAATATTCGTTTGCCGGCGACTCTTTACTTGAAATTGTACTTGATGACCTTTTGGACATTCCAATGCACAATTATGAAGATGGCATTGAAATTCCAAATGAGAACTACCGTCTTTTCCAAACCGGGATTTACATCCTTCCAGCCATCCTGATCCTTTTTTCTTTCTTTCTCTTTAAGCAGATTGGAAAAATCATCAAGATCAGCCACCCTTTCTACAAAACGAAAAGCACCTGTTTACCAAGTTACTACACCCACCTGTTTAGATTAAAGCCGTTCTAAGCAAAATCTCTATTTAGTATTTCTAATTGAAAACCAGACCGTTGATACTCTTGTCCGACCTAAAGTCTGGGCGCTGTCCTGCTTTTGTCTGCGTCCTATCCATTAAAAAATACTAATGCCTTTCCGGCAAGGGTTTTAAGCGCCAAGCAGCCTTAAAACCAGTTATTTAACTGCATTTTTTTTCAAAAACCATCCATATCACGGGGCGCATTGACGCGTCCCTAAAAATCATTATGACCATGAAAGTTAAGTATTTAGCTTATTTCCCAATTTTAGCTGCCGTTACCATTGCCGGCTGTACTTCAAAGAGCCAGGAGCCCCTTGCTGCAGACCAGGCCAAAACCGTCCCTATCGCTGCTGTCAGCGTATTAGACACCCTGATTTTTAAAGAATACATAGCCGATATCCAGGCGGCAAAAAACGTAGAAGTAAGGTCCAGGTTATCCGGGTTCTTAGAAAAGATCTATGTAGAAGAAGGTGCAGCAGTTAAAGCCGGACAAATCCTCTTCAAAATCAATGATGAGGAATACAAAGCTGATCTGAGTAAGGCCGAAGCGGTATTGAACAATGCCATTGCTGATGCTAAAACTGTAGATTTAGAACAACAAAGAACTAAGGTTTTGGTGCAGAGTAACATCGTTTCCAAAACAGAATTAGATTTAGGCGCTGCTAAGCTGAAAGCTGCAGAATCGCGTGTAGCAGAAGCCAGATCCGTGCTGCGTTACGCGAAATCCAGACTTTCTCATACTTTGATCAAATCTCCTTTCACAGGAAGGATCGACAGAATGCCTTTAAAAGCAGGAAGTTTATTGGAGGAAGGTTCCCTCCTGACCTCTGTATCTGATTTAAGCACGGTAAACGTGTATTTTTCGATCACAGAGAAGGAATACCTGAATATTGCCAGCGATACGGCCTACTCAAAAAACAACTTCAAAAAGCACGTTAAGCTGACATTAGCGAATGGCGTCGTTTATCCTTTTCAAGGAATTGCAAGATTTGCCGAAAGTGAATTTGCGAGTCAGACCGGCTCTTTATCACTGAAAGCCAGCTTTCCAAATGCGGACGGACTGCTAAAACATGGTGCTTCCGGTAAAATCAGCGTACCCGTAGAAACAGGAGAAATTTTGGCAGTTCATCAGAAATCTGTGTTTGAGATTCAGGACCGGACTTATGTGTATGTGCTGAATGCAAATAACACGATAAAAATGACGCCTTTTGAAGCCGGACAGCGCATTGGACACTATTATATGGTGAACTCCGGACTAAAAAAATCAGATAAAATTGTCTATGAAGGCACCCAAAGCCTGCGCGATGGGCTGACGGTTAAACCAATGGACATCAAAACAAACCCTATCGCTAAAAACTAAATCCTGCGTATAAATCATCACAGATCATGTTTGAACAATTTATAAAACGACCGGTATTATCACTGGTTATTTCCCTATTTATCACCCTGTTGGGTTTACTGGCGCTATTTACCTTGCCGGTTACCCAATTCCCGGACATCGTTCCGCCTTCCGTAGTGGTGACGGCCAATTATACCGGTGCAAATGCCGAAGTAAGTACCAATGCCGTTGCGATTCCTCTGGAGCGGGCCATCAATGGCGTAGCCGGAATGACCTACATGAGTTCTGTGTCTACCAACAACGGAACTACCCTGATCCAGGTCTTCTTTAAAGTGGGTACCGACCCAGATATTGCGGCGGTAAACGTGCAGAACAGGGTCACTACCGTGCTCGATGAATTGCCTGAAGAGGTGATCAAAGCCGGAGTAACGACCGAAAAAGAAGTCAACAGTATGCTGATGTATTTGAATATATACAGCGACGACAAAACTGCAGATGAGCGCTTTATCTACAACTTTACCGACATCAATATCTTAAAAGAATTGAAACGAATTGAAGGTGTTGGTTTTGCCCAGATCATGGGTTTAAGGGATTATGCAATGCGTGTTTGGCTGAAACCTGATCGCCTTGCGGCTTACAACATCTCTTCTGATGATGTGATTGCAGCCCTAAGGAAGCAAAATGTGGAAGCCGCCCCCGGACAAACCGGGATTGGTTCTGATAAATCAATCAACATGCAGCAATATGTATTGCGTTACCCAGGTAAGTTTTCGGAAGCTGAAGAGTACAAAAACATTCCCATCAGGGCAAACGCGGATGGTTCTATCATCCGGATTAAAGACGTAGCAGATGTGGAGTTTGGTTCACTCGACTATGAGATGGTCTCTAAAACGGATGGCAGGCCCTCTGCTTCAATCATGTTAAAACAATTGCCAGGATCAAACGCTCAGGAAGTCATTAAAAATGTAAAAGAGCGGATGGCTGCTTTACAGGAGAACTCTTTCCCCCCGGGTATGAAATACACCATGGGTTACGACGTATCCAGATTCCTTGATGCTTCTATATCAAGTGTATTGATCACCTTACTTGAAGCGTTCATACTCGTATTCATTGTAGTATTTATCTTCCTGCAGGATTTCCGATCCACCTTAATTCCAGCGCTGGCAGTTCCAGTTTGTCTGATTGGAGCCTTGTTTTTCATGCAGATGCTGGGCTTCTCGATCAACTTACTAACGCTGTTTGCACTCGTGTTAGCGATTGGTATCGTGGTGGATAATGCCATTGTAGTAGTGGAAGCCGTGTACTCCAAAATGGAAGAAGAACACCTGCAGCCGATGGAAGCCACCATTGCTGCGATGAAAGAAGTGGGTAAACCGGTGGTAGCGATCACCCTGGTGATGTCGGCGGTATTTATCCCGGTCGCTTTTCTTTCCGGTCCGGTGGGTATTTTTTACCGACAATTCTCCTTAACACTGGCTTCCGCAATTATCATTTCCGGAATCAATGCCTTAACATTAACTCCTGCGCTATGTGCGATCATTTTGCGCTCTCCACATGACAAACCAGCTGCTAAAGGCTGGATGGCCAGGTTCTTTGCAGGCTTTAACAGGGCTTACAATAGAATGGCGGGCGGTTATAAAGGTTTATTGACCAGAATCGCAGGTCGGAGAATCCTGACTTTTGGATTGCTGATCGCGTTCTTTATCACCACCTGGGGCATGAGCAGCATCCTGCCTTCCGGATTTATCCCAACAGAGGATCAGGGCATGATTTACGTGAATGTAACCACTCCTCCAGGAGCAACAGTAGACAGGACGGAAAGCGTGCTGAATGAAATTGATGCCATCAGCAGAAAAATGCAGGCCGTAGAAACTGTTTCCACCCTTGCAGGATATAGCCTGGTGAATGAGGTTTCCGGTGCTTCTTATGGTATGGGTATGATCAACCTTGTGGCCTGGAAAGACCGTAAAGAATCTGTAACTGACATGATTGAAAACCTTAAAAAGGCGACTTCACATATCATGGACGCGGATATTGAGTTCTTCCCTCCGCCTACTGTACCTGGTTTTGGGAACTCTTCAGGCTTTGAACTCCGCCTTTTAGATAAAACCGGTGCGGACGACCTGAACAGGACTTCTGAGGTGATGAAGAAGTTCATTGAAGACTTGAAAGCGACCCCGGAAATCGGCAATGTATTTACCACTTTCGACGTTAGTTTCCCGCAATACCTCATCAAAGTAGACCATGATTTAGCGGCTAAGAAAGGCATCAGCGTAGAGAATGCGATGAACACCCTTCAAACCTTAATGGGGAGTTATTATGCAACCAACTTTATTCGTTACGGACAAATGTACAAGGTGATGGTACAGGCAGGCCCTAATTACCGGGAGAAACCAGAGGATGTGTTAAACCTTTTCATTAAGAATGACCAGGGAGAAACCATGCCTTTCTCTACATTTATTACGATGGAACGCGTTTATGGCCCGGAGCAAATTACGCGTTACAATATGTTCTCTTCGGCAATGCTGAATGGTGATGCTGCGGCTGGTTTCAGCAGCGGGCAAGCGATTGATGCTGTAGAGGCCGTGGCGAACAAGCTTCCTACTGGTTACGAAATTGAGTGGTCTGGGATGACAAGGGAACAGATTCTTTCCGGAAATCAGGCTTTATACATCTTTGCACTGTGTTTATTGTTTGTTTACCTGATCCTTGCCGCACAATATGAAAGCTTCCTGCTGCCATTGCCAGTATTGCTTTCTTTGCCGGCAGGTATTTTTGGTGCCTTCCTGTTCTTATGGATGTTCGGACTGGAAAACAATATTTATGCGCAGGTTGCGCTGGTGATGCTCATCGGTTTACTCGGAAAAAATGCGATCCTAATCGTCGAGTATGCCATTATTAAACAAGAACAAGGTATGACTTTCTTAAATGCCGCAATAGAAGGCTCCGTTGCCCGTTTACGCCCTATTTTAATGACCTCTTTTGCTTTTGCAGCAGGATTGGTTCCTTTAATGATTGCTACCGGTGCAGGTGCATTAGGTAACCGCTCTATCGGAACAGCCGCTGTAGGCGGAATGATTATCGGTACTGTGGTTGGTGTAATTGTGATCCCAGGCCTATATGTACTCTTTTCCTCTTTGATGAAAAAGAAAGCTGGAGCGAGTGCTAAAGTGGTCATCGCCATTACCGCAGTGATGTTGATCAGCAGCTGCTCGATGAAAAAAGACATCCCAGTGTACGAACATCAGACACTTCCGGAAAGCTTCCAAACCAGTAAAGACACAGTGACCGTTGCCCATACCGGATGGAAGGAATTCTTTAAAGATGAGCAGCTCATTTCTTTAATTGAAACTGCTTTGGCCAATAATACGGATATGAAGCAAACCTTGCACCATATCGAGCTGGCGAAAGCAAACCTAAGAATGCGAAAAGGTGCAGCACTACCTAATATAGACCTTGCAATTGAAGGAGGATTAAGGAAATATGGTTTTCACACCGCAGATGGAATTGGTAATTATGACACCAATTTCTCCCCTAATCTGAAACCCGGAGAGCAGGTACCCAACCCATTTCCTGACTATTTCATAGGGTTCAGAACCTCTTGGGAGCTGGATTTATGGGGTAAACTGAAAAATAAAAAGCAGGCGGCTGTCCACAAGTTTCTAGCTTCTTATGAGGGGCAAAAGCTGGTACAGACGGAACTCATCAGCAACGTATCCGCGGCCTATTTTGAGCTGCTGGCCCTGGAGGAGGAGCTTCAGATTTTAAGCAGAAACATCCAGCTGCAGCAGAACGGATTAAAACTGATCCAGGTTCAAAAAGAAGCCGGTGTGGCTACTGAATTGGGCGTGCAGCAATTCAAAGCGGTGCTTGCCAATTCTAGAGGTAAAGCACAGGAAGTTTTACAGCAGCAGCTGCTCATGCAAAATCACCTGAACTTTCTGACGGGAAAATTTACTGCTGTTATTTCCTTAAAAAAGAATGGATTAGAAGAATTCAATTCCAGCAGCACTTTAGCAACAGGCACACCTTTACAAATGATTGCTTTGAGGCCAGACATCAGACAGGCAGGACTGGAATTGATTGCATCGCAGAAAGAAACCAAGGCCGCAAGCGCAGCATTCTTACCTGCAATTGTACTGGCGCCTCAGATCGGATTGCAATCTTTTGACCTGGGTAAGTTGTTTCAGCCACAAACGGCTTTAGCTTATGGTTTGATGGGTGGTATCACTGCTCCTATTTTTAATCAGCACCGTATAAAAGCAGAATATGAGAGCTACAAAGCATATTACGGTATAGCATTCCAAAATTATGAGAAAATCGTTCTGAAGGCTTACAATGAAGTACAGGATGCAGTGAAATCACAGGCTTTCATTAAAGCAAAAAGAGAATACCTCTCGGAAGAAGTGAAAGCGTTAAATGCTTCCGTAAAAGCGGCCAATGCGTTGTTTTTAGCAGGAAGGGTGACGTATCTGGACATCATTACCACACAAAGAAATGTTTTAGAGGCAGAAATCAATGAAGTTCTTGCCAAGAAGCAAGAAGTATTGAATCAGATATCTATTTACAAGGCCTTAGGAGGCGGTTGGAAATAAACCTGATAAACAAGTCCTGATCCTATAAATCAGGGCTTGTTTTTTAGTTGATTTATCCCATTACGCAGGTAAGCTGATCTCGTCATTTTAACATTATGCTCCAACCGTATTTTGCAGAAATGTCAAATTCCCTTCTTCTATCTCCAGGTTTATGGCATCAGACGACCTGAGCAGCTCCAGAAACTTTATAGGTTCATGTAACTGGTGACTAAAGAAAACACCTTTCTTCGGAGCTGATTTCATCATGTTTTCCAAGTGTAATACCGTGCTGAAGGCGGTTAGATGTGCTTGTCCCATTGCATCCTTCAAGGCGATTTTCCTGATTACCTTTCCATCATCTACCAGGACATCAAATATCGTTTGATCTCCTTTTCCATTAGCACTAAAAATCAGCCTCCTCATCGATAACGAAAGTACATCGAACAATTTGACCCTTTGAAAAGCACCCAGCAACCAGGTAATAAATTCAGAATTGTACGTCATTTTTACCTGTACCGTAGGCACTCCTTCCGCTTTATGAAGGATGTATAAGTCGGGTGTATCAAAATTATAGGCCTGTCTCTTGCCTATTCCAAATGAATAAGTATACTTTTCAGAATTCAGGAAGTGTTTTAGCCAGACCAGCTTATTTTGCACATATCCTTTAAAGGGTGTTGCTACATGCTCTGCCATGAAATGCGCTGAACTTTCACCAGCCAGGTCATTCACAGAATAATAAACAAACAGTTTTATAGATTTGATACTTTCTTTATCCGGCACAGCGAGAAAAGCCAGACTGCTCACCAAACCGCCCATCCAACCGGAGCTGAAAACAATCTGACTATTAATTGCTTTGTTTTGCGTCGATAGCAAGGCCTTTTCCAGGTCGGGAGTAGGTTTTGTAATGTCGATATAATCGATCCCACTGTCGATACAGTATTGTAAGATATGGTTGGATTTGTCGTTGGCACACAATACGACAAAATGGATGTTCTTTTCTTTGATGGAGGAAAAGGTTTGAGGATTGTTGACGTCTATCTGCAGAGCATTTGGCAAGGAAGCACTGAGGTTACGGCTTCCTATAAAGATCTGCACCGTTGGATTTCTTTCTTTGATCAGTTCCACAATCTTGTTTCCTACCAGCCCTTTTCCACCTACTACAAGGATATTGTTCTTTACGCTTTCCATATTTAAATGATAAATTTATATCGCAAAGTTGTTTCAAAAGACCAGGCTTCCAGCAGACAAATGTCCTAAAAGCTTCCAGTGCAAATAAACAAATGGCACGCTGAAAATAAGCCCAGAACGTGTAAGATTAATCACAATGCAGGATTAATAGAATAAAATTAGGACATGCAAAACAAAAATCATACTATATAAAAAAACTGCAAATGAATGTGCTTTTTTAAGTCATTCATTTGCAGCGTAAGAAGCATCCTTAAAGGCAGCGGCTGTTATTTTTCTAGTCCCATTTTACATTTAAATCATGCTTTTGAGCATAATTTTTTCCTATTTCAAGTAATAAGGCAAACTTTTTTTCGAAGGCAGGGACATATTTCTTTTCTATATTCTGAATAATTTGCTGTTTTTGATCTTCTGGACCTTTCGTATCGCAAAGCTTCGCATAAGCGGTGTATTCATTTTTATAAACAGGGATTACATATTCATATATGCTTAAGGATAAATCCTTAATTTCTTTGGTATCGTCATTTTCAGGAAGCTCTTTGATGTCTTTCAACACCTTTTCCATGTACAGTACATTATTATTTACATAAGTTACTGCCTCATCCCCCTTTTTCTTTGTCGAAGGTCGGTCGGCAAACTCCAGTGTTTGCAATTGGATGTGTTTTGCCAATCTATCCGTTCCAAAATCATTGATGGTATTGGTGTTCAGTACGGTTACCCCAAAAAATTTATCAGGTGAAGTGTTCAAGTTACAGGAAACAAAAAAGAAAGCGGCAGCTGCAGTCACCATTACTAATTTAGCAAGTGCTTTTAGGGAAAAAATATTCATTAAGTTCAATTGGAATAGAAAGATTATCTATCCATCTTAATCAAAGAGCAGGCCATATCTACTGAAAAAATGGGATAAAAAGCTATCCTGCTCATTACCTGAGCACTTAAATTACGGATATAATTCCCTCTGTCCTGGAAATTCAGAAATACTGGTCAATGAATTTTCATCATTACTTGTATCTTGTAAAGAAAAGACAACTCAACTTTGCTCAATGAAAGCAGACTGATTTTAAAAAGAAGATATATCATGAGTAAACTAAAGCTATTACTGACCTGGTTTTTTGGCCTTTTTATGCTGGGTGCCGGCATCAATCACCTCATCAAACCGGCATTTTACAACCCATTTATTCCAGAATGGATGCATGCCCTTGCTGTCAACTACCTTGTTGGATGTTTTGAGGCTGCTATTGGCCTGGGTTTACTCCTGCCAAAGTTCAGAAGAATTACGGCCATTGCCAATTTGCTGCTGATGATATTTTTCCTTCCCTTCCACCTCGCTGATGTTTTTAAGGCAAATCCGGCAATAGGTTCTCATTTATTAGCGTACATCCGACTACCTATTCAATTTCTTTTCATTTATTGGGCTTGGTTTATCATTCCGAAAGCAAAATAAACTGTTGATCACTGTAACTTTTTAGATCTTTGTAACGTTATCCTACTATTAAAACCTATCAAATGAATAAAAAAATATACCTGTCCTGCCTGATTCTATTGTCTGTTTGCTTCCATAGTGTGGCTCAGAAAAACCAGTTAAGGAACCAGATCAAGCAAGTGATTTCCAATAAAAAAGCAGATGTTGGTATTTCCGTTTATGCCATAGAAAGCAAGGATACCATTAGTGTGAATGGCGACGAGCACTACCCGATGCAGAGTGTTTTCAAATTCCACATTGCTATGGCGGTTTTGAATCAGGTCGATAAAGGTAAGTTTAGCTTATCACAGAAAATCCACATTAAGAAAAGTGACCTTTTACCGGATACCTGGAGCCCTATCCGCGATGCGCATCCAAATGGTGAGGTAGATTTGCCACTCTCTGAAATCATCAAATATACAGTGTCACAAAGTGACAATAACGGCTGCGACATCCTGATGAGGCTTCTTGGCGGCCCTAAACCGATCAACGACTATATCCACAGCCTTGGCGTTAAAGATGTAGCCATCAAGGCAAATGAAGAAGAAATGCATAAGGAATGGAATGTTCAATTCTCCAACTGGAGTACGCCAAAAGCCATTACCCAACTGCTGGTTAAATTCTATACTAAAAACCTATTGTCAAAAGAGAGTTTCAACTTCCTGTGGACTACCATGGTAGAAACTTCTACAGGCGTCAATAGAATCAAAGGGCAACTGCCAAAAGGAACCATCGTTGGCCATAAAACAGGTACTTCGGGCACCAATAATGCGGGTATTACAGCGGCAATTAACGATATGGGAATTGTTCGTCTACCAAATGGGCAACATTATGCCATCGCTGTATTTGTCTGTAATACAAAGGAAAATGAAGCCACTAATGATAAGATCATTTCGGACATTTCGAAACTGGTTTGGGATTACTACACGCATAAATCTAAATAATTATTGGAGTATAACTTAGCTTTGTATCCCTCCTTACCAGTTTTAAACCGTCATGAGTTTTAGGGCTCATGACGGTTTGTAATTTACATCACGAAACGACGGGTCAATTTGAAGGACCTCATCAGCAATACTACCAAAGCGCTGATGGCAAAAGTAAAGCAGGCAATACTTATAATTTTAACCAATGGGTGCAGCGGTGCGGCGATTGCCTCCACCACATCATAACCAACTTCTACAAAGACAAAGTGACAAAGGTAAATTCCAAAAGTCAGGGAAGCCAATTTCGACAATCCCGCAGAAGAAGCAATATTCATTTTCTGAACGATGACAAACACAGCAAAAGTCATCATAAATACGTTGATACCGGCAAAATACCATACAATTTCCAGGTTGGCATAATTGCCAGGGAAGTGCTTTTGAGTCTCAATGAATCCAAAAGAAGTGATCAGGTAGCCCAGTAAAAACATAGGAATGGTAATGCTCAGCATCTTATTCCAACTCCAATCCAATGGATATTTTACTAAATAATAAGCCAGAACCAGATAACCAGTAAAACCGGAGATGTAATAAAAAGTACCATAATCATTCCAGTCGCACACCCCAAAAAGCCCCATATTGCCGTAATTTCCGTTGTATCCCAATAATGGCGCTGCCATTTTGATGTAAGGCAAAAGCAAAGCGATCCCCCATACCCCTAGAAAAACCTCTATATCTTTTTTGGTTGCTTGTTTCAACCAGCCACTAAAAACCGGCATAATCAGGTAAAGACCAACCAGCATATACATATACCACAATGGAATGGTAGCAAAGCTAAAGTTGAAAATGAACGTGTATAACTTACCGAAGGTGGCATCAAAAGTATGATTAGCCAGGTTGAGTGCTTTATTTTGAGTACCTGGATTCACAAAATTCAGGTAAACGTAGAATAAAATAGGCAAGACAATCGACCAGAAAGCAAGGGGAATCAGAATCCTGACAATTCGTTTTTTATAGAAATCGGCTAGACTCATGTTGATGGGCAGCAATAAAACGCCAGACATCATCACGAATAAAGGAACACAGGCCCGGACAAAGCTTCCGGTAAACACTCCAGTAAGAAATGACTGCCGATTGGTATCAAACTGCGATACAAAAGGGTCACAACTGTGGGATAAAACCACTAAAAAACAAGCAATAATTCGCAATAGATTCACCCACCCCATCTCTCCCTGCACCTTTTTTTCCATATGATATATTTATTAAATTTCTAAAAGAGATCCATCCCAAAAAGACGCTATCCTTCCTCTACGAAATCGTATAAAATGGTAAAATGGTGTCGGTTAGTTTGAATGTTAATGCAAAGTAGCCAAAAGTTCCAACACAAATGAACAATAACGAAAATATTTAACCAAATAGTTCAGTATTCTCATCAAGGGTTCATCCCCTTCTTATCCTGTCTTAATCTCTTTCTTCTTTATTTGTAATATATAATAACAGGTAAATGAACACTTTATGAAACACAGCAGGAATATAATCAGTAAAAACAGCACAATGGTATTATTGATCGCTATACTATCCATTTCAGGCACGTTGATTCTTTCCGGATGTACACATCGCAGCAGCGCTGATACTGGAAATAAGAAATCCATCTCTGTAAAAGATGCTTTGGGACATCCCATTGAACTCGATAAACCTGTAGAAAGAATCGTGTGCTTATATGAACCGGCGTTGGATGCTTTATATATGTTAAAGGCAGAGGCGAAAATCGTTGGTATTTTCAACAGCATTTATACGAGTGATGAATTATACCCCTATTACGCTAAATTAGACGATAGAATCCAGCAAAAGCAACTCGCAGTTCCAGGAAACAATGGAGATGGGAACATAGAAAGCATCATGATGTTAAACCCTGATATCGTGATCCTGCAAGCGGCTCAGGAAGAGCTTGCAGCTGCATTAAGGTCGGTTGGTGTAAAGGTTTATACTGCCAATGTAGAAAAATACAATGAAGTGTTTCAAACCATGCGTGATCTGGCGGTGCTGACTGGAACTTCCGAAAGAGCCCATGACTTGATTGCTTACGTAGAGGGCGAATATGAGGCACTGAAAGCCAGATCAAGTACCCTACAGGCCAAGAAAAAAGCTTATTTCTCCTGGGCGTATGGTCGAATATTCTCAACTGCCGGCAGAAATAGCATGATGAACTTATGTCTGGAGATCGCTGGTGTAGAAAATGCCTGTCCTTTTGAGTTAGATCAACCCAATATCAATCCTGAAACCTTGGTGGGCTGGAATCCAGATTTGATCATTATGTGGAACGATAGTCCTGATGAGTTCTACAAGAGAAAAGAACTGGGAGAGGTTTCCACAGTCAAAAATAAGCAAATTTACAACCTGCTGCCTATGTTTTTCTATAACCCGCATACCTTAAAGTCGCTCAGCACTGCTGTGAGTATCCATAATTGGGCCTATCCAAATCCGGATGTGGATGTAAAACATCAAGTGGAACTGATAATGTTAAAGCTATATGGAGAAAAAGGCAAGGCACTTTAATTATTGAGATAGCAGAGGCGTCCATAATTAAAATTAGTCTTATTTCCACTCTAAATCCTCATCATCGTTTTCAAATTCGTCTTCACCATATTCTTCATCATTTCCTGAATTATCTATGTACAGATCATCGTCATCTTCAGAAAAATCATCGTCGTCATCCTCACCATCTTCCGGTATTGTAGGTCCTTTTGGGTCAATTTCTATATTTTCATCGATCAGCTTTTGTTCCCAATCCTGATCATTTAGATTTGTAGTTTCCATCGTCGTTTTGATTTAATGAAATAAGAATTACAAAGAGCGCGAACTAAATATTTACCATCCAAATAACATTCAGGCTACCAACTTGTTTCAAGAAAAAACAGAAATAATTATTAATGAAATACCCATGAAAATCTACAAATTACTCAATGGATCTTCCGGGTATTTTTGCGTTAATTACAGTATCTGTAGCATGCTTCTGCAGCTCCGCCTTTCCAGGCTTTTAAAGTAAAAAGAAAACTAATATGCTATGATACGCTTGGATAGGGTTTCATAAAAATTCTTCTCTTCTTTTTGCCTGACTTTTTCTTTTTTCCCCACCAAATCACAAAGCCTGTAATTGGTAATGAAGCACAGATCAGACTGACTATGAAAAAGAGAATTTTTGTCGGCAACTCTCCTATTGCACCAATATGGACGCCATAATTCAGCCTCCGGATCAAGTCGGCAAAGTTTTCATCCATCAATTTCTTATTAGAGGCTGGCAGGACCTCTAAAGTATGTTGATCCAGGTAAACATCCCGCCAGGTACCATTAAACATATCTGTGCAGACATAAATAGCCTCAGAAGCCTTCTCAGGGAAGCTTACAATGATTTCTTTCGGATTGTGCGCTGCGAGTTCGTTCATTCCTTTATACCAGGCTTGATCTACCTGTTCCAGCATTTTTGTCTGAGGATTATTTAGCGTATCTGAAACCGCTTCTATTCTAGCTTTATCCGTTCCTCCTGCGATCCAGAAAACCCCTTTATTGAACCACTGGAAGCTCATCATTAAGCCAGTGATCGCAAATAAAAGCGCAACAATGATGGAGTAGAACCCCAAAACATTATGTAGATCATAGTTCAGGCGCTTAAACCTGGCTTTCCATTTGATTTTAAAGCTTTGATCCCGGCCTTTCTTATTCCATCTTTTTGGCCACCATAAAACCAGCCCGCTAAGCAGCAAAATGAAAAATATGAAGGTTCCCCAACCTACGATTACACTACCTATTTCTTTCGGTAGCCAAAGGTAAAAGTGGCCTTCTTCTACGAGATGAAAAAAGTCTTCGTGATCAACCATAGCCACCACTTTGGCAGTATAGGGATCTACGAATACCGTAGAATCTGAATTTACTGTGACCTGTGCGGTACGGTTTTCACCATAATACCAGACGGAATGTACTTCTTTATGAGGCAACACTTTAAGCACTGCCTCTTGAATTTTAGATGGAGGCAATAATGCTTTTCCATTTGATTCTGCGTGGTGCCATGGAGAAGAAACATTTCTGATTTCCTGTTCAAAAACAAGGATGCAACCGGTGATGCCCAGAACCACCACGACGATGCCGGAAGCGATTCCAAACCAGAGGTGAACCCAGGCATTTATTTTTTTAAAGATCATTTAAGAAATATAAAATGTTCAATTATTTCAGTTTCTCTATGCGAAGGATATAGTCGATACCGCCTACAAATTCCACTCCTTTTGTCAATTGATCAGTTGCAGGATTATATTGCCAGATGTAATCTCTGTCGGCTGCATTTACCGCAATGAAGGCCTTACCACCCTCTACAATTACTGCATTCACCATACGCTCCCCTTTATCTGCAGGGAGATCCAATTTCTTGATCATCGTACCAGATTTTATGTCAATCAATCTGTAATAATGGTCCAGATCAATATTATCCCCACTAATTCTAGAGCGGACAATTGCTTTCCCATTTCCTATGTACCACATTGCTGCGCCTTTTTCATTATTAGATGCAGCGGAGAAATTAAAGAAATAGTCAGGATCAATCTCTGTAGATCCACTTTTAATGCGGTACATGACAGATGGAGATTTGTAGTCATAACCTGTTACCGGATCACTGATAAAGTATAAATCATTGTTTTCATCTACAAAAGAGGAAGGTGCATAAATGTTCAAACTGCCTAATCCGGTGGTACGGGTTTCTTCCAGGGACTTTTCAACCGCCATCGTATGGTAATCAATTACAGCAACAAAAGATTTTGGATAAACTGGCATATTTGGAAACACACTCCAATCATTGGAGGCAAAACTGTAACCAAGAAATAGTTTACTGTCTCTATACTGTGCAAATCCAAAGCTGTATTGCTGGAATCCAGCAGGGATTTTACCTAGATCAAATTTGCCAGTTTTAATGGTCATCTTGTCCACTTTAACTACTGCAAAACGAGCTTCGCCATTTCCTTCACCAAAAATTACCAGGGTATTGTTGTCTGCCCAAGCGTAAGAACTCCAGCTCAGGTAAGCGAAAGGAATCTCTTTATCAATGAGTAATGATCCGTTTTCCACATGATATTTGCCGAAACGTCCGCTGGTAGAATTCATGTGGTAATACAAACCGTCTCTTTGAATCACATCCTGCGCATAAACCTTACCGGTCATCTCCGCACCATTTCCTTTCAGGCTGATGGTTCCGCTCGTTAAAGAGGGAATACTGGAGATATAATAAGCGGTATTTGGCCAGCTCCCTACACAAAGAATTGCCGCATAATTGGTGCCTTCTTCTACCTGTCCTTCTTTTCTTTTTTCACAACCGCTGATGCTAAGCACTAAGATAGTTAGCATTAAAAGTTTAGCCGTATGTCTAAATAATGTATTCATATATATGATGATAATAGATTGGTATTCTTGTTATTATTTTATAATTACTGAATAAAGTATCTGAATTTTACTGAGAATGACCTGCCTGGTTTCTGAAGTTTAAAATTGTCGTAAGTCAGCTGATCCGTTAAGTTTCTACATTCTGCGGAAATGTTGTATTTGCCTTTTTGCAGGGAGTAACTCAGTGATGCACTATGGACAAACTGAGTTGGAATATCCGACTTATCAATTGGGTTTCCTTTACTTTCCCAGGTCAGGTAAAACCAGTTTACATACTGTGTGAACCAGTTGAATTGCAGTCGGGTATCCTTTCCAAGCAGGTTATCCTGTCCAATGGTAAAGTCGGCATTTCCAAACAACCAGGGTTGATTAGGGATTTTATTCAGGTAAGTACCTGGCACGCTATAAGATTCCGTTTGTCCTTCTTTTGTGGTATTTATCGCGTTTTGATAAGTCAGATTCAGTGTTAAGGATAGCAACTGAGCATAACTATATCTGGCTTCGGATTCAAATCCTGTAATGCGTACACTGCTTTGGTTTTCACTTTTGATCAATTTGGATCGAACATCAGGTACGGGAAAGATAAAATCTTTGGCGTTACGATAGAATCCTGAAGCTTCGAAGAAGAAGCTGTTTTTATTAATCTGGAAACCATAATAGGCGCCAAGGTTTAAATTGTGACTGCTTTCTGGTTTTAAATTAGGGTTTCCCAGTACATTTAATCCATCACCAAATACTTCTTCTGTTTCCTGAAGCCTGTAGGAATGTTCATATGAAGCCTTTAGGCCGATCCCATCTGTCAATTTATATCTGGAAGCGATTCCATAGCCAAAATTCGAGAAAGTGGTATCCTGCGTTACATAACGGCCAGTTATAGATTTTGACCTCTCTAAACCCAGGTGATAATATTTAGCAAAGATGGTATTGGATAACCTATTGTCTAACAGATTTTGCTGATAAGCAAAGCCTAGAATTTGTTTATTAATTAATCCTGGTACACTATCGTGATCTGTTTGCAATTGATTGAAGTTCTTATTTTTCAAATGATCAATCGTATAATTCAGGTTCAAAGAGTGCTCATTGTTGATGACATAACTGAGGTTGGCCATTAAATAAGTACGGGGTCTGACGATGTTACTAATCGATTTGACACTATTTCCCATTTCCGTATATCCTTTGGTAAAATAAGTACCATCCCAGTTGTAATTGCGGAAAGCGGTATCAGTAGTCTTATAAGTATCTTTTGATCGGGCTGCGAATACGCTTAAGTTTAGCCCTTCTGTAATAAAATTGTTCTTTTTATAGCGTAAAGTGGCGCTTTTCGCGAAATTGGTACGTTTTACTTTACCATAAACAGTCTGTTGATCAAAACCAGTTTGCAGGTCTTGATGGCCTTCATTATAGCCTCCGCCAACAAATAACACATCTGCCCAGCTTTTATTTGTGATCCCTACTTCAACTTGTCCGAGGGCCGACAAGTAATTATCGTGGAAACGTCTGGCATCTCCTTTATAATATTCTGCACCGTTTACATCGTAAATGAAGTTGCCATCCCTCAGTCCACCGCTTACAAGATCTACGTTTTTCATCTTGTAACTATTTTCTGAGGAGTTGAAGAATCCATTTCCTTTAATAATCAGACCCGTTTGTTGGTTTACATACTGCCCTGTTAAGGACGACCTATTCGTTTGAAAAGAGCCATAGCTATGGCTTAAATCCAGGTAATTGCTTACTTTTTGATTGGTCACCACGTTTACCGCGCCGCCCATCGCATCGGCACCTAATTGTACAGGTACTACGCCTTTGTAAACTTCCAATCGCTCGGCCATGTTTACCGGGATATTGTTTAAAGACATTGCGCTGCCCATCACATCCATTGGAATCCCGTCGATGAAAAACTTGACCTGCTTTCCGGATAAACCATTGATAGAGAACTTAAAATCAGACCCTAAACCTCCTTGCTCTCGAATCCTCACCCCTGTACTTCTGTTTAAGATCTGGTTCAGGTCGGCAGTAGTATTCGCATATTTCTTCGTTTCAATAGCGTTTACAGAGAAACCAGACTCTTTTACCTGCTGGGTTTTCGTTTTCCCATTGATGTTTACATCATGAAGCTGCTGCTGGTCTTTTTTTAAAGAAAAGTTTAGGTTTAAATTCTGAGCTGGTTTTAACGTTACCTGTTTACTGTCCTTTTCGTAACCAAGAAAGGAAATGCTGACGGTGTAAGTTCCAGGCACCAGATTTTTCAGTTCATAATAACCCTGAGCATTGGACACTACCCCTTGCTTAGTGCCTTTTAAAAAGATGGAAGCTCCTGTAATCGGTTCGCTGCCGTCTTTTACATATCCCGAAATGGTAGCAGTAGTTTGTGAATGTGCAGCAAATGAAAAGCTGCTGAGGAGAATGAGTAGTAGAATTTTTCCGTAGGTCATTATTTTAATATTGTGCATTTATACCTGTTAGTAGCATAAGCACAATATTCCCGAAGGTGCAACTGGAAAAAAAATAAAGAATTATCTCAGCTGATCAATTCTAAGGATGAAATCTGTATTTCCAGCAAGCTCCAATCCTTTGCTTAGAGCACCGGTTTTAAGGTCATATTTCCAGATAAAGTTACCTTCTGCTGAGGAGTTTATGGAAATGTAGGCGATGTTATCCTTTAACAATACGCATTCCCTTCTGGTTCCTTTATCTAAAGGAAGTGCCAGCTTATTGATCACTTTATTATTTTTCACATCTACCAGGTAGAATTCAAAATGTGGCGTACTGTAATGATCCCAAAGCCCTTTGAATAGGTCTTTTCGCTCTGCTCGGACGATGGCTTTGTTGCCTCCAACAGGCCACATTCCATAGGCATGATTGCCAATTGACCTGGATATATTGAAAAAGTAATGAGGGTCTGGGGAAGTTTCATTTTTATTGATGCGCAGGATTCCAGTAGCGAGTTCCGGGCGATTTCCCAAGGCGATCCCTGGACAGTCCATGAAGTAGAAATCACCTTCTGCATCCTCAAAAGAAGAGGTTTGAACGGTATTCACACCACCTGGATAGGTAGAACGTGTATCCTTTGCTGTTTTTACGGCGGTCATTTGCGGGTAATTCAGTTCGGTCACATAGGTGGTATCACTTGTAGTGTAATTGAGCAGTCCAAGTTCCTGATGGTAAGTATAGCCAACCAGCAGCTTTGAACCCTGCTTTTTCACAAAGCCTACCGACATATTGTCGAAATTTCCAGAAGGAACCGGAATTTCCATATTTCCCTCACTGATGGGCTTCATTGCTGCCACCTTGAGCATGTTATATTTCACTTGCGTAAATTCTGGCGTATTTAAACCTGTGAGCAGCAAAGTATCTCTGCCTAGCCAATGAAAGTTTTCAATAGAGAACTTTGCTAAAGGCATAGATTGAACTTCCCTCAGTTGTTTGTCTTTTAGCTCATACTTTACCAATGCCGCTTTTTTCCTGTTGAGGTGATAATAGTAGCCGTTTTTCACGATCACGCTACGATCCATTTCCTTGGTG
Source organism: Pedobacter polysacchareus (assembly GCF_019802255.1). Lineage (GTDB taxonomy): Bacteria > Bacteroidota > Bacteroidia > Sphingobacteriales > Sphingobacteriaceae > Pedobacter > Pedobacter polysacchareus. The sequence continues at coordinate 4,238 of NZ_JAHYSS010000011.1, read as the reverse complement.
TTCAGCTCAGCACCCTCCTTTTCAGGGAGGATCACTCCTGCATCGAGCTGATCAGTTTCTACTATATACTCGCTTCCATCCTTAGCCAGGATGTAAATACTGTATTTGTGAGCACCTTCATTTTTAGCGGTCAACGCGCCGTCTGTACACCCAAAAAGGCTGGTCAGCAGCAACAAAAGAAAAGAGAGAGAACGATTAGATGTTGAATTCATTGATAATTTGCTTTTGAAGAATCGGAGGCAGATCCATCAGGTTCTTCTCACTAACGATGATCTGATTTGTTCCTTCTTTGCTTTTAAGTATGATATAAGTTTGACCTTTTTTGAAAGTGATCTTTTCAGGACTACCTTCAAATTGTAGTGTCATGTCTTTTTTAGGGGAAATGAGTATGCTTCCGGATAGGTCTACCACACCGGTTAGGTTGTCGATTTTAGCAGATGTACTGGTTCCAACCGATAAGGCATAGCCTTTTACTTCCAGATGATGTACCTTTACGGTCGAAGTATTGTTCACTGATACCAGCTCAGGATCTGTTTGCTGCCGGTTTTTCTGCAATTGCACTATGGCTAAACTAGACATCGCTAGCACTATAGTGGCCGCTGTCCCAAGCATCCAAAAGGAATACTTACGGATTGGTTTTTCAGGTAAAGGCTTTGCTTTTGTTTCAATATGCGCTTCCTCCGGAAGAATATCAGCGATTCCCCTCCAGATGTCTGCTTTATGAGCTGCTTTAGACTCGCCCAATGGCAATTGAAGACCTTCATCGGTATGGCTGGAAAATAACCATTCCTCCACTGCATCACGCTCTTCGGTGCTGCATTGATTGCGATGGTATTTTTCTATGAGGTCTTTGTCAATGTTCATTTTCGTGTAAACGCCTACTTTTATCGGAATACAAACTTATATAAAATATTAGTAGCATAATGACTCGTTTTCCGTAATGCCCCAGCTAATTTCATTCAGAATATTCGGAAAGACGTTGTCTGAGGGCAGCTAGACTTTTGGTAATGTGGTATTCTACAGCCCTTTCGCTGATGAATAAGGCAATAGCAATTTCTTTGTTGCTCATACCTTGCTCCCTACTCATCCGGTATACCTTTTTACACTGACAAGGGAGGGTATCAACGAGAAGATTGACACTTTCCTTAAGGTTGGTGTAGTTGATGTGTTCTTCTGTGCAATTTGTAGAATGTGTACAATCCTGGTATTTGATACATATGTGCTTTTCACGGCTCACTTTGTTTCGGATGTATTCAAAAGTTTTGAATTTTGCAGAGCGGATCAGGTAATTGCTCACGTTTTCGAGTTCGAGCTCCGCTCTTCTCTCCCACAGTGATTTAAAGATGTCCTGAACCATTTCTTTTGCCGGTTCAATCTCTCTGATGTTGTTGTAACATACGGCGTAAACCTTGTCCCAATACATATTGTATATGGTTTCAAAAGTTTGTCGGTTGATACGGGTAAAGGTATCAGCTGCGTGTATGTTTGTGGTTTTTGGCAAAATTGGTTCTAAAGACTGTGCAGCAAATATATACTATTTAGACTAATTACAAACAAAGGCCTTACGAAATATTTAAGCGTGGTATCACTTATCATTAGATAATATTAAAAAAGAGAATTGCATTGAAAACAACACAGGCCAACCCTGTTATTGGATTGGCCTGTGTTTTCAATATGTATATAAAAAATGAGCGTTAGTTGTAATAACTGCTATTTAGATTTGCATTTGCTTTTTCTGCAGCTTCAATTGGGGAATAGTCGGAAAGGAGAATTGGAGCGCCCTTTTTCACACAAACATTGTGTTCGAAATGAACTGCTGGTAAACCATCTTGCGTAGAAATCGTCCAGCCGTCCTCTTCTGTAAAGATTTGACGACTTCCCATAGTGATCATCGGCTCAATTGCCAACACCATGTTTTCAATTAACTTTTTACCGCTTCCTTTTCTGCCGTAATTTGGCACTTGAGGATCTTCATGCATCTCTCTGCCTACACCATGGCCTACCATCTCGCGTACTACGCCATAACCATGTTTTCCATTGGTATACTGCTCAATAGCATAACCTATATCGCCAGTACGGTTGCCCGCTACTGCTTGTTTTATTCCAACATAAAGTGATTCTTTGGTAATTCTTACCAAGTCAAGCACTTTTTGCGCCACTTCACCCATAATAAAAGTATAGGCATGATCACCATGAAAACCATTCTTATCAACCACAGTATCAATAGAAACTACATCACCTTCTTTTATAATATATTCACTCGGGAAACCATGAACAACCTGCTCATTTATAGAAATACAAAGGCTGTAAGGGAAACCGTGGTAACCTTTACAAGTTGGATTTGCACCATTGTCTCTAATAAACTGCTCTGCCATTACATCAAGAGACACCGTAGTGATTCCTGGTTTAAGAATCTTAGCCACCTCTGTAATCGTAGCACTTACCAATAAACAACTTTCACGTTGAATCTCAACTTCCTCATCCGTCTTATACATACTCTTTTGCTATTTAACTCTGAACGACCTGATATCTGTTCAGAAGATTTATTTTTTAAGTTTAGAATTACAAATATATGGGAAGAATGGTATTTATATGTAAAAAATATTCATATCCGTGTAATTTCAAGAGAAATATGATAAAGTACTTAACATCAATTGATTTGTTTAAAAAAGTGCGTATAGAGTGCTTTAAAGCACTTTATTCAAAAGTTGAGGAAATTATGATCAAGGAAAAATAAGCATAAAATTATTCAGCTAAAATACAGCAGCTTACAGAGTAAAAGCGTTTTTTTAGCATCGTTAAGGCTGATTTTACATAATAATTAATATCTTTGCATTACCAAACAACGAAATAATAATTGATTCCGTAGCTCAGCTGGTAGAGCATTACACTTTTAATGTAGTGGTCCTGGGTTCGAATCCCAGCGGGATCACCAGAAATAGTAACAAAACGTTTAAAAGCCTGCAAATCAATTGATTGCAGGCTTTTTGTTTTTACCCAAACCTACAGTTTATTCAATAAATCACATTTAAAAAGTGAGTGATTCGGTGAGTAAATTGAAGTTCCCCCGACTCACCGAATAAACGTGTTAACATTCTGATATACAGAAAGTTCATTCATTAAACGACTTGACGTCAATTAACTGCAAGGCTACATTTGTTTAACCTTAAATCAGTTGATTATGAAAACGAATTTCAGTATGCTATTCTACATGAAAAAGCAAAAAAACTATTCTTGCGGTGATTCCCCTATCTATTTAAGGATTACCGTAGAAGGAAATCGTGTGGAAATTACTACAGGACAAGAATGCAAACCGGAACACTGGAATCCCAAAACCGGACGATTAACCGGAACTAAAGAAGATACAAAAAGGTTTAATGCCTATCTGGACAACTTACAGGCAATGGTTTATCGGGCACACAAAGATCTTACCCAAGCTGGTGTTGCAGTTACCGCAGAAAGTATCAGAAACAAATTTCAAGGAAAAGACACCGCAACACACACCCTTTTAGAGGCTGTGAAGAATCACAACAGAAAAATGAAAGCTTTGGTAGGTAAACAATATGCGATTGGAACTTTAAAAAGATTTGAGATACTGGAACGCCACCTTCAAGCCTTTATGCTCGAAAAGCACAAGGTCAATGATGTAGATATCAAAGAAATAAACCATGCGTTTATCAGCGATTTCGAATTTTACCTGAGAACAGAAAACAGCTGTGCGAATAATACAGCTATACGATACCTTAAAAACTTCGGCAAGATCATCCGCATTTGTTTAAATCTAAAATGGATAGACAATGACCCAATGTTTGGCTATAAGCTTAAATCTAAACCGGTAGAGCGCCCATTTCTGTCGGAGGAAGAACTACAACGCATTGCGCAAAAACAGTTTAGTACTACAAGGCTTTTGCAAGTTAGGGATGTGTTTCTGTTTTGCTGTTTTACCGGACTTGCTTATGCTGACGTTCAAAAACTAAAGCTGTCCAACATCACCAAAGGAGTTGATGGTAACCACTGGATCTTCACCAATAGAAAGAAAACCAATATCCGTTCGGCGATCCCTCTGTTACCTTCTGCAATGACGATTTTAGACCGATATGCCGAGAATGAATATTGTGTTGTTAAAGACAGAGCGATGCCAGTGGCGAGCAACCAAAAGACGAATGAGTATTGTGCGCCCGTAAAGGTTTTGTAATGAATGTCTCTTTGGCAAGAGACTAGACTAGGTTCCAAGTCTA
>NZ_JAHYSS010000010.1 GCF_019802255.1 Pedobacter polysacchareus | reverse complement strand
ACCACTACATTAAAAGTGTAATGCTCTACCAGCTGAGCTACGGAATCATTTATGTTCCCTTGTTTCGGGAGTGCAAAGGTAGAAAAATAATATTAATTTGCTAATTAATTTGAAAAATAATTGTGTTAATTCCGAGCTGATTCCTGTTTAATGACACTTTATTCTACTTATTTATTTAATAATCAAATGTTTCTGGTCTCTGTGAAGTCAGTATTTTTTTTTAAGAATACATCATCAAAAGCAACGATTTATTATCCTGCCAGGTAGCTATTTCGCAATAAATTCTTTACAAACATATTTTAACTGCCCCAAATCCTGTTTTTAAAGATATCGAACGTCTGTCTGAGGTGGCGATTGAAAATCAATAAGACCACTAAAACAATCAACCCAAAACCAATTGCCGTAAAGATCTCCATATTGGAGAGTAAAACACCTTGTTTTTTCAAGCCAGCAGTAATCTGCTGCATTGCTAATGTACTGGCTTCATCCAGGCTAAAACCTTTCCCTTGGAACTTTTGGGTGTACCTGCTGATCTGTTCCTGAATTTCCGGACGTTCAGGAATAATGGTTTCCCTAAACTTGCTGTAATGTTTCTGCTCCAGAAACACCTGTGCATTTTGCATCACACAAAAGCCGATCGTGCTGCCCCAGAACCTCCCGGTCACACCTACAGTGCCAGAAAAAGGGGCAAGGTATGCCGGAACGGAAGAAACTGTAAACAATACCAGGGGAACAAACAAAACTCCCACAGCAACGCCTTGAAGAATATAAGGTAGGACAATATCTCCCAAGGATACATCCGGAACAAATAGAAAAGTAAACCATAAATGATAAATTGCCATCAGGCTAAATCCAAGAATGAAAATATACCTTGTCGCCACTGTTTTGGAAAGCAATACCGCGGCAATAAGAATCCCTATGAGATCTCCCAGAGCATTTAGGTATTGAATATTGGCTACGCGTACAGGTTCCCAATTCCAGACCTTGCTCATTGTCGTGTGACAAATGTTCAAACTCGCTCTCGAAATATAAAAGAGAACAAATAAAACCAGTCCGGTTCGCAGATTGGTATAGCGAAAAACCTTTAAATCGAAGCAGGGACGCTTCACTAATAGTTGTCTCACCAGGAATAAACCAGAGCTAACTGCTGTAATCGCTGTCGAGAGGATGATTTGCGAAGATTGGAACCAGTACTTTTTTTCCCCGTAAATCAATACAAAAGCGCCGCAAATAATTGCCGTATGTACCAGCACATAGCTTGCCCAATCTACCTGATAAAGTGGTGTTTTCTTATGGAAACGATGTCCGTTGAAAGTAATCAGCACCAATGCCACACATATCAACTGAAAAAATGCAGACCCATAAGCCATGTATTTCCAGTCGTAATTTTCGAGCAGCCAGACTACGATGTTCATGATAAAAGGGGAGGCGATCAGCAAAGTTCCATACGTCAGGGAGAACACAATGATGATGGCATTTTTAGATTTGAACCTGCTGAGCAGCAGCAATCTCAAAGGAATCCATGGCAGGGCCATTAATACACCTTCTACCATCCTTAAGATAATAAACAATACATAATCATGTGTATATGCCGAAATGATAAAACTAACTGCCGCCAGGAAATAGATGGCCATGAAATAATTGCGTGTTGGGAAATACTTGAACAAGCGGCTTTCAATCAATATGGTCGCCAAAAAAGTACCATAGGTGAGGCTCATTGCATACTGTAAATCCTCGACTTCCACATCCAGAAAACTTGCGGAATAGGTCGTATTAGAGGTATACAATCCTAACAAAACCATGGAATGCAACATACAGAAGATCAATACTCCCTTTACCGCCCAATCGGGCATCCAGGGCTTAAATACAGTCTGACTGGCCATGTTACTTCTGGTGGTTAGCAACAACAATCACATTCATCCCGGCGCGTAAAAATTCAGTCTCCTTTACAGGATCAATCAGTTTTATGCGCACTGGAATTCGCTGTTCGATTTTCACAAAGTTTCCAGTGGCATTGTCTGGCGGAAGCATCGAAAACCTTGCGCCACTTGCTGGGGAGAACGATTCCACAATCCCATTAAAAACCTGATCGCCGCTGGCATCCGCTTTAAAAGTGACCTTCTGGCCAATTGTGATCCTTCCAACCTGTGTTTCTTTATAATTTGCTGTAATCCATTTCTCCTGACTCACTACGGAAACCAGCGTTTGTCCTTCTTTGACCAGCTGTCCGGGCTGAATGGTTTTCTTGCCCACCCATCCATCGTAAGGAGCCGTTAAAATGGTATAGGAGAGGTATAAGGCGGCGTTATCTACTGCTGCTTTTTTTCCGCCAATCACAGTTTTCGCTACCGGTACCTTCGAAGAAGCTTCCGAAGTACTCAATGCGGTAGATTGCAGCGCATGTAAAATCTCTTCATAATGCGCTTTGGCGGAATCGTAATTTGATTTCATGGTTTCTACCTGCTGCTGGGTAGCCGCATCTTCTTTCAAAAGTGCATTATAGCGTTTGTATTCTTCTTCCGCCTTCCATACCTGCGATTTTGCCGCATCCAGCTGAGATTGCTGAACCGCAGTAGTACTTCTGGTAGTGGCTACATTTCTTTGCAGTACGCCAATACTCTCTTTCGCGTTTTCAATTTCCGACAAAGCCAGGTCTAAATGGGATTGATATTCTCTGTTGTCGATGACGATTAAAGTATCACCCTTATGTACAAATTGATTTTCTACGTACTTGACTTCCTGCACATAACCCGTAATACGCGTCACCACGGGAGTCACATACTGATCAATCTGTGCATCATTTGTCTCCTCATTATTATTGTAAAAGATGAAAAACCAGATGCCCATGATCAGGCCTCCTGCAGCTATTACGCTGGCAATAATGGTAAAAAAAGTGTGGAATGGGCCATGCTGAGCAGGCGCTTTTGCTGTGTTCATTGTAAGTTTAGCGGGCTGATTTATAATTGTCCTGCTGCATAACGCAGCTCGTAATGTTTCATTAAAGCATCGATCCTGGTAGATACGACATTGTATTTGGCCTGGAGTAAGGCATTATCGGCATCCAGCATATCGGTCACCAATGCCAATTGATTCAAGTACTTCAATTTAATGATCCTGTAGTTTTCAGTAGCTTGTCTTTTTGCTTTCTCTGTAACCGGCAGCTGATCCATAATTTCCTGATACTTGGTGTATTGTTTAAAAACCTCATTACGGATTTGGTTCCCAAGGAGGTCCGTATTTACTTTTTCCTCTTCCAACCTTTGCGCTGCCAGCTTCATTTTAGTCTTGTTTTTATATAAATTAGATAGGCTGAAATTGAGCTCTATTCCAATCTTTCCCAATGTATAGCCGTTGTCTGTTGGCGGAAAGAACATATAATTGGGGTAGTTATAGCCATAAGAACCAAACAAATTGAGTTTAGGATAATAATTACTTTTCGCAAGGTGCTGTTCCGTCTGACGGATGGCTTCCTGCTGTTTAGCAATCCCCATTTCCTCTTTTTGAAAACCAGCAGCAAGATAATCCTGGTAATTATAAAGCGTTAACTGATTGCCGAGTAATCCATTAGTGTCTAATGACAACTTTCCTTCTTCAGGTAATTCCAGCAGGGTTTGTAAATCATGGAGGCCAATGGCGATGTTTTTTTGGTTGGACAAAAGGCGCAATTGCATATCTGAGAGTTGTAATTCTGCCCTCAATACTTCGTTGCCCGTTACTGTTCCGTGTGCTTTGAACGCCCTGACTTCCTTTAAACGATCTTCTTCCTCTTTGATGTTTTCTTGAATCAGCTTCTGCAGTTCCATCAGTTTGAATATACCCAGATAAGTTGCTACTACCTCAATCTTCACGTCATTTAGCGTTTTCTGAACGTTCAACCTGCTAATTTCCTGTTCTTGCCTGGCTTTCCTGATGCTATATTTAATTTGTCCGCCAGTATAAATAGGCATTCTGGCCGAGGAGGTTACATCAGCCATCTCTGGGATCGTAGCAGTCACCATTTTGCCGCTTAATCCGCTTTTGTACTCAGTTAAATCTGTGATTCTGGCATAAGAAGCATGAAAATCCACTTCTGGAATCCTCATTTCTTCCTTTTCTTTCGTTTCTTCCTCCGCAATGTGCTGTTGGATCTTGGATTTCTGAACGGTTTTGTTGTGTTCGGCTGCCAGATTGAGGGCTTGAGGCAGTGTTAAAATTTGTTGTGCTTGAACAGGGAAGATCATGATCCCGGTTAACAATAGTGTACCGAACAGTCTTTTAGGCAGACTGCTCAAGGTATTTAATGATTCCCTTGCGATAAGGGGGAGCTTTTTCATTGTGTAGATTTTTCATTACAAAGTTGCAACCATTCCAGTTGGCTTGATTATCTTTGTTGGTCAAATGTTTATTCATTTCAGCCATGGCCAATATTCATAAAGATTACTATCTAACAGAAGTAGATAAACTCCCTCATACGATCTATTGTATGCACGACCTGATGGGAGAGCAGGACATTTCTGCACATCAACATGAGAAAGGACAGTTTCTATATACTGAGGGCGGAGTGGTTCACGTGAGTACGGAGCAAAAGACGTACTTCCTGCCTGCAAGGCATTACATGTGGATTCCTCCCGGTGTGATCCATAGCATTCATCCCAGTTCGGCAGATGTGACGATGAGAAACCTTTATTTCCCTGTGGAACCTGATGAAAACCCATTTTATCAGCAAAAAGGAATTTATCCAGTCAATGATTTATTGCTTCAAATGATCATTTTCAGCAACAGATGGAGTGGAGATATTGACGAGTCAGCGCTGAGTTCTTATCGCTTTGCATTGGCCTTAAAGGCGATATTACCAGAGGTGAGTCTGTATAAATTGCCTCTGGCTTTGCCTTATGCAAAAGATAAACGCCTGGCCGCTGTCATTCATTATATGGGAGATAACCTGTCTGAAGCCATAGTATTCCCTGCATTAGCCAGCAAATTCGGATTGAGCGAAAGGAGTCTTTCCCGTCTTTTTCAAGGGGATGTGGGCATGTCATTTATTCAATACCTGAGCATTCAAAGAATGATGCTGGCGGTTCAGCTGCTGCTGGAGGATAAAATGTCGGTAAAAGAAGTGGCTTCCATGGTCGGCTATAACAGTATTCCTACTTTCAGTACTACTTTTTATAAAACACTGGGCGTTAGACCCTCAGAATATGTGAAGATGAAAGGGGCATTAGGTCTGGATACTATGCTGGCATAATAAGATATGTAATTGGCGGGAAAGGATACCTTTTGCCTGATTAATGCGGATAGATTTGTGTTTTAAACCAAATGTATGTACGCAGATAGAATACTGAGGGAGGAATTAATTTCCAAAATAATGACCTCAGAAGAAGCCGCACAGCTCTTTAAAGACAAGATGGTGGTGGCTTCCAGTGGATTTACCAAGGCCGGCGACAGTAAAGCAGTATTAGCCTCAGTTGCGGAGCGCGCAAAGAAAGAGCCGCTTAAAATTACACTCATGACGGGTGCTTCTCTTGGCCATGGCACAGATGGTGCTTTGGCTGATGCCGATGCGCTGTCCTTACGTCTGCCGTTCCAGGTAGACCCTGTCTTGCGAAAGGCAATTAACAAAGGTGAAGTCCTGTTTATCGACCAGCATTTGGGAGAAACCGTTACACTTTTGAAATCAAACCATTTCCCTAAAATTGATATTGCAGTCCTGGAAGCCTGTAGGATTGAAGCAGATGGTAGCATCATACCGACTACATCTGTAGGTAATTCGGCATCTTTTGCTGCATTAGCAGATCAGGTAATCATAGAGGTCAATACCGCAGTTCCCTTTTCTGTTTGTGGCTTACACGATATCTTTTCGGCGGGAGATTATCCTAACCGCTGTGAGATCCCAATTGTAGCGGCCTCGGATCGTGTAGGGCGCCCATCGATTTACATTGATCCTAGAAAGATTATTGCTGTGGTGATCACGGATAAAACGGATAGTCCAGCAGAAATCGCAGCACCAGATCAAGCCACAAAAGCAATCGCAAAACACCTGGTCAGCTTCTTTTCAGCAGAAGTGAAGAAAGGTAATCTGACTAACGAATTACTTCCATTGCAAGCAGGTATTGGTAAGGTAGCCAATGCAGTACTACTAGGTTTTATGGAAGGAGATTTTGAAAACCTGACCATGTATTCAGAGGTCTTACAAGACAGTACATTCGATCTGCTGGACGCCGGAAAAATGACTTTCGCTTCCGGATCATCGATCACCGTTTCAGAAGCATACTATCAAAAGATATTCAATAATTTCGAACGATATAAGGACAAGATCGTCCTGCGCCCACAAGAAATCAGTAATGCTGCCGAAGTGATTCGCAGGCTGGGGATCATTACGATCAACACCGCATTGGAATGTGATATTTATGGCAATGTGAACTCCACACATGTAGCCGGAACCAATATGATGAATGGAATTGGAGGCTCCGGAGACTTCGCCCGCAATGCTTATTTGAGTGTCTTTGTCACGCAATCCGCTGCAAAATCAGATACCATCTCACGGATTGTTCCTATGGTTTCCCATGTTGACCATACGGAGCATGACGTGGATGTCATTGTCACAGAACAAGGACTGGCAGATTTACGAGGTTTGGCGCCCAGACAACGTGCTAAAGTGCTGATTGAAAACTGTGCACATCCAGATTATAAAGCAGAGCTATTGGATTACTTTGAAAGGGCTTGTCTGCGCGGTGGACAAACGCCTCATCTTTTGGAAGAAGCGTTTGCCTGGTATGGCCAACTGCGCGAAAATGGCACCATGAAAAAAGATTAAAGATCTGCAAACTCCCATGCGCTTTGATAAGCGTTTACGGATTCCGCATAGCTGATGAAATCTGAGTAAAACGGAAGGCGGGATAGGGTAGCACTGTCGCCAATAACCACGAGTTTTTTCCTGGCTCTGGTCATGGCTACATTCATCCTTCGGATGTCAGAAAGGAAACCTATACTGCCTTCATTATTGCTCCTGGTCATGCTGATATAAACCAGGTCACGTTCCTGACCCTGGAAGCTGTCAATGGTATTCACCGTGATTTTATCGGCATAAACCATCAATTCCGGCGAATGCAGCATCAATTCCTTCATTAGTAAGATTTGCTGTTTATATGGCGAGATCACTGCGATGGTAGGGAAATTTTCTGAGCTATAATGGCTGCCAAGCATGGTCACAAGCTGTGTCAGGTGTTTGAACAGGAACGCAGCTTCCTCCGGATTGGTCGTACTTGTACCTTCAGATTTCTCTTCAAAACCACAGCCTGCCGTATCTACGAAAGCCAATGGCGCTTCTTCCGAAAACAGCACATGATTCGCTACTGTATCATGAGCCTTCAATTTGTTTTCATAAAATACCTGAGAGGAATAGCTCATGATGGTTTCATTCATGCGGTATTGCTCTTCTAAGAGCGTGACTGCTTCCGGGTGCAGTGCAGTCGTTTTCTCCAATAAAGTAGTACTCAGACCTGCTTTTGCCGCTTCATTGGATTTTATCGTTGGAGAAAGCTGACAATGGTCGCCAGCGAAGATGACTTTCTGTGCTTTCAGGATCGGAATCCAGCAGGCAGGTTCTAAAGCTTGTCCGGCTTCGTCAATCACTACCGTATGGAATTTTAGTCCGCGGACCGTATAATGGTTGGCGCCAACAAGCGTAGCGGTCACCACCTGCGCTTTATTGAGCAGATCATCAATCATGTATTGTTCAGTATTGCCCACTTCTTTCATGATCTTATGTGCCTCATCAAAGAGTGCCTTACGCTGTTCCTTTTCTGCACGGCCGAAATTCCGCTTGTACTTATGGGCCATGTTTTTATACTCATTGGCCTGTTTCTTTAATGCTCTGATTTGTTTCATGCTGTCGTGTTCCGACAACTTGCCATCGAGTGTTAAAGACTGCAATCTTTCTGATACCCTGGCCGGATTTCCAATGCGCAATACGTTTAAACCTTCTTCATCCAATTTCTCTGTGAGGAGGTCTACCGCAGTATTACTCGGTGCAACAACAAGGATTTGCTGATGGTCCTGTTTGATCAATGCCTTTATAGCCTGAACCAAAGTAGTTGTTTTTCCTGTTCCCGGAGGACCGTGAACAATGGCCAATTCCTGAGCAGAAAGGATTTTATCCAACGCCTGCTGCTGTACCTGGTTTAATTTTGGGATGGTGTAATGCGCAGTCTGATTAGAAAAAGTCGGACTGGCCTGACCGGTTAATATTTTGATCAGCCGGCTGTCTTCAGTTTTCTCTAATGCCGAAGAAGCTTGTTTCAACGCATTTTGCATCTCATCATAGCTGTTATTATCGAACAATACATCGATGCCTAATTTGCCGTCACGCGTCCATTCTGGCAGTTCATCTGTTTTTAAAGTAATCTTTAAACGGTTGCCGCTTTGATGGGTAATGGTGCCCTCCACACGATCTTTAGGATCATGATTAGAAAACAATACCGCCGAAGCACCAAAACGAAGCTGGTGCGCAAGCTCTTGATGTGAGGTACGTTCAACTTCTACCGTTAAATAATCACCGCGACTCATTTCTGAGCCTCTGATGGCGATTGGATACCAGGACAATCCGTTTGCTCTACGGGTAGCTACAGAAGAAGATGCAGTCAATTGGAGGTAAGACCTTAAGTCTTCCTCGCGTTCAATCTTTAATAACTCAAGGAGTTTTTTGAAATATTCCAACAGGGATAGGGGTTATGCTAATTGTTTTTCCATGATATAATCTTCCATTAAGAAGCCATCGCCAATGTCGATATTCTCTTCTCCGACTTGTTCAAAGCCCACGTTTTTGTAAAACTGGAAGGCGGAATTGTCGCGGTTTACATTCAGCGATAAGGCAGTATTCTGGTTGTCTTTTGCAATTGCTGTGATGGTTTTCATCAGCAATTTCCCAACACCTTTACCCTGGGCTTCTGGAAGTAAATAGATTTTGTGGATCTTTGTTTTTGATAAGCCTTTATAATTCAGTTCATAAGAGGCATATCCTAAATCATTCGTCTCGTCTTTGACCAATAAAAAATGATGTCCTTTTTGGGTCACCTGCTCCGTTAAAGCTGCTGTGCTGTACATCATTTCCAGCATATAGCTGATTTGTTCTGGAGATAAGATGGCCCCAAATGTTGCTGGCCATGTTTTATTGGCGATCTTTTGAATCACCGGAAAATCATTAATTGTGGCGGTATAAATGTTTAGCATAGGTCTAAATAATGGGCTTTTTAAACGAAGCCTGGGCGTTAAAAAATAGGAAAGCTTATAAATGTATTTAGAAAGAATTATCTTAACAACTAATCGCTCAAAAATGATAGTAGATTAACAATAAATAGCCAGAGATTTCAGTCCTTTACAACTGAATCAGGTATTTGAAAATTTGATACCTTTAGCTTATTAAAAGAAAAACGATATGAATACTGAAAAAGCCATTCTAGCAGGCGGTTGCTTTTGGGGAGTAGAAGAATTATTTCGCCACCATCCAGGTGTGATTTCGACAGTTGTAGGTTATACCGGAGGAGATGTTCCGAATGCAACTTACCGCAACCATGGAACACATGCCGAAGGAATAGAGATTGTATTTGATCCGGCGGTACTAAGTTATCGCGGCCTTCTGGAGTATTTCTTTCAGATCCATGATCCGACTACAAAAAACAGACAAGGAAACGATATTGGGACTTCTTACCGCTCTGCGATCTTTTATGTAGATGAACAGCAGCATGAAACTGCCAAATCGTTAATCGCAGAACTGGAAGCCTCAGGGAAATGGCCGGGTAAATTTGTGACGGAAATTGTGCCTGAAACTGATTTCTGGAATGCTGAAGAGGACCATCAGAACTATTTACAAAAGGTTCCGTATGGCTATACTTGCCATTTTGAACGTCCGGACTGGAAGTTAAGTTAGTCCGGAATGCTTAGCCATGGGTTTTGTCGTATTTACCCCCTGTTATTGTCTTGTCCAGCCATCTTTAGCCGGCATTAAAACCGCTAGATTTGAATTGTACAATTAACTGAATATATTTATGTACTGATTAAAATCAGTGCAACCCTAAAATCATAACCATGGCAACTATTAATCCTTATTTGAATTTCCTGGGCACTACTGAAGAGGCCTTTAACTTTTATAAATCTGTATTTGGCGGAGAGTTTTCGGTACTGCAGCGTTTTAAAGACTCACCACATGGTGATAACATGTCTGCGGAAGACAAAGAGAAAATTATGCATGTTTCTTTGTCGATCGGAAAGGGCAATACGTTAATGGGGACTGATGTATTGGAATCAATGGGCCAGAAGCTAAATATTGGTGATAACTTTTCAATTAGTATCAATGCGGACAGCGAAGCAGAGGCTGAACAATTATTTAATGCACTTTCTCCAGGTGCCAATATCGTGATGCCACTGGAAAAAGCGTTCTGGGGTGCATATTTCGGAATGCTGACTGATCAATTTGGCATTCAGTGGATGGTAAATTTCGACTATAATCAAAAGTAAGCCTCGAATTATTAATTGGAGGAAGAACTTAATATCCTATTCTAGGTTATTGATTTTTGAAATGGGATTTGGTGATCAACCAAATCCCATTTTAGTTTTATATAAGGTGCTAATTTTATTTCAAATCTAACTTTTACCTTCCAAGGTTAAACCAAACCATTGAATTTCTTAATTTAGGCAATTGAATGATAACAAGCATAGCTCATGAGTAGATTAAAATTAGGCTGGATAGGTCTTGGAAATATGGGAAACCCAATGGTAAAGAACTTACTAAAGGCTGGGTTTGAAGTGGTTGTTTTCAACCGTACGAAACAAAAAGAAGCAGAATTGATCGCTAATGGTGCCAGTACGGCCACAGATCCGCAATCGCTGCTAGATACTTGCGACATTGTATTTACCATGCTGTCAAATGACGAAGCAGTTAAAGCGGTATTTGAAGGAGAAAATGGCCTGCTGACAAATCCTGCTGCCGGTAAAATGATCATTGATATGAGTACCGTTTCCCCAGATACCTCCAGGTATTTATCGGAACTTTGCAAAAAGAACCATATCGATTTTCTCGAAGCACCAGTATCAGGTAGTGTTAAACCTGCTCAGGATGGCACATTGATTATCCTGGTGGGCGGAGAAACCTCAGCTTATGAAAAAGCCAAGCCTGCCTTTGAAGCCTTAGGCAAACTTTCTGTCCATGTTGGAGGAGCAGGAGTAGGCAGTTCTGCAAAACTTGCGATCAATTACCTATTGGGTTTGAACTTGCAGGGATTAGCAGAGACTGTGCTTTTTGCGGAAAAGAATGGCGTTAGTAAAGCTGATATGCTGACGATTATCAATGAGGGAGCCTGCGGAAACGGCATCACAATGCTTAAAACATCTTCGATTTTAAAGGAAGAGTACCCAGCTGCTTTTGCATTGAAACATTTGGTGAAGGATCTTGGCCTGGCTAAAGCTGCCGGACTAGATGCCCCTTTAATCGATCCTTTATTTCATACTTTCCAGCAGGCACAGCAGGAAGGCCTGGGAGAAGAAGATGTAATGGCAGTAATCAAATCACTCGCAAAAAAATAAACTTAGTTATAAGTTTAATACAAAAAAGGAAGGACGTTATTAAACGCCCTTCCTTTTTACAATTTATCAGTGGATCACACTAATAAATCTTATACATGTATAGCTTAAATATTAGTTTTTAGGTTGTACTCTACCAGATTTTCTATCCTGACCTCTACCGATCACATAACCTGTTCCAGCACCAACAACACCACCGATAATGGCACCTCTGGCATTATTCTTATCTACCAAAATACCACCAAGCGCTCCGGCACCTGCACCAATTGCAGCACCTTTTGCAGCCTGACTCCAGCCTTTTTTCTTAGCAGGGGTAGCTACTGTGTTTGATGATGATGATGATGACGAAGATCTTCTTTCTGCAGCATCATTACGTTCTGCTAAAAGAAGTGTTCTTTTTTCTTCTCTTATGCGATCTTTTTGAATCTCTTCATCTTTTAATTTAGCTAGCTTCTCTTTTTCAAGAGCGTCTGCTTTTTTGAAACTATCCAATCTCAGACTATCTTTTACAGCAACAATCGCTTGTTGTTTGATTATCGCTTCTTCCTTGGCATTATTTGAACACGCTGATAATAAAATCGCCAATGCCGCTACTGAAAATATCTTTTTCATAATTTTGAATATTGTTTACACCTGGTAACCTGTAAAAATGATGCCAAACTCTTTAATCACTTCATGAGAATAAACATAAAGTAGCTTAAATGTTACTGAAAAATATTGGCTTTATTATGCCTTTTTACTATAAAATGTTGATTGTCAAACTTGAAACCAGGTATTTAAAAAAGCACTAAATTTTTGAACAATTTGTACAGCATTGATGTTTCCGTTATATTTCAATAGACCTAAATACAGGTCTATTTTCTTAAAATTCGGATTCAGGCGACTTCTTACTAGCCAAAGGTTACTGCCTACGGATGTTTTTAGGCGCTGTCGATCATTATTGCTTATATAAACGCGCTTCTTCCAAATCCAGACTGCTTTCCAGATCCCGGATCACCTCATCATCATATTGCTTAGTTGCGCGCAGTTTATTCAGTTCCATTCTTCTCATGGCAATCAAATCAAGCATGATCTTTCCGTATAGTTTTCTAACAGAGGCCACTTGTTCTTTTTGCTCGCTTAAAGTCTGTTCCGTCGCCTTGATACTGCGTTCCAGCTGCTCTTTGATTCTTGCAATGGTTTCAAATTCCTTCATTTCCTGGTGGTATTTACTGTTTAGGAAAGTCACAGATTCTTTAGCCAGCTGCAACCTGATGGCTTCTTTTTGCTGCTCAAAAGGAACATGGTCCTCAGTTTCTTCTACTTTAAGCAAACGTAAGAAAATAGGGAGGGTTAGCCCTTGAAATACCAAAGTCACCAGGATCACAATAAAAGTGATGAATAAGATCAGGTTTCTATGGGGAAAAGCATCGCCATTGGCCAAAGTTAATGGTATAGCTAGTGCAGAAGCCAGTGAAACCACACCGCGCATTCCTGCCCAGCCAATAATAAACGGAAGTTTTAAACCAGGACTTGATTCAGATGCACGGATTTTTGGGCTCAGGAACCTAGGTAGGAAGGCAACCACATAAACCAGAATAATTCTTGCAATGATCACGATTGCGCTAATGATCAATCCGTAATGAATCGCTTCTTTAATGGAATAACCGTCTAAAGCAGCTACAATTACGGGTAATTCCAATCCGATCAGAATGAAAACAAAACCATTCAAAAGAAAACCTACGGTTGCCCATACTTCTTTTGTCTGTATTCTGGTATGGTAATTTAAGAAATCGTTGGAGCGGAAAGAAAGAAATAGACCACCGCTAACTACAGCTAAAACACCCGACCAATGGAATTCCTCTGCTACAATATACATCAGATAAGGAGCGATTAAAGTAATTGGCGTAGTAATGCTAGATGATTTGGCCCAATACCTCAGTACAAGATATAATATATGTGCGATCACCAGACCAACAAATACGCCCATTACGGCTAATACTATAAAGTCTGTTGCTGCTTTTTGGAAAACAAATTGACCAGTTAAGATAGAAGCCAATGCGAACCTGAATACGGTTAAAGAGGCCGCGTCGTTCACCAGACTTTCACCTTCTAACATGGTTAAACCGCGTCTTGGCATGTCTACGCCCTTTAATACAGAGGTCGCCGCTACCGCATCCGGTGGAGAGATGATGCCTCCCAGTAAAAAGCCTAAAGCCAATGTAAAGCCAGGAATGATACTTACGGAAAAGTAGGCGATCGCCAGGGAAGTGATCAATACCAATCCAAAACCCAACAGCATGATGGACCTTTTCCATTTCCAGAAGTCGTTCCAGGAGGTATACCAGGCCGCTTCAAATAGTAATGGTGGTAAAAAGATAAGGAAAACAATATCTGGATTGATGCTTATTGCAGGTATACCGGGAATAAAACTGATGCCTAATCCGCCGATCACAAGAAAAATAGGATAGGAGATTTTCCAGCGTTGACTCAACAAATAAAGGAGTGCCATTGCAAAAAACAAGGCGAGGATCAGCAGTAAATTGGCGTGTATCATGGACAAAAATATAAAAATATCACTTTCTTTCCCCAACTTGTTGTCGCCACATGGCATAATATAGTCCTTTTTGTTCCAGCAGTTCTGCATGGGAACCCGCTTCGGAGATCTTACCTTTTTCTAAAACGTAGATCACATCAGCATGCATAATGGTCGACAATCGGTGGGCAATCACTACTGTGATCCGTTCCCGGCTCATAGACAGGTCGCGGATGGTAGAGGTAATTTCTTCTTCAGTTAAGGAATCCAATGCGGATGTTGCTTCATCAAAAATAAGTAGTCTCGGGTTTCTCAGGAGTGCTCTTGCAATGGAAATCCTTTGTTTTTCACCTCCGGAAAGTTTTAGTCCGCCTTCTCCTAATAAGGTATCCATTCCTTTCTCAGATTTTGCGAGTAGGTTAGTGCAGGAAGCTTTATCCAGCGCCAGCAGCAGTTCTTCTTCTGTGGCATCTCCTTTAACAAATAACAGGTTTTCTTTTATGGTGCCTGCGAAAAGCTGAGTGTCCTGAGTTACAAAGCCGATTTGTCGGCGGAGTTCATTATACCGGATCTCCGTGGAAGGGATGCCGTTGAATAAGATCGAACCTGAAACCGGTCTGTATAAACCAACCAGTAGTTTCACCAGGGTTGATTTTCCGGAACCAGAAGGCCCTACAAAAGCGATCGTTTCTCCAGTATTGACATGAAAAGAGATATCATCAATGGCATTGGTCTGCGCTGTTTTATGACGAAATACGACCTGATCAAAAGAAAGGTTCTGCAGTGGGCCAGTTTGTTTTGGAGAATCCGGCTTGCGCTCCACCGGCTTATGCATCAATTGATCAAAACTATGTACCGAAGCTTCCACCTCCCGATAGCTGAGGATGATGTTTCCAAGATCTTGTAAGGGGCCAAAGATAGAGGTAGAGATAAATTGCATGGTGATCAGTTCGCCTGTACTCAGTTTATTGCGGAAAATCAACCAGAGCAAAATGAATAGAATAGATTGCTTGAGCACATTCAGCGTGGTTCCTTGTAAAAAAGAAAGGGTCCTTACCCGCCTGGTCTTCGTCATTTCCAGGTCGTAGATCTTCTGCGTCTGGATTTTTAACCTGCGGATTTCCGGGAAGGTGAGTCCAAGGCTTTTAACCAGCTCTATATTCCGGAGAGACTCGGTAATCACCCCGGCCATTTTATTGGTTTCTCTATTGATAGAACGCTGTACCATTTTGATTTTCTTACTTAACAAGCCGGTAAGAGAACCTAGTACCAGTATTCCGATGAGGAAGACGGGAACCAGCATCCAGTTCTTGGTAATGGAATACCATACGAGAAAACCCATTCCCACCACAGACGAAAAGAGAATATTGATGAAGGAATTCACAAAGCGCTCCGTATCTGTTTTTACTTTCTGAAGGATGGAAAGCGTTTCTCCACTATGACTTTCCTCAAATTCCTGAAAGGAGAGGCGCAAAGTTTGGCGGATGCCATCGTTGAAAATCTGCATGCCAAACTGCTGTACCGCCAATCGTGTATAGTATTCCTGAAAAGCCTTTGCGATTCTTGCCGCTATAGCTACAGCGATCGCGATACTTAGCCAGTACAATACACCATTGACTAGCTCAGATTGAGTTTTATTGCCAGGATTGGTTGCATATTCATCTATGATTTTTCCGAAGATAATCGGGTCAGTCAGGCTAAGCAATTGCGCTATTGCTGCCAGGAAAAGTGCCAGGAGCACCCACCATTTTTGTTGTTTAAAATATTTCCAGAGGATCGGCATAGGTAAAAGATTCAGGTTTCATCAAAATACTAAAAATAATGCAGTTTTATCATCTCTAGGTCAGCTTTATAATATCTTTGCATATAGAATAATCCTTTTCATGATTATTTGGTCATACTACTAAAAATTGAAAATATATGAAAAGTTCATGGTTTAAATCGTTCGTCATTGCAGGAACCGTTTTATTAACAAGCGGAATCACTACAACTGATGTTCTTGCCCAAAGAGGCGAGAGGCCATCAGGTGGTGGAGGCGGTGCAGCCAGACCATCAGTTAGCCGTCCTTCGAATGGTGGCAGCAGACCTTCTATGAGCAGGCCTTCAGGTGGTAACAGGCCATCTATGGATAGACCTTCAGGAGGTAACAGACCATCCATGGATAGGCCTTCAGGAAGTAACAGACCATCTATGGATAGACCTTCGGCTGGTAACAGACCGTCAATTGGTGACAGGCCGTATAGACCTGGTTACCGTCCAGGAAGTGTATACAGACCGAATTACCGCCCTAATTATCGTCCGAACTACAGGCCTCATTACAGACCATACTACAGACCTCACTACAGTTATTACAACTATTACAGGCCTTATCTTGGTCTAAGTATCAATATTTTACCATTCGGTTATTACCCATTTTATTATGGTTCTGACCGCTTTTATTTCTCTGATGGCTTGTTTTATAAACAATACGACAAGGAGTATAAGGTGGTAGTTCCTCCGGTAGGTGCAGAAGTCCCTACACTTCCAAACGATGCAAAAGAAGTGGTGATTAATGGACAAACCTATTACGAAAGTAAAGGTGTTTACTATTCATCTACTCAAAATGCAGATGGAAAACAGGTATTTGTGGTTGCCGGTAAAGATGGTGTATTGAATACAGATGGAAAAGAGGTTTATGTAAACCCTATGCCTCAGATTGGAGATATAGTAACACAATTACCTCAGGATTCCAGAGAAATACTGATTAAGGGAGCAACTTACTATGTAAGTCCTGATGGTGTTTATTATGAAAAACTGATAGATGGCAACAATGTCAGCTATAAAGTGATCGGATTAGACAATGAGCCTGTTGATCTTGATAAACAATAAAATTAATAATGGCCTGCATTGTAAATGAAAAACAATGTAACGTTTTCCTGATAAAATTTGAAAACCTTCTGAACCATCAGAGGGTTTTCTTTTTTGGCTCAATTTCTGTACAGATTTTAGCCTTGTCCGATTAGACCATTTCCGATCCGCCGGCTGCTCCTAGATTATGAATATTAGCACCTTTAACGCTTTTAAAAGCCGTAATTATAGATTGTATTTTACTGGACAGTCCGTATCTCTTATTGGAACATGGATGCAGAAGACAGCCGTAAGCTGGGTGATTTACGAGAAAACGCATTCTAATTTTATGTTAGGACTAACGCTTTTCGCCAGTCTGTTTCCCTCTTTTATCTTTTCTTTTATTGGCGGCGTCGCTGCCGATCGCTACAACAGGTATAAGCTGTTGCTCGTCACGCAGCTTGCCTCTATGATCCAGGCGGTACTCCTGACTTTACTCATCTTTTTTAAAGATTATTCTGTTTGGGAGATCATTGCTTTGAGTGCATTACTGGGCTTAATCAATGCTTTTGATGTACCAGCCAGGCAGTCATTAGTCTATGAAATGGTTGACGATAAAGCAGATTTGCCCAATGCCCTGGCTTTAAACTCCTCTATGGTGAACCTTTCCAGATTGATTGGTCCCGGTATCGCCGGACTGGCGCTCGAGAAGTTCGGGGAAGATATTTGTTTTGGATTGAATGCCATCAGTTTCATTGCCGTGATCGGTTCTCTATTGATGATGAAATTGCCGAAATTCGTTGTTACACCTTCCACAAAAAACGTGTTTGGAGAACTAAAAGAAGGTTTTCAATATATCAAAAGAACGCCTTCCATTTCATTAGTGCTGGTCATGCTTGCGCTCATGAGTCTACTGGTACTGCCCTTTAGCACATTGATTCCGGTTTATGCAAAAGATATTTTTAAAGGAACGGCCTCCACATTTGGGGTGATTGACAGTGTGATTGGGCTGGGAGCATTTACAGGAGCAATCTTCCTGGCTTCCTTAAAACCCGGAAGAAACTTAAGGAAAATCCTGGCCGCAAGTACACTCGTTTTTGGCGCCGGACTGATTTTATTCTCCCATACCAATTATTATCCAATTGCCCTGGTGTTTGCCGCCATCTCTGGTTTTGGAATGATGTCGCAGATCACCATTAGCAATACGCTCATTCAAACCACCGTAGATCCGACGATGCGAGGTAGAGTGATTAGTTTTTATGCCATGGCATTCTTTGGCATGCAGCCTTTAGGTGGCTTGCTGATCGGTTATCTTTCTCAAATGATCGGAACTCCCGATACGGTAATGATACAAGGCTTTATCGCCTTTGGCATTGGCTTGTTGCTTTTCCGCTTTCTGAGAAAGGCAAAAGAAAGAAAACTACAAGACCAGCAAGAAATTGCTCGTGATGCAAACGCAGCCGCTGTATAGGCTGGTAGCTACATTGTGACACCTATCTCAATATTCTCCTTTGAGTAGCTTTTTAAAATAGGTAATTTTAAAACCTGATCACATGGATATGAAACACTTATTTTCTGTACTCTGCATTTCTGCAGCGGCTATTGTACCAGTAGCTGCCCAGCAGACTCAAAAACCAGTATTGCATGGCCGTAACTGGATGGCAATCACAGGTAAGCCTTTAGCGGCAACAGCTGGCGCTATGACTTTTCAAAAAGGAGGAAATGCAGTTGACGCAGCTTGCGCGATGCTGGCCGCCACCTGCACCATGTGGGATACGCTCAGCTGGGGAGGCGAAACGCAAGTCCTCATCTACAATCCCAATACGAAAAAAGTAATGGCAATTAATGCGATGGGCGTGGCTCCTACAGGGGCCACCGTAGAGTTTTTTAAGAGTAAAGGGTATAATTTCCCCCCTGAATATGGCCCCTTAGCGGCAACAACACCAGGAACCCCTGGTGGCTTAATTTATATGTTAGTCAATTATGGCAAGCTCAGCTTAAAGGAAGTGCTGGCGCCGGCCATGGAAATGGCTGCCGGTTACCCAATTGAAGCGCAGGCAGCAAATAGCATCGAAAGAGGAAAGGAACACATCAACAAATGGCCATATAGTAAAAAGGTATTCCTAACGCATCCAGGAGAGAAAAGAGAAGCTCCTGAAGCAGGGGAGATCTTCGTGCAAAAAGACTTGCTGGCCACATTAACGAAAATGGTGGAAGCCGAAAGTAAAGCCTTAAAACAAGGAAAAAACAGGAAACAAGCCCTGATGGCTGCCTACGACCGTTTCTATAAAGGGGATATCGCGAAAGAATTTGTGCGTGGCGCTCAGGAACAAGGTGGATTGATCACCATGGAAGACCTTGCAAACTGGAAACCATTGGAAGAAGAGCCACTTCAGGTAAAGTATAAAGGCATAGATGTGTACAAATTGCAGCAATGGACGCAAGGACCGGTAATGCTGCAGGCGCTTAATATTTTAGAGAATTTTGACCTGAAAAGTATGGGCTATAACAGTCCCAAATACATTCACACCCTGTATCAGGCCATGAACCTCTCTTTCGCCGACCGTGATTTTTATTACGGAGATCCCGCGACCTTACCTAAAGGACCAATTAAAGGCCTGCTCAATAAGGATTATGCAAAATCAAGGGCTAAACTGATTCAATACGACAAAAACAACCCGAACATCGGGCCTGGGAATCCATATCCTTTTGAAGGTAAAACCAATCCTTACTTAGACCTTTTGCAAAAAAGAGGGTATGAAATGGACACCACACGAAGGAATTTTGCGCCGAAACATGACCTTGGTAAGCGCAATACTTCTTCGGATGAGCTATATCAGGAAAGACTGCATTTAGGAACTACTTCTATTGAAGCCGCAGATAAAGAAGGCTGGGTAGTCTCAGTTACGCCAAGCGGTGGATGGCTGCCAGCCTGTATTGCAGGAGAAACAGGGATTGGCATGAGCCAGCGGATGCAAAGTTTTGTGTTAGACAGCGGGCTGAACCCATTTAATGTTGTAGCACCCGGTAAAAGACCAAGAGTCACGTTATCTCCATCATTGGCACTAAAAGATGGAAAACCATTTCTGGCTTCTGCGGTACAGGGTGGAGATACGCAAGATCAGAACCTGCTGCAGTTTTTCTTAAATGTAGCGGAGTTTGGAATGAACGTACAGCAAGCCGCTGAAGCAGCGAATTTCAATACCAATCAATTATGGCTTTCCTTAGGAGGGACAAAAACGGAAGACCGCATGCCCAAACCGGGACAGATTTTACTCAATACCAATACCACACCTGCAACAAGAGAAGCCCTTCAGAAAATGGGGTATATCATGAGTTTCGGAGACCGAACCAGTGGCCCGATCAACGCCATTTATTTTGATTGGAAACATGGCAGCCTTTGGGGAGGATCCAGTAACCATGGGGAAGATTACGGAATTGGCTGGTAATTAATAATTCAGCACCAGATCATTGACCACCAGCGTACTATTTACACCTCCTTCATAAGTCGCCCCAGCCGCACTGGAAGAAAACACGATGCTGATGTGTGTGATCGGATCATTTTCGGCCGCAAACAAGCCATTTGGAGGAAGCTGATAAGATGGGCTGCCTGCCGGCAATCTGCCATAAACCAAGGGAATGGTGATCTTTTTAAAGTCGTTCACCATTTCCCCAGA
Source organism: Pedobacter polysacchareus (assembly GCF_019802255.1). Classification (GTDB taxonomy): domain Bacteria; phylum Bacteroidota; class Bacteroidia; order Sphingobacteriales; family Sphingobacteriaceae; genus Pedobacter; species Pedobacter polysacchareus. The sequence goes on along the minus strand of NZ_JAHYSS010000010.1, from coordinate 86,427 downwards.
CCTGAACCAGGCAGTAGCGGCTCTTTTAACCAATGTTCCGTTTCTGTTTTCCAGTAACAGGTAAATATCGCAGCTGTCTAATTTATTCAGGGTCTGACCAGATCCGTTTTTATAAGGCGTTCCTGCCTGATATTTATAGCTTATAGTAAAGCTTTTCGGTCTGGAAGTATAAGCGATCCCAAATTTTGCAGAATTTAGCGGGTTGCCGATATCCAGCTTAAATGTGCCGGTAAATAAGGTTCCTGCGCCCATTCGCTGACCGGTAAGCTGGGCAAGGATCCCCAGATCTTTAGTCACCATTTGAGCGGCAAGGTCTCCTGAAGCAATTTCAATAGGTGTGGTATTAGCAGTAGAAAGACTCGCTACACCATCGTTTCCCGTGGCCCATTCTGTGCTGGAATCCAAACCAGGTTGTTTATAGTTTTTTCCAGATGGTGTATACCAATCGTTGAAATTGGAATTGCTGATCTGCGGATTTGCAGACTGCTTGTTTACAATCACAGTATATACTGCCTGACTGCCGTCTTCTGCAGTTACCGTATAAGGTACTGGCTTGCTAAAATCTTGAGAAACACGAACACCAGGGCTCAGCTGTGCATAGGTGGAAAGTTGTACTGAATCCGGAAATAACTTCGTCAGGTCAGCGTTCGCATCTACATTTAACCGGATGATTAAGCTGTCCTGATTGATGGAAGTGCTTCCTGTTTCATTGGAAACCGTAAAATAAAGGATTTTCTTAAACGCTGATTTTCCAAAATATGTTTCTTTAACGCAGCCTGAAGAAAAGAGTAAGGCCCCGGTAAATACAAAAAGAAAAGATCTATAATTTAGCATGTTTGAATAAGTAAATAATTTAAAAAGCAGGAATTAACAATTAGAAATAAGTAGAAAAGCCAAACCCGATTTTTAGAATGTTGATTTTAAAGTTCATGTCAGTCGTAGTTACCCTCGTATCCGGCTGTCCAGTGGTACGCCCTGTCTCTACTGAAGTATTGATCCCAAAAATGTCGACCGTAGTCTCAAATGCGAAGTTTTTCACAATAAAGATCATTAATCCCGGCCTTAGTCCAACACCATAAGTATCTTTTGAGGTATAAGTTCTGGTTAAAATTTCATTGACCGTGCTTTCCTTAATGGAACGGTCAAATAACAGCTGTATTTCTGTCTGATTCACAATGTAAAACCTGTTCTTACGATCCAGTGGAATGAAGTTTTTGATAAATGGTCTGACCCCGTAATTATTAGAAAAGCTTCGGTTGCTGGTTAAAGCGCCATCAGCAGCTTTAATCAGGTTGTTTTCTTTTGATTGACCGTAGGACAGTCCCAAACCAGCGCCCAGGTTCTTTTTTAAAATATATCCTCCATCGGCACGTACCGTCCAGCTGCTTTTCTTTTGATTCAGATAATTGACGAAAAAATTGTTGTCATTTACCGCATTCCTACTGCTCAATGAAAAGGTGAGTATAGAAAATTTCAACCCTTTTTCAATCACGAGTCCTTCTGATTGCTCTTCCTTTGAAACCAATGGTTTTTCACCAGCCTTGATGGATTGCTGATCCTGAGCAAACAGTGCTGAACTGCTGCAGCATAAAAAGAAAACTAAAACCACAGCAACTGGTCTTAGTTTTAATGGACAGACAGTAGATTTTAGGCGTTGTAAGCTTGAAAATGGTTTCAAAGTAGATCGTGTATTCATTCAGATGATTTATTTCAAAATAAGGATAATTTTGGAAAAGAAAAGAATGATTTAGGCTAAGATCTGTTTTCTGTCTAGTTTGGATGGTAACTTGGACAAATGCCAAGCCGAGCGTCGAACCAATTTTGAGGAAGGAAAGCCGTTTAATTGTGGTCGGGAAGATACCTGATTTTTCTTAGATGGAGGAAGGGGTTCGGTTAGGGTTTGGGTAGCACAGACTAAGATAACCCTACGCAGACCCTAACCGAATCCCTTCCGGACTCTATAATAAGGCCGATCTCTTCCCGAACACTACCCGACCACTAACCGGTAATTTTTATCCTTTCCTAAAAAAGGGGGGTACTGCTATAGAAAACCCTATAGCAGTACCCCCCTTTAAGGATTTTGAATAGCTACCAGAAAATACTGTAAAGCGCAATAATGATCCCAATAATGATTAAGGCACCTGCGGCAAAACCAGCATTGGTCTTAAACATTCCACGATCCACATCTAATCCTTTAGGATTGACACCTTTTCTGTTTTCAAATAAACTGATGATGACCATCGCTGCTACGCAAATGATGAAAACAAAGCCCATTCTGTCCAGGAAAGGAACTTCATAGATCATACTGCCATCTTTTTGTACAGCCAGTTTAGAGAATCCGAATTTGCTCAATGCTTCCAGATTACAAAAGTTTGGCAGGGCTTTAAAACCTACAGAAAGTAAGAAGCCGCCAATTGTAGCGAATAAAGCCGCATTGGAAGTCGTTCTTTTCCAGAAGAAACCAAGCAGGAACATGGCAAAAATACCTGGAGAAACAAATCCGGTGTATTCCTGAATGAATTGGAAACCTCCTTTTTTGTCAATGCCAAGCTGCGGAGCGATCACAATAGCCAATAACATGGCCACAATTACAGTGATTCTTCCAACCACCACTTGTTTATGCTCATTTGCATCTTTTCTGATCACTTTTTTGTAGATGTCCAGAGTAAAAATAGTGGCAATACTATTTGCTTTTCCAGCAAGAGAAGCTACAATTGCTGCGGTTAAAGCGGCAAATGAAAGTCCTTTTAGTCCGGCGGGAAGCAGGTTTAGCAAGACAGGATAAGCAGAATCTGCATTCAGTTCACCGTTTTTCATCATTGCAGTCTTGAAATCGCCATAGCCTTCTTTATATAAGACATAAGCGGCTATCCCTGGCAATACCACAATAATCGGCATCAGCAGTTTCAGGAAAGCGGCAAATAGCAAACCAGATCTCGCAGTTTTCAAATCAGCACCCAGCGCCCTTTGCGTGATATACTGGTTGCATCCCCAATAGTTCAGGTTGACAATCCACATTCCGCCAATCAGTACTGTTAAACCTGGAAGGTCCATGTAATGCGGGTTCTCCTGTTTGAAAATCATGTGAAAATGATCGCTTGCCTTTTCTTTCACCATCGCCAGTCCGTTTAATACACCAGAACTGCCAAAATGGGTGGCTACTAATTCCAGGGCGAGATAGGTAGTCGCTAGTCCGCCGAGAATTAAAAAGAACACCTGGATCACATCCGTGTAGCCGATTACCTTCATTCCACCAAGGGTGATGATGATGGCAAATACAGCGAGCACATACATGCAGGCGGTGGTATTGATGCCTGAAATGCTGTTGATGGCCAATGCACCAAGATAAAGGATAGAGGTCAGGTTTACGACCACGTACAATAACAGCCAGAATACCGCCATTATCATGGCTACTGTACTGTTGTACCGTTGCCCAAGAAATTGTGGCATGGTGTAAATTTTGTTTTTCAGATACACCGGAATGAAAAAGATGGCAACAATGATGAGGGTTGCGGCAGCCATCCATTCGTAGGTGGCGATTGCAAGCCCCATAGTGAAGCCTGAACCGCTCATGCCGATAAATTGCTCGGCTGAGATATTTGAAGCGATGAGAGAGGCTCCAATTGCCCACCAGGTCAGCGAATCTTTCGCAAGAAAGAAATCTTTGGAGTTCTCTTTATGGGCTTGTTTTTTCTTATAAACCGACCATCCATACATAGCGACAATCAGAAAATAGACGAGGAAAACGACATAGTCGTACGTACTCAATGAGTTCATATAAATGCGGTTATTTACTTTTAAATGAATCTGTTAATGATGTTTTCTAATAATTCCTGCTGACCGCTAATCGCTTTCGGTTCTCCTTTTTCTACCGCGTAATTGCGCAGTGCTTCCAGGTTCAGTTTACCTTCCTCAAAATCTTTTCCGGCACCCTGATCAAATGAAGCATAGCGCTCGGTTCTGATTTTTTTATAATCTGAATGCTGAAGCACCTGATCCGCAGTTACTAATGCCCTGGCAAAAGTATCCATGCCACCAATATGAGCATAAAACAAGTCTGCAGGATCGGTTGAATTTCTTCTGATCTTCGCATCAAAGTTGATTCCTCCACCTTGCAGTCCATTGGCTTCCAGTACGATCAGCATCGCTTCCGTCAGCTCATTAATGTTGTTTGGAAATTGGTCGGTATCCCAGCCATTCTGATAATCACCTCTGTTGGCATCCATAGAGCCCAATAATCCGGCATCTGCAGCCACTTGTAACTCATGCTGAAAAGTATGACCAGCAAGTGTGGCATGATTCACTTCAATATTCAGTTTAAAGTCTTCCAGTAAACCATATTGGCGAAGGAAATTACTTACCGTGGCTGAATCATAATCATACTGATGTTTAGAGGGTTCACAAGGTTTAGGTTCAATGAAGAATGTGCCTTTAAAGCCTTGTGTTCTGGCGTAATCTTTTGCCGAATGCAGGAATTTAGCGAGGTGTTCCTGTTCTCGTTTCATATTCGTGTTCAGCAAACTCATATAGCCTTCACGACCTCCCCAGAATACATAATTCTCACCACCAAGTGCTATCGTCGCATCTAAAGCGGATTTCACCTGTGCTGCGCCATGTGCCAGTACATGAAAATCAGGATTGGTGGCAGCGCCATTCATATACCTGCGGTGAGAGAAAAGGTTGGCTGTTCCCCAAAGCAGTTTAACGCCGCTTGCAGCTTGTTTTTGCTTTGCATAATCTACAACGGCTTGTAAACGTCTTTCATTTTCAATGATGTCGTTGGTATAGTCTACCAGGTCCACATCGTGGAAGCAATAATAGGGCAGGTTCATTTTGGTAATGAACTCAAAAGCGGCATCCATCTTATCTTTAGCACGTGCTACGGCATCAGACTTTTCATTCCATGGATGGATGATCGTAGGTTCGCCAAAGGGATCTCCACCTGTCGCTACAAAGGAATGCCAGTAGGCGCAGGCAAAGCGCAGATGATCTTTCATTGTCTTACCTGCAATGATTCTATTTTCGTCATACCAGCGAAATGCCAAGGGGTTATCTGAGTCTAATCCTTCGAATTTTACTTGTCCGATTCCTTTAAAAAATTCCTTTTCTCCTGTCGTTACTGTTGTCATTGTGGTTATGTATTTTGGTTTAAATTATATTTATATGGTATTGATAGATAGTTGTTTAATGTATTTTACTTAATCTTATCTGATAGGTTTTGAAGCCAGTCCTGATACACAGGTTCATAACGTAGATTTGAATCTGGTTCTACCAGCTGCAATGGTTTGATGTTGCTGAAAGCTGCGGCAGCATCAGGGTAGGTTCCGGCCCCAATACCTGCTCCTAAAGCGGCACCTACACTGCCGTCATTCTCATAAAGTTCTATTGGAACTCCCGTGCTGTTCACGAAAGCTTCGAGGAAGAGTTCGCTCAAAAACAGGTTGGCTTTTCCTGCCCTGATCACCTTTGGTTGAAGGCCATTACTGCGCATAATGTCGAGTCCATAACGGAAAGCAAAAGCAATTCCTTCCTGTACCGCCCTGAAAATATGAGGGGTAGTATGGAGGTTAAAGTCGACATTCTGGAGATGAGCACCTACTATTCTGTTGTTGAGCATCCTTTCAGCGCCATTTCCAAAGGGCAATATGCGCAGTCCATCGGCACCAATGGCAATCTTTTGGGCTGCGGCATTGAGGTCATGATAAGCGATTCCTGGTGCGAGCAGGCTTTTTGCCCAGCGGTTCATACTTCCAGTTCCGTTGATGCAGAGCAGGATGCCCAGTCTTTTCTTTTCTTCGGTATAATTGACATGGGCAAAGGTGTTTACCCTGGATTGCGGATCGTAGGCCAATTGCTCGCTGACCCCATAGATCACCCCTGAAGTACCTGCGGTGGCGGCTACTTCTCCGGGTTCCAATACATTCAAGGAAAGGGCATTATTGGGTTGATCTCCTGATTTATAACTCACTGGAATCCCTGCTTTTATACCCAGCAGACTTGCGGATGAGGCACTTACCTGTCCATGTTCTGAGAATACTGGCTTGATTTCAGGAATCAGGCTGCGATCAAATCCATAATGGTCCATCAAGGCTTCAGATAGGGTATCCGATTGGAAATCCCAGAAAACGCCCTCAGAAAGCGCAGAGATACTGGTGGTAATGCTGGAACAGAGTTTCATCGCAATAAAATCACCCGGCAGCATCACTTTGTCGATTTTAGCATAACATTCCGGTTCGTTTTGTTTCACCCAGGCTAGTTTGGAAGCGGTGAAATTGCCAGGGGAGTTGAGCAGGTGACTTAGGCAGTAATCATGCCCTAACTCGTCGTAAGCCTCGTTTCCAAGGGCTACGGCTCTGCTGTCACACCAGATAATACTATTTCTAAGCAGTTGCTGATTTTTGTCTACCAGCACCAAACCATGCATCTGATAGGCTATTCCTATTGCAGAAATGTCCATTGGCTGGAAGTTCGCTTTCTTTTTACAAATCTCAAAAGCCTGTTGGGTATGCGCCCACCAGAGCTGCGGATCCTGTTCTGCCCATCCGGGATGGGGAGCATGGATGGTTGCTTCTTCCTCCGGATATTGCGCGGTTGCAATGGTTTTTTGCGTTTGCGCGTCTACGATGGCCACCTTTATGGAAGAAGTGCCAATGTCTATTCCCAGTAATAACATATCGTGTTGTTCTAATGGATTTTATAGGATGAATATTTGGTTATCAGGAAACGAATTTAGGAGAAAGTTTTATAATTGCAATCGATTGCCTAAAATATTTTTGTATTTTTACTTTAATTATGAAGCGCCAGAAAAGAACAACGATATACGATATTGCTGAAAAGCTCAATTTAGCGGCCTCTTCCGTGTCCAGAGCGCTGAGCAATAGTGATAAAATTAATGCGGAGACGAAAGCATTAGTGCTTAAAACCGCTGCTGAGATGAATTATCAGCAAAATGCGATGGCTTCCAACCTGCGGAAAGGCAGTAATCCCACGATTGGCGTGGTGGTTCCCCGCATCAACCAATATTTCTTTTCCAACATTATTGCTGGCTTAGAAGAAGTCACTTTTAACAAAGGTTATAACCTTGTCATTTGCCAGTCTAACGAATCTCATGAGCGTGAAGTAGAGGTAGTGAACACCCTGATCAATCAGAATGTAAGTGGGATTGTGATTTCTATAGCTGCAGAGACAGGCAGTTCAGACCATTTGCAGCAGGTTTTAGACCGTAACATTCAGTTGATTCAGTTTGACCGTGTAGTGGAAGACCTGGAAACATTTAAAGTGCTGAACGACAATTACAAGGCTTCTTACGATGCGGTAACCCACCTGATTGAGCAAGGCTACCGCAGGATTGCCTTATTGGAAGGCCCGCAGGAGCTCCATATTTTCAGGGAAAGAAAGGAAGGCTATATCGCGGCATTGAAAGCCGGTGGCTTCCCGATACTGGAAGAACTGATGTATGCCAATGCCTGGACAAAAGAGCTTGGTGCTCAGGCTACTGCTGAATTACTCGAAATGGCCAGTCCACCAGATGCGATATTCGCATCTACTTCCGATTTTGCCGCTTTAGGAGTGCTAGAAGCAGCTACAGGAAAGGGAATCCGCATTCCGGAAGAGCTGGGCATCTGTGGGTATTCCAATGAGCCTTTTACAGAGATTACCAGCCCATCAATTACCACTATCGACCAGTTTAGCATAGAAATGGGGAAAACGATAGGAAATCTTCATTTTCAGGAGCTGGTAAATTCAGGAATGGTGATCAAAAAGACGGTCAATATCAGGCCAAAGCTGATTGTTAGAAAGTCTAGTCAGCGGGTTTAACTGTAAATGTAAAATCCATGTTTCCAGGAAGAACACTCGTTTTATTACTCTTTTTATTGATTTGTTCCGAAGTTTCCGCACAGCCAGGACAGATTCAGTTCTCTAGAATGGATTTGTCGGACGGACTGTCTCACAACCAGGTGAATGCTGTTTTAAAAGACTCTAAAGGCTTTATTTGGTTTGCGACACTTTCAGGGCTCAACCGTTACGACGGACAGGTGATCAAGGTTTTTAAACACAATCCACGGGATACCAGCTCTATTATAGATGATTTCATCACTAATATCTATGAACTTCCAGGGCATAAGCTCTATCTGGAAACACGCAGCGGTCCTAATATTTACGATCCTGAAACAGAAAGCTTTATCCGCAATACGACAACCTGGTTTAAAAGCATTGGCATCGATTCCAAAGGCATTAGAGAAGTACTGAAAGATAAAGCCGGTGATTTTTGGTTTAATGCACAGGAACAGGGCATTTATAAATACGAAGTTTCCAGTGCCTCAACAAAACATTTAAAGCTTAAAAAGAATAACGAAAAGTCTTTGTCGGATAGTCCGGTCTCTGGGATTCAAAGCGAACCTGCCGGAGCAATCTGGATCATTCACCGCGACAAGACCATGGAGCGGCTGGATCGGAAAACCGCAGAATTGAAACAACGCATTTTGACTTTCAAAACTTCTAATCCCTCAGAAATGCAGGATTTTAAGCTATTTGCGGATGAAGATGGCGACCTCTGGATGTATACCTTGAACAACCAGCGGGGGATCACTTATTTTAATCCTAAAACTGGACAGCACCGTCAGATTGATAAGGCTCCAGGTGCTTTAAACAGCAATTTGATTAGCGGAATACTGCAGGATCCACATGGTCAGATTTGGATTGGTACCGATCATGGCGGGGTGAATGTGCTCAATAAAAAGACCTTTAAACTGAGTTATCTGCTTCATGAAGAGGATGATCCTAAAAGCATAGGTCAAAATAGCATTACATGTTTATATAAAGATATCTCAGGGATTATATGGGTGGGTACCTTTAAGAAAGGGCTGAGTTTTTACCATGAGAAGATTCTTAAATTTCCCTTGTTCAGACACCAGGGTGCAAGTCCGGATGGATTGGTTTATGATGATGTGAACCGCTTTGCGGAGGATGATCAGGGAAATCTGTGGATTGGCACAAATGGCGGTGGATTGTTCTACTTCAACCGAAAAACCAAACAGTTTAAGCGATACCAGCACCAGCACAACAACCCGAATAGTTTAAGTAACGACATCATAGTGAGTTTGTTTGTAGATAAGGGCAAGCGCCTGTGGATCGGTACCTATTTCGGCGGACTGGATTCTTTTGATGGGAAAACCTTTAACCATTATCGACATGAACCTGGAAATCCTACCAGCTTATCTGATGATCGGGTATGGGACATTCTGGAAGATCGTAGCGGGAACTTATGGGTAGCCACTTTGAGTGGTGGTCTGAACCTGCTGGATCGAAGTACCGGGAAGTTCAGCCATTTTCGTGCTGGGGCAAAGAATGGGATTCATTCTGATTTCCTTTCCTGTCTGATTGAAGACAAAAAAGGCAACCTCTGGATCGGAAGTTCCGATGGGATTGACCAGTTAAAACCTGATGGCAGCTTTGTTCATTATAAACATGAAGATAACCATGTAAATAGCCTGATTAATAACATTGTATACGACCTGTTGGAGGACAGTTATGGCTTTATTTGGGCGGCTACCAGAGACGGTTTGAGCAGGTTGGATCCAGCCAGAAAAGCGTTCAGGAACTTCGATACCAAGGACGGCCTCGGGGAAAAGGCAACCTTGAAAATTGTAGAAGATAACCAACGGAATCTATGGGTAAGCACCGCAAACGGGCTGTTTAATGTAGTCGTAAAACCTCTTGCCAAGCGTGATTTCTCTTATACTTTTCATAAATATGATGAACACGATGGTTTACAGGGAAGTGCATTTAATGCCAATGCCGGCTATAAAACCAGTACTGGCGACCTGGCTTTTGGGGGAGCAAATGGCTTCAATCTATTTCAGCCTGAAAGGATTAAAAACGACCTTTCCAAGCCTGTAATTGTCTTTACAGACCTGCAGGTGGAAAACAAAAGTGTAGGCATCGGAGAGCCTGTAAATGGCCGTATTTTATTGGAGAAGTCACTCTCTTTTACAGATGGTATTACCTTGAAACACAATCAAAATGGATTTGCAATTGAATTTGCAGCACTGAACTATTTTAATCCGCATAAAATCAGGTATCGATACAAGCTGGAAGGCTTTGATGAGCATTGGCAGGAGCCCCAGCCAAACAGCCGTCGCGCGACGTATACAAACATAGATCCGGGTGCTTATACCTTCAAAGTGATGTCTACGGATGCCTCCGGAAATTGGGTCAATAACGAGGCGGATTTAAAGATCATCATACAGCCTCCGTTCTGGAGCACCTGGATGGCGTACCTATTATATGCACTGGCCATTGGAGGTGGATTGCTATGGATCAGGCATCGTGGAATAGCACGTTTGAATAAAGAATTCTTACTGAAACAAGAGCGTCAGCAGGCCAGCAGGATGCATGAACTGGACTTAATGAAGATTAAGTTTTTGACTAATGTAAGTCATGAGTTCAGGACTCCATTGTCTCTGATTATTACGCCTTTAGAAAAACTGATCGGACAGAATGTCATACCGAAAAAGCAAGAACTTCAGCTCATGCACCGCAATGGAAAGCGCTTGTTGAACCTGGTGAACCAGCTTTTGGATTTCCGTAAAATGGAGGTGCGGGAATTGAGGTTGCACCCTAAACCTGGAGAAGCGATTTCCTTTATCAGGGAGCTTTGCCTTTCCTTTAATGACCTGGCTGAACAGCGACGCATCAATTTCAGTTTTCATACCGAAGCACAGACTTTAATGGTCGCTTTTGATCATGATAAAGTGGAAAGGATTGTGTTTAACCTGCTTTCGAACGCATTTAAGTTTACGCCGGAAGGTGGAAAGATCTGGGTAACGCTGGAAATTGTCCAGCAGCAAATAAGCCATACCACGCTTTTATTGAAGGTTTCAGATACAGGAATCGGCATGGAAGCCGATAAAACAGCACGCATATTTGAGCGTTTCTTCCAGAACGACATGCCGGATTCTATTGTCAATCAAGGCACAGGAATTGGCCTTTCTATTACTAAAGAATTTGTAAAATTACATGACGGTAAGATACATGTAAACAGTGTTTTAAATGAAGGATCTGAGTTTTGTGTTTCATTGGATCTAGCCAATAGCCATTCAGCAGCTGATGCTGGTAAAACAGAGGCTGGGGTGGAAAAGCAGGAACTGGTTGATGAAGGCGCTGCTCTGATGAATACCTCCGAGGATCCCAAAGAAAACTTTACCTGGAAAAGTAAAAAGCAAATCCTGATGCTGGTCGAAGACAATGAGGATTTCCGCTTTTACCTGAAAGACAACCTCAGCGAATTTTACCAGATTGTAGAGGCTTCAAATGGCAAAGAAGGCTGGCAAAAGATTTTGTCCTCTCACCCGGACCTGATTGTAAGCGATGTGACCATGCCGGAAATGAATGGTACTGAGCTTTGTAAGAAAATCAAATCTGATAAACGAACCGCGCATCTGCCAGTCATTCTACTCACGGCTGTCAGCAATGAAGATCAGCAGCTGCTGGGCTTAGAAACCGGTGCCAACGATTACATGACCAAACCTTTTAACTTTGAAATTCTCCTGTCTAAAATCAGAAATATCCTGAAACAGCAGGCCTTAGCGAAGAAAACCTATCAGAAGCAGGTAGAGTTTAAACCTGCGGAATCGGAAGTGGAATCCCTGGATGATAAGTTTATGAGACAACTGGGATTACATTTGGAAAAGAACTTATCAAATTCTGCCTATTCTGTGGATCAGCTGAGTTCCGACCTGAACATGAGCAGGGTAGGTTTGTACAAGAAAATTCTACCGCTGACCGGAAAATCCCCGATCGAATATATCCGTTCGTATCGATTGCATAAATCAAAAGCTTTATTGTTAAAATCACAGCTCAGTATTGCCGAAATCGCTTATGAAGTAGGTTTCAGTAACCCCAAGCATTTTAGCCGTTATTTTAAACAGGAATTCGATATTCTTCCATCGGCATACGCAAATCAAAAAATCGGGGAAACCTCTTTTTAACCCTTATAGAGGTGTTCTGTTAACATTTAGATACCCATTTGTTATCATTTGAATGCCCTCCGCTGAATTCTTTCCTGATACATTTAATCCTAATCAACCAAGTATAAATTGTAAATCTTACCAATGCGTAAAATTAGGGTCATCGCCGTAATTTTTATAGGCAGTGTATTGCTGCTGGTAAAAGTGAAGGGCCAGGAAAAATCAACCGTACATCAACAAGAAAAGCCAAGGGTAAACCGGCAAGAAAAGGCAAGCTACATCCAAACGACTTCAGGAATTGAAGTCAGCATTCCAAACTCCTTAACAGGCATTAGAAAAATCAGGCTAACACCAGTAACGGATCAGGTGATCCATATAACCGGTACGTTAACTGAAGATTTCGCACCGCAGAACAGCCTGATGGCGGTTAGCACGGCAAATAACGCGGCAGTACCTTTTACTGTTGATACAGAAAACGGAGCTATTGTATTAAAAACAAAAGCTTTGCGCGTCGAAATTGCACAGCAAAACGGTTTGGTTACTTACCGTGATGCCGCTGGAAAGCGCTTGTTGAAGCAAACAGAGCTGGCCATGCAAGCTTTAGTACCCCAGGTATTTAATGGCTCGCCTTCTTATCAGGTGGTTCAGGTATTTGATGCCCAGGATCAGGAAGCGTATTATGGCTTAGGGCAGCATCAACAGGGATTGATGAATTACAGGGGCCGTCGGGTAGACCTGGTTCAGTACAATACTGAAATCGGGGTTCCATTTTTAATCTCCAACAAAGGATATGGAGTGCTCTGGGATAATTATTCCATCACCCGCGCCGGCGACATCCGTGATTATCAGCCTTTATCTGCATTGAAACTGATTTCTAAACAAGGAACTGAAGGCTGGATTACGGCTAGTTTTGCTAAAAGATCTTCACCGGAAAATATATTATTTACCAAACCTGTGTCAGAGCTTTCCATAAATTGGCTCACAGACCAACATAAATTCCCTGACAGCATAAAAATGCAAGATGCGCTAGTCAGTTACGAAGGAAGTTTAGAAAGTGGCTTAGCGGGCTTGTATCAGCTTCAGTTAAAATACGCGGGTTATGTAAAAGTATGGCTCGACGGTAAGCTGGTGGCTGATTATTGGCGCCAGGCCTGGAATCCAGGCGCTGCGATCCTGGATCTGGATCTAGAGAAAAACAAGAAAGTAAAGTTCAAAATGGAATGGATTCCCGATGGTGGGGAGTCTTACTTAGGGTTAACCTGCTTGCCACCAGTTCCGGACGCACTTAAAAATACCTTCGCCTTGCAATCTGAATCAGGTGCCGGACTAGATTATTACTTCATTGGCGGTGAAAACGCGGATCAAGTGATCTCCGGTTATCGCAAAGTTAGCGGTAAAGCAGTGTTAATGCCGAAATGGGCAATGGGTTTTTGGCAAAGCAGGGAGCGTTATAAAACACAGGACGACATCCTTTCGACTGCAAAAGCCTTCCGCGACCGTAAAATCCCATTGGATAACATCGTACTGGACTGGTCGTATTGGAAAGAACCAGAATGGGGCAGTCAGCAATTTGATCCCGCACGTTTCGCCAGTCCGGAGGAAATGATCAAATCTTTGCACGATCAACATGTAAACCTAATGATTTCGGTATGGCCGAAGTTCAATAAAGGCTTCGATATCTACCATGATTTTGATAAAAATGGTTTCCTATACAAACGTAATATCGAGGATGGGCGTAGAGACTGGATCGGAAAAGGATATTCTAATACCTTTTACGATGCTTTTAATCCGGAAGCAAGAACAGCATTTTGGAATCTGGTGAATAAAAGGCTGTACAGTAAAGGAATTGATGCCTGGTGGATGGATGCGACAGAACCGGATATGCACTCCAATCTGCCGGTAGAGATCAGGAAAGAACTCATGAACCCTACTTTTGCAGGCTCTTCGACCACTTATTTCAACGCTTTTCCATTGGTAAACGCCAAAGGAATCTATGAAGGCCAGCGTAAACAGAACAATACCGATAGGGTGTTTATCCTGACGCGCTCCGCTTTTGCAGGTTTACAGCGTTATGCCGCCGCCGCATGGAGTGGTGATATCGCTTCCAGATGGGAAGATATGAAAAGTCAGATCAGTGCTGGTGTCAATTTCTCTTTGTCGGGAATGCCATACTGGACCATGGACATTGGAGGTTTTTCTGTAGAAAAACGCTATGAAGCTGCTAAAGGGGCAGATCTGGAAGAATGGAGGGAACTGAATACACGCTGGTTCCAATTTGGTGCATTTGTGCCTTTATTCCGTATACATGGGCAATATCCATTCCGTGAAATCTATAACATCGCGCCGGAAAGTCATCCTGCGTATAAAAGTATGCTGTATTATAACCAGCTGAGGTATCGCCTCATGCCTTATATCTATTCTCTCGCCGGACAAAGTTTTCAACGTGATTACACGATCATGCGTGGTTTAATGATGGACTTTCCGCAGGATTTAAAAGCCTCCAACCTGAACGATGCTTACCTGTTTGGGCCAGCTTTACTGATCAATCCGATCTATGAATACAAAGCAAAAACAAAAGAATTGTACCTGCCGGAAGGACAAGGCTGGTATGATCTCTATACTGGGAAATACTTTAAAGGCGGACAAAACCTAAAAGTGGTAGCTAGCTATGAAAGGATGCCAGTTTATGTAAAAGAAGGTTCAATACTACCTACAGGGCCTGCATTGCAGTATACGGATGAAAAACCAGCAGACACGATCACGCTATTTGTATACACTGGAAAAGACGGTTCTTTCTCGCTGTATGAAGATGAAGGCCGCAATTACAATTATGAAAAAGGCGCTTTTTCCAACATTGATATCGAATATAAAGAAAGTACAAAAGAACTGCTGTTGTCCGACAGAAAAGGAAGTTTCGCAGGGATGCTGCCGAACCGCAATTTTAGAATCATTGTGATCAGTCCGAAGAAAGGAAAAGGGCTGGACTTTAACCAAAAAGCAGATTACAGTCTGAACTACAGCGGAAAACAAATGAAAATTCAATTGTAAATAAACGAGCAAAACCTAACATAACCAAATATAATATGAATCAATTATTTACTAAATCGTAATGAACGGCATGGAAAAGAAATTCAATTCGAAAAGAACGAACATCTTTTTGCTGATGTTGTGCTCGCTGCTGATTTTTGGCCAGCAAGTGCTGGCACAGGAGCGTAAGCTCAGCGGGAAAGTTACCGGAGCCAATGGGCTGCCGATTCCTGGCGCAGTAGTTAAAATAAAAGGAAAGACTGGAGGCTTAAGTACCAATCAAGACGGCGCTTTTGTGATCAATGCGCAGACTGGCGATGTTTTACAAATCAGTTCTATTGGCTTTATCAGCAAGGAAATTACAGTACCTGCTACAAATGTGGTCAATGTGACCCTCGCCGAAGACCAGCAAAACCTTTCCGAAGTAGTGGTAGTGGGCTACGGTGTGCAGCAGAAAAAGCTGGTTACCGGGGCAACAGTGCAGGTAAAAGGTGATGCGATCCAGAAACAAAGCACCACAAATGCTTTGCAGGGACTTCAAGGCCAGGCTCCTGGTGTTCAGATTGCTTCCACTTCCGGGCAACCTGGAGAAGGCATGCGCGTCACCATTCGCGGACTCGGTACCATCGGTAATTCCGGACCGCTTTACGTCGTAGATGGCGTACTGACCGGCGACATTTCCTACCTGAACCCTGCAGATATTGAATCTATAGATGTGTTAAAAGATGCGGCATCCGCAGCGATTTATGGTTCACAGGCGGCCAATGGAGTGATTCTTGTGACGACCAAACAAGGAAAGCGCGGACAAGCCGCTCAAATCACCTTTGATGCCTATGCAGGTGTACAAAATGTAGCTAAAAAGGCAGAAATGCTCAATTCTTCTCAATACGCTTCCATGATGAATGAGGCCGCAATTAATGGGGGCAAACAACCGCTTTTCAGTAATGCACAGCTGGATGCATTAGGAAAAGGCACGGATTGGATGGATGAAATGTTCGTTTCAAACGCACTGACCCAGAATTATTCGGTTGGCGCTTCAGGTGCTTCTGACAATTCTGTCTATTCCCTTGGCTTGTCTTATACCGGCCAGGAAGGCGTAGTAGGCGGCAAGAGTCTTTCTAATTACGAACGTTATGGCTTTAGAATCAATACCGAACACAATTTCTTTAATGACCTGCTTAAAATCGGACAGCACCTTACTTATTCAGACCTTAAAAACAATGGAATTGGCGTAGGCAATCAGTACAACAATACCTTGCGCGCCGCTTTTAACACCAGTCCATTTGTTCCAGTATACGATGATCAGGGCAATTTCTTTGACAATAGTAATTCAACCTGGAACAATGGGGAGGCAAATCCTTACGCATTAATGGTATTGAATAACCAAAACAAGAGAAATAATCAACGTTTGCTGGGAGATATCTATTTAATTGTAGAACCGATCAAGAATCTGAAATTCAGAACAAGTCTTGGAATGGATTACAATGCTTCTGAAAGTCGTTCTTTCAGCCCGCTTTACAACCTTTCTATCTATGCTTACAATACCGAAACGAAGGTGAGTCAGTCGATGAATAAAGGGAAATCTTTGATCTGGGACAACCTATTGAGCTATAAGTTCGACCTTCAAAAAGACCATGGTTTTGAAGTCATGGCAGGAAGTTCGGCTTATCAGGCAGATGGTTCCGGGATTTATGGCACCAATAGTAACCTGATCTTTGACGACCTGGATCATGCCTGGCTGAGCAATGCGCTCAATAAAAAGAGCAACGGGATCACGATTGGCGGCAGACCTGATGATGCAGATCGACGCATGTCTTATTTTGGCCGATTGAACTACAATTACAAAGAGAAATACCTGATCAATGCCACTTTCAGAGCAGATGGTTCTTCCAGGTTTGCGGCACAAAACCGATGGGGATATTTCCCTTCTGTCTCTGCAGGATGGATTGTGACCAACGAAAGCTTCCTTAAAGGACAGGAAAACTGGCTGGATTTCTTGAAAATCAGAGCCAGCTGGGGACAAGTGGGCAATCAGAATATTGCCTCATTTCAATACCTGACTCCTATAAAATTAGACAATACCAATTATACATTTGGCGATAAAGAAGGTGTATTAACCCCTGGATCTTATCCAAGCAGACTCAGTAACCCAAATGTGAAATGGGAAACTTCCGAGCAAACGGATATAGGTTTTGATGCGACTTTATTGAAAGGAAAGCTATCTGTGAATTTCGATTGGTACAACAAGCTGACCAAAGATTGGTTGATTTCAGCGCCTATTTTGGCTACTGCAGGTGCAGATGCGCCCTTTATCAATGGTGGTAATGTGACCAACAGCGGGATAGAACTGGCCTTTACCTACAAAAGTAATGTAGGCGATTTCAACTACTCAATCGGCCTGAATGGCGCCTACAACAAAAATAAAGTAGGTAAGATTCCTACAGCAGATGGAATTGTGCATGGTTTGACCAATCAGTTATACGACAATTCCCTGGAGTTTTACCGGGCAGAGAATGGCTTTCCGATTGGCTATTTCTGGGGTTTAAAAACAGCTGGGATTTTCCAGACAGAAGCTGAGGTGCTGGCTTACCAGTCTGCCGCAGGAAAGGTGATTCAGCCTTCCGCAGCGCCTGGTGATGTCAGGTATGTAGATGTAAATGGTGATGGCATAATTGACAACCTGGATCGCGGAATGATCGGTAAACCTAATCCTGACTATACTTTTGGAATCAGTCTTTCTGCCGATTACAAAGGTTTCGACTTCTCTATTCTGGCTTCGGGAGTAGTAGGAAATGAAATTGTACAATCTTACCGCAATCAGGCCAATCCTTTTGGGAATTATACGACCCGCATTTTAGACCGCTGGCATGGTGAAGGAAGCTCTAATACGATGCCAAGAGTAACCGAAGACAACAGGAACTGGACCAATTTCTCAGATTTATACCTTCAGAAAGGAGATTACCTGAGAATCAGCAATGTGACCATCGGCTATGATTTCGGTAAAGTGCTTAAAAAGAGCTACCTGAAACAACTTAGGTTATACGCGGCTGCTTTAAACCTCTATACTTTTACCAAATATGATGGCATGGACCCGGAGATTGGCTACGGTACGGAAGGTTTTGCCTCGGGCATCGATCTGGGCTATTACCCAAGACCAAGAACGTTTATGTTCGGTGCTAACTTTAGATTTTAACCTCCCTGAACTTAAAAATATGAAAGCTATAAATATAAAAATAGGCCTAACTGCAATGCTCTTTTTGACTTTAGGGGCCTGCAAGAAGAGTTTTCTGGATACAGAAGCGATTACTACGGTGACGGAGGAAAACTTCTACAGAACCCCAAAAGATGCGTTTTCTGCATTGGTGGGCTGTTATGATGGATTGCAAGTGGTTTGGGCAGATGGGGTGGCCTTGCCTGTAGCGGCTGAAGTCTTGTCTGACAATACTTTTGGGGGTACCGGAAATGCAGATGGATTCAGTTATCAGATGTTAGATGAATTTGATAAAACACGCTCTCCTTCAGATCAGAATCTATTCGGTCCGAACTGGACTTCTTACTACAAAGCATTGTACCGCTGTAATATGCTCATCAATAAAATGGATCAGATCCAATGGGGAAATGATACACAATTGAGAAAGACTTATGAGTCGGAAGCACGTTACCTGCGCGCTTATCTGCTTTTTGATATGGTGCGTTTATGGGGGAATATCCCACTGTTGACGAAGCCTTCGGCAGAGAATATTCCTCAGTCCAATCCGGACGAAGTGTATAAAGTGATTGCGGAAGATTTGCTTTTTGCTACTACAAACATGCTGCCTGTTGCTTATCCAGCTCAGGCGGTTGCCGATCATGGCAGGGTGACTAAATATGCTGCAGAAGCATTGCTAGGTAGGGTTTTTCTTTTTTACACCGGTTATTATACAAAAACAGACCTGGTTGGACTGGTTACAAAAGCAAAAGCATTGAATGGTCTGGAAGATGTGATCAACAATGGTGGTTATGGTTTGGTTGCCGAATTTGCGAACTTATGGCCAGCTGCATCTTTAGCTGCTTATGTCGGAGAAGACAATAAAGAGACGGTTTTCGCCATAAAATACACGTATACCAGTGATTATAATGGCAATACCGACGGAAACCACTGGATGGTTTTTGGAGGGATCCGTGATCAATCGCTCTTTCCTTATGGAAGTGGCTGGGGCGCGGAAACTGTAAACCCTAAACTATGGAACGCCTATACTGCCGGTGATACCCGAAAAACAGGCTCTATCATTTCCATCGTAGATGAAAAACTGGGTTTTGTAAGTCAGAATAAACAAAGGGAATACACGGGTTATTATATTAAAAAATACAGCCCGATGATCGGGGAGGATGGAAAACCATTGCCAAATGCGAATGGGAACCCAAACTTTAGCATCGGTCAGTTTCAGGATTATGTGTCCATCCGTTACGCAGATGTATTGTTAATGGCGGCAGAATTGGGCAGCCCAAATGCACAGACTTATTTCAATCAGGTCAGACAACGTGCGCTGCAAGGGGCTTTTACGCCATTAGTGATCAGTCAGGAAAACATCATGAAAGAACGCCGACTGGAGTTTGCTTTTGAAGGGATTCGTTATTATGATTTACTCCGTCAGGGCATCAATAAAGCAGCACAGGAGATCGCAGAAACGACAACGATATTGAATGGCGGTCAAACCGCACAGAAGGTCATTTCGGCCAACAATATCATAGCGACAAAAGGCTTGCAGCAGATTCCTTACACACAAATCAACCTTTCTAACGGTACTTTAAAACAGAATCCAGGATGGTAGGGGCTTCATTTAACGATTATAAAAGAGACAAAATGAAACGATATAAACAATTATTGGCGATGTTCATGCTGCCTGTGCTGCTGCTCGCCTGCAAAAAAAACGAACACAGCATAGGAGAGGTGCTGGACAAATCGGCGATTAAATTTGAGGTGGTTCAGGACTTGAAAGCCGATGCCGGTGGGAATACGGTGATCCTTAAAAATATGACCCCAGGGACGCTGCCGATGTGGGATTTCGGAATCGGTACTTCTACTAAAATGATAGATACGGTGAAGTTTGCCTTCGCCGGGGATTATGTAGTGCGATTTTCAGTAGCTACCGGTGGAAGGATCGTAAAGATGGATTCCGTCCTGATTAAAGTGACACAAGACAACCTGAATTATGTAAATAACCCGCTGTGGACCGCCATTTCAGGTGGTGTAGGGCAAGAAAAACAATGGGTTTTAGATACGGAAGGGAAATTCTTCAATAGCCCTTTATATTTCTATGGGGTAAACAATGGCTGGCTTAAAGAAGGAAACCCGTTTGGCAACTTCAATACCGGCTGTTATGGTGGTGATTGCTGGGTTTGGGAAGCGGGTGTAGGCGATGTTTACCCTAATATCATGACCAAGGGCGACTATGGCTCGATGACTTTCAGCTTAAAAGGCTTAGCTACATTCAAAGCTGTAAAACCAATGGAGGAAGGGAAAACTCAGACTGGAACTTACATCTTAAATATAGGTTCTAAAACGCTCACCATTAATAATGCAAGCATTCTTAGAGGATATAAACCTGCCAAAAATGGGATGACTGGTATCAGCAACTGGACCAATTACAAGGTTCTTTCCCTGGATGCCAATACCATGCAGTTAGGCGTGATTCGTGATAAAGATGTGGATGGCGAAGGCCCCGCAATGATCGTTTATAACTTCCTTTCCAAGTCTTTCTCCGATAATTATGTGCCGCCTGTAACCGGCCCTGATGCAGGTTTCGATCCGACATTTAAGACAGGTGAGCTATTAACGATGCTTACAGGAACGGCTTCCGGCAGGTTATGGAAAATTGACGCTACTGGAAACCCGATCGACTGGATTGGCAAAGGAAAAGGCTGGACGAAATCCCATGCAGACAGCAGAGATTGGGGTTGGAATGACTCCTGGGATGCTGTAGCCAAAGATTCCTGGATTTTATTTAACCGCGTTGGTGGTTTAAAATACACAAGGAGTCAGAATGGCATGGTCAGCTCAGGTACTTTTACCATCAATGAGGCGACAAATGAAGTAACCTTAAATGGCGATTTATTGATCCAAAATCCAGGCAGTTTTATGAGTCCTCTGAAAAATACTTTTAAGGTAGTCAAAGCCTTCCCCGGAAAAGTCGAAAGCCTGGGCATCTGGTTTGGCACCGATTATAATGCAGAAAAGGACGAATGGTTCGCCTTTCACTATATTTTATAACGTTCTTAATGTCCCGTTGGAGCCTTTTCAATCTTGAAAAGGCTCCTTTTTTTATCCGATAATCAGCTATAATTTCAATATGATGTTCCGAATTCCTCTCCTTTTGATCATTTTATGTTTTGCTCCCGCAGAAACTTTACTGGCCAATGAATTGGTCAGATTGCCAGTTAGAACACTTAAAAAGCGAGCCAATGCAGCATTGTCCAGGCAGATCCTTGATTTTAATGAGGGATGGAAGTTTTTTCTTGGCGATGATCCTAAAGCAACTCAAGAAGTTTATCCAGATCAATCCTGGCGTCAATTAAACTTGCCCCATGATTTTAGTATTGAAGGGAATTTTAGTAAATCCCATCCGGCAGGATTTGGCGCAGGAGCTTTACCGGGTGGGATTGGATGGTATCGTAAAACCTTTGTGATCCCGGCAAGTTCAAAAGGGAAATACCTGGCCATCAACTTTGATGGGGTTTACCGTGATGCAGAAGTTTGGATCAATGGGCATTTTCTTGGAAAAAGACCGAATGGCTACATTGCTTTTCAATATGAGTTGTCTCCTTATTTGAATTATGGGGCAAAAAACACCATCGCTGTTCGCGCCGACAATAGTAAACAGCCCAATTCCCGCTGGTACAGCGGTTCAGGTATTTATCGGGATGTGAAATTGATCAGTTCAGGGGCCTTAAGAATTGCCCAGTGGGGGCGATTTATAACGACCCCATCTGTAAATGCAGCCCAAGCGGTGGTAAAAGTTGAAAGCAGGATCATTAATGCTTTGAAAGCGTTTCCAGCAGGAGAATTGAGGACTTTCATCTATGATCAGCAGGACAGATTAGTAGCCAGTAAGCGGCAGAAATTCAATCCTCAAACGAGCCTCGCAGTGCAGAAAAAGGAGCTTAATGATCCGCATGAGCTGAAAATGACCACTGAATTAATGGTGTCACAGCCCAGGCTTTGGTCGGATACCGATCCTTACTTGTACCGCATTCAAACTCAGGTTTGGGTGGCAGGAAAAGAAACCGATCGGGAGGAAAGTGTTTTGGGAATTCGCAGTTTCAGCTTTGATGCAGATCGTGGATTTATACTCAATGGAAAAGAATTGAAAATCAGAGGGGTATGCAATCACCATGATTTAGGCGCCTTGGGGGCTGCTTTTAATGAGCGCGCCGCTATGCGACAATTGGAGATGCTGAAAAGAATGGGTTGTAATGGCATTAGAACCTCGCACAATGCTCCAGCTTCGGCATTATTGGATCTATGTGACCGCATGGGCTTTATCGTGATGGATGAAGCTTTCGATATGTGGGCAAAGAAAAAGACAGATTTTGATGGGCACCTGAATTGGGCAGAATGGCATAAAAGAGACCTGGAAGATTTAGTGTTAAGAGATAGAAACCATCCTTCCGTTTTCATCTGGAGCACAGGAAATGAGATTCAGGAACAATGGGGAACTGGTGCCGACACTGCTGGCCGCGTGATCGCCAGATCTTTAACTGCGATGGTCAAAAATCTGGACCCAACCAGACCGGTAACCACTGCCAATAACGACGTAAATACTTATAACAACCTGATCCAGTCTGGTGCAATGGATTTGATTGGTTATAATTACAACCATGATAAGTGGAAAGATTTTCATAAAACCTATCCGGGGAAAAAACTCATCGCCACAGAAACTACTTCTGCTTTACAAACCCGTGGTCATTATGATTTACCATCAGATAGCATCAGAATCTGGCCAACAGCCTGGGATAAACCATTGCTGACTGGCAATGCTGATTTAAGCTGTTCGGCCTACGACAATTGCAGGACACCATGGGGATCTACGCATGAGGAAACTTTGCAGGCATTTGAAAACAATCCGATGGTTTCCGGGATGTTTGTGTGGACAGGTTTTGATTATCTCGGTGAGCCAACGCCTTATGAATGGCCGGCAAGGAGCTCTTACTTCGGCATCATTGATCTGGCGGGTTTCCCAAAGGATGTTTATTATTTGTACCAGAGTGCCTGGACAAACACCCCTGTGCTTCATGTATTTCCGCATTGGAATTGGAAAGTAGGGCAGCTGGTAGAGGTATGGGCGTATTACAGTCAGGCGGATGAAGTGGAGCTTTTTTTGAATGATCAGTCTTTAGGCATCAGGAAAAAAGAAGGGCAGGAGATGAAGGTTTCCTGGAAAGTAAAGTATGAACCTGGTACCTTGAAAGCGGTTTCCAGAAAATCGGGAAAGGTAGTTTTGGAGCGAAACATCGCCACAGCCGGTCAGCCGGCAAAGTTGGTGCTTACCGCCGATCGTACACAAATTAATGCAGATGGAAAGGATTTGTCTTACATCACCGTCAAGATATTGGATCAGGAAGGTAACTTAATTCCTGATGCCACTCATCAGGTTGCGTTTAGCATTGAAGGGCCGGCAAGCATTGCGGGAATCGATAACGGGAGTCCTACCAGCCATGAGTCATTTCAGGCAAATCCACACAAAGCCTTTAACGGGCTGGTCATGGTGATTCTGAAAGCCAAAAAGGAACCTTCAAAGGTTCGGTTGATGGCAAGTTCCCCAGGATTACAGAGCGGATTTATAGAGGTCCTTGTAAAATAAGAAAAAGATGTTTTAGCATTAAGGCCCCAAAGTTGATGAAAACTTTAGGGCCTTAATGTTTATTTGCTGGGTTTTTATACTTGATCCGCAGGTTATTTCATCTTGTCTTGGATGGCTTTGATCATGTCCAAGTGAGCTTTCACCACCGGTTCAGTTTTGCTTGCAAAAGACTTCAGATCATTATCTGTGCCATCTTTAGCTTCTTTTTTCATTAGATCAAGCGTAGATTTATGACCTTCCACCATCGCATCTGTATAGGCTTTATCGAAGTCTTTGCCTGTTTTCTGAGTCAGCTCAGTCAGTTTTTTCTGATGTGCTTCGTCAAGTCCATTAGGAAGCGTAATGTTTTTCATTTTAGCAATGGCAATTAATTCTTCGTTGGCTTTACCATGGTCGGTAACCATCATTGTTGCGAACTCTTTAAGCTTGGCATCAGCGGTTTTTGTGAGTGCAAGTTTAGCAAATTCTACTTCCGCCATGCCGCCAACAGCAGCTTTGGTTGCAAACTCTGAATCAGAAGGTTCCACAGCGATTCCACCAGTCATCTTTTCATTTGAGGTGGTGTCTTTCACCATGTTTAAACTATCCGCAGTTTGTCGGGCATCTTTTGTACTACTATTACATCCTTGAAATGCAAATGCAGTAGCAGAAATTGCACATAAATAGATCAATTTTTTCATAACTTAAGATTTTGTTTCCCCTATAACAAGCGTTATTAACTTATTGTTTTCCAAAGGATTTGGGTGTGGCGTTCAAGGGAATTCAGGGCTTGCGTAAAGAGCATCGCCTGATGATTAAAATACCTCATTTAATCCCAGAAACAAGCCTTTTGCGCCATAGTTACCAAAAGCATAATCTACGCACAGATTAGTTCTTGTGGCTTTATTGAACAATATCCTTAAGCCAGCGCCGCCAGCAGGCTGCCATTTCTGGAATATTTTGGTTCCTAGATTGTCATTGGCGGTTTGCACGTTAACGAAGGTAACTCCACTTAAAAACTTGTTTGCAGTAATAGGGAAGCGGTATTCCAATTCCGAATAGAAATAATTTGTTCCCTTAAAATAGCCAACTGTATATCCTCTTCCGCTTCTGTAATTGGCATCTTTACCAGTACCGGGAAGTTCCAGGTAAGGCAGTGTTCCGCTGACTAAATAAGAACCCCAATTCCAAAAAGCGAGTACGTGTTCTGGGTTTTTACTGGAAAGACTCCAGTATTTTCTGAAATCTGTAGTGACCTGAACTGCATTTTTGGTACTGCCGATCCAGCTTTGGTTGACCCGCAGGCCTGCATCTGCATAAATTCCTTTATGTGCACGATTCTGATTGTCGCGGGTGGTATATTGGAGGTTAAACAGGAAGCCATTAGCAAGGTAATGGTCGGTTTTAAATCCTTTTTCCCTGCTGTAAATGTGATAAGGGGTAAGGCCGTCGGGATTACTTTTATCTTCTAACGCCCTTCTGATGTCAATGGAAACTCCTGCGCCAACAAAAAGGTGATCCATCACTTGTTTGTATACTTTTTCCCGGAAATTGTAATATTGGCCATGGATGACATAACCTTTCCGATCCGGATTGGCCAGGATGATTTCCTCAGGTGTGCCTGTTCCTTTTGCACCAATGCCGAATCCGAAATCAGGAACCACGGTTTTTGCAGCCACCAGGCTTCCCTGGAAATTCCAGCGGTTTCCTGGAGTATAGATGTTGTGGGCCAGGTAAAAATAAATAATCCCTTTCGTCGTAATGGAAGCAGATGTTGCGGCAATAGACATCAAGGTGTTAGGTTCATGGCCAAGTACTCTTCCTGCTACCGCCTTTAATCCAATTTGCGCACCGATACTTGGATTGTAGGCAATACTAGGCATAGGAGTGATGCCTGATTTTTTCTGTGCAGGCTTTTGTGGTTTACCCGGACGAAAGATCTGGTGGATTAAATCAGCGATATCGTAAGTGCTTTTTACACTATCTCTATTCAATGAATCTTTCGGGTTTGTAGATTGCCCATAGCTATATCCTTCTCCAGATACGACCAGGGCCAATAGAACTATGCTTATTTTGGAGAATTGCTTAATTTTCAATTGATTTAAAATATAATTGTTGAGGTATTCCTGGCTTCCTTACCAGGAATTAGCAAAGCTAATGTTTGATTTGTTAAATAAGGCGCAATTACTGTTCCAATAAAAATAATTGGATAATTGAAAAAGTATATAAGAATTATACTAGGTGTTATGTTACATTTACCATTCATCTTAAAATTCATTGCTGCTGAGCTGGTGGCGAGGGTATTTAAATAATAGGTTAGACCATGAAATTTGTTTTAAAGAAATACCAGGAATTATTTTCCAAGGAACTAACCTCAAAAGTAGCAAAAACTGTAGTGAGGGAATGCGATGAAATAGGGAAAGATCGTTTTCAGGCCTATGTAGATGAAAGGGACCAGACTTTTGATACCGAAATTGTATTTGATACCACAGGGGATATGGTTAGTAATAGCTGTGATTGTCCAGCTGCAACTTTATTTTGCAATCATAAAGCAGCGTTACTGCTGTACTTGATCAATGGGAAAAGAAAGTCCTCTGCTATAAGAATCACCAAAATAAATCCTCTGGAAAGCCTTGTTCAGCAAGCCGACCCTGATCAGCTAAAAGTTTGGCTGCTAGAATTATTCAGCAAAAATAAAGACCTCGCACTTGCTTTTACTCAGAAATTTTCAGTTAAACACGAAGCTTATTCTGTTGAAGAGTTGAGGAATTTAAGTTTTGATGCAGTGAAAGCAGTTGTAAGCAATCGTAAAGTCGTAGAAATTGCAGAGGTAAAAAGGATCATTGGATTATGGGAAACGCTGCATGAATCTATTATTGATGATTATCTCCAGAGGATGGGAGATGAAGATGCTTTCCTGAGATTTGATGCCATTCTGGATGTGGTGAATGAAATCAAATATAATTTGAAGACTAACAGCAATAGGATTGAAACCTACCACAAAGGTATTTTGTCGAAGGTTATTCCCTTGGTTCACCAAATTACTGAGGAAGCCTATTGGGATAAAGTGGTTAATTTTTTCATAGCGCGAATTCACGTAGACCTTCTTCATATCAGAAATTACTATTTGTCTTTCCTGGTTCAATTATATAATTTGAGTGAGGAGGAACGGAAACATAAACTTGCTTTAAATCTGTTGACACAATACATTGGACTAAGCGGTCAGAAGTTCCAGCATAAGGAAGATTATGTAGCGGTAGTGTTTAATATGGTTGTGGATTGTGGGTTGTTTGAATTACATTATCTGCTATTCAAGCCGATGCATTATAAAAATGATTATAATTATTTGCTGATTGGCTTGCTAATTAAAGAGGGACATTTACTGCTTGCCGAAAAGTATTGCCTGGAGCAGATTGCCAATAATTGCGTTTCAGATTACAACAAGTCGTATCTTAAATTCCTCGCTGAAATCTATAGCAGATTGGAAGATAATCAGAAATTAGCTATGGTATTAAAAGAGACTTTTGCCTGGTCATTTGATTTTGATGCTTATTCATTTGTGAGTAAACATATTGTAGAAAGCGAAGAAAAGAAGAAATGGCGAAATAATCTGTTGAGCAGAGCTCGTAGATTGGCTGCTGACCAACCTGGAGCGAGGTTGTTTTGGTTTCAGCTCCTAGATGAGGAAGGTCGCTATGAAAAAATGCTGGACTATCTGGATAGCACTGTGACTTATGAAGTGATCATCAGATTCGCAGAAAAAATGTCATTGAAGTACCATACTGTTTTCTTTACCCGCTTAATTCATAAAAGAGATCATCCTGAAGATCAAATGGCAGGTAAGCAGCTAACGCCCGTTCTCAATCAGCTAATGGTGATCATGCGAAAGCTTTATTCGCCGCAAGAATTGCAATTAGCCATTAAACATGTGCGTCGAAATGCTTATTATGCCAGTCCGAATCTCTTTGTGCTTTATATGGAAACGCAATTATAGCTGTGGCTATTTCAGTAAATTTGTTACTGTGCTGGTAAACATATATATTTATTTATGAAAACTATTAACCGCATTAATCCACTATTGCTAATTCGTATAGCTCTTGCCACTATTTTTTTATCTCATAGTTTACATGGCGTACTAAACCACACGGTAAACGATTTTGGTGAATTGTACTTGAATAAGGTTGGATTTGCACCTTTCGGGGTTTATGTGGCTTGGGCTTTAATAGTTTTTGAAATCATCGGTTCTCTATTAATTCTGTTTGGAAAATTATTGAAATATGTGGTACCTGGCTTTCTGTTGATCTTAATTACCGGAATTGTACTGGTTCATTATCCTGATGGCTGGTTTGTAGTAGGCCCTGGAAGAAACGGAATGGAGTTTAGTTTTGTGCTCATTCTTTCCTTAATCGCCATCTGTATCCCAGTGAAGAGACGTCGATAAGACTTATTCTTTCAGCCATTCGGCAATCCTGTTTTGAATATCCTCATAAAATATCCGGTAGGTATTTTCAGTTACATAGCCAATGTGCGGCGTTGCTAATACATTTGTTAAAGTTCGAAATGGATGCTGAAGCGGTAATGGTTCAATTTCATATACATCCAATGCCGCAGCAGCGATCTTTTTTTGTGTTAATACGCTAATTAAAGCAGCTTCATCTACCAATGGCCCTCTGGAAGTATTGATAAAGAAAGCGCTTGGCTTCATGAGATTCAGTTCTTTTTCAGTGATAATCCCTCTGCTTCTTGAACTTAAAACCAGGTGTACCGTCACAAAATCTGCTTTTATAAATAATTCTTCCTTGCTAACGAGTTTTGCCCCTTGAGCCGCCGCTCTTTCTTCGGTAAGATTTTGACTCCAGGCGATCACCTCCATTTCAAATGCTTTTGCATAGTGGGCAATGGTGCTTCCAATGCGGCCAAGGCCAACAATCCCTATAGTTTTCCCCTTCAAATCTACCCCAACTTCTGTTTGCCAGCCACTTTTACGTACCTGACTGCTTTCTGGAATCAAATGTTTTGCTAACGCAAGCATTAAGGCCCAAGTCAGTTCTGGTGCGCCATTGGATAGGTATCTGGTTGGAGAAATGGCAATTCCGAATTCTTCCGCAGCCTTTATATCTATGGAGGCATTTCGCTCACCTGTAGAAATAATGAGCTTTAGGTTGGGTAATTGCGAAAGAATTTCACGTGTTAAAGGTGTGCGTTCCCGCATCACTGCGATGACCTGGAAGGGTTTTAGCCGCTGGATGATCTCTTCTTTTGAAGACAAATGGTCGTTAAAGACGGTGATTTCGGCAAGTTTATTTATAGCTGACCAATCTCCGTAGGTTAAGGCTACATTTTGATAATCATCTAATATGGCAATCTGTGGTCGTGTGATCATTATTTATTTCTTTTTATAGTAAACGATCATTGCTAATAATAGTTTTTAATGATCTTAAATTTAACGCCTTAGAATTGGGTGGGGCTGAACAAGAAGTCCGATTGATCTTAAGTTTGAAGCATATTTGTTAGAAAGCATTAAAAATTATATACATAAGATCTTTATGTATATAATTAATCTATTATATTTGAAATATGGCAATCAATAATGAATTATTCAAAGGAACCTTACAAACCATTATTCTCAACCTTTTAGCGGAGAATCAACGAATGTATGGATATGAAATCACGCAGAAAGTAAAGTCAATTACGCAGGGCGAGCTATTGCTGAAAGAGGGCGCTTTATATCCTGCATTACACAAGCTAGAGGCGGAAGGTTTGCTGGAAACCACTACAGAGGTAGTAGAAAATAGGGTTCGAAAGTACTATTCTTTATCAATGGATGGCGAAATAGCGGTGGTTAATAAATTGCAGGAAGCGAAAGATTTCATGCTGAACTTACAGCTGCTGCTCAATCTTAAGCTTTCATCCTGATTTATACTCACCAAAAAAATATTAAACTCCTTTTTTTACCACTATTCCCTCATCAATATTAGTCTTCATGAAATCCCGTACCTCATCAAGAATATTTCCTCATCACTTATAACGTTTAAAATATGCAGCTAAGTCAGCAACAATTAGAAGAAATCAAGCAATTTGTATTGCGTAAAGGCTTTGTCTATCTGGATGTTCAAATGGAAATCATCGACCATGTTGCCTCTGCAATAGAAGAGCGAATGGAGGCTGATTCGAAGCTTGATTTCAGCAGGGCGCTACAAGAAACGTATAGTAATTTTGGCATATTGGGCTTTTCGACGATAGCTGATGCGGTAACAAACGGGCTCCAAAAAAAGTATAATAGATTTTTCTGGAGAACTTTCCGATCATTTTTCAGCTATAAGTATGCCTTTTTACTAGTTCTGGGAGGATTACTCGCTTATCAAGCCCAATTGCTTTTGATAGACAACGGATGGTGGTTAGTAGTATTCACGGTCACCATGCTGCTGGAGATTGTAATCACTTTTATAAGAAAGTTTTCCAGTGAAAAGTTGGGCCAATATTTATCTTTTAGGCTGTCAGGCGGCTATTTTGCCTTACAAGGTGCTTTCTTATTTGTCGTGTTATTATCTAAACCGTATATAGAATTTGTTGATTCGTTCTCTGGACTATACCTAACTATCGCCATTCTTTCTTTATTTCTAGTATTATATATAGTCTATTTACTTGCTGCTTACAAGACAATGAATTTTGGGAGGGCAGAAAGCAGGGAGCTCATGAAAAAACATCGGTATTTGAACGAGTAATATTTAGTATATTCATATCTAAATAAGAGAGTTA
This sequence comes from Pedobacter polysacchareus, assembly GCF_019802255.1. GTDB lineage: Bacteria > Bacteroidota > Bacteroidia > Sphingobacteriales > Sphingobacteriaceae > Pedobacter > Pedobacter polysacchareus. The sequence continues at coordinate 55,853 of NZ_JAHYSS010000010.1, read as the reverse complement.
TCTATTTGACTCCCCCTTAAAGATATGATTCCTCAAAAAGCGCTCTTTTCTGTTTCTCTGTTTCTTTTTCCAATATTTTGCCTTTCCACAAGGTTAAATGCGCAAACGCAGCCATCCATTCCGGTCTTGAAATCCGCAGATGGCTATTACCAGCACCCGCAGATTAAGGAATTATACCTTAAAATGCTGGTATCTGGCCACAAATTGCATCAGATACGGGAATGGGATGGTAGGGAATTATGGTTAAATCAGCAGACAGCGTCCGATTTCTCTGATTCGGAAGGGAATTATAAGCTGAGTTTTTCAAAAAATGATAACAATGTGGTTGATGCAGTGACCATAGGACAGGAGGTATGGAAAAAAATACCCGCTTATGTGCCAGAGAAAATCAAGGGTCTCCAGTCGCAGCATGCCAGGGCAATTCTGGATGAGCAGGCTGAAAAATTCGTCAGGGCCATCAACACTAATTCCCCTGCAGCCAGGACAAAATACCTGGAAGATAACTTTTCATCGGCACTCCAATCCAGCGCAAATAATGAAATGCCTGCACGAATGCAGGGGATATATCGTTCAACTGGAGGGCTTAAATATCTCAAAAGCCTTTATTTTAATGCAGACGCGTTTTTTGGAGAGTACCAATACCTCAGCGAAGACTTGAATAATGTGTATGAGTTTAGTATCAAGCTAGATAACCAGCAGAAAGTAAAGCTTTACAATGGCAGGATGTTTTTCAATCCGGAACTGATCCGAAAACCCAAGAGTGAACAGGCGTTCATTGCCGACCTGGACCAGACTTTAAAGCGATTGGCTCAAAAAGATATTTTTTCCGGTACGGTGCTTTTGGCTAAGGGAGATGAGGTTCTATATCAATATACCTGTGGATCAGCAATAAAGGATCCTGATCTTAAGAATACAAAGGCCACAAGGTTCAATATTGGTTCTATGAACAAGATGTTTACCGCAGTAGGGGTGATGCAGCTGATCGAGACAGGCAAGCTTAGCTTAAATGATCCAATTGGCAAGTTTTTAGATAGCAGCTGGCTGCCAATGGACCTGGCCAATAAAATACAAGTCCGACATTTATTAAACCACAGTTCAGGCCTTGGCGACTTCTTCAGCAAGGCCTTCAAGGAAGATACAGCAGCCAATTTCCAGACCCTAGAAAGCTATAAGAAATACCTCAAGCAGCCTCAGCTTAATTTTGAACCTGGAACTTCCTGGTCCTACAGCAATACCGGAATGCTGCTGCTGGGTGTCATCATTGAAAAAATATCCGGACAGAATTACTTCGATTATGTAGATAAAAACATCTATGCGCTGGCAGGTATGACCAATTCTAATCCTAAGTTGGAAAAAGGATTGAGCGGAAATCAGGCATTGGGATATATTCCTAAAACAGATGGCGGATATGATTCTAATTTGAATTCTGCTTTTACGAGGCCATCACCTGCAGGAGGTGGATATTCTACTACCGCCGACCTACATAAATTTGGAACTGCATTGTTATCAGGCAAACTGCTGACCAATTCATCAAGGCAAAAAATGTTTAAAGACGAGCTGGGAATGCATTACGGATATGGTTTTCAAATATGGGATACTTCACAAGAACAAGTGGTAGGACATTCTGGAGGAGCTCCTGGAGTAAGTGCGGTAGCGTATCTCTTTCCAGAAACCCGTTACATGGTCATTATCCTCTCTAATTACGACAGAGCTTCGGCTGATCTAGGTGAATACGTGCTAAATCAAGTGAAATTTTTAGGGAAATAATTTTCTGCGCAAACGTTTGTGTGAATTTCATAGGATGAGGCAAATGTGTTTCATTTGTTAAATATATTTTTATATCCGCAAATATACGGTTAGGTTATCTTACTGAGAAAATTAAGGAATTATTGTCAACTCCTTGCTTTTCCCTAAATAGCGAAGCTGGAATATTAAACCATCATCATGCAGTAAATGATCACAGAGATAGATAAACAATGTAAAACTTACTATGAACACTACAGATTTTAGATAAACAGAACAAACTTTTGTAGATGAGCTTGCAAACCTCAGTGAAACGGAGCTTCAGGATCGACGATCCCTCTATCGGTAACCGTATAAGCTTACCGGCAACAAAAAGCCATCAGAAATGATCTGATGGCTTTAAATACAGGTCGGATGGTTTTGATTTTCTTATATTCGTTTCATCGCATCTTCATTCCCAAGTTTCGAATCTGGTTTGGCAATACGGGATTTTCCGAACTTATAAGTAAAGCCAACAAATACGCGTCTGCTATCTGTGTGTATGCGCTCTGCGGAGCGGAAAGTTCCGTAATCACGTTTCAGTAAATAATCATTTCTTCTGAAAACCAATTCGTTTCCCGCCACTCTAAGTTGCCCATTTCCATTCCATAGGTTTAGTAAAAAAGAGGCATCAATGTTTTTATTCCCTTGATAACTGCCAAGATCCTGTGTATACTTTGTCCAGAAATAAGCGTCAATCTGCAGCTTTATATCCTTTGTGATCTTGAAAATCTGTGCCGTCCTAAAATCAGAATAGAAAGCGGCAAGCTTATGGTTTGTGCCTAAAACTAATCCTTCGGCGCTGTTACGGCCAATCGGTGTTCCACTATTCATCGTTTCCCACCAGTCGTTGATTCGATATGGGTAGAACAAATACAAGGCAACGGTGGATGCTTTTTTCAGATTCTGACGTTTGTAGTAGGTCACTTTTGTGAGGTAATCCTGCTGGGATGGAAACAAACCTATCATTCCTTCAATAGCTGTATAGCTCAGTGAGACATTTAATTTCTGGATGTTTGCGGTTAAGGTATAGGTATGGTCAAATTGTGGTGCCATTTCAGGATTTCCCTGCTCAATGCTATATTGATTTAAGAACACGCTGTAAGGAACCAGATCCGTATAGGCGGGTCTTCTGATGGTTTTTTTATAAGACGTCGATAAGTTTAAGTCTTTATTTAGGGTGTGCTGATACAGTAATGTTGGAAAAAAATTGTATTTGCGCTGTTTGAAATTTCCTTCAAAATCTACATTTGATACTTCTGCTCTAAACCCCAGCTGGAGTTTGTCATTTTTCCAATCCTTAGTTAAAGTTCCATAGACTCCTGTTATGGATTCTTTTAAACTGTTGTCATTTGAAAATGTGGGATCCAGCTGCAACTGACCAGTTTTATAGTCCTCATAGTTTACGATGGTCCTGGAATTGGTATGCTGGTATTTTAAACCGGATTCAAATGCCCATTGTTTTTTAAACTGATGCGCATAATCAGCCTGTGCAATAAAGACATCAATATCTCCTTTATTTTGCATCTGGTATAGTGGCGGAGTTTTGATCACTTGTCCATTGCCATCGTAAAGGGTAGATGGAAAGGATTGTCGTAGGTCTCTCTGCCATGGCGTGAAGGTTCCGAGAACAGTCAGCTCATTTTTACCTGAATCGGATAAGAGGTGGTAATTGATATTATAGGTTTGAGAATTGCCCGTTTGGTTAAAAGAAGCATCAGTGTACAACACAGAATCCAGCTTTCCATTTTTGCGGCCAAAACCATTGGTGGTTGTCCAGGGACCTTTAAACTTCACATCACTCAGGTCCACAAATAGTCCGAGGGTTTGGTTTTTTCCCAATTGCAATTCCATATTGGTCTGGAAAGTATAGATTTTATTGTGGGATAACCTCGTCCAGTTGTTCGTTAAGTAATACGATGGATCTGTAGGATCCTGAAACCTTTCAGATTCAATGCTGAAATAATTATCACCTTTATTTAAGCCACCATTGGCATAAATGGTGAAGTTTTTATGTTTATAGGTGGCACCGGCATTGACACTGCCGTTTGCATAATTACCCGCAGAGCCATCGGCTCTTAAATTACCGGTTAGGCCTTCAATCTGGCTTTTTTTGGTGATGATATTGATCACCGCCCCATAAGAAGCGTCATATTTGGCAGAAGGCTGTGTAATCAGTTCAATCTTTTCGATGTTTCCAGCGGGCATGGTCAGCAGGATATTTTCCAATGCGACCTCCGGTACGGGTTTGTTATCGATGAGTACCAGTGTTTTTTTACCTTGAAGACTCAGTGAGTTTTCAGCAGACACCCTGACAAATGGTGCGGACCTCAGGAGCTGCAGGGAATTACCTACTGCCATCGCACTGTTCTCCACATTGAAAATAAACCGGTCGCTTTTAGTTTCTACGAGTGGTTTACTGGCCACCACCTGCACTTCTTTTAAGGTTTTATTGGCAGCTTTCATGGCAATTGGAGGGATGTCCATTGTTGTCGTTCCCGCAGCCACTTTAAACGCCTTACTTATATAAGCCTGATGACCCAATGAAGAAATTTTGAGCATATAAGTGCCAGTTCTGACAGCTGGAAAAGAGAAAATACCCTCTAAATTCGTTAATGAATGGACCACAAATGAGGAATCTACGGCCTGCAATAGGGTAACGGTGGTATACTCCAAAGGTTTTCCGTTTTCATCCAAAACTGATCCGCTTACCTTTTCTACTTTCGCAGAATCACGAATTCCGGCTTTCGTCTCCAGGCCTGTACCAGGGCTGCTCTGTTTTTTCGGGGTGATAAATATAGAGTAGTTTTTAGCGTCTACTTTGAACCAGGATAGGTTTAAAGGCAATAGCAGCCCATTTAACACTTCATCAATAGATTTCCCTTTGTGGGCAGCCGCATGATAGGCGACCACCTTTTGCTGAATACTGACCTCTTCATACAGGAAGTTGATGTGGTGTTGAGCGGCTAATTCAGTCAATACTTTATTTAGTGCTTGCTTTTCTATGGGTTTGATTTGTCTTGCGAATGCGAACTGATGAAGGATCAGGATGTAGGTTAAACTCATCAGGCATGTTTTTAAATTTTTCATTTTCATGCCTTATTTAGTAGTGATTATTAATTCCCTGGTCTTTTGATTCGGTGTGATATTGAGGTTTAACGTCATCCCAAACGCTTTAAACAATACCTGTTCATTTTGCGTATTTAAGGACCCTGACACTCTTTTCTTCAGGATCTCCGGATCGGAGACCACTACTTTATACCCATAAATATCTTCGAAGTAATTGAAGATTTTAGCTACAGGTACATCTTTGAAATATAACTTCCCATCTTTCCAGGAGGCGTATTCCGCTACATTGATCGGCTTTTTAATCAGCTTACCTTTTTCAAACTCTGCAATATCTCCGGGGGCCAGAACCAGCGGTTTACCCGCAGTTCCATTTAAGCCTAAACTGATTTTCCCTTCCAATAGTGCCACTTCAGTGCGGCCACGTCTGTCATTAACATTAAAAGAGGTCCCCAGCACTTCTACATTCACTTCGCCGGTATGGACTACAAAACGTTCATGGTTTACTATCTTTCCCGAAGCATTTAAATGCTTAACCTTTAAAAAAGCTTCCCCTTCAATCCAGACTTCCCTGATCTCATTCTTAGTCCAGTTTCTACCATATTTTATTGTAGAATTGGCATTTAGGGTCACTAATGAGCCATCTGGTAAGGTGATGGTTTTCAACTGACCGTAAGGGGTATTGACGGAGATCGGCTGAGTCATCTGGTAAAAAATACCCACACTCAATAAGATTCCTGTCAGCATAGCGGCAGCTGCGTAACGATACCACAGTGGCACTATTTTGCCGGATTTTTTATACAGGGTAGTTTTAGCCTGAATGGCCTGCCACAATTCCGATTGTTCATTGTCGTTGAAATGCGCTCTTTCGAAACGCATAGATTGAACGATAGTCTTGGCCTGGGCGATAGTCTCTCTCAGTTGAGGAAAAGTATCCTGGATATTTTGCCAATGGAGATTGGACATTTCATCAGGGTGGAGCACCCATAATAAAAAGTCTTCATCATTGATCAGTTCTTCCAGGTGATAGGAGGCATACGCGCTAATTGGTTTCTTCATATTGCTGCTTTTGATCCTATTAGCTGGTTGTGCAGCAGATTACCCCATGAAAAGGAATAAAAAATAGAAATAATAGATATTAAGCTGATTATCAGTTTAATAATTTTAGATGTAACAATAGATAAAGCAGCATTAAATCCTCTTTTGACAAGTTCTCTTTCATAAAACCCAAGGCCCTGGCCATTATTTTATAGCTGGCTTTCACTGAAATGTCCATTACTTCTGCAATTTCCTCATAACTCAGCTGCTCATAAAATCTAAGAAATACCGCCTCCCTTTGTCTGGCAGTCAGCTTGGCCATGGCCAGATTTAATTGTGCGGATACGTTGACTCTATGTTCTCCGTCAATCATCGCTTCTTCTACATTTAGGCTGACCTGGAAAGCATAGTTGTCGTTGGTCTCATCATAAGTCTCAAAGTTCTGTAACCGGAAGGCCTTTTTGAAAATTAAGCGACGGAATGATTTATAAAGGTAGTTTTTAAGGTGCTCCGGATTTCCTAGGGAAGCCCTTCTTGTCCAGATGCCCACAAAAAGATCCTGAATACACTCTTTGATCAGGTCTTTATCAGTACTGAACTTCGATCCATAATTATATAGCCCTGAAGCATAATTTCGGTATAAATATTCGAAAGCGTCTGCATTACCAGCTTTAAAAGATTGCCAGTAAATGGATTCAGTAGGTTCAGGCATAGGATGAATTTCATGCTAAGATATAAATCTGGTCGATAAAAAAAACGTCCTTTCGCCGAATTAGGACTAAAGGACGTTTTTCATATCTTGCTTATAGAGGAGTTATACTACTTATTGATCGGTAACTGAGCTTGTCCTTTTTTAAGTTTATTTATTAAGTATCTTCTAACAGGGATATCATAAATGACCATCACCAGATAGGCGAAACCAACCAGTAAAATGGTTCCACCTGAAATGATAAAAAACAATTGGGTAGTATCTGGTTTGTAAGTAGAATAATAGTCAGCAAAAAGCCAAAGCACCATATAGTGTGTCATGTATAGCGGATAGGAGATGTTTCCCGAGAAAATACACAGTTTTTTTACCCCTTCCTGTAGTTTAGCTCCAGCACCCAATGAGATCAATAGGGGAAAATAGATCAGTACTACAAATGGTTCTGTGATCCAGTTCCATTGACTATCCGGCATAAGAAAAGCAAGTAAAAGCAATATGCTTAGTCCTACAAAGCCCAGGTTTGATTTGATGATCCATTTAGAACGGAAGATCAGTAATCCTGCCAAAAACGAATAGGAGATACGCGCAGCACCATGCCAGAAGGTTTCTCCACTCCAGCCACCAAGCAGGTTTCCGCTGGTATAGCCGATATAGCAAAGGGCACCTGCAGCCAGAATTGCTAATATCAACAAGAGATTACGCGTCGCTTTGTACAAAGCTATGGCATAAACCACATTAGCTACATATTCCCAGAACAGGGACCAGGCAGGAGCATTAAGACTGAATAAATTGAAATACCTTTCTGATACCACAGGAAAAGGAATCAATAAAACAGAACTTAAAAAGAGGAGTGCCATTCTACCAGCACTATATACTTCATTATGCAGATTAAAGGGGTCAAATAGAAAAGCGAGCATACCCAATACTGATCCCATGATGACTAAAGGGTGTAATCTGATCAGTCTTGTTTTTAAAAAGGCGAAGATTCCCATTTTGCCGATCCTGTCGTCATAAGCATAACCGATGACAAATCCAGACAGGCAAAAGAAAAAGTCTACGGCAAGAAAGCCATGACCGATGAAATTTTTTGAAGGAATGAAGACTACCTCCATGAAATGGAAAATGACAATGGCTACTGCGGCTACTCCGCGTAACCCATCGAGGATGTGAAAATGTTCTTTGGATTTTAAAATGTCTGGACTTAACGTTTTAGCGTTCATCAAATTTTGGTTCTTTTAGAATTAATGATTTGGTTTCTTTGTGTTGTTGTGTAGGATCAAGATTACTGATTAATTGCGATGATATCAAGTTTTGAAGTACAGGGACAGGCAATTCCCTCTTTTTTTATTAAAATATCAACTCTATTGAAGCGCATAAACGAGAGGTGTAGAAGAAACAGAAAAGATAAAGCTGGATTTCTTACAGACAATAAAAATTTATATCTTGAACTGAATTATGCCTCAAGCCCTGCCCCATGAAAATTAAACTTCTCCTTTTTTCATCCCTGATATTTTTCCTATTCAAACCTGTACACGCGAAAAATGAAAACCAGGAAAAAGAATTTCTAAACTGGTTTTTTCGAGCGCATCAGAAATTGAATGGAAAGGTGTTTTACCTGGGGACTTTAGATGATGAGAGCATCAAATACTTAAGGTCTACTTTGAAGCCAGACACACTTTATTCGGGATTGTCTGATGAGGAGGATTTCAAGCACTTCGGACAAGATAAACTAGTTTTTTCCAAATCAGAGCGCATGTTGATTCAGAAAAAAATTATCGCCTTAAAATTCCAAAACTTGCCAGACCAGCTTTTTGAGGGTGGAAAATTATTAACTTCAGATTCCCTTAAATTATATGCTGAAGGGAATTTAGATGCCTGGAGTAATTTAAATAAGAACAAGATTTACAAGTATTTTATGTTTTCAAGGCCTATTTTTCTGAGAAATAATACAATTTGTCTCTTTAATTATGCTCAATATTGCGGATTTAAATGTGGTATTGGAAAAACAGCAATATATAGGAAGGAGCATGGGCGCTGGAGACGACTAATGGTGCTCAGCAGCTGGATCAGCTAGCTTTTAGCTCTTTTTTAAAATACAGATCCCATTTATCCTGTGGCTCTTGTTCTTCACCATGCATAGTTTCCATATCATAACGGGCATTGATTTCCGCCAGTTCTTTTAAGGTATCATCATAAATTTTTTTCACCTCATTCTGATAATTCTTTATGGTATATGTTTTTTTAGATAAAGACTTATACAGGATTCTACCATAGATGACCGCCAGGTCTGAATGACCTTGTTCATGGTTTAATAGATTCTTTTTACCTTCTTCACCCAGGGTGGCCAATCTGCGCAGATCAACAGTAGATTGCTGTCCATCTAAGGAGACCGCTACATTAAATACTAATGAAAACTGACTTCCTTTCTGAGTAGCACGGTATTGATGTAAGGTCCGGTGTGCAGTATAAGCAATATATGGAAGGTTAGAATTGTTCAGCTTTTTGTACATGCTCCAGTTTAATTTGATCCGGTCAATTTGGTTTTTCTGACTGAAAGCAGCTGAAGTAATAAAAATGACAAGAAATAAGGTAAAGAATGCCGGGATATTGACTGATTTGAGTAGCGGTTTCATATTTGGCAAAGAAGCAAAAAAAAACGATATCAGGCTAAGGTTTTTTTACCTTTGTGCTTTCAAATCGATATGAAACACATTCATCCAATCAAAAAATACCTGCTTTTAGGTGCTATACCATTGCTGCTTTCCTGTAGTTCACATTATATGGTGGTTAAAAGTAACCGGAGCGGGTACCATATGAATAGCAATCAGCCAGTAGACAGTGCGGTGATCAAAACCTATCTGCCTTATAAAATCAAGATGGATCAGGAGATGAATACCGTAATTGGGCACTCCGAGGTCCTGATGGAAAAGCTGGATAGAAAAGACGATAAACCTGTTGCTGAAAATTTATTGAGAAACTTCTTCTCAGATGCCTTGCTCCATGAAGCACTCAAATACGACCCGACTATAGATTTCGCTATGCCTTCTACCAATGGAGGAATCCGGGTGGCACTTCCTAAAGGAGACATCAAGTTGTCAAACGTTTTTGAAGTCATGCCTTTTGAGAATGAAATGATGGTTTTCACCTTGAGTCCAGCAGCTGTCCAAAACCTGCTGAATTACATTGCAGAGAAAGGCGGACAGCCCGTTGCCGGCTTAAGAATGAAAATTGTAAATGACAAACCAACGGAGGTCATGATCAATGGAAAACCGCTGGATCCAAATAAAAACTACAGGGTCTTAACTTCCGACTATGTAGCGGATGGCGGCGACAACGTTCAAAGCTTCAAAAACCCAATTGAGAAAAAGATTTTAGGGGTCCGGATGCGCGATGCACTGATCACTTATATTAAAGAAAACCAGGCTGCTGGAAAAACAATAAATCCAAAATTAGATGGAAGAATTACAAAAAATTAACCGCAGAAACTTCCTGAAAACAGGAGGGCTGCTGGCTGCTGCTGCATTAAACTTAAATGCTTTTGATGCCATAGCTGCCGGAGACATAGTAAAACTGACCATTTTACATACCAATGATGTACACAGCCGAATAGAACCTTTCCCAATGGATGGGTCAAAGTATGAAGGATTAGGCGGAACTGCCAGACGTTCGGCACTGATCAAATCTATTCGTGCAAAAGAAAATAACGTATTGCTTTTTGATGCAGGTGATATTTTTCAGGGTACTCCTTATTTCAATAAATATGGTGGAGAGCTGGAGATTAAACTGATGTCGGAAATGAATTATGATGCCGCAACGATGGGGAACCACGATTTCGACAATGGCTTAGCCGGTTTCTACAAGCAATTGCCGCATGCCAATTTTCCGATTTTATGCAGCAATTACGATTTCTCTAATACCTTACTGAACAAATCAACTTTACCTTACCAGGTTTTCAAAAAACAGGGAATAAAGATTGGCGTGTTCGGAATCGGGATTAAACTGGCAGGCTTGGTAGGAGACATCAACTACGGAGATACGGTGTTTTTAGATCCGGTTAAAACGGCTAATCAAACCGCCAGTCTGCTGAAAAATGATTTGAAATGTGACCTGGTGATCTGTTTATCACATTTAGGGTATAAATACGACAGTGATAGAGATTCAGATCAGAAATTGGCTAAAAACACCCGAAATATAGATTTAATTATCGGCGGGCATACCCATACTTTCATGGACCAGCCGGAAGATGTATTGAATCTGGATGGAAAAATCACCACCATTAATCAGGTAGGATTTGCTGGGATTAATCTGGGAAGATTGGATTATTATTTTGAAAGATATAAGGGCAAGCGTATTAAAACTGCTGCACCTTATACCATTTCAGATCGATTAGATAGCTAAGCTTAACAAAGGAAACCGCCACCAAGAAGGTCGTTTCCTTCATAAAATACTGCGGACTGGCCCGGTGCTATTGCAGATACAGCATGATCAAATACAACTTTCATTTTATCATTCTCCTGTACAATAGTACTTAGGGTTCCTGCATCTTTATATCTGATTTTAGTCACCACGTCAGTCATTGGTGCTAAAATGTTTTCATATTTAATCAGGTTCACATTTCTAACCAGGGCTTCATGACGTTCCAGCTCATCGGCTCTGCCTAACATTACGGTATTACTTTCCGGAAGGATTTGCGTCACAAACATCGGCTCACCAAAAGCGATCCCTAAACCTTTACGCTGTCCGATGGTGTAGAAAGGATAACCTTTATGCTGTCCAACCACCATACCATCACTGGTAATGAAATTTCCACCAGATACGCGGTCTTCTAAATCGCCCACTTTATGTCTTAAGAAAGCACGGTAATCATTATCCGGTACAAAGCAGATTTCATAGCTTTCGCTTTTTTTAGCCAGTTCTTCCTGTCCCATATCTAAAGCCATTTGTCTGATGTCCGCCTTTGCGAAGGATCCTAATGGGAATTTAGTACGTGCCAGGTTTTCCTGAGAAACACCCCAAAGTACATAAGATTGATCTTTATTTTCATCCAGACCTTTAGAGATCACATGACGACCATTGTCGTGCTGTCTAACGTTAGCATAGTGACCAGTTGCAATAAATTCGCAATCCAGTTTGTTTGCACGTTTCAATAGCGCTTCCCATTTGATGTGGGTGTTACATAAAACACAAGGGTTAGGGGTACGGCCTGCAAGATATTCATCAACGAAGTTATCAATTACATAATCACCGAACTCATCCCTGATGTCTAATATATAGTGTGGGAATCCGTAATTTACCGCCAATGTACGTGCATCGTTGATGCTGTCCAGACTGCAACATCCGGTTTCCTTACTGCTGGTACCTGAGGTCGCATAATCCCATGTCTTCATGGTTAATCCGATTACTTCATATCCTTGTTCGTGCAGCATCACTGCTGCTACTGAACTATCTACTCCGCCACTCATGGCTACCAATATTCTACCGAGTTTACTCATTATAATTTATTCTGAGGGCAAAAATAGCGGTTTTTACCCATACATTCTCATATAAGGCGTCAGTTCCTTGTAAAAAGGACAAATGTGTAAACATTAGATTAAACGTTATAGCAACTTAATTAAAGTAGATTTTTGCCAATTATTTATACCTTAGAGTATTGTAAAAAAACCTCAACTTAAACAAATGAAAAAAGCATTATTGTTTTGTATACTGCTTCCAGCCCTTTCTGCACAGGCACAAAAGGAATTGGTAAAGTATGTAAAACCGATTATTGGGACCCAGAAAATGGGCCATACCTATCCAGGAGCCACTGTTCCTTTTGGTTCAGTACAGCTGAGTCCGGATACCGATACCCTTTCTTATGAGCTCAATGGCAAGTACAACGGCGACGTGTATAAGTACTGTGCAGGATATAAATATGAGGACAAATCGATCGTTGGGTTTAGTCATACGCACTTTAGCGGTACTGGCCATTCGGATTTAGGTGATTTTCTGGTAATGCCCAGTCAAGGCGTTTTAAAAATGAATCCTGGTACTGCCGATGTGCCAGGCAGTGGATTTCGTTCCGGATATTCCCATGCCAATGAAACTGCTGAAGCAGGATACTACAAAGTGAAACTGGATGACCATCAGATTCAGGCAGAGTTGACTGCGAGCAAGAGAGTAGGTATGCACCGTTATACCTTCCCGAAATCTGACCAGTCGCACATAATTCTGGATTTAATGTCGGGTATTTATAATTATGACGATAAAACGGTATGGACTTATGTTCGTGTTGTGAACGATACCTTAGTTACCGGTTACCGCCAAACCAACGGATGGGCGAGAACAAGAACGGTATATTTTGCCATGACCTTCTCGAAACCTTTCAAAAGTTACGGACAGAAGAATTTTGATAAAAAACAGGTCTATCAGGGTTTCTGGAGGAAGTTCGACCAGAATCATAACTTCCCGGAGATTGCTGGAAAGAGAATCCGGATGCATTTCGACTTCGATACTGACGCTCAGGAGCAGGTAAAAGTGAAGTTTGCATTATCGCCGGTGAGTCAGGCTAATGCCCTGGAAAATATGATTGCTGAGGTTCCAGGATGGGATTTTGACCGTGTAAAAGCAGCAGCACAAGCCGATTGGAATAAGGAGCTGAACAAGATTAATATTGCCGCTTCTGAAGATGATAAGGTGAATTTCTATACCGCCATGTATCATGCTTTTATCAACCCTACTACTTATGGTGATGTAAACGGTCAATATAAAGGTTTAGACCAGAACGTCCATCAGGCAAACGGTTTCACCAATTATACCACCTTCTCTTTGTGGGATACTTATCGTGCTTTACATCCGTTTTTTAACCTGATCCAACCATCGCGTAACAACGATATGGTGAAATCTATGATGGCTCATTATGATCAGAGTGCCTTAAAAATGCTGCCAGTATGGTCACATTACGCCAATGATAACTGGTGTATGAGTGGTTACCACAGCGTTTCTGTAGTGGCTGATGCAATCATCAAAGGTGTTTACGATGGAGATGCTAAAAAGGCATTAGAGGCCTGTATCACGACTGCTAATCACCGCAGTTATGAAGGTATAGGAAAATATATTGATATGGGTTACATCCCGGCTGAAGATAGTGGGACCTCTGTATCTAACACATTGGAATATGCTTATGACGATTGGTGCATCGCGCAAATCGCTAAGAAACTAAATAACCAGCCAGTGTATGAAGAATTTATGAAACGTTCTGGAAACTGGAAAAATGTATATGACAAAAGCATTGGTTTTATGCGTCCAAAGTTAGCTGATGGTTCTTTCAAAAAGGAATTTGATGTGTTGAGTACCCACGGACAAGGTTTTATTGAAGGCAATACCTGGAATTATAGCTTTTTTGTTCCTCAGGATCCGGAATCCTTAATGAACATCATGGGAGGGAAGCAGAAATTTGGAGCAAGAATCGACAGTTTGTTCAATATGCACCTTCCTGATCAGTTTTTTGCAGATACAGAAGACATCACCCGTGAAGGGATCATTGGCGGATATGTACATGGAAATGAACCAGCGCATCATGTTGCTTATTTGTATAACTGGGCAGGCCAGCCGTGGAAAACTCAGGCAAGGGTGAGGAACATCCTAAAAATGCAGTATAAACCAACTCCGGATGGTTTGGGCGGTAATGACGATTGTGGTCAGATGAGTGCCTGGTATATGTTCTCCTCATTAGGATTTTATCCCGTAGCACCAGGCTCAGATGAATATTCTTTAGGTAGTCCGGCAGTCAAATCTGCGACGCTAAATTTGGAAGGTGGAAATACATTTACTGTAGAAGCGATCAACCAGAGTGATAAGAATGTTTATGTGCAAAAAGTTTTGCTAAACGGTGTTGTTGTTGGCAATAATTTGATCAAACATTCAGATATTTTGAAAGGTGGAAAATTAACTTTCTATATGAGCTCAAAACCATTAAAAACATCAAAAATATAACAGTGTAATTAGTTGTAATTTACCTCTAATGGTTGATTGTCAGAGTGCTAGGTTATTATATTGATAGATCTGCTAAATATTTAAAAATATTTAGCAGATCTGTTTTTTTATATAAAATATTATATTGAACTTCACACTAGACTAAGACAATAAGCCTACGTCGGTTCAGGTTGGAAAGCTGATGTCGTCTACAATTTAGGTGATACGGCCGGGGTCTCCGGCCTATCAAATAAATTAAACAAAGGCAGGTACTGCCGATCTTGGGTCATTTCCCTGAATCTGGTTTTTTCTGATGTCAGAAAGTTCTCTAGGTTTTTTAACGATCTTTTTATGGATACCTACCGTACCATTATATAACAATATACCACCAAGCACCGCTTCCTGAATCCCTATGATAGGATGTTTCGAAATGGCTCTGATTCCTTTTTGAAAGATATATGCACCAGCAAGGATGGCAACAAATCTTTTCCCTGCATCTAATTCTTCTGTATCGTAGGCACTTAACAATGATGTTGCAGCTATAATTCGGACTTTATTTTTTATTAATTCAAACATAATAATTCGTTCTATATCTATCAATGGAACACAGTAGCGCCTGTTTTGTTTGGAAATCTTTAAAAACCTTTTGCCATAAATCAGGATAAATGAACAGCGTTAGCCTAGCTTATCCAATACCATTCTGATCGCCTGATCTACTACTTTATTTGGGGTTTTACTAAACTCAAAATTCACTCTGCTGGCGAGTATCGCATTTACAGAAAGCGCTTTATGACCTAGTACCCTAGCCAGAGCATAGATTCCTGCGGTTTCCATTTCCAGATTTGTAATCCGGTATTTGCCATGCTGAAAGGTATTCAGTAAAGCAATGAAATTAGGTATGGAATTTTTTGCGCGAACTTGTCGGCCTTGAGGGGCATAAAAACCAGGTGCGGTAATCGTGATCCCTTGCTCCATATCAGCCCCGATTGTTGCCAGCAAGGTATTATCGGCAGCGGTTAAATAAGGATGAATCCCTTTAATATGTGCACAATGGGTATGGAATGCTTCTAAAATCGGACGTTCATCTACAGAAAGTTCATGGATATAGTATTGCATCAAGGCATCTAAGCCTAAGCCAAAAGAAGAAGCAAGAATGGTTCCCATCGGTAGATCTGGTTGAATAGCTCCCGAAGTACCAATACGGATAATATCGAGTGAGGTCAGTTCTTTTTTGACCATTCTGCTTTCGAAATCAATATTAACCAGGGCATCTAATTCATTAAATACAATGTCAATGTTGTCTGTTCCGATTCCAGTTGAAATCACGGTAATCCTGCGTTGACCTAAATAACCGGTATGGGTGATAAACTCCCGCTTTCCCTTTTTAAGTTCGATGCGGTCAAAATGCTTAGAGATTTCTGAAACGCGATCCGGATCTCCTACGGTGATCACCGTTTGGGCGAGGTCTTCAGGTAATAGATTCAGATGGTAAATACTGCCATCTTCATTGATAATTAAGTCTGCTGCTGATATTTTGTTTTCCATAATTACGGCGATTGATCCTGCAAACCTATGAAACCTGAAGGAGTAAATTAAAATTATTATATTTGCAGTTCTAAACTAATTGATAAAAACAGCATGTAGGATCCATTTCTTTTCCGAAAATAAAGGGCAGCCAGAAATCTGGTTACCTCATTTTTTTAATAAAAAGAAAGGATTTTATGCTTCATCTTCATAGTATTACTTACCAGCATCCCAATCGGGATCGCCTGTTTTCATCTTTAAATTTCAGTGTGAATCCACAGGAAAAAATTGCTTTAATCGGCAATAATGGCCTTGGAAAGTCCACCTTGTTAAAAATCATGGCCGGAAAATTACTGCCAGTTAGTGGATCGGTTAAAGCCGAATCCAAGCCTTACTATGTCCCCCAGCTTTTGGAGGAATATAATGACTGGAGCATTGCGGAAGTCCTGCAATTGGAGGGCAAGCTAAAAGCGATGCAGGAAATTTTAGCCGGGCAGATGACGGAAGAAAACCTCAGCGTATTAAATGACGACTGGGATTTTGAATCGCGCTGTCAGCAGAGCTTTGCCTACTGGAAGCTGGACGGCCTCGATCTCCATCAGAAAATGAACACTTTAAGCGGCGGACAAAAGTCAAAGGTGTTCCTTGCAGGAATTCGAATCCATCAGCCGGAGATCATTTTGATGGATGAACCCAGTAACCACCTGGACAGGCAAAGCAGAATGCTGCTTTATGAAGAGATCAGGCTGAGTAGAAAAACTTTAGTCGTCGTTAGCCATGACCGCGAATTGCTGAACCTTTTGCAGGTGGTGGTTTTGCTGCAGCCTGATGGAATCAGTAGATATGGGGGCAATTATGAGTTTTATACCGCACAGCGTGCCATAGAAATGGAAGCTTTTGATCAGACATTAAGAAGTAAAGAAAAGGCTTTCCGAAAAGCGAAAGAAGTAGAACGCAGCGCATTAGAACGACAGCAGAAGCTGGATTCCAGAGGGAAGCGGAAGCAGGAAAATGCAGGCATTCCAACAATTATGATGAATACACTAAGAAATAATGCGGAGAAAAGTACTTCACGTTTGAAAGGTGTGCATGCCGAAAAGCTAGATGCCATCTCGCAGGAGCTGAGTTTATTGCGAAAGGATTTGCCACATGCAGATCGGATGAAAATGAATCTCGATTCTTCTGAGCTGCATACCGGGAAAATATTGATGACTGCAAAAGACCTCAATTTTGGTTATAAGGGGCAATTACTTTGGAAGGAAAGTTTGAACTTTCAGCTCAGGTCAGGGGATCGTTTAGCAATCCAGGGCGAGAACGGATCTGGAAAGAGTACCTTGGTTCAGCTAATTTTAGGTGGATTAAAACCACAATCGGGCAGTATAACACAGACCGACTTTACCTCTGTATACGTAGATCAGGAATATTCCATCATTGATACTAAACTCAGTGTGTATGAACAAGCACAGCAGTTTAATTCAGGAGCACTGCAGGAACACGAAATCAAGCTCCGCTTAAACCGGTTTTTGTTCGCGAAGGAACATTGGGATAAGCCTTGTTCAGTTCTAAGCGGTGGGGAGCAAATGAGGTTGATCCTTTGCGGTTTAACTATCGGCAACCAAAGTCCGGATTTAATTGTGTTGGACGAACCTACCAATAACCTGGATATTCAAAATATAGAGATTTTAACTGAAGCGATTCAGGAATACAAAGGGACGCTGCTGGTAATTTCACACGACAAATACTTTCTGGATCAAGTTCATGTGCTTCAGGAAATCAACCTATCAGCGCCAGGGATTATCCCCTCATCACATTAGTCCAGAAATGGTGTGATGAAAGACTGCTAAAATGAATTCGTATTCATTTTAGCAGTTTTGATTAAATATCACGCAATTTTCAATTTCTGGATATTCATTTTTTTCTTTCAATTCTTTGATTACTTTTGCGACCAAAATGAGAGTAGTCGTATTTTTCGTGGCTTTGTTTACCTTCCTGCTTTGCGGAGGGCATTATCTTCATGCAGATACACCTCATCATGCCAAACATTGTCCTTCCAATCAGAGACTTGCAAAAAGTGAAGGGCCAAAATTAAGGGGCGCAGGTCAGGATCTTAATGTCATCGAAGAGGCTGATTTAGACCTGGATGAGGAACACCTGAGCAGCGATGAGCTCCCAGTTAAAAACTTACATCAGGAATATTATCTCCTGAATAGGTGGTACCTTACATTTTATTCCCTTATAATCGCTGATGCTGATCATCAGCATTATCAGCCTTTTCTGCCTTTTTCCGGCAATTCTTCACCCATCTATATCAGACAAAGAGTACTGAGGATTTGAGCATTACGTAACCTTCGTTTAGAACCCTTACGCTGGAATTCTATGAATTCCAAGAATTTATTCGCTTAATTTCCATTAATTACTCATGAAGAAAATACTCATGTTGACAGGCGCTGTTGCCTTTTTCAACCTTACAAGCTGTACCACAAAAAAAGAAGAGAAAAAAGAAGAAAGTCAGTTTTCCATTACCAATCCTTTAAAAACTGATACTTCGTTTACTAAAGAATACGTATCTCAAATTCGTTCAGTCCGGAATATTGAGATCCGCGCCCAGGAAAAGGGCTACTTACAAAATATTTACGTTGATGAAGGACAGTCTGTTAAGGCTGGACAACTGTTGTTTCGCATCATGCCGAAACTTTATGAAGCAGAGCTGTTAAAGGCTCAGGCTGAAGTAAAAGAAGCGCAAATAGAGCTGCAGAACGTGAAACTGCTGGCTGATAAAAATGTAGTTTCCAGAAATGAACAGGCAGTAGCCCAGGCTAAACTGGATGCCGCCAAAGCAGAAGTCTCCCTGGCGAAACTCCACTTGTCATTTACCGAGATCAAGGCGCCTTTTGATGGCACTATTGACCGGATTCCAATGAAATTAGGAAGTCTGATTGATGAAGGCGCATTGCTGACCAGTCTTTCTGACAACAGTCAGGTATTCGCTTATTTCAATGTTTCTGAACCTGAATATTTGTCTTACCAGATGAATGTAAAAGACCGTGGCGACAAAAAAGTGAGTCTGCTATTGGCCAATAACCAGGTTTTATCAGAAAAGGGAAATGTTGAGGTGATTGAAAGTGAGTTTAACGGAGAAACGGGCAACATTGCTTTCCGGGCTCGTTTTCCGAATGCCAATAAGCTGTTAAAAAATGGCGAAACCGGTAAAATACAAATGGTGGTTCCATTACGCGGGGCACTGATTATTCCGCAGAAAGCAACTTACGAGATTCAGGATAAAATGTATGTGTTTGTGGTAGGAAAGGACGATGTGATCCATTCCAGAAACATCACCATTTCCAGTGAAATGCCTGACCTATACGTGGTAGGAAGCGGTCTTTCTGAAACCGATAAGATCCTTTTGGAAGGTGTTCAGAAAGTTAAAGATGATGAAAAGATCAGGTATAAATTCCAGGATCCTAAGGAAGTCATCTCTCATTTGAGATTAAAAGCGGAATAATTACGAGTCTTTTCAGTTTGATCCTATCATTTAAAACTAAGTAAATGTTTAATAAGTTTATACAAAGGCCAGTCCTTTCTATAGTAATATCCCTCATTATTGTGTTTCTGGGTGCTTTGGCATTGAGCCACTTACCGGTTACGCAATTCCCTTCAATCTCACCGCCAAAGGTGAATATCACCGCCGAATACCCTGGAGCTAACGGCGAGCTGATGATTAAATCGGTTATCATTCCTTTAGAAAGAGCCATTAATGGTGTTCCAGGAATGAAATATATGGCTTCTGATGCTGGTAATGATGGTGAAGCATCCATTCAGGTGGTGTTTAACCTGGGAACGGATCCCAATCAGGCTTCCGTTAACATTCAAAACCGTGTTGCTTCCGTGATCAACAAATTACCGCCATTAGTGGTGCGTGAAGGGGTAAAGATCACTCGTGAAGAATCAAATATGCTGATGTACATCAACTTGTACAGCAAGGATCCAAAGATGGATCAGAAGTTCCTGTTCAACTTTGCGGACATTAACGTGCTCTCAGAACTGAAACGGGTAGACGGTGTTGGTGTGGCAGATATCCTGGGTAACCGGGAATATGCGATGCGCATCTGGCTGAAACCAGACCGTATGCTGGCCTATAAAATCTCTGCAGACGAGGTTTTGGAAGCGTTGAACCAGCAGAGTTTAGAAGCATCGCCAGGAAAAACTGGTGAAAGTTCAGGAAAAAGATCTCAATCCTTTGAATATGTGTTAAAATATCCAGGGCGTTTCACTACTCAGGAAGCTTACGGAGATATCATTTTAAGGTCTACACCGCAAGGCGAGATTCTGAGATTGAAAGATGTGGCCAATATTGAGTTTGGAAGTTCGATGTATGACATTTATTCGAACCTGAACGGAAGGCCTTCAGCAGCAATCACGGTGAAACAATCTTATGGCAGTAATGCGAGTCAGGTCATTAAAGACATCAAGGCTAAAATGGAGGAGATCAAGAAATCTTCATTCCCTAAGGGTGTGGATTATGAGATCAGTTACGACGTTTCAAAATTCCTGGATGCTTCGATTGAAAAAGTGATCCACACACTCGTAGAAGCATTTATCCTGGTTGGATTGGTGGTATTCCTATTTCTGGGCGACTGGCGTTCTACTTTGATTCCGGCAATTGCCGTTCCTGTATCGCTGATTGGAACGTTTATGTTCATGCAGTTTTTCGGGATTACGATCAACCTCGTGACCTTATTTGCCCTGGTACTGGCGATTGGGGTCGTCGTGGATGATGCCATTGTGGTCATTGAAGCGGTCCATGCCAAGATGCAGGAACACCATATCTCTGCAAGAAAAGCGACAAAAAAAGTGATGCATGAGATCAGTGGAGCCATTATCGCGATTACCTTTTTGATGGCCGCTGTATTTATCCCGGTTGCTTTTATGTCTGGCCCAGTGGGGATTTTCTACAGGCAATTCTCTATTACGATGGCTACAGCGATTATCCTTTCTGGTATCGTTGCCCTTACACTAACCCCGGCACTTTGTGCTATTTTACTAAAAAATCACCATGGTAAAGTAAAGAAAAAGAATGCTTTAGATAAGTTTTTAGATGGTTTTAACACAGGTTTTGATAAACTTTCCGGTAAATATCAAAAGTTGCTTGGGCTGATTGTAAACCGTAAGGTGATCACTTTTGGCCTGCTGCTGGCATTTTGTGCCGGAACATTCTTCCTGAACAACAGTCTGCCTTCAGGTTTTATTCCGAATGAGGATCAGGGGATGTTTTATGCGATTATTCAAACTCCTCCGGGCTCTTCTTTAGAAAGAACCAATGAAATTGCGGAAAGACTGCAGAAAATCGCGGAAGGTGTAGAGGGAGTTCAATCTGTTTCTGCCTTGGCCGGTTATGAAATCCTGACAGAAGGAACGAGTGCCAACTCAGGTACCTGTTTGGTGAATTTGAAAAGCTGGGAAGATCGGAAAAACGGCGTGGAAGAGATTATGAAGGAACTGGAAGAAAAATCCAAAGGGATTTCCGGGGCTACTATCGAATTCTTTCAACCGCCTGCCGTGCCAGGATATGGTGCTGCTGGTGGTTTCGAACTGCGTTTATTAGACAAGGCGGGGTCTGGCGACTTTAAAAAGATGGAAACTGTGAGTAAGGATTTTGTGAAGGAATTGAGTAAACGTCCGGAATTATCGTCGGTATTTACCTTTTACAGTGCGGCATTCCCTCAATATATGCTGCGTGTGGACAACGACATTGCGCAGCAGAAAGGCGTAACGATTGAAAATGCCATGAACACACTTTCCACCTTGGTGGGTAGTAATTATGAAACCAATTTCATCAAATACGACCGTCAGTATAAGGTGATGGTGCAGGCTTTACCACAGTATAGGGCATTGCCAGAGGATATCCTTAAGTTATACGTTAAAAATAGCCGGGATGAAATGGTGCCGTTTTCGGCCTTTATGAGAATGGAAAAGGTATATGGTCTGTCTGAAATTACCCGACACAATATGTACAATGCTGCTGAGATCAGCGGTGCTTCTGCACCGGGTTACAGTAGCGGTGCGGCGATTAATGCCATCAATGAAGTGGCTGAAAAGACCTTACCGAGAGGTTTTAGCATTGATTGGGCGGGTATTTCCAAAGATGAGGTATCTCGTGGAAACGAGGCGATTTACATTTTCCTGATCTGTTTAGGCTTTGTATACCTGATTCTTGCCGCACAATATGAAAGTTTCATTTTGCCATTAACGGTGATTCTTTCTCTACCATGCGGGATTTTCGGGGCATTCCTGCTATTGAAAATCTGTGGATTAGAAAATAATATTTATGCACAGGTGGCCTTTGTGATGCTAATTGGATTACTGGGTAAGAATGCGGTACTTATTGTGGAGTTTGCCGTGCAGAAGCACAGGGCAGGAGCCACCGTATTACAGGCAGCAATGGAAGGGGCAGCAGTCCGTTTCCGTCCGATCTTAATGACTTCATTCGCCTTCATTGCAGGTTTGATTCCATTGGTATTGGCGAATGGGCCAGGTAAAATCGGAAACCGGACGATTGGTTCTGCAGCCGCTGGCGGGATGCTTGTAGGTACCATTTGCGGGGTATTGATTATC
Source organism: Pedobacter polysacchareus (assembly GCF_019802255.1). Classification (GTDB taxonomy): domain Bacteria; phylum Bacteroidota; class Bacteroidia; order Sphingobacteriales; family Sphingobacteriaceae; genus Pedobacter; species Pedobacter polysacchareus. The sequence goes on along the minus strand of NZ_JAHYSS010000010.1, from coordinate 33,175 downwards.
CCAGGTTTGTATTATGTATTCGGCAGAATTGCTGAAAAACATAAACTAGTTAAAAACGAAGAAGAAAATCCATTAACCGAAGAAATCGATCACAATGTATAAATTTAAGTTACAAGGCTCCATGCTGGCACTGAGCGCTGCCATAGCAGTAGCAGGATGTAAAGTGCCTTCGGTTGCTGTACAAACTCCAAATACTGCTGTTCCTGAAATATACAGTACCAGTAAGGACAGCACCAATATCGCAGCGATGCCATGGCGTAGTTTTTTTAAGGATCAAAACCTGATCAATTTGATTGATACGGCCTTGAAGAACAACCAGGAGCTGAAAATCACCATGCAGGAAATTGAAATCGCCAGAAACGAAATCAAGATCAAAAAAGGAGAGCTGCTGCCAACAGTGGGTTTAGGAGGAGGCATTGGCGTAGAAAAAGTAGGCCGTTATACCAGTCAGGGGGCAGGTGATGCCGGCACGGAAATCACTCCGGGTAAAGCCGTTCCAGATGCTTTGATGGATTACAATTTATCCGCTTATGCGCATTGGGAAGTAGACATCTGGAAGAAATTAAGAAGCGCTAAGAAAGCCGCTGTGAGCAGGTATTTGTCTTCTGTAGAAGGTAAGAATTTTGCCTTAACCAATCTGATTGCCGAAGTAGCCGACGCTTATTATGAGTTGCTGGCCTTAGACAGTCAGCTGGAAATTGTAAAACAAAACATCGAATTGCAAAAGAATGCATTATCGATTGTAAAAGTTCAGAAAGAAGCAGCGAGAGCCACAGAATTGGGCGTTCAAAAATTTGAGGCGGAAGTACTGGCTTCCAGAAATTTAGAATTTGACCTCTTGCAAAGGACTAAAGAAACGGAGAACAGGATTAATTTTCTGCTGGGTCAATATCCTCAGGAGATCAAAAGAGAACGCGGTAACTTTTTAGGTTTACTTCCTGCAGCTGTTCAGGCTGGTGTGCCTTCGCAATTACTGGCCAATCGCCCGGATATTAAGCAGGCAGAGCTGGAACTTGCGGCTGCAAAACTAGATGTTAAAGTAGCAAGGGCTGCATTTTATCCTTCCCTGGACATTTCCGCAGCGGTAGGATTACAGGCCTTTAAGCCGAGTTATTTCTTGAAATTCCCGGAGTCGGTTTTGTATTCACTTGCTGGTGATGTTGCTGGCCCGCTGATCAATAGAAATGCGATCAAAGCGGAGTTCAACACGGCTAATGCGCGCCAGCTTCAGGCGATGTATAACTATGAACGCAGTATTTTAAATGCCTATCTGGAGGTTTCTAACCAGCTTTCCAAGATCGGCAACCTGGAAAAAAGCTATGAGCTGAAATCACAGCAGGTAGGTGCTTTGAACAAGTCGATCCTGGTTTCAAATGACCTGTTTAAGTCGGCCAGAGTGAACTACTTTGAAGTCTTAATGACACAAAGAGATGCCCTGGAATCTAAATTAGAACTGATAGAAACTAAAAAGGAACAACTGAATGCAGTAGTCCACTTTTACAGGGATTTAGGCGGAGGCTGGAAATAGTGATGAATTAATGTCATCGCAATTGACCCCCTAAAAAGAACGGTCCGGAATGCTTATTCATTCCGGGCCGTTTTTATTTATCTTTACACCCGATATGCAATTGCCTCCTCATATTTCTGTTCAGGGTTTGGTAAAACACTACCTGGTATTAAGTCGGCAGACTTCTACGCAGCAGTTATACCGGATGTTTTCTGACGGGAATCCTGGCATTGTTTTTCATTTGAAAGATCAGCTGCTGCAATGGGAGGAAGGCAATCTGATCCCTCAATTACAGCCCCGGAGCTTTGTTTATGGGCAGCTCAGTCAATACAGCACCATGGCTTCCAAGGGAGATCTGAGTATGATTGTCGTGGTTTTACAGCCCCATGCTTTGTTTACGCATTTTCATATTCCGGCTGATGAGCTAAAAGACTATACGGTACCGCTGGTAGATTTATTTGGTTCCGAGGCACGGGATCTGGAAGATCAGGTCATTTCTGCTGTTTCAGTACACAGGGCGATTGATTGCATTGAAAAGTTTTTATCGAAAAAAACGATAGAGTCCAGCGCATTAAGCAAAGAGATCGCAATAGCAATGAATCTCATTTCTCAGCAACAGGGCATCATCAGCATTGCGCAGCTTTTGCAAAACCTGCCAATAACGGAAAAGCAATTGGAGCGTAAATTCAGGGAGCATATTGGGATCAGCCCTAAAAGATTTGCAGATACGATTAAGTTTCAGCATTTCCTGAAACTTCTGCAAAAGCAACCCGACAAAGGCAAAATTGCAGAACTGATATATGCCTCCGGATATTACGATCAGGCGCACCTGAATCATAATTTCAAAAGAATGACCGGCCTCAGCCCCATACAGTATAAGCATAGCCAGCAGCTCCTGGCCATCAACCTCATGGCGGTATAAATACTAATTTGTCGGTTTTATACAAATTTTCATCCGCAAGTGTACTTAGTTTTGGGCTTCTTCCTTAATTAAATACTGAGATATGAAAAACATTAAAATAGCTTCCGCACAATTTGAAAACAGAAGTGGTGATAAAGATTATAACCTCGCTGTGATCGCGGAAATGGCCAAAAATGCTGCAGCAGAAGGTGCAGATGCAATTGCCTTCCATGAATGCTCCATCACTGGTTATACCTTCGCGAGGCCGCTTTCTAAGGCAGAAATGCTGGACCTCGCGGAGTTCATCCCAGATGGGCCCAGTATCCTTAAGTTAACAGAACTGGCTAAAAAGTATAAAATTGCAATCCTGGCAGGCCTTTTTGAAAAGGACAAAGAGAACAACCTATTCAAGGCTTATGTTTGTGTAGATCAAAACGGTCTGGTGGCTAAGCACCGTAAATTGCACCCATTTATCAACCCTCATCTGACGCCAGGAAATGAATATACTGTTTTTGACCTTTATGGCTGGAAATGTGGCATCCTGATTTGTTACGATAATAACATCATTGAAAATGTGAGGGCCACCACCTTATTAGGTGCTCAGGTCATATTTATGCCTCATGTGACCATGTGTACCCCATCTACCAGGCCCGGTGCAGGGTTTGTGGATGCTGCACTCTGGACAGACAAGACTGCCAATCAGGAAATATTACGTGCAGAATTTGACGGTTTAAAAGGGCGTCAATGGCTGATGAAATGGCTGCCTGCGCGTGCTTACGACAATGCGATATACCTGGTGTTTGCTAATCCAATTGGTATGGATGACGATCAGCTTAAAAATGGATGTTCCATGATTATTGATCCTTTTGGAGAAGTCATGACCGAATGCAGGTCATTGGATAATGAATTTGTGGTAGCGGAGCTGAGCCCTGAGCCCCTACATCTGGCCGGAGGATTTCGTTATCTGGAAGCCAGAAGACCGGAGCTTTATAAAAATATTATCGGTGCGGATCATGAGAGCAAGCAGCAGGTTTCCTGGCTAAAAAAATAAGGTAACGAGAAAGCGCTGCCCAAAATTATGTCTGATTTTTTAGGGCAGCGCTTTCTCGCTTTTAACTAGATGATGTTTTCGCCATCAATTAGGTTTACTTTCTTACCCATCTTTTTCTGAATCACTTCAAAATGATGTAAATCATTCTTGCTGACTAAGGAAATGGCATCTCCTGCAGCTGCTGCACGGCCGGTTCTACCGATCCGGTGTACATAATCTTTAGGTGATCTTGGCAATTCATAATTGATCACATAAGGAAGAAAGTTAATATCAATCCCTCTGGCCATTAAATCTGTGGCCACTAACACCCTGAGCTTACCGGATTTAAAGAGCAGTAAAGATTCCGTTCTGGAGCCCTGACTTTTCTTGCTATGGATGGCTCTGGCATCAATATTATTCTTTTTAAGCTTGTTGACCACAGCATCTGCCTGGTGCGTGGAGGAAGTAAATACCAATACCTGTTGCATGTCGTGGTGCTGGATCAGGTAGCGTAAAAACGGTCCTTTCTTTTCTTCTGAAACAATATAAGCCAGCTGATTGATCGTGTCCAGTGTATCTTCTTCTGCTTCCAGTTTAATGACCACTGCATCCTGCAGCACAATTTGGTTGATGTTTTCAATATCAGGACTCAGCGTAGCAGAAAACAATAAATTCTGACGCTTCTTAGGTAATAAAGCAAGGATTTTGTTCAGTTCTTCTTTAAAACCTAAGTTGAGCATTTTATCAGCTTCATCCAATACCAGAGTTTCAATATCAGATAAGTGTACCGCATTATTGTCTACCAATTCTAATAACCTGCCGGGTGTAGCCACCAACACATTTACTCCTTGCATACCCATCATTTGTGGGTTAATAGAAACACCGCCATATACGGCTAATGTTTTCAGGGGCTTAGCCAGTGCCGGACTAAAGGTCTTGAATACTTCTTTTACTTGTTCTGCCAATTCACGTGTAGGCACTAGCACCAATACATTTGCATGGCGATTTTTTACACCAATGGTCTGCTGCAAATTCATTAAAAGGGGTAAAACGTAACTGGCTGTTTTTCCGGAACCGGTTTTGGCAATACCTAAAACGTCTTTTTTATTTAATATAGCTGGGATAGCGGTTTGTTGAATGGGAGTGGGCACTGTGAAATTCTGGTCTGCCAGTGCTTTCAATAAAGCAGGTGACAAACCTAAGGCTGTAAAAGGCATAATTACTCAATTTTTTGTGTAAAAGTAAGCAAAAATCGCTGTTCGCTATGGTTTAAATTCCCTCAATCGACAAGCAGCGAAAATTGAAAGGAAATGATGACTAAAGGAAATCATGAAAAACCTAGCTGATCGCAAAATGAATCAGTAAGCCAATGATGACGGAAGCAGCGAAACTAACCAGTGTTCCTACCAGTACATATTCTGTTTTCAGCTGCGTATTGTTTTCTTTTTCACTGAACCTTAAAATGGATTTTGCAGTGATCAGGAACCCAATGGCTGTGTATTGCCCCATGATCACAAAAGTAAGGATCAATAACCTTTCACAGATTCCGATCCATTTACCTGCACTTGCCAGTCCTAATTCCTGTTCTTCATTGCTGCGAATCGGTTGGCTGACTACAATGATTTTTGCCTCATTGGCGAGGTTTTCCGCTTCCTCTGCGGCTAAAGACCTTTCTTTTTCCAGGTTGATCTGATCTCTCCATTTCTGAGTGGCTTTTCCGATGATAATGCCCAATGGGAAGGTTACAAACAGGTATCCTGCGGCAATGATCCAGAATTTTGAACTCCCTGTGAGCAGTTCAAAAGTGGTGATACTGCTGGCCCATTTGTGTTCAATAGATAAACTCAGCAGGACAATAACCAGGAGGTGCGCCAGCTGGTCTATGATAAAATAACGGAATCTATCTTTATCAACCTTTGATTTAAAGTAATCAATGAGCAGATGTGAGGAAAAAATGACTACTGGAATGATCCAATTGGTATACAATCCAGAGAGCAGGTAGGCTACTATTGTAGTGACCAGTACATGGAGGTAGAGTTTTGTGGACTTTCCCTGTTTCTGCTCCCGATCGGTTACCCAGCTTTTAGGCTGAAACACAAAATCGGTTAGTAAATGTGCGATAATCAATCTGAGTAGTAAATTCATCTCCATTATTCCTGTTGTACTAAGTCTGCAATATATTTGATGCTGGGTTCAAATTCTTTCCAGCCTGCAGATTTTAACCTGCTGTTAACTGAAGGTTGAGACAAGGAGAGGAGCACCGCAATCTCTTGCTGGGTTTTTCCTTCCAGAAGCAAAAATATTACCTCAGACTGTCCCTTTGTCCATTTTTCTATATATTTATTAATGAAGTTAAGTATAATTTTAATCCCATCGTTCTTAAATTCATTGTTGGTATGAATGCTTAGGTATTCTTCCGGTTTCATGGTGTCAAAATTTCTGCCGGAAAGATGAAATGCTTCTCCGTCGGAATTGAGCACATTTTTACCCAGATAGGCCACTTTACCGATCCCTATGGAAATGCGCGTGCTCAAAAAGATTTTAGCGGCTTCATCAGAATGTTTCTTGAACCAGCAGATCAGCTGGATACTTCTGGTAATTGCCTCCTGAATATCTTCGAATAAGACCTGATAACTATCCCCTCTGAATATCTCTGCGTTTTCTTTGGCTTGAATCCAGGTTTTCAAAAGTTTTCCTGTATCCTCAATAAGTTTCTTTCTGTTTGCTGCAGACAGCTTGGTGAAATTGATGATGTCTCCTGTGATGACCGCTTGACTTTTCATGATTTAGGCTTAAAATACCTATAAATATAGAGCGTTTATTCTATAAAAGCAAATTATAGAGTAAACGTTCTATATTGGGTCATTATAGCGTATTTATTCTATAATTTGCAGCTAAATGGAGTGGAATAGCAGCACACCTGGTGAATTCCCGGGAAGGATCCAGGTGTGTGAATGTTTTAAAACTTGATCAATAATTTTTCAGTTACCAGTTTATTGTTCTGATAATATTCAAAGAACCATTCGCCATTTCTTTTGAAGGCGATGCCTTGAGCACTCGCATTATTAGCGATAAAGTAATCAGGTACAGTAGTGATAAGTAGTGTCAGTACCACTTTTGGAGCAGTGTTGATCAGTTGAAAACCGTTCGCAATTGGCTGTGCGTATAAAGTACCGGCAGCAGGAACAACTTCGGAGGCCGTAGCTGGAGCATAGGTGACTACAGTGCTTTGCTGAGGAACTGCTGCCACTGGCATTGGTGTCATCGGCGTAGCTGAAGCCACATAGTTTAAGCTGTCCATGGAGTTAAAAGCATCTCTAAGCGCAAAATTATAAGAGGTTTTATATTCTTTCTCCCTGCTTTTTCCTTCCTTACTTTTAAAGAGGATATTGCCCTGGCAATCTTTCAATACGATGGTTAAGTTAGTGGTGAACATCGTTTTACGCTCTATTATGTCTAGGTTTAGTGCAGTACATTTGTTGTTTGCAATCTCTGAAGGTAGCTCTGAATTATCCAGATAAGCCGTAAAGCCCTTTTGCTCGACAAGGAATTTAGCCAGGTCATTTAAGCCATAAAGATTATTGGTTTTTAAGAAGCTGAATTTTTCTGGAACCACTACATATTTGTAATTGTTCAGGCTTTGCTGCGCATATCCTGAAAAGGAGAAAAATAAAAAGAGTATAAAAAAGTATCTTTTCATAATGTTTTTTGTTAAAACTGTTAGTTATATGGAATCAAATATAGAAATCTGTTTGTGTTTTATTTAGCATTGTTGAGGTATTCTTCCATATTGCTATTTAAGCCCAGGCCAAGATCCTTTAGTTTTTTTAAATAAAATGCACGAACGTCTTTGTAGAGATAATAGGGAGCGATCTTTGTACCCAGGCCTTTAATCTTTGTTTCCTTTTCATTGAGTAAAAATTTGACCAGGTAGCTGTTGTTCCAGGGATTTTTGTAGAGGAGCATTTGGATGTTTGCACTAAAAGGAATGATATTTTTTGCTTTCCAGAGCTGGTCAAAAGTCTGGATGTTTTTTGTGGCAGTGGAAGCACCCTCTAAATTCAGAATGGCTGCAAAAGGAGCAATGGTTTCTGCATGGGCAAAACGAAGCACTGCACTGTGCGGTTTTGATTGGATGAAAGCATCTGTAGTACGGATAAAATCGGCCAGTAAAGGGGCTGCAATGCGCACCTGAATTCCGTTATTATCAGTACCAGGACCTTTTTTCAAAAAGTTATCTGCATCATTCAGCTGACACAAAACGGCGAGTTCTGCTGCTGTAAAAAACTGGCTTAAACTGAGGTCTTTGGCGCTGAGGCCGTCTTTGATGATCTCCTGATGGATGGCCGGTAAGATGCTGTAAAAACCATACAGGTCATCTGCAAAACGGATTTTTTCCTTTGTACTGATGCGTTTTGCATAGTCTGCCTGGAAGAAAGTGTTGAAAATCCGCGCAGATAAGGCTTCCTGTTTCAGCAATTTTGCGAGTTGATCATAACTGGAATGCCATGGCCCTGAAGCTTTAAAGGATAAATAGGGCTTGGATAAATCAAAAAACCTCAGGTTCACATCATCATGTTCATTCCATTTGATGCTGGCTATTTTCCCTTTTGCCGCAGCTGAGGCTCCTTCTAAAAAGGCCATAGCACTTTGTTTTGTGCGCTCTTTGCTTGTGGTATTGACTAATAAGTGCTGGTTTGGTGCAAAAAAACCGGGCTCTATACGATAGGCACGGGCTGCAATCCCCCTGAGTTCCTGCTTTCCGATTTCGGAAATAGACTCCAGATTTTTGAGCTCTACTTTCTGCAGATGCACTAATGCAGCTTTTAACTGCTGTCCGCGTTGATTTAAAGCTTTAGCACTATCCGCTTTAAATATTATCATCCAGGCGGTTGATTTTGCCACATCCTTAGTGAGATTCCTTGCGCCATGGCGGCCAAGATAATTCAAAAATACAGGTTGATAATCCACCGGCACCTTGGTGTATTTCTCCTGAAGCGGCTTGTAAAGCGTTTTTGAACCCAGGTATTGCTGTGATTGCGCAGGGGTATAGCTCATCAGCTGAGCTGCAACCAGGATAAAGGAAAGTAGGTGTTTCATCTTGTTGATTTAAAAGATTAAATAAATGTAGCGGATTTCTGGGATCGATAACGAATAATTTAGCCCATATTCCTGAATGTGCTAGAAGAAATGAGACCGGCAACGATTGCATAGTTTTTTATGCAGACCATCTTTTTTTTAGTTAAAAAACTATGTACCATTGTTTTAACCAAATGTATAACGCTGGAGTTTTTACAGCCTAATTAGGCAATCGATTGCTTCGCTTGAAGCAAACAAAACCTGGCATGAACTAAACCTATTCACGATGAAAATGACGCTCTATGCTACATTAGCAGCGACCAGCATTTTTATGGGCATGACGGCCTGTAAAAAGTCGCAGCTTCCTGGTCAGCCAATTGAAACGGCTCCAATTCCGATCTTAAACCTTCCGAAAGAAGAAATTGCAATTGCCTTTCCCGGGGCAGAAGGTTTCGGAAAAATTACTACAGGTGGCAGAGGCGGGAAGGTCATTAAAGTGACCAATCTGAACGATGCAGGTGCGGGTAGTTTACGAGCTGCGATAGACACTAAAGGTGCCCGGATTATTGTGTTTGAAATTTCCGGTACAATTACTTTGAACTCGGCATTAAACCTAAGTAATGGCGATGTGTACATCGCTGGTCAGACTGCACCGGGCGATGGCATCACCATTAGGAAATACCCTTTAAATGTAAAAAGTAACAATGTCATTATCCGCTATATGCGTTTTAGAATGGGTGATGAGGCGAAAATGGAGGCGGATGCGATTGGTGGTTACGAATGGAAGAATATCATTGTAGACCATTGTTCGATGAGCTGGTCTACGGATGAATGTGTTTCCTTTTATAACAATGACAATTTAACTTTACAATGGTCTATCATTTCTGAAAGTCTGCGGGAATCTGCGCATGATAAAGGTCCGCATGGCTATGGAGGAGTATGGGGCGGTAAAAATGCGTCTTTCCACCATAATTTACTTGCGCATCATGACAGTAGAAATCCCAGATTTGGAGAACGTGCAGGGAGTGCTTATGCGCTGACAGACCTCGTAGATTTTAGAAATAATGTGATCTACAATTGGGGCAGCAACAGTGCTTATGGTGGCGAAGCAATGAACATCAACCTCATCAACAATTATTACAAACCCGGACCAGCTACAAAAAACAGCGACCGCATATTTTCAATTGATAAGAATAAGATTGCCGGGACCGAGGTATATGACATCTGGGGTAAATTTTTTATTGAAGGCAATTATGTTTTTGGCCGCAGCAATCCAACCAATGACAACTGGACTTATGGAGTCTACAATCAGTACAGCAGTGGTTATGGCACAGTATCCGCAGCAGATAAAGCAGCAATGAAACTTTCTGCAGCCTTGCCAATTGCTCAGAATGTGACCACTCATACCGCAGAAGCTGCTTATCTGAAAGTATTGGATTATGGCGGGGCTTCTTTAAAAAGAGATGCGGTAGACCTGCGGGTTTTAGACAATGTAAAAAATGGAACCTTTACTGCAAATGGCTCCAGCGGCGCCGCTCAAAGTAAAAATGGGATCATTGACAATGCCAATGATGTAGGTGGATGGCCAACTTTAATGACGTTGAGTCCTTTGCTGGATACAGATGGCGATGGAATGCCCGATAGCTGGGAAATTGCTCAGGGCCTGGATCCGCTCGTAGCAAATGCCAGCGGAAGAAATCTGAGCACTGGCTATGATAACATTGAAGTATACCTGAACAGTCTTGTAAATACCATCACCATCAATCAAGTAAAACCATGACACTGTTATATCGCCGGAACAGTATTTTATGTCGTTTATTCCAATTTATGAACAAAATTCTGAAAACAGTGTTTTCCTTTGGCAGGTGCAATACACATTAATCATATTAAGCAGAAAAGAAATGGAATATAGAAAATTAGGCGCATCAGGATTACAAGTTCCTGTGCTCAGTTTTGGTACTGCCACTTTTGGCGGGAGTGGTGAATTTTTTAAAGCCTGGGGCAGTACTCAAGGTGCAGAAGCGAGCAGATTGGTAGACATTTGTCTGGATGCAGGGGTCAATTTATTTGATACCGCGGACATTTATTCTGATGGACTTTCGGAAGAAGTATTAGGTGAGGCAATTGCGGGGAAAAGAGATCGGTTGATGATCTCTACTAAAGCGACATTCCCTTTCGGTGAAGCGCCCAATAACCAGGGTTCTTCTCGTTTTCATTTGTTGAAACAAGTTGAAGGAAGTTTGAAAAGATTAAAAACTGACTATATCGATATTTACCACATGCACGGTTTTGACGGGAATACGCCGGTAGAAGAAACTTTACGTACGCTGGACGACCTGATTCAGAGTGGTAAGATCCGTTATATTGCTGCTTCTAATTTCTCTGGATGGCACCTGATGAAATCCCTTGGAATTTCCGATAGGGCACACTGGAATCGTTATATCGCACATCAGGTTTATTATTCGCTGGCCAATAGGGAGTACGAATGGGAGCTGATGCCTTTAGGGTTGGATCAGAATGTTGGTGCAATGGTCTGGTCGCCACTGGCTGCAGGCCGATTAGGGGGTAAGTATGGCAGAAATAAGCCCTTGCCTAAAACCGGGCGCATCGCAGAAGGAGGTAGTCCGGTACCAGAAGCGGTAGTCAATGAGGAAGTGTTTTATAACACATTAGATGCGTTGGATGAAGTAGCAGAAGAAACCGGTAAATCTGTTGCGCAGGTTTCTTTAAACTGGCTCTTACAGCGTCCAACAGTGTCTAGCATCATTGTAGGCGCAAGAAATGAAGCACAGCTGATCCAGAATCTGGATGCTGTAGGCTGGAATTTAACCACTGAACAAATTAAAAAATTAGATCAGGCAAGTGAATTACCTACCATTTATCCTTACTGGCACCAGCGTCAGAATTTAAGCCTAAATCCAATACCAAAATTTTATTAAGATATCGGGATTATATTAATATATCCAGGGTTTTATTGAGGAATACTGGAGTTATTTAAGGAATGCCAGCATTGATCAATAATCATCAAATGTAAAGCCCCGGATGTGCTGTAAAAATAAGCGCATCCGGGGCTTTTTCTATTGTTTATTTCCGCTATTATTTCATCATTTCTCTATGTTTTGTGCCCCATTTGCTCAATTGCGACCAAATTGGGATGAGTTCCTGTGCTACAATAGTCAGTTCATAATCTACCCTTGGCGGAACCTCCGCATAAACCGTACGCTTGACCAACCCATCCTTTTCCAATTCCCGCAGCTGCAGGGTCAGCATACGCTCCGTCACACTTGGAATCAGTTTTCTTATTTCCCCAAACCTTAACTTTCCTTCTTCCAGCTTGCATAAGATTAACAACTTCCAGCGTCCGCCAACTTTACACACCGCATAAGTTAAATCACAGCCTTCTGTGATACATTTTTCGTTCAACATATTGGTTGAACCTTCTTTTCTTGTGGCCATTACTTACAAAATTGTTAGTACCATACAAATCGTTGTATGCAGTGCAAAAGTAAAGCTAGAAAATAACTTTGCGGCATAATATTAACTCAAAATTTCAATAAATAATGAATACTAAAAAGTTTGCCTACATCGGTTGCCTTGGTTTTGTGGGGGTGATTACCACAGAATTTGGCGTCATCGGAATTCTGCCTCAGATCGCTTCACATTATGAAATTACCATTGATAGAGCCGGGGTTTTATTGAGTGCTTTCGCCCTAATTATTGCTTTAACAGGTCCTTTCATGACCTTACTTACCTCAGGATTTGACCGTAAGAAAGTCATGCTTGCCGCCATTTCAATTTTTCTAATTACTGGAATTGTCTCTTCATTTTCGCCGCCTTTTTGGCTGCTCATGTTAGTTCGGGTGTTGCCTGCTTTTCTACAGCCTGTTTATATTGCCACGGCTTTATCTGTTGCCGTTGCACAGGGCGATCAAAAGAACAAAAATGAACTGATGAGTATTGTTTTCAGTGGTGTAGCGATTGCGATGGTCACCACAGTTCCGTTTGCTACTTATTTAGCCAGTCAGTTTTCCTGGGAATACTCGTTTATGGTGCAGGCGCTGGTGAGTGCAATAGCGATGGCCGGAATCTATTTCTTGTTGCCCTCTATGCCGGTCAGGGAGAAAAAAACTTATGGCAGTCAGCTGAAAATCTTAAAGCAGCCTATATTTTTAATCAGTACGGCAATGAATTTCTTTATGATTTCTGCCTGGTTTTCCACCTATAGTTATTTCGCAGATTATCTAAATAAAGCGAAAGATATGGACAATGTAATGGTGAGCTATATGTTATTTTTATTTGGCCTTATCGGTGTTTTTGCCAATTGGATAGCAGGAAAAATGCTCAATAAGAACGTCACAAAAACGACGGCATTTTTCCTTTCTGGAACTATTATCATTCCTGTGCTGCTCCATTTTTCAGGAGGAAATACGATTGCAACCATTATAGTGATCCTGCTCTGGGGATTTTTATATGCGCCAAGTTTCCTGAATGCGTCGACCTATATGATTTCTTCCGCACCAAAATCTTTGGAATTTGCCAATAGCCTGGCTACCTCATTTGGTAATTTGGGAGTGACCTTAGGAACCACCGTTGGCGGCTGGATCATTGCCACAAGCGGAGTCAGTGATACCCCATGGTCAACTGTGGTATTTGGGCTTATTGCTTTTCTTATGATTGGCTGGCGGAGTTATTTAGAAAGGAGAGATAAAACCGCAGATACAGGGCTGGTTTTTGAATCAGAAAGTCCTAATCCGGCATGTGTCCTTAAATAAATCCTTTAACCAGTAATTTCTTTAACCTTCAAAAGCGTCAACGTAATATTTTTGGCGCTTTTGAAGGTTTCTCAAAAGATTGATTAGGAAAGATAAAAAGCCTTTTATCAGGGTGTAATGATTTTTTCGCGTTGCTTTTCATTCCCTTTCTCTTTGTTGCCTAGATTAGTTTTTGGAAGATCTTTGTCTTCTGTTTTCTCTTCAGCATTGTTTTGAGGCTGGTCATTTAGATTTTCTGTCGCCGGTAACTCTTCGCTATTTCTACGATCGGTACTGCTATGGTATTTAGGACTGGTTAAGTCTTCGGTTTTTTCGACATTGTATGCAGCGGAACCAGGTGTTGATGTTTTATTGTTTTTCATCTGTCTATTATTTTAATGATTTACACTTTCTCTCTGCTGCCGACTTAGATGTCGCTGCCTGGTACTGTCCCGGGCTCATGACTCGACCCCAGTGGTTTATGTTTGCGTTCCGGTCTGGAAATCAAGTCTGTTCTTCCCAAATCCGCTACGGAAGAGGTCTCTCCATTATCGGGTTTATTTTCATTGATACGTTCTTCTGTTTCTTTGTAAACAGTTTTTTTAGGCGCGTTATCTTTTCTTTCGATGTTTTCTTGCTTTGCCATAATTTGAGGGTTTAATGAGAATTAGAGATTACTTAAAAAACAAGCTGAACCGCTTTTATGTTTCATCAAGCCATATTAGTCTTCCTATTGCCTTTTCTTAAGAACCATTTTTTCATGATTTTTTACGGTCAAACGGGCAGAATTATCCGGTGATACCATTGCAGCAGCAGGAATAGATTATTTTCCCGTTTCCCAATGTGCAGCATCAACAGGTTTGGATTCAGGAGATCCTTTTTGCCGCAGGTATATTGTTAAAACCACAATAGATGCAACAGAAAGAAATTCGCTCTGCCAGTTTTGAAAGGTTTCAAACCAGAATTCTGGCTGCTCAAGATAGGTCATGACCGAAATTTTACTCAAATATTTTCCTGCTTTTGAGACATTAAAGTTTTGCCAGCTGCCATAGAGGTGCATCGCCCAGCTAAAAAAGAAGAGGAGAGCGAAACAAATGGAGAGGGAGTTGCTGTATAATTTCAAAATCCATCCGCCTTTCCGGACCGCCCAGGGTGCATCCTTAGCAGGACGAGGTTCCCGATCTACTTCTTCAGGACCTTCTAGTTTTTTTGATTCCGCTGAGCCCACCTGACGTAAGGAAATAGTGAGCATCACGTATAAAGCCATTTGCAGAAACTCGCTTTCGAAATTTTCGAAGGTTGCCGAAATAAAGTGTCCGCTGCGCAGGTAAGTGCTGAGGCTGATTTGGGAAAGCTGGTCTTCCTGAAGTTCCTGGTTATGCTGTTTCCAGCCAGTGAGGGCTTGTGCAGCAAGGGTAACGATAAATAAGCTTAAGAAAACAATGCTGAGGCCATTCCTGTGAAAATAACTGTGTTTTTTAGAGGTTCGGTTCATATAAAATACTTTGAAATATTAAACAGCGGTACCATCCTAATTAATTATTGCCTATAACCCATCAGCAGTAATTTTGTTTTTTTTAGGCTGTGTAGTGATAGTCATTTCTGTTTTTTAATTTCTCACAAAACCATAGCAGGGGCTTGGTAGGGCCCCGTCAGTCAAAATCGCCTTCCAACGGTGTTAAAGAGCCTATTTAAAACTTCTTTTGAATACTAATATACTTAGCTTTAAATACAATAGCATCTTATTTGTTCTATTTTTATTAGTATATTGGCGTTTTATAATTCTAACCAATAAACCCTTGTATCATGGCAATATTTACAGTAGGCCCTTTTGGGCGACCTTCCGGGAAAATAGGAAACGTAGTCTTTTATATATTAAACGGACAATTAGTGGGGCGCGGGATTGGAAAGCCAGGGAAACCGAGCTTAAAACAACTGGCCAATCGTCAGGCCATGTCAGCGACGATGGATTTTTTGAAACCGATGACTGATTTTATCAATGTCAGTTTTAAATCGGAGGCCGAAGGCAGCTTGAAAAACCCGCATAACCTAGCCACCTCCTATAATAAGAAACACGCTTTAACGGGTGAATATCCTAATATTTGCGTTGATTATACCAAAGTGATCCTCAGTAAGGGGCAGCTGGAATCGGCAAATGAATTAAAAATCAGTAAAGGAGAAAATGGCCTTCATTTGAGCTGGAATTCTGGCATTAATGAAAACGGGGCTGCTGATGACCAACTGATGGTGATGGTCAGTCATCCGGGTAGAAAACGGGCGAGCGGTTATTTGAATGCGGCCAGAAGGGGAGAAGGGGGCTGTTTTCTGCCACTTTCCAAGAATTGGATGTTGGAGGAGCAGATGGAAATTTATGTGTGTTTTAAATCGGCCAATGGCCAATTGATTTCCGATAGTGCTTATGTAGGCAACTTGAATGGTGTTCCAGCATCTAAAGAAGAAAAAACAAAAGAAACGCTGTACCATACGACAAAAGTTCGTTTTGATCAGGTTTCTATAGATTATCATAAAAAAAGACTGGATTTTCCTGAGGGTGTCCCCGAGAGTAAAGCTTTCAGGCATTTGGAGACAGAGTACTTCGCACTAATCAATAAAATGGCACACTTGCGGCAAAAATCTTCCTGAGTTCCGGACGGAGTCTGGGTTTAAAAACTAGTTTTATTTAAAGCTAATGGGATTTTTATGACTAAATTTTTTGGACTATTATAGGGATTTTGTTTTATCGATCTTGTTTTCGATTTTAAGGATTATATTCTTCTTAACTCATTTAATGGGCTTATTGATAGTCGCATAGCCTAGTTAGCTATAGTGGAGCTTACTGATTGTCAGTATTATTTATTTCGGATGTCAGGCAGGCAAAGGAGTAGATCATTCGTTTACCCAGCATGGCTTCGAAGAGGTCATTTCCCAGGTCATAATGCCGATAAATAGATAATAGAACAGAAAAATGGAAATTAGATTTTAAGAAACTCGAACAATTTATAGATTAATAGTGCTGGCCATACAAATGCCTTTAAGACTCCAAGAACACCCATCCAAAAACTAGTGGCCTGTTGAGTATAATACACTAATGCTCCAATAAATGCTAATCCGTAGATAGCGCAATTTTGATCCATCATTTTTTCTTTAAGTTTAGTTTTCATGATTTATTTAGTGCAGTTAAACTCTAATTGTCAATGATTTACAACCTCTAAATTAGCACAACCAACTATACATTGGGGTGTTGGCAATCATTATTTTGAGTGATCTTGGACAAATTCTGCTACGCGGTCAGGATCGTATTTTCTACACAAACATAAGATCAGTAATTCCCATTCCGGCTGGTCGAGCAATGTTCCAACTGCCCAAAGTGTTTCGTCATCTGGATGAGCAACAATTACCGCATTTTTTTTTGGTCCCATATTTTGCAGATTCTGAATTAGGTAAATACTTCGTAAAGTTCTTAGAAATTTCAAGAATGAAGGGGACTGCTGTCATGTCAATGAGTGACTGCAATTGTCTTGATTTACAATGAGTTGTAGCTTACTGGATCGATCAATAAACTTTGGCCAGGAACTCAAAGCTGGCCGCTTCTGGCGCTGATGCTCAGTTCGTAAAGTCTGTTTACCAGTTGTAATGAAACGGAACAATTCATCTTTTTTTGTTAAAAAATGTTAAATCAGTTTGAAAATTTTATTTTGTTTTTTTGATTTGTGCTTAGGACAAATAAATATTAAACCGGCATTTTTTTTAGGCTATTGTTATACATTTTAGTGTTTAGATCATGTTAGTAAAACCTACACTCCAGTACCTTACTCTAAGGTCCAAATTTTCATTATTTTTCTTACTTTTCGTTGCATCACAGTTGGGATTGTCTGCCCAGGGCCAGGTTGCAGCTGGTGCTGGCCCATCTGCCTTTACAGCAAAACTGATTAATATTGAGGCTGCAACAAACGAAGCATTTCGTTATAATACGACCATCCATAATGGATCGGCTAAACAAGCGCTGTACGAATTTAAAGCGGATCTGCCTTTAGGCTGGATGGTCAGCTACAAAGTAGAGGGTAATCAGGTTGCTTCTTTAAATATTGATCCTGGAATCTCCCGTGAGGTCGCGATTGAGATCAATGCCACAGCCAGTACTAAACCTGGCAAGTACAAAATACCTGTAAAGGCAATAGCAAACGCTGATACGCTTTCCCTAAATCTGGAGGCAGTGGTAAGAGGCTCGTATGGAATCATCTTAACAAGTCCAACAGGGAAACTGAGCGAAGAACTTACCTCTGGCAGTCATAAGGAAATCTTACTAGAAGTAAAGAACTCGGGTTCGCTGCCGTTGAAGGATATCGAACTCAGCTCGCAACTGCCTGTTAATTGGGAAGCTACTTTCGAACCCGCCAGGATCAAACAATTGGAACCTGGAAAAACCGCAACTGTAACTGCAAAGCTTAAAGTCCCGGATAAGACCATCGCCGGGGACTACGCGGCTACATTTACTGCGACAAATAGCAATGGCAATGCTCCTGCAACATTCAGGATGGTTGTTGGCACCTCATTGCTCTCTGGATGGATCGGTATTCTGGTCATCTTATTGGCCATTTCACTGGTATATTATCTTATTCGTAAGTATGGTAGAAGATAGAAAAAATGAAGGATCCTATCATACAACTACAGGGCCTGACCAAATGTTATGGCCTTCAAACTGCCGTAGATAACCTAAACCTTGATATTCATCAGGGGGAGATATTTGGACTGCTGGGCCCAAATGGAGCAGGTAAAACGACCACTATACTCATGATGCTGGGGCTTACTGAGCCTACAGCTGGTACTGCATTTGTTTGCGGGCATAACGCGACAAATAACCCCATTGCTGTGAAGAGAAAAGTAGGGTATATGCCTGATAGTTTAGGCTTTTATGACCAGATGACTGCAATGGAAAACCTGATGTACATTGCCAGATTAAATGGGATTGCTGAGAATGAAATCAGGATACTTACAGCAGAGCTGATGGAGATTGTTGGGATTTCCGCATCAATGAACAAGAAAACATCTACTTTTTCCCGGGGCATGAAACAACGCCTTGGCTTGGCTGAAGTATTAATTAAGCGGCCTGACCTGATCATTCTTGATGAACCAACGCTGGGAATTGATCCAAGTGGTGTTCAGGAATTTTTGACGTTAATAAAGCGTTTAAGCAAAGAGCAGGGATTGACTGTACTGCTTTCCTCACATCATTTACATCACGTTCAGCAAGTATGCGATCGGGTGGGAATCTTTGTGAAGGGGAAATTGTTAGCTCAGGGCAATATCGAAGCCTTATCTGCCAATTTGTTTGGCAATATGGGGCATGTTGTTACTATGGAACTGACAGCGGTTATTCCTCAGCCCTGGCTCTTGCAACAGGAACTGGAGCATTGGGATAGCCTTAAGCAGATCACAATAGATCAAAAAACAATCGTTTTTGAATGCAAGCAGAACATCACACCGGCACTGGTTCGTTTTCTCGTAGAAAAAGGACATGATATACTGGGAGTACATCAAAAAGATTATGGTCTGGATGAGATTTATCATAAATATTTTGAAGACATTAACTGAACATCATGAAGAGTCAACCACTTTCATTAAACCACTTTATTCAGAATAAAATAGACACAAGTAAGGTCTCGAAAAGAATCAGGGGATCCAATCCTTTTCGGATAGTCCTTCACAAGGAAATGGCGGATCATATCCGAAGCTGGCGCTTTATTGTATTGATTGTCTTGATCGCACTAACGTTTATTGGCTCCATGTATGTTTCTTTGGGCAATATCCGCTCCACGATCAGCAACACTAATGATCCTGATCATAATTTTCTATACCTTAAACTATTGACTGCCACGGATAATTCTATACCTCCATTTCATGTTTTTCTAAGCTTTCTTGGACCTTTATTGGGCATTAGTCTTGGATTTGACGCCATCAATGCCGAGCAGAACAATGGAACGCTTACAAGAGTTCTGGCACAACCCATCTATAGGGACAATCTGCTGCTGGCTAAGTTTTTAAGTGCCATGATCATGGTAAGCACCTTATTTCTCACACTAATTTTGTTGATGATTGGAGGAGGGTTGGTGCTGACAGGGGTAAGGATGGAACCATTGGAGCTGTGGAGGATACTGGGCTTCATTCTCATTAGTATCATTTATGTAGGTTTCTGGTTGAGTTTGTCTATTGTACTGTCGATCAAATTCAGGCAAGCGGCTACTTCAGCATTAACCGCAATCGGCATCTGGCTATTTTTCACCGTATTTTACCAGATTATTCTCAACCTTGTAATCCGGTCCGTATTACCTGATCCAAGTTTTCTGAGTCAGGATCAAATCCAACGCTATAACGAATTCATCCTGGATCTGTTACGTATCGCACCCAATCAGCTTTATACAGATGCAAGTACTACAATGCTCATGCCTTCGGTTCGGAGCCTTGGCCCGTTGACAATGGAAAAGATGGCCGGAGCAATACCAGCTCCTTTGCCCTTCAAAGAGAGCTTGATGATCGTATGGCCTCAGGTAAGCGGCTTGATTGGAGCTACTTCACTTTTTTTCGCGCTTTCCTATTATCTATTTATGCGTAAGGAGATCCGAAATACATAGGTAAATTTGTGCAGGCTTTGGTATCCAAATGATTGATCATTCCGTTTATGATTTTTCCTTATTAAACAGCCAGTATAAACCTTTGGTGTCTACCCGGTAAGTTTTCAATAAAATGGTCATTAGGATTTCTTCAAACAGGCCGATACCGGTTACGATTACTGTGATGTAAAATAACATTGATGAGGGTTTATCAATAAAAAAACAAGTGCATAAAAATATCGCTTGTAAGATTGCCGCAGTTTTTGAAATGTATGTATGATAAGCAGTCATTTTTCCATATCGTATCAATGCCAATGAAACCTCAATAACTAGCAAAACAAGGAGCATTATGATGATGGCCCTTTTATCGTAAAGGAAAGCATGATTCCATTTAATAATACCAATGACTGCAACAATGACGGTAAGATCGTCACCCGCTGAATCCAGGCGAGCCCCCAGTTTGCTAACCACTTTATAACTCCGGGCAAGGTAGCCGTCCAGAGCATCTGTAAAAAAGCTAACAACAAATAACCATTTGAATACATCATATTCATTTTTCCATATTAATAGAAGAAGAATTGGCGCAGCAAGAATTCGGTAACAGGTTATTGTGTTTACAGCAAGTGTACTAATTTTTAAATGGTCCATACAACAGCAGGTAACTAAATGCGAAAGGTGCTGAGCCCAGCAGGGAATCAAACCGGTCTAGTATTCCCCCGTGGCCAGGCAATAGCGTTCCGGTATCTTTGACACCCAGACTTCTCTTTAGCATTGATTTAGATAAATCTCCATATATACCAGTCACAGTGATTATTATTGAAAATATGAGCCAGGTTTGTGTATTAAATATTAAATAGCAATTTGAAAGAATAACAGCGACTAATATTGCACTTAAAATGCCGCCAATGCACCCTTCCCACGTTTTATGGGGAGATATCCGTTTAAATAATAATTTCTTACCCAAATATTTACCAACGAGATAGGCGCCGATGTCACTCGCCCAAAGAATAAAAAAGTAACTGGTTACCAGTTGCGCATTATAACCTCCTCCAAAGGGTAGAAATGCTAAGGCGATAAAAAAGCAACTTGGCAGTGTAATATAGATTAATCCCATGAAGGAATAAGCAAGATGTTCAAACGGTCGTGGATGGTGTGCGTACAATTCATTAGCAATGATCATAAAAGCTATTGGTATAATGATAAATAGAATCTTCCAAACGAACAAGCCACTAAGGACCGAAGTGGTGGCTATTATTAAGAAACTGCCTAAGATTAATCCCATTGTCCGACTTGTCTTGTTCAATGCGACTAAACGGTAAAATTCTACCAATCCTCCTAGGTTCAGAAACGCTACCATAACTGCAAAACTGTAAAGACTCAAGTTGGTGAATAATAGCACCACTATGATCAGGATTATCCCCGTGAGCGTACGTTGTTGAAAATTATTCATATACAATATGTCGCTAAGTTTGAATAAAGCTAGGAATTAGCGGGATGTTTGCTAGTGACGAAGGTCACTTATCTTAATGATCTTGTGGGCATTTGAATATTTGAAAGGCCATCTTAATTTACTCTCCGATCACTCATATACAATAGTGTTTGCGCAAGTAATGGTAACACCTGTAAAAGAAAAAACGCATTTAATCTTGTGATTAAAGGCGTTTTTTTGATCCCGTTGGCATCGGAACCTAGTCATGAAATCAACGGTTAAATAGTATGTAGTGTGGTTTAAAAAGCGTAATTGAAGGTGAAGTTTCCCCAGGTGAGATTATACAAATCCCTCATCAAAGGGGTTGTGCTCGTCATAGTTGAGGATATGCTAAACCGGTTGATCACTATAACAGGTCCATAAGAATAACTGGCGATGAAATTTTTGATCGGGTGATAATATTCCAGGCTGGTGGTAGTCCCAGTTTTCGCCGGAACGAGGGTTGGGGCTGGTCGTGAAGTATTTATTCCTCCTTGTAGCAGTATATTACTCAGTACCCATTGCACTTTGGGTTTGAAAATGAAATAAATCTGTATTTTATTTCTTGCTCCTGAGCGACTGTATTGTGATATTAAACCCTGAAAATATGGATTCATTTTTCCTATCCGGATTAGAGAATAAGCTGCAGCAGCGTTTATACCTGTTCCTATCTGCAGCTCTCCGCCACCAATCACTTCCAGGAAATTGCTATGGTGTAGCAATTGTTTCTCTGCTCTGAAATTTAGGTTCAGTATTGGACTATTCCCAAACTGATTAGACCATCCCTTTGGTTCCTGATAACTGACAAGACTATGCACCATTTCTTGGGCCTCCCTAGCCAAGGAAGCGGGCCCGTTGACACCGAGATCCAATTCTGATTGGAAACTATATTTCTGCTGCTCATTATATGAATAGAGACTATGTGTGAGGTATAAGGATCCAGACCAGGGGTAATCGCCTGGCTGAAAGTTAGGGTTGGCAATAATATTTGGGGTAAAAATCAATTGTGTCAGTCCAAAACCAAGTACGTTCAAACTACTGTCGCCGGCTTTTGGCATAAAACGGTCTATTAGAAAGTTAGAAGACTTGTTTTTGATGTAAAACAGGTTGAATTTGTTACCATTGGTGTATGCCCTGTCTGTACCGTGCCCATAAAAACTTATATAATCATCATCCCAATAAGCCTGTACCAAATGCCTGGGAATTTCTTGCTGTGCAAAGGAAGAGTTGACAGCACTGAACCAGAGAAGGAATAATAAATGCAAAAGCTTTTTCATAATCCATGGCGCCGAAACTGAATTTATAACCAACGTCTGCTAAAATAGTTTTGTAAATAATCCGAGATCATATTAAAGCACATGTATAGGAAGTTAATTGCCATTGTTTAAAAGGATCTTGTTTCTCAGGTACTGATTAAAACTTTAACAGGTACGTAGAGTAGGGAGATTACAGACTTGGTTTTGTATTGTGCCTGTTGTTTAATTTCCATATTAGCCCTGTATGTAGGTTACTAATAAGCAATTTTAGTATTAACATCAAAATGAGAAAATTATTGAATAGCTTTTGGCAAATAGCACTCCACCATCCAATTTCCATATTGAGCTACTTTTTCCTGATTGTTTGTTGGTATCAGGTTATTTTAATGTTTTATTATTTACGTATTTGGTCGGAAAATCATCAAGAGGACTATGGTTGTATAAATGGCCAGGGATATGGATTTATTCTTGCTTCATTGTTATTTATTGTCATTTTTATTATAAATATTTTGCAAGCCGTTTTTAGGAAAGATAAAAAATTCTATATCGGAATGGTTTATCTTTTAATTGCAACAAGCGCTGTTATTTTTATAGTGTTCAAATTGATTTGCTGATTCGGCAGCGTTTATTCCTGTTCCTGCCTGCAGCTCTCCGCCACTAATCACTTCCAGAAAATTGCTATGGTGTATCAATTGTTTCTCTGCTCTGAAATTTAGCTTCAGTATTGGGCTATTCCCAAACTGGTTAGACCATCGCTTTGGTTTCAAGAAGGTACTTCTCTTTCCCTGACAGACGATTTTGCCATAAAGCAAGATGTAAAGTTTTTATTTACAAAGTTTACATTTTTATTTACAACCCAAATTACCCACCCGGAAAGGTATCATCGTATTTTCGCTAATTCAAATGCTTTATCTTCATAAACCTGAAACCTACTATTATGATAAAATCGCTTTTATTTACGTTTTTAGTGTTCTTAAGTCTTTTTACATTTTCGCAAACTCCCTTACCAGTAAAAAATTACAAGGGGCATAAAGAGGCTATATATGGTACAGCGCAATCATCAGATGGAAAATGGTTGCTTTCTGGTAGTTCTGACGACACAGCCATATTGTGGAACGAAAATGGAGATATAGTTAAACAAATTACTGGCCACCTAAGAAGTGTGAATGACGTTGCATTTTCACCAGATAACAAAAGGTTTATTACTGCAGGTAGCGATGAAACTTATGTGATATGGAGTATTAATGGCGAAAAAATTAAGGTAGTTAAAGCCGATAAAATTTATGTAAAGACAGTGACCTATTCAAATAATGGCAGATACATATTGAGTGGAGGAGGAGACAATACAGCTAAACTATGGACTTCGGACGGCAGACTTATTAAAACGTTTAAAGGACATGCTTGTACGATATATCAAGCAAGCTTTTCGCCTGATGACAAAAAAATCGTGATTGCAAGTTGCGATAACTTCGCTTCTATTTGGGATTTAAAAGGGAAAAAGTTGAAGACCTTAAAACACCATTCAAGCGGTGTTACTTCAGCAAGTTTTTCACCAGACGGACGGCAGATATTGACGGCCAGTTTTGATAAGCGGGTTGCATTATGGAGTGTAAAAGGTAAATTACTTAAATCTTTTACAGCCCATAACGATGAAATTAATCAAGCACAATTTTCTAAAAATGGTAAATATATCCTTACAGGAAGTGAAGATGGTACCGCAAAATTGTGGCGATTAAATGGACATCTGGTAAGAACTTTTGGTGAAATTAATACCGTTGAATATACCAGTGCAACTTTTTCAGAGGATCAGAAATTCGCGATAGTATCCTATAAAAATAATAGTATAAACTTTTATAGATTACCCGAGCTTAAGTGATTTTCATTTGTTGGCAACAACTTCCTCTTTAATAATCTGGAGTCGAATGAATCTTTTTGACTGTTGCCCAAATTTACCATGTATTTAAACAGAAAAGGCGCAATTTCTTGCGCCTTTCGTGATCCCGCTGGGATTCACACCTAGTGTGAAAATCAACGTTTATTCGTTATCTGGGAGGTTTTGGAATTGGGACTAACCGAATCACTCACCTTTTATTTGTACGTTTTAGCTGCAAATACTGTTTAAATATATTGATTTTAACCTGTTTTTTACATGAAATTTAATTACTTAATTACATTGGATTTTTAGGATTGCCTATTTTAGATGACAGAAACATATTTCAAGAATGAGAGTGTTGGATTTTCATTAGGTTTATAGATGCGATGATTCATCGGATTCATATATTTATGGAAGTGTTCCTCATATTATATATTCTGATTAATGAGATGATTGAAATTTAATTTATAGCTGAATATGGACACAATTGTTAATTTCTTAATGCATTACGTTGGCTATGTTTAAAATTTTCGCAAAGACCATATAAATAAGCATCAGATGCATGTTTTATTAAATAGTCAATAAAACAACGGTATAAAATTGAACCGGGTCTTCCTTTAATGGGGAAAGATGCTTTCCAAAGTTTAAGATTTTCTTTTAATTCATCAATATTTTGCCCATGATCTACACCGTGGTCTTCTTCAATAAACCTTTTATAGTCTGCTTCCCACATTGGCAGTATATTTTTCCTGAAATAATCTATGTAGCGAATTGAAATATTTAAAGTGTTGTTCCAACTGTCAAATATGTCTTTATCGATGGGATTTGTCGGATATATTGTAAAATTCCAATCAGAATCTAAAATTCCTGAGATAGATGGTTCATTTATATAATTAAATTTGGTAACGACTCCTTCATGTGTCAAATAAGGATAAAAAGCATGGACGCGATTTTTTGTAACCGGGTTATCAATTAATATGTTTTTTGAACCCTTAGCAGGCCTTTCATTACATTTAGAGCCAATTGGAAATAAATTATCGAAATTGACAGCAGCCATGGGAAACAAATCCTTACAAAGCCAGTGATCAAGAGCTATTCGGGATTGTCCTTCAATATTTAAAAAGCCTTCAAGGCCGCAAAAAGGACAGACTTCAAGGTTGTTATTTATAATGAATCTATTTATTGATTCTTTAAGATTATCATTAACATGAGATTCAAATTGATGATAATTTATTGCAGAATTATATAAATAAAGGAATAATTCATCAAGTTCTAATTTAACACTTGATGGCAAATCGTTTAATTCGATAATTAATGATCCTGCTAGATTTTTGCAGAGGTTTTCAATTTGATTACTATGTTTAAATGCTTCAATTATTTGATCCCTTTTAGATTTTTTTTTGATTCTCTTATATTTATTATAAACTGCTTCAAATTTATTAAATAGAGAGGTTGCACCAAAAACCCCATTTACCCATGCAGGGAAAAGATGATGCCCGAAAGTGGCAGAATTTTCAATCTCTTTAAAGAACATTACAGGGATTTCATGAATAATACTTATGCCTGTTGTTAATTTTTGAAGCTTAATTATCATCGGTATTTTTCATTTTTTCATAGATCTTCTTAAAGAGAAACTGTTTCTCACTCGACTCTCCAAAATCTTCAACAGCTTTTCTCAATTCATCTATAGATCCGTGATTAATAATTTTTTGTAGTTCTCCAAAAGATTTGTTGGAAATTAAATCAGTTTTAAAGAAGTTTTTCAGAATATAATCAACGCTTGATCCGTATGTTTTTAAATCCATTTGAGAAGCTTTCTTCGTTTCTAATATTTTCGTTTTCTCATCTTTTTTAAAGAAAATTACATTATCAGGCATACAGTCTGAAATAATGAATGGTGAATGGGACGTCAACAATATATCTTTTAAATAGTGAACATTAAAATTGCCATTTACAGACTTCTCTCTGCTTCCCGCTAAAATACTGTCGTCCAATATTTTAATAAATTTAGCGCGCCAACTAGGATTAAAATGGGTTTCAGGTTCGTCTAATAAGAGTATGCTTTTACGATCTTTCAGCATCAGACAAATGCCCATCGTATGCAAAAACTGATGTTCGCCATCTGAAAATTCTCTTAATAATAGGGCCCTTGGTTCCGATTCCCCTTCAATTCCCTTTAGAATTAAAAAGTCAAGAAAGAAAAACACATTTTCTTCAGGGCTACCTTCAGGTAATTTGCCATCGGTATAAAAACCTTTGGATTTGTACACTTCTTCTTTGACTGATTCTGAAATAATATTTGCATTTAATTCATACAGCACCTGAAAAAATCGAAACAGCTCGAAAGAAGTGGAAAAAAGCGATTTAAAAGCAACTTTAATTTTATCGTCAACAAAAAAGTCCAATGTAATGTGGGACCATAATGCAGGTTTAATAGTACTTACTTCTTGCTTATACTCTTGCCAACAAGAAGCAATTTTCTTTAATTGCTCAATAATTTCAAAAATGTGACCTAGTATAGGGTATGGCTCGTTATCTATATTGTTTAAGTTTTGAACATTTAGGTTCATCCTAAAACTCCTTAATCCAACAATACCAAGTTCTTTCTTTAATGGCTTAAGCGTTTCTTCATCTTCGTAAAGCATACATGCTAATAGCACCGCCTGACTCATTTCGTTATCTATATAAATTAGGCTATTTTCAGGTTCCTCAAAACGATATTTTTTCAAATAGTCTTCTCGATATTTATCAAAATTGATTAGTCTGCTTTTACGAAATGGTAAACTTAAAATTTCATTTTCACCTGAAGAATATCCTATAATAATTTGAGGTAGATAATCCTTACCCTCTGCCGCTTGTGGAAAAGCAGTGTCAAACCTTGGTTCCAAGGAAACAGGAAGTATTTGTTCTTCTTTCGAAAATGGAAATGCTTGCCTAGTCATAATTGGCACTTCACCTACTTTTTTTGTGATGATCACTTTATCGAAATAGGCTAATGAATAAGGTCTATTGTTATGTTGACCAATAATATATTCCAAAGTGAAAGCATCTGGGTTACATTCATCAGGACGGAAATGTTTTTCGAATGTTTTGGGCTTAAACTTAGCCACACAGCATTCCATATGGAAAAAAATAGAAGATATAGCTTCAAGGACATTGGACTTCCCGCTACCATTTAGGCCGGCAAAACAAAAAGGACTAAATACTTCTAAAGCCTTCATGCCTCTATTATCTAAGGTGTGAAACTCAATCTTAAAACCTGAATGCAGGCTTCGGAATTGTTTTTCCTTCGGGATTTCGCCTATTTCTAATTTAAGTAATTTCATTTTAAAACCAGTTCTAAGCTTTGGGTTCTATCATTATATTCTTGTGTCACCTTTCTCTTCTCTTCTTTAACTGCCATCAATTGAAAAGCAACGTGTTTAGCCTTGTCGTATAAATCTTTTTCTTTAAACTCTTGAGTATTCAGTTTATCAATCAATTTTTGGAGATACGCAATGTCGCCACTAATCTTTGAAATGTCATTCTCTTTTTTTTGCAAATCTATTTCTCTAACTAGAGCATCCAGCTCAATATCTATGTTGAAGTTTAATTGTCCGTTAAATGCTTTTTGTAAAATTGATTTGAACAGCACAATCTCGTTCGCTGATTCATTTGAGATATCATTTTTTATTTTATCTATTTTATTGGATATTTCGACAAATCTTTGCTGAATGTTTAAAGGGGGGCAAGGTATAATAATCTTTTGAAAACTATCTGTAGTCAGTTTTTTAGTTCCATGTGCAGCACTTGAAACATACTGAAGTATCCAATTTTTAAGTATTAATAAGCAGTGTAATACATATTCTGGTTCATATTTGTTATATAATTTGATAGCTTTCATATCTTGATTGATTGCCACCGGTATAGTATTCATTGCAACAGGAAAACTATGAGCTAAAATCATCCCTCTTACAACTATCAAGATATTCCGAGGTTCTATTTTCTTTAACGATGTTTCTTTGAAGACAAGTTCTGATATTTGATCAATTGAGTCAGTTATGTAATTATTTTTCATGTCTTTAGGACTTATCCAGGGAAATTTTCCAATCCAGTAATTGAAATTTTCCTTGCTTGGGGTTCCTCCACTTCTGAATTCTCCTATTTTATCTAATGAATCGGTGGGCCATTTATTAGGATTTAATACTGGATCACCAAACATATCTAAGAAAGTAGCTCTCAAGAAATCATTCATTAATTGTGCTATTTCTTTCCGCTTAATTACCAAAACACCTGCCTTATCTAAGACAGCAACGATTTTGTTTTGCATTTCTATTGATAAAATAGGTATATCTAAATTTTCGATATATTTTTTAGAAATATGCTTTAATCCAGCACCTTTAAAGCCTCTTTCAAGAAAATGCAAATTTCCAAATAAATAATAATATACAAATTTTGTATTCAGTTCTTTTTGTTTTGCTATGGCTACAAGACAATCCGTTGACGTCGAAAATGGTTCATTCGTAAAATGAATGCTTGCACTACCTCCTGTACCAAATATTAAAGCATCATCATAATACTGTGCTCTATCAAAACGTTTTTTTAAGACAAAACTGGAGGTGTACAATGGATAATTACCATTATCCAAGCCATCACCTGCCTTTATTTTTGAATTTGGCGCAAAATAGAATAATGATTTAAATTTTTCAGTCCTCATCCGATCAAACTATTTAGCTCTTCCATATCTTTTAAAATTTCTTGCTCTAATTTCATAAGCTTAGCTAAAAGCTGTTTTGGTGGATCGTAAGTTTGTTCCACATATTCATATTCTTTGTAACGATTATAGCTTAAGTCCAAATCATTTTCTTGTATTTCTGCAATCGGAACGAAGAAATGTGTTTTACGGTCTTTAATTATGTTTTTCTTAATGAATAAATCTTTAAGCTCCTGTAGTGGGAAATCTTTTAATCGTCTGCGGTTGTCGTCCAAGGAATAACCATCACTCTTCAATTCATAAAACCAAACCTTTTCAGTATGCCAAGTTTTACTTTTTTCTTTTATTTTCGTAAAAAATAAGATAGCTGTTTTAACACCGGTATAAGGTTTGAAAACTCCGCTAGGTAAAGAAATAACAGCTTCTAATCGATTATCTTTTAATAAAATTTCTCTTGTTTGTTTTTGAGCATTGGAGCTGCCAAATAACACTCCTTCAGGAATAATCACTGCCGCCTTACCATTTACTTCAAGCATATAGATTATACGCTCTAAAAATAATAACTCAGATTGAACAGTTTGTTCTTCTCTATTTCCTTCTTTATCTTTTTTAGGCGGATAGACTCTATCCAAGTTTTCACTTACAGTAACGCTATTGATTTTTCCAGTAAAAGGCGGATTTGCTAAAATGTATTTATATTTCTGTGAGGATTGCTTGCCTTCATAACTTTCATAATCTGAAGATAAAGTATCTAAATGTGTTATTTTAGGCTTTGTAATGCCATGCATCATTAAATTCATGATACCAATACGAACCATAGTTTGATCTATATCAAAGCCATAGAAGATACTTTCTTTTATTAGCTCCTTTTGGGATGGAGTTAGATTATTACCATCTATTCCCTTAGACAATCCATTGTCATCAATGATTGTTTTTTGAGAATATTTGGTTATAATATGCTGGTAAGCACCTACTAAGAAGCCGCCTGAACCACAAGCTAAATCGCATATTTTCCCATCAATGTTAGGATCAAGCAATTCTGTCATCATTTGAATGATATGTCTTGGTGTTCTAAATTGGCCATTTTTTCCAGCCTCACTAGTTTGTTTCAAAAGGTGTTCGTAAACATCACCTTGAATATCTTGGAAATATTGATTATCCTCTTTTTCTTGTTTTTGTATATCTAAATATATACTATCAATGATTTCAATGGCATTCTCTAACAGTGATGGGCTATTTATCCTGAAGGATGCATCTTCCATCGAATCTGCAAATGGTTCGCCTTTTCTTGATAAATCATTTTTAATATATTCAAATACATTTTCCTTTATGTGCGACACTAATTTTTCGCCCTTAAATTCATGATAGTTACTCCATTTAAAATTTTTAGGTGTATTTGGATGAAAATTCTCTAGTCGGTTCATAAAAAGCAGATATGAAATTTGCTCAATTGCCGTTATAGGATTGGATAAACCGCCTGCCCATAATCTGTCCCAAAGACTTTGAACTTTACTTTTTATTTCATTGGTTAACATGTGTTACTTATTTTTCTTATTGGATACAATTAAATCTTTTATGTCAACATTCAGTATGTTAGCGATATCGTTTAGCAATTCAAGGCTTGGCTGCCTTCGGTTTTGAACGTATGAGTTCACCATATTATAACTTTTAGAAAGTTTTCCAGATAACCAAATTTGCTTAATACCTTTTTGTTCTAGCACCTCTTTGATACGGTTCATTTCATGAATAGAATTATATGGCTAAAGGTAGTTTTTTTTGCTAAAGTATATCACATTTTGAGATGTTTTTGTTTTATAAAATTTGTCTTATTTTCTGTTTTTTTTATTAAAAATACGTACTTGAAATGCTTAATGCTTATGAGAGAGGGACGTTGGAAAATAGCTTGTATATGAAGATTATGGTTTTTTGCTCTTATACTCATCTAGTTTATACTCCTTATGTAACTGTAGATTAGGAAATTTATAACATGGGTTGCTGTGGCAAATAGGATTTTGGGAGTATTCCTATTCTAGCCGGATATATGCTGCAAATTCACTATAAGAATCCCTCTTTTTGATCTATAGAAGACCATCGAAAATGGATAGGGTTCCGACCTGTCTTATGAGTGGGTATGTTTTTTTAGAACAGGAATATATAAAGGTGTTTTTGCAGAAGAGTATCCCACCGCATTCGCGGCTTGCAAAAACACCTTAACCATGGCCACCGCCCAGTTTTTTGGGGTTATTTACGGAAAAGGCTATAGTTTTCAATAAATGGCAATTGTTCAATCATCGATCAGCATACTTTTTAAACTTTCCATTTCCGGATGTTCGTTTGCTAGTGTGCCCTGCTGAAAGTCAAATAGCTTTTCCATCAGGATGACTTTTTCGTAAGGAATATCCTGTGAGCTTTCGATGGGTATCCGCCTATAATTATGGAAGGTATTTAGTGAAATGCTTAACAGGTCTGGCAGAATCTGCATCGCTTTACGATATTGCCATACATTGAGGTTGAATAAATACTCATCGATCTTGTATTTTCTAATTTGCTTTTCCATGATGTCATGTGTTAAGTGCAGTTATCATTTTTTGATTTAGTTTACAGTTGTGGTGGTATTATTGATGCAGAAAACAGTCTGGCTACTGTCAATCAGATAGATTACTTCAATTAGTTTTTCTATGTACTCCTTGACAACCACCATTGCACTTCCATCTTCTAAAACCTCATCAATAGTGGGCTGCCTGTAAGCATATTCCACAATCCGGCTAAATATCAACCGCCATTCATTTAAGCTCATGAAGCTGAAAAAGTCCTTAAAAAAGCACTGGGTGTTTTTGATTTCCTTATCCGAAAGGGTTTTAAAGTGGGTGGTAATAAGCGTGCTGTAATACCTGTTAAGGTCTATTTCGCAAGGTGTGAGGGTGCATGGATCACAATGCAAAGAGAACTTCGCGTCTCTGCAAAAGAAGA
Organism: Pedobacter polysacchareus; assembly: GCF_019802255.1. Taxonomy (GTDB): domain Bacteria; phylum Bacteroidota; class Bacteroidia; order Sphingobacteriales; family Sphingobacteriaceae; genus Pedobacter; species Pedobacter polysacchareus. The sequence goes on along the minus strand of NZ_JAHYSS010000010.1, from coordinate 1,039 downwards.
TGTGCCCCGCTTCCAGTAATTTCAGTAAGCACCTGTAATTGTAGAAGTATTCTTCACTTTTTCCATACTGTTTGTTGGTACATGCTGATTTGATCAGTAGTAGAATTTCAGCGCGAAAGGCTTCAATGTCTATTTCATATCTGCAAAAATCTGAAATGAATACGTGTGGGTTTAGGATCTGCTTATCTGTAAGCTGATTGTACCGGAGTTTGTTTCTATTACTCATAATTTTGAAATTAATGAGCCTTGTAGAAGCTATATCCCCCTAGAGGGGGCTGGACACCTGCATTCTACATTTGCAACCGAGGCACTGGTAAGCCCGCCTTAACTTCAAAATAAATTGAAACATCAGCTTTACCATTTCTTTCAAAATGGTTATCGTACAAAAATATAAGCAAGCGCCAGCCCCACCTAAGCGGCACAGGACTACGAATGTAGGGATTTGGCGCCATACTTACACTCGCACGATAAATTACCAGTTTTTCGGTCGCGAGGCTCGTTGGGTTAAATGATTGAACTATTGTAGTTTATCTCATATTTTGATAAATTGATTGTATAGTAAATATAGAATAAAAATGTCATACATGTGTGTCTTTTCTTTTATTATTTTTCTATCCCTTTACAATACGATGAATGAGCCGATAAACATATCCCCAATAGAACAATATGTGATTGATTATGTAATCAAGCTAAGGAAAGAAAAGCAGCTTAAACAGGAAGATATTGCGACAATTCTAAATGTGAAGCGCACATTTGTGACCAACGTAGAAAGCGCAAAAAACCGCGCTAAGTATAACCTTGTGCATATCGCAAAACTGGCTGATCATTTTGGGCTTTCTCCAAAAGACTTTCTACCTAACGACGTTAGTTTATAATATATCCAGTGTCAATCTAGAGTTATGCCGCCTAGCGCATAAGTAATAAGCTGGATAAACAGCAAAGTAGCTCAGCGTTTTGTTGATTATGTCTTGTCCTAAAAAGTCTTTACAGTTGGGATCTGTTACTACTATATGTTCTTTACAACAGATACTTAGTCCGA
>NZ_JAHYSS010000001.1:519332-939279 GCF_019802255.1 Pedobacter polysacchareus | reverse complement strand
AGAAATCTTTTTGTTATTGTCAAGCTTTATTTGAAAATAAATCTTTTTGTTTTTCTGGTAGTTAAACCGGTAAAACCAACTTTAACCAACTCCTACTGCAATCTTTCAAATCCTTCTCTCTATATCTTTCGCACAAACCCTTCCTCCGAAGCGGGATGCAAAAGTAGGAAAATTTAACGGCTCTGCAAACAATATCGCCCTTATAGTTGTATCGAATCTCTAACTACATGAATTACAGCGCAAAAGAATAACATAGATTTAACATAGAACACCAGAGTTAGAAAACATGTCGTACATCTATTGTTCTAAATGACATAGTACATATACATAGCCTCAAATTCATCAGCAATATTCAGCCTTTACAAAACCAATAGCCTCTATCTTAATACTGCCCTGTTGATAGCAAAACTAAAGTACAAGCCTCTACTGGCTCAATATTATTCTCTTTTAAAAGAGATTCAAGTTCTTCGTTCTCTGTACCTGGATTAAAAATCACCCTTTTAGGTTTAGTCTGCAGGATATAATCATAATAGCTATGCTGTATATCTTCTCCTATATATAAAGTAATCGTATCAATATCTTCATGTACAGTTCCGGGCTGTTCGATAGTTACTCCCGCAACCTCTCCTTTTTTCACACCAACATTAACAAATGGATGCCCTTTTGCTTTCAACATATGAGCAGCTTTAAAAGCATAACGCATAGGATTTGGGGAAGCCCCAATAATTAATGTATTTTTCATTTTGTAAATATTTAGGTTTACTTAACCCATCGCAACTTAAAAACTGTGATGAATATTCAAATATTTTTAGAAGGGTTTTTCCTGCAGAAAATCAAACGTGGTGCCAGCAAAAATTACAAAGCGATTCAATCTTCAGCAGTAAATCAAACTGATCCACAAGTAATCAAACGAACAAGCGAATGGGCCAAGCCAAGAGTCATAATCGGCTATCCACGTCAAAACGCAATAAATTAATAAACAAGCCTATTCACAAGTCATCCTCCCGACGAAATAAACAACAAAAACACAAATCTGTTTCTATTAAGCTAATTTAAGAATCGCATTTGCACAGTTTACCCCATCAATTGCGGCAGAAACAATCCCTCCTGCATAACCAGCACCTTCTGCACAAGGAAACAGACCTGCAACTTGCGGGTGTTGAAAAGTCTCCTTATCTCTTGGAATACGAACTGGAGAAGAACTTCTGCTTTCCACTCCTACAAGAATAGCTTCATTTGTATAATAACCTTTCATTTTCTTTCCAAAAAGCGGCAGCGCATTTCTTAAACTCGAAGCTACAAAATCAGGTAGGGTGTCTTTTAGCATCACACTTTTTGTTCCTGGCAGATACGAGTTTTTAGGCAAATCAATAGACACCCTATTCTCTACAAAATCCACCATTCTTTGTCCGGGCGCAACAAGGTTCCCCCCTCCTAACTGAAAAGCTGTACGCTCAATTTCTGCCTGAAAGTTCATCATCCTTAAAGGATCTGTTCCTTTTACATCATCAAGCGTGATCTGCACCACAGTTCCTGAATTGGCGAATGGGTTATTTCTTTTAGACGGAGACCATCCATTTACCACAATCTCATTGTCGTGGGTAGCACAAGGGGCAATAATTCCACCTGGACACATACAAAATGAGAAAACACCCCTGCTTCCCACCTGTTCCACTAAACTATAGTATGCTGGAGGCAGAAACTCACTGCGAATATCGCAATGGTATTGAGCAGCATCGATGATGGCCTGAGGATGTTCGATCCTCACACCAAGCGCAAATGGCTTAGCCTCTACTAAAATATTTTTACTGTTTAATAACTCATAAATATCTCTTGCTGAGTGCCCAGTGGCCAAAATAACCGCATCAGCCATCAATTTCCCCTCCCCATTGATCACCACACCTTTAATTTTCCCAAAATCAATCAGTAAATCAGTCACTTTCTGATCAAAGCGTACTTCGCCACCGGCACTGAGGATACGTTCTCTGATAGCAGTTATAATTTGAGGCAGTTTATTTGTACCAATGTGTGGACGCGCGTCTACTAAAATATCCTCAGTTGCACCATGCTCCACAAATATCTGCAAGACCTTATTGATGTCACCACGTTTATTGGATCGGGTATAGAGTTTACCATCAGAATAAGTTCCTGCACCACCTTCCCCATAGCAATAATTGGATTCTGTATTTACGATACCGTCCTTATTGATCGCCGCCAAATCCCTTCTACGTTGTTTTACATCTTTACCACGTTCTAAAACAACAGGTTTAAACCCATTTTCGATACATTGTAAAGCAGCAAACAAACCAGCAGGACCGGCTCCAACAATAATTACAGGCTTTTTATCGCTCACATTTGGATAATTTACCTCAAAAACTTCTATCACAGGCTCCTCATCGATAAATACCTTTACTTGCAGGCGATAAATCACTCTTCTTGAGCGTGCATCAATAGATCGTTTTAAAATCTTATATCCTTTAATTCGTGTTTGTTTTATTTCTAAGACTTCAGATAAGGCACTTTTTAAGATGGCTTCCTGTTCAACAACTTCAGGAGCCAGGGTAATTTCTATTTCTTTTTGCATAAATATGTCAGGTTTTTATCCTGAACCGCAGCAAATATAGGAAATCCTGAGTTGATGATAGAAATCTTCATCTAGTGAAATAATGCAAAAAGGTCTTAATACATGAGCTAATGACTGACAGAAATGCCGTTTAATTGAGAATTACAGGCTGATTCGTCATTTTTGCAAAAACCTGTCATGTTTTTATACGGATTCGTAACAAAGGTACGGAAATTGAGTTCTAATGTGTAAATTAACACTAGAAAAACAAAAACGCAAAACCTGAACATAACTACAGTTAGTGATCAGGGCAATTAAAAACAGAAATTATGAAAAAAACAGTATTAGCAATAGTCGGTATTTTAGTTTTATTGGTAGTCGTAAGCGGTTGTGGCTACAATGGCCTGGTTAAATTAGATGAAGATGTGAAGGCCAAATGGAACCAGGTAGAAACCCAATACCAAAGACGTTCAGATTTAATTCCTAACCTTGTGAATACCGTTAAAGGTGCTGCGAAATTCGAGCAATCTACTTTAACTCAAGTTACAGAAGCACGTGCTAAAGCTACTCAGGTAACGATTGACCCAGACAAATTAACTCCAGAAAATATTGAAAAATACCAGGCAGCACAAGGACAGGTAAGTCAGGCCCTTGGACGCTTGTTAATGGTTACTGAAAATTACCCTGAACTAAAAGCTACAGAACAGTTCAGAGATGTTTCTGCTGAACTTGCAGGAACAGAAAACAGAATTGCTGTAGCGCGTAAAGATTTCAATGAAGCAGTACAGATTTATAATACCAAAGTAAGGTCATTCCCAAATAACATTACTGCTGGCATATTTGGTTTTAGCCAAAAAGCAGGCTTTAAAGCGGATGCTGGTTCAGAAAAAGCGCCAAAAGTAGAATTCTAAAATACCGTCACAACATTTAAGGGTAATCTGTGTTTTAGTTAAAAAAACAGATTACCCTTATCTTTATACAGTTATCCTATTATGGGAATTTTCACAGAACAAGAACAAGAATTAATAGCCAATGCGATTTCAGAAGCTGAAAAAGCGACTTCAGGCGAAATCAGAATAGCAGTAGATAAACATTGCGAAGGCGATCCGATTGAGAAAGCAACTTCCTACTTTGCCAAATTAGGCATGGAAAAAACATCAAGGCACAATGGCGTACTCATCTACTTGGCTTACATTGACCATAAATTTGCCATTATTGGCGATAGTGGCATCAATAAAGTGGTCCCTGAAGACTTTTGGGAAACTACCAAAGTGGCCATGACTGCGCATTTTTCCGGTGGAAATCTAGTTCAGGGAATTATTGCCGGAATCATGTTAGCAGGTGAAAAACTAGCTACCTTTTTTCCTTATGAAGGAGGAGACATCAATGAATTACCTAATGAAGTTATCTTTATGGACCAGTATAAATCCGTAAAGCCATGAAAAAAATAATCATAGCTTTCTTATTTATCCTCGTTTCAACTGTAGGTTTTGCACAGGACTTTCCGGCTAAACCAAACAAACTGGTGAATGATTATACAGGAACATTAACTCCTGCTCAGCTCCAGCAGCTCGAACAAAAACTCGTAGCCTTTGACGACTCCACTTCTACACAAATTGCTATCGCGATCGTGAAATCTGTAGGTGATTATGATATTGGTGAATATGCACTGGAACTAGGTAGAAAATGGGGCGTGGGTGGAAAAGGCAAAGACAACGGCATCATGATCGTTGCAGCACTGGGAGACCGGAAAATATCCATCCAAACTGGTTATGGTGTAGAGGGAGTGCTTCCTGATTTATATGTCCGTAGAATTATAGACAATGACATCAAGCCTTATTTTAAAACAGGTGACTATTTTGGAGGCCTGCAGTCTGGTACCGATGCCATTATCAGTTATACCAAAGGTGAATATAAAAACGACAAGCCTAAAGCCGGGAAAAGTGAAGGAGGAGCTGGTGGTATCATTGTAATTATTATCATTGTGATCGTTGTAATTATAGTCCTTAAAAAAGGTGGCGGCAGTGGTGGTGACGGACAGGTGATCGGCAGTCGCGGTGTTGCAGATGCACTTTTTTGGAGCATGTTATTAGGCGGAGGAAGAGGTTCTGGCGGAAGTGGTTTCGGCGGTGGCAGCAGTAGTGGTGGCGGAGGCGGCTTTGGCGGCTTCGGCGGAGGTAGTTTTGGTGGTGGAGGCAGTAGCGGTAGCTGGTAAAAATTATGCTTAGAAGAGACTTAATGACAGCTGAGATCCAAAAAATGGCTCAGGTACTCGCCCGAATTATGGGACTAAAATTAGAAGGGAAATTAGAAGAAGCTGAGGATCTTTTCAAAGAATCCTTGCTTAAGGAATTTGAAATCACTGAAGAAAAGCTGCTGGCTTATACTCATGAGGAATTCCACACTTTCCTTCTTTCTAAAGAATTTCCAGCAGAAAAACTGGATATGTTCAGCCAATTCCTGTATGCAGACCTAGCTCCTTCCCAACAAGCGGAAAGAAATCAGCTAGTTGCAGAAAAACTAAAACTCATTTATAAAATGCTGGAGGAGCAACACCATATCATCAGCATGACCAATATGGATCGACAAAAAAAGATCCAGCAATACCTTTAATCCCTAACATGGAAATACTAAAATGGCAAAAAATTTCATCCAGATACCTGGTGAAAGAACGATGGGCAACTTTACGTGTGGATACTTGTAAGCTTCAAAACGGAACTACAAAAGATGATTATTACGTACTGGAATACCCAAACTGGGTGAATGCAGTAGCACTAACGGAAGACAATGAGATCATCATGGTACGTCAATATCGTCATGGTGCAGATATCATTTCACTGGAAATACCTGGTGGAGTAATTGATGGAGATGAAAAGCCAGAAGATGCAGTAAAAAGAGAATTGCTGGAAGAAACCGGTTATACTTTTAAAACGATCAGTCACCTGGCCACGCTTTATCCGAATCCTGCAACCTCAGATAATGTCACTTTTACCTATCTCCTTACCGGAGGTGTTAAAACTCAGGAACAGCACTTGGATGAACATGAAATCCTGAACGTGGAGAAATACAGTATCCCAGCAGTTAAACAACTGCTAATGGACAATCAAATTGCTCAATCTTTACATGCTTCAGCTCTATTTTACGGCTTAATGAAGCTGGATACAATAAAATAAGTTTTAAAATTTATCCTTTAATAAAAAAGCGCTGCTAAAGTGTTCAAACTTTAGCAGCGCTTTTTTGTAAACCACCAAATAAAGGCTAAGCCATTTTTAATTTCTTCTGAATATCGTGCACATAGCCCTTAAATTTCTTATCTGTATCAATTAGGTCTTCTACCGTCTGACAGGCATAAATCACTGTCGAGTGGTCTCTACCACCAAAAAATGCGCCTATAGTTTTTAAAGAAGACTTGGTATGGCTTTTAGATAAATACATAGAAATCTGTCGAGCCTGTACGATTTCACGTTTTCTTGTTGGAGATTTCACCATATCTACCGGAACTTCAAAATATTCACAAACTAATTTCTGAATATATTCCATGGAGATCTCTTTTGAAGTGTTTTTGATGAAGTTCTTCAACATCTGCTTCGCAAGATTCAAGTCAATATCTTTTTTGTTTAAAGTAGACTGCGCTAAAAGGGAAACCATTGCACCTTCCAGCTCCCTTACATTATTATCAATATTATGCGCAACGTATTCTACAACTTCATTAGGAAGTTCAATACCATCGGCATACATCTTCTTTCTAAGAATTGCAATTCTGGTTTCCAGATCCGGTATCTGAAGATCTGCTGATAATCCCCATTTAAAACGACTCAGCAACCGCTCTTCTAATCCTGCCAAGTCTTTAGGCGCTTTATCAGAAGAAAGGATCACTTGCTTTCCTGACTGGTGTAAATGATTAAAAATATGAAAAAATATATCCTGAGTTTTTTCTTTACCTGCAAAATTATGCACATCATCCATGATTATCACATCCATTGCCTGATAAAAATTCACAAAATCATTAATGGTGTTATTTTTTAACGAATCAACAAACTGCTGGCAAAATTTTTCACAAGAAACATAAATCACCAATTTATCCGGCATGTTTCGTTTGATCTCATTGCCAATCGCTTGAGCTAGATGGGTTTTACCCAACCCTACTCCACCATAAATCATTAAAGGATTAAAGGAAGTCCCACCTGGCTTAGCAGCAACGGCATAACCCGCCGAACGTGCTAAACGATTACAATCGCCCTCTATGTAATTGTCGAAAGTATAATTCGAGTTCAGTTGAGGATCTACCGTCAGTTTCTTTAATCCTGGTATGATAAATGGATTTCTGATATCCTTATTAATAGAAACCGGAATCGGCATGGTTTGAAACTTAGCCTCCGCCCCATTGCCATTACTTGGCATATTGGTGGTATAAGGTGATCCACTTTTCGAAGACTTGTCGACCACAATATTATATTCCAGCCTGCCATCATCACCAAGCTGTTTCTTAACGGTCTTTCGCAGCAATCCAACATAGTGTTCTTCCAGCCATTCATAGAAGAATAAACTCGGTACTTGTATTGTTAAAACATTGCCATCCAACTTGAGAGCGGATATTGGCTCGAACCAGGTTTTGAAACTCTGGCCCGGTATGTTATCCTTTATAATTTGGAGACAGCTTTTCCATACTTCGGTACAAGTTTTTTCCATTTTTATGATACAATTAGTTGGTTAACAGGGACGATATGGGCACATTGACAATGCCCTTTCGAGATATCGAATATTCAAAAAATTATCAACAAAAAAAACTAAATTTTAATATATTCAGTAAGCACTTAAATAGCAGAGGATTAGCGCAGTTAACCTGAATTTATTATGTGGATAACTATTTTTTAACATCCCCTTTAATATTCACCAAAAACACTACGCATCACATCTGAAACCTCGCCTAGCGTTGCATATGCCTCTACAGCCACCAGAATAAAAGGCATTAAGTTTTCTGTTCCTTTTGCAGCGCGTAATAAATCTTTCAAAGCTTTTTCTACAGCTGCCGAATCCCGCTCAGATTTCAACTTATTTAACTTGTCTGTTTGAATGGTTCTTATCGATTCATCGATGGTAAACACATCATTAATTCCTTCTTTTTCCTGAGTGAATTTATTGACGCCAACGATGACCCTGCTGCCATCTTCAATCTCTAATTGATATTGGTAAGCGGCATTACCGATTTCATTCTGGATATATCCATTTTCTATGGCATTCACTGATCCGCCCATGGCATCAATTTTATCAATATAAAGCTGTGCGGCAGTCTCAATTTCATCTGTTAGGTTTTCCACAAAGAAGGAACCGGCCAATGGGTCTACTGTATCTGTAATACCACTTTCAAAGGCAATGACCTGCTGTGTACGCAGGGCGATTTTAGCGGCGGCTTCCGTAGGCAGTGATAGCGCCTCATCGTAACCATTTGTATGTAAAGACTGTGTACCACCCAGCACTGCTGCCATGGCCTGGCTAGTTACCCTGATCACATTGTTTAACGGCTGCTGGGCGGTTAGCGTAGAGCCGCCTGTTTGCGTATGAAAACGCAGCATCTGTGCTTTCTCATCTGTAGCTCCTAAATCTTTAGTGATTTTGGCCCACATCCTTCTGGCTGCACGGAACTTCGCAATCTCTTCAAAGAAATTATTGTGACAATTAAAGAAAAAAGAAAGGCGTTTTGCAAAGACATTAATATCCAGCCCTTTTTCTAAAGCAGCATTTAAATAAGCCTTACCATTTGCCAGGGTAAAAGCCAGCTCCTGCACTGCTGTAGAACCTGCTTCCCGGATATGATATCCTGAAATAGAGATCGTATTCCATTTGGGCACTTCTCTGCTGCAGTATTCAAAAATATCGGTAATGATCCTCATAGAAGATTTAGGAGGATAGATATAAGTTCCTCTTGCCGCATATTCTTTTAATATATCATTCTGTATCGTTCCAGAAATCTGCCTGATATCGGCTCCCTGCTTTTTTGCCAGTGCGATATACATAGCCAGCAAAATAGAGGCTGTGGCATTGATCGTCATTGAAGTGGTAATCTTTTGAAGTTCGATTCCATCAAATAGAATTTCCATATCTTTCAAAGAGTCTATGGCTACCCCTACTTTTCCTACTTCACCTTCAGACATTTCATGATCAGAATCATATCCAATCTGCGTGGGCAGGTCAAATGCAACAGACAAGCCCATTGTTCCTTGTTTCAACAGGTAATGGTAGCGTTTATTCGATTCTTCAGCAGTAGAAAACCCGGCGTACTGACGCATCGTCCAAAGACGCCCCCGATACATATCCTTTTGAATCCCTCTGGTATAAGGAAACTCTCCAGGCAATTCCGTCATAGGTTTTGCGCTGGTATATAATTCTTTGATTTCTATCCCTGAAGTGGTCGTAATCTTCTTCTCTTCCATAATTAAAACAATTGATGAATATCCTTTTTAATCAGATCCAGCGTCAAATCATAAGGATTATCTGCAATTTCTGCCATCTGCTGCAGCACTTTTTTACTTAAATCCATTCCTGTAGCTTGCTCAGGTAAGCCTTGAACCCCATTATTCACCATTGCTAAAGTATCATCCTTTAATTTACGAACTACATTCCATATTCTCTCAGAAACATACAGCTGCTGCGTCACGTTGTGCTGATATTCAGACCTGATTTCATTTAAAATCGCTGCTTGAAGTTCTGGCACAGAAATCCCAGGCATATATACCCGAAGCAATAAATTACTTGGGTTAATTCTTTCTACGAATACAATTAAGCGTTCATGAGCTTGAAGGCGTAAGGCAAATAGCTGTGTTCTTTCGTCTTTCTTACCGGCAAATCTCCATCTAAAATATTTATCAATGTCGTTCTTGATCAGATAGTAACCTACAGAAACGGTTACTACACCGGCAACTGTTATGGGCGCTACTGCTGTTAATATAGATTCTATACTCATTCCTTTGTTTAAATACCGTAATAATTAGCGATAACCCTGACAAAAATGTACATTTTATTTATATTTGTTATTCCTAATTTTAAATAACATGAGTAATACAGTTGATACCGCATTTGCACCGGTTACCTTTACAGAAACTGCTGTAAAAGAACTTTTTAAGTTAAAAGACCAACAAGAAATCGCTGACGACTTCGGCTTACGTGTAGGAGTAGAAGGTGGTGGCTGCTCAGGAATGAGTTATGTTTTAGGTTTCGATCAAAAGAAAGAAGGAGATCAGGAATATATCATTGATGGCATCAAGGTTTTCATGCATAAAGCACACCAGATGTATCTAATGGGCATGCAGGTAGATTGGCAGGATGGACTAAATTCAAGAGGATTTACGTTCAACAACCCTAATGCAGCTAGCACATGTGGCTGTGGTACCAGCTTCTCTGCATAAATAGATTTTTATATAGGGAATTAGGTTTCCTTTGTAACATTATAACAGGTCTCGTTGTCTTAACAACGGGACTTTTTATTTTTATCCCTTCAAGAATCTTATTTCTAAAGAATGACCTATACAGAAAACGTAAGAATTGCCCTACAATCTATAAAAAGTAACCGGTTGCGTACCATGCTGACCGCGTTGATCATTGCGATAGGTTTATCTGCTTTAGTAGGAATTCTAACCACCTTGGATGCGGTTAAAACCAGCATGACAGAAGCTTTTTCCAGCATGGGCGCCAATTCTTTTACCATCAGAAATCGTGGGGTAGGCATCCGGATTGGAGGAGGTGGGAAAAGACCCAAGCCCTTCAAGACCATTCGTTACGAAGATGCCATTGCCTTTAAGAACCAGCTAAAAACCCCTGCAACAGTAGCCATCAATGTCATGGTAACTTATGGTGCTACCATCAAATATGGAACGGAAAAAACGAATCCAAACATTAACATTCAGGGAATTGATGAGAATGGTATGAATTCCATGGGACTTGAACTCACCGCTGGCAGGAATTTTACCACCACAGAAGTGGAGAACGGAAATAACGTTTGTATCATAGGAAGTGAGGTCAGTGAAAAACTATTCAAGAAGGAATCTCCCATTGATAAAATCATTAACGTTGGCGGTACCCGGCTGAAGGTAATCGGATTGCTGGCTTCAAAGGGATCTAGTATGGGATTCTCCGGAGACCGAGCTGTTTATGTCCCTTTATTAAAGGCCAAAAAAATCAATTCCAATGGCAATCCTTCTTACAATATAGTAGTGATGGTGCCCAGCAATGAAATGCAGGAAGACATCATTGGAGAGGCTACCGCTGAATTCCGAAACATTAGAAAAGTTAAAGTTGCCGAACCTAATAACTTCGAGATCATAAAAAGTGATGCCATTGCCCAAACCTTATTTGAGAACTTAAAATATGTAGTATGGGGCGGAATTGCGATTGGCGCGATTACCCTGATTGGTGCCTCTATCGGCTTAATGAACATCATGCTGGTCTCTGTTACGGAACGAACAAGAGAAATAGGCATTAGGAAAGCGATTGGTGCAAATCCATCCGTGATCCGTAAACAATTCTTAATTGAGGCAGTGATTATATGTCTGATGGGAGGTGCTTTTGGAATCTTCCTCGGGATCACCATAGGAAACGTAATCTCTTTGGCAATGGGTGGTGCCTTTATCATTCCATGGCTATGGATCTTTGGAGGATTCGTGCTTTGTGTACTCGTTGGCATCATGTCCGGTTATTACCCGGCTAAAAAAGCATCCAAATTAGATCCTGTGGAAGCCTTAAGATATGAGTAATGGAAACCTATAAAACAAGAAAGGCCATCTTTAGCGATGGCCTTTCTTGTTGATAACCGACAGTTTTTATCTGCCTTGGTATTGTGTTTCGTAATAAGCTTTATAGATTCCAGAGGTCACATTTGAAAGCCATTCTTCATTTTCCAGGTACCATTCAACTGTTTTCTCCAGTCCCTCTTCAAACTGAAGACTAGGTACCCAGTTTAATTTGTGCTGCAATTTCGTAGAATCGATCGCATAACGCAGGTCATGTCCAGCTCTATCAGTCACAAAAGTGATCAACTTCGCAGAATCACCAGGCGTTCTATTCAGTTTACGGTCCATGATTTCACATAATAAATGGATCAGATCGATGTTTTTCCACTCGTTATGTCCACCGATATTATATGTTTCACCGGTTTTTGCACCATGAAAAATCACATCAATAGCACGTGCATGGTCTTCTACCCAAAGCCAGTCTCTCACGTTCTCTCCTTTTCCATAAACTGGAACAGACAAATTATTCTTGATGTTATTGATCGCTAGAGGAATCAATTTCTCAGGAAAATGGTGAGAACCATAGTTATTTGAGCAATTAGAAATGACCACATCCAAACCATAAGTATCATGGTAAGCCCTCACAAAATGGTCAGAAGACGCTTTTGAAGCAGAGTAAGGGCTATGCGGATCGTAAGCCGTAGTTTCTGTAAACATTCCGGTTTCGCCCAATGCGCCATATACTTCATCAGTAGACACATGGTAGAAACGTTTTTTATCATAATCACCTTTCCAATGTGCTCTGGCTGCATTCAAAAGGTTAACCGTACCAATTACATTAGTCATTACAAATGCAGTTGGATCAGCAATTGACCTGTCTACATGAGATTCGGCGGCCAAATGGATGACTGCATCAAAATTCTCCTGTTCAAATAAATCGTTCATGGCTACAGCATCAGTAATGTCTGCTTTCACAAAGCGATAATTTGGCAAATCTTCTACATCTGTTAAGTTTGCCAGGTTTCCTGCGTACGTTAATACGTCAAGATTTAGGATTTCATAATCCGGATAGTTGCTCACAAATCGGCGTACTACATGTGAACCAATAAATCCAGCGCCACCCGTGATTAATATTTTCTTTTTCATTTCAATAGGTATTTCATTTTCAATACTCGGTGTACCTTAAATCTCTTTAGGCAAACCCAATTCTTTAGCAACAGGAGCTGTTTTATGCTGATATAATTTTGCTAGAACTTCATTAAAACCTGGTTTAAGGTCAAATTGAGTTTCCTCGTGCATTTTCAGGTACTTATTATAGACCGAAAACACAGACTTAGCAAAATAAATCATTAACTTTTCATTGAACTTATGCAGTGCAGAAAATACCCCTTCATTAAAATCAATAGGAATCACTTTGAAAAGATGAATTCGCAATTCAATTTCAGAATTTAAGTCTTTCGTCACTTTAAAATGGTGGGTAATGCTCCCGTTTAGCTTCCTCATTTTAAGTAAAGCTTCTTTAGCATTCCTCCTTCTATTGGACATCAGCTCTTCGATTTCCTCATCAATACGGGCGCTAAGCTGCTCCTGCCTGTCTACCAAATCCTGCTCACCTTCCATCAATAAAAAATGCAAGTGTTCCGTAAGGATTTTATCTTTCGCGATCAACCGGAGCAACAGCTTATCCTTTTCCTTTTGAGGAAGAGATTTAATTTCCAGCTTGAGGTCTTTATGCTCGCTCAATAACATCTAAAATGGGTTATCTTTTAAATATTTCTCCCAGTTCCATGCAGAAGACATCATCACATTGATATCACGTTCAGCTGTCCATCCTAAATCTTTGGCAGATTTAGTCACGTCACCCCAAACTTTTTCAATATCACCTTCTCTTCTTGCACCAATGGTATAGCTTAACTTTTGACCTGTTGCTTTTTCAAAAGCCTCAATCACCTGCAATACAGTAGTACCTGTACCTGTTCCTAAATTGAAAACTTCATAATTTGTTTCCGCTTGATTGTTTTCTAGTCTTTGGATTGCAGCCACATGCGCTTTAGCTAAATCTACTACGTGGATATAATCCCTGATTGCGCTGCCATCTGGAGTATCGTAATCATTTCCATAAACCGTAATCGGTCCACGTTTTCCAATAGCAGACTGCGTAATAAAAGGAACCAGATTTTGTGGAACCCCGATTGGCAATTCGCCGATTAATGCAGAATCATGTGCCCCTACCGGATTAAAGTAACGCAAAGCAATCACATTTAATTCAGGCGTTACAGCACAGCTTTCCTGCAAAATCTCTTCTGCGATCTGCTTGGTGTTTCCATAAGGAGATTCTGCTTTTTTAACTGGTGCAGCTTCCGTTACTGGCAGCACATCTGGCTGACCATAAACTGTACAAGAAGAAGAAAACACAAGATTTACCTTACTATTAAAGCCATTGATGACATTAATCAAAGAATAAAAATTGTTTCTATAATATTTTAAAGGCTGTTGAACAGATTCTCCTACTGCTTTAAATGCAGCAAAATGAATTACTCCTGAGATGTCCGTATTTGCTGCAGCGAATGCTTTTACTTTTACTTCATCACATAAATCCAATTCAACGAATTCAGGTACTCTTCCGGTAATGGCTTCAATCTGTTTAAGGATTTTCGGATTAGAGTTAGAAAAATCATCAACGATCACTACATCATATCCAGCATTGTAAAGCTCAACGACAGTATGTGATCCAATAAAACCGGTACCACCAGTTACTAGTATTTTCGACATTATTATATATTAGCGGTTATAAGTTGCAAAATCTTTATGTTCTTTATTCACCAATGCTTCTGCTGGCAAAGATTTGAAATATTCATAAGTAATCTTCAAACCCTCTGCTCTGCTCACTTTAGGCTCCCAACCTAAAAGTTCTCTGGCTTTGGTAATATCCGGACGCCTTTGTTTAGGATCATCCACGGGTAAATCACGCAGCACCAATTTCTGTGTGGTACCGGTTAGCTTGATAATTTCCTCACCGAATTGCTTGATGGTGATCTCATCAGGGTTACCGATGTTCACTGGCATTGCATAATCACTTAGCAATAACCTGTAAATACCTTCTACTAAATCATCCACATAACAGAAAGAACGGGTTTGAGAACCATCACCAAATACGGTCAGGTCTTCACCACGTAATGCCTGTCCGATGAAAGCAGGTAAAACACGGCCATCATTTAGGCGCATTCTTGGACCATAAGTATTGAATATCCTTACAATTCTGGTTTCTAAACCATGGAAAGTATGGTAAGCCATGGTCATTGCTTCCTGAAAACGTTTCGCCTCATCGTAAACACCTCTAGGACCAACTGGGTTTACATTACCCCAATATTCTTCCGGCTGTGGATTTACATTGGGATCTCCATATACTTCCGAAGTGGAAGCAATTAGCATCCTGGCATTTTTACTTTTTGCCAGACCTAATAAATTATGTGTACCTAATGAACCTACTTTTAACGTTTGAATTGGTATTTTTAGATAGTCAATCGGACTTGCCGGTGAGGCGAAGTGTAAGATATAATCCAAATCCCCTGCTACATAAACGAATTTGGATACATCATGGTGTGCAAATTCGAAGTTTTCCAGTTTGAACAAATGTGCAATATTCGCAAGGTCTCCGGTGATTAGGTTATCCATTGCGATCACATGGTAATCTTCTTTAATAAAACGATCACATAAATGTGAACCCAGGAAGCCTGCTGCTCCGGTAATCAATACTCTTTTACGTCCCATTAATCTATTAATTTACGACCAATACTATTATAATAATAACCCAAATCAATCATTTTTTCCAGGTCATATAAATTACGTCCATCAAAAATCACTTTATTACCCAGGTTTTCTTCCATTTTCTCAAAATCAGGATTTCTAAAAACAGACCATTCAGTAGCGATCAATAGCGCATCTGCATTTTGCAAAGCTTCATACTGATCGGCAACGAAGCTGATTTTATCACCTAAAAGACGTTTCACATTCTCCATTCCTTCCGGATCAAAGGCAGCAACAGTAGCGCCATATTTCAGCAGTTCATCGATAATATACAATGCCGGAGCTTCGCGGATATCATCAGTTTCTGGTTTGAAAGCCAATCCCCACAAAGCAAAATGCTTGCCTTTAAGATCACCTTTATAATATTTCAACAGTTTATCTACCAAAACTGTCTTTTGTTTCTCATTTACCTCCATCACTGCTTTCAGGATCTGGAAATCATATTGATGTTCATCAGCAGATTTAGCCAAAGCCTGAACATCTTTAGGGAAGCAGCTTCCTCCGTAACCGATTCCTGGGAAAAGGAAACGCTTGCCAATTCTGGCATCAGAACCAATTCCTTTACGTACCGCATCTACATCTGCATCTACAATCTCACAAAGATTTGCGATTTCATTCATGAATGTAATCTTCGTAGCCAGGAAAGAATTGGCTGCATATTTTGTCAGCTCAGAAGAACGCTCATCCATAAACAAGATTGGATTTCCTTGTCTCACATAAGGGCCGTATAATTCAGCCATTAATTTCTGTGCCCTTTCACTTCTTGTGCCGATCACAACGCGATCTGGTTTCATGAAATCTTCTACAGCTACCCCCTCACGAAGGAACTCAGGGTTAGAAACCACATCAATTTCTATGTTCGTATTTGCCTGAAAAACGGCTTGAACTTTATCTGCCGTCCCTACAGGCACGGTAGATTTGTTGACGATCACTTTATATTCCGTAACCAATTTGGAAATATCTTTTGCTGCGCCAAGGATGTAGGAAAGATCGGCAGCACCATCACCCCCTGGAGGAGTTGGTAAAGCCATAAATATGATCTGTGCATCCTGAATACCATGTGCAAGATCAGTTGTAAAAGTTAACCTTCCCTGAGCAATATTTCTATGAAATAACACGTCTAGTCCTGGTTCATAGATGGGTACCTGACCATCCTGCATCTTCTTAACTTTAGCAGCATCTATATCTACACAAATTACTTTGTTTCCTGTTTCTGCTAAGCAGGTACCAGTTACCAAACCCACATATCCTGTTCCAATAACAGCTATTTTCATATATTAATTACGTTTTAATTTTAATGAAGTATCTTCGGCTAAGATAATAAATAAACACACAAAATGCTTTGGCTTTATAATATAGGAATCTCTTTTTATGGATTAGTGCTGCGCGTATTTTCCTTATTCAATACAAAAGCCAAACTGTTTATCGAAGGTAGAACTCAACTTTTTGAGCATATAGAAAAAACATTGGATGCTTCGAAAGCCAATATATGGTTTCATTTTGCCTCACTGGGCGAATTCGAGCAGGGAAGACCTGTTTTGGAAAAAATAAAAACACTTCATCCCAATAAAAATATCGTGGTTACCTTCTTCTCCCCTTCGGGATATGAGGTCAGAAAAAACTATGCTGTGGCAGCTGGTGTTTTTTATCTGCCTTTAGATACTGCTAAAAATGCCAAAAGGTTTGTTGCAGCGATCAAACCCGAAATTGCCATCTTCACCAAGTATGAATATTGGTACCATTATTTCAAAGTCTTACATCAGCAAAACATCCCTTTATATGTAATTTCCGGGATTTTCCGGCCAGATCAGATATTTTTCAAATGGTACGGTGCCTTTAACCGCGAAATCCTAAGTTTCGTCACCCATTTCTTTGTTCAAAACCAGGAGAGCGTTGACTTATTAAAAACCATTCATTTGGAAAATGTAAGTCTAAGTGGAGATACGCGTTTCGATCGTGTAGCCGAGAATGCACAATCGCCAAAGACCATTCAAGAAGTCGCGGATTTCTGCGGGTCAAATCCGGTATTTATTGCGGGCAGTAGCTGGCCAGCCGATGAACAGTTGATTGCCGGACTTATTGACCAGCATCAAGACTGGAAATTCATCATTGCACCGCATGAAACGGATGATTCACATATTGAAGCGCTAAAAAAACTTATTCCCGCAGCAATTACTCATTCCGGATTATTAAAAGGAAAGGAGAAAACTGCTCAAACCCTCATCATAGACAACATCGGCATGCTCTCCTCACTTTACCAATACGGCAATATTGCCTATATCGGAGGAGGATTCGGGGCGGGTATCCACAATACCCTGGAAGCTGCGGCTTATGGAATCCCCGTGATTTTTGGTCCTAAGTATGCTAAATTTCAAGAGGCAAAAGACTTGATTGAAATTGGAGCAGCCATTAGTATTGAAACAGAAAGCGATCTTTCTGCCGCTTTTCTACAATTCCAAAAGAATGCAGTTGCGGGAAAGATCGCTCAGAAATATGTACAGGATAAAACCGGTTCTACCCGCCAGATCCTGGATTATATTGCTCGTAATTTCTAATTCTTTATCAGAAACTATTGTTTTTATCAGTTATGAAGCAATGCTTAGGATGGTTTCACCATTTCAACCAGTGCTTCAATAAATTTAGGATCGTCATTTAAGCTAGCCACCAACTGAACTTCTTCACCGCCAAGGGCTCTGAATTCCTCATGGTATTCTACACTTACTTCGTAAAGTGTTTCTAAGCAATCTGCCACAAAGGCCGGACAGAATACCAACAGCCTCTTCTTCCCTTTTTCCGCAAGTTCTTTTAAAACATCGCTGGTATAAGGCTGCACCCAAGGCTCCTTTCCTAATCTCGATTGGAAACATACTGAATATTTTTCAGCAGGAATGTTCAATCTTTTAGCGATCAGTCTGGCAGTATCATGACACTGTGCAGAATAGCAAAACTTGTTCACATCGGTTAAGGTACTGCAGCAATCGTCTTTTTTTAGGCAATGCTGACCGGTATGGTCACATTTCTTTAATTGTCTTTCTGGCAAGCCATGGAAACTAAATAAGATCTGATCATAACTTTCCGGTTGATACTTTTGCGCGTTTTCAGCGAAAGTATCAATCATCAATTCATTATCATGGAAAGAGTTGATAAAGCTGATTGGTGGAACCGTTTGCCATTTGCTCACTAGTTCCATCACCTTTTGGATCACCGAACCTGTACTTGCAGAGGCATATTGCGGGAACAAAGGAATCACTTGAATGCTTTCTACCAATCCCGCTTTTAGTCTGTCCAGACCTGAAGCAATAGAAGGATTTTGGTAACGCATGGCCAATTCAACCTGATATCCATCGCCAAGTTTCTCCTGAAGCATCGCTGCCTGGATTTTGCTGTAATACAATAAAGGCGATCCATTTTCATCCCAGATCTCCTTATATAATTTAGAAGTTTTAGGGCTGCGGAAAGGAACGATAATTCCTTTCACCAATAATGTTCTCTGAAAAGCGTTGATATCAATCACGCGCTCATCCATCAAAAACTCATCAAGATATGTCCGTACATCACTTACTTCCGGACTATCCGGAGTTCCTAAATTAACTAGCAGTATGCCCTTTTTTCCCATAATTTTAGCAAAAATAATTAATCAAATGATTATAACCCGGTATCTCTACTGGTAAAACCAATAATTACTTTTTTATGATGTAATATTGTATTAATAAGATTCTAAAGTTGATTTTACTTGCTCCATTAGCCACATTGGCGTAGAGGTGGCTCCACAAATCCCGACCTTATCATTTGCGGCAAACCAACTTTGGTCGAGTTCTTCCACATTTGAAATAAAGTAGGCATTGGGATTGTATTTTTTACAGACATCGTACAGAACCTTTCCATTGGAAGATTTTTTTCCGGATACAAAGATGATCTTATCAAAATCAACCACGAATTTTTCTAAATCTCCATAACGATTAGAGACCTGGCGACAAATCGTATCATTTGCTTTCACTTCATATCCCCTGCTGAGCAGCTGATCTTTGATGTGGTAGAATTTATCTGTGCTTTTGGTTGTCTGACTGTACAAAGTGAATTTTGAAGGTAAATCTACATCATCCAATTCTGCAAGATCCTGGAATACGATGGCTTTCCCATCTGTTTGTCCTTGCAAACCAATTACCTCCGCATGGCCATGTTTTCCGAAAATCAGAATCTGCTCGTCGTCATCATGCGAATTTTTAATCCTGTTCTGCAGTTTTAATACTACCGGACAAGAAGCATCAATGAGGATCAGGTTATTTTCCATTGCCAGCTGATAAGTCGAAGGTGCTTCTCCATGTGCTCTGATCAAAACCTTTTCATTTTTCAAGGTTTGCAGCTGCTCATGATCAATGATACGAAGTCCTTTAGCGGTTAATCGCTTCACCTCTTCATCGTTATGCACAATGTCGCCGAGGCAATACAAATAATCCTCATGGTCTAAAATATCCTCAGCCATATCGATTGCATATACTACCCCGAAACAAAATCCTGATGCTTTATCTATTGTGACGGCTAAATCGTATCCCATAAATTATTTAATAAGTAACCACATACAGTTACAAAATTACATAAAAAGAGTTTGATATGCTATTTCTGGGGTCTGATATGCTAATTCTTAGACTTAAATACAGCAAGAAAGCTGTTCCAGCATTGGTTCATCACCAGCCAGGTTAAACTGATCATTTGTAATGGATGGTACAAGACAGAAGGAATAGGTTTTTGGGCCGTCAAATAAGCAATCATCATTCTTGATAAAAAGATCAGGCCATAGGGCAGCAGCAGAAATACCGGGGCTAAAGTTAGCGCCATCGCAATTGGACCGCCGACCACCAGTATCAGATAAGCTAAAGCAACAATGGGCTGCTGATTAAAATTAAGCATCAGGCGTCTGGAAAGATCAGTCATATCTGCCTTGCTTTCTTCCAGATCAATCAACTTGTTTCCCAGCAGCAGTTCTGCATTTAACTTTTCCTGCTTTACCATTTTCATCATTTCCAGGGCACCCTGATTGGAATATTTAAGGGTATCATCCCATTCGTATTGGCGATAAACATCCGCATCAAAGAATAAACAGGCGCCATTTACCATTGAAAATGAAGGATGTTTCAGCAGTCGGACTAACCTTAAAGGGAATAAATTCAACAACACAAAATCAGTCAGCGGATAAATACAGTTGGCGATAAATCCAGAAATTCGAGGCGTAGGAATGACACTCAGCATAGCGAGTTTGAATACAGTAGTCCGATAAATCAGACTGTTAATAAATCCTCTTTGAATTAAAGTATTGGCATCTAGAAATAGAAAGTAAGCACCATTAACGGCAGCTATCACATCCGGGCGATGGATCCGCTGAATGAGAATCTCATAATTTTTATAATCCTGTGCGGAGATACTAGCGATCAATTGCGCTGCTTCTTCTTCAGACTGCTTGACTTTTATGATGATCAGCACTTTGTCTGTAAAAGACCTGCCATAATTCCCAATTTTAGGGTTGGAAAGAAAATTAAACAGCGTAACTGAAAAACGAAGGACTAAAAAGACGAGTACGATATAAAGAAAAAAAATCATGCAGACTTTTTGCTTTGTCTATGAATGGCCCCATTGTAATGTTTGTTGTATTCTCTTTTCAGCAGCTGCAAGCTGATATATTCTTCCGCCACCCAGGTACAGAGGTAACTTTTGGCCATTGGCTTTCTTTTGTCAAAATAATCGGTAAATGTGGCAGAAAATACTACTTGAAACTTTTTCTTTGAAGCATTGATCAATTGCATCACTCCTTTTTCAAAAGAGATATTGCTCACATAACTGGTGTAAAGCTTACCCTGCGGAAATAAAAGCACTAAGTTTTGAGGATCATCTAATAGCTGTCCGGCATAAGCCAGTGTTTTTACCACATCTTTCCCCTTCACTTTGGAAGCAAAAGCACCGAGGTATTTTAAATACCATCGCCGCTGATAATCTTCTTCGCTGACCAGCACATGGAATTCTTTCTTAAAAACTACCTTATTCAATTGAAACATCAGGAAACCATCCCACCAGCTAAAATGATTGGCGAGGAGCAATATCGCCTCGTCCTCCTTCACCTCCAGCCGGTCGTAAGTATAGCTTGAAAAATCCTTTTTTATGATATAAGCGCTATACCAGGAAAAGAATTGAAAAATTAACTTGCTTTTGCGGGACGGGTACATCTCTCTAAAATGAGAAAAATATGCCTTAAATCCAAGATTAACTTAAATAAACGCGATCCTCTTCTCCTGCTACATCAATCACTACATCTACATGCTCCTTTAAAACGGTAGCCATCTGTAAACCAACAAAATCCGTTGCAATAGGAAATATTTTATGGCTTCTATCTACCAATACAACGGTTCTGATCTTTTTATGCGGGGTATTCAGGAAAACACCTAAGCCATAAGCCAATGTTTTACCACTATTGAGTACATCATCAACTAAGATGATCACTTTATTTTTCCAATGGCTCTCATCAAGATCCGTATTGGCAACCAGTTTGCTATTTAAGCGATCCAGCTCAATTTTCAACATGGTAATTTTCAGGTCTGAAATCTTAGCCAATACTTTCTTTAGTCGCAGGGCCACTTTATACCCTCGATCCCATATTCCAGCCAATACAATTTCCTTCTCATTCAGGTTATCTTCCAGTATCTGGTAAGCAATCCTATTAATCTTTTGTTGTATCTGCTTCTTGTCAAGAATAAGCAATTGAGATTCTGCCATTTGTTATTTACTAGTTTATACTACAAAAAGAACGATTTTAAGGGGTATATTCAAATATTTAAAAAATAAATTCCAAATCCTGCAACGTTTAGGCAGGAATGGTGTCTAATCAATGTAACCAAATCAGAAATCCCATGAAAAGCACCTTACTATTTAAATCAGCATTACCTGTACTTTTTGCTTTTTCCCTATTTACTATCCCTGCGAAAGCGCAGCAAGACAAAAATATCCCATTAACGAATTACAATGAAATTACTGTTTCCAGCGGAATAGACCTTTATCTTACCCAGAGTAATTCTGAGAACATTAAACTGACTGGCCATGAAGAGATTTTAAAAAATGTGGTAGTTGAGAAGAATGGCTCAGGGTTAAACATCAAATATAAAGACAACCAGGGCTGGGGAAGGAAGTTCAAAGGACAAAGCGTCAAAGTTTATGTGAACTATAAAACATTAAAAGCCATTACCGCTAGCGGCGGCAGTGATGTTTATAGTCAGAATACCATTAAAACACCAAAATTAAGCCTGCGTGCTTCCGGTGGCGCCGACCTTTCTTTAGACATCCAGGCTGATGATCTGGAAGTAACTACAAGTGGCGGGTCAGATGCCAAACTTAAAGGAACAGTAAAAAATATGATTATAGTGAGCAGTGGCGGCAGTGATGTACACGCTTACCAGCTGATCAGTGACTACGCAAAAGTAACTTCCAGTGGTGGTTCAGATGCGAATGTATATGTAAACAAAGGATTAGAAGCAAGTGCGAGTGGCGGCAGTGATATCCATTATAAAGGAAATGCAGCGTTGAATAAGACCTCTAGCTCAAAAAGCGGAGATGTTATTCATGTAAAATAATTTAGACCATTAGTTTTTAGTTTATCCCTACACAGGTAATACCTGGTAGGGATTTTTTATGGTCTTTTATTTCTTATATGGGTAATAAATGAAGTTTGCTCCTTCCGGAACAATCACAAATACACACATAAATTCTTGTGGTTTTTTATAGCTTTTCAAGAATAGTGCTTTCTTCTCAGGGTTGATAATCCCTTTTTGCACGAACTCATCTAAAGTGGAAGCCTGAATGGTCCAGTCGGTATTTAACTCCGTTCTGTCCAGGATCATCTCTCCTATTGATACGGTATGCTGGTGCGCAACAAAGATTGGATGTGTAGAAATCCCCTCATTAAGGATCGCAATGGACACCTCTTTGATCGAATCTGAATACAATTCCAGGTCCTTTTCTAAACTCACCAATGGACTTACTTTCTTTTTATCCTCTTTTTTACCTTCTTCAGGGTCCTGCAGAGGCAACAACTCTTCAATATCCATTTTTATCTAATTAGCATCCGCTACTTCCACAGTAGTCAGACCGGTAAATTTTAATAATACAACGTTTTCAACATGCTGTGTATGTGGGAACATATCTACAGGCTTGATGCGTATTACCTCATATTTCTCTTTTAACAGCGCTAAATCTCTTGCCTGGGTAGCCGCATTACAGCTCACATACACGATTTTTTCTGCTTCCATCTCTAACAATCGAGCCACTACATCTGCATGCATCCCTGCTCTTGGTGGATCTGTGATCACCACATCAGGTTTACCATGTGCTGCAATAAAATCAGTTGTTAAAATATCTTTCATATCACCAGCGTAAAAGGTGGTATTGTTGATTCCATTTAAATTCGAGTTGAATTTAGCATCTTCAATTGCAGTAGGCACATATTCAACACCAATGACCTGCTTTACGCTACCTGCAACAAAGTTGGCAATCGTTCCTGCACCTGTATATAAATCGTAAACCAATTCATCTCCACTGAAACCAGCAAATTCTTTAGTAATCTTATACAATTCCAGGGCTTGCATAGAGTTTGTCTGATAGAATGACTTTGCACCGATTTTAAATTTCAGTCCGTTCATTTCTTCAAATATGTGATCTCTACCTGCGTAAGTAATGACTTCCTGATCGAAAATGGTATCATTTTTCTTTTGGTTGATGATGTATAAAAGAGAAGTCACCTCCGGGAAGTTAACTTTCAGGTATTCCATCATACCATCCACCTGTACTTGTTCCACATAAGCGAACACCACCACTACCATCACCTCACCTGTAGAGGAAGTACGGATGATCAGGTTTCTTAAAGCACCTTCATGGTTACGCAGATCATAGAAGCTAATTCCATTTTCCAAAGCATAACTTCTCACTTTATTTCTTAAAGTATTAGAAGGTTCTGCCTGTAAATAGCAATGCTCAATGTCTAATATTTTGTCAAAACGCAGGGGAACGTGGAAACCTAAAGCATTCATTTCCATTTCTGCCTTTTCAGGAGCAGCTATTTCTTCAACTGCAGCATTTTCATCAACTGGAACTTCAACATCTGCAATTACCGGCATATCTGCCTTATTTAACCAGCGTTTATTTGAAAAGGTATATTCTAATTTGTTTCTATAGTATTTGTTCTCTGCTGATCCTAAAATCGGCTCCATAGCGGAGATATCAATTTTAGCCAGTCTTTGCAAAGCGGCTTCTACATTTTTCTGTTTAAATGTCAATTGGGCACTATAGTCCATGTGCTGCCATTTACAGCCACCACAAGTACCAAAATGCTGGCAAAATGCCTCTGTTCTCAACTCAGATTTTACATGTATAGCCTCAATTACGGCCTCAGCGAAATTCTTTTTCTTTTTTACGATACGAACATCAACGACATCGCCAGGTACGGCTTTATCCACAAATATCACTAACTCATCTGCTTTACCTACTCCCTTGCCTTCTTCGGCAATATCAATAATACTTAAATTGGGGATAATGGTTACCGTTCCGGATTTTCTATTTCTACTCATTATGCCGCAAATTTAAGTTTTTTTTCATTGCGTTGTAAATGTTTTTCAATGATGATCAGGTAGATCTGTTCTTAATTAAGCAGCGGGAATGGTCAGGAAGCAAAAACGGAATTTCAGGACATAGGGATTTCTATGAGGCTTTTAAAGCCTATTCAACAAGAAAACTCAATATTATCTTTTACTTATCAAAAACACGAAGGATAAAACCAAAGATGCCTTCAACCAGGTCAAAGCTCATATCAAACTTCTCATCAACCAAAACAGAAATCTCTAAAACCTCTTTACTCATTGTCTTACAAGTTGATAACTTCGCTAAGTTAAGCATTTCTGTACCGAATACCAATACGGTATACGTTATCAATTTGTAAAGATTGTTTTAAGGTTTGGTGTATGGATTAAAGCAATTTATTTTAAGATTTAGGATCATCCTGCAATTGCTGAATACTAATATTCAGCAATTGAATTAACAAATGGGATAGTGGTCGGGTACTGGTCGGGAAGAGATCGGACTTATTGTAGTATTCCTCCTCCCCTTTTAGCAAAATGATGCTCGAATTCAAGTAGAATTTACAATTTTACTGCAAAAAAAACCTCCTGAGCTTTCAGGAGGTTTTCAATATCATGGAAAATTCCCAATAGTTTACAGTGCTGCTTTTACCAGAAAAGGCAGCAGTTCTTTTTGGAAACTGACAAAGTTCTTTCTCACATCAGAATCACTTACTGAAGTAAAGGCAAATGAAAACACGATGCTTTTACTTGCTTTCAATAAGAAAGCCAGCCCTTCTTTACGTGAAGGATTATTTTTGAAATGATCCAGTTCCAGGTAAGCAGACAGCAATAGAGATTCTAATTGATCCGACAAGTGTTTTAAAAACTCTTGAGAATTCGCGTTCTCCCTTACAAAGTCCCAGCCAATAAATTCATTACAAACAGTATAGGTTAGCCTGCAGGTTTTCATCACCAATGCCGTCAAATGCTCTTCTTCATTAGAAAACTGTGCTTTATTCTTTAGGATTTCATGGAGGTTTAAATCCAGATAATCCATTAAGATTGCATCTAAAACCTGTTCTTTACTCTCGAAATACTTATATATGGTAGCTTTAGCAATTCTGGCTTTTTTCGCAATTTCGTTAACACTTGTTTTGTGATAACCATATTTTCTGAATAACTCCTTTGCAGCCCTGATTATGCTTTCTTTTATTTTCTCTGGTTCCATCAATTAGATACATTTATCCTTCCACCGCTTCCAACAGAGGTGCGATATACCTTTAAATAACGTACAGCCGGCGCTTTCTGCGGACTGCCGTCAAGCAGTAAAAATTTAGCACCGCTGCATGGATCAGTTGCCGTAATCAAATTATCATCCGGAACTACTTTACAGCGCTGTTCAGGATTTACTGAACTACAGCGATCAAAGGCCACATAGCTGCTAGGAGCAAGTTTAATGATCATCAAACCTGCAACTCCCTGATTGTCGACTAATAAGATATTGTCCGTTGCTTTGATGCTAAACTCTGCTTCTGTGATCTGGAAGTTGACAAGGACATTAGGAATGTACATTCCTTCATCCTTCCCACAACCTATAAAGAGCAGTAAAACTACAAATGCGCAGGTTATCTTTTTAATCATTTAAGTTATATCAACGATGTTTTATATTGTTTCAAAAAGCGAGCGTCATTCTCAGAGAACAACCTCAAATCTTTGATTTCAAATTTCAGGTTAGCTACACGTTCAATTCCCATTCCGAAAGCGAAACCGCTAAATTTCTTTGAATCGATGCCACAGTTTTCCAATACATTCGGATCTACCATACCGCAGCCGAGAATCTCTACCCAACCACTTTGCTTACACAGCTGACATCCGGCACCTTTACAAATGGTACAAGAAATATCCATCTCAGCAGAAGGCTCTGTAAAAGGGAAATAAGAAGGACGGAAACGAACTTTTGTACCTTCACCATACAATTCCTGTACAAAATAGAATAACGTTTGTTTTAAATCTGCGAAGGAAACATTTTCATCCACATACAAACCTTCTATCTGGTGGAAGAAACAGTGTGCTCTTGCCGAAATTGCTTCATTACGATATACACGGCCTGGCATAATCGCTCTGAACGGTGGTTTTCCTTCTTCCATCATTCTCACCTGAACGGAAGAGGTATGGGTACGCAAAGCGATATCTCCCTTTTCTCCACCTTTCTTAATAAAGAAAGTATCCTGCATATCACGTGCTGGATGCTCTTCAGGAAAATTTAGTGCAGAGAAGTTATGCCAATCGTCCTCAATCTCGGGACCTTCAGCTACAATAAAACCTAATTTGTTAAAAATTTCGACGATCTCTCTTCTCACCAATGCCAGTGGATGACGGGCACCAATTTCAAAACCTTCACCAGGTAAGGTCAGATCTAAACCCAGATCCTTAGTCGTATCGGCTACTTCAGTTTGATCTTTAAGCATTTGATATTTAGCTTCCGCTAATTGCTTAAACTCATTTAAAACTTTACCCAGGACTCTTTTTTCCTCAGGTGAAACCGCCTTAAACTCATCGAAAATATCTTTGATGATTCCTTTTGTACCAAGGAACTTGATTCGGAATTGCTCTAATTCATCCGCGTTATCCGTAGAAAACGCATTTATTTCAGCTGTATATTGTGTTATCTTCTCTTGTAACATGAGGCCAAATATACAGCTATTTATATAATATTTTTATAATCGCTGAGTCCAAAAATCAACTTGAACGTGATGTCCGAGTAGAAATTGGACTCAGCGTTAATGTTTTAGATCACACCAAGTGCTTTACCTACTTTGGTAAATGCTGCAATTGCTTTATCTAAATGGTGTTGCTCATGAGCAGCAGAAAGCTGTACGCGGATTCTCGCCTTGCCCTGCGCTACTACCGGATAGTAAAAACCAACTACATAAATGCCTTCTTCGAGCATTTTAGCAGCAAATTCCTGTGCTAATTTTGCATCATAAAGCATCACCGGAACAATTGGGTGAACACCTTCTTTGATATCGAAACCAGCTTCAGTCATTTTCTTACGGAAATAAACCGTGTTGCTTTCTAATTTATCTCTTAAATCAGTGGTTTCACTTAACATATCTAATACTGCAACAGAAGCACCAGCAATTGCCGGAGCCAAAGTGTTAGAGAATAAATATGGACGTGAACGCTGACGTAACATGTCAATAATTTCTTTTTTACCAGCAGTAAATCCTCCGGATGCACCACCCAAAGCCTTACCTAAGGTACCTGTAATGATGTCTACTCTGTCCATCACGTTAAAATGCTCGTGTGTTCCACGACCAGTTTTTCCGATAAAACCTGTACAGTGTGATTCATCAATCATCACCAATGCTTCATATTTATCTGCTAAATCACAGATTTTATCCAATGGAGCGATCACTCCGTCCATAGAAAAAGCACCATCAGTCACGATGATACGGTGTCTTGCATCTTTAGCAGCAATTAATTGTGCTTCCAGATCAGCCATATCCGCATTTTTATACCTGAAACGTTTTGCTTTACATAAACGTACCCCGTCAATAATAGAAGCGTGGTTCAATTCATCAGAGATGATGGCATCCTGATCATTTAGCAAAGGTTCAAAAACACCACCATTTGCATCAAAAGCCGCAGCATATAAAATGGTATCTTGTGTACCTAAGAATTTAGATAATTTCTCTTCCAGCTCTTTATGTACATCCTGAGTACCACAGATGAAACGTACTGAAGACATTCCGTAGCCATATTTATCGATGGCTTTCTTAGCTGCCTCCGTTACACGTGGATCAGAAGATAAACCTAAGTAGTTATTAGCACAGAAGTTGATTACTTCTTGGCCAGTACTAATTTTGATATCTGCACCTTGTGGGGTAACAATCACACGTTCACGTTTAAATAAACCGTCTTTTTCTATTTGCTCCAATTCTTGTTGAAGAACAGGTTGTAATGTTTTATACATACTATTATTTGCTTGTTGCAACCAAAGTTATAAAAATATCGTCTTACCTGAACAACCTTGTGCAATACCCATTAACAAACTTTAACAAAAATTTGCTGTTAACTAGGAATACATATCCGATATTTAGGCATTAATCCATTTATGAAGAGAATCCAACTTACGCTTTTACTGATACTTGTCGCAGCCAGCGCCCTGTTTGCTCAGGAATTCAAATTAAAAGGGAATATTAAAGATACAAATGGGGATGTCGTTCCTTTTGCTTCTGTATATGTCAAAAACACAACAAAAGGTACTTCTGCAAATGTAGATGGTATTTATGCGCTTGCTTTAAATAAAGGCAGCTTTACGATTGTCTACAAAGCGATTGGTTATAAGGCGGTAGAGAAAAACATCACCATTAGCGAAGAAACCCTGGAAAACGTGATTTTAACCCAGGAATCCTATAGCTTATCCGGTGTCACCATTGATGGAAATGCAGAGGATCCTGCTTACGAAATTATCCGTCAGGCCATCAAAAAAAGAAAACAGCACCTCAGGGAAGTCCCGGCTTATACCGCTGATGTTTACATTAAAGGTGTTCAAAAGCTTGTAGGTGCACCAAAGAAATTCTTCGGCAGAGACATTCAAAAAACACTGAACCTGGATACCAATAGAAAAGGAATCCTTTATTTGTCAGAATCTACTTCTTTGTTCTCTTTCGAACTGCCAGATAAAATACATGAAGAAATGATTTCTTCCAAGGTAGCCGGCAGAAACAATGCCTTCAGTTTCAATAAAGCTTCAGATCTAATCATTAATTTCTATCAAAACATTTTACTTGAAAATACACTTAGCACACGTGGTTTTGTATCTCCTATCGCCGATAATGCCCTTTCTTTTTATAAATATAAATTATTGGGTGTGGTGATTGAAAACGGAAAAACCGTGAACAAGATCGAAGTTATCCCTAAAAGAGACCATGATCCTGTTTTCCATGGTACCATTTATATTATTGATGACAATTGGCATTTAGTCAATGCGGATGTATACCTGACCAAAAGTTCAGGCATCAATTTAATAGACACCCTAAAAATCTCCCAGCAATTCCTGAAAGTCGAGCAGGCCTACATGCCTTCCAATATCAACTTCCAATTTAATGGGAATGTATTGGGCTTTAAATTTGAAGGTTATTATGTGGGGGTGTACAGCAACTATGATATCCACCCTAAATTCCCTAAAAATTTCTTTAACGGGGAGATTTTAAAAGTCACCAAGGCAGTCAACAAGAAAGACTCTTTGTTTTGGTTAAATAACAGGCCTATTCCTCTTACCCAGGATGAAAGTCGCGATTACGTCAGAAAAGACAGCCTTGCTGCCTTAAAAACTTCCAAACATTACCTGGATTCTGTAGAAAAAGCGAATAATAAACCGGGGCCGTTTAAGCTATTGATTGGTGGTTACACCCTAAACAACCGTTACGACAGAAAGAGTTTAAGGTTTGACCCGATCTTACCGGCTTTATTTTACAATACGGTAGAAGGTTTTGGGATGCGATATGGTATTACATATACGAAACGTCTGGAATATGGTGAGTATTACCAAATCAGACCAGAGGTACGTTATGGCTTATCCAACAAAGAACTCACTGCATCAATTAGTGGAACATATTACTATGATGCGGTTAAACGTGCCAGCATTACTGCCAGCGGCGGATCTGGAATCTTCGATTTGAACAATCTTGGCAGTATGAGTTTGATAGGAAACTCCTTCAACTCCCTCCTTTTTGAAACCAACTTCTCGAAATTTTACAAGAAAGAATTTGTAAACATCGGAACAGAGAGAGAGCTGGCCAATGGTTTAATGGGTAGTTTAAAAGTAAATTACAGCAAAAACTACAACCTAGTCAATACCACTAGTTTTAAAATCAGAGATTTGAAAGCGGAGGAATTCACGTCCAACAATCCTTTCACCCCTGAAACAGAGACCCCCTTGTTCCCTACCTATGAATCTTTCAGTGTTGATGCCTCTTTAAAATATACATTTGGGCAAAATTATATGACGATGCCCGATCGTAAAATCTACCTGGAGTCGAAATACCCAACCTTTAGTTTATCCTATAAAAAAGGCATCAAGGGTATCATGAGCAGTGATGTAGATTTTGACCTCATCTCCGCTGAAATTTTTCAAAACAGGATTAGTTCCGGACTATGGGGCTACTCTTCCATTGTGATTGGCGCTGGTAAATTCCTAAATAACAATCAGGTGTATTATCCGGAGTTTAAACATTTCAGCGGTAACAATTCTTTGTTTAGCGTACCGAATATGAGAAAATTCCTATTTCTGGATTTTTATCTGTTCAGTACCGACCGCGAATATTTCGAGGCTCATTTTGAACATAACTTCTCCGGAAGGTTCAGTAGTAAAATACCGATCCTTCGTAAGTTAAAACTGGAAGAACTGGTGGGGGTAAGTTACCTGAGCCAGCCATTAAAAAGAAACTATACAGAGTTTTACTTCGGACTGCAGCGCCTCATCTTTAGAGCCGCTTACGGCTTTGCTTATGACGGCAATAAAAGAGTCAACCATGGATTCCGATTGTCTTACGGATTCTAAAAACCTTATAAGTAAGAATTGCCGAGGCCATAAGGATAGCCTAGGCAATTCATATCAACTTAAACAGGTATCAGTCCATGTTGCTGAACAATACTCATGATCAAATGGGGTGGAAAAAACCGATAATCCTTGTTCTGAAATTCGACATCTATAGGCAGTACTTTCCATCCCTCATCTCCTTTAATGCGAAGTTCATACATGACATGAACTGTTTCCAATAACCGCTCCAGAAGCTCGTGCATC
Organism: Pedobacter polysacchareus; assembly: GCF_019802255.1. GTDB lineage: Bacteria > Bacteroidota > Bacteroidia > Sphingobacteriales > Sphingobacteriaceae > Pedobacter > Pedobacter polysacchareus. The sequence continues at coordinate 907,785 of NZ_JAHYSS010000001.1, read as the reverse complement.
GGATAGGATACCTGACCATTTTCACATTCATCAGACATAGGAGTATCTCCAAGGCTATAGAACAGCAGCATATCCAGCTCATCCTGCCATGCGGCTAAGGATTGATATTGGAAGAGTTGTTCAAATACCAGTTTCACATTGTTGATCTCTTCGTCTTCTAATACCCGGCAATACTTCATTTTGTCATCTTTCATTCTTTTACCAACTTCTATAAAACCTTTTCTTCTCCACATTCCGGAAACCTGGAACAAGGGATCTCCCGCTTTCATGGACAAATCAATCCGGTCATTGCTCAGGATCAGCCAGGCCATTTCCAAAAAGCGCGTGATGCGCTGATGAATGGTAGCCTGCCTGGCAGGTTCATATAATTTACCAGTTTTATAAACCTTATTACTAAAGGCCAGTGCAAAAAACAGCCTGAGTTCCTGTCTGAATAATTCCAGGTCTGTTGCTTCAAAAAATTCTTCGACCACTAATAGTGGATTTTCTAATTCTTCGTCTTCCAGATACCTGAATCCAGGTACTGCCAACATATCATATCTTCTTCTCATAATACATTTAATTAATTTATAGTACAAAATGTAAACTTTAAAATATTATATTAGCTAAATAATTAACACAATCTTACGTATAATTAATCGTAACAAAAATTAATATGCATAAAAATTAAAGCTATGAGGAAAAACATTTATTCAGAGAGCGACCAGGCTGGCGCCAGGCTCAGAGAAATCCGTTATGCGAAACAAATGACCCTGATACAATTCTATCATCCGATTACCAAACACATTGGGAATTGTTCTTCTATAGAAAGCGGAAGAAGAAATATTGGGAAAAGATTGTCGAAAGACCTCATTGATTACCATAAAATCAATCCAAGGTATTTAAATACAGGAATGGGTGAGATGTTTTTAAGGTCGGCAGATTCAGATGAACATCTACCGCAGGTAGAAGAAGGCGTACCTTATTTTAATGTAAACCTTGGGGAGATTACGGTAGGAGACCTCAATGTATTTCAGGAACCTCCGGAATACTACGTCAATTACCTTCCTTTTAATGACTGCGATGCTTACCTCCCTGTTTATGGGGATAGTATGTATCCTAAATTCAGCAATGGAGAAATCATTATTGTCAAGGAGATTAAAAACAGGGAGGTCATTCAATGGGGAGAAGCTTACCTGATGGTCACAGATGAAGTTTCTAACAACATCACCACAGTAAAGCTGCTTTTTGAGCATCAGGATCCCGATCAGATTATACTGCGTTCCTTAAATCCGGATTATATGGGAGATACCGTTCTTCAGCGAAAGGCCATCAAACGTATATTTCTGGTCAAGGGTAAGGTGACCAGAAATCACTTATAGACTTCTGGATTTACCGGAAAAGGAATCCGTTCTCCTTTTAAACCTGCAATGACATTTCTAGCTGCTAAAACAGACATGGCGGCACGGGTTTCTTCGGTGGCGGAACCAATATGCGGCAGTACAGCAACATTGGGCATTTGCAATAGCGGATGGTCGGGTCTCATGGGTTCAGGGTTGGTGACGTCCAATCCTGCGCCCCAGATCTTTCCTTCCATCAGCGCCTTTAGCAGATCCTCTTCCTGATGGATCGCCCCTCTTGCGGTATTGATAAAGATCGCGGAGGGCTTCATCACGTTAAATGCAGCCCAGTCAAACTTCCCTGCTGTTTCCTGGGTTAAGGCGGTATGCACGGTAAGGACATCGCTTTGCTGCAGCAAGGTTTCGAAGGATACCCATTCTGCGCCTAGTTCTTGTTCTGCGGATTCATTTCGGGATCTGTTGTGGTAGATGATTTTCATACCGAATGCAGCTTTACAGCACCTGGCCATCTCTAAACCAATTTTCCCCAGTCCGAAAACGCCAAGTGTCTTTCCCCTAAGTTCTATACCCAGATTAGCGGTAGGATCAAAGAATCCCCATTCTCCCTTTTCGATGGTTTTATGCAAGTAAAATGCTTTTCTAGAAGTGGCCAGCATCAATAAAAAGGCGGTATCTGCTGTTGCAGCACTCAATACACCGGGTGTATTTCCGATAGGAATATTTAAGGAAGTTGCAGTATCTATGGCTACGTGGTCAAAGCCTACCGAGTGTAAAGCAATTACTTTCAAATGGGAACAAGCCTGTAGAAATGACGCATCCAGCTTTGTACTCACACTCAACAAGGCATCACTTTGCTTGCAATAGGCAATCAGTTCCTCTCGGGTCAATGCCCTTTTCTCCTTCCACTCCTGGATTTCAATTCCTGCTTCTTCCAATAATTGCCGACCTTCTTCAGGAATGATCCTAGTTATAAACACCTTCATAAATCTCACTTTAAATATAAATTCAACAACCAATCTCAGTAAATGTTCAGAAAATAAAAAAGGCGGTCCAGATTATGGAGCCGCCTTTCTCTTCTATCTTTATGGAATTAAAGACTTAATTTCTTACGAATATCTGAAGGAAGACCTTTTTTGTTTAATAAGAAAGCAGTGGTTTTGTATTTCACAAAGTTCTTGCTCACGTATAAGTACCCTTTATAATCGTTCGTTACACCCCATGAGTTTTTCACGATGTAATATTCTTTACCATTTTGATCTTTAGCGATACCTGTAATCTGCATACCGTGATCATCCGTAGTCTGGTAGTTATCGAAAGCTGCCTGACGCATCTCTACTGTGATTTCTTTCTCTGGTTTAGGACCATTAAACATCGTAGCGCGTTCTTCTTTAGACATATCTTCAAAATCTTTTTCCGGAACAAAGGCAACACCATTTTTCCAGCTAAAGCCTTTTTCACTTACGTCTGTAGCCCATGCAACTGTATATCCTTTTTTCAATGCATTGTCGATCACTTTTGTAATGTCGTCCATCTGTACATTATAAACCTGATCGTAAGACCAGTTGTCTGGCACCATTAATACCGTTTTAGTATAGTAAGGAGCAGTAGTGAAAGAAGAAAGTTCTACATAATCAGCTGGGTTAATACCTACTACTTCTTTAGCGAAAGTCTTAGGCGTATATTCTTTTCCTTCAAATGTGAATTTCTCTGGAACAGCACCTAGACAAGAATCAATAGTAGAGATATATTTAGTTTTCCAGGTTGGATCAAACTTTCCTGAAGGTGCATTTACTGCTTTATCAAGAATCGCTTTAGTCAACTTGTTCATGTCGTCAGATTTATTAGCTGCTGTACCGTAGTTTCTACCGTCATAAGCAGATTGCGGCATTGCACCATACAAAGCAAACATATTGATCACATCATGACAAGCACCGCCATCCCCTAAAGTTAAGGCACCATGCATACGTACATAGTTGATTCCTTTTTCAACATAAACATTACGTGCAGTAAAAATATCAGCAAGATCTACTGGTTTTTTACCTGCGCGAATCATTTCTGATTCTAAGAAAGAATTGGTACTATAGCTCCAGCATGTTCCTGAAGACTGTTGGTTCTTTACAGAAGTCGCTTCTGCATTGATTACCGGGGTAAAAGTGAAGCTATTTTTACTATCTGTACTGTGGTTATTGCTTAGTGCATTTACCAGGTTATCCTGAGCAAATCCACTACCTGCGCTAAATAAAAGGCCTGCCGCCAATAGCACTGGTTTCATAGAAATTTTGGTCATTTTTTGTATTTAAATTTATTCCGTCTCACAAATCACCCGCTGATTTATAATGACGAAGGCAAACTTAACAATATTCCAATCACTCAACAACAGCATAAAAACATTGTTACCTCATAAATTTTCTATAATTTTAAATATAAAATAGCATCATGGACATTTCATTAAAAGGAAAATACGCTTTAATCTGCGGTAGTACTCAGGGCATTGGATTGGCGACGGCAAAAGTTTTAGCAAGTCTGGGTGCCAATTGTATCCTGATGGCCAGAAATGAAGATGGATTAAAGGCGGCATTGGAACAGCTGGCTCAAAATGGACAACAGCAGCACAGCTATGCTATCGCCGATTTCTCTCAAAAGCAGCAGTTATCAGATGCCATTCACCACCTTACCAGCAATCACCCTATTGCTATTTTAATCAACAATACCGGAGGTCCAAAAGCAGGTCCGATTACCAAAGCCAGTCCTGAAGACTTTGAAGCCGCCTTTCAGCAGCACCTGGTAGGCAATCATCTACTGGCTACGGCTGTACTGCCAGGAATGAAAAAATTAGGCTACGGCAGGATCATCAATATCATTTCTACTTCTATCAAAACACCATTGCCAAATCTTGGTGTTTCCAATACCATCAGAGCGGCTGTTGCTTCCTGGGCTAAAACCTTGTCTAATGAAGTAGGTGTCTACCAGATCACGGTCAACAACATTTTGCCAGGATTAACAGATACCGCCAGACTGGGCAGTTTAATTGAAAGTACGGCTGCAAGTCAGGAAACGAACGTGGAAACGATTCAAAAAAGTATGATTTCCAGCATCCCCATGGCTAGATTCGGACAGGCGGAAGAAATCGCCAATGTGGTGGCCTTCCTCGCTTCTCCCGCAGCCTCTTATGTGACTGGAACCAATATCAGAGTAGATGGAGGCAGGACCCCTGCGATTTAGCTTTTTCAATCTCGTTTATCTTTCTTAACTTTGTGCCACATTAAACGCTGTATGCAACAGTATCAATGACGATATGAAAAAATTCCAGACCATACTTTATTATTGCTATAGTCCTATAGCAAACGCAGAACAATTTGCTGCCACTCACCTTACTTTTTGTAAATCTTTAAACCTTGTTGGCCGTATTATCGTGGCTGATGAAGGCCTGAATGGTACTATTTCGGGAACCACAGAAAATGTAGCAGCTTATATGGCGGCCATTCATGCGGATGAACGCTTTGCCAAAACAGAATTTAAGATCGACGAAGTCGATGAGCCCTCCTTCATTAAAATGCACTGCCGTTATAAAGACGAAATTGTGCATTCAGGATTAAAAGATCCGAACATCATCAATCCCAATCAGCGTACAGGAAAACACCTGGAGCCGGTAGAATTTCAGAAGATGATTAAAGAAGAAGATGTGATCATCCTTGATGTGCGTTCTAACTATGAACACAATTTAGGCAGATTCAAAAATGCCATTACACTAGACATCGAGAACTTCAGGGATTTCCCGGAACAAATCAATGAACTGGCCAAATACAAAGACAAAAAAGTCTTGACCTACTGCACAGGTGGTATCAAATGCGAAAAAGCATCGGCACTCCTACTGCACCATGGTTTCAATGACGTATACCAATTACATGGCGGAATCATTAAATATGGTAAAGAAGCCGGTGGAGAAGACTTTGACGGTAAATGTTATGTTTTCGACAACAGGATCGCCGTTGATGTGAATTCGGTGAATCCGAGTATCGTATCTACCTGTTACTCTTGTGGAGTAGTGACGCCAAAAATGATCAACTGTGCAAATCCAGAATGTAATGAGCACATTACACAATGTGATGCCTGCGGAGAAGAATTAGAGGGCTGCTGCTCTGTAGCTTGTACTACACACCCAAGAAAACGTCAATACGACGGAACTGGTTATTACGTTAAAGTACCTCAGCCTGTAAATACCGCTTCTAAATAGGAGTTATCAGCATTCATGAAGAACAATCAAGGGAAATACCTTATATTATATATTTTATTTGCGCTCATTTCCCTTGCTGCTAAAGCAGATGATATTAAAAGTATCGGGGTGCCTTATGTCCAGAATTATCCAAAGTCACTTTATCTTTCCGGCAATCAAAACTGGTCAATCAGTAAAGGTAAAAATGGCATCCTGTATTTTGGAAATGCACAGGGTCTACTGACTTACGATGGCAAATACTGGCAGCAATACAAATTACCCAACCGTCAAATTGTAAGGTCTGTACTTGCAGCTCCCTCGGGAATCATCTACACTGGTGGCTTTGGAGAATTAGGTTATTGGTCTTATAAAAACGATAAATTAACGTATAGCTCTTTAACGAAACTTGTTCCTCAGCGCAACCCGGTAAAAGACGAAATCTGGAAAATCTGTTCCGATGGAAAAAAAGTGATCTTCCAGTCGTTCTCTACCATATATATCTATGAGAACAATAAGGTAAAAGCGATTACCAGTACAAAACCATTCCTCTTCCTTCATCAAGTAGGAAAAAGGTTCTTTGTTGAGGTATTGAGCAGCGGCCTGTTTGAATTAAAAGGCGATCAGCTGATTCCATTAAAAGGCAGTACCCCTGCAAATTCAACCGATGTACTGTCTATCTTACCTTATCAGCAGGACAAACTGCTGATCGGAACCAGTAAGGATGGTTTATTCCTCTATGATGGCCAAACTTTCAGCCAATTTAATACGCCTGCCAATAATTTTTTAAAAACCTTCCAGCTCAACAATGGGGTAAAGGTTTTAAATAAGTATTATGCTTATGGCACCATATTAAACGGCTTAATCATTATTGATGAACAGGGAAATGTAGTACAGCAGATCAACAAATCCAGCGGCCTACAAAATAATACCGTGTTGAGTCTTTATGCCGATCAGGATCAGAACCTCTGGGCAGGGCTCGATAATGGAATAGACCGCATAGAATTAAATTCTCCCTTATATTTTTACTTCGACAAAACCGGGCAGTTTGGAACCGTTTACTCTAGTCTGATTTACAACAATACCATTTACTTAGGAACCAATCAGGGTTTATTCTATAGTCCCTGGAAATCCGGTGCACAAAACTCCTTTAATTCTTTTGATTTCAAACTGATTCCACATTCTCAGGGACAGGTATGGGAGCTGACTGTAATTGATGGACAATTGATCTGCGGACATAACAATGGTACATTTAATGTAACCGGTAATAAACTGGAAAAAATATCCAATGCCAATGGTGGCTGGACCATCAAGAAGCTCGATGACGGGCAGGATTGTCTGATTCAGGGTACCTATAACGGCCTGGTGATTTATAAGAAAGATGCCAGGGGATTATGGCGCTTCCACAACAAGGTAGCTAATTTTGATGCACCATCCAGATATGTAGAGCGAGACAGTAAAGGAGACATTTGGGTGAGCCATGCCTATAAAGGTTTGTATAAGCTAACGCTGAGCCCTGACTTGAGCAGGGTAATCGCCACCAGAACTTATGATGAGAAAAATGGTTTACCAGACGATTATAACATCAATATTTTCAAGATTGAAAACAACCTGGTTTTTTCTTCAGATAAAGGCTTTTACATCTATGACGACATTAGCAACCGCTTTAAAAACTACAGTGAGCTCAATAAAGAATTAAAGGGCTTTGCTACTGCCAACAAAATTATTAATGCTGGCAAAGCTAAATACTGGTTCATTAATCGAGGCAAAATGGCTTTGGTCAACCTCACAGAATCCGGTAAGCTCAGCATTGACTCCAACAGGTTCAATATCCTGGATGGCAGGATGGTACAGTATTATGAAAACATCAGCAAGATCAATGATAACATCTACCTGATTAGCGTTGATGATGGCTTCGTGATCTACAACGGGAACAACAACCCTGCAAATCTGAATAAACAAAATTTACCTGCAGTACTGATCAGGAAGATAGAAGACATCACAGATACTTATCAGGTATTGAGTGAAATTGGGAATGCTGCATCAAAAATGCAAATCCCTTATTCCAGAAATAACATTCGCATATCCTATGCCCTTCCTTATTACCGACAAGCTATAATCAAGTTTCAGTATTTTTTGGAGGGCTATTCCAACCAATGGTCGGAATGGAGCACTGCTTCACAGAAAGATTTTACTAACCTTAGTCAGGGACACTATACCTTCCGAGTACGTGCTCAAATCAATGACCAGGTGTTACCTGAGGAAACTACCTTTGAATTCCAGGTGTTACCACCATTCTATGCCAGCAACTGGGCCATCGCATTTTATGGGCTTTGCGCTATTGCCTTGTTTATTGCTGCAAAACGTCTTTATAAGCTCAAATTAAAGAGAGATCAGGAAGCAATTGAGAAGAAAATTCAGGCAGAAAAAGAGATTTTCTTAAAGAAAGAAGCGGAAGCCAATGAGCGCCAGATTATCAAACTGCAAACTGAAAAACTGCAGGTAGAACTTGCAGGTAAAAACAGGGAACTGGCAAATTCGGCCATGAGCCTGGTCTATAAAAATGAGCTGCTGCAAAAGCTCAGTCAGGAGATTGCCAAACTAAAAGATGGCCAGGGTAAACCGCTTTCGGAAGATCAGTCGAGGAAGATCCAAAAGGTAATTGATGAAGGGATGAATGACGAACGCGACTGGCATTTATTCGAGGGAAGTTTCAATGAAGCTCATGAGAATTTTTTCAAAAAACTAAAGGGTAATCATCCGGATCTCGTACCAAATGACCTGAAGTTATGTGCCTATTTACACATGAATATGAGCAGTAAAGAAATGGCATCTTTACTTAACATTTCTCTGAGAGGAGTAGAAATCCGGAGATACAGGCTACGTAAAAAGCTTGAAATACCCCATGATAAGAATCTTGTAGAGTTCTTAATGGAGCTATAACACTACATCATTACTACACAAAGCCGCTCATTTAACCCCACAAACCTTCATTTTTTTAGATGGAGCTGAAACACCCATTCATCTCATTTTAATCTCATCAAGGCGGTATTTAGACTAAAAACCGCCTTAGAAAATTGCCATTATGCACTACACACCAGTGCTGACGTATTCATGTATAGGTCAAAATTTTGCAATAACCCGAATAGTAATAGAGATTTAACCATCAAATAAAACATAACCTAAACGAGCATGAAAAGAATCTTTACAAAATTTTCTGTTTTAGCATTTCTCTGTTTTCTTTTTAATTATTCTGCCTTTGCACAGCAGATTACTGTAAAAGGAAAGGTAACAGATGGCGGTGATAAAACCAGTATTCCAGCTGTAAGTATACAGGTAAAAGGAACAACAACAGGAACACAAACAGACGCCAATGGAAACTATTCCATCACTGCGCCGGCGACTGCTACATTAGTATTTACTTATATCGGTTATGTCACGCAGGAGGTACCGGTAAACAATAGAACAACCATTAATATAGCCATGGCTTCTTCCTCACAGGAACTGGAACAAGTGGTGGTAGTGGGTTACGGTACACAAAGAAAAATCGATGTGACAGGCTCTGTAGCCAGCGTAAAGGGAGAAGAAATTTCCAAGCAAGCATCTGTAAACCCGGTAAGTGCTTTACAGGGAAAAGTTGCAGGTGTTTCTATCACCAATAATGGTGCTCCGGGTGCTTCGCCACTCATCACGATTCGTGGTACCGGTACGATCTATGGTAACACAGGTGTGCTTTACGTAGTAGATGGTGTTTGGTATGATGACATCAGCTTTTTAAACCCTGCAGATATTTTTAACATGAGTATCCTGAAAGATGCGTCAAGTTTATCTATCTACGGTATCAGAGCCGCCAATGGGGTAGTTTTAGTAACGACCAACAGGGGTAAAAAAGGCAACGCAGTTGTAAACTACAATGGAACATTTGGTTTCCAAAGTGTCACCAATCCTGTGAAAATGGCAGATGCCACTCAATACGCAACAATTATTAATGAAATCTACGCTTCCAAAAATGAAGACCTGCTTTTCAAAGATCCTGCTTCTTTCGGAAAAGGAACTGACTGGTACGGTCAAATTCTTAGAAATGCACAGGTAAATAACCACCAGTTATCCATCAGCGGCGGCGGTGAGAAAAACACTTATAACTTATCTCTTGGTTATTTAGATCAGGATGGTATTGTAAAAGGCAATAACTACACCCGTTATACTGCGAGATTAACCAGCGAATTCCAGGTATTGAAACCTTTAAAAGTAGGTTACAACATTTCTGGAACGGCTAGTAACTCAAAAGATATTGACAATGTTATATTTCGTCAGATGTTTACTGCCGGACCTGTAGTCCCTGTTTATTATGCAGACGGTACTTACGGAGATCCTAATGATTTTGGTCTGGGTAGTGGCGCAGGTGCAAACCCACAAGCAACTATTGATTACTTTAATAGAAGGTCTAAAAACTATAAATTCACTGGGAACATTTATGCAGAACTGGAAATTCTTAAAAGTTTAACTTTCAGAACCAGTTTTGGTGGTGATTTCTCACAAGCTGAGGTAAGAAGCTATACTCCGGTTTATAAAGCCACAAATGCACAGCGTAATGAAACCAGCATCCTGGGTATCGACAGAACAGAAGACAGGAACTGGATTGTTGAGAATACGCTGACTTATAAAAACACATTTGGAGACCATAATTTAACGGTACTAGCTGGACAAACGGCACAACGTAACAAGAACTATTTCATCAATGGCAAATCTTTAAACGTGCCATATTCTAGTGAAGGCGACCTTTACCTGTCTTTGGGCAATGAAGCAGGACGTTCGATATTGGATGGCGGAAATCTACAAACTGCAGCCTCTTACTTTGGTCGTGTAAATTATGCCTTTAAGAACCGCTACCTGTTAAATGCTTCGATGCGTGCAGATGGCTCTTCAAAATTCTATTCGAATGGAAACCCATGGGGTTATTTCCCTTCTATCGGTGCAGGTTGGGTGATCAGCAATGAACCGTTTATGCAAGGCCAGGAGATTTTCAGCAATTTAAAGCTACGTGGTAGCTGGGGTAAAGTTGGAAATGCAGGGGTTCCTACAAATCCAACTCAGCGCGTCATTTCTCAAAAAGGTGGTTATGTGGCTTATTTTAATGGCGTTGCCTATACTGGTAAGTCTGTTGATCAGCTTACGCCTCTATTTATCGACTGGGAACGTAGTTCAGGAACTGATATTGGTTTAGAAGCAGGATTCTTAGACAACAGGTTAAGTATTGAAGCCGATTATTACAACAAAATAACGGAACGCGCCATTTTTGAGATTCCAGTAGCATCAGACCTGGGATTAGCAGCAGCAAAACAAGTGGGTAATCAAGCCGACCTTAGGAACCGTGGATTTGAATTCACTGCTAACTGGAGAGATAAAACAGAAGGCGGATTAACTTATTCCATCAGTGGAAACTTTGGTTACAACCAGAACCAAGTGACTAAAGTAGTAACGGGTAAAAATCCTATTTATAGTGGTGGTGAAGGACTAGCAAATGGCTCTCTTGCAACACGCACTGTTCTTGGCAGGCCAATCGGTGAGTTCTTTGGCTATAAAGTGGATGGCATCTTCCAAAATGCAGCCGAAGTTTTAGCCTCTGCTCAGAAAGATGCACAGGCAGGTGATTTCAGATATATAGATCAAAATGGTGACGGCGTGATTGACGGTAAAGACCGTGTATCTCTTGGAAGCCCTAACCCAAAATTCAACTATGCTCTAAATACTACTTTCGCCTATAAAAACTTTGACCTTTCTCTGGACATCCAGGGTGTGGCTGGAATTAGCATCTATAATGCAAACCTTGGTGTAAGGTATGGTAATGAGAATTTCACTGAAGACTTCTTTAAAAACAGATGGCATGGTGAAGGTACTTCAAACACCTACCCTTCTGCAAACATAGGAACTACTAAAAACTCAGCGCCAAACTCCTTCTTTGTCGAAAAAGGAGATTACATCAGATTAAGAAATGTACAAATTGGCTATACTTTGCCTTCCAACTTACTGAACAAGTGGAAAATGCAGAAAGTAAGAATATTTGCAAATGCTCAAAATCCTGTAAACCTTTTTGGATACAAAGGATTCAGCCCGGAAATCGGGAAACCTACCGTGGGTAATTACACCCCACTGAGTGCAGGTATAGATGCAAATGTATACCCACTGTATGCCACTTATAACTTAGGTCTAAACGTTACCTTTTAATTGATCCGGAAATGAAAATATATAACCATACCGCGCTGCGTAAAGCATGCGCAATAGTCATCACAGGAACCATCTTACTCAGCACCTCTTGTACCAAAAGTTTCTTGGATGTTCCGCCACAAGCCAAACAACCTGCAGAAACATTCTGGAAATCTCAGGATGATGCATTAGCTAGCGTAAATGCTGTTTATGGAAATTTACGCAGCTGGTCTAATACCGCATTTCCAGCATTGGCTGTAGAAAGCATTGCCTCTGATGAAGCAGACAAAGGAAGTTCAACAAATGATGCCAGTTATCTGAACGATTTTGAAAATTTCAGAGTTACCTCTACAGATGGACAGGTGCTTGGATTCTGGGAAGGTCAATACCAAAATATCAATCTTTGTAATCAGGTATTGGATAATGTCCCAGGCATAGAAATGGATGCGAATCTAAAAAGCCGCCTTCTGGCAGAAGCTAAATTTGTAAGGGCTTATTCTTACTTCAGATTGGTAAGGGCTTTTGGTGGCGTAAGATTACACTTAAATGTGCCTAGTACTCCTGAGCAATTTAACAAGCCAAGAGCTTCAAGAGAGGAAGTTTATGCAGCGATTGAAAAAGACCTGGATGACGCCGCAGCGGTACTACCAGCAAGTTATTCGACTGCCGATGTTGGCCGTGCAACAAAAGGAGCCGCATTGGCCCTGCATGCCAAAGTAGCCATGTATCAGCAGAAATGGCCACTGGTATTGAGCTTAACCAATACGGTAATGGGCTTAGGATATAGCCTGCTGCCAGATTATCAATCCGTATTCCGTTTGAATCATGAGAACAGCTCTGAATCTGTATTTGAGATTCAGTGCGAATATAACCCTGGTACAAAAGATGCCAGTAACAGTCAGTACGCACAGGTACAAGGCGTAAGAGACCAAGCTGGTTATTGGGGTTTTAACACCCCATCTGCAGAACTGGTAACAGCGTTTGAAAATGGTGATCCGCGTAAAGAAGGTACCATTCTATTCGTAGGCAGTACTACTCCTCAGGGGGATTTAATCACTTCTGCTCCCGGAGATCCAGTAAGATACAGCCACAAACCTTATGTTCCATTTTCTACACCTTACGATAATAACAATCCAAGAGGTGGACAGCAGAACGTGAGGGTAATCCGTTACGCAGATGTATTGTTAATGAATGCAGAAGCTGCGAATGAATTGGGTAATTCTGGCCAGGCGCTTTCTTCTTTAGAACAAGTGAGATTAAGAGCAAGACAGGGAAATCCAGCGATCTTACCTAAAGTAACAACTACAGACCAAACCGCACTACGTGCAGCCATATACCATGAAAGACAGGTAGAACTGGCGATGGAATCAGATCGTTATTTTGATGTGATCCGCCAAGGACGTGCTGCAGCAGTATTTGGCCCTAAAGGCTGGAAAGCGAATAAAAATGAAGTATGGCCAATTCCAAATACTCAGATTGAACTGAGTGTTGGTGTCCTTACACAAAACCCAGGTTATTAATCTTATTTAACGAAAAGAAATGAAAACAAGATTATTCTATATATTATCAGCAGCAGCCCTTTCTCTGGCGGTTAGCTCCTGTACTAAAAAATTCGATCCTTCGAGTTATGCACCAGCACTAAATATTGGTGGTTATACCAGCAGTAAAGAAGTGGCTTCAGCTAGTCTGGTTGCACACTGGGCTTTCGACGGCAGTTTAATTGACAGTGTTTCTAAAGTGAGTGGCGTGTCCACCAGCACTTCATTTGCAGCAGGTACTAAAGGCAATGCTTTACAAGGATCCACTGCAGGATATGTGGTTTCTGATACACCAACAGAAGTACAGAAACTAAAAAGTTTTACGACCACCTTATGGTTCAACTCTGAGCTGAACACTGGTGCAACAGGCCTGATTGACATCGCAAATTCCGCAGCAGGATGGGGTAATTTAGTCATCTTCCTGGAAAATGGTGGTGATGCCGACAATGGTATTATTCAATTCCGCGTGAACAACAATGGCGTCCTTACACAATCAGAAAACTTCAAGGTTCCAGGCATCTGGAAAAAATGGACACACCTTGCCTTGAGTTATGATCAGGTAAGTTCAACTTTCATCATTTACATCAATGGCGGAAAATTAAAAGCACTGACCGTTCCAAATAACGGGCCCTTAACTTTCCAGAATGCAACGAAAATGGTTTTTGGAACCTTACAATTTCAAACTACCCCAAGTTTAACTACTGCAGGAAATAAGGAAAGCTGGGCAGCTAACCTAACAGGCAAGCTGGATGAAGTCAGAATCTATAATAAAGCATTGACAGCTGATGAAATCGGTGCTATATCTAAATTAGAGAGTAAAGGAAAATAATCCGAAAGTCCTACATCATAAAGCGTTGCAGACACAGCTCTGCAACGCTTTTTAAGCTAAAATCCCCCTATCTCACATGCAGTTAAGACATGGTCTTCTAGTACTCATTTCATTGCTGTTGTTTTCTTGCTCAAAGCAGGATACCGCTACGCCTATTGAGCCTATAGCCCCCATTACTGATTCATTTACCTTTAGCAAAATAAAAGTAAATGAAGCGTCTGCCGGGTTCAGTTATTATGGCATCAATACCAGTCCGGTGTTCAAGATTTCCTTTTCCGCAGTCATTGATAAAAGTTCTGCAGCAAAAGCAGTAGTCATTAAAGACAAAAATGGTGTCCCTGTTAAACTGGAGCTGAGTTATGAAGATCAGGACAAAACACTAGTTATAAAGCCTGCAGTGCCGCTCCAGGCCATCACAAAATACTTTTTAGACGTACAAACGAATTTAACTTCCGATAAAGGGAAGAATTTAAATATCCCTATTACCGTAAACCTCATCACCGCGGTAGATGAAGCCGACAAATTCCCTGTGATTGCGGAAGATGCCTTACTGGATTTAGTGCAAAAACAAACGTTTAAATATTTCTGGGATTTCGCACATCCAGAAAGCGGCCTGGCTAGAGAGCGCAATACCTCTGCTGACATCGTCACTTCCGGAGGATCGGGTTTTGGAATGATGGCCCTGGTGACAGGTATCCATCGGAATTTCATTAGCCGGGACCAAGGTTTGGAACGCATGCAAAAGATCGTTGCCTTCCTGAAAAACAAGGCTCAGCGCTTTCATGGTGCCTATCCACATTGGATGAATGGCAATACCGGAGCAGTGGTCCCATTCAGTCCGAAAGACAATGGTGCCGACCTGGTGGAGACTTCCTTATTGATGCAGGGCATGTTAACCGCCCGACAATTTTTTGATGCAGCGAACCCTGCAGAAACGGCCTTAAGAACGGACATTACCCGTATTTATATGGAAGTAGAATGGGATTGGTTTGTGAAAGACAACAGCCTGTACTGGCATTGGAGTCCGACAGTAGGCTGGGAAATGAACCTGCCCATCAAAGGTTGGAATGAGGCTCTGATCACTTACGTACTGGCCGCTTCTTCTGAAAGTCACCCGATTCAAAAAACGGTTTATGACACTGGCTGGGCCAGTAACGGCGCCATGAAAAACAGTAGGAATGGTCCTTTGTTTTTCTCCCATTATTCCTTCCTGGGTATCAATCCGAACGGACTATCCGATGTCTACGGCAATTATGAAAATCAAACTAAAACCCATGCTCAGAATCATTATAACTATGCTAAAGCAAATCTGAAAGGCTTCTATGGCTATGGCGAGAACTGCTGGGGACTCAGCGCAAGCGACGACATCAACGGCTACCTTGCCCATGAACCTGCCAACGATAACGGCGTGATTTCCCCTACCGCAGCACTCGGTTCTTTCCCTTATACCCCAAAAGAATCAATGCAGGCCTTAAAATACTATTACTATAAACTAGGTGATAAAATCTGGGGAGAATATGGTTTTACCGATGCCTTTTCCCTGCATGATGCCTGGTTCGCCAATTCTACACTGGCGATAGACCAGGGCCCGATCCTGATCATGATCGAAAATCACCGCAGTCAGCTGTTATGGAAACTTTTCATGAGCAGCCCGGAAGTAAAAACAGGAATGAAAAAATTAGGCTTTACCAGCCCCAACTTATAAACACACCCTAAAATGAAGAGAAACTTAAGACATACCTTTTTACTGTTATGCCTGATTTGCTCAGCTCATCAGCTGAATGCCCAGCAAAAAAATACAGAAAGCATTAAAGCTGACCTGAAAATAAAGAAAAACCTAACAGACGATCAGCTGCTGGACCTGGTTCAGAAACAGACCTTCCGTTATTTCTGGGATTTCGCCCATCCGGTAAGCGGGATGGCAAGAGAACGCAGCAATATTGCTTTCGAATATGGCAATGAAGTAGTCACCACAGGTGGTACAGGATTTGGCGTGATGGCCACCATCGTAGCTTCGGAAAGAAAATTCATCAGTCGCGAACAAGCCGCCCTAAGGACAAAAAAAATTGTAGACTTTTTATGGAAAGCAGATATGTTTCATGGCGCTTTCCCGCATTGGTTAAATGGAGAAACCGGTAAAGTGATCCGCTTCAGCCCGAAAGATGATGGCGCTGACATCGTAGAAACTTCTTTACTTTTTCAGGGATTATTGACCGCAGCACAATATTATACTGCCAATAACGCCACAGAAAGAGACATTAGGAACAAAATCCAATGGATGTGGGAAGGGATTGAATGGAACTGGTTTACCCAAGGTCAGAAAGTCCTTTACTGGCATTGGAGCCCAAACAATGGCTGGAGTATGGACCATCAGATCAGAGGTTACAATGAATGTCTGATCACTTATGTGCTCGCGGCATCTTCCCCAAAATTTTCAATAGACCCGAGAGTTTATCATGAAGGATGGGCAATGAGCAATACATTTTTAAACGGCAAAAAGTTCAATGACATCACTTTGCCATTAGGTTTTGATGGTGGCGGCCCTTTATTCTTCTCTCAATATTCCTATTTAGGATTAGATCCACGTGGATTGAAAGACCGTTATGCAGACTACTGGGAACAAAACAAAAATCACACCCTGATCAACAGGGCACATTGCATAGAAAACCCGAAAAATTATAAAGGTTATGGCGCCAACAGCTGGGGCTTAACGGCAAGCGATAGCTGGCAAGGTTATGCGGCACATTCTCCAACAGAAGACCTGGGTGTCATTACCCCTACCGCGGCTTTATCTGCCTTCCCTTATACGCCGGAATATTCCATGCAGGCCTTAAGACATTTTTATGAAGACAAAGGTGATCAGCTATGGACGGAATATGGATTTGCCGATGCTTTTAGTGAGCAGCACAATTGGGTGGCAAAATCTCACCTGGCTATCGATCAGGGACCGATTATCGTGATGATAGAAAACCACCGTACCGGTTTATTGTGGAAGCTTTTCATGAGCAGCCCCGCGGTACAAAATGGCCTGACGAAATTAGGATTCAGCAGCCCGGCAATTAAATAGTTGGTCACACCTGATGAAGGTGTATCCTTATTTTTACCCGTTTTACGAGTATAAAGCGCAAAAGAACCTTTATACTCGCAAAAAACAGATTTAAATAAATACAGCAAAAAATGAAAAGATTTTACTACTTCCTTCTGGTATTCGTCCTTAGCACCGCATTCGTTAAGGCGCAGCAAAAACCAGCATTCTGGAAAGAAATACAAGAATTCAAGCATAAGGACAGCATCTCCATGCCGCCAAAAAACGGTATTTTATTTGTTGGCAGTTCCTCCTTTGAAAAATGGAAAGCGCTGGAAACAGTGTTCAAAGATTACCAGGCGATCAACCGAGGTTTCGGCGGTTCTACACTTGCACAAGCCAATTACTATATCGCAGACCTGATTTATCCTTATCAACCGCGCCAGGTGGTAATTTATAGCGGCGAAAATGATATTGCTACAGACGGCCAAAACGCACTCGAAACGCTAAACCGGTTTGCCACTTTTTTCAATAACATCAGATTGAAATATCCGGCAGTTCCTGTTTTATACATTTCCATTAAAGACAGCCCTTCCAGAACTAAACATTCCGCTACAAATGCGCATACCAATCTGCTGATTCAAGAATACCTGCAGCATTATCCAAACACAAAATTCCTGGATGTAAATAGCAAAATGTTAAATAAAAAAGCCTTGCGTCCAGAACTTTTTCTGGAAGATATGCTGCACATGAACGCTGATGGTTATGCCATCTGGATTAAAGAAATCAAACCATTCCTGGTTAAACCCTAAATACACACCATTAACAAAACAATAATGAGAAAAGCGAAGTACTTATTTTTCCTGGCTGCAATTTTTAGCTTTAGCAGCAGTTCCGCGCAGCAGAAAAAAGCAAACACTGATCAGCAGATGAATATATTCATAAAAGACCTGCTGTCCAAAATGACTTTGGAGGAGAAGATTGGCCAGTTAAACCTATTAACCGGTGGTGAAGCCACTACAGGTTCTGTGGTTAGCACAGATGTAGAAAGCAAAATTAAAAAAGGTCAGGTAGGCGGTATGTTTAGCTTAACTACGCCAGCCAGAATCCGCAAGGCACAGGAAATTGCAGTGACGCAGACCCGCTTAAAGATTCCCATTATTTTCGGCCAGGATGTGATCCATGGTTATAAAACTACTTTCCCAATTCCTCTCGCTTTATCTTCTACATGGGATTTACCATTGATCGAAAAAACTGCAAGAATTGCAGCTGTTGAAGCTACTGCTGATGGATTAAACTGGACTTTCTCGCCTATGGTGGACATTTCAAGAGACCCAAGATGGGGTCGTATTTCTGAAGGATCAGGAGAAGATACTTATCTGGGTGCTGAAATCGGTAAAGCGATGGTTAGAGGATACCAGGGCGATGATCTTTCTAAATACAATACCATGATGGCTTGCGTAAAACACTTTGCTTTATATGGTGCTGCTGAATCCGGCAGAGATTACAATACCACAGACATGAGTCTGAACAGAATGTACAATGAATACCTGCCACCCTATAAAGCTGCCCTAGATGCAGGTGCAGGCAGTATCATGACTTCTTTTAACGACATTAACGGAGTTCCAGCTACAGCTAATAAATGGCTGATGACTGATTTATTACGCAAACAATGGGGCTTTACTGGTCTTGTGGTGACGGATTACACGGCGGTAAATGAGTTAATCGACCATGGATTGGGAGACCTGCAAACCGTTTCTGCACTGGCCTTAAATGCCGGTGTAGATATGGATATGGTAGGTGAAGGATTTCTGAGCACCCTAAAAAAATCAGTAGCAGAAGGAAAAGTAACAGAAGCGCAGGTGACCAATTCCTGCAGACTGGTATTAGAAGCAAAATACAAATTAGGTCTGTTTGAAGATCCTTTCCGCTACTGTAATGAAGCACGTGCAAAAAAGGAAATTCTTAAACCAGAGCACCTGAAAGTGGCCAGAGAAACTGCAGCACAAAGTTTTGTCCTGCTAAAAAATCAAGGTCAATTGCTGCCATTGAAAAAAACAGGAACAGTTGCTTTAATCGGTCCATTGGCTAATACAGGAACAAATATGCCTGGAACCTGGAGCGTAAACAGCGATTTAGCAAACACCATTTCTCTGTTACAAGGATTAAAAGCCAATGCGGCACCTGGTCTTAAGATTTTACACAGTGAGGGTTCTAACTTGCTAACCGATCCTGAATACCAGAAAAGAGCAACGATGTTCGGCAGAGATCTGCCAAGAGATTCCCGCTCTGAAGAAGAAATGATCGCTGAGGCAGTAGCTACCGCTAAAAATGCAGATGTAGTGATCGCTGCGCTTGGTGAAAGTTCAGAGATGACAGGCGAAAGCTCAAGCCGTACCAACCTGGACATCCCAGAGAATCAGCAGCGTCTGTTAAAAGCATTGTTAAAAACCGGAAAACCGGTGGTACTGGTATTATTTACCGGCCGTCCATTGACCTTGAAATGGGAAGATGAAAATGTTCCTGCCATCTTAAATGTTTGGTTTGGTGGTACTGAAGCAGCGAATGCGATCTCTGATGTGCTATTTGGAAAAGTAAATCCATCAGGAAAATTAACGGCGACTTTCCCACAAAACGTAGGACAGATTCCATTGTATTACAGTCACAAAAATACCGGCAGACCGCTAGAAGAAGGCAAATGGTTCAGCAAATTCAGGTCTAATTACCTGGATGTAAGCAACGAACCCTTATATCCTTTTGGTTACGGATTAAGCTATACTACTTTCGATTATTCCAACCTTAAGCTGAGCAAAAACAGCTTTAAACCTGGAGAAACCATTACGGCTACAGTTAGAGTAAAAAACACTGGTGCTTATGCAGGAAAAGAAACGGTGCAAATGTACATCCGCGATTTAGTAGGCAGCATTACCCGCCCTGTTAAAGAATTGAAAGGATTTGAAAAGATCGACCTGAAAGCTGGAGAAAGCAAAGAAGTAAGTTTTAAAATCTCCGAAGAAGAATTGAAATTCTTTAATGAAGACCTGAAGTTTGCGGCAGAACCTGGCGATTTCAAATTATTTATAGGGACCAATTCCAGAGATAACCTGGAAATACCATTTCAACTGACAAAATAAGATCGTCTCACCCCTGCTGGCAAATCACCAACAGGGGTTCTTTATTTTTAAATGATTCTTAAAATGTTTAAGTTTGAATCATGAGCCGCATCCAGTCAACACTCTCCATCCTACTCCTGGTTTTTAGCCTAAGTTCAAAAGCGCAGGACTTTAAAAAATATGATAGAGGAAGCTTTATCAAAGGCAAAGACAGTATTGCTTACCGCATCTTATTTCCCGAAAATTTTAGCGCGGATAAAAAATACCCGATCCTATTCTTTTTACATGGAAGCGGAGAGCGTGGCAATGACAATGAGAAACAATTGACACATGGTGGAAAGCTATTCCTTAAGCCAGAAATCCGGAAACAATTCCCGGCCATCATCGTTTTCCCGCAATGTACAGAAGACAGCTTCTGGGCAAATGTGACCTTCGATAAGGATGCAAATGGGAATAGAGCCTTTAATTTTCAAAAAAGAGGGAAACCTACAAAATCGATGAAAGCTTTACTGGGTATGATTGACAACTTTATGGACAAACCCTACATCAACCATGACCAGGTCTATGTAGGTGGACTTTCAATGGGTGGAATGGGAACTTATGAATTGTTAAGACGCAAGCCTAAACTTTTCGCTGCAGCGATTGCTATTTGTGGCGGCGACAATATAGCGAACGTCCAGAAATATAAAAATGTGCCTTTATGGATCTTCCATGGAGAGAAAGATGAGGTAGTTCCTGTCGTTTTTTCTACCATGATTTCGGATCAGCTCAAAGTATTGGGAAAAGAACCTAAGCTCACTTTGTATCCGGATGCCCACCACAACAGTTGGGACGCTGCCTTTGCAGAGCCCAAACTATTGCCATGGTTATTTTCTAATCAAAAGAAAAGGTAGCGGCGATTATTCTGCCATATTGTGATAAACGGCTTGAACATCATCGTCCTCTTCCAGTTTGTCAATCAGTTTGAATACATCTGCTGCCTGCTCTTCTGTTACTGGAATCGTAGATAACGAGATGCGCTCTAATTTCGCACTTTTCATTTCTACGCCAATCTCTTCCAGTGCTTTCTGCATTTTTCCGAAATCTTCAAAAGCAGTTTGTACCACTGCAATCTCATTTCCTTCTTCATCAGCTTCCAGATATAATTCTTCCAAACCTGCGTCAATCAATTCAAACTCCAATTCTTCTAGGTCTTTTTCCCCAGGTAAGAAACGGAAGATCGACTTGCGGTTGAAGATAAAGTCCAGGGAACCTGTTTTACCCAATGTACCACCAGTTTTATTGAAATAACTACGGATGTTAGCTACTGTCCTGTTCGTATTATCAGTTGCGGTTTCAATCAGGATGGCCACACCATGTTGTGCGTATCCTTCATATACAAACTCTTCGTAACCGTTTTCGTCTTTGTTGGAGGCTCTTTTAATTGCCGCTTCCACCGTATGCTTTGGCATGTTTACTGCCTTTGCATTCTGGATCGCTGTACGCAAACGGGAGTTGGTCTCCGGCGAAGGGCCGTTATCTTTAACCGCCATTACAATCTCTTTACCTATCCTGGTAAATTGTACGGCCATCTTGGCCCAACGTTTAAATTTCCTTTCTTTTCTGAACTCAAATGCTCTACCCATTGTATATTTTATTTAAGGAATTCCCTTATTAATGATTATTCTGTAAGTTCTTTAACATATCCACTGTCATCTTCGACAAATCAAACTCCGGCTTCCATCCCCAGTCTTTCTGAGCAAAGCTATCATCGATCGAACGTGGCCAGCTGTTGGCAATGTCCTGACGTGGATCATTATCTTTGTAAGTTAATGTAAAATCTGGAATATGTTTTCTGATTTCTGAAGCTAGCACTTCCGGCGTAAAGTGTACACCACCGAAGTTATAGCTGGAACGGATAGAGATTTTACTCGCTTCCGCATCCATCAATTCAATTGTACCACGGATGGCATCATCCATATACATCATTGGCAATTCAGTTTCTGCATTTAAGAAAGAAGCATAGCTGCCTTTTGTTAACGCATCATGGAAAATATGGATCGCATAGTCTGTAGTTCCACCACCTGGAGCAGCTTTCCAGCTGATCAATCCCGGGTAACGGATACTGCGTACATCCAAACCAAATTTCTGGTGATAATATTCGCACCAGCGTTCACCTGCTAATTTACTGATTCCATAAACCGTATTCGGGTCCATTACACAGTATTGCGGCGTCATATCTTTCGGAGAATTTGGTCCGAATACAGCGATAGAACTCGGCCAGTAAACTTTGGCTGTTTTATAAACAAGGGCTAGGTCTAAGATGTTCAACAAGCCATTCATGTTCAGGTCCCAGGCTAATTTAGGATTCTGCTCGCCTGTAGCGGATAATAATGCCGCTAATAAGTAAACCTGAGTCGGTTTATACTTTTGAAAAATGTTATTCAGAATGTCTTTCTCAAGTACGTTTACGAACTCAAATGGCCCTGAATTTTTGATGTCATAATCTGGTCTGCGAATGTCACAAGCGACAACATTACTTTCACCGTAAGTCTTACGTAAGGCGGTTACTAATTCAGTGCCGATCTGACCGTTAGAACCTAATACTAATATTTTCTCAATCATGAATTTTTGTATGGATTTTGACAAAGTTAAAAAAACGAAACAAACCTCTATAAAATGTTTATGATTTATCTGTTTTTGTGATTTCTGTCCCTGTTTCAGCCCCCTATTTATGGGTAAAAACCAACTAAAACCCGGAGATAAACAGATAGAATTTTGCTCAAAAAAATAGCGCAGACTAATTTCGGAGAAATAACGTTTTAGGAATACGGCAAAGCCTGAAAACCAAGTTAAAACCAAATTAAAACCCTGTACAATTTCTGTTCATTTCCTGCTCCTACTCAGTAAAAACTTGGTTAAGTAACAAAAACATGATATATTAGATTTATTGTGTATTTCGCACACTAACCGTTTTTTTTTGCTTATTATTACAAAACAAAACACACTTTAACCATATAAAAACACCTAAACAGCCTAGTATGAATAGAAGAGAAGCAGTGAAAAGTGTTGCCTTTTTAATGGGAGGCGCATTGTCTGCAACTACTATCGGAGTATTTTTAGATAGTTGCACTTCACCATCTAATAAAACAGCCGCCAACTTATTTTCTGCCGATCAGGAAAAGGTCATCACGGAAGTTGCTGATATCATCATCCCTACCACAAGTACGCCAGGAGCGAAAGCAGCTGGTGTGGGTCCTTTCATCGTAATGATGGTTAAGGAATGCTACCCGGAAGACGCGCAGCAAGCATTCGTGAAAGGTCTGGAAGATCTTGAAAAACAGTGTCAGGACACGTACAAAAAGTCATTCCTGGAAATCTCTGTACCACAGCGCAATGAGCTATTGGGCAAAGTTAGAGAAGCGACCATTGCAGCAAGCAAAAAGGAAAAAGACGAATTAGAGAAACAACAAGAAAACATTACTCAGAAAAAATCTGAAAAGGAGGCTCCAGGCAATGCAATGACGCCAAAGGATAAACCTAAAACAAAACCTCAATTCTTCGCGATCGCTAGAGATTTAACCTTACTGGGTTATTTCACTTCGGAAATTGGTGCAACACAGGCGAAAGCCTATGTGCAGATCCCTGGTCGTTACGACGGTTGTGTGGATTTAAAACCAGGTCAAAAAGTTTGGGCATAAACCTTTTTAAAAATTAAACATGAGCAATTTAAATACTAAAGCAGCGGCGCAAAATACTTATGATGCCATCGTTGTAGGATCAGGAATCAGTGGCGGCTGGGCTGCAAAAGAATTAACCGAAAAAGGATTGAAAGTTCTATTGCTGGAAAGAGGCAGGAACGTGGAGCACATCAAAGACTATACGACGGCTATGAAAAAGCCATGGGAATTTGAACACCGCGGCAGATTAACCGAAGCACAGAAAGAAACCCATCCGGTACAAAAAAGAGATTATCCTTATCAGGAATTCAATGAGAGCTTTTGGGTGAATGACCTGGAATGCCCATATACTGAAGTAAAACGTTTTGATTGGTACAGAGGCTTCCATGTAGGTGGTAAATCACTGATGTGGGGCCGCCAGAGTTACCGCTTAAGTGACCTGAATTTTGAAGAAAATGCAAAAGATGGTCATGGCGTAGATTGGCCAATCCGATATAAAGACATCGCTCCATGGTATGATTATGTAGAGAAATTTGCAGGAATCAGCGGCCAGGCAGAAAACTATCCTCACTTCCCAGACGGACAGTTCCTTCCGCCAATGGATATGAACTGTGTGGAGAAAGATGTAAAGAAAAGAATTGAAAGTAAATACAACAAGTCAAGAATCATGACCATCGGCCGTACGGCCAACTTAACCGTAGAACATGGTGGTAGAGGTAAATGTCAATACCGTGACCTTTGTAGCAGAGGATGCCCGTTTGGTGCTTATTTCAGCACGCAATCGTCTACCCTTCCTGCTGCGGTAGCTACCGGTAACTTAACTCTTCGTCCTTATTCATTGGTGAACACGATCATCTATGATAAAGAAACGCAAAAAGCGAAAGGTGTAGTCGTGATCGATTCTGAAACGAATGAGCACATCGAATACTATGCAAAAATTGTATTCGTAAACGGTTCGACTTTAGGTTCTACTTTCCTGTTGTTAAACTCTACATCGCCTGAACATCCAAATGGATTAGGTAATGCGAGTGGTGAACTGGGACACAACTTAATGGATCACCATTTCCGTTGCGGTGCTTCAGGAAGAGCAGAAGGTTTTGACGACAAATACACTTATGGCAGAAGAGCCAATGGTATTTACGTACCTAGATATAGAAATGTTGGCAGCGACAAACGTGACTACGTAAGGGGCTTTGGCTACCAGGGTGGTGCAAGTCGCGGAAACTGGCATGCTGATGTGGCAGAAATGGCATTTGGCGGTGAGTTCAAAGATCTGCAAACGGTTCCAGGCACCTGGAACATGGGCTTAGGTGGTTTCGGAGAGTCGCTTCCTTACCATGAAAACCGTGTGTATATCGACAAAAGTAAAAAAGACAAATGGGGACAGCCTGTTTTGGCAATTGACTGTGAATTCAAAGAAAACGAGCAGAAAATGCGCGTAGATATGATGAACGATGCTGCTGAAATGCTGGAAGCCGCAGGAATCAAAGATGTAAAGACTTATGATAACGGTTCTACTCCAGGTATGGCAATCCATGAAATGGGTACTGCACGTATGGGATTAGATCCTAAAACATCAGTATTGAACAAATGGAACCAAATGCACGAAGTGAAAAACGTGTTCGTAACTGATGGTTCTTGTATGCCTTCTGCAGCTTGTCAGAACCCTTCATTAACGTATATGGCACTGACCGCAAGGGCTTGTGATTTTGCAGTTAGTGAACTTAAAAAAGGAAACCTTTAATATTAACCTGCATACTGGTAAAAGCCGGTATGCAGGTTTTATGTTTAAACCCTGCTAAGTCGGTTTAGATACATTAAAAACAACAAAAAACAAAATATTCTGATGAACAACAGAAAGATGAGAATGGGGATGATCGGTGGTGGCAAAGATGCCTTCATCGGAGCCGTTCACCGCATTGCGGCAAACATGGATGGTCAGGTTGAATTTTGCTGTGGCGCCTTGAGCGTCAACCCTGAAGTTGGTAGACAATCCGGACAGGAGCTTTTCCTGGATGATGACCGCATTTATGCGAATTATCAGGAAATGATTGAAAAAGAGAGTCAGTTGCCTGCTGATAAACGCATTGATTTCGTGACCATTGTAACGCCTAATTTTGCCCACTTTGCACCTGCAATGATGGCATTAGACCATGGTTTTAACGTGGTGATTGAGAAACCAATTGCCTTATCACTTGAAGAAGCAAAGCAATTACAGGAAAAAGTTAAAGAAACAGGATTGATCTTGTGCCTTACCCATACTTATTCTGGTTACCCGATGGTGAAACAAGCCAAAGCAATGGTAAAAGAAGGTAAACTGGGTGCCATTAGAAAAATAATGGTAGAATATCCTCAGGGATGGCTGAGTACCTTAACAGAACGTGAAGGCAATGCTGGTGCTGCATGGCGCACCGACCCTGCTAAAAGTGGAAAAAGCGGCTGTATGGGCGATATCGGTACACACGCTGCACAATTGGCAGAGTATATCTCCGGCTTAAAAATCAGCAAACTTTGCGCAGATTTAAACATTGTAGTACCAGGACGTGGATTAGACGATGACGGAAACGTATTGTTAAAATTCGACAATGGTGCGAATGGTGTTTTAATCGCTTCACAGATTGCTGCAGGTGAAGAAAATGCATTAAAAATCAAAATATACGGTGAAAAAGGAGGCCTGGAATGGCACCAGATGGAACCAAATACCTTAATCGTAAAATGGTTAAACGAACCGGCACAAATTTACCGCGCTGGACAAGCTTACCTTTCTGACGCTGCAAAACACAATACCCGTGTTCCTGGTGGTCACCCTGAAGGGTATCTGGAAGCCTTTGCTAACATTTACAGAAACTTTGTCTTAACTATCGGTGCAATTAGTCAGGGACAGGAACCTACAGAAGCTATGCTGGATTTCCCTAAAGTGGAAGATGGCGTGAGAGGGATGGCATTTATTGATAATGCAGTCGCTTCTTCTGCCTCTGATCAAAAGTGGTTTGATTTTAAAATATAAACATCATGACAACAATTAAAGGCCCTGGAGTTTTTCTGGCTCAGTTTATCGGTGATGAAGCTCCATTCAATTCTTTGGATGCCATTTGTGAATGGGCAGCAGGATTAGGATTTAAAGGTATTCAAATGCCGACCCTTGATCCACGCTTCATTGATTTACAAAAAGCAGCAGAAAGCAAAACTTATGCAGATGAACTAAAAGGCAAAGTAGCGTCTTATGGATTGGAAATTACAGAACTATCTACACACCTGCAAGGGCAGCTCGTAGCTGTAAACCCAGCTTACGACCTTGCTTTTGACGCCTTTGCTCCAGATTATTTAAAGAATAACCCTGCTGAAAGAACCAAATGGGCCGTTCAGCAGTTGAAATATGCCGCGAAAGCTTCACAAAACCTGGGCTTAAATGCGCATGCTACCTTTAGCGGATCGCTGTTATGGCACATGTTCCACCCCTGGCCACAGCGCCCGGAAGGATTGGTAGATGCCGCTTTTACCGAGCTGGCTAAAAGATGGACGCCGATTTTGAATGAATTCGACAATTGTGGTGTAGATGTATGCTATGAGATTCACCCTGGTGAAGATCTTTTTGACGGCATCACTTACGAAATGTTCCTGGAAAAAGTAAACAACCACCCACGTGCCTGTCTGCTGTATGATCCTTCACATTTCGTATTGCAGCAACTGGATTACATCCAATACATCGATTTCTATCATGAGCGCATCAAGGCTTTCCACGTAAAAGATTCAGAGTTTAACCCAACGGGAAAACAAGGAACTTTTGGTGGTTACCAAAGCTGGGCAAACCGTGCCGGAAGGTACCGTTCTCCAGGTGATGGACAGGTAGATTTCAAAACCATTTTCAGTAAATTGGCGCAGTACGATTATAGCGGCTGGGCAGTAATGGAATGGGAATGCGTGATTAAAGACGCACAAGTGGGTGCCAGAGAAGGTGCAGAACTGATCAGCAAGCTGATCATTCCGGTAACAGACAGGGCATTCGATGACTTCGCTGCTTCCGGTGGAAATGACGATTTCAACAATAAAATTTTAGGACTATAATATATTAACACACTATTAAGATGAAAAACACACTATTTATCCTTGCCTGCTTTATTTCTGTTCTAGCTTCCTGCGGAAGTCCGGAATCAAGTTCTACCAGTACTACAGCAACCACTGAAAGTGCACCTGCAGCAACGAGTTCATCCACAGAAAAACACCCAGGAGAAAAGTTAATTGCGACTTCTGACTGTATCGGCTGTCACAATAAAGTAACCAAAGTAATCGGTCCGACTTACGAAGAGATTGCGGCTAAATATGCAAATGATGATGCAACAATTGAGAAATTGTCTGCAAAAATTATTGAAGGTGGTAAAGGTGTTTGGGGTGAAGTCCCAATGACTCCACATGCCAACTTATCAAAAGACGATGCCAAAGAAATGGTACGCTACATTCTATCCCTGAAAAAATAACCTGAACCACAGAACCAAATATAAACCATGGAAGAAACAAAAAAAAACCAGGAGACTTCGTCCCGACGAAGTTTCCTTAAAACCACTGCAATTGCTGCTTCAGCATTTATGATTGTTCCCCGTCATGTTTTAGGCGGACCAGGATTTATAGCGCCTAGTGACCGTCTGATTATCGCCGGTATCGGTGCAGGAGGTAAAGGACAATCAGATATTGCCAACTTTTACAAAAGCGGAAAAGCCGATATCGGTTTTCTTTGCGATGTACACGATTCAAGGGCTGCGGCCAGTGTAAAGGCATTCCCGAAAGCAAAATACTATAGGGATTACCGTGAATTGTTCGATAAAGAGCATAAGAACTTCGATGCAGTGTCTGTTTCAACCCCCGATCATAGTCATGCGATCATTGCTTTAGGCGCCATGCAGCTGGGTAAACATGTGTATGTTCAAAAGCCATTGGCTCACGACATTTACGAAGCCCGTGCATTAACTGCAGCAGCACAGAAGTACAAAGTGGTAACCCAAATGGGAAACCAGGGTGCTTCAAATGATGGCCCTAGACAAATGAAAGAATGGTATGATGCAGGTTTAATTGGTGATGTTCATACGGTTTATGCCTGGACAGACCGTCCGGTATGGCCGCAGGGTATTCCATGGTCGGCAAATAAAGAAGAAGTGCCTGCAGACCTGGATTGGGATTTATGGTTAGGTACTGCTCCTTATAAGGATTACGTAAATAAACTGGTTCCATTTAACTGGAGAGGCTGGTGGGATTATGGAACAGGTGCATTGGGCGACATGGGTTGTCACCTATTGGAAGCTCCTTTCAGCGTACTGAACCTAAAATATGCAACGGAAGTTCAAGCTAGTGTAGGCTCTGTCTATGTGGATGAATTTAAACGTGGATATTTCCCTGATAGTTGTCCTCCTTCAAGTCACGTGACCTTGAAATTCCCTAAAACCAATAAAACTAAAGGTGACATTGTAGTGCACTGGATGGACGGCGGTATTCAGCCGGAAAGACCAGAAGAACTGGAAGCAAATGAAGTTTTCGGTGATGGTGGAAATGGTACGCTATTTATCGGTACCAAAGGAAAAATGATGGCCAGTACTTATAGTGCAGACCCTCGTTTATTGCCCTTGAGTAAAAATAAAGACATCAAAGTTCCTGCGAAGTTTGCGCGTGTACCTGGTGGTGCAGAAGGCCATTATGCCCAGTGGGTTGAAGGTTGTATCGCTGGATATGGCAAGAAAGAACTGAGTTCTCCGTTCGATATTGCCGGCCCGCTTACAGAAGCTTTATTGATGGCAAATCTAGCCATCAGAGGAACGGATGTTCAAGTGAAAAATGATAAAGGAAGAGCAACCTTCCCTGGAAGAGACATCAAATTACTTTGGGACAATAACAACATGAAAGTGACCAATTTTGATGCCGTGAACCAGTTCGTGAAACGCGACTACCGTAAAGGATGGTAAATTACCCTCCTTTTTTTAATCTAAAAAGAAAAATTATGAAACCATATATCTTCTCAGCGATACTACTTACCGCAGTATTCGCTGCAAGCAATAGTGATGCGCAATCCAAAAGCAAAGGATTTACCAAACTTTTTGATGGTAAAACCACTAAAGGATGGCATACCTATGGCCAGGATACCGCAGGCGAAAAATGGCAAGTGACAGATGGTACCCTTCATTTTAACCCTAAAGCTGGAAATAAAGGTGGTGGCGATTTAGTGACCGATAAAGAATATAGCAATTTCCACTTGAAAATCGACTGGAAAGTAGCACCAAAAGCAAATAGTGGAATTATTTTTTATGTTCATGAAGACAAGCCAAAATATGGTGCTACCTATCGCACAGGTTTAGAAATGCAGGTATTAGACAATGACGGTCACCCGGATGGAAAAATTACAAAACACCGTTCAGGAGATCTTTATGACCTGATTAAGAGCAGTTCAGAGCCAGTTAAACCTGTCGGAGAATGGAATACTGCAGAGATTATCAGCAAAAACGGTAAACTGGAGCTAAAACTAAATGGCGTAAAAGTAGTACAAACTACCCTTTGGGACGACCAGTTTAAAGCATTAGTTGCCGGCAGTAAGTTTGCAAATTGGGAAGGTTTCGCTACATTCAAGACCGGAAAAATTGCTTTGCAAGATCATGGGGATGAGGTATGGTTCCGCAACATCCTGATTAAAGAGCTTTAACAGAAAGGCGTAGGAAACGCTAAAATATTACACCAAATAAAAAAACGAAATAAACAATGAACCTTAACAACCGCATCAAACTGTCATTCATGATGTTCCTGGAGTTTTTCATCTGGGGCGCATGGTTTGTGACACTAGGTACCTTCCTGGGGAACAACCTCAATGCTACAGGTGGCCAGTCGGCTTCAGTATTCTCTACCCAAAGCTGGGGCGCAATCATTGCTCCTTTCATCATTGGACTGATTGCTGACCGTTATTTTAACGCAGAAAAGATCCTGGGTGTGCTGCACTTAATCGGTGCCGTACTCATGTATCAAATGTATAATGCTACAGACATCAGTGTATTCTACCCGTATGTATTGGCTTATATGATTCTGTTTATGCCTACCCTGGCCTTAGTCAACTCCGTTTCCTTCAATCAAATGAAAGATCCTGAAAAAGAATTCTCTACCATCAGGGTATTTGGAACGATCGGATGGATTGTTGCTGGTTTATTGATCAGTTTCTACTTCCACTGGGATACTGCAGAAGGTGCAAAAGCAGGTTTGCTTAAAAATACCTTCCTAATGGCAGGTATCGCTTCCCTAGTGATGGGTCTGTTTAGCTTTGCCTTACCAAAAACACCGCCAAAAGCTGTTGCTGGTGAGAAAGTAAAAATCTCAGACATCCTGGGTTTAGATGCGTTAAAACTACTAAAAGATAAAAACTTCGCGATTTTCTTTATCTCTTCTATCCTGATTTGTATCCCTCTTGCTTTCTATTACCAGAATGCACACCCTTTCCTATCTAATGTAGGCGTGGAAGATCCAACAGGAAAAATGACGATCGGACAAATTTCTGAAGTATTGTTCTTGTTATTGCTTCCGGTATTCTTTACCAAATTCGGTTTTAAGAAAACGATTCTGGTAGGTATGCTGGCATGGTGCTTACGTTACGCGCTTTTTGCGTACGGAAATGCTGGTGATTTAGGCTTTATGCTGATCATTGGTATTGCCCTTCACGGGATTTGCTATGACTTCTTCTTTGTATCAGGACAGATCTATACAAACTCTATTGCGGGTGATAAATACAAAAGTTCTGCGCAGGGACTGATCACTTTAGCGACTTATGGTGTAGGGATGCTGATCGGTTTCGAAGTAGCTGGATACATCACAGATACTTATAAACTTGCCGATGGCTCATTCGATTGGAAAATGGTATGGATCATTCCTTCAGGTATTGCCTTAGTGGTATTCTTATTGTTTGCTGTTTTCTTCAATGACAAGAAAAAAGTAGAAACTCAAGTAAACCTATAATGGCCGAAGAATTAAGCAGGAGATCTGCATTGAAAAACATAGTTGCCGGAACCGCCGCTTTAGGTGTTTCGGCAACATTGCCAAGTTTTGCTATGGAGCCTTATCAATCTACCGCATTAAAAGGGAATGTGAACCATTCGGTATGTCAATGGTGTTTCGGTGATATGGAATTAGATGCCCTGTGTATCGAAGCCAAAAAGATCGGAATTAAGGCGATCGACCTTGTTGGTCCCGCCGGCTGGCCTACCTTAAAGAAGCATGGTTTGGACTCTTCCATGTGTAATGGCGCAGAAATTAACCTTGTGGATGGATGGAATGACCCTAAATTTCATGCAACATTAATTAAAAATTACTCGGAAATGATTCCGAAAGTTGCCGCAGCAGGTTATAAACAACTGATCTGTTTCAGTGGAAACCGACGCGGAAAAGATGACGAAACCGGTCTGAACAATTGTGTGGAAGGCTTGAAACAAGTAATCGGCATTGCCGAAAAACACAATGTAGTCTTAGTAATGGAATTGCTGAACAGCAAAGTTGATCACACTGATTATCAATGCGATACCACTAAATGGGGTGCTGAACTTGCCAAAAGACTGGGCTCAGAAAACTTCAAATTGCTGTACGACATTTATCACATGCAGATCGATGAAGGCAACGTGATCAGCAATATCAAAAAATACCATCCGTACATCTCTCATTACCATACTGCCGGCGTTCCGGGAAGAAATGAAATAGACGATACTCAAGAGTTGTTTTATCCTGCAATTATAAAAGCTATATTAGCAACGGGATTTAAAGGTTATCTGGCTCAGGAATTCATTCCGAAGTATAAAGATAAAATCAAATCTCTGAGAGACGCCGTAAATATTTGTGACGTATAAATCAAAACTTATGAACTCTAGAAGAACATTTATAAAAAACGCAGGTATGGCTGCAGCAGGAGCCCTGTTGTTTCCTTCATTTGCGCATGCCTTTGCTAAGGTAAAACCTGTTGGACTTCAACTGTACACTTTGAGAGAAGTGATCGGTAAAGACCCTAAAGGCGTGATTGAACAAGTGGCTAAAGCAGGCTATAAGCAAGTAGAAACTTACGGATACTCTGCAAAAGACGGTTATTTCGGTATGGCCCCTAAAGCTTTCAAAAGCCTGTTGGATAACAACGGCCTCATCGCCCCTAGCGGACACTTCGGTTTGGATTCTTTCTTAAAAGACGGCAACCAGGACGACCTGAAAATTGCTATCGAAGGCGCAAACGCACTTAAGATGGACTTCCTAACCATTCCATGGATGGGCGAAAGCTTAAGATCAAGCCTTGACGATTACAAAAAAGTTGCGGAACGCCTAAACGAGGCTGCACTAATCTGTAAGAAAGCAGGATTGAAACTGGCTTACCATAACCATGATTTTGAATTCAAGAAATATGATGGCAAAACCGGATATGAGGTCATGCTTGCTGAAACCGACAAGAATTTAGTAAAGTTTGAGATGGACTTATACTGGGTGGTAAGATCGGGTAATGACCCTATTGCTTTCTTTAACAAATACCCTGGACGTTTCCCCATGTGGCACGTGAAGGATATGGACAAAGCTAACCATGGTAAAAATACAGAAGTAGGAACAGGTGCGATTGATTTCAAACCATTTTTTAAACATGCCAAACAGGCAGGATTGAAGTATGCCATCGTGGAACAAGAGAATTTCTCCAAGGATCCATTTATTAGCATTAAGCAAAGCTTTGATTACGTAAGTCGCGAATTGATTTAAGAAGAATAAAATCTTAAAATATCAAGGGAAGTGGTTTACGAAAACTACTTCCCTTTTTTTATGACCATCATTCTTTAACTTAATCCTAAAGATCCAGTGTCTGGAGACAAACCACTCCGATGATCTTTAAAGCGCATTAAAATGCAAGTTTTGAGTACTTTAGCATCAAAAAGCACAAAAATTTCACCATATTTGAAAAATATGGCCGGAATCAGCCACTGACAAAAAGAACTTATTACAAAAAACTGAATACTATAAATTAATAAGAACTATAAAAAACCAATTAAAGAAATGAAAATTGCAGTTGTAGGCGCCACCGGTCTGGTAGGTACCGTAATGTTAAAAGTGTTAGAAGAGCGTAACTTCCCGTTGACCGAATTAATCCCGGTTGCATCTGAAAAAAGTGTTGGTAAAGAAATCACTTTTAAGGGTAAGAAGTACGCAATTGTAAACATAGATACTGCAATTTCAATGAAACCTGATATTGCTTTATTCTCTGCGGGTGGCAGCACCTCATTAGAACATGCTCCACGTTTCGCTGAAGCAGGAACCACAGTAATCGACAACTCATCGGCATGGCGCATGGACCCATCTAAGAAATTAGTGGTACCAGAAGTGAATGCTCATGAATTATCTATTGATGATAAGATTATTGCCAATCCAAATTGCTCAACTATTCAAATGGTAGTGGCTTTAAAACCATTACATGATAAATATAAAATCAAACGTGTGGTAGTTTCTACTTACCAGTCTGTAACAGGAACTGGCGTTAAAGCAGTAGAACAAATGATGAATGAGCGTAAAGGCATCATGGATGGCCCAATGGCGTATGCTTACCCTATCGATTTAAATGTAATCCCTCAGATTGATGTTTTCGAAGAAAACGGATACACCAAAGAGGAGATGAAAATGATCAAGGAAACCAATAAAATTATGGGAGACGACAGCATTCGTTTAACGGCTACTACAGTTCGTATTCCAGTAATGGGTGGCCACTCTGAGTCAGTAAATATCCAGTTTGACAACGAATTTGACGTAATTGAATTGAGAGAATTATTAGCTAAAACTCCAGGAATCGTAGTGGTGGATGATATTGCCAACCTGAAATACCCAATGCCAAAAGATGCTCATGAGAAAGATGAAGTATTTGTTGGAAGAATCAGACGTGATGAATCTATGCCAAACACCGTAAACCTTTGGATCGTTGCAGATAACCTTCGTAAAGGTGCAGCAACCAATGCGGTACAAATTGCAGAATACCTGGTAAGTAAAGAACTAGTTTAATTATTACCTATAAAAAATGATTGAGGTACGGAACGCTCTAAAAGGCAATCTGTACCTCAATTTTTCGTTAATAGCTACATTGACTCCAATTATGAATATTGTCAGAAACATTGCCTTTTTATCCCTGATCCTTTTACAGCAGCTTGCCCAGGCTCAAACTCCACTGGAAAAACTGGAACAAGCTTATCAGGTATTAAAAGATGATGGTCAGGCAAAACATGCGATCATTGGCCTTTGCGTATTGGATGCCAATACCGGAAAGCTACTGCTGGGCAAAAACGAAGAATTGGGCCTTGCTACAGCTTCCACTTTGAAAACCATTACTGCTGCGACAGCATTCAGTATGCTCGGCAAAGACTTTCAATACCAAACTACCCTTGCTTATAGCGGCCAGATTACTTCAGATGGCACTTTACAAGGAGACCTCATCATCGTTGGCGGCGGAGACCCTACCTTAGGCTCCTGGCGCTACGAAAACACTAAAGAAAATTACATCCTGCAGCAATGGGTAATGGCCATACAGCGCGCAGGAATTAAAAAAATTGAAGGTAAAATCATTGGTGACGACAGCATCTGGGGAACGCAAAGCACACCTGATGGTTGGATCTGGCAAGACATTGGCAATTATTACGGTGCCGGTCCATCCGCACTCAGCTGGCGCGAGAACCAGTTCGACATCCACCTGAAAGCCAGTAACTCCAAAGATCAACCGGTATCTATTTTAAAAGTGGTTCCGGAAATGCCTTACCTAAAAATCGTAAATGAGCTGAAAGCTGGTGCTGAAGGCAGCGGAGACCATGCGTATTCCTACCTGCCTCCTGATGGCAACCTCGCCTACCTTCGCGGAACCTGGGCCTTGGGGATTTCCAAACCAGGAGTTTCTACTGCAGTACCTAACCCTGCTTATGATGCAGCATTTCGCTTACAGGATACCCTGAAACGCATCGGCATTGCCACACCATTACAACCCACTACCGCCAGGCTGCTGGCTGCAGACCAGCAATCCGTACCTGCTGTTCAACAGAAGCTGATCACAATCTCCTCTCCTACCTTATCGGAAATGGTGTATTGGTTCAATAAAAAAAGTGTCAATTTATACGGAGAACACCTGCTAAAAACATTGGCCTGGAAATCCGGTAAACAACCAACCACCGCCAATGGCGCACAAACAGAAATCAATTTCTGGGCGCAAAAAGGGATGGACAGACGTGCTTTGAACATTGTAGATGGCAGCGGACTATCACCAGCCACCAGGGTAACCCCATTGGCCATGGCCGAAATCCTTTTTCAATCACAAAAAGAAACCTGGTTTCCAGACTTCTATAAATCAATCCCCGACAACAACGGCATGAAGCTAAAAAGTGGCAGCATTGCCGATGTTTCCGCTTATGCCGGATACTATACCGATAAAACAGGCAACAAATACGTCATCGTAATCAACATCAATAACTATAACGGATCGGGCATTAACAAGAAGTTATTCAAGGTACTGGATGTTTTAAAATAAAGGAATCGGCTCATTATCTGCCTTTTTATTGATAAATTGCGACAGTTTTTAAACATAAGAAATACGGTTAACCTTTGCTATGAAGAGATTATTTCTGTTGGTATTGACTGGTATGATCAGCGCTGCTGGTTATAGCCAGGGGCCTCTACCAACTACCACAACGATGACTGAGCCGGCAATATCAAACCTGCTTCCTACCGAAATTGCCATCATTCCAGAACCTGTTTCTGTAATTAAGCAGGCTGGTCATTTCATCCTACCTGAAAATGTATCCATCCATGCCCCGGCAAATCCGGAATTGAAACAAGTGACTGCTTTCCTACAGGAAAGATTGTCTATTCCTACTGGCAGGTATGTTTCCATACTGAGCGGCCATGCTGGAGATCATGCGCAAATCAGGCTAATCCTAAATGATAAACAAAATCCACAGTTAGGAAATGAAGGTTATCAGCTGACCGTTAAAACCAATCAAATTCTGATCAGGGCCAATAAAGCAGCCGGCTTATACTATGGCGCGCAAAGCCTGATACAGCTCTTCCCTAAAGAAATAGAAAGTAAAGAACCAGTAGCTACACAAACCTGGTCTGCGCCCTGCGTAGACATTACCGATTATCCGCGTGTAGGCTGGAGAGGCCTAATGCTGGATGTAGCCCGCCATTTCTTCACAAAAGAAGAAGTAAAACAATACATCAACGCGATGGTTCGCTACAAATACAACATCCTTCATTTACACCTCACCGATGATGAAGGCTGGAGAATAGAAATCAAAGGTTTCCCAAAATTAACTGAAGTTGGTGCATGGAATGTGAAAAAGACCGGAGAATTCGGGAATTTCATCCCTCCTACACCAGATGAGCCCCGTACTTATGGCGGTTTCTATACCCAGGAAGATTTAAAAGAACTCATTCAATACGCACAGGATCGGTTTGTGAACATCATGCCGGAGATCGACGTTCCAGGTCATAGTTTAGCAGCCATTGCTTCTTACCCGGAGCTTTCCTGTACTCCTGGTGCAGAAAATTACCGTGTTCGCTCTGGCGAAAGAATCATGGACTGGTCCAGAGGAGCGCCGCCAACCGCCTTGGTAGACAATACCCTTTGTCCGGCGAATGAAAAAGTATACAGCTTTTTAGATAGCGTGATTACCCAGGTAGCCGCATTGTTCCCTTTCGAATACATTCACATGGGAGGTGATGAAGCCCCTTTTAACTTCTGGCAAAAGAGCGATGCCATCAAAGCATTGATGCAGAAAGAAGGATTAAAGAATATGCATCAGGTACAGGGATATTTTGAAAAACGAGTACAGGCAATTGTAGAATCCAAAGGCAAAAAGTTCATGGGCTGGGATGAGATCATGGATGGGGATCTTTCTCCAAGCGCTGCAGTGATGAGCTGGAGAGGTGTAAAAAACGGGCTGGATGCCGCAATGAAAAAACATGAAGTGGTCATGAGTCCCAGTACTTATGCTTACCTGGATTATATGCAGGCCGATCAAATTACAGAACCAAGAGTATATGCTTCCCTGCGTTTGAGTAAAGCCTACGAATTTGACCCCATTCCTGCAGGTGTGGACCCGAAATACATTAAAGGCGGGCAAGCCAATTTATGGACAGAGCAAGTTACCAATATCCGTCAGGCCGAATACATGACTTGGCCAAGAGGAATGGCCATTGCAGAATCTGTATGGTCGCCCAAAGAAAAGAAAAACTGGGAAAACTTTTTTGGAAGAGTTGAACAGCACTTTCAGCGCCTGGATGTTGCAGAAACGAAATATGCACCGAGTGTGTACGACCCGATTTTTAAAGTGAGCCGCTCTGCGGATAAGCAGCTGATCATTGAATTGAATACCGAAATTACGGGACTGGACATCTATTACAGTTTCGACAACTCCTTCCCGGATCGTTTTTATCCGAAGTATACGGAAAAACTAACACCGCCAAAAGATGCAACGATGTTAAGAGTGATCACTTACAGAGGTAAACAGCCGATTGGAAGAATGATGAATATGCCAATAGAAGAGTTAAATAAGAGAGCAAGAAGATAAGACATTGAGGTATTTTGTACATATAGGCTACCATGGCCTTCATTTTAATGGATGGCAGAAACAACCCGGAGTGATGAATGTGCAGGGCGTAATAGAAAATGCACTGACACAGATCCTGAAAACCCCAATATTTATCAATGGCTGCGGCCGTACTGATGCTCATGTTCATGCGAGTCAGTTCTTTTTTCACATGGATATAGAACAGCCATGGGATTTCGACCTGATGTTTCGCTTAAACAAGCTCTTGCCGGCCAGTATTGCCGTTTTTGACATCATTCCAATGGAAGGCTTACCTCATGCCCGTTTTGACGCCGTACAGCGCAGCTATGATTACTTTTTGCACACTTATAAAAGCCCTTTTCTTAACGGACATAGCGCGTACTATCTTTTACCTGATCTAAAATTTGATCAAATGAAACAAGCCGCAGCATTGCTGCCTCAATACCAGGATTACCGTCCTTTCTGCACCAGCCCTGATAAATACGAGCATACGCTCTGTTATGTAAAATCAGCAGAACTGACCGTAGATAGTAGTGGAGACCGTTTACGCTTCCAAATCTCTTCTAATCGCTTTCTAGGGAAAATGATCCGGATCATCATGGGACAATTGCTGAAAATTGGTAAAGGGGAATTGACTGTGGATGAATTTGAGCATCATCTGATCAGTAAAGAAACGCCTAGACTGATTACCCCTGCACATCCGCAAGGGCTGTATTTATCTAAGGTGACTTACCCTTATCTGAATCTGCCGCCAAGAACAACCTTTTCGGCCATTCTACAACCACAGTTCGATACATTTAAGTAGTCTTGTTTTTAATTTTCCCTGCCTGAAATGCCCATTCGATAATGTGTTTGATGGATTTCTTCACTTCGGCTCTTCCCGCTTCTGAGTTAATATCCAATCCGCAGATGGTGCTGTCGTTTTTCTTGGCATGAAGTACCATATAATAAATTCCAGAAACCAGCAGCGCTGATACCCCCCTTAAACTCACCGGAGAATTCTTGAAATAAGGATCTGACATCTCCAGCAGTACATCTCCCTGCTCTGCCCTTACTTTACAGACGCTGTCCAGCAAGATGGTTCTTTCTGAGATTTCCCAAAGAATGATCTTCTGCATTTCTTCTTCATTCCAGAAATACTCAAACTGCTTTTCAAGAAGTGAGGAAATCGTATCTATTAAGGCGCTTTTTTTATTGATGCCTTCAATGTCGTTGGAAATGTGTTTTTTATGGGATAACCAGTAATCTTTTTCAATTACATAGGTCTCAATCAGGCGGTCTACATTTTCAAAATACCGGTAAATCAGTTTCTTACTGACCTTAGCCTCCCGGGCGATTTCATTCACGCCCAATGCACGGTAACCTTTAGCCTTAATAATCGTACCTACTGCATCTATCAACTTACGTTCCGTTAATAAACGGCTTTTAATGGCTTCTGTGGGTTCTTTTTTAACCATATCAATACTGGATTCTTATAAAGGACAACTGGACAATAGTGCTAACGAATGGTTTGGAAGAAAATTTTAATACAATAAATAAATTTTAGGTTTAATTACAAAAACCATGCAATAAAAAGGAATTTATTTAAAATCACTTTGAATTTCCTGGAAAAATAACAATAATTAATTATTTTTTTAGTTAAAACTGGAAGTAAAATTCCTCGAAAACACAGTCTGAAGCATCAATTGGCTGATTTTCATTAGGGTATATTTATTTTTAAATAATTTATTGAGTGATCATATATAGATACAAAATAAGAAAATACTGAAAAAAAACAAACTTCATGGCATTCCTACCGAATGCCATGAAGCGGGATAATTCAATATAGGGGGGACATATTGAATATTATTAATGCGTTTTATAAATCCGTCTTGCAATAACGCCTAAATGCAAGCGGGGAATCAACAAAAAAATGAGAACGTTGATCAATGTATTAGAATTTCAAGATAATAGGGGATTATATTTTAATTCATACATGGCAAATATAAACTACAAAACCTATCGAAGTGGTGACATGGAAAATTATTTTAAGGATCGCTATCCGCTGAAAAACAGGGTTTTAAGCAATATCAAAGCAGTAGTAAAACAGAATTTGTGTAAAAAAACCATTTTTGAACAGAAATTATCATTTGTCCTTCAGCCCCTGGAATCCCCAATCCAAAGACCAAATAAGCGACTGAACAGCAGTAAATTAACCACTAAAAAGCCCTTGATAATCTTGTTTATTCTCCTTAACTTCAAGTAGCATTTTTTAAAACAAGGAGGTATATCATGACTGTTATTCAAAGGATTGAACACTGGGGAGACCTGCACCATGCCAAATGGCTGGATGCGGTACGGATTGTTTTAGGTTTACTCATTTTTGGTAAGGGCATTGCGATCGTGAGCAACACAGCAGCCTTACAGGATTTACTGCTGCAAAATAATGTGTTTAGTTTTTCAGGGATGATGGCGAGTGTAGCGGTACATGTGATTGGGTTTGTCCATCTGGTAGGTGGCTTACTGATTGTACTTGGCCTGCTGACCAGGTTTGCTGTGGTGATTCAAATTCCAATTCTGGTCTGTGCAATACTATTTGTTAACTTATCCAGGGGATTTTCCTTTCTAAATTCAGAATTATGGCTTTCCATCATCGTATTGATGCTGCTGATTCTATTCTGGGTGGTAGGTTCAGGTCCTTATTCCGTAGACTATCAAATGAAGAAAAAGCCAAGGTAGTAAAAGAATCATTCCTTTACGATAATTGATTCTTTACACCGATCTGAGATTCATAAAGCCTTAAATGATTAATTTTGAATAAAATAAGGCTTATGAATTTTCACACTAGAAAATGGGTAAAACCAGAAGATCTGAATCCTAACGGGACGCTGTTTGGCGGTAGCTTGCTCCGCTGGATCGATGAAGAAGCGGCGATTTATGCAATTGTACAGCTCAGCAATCCAAGGGTAGTTACCAAATACATCTCGGAAATCAATTTTGTCAGCTCAGCAAAACAGGGCGACATCATAGAAATGGGCATCACTGCAACCGATTTCGGAAACACCTCTTTAACGATGCGCTGCGAAGTTAGAAACAAGATCACCAGAAAAAGCATCCTGACCATTGATAAAATGGTATTTGTGAATGTAGACGAAGATGGTAATCCTGCGCCGCATGGCAAAACCCACATTAAATTTATAGAAGAACAATTTGAGAAAGAAGACCTTTAGAAGGCCTTTAAACATACGATAGCACCAATACTCTTAAGGCATCGGGCGTAAGGCTGATCCCGTTTACAATCTGACTCGCTTGCTGATAGAAAGGATTACGTTCTTCCAGTTTACTGGCAATAAAAGCAATCAATTCTTCTTCATTCATGTCTTTTAGTAAAGGACGCTTATCTTTTCCACTTTCCAATCTTTTCGCTAATGCCGCAGGAGGCATTTCTATATAAATGGAAAGCCCATTTTCATTGATCCATTGCATATTGTCAAAATAGCAAGGCGCTCCCCCACCTGTGGCCACCACACAGTTGTCCGGGTAAATTAATTCTTTTAGCGTTTTACTTTCAAAGATCCTGAAGGCAGATTCTCCATTTGCGGCAAAATAAGCGCCAATAGACATCCCTACGAGTTTTTCAATCTGATGGTCCAGATCAATAAAATCATATCCTAGTTTAGTTGCCAGTTTTTTACCTAGCGTACTTTTGCCACAACCCATAAATCCTATCAGGAATATCTTCATTTTTATTCAGCAAGTTTAACTCTGGGATCAACAGCGGCATACAATAAGTCTACCAGAATATTGATCACCACAAATATAAAAGCAATAAAAAGAATTGAGCCCATTACTACCGGAAAATCTGACATTTCCAGGGCGGTAACGGTGGTTCTTCCCAAGCCATTGTATCCAAAAATATATTCTACAAAAAAAGAACCCGCCAATAATCCTGCAAACCAACCGGAAATTGCGGTGATGACAGGGTTTAAAGCATTTTTTAATGCGTGTTTGTAAATGATGACATGTCTGCTCAAACCCTTAGCCCTGGCAGTTCTGATGTAGTCCTGAGCCAGTACATCAAGCATCGCGCTTCTGGTGAGCTGCACGATAATGGCCAGTGGCCTCAAGCCGAGTGTCAGCATGGGCAGCAAAAGATTTTTCCAGGTCATGATTTCACCCTTAAAAGGATCATAGCTGTAAAGACTGCCCGACATATTTAAGCCCGTGTAATCGCTCCAGA
Organism: Pedobacter polysacchareus; assembly: GCF_019802255.1. GTDB lineage: Bacteria > Bacteroidota > Bacteroidia > Sphingobacteriales > Sphingobacteriaceae > Pedobacter > Pedobacter polysacchareus. The sequence continues at coordinate 865,075 of NZ_JAHYSS010000001.1, read as the reverse complement.
CAAAGCCAAACAGCCAGGCAATGATAATTCCTGCAAAAAAAGAAGGAGCAGAAATCCCCAAAATGGCAAATGAATTTGCCGCTTTATCAATCCAGGTATCCTTATGCACGGCAGAAATGACGCCTAGAAGTACCCCAATTACAGTGGCAAAAATCATCGCCGATAAAGCCAGCACAAAAGTATTTGGAACTGTTTCTTTTAAGATCATCGTCACCTCACGTTTGGTCTGGTAAGACCTGCGGAGATAAGGCCACTTTAAAACCAGTACTTCATTCCCCATGTCCAGCAATTTCACATCGTGATATTTGCTATGGTTTTCGGTATTATCTTCATGAAGACTGATAGGTGAAAGATCGTTGAGGTATAGAAAAAACTGAACTGGCCTGGATTTATCCAGGCCAAATTCTTTTCGGACAGCCTCCAGCGACTGTACATCGGAGCGTTGCCCCATCGTCATTCTCGCTGGGTCGGCCGGCAACACATTAAACAGTAAAAAGACCACAGTCAACACCCCCAGCATCACCGCCAGTCCATAGAAAGACTTCTTGAGGGCATAAGCAAACATCGGCTATTTACTAAAATATTTTTCAGAAAGCACCTCAAAGGAAGGTACTGCATTGTAATGCCATTTATCGATAATGACGCCGTTTTTAAGCAGCAACACCCCTGGATTCGCCCTTACCATACTTTTCAAAGGAACAGCGTCCGCATAAAAAACTTCTGTAAACAGTTTCATTTTCTTACTGAAAGCAAGTGCATCCTGTGCAGAATTGGAAGTCAGCAATACCGTTCTGATGTTAAATTGTTCCGCAGCATTCAATGCCAACGCGTTTAATTTTGCCATTGCTTCTCCATCTGTATCATTCAGATTATAGGCCACATATATCAGATTATAATAAGGATTTTCAATCAATTCTTTCGTGTAATCTGTACCAGAGGCATCGCTGATCAGCAAATCTTTAATTTTCGGTTCATATCCTTTTTTGAGCAGTTTCTTTTCAGGTGTACCTACAATTTCCCAGTTTTCGTCTTTCCAGATTTCCGTTTTCAGGTAATCTTTGTCGCTCATCACCTTCTTCTCTTTTGTTTTCTTATTGCTCAGGTTATACATGATCAGAAACTCATCGGGCTGAGCTCCTGGAGGGATAGCCATCAGCTCCGGAATACTGGCCCCTACTTTATAAGGCAGGAAGTCCAAAATCGGCAACCTGCTGTAAGTATACTGGCTAAACAACAGCGAAGCACACAATACGATGGCCAAAGAGGCACTTTGCCAGCTGCGGTTGGTCGTAATTGGACGGATTAAATCCTTATGAAGGAAAAGGTAAATGATCAACACCAGCAGGACCAAATCTTTAGAGAAAGACTGCCATGGCGTTAAAGGAATCGCGTCTCCAAAACAACCGCAAGAGGTCACTACTTTAAAAAATGCAGAAACGAAAGTCAGGAAGGTAAAGAAGATAATCACCGCCAATAAGCCAGCCGTCACCTTTTTAGCCCAAAAGCCAAAAAGCAGTAATGCCCCCAGCACGATTTCCATCACACAAAGTAAGATGGCAATTCCGGTAGCAATCCCACTTAAAAAAGGCAGGTGAAAGACCTCAAAATATTCCTGTAATTTATAACCGAAGCCCAGTGGGTCATTCGCTTTGATCAGTCCGGAAAATATAAACAGGACACCAACAAATATTCTGGCAAAATTTAGGGCGATTTTCTTCATTATTTCAGGCCAAGTTTAATTAATGCAAAAACCGAATAGTTGAGCATATCCTGGTAATTGGCATCGATCCCTTCTGAGGCTAATGTTTTACCGGCATTGTCTTCTATTTGTTTTACTCTTAAAATTTTCATTAGGATGAGGTCTGTTAAAGAACTCACGCGCATATCCCTCCAGGCTTCCCCGTAATCATGGTTCTTAGCGAACATCAGGTCTTTGGTGAGGGTTACTTTCCCGTCATAAAGCTGTTCTACATAAGCAGGATCCAACTCATAAGGATCACTTTCGGTCAATTCCAGCTGCAGCATTCCCATCAAGCAGTAATTGATGATGCCGATATATTCGGGAATAACGCCTTCATCTACCATGGAAACTTTTTTATCTTCCAGGGTACGGATGCGCTGTGCCTTGATGAAAATCTGATCGGTAATAGAGGATGGCCTAAGTATGCGCCATGCCGTTCCATAGTCCTTTGTTTTCTTTATAAAAAGCGATTTACAAACCGCAATTACTGAATCGAATTCTTCTGAGGTGTTTGTTGCCAAAACAATTAAAATATTTAGTTTAAAGCTATTTAAATACCGTATTTTTGTTTTATACGATGGCTAAAGATACATTTTTAAACCGAAAGACCACACTAAACCTGCAAGGCAGGCTTGTAGATATCAGCAAGCCAACAGTGATGGGAATCCTCAACTTGACCCCGGATTCATTTTACAATAACAGTAGAATTGACAATGCCGATGACGCTTTAAGACGAACGGAAACTTTTCTGAATGAGGGCGCTAAGTTCATCGACATTGGCGCTTATTCTTCCCGTCCCGGTGCTGCAGAAGTTAGTGAAGCAGAGGAATTAAGCCGAATGGTGCCTATTGTAGAAATCATCAATAAAAAATTCCCTGAAGCCTGGCTTTCTATTGACACGTTCCGCGCGAAAGTAGCGAAGGAAAGTGTAGAGGCTGGAGCACACCTGATCAATGACATTTCCGGAGGAGAACTGGATGAGGCCATGTTCCAAACCGCAGCTGATTTACAGGTTCCTTATATCCTGATGCACATGCGTGGTACCCCGCAAAATATGCAGCAGCAAACCGGTTATTCGAATATCGGTCTGGATCTGGTAGATTATTTTTCTCAGAAGATTGCGGCCTTAAGAAAGTTAGGTGTAAAAGACATCATCCTTGATCCTGGTTTTGGTTTTGCGAAAACTACCGATGAAAATTATCAATTGCTGAACCAACTGGAAGAACTGGATATTTTTGAATTGCCATTACTGGTTGGTTTTTCCAGGAAATCGATGATTTATAATTTTCTTGGAAATGATCCGCAGGAGGCTTTAAACGGAACCACTATTCTAAATACCATCGCCTTGATGAAAGGCGCGGGCATACTGAGGGTACACGATGTGAAAGCAGCGGCAGAATGTATTGCTTTGGTAGAGAAAACCAGATCGCATTAAAAAAGCACGCTCGCGATTAATATCAAAAAATACCTAACTTGGGCATAATGAAAGGATTTGATTTCGATTTTCTAAGAGTATCATTAACGGATGTGGTAGACATTATATTTGTCGCGCTCCTTATTTACTATATCTACAACCTGATAAAAAACACACTGGCGGTAAACTTGCTGCTAGGCATGCTGATCATTCTGATCATCTGGTTTGCGGTAGATCAGCTCAACATGAGGTTACTTTCTACCATTATCAACAAGTTCATGAGCGTGGGGATCATCGCCTTGATTGTGATCTTTCAGCCGGAGATCCGGCGTTTCCTGCTATTGATTGGAAAAAACACCTTCCTCCAGCAGAATAAAGCCTGGTGGGGTTATATTTTCGGCAGTAAAAATATTGAAAGGGACAATCTGGTGCGTATTAAACCGATCATTGATGCTTGCAAAAGCATGAAAAAATCGCGTACAGGGGCTTTAATTGTGTTTGTCAAATTTTATGACGATCAACTTTTCGCCAATAGCTGTGAGGTGATTGATTCCAGAATATCGAAAAGATTGCTGGAAAGTATTTTTCAAAAATACAGTCCGCTGCACGATGGTGCGGTAGTCATTGCAGAAAACAAAATCAAAAGTGCCAGTTGTATTTTACCTTTAACAGATAACGACAAGCTCCCTCCACAATTTGGTTTACGCCACAGAGCTGGGATCGGTGTTTCCGAAACCACGGATGCTGTTGCAGTAATCATTTCTGAGGAGACCGGAGAAATCGCTTATGCAAAACAAGGAAGAGTACGGATGAATGTTTCTTTTGGAGAACTGGAAAAACTATTGAATAAAGATTTCTAAAGCATTCCTGTCGAGCAAACATGATCTCTGTCGGGAAGACGGCATAAAGATTTGGAGATACTCCCCGAAAAAAACATAGGGTATTAATACACCCTAAACAAAACAGGGCTTGGTTTTATAAAAACCAAGCCCTGTTTTAATATATTTTATGCCTAATATTTGGCAATGATTAGCAGTGTTCCTCAAAAGCACCAATCAAGCTATCAGCGATCATTTGCGCTGGTCTGCCTTCAATCTGGTGACGTTCGATCATGTGAACCAATTTACCATCTTTGAATAAAGCCATTGATGGAGAAGATGGAGGGAAAGGCATCATATAACCTCTAGCTCTATCCACTGCTTCTTTTTCCATACCTGCAAATACAGTAATCAATTTATCAGGATGTTTTTCATTTGCTGCTGCCAATCTTGCTGCAGGACGGGCATTTGCTGCTGCACAACCACAAACAGAGTTTACCACTACAAATACGGTACCCTCAGTGCCGATTGCATTATCTACATCTGCTGCAGTTTTCATCTCTTCGAAACCTACTTTAGTAAGTTCTGCACGCATTGGTTCTACTAAATATTCAGGATACATATTTTCTTTCTTTAATTCGTTAATCCATACAAATGTACAGCAACATGCATTACTATCAAAGAAATACATCGGTTTAGCCCTTGATTTTACCTTCAAATTACTTTGATTTTATCCATTTAATGCTGCATAACCCCGTTTGAAGGCTTTTCAGGAAATAAAAAATGAATTTTAATTCCCACTAAACTAAGGGCTTAATTTAAAATCTAAAAAAAACTTGTGATAGTACTTTTATAATCGGCGAAAAACTCCTAATATTGCATTCCCAAAACGAACGAAGCTTAATGTTGTTTTAAGCACCAAAAAGCCGTTTATTTTGGCAACCAGTACTCCTTCTTAGCTCAGCTGGTTAGAGCATCTGACTGTTAATCAGAGGGTCGCTGGTTCGAGCCCAGCAGAGGGAGCAAAATAGCAAAAAGCCTTTCAGTGAAACTGAAAGGCTTTTTTGTTTTTCAAAAAACAATATTTTTCATTTCTTCTTTTTCAAATGCATAACCGCATAATCTTGCGGAAGGCTAGATCATTTCAAAATCATCCATTGTATTTGATGCACCTGAAATCGCCCATCAGGTGACAAACAAATTGCGAGCCTCAAATCTTCATATCAAAGACACCCTCATACATGTTGAACCTTATTTAAATAAAAAGTATAAAAAAAAGACGAGAAAGTGGTCGGGTAGTGTTCGGGAAGAGAAGGGCATTACCATAGGGTTCGGAAGGGGTTCCGATAGGGTTGCTATAGTCTCTGCTATCCAAACCCTATAGCAACCCCTTCCAGAGCCTATAAAAACACAGGTCTCTTCCCGACCAGTATCCATGCCTTATATTTTCTCATCCTAATATAAATCTTTTATCCTTCTTATGTCATAACCAGCTCTCCTATCTGACAGCTAATGAAACGGTTTTGAAATTGGCCAAACTATTGTGTAATTTTGTCGCATAATTAACCTGTTTTCAAAAAGGTTCCAGTAAAACTATGCTGAGCCTATTAAAAACGAGGTAATAGTTCGCATTTAATCATTTAAATATAGAAATATGTCATCAGTAGAGACAACTTATGTCCCTTATAAAGTTAAGGACATTTCACTGGCGGAATGGGGTCGTAAAGAAATTGGATTAGCCGAAGCAGAAATGCCAGGACTAATGTCATTACGCGAAGAATTCGGTCCTTCGAAACCATTAAAAGGTGCACGCATCGCAGGATGTTTACACATGACGATTCAAACTGCTGTTTTGATCGAAACATTGGTAGAACTTGGTGCAGAAGTAACCTGGTCATCATGTAATATCTTTTCTACGCAAGATCACGCTGCTGCTGCGATTGCTGCTGCAGGAATTCAGGTGTATGCATGGAAAGGTCTTAACGAACCAGATTTCGATTGGTGTATTGAGCAAACTTTACACTTCGGCCCGGAGCGTCAGCCATTAAACATGATCTTAGATGATGGTGGTGATTTAACCAACATGGTTTTTGATAGGTTCCCTGAGCTGATTGCAAACATCAAAGGTCTTTCTGAAGAAACGACTACTGGTGTTCACCGTTTATATGAGCGCATGAAAAATGGCACTTTACATTTACCTGCGATCAATGTAAACGATTCAGTAACTAAATCTAAATTCGACAATAAATACGGATGTCGTGAGTCATTGGTTGATGCGATTCGTCGTGCAACTGATGTAATGATGGCTGGTAAAGTGGCTGTTGTTGCTGGTTATGGTGATGTGGGTAAAGGTTCTGCAGAATCATTAAGCTCACAAGGTGTACGTGTAATCGTTTCTGAAATTGATCCGATCTGTGCGTTACAAGCGGCAATGGAAGGTTATGAAGTGAAGAAATTCGCTACTGCTGTTAAAGAAGCTGATATTATCGTAACTACAACTGGTAACTGTGATATCGTTCGTGCAGAACATTTCAAATTAATGAAAGACAAAGCAATCGTTTGTAACATTGGTCACTTTGACAATGAGATTGACGTAGCTTGGTTAAATTCCAACTATGGTGATACTAAAGTGGAAATCAAACCACAGGTTGATAAATATACCATCGACGGTAAAGATATCATCCTATTGGCTGAAGGACGTTTGGTAAACTTAGGCTGTGCTACTGGTCACCCAAGTTTCGTTATGTCTAACTCTTTCACTAACCAGACTTTAGCGCAATTAGAATTATGGACAAACACCGCTAATTATGAGAATAAAGTTTATGTGCTTCCTAAATACTTAGATGAGAAAGTAGCACGTTTACACTTAGCTAAAATCGGTGTAGAATTAGACGTTCTAGATCAGCACCAGGCAGATTATATTGGTGTTCCTGTAGAAGGTCCATTCAAACCTGAGGCTTATAGATACTAAGCAAATTAAGTTTTTAGCGGATGTAAATCCGCTAAAACTGAAAATATAAGCCTAGGCTTAAAAAGTAAAAGGGATGTTGTGTGAAACAACATCCTTTTTTTATAGCAAGCGCTAAGGATTAAATTTTTGAATCTGGCAATAAACCACCTGTATCCGCTACTGCTTTATTAGGCAGCGTACTTGCATTTCCATCCCTCATTGCCTGGTAATGCGGCGACATGATCTCTACTCCCGCTGCATCAAAAGCCTCATGGATGTTTTTATGGAGCTCCGAATAAATCACCGCCATGATATCCGGCCTGGATACATACGCATTCAGCTGATAAGAAACATACCAATCGTCCAGACTGGTTTGTAGTACAAACGGCTGTTTTTCTTTGATCACTCCTTCGGTAGCCAATGCAGCACCAATCAGCAATTCATGGATTTTAGCCCATGGAATATCATAACCTAAGGTGAGTGTCGTATGTATAATCAAACCTTCACCTACGCATAAACTCGTATAGTTGACCGTATTTCCATTCAGAATGGCACTATTCGGGATCGTAATGATTTCATTTTTTATAGTTTTCAAACGGGTGACCAATAAGGATTTTTCCAATACAGCACCCGTAATGTCTCCTATCTTTACCACATCCCCTACTTTGAAAGGACGCATATAAGTAATCACCATCCCCGCTACGCCATTACTGATCGCAGAAGAAGATCCAAAAGAAATCAACAGTCCTAAAAACACCGATACTCCTTTAAAAATCTCCGAATTGGACCCAGGGATAAATGGCCAGATCACCACCAGCATAAAGGCGTTTAACACCAGTTTGATGATATTATAAGTTGGTTTTGCCCAGTCCGGATAAAAACCATTGATCTTTAACTTTTCCGATTCAATCTCCCCTGCTAAAAATCTGATCAGCTTTTTCACATAATGAAAAACGAAGAAAATTACCAGGATCGTGATCAGGTTAGGAATGAAATTGATCAATGCTGAAAAGATATTTTTCAGCGGATTGAGTACAAAATTCATCAAATGATCACCCAAAGGCTTGGTCCATGGAAAAAGACGGAACACCAGCGGCAAGGTCAGGTATACCAACAAAAACATCAGTATAAATTTGACCAGATGCAGGATTTTATTGATCAATAACAGTTCACTTTTCCGATTGATCAGCTCATAGTCTTTGATTTTAAGCTTGCTCAGTTTTTGGTGGAGTCTTTTGCTGATCCAACCGCGGAAACGATTGAAATACTTGTTCAGGTAAAACAGACAGGCACCAAGTACAGATAGGATCAGTATCCCCAATCCAGCACGCTTTAACAGCTCTACCACATCGGTTTCTTTCTTATACTCCATCACATTATCCACGATAATCTGCTGATAAGTTTTCGCCAGCACCTCTACACCCATCCGAACGGAATCAGCATCCAGCTTAGATAAACTCATCAGAATATCGCCTTTATAGGCAATATCCATCACCAGGGAATCCTTAACCACCTTCACAGAATCAGGTACAAAAAGCAGGTCGTCTGCCAATTTTTCGACTTTCTCAGAAGTTCTTTCCGCACGCTCCTTTGCCGATAAGGAGCCTAACCTATTCTGGATGTAAAACAGCGTATCCTGATGTGCAATCACGGGAAAACCTTTCGGGTCTGCCTTTGCATCCTGGCCATGCACCAGGCTTTGTAAACTCAACAGGCATAGAAATGTAAAAAGAAACTTCATGAAGAATGGCTTAATAAATTAGGAGCATTGCTTAGAACAAAATAAGGAAATAATCTGCTATTTTTACCTCATGGCAAATTTATCTGTTAACATCAATAAGATTGCGACTTTAAGAAATAGTCGCGGGGGAAATAATCCGGATTTAGTAAAGGTAGCGCTGGATTGTGAGCGCTTTGGAGCAGAGGGCATTACGGTTCACCCGCGTCCGGACGAAAGACATATCCGTTACCAGGATGTGTTCGACTTAAAAGCAGTCATTGCTACAGAATTTAACATTGAAGGAAATTGTAAAGAGCAGAAATTTGTAGACCTGGTCCTGGCCAATAAACCTGCTCAGGTTACACTGGTACCCGATACAGAAGGGCAAATCACTTCAAACCATGGATGGGATACCATCAAACACCAGGATTACCTGAAAGAAATGGTGCAGCTATTTCAAACCGCTGGCATCCGCGTTTCTATTTTCGTAGATCCGGTAGAAGAAATGGTGAAAGCAGCCGCAGCAAGTGGTACAGATCGCATTGAATTGTATACTGAAGACTATGCTCGTCATTACCATCAAAACCGCGAACAAGCCATTAAACCTTATATCGCCGCTGCGAAAACTGCCAATGAATTGGGCTTAGGCATCAATGCTGGTCACGACCTCGACTTACAAAACCTGAAATATTTCGCAGCAAATATCCCGGGGTTACTGGAAGTCAGCATCGGCCATGCCTTAATCAGCGACGCCCTTTACCTTGGCCTGGAAAATACCATTCAAATGTACCTCCGTCAACTACAAAATTAACCTATCCCTCTTATGAAAAACCTGAATTTACTGACCCTTTCCGCATTGTTTATTTTGTTTATCGCAGGCTGTAAAGGTGCTGCTGAGAATTTAGACGAAAGCACCGCAACAGATGTCATTGAAAACTATCTTAAAGCCAACCCGGTTTATGAAGAGGTAAAAATGGAGCTGGGTGAAATCAGGTTTAAGAGTAAAAATGATAAGTTAGCATTAGAAAAATATAAGACCCTGCAGGAAAAAGGCTGGGTAAGCCTTGACCTGCAGGATCAGAAAAAGAAATTCTTGTCGAAAGACAGCGTGTTTACTTATAAAATTGTCTTAACAGACAAGAGTAAACCTTACATTTTAAAACAGAATGTTTCTCAGGCTACGCTTCGTGCATTAGACTATGTGATGGATGCAGAGAAACCAATTACCATGATCAAAGGAGATTCGAAAGTTGCACGTGTGACGGTATCCTTAAAAAAAGAGCCTAATGATTTTGCTATCTGGCTGAAAAACAAGGGGACAGCCAGTAACTATATCACTAAATCTTATAAATTAAAGTATAAAAAAGATAGCGGTTGGATACTCGTTGGAGAATAGCGATATATGATCAATTCCGCTTAGAGCTAAGTGTATTTTTTATTACCTTTGCGGAACTTTTTATATATAGATTTCATGAGCTTAAATATTCATTACAAAGAAGACTTTAAAGATCGTCACATTGCTCCTAACACAGAGGATACCAATGCCATGTTAGACACCCTTGGTTTGGGTTCTGTTGACGAATTAATAGAACAAACGGTTCCTCAATCGATCCGGTTAAAACAGCCATTAAACCTGCCAAAGGCGAAATCTGAAAAGGATTACCTAAGCAGCTTAAAGAAAACTGCTTCCTTAAACAAAGTATTTAAATCTTATATCGGTCAGGGATATTATGACACCACTACCCCAGGAGTAATCTTGCGTAACGTGATGGAAAATCCAGGATGGTATACTCAATATACGCCTTACCAGGCAGAGATCGCACAAGGTCGCTTACAGGCCCTGTTAAATTTCCAGACTTTAGTAATCGACCTTACAGGTATGGAAATCGCAAATGCTTCTCTATTGGATGAAGGTACTGCTGCTGCTGAAGCGATGTTCATGCAATTCAGCTTGCGCAAAAACTCAAATGCGAAGAAATTCTTCGTTTCAGAATTGATCTTCCCACAAACAATTGACATTTTAAAAACCCGTGCCAATCCTTTTGGAATTGAATTAGTGATCGGTGATCACCAAACGGTTGAACTGAATGAAGAATTCTTCGGTGCAATCATTCAATACCCAGCTGGTAATGGTGAGGTTTTCGACTATACCGGTTTCGCGAATACTGCTCATGGTGTAAATGTAAAAGTGACCGTAATTGCAGATCTTTTAAGCTTAACCTTATTGACGCCTCCAGGTGAATGGGGTGCTGATGTAGTGGTAGGTACTACACAGCGCTTTGGTGTGCCAATGGGCTTCGGTGGTCCTCATGCTGCTTATTTCGCTACTAAAGATGAATACAAACGCTCTATTCCAGGTCGTATCATCGGGGTAACGATCGACAGCAATAATAACTACGCCTTACGTATGGCTTTGCAAACCAGGGAACAGCACATCCGTAGAGATAAAGCGACTTCCAACATCTGTACTGCACAAGCGTTATTAGCGATTATGGCTAGTTTCTACGCAGTTTATCACGGTCCGAAAGGATTGAAACTGATCGCAGAACGTACGCATGGATTGACGGTAACTTTAGCTGAATCATTAGAGAAAGCAGGTTATACACAATTGAATAAATCTTACTTTGACACCATTCAGTTAGACTTAGGCAACCTTGTTGATTCTATCCATAGAGAATGTGTAGACAATGAGATCAACTTAAACTACAATGGCAGCGTAGTGACCATCTCTTTAGATGAGACTACAGACCTGGAAGATGTGAAGTTATTGGTGAAAATCTTTGCGAAAGTAAAAGGTATCGCTGCGGATAGCTTTGAAATGTCTGAAGAAAATCCTGCAACAGTGATTCCAGCTGCTTTGCAACGTACTTCTGCTTACTTAACACACCCACTATTCAACTCGCACCATTCAGAGCATGAAATGCTGCGTTATATTAAATCATTAGAAGCAAAAGACCTTTCTCTTTGTCACTCGATGATCGCTTTAGGTTCATGTACGATGAAACTAAATGCAACTACTGAAATGATTCCGGTAACCTGGCCAGAATTCGGTAGAATCCACCCATTTGCTCCGGCAGATCAGGTTGCGGGTTACTATACTGTTTTCAATGAGCTAGACAAATGGTTGAGTGAAATCACTGGATTTGCAGCCATGAGCTTACAGCCAAACTCTGGTGCTCAGGGCGAATATGCAGGTCTAATGGTGATCAGAGCTTACCACCAGGATCGCGGTGACCATCACCGTAATGTGGCTTTAATTCCTTCTTCTGCGCATGGAACCAATCCAGCTTCTGCAGCAATGGCTGGAATGAAAATCATCATCGTTAAATCTTTGGAGAACGGTAATATTGACGTTGCCGATTTAAAAATCAAAGCAGAAGAGCACAAAGAAAACCTTTCTTGCTTAATGGTGACTTACCCATCTACACATGGTGTATTTGAGGAAAGCATCATCGACATCTGTAACATCATCCATGAAAATGGCGGACAAGTTTACATGGATGGCGCAAACATGAATGCTCAGGTAGGATTAACCAGCCCAGGTAACATTGGTGCTGACGTTTGTCACCTTAACTTACATAAAACTTTCTGTATCCCTCACGGTGGTGGTGGTCCTGGCATGGGCCCAATCGGTGTAGCTAAACACCTGGTTCCCTACCTTCCAGCTCATGCAGTGGTGGATATCAATAAAGAAAAATCTATTCCTGCAGTATCTTCTGCACCTTGGGGCTCAGCTTCGATCTTAGTGATCTCTCATGCCTACATCGCAATGATGGGCGGAGAAGGATTAATGAATGCAACGAAAAATGCCATTCTTAACGCAAACTACATGAAAGCGCGTTTAGAGCAGCATTACCCAGTATTGTACTCTGGTGCAAATGGTCGTTGTGCACACGAAATGATCCTGGATTGCAGAGGCTTCAAAAACTACGGCATTGAAGTAGTTGACATTGCAAAACGTTTAATGGATTATGGTTTCCATGCCCCAACAGTATCTTTCCCAGTAGCAGGAACGCTAATGGTAGAGCCTACTGAAAGTGAGCCGAAACATGAGTTAGACAGATTCTGCGATGCTTTAATTGCGATCAGAAAAGAAGTAACTGCAGTAGAAAATGGTGAATTGGACAAAACTGATAACCCATTGAAAAATGCACCTCATACCGCTAATATTGTAACAGCTGATGAATGGAATCATGGTTATAGCAGACAAACAGCTGCTTTCCCACTTCCTTATGTTGCAGCTTTCAAATTCTGGCCTTCAGTAGGTAGAGTGAATGATTCCTTTGGCGACAGGTCATTGGTTTGTGCTTGCCCACCGATTGAAAGTTACATGGAAGAGCAATCTGTTTAAAAAATTTACTTGCCTCGTTAAACCTTTTAATATATTTAGGTCTTAAATGTATTAAAAGGTCTAAACGGGCCTGTAACTCAACCATTAAACAAGGATATGAAACTAAAATTAACCTCATTAGCACTGCTATTAGTAGTGATGACTACCTCTGCATTTATTGCTCCGGTGTTTAAAGCGGATACCTATAAAGTAGACGCTTCGAAATCCTCGATCACCTGGATTGGAAAAAAACTGACAGGCGGTCACAATGGCACGATCAACTTACAATCAGGTGCTTTATCCTTCAATGGAAAAAAGTTAACTGCTGGTAATTTTGTATTGGACATGAACAGCATTAAAGATGCCGACAATAGTGCCAATTTAGAAAAACATTTGAAGGATGCGGATTTCTTTGGTGCCGACAAATTTCCTACCTCTACATTTGTGATTAAAAATGTAACCGGAAATGGTGCTGCTGTAACTGTAAATGGAGATTTAACCATCAAAGGGATTACAAAACCAATTAGTTTCCCTGCTACTTTAGCTTGGAATGCTGATGGTTCAGTAACTGCAACTGCCGACAAAATTATTGTTGACAGAACTAAATATGACATCAAATTCAGGTCAAAAACCATTTTCCCAGAAATCGGAAATAAAATGATCAATGACGAATTTGAGCTCTCGGTTAAACTGGTAGCAAAAAAATAATTCTTTTTATTTCATAAAAAAAAGGCCATTATTGTATAGTGGCCTTTTTTTTTGTAACATAACAGATACCGCTTTTACCATAGCTACATATTTCATAACTTTATATATTACACACAACAATTTTACAGTTACCCTTTGAAATTTATGATGATCTCAAAAATTAAGCTACTTGTTATTGATGATGACGATATTAACATCTTCATTATAAAAAAAATAGTAGAAAAAACGGGGTTTAACGTAGAAATGGTCGCCAAGACTAATGGACAAATGGCGATTGATTATATCACCATGACGCTTTCGTTACAGGAACCATTGCCACATCTGGTGCTGATCGACATTAATATGCCGGTATTGAATGGATGGGAATTCCTGGATGCTTATGGACAGCTAAATCTCGACCAGAAAATAGACATGTATATGCTGTCTTCTTCGGTATATGAGAATGATATTGAAAAAGCGAAGACTTATCAAAGTGTGAAAGGGTTTATCTCTAAACCCCTTTCTATTGAACGCCTGACCGAGCTATTTAAAATAATTGAGCAGGATGCTATTGAATCTTAAACTGCCCATCGGTTAAAGTAACGAAACCTGTAGCCCTGGATTTGCCATGGTAAAATAAGCAGTTCCAGTTTTCTGCAGCTGCTTTCTCCCCGAAAACTTCCCGAAGTTCCATTGCTTTTCTGCCATCAAAATCATATTTGGCAATAAATTTCCTGAGTAATTCTTCCGGCTCAGGCAAAACATCACCTCCAAAAAACACTTTATCGGTCCCATCATCCAATAAAAAGGTCTGATGAAAAGGTGTATGTGCCCCGGTTAATTCATAACTGATCTCTGCCGTAAATTGTCCGGAACCCTCTATAAATACCAATTGCGCATTGCGCTGCAGGAATTCAAAAATTTCGGTATGATAAGAAGAGGAAGTATTCGTAAAAGCACCCTCCCATTCTCCGCGCTGAATCACATAGACAGCATTCGGAAAACTCAGCTCCATCTTGTCGCCAACATGATGAATCATCCCGCCCGAATGGTCAAAATGTAAATGAGACATCAATACCAGGGTCACATCTTCCGGATCAAAACCCGCTTTTTTTATGTTTTCATGCAAGATCAATTGCCCATCTTCATTGCTATAGCCCAATCCAGTGTCCAGCAAAATCAACTGATCTTCCATTTTTACTAAAAATGGCTGTACATTGATAAACAGAGAAGCCGGACGGTCTTTTGGCTGATCTACAGCAGGGTTAAATGGTAGAAATTTTTTGGTGGCATCTACAGAATAGGTGCCTTCGAACAAAGTGAATACTTGCAATGGCGTAGTTATTTTAAGAAGAAATAATTAAATGATATATTTACGATTCATTGCAAAGATAGGGAACCTGGCTGAAATCCGGTTCATACCAGCGTCAAAACCAACAGCGGTCATAGCGCAATTCCTAAATCTTCCTTGCAAGAATCGATAATTCGAAAAAAAACACGAAAGACAGTAATGGAAAAAATATGGGTGCAGGCAGTAAATGATGATTTTGAAACCATAGACACACTTGCACAGCAATTAAATATAGATCAGAGTTTAGCCGAAGTTTTAGTACAAAGAGGCATCGCTTCTTTTGATGCCGCAAAAGATTATTTCAGGCCGGATATGGCCAAATTACATGATCCTTTCCTGATGAAAGACATGGAAAAGGCCATCGCCAGGATCGACCTTGCCCTTAGAAATCAAGAGAAAATCATGGTTTATGGTGATTATGATGTGGATGGCACTACTTCTGTAGCGCTGACCTACAGTTTCTTCAGCCAGTTTACCGACACTATTGAGTATTACATCCCCGACCGCCATAAGGAAGGTTATGGGATCTCCACGCAGGGTATTGATTACGCGAAACAGCAAGGGATTACCCTGATTATTGCCCTGGACTGCGGGATTAAATCCGTAGACAAAATCGCTTACGCCAATAGCTTATCCGTAGATTTTATCATTTGCGACCACCATTTACCAGGCGATGAATTACCCGCAGCAATCGCTGTTCTAGATCCTAAACGTCTGGATTGCCCCTACCCTTTTAAAGAACTTGCCGGTTGTGGTATTGGCTTTAAACTGGCGCAGGCTTATAGTATCCAGCACCAATTGCCAAAAGCAGGATATGAACAATACCTGGATCTGGTGATGGTGAGTATCGGTGCAGACATTGTGCCTATTGAAGATGAAAACCGGATATTGGCCTACCATGGGCTCGTTAAACTAAACACCAACCCTTCCATGGGATTACGGGCATTGATGAAAATCTCCGGAAAAAACAAAGATTATACCTTAACTGATGTGATCTTCTCTCTGGCACCAAGAATCAATGCTGCCGGCAGAATGGACCATGCCAATCAGGCCGTAAAAATGCTGCTTTGTACAGAAGACGACCTGGCATTGGAACAAAGTGAATTCATCAACCTGCAAAATACGGATCGAAAAACAACAGATCATACGATTACCGCTGAGGCACTGGCAAGAATTGCCGACTGTGACATTTTAATTCATAAAAAGACCACGGTAATTTACCATGAAAGCTGGAATAAAGGAGTGATTGGAATTGTGGCCTCCCGCTTGACGGAGAAATATTTCCGCCCAACCATCGTTCTTACGTTGTCGAATGGCTTATTGACAGGATCAGCAAGGTCAGTACCGGGTTTCGACTTATATGAAGCCTTATTGGGATGTCAGGATTTACTGATTCAATTTGGTGGACATAAGTTTGCGGCAGGCCTCACGATGAAACCAGAAAATATTGATGCTTTTACCGATAGATTTGAAGAAATTGTGTCTTCCAGCATTACTGAAGATATGCTTTCGCCGAAAATCAAGATTGATACCGAGCTTCAGTTTTCACAGATTGATGGCAAGTTTCAACGCATCATTTCACAGATGGCACCCTTCGGACCACATAATCCGGCGCCTGTTTTTGTGAGCCATGGACTGAGTTTAGCGGCAAAGCCACATGTTGTTGCTACAAAACATTTAAAATTGAGTATAAAACAACAAAATTCAGTTATTTTTGAAAGCATTGGATTTGGCCTTGCAGAATATGAAGGTCCTCTGCAATCAAACAAACCCTTTTCTATTTGTTATACTATTGAAGAAAACATTTGGAGAGACCAGCGACGTTTGCAGTTAAACATCAAAGGAATAAAAATTAATTAGCGATCATTCGTACCATATAAACATTTGAGATTAAGATATAAATGATATTAAGAGCTGAGAATCTAATCAAAAAGTACAAACAGAGAACCGTTGTAAATGACGTTTCATTTTCTGTGAGCCAGGGAGAAATTGTGGGTTTACTTGGGCCTAATGGAGCGGGAAAAACGACCTCATTCTACATGATTGTGGGCTTGATCAAACCTAATGAAGGTACTATTTTTTTAGATGACGAAGACATCACTTCTAATGCCATGTATAAAAGGGCACAGAAAGGGATTGGTTATCTGGCTCAGGAAGCTTCTGTATTCCGAAAATTATCTGTTGAAGATAACATTATGGCCATCCTGGAGATGACCAAAATGGGAAAAGAAGAACGTCATGAAAAACTAGACGAACTCATCAATGAATTCAGCTTGCATAAGGTGCGTAAAAACCGTGGTGATTTACTTTCCGGTGGAGAACGCCGCAGAACGGAAATCGCAAGAGCACTGGCCGCCAGTCCGAACTTTATCTTACTCGATGAGCCATTTGCAGGGGTCGATCCTATTGCCGTAGAAGAAATTCAAGGCATCGTTCATAAATTAAAACAAAAAAATATAGGTATCTTAATTACCGACCATAACGTGCAGGAAACACTTTCCATCACCGATAGGGCCTATTTACTATTTGAAGGTAAAATATTAGAATCCGGAACACCAGAAGTACTCGCTGCCAATGAAATGGTTAGACGTGTATATCTAGGTTCAAACTTCGTGCTCCGTACTAAAAAATTATAACCCTTTATTACCCGACACATGGCTATAGTAAATTCGATTTTTACCTGGTATATGAAAAAGCGCGTCCATCAGATCGAGCTTTTCATGAAATATCCACATGATGTACAGGAGGAATGGTTTCAGAGACTGATTTCCAGTGCTGCTGATACAGAATGGGGAACTAAATATGACTACCGTTCTATTCTATCCCCCAGACAATTTAAACAAAGGGTACCCATACAAAATTACGATACCTTAAAACCCTATATAGAAAGGATGCTCAAAGGTGAGCAAAACATCCTTTGGCCTACAGAAATTAAGTGGTTTGCGAAGTCCTCTGGCACCACCAGCGACCGGAGTAAATTCATTCCAGTATCCGAAGAATCATTACAGGAATGTCATTTCAAAGGTGGAAAAGATTTGTTATCGATCTTTTGCAACAACCGTCCGGACAACCAGATCTTAACTGGAAAAGGACTGGTATTGGGAGGCAGCCACCAGATCAATCAGCTCAACGAAGATTCCTTTTATGGTGATTTATCAGCCGTATTGATCAAAAATCTGCCAATGTGGGCCGAATATTACCGGACGCCAAACATTTCCATTGCCCTGATGGACAATTATGAGGAGAAAATGGAAAAGATGGCAGAGGCAACCATCAAAGAAAACGTCACGAATATCGCTGGTGTACCTACATGGACGCTGGTTTTAGCAAAAAAGGTACTGGAAATTACGGGTAAGAAAAACCTGCTGGAAGTATGGCCAAACCTGGAACTTTACATCCATGGTGCAGTAAATTTTAAGCCTTATAGAGAACAGTTCAAAGAATTGATCCCTTGTAACCAGATGTATTATCTGGAAACTTATAATGCTTCGGAAGGATTTTTCGGGATTCAGGATGAAGTCAATTCTGATGAACTCTTATTGATGCTGGATTACGGCATTTACTATGAATTCTTACCTATTGAACTGCTGGATAGCGAAAATCCAGATACCTTGTCTTTAGACCAGGTGCAGCTCAATAAAAATTACGCCATCATCATTTCTACCAATGGCGGTCTTTGGCGCTATATGATTGGTGATACTGTACAATTTACCAGTCTATCCCCTTACCGCATAAAAATTACCGGCCGCACTAAACATTTCATCAATGCTTTTGGCGAAGAGGTCATCATCGACAATGCAGAACAGGCCATTTGCAAGGCTTGTACAGAAACCGGTGCCGTGTTTAAGGATTATACCGCCTGCCCTATTTATTTTAAAGGAGAAGAAGTTGGAGGCCATGAATGGATCATAGAATTTGATCAGCAGCCCAATGATTTTGAAAAGTTTGTCGACATTTTGGATGCCACACTCAGAGAAGTGAATTCAGACTACGACGCCAAGCGTTTTAAAGACATGGCACTCCGCAGACCCAAAGTGCACAATGCACCCTATAACACCTTTTACAACTGGTTAAAATCTAAAGGCAAATTAGGTGGACAGCATAAAGTTCCCCGATTGGCAAATGAGCGTACCTACGTAGAAGAAATTTTGCCAATGATGGCTAAATAAATATTTCGGCTGTACATATTGGAAATTAGCTTTTATTTCGTTAAATTTAATTAGCTAATTATTAATGTGTTATGAAAACCGTAAAACAATTACTCAGCACTAAATCAGCTGAAATTTTTTCCGTTTCCGCCGATGTATCGGTGCTAGATGGACTCCAGGTAATGATGGAAAAAAATATCAGTGCGCTGCTCATAATGGAGGAGCATAAATTATTAGGAATTTTTACGGAAAGGGATTATGCCCGAAAGATCATTCTTCAGGGAAAAGCCTCTGTAGATACACCAATCCATGAAGTCATGACGGCTTTGCCAATTACAGTGTCCCCAGCAGATAGCCTGGACCATTGCATGCAGACCATGACGAATAGGCACATCCGCCATTTACCCGTGATTCAGGACGGGGAATTAATTGGCATGGTCTCTATTGGTGACGTCGTGAAATTTATCATCGAAGATCAAAAACAGACGATTTCTCAACTGGAAAGCTATATCAGCAGCTAGGTCTTAGCAAGCGTTAAACAAATTATATTTTAAACAAAGAAGCCGGTTCTGTACAGAACCGGCTTCTTTGTTGGTATTTTCCTGGCCGAAGCTTTCTTTCTGGAAGCTCTTATTCAGACGAAATTCTTCAACTTTCCTTACCAGATTTTAACACGTTTTTCTGGTGCCAGATATAAAGAATCTTTAGGAGTTACTTTAAATGCAGTATACCAGTCAGGGATATTTCTAACCACACCGTTAACTCTGAATTTAGCTGGAGAATGTGGGTCTGTACCTACCTGATTTCTCAAGGATTCATTATTTGATTTGTTCAGCCAAACCTGCCCCCAACCGATAAATACCCTTTGCTCACCTGTGAAACCATCCATTACTGGTGCTGGCTTACCATTTAAACTGGTTTTATACGCTTTTAAAGCGATGCTTAAACCACCAAGGTCACCGATGTTCTCTCCTAAAGTAAATGCACCATTTACTTTCAGATCCGGGAATACCTGGAATGCACTGTACTGTGCAATCAGCGCCTGAGTTCTCTTTTTAAATTCTTCGTTGTCTTTTGGAGTCCACCAGTTGCGCATCACACCATCACCGTCGAAAGTACTGCCTTGATCGTCAAAACCATGTCCTACTTCATGACCGATTACCGCACCAATACCCCCATAATTTACCGCGTCTTCAGCATCCATATCAAAGAAAGGAGGTTGTAAGATCGCCGCAGGGAACACGATTTCGTTCAATGTCGGGTTGTAATAAGCGTTCACCGTTTGTGGTGTCATGCCCCACTCTGAACGATCTACCGGTTTACCTAATTTGTTCAGGTTGCGCTTGTATTCAAACTCAGCAGCACGTTTCTCATTTCCATAAAGGTCGTGTTTCACTACTTTTAAAGAAGAATAATCTCTCCATTTATCAGGATATCCGATTTTCGGAGTGAATTTACTGATTTTCACTAAAGCTTGCTTTTTAGTCTCCGGACTCATCCAGTCTAATTCTTTGATGCTGGTTTCATAAGATTTCAACAAGTTGTCCACTAGTTTCAGCATGCGTTCTTTTGCGGCAGGCGGGAAATGTTTTTCTACATATAATTTACCCACCATTTCACCAAGGCTGCCATTCACCACATCTACTGCTCTACGCCATCTTGGTTTTTGTTCTTTTACACCATAAAGTGTTTTTGCATAGAAATCGAAGTTCTCTTCGTCAATTGCAGTCGTCAGTGCCGAGCCTGCTCCTGTCAATGCACTCCATTTCAAATACGTTTTCCAGGTATCCAATGGTGTATTTTTGAAGATCGCATTCAGGTCTTTTGTATAAGCTACCTGCGTGATCACCAAACTGTCCTGCCCTTTAACACCAGCTTCCGTCAATAAAGTACTCCAGTCAAAATCAGGAGTCAGTTTACCCAGATCTTTGATGGCATATTTATTATAAAGGCCAGCCATATTTCTGGTTTCTTCTTTTTTCATGTGTTTAGAAGCCAATAAAGTCTCTAATGCCATGATTTGAGCGGCTTTTGCTTTCCCATCAGGAATACCTGCAAGTCCTAACATCTTTTCGATGTGCAGTACATATTTAGCACGTGTTTCTTTTGATTTAGCATCCTGAAGCAAATAATACTCTCTTTCTGGTAAACCTAAACCACCTTGCCAGGTGTACAGCATATATTTTTTAGGATCTTTAAAATCTTCGATGATCCCTACACTAAAAGGAATGTAATTACCGATTTTGTTCGCATAAGCGAAATAAGCAGCAAGATCTTTATTGGAAGCAATACCCTCAATCTTTTTAAATTCGGCTTGCATTGGCGCTAATCCGATAGAATCACGCACTTTCATGTTCATATAAGAATCATAAAAATCACCGATCTTTTGCTGATCAGATCCCTCTGCAGCTTTGTCTTTGGCCGCATTCTCGATGATGGCTTTCACATCTTCCTGTGCTTTATCGTTCACAATAGCACCAGCGCCATAGGAAGACTTATCCGCAGGAATCTTGGTGTTTTTAATCCAGGTTCCATTGACGTATTCCATGAAATTGTTACCAGGAGCAACTGTGGTGTCCATGTTTTTAAGGACAATTCCAGAGTGCAATTCCTTGTTTTTATCGGAACTGCTGCAGGCAGAAAGCAGCAGCATAGATCCTGCAACCACCTGGATTCCAATCGATTTCTTGATATTTATCATATAAAAATAATATAGGTATGTATCAAATTTAACAAAAGATATGGAATCGGTGGTTAGCCTGCTGAAATTAGCCGACTGCGATAAAAATATCTACTTCTGCTGCTTCCGGGTTTTGGGCTTTAGCGCCATAGACTTCGAAGTCTGTAGTATAAGCACGCGATATTCCTGATTTCCAAATGTCTAGCCAGGCATTAAAAACCAATCCTTCCTGCATATTCCCTTTCAACGCATATTTTTGATAGGAACCACCAGCAATAGTTACTCCCCGCATTCCTTCAGGAATTTCGTCCAGATTTGGAACGGCATAACCGATTACAGTGGTGTATGGTTGGGTAAAATCGCCTTCATAATCAGTGTAAATACTATATACCTCATCACGAAGTTTGTTAACAATTTTTGCCCCAATATTTTCGCCAATAAACCTGGCCCACAACGCAGGAATATCAATAGCTGCTTTACCTGGGTCATTGCTGGTCTCCACTGAAATACCCACTACAAAAAAGGGCGTTAAGGTTACTTTTTCCATTCTCTAATTTTTAATACTTTAATGATTGATGCTGCAAATTTACAGGGACTAGTGACAGCTGTATGTCAGGGCTACTCGATTAAATTTACGTTAAATATTTAATCCTTAATACTCAGTTAACATGGGCCACATAACTTCATAGTAAATCAAAAACATAGGACGATGATCAGTACAAAGATTCTTTATAAAGCAGTTTTTAAAAAAAATCCGGTAGATGACAGTCATACTTTTCAGCCATTGCCATCACCAACAGGAAGCTATCCTTACCGCTTAAATCTGGAGGTAAAATCAGATCAGCCTAGACCGCAGGCAATGGTATTCCACATGGTGGGTGATACCGGTGGATTCAAACAGCCTGATCTGCAAAAACAGATCGCCAGCCAAATGGCCCAGCAGTACTTACAAGCGGCCTGCCCGGAAGAGCGCCCTGCTTTTTTATATCATTTGGGTGACCTGGTTTACCATTATGGAGAAGCAGCTCAGTATGAAGACCAGTTTTTGAAACCTTATGAAAGCTATCCTGGCCCTATTTACGCGATTGCAGGAAACCATGATACGGATGTGAATCCAAATTCAAGCGAACATTACGAACCTCTTGAAGCTTTCTACACCGCATTTTGCAATACTTGCCCTGCTACGCTTCATTTCGGATCAGGCATCAGCAGAAAAAGCCAGGTACAGCCCAATGTATACTGGACAATGGAAGGCCCATTAGCCACCATTATCGGCCTCCACACCAACGTACCAAAGTTTGGCTGCATAAAAAAAGAGCAGCAGGACTGGTTTATAAAAGAGCTGAAACATGCTGCGAAATACAGTTCTGAAAAGGCAATTATTGTATGTATGCACCATGCCCCCTATTCGGCGGATGTAAATCATGGCTCCAGCATGCCGATGGTAGAATTTTTAGAAGCTTCTTTTGCAGCCGCAGGTGTAAAACCAGATCTGATTTTTAGTGGCCATGTGCACAATTACCAGCGTTTCACCAAGCAATATCCGGATGGAAAAACCCTTCCTTTTGTGGTTGCAGGTGCAGGTGGTTTCGACGAACTTCATGCTTTGGCAGATCCGGAGGAGCCAGATTTCCAAACGGACAACGAGTTATTGGAGCAGGTGGTCTTAGAAAATTATTGTGACAACAAACATGGCTTCCTCAGAATTGCCATTGAAAAAACACCTTTTAAATTTACCATTAAGGGCGAATATTATACGCTTTCTGGTAAAAATCCTGAGAATAACGACCATGAAGCTAGATTATTCGATGAATTTATGGTAGATCTGACCGGCAGGTAAGCAGCGATTAAAGATCTCCCCCTCTGTTTTCTTGTTTATTTTTTTTAACATTGAGCCGGATATTCATGGAGATACAAAGATCGGAGCAACTGGAAGACAAGGAACTACTCACTAAATTGAAGGAGGGAGATGAGCTTGCATTTGTAAAAATCTACAATCAGTATCGAAATAAGGTATATAACTATGCCTATCAGCTGAGCAAATCAACTGATACGGCCGAGGAAATTGTGCAAGAAGTATTCATCAGGATCTGGCAAAAGCGCGAGCAGATCAATACCGATTTTTCTTTTCAGGGTTACATCAAGAAAATCACATTAAACCATGTGCTGAATCACCTGAAGAAGATTGCCCGTGAAAAGGCTTTACAAGAAGAAGTATTCCTGCACATTGCTGAGAATCGCAATCGAACGGAAGACAAATTGCTCGAAAAAGAGCTGAGAAAGATCTATGAAGAGGCCGTTGCACAGCTTCCTGCGCAAAAGAAACTAATCTATCAGATGGTGCGCACAGAAGAACTGAGCCATGAGGAAATCGCCATAAAGTTGAGTATTTCTAAAAACACCGTAAAAAATCACATGGTGGAAGCCAGCAAATTTGTCAGGGACTACGTCCGCAAAAATGGTGGGGTCATCTGTTTTATTCTTGCTTCTTCAAATTATTTTCATTCCAACTAGTCCTACCTGCGCTTACAGTTGTATAGTAAGTAGTCATGGAAGAAAAAGAAGAATTAGCCCATCTATATCAACTGTATTTAAGCAACCGCTGTACCGCGGAAGAACTGAACCGTTTTTTTAGCCTTATCCAAAAAGGGAAAGAAGCCGATCAGCTCCAAAATCTATTGTCTACAACCTGGGATCAGACTCCGATGGCACCGGAAACCGGCTTAATCCCTCATTTCCTGCCACAGGCAAACCAACCGAAAACCGCAGCAATGAATCATTCGGCTGCTCCTGGAAAATTATATCCGATGCTCAGGTATGCAGCAGCAATTGCGGCAGTACTGCTCTTATTTTGCGGAATTTACTTTTACCGTGCTGAATTGCAGCAAAGCATTGGAGGTGCTGCAAAAATGGAAATTGCCAGTGTGACCAGCAGCCGCCGACAAATACAGCTTCCGGACGGCACAAAAGTATGGCTAAGTCCACATAGTAAATTAACCTATCCAACTGCTTTTGAAGGAGCGCATCGTTTGGTAAGCCTGGAGGGAGAAGCTTTCTTTGAGGTGGCCCATGACGCTGAGCATCCTTTCATCATCAAATCCGGACAGGTCAGCACCCGTGTTCTGGGTACAAGTTTCAGCTTATCGGCCTATGCCGATCAGGAAGACATCAATGTTACGCTGGTTACTGGGAAGGTCGCCGTATCATTTGATGCAAATGGAAAAACTACAGAAGCCATCATTACTGCTAATCAGCGCGTATCTGTGAACAAAAAAGAAGAAAAAATGAGTACCATAAACTTCCCGGATGCCAAAGATTTTCTGGACAGAAGGATTGGACTCTTCGATTATAAAGGAACGCCGCTTGCGGAAGTGGCAGAAGACCTGGAAATGCAGTATCAAGTACAGATCAGCCTTGCTCCAGAATTACAAAACCACCGTTTCTATGGTCATTTAAATATGAACAACGACCTGGTACAAACCTTGAAAAAGCTCTGTACGGTTATGGAAACAAATTGGGAAAAAGACGGAGGGCAATATGTAATCACAAAATAAATGTCCGGTTTCTAGAAAAGAAGACCGGACAAATACTTCAATCAATTCAAATGCCCGAGCCTTGAGAACTTAAGGGCAAATAAAATCAACATTTAATATAAAGTTATGAAAAAATACGGACCTAAAGGGTTCCTGGCAGTTGTTGCCTTGATGTTACTATTCCTACTCCTGATACAAATGCAGGCTCATGCACAAACACCATTAGAAAAGCGATTGAGCATCAGCCTAAAAGAAGAACCTTTAAAAACTGCTTTAGACAAGATCAGTAAACTGACACAGGTGAAATTTACCTACAATGAGCAAGTGGCCAATAGTAAGGTAAAGATTTCTGTGGAGGCTAAAAATAAAACCTTAAATGAGGTGCTGACGATGGCACTTACTGGTCAGCCTTTTAAATTCAATGCGCTGGACCAGGAGATTCACCTGCAATATGACGCGACGAAAGCAAAAAAGCTGATGGCCGACCCGGCGGCAAATCCGGCAAAGAGCGCAGACAAGTACAGTTTAAGTGGTACGATCTCTTCTTCTAAAACCGGAGAAACGCTGATCGCTGCTACCATAAGATGGGCTGGAACTAAAGTCGCAACCTTAAGTAATGAATATGGTTTTTACTCGATCAGCTTGCCAAAAGGAACACAGCAAATAGAAGTTTCGGCCATTGGTTTCCGCAGTATGACTAAAACCGTCGACCTGAATGGACCTATGCGCTTGAATATTCATTTAGAAGAAGATGCCAATGAACTGGAAACAGTGAGCATCACCTCTACCAGCGCAAGGAGAAATATTGAAAACCCACAGATGGGAATGGAACGCATCAACCTAACCGAAACGAAAAACATTCCGATGGTACTTGGAGAACGTGATGTGATCAAAACACTGCAGCTTTTACCAGGTGTAAAATCATCAGGAGAAGGCTCTGGAGGCTTTTTTGTCCGCGGAGGTAGTGCAGATCAGAACATGATCCTGCTGGATGAAGCACCGGTATATGGCGCTTCCCACCTTTTAGGCTTCTTTTCTACCTTCAATTCTGACGCGATTAAAAATGTAACGCTTTATAAAAGTGGCATGCCGGCACAATATGGCGGTGGATTATCGTCTGTGATGGATGTGAAAATGAACGATGGAAATCTTCAGAAATTTGGCGTCAGCGGTGGTGTCGGAATGATTGCGGCGCGCTTAAATGTAGAAGGACCGATACAAAAAGAAAAGTCTTCCTTCCTCGTTTCTGCCCGTAGAACTTATCTGGATGCTTTCCTGAAACTTTCTAATGACTCCACAATTAATAGCAGCAGTCTTTATTTCTATGATGTAAATGCGAAGGCGAATTATATTCTGGGCGAGAAAGACAGAATCTTCGTATCCGGATATTTTGGAAGAGATGTGTTGGCTGCCGATCAGCTAGCCGGAATCAACTGGGGAAATGCGACCGCTACTGTCCGCTGGAATCACTTGTTCAACAGCAAGCTATTCTCCAATACCTCCCTGATTTTCAGTAATTACAATTATAAGATCAAGGCCGAAGAAGATGAAAGTTCTTTATCCCTATTTTCTCAAATCAGAGACTGGAACTTCAAAGAAGACCTGCAATGGTATATCAATGGGAACAACACACTGAGTTTTGGTTTAAATTCTATTTTCCATACGATTAAACCAGGTGAAGTACGTGCAGAAGGCAATTCAGGCATGGTTTCTCAAGATCTGGAAAACCGCTACTCTTTAGAGAATGCGATTTATGCAAGTAATACCTGGAAAGTTTCTGATGGTTTCAGCTTAACATATGGTTTGCGTTTATCCGCGTTCAGCATCCTGGGTAAAGGCACCTATTATGACATCAACCCTGCGGGGCAGGTGACTTCAGAAACTACCTATAAAAGAGGAGAAGTGGTGAAAACTTATGTGAATCTGGAACCTAGAATTGCAGCCTCCTTCCAGCTTTCTGAATCTGCAGCCATTAAAGCATCTTATGTACGTAATGCACAGAATTTACACCTGATTTCTAATTCCAATTCTGCTTCGCCGATAGACAGATGGACCGCCAGTACCAACATCATTAAGCCGGAACTCAGCGATCAGGTATCCTTAGGTTATTATAAAAACCTAAACGGAGACCGTTATGAGCTGACCATAGAAACCTATTACAAAGACTTAAAAAACCAGATCGACTACAGAAATGGGGCAGACATTTATACCAATAAACCGATAGAAACACAATTGCTTTTTGGTAAAGGACGTGCTTATGGTGTGGAATGGCTGTTGAAAAAGAAAACAGGAAAACTAACCGGATGGCTGGCTTATACCCTTTCTAAATCAGAAAGACAGGTAGATGGTATCAACAACAATGACTGGTACAATACCCGACAAGACCGGACACACGACATTTCCATTGTGGCTTTATATGAGCTGAACAAGAAATGGTCCTTCTCTGCCAACTGGGTATTTGCAACCGGAAATGCCGTAACCTTCCCTAATGCGAAATATACCTTACTTGGGGAAAGTTATTTTTATTACTCTGAGAGAAATGCAGACCGTATGCCTGCTTATCACCGATTGGATGTTGGCGCGACCCACATCTTGAAAAAGAGAAAAAACTTCTCTTCTGAGTTGAGCTTTAGCTTGTATAATGCTTATGGCAGAGCAAATGCTTACAGAATCGCCTTCCGTGAGAATGAAAATCAGCCAAATGTAACAGAAGCGGTAAAAACCAGTCTGTTTAGATTCGTTCCTTCCATCTCTTACGATTTCAAATTTTAAAGACCCAACATAAATACCCACATGAAAAATATAGCTTACATCCTCCTGCTTTTCCCTATACTACTAGGTTCCTGTGAAAAGGTGATCGACTTAAAATACAAGGATAATGAAGTAAAATACGTGATTGAAGGTACGCTTACCAATGAGCCTGGTTCCTGTACTGTATTACTCAGCAAAACCAGAAACTTTAAGGATACCAATCCTTTTAGCGGATTGAGTGGTGCAGTAGTGAAGATAGAAAACAATGGCACTACTTATACCCTGCTGGAAGATAGTCCGGGGGTATATAAATTATCAACTTTAACCGGGATTCCAGGTCAAACTTATCATTTGACTGTTGCTGTAGAAGGGGAAACTTTTAAAGCTTCCAGCACCATGCCTTTAATAGTTCCTTTTGATGATTTTTACCTGAAAGCCAAAGATTTTGACAGCCTGAAAGTCACCACTTACGTGAAATATAAGGACCCGGCAAACGTAACCAACTTTTACTGGTTTGAGCTGTTTCACAATGGCAGGCGACAAAGGAATTACAGCATGATGAACGACCAATTCACTCCTGGTCAGGAAGTAACCACGTCTATCATTTTTGAAAACAAAACCGATGATTTGTCAAGGAACTTTAAAAAAGGAGACAAATTAGGTATTGAAATGCATAGTATTGATCCTTCTGTTTACCTTTACCTTTTCAGTCTGTCCGCTGCGGAAGGCTCTGACAATGGAGCTGCCCCTGCCAATCCACTGAGTAATTTAACAGGTGGCGCACTCGGCTTTTTCAGTGCACATACCACAGAAAAAAGAACGTTAGTGATTCCATAAGATGAATGAATTAGTAGACAAAAACCTGAGCATTGTTGCCCTCTTTGGCTTTGTTGTCATCCTTACTCTAGTTGAAATGTACTTTAGTTACGTCCATGATAAAAAAGTGTATCATGGACGTGATACTTTAACCAATGTATACCTGATGGCAGTGGCGTTTATCGTTAACCTGACCATGAAAACTGCCACTTTCTTCCTATTGGACTATTGTTATGAGCATTATCGTCTGTTTGAAATTTCCAATGTATGGCTGTATTGGATCGTATTGATTCTGGCACAAGACCTGCTTTACTGGCTGCTACATACCACAGGTCATTATGTACGCCTTTTTTGGGCGATGCATGTGACCCACCATTCTTCGGAATTTTTCAATCTGACCACCGGTTTCCGGTCTACCGTATTTGAACCTTTATACCGCGTATTTTTCTATTTGCCACTGGCTTTTATGGGTTTCAATGCATTTGACATACTTTTTGCCTACCTGATTACTCAGATTTATGGCAATCTCGTGCATACGCAGGCCATCGGAAAACTTCATCCATGGATCGAATATATCTTTGTGACACCTTCACATCACCGTGTTCACCATGCCAGTAACGTACGATACCTGGATAAAAACATGGGTATGGTCCTGATTTTATGGGACCGTTGGTTCGGTACTTTTCAGGAGGAAATTCCGGAAGAGGAAATCCACTATGGCTTAACCACACAGCCGGAAGGCCAGGGCGCAGTAAACATTATTTTTCATGAGCTGATTGCACTTTCTGATGATGTTAAAAAAGCACCTGGATGGAAGAATAAACTGAAATATCTATTTAATCCTCCGGGATGGAGTCATGACGGAAATGGTAAAACCTCAAAGATACTGCAGAAAGAGCTCCAGGATCAAGCAGGAGCCTAGCTGACGAAGGTCAGTTATTTTCATGATTTAGATCAGCTGCTTTACGGCGATTTGTATAGAGATTTAGCACAAAATCCTTACCTTTTTGTTAGGTAAGGAGTCAAACTCCAAATTTCCTTAAAGCAGCATCAAAATCTATGAATGTTCCAAACTATACTACCGCAGAACAAGCCCTGCAAGTCATTAAATCAGGTGATCGCGTATTTATTCATGGCAGTGCCGCCACACCGGTTCACCTGATTAAAACATTACAAAAAAGACATCAGGAACTTAAAAATGTAGAAATCACCAGCATCACTACACTTGGAGATGTTGATTTCAATCAAAGCCCTTATCGCGAAAGCTTTTTCTTTAATTCCCTATTCGTATCAGCAAATACCAGGGCGGTAGCCAATAGCATGAATGGAGATTACATTCCCGTTTTTTTAAGTCAGATTCCAAAACTGTTTAAAGAAGGATTTTTACCGATTGATGTGGCCCTGATCCAGGTTTCTGAGCCGGATGCCCATGGATATTGCTCCTTGGGAACTTCTGTAGACATTGCCAGAGCAGCGGTAGATACCGCAAAACACATCATCGCCCAGGTAAATCCAAAGATGCCAAGAACACATGGTGATGGTTTTGTACACATTTCTGCCATTAACTCCCTGGTTCATTTTGAACAGGAATTACCTGAGGTGGATTATTCTGCAAAAACCAGTGAAGCAACGATTACCATCGGTGCGCATATTGCCTCATTAGTAGAAGATGGCGCCACCCTGCAGCTTGGAATTGGCGGGATTCCTGATCAGGTATTGAAAAACTTAACCGGGCATAAAAACCTGGGTTTACATACAGAGATGCTTTCCGATGGGGTGATTCCATTAATTCAAAGTGGGGTGATCAATAATAGCCTTAAAAAGATAAACCGCGGCAAGTCTATCACCTCTTTTATGATCGGCACCCGAAAATTATACGATTTTGTAAATGACAATCCTATTGTTCGCGTGATGGATATTTCTTATGCGAATGATACCAGCATCATTAGAAAAAACCCTAAAGTAACTGCCATTAATTCTGCGATCGAGCTGGACTTAACCGGTCAGATCTGTGCGGATTCTATGGGTACTTATCAGTACTCCGGGATTGGCGGACAAATGGATTTCATCCATGGTGCCTCCCTTTCTGAAGGTGGAAAACCAATTATTGCCCTCCCTTCCATCACCTCAAAAGGCATTTCCAGAATTGTTCCTTTCCTGAAACAAGGAGCTGGCGTAGTGACCACCAGGGGCCATGTACACTGGATTGTGACAGAATACGGCAAAGTTAACTTGTTTGGAATGAGCTTAAAACAAAGAGCCAAAGCCTTGATCAGCCTTGCCCATCCCATGCACAGAGAGGAATTGGATCGCGCCTTCTATGAGCGCTTTAACCACTAATACTACTATTCAATAGCATTAATTACTAATACACAGCGAATTACCAAATAAAATACCTAACGTTAGGTATTTTATTTGGTAATTGGAGCTTGTATATTTGAATCGTTCATTATCTGGATGTTGATGAATTTCTATTATGGGGGGAACCGGCGCCATTGCGGGGGGTAGCCGGTTCAACTTTTAAAAAAGCACGTCATTCAATGATTCATCCTTATTGAAGATGCTTTTAGCAAATGGACACAGCGGAAGGATCTTTACTTTCTGCAGCCTGGCATAATCTACCGCTGCGAATACTAAATCCTTTCCTAAACCTTGTCCCGAGTAATCGGGCTTGACCTCTGTATGCTCAATTACGATTTTTCCCGGGCCAGCCCAGGCATAGTTCATAATTGCCGCGGTCTTACCTTCATTTACAGCTTTAAAATAGCCACCTTTATTTTCATTTAGATGTTCAATTTTCATAAGAATAAATTTAAATCTAACTTTTTATACTCCTCCCCTGCTCTGGCAAAGGCACAAAATCAGTTTCTCCAGGCACTCTTTCAAAAGACTGCTCCAGCCATTTATTTTTAGCTTGTTCAATTATTTCTTTAGAAGTAGCCACAAAATTCCAATAGATGAAACGCTCCTCTGGAAAAGGGGTACCGCCAAAAATGTAAACCGTCGTATTTTCCTGCATCACAAATTCACAAAGTTTAGTGTCGTTAGCGACGAGCAGCTGTTTCGGTTCGTAGGTAAACCCTTCACTTTCAATCGCCCCCTCTAAGATGTACAAGCCACTCTCTCCGAATAAATCATCGCCAATTTTAACGGTTTTACGCGTTTTTGTTTTCAATTCCAGGAAATAAAGCGGACTGTAAACGGGAACCGGGGATTGCTTTCCAAAAGCAGTACCAGCGATCAGTTTAAAAGAGACACCATCTTGTTCCCAGACTGGAATATCTTCAGCCTCTACATGAAAAAATTCGGGTTCCATGTGTTCCAGGTCTTTGGGTAAAGCCACCCAAATTTGTAAACCATGAAGCATTTTATCAGAATGACGTAAGTATGCAGGTGTACGTTCGGAATGAACGATTCCCTTTCCAGCGGTCATCCAGTTGACTTGTCCGGGTTTAATTTCTATTTCATTTGCCAGGCTATCTTTGTGCATAATACTGCCTTCAAAAAGATAAGTTAGCGTAGAAAGACCGATATGTGGGTGTGGAGGAACATCAAGATTTTCATGGTCATTTAAGCAAACAGGGCCCATGTGGTCGATAAAAGCAAATGGACCTACCATTCTTTTTTCCCGGAATGGCAGCAGTCTGCCCACCATAAAATTACCAATATTACTCGCTCGCTCTTCAATGATCAGTTTAATATTTGACATAAGGAATTATCTATTATTCTAAGTTACCATTAAAAGGGTGGCAAATAAAGAAATAATTAAATTTTAACCTATCAAAGGAAAAGGCCCCTTTCGCTATGAAAACGGGCCTTTTCAGGTCGAATGCTTCGTTCTAAAATGAATAAATTTGAGGTTCAGCCGATTTAGAATTGGGCGAATAAAACAAGCCGTTCAATGACTCCAATTCTTACAAGGCGGAGGCTTCAAGCTCAGATTCCTGCAAGCTCCCTGTGGCAGCGTCGGGAATAAAAAGCGAAGCTAAATGTGCCCGGTATCTTTTCAGGTCGGTTTCCACATCTGCATTCTTCTCCACATCATGAAAATGCAGACTTGGCAATGGTTTCATTCCTGTAAAAGCATTCATGCGGTGGAATCCGAATAATGGTCCATCATCCACACTTTTCTGGTCAAAAAACTCTCCAGGAAGTGTAAATGCTTCTTTTGGCGCATTCCAGGAAGTCGTTAACAGATACTTTTTACCGGTTAACAATCCTCCTGTACCATAGTTAATGGCTGGATTTTCTGCAGAACGGCCGTCACTTTTATAAATTCCTCTATTGTGCCCTACGGTAAAAACCACATCAATATATTTCTTCAACCCATGAGGCACCTGGAACCACCAGATGGGAGTATGATAAATGACCACATCTGCCCAGGTGTATTTTTCTACCTCCTCTAAAGGATCATAATCATCATTCACATTTGTTGATTTTACTTCAAAACCAGGTTGATTCTCGAAAAAGCGAATTGTTTCTGCAGCAACTGTTGCATTAAAGCGACCACCAGAATGACCGAAAGCTTGTCCACCATTTATCACAAATATTTTCATTTTTATCTTTTTTAGCGCTGATTTTAAGCTCAGCATTTTTGTTTAACCTCTAAACGATTTTGATCCTTAATCACCTAATGATCTGGATCATAAATCTTATTATCTTTTTGATGATACAAAATTAAGCAGGCTCACTGTATAATTAAAATAACTTAAATCATATCTTTGTATCATAATTATAATAGAACAATAAACACGCAGTACAACTATAATAAAACAGCAAATGGTCAATTTAGAATGGTTCAGAACATTTAAAGCGATATATGAAACGGGAACGCTAACCGGCGCAGCAGAGGTATTGTACATTTCTCAACCTGGGGTTAGTTTACACCTCAATTCTTTAGAGGCCTATGTAGGATATAAACTATTCGATCGGACCTCCAGGAAAATGGTGTCTACGGAAAGAGGTAAAGTCTTGTACAATTACATCCTGGATGCGATCACAAAACTGGAAACTGCCGAGCATCATTTTCATAAGAGTACAGAAAAGGATACTCCCACCATCAGCATCGGAATGTGTTTTGAAACTTTTCAATTTACCCTGGAATCTTATTTGCCCAGTCTTCCATTTAATGTGATTATTAAATTCGGAGAATACCCGGAAATGCTCAGCGACCTCGATAATGGCATCCTTGACTTGATCATCACCCCACAAAAAGGAGATTCCAACAACATCAATTACCTGCCCTTTTCAAAAGAAAAGATTGTGCTCGTTGCCGGCAGCAAGACGGACACGACTGGTTTTGAAAAATTGCTGCAAAACGGAGACATGAAAGAGGTACATACCTGGCTGAAACAGCAAACCTGGTACGGCACCACTGCCGATATGGAGCATTTAAGGCGCTTCTGGCACCTTAATTTTAATAAGCGTCCAGACTTCAAGCCCAATTACATTGTACCAAACCTGAGCTCTATTGTACGTTGTATAAGCGGACAAAATGGTGTAGCCATCATCCCAGACTTTTTATGCCGAAAAGAAATAGAAAGCGGACAGATGAAAGTGATCTGGGAAGGAAATGATGTGATTGAAAATACGCTGTATTTCTCGACCAGAAAGAAGACCATCTATGCGGAAGAAATCAAAGTGATCGAAGAGATCTTTAAAAAAGAAATGGTCTGATTTAAAAGAGAAGGTGTGCTCTGAAAGCGCAAATGTGATTGAAAACAAAATTCTGATCTAAATACAGAAGCGCTGATACTTAAAACAGACTGATCATGCGCTAAAATGAATCCCAAAAGTTTTCTTCAACTTTTGGGATTCAGATGAAAATATCAAACGGAGCTACTGTTCTTTCTAATGCGCGGCAGATTTTGAAAACACATTGATCACAATCACGCCGATAATGATCAATCCAATACCCAGCAATGCCGGTAAATCCAAAGTCTGTTTATACAGAAAATACCCAGCTGCGGAAACCAATACAATGCCCACGCCCGACCATAGCGCATAAGCAATGCCCACAGGTATAGTTTTTAAGGTTAAACTGAGGAAGTAAAAAGCCACCAGATAACCAATTACTACAATAATAGAAGGCAGGGGCTTAGAAAACTGCTCAGAGGCTTTTAGGGCACTGGTAGCAAATACTTCGGCGATAATCGCGATAAACAGATAAAGGAACTTCATGTTAAAATTTGTAAGTTAAACCAGCGCCAAAGATCTGTTTTATTTGCAAGACAGAGCGGGATTCTCCAGATCCATCATCTTTAGCGATCTTGGTCTTATCATCATAGATAAATTGTGCACCCGCATTTACAGATACAAACTTGTTCACCTTTAGGAAAAGATTGGCAGTATAGTCCGTATACACATTCTGCGGTTTATCCAGGTAATTCGAATATAGTTTCAGAATGTTCTCAAAACTAATATTTTCCATCAGGTTGATTTTATAATAAGCATCCAGTGAAGCGCCGAATTGGAAATCACTTTTCTTACCTGGATCTACGCCATAAGCACCTGCATCAGACAATTCTTTATTGGTCACCATTACAATGCGAGCTGCTGCAGGAGAGATATTCACCCTGAAATTATCAGAACGCTTATAGGCAAAACCAGGTCCGAAAGTTAAATAAGCTGGGGCAAAAGCCGCAGAAATCAAGGTTCTGCCAGAAACAGGGTACGTATAACCATTGGCAAACTGTGTTTGGAAATTGGCGTAAAAAGTATACATCCAGTATTTAGCCGCTTTATAGCCGACCAAACTATTCAGGATGATCTTATCGTCGTTTTTACGTACACCAATATCTTGCTGTTTACTCAGGCCATATCCAAGAATCACTTTATTATCCCAACTCAATTTGTCCTTTTTATAGTTAAAATCGTAGTTAAACAACAAATTTCCAGCAAAGGCATTAACGCCTCCACCTGCCCAATTGGTAAAGGAACTCTGGTTAATTAAAAAAGTATTCTCTCCATGGATAGTCCAGCTTTTAGCGGTGTCTATACCTGCTGGCTCTTGACTATAGCCAAATAAACTGACAGCAGAAAGCATAAAAAGTAGTAGTATTTTTTTCATAGGTAAGCATTTAATGAGTTGAAAATTAGACGACTACCCTGAAAAACACAAATAATGTGCCTGAAAGGTCTATAAGCTTACTGCTCAGCGCTGGAGAGGCCAAGATCTATATAGCTTTGTGTGGACCACTTAATTTTTAAAGGCTCCCCCGCATCTTTCATCGTTTCTCTGCTAACCTGCTTTCCCGTTCCATAGTTGATCTCTGCAAAAGGATTTTTGTCAATATTGAGCATCAATAACAAACGGCTTCCCTTTTTAAGCTGTCTGCTGAATACCCTGGAGCGGTAAAAAGGAATAGTTTCTTCCTTTCCAGGACGCAATAGTTTTCGTTTGCTGCTGTCATGGGCATAACTTGCCCTGCCTAAAAAATAGGAAAGCTGAAAATACTGCCCATCTGGTGTCAGCTCATATAAAGTCAGGCCAACATCCATGTCTTTTTTATTGATGATCGCCTTTAGTTCCCCTTCCAATGAACCACTTACAGAAACAGCAGTATCAAATGGCTTGCTCAAAAAGAACAGACCGTTACTTCTGTCGATTTCATTTTTGACAATCGGATCGGGGTAATAATCGTTGTTCATGGTGGTTCTATCCGCCATATCGACAGTTTGATTCGTAAAATTGCCTTGAACAGGTTTCAGCGGGGAAAGTCGATATTCTTCTCCGGTTTTGTCCAGATAAAAGCGGATTTTAGAAGCTTCCATTTGATCCAGAGATGGCACATGACGCCAGGTATTGGCGCCCATCACTTCAAAGTTGATCTTGTCCTGGAGCAGTTCCGGCTTCTTCCCGCCTTTCAGAATATAGTCCATCCATTGAAAAGTAATCTCCCGGGTATTGATCAATGCGCGCTCATCCACCTGATAACCTCTTAAATCTGAAACACCTCCTTTTTGCGCCCCAAAATGGTCGTAAGGGCCAATAATCAGGTAATGTTCTGCATTGGGACGGTATTTATAATGCTCCCTCAAATATTCCAATGCCGACACCTGTCCATCATCATAATAGCCGGTAATCGTCAGAACAGGGATATTAATTTTCGCATAGTCCTGTTTAAAAGGAACCATGGATTGCCAGTAAGTATCATAATCCGGATGTGACAACCATTTCTGCAGCCAGGGATTCGGGGGACCATCCAGACTGTCTACCTTGTTATAGGCCACACCACTTTCCCACCATTTCATGCGCATAGCTCGCCAGCGCGCCCCATCATTATTGACGGCATTGTCTGTATATTTATTATTGGTCACATAAAACGGCCATTGGTAATTGGCCAATAAAAAGATATTGTTTTCCATAGGAAGGCCTAATCCAGGAATGGCAGCCACATAAGGCACAATAGTTTTCAATGCAGGGTGCAGGTATTTCGCTGCCGCCCATTGTGCAAAGCCAGAATAACTTCCTCCATACATCGCTACTCTTCCATCACTCCAGGGCTGCTGCACGATCCAATCGATCACCAAATTCACATCTTTCGCCTCATGTTCATAAGGCACAGGATCATCCGGACTGAGCCGCTTGCCCCTCGCATCCGCCACAATTCCGACATAACCATGGTCTGCAGCGCATTTAGCCTCCATCAGACTTCTTTTAGTATCTGAATAAATAAAATACATTAATGCGGTTGGCTGCTGCATTGGCGCTCCCTTTTTCCGGACCACTACAGCGGATAAAGTAATGCCATTAGGCGCTTTGATCAGCACACTATCTGCGATGTTATAATTTAACGCATCGGGTAAAGTCAGCGCTTGGCCATAGCTTAAATGACTAAATAAAAGGCATAGCATGGCCATACCGAATGTTTTTCTGTTCTTTTTCATGATGATCAGATGTTATTATTGATTTAAATTCCTGAATTTAACGGCCTGCCGTTCTGAGATACGCACTGCTTCACCAGTGCTCATCGTGACTAACATCCCATTGGCTTGCCTAATAATGGTTTTAATATGATTCAAATTAATCAGCTGACTACGATTGGCCCTGAAAAACGTGTGTTTGTCCAGTTTTTCCTCCAATTGGTTGAGGGAAGTTTTCAGCAATACCTGCTCTTCCCCAAAATACAGCCTCGCGTAGTTATCTAAAGACTCAATCAGGTATACTGTACTCCATTTGATCAGGTGATGCCGGTCTTTATTTTTCACAAAAACCGAAGCTTCCTCCTTAACTGCAATCCGTTCAAGTAACTGATTCATGGCTTTAGCGAAACGCTCCTCCCTGACCGGCTTCATCAAATAGTCCAGCGCAGCTACCTCAAAAGCTTTCAAAGCATACTCATCATACGCCGTAACGAATATTACGATCGGTAAGCAGTCAAGATCTTCCAATAGCTCAAAACCCGAACGGCCTGGCATCTGAATGTCCAGAAATATCAGGTCTGGTTTCAAAAGTCCAATCAATTCTTGCGCCTCATCTGCATTTGAGGCTTCTGCTAAAACTCTGACCTGGGGATACGCCTTGAGCATCCTTATGAGCTCCATCCTCGCCCCTGGCTCATCATCGATAATTAATGTCCTGATAATTTTCATCGCAAAGGAATTTTAATTACCGCACATACGCCCTCTTCATTTTCATAAATTTCGAACTGTGCATTGCCAGTATAAATGATCTGGAGCCTTTCTTCCAGATTGGTAAGACCGATTCCAGCTTTATCATGATCCCTGGACAATTTGCCCGGGCTGGTTACTTCAATACAGAGCTGCTCAGATTTACGGCTTAGGAGGACATGGATAAATCCACCTTCTTTCTTCACAGCAATTCCGTGTTTCACTGCGTTCTCTACCAGTCCTTGAATACTCATTCTCGGTACTGGAATACTGGAAAATGAAGCATCACTTTCTATTTTAAACGTCAATCGTTCTCCCATTCGCATTTTTTCCAGCTCCAGATAATCCTTTACCAACGCAAGCTCCTCTTCCAAAGGCATTAACATGGCATTGCCACGATAAAGTCCTGCCCGTAAAAGCTCACTCAGCAAATCCACCCCTCGCCCTGCGGCTGTTGGATTGCTATGGCTAAGCGATTTAATGGTATTCAAGGCGTTGAATAAGAAATGCGGATTGAGCTGCATGTAAAGGTTGTCTAACTGCGCCTGTTTAAAATTCAATTCCAATTTTGCATTTTGATTTGCCAGACGAAGTTCTCTTTTCGCATAATGATAGAGGTGATACGCCAATAGCCAGATGGCCATTAAACGGATGCCGGCCATAAAGATCCCTAGCCCATTTTCCTTGAAAAAATCCGTTAAAGACTGTGGAAAATTTAAAGAAAAAAGTAGTCGAATGCCATAGAGTTTAAGTACCGTAACGATGGTATAAATAATGCCCATCACCACTATGCCGGGCAGAATTCTTTTAAACAAGCTGCGTAAGGGTAAATCCTGCCAATGCTGGTTGCGGGAGAAATTCCGATACAAATGTGTGATCAATACATAGATTAACACATCTGTAATCAATTGCAGCAAGGCCAGGTCCAGACGAAAACCACCGGTCAGCAGTCCTTGCAGCATCCAATACAAAGAAGCGATGGTCCATCCGATCAGCTGACATTTCCAATAAAGTGATAAAGGTTTAGTTTTCAAAATCCGCTATTTGAAAACAAATCAACGGAATTAATCACAATAAAAAAGATAAAGTACAGAACCGTCGTGATTTTGGGGATGAGCGCAGAGAAAGCTGCTCAGGATAGCTCAAATCATCAGCGTTTAGTTTTTTCAGGTAAGAAATGACCTTTAAACAAAGAGGCGATTTTGTTGATCGCAATTCTGCCTGGCCTCCCCGGACAATTTTCCTCATAAAATTGAGGCGCATCAAAGTCAAGCATTTTAATTTCCGATTTTGTGATCAAATAGAGCTGTATCCCGCCTCCATCATAAACCACTGGTGCAGCCCGTTCAGCACTGGTATGAGGGGCCGCCGGACAACGATCACCCTCCATCGCATCATCTTTCAATTGCCATGGACGAAGCGCAGAAACCTCATTCCAAAACTGTTTGCGTTCTTCAAGTTTTCCCAGATAACTCCTGAAAAAATTATTGATATCCATTGGTTCGGAAAGTATTTTCATTTGAAGCTTAAACATCGCCTCAGAAATCTTTGCTGGTGTAGGCCCGAAAGCACCGGGTTTTTCAGTTAATTCATAGGTGTAACAGCTGATGATATTGTCTTTTTTGCTGAGCAGATAGTAGGCCGGAAAATGGAACCAGCTATTGGTAAACTCTAGCACCAAAGTAGAATCTGCGTTTACCTGCATCAACTGATGCAGCGGCTGAACTTTTTTAGTTTGTCCAAATGCAGAAATCTGGAAGGATAGGAAAGCGATAAAAAGGAGGAGTCTGTATTTCATATTTTAATAAGTAGATGCAAATCAGCATTCTGGGATGAAAACTGCTGGTGCCACCTCCTTTATAACCCGAAAGAATACATCTATGTTTAATGAGTTAACAACCTGATTTACTATACGGATAGGATGGTTCTCTGGAATTTTATCCCCAATACTTGAAGGAAAAGCACAACCTGCTGGGAGGTTAAGGTCTTAAAATGTACATCTGATCTGGTTTTCATAAGCACCATTAATTTAATCAATTAATGTGAAAACTAAAAGAGGGTGCCTTTTTGGACACCCTCTTCAAATTTTGCTCCCTCTGCTGGGCTCGAACCAGCGACCCTCTGATTAACAGTCAGATGCTCTAACCAGCTGAGCTAAGAAGGAGTATTGGCTACCAAGATAAACGGCTTTTTGAAGTCTTAAACAACATTAAGTTTCGTTCGTTTTGGGAATGCAATATTAGGGGTTTTAATTTATTTATGCAATATTTGTAACGAAATATTTTAAAATAATTTTAAGAAAATATCTATGAGCCTGATAATCATAGGGACTGTGGCATTTGATGCTATTGAAACTCCCTTCGGAAAAACAGATAAGATAGTCGGTGGAGCCGCTACTTACGCAAGTTTAGCTGCATCTTACTTTTATGATAAGGTGAAAATCGTCGCTGTTGTTGGTGATGACTTCCATAAGGAAGACATTGATACATTTAATACACACGGAATTGATACCGAAGGACTACAAATAAAAGAAGGAGAAAAATCTTTCTTCTGGTCAGGAAAATACCACAATGACATGAACAGCAGAGACACTTTAGTCACTGAACTAAATGTTTTAGCAGATTTCGATCCGATCATTCCAGAGAATTACCAGGATTGTGAGTACCTGATGTTAGGTAACCTAACACCAGTGATCCAGCGTACGGTTATAGAAAGATTAAAAAACAGACCGAAGCTGATTGTTTTGGACACGATGAACTTCTGGATGGACATCATGATGGATGATCTTTTAGAAACCATCAAATTGGTAGATGTATTGACCATTAATGATGAAGAAGCCCGTCAATTGTCAGGAGAATACTCATTGGTGAAAGCGGCTAAGAAAATCTTAGCAATGGGTCCAAAGTACCTGATCATCAAAAAGGGTGAGCATGGTGCATTGTTGTTCAGTGAAGACAAAATATTCTCTGCACCGGCATTGCCATTAGCAGAAGTATTTGATCCAACAGGAGCTGGTGATACTTTCGCAGGTGGTTTTATTGGCTATCTGGCAAAAGTAGGAACGGTAAACTTCAACAACATGAAAAATGCCATCATCTATGGTTCTGCTTTGGCTTCTTTCTGTGTAGAGAAATTCGGAACAGAAAAAATCTTAAACTTAACGGATGAAGAAGTTGCAGCCCGTATTCAGGAATTTGTGAGACTAAGTTCATTTACGATTGAAGCTTAATTGAAAACCTATAATAAGCCTG
The DNA here is from genome assembly GCF_019802255.1 of Pedobacter polysacchareus. Lineage (GTDB taxonomy): Bacteria > Bacteroidota > Bacteroidia > Sphingobacteriales > Sphingobacteriaceae > Pedobacter > Pedobacter polysacchareus. The sequence continues at coordinate 823,273 of NZ_JAHYSS010000001.1, read as the reverse complement.
CTGTATTACCTTAAATGGAGTGCTTGCAGGTTAAAATAAAAAGGAGTGCTGATTTTCAGCACTCCTTTTTTATACTTTCAATTTCCCTACTGCTTTGAATTTTTCAAAGACAGTTTCGGTATGCGGCGCATCGGCGAGTTCGGCCGTGAGGTCCTGCCCTGCCCAATGTTCATAGTGCTTTCCGTTTCGCCATAGCCGACTCTCCGTTACCTCATAAATGACTCCTTGATAAGCCACCCAGATCTCCGGTTTATCCTGTCCATTGCGTAAAGCCAATTGCTGTTTACTGTACAGTGGTAATTCCATTAGCCTTTAGCCCTGCTTTTAAACCATTCAAATAAATAAACACTCAATAGCAGCATACCCATAAAGTAAAAATGACTTTCAAAAGGGATATAGCCAATTCGTAAATCAAGCGTATCCTTATAGGAGATCAGCGGAAGCAGGGAAATTACGCCATAAGCGATATAAAATACCACTAAACTTAATAGATAGGCCCGGTAAAACCGATAACTAAACCGCAATTTATTGACGTATTCTATGTAAAGGATCAATATAAAAAGAAAGCCAAAGGTCACTGTACTATACCATTTCAGGTGCGCAAAAAAGAGCATAGCGATACAAATTCCTAGCATCAGGTTACTCATTGAAAGGCTAAATTTATCCAGGGAATTTTCTGGAAAAAACACATTTAATCCCTGATAGATGGCAATTCCTGCCAGGCAGCTCGTCATATAAAAGAGCGTTTCTTCTACTGGGATCAACCAAATAGAAATGCCTGATAAATACGTAGGATTAAACACCCATGCACCGAAAATCACAAACAATGTAGCGAAAAAGGAAAAAAGCAATCCAGTGATCACCACCGCAGGAATGGCAAATTTTATGGTTTGGTTGAGGCTTGTTTTTTTAACGAAGAGCAGCAGGATGGGAATCAGCAGCATACCCAATGCCAACAGCAGGTAAGTAAGGTTCATTGATCATTTAGTTTAGCCCAAAAATATGATTTTGACCCCGTTTAGCAATTTTCTTTTTTGAGCAAAAAAAAGTGCCTCAACATTACATTAAGGCACTTTATATGATTTTCTATCAGGATTACATGATTTCTGCTCCCAGGATTTCTTTTGAATAAGTCTTCAGATATTTTTTAAGGATCTGGCGGGCTACATGGATTCTGGTTTTTACAGTTCCAATTGGAATATCTAAAATCTCCGCAATCTCATGGTATTTATACCCTTCAAAGTATTTGATAAATGGAACATAATATTCTGGCTGAAGCGTAGCTAAAGCTTTATTGATGTCGCCTATGATGAACTTGCTGTCGCTCGTATTTTTAGAAGCACTATAGTGCAGATTAGCAGAAGAAATATCGTCAGATTTGGTAATTAAAGCGTTGGTTTTCACCAGTCGTCTGTAATTATTGATGAAGGTGTTTTTCATGATGGTGAATAACCATCCTTTTAAATTGGTACCTTCTTTAAATTTGCTGTAGTAAGTTACAGCTTTCAACATAGTGTCCTGTACTAAGTCATTTGCATCCTCAATATCTTTGGTAAAATTTAAAGCGAATGACTGCAAAGAAACCGAATGGTCGTTTAGTTGGAGGTTAAATTCATTTTTTGTCATAATGTTTTAAGTTTTAAGGTTAAAAAGGCAAACAAACAAAGATTTATGAGTGGCGCTCGCTAGTTTGTTTAATCTTACACACCAAAGGCTATACAACATTAGTACCAAAAAATCAACACCAATATTAAGAAATTGTTTTTCGGGGTTGACTATAAGAAAGAGCCCTATGTCACAAAATATTTACTTCTCTTTCCAATCTTACACCAAACTTGGCCTCCACCGTATTTATAATGTTTTCTGAAAAACTGTACACTTCCTGTCCAGTAGCCTGTCCATGGTTGACAAGTACCAGCGCCTGATTTTTCCAGGTGCCCGTTTCTCCGACGATCTTCCCTTTAAAGCCACACTGCTCGATCAGCCAGCCCGCGGCCAGCTTTACCTTTCCATGAGGGACTTGATAATGAACAACTTCCGGGAATTTTTCATAGATATTTTGAAAATCAACCTGATCAATTACCGGGTTCTTAAAGAAGCTTCCCGCATTCCCTATAGTAGAGGGATCGGGCAATTTACTCACCCGGATATGAGCCACCACGGCAGATACATCCGCGATAGTTGGTGTACTGATGCCACGTTTAGCCAACTCCTCCTGAATAGCGCCATATTGAGTGTTAATTTTCGCTATACGACTTAAACGAAAACAAACTTCGGTAATCAGGTATTGCCCCTTAAGTTCATTTTTGAAAATGCTATCGCGATAGCCAAAGCGACAATCTGCGTGGCTAAAAGACCTGTATGTTCCGGTAGCCAGCTCTAGTCCGATACAAGATTCAAATACATCTTTCAGTTCTACGCCATAAGCACCAATATTCTGTATTGGTGAGGCTCCTACCGTACCCGGAATCAGCGCCAGGTTCTCCACACCTGCATAACCATGCTGCACACAGTAGTTCACAAAATCATTCCACACTACGCCAGCTCCTGCGGTAACCAATAGTTCATCCCCATCTGCCACAGCAGAAATCCCTGGAATACTCACTTTTAGCGCCAATCCTTCAAAATCTTTGGTAAACAAGACATTACTGCCCCCTCCTAAAATCAATAAGGGCTGTGTATGGAGCAGTGCTGAATTCAGCAGTTCCTGCAAATCTGCAGGGGTACTTACTTCTGCAAAATAACGGGCGTTAACAGCGATACCAAACGTATTATAAGGTTTAAGGGAAGTATTTTGTTGGAAGATACTCATAGTTAAAATGAAAGATTTGCTATAGGCTACAAATGTAATTGTTCGGGAGGGGAATCAATATGATTAAATAAATATTTAAAAAAATTGCCTATTTTTCGTCTCTATTGTTTAAAAAACAGTATTTATCATAGCAGCGGGAACAAAAAATCTAAATGGAAAATCAGGATAAGAAGAGAATTTTAATTATTGAGGCGGCTTTAAAGCGTTTTGCCCATTATGGTTTAGCGAAAACTACCATGACCGAAATCGCAAAGGACATTTCCTTCTCTAAAGCATTGCTTTATTATTATTTCCCTGATAAACTCAGCCTTTATGTAAGTGCAATAGAGCACCTCATGCAAATCATCAGCAGAGATCTGGTGAAATCTATTGACAAAACAAAAACAGCCAGCGAAGGCGTCCTTAAACTGCTACAAAAAAGACAAGCTTTTATTCAAAAATACTACAACATCCTGGAGTCCAGTCAGATCATTGGAAATGAACTTCCAGAAAACCTGGCGGAGAAGTTCCATAAAGCCAGAACTTTCGAATTCATCATTATCGGCTCTTTGTTTAGCCGAGGGGTCACCAATAAAGAATTCTTTATCAGTGACACTAAACTCGCCACCGAAATATTCATTGATGCCTTATCTGGTATCCATTTCAACATCCTTTCCAAAGACAAAAGTATGTTCCCAGGAAAAGAGCAGTTTAAACTCATCTTTCAAAAAGAAAAAATGTTTGCGGACATCTTTTTAAATGGATTAAAAGCTAAGCCAGAATAATTTGTCACCATAAAGTAATTTTCATTGGATTTTCAAGACAAAATCCTACTTACTAAATTATGGTAGTATTTTTGACTGTTGAAATAAAAAAGTCAGAAAGTAGAAAAGTAGAATGGTAGAGACAGATAAAAAAAGGGAATTGATTATTGAGGGGGCAATCAAGCGGTTTATGCATTATGGCATCAACAAAACCACAATGAACGAAATAGCAGACGATTTGTCCGTCTCTAAACCCTCTTTATATTATTATTTTCCGGATAAAAGCAGCTTGGTACTGGCTGTAATTGTGAAGATTTTCAGTGATTATTTTGAAGCACTGGAGAAAGATCAGGCCACAAAAACTACAGTAGAAGAGTGTTTAGCGGCTTTTGTAGAGATCAGACATCGTTATTTTCAAAAATACTATATGCTGCACCTTTCAGGCGGCAGTCCGGATGCTTCCCTGAACTCAGATAGTTTGAGAGCGTCATTCCTGGAAATGAAGGCCAAAAATGAAGATTTCCATGCCAAGGTTTTACAGCGTGCAATCGACAATGGAGAAATCGCTCCTGTTGATCCTTACAAAATAGCGGAGCTTTATCTGGACAGTCAGGCGGGAATCACTTCCCTATGTTTACTCCATGGCAATAAAGAGTTATTCCCAAGCAAAAAGGAAATGAAAACCATATTAGAGAAACAGCACCAGCTGTCGAAGATATTTATCAAAGGCTTAAAGTAACCATAGCATGGTTAAAAACTTCATGAAGAATACGATAAGAACAACAATAAAATAACAGACGGATTTAAATAACAATAGACCACAAATTATAATAAACATGAATACTATAATTAAACAGGTAAGACTGATCCCACTACTGCTGCTGGGATTATTATTATCTAATGTAGCAAGCGCACAGCAAACGCTGGTTCTCAAAGACGCCTTAAACTACGCCATTCAGAACAGTGCAAATACGCGCAAAGCGAAATTGGACATCGAAGGTGGTCGTTATAAAACAGAGGAGGTCAGAGCTCAGGCATTGCCATCCGTAACTGGAAGTGGAGGATTAACGTACAACCCAATCATTGGGCAATTAGTGGTTGGAACAAATCTGGATGGATCTCCTATGGCCTTTAAAATGGGTAAAGCATGGAATGCAAATGCCGGAATCCAACTGAATCAGCAACTTTTCAATCAGCAGGTATTTACTGGCTTAAAAGCAGCCAGAACGAGCGAAAGCTATTACAATGCCAGCGCTGAGTTAACGGATGAGCAGATCATTGAGCAGGTAGCCAACAACTATTATCAGGTATTGGTAAACAGACAGCAACTGAACGTGATTGATACCAATATCAAAAATGTGAAAGTGGTAGAAAACATCATTGGCAATCAATACAAAAACGGTTTGGCCAGAAAAATCGATGTGGATAGAATTAAAGTAAACCTGACTAACCTGGAAACCAGACGTGAGCAGACTTTAAACGCCATCGTTCAATTAGAAAACCAATTGAAGTTCTCTATGGGCATGCCGGTAGAAACTGCAATTGTATTACCTAAATCAGAATTAGACCACAATCCGACACTCCCTACTTTTGCAGATACAGTAAACGTAGAGAACAGAACGGAGATGAAACTGCTAAACATTCAAAAAGACCTGCTGACTTTACAGCGTAAGGCTTATGTGGCAGAATACTACCCTACCTTAGCTTTAGCAGCCAATTATTCTTATACCGGACAGAGTGATAAGTTTGATTTATTCAAGAAAAACGGTGAAGCTTTCTGGTATGGCGCCTCAGCAGTTGGTGTAACCTTAAAAGTACCTATTTTCAATGGTTTCGCTACGCGTTCCAGAGTCCGTCAGGCAGATGTTGACTTGAAAAAAGCAACCGAAGACAGAAGAGAGACACGTAACGCATTAAATCTTGCTTACGAGAATGCAAAGATCCAATTGAAAAACAGTGTAAATACCATTAATTCTCAACGCGCAAACGTATTGCTTGCTCAAGAGATTTACAACAGCACTCAAAACAATTACAACAATGGTCTTGCTGCATTAACTGACCTGTTAGATACAGAAAATGCACTTACAGAAGCACAGAACAGCTATACCCAGGCCTTATTGAACTATAAGATCGCCGAAATTCAATTAATCAAATCAAACGGAAATATAAAATCACTACTACAATGAAAAAAGGAATAATTACTGCCTTAGTAATCATAATTGCCATAGTCGGGATCGCCCTGGTGTTGAAAAACAATAAAAAGAAAAATGCAGAGAAAACGGCAATTGTTGCGGAAGGTAGCGGTGCAATTTCTGTTCGTACTGAAGTAGCGAAAAAAGAACCTATTAACCTTGATTTTAGCGTTAACGGTGTATTTGCTCCTATTCAGGAATTGAATTATATGGCGGAAATTGCTGGTCGTGTGACTGCTATTTATGTTAAAGAAGGCGATAGAGTAACTAAAGGTCAGCCTTTAGCACGCATCGATGCAGAAATCTTAAATACGGATAAAGAAACTGCAGAAGCAACCTTACAAAATGCCATCAGAGATGAAGCAAGATATGCCAGCTCTTTCCAAACTGGCGGAGTAACGCAGCAACAATTAGATCAGGCAAAACTGGCGGTTAAAAACGCTAGATTAAGACTGCAGAGCTCACAAAAAAGAGTAAGTGATGCGAACATGAGGTCTCCGATCAATGGTGTCGTAAACAAAAAATATGTGGAAGTTGGTGCCTATGCAAATGCACAGGGTACACAATTGTTTGAATTGGTAGACGTGTCTAAATTGAAACTTAAAGTAAATGTAGATGAGTCGCAGGTAGCTAACATCAACATTGGCGATCAGGTACCCATCAAAGCAAACGTTTTCCCAACTGATAACTTCCAGGGAAAAGTAACTTTCATCGCTGCAAAAGCAGATGCTTCTCTAAACTTCCCAGTAGAAATCTTAGTAGAAAACAACAAGAAAAACACCATTAAAGCAGGTATGTACGGTACTGCAGTATTCAAATTCCCACACCTTGCCCCTACCATTATCATCCCTCGTGGTGCATTCTTCGGTAGTGTGAGCAGCAACCAGATCTTTGTATTGGGTGAAGGTAATAAAGCGGTATTGCGTAAAGTAGTTGCAGGTAGAATCCTTGGAGAAAATGTTGAAGTGTTGGATGGCCTGAAAGAAGGCGAAACAGTGATCACCAGTGGACAAATCAACTTAGTTGATGGAACACCGGTTGTTCCTGTAAAATAACCAACAATTAGCATGAATATATAACAAAACTATTCTGATGAAAATAACAGAAATTTCTATAAAGCGCCCAACACTCGTTATTGTGGTTTTTACCGCGTTAACGCTGATGGGGCTATTGAGCTACTTTAGCCTGAGCTATGAGTTATTACCAAAGTTCTCGAACAACGTAGTCTCGATTTCCACTATATATCCCGGAGCTTCACCTAATGAGGTAGAGAATACCGTAACTAAGAAGATTGAAGATGCCGTCTCCTCCATGGAGAACATTAAAAAACTAAACGCGGTATCTTATGAGAGTTTATCCGTAGTGACCATCACCTTAAATGATAAAGCCAATGTGGATTTATCTTTGAATGAGGCACAGCGTAAAGTAAACTCCATCCTTGCAGATTTACCAACGGATGTGAAACAACCTTCCCTGAATAAATTCTCACTGGATGATTTACCGGTAATCACCATGTCGGCATCCGCGAAAATGGATGATGCCGCTTTCTATGATTTGATCGATAAGCGTATTGCCCCAATCCTTTCCAGGGTTTCAGGTGTGGCGCAGGTCAACCTGGTAGGTGGTTCTGAGCGTGAAATCGTAGTGGGCTTAAACGCAGCTAAGATTGAAGGTTACAACCTTTCTATCCCTCAAATTCAACAAGCGATTTTAACCTCCAACCTTGACTTCCCTACAGGAAGTGTGAAAACCGAAAATCAAGACGTATTGATCCGTCTTTCCGGAAAATTCAAATCGGTTGATGAATTGAGAAACCTGATCGTAGCCACCAGCAAAACTGGTGCTCAAATCAGATTAAGCGATGTTGCTGACGTACAGGATTCGCAAAAAGAAGTAGAGAAAATTGCACGTATCGACAGAAAAGGTGCGATCGCGATTCAGATCATTAAACAATCTGATGCGAATGCGGTAGAAGTAAGTAAAGGCATGCACAAAATTGTGGCTACCCTTGAAAAAGACTACAAAGCAAACGATTTGAAAATCATTATTGCCAACGACAGTTCGATCTTTACTTTAGAATCAGCTGACGCGGTAATCCACGATTTAATCATGGCAATTGTCCTGGTAGCTTTCGTAATGCTTTTCTTCCTGCACAGTTTACGTAACGCGGCAATTGTTATGGTATCCATTCCAGCTTCCCTGATTGCTACGTTTATCGGGATGAGCTTATTCGGTTACACCTTAAACCTGATGTCTTTACTTGGACTTTCCCTGGTGGTAGGTATCCTGGTGGATGATGCGATTGTGGTATTGGAAAACATCTACAGACACATGGAGATGGGTAAAAACCGTGTTCGTGCTGCTTATGATGCAACCGCAGAGATTGGCTTTACCGTAGTATCGATTACTTTAGTAATTGTGGTGGTGTTCTTCCCGATCGCAGTGAGTTCAGGATTAGTTTCTAATATCCTGCGTCAATTCTGTGTGGTGGTAATTATTGCAACCCTACTATCATTAGTGACTTCATTTACTATCGTTCCTTTATTATCATCTCGTTTCGGTAAACTGGAAAAAATTGAAGGTAAAAATGCTTTCGGACGTTTCATCTTATGGTTCGAAAAGCAATTACATAAATTTACAGTTTGGGTAACTGGTATTTTAGAATGGACCTTACGTCATAAAGCCATTACGATTATTGGTGTATTTATGCTGTTATTGAGCTCATGTGGATTAACAATCGGTGGTTTCATCGGTACAGAGTTTTTCCCTAAGAGTGATAAAGGTGAGTTCCTGGTACAGATTGAGCTTCCAAAAGATGCCTCTCTGGAAAAAACAAACCAGTTTACTCAAAGAGCAGAAGCTTTCTTAGTGAAAAAACCAGAGATCACTCAAATGATTACTACCGTTGGACAATCCAGTGGTGATATGGGTGCTTCTCAGGCTACTGCCTACAAATCTGAGATCAACGTAAAATTAGTAGAACGTAAAGACCGTGCAGATGCTTCAGATATTTATGCCACGAAAGTGAGTCGTGAATTGTCGAAATCACTAGTTGGTGCGAAAGTAAAAACAGTACCGATCAGTATTTTAGGTATCGCAGAAAACGCCCCTATCGACCTTATCGTAATGGGATCCGACCTGGATAGTGCTATGAAATACGCAGAAGGTGCAATGGAAGTGCTAAGAGGAATTCCAGGATCTGCAGAGGTGAAATTATCTGTAGAAAAAGGTAGTCCGGAGATCAATGTTCAGGTAGACCGTGATAAAATGGCTGCTTTAGGATTGACCCTGCAAACTGTAGGTATGACCATGCAAACTGCTTTTAGTGGAAACACAGATGGTAAATACCGTAAAGGTGAGTACGAATACGACATCAACATTCAGTTCCAAAGCTTTAATCGCCGTAACATTGACGACGTAAGAAACCTGACTTTCATAAACGACAGAGGCGATAAAGTAAAATTGATTCAATTTGCCGATATTAAAGAAGGTTCAGGCCCAAGTCAGCTGGAACGTAGAGATAAGAGTACTTCTGTTTCTGTAAAAGCGCAGTCTATCGGTAGGCCAACAGGTACAATCGTAACTGAGTTACAGAATAAACTGATAGAATTGGAAAACAATGGTAAACTTAAAAAACCAGTTGGCGTAAGTTATGTATGGGGTGGTGACCAGGAAAACCAGAGTGAAGGTTTCGGTACTTTAGGTATCGCGATGATGGCTTCGGTGATCTTAGTATACCTGATCATGGTCGCCTTATATGACAGTTTCGTTTATCCGCTAGTGGTAATGTTCTCGATTCCGTTATCGGTAATCGGTGCCTTACTTGCCCTGGCGATCACAAACAACTCATTAGGTATCTTTACCATCTTAGGATTGATCATGCTGATCGGTCTGGTAGCGAAAAATGCGATCATCCTGGTCGATTTTACAAACCAGATGAAGGCAGAAGGTAAATCGACACATGAGGCCCTTATTCTGGCCAACCATGCACGTTTACGTCCGATCCTAATGACCACGATTGCGATGGTAATCGGTATGCTTCCTATTGCATTGGCCAGTGGTGCCGGTGCGGAATGGAAAAACGGTCTGGCATGGGTAATCGTAGGTGGACTAACCAGTTCCCTATTCCTGACGCTGATCGTAGTACCGGTAATGTATCAGATCTTTGATAACATCTTAACTAGATTTGGCTTTAATGAAAAAGGCCAGTCGATGGAAGAACTGATCGCAGAACCTTATGATCATAAAGACGTTAAAGAATACGACCTGGACGGTAAGCACTAAACCGCCCGGATCATCAAATAAAAAGAGGAATCTGCTAAATGCAGATTCCTCTTTTTTTATGTTACAATAATAGCCCATAAACAAAGAAACCCCAATTGCTTGAGGTTTCTTTGCTATATCAAAACGAGGATTAAATATGAATCGCTCTGTTTTCAGTTGCAGCCATTGCCGCTTCTTTTAATGCTTCTGTATAAGTTGGGTGTGCATGGCAAATTCTTGCGATGTCTTCTGCTGAAGCACGGAATTCCATAGCTACCACAGCCTCAGCGATCATATCTGCTGCACGTGGACCAATCATGTGTACACCTAAAATTTCATCTGTAGCCGCATCAGCCAATACTTTTACGAAACCATCCGTATCCATACTTGCTTTTGCACGTCCACTCGCTTTGAAAGGGAATGAACCCGCTTTATAAGCCGTACCTTTTTCTTTCAGCTGCTCTTCAGTAAATCCTACTGAGGCTACTTCCGGCCAGGTATAGACTACTCCTGGAATCAGGTTATAGTTGATGTGTGGTTTTTGTCCGGCTAAAGTTTCCGCAACATAAATACCTTCATCTTCTGCTTTATGTGCAAGCATTGCACCTTTAATTACGTCACCAATTGCATAAACACCAGGAACCGAAGTCTCTAAATGCTCATTCACCGGGATCTTGTTGCCGCGATCTTCAGTTTTGATGCCGATATTTTCTAATCCTAATCCTTCAGTATAAGCTGTACGACCTACTGCAACGATACAGTAATCCGCTTCGATGCTTACAGCAGCGCCTTTTGAATTTTCAGCAGTTACCGTTACACGTTTGCCTTTAGCAGTTGCACCAGTTACTTTATGCCCCATAAAGAACTCCATGCCTAAAGATTTTTTCAATACACGCTGCAATTCTTTTCCTAAACCAGCGTCCATTGTACCAATGATCGAAGGCATGAATTCCACTACAGAAACTTTAGTACCTAAACGTGCGTAAACAGAACCTAATTCCAGTCCGATTACACCACCACCAATGACTACCATCTCTTTTGGCACTTCTTTGATGTTCAAAGCTTCTGTCGAAGTAATGATTCTCTTTTTATCAATCGGCAAAAATGGCAATGCTGTTGGTTTAGAACCTGAAGCAATGATCACATTTTTAGCAGTAATGGTTTCTGTAGTTCCGTCTTCTTTAGTGATAAGAATCGTGTTTTTGTCTACAAAAGAACCCAATCCCTGGAAAGAATCAATTTTATTTTTTTTGAAGAGGTATTGAATTCCGGCAGTATTCTGAGCTACTACATCATCCTTACGAGCGATCATCTGTGGCATGTCCACTTTCAAATCTTTCAGGTTGATTCCATGAGTCTGGAATGTATGTGCAGCATTGTGAAAATGCTCTGAAGAGTCTAACAATGCTTTTGAAGGGATACAGCCTACGTTTAAGCAGGTACCGCCAAAAGTTTTATATTTTTCTATCACTGCCGTTTTTAAGCCAAGTTGAGCACATCTGATTGCGCCAACATAACCGCCCGGGCCCGAGCCAATAACAACTACATCGTATTGCATATTAAGGATTTTTTTTGTGGAACAAAGTTAATAAACCTATCCTAATAATCCCCCTAAAAGCAATTCTTTCCTCATCTTTAATGTTACATTTTCAAAAATGAAGTCCCGATTTCTGTATATTTAAGCTTCCATAAAAACAATACCCAACATGACCCGCTTTAAATTTTCCTGGCTAGCCATCCTGCTGCTTTTTGCAGGAACCTCAGGCTTCGCACAGCTATCTGATTCCGCGTATGTACGCCAGAATTACACCAAAATCGAACGCAATATTCCAATGCGCGACGGCATTAAATTATTTACTGCCATTTATATCCCCAAGGATAAAAACCAGAAATATCCATTTATGATCAACCGAACGCCTTATACGGTTGCCCCTTACGGAGAAGATAAATACAAAACTACCCTCGGCCCTTCCCCATTGTTCCTGAGAGAAGGCTTTATTTTCGTGTACCAGGATGTACGTGGAAAATGGATGAGCGAGGGTGAATTTGTAGATGTAAGGCCGCATAATGATCAGAAAAAAGGTAAAAAAGACATTGATGAGAGCTCAGACACCTATGATACGATCGACTGGCTGATCAAAAACATCCCTTCAAATAATGGTAAAGCCGGTATTTACGGGATTTCTTACCCGGGCTTTTATTCTACAGCAGCATTGCCAGGCGCCCATAAAGGCCTGAAAGCAGTATCTCCGCAAGCCCCGGTTACCGATTGGTTTTTGGGAGATGATTTCCACCACAATGGCGCATTTATGCTGGCCGATGCTTTCAGCTTCTACTCGTCTTTTGGCGTTCCAAGACCAAAACCAATTACCCCAGATAAAGGCCCAAAACCTTTTAAATATCCAATTGCAGATAATTACCGCTTTTACCTTGGCCTTGGTGCCTTGAAAAATGCCAAGCAGAAATACTTCGGCGACAGCATTAAATTCTGGAATGACCTGATGGCGCATGGCACTTACGATCAATTCTGGAAAAACATGAACATCAGACCGCATTTAAAAGGCGTAAAACCAGCAGTATTAGTAGTCGGTGGATTCTTTGATGCAGAAGATGCTTATGGCGCATTACATACCTATAAAGCGATTGAAGATCAAAATCCTGGTGCCAAAAATAACCTGGTAATGGGCCCATGGTTCCATGGCGGATGGTCCAGAGGCACAGGTGAAAGTTTCGGAGACATTGACTTCGGACAAGCCACCAGTACCAGCTATCAGAAAAAACTGGAGTTCCCTTTCTTTATGCAATACCTGAAAGATGCTCCCGATGCAAAACTCGCAGAAGCCAATATCTTTGTTACCGGCAGTAATGAATGGAAAGCTTTTGAAACCTGGCCACCGAAAAACACGGAAAATAAAACACTTTATTTCCAGCCAGAGGGACTGTTGAGTTTTGAGAAACCAACCGCGACCAACAGCTTTAACCAATATGAAAGTGACCCTAATGCCCCTGTTCCTTATCAGGATGGTGTACAGGCGCGAAGAACCAGAGAATACATGATCGATGACCAACGCTTTGCGGCCCGCCGACCAGATGTACAGGTTTTTCAAACCGCAGTCCTGACAGAAGACCTTACCCTTGCAGGCCCATTAGCCGCAAACCTAGTCGTTTCTACTACTGGAACAGATGCCGATTACGTAGTTAAACTGATTGACGTATATCCGGAAGATGCGCTTCCAATGGAGCCAAATCCTAAAAATATCATCATGGGTGGTTATCAAATGCTGGTGCGTGGTGAAGTGATGCGCGGTAAATTCAGAAATAGCTTCGAAAAACCAGAACCGTTCTCGCCTGGACAAATCACCAAAGTGAACTATAATATTCCTGATGTAGCACATACTTTCAAAAAAGGCCACCGCATCATGATTCAGGTTCAAAACTCCTGGTTCCCATTGGTAGACAGAAATCCTCAGGTATTCACAGACATTTACCATGCTGCCGACAGTGACTTCCAGAAAGCGACGCACCGCATTTACCATGATGCCAATAACGCCTCCGCTGTATCTGTGACCGTTTTAAAGCCTTAAATTAAAAATGAAGAAGTTATTATATACACTCCTGGCTTTACTCAGCATCCATCAGCTGGGTAAAGCACAGCTGCTCAAAGAAAAACATATATTCAGTCGGGCGGATACACTTAGAGGTACTTTAAGTCCATTGCGCAGCTGTTACGATATCAATTACTATCACCTGGATGTGAAAGTCGACATAGACCAGAAATTCATCAGTGGCAGCAATGAATTCCGCTTTACCGCTACTCAGGATTTTAGCAAACTGCAGTTTGACCTTTTCGCCAACCTGAAAGTAGAGAAGGTAGTCTACAAAAACCAAGAACTCCCTTTCACAAGAGAATTCAATGCCGTATTTGTAACCTTTCCAGCAATTATCAAAAAAGGCAGTAAAGAAAGTTTCACTGTTTTTTACTCGGGTAATCCGATCATTGCTAAAACCCCGCCTTGGGATGGCGGCTTCATTTTCAGTAAAGACAAATCAGGCAACCCTTGGGTGTCTATGGCTTGTCAGGGATTAGGCGCCAGCAGCTGGTGGCCAACAAAAGACCATCAAAGCGATGAAGTAGACAGCATGATGATCAGCATCAGTGTTCCGAAAGGACTTCAGGATGTTTCCAATGGGCGCTTAAAAAGTGTCGTTGAAAAACCGGATGGCTATACGCAGTACAATTGGTTCGTCAGCAATCCAATCAACAACTATAACGTTGCCCTTTATATTGGTAAATATGCACACTGGAGCGATGAATATCCAGGTGAAAAGGGAAAACTCAGCATTGACTACTGGGCTTTAAAAGAAGACAGTGCCCAGGCACGCCCGCATTGGGATGCCGATGTGAAACCGATGCTGAAATCATTTGAACACTGGTTTGGCCCATATCCTTTTTATGAAGACGGATACAAACTGGTTCAAGCACCACACCTTGGGATGGAACACCAAAGTGCAGTTGCCTATGGCAACCAGTTCAAACAAGGTTATTTAGGCAAAGATCTTTCCGGCAGCGGATGGGGATTGAAATTCGATTTTATCACCATACATGAAAGCGGTCATGAATGGTTCGGAAACAACATCACCTCCAAAGACATTGCCGATATGTGGATCCATGAAAGCTTCACCAACTATTCTGAGACGCTGTTTACAGAATCGACACAAGGAAAAAAAGCGGGTTCCGACTATGTAATTGGCATCAGAAAAGCCATTGCCAACGACATTCCAATCATTGGAATCTACGGTGTCAATCATGAAGGTTCCGGCGATATGTATTATAAAGGTGCCAATATGGTACATACCATCCGACAGCTGATCAACGATGATGAGAAATTCAGAGGAATCCTGAGGGGTATGAACAAGACCTTTTACCATCAAACGGTAACTACTCAGGAAATTGAAAACTACATCGCCAAACAAAGCGGATTGAAGCTCAATAAGGTCTTCGACCAGTATTTAAGAACTACAATGGTACCCATACTTGAATATAAAATCGAGGGAAACAAGCTGACCTACCGCTGGACAGAAACCGTTAAAGATTTCGATATGCCGATAAAAGTAAGCCTGAAACCTGGAGAATTTTCTTTCATTTACCCAACTACCAAATGGAAAACCATCATGCTAAAGGAAGGCATAAACAAAGATAATTTTCAGGCAGACCCTAATTTTTATATAAAAACTAAAAATATATTATAAATAATTACAAAACTCTGCAACAATTGGGAATGGACTCGCGTCTTATAGAAAACCGAAACAATATGAAAAGATTAAGTTTAATACTAACATTTGCATTATTGAGCCTGGGATTACATAGTCAGGCCACTTCACCTATAAGGATCAGCGCTTCCCATTTATTGGATGAAGAAAGAAAAGTGAGCAATTTCACAGGCATTGCCATTGGAGGTTCCATCAAAACCTATGTAAAAATAGGAAATACGGAAAGCTTAAGGCTGGAAGGTGATCAGGAAGTGATAGACCAGCTGATCACAGAAGTAAAAAATGGTACGCTGTCCATCAGACCTAAAAACTCAGAATGGAAACGATGGTTCAAGAATAACTCCAACAATACCAGGGTTACGGCTTACATTACGGTTAAAAAATTAACCAGTCTGGCCTTATCGGGATCAGGAAGTATTGAAGTGGAACAAACCATCAATACCAATTCATTGGATGTAGCGCTTAGCGGATCAGGAAACATTAAAGCGACAGTGAATGCACAGACCTTTGATGCAGCAGTGAGCGGTTCCGGTGGTGTAAACATCAGCGGAAAAGCAAAAAAAGCAGACATCGCAGTGAGTGGATCCGGAGGTTTTTCGGGCAGAGCATTCTCAGCAGAAAATGTGGATGCACATGTTAGCGGTTCCGGATCAGTTTATATTGATGTACAAAAAAGTATTGACGCTGCTACCAGCGGTTCAGGAAGCGTAAATTATACTGGAAATCCAAGCTCCGTAAGCAAAGCATCTTCAGGATCTGGAAGAGTCAGAAAAGTAGATTAAGCAAAAAAACAGCAAGCGCTGTTTATAAATGGAAAATACTGAAACAAAATGGCCTGAAATTAAGATTTCAGGCCATTTTTATTGGATTACCAACCCGGATTCTGTACCAGGTTTTTTCCTTTCTCTAATTCGTTATAGGCAATAGGTTGAAGGTATTGTTTTGTTTCAAACACCCTGGTTTCTACTACCGATCGCTGAAAAAAAGTATTCGCATCACCGTTCATATTCATCCCATAAAAGGCACCGCCTTGCTTATCCTTCCCAGAAGGATTTTCGGCAATCATCCAGCGCCGCACGTCAAAATAGCGCTGTCCTTCTGTGCAAAGTTCTACCCTGCTCTCTCTTCTGATCGCTGATCGCTGTAATTCCTGATTCCCTGAAATCGAAGGATTAAGGGTTTCCAACTTAGGAATTCCTGCTCTTTCTCTCACCAAGTTCACATATTTTAACACCATTGCATTGGAAGGATCCACTTCATTCAAGGCCTCAGCATAGAGCAAATAAAACTCTGCTAACCTGAAAACAATAGAAGGCCTGAATACACTCGCTACCCCCGGACTGGTTTTATGTACTTTTCTATTGAAACGTTTATAAAGCATATAACCACTCACCGTGTACTGACCACTGCGGTCATTAGGAGAACCTACAAAGAAATTAATCTCTTTGTTTGAAATGTGCCACTTCCTTCCTGCAAAAAATACCGTATTATAAAAACGTGCTTCCCTATTGAGGTACATATTAGATACATTAACGCCATTATAAGGGCTTTTACCAGTCTCTGAATACAAGGGCGAAGCAGGTAAAAATCCAGCATTATTGATAGGCAAACCATCTTTCATATAAAAATCATCCACCAGTTCCTGCAGCACACCAGTACTTCCTAAACCGTTAGGCTCGCTTCTAGGCGTAGACCGACGGTCTAATTGATCGCCATCCATCCCCCCATATCCATTTTTTGCGGTCGCCCAAATGATCTCTTTATTATACACCTGAAAAAGATCATACACTGATTTTTCAGGATCAAGGGCACCATTGGTATAAGCCTTATACAATTCATAGTTCCCCTGCTCGGCAAAATCTATAAGTTCTTTTAAAGCGTTTACGGCTTTTGTCCATTTGGCAGGATCTTTTGCCGGGAATAACCGTTTTCCATCTGGGTTCATGAGACTCAAAGCTGGCGTATATCCCCCATTCAACAATGGACTTGCGGCATACATCCACAATTTTGCTTTCACCGCCAGTGCCACACCTTTGGTTGGATTTGCAAGATACTGCTCATCAGTAATTGCCGACTGAGGCAGTAAAGTAGCAGCATTGGTCAATTCCTTATCAATAAAAGCAAGCACTTCGTCTACAGATTGCCTAGGTAAATCCAGATCATCTGTAGGTGCCAAAACGCGATCAAGAATCGGAATGGGTCCATATTGCTCAAACAGCAAATAATGGTAATAAGCCCGCATAAACAAGGTATTTGCTTTCATGATGTTAAATTCAGCTTCAGTCAGCTGATCTGCATCCGTTCCTGATGCCATAATGGGCTTTGCCTTATCCAGAAAAATATTTGCCTGTCGGATCAAAGGATAAAGTGTTCCCCATCGTTGAAAGCCCATATTTGTGCTGTTCTTCGCAGAAATATTATATCTTGCTGCATCCCCATAACCCACCGTGAGCTCGTCAGTCATGGCCGTCCATGGATTTTGAATCCCGCTCATACCCACACCAATGATGGTCGAATAATCGGGAACACCAGACATCACATTAGCATACCATCGCTTTGTATAACCCGGATTTTCAAAAATCTGATCTGTGGAGGTTAGGCCCCCAGCCAATTCATCTGATACATCTAAATAACTTTTCTTACAAGCAGTCAAGGCTGACATTAAGAAAACTATAATGACACATATTTTTAATTTCATGTTATATTATTTAAAGGTTTTTAAAAAGTCACTTCTAAACCGAACGTATAAGTACTTGGTAATGGATAAGCATTTCCTCCATTGATATTTCCAACTTCAGGATCCCAGTATTTAATGTCATCCCAAACACCCAGATTATAGCCCATTACATAAACCCTTGCCGTTTGCAGCAGGACTTTCTTTAAAAATGACTTTGGTAAATTGTAACCAACCTCTACGTTTTTAAGTCGGAGAAAATTACCGCTCCTTAGCCAAAAGGTACTCGCTACTGTATTGTTCGCATTATTGGTATTCCCACTGTGGATTCTCGGCATCAGTGCATTTTGATTCGGATTGGCTTCGGTCCACCTGTCTAACGCAAAAGTCCTATAGTTGGACTGGTCATTTCCCCAGGAGAACGGATACCATCCCTCAGGGGTTAAGCCACCTAAAATCACAGAAGTATTAGACGTTCCCTGAAAAAAAGCACTGGCATAAAAGCCTTTATACTCTGCATTTAAACCAAATCCATAGACAATTTCAGGCTTATCTGGATAGGAATGCCCGCCTCTTTGCCTGTCATAGGTATCAATTTTTCCATCTCCATTTAAGTCTTTGTATTTAATATCTCCAGGACCGATTAACCCCCCTAATGTTGGGGTTGGCAAACCTGGCTTTAGCCGATAGGATTTAGTTCCATTGCTATTGTTGCTAATTGTAAAATCATCATTGGTGTAAAGTCCATCTGCGATGTAAAGCACCTGTTCTCCAACTCTTGTTCCTGTAGTCGCCATCCATGGATAGGGTTGTCTCAGTTCATCAAACTCAGTGATCTTGTTTCTGGCGAAAGTAAAAGTACCTCTGCCACTCAATTTAAATTCCCCAAAATTTTGTCGGGCATTAATTGTCCCATCAAAACCATGGTTCTTCACCTTCCCAAAATTTTGCCATGGTGCGGATCTGAAGCCTGCAAGATTTGGGATGGTCTTTCTTTGCAGCAGGATGCCTGACCTTTCAGATTTGAAATAATCCGCTTCAATCTCAATTCTACCATTAAACAAGCCCAGGTTAACACCATAATTCTGTTTGTCTTCAATCTCCCAAACCAAATATGGCGCTTCAAATCTGCCTTCTACAATTCCAGCTCCATAACCATTTATTCCTCCTGAAGAACCGATCCCCTGGTTGAAGCCTGCGGCATCCATGGTATACGTTGGGCGATATAAAAACCTTGCCGTTCCAGTGTTATCATTCCCGGTACGCCCAATGGAAGCCCGCAGTTTTAGATTTGAAAGCACCTGTTTCAAGGCCTCCGGATAAAAGTTCTCATTAGATACCTGATACCCAATTCCCACAGCAGGAAAAAATCCAAAGCGGAATTCCTTTGCAAAAGCCTCACTACCGGTATAACCGAAATTCCCTTCTACAAAATATCGATCATCATAACCATAGGTTGCCCTACCTACCACACTTTGCTTCCTAAACGCCAATGGATCATTCCAATTCTGGGTTTCTTTTTGCATGTACAAGCCCATTGCACCTAGGGTATGCTTTCCAAAAGTCCGGTTATAGTTCAATGAACTTTCCATATAAATTTTCTTTACCGAACTGCTTTCCGGAACTGCAGCGCCTAGATCCGGGTTTCCTGAAAAGGTTTTTGAGAAGATCAGCTTGCCATTTGCATCTCTTCCGGTCGCGAAATAACGACTTGGATTAAAGCCCCTGCGGGAGATGAAATTCCCATCATAATCATAACTGACATTCCCCCTTAAGGAAAGTCCTTCTGTGATAAAGTCCAGCTTCTGAACAATACGTACATTGGACTGTATGCCACTTCTCCATTCTTTAGCATACCCGGAATTCATCAATTGATTGTATGGATTCCGCATATTGGCGTCGCGCTCCTGCCTGTAGGTCGCAATAGTCCCATCACTATATACTGCAGGAAAAACATAAGGTGGCGTCAATAACATTTGTCGGAATATGCTGGCAGTTCCAACACCTGGATAATTGGTCATCAAATATTGTCCACTCAAGTCCACACTGACCGTTGTAGATTTAGAAACGTCCAAATCTATATTACTTCTCAGGTTATATCTTTTCAGGCCTATATTCGTATCATATTTATTAGCCGGGTCATCTTTAAACATGCCACTTTCTCCATAATATGCACCAGACACAAAGTACCGTGCTTTTTCAGTACCACCACGGGCATTAATGGTATACCGATGTGTGGCCGTCGTTTTTTTCAATAGCTCATCCATCCAATTGGTATTCGGATAAAGATCAAGATCCACCTGATTACGGTATTTATCGATCAGTTCTTCGGAAAATATAGGCGACAAGCCATCGTTTGCCAATGCTTCATTATATAAATTCAGGTAATCTACTGAACCAACAAACTCAGGCAGCCGTGTAGGTTTAGCAATGCTGTGTTCGGTCCGAAAAGAAATCACTGGCTTTTGTACTTTTCCTCTTTTTGAAGTAATCAAGATGACCCCATTGGCACCTTCTGCCCCATAAACGGCCGTTGCAGCTGCATCTTTCAAAACAGAGAAAGTCTCAATTTCGTCGGGTTCAATATCACTGATTTTTCTAGGTACCCCATCTACCAGAATCAAGGGAGCACTGCCTCCTGCAAAAGTGCTGATCCCTCTAATCCAAAATTCGGAATTGTCATACCCCGGCTCCCCGGAACGCTGAATAGCGAGTACACCAGATACCTGACCTGCAATATTATTGCTCAGATCCCGGGTTGGAAACCTCAATTGTTCCCCTTTTACACTGCTGATTGAACTTACTACACTCTCTTTTTTCTGTGTACCATAGCCCACCACCACTACATCTTTCAGGTTGTTTTCTTCAGCACGCATGACCACATTGATATCGTCTATTCCCCGAACCGCGATCGTTTGTGTTTTGTAGCCTACATAGGCGAAGATTAAGCTATCCTTAAGCTCCGCTTCAATCGAATATTTACCCATATTACTGGTAACAGTTCCTTTATCTGTCCCCATTACCCGAATGGAAACACCCGGTATAGGCAAACCCATTTCGTCTTTTACAGAGCCGGAAACTTTGAAAAACACCAGGCTCTTCTTAGAGGGCAAAGACGTTCTCTCTTTGACAATGATAGTTCCAGGTTCCAATACATAGGTTAAAGGCTGGTTGATAAAACAAGCCGCCAGAACACTTTCTAAGGAAGCTTTTTTAACATTTATCGTGACTGGTTTCGCTGCATCAATATTGGTAGAAATAATGAGCAGATTAAAACCGGTTTGTTTTTTTATTGACTTTAAAACTGTTTCAAGTCTTGCATTAGTTTCAGATAGGGTTACTTTTTTTTGAGCAATGGAACTAGCGTTGACCTGGAGCAGAACTGTGGTTAGCAGCATAACAGTAAGCTTCATACGGAGTATAGTTTTCTTTCCCATACTGGATTTCCAGTACGATTTAAAATCGTAAATTTTCATACATTTGGTTAGTTTGGTTTAGGAAAATGAGGACAAAAGAATGCTCCTTCATCTTCGGTTGCAGATAAAAATTATTTGAACGTAATTGGCTGACTAATCCAAATTTTTATAACCGGGGTGCAACGAACACTCCGGTTTTTTAAAGATCAGCAAGTAGCATCAGTAGCATTATGGCATCACAAAAACCCTCCTTCCTTCTAGCTTAAATTTGAACTTGTCTGTTTTTTCTAACATGCGGAGTACCTGCTCCAAATCCGTACTGCGAGCTACTGACCCAATAACTTTTACGTGATTGAGGCTGCCATCATATACAATAGTTACATCATACCAACGAGACAGTTTCTTTAGGATACCTTCCAAATTGTCGTTTTCAAAAACAAAAAAACCATTTTTCCAGGCAATCACTTCCTCTACATCAATTTCTTTGATTTTAAGGCCTGTCTTAGTCCTTACAGACTGCTGACCTGGTGTAAGTACCTTCGCCCCGATCTTAACCGAGCCTTCCAACAGTGTGGTTTGAAGTTTAGACTCATCCGCATAACTGCTGATATTAAAATGTGTACCTAATACTTCTATGGTTTCTCTTAGGCCATCAGCAGCTATCGCCATCACTTTAAATGGCTTTAATTTGTCTTTAGCAACTTCGAAATAAGCTTCCCCGGTTAACTCTACCTCCCGATTTTCCACCTGAGCAAAACTTGCAGGGAACTTTAAAGAAGAAGCTGCATTGAGCCATACTTTAGTCCCATCAGGAAGGACAATTTGATATTGTCCTCCCTTAGGAGTTTCGAGAACATTATATTTCTGAGGAATGTGGCTGGCAGCAACCTGACTAGCTTCTGGAACTTCCAGACTTTGATAGATCAATTCTCCATCTTTAGTTTTCACGATGGAAATCCCCGATTCTTTAGCCAGATCGCCATTTTTCAAATGGTCTAAAAACAGCTGGGAGCCATCCGACAAGGTTAATGTTGCTTTTTGCCCACCTGCCTCAATTATTTTTCTGGCGAGAGGATTTATTGATTTTGAAAACTCTTTGCGGCCGAAAAATACCATTGCCACACCAACGGTCAATAATATTGAGGCCGCAATGGCATATTTGAAAAGAGGACGCAGCCGACTTTGCTTCGGTTTATTGCTGGCCAAAATAAGAGCCAAACGCTGATCAAGACGTTTCTGTAAACTTGCGTCAATCTCCTGAGGAGAAACTTCCGCAGCTAAAGTGTCAGCAATTAATTGACCATAAACCCCCTGGTACTGCTCCTCATTCACCTGATTAAGGAAAGACTCAAATCCTTTATCAGAACATTGATTCTTTAATAACCTATAAAATTCCGCTGGGATATGATCCTTCATTTGCAAAGCATTCTTTGACTAAAGACGCTTCAAAACATAATATGGGGGGGGGCTATTTTATTTATATTTAAATATTAAAAAGAATAAAATACTCATCGAGATGTCAAGGTGACCCATCAGGTATTCTTTGACTAAGAAATTAGCCCTCGTTAAATACTCCTTTACCGTATGGACAGATATTCCCATTTCTTCTGCAGCTTCTTTGTAGGTATAACCATCCATTTTACAGAGCTGATATGCTTTTCTTTGCTGAGCAGACAATTTGCCTAATGCCTTTTCCAGCAGCTGTTCACTTTCTTTTAAATGCAGCGATTCTTCAATATGGGAATAATATTCAGTGACCACCTGACGAAATCGCTCCTGCATTTGCTGATTGCGCTGCAGTTTTCTAAAGAAATCATAGACCAGGTTTTGTCCTATTTTATAGAGATATGCTTTAAAATCGATGGCATGATGGATCACTTCCCGTTTATGCCAGATTTTAGTAAAAAGCTCTTGAACAAGTTCTTCAGCAATTTGTTCATCTTTCACCATTTTCAGGATGTTTACATACATCTGTCCGCTATACAACTTATAAAAATAGGTGAATGCAGATTCATCACCATTTCTAAGTTTAAGCAGCAATTCTATCTGGCCAATATCTTGAACCTGTTGCTCAGCCATTCCACGTAATATTTGTCTAAGTTGAGAACCAAATATAATAACTTAACTGAGATAAACAGCCCGTTTGATCTGTAGAACGACACCTCTCAACTGATGAGACCACCTCTCCGCTTATAAAGGATTTTGAATGTTACTAAATCAGGATTAGCCAGTATAAAATCCCCAATCATATTTTAGGTTATTCACCTTATACTGAACAGATCCTGCTATGTTTAACTTATGATCGTTAAAAATTGCCAGATTGTAACCATTTTCATTCATAGCGCTTTTGTATTCGACACCGTCAAACCCCTCTGACTTTATGTATTCGCAAAGAAACTGGGTAGGCAAATAATCAAGATGTACATCCTGTTTTCGTACCGGCTTGGAAAGTTCATTTTCCAGTTTTTGTAAATAGGGCCGAAATCGAATAAATTCTTCCGTCACAAAGCCTCTGTCCAAAATTTCAAATGGACCGAAATTGGCGATATTTTTTAATGAGATTACATTGAGTGGTTCAGTTAATACAAATTTTCCAATCGAAATCCCCTCATGAAGTGCTACCCGTGTTTCATACAGTGTGGTTTCCTCACTATCCGAAACGTATAAATAGGGAATTCCTACAGGATTGGCTCTGCCTGGCGTAGTCAGTGCATACGGAGGTTTCCCCAACTCCTTATTGGAAAGTAAAGCATCAGAAATTCGGGCGCGGTAAAAGACCGTCCCTACAGGATGAGTAATAACTAAACGTGCCAATACTGAATTTAAGGTATCAGTATCGATCATTTCACTAATAAAAAAACGATTCGTTCTTTTGATCTCCTGTGAAAACAAGTCCCACTTCAGCTCAAGATCTTCCGCAGGTACTGCTTTTGTTCCTACTAGAAGGGATAATTCCACTGGTGTTTCAAATAAATCTGCGTTAAACAGTTCAGTTCCACGGCCAATCTGATTCACCAATTGTTTAATGTCCTTATCTTTCAAAAGAGCAGTATTAAAAAGCGTTTTCCAATAGGTTCTCAAATGTTCATGCAATAAAACCGGGTATTCATGTTTCAGCGATTTCTCTGCAGTTGGATGATTGACATATAATTCGAAAAGCTGCTCAAACGGTTC
Source organism: Pedobacter polysacchareus (assembly GCF_019802255.1). Lineage (GTDB taxonomy): Bacteria > Bacteroidota > Bacteroidia > Sphingobacteriales > Sphingobacteriaceae > Pedobacter > Pedobacter polysacchareus. The sequence continues at coordinate 798,728 of NZ_JAHYSS010000001.1, read as the reverse complement.
GGATAATGCTTCACAAGCTAAGATTACCATCCCTTTAGAATCACAGAAATCACAATTACCTTTTACCGAAGAGGCTGCCTCAATCCTGCTTTTCAATCCTTGATCGGAAAAGCAATTCGTACAACAATTCATATTCCCCCCTTAAATTAAAGACTGAATCAATTCAATGTGATGCATGATGGACAGTTTTTTCAACATACCTAAACCAGGAAATGCGCCCCTATTGTGGTAATCCCTAAAATGTTCGGAAGCAATAGTATGGATATGCTCCTCATCTATAAAAGTGACCAGTTTTGTTAATGCTTCTCCAAATTTTCCAGCGGTATCACTAGCATCTTCATTACTATCGGAAAGAAAATGCTTGATGCGAATATCATCGCTATGTTCGTCTTTATAAGTCAGGTGGATGACTACAGCATAAGGAAGCATGCCACCCTCCATGAACCCTGCACCTATGCTCAGGTAATCTGAAAAAACACTAAAACCTTCATTTTTATAATGGAAATAGTCACTTGAAAAAATTTCATCTTCCAGGTCTTCATAATCTACATTTCTTTTCTGCTTTACAAAAGGATCACTCAAAAAACCAAGTGTACCATTTGTATATCCACGGCGCAGGGCGATCAAATGATTTACGTGGATAATATTAAAGCGAATTTCCGTCGAATTTACCAGCGCCTTTAAGTCATTTGCACTAGAAATCTGGTTTAAATGAATCAATGAATATCCGGTATTAAAATGATCTCTTGCCTCCCCGTTTACTTTTAAAAAAGTAAAGTCCCGTTCATTTGAAATCAGATAGGTTGGCAAAATATTCTCATGGCCATCCGACGACATTTGTTCAATAAAATCAAAGATCTGATCGTTTGATTTTTTGAGATCTCCATGCTCTGGGTTCACCACAAGCTGGACAATAACCCCCAGTTTGTCCATAATTTTAATTGCTGTAGCGATACTCTTCAGTTCTTTTTTAACCGGCTCAATGATTGGGGAAATTTTTGAGAAATCCAGCGGCAGGGTACTAAGCTCTCTTAAAGCTAGCAGCTCATATTGTTTTCCTCTTAAGAAAGGCAGGTACATAACGTCGATTTAAATCTTATAATTTAATTTATCAATTAAACTAAGATAATCATTTTCGTTCAAATTATGACTATAACAAGAAAAACGCAACGCGTCTGGAATCAATGGATTTTGAACCAGCTGATTCGTTAGTGGATTAATTCGCTGTTTAATCACCCTTAGAAACTCTGTTTGAACTGCAATGGCAGAGAACTCTAACAACACATTCAGGCAGGATTTAAATAATTGAACAGGTGTTGCTATAGGAACACTACCACAAAGATTTTTAACCACCTGAAGGTATTCCTCCTTCCGGAGTGCTTTCATCATGGCGGGTATATCTAAGCCATGATCATGGCACTGCGCTGAACGTAAAGTGGTGATCGTATGCTTCGGACTAAGTAGCAGAATACCAACGTGCTCATCTATGAGGCCAATATATTTGTCTACTGCCGAATGATGAATCACAATATAGACCTCGGAAAAGGCTTTATAATAATCATTAACCTGCGTTAGTAGTCGATCAGGGCTGTCAAGCTCGGTTTTAATTTCAAAAACTTTATTCGTTCCGTTAATAAGAACCGCATCGGCTTTTGAATTTCCGATTTTAAACTCATTCAAAAGTATGCTATCCTCAAGAGAGTAATGGTGTAGCACATAACTATTCAACAATGCCGCTTTGTACAGGTATTCATGTCTGTAATGCTGCAGCAATTGTGTATGGCAAACTGCTAAAAGTTCAGAAAAACTGGACTTTTTCTCCAGGTTTACACCTGTTTTCTTTAGCAGCATTTTCATTTTTCGGCCATAAGGATGGAAACTCCCCTCAAACATCATCCGCTGTAAACCCGCATTGGACACTATTTTGGCCAATGCACAGAAATTAGCAGAAGAACTCAAAGGAGTTGAAGTCATCATACAAAGTTACTAACGCTCAAAGATAAATTAATTTATCGCAGCCCTCGTCAAAACTTTCTAGGCTTCACAAACAAAAAAATCCCCGCATCCTATTGATACGGGGATTTCTTATATGCTCAAAACAAGCTTAGATACCTAATAGCAATCTAGCTGGATCTTCTAATAATTGTTTCACTCTTACTAAGAAACCTACTGATTCTCTACCATCAATGATTCTGTGGTCGTAAGACAAGGCCAAATACATCATTGGACGAATCACCACCTCACCTTTTTCTGCGATAGGGCGCTCAATAATGTTGTGCATACCTAAAATCGCTGATTGTGGAGAGTTGATAATTGGCGTAGACATCATGGAACCGAATACACCACCGTTAGTGATTGTAAATGTACCACCTGTCATCTCTTCGATAGTCAATTTGCTATCACGAGCTTTAGTAGCCAATTCAATTACAGTTTTCTCAATCTGAGCTAAAGTCATGCTTTCTGCATTTCTGATGATTGGAACAACCAATCCTTTTGGTGCAGAAACAGCGATAGAAACATCTACAAAATCATTGTAAACTACCTCTTCACCATCGATTCTAGCGTTTACTGCCGGGAAATCTTTTGCTGCTTCACAAACTGCTTTTGTGAAGAAACTCATGAAACCTAGACCAACACCATATTTTTCTTTAAACTGATCTTTATATTTCGAACGAAGGTCCATGATTGGTTTCATGTTTACCTCGTTGAAAGTAGTCAGCATTGCGGTTTCGTTTTTCACAGCTACCAAACGTTTGGCAACAGTTTTACGCAATGGCGACATCTTTTGTCTGCGCTCTCCTCTTGCACCTGCAACAGCAGCTACAACTGGGGCAGCAGGAGCTGCAGCTTTCTTAGGCGCTGCTTTTTCTGCTTTTAAAGCATCTTCTTTAGTGATTCTACCGTCAACACCAGTACCTTTTACAGCAGCAGCATCCACGCCTTTTTCAGCAAGGATCTTTCCGGCAGAAGGAGATGGCGTACCAGTAGCATAACTATCGCCAGATTTTGCAGCAGCTACAGGAGCAGCAGCTTTATCTTCAGCAACAGCGGCTTTTGGTGCCTCTTCAGCTTTCGCTGCAGGAGCAGCTCCACCTTCTTCAATATTACAAACAACTGCACCTATTGCCAGGGTATCACCTTCGGCAGCTACAATCCTTAAAGTTCCAGCCTGTTCTGCAGTTAATTCAAAAGTTGCTTTATCAGATTCTAATTCCGCAATTACTTCATCCATTTCTACTGCATCACCATCATTTTTCACCCAACGTGATAAAACAACTTCGGTAATTGACTCGCCTACTGGCGGAACTTTTATTTCTATACTCATAACTGATGTATTATATTTTCTAATCTACATTATATACTTTACTCACAGACTTTTTAGCGATGTCTTTGTCTCCTTTAGAAACAGGTAATTCAAAAGATTTAGCTAAAATATACGCTTGCTGATCAGCATGTTGTTTTGCAAAACCAGAAGCTGTACTGCTGCTCTCTTTTCTTGAAATCACTTCAATATCACTAAAGATAGTTTTTCTTAGTCTACGTAACAAATATGGCCATGCACCCATGTTTTCAGGTTCTTCCTGAACCCAAACTGCTTCAGTTGCATTTTTATATTTCGCATAAACCGCTTCCATCTGTGCTACTGGTGTCGGGTACAATTGCTCTACCCTTACAATCGCTACCTGATTGATCTTTTCCTTTTGTTGTTTTTCCAACAACTCATAATAGATCTTACCGCTGCAGAACAATACTCTGGTTACTTCAGCAGCTTTCACATTTGTATCATCAATCACTTCCTGGAATTTACCTTCAGTGAAGTCGGTTAATTTAGAGACACAGGCAGGGTGACGTAACAGACTTTTCGGTGTAAATACCACCAATGGCTTTCTGAAATCACGTTTAAATTGTCTGCGGATTGCATGGAAGAAATTCGCTGGCGTTGAACAGTTGGCAACTTGCATGTTATAATCTGCACATAGCTCCATGAAACGCTCAATACGTGCGGAAGAGTGTTCCGGACCTTGACCTTCATAACCATGTGGCAATAACATCACCAAACCATTTTCACGCTGCCATTTCGTTTCTGCACTGGCAATATATTGATCCACTACGATCTGAGCACCGTTAAAGAAATCACCAAATTGGGCTTCCCAAATCGTTAATGCATTCGGATTTGCCATGGCATAACCATATTCAAAGCCCAATACACCATACTCAGACAAGTGTGAATTGTAAATATCAAAAGAAGCCTGATCTTTAGAAACATGCGCCAATGGGATGTATTCTTCTTCAGAATCTTCTAAGGTTAACACGGCATGACGGTGAGAGAAAGTTCCTCTTTCCACATCCTGACCGCTTAAACGAACACGTTTGCCTTCACTTAATAACGTACCATAAGCCAATTGCTCACCCATTGCCCAATCGAACACATGAGAAGTTTTTGCCATTTTGCTACGCTCATCAAAAAGTTTCTCAATTTTCTTGAAGAACTTTCGGTCTGAAGGCAAAGTACTGATGCTTTCTGCAACGCTCAATAAAGTCGCCGCATCTACTGAGGTATCCGGAGAAACTTCAAAATCTTTCACGGTAGCAATACGCATGTCTTTCCATGCCCCACCAAATTTCACATCCTGATACGTAGAAGTGATCGCTTTTGCTTCATTTAAACAGCCTTGCAAAATACCACGGAAATCTTTTTCCATTGTTTTCGCAGCAGATGCTTCTAATTTACCTTCTTTAACCAGCTGATCAACATAAATATCACGAGGATTTGCATGCTGCTCAATTGCTTTATACAATAAAGGCTGGGTAAATTTAGGCTCATCCGACTCATTATGACCGAATCTACGGTAGCATAAAATATCGATGAACACATCATTTTTATATTTCTGACGGTACTCCATAGCCAGATTAATTGCATAAACCAAGGCCTCTACATCGTCTCCATTTACATGGAAAACCGGGGATAAGGTTACTTTAGCAATATCTGTACAGTAAGTACTCGAACGGGCATCTTTATAGTTCGTAGTGAAACCGATCTGGTTGTTGATGATCAGGTGAATGGTACCGCCGGTTTTATAACCGTCCAGTCCAGCCATCTGAATGACTTCATAAACAATCCCCTGACCAGCGATAGAAGCATCACCATGAATCAGGATTGGTGCAATGCGAGCATCATCACCATCATATTTGAAATCAATTTTCGACCTGGTCATCCCTTCGACCACTCCGTTTACTGTTTCCAGGTGAGAAGGGTTAGGGCATAAACTCAAGTGAACATTGCTGCCATTGTTGGTGGTTACGTCCGTAGAATAACCTAAGTGATACTTCACATCACCACCAAATGGTGATTCTGCGCTATATCCTTTACCTTCAAATTCAGCAAAAATATCTTTATAGGATTTCTGCATAATGTTAGCCAAAACGTTCAGCCTTCCACGATGCGCCATACCAATCACAAACTCTTCAATACCTAAAGCGGCACCTTTTTCAATCACAGAGTCCAATGCCGGAATCAATGCCTCAGCACCTTCCAGAGAGAATCTTTTTTGTCCAAGGAACTTTGTACCCAGGAAATTCTCAAAGCATACGGCCTCATTCAATTTGGTCAGGATCCTTGTTTTCTCCTCAATAGAGAAATTAGGCGTGTTACGAACACTTTCCATTTTTTTCTCAATCCATGACAATACTTCAGGGGTACGTACGTACTTGTACTCCGCACCGATCGAACTGCAGTAAGTCTGATTTAAGAAAGCCACAATTTCGCTTAATTTAACCGCTCCGATGCCCAGCTCAATACCTGCATTGAATACAGTATCAAGATCGGCGTCAGACAAATTGAAATTTACCAGATCTAAAGTTGGCAAGTGCTTGCGTCTTTCTCTAACCGGGTTAGTATGTGTAAACAGGTGGCCACGCTGACGGTAACCGTTGATCATGTTTAAAACACTAACTTCTTTTAGGAAATGTTCAGGGGTTTCTTCTCCTGTAACCGGAGATGAGCTTCTCCCAAAGTCAAAGCCTTCAAAAAATTTCTGCCAACCAAATTCAACCGAATTGGGATCTTCCTTAAATGCTTGATAAAGGGACTCTACGTATTCGGCGTTTTCGCCGCTGAGATAAGATAAATTATCCATTATGTGTGAATATGCTATATTGAAGCAAAATTAGGATTTTACCTATTAAGTAAGGCAATTTTCTCTATAAATATTCCAAAAAATCCGTCATATCAAGGACATTCTTTAGCAGCGTAAGCCGATCCTGTACAAGGACATCAAATTCAGAGATTAAACTGCCGGTCACTAATAGGGGCACGTTGAGGTGATCCATAACTTTACCTATAATTTATTAATATTTTTCCCCAGATTTAAAGAAGTTAAAACCGTAAAAGCAAAATCAGGCCGATACGAGTCTTCAACTTTTTTAAGATCTGAATAAGGAGTTTCCAAATACTTTGCAAAAAGCAGGCCATTTTCATACATTTCTGACGCTTCTGGCAATCTTACTGATCTTATAGCTAATCTCCTTCAAAGCCAGAACATTAAGGAGTAGCTTCAGGTCTTCTTCGCTATAAAACGAATAGGAGTACGGGTTCCAACTAGCTTCCCTTTAAAGAAAGTCGCTTCACCTGGCTTGCGAAACGCCTTCCTATTGGTAATTCAAGCCCCTCAATTTCTACATCATAACTCGTAAAAGCTGTGATCCGCTTTATGGATACAATGAAAGACCTGTGGATACGTAGGAAGGAATGAGGGGATAACATCGCTTCCAATGCACTTAGTGAATGTTTCACTATTAAAGGAGATTCCTGATCCCGGTATATTTTGACATAATCTTTTACGCTTTCTATATAGATAATATGCTCCAGAAAAACTTTCACCGTCTTTCTATTTGCGCGAAAACAAATAAACTCCACACCCGCTCCACGCAATCGATCATCCAGTACAGCTCCCCTGTCGATTGCTTTATTTACTGCTTTTAAAAACCGCTCCAAACTAATTGGTTTTAAAAGAAAATCCACGGCATCCAGTTCAAAGGCTTCCACAGCATATTCCGGATAGGCGGTTACGAAAATGACTTTGGGGGGATGCTGCAGCGTTTTTATCAGACTTGTACCTAATAATTTAGGCATTTGTATATCCAGGAAAATTAAATCCACTTTCTCCGTTTTTAAAATCTCCATAGCCTGAAAAGCATTGCTGCAGCAGCCTACCAATTCCAGCTGTTCCACAAGGCTGATGTACTGCTTGAGTACCTTTTGCGAAACCAATTCATCGTCTACCAGTAAACATTTTAAATTCATCTTTCACATCTATTTGAAAAATTACAAAATCCCAGCTCAGTCAAGCGATACCACTTAGCTGACCACATTTAGCAAAAAACAAAATCAGGGATGAATTCAGTAAAGGCTATAAAACAGAAAAACAACACAATTGTTTAACAACATCCGACTGAGCCAAAACGTTTTCCATTAAACGACATAAAAACATCTGCAAACCACTCAAAATCACTCATCAACTACCAATTAAAGGGGTCAAAAGGACTTCAGTGCTATAAACAGGTTGTATAAACAGGGACTGCCGACATCCAGATAAATTTGATTTTTCATATAGCGGACACGCCGATATTTAGGATAATTAAACAAATTAAAGATGAAAAAGTTAATAATTCCCCTCGCCATCAGCGCTTCCTTAGTTTTCATGGGTGTGAAAAATGTGAATGCGCAGATTACTACGCTGGAAACGGTAATCATTAAGGGAAACACCACAGAAGCGGTGGTCTCAGAACGGGTTTCCAACTCATTCAACGAACTATTTAAAGAGGCCACAGCCCCGAAATGGTTCGAAGTCAACAAAAGGTTTGTCGTTAATTTCATTCTTAATGATCAAAAGAATAAAGCCGTGTTTACAAAAACTGGAGAATTGGTTTATCACCTTTCTTATGGCTCAGAAAAAGACGTACCTGATCAAATCAGAAAAAAAATTCAAAATCAATATAAAGATTATAACATCACTTCTGGCATCAAGGTAAGAACAGCAGATGTGACGCTGTGGGTGTTAAATATTGAAAACAGCAAGCAAATCCTGGTCATCAGGGCAGCAGATGACGACATCAGTGTGATAGATAGGATTAAAAAAATGAGTTAAGCCATAGAAGGTGCATCAGAAACGGCTGTTTCCAATAATTTGATCTGCTTATCCAGGTCGAAAGTGTTTTTAGATTTAATGTCCTTTCCTACTCCGGCAACATTTGCCCAGTTGCCCCAATTGCTTGCCGGTGCATAATCAATCAGTTTTTCTTCAAAATAGACTGCACCATTGGTCCAATGAATCTTTAGAACATGAATCAGATAAGTAGCGACCAATAAACGCCCAGTATGGGTAATATACCCCTGCGCATTCAACTCCTGCATATAGCGATCAATAATTGGGTGCCCCGTAGTTCCTTGTTTCCATTTCAGCAAGTCAGGATGCCCAATTTCCGTCGGACTAAAAAATTCTTTTTCAAAATCATCGGGTTCCTGAAAAAAGGCAATACTGTGTTTTTTAAACATGAAACGGAAATAATCACGCCACAATAAGCCTAGCAAAATCTGATTGAAATTAGCATTGCCACCAAATTCTGCTTCCGCTTCCTTCAACTTCCAATATACTTTTCTTGGCGATAAACAGCCTAAAGACAGCCAGCCCGACAATCTGGAGGTAAAACCTTGTTTATCCCCTGTATTTTTTACCGGTTTTTGATGAATCTCCGCCCCTTCCAGCAGCAATTCCTTGAGGTGTGCTAATCCGGCATCTTCCCCGCCGACCTGCGCAAAATCAGGAAAATCACCGGGTTTTTCTTCAAAACCCAAATCAGCAAGTGTCGGTAAAACACCCCAATCTTCATTTTCCACAAAGCTGATCTCTTCAGGACTTAAAAAACAAGCCTTCACCATGGCATCACGCTCTGTCTTTTTCTTGAATTGTGCAAAAACGTCCGGAATATCCTTGATCGGAAAAGGAAGGTCTTCCTTATTATATAAGGTATGACCGATAAAGTGTTTTAAATTGATCTTCTGCTTCCATAAAAGATCCTCCATTCTAGTAGAGATAGAAGTTTCTTCTGGAGCCACCTCACGATGATGGTAGACTTCAGAAATATCGAAATCCTCCACAAGTTTCGTCATGAACTCTTCCGGACTTCCCTGAACCAATAGAATATCTCCGCCAAGCTGCTGAAAAGACAACCTTAAGGCCGCCACACTTTCCAATAAAAACTTTGCCCGATGGATACCGGTTTTCAAAGTTTCAAACCTGGTTTCGTGAAAATATTGAGGATCAAAAAAATAAACCGGTAAAATACTTTCAGATTTAGCAAGTGCTTCAACCAACATTTCATTGTCGTGTAATCGAAGATCGTTTCTAAACCAGACTAGTATTCTTTTAGATTTCATTAAGGAAAGTCAATTAAATATCAATTCTACAAAAATATACGATTTTTTAGCTTAGTACGAATTACTAAAGTAATATTTACATAATCGCAACAAACATTTGAAGATAAATTGCGATAACTAAACTAATCACACAATTATTGGTTATTTAATTATGAATAAGCACATTCTAATTACCGGCGCTACCGGGATGGTAGGAAAAAAACTCATCCCAATTTTGATGGAAAGAGGACATCAAGTATCGGTGCTCTCCAGAAAAGCAACCCGCATCAAGGATGTAAAAGTGTATTTATGGGATGTCTACGAATCCAAAATAGACCCGAAATGTTTGTCGGGCATAGACACCATCATCCACCTCGCAGGGGAAAATATTGCAGGAGAAAAATGGACCGATGCCCGCAAGAAAAAGCTCATCGACAGCCGGGTATTATCCGCTCAGCTATTATATAAAACTATAAAAGAACAAAACGCCCCTGTTAAAACCTTTATTTCCGCGGCAGCAGTTGGTTATTATGGAGATGCGGGCGACCAAGTCCTAACAGAAGAAAGTCCGAATGGCAGCGGGTTTCTGGCAGAATGCTGCGCGAAATGGGAAGCCGCAGCAGATCAAGGACTATCCATGGGGATCAGAGTCGTAAAATGGAGGATTGGCGTCATCCTTGCAAAACGGGGCGGGGCATTAAAAGCAATGGAGCAGCCGATTCGTTACTTCTTCGGCGCAGGTCTGGGCACCGGCAAACAATGGGTGCCATGGGTACACCTGGATGACATCCTGGAAATGTTTACACTTGCCGCAGAAAACGATAGTTATAGCGGTGCTTACAACGCAACGGCAGCACATCCGGTCAGCAATATCATGCTTACCAAAGCGATTGCCAAACAGCTGCATCGCCCCGTATGGCCAATTAACGTACCTGAGTTTGTTTTAAAAATCATCCTTGGAGAGCTTTCTGCAGTGGTTTTGAGCAGCAATAATACCAGTGCTCAAAAACTACTCAATACCGGATTTAAGTTCAAATATTCGAAATTAGAGCTGGCTTTAGCCGATATTTACCAGACTAAATAGGAAGAAAAAAAACAAACCAACCCTCATTAAACGTTCAAATGCCCGATATGAAGCCTAAAATTAACATCTGCTGGTTGCGAAGAGACCTGCGACTGGAAGACAATGCTGCCATTTACCATGCCTTAAAAGGCGAATATCCAGTACTGCTGCTTTTCATTTTCGATACGGATATCCTAAGCAAACTGGCCAGTAAACAAGATGCCCGGGTCAATTTCCTCCATCAAACGCTGAGTACCCTCAGCAATCAGCTCCAGAAAGATCAGGGCTCTTCCATCCTGATTCAACACGGCAAACCAGCAGACATCTGGGCAGCGCTAAGCGAAACTTATCAGATCAATGCGGTGTATTGCAATCAGGATTATGAACCTGATGCCATCAAAAGAGATACAGCTATAAAAGAACAGCTGCAAACAGCCAACATTCAATTTTACAGCTACAAAGACCAGGTGATTTTCGAGAAAAATGAAATCACCAAAGCAGATGGTCTTCCTTATACCGTATTCACGCCTTATTTTAAACAGTGGCAGCAAAAGCTCAACAACTTTTACCTCCGCGCCTACCCTACTGAAAAATATTTCAATAACTTCTGGCCGACTGCAGTATTTCCAATCCCTAGCTTAAATGACTTGGGATTTGAACCCAGCAATCAGCCATTTCCAGGAAAAGATTTTGAAAACAAGCTAGATGGTTATGAACTCAACAGGGATTTTCCGGCAGCAGATGCAACCTCCCATATTGGCATGCACCTGCGTTTCGGCACCATCAGTATCCGGAAAGCCGCACAAACGGCATTGGAAAAAAAAGCCTCAAAATGGCTATCTGAATTGGCCTGGCGGGATTTTTATCAGATGATCCTGTTTCATTTCCCCCATACGGTAACGAAATCCTTCAAACCTAAATATGACCTGATCAAATGGAGAAACCATCCAGACGAATTTGAGGCCTGGTGCCAGGGAAATACCGGCTATCCTTTAGTAGATGCGGGTATGAGACAGCTCAACGAAACCGGATACATGCACAATCGTGTACGCATGGTTGTAGCCAGTTTCCTATGCAAACATTTGCTCATCGACTGGCGATGGGGAGAAGCTTATTTTGCAGAAAAACTATTGGACTATGAGATGGCCAGCAATGTGGGTGGATGGCAATGGGCCTGCGGATCAGGAAATGATGCTGCGCCCTATTTCAGGGTATTTAATCCGGAACTTCAACTTAAGAAATTTGATCCGAAGCTGGAATATGTAGACCGCTGGGTTCCTGCCTATAAACAATTAAAGCACACCCTACCAATGGTAGAACATGCTTTTGCCAGAGAAAGGGTCTTGAAAGTTTTTAAAGCGGCATTAAATGAATAATGCCGCCATATATTTTAATTGGTTACTTCTAATATTTCTACGCTGTAATCCAGGTTTGAATTTGGAGGAATAGACTCCCCACCATTAGGATCAGTGATTAATGCATTTCCATAAGCCAGTCCGGAAGGAATAAACATCCTTACTTTAGAACCTTTACTGAATTTTGGCAGCATAATTCTAAATGCAGGAATTAACTTTTTAGGCATCGCAGTCATGCTGGCATCCTGATTCAGGCCGCCGTCTAAACTCTTCAATACATAACTGAAGTTCACTAAAGTATTCAGATTGATGACCTCTGTTCCTGTACCCACGGTAGTGGTTTGCAGATAGATACCAGAAGGATCTTTAACCGCATTTGTAATTGAATTCGCTGATAAATATGCCTGTATCAGTCCATCATTCAGCACCGCTTGACTTTCTTTATAAGTGATAATTGATACTACGATAATTTCATTTGAAGCAATGCCTACAGATGGCAATCCATTTCTACCAAAAGCCAGGTAAGATGGTAGGTAAATTTTTACCGTTGCACCAGGGTTTAACTTTTTAAGTACCTGAGAGATGGCAGGAATCGATTTTCCGAAAAATCCAAATGGAGTACCCACACGTTGTCCTTCATTACGATAAGTAGGCGTGGTCGCAAATACAGCTCCGTTAGAAAATGCTGATACTGTGATGCGGTAACGTACTGAATCCGTCAGCTTATAGTTGTTGGCATCCGTACTTCCAGCAGGCTGTGTAGGCACATAAAAATAACCGGTTTTAGCAGAATCTGCAATGGCATTGATGTTGTTTTTTGCGAAGTAATCTGCCAGTTTAGTATCATCTATCGTCTGAACTGACTCATACTCCTTTTTACAGGAACTAAAAATAACGATGGTCGCCAGCAAGGCAATGGTATAAAGTGATAACTTTTTAATCATTTTGTATTTTCTATTTTATATTCTTTAGGGTAATGGTATAATCTAATATGGCAAATGGCGGGATGCTGCCGCCGGAAAAATTCTTGTAAGCCAAAGCAGAGGGAATAATCAGCCTGATCTGACCGCCTTTCGTGATTTTCGGAAGGCCGATCTGCCAGCCTTTCATCGCATCAGCAAGCTTTACCGTCACCGAATCTGTTTCCGGAATCGTCTGAAAAGCCACCGTTGACTTTAACAAACGGGCATCAAAGTACACCACCAAACTATCTTCTAATTTTGGGAACACTGTTCCTGTCCCTACAGCCGTAATTTGATAATTCAAACCAGAAGGGTCTACCGTAAAAGTTGTTCTGGTACTGTCCTTATATTTTTGTATCGTTATCGCGTCCAATTCCAACTGTTTCTCCGGATCGTAAGGAGGAGTCTTCTCACATGCGGCAAATAAACCGCATAGCAAAAACGACAACAGCAAAATCTTGTTTTTTAACATAATAGACAAAAATAGTCTTTTATTGGCGATGCCGCAATTTTTAACCAATTTTAACAAATAGAAAAGGGGCTACAAAAAAAACGCCCCTAATCAGATTAAGAGCGTTCAGTTTAATTATGAATAGATACCTTAATAACAATATTTATTGGCAGCAATCACTTGCTGTGCAACCTTCTGACGGGTTTCTTTCACATTGAAGGCTTCCATTTTAGTGAAACGGCGTAAACCTACCATCATCATGCGCTGCTCATCTCCATCAGCAAATGCCCATAAAGCTTCTTTACCCGCTTTTTGCAAAGCATCAACCGCCTCCACAAAATAGATACGCATTAAATTCAGCTGACCTTCACAAGCGGCTTCACCACGAAGGCTCACCAACTTTTCTGTTCTCAGCATCGCTGATTCTGCTACATAAACATAGCTGGCCATATCTGCAATGTTCATCAAAATCTCCTGCTCCTTAGAAAGGCTCATCATCAATTTCTGAACCGCAGCACCCGCCACCATTAAAGTCGCCTTTTTCAGGTTTTTAATAATTTTCTTTTCTGCCGCGAATAACGCGTCATCTTCTTCTCCGAAATCAGGGATAGACATCAATTCTGCAGCTACAGCAGTAGCAGGCGTCATCAAATCCAACTCACCTTTCATGGCGCGCTTCAACATCATATCTACTGTCAGTAATCTGTTGATTTCGTTCGTTCCCTCAAAGATTCTGTTGATCCTCGCATCACGATATGCACGGTCCATTGGCGCTTCCGCCGAGAATCCCATACCACCATAAATCTGCACCCCTTCGTCTACTACATAATCCAATGCTTCAGAACCCCAAACTTTCAGGATCGCACATTCCACCGCATATTCTTCGGTAGATTTCAGTTTGGCTTTACTCGCATCCATTCCTCCGGCAACCAATCTTTCATACGCATCGTCAATATTCTGACCTGCACGATAATTTGCGGATTCTACAGCATATACTTTTGCCGCCATTTCTGCTAATTTGTACCTGATGGCACCATATTTAGAAATCGGACGGTCAAATTGAATTCTTTCGTTTGAATAATTAATCGCAGTATCAATCACTGCTTTTGAAGCACCAATCGCTGCTGCCGACAATTTAATACGGCCAATGTTCAAAATGTTCACGGCGATCTTAAAGCCATTCTGACGCTCAGAAAGCATGTTTTCTACGGGTACCGGGCAATCATTGAAGAATACCTGTCTGGTGGAAGAACCTTTGATTCCCATTTTATGCTCTTCCGGATTCATGGTAATGCCCCCAAAGTCACGCTCTACAATGAAAGCAGTTAAATTGGCATCGTCATCAATCTTAGCAAACACAATAAATATATCTGCAAAACCACCGTTCGTGATCCACATTTTCTGACCAGTGATCAGGTAATGTTTCCCATCCTCAGAAAGTTTTGCTTTAGTTTTTCCAGAATTGGCATCCGAACCAGAATTAGGTTCTGTTAAGCAGTATGCTGCTTTCCATTCGCCTGTTCCCAATTTAGGGATGTACTTCGCTTTCTGTGCTTCATTTCCATAATACAAGATAGGCAGTGTCCCGATTCCTGTATGTGCAGAAAGTGCTACAGCAAAGGAATGACCGGCACCGATCACATCAGCAACCAGCATCGAAGTGTTGAAATTCTTGCCAAAGCCACCAAATTCTTCAGGAATGGAAACCCCTAAAATACCGAGTGCACCAGCTTTATCCATTAACGAAGGCATCAAGCCCTCTTCCTGGGTGTCGATACGGTCCAGATTTGGATACACTTCTGCTGCTAGAAAATCGCGGCAGGTCTGTGCAATCATTTGCTGCTCTTCATCAAATTCTTCAGGAATAAATACATCCTGGTAATTGGTTTCTGTAATTAAAAACGCTCCACCTTTAATTGTTTTTTTGTCTGTAGTTTCCATAATATTTTATTAAAGCATTTCGAAAATTCCGGCAGCACCTTGTCCGCTACCCACGCACATGGTCACCATTCCATATTTCTGATCCCTTCGTTTCAATTCATTAAATAATTGCACTGATAATTTAGCACCGGTACAGCCTAGCGGATGTCCGAGTGCAATGGCACCACCGTTCACATTGACCTTCGCAGCATCAATGCCTAAAGTCCGGATCACGGCCAGCGACTGTGAAGCGAAAGCCTCATTCAGTTCAATCAGGTCCAGTTCTTCCAGTTTCATACCTGCCATTTTTAAAGCTTTCGGAATCGCTTCAATTGGTCCGATACCCATAATTCTTGGTGGAACACCAGCAATGCCATAACTCACTAGCCGCGCAATCGGCTCTACGCCTAATTCCTTCATTTTCTTTTCAGAAACTACCAGTACAAAGGCTGCACCATCAGAAGTCTGTGAAGAGTTACCGGCAGTCACACTGCCATCCGCTGCAAAAACAGGTTTCAATTTGGCCAGTTTTTCCAGAGAAGTGTCTGCTCTTGGTCCTTCATCAGTGTCCACCACATAACTACGGGTTTTCTTTTTCATATTGCCGTCCAGGTAATTTTCCACTACCGTGATTGGCGCAACTCCAGCTTTCAGGTGACCATTTTTAATCGCTTCCACCGCTTTCATGTTCGATTGAAAAGCGAAAGCATCCTGATCTTCCCTGCTGACTTTATATTCATTGGCCACTGCTTCTGCGGTTAGGCCCATTCCCCAATACCAATCCGGGTTTTTCATGGCCACATCGGGATTAGGAACAACTTTCCAACCGCCAAAGGGCATGCCCGACATTACTTCTACACCACCGGCAATGATACAATCTGCCATGCCGCTTTTGATCTTTGCCACTGCTGTTGCAATGGTTTCTAATCCTGAAGCGCAGTAACGATTGACTGTTACACCCGGTACTTTATCGGTATCCAATCCCATCAGCGAAACCATACGCCCGATATTCAGGCCTTGCTCTGCTTCAGGAGTCGCATTTCCAACAATCACATCATCAATTTGTGTCGTATCCAGATTAGGCACTGAGGCCACCAGCTGTCTGATCACATCTGCCGCTAAATCATCAGCTCTGGTAAAACGAAATACACCACGGGGAGCCTTGCCCACTGCGGTACGATAGCCTGCTATAATATATGCTTCTTGCATGTCTGTGTCTTTTAATAGAAAAAAATTAGTTTCTTAAAGGTTTCCCTTTGGTCACAATACTTTGAATTCGCTCCAGTGTTTTACGTTCTCCGCAAAGCGATAGGAAGGCTTCCCTTTCCAGGTCCAGTAAATACTGTTCTGTGACCTCTGTTGGCGAGGAAAGATCTCCACCACACATCACCCAACCCAATTTTTCAGAGATTTTCTTGTCATGTTCAGAAATATAATGACCGGAATACATCGTGTTAGCGCCGGCATAAACAATACCTAAACCTTGTTTACCCAACACCCTGATGTCTTTACGAGGTACAGGTTTCGTATATCCTGCATCTGCCAGTTCAATTGCTTTTGCTTTCGCATCGGCGATCAATCGGCTTCTGTTCATCGAAATCGAATATTTATCTTTCTGCAGGTAACCCAATTCAAAGGCTTCAACAGCAGAAGTGGAAACTTTCGCCATACCGATGGTCAGGAACCTGTCTTTTAAAACATTTTGTACAATCTGGTCGTCTTTATATTCGTCGGAAGCACGCAAAGCGAACTCTTTGGTACCACCGCCGCCAGGAATCACCCCAACGCCAAACTCTACCAATCCCATATAAGTTTCGGCATTCAGCTGCACATGGTCCGCATGTAAACTAAATTCACAACCCCCGCCAAGTGTTAAATTATGCGGAGCAACCACAACCGGAATGGAAGAATAACGGATGCGCATCGAAGTATTCTGGAACATTCGGATGGCCAGGTTTAACTCTTCCCATTCCTGCTCTACAGCCATCATGAAAATCATGCCCACATTTGCACCGGCAGAGAAATTGGCGCCATCGTTTCCGATTACGACCCCTCTGTATTCTTTTTCCGCAAGGTCTATTGCCTTATTGATGGCCTGTAATGTATCGCCGCCAATCGTATTCATTTTAGAATGGAATTCGACATTCAGGATACCATCACCAAGGTCAATGATAGAAGCACCACCATTTTTCCAGATCGTTTTATTTGCCCTTAAATTATCAAGAATGATAAAGGCCTCTGTTCCCGGAACTGCTTTATAGCTTTTCGAAGGGATGTCATAATATTTTTTTACGCCATCTTCAACTTTATAGAAAGTAGTATGTCCGGCAGCCAGCATTTCATGCACCCAGGGTGCAGCCTCATGGCCATATTTTTTCATCCCTTCAATTGCATCGGCAATACCTACGGCATCCCAAACTTCGAAAGGACCTAAATCCCAGGCAAATCCGGCACGCATGGCATCATCAATCCGGTACAGCTCATCAGAGATTTCCGGAATGCGGTCCGATACATATTCAAACAATCCGAAGAAAGAAGCGCGGAACAATTCTCCGGCCTTATCTTTTCCTGCGGCAAAAACTTTCATTCTATCTCTTACATTCTCAATAGATTTAGTGATGTCCAGCGTAGCCGATTTCACTTTCTCCTGAGGACGGTATTCCAGGGTTTTTAAGTCTAGCGCTAAAATTTCTGTTTTGCCATCTGCGGTTTTTGTTTTTTTATAAAAACCTTGTTTTGTTTTATCACCCAGCCAGTTGTTGGCTTCCATTTTCTCTACATACGCGGGAAGCTTAAATAACTCATGTGCTTTATCCTCCGGACAATTGTCGTACAGTCCTTTGGAAACTTTAATCATGGTATCTAATCCCACCACATCAGTGGTACGGAAAGTCGCCGATTTTGGTCTGCCTAAAGCAGGACCGGTAAATTTATCAACTTCTTCTACAGTCAGATCCATTTTCTCTACCAGATGCAGTAAAGCCATAATGGAGTATACACCTACCCTATTCGCAATAAATGCCGGGGTATCCTTACATAATACCGTCGTTTTTCCTAAAAATTTATCTCCGTAATGCATTAAGAAATCCACCAGTTCCGGATGGGTATCCGGTGTAGGAATGATTTCCAGCAACCTCAGGTAACGAGGCGGGTTAAAGAAGTGAGTACCGCAGAAATTGGCTTTAAAATCATCCGATCTTCCTTCAGCCATTAAATGGATCGGGATTCCCGAAGTATTCGAAGTAACCAGTGATCCCGGTTTACGGAATTGCTCTACCTGCTCAAACACTTTTCTTTTGATGTCCAGGTTTTCTACCACCACCTCAATGATCCAGTCGTAAGACCCGATCTTTGACATGTCGTCCGTAAAGTTCCCTGTCGTAATTTTATTCAAGACTTTTTTGCTGTAAACAGGTGAAGGATTAGTTTTCACCGTATTTTGCAATGCCGCATTTACAATTCGATTCTTAACTGCAGGATGGTCCAGACTCAGTCCTTTCGACTGCTCCTCTGCGCTGAGTTCCTTTGGCGCAATGTCCAATAAAAGTACTTCAACTCCAATGTTCGCAAAGTGACAAGCAATACGTGAACCCATAATACCTGAGCCCAATACTGCTACTCTATTTATCTTCTTGTTCATAATTTTCAGTAGGAATTTTATATGCCAGTGTAAGTTTATTCAGTTTCTGTAGGGACGAGATCAGGTTATTTTTTTCCTGGTTGCTAAAATGCTTATTCAGGTATTCATTAAAAGAGATCACCACTGCTCTTGCGAGCAATCTTTTCTCTCTGCCTAAATCGGTCAGGAAAACTTTCACCGACCGCTTATCGCCGATCGAAGTCTCCCGATATATTAACCCCTGTTCTTCCATATTGTTTAGCATTCTTGATAAACTGGTGGCCTTTACGCCCAGCAAACCGGCCAGCTTAGAAACCGCAGTCCCTTCTTTCTCAATATTGATCAGCACATAGCCAATGGCCTGCGTGATTCCGAACCCGGAAGCGATCTGATTATAAGTGTTGGAAACGTTCTGCCAAACCACTTTCAGGAAATAATCTACTGTCTCTTGTTGTTTCATTAATTACTATGCTTGCATAACAAAGCTATCGAATAAATAAATCAAATGCAAGCAAAGAAAAAAAATATTATTTTATTTCAATAGCGAGAAAAACAGGAGAGATCAACACACCGAAAAGCCTGGAACAGACCTACAAAAAGGACATTTCCCCGATGGTCAGGAAGATCTTTGCTGCAGCATTAACAGTTTACTTTTTAAAGCGAAGTATTCTGTTTCGAGACAGCGGAAGGCCTTGCTTTCGGGGATTCCCTCCGTAAAATCCAGTCTTTTTTTATCGTAATTAGCGGCCACCAAATCGTATCGGGTTTTCGTCGCCTGGTACAGCGTTTCTTTTCCTTGTTCTTCTTTAGTTGCCGGGGCACCATTCAGATTGCCTACATAGGTACTATCAGAGATCAATTGACCATTCGCCGATTTAAAACAGACATAAATTTCCATCTGCTCCCCCAGCATCCAATCCTTAGCAAGTGGAAGAAAGCAAGTCCCATCTGCTCTTCTTGCAGCGTTTAAGTAACTGGTTGCACGTTTTCGACCAGGATGGCTGATCATCACCATCAGCAGGTCATCATTTTCGCCATTTTCAGTAATGCCATTATCCCAGCTCAAATGAAGGCCATTTTCTCCCTTGCTGATTTTTAATTCGTTTGCCGATTCCAGCTGCCCCTTACTGAGGATCACTTTGGTATAATCAACGCAAATATTAGGATATTCACCCGTTAAAGCGTGTTTCTTATTATAGGAGGTGGCCAGGTTATGCGGGTTTTTCAAGCTGCCTTCGGCCTCCGATTTAAAACTGACATTGATAAAATCAGTCATCGGTTTCAAAAAATCCATCGTCGCTGACATGGCCTGACGATTGGCCAGTTGTTTTAAGCTCGGTTTCCCTGGCTTTCCAATCCCGCGCGCCACTAATTGTCCGTTTAATGTATAAAAGACTAGGTTTCCTATTTTCCCGGATGGGCGCCCAAAAGGGCCTACTGTGAATATTGCCATGATACAAGGGTTTATTGGTTAGAATTATAAAACACCAAGATACTAATAAACAATAGCACAACCCTTATCAACTTCAATTAATTACTAACATTATTAGTAATTAATTGAAGTTAAAATCGGTCTTTAAACAGGGTTTGAAAGCAAATTTGCGCAGAATGGCCCTATCAACCCCCGCTAATGTCCTAATATGAAATCACAAAAATGGAAGGTCTTTTAAAATGGTAAACGCAAAAAAACCGCCTTGCTGATCGCAAGGCGGTTTTCTATTCAGTATTTAACTACCGACTAGTAAAGTGTAAATTCTACTCTTCTGTTTTTCTGACGACCAGCGGCAGTTTTATTGGTTGCAATTGGTTGGTTTGGACCATAACCTACTGCTTCAATACGTGAAGGATTAGCACCTTGAGATACTAAATAAGCTTTTACTGCTTCTGCTCTATCTTTCGATAAACGTAAATTTAAAGCCATAGAACCAGTGTTATCAGTATGACCTGCCAATTTAAGGCTAAAGTTTTTCTCTACTAACAATGCCGCAACACGATTTAAAGTAGCGTAAGATTTATCACGGATCGTTGCTTTTCCTAAATCAAACTCTAAGTTTTTAATCGCCTCTTCTACTACCTTACGGTCAGCTTCAGTGATGATTACTTTTTCCTGAATTACTGGTACAGGGATTTTCAATGGACAACCAGAACCGTCAACCACAACACCTGCTGGAGTACCTGGACATTTATCCAATTTATCAGCAACACCATCGCCATCAGAATCTTTTAACAGGTCGTTCATTTCGCCTCTTAATTTATCATTCTCAGCTTTTAATGCATTTGCAGTTTGTTTTGCCGATAAAGCTTCTTCGTAAGTTAAAGCTACCGGGTTATGCCATGCCAATTGTTTCGATCCTTTTCCTAAAGCAAACTCTAAACCTGCATAACCGTAGTTATATTTATCGCTGCTGTTACCACGTGCATAACCATCAAGATTATCACCATCAACAAAGTTAACAGTCCACCCTAAATCTAAGTTTACACGGTCTGCTAATTTAAATTTAGCACCTAATCCAACTGGGATAATCAATTCAGAAATTGTTTTACCACCAGCATAGTCTACTAATGCACCACCAGAGGTAGCTGAAGTTTTCACTTTATAACCTGCTAAACCAGCACCACCAGATGCGTACAATTGTACCGCACTGTTCGCATTGAACATACTGATGTTAAACAAGTTTACCACTGCATTTAAACTTCCTGAATAGTCCAGGTTAGTTTCAAAAGCATTTACAGGGCTGGCGTTTGGTGCACCGCTTTTCCAGTTTTCAGAGTTATCACCTTTCAATTTACCTCTCACTCCGTCTAAACGCAGGGAAAAATAAGGAGTAATTTGTTTCTTTATATAAAGTCCGTAACCAAGGCTAGATTTCATATTAGAGAAATCATTATGTCCACCAAGAGGAGATAAAGGAGTTAAAACCCCAGCATTAAGGCCAATCGACCAGGTCGTCAACTGATTTGAGGTTGTACCTGCTTGATCCTGTGCCTGAACAGAACCTCCGATTAGGAGCGCAGCAAAAGCTACAGGCAGGGTTTTAAATAGATTTTGTTTCATAAGATAAGTATTGAATAAATTATTACAATGTTTAATCATTGAAATCAATTCAATACTCAGGCCAATTATTTAAACTGCTTTAAACGACTGTAATTTGAAAATAAGTGTGTGGAATTTCAGACAGCTACCAACCGAGCCATTGATCATCACCACGGGGATCTGCAGCCCCCTGATAACCACCTTGTTTTGTTTTCAGGATCGCATCTACTCTACCCATTGGCCCTCTTGGCGCAATGATATAGCCTTTAGCTTGCAGTTTAACGCGGGTAATCGAATCTATTGCCCCTTTTTCAGTATAGATCAAATCGGGTAACCATTGGTGGTGAAAACGTTTAGCAGACACTGCCTGCTGCATATTATGGTCAAATTCGATCACATTTAGAATGGTCTGAAAAACAGACGTTATAATCGTCGATCCTCCAGGCGTACCCACTACCATGAACAGCTTTCCATCTTTTTCAAGAATTGTAGGTGTCATAGAGCTCAGCATCCGTTTTCCAGGGGCAATAGCATTCGCTTCGCCACCAATCAAGCCATACATATTGGCTGCGCCTGGTTTCACAGAAAAATCGTCCATTTCATTGTTGAGCAGAAATCCTGCGCCTTTTACTACTACTGTAGCACCGTAAGAGCCATTCAAGGTGGTGGTTACAGAAACGGCATTGCCTTCCTGATCGACAATAGAATAATGCGTGGTTTCTTCATGTTCTTTTCCCAGGACTGCACCTGCTTTAACTGAGGCGCTGGGCGTTGCCTTTAGCCAGTCCATGCTTTTCATGCGATCCTGAATGTACTGATCTTTCATTAAAGCACTCGCAGGAACGTCATAGAAATCGGGGTCGCCCAGATGCGTGGCACGATCTGCATAGACCCTTCGTTCTGCTTCCACCATGAGCTGTACGGTAGAATCCTGCTGGAATCCCCATTTTTTCAATGGAAATGGCGCTACAGATTTCAAGAGCTGAATCAGGGCAATTCCTCCACTGGATGGAGGAGGCATGGTAATGATGCGGTAATCTTTATACATTCCGGTAATCGGCTTGCGCCAGATCGCCTGATAGTTTTGTAAATCTGCTTTCGTCAGGATACCACCGCCGCGGTTCATTTCCTTAATTAAAAGATCGGCCACTTTACCTTCGTAAAATCCTGCCCTTCCTTTATCGCGGATCAGTTCCAGCGTACTGGCCAGTTCTTCCTGTTTCAGCAGTTCCCCTTCGGTCCATTTGCCATCTTTCAGCAATGCGGTACCCTCCGGATTGAATTGCAGTAATTTTTCGCGAAGCTCATTGAGCTCTCCCACCTGCTGCCTGCTCAGGGGAAAACCATTTCTGGCAAGTAAAATTGCCGGCTCTACTAAAGCTGCCCAAGGCAATTTTCCATATTTTTCATGTGCAGTCGCCATACCTGCAACTGAACCAGGAACACCTGCTGCCAGCTGTCCATACAGGCTTTTATCAACAATCGGTGCACCAGATTGATCCAGGTACATATCTCTGGATGCTGCAGCACCGGCTTTTTCTCTAAAATCAAGGGTATTGCTGCTGCCATCCGCAGCGCGATAAACCATAAAACCACCACCACCGATATTTCCGGCATTGGGGTATACCACGGCCAGAGCAAACTGGACGGCTACTGCGGCATCCACCGCATTTCCACCTTTTTTCAAAATGTCCAGTCCTACTTTCGAGGCAAAAGGACTAGCAGAAACCACCATCCCATTGCGGTAGTCTTTCGCATTTTTGCTGCCTTGCTGAGTACCTGCACATCCTGATAACAGGATGGCCGCGATCAGCAAAAACCCATTGATATTTAAAAATAACCTAGCCCTTATAATCCGCTGCATCTGTATAAATTTTTTCTATGATCGCTCCGTTTTTCTCCAGAATGACCTTTCTTTTTAAGCTCAGTTTAGGGGTCAGCTCCCCGCCTTCGATGCTCCACTCTTTGGAGAGCAACGCAATGCGTTTCACCTGTTCCCATTTGCCAAACTCCTTGCCGCTAAAAGCAACAATTTCATCATACTTTTTCAAGACCTGCGGATCTTTGATCATCAGTTCATTGGTGGTATAAGCAATTCCCTTTTTAGCACACCAGGCTTTCAGCGCTGCAAAAGTAGGAATAATTAAGGCCGATGGAAACTTTCGGTTTTCACCAAGCACCATTACCTGTTCCACCAATGGGGATTCCTTCAATTTATTTTCCAGCATCTGGGGAGCAACATATTTGCCGCCTGCTGTTTTAAAGATCTCTTTTTTACGATCGGTAATTTTCAGGAACCGGCCTTCGATCAATTCGCCAATATCTCCGGTATGGAACCAGCCCTCTTTGTCGATAGACTCAGCGGTCAGTTCTGGATGGTTATAATAGCCCTTCATGATGTTATGTCCGCGGGCCAGTACTTCCCCATCTTCTGCAATCTTCACTTCTACACCATCAATCGGCGGACCTACAGTTCCAAACCTGGTGGCTCCGATATAATTTACGGTGATCACCGGCGAAGTTTCTGTTAAGCCGTATCCTTCCATCACCGGCATTCCTGCCGCCCAGAAGATCCTGCATAAACGCGCGTTTAAAGCGGCTCCTCCAGAAACAATTACCACAATTTCGCCGCCCAGGGCTTCCTGCCATTTCTTAAAGACCAGCTTTCTGGCAATGCCGAGTTTGAACTTATAAAAAGGACCGTTGTCGAATTCGAATTTTTCCGCAACGGAAAGCGCCCAGAAAAATATGCCTCTTTTAATGCCTGTTAATTCCTTTCCTTTCTCCATGATTTTATCGTATACCTTTTCCAGCAAACGTGGAACGGTAGAGAAGGCATTGGGCTTCACAAACTGTATGTCGGCCACAATGGTTTCCATACTTTCCGCATAATATACTGACGCGCCTTTATACATATGGAGGTACACAATCATGCGTTCAAAAATATGCGACAATGGTAAAAAACTCAAAGCCTTGTGAAGTCCCGGAGGAACCAGCACCGAAGACTTTTCAAAATTTTTCACCAGGTTGTCATGGGTCAGCATTACCCCTTTTGGCGTACCCGTCGTACCAGAGGTATAGATGAGGGTTAAAATATCATCGGCTTTCACCTCCGCACGGTACACTTCCAGATCCAGTCCGGCCTGAGCCTTTCCTGCCTCCAGCAATTCCTCCCAGGAAGGGATTCCTTTTACCGGATCGAAGCTATATACCTTCAACTCAGATTTCAGTTCTGCAGCAGCTATTTTTACTTTTTGATAGATCTGCTCATCCGCTACAAAAACAACACTTACGGCTGCATTTTCGAGAATAAATTTAATATCATGCTCCGCTAATGTCGGGTATAAAGGGACCTGGTAGGCACCCAACTGTATAATCGCGAAATCAGTAATGTTCCATTCGGGACGATTGGCAGACATCACGGCCACCTTTGACCCTTTTTTGACGCCAATCTCCAGCAAACCTCTGCTCAATGTATCCACGGTTTCACAAAAATGCTGGGTACTATATTTTTTCCACTCCCCTTTAACCTTACCACTTATAAACTCCTCTTTGGGAAAATTCTCTAAATTGTATTGAAGTAAATCAAATACGCGTGTGATATTTACAGCCATATACGGTTATTTTTATAATTATTACCTGGTCTTTCTCAAATCTAACAAATTATTAGTGCTATTAAAACCAATTATTATAATGGTATGTTTTCTTTGGCCAAGAATAATCAGGAGAAGATTTTGTGCACTACAATCCAGTCATCTCCCAAAATAACCTGAGTTTTCAGCGATCTGAAAGCAAAGTAAAAATGAGCAATCGCAGCTTTTATTTTAAACTGATCAATTGAAATTGCTTTAAACCCCATTTAAATGCGGTGTTAGAATCATTGAGCCTCAGTTAAATTGATTTTTAGCTACTCCCACAAAACTTAACCCTAATTAATGTAACATATTTTCAATCAGACCATCTATTATATATGCCGAAAATTTATCTTTGCTTATTAAAGCGTTCTATTCCATAAAAACCATAGACCGCAGGTAGCGAGCGCTATAAAAAAATATTAACCAAATTAAATAAAATAAGAAAAACGCCTGTAAGCAAAGAGATCCAGCGACATCCCTAATCGTATTGATCAATAACAAGCTCGACTGATTAAAACAGGAAAAAACACACACATCTGCATCTATGTCCTCAATGTCTATTCCAAGCAAAGCACCGAACCGCTTTCTTGCATTTATCCTGGATAAAAAAGTAATACTAGGCTTATACCTGATTGCTGCGGTCGTTTCAGCCACGAAACAATATTTACACGGCACGTATAACAATTACAAAATTTTCAAGCATGTCTTTTGGCATAGTATAGACCACCTGAATTTATATACAGAAAACCCGGTTCTGTATCTGGACAGCAATCACTACGGCCCATTCTTTGCCTTGCTGATCGCCCCGTTTGCACTTTTACCGGATGCTTTTGGAACCGTTTTATGGAACGTCTGTAATGCACTGGTCTTGTATTGGGGGATTTATAACCTGCCGATTAAGCAAAAACAGCAGTCCTGGGTAGCCATCATCTGTTTACATGAGGCACTCACCGCCTTATTGAGTTTTCAGTTTAATGTGGCCCTGACCGGACTGATCTTACTCGCTTTTTCTTTTATCTATAAACAGCAGGAAGTCAAAGCTGCAGCGATGATCATCATCGGGTTTTTAGTAAAATTATATGGCATCGTTGGACTGGCTTTCTTCTTCTTCGCGAAGAATAAAACCAAGTTTGTCATCGGCGGACTGATTTTATTGCCGGTACTGACATTTTTACCTGCAGTGCTTTCAGACCTGAGTTTTGTCTGGTCCTCTCATATTGACTGGAAGGAATCCTTAGTGTATAAAAACTCCCTGAATGCTTCCCTGGTTTCTATGCAGGACATTTCCGTCATGGGAATGGTGAGGCGCATATCCGGGGATGCGACCATTCCAAATGCGCCATTTTTGCTGGGAGGATTGGCCTTATTTGCCTTGCCTTACCTTCGTGTGAATCAATATAAAAGCACTAATTTTCAACTGATGATGCTGAGCTCGGTTTTGATATTTACCGTGATCTTCAGTAGTGGTTCCGAATCGCCAACCTATATTATTGCGATGCTAGGGGTAGCCATCTGGTTCATCATTCAGCCGGATCCAAAAAAATGGTGGGTCATTGCCCTATTTGTTTTTGCCATGTTACTGACCAGTTTCTCCCCTTCCGATTTGTTTCCAAGATACATCAGAAGAACCTATATTATGCCTTATTCTTTAAAAGCATTACCTTGTATATTGGTTTGGTTGACCATTGTATATCAGATGTTGACAGTAGATTTTAGAAAATCCATTCCGACTCATGACTAATCAAAAGTTAATCTCTGTGGTGATTCCTGCTTACAATGAAGCAGACAATATCCCTGTAATTGCGGCCAGTATCCGGGAGGTCTTCGCTGGCTTGCCGAACTATACATTTGAAATCATTTTTGTGGCAGATGGCTGCACAGACAGCACCATGGCCGTATTGGAAATGATGGCTAAACACAGTGACCATATTTTTCACATTGAATTTTCCCGGAATTTCGGCCATCAGCAGGCGGTTAAAGCCGGGATGGACTATGCACGCGGTGCAGCTGTGATCTGTATGGATGGCGATATGCAGCATCCGCCAGAATTGATTCCAGAGCTGATCCAAAGATGGGAAGAAGGATATGAAGTGGTTTATACCATCAGAAATGAAGATAAAAGACTGCCTTTTAAAAAGCGGTTCACTTCAAAATTGTTCTATCATATACTGAACCGGATGGCCTCTGTGGAATTGGATCAGGGAGCCTCAGATTTCAGATTGCTGGATCGAAAAGTAGTGGATGTATTTAAAGAATTTCATGAAAATGAACCATTTTTACGTGGTTTGGTGAAATGGATTGGTTTCAAACAATATGCAGTCAACTATGACCCCGCAGAAAGATTTTCAGGGAGTTCTAAATACACTTTGAAAAAGATGGTGGGCTTGGCGCTGCAGGGCGTCACTTCCTTCTCCATAAAGCCATTATACAATGTCGTTTACCTCGGATTTGTCTTTTCTGGAATATCCGTCTTATATTTGCCCTATGTACTGTATGCCTTTACCTTTGGACACGAAGTTTCTGGCTGGGCATCCATCATTATGACCATTGCATTTTTTGGAGGCATACAACTGATCATACTAGGTATTATTGGAATTTACCTAGGAAAGATGTTTATGCAGGTCAAATTAAGGCCGAATTACATCGTTCGGTCAACAAATATAAAAAGCTAAAAAATAACATACGTGATACTACTAAGTTTCGATATCGAAGAGTTTGATATGCCCTTCGAATACCATAAAGAGATCTCTTTTAAAGATCAAATGGACATCTCTATTGCAGGTACGGAAGCCATACTGGATATATTGGAACGCCATCAGGTAAAAGCAACATTTTTTAGCACCGTCATTTTTGCACAAAATGCGCCTGCAACAATTCGTCGGATATTGGATCAGGGCCATGAACTGGCTTCTCATGGGTATTACCATTCTGATTTCAAGGTAGCGCATTTGCTTTCTTCCAGACTGGAGCTGGAAAAAATTATTCAGGCGCCCGTTACCGGATACCGCATGGCGAGAATGCAGCCTACCGATGATATGGACATACAAAATGCAGGTTATGAATACAACAGCTCCATTAACCCGACCTGGCTGCCGGGCCGGTACAATAACCTGCATTTGCCAAGAACTCATTTCAAAACAGGCAAGGTCTTGCAAATCCCGGCTTCAGTTACACCGCTGATCAGGTTCCCATTGTTCTGGCTGTCTTTCCATAACCTTCCATTGTGGCTATATACAGCTATGGCCCGCTGGACTATAAAAGCGGATGGTTACCTGAATGTTTATTTTCATCCATGGGAATTCACTGATCTGGATGATCCGGAGCGCTTTGGCTTTCCAGGGTATGTACGCAAGAATACCGGTGAGAAAATGATCAAAAGAATGGATCAGTTTATCCATAAATTAAAACAAAAAAACGCAGCGTTTGTGACGATTGCTTCTTTTGTGAAGCGGGTATCCAAACCAATATAAGCGACATGATAAAGTCCAAAACCCTCTTTTCCATTTTTAAAACCCTGATCAAGTTGCTGCTTACAGCTGGCGCTTTATTCTGGGTATTCTCTAATGTAGACCTGGAAAAGACCCGTGCAACCGTTGCACAAGCAGATCCAGTGCCATTAGCTGGCGCTTTTATTGCCTTTATCTGTTCTCAATTGTTCGCCTCTTCCAGGGTCAGAAGTTTTTTTGAATGTATCGGATTGAAACTTTCAGAATGGCTGAACTATAAATTGTACCTCCTGGGCATGTTTTACAATATGTTTCTTCCTGGCGGAATTGGCGGCGACGGCTATAAGATCTTTTTGCTGCGTAAAGAATATGGCATCGAGACGCGTAAATTAGTGACTGCTGTGTTTATGGACAAACTGAGCGGCCTTTGGGCACTCACCGTATTGCTGTTGCTGCTGCTATCCAGAACAAGCGGATTACCCATACCCACCTATTGGGCATGGATCCTGATCATTCTGGGTACTGCCGGCTATTACCTGATATTGAAATTATGGTTTAAGCAATATGTCCCTTCGTTTTTAATGATCCACCTTAAAGCATTAGGCGGACAAACCTGTCAGCTGCTCTGTGCCTTATTTATATGGTATACTTTGCGGGTTGAAGGACCTTTCTTACCTTATATATTGCTGTTTATGGCTTCCTCTTTATTGGCTTTATTTCCACTTACTATTGGTGGTCTGGGCGCAAGAGAACTGGTATTCATGTATGGCGCTAAGTATTTTGTACTTGATCCGCAGGTAGCGATCACAATCAGCTTGTTATTTTACAGCATTTCAGCATTATCGTCACTGCCCGGAGCCTATTTTGTTTTTCATACCAAGAGCCTGAGTAAAGAAAATGCAGCTGCTATAAAAACAAGCATTTAGCGCTGAACCTGGTGAAGAGCGGGCTGAGGTGAAGCTCAAATCCAATTCAAATCCAGTCTAAATTTGGAAAAAGCATCAAATTACTATTAAAATGTTACAAAAATAGCAAACAAAATGGAACACGGCACAATAGTTGTTATGACACGAATCAGCTATAAAATTTAAATAAAAACACAATTATGAAGAAATTACTTACTATTATTTGTCTATCAGTGATTGCTACGTTTGCATTCCAATCTACTTCAAACGCGCAAAGTTACAAGAACGCTATCGGTGGTCGCTTTGGTGCCGCGAATGGTGTAACTTTCAAAACAACATTGGGTGGAAACAAAATGATAGATTTAATTGCCAACTTTAGATCTACTGATCACACGAACTATTTCCGTGTAACTGGTTTATATGAAATCTACAACCCAATCAGCAATGCTGCTGGTTTAAACTGGTATTATGGTATTGGTGGTACAGTAGGATCTGTTAAATACAAACCACACAATGGCAGCGATCTTTATTTAGGTTTAGACGGTGTTTTAGGTTTGGATTACAAATTTGCTGATGCGCCAATCAACCTTTCTTTAGACTGGAAACCAGCAATCGGATTGGTTCCTGAGACAGATTTCGACGCTTCTGGCGTAGGACTATCTATCCGTTTCACGTTCTAGTTTCGTAAAAAACGAATAAAAAGAAAAGGGTTGATCTGCATGAATTCATGCAGATCAACCCTTTTCTTTTAGGGGACCTTCCCGGATTAAATACCCATCCAGCCTTTACGTACTGCAACTGCTGCTGCTGTAGCATTCGGATCCATTTCCGCTACCAGTTTTAAGTTCGGATTCGCTTTCAGCGTTACCTTGAAATCTCTTTCCAAACCATCTCTTGCTATTTTCACCGTAATGACCTCACCTACTTTGCTGTTGGCAATCTCCGGCATACGATCTAACACTACTGCGGTTACCGGAACACCGTTTATGCTGATCAGCTCATCATTTACATTCAGACCATCTACCCATGCAGCCGAATTTCTCGATACCGCAGAAATAAAGATTCTTCCTTCAGTTTTCTTTGCGGCTACGCCAATATAAGGGATTTGTTTTCCTTCGTTTTCATTTTTGATCTTGATACCTGCATATCCTAAGTATTTATCATACTCCAATGGATGTGTACCGGTCACATATTTAGCCCAGAAATCAGTAAAATCCTTTCCGCTGATTTTTTCAACCATCGCCTTAAATTCGGCATCCGTATATCCTCTGTTTAGTTTTTTCCCTTGCAGGTACATCGCTTTCATCACATCATCCAGACTTTTCTTTCCTTTTGTTGCATTTGCAATTTCGATGTCCATCAACAGACCTACTACTTCACCTTTGCTGTAATAAGAAACGCCAGTGTTGTTAGAGTTTTCATTTGGTCTGTATCCTTTGATCCAGGCATCATAACTAGATTCTGCTGCAGACTGTACTTTAGCACCCGGAGTATTGGATACATTGGCTACTGCGGTAACCAATCCATCTACAAATTCCTGCTGATTTATAAAACCTGCACGCAATACCAGTTTGTTCTCATAGTAAGAAGTAAAACCTTCTGACACCCATAAGTTAGTGGTATAATTCTCATTGTCGTAATCAAATGGGCCTAAAGCGATCGGGCGCATCCTTTTCACATTCCATAAATGGTAATATTCATGAGCGACCAGGTTCATGAAGCCTAAATAACCTTCTGGTGTATTGTAAGCATCGCGGGAAGCACCAAGTACTGTAGAGTTTAAGTGCTCTAAACCGCCGCCGCCTCTAGAAAAATTGTGTACGATAAAGGTGTAGTGTTTGTTCGGGTTTTCGCCATAAATAGCAGTTCCCTGCTCCACAACTTTCGCCATATCTACTTTTAAACGCTCTTTATCGTAGTTACCACCACCAAACATGGCTACCGTATGTTTTACACCGGAGGCTTCAAATTCGAAGATATCCTGATTTCCCACTTCTATCGGGCTATCGAATAAAATATCAAAATCTGCTGCGGTATAGGTGAATGCTTTTCCTGGTACCGGCTCTAAGCCCGTAGACACCTGCGTCCATCCTTTAAAAGGAATTACTTTTACTGTACTTGGCAGGTTCAGCATCCCATCAGGATACATAAATATGCCCGTGCTCGATAGGAAAGCATGGCGGTCGTCTATGAAAGAAGTACGCACAGAAACTTCAAAGGCATACACTCTATATTTAATTTTTACGTTTTTCGCTTTCGCTGAATAGACTCTCCAGGCATTTTTTCTTACTTTCTCAAATTTTGCCGGTTTGCCGTTCGCCGTAGCCGTAAAATCTTCTACACTTTTCTCAAACTCACGAATCAGGTACGAACCTGGTGCCCAAACTGGCATCTTCACATCTACATAGTCTTTTGTTAGTCCGGAAATGTTCATTTCCATTTCCACATAATGGGCTTGTGGCTCTATAAAGCTCACCTCGAAATCTACTTTCACCTGCGATTTTGCGGTCATACCTAATGATAGTAATAATACTAATCCTGTTACTGTTTTTTTCATTGATTTGTTTCCTGCTGATTTTAATATTTCCCCAGACCTTTTTACAGGCGCTATCATGAGCTTACCTGGTCTTTTTCTTTTGTCACACAATTATTATATTAAACTATCTAAATTGCGCTAAACCATCTGCCTTTTCCAGCGTCCTACTGTTTCGCAAATTTATAACTTATCCTTTTTGCTTGCCTTTAAAATGGTAATTAAGCTGTAACATACTTAATACAAGCTATTAGGGGTGGTTTAAATAAATATTTTTGCTTGTTACATTACCCCACACCCCACACAAATATGAAACTAAGGTACATTATCTATACCCTCATCGCTCTAGGCATCGCCTATTTAGTTTACTATCGGATTTCAGCGAATAAAAAAATTGCCGGCGACGGCCCCGGCATGTCAAAAGGCAAGGGAGCTCCGGCAAAGGGTTTACAAGTGAATGGAATGGTCGTTTCTACGGGTGATTTTGACAGCAATATAGACATCACCGGAACACTGGAAGCCAATGAAACTGTAGACCTGCGTTCGGAGGTATCAGGATTGGTGACCAAAATTAATTTCAAAGAAGGCGCTAATGTAACCAAAGGCAGTTTGCTGGTAAAAATCAACGACCGCGACATACAGGCACAATTACAGGATGCACTGACCAAACAAAGTTTGAGTGCAACCAATGAAAACCGCTCTAAACAGCTATTGGAGAAAGGTGCCATTAGTCAGGAAGAATATGACACCTCATTGGCCAACCTGCAATCTTTAAAAGCACAGGTACAGCTGGTGCGTGCACAACTGGCAAAAACTGCCATTTATGCCCCATTTAATGGAAAAATAGGCTTGCGTTCTATCTCTGAAGGCGTTTATTTAACCCCTACGATGGTGATCGCCAATTTATCCAGCATCAACCCCTTAAAACTTAGCTTCTCTGTTCCGGAAAAATACATCGGACAGATTAAATCAGGTGTCGATATTTCATTTACCACTGATGGTTATCCGAAAACATTTACGGGAAGGGTATATGCGATTGAGCCGGGCATCAATACTGCCACCAGAACTTTACAGATCAGGGCATTGGTTCCCAATCCCGATCAGGAACTTCGCCCGGGTTCTTTTGCAAAAATCAAACTGGCACTGAGCACAACAAAAGATGCGATCCTCATTCCAAATGAAGCCATCATTCCGGTCTTAAAAGGAAAAACAGTCTTCATCAGCAAAAATGGAAAAGCACAGCAGATTCCTGTAGAAGCAGGAACGCGTACTGCGGAAAATATTGTCATCACTTCGGGATTAAAAGTAGGTGATACCGTGCTCACTACTGGTGCAATGGCCTTAAAGCAGGATGCTCCTGTGAAAGTAACTGTGGTTAAAAATTAAGTTTTATTTATGAGTATTTCAACCACCAGTATAAAGAGGCCCGTTCTGGCCATCGTTATGAACCTCATGATCCTCCTTTTTGGGGTGATCGGCTATAATTTTCTGGGTGTCCGGGAATACCCGAACATTGATCCTACCGTAGTTTCGGTAAGAACTTCCTATCCTGGAGCGAATTCAGACATTATTGAGTCACAGATTACAGAACCGCTGGAAAAATCCATCAACGGAATTGACGGGATCAGGAACATTTCCTCTTCCAGTAATCAGGGAAGCAGTAACATTACCATAGAATTTAACCTGAACAAAGACATTGATGACGCGGCGAATGACGTAAGGGATAAAGTTTCCCAGGCGGCAAGGAGTTTACCGAAAGACATTGATGGGAATCCGGTAGTGAGTAAAGCGGATGCCAACTCTGATGCCATCATCACCATGACCATTCAAAGTGATAAAAGGAATGTCATGGAGCTGAGTGATTATGCAGAAAACGTGATTGCGGATCGTTTGCAAACCATTACTGGTGTCAGCAGTGTACAAATCCAGGGACAGCGGAAATATGCCATGCGCATCCGGATTTCTCCGGATAAACTGGCGGCTTATGGCTTAACCACACAAGATATTGTAACTGCCCTGAACAATGAAAACGTAGAGCTGCCTTCCGGAAAGATTACCGGAGCCAATACGGAGTTGATTGTAAAAACATTGGGTAAACTGACCAATGAAGACGAGTTCAACAACCTGATCCTGAAAAACGACGGAGATCAGGTGGTGCGTCTGAAGGACATCGGCTATGCTGCTTTAGGTTCAGAAAATGAAGAAACTATTTTAAGGGAATCGGGAAAACCAATGGTTGCAGTGGGCCTGATCCCACAGCCAGGGGCCAATTACCTGGAGATTTCCAAGGAATTCGACAAAAGATTTGAGCAGTTAAAAAAGGACATCCCAGAAGATATTAAGCTAAATATCTCTTTAGACAATACGAAGTTCATCAAGATGTCGGTGACCGAGGTTGCAGAAACCATTATGCTGTCGCTGGTCCTGGTGATCCTTATCATTTACCTGTTCTTTAGGGATTGGGCCATTGCCATTCGTCCATTAATTGACATCCCGGTATCCTTGGTGTTCACCTTCTTCATCATGTACATTTTCGGCTTCTCGATCAACGTATTGTCGCTCCTGGCGATTGTACTGGCTACTGGTCTGGTGGTGGATGACGGGATTGTGGTCACAGAAAATATTTTCAAGAAAGTCGAGGAAGGGTATTCTCCTTTCGAAGCGGCTATTAAAGGTTCCAATGAGATTTTCTTTGCGGTGATTTCGATATCGGTCACGCTGGCCGCGGTATTCTTACCGGTGATATTTTTAGAAGGATTTGTGGGCCGGCTCTTTCGGGAGTTCGGGATCGTGATCGGTGCCGCGGTCCTCATCTCGGCATTCGTATCTTTAACTTTAACACCGATGCTGAATGCCTACCTGATGAAATCAACCGGGCATAAGAAATCGAAGTTTTACAACATGACCGAGCCTTATTTTGTGAGGCTGAATGAAAGTTATGCGGAAAATCTGAATAAATTCCTGGATAAAAAATGGCTGGCTATTCCGATTATTGTAGTCTGCGTGACTGTTATTGGGCTTTTCTGGCAGTTATTACCTAAAGAAACAGCACCTTATGACGATAGAAGTGCCATCAATATGAGGGTCACTACACCTGAGGGATCTTCTTTTGAATACACGGATCGTTTTATGATGAAAATTCAGCAGATGATCAATGATTCTATTCCGGAAAAAAAGGTAAATATTACCATCACCGCTCCAGGATTTGGGGGTTCGGGATCTACGAATAGTGGTTTCATCCGGATGGGCTTAAGTGATCCGGGTGATCGTGGCAGGACGCAGGACGAGATTGCAGCCAAGCTGACCAAAATTACCAGGGGTTATACGGAAGGAAAAGTTGTTGTTACCCAGCAGCCTACCATTTCTGTGGGCCGACGCGGTGGATTGCCTGTGAACTATATCATTCAGGCACAAAACTTTGAAAAGCTTCGTGAAAAAATGCCTTTGTTTATGGATGAAGTAGCTAAAGATCCGACTTTTACGACCTCCGATGTAGACCTGAAATTTAATAAACCGGAGATTGATCTGACCATCGACCGGGATAAGGCGAGAAATCTGGGGGTATCGGTTTCTGACATTGGCCTTGCCCTGCAATTGGGATTAAGCGGACAGCGTT
Organism: Pedobacter polysacchareus; assembly: GCF_019802255.1. Taxonomy (GTDB): domain Bacteria; phylum Bacteroidota; class Bacteroidia; order Sphingobacteriales; family Sphingobacteriaceae; genus Pedobacter; species Pedobacter polysacchareus. Next base: position 762,774 of record NZ_JAHYSS010000001.1, on the reverse strand, counting down.
TCTCTTATTTCTTCATGAACGGCAAGCAATATCAGGTGATCGGGCAGTTTGAGATGAACGATCGTAAAGATCCTTTGGATTTAAGTTCAGTATATGTCAGAAATGACAAGGGCGAGCTGATCCAGATTGACAACCTGGTGACGGCAATTGAAAAAAGCAGTCCGCCGCAACTGTATAGAAATAACCGTTTCATCTCGGCTACTGTTTCCGCAGGTTTGGCTCCAGGTAAAAGTATTGGCGAAGGAATCGCAGCCATGGACCGGATTTCTGAGAAAATACTCGACGAATCTTTCTCTACAGACCTTGGTGGGGAATCCAGGGATTTCAAGGAAAGTTCTTCCAATACCATGTTTGCCTTTGGCCTAGCACTATTGTTGGTGTACCTGATTTTATCCGCACAGTTTGAAAGCTTTATTGATCCGGTCATCATCATCTTAACCGTACCAATGGCCGTTGCCGGTGCATTTTTATCGCTCTGGCTTTTCGGGCAAAGCTGGAATATCTTTAGTCAGATTGGGACGATTATGCTCATCGGTCTGGTGACCAAAAACGGGATCCTGATCGTGGAGTTTGCCAACCAGCTGAAAGAAACCGGTAAAAGCGTGCATGATGCCATCCGGGAAGCTTCCGTTTCCAGGTTAAGGCCTATTTTAATGACCAGTCTGGCGATTGCCATCGGGGCATTGCCAATTGCAATGGCCTTAGGTGCTGCTGCAAAAAGCAGGATGGGAATGGGAATTGTGATCGTTGGGGGAACCATGTTCGCCTTGATCCTGACCTTATTTGTGATCCCGGCTATTTATTCCTACTGGTCAAAGGAACACAAAGCAAATACAGAATTAGAACTTTCGCTGAAAGCCGCATTGGCAGAAGAAGCGTCAGAAAAAAACGATAAGAAATCATGATCCAGTTTCCAAGCTATCAGCTTCTAAAAAGCAAAAACCTCTTGTTCAGCATTGCCCTGTTGCTACTGGGCAGTACTGGTTTTGCACAGCAAAAACTGAGTCTGGAAGAGGCCATCAGCATTGCATTAAAGAACAATTACGACATTAAGCTCGTGAACAATGACATCCGCATTGCGAAAAACAATGTGAATCCTGGAAATGCAGGCATGTTGCCACAGCTGACCGCTGATTACAGCAAGGGTGGCAGCAAACAGAATACGGTGCAAACCGCAGCAACGGGCGTAGAGAAAAAATCGGATGGCGTAAGGAGTACCAACCAGAATTACGGCGCTTCGCTGGGCTGGACGGTTTTTGATGGCTTCCAGATGTTTGCGAATTACGACCGTTTGAAAGAATTACAGAAATTGGGAGAGGTGACTGCAAAAGGCACCATCCTGACTACCGTTGCCGATGTGATCAGTGGCTATTATGCCATTGCCAGACAGCAGCAATTGGTGATGGCCGCGGATACGTCATTAGATATTTCTAAGATGCGCTTAACCATTGCACAAAACAAACTGGCCATTGGCAGGGGATCAAAACTGGATGTACTGGCTGCAACTGTAGATTATAATGCAGACACATCTGCGTATCTGCAGCAGAAAAACCTGTTGAAAAATAGCATGGTGACTTTAAATCAGGTGATGGCCCGGGATCTTAACCTGGTTTTTGAGGTAGATGAAAATATCAGTATAGCACAAAACCTGAACTATGCGGAGCTGGCCGGTTTAACGGAACAGTTGAGTCCGACATTACAGGCGGCTTTTATCAATAAAAAGATTGCCGAGCTGGCTTTAAAACAGGTAAAAGGACAGCGCTACCCTACCATTGGTTTGAATAGTGGTTATGAGTTTTCGAATAGCACGAGTCCGACGGGATTTAACCAGAAGTTTCGCGCAAGGGGTTTCACTTATGGCGTAACGGCCAGTCTGAATCTTTTTAATGGGTTTTTACAGCGCCAGAATGAGCGCAATGCGAAAATAGAGATCAATTCTTCGGAGCTGAACCTGGAGAAAACCAGACTGGATCTGAATGCACAGCTACTGACTGCTTTTCAGAATTATCAAACCAATCTGGACTTACTGAAAGTGGAACAGCACAATCTGGACATCGCTAAACAAAATCTGGACATTACACTTGAGAAATACCGACTGGGCAGTATCGCTCCATTGGAGCTTAGAGAGGCACAAAAAAATTCTATAACGGCCATTACCCGATATTTAGATGCCCAATATCAGGCAAAATTGACAGAAATCAGCTTAAAAGAAATCAGTGGAACGTTAAATATTCAATAAGATTGTTATTTTTAGCGAATGATACTAGTAGCAGACAGCGGTTCTTCTAAAACCGATTGGATGGGATACACCCCGGAAGAAACCATTAGCTTTAGCACCCAAGGAATTAACCCTTATTTTTTGAATGCGCAGGACATATTTAAACTTTTTTCCAAGAAGAAAGAAATTGCCGCTTATGCAGATCAGGTAAAGGAAATTTACTTTTTTGGTGCTGGATGCTCTTCACCTGATAAGGTGGAAGTGATTTCTAATGGAATTTCTTCTTTTTTCACTCAGGCTTATGTTTCTGTGGAGCATGACCTGATCGGTTCTGCCTATGCCACTTGTGGTGACCAGGAAGGGTTGACCTGTATCCTGGGCACAGGCTCTAATATCTCTTATTATGATGGCAAAAACGTACACAGCGGCCATCATGGACTGGGTTATGTATTGGGTGATGAAGGTTCAGGTACCTTTTTCGGCCGCAAGATGATCACTGGCTACCTTTATGGGACCATGCCTCCGGAACTCTCTGCTGCTTTCGCTAAATCCTATCAGATCGACAAGGAAACGGTAGTGACACAATTGTATCAGATGCCTTCTCCAAATACCTATCTGGCATCGGTGAGCCGTTTTATGGCTGACCATACCGATCATCCTTATATTCAGCAGATTTTAAGGGCTGGCTTTCAGGAATTTGTAGACAGTAACATCAAAGAATACAATAATTACAAAACCTTGAATTGCCATTTTGTAGGTTCCATTGCTTTTTACTATCAGGACATCCTGAGAGAAATCTGTTTAAAGAACCATATCCATGTAGGAAAGATCTACCAGAAACCAATTACCGGAATTTACAACTACATCCTGAGAAAAGAAGGCATAACTGTTTAAGAGATCCCGATTCTTTTATTCATTTCCAGTCTGACCATCAGGGCAATTTTTTCCAGCTTTTTACGATCTTCTTCTCCGAATACGCGGGGCTTTTTATCTACGATACAAACGGCCCCAACTCTAAATCCTTCGTTGGTAGTGATGGCAGCAGCGGCATAAAAGCGCAGCCCAGACTCCCCTACATAGAGTGGATTAGACACCAATGCTGGATTCTGAATTAAATCTTCATATACGGTAACACTCTCATTTAGAATAGCCAATGAACAGAGGCTCGATCCTCGCTCCATTTCTTTGCCGGTTTGTCCATGCTGATCGGCCTTTGTCCAGACTACATCCCTATCTACGAAATTGATCATCGCAATAGGTGTCTTCATCATCGTTGCCGTAATCGCAGCCAGCTGATCAAAATAAGGTTCAGTTTTCGTATATAGTATCTTATATTTTTTTAAATTTTCCAGTCTCGCCTCTTCATTTGATGAAACTAAGACCCCCCCCAAGTTATTTTCCAATTTTTTAGATCTAGTTACCTACATTGTTTAACAATTACCATACCCCATGACATGGGTATCTCTATGGTATACAGGAAGAAAATCATATTACAAATTAATCACCCCTTTAGCACCTTTTTGCAATAACCAGGCCAGATGCAGGTAAGCTGTCCATTACTCGTATCATAAAAAACTCAAAAACAGGCAAGAAGCCCCAAATAAAATTCGGGAGATTATTACTCAGTTTGATGATTTTATAGCCTATATAACTACGCTATTGCAATTAAAATACTAATTATCCTATTAATAATATAGAGGTGCCCTCACACCAATTCAGCTATCACACTGAATATCAACCAAAAGTAATTAAATTCCTGGGTTTTCTTAAAAAAAAATAATTGTAATTGTTAACGTTCTACTTTTTCAGCTTTGCTAAATTCCCAGATGTTTTTAGCAGATTTTAGATATTCCACTCTATAACTCTCATCCGGAGGTAAAGTAAAGTGAAAGATCAGTGTAGTTTCATTAGGATCATTGGGTACAAAGCCAGGCATTAGCGTGTCTGCGACCATTTGAATATGGCTTTCTGAATGTTTCATTCACAAATCTAAGTATTGAAATCAGTAAAGTATTCATTATCAGTAAAATTTATCTTATTATTGGGGGTCATTTAGCAATGAGTTACAATGAAATCAAGATTTAGCCTCTTATTGTTTCTTCTGTTAAGTCTAAAAGGCTGGACACAGGAAAACCCGCGTTCTACGCAATACATTTTCAACAATTATTTGTTTAACCCAGCAGTTTCAGGAATAGACAACTATACAGATGTGAAATTAGGGTATAGAAATCAGTGGAAAGGATTGGAAGGCGCGCCGGTTACACAATATGTTTCTATTCATGCGCCGGTAGGTGAAGATTTTGTAAGAAGCTCGGTGAATTCTTTTTCGGGTAATGGCGACAACCCGCTGAGCCGCAGTTATGTCAACTCCTATACTGCTGCAGAGCCGCACCATGGCATTGGTTTTTATGCGCTGACGGATAAAGCGGGCCGCATCAGGCAAACGAATGTGAATGCGACATATGCGTATCACCTTGGCCTCAGTTACGACCTGAACTTATCTGTAGGCGTTTCGGCTGGATTTGCTTCCACCAGCATTGATGTGAAAAGTGTGAATGTAGAAAACAGCAGTGACCCTTTGCTGACGGCAGATTACAACAACCGGATCCGCCCAGATGTTGGCTTCGGCGTTTGGCTGTATAGTCCGCGGTTCTTTCTTGGCGGTTCTGCCAAGCAGCTCTTGGGTTACCGGGTGCCCACAGCAGTAAAAAGCACTAGTCTTTCTGCCTATCAGACCACCGTATTTTACGGAACTGCAGGGTATAAATTCTTTGTAGATGAAGATGTCGCCATGATCCCTTCGGCCCTGCTGAGTTACTGGATTTCCGCTCCTCCCACATTGGATGCGGGTTTAAAAGTGGCTTATCAGGACAAGTTCTGGATAGGTGGAAGTTACCGGAACAACGATTCCTTTTCTGCTTTGGCAGGTTTCAGCGTAGGTTCTTTCTTCAACCTCAGTTATTCTTATGATGTGACTACTTCTGCCTTAAAATCTGTGAGCAATGGCACCCATGAAATTGTGCTGGGCATTTTGCTCAATAACAGGTACCAGGCAAAATGCGCCACCAGACAATTCTAAATTTTCAAACCGGGGGCTTTTAACGCAATAAAGTTAAACTACCACCCAAAGGCTTGCAATCTGCGCGAAGGTCGATCACGTAATAATAGACACCGGCAGGCAGGTCTTTACCTCTAAATCTGCCATCAAAAGGTTTGGTGTATTGTCCCAATGATTCGTATACGAGCTGTCCGCTTCTGGTGTAAAGCTTGATATCGATATTTATCTTTTCCGGCAATCCGGTGATCATCCAGAAATCATTCATTCCATCTCCATTAGGGGTCATGGTATTCTTGATGTCCAGGTTGTCGTTGGTGACTTCCACATTCACTTTTCTAAACTCCGAAACGCAGGTCCCCAGCTTACGCCTCAAAAAGTAATCCGACGTTTTGGATACTTTGAAAATAAAGCGTCCATTGGTAGATTCCATAATCGGCATGGCATCATCTTCCTTCTGGAAGAGCTGATAAGTACCTTCTTCAGGTGCAATTACCGGCAACATGATTTCGGTAGCATAACACACCCTTAGGTCGTTCATTGCTGGTGTTGGAATGATAAAGGATGGATTGGCAACGGTAAAGACTTCGCTGATGGCCAATCCGCAATTGGTCTGGTCTTTCACCGTCAATTTATATTTTCCTTCCGGCACACCAATCAGGTCTTGCGTAGATTGCACCAATGCGCCGGCCTCATTGGTCCAGCTGAAAGTATAAGGTGCAATACCTCCATTGATCCGGACACCTTTAACCGCACCCCGCAATAAAGTACAGCCATCATCTGTGACCACCCCGCTGGAGGGTTCAATCACCAGTAAAGGGGTCAGTACAATTTCATAAGGGCCTAAGATCATTTCACAGCCATTCACATCATAGGCGAATAGGCTATACGTTCCAGGCTCCAGGTCTTTCAACTCCCGGATGGTTCCTGACCTATCTACACCCGCAATATCTTTCCATTGGAAACGAACTGGAAGCGGCGAATTGGTCTGGTAATTCAAGGTGATTTTTCCATTATTCAATCCGCAGGTTGCCGGACTGATATTGACCGTAAACTGGTATTGCGTAGGCGCAATTGCCGTCACATTGAAAAACGCTTCTTTAGTACAGCTGGCACTGCTCAGGCTGGCCAGCAGGCGGTAGCGGCCTACTTTTAGATTTTCTAAAATTGGAAGGGTAGTTCCTGATACATAACCCAGCACTTTACCCATACTGACTCCTGCCGGATCAAACCATTCGTATTGATCGGCATTGTAAATCACCACCTGGTTAATGATCCCATTGTCCCGGTTACAGGTTGTATTTCTAATGATTCCTTCCGTGATGGAAAGTGTATTCCTCACATTGATTACAAATTCCCTGCTTACTGGTGAACAGGCACCATTATCGTTTACGATGAGCTGGTACCTCCCACCTTCCTGACCTGTTAAGTCTAGCGTAGTGATCGATGTATTGAGGAACTGATTGCTGATCGCATCATATTTGTACCAGGCATAACGTGCTGTACCTGTGACATCGTCAATTGTTAATCCAGTAATTCCGCCATTACTCTGACCGCAGCTGGCATCTATAAAAGTTGCATTGCTGGTATTGATGACCGGCATTGGTTTTCTGTCGACACGAACTACAGGAGAAGTCTTCACACAGCCTGCTTCATCCCTTGCAATCACATAATAACTACCTTCCTGAAATGTCTTTTGTTTGCCTAAACCTAGTGATACACCTGTATTGTCAAACCATTCATAAGTGACCAATCCTTTTCCACGGTCCGCATTGGCTGTAAATGTAAAATTCATTTGTCCGCAGGCAGGTGGAGGAACGGAAATGGTTGCTTCTCCTAGCTTCTGATCTTTAATTTCATAAAGCGGCGCATGTTTGATCACTTTACAGCCATCATTTATTTCCAATTCGTAAAAACCTTCTTCCAGGTTCAGAATTTCCTGTGTATTACCGATTGGAACACGTGATGCATCTGGTAAAATTTTATACCATTGAAAAGTAATCCCTACCCTTGGTTCCAGTACTTTGATCGAGCCATTGCCCAGACAGGTCACAGGCTCTTCTATCGCTTCATTTGGCAGTAAATCTCCGTCTGCAAATGGCGAAGTTGTGGCATTTAACAAACTGGCTGTAGCGGTTACATTCCTATTGGCTGGCACTGGCGACTGCCACCTGCCATCAGTCCCTGAACGCACTGTGGCGAAGTATTCCTTTCCTTCACAATTCGGACAGTTGTCTGTGTAAAAAAGTTCGATCTCGGCATTTGGCGTTGCTTTTCCTGACACCGATCCGGGTTCTTTTTTTAAGAGCTGGATATAAGGCTGGAGAATATTTTTGGTCGGCATGATGCCTCCGATCACATTACAGAAGAAGCTGTTTCTGGTAATTTTTACGGGTCTGCTGGAAATCGATTCGAAGCCGTAATCATTATAGGCAATGAGGTTACCTTCTCCGGGATCACCGCCGCCCAGTGTACCTTCGCCCATGCTCTCGACCCTTACTCCGGTACCATTCTTAAGATTTTCAGTTCCTGCAGTACCTGTTCCTATTCTATTTCCGGTGATGATAAAGGAGGAATTGGTGACTGAAATCCCAACCGTTCTGTTCCCGGAAACCACATTTTTCCGCATGGTCAGATTGGAAGCCGTTGCATTGACCTTTACCCCTGCAAGTTCCAATTGGGAAGAAGAAAGAAATAAAGCCAGGCGGGAAAAGTCGGCCGTCCCGGTATAATCGGTTCCTATTTTATTATTCACCAGGTTGATTTCAAACCTGTTCGCATTATTGAATTGATTGACCCTGTTCAGCACCACGTTGAACTGATTGGCCGAGATGACGTTTCCCTCATTCGCATTGTCGCCGCCAATATTGATTGAACTCTCATCCAGGTTTCCCAGGATCCCGGTTACATTTGTTTTTGCCGTGACGCCATCATAATGAACACCTATTAAATTAGATTGGATGATGATCAGGCTGACTGCAATACTGCTATAATAATAGTTGCTCTGCAAGGAAATCCCATTGATGTTTCCGCTGATGACGTTTCCTTTTCCGGGGGCACCAATCTTGATATTCCCCGCTCTGTAGTTGACCACAATTCCTGAACCCTGAGCCTGGTTGACATTCCTTAAATCGGTAATCTTAGCAAAGTCTTTCAGGTATAAGCCATAAATTTCGACGTTGGTTACGGGAGCAAAATTGGTATAACTGGCACCGATGCTCAGGCCGGAAAAGGTAGTCCCAGGTACCTCTGGCTCCAGGATGATTTTTGCTCCGGAAACGCCTAATGGGCTCCAGTTCTGGGTACTCCCATCGATGGTCACATTGGAAGGAATTACTGGCAATGCTGTTTTCAGCCGGATGGTACGCGCACCATCATTCGCTGGTGTTCCAGGGATGCTAAACTGGATGATGTAGGGAGTCGTTCTATCCGGAGGAATATCCAGCATGGCCTGTCTTAAAGACCCCGGGCCGGCATCCAGGATATTGGTTACCTGAACCGTTTGGGCATGAGCAAGCCCGAAACAGAAGAGCAATAATACCACAATGGCATATTTAGAATAGCGCATAGTTGAAAGATAAATACCAATTTACAGTTTTACAAGAAATCTGGTAAATGTTTTTTCAACAAAGTGTTGATAATGAACTAAAAAGTAAAACCCCCGATTGATAAATCCGCTTTAAAACGGGTTTTACCAATCGGGGGTTAAACCGGGAATCTATGTTTATCTTAATTATTCTTTGTTATTGATCGCTTTAAATTCCGTGCGTCTGTTGAGTGCTCTTCCGGCAGGATTATCTTTTCCATTTTTCAAGAAATTCGGCGCAACTGGCTTGGTTGAGCCATAGCCCCTACTGATCATCCGACTTGCGGGGATCCCTCTGCTGACCAGGTAATCCACACATGATTTAGCCCTTCTATTGCTCAGGTCGAGGTTATAAGCTGGAGACCCTATGGTATCTGTATGTGCACTCAATTCGATTTCCACCAATGGGTTATCGATCATTACATTGTATACAATTTCCAACTCTGCTTTGGAAGCCTCTGTCAGCTCGGCTTTATTAAACTCATACAGGACATTATTTAAACGGATTGGTTTAGGACCATTCGGGATCAGACAAATTTCTTCAGTAATCAAGGTATCTTTCTGGGCAAGCTGATCATAGTTATAATGCAGCTTCTTAGTAAAATATTTTGTTTTTTCTGCGGTAATCTGCAGCTGTCGATTGGTATTCAGTTTAAAATTATATTTCCCATCCGAACCTGTGGTAAATTTAAATTCCTGCAGGGAATCTGATACCGTTACGATCACATTTTCCAATGGTTTTTTGGTTTCGCAGTCGATGATCTGGCCTCTCACATTCAGGAATTCACGTTTCAGGTAAAAGAGCTCCAGGCAGCACAAGGACTCTCTATCGGAACTGATGTAACCTTCCACATCATCACCATCTACAGGTGTGAAGTAAAGGTCGTCTTTGGAGGAGTTGAAAGGATAACCGAGGTTACGCGGATCCGCCCAGCTGTCAAAATCTCCTTCACTTTCATAGAAATCGAAACCACCGAGCCCTACTTTTCCATTACTGCTGTAAAGTAATTTTTTCGTTTTCACATTATAGTAAGGTGCTTCCTCATCACCGGCAGTATTGATGGTGTTCCCCATATTAACGGCCTGACCAAGGGATCCATCCGGACGGATCGCACAATACCATAAATCATATTTCCCTATCCCACCCGGGCGATCTGAAGAGAAGATCAGGTATTTACCATTTCTGCTCACGAAGGGCTGCATGGAATTGAAGCCATTGACATTTACATTTCCACCCAGTTCAACCGGTTCAGACCATGCCGAACTTTCTGTGGAGGAATTGCGGGTACTCTGGTAAATTTTTCTGTTGTCTTTGACAGTCCACACGGTCATGAACATTGTTTTCCCATTTGGGAGAAAGGCTGGTGCCGCCACATCTTTTCCTTTCAGGGTACTTGGAATTTTGCTGATCGTGATCTTTTCTTTCAATGGGTTGCCAGCAGTTTCATAAATTGCATTGACGTAAGGGCTTTCTTTCCTGGTCACCTTTGCATTGCTTTTATCATCTGAAAGGATGATACTTTTGCTTTTAGTATCTGTAGGTCTGGAGGAAGTAAAGTACAAAATACTGCCTCTCATTAAAGGGGCATAATTTGACCCTTTCTGATTGATATCGTTGTTCAATCTGCTGAGGCTGTACAATCTTGGATGGCTTACTTCAAAAAGTGCAAACTGGCAGGAAGCGATCCCTGTTTTCGCGCGTTCCTGATATTCATCCTGTTTTTTATATTTATTTTGAAAAGTCTGGAAAGCGGTAATGGCCTGATCATAATTCTGGTTGGCTCTTAAACTAACGCCATACCAGTAGTTCGCAAGATTGAATTTAGGATTACTAAAGCCAGCGGCAATTTCGTACCACTTTTCGGCATCTCTAAAGTTCTTGTACTGTCTCAAAGATTCCGCCAGTTGATAGACACAGTATTCATAATCTTCTTTCTTCGGATTGTCTGGCTGAAGCTTGCTAACGAAGCCATAAGGCACTACAAAGCCAGCGGAATCGGAAGAGATCTGTAGTGCTTTTTTATAATATTCCGCAGCAGCATAATATTCTTTATTCTGATAATATACATCTGCAACCCTTTTGCTATTGGTTACAAACTGAGCAGAAGCCATACTGGCCAGCAACATAAAAACGAGTAATATTCTAAGTTTCATGATAGGTAGGGTTATAATCTTGGGCAAAAGAAGTTAGGACCAATAATTCCTTTTCTTCTGGTAAAGGAGACAGACAATTCCAATCCACCCTGGCTTCGGGTGGCCTTATTTAGGCTTGAAGTATTGAAATCATAACTTAATCCAAATACCATATTTTTAATGTTCAGGCCGAAGAAGGCAATTGCCGCATCATCTACCCTATAGTTGGTACCAAACATCAGGTCGGCTTCTGTATTTAACATCACTTTAGCATAGGCACCAAAGGAGGTTTCTCTGGCATTCCCTTGTCTCATGTACAAAGCATTTGGTGTAATGTCCAACATATCGGTTACTCTTACCCTTGCTCCGCCATGCGCCGCATAGCGGATGGGCATTTTGACATCTGCTCCTAAAAATTTATCGTTAGGTCGGAGGATATGTGCTGCGGTGGCACCACCAAATACATTGACCGTCTGGTCTGGATTTCCATCAAAATACATCAGCCCTACATTCACATCGGGAACGAGTGAATTAGTGGCCGAGTAGTTTTCATTGATACCAAAGTTGGGGTCGTAACCGGTAACCGGGTTAAACTGACTTCCCAGCGTGATCTTGGAGGCATCAAAACTTTTGTTGAGAATCCCTGCCTGTACGCCGAAGTTGATCATATTCAATCCGGTTTGTCCGAAGTGAATCCGGTAAGCGGCAGACACCAGGGCGTTCAGGTAGTTGTAGCCGATATCGCCGGCACTCTGATTTAAAACCATGGCTCCGAAAGCTAGATTTTTAACGGGGGCCATATCGAATGACGCGCCCCCGGTTAAAAACGAATTAGAAATCGTCCCCCATTGTTGCTTTGCGTTGATAGACACTCTATAATCTCCATCAGTTACCCCCGTTAGGGCTGGGTTTAGCCATAAGGGATTGGCATAATACTGTGAGAAGTGTGGGTCTATCTGTGCGATAACCCTTTCTGTTCCCAAACTTAAAAACGCGCTTACTATAATAATTCTAATTAGGTTCTTCATTACAAATGTGTTTTTAATTATCTCAATAGGGTTATTGTTCCTTTTTTAGTTGTTTTAGTACCGTCATTCAATTCGGCTTCAAACTGGTAGACATAGACTCCATTCGGCTGTAACTGGCCTTTGTAGGTACCATCCCATCCATTCTGAATGTTGTTGGACTCGAAAAGGAACTGACCCCATTGGTTGTACACGCGCAGTCTCATTTTAGCAATTGTATTTCCGTAGACAAACAGTATATCATTTTTACCATCATTATTTGGTGTGAATGTATTTGGTATAAACACCTGGTTGCCGATTGGATTTTCTGCTTTTCCAGTTAGAGAAGCGGCATCGCTCAGCTGACAAGCCAGCTGTCCGGTTGCTCTTACTCTGATCGTTACTTGCTGATCTGGTTTCAAGCCTTCGATGGTGTGTGTGGTTCCGGGTGCTCCTGAACTTGGTGTCAGCCAGGTATTGCCATTATCAACAGACACTTCATAAGCTCTTGCCCCTGTTACTGTTGCCCATCCGAAGGTCACGCTTGTTGCTGTGGCCGACTGAACTGCGACTACCGGAGCGGTCAATTTAGGCAGGATGGTCACCACTATCGCGGTACGGCTGCTGCTGATACATCCGGTAATTGTGTTTTTACTGCCTACGTAGTAAGTAGTTGTGGCTGCCAGTACTGGTGTCGTAAAGCTATTGCCTTCTGCCAGAGGAGCACCACCAACTTCTGCACTAAACCATTGGTAAGTCAGGCTAGGGTCAGGATTGTTCACTGTCAGTACACTTGTATTTCCGCTGCAGAATGGATCGGTATTACCCGAAACAGATACTGGTGCGGCTGGTAATGCAGTTGCCGATACGACTACTGCTGTTCTGCTGGCACTGGTACAAGTTGCTGTGGCTGCTTCTGCATAGAAAGTAGTGGTACTTAAGACTGGTCCTGTGTTAAAGTTAACACCCGTTCCCAGGATTGATCCACCAGCTGCAGCGCTATACCAATTGTAGGTAACTCCATTTACGGGATTCGCTATCGTTAATACTGCCGATGAACCTGCACATGCATTTACTGCTGCCGACACTACGGAAGGCACAGTCGGTTTCACATTGACATTTACCGTTACTTTAACTCTTCCGCTGACCAGACCGCAACCCGAAGTATTGGTAGCCAGCAGGTAGAAATCTTTAGTGATTAATAGTGCCCCTGTTGAGAAAGTTGAACCGCTGCCTAGTAAGGTACCTCCAGTTGCGGCATCATACCATTCGTAATTAGTGCCTGCTCTTGGAGTTTGTACACTTAAGGTAGCTCCATCGCCTGCACACACGCCTCCTCCTGCACCATTTACAATTACCGGTACTTCCGGCAATGCATTTACGGTTAGGGTAACCATCTTACCAGTACCTGGTAGGTTTTCACATTTATTGGCTCCTTTTACCGTCACATAATAAGTGGTGGTAGTGGTAAATACCTTTTCTAATTCCGGACCTGTAAAGACCGCGTTTGTTAAATTGATATCGGTATACCAGGTAAATACCGGGCTACTTACCGTGGTACTCGATGCATTTAATTTCACCGATGTCCCTTCACAAACAGCGGTCTCTGCACCTGAAACGATAAGGTCTGCAGCCGTTGCTGGTGGGTTTACAACCAGCGTTACAATTTTGGCATTGCCCATGGTATTCTGACACCTGTTGGTACCTGCTACCGTTACATAATAAGTAGTAGTGGTGTTCACTACAGGTTCGAATACCGGACCTGTTGAAGCTATAATTGTCAGTTCAGGGTTACTATACCAGGTAAATATCGGACTGTCTACATTGTCGCTGCTTGCTGTTAATAATGCTTTGGTGCCAACACAGAATGGTGCGCTATTACCTGCAATGTTGATGTCGGTTGCTGTTGCTGGTGGGTTCACCATAACGGTGACTACCTTCGCAGTTCCTCTTACATTTTCACATTTATTGGCACCGCTTACCGTAACATAATACGTAGTAGTGGCATTCAATACTGGTTCAAACACCGGACCGCTGAAAGCAACATCCGTCAGGTCTATATCGTTGTACCAGGTAAACACCGGAGCGTTTACAGTGGTACTGCTCGCCTTTAAGGTTGCTTTAGCTCCTTTGCAATAATTGGTATTGTTACCATCAACAATGATATCTGCTGCTGTTGCAGGTGTATTCATGGTAATGGTGACTACTTTTGCATTTCCAATATTGTTTGGACATTTATTCGTTCCGCTGACCACTACATAATAAGTGGTATTTGCGGTGATTACTGGCTCGTATAATGAACCTCTGAATACTTCTTGAGTTAAACCTTCATCGGCATACCAGATGTAAGTCGGATTATCAACGCCAACACTGCTTGCGCTTAGGCTTGCTTTTGTACCTGCACAGAAAGGAGCATCTGCACCGGTTACGGTGATGTCGCTTGCAATTGCAGGTGTATTGACAGTGATCGCAACTGCTTTACCTGTTCCAGGAAGGTTTGGACATTTATTATCGCCGCTCACACTCACATAGAAAGTGGTGCTTGCGGTAACTATTGGCTCATATACTGGCCCTCTGAAAACTTCAGTTGTCAGGTTTGCATCACTATACCATACAAATGTAGGGTTGCTGATGGTGCTTGCAGCTTTCAGACTGGCTTTCGCTCCTGCGCAGAATGAAGCTTCATTTCCGGTTACGGTAATGTCATTTGCAGTTGCAGGTGTATTCACTACGATGCTCACTACTTTCGCACTCGCAGCGTTACCCAAACACAGGTTATCTCCAAACACCGTTACATAGAACGTGGTGCTGGCAGTAATGGTAGGTTCGTAAATTGCATTGCTGGATACCAATTGTGTCAATGCCGCATCAGTATACCAGGCGAATTTAGGATTGATTACTGCAGCACTGGTGCTTGCCGTTAGTGTTGCTTTTGTCGTGCCACAGAAAGGAAGGTCAGCACCGGTTACGGTAATGTCTGCTGGTGTAGCTAAAGGATTCACCGTAATGGTGATTTTTGTTCTCGCTAATGTGCTCACACATGAATTGCCATTGACCGCTTCTACGAAGAAATCATGAGCCCCTACACTCAGGTTTGCAGCAGTAGTATAAGTACTGGTATTTGAAGCCAGTACATTTCCACCTGTTAAAGCATCATACCAGTTGTAAGACACACCTGCTACTGCAGTTACTGCCAGGACAGCCGGTTGATTTGGACAGGTAGTTAATGGATTTCCTGCCACTGCTACCGGTGCATCTGGCGCAGCCAGTATCGTCACTGTTACTTTGGTTTTTGCACTTTCACAATTGTTGCGTGTAGCGGTAACATAATAATCGTAGCTACCTACAGCAAGGTTATTTGCGGTCGTGTAAGTAGGACCTGTTGCAGCGGCTGTTGCTGCTGTTCCGATATACCATTTATAAGTATAACCAGCATTAGGGTTCAGCACGCTGAGCACAGCACCGGTACCCACACAAGCGGAAGCTGTAGGGCTCGATACTTTTGGTGCAATTTGTACGCGCTGTACATAGTTCAGATCGACGGTACTCAGCACTGATGCCAGTCCTGATCTCAACCTCAATTCTACTGCATCAAATTGTTTTGCAGGCACGAAAGAAAGGATTCCTTCGCTATTATTCGTTAACAGATCAAGTTTAACTAAAGGATTACTTACCGTAATCATGTCGCCATTACTGACTAAGTTGTTATAAGTGGTCAATTCAATAGCAGACAGCAAACCTACATCCAATAGTTTACCTGGGACAGTCACACGTACACGAACGGTATCTCCGATATTCGACAGGCTGGTAAATCCAACTGTCTGATAAACTGAGGCACCTAAAACGCCCACTGGCATCACAAGTGAAGAAGCGGTAGTTGCGGAATTGTCAACTGCATTCTCAGGATTAAACAGACCTGCTAATACACCCACACCGTCTACACCTCCAGCCACTTGAACAGAAGCATATTCACAAGGTGCATCTACTGGCAGGCCAGCAGGGAGTACCGTAACTGTAGCTGTGGATCTGGTAAGAGAAACACAACCGCCTGGAATTTCTGCAGTCACATAATAGGTAGTCACGAGGTTACCCGGACCAGGATTTACAACTCCTGGAACCTGTAATACTGCGCCGGTAAAGAATGGAACAGCTTCCACATTTGAAGTGTACCATTTAAATACCGCACCGGCAGTACTTGAAGTTGCCGTCAATATTGCAGGAGCGCCAGAGCTTACCGTTACTGATGCTGGCTGCAGTACTGGATTACTTAAGTTACCTACAGTAATCGAAGCAGTTGCTTTAGTGGCAGAAGTGATTCCGCAAGAGCTGATGAAAGCTTCTACTGAATATGAAGTATTGGCTGTTACATTCTGGATGGTAAATGTCGTACCATCTTTACCTGTCTGAAGTACGCCATTACTATCGTACCACCTGTAAGTTACGCCAAGCAATGGGTCTTTTACAGAAAGTACTACATCGCTTCCTGCACAGGTTTCAACATTGGCATTTACCAGGGTTGGCACATCAGGAATTGGCGTTACCGTTACGGAAACTTTTGTTTTATAGCTGGCACAAGTTCCTGCATTCGCTGACACGTAGAAAATCGTGTTTGCGGCCACTGTTGGGCTAAACGTTGGTCCTGTTGAAAGTACCGTTGCGCCTGTGGCATCATACCAGGTATAAGTCAGGCTTGGATTTGGATTCAGCACTGTTAAAGTAACAGCCTGGTTGGCACATGCAGTTGGATTGGCAACCGTCAAGGTTGGCGCCAGCATCACTCTCTGTGCATAGTTTAAGTTTACACTAGACAAGACACCTGCAAGACCAGAATTCAAGCGTACTTCTACCTGATCAAAAGGTGCTGTTGGCACAAAAGTTAGCAGGGCCTGCGTATTGTTACTCAATAGCTGCAGGTTTACCAGCTGATTATTGACCTGAACTCCATCGTTATTACTGTTGGCTCCGTTATAGGTTCCGATTTGAATATTTGACAATAAACCAAGTGATAATAATTTACCTGGTGTATTTAATAAAACCTTAACGGTATCACCTACTGTGGAGATGCTGCCAAAATTAAGGCGCTGATAAACTGAAGCTCCCAATGCTCCTACTGGCATCAATAAAGATGATCCCGTTTGGGTATCGTTATCAAACGCAAGTTCAGGGTTAAACACTCCTGAAAGCAGGGCTACTCCGTCTACACCATGTGTTTCCGAAACTGCAGCCTGACATGGCACTGGATTTGGATTACCTCCATTGTTTACATTGATAGTGACCTGAACACGGCTTGAAGAAAGACAGCCGGTCAGGTTTGATTTTGCTTCTACAAAATAAGTGGTATTCACCATTAGTGGCGGCGTTACAAAAGTAGAGCCGGTATATACTGGCGTTGTTGAGGTTGCGTCTGTAAACCAGTTATAGGTCACATCCGGTGCAACTGGACTGATGTTTAAAATCACCGTTTGTCCGGCATTCACCGTAGTTGCAGAAGCAGTCACCTGTGGTAAAGCGATCATTGGATTTACTGTTACCGGTACCGCAGTACGGGTAGACACGCCGCATCCTGGACTGGCCGTTTCTACATAATAAGTAGTATTGGCAAATAAAGCTGGGCTGACAAATGTTGCTCCTGTGAATACAGCAGAACCTCCTGCTGGTAAAGTGTACCAGTTGTAATTTAATCCTGGTGTTGCATTATTTACGCTCAGGCTCGCAGTACTGCCGTAGCATACTGGTGGTACGCTGGCCAATACTGGTGCTGAAGGTGCAGGTGTAATGGTTATTGTAACTGGAATACGCTCTGTATTCGCACAATTATTTTTACTTACTTCTATATAATAAGTAGTGGTTGCACTTAAAACTGGAGTAGTAAAGCTTGGGCCTGTTGCCAATACCGTACCGCTGTTTGCGGTAGCGTACCATTTTAAGGTAGTCCCTCCATTTGCCGTCGCAGTCAACGTAGTGGTATTTCCTGCACAGGTAGTCTGACCTGTACTTGCTACTGTTGGGTTTGGATAGATTACGGTCGCTCCATACACATTAAGTGTACTTAATGCAGAAACCAGGGCACCAAAACGAATCTCCACCCTATCATAAGCACCGGTTGCTGCGAATGTGGCAGTCAGCCTTGATGGGTTTAACAACGAAAGGTGGATGAGTGTAGAATTTAAAGGATAGCTTTTCACTGGTGTAGTTCCGTTGAAAACGGTCACGGTAGCCCCATTCAACACACTTAAATCAGCTAATCCTACAGGGAAACCAAGATCCAGACGGATACTATCGGTTGCCACTCCAGGGTTTGCAAAGATTAAGCGCTGGTAACCCGTTGCACCTACGCCAACCGTTAAATGGATGGAAGTGAAAGTAGCTGGGTCCGCATCTGTGGAAGCACCCGCATCGGTAATGCCACACAACAAACAAACGCCATCAATTGCAGTCTGCTGACCTGTTGCCACATTACAATTGGTATTGGTTGGTAAGCCGGTTACAGTAACCGTTACCGGAACTCTGGTAGCGCTTAGACAGCCAGCGGCATTTTGAGTTTCTATATAATAAGTAGTCGTTGAATTTAATACTGGGGTAGTAAAGCTGGTACCAGTAGCTAACGCTATACCGCCAGTTGAATTGCTGAACCAGCTGATGGTATTTCCTGCATCTGCAGTAGCTTGTAAGGTAGCTGTTTGTCCGGCACTGATGATTTGGTTTTCAGTCACTACAGCTAAAGTTGCTGCTGGTCTTACCGTTACGGCAACTGGAATACGGTTACTTACTGCTGTACCAGAAACCGCTTCTACATAGTAAGTAGTATTGGCAGTTAAGGCTGGTGTAGTAAAGGAATTACCGGTAAAGATCGAGGTACTTCCTGTTGCGGCATACCAGTTATAGGTTACACCTGGAAGTACATTAGTGACGCTAAGTGTAGCCGTTGATCCAGCGCAGGTGCTGGCAGCAGCTACTGTAGGATCGCCTACATTTACTTTAATCACAAAATCTGTAGTGGTGCTATTATTGGCTGCATCTTTTGCGGTGATCTGGAAAGTAAATGTTCCGCCAGTTGCTGGTGTTCCCGACAAAGTGTTTGTTGCTGGATTGAAGCTCAATCCCGCTGGCACATTTGCCGCAGTATAAGTATAAGGTCCTGTTCCGCCAGTTACTGAAGGCAGCACTACTGGTGGATAAGCTGTGCCTACTGTACCATCAGCCAAAGCTGCAGATGGCAGTGATAAAGCACCAATAATCCTTAAAGCATAAGTATTGCTTGCCGTAGCTCCCGTCTGGTCTTTTACCGTTACAATGACGCTGTAAGCACCAGATTGCGCAGGCGTTCCTGAGATCACCCTTGTAATGGGATCAAAAGTCAGGTTTAAAGGGAGGTTAGCGATCGTATAGGTATAAGGTGAAGTTCCACCAATAGCAGACGGAATAGTTTGAGGTGTATAAGGTATCCCTACATTACCATCAGCCAAAGTAGCTGGAGGAAGTACCAATGCAGGGCCGATAGTTAGCGGATAATTATTACTTACCGTTTTTCCTTCGAAATCCGTTGCTGTAACCTGCACCGTATAGGTACCTGCAGTTGTTGGGATTCCGGAAATTTCACGGGTACTGGTATTGAATGTTAATCCTGGAGGCGTTCCTGTAGCCGCATAAGTATAGGGTGAAGTTCCGCCGATAGCAGCCGGAATGGTTTGCGCTGGATAATTGATCCCCACGGTACCATTGGCCAATGTTGCCGGAGGTAATACCAGCAGGTCTTTCACTACTAGTGTATAGTTCTGGCTGATGCTATTTCCATTGGCATCTGTGGCCGTCACTTTTACGGTATAGGTACCGGCAAGTGTTGGCGTACCTGAAATGCCAGGGTTGGTATTGTCATTATTGAAAGAAATTCCCGGAGGCGTGCCAGTGACCACATAGGTATATGGACCTGTTCCACCAGTGACTACCGGCAGCGGTTGGTTTGGATAGACTACGCTGACCACTCCATTAGGCAATGTTGCTGCTGGCAGCGCTAGTGCCGGAGTTAGTTTTAAGGTATAATCTGCAGTTGCCACACATCCTTTGCTATCTTTCGCAATCACAGAGAAAGCATAATCAGCTGGGGCAGTGGCTGCCGATGGTATTCCCGAAATCACCCCTGTACTGGACAAGCTCATTCCGGCAGGCAGCGTACCACCTGGAGCCAGCGTATAAGTAAAGGCTGGTGTTCCACCGGTAGCTGCATTAATTTGTTTGCTATAAGAAGAACCTATTGTTGCATTGTTTAAAGTAGTCGCCGCAAAAACGATTGCCGGATTCACTGTTACGGTAACCGGTACGCGGTCTGTGTTGGCACAGCCACCTCTGGCTACTTCCACATAATAAGTTGTGGTTGCAGTTAAGCCTGTTGGCGCATAAGTGTTTCCAGTAGCCAGTGCTGTTCCTCCTGTGGAGTTTGCAAACCAGCTCAGTGTGGTACCAGTTACAGGTGTTGCAGTTAAAGTTGTTCCTGCTCCGGAACAAACTGCTGTTCCGTTAGTGCTGATTACTGGATTCGGATAGATCACTTCTGCACCGTACACATTTAGTGTAGTAAGTGCTTGTACCACTCCGGAAAGTCTCAGCTCTACTCTATCATAAACTCCTCCTGCAGGTACTGTTATTTTAACGGTCTGACCATCGGGTAATAATTGCAGGTGTACCAATCCAGAGTTAATTGGGTAAGCACTTACTACGGTATTGCCATTCATGACATTCACTGTAATTCCTCCAAGTACGGAAACATCTGTCAATCCGCCTGGAACTGCCAGTGTTAAGCGGATGCTATCTGTAGCAATACCTGCGGCTGGGAAAATCAGTCGCTGATAAGCCGCAGCAAGCAAACTTACCGGCGCATGGATCGAGCTGAAATTGGTTGGGATATTGTCAACTGCAAACGTTGGGTCCACGATCGCACATCCAACACAAAGTAATCCTTCCACCCCATTCGTCTGCGCATTTGCTGTTTTACAATTCAATCCTGTACCTACCGGGGCAATGGTGACCGATATGGCGACACGATTTACACTTGGGCAGCCGCCGGCACTGATCGTTCCGGCATAGTAAGTGGTTGGCGTAGTTAGTGCTGGAGTCGTGAAGGTATTTCCTGTTGCAATCGCTGCTCCACCTGATGAGGCAGTGTACCAGCTGATCGTACTGCCTGCGGTAGTTGGAATCGCGTTTAAGGTGGCTGTTTGACCGCTGCTGATGATCACATTGTTGGTGATCACCTGTGCATCTGCAGGAATTGCATTTACCGTAAGGGTAACTGGCGTTCGGCCTGGACTTAAACAGCTGCCGTTTACGCCTTCCACGTAGAAAGTTGTGTTGGCCAATAAAGGACCGGTGGTGTAAGTGCTGCCGGAAAATACCGGAACTCCACCTGTATTGCCAGTATACCAATTGTAAACCACACCCGCTTCGGCGTTAGTTACCGTAAAGATTCCAGGTGCTCCGGAACATATTGGGTTTGCTGTTACTATTGGTAAAACCGGAATGGCTGTCAGGGTAACCGTTGCACTATCCAGGTCTGACTCTGCAGTACATCCGGTTTTTAGCGCAGACACGTAGTACGTGTAAGTTCCAGGGTTGGTTAATTGTTCTGTAAAAGTTCCATTTGTACTCGTTCCGCGCGAGACTTTTGAAGTTCCACTTTTACGGTACCAGGTATAGGTGGTACCGCTTGCTGGTGAAGTGATGCTTAAATTCACTGTATTTCCGCAGACCCCTGCTAAGGCACCGTTGGTTACACCAGCTAAAGATGGCTTTGGCACCGTTACTTCTACCTCATGAATATTTAGTCCGCCGCCAACAATGTTTGATCCGAGTGCGACTACATTACCCATGATCACCTGGATGCGATCAAAGGATCCACCAGGAGTAAAATAAATTGGAATAGGTTTTGCGTTTGCAAAAAGCCCTAATAAGTCCAGGCCTCCAAGAAGAGAACTGGCAGCCACCTGAGCTCCGACCGGTGTATTTCCATTATAGGCCTGGAATTGGATGCCATTGAATAAATTTACGGTCAATAAACTTGGTGGAACAGAGAGCCAGATTTTAGCTACTGCGTTCGCATCAGAAGATTGATTAAAGTATATGGATTGGGCAGTTGTGGAGGCAACACCAACTAAACCTGCTTTAAGTATAGAAAAAGTATTGATATTATTATCCGCAGCAAGTGCAGGGTTGGTTACCAATGGCGATAAGGTTACATTCACTCCTGTTGATTCGCCGGTGCTCGCCAGCACTGCAGTTGAACAAATTCCTGATGGAGAGATGGTAAAAGCATCATAAACATTCATGTGTATTGCTGCACCCAGAGAGACATTCAGCAGCTTTGATTTAATGCTTAATTTGACACGTATCGAGTTATAGGCTGAGGAGGAAGTAACGGCAAAATAAGTCTTACCATCCGTATCCTGAACTACGGTAGCCTGTACATTCTCTACAGGAATGAGGGTTCCATCCGAGGCTGAAGTAGCACCGGTATAAGCTTCAAATTTTACTAAGTTATTTTTGATCAGTCCGGTGAGATTCCCTACAATTTGCAATAGATCCAAACTGACTCCGGTAATGGTAGGGGTATCAAACCGTATATACGTAGTTTTTCCTGCAGCTACTGGCTGAGGGTATTTCAATTGCATCCAGGCTTCTCCGTTATTACCTACTATAGCAATACTGAAAAAGTTGGCATTCATGGTGGCGAATGTCCCGCTACCTCCTGTCGTTGCGTTTGCCGGATTATCTACAGAACCTCCTGAGGCGTTTACAGTAGGGTCCCCTTCGATGCCTAGCAGTACCGGATAAGCAAATGCACCAGTTGAGGGTGTTACTGTTGCATAATTTTTGACCTGTGCATACGATTTGAAATTATTTAGCGTTAGAAAGATACAACTTATAAGAATAAATTTTATTACCTTTAAGTTTCTAAGCTTTCCCGAATGGGTAGATGTAGATTTCATAGGAGCGGAATTGGGACGATTAAATTTTACTTTAGTGCAATTTTAATCATACGCACGCTCCTAAGACCTGTTCGAATTGTTCATTTGCTTAAAACAAAATGATTTTCTTATTCATTTTGTTCATTTTGCTGTGGACGATTTTTCCCAACATGTGCAAAAACAGGTATAAAAACCTAATCAACAGGTATTTATACGTAAGCCTGGATATTTATTCAGTTTTTACTTGATTTACACCTGTTCATTATTGTACTGAAAGCATTATATTCGTTTAGTTTAAGAAATTAATGCTCACTCAGACTACATATGGAGGATATATTTACCCTAAATGAAGTGAAGAGTCTCATCCTATTAAAAACAGGAATTCGAACCATCACTCCCGCTGATTGTAAAAGGATCTCCATTGAAATCAGCAAAACGCTCAATAAAAACGTCAGCGAAACGACGATCAAACGTCTGTTTGGTTTTGCTGTTGTCAAACACAATTTTTCTAAATTCACGCTGACGACACTTTCTGAGTACGTAAATAAAGAGGATCCACAAAATTGGACCAGCGCACTTCCTTCCAACACACAAGCTCCGGTAAACAGCTGGCCTGACATCCGGATGAATGCTAAAAAAGTAACGAATTTCACTTTAAAAGGCATCAAAAACAGGTCTGGTATACCTTATGAGATGACGATCAGCAGAAAATTTGCTGAACATGACTTCGATGATTTTTTCAAAAGCGATTACAGTTATACTTGCTTCATTTCACAGCCAGGTTATGGCAGAACGATTTTACTGAGTCATTTAGTAGAAAAATTCTTTCATGGAGAAAACGCCGTACATTTAGATTCTACGGTATTATTTCTCTCTGCCAATAACATTTTCAACCCCGATCAGCATAACATCAGTTTTGAGGACCTGCTAAAAATACAATTGGGCATCCCCCATCACGAAAGCCTTCTGGAGCTGATCACAGAAAATCATAAGGCCACAGGTAGAAAATTTGTGGTCATTATAGATGGCTTTTCGGAAGTGATGGTTAAAAGGGATTTAAAAAAGCAGATGTTTGAAAACATCATCAGTTTCATTTGCAGTATTGAGCACAATGATGCTATAAAATTGGTGATGAGCATGCGTTCTACCACCTGGACAAGATTTTACGATTGTATCAGACATTCTGCGTTTTTAAGGTCTAAATGGTTTACCGGAAATTACTTCAATCACAATGAAGTTTCCAATGTCCCTCCCCTAACAGGCAAAGAAATAGACCGGATTATTGATAAAATCAACCAGTCAGATGTCCATGAATTAAATCCGAAACTCAAATCTCAATTAAAATTCCCTTTATACATACAGCTTTATTATCAGCTGAAGGAAGAAGATCCATACTTTAACTATTCGAGCAGCATTACTTTCCATGAACTGATTTCGAGGTTCATTCAGGAAAAAATATACAAATCCAATTACTATACGGAGAAGATTCTTTTCTTAAAAAAAGTTATTCAACTTACTGAATATGGCAAGAAAGCTAATTCAGTACCGAAAGATCTGCTGATTGCAGAATTATCGGCCTTTAAAAATGCGTATATGGAACTGGTTTCCGAAGGTATTTTGGTGGAGGAAAAGAGTCAGGACGATTACCAGCCAAGGGAATTTGTTCGTTTTATTTACCCGCATCTCTTCGAATATTTTCTATTTATTGAATTGCTGGAAAAATTCCATCTGCAGGTCAACTGGACTTTCTTTGAGTATATTCAGCGCAATTATGAAAGCAATAATGTCAGGTTCCACCTGATACAATGGACCATCCGTTTTATCATCAGAATTGGTGATTTTGGAGCATTAGCGCATGTATTCGATCTGGAAATCAATTATTTCGAGCGCAATTACCTCCTTTTATTTATTGCAGAAAACATCAGGTTCCGTGCCCGTTACAGTCCGGATACTTTTAAACTACTGACTGAGCATAAATTACATGAGATTCTGATCAAACAGCTGATCAATTTTGATTTTGTGGATTCCTGCTATAAAGAAGCCGTCAATGTATTGGCAGATGTAGCCGACAATGATGAGAACAGGGCCATTTACCAAAGCATCCTGGCCATTTTTGACGTGATGAGTATGGATCAGGATAGTATTGCCTTGAGGCTGACAAAAATTGCGGCTATGGATTTAAGCAATTGGTCTATCAGTCCTTATGAAGTTTGTTGGCTGATTTACCTGAAGCTCAGTAACCGGCCAGATAACAGTCACCCTCTGATTAAG
This sequence comes from Pedobacter polysacchareus, assembly GCF_019802255.1. Lineage (GTDB taxonomy): Bacteria > Bacteroidota > Bacteroidia > Sphingobacteriales > Sphingobacteriaceae > Pedobacter > Pedobacter polysacchareus. Next base: position 737,549 of record NZ_JAHYSS010000001.1, on the reverse strand, counting down.
GACCTTGAGCACTTCAACTATACATTTTTGGAAAAAAGAACTGCATTAGACACCAGACAAGGCATTTCCTACTTGCTTTTGATCCTGCTCAATACCTTTTATGGAACAGATAGAGGCACCTTGGAAATTGTGCAGGCCATCAGGAAACAGCAGCCCAGAATTTTTTCCAAAAGGTCTGCTTTTCCAATATTTATCATGAACATTTTTGCACTGGCAAGTTCAAAAATTCAGCCCGGAAAAAAGACAGATCAACTGGAACGTATTTTATCTGAGGTCCATCATAACAGCACCCGGTTTAAGCTGACTGAGTATTCAGAATGTATCTTTAGAATGGTACAAGCCAATCAGCTGAGGCTGCGTGGAGAATTTGTAAAGGCTTATGAATATTCCAATGAAAGTCTGCAGATTTTCAAAAGAAATGAGCTCAACCTCAATTGTATTATGGTTTACGACCTTATGATTTCCATATTTCAGGATCTACAGGATACCATCAAAGTAAATGAGTATAAATATGAAAGGCTGTGTTTTATGGAGGAAAGAAAAATCCCACATCGCTTACTAGTAACGGTAGGATAAATTCCTTTTAACAAAAACAGCCTGCATTTCAATAAAATACAGGCTGTTTTTGTGATTAGATTCGGGTTAGATTAACCCTTCTCTCACGCATAAACTAATCAGTTCAGAACTGGTTTTAACGCCAGACTTCCGAATGATATTTTTACGGTGTGAATGCACGGTATGCAGGGAGATGAATAAGCTATCCGCAATCTCTTCGCTTTTATAGCCCAATGCAATCAGTTTAATAATTTCCATTTCTCTTTTGCTGAACTGCAAATTTAAGGGCTGGCTTTCGGGGTCGCGGCTGACATTTACGGGCCAAACTCTCTTGGTTCCTTTCGTGTCTACCAGCGAAGGCATATAATTGTTTACTGAGGTGATGTGGTTCACATTGGTATGAATGTGCAGTACCTGGTTGATTCGTCCTGAATCATCTTTTGAAAGGTAAACAGATTCATTGTGAAACAATTCATAGCTGCCATCTGCCAGTTTAAACCGAAAACAATAAGATGTTTTATAATAACTCTTAATGCTTTCTTTGTTCATTTGATCCAGCATAAATCGAACACTTGCTGATTCAGTCTGGGCTACGTAATTGACATCCTCAGGATGTATACGTCCTAAAATATCATCTACAGTGGCGGATGTAGGATCAAGGCCCAAAACATCTGCAATACCCGGGTCTACATATTTGATTTTTTTATCGCAAAAATCAACTAAATAGTAGAAGTTCCCCGAGCTAAGAAATGAGGGTAAAAACTGATCTAAATTCACTTCAGGCAGGGCTATAGTCGAACGTGTGTAAAAATCACTATACCTGTTCCAGGTATCGTGTATGACGTTGTTATTAGATTCCATAAGGTTAATTAAATAGATTAAAAAAATAAAAAACGGGTTCTTTATCTTTTCTAAAAATGTAAACTGAAGAGCGCTGGGAGGCTAAAAAAGATACTCAGCCCAGGCCGTTACCAGATACAATTATTCATTAACAAATTGACGTCTAAAGATCGCTCATCGTAGCGTTGACTGGTTTCGCTCACGACTCGTAAAGCGAAAGAATTAAGATAATAATTTAACATTGTAAATAGGGATTAGATTAATAATTATGGATTGATTAGATTCATATTTAAAAGGGTGTAACTAGTTATTCTCTTAAGGTGCCTCATCCTTTCTCCAATCAAAAACCATCATTTTCGACTGATTTGAGCAAATTTTAACTTGCCTCATCAGAAGGTATCAATAAAGTGACAATTGAAAAACGATACAAATGGAAGATTATTGCTTCGAATGAAGAGCAATATTGATTTAAGCAGGCATAAATTAAGGATGAGCATCAGCATAAAAAAACTAGTTATTTTAATTTAAAAGAAACTCAAGTGATTCACAACCTTCAGGAATGGAAAATTCCAGAAGCATTGAATTTCTAATGACCATTTAACCACAAAAACTAATCCAAGTACCCAAAAAAAGCATCCCTATAACTAGTGATTTTATTGAAGAAGGATTCAATAAATGGATTACACTGAGTTAAAAGGATGCTTTTGTCGTTATTTATAAAAAAATCAGCTGATCATATCGGCCTGAATATGATACTTGCCAAAAATCACAGATTCCAAAGGCTTAAAATTGTATGATTTCCCTACATAACTGTCCAAAAATCTAAGAATTCATACTTATTATTAGATTTCTATATTTTTAAAAAGCCATTAGAGAAAATACGAATAAAAATATTATAAACTATGCTGAAAAAAAGGAAACAAAACAGTTAAAAAAAAATACACAAGATTGTTCTATTTAATCATTTTCAACAGGTAGGCACCATAACCACTTTTGACTAATGGAGTAGCAATTTTAGACAGCTGTTCCTGGTCAATAAAGTTCATGCGGTAAGCGACCTCTTCAATACATCCGATCTTTAATCCCTGACGTTCTTCAATGACTTGTACAAACTGCCCTGCCTGCATTAAGGAAGCAAAAGTACCGGTATCTAACCAGGCTGTTCCCCTGCTCAATACACCTACTTTAAGTTTTCCCTGCTCCAGATAGACCTTATTTACATCTGTAATTTCGTACTCCCCTCTTGGAGAAGGCTTGATGTTTCTAGCGATTTCCACGACTGAGTTGTCGTAGAAGTACAGCCCAGGAACGGCATAATCGGATTTAGGAAGGGCTGGTTTCTCTTCGATAGAAACGGCCTTATTATTGGCATCGAACTCTACAACCCCATAACGTTCAGGATCTGACACGGGATATGCAAAGACCACCCCACCTTCAGGATCAGCGCTGCTTTGCAATAACCTGGCCATTCCATCCCCATAGAATATGTTATCTCCCAGTACCAATGCTACTTTGTCTGTTCCGATAAAATCTGCACCAATCACGAAGGCTTGTGCCAAACCATTCGGCTCCTGCTGTACGGCATAAGAAAACTTACAGCCCAGCTGAGTACCGTCGCCCAGCAATTTCTCAAAATTAGGAAGGTCATGCGGTGTCGATATAATTAAGATCTCGTTAATGCCTGCCAGCATTAAAGTAGACAATGGGTAGTAAATCATCGGCTTATCATAAACCGGCATCATTTGCTTACTCATTACCAGAGTTAAGGGATGTAAACGCGTACCGCTCCCCCCGGCAAGTATAATTCCTTTCATGTATTCTTTATTTTATGGCGTGAATACACTTAACCAGACTGTCTCTCCAATAAGGAATCTCCAGGTTAAATGTGGTTTTTATTTTAGTTTTATCCATCACAGAGAAGGACGGACGTCTGGCTTTGGTAGGATAAGCACTTGTTGGAATAGGATACACCTTCAGTTTAGTACCACTGATTTCGAAAATTGCCTTTGCAAAATCATACCAGGAACACAGGCCATCATTGCTATAATGGTAAGTTCCGTAGGCTGCTGTCTGGCCAGAATCAAGGAGGTCAAGAATCACCGCAGCGAGGTCTACGCCATAAGTTGGGGTGCCTACCTGATCTACAATAATGCTCAGCTCTTCGCGTTCTGCACCTAATTTAAGCATGGTTTTTACGAAATTGCCTGCAAATTCTGAATACAGCCAGCTGGTGCGCAGGATATAATGCGCCTCCAGATATTTTGCAATTTCCAGTTCTCCCTGCAATTTGGTCTTCCCATAAACATTGATTGGGGCGGCCACATCCGTTTCTTTCAATAGGACAGGCACATTCCCTTCAAAGACGAAATCGGTAGAAATATGGATCAGTGTGGCTTTAAATTCCGCACAAAACTGAGCCAGATTAGCCGCTCCGAGACTGTTGATCTTTTCGCAAAGCTCAGGCTCATCTTCCGCTTTATCTACTGCTGTATAAGCTGCACAATTGATGACAAAATCTGGCGATTCTTTCTGGAACAAGGCGCGTAATATATCCAGATCGAGGATATTTCCGGCTATTTCATCCAGAAAAACAAGACCAGACAGATTACTTTCTTCACTCACCTTACTCAAACATTGTCCGAGCTGCCCAATTCCACCGAAAACAAGTATTTTTTTATTGCTCATGTGCTGCATATTGTTCTTTATAATAGTCCTGATATGTTCCTGAAGTTACGTTTTCTAACCATTCGCCATTTTCCAGGTACCAATCTACTGTTTTGGCCAGGCCTTCTTCAAACTGCAGAGAAGGCGTCCAGTTCAGCTCATTCTGTAATTTACTAGAGTCAATGGCATAGCGAAGATCATGGCCTGCACGGTCCGTTACGTAAGTAATCAACGCTGCGGATGCTCCTGCTTCACGGCCGAGTTTTTCGTCCATAATCCGACATAGCAAATGGATCAGGTCTATATTTTTCCACTCATTATGACCTCCAATATTATAAGTATCGCCAGCTTTAGCCTGGTGAAATATCCGGTCTATTGCCGCAGCATGGTCTTCTACCCAAAGCCAGTCTCTGATATTTTCTCCCTTTCCATATACCGGAACGGGCTTGTTATTTTTGATATTATTAATCGCCAATGGGATTAATTTCTCTGGAAAATGATGAGATCCATAATTGTTTGAACAGTTGGAAATGACCACATCCAGGCCATAAGTATCATGGTAAGCACGAACAAAATGATCAGAACTTGCTTTTGAAGCAGAATATGGGCTATGTGGATCATAGGCCGTAGTTTCTGTAAACATTCCAGTTTCGCCCAAAGAGCCATACACTTCATCCGTACTTACGTGGTAAAAACGATGGTGAGCATAATTGCCTTTCCAGTTTTCTTTTGCTGCATTCAATAGATTCACCGTCCCAATCACATTGGTCATCACAAATTCCATAGGATTGCTAATGGAGCGGTCCACATGTGATTCGGCAGCCAGGTGAATGACTGCATCGGGGTTTTCCTGATGAAAAAGTTCTGTTATGAATGTCGAATCCGTGATGTCTCCTTTGATAAAGCGGTAATTGGGAGCGTCCTCCACATCCCTAAGGTTCAGCAGATTACCTGCATAAGTTAACTTATCCAGATTAATAATCTGGTAATCAGCGTATTTTTTAATAAACTGTCTGACTACATGAGAGCCAATAAAACCCGCTCCCCCGGTAATTAAAATCTTTTTCCTCATTTTATATACTTTAAAAGCTGTTAATAGGCATTATCTTCTCCTTTGATCATATTGATGACTGTCATAAAAACAATCTTCACTTCTAGCATGGCGGTCCAGTTTTCCAGGTACCAAATATCGTGCTGCACACGTTTCTGCATCGAGCCTTCTTCCTTGGTTTCTCCTCTAAGGCCGTTTACCTGCGCCCATCCAGTGATGCCTGGTTTCAGGAAATGCCTTACCATAAACTGGTTGATGATGGCACGGTATTCTTCTGTATGTTTCAGCATGTGAGGCCTTGGCCCTACCACACTCATATTCCCCATCAATACATTAAAGAACTGCGGAAGTTCATCCAGGCTGGATTTACGCAGGAATTTTCCGATACCGGTAATGCGATCGTCATCTTTAGTTGCCTGTTTCTGATCACTGTCGTTGTTGACCTTCATGCTTCGGAACTTATAACAATAGAATGGCTCGTCGTTACGCCCGCTTCTCAGCTGTTTAAACAATACCGGTCCTCTATTTTCCATTTTAATCAGAATTGCGATTAAAGGATAGAGCCAGCTCATGATAAATACAATTACGCCCAGACTAAAAACAATGTCGAAAGCACGCTTTTTGAAACGATTTCCAATACTTTCCAGTGGTTCTTTTCTTAGTGAAATGACAGGAAATTCCCCGCCTACGTAGCTAATGGTATAAGGTGTGGCGATGGTGGTGGCCATATCGGGAATGAATTTTACACGGAGACAGTGTTTATCGGCTTCCTGCAAAAACGGCTGTACCAATGCCATTTTATGCGGTTCCAAAGAGACATAAATGTCTTTCACTCCGTTTAATGCAGCTTTTCCCATTTTTGAGATGAAGTTTGTGGACAGGCGACCATTTTCGTCCGCATAAATGCGGCTTCCGTCATCAATATAACCATAAAAATCTATATTATACTGACGATCAAGATAATGAGCCAACCTTAAACCTGTTGGGTTTACCCCAATTAAAGCCACTTTCTTACTGACATTAAACCTATGGACCAGCAGGGACTGAAAAGCCGTCCCAAGAAAACGATTCAGTACAAATCCGAACACTAATAAGGCATAAAACACCACTAAAAAAGTCCTTGAAAACTCAATGTCCCTTGAAAACAGCAGGTATAAAGCAAAAATCACTGCATGTAAGGCGACACTTCTCCAGGTTCCTCTGTAAATTCTTTCCAACTTTCTGGAGCCATAATCTGTATAAAGACCAAAAATCGCTGAGTTAAACAGCCATGCAAGGTTACAAACCACCATATAATGCCGCCAAAGCTCATAAGAAACTGTTTTCCCCAGATATTCCGTAAGATAATAAGCTAAAACATAGATTAAATTAAGCATTACCACATCGACAATAGGCAAAATGTATCTAAGTAAGTACAAATAACGAGTCTGCATCTGAATTTGGATAAATTAGTTTGAATTATTAAAGCATTATCAATAAACACCACTCAAAAAATCAGTTATTATTAAAAAAACCACACGAAATAATCATGCTAGATTAAAAACACAATAACATTCACCAAAATTAACTCCATTACGGAATAAAAAGCTCCCCACAAATAGGTATTTTAACAAAAACAACAACATTAACAACATACACAGGACTTCATTTCGCAAAATGATGGGTATTTTTACAATAAAATAAGATTAAAAAATAAATCATTTATGAAAATCGCGGTAATAGGAACAGGGTACGTCGGTTTAGTGACCGGTACTTGTCTCGCTGAGACAGGAAATGAGGTGATCTGTGTAGACATTGATCAGCTGAAGGTTGAAAAGATGCAGCATGGGATTATTCCAATTTATGAACCAGGACTGGACATTTTGTTTCTGAGAAACATCACTCAAAAGAGGTTGAGTTTCACTACCAATCTGGCCATGGCGATAAAAGATGCACAGATTATCTTTATGGCATTGCCAACGCCACCGGGTGGAGATGGTAATGCAGATCTTTCTTATATCCTTGGTGCTGCAGCAGATGTCTCAAAGCTGATCACTTCTTATAAGGTGATTGTCAACAAATCTACCGTTCCTGTGGGTACGGCAGATCAGGTAAAGGCAGTCTTCAAGGCCAATACGGCCGTAGCAGTAGATGTCGTTTCCAATCCTGAATTTTTAAGAGAAGGAGTTGCAGTTGAGGACTTTATGAAACCAGATCGCGTAGTGATCGGGACACAAAGCGAAAAGGCTAAGAAACTGATGACCGAGCTGTATGCGCCTTATGTCAGGTCAGGAAACCCGATTTTGTTTATGGATGAGAAGTCTTCGGAACTCACTAAATACGCTGCAAATGCGTTTCTTGCCACTAAAATCACGTTCATGAATGAGATTGCCAATTTGTGCGAACTGGTTCATGCAGATGTGGATTCGGTGCGTCTGGGAATTGGTTCCGATGAACGGATTGGCAAGCGTTTTCTATTCCCTGGCCTTGGATATGGCGGCAGCTGCTTCCCTAAAGACGTACAGGCGCTGTCAAAATCAGCAGAAGAAAATCAATATGATTTCCAGATTTTAAAAGCAGTCATGACCGTAAATGAAAAACAGAAAACGGTACTGGTAGATAAGGTTTTGAAGTATTACAAAGGGGATCTGAAAGGCAAACATTTTGCATTATGGGGCTTGGCTTTCAAGCCTGAAACCGACGACATCAGGGAGGCACCAGCTTTATACATCATCAACAGACTGCTCCTTAATGGTGCAACAGTAACTGCTTTTGACCCTGAAGGAATGGATAATATCAAGGCCTTGCTAGGTGATCAGATCAGTTATGCCAGCAACCAATACGATGCTTTGAAGGGCGCAGACGCACTGTTGATCGCTACGGAATGGTCAGTTTTCAGAAATCCAGATTTTGAAAAGATGGACGAAATCATGGACCATAAAGTCGTTTTTGATGGCCGAAATCTATATGATCTTCAAAAAATGATTGATTTAGGATACTATTACAATAGCATCGGAAGGTCTTTAATTATCCCTGATGCAAACGCAGCTGAGGAGGAAAATCAAGCAGATCTCACAGGTAATCTAAACGAACTTGTGTCTTTATAACACCTGAAAAACATGGATAAAAACAATTATGTATTGATTATGGCCGGCGGTGTGGGCAGTCGCTTTTGGCCAAAAAGCCGTAATCATTTTCCGAAGCAGTTTTTAGATATTTTAGGAACAGGGAGGTCATTATTACAAATCACCTATGAACGTTTCCTGAAATTATGCCCGGCATCACATATCTATATTGTCACGAATAGTCAATATAGTGAGCTTGTGCAGGAACAATTGCCTGGGATTTCGCCGGACCAGCTGATCTGCGAACCCAGCAGAAACAATACGGCACCATGCATTGCCTACGCTTCTTTTAAGCTGGCTGCACTGAACCCGGATGCAAATCTGGTAGTCGCTCCTTCCGACCATTTCATACAATATGAGGCTATTTTTATAGAGAAAATCCGCGCTGCCCTGGCGTATACCGATACCCATGAGGCGCTGGTTACTTTAGGGATCAGTCCAACACGGCCAGATACCGGATACGGTTATATTCAATATGGGGCTGAAAGCGAGAAAGGCATTTATAAAGTGGAGAAGTTCAGGGAAAAACCGAACCTTTCCACTGCGCTGGAGTACCTTAAAGAAGGAAATTACCTCTGGAATGCAGGAATTTTCATCTGGAAAGCGAAATCAATCATCCAGGCTTTAAAGCAATACACCAGCAGCATTTATGAACTTTTTGAAGCTGGAACCCCCTACTACAACCTTCCGGAAGAAAGGGCTTTTATTGACGAACAGTATCCAAAAGCTCCAAATATCTCCATCGATTATGCCATCATGGAACAGGCGGATAACATTTACACCATTCCGGCAGATTTCGGCTGGTCTGATCTGGGCACCTGGGCATCGTTACATGAATCTGCAGCTAAAGATACTGCAGGAAATGTCATTTCTGCAGCTCAGATCAATTTAAAAGACACCAAAAACAGCATCATTCAGATCAATGAAAACAAACTGGCAGTCATCAGAGGTCTCGATAATTTTATTGTCGTAGATGATGGCAATGCCTTATTAATTTATCCAAAAGACCAGGAACAGGAAATTAAAGACGTCGTAAAAACTATGGCAGCAACCTATGGAAATCACTATGTATAAGCTTACTTAAAAACCTTCAGACTATGAATGGCATCCAACAAGTAAAACACGCGCTTCTCCCCACACTATTGCTTTTGACAATTGCCACTGCAGCTCAGGCACAGCAACCTGAAATTAAATACTCAGTGGAGGCACAAGCCATAGGCACGACGAATAACGTTGTTCCTTTCTGGATGCGATCCAACCAATTTGGCTCAGTTCCACTCTCCGGTATATCTGGAAGTTTCCTCGGAAAAGCGGAGAGAGATTACAGTACTTACCGCAGCACTGACAGCCTCAGCAAGAAGCGCCTTTTCGACTGGGGATTTGGATTAGAGGCCAGGGCAAATGCTGGAAAAGGCTCAAATATTCAACTGATCTCTGCTTATGCTAAAGGACGGATGGGCATCTTTCAGCTCAAAGCGGGAAGATCAAAAGATGTGATGGGTTTAAACGGCGATACAGTACTGAGTACGGGTAACTTTTCGGTCTCCGGAAATGCGCCAGGCATACCAAAGCTAGAGCTGTCTATCCCAAATTACTACACCCTACCTATCTTTGGCGGTCTATTTTCTGTGAAAGGAAACTTTGTGCATGGCTGGCTGGGAAGGACAAAAATCCTGGACAGCATCATTGCCGGCCCCACTATTAAATACTACATCAAGGACACTAAACCGGTCAGCTATTTCCATCAGAAGTCCTTATATGTAAGGTTAGGAAAAGCAGACTGGCGCTTTAAAATGTATGGAGGTTTTAACCACCAGGTATTTTGGGGAAATGAACAAGCCGCCTATGGCAGCAATTTCAAACTCTCCCCTGCCGAAACCTTTTTATATGTTGTGACCGGCAAATCTTATGGTACAAAAGGGGTTCCGACCTCTAAAATCGGGAACCAGCTGGGCTCCATCGATGTTGGTGCAGAATATGATTTTAATGACCTTAAAGTGATGCTTTACCGACAAACCTTTTATGATGTAGGTGCTTTATCAAAACTGGCCAATATCAAAGATGGCTTAACCGGGGTTACCTTGGAAAACAAGCGCTTTGACCCGAAAAGCTCGGGTTTTGCCTGGAAGAAGCTGTTACTGGAATACTTCTATTCAAAAGATCAGGCGGGATATCCCTGGTCTAAGTTCACCAAGTCGGGGGACGAAGATTACTACAACAACTTTTATTATGTAGAAGGCTGGTCTTACCAGGGAATGGGAATAGGAAATCCATTGATCACGCCCAGACATGAGGCCCGGGCAGGACAGGCGGTAAAAAAGTCGGATTATTTCATTAACAACCGGGTTGTAGCGCTTCATGCCGGACTTACCGGAAGGCTTTACAACTGGGATTTCATGACCAAAATCACCTATTCTAACAACTACGGAACCTTTGGAACCAGCATTTACGGAAATTCTACAGGGGATATTAAAAGTCCGGTGAATCATGAAATATTTGAAAAGGTGAATCAGTTTTCCTACTATTTGGAAGGCACCAAACCATTGAAAAATGGTTATAGTGCGGGATTTGCCACAGCTCTGGATCAGGGGAAATTACTGAATAACTCTTTTGGCCTGATGCTGAAATTGAAAAAGGATTTTCAATAACCAAAAACGATTGAAATTTACAGGTACTTAAAAGAATTCCCGGCAGTATTGGAACGCGGTAAAATGCGTTGCCATACTGCCTAAGGAATACATCCCCCCGGATCTCATTCCGCTACCTTGTAAAAACACCTTTTACCTCCAGAAGGTGTTTTTCATATTGATTTACGATCAGTTCCCAATCGTATATTTCTGTAATCTTATCACAATTGTTTCTCCTCATCATTTGATACTTTTCAAGGTCATAACGGACCGTTTTCAAATGATCAGCCACTTCATCAGCCGTCCTGAAATAGATGGCATCATCCCCTAGAATATACCTGTTAAAAGGATTGTCATTGGCACACATTAAGCTATTGGATGCCATTGCTTCTAATAAAGAAGGATTGGTTCCACCAACGGTATGTCCATGGAAGTAAATGTTCGCATAATAACGCAGGTTATTTAAAATATCAATATTGTAAATGCCTCCGATAAACTTGATTTGCGGATAGGCTTCGAACTTCTCTTTTAAATAATTTCCGTAAGTCGTTTCATGCTTCCCAACCACCAGAAAAGGGCGTTTCACATTTGCTTTTGCGACGCCATCCAGGATGATTTCAATACTATTCTCAGGCTCCAATCTGGCAATCAGCATATCATATTGATAAGGAAGCAAGTCGTAACTTTTCAGAATACCTATCGTAGGCTCCTTAAACAAGGTTGCACCATAGGCAATAAAGGTAGAGTCCGCATGGTATTTTTCCTTTAAATAATCTTGTATACCAATAGAATCCGAGATCAGGTGATCGCTATATTTTACACCTAGTTTTTCTGCCCATTGCAGGAATTTTCTTACTTTATTGGAGTATTTGGTACGTTTCCATTCCAGTCCATCCATGTTGGTAGTCACTACCACATTCTTTGGCAATAGCCATCCCCAAACCGAACCACTGGTATACCCCAGCTGAAGAATCACATCACATTTTCGCTTTTTCAGGTCAAGAATGCAGTTCAAATCATAGATAAATTGCCCGGCTGTCCCTAATTTGTACTCAGGATCATAACAATGACGCAAGTCCACACCATTCCATTTATCCTGTTGATAAGGGTGGTTATGCGAATTATAAACCAAAACCTCGTGTCCTTTTTTTACCAGACCCAATGCTAAATATTCTGCGCATTGCTCAAATCCTCCATAATGATTTGGGATACCCCGGGTACCAATAATTGCTATTTTCATTATAGATTACTTAAATAAGTGTTGTATTTCATTCCAGATTCTATTTGCTATATGTTCCATTCCAGCATCGGAAGGGTGCATCCCTACGCCTTGATTTTGGTATTGCTGAATGGCAGTATTTTCATTTCTATTTTTATAAAGGCCTTGCAGATCTACATACATCCAGCTGTGCTCAGCAGCGGTTGATTTCATGACCTGGTCTATGTGCTGGTTTGGCCAAAAGCTGCCTACCAAGCAAACTTTAACTGATTTTCCTCCTGATAGCTGCGTTGAAAAACGCTCCAGATGCTTGCCTAGTTCGTATGTTACTGCCAGTGTATCGTTGATGTTCTCCCCTATTTCCAGCACAATTAAGTCCGGATGCCAATCGCTGAATTTCTTGAAATCTGCGGCATTATATTTCCAGAATTTCCTTTCAAAGGAATCTGCAATATTGGCAAATTGAAATTCCGTCTGGGGACTTAATGCATTTATCCTGGACTTCAGCAGGTGTACAAAATCTTTATCTGCTGCACTTGCCGCCATCCCCCAGTTTCCAGACCAGCCTACCGCCGGCTTTGCGCCATGCCAGGTAATGCTATTTCCCAAAACCAGCACTTTTAAAGGGATTGAATCTGATAAGCCACGTCCATAAACACTGGTACCAGTAGTCAGGATCAGCGCACAAAAAACTGCTAAAACTATATTTTTCCACCTTTTTTCCTTGTTAAACATCTTGCCTGTTTTAAATTAAAAGCCCATTTCTAGTCATAAGTTCCTTTAATCACGCGAGCAGGAACGCCGGCAATAATAGAATTTGCAGGCATACTTTTATTGACCACCGCTCCCGCAGCTATGATTGAATTATCCCCAATGGAAACTCCTGCGAGGATAGTCACCTTGGCCCCTATCCAGCAGTTCTCCCCAATAGTAATTTTAGCACGGGTAGTTCCTTGATTTTTGATCAATTTACCCGGGTCATTGTAGTTATGATTTTCCGGGTGACAGCTAAAATATTGTCCGATGATGGTATTGTTTCCAATTGTAACACCCCCAGAACCACCAATACTTGCAAACTGCCCGATTCCTACCTGTTTACCAATATGTATAAACTCTCCTAAATTGTTAAATGAAGTAGAAATGATCACTTGAGAATAGGCACCGATTCCAGAAGAATCGCCAATGATCAATTTCCCTTTACCCAATCCACTTAAATACACTCCTGTATCAATTTTAACCCATTTGCCAATGCTGATGTGCTGGTTATTAAAGGTCCTCACTCCGCTGCCCAAAAAGATCGGCTTTGGCTTTTTCAAATGAGAAATCTGGAACAGCATTCCTCTCAGCAGCTCCATACTTTTACTGAATGCCAGGTTGAATAAGGTTCGGCTGCTGATGTTTTCATCAAATTTGAAAGCAGGATTTCTCTTTCTGATAATCGATTGAAATATTGTTTTCATTAATGTATTAGTTTTTTAAAGCTTTCTTAACTGCATCCAGCAGCCCATTTTTATACATCAGGGATGGGGTTAACCATGCGCCTTCCCCATATTCATTCCATGCATAAAGCACTGCGATCTGATCATTTGATTTGGTCGGGTTATTTTGGAGCGTCCATTCTTTCAACCCGCTCACTATTTGATAAACCGATTCCGGAGCATATCCTTTAAAATGAGGTGAAGGCTTACTGATCTTATTCATTTCATCCCATGGCCGCGGGTCCCAGTTTAACGTGCTCACTGGGATATAAGGCATATCAAACTTCAAAAAGCTGGTCCAAACCGCCTTTTCTCTTTTAGGAATCGCCGTTGACGGACTAACCGACTGTCCATTAATTAAGGTTTGGTCATGGTAATTATAGCCCGTCAGGACATCAAACCCGCATTGTTTAGCCAGGGCGATTTCTTTTTCATTGGGAGTAATGCTGATCCCAATACTTAGCCCTTTCATTCCTCTGCTTACTGCATCGGCTCTCAATTGATTTAAAGCCTGTTTAATTTTTGCAGCAGAACCGAATGAGCTCATCAGCATCTTTAAGCTTAAAAAGGAGATTAGGGGCTGCTCATTAAATTTCAAATACGCCTTGTCTTCAAAGAGATCAAGCCATATCCTGGAGACCTTTTGCCAATCGGCAGGGCCGATGATATATCCGTAATGATTGGACACCAGCAGATTGAATTTCAGCCCTTGTTTATCTTTTGAACTGACAAACAACTGAAGTGCATTATTTCGGGGTTCTTCCAGGTTCTTCTTAGAAAGATCAGAATAATACCAGCAAAAGGTGAAAAAATCAAGGTCTGCGTTAACCGCAGCGGTCACCTGCTTTCGAATGATCTCTGGCGTACTGGTTACCCAGCCCCAAACCGGAGCGCGTTCCTTATAGTGCTCTGTTAATGACTTGGTAATGTGATTGGTTTTTCCTGTCCAGCCATCAAAATAATAAGCACCAACTTTTAACTGGGCAGTCTGATTATTTTGTGCGTAAACCGGGTTGATAGGCCTACCCAATAAGGCCATATAAAGTAGGAAAGAGCAGAAGATTATTTTTTTCATTTGGCTGTCCTTTGATTTTTTTTTAAACAGGTTCATTTTTAAAAGCCTGGTCTAATTTTTTATAAAAACCAACTAAAGAAAACTTTTCCTCAAATACCATTTTCGCATTCCGGCCATGCTTATTCAACAAATCCCGGTCGTCGATATACTGGCGAAGCACCTTTATAAACTCGGCTTTATTGTTCGGTTCAAATAGAAATCCACTGTAACCATGGGCAATAATTTCGGGCAATCCACCATGATTGGCTGCAATAACCGGCTTATTTAGGCTCATCGCTTCAATCGCAATTCTACCAAAAGGCTCCGGTTTGGTACTTGGGACGATCACTACATCCGACCAGCTGTAAATTTCTGCAGTATCAGAAACAAAGTCCATAAACTCCACCTTGTCTTTTAATCCAAGCTGAGTTACTTTTTTCTTTAAATCCAGCACCATCTGCTCATTTCCAGCAGAGGTACTCCCCACTATTCTCAGCAATACATTCGCATTGGCGATTAATGTTAAGGCTTCAATGGCAAAATCCTGTCCTTTCCAAGTATTGATCCTGCCAATCAGCAATACCTTTAATGGCGCTTTTTCAGGAAGCTTAAACACTTCACTTTCTGAAAAAACAGCCGCTTTTGTTTCAGCAATCGCTCCTGTTTCGGAGATGGATTTTGCTTTAGCAAAGCCTTCAAATGCATTGTGAATCACCAGACTTTGTGCTAAAGGATCAAAACTCTTTAAGGTAGACTGGGAGTTGAATATAATTTTAGAGTTAGCCCCTTTTAAAAAGAAGGACAGCACTTTGCTGATCATCCGATTTGGAATCTCCCGGATATGAATAATTTTCATTTGTTTCAGAAAGGGTGCCAACAGGTAAAAGTCAAGGATCACAGAAGTGTTCACATAGACCACATCGTATTGGTCAAACAGTTTCTTTTTAGCGGAAAATGAAAACAAAGGAAAAATGATCTTCCCCCATTGAAGTTTCATCAAATAAGTTTTACTTAATAATGAAAGGTTCATGAAAATGATTTCCACTTTTAATTTTTCCAGTTCCAGCACCAATGGGCCATTTCTTGGAAGAATAACGGTAATCTTTTCAAAGTTGGGCGACAGGCTCAGGTAGTTTACAACTTGTAAAAAACTCCGGTCGGAACCATACATATCAGCACTCTGGTGTACGCAAATGATATTCATTATTCAGCGATTATATTTTAAAAGTTATTCTGTGAGGACCAAAGCCTCGAATTTTTTCTTCGCATTATTTCATCCATGTCAGCAGCAAAGCCTTAAGATCAGTGCTGATCAATCAAACCTCATTTCAAAAATCGGAGGTCCTGATATTTCAGTGCCAGTTTAAAAGACACCGCCATGCTGTAAAAATAAACCAGCACCCTCGCTACAGGCCTGTCCGATAAAATCTTCGGCCAGGTACTTTTCAAATTTCTAAACCGGCCTAACATGACATCGGCAGAAGGATTAGACCACAATACCGTATCATGATCAAATTTGATCGGCAACACATACAGCTGCTTTTCAAATTTTGAAAAGTTGAGCATAAACCCAGTGTCAATTCCATAGAGGCTCAAGCGTTCATCGAATTTCATTTGATGTTCAAGGAACACCTTTGCAGAGACCACCATGCCACTGGTAATGGCCAATACATTCTTTGCCGGGATGATGCCTGTTTTTATCTTTTCCCAATGTTTTCCTTTGAAATAAACCCAGGAACCTGGGCTTACTACTTTTTCTTTATGGAGCACCAAGGGAAGGAACAGCGCAATTTTTGGAAATTTAGATAGGGCATCTTTCAGCTTATCAAAATAATAAAGTGGAATGTCTGTGTCCTGATCCAGCAACAAAGCATAATCATAAGTACAGGCAGACAACACTTTATTATAAAGCTTCGAAAGCCAGGTGTTTTCTGGTGTCCATCGGTATTGAAATTTGCTAAACTCCTTTTCAAGTTCATAGATCTGATCGTCTGGACACCTTTCCGGACTATTGTCCCAGATCACCAGTTCCAGCTCAAATAAACCGCTACGTTGGAGCAAAAGGGATTTAATCGTGGGAGATTCTGAAATCATCTTTTTATACAGTACTACTAAAACCATCAATTTCGGTTTGGTCGTTTGCTCGTTCTCCATCATAGTTGATTTATTTTGCTGGAACATTGGCGATTGCTTTTCAATATTTTTCATTTCCTATCAGTTTGTCTGTGCTTTTCCTAAGCCACTGGGCTGCGCTTGTATGTAGTCTGCTGCTGATTGATTAATTATAAATAGCCAATCTTTTGTCCATTAACTTCTGATAAGAATTCTCTTCATTCAAAGTATGCAGCGCATTTTTTGACAAAAGAGGACCTAAATCATTTGATTCAATGAGCTTGGCGATAGAAGAGCAAAACTCCTGCGGGGTATTGCCAATTAAGCAGTCTTTTCCATTTTTAAAACACAATCCTTCTACTCCTACTTCTGTGGAAACAAAAGGAACGCCCATATTTACAGCCTCAATAATTTTCATGCGGATGCCACTGCCGATGCGAATCGGAACAATAAAAATACTATTTGCCAATGCGGCAGCGAGGTCTTCGACATAGCCCATAAAGTTCACAGCACCTATTTCGGCTTCATATTCAGCAATGCTGCTCTGGTGCCATTTTCCGATCACCAGCAATTCCAGCTTAGGGTAATTTGCTTTCAAGCCTGTCCAGCAATTTCTTAAAAACCAATCCAATCCTTCTTTATTTGGAAAGTGGTCTTCTCCACCAAGGAATACCAGTTTATGAGCAAAAGAATAATTCGCTCCGGATGCCATCGCTTTGATGGGCACAGGGGAAGAAACCAGTCGCGCTGTTTTCAGGTCTTTTTCCAAAATGACTTTATCTACTTCTGAAAGTGTACAGACCATATCATATTTCTCCAGTGCAGACAGCTCAAATGATTTGTTCTTTTTGTACACCCGGTTTAGAAAACCCGATTGAAAACTGAAAAGTTCCAGTTCTCTTTTTTCTCTTACAAATCGCAGCTCATGGTGGACAAAGATCCGGTAAGAACTGCGGGGAATATATTTAGCAAAGGAAATCAACTGATGAAATTCTACCTGCACAAATTCAAAGTTATTCTCCAGCAGAACATTTCTGAAATGGTCGATAAAACCGCGGGGAAAGCCAAAGCTTTTCGACCTGAAAAGTGTGGTATTTACCTTCAGCAGGCGATCTAAATTTGTTTTACAAAAAGCAGAAAACACGCCTTTACCAATTAAGCGGTTTGAAAATTCCGAGAAGCGGAATAGTATGGAACTCACCTTACCGGAAAGGGATTGTTCGGTAATCAGATAAGGTTTAAAACTCACATTCGGCCATAGGGCTTTCAGCTGTTCCAAATCTTTTTGTTCTTCAGCTTTCATGGTAAATGCGATGGTCATGTCAAAATGATGGCGCAACTCGTTATCGAATTCGAATTGGGCGATCCTGCCTCCCGAATTTAGAGGAAATGGCATATAGGGGGTAACAATTAATATCTTCCTCATTGCTGTCTATATTTAATTGAAAAAAAGGTGATGAAAAGAAATATGGGTAAGATGGCGGTTGAAAATGGAGCCCAGCCGCTAAGCCCGTAAATGATATAGGCGATAAATAAGCCGATCATACTGAGGGAAAGGATTTCATTATGCCCTTTACTAATTTCTTTTTTAGCTTTAAAGATGTTGCCAAATAAAAAGCAGACCCATAAGATCATGCCTATCATCCCCACTTCTGCAAGGACAATCAGGTGGATATTATGGATGGGATTGATGGCAAAAAAATCGTCTGTTGTCATTTGATTGACAATACCCAGGTGTTGAGATAAGTAAGAAAGGTGGCCGTTTAAGCCTACACCAATAATTGGCGAGGCATCAAATAAATGGAGGGCCATCAGCCAATGCACCATGCGGTTGTCATATTGATCAGAGGAATCACTTCCCATGAACAGCTCACTCAAAGGAGAATAAGCGATCAGATAAACGAGGGCCAGTACCGTTGGCACCACGAACTTCAAGATATTACCAACAGAAAAAAGGTTTTTATGCGCGTTTTTATTGAGGTAATAACAGCTGGAAAGCGTGATGATCAGGGCTAAATAAGAGGTCCTGGAATACGTTAAAAAAATAATCAGTACACAAAGAATCAACGCCATTTTACTGGCCTTTTTCCTAAAATCATAAAGATAGGTCGCAAGGAAAAACGCGGCGGTAATCACCATAAATAAAGCCAGTCGGCCGGGATGGTTAAAGAAACCTACTGCCCCGCTTCGGGTATCCAACCTGGTGGCCCAAATTTCAGCTGATTCATGGAACAGCTTGGTGACTGCGGATATCCCCAGTACCGGAAAACAGATGGCCAGAAAAAACTGTGCAACCGTCAACAGCATTAAGCCATCAAACAGGCCATTCAGCACATCTTCCATGCTCAGAAAACTGCTGAGCATTTTAAATAAAAGGATGTTCGACAAGAAAAAAATGGCCAGCACCCAGGTTCCTGTAGGAAAAGAATTATAAGGATTCAGAAAGGACAAAAGGAGCAGCAGGCACACGCAATTGACCCAGTTATTGGGTTTAAAGGAATACTCCATCCATCTTCTTTTTGCCGAGGGCAATACCGCAATGATCAATCCTATGGTTAAGGAAATGATATAAATTGGCTGTACTGTTCCGGCGATATCATTGAATTTTGGGGTATTTAGTGCTTTTCCAAATTCAAAAGGAATGCAGAAAATAAAAAAACTAACCCACAAAAATTTGGTGTCCTTATTTTTAGATTTAAGGGCTACCGATCTAAAAATATAGCAGAAGATGATCAGAAATAATAATATTCCTTTACCCATAGGTATAGTTATTGGTGGTTTCTAATTTTACACTACTGATGTGCTTATGGACACTATTTTGAATTGCTGGGAAGTTTTCCGTAAACAGACGGATCTTTTCTTTTGAATTGTCCAGCTTATCGTAATCAATCAGGCAAAGGTTCGGATCAATATCAAACAGCTTCACCATACCTTCGAACTTATTGGCATAAGAAACGCCGAACATCGGCTTTGAATAAGTCAGCCCTGAAATCCCCAAATGCATCCTTCCGGTGATGGTAAAATCTACCAGTGAAACGTAGCCTTTAAGTTCCACCCCATTTTTAATCTGATCGGTAAAAAAGCAGTCCAGGTTTTTAGCGCTGAAGTATCCGTCCAGAATCCGACTGATGGTACTGTCGCTCGCCTCATCGCAAATCGGTCTGATGTCATGATAAAGAAATACAAAAGCATAGTCTCCCGCATCTAAAAATCCTTCCAGCAAGCTCTTGAAACCGGAAAGATACTTGTCAAACCCAATTTTCTTAGCTTGAATTGCATTTGGACAAACACCAATTACCGTTTTACCACTGGCTTTTACATTATGAACCCATGTCTTATAGGCATCAAAAGTTTCACTTTGATAAACTCCCGGTAAATCAGGACAGATAAAAGCAATGTCATTGGTCAGGATCAACCGGTCTGCAGGGATGAAATCTTTCATTCTTACATAAGATTCTACATCTCTTATTTTCAATTTAACATCTTTTGCCACCGATGAAAACTTAGCTTTCACGACTGGCAATATGTTTTTGCTAACACTAAATCCAGAGATCTGGGCTTTCACGCCAATGCGATTTGCCAGCTCAATTACCCTAAGGCGGTTGATGGAATTATGAACGCGATAGGTACCGTCCATGATGTCTGCTCCGATCACATACACTAAAGCACAATCTTTGATCAGAAACAACAGCTTAAGAAAATTAACCTTTTCATTAAAGCCATCCAGGAACACCACATTTTTGTTGATCGCTCTATAGTCTTCACGAATAATTTTATGGCCATTTAAAATACAAACCTGCGCATCATTTGCGAAGTTATTGATAAAGGAAGTGATCATAATGTCCTCACCAAATCCACCATTTAAATTAGCAGCAGGAAGTACCAATACTTTCTTCGCGTCCTTTTTACCCTTTACAAAAAGGGAACAGAAAAGGGCTAAAGACCAGAAAAACTCTACATAAATCCCTTTAAATACTTCTTTTAACTTGTTCATCAATTATATATTAAAAATTACGTTTACTACCTTACCTCCACGATGTCTGTCAATGGCCTGCGCTCCGAGATGGCGACGCTGTAATTCTCTTTGAGATTCCCCACGGCTAAAAACATGATTGGAACACAGTCGCTGTCCATTTCCATGGAATTTATAAATGCTTCATACTGCTTTTTAGCATAGCTGGTATTTAAACAGCAAACCCCTAATCCCTGCGCATGTAAGCCCAATACGATAGACATCGCGAACATTCCTCCATCGATGTACACCTGATTTCTTTCATAAGCGAAAAAGGAAGACAGTTTTCCGGTGATGACAATTAAGGAACTGATGTGCTCTCCAAAACCCTTATTCCCATTTTGCACATTCAAAAGTTTCCGCTTCAGTTCCACATTAGAATGCTCAATTACATAGACTTTCCAGGACTGTCTGTTACAAACAGATGGCGTATATCTGGCCGTATCTATCACTTTTAATATCTTTTCTGTGGGTACTGGTTCTTCAGAAAAATCTCTGACGCTATTTCTGGATTTGAAAAAACGCTCGTAATCAAAATCCAGGGTATTCAGAATATCCTGACGGGGAACCATCTTTGTCCCTCCGGTTTTATTGAGCGTAGATTCATCGCATCTCAATAGCAACCGCTCCAGTTTGCTTTTCAATTCCGCAGACACCTGGTGGTGGCCTTCATCGAAATTCAAATATTCACGAAGTGTGTAAGCGGTCATATCTGTAATCGCATCTTTGCCGTATTTAGTCACATAATCATCCACAATATCTGCCAATGCGCCGATCCTCGGTCCTCCAAACCCTGGACGTGGTTCACGCAATGCCAATCCTTTTTCCACGGCGTGGTATTCCTTAAGAATATAGGCCTGCATCATTTCCTTGCTTTTTAACTTGAAGGAGGCCGACTCTCTGTTAAACTTCCGGTAATCATATAAATAATCTTTAATAATCGACAACTGTGTTTGCTTCGCTCTATAAAGCCGTTTAGCTGATTTTGGAACGATCTTTTTAATTAAATTTTTCATTCGGAGTTTTATAATTTTTAAATGCTGGTCTTACTCAAATGCGCCGAAACTAGGTTTCAGCGCAGGTTAAGTTCATTCAGTTTATATTTGGTTGGTTTTATGTATGTTTCAATTGCCGCTTCTTTGCCTGCAGCTTTTCCAGCAAAGCAGGAATCATCTTTTTTATAAATAGTTTCTCATCCTCACACAATCCGAAAAGGTAAATCCCTGTTCCAAAGACCAGGACTCCGGCGATGCCGGTAAAGAAAAACCTGAATTCGAAATGCAGGTAAGACACCGATAAATAGCAGGTCAGCACCAGTAGTGAAAGAGGAATAATAATTTTAAAAATTACGTTAGCGCAGTAAAGCGAAATAGACAATCCGGCGATGCTTCTTAAGAAAAACAGCCTCAACGTGCAGGCAATCAGCTCCACCGCACAATACCCAATAAATACATAGTAAGGAGGGTAACCTAACTTTAACAGCAGGTATGCCAGTGGTAAAGCAAGCAATAAAACGGATCCTACTACCATCTGGTAAGCTTTCACTCTTCCCGTAGCCTGTACTGCAGATTGTAAACCTATGGTGAGCTGATTAATTAAAGTTGCGCACAACATTAAGGAACAAAATACCACCGTATATTCCGGAACTTTGCTGAGCCATAAATGAAGGATGGCATCCATTTCAAAAATGCAGGGAACAGCTACAAAAGCCAGCAAAAAGAATCCAAACTTACTGCCGATCATAGATAACCTCAGCATCTTTTCACGGTTGTTCGCACCTTCACTTTTCATGATTTGTGGATTGATGGCCCGCAATAGTGTGAAAGAAAAAAAGTTAAGCTGTGCTGCAACCTGATTGGCAATACCGAAAGCCGCATTCACGACAGTTCCTAAAAAGATATTCAGTAAGATCGCCAGACCTTCTGCTCTTCCTAGAGCACATAAAGACCCAAACAAATTCCAACCAGCAAAAGAAGTCAGCTCCTTCATCAATTTTGTATCAATTGAAAAGATCCCTTTCAGTGTACAATCTTCATATTTATAGAAGCAATAAACCGCATACATCAACAAGCTGATGATACTAATCCCTGCCGTCAATAAACCATAAACGGCCAGTTTATCCTGAGTAACTACATATAATAAATAAGCGATTCCCAATTTCAACAGGGTTTCTACCACATTCACAATTGCTACCCACAGCATATTTTCATGTGCCACTAAAGAACCGGTAAAAGGAACGGCAACAATCGTAAAGAAAACCGTGACCGACATAAAATGATAGATCATTTGGGCAACATGAATTCTATCTGCTGGAATATTCAGAAAGCCATTGAACAGGAATAATCCTGCGATTTCCAATCCGGCAACAATCAGGATTCCAATTCCCAGATGCAGAACAAGGCTATTTGAAAAAACTCTTTTCTGCATTGGCAGGTCATTTTTCCCCTGATAAAAGGAAAGGTAACGCTGGGTGGAAGTAGCCATTGCGGTATTCAGAAAGGAAAGCATTGCTATCAATCCGGCGATCAGGTTAAAAACCCCATAATCTGCTGCACCCAATGCCGTTAACACCAACCGCGTTGCATATAATGAAATCCCCATGGTAACCAACATGCGGGCATACAATATCCCCATGTTCACCACTACCTTATTTCCTGATTTCATTTGATCTGATGATGATTATGATTTGAATAATTTATTGAAAAAACCTGTTTTCTGCGGACTAGTGCCATAGTCACCATAAGTGTAGCCATAACCGTATCCTTTAGTGGCCTTGATGTCGTTGATCACCAGGCTTAGACCTTTCATCTTCTGACTTTTCTGCAAGTCGTCCACAATCGTCAATTGCTGCTTTAACGTGTAATTTTGTCTCACTACATAAATACATACATCCGCATAGGAAGCCAGCAATTGCGCATCCGTTACGATGCCTATCGGTGGCGCATCAATGATGATATAATCAAATTGTTCTTTCAATTCTTCCATCAGCGATTGTGTTCTTTCACTCAGTAACAACTCTGCTGGATTCGGAGGAATCGGGCCTGAACTGATCATAAACAAGTTCTCCTGGATTTTCAGCGGCATAATGATATCTGCTGTTTTGAATTCAGAATTGGCCACATAATTGGTAAATCCAACTGTACCCGGCAGGTTTAGTTTTGCAGAAAGACCGGGTTTACGTAGATCCAGTTCCATCAGCAGCACTTTCTTATTGGCCAGGGCTAAAATATGGCCGAGGTTCATCGCCACAAAAGATTTCCCTTCGCCAGACATGCTGCTGGTAAACAGGATGACTTTCTCATTTTTATTCTTAAACAGAAAGGAAAGGTTGGTTCGCAATGCCCTGAACTGTTCTGAAATTGCGGAACGTGAACTGTTTGCAATGGCCATATTTTCATTGTCTTCCTGGTGACTGATTTCTCCGATTACGGGAACTTTAGTCGCCTTGGTGACGTCCTCCTTCAATTGTACTTTATCATTCAAGAGGTCTTTCAGGTACATTATTCCCAGAGGAATGGCCAAGCCAGCAATCAATCCGAACAGATAGACATAAGCTTTTTTAGGGCTAAAAGCTTTAATTTCAGATTTAGGTGGATCTATGGTTCTTGAATTGGCAATATTCGCTGTTTTCGAAATCGCTGTTTCCTCGCTTTTCTGCATCAGGAAGATATAAAGCTCCTGTTTGATCTGCTGCTGGCGGGCGAGATTCAGGTAACTGCGCTCCATTTGAGGGACATTTCGCACCTGGCCTTCTGCCTTTTTCATTTGCTCATTAATGCGGTTTCTAGTGATCACAAAACCATTTAGCGTACTGGCAATATTAGTTTCAATATCTGCTCTGGCATTAGAAATCTCCTTATCCATCAATTGAATGGTCGGATTCGACTCGGTCAGGCCAATCATCCTTCTCGCCCTTTCTAAAGTCAGGGCATTATATTTTTCTACCACCGCATTGAACACCATATCAGTAGGGATCAATGAACTTGGCAGCACTTTTTTATTCTTGCCTTCATCTCTCAAATAGTCCTGTAAACTACTTAAAACACTGATTTGGGTTTCTATCTTCCCCAGATCATTGATATACTGACCACTGGTTTGCACCAATAATTTAGATTGCTCCGACATATCTGCCAGGTTATTCTTCTGCTTAAATGTCTGAATGTTACCTTCTAAGCCCCCTAGCTCACCACTGATATGTGCCAATCGGTTGTGAATAAACTTTACCGTACTGTCAGCCACTTCATTCTTATCTTTAAGGTTCGCCTGCACATACTTTTCAATCAGTTTTCCTAAGATATCTTCTCCCTTTTTTGGCACAGGGTGATTCAGCGCAAGGTCAATCACGGTCACCTGTTTATTTTTAACCTCTACGGTTAATGCAGCCATCAAGTCAATTACCCTTGAATCCACAGACATGATGGTAAAAAGGTATTTTTCATTGGCTGGAGCAACCGCTGTATTTTCTACAATCTGAACTACACCTACCTCTGGAATTGTAAAGGAACGGTTAAAGGCAACCAGTGTATCCAGTCCATCGGCGGTCACCGCTACTTTTCCTTTTTCTGCAAAGCTTACTTTTACTTCAGCCGCTTTAATAGTATCTACTGGGGCCAAAACCTTTACCTGAAAAGGGGATTCATATAATTCTACATTTTTAATTGCCCCCGTCCTGTAATAGGTAACATTCAGGTTCATATCTTTCACCACCTCAGCCATCAGATTCCTGGTTTTTAGGATCTCAGCTTCATTATCCACGGTACTTTTTGTACCTAGAAGCCCGCCAATGTCACCTAAAAGATCACCACCGCCCGACATTCCTGCCCCTTTTTTCTCGTCATTTACCAGAACTCTGGCGGAAATTTTATAGTAGGGAGTTTTATACTTCCCATATAAATAAGAAAGCCCAAGACAAAGGAATACGGATAACGCAATCCAATACCAATTGTCCAGTAAGCGTAATAGGAGCTGTTTAACATCCAGGCCATCTGAATTTTCATGCGCGGTTTTATCTTCAGAATTTATGTTCTTCATTTATTATAGTCTAGCGGTTAATAAAGTAATGGCAGTTAAATCCTTGAAAACAATACAATTAAGACGGACAGAACTGTTCCAATCACTGCAAAAGTTTGTGTTCTTGCCTGATTTAAAGAGGCTGCTTTACCTTTATTAGGCTCCACATAGATCACATCATTCTGTTTCAAATAATAAAATGGGCTGTCAAAAATCCGGGAGGAATTGAGGTCTAATCGTGCAAATTCTTTTTTGCCGTCCTGATCTCTGATCAATAATACATTTTCCCTTCTTCCAAAAATCGTGAGGTCACCAGCCATACCCAGGGCATCCAGTACACTCACCTTTTCATTTGGGAGGATATAAGAAGAAGGTCTTGCCACCTCCCCTAATACAGTTACTTTGAAATTGGCATACCTGACCTGCACATTGGGATCTTTATAAAAGACGGCAGCTTTGGTTTTCAGGAGTTCACGTGCCTCGTAAGTAGTTAAACCGGCAACTTTCACCTGGCCAATGATAGAGAGGTCTACCTCTCCATTTTTATCTACCAGAAAACCGCTGGCTGCGGAAGTGCTGCTGCCTGATGCTGCGGCAGCAGCTGTAGTACTGCCATTTGCCGTCTGACTAGCCAATTGATTTACTGGCATTCCAGTCGTCGGATCAACAGTTACCAATGAAATCGACAGAATATCATCAGGATTTATCGTTAAACCCTTAAAAATCGTAGTATTTTCAATATCAGACTGACCATTAGCAGTAATATCCTGGAAATAAGGAACTTTTTTTGTCGTAGAACAAGAGTTCAGCAAAATAATAGAGAAAATAGCCAAATAATTCAGGTATTTTCTTGATAACAAAACTTTAACCATAGTAATTTCGATCTAAAAAACGGCTTAATCACCAGAATCATGTGAAAGCAAAAATAATCGTTTTAAATTTCAATTACACCTAGCTACAAATGGGTATTTAGCTAGAAAAACAGCTCCATATTCTTGAAATCAACATTTCCGAGCTTAGCAAACAGGCGTCCACTTTGTATTTCAGCAGTCAATGCCTGCAAATGCTTGTCGTGGTGTAAGTCTGTTCCCGCTAAATCATAGTAATTCTTTTGAAGCAGGTAGTCGGCCAGTCTTTTTACGTCTTTGCCATAATAGCCAGATACAGAAAGCAGGTTGAGCTGGAACAGTACTCCCATTTCTTTCAAACGGTGGAAACGCTGATGCTTATCCTGATAAAAACTATAACGCTCAGGATGTGCCAGCACGACTATATATCCTTTAACCTGGAGGTTGAAAATGACCTGCTCTATGTTTGGCATTTCCGATATATAAGACATCTCTATCAGAATGTGCTTTTTGGGGAGGCACATCATATTGCTGGTAATTTCGAAATCTTCATTTACCATATATTCTGCAGCAGCGCCGATTTCTATTGGTAAAGAGCTGGCTTTTACAGCCTGTTTGGTATCTTCTAAGATGTTTTCTATAATCTCCCTATTATTTGGATACAGTCCGGCGAAGATATGAGGTGTTGCCAGTAATTTTTTAAAGCCCAGATCCTGTAAACTTTTCATAAAATTTAGCGTCATTTCCATATGCTTAGCACCGTCGTCAATGCCCGGTAACCAATGTGCATGCATGTCCACACCTAACCACTCCATATGGTCGATGTGCGTTTTTTTGTTAAAAAAAGAAAACATCTTAGAATTTTTAATTTTTTTGAAAAACAAGCATGGATTTCATAACCCCATATCAAATCTGCCTGTCGTTTTAACAAAAATACAATAGCGTTAGATTATCTGCGTTATATTTTACCGCATTCCGCTTGCAATTCAGGAAATATACCCAGTAATGGGTACTGATTTAGGGCAAAAAAAAAGCCTGACATCCAGGAATGTCAGGCTGATCTTAAAACTTATGCGATTATTTCTTGTATCCAGCAGCTAGTTTAAGTGCATTATAAGCATTAACTACACCACCACTAATACAAAGATCCGCAAAAGGAATATCCTTAACCGCGTCACCTTGCTGTACTTTTACCACTTGATCTACTTTCACTACAGACTTCATAATGATGTCTTTTACTTCCTTAGCAGTTAAGTTAGGGTAGTAAGAACGGATCAAACCAGCCAAACCAGCTACCACTGGAGCAGCCATACTGGTCCCATTCAATTTTTGGTATTTAGAACCGGGAGTAGTCGAGTTGATGTTTACACCAGGTGCAAATACATCTACTTTAGTTTTTCCGTAGTTAGAAAAATCGGCTTTAATGGTTTCATCTTTTTTCCATCCTGAAGCACCTACTGTAATCCATGAAGCAGCTTCACCACCATCCTGGTATTGCGGGTTAGGGAAGTTTTGAGCTTCATCCAGGTCTTTATTATCATTTCCTGCAGCATGTACCAATAAAACATCTTTTGATACGGCATATTTCACGGCATCATCAACGATCTTTTTATCCCATGAATAACCTTTTCCAAAGCTCATATTGATCACTTTTGCCCCGTTATCCACTGCGTAACGAATACCATTGGCTACATCTTTATCACGTTCGTCACCATTTGGTGTATTACGAACCGGTAGGATCACCACATTATCTGCTACGCCATTGATCCCAATTTTATTATTTCTTACTGCGCCAATGATTCCTGACACATGAGAACCGTGCAAAGCATCTGGTCCGGCAACATCATTATTACCATAGAAACGGTTTTTCACATCATTAGGATCATCCCCAACGATTGGTCTTGGATCAAAGTCAAGGTTTAGATTATACTCCACCTGAGACTTAAAATGATCCACACCATCTACGATCTGCTCTGCATAAAAATCTTTAAAATTGGTCTCTTGTAATTGCTGCACCATGATTCTCTGGATGTTTTTTTCCATGCCATCTGCAGGATGGTAACTTTGAAAATCTCCCGCAGCAGGATTTTCTTTACCAATCTTTTTCACTACTCCGTCAATTGCATCTTTCAAGGCAGTATAACGCTCCAGATTCTCTTTAGCTTCTACCAATTGTTTTTCAAATTCAGCTCTGTTCTTCTGATAAGTTTCAAACGCAGGAAGATCCTCTGCTTTTACTGAAGTCGCATCTAAGTTCGCGAATTTCGCTTGGTCTCTGCGAACCAAACGTGTTAATTCTAAAGTTTCATAGTTGATAGATCCTTTGCTAGATCCTAAAAAGCTCCAGCCGTTTACATCATCAATGTATCCGTTTTTATCATCGTCTTTTCCGTTTCCGGCGATTTCTTTCTTATTTACCCAAATGACACTTTTCAGGTCTTCATGTTTAATATCAACCCCACCGTCTAACACTGCTACAATTACAGGTTTAGACTTTTTCCCTTTTAACAGTTCGTTATAAGCTTTTTCAGTACTGATACCAAAGGTAGTATCTGTTTTAAGGTCCAGGTTCTGCCAGTTTGGCTTTTGTGCTACAGACACGAATGGAACCATTGCCAATAAGGACAAGCTCAATATTCCACGATAGCAAAAGTTCGCTTTCTTCATATTCATATAATAGATAATTTGGACAAAGTTAAATAATAAATGAGGAATGGTGTTCGTATCAAATATGCGACGATCACCAATATCCCAGCATAAACGCAAAAAAGCCGGATTTGATATCCGGCTCTCTGAAAAAATTATAGTTAATAGTCAATTTGACAAGATAAAAGCTTATTGCAGCTCCATCAGTTCATAGAAATTCTTAATTCTGGCAAAAGAAGGATGTAAAGAAACCACATCTCCAAATACCAGTAATGCTGGCGCGGAGATCTTATGGTCTTCAATTAATTCTGCAATTGTATCTACTACCCCTATTTTAATGTTTTCATTCACAGAAGAACCATTTTCAATAACTGCTACCGGCATTCTATTTTTACCTTCCTGCTGAAAAATAGCGGCAATCTCTCTGATCTTCTCAATTCCCATGAGTACCACCACGGTTGCTTTGGATTTTGCGGCCACTTTCAAGTCCGGAGAAAGCTCCCCAGCTGCGTTAGTACCACTCAATACCCAGAAGCTATCACTCAGTCTATCATAAGTCATTGGAATTTTATGTAAACCAGGAACTCCTAAAGCACTGGAGATCCCTGGGATGATTTCCGTTTGGATATTATAAGATTCTGCATAATCCACTTCTTCAAATCCACGGGCAAAAACAAATGGATCACCACTTTTCAACCTCACCACATGGCCAAAGTTTAAAGCGTAATCGATCATCAGCTTATTGATCGCATCCTGGGAATAGGAGGCCTCTTCAGATTTATTCCCTACAAATATTTTAATTGCTTTCTCTGGTGCGTGGTTGAGCAATGCTTCATTCACCTGTGCATCATACAGTACCACATCTGCTGTATTGATGGCTTTTACTCCCTTTAAACTGATCAGTTCAGGATCACCTGGACCAGCACCTACTAATGTAATTTTAGGTTCTTTTACACCATTTTCAATCTTATTCAAAATCATAGCCTTAGGTTTAAAGGGATTATATATTTGTATTGCTGACACAAATATATAAAAACTCTATAGAAGTAGTAGACTTTATTTTAAAATAGTTGATTATTCTATGAAATTACCATCCGTTTCGCGTGCAATCACATCTGCAATAGAGGTTTGCGCCAGCACTTTAAGTGTAGCATCACGAACATCAATAAAGGTTTTTCTAATTCCACAAGTGATTTCATCATGGCATTCATCGCATTTGCGATAAAATTTAAGACTGGCACAAGGAACCATGGCAATAGGGCCATCTGTGATGCGAAGAATATCAGCCAGGAAAATATCTCCCGGTTCTTTATTTAAACTGTAACCGCCACCGGCACCTTTCTTACTGTATAAATATCCTGCATTACGCATATCCAATAGAATCTGCTCCAGGAATTTACGGGGGATCATTTCCTGCTCTGCCAATCTTACGATCTGCATAGGAGGGTTTCCAGCGTTTTTTCCGAGCGCTACAAGCGCCTTTATTGCATATTTAGTCTTCTTAGATAGCATAAGACAAAGTTAAGAAAAATCCATTACTTTCTCATCAGGTAATAATTTGTCGAAATAGCCCTTCCCCATGTTTCTTTCGGCCACAAAGTGTGGAATAATGCAACAGTTCAAATTTTGGCACAAACCAGTTAAACACTGATTACAAGCCTTTTACTGGAGATTCATTGATTCTGGCACCATTATGTAACTTATCTAATCGTAATTGAAACAAAAAGAATTTAAATTTAAATATAGAGTTATGAAAAAGATCATCTTATCAGCAGCATTTTTAGCATTCGCAGGATTAACACAAGTAAAAGCAACTGACGTTAAAAACCCAGTTATCATCAGTGTAAAACAAGATAGCACTACAAAAACTCCAGTTGAATTGAAAGATCTTCCAGATGCAGTAAAAACTACATTGGCTTCCGACAAATATAAAGACTGGACTCCAACAGCAGCATTCTTAATTGTGAATGCCGATAAAACTGAATTCTTTCAGGTAGATGTTAAAAAAGGAGACGAAGCCGCATCGTTAAAAATAACTAAAGACGGTGCTGTTATTGAGTAAACCATCAATAAATAACAATTAATATAGTGTACGAAAGCCGGATGTCCCCCGGCTTTCGTATTTTTGCTATAATTACAAGCGAGATTCTTATGGCAAAAATACTGATTATTGAAGACGACCTTACCTTTTCGCAAATTCTGGAAGGCTTCCTGACCAAGCACGGGCATGAACCTGTTGCGGTCAATGATGTGAAGAAAAGTCTGAAGTTAACAGCTGAACAAAATTTCGACTTATTTCTGGTAGATTACCGTCTTCCGGATGGTACCGGGCTCGATGTCCTCTCACATATCCGCGATATGGGTATGAGCCAGCCAGTGATCATTATGACCAGTTTTAATGATGTCAGGACCGCCGTAAAATCCATACAATTAGGGGCCTTCGATTACATTACGAAGCCTGTAAATCCTGATGAGTTGCTGATGATCATCAACAATGCTTTAGGTAAAAAAGAAAAACCCGTTACCGGCAATTCGATCGAACATGCCGATGCCATCAAAGGAAAAAGCAGTATTGCTGATAAATTATACGAACACATTAACCTGGTTGCACCAACAGATATGTCGGTGATTATTCAAGGGGAAACCGGAACAGGAAAAGAATATGCAGCCAGGGCATTACACGTCCACAGCAAGCGTAAAGACAAACCCTTCATTGCAATAGATTGTGGTGCATTGTCAAAAGAATTGGCTGCAAGTGAATTGTTCGGACATGCCAAAGGCGCTTTTACCGGTGCCCTAAACGATAAAAAAGGACAGTTTGAAGCCGCAAATGGAGGCACCTTGTTTTTAGATGAGGTAGGAAACCTAAGCTATGAAGTGCAGGTGAAAATGCTGCGCGCTTTACAGGAAAGAACCATTCAGCCTTTAGGCAGCACCAAGAATGTAAAAGTAGACGTCAGAATCATTACGGCCACTAATGATGACCTGAAGAACAGTGTCAGCAATGGTGATTTCAGAGAAGATCTTTACCATCGCTTAAACGAGTTTAAAATTCAGCTTCCACCATTGAGAGAAAGAGGAAAAGACATTGAACTGTTTATCAATCATTTCATAAAACTCTCAAATGAAGAGTTGAATAGAAATGTACAGCACCTTTCTCCAGCTGCAAAAGACCTGCTACTGCAATACGATTGGCCAGGAAACTTAAGAGAATTGAAAAATGTGATCAAAAGAATGGTGCTATTGACACCAACTGAAACTGCAGGGATAGATGCCCTACCAGAAGAAATGATCATTTCCATTAATCAGGTCCCTAAACCACAGGGATCAGATCTTAAAGCCATCAATGAAGTCAATGAAAAGATGCTGATCATGGAAACCCTGGTTAAAGTAAAATACAACAAATCAAAAGCTGCCAAATTACTGAATATTGATCGCAAGACCTTATACAGTAAAATGGAACGCTATGAGATAGAATAGTCATTACATTTTTCGGATCTGGTCAATTAGCTGCTTTAATTTTACGGATAATTCGACAACAGTTTGTTTGCTCTTTCTATCGGGCATGCTTTGTTGATGAAAAACAAGTTCTAATTGCCGGAAGTCACTGGCCAGATTTTTCGAACCGATCTGTGCGATACGACCGGCCAATCGATGACTCAGCAAACCGAGCGTTTCCGTATCCTCCTGCTGTATTGCCTCCGCCAATTCCTGCAGGTCATTTTCGCAGTCCAATGTGAACCTGTTCAAAATCTTTTTCAATTGCTCCTCATCATCAAAGGTCATTTTTCTCAAGGGGCCAAGATCCAGTTCAATTGCTGCATCAGCAATTTCGGCATCAGTACCTGCATCTGTCACTTTTAGATCTGTTTTACGCTCCTCCGCGATTACAGGTTCCTCTTCTTTTGAAAATGATTTTTCCTCCAGCTCTTCAGAAAAAACGGCCAGCAATTCATTTTCACGGAAAGGTTTCATCACCAGGCCATCAAACCCATTATTTAAAAGAAACTCGCGTTCATCAGGAAGTACCTGAGCGGTAATTGCAAAGATCTTAACCGTATTCCCCATCTTTTTCCGCAACAGCTGACAAAGTTCAATGCCATTCATTTCCGGCATCCGCATATCCAATAGTATATATTTCAAACCTGCGGCCTTCTCTGCTTCATGAAGCAGCTGTACCGGAGAATTAAAACTGCGATAATCAATATGGTTGCGTTCAAAAATAATACTGCAGAGCTCTAAAATTAGTGGATCATCATCTACCACCCATACTTTAAATGGTTTCCAGCTCAACCGATCTTTTGATTGTGATAACTTCTCTTCTATCGGTTCTTCCGCGATTTTAAAAGTAAGGTAAACGGTAAATACGCTGCCTACTCCCTCTTTACTTTTCACATAAATTCTTCCGCCCTGCGTTTCTATCAGAGATTTGATAATGGTTAATCCTAAACCCGTTCCTGCCTGATGCAGCACTTCCTGATCATTTTCATTGACCTGCTCAAATTCATTAAAGATCACTGCTTTTGAAGCCTCTGAAATGCCGATTCCAGTATCTCTTACCATAAAAGTAAAATGCAGATTTTCACCTTGTCGTTTATAAAAAACAGATAAAACCACTTCTCCTTCGTTGGTAAATTTGATGGCATTACCCAATAAATTATATAGGATTTGCTTTAAGCGGAAAGGATCACCATTGATGTATTTTGTTTCATGCAGGGAGATCTCTGTCAGCAGATCCAGGGATTTACGCTCGGCTTGTGGTCGCATCACGAAAATCACTTCTTCCAATAATTTAGCAATATCAAAAGGCTTTTCTATGAAAGTAAATTTGCCGGAAATGATCCGGTTATAGTCCAGCACCTCATTTACAATCTGTAGTAAGTGTTCTGAAGAATGATAAATGGCATCAATATCCCGGATATTTGGTTTTTCCTGCTGGCGAATGAGTTCCGCATAACCAATAATAGATTGGAGTGGTGTCCTGATTTCATGGCTCATATTGGACAGGAAACGCTGCTTAGCCATCCCATGATATTCGGCCAGATCTCTGGCCTGTTCCAGCTCATTTTTATAACGGTTACTTCTGGTAATGTCGGTTAGAATAAAATAAAGCATCAGGAGCATGAGCAGGAAAAAAACCAGCATAATGACACTAATGGTATTGATCCCGGTATTCACCACATGCTTTGCCTGAATCCCATTGAGTTCAATCTGCGTCACCACTTCGCTTTCTACCTTACGGAGAATGTCGAGCATCTGATTGATCAAAAGGTTATTGGCGTTGGCCAGTTCCGCTTCTTTATTTAAAAAACGTGCACTATTTCTTTTTTGTTCTTTTTCAATGTTGCGAAGTGTTTCTTCCAGACTTTTAGAAGTCTTTTCTTCATTTGAAAGAGAAATGGTATCTACTTTCAGATTCTTTTCATTGATGATCTTATAAGACTTATTGTCTTCGCTTTCTTTCTTCTTTCCAAAAAGACGGCCAAAGAAACCTCTGTTTTTATCTTCTGAGGAGTAAATGGTGGTGGTAGAGGTTTGCAATTGAGAAGCCAAAACAGTACTGTCGTTCCCACTTTTATTGACCAATTCACTTAAATTCTGTACTTGGGTGGAGAAGGATTTGTTGTTCACCAGCCGCTCTCTCACCTTTAGATAATTCAGAAACTGGTTATCACGTTCTTTCAGCAGTTTTTGAATACTGCTGATCCGCTGCAATTGAACAGAATCTTTAGTATATAAGCTGGATAAAGAATCCAGGGAAGCACGTAACTCCCCGGATTCCTTTAAAAGTTTACTATAGTTTTTCGGATCATTTGAGGCTTGCGTTTTCTGCAATTGATCCAGTCGGCTGATCTTTAAAGAGATGAGGTTTACCATCCTCAGTCGTTCACTAGGCGTAGAGATATTTTCTACGGTATTCAGCATTTCATTAAAAGCGACTTTACTCACTGCCCAAGCCATAATTAAGGCAAAACAGGCGAGCAGCAGGGCAATAATTACCTTTCCTTTAATCGCTTTAAACAGACTTTTCTTTGGGGTATCACTCATCTTTTACAAACACAATTTCAAATGTACAGATAGAACAGCAAGGAACCTGCCATGATCTGTAATTTCAGAAAAGTTAAGCAAAGACCTCCATGTTGCCAAACAAATAATATGCGATAATTAATGTAATGATCACGTTAAACAGTTGTGCCAGCAAGAAAGCATACAAAGGTTTCTTGCTTTGATTACCGAATAAATCCTTGAAGTTAGTCTCTAAACCGATACTGGTAAATGCCAATGCAAACCAGGCGCCCTGTAAATTTTTCAAGCTGTCTTTCACATTGGAAATCGTCTCTTGGGGCAAGAAAAAAGAGAACAATAAAGAGGCGCCAATGAAGCCCAATACAAATTTAGGAAAGCGTTCCCAGATCACCCCTACCGTTGGCCTTACCCTTACTCCATTTTCATCTTTATGGTTGGTATAAGACCAGTAAATACTGATGGCAAAAGCGGCAATCCCAAGCAATACATTTTGGGAGAATTTCACAATTGTGCTGATTTTCAAAGCCTCTTCCCCTACTAAAGTTCCGGAAGCGACTACTGCTCCGGAAGTATCGATACTTCCACCCAGCCAGGCACCTGTTACCGCTTGTGGAAAAGAGAAATAATGTGCGATGTAAGGCATAAAAATCATCATTGGAATGGCAGTGATCAGTACCATAGAAATCACATACGAGAGTTTTTTGGAATCTCCTTTGATTGCGCCAGAGGTGGCTATTGCCGCAGAAACTCCGCATATAGATACTGCACTGGAAATCATCATGGTCAGTTCATCATCGACTTTTAACTTCTTACAAAGCCAGAAAGCGAAATACCATACGGAGATAACGACTACCAAAGCCTGAATTAAGCCTAAAGATCCTGCCTTTAAAATATCTGCAAAGATCACGGTAGTCCCCAATAAGACCAATCCAATTTTTACAAAAAGCTCGGTAGACAGGGCTGATTTGAACCACTGCGGCAGTTTAAAAAAATTGCTGATGGCCAAACCAATCATTAAACTAAAAATTACAGCTTCCAGGTTCAGCGCGCGCATACTGGAACTCCCGGCAATCAGCAAGGCAATAATGGTGAGCACATACACTACCGGAAAGCCCATTAAAAAGCTTTTTACGGATTTACCCATAAGGAAGGCACCTATCGCCCCAATCACTGTAATAAATGCAAACTGGATAAAAATAGCGGTTAAATTCTCCATTTGGAAAATCTTCTCGCTTAAACTGGCCAGGGTATCCCATTTGAAAACCGGGATGGGCAATAAGAAAAAGAAAAGACTACTTAAGATAACAAGGGAGCCGAGTATCACTACTGCCCAGTCTTCATGGATTAAGAGTTTGTTGGTGTTGGTTGAAATTTTGTTCATTGATTAGGTTCATTTATGTGTGTGTCGTAAATTAAGAATTAATTTTTTTATGATTCATCCTTTTGAGCTGAAAGCCAGGGGCCGGACAATGAAAAAGCCAGGTCATCCAACCTGGCTTTTAACCAAACAAAACTTAGATCTAACCAAACATCTAATTTTTAAGCAACAGTCCGGACGAACTGAGAATCAAATTCTTAATGCTTATTGAGTTCAAAGATAATAAAGTCTACTAATTTAATAGAATTTATTTGAAATTAGTTTTATCCTATCCGAATAACCTTCCTAATCGCCTATTATGAGGCTTTTAAGTCCTATTCTTACCAAAATCGCTGAAGATTTAGAGAAAAAAAATGAATAATTCCGGAGCGCTTTTTAAAAGAAGAAGAGCGAATGAGGATCAATCGGGTGAATGACCAGATTTTTAAAAGAGGAATGGAGCGCGTATAAAGCGCTGCATTGAAATTCAGCACAGCGCTTAACGAAGCTATTATTGCATCATGATTAATTTCAAAACATTAGCCAATGTTTTGTTTACAAAAGTGCCGGCATCACCTGCCACAGCAGTTACCGTACCTAAAACAGCTCCTAGAAGGCCTCCTAAAAAAGCAGTTGGATCACCGCCAATTAAGGCACCGCCTTCAATTGATGTCATTTCTTTGAGTTCCATTTCCTGAAGACCAAGATTTTTTAATTCTGAATTTTTCATAATAGGAATTTTTAAGTTTACCCTAAGGTAATGATCCTTCCTACAATAAATAAACAGCCTTTAACCTGGAAACACGAAAAACAAAACACTCACCTATAGATAGTTACCTAAAATAACTCAAAAAGCAACTTTTAGTACTGAACAATCATTTATTAAGCTGCTTATTCAAATTATTCAGTTTTACAGCCCTGTTAAAATTCATTTCACAAGAAAGCTGCGGAAAAAAATTTCCGCAGCTTTTTATATAAGGTAGATGATTACTTACAAGCTTCAGGAGCAAATGTAAATCTGCCTTTATCAAAAGAGATCGGTTTACCTTTTACAAAATAAGACCGCCCTACAGAAGTTTCAATCTGACCAACGCCTAAAATCAACTTGCCATCTTTCTTTAAAAATGCCAATGGATTTTTGTAAATTGATGGATTTGCAGTCCCAATTTTAAAGGTATAATCCACAAACAAGGTATCCCCACTAAATTTCCCAACTACTTCACCAATATTATCTCCCTTATCCTTGTAATTGATGAGCAGGTGCCCGGTAACTTTCCCTTCACTACTTGTATTCAGGTGAAGATTGGCCGTATCTAAAGCATCTATAGCTACATAACATTCGCTGCTCACCGTAGTGTCGACTTTTACAGCGGCTTTTTTTTCAGAATTGTTACCGCTACAGCTATATACCAATGGTACTGCCATGCAGGCCAGATAAAGAATTGATTTTTTCATGATATAATGATTTCTATAAATAAAAGCTTAATGATTAACTCAATATAATGAATATTTCTTTTTAATGAAACCACTCCATTTATAAATTAGCAGCACCATTAACGAAACAAACAGAAAAACGAAAAAATTGTTCTATTTTTTTAATGCAAACAGCGCCCAACTGACCACAAAAAATCCCAAACCAGTAATCACTGGTGGCAGCATGAGCTTAGGTCCTGATAAACCAACAAAAATAATAGCGATTCCTAAAATGATTAATAAAACTGCAGAGATCTGTAATACGGTTCTTTTTTCCATGAATACTTAATTGAGTCAAATAATATGCTGCTGCAAGGTATTCAATATTAGCTGTACCAACATCATCATTTTCGGCTGCGATGGAATTGAGATAGTATAGTAATGAAAGTTTGTAGAAATTGGAGGCAGGTAATGGGGGAAAGCCAATTAAAGCAAAAAGCCGCTCTACTTTCGTAAAGCGGCTTCGTAGCCCGTAGGGGAATCGAACCCCTATTTCCAGAATGAAAATCTGGCGTCCTAACCGGTAGACGAACGGGCCATTTAAGGTTGCCTTCAACTTACGTTGACGAACCTGTTTTGGTAGCGGGAACCAGACTCGAACTGATGACCTTCGGGTTATGAGCCCGACGAGCTACCAACTGCTCCATCCCGCACTCTATGTTAATACTCTCCTACCACTGTAGTCAAGTTAATGATCTTTCTTTACATCGTAAAGGAAGATTGTAGCCCGTAGGGGAATCGAACCCCTATTTCCAGAATGAAAATCTGGCGTCCTAACCGGTAGACGAACGGGCCATTTAAGGTTGCCTTCAACTTGCGTTGACGAACCTGTTTTGGTAGCGGGAACCAGACTCGAACTGATGACCTTCGGGTTATGAGCCCGACGAGCTACCAACTGCTCCATCCCGCACTCTATGTTATTACTATCCTACCTCTGTAGTCAAGT
This sequence comes from Pedobacter polysacchareus, assembly GCF_019802255.1. Taxonomy (GTDB): domain Bacteria; phylum Bacteroidota; class Bacteroidia; order Sphingobacteriales; family Sphingobacteriaceae; genus Pedobacter; species Pedobacter polysacchareus. The sequence goes on along the minus strand of NZ_JAHYSS010000001.1, from coordinate 698,526 downwards.
TTATTAATATCCTCCTTACACGTAAGGAGGATCGTAGCCCGTAGGGGAATCGAACCCCTGTTACCAGAATGAAAATCTGGCGTCCTCACCCCTAGACGAACGGGCCATTTTGACTGCCACTAACTTTACAATTAGCGAATCAATTTTGGTAGCGGGAACCAGACTCGAACTGATGACCTTCGGGTTATGAGCCCGACGAGCTACCAACTGCTCCATCCCGCACTATATACAATTCCGATTGTGTTAATTAATTGGTTAACTCTTCCTCCGAATTGGAATGCAAAGATATAATTCGTTTCTTTGCGGTGCAAATTTATTTCAAAAAATATTTTCATGTCACATAAAGCAGGTTTTGTAAGTATAATTGGTAAGCCCAATGCGGGTAAATCAACGTTAATGAATGCCCTGGTGGGTGAAAAGCTTTCTATCATTACTCCGAAAGCTCAGACTACCCGTCACCGTATTCTGGGAATTGTCAATGAAGAAAATTATCAAATCGTATTTTCGGACACTCCGGGGATCATAAAACCACGTTATGGTTTACAAGATTCTATGATGAGTTCTGTAAAAGGAGCACTGACTGATGCAGATCTTATTCTGTTCGTTACCGACATTAACGAAACACATGATGAGAATGATGTATTAGATAAAATCATTGACACCACGATCCCAATGATTGTCCTGATCAATAAGATCGACAACGCAACACAAGAAGAAGTAGAAGCGAAAATGACCTACTGGCAGGAAAAGTTAAATCCTAAACATATATATGCCATCTCCGCTTTACACCTATATAACTTAGATGGTATCATGGAAACAGTATTGGATCAGTTACCCGAACATGCGCCTTTCTATGATAAAGAAGATTTGACAGACCGTACACAAAGGTTCTTCGTTTCAGAAATCATCAGAGAGAAGATCTTCAACAACTACCAGAAAGAGATTCCTTATAGCACAGAAGTAGTGATTACTTCCTTCAAAGAAGAAGAGAAAATTACCAGGATTAGTGCAGAGATCATCGTAGAACGTGATTCACAGAAAAATATCCTGATTGGTAAAGGTGGTGCAATGCTTAAAAAGGTGGGTACTGAGGCCCGTAAGGATATTGAGAAATTCCTGGACCAAAAAGTCTTTTTAGAGACCTTTGTAAAGGTAGTTCCAGACTGGCGAAGTAAAAAGAACTATTTAAAAAGTTTCGGGTACGAAAATTAAGCTTACCTTTGCAACCCCTTAATAATTAATACAATTCATACATACACATGAGCAACATTATCGCAATCGTCGGAAGACCAAACGTAGGCAAATCTACCCTATTTAACCGCTTAACAGAGAGTCGTAAAGCCATTGTTGATGATTTTAGCGGTGTAACCCGTGATCGTCATTACGGATCGGCAGAATGGACTGATAAGCAGTTTACTGTTATTGATACCGGAGGCTATGTAGCCAATTCCGAAGATTTATTTGAAGCAGCAATCCGCGAACAAGTGGTTATTGCTATTGAAGAAGCAACTGTATTGTTGTTTATGGTGGATGTCGTAACCGGCATTACCGACCTGGATGACGAAATTGCACAGTTACTTAGACGCAGCAATAAACCTGTATTCATCGTTGTAAATAAAGTAGACAATACTCAATTACAAAATGATGCTTCCGTATTTTACGGATTTGGTTTAGGTGAGATCTACCCGATCTCTTCTATGACTGGTTCTGGAACAGGTGATTTATTAGATGATGTGATCAAACACTTCGAAGATGTAGTAGAAGAAGAGAATACATTGCCTAAACTTACTATTGTTGGCAGACCTAACGTTGGAAAATCATCACTAATCAATGCATTGATTGGTAGAGAAAGAAATATTGTAACCCCAATCGCTGGAACTACAAGAGACTCTATACATATCCACTACAATCAATTCGGACACGAATTCATGTTCATCGATACCGCAGGTCTTCGTAAAAAGACTAAAGTAAAAGAGAACATCGAGTTTTATTCTGTAATGCGTACCATCAAAGCTTTGGAAGAAGCAGATGTCGTGATCTTAATGGTTGACGCCATGGAAGGGTTAGAATCGCAGGACGTTAACATTTTCCACCTGGCAGAGAAAAACAAAAAAGGTATCGTGATCCTGGTTAACAAATGGGATTTAGTAGAAAAAGACAGCAAAACCACTAAGATTTTTGAAGATCAGATTCGTACTAAATTACAACCATTCACTGATGTACCAATTGTTTTCACCTCAGCACTGACTAAACAGCGTATTCACCAGGCAATTGAAACTGCCTTGGAAGTACACAAAAACAGAGGAAAGAAAATTCCAACCTCTAAATTAAATGATGTGATGCTGCCGATTATTGAAAAATATCCGCCGCCAGCATTGAAAGGAAAGTACATCAAGATCAAATACATCACGCAAATCAATGGTACTTCACCAATGTTTGCTTTCTTCTGTAACTTACCTCAGTACATCAAAGAACCGTATAAACGTTTCATTGAAAACAAACTGCGTGAAAACTTCGATTTTAGCGGAGTACCTATTCAGATCTATTTCAGACAGAAATAATCTATAAATTACTGCAAACTGGATAATGCCTGTTTGACCATTGCATCACTCAAGTTGAGCGCTTTGTAATAACCGGCATCACCCAGGTGGTATTTACAAAGCAAAACTTTAACATCATTCAGGATTAAAGGTTTTGCTGCCTGAAGTAATTTAGGCTCAATCACAATATTCTTACTTTGAATATATTTAATCAAATCCTTGTAATCTGCATCATTAATGGTAAAGGTTGCAAGGTTTTGTTCTAAAAAGGGAGCCGTATACCGATTTCCCAATACGTCATACACAAAATCAAACAGTACTTTCTTAGCGATCAGCTTTGCGTAAAACCTGTTGTAACCACTGGTATCCATTTTTACATAGATATCTGGCTGGATGCCCCCACCTAAAAAGTCTTTACTCTTCTTCAAACTATCCTTTAGATTTTCTGAGGTCAGCTCCCCATCATTGAAACGGTCTTCAATTTCATTCTGATAGGCATTGTACCCTTTCTTATAAGATTTCTGAATACTCCTGCCTGATGGCGTATAATACCTCGCAATCGTTAGATTCAAAGCCGATCCATCCACAAATGGAAATTGCTCCTGTACCAATCCCTTGCCAAAAGAACGGCGTCCGATGATGATCCCACGATCCAGATCCTGAACCGCACCGGCAAGAATTTCCGAGGCAGAAGCCGAATTTTCATTGATCAATATCGCCAGTTTTCCTTGTTCAAACTCCCCACCGCCGGTCGTAAAGTAATCGGTACGCGGTTCATGTTTTCCTTGTGTATAGACAATCAGCTTATTTTCGCTGAGAATTTGATTCGCTAAACCCGTGGCAGCAGTCAGGTAGCCTCCCCCATTATCACGAAGATCCAGAACCAGCTTTTTCATTCCTTTTGCTTTCAGACTACGCACAGACTCGACAAAGTCGGAATCCGTATCTGCACCAAACTTGCTGATGCGCACATATCCTGTTTCCGGATTGAGCATATAAGCTGCGTCAATGCTGCTCACTTTTACCCTCGCCCGGTTTACGCTGATGGTCACCGGCTGAAGATTCCCGGGATGCAAAATACTCAATTTCACGGCAGTCCCCTTTTTACCCTTGATCTTGCCAATCATCTGTTCTCTCGGCAGAGCACGACCACTCACAAATATGGTGTCGATTTTAAGGATCTTGTCGCCCTGGCGAAGTCCAGCAAGGTATGCAGGTCCTTCTTTGACTACATTAGTAATCAATAAAGTATCATTCAAAATGTAATACTCAATTCCGATACCTTCAAAATTACCTCCTAAATTTTCGGCAAATTCATTGGCTTTAGCCGGAGGTAAATACACACTATGCGGATCCAGCTGATGAAGTAAACTATCAATTGGCAAATGGTGTAAACTGTCTGCATTCACCTCATCCACATAGTTTTTATTGATGATGTGGATGATTTCATCGACCTTCCTGCTGCTATCTGCCGCATAAGCAAGCGGCTTCTGCATCGTATACCCCTGATCTTTTAAAAACTTATAGCCCACAAACATCCCCCCTATTAAAGTAAGAGAATAAGTAAGCGCGATTAAAAGGTGATTTCGGGTGGTCTTTTTCATGGTTTATTGCTGCGTAAAGTTATAAAATAACCCTATCATTTAGTAAATTAAGTCCTAATCATTCACAATTGTTTACTCTTTATAAGAATTAACAAGAATGTTGCAGCTTTGTTCCCGAAGATCCTATATGATAGGCGAATATTTCGCGTTTAAAAAGAAAATCCCGAGTTTTAACAAAAAAAAATATGATCAGAGTTACCGAGCAGGAATCCACCTATCATCACATCGATCAGATGTCTGTCCTTGAAATTCTTCAGGGGATCAACAAAGAAGATCAAACCGTTCCACTGGCAGTGGAAAAAGCAATCCCGCAGCTGGAAAAACTGGCAATTGCGGTTACGGAACGCATGAAGAATGGTGGACGTTTATTTTACATAGGTGCAGGAACCAGCGGCCGTTTGGGCGTAGTAGATGCCTCAGAATGCCCGCCAACATTTGGTGTCCCTTTCGACTGGGTAGTTGGCATCATTGCCGGCGGTGATACTGCGATCAGAAGAGCTGTTGAAAATGCAGAAGATGATGTTGAACAGGCCTGGATAGACTTACAGGAATATCAGATCAATGAAAAAGACAGTTTAATTGGCCTGGCTGCTTCCGGGACTACACCTTACGTAATAGGCGGATTAAACACCGCGCGTCAGCATGGCGTCCTGACCGGATGTATTGTCTGCAATGCCGGTGGCCCAATTGCCGCAGAAAGTGATTTCCCTGTAGAAATTGTAGTCGGCCCAGAATTCCTGACCGGTTCTACCCGCATGAAATCCGGAACCGCACAAAAACTAGCCTTAAATATGCTCAGCACTACCGTCATGATTAAACTCGGACGTGTAAAAGGGAACAAAATGGTGGACATGCAGCTGACCAACCATAAACTGGTGGATCGTGGCACACAAATGGTAATGGAAGAACTAAACATTGACTACGCGAAGGCGGAAGACTTGCTTTTACGCCACGGCAGCGTACGTAAAGCAGTAGAGGCCGGCAGCAAATAACAAAAACTATATGCACGAAATCGAACCTTTCTACCTCTGGCGCGACGATTACATCGCTGCGGAAGATGAGCGTTCTCCGTTTTATGACACCGAATACTCAGAATTCTATTTTGATAAGCAGCTGTACAATTTTTTAATCCACCCGCAATGGGATGATTTCGGCTCCAACACGCTCTACATAAAAGTATTGTATGCGGATTACGATCGGAATTATGCCATCATTGAATTTATTGGTGAATGGAATGATGCCATAGACAACGACATCATGCTGCTCAAAAGAGAAATCCTTGAGCTGATGATCGATGAAGGCATCAACAAGTTTATCCTCATCGGAGAAAACATACTGAACTTCCATTCTTCCGAAGACAGCTATTACGAAGAGTGGTTCCAGGATGTGGAAGATGGATGGATCTGCGGCATCAATTTCCAGGAGCATGTGGTCGAAGAGTTCAGATCTGCCAACCTGGATTACTACATCAACTTTGGTGGTCAGCTTGACGATTTGGCATGGAGAACCCTAAAACCACTGCAAATTTTCAAGAAAGTAGAAGAAACGCTGACAAAAAGGCTTGGGGCATAGGTTTTGTAAGAACGTAAACTAATTAGTACCTTTAACTATTAAAATTTAAAGAAAAATGGACAACAACAATAATTACGAATGGGCACACAAAACAGTATTTGTGGAGCAGGAAAGAGGAGTCGTTGCTAAGAAATTCTTCGCAAATGTATTCTTATGGATGTTTATTGCCCTGAGTTTATCAACTGTAGCCGCTTTATTCATCTCGAATTCTGAAGCCGCTTTAAGACAGCTGGTCAACTTCGAAACCGGACAAAGAACAGTTTTAGGATATATCGCCATGTTTGCACCACTAGGCCTGGTTTTACTCATGGGAGCCGGCTTTAGCCGCCTTTCTTATGGTGCCTTAATCGGTGTATTTACCCTTTTCTCTATCTTATTAGGGATCAGTTTAAGCTTTATATTATTAGTATATACCGCAGGATCTATTGCCGCATGTTTTGGTGCCGCAGCAGGTATTTTTGGAATCATGGCCTTTTTAGGGTATACTACAGAGATAGATTTAACTAAATTCGGTCCTATCCTAATGGTAGGTGTAGCCGGCTTATTCATCGCCAGCATCATCAACCTGTTCTTAGGCAGCCCAACATTCAGCTATGTAATGAGCTTCTTCGGTGTAGCCATCTTTACCGCTTTAACCGCTTATGACGTTCAGAAACTGAAACGTATCGGTGCAGGTCTGGAAGAAAGTGGTGATCCTATCGTACAAGCTGATGGTAAAAAATTAGCCATTATGGGCGCTTTATCTCTATACCTTGACTTTATCAATATCTTCCTTTTCTTATTGAGAATCTTCGGAAGCAGAAAATAAGGGATAAAAAACCAATCGGTTTCGAATACCAGATCAACATTTTACAAGAAAGGGCTATCAACAATTGTTGATAGCCCTTTCTTGTTGATCATAAAATACCGAACGCTCCTACATCCACTGGAGCTCATCTCAATACATAAGAACTGTCTTTTAATATATTTAACAATAAGCATACGTTATATTACAGAGACAGATCAGCAGGAAAAATTCGACGTATTTTAATTACAAAGCCAGAGAATCCAGAATATTATTCCGAACTGCCCCTCATTCCCCCCGACTATTGCAATATTATATGCTTTAACCGCTGTTTTTTTGGAAATGATTTTTCTTTGTTGCACTTTTGCAGAGCTTATAGAGAAAGACGGAGGGATTAGACCCTGCGATGTCTTAGCAACCTGTGCTTACAAGGTGCTACATTCTACCGGAACCGGACCATCGGTACCCGAAAGATAAGTTAAAGTCGACCCGATACCGGACTTTTCAATAAGCATTTTAACTGTGTGTAAAACCTTAACCGACAGGACATTCCTAAGCGGGAATCTTTTACCCAGGCCTTACCCGGAGATATAAAAAAATGGACATTAGAGCAGAGTTAGAGAAACGCATATTAATTATTGACGGAGCCATGGGTACCATGATCCAGCGTTATATCCTGACAGAAGAAGATTTTAGAGGCGAAAGATTTAAAGATCACCCTTGTGATGTGAAAGGCAATAACGACTTGCTAAACCTTACGCGTCCTGATATTATCAAAGCAATACACACCGAATACTTAAAAGCCGGTGCAGATATTATTGAAACCAATACCTTCAGCACACAGCGCATTTCCCTGGCAGATTACCAGATGGAGGAGCTGGACTATGAAATGAGTTTTGCCGGTGCTAAAGTAGCACGTGAGGCAGTAGACGAATTCATGGCTGCCAACCCGGACCGCAGGTCCTTCGTTGCAGGTGCTGTGGGCCCAACCAATAGAACACTTTCCCTTTCACCAGATGTAAACGACCCTGGATACAGGGCCCTGACTTTTGATGAACTGGTGTCTGCTTATGATCAGCAAGTACGTGGATTGGTAGATGGTGGTTCGGATGTCTTGTTAATCGAGACCATTTTCGATACCCTGAATGCGAAAGCGGCTATCTTTTCCATCAAAAAATATGAGAAAGAAATCGGGAAAAAGATAGAGATCATGATCTCTGGAACCATTACCGATGCTTCGGGAAGAACTTTATCCGGACAAACGGTAGAAGCATTCCTGAACTCTGTGATCCATGCCGATCCGATCAGCATCGGTTTCAACTGTGCTTTAGGCGCCAAAGACATGAGGCCGCACATTGAAGAACTGTCTGCAAAAGCCTCTTGTTACGTTTCTGCCTATCCAAATGCAGGACTACCTAACGAATTTGGTGCTTACGATGAAATGCCGCATGAAACCGCTCACCTTGTGGAAGACTTCATCCAGCATGGTTTCGTAAATATTGTAGGTGGCTGCTGCGGAACAACGCCGGAACACATCGCCTGTATCGCTGCAAAAGCGAAAAAGGTCACACCAAGAAAAATCCCTACCGTCCCTCCATATTTGCGTTTAAGCGGATTAGAAGCGGTTACCGTTACCCCGGAAAGCATTTTCGTAAACATCGGGGAACGTACCAATATCACCGGATCTCCAAAATTCTCCAAGCTGATTTTAGGAGGTGATTATGAAGCCGCGCTAACTGTTGCCCGTCAGCAGGTAGAAGGTGGTGCACAAATCATCGACGTCAACATGGACGAAGGGATGCTGGACGGTGAAGCAGCAATGGTGAAATTCCTGAACCTCATTGCTTCAGAACCGGACATTTCCAAGCTGCCTATCATGGTCGATTCCTCAAAATGGTCGGTGATTGAAGCCGGTCTGAAATGTTTGCAGGGAAAAGGAATTGTGAACTCCATCTCCCTGAAAGAAGGACCGGAAAAATTTATTGAAAGTGCTAAAAAGATCATGAATTACGGCGCAGCTGTAGTCGTGATGGCATTTGACGAACATGGACAGGCCGATAACTTTGAACGTAGAAAAGAAATCTGTAAACGTTCTTACGATATATTAGTAGACGAAGTAGGTTTCCCAGCTCAAGACATCATATTTGACCCGAATATCCTAACCGTGGCAACCGGTTTAGAAGAACATAACAACTATGCCGTAGATTTCATCAATGCGACACGCTGGATCAAAGAAAACCTGCCTTATGCTAAAGTAAGCGGCGGAGTATCTAATATTTCCTTCTCTTTCCGCGGAAACAATACCGTGAGGGAAGCAATGCACTCTGCCTTCCTTTATCATGCCATTAAAGCGGGTCTGGATATGGGGATTGTAAACGCAGGGATGCTGGAAGTCTACCAGGAAATTCCGCCAGAATTGTTAGAACGTGTGGAAGATGTGCTGCTGAACCGCAGAGAGGACGCCACAGAACGCCTGGTAGAGTTTGCTGAAACCATCAAATCTAAAGGCAAAGAGATCGTTAGAGATGAAGAATGGAGAAAAACCAGTGTAGAAGAACGCCTTTCTCATTCTTTGGTAAAAGGAATTATTGAATATCTGGATGCCGACGTAGAGGAGGCCAGACAAAAATATCCGAAACCTATCCATGTGATCGAAGGTCCTTTAATGGACGGAATGAACATTGTTGGAGACCTATTTGGCGCCGGAAAAATGTTCCTGCCACAGGTCGTAAAATCGGCCAGGGTAATGAAAAAAGCGGTAGCTTACCTCCTTCCCTTCATTGAACAGGAAAAATTGGACAACCCTGATGGGAACACCAGTTCTTCGGCAGGAAGAGTCTTAATGGCCACTGTAAAAGGCGATGTGCACGATATCGGTAAGAACATTGTAGGCGTAGTATTGGCCTGTAATAACTTCGAAATCGTAGATATGGGCGTGATGGTTCCCGCGCAAACTATTATTCAAAAAGCAAAAGAAATCAATGCCGACATCATCGGATTGAGTGGTTTAATTACCCCTTCCCTAGATGAAATGGTACATTTTGCCAAAGAAATGGAACGTGAAGGATTTACCATTCCTTTGATTATTGGTGGTGCAACCACTTCCAGAATCCATGCCGCAGTAAAAGTAGCGCCAAACTATTCAGGCCCTGCCATTCATGTACTAGATGCTTCAAGAAGTGTAACCGTGTGCAGTACCTTAATGAACCCGGAAACCAGAGGTGCATATATTGATGGCATCAAACAGGAATACGATAAAGCCAGAGAAGCGCATTTAAACAAACGCTCCGATAAACGCTATAAAACTATAGAAGAAGCTAGAAAAGACCAGTTTCAAATCGACCTGGATCTGGTAGCCCCTGCCCCTGCATTTACCGGAACAAAGGTATTTGAAGATTATCCACTGGAAGATCTGGTCCCTTATATCGACTGGACGCCATTCTTCCATACCTGGGAATTACGCGGCAGTTACCCTAAAATCTTCAACGATAAAAGCGTTGGTGATGAAGCAAAAAAACTATTTGATGATGCGCAAGCCTTATTGAAACGCATCGTTGACGAGAAACTATTGACTGCCAAAGGCGTAATCGGTTTCTGGCCGGCAAATACTGTTGGCGACGACATTATCCTGGATGTAGCAGGTAAAGAAGTGACCATTCATACCCTTCGCCAACAAGCGGAAAAAATGGCTGGAGAACCTTATTATGCACTTTCCGACTTTGTAGCGCCAAAAGAATCAGGTGTTGCAGATTACTTCGGAGGCTTTGCAGTCACCACAGGTATCGGCTGCGATGAACTGGTTGCAGAATTTGAAGCCAATTACGACGATTACAATAGCATCATGGCAAAAGCATTAGCCGACAGGCTTGCAGAAGCTTTCGCTGAAAGGATGCACGAGCTGGTGCGTAAAGATTACTGGGGTTATGCAAAAGATGAAAAACTGAGCAACGAAGACCTCATTAAAGAAGAATACGCAGGGATTCGCCCGGCACCAGGCTATCCTGCCTGCCCGGAACACAGTGAAAAAGGAACACTTTTTGAATTGCTGGATGCCGAAAACAGAATCGGACTTCGCCTCACAGAAAGTTATGCCATGTACCCTACCGCAGCGGTAAGTGGTTTCTATTTCGCACACCCGCAATCCAGATATTTCGGATTGGGGAAAATTACCAAAGATCAGGTCGAAGAATATGCGACCAGAAAAGACATGCCACTGGAAGAAGTGGAAAGATGGTTGAGCCCTAACCTGGCTTACTAAATAACAGATAACGAGACCTAACAAGCAATATTTAATGAAGATCGTAGACCATATCAGCAACGCAAAAGGAAAAACCCTTTTCTCATTTGAGCTCTTGCCACCTATAAAAGGACAAAGCATCAAAGGCATCTTTGACGCCATCGATCCTTTAATGGAATTCAACCCTCCTTTTATTGATGTGACCTATTTGAGAGAAGATTACATCTACAAACAACATGCAAATGGCTTGTTGGAAAAAGTCGCTTACCGGAAACGTCCGAGTACAGTGGCTACCTGTGCTGCGATTATGAACAGGTACAAAGTAGATGCGGTTCCTCATTTGATCTGTGGTGGTTTTACCAAAGATGAAACAGAGAACGCTTTGATCGATCTTCAGTTCCTGGGCATTGATAATGTCCTGGTATTGCGCGGTGATGCCCGAAAAAGCGACAATGCTTTCATCCCAACACCGGATGGCCATGCCTATGCCTCAGAATTGTTACAACACGTAGTGGATATGAACAATGGCCGCTACCTGCATGATGATATGGAGAACTCTGAAAAGACGGATTTCTGTATCGGAGTAGCCGGATATCCGGAGAAACATTATGAGTCGCCGAACCTGGATACCGATTTCAAATACCTAAAACATAAGGTAGATCTGGGTGCTGATTTCATCGTTACCCAGATGTTTTTTGACAATAAAAAATACAAAGCACTGGTAGATAAATGTCGTGAAAACGGGATCAATGTCCCTATTATCCCGGGACTTAAACCAATTACCAGCAGCAAACAGCTGATCAGTTTACCAAAGATTTTCCATTTGGATATTCCTATTGAACTGAGCGAAGCAATTCAATCCTGCAAGTCTGAAAAAGACGTAAAAGAAGTTGGAATCGAATGGATGATCCATCAATGTAAAGAGCTGAAAGAAATGGGCGCACCAGTACTTCATTTCTACACGATGGGGAATCCAGAACCAACAAAAAAAATCGCCAACGCCGTGTTTTAGCCCTTCATGATAGCCGATAGGTATTTTTTGGAATACTCTTTGTACCTTTCGGCTATCATTAATAACGTAAGGCTATGAAAAGAATCATCTTATTGGCAATGGTCATGACCAGTACTTTCGCTGCATGTACCACCTTAAAACCTGGAACAATAGGAAATGGTGGCCTGTCAGAATTGGGAGGAAGCTGGGAGTTGAATTACATTTCTGGCCCCAGAATCGCTTTCAACGGATTGTATCCAGCAAAGAAACCAAGCCTGACTTTTGACATTACCAACAAGAAAGTAAGCGGCAATACCAGCTGTAATTCTTTTTCCGGTGCTTTGGTAGCGGATGATACCACCATCAATTTCACCCATCCAATGGCCATGACAAAAATGGCCTGTCCCGGTGAAGGAGAGGCCATCTTTATGGAAATGTTAAGGAAAACCAGCAGTTATTCAGTGAGCGACAGCACCCTGAATTTCATGATGGGCGACATTGCCATTATGCGTTTTCATAAAAAGTAGTCAGGTAGTTCTTAAATGAACTATAATCCGTATCCATTTTTTCTGCATGTTTAGTTTTTAAATCCAGTTCCAGTACAGCAGCAGGAATTTTGATCTTTGCAGCCAGTTCTGCTGGAAATACATCTGGAAATTTACAGGCATGGGCAGTCGACAAAAATACACCCGCAGCGTTTTGCTCTGGGTTTTCTTTTTTATAGTCTGCTAAAGCTAAAGCTGCAATCGCGGTATGCGGACAAGCGATATAGCCATATTGATCATAGATAGATTGAATCCCAGCCAATGTCTGCTCATCGGTATAGGTATAGCTTTTCAAAATCTGTTTCAAAGCTTCCACATCCTGGTTAAAAAGATCCATAATCCGCACCCAATTGCTTGGCGCCCCAACATCCATCGCATTCGCGTAAGTCTGTACAGATGGTTTCGTTTCATAAACTCCTGTTTTCAGGAAACGCGGAACAGTATCATTTACATTGGTTGCCGCGATGAATTGTTTCACCGGCAAGCCCATTTTATAAGCCAGCAATCCCGCTGCAATATTTCCGAAATTTCCGCTGGGCACAGAAAAAATCACTTCCTTTTTACCCGCTCTGCGCAATCTCGCCCAGGCATTGAAATAATAAAAAGTCTGTGGAATCAATCTGGCGATATTGATCGAATTTGCAGAGGTCAAGCGAAGTTTCTCGTTCAATTCAGCATCAGCAAATGCCTGTTTCACTAAATGCTGACAATCATCAAAAGTACCCTCCACCTCTATCGCATGGATATTATGTCCATTGGTGCAAAGCTGTAATTCCTGGATCTCACTTACTTTTCCTTTTGGATAAAGAATGGTGACCCTGGTATTGGGCACCCCAAGAAAACCCAGTGCTACTGCTCCTCCCGTATCGCCGGAAGTAGCCACCAATACATCTAATAATTGCTCCCCATCCTTTAAGAAATAGGCCATGATTCTACTCATGAAACGTGCGCCGAAATCTTTAAAAGCCAATGAAGGGCCATGAAACAGTTCTAATACGTAAGTATCTGCTTCCAATTCTACTACAGGAGCATCGAAACTGATGGTTTCTTCCACTATTTTCTTTAAATCATCTAAAGGAATTGCCCCATCCAACAAGGTCGAAGCCACTTTAAAAGCGATCTCCGGCATACTGTATTTATGGATATTTTCAATGAACTCCTGATCTAACAAAGGAACATTTGCCGGCATATATAAGCCTTTATCCAAAGGCATACTGTTAAAAACAGCCGTTGGAAAGTCAACATTTAGTTCGTGATTATTTGTGCTGTATAATTTCATGTGGATTAATCTAAAATAACAGGGCCTTTTTGATTTACGGAGGATACAAAAGAAAGGCTGTTGATGCCAATTCCTTTTAAATGCTGCTGTAGTTTTTGGGTGATGGTGTTTGCAGTGGCTTCGTCTTTTGTTAAAGCAAAAACAGAGGGGCCGGAACCAGAAATTCCGAATCCAATAGCGCCGGTTTTCAAAGCCAGCGACCTCATCTTGTAGAAATCCGGAATCAGGATGGAACGGGTCGGTTCTACCAGAATATCCGTCATACTGCGCCCAATCAGGTCATGGTCTTTTAAAAACAAACCACTCACTAAACCTGCTACATTTCCCCATTGCGTCACGGCATCTTTCAATAATACTTTGGAACGAATCATTTGTCGGGCATCTTTTGTGGGTACATCTACTTCCGGATACACAATGGCTGCATATAAATCTTCAGGGTGCGGCAAGCTGATGATGTCTAAAGGCTCATAACTCCTGATCAGCACAAAGCCACCCAATAAAGCTGGAGCTACATTATCCGCATGGCCATAACCGCAAGCCAGTTCCTCGCCTTTCATTGCAAAAGGCACCAATTCTTTATTGGTCAATAAACCATCAAATAAGTTGTTTACCGCGAACAATCCGGCTACCGTACTGGCAGAGCTGGAACCTAATCCACTGCCAATCGGCATTTTCTTGTGCAGTTCAATTTCTATCCCGGTATCCGGTTTCCCGATATGATTTAAGTAATGCTGCACACTGGCACTTACCGTATTTTTCTTCGGATCAAGCGGCAAACGCCCATCATCACCAGTGATTTTGGTAATGGTAATTCCAGAACCACCTGTCAATTTCATGATGACTTCATCGCCAGGTTCATTCACTGCGAAACCCAAAACATCATAACCACACACCACATTGGCTACTGTAGCCGGGGCAAAAACTTTTATAGATTCTTTCATCGTTTACCAACGTTTATAATATCAGCGAAAACACCTGCGGCAGTTACTTCGGCACCTGCACCAGGGCCTTTAACTACCAATGGACGGTCTTTGTAACGGTCGGTAGTAAATGAAATGATATTGTCACTACCAGACAACATGTAAAAAGGGTGGTTGTCATCTACCATTTGCAAGGTGATTTCCACCTTTCCTTCTTCCAGTTTCCCGATATAACGCAGCACTTTTTTATCCGCTGCGGCTTGTTTTTTAAACTTTTCAAAATACTCGGTATTGTTTTCCAGTTCCTTGTAAAAATCAGCAACGGTTGCTGCTGCCAGACAAGCAGGAGGCAGCATACTTTCAATCGTAATGTCTGATTCTTCCAATGGATAACCGGCATCACGTGCCAGAATCAACATTTTACGCATAAAGTCTTTTCCGTTCAGGTCGTCTCTAGGATCTGGCTCAGTATAGCCTTTATCCTGTGCTTCTTTCACGACCTCATGGAACAATTTATCACCAGTATAATTGTTGAATATATAAGAGATCGTTCCGGATAAGATGGCCTCAATGCGGTGAATCCGGTCGCCGCTCATCATCAGATCTTTTAAAGTACGGATGATTGGCAGGCCTGCACCCACATTGGTTTCGTAATGAAAATCTACACCATAAGTCCTTGCTGCCTGTTTAAACGCAGCATATTGTTCGTAATCTGCAGAATTACCAATCTTATTACAAGTCACCACAGAAATGCTCGATTGCAGCACATCCTTATAAAACTGAATCGGATTATGACTGGCAGTATTGTCTACAAACACGCAATTTGGCAGGTTCATCGCTTTCATCTTTTTAATGAAAAGGGGTAAATCTGCAGGCTCTCCCTCACTTTCCAGCGCTTCTTCCCAATTGCTCAAAGCGATTCCATCTACATTGAGGTACATCTTACGGGTATTACAAACGCCCATTACCTTTACCTGAAGGTCATTATTGGTGGCCAGAAAATTCATTTGCGCTTCCAGCTGTGTAAATAAGGTCTTGCCAATATTCCCTGTTCCCAGACAAAAGATAGGCAGTGTTCTTTTCAGATTCGCATAGAAAGCATCATGCACTGCATTTACAGCTTTCGACAAATCCGGTTTAGAGATGATCACAGAGATATTGTACTCCGAAGATCCCTGTGCAATTGCCCTGACATTGACTCCGTTTCTACCTAAAGCATGGAACAGTTTTCCCGACATTCCAGGGGTCCGTTTCATGTTTTCACCAACAATAGCTAAGGCGGACAAACCGTTTTCTACTTCCGGATATTCTAGTTTTCTGGCCTGTAGTTCCAGTTCAAACTCCTTATTGATCAATGCCAAAGCTTTCAAAGCGTCACCCGGTTTTACCGCGAAAGTGATGCTATGCTCAGAAGAAGACTGTGTAATGAGGATAACATTGATCTGTTCACGGGAAAGTAAAGAGAACAACCGACCGCTGAAACCCGCTTTTCCAACCATTCCACTACCAGAAAGGTTCAATACACTGATTTCATCAATAGAAGAGATCCCTTTGATCGGCAATTTTGAACTTCCCGCACCGTGTTTGATATAAGTACCCGGGAAATCGACATTGAATGTGTTTTTGATCACAATAGGAATGCGCTTTAAAAACGCAGGGATCATCGTTGGCGGATAAATCACTTTAGCGCCAAAATAAGAAAGCTCCATGGCTTCTGTATAGCTCAATTCTGCAAGAGAGAAGGCTTTTTTCACCATTCTTGGATCGGCAGTCATCATTCCGTCCACATCTGTCCAGACCTGAATTTCGGAGGCATTCAGCGCAGAACCCCAGATAGCGGCGGTGTAGTCACTTCCTCCCCTCCCTAAAGTGGTGATTCTTCCTTCATCATTACTGGCAATAAAACCAGTTACGAATAATAATTTATCAGCATTTGACTCATAGAAATCTTTGATTAAAGTTTCTGTGAGATAGGTATTCACCTTCGCTTGTCCGAAGTTCTGGTCTGTTTTAATCAGTTCAGAACCATCCACATATAAGGCATGCGGAAAAGCTTGTTTGGCAATATGGCTCACCATTACTGCCGAGCAACGCTCTCCGTAACTCAATATCAGGTCTTTCGTTTGCAGGCTCAGTTCTCTCAGGTTATAAACCGACTGCAAAATATCTTCCAGCTCATTAAAATAGATTTTTAGCTTGGTGAGTACCGGATTCTGTGCGCTTGCTGGCAATAAGGCACGGATCACTTCAAAATGTTTCTTTTCAATAGCACTCAATTCCTCCCCATAAATCTTCCCTTTTCCTGCGTTTTCTGCCATCTCGACCAGGGCATTGGTTACCCCGCTCATGGCAGATAAGACGACAATGGGATTTTCAGCGCCTTGCTGCTCCTTCAGGATTCCCAGCAAAGCAGTGATGCTTTCTACGGAACCAACAGATGTACCTCCAAATTTTAATATGTTCATAGTTTTAGGTTAAAAAAAAAGCGCCTTCCCCGATTAGAGGAAGGCGCTTTTTGTGGTTTTTATTTTTAGTATTTTATACCCATTAGCTATCCTCCCTCCGAGATATCCCGGTGGTAATAATAATGGAAATAATGGTTGAATTATTAAACATTGTACATTATACACTTAGTGTGCTGTGGCGTAAAGTAAAGTTATATTTTTCTAATTAACAAATGATTACCTAAATATTTGAGTGAATTTTAAAAATATTGCGATTTAAGGGCGTAGCGCAGGTTTTATCAATCCTTTCCTGATAAGGCACTCTTATTCAGGGGCAAAAAGCAGAAAAATGATTCCGGCACCCCTATCCTCTTAAAATTAACCCAGTTTTATGGAAAGCGTAAGCTACGCGATTACAGACGCTGATTCCCGACAAACATTTTATTACCTTTACGCCATAATATGCAAGGATTAGTCATAAAATCAACAGGAAGCTGGTATCAGGTACAAGCGGAAGACGGCAACAGATACGACTGCCGTATTAAAGGGAAGTTCCGGATCAAGGGCATTCAAACCACCAATCCGATTGCCGTTGGCGATCAGGTAGACTTTGAGCTGGAGCCAAATTCAGAAAATGGGGTAATACATAAATTACATGAGCGGAACAATTACATTATCCGTAAATCCATCAACCTTTCCAAGCAGGCGCAGATTATTGCGGCCAATATGGACCAGGCATTTTTGGTGGTTACCCTCGTTTCTCCAAGAACTTCTTTGGGCTTTATTGACCGGTTTCTGGCTACTGCCGAGGCGTATCGCATTCCTGCAGTATTGATTTTCAATAAACTGGATTTGTTTAATGAAGATGGACTAGCGGTTTTAGAAGAATACAAGCATATTTATGAAAAGATCGGCTACCCTTGTTATACGGTATCCGCATTGGAAGGCACCAATATCCCACAGATAGAAAGCCTGTTAAAAGACAAAACCACCTTATTTTCGGGACATTCCGGAGTAGGAAAATCAAGCCTGATCAATGCTTTGCTTCCAGATAGACACATCAAAACCGGGGAAATCTCTGAAGCAAGTGATAAAGGACAGCATACCACCACTTTTGCAGAAATGCATGTTTTACCTTTTGGTGGTTACCTGATTGATACTCCAGGCATCAGGGAACTGGGTATTTTCGATATCAGACCCGAAGAATTAGGGCATTATTTCAGAGAAATGCGTGCCTTGATGAACAAATGTAAGTTCAATAATTGTCGCCATGTCAATGAACCAGGCTGTGCCGTCATCAAAGCGGTAGAAGATGGAGAAATTGAAATCAGCAGGTACGAAAGTTACCTGAGTATTTACCATGGTAACGAAACCCGCGCTTAATCCATTTTTTTAAACGATGAGAGCAATTATACAAAGAGTTACGGAAGCCAGCTGCGTAGTAGAAGGAACAATTACCGGCAGCATTGGTACTGGTTTTCTGATATTATTAGGGATAGAAGATACCGATATTACTGAAGACCTCGACTGGCTTAGCCAGAAGATCGTCAATATGAGGATCTTTGGCGATGAAAATGACCAGATGAATAAGTCCCTGGCTGATGTAGAGGGCAATATTCTCCTGATTAGTCAGTTTACGCTCTTTGCTTCCACGAAAAAAGGCAACAGACCTGGTTTTACCAGAGCAGCCAGACCCGAAAAGGCCATTCCTTTATACGAAGAAATGATTGCCAAATTATCTGCACTTCTTCAAAAAGAGATCAAAACAGGAATTTTTGGCGCAGATATGAAGATCAGTTTAATTAATGATGGCCCTGTTACCATTATGATAGATACTAAAAATAAAGAATAACATGACGATAGCAGAAGCCCAGGAAACCGTAGACCAGTGGATCAATAAAACAGGGATCCGTTATTTCAATGAGCTCACCAATACCGCGATCCTGATGGAGGAAGTAGGTGAAGTGGCCAGAATCATGTCCAGAAAATATGGCGAGCAGTCTTTCAAAAAAAGCGATGAGGCGGTAGACCTTGGCGATGAGATGGCCGACGTATTGTTCGTCCTGATCTGTCTGGCCAACCAAACCGGCATCGACCTGACCAGCGCCTTAGAGAAAAACCTGGTTAAAAAAACCATCAGAGATACCGACCGCCATCAGAACAACGAAAAGCTGAAATAGTTCCTTACTGATCAATGGTATATGCAGTGTTGTGCTTGATTTCTGTCATCACAAACAAACTGTTTACGTTGGCAATATTTTCAATTGCGGCGAGCTTATTCGTTAAAAAGTCCTGGTATTTGCTCATATCCTTCACTACTACTTTCAGAAGGTAATCGTAAGTACCGGCAACGTGGTAACATTCCATTACTTCCTCCAGCTTAGTCATGGCGGCTTCAAACTTTTTCAATAAGGGCAGCGAATGCACCTGCAAGGTCACGTTACAAAAGGCAGCCAGCGTTTTTCCAATCTTTTCCCGATCCAGTAAAGTCACATAATTCTTGATCACTCCAGACTTTTCAATCTTTTTCAATCGCTCATAAGTTGGCGTTACCGTAAGCCCAACTTTATGCGCAATCTCTTTTGTATTTAGCCTTGCATTCTGCTGTAACGCATTTAATATGCGCTGATCCATTTTATCGAACTGTTCCATCTAGTTTAGTTTTTCTAATTTCTACAGTAATTTCGCGCCATTAAGACGAATAAAACTACATGAAGGTAAAATTAAGTGTTTATTTTCTAATATTAATGATTTTGAAGACCAATAGAATTGATATCTCTAGATTTGTAGTCTGAACCACCTATTAGAACTATGGACTTTAACCTTTCAGCCGAGGATAACAAAAGATTATCAGAACTTTATGAAAAAGTGAAAGACCGGACGCGTTTGTTCCTGGGCTACCCTGTTTCTAAAGATTTTGACTATACCGACCTGCTTCCTTTCCTTCAATATCCGATCAATAACCTCGGAGACCCTTTTACGGAATCTACTTATGCGGTAGATACCAGGGAAATGGAAAGGGAAGTGATCGAATTTTTCGCGAATTTATTTCGCGCCCCTACCGACAATTGGTGGGGATATGTAACCAATGGCGGCTCTGAAGGTAATTTATATGGCCTTTATCTGGCCAGAGAACTGTATCCTAAAGCAATGGTTTACTATTCCGATGCGACACATTATAGTGTGCAAAAGAATTTGTTATTGCTCAACATGCCAAATATTGCGATTCGTTCTCAGGAGAATGGCGAAATGGATTATGAGGATTTACACAATAGCCTATTGATGAACAGACACCTACCGGTCGTGATTTTTGCCAATATTGGCACCACCATGACCGAAGCGAGGGACGATGTGAAAAAGATCAAAGGCATCCTCAGAAACCTGGCGATAAAAAACCATTATATCCATGCCGACGGCGCTTTGTCCGGAAGCTACAGTGCGTTTATTGAGCCTCGTCCAGCTTTTGATTTTGCCGATGGTGCGGATAGTATTGCCATCAGCGGACATAAATTTTTGGGTTCTCCAATGCCATGCGGCTTAGTGATTGTCAAAAAGACCAACCGCGACAGGATTGCGCGTTCCATTGATTACATCGGAAGCGTAGATACCACGATTACCGGCTCCAGAAATGGACACACGCCCTTATTCCTCTGGTATACCTTAAAAAAGTTAGGCTTAAAAGGTCTGAAAGAAAGAGCGATTCACAGCCTAAGCATTGCTGCTTATGCCGAAGCTAAATTGAAAGACCTCGGAATCGAGGCCTGGAGCAATCCAAATGCGATTACCGTAGTTTTTCCTGCCCCATCCAAATGGATTTGTCAGAAGTGGCAGCTGGCCTCAGAAAATGGTCTTTCGCACCTCATCTGTATGCCCAATGTGGGTCATGCACAGATTGATGAGTTACTAGCCGACCTGATCAGCAATCCAGAAGGCCTCAATTACAGCTTTCAGCAACAACCTGCCCCTACATTTACCACCCTATAGAAATCGGGTGCCCAAAAACTTTGGGCACCCTTCATTTCAGAATCCATTAACCTGTCATAAAAAGAAATAAAGCAAAGAAAATAGCAATATTTATTTCTTCTTTTTTGTTAAAAAGAATACAGCTCAGTTCCCAATGCAGGAAAAACTGACGACTGCTTTGTAAAAATTCCTTCCTGATTCTGGTGCAGAATTACCCATTTTAACCGGGACAGCAGACGCTATCTGTTTTGCTCTTGTTTTGCTCTTGTTTTGCTTTTCTTTAGCTCCGGCATTGCTCCAGCAAAAGAAAAGCAAAACAGGGACAGCAGCAAAGCAGGACATCAAAAGCTGTATATTCGAGTAAAAACCATTTTAACCATTAGTTAATTTCTGTTTAACAAAAAAAGGGGCGTCTATACAGACGCCCCTTTTCATTTCGGGTCAATACCCATTCATTTTTAGCTATTAAGCGGTCGTTTCATTCAACGCTGCTTTAATTTTTAATGCGGCTTCTGCCAGTTCTTCCTGGGAAGGTTTTAATTTTTCCTTACTAAAATTCATGTCGTTCACTGCATTCATAGGGATCAAATGGATGTGTACATGCGGTACTTCCAGGCCGATAACGGCAACGCCTACTTTTTTGCAAGGGAACGCTTCTTTTAGCCCTGTTGCCACAATCTTGGCAAACATGGTTAATCCAACATAGCTTTCTTCCTCCATATCAAAGATATAGTCAATTTCCTTTTTAGGAATCACCAGGACATGGCCCATGGTGAGGGGGTTAACATCTAAGAAAGCCAGGAATTCGGTGGTCTCTGCTACGATATGTGCAGGGATTTCGCCATCTACTATTTTTGAAAATATACTTGCCATGGAATGGGTAATTTAAAAGGGTTATCGGGTTATCTCTAATATTTCAAATTCGATCATTCCCGCAGGAACCTGAATTTCAATCTTATCACCTACTGATTTACCCAATAAACCTTTGGCAATCGGCGATTTAACGGAAATTTTTCCCGTTTTAAGATCTGCTTCACTTTCTGCAACCAATTGGTAAGACATGGTAGAACCATTCTTTACATTTTTGATCTTCACTATAGATAAGGCCAATACTTTAGAAGTATCCAGCTTTGATTCATCAATTAATCTGGCGGTAGAAAGCGTAGTTGCCAATTTTGCTATTTTAGCTTCATGCAAACCCTGTGCTTCCTTCGCTGCATCATACTCCGCGTTCTCGGAAAGATCCCCTTTATCTCTAGCTTCGGCAATTGCCTTAGAGATTTGTTGCCTTCCGGTGGTTTTCATCTGGTGTAATTCTGCCTTTAGTTTGTCTAAACCATCTTGGGTATAATAGGTAACCTCTGTCATAGCTCAATTTATTTTATGTAGTACTATAAAAACAAACAAGACTATATGGGCTGTTAAGCCTACATAGTCTTGCTTCAATAAAAACGAAGATAATGGGGTATAACCACAAAAACAAATTATTTAATTTGATTTTGGGCAGTTTATCAAAAATGTCTGTTTAAATGACAGCAATCAGCTTATCCGCTAAAACTTCCGATATTTTGCGGTAAGATTCAAAGGTCCAGCCCCCAACATGCGGCGTCAGAATGACTTTTCCAGCCGATTTAAGGTCATTAAACCAAGGTGTTTGCTGCAATGCCGGAAATTTCTCCACTTCCAGCACATCTAAGCCGGCAGCCAGAATTTTACCCGTTTGAATCGCCTGTAATACGGCTTGAGTATGGACAATTTCGCCTCTGGCGGTATTGATAAAGAAAATAGGTTTACGGAAATGGAAGAAATACTCTTCATCTACCATCTGACGCGTTTCTGAGGTAAGCGGAATATGCAAACTGAGTACATCGCTATGTTTTACGATTTCCTCCATGCTCACTTCTTTCGCATAAGCATCACTGAAACCGGTTTTATACTTATCATAAGCAATCACGTTAACTTCAAATCCGGCCAGCTTTTTTGCAAAGCTTTTGCCCATAAATCCGTAGCCAATGATCCCTACTGTTTTACCTTTTAATTCATAACCGCGGTTTCCTTCTCTGTCCCAGGTGCCATTACGAACCTCCTGATCCGCGTTACGAAAATTGTTCATCAGCGACAGCAGCATCCCCGTAGCATGTTCTCCTACGGCATCCATATTGCCTTCCGGCGCATTTAACAACTCGATGCTACGACTTCTTGCGTAATCCACATCAATATTATCTAAACCGGCACCTGCTCTGGCAATGAATTTCAGCGAAGGTGCAGCGGCCATCAGCTCCTGATCAATTCTAAATTTCGTTCTCACGGCAATTCCCTGATAGTTGGAAATTGCAGCTAGTGTTTGCTCCCGGGTATACAATGGCAGGTCATCTACCTCATACCCCATAGCGATGGCACGTTCCTTAAAGACAGGATGTAACTCATCCACAATTAAAATTCTTCCTTTACTCATATTGCTGTTGATCAATTATTATCTACTGTGAAAGTTGCGTTAAATGCTGCGTCAGCTCAATAAACTGGGCAACACTCAATTGCTCGGCACGCTTGTCGAAGAAAATATGGTCGTCCATTTTCTCTTTTGGAACTACACCTGAAAGTGCATTTCTCAAGGTTTTCCTACGTTGATTAAAGCCTGCTTTCACGGTACGCCAAAACAGTTTTTCATCACATGGAAGTGTTTCCACGTCATTACGGCTCAACCTGATCACCCCCGAATTTACCTTCGGTGGTGGGTTAAATGTGCCCGGTTTCACGGTAAACAGATATTCTATATCATAATACGCCTGAATCAGGACGCTTAAAATTCCATAGTCTTTAGTGCCTTCTTTAGAAGCGCAACGTTCTGCCACTTCCTTTTGGAACATCCCTACCATTTCTACCACCTGCGTTCTGTTTTCCAATATTTTGAAAAGAATCTGAGAAGAGATGTTGTATGGGAAGTTACCGATAATGGCATATTTTTCTTTGAAGATGGAAGAAAGGTCCAAGGCTAAAAAGTCGCCATTGATTAAGCGATCTCCTAACTGCGGATATTTCTCTTTCAGGAAATGGTAAGACTCCACATCGATATCGATCATGAAAGTTTCCAGATCTGCTCTTTCCAGTAGCAGGTCCGAAAGGATCCCCATTCCTGGTCCTACTTCCAGTACTTGTTTGTACTGATCGGTATGTACCAGACCGTTTACGATTTTCGCGGCAATCTTTTTGTCCGTTAAAAAATGCTGTCCTAAATGTTTTTTTGCCCTTACCAAACTCATATATTCTCCTTCTAAAAGCTGCAAAATAAGCAAAGTTTTGCGAGTATCAGAGCAACAATCCACTAAAACAGCCTCTACAGCCTTAAAAATAAGGATATCATTTTCCGATCGTTTTAGAGATCGGCTTCCATTTCTATAAAAGCAGAAAATACAAGCGCCAGAAAAACTGACCATTTTAAAATGAATTCTGTAATTTGCGCTAAATTTTTTTGAAGTATGAGCAATAAGATTAAAATTGGAATCAGCATAGGAGATGTGAACGGCATAGGTCTGGAGGTCATCCTGAAGACTTTAGCTGAGAGCGCGATCCTGGATTACTGTACCCCTATCGTTTATGGACATACCAAGGTTGCTTCTTACCATCGCAAGGCTTTAGGGCTGAGTGATTTCAACTTCAATGTGATTACGGAGGCTGCATTGGCCAATCCTAAGAAGGCGAATATGATCAATTGCTGGGAGGAAGATGTGAAAATCGACCTGGGTGTAGCCAATGAAACTGGTGGTAAATATGCCTTACTTTCTTTAGAGAAAGCAACAGAAGATCTGATCAAAGGGGAAATTGATGCCTTGGTAACGGCCCCGATCAATAAACATAATATACAATCAGATACTTTTAAATTTCCGGGACACACCGAATATTTGATGGAACGCAGCGGAAGCAGCGACGTATTGATGCTTTTAGTGAGCGAAGACATTAAAGTTGGTGTGGTAACTGGTCACATTCCCATCACTGAAGTTTCAAAAAGCATCACGATTGAGAAGATTGTGAAGAAACTGACCCTGATGAATGAGACTTTAAAGAAAGATTTCTGGATTGAAAAACCGAAAATCGCGGTATTGGGATTAAATCCTCATGCGGGCGACAATGGTTTATTGGGTACTGAAGAAGCAGACATTATCATGCCGGCGATTCAGCAGGCATTCGATAAAGGGGTAATTTGTTTTGGTCCATACCCTGCAGACGGCTTTTTTGGAAAAGGCAGTTACAAGCAATTTGATGCCGTATTGGCGATGTACCATGACCAGGGTTTGATCCCTTTTAAAACCATCGCTTTTGGCACTGGCGTGAACTACTCTGCAGGCCTGAAAATCGTACGTACCTCACCGGATCATGGCACAGGATACGACATTGCAGGAAAGAACCTGGCAGATCCAAGTTCATTTATAGAAGCCTTATTTGCAGCAACTCACATCCTGAGAAATAGAAGAGAACAGGAAGAATTATTGAAAAACCAGCTGAGAAGTGGTGGAAAAATTATAGAAACTGCAGCGGATATAAAAGACGATGCAAATTAGAATGAAAAAACATTTTAATTCTATAAAATAATTCCTACATTTGCGGGCTAAAATTTTGTTACAATTGAAACCATTAAAACAATTTTCAATCCCATTTACCGGCCTTAAAATCGGCAAGCATCAGTTTGAATTTGAGGTTGATAACAGCTTTTTTGATGCCTTTGAATACTCTTTAGTAAAAAAAGGAAATTTAAAAGTTGGCATTGAACTGGATAAACAGGAAACAATGCTACTTTTGCAGTTCGACATCAAGGGGACGATCGTATTGGATTGTGACAAATGTTTGTCGGAGTTTAATGCACCAATAAGTATACAAGAAAGGCAGATTGTAAAATTTGCTGAAGATGAGCTGGAAAGTGATGATTTAGAAATCATTGTCCTGAGTACAAAAGAGAGCGAAGTAGACGTTGCGCTTCCGATTTACGAACTCATCAATGTATCAGTACCTTATATTAAAGCCTGTGAGCAGGATGGCAATGGCCAGAAATGCGACCAGGAAATGATTGCGAGACTGGAAAGTTTTTCAATTGATAGACAAGAACAACAACAAGAAGAAAATAACGATGATGACCCGCGTTGGGCAGCATTAAAAAAATTAAAATAATAATTAAACAAATCAGCAATGGCACATCCAAAACGCAAGATTTCTAAGAGTAGAAGAGATAAAAGAAGAACTCACTATAAAGCGGTAGCTCCTTCTTTGGCTACTTGTCAAACCACTGGTGCAATTCACGTACCTCACCATGCATACAACGTTGATGGTAACCTATACTACAACGGTAAATTGGTTATTGAAAACACTTCAATAGGTTAATTTTCTTGAAAAATAGTTTGTGTTTTAAGTCGCTGAAAGTTTACCTTTAGCGACTGGAAAACTAGGGCGATTTTGCCTTCTAAACACAAACTGATTTTTTACTATGAAAATAGGTCTCGATATAATGGGCGGAGACTATGCTCCTAAAGCGAACGTTTTAGGAGCAATAGCTGCCCATCAATTGTTATCTCCCGGGGAGCACATAGTGCTGATCGGAGATACACAGCAGATTAAGCCCCTTCTCACTGAAAACGGATTCAATCCGGATCACTTTGAATATGTTCATACCGAAGAAGTGATTGGTATGGGCGAACATCCCACTAAGGCTATTGTTCAAAAGCCTAATTCCAGCATTGCTGTCGGCTTTTCCTTACTTAAAGAAGGTAAAATCGATGCTTTTGCCAGCGCCGGTAACTCTGGTGCAATGCTTGTTGGTGCCGTGTTTAGTGTAAAAACTATTCCGGGAATCATCAGGCCATGTATCCTTACAATTCTTCCAAAACTCAGTGGAGGCCTAGGTTTAATGCTTGATGTTGGTGCAAATGCCGACTGTAAGCCTGACACCTTGCTTCAATTTGGTGCTTTAGGTAGTTTGTATGCCGAGTGCATGTTTGGTACTGAACAGCCTAAGGTTGCGTTATTGAATATTGGTGAAGAAGACGAAAAAGGCAATATGCTTAGTTTGGCAACTTTCCCTTTAATGAAAGATACCAATCTTTTCAACTTTGTGGGTAATGTAGAAGGAAGGGACTTATTCAACGATAAGGCTGACGTAATTGTATGCGATGGATTTACAGGAAATGTGATGCTGAAACTGGCAGAGTCATTTTATGTATTGACACTAAAAAGAGGTTTAAAGGATGATTTCTTTGACCGATTTAACTACGAAAACTATGGCGGAAGCCCGGTTCTAGGTGTCAATGCCCCTGTGGTCATAGGTCATGGCATTTCAAGTCCGACAGCTGTTAAGAACATGATTCTTCAGTCAAGAGACATGATTACTACTGGCTTGGTAGGTAAAATTCAAGCTGCATTTAAATAAGAACATTGAAAATGAATAAAATTCACGCTGCGATTACGGCTGTTAATGGTTACGTACCAGATTACGTACTAACTAATAAAGAGCTAGAATCCATTGTAGAAACTACGGATGAATGGATTTTATCCAGGACTGGTATCAAAGAGCGGAGAATATTGAAAGGTGAAGGATTAGGTACTTCAGACATGGCAGTTCATGCGGTGAATGGTTTACTTAAAAAACGTGGGATTACTGCGGAAGAGATCGAATTGATCATCTTTTGCACCACCACTCCTGACATGCCTTTCCCTGCTTCGGCGAATATCCTTGCTGATAAAATCGGCGCAAAGAATGCCTGGGGGTATGACCTGCAGGCAGCTTGTTCAGGATTCATCTTCGGTTTGTCTACTGGGGCTCAGTTCATCGAATCCGGTAAACATAAAAAAGTATTGGTGGTTGGCGGCGACAAAATGTCTTCTATCATCAATTACCAGGACCGTACCACCTGCATCATCTTTGGTGATGGCTGCGGTGCAGTTCTTTTAGAGCCAAATGAGGAAGGAATGGGCATCCAGGACTCCATCCTGAAAAGTGATGGCGCTGGTCGTCAATTCTTACACCAAAAAGCTGGCGGTTCTGCCAGACCGGCAAGCCATGAAACTGTGGACAATAATGAGCACGTTGTGCATCAGGAAGGCCAGGCAGTATTCAAATTTGCGGTTACTAATATGGCAGATGTTGCGGCCGAAATCATGGAACGCAATAACCTGACTTCTGATGATGTGACCTGGTTGGTTCCACATCAAGCCAATAAAAGGATCATCGATGCTACGGCATCAAGAATGGGACTGGGCACAGAAAAGGTAATGATCAACATTCAACGTTACGGAAATACCACTAATGGAACAATTCCACTGTGTTTATGGGAATGGGAAAGCCAATTGAAAAAAGGCGATAACATCATCCTTGCGGCATTTGGAGGTGGTTTCACCTGGGGTTCTGTGTACTTAAAATGGGCTTATTAATTTTATAAAATAATTAATCTTAACTTAGATAATTGTTAAGACATACTGTTTTCTCTAAAAAACACCAAAAAATGGATATCAAACAAATTCAGGAACTTATTAAATTTGTTTCTCGTTCGGGCGTAAATGAAGTCGCTATTGAGCAGGAAGATTTCAAAATAACAATTAAAACCAATCAGGCTCCTACCTACGTTCAGGCAACGGTACCAGCACAGATTGCTCCAGCAGTAGCTCCGGCAGCGGCAGCACCTCAACCAACTACCCCAACAGAAACAAAAGCACCTGTTGCTGTAGAAGATGATTCAAAATACATCACTATTAAATCACCAATGATCGGAACTTTCTACCGTTCATCTAGCCCGGATAAACCATCTTTCGTAAATGTAGGTGATGAATTCCCAGTAGGTAAAGTGATCTGTATTATCGAAGCGATGAAATTGTTCAATGAAATCGAAAGTGAAGTTTCTGGTAGAATCGTGAAGGTTTTAGTAGAGAATGCTTCTCCAGTAGAATATGACCAACCGTTATTTTTAGTTGAACCTATGTAATTCGTTTTGTTGAAAATTCAATTTTCTGAATTGAAAGATCAACAGCTCATTGCTTAATATGCCCTGAACTAATTCGGGGGGGAAAAGAAAAAATATATGTTTAAAAAGATACTAATTGCCAACAGGGGCGAGATCGCTTTGCGTATCATCCGCACCTGTAAAGAAATGGGCATCAAAACCGTAGCTGTTTACTCTACTGCAGACAGAGAAAGTTTACATGTACGTTTTGCCGATGAAGCTGTTTGTATAGGGCCGCCGCCAAGTAAGGATTCTTACCTGAGCATCCCGAATATCATTTCAGCTGCAGAATTAACAAATGCAGACGCCATTCACCCAGGTTACGGTTTCCTTTCTGAGAACGCTAAGTTTTCTTCAGTTTGCCGTGATTATGGAATTAAATTTATCGGTGCTACACCGGAGCAGATCAACTCAATGGGTGATAAAGCTTCGGCAAAAGAAACGATGAAAAAAGCTGGTGTTCCTACTATTCCAGGTTCGCAGGGATTGCTTGAAAATTTCAAGGATGGTATTGCGATGGCCAATGAAATGGGCTACCCGGTTATTCTTAAAGCAACTGCCGGTGGTGGTGGCCGTGGAATGCGTGTAGTTTGGAAAGATGAAGATTTTGAAAATGCATGGGACAGTGCCAGACAAGAGTCGGGTGCAGCCTTTGGAAATGATGGTCTTTACTTAGAAAAATATATTGAAGATCCTCGTCACATTGAAATCCAGATCATCGGAGATCAATATGGTAAGGCTTGTCACTTGTCGGAACGTGATTGTTCAATTCAACGTCGCCATCAAAAGCTGGTTGAAGAAGCACCATCACCATTCATGACCCCGGAACTTCGTGAGAAAATGGGTGAAGCAGCCATCAAAGGTGCCATTGCGGTACAATATGAAGGTGCTGGAACCATTGAATTCCTGGTAGACAAACACCGTAATTTCTACTTCATGGAGATGAATACCCGTATCCAGGTAGAACACCCGGTAACGGAAGAAGTGATCAACTACGATCTGATCAAAGAACAGATTAAAGTAGCTTCTGGTGTACCGATCTCAGGAAAAAATTATTTACCAAATATGCACGCGATCGAGTGCAGGATCAATGCTGAAGATCCATTCAATAACTTCAGACCTTGTCCTGGAAAAATCACCAACTTCCACTCTCCGGGTGGTCATGGGGTGAGGGTAGATACGCATGTATATGCTGGTTACCAGATTCCTTCCAACTACGACTCAATGATTGCTAAACTAATTTGTGTGGCTCAAACCCGCGAAGAAGCGATCAGTACCATGGAGCGTGCCCTAAGTGAATTTGTAATCGAAGGTATTAAAACGACGATCCCATTCCACTTAAAACTGATGAAAGACCCGAACTTCAGAGCTGGTAATTTTACCACGAAGTTTATGGAAACTTTCGAGTTTTCGGAATAAATAAGTCATAGTAATGGCGGGATTTATACTTGTTACAAAGCAAATTCCCGCTAACAAAAACTATTTAGTAGATTTAAAACGTAAATACCATTCTAAACAAAATAGAATGGTATTTTTGTTTTACAAATAACGTACATGAGTGATACTAAGAAAAGGGACCTTATTGGTGCTATAAAAGAAAAAGGAAAAACTTTAGAGGCAGAAATGTCATTCTTTGACCATATCGATGTCCTCCGCAAACACCTATTACGCGCATTAGCAGTCGTTTTAGTGTTAACAGCCGGAGCTTTTTACTTTACTGACTTCATTTTTAATACCATCATCATGGGGCCTAAAAACCCTAACTTCTGGACTTACAGAATGATGTGTAAACTGGTAGAGCGGTTCCCCTCTATAGGTTCAGATTTTTGTATTACAAAGATCGATGCGAAGATCATCAACACGGAAATGGCAGGACAATTTACCCTGCAGCTGAACTCTTGTGTGATGGTCGGGATTATTCTAGGGATCCCCTACTTGCTTTTTGAAATCTGGCTGTTCGTTAAACCTGCCTTACACGACAATGAAAGAAAGTCTGCCAGTGGATTTGTAGCTTTCGCTTCTTTTCTTTTCTTCCTGGGGATTATGTTTGGTTATTACCTGATCTGCCCGCTATCTATCAACTTCCTGACCAACTTTACCGTGAGTCCGGAGATTGAAAATACGTTTACCATTGACTCTTACCTATCTTCAGTAATGACCCTGACCATTGGTTCAGGTGTGATCTTCCAATTGCCGGTGATCATTTACATCCTGTCGAAATTAGGGGTGATGACACCTGCATTTATGCGTTCCAGCAGAAGGTACTCTACTGTTTTAATCCTGATTATTGCCGCTGTAGTTACACCTACTGCAGATCCATATACGATGTTAATTGTAGCAGCACCATTGTTCCTGCTCTATGAATTGAGTATCCTGATTTCCGCCAATATTGAGCGTAAGAAAAATAAAGAGCTTTACGGTGTGTCTACCATTAGAAAAAACTAACCAAACCATATATTTTTGAAGATGTCAACAGCCCCAAAAATGAAAATTGCAATCGGCGCCGACCACGCCGGTTTTGAATACAAAGAATTGCTAAAGTCTTTTCTTAGCGACTATGAGGTCAAAGATTTCGGAACCCATTCTACACAATCTGTTGACTACCCGGATTTTGCTCACCCTGTAGCATTGGCCGTGGAAAGTCAGGAATATACCTTTGGAATTCTAGTGTGCGGCAGCGCAAATGGTGTGGCCATTACCGCCAATAAACACCAGCATATCCGTGCAGCCATTTGCTGGCTGAACGAGATTGCATCGCTGGCAAGGGTACATAACAATGCGAATGTATTGTGTATTCCAGCAAGGTTTGTTTCTGAAGAATTGGCAAAAGAAATGACCACTACCTTTTTAAATACTGCATTTGAAGGTGGCAGACATGAGAACAGAGTGAACAAAATTTCTTGTTAACCGCTAAGAAAAAGACCCAGATGAAAAAACATTTATTGTACGCCAGTTTCGTACTGACGATGGCTTGCTCTGCCACTGCTCAAAATAAAGATGCGGTGAAATTTAGTAAAACGATCAGTAAAGACAATGCTTATAAACACCTCTCCGTATTGGCATCTGATGCCTATGAAGGTAGAGAAACCGGTACAAAAGGGGGTTGGATGGCCGCTGATTACATTAAGAATTTCTTCAAAAGCCTGGGCTTAAAAGGTCCGGTAAACGGAGATTATTTCCAGCCGATCGACATGGTGAACACCTCACTTTCTCAGATCTTAACGCTGGATGGTCAGCCGGCAGAAGCTTTAAAAGAATTCTATATCGTTCCACAAACAGTTTCTGGAGCAGGTTTTGGATTCAATACCCCTACTGTTCTTTTTGCAGGTTATGGCCTGAAAAATGATAGTTACAATGATTTTGAAGGTGCTGATGTTGCCGGAAAAGTGGTGATGATCTTTAAATCAGGAGAGCCAAATGGGACTGCCGGTTCTACAAACAGCAGGTCTGTATTGATGGCGAAAGTAAAATACCTGACGGAAAAAAATGCTGCTGCGGTATTGGTGATCGACCCTACTGTAGAGGTGATGCCGGAAAACTTGAAAAGCTATCTGACTGCACCAAGAATGGTGATGAAGACTAAGGAAGAAATTGAAAAATTGAATGCCCCACAGGAAACACCGGTGATCTATATCGGATCTGGTGTAGCTAATCAAATTCTTGCTGCTGCAAAAACGAATATCACTGACGTTAAAAAGAAAATTGCGGATACTGGTAAACCTGCAACACAAGAGATTAATGTTTCCATTTCTGCCTCTGCAAAGAGAGTAGAGACGAAAGTAAGAGCAGAAAATGTACTGGGCTTCCTGGAAGGTTCTGATCCGAAATTGAAGCATGAAGTGTTGGTAGTAACTGGTCATTATGACCATATCGGTATCACTCCGGAAGTGAAAGGCGACGATAAGATCAACAACGGTGCAGATGATGACGGCTCTGGAACTACTGGTGTATTGATGTTAGCAGAAGCTTTCGCCAATGCAAAAAAAGCAGGTAAAGGTCCGAAAAGAAGTATCTTGTTTATGACAGTGACCGGTGAAGAAAAAGGACTTTTAGGTTCGGAATGGTATTCTGAACATCCTGTATTTCCTTTAGAAAAAACGATCACAAATCTGAATATCGATATGATCGGCAGAGGGGATAAAGACCATGAAAAGGACAACAATTTCGTTTATATCATCGGTTCTGATATGTTGAGCACAGAGTTAGACCATATCGGTAAAAAAGCAAATAAAGATTACGTAAATATTCAATTGGATGAGCGTTACAACAATAGAACCGACCCAAATCGCTACTATTACCGCTCAGATCATTATAACTTTGCGAAACATGGTATCCCTGTAATTTTCTATTTCAATGGAGTTCATGAGGATTACCACCAGCCAGGTGATGAGATCAGCAAGATTGATTTCCCAATGTTGGCTAAAAGAGCAAGATTGGTTTACTTTACAGCCTGGGAACTGGCCAACCGTGCCAACCGCCCGAAAGTTGATAAGAACGAAGACGGTACCAGAAAAAACTAAATACTCGTATAGATAAGTATTGAGCTTTAAAGCTCAGTTCTGAATTCAAATGATGCCCCCTAAACATAAGTTTAAGGGGCATTTTTTATGCAAAAAAAACCGCCCTGGTTTAGAGCGGTTCTCGTTTGGTTCCTAGATGTGTGGGCTATATCATAATTAAAGTTTAGCAATCACGAAGTCATTCAGGTTCAATTTAGAAACATCGTTTTTTACCAGTGCATGTTCTTTTGAAGAACCGCTCAATTTCAAGTCAGAATAACCGCTGATGTCCGTATAAAGACTACCTACTTTTGCATTTACATTTGCTTTAGCATCATCTTTTAAGAAGATCTGAAGCACAGCCAGGTCGAAATGACCACGAGTTTTAACCGTTGCAGTATTTGCTGCATCAATTCTTTGCAGGTCTTTTACATTTACATAGATCGTGCTGTTGTCAGTAGAGTTGATGTATAAAGTGTATCCTTTTTGTACTACACTTGTACCTTCTTCTGAGTTGGCATTATAACTATTGATGTCTTCTCTATTTCCTTGTACTAATACCACATTTGCGTTTCCAGTTACCACAATTTTATTGAATTTTACAGCAGCGGCAGCAGTGCCCATTGGTGCTTTTTCTTTTGCGAACGTTGTGAACGCTGAAGAAGTTAAAACGATAGCGGTTAGAGAAGTTGCGATTAGAGTTTTGATAGCAGTTTTCATATCTTTTAATTTTTAAGTTTTTAATTTTTTAAGGTTGTTTTGTAGATAAGACGTGGCCAAATGAGAAACGTTTCAGCGATTTTTGGCGCTTTAGACCATAGCAGTGTACCTCTCGACGAAATGGCCGAACTTCTCGACCAATCGACGAAAATATTTCGTCGATACTCCTCTTCCTTTCCTTATATTGTAATTTCCGGGCAGGAATCCATTTCAAGCCTAATTATTTTTATATTTGATGACGATGAAGATATCTGATGAATTTTTGGTTAAGGCCGATGAAAAAGCCTTTGATTTAGGGCATCGCAAGACAATTAATCATAATATTGGCAAGTATAATGTTGCGGTAGAGCGGGGTGTGTCGAGGTTCGAGAATTTAGAAAACTCGAAAAAGAAAGCGCATGTGATTAAATGGAGGGTGATGGAGAACCTGGATAAGTTTCTCCCTGAATTTGAAACCAATTTTCAACGTAGAGGCGGGAAAGTAATCTGGGCAAATGATGTAGAAGAGGCACAGAGAGAGATCTTAAACATCATCCAGAAAAGTGGCGGTAAGACGGTCATCAAGTCTAAATCGATGACGACCGAAGAAATCCACCTCAATGATTTCCTGGAGAAAAACAACATTGAATCCTTAGAGAGTGACCTTGGTGAATATATTGTTCAGCTATTGGGTCAGGCTCCATACCATATTGTTACCCCTGCAATGCACCTCAGTAAAGAGGAAATTGCAAAGCTGTTCCATGATAAATTTGGGACACCACTAGATGCGACTCCACAGCAGCTGACGCAAAAAGCCAGAGAACTATTGAGGGAAAAATACCTGAGGGCAGACATTGGCATCTCCGGAGGAAACTTCTTAATTGCCGATACCGGCAGCATCGCCCTGACAGAAAATGAAGGAAATGCGCGGTTATGTACTACTTTTCCTAAAATCCATATTGCGATTGTAGGTATAGAAAAGGTCATTCCTTCTATGGCTGACCTGGATTTGTTCTGGCCATTGCTTTCTAGTCATGGAACCGGACAAAACCTGACCGTTTACAATACGATATTGAGCGGCCCCAGACAGGCACATGAAACTGATGGTCCGGAGGAAATGTATGTGGTATTGCTAGACAATGGCAGGACCAATCTACTGGCACAAAAAGAACAGCGTCAGGCCTTATATTGTATCCGCTGCGGCGCTTGTTTAAATGCTTGTCCGGTGTATAAAAATATTGGCGGACATACCTATAACACCACTTATAGTGGCCCTATCGGCTCTATTATCACCCCACATTTACAGGGGATGAAGGAATTCAAGCACCTCAGCAATGCTTCCAGTTTATGCGGTAAATGTACAGAGGTTTGCCCGGTAAAGATTGACGTTCATAAGATGTTATTGCTAAATAGAAGAGATGCAGTAGCCGATAACCAAAATACGAAAGTAGAGGAGATCGGATGGAATGCTTTCACGACTACCATGCAAAAACGATCCAGAATGGATATGTTAGGAGGGAAAATGAAAAACTTCTTCCTCAAGTTTTTCTTCAAGAAGACCTGGGGTAAATACCGGAGTATGCCGGAAGTTGCACCGAAGTCTTTTGCGAAGCTTTACGAAGAGAAAAAGAAAGCCAACAAAAATCCATAAAATATGCAGTTCGACAGAAAAGATAAGAACGATGCGGTATTACTAAATTTATATACGCAATTGCTCTACCCAAGAATGGTAGAGGAAAAAATGCTTATCCTATTACGTCAAGGCAGAATTGGCAAGTGGTTTTCCGGCATCGGTCAGGAAGCCATTGCCATCGGCAGTACACTCGCCATGGAGGAATCCGAGTATATCCTTCCTATGCACAGAAACCTGGGTGTATTTACTGCACGTAATATCCCTTTAAAGAAACTGATGGCGCAATGGCAGGGAAAACTGAACGGCTTTACCAAAGGTCGGGACCGCTCCTTCCATTTCGGTACTCAGGACTATAAAATTATCGGCATGATTTCCCATCTGGGGCCTCAAATGGCCGTTGCAGATGGTATCGCCCTCGCAGATCTGATCTCCGGTCAGGAAAAAGCAACTCTGGTATTTACCGGTGAAGGTGCTACCAGTGAAGGTGATTTCCATGAAGCCATCAATGTGGCAGCCGTATGGAATCTTCCGGTGATCTTCCTGATTGAAAACAATGGATATGGCCTCTCTACCCCTACCAGCGAACAATACAAATGTAAAAATCTGGTAGATCGGGCAGCAGGTTATGGTATTGAAGGTTTTCAAATCGATGGTAATAATGTGCTGGAAGTCTATGATACGCTGGCTGCAATCGCCTCAAAAATCCGTAAAGACCCGAAACCAGTATTGGTTGAATGTTTAACTTTCAGAATGAGAGGTCATGAAGAAGCCTCAGGCACGAAATACGTTCCGCAGGAACTGATGGATGCCTGGGCGGAAAAAGACCCGGTAACAAACTTTGAACGCTATTTATTAGCAGAAAACGTATTGACAGCATCACTGATCGCCGAAATTAAAGCAGATTTTAAAGCTGGTATTGAGTATGAAATAGAGGCCGCCTTTCAGGAGGAAGAACCAGCAGCAGATGCTCAAGCTGAACTTGAAGATATGTACGCTCCCTATGCTTTTGAACCTGTCAGCCCTTTAGAACTTCCTTCTTCAGAAATGCGTTACCTGGATGCCATTACCGAGGCGCTGAAAATCGGGATGTCTAAACACGAAAACCTGGTATTGATGGGTCAGGATATTGCCGAATATGGTGGTGCTTTTAAGATTACAGAGGGCTTTGTTACTCTTTTCGGCAAGGCAAGGGTACGAAATACCCCCATCTGCGAATCTGCAATTGTAGGCACCGCATTGGGCCTTTCTATCAATGGTTATAAAGCAGTGGTGGAAATGCAATTCGCCGATTTCGTGACCTGTGGTTTCAATCAGATCGTAAACAATCTGGCTAAAACTCATTATAGGTGGGGAGAAAAAGCAGATGTGGTGGTCAGGATGCCTACAGGTGCCGGAACCGGTGCTGGTCCATTCCACTCCCAAAGTAATGAAGCCTGGTTTACAAAAACACCCGGACTAAAAATCGTCTATCCGGCTTTCCCTGCTGATGCAAAAGGACTATTGCTGGCGGCAATTGATGATCCGAATCCAGTGTTGTTTTTTGAGCATAAATACCTGTACAGGAGTTTAACCGGAGCAGTTCCGCAAGGAGAATACAACCTGGAAATCGGCAAAGCGAATGTATTACAGGAAGGGACGCAATTGAGCATCATTACTTACGGCCTTGGAGTACACTGGGCACTCTCCTATATCGCGGAACATCCTGACTTAAGCATCACACTCGTTGATTTACGCAGTCTGCAGCCCTGGGATAAAACTGCAGTCAGTGCTGCTGTAAAGCAAACCGGAAGGGTATTGATTTTGCATGAAGACACCTTAAGCAGTGGTTTTGGAGCAGAATTGGCAGCATGGATCGGCGAGCATTGTTTTAGCGATCTGGATGCACCGGTAATGCGTTGCGCCAGTGCAGATACGGCCATTCCAATGAGTAAAGTACTGGAAGAAGATTTCCTTGCGAAAAGCAGGTTATCCGGTATGGTGGATCAGCTGCTGGCTTACTAAGCGGTCAGTCCTCTTTTAAAGGTTCATGATGTACATCAAATAATTCATGTAGCTTTCTTTGTAATAGTTTTTTATCTGGAAGATGAGTTTTATATGCTGCAACCATGGTAGGCGAAAGGCTTCGACTTAATGCGTACTCTACCACTTCGATGTCCTTATCTTTACATAATAAAATTCCTATACTAGGTTTCTCATTTTGCTTCTTCACATCTCTATCCAGAGCTTCCAGATAAAAGTTTAGCTGCCCTAAATGCTCCGGTTTAAATTTATCTGCTTTTAATTCAAATGCAACTAAACACTGTAATCCCCTGTGAAAAAATAATAGATCAAGGTAAAAATCAGTATTTCCGATCATCACCTTGTACTCTTCACCCATAAAAATAAAATCCTTACCTATTTCAAGGATAAAAGTCTTCATCTGCTTGATTAAACCCTTTTTTAAATCATTTTCAGTATATGGTTCTGCCAGGTTTAAAAACTCAAAGATGTAACTATCTTTAAAATTAACCGGAACATCATTCTTAGCTTGTCTCAGCGATGTTGAGAATTCTGATTTTCCGATCATTACCTTTTCGTAAAAGCTACTGCTCAACTGCCTTTCCAATTCACGTTTACCATATTTCTCTTGAATACACAATCTTAGATAAAACTCCCGTTCTTCTCCCGTCTTAGCTCTAGAAAATATGATGAGGTTATTTGTCCTGCTAATTTGTCTCACCAGTGGTGAGACTTTTGGATCTTCACGATAGATTTCATAAAACTGCCTCATTCGCCAAAGATTCTTATTTGAAAAACCCTTTAAACCAGGTTCTTTTTGTTCTAAAAATTCCGCCAACTGATTTACAACTGACTGACCCCAGTTGGCAGTAACATAATAGATTAATTAACCACACTAGATTAATATTATTATTACCTAAACTAAAAACAAGTTAATTTTACAGAAAGTTATTAACAACAATTTATCTGAGAAATATTTCGTCGATCCAGGTCTCCTTATGGCACGATAATCGCATTTTGATTCCTGAACTACTTAAGGAATACTATGAAGCACGCTTATCTATCACTCATCGTCCCGCTGACCTTAGCGCTATCCAGTTGTAATCAGCAACCCAAACACCCCCAGGCAGACCTGATCAACCAGAGTTCTCCAGCGGCAATGACCGATGCGTCCATCCTTCGTTATGCAGATTCTATTCAATCAAACCTCAGTGGTTTGGAGAAACAAAGCAGTCTTATTTTCCAGCAGGGAGAACAATCCATGTATGTAGAAAAGTACAGCGCGAATGGGAAACCGGTTTTATATGAAGAAAACGTAGACAATAAGCTCATCAGTAACAGCAGCAAAAGATACTTCCTGAAAAACGACACTTTAATCCTTGTTCAGGAAAGCGTTAAAGCCAATAATGGCCTGACAGAAACGCGTAATTATTTCAGGAACAACATTTCTTTTAAAAAGGAACAGCGTACAGCGGCAAACGCTGCGGCATTGAAAAAACAACCTTTTTTATCTGTTAAGTCTGCAATGAGAACTGTCCAAACATCAGAAGACGAGGCAGAGCAGCTCAAAAAACTGGAAGATGCTATTGGCCAAAAAGGCGATTTTGCAATGCGTTTTGAGCAATTTATAGACATCCCTGAAGAAAGTATCCTACAGCTTAAAGGCATTGGCCAGAATGGCTATACTGCAAACGTAATAGTGAGAAAACCGGATGCCCTGATTGACAGTTTACAACATCAGCCTACGATATTCAAGAATGAAAAGTTGAATTTTAAATGGGAAATTGCGGATAATGAAGCAGTTTATGTACCTGTTGGCGCCAAGATGACTTCCGCTAAAGGATTAAATAAATAAACATTTCCGTTGTCCAGGCAAAGGCAGCGGTATCTTTTTCTGAGCTTCTCCCCTTTTTTAAACTGCCTGCCATCTTTGATGGTAAACACCGCGTTTAAAGGAAGTTCTTCCAATCGGGAGGCATCCTTTAATACATCATGCTTTTTAAGTGCGCGGGAGAGTTTTAAATCGGTGCAACTGGCCGCAGAAGGATTGTGCAGGTAACTGACAATCGCCAGTTCCACATCCTGAGGGAAAATTTTCTGCTCAATAAAGGGTGCCATCATGCGCTTAAAATTGTGCTTCCACTCTCCGCCATGCGGCTTCACCTTATTCTTATGGTCATTCCAGGTAAGCAAATGCGCAAATTCATGAACTGTGGTGACCAGAAAGGCATAGGGATTCAAATCGTTATTCACAGATATTTTATGCCCCAGCCCTTGATAGGGATGGCGGTAATCGCCCAATTTCGTCACCCGGTTTTTAGATATTTTAAACTCACATTGAAAATAATCTATCCACTTCGCGATGATCGGTGCGGCTGCCTGGGGCATGTACTGCGCTAAGATCTCCTCCTTTTTCACCTCCCCAAGATAAGTAAATTACTTCAAAAGCTGGTAGGCGATCAAACTGGCGATATAGGCCATTGCAGTCATATAGGTCAGCTGAATTAAAGGCCATTTCCAGGACTTTGTTTCTCTGAATACCACTGCTACCGTACTCATACATTGCATCGCGAAGGCATAAAATAGCATCAGTGAAAATGCCGTGGCAAAAGTGAAGACTGGTAAACCCGTATCTGGATTTACAGCTGCTCTCATTTTATCACGAATCGTCCCTACAGCTTCATCACCGCCATCTACACTATAGATAGTAGCCATAGTACCCACAAAAGCTTCTCTTGCTGCAAATGAAGTGATCAATGCAATGCCTATTTTCCAATCGAACCCTAATGGCTTGATCGCTGGTTCTATCGCATGACCTAATATCCCTGCATAAGAGTTTTCCAGCTTCTCTGCCGACTTATCTCTTTCCAGTGTAGAAATCTGTACGCTATCTTTTTGAGCCTCTATGGCGTCATATTTCTTGTCAATCATGGCAAAGGTATCCGAAGGACCATAAGATGCCATCACCCATAGAATAATAGAAATTGCAATAATCACCTTACCCGCTTCGAAAACGAAGGTTTTAGACTTCTCGTACATGGTATACAATACGTTGCTCCAGCGCGGCATTCTGTATACCGGCAGCTCCATGATGAAGTAAGATTTCTCTTTCGCTTTGATGATGAATTTCATTACAAAAGCCACTAATATTGCTGCTACGATACTGATCAGGTACATTCCCATTAAGGTTAAACCTTGTAGGTTAATGAATCCCCAGACCATCTTTTCCGGAACAACAAGACCGATTAATAAGGTATACACTGGTAATCTTGCCGAGCAGCTCACCAAAGGAGCCACCATAATGGTGATGATCCTATCTTTCCAGCTTTCGATGTTTCTGGCACTCATGATGGAAGGCACGGCACAGGCCAGACTGCCAATCATTGGTACGACAGATTTACCGCTTAATCCGAACTTTCTCATGATTTTATCCATCATAAAGGTCACCCTGGACATATATCCGGTGTCCTCCAATATGGAGATAAAGGCAAAGAGAATCGCGATTTGCGGGATAAAGACGATTACGCCGCCCAGACCTGCCAGGACCCCATCGAGTAAGAGGTTGGTTAATATGCCATCTGGTAAATACTCATGACCGAGTTCTGTCAGCTTCATAAATCCAGCCTCAATCATCTCCATCGGATACGCAGACCAGGAGAAAATAGAGTTAAAGATGAAAAACAGAATCCCGATAAAGATCAGGAATCCCCAGAATTTGTTGGTCAGTACGGCATCGATTTTATCACTGAATGCAAACTTTTTGGCCGCGCCGGTATCCTGAATTACACCAGAAAGTATGGTTCCTAAATGACGGTAACGGGCGATGGTTTCTGCAGCCTGCAATTCTGAAGTTTCAAAGGCATGGGCTTTTTTAATCTTTTCAAATGCCGCATGTTCCTCTAAAGAGAACAGGTCTAAATGCTGGTGCTGGTGTAATACCTGCAAAGCATAATAATCATTGTCTGTTTTTAATTTCGCT
This sequence comes from Pedobacter polysacchareus, assembly GCF_019802255.1. Lineage (GTDB taxonomy): Bacteria > Bacteroidota > Bacteroidia > Sphingobacteriales > Sphingobacteriaceae > Pedobacter > Pedobacter polysacchareus. The sequence continues at coordinate 656,860 of NZ_JAHYSS010000001.1, read as the reverse complement.
TTTGCCTCAGAAATTGCTTCTGGTGCTAAGGTGAATATATCTGCACCTTTTGCCTGAGTGGCAATTTTGGTGGTATTTTCTATGGCTTGTTTTAATTCTTTTAATCCAGTTTTGCTTCTTGCCGAAATGGCCACCACCTGTATACCCAATCTTTCCGCAAGCTTATTGACATTGATGTCAATCCCTTCCTTCTGGGCCATATCGGTCATGTTCAGTGCCAATACCATTGGCACTTCCAAATCCGCAACCTGCGAATACAGCAATAAGTTTCTTCTTAAATTGGTTGCATCCGCCACTAAAACGACTACATCCGGATAACTCGAATTCGTTTTATCCGCCAGTACCTGGAACACGATACTTTCATCCTTACTCTTCGGATATAAGCTATATGTCCCTGGAAGGTCAATGATTTCTGCAACCTTGCCATCTGCCAGCTTACAATATCCCACCTTCTTGTCGACGGTGATACCCGGAAAATTACCGATCTTTTGATTTAAACCTGTCAGCAGGTTAAAAAGAGTAGACTTGCCTGTATTGGGATTCCCAACCAGCGCTATTTTCAAATCCTTAGCCAATTTAGTATTACTGAATTATGATAACAGATGCTTCGTTCTTACGCAAACAAAGTTGATAGCCGGCCACACGGATCGCGATTGGATCACCAAGTGGAGCAAATCTTTCTACCTCAACAACCTCCCCCGGCAAACAGCCCATTTCCATAAGTTTTACGGACATCTCAAGATCAGTAAACTCAACTATAGTACCTCTTTCCCCTGGATTCAATTGTGATAGCTTCATCTTTCTATAGGTTATTTATGTTCGGATCGGACATGATTTCCTCTCCTAAACCAGGCGCAATTTAGCCTTAATTTATAATAATTCCAAATACCGGAACCTGGATCAGCCTGCTTGAAATCAGGTTTAACGGCGTATAGCGCGTTATTAAATAATCCTAAGGTCACAGTAGGGTAACTATTTAGATACCCGCGAGTTTTATCCCGTCTGGATAGCGGTTGTAACTCACCGGAGGGCACTTACAACCCGGCTTAAAAATACTGCAGCTACTCAATGCCGCAGCGACAAATAAAAGCAGCAGTTTAACCTTTATTTTTTTCATGCTGAAGAGATTTATGATAATCCGATTTATGCAACAGAACAAAACTGAATACGCCCATAAACACACCGATCATATCGCAGCCGAAATCCCACCATTCTGCAGACCTGTAGGTAAACACCTTCCACTGCAGAAATTCAATTCCTGCCCCGATACCTGCGGTAATCAGAATCACTTTAAAGATCGTTAGGGAACGAAAGCTGTAGCTGTGCTGGTAATTGATCCTGCCATAGAACAGCAGAATTGTGAGTACAAAGAAAAACCCAAGGTGTACCAGCTTGTCAAATCCTTCAAAAAAAATGCCTGACCCAGAAGTGTCAGGCATTTTCATATTACAAAGGACTAAAATCACCACGGTCCATAGGATGGCCCAGATCTGATATTTTAATGCTTTAGTATTCATTGATTAAGCTCCTACAAGAGCTTTATAAGCATCTGCATCTAATAAACCTGCAACTTCAGCAGCGTCAGAAAGTGTTACTTTAACCATCCATCCTTTTCCATAAGGGTCAGAATTTACTAATTCCGGGTTGTCATTCAATTCAGGATTAGTTTCAGTTACTGTACCAGTTACTGGCATAAACAAATCAGAAACAGTCTTAACAGCTTCCACTGTACCGAAAACATCGTCTTTATTTACTTCATCACCCACGGTATTAATATCGATGTATACAATATCACCTAATTCACGTTGTGCAAAATCAGTAATACCGATATAGGCTTCGTTACCTTCAATTTTAACCCATTCGTGGTCTTTAGTGTACTTTAATTCTGATGGAAAATTCATGTGTATAATTTTTTGTTGGTTCAAAGGTAATTAATATAAGTATTTATCACAATGCCTAATTCAGGGTAACTCTTAAACTAAATCCAAAATTACTAAATGAAGTATTGAATGTTTGAGAGGTATATGGCTTGGTGATGTTAGCGTCGTAGAACAGGCGCACATTAAAACGCTGGTTCAGGATATAATCCACACTTGGTCTTAAGGTAATGTTTTTGGCACCGGAAGAAACTTCTGCCTCCAGAATGTCTGCACGATAAATCACGGTTTTATTATCCCTCACTGCAACATCCAGTTTAAAGTCCATATTGTTGTCCATTTTCAGTCCTTTGAACAAGCCAAAAGGGAACCTGAACTTCGTAGTACGATAACCCAATCCAAACACCATATTGCTTTCTGTTAATTGTGCCAGCTGGCTATTCGCCATATTTAATCCCAGCATCCTCGATCTTCCGATCTCAAAATTAGCGGTCAGGTTGTTTTTCAAACGGGTATCAATTCCGATCAATGGCGAGAACTGCTCTGCGATCGTTACCTGTGCATATTGAAACTCCGGAAGGAAGTTGTCATTTAAGTCTCTGCTGATGACTCCTCCATTATTTTCCTGGTATTTCAATAGGGAGTTGAAGCTGCTGATGCTATAAATAGAGCGGTAAGCGTGTCTCAGATCAATCGAGCTGAAACGCTCTGCCAGGAAAGGAATCCCGATCAGGCCGCGGTAATTCAGGCGCCAGTTTGGCAATGGAATCTTAGGCATGGAACTCAGGCTGGATGTTTTTGCATCTTTGCCAGAATAAGCGGCCAGGAAAGCGGCAGTCAGTACATCCTGAGATTCTGCACCATAACCATCGGCATACAGGCCGTTTCTAACTCCTGCAGAGTTCGGGTTTGTTAAACCTAAGCGCTGGGAAATGACCACCCTGTTGTTCATGAAATTAGCGAATAACTTAGACATCGTGCTGCCGGATTTCTCCGAGAAAGCAGTACCTAAACTGATATAGGAAATGCTATAATCACCAGTTGTAAATGGACTGAAGTTTTCAAAACCCCTTGATTCTTCATCGTACCTGAAATTGGTAGAGTAGTTTTTTGTTTGGTTTCTGTTGGCCGTTAGTGTGATCGACAAATCTTTGATTGGCTCCACCAAACTGGTAAAGCTTAAATCTTCCCGCATCGTGTTGATGTACAACTGCGATTGCAGGGTATCGGTTGTGATCCAGCCTTTCAATAGGGCTTCAGTTCTGATGTCCCGCTGACTACCCAATACGAAGCCTAAGCCCGGCGCACCGGTAGCCTGGTCAATCCCGAAGAAATTTGTTTTAGGCAAATAACCCGGTAAGAAAATCCCCTTGGTTTGCGTGTAAGCTCCCACTACATTTTTCACACTTGTCAATAAGCCTACCCAGACATTTTTTCCTCCTGCCCCATTTCCTTTACGGACAAATCCGAATTTGTTATAGAGTGAAGCCAGGTTTAAATTAGGATTTACCTGAATTGTTCTGGAGTTTTGAATCGTATTTCCAAGGTTGATGTTTGGATCTCTCAAGGTAGAAAGCGGTTCTGTCTGCCAGTTGAAATTGGTTCCGTAACGTGTGGCCACATTCACCCAATCCAATCCTGGGATCTTACTGATCGGCAAATTATAAGTAAAGTTCAGGTTGTGACTGTAATCTGTAGTACGGCCCAGCCTCAGCATATTCTGCCATAAGGTGTCTCTTTTCAACCCCTGGATTCTGCCGAAAGGCTCATCGATGATGGAATAATTGGTCGCATCAATGTCCATGGTTAGCGATTTACTCAGGTTCCAGGAAATTCCGTACACCCTCGACACCAGGAAGTTTTTATTAAACGTAGTGTTAACCGGAATAGAATTCATCGGATCATTATTTCTCAAACTATTTTCAGAATAGAAACGATCTACATCTATTCTGAAGTTAATCGCAGAAGGCATCAGGCTAAAGTTGAAATCTTTCAGTAAGGCCAGTGTATTGTTCTTGATGATCTTTTTGAAAGGCTCATACGTTTTCGCCAATCCGGCATAGTTATAGCCCAGGGAAGCCCTGTAAGTCTTTTGGAAATTATTTTCTATGATAAAATCACGGTGTGAATACTTCGTATAAGCATAGCTGACGTTGAAGTTTTCAATGTCCCAAACCTTAGGTTTTGCTTCCGGGTCTGTTCTTTCTTTTCTCACATTTGTGAAGTTGATACTGCTTCTGGTGGTATAGTCCTGTGAAAAGTTCAGGATAGAATCCCGCTGTGGTTTTGAAGCGGCATCCAATGCATTTTTCAACTCAATATCCGGCATGCTCGGGTTGTATTGAGGAGTAGCTACCTGACTGGAATAACTTACAAACATCGGCACTTTGATGCCTGTTTTCTTAGGAAAAAACTTGCCCAGTTCCATGCTCGAAGAGATGTCAAAGAACACATTGTCTGCTCTGTTTCTCTCGCTCACTCTGGTTTCTAAAGAACCGAAACCGATGGTCGATTTACTTCCGGATACGTTAACATCTGCAAAATCGGCCAGTTTAGCATTCATTCTAGCAGTAGCTGCCCATCCGCCTCGCTCATCAAATTCCGTTAAACGAAGCTCATTGAACCAGATGATGGCATTTTTCTCCATCCCATCGTCATTGCCATTTGCACGGTAAGGATTTTTAACCCCCAGCATGTAGACCCTTACTTTACTCATATCCGGCTGTCCTTTGATGGTAATCGATTTGCCATCCACCGTATAGATGTATGGAATATTGATTGGCCATGGCGCACCGGTACTGGTTTTCGCGTTGTTTCTTTCTAGTTTCGCTTTCTGGAAAAACTCTAGGGTAATGTCCATTTTATTCTGCTCCGGCCAGATCGCATTCGGATCACTGGTACCAGGAAGCGTCACCTTTAAAGGCTGTGAATATTCATAGTAATTGTCCTGATTGTCGGTACCGATTCTCAGGAAAGCACTCAGGTCGTTATCTTTTAATATACTGGTTCCTAAAGCCTCCGCATGGATGTACATTTCCAGGTGTTTATAAGACCTGAAATCGTTGAAACCGGTTTTAAATGCTGCCCTTCCATAACCATCTTTCAGGTTTTTAATGGTCACTGATAGCGACTGCTCATTCTGACGGGTATCGCCACGGTAATTGCTAAAATCACGTTCTCTTTCGATACCTGGAGGAATCACATAAGGAATCGGGGTACGTTTACCATTCTCCTCAATATTCACGGTAGCAACTTCTATCGTCGATTTATCAGAAGCAATCGTCCCTAAAGCAGGATCTACGATCGTTTGTGAAGGATCATCATTTGGATTGTATTGTCTCCATTCACCTCTTACCAATTGGATTTTTCCAAACCTCAATACGGTAGTATCGGCAAAATTGGTCAGGAACATCCTGATGAAACGGATAGACTTAAAATCCTGGATTCCACCAATACGGTCCTGGTATTGCGCCAAAGGAATACGGATCTGGTACCAGGTCACAGGTTGTGTACTTCCGTTTGCCAGTTTCACCTGAGAAGTTACTTTATCCGTCACAAAGTTTTGTCCCACCATCAGGTCGCCCGGACGCATGGAAACTTTGTATTGGAAGTACTCATCAGATTGCGTCATATTGTTATCTCTGTTGATGTCTTCCCCATCTGGTAAAGAAGTCGAAGCCGAGTTTTCTACGCCCAGTTCTGCACGGGATTGCTCTGCCGTTTTTGAGTTTCCTTCTGTTCCGTTATAGCGTTGGTAACGTTTTAAAATCCCTGCATTTTCACGGTCTAAATCCGGACCTCTGAAATAACTGTAATCATCCGATGAAGGGTCATTTTCTAAAGCATTGGCTGCGTCAGGATTCAACTGTCCTTTAATCTGGTTGATCAAAGTAGAGAATTTCAGTTGCTCGTCTTTATTTGCCAATCCATCTAATCCCACATCCTGTGCTTTTCTGGCATTAGGATCATTGTCGAAAGCCTGAACTACCGGCTGCAATTTCGGTACCCTTCCCCAATTGGTTTCATCATATTTAGAAGGATCGCCATCGGCAGGGAGACCATTCTCCAAAGATTTTCTTCCGTCTTTCAAAATGTCCTCCGAGATGTTCCCCAAGTTGAAATACAGATCACCCCCCAAACTGTTCGGTTTATAAATATTCGGGTCCATTACCCAAAGCTCAATGAACTCAATGTTCAAAGCTTCAAAATCATTGGTTTCAATCCTTCTGAATAAACCTCCCCAGCGGGAACGTGGGTTATTCAACATACCCGCCTGGTTAAATCCTGTAGGCGTATAATTGTAAGGACCACGAACTGTCGGATAAAATGCCACATCCAAAGTTGGCAGGGCGAATGGCTGTCCTGTACCCGTTTCTTTGAAAGGAAACACCTCCTGTTCGATAACCTGACGAACATAATGGTTAGACAATTCATTTTTGTTATTTCTCAAACCGGCCGGTAAGCTGGCATCATTTCTATTGTAAAATATCGGGTCGATGTTGTAGAAAGCGATTAAGGCCCTATTGAAACCATAGCTTAAATCGTCAATCCTGCTGGATTCAGAGAAAAGCTGTGGTGTTCCCGACAATTGCCAGGCCATAGAGCTTTTCAAATCAATCACGGAGCGTGAGGCTTCAAAATCATCCAGGTAACTCACGCCACCTTTTTGTCCGCCGAAGTTCAAGGCTTTCGGATGGCCTGGAATCAATTGTGCAAACTCTCCGGAGAACGTCAGACTGGAAGGTACTTTTGTAGAAATGAAAGGCAGTTTATCCACCAATTTCGTCAGGAATCTGGATGGCGTGCTATAGTTCAAATCTACTCCCCACATGGTGTTAGAAATCGGCTCTTCCCCCACATTCACTTTTGGCGTCAGTGGTTTCTCCGTTAGGTTCATCAAGGTTGCCCCAAGATTCAGTTTATTGTTTACTTTATAATCAAATCTGGTTCCGAACAACGAACGCTGCTGCAAACCAAATAGCTCATTATTTTCTGTAGATATTCTGATCGGCTGTCCAGAAATCAAGATTGCGGTATTGAGGATTCTCACCCTTCCACCCTGGTAATCCACTGTAAAATCCACGCCTTCCTGCAAAGGAATCGTACCGGCAAACACCTTTACCGATCCTTCCGGAACATTGATAGAGTTTAAGCTAAATTCTGAAGCCACCTGACTTTGATAAGCACCTTTAATGAAATAGCGGTTCTGGTTGCTGAACAGCTGCTGTGCCACCACTTTTGTGGAGTCATATAAAGCGGGATAAGTATATTTTTGGATCAATGGCAGTTCTGAAGCCTCAAACTGATCGGCCAGGTCCCTACCAAAGGGCTCAACTAAAGGGAAGATGATTCTTCCATTCAAGGGATCAATGGTAATGTAACCACTCATGGTATTGGTAGAGAAATTGGTCAGGTTGGTATTGGAGGCATTTGTATTTCCCGGGTTGTTATTGCTGTTTATCGGGGTATTAAATGCGATATTATCATTGGTTCCAAAGGGTTTATTTTCTGCTTCAAAATCGAATACCCCATCTGGACTTCTTTCTTTTTGTTGATTTAAGCGGTCTAAACCGGTTACCTGAATCCATTGTTTATTCTTCAATGGCCTCCGGTTGGCATCCAGCTTCTCCCCTTCTTCGATGTATGGTTTTTCTACGCCTGATTTATCATCGATGCGGAAGATGTCCAATTTAAAATTCATCGGACTGATCTGGTATCCACCGATAGAATAGATGTTTTTCATCATCAGGTTCCAGATTGGCAATTTAGTTTTCAAAGTTTCATTTTTCAGCATCTTTGTAAACAAGACCTTTGGCGATCCCGGGTCGAATGAAATGTCGGTAGAGAACTCCCCCACCTGATATTCTACCCCACGGTAAGTATATCGGTAAGCGACGGTCAATACCTCATCTGTGTTCAAGGCATTATTCAGGGAAATATAACCCAGCTGCGGATGGAAAGTAAACTCTCTATCGGCCAATTTTCTGGCATACGTGAGCTTGGCGTAGTTATCTGTACCTCCATTTGCTGCAAAGAAAGGAATGATGGCATTTGAATTGGTTAACCTGGCATCTGCGGGCAATTGCGACAATAAATTATTGGATTGTCTTGGGAACTGTGGATTGTCAAATCCAGAAGGCAGGGCCGATCCACCACCAACAATCGTTTGATTGTAGGGTGCATTTTCCCCTAAATCCATCAGGGCCATCACATCTCTGGAGCCCTGTGTATTTCCTGTTTTATTGGTAATCCAAACCTCTACCCTGGTAATCAACACGCCTGAAGTAAGCGTTGGGGGCGTAGCTAAGGTTTTATTGTAATTTTGTCTAAAATACTGCGCTAAGAAATAGTGTTTATTGGCTTCATAATTATCGGCACTTAACCTGAATTCATTCTGCTGTGCGCCATTATTGATGCGGATTTCCCGCGATTGTGATTTCTGCTGGGAGAACACTGTGCTCACATTCAGCTTCCCAAATTGCAGCTGTGTTTTTATCCCAAAAAGCGCCTGTGTGCCATTGATCAGCGAGGTACTTAGGGGCAGGCTCACGTTACCTGCTTCAATCTTCTGGATAATGTCGTCCTTTCCTCCTACATAATCTAGTTTCACCTGATTTTCAAAATCAAATTGCGCTTCGGTATTGTAGTTCATATTGACCTTCATACGGGTACCAATATTACCGATCACATCCATCTGGATGCGCTGGTTAAAATCAAAATTTCCCTGTACGCGCTGACGTTCGTTGAACAGTGGATTTTCATTTTTATTGATCCTTCCCAGGAAGGTCAGTTCGGCCTCACCACGAGGCTGTATGTCTATGGTTGTTCCGCCAAAAATCCTTTCAAAAGCTTTGCTATTGACTTTCAGGCTAGGAATTAGCCCATTCTTTCTGACTTCATTAATTTCTTCGTTGGAATACATGCGCCAGTTGTCGCGCTTCATCTCAGAATTCACCAAACGCTGGTATTCTTCAATGGTTAAATATTGCGGAGCAGAGAATAGCTGGTTCCCAATCCGCTGGCGAATGATGTATCTTTTATTTTTCGCATCATACTCGACCTCCCTTTTCACATTGTCGGGAAGTGGCTTGAAGGAATTGTTGAGGTTTCTAAGACCTAATCGTTGCTTTTCCTTCAAACTGAAGGAATTCTTTGTCGTATCGGAATTTCTTACCTGAGGCCTTACAGTCTGGGAAAAAGCTATTTGTCCGCCAAGGCAGAGAAATAAGGTAAAGAGGAGCGTTAATAGGGTTTTCAAGGTAAAATTCTATAAGTTCTTCAAAGCTATTTTTATCATTTGTTCTACTGTTAAATCTGCACCTCCATTTTTCACTGCACTATCGATTGATTTTTCTGCCGGTTGTTTTGCAAACCCAAGCATCATCAAAGCGGATAAAGCTTCTTCTCTAGCAGTATTATTAAGCGGTGCGGCGATCAGTGATCCTGTACCTTCTTTTTTCAATTTATCCTGTAATTCCAGCACGAGGCGCTGAGCCGTTTTCGTACCAATACCTTTAATCCGCTGGATCAAAGGCAAATCACCATTTACAATAGCAGCTTGAATTTCTATAGGGGTAATGGAAGAGAGCATCATCCTACCGGTATTGGGACCGATTCCAGAAACGGAAATCAGATGAAGGAAGAGCCTGCGCTCTCCCTCCTCTGCAAATCCATATAAGGTATGTGCATCTTCCTTAATATGCGTCCAGAGGTAAACTTTACATCTTTCTGCATCTGCCAGACTGCTATAAGTATTTAGTGAAATATTGATGTGGTAACCAATTCCTCCGGCCTCCACAACAATATAAGCGGGGCATTTAAAGGTGAGCTTACCATCAATATATTCAAACATATCTTATTTCTTAATTATTCTTTTTAATAAACCACCCTTTTTAGCCAGGGCTTCTTGTTCTTTAGACTGTACATCTAAAACAGCTAAAGTGACCATGTTCACAATCTCACGAACTGAACTACCTAGCTGTACAATGTGAACAGGTTTGTTCAATCCCAATAGAATAGGACCTACTGCTTCTGCTCCGCCTAGTTCCTGTAACAATTTGTAGGCAATATTTCCAGATTCCAAATTAGGGAATACCAGTGTATTTGCAGGGGCATCTACTAAGCTACTAAAAGGAAAGTTATCTTTCAATAACTCGTTGTTAATTGCAAAATTTCCTTGCATTTCACCGTCTACGATAATTTCAGGGTGCTTTTCGTGAAGAATTTTCACTGCTTTTCTCACTTTTTCAGGCACAACACCTTCATTTGACCCAAAATTAGAGTAAGAAAGTAGGGCTATACGCGGCTGAATGTTGAATTTACGCACCGCAGAGTCTAGTAACAAAGTAATGTCTACTAATTCTTCTACTGTAGGATCTACATTTACGGTAGTATCGCCAAAGAATACTGGACCTTTTTTGGTCATCATCATGTACATTCCAGCCACACGGTTTACACCTGGCTCCGTACCGATTACCTGTAGTGCAGGCTTGATGGTAGACACATAATTTTTGGTCAGACCAGAGATCATGGCATCTGCTTCACCAAATTCTACCATAGAAGCACCGAAGTAATTTCTATCGCGTAAGAATTTGTTGGCTTCGAACAAGGTTACCCCTCTTCTTTGTCTCTTTTGGTAAAGGTTATCCGCATATTTTTTCATGCGTTCCGGCTCTAACATTGGATCAATGATCTCTACACCTTCTAATTCCAGTGCATTTTCTTCAATGATCTGCTCGATAACCGCTCTTTTACCTAATAAGATTGGAATGGCAATATTTTCGTCTTTAACGATCTGTGCCGCTTTAAGGATTTTATAGTTATCCGCCTCGGTGAATACTACACGTTTAGGATCAGATTTCGCTTTATTGGTGATGGCGCGCATGATGGCATCATCCATTCCCAACCTGGTTTTCAATTCTTCCGTATAAGCATCCCAATCGGTGATGATTTTACGTGCTACTCCTGAGTCAATTGCTGCTTTGGCTACTGCCGAAGAAACATTGGTCATCAGTCGCAAATCCACCGGTTTAGGAATGATATAGTCTTTACCAAATTTAATATTTTTCTCATTGTAGGCCATGTTTACCGCCTCAGGAACAGATTTTTTAGCCAGTTCAGCAATTGCTTTCACCGCGGCAATTTTCATTTCCTCATTGATGCTGGTTGCCCTAACATCTAATGCACCTCTAAAAATATATGGGAAGCCCAGTACGTTATTCACCTGATTAGGATAATCAGAACGTCCTGTAGCCATAATTAAATCTTTACGGGAACTGATGGCCAGTTCGTAAGCAATCTCTGGATTAGGATTCGCCATTGCAAAAACAATAGGATTCTTAGCCATAGATTTCAACATCTCTACCGTTACGCAGTCGGCAGAAGAAAGACCGATGAATACATCAGAATCTTTCATAGCTTCTTCCAAAGTACGAAGGTCTCTTGTCGTCGCAAATTCAGCTTTGATGTCGTCCAGTTTTTCTCTGTCGGCTCTGATGACGCCAGTACGGTCGCACATCACGATATTTTCTTTTTTAGCACCTAAAGAAACATAAAGACGGGTACATGAAATCGCGGCAGCACCGGCCCCATTCACCACAATCTTAATCTTATCCATTTTCTTTTTCTGCAATTCGCAGGCATTGATTAATGCTGCAGCGGAGATAATGGCGGTACCATGCTGATCGTCGTGCATCACAGGGATATTCATCTCCTCTTTTAAGCGACGTTCAATTTCAAAGCACTCTGGTGCTTTAATATCTTCTAAATTCACCCCACCAAAAGTTGGCTCCAGTGCTTTTACGATTTTAACAAAATCATCAACATTTTTAGTATCCAGTTCCAGATCAAAAACGTCAATATCAGCGAAGATCTTAAAAAGAAGACCTTTACCTTCCATCACCGGTTTACCCGCTTCCGGACCTATATCGCCAAGACCCAATACTGCTGTACCATTACTAATTACAGCTACCAGGTTTCCTTTAGCAGTATATTTATATACATCTTCAGTGTTTTCTGCAATTTTTAAACAAGGTTCAGCTACCCCTGGAGAATACGCCAGCGCCAGATCTCTTTGAGAGTTCGTTGGTTTCGTGGGTATAACTTGTATTTTTCCCGGTCGCCCTTGCGAGTGGTAATCCAAAGCATCTTGCTTCCTGTTAATTTTACTCATAAATCAGTCATTTATAAAGGGCCAAAGTTACAATCTTTTAATTAGCCCTGAAATAAAAAAGGAATCAGTATGGAGTGGCAGGTTTTATCCCTGAATAGCGGATTTTTTTCGCTTGGCAGGTTCTGGATTATGGATTTTTAGTTTTTGTCCAGGTACAATGGAGGAGCTCTTAAGGCCGTTCCATACTTTTAAATCCTGGACTTCTACATTGTATTTATTGGCGATGGCGCTGAGGGTTTGCCCGGGAACCACCTTATGGTAACTAACCGCAGCAACTGGTTTTGCCGTGATTTTCTTTTTGACACGTCGGTCATCATTGGAAGCAAGGTATACATTCTGGTTCACGTCCAGCTCTGCATTGTTCAATACTTCATAGATTTCCGCAAACTGTGCCATGTTTACTTTAGGAATTACAATGCGCTTGGGTTCTAATTCCGTCCCATTCACGATCTTCTTCTTATAACTTGGGTTCAGACTGCAGAGTGCATCTTCTTCCATGCTGAGTGCCGTAGCCAATTGCGGCAGGGACACAAAGCGATTCACATGAATGGTATCGGTATTTTTAACAAATGGGGAGGCCTGTGCTTTAATCTGGTGTTGTCCGGAACACTTCATCACGTAAAGAGCAGCAATAAATGCAGGCACATAATTACGTGTTTCTAAAGGAAGGTAAGGTCTGATTTCCCAAAAATCATGGGAATCTGCTTTGATGATAGCCCTTTTTACATTGCCCATTCCGCAGTTGTAAGCGGCAATGGCCAGGAGCCAGTCGCCCAATTCCTGATAAGCATCTTTAAAATAAGCTGCTGCTGCATAGCTGGCCTGGATCGGGTCTTTTCTTTCATCCACAAAATTGTCCATATTCAGTCCATAATCTTTTGCCGTGGCAAACATGAACTGCCATAAACCTGTGGCGCCTACCCGGGATACCGCATGGGCATTCATAGAAGATTCTATAATGGGCAGGTATTTGATTTCTTCGGGGATATTATAAAACTTCAGTGCTTTTTCAAAAACGGGGAAGTAATAATCGGACAGGCCGATCATCTTCCCCATCATATCTTTCCGACTGCTATATACGTCAATGTACTTTTGTACATGTTCATTATAGCTGAGGGGCACCATTTTCTGGATCGAGTCCAGACGTGCTTTAAACACGTAATTATGGTTGTGAAAAGTTGGTGTTTCTGGTAAAACCGGTAAAGCAAGTGTATCAATAATTTGTAGGGACCCTTGCGGTTGCTGAGCTGCTGCTGAAAAGCTGGTTAATGCTATAATACAGGATGCAAAAAGTACATTTATTTTCATAGGCAATGTTTGGTGACATGGTTCTAGGTTAAAAATGTATGGGACAGGGACAACAGTTCCTGTTCCTTAAAGTGCTTTGCCATAAGCTGTAAGCTTAACGGTAATCCTTCATTATTATTGCCCAAAGGAATTGCAATTGCTGGAATTCCTGTCAGCGATGCCAGTACCGTAAAGATATCTGCCATGTACATGACCAATGGATCTTCCATATTTTCGCCGATTTTGAAAGCAGGAGTTGGGGCTACAGGACTTAGAATTACATCAAAATCTACCAGCATTTCTTCCATTTTTTCGCGGATCAGTCTTCTCACCTGTTGTGCTTTTTGATAGTAGGCATCATAATAGCCTGCGCTCAACACAAACGTCCCAATCAGGATTCGCTTTTTCACTTCTTCTCCAAAACCTTCCGCTCTGGAAGTCTTGTATAAGTCGTTCAAAGTGACCGCATCCATATTACGGTGCCCATAATGAACCCCATCATATCGGGATAAATTAGAAGAAGCTTCCGCAGTGGTTAACACGTAATAAGCAGGAACCAGGTAATCCAGCAAGTCAAAAGATACATATTCTACAGTATGTCCCTGACTTTTAAAACGCTCAATTGCGCTTAGAATGGATGCTTTAATTGCAGGGTCCAGAACTTCACTTTCCAGTGTTTCCTTCAATACCGCAATCTTTTTCGGTCCTCCTGCTGATAGTCCGGCAGTATAATCCGGTACTTCCTGTTTAGAAACCGTACTGTCATAATCATCCGCACCAGCTAGAATTTCCAGCAATAGGGCAGCGTCAGAGATAGAAGAGGTGATGGTACCTACCTGATCAAAGGAAGAAGCGTAAGCGATCACGCCATATCTGGAAATGCGGCCATAAGTAGGCTTCATTCCGATACATCCGCAAAAAGCAGCGGGCTGTCTGACAGAGCCGCCGGTATCTGTTCCCAATGCTGATAAGCAAAGGTCTGCCTGTACCGCTACTGCCGAGCCTCCTGAAGAGCCTCCGGCAACGCGTTCTGCATCTGCCGCGTTTTTTACCACGCCATAATAAGAAGTTTCATTGGACCCACCCATGGCAAACTCATCACAATTGAGTCTTCCGATAATGATGGCATCTTCGGCCAATAGACGCTCTACTACGGTAGCAGAATAAGGAGAAACAAAACCTTCCAGCATTTTGGAAGAGGCGGTCACGATGTGGTCTTTATAACAAATATTGTCTTTAATACCAATCACCATTCCTGCCAGTTTACCGGCAGTACCATTGTCTATTTTCTCTTGTACTACTTTAGCCTGAGCGGCCGCAGAATAAAAAAACACCTCATTAAAAGCATTGAGGTGTTCATGAGTTTCTATTTGCTTAAAATAGTGATCCAGGAGCTCAGTTAAACTAAGTTTTTTTTGAGCAATAAGGGTTTGTATCTCTGATAAGGAGTTATACTTCTTCAAATTTCAAGAATAGGTTAAATTTAAAAATCGGATTGAAACCTATAATGGTTTGTTGGTGCGGTTTTGTTCTACTTTGTCAGCAGCATCATCCATCCCGTCTTTTCCGTCTTTAAATTCTTTAATGCCTTTACCTAAGCCACGCATTAGTTCTGGAATTTTTTTACCACCGAAAAGTAATAAAACAATTACAAGGATAACGGCAATTTCCATGCCTCCTAATGCGGCTAATATTGGTGTGTTTAACATGATATGATTAGTTAAAGTTGTGTTTTATCTGTTTCTATTTTAGGATTTTCAGTACTGGCTACAGCAACTGTTTCCTTTTTTTCTAAATCAATTCCTTCAGCAGCGGCAGGCGTAGTTTCTACAGCAGCGGTAGTGCTGCCAGGATACATTTGCTCTTCCAGGCTTGTTTCTTTTGGATGGTGACGGCTGTTGTCGTTAATCACGTCATTAATGTCGTCCACAATACCTACGGAATTTATGTTGCGATGGATTTCTCTCTTCACGCCATCTGAGGCATCTTTAAAATCGCGGATTCCTTTTCCCAGGCCTCTTGCCAATTCCGGAAGTTTTTTACCTCCGAATAACAAAAGAACTACAACCAGGATCAGCATAATCTCACCGCTGCCCATATTTAAGAATTCCAAAACTGTTCCTGAATACATTTTAAGCTCTATTTATTAAATCAATATACAAATATAAACATTTCTCTCGCAATCCTCTATTTTGCAGATAGCCATCCTGCAGGATTCTGCGCAACTGTTCCTCTATAGATCTGGAATTGAAGCTCTGGGATATCTCCCGAGGAAGCCACGCTGCCAATGGTTTGTTTGGTACTCACATCGTCTCCCTGGCCTACACTAACTGATTTAAGGTTCTGATACACCGTAAAAAACTGTCCGTGTTTGATCAGTACATAATACCTGCCCAGCGCATTTCCGACCTTAGTAACTTTTCCGTTAAATACCGCTCTTACCGCAGCACCTTCAGCAGTTTGGATGGTAATACCGGCATTGTCGTAACTGGCTTGTCCTTCTTTATGTTTACCAAAGCTCTCCGTGGTGGTCCCGGCAGCTACCGGCCAAGGTAAAGAGCCCCTATTGCTTTCAAAAGCTGCAGATAGTCTTGCTGCTTCCGGCGTTGCGGTCAGGTAATTGTTACTGCTGTTTGCTGTGGCTACTTTTGCCTTCGCTACCGGAGCAGCGGCTGCAACAGGAACCGGTTTATTTTCTGCTTTTGCTTTGGCCACAGCCGCCGCTCTGGCACGCTCTGCCGCCGCAATCGCCGCTAATCTAGCGCGTTCCGCAGCCCTTGCTTCTTCTTCCGCTTTTTTCTTAGCGATCGCAATCTCGCGGGCAATGGCCGCACGGATGCTCCTATCGATCTGTGCCTGTTGTTTTTTACGGGCTACAATGTCTTGTTTATATTGCTTTTCCTGCTTGCTGATTTTGTTCAATACCTGGGCCTGCTCATTCTTGTTCTTACCCAGTTTATCCTTTTCAGTCTCCTGCTCATGGAGCAAGCTGCTTTTCTGCTTTAAGTTTTTATCGAGTACCACAATCTTATAGTTCAGGTCTTTTTGCGTTCCCTGAATATATCCGGCTTGTTTTTTACGGTACTGACCGAATTGCTGCAGGTATTTGATTCTTTTATAGGCCTGATTGAAATCACTGGCTGCAAACACAAACATCATCTTGTCGTAGGCATTCTGATTGCGCTGTGCGAAACGGATCATCCCCGCATACTCTTTTTTAAGCTGCGACAGCTGTCCTTTTAAATTGATAACCGTGTTGGTATTTTCGTGAATCTGGTTGTCCAGGTTTTTAATCTCAGAATTGATAACCGAAATCTTCTCCTGCATCAAACTGATTTTAGTGTTTAAGGCATTGATCTGGCTCTGGGTAAGTTTCTTATTTTTAGCCGTCTTCGTCAGATTTCTCTGAAGCAGTTCTATTTCCCGTTGTATGGCTTCTTTTTTTCTTTTAAGCTCTGAACTGTTCTGCGCAACGGCGAAGTTGGCGGATAATAAAAATAAGAAGAGGAATAATAGTTTATTTAGCTTCATTGCGTCAAAAGTATAAAAAAAATCAGTCTATTACTTCATACTTCCCTGGAACATTAAACGGAAACTCCACCGGAAGATTGCTTTCAACCTTTGAAAAATCAATATTCAGCGCGATTTTTTGCATTCCTGCCATAGAATTGAGCTGAAGGGTAGTAGGAAAGAGCGTACCATTCATACTTTGATAATCCCCGTAAACTACCTTCATTGCTTTCGCAGATTTCAGATCGTTTAACTCATACTCCGAAACTTTAAACAGCGTATTGAACAAGGCACGATAGGCAAGATCTGCATCTTCGCCTTTGATTTCCCAAACGCCATTATTACCGCTTAGATCAGCATCGGCAGTCATGAATTCAGAAATGGTATTGCCCGATAAAATCGCCTGTAACAATTTATACGTGACTTGTGGATTTGTATATCGGTGCACATAGCTGAACGGCTTCGCCAGATAAACGCTTTGCAGTTTATTCAGCACTTTGATGCTATCTGGAGTGATCAATGCCCTGGCTCCCTCGATTCCGAATGCACCGGTAATAGAAACCCAGATCCCTTCATCCTTACGGATTCGGATGTTAATACTTACATTATTGGAGTTTCCATTCATCTCCAACTTTGCCTTTCCCTTCAGTGATAAAGTAGTATAAGAAATATCCTTGCCTTGCAGCAGGTTTAACGTTTCCAGCTTTTCCGAATTTACCGGAGCCACCCCTGTTACCGGAGGCGCCACAACGACGATCTTTTTCTTCGTTTTACAAGCCGTAGTCAGCGATATCAACGCCAAAAAAACTAAGCTATTTAATATATTTCTTCTCATTAATTTTTCGGTTTAAGTTGGCAGAATCATTTCCTGCAGCCTTTGCTTTCTGCCATTGTACCAGTGCCGCTTCGCGTGCTCCTGTTAGAAACAGGATGTCGCCATAATGCTCCAGATACAGCCCATTACCGGCACCATCATGCTGTATGGCGATTTCCGCCCAAGGTTTCGCGGCATCATATTTCCCGCGCTTCAACAGCACCAGCGCATAAGTATCCGCTACAGAAGTATTCCCGGGCATCGCTGCTGCTGCTTTTGCCACCAATTCTTCTGCTTTCGCCAGATCCTGATTGCTTAGCGCCAGATAAAATGCATAGTTATTCAACAGCAGGTAATTTTTTGGATCCAGCTTCACTGCCTTATCAAACGCGATATTGGCTTCAGAAAACTTCTGTTCATCGAGAAAAATCTCCCCTTGCAATGCAAAAATCAGGGCCTGAAGCGCTGGATTGTCGCCATCCATTTGCAAAGCAGCCTTGATGTTGGTCATTGCTTCCCCATTCTGCTGATCGCGATGCAAGGCGAAAGCCAGGTAATAATAAAGGATTCCCTGATTCGGAAAAATAGCCAGGGCCTCTTCTCCGCTTTTTGCAGCGTCTTTATATTTTCCTAAGTTGTTTTGAATGGTCAGCACACGTTCCCATACCGGGTACAGCTGATCGCTTACTTTCAGCACTTCCTGATATTGCTGCAATGCGCCGGATAAATCTCCTTTTTGATACAGTAAATCGCCATAAAGCGCCATCATATTGGGATCATTGGCTGAGCTTTTCAAGGCTAACTTTGTTAAGTCAATTGCCTCTTCCAGACGTGTGGTGTTTTTTGCAGTACCCGCAATCATCAGGATGATTTTCCCTTTCCTTTGTGCCGGCATTTCCGGATTGGCGAAAGCTGTCCTTAGCGCTAATCCTGCTTCAGTGCTGTTTTTTATATTTTGGTAGTAATCGGCTAATGCCAGATCGATTTCATAATTTTCAGGGCTGATGCTTTTCGCTTTTTTAAGGAGAAGAACTGCATTTTCCATTTGCCCTTGCTCTACCATCGACTGGCTCAGGTCCAGCATTCCCGGTACATCATCTACCCCTGCGGAAAGCATATTTTCCATTTCGGCCTTGGTCGCCGTTTTCTTATTGCCCAGGTCAATCCGTTGTCTCGCCTGGATCAGGGCTTTTGAAACCCCAAATTTCTTTTCCAGCTCATCATAAGTTTTGAAGGCTTCAGTGGTTTTACCCAGCAACAGATAAGCGTTTCCTTTGTCATAATAGAAAGCATCATTATCTGGCGAAAGGCGAATCAATTCGTTAAAAACGTTGACCAGTCCATCCATATCGCCTTTGCGCTTATACAGCTCCGCCATCATTTTCCAATACCAAAGGTTATTGGCATCCAGTGCAACTGATTTTTTGATGGCCGCCTCAGCTTCCTGCAATTTGTTCTGGCGGTAATTGAGACTCGCAATTTCATAGTAAACTGCGGCATTATTTGGATCCAGCGTCAGGATTTTCTGAAAGCTCTCCCCTGCCTTGCTGTAATTTTCATTCAGCTTTTCCCGCAGTCCGGCGAAGAAAAGGGTCTTCACTTCAGTACTATCCAATTTTGGATTTACAGGTTGCTGTGCCGCAGCAGTAGCACCTGCAAGAAGTAATGACAGTAAAAGAGACCTTTGCTTCATCGTTGTTATATTTTTTATTTACCAGTATGGCCGTAACCACCAGCACCACGTGCAGTGTCCGACAATTCTTCTACCGCTTCCCATGAAATGGTTTCATGTTTTGCAATCACCATTTGTGCGATGCGATCGCCATTGTTCACTACAAAATCCGTATCAGATAAATTGACCAATAGCACTTTAATCTCTCCGCGGTAATCCGCATCGATTGTTCCCGGCGAATTCACAATACTAATGCCATGTTTATAAGCCAATCCACTGCGTGGACGAATTTGTGCTTCAAAACCTACAGGCAACTCAATGTGCAGTCCTGTTGGAATCAAAACACGCTGTAAAGGTTTAATCGTGATTTCAGTTTCTACAAACGCGCGCATGTCCATTCCTGCCGCATGAGCCGTTTCATATTGAGGTAAAGCGTGTCCTGAGTGATTAATGATATTGATTTTCATGGTCATTATAATTGTTTTTACTTTTTAAATAATATAGCCTTCAACTGGTCTTTTTCCAGATAGGTGATGCCGCCTATAAACGCAAGCAGCAGCAGATTTCCAATGTAAATGTTTCTGTTGAATACCCAGAAAGATAACACCACCAGTACCACAGAAACGATTAAGTAAGAAAGAATTCTTTTCAAATTGTAAGGTATCGGATAATATTTCTGGCCTAATATATAGGAGATCACCATCATTACAAAATACGCCAGCATAGAAACCCATGCAGAGCCCATATAACTGAATTTTGGAATCAGCACAAAGTTGAACACGATGGTAATCAAGGCGCCAATCAGGGAAATATATAAGCCGAAACGGGTTTGATCCGACAAGCGGTACCAGATAGAAAGGTTGGAATATACGCCCAAGCAGACATAACCGAATAGTAAATAAGGCACTGCTGGTAAACCCACCCAGTACTCCGGATTGCTGATAAAGTGTTTCAAAATTTCAATATTGGCAATTAAGCCTACAAATAGCACCACCAATGCGATCACAAAATAATGCAGGATGATGGCGTAAGTCTGCCTGGCATTTTCCTTTTTAGCATGACTGAAAAAGAAAGGTTCTGCCCCCAAACGGAAGGCCGTTACGAAAATACTGATGAAAATAGCCAGTTTACAAACCGCGCCATAAATGCCGACTTCATGATCTGCAATCATATCGGGCAATAACCTGCTCAATACAATCTTATCCAGATTTTCATTTACAATAAAGGAAAGGTTGGCCACCAATACCGGCCATGAATAAGAAAACATTTTTCCGAAAAGTTCTTTGTCGAACTTCAACTGCAGCTTCAAAAACTCCGGCAGCAGCATCAAAAAGGTAACCACACTGGCAATTAGATTGGCCATAAATACATAGCCTACCCATACACCCCGGTACCAGGACGACAGCCATTCGGCCATTGGCCATTGATTTTTAATCATCAATGGGATCACATAAATGAACAATAAGTTGAAACCTACGAAGCAGCCAATATTCAGGAACTTGATCAAACTATACTTAAATGCTCTTTCATCTGCTCTCAGTTTGGCAAATGGAATCACACAGATCGCATCGATATACAGGATACCAATAAAGAACTGCACATAATGTTTATAATCTGCAAGTTGCTTAGGATCATCTGTTAGATACGCCGCGATCGGGTTTGATAAGACAAAACCTGTAATTAAAAACAGGGTAGAGATAAAAGCGATCACCAGGAAGGAGTTGTTGTATACCTCCTGTTTTCTATCCTCGTGTTTATTGAGGTACCTGAAATAGGTACTCTCCATCCCGAATGCCAATACTGCATTGATCATCGAGGCGTAGGCATACATTGTGGTGAAAATACCATACGTTCCCGCAGCAAATTTGCTGGTATAAATCGGGGTCAGGATAAAGTTAAACAGCCTGGAAAATACAGTACTTAAACCGTAGATGGCAGTCTGACCGAGGAATTTCTTGATGACAGACACGCGCTATTTCTTGATGATTTCGAAATTACGGTAGCCCTTCAGTTCTCCTGGAGTTACTTCTACCGTTTCAATTTTTGCCCGGTCAGGTCCTTCATTACACCATTCTTCAAAGACTTCTAAAGAAGCATCATCGCCTTCTGCTTCCAGGTATAAGGTACCATCTTTCTCATTCTTAACTATTCCGCGGACGCCCATTTGATCTGCGATTGCTTTTGTGGTCTCTCTAAAGGATACCCCCTGCACCTTTCCGGTAACTCTTATGTTGATGTGTTTCATTCTTATATTGATCTAAAATCTAACTTATTGATTCTTTCTTTTTCTGTTAAAAACTCCTGCCAGATGCTTTGCAGGATCTCTGCTGCAGGTTTAATTTCCTTTAACATGGCCGATACCTGTCCGATTTCCAGTTCTCCTTCCTCCATATTTCCTTCAAACATACCTAATTTCGCCCTTGCGCGACCTAAAAGTTGCTGCAGCTTTTCTGCATCTGCACCTTCCGCTTCTGCCTGGGCCACTGCTTCAGCAAAAGAATTTTTGAGCAGCCGAACGGGAACCAGTTTTTTCATGCGAAGTTTCGTATCGCCTTCTGCAGCGGCAAGGATTTTCGATTTAAAATTCGGGTGGGCAGAAGATTCTTCTGCAATGGCAAAGGCTGATCCAATCTGAACCGCTTCCGCGCCTAAGGCAAATGCAGCGAGCATCGCAGCACCGCTTCCGATTCCACCGGCAGCGATTACCGGGATGGCCACCGCTTTAGCGACCATTGGGATTAAACACAGCGTTGTCGTTTCTTCTCTTCCATTGTGTCCGCCAGCCTCAAAGCCTTCCGCTACGATGGCATCAACGCCACAAGCTTCTGCTTTTAAGGCAAACTTGGTATTCGCAATCACATGTACTACGATGATTCCTTTTTCTTTCAGAAAACTGGTCCAGGTAGCTGGATTTCCTGCCGAGGTAAATACAATTTTCACACCTTCATCCACAATGATCTGCATGATCTCTTGCACATTGGGATAAAGCAAAGGTACATTCACTGCAAAAGGATGTGCGGTGGCCAGCTTACATTTTTGAATATGTTCTTTTAGTACTTCCGGATACATGGAACCGGCGCCGATGATCCCTAGCCCTCCTGCATTGGAAACTGCAGCAGCCAATCGCCATCCACTGCACCAAACCATTCCTGCCTGAATAATCGGATATCTAATTTTAAATAAGCTGCTGATCCTGTTTTCCATCTATGCTAGTCTTTTAATCTTGCCAGTAATCCACATTTCCCCATCTTTATCCACAAATTCAAGTAGATTAATCCCCGGACTTTTTCCAATGGCTAAACTACCAAAACGATCCTCAACTCCTAAAAATTCAGCGCCGTTTATTGTAGCCCAACTCAGCAAAGTTGATAAAGGAATTTGGAAATGCTGCTGTAAAGTTTTCATTTCTTCTACGATACTCAACTGATCGTTACTCGCCAGACTGTCTGTACCCAGTGTAATCTTTAATCCGGCTTCCAAAAATAGCGGCAGCTCCGGCAGTTTATCTTCTATATATAGGTTGGCATTCGGGCATAAGCACCAATACAAAGCAGGGTGATTCGCCTTTGCAAAGTCCAGATCAGCCCGGTTGCTCATGGTATTGTGTACCAATAGTGTTTTTAAAGCTGGAGAAAGCTTTGGCAAATAAGACTGCAGCGAGGTTTTCCCAGTAGCTTTGAAAAAGTCAATATTTAATCCCAGGAACTCATACAGCTTTAAAAAACTGCCAGATTTATGTTCAAAGAATTCATTTTCTTCGAGGGTTTCCTGATTATGAATACTAATCAGGTCCTGATTTTCTTCGGCTTCCTTCCTGATCTCAGCAAATAAATTATCGGATACCGAATAAGGGGCATGGGGAACGATCGAAGCGTTTAAAGGCTGATAAGTTTTTTTCATGACTTTTGCCGCCTCCATAATATCGACCGCTTTTTCCGGGTTAAAACCCATTGCTTCTATAAAAGTATGGTAGTAGATCCCACTGATTTCCTTGACTTCTTTAGAAATCAACTTGTTTGAAATATCGCCTACGGCAACAATTCCCTGGGCATACATGTCTCTATCTGCGATTTCCATGGCATCAATGACCTCCTCATCACTCGCCTGTCTTTGTCGGATCACCTGTTCTACAAATCCCGGAAGTCCGGTATGTTTCGCAATTTTTCCTTTCAGGTGGGAAAGCTCCAGATGGCAATGCGTGTTGACAAATCCGGGAACCAAAATACCTTCATAGAACTTAAGGTCTTGAATTCCTTTCGATTTCGCTTCCGCAGCCGTTAGGACTTCCAGAATCAGGCCATGATCATCCAATGAAATGACCCCTTCTTTCAAAGGTTCCGAATTTACAGGGTATATATAAGAGGCAGAGATGTGGGAAATCATAGGTACAAAGAAAAGGTTTCTTGCTGAGAATTACAGCTTCCTCCCCAACCCCCGCTTAATCCCTACCAAATAATTATATTTTTATGATCCTCATTTACATGCTGACATAGGGCTGTCACTTTCCCCTCTTTTCTTTGTTTTATAATTTAAAACCTTAAAAACAAAACGACATGGATATCATTAAAATGTTTCTGGAAGAATTCGAGCAGGAGGCTCAAACTACTCGTAAAATGCTAACGATTGTACCTACCGAAAAATTCGACTGGCAGCCACACCCAAAAAGTATGACTGTTAAAGCACTGGCCAGTCATATTGCAGAATTGCCAACCTGGATTACCTATGCCGTAACGACAGACGAACTGGACTTTGGCACTGAACCTTACACGCCAAAACAATTAAAAACCAATACCGAGCTGATGGAATTTTTTGAAACCTCTCTGGAAGACGGACGTTCACACTTAGCAGCAGCAAAAGAAGAAATCTTGTCGGAACCCTGGGTTTTGCGAAATGGGGAGCAAATTTATTCTACGTTCACAAAGGGAAGCCTGATCAGACACACCTTATCACAAATTATCCACCACAGGGCACAGCTAGGCGTATTTCTAAGGTTATTAGACATCCCAATTCCGGGCAGTTACGGCCCTAGTGCGGACGACACTAATTTTTAAAAGCCACAGCTTTACAATATTTTGATAGTTTATGTGGGTATATTTTGATTTCTTTGTAAACTGAAACAATTTATACCCATACCCATGTCTGATTCTACCACCCGATTAAATAAATACATTAGTGAGAGCGGTCTGTGCTCCAGAAGAGCCGCAGACAGATACATAGAACAAGGAAATGTATTTATCAATGGCCGGAAAGCCAAGGTAGGCGACCAAGTATTTTTCGGGGATATCGTTACGGTCAATGGCCAGACCATTGAACCAAAAGAAGTTGAAAATTCTATCTTAATCGCTTACAATAAACCTGTAGGCATTACCAGTACTACTGAAGCCGGCGTAAAAAGCAATATGGTGGATCATGTAAACCATAGCGAGCGGGTTTTCCCGATTGGTCGTTTGGACAAAGATTCACAAGGACTAATTTTCCTAACCAATAACGGAGACATCGTCAACAAAATCCTTCGTGCCGGAAATAACCATGAGAAAGAATATGTAGTAACCGTTAATAAACCGGTTACCGAGCAGTTTATCGCTGGAATGGGCAAAGGTGTTCCTGTATTGGGCATGATGACCAAAAAGTGTAAAGTGACTAAAGAAAGTACATTTACTTTCAAAATTGTGCTTGTTCAGGGATTGAACCGTCAGATCAGAAGAATGTGTGAGCATTTCGGATTTGAGGTGACTAAACTGGAGCGTACCAGAATCATGAACATCACGCTTAAAGGCATTCCTGTAGGTGAATGGAGAGAGCTTACTCCAGCAGAGCAAACGGAGATCTTTAATCTTGTGGCGAAATCAAGTTCTTTAGAAGCCGCATCAGCAGCTAAAAAAGCAAGTAAGAAACCAGTAAATCCAGATTTTGAAGAATTAGTTGCGCCAAGAAAAAACTCTTCCGGCAGACCAGGTGGCCCAAGATCGGGCGGTCCGAGATCAGCTGGAGCGAGATCAGCAGATCCAAGATCTGAAGCTGAAGGCCGACCAAGAGCAGCTTCCGGTAAACCAAGAGCAGATAAAAAATCCGGTACTCCTTACCGCGGTGCTTCAAGTACAACCGATTGGAACAAAACCAACGGCCCAAGCAAAAGACCAGTCAGACCTTCAAGAGGAAACTCTGGTGCACCTGGAAAAAGCAGAGGACCAAAGCGTTAAACATAATTTGACTGTCATAATCCGGCAGTAAACCCATACATTTTAAGCGGGCAAAATCAATTTTTGCTCGCTTATTCTTTTTTTAGGTAACTTTGCATCAAATGCTTACTACAAAAAAAACAGACATACGTTCACTGGACCTTCCTCAGCTGCAACAACACTTTATAAACATGCAGGAACCTTCTTACCGTGCCAAACAGGTTTACCAATGGCTTTGGGAGAAATCTGCGCGTTCCTTTGAGGAAATGAGTAACCTTTCTAAAGACCTGAGAAAGAAACTGGATGAAAACTATGCGATCAATGTAGTTGAAGTAAGTAACTCCCAATTTAGTAATGACCAAACCATTAAAAGTTCATTCCGACTGTACGACGGTAATATTGTAGAAGGCGTACTGATTCCTATGGAAGAACGTATGACCGCCTGTGTGAGTTCACAGGTAGGTTGCAGTTTAACCTGTAAATTCTGTGCTACAGGATATATGGACCGTAAACGTAACCTGAATGCGGATGAAATCTATGACCAGGTGGTTTTGATTGATCAGCAGGCGAAGAAAAACTACAATGCCCCGCTAACGAATATCGTTTATATGGGGATGGGCGAACCTTTGCTGAACTATGCCAATGTATTGAAATCTATCGACCGTATTACTGCTCCAGACGGACTGAATATGTCGTACAAGCGCATCACGGTATCTACTGCCGGTATTGCCAAGATGATCAAAAAACTGGGTGATGATGGGGTTAAATTTAACCTGGCGATCTCCTTGCATGCGGCAAATGATAAGAAAAGAAATGAAATCATGCCGATTAATGAGCAGAACTCATTGAAAGCATTGGAAGAAGCTTTAAAATACTATTTCTCTAAAACAAAGAACCCGATTACTTACGAATACATCGTCTTCAATAATTTTAATGATGAGATTGAAGATGCAATGGAACTCGCCAAATTCTGTAAACACGTTCCTTGTAAAGTAAACTTAATCGAGTACAACCCGATTCAGTTTGCGGCTTTCCTGAACGCGGAAGGCGATAAGATCGATGCTTTCTCTGCTTACCTGAAAAGCCAGGGTGTAAATACCAATATCAGAAGAAGCAGAGGTAAGGATATTGATGCCGCTTGTGGTCAGCTGGCCGTAAAGGAGCAAAACTAAACACCGGATTTCAACCAGGCAATGGCTAATTCTCATAGATTAGCCCATGCCCTTCCTAAAAAACAGTTTCTTAGACTTATTACATTTGCTTTTTCCGGCAACATGTATGGGCTGTATACAGCCTTTAGTTTCCGGCGAAATCCTGATCTGCAGCGCCTGCCTGCATGGCTTACCCTATACCGATCACCATCTGGACCCCGACAACCTGGTGGCCAGGCAATTTTGGGGACGGATCCCTTGTCATGCGGCTATGGCAATGCTGTTTTTCAAAAAAGCCGGAACCGTACAGCAGCTCATCCATCATTTAAAATACAGCGACCAACAGGATCTGGGCATTAGAATGGGAATCCTGCTTGGAGAAAGACTGCTCAGCGCTCCCCTTTATCAGGGCATAGACTTCCTGATTCCTGTACCTCTTCACAAGAAAAGATTGAAAAAGCGCGGATACAACCAAAGCTATAGCATTGCACAAGGCATTTCTCAGGTATTAAAAGTCCCGATCAGTACACAGCATCTTTTACGCAAAATGGCTACGGATAGCCAGACCAATAAAGGCAGACTGCTGCGCTTTGAAAATATGTCGGCCGCCTTCGAAGTCCAGCACCCGGAAGAATTAACAAACCAGCATTTATTGTTGATTGATGATGTGCTCACTACCGGAGCCACATTGGAAGCCTGCGGCATTGCCTTGCTTCAGGCCCAGCCTGAAAAGATCAGCATCGCCACTTTGGCTTTTGTGACATAGAAAACAGATTCGCCCTAAAACATTCTTCTTCCGCACACGTTATTATAACTGAGAGCGTTAATTTAGATGGTAAAGGCCGGCATTTCCGAATAGGATTGCCGGCCTTTTACTTTTATTTAGAAATAAATCAATAAATATTTTGAATAATGAAATACATTCCGTTACTTTGACCTTGAGAGCGTTAATTTAAGGGTCGATAGCTTCACACTCGTGAAATATCGGCCCTTTATCATTTCTAATAAATCCGCTTTTAATCCTTAAAATTTTCTTGAAATCTAATACTGTATTTTGAAGAATGAGCAGTTTAGCTCAGGTATTCGGAAAGTATATTCCTCATGTCTTCCGGCTTGAATGGCTTTAAAATATGTCCGTTCATTCCAGACTCGGAGAACTTATTGTGCTCATCGTGTAAGGTCGAAGCGGTTAAAGCAAGGATAGGCACCTTTTTAAAATAATCGCCATCCATGGCCCTGATGAGTGTGGTGGCTTCGAAACCATCAATCCCCGGCATTTTTATGTCCATAAAGATCAGGTCGTATACGTTATCGCGGACTTTCTCCAGCGCTTCTTCACCAGTAATGGCAAAATCCAGGTTGAGTCCCCATTTACCAAAAATACGTTTGGCAATTAGGGCATTGATCTCATTGTCGTCTACCACAAGAATCCATTTGTTTGTAAACATATCCGGTTCAGTGAATACTTTCACCTGAGGCACATAATCATTCGCTTTTTCAAAAGAAATGTTGAACTGAAAAACCGTTCCCTTTCCTTCTACACTTTTTACCTGTATGTCTGAACCATATAGTTCCAGCATTTTTTTGGTAATAGTTAAGCCCAATCCAGTACCTCCATATTTTCTGGAAATATCCGTTCTGGCCTGAATAAAAGGCTGAAAGATATACGCCAGCTTTTCCTCTGCAATACCAATCCCGGTATCTTTCACTTCAAAATGAAGCAATACGCGGTCTTTTTCTTCGGAAAGCATTTTTACCTCCAGAATGATCTTCCCATCCTGTGTAAATTTAATGGCATTTCCCAATAGGTTCATCAGGACCTGATATAACCGCGTTTTATCCCCTTTAACATATTGTGGGATACTTTCATCACAACTAAGCTCCAGCTTATTATTTCTGGCAACCACACTCATCTGTAAAGAATTGATCACATCAGAAACGAGCGTCTTTATGCTAAAAGGAATGGTTTCCAGCTGTACATTTCCGGTTTCCATTTTGGTGAGGTCCAGGATATCATTGATGATATTCAGCAGGTTCTCTGCTGAGAAGCGCAGCAGGTTTAAATCGGGTAATTGTGATTCTTTAGGATCATTGTCCAGCAACAGGTGCGCCATTCCGATCACCGCATTTAAGGGTGTTCTGATTTCATGGCTCATCACCGACAGGAACATTTCTTTTGCGGCACTCAGCTGCAAGGCTTGTTCTTTGGCTTCTACCATTTCCTTTTCTACCTGTTTCCTTTGAGAAATATCAGTGATCAGGTCGATCTGGCGTTCTACTTTTCCTTTCTCATTTACGATTGGCGTATTGGAAACGGAAAGCCAGATGGGTTCACCGGATTTCTTTTTCGCCTGTACTTCTATAGAATAAGACTCTCTGTTGTTGGCCTTTTTTCTGGAAGCTACAATGAGTTCTCTTTGTGCTTCATCTTTAGAGAGGATATCTCCTAAACGGCGTCCTTGTAATTCGTTCAAGGTATAACCGGTCAGCTTTTCCATGGAATGGTTGATCCAGGTGGTAAAGCCTTCGCCATCAGAAATATTCACACCGGTATCCGTTTTACTGGCCACCAGGGAAAGCAATTGCAATTCTTCTTCCGCTTTCTTTTTTTCTGTAATGTCGAGGATAATTTCCACTTCTATTTCCACCTTTCCTTCGTCGTTGAAGACTACGGTATTATAGATGGACAGCCAGATAGGCTGTTTATCTTTACGGTACGCCAGGAGGTCGACCGTAAAAGACTGATGTCTGTTGGTGAGCTCCCTTGCCTGTTCAATCAGTTCCAGATCCGTTCCCGGGCCCTGGATTAAATCGCCAAGGCGTTTCCCCTTCATATCTTCCAGCGTAAAGCCGGTAATTTTCTCAAATGCTGCATTTACCCAGGTCACGTGGTTATCGGAATCATTGATCACCACGGCATTGTTCACTTTACTCGCCACGAAGGAGAGTTTCATCAGTTCATTTTCTACTCTTTTGTTCTCCGTAATGTCTCTTCCGTAAGCGTACCAGCGTTTGTTTTTACTCACCATATTCCAGCTTAGCCAACGTATTAAGCCACTTTTGGTGACAATTCTGAAATCGATATTGAACTGTTTTGTCCCATTGGCAAGACCAGCTTCTAAAGCTTCGACTACCCGATCTATATCATCGCGGTAGCAGAATGTCCAGGCCGTTAAACCAATTGCTTCCTCCACTTCATACTCGAGCACAGTAGTCACGGCATTGTTGACAAACAGCAATTCGCCTTTATCGTCCAGGATGCAATGAATTTCAGGGGATACGGTAGAGATGTTGAGGAGTTCTTCAAAGCGCTGGGCTTTAAGGCTCAGTTCTTTGGCTTTTTTCCGAAGGGAAATATGGGTAATGACTTCTTTGGCGAGGATCTCCAGCCCTTCTTTTTGTGCGGGAGTCATTGCTCTAGGCTCACGATCGAATACACAGATGGTGCCTAAACGGTAGCCATCTTCATCAATTAAGGGTGCCGCAGCATAATACCTCAGGTGATGGTCGTCGATCACTGAAGGATGCAAACTAAAGCGTTCATCCGCTGTTGCGTCACAAACTTCTAAAATATGATCAGATTGAATGGCCTGCTCTGCAAATGAATAACTGCGGGGCAGCTGCTGGCAGTCCAGCCCAATCACAGATTTAAACCATAACCGATCTTCATCAACCAATGCAATGACGGCTATAGGGGTATTGCAGATCAAGCTGGCCAGCTTGGTAATATTATCGAATTCCTGTTCTGGAGGAGTATCCAATATATCGCAATCCTGCAACGCCCGTAAGCGCTCCATTTCATAAGTTGATGAAGTATGGTTATTCGTTAGCATTTAAGCAAGTTCTTCCTGTTATTTGTACAAGGGGAACTGACTTACCAGCTGAATTACTTTTTCTTTTACCTCGCTTAAATTGTTCTCATCCTCAGAATTAGTAATCACCTGATCAATCAGATCGACAATGGTTTCCATATCTTTTTCTTTAAAACCTCTGGTAGTGATGGCTGCAGTGCCTACACGGATACCTGAAGTTACAAAAGGAGACTTATCGTCAAAAGGAACCATATTCTTATTCACGGTAATATCCGCTTTTTCAAGCGCATTCTCCGCTGCTTTACCAGTTATATTTTTATTGCGCAAGTCAATCAGCATTAAATGATTGTCTGTACCGCCAGAAATAATTCCGTAACCTCTTGACACAAAGGCTTTAGCCATCGCCTGAGCATTGGCTTTCACTTGTGTGATATAAGTCAAATATTCATCGCTCAATGCTTCACCAAAAGCAATTGCTTTAGCTGCAATGATATGCTCCAATGGTCCACCCTGTGTTCCTGGGAATACTGCCATATCTAACACAGAGGACATCATTCTGGTTTCACCTTTAGGTGTTTTAATTCCGAAAGGGTTTTCGAAATCTTTGCCCATCATGATCATACCACCACGAGGACCACGAAGGGTTTTGTGGGTAGTTGTGGTTACGATATGGCAATGAGGAAGTGGATTGGCCAATAAACCGCGGGCAATCATCCCTGCTGGGTGAGAGATGTCTGCCAATACCAATGCACCGATTTTATCAGCTACACTACGGATAAAAGCATAGTCCCACTCTCTTGAATAAGCAGAAGCACCACAAATGATCAACTTAGGACGTTCCGCAAGCGCGATTTCTTCCAATTTAGCATAGTCGATCAAACCATCTTCTTTCTTTACTCCATAAAACAAGGGCTGATACAATTTTCCTGAAAAGTTAACCGGAGAACCGTGTGTTAAGTGCCCGCCATGAGAAAGGTCAAATCCTAAGATTTTATCTCCTGGCTGGATCACTGCAAGCATTACTGCTGCATTTGCCTGTGCGCCTGAGTGCGGTTGTACGTTCACCCATTCTGCTCCAAAAAGTTGCTTTGCGCGCTCAATAGCGATGGTTTCAACCTCATCTACTACCTGGCAACCGCCATAGTATCTCTTTCCCGGAAGGCCTTCAGCATATTTATTTGTTAAACATGATCCTGCGGCTTCCATTACTTGTTTGCTCACAAAGTTTTCAGAAGCAATCAGCTCCAGCCCATTTTCCTGACGGTCCAATTCCCTGTCAATCAAATCAAAAATTAAAGTATCTCTAGTCATTTATTGAAGTATTAATTTGTAAAATTAACGATTTTCCTTCTTAGTTTGGTAACAAAATACCTTACTTTGTAGTTGTATTCTATAAAACACTGCATGGAAGATATCACCCGTCCATTATTACCAAACATAAATTATCCTGCTGATTTAAAGCAGTATAAAGAAGAAGATCTCGAACAAATTTGTCAGGAATTGCGTCAGTACATCATTGATGTAGTGAGTGTAAACGGGGGGCATTTTGGCGCAAGTCTGGGTGTAGTGGAACTCACTGTAGCCTTACATTACGTTTTAAATACGCCTTATGACAAGCTGGTCTGGGACGTTGGCCACCAGGCTTACGGACATAAAATCCTGACCGGAAGAAAATCAGTATTTCATACCAACCGCCTCCTTAACGGGATCAGCGGATTCCCTAAAATCAGTGAAAGTGAGTACGATACCTTTGGTGTTGGCCACTCTTCTACTTCTATTTCCGCAGCATTGGGTATGGCAGTTGCCTCTCATTATAAGGGAGAAACTGACCGTCAGCACGTTGCCGTTATCGGCGATGGCGCGATGACTGCCGGTCTGGCTTTTGAAGGCTTAAACCATGCGGGCATTGAGAGCTCTAACCTGTTGGTGATCCTGAACGACAACTGTATGTCGATCGATCCCAATGTTGGCGCGCTAAAGGAATATTTAACGAGTATTACCACTTCCAAATCATACAATCGCTTCCGCGATGACATTTCCAATGTTTTAATTAAACTTTCTGAACTGGGGCCAAATGCCCACAAGTTTGTGAAGAAAATTGAGAAAAGCATTAAAGGCACCTTATTGAACCAGAGCAATCTGTTTGAATCCTTAAACTTCAGGTATTTTGGTCCGGTAGATGGCCATGATGTGGTGCGTCTGGCACAGGTGATCCGCGATTTAAAAGACATTCCGGGCCCTAAACTGTTGCATTGTGTAACGGTTAAAGGAAAAGGTTTCGCCCTTGCGGAAAAAGACCAGACCAAATGGCATGCACCAGGATTATTCGATAAGATCACCGGTGAAATCAAGAAAGCGGCAGTAGATAAACCTCAACCGCCAAAATACCAGGATGTTTTCGGACATACCCTGGTAGAACTTGCGGAAGAGAATAAAAAAATTGTCGGCATTACGCCTGCAATGCCATCTGGTTCTTCGATGAACATCATGATGAAAGCCATGCCTAACCGCGCTTTTGATGTGGGTATTGCAGAACAACATGCGGTGACTTTCTCTGCCGGACTGGCTACACAAGGACTTGTACCTTTCTGTAACATCTATTCCAGCTTTATGCAAAGAGCCTACGATCAGGTCATCCACGATGTGGCCATTCAAAACCTGAATGTGGTGTTCTGTTTAGACCGTGCAGGATTTGCAGGTTCAGACGGCGCTACACACCATGGTGCCTATGATTTAGCTTACATGCGCTGCATTCCAAATATGACCGTTGCAGCCCCAATGAATGAGGAAGAACTCAGAAATCTGATGTATACCGCACAATTGGAGAACCAAGGTCCATTTTCTATCCGTTATCCGAGAGGAAATGGGGTGCTGACAGATTGGAAACGTCCTTTCAAAGCATTAGAAATCGGTAAAGGCCGCAAAATATGTGATGGAGAAGATGTGGCGATACTGACTATTGGTCATGTAGGTAATTTTGCTGTGGAAGCTTGTAAAGAGCTCAACAGTGAAGGCATCCATCCGGCACATTACGACATGCGTTTTGTGAAACCTATAGATGAGGCATTATTGCATGATGTATTTAAACGCTATAAAAACGTCATCACCGTAGAAGATGGTTGTCTGCAAGGCGGCCTTGGAAGCGCTGTGTTGGAATTTATGGCCGATCACCAGTACAATGCCAACGTAACTCGCTTAGGCATCCCTGATGAGTTTATTGACCATGGTGAGCAGCATGAATTGTGGGCGCTTTGTGGCTTCGATACCGCAGGCATCATTACCGTGGTAAAAAAAAACGCTGTGAGGAGAACAACAGCAACGATCGCCTCTTAAAAGAATAATATTTTTTCCTGTTTCGGGATCAACCAGATACAAAAAAGGCCTGCTCATCTAAAAATGAACAGGCCTTTTCTTTATCACTTGATTAATGATCAAGATTTATATTGACCAATATTGCTTTAACCGTTTTTTCTCGGCTGCTTAATTGGCTTGATGAGCAAATTCCATTAATGATTTTTCAATGATGACCAGGCATTCTTTGATCTGCGCTTCGGTGATCACCAATGGAGGTGCCAAACGGATCTTATTACCTTGAGTCGGTTTTGCCAGCAATCCATGTTCCTGGAATTTAACACAGATGTCCCATGCCATATTAGAATCTTCCGGACAATAGATCACAATCGCATTCAGCAGCCCTTTTCCTCGAACCAGTTCAATGATGCCGATTCTTTTGGCAATAGCTTCCAGGCCATCTCTCAGTACCTGGCCTAATTTAGCTGCATTTTCAGCCAGTTTCTCATCTATCACCACCTGCATGGCTTCACGCGCTACTGCACAGGCCAATGG
The DNA here is from genome assembly GCF_019802255.1 of Pedobacter polysacchareus. GTDB lineage: Bacteria > Bacteroidota > Bacteroidia > Sphingobacteriales > Sphingobacteriaceae > Pedobacter > Pedobacter polysacchareus. Next base: position 622,541 of record NZ_JAHYSS010000001.1, on the reverse strand, counting down.
GTTCCCACCATAAGTAGAACCATGTTCGCCTGGTTTAATAGTCAGCATCACTTCATCATTTGCTAAAACTGCTGAAACTGGCAATACACCCCCAGAAATGGCTTTGCCTAAAATGATCATATCCGGCTGACTGCTTTTATCTATTGGATTCACCTCATAAGAGGCCAGCATACTTCCCGTACGGGCAATGCCTGTCTGTATTTCATCCACAATAAAAAGCACATTATATGCTTTACACAGTGCTTTGATCCGTGGTAAGTAATCCGCATCGGGTACTACTACCCCTGCTTCCCCCTGGATCGGTTCCACAATAAACCCTGCAATATTTTTATTTTGTTTCAAAAGTGCTTCGAAAGCATCTGCATCGTTATAAGGAACGCGGGCAATTCCGCCCACAAAGGGGCCAAAATTGTTTCTTGCGCTTTCGTCATCAGAAGCGGAAATCACAGAAATTGTACGGCCATGGAAGTTCCCATTGGCGAAAACGATCGTTGCCTGATCGGCAGGAATGCCTTTCACCTGATAAGCCCATTTTCTGCACAGCTTCATGGCACTTTCTACCGCTTCCACGCCAGAATTCATGATCAAGGCTTTATCATAACCAAATAGCTGGCTCAGAAATTCTTCAAAATCACCTAGTTTATCATTGTAAAAAGCACGGGAAGTCAGCGTTAATTTTTCTGCCTGACGTTTTAATGCTTCAATAATCCTTGGGTGACAATGACCTTGGTTTACAGCCGAGTAGGCCGAAAGAAAATCGTAATATTTCTTACCTGCTACATCCCAAAGGAAAACGCCTTCCCCTCTTTCCAGTACCACTGGCAGAGGATGGTAGTTATGGGCACCGTACTTGTTTTCTTTTTCGATTAGCGCTTCGGCTTTACTTAAATTTGCTGCAATACTCATTATTTACTATCTTATTGGGTAGGCGACTAAGGTAATAATATTTATTATTTAACCCTAAAAAAAGGATAATTTGACTTATTATCCGCCAGAAAAAAGTCTATTTAAATTAAAACTTCGATATTCGAAGCATAAACGAAATCTAAAAAAACAGTTAATGGATGCTATTGATGAATTTGATGTTCAGATTTTAAAACAATTGGAGAAGGATGGCCGTATGGCCTATTCGGCTATCGCCACTGCCTTAGGCGTATCGAATACGATGGTACATCAACGCATCTCCCGGCTCACAGAGCAGGGCATCCTCACAGGAATTAAACCGGTACTGGATGAGAAAAAGATCGGCTACGACTGGGGTGCTTTCACCGGCATTGCGCTGGAGAAAGACCATGATTCAGACCGGATCATTGAGGAGTTAAAGAAAATCCCGGAGGTCACAGAATGTTATTACATCACTGGCGTATACACCTTGTATATCAAGATTATGGCCAAAAACCATGAGCACATGAGGCGCGTGCTTTATGAAAAGATTGACAACATCCCAGGGATCGCCAAAACAGATTCCATCATTGAACTGGGCTGTGCATTTAAAAGGAACATCACCCTATAAGCAAATAGAAAAGTTTTTGCCTATAATTTAGAAGGCCGTTTACCTCTTTCGAGGAAACGGCCTTCAGCTGATTTATTTTTCGGAACAACAGTTTGGATTAGTATCCAGGGGTTTGTACCAATACCCCTTTTGACTTGTCGATTTCGGCTTGAGGAACCGGCATCAGGTTTAATTTGTCAGACCATGTACGCTGCTGAACCTGGCCATTTTGAACATCAGTTATACTTTTCATCACCTCAGGTGCAATTTTCCACCTTCTGATGTCCATATAACGCTGACCTTCTAAAGCCAGTTCTACTCTACGCTCTGCTCTAATGAACGCTCTTAATGTTTCTTTCGACGCATATTTAGTACGGTTTACCAATGGCATTCCTGCACGGGTTCTGATTTTATCTAAGGCTTCATAAATGCTGTTGTCAGGACCAGAAACCTCGTTCTTAGCCTCTGCATAAGTCAATAAAATCTCTGCATAGCGGATTAAGATCACGTTTGCATGGTTGTCAATCTGTGCCTCATAAACAGAAGGATCTACCATTTTTCGGAAGTTATAGCCTGTTCTGGAAAAGTTATTTCCAGCTTTCCAGATAAAAGTATATTTGGCTTCTACCCCATTCCATTGCGCACCATCAAACAAGATACTTGCATAAAAGCGTGGGTCACGGTTTTTATATTCCTGGGCAAATGCAGTTTTGTCATTCTTATACCAGGCTGCACGTTGAGCTGGGTCTACAGGAACAATTGCTTCTCCGGTTTTGTAGTTACCGTAGGCATCCACCATCGACTGTGTTGGCGTTACAGAACTCCAGCCACCTAATGTTGCAGGAAGTAAATAAGTATTTAAAGCATTAGGATCAATTTGTGGAATGTATTGACGGTCTAAAATCACTTCGTTATTACCTTCGCTCTTCTGATAGAAAAGACGCTCATAATTACGCAGTCCTTTAAGGAAATTGGTTTTATCCTGCTCATCAGCGAAATCTACCCATTTGCTGTAATCATCCAGATAATCGTTCTTTTCAACCTCTGTGGTCGTAAATAAGTTATATCCCAGGCCCATTACTTCTGATGAAGCGTCAGCCGCCTGCTGATATTGTCCGTCATATAGGTAAGCGCGGGCTTTTAAGGCCAAAGCAGCTCCTTTAGTAATCCTGCCTTTTTCATTTGGTTTACCCCCTACATACTGCTGAGGAAGTATTTTTGACACCGCATCCAACTCCGAAAGGATGAAAGCCAATACCTCTTTCTTTGGTGTTCTTGGAAGATTCTCTTCTCCTAAAGCCAAAACTTTAGTAAACAATGGCACGTCACCAAAATTGCTCATTATTCTGAAATAAGAAAAAGCGCGCAGGAAACGAACTTCTGCTTTGTATCTCTCCAGCAGAACAGTAGGAATCACCGTTACTTTATCTGCATTTTCAAGGAAATAATTCTGACGGCGGATGTCTTCAAAATTCCATCCTGCATTTTCAGTAGAAGACATCGTTCCTGCAGAAACACTGCTGGCCGTACTCTCCCATGCATTCTGTACATGTGCATTATCTGCAGCGCCATCATCATAAATGATCATATCGCCTGGCAGTTTTGCATAAACACCCATTACTGCTTTATAAACATCATTCTCGCTCTTCCAAAAGGTAGTTTCCGACAATTCGTTCAATGGAGGTCTCTCCAAGAAATCTTTTTGACAGGCGGTAATCGACGTCAATGTCAGTAAACCTGTAAGTAAATATATTGATGATCTGTTCTTCATTTTTCTTAATATTAATAGGTCCATTAAAACGCTGCACTTAAACCAACCGACCAGGTTTTAAGACCAGGGTAAGTCGCTCTTTGTGAAGCCGATTCAGGATCAAAATCCTTCAGACGTTTATCCGCCATGAATGTGAATGGATTGTTTGCACTAGCATAAATTCTAAGGTTAGTCATTCCTAGTTTTTTAACCGCTAACTGAGGGAATGTATAGCCTAATGTGATGGCTCTGATTCTGAAATAAGAAGCATTAAACAACCAGAATGAAGAAGTTTCATTGTAATTGTGTTTACCGTCACCAGAAGTTAAGATGCGAGGGAAATCTGCATTTGCATCAGGATTTTCCGCAGTCCATCTATTTTCCCATGCTGTTTTTACACCAGCACCATTGAAGAAAGGATATGCTGCTTCTTCAGAGAAATAGGTTTGTACATTACCTACGCCATAAGTCATCACATTAAAATCAAAACTTTTGTAGTTTGCGCTTAGGTTAAAACCATAATTCAACCATGGTACGTCGTTACCAATGATGGTACGATCTGCTGGAGTCCATAAACCATCACCATTCACATCTTTATACTTGATGTCACCAGGTTTGGTGTTTGCAGTCTGGAAAGGATGATTGTCAATATCCGCCTGATCCACAAATAAACCTTCCGCTTCGTAACCATAGAATGAACCGATCGCACTACCTATCTTTTGGATGTATCTACCTTCAATAAATTCTTCTCCGTTTCCTAATGTGGTAATTCTGTTTTTAATCACAGAGAAGTTACCACCAATACTGAACCTGAAATCATCACCAATCTTATCATTGTAAGTCAGGCCAATCTCAAAACCTTTGTTTCTGGTAGAAGCACCGTTCGACAATGGCAGACCAGTGTTCTTTCCGCTCAGCTCAACACCAATTGTAGCCAGACGAGGAATTCTCATCAACAGTTCCTTGGTATCTTTGATGTAATAATCTGTAACCAGGTCTAGTTTACCTCCAAAGAAGGTTGCATCAATTCCGAAATCGGTCATGTACACTCTCTCCCATGACGTCTTTGGATCTGGCAGTTTATTTTGATAAACACCCGTTTGAGGATTGCCTTCAAAACTATAAGCGTAGCCTGTTTGCAGTTTATTGTAATAGTTTCCAAAACCAGCTACTTCCTGATTTCCTAATGAACCATAAGAACCACGAAGTTTCAGGTTATTGATCCAGCTGATGTTTTTCATGAAATCTTCTTTATTCACGTTCCATCCTGCAGAGAAGGAAGGGAAAACAGCCTTACGTTTGTTTTCAGCGAATCTTGAAGAGTAATCAAATCTGATGTTGGCTTCAAAAAGATATTTGTCTTTATAAACATAGTTGAAACGGCCAAAAATGGAGCGCAAAGCCCATTCCTCCTGCAAACTACGGTTTGCCTGTCCATCGTCATCAGAACTGATGTCTTCCGGATTTGTGGAACCACTACCTACCGTAGTCATGTCATTGTTAGGGAAATTTTTTCTTCCCAGGAAGGCATTTCTGGTCACGTTACTTTCCTGACTCGCACCAGCAGTAATTTTACCAAAATGATCACCGAAAGTACGCTGGTAATCTACTGTTCCCTGAAGTAATACTTCCTGACGCTTACGCCAGTACTCTTTCATTTCATTGATTTTTACCTCAGTGCTTGCCATTGGCAGACCGGTTAGAAAATCATTCACTGGCGCCATGGTATTATCAAAGCTCAATGAATTGGAATTATAGTATTTCAAGGAAGCCAATCCATTAATCGAAAGTCCCTTTAACGGGGTTAAAGTTGCATTTACAGCAGTTTGCAGGTAATTGTCCTTATCCCATGAACGGCCGCCTTCTGCTAGTTTACGCAGCTGGTTATTTTTAGCGATGTTTGGAGAAGCAATACCATTGCTAATCGATCCCCATTGCCCATCAGACTGGCGTGCTACGGTAATCGGTAAAGCACGGCTCAGCTCTGTAAAAGATAAATCCGCTCCCTGACGAGAATAGTTTTGATTGATCAAAGAGATATTGGTTCCAACAGTTAACAGGTCAGGAACAATTTTACTGTCGGTGTTCAATTTAGCCACCATACGGTCCTGCTTCTTGCCTGGAATCAGTGATTCCTGATCCAAATAAGTTACCCCTAAATAAGAGCTCGTCACTTTTCCAGGAGAATTGACATTTAAACTGATATCTCTTTGAGGTGAAGACTTTTTAAGCGCAAGGTCAAACCAGTCTGTATTCGGATATAGGTCTGGCTGAGAACCGTTTTTATACAGCTCAATTTGGGCAGGTGTAAACATTGCTGAACCACCACCATTTACCAAGGCCTCATTATATAGGTTCGCATAGGTTTCAGAGTTTACAAATTTCGGAAGATAAGCAGCAGTCTGCCATCCATAACTTGCATTCAGGTTTACCGTTGTTCTTTCTCCTGAACCTCTTTTTGTCATCACCAAGATCACCCCATTTGCGGCTCTTGAACCGTAAAGAGAAGCTGATGCCGCATCTTTTAACACAGACATACTAGAAATATCGTTCGGGTTCAGCGTTGCAAATTCTTGTGCAGAAGCAGGAATACCGTCAATGATATATAAAGGATTAGTCGCACCGGCTAAACTGCTTCTACCACGAATACTCACCGTACCCGTACTTTTTGCCGTTCCATCAGTACCACGGGTTACATCGCCGGGACGCTGTATAATCGTCAAACCAGGAGTCACTCCTTGTAAAGCATTCTGAACCGATGTGACCGGTCTGTTGGCTAATGTTTTTGGGCTGATAGTAGCTACAGCACCAGTTAAGCTGGTTTTCTTCTGTGTACCGTAAGCTACCACCACTACCTCATCGAGGTTATTTGACTCCGTAGCCAAAGTAACATTGATTTGAGTTTGTTTATTTACTGGAATTTCTTGCGCCGCATAGCTAAGCATCTTGAAAACCAACACCCCATCTTCGGGTACGCTGATCGAATAATTTCCATTTGCATCAGTACTGGTACCACGACCAGGTGCCGATTTTAGACTTACCGTTACGCCTGGTAAGGGGCCTTGACTGTCTTTCACGGTTCCTTTCACAACAATATCGGCAAGGTTAGTCCGGAGGTTGTTTTTCTGAGACTGGGGATTAACCACAGCTAGTACATCCTGCACACACAGGAGCATCACTGCCATTAAAACCCAAATCCCTGTGGATTTAAAGATTTGGTATTTGTTCATTGTAGAATTTGGTTGTTAAAGAAAAATTAACTCAATGTTACGTATAGTAATCACGATTTAAAGTACTTTAAAGGCCTTTGGTCTACGCAAACGGTTGTGTTGAATGATCCCGTATAAAGAAATTAGCACCACTTATTCCTATAATCATAAAAACTGCGTTTCCAGCTTATATAGCTAACTATTTAGTTACTAGCACTTAGCGTACACTAAGAAATAACCTGCCGATTAGAATACCGATATAATCATTTTACCTAAACGATAATCAGTTAAAACCAATTAGCTCCTTCCGCGCAAACGGTTGTGTCACCCTTGAAATGGGATTTGGGAGTGTTTTGAAAACGTTGCATTTCTTTTTCATTTTCTTAATAAAATATTCCGACAACGCTCATCACCCAAGGATTATTGTGCGGCTTGAAAATTAAAAAACTACGTTTGAACACCTAATTTGCAAGAAATAAATTCCTATGTCCCTGAAAGTTATTCCCCTATTAAATACTGACGTATTAAATTAATTGGTCAGATGTTCAAAGCTACATCATGGATGTTTTTTGTAAAAATAGCAAGCAGACTTTCAGACAGTTACCTGCCTGGCGCGCTCTAATGACACTAAATTGACAATAATTATTCTATTAAGCCTACTTTTGCCCCCTTAATTTTTTAGTTAATTAACATCTATTTAACAACAAAGACACATTATGAAAAAAGGATTACTTATCGCAGGCATTGCACTTTTCGGAGCTGCAGCACAAGCACAAGATCTTAAACCTGTTGCAGGTGACGTTACTACTGAGTTTGGTTTAACTGGTGGTGTAAACAGAACTAACTTCAAACTGAACGATGGCGCTGGAATGTTACGTTTCCGTTATTTCCAGAAAGAAGATATCGCTTTCCGTTTAGGTTTCAACGTAGAGTCTACAAACGATAAAACCAATGTTTTCGGTCCAAACAGCAGCAAAGGTACCATCACTGAATCTGCTACTAAAGTATTGATCAACTTAGGTGTGGAGAAACACTTTGCAGGTACTGCACGTTTATCTCCTTATGTAGGTGCTGACCTTCTTTTCGGTACAGGAACTTCAAAAATTAAAACTGAAAACGCTATCCTTGCTGGTAACCCAGCATCTGGTGTTTACGCTAACGATACTTTCATCGACGCTAAAGCGCCTAGCTATACTTCTATCGGCCTTCGTGGTGTGATTGGTGCGGATTACTACATCGCAAAACGCTTATTCTTAGGTGTTGAAGCAGGTCTAGGTTTCGCTTACGAAAAACAAGGTAAATCAGAAACTACAACTAGAATTGGTAACACTACCACTACTACTAAATTTGATTCAGCTGGAAGCACTAACACGATCAGCCCAAGTGTAATCACTGGTCTACGTGTAGGTTTTGCATTCTAAATAAAACGCTGATCTGATCAGTTTTTATACCGGAGGCGGTTTAAACAAGGTGTATTCATCTTGCTTAAACCGCCTTCCTTATTTCAGCCATTTTTTGAATACCTGGGCAATTTCATCTTCCAGAACCGGTTTGGAGAGAAAGTCGTTCATTCCGGAAAGGATACACTTTTCCTTTTCTCCTTTCACATTTCCAGCAGTTAAGGCAATAATTGGTACATGAACCAACTCCATTTCATTCCTGATGTGCTGTGTAGCCTCATAACCATTCATTTCCGGCATCTGTACATCCATCAAAATCAAATCAGGTAATTCTGCTTTACAATGCGCTAAACACTCTAATCCGTTTGCTGCTTCCTGAATCTGTGCCATGGGTGCAATCCTTTTCACAATGGTCTTGGCCAGCAGCATATTGATCAGGTTATCTTCTGCAATTAATACTTTTACAGGGCGCAAGCTCCTCGCCATACCTGTCCTTAAATGATCTTTCTGCACTGATTTCTTCGTCAGGGCATCAACAGTATTCCAGTCTTCTGTGCCGCCATGTTCTACCTGAAGCTGGATATCAAAAAAGAAAGTACTGCCCAACCCTGGACTGCTGATCAACTCCAGTTTACTGTTCATCAGGCCTAAAAGCTGATTTGAAATACTGAGTCCCAGGCCGGTTCCTCCATACCTTTTGGTGGTAGAACCATCTTCCTGTGAGAAGGCCTCAAATACTTTTCCCTGTTTATCCGATTTGATGCCAATTCCGGTATCTTTTACCTGGAAACGGATGTCCATTCTATGGTTTACAATTGGGGAGAGCGGTAAGATCAGAAGTTCTATTTCCCCCGTTTCCGTGAATTTAACCGCATTACTGAGGAGGTTGATCAATACTTGTCGGAGCCGTACGGAATCTGTCCATATAAACCTGGGCAGTGTTTCAGCAATGTTCAGTTTAATTTCTAAAGCCTTACGCTGTGCCTGATAAGAATTAATATCTAAAGCCTGATTCCCTAGTTCATATAGGTCGCACTTTTCAATTTCCAGTTCCAGTTTTCCCGATTCAATCTTCGAGAAGTCGAGAATGTCATTGATGATACCCAATAAGGCATTGGCCGATTCATTGATAATATTCAGGTATTGCTCCTGACTTGGGCTGAGTTCCGTTTTTAAGACCAGGTCTGTAAATCCAATGACCCCATTGAGTGGCGTACGGATTTCATGGCTCATATTTGCTAAAAACTCAGACTTCGCCAGACTGGCATGTTCTGCCTGTTCCTTAGCCTTGTTGAGCTCCAGTCCTTGTCTGCTGCTTTCGGTAATGTCCTGACTAAAAATCATAATACCGCCAATCTTCCCATCAAACTGATACCATGGCCGAAGCTCCCAACGGAGATACTGGTCATGATCCCAGCCTTCCGGCCGCCAGATATCGACTTCTTTCTTAATGACTTCTCCCTGCAGACAACGCTGGTGAATGTCTTTCCAATGCTGGCTCATCCCTGGCAGCACTCGATAATGAGATTGCCCATACAAGTCCGTTCCCTGCAATTGATACTCTTCCAGCCACCGGTTACTCGCGGCGATATAACAAAGTTTGCTATCTAACATCGCTACCGCAGCGGGAGCATGGGTCACAAAAGCGGAAAGCCTCGCCTTTTCCTCAGACAAGGCAATCTCCGCGCGTTTCTTTTCATCAATATTCTGGAATGTTCCATAAAGCCGCTTACAAAGCCCACCTTCAAAATCGGTATGACCCAATACGCGAACCCAGATTTCCCTTCCTTTTTTAGTCTGAAGCAGCAATTCCAAGTCCCAGGCCTCCCCTGTTTCTATAGCGGTTTGTACAGCCAGCGCCATTTTATGTCGATTTTCACCAGCTTTATAAAACAGCAGTGCTTTTTTTAAAGTAGGCTCATAATTTATTGACACCTCATGAATCTGCCTGGTAATGGCTGTCCAGCTTAATTTCTGATGAATCAGGTCAAAATCCCATCCGCCAATCTGCGCCACTTCATTGGTTTGTTCCAGCATTTTCGTGGTCCTCTCCAACTCTCTTTCCAGCAGGTGTTTTTCTGTCACATCAATCGCATTCACAATTACATATTTTTGTCCGGAAAGGTCATGTTCCACCACATTGTTATAAAACAAGACCCTTGAAGAACTATTTTTGTGCAGGATGGTCATCAATCCCGATGATTTCCCATGCGCTGTCATCTCCAGCAGGTATTGCTCAATATAAGCCCGATGTTTTGGAGGGGCAAGTTCGAATAAAGTCTTCCCATAAAGTGCAGATGGCTTATAACCCAAGAGTGATGCCCCAGCGATATTGACAGACATTAAAACACCCTTCATATCGTGTGTACACATCAATCCCTGAGAATTCTCAAAGAAAGAACGCATGTTATTTTCACTCAGCCGGATCTTCTCATCACGTTCATTTTCGACACTGATGTCTCTGGCAATCGCAAATACGTGATCTGTTCCGGGTTCCGGCGTTGCCGTCCATTGCAGCACTTTATAATCTCCGCCAGCCGTTAAGAAACGACAGACGAAATTGGTGGTATTGAATCCGGCACTGAGCTGCTCCATTTGTCCAAAGCTACTGATCAAGTCGTCCGGATGAACGAGGCTTAAAAAGCTATGTGCCATTAATTGTGAAGGTGTCCAACCTAGCATTCTTTCAAAAGCCGGATTGATCTTTTTAAAATAACCATCCAGACCGGCAATACAAATCAGGTCATTTGACAATTCATATAACTGGTCAAAATACTGATGTTCTGCTTTTTCCCTGCGGTTTACAATCAGCTCCATCGCTTGTTTAGACAGCAGCGTTAAGGCTTTCCTTTGTGCATCATTGAGCACCTTTGGCTCAGGCCCCAATACACACAGGGAGCCGATCGCATACCCATTCGGATCTACCAGCGGGTGCCCGGCATAAAATCTGATATTTGGCGCCCCAGTCACCAGTATGCTGTCTTTAAAGCGATCATCTTTTCTTGCATCTTCTATCTCAAAGATGGCTTCGGAAAGAATAGTATATTGGCAAAAAGCGATCTCCTTAGTTGTTTCTGATTCAGAAATCCCCTTTTTAGACTTAAACCATTGCCGATCCTCATCCAGTAACGCAATGAGCGAAACCGGAGCATCACAAATTAAAGAGGCCAGCTCTGTAATTCTGTCAAACGCTGTTTCTGCAGGAGAATCCAGGATCTGGTAGCGTTTTAAGGCCAGCAATCGTTCCTTTTCATCAATTGGTAGACTGGGTTTTTTCATGGGGATGATCAATCTATAAGCGAAAATTCAAGCAGTGCTATGGCACTAAAACAAATATAACATTTACAACTAAAGATGCATATGGCAAAAACACTCAAAAATGTGGTTATTTAGTCAGTATAATTTCATCAGCAAATATCCATGCAGGGAGCCCGGCGCCACTATGCCCTTTCGGAAGTGCATCCAAGACTTTGGCCGTTACCCTTACATAACGGGCGGTTACTGGCTTAAAAACCGCCTTAAAATCATGGAGTAAAGTATATTTCTCATCTACGGGAACCGTATGATTTACCGTTTTCAGTTCTTTGAAATTTACACCATCCGCAGAAGCTTCAAATTTGACCCATTGCGGCAAAATCACCCATTCATCATAATTCTGTAAGCAGCCCAATGTGGCGGTTCCAATAGTGCTTTGCTGGCCAAGATCTATGGTAGCGATTAAATCTTTGCCATTGAAACCATGCCAGTACTGCTGTAAGCTGGTGGTTCCACGGATGCCATCCGTCAGGGAATTTGGCCCGTCCGCACTGTATATTTTAGCCTGTGGGTTAACATAATTTACCTTTTTTGCTGTCGCCAGATCGAAGACGAAAGACTGTTTTGCAGGTACCAAACCCATTAATGCGCCATCCAAAGCATATATCGCTTTTAATGTAGCAGTACTGTCAATGCTGATTGGCCCGGTATATTTCAAGCTTGCAGTACTCGGCTGATCGCCATTCAGGGTATAGAAAATATCACCTTTTGTGGCTTCCACTAGCAACTCTGCAGACAATTTACCCTGATTAATCAACGGTTTAATCGCTACGGTATAGTTCCCTGGTGAATAATGATATCCTTTCTGATCAAAGCCGTTAAAATGATACTTCAATCGATCAGAGAAATCGACCCAGTTTTTCCTGGCTGCCGGCGACCATAATACTTCTCCCAATGCCAGCATTCTTGGCAATACCATATATTCCAGGTGTGATTTGGTCACAATATATTCTGTCCATACATTGGCCTGTGCACCCAATAAGTATTTGGCATCTTCCGCAGTCATTTCTTCCGGAACAGGCTCATAATGATAAACTTCCTTCAGTGAATTAAACCCGCCTATTGCCATCGGTTCCCCTTCAGGACCTGCCTGATATTGGTCGAAATAAACAGGATTACTTGGCGTCATGATCACCTGGTGTTTCATTTTTGCTGCTTCAATTCCACCAGCTTCCCCCCTCCAGCTCATTACCGTGGCTTCCGGTGCCAATCCACCTTCCAGGATTTCATCCCAACCGATCATGCGACGCTGTTTACTGATCAGGAATTTCTCCATTCTGGTGATGAAATAGCTCTGCAACTCATGCTCATCTTTTAATCCTGAAGTTTTCATTCTTGCCTGACATTTAGGGCAATTTTTCCAGGCTGTTTTGTTGACTTCATCTCCACCGATATGGATGTATTTTGAAGGAAATAGCGCCAAAACTTCGGTCAGCACATCTTCTAAAAAGGTGTATACCTCTTCGTTACCTGCACAATAGTTGGCGGCAACAGGGCCGTAATCGCCCCCGGTTAAAGGCAATTGCGGATGCTGACTGCAGCTCAACTGCGGATAAGCGGCAATTGCAGAGGCTACATGCCCTGGCATCTCTATTTCCGGCACAATGGTTACATTTCTGATGGCCGCATATTCAATGATCTCTTTGATCTGTTTCTGGGTATAATAGCCACCGTAAGTAGCAGGTTCGCCTGGTTTTGCCAATGGCCTGCTGCTCCAAACACGCTTATTCTGGTCTACACGCCAGGCCCCAACATCAGTTAATGCCGGGTATTTCTTGATTTCAATCCGCCAGCCCTGATCGTCTACCAGGTGCCAGTGAAAAGTATTGATTTTATAGGAAGCCATCAAATCGATGTATTCCTTGACCATATCTGGCGAGAAAAAATGACGGGCCACGTCCAGGTGCATTCCGCGCCATTTAAAACGTGGATAATCGGTGATTTCCATTCCTGGAATTTGCAGTGCCGCATTCGTTTGTATTTGTGGCAGAGTCTGAAAGATGCTTTGCATCCCATAAACGATTCCCGCCCGTCCATTAGCAGCAATCTGAATCCCATCTTTGTTGACCAGCAGGGTATAACCCTCTTCACCAAGTAATGGATTATTAACCTTTTTTAAGGTGATGACGTTGGTCTTTGCCTTTTTAATGGCTAAAGTATAGTCAGAAATTCCTTTGATATAACTGATGAAAAAATCAGCAGCAGGTTTCAGTTCTTTTTGATCTCCTGCCAGCTCCAGCACAGTTTCATTATTGATCAGGAAATGATCATTCAGTAAGCGCAGGCTGACCGGCTGTGGAATGATACTAGGTTTTTCTAGTTCCTGTTGGGCATATCCATTGAAACTGAAGCAGAAAAGAGAAAGAAAAAAGGTAGTTTTTAACAAAGCTTTCATTTCCTTAAGAAAAGGAATTAAGGAGCGGCTTTGTTGAGTGATAGTTGCAAAATATTCAGCAATTTTGGCAAGGCTAAAACGCTTTAAAATACATTAAGGCCTAATCCTTAAAATGCATCGATACTTTAAAACAAAAAACGCCTCCTGAATTTGATTTCGGGAGGCGTTTTGTCTAAAAGACCAGGCTTTAAGCCAATAAATGCGGTCTTTCTTTATATGTTTTCCAAAGGAACTCTCCGAAAATGGTATTTGTCCAGGCAAACCATGCTCTGGTAAATTTCTTAGGATCGTTTTTATGGAAAGATTCATGCATAAAACCAGTATCACCATGGCATTTCTGCAGCATATCCAGACAAAGTTTAATCTCTTTATCGTCAGAACTGGTCAGTCCTCTGGCAATGATACTCATTGGCCAGATCATGTCTTTACCGATATGCGGACCACCGATTCCTTCAGCAGCCGTTCCTTTAAAGAAAAACGGGTTATCATCCAATGAATGGATCATTTTACGGGTATTCTGGTAGATCGGATCATCCGCAGCAACTGCACCCAGGTAAGGCAATGCCAATAAACTTGGAATATTCGCATCGTCCATCATGTTGTAACTGCCCATACCATTCACTTCAAACGCATATACTTTACCATATTTTTCATGATTAAATACGGCATATTTCTGCAAAGCATCCTGTACCTCAATCGCCAGTGCATCCAGGTCTTTCGCTGTTTGCTCGTCTGCTTTGATTGCTCTAAAAATCTCCGCAGCTTGTTTTAAACTCACTACAGCGAAAAAATTTGAAGGTACCAGGAAAGAGTAAACAGTAGCATCATCACTTGGACGGAAAGTAGAACAAATTAGTCCTACTGGCTTCACAGGATAGCCATATCCCATCATAGGAACGCCATCTGTAGCCCAGGAAGTGTGTCGCTGAAAAGTATAGGGGCCGTCATTTTCTTTACGCTGCTGCTCTTTGAAGGTTTTTAAAGTCAGCTTTACGGAAGATTGCCAATCCGCATCAAATGGAGTAGTATCATTGGTTTCTTTCCAGTAGCGGTAGGCTAAACGAATGGGGTAACACAGGGAATCGATTTCCCATTTGCGCTCATGTAAGCCTGGTTTCATATCCGTCACATCATTTTTCCACTCTCCAACTTTATTTGGATCGTTATAAAATGCGTTCGCATACGGATCTTTAAGGATACATTTTACCTGATGGTTGATTACGCCATTCACCAGGTTTTTCAAAGGTTTATCTTTTTTAAGAAAAGGCAAGTATGGCCAAACCTGCGCAGTACTGTCGCGAAGCCACATGGCATCGATATCTCCGGTAATGACATAGGTATCAGGTTTACCGCCATTTTCCGTATAAGTTACGGTAGTATCTAAAGTATTCGGGAAACAGTTATTGAATAACCAGGCCATTTCTTTGTTTTTCACTTTGGCAGAGAATTCCGTAATCGCACTTTCTACAGCTTTACTGCTGAAATGGCGCGAAGCAAGGGGAGTTCTTACCGTCGGAAACGTTGATGATGGTCCAGAAAAAGCAGGTGCTGCAAAGGATACCAGGTCGCTGGCTACTAATCCTGCCCCAAGGAGGCCTGCTTTTTGAATAAATGATCTTCTTCTCATTTCGAAAATATTTGGTGTAATGATGCTATTTTAAAAAGGCAATATAGCATAAAGATTCTAAATCAGAATCTCTAATAATAGCCCGTAAACGAATATATAAATAGTTTTAGCAAAATAAAACGATGGTTAACCAAACGTTCCTCCCATTAATTAAAATTTAAAGCCAATAGAGAGGTACATTCTCCAGGGATTGTGATCAAAGCCATTCGTTTTGGCAATCGCAAAATTAATCGGCCCGATGAAGGACATATAGCCCAGTTTTGCACCGTATCCCAGAAGATAGTCGTTGTTGAAAGCCACTTTAAATGGATTTAAGCCCTCATTTTCCCAAGCCAGGTTGAGCTGTGGTGTCAGATAAAGGTTCCCCCGCAGGTTATATTGCAGGGCAAGGCCAAAACTGGTTACATTGGCGATGCCGAATTCTCCTCTTTTCAATCCGATAAAATTACCTTGTCCAATGTCCTGACGCGGATCAATGCCACCCATAGAGAAATTGGCATTTTCATACATGTAAGTGGAATCAAAGCCGTATTTATCTGAATAATTAAAACCCCAGGTCGCTGTTGCATTCAGGGAAATCCGTCTGCTCAACTGCGCCACATAGTTTTCATTCAAGTAAAAACGGAAAACATTTCCTGGCAGGCCACCTGGAGGCGGATTGAGGAAATCATAAATCAACTGCCCCTTTAAATCTGTTGAATCCGGCGCCTTCGTGCTGATGCGATTGTTGACTAAGTACTTTGTCTGGATAGTAAGGGCATTTCCTCGTTTAGGGAAATATAAATTATCTAAGGTATTCTGCCTAAACAATAGTGCAATCGCTTCATTGCTATGTCGGTAGAGCGTACGAATATCATTTCCTTCTCCAAATAGCCTTTTGAAAAGGTTTGGTCCTCTTTTGATTGTTTCATTTTCATTACTAAGGCTCAAGGCGATCGAACTTGAGCGGCCAAGACTATAGCCCAATGCAAGTTCTGAGTTCAGCATGTTATTGAAATAGTTTTCATCGGAAATCAAGCGATAGAGGATGGAATTGTTTTGTAATGCCTGGTAGTTGAAGGATGCTTTCATCCACAGTCTATTACTGCTATTGATGAATTTATAATAATCAAAACGCGCTTTAAATCGCTCTGAAAGATCTACAGTGGCCAATAACCTCGACTTTCGTAAGAAAATATTCCGATAGGTATAATTGATGATCAAACCAGCACTCTGTTCCGTATCATAATGAACTGCAGCTTTAAAAACACCAGGTTTTCCTTGTTTCAGCCGCACATTGAGTGTCAATCCGGTATCTGCATTGTTTTCAAATGTATAATATACCTTATCAAAAAATTGGGTGCCGAAAAGATCTGCCACACCTTCATTTAAGGCTTTTGCCTCTATTGGGCCTCCAGTTTTCAGTCCGAGGCGAGAATTGGCAAACTGTTCCATAACCGGCAAGTCTAAAGGAAGGCCTTTATCATTTTGAAAGGCGATTTTAGTCACAGGCAGATGAGGGTCTTTCACCTTTCTGGAGGTCGTGTCCAGTTTATATTTCTTCTGGTCTTCCGCTATTTTGATCAGCTGAGGCAGGTATTTTCGAGCTTCCTGCTCTCCAATCTCTATGATCCGCTTATTTCTATAAAAATCAGCCGCAGAAAAATCACTGAGTGCCTGGGTGAAATCTACGACCACATCCGCCAATGCCTCCTGTTTTTTCGAATCTTCCACAGAACGGAAGGCATGAGTCTGATAGATGAGTTTCATTGGGTTTTCAATTTCTTTCTCACTGAACAAACGAAAGCCTGTATACCCTCCGATCACGATATCAGCGCCCATATCCTTGACTTCCTGTACCGGGAAATTGCGGTCCAAACCACCATCTACCAATAAATGTCCATCGATGTAAACGGGTGCAAAAGCTGCGGGAATAGCCAATGTAGCCCGAATTGCTAAAGGCAAAGATCCTTTATGCTGCAAAACAAGCCCACCGTTTACAATGTCTGAAGAGGTAATGGTGATCGGAATCGGGAGTTTATTAAAATCATTGATGTGTTTAGCAGAATACGTTAAAGTATTGAGGATTTCTGATATATATTGTCCTTCTATTAAAGCTCCCGGTAACCTGGGCCTGCCGCCCAACACCGGAAATTCGATCATATAATTGTCGTACTCGTCTTTTTCCTCAATATTGATTTGTCGTAAAGGCACTTTATTACTCAATACGCGGCGCCAATTGATCCTCAAAGCGATCTTTTTTAAGGTATCCGGGTGGTAGCCGATCGCATATAAACCACCGAAAATCCCCCCGGCACTGGTTCCCGAAATGTAGTCAATCTTTATTCCTAAGGAGTCAATCAATTTCAATAAACCGATATGCGCCATTCCCTTTGCGCCTCCTCCACTTAGCGCCAAACCGATTTTCGGCCGACCGCCATCTTTACTTTTCTCTTGAGCAGCTACCTGGCTGCTATTGGCGCAGCACAAGTAAAATAACAACGATAAGCAGCAGATAACACTCTTGAACATAAGCTTTTCATTAGAGAATTCTAAATATCAGAATTTTAATAATGAAAATAGCGAGTATTGATAATCTTAATAATCTACATGATAATCTTTAGGGAATTTCTGACTGCTCCAGGCCTTTTTAGCCGTCCAATCTGCTGCTGGTGCCGACCAGAACTCGTTTTCCGCAGGTAAACCCAATGGCAGGAAAGAAAGCGTGGCCATGTATAAACTTCCGGTAGAAGTATAATAATCAGCGATATCAGGATCATGACCCACGAAACCCAGTAACAACCAGCCGTTTTTATCGAAGGTTCCAGGGGCCTCATACATGTTCTTTTTAACTAGTGTAAGTGCAGCACGCACCTGTGACGGCTCAATTGTTTCAGGTAATTTTCCTACTAAGGCCACCTGAGCCAAGGCTTGAAAAGCACCGGTACGATAGGTGATCGATCGGCCAATCGGCGGAAATGTTCCTTCCGGGGAAATCATCCGCTCCTGTCCAACCGCATACCTAACCATCCTCGACAAAGCCAATTCATATTCTTTTTGCGTCACCAAACCTTTATCCATCATGATTTTCATGGTGTCTACCATCATCGGATGGATGACAAAAGAATTATAGTAATCAAAAGCGAAGTTCGGTCCATCACCATAGCAGCCATCGCCTTTATACCATTCATTTAGTTTCTTAGGCCCTTTATTTAGTCTCTCGCTGTCGGGCTCCTCTCCTACAGATAATAAGAATGCTTCGGTGATCGCACCAAATAACAGCCAATTGCTGTTGAAAGGCTTACGGTTTCTTAAAGATTTAAATGAGGCAATGATCCGTGTTTTCGTTGTGGCATCCAGTGGCTCCCAAAGTGCTTTTGGTGCCCTGATAAAGGTTTGTGCAAGATAAGCAGCATCTACAATCGGCTGGTGATCGGTTGTAAAGTTCAGTAAATCCGGACTGGAAGGATCAAAACAACGCGTCAATCCTTGCAGCACCTCATTTCTCATCTTTTTTCTAAACGTACTTTCTTCCGTCGCATCATCAGGCAGGGATAGCCAGGGGGCGATACCGGCAAAAGTTCTGCCTACCGCTTCCAGGTAAGTCACATGGATAGATCTATTGTCGAATTTAGGAGATTTCTCCACCAGCATGTTTTGTTTTAAGGTACCATTGGCAAGATTTTCCGTTACCGGGCTGGCAATTTTATACAAAAGTTTCCACCAGTATTCCCGGTCATTTTTAGGTTTATTTTCTGCAGCAAACACTTGTTTTCCTGTTGCTAGAAGCTTGCCGGGCTGTATTGTTCCAGCTACGCCTACCAGTGATACTGCAGCTAAAAATTTCCTTCTTTCCATGTCATTTAATTAAATATCTTAGTCCGAATATAACAGACATTCCATGTTAATTTTAAGGGGGTACTGCGCAAACGTTTGATACTTCATGCCAGGAGTGATTCTGTGATAAAACTGAAATCCAACATGAAGTAACACATTTAAAGCCTAACCTTAAACACAGGTCAAACTCGATAACAACCACAAATCAAACCCTGAATCGTATGCATAAAAGAACTTTTTATTTTCTCTCAGCCCTTAGTACTATCTTCCTCCTCTGCAATCTCCTGAGCATAACCAGCATGGCGCAATCCAAACCAAAAACCATCAAAGTGATGACCTATAATATTCATCATGGAAACCCGCCGGAGCGTCCCGGGGTCATTGACCTTCCTGATATTGCGGCGGTTATTAAACAACACACTCCAGACCTGGTGGCCTTACAGGAAGTAGATAAGATCACCAAAAGAACCGGACAAATAGATCAATTGAAACAACTGGCAGAACTTACCGGAATGTTTTATTTCTTTTCAAAAGGGATAGATTTTGAAGGTGGTGAATATGGAGTGGGCATCCTTTCCAAATATCCGATCAACAGCTCAAACCGTTATCCTTTACCTTCTAAAGCAGGAATAGCAGCCGAAGCCCGCAGCCTGGCAGTCATCCATGTCACGCTGCCAAATGGCGAAGGCTTACATTTTGCCTGTACCCACCTGGATCTGAATAATGAACACCGAATGTTACAGATCAAGGAAATCAATAACCTCATTGGTAGAAAGAAAGCTGATGTCATCCTAGCAGGAGATTTAAACCTGACTTCCAGCAGCCCGGCAATGAAACTATTGGAACAATATTTTACCCGCAGCTGCACAGAAAATTGTGCACCAACCATTCCACAGGATGATCCTAAAGAAGAAATCGATTTTATCCTGTTGAAAAAAGGAACTAAGATAAAAGTCATTTCGCATCAGGTATTCCCAAATATCGATGCCTCGGACCACCTCCCTGTCATGGCCACTTATCAGCTTCCTTAATTCGAATTCTTCCACCTTTTTTAATTTTCAAACTCCTGAATAGTTTCAATTTAAAAAAGGTGGAAATTAAAATTCCTGATTTTTAGCGATTTAAATAAAAACCGGATAAAATAATTTGGCAAAATGAAAGAAAACCCTACTTTTGTGGCCTCACCAGGAAATCAAGGGCATTTATTGACTCTTGATCCATAATAAAAGCCTCCTTAGCTCAGCTGGTAGAGCAACTGACTTGTAATCAGTAGGTCATTGGTTCGATCCCGATAGGAGGCTCTTTATTTTCCCTTCCCCATCACATTATTGATATAACCAGCAGTTGGGTTTTCATAACTTTTACATTCACATTTATTGCTGATCACTAAAGAATTTCCGGGCACATTGAAATTCACAAAAGAATTAGGGGCAATCAGGACATCGTTTCCGATATGAATGGCGCCAACAATCACGGCATTGGCTCCTATCCACACGTTATCCCCAATGACCGGGCAACCGGATAGTGCACCTCTGTTTACCTGTCCGATGGTAACGCCTTGAGCCAGGTTACAATTACGACCAATCCTTGCTGCTTTATTGACTACAATATTGCCGAAATGGCCAATATAAAAACCATCGCCTATCTGCGTACCGATTGGAATCTGAATCCCGTATTTATAAGTATATCTGCGGAGCATAAACCGGTAAAATAGACCAGCGCAGGAGTACCTGGAAGCAAGACCTGCTTTTCTGAGAAAATAAGTATAGCGGAAGCCAGGAATTTTTAAACCGGACAGGAATCCCCAAAAGCCGGATCTTCCTCCATACCGATACAAGTCTTTTCTTAAAGTATCTTTTATCGAGCTGGGGTTAACCTTTTGGAGGCCGATTTTCATGAGCAGCAAGCAATTTGTAATCAGCTTTAATTTAGCCAATTACAAATTACACTGCAAATATGCATTGGAGCTAGTCTTTTACAAAGTGTGCTCTTTCTGCTTTAAATTGTTCAATTGGCATGTCATACAACCAGGAATGCCTTTCATCTTTACGCTCCACAAAGTGGACAAAAGAGATGTCATTTTCCACGATATGGATGTTATCACTAGGCGTTACCACCAGCAGCTGCAAATGAAGCTGTCTGCATAAAGTAATCAGGTAACGTGCTTTATCCTCATCCTGAGCTTTAAAAGCCTCATCAATGGCAATAAAACGGAAGGAATTGTTTTGCAGTCCTTCTTTTGTCAACCCGAATTGGTAGGCAATTGCAGAACCCAAAATCGTATAGGTCAGCTGTGCCTTTTCTCCACCGGAAAGCTGGCCCATGTTCTCATACGTCTTGTACTTCTGCCCGGTTTCTTTATAAAACTCTTCTGCTTTATAGCTGTACCAGGAACGCACATCCATCACTTTTTTGCGCCATTCTTCTTTTTCTAATTTTTCAATCAATGGCTCAATATGTCTGTCGAAATGCAGTTTCTTGCCTTCAATCAAATCTTCTCCTTCTTGTCCGTTAGGAATCGCATTATTCAATAACGTTCTAAAAGTTTTCACATCCTCATAAATCCGATCTGGAGCGACCAGCTGAATATAGGTTTTCGGTGTACTTTTAAAATCAATCTCAAAGAGTGCTTCGTTCAATACTTTCACGTTTTCCTTGATGGATTCCGCCCAGTTTTCAAAGAACATCCTGAAATCACCGATCTTATTGATGATGGTTTCCTGCAGGTACGCTTCAAACTTCTGCTCATATTTCGGCAGGTTGTCTTCTTTGAGCTGCTGCAGGCGTTTTTGATACTCTGCAATGAACTCCAGGTTCGTAGAATCCGGCAATCCATTTACATCAGAACGCCAATCTTTAAACTTCTGGGTCAGCTGTTCATTGGGCTGTTTAAAGTTATTGATCTTAATTCTCGCCGCATTTTCTTTCTTATGCTTTTCAGAGCGAAGGTCATTTCCAAGGTTCATATTCTGCTCCCTGAAAGTATCCTGTGCTGCCTTAAAGTTGACATGCTGAATGTTCAATAAATGTTCATGAGTCGCTTCAAACTCGGCCACATCCGGATGGTGTCCTTCAAACAAGGCCAATGTTTCCTTGTTTGCGGCCAATTCCTTCTCCAGGCTCTGCTTCATCCATTCGGTATCGTGCTTCAGCTTCACGCTGCGCTCTTTTTCCTTATCAATGGCATCCAACTGCCCCTTTACGATTTCGAGTTGTTTCTGCAGCTCCCTAACCTTATCATTAGTTTTCTCCAGACTTTCTTTTACCGTCTTTTTCTCTTCAATTTCTGTGGCATAAACCGCCCAGTTCAGGTCTTCAAACACCGCATAATCAGAATACAGCTGGTAGAATTTCTCTTTCAGCTCATCGATCTTTTTGATGGATTGATTGATGAATTCCAGCTGCTGCTGATTTTCTTTTTGCTTTTCCTGGAAAACCGACAATTCCTGTTTCAGGAGGTTGATTTTGTCCTTATTGTCCCATCCAAGTACAAAGTTCTCTCTTCTGGCAATATGCGGACGGTCGTCTTTTTCATGTTTTCCTTTAACCGCATTGATCAGCCCTTCTTTCGTCAGCGCCTTCTCTTCATAGCGGTTAAATTCTTCCAGACTTTCGGCACAGCTGTAATTGTATTGACTGGCAATCGCATCTTCCAGCCATTCCGCATATACAGAACCTTCTTTAAATTCCAGCTTGTTGACCAACAAATCCCCTTCATAAGACCTTCTTTTCAGGCTGCCCATCGAAGTAAATCCTTTGTAGCGCTGGTAAGTAATGCGGCCTTTGAGGTTGGTGCGGTTCACATACGCATTGACCTCATTGTAATACTTTTCAGGAACAATCAGCCTCAATGCGAAATTATGGAGCACTTTTTCGATTGCCGGCTCCCATTCCAGGTCTACTTCCCTTACGCGAATCAGCTCCCCGATAAATGGCAATTCATCTTTCGTAGCACCTACATGAGCCAGGATATCCTCCCTGATGTCGGCTTCTCTGCCGGAGATGTTGTTTTTATTTTTTTGAAGAGACCCTACTACTGCCAGCAAGTTATCTACTTCTTCCTGTAGCCGGTCGATCTCATTCTTAATTTGTCTTTTCTTTTCTTCTTCCAGTTCGCGCTGTACATCTCCTTCAGAGCGTTTTTCTTGCGTTAAAGCCCTGGAATCGGCAAATACATTGGCATCTGGATTTTGAGGAAGGTCCAGCGCTGCCACCAAACGGTTGTAGCTTTCTAGTTTATGCTGACGGTGGTTCCTAAGTTTCTCCGCCTGCTTGATCTCCTCTTCAATCTTTTCAATTTGTTTCCAAACCTCTTCATTTTCAATGGACATCGAAAGTGCTCTTTCCTGCTTCCTTGCGGCTTCATCTTTTTCCTTCAGCTGAATCAAGTCTGCTTTTAATTGCTGGAGTACCTCTTTGTTTTTGTCCAGCTTGGCCGTAATCAGCTCCACTCCTTTTCCGGCGAACCAGAATACCGCAGTATCCTTGTCTTTCTGCAATACCTCCAGTTTAGCTTCAATTTCAGCAAGCTGAGTGGCCAGGTCATGGATTGGTGTCAGCTGGGCAATCTGCTCTTTCGCCTTTTCGATGTTTGTTTTCGCATCCATCAGGGTAATGAAACTCTCTTTCAGCTGGATAAATTCCGCTTCTGCATCCTGGTATTCCAGCATATTCATACGGATAAACTCATCCAGATCTTCCAGCACTTTCACCCCTACCACCTGGTTGAACAGGCTTAAAGCATTTACGGAACGCATCCCAAACAAGTGTGCTAACCTTTCCGCATACTTCGTTGGACCATCCAAAAACTCTACACGCTTTTTAGAAACGGCATAGTTGTATATTTTCTCCAGGCGTCTTTTCCAAATCCCTTTACCATCAAACTGGCCAAAGTCTTTTTCAATTTCCAGGGGCACATGGGCAATTCCGAAGCTTCTTTTCAGCTCGCCATTGCTGAACCAGCGCACCTGGAACAGCGTGATCACCTGTCCTTCTGTATTTTCAAATGAGGCTAATAATACGGAATAAGCGGTATGGTCTCTCAGTTTTTGAGTGGTTGCTTTTAGCTCCCCTTCGTTCTGGATATTGCCATAATGACCATATACATAAGTCTCTTCCGTCCTATCTCCTTTTTTCTCTACTCCAGAACTCTGGTTATAAAATCGATCTCCTTTCACTGGAACCAGCAAAGTGAGCAAAGCATCAATAAACGTACTTTTACCGGAGGCATTTGCACCTGTAAGCAGGGAATTGTTTCCTTTAGGCGAAATCTTGAAGATCTCTCCATCAAATGTTCCCCAGTTATAAACCTCCATATATTGCAGTCGGTATCCTGCTTTGTCGGAACTCGTGCTAAATAAACTATACATATTCCTCCAGTTTCAGTTTAAAATCTTTTAAAACATCCAGGGTTACTTTTTCCTTGATGATGCGTTGAATCTTATAAATCGGCTCTGCATCGGTTTCCTGCTGTTCTTTCAAATAGCCCAGCTCCACAACTTTGCGGATATAGCTGTCCAGTTCTTTCAGGAATTTCACACGGTTATATTTTTCTGGCAGGAACAATTCAATTTCTTCGCGGATCTCTTTATGGCTGATGAATTTCTCATTGCCATCGATCAGCGTAGGATTGTTGTCAAAATCTTCGAGCATCTGGCGCAAAATCACCAGGACAATAGAAGTTTCAAAACCAATCTGGCGACGGGAGATCAATCCCATCGTATGGCCTTCATTGTTTTCAAACTGTTTAAAGAAAGCCAGGCCTTCTTCTTTTTTCAAGATCAGCTCCAGACCAATCACATTTAAATAGTGTTGAATCTCTCGCTGGTAATGAATAATATCTTCCCAAACACTGGATTGGGAGTACACCGGGCCTTTCAGCAGCCTGATGATGGCCTTGGAATAAGGCTTTGTTTTATCTTCAAAATTACTCATTCTTTAATAGGATTACTTCAGGTACGTTGATTGACTTCTGCCCTTGGGCATCAAATAAAATACGCTGTGTGTTTTCTGGGTTGATGGTATGTTTGAACTCTTTGGCCACAGATAAATACCCAAACAGCTCTGGAAGGCCATCTGCGATACCACCGTCGGCTTCAATGATTTCAAATAGGGAAACGCGGGCTCTCCCTGACAATACCGTTCTGATTTTTTTCCGCAGCACTTCTTTATCGATCTTCGTCTGACCGAATAACTTACCGAGCTGCCTTGAACTTAAGATGTCTTTGTCTGCTAACTTAGGCCTGGTATGATAAAGCAGTTCTTCCGGCTGCTCCAGCATCAGGCGCTGTTCAAAAAACGGATAGATTTCCAGGTTTGATTCCAGTACCAACCCGATATCCGGGCGGTTTTC
Source organism: Pedobacter polysacchareus (assembly GCF_019802255.1). Taxonomy (GTDB): domain Bacteria; phylum Bacteroidota; class Bacteroidia; order Sphingobacteriales; family Sphingobacteriaceae; genus Pedobacter; species Pedobacter polysacchareus. The sequence goes on along the minus strand of NZ_JAHYSS010000001.1, from coordinate 597,185 downwards.
CTGCTTCCCTACTTCGATCAGCATCGTTTTAATCTCCTGGATCACGTTATGTGTGACCTGGATTTTAGAACCTTCAGACTCTCTAATGATGCGGCCCAACTTCTCCGCCATCTTATCATTTGCCTTATACACCTTCTGACCAGAGGCATGCAGGTATTTCTTCATTCCTTTCAGGAAGAAATCGCCAACTACAATCTCTCTTTCGTCTAATCTTTCGAATAGCGTATTGCTGAGCGTAGTCCATTCTTCCTGTAACACCGGATCCAGCAGGAAAGACCAGAAGGCGTAAAAACTCTTGCCCTGCTGACTGTCTTTAATCTGATCCAGGGCATTGAAAGTAAACTCCAGGATATGGTCTTTCGTTAAGCTCCCTTCTGCATGTTTCTGGTAAATCTGTCTGGTGATGTCTTTAAAGTTATCTTCCACTTCTTTAAAGTCCGACAACAGTTCTTTTGCCGCTTGTGTTAATTGATTATAACGTGGAATCACCTCATAATCCTGGTAGATCTTGACCTTTTTACCTGATTTCAGCTGTTCGATCTGGTGTTCAATTTCCAGTCGTTTCTCTTCTAAAATGGCCAAACGATTGTCGCGATCACCATTGGTAAACTCCACCAAGTCTTTCAGTTGATTGAAAATATCTTTGAAGCGGGATTCTGTACCTACAAATTCCTTTTTCTGAAGGCTCATTAACCAGTCGATGGTTTTACTGGAATGTGCAGAAATCTCGTAAAATATCTCTCCCTGGTCGTCCTGATAATTCGTTAAAAAACCGCTGTCCGTCCACTTCCTCACATATTTCCTCGCCTTTACCTCATAGGAGTCAAAGCTTTCAATTTCATACTCCTCATCATTGTCTACCTGCTTAAGATCCAGGAAGTCAGCCAATAAAGAATGAACATGATCGGAGGAAACGGTCGCTTCCTCATTTATAAAAGTATTGATTAGAAATTCTATCACAATATCCCTGTTCCTCAGCTTCAGCAAATTCACACTTGCTGAGCTATTGAGTACTTCAAGAATCCTGGCACTGTCTATCATCGGCATAAGTTAAAAAGACCGCAAAAGTACGCAAAATCCCTCCTAAAGGCCCATTTTGCGCTGATATTTTCTAGAATTAGCAATTAGAATTCCTGGCATTCCGGAGCTAATAAAAGCTCCGGACTAGGACAATAGAAAGAACTGTCTATCAGACAGGTTGCGAGAAATCCAGGAGGATCACCGCTGATATTTTCGAAGGAAAAGGCCTGAGATAAAGAAATTATCTTGGCAATTCCGGTCTTCTCATGTGGTACTGTGTTGCGGTAATTGCGTTCATAAAAGCAACTACTGCCTTCACCTCTGCACTGGTTAGCTTCAATGGCTTTAGCAGTGGATCTGTTTTGGGATACAAAGGATCTGCTTTGGCTTGCGCTTCTGTTGGATCGATCATATGCATACCGCTATTGTAGATATTAACAACACCAGTAATGCTATCAAACATGCCATTGTGCATCCATGGACCGGTATGCATCACATCTCTTAAGGAAGGTGTTCTGAATTTGCCTACATCTTCCTTTTTGCCGGTGATCAGGTGTCTTCCCAAATCCTGGTATTTACGTTTATAATAAGTTAATCCGATATTATGAAACGCTTCATCCGTCAGGTATTTTCCATTGTGACAGTTCATACACCTCGCTTTAGTACGGAAAAGGTGTAGTCCATGCAATTCCTGATCGTCTAAAACTTTGGTTTCTCCATCCAGGAAACGGTCAAACCTACTTCTTCTGCTTCTTATCGTTCTTTCAAAAGCACCTAAGGATTCCACAATTTGCGGGTAAGTGATCTTATCTTTTCCATAGGCTTTTACAAACAGTTCTCTATAGCCTTTGATCTTTCCTAATTTCTTAGGCAAAGCCTCAGGTTTCATGTTCATCTCATGGTGTGCGGTAATCGGGCCATCTACCTGAGACTCCAATGTTGCCGCCCTGCCATCCCAGAACAAGCTTTTGCGTTCTGCTACATTGAGCAGCGAAGGCGTATTTCTATTTCCCTGCAAATGATCATTTCCAAGTGCTACCGCACGTTTATCCCCCCAGGAGATTTCCGGATCGTGACAGCTGCTGCAAGAAACCTGGTTGGAACCAGAAAGCAATGGATCAAAAAACAAGAGTTGTCCCAGCATCACCTTTGGTTCAGCCATTAGCTTAAAATAATTGCTGTCGATAGCTGGCAAGGAACTCATTTCCGTCCAGTTTACACCACTATCAATTGTGGGCTTTGGCCATTGACTGACCGGTTTACTATATTGTGCTCTTAATGAATCCTCTTCACTTTCTGCGTAAAAAGCGGATCCGACTACGAAGATCAAAAGAAAAGAAAGGATGATAAATATTCTATTCATTATAAAATTTTAAAGCGCAATCTCTTCGCAGGAAATGATCGCCAGTATGCGTTGTTGTTATTTAGAAGAAATCTAATTAAACGCAAAAGTAGGATTTATTCTGAAATAAATGAAGAATCGGGAATATTTGAAAAAGCTTCGTTTAATTTGAATGTCCCATCAAATACTTTACAACCTGATCACCAACCACTGGTTTAAAATGGGTTCCATCATACCAACCTTCATAGAAATTACCCTCACTAAACTTATACTCGTTCCCAATTTTAGTATCTGCTAGATTGATGAATTTAAATTTGATTTGATGATTAGCTGATTGCATGGAATCCACCACTTGTTGCATTTGTTCTGAAAGCTTCTGATTTATCAGCCTATATTTTTCATTTTCCATAGTTTCCTGTGGAAGTGGCGAAGTAAAAAAAACGACCTGATGTTGCAAATCTTTTTTCAGGCCATCTTTAAATTTAAACATCTCCTTCAAAGCCAGAATCTCTTGTGAGGTAACTGGACGCAGTGGTATTTGTTTTGAATTGAGTTCATCTATGGATTTTATAGTGTCAATATTTGGAGTGTAAGGGGCGCAAAGTTCAATTTTTAGTTGCTGATCATTAAGGAAGTTATGTTTCATCGTCCTAATAGAATAAACAAAAGCTCGTAAGCTGAAAATCCTATTTAAAAAGCTTACATCGCGAATTTGGGGGATATCATTGATACCGCAGACCTCTATAAAAACTGTCTTTGACACTGTTGCTTTTAATAATATCTTCTGCAAAACTCTTTGACTTTCTTGAATGCTCATTGCAGAAACACCCACCTTTTCCAGCTCAGGGTATTCACAATTCTTTATTCCTGCCAGTACATGAGATGTACCTATCACACTATATTTAACATTCGGACCTTTTGAATAAAGTGTGGCTATATTCATTAAAGGTGCCGTGTTAGTGATCTCGTTTATGGGTAAATAGTTAAAATATTTTACTCTCTTTTCTCTATACCAGAAAGGGTCGACTATAAAATTGACAGTACCAATAATTAATAATAACGAGCCCATAGCGATCATAAATCCATTAATAAAAGGCCCTGTATGATATTTCCTATTCATTTTTTTAAAACTGCCCATAAAGAAAGTCTTGGTACATACGATTATCCAATTTGATGATTAAATACAATGCCAGTAAAAACCCTGTAACCAGTCCCCAAAACAAGTTAGGCTTCCAAACTAGAAATTTATTCCATTTAGTGGGATTAAAAGTCATCAGCCCAAAAAGTTCCATGCTATTCGGACCTTTTACCGCAATCATAGAGCATATCAAAATAAAAAGAGGAAATGGTAACATATAACTTTCATAACCAAAAAGGTAGATCGGTTTTTTTATCATGGAAAAGAAATCCGAAGTTCCAGTAGTTAGCCAGAAAGCACCGTCAGTCCTAAAATCAAATCTTCCAAAACCCGCCAAAAGGGATCTAAAAGACGAAAGATCATTTAGCATTAGCAAACTCCCTGCAATAGCAGCAATGAACAGTACCTTTACCTGATTCAATACTCGACCAATTTGACCAAGTTTTAGTTTCATTGGCCACCATCTTCTAAAGATTAGTACCATCAATTGACTTATCGTAAGAATCAAACCAATCCCTACGCCAGAAAATAAAAACTGCAAGGTAGGTGAATGCCAAAAGCCAATAGAAATATAAACGATCATCGTTGCCACAATTCCAGACAAATAGTTATTAAAGGGCGAATTCCCCTTTAACAATTTTAACATCAACTTGGATACTGGAATGAAGATATATTCGCGGTTAAATGCAATCAGAGAAATATGCCACCTAGCTACATAGTCAGTAAAAGATATGGCTTTAAGCGGCGAATTGAAATTCACTGGAAATTTGAACCCAAAACACAATCCTAGCCCAATGGCCATATCGGAATAGGCAGAAAAATCAAAATACAATTGAAGGAGGAAAGCCCAGACCGTAGCCAGAGATTCTAGAAATGTAAAATGAGCATTTGAGTTAATGCTAACAAACATCTGGCCCGTAAAGATTGCCAAAGTATCTGCAAAGACTGTCTTTTTGAACAGACCAAAAGTAAATAAGCTTATCCCTAAGCCAATACTCTCCTCAGTTATTCTTGTCCGTCCTGCTTCTACAAATTGCTTAATTGAAGTTTTATACCTCAGGATCGGCCCAGCAGGTAGATGAGCAAACATTGTTACGGATAAAAAGTAACTTTTAAAATCACAAAGTTTTGCCTTCCCTCTATAAATATCGACTAATAATGAGATTTGATACAAGGTATAAAAGGACAACCCTAAAGGAATGCCAAATTCAAGAATCAGGTTGGCATTAGGGTCATTGCTAACTACGGTATGCTGGGTACTTGCTGAAAAGAACTTATACCAAAACAGGACATAAAAATTCAGCAAAATACCCACACCGAGGAATAAGGATTGATACCGTGACCCAGCCTTACATTTATCGATCATCAGTGCAGTGAAGTAATTAAAGAGCCCTGATCCAATTAAGACTATAAACGCTCTAAAATCGTTATACCCGCAAAAAAATAATGATGCAACTATAAGTACCCCGGCTGCCAATTTCGGATACCGCCTATTGAGTAATAGAAATGTAACCAGCGTGATTGGAAAAAAAATGAATATGAATTTTATAGATTGGAATAACATGAGCTTTATTTCTCGACAAGAATAGTATCATATAGAATTGCATCCAATCCAGAGGTAAGTAATACCACAAGCGCATCATCTATTGAATTTACGATTGGCTTTCCCATTACGTTGAAGCTCGTATTCAGCAGTACAGGTACACCACTTAATGCACCGAATTCTGTCAACACTTCAGTCATCCAGGGATTATCCTTTTGATTTATAGTTTGAAGCCTTCCCGTTCCATCTTCATGAACTACAGCCGGAACTATTTTTTTCATTTCAGCTTTCCATGGAAGTGTAAATGACATATATGGAGAACGATGTGCTTTCTCAAAATAGTTTTCTACATCATGTTCAAATACTATTGGTGCAAAAGGTCGGTAAGACTCCCTTCCTTTAATCTCATTATTGATATAGTCTTTCGTTTTGTCTCCTCTCGGGTCTGCCAGAATAGATCTATTGCCTAAAGCCCGTGGCCCAAACTCTGCGCCTCCATGCATTACCCCAATAATTTTCCCTTCAAAAAGTTTCTTTGCAATAATTTTACCGCTGTCTTCTTTGAGGTCCATGACCCTTAAAGAAGCTCCATATTTACTTAGACTGTTGAAAATTTTAGCCTCAGTTTTCACCTGCTTACCAAGGTATGCTGAGCCCTTCCCATAAGGGATTTTGACAGTTTGATGGGCTTTCATCCAGCTTAGGATGGCCGCACCCAGCGCATTTCCATCATCAGCAGGAGCAGCGGGCACATGGACATTCAAAAAGGAGAATCGTCCGATAATACTGCCATTATACGAAGAGTTCAATGCACAGCCTCCGGAGAGAATTAAATTTTCTTCCCCATAGCTTTCACAATGTATTAAAATCTGATCAGCAAAATAAGCGTATGCGGCTTGTCCACTGGCAGCCAAATCGGCGACCATCATGAGCTCTTCTTCTGGTTTTCTATAAAAGGGTTTTATATGGTTGATCACCTCTTGCATTTGCGCTTCGGAGGCGAATAATAACCGGCCCTCTTTGACTTCGATCAGTTTTTTTAAGGCTTCTACAATAAATTCAACCGGCTTGCCAAAGGCCGCCAGCCCCATCACTTTCCACTCTTCTCCCCTACGCGTATCGAAACCGCAGATTTTAGTCAGCCATCCGTAATAACTTCCCAAACTTCCTGGTCCCCAGGAGCGCCAGATCCGTTGCAATGTCCGATCTTTTAATCGATAGACACTAACTGCACCGACTTCTCCCTCCCCGTCAATGACCAGACATAAACCTGAGCTGAAATCGGCAGTATAGCAGGCGTTCACTGCATGACAAAGATGATGGTCGAAGCATTCAACGGAATTATCTTCCTCCAGTAAGAGGTATTCCCTTAAATTTTCGCCAGCATTTGCAAATACTTTATCCTGCAACGACACTAGCCACTTTGCAGTAGTAGAATCCACTAATAATCCTCCGGCAATATCAATTGGCAAACCCTTTTTAGATTTAATCCAACTTTTTGAGATAACAATTTCAGCGGCAGGGCTGATCAAATCCGGCAGCACACTTCTAATGTGTTCAGGATGATCTGCATCTATGCCCCAGGCTCTTTTCTGCTGTACAAATCTTTCTGTAGCTTCAGCAAAAATCACCTCCCCTTTGTCATTTACCACACTAAAGGCAGGGTCATGTCCAGAAGTGGATAAACCGATAAAATACTTATCCATTATTCAACAGCATTATCTTATCAGCTACCTCATTAATAGTTTTATTTTCAAACATGATCATCGGGTCGATTTCAATTTCCAGAGCATCTTCCAGCTCTCCGGAAATAATTACGGCATGTAAGGAACTCAACCCTATTTCATCCAGGTTTTTCGCTGGATCTATGGAATCAATTTCAATTTCCACATGATCAGCTATTTTTGTTATTAATAATTCAACAAGGTATATTTTGTTTAATTCCGGCATTTTATTTTTCGTTTAGACTAACTTTTAAAGAATTTAGGATCACCGTTTGTTTTTGGTCGCTTACATCCGGCACATCCGTCAACTTGGTGATTTTAGGAAAACTTGCAAATAGTTTAGGTATAGCACGCTCAATGAGAACCCTACTGTGAAAAGCGCCTACGCAAAAGTGGATCCCTTTACCAAATGCGATATGTGAGTTATTGGAGAGTTCTTCTTTAGTCCAGCTTTTCTCCTTTGCAAAAGGACAGCCCACATTATGAACTTCCAGCAAGTCAATCAGTACATTATCACCTTTACTAAAATCCAGGCCACCAATTTTCTTATTAGTCATGGAGATGGAGTGGATATATCTTGGTGATGCGCTAATTTTTATAAGATATTCCAGGTTATTGGTCACCCATGCTGGATCTTTTGCGCATGCGCTAATGGCTTCAGGAGCTGAAAGTAAATGCCAAACCACATTGGCCATCGTTTGAGAAATATTAACAGAGGCACCATAGAGTACTAATATTGTAGCCAGAACATCGTCTTCTGAATAACCTTCCAATCTAAAATCCCTCAACTCGCTGAGTAGTGATGCTGGATTGTCTTCCTTTTCCCCGATTTCCTTTTCCCGCATTTGGTCCAACAGGTCACCAAAACCTGCTTCCATTTTGATCAACTGCCTCAAGGGTAACAATGGCTGAAGCAGGGTCTGTAATTGTTGCGTCCAGTAGTCAAATCTTTCAGGATCATTCGGTCGGACTCCTAAAACACGTTGAGTAGTTTCGAGAAATAAAGGATAAGTAAAATCAGCAACAATATCAGGAGTTCCCGAATTTTTCAAACTAAGGATGGCCGCGTCAATCGCCTCATCAAAAATTGGAATCCATTTGTTAATATTACCTTTTCCAAGTGTATTCATTACCTTCTTTCGAAGCTGAATATGCTTATTTCCAGACATAAAGAAAAGTGCATTTCCAGAAACTAGGATGAGGTTAGAAAAATCTCTCCCACTTGCAGCTTGCAGCTCAAGGAGGTACTTTTCCATGGGAGGTGGTACAAAATCACTGTTTTTGTTGACCTCATTGGCAATATCAATATCATTAATATAGGTAAAACCTGGATGAGAAAGTTCTGGCCTTATTATTTTTTCGGTGCTACTGTTCATGTTTATTGAATTAAAAGGCTAAATCAGTATGGTCAAGAAACTAGTATACTTATTATTGAACGTATAGGGCTAGCCTGCCTATATCAGGACTCTTTTTTCGTAAGCATGAATATCAAAATCCTGGCCTATGGAGTAACGCCTTATTTTTCCACTGGAAGTCCGATCCAAGGTACCGCTTTTCAAAATCAGTATATGTTCTAATTCCAATGAAAAACAAGACAGCATCTTTGATCGTATTTGTGCTTTGATATCTTCGATATTCATAGGCTCCGTTGAAAACACTTCAATTAATAGACAAGCTTTACTATCGTCTTCCTCGCTGGTTCTAAAAGCAGCGGCAGCTAATGGATTCAGGTTGGAGTTAACGTCTCCGGCCAACCATTCAACATCAGCAGCGGAAATATTCAAACCATTTACTTTAATGGTATCCTTTTGTCGACCAAGCACATATAATTTATCGCCATCAAGATAGCCTAAATCTCCGGTTTTAAACCATTCCCCAGCTTGTCCTTCACAAGTTTGCGCAAATTCTGTTGAATCAACAGGAATAGGTTGATTCGTTGAGGGCAAAATATATCCTTTTGCCAATGAGGCTGACTGAATCCAGATCTCTCCTTTTTCGGAATCAGGCAATTGTTTTTTAGTGATGAAATCAACGATTATGATAGACTTTTTGACGATTTCACGTAAGAAACAGGGCGCTATCATCTCCGCTTCATTTGAGTCCAAGTTTTCATCCTGCCTAAATGCCCGTTCTCCTGCAATGAAAAAGTTTGCTTCTGCCATACCATAACACGCAAATAGGGAATTTGAAGAAAGTCCAGCAGCGGAAAACTTCTCATAAAAAGAAGAAATTACTTTTTTACGCACGATTTCGGAACCAAGAAATGCCAGCTTCCAGCTGGACAAATCCAATCCATGAATTTCATCTGCTGGGATCCTGTTACAGCAAAGGTTATAGGCAAAAGCTGGTGCGCCACTAAGTGTTACCTTATACTCAGAAATCATTTTCAGCCACCTCACAGGCTTTTGAATAAATGCCAGAGGTGACATCAGGACAATCTTAGATCCATGTATCAAACTCACCAAAATAGTACCTAAGCCCATATCATGATAATGAGGAAGCCAACTTCCTGAGATCGTTTGTTCATTAAAACCACAAACTTCACCTACCAAGTTCAGGTTATGGAGCACATTCGCATGAGAAAGCAGAATCCCTTTTGGCTTCTTGAATGACCCGGATGTATACTGTATATACGCAGGATCTTCAGCTGTAAAGGAGAAACCAGGCAATTCAAATCTGTTGTTCGCAAGAACTTCCCGGTCATCCGTAATGCAGTGCAGTTTAAATGCCGGCAAGTCCAAAAAACCTTTTAAAGCCTCATAACCACTTTTATCACAGAATATTTCTCCTGCATTACAATCACTGATAATATTTCGAATTCTTTCTTCCTGTAATTTACTCCTAGAAATTGGAATGGGAACGATGGTAATCCCAGCGTATAAGCCTGCGATGAATGCAATTACGAAATCTAATCCTGGAGACATCGCCAGTAAGACAGGTCGTGTGCTATGTTTTAGCTCCTCCCTTCTTTCCAGCATCCGATAAGCCATTTCAACCGCCTTTTCATGGAGTCCAATCCCAGTAACAGAAATCTCGCTTAAAGGATCACCTTTAGGCAAAAAGATGGCACAATTACGTTTGCCAACAGCCTTGAAACTTTTTGAAAAAGCTTGACTTAAATTGTTATTTTCTAGCATTTGAGAACATTAATGGCCAAAAGTAACACTTTGATTCACTATTCCAACTAGGATAAAAAAATAAGAAGCCCGGGATTAAAATCCCGGACTTCTTATTTTTTTATCCTAGTGAATCAATTACAAATCTTGATATAAATTCCTGAAAGTACTTCTTAACCCAAATGTAATTAGGCCAGTATTTTTATTACCTAAGCTGTTGCTCTCTTTTCTATAAACTCCTCCTACTTCCAAACGAAGGTTATACTTTGGGTTTAAAAGATAGGCTACACGTCCTTCAGCGAAGTATAAGTTAGTTTTAATGCCTTGTCCAATATAATTACCATAATCAGCTGCTCTAGTATCATAGGGCTTAAAAATATCCTTTCCATAATTCTGTCCTTCTGGATCCAGACCATATCTTGCATACATCATTTGCCCCTGAAAGTCGAATCGCTTGTAAGTATAGTTCACTAATCCTAATACTTCTCTGAAATTCGCCCCCATTGGATGCGCCAATGGTTGATTCATTGCCGCGTAGTTAGATACCCTGTCGAAGTGGGCATAAGTATAAGGTCTGGCAGTATTGAACTCAGCTAGATAGTTCAACCCTTCTATTTTGAACAAGTCAGATCCTCTGAAACCAATTTGTAAGGCCCATTTATTTGCCCAGTAACCTTTGTTGCCAAAAAACTCCTTAGCCGTGAATTCATCGATCATAAACTGACCGTACACCGTGGTTTTATCTAGGATCTCATATTTAGTATTGATGCCTAAGCGCATTTTATCAGGTGAAGTGGTATTGGCACCTTCCACAGAACGAAGGAAGATGAAAGGATGGATGTAATTAAAATCGAAACCTCTTTTACCTTCAGGCTCTGCATCAGCCCAGGTTACTGCCTGGAAGAATCCGATAGAGAAACGCTTTGTCGCATTCCAATCTACATAATGCATTGCTGCCCATTTCCCACGATCTCCTAAACGTCTATCGGTTGTCAGCTTTTGTGCCCCAGGATCCAGCATATAACCAAAAATAGTTTGGTATTGTACATTACCTAAACTCGCACGCAACCTCACAAAAGAATAGTTTGCTGCTACATCAGAAAGTAACATCGAACGGTATCCATCTCCGATAAAGTTTTTATCGTACCCCACTGCAAGGTTTAGGTATCTATTAGGTGTGTAAGACAATAAAGCTGTCGCATAGGACCAATCTTTAGTTGTTCCAAATAATTTACCAGACATCTGACTTGGAACCACTTGATTGGTGTTGATAAAATCTGTCAGGTAGTTGGCAAACACACCTTGATTCTCATAAACATTCGTATAGAAAGAAAACTGCTTTCCTACTGTACCACCTAATTGAATACCTCTTGTGTTAATCCATGTTGTTTTACCTTCAGAAAATTCCCTTCCAATTTGAAAATCAGGCAGGAAATCAGCATAAACCTCATAATCCTCACCTTTAAAATTCAATAAATGCTCTTCTGTGATTTTTCTTCTAACCCATGAGCGGCGGTTTAAAGAGTCTGTACCCATTTTCATCAATTCATTGTATCGATGGACCAGTAAAGAATCATCGGCATAATAACCTTTAATCGCAGAATGAGAACGATTGTTTATATCATAAACAGATTTATTCAGTTTTTGATAGAACTGATAAGAATACGGGATATTTACATTTGGTGTTTGCGCTTGAGCACCAATACTACCAAAAATTAGGGCTCCTATCCAGGAGATGTGTTTTATTTTAAAATTCATGTAAGGGGCTCTAATTCTGAGGTATTCCAGGAACTTCCTGGCGTTCCACATCTAACTCTTCAAAGATGGAGTTTTTACTCTTAAATTCAGGAACAATAATTTTCATTTGCTGTACTACTTTAGTGGTGTGGTCGGTTAACGCATAACCTGTCAGTTTAACCAATTGCATTTGGACTTCATTAAAATCATATTCTCTTACTTTTCCGATCATGATTTTTTCATGATGGGTAGGCATAGTATTTTCATTATCATTCAATAATTCTTCAAATAACTTCTCTCCAGGTCGTAATCCCGAAAAAGTAATTTGTATGTCTTCATTAGGTACTAAGCCCGCTAAACGGATCATCTTTTTTGCTAATTCAACAATCTTAACAGATTTCCCCATATCAAAAACAAAGATTTCTCCACCTTTCCCCATACAACCTGCTTCTAATACCAAACGACAAGCCTCAGGGATGGTCATAAAATAGCGGGTAATCTCCGGGTGAGTTACAGTAACCGGCCCTCCCTTTTCGATCTGTTGCTTAAAACGAGGAATTACTGATCCATTAGAGCCTAGAACATTCCCAAAACGTGTGGTAATAAATTTGGTGATTGGTTTTACATTTAAATCATTGATATAACTTAGACCATTACTAAAAATATGATTCGTGTGGTGCAATGAATTGTTTAAAGATTGTACATAGATCTCGGCAATTCTTTTAGAAGCGCCCATTACATTGGTAGGATTTACCGCTTTATCTGTAGAAATCATTACAAATTTCTGGACACCATGTTTCACGGATTTATCAGCAATCATTTTGGTCCCCACTACATTTGTTTTAATCGCCTCTGCAGGATTGTCTTCCATTAAAGGAACGTGTTTGTAAGCTGCAGCATGGTATACGTAATGTGGCTTATAGGTCTCAAAAAGAAACTCCATTCGCTTTTCATCCCTTACATCACCAATAAAGGCATGAAAATTAGTATTGGCATGAGTTTCCTCCAATTCTAAATAAATATTATGTAGCGCGGTTTCACTCTGATCACAAAGAATAATTAGCCCTGTTTCAAATTTCAGTAATTGCCTAACCACCTCGCTACCTATAGAGCCAGCGGCACCGGTAATTAGAATCCTTTTATCTTTCAATTGATTTTGAATTCCATCAATATCAATCTCAATGGTTTTCCTATTTAGAAGATCCTCAATGTTTAAGTTTTGAATTTGAGCCGTAGTCACCTGTCCTTTTGCCCATACATCAGGAGAAGGAATGTTTAGTATTTTAACATTATGTTCTAAACACACATCTACCACTTGATTTTTCCTATCCGAAGGAATAGTGTACGAAGCAAAGATAATTTCGTCAACTTCATGCTTTACAATCAGATGTTCCAATTGCGATGCATCCAAAATTTTAACCCCATCAATTGTTTTCCCTACTTTCCTTAAATCATCATCTACAAATGCAATAATTGTCTTGTTTACTTTTGCATCATGATCAAAAGTTCTTTTAGTTGCTACTCCAGCCTCACCAGCACCATAAATAATTATCCTTATTTTATCCAGTTTTGCATTTTTAAGATACATAAAGAAGTATTTCACTATAATCCTATAGGTTATTAGCATTAAAAAGCTAAACAGAGTATATATTACAATGGCAACATTACTTATCACAGAAGAGCCTGTACCAACAATAATTACTGCATTTGTAAAGAAAATAACCAATGAACTTAAAATAACTGAAAATAAAATTCGGAAAGAATCCTGCGCTGAAGTATATCTTACGATTCCTGCAAAAGTTTTCACACTATAGAATACCAATGTATTCACTGCAATAACCAACAATATTGATTTGTAGAATCCTATAAAATTAATCTTATCAAGAATAAAGTTATGCTGTAAAATCACAGCAAACAACAAAGCAAGGAGGCTCAAGCAGATATCTATCGTAAAAATAATCCAACGCGATACAATTTCTAACTTAGTAAACATAGAGCTTAATTAAAACGTTATCCCAAATTTAACAATTATTACTCCAAAACAATACCCAATATTTGTTATAGTCATTTTACACTCATAATAAGACTATTCTGCAACGATTTTTTATGAGTGTATTGGCAATGAATGCATATTTTAAATACCAGAAATATTCCTTATTCAAAAACAGTGCCCAATAAAAGAATACTAGGATTATCCATTTATTAGCCTACGCCCAATACTGTTATAATAATAGCCCAGATCGATCATCTTCTCCATATCGTATAAATTACGTCCATCAAAAATCACTTTATTACTCAGGATCTCCTCCATTCTTTCAAAGTCAGGATTTCTAAAAACAGACCATTCAGTAGCGATCAATAGCGCATCTGCATTTTGCAAAGCTTCATATTGATCAGCAACAAAGCTGATTTTATCGCCCAAAAGACGTTTCACATTCTCCATTCCTTCCGGATCAAAGGCAGCAACAGTAGCGCCATGTTTCAGCAGTTCATCGATAATATACAATGCCGGAGCTTCGCGGATATCGTCAGTTTCTGGTTTGAAAGCCAAGCCCCACAGAGCAAAATGCCTACCTTTCAGGTCACCTTTATAATAATTCAACAGCTTGTCTACCAAAACTGTCTTTTGTTTCTCGTTTACTTCCATCACCGCTTTCAGAATCTGGAAATCATATCGATGTTCATCAGCAGATTTAGCCAAAGCTTGAACATCTTTAGGAAAACAACTTCCTCCATAACCAATTCCAGGGAAAAGGAAACGCTTGCCAATTCTGGCATCAGAACCAATTCCTTTACGTACTGCATCTACATCTGCATCCACAATCTCACAAAGATTTGCAATTTCATTCATGAATGTAATCTTCGTAGCCAGGAAAGAATTGGCGGCATATTTTGTCAGCTCAGAAGAACGCTCATCCATAAACAGGATCGGATTTCCCTGTCTCACATAAGGGCCGTACAATTCCGCCATTAATTTCTGTGCTCTTTCACTTCTTGTACCAATCACTACACGGTCTGGTTTCATGAAGTCTTCCACAGCGACCCCTTCACGAAGAAATTCAGGGTTAGAAACCACATCAATTTCTATGTTCGTATTAGCTTCAAAAACCGCGCGTACTTTATCCGCTGTTCCTACTGGTACGGTAGATTTGTTGACAATCACTTTGTATTCTGTAACCAATTTAGAAATATCTTTTGCTGCGCCAAGGATATAGGAAAGATCGGCAGCACCATCACCTCCAGGAGGAGTCGGTAAAGCCATAAATATAATCTGTGCATCCTGAATACCATGTGCCAGATCAGTCGTAAAAGTTAACCTACCTTGAGCAATATTCCTATGAAATAACACGTCAAGTCCTGGTTCATAGATGGGTACCTGACCATCTTGCATCTTTTTAACTTTAGCAGCATCTATATCTACACAAATTACTTTGTTTCCTGTTTCTGCTAAGCAGGTACCAGTTACCAAACCCACATATCCTGTTCCAATAACAGCTATTTTCATAATCTTTTTTTACTAGAAAACTTTTTTTTATCACAAACTAGGTTACTAAATAATATTTCATTCAATCCCATTTTCTAAAACGCTAGAATACAGGTATTGCCTAGTTAACAAGAATGAAATTGCAGTTATACCAGAGTCTTAGAATAGACAGATATAACCCCATTAAATATTCTTTCCAAATCATTATCAGTCAAGTTTGAACCTGATGGAAGGCATAGTCCATTATTAAATAAATCCTCAGAGACACTTCCGCCGTAATATGGATAACGAGCAAACACCGGCTGCAAATGCATTGGTTTCCAGAGGGGTCTGCTTTCTATGTTCTCATGGTTTAAAGCAACCCTAATTGTTTCCCTATCAATTCCTTTTGAAAACTTGGAATCTATTAGAATTGCTGTTAACCACCGATTAGAAAAATATCCAGGTGGTTCATCCACAAAACAAACAGATTCAAGATCAGAGAATGCTTTCTTATATGTTTCAAAATGTTCTCTTCTTTTTGCTACACGATCATTCAGCACCTCCATTTGGCCTCGACCTATACCAGCTGCGACATTACTCATTCTATAGTTATATCCAATTTCACTGTGTTCATAATGTGGTGCCTCATCTCTTGCTTGAGTAGCCAAAAACCTCGACTTACTGATAATATCTTCATTATTTGATATAAGAGCACCTCCACCTGAAGTCGTAATAATTTTATTTCCATTAAATGATAAAACTCCCATCATTCCAAAACTCCCCATTGGTTGACCATTCAGCTTAGAACCTAATGCCTCTGCCGCATCTTCAACGACAGGAATATCATATTCTTTGGAAATATTCATAATCTCAGCCATTTGAGCTGGCATTCCATAAAGATGAACTGGGATAATTGCTTTAGGCTTCTTTCCTTTAGAAATTCTATCTTTTATTGCTTCCAATAAAGCGTTAGGACACATGTTCCATGTTTCTTTTTCACTATCAACAAAAATTGGTATTGCTCCTAAATAAGCTATTGGATTGGCTGTAGCAGAAAAGGTCATAGTTTGACAAATTACCTCATCCCCAGGTTCAACCCCTAGCATTATTAATGCAAGATGAATTGCAGCCGTTCCAGAACTTAATGCAGATGCATGTTTTACTTCTGTATACTTCGCTAAATCACTCTCAAAACCACAAACATTCGGCCCTAATGGTGCTATCCAGTTTGTTTCAAAAGCTTCATCTACATACTTTTTTTCTGCTCCACCCATGTGGGGAGATGAAAGCCATATTTTACTATTCATAATTATTTAGTATTAGGGATATTATATTTAATTATTTTTCCAGGGTTACCGACTACTACACAATAATCGGGAACATTAGAAATTATTACACTTCCTGCACCTATAACGGCCCATTTGCCGATGGTCAATCCCTGTATAACAGCAGAACCTATGCCAATATGAGTCCCTTCACCTATAGTTACATTACCAGCAAGAGCTGCATTTGGTGAGATATGAGCGAAATCATGAATTTTGCAGTCATGATCTATTGAAGAATTAGTGTTAACTATTACGTGTTTCCCAATAAAAACACCTGCATTAATGGAAACACCTGCCATAATAACTGTTCCATCTCCAATATCAGCATTTTTTGAAACAAAAGATCTAGAATGTATTGCTTTGGCAAAGCTAATTGTATTAAAAGAATCTATGACCTTTTTCCTTATGGCATTATTACCTATTGCTACGATCACATCGTTATAATTATATTTCTTAAACGCAGCAATATTTCCGCTAATTTCAAAACCTAAAACATCTAAGACTGCTGGATTATCATCCCACACCCCTGAGATAATACTTCCATTTTCTTGCAAAATATCGAGAACAACCTTACTGTGTCCACTCGCTCCTATAATATGCATCTTATTTACCAGTAAATTTTTCCATCGTCATAGATGTGTTAGAAGATATTCCTTCTTTAAAAAAAACTTTTTTAATCGTGAGATAGATAATTTTAAGATCTAAAATCAGGCCAAAATTATTCACATACCATATATCAAGGCTAAATTTCTGATCCCAGGAAATTGCATTTCTACCATTCACCTGTGCCCAACCAGTTATTCCTGGCCGAATATTATGTCTAGTTTTTTGAACTTCATTGTACAAGGGTAAATATTCTACCAAAAGTGGTCTTGGCCCTATTAAAGACATATGACCCCAAATAACATTTAACAGCTGAGGAATCTCATCAATTGATGTTCTGCGTACAAACTTTCCAACTTTTGTTAAACGTTTTGAATCGGGTAATAAAACACCGTTCTTATCACACAAATCATTCATGGTCTTAAATTTTATAATCATAAAGATTTTCCCATTTTTACCGGGTCGCCTCTGAAAAAAGAATACTTTTCCTCTATTTGCAAAAAAAAGAAAAATAGTAGCCAGTAATAGTATTGGAGACAATAAAACTATTCCAATTAAAGCCAATACTAAATCTAGAAATCTTTTGAAAAAAACTCTATACATTATTAAAATGTTTCATTATTACCTCGTAAGAGTTTTTAACTAAATAGTTATTCATCATAAAATCATATCCATTTATCCCCATTCTAGTACGCAATTCATCATTAAAAGATAGCTCGCGGATAATTTCATTAAATGACTCCAAATCTCCACTTTCGCACCACCTACCAAAGTGGTTAGTGACCGCAATTTTCCCAATATCTGTATTCCTGTCCGTTGCGGCAACAATTGGCATTTTATATTCCAAATAAGAAAGTAAGCGAGATGGAAAATTAGGGATAGTAAATCTTCTATCCAAAAATATTAGTCCAACATCACAAGAACTTAATAAAACATCATACTTAGACTTTTCCAATCCAGACAATAGTAAAACATTCTTTGGAGCAAATTTTTCATGCCATTTTAGCAATAACGGAAACTCAGTGCCTGAACCTACAATAACAAAAAAAGCCTGTTCGTTCCCAACATTTGAATTCAATACAGTTAATAGAAAGTCTATTCCTTGAGGTTTTCCCAAATTGCCACCATAAATAAATACAGTAGAATGCTGAGGGATACCATATGATTCTCTCGTTAGATGTTTTTTTTCAATATATTCATCAAAAACTAATGGGGTTAAACTATTCGGATTAAGTTCTACTTTAGAAGGCTCCAAATATTTATTATTTTTAATTATATATTCTACATTTGCTGGTGACATACAACCAATATGATCCGATATCTGATATAGTCTTTTTTCCTTAGCACTAAAATATCTATGGAGCAATCCACTTCTTTTAATAAACCCCAGATCAACAGCGTTTTGCGGAAAAATATCCTTCAACAATAAATATGAACGAGCATTGCACCGCTGCTTAAAATAACTTACAATTTTGGAAAATGTGATGGGAGGTGTTGAGTACACAAGCAAATCAAATTCTACATCGGAATAATAATTCTTAATCGCTTTTAAAAATTGTCGCTCTAACAAAACAGTCGCAATACCTTTTTCAATGAAATTGGTTTTCTGAATATTTAAGGTTGCAATATTTAAAATATTAATTCCCTTAGAATTTTTAAGACTGGTTTTCTCATTATACCTTCTTTCTGATGGACATGCTATACAAACATTATGTCCTTCATCACGGAAATACCTAACTAAATCAGTGTATATTCCCCTTTCAGAAACATCAGTAATTCTTACAAGAGTTAAAAAAAGAATATTCATTTAATTATTTTCACTCCAAACTACCCGTTTAATATAATCCACATAACTAATTATTATTCTAACCATTTTATCTGAAACATTTGGCATTGAGTAATCAGCAACTCTTCTAAAGTTTCTTTCTTCTCCCCTTTTTTGATAACTCAATTGAAGTAAAGCTTGCATTATACGCTCAGGATTTAATCCAACCATCATAACAGAAGCTTCCTCCATGGCTTCTGGACGCTCATGGGCATCACGAAGATTTAAAGCAGGAAAATTCAATGTAGACGATTCCTCAGATATTGTTCCGCTATCAGATAGCACAGCATAAGAATTCAGTTGCAAGGCATTATAATCGTTAAAACCCATAGGCTTAAGAAACTGAATTTCAGGCCTCATTGCTATTTTTTTTGCATCTATCATATTTCTTGTTCTTGGATGCGTACTGACAATAATTGGATAACCATATTTCTCAGCAATCAGGTTTAGACTTACCATTAAATTAGTGAAATTTTTCTCACTATTTATATTCTCCTCCCTATGTGATGAAACAACAAAATATTTGTTCGCTTCCAAATTTAATTTTGTTAGAATATCAGAAGCCTTTATTTGAGGCAAGTAATGATTCAATACCTCAAACATCGGAGATCCAGTTTTTATAACTCTATCTGCAGGAAGTCCTTCCCTTAAAAGATACTCCCTCGCAATATCACTATAGGTTAAATTTATATCAGATATATGATCAACTATCTTTCTATTGGTCTCTTCAGGAACACGCTGATCAAAACAGCGATTTCCAGCTTCCATATGAAAAATAGGGATGTGGCGCTTTTTAGCTGGGATAGCACATAGGCAACTATTGGTATCACCTAGAACCAAGAAAGCATCAGGATTTTCCTCAACTAATAGCGGGTCTATTTTAATTAAAATTTGTCCAACAGTTTCAATTGGACTAGCTCCTGCCGCGTTCAAAAAATAATCAGGTTTACGGATTGCCAAGTCATCGAAAAAAATCTGGTTCAATTCGTAGTCATAGTTTTGACCAGTATGAACGATAATATGGTCAATCGCTTCAGAAGCATCAAGTGCTGCCATAACTCTAGCCAGTCTTATAATTTCTGGCCTGGTACCAACCACGGTCATCACTTTAAGTTTTGATTTCATCTTTATGAATTACTATTATTTAATAAAATTAAACGGCTTCGAAATAGGTGTCAGAATCATTTTGATCAAAGAATTCATTAATCCAAAAATTCGTATACAACTCTTCATTTCCAATATTTTTGATATTATGCGTATACCAGATTGGCATATCTACATATGAAGGTTCGGTGCCATCCAAATAAAAATTTAATACTTCAGATGATCCTATCTTACGGAGCTGAATTAACGCTTTTCCTTTGATAACGGCAAAACGTTCGATTTTACGAGTATGATAATGATTCCCTCTTGTAATACCCGGAAAAGTTGTAGAAAAAGACACCTGACCTCCAACGTTTAGTCTAATCACTTCAACAAATGCCCCCCGTGAATCTGTATGCTTTGTGAATTTTACAGGAAAGTGCATCTTAATGTCAATATAACATCGAAATGTGTTAAACAAGTTTAATTCAAACGGGCACTTCAATTCCGGTATAATGCCCAAATCAAAATATTGATTTTTATATACTTTTAAAAATTCTAATATTTCAGAAACTTTCCTTTGATCAGTATGAGGTACAAGGAATATGTCATCTCCCGTTCCAATTCTAATCTTAGAAATAATTATTTTAACGAGATCATTCACATATATAAGTTTAACATCCCCATCTACTTCTAAAGTAGGAACTTCATTATGAGTCAGCTGATAACTGAAGGTTGCTATAAAAGAGTTATAAAATGGTTGTCCAAATGGACCAAACACATTAGGGATAACTAGTCCTGTGAACTTCCCACCAAATTTTTTTGCCCAACTTGCTAAAAGTTCTCGCCCCTCCTTCTTACTTCTACCGTATAAATTATCCCTTTCTTCTTGAGAGGAAGAAGAAAACAAAACATGAGCCTTACTCTTTGTTGTAATTAAGGCATCATACAACTTTCTTACTAGGTTCGTATTTACATTATAAATAACATTTAAATCGTCATGTCTATTCATTGCGGCCAAATGAACAATAATATCACATTTAGAAACAAAATCATTTAGCAAGGTCTGATCTTCAAAGAATTCCCTTTTCCACTCTATACTTTCGAACTCTTCTGGAAAAAGCCCTATCGTATTGTACAAATGCTGGCCTAAGAAACCATTTTGACCAGTTATACCTATTTTTATCATAAATTATATTTTATTCCAATCAAACCAGAGATCCTGATCAAATCGATAATTATCATTAGAAGATTGCTCTACAGTAAAATCAGAGAAAACAATGATTTTAGATCCTGTCTCGAGAGCTTTAAAGCCATTAGCATATCCAGCAGGAATATGCAATACACCTGGAAAGACTGTTGTTAACAAGAATTCCTTCGTTGGTAGATACTTAGAGGGGTTTTCCCAGTTATCTGGCTTCACTACAACTACTTTAAAACTTCCAGCAACTACATAAAACCATTTTTGCTCATCTTTATGGCCTTGCCACGCTCTTACAACAGCTTTATTATTATGCTCAATTGCATATAATCTTTTAGCCTCATTTAAATTAAAACCGTTAACAAAAGATATAGTACCTCGATTGTCTATATGACTTCCACCAGAAATAAATTTTGGTTCAATACTCATAACTAATTATCCAGGATATTGATTAACAGCCAGGTCACCAAAGACTTCTTTCTTAATCAGTGGCAGTTGTACCAATAGCTGTTTCATACCTTCAACTCCAAGTTGTTCAGTATTATGAGAATGATAGTCTTCTATTGCGGACACATCAATTTCTCCTTCCGTAAAATACTGGTTGTAATTCAAATTACGATTATCAGCAGGAATTCTATAAAACTCTCCCATATCCTGGGCTTTGATCATTTCTTCTCTGGTACATAGTGTTTCATAGAGCTTCTCACCATGTCTTGTACCAATAATATCAATTTTATTATCTGCATTACAGAGCTCTTTTAAAGCTTGAGCGAGATCTCCAATTGTCCCCGCAGGTGCTTTATTTACAAACAAATCTCCCTGATTTCCATTTTCAAATGCAAATAGCACCAATTCGACAGCCTCTTCCAATGACATTAGAAAACGAGTCATTTTTGGGTCAGTAATAGTTAGTGTCTTACCTTCCTGTATTTGTTTTAAAAACAATGGAATTACAGATCCCCTAGAAGCCATTACATTTCCATAACGAGTCAAACATACCGTAGTTGAATTGTTTATAATATTACGAGATGCAGCTATTGCGACTTTTTCCATTAGCGCCTTAGATATACCCATTGCATTAATTGGATAAGCAGCTTTGTCAGTACTCAAACAAATAACTTTTGCAACGTTATTTGCAACAGCAGCATCGATTACATTTTGTGTACCAAATACATTTGTTTTAGTTGCTTCTAACGGAAAAAACTCACATGAAGGAACTTGCTTTAAAGCTGCAGCATGAAAGACATAATCAACTCCACGCATGGCTCTCTCAACACTATTATAATCACGGACATCCCCGATATAAAATTTCAGCTTTTCATTCTTAAGTTGATTTCTCATATCATCCTGCTTCTTTTCATCCCTACTAAAGATGCGGATTTCTTTAAAATGATCAGTATCCAGGAACCTATTTAATACAGCATTTCCAAAAGAACCCGTACCTCCGGTAATCAATAAAATTTTATTCAACAACATAATTATTAGTATTTATATAAATTATGAGATTTGTAATGCACTTTTAAACAACTCTCTATTCGCTTCAAGTACTTTAGCATCCAAACTAACTTCTACGGCATATTTTCTAACATTTTCTCTGAATGCATAATATTCTTCAGCATTTTTCCCTGCAGCTTGTTTAATAGCGTTAATAAATCCATTTGGCATCCCAAGCGATAAATCCCATCCAACCCCTTTCTCCATTAAATTTTTCCAGGGTGTATTATCAGATATCAGAACAGGCGTACCAACTAACATAGATTCAATAATAACATGCCCGAAGTTTTCAGCATGTGTGGGAAAGAAAAATAAATCATACGACCTAAATGTATTGTTGACCTGATCATGCATAAGATTCCCACAGTAGTTAATTGTAACTGGATACTTTTGTCTTTTTATTATTCCTTCACAAAGGCGCCAATATTCTTCATCTTCTTGTGGTCCATATATATCGAATACTAGAGGTATATTTAACTGTATAATGATATTTAGTGCATAGTCCAAATTCTTTTCCTGGGTTAATCTTGAAATAAAACAGATTCTAAATGGCTGACTTAAATCCCTCGCTTTTTGATAATGCGAAGCCTCAACCAATTCTGGTCTAGGAGGCAAATTAGGAGCTATAAAAGTATTTTGGATGGTTTTCCCCATTACAGTTGTAAAGCTTTCCACTTCAAAAATACTAGAGGCTTGCCAAGTCAAGCCTTTATACATCCCCAACATCTTAGCTAAAAACAAATACACTTTCTTTTTAACTGGTTTAATATTAAGGCATCCTGCCAAAAGTTCACCTCGAGGTGCAATTACTATTGGGCGATTTGGGAGTTTACCAAGAAATCTAGCGAAAAGGGGGCCAATTGCAAATCTAGGCTGAAAAAAACTATTTAAATATAGGATATCATATTCAGTCACAGATAACAGTCGTGCTAGTTTTAGCATTCCCAAATTCTCAGGAGACACATAATAAACCCGTACATCACCAATTGATGTCCATTTGTCAATTATTATATTAGGGTAGGGATAATCATTGCCCAAATCTCTATCAGTAGTAATTATCATGAACTCAAACTCGTCTCCAAGTTGATCAACCATATTTTTAATTGATCTTGATGGACCTCCTCCCTTGTATCCAGGCAAATAATAATCAAGTAATACTAGTATTTTTAACTTATCCATAGTTTATTCATAAGGAATTTCACACTAAAAAGTAATCTCCGATTCATTTAGTTATATTAAACCTAATTAATTAATTGAATTTAAAATATTCATTTATAAGTTCGTCCTTTTGTTCGGGATTAGGATAATTTATCAATACTGCTTTGTATACCCCTTTAAATACAAATAAGCTACCAGCTGAGGCACCAATAATACCAAACTTACTAATGAGCTTACCTATATCTTCTAAAGAGCCTGCACCGCCCAAGATAGTTAACGGTAATGTTGTAACTGTTCTTATCTTTTCAGCTAATTGAAGATCATAACCTTTCATAGCTCCGTCATTATCAATTGAATTGACAACCACCTCACCAGCACCCAACTCTTCTAATTTCTTAGCCAAATCAAATGGATTCTTACCCGTACCTTTCTTGCCATTATTGATATAAACTTCATATCCGCCAAGCAACTTCTTCTTAACATCCATGATCACTACTACGCTTTGGCTGCCAACCCTTGATGCTATTTCAGCAATTAAATTCGGATTTTCTACAGCCGCAGAACTAATTGCGATTTTCTCAACTCCTAGACTGAAAATTCGCTGAGCTTGTTCTGCAGTTTTAACACCTCCACCATAACAGAGTGGCATTCGACATTCCGCAGCTAAGTTTTCAATCATTCTATAGTCAGGCTCTCTACCCTCAACTGAAGCGTCAATATCTAAAACAGTTAACTCATCAACTTGCTTTTCATTGAAAATTCTAACCGCGTTTATTGGGTCACCAACATACTTTGGGTTTTTAAAATGGACTGTTTTAACAAGACCTTTGTCTTTTACTAATAAACACGGGATTATTCTAGGACGTAACATCTATAATTTAGCAAAATTGTTCAAGAGTTGAATTCCAAATTGATGACTTTTCTCTGGGTGAAACTGTACCCCATAAATATTATCTTTATTAACTGCACAACAAAACTCAATTCCATAATCAGTTGTTGCAATTGTATTTTCTAAATCATTACAATGAAAATAATATGAATGTAAAAAATAAAATTTAGCATCCTTTTCAAGTCCCTCCAAAATTGGACTTCTTTTTACTGATTTAATATCATTCCATCCCATATGTGGTAAATGGGTTGAATAACTGATTTTACTTTCGTCAAATTTCTTAACTGAAGCATTTATCCAACCTAAACCAGCTGACTTTCCTTCATCGCTCGAATTAGCTAACATCTGCATTCCTACACAAATACCGACAACAGGTACCGCTTGTTTAAGAACCAAATCATCTAATCTTTGGCGCATACCAGAATGATTAAGCTGATCCATTGCATGGTCAAATGCACCAACTCCTGGTAGAATTATTTTTGTAACGTCGATTAAATCATCCTCGGACTTAGCAATTTTTATCGGAAGGTTTAGCTGTTTGTAAATATTGGTAAATGCCCTTATGTTACCAACCCCATAATCTATAAGTGCTATCATCTAAACAAACGTTTTTCTAAACCCAAAATCTTCATAACTTTTGCACCAAGCCCGATTAAAGCTCTCTTATTTTTATAGTCATGGAACGTCTTATTCGCTCCATTAAAAATATCCTGTAACTCCTGAACCTTTAAATCAAACTTATTAGCTACATATTCAAACTCTTGAAGTAAAAATTGCTCATCTAACTCTGGCTTTGAAATACGCTCAAGTGCTTCTTCTCTGGTCATCTGATTTGTCAGAATTAAACTTGAAAAATGGGCACGTCGCTTTTCATAACCAAATTTTCTTGGCATCCAATAATCCTCATAAAACCTTGTAAAACGAGATTCATGATGCTTGTGTTGAAATTTTTCCCAACCAAAACGATCTGCCAATAGTTTTTCTGCATCTTTTTTTATGTAAGGAACTAGATTTAAAGGCTTAACTATTTCCATTCCTAGTACATATTTATAGTAAATCTTGTATTCTAAAATATCAACTATCGGAAATGTCTTTAGTGGAGTACTGCCAAATCGACGATGTATATCTTGAACTAAAATTTTATCAATTCCAGGATAAGCGCCCCATTCCTCTGGCTCCCTACAACATTCCGTCGAGAAATTGGCACCGGTTAATACATACTTTATTTTGTGCTTTTTTGCAAATTTATACAAAGAAGAAAAGAATGCTGTATCCTGAGGATCGTCAACATTTGCTATTTGAGCTTTAAAATACGCAACTTGCAGATCTTTCATCTCTTCCCAATTAATAACCTCAGTA
The DNA here is from genome assembly GCF_019802255.1 of Pedobacter polysacchareus. GTDB lineage: Bacteria > Bacteroidota > Bacteroidia > Sphingobacteriales > Sphingobacteriaceae > Pedobacter > Pedobacter polysacchareus. The sequence continues at coordinate 571,162 of NZ_JAHYSS010000001.1, read as the reverse complement.
TATAAATCCAAGCCAAGACCATCTACAAGTTTCTCAATGTTACTTACTGCCTGTTGAGTATTCCAGCCCGCATCAACATGAAAGATTAAAGGATTTAATCCCATTACTTCTTTTGCAATATAGGTAACGTAGGAACTATCCAATCCACCACTCATTCCAATAATGCAATCAAAGTCTTTACCTTTTCCTTCTGCTTTTATCTTTTCTGATATTTTCATTAATTCTTCCATTCCTTTTTCATTAGGATTCCAGTTTGGAAGAATGTTATTATGAAAGTTATGATAGTAATCACTGATTCCATTTTCATCGAAAACAATATTAGGATCAGATGTATCCATTATTGTCTTAGTACAGATTTGGTATTTTTTCATTTTACTCTTAGGCTATTAATTTATTATTTTATCAGGAACAAATTAAACATATCGTAAAGATCGTTTTTTATTGATACAACCAGTGTATTAATAAAAAAAATCAACTTTTCCTCAAATTATATTTACGATACAAATATCGCATAAAAATGTCGTAGTTATATTTCAACAAATGTCAATCTACTATTGGATTTCATCATGGCAGCAATCTGCCCATAAACATACTTATCCTTTAATAGATAATCCAGATCAAATTCATATATAATTAAATCTGGAACTTTAACATTTGTCCTTGAAATATTATCCAGTACCGTAGTACAAATAAAAGAACCAATTCTAATTGGACTGACTTTTAGTTCAGCAAACAGGTTTTCAAATGGCCCTTGTGATTTCATTACTGTAAAGCCAATTTCCCTTATTGAATTTAATTTAGATTCTGCTTCTTTTCTATGAGGATAATAGTAATGATTATCGCCAGAAAATGAATGGAATACAGAATTCAAATATTTTAAATACATGTCTTCTTTCATTATTCCGACCTCCACTACACTTGTTCCAAGAAAAATTGCAGCTTTATCATTAAAAGTAGACAATGGGTTTAGCACTTTAACAGGCGCATAGTTTTCAATCCGATCAGTGCTTAGAATCTGAAAATTATACTTCGTAAAATAAATTAAGCTTTTTGGAATTCGAAGTACAAATCCATACAGCAAAGATTTCATAATTAGTTTAAATGCATCACTATTAGCTTTTGATCTTAAATAAGAGACTGTAAAACTAGCAGTTCCCTCATCCATAATATAAAAAGAAGTAGGTTTGACTAGGGACAAAAATATCAGTGTATTATCACTGTTATAATGACTTGCAAAAAATAAAATTTGATTATTTTCATTACGTACTTTTTTACAGTAACTAATGAAATTTCGGTGTTTAGAAGGATTAATAAAAATGTCTTTAAAAACCCAGTTTTTAAAGACTAAAACTTTGCCAATCTTTGTATTCTCCGTGATTTTTCTAACCAATTCATCATCACCCATATCCTCTATAATAAGCGTCATTCTATCTGCTTCGATATTGTATTTATCTATTGCCTCTATGACTTGAAATAATTGGTGTTCAGCTGCTATCAAAAAAATAAAATGATCCATTAGTGAAATAGTTTTTTAGACTTTAAATCATAGTAGTGTTCCATGTTGCGATGCTTAAATACCTGAGCTGGATTTCCACCAACTATAGCTCCGATACTAACACTTTTAGTTACAACAGCTCCAGCTTGAACAATAGCTCCCTCCCCGATATCCACTCCACCCAAAATAATCACACGATCACCAAGCCAAACATTATCACCTATTGAGACATTCTTAATTACATGCGTTTCATCATAAGGGATTTTAAGTCCATGATCGTAATTATGATTGCTAGTTAAAATCAGACAATTTGTTCCAGAATGAAAATTATCTCCAATAATGACTTTTCCCACTCCATTAATAGTCATTCCGTTAAAATTTGGATTAAGGCCTAAGTGCGTTTGTTTAGACAAACGCGTTTTCCCCCCAACAAATATCTCTCCTTTATGAGATCCAACTTGTCTCAAAACTATAAATTGTCTAATGCCTCTTATTAACGTATGTCTTAATTTCAACATTTTCTGTAATAATCCCATCATATTAAAATTTAAAATCCATATCAAATTTAAGGGCTCTAAGAAAGCCCTTTTTCCAAGGCATCTGGTAGACCCTATTACTTAAGAACCAAGTTATTAAAAAGAGTAGGAACCAGGAAAGTACACTCGATTGAACTGAGCCCATTAAACCCCATCTTTTTGTGAAAAAATAACAAACTGGTAAATTAATAATAGCAATAAAGAATGTGGTTATAGCCAAGAACTTTGTTTTACTTGCATAAAATATATAGTTAGAGACCAAAAAATACATCCCATTTAAACCAAAGCATAATAACATCCAAAATAAATATTTACTTCCTTCCTGGAAGTTCTTCCCAACAAAAACATTATAAAATAAAGGGGCGATTAGAGCTCCAATGATTACCATTAACAAAATTAAGAACATTAAATAATAGGTCATTATTACAATTTTCAACTTTACTGAATTATCATCCTTTTTTAGTTTATCGAATAACCAAGGAACATAGGCACTATTGAAAGAAGTTAAAACAATTAATAATATGCTACTTATTTGAAAACTAATCGTGTAAATACCTGTCTCGGTTAAGCCAAGTACCTTACTTATTATTATTCTATCACTCAGGGCAATAATTAAGCCACCAATAGTATGCGGTATCAATGGAAGGCTAAATCTTAAAATATCTTTAATAAATAAGGGGTTAAATTTAAATCTCACTTTTTCATAAAAAACAAGAATAAAAAGTGTAATTAAAGCAAAAATTGCTGTAGATAATTGCCAAGCTCTTAGTCTTCCGTGCCATCCTTCTAAATATTTCACTAGAAATAAATAACTAAGTCCAAAATTTAATAAAGAGACACCAATTTGAAGGAGTCCATATAATATGGATCTTTCTTTAACCTGCAAAATTGTTAATTGAATAAGGATCAAAAATTGAAAAAAAGAAATTAGAATTACAGCATATAAAATATCTTCTGGAAGTCCAGAGAATGTGGCAATATATTTTTTAAAACCTGCTACTATGATGGAAAACAGTAATAAACTTGAAAACGTAATTATTATGCAATTACCTACATACTCTCTAAATTCTGATTCAGAAACGGTGAAATATTTCCTTGTGATTGCACCATGAACACTTAAACCAATGAAAGGGGTAACGAAACTAACAAAAAGAGTATACAAAGAGATAATCCCATATTCAGTAGGAGTTAAATAACTCGTTAATACTGGGATCAATGCAAAAGGAATAGCTGCATTTACCATATTGGCAATAAGATAGATTGCAGTGTTTTTAAACAGCATTGATGATTGAATCTTTTTGAACATTATTTTTTGATGAGATAAGAGCAGAATTGCTGTCCTTTTTCAGTGAGAATAGCATCAAATAGATAATTATATCCCAAAAATTGGGGAAAAATTGTGACTCTACTAAACTATAAACCAAAAAAGGGATGAAAAAATACAGCGGAAATTTAAACTTTTTGTAGAAAATAATACGATATATAAAAGTAAGGCCTAGAATAATTAATGATACGATTCCATATCTATTCCAGACATCAAGAAAGACATTGTATGTATACATTAGTCCGGAAAAATTCCCTTTGTCATAACCAAATATAGTTGTATTTAAATTCAGTCCATTAAAAAATTGTGCCTGTGCATCACCCCTAATGTCATCCTTAATACTATTGGTATCAATAGCGCCAACTAGATCAAAATATTCACTAACCACCTGAAAATGGAAAATTAATACATACATAATCACAATCCCAATAAAGCCTATGATGTTATAGGCTATTCTTTTAGAATAATCAAAACATGCCACTAATAAAATTAAAATGGCAATAATTATACCTGCACGACTTTGTTGAATAATGATAAGTACTAGATTAGTGAATGCAAAGAGGATTATTTTTCTTTTATTATTCTGATCTAAAAACTTATTCATAATCATATAAGCATATAGCGTAATGTTTATAGTAATAGGTATCGCATTAGAAGAAGCCTTACCAAAAAAATCTTCAAGTTCAGGATGAATCAATAAACTAGGTAATGTACTATAATAAACAATAAAATAGTATATGTACAAGCCTAGTAGGTAAATACCTATTACACTAGATTTTATTTGATAATTATATGCATAGTAGAAGGCAAGATAAGTTATTATTGGTCCAAGTATATTAAATGTTTCAGTGGTACCCTTAACGATTAAGTTAAGAGTACCAAAGACCACAAACACCATCGTTAGTGAAAAGGGATAAATGTATATTTTGGATGTTATTCCCTTAAAATTGATTAAAAAAAAGAGAATATAACAAGTGAATAAAAACAAGAATAAAACCTTCGTTGCAGTATCCGATAAAAAAACATAAAGAGTGTTTGGTGCGAGGAACAGAAAAATAAATATAATCGAAACTAAGTAGAGCTTTATTCTTTCCATCCCGCAAACATCATTTAATCGATACATATAAGCATCATTCTTAATTATTTTATACAGCCAGCCTTATTTAATAATTGCCAATCTTATCATAAAAAGAATTCATGACAATTTGATCATCAAGGTTTACCAGATTATCTGTGTTACGGCTTAAAAAAGATTCAGTTAACAGGTATAATCCAGGTTTAAATTCCTTATCAATTGTGTCATCTACATTTACCTCCTCAATGGCAACCGATCCTCGATTTTGGACTTGCAGCTTTTCCATAGGTTTTAGATAGAATCTCCTTTTTTTGGTCATTATTTCAATGGACCAACGTCCTGCACTCAACCAATCTGAATGATATGTAAATGGCACTTTGTTTCTACTTACACCGTTACCTGTAAAAACGCTCCCGCTTGGATGCCAAGAAATTTCATTTAAACCTTGAACGTTTGCATTTAATTGTTCAGGTAATCCAATTATAGATACCACTGTGTCAATAACGTGTGATGAGTTTGCTGTAATCCACTTTCCAAGAGTATAACTATCATAAATAGATGGATCTATAGTGTGTACCCACTCAGTAAATTCAAAGTGAACACTCCTTACACCCCCATCCATCATGATGTGCTCTTTTAAAGCAATTACGGAACTATAATATCTCCTATTGTAAGCTATAGAAACCTGAGCCTCATTCTTAATAGCAGAGGACCTGATTTCTTCGAGACCTTCTGTAGATATATCTCCAGGCTTTTCAATAAGTATATATTTAATTCCTTTATTAAGGAGTTGCAGTGAAGTATTTCTTAGATGGTTTACATTTACGGCATTTATAGCAAAGCTTGGAAAAGAGTCATTACTAATTAAATAGTTTTCTAACCCCCCAGAATAATAGGTAAATTGTGGGAACTCCGCTTTTAAAAGCGCTATTTTTTCTTCCCCTCTACCTACAATTGTAACATTACATTGCAAGCCAACTAATACCAAAAGGTATTCTCTTGCCATATAGCCACTGCCTATAAGTAATACGTTCGTGTTTTTTAAACTCATTTTAGAATTATTTTGTAAAATCTCTATCAGGTGAATTTTTAGGTTATTGGACAAATTATGTCTCTTGCTGACTGTCCTGCAAATACGTTATTCAATTCATGAAAGAAGTTCACATGTGCATTATAGGTCTGACTAACTGTGGGTAACATGCACTTACTTTCAAGTATGTCTTGAAAAATAGCGTATGTCAATTTACTCGAAGGCAGCGTAATAAAACTTTCCATTTTGATTAAATTATTCTCAAAATCATAAAAATGATACGTCTGATCTTCTTCATCAAAAAAGTGAATTCCTTCTAATGAAGTAATTGTAATTTCCACGCCAATCTTCTTCGTAGGGTGTGAACTGATCGTAAAACAATCATTATTTTCGGTCTTACATACAAGTGTACCGTTTACCTCCTTATATTGAGACCCTCTTTTGTTAACTAACAGACTTTCTTTCAAATCAGAAAGATAATTGCCCGACTGACTACCAGTTAAATATTCAAATAGATCTAAATAATGTAGTCCATTACAGCCTAAACCAAAATCACCACCTCTAACGTGCATATTTAAAGGACGATTAGTTCCCACTAACTCTTTTTTAATATTTAAATATTGAGGGAAATAACGATTTACAAAATTACAATAGGCAGTAGCTCCTTTTAGTTCCAATTTGTCAATTATTTGTGCAAACTGTTCCTCTGACTGAAAAACTACCTTTTCTAATAATAAATAACGAATATTTTTATCTAACAAATTCTGGACAATATTATAGCGAGGTCCAGAAGAAGTAGCCACCACTGCAAAATCAATTTGTTCCTTAATGTCATTTAAGGATTCACACCAACAAAAATCACTTTCAGTTGCCCCGATACGCGCTAAGTTAGCTAAGAACAATTCCTTATTGGGTTCAATTACGAATAAGTTATACTTATTTTTCTCATCAAGGAAGGATTGTGCATGACGGCACCCCATACCTCCAAAACCAACAAATAATATATTCATCCTTAATGTACTTTAGTTTTTAACTCCCATTCACCATCTACTTTATCCCATAGGTGAGCAGAACGCCAGCTATCTACTATTTCCCAAAAATAATCTTCTGAAATATCACAGTATTCTAAAAATGTTTGGAAATATTTTTTTGGAAATTCATTATCAAACTTACGTACTAAAGCTACTCCTTCTTCACGGGTAATGTGTCCATCTCTAATTTCATGAGCCGTATCTGAAGTACATCTACCTAATCCAAATTTGATAAATGCTAAATAATAATGAAATCCATCTATTTTATCATCTAAAGAAGCATATTTAGAGTAAGTTCCTTCATTTCTTACTGGATTAGCCTCAAAACCTGTATTTTCAACACAGTAATAGTAGTTTTCTTGAGGTACCCATTTTTTATAATACCCATAAAAATGAATTTCAGCTCCTATTTCATCTAAACTATCATTTGAAGGTGCCATATAAGGAACAAGATCATTTTCACTCACACCATACTTTACCAAGTCATCCGGACCTAAGCCTGAGAAATAGTGCTTTTTATGATCTGATTTATAATCTCTTGTAGCTTTAAAGGCATTTTTCATATCTCCACCATACTCAACTTCCCCATTTTCTCCATACATAATCAAAGGAACCTTGTGTTGTACAGCTACCTGTAATGGAAAATTAGTTTGACCATAAATAAAAGGTTGAAATGGATCTCCTAATATTTCAAAAGATAATTTAGTTAATTTTTTATGAGTTTTCCCCGCTGGAGTACCTAAAATATTAGCTAAATCCCCAACTCTAATCATCTCATGTAAATTTTTAAAACCTATATCTGTGTAGAGATGTGGAGCCCACGTAACAGTTAGTGGATTCATTCCATATTTATGTTTTAGTTCATGCGCAATGTAGGCAGCATCTTTACCTCCACTACAAGGAACGATGACATCATATCCGCCATCATTTCTTCTAAATCTGTCCAAAACTTCAACCAGTTCCTTTTCCCTCTCAGTCCAATCAATTTTATTCTTCTTAAACTCAGCAAAGTTACAAGCTGAACAAACTCCGTTCTCATCAAAAGATATCCTTGGCCTTTGATTTGAAATCGTGCACTTTACACAAAATTTAACTTCCGAAGGTAAATTATACCTTTGTTGCGTGTTTTTATTTTCCATTTATTTAAATTTCTAAAAATCTTTTATAGATTGTAAGCCCTTCTTCCCCACTCTTTTCTGGATGAAACTGAAATCCCCAAATATTATTACAGTGAACACCTGATACATATTCTAATCCATTATATTCAGATAAACACAAAATATCCTCTATATTTTTTGGCTTAGCATAATAGGAATGAATATAATAGACATGATCCCGTTCCTGTTCAATATCTCTTAATGGGGTTTCATTCCAACTTATATTTGCTGGTGCATATATTTTACGCCAACCAACATTAGGAATTCTAATTTTTTGATCCTCAATATACTTTGGAAACTTAACAATATTTCCTTTGATTAAGCCCAATCCCACATTATTTCCAAACTCTTCACTTTCTTCAAATAACAACTGCATGCCAAGACATACACCCATTAAAGGTCGACCTAACTTAGCATATTCCTTAATGGTTTCAATTAAACCAGTATCTTTCAAAGACTGCATTGCAACACCAAATGCGCCAACACCCGGTAGTATTAAATAATCAGCACTAAGAATATCCTCAGTTTTACCTGAAATTATTGGAGGGAAACCAACATGTATGCATGCTTGCTCTATACTGTAGAGATTTCCTAAGCCATAATCAACAATTACTATCTTTTTCACTTTGCTAAATATTAACGACAATCAAAACCATTTACTAAAAGACTTTCCTTCAATTTTTTTAACTGGAGAGGGAGAAATTTCTGAAATGTTCTTCCACTTTTTAAAAAATCAAAATTTCCTTCCTTACTGTCATAATCTACTGTAAAATTACTAAGTACCTCATAGTGCAATATTGATGCTAAAGAAACTGCTTCAATATCTTCATTATGTAAGACTTCCATAACATGATTAGCATTCCCAGCACCACCGTGAGCGATTACAGGTATTGATAGTTTTGAAGCTATTAAGTTCAATAAGTCCATATCAAATCCTTTACCTGTGCCTTCTCGATCTACAGAAGTTATAATTAACTCCCCTGCACCTAGTTCTTCTACCCTTTCGGCCCAACCACCAACTTCAATTCCTGTATGTTCTCTTCCATTATCTACAAAGGCCATATATTGGCCATCAGACTGTTTAATTGCTTCTATTGCAACAACAATTGTAGACGAACCAAACTCTAAAGATGCTTTTTTTATAAAATCAGGATTTTTAATCGCAGCAGTATTAATACATACCTTATCTGCCCCTGCTCGTAAAACTTCTCTAATATCAGAAATTGATCTTAACCCACCACCGACAGTAATTGGAATAAAAATGCTTTTTGCCGTTTCAGATATTATATTATGCAAACTATTGCGCTCATACAAAGATGCTACAACATCCATGAAAAGTAATTCATCTGCACCCTGTTCATAATAATATTTAGCAAAATCAGCAGGTCTACCTAAGACCCTTAGTCCTTCTAAATGAATTCCTTTCACAAGATTTGGACCTTTAATATCTAATCTTGGTATAATTCTAACTGTTTTCATCTACTATATACCCTTCACTTATTATTGTTTCACAAATCATCCAATCTAATGGAGAATCAATATCCACCGAATGAATATCATCCATTACATATTTTTTTATTCTTGAAAAGGAGTGAATTGGTGTCTTTTTCAAGGACGCTACATTAATTAAATAAAGAGACCCATTATAAAAATAAACCGGCGGAGCTTCTTGACGTGTCTGAAAATACCCATCTTTTGACTTCATTAAAAATCCATCTTTATTGTCTTCAAAAAGAGTAAAATAAGGACTCTGATGTGATTCGCACACGGAAACCACCATATCAAGCTCTTTATGATAAAGATTCTTTATGTCAACTAAGTTCTCTTTAGTTCTAAATGGAGACGTCGGTTGCAATAACATAATATTATCATATTTTATCCCCTGTTGCTCATAATATTCTATAGCATGTAATAAAACATCATACGTACCTGCAGTGTCAGTTGCTAATACCTCAGGTCTTTTAAAAGGCACATGAAGTCCATAAGCTTTAACAACTGAAATAATTTCATCACAATCAGTAGTTACACAAATATCCTCGTCTGCAGCCAATTTTCTTGCTATATCCAGCGTGTAATAAATAAGAGGTTTCCCAGATAAATATTTTATATTCTTCCCAGGTATACCTTTTGAGCCTCCACGAGCAGGGATTATATATAAAGTCTTCATTTTTAATAATTAAAAATTTATATGTTTAACATCTTCCTGAGCTTTTAAATAATCTTGATGCTTACCTATGTCTAACCAATAGCCCAACAATGGAAAATGAACTAGACTATGTCTTTCATCTGCAATCACCTTATCCATTAAATCTGTTGCATTAAAGTATGATCCTTTCACAAACATATCTCTTAAAGCTACCTTCATCAAGTATATTCCACCATTTGAATAATAGATATAATCTGGTTTTTCAGTAAATGAAGCAACTTTATGTTCAAAAGTTTCCAATACAGCGTACGGAATATTAACCTTATAAGGGATGCTAGCCAATGCCATACTCGCATTTTCTTGCATGTAGAACTGATAAAAATCTTCAAAATCTATATTTGTCAATAGATCTGAATTCATCACTAAAATATCTTCATAATGAAGGTTTTCAATCAAGGAAAGCGCTCCAAGTGTCCCGAGAGGCTCATCCTCCTCTATATAATAGATATTTACGCCTTTTGAGGAACCATTGCCAAAATGGTTAATTACTTGCTCTTTTAGGTATTTTACACTGATAAAGATATCCTTAATACCATAAGCAATTAAACGGTCTATATTGTACTCTATTATCGGTTTATTTCCAATTTTAAGCATTGGTTTTGGGGTTTGTTCTGTTAGCGGTTTTAATCGCTCCCCCTTCCCACCTGCCATTATAAGTGCAGCTACAGGAAGTATTGTTTTGGTAATTGTTAAATCCAAAATTTCTAATAACTGAAAATTATCATCAATTAATGGGATTAAACTTATTCCATTATTTTTGTACTCTTTTATTAAGGTTATATTATCTTCAGAACTCTTTAAATATTTGAAATTATTGTTCATAAAATCAGCTATTGAATGAGAAATTTCCAATCCATTTAACAAGCCTCTTCTAATATCCCCATCAGTTAGTGAACCAACCAATTTGTTGTCATCATTAACAACAAAAAGTGTTCTACTTACAAAGTCTTTTAGCACATCTAAAGCACGTAGTGCGATCCTTGCTTCGGCACCTAGGTTTACTATGTGTTGTCTCATATTATCTATACTAATTCTTTTAAAATTTTGATAACTTGATTTACAGAGCCTGTCTTGAAGTAAATATTACCTCCAGAGAACTCGTTAATACCTTCTAGGCTGGACAGAGCTGACTGAATTGACTCCTGAGTTAAGGATGCTTGTAAAATATTCGGTCCAATAGCCCGCCCTTCTTGCCTTGCGCCAAGGTTAATTACATACTTACCGAAACTAGCGGCCTCAATTATACCACTAGAAGTATTCCCCAATAAAAATGCGCAAAACTTCATTGCCGTAAAATAACTTTGTGTCCCCAAATTTTCAATTAAGAAAACATTAGGTAAAGAATCGAGTTCTTGAATAAAAACCTTTCTAATTATACTTCCAGCCGTGTCAGCATTTGGCATTGTTACTAAATACTGAAACTTCTCATTGGCTTTAATAACTTTAACTAACTCATCTGCATAATATTCATTTTTATCTGCATTTACCGTTTCTGGATGGAAAGTCGTTAAAATTGTAGTTTTTTTTAAGTCTACACCCCATTTATCCCTAAATTCCTCACAAGTCAATAATTTTACCTGCCCTATATTTTCCAGACCTATTGCCCCAACATTATAAACCTGCTTAGGTTCATCCAACATAGCTTTTAAACGATCAGCATAAGTCTGAGTAGAAGCAAAATGTATTGTAGATGCATGAGATATACAGTGTCTAAAAACATTATCAATAGCTCCTAATGTTTTTTCCCCTCCATGTAAATGAGCAAATTGTACTTGGAACGGAACTCCCGCCATAACAGCAGCAAACATTTCATACCTATCTCCTAAGCAAAATACAACATCAAAATTATGATGATTCATCTTCCAAAAAGATGAAAATTTGATAGTAGTCAATCCTATAGCTGATGCGATAGCGTCGGGACTATCGGAAAGCGGCATTGAATCTATAGTATATTTAACATTAAAGCCCGCATCCTGGATCTGATTTAAAGAATAACCATGAAAATTAGACAAATGTGTCCCAAATGCAATAATCTCTACCTTAAAAAAGCCATCTTCTTTTAAGGCCTTTAATAAGGGTAAGTAGATTCCAAAATCAGCCCTTGAACTGGTTAATATACCTATTCTCATTCAGCTAAATCTTTAATATCAATTTTATGACCTTCGTTTAAGTCATTTAGAACGCGTTTTCCAAGTATAGATCTCATATCCATAGGTGAGATTCCATCTCCTGGCCTTAGCATCTCTAAATCAGACAATTCAATTGAATCACCTTGTTTTTTACTTACTTTTAAGTGTATACTTTTTCTGGCAATTGTTATATTTTTAGTTTCAGAGGGGCTTGGTTTTTTTATATCAGAACCCAATGCCATCTCAATATTTCGAATTGCCGATACCATTGCCTTAAGTTCTATTGGCTCTAGGGAAGCAGCGTGGTCAGGTCCAGGAAGACTTCTGTCCAATGTAAAATGTTTTTCTATAATTTTTGCTCCCAATGCAACTGCCGCAATAGGAACTTCAATTCCTAAAGTATGATCTGAATAACCCACATCAACATTAAAAACTCTTTTAATTTCATTCATTGCTAAAAGATTCACATCCCCATAAGGTGTGGGATATTCTGTATTACAATGAAGTACTGAAATTTTAGCTGAAGTTAACTTTTTTAGAACGGATACAGCATCTCCAATTTCTTCCATCGTACACATTCCTGTAGAAATGATAATCTCATCTGCTAACTCTGCGACCTTTTCCAAATAAGGTAAATTAGTAATTTCACCTGAGGGAATTTTAAATAAGGACAAGTCTAACTTTTTTAAAAAATCCAAACTAACTAAATCAAAAGCAGTAGAAAAAAATTTTATATTCTTCGACTTGGCATACGATATCAAAGTAAAATGGTCCTCTTCAGACAATTCTAATCTTTGAAGCATTTCTAACTGGCTTTCGGCACTATTACCCGTATTTTGATTTTGATAATCGGCTTTTTTGGCCTTATTACTAACTAATCTATCGGCCTTAAATGTTTGGAATTTTACATAATCAGCTCCTGCTGCTGCTGCTGCATCCACTAGCTGCTTTGCAACCATAATATCACCATTATGGTTAACTCCTGCTTCTGCTATAATTAATGTTTTATTCATCTTTTAATTTTTGCTGGATTTCCATAAACAATTACATTATCTGGAATATCTTTCGTAACCACCGATCCTGCTCCAACTATAACATTAGAACCTATAGTTATACCTTGTTTAATAACTGAATTTGCACCTATAAATGAAAAAGATCCAACAGTAACATTTCCTGCCAGTACTGCACCAGGCGCAATATGGCTATAATCATAGATCTTACATTCATGTTCAATTATTGAAGATGAATTACAAATAACTGCTTTCCCTATTTCAGCACAGGAATTAACAATAGCTCCGGGCAAAACAACCGTAGCATCACCAATTACGGCTAAGGGAGAAACCTTGGCCGAGATATCAATAATCGAAGGACAAGAAATTTGATTTTGCAACAAATAATTAAAGATTCTTCCTCGAACTGTATTTTCCCCTAAACAGATAAAAACACTATTCTCTTTTAAAATTTTCAATACCTCCACATCCTTTTCATATCCTAAATATTTCAAAGAATAAGGATTATATGCTTTCGATTCATATTCGCAGTACCCGAGAATTGGAAAATTCCGAGACATTAAAGTATCTAATACGACATAAGCATGTCCCGAAAAACCTATAATTACGGCGCTGCTCATCACAATCTTACACTACTAGGAATATTTACTAATCTATCAGCAACAGATTCAGTATTGGCTAAATCGCCTTTTACTGACTTTTCAAACATTGGTAAACGATGCATTGGCTCCCAAACTGGACGGGCCATTACTCCGTTACTATTCATATATTCCAAAAATGCGTCTCGCTCAACTTTATTTTCAAGAAGAAGGGTATTTAACCAATAGTTTGACTTCGCTCCCTCTATTTCAGAACAAAATTCCAAATTTAAATCACTAAACCTCTTATTATAAAGTTCAGCAAGTTCTCTTTTATTCTGTACAAACAAGGACAATTGTTCCAATTGGGCACAAGCTAATGCCGCATTTAAATTTGGCATTCTAAAATTATAACCAATTTCATCATGTACAAAAGCCCACGCATGGGGTACTTTGGCTTGTGTGGTTAAATGTTTAGCTCTCTTTGCTAATTCAGCATCATTTGTAACTAGTGCACCGCCACCTCCACAGGTGACTGTTTTATTTCCATTAAAACTAAAAACTCCTATTTTTCCGAAGCCCCCAGTATGTCGCCCCTTGTAATAACTTCCTAATGATTCAGCTGAATCCTCAATAAGAGTAATATTCCAAACATCACAAATAGCAGCAATTTCATCAATCCGACAAGGTAATCCAAATGTATGCATTGGAATACAAGCCTTTATTCGTTTACCTGTAGATTTATTATAAGTAAAACCATCTTCCCTTAGCTCAGAATTCTTTTCCAAAAAGTCTCTAAGTGATGCTGGTGATAAGCCTAATGTATCTACATCTATATCTATAAATACTGGATGCGCACCTGCATAGCTAATTGCATTACAAGTTGCAACAAACGTCAAACTCTGAGTTAATACTTCATCTCCCCTTTCTACATCAGCTAATAATAATCCCATGTGCAGGGCATTTGTGCCATTAACTATAGCTATAGCATAAGAAGTGCCCGTTATGTCGCTCATCATTAATTCAAAACGATTCACAAAAGCACCGACAGATGATACAAATGTCGAATCTAATGTCTCTAACACATATTTTCTCTCATTACCAATAAAAAGTGGAGAATGTAATGGAATAAAATCTTGATTAGGAAATTGTGTTTTAATAAAATCTGCAACTTCCTTAAATAAGTTGCTCATATTAAATATTGTAAATATTTGCTTTATACTGTTTCAAATTATCTGGATTACGGAACCATTCAATTGTTTCAGACAATCCAGCTTGCAAACTATATGATTGTTTCCAATTCGTGTGTTGCTGAATTTTCTCATTTGATCCGTATAACCTAAAAACCTCTGATTTTTCAGGTCTTAGCCGTTCATTATCCACAACAATTTTTGCATTAGGATTAATTTGTGATATAATTTCATTAGCCAGATCTCCAACAGATACCTCGGATTGCGTTGCAATATTACAATCATGTCCTATTAATCCATCAGATTTAGCAATTTCTATGAATCCCATTACTGTATCTTTTACGAATAGTAAATCTCTAGTTGGCACAATATCACCCAACTTAATTTCCTCCATTCCATTAAGAAGTTGAGTAATTATTGTTGGAATTACAGCTCTTGCTGACTGCCTAGGTCCATATGTATTAAATGGCCTTACGATAGTCAATGGTAAATCAAAACTTCTATAAAAAGAATCCGCAATACAGTCTGCTCCAATTTTTGAAGCAGAGTATGGTGATTGAGGTTGACGAGGGTGTTTTTCATCAATAGGTATATATTGAGCCGTTCCATATACTTCTGAAGTTGACGTAACTAATACACGTTCTATACCTAGATCTTTTGCGGCTTGAACAATATTCAGAGTTCCTTTAACATTCGTATCTATATAAGAATCTGGAGAGTGATAGCTAAATGGAATAGCTATTAATGCAGCTAAGTGAAACACAACGTCAATGTCTTTCATTGCTGTTCTTACTCCATTAGGATCTCTTACATCCCCAGCAAAGATCTCTACTTCATTTAATATATCCTTAGGTAAGGCATCTAGCCATCCCCAACTATTAAAGGAGTTATAATATACGAAAGCTTTAACTTTACACCCTTCACGAACTAACTGTTCAACTAAATGACTTCCAATAAAACCATCAGAACCTGTAACTAAAACTCTTTTATTAGATATAACCATATTTAATTCAATAAATTTTTTATCATTTTTCTTATAATCAAACCAAAAACAACCAATAGTCCTGATATGATCACTCCTAACATCATCCCTTTAGCCTTGCCTGTTTTTTGTTTTTCCAGTGGAAATATTGGCTCATCAATAACTTGTATTAATGGTGTTTCTTTTCTTAGCGAAATTTTAGATAGTTCCAAATTTTTCACCAACTCACCCAATATAGTTTTATTAGTCTCTGCTGAAAATTGAGAACGTTGTATTGGAGCTACACGTTGAACTTGTTTAGTAGGATTTAAGTTGGGAGTAGCATCACCAATGGCAGCAGCGGTATAAATAGCCCCATTCATTACACTACGAACTGAATCGGTTTTTTGCTGCAAAATAAGCACGTTTTGCAAAGATTTTTTTGTTTTCGTTTGGATATAAAAATCATTAACATTTTTAACAATAGCATTATTAAATGCCTTTGCAAATTGCTCATCTTTTGTTTTAACATCTACTTTTATTATGCTTAGCTTTTTATCGGGTTTAGCTATGCTCAACTGTTCTTTGCTAATTTTCTTTACTATCTCACCAAGCAAGCTATCTCGTAATATTTTAAAATGCGTCGTATCTGAAAAATCAATATTTTTAAGCCTGGGGTTCTTTTCCCAGTTCTTATTCATTTCGTTAAAACTAACAAAACGATCAACTAATGTCTGCCTTTTTCCATCGAATATGAACGTACTTAACAAAGCCCTTTGGATCATTGTACGGGATTTATAGACTTCAATTATATTGTCTCCTTGGAAGATACTTCCACCACCACCAAGATCAACTCCTGCCATTGATGCCAAGCCAGCTAAAGAACTTATTCCACCTCCACCTTTATCTTCTTCTAATACAAAAGTTGTTGTAGCGGTATAAATCGGTTTTTCTAAATATCCATATGTAAAACCTAGAACTCCTCCAATAATCGCAACAAAAACAATAATAAACCATTTGGATAAAAGATAGTTATACCATTCTTTCATTTTGAGAACAAGATCTTTCAACGATATCTCACCAGAAGTATTAGAAGTATTATTTATATTCTCTGATTTCATTTTATTTTTTAATAACCGTAAATCGCACTTAACTTACCTAAGAAGGGATACAATAATTGCACCCATTGAAGCTATTGCAGTTCCAAGACCAATCCATCCTTGAGCAGTCATTCTTTCTCTTTCCGCTTTTTTAGGCACTAAAATTTCTGCACCTGGCTTAACTTTCGGATAATTATTAAAGAATAGGAACTTCCTAACTGCCTCAACTGATCCATTTGCATATTTAATATATACTCCGTTTTTCAATGCATTTGGGGTAAAACCTCCAGCTCCGTTTATATATTGCTTAAAATTTTTGCTTGGCAAATAGACAATCCCATTAGGGTTAAGTACCTCCCCAGTAACTTTAACAATCTGAAGCTGTCTAGGAACACGAATCACATCTCCATCTTCTACAATTAAATCATACCTTGATTGAGGTTTTTTCAAAATTTGGATCAAATCAATACCAACCAAATCAGACTGAATTAATTTTTTTTCAACATCAGCCTTAACAGTATCTTTTACACCTGCTTCTTGAGCACGTTTCAAAACTAGAAGTTTCTTATCGTCCTCATCACTATAATTGATCGCATTTTTATCATTAGGATTTACTTTCTCTGCACCGGGTCTTTTTAATGAAGCTCCATCTGCATAAGCAGTTTGAGTTAAACCACCAGCTCGCTTCAGTAGATCAGAAATTCTCTCGTTTTTTTGCATAATTGTATAGGTACCTGGATATAAGACTTCTCCTTCCAATTTCACTTGTTTCTGGATCTGATATCCTTCTGCACTACGAATAGAAACAACATCAAAAGGTTTCAAGACAAAATCTCTTTCTACAATCTTAAGATTTGGATCAACACTTACATTAAATACTTCAGCCGTCAACGCAGACGCAGACATTGCATCACTATTTTTTATTCTCCTGGAAATCTCAATACGATTTGGAGTAGCTCCTTCTTTAAAGCCCCCAGCCATTTGGATCACATCCTCCAATTTCATATTATCTGCGTATTCAAATATGCCTGGAGATCTTACTTCGCCTTGAATACTCACTTTATATTCATCTCGAAGATCAAAAATTGATGAAATAGTGACTTTATCTTCACGGAATAATGGAATATCTGCTTCAGTGCCTTTAATTACTTTGTCTAAATCAAAAGACATTAAGGATAGGCTATTATCTGGATTTAATCTCGAAATATACCCTCTGTTCAAAAATGCATCTTCCCTAATACCATCGGCTTTAGCAATCAATCCTTTCAATGTTAAACCTTTATCTAACTCAAATTGTCCCGGACGAAATACAGCGCCTGATATTTCTACTCTATTCTCAAATCGATCGAGTATACTTTCAACAATATATTTATCACCATTTAATGGACCATAGGAATCAAATTTTTCAGCAGTAACATCGGAAAGTTTGCGCTCTTTATTCGTGTTTTGCAATACTTTAATTTGGGCTGTATAAGCTTTATTAGAGAAACCACCTGCAAACCTGATCACATCTTGAAGGCTTTCATTACTTAATACTTCAAAAAGGGCAGGACGCTTTACTTCTCCTGCTACTTCCACACGGCTTTGGTAAACTGGGATATTAATTATATCCTGATCTTGTAATCTGATATTACTTTTCTGGATTCCATTTAATAAAAAATCATAGACATCAATTGTAGAAATTACTTTATTTCCGCGAATTACCTGGATTTTACGAAAAGATCCATTCACATTTGGCCCTCCAGATGCATTCAAGGCATTGAAAACGGTAGATAGTGAAGAAAGCGTATAGGATCCTGGTTTTACAACTTCTCCTAACAGAGTTATTTTTATACTTCTTATATTTCCAAGATTAACAGAAACATTAGTTTTACCATTTTTTAATGCAGGATAGGTACCAGACATTTTAGCTCTAATTTTAGTCGTAGCTTGTTCAATCGAAAGTCCACCAACACTTATAGGGCCAACAAATTGCAATCGAATGATTCCCTCAGGATTAACCTTTAATTTATAATTAGCTTCATTATCACCACTTAAATCAATTAACAATTCATCATCAGGACCAATCACATAACCTTTAGGCGTAGCCATTCTTAAATTAGGTTCAAAAGTGATCTCACTATTTGCAAATAACTCTGCCCCAAATATTTTTGGTTTTAAATCCGAAAAAATGTCTGTTTGTGAATTAGGCGCCTTTTTTTTCTCTTGAATACCCCTATTAATATTAGTATCAACTGTACGGCCTGTTGACTCTTCAATCCCCCCCTTTTCAGAGAAAACCTTAGCATCCATGCTACCTGAAACGCCTTTTATTTTTTGTACTCTCGATTTTAATTTCTCAATTTCCGAAGGCTTCATGCCCTGGGCAGCAGCCATTTGTTCCAATTGCGCATCACCATATCCAACCGATTCCGCGCGTTGAATTAATTGTCTGATTTGAGCATCAGTAAGATCATCGACCTTAACATCAGCATAATTAGTTTGCGAAAACGCACTTTGTGCAACTAACACCGTAACAAAAAAAAGAACAGCGGTAAAGATATTTCTAACGTTCATATAGTAAAATTTGTGGCCCCCGTTCCGATCATCTCAGAACTTTTACTAAGGAGCGGAAGCCGCCCCTTTTAACATGTATTGTAAATTTTATATTCTATTCAAAATAATTCAAAGTCTTATAACCTCCTTGTTTCAAGTATTCATCTTTCTTCATCAAATGAAGATCTGAATGAACCATATCCTGAACCAATGCAGGTAAATCATACTTTGGTGTCCAACCCAACTGCGTATTTGCCTTTGTTGGATCTCCCAACAACAAGTCAACCTCTGTTGGTCTGAAGTACTTTTCGTCCACCTGAACAACAACCGTACCCGGTTTTAAAAATTCGTCATTTAATCCTAATTTTTTTATAACATCCTGATCAACATCGATGATCACTCCTCGTTCATACTGATCTTTTCCGCTAAATTCGACCTCTATTCCCAACTCTGCAAAACTCATTTTCACAAAATCACGAACGGTAGTCGTTACCCCAGTTGCGATCACATAATCCTCCGGTTTTTCCTGCTGAAGGATCAACCACATGGCCTCAACGTAATCTTTCGCATGTCCCCAATCTCTCTGAGCAGACAAATTTCCCAGGTATAAACAATTCTGCAGACCTAAAGCAATCTTACAAGCGGCACGTGTAATCTTCCGAGTGACAAAAGTCTCCCCCCTTACCGGACTTTCATGGTTAAACAAAATTCCGTTACAAGCAAACATGCTATAAGCTTCTCTGTAATTTACAGTGATCCAATAACCATACATTTTTGCGACTGCATAAGGCGAACGAGGATAGAAAGGCGTAGTTTCACTTTGTGGAACGGCCTGTACCAACCCATATAATTCCGAGGTCGAAGCCTGGTAAATCTTAGTTTTCTCCACAAGCCCCAGGATTCTGATGGCTTCCAGTAATCTTAGTGGACCAATACCATCGGCATTAGCTGTGTATTCAGGTGTTTCAAAACTCACTTTCACATGGCTCATTGCCGCAAGATTATAAATTTCGTCTGGCTGAACTTCCTGAATGATTCTGATCAAATTGGTAGAATCCGTTAAATCGCCGTAATGCAATTTAAAGTGCAGGTTTTTCTCATGCTGATCCTGGTACAAATGGTCTATACGTTCCGTATTAAAAGAAGAAGAGCGTCTTTTCAATCCATGGACAAAGTATCCTTTTTTCAATAAAAACTCGGCAAGATATGCTCCATCTTGTCCTGTGACGCCTGTGATTAATGCAACTTTCATTTAGTATTCGTATAGTCTTGGTGTAAGTAGCAAATATATAGGAATATATTTGAATTGTTAGACTTTCGTGACATTGGAAAGCGAGAAACTCACAGGTTACTGTACAGTACATTAGCTATCAGAATTTTGTTCTCGTAAAAAAAATGTACAAATTTGAAAAAACGCCAAATATTTTTAAAATTATGAATAAATATTTACTGATTATCCTCTCCCTCCTCATTTTAGGATGCAGCAAAAGCAAAACAGAACTCATCCCAGAGCCAACTCCTCAAAAAAAACATCAGGTGACTGGTTTTGTAGAAAAAGGACCATTTCTACAAGGTTCAAAAGTAACTTTGATAGAATTAGACAATAACCTTGCTCCAACCGGAAAAACCTACGAAACCACCACTACCAACGACATGGGGGCTTTCGAATTCAAAGACATCGTACTCAGTTCAGCTTATGCGAAGTTTTCAATTGACGGTTTCTATTTTGATGAAGTAAGAAATACACTTTCGACTTCAAGAATTATCCTGACTTCCATCGCCAAAATCGGCGAAATTGCAAAGGTAAACGTCAACCTCTTGACACACCTGGAAAGCAACAGGATTGTGAAACTTGTTAAAACTGACAAGTTAGATTTCGCTGCAGCGAAAAAACAAGCAAGTACTGAATTATTGGCCGGATTAGACATCAAGCAAAACCTGACTAAGGAAACAGACGAACTGAGCCTGACCGATGGAACTAAAGATGCAGCAGTACTAATGACTATCTCAGCAGTGATGCTCAATAATCCAGTTCATACTGATGCGAGTCTTTCAGAATTCCTGAGCAAAATCAGCACACAGCTGGAAAACACAGGTACTTTAGACGAAAGCATCAAAACCACCTTCAAATCCTATGCTTCCCGCATTGATCCAGAAAGAATCAAGGCCAACCTGATTGCGCGCTATAAAACCTTAGGAAAGGAAGTGAATGTATTAGACGACCTGAAAAGCATTATTGGCGCAATTGAAGTTCCAGACATTATAATTGTACCAGAACTAAGTGACACAGAAATTATCACTTTTGGAACTGCAATCCTGAACAGATATGCTCAGTTTATAGAGAAATATGATATTTATGACGCCTTATATGCGCCCAATAAAGTCCATACAAGCCTAAGCTCTAGTTTTACTCAATTCTATAACCACAGTGTTAGCCTGCAAAACCTTGAGGTATACAACCTTTGGGCACAAGCTTATCAAACACTTGCTTCCGTAAACGAAGTAATGAAGAAAACCAAAAATCCCAGCAGTGCTAAAATCAATGAGCTGAGAAAAAGTATGGTCATTTTGCGCGCGCATGTTTATTACTTACTAACTGATACCTGGGGCAACGTACCGGTCCCAAAATTTGACTTTATATTAGAGCCGCTCGCAAAACCACAAGCTAAAGAAGAGACTCGTACTCAAAATATTGCTGAGCTGAACACGCTGCTGGCATCGGAAAATCTCTCTACCCCGCTGAACAATACCTTAGGAAATATGACTGCATTAGGATACGGCCTGCTAGTCAAGTATGAAATGCTGACTGGCCAGTATGCTTCCGCCAAACAGCATTTAGCCAAATTGGAGAATGCAGGCTTTTTTAAACTAGCGCTGCCAGGAAATAAATTCGTCAATTCTGCTGATAATGAAACGCTTGCCGGTTATGGCACCAATTTAGGACCTGCTTTCGCTAGCCCTGCCTTTCTAGCCATTGCAAAAAAAGGAACATATCCATCCATTATGCGCGCCACCGAAATCGTACTGCTGCAAGCAGAAGCAGAAATGCAATTGGGTAATTTGACAGCTGCAGCCAGCTACCTGAACAAAGTGAGGGCAAGGAACAGCAAATCTGCTATCGCCCAAAGTACCAAAGAAGAACTGATCAAATTCTTGTTAGAAGAATATAAAGAAGACCTGGGCATGGAAGGTGTATACTTTTCGGCATTGAAGCGCCTTGGAAAAGCAGAAACAATTTTAGGCATCCCTGCCTATAAAACGTTACTTCCTTTTCCCTTCGATGAATTAAAATATAATTATCTGATTGTACAAAATCCAGGCTATTAACCTCGAAAATTTAAAACGCCTATCGGATTTCAGTATTCCGATAGGCGTTTCTTTTTAAACTGAATTTGCCAGCGCATCTCTTATTGCTATTCAAAGCAACACTCCTTTACAAGCAAACAATTACCCCCAAATACTGACTTGGCGAATTCGAAGTTTTGCGCCCCCACTTTAATCTGATCGCAAAAACATGTACATGTACCTTGGAACCCGGTAACATATCTAATCTGAACTCCGCCTTTCGATCCCAAACGTTAGAAAAATGAAGTTCATAAAAGAACTGCTGCCTGACTTCCTCAAACAAAACCAGTGCTACACTATGACACCTACCCAATGGATCATTATATCCATCCCAGCTCAAACCATAAAGCCCCGCTCCTTTGTCTTCCAATCGCAGATTTTCCAGTTTGGCTGAACATCCATCCACCAGCTGAACATCCCCAAAATTTATCTTCCGATTCGGATCCAGGTCAGAAAAGAACCTGGGAGGATTAATTTCAACAGCCTCCGCTTGAATCGCCATTTTTTTCTTCTGACCTGGCTTAATAATTATTAATGATGCGGTTGCGGCCCTCAACTTATTCCTATGTGCAATCTGCCTTGCTGTCATCGTTTTCTTCGGCGGATAAGAAATGAACTTATTCCCGACCAATGTATTTTTTGATGCTATCATTTTTATACGATTTAAAAATTAAAATTTAGGCTACCAGCCCCAGATACTGACTTTCAGAATTACCTCCTTTGCTTTGTCCAAGTGTAAAAACATAGACATGAACCCTACAGCCAGGGCTCCCGCAGACTTCAAATTCTGCCTGCTGCCGACCAACATTTGCCAGATTCAGCGTAAACGCAACCCTATTCTGCCCTTCTTCATAAAGCACCAGTACCAGCTGATCATCCAGACCTTTTACATAAGCGCAGCACTTCCAGCTGAGCGCGTACAGTCCTCCACCCTGATCTTCCATTTTCAAATGATGTAAACTGGAAGCATTTCCTGCACTTAACCGTAAATCCTTGTAATTGATATTTAAGTTTGGATAAACACCACTGAGTACGGTAGGGTAGTTCAGCTTAAATGCTTTGGCTTTTGTGCCAATTTTAGCTTTATACTGCTTGAATCCTACGTCCAGAACAGGTCCAAAAGGTTTCAATAACTTAGTGATCAATTTAAATTTCTCCCGCTGAGCCTGCTGAGCTATTGTAGCAGGCTTTTTTGGAGCCATAGGGTCAGGTTTAGCGCTAACCACTGTCTTCCCATTTCGAGAAGAATACACAAAATCTCCAAGCTTTCCGGATATCTCGCTATAAATTCCTTTTTTCAGAATTGCCATTTTTTATAAATTTTAAAAGATAAATAAACACCTGCTCCAGCAACCAAAATCCATAGCAGCCCATCCAGCGTTGATTCTCTAACTACCGTTTTCTCTTCCGCTGAATACTGTTTAGATTTCATTTCTAAGCTTCCAATGCTAGCCCCTCCTTTTTCTTTGAGCTCCAATTTTTCTGCCGCTCCAAAAAAACCCGTTCCTGGCGAATAACTAAAATTCCCTTTCGGCCAGATCAGGACTTCCTTTTCATAACCGCTGGAATCACTATAAAAGCGAATCACTTTTGAAGCTGCATACACCTCATTTGAGCTTTTCTTGGTGTCTTTAAAAAGCGCGCAGCTAGTGATCAAGCAGATGAAAGTCAATAAAAACAAGAACCCAAATTTCCTCATAGCGTCCTCCTCCCCTGACTGACCCAATCAGAAATCTTATAAATTGATTTCCGATGTCTCCGTTTCCGATAAACACCATCTCCCTCCCTGCTTCCTGTGATATTGGTATTGCCTTCCAAGGAAATCAGCCAGTCTCCATCTTCCTTTTCGATCAGCCCGACATGAGCGATCCGCTTTTTCTCCGGAAAATAAATCCCAATTACATTCCCCGGCAATGCGGACCTTGCCAATCGCGAAACCGGGAACAAATCCGGCGACCATCCCGATCTTGGTTTTTCAAAACCTGCCTCGGCAAACACCCAGCTGACAAAGGCCGCACACCAGGGCTCCGGCCTCCTCAAGCCTGCAACAGTTAGAAACTCCCCAATTCTTTTCCCGTCATTTCGACCGGTTTTTTCCCTTAAGCCCAATTCCCCTTGGGCAATTTTTACCAGCAAGAGGCGGGATTTTCGGTCATTTTGCGCTGTACTAAGCCCTTGCTTTCCAAGGGGTTTT
Source organism: Pedobacter polysacchareus (assembly GCF_019802255.1). Classification (GTDB taxonomy): domain Bacteria; phylum Bacteroidota; class Bacteroidia; order Sphingobacteriales; family Sphingobacteriaceae; genus Pedobacter; species Pedobacter polysacchareus. Next base: position 546,266 of record NZ_JAHYSS010000001.1, on the reverse strand, counting down.
AACACAGCGCGATCAGGCAACCAGTAGCTGCCAATAAAAGCAAGCCAAAGGAGACTAGAAAAAAGAGTGCTTGATGCCATATTTCTAAGTTGTTAAATCGTGAAACCATGATTAAAATTGGAGGCAGCCCTATATTCGCCCAGGCCAGCTTTAAGATCCACCAGCTCAAGGCAGTGACCAGGAGAAAACTAATCAGACTGAGTAAAATCAGTAACCAAATGCTTTGATCCACACTTCCAGCAGTATCATCCATCCAGCGGATCGCAATCGGACCGAAAGTCCATAAGAGCAATAGCAGCACAAAAATCCGCAGAGGCTCTTCCCATCGGAATACCGACAGCTTTATTCTATTTGCATTCATTATGTTTTTGGATTTATTGATGAAACAAACCCGGCAGGGCCTCATAAACACTGCCGGGGAATTTGATATTAGGCCAGAACCGTCCCTACACCCAGGTAGGCCGTAGGAGAGACATCCTTGTTTTCTACCGAAGCAAAAAACACCCAGCAATGCACCTCATCGCCAACAAATGAACTTGGCACATACATGGTAATCGGAGTATCCCCCCTCACTAAGCCATCCGCGGATCTGATGACCTTATGTTTGTCCGAATTGTAAAGCATGATATACACTTTATCAGTTAGTCCCGGAACTTTGCCTGGCATGGTATCCAGTACCCAGCTCACCTGTACGGTTTGTCCGGCAAGTAACTGAACACTCAAATTTTTACCCAGGTCAAGACTCCCATCTTTACTCATGCTGATATTGGCGTAATCCAACTTATAATCAGGATAGATTCCAGTGATGGCATTTTTCATCATCGCCTTTGTCATGATATTAGTTGGCGTGTAATTTCCAGTCATCTGTCTAAATCCGACGGCGATCTGGTCGGCTACTTTCCCTGCGAAAGCAGTGACCAGACCAAATCTTGAACGATGATCCAGCTGTCCTAATGTTGCTGGTTTGCTCGATTTTGCCGGACGATTTCTTACGACATTAATGTCTTTCCATCTCGCAGCCACCACATCTCCAACTCTTCCATTGAATGGTCCAAAAACACCAGGTTTATACGTTCCCATAATTTTAAAATTTAAAAGGTTAATTATTCTGTTAGTTCAAATCAACTGTATACCGGTACTTTGGATTTGTTGAACGAATGTAACCTCACAAAACCTAATCAACTAATTAACAGCCAGATCATACCCACCTTTACCTAACTTTACGATCAGATTACCCAGGATTACATTCCTGCTCAAGGGCCCTTTCCAAGTATCGAATAGACATCCTTCTTCAAATAATAACAGGTTCCCCCATTGACCCTAAACCTCAGGTGTCCTGATTTCCGCCAGTTGTATATTGTTTTCCGGGTTTTCTGGAAGATCTGCATCACCTCATTGGTATGCAGCCATATGTCTTCTTCTTCTTTTACTGGAAGATCAACAGGCATCATTTTCAATAAAGCAATCAATTGATCGGTCTGCACTTTCAAAAGCTGGCGCAGAATTTTTAAAATCAATAGCTCCTCTTTCATTACCAGCGGACTTTACCAGCGTAAACACTATTGGAGATACTTTTTCTATCATTAGCAACAAAGGCGATATAGGTTTCTGCAAAATGACCATGTTCAATATCAAATACCGTCAGAAGATCTTTCCCTTGATAGCGAGTAGCACCAGCAGTCATAAAAATGGCTTTTTTCAATTTCGGAAAATAGGCCACTAGCATCACCTGATCAGACCAATGCGTACCGGCTACTCCTTCCTGCGGGCCCCAGCTAAAGATAAATCCTGCGTCTGATGAGCTGACCTGCAGGTTTACCGGTGGAGGCATATCGCCATAGCTAAGGAGCACCTTCGCAAAATTTATTTTCAACTTCGGATATTCTCCGGTAAGCGCATGTCGCCAGTTATAGGAAAAGGCAGGATTTTGGGGTTGTAATTTTCTTCGCCGAGCTTCCCATTCATAACCCACCGCAATAAATTCCTTAAGAGGAAACAGCAATGCTGAAACTAATTTTGTCCTTTGATGAACTGCTTTCTGCGATTCAGTGAAGGGCTTATCGGATTTCCCAATTGATCTTGTGACCAATACTCCGTTTAACCAATAAGTGGTAGATCTTCTAAACCTACCGAAGTTGAAGCCGTCTTTAAAAGTTGCCATAATTGAATATTAATTGTTTGTAAATGAAATTTTTAAGATAAGCTACTGGAACTGCTCGGGAAAAGACCTGCTTTCCTATAGGGTTACCCTAGGGTTGCCATAGGGTTCGGATAGCAGAGACTATATCAACCCTACGGCAACCCTATACGAGCCCCTTCCAGACCCTATACCAATGCCCTTCTCTGTCCGAACAGTATCCGACCAAATACTAGTTTTTTCGATTCAATATTTCTGAAATCATTTTCATGGTATTTTCAAGGGAGGCCCAGTCTGTGATAAAGAGGCTGATTCTGAAACCATCAACCGGCTTTTTGGGATCAAAAGAGAAATTTTCTTGCTCCTGGTATAAAGAATGACGGAGAAATGTAGCCATCGGCAAGCCAGTAAGCGGACTTTTAAACTTCAGGAAACCAAAAGTCCCGGTAGCTGGTAAGATCAAATAAGCATGGTCTACCAGATAATTATTGAACATCATCTTTAGATTAAAGGCGGCCTTCTTACAGGACTGATTGCTTCTTTTCAACTGGTTTCTCAATTCAGAGGCGGATACACCAGCCATTAATGCTTTTTCAGGCGAGTGGTTCCAGCGGACGACGATCTTTTTTACCTGTTTCTTCAGCGCTGCAATGAAATTTTCCGGGCCGGCCACCATGCTGGTTTTATGAAAAATAGAATATACCTTGCTGTATGGGGCGATGTAGATCACGTTTCCTGTACTCAACGAAAGCCCTGGTCCGGCGTTTTTTTTGCCGCAAAATTCATAGTCATCATCCAATACCATAAGGCAAAATCCAAAACGTTCTGACAGACGAACCAGTTGAGTCCATCGTTTTTCCTCCATGCGGTGTGGGACGGGGAAATCTGGCTCCAAGCGTACAAATACCACCTTTACCTTTTTCTGCATACAGATTTCTTCCAGCTTTCCCGCCGACATCCCCTGTTTATCCGCTCCGCTGAAATCAACGTTTAGCCGAAGCTGTGCAGCCGCTTCCAATAAGGCGGTATCATTTCTGGAGCTGATGATCAGCACATCCCTCGGACAAGTCATCGTTTTCAACACTTTATACACGGCTTTCCCATCTGGAATCATGCAGAACTGCTGTTTATTGTTGATCAGCTTTTTCGCCCTGAGCACCCCTAAAACATCTTTAGCCTTCCAATGCTCAGTATGTGCTGCTGCCAGCGCATTTCCAGCTCTATTTTTGTCTCTTAAATCCAGCACATCTACCAGCTGTACAGGATAAGTATTACCCAGACTAAGGATGTTCATCAGTTGAGGCTGCCCGGATTTTGCAGAAATAGCGGACCTCGTGTTGAAGGAAAACTGAGCACGGCGAGCCACCTCGGCAATATGAAAGCTGATCGAAGGTTCAAACATAAACGTGCCCACCCGATGCTGGGTATAAAGGATCTCCTTCTTTTCCACCAAATGGCGATAGGCTTGCACTACAAAATTCCGCTTCACGCCCAAAAACACAGATAAATTCCTCACAGAGGGCATCATGAAATCATCCGGATAGTTTTCCCTGTCGTGTTCCTGAGCAATCAGGTCGATCAGCTGCTCATAACTGCTTTCCTCAATTGGATGAAGACCCAACTTCAAACTCAAGGACCAGCTGTCCGGAAAATTATTCTTTATCATAATGATGATTTAAGTAACTTAATGAATAAATTATTGCCAATACAAATAATCGCTTATAATTATCAAATTCCTAATAAAAATATCTGTCTATAGAAATACGTCACATCTGTCTGAAAATCTATTCAACTGTTTGTTAAATACTAAAGAAGCTGCTATTGGGCATGGAACGCGGATCATTTATTAATTAGTGGTAAAATAATTCCGGGAAGAGCATTGGTTATTCTGGATTAAATTACAGTAGTTAGACTTGGTAAAAATGATTCAATCCTAGAAAAAAGATCAAATTGAAGGAATTACGTAAATGCTATAAATTCAATGTAAAATTCATTAAAAGAAATATTTAATCGAACAAGTATTGTTTTAGTTAATTTATTGAGTGATATTCGATAGGTAAGCTGTAAAATATATGGAGTTCAAAAACCCAAGGCAAGGGAGTGAGTATGATAAGATATTTAAAGAAAATATGGAGGCCAACCTGGAGGGAATTGTTGAACAGGTATTGAGCATGAAGATTTTCATTACCGAAGAACTGCCTGATGATTTACAGCATACGAAGGAACGAAAGCCGGATCTGCTGAAAAAGGTGCGGGATGAAGATGGTCAGGTATTTATTTTACACATTGAATATCAGCGCAGTAATGACCAGAACATGGCCTACCGTATGGCAGAGTATAGTATTATGCTGCAAAGGAAGTATAGGCTTCCGGTAAATCAGTATATGATCTATCTCGGGCAGGAAAAGTTAAATATGCCTACAGAAATTGAGCGTACAAATTTTAAGTTTAAATATGAAGTTAGAGCGATCAGTACGATAGATTACAGGCTCTTTTTATACCATGAGGTGATCGAGATGAAATTGCTGGCTGTGCTGGCAGATTTATCGGCTGTAGATCCAAAGGAGATACTAAGGGAGCTGATCCTGGAAATTACGGAAATCGTAGCTGAAGAGCTTGTGCTTGGTAAGTATATGAACCAATTAAAAATCTTTGCCCAATTAAGGGATTTAGAACAAACATTAAAAGAAGTTATGGAAGAAGTATCAAGTTGGTATGTAAAAGAGAGAGACCCTTATTACATTATTGGAAGAGACGAAGGGGTAACCTTAGAAAGGACAAGGAGCAAATTATCAATAGCTCGTAAATTGGAGGAGGAAAGGACAAGGAGCAAATTATCAATAGCCCGTAAATTGGAGAAGGAAAGGACAAGGAGCAAATTATCAATAGCTCGTAAAATGAAGAAAGAAGGTTTAACAATTCCCTTAATAGCTAAAATAACCGACTTAAGTCGCGAGGAAATCCTTAACATCAAACTCTGAAAGAATAAGACACCCCTTTAAGCTAACCGAACCTTTTGTTTTTTCCTTTTCCGAAGCCAGATTAAAAACCCGCTAACCGGCAAAGTCGCACAGATCAGGCTGGCAAAAAACGCAAGCGCTTGCGTTGGCCAGCCATATATTTTCCCGGTATGAATTGCTTCATTAGAGTTCCGCCATTTCATGGCCGTACCTTTATCTTTATGGATGATCTCGTCAAAGATTGCTCCGGAATTGTGGTCGATAGAGAAATAGCTCATGCCCAGCCAGGCATCTCCGCTATCGTTCATCGTAATATATCCGGAGGCAGATTTTTTTGTTTCCGCAGGAATAGTGAAACCAATCATTTCATAATTCCCATTTGCGCGCTGCTGCAAAGCAGAAAAAGCCTGATCTAATGCTGCGCCATGTAATGGTACCGCAGCTGGTGTAGGCTGTACATTGGCCAGGAGTACCCGTTTGTTGCCACCCATCGCTTTCAGCATCCCAGACTCCCACCATTTAAATGACCAGCTGAGTCCGGTAAAAACAATGACCAATGCCACAGGCAGTACATACATCCCTAAAACTGTATGCAGCTGATGGTTCAGCTTTTTGAACTTGCTCTTAAAGTTAATTTTCAGCTTCTTACTTGCATTTTTAAACTTTTTAGGGAGCCAGATGACCAGGCCGCTGATCAGCATCAGCAAAAATATCAGCACAGTAATTCCAGTAATCAGGCTGCCGATATCTTTCTTCAACAGCAGATACCTGTGCAACTGTAATACTACATTAAAGAACTCATACTTCATGTCCAGCTGTCCGAGCACAGCACCGGTATAAGGATTTACGAATACTTTTTTAAAGAATTTGACCTGGTCAAAATACGTCAGGCCTTTTGCCCTTTTTTCAGTTTCCTGGGCGATGAACACATAACTTTTCTCTCCTCCTGGAATTTCGATTTTACTGATCTTATTCCCTTCCGGTAACGCCGAGGCTGCTTTTTCTGCAAGTACAGAAAGACTTAAAGCTGGCTTACCTTCTGATTTGGCGGATACCAGGTCTTTGTGAAAAACATCAAACAACTCCTCACTAAACACCGTGATACAGCCGGTGATCGAAATCACCACAATCAGGGAACCGATTAGCAAACCGCCCCAAAGGTGTATAAAAGCGGCGAAACGTTTAAAAAGCATAAGCCATTGTCAGGTTATAGCGTGCGCCGTTCGCTTTGATATAAGATTCTGTACGCACCTTTCCTTGCGACAATACCGGGTAATAATCTGCGTTCAACACATTATCAATTCCCAATTTCAGCGTCGCTTTAGGTGTAAAATGATAAGCGGTATATAAGTTGAAGAAATTGAATGAATTTACTGGCCCTTCGCCAAGTGCATAATTTCCTTTGGCATCTGGCAAAAACTCTTTTCTTGAACCGGAGTAGATCCAGAACACACTCAAATCCCATGCTTTCAATGGCGAATAGCTGACACTGCTGGTGAATTTATCCGGACCAATTCTGGTGGTTGGCAAAGGCAGTTTTTTGCCATTCACCTCTTTCGTACCCTGTAAATGAGCGTAGCCCACAGACATAGAAAGGTTCGGCAAGAACGCATAGTTTGCAGTGGCTTCAAAGCCCGTTACCCGTTCTGGCGCTCTTTCAGGAACTGCCACCCCATTCACATCTTTTAAGCTGGAGCCTAAAGCGGAAGTGCTCACATAATAAGCACCAGTTACATTTAACTGCTTCCAGCTGCTGCTAAAACCGACTTCATAATTATTGGTGATGATCGCTTTTGTTTCAATTTTGCTCACATCATCCACTGCACTCAGGCGAAGTGTTCTGCCCAGGTCGTACAGAGAAAAACTTTGAGAGAAGCTCACAAAAGGATTAAACAAATTCCATTTACTATACCTCAATCCAGCGTTATACACTAAAGTATGATAACTTAAATCGGCTCCTTTAACCGCTACCCCACCCGCATAATTTCCAAATGGAATGGTGGTATAATCCGGTACGCCGAGTTGAATATTTTCATAACGTGCTCCGGCTTTAAGCACAAGGTATTCGAACAAGAAAGTACGAAGCTGCGCATAAGGCGCATAATTTTTCATGTTCATTTCCGGCACAAACTCCCTCCCATCGGTCAGGTTTTGCTTGGTGATGTCGTTCAGCACATCTAAACCATAGGTCAGGTCTCCTTTTACCTGATCTATAATATGGTATTGGGTATTAAAATTAAATCGCGCCCCTTTTTTCTTGGAGGCGATTGCCGAATTTCCTGCTGGCTTATAAAAGTCGGAGTACTCAAAAATAGAGTAGAAATCCTGCAGGTACAGGTTCACATTCAGGGAAGTACCCTTAAAAATTTCGGAATTGGTGTACTGAATATAGGCATTGTGGTTGTAAGGCGTACCTTGTTTATCGCCGATTGGTGTACCTGGTTTACCGGTAATCGGGCGTAGCCCGTAAATTCCGGCAGAATCCACATAACTGCTATTTTGCAGCGTATGGTAGTAATTATACATCACCTCAATGCGGTTCTTCGGGTTGAAGTTATAGCCCAATTTGGCATAAATATTCTTGCTATTGGTTTCACTTAGCGACTGAAAAGGAGAAACCACTTTTCCATCCGCGTCTTTATTGACTCCGGTATGCTCATAAGTACCGCTCAGCACATAGTCTAGCTGGTTCACTTTCCCGGTAAACAATTGCGAGAAACGCGTGCCTATAGAATGTCTCGGACTCACTAGGGAGCCCATAGAAGAAAGTTCCGAAAGGGAGCTGAATTTTTTACTGGTATCGGCCTTTTTGGTGATGTAATTAATGATCCCACCGTCGGCACCATTGCCATAAATGGCGGTAGAACCTTCAATTACCTCTATCTTATCGATCACAAAAGGATCTATACTTCTGAAATCACGCTCTCCATTTCTTAGCGGCGTGGATTGCGGAATCCCATCGATCATGACTAAGGCATTTCTACCTCTAAGGGTTTGTCCTTTGTTGACCACGGTATTGGTTCCTAAGGTTAATGCGGGAATGTTGTACGTTAAAATCTGGTTCAGATCGGTAGAGATTCCTCTTTGCATCTCGATCTGCTTTGAGTTTAAGATTTTTACCGAAGAGGGTACATCTTTTAAAGTTTCTGCATTTCTGGAGGCGGTTACGATCACCTCGTTCAGGTCGCCGGCATCACTTAAGATGGAAAAATTAACCGTCTGCTCGTCCTTACCACTGAGTACTACAGATTTAGAGACTGGCTGATAGCCGACACCGGATGCAGTTAATTGATACTTTCCACTGTCTAAATCCTTAAACGCATAAAAACCAGTCAGGTTTGTCTGACTGGTTTTATTTTTCCCTTGCAGGGTTATAATTAGGTTTGACACAGGCGTCCCTTTCTGGTCCGTCACTTGTCCTTTAATCACGCTTTGTGCAAAAACACCGATTGGAAAAACCAACAGGCTCAATAGTAAAACTTTTTTTATCATCCCCGGCACCCTATTTGAAATTAATCTAAATAAAGCGCAAAAGTATAAAATTAATTTTATTTATTACTTCCTAAATGAAAGCTTAGGCCAACGGAAACTGGATTCAGTAAAAACTCTGATTTATTAGTTCTGGTAAAAGAGCGGACATTGTTCGCATCTTCTGTTACGGCTTCCTGTCTTTCATAAGAATAGAAGAAGTCCAGACTGCTTTCTACAAATAGGGTCAGTTGCGGAGCCGGATGAAACTTAATCCCTACTAGCGGAGATAACAGGAATCCATTTTTCGAGGTTTCCATTTTATTAGGATAAAGGGTTGCATCGGCAATGGCCTGTGCTTTTAAAGGATTCGCATTCGCTGAAGTTCCAACAAATCGATTGGCTCTGTATCCCAAATCTGCACCAATATAAGGTTGCACTCTGGAGAAGTTCATGTTCTTTTCAAAACCTACTTTAAAGGTATAATCCGTCACATCACCGGTTACAACCTCACAAGTGTTACAGTTGTTATAAAAGGTTTTTCCCTGTTTTAGGTAACTTCCACCCAATCGGTAATTGATCTGGTTATCATTAAATTTAACCATGATCCCCGAGAAATAAGAGTTGATAAATTGAACCGGATCAGTCTCATTAAAGAGCTTCGGCATTTGCATTGCCCCGTAACCTCTCAAGGTTATTGAGTAGTTGTAGTCTGCATTCATCTGAGAAAACGCTGTTCCTCCAGATAACAACAATACTAAAATAAGTAAGTGTTTTTTCATTAATTTTCCCCCACGGATTTTAATTGAGCCATAAAAATACAGCAATATTTAGTATAAGCAATAGTAAAAAAATTGATTTCTTTATCCTGAGTACCTGAGTAGGATCCCCTGATTAATGAACTTGAAGAAACGCTTTTCGAAAAGAAAAACGGGCAGAGCGCATCGTAAAACATCTAAGAATATTATATTTTTTTACTAGTTAACTAAAAACGTGCCACAATATAAGAATTGTTCTTTTGTTTTTTGTTAAAGTCGCGCATCAGTAAATTTGCGGTCAATAAATGATTTAGTATCAAAAATAATTGCCCCTTCATCCTGGTATTTTCCGTAGTCGAAAGTCAAAAATTCCTGATGCGAAACCGCCACAATAATTGCCTTATAGTTTTTATCTATTAAGGTTCTATCGAGCTGAAAACCATATTCCTGTTTCACCAGCTCAGGATCTGCCCATGGATCATATACATTTATCTCCATTCCAAACTGCTGCAATTCCTGGTAAATATCTATGACTCTTGTATTTCTGACATCCGGACAATTCTCTTTAAATGCAAAACCGAGGATCAATACCTTTTCTCCTTTTACCGGATAGCCTTTGGCGATCATCAGTTTGACTACTTTATTGGCCACAAACATGCCCATATTGTCGTTTACCCTTCTTCCCGACAGGATGACTTGCGGATGGTAGCCTAATGATTCTGCTTTATGGGCCAGGTAATAGGGATCTACCCCAATACAATGGCCACCTACCAATCCGGGTTTATACTTCAGGAAGTTCCATTTTGTACCCGCAGCCTCGATCACATCTGTGGTATCGATGCCGATACGGTCAAAAATCAAGGCCAGTTCATTGACAAAAGAAATGTTGACATCCCGCTGTGCATTTTCTATGGCTTTTGACGCTTCAGCAACTTTTATACTTGGTGCTTTATGCGTACCGGCAGTGATGATCTGCCCATATAACTGATCTATTTGCTCGGCAATTTCTGGTGTAGATCCAGAAGTCACCTTTTTTATCTTGGTTAAAGTATTGATGCGGTCGCCGGGATTGATCCTTTCCGGAGAGTAGCCGCAGAAAAAGCCTTCATTGAACGTCAGTCCGGAGTATTGCTCCAGCACAGGGACACAATCTTCTTCCGTACATCCGGGATAAACGGTAGACTCATAAATTACAATGTCTCCATTTTTTAAAACTGAGCCGATCATGGCAGAGGCTTTCAGCAAGGGCTGTAAATCCGGCGCTTTAAAACGGTTAATGGGCGTAGGAACAGTTACAATATAAATCTGGCATTGCTCTAAATCTGCTGTTGCTGCAGAAAACTGTAATCCAGTTGGGCGGTCATCGGTATGGAGAACGGTCTTCAGCGCTTCCAGGTCTGCCTCTCTGGTGCGGTCTTCCCCAGCAGAAAGTTCTTGAATCCTGACTTCGTCAATATCGAAACCGAGTACTTTATACTTTTTTGCGAATTCAATAGCGAGCGGCAATCCCACATACCCTAAACCTATAATTGCAATTTTATACGCTTTGTCCATATTCATTTTTCTTTTCCTTTAGCTCCGGTTCCCGCTCTTGTAACCGAAATTTCAAGAACGTTTTAAAGGTAGAAAGAATTTTAATTGTTCGTAGGTACGGTTATTGAATTATTAGTAACCGGTAATGAAGACAATCAAAGGAAAAATGAAAACATTCGTCTTATCGATCCTGTGTATCGGCTTCGGATTTTTCCAGCTGAAAGCACAAGACAGTACGGCCAATCGGGTCGACTTTATGGTTCCTCCGGCTGCAAAAAAAGTAGTGCAGCTGAACCGTTCTGATGCTGCATTGGGAATTTCTGCGAAGGCCATCGCCAAGCAGAAAAGCCAGCAGAATCCGCCCATCAATATTGCCTTATTTGCGGTAGACCGGCGGACGGAAGCCGAGGCTGGAAACTCTGATGTGGTGATGGTGATCAGCATTGACCAGCTCAGCGGAAAGCTCAAAATGTTGTCCATTATGAGGGATACTTATGTGAATATCGAGGGTACAGGCATGAATAAGCTGAATGCGGCCTTCGCCATTGGTGGACCGCAGCTGGCGATAAAAACACTCAATCAGAATTTCAACCTGAATATCAGGGACTATATTAATGTTGATTTTTATGGTGCCGCAAAGATTGTAGATGCTTTAGGCGGGGTGCAGATTCCAGTGAAAACCGAAGAGCTTCCTTACCTGAATAACTACTTGAATGAGTTATCAATTTATGATAAGATCCCAGCAATACCATTGACCCAGGCGGGCTTACAATTACTGAGCGGAAAACAAGCCGTTGCCTATACCCGGATCAGGGCCGTTGGCCATGGTGACGCCCAGAGAACGGAGCGTCAGCGAAGCGTACTCATCGCAATTTTCAATCAATTGAAATTAAAAGGTAAGGAAATTTTTCCCGTTTTTGCCACAGATGTGCTCCCTAACCTGGAAACAAGCATGAACAATTTCACACTTTTCAGCTTTGCCGGAAGTATTTTAAATTCTAAAAATAAAACGATAGAACAGGCCAGATTTCCACTGGACAAAGAAAGCGTTGGAAAAAGAATTGATAACATTTGGTATTTAACCACCGACTTAAAAACAACTACAAATTCAATACATCAATTTATATATGGTTCCACAAACCCTGTAAAAACGAAGCGGTAGCGAGCAGGCTGGGAAAGCCAGCGAATTGAAGCCAATTTCGTTTAAAAATCCGTTTTTTAGTCTCCAACCGATTTTTCCCAAAAAGATCGAATTGAATTATTATGATCAAAATTTTATATAATTTATAAAATAAATCATAAAATAACCTTCTTTTATCACAAATAGCTATAACACAACAACTAATCGTATAAATTTAAAAAATTAAACGTAGCATGATTTTTTTTATATAGCTTTGTTTAAAGTATTGATAATTAACGCCTCAACCCTAATTGTTCAATGGACATTTTCCTTTCTATTAAAGGTATCTTAGTAAAAGATGAAATTTTTAATTTCGTTTTTTCTGAGTTCAACAACACCCAACACCTTCGTTTAAAATTTATTGATTATGCTTTCGCAGGCGTCCATTATCGCTATGGCTCAAACCTCGAAGACAATTTCGCTGCTCAAATCAAACAATTATTAACATAAAACACAATTTATTATGGATGAATATCTAGGAATGATCAAAGCTTTTGCTGGGACTTTTGTACCAAGAGGTTACCTGGGCTGCAATGGCCAATTGATCTCTATTCAACAAAACTCAGCCCTTTATGCGCTGTTAGGCACTACTTATGGTGGAGACGGACAAAATACTTTTGGTCTTCCAGACCTTAGAGGCCGAGCGATGATTGGAACAGGTCAAGGGACAGGTTTACCTACTAACCACATACTTGGGGAGAAGATAGGTTCAGAGACTGCTACGATTACCATCAACAACATGCCTTCACACAACCATCTTGCTGCTTCAACACTAACTTTGAAAGTGAGTGATCAAGAAGCAGATGTGCCTGTACCAACTGCGGGTAACGCTTTAGCCGCAATTATTGATGGAAATGCAACGCCAATCTTAGGGTACACGACTAATGTACCAACTATTCCTCTTGGCGGAGGTACTGTAGCCACAACTGTTGGACTAACCGGAGGTAGTGTACCCATATCAATTGCACAGCCAACACTTGCGATCAACTATGTTATATGTACTGAAGGTGGCTTCCCAAGCAGAAACTAAATTCTAATTTTTTGAATTAACGCTCTCAATCTTATGAAAAAAATAAATTTCCTTAACGCGCTCATATTTATGATCATTTGTTTTTGCTGCCTTTCAGCAAAAACAAGTCATGCACAATTGACACCTGGCGATATCGCCATTGTTGGTGTGAACGGCGATACCCGACCAGCTCCTGTAACACCTTTCACAGGAACAATCGCTTTGGTTGCTCTGGTGGATATTCCTTCCGGAACCATCATCAAAATTACCGATTACACCTACAACGGAACTGTCTTTGGAGCAAGCAGCTCAGATGGACTCCTCACCTGGACCGTCAGTCAGATGGTTCCGAAGGGCACAGTTTTTTCGATTTCCTTTACCAATAGCGTAGCCACCCCAGTAATTCAACCTTCCACATACGGAACAGTAACTAAAATTGGTTGGACAAATGCAGGTATTCGACCTATTAGTGACATCAGCGGAGATAGCTGGTTAGTTTATACCACAAATCCAGACAACAGCTTTAATTTCATTTATGGATTTTTAAATACGAATTATACATCACCTGCCATACCCGGCGTTGATACTTCAACCGGCTGGACATTACCTGGGAATACCCCATCAAACCAATCTTCTGTGCTTCCAACACAATTGATCGGAACAAAAGCCTATAACACATTGGTCACTTATTCAGGTGGGCCTGATTTAAGCAGACATTTCAATTCTTATAATTTTACTTTTACAGGATCAAAAGATGACCTGCTGAATAACATAAAAACACCTGCAAACTGGGCCAGTACGAATACTCAGACTAATGCAAAAGATCTTATCCCAGGAACCTCTGGCGGTGCATTTTCTGGTTCACAACCGATTTACACCATTACTGAAGGACCAACAGTAGCCAGCGTAACTTCAACTGCAAGCGGCATTAAGAAAATCGGAGACATTATTCCTATCGTCATCAATTTCAGTGAAAATGTTACGGTGAACACCACGGGAGGAATACCACAATTAACACTCAATACCACTCCTACTTCTTATGCTAACTATGTTTCAGGAAGCTCAACCAGCAGCTTAACATTTAACTATACCGTGGGAACTGGACAAACAAGTCCGGATCTCAATTATGCAGCTCCCAATGCTCTAAGCCTGCAAGCCGGAACCATAAAAAGTGCAACCAATTTTGACGCCATACTAACCTTACCCGCAACCTCCTCTCCGAATTCGCTTGGTGGAAGTTCCAATATTATTGTGGATGGAATTGTTCCAACTGTTTCCTCCGTAACAGGAGTAACATCAAATGGCAGTTATCGCGCCGGACAAACCATTGACATCAATGTAAATTTCTCTGAAGCCATCACAGTAACAGGTACGCCAACACTTACCCTCAACACGATAACAGCAGGAACAGCCAGCTACATTTCTGGAACTGGCACTTCCAGCTTAACATTCCGATATACGGTTGGGGCAAATCAGAATAGCGCCGACCTAGACTATGCCGCAACAAGCTCGCTTGCTTTAGCAGGAGGAACGCTCAAAGACGCTGCAGGTAATAATGCAACACTCAGCCTCGCTACACCAGGGGCAGCAGGATCTTTAGGTGCTAATTCCAACATTATCATAGACACAACCATCCCAACGGTTACTGGCGTAAGCAGTACAAATGGGACTTATAATATAGGATCAACGATCCCAATACAAATTGCTTTTACAGAAAACATAATTGTTACTGGTACGCCACAACTGGCTTTAAATGTTGGCCTCCCTGCTGGGAATGCCACTTATGCCAGCGGAAGCGGAACATCAACACTAACCTTTAATTACCTGGTCGCTGAAGGTCAAAGCACTGCTGATCTCGACTATACTGGCACAACGGCACTTTCTTTAAATGGAGGAACCCTTAAAGATGCCGCAGGAAATGATGCCACTTTAACATTAGCAAGTCCTGGCAGCGCTGGCTCCCTGGCTGCAAATTCAAACCTGGTAGTGAATGGGACTCGCCCAACGGTAGCTAGCATTGTTAGAACAGGCGGAGCCGCAGCACTTACTAAGGCTAATACAGTGAATTTTACGGTTACCTTTTCTGAAGCAGTAACTGGTGTGGATTTAGGAGATTTCGGCATAATTTCTACAGGCAGTTTAGTCGCTCCTGGCCTATCGGGCCTTACTGGATCAGGAACTACTTATACCGTAACCGTTACCACAGGAATTACAAATGGAACTGGCACCCTACGCCTGGACTTAAGTAGTTCAGGTACTGGAATCACTGGAGCTTCAGGCAATACCATTTTAGTCGGATATACCAGTGGTGAAACCTATAATGTGGATAGGACCACTCCTACAATTTCGACGCGTACCATTGCTTCGAACAATAGCAATACTCAAATCGCAAAAACAGGAGATGTGGTGACACTTTCCCTGACTGCATCCGAAGTACTCAACCTTCCAGTAGTGACCATCAACGGAAACCCTGCGACAGTCACTAACCCATCTGGTTCTATTTATAACGCAACCTACACCGTAACTGCTACTGATCCGGAAGGCCAGATGACATTTACAGTTAATTTTAGCGATCTGGCTGGAAATATAGGTACACAAGTTACTACAACCACTAACTCCAGTAAGGTTGTGGTGGATAATATTCCAACCACGATTACCTCAGTAAGTAGTTCAGCAACTGATGGACCTCATGGTCTTGGCGCAATCCTTCCCATCTCGGTTACTTTCTCAGAGCCTGTAACTGTAACAGGTACACCAATTCTTGCCTTAAATTCAGGTGGCTCTGCAAATTATATAGGTGGTACCGGATCAACTACCCTAGGCTTCAGTTATACCGTGTCTTCCGGTCAAAACAGTACACAGCTGGATTATTCCAGCAGCGCTGCATTAACTTTAAATGGAGGTACAATTAGTGATCAGAATGCCATTGCCGCTCCACTTACCCTTCCTGCTCCAGGAGGAGTAGGCTCTTTGGCAAATGGCAGAAGCATTGTTGTCAACGGTCGAACGCCAACTGCACTAAGCATCAATAGAAAAACGCCAACAACGCAATCAACCAATGCCAGTTCAGTAGAATACGAGATCACCTTTTCTGAGTCCGTAACCGGAGTAGATGTCTCAGATTTTCAAATGGTTCCCGGCTCCGCCGCAGGAACTGCCATTAGCTCAGTTGTCGGATCAGGAGCAACCTATACCATTACATTAACCACAGGCGTAAATAATGGTCCATTTGCTATTAATTTAAGAAATTCTGGTACTGGAATTGCCAACTTGGTTTCAAATCCCATTCTAACAGGATTTGGACCAAGTCAAATCTATACCATTGACAGAACATCACCAACTATTAATACGGCAACGATACAGTCCAATCATGCAGGCAGTGGAGCTCTCGCCAAACCTGGGGATATCATTACGCTCAACTTTACCGCTTCTGAAGTGATTAATACTCCTGTAGTTACCATCAGTGGAAATTCTGCTACGGTTCAAAATACAACCGGAAATACTTGGGTAGCTACTTATACCATGCTATCTACAGACAATGATGGTGTAATTCCTTTCAACATCAGTTATTCTGATATTGCCGGAAATGCGGGTACAGCCAGAACGACAACAAGCAATGCTTCTGCGGTAACTTACGACAAAACTCCACCAACATTAAGCGCAGTAACTATTGTATCCGATAATATTACCAATCCTGCAATTGCAAAACCTGGCGATGTAGTTACCTTGAGATTTACTGCTTCAGAGACCGTTTTAACGCCAGTTGTAGTTATAGCAGGCGCTACTTTAACAGTGCTGCCAACTGCGTCGCCTAACAGCTACATGGCCTTTTATACCATCGATTCCAGTCTGCCGGAAGGAGAAATTCCTTTTACCATCAATTTCAGAGATCAGGTAGGAAATATGGGAACCACAGTGACTACCGTAACCACTGGATCAATGGTGACGCTGGATAAAACTGTTCCTACCATTAGCAATGTGAGCATCAGCAGTAACAACCCAAATCCAGCATTGGCGAAACCTAATGACCAGGTGACTTTAACTTTTACCGCCTCCGAAGCCATTCAGGCTGGAGTTCTGATTGATGGTTTGGCCGCAACCAGCCTATCAAACGTCGGGAACGTATATACTGCCACAAAAATCCTGACCACTGCGAACACAGAAGGGTTAGTGAGCTTTAGTATCGGATTTACAGATTTAGCTGGAAATGCAGGTGTTAGCTTGAGCACAACCAATGATGCTTCTACGGTTACATTTGATAAAACACTTCCAGTTGCGCCGAATTTTCTGGGGGTAACACCTGGAGATAAAGAAAACAACGTGTTGTGGTTTTTAAATGCTGACTATGCGAAGTATGAATTGATTGGCGGAACTCCTTTAGCTTTGGGTAATAATGTCCTGACTACCGTTCTTGCGGCGAATGCCACGAATCCAATGAGCTTCACACATACTGGGCTGACGAATTTAACTACTTATTACTATGCGCTTCGGGTAACTGATGCTGCAGGGAATGTAAACACCAGTTATACGGCGACTGGAACACCACTAAATGCACAAACCATTACTTTTGATCAGCCGGCAGCCGCAGAATATGGCAGTTCATTTACCATCAATGCCACCAGCAGTTCAGGTTTACCTGTTACTTTTACCTCCAATGAGCCTGCTCTTGCTACAATTTCAGGCAATACAGTTACCGTTGTAGGTGTAAACAACCTGCAATCGGTTTCTATTATTGCCACTCAAGCTGGTAATGGGACTTATTCTTATGCTCCACCGGTCATCCGATTATTGCAGATCAAACCAAAACCGGTTACGGTAACAGCTACAGCACAGACAAAAGTGTTTGGCGATCTAGACCCAGCCATAGCTGCCCCAATCATTAGTCCAGCGCTTGTAGGCACTGATGTCAGTACAGGAACCCTAAAAAGAGTAGTTGGCGAGAATGCAGGAAACTATGAAATCCAGCAAAACACCTTCAGTTTAGATCAGTATAAATATGCGATTACCTATGCTCCTGCCGATTTTACCATCAGCAAGAAACCAGTAACCATCACACCGCAGCTTGCTTATGCTAAGACCTATGGACAGGCTGATCCATCATTTGCCTACAACTTTACACCATTGGTATCCCCAGATGTCATCACAGGAGATTTGGCAAGAGTAGCAGGTGAAAATGTGGGTACTTATAATTTCGATTTAGGAACGCTTAGTGCAGGTGCCAATTACAATCTGGTATTAAGTCCACTTCCCCAATTTACGATCAATAAGTCGGTGATTACCGTTACACCAATCACCGCGAGTATCCAATATGGCGATGCGGAACCTGTGATTAATTACAACCATACCCCTGCACTTAAAACCGGGGATGTTTTCACTGGAGCCTTAGCCAGAGTAGCTGGAAATACGCCAAACAATTACCTGATCACTCAAGGTACCCTGGCGCTAAGTAACAATTACACCCTGAATTTCAGTCCGACTCCAGTAAACTTTGTGGTACTGAAGAAAGACATCAGCATTACCCCTACTGCTGGTCAGAGCAAAATATATGGAGATGCAGATGGCACAATCAATTATACGGCAAGTCCGGCTTTATTAAATGGTGATACTTTTAGCGGTGCTTTAAACAGAGCTCCAGGTACAGCGGTGAACAATTATCTCATTGGACTTGGAACGCTGACCACCAGCAATCCACAAAATTATAACCTGCAGCTAGGTACTGAAAATTATGCCATTACCAAGAAAGCGATCCAGGTAACTGCTACAGCAGTAAGCCAGGTTTACGGTGATGCAGATCCAGTGTCTTTACCTTATACGTTATCTGCTCCACTACCAAATGGTGATGTGTTTAGCGGAAAATTGGATAGAACAGCGGGAACTGATGTTGGAACTTATCCGATTAATTTAGGAAACCTGGCATTAAGTACTGTTAATTACGACTTGTCATTTGTCCCGGCAAACCTGAGCATTACGCCGAAAGAAATTACGATTACTGCGGTAAGCGGAACTAAAACTTATGGTGACGCTGATCCTATATTTGGATATACTGGCAGTTCGGCATTAGTTAGCGGAAACTCGTATAGCGGTAAACTCGGCAGAGCTGCCGGAGAAAATGTTGGCAGCTATGCTTTGTCGCTGGGAGATCTGACAGTAAATAACAATTACACCTTGACCTTAAATCCTGGTGCGACGCTTCAGATCAACAAAAAAGACATCGACGTGCTTGCCGATGCGAAATCTAAGATTTACGGTGGTACCGATCCAGAGCTGACTTATACTTCCAATCCAGCATTGGTTAGCGGTGATACTTTTACGGGTGCACTTTCCCGTGCCCCAGGTGAAAATGTAAACACCTATGTGATTGGAAAAGGAAATCTTGCTTTAAGTTCAAACTATAACCTGAATTATACCCCTGCAAATTTCAATATTGGCTTGCAAACCATCAATGTAACCGCTATTGCTAAAAACAAAGTGTATGGCGAAGCTGACCCAGCATTAGAATATTCATTTACTCCGGCATTAGAATCTGGTGATGCTTTTACTGGCGCCCTATCCCGTGCCCCAGGTGAAAATGTAAACACCTATGTCATTGGAAAAGGAGATCTTGCTTTAAGTTCAAACTATACCCTGAACTATACACCTGCCAATTTAACGATCGGTTTGAAAACCATCGAAGTAACGGCGAAAGCTAAAAGCAAAGTGTATGGCGAAGCAGACCCAGCTTTGGATTACGACTTTAGTCCGGCATTAAAATCTGGTGATACCTTTACAGGCGCATTGTCACGTGCCCCAGGTGAAAATGTAAATACCTATGTCATTGGAAAAGGAGATCTTGCTTTAAATGCAAACTATACCTTGAATTATACCCCTGCTAATTTAACCATTGGCCTGAAAACTATTAATGTTACCGCGAAGGCGAAAAACAAAGTTTATGGTGAATCAGATCCGGCACTGGATTACGACTTTAGTCCGGCGTTAAGACTTGGTGATACCTTCACTGGCGCACTATCCCGCGCAGCTGGTGAAGCAGTAAACACTTACGTCATCGGAAAAGGAAACCTGGCTTTAAATTCAAACTATATCCTGAATTATACACCTGCCAATTTAACGATCGGCAAAAAAACCATTAATGTAACCGCGCAGGCGAAAACTAAAGTTTATGGTCAGGCAGATCCTGCATTCGACTACGATGTAGTTCCTGCATTGCAAACTGGCGATCTCATCAGCGGTGCATTATCCAGAACCGCGGGAACGCATGTGGGTAACTATGAAATCGGACAAGGAAACCTGAGCCTTAATGCAAATTACACGCTTGCTTATACCCCGGCAAATCTGTCGATTACAGCTAAACCAATAGCCATTCAGATTAATTCGAATAGCAAAACTTATGGCGCCTCAGATCCGCAGCTCAGTTATACTGCTCCGCCATTGGAAAGTGGTGATGTAGTTACCGGTACACCTACCAGAGCTCCAGGGGAAAACAAAGGAAATTATGTGATTTCTAAAGGCAGCCTTGCTTTAAGTACAGATTATATTCCGACTTATAATGAAGGTGTTTTCTCCATTAACCCAGCTCCATTAACCATTACCGCAGATGCACAAACGAAATTTGTGGGTACTGCAAATCCAACGTTTACTGGAACCTATACTGGTTTTGTAAATGGAGATGATGTGTCGGCGCTGACAAACAAAGGAACATTTACTTCAGTGGCTACGATCAACAGTCCGATTGGAACTTACCCGATTGTGCCTTCAGGTGCAGTAGGCTCGAACTACGTGATTACAAATGTAAATGGTGTACTGACTGTAAAAGCAGGAGCACCAACAAATGTATTGCTGGCAGCAACCACGCTTTATGAAAACCAAGCCGCAGGAGCTAAAGCCGGTACTTTAAGCAGTACTGCTGATGATCCAAATGCCACCTTTACTTATAGTTTAGTGAGCGGAACCGGCGATACTGATAATGCTGTATTCCGCATTGCCGGTGATCAGCTGTTAACCGCAGCAAGCCTGGATTATGAAAACAAAAAAGTATACAGTGTAAAAGTTAGAAGTACTACCCAACATGGTTTCTCTCTTGACAAAACATTCAGCATTAACCTGAGCGATGTCAATGAAATCCCGACATTGGATGCGATTGCCAGCAAAACTATTTGCTATACAACAACTGGTCAGACTATTGATTTGACAGGTATCAGTGCTGGTCCGGAATCCGGACAAAACACTACCGTTACCGCATCCGGCAGCAACGCTGCATTGTTACAAAGCTTAACAATAACACCTGGCTCTGGCGGCAAAGCTATCCTCAGCTACCGTGTTAAAGCCGGTGCTTCAGGCACCAGTACGATCACCGTTACCGTAAAAGACGATGGCGGAACCGACAATGGTGGTGTAGATACCTATAGCAGAACGTTTGTATTGACCGTAAATCCGCTTCCTGTAATTGCGATTAACGCGAACATTGGCAGCAACAACAATAACAGCAGCACAGATGTGAGCAAAGGCGAAACGGTAGTCTTGACTGCCAGCGGAGGCAGCACTTATGTTTGGGCAGTTCACAACAGCATTATTAGCGGTCAGACCAGTGCTAACCTTATGGTTAGACCTAGAGAAACGACTACTTATACGGTTACCGTAACCAATGCCAGTGGCTGTTCTGAGCAGAAAAGCTTTACCGTGAATGTATTGGACGACTTGGTGAAGATCAAAGCCACCAATATTTTAACGCCTAACGGTGATGGTTACAACGACAAATGGATCATTGAAAACATTGACTTCTACCCTAATAATGAAGTGAAAATCTTCGATAAAGCAGGTAGAATGGTCTATGGTAAGCGGAGCTATGACAACAGCTGGGACGGAATGCTGAATGGCATGCCGCTGGCTGAAGGTACCTATTACTATGTCATCGACTTCGGTAAAGACAGACCGAAATTCAAAGGATTTATCACCATTGTAAGAGAGAACTAATGAACGCTTTAACTTTCAATTTCACCGACTCAAACATCCTCAAGATGAACAAAATTTATAAATATGGCTTAGGTCTGCTGATGGTTTTCACCATCGGCAACACTGCCAAAGCACAGCTGAATCCTTTAGCCGCACAATATTATACCAATCAGTACCTGATCAATCCAGCCATGGCCGGAGCTGACCAAGGGTTGAGATTTAATGCCGCTTATCGTAAATTATGGAGCAATGTACCAGGATCTCCACTGACTCAGAATATTACTGCCGACTACGGTTTTAATAAAGTGGGTCTGGGCTTGAATGTGTACAATGAAAGCGCGGGGCTGCAAAGACAAACGCGGGTAGTAGGTACTTATGCCTATCACCTGAAAATGAACAACGAGGACAATCAGCTTCATTTCGGGGTGTCGATCGGTTTTATGAGTCAGCGATTAGAAAACAGTGATATTTATGGCAATCCAAATGATCCAGGAGTTGGTCAGTATAACGACCGAAAAACTTACCTGGACGGTGATTTTGGAGCGGCTTACACCACCAAGAAACTGACGGTTCAGGCTTCCATTCCCAATCTGAAAAGTGTGTTAAAAAAGGATGTGATTAAGCTGGCCGATGTCTCTACTTTTTATGCTGCTGCAAGTTACCGCCTGAATTTATCTGAAGGAGAAAATGGTTTCGACCTGGAGCCAAAAGTAGCCTATAGAGGGGTTCAAGGTTATGATAACATCTGGGATGCCGGTGCACAGCTGGAAATTGCGAACAAACAGGTATTCCTGACCGCACTTTACCACAGCACAGAAAATGCAACTTTTGGCTTAGGAATGGACTTTAGAAAGAAATACCTGATCTCCGGGAACTATACCACGCAGACTTCGGCATTGAGCAAGTATACCAATGGTAGTTTTGAGCTCAACCTCAGACTGAACCTTGGTAAATAAGCCTATATTGTGCTGTTCAGCATGAATTAAACGTACATTTAAACTTAATCAAACAGGAGATTTTTTAATCTCCTGTTTTGCGTCCACTAATCTTGAAGCTATGCCGCTAACGCACCTCAAATTTAACATCGACTACAACCGGCTGCAGCTCCAGCAGGAATTGAACTATTGTTTGGAACAGGAATGGCCAATGCATTTCAATACGAACGATTTTAATGGAGACTGGCGAAGTATTTCACTCCGTTCGGCTTCCGGTAAAAGTCAGGATATTTATGCCCATGGCGGCAGTTATCAGGATACTCCATTGCTGCAGGCATTGCCTTACATCAACAGCATTGTGAACTCCTGGCGCTGTGAAAAGGAATCCATCCGATTGCTGGCCCTCGCCCCTGGAAGCATCATTAAACCACACAAAGATCCTGGCTGCAGTTATATGGAAGGGAGTTTCAGGATTCATATTCCTGTAGTGACCAACCCCGGCGTTCATTTTATGATCAACGACCAGCGCTTGCAATTGAAAGCAGGGGAATGCTGGTACCTGGATTTTAATGAGTCGCACAGCATTGTCAATGAAGGGGAGGAAACAAGGGTTCACCTGATTATGGATGGGATCAGGAATGCCTGGACCGATGAGCTGTTCAGAGATCATGGTTTTCCTATCCATGAGGTTTCTAAAGGCCCTTCTTATGATGAAGCGACTAAACTGCTGATCATCGCCGAACTGGAGCGCCTTGATACCGATACCGCAAGAAGTGTGATCCAAAAACTAAGAGATAGTGGAGCACATGAAGCCTGATTTATTTTTAACAAATTGGGTACCCTACCAGCTGTTTCGTTCTGAAGAAGAAGATCAATGGATATTGAATTGGATGGACCTGGAAGATCGCAAGATGATGGAGCCTTTTTTTGATGATACCATTGGAATCTGCCGCTTTAGAAGAAGAGAAAAAAAACGATTGCCCAGTGTCAGTTCTCCGGAATTTCTGCTGGAAGCCGCAGCAGGAATTACACATGCCTCCCTCAGTGCTTTTGTATTTCATGTTTCGCGCTGCGGATCTACTTTGCTGAGTCAGGCTTTTGGCGAAGATGATGAAAATATCATCATCGCAGAAGCGCCGCTATTAGATCAGATCCTGAGCGCCACAGACCTCACTGAGGCGGAAAGAAAGCAGTGGTTCATGGCCGCAGTAAAGGTGTTAGGGCAACAGAGAAATAGTGTTGCTACCGCTCAGATCATTAAGCTCGACAGCTGGCACCTGCATTTTTATGACACCTTACGCAGCTGGTATCCAGACACGCCTTTTTTCTTTTTACTGCGCAGACCAGATGAAGTACTCGCCTCTCATGGAAAACAGCCAGGGATACATACGGTTCCGGGAATGGTCAGTAAACAACTCCTTAAAATAGATCCAATGAAGGATTATCGCGGCGATTTCAGACAATTTACAGCCGATGTTTTAAAAGGTTTTTATGAACAGGCCTATCGGATTCAACAGCTGCAGCATCCAAAAAATGCTTTCGCCGATTATGGAGATGGTATCCCCGAAATGATTGATCGGTTTTCCAACTTCGCCAATATCCAGATTAAAGATCGCGAACGTATCAACAATCGCTTAAAATACCATAGTAAATCAACCAAAACAGCTTTCCAGAAAGACCGTGTACCGGAAGCCAAATACCATTATCCGGACTGTATGGAAGCTTATCAACAACTAAAAAAATCAAATGAAAGATTGTAGTTTCAGCAGCCAATTTTACGAAAACCATGAGCTAATAAAAAGAGGAAAGGGGATTCCCCGTGATGCAGTATATCAACATACAGAAGAGATCTGGATGAATATGTATGGCCTTGGTAAATATGAAACTTATGCATTCCTATACCGTGATTGCCGGGATTATGACCATTTTATCGAATGGGCAACAGCATTGAAAGGCGCTGATTTTATAAATCGCGCCAGTCAGGATTTTCAGCAATGGCAGGAAAATAAGGATACTGATCGCCCAGCCGAAAACCATCCGAAGGTATTAACAGCAGAACAACTCCGCTTCTGGGAGGAAAATGGCTACCTCAGAATTCCTCAGGCACTCGAAGCGGAACATTGCGACAAGCTGAAACAACGGATCTGTAAACACCTCAACCTGCACATGGATTATCCGGAAACCTGGTACATTGCACATCCAGACTGGCAAGGGATTATGCTGCAGATGTATCAAAATGAAGATATTGAGGCCGCCAGACAATCTCCAGCAATAAAACAGATTTTTGCGGAGCTTTACCAGACCAATCAGCTGGTAGCCATCCCGGAAAAATTGGGTTACAATCCGCCGCAAAATGAAAATTGGGCACCGCCGCAGACAAAATTACACTGGGACCTGAATATCGACCGCCCAATAGAATTTCATATTCAAGGCATGATTTATCTGAATGAGGTGCCTGAAAACCGTGGTCCGCTGCAGGTAGTTCCAGGATTTCACCTACGCTTCGAAGAATGGATCAAGGATTTTTCGAGCCTGGATAGAGCACATGATTTTCTGCGAATTACCGAAAAATCAGTAACAGTGCCAGGTGGTAAAGGTGATCTGATCCTGTGGCGTAATACTTGTCCGCATGCGGCAAGTCCAAACCTTTCTGAGCTCCCTAGATTTGTACAGTATATCAGCTATAATAAGTTGTAACATGGCAATCCTCATTCAGTTTTGTGGGCTCTCCGGTGCCGGAAAAACAACATTGGCAAATGCGCTGGCAGAAAAATGGCGTGATAAGGGTCGGAAGGTGATGGTGATGGATGGCGACGATTACCGACAGTCGATCTGTAAAGATCTGGGTTTTAGTAAAGCCGACAGACTGGAAAATGTACGCAGAATTAAGGAAGAAGCGAGGCGCATTAGCGCAGAGTATGACCTTGTGCTGCTCTCCATTATCAACCCATTTGAAGAAGGAAGGAAACTGGTGTTTTCAAAAGAAGAGATGGAACTGGTGTGGATTAAATGTAGCCTATCGACATTGAGAGAAAGGGATACGAAAGGGCTGTACTTTAAAGCGCATTTACCAGATGGACACCCGGATAAGATTTATAACCTGACCGGTGTGAATGATGTGTTTGAGGTTCCAGGAGCAGCAGAGTTGGTCATAGAAACGGATGTGTTGGGCTTTGAAGAAAGTTTGGAGTGTTTAAACAGGTATTTGGAAGGGAAGGAATTGGGAAAAAAGAGGCAGGAACTACTCCAAGGCTGAATTATTCCAATGCTCCCTTGAGGGGAGGCATTGAAATCCTTCTAGGCCTTGTCCTAGCCTATCCTCTTTTTTTTTAGCGACCGACGATTGTTAATGCCGAGCTTGTTATGGTTATTCTTTATTAAGCAGCATTAGTTATGGTGGATATGGGGCCTTTTTTTGAGCAACCGACGATTGTTAATGCCGGGCTTGTTATGGTTATTCTTTATTAAGCAGTATGAGTTATGGTGGATATGGAGCCTTTTTTTGAGCAACCGACAATTGTTAATGCCGGGCTTGTTATGGTTATTCTTTATTAAGCAGTATTAGTTATGGTGGATATGGAGCCTTTTTTTGAGCAACCGACAATTGTTAATGCCGAGCTTGTTATGGTCATTCTTTATTAAGCAGTATGAGTTATGGTGGATATGGGGTCTTTTTTTGAGCAACCGACAATTGTTAATGCCGGGCTTGTTATGGTTATTCTTTATTAAGCAGTATGAGTTATGGTGGATATGGAGCCTTTTTTTGAGCAACCGACAATTGTTAATGCCGGGCTTGTTATGGTTATTCTTTATTAAGCAGTATTAGTTATGGTGGATATGGAGCCTTTTTTTGAGCAACCGACAATTGTTAATGCCGAGCTTGTTATGGTCATTCTTTATTAAGCAGTATGAGTTATGGTGGATATGGGGTCTTTTTTTGAGCAACCGACAATTGTTAATGCCGGGCTTGTTATGGTTATTCTTTATTAAGCAGTATGAGTTATGGTG
>NZ_JAHYSS010000001.1:381402-519232 GCF_019802255.1 Pedobacter polysacchareus | reverse complement strand
TTGTTAATGCCGGGCTTGTTATGGTTATTCTTTATTAAGCAGTATGAGTTATGGTGGATATGGGGCCTTTTTTTGAGGAGCCAAGAAACATGTAATAAAACCTGTTAATTCCAAAAAATTATATTTAATTGCGTTACATTTAACACGAACATTAATATTTTACTGGAGAAACGAGTGTATTAAATTTCCTGGTTTTTCCAGCAACAGGAATACCTCTTCCAAAATCTTTTTTATGAAAACCTTAATTTTTACAAATAGCGCTTTATACTTAAATACCGCTTTAAGCATTCACGAACATTGCGATGTTGCAGGACTTGTTGTTCCTGAGGAACTAAACTATGAGCTGTTGGGCACGATTGCTTATGCAGAAAGCAGAGGAATTCCTTTGTTAAAAATTGCTAAATCTGATCTTGAACAAGGTGGCAAAGTAGCCTCCTGGATACAGGAATTAAAGGTTGAAGCAGTGCTTGTATTGACTTTCCCATGGATGATTCCAGAACACTTGTTAAAATCAACTGAGAAAGGATTCTTCAATGTACACTTCAGCAAACTTCCTTCTTATAAGGGATCGGCTCCATTGTTCTGGCAGCTGAAAAATGGAGATAAAGAAACCGGTTTAACCGTTCATAGAATGACGACCAATGTAGACAGTGGTCCGATGGTGTTCAGACAGGAATTACAATTGTATCCTGGAGAAAATTATGGTCTTGCTAAAGCCCGTTTAACGGCTCTACTTGGTGAAAGTATGCCTCAAATCCTAGAAAGAATTAAAGCAGAACAATACCTATATGTTGGTGATGAAGATATCGAAAGTTCTTTCGGTGTTCCGGAAGTAAATGACCTGACGATCAACTGGGATACACATACGGCTATAGAAATTGAAAATATTGTAAATGCTTCCAACCCGCTGTACCAAGGTGCAATTACCTATATCGGCGGACAACAAGTAAGAATTTTTGAAGTGACTTCCGTTACCGGTGAATTTGATCCAGGAACAGTAGCGCCAGGAACAGTTTTTCACATCGAGCCAGAACATGGTCCGATGATATTAACTTCCGACAAATCATTGCTGCTATTGAATGTTGTAGGAACTATGGAAGGAATTTTTAGTGGAAAGAAAATGTGTGCAATAGGCCTGAAAGTTGGTGATCAATTCATTACTTTAAGCTAAAACACATCCATTGGTCTGGTTTTACAGAATGAAGGATACCTTATTTAATCCTAAAATCTGAAGAAAACTCACAATCCCACATTTGTTATTCACAACAGAATAAACTCACAAAAGGCTGAATTACTGAAAATTAACACCGTTACCCCCATAGTTATCCACAATATTTGTGGATAACTATGGGTCAGTTAACAGACAGCCTTGGCTTATCAACATTTAAATGGAATATGGCTTCTAAACAGCTTTAATAATTACCAGGAGCTGTCAATAAAGTCAAATCCGCCAGGTAAAATCTGTTTTAAATAGTTAAGGCCATCCAAGTTGTAAACATCCTCACATAAACTATCCAATTAGCAATCAATTAAGGATAACACCCCCGCATAAACTATCCAAATAGCAATCAATTAAGGATAACACACCCTGCATAAACTATCCAATTAGCAATCAACTAAGGATAACACACCCTGCATAAACTATCCAAATAGCAATCAACTAAGGATAACACTCCCCGCATAAACTATCCAAATAGCAATCAATTAAGGATAACACACCCTGCATAAACTATCCAATTAGCAATCAACTAAGGATAACACACCCCGCATAAACTATCCAATTAGCAATCAACTAAGGATAACACTCCCCGCATAAACTATCCAATTAGCAATCAACTAAGGATCTCCCCTTAACAAACTACCTTCCCTTTCCCTATTTAAATTAAGCCGCAAATCTATCTCCACCTTCCCGGTTTTGAAGCCAACCGGACCTTAATCTAAAAACTCGTGTTAACCTGTAAATTCCTAGGAGGATTTTTATTGCTCCCCTCAAAGGGAGCAATGAACATCTTCCAGAATTGAAAGGTTCAACACGAGTTTTTAACGAAGGAAGCGGGTCAGAGGAAGAGAGGTTAAGGCGCGATCGCTCCAAGCATTTCTTCCTGGCGTTTCAAGACTTCTTGTCCGCGGAACCGTCTTCTGATATTCACCAACCTTCTAAAGTCGACTGGCACAAATCTATAGCTCATCACGAATAACAACACTAGTCCTCCGCCAATCACAATCCATCCAAAAATCTCTTTTGCTGCAGCCATAGTCGCTTGTAACTGCACCGTACCCCAGACACTGGAAACTGCCAGCGACTGTGCCACTTCCAGGCTTTTCCCTTGCGACATTGCGCCTTGAACCAGCGGACTTAATCGCCCGCTGAGCAAAGGATCATTGGCATCCATGTGCTGCACAAGGAATGCTGTATGTTTCAATTGACCTGCATACAGCTCATAAGAATACACGGAACTCCAAAAAGCGGGACCGATAAATGACCTGAAAAGAATCAATATAGAGACCGCAGCCAGCAGTTCTGTCAGCGTCAGCTTATCCGCGCAATACACGCCAATGGAAATGTATAAAATCGTTAGGCCTAATCCTTTCAGGAACAATGGAAAAGCCAGGTCATGTATTTCAATTACTGGACTAAAAAGAAAAAACAAGATCAGGTGGTAAAGGATGAAAGCGGTAAATCCGCAGAGCACCAATCCTTTCAGGCTCCATTTTCTTTTGAACCATACGAAGCAGAAGAAGCCCCCAGCAACAGCTCCTAATGCCATCATCAGGTTGATTTCTGCATTGCTGAGCGCGCTATATTTTAGCACTCCGGTAGTGAAAGCACTTTGTACCCCACTGCTGGCAAAGAAAATCCCCATGAGAAATATAAGTACCAGCGACATCCACACACTTTTTCTTTTGAAAACCTCCAGACTCAAAAATGGTCTTTTCAGTATCATTTGGCGCTGAATAAACCAGATGGCCAGTAAGGCAGAGCCAAAAAGGGAGTATTTGATGCTTTGGTTGTTCCACCAATCCAGGATTCTTCCATAGGAAAGCACGTAGTTAAGGAGCATCATGGAAGTTAAGATCAATACAAAACTTAGCCAATCGACCTGGTAAAAAGGGACTTTTTTCGATCCTCTATAATTGTGTCCAAAAATCAATACCAGGAGTAAGCAGAACAGCAAGATCACAATGGTATAATAATATACCGCATGCCAGCTGTATTCAAATGATAGTTTTGTGGCGTAATAGCTGGCTATTTGCGCCAAAGCAATGGAAAGCGGATAAAATACGGAGTAAAACTTCGGCCTATCGCCGGTTGGGCTGATGATGAACATGATGGGTAGAATTACTTCCATCATTGCGAATGCCTTAATCATCCCCATCACCATATTTGCGCCGATTAATACCCAGGCATGATCTGTTGTTGCGCAGACATAGCTCAGCAAAATCAGACTGCTGAGGGTCAGGATTAAGATATATCTGGATCTAAAAAACTGTTTTGTACGCAAGGCCAGTGGAAAAACAAGTGCCATTCCAATTGCAGAGGCATAACTGGCCATCATCAGATCTTCTGTCATCATCCCCTGACTGCCCAGCATATCGCCGATATTTGTACTGTACACGCCACTGATTCCCAGGATTGGAATGGTCAGCAAAATGATCAGTAAAAGCTGCACGGGTTTGGGCACCCAATCATGAAATAATCCTAATTTATAGGTCTGCATATTAGATAGATTCTACTTCTACGTTCATGCCGGCTCTTAATAACTTTAGATCTTCTGGCTTGTTATCCACACTGAATTCAATTCGTATCGGTATGCGTTGCTGCACTTTAACAAAGTTACCCGTAGAGTTATCCACAGGAACTGTTGATAACTTTGCGCCAGTCGCCTGAGAAATTGCAGTGATTTTCGCCTTGTAAGACTTGCTTCCTAAAGCATCCACTTTCACCAACACTTCTTGTCCAACATGGATGCCATTCAGCTGCTTTTCGCGGTAATTGGCCACTACCCATTTCAGCTCTCCGCTGACAAAGGAAAGGAGCGATTGTCCGGCCTGGATCAGCTGACCTTCCTGCAAAGTTCTTCTCGCCACTACCCCGTCATACGGTGCGGTAATTACGGTATAGGAAAGATTGAGCTTTGCCATATCCAATGCCGCTTTGCTGCGTTTCAGCTCAGCTTCATTGACACCGATTCTGGAACCTGCTTCTACTGCCGACAATTCCGTTGTTCCTTTTTGATGTTTCAAGGCCTGATATTGTGCTTTTAAAGCCTCATATTCCGTTTGCACCTGTTCATATTGCTGCTGTGTCACGACTTCATCTTTCAACAAAGCGGCGTAACGTTTATAGTTTTTCTCCGCGTTTAGCAACCTTGCTCCGGTTGCTGCAATATTAGATTCGGATACCGCGACGTTATTTTTCACCGTATTTACCCCCGAAGAAGTCACATTTCTGGCCGCTTGCGCAGTCATATAAGCCGCTTCGGCCTGTGCCAGGGCTATTTTCAATTCCCTATCGTCTATCACGACCAGGGTGTCTCCTTTTTTTACTGCTTGGTGCTCTATGAAATAGATCTTTTTGATGTATCCAGCCACCCGCGTATTGATGGGTGTAATGAATTCTTCGATCTGCGCATCGTTCGTATATTCCGATTGATCGAGTTTGAAATAAATGACGCCGGCCCAGATCAATCCGCCGCTAACCATCAGGATAAGCAGGGCATTGATGATGCTGAAATGTTTTTTATGTAATGGTTTCTTTTGATGTGACATGTGCTGATAAATGAGAATTAATTTAAGCTTCCAGTTGTTTTTTGTAATTGATAATAGGTGTAGATGATGCTGATTTCAGCATTTTTCTGCTGCAGTTCTGCTTCTAACCTCACATTTGTGGCATCCATCAGGTCTGTTAACAGGGCCATCTGGTTCAGGTATTTCTTTTCCACGATCCTGAAGTTTTCCGTAGCCAGCTGCAGACTTTTCTCTGCCGATTGCAGGAGCTGTTTCGCCTCTCTGTGTTTGATAAAGGCCGCTTTAACCGAAATTTCGGTATTTTGTCTCAGCTGCTCTGCCATCGCCAATTGCTGCGATTGCTGTGTTTTAGCAAGGCTGATATTCTTTGGCGCATTGTACAGCGAAGAGATATTGAATGATACCCCTACCCCGGCCTGCCAGCCATTGCTATACATATCTCTTGCAGGCATAGAGGTAGTTAATGGCCTGACCATCGAGTTTCCAGCATTCAAATTTATGCTGGGCAAACGATCGGCCTTTGCCAAGGCCACATTACGCTCAGCAATGCGGTTACTCAGTTCGGCAGAACGTAATTCCGGATATTGCTGATAAGCGAGGTCTAAATACTCCTGAAGGCCGTTTGCATTCGGTTTATTACTTAATATAGTGGTATCAGGCAGGATATAAACCTGATCTGACAAGCCTAAAGCGATACTCAACTGCTGACTCAATATATCGATGTTGTTGTTGAGCTGCTGTACTGCGGTACCTAAATTGGTTATCAGTAATTCATTTCTGATGACATCATTTTTGGTGACCATCCCACTTTTATACATCTTATTGATGTTGAAAAGTCTCAATTGAGCCAATCTGATATTTTCCTGATATACACCACGCTGGTTGTACATCTTGAACAAGTCGAAATAGTTTCCGGCAAGCAGGATTTTTACGTCCAGGCTGTTTTTCTCATAAGCCAGTCCGGCCAGTTGTTCCTGTAATCCTGCAATGGCGATATTGTTATTGATGGCACCACCTTTAAAGACCGTCTGACTGGCCTGCAGGGCAAAAGAATTTCCGAAATGGGGCATAGGAACTGTCGTTTTTCCAGAGAAATCATTGTTAAAAACTGTGACATCACCAATATAAGAAGCGGTTGCTGCTGCGGTTAACACTGGGTTTCTTTGCGTTTTAGCCACATCGAGGCGCTGCCCGGCGGCGGTCATCCCAATTCTGGAAATTTTTAACTGCTGATTGTTAGTCTCCGCCATTTTAAACAGCTCAGGGATACTTATCTTTTGATAAAGTGTATCCTGTGCTGAGGCGATTTGAGAACTGAATGCTGTAAGTACAGCACTCATAAAAATTATCATATTTTTCACCTTACAAAGGTCGGCATCGCTGGAGTGCTACCCTATGTCCGTATAGCAGGGAAATATGTCAGGATGACGTATAATGGGGCTGAACTGCGAGAATAAGAAGAAGTCAATTAAGCGGAATGTTCTGCGCGGAACTGTGAAGGGGTGATTCCAGTATGTTTTTTAAAGTATTTAGCGAAGGTAAACTGGTCGGCGAAATTCAGTTCCTGTGCCACCTGTGCAATGTTTAAAGTGGGATCACGGAGTAATACTTTGGCGCCCACAATCACAGCGCGGTCAATGAAAGAGCCGGTCGTACGCCCAGTCCCTTCTTTCAGCATTTGTGTGAGGTGTTTAGGCGTCACAAATAGGCGATCTGCATAATACTTTACGCTCCGTTCCTCTTTATAATGTTTCGCCAACAGCCTCAGGAAGCCGATGGTCAGTTCTTCTCTCCTGTTCAGCTTCACTTTGTGAGAAACATTATATCGGGCATAAATGGAAGCAGCATGGTAAAATAGAGAAAGGAAGCTATGCTTTTTTATCTCCGGCAGGAAAGCAATTGAAGTTTCCTCTGCCAATGCTTTTTTGAGGATTTCCTGGAGGTTTAACAGCAAATCCCGCTCCTCCATGTTGATGGCATAGTAGGGCTGATAAGCACCGGTCATCACCTCCACCACACTGGAAGTATTCAGAATGATTCCCGTCTGACTCATGTAATCCACAGAAAAAACACTGCCTACTATGGAAAAATCGGCACTGATCTCCGAAAATTCATATATGGTGGAAGGCATGATGAAAAACAAGGAGTTCTCTTTGACCAGATATTCCCGAAGGTTATGTTTCACGAACATACTCCCTTTCTTGATGATAAGAATGGCAAAATAACTGGCTTTATACACCTCTCCGACCACAATTCGGCTGGCAAAGTCCTCCTCAGTGAATACCTTTAACATCAGTGGAATTTCTTCCTCCTTCCTACTTAATCCCTGATGATAAGCTGCAGACTTCTTCATTGCAGGTAAAAATAACAACTATAATTAAAATCCATAGATTTGCGTTTACTCGATAGATATAAAAAAGCTAAACCATGACATATCAGGAAAAATTAAGCGCGATACGTTCTCAAATGAAAGCCGACAATGTACAGGCCTATATCATTCCATCCGCAGATCCTCACATCAGTGAATACTTACCAGATCATTATAAATGCATCCCTTTTGCTTCCGGATTCACCGGATCAGCTGGAACATTGGTCATTACCCATGATTTCGCTGGTTTATGGACCGACTTCCGTTATTTTGAACAAGCAGCAGAACAGCTGGAAAACAGTGGTTTTGAGTTGGTAAAACAAAAGATACAGCATGCTCCAGAATACATTCAATGGCTAGGCAGCAAACTTGAAAAAGGTGCTATTGTAGCCAGTAATGAAAAACTGGTATCTATCCTTCTTGGAGATTTGCTAACCCAGCAATTTTCTTTCAAAGGACTTATATTAGCTGATAAAGACTATTTAAGCCCAATCTGGGAGAATAGACCAGCCCTGCCTGCAGAAAAAGCTTACCTGATTGATGAAAAACACATTGGACAATCGGTGGTTTCAAAACTGACTGCAGTAAGAACTGAACTGAGCAATAAAGGCGCAAACTATCATTTAATTTCTTCATTAGATGACATGGCATGGCTGTTTAATATAAGAGGAAATGATGTAAGCTATAACCCTGTTGTGTTGAGTTTTGCCTTAATCGGGCAAGGAGAAGCAACTATTTTCATCAATCCTGAAAAATTAAGCGAGGCAGAAAAAGCATCTTTAGCAGCAAGCGGCGTACAGGTAAAACCTTATGAAGCAGTGGAAGCAGCATTGGCAGCAATCCCTGAAAATACTACCATTTTTATTGACCCTAAACGCAATTGTTTCGCTTTTGCCAAGCAATTGCCTGCCTCAGTAAAAGTCATTAAAGACACCAACCCTTCAACCAGTCTAAAAGCAGTAAAAAACGCAACAGAATTGGCCAATACCCGCATCGCGATGACTAAAGACGGTGTAGCCATTACCCGATTCTTAAAATGGTTATCAGAAAACATTGGCAAAATCAAGATTACTGAACTTTCTGCCGCAGCGGAACTTCGTAAATTCAGAGAAGCCCAGGAAGGTTTTGTTGGCGATAGTTTCAATACCATCAGTGCTTACGCCGCTCATGGTGCCTTACCGCATTATGGCCCTACTGAAGAAAGCGATGTAGAAGTAAAAGCACAGGGATTATTTCTGGTAGATTCAGGTGGTCAGTATAATTACGGAACGACTGATATCACGCGTACCATCCCGATGGGCAACAATACCGGAGAAGAAAAAACAGACTATACCTTGGTGTTAAAAGGCATGATTGATGGTTGTAAAAGCCGTTTTCCTAAAGGAACCTGCGGTTACCAAATCGACGCCATTACACGTAAACCTTTATGGGATTACGCCATTAATTACGGTCATGGAACCGGCCATGGTGTAGGTTATTTCCTGAATGTTCATGAAGGTCCGCAGGTGTTTAACCCTACTGCGACTCCTGTAGCTATTGAATTAGGCATGATCACTTCTATTGAACCAGGCGTATACCGTCCGGGCAAGCATGGTGTCAGAATCGAAAATCTAGTCAATACCATTACGGATGTAACCAATGAATTTAATGAATTCTACGCATTTGAGTCTTTAACAATTGCCCCGATCAGTACAGAAATCGTGAAAACGGAACTGTTGGAACAAGGACAAATTGATTGGCTGAACAGCTATAACGCAATGGTATTTGAAAGATTGAGCCCGATGCTGGATGCTGATGAAGCGAAATGGCTGAAAGCTTATACTAAGCCGATTTACAAGTAAGCAATTGAGCTTGTCTCTGCGTTCTTTTGAAAAGCCAGCGATGAGTTGAAAATTGAATAGAAAAACGAGTTTTATAGGAAGCGCCTGGAATCTTTTGCCCTGAAAAAGGACAAAATTTCCTATGTCTTTTCCTACAAAGCCCGTTTTTCTTTTTAAATGCAAAAAAAAGGAAGGGAGATTTTCCCTTCCAACTTTATACTTTTATATTTCTTTTGAAGCTTTGCAAGCTTCTCTTTTCTTTTCTTTTCTTCTCTTCTCTTCTCTTCTCTTCTCTTCTCTTCTCTTCTCTTCTCTTCTCTTCTCTTCTCTTCTCTTCCTTTTTCAACCCCCCACCATATTGGACTCTTGCTATCTGTGGGCGATTGATATAAAAAAGAAATGTGCTTAGACGACATTCAAATGTTTCCTTCAAAACATTTGAGGAGGAAAAGGACTTTCTTTTTTAAATTGGGCTAATAGAACGATCCAAATGCACATAACCCCCATCGACGTAAACCAGTTGACCAGTCGTATGACTTGACGCCCCAGACAGCAAAAACACCGTCGCATTCGCTATCTCTTCTGCCGTAGTCATTCTATTCTCAAAAGGGATTTTTGCTTTAATATCTGCCAATTTCTCTTCCGAATTCTGGATTGAATTGATCCATGTCTGATAAAGCGGCGTATAACATTCTGCGACGATCACCGAGTTGACTCTGATCCCATACGGCAATAATTCCACTGCCCATTCCCTGGTTAACGCATTCCTACCTCCATTTGAGGCGGCATAAGCGGAGGTTCCACCTTGTCCTGTATCTGCCACTTTAGAGCCGATATTGACAATTGCTCCTTTCGATTTCTTCAATGCTGGTAAGGCATGATGTGCCATCAGGTAGTAATGAATTACATTTTTATGCAAACTTTCAACGAAGCTTTCATAGTTTCCGCTTTCCAGTCCGACGCCATCATTTACTCCTGCATTATTGACTAGGCCGTCGATTCTACCATATTTTTCAAGGACGGTTTGAATCGCCTTTTCACTGTCTGACGGGTTAGTTAATTCGGCGACCAACTGAAATACCTTTCCCCCGTCAGCAGCAATATCATCTGCCAGCCTTTGGTTATCGGATGCATTTCTTCCAACGATTACGGGTATCGCACCTTCTTTTGCCAGCACTCTGACAATTGCTTCGCCGATACCTTTGGCTCCACCGGTTACGATGACTACCTTATCTTTTAATTGCAAATCCATTTGATTGCTTAATTTAGGTTATACTATTATAGGTTATAAAAGCGCTTTGCATTGTTTCCCCAGAAGTCTTCCTGGTCTTCTTGCGGGAGTTTTTCGGTATAGTGCTCTATCAGACTGAGCACCCTTCCATAGTCTGCGGCTAGCAGGCATACTGGCCAATCAGAGCCATACATGACTCTTTTGGGGCCGAAAGCTTCGAATATTACTTCCAGATAGGGCGTAAAATCTTTGACTTTCCATTTTTTCCAATCGGCTTCTGTGACCATGCCTGATACTTTGCAGCTTACATTTTTCTGTTTTGCGAGTTCGATGATGTCTTGTTTCCATTCTTCGATCAGCCCCTCTTTAATATTGGGTTTGGCGAGGTGGTTTAATACGAATCGTTGGTTTGGAAACTGGGCTGCTAGTGCTGTGGCATATTTCAGCTGATGGGGGAAAATGAGAATATCGTAGGTAAAGCCATAGGCACTTAGTTTACTGATGCCATTTACAAATTCCGGTTTCAGCATTAAGGCAGGGTCAGGCTCTCCCTGGAGAATGTGCCTGAACCCTTTTAACTTTTCATTTTTACTCAATCTTTTCAATTGAGCATCGATATCTGCTGCTTGAAGATCTACCCATCCGACTACCCCTTTAATAAAGGGATGTGCTGCGGCATGTTTCAATTGAAAATCATTTTCTGCCAGACTTTGGTCCGACTGCACGACTACACATCCATCGAAGCTATAATGCTCCAGGATGGCTTTCAGGTGCTGAGGTAGGAAATCGTCGCGAAGCACGTCCATATCGTCCGTGATCCAGCTGTCTCTTACCTCATCATAATTCCAAAAATGCTGGTGTGAATCAATTTTTAACATAGTCTACCAGCAGCTGTTTTGAAGTACCAAGGCCGTCAATACCAAGCTCCACAACATCACCCGCTTTTAAGTATACCGGAGGTTTAAAGCCTAAGCCAACACCTGCAGGCGTACCTGTAGAAATCACATCCCCAGGCAGCAAAGTCATAAACTGACTCACATAGGAAATTACGAAAGGGATGTTAAAAATAAAGTTTGAGGTATTTCCGTCCTGCATTTTCTCCCCGTTTACGGTCAGCCACAGGCGAAGGTTGTTGACATCAGCGATCTCGTCGGGAGTGGCAAGGAATGGGCCTAATGGGGCGAAAGTATCACAACCTTTTCCTTTATCCCAGGTACCATTTCTTTCGATCTGGAACTCACGTTCAGACACGTCATTGTGCAATACATAGCCAGCTACATAATCCAGTGCATCTGCTTCATCTACATAAGATGCTTTTTTGCTGATGACTACTGCCAATTCTACTTCCCAATCCGTCTTTACAGAGTTTTTAGGGATGATAATATTATCGTTAGGACCTGTGAGCGCCGTTGTAGATTTCATAAAGATTACGGGTTCAGGCGGCATTGGTGCATTGGTTTCTTTCGCATGATCTGCATAGTTTAAACCGATACATACAATTTTTGAAGGGCGTGCTACAGGAGATCCCAGACGGGTATCTGCAGGAACGACAGGTAGTTTACCTTCATTTTCTTTTACAAAAGCGGCTAGTTTTGTCAGGCCGTCATTTTGAAAAAACTGTTCGTTATAATCTGCTCCGAAAGCAGAAGTATCATACCAAATATCGTTTATAATTACACCGGTCTTTTCCTGATCGGCAACTCCCCATCTGATTAATTTCATTGTTAGTTAGCTAAATATTGTGTGTGTTCAATTGTATATATCATTTAACCCATCCCGATTATATGCTTTGATATCTACCGTTATGGATTAATTCGCATTCCTAAAATACGATGTGTTTTCTAATTATTCAATTTAATGAAACCACCATCTAGTGGATAATCATTACCGGTGATAAATCCTGCTTCTTCCGAGCACAGGTAAAGTGCTAATGAAGCCACCTCTTCTGGTTTCCCCATGCGACCTACTGGCTGACTTTTCGATAACTTCTCAAAAATTTCTGCTTCTTTTCCGGCGTAATTTTTAGCGATAAAGCCATCTACGAAAGGCGTGTGTACCCTTGCTGGAGAAATGCTGTTGCAACGGATGCCCTCTGCCATATAATCGCGCGCTACAGAAAGCGTCATGGCAAAGATGGCACCTTTACTCATCGAGTAGGCAAAACGGTCTGTAATTCCTACTACAGCAGCAATAGAGGCCATATTTAAGATTACCGCAGAGCTGCTGTTCTTCAAGGCCGGGATTCCTGCATATAAACAGTTGTAAGCGCCTTTTACATTTACGTTGAACACTTTAGTGAAATCTTCTTCAGAAGTCGTGTCTGCTTTCCCGATATGTGCGATACCTGCGTTATTCACTAAGATATCAATTGCACCAATCTTTTGAAACACCTCTACTACTGCTTCCTGATTGCTCACATCGCAGCCATAGGCATCAGCAGTGCCACCTGCGGCCACAATTTCGGCTACAGCTTGTTCTGCTGCTGCTGCATTTAATTCAATGATGTGGACATTTGCCCCTTGTTTAGCAAAGAGCATGGAAATAGCTTTTCCTATTCCACTGCCTCCACCTGTTATAATTGCTGATTTTCCTTTTAAACTAAACATATTATGATAAAATAATGAAAACTCTATTTATTGATAATGAGCGTTCCAATTGTCTTTTAGAGTGAAACTCCTCTTTTCCAAGGGATAAAGTCGTCCTGATTCAGTAATACTGCTTTCGGCGTGATTTCACCACTTGCCGCTTTGATACAGTATTCCAGGATTTCTACGCCCATTTCTTCGATTGTTTTCTCTCCACGGATGATGGCACCGGTATCGATATCGATGATATCTCCCATTCTGGTAGCCAAGGCTGTATTTGTCGCGATTTTGATCACGGGACATACTGGGTTTCCTGTTGGCGTTCCTAAACCGGTGGTAAACAAAATCAGTGTAGCACCGCTTGCTGCTTTTCCGGTAGTTGCTTCTACATCATTTCCAGGTGTGCATACCAGACTTAATCCAGGTTTGGTAACCGGCTCTGTATAGTCCAGCACATCTACTACTGGCGAAGTACCTGCTTTTTTGGCTGCTCCAGTGCTTTTAATCGCGTCGGTAATCAGGCCATCTTTAATATTTCCTGGGGAAGGGTTCATGTGGAAACCGGAACCTACGGCATGTGCCTGGGCATCATATTCCTGCATCAGGCGAATAAACTTATCGGCGGTTGCTTTGTCCACACACCTGTCGATGATGTTCTGTTCTGCACCGCATAATTCCGGGAATTCTGCCAGCAGGACTTTTGCGCCTAATGCGACTAATAAATCCGAGGTGTAACCTACAGAAGGGTTTGCGGAAATACCGCTAAAACCATCGCTGCCGCCACATTTCACGCCTACACATAGTGCACTTAAAGGTGCTGCTGCGCGTTCTATCTTATTGATTTCTGTTAGCCCGACAAAGGTCTTCAGAATTGCTTCTTTGATCAATTGTTCTTCACTCTGACTTTGCTGCTGTTCAAAGATCAGGATATTTTTGTCGAATGCAGGGTTTCTCTTTTTGACATCATTCAGCAGGTCCTGGGTCTGTAAATGCTGACAACCCAAGCTCAATACGGTAATTCCCGCTACGTTTGGATGGTCGGCATAAGCAGCCAGCAAATTGCTCAATAAGGCAGAATCCTGTCTTGTGCCACCACAACCGCCCTGATGGTTTAGGAATTTGATCCCATCTACATTTTTAAACACCCTGTTTTTCACAGGTGCTGCGGAAGAGATATTGTCCAGCTGGAAAGATTCCAAAGCTGCTCCTTCATTGAAAGCCGTTAGTAACTGATCTGTAAAAGACCTGTATTTATCTGTTACCGCGTAGCCCAAAGTATGGTATAAAGACTCTTTAATTACATCCAGGTTTCTATTTTCACAGAAAACGGTAGGAATGAACAGCCAGTAATTGGCGGTACCCACTCTGCCATCTTTACGGTGATAACCATTGAATGTACGGTTGGCAAACCTGGAAACGTCCGGTTTTTGCCATTGGTAATTGATGTCTCTGAAGCTATAATCCTGAGAAGCGTGGTGGATATTATCTGTAGTCATCAGTCCACCTTTTAAAATTGGGGTGGTTGCTTTTCCTACCAATACGCCATACATCAATACTTCATCGTCCACGTTCATGTCCTGGATAAAGAATTTAT
Source organism: Pedobacter polysacchareus (assembly GCF_019802255.1). Classification (GTDB taxonomy): domain Bacteria; phylum Bacteroidota; class Bacteroidia; order Sphingobacteriales; family Sphingobacteriaceae; genus Pedobacter; species Pedobacter polysacchareus. The sequence continues at coordinate 504,885 of NZ_JAHYSS010000001.1, read as the reverse complement.
GTTTTGCGCGGATATCATCCTGTAAGATTATCTGCGAATTGTTCCATTCGATGACCTGTCCTTTTGGTAAATCCTGTAGGGCTACCAGCACATTATCATCCGGATGGATTTGTAAAAAACTGTTGTTATTGCTTGCTGACATTGGCCTTTATAATTGAAATATTCTATCCATCATCATCCATTTCTCTCCGGGTTTAGCGCCCGGTAAGGCCTGTTGATATTTCCACATGAGGGTTTCCCACTCCTGCACTTTTTCATTGCTGGCATCCATGGCTGCTTTCTGCTCAAAGCTAAAGTCGTCACTGACCTCCATGATCATAAACAGGCGGTTTCCTACCCTATAGATCTCCATATTCTGGATCCCGGACGAAGTGATGCTTTCGATGATTTCCGGCCATACTGCCTTGTGCATTGCTTCATATTCTGCGATCAACTGATCGTCCGCTTTTAAATCCAGTGTTAAATAATACTTTTTACTCATAAACTTAATTTGACCTCCCTGATTAATTTGAACTATTTGAGGTGATTGGCACCACTTTATGGCCTTTGATTCCAAATAGGAATACCACTATAAAACATATTAAAGGAACGATATAGCCCAACTGAATGTTGTGGGTAAGGTCGGCAATATGCCCCATTCCTAAGGGAAGGATGGCACCGCCAACAATCGACATGATGATCAGACTGCTGCCAAATTTCGTGTCTTTACCAAGTTCTCTAATGCCCAGGGAGAAGATCGATGGAAACATAATTGACATAAAGAATGCGATTCCAATCACGACATAAATCGCAATCATACCGCTCACTGTCATGGCTGCCGCGGATAGGAGGATACAGATTGCCGCGTAAATGGACAGCAATTTTGGCGGGGCGATAAACTTCATGAGGAATGTTCCAAAGAACCTGCCGATCATAAAGGCCATTCCGACACCAAAGCCGGCATATTTTGCAGCCTCTTGTTCGTCAATTCCGGCAGCTTTAGTTGCATATAGGATGAAAAGACTGAATACACATACTTGTGCGCCTACGTAGAAAAATTGAGTAACTACCGCCCAGCTCAGGTGTTGATGTGCTAGTGCATGCATGATCCCAGTTTTTTCTCCATTCTTTTGCGCTGTTTCTTTAATTTCAGGAAGTTTAAGGAAGACAAATATGATGGCGATGACCAGGATGATACTGCCCAAAATGAAGTATGGCATTTTCACGCTGGATGCTTCGGAAGCCAGGGCAATTTGTCTGGCCGACTCCGTCATCGCATTTAATTCTTCTTCTGTATTACCTTTGGTCATGATAATTTTAGCACCGATAATCGGGGCTAAAGTTGCTGCGAGGCCATTAAAAGATTGTGCGAAATTTAAACGAAAAGTAGAAGTTTCCTCAGGTCCTAATAAGGAAGCATAAGGATTTGCTGCTGTTTCCAGGATCGTTAACCCACAGGCAATGATAAAAAGTGCAATCAAAAAGAAAAAGTAAGATTGCGTATTTGCTGCTGGAATAAACAAAAATGAGCCAATGGCGAATAGGATCAGACCAATAATGATCCCTGCTTTATATCCGTATTTTTTCATTAGAAACCCTGCTGGTAAAGCCATCAGGAAATAGGCAATAAACACCGCTGAATCCACCAATGAAGCTTGTAAAGTAGACAAGCTAAATGACTTCTTCAGGTGAGGGATTAAAATCGGATCAAGATTATGGACGAAGCCCCACATAAAAAAGAGGGACGTAATCATGATAAACGGAAACAGGTATTTATTCTTAGTCATTGGTTTAATTTATTTGGTTACCCAAAGGACGCGAATTCTCTTACATTTTATTTTATGATATTATCATATCATTAAATGATTTTGGCTACTTTTCTGCTAAAACAAGGCTAACATTTGACAATCCAAGCGTACTATGCGGAGAATTGGGTTTATGGAGCTGCCAGCTGAAAGGGTAATATTTTCCTTTTTCAAGGGAGATTGAAGGAAGCTCTTTTGAAAATAATTCCTGTGGCTGAGTCGTATCAATTCCAAGGTCTATTTTCTTTTGATAACCATTGTAAATCTTCAGCAGCAGTTGGTTTTTACCTTTTTTTAGCGGCAATAAGATCAGGTCATTCCACTGGTTTTCTTTGAAAGGGTTGTTATGGATCGCTAATACCTCTCCATTGAGCACAACCACCAAGCCATCAGTACTCGTGATACCGGCCAGGAAGGGCTGATCCGCTGTTGCTGTGATTTCCTGGAGCACATAAACAGCAGTACTGCGATCTGCTTCCAAGGTATATTTCTGGTTGTTTTTCCAATCTACTTTCCTGGTCCAGGTTAATTTATCCTTGCCCCATGCCTGGCTTGGGTCAATGTTTTTGGCCTCTCCTGGAAAACCTTCAATTCCGGTCCATTGGGGATCAGAAAGATAAATTGGCCCCCAATTGAGTGTACCCTGCTGTTTGATCGGCATGGCTTTGCCATCAGCGAAAGTCAGAGGGCTTACTTTTCCATTGATTTCCAGGTCTATCGTTTTTCCTTTTTCCTGTGCTGAATAATAAATTACTGGTGTATAATTTGCGTTTTTCAAAGGCTGCAAAGTCCAGGATTCTTTAACTGTGCTTTGGAATCTGGTATTGTAATCTACTCCGGAACTGCTGTAATGTTTAAAAGCGTTATGGGAATTCAAATTAATGCCAGGGCCGTTTATAGGAGCGGCTGCATTTGCGTTTAACCCATCCGCAGGCATTTTAATCACATTAGCGGGTGGTACACTGAAACCATTGGCAAAGGTAATCTTGATTACTTTAAATTCTTTATCTGGGTTGATATTAGCTGGAACACTGATTTTAAGCCCTTGATCGTTTTGCGTAAAACTGATCTTTTGATTTTTTTCGCCCAATACACCGATACTTTTTATTTTGCCTTTAAGGCCAGGTAAAATGATCTGCCCATTCTCCGGATGACTCATCACGTGTAAATAAAGCTGATTCGGTTTTGAGGTTAAGCTGCCCCATTTAAAGGAAACATGAAAAGGATCTGCGTCTGTACTGTAAATCGCTTCTCCATTTTTGTCCAGCCATTTTCCAATATTGAGTAAAATATCTTTTTCAAAGCCGACTACTGATCCATCACCTTTTGGGCCGATATTCAACAGGAAGTTTCCTCCTCTGCTCACTACACGAATCAGACTGGTTAACTTTTCTTTGGTTTTAACTGCTTCGCTGCCTCTATCCTGCCAAGATCTGTAACCCCAGGTATCGTCGAAGAAAGAAGCTGGCGACTGCCAAGGCACTCCAATTGCATAATCCGGTTCCTGGTTATCCCCCATCACATTGAAATCGCCCATATCGTTACCAATACGACTGCCAATCATACAATCAGGCTGTAATTTATGTACTAAATCTCTCAGCTCTTTACTTTCTGCTGCATTCTGAGAACCCATATCAAACCACAATTCAGAGACTGGACCGTAATTGCTCAGCAGTTCTGTGATTTGTTTTTTATTGTACTGAACGTGTTCGGGAGTAATGTAATCCGAGTTACTGCTGGAAATCGGCGATGCCTGTGGATAATGCCAGTCGATCAGGGAAAAATATAGTCCGAATCTTAAGCCGCCACGTTTACAGGCATCCGAAAGTTCTTTCAGAAGGTCTCTTTTAAAAGGCGTGGCATCTACCACATTGAAATCAGTAGTTGCCGTTTTAAACATGCAGAAACCATCATGATGTTTAGAAGTGATCACAATGGAGCGCATTCCGGCTTTTTTAGCGAGTGAAACGATAGAATCGGCATTCCAGTCCTTAGGATTAAACCTTTTAGCAACACGAGCATAAGTATCACTATAAATCCCTGCATGCGCCTGAATTTGTTCACTTAAGCCTTTGCTGATCTCTTTGCCTTCCCATACGCCACCCAATACGGAGTAAATTCCATAATGAATAAACATGCTGTATTTCTGGTCTTGCCAGGCTTTTAATGCTTTAGGATCATGTTGTTGCTGCTGCTGCTGCTGTGAAAAACTAACGCTGCTGAAAAAAAAGAGTAGAAGGAATAAAATTCCTGATTTCTGTTTCGTTGTCATTGGATTTTATATTTAGTGCTATGGGCGTCTCAATCGGTTAAGATAATAAAAAGCAATAAATTCAAAGAAAGCGGATTATGCAGCGATATACGTTGTTGGAATTGCCAAAAGATTAAGTGATTTTGGCATCTACCGGAGATTCCGATGTTACAGCCAGGTTAACTCCATAGATGGCCAGTAGACTAAATGGCTAATAAAAATATTTTTCATAAAAAAACCCGGCGAATTGCCGGGTTTCCAATATGATTTAAAATCAAATGTAATAAAGCTAAAACCAGCAGCAATGATGGTCATTCGAAAAGCTGCATTAAACTTTAGAACTACTTGATAACTATTTCAGTATTACTTGATCATTTTTAACAAATACGCACCATAACCACTTTTAACTAATGGTGTAGCGATTTTACGCAGCTGTTCTTTATCGATAAAGCCCATGCGGTAAGCGACCTCTTCGATACATCCGATTTTTAGCCCCTGACGTTCTTCGATCACCTGAACAAATTGTCCGGCCTGCATTAAGGAGGCAAAAGTTCCGGTATCTAACCAGGCTGTTCCTCTGCTCAATACACCAACTTTCAGTTTATTCTGCTCCAGGTATACCTTGTTCACATCTGTGATTTCATATTCACCACGAGGCGAAGGTTTGATATTTTTAGCAATTTCCACTACGCTATTGTCGTAGAAATAAAGTCCGGGAACTGCATAATCAGATTTCGGCACTACCGGTTTCTCTTCGATAGAGATGGCACGGTTTTCCTCATCAAATTCCACTACCCCATAACGTTCAGGATCAGAAACGCGGTAGGCAAAAACGATTCCACCTTCAGGGTCTGAGCTTGCCTGTAATAGGTTAGACATCCCATCACCATAGAAAATATTGTCGCCAAGTACTAAGGCTACCTTGTCTGAACCGATAAAATCAGCACCAATCACAAAAGCTTGTGCCAGGCCGTTTGGATCTGCCTGTTCTGCATACGAGAACTCACAGCCCAACTCTTTTCCATCACCTAATAACTTCTTAAAGTTTGGCAAATCATGTGGGGTAGAGATGATCAGAATTTCTCTGATTCCTGCAAGCATTAAAGTCGACAATGGGTAATAGATCATCGGTTTATCATAAACCGGCATCATTTGCTTGCTCATTACTAGAGTCAGAGGGTGCAGTCTTGTCCCGCTTCCTCCTGCTAAAATTATTCCTTTCACTTCGGTAGGTTGGTTTTTGTAAGTATATGTTTTGAATTCTGGTTCACATTATTTTTAGTGCCAGGCTTCGGAATTTCCGCTTCGCCTTATTGATTTGTGGCTACACTATTTTCCAGTTCTGCATACCATTCCGCACCATACTTTCTAATCAGCGGACCTTTCAGAAACTGGTATACCGGTACTTTCAGCTCTCTTCCAAAGGAACAGGCATCATGGCAAATGTGCCATCTGTCGTAGTTTAACACTTCAAATTCCGGGTATTGCGTGACGCGGATTGGGTACAAATGGCAGGAGATTGGTTTTTGCCATTCTACCAGACCTTGTTCATAACCTTTTTCTATACCGCATTTGGTGATGCCATTTTCGAAAGTCACGTAGGCACATTCTTTATTTCCATCCACACAAGGCGTGGTCAGGTCGCCATCCGCATCTACTACTGAAGTCCCCTGTTCTTCGATTGCCTGAATGCCTTTTGCTTCCAGCAGGTGTTTAATTTTGGGATAAATATCCTTTAGAATTGCAGTTTCAGCGACATCCAAAGGGGCACCAGCATCACCTTCGACGCAGCAAATGCCTTTACACTTGTTTAAGTTACAGACAAAGCTTTCGCTGATCAGGTCCTCGTGAACGAGTGTATTTTGTACTTCTATCATTTTATTTATTTTACGATCGCCAGGGGATATTTCAATCCATCGGCTGATTTAATTTCCATTGTTACTGCGCCCACGAGGATCTCTACCTGCGCCTTTACAGGCACCCTGTTTCCATCATCGGTGATCCAGAGGTATAATCTGCTATCTTTTCTAAAGATCCTTCCAGGCTTAATAGAGGGGCTAAATTTCAAACACCTGATTTTGCCCATTTTCGTTTTCACGACTTCACGGCCTATAAACTGAATTTGCAGCTGATTGATCTCATCTCCTAAAAAATAGTTGAGGTTCACTTCATCACCTGGATTCAATTTTGAAATGTCCAGGCTTCTGGCAAAATAATAGGTAGAAACCAGGTCGAACGTCTGTTTATCCGGGGTTTTAAAAGTTCCTTTGGTGGCGACTACCTTTTGTTCAGACTGGTAAAACCTTGCTTTATCTTCTCTTCGGTAGCTCCCTTCACGGATGTTCTCCTGATAGAAATAAGGCTTCAGGTTGACGCGGTCTATATAAGAATCATAATGGTCTCTTATTTTATAAAAAACATCGAATGTACCGGATGTTTCTCCGTCTACCGAAAGGCGATAAGTTGGTTTACCATCAAATTTAAGGTCAGAGTCCAGCACTTTTAATGTGCCTTCTGCTGCGGTAATGAAACCATACCTCAATTTATATTTCAGCACTTCCCCTACCTGAAAAACAGGTGCTTTAACAAAAGGAAGTTCTTGAGCCATGCCCCTGAAACTTAATAATGCAATGGTGATGATCAATAATGATTTCTTCATATCAGGGTTTAAACAAAAAGCACTCCAAACTTAATCCTTTCGCTTATATATCGGAACGGTAGAACAAGGTTCTCCATACATAATGCTCTTCACCACAGGTGTGAGCAGGCTGGTAATCTCCACATAGGCAGAGATGGGCACATCGATATCTGCGCATCCTTTCACGACCACGCGTTCTCCCGCGAAGGCATTCAGGTCTATTTTAGCCAGAGCTTTGGTAAACAGCACTGATTCCAGGGTTTCCAGGCTTCCAAATACCACTTCATTGGCATAAGGTTTTAATTTATTGGCCAACAGCATATAGGCCCAGGTAGGCACGATGGCATCGGCACTACAGATGATTGCAATATTTTTTCCGGTATAGCTGGCCCAGTCGTGGGTTTTAATAAACTCTCTAAAATCTTTCTCTCTCAGCATCAGCCCATGAAAAAGATTGTCTTTGATATCATAAACCACTCTTTCACCGGTATGGTAGTATTCTTCCAGATTGAAAGTGATCAAGCCACTTGCAGCTACTTTATTAACGAAGTTTTCTTGAATGTCCATGCTTATAAAATAAAAAAACCGGAAGCAAAAATACTTCCGGTTACAAAATTACGTAAAATAAGATTAATAGAATTTCACTCTATTGTCTTTTATCTTGGCTTTATCCTGTAGGGCCTGGAAAGCTGAACCTAAAGAGCGTTGTGCAATTGCCTGCATCATGGCTTCTTTTTGTTTGTAGGTATTTGCTAAAGGCGCTGGATTGATGAAATTATCTACTGAGAACACATATACCCCACGTTCACCATCTACTGGCTGAGAAACTTTACCTGGCTGAGAACCGAATACGGAACCTACCAATTTATTTTCCTGAGCAGCACCTGGGATGATTGGGTTAGCAAACACAATATTTTGAACTGGGTTTACTGGCTGACCTAATTTCTTAGCTACCTGATCCAGGTTTCCTGCACCTTGTAGCGCTGCATTTGCTTTTTCGGTCAATAGTTTTGCTTTTACAGCATTACGAACCAATGGTTCGATATCTTTTTTAACCGCTTCCAATGGTAAAGTACCTTTTGGATTTACACCAGTTACACGTGCAATTACGAAAGCATTGTCCATCTGGTAGATTTCTTTCAGGATATCACCTTTATCAGCAGCATACGCATCGCGGATCAACTGGCGAGGGTTATCTAAACCTGGAGCGAAACCTTGAGAAGCAGTCACTTTATCAGCTACACCCACAGTGTATCCTTTTTTCTGTGCCAGTTCAGAAAAGTTATTGTCTTTCACTTCCGCAAGGAAGCTGCTTGCTTTTTTGTAAGCTGCGTCTTTAGTTTTGTTACTTGGAGAAAGGTTTTTCTCGATATAAGCCAGTTTAGCAACTTTAGAGTTACCGATTTGTTTTTCAACTTTGATCAAGTGTACACCGAACTGAGAAGTTACCACTTTAAGATCGCCTGGTTTACCATTGAAGGCAGCGTTCTCAAATTCTGGAACCATTTGTCCGCGGCTGAAAGTACCAAGGTCACCACCTTTGTCTTTCGAACCATCTACGCTGTATTGTTTTGCCAATGCTGCGAAGTTTGCACCACCTTGAACCAATCCTTTTAATGAATCTGCTAATTTGATGGCTTTATCTACGCCACCTAATTTAGCTGGGTCGATTAAGATATGGCTTGCTTTTACTGAATCCGGAGAGAAACGAGTATCTACAACTTTCACTAATTTATAAGAGTTACCAGAGAATTTAGGGCCGTAATAGCTGCCAGCAGGAAGGTTAAACACTACAGAATCAACTGCAGGATCTAATTTACCTTTAGACATATATACGTAAGGAACTTTCACATCTGAGTTCAATGCAGCGAATAAAGAATCGTTTACAGCCGTTTTGAAGTCTGCCGCTAATTTCTCTACTTGTGTTCTTACTGCAACAGAATCATCTTTTGTTGGGTTAACGCTGAAAGTTACATACTCGAATGAACGGGTTTCTGCAGGGCTTTCAAAGCGTGCTTTGTTGGCATTGTAATAATCAGAGTAATCTGATTCTGTCAATTTTAACGTTGCATCAGCGATAGTTGCGTAATCAAGGGCTACATATTTGAAGTTAGCCAATTTATTACGGTTGATGTATTCATCATTTGCTTCGAGCGTGGTTACATATACTGAATTACGAACCAGGTTTGCATATTTTTGTTGTAAAGCTTGTTTTTCGATTTCCGCCTGCAGCATCTCCCATTGTTGTTTCAACTGAGGATTTTTTGCTTGTTGCTTTAATGAAGCGATCACTTCAGCGCGGTTTACCTGACCTGTTTGCGGGTTACCGAAGTACTGAACGATCAGTGGGCTTGGGTTTTTACCTTGCAATAAATCAAATAATTCATCACCAGAGATCGTTAAACCCAGGCGGTTGTATTCTTTACCTAAAAGAACCGTTGCAATTTCACCGTTCCAAACGTTGTCTACTGCCATTGCCTGCATTTGGGCATTGCCTGAGCCACCATATTGTTGTTTAAACTGCGCTAAACTTTGGTCTACTTTAGGACCAAAAGTATCAATGCTAATATCTTCACCGTCAATCGATCCTACAACCTTTTGAGATTCGGCCCAAAAAGGCTTACCTACGTTAACTGCATCACCAACTAAAAATGCAACAATTGCAAAACCGATGGCACCGATCAAAATGTACCCTGCGCGATTCCGCAAAAATGTCATTAATCCCATAATATTCTTATTTATAAATCCTTTTTAAGAGGGCGCAAGATACAACTTTTGGGAAAAAAAGAAAATATAAAATTGTTTTTGATTAAGTATTTAAAAATTAAGGAAATATGCGCTTTTAAAACCGCTGATTATTCGCCGAAATTTTTGTCTACATAAGTCTCCCCAAATCCCTGTTCGAAGTTGAAAACGCTGAAATCCTGCTTTGCGCTAAAGTTTATGGCATTGATTACTGTACCATCGGGTTTCGTGATGACACCTTGCGGCGAGTAAAACATCTTTTTATTTTGATCCCAGGTTAATTCTTCGGTATTGAAAGTCAGCTGTTCGTCTACAACGACCACATTTCGTTTAAAGATCACGAGTTTTTCGGTGTCTTTGGAGATGGCATAATCGGAAGTGATGGAGCCTTTCACCTTGAGGCTGTCGTTCATGAAGTTTATTTTCACTCCTTTAGGCATCTCCTGATAGGTAGCGCCGCTTTTGGGGGTGATTTTATCCATGATGGGTGCCTTACCGATCCCTTTCACTTTGGAGGAGTCACTATAAGTGATCTCCACATCAATGGTACGATCGCGGTTGAGCACCAGGTCTTTTTTTGAAAGTGGGGCTGCTTTTTTCAAGTCGTCTTCCCCACAGGAGCTCAAGCAAAGCTGGAATAAGCACAATATAGCCAAACCAGTGGGCATGCTTAAGGATTTCATACCTCGCTTAATAAAGCTTGTTTTTAATGAACCAGGTATCATTAAGTGTAAATGCAAGATGGAAATTGATATAATTTTCTTTTACCAATCCATTCATTAAAGTACCTCTTTTTCCGATTTCCGTAGTGAAGTTCATTTTATAAATTGAGTATCTGCTGGAAGCCAGCGGTAAGCCCAGGCCGAACGTGATGGCTTGTTGTTTGATGTCCTGACCATCTCTCTGGATGTATGTTTTATCGTAAGTATAACCTACACGGTAATCTATACGGTCGAAATAATTGTTGATTGAAGTAATATCAGGAGTGAACTGACCACCTGCCGAGAAACCCCAGCTGTCTTGTAAGCCTTGATTTACACCACCAATTGTTAATTTTTTCCAGCCACCCATTCTATAATCGGCACCGATCAACCATTTATTGTCTTTTTGAACAGTAAATCCAAAGTTATGGGTTAGTGGAAGTTTCAAGCTTGATTTTCCGCCATCAATGAAGGTAGTGGTATCTGCAACACCGGTATCTTCACCTGTAGCCGTTCTGATGAACTGAGAAGCGACGTAAGTTTTGGTAGAATTGATGTTAGAGGAAGCAGATCCGGAGTACCCTAAGGTAATTCTCTTTTTACCGCCTAATTTAATTTCATATTGAGCACCGTAAGAGAAACTTACACCGCCAACGCTATTTTTATCCTGAATTCTGGTATATAATGCATTGATTCTCTGCAATTCGTAAGAACTGCTATTTTCTACATCACCGAAGATATATTCCACATTGGCACCAATTCTGAAATTATCGCCAATTGCCTGACCAATACCTAAATAAGCTTTAGAAAGACCGCCTTGACCTGTAAATCTATTGATGGCATTGGAGGTATCCACTTTAGTCACGGTCTGATAATCGTAACCCACTTGCGTATATGGCATTAAACCAAAACTCAAGCCTGTTTTTCCTTGAATCAGCGGGAATGCGAAGGCGATGTGATTTAAAGAGCCGTTAAAGTCTTTTTCAGAAAGGCTACCTGCGCTCAATTTAGTAAAGGTACCGGATAGGCCCATATCAGCAGTAGTCATTGAAATTCCAGCATAAGAAGCTGGATTCTGCATATTGATATTGTTGTAACCATTTGGTTTATATACACCGGCAGAAATTCCACCCATCGCTCTTAACTGAGGAAGCACCAATTCTTTCACATTCCCAAGACCATATCTGGAATATGGAGATTGCGAGGTAACCTGTGCCTGGGCAGTGATGCCGGTAAACAACACCAATACTGCTGCTATATAATTAATTTTTTTGTACATATTCGAAAGCAATGACTTCATTTAATCCTTTTATCACCAAATACGGATCGTGAATAATTTGAGGCGCAAAGATGCTGTTTTTTAATTGTTTCAGCAAAAATGCAGCATTACCTCCTGTTATCAGTACCGTAAGGTCATTATTTTTATTATTCTGTTGAGCGATAAAGCCCTCCACTTCGTTAATTACGCCTTGTAAAACCCCATTTTGAATGGCGGTGGTGGTATCAGTACCATCCGGCACTGTTCCTGCTTCCCGGTCCCATGTTACCAATGGCAAACGCCCGGTATAATGGTTTAATGCCTGGAAGCGCATGTCTATCCCTAAGCTGATGCTGCCTCCAAAATATTCACTTTGGGCATTCAGGAGGTCGTAGGTAATACAGGTTCCTGCGTCTATTATAAAACAATTTTTGCCTTTATAGTAATGGTTCGCCGCAATAATTTTTGCCCATCGATCCAGTCCCAGTGTGGCTAATGTTTGATAATAATTCTTTATTCCGGTATTTACAGCAGTCGAAAAAGGGATGTAAACCGTATTATTTTTCAATAGGGCGATTACCTCTTCTAATTCTGGTCCGACACTGGAGATGGTAGCGCAGGTGACCTGGTATTTCTCGATCAAATCCATCAATACCTCCGGATCAAGCTGTTTAAATGCCTGGGTATGAACAATCGCTCTGTCTTCCAAAACAGCAATTTTACTGTTTGTATTACCGATATCAATAACAAGATTATGCATCTCCAACCCTCATGGCACAAAGCTATTAATCTTTAGCAAGTTTCAAGGGACCAAATTGTTAAAAAAAGTTAAACAAACAAAAAGTACTGGATTGCTACAACCAGGATTAAGAATAAACTCTCATAAAACCAGCGCTTTTTGGCATTAGAAAAATAATAGGCAAGTAATACCGATCCTGGCGGCACGCAGAGCAGGAAATGGTAAAGTCTGAAATCCGGTTTCATATAAAAGCTGAGGATGGCCACCACGAACATGATGAACAGCATCTGAAAGGCCTTTCTGGTGCTGATAAAGCTCCTGAAAAAGTTTTCCCGCAGCTGGATCATCGCCAATACCATCATCACCAAAACCGGCACCAGTACCAGGTAATCGTTGTAATTGATTTTGAATACCGAAGGGAATTTATTGCCCAATGGCAGCCAGATCTTGTAAAACATCGAGAGGCTATCGTTCCAGTAATAGAAGACCCAGACGAAGAAAAATATGGTTAAAAAGCCAACCAGACCGGCAATCCACTCCTTACCGTTAAAGGAACGGTATAATAAGAGTGTGAACCAGATCATGACCAGCATCACAATAAAAGGGAAGTAAATCAGGGTACCGATTGCGATCAGCATGCCTATGTCAAACATGATCATCAAGGCATTGGAGGACTTGCCCACTTTTAGCAATTTGTCCATGATCCAAATCAGTAGAAAGTTACAGATTAAGGTTGGGCTCAGTACCAGAAAGGGCATGAACAGACCTGAAGCAGTCACATACATCAAGGCAGGCAGGAAATTCGGCTTGTTTAATAAACCATGATTATTGACTACCCTATTGAATAAAATCGCCTGAACATAGATGATGATCGCAGCAAAAAAAGCGTTTCCTATTGGCGAAAAGCTATTTTGAACCGGAATCTGAATAAAAAACTTGGTATAAGGTTCCAGGAATTCAAAATTCAGGTGTTCTGGCGGGTCTGCAAAAATCGCCATGCGCATAAAAAAAGTATATGCGAATAACAGGAGCAGGTTTATAGGGTTTAAATTTCTAAATTGATTGATCATGCCTGTATATTAAGGCAAAGTAAAGCAAATTATCTGGCAAAATCCTTCACTACTTTCTCAATTACCGCAGCGGTTTCGTCAGGGAACTGGAACTGGTGTTCCTGAGGGTTCTGCACCCAGTTCTTGATGATGGGCAGCCAGTTCTTATTACTTGCCCAGATTACAGGGAGGCCGAATTTCTTCAATGCGAAGGCATTACACTGCTGTTCGTACTGAAATTTCATCGGGGCTACCAGCAGCTTTTTTCCCAGGAATAGTGCTTCTGCAGGGCCTTCAAAGCCCCCACCGGTAAACAATCCTTCGCAGGAGGCCAGGCTTGTATTGAACAGCTCGTTATTGATCGGACAGACTTCTACGTTGCCATCGATATAGCTGAGTCTGGTGTGTTTAGAAAACACCTGCCATTTCACCTGGGGAATCTGCTTAAGAATAGGCACCAGGTATTTATCGTCGATTGCAGGCAGGTAAACCGTATAATGGCCAAGATTACTGACCTTCATATTGCGGATTTCCGAACGGATGACCGGGGTATAAATAAAATCGTCGTATCGTTCAAAATGGAAACCTACATAATGCGTGGCTGGTGCATAATACTTCATTACCAGCTGTGCCCAGTCTATACTAATGGGTTTTGGTACTTTTCTGGATTGAAAAGAGGCCTGGTGACTTAAGCCTACGCTTTCCACTCCCTGCATGCGGCAAGCCCATGCTGTTACCGGCTCAAAATCATTCAGGATCAGGTTGTAATCTTTTAAGGGAATGGTCTTCATGTCTTTCACAAAACGTGGAAGGTTCATCGTTTTCCAGGTTTCATAGTGGTTTACGCCCCCTTTTTTCCCAAAAACAAAACTGAATCCATGAAGCTGGTACTTGACTTTCTGTACCAATTGAACATCTGCCTGGGTACCGCTGATCAGTAAATCTACGTCTCCATATTGCTGCAATAGTGGAACGATTTCCCTTGCTCTGCTAATATGTCCGTTTCCTGTACCCTGAATAGCGTATAGTATTTTCATCCGCACCGAATATCTACAATTTTTACGCTTTAGACAATTTCTAATTTAATCTTTTGCAGCAGCACATTGATATCCAGTTTGCTGTGAAGGTCTTCGCTATCGGACAATTCGCCCTCTTCGAGTTCTTCTTTTTCAAAGTCTTTAGGGTCATATTTGAAAATCTTCCATGCTTTATCCTGGTATTCCAGGGCGGTCAGGTTTTCCACCCAATCTCCACTGTTTAAGTACAATACTTCACCGGATTCATTGGCAATGGTTCTCATTTCAGGTTGGTGGATGTGTCCGCAGACTACATATTGATAGCCGTTTTCGATGGCGAGATCTGCGGCTGTATTTTCAAAGCTATTGATGAATTTAACAGCATCTTTAAAGGCTGCTTTAATTTTTTTGGAGAAGCTCATTTTCTCTTTTCCGAAAAGTCCGAGGAACCAATTGGCAAGGCTGTTGATGAGAATGAGGGAATCGTAACCGACAGCACCTAATTTTGCCAGCCATTTGGAATGCTGCATGGTCACATCGAAAATATCGCCATGAAAGAACCATGCTTTTTTACCGTCCAGCTCTAGAACCAGCTTATTTTGGAGGTGGAAAGCACCCATGTGTATGTCGGCAAACTTGCGCAGCAGCTCATCATGGTTGCCGGTCAGGTAATATACCGGAACGCCTTCTACCACAAATTTCATGAGCTTACGCAACACCTTCATGTGTGTTTCCGGCCAGTAGCGCTTGCTAAATTGCCAGATGTCAATGATATCACCATTGAGGATAATCTGATTGGGCTTGATACTTTTCAGGTATTTTAAGAGTTCTTTGGCGTGGCAGCCATAGGTTCCAAGGTGAATGTCGGAGATGACTACGATATCCACTGCTCTTTTAGACATCATCTTCCTCCAGCCAGAGTTCGTAAGGGCTGAAAAAGAAAGCGAGCCCAACGACTAAACAAATGATCAATAACAATTCCTGCATCATGTTTAACAGTTTATGATACAAAACTGCAATACTAAGATAAACAACAGGTTAAGAAATCGTTATTTATTAAGCAAGTTGTATTTCATGTGATCTGGTTAGGATTCTAAAAATGATAAAGCCACATAAATTCGGGACATAAAGCAGGGGTAAAAAAATCCTGTTATACGAGAAAGGCCTGAGGTTTTTCAACTCCAGGCCTTTCTATTTATTTCAAAAGCGTTAGGCTGCTTTTTTCTTTTTATTTTCCGAGTAGAAGGCAAAACCTAAACCTGCAATCAATAAGATCGAACCTACTAAGGAGATGTTTTCGCCCATATAGTAAGAAACCGGCTCAAACTTAAATTCTACTTTATGATTTCCTGCTTCCAGCTGTGCCGCACGAAGTACGTAATCTGCTCTGAAGTAAGGTTTTTTAACGCCATCCACATACATATTCCATCCTTTATCGTAATAGATTTCGGAGAACACAGCGATTACATCTCTTGGTGCGCTGTAAGAATATACCAGGTGATCCGGGTGGTAGCTATCCAATTTAATGAAAGCGGAAGGGTCTACACCCAGGCGTTTAGTATCGATTAAATGTTTGTATTGTACATCTACAATCGCTTCTTTCTTAGGATCGAAGCTGCTGATTGCTTTCATTTCTTCATCGGCATCTTTGGCAAACTGCACATTCTGAACGATCCAGGCGTTCCCTGCGGCTGTCGGATTGCGCTGCATTTTATAAGAGCCATTTTTTGGATCCTGAGTGATGATATATTTCGTGTTCAACATATCCAGCACATCCTGATTCACGCTTTTAGAAAGCTGGCTATCAATCAGTTCCTGGTAACGTTTCAGTTTAGCGGCATGGTAACCACCGATAGTTTTATGGAATTGAGAAGCACTCGCATCAGAGAATGTAGAGATCGACAGATCCAGCACCCTATAGTTAGGATCTTTATCCGACATGATGAATGTATCTACATCACGAGGCTGGAAATGGTTGTTTAAATCGCTTTTACTGGCGAAGTTGCTGTTGTTTAAATAACGGCGATCTACCTGCCAAAGGTCTGTTAAGGTTACTAGACCAAGGATAATGATGGCAGTTTGTGCGTTCAGTTTTTTATTGATGAATGCCCATACCAGTGCATAACCAATGGCGATGAACACTAAAGAACGCAAGGCATCTGCGCGTGCGATATCTGCACGATCGCTGATTAGGGCATTGGTAATACTTTGTGCTACACCGCTGTTATTGTCCAGCATCTGCGTCAATGCCTGCAGCATTTGAGGATGCATAGAAGAGGTGAAGCTAAAGAAAGCGGTAGGCATAATGGCTACCAGTAAGCTAAGACCACCAGTAATTCCCGCAGCGATTGTTAATTTTTGAGTTAGTTTTTTCGGGTCGTAGCTACTTTCTTGTGCTTCTTTGATCGCTAGAACGGCCAATATTGGCACCATTAATCCAACTAGAGCCAGAATAGATTCTACTGCTCTGAACTTGTTGTACATTGGGAAATATTCAAAGAACAAGTCGGATACGAAAGGTGCATTTTTACCGAAAGAAAGGAGCATAAATAGCACTGTAGTACCTACGATCCACCATTTTAATCTGCTTCTCACGATTAGAAGACCGAAAACGAATAGGAAACATACGATGGCACCGAAATAATAAGGGCCAGAAGTACCTGGTTTTTCACCCCAGTATTGCTGTAAACCGATTTGTCCGGCCAATTGCTGAATCGCCTGGGTAGGATCTCCACCGGTTACCGCTTGTAATGCTTTATAGGTGTGACTTTCTGGTTTCACGATATGATCGATGCTCGTTGCACCACCATAAAGATTAGGAATCAGGAAGGTTAAGCTTTCGCCTACACCCTGGCTCCATCCATACGCGTACTCTTTTGACAAGCCGTTTTTCTCTTCTGACCTATCGGTAGTGATGTTAGATTTTCCTCGGTTAGACTCTAAACCATATTCATAAGTAGTCCAGAGTTTACCAGCATTTACCATTAAAGAGACTAGTAGTGCCAGTCCTAAGAAAGTCATTGACTTTCCAAAGGCAGCTAATTTCTTTTCTTTTACAGCATGATAAACTTCGATACCGATGAAAATCAATAGCGCAATCATCAGATAATAAGTCATCTGGATGTGGTTGGCTCTGATTTCCAGCGCCAGGAATAAAGCGGTTAAACTTCCTCCCAGCCAATATTTACCCCTTAGGGTGAGGATAACGCCGGCAATAATCGGGGCAATAAACGCAATGGCTAATGCTTTATTGCTGTGTCCGGCGGCGATAATAATAAAGTTATAGGAGGTAAAGGCGAATGCGATTGCGCCAGCTGCGGCGAGCCATGGGTTTACCCGAAGCACGCAAAACAGCAGGTATGCACCTACCAGGTACAGCAATACTGCATCTACAGGGTCAGGGAAAACTGCTTTAATTGTAGAGATCACATAAGTTCCTACGTTCATTGGGTGCTGCACCCAAATCTGATATGCAGGCATACCGCCAAACATTTGATTCGTCCAAAGAGGGCCTTTGCCATCTTTAGCCTTGTAATCCATAATTTCTTTAGCAGTAGCTTTTGCCTGGATGACGTCACTTTGTGCAGGGGCTTTTCCTTGCATAACAGGACTGAAATAGACAAAACAGATGATCACAAAAAATCCAATGATGGCCAGGTGGATGCCATTCGCTTTTAACCAATTATTCATTAAGGTTTGTTTAAGATTAAACTAACCCCAAAAATATAAAATTGATACAGATTAGGAAGGAAATTTATCGATTAGCCTAAAATAGTTTATTTCACTTCTTCGTAATCTACGAAATCTCCGAGTTTATCTGTTTTACCACCTTTAGTTTGCGGTGGCATATAATCGATGGTAATCGCGCCCTCCGGCTTGCTGTCTTGCTGTCTGGCCTGGCCTTGAGCTTGTCTGGCTTGGTTTTCAGCCTGGCGCTGAACCTTGCTAAACATACTTTTCAATACCATAGGAAATACCAGGCGCAAAATTAAGCGCAGGAGATACAGTACTAAAAAGGTGACTACAATAAATTTTAAAAATGCCATTGTGTTAAATTAATGTTTACAAATATAGACGGAATTGGGATTTCATTATTACAAAATTCCGTAGATTATTGCTTTTTCATTACAATAAGGGCTTAATCTTCTACGATTTCCGCTACACGGCCTACCTGTCCATCTTCCAAACGCACTTTTATTCCTCTAGAATGGAAGGCGGATGAAGTGAGCAGATTGGCTACGATTCCTCTTGTTAATTTCCCTGTTCTCTGGTCCTTTTTAAGGATAATCTCTACTTCCAATCCTGGATATACGTCTTTTCTATTTTTTCCGTCCATTGTTATTTTAAATGATCAGCGGTTGCTGATTTACTAAATCTTTCTTCAAATACTTTTTCCATGGCAAACATCTCATCACGAAGCCTTGCAGCCATGAGGAAGTCCATTTCTTTGGCCGCTTTGGCCATATCTTTACGCGTTTTATCAATTGATTTCTGCATTTCCGCTTTGCTCATAAACTGAACAATCGGATCTGCGGCCATACTCACTTCGTCTACTTCCACATAGGCTTTCGCTCTGGTCGCATTTCCGGAGAAGTCCAGTACGGAGGTTTGCTCCAGGATCGCTTCTCTGCTTTTGCCGACAGTTTTTGGCGTGATGCCGTGTTCCAGGTTGTAGGCAATTTGTCGGTCGCGGCGTCTGTTGGTTTCACTGATCGTTCTTTCCATAGAGTCCGTGATGCGATCTGCATACATGATTACCCTACCTCTGTCGTTACGTGCCGCCCTTCCAATGGTTTGGATTAATGCACGATCAGAGCGCAAGAAACCTTCTTTATCCGCATCTAAGATCGCCACTAAAGAGACTTCCGGTAAGTCCAGTCCTTCTCTTAATAAGTTGATCCCGATCAATACGTCGAATTCTCCGAGACGAAGACCACGAAGGATCTCTACCCTCTCCAAAGTTTTCACTTCGGAATGGATGTAGCGACATTTGATATTTAGGCGGTCCATATATTTGGTGAGTTCCTCTGCCATTCTTTTGGTCAGTGTGGTCACCAGCACCCTATCGCCCATTTTAATGGTTTTATCGATCTCGTCGAGCAGATCATCCACCTGGTTCACTGCCGGTTTCACCTGAATCAGTGGGTCTAATAATCCGGTGGGACGAATGACCTGTTCAATCACAACTCCTTCCGTTTTCTGCAATTCATAATCAGCAGGGGTCGCACTTACATAGATCGTTTGAGGTGCAAGATTTTCAAATTCATCAAAATTAAGCGGCCTGTTGTCCAATGCGGATGGCAGGCGGAAACCATATTCTACCAGCGACATCTTACGGGACCTATCGCCGCCGTACATCGCGCGAATTTGAGGAACCGTCACATGGCTTTCATCGATTACCATCAAGTAATCATCCGCGAAGTAATCCAGCAAACAGAAGGGTCTCATTCCTGGAGAACGTCCGTCAAAGAATCTCGAATAATTCTCAATTCCTGAACAATAACCGAGTTCTTTCATCATTTCTATGTCGAATGTGACTCTTTCTTCCAGCCTTTTTGCTTCTAACAGATGGCCATCATTGATTAATTGTGTTTTGCGGACTTCCAGTTCTTCCTGAATTCCCCAGATGGAAGAGGTGAAGCGGTCTTTTGGCGTCACGAAAAGATTGGCGGGATAAACGGCCATATCTTCCATTTTATCCAATGTTTTTCCGGTTACCGGATCAATCAGGCTTAGCTCTTCAATGTCGTCACCGAAAAAGGAAACGCGGTAAGCTTCATCCAGGTAAGCAGGAAAAATATCTACAGTATCCCCTTTTACGCGGAAGGTACCCCTTTTAAATTCAGTGGTTGTTCTGGCATACAAGATTTCCACCAGGCTGTGTAAAAAGCTGTTTCTGGAAATTCTGGTGCCCACAGAGAATCGGAATACCGATCTGGAGAAGTCTTCTGGATTTCCCATACCATAAATGCAGGAAATAGAGGAAACGACGATCACGTCTCTACGTCCGGACATTAAAGCCGAGGTGGTCCGTAATCTAAGTTTTTCTATTTCTTCATTAATGCTCAGGTCTTTTTCTATATAGGTATTTGTGCTGGGCATAAATGCCTCAGGCTGGTAATAATCGTAATAGGACACGAAGTAATTGACGGCATTTTCCGGAAAGAACTGTTTAAATTCTCCGTAAAGCTGTGCGGCCAGTGTTTTATTATGACTTAAAATCAACGTTGGCTTTTGAGTTTGCTCGATCACATTGGCAATAGTAAAGGTTTTACCCGATCCTGTTACGCCCAAAAGTGTCTGATAATTTTCTTCGTTATTCACTCCATCTACCAATTGCTTTATGGCATTGGGTTGGTCTCCTGTTGGCTTATAGTCTGATACGAGCTGAAACTTCATGTGCAGATTTCCTTATTTATCTTGATGTTGAGTTCGAAAGATGTAAAGATAAGGAATTATTTGCTTGGATAAGGGAAGCGATCGCTATTCCGGTGGAGATTGACCCTTGCTCAGGCAGCCTGAATCACGCGTCAAACTTTTATTTTAAGACATTAAAGCACAGCAGCATAACTCATAAAAAACACAACTGCGCGTCAAACAATTTGGAGTTTAAAGTGTATAAGTAAGGTTAAAAGGTATTTGCCTGCTGCGGATTCCTGATGACCAGAATCCAGGTGATAAATTATATTTAAAATTGCACCCTATGAAGCTTCAGGTTTATGCCCCATTGATCAGCCCCCGCATCAAATACATTTTCAATTTCATGTTTACCGGGGTTTTAGGACTGGATCTGGAATACCCGAAAAGTTTAGCGGAATTTACCCAGGCGGAGGGCCCTAAACTTTCTTATGGGAAGCATCCCATTCCAAACAGCTTGTTTTTTAAGAGTGCAGGTTTATTGACTGACCGCTCCATCAGGCGCCAAAAGATTAACACCACTCTATTTGGAGAAAACCAGGTTCCATTTGCCGTAGAAGGCAGCACTTTACCATTTGACCCTTTTTCTGCTGCCTTTTATTTCCTGAGCAGATATGAAGAATACCTGCCCTTTGACGACCGGAAAGACCAGGGTTATCGGGCGCGTTTAAGTTTGCAGTATAAACTTGGACTTTTAGAAATCCCGGTCATTGATGAATGGGCGATCATTTTAAAAAACATCTTACATCAGCACTTTCCAACACTAAAATTCCCAAGAAGGAATTTTAGCTTTAAGGTTGCTTATTCGTTGAACCCGGAACATCAATCGCTGGTCAGGCCACTGAAAAAGGCTTTTAGCTTCATTAATCATAAAATAAAAGAGCAGTTTGGTGGAAAAATAAAAGAAGAACAGATGACTAAAATCCGTCAATTGATTAAAAAGATGGAGAAAGACGGCCATGCTGCTCCGCCAGAATTTCTATTGCCAAATACACAGCGGCGTGTCAATTGGCAGGAGAAACTGAACCTGCCGAAGAGCTACATCCAACTTTCCGCCAAAAATGTAGCCCAGGATTACAGCATGTATTATTCCGATACACCAGGTTTTAGAGCAGGCACCTGCAGTCCGTTTTTCTGGTATGACTTACAAATGGAGAAACAGTCTCAATTGAAAATATTTCCTTTTGCCGTAAGTTTCGCCGGAATTGCCCGCGGAAAGAAAACTAATAAAGACCCTATGCTGTTACTAGATGAACTGATTGATCATGTGAAATTTGTAGATGGCAGTTTTTACAGCCTTTGGCAACACAAAATAATCGCCCTTGCGTAATTGATAGTTTTTTGATACTTGCTGATCGCTATTGATTGTTTTTAATTTTCATTGTATCTTTTCATGCGGAGCCGTTTTTCAAATTTTGCTCCTCATTTTGAGTTCTTTTTCATGTTCCTACTTGTTTATTCTCCTAATTTTAATTCCCAGTCCGATGATTTTTAACCTAGACAAAACCGACTCCATTGCTAACGTTTTCCTTGCCGAACTTCGTGATGAAAACATTCAGAAAGACACCATGCGTTTCCGTAAAAATATGGAGCGGATGGGTGAGTTTTTCGCTTATGAAATCAGCAAGACACTGGAGTATGAGCGAAAGGAAACACAAACACCGCTTGGGATGGCAAAAACTGCCTGCCTGGTGGAACAGCCTGTATTAGCGACCATTTTGAGGGCAGGAATCCCCCTGCATCAAGGTTTATTGAATGTTTTTGACCAGGCAGAATCTGCTTTTATCACTGCTTACCGGAAAGTTCATAAAAATGGTAATTTTATAGTGGAGGTAGAGAATATCTATTCGCCGGATCTGAACGACAAAGTAGTGATTATAGCAGATCCAATGCTGGCGACAGGCCTGAGTATGGTGCTTTGCTGTAAAGAATTGTTGAACCGATACCGCATTAAAGAGCTGCATATTGTATGCGCCATCGCCAGTACAGAAGGCATCAACCACCTGAGGGCCAACCTACCTAAGGCAAAATTATGGTTTGGTGCTATTGATGAAGAAATGACCAGTAAGTCTTATATTGTACCTGGATTAGGCGACGCAGGAGATCTTGCTTACGGCGTAAAACATTAATCAGCCATGTCCAGCGCACCATGACCAGCTTCAAAAGACCCCTCATTAAGCTACAGCTCTCTTTATTTGATAAAATAATTGAAGGGATTGGCCTTTTTCTGCTGATGAGTCTATGGTTATGTGTGTATTTTCAATATGCGGGATTGCCGGAATACCTCCCTCTCCACTTTAATTTTTCAGGAGCGGCGGATAGTTTTGGGCACCGTTCAGACATTTATAGTCTGCCGATGGTGGCCACCGCTCTTTATATTTTACTGACGACAGTCAACAATTTCCCTCATTATTTCAATTATTTAACGCCCATTACCCCAGAAAATGCGCATCGGCAGTACACCATAGCGACAAAATTACTTAGATACTTAAAAGTTCTGGTTGTTGTTATCTTTGCAATACTCATCAGCATTACCATACATTATTGATGATGAGTATAACTGAACAGCAGCATGATTAAACATATTTTCTTCGATTTAGACCATACGATTTGGGATTTTGATAAAAATGCAGAGGAAACATTGATGGAATTGTACCATCACTATGAACTTGCGGCATTAGGACTGGCTTCCCCGGAAGCCTTCATTGCAACTTACACTGAGAACAACCATTTATTATGGGCAGAATATCATTTAGGGAAGATCACCAAAGAAACCCTAAGATCTGAACGTTTCAGCAAAACTTTTACACAGCTGGGTGTCTCACCAGAGTTGATTCCTCTGCAGTTTGAAGACGACTATGTACGTTTAACCCCTATTAGAACCAACTTATTTGAAGGTTCGAAAAAGGTGTTGACCTATTTGAAGGAGAAGTACACGCTACATATCATTTCTAATGGGTTTAAAGAGAGTACCCTGACGAAAATGGACAAATCCGGTTTAAATCCATACTTTTCAAATGTGATCATTTCTGAAGATGTGGGGGTGAATAAACCCGACAAAGCCATATTTGAATATGCATTGGCAAAGGCGAAAGCGACAAAACCGGAAAGCATCATGATTGGCGACAGTCTGGAGGCCGATATTCGGGGAGCACAGGATTTCGGAATTCAGGCGATCTTTTTTAATCCACTACACAAGGAAAAGCCGCAGGATGTGGCCTGGCAGATTAATCACCTGGAAGAATTGTTAAATCATTTTTAATTGCTTATTCTTATCAGAGCAAGCCTTAAACCCTATCCTTCAAACCCTATGAAAAAACTACTCATTCTCTTTGTGCTGTTCTTGCAGAGCAGCTTTATTTTTGCACAAAATACGCGCAGTACTTCCGAGTTATTCATAGAAATTCCAGAACGGGGAAATTACGTCGTTTATGTAGATGATGAATTTGCCGGATCTTCAAAAGGAAGGTTCCGTTTTTATGAAATCCGCAATAACGCACCTACGGTGGTCGTAATGAAAGACAATGCTGAGGTCTTCCGCAGACGGATCAATTTACCGATGAATGCCCGCTTACTGGCCGGTTACACCAGTCGTGGGGGTTGGAGGAACATCAGCACCTTAAATTTATACGACCGTGGTCAGTATGCATTAGACAACTGGGACCGAGCAATTTTTAGTGACCGACCTGGGCCTGGGCAAATAGATGACAGGCCTGAAATCATGAATGCTGATGAATTCAAGCAATTGCTGTCTATGATCAACAAGGAAACCTGGGCTGATGCTCAGGTAAAATTGATAAAAATAGCTTTGAAGAGTTCATGGATAACTTCAGACCAGGCTTATGAGCTGGTGAGGGTATTAAAGTTTGGCGGAGACCAATTGGCATTGGCAAAATATATTTACCCTTTCATTTCGGATAAAAGGAATGCCATGAAAATCGGCAATTTATTCCGCTTCCCTACCGATAAATCAGCCTTCATTGACTTTATGGCTAAACAAAATTAGAGCAAATGAGTACTGGCAAAGACTATAAAAAGATCCAGCAAATCGTACTGGCTTATCAAAATAAACTCAATGAGCTGGAAGAAGATCGTTTTCTCGAAATGCCTCCTATTGGCGGCTGGTCCTACAGTGAAGTATATTTTCACATTTTTGACTCCAGTATCCTTTCTTTAAAGCAATTGACGGGTGCCGTTACCGGTCAGGGTGAGCAAAAGCCTACTGCTTTTATTGTAAAACTGATTCTATTTATGGGTAGTCTTCCTCCGGGAAGAAAGTATAAAGCACCGAAAAGACTGGCGGAAAGACTGAAAAAAATCAGCAAAACAGAGGCTGTGGCTTTAATGGACGACTTTGTTAAACAATTGGAAAAAGGCACGTTACTACTTCCAAATGCCGATAAAGACTTAAAAATGCCGCACCCCAGGTTCGGTTATCTCAATGCATTTCAGTGGCTGCGCTTTATAAGAATTCACCTGAACCACCATTTGCAACAATTACATAGGATTGATCAAAGCTACCTACGATAACCCAACAAATTTCACATCTTTGCCTATCTTTTATCGCTATTAGAAGGTTAATAAATGTATAACTTATGAAAAGGATCCTTTATATCAGTTGTTTTGTTCTGGCACTTTCTGCCTGTAACAGCGAACCTAAGCAAAGTCAGAATGTAGTCACTCCTACTCCTGGCGGCCTACCTTCGGCTAGCCCAACCATGGCAAGCGGAGAAAAACCAGCAAACAATCCGGCACATGGACAACCTTTTCATGACTGTGCGCTTCCAGTTGGAGCCCCATTGAATGCCAGCACGGCAGCACCGGCTCCAAGTACAGGAACAGCGACTTCGGCTCCTGTTGCTGTGCCACAAACGGCCGCACCTGCAGCGACTGCTCCAAGTACGCCTGTAAACCAGAAAGAAGCAAAATTAAACCCGGCTCATGGCCTTCCTGGTCATGATTGTGCGATCCCTGTTGGTGCACCCTTAAGTTAATTTTAGCAAGAACAGGCAAGCATGAAAATCCCAAGTATTCCTGGTTTTGACCAGGGAGCGATAGAGAAATACGCAAAAAATGCAGGCTGGCTGATGATTGCCCGTGTGGGCAGCATGGGCATAAAAATAGTAGCCAGCATAGCTGTCGGCAATTATTTAGGGCCAGAAGTATTTGGAGTTTACAATTACCCACTTGCATTTATTACATTTTTCATTGCCGCAGCGGCTTTGGGATTAGACGGTTTTGTAACCAGGGAGCTCCTGCGTTTCCCAGAAAAGAAAAACGAATTACTCGGCACAGCTTTTACCCTGAAACTTATTGGCGGTATCGCTGTGCTCCCATTGATTTATCTTGCTTATCATTTTGCGGTAGACATGACCACTGTAGACGCGCCATTGTCTTATATTATGGTGGTCGGTTTTACTGGGATTGTTCAGGCATTTAATATTATTGACAGTTATTTTCAGTCCAGGGCCCAGGGGAAATTTATAATGGCTGTGCAGGTGATGGGAAACCTCTTATCTGCAGGCTTCAAATTGCTATTGATTGTACTGGGCATGAGCCTGAATTGGTTTATCGCCGCCTTACTGTTTGATGTGATTGCATTGGCGCTTGGTTATGTATATATATACCAAAAGGAAGGAGGATCTATATTTGAATGGAAGTTTGAAAGTCCTCTAGCACGTTTTCTACTAAAACATTCCTGGCCAATGGCCTTTTCGGCCATCCTGATTTCTATCTACATGAAGATAGATACGCTGATGATTCAGGGATATTTAGGTTCTGCACAGCAAGGAATCTATGCCACAGTAGCCCAGTTTTCTGAAGCCTGGTACTTTATCCCCGTAGCCATTGTAACGGCCGTTTTTCCAGCCATTATGAATGCGAAAAGAGATGACCCGGAAAGGTATCAGCGAAGAATGCAGAACATGTACGATTTAATGGTCTGGATCAGCCTCAGCATTGCACTTTTCATGACCTTTGCTTCTCCTCTTATCTACAGAATATTGTATACTCCTGACTACTGGCCGGCAGCGCATGTATTGTCAGTACATATCTGGGCAGGGGTTTTTACTTTCCTGGGTACTGCCAGCGGACAATTCCTCATTGCAGAAGGTTATACCAAACTTTCCATGCTTCGCACTGGCGCTGGAGCGATCATCAACATTGTTTTAAACATCCTTTGGATTCCAGAATATGGAATTATGGGTGCCGCGGTGGCGACATTAATTGCTTATGCGAGTTCCAATTTCATGATTTTATTCATTCCAAAAACAAGGCAGCAAGGCATCATGATGCTCAAATCTTTATTCCTCATCACGCTGTTTGAAAAGGTCAAAAACAAGCCTTCTGGAGTTAAATAAGCTTATAGAAATTATCTGATCCAATAATTATACGGATATATTAGCTTTTTGCGTTTAACATTTTAACTTTGACACTCAAATGACCTGCATCCTAACATGGAGCTGCAGGATATAAATTTAAGCCATACAGGTGAACCGACACATGATTTCATGACCGTTACATCTTACAAAAAACACATATTATACAGATGAATTCCTTAAGAAAGGTAGTAAGATCAATCGTATTAAAACCAAAAAACATATTGGACCTCATGCAGTTGAAGTCCAAAATCAAGAAATCGTCCGGTCCTTTGAACATCATTATCGGTTCAGAAAACACCGATTATGAAAATTGGTTGCCGACCAATATTGAGAGTTTAAATTTATTAGAAAAGAGTTCTTTTGAAAACTTGCTGGGAGAAAAGAAAGCCTCAAAATTTCTTGCTGAACATGTATTTGAGCACATCAGCTATGCAGATGCCCTGATCGCTTTAAAAAACTGTTATGCATTTATGGAGAAAGGCGGCAGCATCAGGATCGCTGTTCCAGATGGGTTTCACCCTAATCCAGCTTATATTGAACAGGTAAAACCTGGTGGACATGGAGAAGGTTCCCATGACCATAAGTTGTTATATGACTATAAAAAACTAAGCAAAGTACTGGAAGACGCAGGTTTCCGAGTGAAACTTTTAGAATATTATGATGAGCAGCAGCAGTTTCATTTTGTAGACTGGAAAAGCGAAGATGGCCATATTCTAAGGTCCAGAAGGTTCGATAAGCGCTTTAATGAGCCTCTAGGTTATTCTTCACTGATTATTGACGGTATAAAAGACTAATCAAATGGCCATCATCACAGAAGATATCGTAGCCTCTTACAACGACTTTTACACCGATAGCGATGTAGAATGGCGTATGCTTGGTGCAAAATCCAAAGCAAAAAATCTGATAGCGGTGTGTCAGGGAATTCAGCCAAAGAAGATATTGGAAGTAGGCGCGGGAGATGGCAGTATATTACATTACTTAAATGAGTGGAACTTTGGCACGGAGCTTTATGCGCTGGAAATAGCGGATAGTGGCGTTGAGCTGATCAGAAAGCGCAATTTGAGTAAATTAAAAGAGGTCAGCCGTTTCGATGGCTATAGTATTCCTTATCCGGACGACAGCTTTGACCTCATCATTCTTGCTCATGTACTGGAACATGTGGAGCATGAAAGAGTGCTGTTAAGAGAGTTAAAAAGGGTGGCTAAATATGTGGTCATTGAGGTGCCTTTAGATTACCGTTTTGGTGTAGACAAAAGGATGAAACACTTCCTAGATTATGGCCATATCAACATGTACACCCCAACATTGATTCGTTTTCTGCTGCAAAGTGAAGGCTTTGTGATCGAAGCAGACAAAACCACCCTTACCCCTATTGACACCATTAAATTCTGCGAATTTAAAGTTAAAAAAACACCAAAAACCTTACTGACTACCTTAAAAATAGAGCTGGAACACCGCATCAAAAACATTTTGGGTGCTATTCTAGGAAAAAATAAGCGGGAACAATTTGGGAACGCCTATACTGTGCTCACTAAAAAGTCAAACCAAAACCTCGAGATCTTCTAATATGCAGCTTTTTGCACCTATTGCTTTATTCGTTTACAACCGTCCACAGCATACGGAACGTACTATTAAGTTTTTGCAGCAGAATCAACTGGCGGCAGAAAGCCGGTTATTCGTATTTTCTGACGGATTTAAATCCGCAGAAGATCAGGCAAAGGTGATGGAGGTTCGCGAGCTGCTGAAGAGCATTGATGGGTTCAAATCTGTGGAAATCATTGAGCGTCCGGAAAACATGGGACTGGCCAATTCGGTCATCGCTGGTGTCAGCCGACTGGTGAAAGACTACCAGCAGGTGATCGTGATGGAAGATGACCTGATCACGTCCCCTTTTACACTGACTTATTTCAATGAGGCCTTAAGCCGCTACCGCGAAGAAGAAAAGGTGATGCATATCGGGGCTTACATGTATCCTTTAAAAGAGAATAATCTTCCTGAATCATTTTTCTATCGAGCGGCGACAAGCTGGGGATGGGCCACCTGGGACCGTGCATGGCAGCATTTTGAACCCAATATTGACACTTTAATGGGGCAGTTTGATGCGAAAAAGAAGTCCGATTTTTCTATTGAGCATAAGATGAATTTCTGGAAGCAGATGCAGGATTTTAAAAATGGAAAGAACAACTCCTGGGCGATCCGATGGTATGCTTCCATCTTTTTAAAAGGCGGCTTGACCTTGAACCCTTCCCAGTCATTGGTGAATAATATTGGCCATGATGGAACCGGAATCCATTCCGGGATCAACGATATTTACAATGTGATCATTAACCCTAAGCCGATTCAGCATTTTCCAACAGAAATTAAGGAGAACAGAGCCGCTTACGAGAGCATTAAAAGCTTCCTCTCTACCCGTAAAGGTAGTTTATGGGAAAGGATCAAAAGATACGTTAAACAACGTTTGGCCTAGTGCCTAGGTTCTAAATTACTTGAGATTTTGGGCCTTCTGCTGAGCATCATTAGCCTGTTGTCAGGCGTTCTAATCTTCGACAATAATCTGGTCTCGTTCTGCCTGTTTTAAATGGGTTAGTTCATCTAATTTCCGCTGGATTTTAGCCTTCAGGGGCCTATCATCCGATTGGTAATCCTGATAGAGCATCACTCCAAGTTCATAACCTTTCTTTGCTTTTTTTGTTCTAAACTCCAGATCAGCCTTATCTTTATCTAATAATACCATCGTTTCCATGCGTTTGACTATTGCGAGGTTCCTTTTCCAGGAATCCAGCGCGCATTTTTTGATCAGCTCTAACTTTTCAGTTTTAGACATTCCTTGATGGAGGCTATAAATTTCATTAAATGCCAGTTCATTACTCATCAATTTTTCGCGAAGCTTAGCATACTCTTTGATCTGATAAATGGGTGAAAACCACATGACACCTGCTCCTAAGAGCAATACCAGTAGGAAGGCGGTGGCTGTTCTCCAATATATTGGCAGATTAATTTTGAAAATCACGGGATTATAAAGGAGGTAACCAAGTACAAATCCAGATATTACTCCACCAAAATGTGCAGAATTATCTATTTTTTTGCCCATTAATCCATTCAACAGCATAAAAGCAGTCACGATCAGGGTACTGATTAATAGTGCCCTATTGGCATTTTTCTCGAAGGCATTGCTGAGTAGTAAGGCCAGAAAGGCACCGAACATACCCATAATCGCCCCGGATGCGCCTCCCATAAGGCCTGTTTTATAATGAACCACACTGACCAGTCCACCACAAATACCGCTCAACAGGTAAACTGTTAATGTTTTCCAGCTACCCAGTTTATTCTCCACCATGAGGCCGATATAAATGAGGGCGTACATATTACAGAACAGGTGAACAAAAGAAAAATGAATGAATTGATGGCTCAATAATCTCCAGACCTGACCATTTAGTACCGCATCTCTGGAGTCTGCACCAAGGTTTAGAAAAATCCTTTCTCCGACTTCCTTCCATTCAAAAGGCGTTAAATTGACTCCTTTAAATTTAATGACCTGGAGTGTAAAGACCAGTATAATCAGCAAATAGTATAAAATATTAGCGATCAAAAGCAGCGGTGTGACTATGTATCCCTTTCTGGGGATAAACAGGTAAAGTACATTTTTGATTTTATTCTTGATGGCTAAGGGCGCTTTTTCGAAATACTGGTCGTCCTGACTAGCGATATGTTCATGAAATTGTTCGAGTTTTTCTTTCCAGACGTCTTTCAGATGAAACTGAACATATTCAAACTCATCGAAGAACTTTTGAAGGTTCTCTTCATTTTTTCCATAATCATTAAAAAGGAGTTGAACACCTACGCATTCGCTTTTAAAAATGGCGAAGTTAAAATTGATGCGGATGGAGATCTCTTCGCTATAGGATTGAAAAGAAAGCCCAGTATAGGCAATAAGACCTGATTCTGAAACGTGACTTAGCTTCCAGCCCAGGTTTTCGATGACTTGCTGTGCAATGATGAGGTATTGGTCTGCCGGGTAATCTCCTAGCGGTATGTATTTTTCAACTTTAGGTGAATAGCCCCAGCTTAGTCCCATTTTCTTCTTACTTTTTTCTTGCTTCTAAGATAATATAAGGAGACAATACTTTGGAGTTAAAAGGAATGATTTTAGTAAATACTTTTCCTGCAAACCAAAGTGTTTTCTTCAAAAGACGAACACTTAGTGGTTTTTGCTGTTCATTTTCCAGCCATAGGCTGAAATTTCCGAAATATCTGGATTGTACTACTTCCAGGCCTGCCTGCTCACAAATGCTAGCCAGCAGTTTAGGATCCATACAATCTATGTTGTGTTTATCGTAATTTTCACGGTCGAAAGACTTTTGGAACCAGCCATTCAGGGCTTTAAAATTAGGGAGGGTGATAAATAAGGTTCCTCCAGGTTTTACAAAAGCAATGTGGCGGTTGATGATGTCGGCGGTATCGTTAAAATGTTCGATCAGTCCACAAGATAAGACCAGATCAAATTCCTGCACGGGCTGATAATTAAACAGATCTGTTTCAATAATATTGATGTCACTTGGTTTCAATTGATTGGCTTCCAATAGTGCGTTGGTTACCGGCTGATGCACGAAATAATCGAGCAGTGTGACATCCAGCTTAAAATATTTTTTTAGAAATACGGCATAGTATCCTGGAAAGCCACCCAGTTCAATTGCCGTTTTTACGCCCTGTTTTTGGATAATTTCGCCTAGTTCCTGATGAAACAAATAATTTGATGGAATATTAACCGATAAACCGGTTTTACTTTCCCAATAATTCACCCAAAACTGTCTGTCGGTTAACAGGTTTTCCATATTATATTTTTAGCTATTTTAATTATCTTTTGATTGGTTCCTGTTCATTTAATTGTTTTCAAAGTCCTAATTTAATGTCATATTATCATCATATACCATTTGTGAGCTTACAGCTTAGGATTGTTTCGATTTTTAAATTAAATTTAACGGCAGGCGAACCGGCTTTATAAGTTTGGAACGAAAATACAGAAGAATTTAACAATAACCGCTAATTTTGATAGATTGAAAGTAGTTCACTTAAATACATACGAAGGAAATGGCGGCGCCGGAAGGGCTTGTCTTAGGCTAAGTGAGGCATTAAAAGCGCATGACGTAGATTCTGAAGTGATGGTTTATTTTCAATTTAAAGAAAGCAAACTGACCACTGCTTTTAACAGAAGTCCATTTCAGAAAGCGGTGGCTGTTGTAAAGATTCTGGCAGAGCGGTATTTGTCGAAAGCCTTCTCAAAAGCGTTAAAAACCCCTTTTTCTTTGCAATGGTTTGGCAGATCTGTCATTCATCACCCTAAAGTAAAGGCTGCGGATATTATCCACATCCACTGGATCAACCATGGTTTTTTATCGCCCAAATTTCTGGCACAGATTGATGAGTTAGAGAAACCGGTGGTTTGGACTTTTCACGACAGCAATGCGTTTACAGGTGGTTGTCATGTGCGTTATTCCTGTGAGAATTACCATAAGGAATGCGGTAATTGTCCGCTGTTAAGATTTAGCGGCAAGGATGATTTTTCTCATAGGAATTGGTTACAAAAGAAAAAAGCCTACTCTGAATTGAACTTTCACATTGTAGCACCGAGTCATTGGATGGCAGATTCTGTAAAGTTGAGCAGTTTAATGGGAACAAGAGCAATTACTGTGATCCCAAACACCATAGAAACCAAGGTTTTCAAGCCTTATGTAAAATCGGAAGCCAAGAAAATATTAAAGATCAATCCTGAAAAGTTTGTATTGATGAGTGGTTTCATGCCTTCAAAGAATGACAAACATAAAGGGACTTCTTATTTGATTGACGCTTTAAACGATCTGTCCACTAGGCCAGGGATCATAAAAGAAAACATTGAACTGGTTATTTTTGGCAATAAAGACAATGTGGATATGCCGGAATTTCCTTTCAAAACCACGTTTTTAGGGACGATCAGTAACGACAGTCACCTTGCTAAATGTTACTCTGCTGCAGATGTGTTTATTACGGCTTCTCTGGAAGACAATCTTCCCAATACGGTAATGGAGAGCCTGGCTTGTGCAACTCCAGTGGTGGCCTTTAAAACAGGGGGTATTCCTGACATGGTGAAGCATCTTGAAAATGGGTATTTAGCGGAGTATAAATCTTCGGAAGACCTGGCCACCGGAATCGAGTGGCTGTACCATGATGAAAACGCTCCTGATATTCAGAAAGAAGCCAGAAGAACGATATTAACTGAATTCTCGGAGTCAGTTATTGCAGAAAAACACTTATTATTGTATCAATCCCTGATTAATTTACAGCCTCATTAAAAATAATTTACTCTATGCAACCAAAGCTCAGCGTCATCACCATCGTTTATAATAATGTAAAGGATATTGAGCGCACAATGCTTTCTGTGTTGAATCAGACTTATCCGAATATTGAATACATTTTGATCGATGGCGCCTCTACCGATGGCACCAAAGACACGATTTACAATTATAAATCTCGTCTGGCGCAGTTTATTTCAGAGCCTGATAAAGGGATTTATGATGCCATGAATAAAGGACTCGCATTGGCAACCGGGGATTATGTACTGTTCATGAATTCGGGGGATGAAATTTATTCGCCGGTCACAGTTGCTGAGGTATTTGAAAGTGCTTCTGCTGCTGACATTTATTATGGCGAGACGGAAATGTACGATGAGAACTGGCATAGCCTGGGACAAAGAAGACACCGGGCTCCGGAAACTTTTAGCTGGAGAAGTTTCAGGTATGGCATGTGTATCAGCCATCAGGCGATCTATGTGAAACGTAGTCTGGCGGGGTCTTTTGATTTACAATATAAGTATAGTGCAGATATTGACTGGATCATCAGGGCGGCTAAAAATGCCTCCAGTATTGTCAATACGCACAGTTATGTGGCCAAATATCTGGTTGGCGGGATATCCAAAAAGAAACACATGGCGAGTTTGAAAGAGCGTTTCAAGATCTTTACCAAATACTATGGTTTTATTCCAAATGTGATCAACCATTTATTCATTGCGGTCAACTTAGGGCAGTATTACATCCGCCATCGCCGAACAAACGATTAAGTTTTCATTTTGCAGGAAAGGGAAAAGCTTTTCGCTCCTCCCTCTATAATATTTCTTTTAATCTTTTCAAAGACACCTGAACCATTGATAAAAGGTAGTCATAGGCTTATCGAAAGATCCTTTTGATGTTTCTTTTGAAAACTAAGGATTAGTAGACCACAATGCGGCTTCTTTCACAAATACCCTACGGTTTAGTTTCAATTGAGAAACTACC
Source organism: Pedobacter polysacchareus (assembly GCF_019802255.1). Lineage (GTDB taxonomy): Bacteria > Bacteroidota > Bacteroidia > Sphingobacteriales > Sphingobacteriaceae > Pedobacter > Pedobacter polysacchareus. The sequence continues at coordinate 470,603 of NZ_JAHYSS010000001.1, read as the reverse complement.
AGTTCTGCAAAATCTTCTGCCTGCATCACGCGATCAGGGTTCCCATCTGTTAATTTCAAGTCAATTGCCATATCTGTAGCCACTGTGCTTGGCACTAAAGTCGTGACACGAATGTTGTGTTTACGGCCTTCCTGCATTAAGGATTCAGACATTCCGATTAGTCCGAATTTCGAGGCGCTGTAGGCACTCGTTACTGCGGCTCCATTTTTTCCTGCAGTTGAAGATACGTTGATGATATCACCAGTTTTTCTTTCGATCATTTCAGGAAGTACTGCACGGGTCACATAGTAAGGACCTAAAAGGTTCACTTTTATAATTTCTTCCCATTTCGCTGGCTCCAGTTCCATGAAAGATCCGAAGGCACCTATTCCGGCATTATTGATCAGGATATCAATTGCACCCAATTCCGATTTTAAAGATTCCACAGCGGCATTTACACCATTGATATCGGAAACATCCATTGTTGAGATTGCCGTTTTAACACCATATTGTGCAAGTTCTGCAGCTACTTTTTCCAAATCGGCAAGTGTCCTTGCGGCTAAACCTACGTTTACACCTTCTTGTGCTAAAGCGATAGCAACGGCACGTCCAAGTCCTTTTCCGGCACCGGTAATGATTGCATTTTTTCCTTTCAATGATTCCATCTGAGCTTGTATTTATGTTTTATAATGCACAAAATTAAGAAAAAAGAAGGGGCTATACCTGATCACACATAGACTTATGACTTCTAAATAGAAAAAGCCCCTGAACATGAAGTTCAGGGGCTTTCTCAAAATATTAATCTTGCTAGAAGCGGATTAGTTTTTGTTGTTTTTACGTGCAGCTTCAGTTAAGTGAATCTTACGTAAACGCATGCTCAATGGAGTAACTTCAATGTACTCATCAGCCTGGATGTATTCCATAGCTTCTTCCAGAGAGAACTTAATTGCCGGAGCAATACGGTTGCTATCATCAGTACCTGAAGCACGCATGTTGGTTAAAGCTTTACCTTTAACGATGTTTACTACCAAATCATTGTCACGGATGTGCTCACCCATAATCTGACCTTCATAAACGTCAACACCTGGATCAACGAAGAAACGTCCACGATCTTGTAGTTTATCAATTGAATAAGCAGTAGTACTACCTTTTTCCATTGAAACTAATACACCGTTTAATCTTCCAGGGATTACACCTTTCCAAGGCTCATAAGCTTTGAAACGGTGAGCCATAATCGCTTCACCACCAGTAGCAGTTAATACGTTATTTCTTAATCCGATGATACCACGTGCAGGGATTTCAAACTCTAAATGCTGTAAATCTCCTTTAGGCTCCATGATCAACAATTCACCTTTACGTTGTGTTACCAATTCAATTACTTTACCAGCAACTTCACCAGGAACGTCAACGATTAAAGTTTCAATAGGCTCACATTTTTTACCATCAATTTCTTTAATGATAACTTGTGGCTGACCTACCTGAAGCTCATAACCTTCACGACGCATCGTTTCGATCAATACTGATAAATGGAGAATACCTCTACCATATACTAAGTAAGCATCTGGAGATTCAGTTTCCACCACTTTAAGGGCTAAGTTTTTCTCCATTTCTTTGTAAAGACGTTCTTTGATACGTTGAGACGTTACAAATTTACCTTCTTTACCGAAGAATGGTGAGTTATTGATGGTGAACAACATATTCATTGTTGGCTCATCAATTTTAATTACCGGCAATTGCTCTGGAGCTTCAAAATCAGCGATCGTATCACCGATATCAAATCCTTCAATACCTACAACAGCGCAGATATCACCAGATCTTACTTCAGTAGCACGGATTTTTCCAAGACCTTCGAAAGTATATAATTCTTTTACTCTTGATTTTACAGTTTTACCATCACGTTTGATCAAAGTAACCGGTTGGTTTTCTTTGATTGAACCGCGGTGAACACGTCCAACTGCGATACGACCTACGAAAGATGAATAATCTAAAGAGGTGATCTGCATTTGTAATGTACCTTCATTTGTTGGTGCAGGAGGAATGTTAGCTACTACAGCATCTAATAATGCGAAGATATCAGTAGTAGGTTTTTGCCAGTCTGTACTCATCCATCCTTGTTTCGATGAACCGTAGATTACAGGGAAATCTAATTGATCTTCTGTTGCCTCAAGGTTGAAGAACAATTCAAAGATTTGCTCATAAACTTCTTCAGGACGACAGTTTTCTTTATCTACTTTGTTTACAACAACGATCGGTTTTAAACCAAGGGCTAAAGCTTTTTGTGTAACGAAACGAGTTTGAGGCATTGCACCTTCAAACGCATCACACAATAGCAATACTCCATCAGCCATTTTCAATACACGTTCTACTTCACCACCAAAATCGGCGTGACCAGGGGTATCAATAATGTTGATTTTTACATCCTTGTACATCACAGATACGTTTTTGGAAACGATGGTAATACCACGTTCACGTTCCAAATCGTTATTGTCAAGTATTAAATCTCCGGATTGTTCGTTATCACGGAAGATTGAACAAGAGTGTAAGATCTTATCAACCAGTGTAGTTTTGCCGTGGTCAACGTGTGCTATGATAGCTATATTTCTTATTTTTTGCATAAAATGCGTGTAAATTTTTGCGCAAAGATACAGTTTATTATCGACATATCAATCAATTAGTTAAGAGCAAATAATGAAAAATAACGCGCGTTTTATATTACCATAACAATGACCGTTTTATTATAAAGGTTTATTGCAGCTACAGGCAGGAATTCGTACTTTGGAGGAGCAGAAAAACCAATTGCCACTTATTTAAAAAAACAATCAGTTTCTGCTAAAAACGAAATCGTCCTATAAATTCAACATGAAGAAAAAAGCAATAATACTTGGTGCGAGTGGTTTAATTGGGACGAGTTTGTTAACGCAGCTGCTAGACAGCCCGGATTATACGGCTGTTTTGGTCCTGGTCAGAAAGAAACTGAATCGCGAACATCCTAAACTGGAGCAGCTGGTGGTAGATTTCGACCATTTGAACGATTATGGCTCAGAAATTCAGGGAAACGTAGTGTTTTGCTGTCTGGGAACCACAAAAAGTAAAACTCCGGATGTGGAGCAGTACCGGAAAATTGATTATTTATACCCTTTGGATGCGGCTGCTATTGCACAGGCAAATGGTGCTTCCCAGTATCATTTGGTCTCTTCTATGGGCGCGAATCCCAATTCCAGTATCTTCTATTCCCGCACTAAAGGGGAAACAGAGCGAGATCTGCAAAGTATTCCTTTCAAAAGTATTCATATTTACCGACCTTCTTTATTAGATGGCGATCGGCAGGAACATCGTCCGGCAGAGGGATTGATGATTGGTCTGATGCGCTTTTTAAACCCCATCATGCTAGGTGCTCTAAGAAAATATAGAAGTATAAAGGTGGAGAATGTGGCTTTGGCGATGTTAAAGATGTCTTTAACGACTAAAGAGGGTGTGTTTATTTACCCTTCAGATGAGATTGAAAAAATTGCTACAGCGCGTTTTTCCGACCAAAAGCCCAGCAAAGAAAAGCCGGCATTACTTTAGACCAGGTTTCGACATCATGCTTGCCTCCTACCATTTCGTAATAGGTAATATTTTCCGGACGCTGGTATCCTTTTTTCAGCAATTCTTTAATGATATCGATGGTATCATCAATGGAATCGATGATTAAGTTGTGGTTCCTGTCGGCAGTTTCATCTTCCGTGCCGGTCATGAGCCAGAATTTAAGCTTCGGACTGCCCCCCGTTTCGGAAACATTCCCCTCAGAAACACTGTTAGCCCCTGGAATCCTGGCAGCAGGCGCTTGATCCACAGCCACTTTCTCCATCCCGTTTGTCCCCCTAATCATCTGATGAACAATGCGATCTTCGTCTGTATATCCGTCTTTAAGGTCTTTTTTACGCCACCAGAAAGCACCAGAAAACACGCCTGCAAAGTCAAAATATTCCGCATTATTCCAAACGATATCAAATGCTGAAATCCCACCAAGTGAACATCCCGCGAATCCTTTTTTTCCAAGGATTGGCATACCTACCTGCTCTTGAATGTAAGGCAACAATTCGCTGAATACAAAATCACGGTACAAACTTGCAGAGGCACCTCTGTTGAGAAAATCAGGAGCACCTGCAATTCCGTATTCTTGAGTACGGTTTTCCGATGCATGGATCGCCACCAGGACGGTAGGTTCCAGCCTCTTTTTACCATAAAGTTCATTCAAAGTCTGCTCCAGGTACAGGGCTTTCGCATCTTGCCCATCATTTAAAAGCAGCAGGTTTAAAATTTCATTCCCAAGTAAATCATTTGGGATAAAAAGATCAATCACAACTTCTCTTTTTAGAATGGCAGACTTAATGGAATGCTGAGTACGGGCAACTTTGGAAAGTAACATAGCAATGGTATAGCCTGCAAAGGTACTATTCTTCCTAAAACATCCTCAAGACTGCCAATATTTTTACTTAAACGCCAGATTTATAGAAAGAAATACAAATATTGCCTTGCGTTTGAAAATACTTTTTTATACCTTAAAGCAGCTAATTTCTGTATTATGATTGAGACTTATAAAAAATGGTATAGTCCGCATTTGAGCGCAGATTTTGAGCTGTTGACCTTCGGAGAAAATGGCTATCCGATTGTGTTATTTCCTACGAGTATGGGAAGGTATTACGAGCCTAAAGATTTCAAATTACTGGAATCCGTGGAGCAGTTTGTAGATGCCGGAAAAGTTAAAATTTACTGTGTCGACAGTATTGACAAGCTGAGCTGGTACAACAAAAACATTAGCCCTGCTGACCGGATCAGGAACCATATCTGGTACGATCAGCTGATTCTAAAAGAACTTGCCCCTATTGCCCGGCAAGAAACCGGTAAGGAAAAAATCATTACCGCAGGATGTAGTTTTGGTGGTTATCATGCGGCAAATTTTGCTTTCCGGCATCCCTGGCTGGTGAGCCATTTATTTAGCATGAGCGGTATTTTTGACATTCGGGGACAACTGGATGGCTTCTATAATGATGATGCTTATTTCAATAATCCAATCGACTTTTTACCTCATGATCAAAACAGGGAGTTATGGAACATGAAAATTGTTTTAGGAACTACAGACCGGGATTCGTGCAGACCAGACAATGAAAAGCTTTCGAAAACATTAACGGGCAAGGGTATTGACCATTGGCTGGACATCCGTGAAAATGCAGACCATGACTGGCCGATCTGGCGGGAAATGTTTCCTGCATACATTTCACAACTTTGATTATCTAATCCAGATAAATTCCATGATGAACCATAGTTAAGCCAGGACGAAATTAAATAGTTTTCATTAAATGACAGTACAAAACCAGACTTACCATAAACCCTAAACAAATATCATACAGAACATTAACCTATTTTTTTTGTTTAAAAAGCAATGGAATTTAACTTTTATCCAGCATAGACATCAGTAAAAACCTATAAAACCATCAAACGAATGAAAAAAATCGGAATCTTATTCGGGCAGGAAAGGTCCTTTCCTGCAGCCTTTATAAAGCGCGTAAATGAAATAGAAGGAAAAGATATTATTGCTGAATTTGTGAGCATAGACAAGATTTTTCAAGCCAGACCGTTAGATTATGCGGTGATTATTGATCGTATTTCTCAGGATGTTCCTTTTTATCGCGCAGCTATGAAAAATGCTGCAATTACCGGAACGGCAGTCATCAATAACCCGTTCTGGTGGAGCGCAGATGAGAAATTCTTCAATAATGCACTGGCGATTAAACTAGGTATCCCTGTTCCAAAAACAGCTTTAATCCCCTCTTACGACCAACCAGAGGATACTTCTGAAGCTTCTTTCAGCAACCTCGCTTTTCCAATGGATTGGGAAGGAATTTTTCAATATACAGGCTTCCCTGCTTACATGAAACCCTTCGATGGCGGTGGCTGGAAGGAAGTTTATAAGCTTACTGACAAAGAAGATTTCTTTGAAAAACATAGTAAAACCAAGCAGACAGTCATGATGCTCCAGGAAGAAATCATCTTTGATGAATATTTCAGGTGTTACTGTATCGGTGGAAAATATGTGAAAATCATGCAGTATGAGCCTAGAAATCCGGCTCATTTAAGGTATTCAGTAGATACTCCACCTTCGAGTGAAAAGTTATTGAAAACCATCCATGATTATGTGATCCAGCTGAATGAATATTTGGGTTATGACTTCAACACGGTTGAATTTGCGGTAAGAGATGGGATTCCTTATGCCATTGATTTTTGTAATCCGGCACCCGATGCAGACGTATCAAGTGTAGGATTGGAAAACTTTGAATGGGTAGTTGAAACCTCTGCCAGGTATGCTATAGAACGCGCAAAAGCACACGTAGATGGTCAGGACAACCTGACCTGGGGTGAATATATCCGCACTTCTGCAGCTGGTGTTCCCTTAATTGAGAAAGTAAAGGTTTAAAATGCGTATGGATAAGATCGATTGACATGCTGCAGGTCATTGGCAATTGAGGATCGCATGATCACGAAGTATCAATTAGAAAAATCGAGCATCAAATAGCAGCTAATTATCCGTTAGAAGAAAAAATTAAAAGAACCGCTAAATAACAGCCTCCACCCTATTTAGCTATAAATAACCAAAAACCAACAGCTAAAAATTAAACGATGAATATTTTCACACTTGGTGTCGAGGAAGAATACATGGTCATCGATCCTGTAACCCGAGAATTGACCTCTCATGATCAAAAGATTGTAGAGGCGGCACAAAAAATACACAAAGATCAGGTCAAGGCAGAGATGCACCAGGCAGTAGTGGAAGTGGGCACCGGCATCTGTAAAAACACAGAGCAGGCACGCGCAGAAATTTCACAGTTACGGTATACGGTATCCCAATTGGCAGGAGAACAAGGCTTACGGATTGGTGCTGCGGGTACACACCCGTTTTCACACTGGGAAAAGCAATTGATTACTGAGCATCCGCGCTATAGCGAGATAGTAAATGAGCTGCAGGAAGCGGCCAGGTCGAATTTAATTTTTGGTTTACATGTACATGTGGGCTTCCAATCCAGGGAATTGGCAATCCATATTGCCAATCAGGTGCGTTATTTCTTACCCCATGTGTTCGCCTTATCCACAAATTCCCCTTTCTGGGAAAGTAGAAATACAGGCTATAAATCTTTTCGGACGAAAATATTTGACAAGTTTCCGAGAACAGGGATTCCTGATATTTTCAATAGTATTGAAGACTATGATAACTATGTGAAGCTATTGATCAAGACCAATAGTATTGACAATGCTAAAAAGATTTGGTGGGATATTCGGGTACATCCATTTTTCGAAACCATAGAGTTCCGAATCTGCGATTGTCCGATGTTAATTGATGAAACGATGGCATTTGTCGCCCTATTTCAGGCATTATGTGCAAAATTATACAAGCTGCGCCTGCAAAACATGAAATTCATCAGTTACTCGAGGGCATTGATCAATGAGAACAAATGGAGAGCAGCAAGGTATGGGATCGATGGAAATCTGATCGATTTTGGAAAAGAAATGGAAGTAAATTGCAGAAATCTCGTGTTAGAGTTACTCGATTTTGTAGATGATGTAGTGGATGATCTGGGATGCAGAGATGACCTGAAATACGTGCATACGATATTGGCTAACGGCACAGGTGCCGACAGGCAATTGGCTGTTTACGAACAAAATGGTAACTTTGAATCGGTGGTAGATTACATTACCTCACAAACACTAATCGGTGCCAGATAAATATGACCAAGGATAAAAATAACATCAGAGTTGCTGTAATTGACATGAATAATGGAGTCGCGAATCAGGGAATGCGCGGGATTCAAGAAGTTTTGCTTCGTTATCAGAAAGAAATGGCGATCAAGCTGTCTTTTGATATTTTTGATTTGAGACTAAAAGGTGAAATCCCTGATCACAGTTACGACATTTACATTTCCAGTGGCGGCCCAGGAAGTCCTTATGATGGCATCGGAAAAAAGTGGGAAGATGATTTCTTTGCCTTATTAGACGAATTGGAAGCTTTTAATCAACAAAATGAACATCAAAAAAAACATGTTTTCCTAATTTGTCATTCTTTTCAAATGGCCTGCAGGAAATTTGGGGTAGGAAAAGTGATCGAAAGGCGCTCAACCGCTTTCGGGATCTTTCCAATTTATCTGACTGAAGAAGGAGCGCATGATCCTATATTTAATGGATTACCGAATCCTTTTTATACGGTAGACAGCAGGGACTGGCAAGTGGTGAATCCGGAAGATATTTTCTTTTCAAACAATGAAGCCGAAGTTTTGGCCATAGAAAAAGAACGTCCGCATGTAGACCTGGAACGTTGTGTGATGGCTATTCGCTTTACACCAGAAATTGTGGGTACACAATTTCATCCAGAAGCAGATCCTGTAGGTATGAAACTATATTTGCTCCAGGATGATAAGAAAAAAGCAATTATTGAAAACCATGGGAAAGAAAAATATCTGGATATGCTGAATAGCGTAGACGATCCAAAGAGAATCAGCCTGACCCAAAGTCTGATCTTACCCAACTTTTTAAATGAAGCCATAAATGCTTTACAAGAAGCTTAGCATCGCTTTTTAACCTTAAAAGCAGCAAAAAAACAACCACTCAAGATATGATCAATAGCTACCGGACTTCTTTTAATGAACAATTTACGACGGAACAATATACTTTGTTCTTAAAGGAACTGGAAAAAGGCTTTATTGAAATCCCATTTAGGGTAGCAGAAACTCCGGTTTTCCTTCCCACAGACTTAAAAGATCAGCTGATCGCAGCCGGAGAAGAAATCATCGCGTTGATTAAATCGGAAAACTTTAAAAAACTAACAGCACATTCCATTCCGGCGGAATGGAATGTGCCTGCAGAGGATGCCCATCCTCATTTTCTCACCTTTGACTTTGGAATCTGTAAGGATCAAGAGGGAAAATTGATTCCCAAATTAATTGAACTGCAAGGATTTCCTTCTCTTTATGGCTTTCAGTCACATTTAGCAAAAACCTTTCAACAGTCTTTTAACTTATCCACTGCATTGACTCCTTATTTCAGCGGACTCAATGAGCAAAGTTATCTTGAGTTGCTGAAAGAGGTCATTGTTGGCAGACATGAACCTCATGAGGTGGGCTTGATGGACATGGATGCACCACACCAGAAAACGGCAATTGATTTTTTCCTGACGGCAAAATATCTGGGTATAAAAGTACTGAGCCTTTCCGACATTAAGAAAGAAGGAAAACGCCTCTACTACCTGGAAGATGGCCATAAGTTCTTTTTAAAGAGAATTTACAACCGGTTAATTTTCGATGAGATTGGTACAAATACCGCTATTTTCAAAGATAGTTTTGATCCAAGGGAAGCACTGGATATTGAATGGGTAACGCATCCAAACTGGTTTTACAGGATCAGCAAATACACCATGCCATTTTTAAACAGTGATTTCGTCCCTCCCACCCATTTCTTAATAGATTTGAAGGTGATCCCTGAGGATTTAGAAAACTATGTACTCAAACCATTGTTTTCATTTGCAGGCATGGGCGTTCTTATAGATGTTCAAAAAAAAGACATTGAAAACATTTCTGACCCAGAAAATTGGATCCTGCAAAGGAAAGTAAGCTATGAACCCGTTGTTCAGGCACCTGATGGGGGCATTAAAGTCGAAATCAGGCTCATGTATCTTTGGCCGGAAGGAAAAGAACCTGTACTTTGCATCAGCCTTGCGCGCTTAAGTCGGGGGAAAATGATTGGTGTGAGGTATAACCAGGATTTCGATTGGGTTGGCGGAACAGTTGGCCTGATGGAAAAGTAAATTTACATTTAACAGACCTGCCTAATGCAGGCTTTAACTAGTTTTGTACTTATGGATATTCAAACCATATTAGTTGTCATTCTTTTCATCGCTGCTATATTTTATATAGGTCGGATGATTCTCAGATCAGTATCTCCTAAAAAAGGAGGCTGTGCGTCTAATTGCAAATGCGGTGTAGACTTCTCCAATATCGAACCTTCTAAAAAATAGATTTTATCTATATCACCTATGCTTGAGCCGTTCAAACTCTATTTACAAAAGAAGGTTGCCATTACAGACGCGCAATTCGACTTAATTTCCGACCGTTTAAAAATAAAGAGCTTTGATAAAAATGAAATGATCCTGATGAAGGGAGAAGTATCTCCACACGGTTATTTTGTGTTGAGTGGCTTGCTGCGCAGCTATTCAATCGATGCAAAAGGCAAAACCCATATCATTCAGTTCGCCCCGGAACAATGGTGGCTTTCCGATCGGAATGGGATGTTTAATGAAGCTTCAGAGTTTTTCATTGATGCCATTGAGCCGACCCTGGCTGTGGTCATGCCTAAGAATTTTATTGATGAAGCGGCAAAACATGTGCCTTGTATGTATGATTTCAACAACACCATGCTGAACAATTCCATTCGTTTCATGCATAAAAGAATCAATATGCTGCTCAGTGCGACCGCCGAAGAAAGGTACCTGAACTTCATTCAGCTTTATCCCAACCTCACCTTAAGGGTACCACAATGGATGATTGCATCCTATTTAGGCATCACTCCAGAGTCGCTGAGCAGGGTCCGTAAAGACCTCGCACACAAGCATTTTAAAGTTTAGTCATTTCTTATCATACATCAATGTATGCCTGGCTTTGTGGCCGTAATTTTGTGTTGTAAATAAAGATAATCTAAAAACAACAATATTATGGCAACTACTCAATGGTCGTTAGACCCAACCCACAGTGAACTACAATTTAAAGTAAAACATTTAATGATCACTACAGTAACTGGTAGTTTCAATTCTTTAACCGCGTCATTAACTTCCGATGCTGATGATTTTGAAAATGCTAAAGTTACTTTTGAAGCAGAACTAAACTCTATTGATACCGGAAATACGGACAGAGATAACCACTTGAAAAGTGCTGATTTCTTTGATGCTGAACAGTTCCCTAAAATGACTTTTACCTCCAGCTCTTTTGAGAAAGATGGTAGTGATTACGTTTTAAAAGGTGATTTAACCGTTAAAGGGGTCACTAAGCCGATCAAATTAAATGTAGAATTTGGTGGTATTGCAACAGATCCATGGGGAAATACAAAAGCAGGATTTACCATCAGTGGTAAAATCAACAGAACTGACTTTGGTTTAACCTGGAATGCAGCATTAGAAACTGGTGGGGTGATGGTGAGTGAGGACGTAAGAATATTAGGCGAATTACAGTTTGTAAAACAAGCTTAAAAAAAAGCACGTCCATCTTAATTTAGAATGGAGACGTAAATGAATGAAAATATAAAACAGGTATCGGCGGTGTTGAATCCGCCGGCACCTCATATGGTTGGAGACGGATTTAGGGTTCATAATTTTTTTCCCAACGGGTTTAAACTCAAAATGAGTCCTTTTTTCCTGCTGGACTATAATTCCAAAATCCAGTTTTCTGCACGCAATGAGCCTAGAGGTGTAGGTGTACATCCACATCGTGGATTTGAAACTGTCACCATCGCTTACCATGGTGCTGTTGCGCATCACGATAGTGCTGGAAACAGTGGCGTCATCTATCCTGGAGATGTGCAATGGATGACTGCAGCAAGTGGTATTTTACACAAAGAATATCACGAAGAAGCTTTTAGTAAAAAGGGTGGTACCTTCCAAATGGTACAACTATGGGTCAATTTACCTGCAAAAGACAAAATGAGCAAGCCGAAATATCAGGCGCTGAGTCAGGCTTCAATTGCTAAACATCAATTGCCTGATCAGGAAGGATTAGTGGAGGTCATTGCTGGTGAATATCAGGGTACTAAAGGAACTGCCAGTACTTTTACACCCATGCATGTCTATAACCTTCGTCTGAATAAAGGCGGAAATGCAATTTTTAACTTCCCTGCTGATTTTAATACAGCTTTTATGGTCATTGAAGGGGAAATCAAAGTGAATCACCAGGAAACTGCCAAAGCAGATCAATTGGTTTATTTCAAAAATCTAGGAGAGGAAATTGTAGTAAAAGGCGTTCAGGATAGTGTAGTGCTGATCTTAAGCGGAGCACCGATAAACGAGCCCATTGCACATTACGGGCCGTTTTTAATGAATAAACCTGAAGAAATTCAGCAAGCTATTGCTGATTATAACCAGGGGAGGTTTGGTTATTTAGAGGAGTAATGTAATTTTAAGCAGCCAGTAACCTCAATTACTGGCTGCTTTATTTTTATCCTTTTTGAATCAGGCAAACCGCATAAGCGACTACCCCTTCTTCTCTTCCAATAAATCCCATTTGTTCATTGGTGGTGGCTTTAATTGAGATATCTTCCACATCCATTCCCATTGCTGTGGCGATGTGCTGCTGCATAGCTGGAATATGAGGATTAATTTTCGGTGCTTCTAAGCAAAGCATCGCATCAATGTTTCCAATTTCAAATCCCTTTTCCTTAACCAGTTTCACACTTTCCTGCAAAAGGATCAAGCTGCTGATTCCTTTCCAACGCGGATCCGTATTTTTAAAATGGAAACCGATGTCGCGCAGATTTGCGGCACCAAGCAGCGCATCGCAAATTGCATGCAGCAATACATCCGCATCTGAATGACCAAAAGCACCTTTATGGTGTTCCAAATTTACCCCCCCTACAATAAAAGGATGTCCATCCTTCAGCTGGTGCACATCAAAGCCAAATCCTACTTTAATCTTCATTTCTATATCTGTTAATTTCTACGTATTCCTATTTTCTTATCCCAGTTCCTTGTTCCATTTTCAGGTTACTGAGCCAGATTTCGAAATTAAGCAATAAAGCCCATCTTAATATGTATTCAGCCGAATTATTGAGGATTCTACAGTATTTAATCAAAGCTAAAAAGAAACAGATTCTATTTTATCACCAGATATTACCTGACCATATAAGCAGAAAACATCTGACAATTAAAACAAATTATTGCAAAAAGCCCCTCAGATATGCGCAAAACATGCTTTAGTAAAGATTATTTTTTACTTAACTCGTATTTTTTGTTGCTCAATAAGTCTTTTTTTATGTAATTTTAACAGTTAAAGCACTATGAGATCCCTCAATATGAAAAAATCATACTTATATTATTCGATTGCATCTATTGCAATCGTAGCTTCTCTCTCTTCCTGTAGCAAAAAATCAGGGACTTCTGAGAAGACAGGAATGGCGTATAACAAGCGCGAGTTTGGTGGCTTTGAAGTAAATAAAAAATTTAAACGTGGCCCCGGTCCAGGATTGGTGGAAATTGAAGGCGGTGTTTTCGTGATGAGTGGAAGTGCAATCAATGTTGCCGGTGAAGAACTGAGCAATTATAACCACAAAAGAGAAACCACTGTTTCTTCCTTTTACATGGATGAAACCGAAGTTTCCAATACCAACTGGCTGGAGTACCTGAACTGGATTCGTACCAACTATCCAACAGACCATGAATACTATTATAACGAGCTCCCTGACACTTTAGTGTGGCGCAGACCATTATCTTACAATGAACCTTACGTAGACAACTATTTAAGGCATCCTGCTTACCAGGATTATCCGGTGGTAGGTGTTACCTGGGAGCAGGCAGACAGGTATTGCGCCTGGAGAACCGATCGTGTAAATGAGCTTTTGCTGCGCGAAAAGGGATATATGACCAGCTTTAAAGACCTGAATGGCACAGGAAACTCTAATGCAGCAGCAGCCTCAACCAATAATGCAAAAGGCGCTTTCAATACTGATATTTATCTGAGTGGACAATACGATGATAAGGGAAAAAAAGCAATGAAAGACTTGAATCCAGCTAATGCAGGAAATGCCGCGGGAGCAGCAAATACAGGCGGCAGATCTGGTGCCACCAGGAATGTAAGATTGGAAGATGGCATCATCAAACAGCCTTACCGCTTGCCAACAGAAGCAGAATGGGAATATGCAGCACTTGGCTTAATTGGTAATACCCAGTATGAAAACATCAATGCCAACAAGATTTATCCTTGGAATGGCCTGGGATTAAGCTCTGCCAAAAGAAATACCAGAGGATTGATTTTAGCGAACTTTAAGAGAACTAAAGGAGATTATATGGGTGTTGGTGGATCACTGAATGATAAAGGCGGTTTAACCGTTGCAGTAAGGTCTTATATGCCGAATGATTTTGGTTTATACAATATGGCAGGAAACGTAAACGAATGGGTTGCCGATGTTTACCGCGCAAAAACTTTCGAAGCTGCTGATGCTTTCAATCCATATAGAGGTAACTATTACCAGGACAAAAAAGTAGCTGATCCCATCAGTGGAAAGATCGAAATTGATAAATACAACAGACCCGTGCTAACTGATGCCAAGTCTTATAAGAAACAAACCTGGGCGGAAAAACAAGCTGCAGCTGCTGCCGGAGCTACCCCTAGCACAAATACTTATGCTGACCAAAGAGGGTACCGTGATAAAGCGAATGAATTGTATGGCGAAATCACCCTGGTTACAGATAAGTCAAGAGTTTATAAAGGTGGCTCATGGGATGATCAGGCTTTATGGTTAAACCCAGCTACCAGAAGATTCCTGCAGCAGGATGAATCTACCGCTGATATAGGCTTCCGCTGCGCGATGACGATGCTAGGTGCATCTGAAATCAGATCTACCGGAAAACCACAGTTTAAACCGAAACCAGCAAAAGCATTTAAATCACGTTAGTTGATTCCTGAGGTATAAAAAAAGGGAGCTTAAAGCTCCCTTTTTTTATACCTGATATTTTCAGGTCAGTTATATTTTCACTCAGGATTTAAGCAAACTGAATCAGAATTCCGTTCTTCTCTACCTTATCTCCTTTTTGCACTAAAATCCGCTTTACAGTACCTGCTGCAGGTGATTTAATGATATTTTCCATCTTCATCGCTTCCAACACCAGTAAGCTATCTCCTTTACTCACTTCCTCCCCTTCGGCAACCATCAGCTGCAATACCAAGCCAGGCATAGGTGCTTTAACCTCCTGAACCTTATTTCCTGCAGCATTGTCCATTCCGAGTTTTTTCAGCAACTCATCGTACTGGTCTTCGACTTCCACCTGGTATATATTTCCATTTACCCTGATGCTGGTTTGCTTTCCTCCCTCTTCGCGCTCCAGAACCTCTACATTATAGGATTTATGCTGATAAATAATATGCTGACTGGTCCCTGACAACTTTTTGGCATCAATATCCAATGCTTTCCCGTTTACCGTTAATGATGGATCGGAAACCTCTACGTCAAAATTGTATTGCTCATTTACTTTTACCTTCATAGTTATTGTGTTAGTGCATACTGAACTAAATTAGCACCCATTTTTAGCGCGTTTAAGCGCTTATCTTGTGTGTCTTCTGGATAGGTACCGAAATCTTCCCAGCCGTTGCCCAGATCGCATTCAAATGTGTAATAGCAAATCACTCTCCCTTCCCGGATTAAAGCCAGGCCCTGAGGTGCTTTCCCATCATGTTCATGGATCTTCGGTAAACCATTTGGAAACTTAAATTTTTGCTGGTAGAGCGGGTGATTTGGAGGGAGTTCTACAAAAGAAAGTTCAGGGAACACCTTTTTCATTTCTTTGCGGATGAATTTATCCAGTCCGTAATTGTCGTCGATGTGAAGAAAACCACCACCGCTGAGGTATTTTCTCAGGTTCTGGGCTTCAGCATCGCTGAAAACCACATTTCCATGCCCGGTCAGGTATACGAAAGGATAATTGAACAATTCCGCACTACCCACTTCCACAGTGGCATCCTGAGGTGCAAAATTGGTGTTTAGATTTTTGTTGCAGAACTCGATAAGGTTTGGGAGTGAAGTTCTGTTGGCATACCAATCGCCTCCCCCATTATATTTCAGCTTAGCCATCTTATAAGTTGGCGGCTTAAAACCACACAACAAAAACATCAATCCGACAACTAAGCCTGTTTTTAATTTCATCTGTTTAAATAATTCACTTCAAAGCAGGCTGCTAATGCAGCAGTTTCTGTTCTCAGACGTGTATTACCTAAAGTTAAAGGTTTAAAGCCGTTTTGCAAAGCGAGTTCGATTTCTTTCGGACTAAAGTCGCCTTCAGGACCAATTAAAACCGTATAACTTTTATGAGGTTCAGCCACCTGGCTGATGTACAAACGAGGTTCTCCATCGATGCAATGTGCAATCATTTTAATAGAGTTATTCTCTATTTTCAGAAAATCAGTGAAGGAGATCTGTGGATTTAACACTGGGTGATAAGCCTGTAAAGACTGCTTCACGGCAGATGTGATCACTTTATTAAGCCGATCTTCTTTGATGATTTTCCTTTCAGAACGTTCGCAGATGATCGGAGTAATTTCGTCGATCCCTATCTCGGTTGCTTTTTCAAGGAACCATTCCAATCGATCGA
Organism: Pedobacter polysacchareus; assembly: GCF_019802255.1. Taxonomy (GTDB): domain Bacteria; phylum Bacteroidota; class Bacteroidia; order Sphingobacteriales; family Sphingobacteriaceae; genus Pedobacter; species Pedobacter polysacchareus. Next base: position 454,255 of record NZ_JAHYSS010000001.1, on the reverse strand, counting down.
TATTTTTTGTAGGTGCCACCACGATATGTAGGTGGTGGTTTCGTTTTTGATATTCCTGAATAGAGTTAATCACACGAAGCTGGACATTTTTCTTTCCTTCACCGATGATTTCCGCTTCATAAAAGCCTCCTTTTCCATCAATCAGGTTCACTACATCGCCCATCCCTAATCTCAGGACCTTCAGACAATGTTTACTTTCTTCTTCATTTAAAGAATACTCGGTGGCCTCAATATCAGGGGTATAAAAAACATGCATTGTGTAAAAGGTTTAGTGGTTGTCCACCATATCGCTTTTATCAATCACAAGTTCAAGCTTTATGGTTTCAATATTTTGCTCTGTTTTCTTTAGGATGGTAAATAAATAGCCGTAGCATTCTTCGCTGTCGCCCACTTCCGGTATTTTACCAAAAGCGTGTGACACCAATCCGCCTACAGTATCAAAATCCTCATCTTCAGGAAGGTCGTGCGGTAAATGCTCATTCACATCATAAACTGTGGCATAAGCATTAATAATGAATTCAGTTTCAGAAATTTTCTCTACTGTTGGCTTTTCTTCATCATATTCATCCTGGATTTCTCCAACGATCTCTTCTACGATATCTTCCAGTGTGACCATACCTGCGGTACCGCCAAACTCGTCGATTACGATCGCGATCTGAATGCGTTTCTGCTGAAGTTCGCTCAACAGATCATTGATTTTTTTCGTTTCAGGGACGAAATAAGGTTTTCTGATGATGTCTTGTAATACCCAGTCTTTTTTAGAAGCCAGGAGTGGTAAGATATCTTTGGCATGAATAATACCGATGATCTTATCAATAATACCATCATATACCGGTAGTCTGGAATATCCGTCTCCGATGATCTTATCAATCACCGCTGCTGGAGGAGTGGACAATTCTATACCTGATATTTTGGTTCTGGGAACCATAATATTTTTTACAACTCTTTCGTTGAAGTCAAAGACATTTTTAATCAATTCATGCTCATTGGTATCTAAGGCTCCACTTTCCTTACCCTGATCCAATAAATAATGAAGTTCCTCAGTACTGTGTACAGACTCATGGCCCCCTACAGTTGAGATTCCAAAAATTTTAAGAATCATGTTTGCAAATCCATTCAGCACCCAGATGAAGGGTCTGAAGATCAGATAAAACGCTTGCAATGGCACTGCGATAAACAGTGTTGTTGCTACAGGGCGTTGTATTGCAACCGATTTAGGCGCCAGCTCACCAAATACAATGTGCATTACGGTAATAAATAAGAAGGCGATTGCGGTAGAGATGGAAGAGATGTATACCTCAGAAAAATTAAAGCCGACTAACATGTCGTGGATCAGGCTGTGCATCACTGATTCACCCACCCAACCTAAGCCCAGAGAGGCTAAAGTAATACCTAGCTGCGTGGCAGCCAGGTATCCGTCCAGATGCTGGGTAATATATTTTGCAATATTTGCTACCCTGTTACCTGATTTTGCTTTAATTTCAATTTGTGATGCCCGGACTTTTACAATTGCAAACTCTGCTGCAACGAAAAACCCGTTCAGTGCTACTAAGAAGAATGTTAAAAATATCTTGAATCCTTCCATTAAGATGTTTGATTTCTAAACTTCTGGTCATAAAGGAGGATACTTTCTTGTATCACTTTATGCGCATATCGAACGCCCAAAAGATGCTCAATAGTAACTTGTTTTTCTTCTAAGGCTTTATAATCCTGGAAAAACTTCACAATTTCCTTCATCGTATGAGGAGGTAATTCTGCTAAATCATTGATGTAGTTTACAGACATATCATTTTTTGCTACTGCAATAATTTTATCGTCTTGTTCACCATTATCCACCATGTGCATTACACCAATAACTTTTGCTTCTACGATTGACATTGGGTAAACGTCAACAGAACAAAGCACAAGGATATCCAGAGGATCATTATCATCACAATAAGTTTGTGGGATAAAACCGTAGTTGGCCGGGTACATTACAGAAGAAAAAAGTACCCTGTCTAATTTAATCAGGTGGGAATCTTTATCGATTTCGTATTTTGCTTTAGATCCTTTAGGAATTTCAATAATTGCATTTACTGTTTCAGGTAAGTTTTCACCTGGAGAAACAAAATGCCACGGATGACGCTCGTCTTTAATCATTTTTAATGTTCAGTGTTTGATATATCGTCATTGTCTTCTTTCACCACTTTCTTCTTTACAAATGTGTAAACAAGGGGAATGGTTGTGATGACAATAAAACCTATAATTATGTATAATAAATAATCGTTAATTTCTTTTTCAAATCTTTTGCCAAGGAAGTAACCTAGCAAAGTTAAGGAAGCAATCCAAATAATTGCACCTGCAAAGTTATATAATGCAAATCTTTTAAAGTCCAGTTTTACTACACCAGCAAAAATCGGTGCAAAAGTTCTTACAATTGGCACAAAGCGCCCCATTATAAGTGCAAAGGCCCCCTGTTTATTATAATAATCTTCGGCAGCCTTTAAATAGCGTTTTTTAAAGAAGAAAGAGTCCTTTCTATCGTACAGTACAGGACCCGTCTTTCGACCAAACCAGTAGCCAGTAAAGTTACCTGAGACGGCGGCAATAATTAGTCCGATGATCAACACGTATAAGTTGACGTCTAATTTGCCTGTAGCGACGAACATGCCGGCAAGAAACAACAGGTAGTCCCCTGGTAAGAAGAAACCAAAAAACAAACCTGTCTCGGCGAAGATTACAAACATTACAACATAAAAACCACCTTCTTTAAGTAGTTTTTCAGGATCAATGAATTGCTGTAATGAGTTCCAGAAATCTTGCATAGTTCAATTATTCGTAAAACTACATATAATTATCTACAGAAATGACTATATCAGATTTAAAATTACAGCAGGATAAATCCCTAAGAAAACAGTGATGATCAGCGATAAAGCCAATACAACCTTATACTGCACAGGCGTTTCCAGTTCTACTTCCGCACCTTCCTTGAAATACATAGCTACAATTACTTTAAAATAATAGTAAAACCCTACTAAAGCATTCAAAATCGCAAAAGCCACCAAATAGAAATGATAATCGTGCATTACATTTAGGAACATCAGGTATTTACCAATGAAACCGGCTGTTAATGGGATACCCGCTAAGGACAGCATTGCTACTGTCAATGCGAAGGCCGCAAAAGGATTGCGTTTGCCTAAACCATTGAAGCTCTCAAAATTGTCATTACCTGTTTTCTGTTTTACCAAAATCAGCACGCCAAAAGCAATAATACTCGCAAAAGTATAAGCTGCGGCGTAAACCAATACATTGTTCATAGAACTGGCAGTAAGAGATACTAAAGAGAACAATAAGTAGCCTGCATGAGAGATACTGGAGTAAGCCAGCATCCTTTTGAAGTTCTTTTGAAATAGAGCAGTAACGTTACCGATGAATAAAGTCAGACATACGATCACCATCAAAGGAGGTAACCAGAAATCATGCAATGGTGCAAAAGTATCAGCAAATAGACGTAGAATTGCCGCGAAACCTGCCGTTTTCACTACGGTAGACATAAAAGTAGTGATCCACGTTGGTGCACCTTCGTATACATCCGGAGTCCAGAAATGAAATGGCGCCGCACCGATTTTAAAGCACAAACCTACCAATAACAAGATCACTCCTGAATAAAATAGCGGAGAAATCTGCTGTGGGTTCTCCACCAGGTATTTATTGATCGCATCCAGGTCGAAAGAAGCCGTAGCACCGTAGATCAGGGTAATACCGAACAAAAGGAAGCCTGTAGAGAATGCGCCCATCAGGAAGTACTTTAAAGATGCTTCATTCGAAGCGAAATTGTTCTTTCTGATCCCTGCCAAAATATAAAGGGCGACAGACATGATCTCCACACCGATAAATAACATCGACATGTTTTTGTAAGACACCATGATCACAATCCCTGTCAGGGCGAAGAGCATCAGGGTAAAGTATTCTGCAATATTTTCGCTATTGGCGGCAAAATAATTCTGCGTCAACAGGAAGATGAAAAGTGTTCCGATAATTGCTAGACCAGCGAAAGCTAATGCAAAGTTATCCATTTGCATCATTCCATAATAAGTCTGATTTGAGTTCCAGGAAGTAACTACAAAAGCTAGCGAAGTAAGCAAACCAATTAAGGAAAGGGGTAATAACGCTTTTTTAGCTTTAAACAAACCTGCATAAAGCACCACTAAAGCTGTAACAGTAATTGTTATGATGATATTCATTTGCTTAGTTTACCGATGTTAATTTTTGTGTTACCTGTTCTATTAATTGTTGTACCGAGGCTTCAGATAAATGAAGAATTGGCTTAGGATAAACACCTAAAGCAATAATCAAGGCACAAATGACGTACAATACTACTTTTTCAGATCCTTTAATATCTGTAAAGCCGATGGTGAGGTCATTGGTTTTTCCAAGCATAATGTTCTGATACATTCTGAACATATATACCGCACCAAAGATGATAGACAATCCAGCGAAAACGCCTGCCCATACCTGGTACTGGTAAATTCCGATCAGCAATAAGAACTCTCCAATGAAGCCATTCGTTCCTGGAAGTGCTACGGTTCCCAATACAATGATCAGGAAGGCAATGGCCAATTGAGGCGCTTGCTTAGCAATACCACCCAATTCAGCGATTTTATTGGTTTTCATGCGACTGGTGATAATGTCCAGTACAAAGAATAAACCAACTACGTTGATACCGTGACTTAACATCTGTACCATCGCACCCTGCATCCCTTGTGTATTTAAAGCGAAAATACCTGCTGAAATTAATCCAACGTGAGCAATAGAAGAATAAGCAACCAATCTTTTGGCATCTTTCTGGGTAAAAGCAATGATAGAAGCATATACCACACCAATAATCGAAAGAATAATGGCTAAATGCCCCCATTGCTCAACACCTGCCGGAGCAATTGGCAATAACCACCTGATTACGCCATAAATACCCATTTTCAACATAATACCTGATAACAGCATCGTACCCGGAGCTGGAGCTTCAGTATATGTATCTGGCTGCCAGGTATGGAATGGGAAGATTGGCATTTTAATCGCAAATGCGATAAAGAAAGCCCAGAAAATCCATCCCTGCTGTGCAGAATCAAGGTTAAGTTGATAGAAAGCCTGTAACTCAAAATTATGAGCTGGATTTTGTAAGTAAAGATAAATGATTCCCATCAGCATGAATAACGATCCAGCTATGGTATACACGAAAAACTTCATGTTTACTTTAATCCTGTCTTTACCACCCCAGATTGCACAGATAAAGTAAATTGGAATCAAGGCTGCTTCCCATCCGATATAGAATAAGAAGGCATCTAAAGCCGTGAACACCAATAATAAACCAAACTGCATGAACAAGATCAATGCAAAAAACGCATTGGCCTTTTTATAGTTGTGCTGATAAGCCGATAAAATAATGATCGGAACCAATACATTGGTTAATAAAACGGTGATCATGCTGATCCCATCAATTCCCGCATGGAAATTGATGCCTAAATCCTGAATCCAGGGATAGTTTACCGCAAATTGCGTACTGGCATCCGGTGTAAAATTACATACCGTGATGAGCGTCAAGCCTAATGAAAGGATTGCTGAGCCCAGAGCCACATGTTTCGCTGCATTACCTGTGAATGCAGTAACCACGGCGCCAACCAATGGTAGAAAGATAAGAAGTATTAAAAGTTGTTCCATTATGTTTTCTTGAACGATCTTTTACAGAGATAAATAAGTATACAATAACAATGAGATGATTCCTACCACCATCATTAACAGATAGAAGCCAACGTTTCCTGACTGAACCAAACGTAAACCTTTACTGGCTTCCGAAGTGCTCCAGCCTAAACCGTTCACAATACCATCAACAATTTTATTGTCAATAATTTTATAGAAGAAAGTTGAAAGTGCATCCAAAGGTTTTCTGATGAACAGATCATAAATCTCATCGATATAGAATTTCTGGTAAGATAGGTTAGCCAAAGCCGATCTTTTTCCTTCATCAGGAACTGGGATGTGGTTTTGTTTCACATATTTCACATAGGCAAAGCCGATGGCAATCAGCACACCTATGACAGAAACTGCCATTAACATATATTCCGTAGCATGATCTGGTCCTTCTGTTGCATGTTTGATCACAGGAGCCATCCAGTGCGATAACCAATGGTTACCACCCAATGCTTCTGGAACACCGATCATTCCACCAATTGCAGATAAAACTGCCAATACGATTAAAGGAATCGTCATTGATTTCGGAGATTCATGAATTTTCTCTTCTGCATGGTGCGTTCCGCGGTACTTTCCTGAGAAAGTAAGGAACAACATTCTGAACATATAGAAAGCCGTTAGGAAAGCAGTGAATACACCGATTGCCCACATGGTTTTATCGTGTGCATATACATGCGCCAGGATCTCATCCTTAGAAAAGAAACCAGAGAATGGAGGTAAACCAGCAATCGCAATCGTACCGATCAGCATGGTCAGGAACGTAACTGGTAATTTCTTACGTAAGCCACCCATATGCCTCATGTCTTGCTCATGGTGCAATGCATGAATTACAGAACCTGCACATAAGAATAATAAGGCTTTAAAGAAAGCATGTGTGATCACATGGAAGAAAGCACCGTTGTAAGCGCCAACCCCTAAACCAAGGAACATATATCCCAATTGAGATACGGTAGAATAAGCCAGCACCTTTTTAATGTCTGTTTGTGTTAAGGCAATAATTGCCCCTAATACTGCCGTTGCTAAACCAACAATGGCAATAATATGCTGAATCATTGGTGCTAAGTCGAAGAGCACATTTGACCTGGCGATCATATATACACCTGCAGTTACCATGGTAGCCGCGTGGATTAACGCAGAAACCGGCGTTGGACCAGCCATCGCATCCGGTAACCAGGTAAATAAAGGCAATTGAGCCGATTTACCACAGGCACCGATAAATAACAACAAGGCGATTAAAGCAATGCTGCCATTTCCAGGAAGCATATTTGCTGCCTGAGGGAAAATTTTAGAGAACTCTACGGTACCGAAAGTGGTAAAGATAAAGAACACACCTAATAGGAAACCAAGGTCACCGATACGGTTCATGATGAAAGCTTTCTTTGCTGCAGAAGCATAGCTGCTGTTCGTATACCAGAATCCAATCAGTAAGTAAGAACAAAGTCCTACACCTTCCCATCCGATAAACATCACGATGTAGTTAGAACCTAGTACCAATAGCAGCATGAAGAAGATAAACAGATTCAGGTAGCTAAAAAACTTCCCGAAAGCCTCATCAGCGTGCATGTAGCCAATAGAGTAAATATGGATTAAGAAACCTACACCGGTAATGATCAGCAGCATAATTGAGCTTAGTGGATCTACCAGGAAGGAAAGTGGAATGTTCAGCTTACCAGCGCTGATCCAGTCGAACAGGAAAATCTCATGCGACTTATTCGCATCTGCTCCCAATTCGAAGAAGATGCCTACACTGATGGCAAAGGAAATGAATATCACGCTGCTTCCGATAAAACCAATCAGGTTTTTAGAAAGCGTATTTCTTCCCAGGCCGTTGATAACAAAGCCTAAAAGTGGAATTAAGGGAACCAGCCAAACTAAATTTATCATGTTATTACTTTATTCTTATTAATTACCACTTAAGGCGATTCAACACATTTATATCTATAGATTGAGTATTTCTGTACACCATTACGATGATACTTAGCCCTACTGCAACCTCTGCAGCGGCAAGTACCATGATAAAAAATACGAATACTTGTCCTGACGGATCATTGTTATGCACCGAAAATGCGGTCAGCAGTAAATTTACTGCATTCAGCATTAATTCTACCGACATAAAAATGACGATGGCGTTTCTACGGGTCAATACCCCAATTACACCAATGGTGAAAATAATCGCACTTAGCCAGATGTAGTGGTTAAGTGGTACTCCCTGCAATCCCTGAGTTATGTTTTCCATTCAGTTTATACTTATTTTATGGCAATGAGTTTTACATCAAATGATGCTACCCAGTACTACGCTTTTTCTTTTTTAGTTAACAATACTGCACCTACCATTGCGGTTAGCAATAGAATTGAGGACAGCTCAAAAGGCAACATATAAGGACCAAATAATTCCTTACCTAAATTCTTCACCAATCCCAGATTAGGGTTTTTCAATAATACCGGGTCAGAAATCGCTGTTGCTTTTAAAGAACCAATAATGGTCACTACTAAACAACATCCTGCAATTACGCCTACCACCTTAACTAAGGTCGATTTTAGTGGCTCATTGTCCTTATTCAGGTTGAGTAGCATCAGGACAAAGAGGAACAGTACCATGATGGCCCCCATGTAAACGATAAAATTCACGACTGCCAGAAACTGCGCATTCAATAGAATATAATGAACCGTTAATGTAAAGAAAGTAACAATTAAGTAAAGCACGCTATGCACCGGGTTCTTAGAAAAGATCACCATCAGTGAAAAGATGACGCTTAATGTTGCTACAAAATAGAATACCGATGTACCCATTTATTATATAATTTAAACTGTTTATATTAATAACCCAAAGGTTACCTATGCTTATTATTTCTTCTCTAATGGTGCCTCTACCAATTTATCCTTGCCGTAAATAAAATCTTTACGCAGGTAATCTGAAGGGACAATCGGACCGTCTAAATAGATGGCTTCTTTTGGACAGGCTTCTTCGCACAATCCGCAGAAGATACAACGTAACATGTTGATCTCATATACTGAGGCATATTTTTCCTCACGGTAAAGGTCTTTCTCTTCCGGTTTACGTTCTGAGGCAATCATAGTGATCGCTTCTGCCGGGCAAGACAATGCACAAAGGCCACAGGCCGTGCAACGTTCTTTACCTTCTTCATCTCTTTTCAAAGAGTGCATCCCCCTGAAGTTCGTAGAAAACTCTCTTTGCTCTTCCGGGTATCTGATCGTCGCTTGTTTCTTAAAAAAGTGACTGATGGTAATAGCTAGGCCTTTAGTGATTGCAGGCAAATACATGCGTTCTGCAAACGTGAGAGGCTTTTTCTCTAATACTTTCTTTTTACTGGTTAATGGTTCCATTAAACCTCCTTTTATACCGCTAAATGCGGACAGTTAAAACTTTTCAATTATAGCAATCACAATACTTGTGATGATGATATTCGCAATGGCCAAAGGAATCAATACCTTCCAACCTAAGTGCATCAGCTGATCATAACGGAAACGAGGAATCGTCCAGCGTACCCACATGAAGAAGAAGATGAAAGCAAAGATCTTTAGGAAGAAAACACCTACTCCGATTAATGGAGCGATCACTGTTCCTGTTTGTACCAGTACCCAATCCATTCCTGGGTAGTTGTAACCACCAAAGTATAAACTAGCCATTACCGCTGCAGAAACAAACATATTGATGTATTCTGCGAACAGGTAGAAACCTAATTTCATGGACGAATATTCTGTGTGGTAACCACCAATCAGCTCCGTCTCACATTCCGGTAAATCGAAAGGTGCCCTGTTCGTCTCTGCAAAAGAGCAGATCATGAACAATAAGAAACCTAATGGCTGGTACAATACGTTCCAGCGCCATCCGTGCTGATTGGCAACAATCTCTCCCAAACTCATAGAGTTGGTCACCAATAATAAGCCGATAATGGATAAACCCATTGCAATCTCATAACTGATATTTTGTGATGCTGCACGAATCGCACTTAATAAAGAATATTTGTTGTTGGATGCCCAGCCACCGATCATTACGCCATATACTCCCAAAGAAACCACCCCGAAAATATAAAGCACACCTACGTTAATGTCTGTTACCTGCAAAGGAATCACGCGATCACCGATCGTCATTGCGCTTCCCCATGGAATCACTGCGGTTCCGATACAAGCTGTTAACATTGATAAACCAGGCCCCACCATAAACAACCATTTACTGGCGTTTGTAGGAATGATTTCCTCTTTCATGAACATTTTAACCCCATCAGCTAGTGGCTGAAGAATTCCAAATGGACCTGCTCTATCTGGTCCTAACCTATCCTGTAGAAATGCAGCCACTTTCCTTTCTGCATAAGTGGAATACATGGCTATCACTAAACTTATACCGAATATAATCGCTACCAGTACAAATTTTTCTATTACAAAAGCTATATCCATTAGAATTTAGTGGTTTTTTCTAGTTCAATCCTATTTGCTTCTTTCAATCGCTCATCTTCCTGAATTACCGGTAAAGGTATTAAAGTCTCGTAGTGATTTGAGGCGATTACAGAGGTATCTGGAATGTGTGTAGGATGCTCAATAGTCCAGTCTGCAGTCTTTTTCTTGTCAAAGCGACAAGTATTACAGATAAACTCTTCCACCTCACCATAAACATCTTTTCTTGCAGTTACGCGCAAAACATCTGCTCCTTTATACCATAGTGTTACTTTACCGCTGCAGGTAGGGCAATCTCTATGTGCATCGATTGGTTTTGTAAACCAAACTCTGTTTTTGAATCGGAAAGTTTTGTCTGTTAATGCACCCACCGGACACACATCGATCACGTTTCCAGAGAAATCATTGTCGACAGCCGTTTGGATATAAGTAGAGATTTCTGAATGATCTCCACGGTTTAAGATACCATGAACACGTTTATTGGTAATCTGATCAGCCGTAAATACGCAACGGTAACACAAAATACACCTGTTCATGTGTAACTGGATTTTATCACCGATATCAATGCGTTCGAAAGTTCTTCTTTCAAACTCATATCTTGTTTTCTGTAAACCATGCTCATAACCTAAGTTCTGAAGGTCACATTCACCAGCCTGATCGCAAACCGGACAATCTAATGGATGGTTGATCAACAACATCTCCACTACACCACTTCTTGCTTCGATCACTTCCGGGGAAGTAATATTCATCACTTCCATTCCATCCATTACAGTGGTACGGCATGAAGCTACTAATTTTGGCATTGGACGCGGATCTTTTTCAGAACCCTTGCTCACCTTTACGATGCAGGTTCTACATTTTCCACCACTGCCTTCTAATTTGGAATAATAACACATCGCCGGAGGAACAATATCCCCACCGATTTGGCGCGCAGCATTTAGGATGGTCGTCCCAGGTGCTACTTCTACGGTTATTCCGTCTATGGTTACCTTAACTTTATCACTCATTGTTAAAGATATTCTTTATCATCACTTTGCTTTTCCAGGTATTAAGCTTTCCAAGCATTGGTTTGATCGTTAATTTTCTGTACTAACTGCTTTAGCTATTGGTTCAGCATAATTTGCCAATCCGTAATTTGTATCCAGAGATAACTGAGGGTTTTTCACATGCCATTCAAATTCATCTCTGAAATGTCTGATGGCACTTGCTACCGGCCATGCTGCTGCATCACCTAGCGGACAAATCGTGTTCCCTTCAATTTTCTTAGCTACATCCACCAATAAATCAATATCGCTCATTTTACCATGGCCATATTCAATGCGGTGAAGCACTTTTTCCATCCATCCAGTACCTTCACGACAAGGCGAACATTGTCCGCAACTCTCATGGTGATAAAAACGGGAGAAATTCCAGGTGTTTCTAACCATACACTGGTCTTCATCAAAAGCGATAAAACCACCAGAACCCATCATCGTACCCGTAGCAAAGCCACCTTCAGATAAAGATTCATAACTCATTAAACGAGGTTCCCCGTTTGCAAGTTTTAAGGAAAGGTTAGCAGGAAGTACCGGAACAGAAGATCCACCGGCAACAGTTGCCTTTAATCTTTTGCCATTGGCGATACCACCACACCATTCATCAGAATAGATAAATTCTTCAACAGGAAGACCCAATTCAATCTCATAAACACCTGGTCTTACCAAGTTTCCAGAGGCTGAAATAAGTTTTGTACCTGTACTGCGTCCAATACCTACTTTTGCATACTCATCGCCACCATCATTAATGATCGGTACTACAGCAGCAATAGATTCCACATTGTTGACTACCGTTGGACAGCCGTACAATCCTGCAATTGCAGGGAATGGGGGTTTGATCCTTGGATTACCACGTTTTCCTTCCAATGATTCCAATAATGCAGTTTCTTCACCGCAGATATAAGCACCACCACCCGGCTGAACGTATAATTCCAGGTCGTAACCTGAACCTAAAATATTCTTACCTAAAAATCCAGCATTTTTGGCTTCCGCAATTGCTTTTTCCAGAATACGAATTTGAGGCATCATTTCACCACGTACATAGATAAAAGAAGTTTTTGCACCCAAAGCAAAACTGGATACAATCATACCTTCAATCAGTGCATGAGGAATGTGAGTCATCAGATAACGGTCTTTAAACGTCCCTGGCTCCGATTCATCGGCATTACAAACCAGATAACGTGCTACCCCCTCAGGTTTAGCTAAAAAGCTCCATTTCATTCCCGTAGGAAATCCTGCACCCCCGCGACCGCGTAATCCAGACTTCTTTACCTCTTCCACAACTTCATCAGGAGTCAGAGTTTTCAGGGCCTTTTCCACGGAACGGTACCCGCCTTTCTGGCGATAAACATCCAATGTATGAATGCCTGGTACGTTTATATGTTCTAATAATAGTTTACGACTCATTATTTCTTGCGTAAGTCTTGTATCAAATCGTCTACCTTTTGTTCGTTAAGGTTCTCATAGAAAGTATATTCAGGCCCAATTTGTAATACTGGTCCGTAGCCGCAAGCAGCTAAACACTCTACGCCTCTCCAGCTAAATAAGCCGTCAGGAGTCACCTCGTTTTCTTTAACGCCAAGGCTTTTTTCAATATGGCCCATCAGTTTCTCTGCACCTACCAGACAGCAAGGTCCCGTTCTGCAAACTTCCAAAACGTATTTTCCTTGTGGCTTTAAGAAATACATACTGTAGAACGAGGCTACTTCATATACTTCAATTGGCTCTATGCGCAGATATTCCGCAACTTTATCCATAGCATTTGGACTTAACCAGCCCAGCTCTGCCTGTACTTCATGCAAAATTGGCAATAAAGCGGATTTTTGCTTTCCTTCCGGATACCTTTTAACGATCTCTTCAAACTTTTCAACTAAAGCTGAGGAGAACTGTACAGGTTGTTGTTCTTCTACTTTAAGCATCTAATTCTCCTGCAATAATATTCATACTACTCATGTTGATGATGGCATCTGACAACAGCATACCAACACTCATGGGCGCAAACATTTGATAATTTATAAAGCTTGGTCTTCTAAAGTGCAAACGGTAAGGTGTTCTACCACCATCGTTGATCAAATAGAAACCCAATTCTCCGTTACCACCTTCTACAGCATGGTAAACTTCTGCTTTTGGAGCATCAATCTCTCCCATCACAATTTTGAAGTGATAGATTAAAGCCTCCATATTGTTGTAAACTTCTTCTTTAGCTGGTAAATAGAACTCAGGAACATCTGCATGGAAGATTCCAGCAGGCTCATGTTTCAATTTCTCCAAAGCTTGTTCAATAATGCTCACACTTTCCCACATTTCTGCATTACGTACCAGATAACGGTCATAAATATCACCGCTGGTACCTACAGGAACCTGAAAATCGAAATCCTGGTAAGAAGAATAAGGCTCGCTGATACGAACATCATAATCTACACCTGCAGAACGCAATAATGGGCCAGTCCAACCATAATCCAAAGCCATTTCTGCAGAAACTGCAGCCACACCTGAAGTACGGTCGATAAAGATCCGGTTACGGTCAAGCAAACTTTCGAATTCTTTTAATGCTACTGGGAATGTTTTTAAAAATTTGTTGATTTTCGCAAAGGCGATTTCATTGAAATCTCTTTCAAAACCACCAATTCTACCAATGTTAGTCGTTAGACGCGCACCACAAATCTCCTCGAAGATTTCATAGATGTGCTCTCTGAACTGGAACAGGTAAAGGAAAGTTGTGGTTGCACCAGTATCCTGAGCAATAATGGTGTTACATATAATGTGATCGGCGATCCTGGACAGCTCCATTACAATTACCCGAAGATAATCGACCCTTTTAGGCATCTGGATGTTCAGCAATTTCTCTACTGTCATGTGCCATCCCATGTTATTGATTGGCGATGAACAATAGTTCAACCTATCTGTCAGCGGAGTGATTTGATAGAATGGGCGGTGTTCTGCGATTTTTTCAAAAGCACGGTGGATATAGCCAATGGTAGAAACACCACTTACAATACGCTCTCCGTCTAACTGAATAACATTTTGAAAAACACCATGTGTTGCAGGGTGAGTAGGTCCTAAATTCAGGGTGACTAACTCATTCTGAGGATCATTATCTGTATATACCGGCTGATTGTGATTCATGTGCTTATCTACCAAAGTATTCGTCTTTTTTATCTACTCTGTTTGGATCTTCCAAAGGATATTGTTTCAACATCGGATGAACACCAAGGTCGTCCATGTTCAATATTCTTCTTAAATCCGGATGACCTTCGAATTTCACACCGAAAAAGTCATAGGTTTCTCTTTCCATCCAATTCGCGGCATTCCAAAGAACGGTCGATGTAGGAATGGTAGGATGATGCTCATCAATAAACACCTTTACGCGTACCCTTACTTTTTTCACCATACTGTGTAAGTGGTAAACCACTGCAATACCGTGTTTTTTCTCCGGGTAATGAACTGCTGTAATGTCCGTAAGGAAGTTAAAATTTGTGTCGCTTTCTTTTAAGAACCGCAGTACATCGATGATGACATCTTTTGTGGTTTCGAAAGTAAGTAAGCCATAAGGCTCATTTACCCCTATAATTTTAGCACCAAACTTTTCAGAAAGTGCATCTAAGATTTCTTTATTTGTCACCTCTGCCATTATAGAATTCCGTATGAAGCCAACATTTCTTTGTATTGATCTGAATCTCTTCTTCTCAAAGATTCATTTTTAACCAGCTCCTGGATCTTCCCAAAGCCATCTAAGATCGCTTCTGGTCTTGGAGGGCAACCTGGAACGTACACATCAACAGGAATGATCTCATCGATCCCCTGAAGTACTGAGTACGTATCAAAGATACCACCACTGGAAGCACATGCACCTACGGCAATTACCCAGCGAGGTTCAGCCATTTGTAAATATACTTGTTTTAACACCGGACTCATTTTTTTAGCGATGGTACCCATCACCATTAATAAATCCGCCTGACGAGGAGAAAAACTTAAGCGTTCAGATCCAAAACGACCGAAGTCATAGTGAGAACCCATTGTAGCCATAAATTCGATACCGCAACAAGAGGTTGCGAATGGCAGGGGCCATAATGAATGGGAACGTGCCAAACCAATTACTTTGTCTAAAGAGGTGGCAAAAAAACCAGATCCTTCTATGCCTGGAGGCGCGTCTACTATATTGATGTTACTCATGATACAAAACGAAAAAAGGTTCATTCCTACAAAGAATGAACCACAAATTTACAATATTTTGAAAGGAATTGGCCTAAACCTTGATCATTTAGAAACAATCTAAATAGGTTAATTCCAGTCTAAAGCTTTCTTTTTCAAAATGTAGATAAAACCTAGCAGCAGCGTGCCCATGAAGACGAACATCTGAATCATTCCAGTCATTCCAAGCTCTCTGAAGTTTACTGCCCATGGGTACATGAAGACTACCTCAATATCAAAAAGAACAAACAGGATCGCTACTAAGAAATACTTAATAGAGAAAGGCTGGCGTGCATTACCAACCACCTTTACTCCTGCTTCGAAAGTAGCTAACTTATCAGCTGTTTTTCTTTTTGGGCCTAAAAAGTGTGTGGCAATCAAAGTCACAACAACAAATCCTAAAGCAACAATAATTTGAAATACAATAGGTAAAAAATCTACAGGTACACTTTGGGTTTCCATGGCATTAAATTTGGGACAAAATTAAAAGAAAAAGGCAGGATAACAACCCTGCCTTTTTCTTTTATTGGAAAATATTACTTTTTCTTAACTGGAGTCTTACCTGCTGGAGCAGTTAATTGCTTCAAACGCTCTTGAGCACCTGTATTTGCAGGGTCAATTGCTAAAGCTTTAGTCAAGTATTCTTTTGCTTTTTCTTTATCAGTTTGTGCATAGTAAGAACCTGCATAAACATAAGCTTCTACCAATTCTTTTGGCTGTGCAGCTGCAAGCTCAGGCTTAGTTACAGTTACCAATTGAATCAACTGATCATAGTAAGGAACAGCTAACCATTTAGGGTTATTTGCATCATCGTTATATTTTGCAATACGTGCTCTAAAAGCATACGCTAAAACGAAATCATTTTTTGCTTTGATGATGTTCGCAAATGCAGAGTCAGCATCAGCTAAGATTTTCTTATCTGGATGTTTACCGTCTCTGTCTTTGAAAGCATAGTCATAATATTTTGCTGTACCTAAATAATAGTTATTAGTTAAGCTATTTGGACCATTAGGGTTCGCTTTAAGCGCTAAGGCATAAACGTCACCAGCTTTATCATATTTTTTAGCTTTGAATAATGCCAAGGCAACTTCTTCTAAAGCATCTGCTTTTGTTGAATCTTTCTCTACCGCTTTAACGATATTTCCTAAAGCTAGGCTATCATTACCAGTCTGCATCTGAGCTTTACCAAGGTAAAGGTAATCATCAGCGATGATACGTGAAGGATCTTTAACTTTTGCAAAGAAATCATTCATGTATTCCAAACTCTTAGGATAGTTCTTATTCTCATAAGCTGAATAACCACGTAATCTTGATACCACAAGGCTTTTCTCATTGTTAGGGCTCATTGTAGCTAATTCAGTAGTTACTTGCTCTAACGTTGGGTAATCCTTTGCATAAAACAAGAACTGCGCATAACGTAATTTAGACTCATAAGAGTTATCTGTCAGGTCTAAGTATTTTTTATAGTTAGTCAATGCCAAAGCAGATTTCGCAGCTTGTTCAGCTACTACTTGATTTGCCCATTGCATGTACAACTCAGCAAGTTCTCTGTAAGCAGGACCGTAGTTAGGATCAGCAGCAATAGCTTCTTTTAAGCGGTCTTCTGCTTCTGGAAATGCTCTTGATTCTGTATACATTCTACCAATCTGAACTGTAGCTCTGATTAGATTTGCATTGATGTTCAATGCTCTCATATAGTTTTGCAAAGCTTCAGAGTTCTTTTTCTGAGCGGCATAGTAATCACCTAAGGCTAAGAAAGTCTCTGCATCTTTATCATTTGCATCCAACTCATCCGCTTTTTGCAGGTAAGGCAATGCTGCAGTAAAGTCTTTATTATCGGTAGCGATATAGGCTTTACCAATGTATAACTGAGGGATATAATCTTTTTTAGAAGATACCTCTACAGCTTTATCAAAATTCGTTTTTGCTGAAGTAGGATTTTTATCATATAAATCTGCTTCACCTAAACCAATATAGTTTAAAGGATTTTTAGGATCTGCAGTTACACCTTGAGCAAAAGTTGCTCTAGCCGAATCCACATAATCCATTCTTAGATATACATCACCTAAATTAAAGTAGTTTTCTCCTTTATTCGCTTGTGATTTAACCAATGCTTTCAGCATGGTGGTCGCTTTCTGGTACTGTTCGGCATCTACAGCCTTCTTTGCATCATTTAAGCTTTGAGCAAAAGAGGCAGAACCCATCACTACTAAACCTAAACTTAAGGTTATTGCTTTCTTTGTCATTTTCATGGTTCACTATTGTTTTAATTGTAATGAAGCTCCTAAGCAGGCTTCATAGTTCAAATATAAAATTTAGTTTGTATTCTTTAAATTAAATTCTCTCGGCATCATTTTATGTGGACCTAGTCCAGATTTGAGTACGATCAGCTGTCCGCGTGGACTCACTAACCAGTTTGCAAAACCTGTGCCTAAACCTTCACGGCCTTCCGCATTAATGATGTAGATATTTCTTAAAAAAGGATATATCCCATTAATTAAATTCTTTTGAATTGGCGTATAAAACGCATCATCCCCTTTTTTTCCTGGTAAATTCTTCAGCCCCAGCATCTTCACTTTGGCGAGTGGCCCAGCCATAGCTGCCCCATTAGAGATTAACCAGTTTACGCCAACAACACCAATAAAATTTTTATTCTCTGCAACGTACTTAATAACGTCATTATTGTCCTTTAAAGTATAAACTCCTTTTTTGGGCAGCTCTTTTACTCCGGCAAGGTCCTTAAAGTAACGTAAAGTACTGGAATAAGCATTATCGAATACCAATTGTTTTTCAGAAGTTGATTTTCCCTGCAGGATATCGATCACTTCCTGTACCGTAATGGTACTATCCACATTCGCCACATTCGTGATTAAAGCAATCCCATCAATGGCAAACCTCGACGTTCTAGGGACAATACTTCTATTTCTATACATCTTGTCCTCTTCTGGTGTCAGCATCCTGGAAGAAATCATCACCCTTACGCTATCGTTTAGAAAGGTAGGTAGAATTTTATTCTCATTACCTTCAATCACAGTAAATTCTGAAGTAGGGTAATCCGTTTTGAATACCTCAATCTGATCTGCCAGTACTCTGGCAAAGGACGCGTCAGTCAGGATCGTAACGCTTCCTGTGGTGCGACTTTGTTCCACTGTATTTTCAGGCTTAGGCTTACGCTTACAGGCCACAAATACGAATAACAGCAATATCAGACTTAAGTGTTTCATTTGAATCAATATTTTTCGATAAAATGCGATTATGCTAAGCTATTTGAAGCGTCAACTTAGGATAATTCGAATTTAATCGTCTTTAGGATTAATTAACCGGGCAAATCTAATGGCTGCATAAACGATCAGCAATAACCCAAACATGATGCGATAAGTTTTCTGGATTTCAAAGGGAATATCAGTCCAGAAGATCAATAACAGGCCTAATACGAAATAAAACGTAAACATCACCAGGCCTAAAATGAACAGAAATCGCTGTTGAGGCGATTTCTGTTTAAATGTTCTTAAATTAAACATTCGTAAATACTATTGAGATAAGGTAAAGCTGATTGGAATATTGAACTTCACACGTACCGGTTTTCCGTTCTGGATACCCGGAGTCCAACGTGGACTAGCTTTCAATACTCTGATGGCTTCCTCATCAGTACCACCACCAAGTTTTCTTTCAACCTTGATGTCGGTTAAGTCTCCATTTTTCTCTACTACGAAAGATAAGAATACTTTACCTTGAATGTTATTTTCCTGAGCCATTGCTGGATATCTTACCGCTTTCTTCAAGTAAGCGTAGAATTTCTCCATACCTCCAGGGAAACCTGGCTGTGTTTCAATACTCACGAAGTCATAAACCTTTGTATCTTCTACTACAGCTGCTTGTTTAGGGCCATCTCCAACAGGACCGGCAATTACAATATCAGCAGTAGGATCACCTTCAATGGTTTTCTGACCTGGATCCGCTTTCTTCAAATCTTCGATCTGAACCGGCTCCTTGTCAATCACCTCATTATCCGGTTTTACAATCGGAGGAGGGAATTTAATCTGATCCTGTTTCGGTGGCGGTGGCTCTACCGGTGGAGGTGGAGGGGTATCCGGATTCACCGGTGGAGGTGGTACAACTGTAACCTCTACTTGCTTCACGATCTCGTCTTCAGGCAGACTACCTTTGATCATGTTCAAAACTTTTGGGGTTATAAATGCAACTACGAAAATAGTAGAAGCAATCAATAACGCTTTTGTTGTATTTGCGGAACTCGTACTGCGAAGCTGGTATGCTCCGTAGCTCTTGTTTTTACCCGCGAAGACGACGTCAAGCCATTCCCGTTTCAATAAATCTATTTTAGAACCTAACATAGCTTACTATTTAATATTTTATTAATTCTTTTATTATAAAATTCCAGCACTTCTCATGAAATCTTTTTCAGCATCAGTAATGTTCTCATCATCGATGGCAGGAGCTGTCGTGATCTTAGTGATCGCTAACTCATCCATAATATCAACGAAGTTCTTGTAATTCGCTCCTGATGTAGGCTTGATCACCATGATGATCTGTCTGCCACCAGTAGTTTCAGCTACTTTCTTTTTATTATCTAATATTGATTTTCTGATATCAGCAAAACTCTCAACATTAGGCTTTGATTTACCAGCTTCTCCCATGTACCAGGCAACTTTATTGTCTTTACCCAATAATATAGTCATAGTCTCAGAAGCACGCAACTCATTCTTTTCAGTCGATTTGTCGTCTTTATCAGGCTTTGCAATATCCATTGCAATTGGTTTCGACAGGGAAGTGGTCAACATAAAGAAGGTGATCAGCAAGAAGGCTAAATCTACCATCGCCGTCAAATCGACTTTGGTATTCGCTTTCTTACTCCTTACTTTTTTGCCTTTTTTCCCCCCGCCGGAGGTATCTAATTCAGCCATAATATTTATCTATTGAGCATCGCCTTCGGCAGATGTGATTAAACTAAACTTGTTAATTTTTTGCTTCTGCAAAATATCGATCACTTTCTTCACCGCAGGGTATTCTTCCTTAGCGTCTCCTTTGATACTGATACGCATTGGCGCTGCGTGTAATTCGGCTACGGCAGTACGTGATTGCATCACCCATTCCGCCAATTGATTGTTTGTTGAATCAGTTGGAATACCTGTGTCGATGCCCGATTTGGTACGCTCATCACCGTTCATGTTAATGAACTGCTTTAAACTTTGAATTGGCACACCGAAAGCACCAACTACACCAAAACGTTTTCTTTCTTCAGGAGTGAATTTAATTCCGTACTTCTCTCCCATTTTATCAAGGGTCGCCATTTTAATGTCATTCCCTACGATTTCATAAAACACTTTGCCTTTTCCAATCGACAATATACCCATGTCCAAATCTGGAACCTTAAGTTTATAAGTCGATGAAGGGATAGTTACATCCAAAGGATCAGGCTGACGTGCTGTTGCTGTTAAAATAAAGAAAGTAAGCAATAGGAAAGATACGTCGCACATGGCGGTCATATCTATCGAAGTACTCTTTCTTTGAACCTTTGCTCTTGGCATAATTTTAAAAATTACTTATGTATTTAACTAATGATGTTTATTCTTCCGGTTTTCCATAAAGCCGGTAAAAAAAAATACATTATTTTTTATTTATGCGTAGAAGCGTAAGTCTGGATGATGCTGAAACCTGCTTCATCAATAGCGTAAGTCAATTTATCGATTTTCGAAGTTAAGATGTTGTACATGATAATCGCGAAAGTAGAAGTACCAATACCTGTAGCTGTGTTAATCAAAGCCTCAGAAATACCAGTTGCTAATGCAGCCTGATCCGGAGCACCAGAGTTAGCTAAACCACCGAAGGCCTTGATCATACCTGTTACTGTTCCTAATAGACCTGTTAATGTACCTACTGATACTAATGTTGCAATTACTGTTAAGTTTTGCTCTAACATTGGCATCTCTAATGTAGTTGCTTCTTCGATATCTTTTTGGATCGCTAAACATTTTTGATCTGTATCCATGTTTGGCTCAACTTCCATCTCTCTGTATTTTTTCAAACCAGATTTGATTACGTTCGCTACCGAACCTTGTTGTCTATCACACTCAGCCATAGCACCTTCGATGTTATTTGAGTTTAAAAGTGACTGCACTTTTTTAACGAAAGCGTCTAAGCTACCTTTACCAGTTGCTTTACCAATTACGATCATACGCTCAATAGAGAAAACGATAACCATTAAGAACATACCCATTAATACTGGTACGATGAAACCACCTTTGTAAGCCATACCCATGTAGTTACCTACTTTTGGCATAGTCTCATGCAAATCTGGATCTGCGCCGTCAATAAAGTTATCTCTACTACCCAAGACAAACTTGAAAATACAAATACCGATAATGATACAGATAGGAATTACTAATGTTGCAAATAAATTTGAAGCAGATGAAGAGCTCTCTTTTTGAACTGTTGTTGGTTTTGGTGCGTTTGCCATTGTTTTTTAGTTTTTTAGTTTTTAGTACTCGTGTTTTTTTTAAATTTAGATTATTATTCTGTAATACACACAACGATCATTACAAACAATTGTTGCAAGAACAAATTTATAACTTTGATTTTAATTCCAAATTAAATAATCGTTAGTTTCTTCCCTTGAGCTAGGTCTCCCCCCTGTCCGCATCGGCGTATATTAAAAAAAGATTGTCCCCATGCGGAGACAATCTTTCACAATTAAAACTAAAAAAAAATTGATATGCAAATTTTTGAGCAAAAAAAAAGCTTTAAGAGGCGTTTTCCACAACTTTAGGGAAGGATGCAAGGATTTCAGCACTCGCGAAAGCTTCAAACTGCTTAAAGTTGGTAATAAACTCCTGTGAAAGCTCATTCGCTTTTTGGTCATATTTCTTCTGATCTGCCCAGGTATTTTTCGGTTGTAATATTTCTGATGGGACGCCTGGGCAAGCCTCTGGGATCTGCAAACCAAACACAGGATCTGCGTTGTAACACGCATTTTCCAGTTCGCCTTTCAAAGCCGCAGAAATCATAGCACGGGTATACGATAATTTCATTCGTTTCCCGACACCATAAGCTCCTCCACTCCATCCGGTATTGACTAACCAGACATTTACATTATGCTCCCGCATCTTCTCACCCAGCAATTCCGCGTATTTAGTAGGGTGCAAGGGTAAGAAAGCCTTTCCAAAACAAGCCGAAAACGTAACCTGAGGCTCGGTCACTCCAGCTTCTGTTCCCGCCACTTTTGCCGTATATCCCGAAATAAAATGGAACATTGCCTGGCCAGGTGTTAATTTAGAAATTGGCGGCAATACACCAAAAGCATCTGCAGTCAGGAAAAATATATTTTTAGGTACTCCCGCGATCGAAGGCAGGATCGCGTTGTCTATATAATGAATTGGATAAGCTACCCTGGTATTTTCTGTTTTCTCAACATTACTGAAGTCCACCTCACGGCTGCCCGGGAAATAATTGATATTTTCCAAAAGAGAACCAAACTTGATGGCTTTAAAAATCTGAGGCTCCTTTTCTTCCGTCAAGTCCACACATTTTGCATAACAGCCACCTTCAAAATTAAAGATGGTGTCTTCACCCCAGCCATGTTCATCATCACCGATCAACCCCCGCTCAGGATCCGCAGAAAGCGTCGTTTTGCCTGTTCCAGACAGGCCGAAGAAAATTGCCGTATCGCCATCCTTGCCCACATTAGCGGAACAATGCATCGAAAGCGTATTTCTTTGCTGTGGTAAAATGAAGTTCAATACAGAAAAAATCCCTTTCTTGATTTCACCGGTATATCCGGAACCACCAATAAGGATCATTTTTTTAGTAAAGTTCAATAAAGAGAAGTTTCCCTGACGGGTGCCATCTACAGCTGGATCCGCTAAAAAGCTAGGTGCTGCAATTATGGTCCATTCCGGACTTTCAGGCAGGTCTTCTTTGTCAAACCTTAAAAACATGTTATGCGCAAACAAGTTCTGGTAAGCACTTTCTGTCACCACCCGGATCGTCGTTTGATAACTCTCATCCGCGCAGGCATAGGCATCCCTTACATAGAATTTGTTTTGATTCAGGTGATCAATAACCTTTTTTAGAAGCGAATCAAAGTGTTCAGGGCTAAATTTAATGTTAATGTCTCCCCACCACACCGATTCTTCCGTCAACTCATCGCAAACAATAAATCTGTCTTTTGGAGAACGACCGGTAAATTTACCCGTGTCTATTGCCAATGCTCCGGTATCGGCAAGTGTTCCTTCTCCATTTTTTAAGGCCTCTTCAACCAATTGTGATACATTAAGCTGATATAGGGCCTGATCTGAATTTAAATTCAAATACCCCAAATCCGGCTTAAGCGTAAGTGCTTTGCTCATAAATAAATAAGTTAGTGAGGCAAAGTTATACAGATAAAAAGGTATTATCAGCGCTTTTGCGTGAAAAAATTTACTTATTGTTGTTGATACACTATCAATAAAACACCTAAATATCAGCTAATTATAAATTAACAAGGGCTTTTCTTAGCCTCCAGATTTTTTAACTTTATAACCTTCTTTCTGCAATAGCAGCAAAACTTTATCCCTGAAATCACCCTGGATCAAGATTTCCCCATCTTTAGCCGCGCCGCCAACCCCGCATTTTGATTTCAGCATTTTACCCAATGCCTCCAGTTCTTCCGTACTTCCGATAAAACCAGTCACCAGAGTGACGCCTTTACCACCACGGTTTTTGCGGTCCAAAGTCACCCTAAGGTCCTGCTGATTCGCCGCCAAAGGAGTCTGATCTACTTCCTGATCGGATTCATAAACAAAAGAAGGATCCGTAGAAAACATAATCCCGCCAAAATCATTTAATATTTTCTTTTTCGCTTTCATTGCTGTTTAATTTAAGCACCAGGAAGCGCTGCCGCTTCATCATCTGGTGCAATGATATTTAAAGAAAGGGGTACTATAGAGATGTCCAGCTCCTTACCCATAAAATAAGGTTCTCCGTCAATGTGGATGGCATCATCGGCAGTCCGCACAATTTTGATGTCTCTTCCCTGAATGATTTCGACCATTTTTGATTGATCAGTAGAACCATGCAACATGTGATAGGCCAATACCGGAATCTTGAAAAGTGGAAACTGTTTAATAATACACACATCTAACAATCCATCTGTAATCGATGCATGAGGAGAGATATGTGCATTATTGCCATATTGAGAGGAATTTGCTACGCTCACCACAAATGCAGTGCGGACATATTCCTGACCATCTATATATATATGGTAAGTCTGCGGTTTGTAATTCCTCATTTCCCGAAAGCCAAGTTTCAGATAACCTGATAAGCCCCTGGATTTATTTCCGGCAAATACGGAGCTGATGTGTGCATCAAAGCCCATACCCGCCATATTAAAAAAACATTTGTCGTTAAATCTTGCTGTATCGATCACCCTCACCTTGAAATCATTGATCACCTTGATTGCCTGAACCGTGTTCATCGGGATTTTTAAAAATCTCGACAAGCCATTTCCCGATCCAAAGGGAAGAATCCCCAGGATCTTATTCTGCTGCATCACCTTGGTCCCAATCTCATTGATCGTTCCATCTCCCCCCACGGCAACTATGACATCGAAATTCTTGCTGGCCGCTTCTTCCGCAATTTCAGAGGCATGACCAACATATTCCGTAAAACTGTAATTCGCATTAAATTTAGATCGATCCAAATGCGCATCGATCAATGCTGGAATTTTCAGCTTGTCCTTTCCACCCGAAATCGGGTTGATAATAAATAATATATTCGATTTTGACAAAACACTGGTTTAAATACGGTACAAAATAATTGATATTTTTTGACTATTTGAATATATATAGTAATTTTGCATCATTAAAGTGGACTGATTTGCGATGCTATCATCAAAAATAGCGGGATTGCAACCACGTAAAAAAAAGTGCTAACCTATCATACACTTCGATTTACTGCCTGCGTTGCAGGATCAGAGGCCATTTTATATAATTGTTTATTATAAAATTAATTATTTAAGATGTCATATTTATTTACATCAGAATCTGTTTCCGAAGGTCATCCTGATAAAATCGCAGATCAAATCTCCGACGCACTAATTGATAATTTCCTGGCTTTTGATGCAGATTCAAAGGTTGCATGTGAAACTCTTGTTACAACCGGGCAGGTGATACTTGCTGGTGAGGTTAAATCTAAAACTTATCTTGATGTTCAGCAGATTGCACGTGACGTCATCAAAAAAATTGGTTATACCAAAAGTGAGTACATGTTTGAGGCCAACTCCTGCGGAATCCTTTCTGCAATTCATGAACAATCACAAGACATCAACCAAGGTGTAGATAGAAGCAGCAAAGAAGAACAAGGTGCAGGTGATCAAGGAATGATGTTCGGTTATGCAACCAACGAAACAGAAGATTACATGCCTTTAGCTTTGGATCTTTCCCATAAACTATTACAGGAACTTGCAGAATTGAGACGAGAAAATAAGGACATCACTTATTTACGCCCAGATGCAAAATCTCAGGTAACACTTGAATATGATAACAACAATAAACCAGTTCGTATTGATGCCATCGTAATTTCAACTCAACATGACGACTTCGACGAAGAAGCGACCATGCTGGCGAAAATCAAGTCTGACCTGGTAACAATCTTAATTCCAAGAATTATAGCTAAATACCCTCAGTACGCACATTTATTTAATGATAAAATTGAATACCACATCAACCCAACCGGTAAATTCGTCATCGGTGGTCCACATGGTGATACTGGTTTAACAGGCCGTAAAATCATTGTAGACACTTACGGTGGTAAAGGTGCTCACGGTGGTGGAGCGTTCTCTGGAAAAGACCCAAGTAAAGTAGATAGAAGTGCAGCTTATGCGACACGTCACATCGCTAAAAACCTGGTAGCTGCAGGTGTTGCAGAAGAAATCCTGGTACAGGTGAGTTATGCCATTGGTGTAGCAAAGCCGATGGGAATTTACATCAACACTTATGGAACTAGCAAAGTGAACAAAACTGATGGCGAAATTGCGAGCATCGTAGAAGGCTTATTCGACATGCGTCCTTACTTCATCGAACAGCGTTTGAAATTAAGAAACCCTATTTACAGCGAAACTGCTGCTTATGGCCACATGGGTCGTAAAAACGAAACCGTTACTAAAACTTTCAAAACTCCTTATGGAGAAGAAAAAACAGTAACTGTGGAGTTGTTTACCTGGGAAAAACTCGATTTCGTAGATCAGGTGAAAGCTGCTTTCTCTTTGTAGAACTAAAAAAGCATAAATTTAGAAAAGGCGCTATCCGATCGGATAGCGCCTTTTTTTTTAAAGCTATAACTTTAACAGTTTTAGTGCAGCCAGCTCAGGATCCAGTAAACGATCGTCATCAACCAGATAAGATTTGATGTCGGCAATCTTCATTTCATCCAATACATCCACAAAATTCTTATAATTGGAAGCCTCCGTTGGTTTAATGATCACCACCATAAACTTATCCGGATCATGGCCATGAAGATTGGCAATGGCTTTTTTATTTTCAGTCAGGACTTGATTGATTTGCTGGAAATTGCTTTTTACACCTGCTGATTTTCCCGCCTCTCCCCGATACCATACGATCTGATTTTCCTTTCCCAAAATTAAGGTGACCGTTCTTGAAGCTGGATAAGGCTGATCAGGAATATCAATCACCGGTTTCACCATATCCATTGCCTGGTATTTTGACAAAGAGGTGGTCAGCATAAAAAAAGTAATTAAAAGAAAGGCCAGGTCTACCATTGCAGTCAGGTCTACAACAGGGACAGGTTTGCGGGTTCTCGCATTTCCCTTTATGGCAGAGCCATTTTGGGAGAGGTTTAAAGTTGCCATATCAATTGAGTTTAGTTTAATTGAGGATGTAAAAAAACTCCCGATTACATAAACAAAAAACCATTTCCTTTAACAAATGTTAATTAATGAAACAAACAGCAATCAATATGGAACAGCCAGTAGAAATGAATACCCTTAGCCAGATCCTGGATAAATTAAGACTTAAAGGACTGGACAATGAAGTAAAGATGACCGATCATGGAAAAATGCAGGGTGTAGGCCTGAACAAGATATATAACCCGGAAGATTTAACCATTATTAAAACTTATCGTTTTGAAGGTGACTCTGACCCTGCAGATAATTCAGTGCTTTACATCTTAGAAGATAAAGATGGTCAGATTGGCTATATTTTGGATGCTTATGGCATGTACAGTTCTCAGGAAGGCGCAGGATTTGACGACTTTTTAAAGAAAATCCCTACCGCAGACCGCGATCTTCAGGAACTTTTAAAATAGAAAAACTATTACAAAGTAAAAGGCCCATCCTGAAGATGGGCCTTATTTATTTATACTTTTTTATCCATTACACTGATCCACAATACGATGATCCCATCAAGAATCGCTAAAACCAAAATTGCCCATTCATATATTTGCATCTGTTTATTGTTTTAAAATGTAATAAAATCCAGCTATTATTTAGTGGCTTCGTAAATACGCAGAGGCTGGGCCGAATCCGTTTTAAAATGTAAAGTACCTGTATTCTTCAACGCAGACTTGTCGATTTTAATGTAATCTGAACTTCCCTGATATAAAACAATCTCCTTACCTTTCTTGTCTTTTGAAAAGACCGTTATCACTTGCCCGTTCAGACGCAGTAACAACCTTAGATCAGCTTGCTGAAGATCCTTTGGCAAATGCAGCATTCCCGGTTCATTCTTAGAAAAAGTACTATAAGTTGCTAGATTTCCATCTAATACATACACTCCATTGTCTGCTTCATTCTTCGTCTTCACGTCCAATTTAAACAATTTGAGGAAAAAATTCTGTGCCTGATCAGACTGATTTCTAAAGCGGATATACTGTGCTCCGGCAGGATCGAACTGACTCGCCTTTCCATTCCCTTTTTTCTCTGTCACAGGGAATGCTTTCCAGTTGCTGCCATCAGCAGTGCTTTCAAAAACACCCCAATTACCAAGTGCAGTCGCCTCCAGGTTAAACTGTAAAGCCAAAGAGGCTAGATTCGGATGCAAGCGTAAGCCGAAATACTCCCCAGGCTTCAAGGTAATGGTTTCCAAAACCGGCGCAATGGCCACACTTTGATTACCAATCTGCAAAGGCTGACTTTTCAATTTGGCCGTATTGCTGAGCAGTGTAGTCTGGTCCTGATCACTAACTGCTATTCCCGCAGCAGCAAATTTATTTTCCTGAGCCATCTGCTGACCGATCATTAGCAACACCGACTTTACAAAAGGAGTCATCACCAGAGAGCCCGTTTTAACACCTGGCTGATATGGATTCAGGTTCATCTTCTTGTCCAAATCATTCATTTCATCCAGATACCGCTCGGTCTGCAGGTATTGACCCCAAGCCGAACTAAAAGATTTATTGTTCCAATCTGCCGCTAAACCCATTACCGCAAGTCCTGCTTTTCCCAGCAAATCAAATTGCTGAAGCCATGGGCTAATTTGCTCCACCAACCTTTTATTCTGGCTCTTTAAGGGAATATCTTTTGCCGCAGCGATCATTCCCTCAAATTCCTTTTTAAGGCGCTGCGCATCAGCGATCGAATACCCTCCTTCGCTCAGCGACTTTAGAAAAGCAACCGTATAAGGTTTCATTTCTACGGATTCCGTCCTTCTATAACGATGGCCATTGGCTCCGGGATCACTATTGTGGGCATTAAACAATTGGAAAGCTTCCGCCGCTTCCGGCATAATATAACGGTGAGAAGCCAGCCATGCCTGTTCCGGATCATAATGCTTCATGTTCCAGGTATAACCTGCTACGCCAAATATTGCCGTCTTGGAAGGTTCTGCTTTATCCATCGGATTAGAGACGAAACCTGACATCTCCTGCTGGGCATCCGTATCAATTCCATAAGATGGTCCCATTAATAAATGGTCACGTACATAATCACTAACCGGGAAATTCCACCATACGAATGCAGGCCTGCGAATGCGTTTGTTTACCCATTCCAAACCCTCCTTAGTAATATCGGCAACCACGGTATTTCCAGTCCACATGATGTGGATGGCCGGATCCAGCTTTTCACCCAAAATATCCAGGTAAGTACCCGGTTTCGGGTCAGACCAGCTTTTATTATATTCGGTAGGACACATGATCAATGGTGTCACATCCTTTTTTCTGTTCACAAACTGATACTGAATATAGTTCAATAAACCTGCTTGCTTAGTGGCATCAGTCCCCACACCAGAGATATCATCAAAGAATACGGCAAAAGAGCGTACTCCCAATCCATACATCATTTCAAACTTTTTAAGTACCGCAGTACTGTCTTCCAGGTTCCATCTGATATCTTTTCCAGGATGAATGGCCCATACAAAATCTACATAATTCTTTTTTGCCTCCTGTACCAGCTGCTTGATTTCAGCTTCTTCCTTTTCCGGATAGTGTAACCTCCAGTTTGGCGAAGAATGGTAAGGATCATCTTTCGGACCATAGATATAAGTGTTCAGCTTTAGCTGACCGTAAAAACGCAGTTGCGCAATCCGATCCTGCTGTGTCCAGGGCTCTCCATAAAAGCCTTCTACCGTGCCACGAAAAGGAACATCCGGATAATCAGTCACTTTTACATAAGGAACTGAAGTTTTACCCTTGGTCATTTGGATTAAAGTCTGTACTGCATAAAATGCGCCCCGATCATCCGCAGCAATGATCTTAACACCGCCTTTATTGATGGTCAATTGATAAGCACCGGAACGCTGAGCAGGAGATTTACTTTTCAAAACCGTTAATGGCAATGCTTTTTTTCCGCCGTCCACCTTAAGCATACTGTTTAAAAGGCTTTGCAATTCTGGATTTAAAGTTCCTGGTTTCACATACAGTCCGTGTGCCAATGGAAATGACCCAGGTTCTATCACCAACTCATGAGGTTTTGGATACACCGTTATCTGAGGCACTTCCTGGGCCAGCGACACTTTAGTGAGTACACATAAAAAAATAGGGATCAGTCGTCTTTTAAAATTTAGCATCTTCTTCTTTTCTTTCTTTTTTAACAATAGGAATTTATATTAAAATGGGTCCCTGGACATATCCAGGGACCCGCAATAATAAGGTTAATAAAAAACTATTTCCTTACGTAGGCTTCAAAGTTGGCCAGACAAGGATAATTAGAACCACTAATTAAAGTGATTTTTACATATCGGATCGGCACTGGTGTGACTACGGAGAACAATTGTTCTGAAGTCACTGCTGGTGCAAAGTTCTTTAGTGAACCACCTATATCGTCGAAATCAACGCCATCCACACTACCTTCAATTCTAAAAGTATTGAAGCCCTGGTTCTTATCGGTATGTGCATTCAAACCTATCTTAGTAATTTTCTGTGCAGTTTTCATATCAACAACCAGCCAATGCGGATAAATCAGCATCGGATCTGCATTATAATCTGTTTGCCAGAAAGATGGACTGGAAGAAGATTTACTGATTACCGTCACATCATCCACAATATTTTCTGCACCATTAAACTCATTGTCCTCGTCATTGATTTCACTGGAAGCATTTGCATGCCAGCCCGTTTTGGCCAATTTCGTTTCAGGGTTTAACAAAGGAAGAATAGCCATGGTTCTGGTGCTTACCGCTTGCCCGCCAACATTAGTTACAGACACATTGAAAGTCGTTAAAGCCGCTATTGGAATGGATAATGTACCTGCTGCATCCGAACTTGTGGCTACAACCACCTCTTTAGGCAAAGCATCCTGCACATATTTGAATTTAAGATATACTGGTTTCTTAGCCTCATTTACCCAGTTAAATTTTGCGCCGTTCAATACTGCGGACACCGTAACAGTATTAGCCACTGTCTCATAATTTGGATCTTCCACTACTTCGACTACTGGTGGCTCTACCGGCACAATTGGAGCCACACTACTCTTTTTACATGACGCAATCGTCATAACAGAACATATCGCAAATAAATAAAGGCTCTTTCCTTTCATCGTATTCAAGTTATTTTTAACTATTCAGCTGTTAATTAATTTTTTTTAGGAATTCAATCTCATAGTTTGAAATCCATGGATTTCCGTCCATCTTCCATTCGTCTTTGATCGGAATCTTCAACCAGTAAAGGCAAAGAGAGGCTACATCCGGACTGGTTGGCACAATAGATACACCGCTAATTACTTGCGGGGTTCTGCTCACAGGAATGTCATTTGCTAAAGCAGCCCAGCTACTAGGTCCTGCAAGATTCAGATTAAAACCGATAGGTGCTTTATTCGCAACCACTGCACCACCACCATCATCAAATGGCCAGTATCCAACCAGGTTATTGTAGTTAGGGTGTTTGGTGATGTCTTTCAGCGCAACATTTGCTTTAATGACAGCAGGATCCAAAGCCACATTAAAATACTGCAGATCCGCAGCATAAAAATCAGAGTTGCTGGTTGAGCCTTCTACTCCGCCTATACTCAATGGCGTTGTAGGACTGCTTAAGTTAACCGTATTGGTAATATCCAGTGTTTGGCCTGGGATACCATCTGTAAATACAGAAGCAATTCTGGTAGCACCTACAGTTTTCACAGTAAAAGTTAAAGTATGCCAGCCGCCCCCTGCTACAGAAGTACCTACTACTTGTCTTTTCCCATTTCCACCAAAAGCTTTCCCGCCAAAAATTACCGCCCAGGTGCTGCCATCATTCTGTAACATCGTCCAGCCAGTTATTGCGTCACTTACCAACGCTGTCCCTTTTGAAAGAAATCTTGGATAGATGGTAATCACATTAAACTTCATTTGTACCTGTACCGTAAAGTCTTTATTCTGCCCGGCATCATATAGTCCGTTGTCATCTTTTATCGTTCCAACTAAACCTACTTTACCAAATCTCATCCCATTGAAACCTACTTTCGTTAACATTCCCTCTTTCAAAGCCGGGTTTGAAGTAATGATAAATCCTGCTTTTGGATTCGCCTCAGTCCCTGCTTTATTGGTCGTCACAATAATCAGCCAATCTTCAGTACTGTAGTTCTTCCTCTTTTTTATCGCAGCCACCATTTCACCGATATAAGTATCTGTCTTCTCGATTGCCGTTTTATAAGCAGGTACACTTGCAGAATATCCTCCCGCTGCACCTGCTATTTCTACATCCTTAAAGCTAGTAATCACCAGGTTTGGATTTTCATTCGTCAATATGGCCACTGTAGAATCTTTAATCATCGCATCATTCGATGCTAAAACACGGTGATCAGCTTCGATCAGGTATTTGTTTAATGCGGCGTCAGAAGTAATGGCTGCTGTTTTCAATTCTGGTTTAATATCCAGGATTCTCGCCACCATATTTGGAAAATATGCTGGTGCGGTATGCTCTTTACCTGGCTCAGATACTGGTCTGTAGCTGTTATCTGAGATGCCATGCTTAGTACTTGAAGCACCAGTCAGCATACTGGCCCAGGTGGAGGCTTGTGTAGAAACCAATTCCGGTCCTCTGTTAAAACTATACTTTCCTGTTTTAATCAGGCTCATGATGTTGGTTGGCGCTATTTTTTGTAATTCCCCACCATCTGTTCCATCAATACTGATGAGCAGGATTCTTCTCGAGGATTTCACCTCTAACTCTCCATACTCTTCAAAATAAGGTGCAGGATTTGGATATTTCTTGCAGGCAGTAAAAGTACTGGCCAGCAGTAATGCCATTCCGAAAAAGGCAAAAACCTTGTTTGTATTTGTATATTTCCTCATTGTCTTATTTGCTAACAAAAAACTTAATTAATAAACGCGATTTCCGAAAGGGAGGCATAATCACCTGTAGACCACATATCTTTGATCACCACGCGATAGAACCTTGCCTTCTGAGGATCCGTGAAATTCATCGTGGTAGGCGTAGCCGCATCTGCAATCACCACTGTACCCACTAAAGTAAAGTTCACATTGTCCGGACTCGTATAAACCTCTGTTGTTTTTGGCCTTTGGGACGACGAGTTTATTCTTGGTGTGAAAGACATCCCTTTTGCCGAAACCAGTTTTTTCATGTCCATGTTAATGGTAAATGGTTTTTTAGTGCTTGCATCAGGTGTAGGGCTATATTGAGAATGCCAATACGTAGCTGTATTCCCATCAAACATAGCGGCTACAGAACCTTCATTACTTTGTGAAGAACTAGCGGTATACGTAGGCACAATCGCAGCAGTACCACCAGTTTTGGTAATCGGATTATAAGTCCAGATCTGTGTAGTTAAAGCAGGATAAAGACTAGAGATCTTTTTTCTTGACAATGAGCTCAGCCTGATGTTGTACGAATCAAAGAAAGTCTGCAAATCTAATTTGGCATACTCTGAGAACTTTTCGTACACAAAATCCTGGCGATCCTGATCATTCATAGAAAGACGATCTGCAGATCTTGCAGCCTTGTATAAATAAGTCATTGCATTATAGCCTAGTTTCTCAAAAATCTGTACAAAGGGAAGAATCTTAAAGAAAGCATCTGAATTGTCATTGAAGTTTTTCGCCAAATTTGGGGTAGAACTTACTGCAGCCCAAGCCAACGATTTAGGGAACTGCTCCAGTAATGCAGGGTGTCTGGCTATGGTACCATTTCTATTTGCGCCTTTGAATACGAAAAGGTTATTACTGGTTTCCCCTAAAGCTCCCCAGCTCCACATTCCTGGCTGCTGACAATTGTGTCCGATCTCATGGAAGAAACCCCAGTTGCCGCCATTTTTTAACTCCGCCAAGGTGGTAAATTCAGTAAACCAGTTGTCGTCCAGCTGTGCCACTACAGGATAATTGGAGTGTGCATAACCTACTGATGGCTGTATATCTAAAATCACGCGCCATGGCAAATCAGGACTTCTTTGTGTCATATCAGCAGTAGTTGCAGATAAACCCATCCACTCATAGTAATCTTTGTCGATAATCACATCCCATTCCCTCATTAAGGCAGTTGGGTTTAATAAAGGATAACGGAGAAACAAATCTCTTCGTAAGCTGAAGATCACATTTTTACTCCTTAGCTCTAACCATGGTACAGAAGAATCTACTACGGCTTTCGCGAAATCGGCATCATTAGTTTCCCCCAATACGAAATCAGGTGCTTTTACGACCCCTGTAAAGGTTACTTCTACCGGAGCAGTAATGGCAACAGAAGCATTGATATAAACTGTTCCGCCATAAAGGTTACGAATATAATTTACTCCAGGAAACAACTGCTTTCTGGTGGTAATTAAAGGATCTCTTCGCAAGGGTGATATCGCGGATAAGTTATCCGTATGCACACCTACCTGAACACTCAGTCCTTCGATACCAGCAGGCAATACGATCTGAATCAGCTCGCCCGCAGGAGCCCAAAAGCCCGTGCTGAATTGTGGTTCTGGAGTGATGTTCATTCTCAGCACCCTGGCCTGCACATCCGTATAATTGAAGTTCATCACCAACTTCTGGTTTTTTAAACGAATTTCCTGAGGCTCCATTAGACCAGGAAAAACACGGGCTCTCGGATACAGACTTCGATCTACCCTGGACATGGCCGTATCGACCTGTATATTTGTTAGCGGATTATCATTTGGTTTATCCGTTCCATCCTCAAAACTGTAACCATATTTTTTACAAGAGGCCAAGCCCATTATTAAAATAAAACAGCTGATTTTGAATAAAAAATTAAAGCTTTTCATATTGAAAATTTAAATATTGTAAACAATAGCAGCCCTTAATAAGGCAGCTTAAGGTCAGTAAAAGTTGTTTTCCATAGCTTTCCTTCCAAAGAAATGCCTGATGGTGCAGGGACACCTAACCATTTATAAATGTGGAAAGGAATGTCTACGTTATTTGGAACGATCTTAAAAAATGCATCAGAAATAATGGCGTCCAGATTAGGACTATAATCACTAAAAGAAGACCATACGGCATTACCTACCATATTGAAATTCTTACCCGCACCCAGAGTCGCCTTATTGAACATCACTGTTCCTAACCCTTCATCTAATGGCCAGTAACCGATCAGGTTATTGATATTAGGGTGACTTGGATTTAAAACTGTGCGACGTGAATTTGCCGTGATGACAGCATCAGCAACCGGCACATTAAAGATTTGTAAATTGCTGTAAGAGACATCAATTTGCCCACCACCATCATTTATATAACCTAGAATTAATGGTGCTGGAGAATCCAGATTTCCCCATGCAGTAATGTCGATGGTTGCTTTTAATACCCCATCCGTAAATACTTTTGCTTTACGCGCAGAACCATCTTTATAAAACTTAGCTGTTAAGGTATGCCAATACCCATCGCGGATCTTTCCGCCGTTTGCCTGAACATTTGATGCGCCTACGCGCCCAACGTTCAACTGCCAAACGTCACCTTCCAGGAAGAATACCCAGCCAGGTTTACCAATGGTAAAGCTCTCACGTTTCCCTAGAATGGTTGGATAATTACTGGCTGTACTGTTTATTTTAACCCTGATGTCAACGGTATATTCGCCTGTTGCACCAAAATTGTACAAACCGCCATCATTAGCCAAAACAGCTTGTCCTTTGGTGTCCGCATTTCCAGCAAGACGCGGTCCTACACCTGAAAAAGGGATTTTATCTGAATCCGGTTTAGGGAGAAAGCTGGTTGCAAATCTAGGGTTATAGAAAACGATAAAACTATTGCGGGCATCATCTGCATATACCGTTTTATCAGTCACGCTTGGATCCGGAGGCAATACCCCTCCTTTATTGGAAGCGATGACTACCAGCCAGTTCTCATCTTCGAAGGTCTTTCTCTTAGCTAAAGCAGCCATAATTTCACCTACATAGGTATCCAACTTCAAGATGGAGTTCACATATGCAGGATTCGAATCCGTATAGCCACTAAGTTTTCCCGCAGTTTCTGCAGCACCAAATTCACCCAATACTAAAGTTGCATCTGGGTTTTCCAACTCTTTGATCAAAGCCGCTTTCACGCCTAAATCATCACCGGCAAGGATTTTATTTTCCGTAGCATCGATGGTTAAATTATTGGCAAAAGCAGGAGTTGAACTGTAGGCAGCAGTTCTGGTTTTACCACCGCTGCTCTGTTTAATGCTAGAGAAGACGCTTGGATATTGTGCCAGTTTATTGCCTGAAAAGTCTTCGCTCGTTACATTATGTTTAGAACGGGTCACCCCGGTGAGCATATTTGCCCAGGTTCCGGCATTGGTGGTACCCGTTCCGTCGTAATCTGCGAGCGCATCAAATGCGTAGATTGACCGCTTATAAATCTGGGTCATATTAGGCGCTTGTGACGCCTTTAGTGCTTTCCCGCGAACCCCATCTAAAATCAGGTATAGCACCTTCGCTTTTTTAGGGGTAATACCTGCGGTATCATTTTTAAAATCTTTCTGTAAAGTATTTGGAAAATCCTTATTGCAGGAAGAACCTGCGATGAACACGCCAATTAATGCCACAAAAGAAAGGCATCCTCTCCTCCATTTCGTTGCCGTATTTTTTTCTATTCCGATCATATCAATTATCATTTATAAGGTGCAACTATTACTTAATTTCGACACGCACTACACTACCAACCCGTTTATTATCAAACTTGCTGATAAACCCAGAAAGAATGACTGCCGGGTTGCCCAAGGCAGAAGTCGTTTCAATTACCGTAGAGATCAACCCTTGAAAAGTACCTGTATTGTTGTATCCTGGAGCAAGTGTGCCATTCTGATTTAAGATCATAAAGCCTTGTCTCACTACACCGGCATAGGATTTAAAGCCCCCCGAAACAATGATCTTACCACTGTTTAGCTGATGTGCGAAAGTGACAATGCCACCGGTAACTGGACCTAAATTGAACAATGGATCCACACTGCCGTCTTCATTTAACATGACCGCTCCATTGCTGGGCTTTCCATTGAAGTTTCTAAACAATCCCGTGATTAGAATTTTTCTTTTCACACGGTTGTAGGTAATGGAAGTAATCACATCATCTGCTCCGGTGCCCACATTAAAAGTCTTATCCTGGCTTCCATCTTCATTAATTCTGGCGATGCGATTTGCAGCTGCACCATTGAAAGTGGTAAACTCTCCAATCGCTACAATTTTACCATCATCCTGCATAAAAGCATCTGATATTGAAGCATTAAAGCTCTCATTACCTTGTCTGGTGACCGGATTAAAATTAAAGGTAGAATCCATAGTGCCATCTTCTTTCAGTCTGGCCATATGTTTCATCTTGGTCGCATCTACTCTTTTCTCATCCCTTGTAGATCTATCATAGAAGTAACGCAGGTAATACTCAAAACTCCCTAATATTATAATCTTGTTATTTCTAACAAACGATTTCCTGATGATTCCACTCACACCTCCATTAAAGGTCGCTACCGTATCAAATCCATTTAATGGTTTATCCGGTGTTAAATTAATCACAGCCACTTTTGAGGAATCTAAAGAACCATCACTATTCAGGCGGGTAATGCCATTGATTCCTTTTCTGCGATTATAACTGTTCATGATTCCTGCAACGATCAATTTTCCTCCATCTAGTCGGTTGACAGAGAATAAGGCCCCATTTTCGACACCACGAGCAGACATCAGAGGTTGAAAATCACCCTGTCCGTTCATCATAGAAATACCATTCACTGGCTTTAACGCTGCTTTTCCATCAAAATCAGAAAATGCGCCCACCATCAGGTAGTTGTTGTCTGCAGGGATCATCCCGAATATCGGGCCGTTAGCTCCGCTGATCACTTTAAAAGAAGGATCGATACTCAATCTGCCTTCTATTGGAAAAGAAGGACCAAAAAAAGTTTGTCCATCAGCCACCACAGTAATCCCTCCCGTACTTGCCGTAAGGGGAACTTTAACAGTAACGGTACTATCTGTTAATTTTAAGACCTCTGCTTCCGTCTCATTCAAAAGGATTTGAAATTTCCCTTCAAATGGCTTAAGTCCCCTTACCTTAAATGTCGCTTCCTCTCCCTGGATTCCGGTTTCCGGAATGGCCAGTTCATTTGCGAATTTTATACCTAGTGGTTGTTTACCTCCCTCGTAAGGATCTGCGATTACCGATTCTTTCTTGCAGGAAGACATCGTTAAAGCGCTCATTATCAAGAGGCTGTAAAGCGGAACCACGAACCTTTTTGTATTAATTGATATCATCTTTATTTCTATTAATAGTCCTTTCTAAATAATCCTGTTTATTTTTTTGGAGAGATTCCATTTGCAACGGCCAGCAAGACAAACTCATCCGCATCAAAACCGAAATACAGGGGATACTTATAGTAAATCATGTCACCACCAACGGTCAGCTTCAGTGAGCCTACCCCCATAATACTTAAAGCATGAATAATTCCATTGTTTGGTGCAATGTCAGAACTGGCCACCTGCGCGTAATTCAAAAAGCGGGTGGGCTGAGATAAATCAGTGATGTAAGACAAGACCACTTGTCTGTACCCTGCATATTTAACTCCCGCCGCATCATTAAACACCACGCCAATGTTCATGGTTCTGTTTAGCTTTTCATCCAGATTTCCGTAGCCTTTGTACCCTTGTCCTGGAAAAGCCAGAATGGAAGTGGTATCGATCTGCTGATAATCTTTCAGGCGATTTGTGCCTTTGAAAGTATAAAGTGCCAGCATCTGACGCCATACTGTGGGTTTAATCTGTTCCAGTTGAGATACCGTATCACGCCCATTGAATTTTAGATACTCATTTAAACGCATCACTGATTTATGGATCAAGGCACTTGGCGGCGCAAAAAAGGTCAGGTTCTCTTTTTCAT
Organism: Pedobacter polysacchareus; assembly: GCF_019802255.1. GTDB lineage: Bacteria > Bacteroidota > Bacteroidia > Sphingobacteriales > Sphingobacteriaceae > Pedobacter > Pedobacter polysacchareus. The sequence goes on along the minus strand of NZ_JAHYSS010000001.1, from coordinate 415,185 downwards.
AAATCTCGTTCATGCCTGCCAGGTTGATCACCCTTACCAGAGAGTCAAAGTACACCGGTTTTGATTTTAGATAACTCAAGATACTGCCATCATATTCTGCTTTATGTACACCAGTATCTAAAAAATATTTGTCTTTATTGCAAGCTGTAAGCACCAACAAAACAAGCAGTAGACTTAACAGGGGGCTTTTTATTAATTTATACATGTTTTTCTTTATTAATAGCGCAAAATCCGCTGATCATTATTTCCAAAACTCATTCAACTTCATATATGGATTATTCTTTAAGGCATCCTCATAAATTGGCCATGTCCATCCGCCCTGGATAAAATCGCTCACCGACATTACTCTAGACAAATTGAATTTAATATTCATGATGCGCTTGGTACGTACCAGGTCATTGTAATAATGTCCTTCTCCCATTAGCTCGCGACAGCGTTCCATATAAATATCATCTTTCAGGTCGCTTCCGGTAGTGGTGATTAGTGATGCGCCAGCCCTTACTCTAACCAGGTTCACCAGGCGTTGTCCTTCCCCTACGTCTTCCAATTCAGCTGCAGCTTCGGCGGCAAGAAGAATGGCATCTGAATAACGGAACACAATGATGTTATCGTCATTTCTCACAGAAACTCCCTCTCCACCGTACACATTGATGAATTTTAAAAATTGAAATTTGTTATTCCCGCTGAAAGGCTGATCAAACCAGGTAGTCAAACGCTTGTCTGGTCCTGCACTGCTTGGGTAAATACTTTCCATGTATTTGGTGGTATAATAACCATCATTGGTAGTTTTGGTCACCGTTCCACGGTATGGATAATACGTCATGATATTGGCCAGGTTGGATCTTATATTAAAGAATTCCCCATAGTTAGAATTCTGAAGCACTTCAAAAAGCCCTTCTTTGGTACGCCCTTTAAAGATTTCTTTAGTCCTTTCCATTGGCAATAATTCATGTACACCAGGATTAGCCAACAGCTCATCGCCTAATGCTTTTGTACTCCTGTAATGCGTATCAGCCTTACCTGGATCAAAAGCTGCAGCCCACATGTTCAGGTGCATCATCAGTGCCAATGCACTGCCACGGGTAGCTCTGATGGCTACAATAGACTGATCACCATAAGTCCATGGTAAATCTTCCTTTACCGCATCCATGTCTGCAATACATTTCTCCAATACCTCTACCATCGGCATTCTAGGTAAAGGAGTAGTATGGTAAGCTTCAGTATAATAAGGTACATCACCATACAGCCTCACCAGAAATAAGTAACTTAAGTTTCTCATGAAAACAGCTTCTGCACGGTAGCGTTTTCTATCATTCTCAGAGAAAGTAGCCGTAGGAATTTTATCCACCTGTACGATCAGAATGTTCGCGGCCTGGATGATGTCATAAAAGGCCTTCCAGTCGGTCATTCTGTAATAGCCATAAGCAGCATCTTTACCCCATTCCGAATTGCCCTGTAAGGCCCTGATATTACCTCCAGCCAGAAGGTTCAGGTGCGAAGCAGCTGCAACAATTGGAGCATTTCTAACATCGAATGTTAAATAGAAAGACTTTGCATTCTCCCCTGCTACCTTAGCACGGAATTGCTGGTATAATCCTGAAGTATATGCTTCTACATCTTTTTTATTTTGCCAGTAGTTGTTTCCGGTAAGGTTATCGATTGGTACTACATTAAGAAATTTCTTACAGCCTGAAAACAGTGTTACACTGCAGCAAAGCCCGATTATTATATATTTGAAATTTTTCATCTTTAAATAGGATTGAGATTAGAACTGAACATTTAAACCGAAGGTATAAGAACGGCTATTTGGATATCCTCCTGAATCATCTCTACCCAAGGCATCTACACTCTCTGGATTCGGACCTGAATAGTTGGTAAATGTATATAGGTTTCTTCCAGTCAGATACAAGCGTAATCCGGTAATTCCGAAACGTTTTGTCAATTCTTTTTTGAAGGTATAACCGAAGGTCACGTCATTAATTTTCAGATAAGAACCATCTTCCTGGAACAGGGTCTGGTCGTAACGGAAAGGCTTAATCACCGCCTGACGGGTAAAGTCAAAAGGATTAGGATAAGTGGCTACATCACCTGGATTAATCCAGAAGTTGTATTCTACCAAAGGCGTCAATGATTTCAGTGAAGTTGGCAAACCAAAGTTCTGGAAACGCTGTGCTGCAGCATTGTTCAAAATGTCTCTTAAGTAAGTATAGGAAAGGTTGATATTCAAACTAAACTGTTTGTAAATCATACTAGAGTTGATCCCGCCAACCATGGAAGGCTGTGCAGTACCTACAGAAACCAGGTCACGATCATCCAATATATAATCCCCATTTAAATCGGTCCATCTTGGATCACCACCCTGGAAGTATTTTACATTACCACCAGTTCCGGTACGGTATCTTAATCCGGTAATTGGATCTACAGGCACATCAGCGGTATTCGAATACACCCCATTTGTATTCAGCAATACGTTAGAAAGTGTGTTTCTACCTAAACGGTATAAAATGTTCTGACCCGTATTTGCATCTTTTATCATGAATTGTCTAACGCCATCTGGCAAACCTGTTAAGATTTCTTTACGGTAATCCCCGTTAATACCGATCGTCCAGTTCAACTTACTGTTGTTTGACAGTGGTTTAAAGTTAATGGCAAGCTCATAACCGCGAACCATAAAGCTCATCTCGTTAGTAGAAATCTTCTCAAAAGAGTTCATTGTTGCCAATTCTTTTCCTCTCAGCTCATTGTCAACATATTTCCAATACGTATCAAAAACAACATTTACTCTATTGTTAAAGACCCCCGCGTCGAAACCAAGATTATAAGTGGTGGTAGATTTTGGCTTTAATGTAACGTTTGGTACCGTTTTCAGATCCAGACTAACCGTAGGGTTATTATTGTAATTTCCGGACGAAACATAACGGCCATACACATCGTAGATAGTTCCCGTAGGCACAATGTTACTACCGTAACTTGCCCTTAGCGAGGCATAATCCAACCAGCTTATTTTAGATAACCAATCTTCCTTACTAAAGTTCCACCTTGCTCCTATAGAAGGATTTTTAGCATAACCAGACTCAGGTCCGTTGGTAGAAGTTCCATCCAGACGGTAACTTAAGTCCAATACATATTTCTGCATATAGTTATAAGAGAACGATCCTGCAAAAGCAACAGAACGACGGTCAAAGAAATTATCGAGTGTACCACCCGGAGAGAAGGGATAACTGTAACCCATAGTAGGACCATGAATAAAATCATTCACAGTATTTCTGTTGATCATTGCATCCGCAGAAAACTTGGTAGAGGTTAACTCATTAAATACTGTCGCATTGATGTTGTGTTTTTCATTAATTGAAAGGTTGTAGGCCAGCGTATTTCTATTATATAGGGCTACTTTTTTATCGTTGTATAAGTACAACTCTCCGGCATTGTTATTGATTGCAGCAGGCACAAAGTTGTCCTCTGTTCCTGAAGCATAGGTATAACTAAAACTAGTAGAAGCCGCTAGATTTTTCAAGAACTCGTAACGTAAGTCCATATTGGCCACCATATTAATGGTTTTATTCTCATTCTGGGTCTGCTTACTCGCCAGTACAGAATTTACCGAAGTATATTGACTTGGCGCTGGCAGTAAAGAAGACTGCGAGCCTCCATCAGCTGCCTTTTTTTGCAGTAGGCCGTTTCCACTTCCTTTGCTGTTTTTAGCCAGGGCATTACTAATACTGGCAAACATCCTGAACTTCTGACTTGGCTGATATTGCATGTTCATATTTAAACTCACACGGCTCAACCCTGTGTTTTCTACAATACCCTTTTCATCGTAATAACCGGTGTTCACTTTATAGTTGAACGTGTTGTCACCACCGGAGATGTCTACGTTGTGCGACTGGTTATAAGTTCTGCGGAAGAAATATCCCTGCCAATCTGTAGAATTGTTGTAAAAAGAGTTCAAACTATCTGCCAGAAAAGGACTGCCATTGATCATTTGCATCGCATGGTAATAACTGCTGTCATTCATTAAAATCTGATTGACGCGCATTTCACGTTCTCCTCTACCACCGATCACATCCCTTAATTTAGGAATAGTATTCATGAAATAATTGGATACATATTTGATGATCGGCACTTTTGAATTTCCACGTTTGGTAGTAATCAGGATCACTCCATAAGCACCACGGGAACCGTATAATGCGGTCGCCTGCGCATCCTTAAGAATCTCAATTCTTTCCACGTCTTCCGCAGGAATCAGGGATAGCGGACTAATACCTGGCCCAGACTGCTGGAAGCCATAGTCAAAAGTCTCTGTATCCTCAATCGGTACCCCATCAATTACAAATAATGGAGATGTTGGTGTTAAAAAGGCAGAACCACCAGATTCCTGAACATTGATGCTGGATAAACCACGTAAGTTAATGGATCCACGCATACCTGGAGAACCATTATTGTTCTGCACGTTCAAACCTGGAACTTTACCCTGGATCAATTCCATTAAGTTGGCAACCGGTACATCCTGGATCATCTTGGCGGTGATTACCACACTTGATCCTGTACTCGTTTCCTTGGTTTTGGTCTGATAACCAATAATTACCGTTTCTTTTAGCGCACTTTGCTCTTCCGCTAAATAGATACTCATTTTTGATTTGCTATCCGATTTTCTTCTAACGGTGGTATAGCCAATATATTTAAAAAACAATTCTGCATTCTCTGGAACACTCACAGAAAACTGTCCCTTTTCATTCGTCACCCCCACACTTTTCAATGGGCTTCCGGACTGAATGTTAACGCCGGGCATTCCGATTTTTTCGGCCTTATCAAAAACAGTTCCCTGTATGATCACTTGCTTCTGCTGCGCAAATACCTCTTTATTAAAGCCGCAGAGCAGGAGTAAAGAAAACACTATAATTAGATACTTCATATCTGATTTATATTAAAAATTATAACCTTGGTTAGTCATTGGTGAATTTGGGACTCTCTCCTTTAAACTTGAAGATGATTTCCCAATCTCCACGTTCATAGATACTGAAGTCCATAGCCATATATGCCTGGATCAAACTGTTTCCGTAGCCCAGTCTTTCATAACGGAATACGGCTCTTGATCTGGTTCCACTAGGGTTGGTGTAAATGGTAGGGAATTCCACCGATGGAATGGGATAAGATACATCGTAGGTTACCGCCTCCTTGGTCATTTTCATATTAAATCCATGCACCAGCTCTTTCCATTTGGTGGTGTTAAACAATGCCGGATCGATCGCGTTATTCAGGGAATCTTTAAATTTGAAGGTCAGTGAATTTCCGGTGCTATTTTTTTTATTAAAAACAGCTTCTATATCATAAGGGCTGATAAAACTCCGCTCGCCTCTCAGATTGGACATTTCAGAAATCATTACCCCCAGTGATTGTGCCTGACCTGTAATCGGATCAAGGTTAGAAGGTTCAAAAGCCCGCTCTCTGTATGGCATCAGCTTAAAATCTCTGAAATACCTTCTACCACCAGAGTTGGAAACTTCCACGTCAAACACATATCCTGAATCAGGACGCGCTTTAACGAAGGAAGAATTTGAATTTGACCACATTAGAAATTGACCAGAATGCTGACGAATTTCAAAAAGCGGGTGATTTTCTACTGCACGTTTGGATTCAATTTCTTCCAGTGAGGTCTCCTTACCGGTATATGCTTTCTTCCATACGGTAACAGGAAAGTTCTCTGTCAGCTCAGGTGCCGGAGAACCATCTCTTCTGCGCATATTGATGATCTTAAAATCTAGTGGCAGGCCTGAACCTGTACCGGAATTAAAATTATCGGCAAAAAGGGTATTACGTCCCAATACAGGGCTATAGACGCTTGCCGTAAAAATAGCATCTGTCCCCAATGCCAAACGGTCATCAGGAAGATCCTTTTTGCAGGATACAGTCATCATTACTGCAATCCCTATGAAAAGCATATAGAATGATGTGAATGAGTATTTATTGTTCATGTCTTATTTGCCTTATTTATTAATCCTTTGTGTGAATTCATTAAAGCCAAATTCGTGGCTAGGCGCCAGAATGTTGACAATTGCATTATGGGTTACAATGTTCACCGCATTGGTTGGGCTCCGCTGCCAGAATTTTACGAAAATGGAACCTCTTGGGTCACTATAGGTTAAAATCTGAGGACCACCATTGATCAATCCTGAAGCACTTGCTTTGGAGTATAGGATGTGCATTGGATAGTTATGAAGCAGGGTCTTTACATGAAGACCATCAGAGTAGCTCATATAATCATCCGACTTTGTTTTACCTGAGATCAGGTATTTACATACCATAATTTCCAGTTCTGACAGGTCTGCCGTTGCCAGATAGATTGGTGCTTTCAGCTCCATCTTTCTCGTCACATTCAGGTTCTTAATGGCCGATTCAAAACTTTTATTCGGCACCGCAAAAACGGTAAGGTTTTTATTTTCCAGAGAATCCTGCAAAGCAGGCAGGCGCTTAAGGACCAATAAAAGGGAGTCATACTGTCCTGTTTGTGCTTTTAGGTAGCCCAAAGCAGTCCCATCAAATTCCTGAATCTTATTTTCGTAGGCGTAATAAGTTTCATCTGTTTTTTTACATCCTGGCAGGATCATGAACAGACATAGCGCAGCCATAACCGGGAGAAAAAAGAGATTTTTTATAGTATTTTTCATTACAATTTATTTAAGGTGATGAACTGAAAGGAGCTTAATTCCAGAAACTATTTTGAACGATCTTTTTATTGGCATTCAATACATCTCTTGAGATTGGCCAATAGATTCCGTTTTCATCCAGCAGTTTATTAAAACCAGGGTTATTACGTTTAAGCCTATTGTACCTTACCAGATCATACCAGCGCCATCCCTCGCCCATCAATTCTCTTCTGCGTTCTGCAAAAATGGCATCGACCACATCATCAGAGGAAGTGTTTGAAAAGGCCGTAGCTCCGCGTTTTGCCGAAGCTGTATTTAAGGCATCAATCGCTTCATTTCTAAAACCTAGTGCAGCCAACGCTTCTGCTCTAAGCAGTGTTAGTTCTTCCAAACGGGTAAACAACACCGCAGAACTGAATACCGCATATGTTCCATCATTACCTATATCTCCGTTTTGAACCACCGCAATCTTTTTGAAAATTGGTTTCTCCGTATTGAAGTTCACGAAGTAATTGGTACGGAATAATTTGGTGATGGTATCTAGTCCAAAGCGCAAATCTTTTCTGTCTTTAAAAGCAGCTAGAATCGTATCTTTTGGCACGTACATGTCTGGTACTGGCTTACGGGTAATTGGTGCGGCTAAAGTCAACTGCTCAATGTGACCATTTGCAGTCGCTTCACCATTTCCATATTCGAAGGCGAAACCAACAATCTGTACTCCCCTTTTAAAGGCAAAAGGACTGTAGAAACCATTTTCAGTCAAATCGTTCATAGAGATGTACCTTGGAGAAGATTGTGAACCATCTTTCTGGTAATTGTCCATGATAAATTTGGTGTAGATCTCCGTTTCCAGATATTTTCCCTGCCATGCAGTGATGTGCGATAAAATTGCATAAGCAGAAATCTTGGTGAACAATACCCCATTCCAGTAATCACGGTTTTTACCATAATAATCACCTGGAAGCTGAGGATCTGCCCATCCATAATAGATCGGTAAAGTTTTTGCCGCAGCTAACAATTCAGATTCAGCAAATGCCAATACTTTTTTCTGGTCAGTTCTTTCACGTTCTTCAAATTGTCCGTCATGCGAAGAGGTCAACAAAGGAACATCACCCCAGATACGCACCATATAGAAATATGCGAATGCTCTCAGGGCTCTTGCCTGCGCAATATCCACATCATTGTTTACTTTGGTATAGCGTTTATCCTTTGCCAGGATTTCTCCTGATCTTTCAATAAACAAGCTGGTGGCATTAATCACAGAGTAAAATCTGCGCCAGTTGCTGATCTCATTCATGATGGGATAAGAAGCTTTCAAATCTCCACGAATGATGGCTTTTAAATCAGACCTATTGGTGGCTTGAAAATCTCCTTGTCGCAATTCTCCCATTAACCAGTGGGTATTGTTACTTGCCATTGCGGTACGCATTAAAGCATACATCCCCAATACGCCAGATAAGCCATCTTCCAATGTGGTCCACTGTGTTTCTTCAGTAGATAACCTTGTTGATTGCACGTCCAATGCTTTTTTACAGGAGAAGTTAGCCGACAAAACTGCCAGCAATAACAAAGCGGTTAGGGCTTTATTAAAAGTTGTGTTCCTGTTTATAAAATTTATCATCTTCTCTATTCTATTTAAAACTATAAATCAAACTTTACCCCAAGCGTGTAGGTTCTTGGAATAGCCATTCCGTAACCATTGTACATGCCGGTATAATCAATTAGTTCCGGATCACCACCTGTAAATGGAGACATGGTAAGCAGGTTGTTGGCAGTCACATATACATAGATTCTCTTGATGTCTGCTTTCATGTTTCTGATCGCTTTCGTTTTCGTCAGGTCATATCCTAATGAAACTGTTCTTAATTTTACATAGGAAGCATTTTCTAAGAATAGGTCCTGATCAATACGGTAAGGGATGACATCACTCCATGGGTTGTAAATCGTATAACTTTTTGCGTTATTGCTGATCTGCCAGGAGTTTACTTCTCTGATGGAACCAATGTTATTGGAGTTTTCTCTGTTGATAAAATCGTAACGGCTGGCATCATATTGATTCAATGCTTTTTGTCCGATGGCTGCAAAAAACTGTAGGGTCAGGTCTACACCTGCATAGCTGAACTGGTTGGTCCATCCTGCGGTAAATTTAGGAAGGCGACTGCCTTTCAATACCTTATCGGCATCATTCACTACAAAATCTCCATTTTGATCTTTCCAGATCGGATCACCAGCTTTTAAAGTATTTCCATCAAATGTTAATGCTCTGCCATTTGCTGGGTTTACTGGAATTTCAGCACTGTTGTTATAGATTCCTTTGTTTTCATACAACCAGAAAGCACCAATAGACTCTCCTACTTTCAGGAGGCGATCGCCGATGATCAGCTCTTTCAATCCGTTTGGTAAGGCAGTCAGTTTGTTTTTATTGAAGTTCATGTTGAAACCTGTAGTCCAGTTTAAACCGCTTTCTCTTTTCAGAATCTGCGCATTCAAAGTCAGGTCTACTCCGGTATTTCTTACATCCATTCCGGTTGCATTGATACTTGCGTAACCACTTTCCTTCACTAGTGGTAAGTTCAATACCATTCTCTTATCGTCTTTTTGGTAGAAGGTAATTCCTCCGTTTAAGCGGCCCCCTAAGAAGCTACCGTCTAAACCAAGGTTAAACTGATCTACAAAAGGAAGTCCGATACCATAACCAACCCATCCAGAAGTATAAGGTCTCATGATCCCACCACCACCACCATAGGTAGGTAAAGTTGGCTCTTCATTCCATCCCATGTTTACTCTATATTGAGGGCCACCGGCGAAACGATCGTCATTAAATGGCTTCATGATTCTAGACCAGGAAGCAGTTACTCTTAAATCTTCGAATAAATTATTTGCGGTTAAGAATTGGTTCTTAAGGCTCCATTCTGCACCAAATGCTGGTGTTATCATCCATCGGCTATCTGGCTGTCCATTTGAAGAACCATCATTTCTTAAGCTAGCTCTTAAAGTCAGCAGGTCTTTGTATTGGTATTTTGCAGCACCATAAAATGAAAGCAGCTTACTCTTTTCACGGTCGTTGAAACGGGATACATAAAATCCGCCATAAGGAGATTCTAAATAATCGTCGTGGTCTCTATTACCATCAACCTTGTTGATTTTGATAAAATCATTAGGTCCGTTATAAGCTTTAGCGTAGTTGTATTTATAGGTATCATCCTGTAAAGACTGGCCCAATTCGAATTCGAACTTGTGGTCTTTATTTAAATCATATTTATAACTGAATGCGTTATTCAGGATCACACGCTGGTTAAATCCAAAATAATTGGAAACAAAGTTATTGTCTTCCATTAAGGTAGAAGGGAAGAAAGCATCTCTGGTGCCTTCCATATAATCAAAAAGCACACTGGTGGTGAAGCTGATTTTATCCAGTTTCAATGTCAGTGCGACTGCTCCTTGTAAAAGTGTATTGGTATTGTCGTCAATTACCTTTTTATACTCATCTAAGAAGTTTTGGTAAAGCGCTTTATTTGGAGATAGTGGAGTCGTAAAATCCGTTAGGTAAGTCGTTTCACCAAAACGATCTCTTACACTTCTATTTCTGTTTCTATCTAATCTGGTCGCATTGATCTTCGTAGACAATGTTAACCATTCGAATGGCGCCATATTGATTTGAAATCCTGCAGTATATCTGTTTAAAGCAGTTTCATCGGCATTTCCAGCACTACGGGTATTACCGCCAAAAAATCTGAAGTTTGCACGTTCAGATCCACCGGTTAAGCTTAGGTCAAGTGAGTAAACAGGAGCGGTTTTGAAATACAGGTCGTTCCAGTTGGAAGGGCCATAATAGTCGGTACTGGTAGAATCTCTTAAATAACCTACATAATTAGCACGGTCATCTGCAGTGGCATATTTCTGGTAGAATGGCTGGCGGAAGGCATTTTCATACGCCCCATTTACCGTATTTACCTTACTGGACTGCACCATTCCGAAATAACTGTTCAGACTGATTTGTCTGGCACCGGATTTTGCATTTTTAGTAGTCACCCAAATTGCGCCGTTGGCTGCATTAGGTCCTAATTTAGCCAAAGCTACCGGGTCTTTGATCACCTCTATAGAGTTGACATCGTTGATGTCTATAAAGGATAAAAGGTTGGTGGCAGGGCCAATACGATTGAAGTCGTATTTTTGGATTTCAAAAGCAAAAGGATTGTCCTGAGCTAAAGGAATACCATTTAAATAGACTGCAGGTTGTACTGCATATACATCTTTTCTGCTGAAGATCGGAGCAGAAAGCCCTCTGATCAACATACTTTGTTCAGCACCGGGCTCTCCGGTGGTTTCCTGAACGTAAACTCCGGCTACATTTCCTTTCAGCATTTGCTGTAATGAAACATTTGGACTTAAGGCGGCAACTCTGATATTGACAGAGTCTTTGGTGCCTTTAAGTATAGCAGAGTTACTGATTTTCTTGGATATTGCTTTGTCTATCCTTTTTAACTCAGCAGAGTCTTCGGGCACCGTATCCTGTCTGAGGAGAATACTGTGGTAATTCAGTGGAGCGGTATAAAGGGGCTTTGCCTCTGCCTTTACAAAACAAAGGGCAGAAACCAGGACCGCAAAGAACGCACTCGCAATAATTCGGACCATTTTCATTCGTATTAATTAATTATTAGATTGTTAGCTTAGTTAATTTCCTGTTGTCGGATAAATCACGAAAGCGCTGGTGATTTAAAAAACAGGCCATAAAAATCCACTGACCACAAAATGATGTGGAATGGGTTAATCATTAAAAAATATCTGGTAGATAATAAAGCCCTGGAAAACGTGTTATAGAAAAGAGCTGATGATCTGATTTAATAATGGAATAACCTGATTGTTCTATTTAATCGAATGGGGTTTAAATCTGGATCAAACAATTTAGATGCAATTGCTGAGAAAGAGTAAAGGTTGTAATCATAGTTTGTTTGGTTTAGGTTGCTGTTTTGGTTAGTTATAACATATATTGCTTAAATGTCTTTTTCAATGGCATTCGTATGGCCATCCTAGTGTTGCAGAATAAGTTATTCTGGTGGTTGATCAACGACCTAGGATTATGTAATACTTAATGAAAGCAATTTAGGATATTTATATCTCCACTTTTCCGCAAATGACAGCGCAAACGTTTGATTAACGTACTATTATCGCATAATATGTCAATATTAACAAATAAAGAGCAATAATTTTTCCGTATAATATGTCTAATTTAAGAATGCTTAAAATGAAGGCGCAGATTCTGTTTTAAGAAGGAAGTGATAAAATAGTATTAACTACCTAATTATTTTGATTAAACCATTACATTGTTGAGGTATTTTGAAAAAATGAACTCCAAATTGAAATAACAATCGTGTTTTTTCTTTTCTAACCACCTAAAAACAAGGATATTACCATTATTTATTAAGATGACACTTTTCTTAAAACAGACTAGAATGACTACTTTCTTAAGGCTTAAAAAAGAGATTTACAGCTTTTTACGGTTAAAAATATTGTAAATTCTACTCCACACAAACGTTTGCGCTTCAAGATAATTTGTAAAAAATCGCCTTTTTACACTTTCCTTGGCATATATCCAGAATTATTAAAAATAAAGAAGCCCAAAAAAGGAGTTTTTTGGGCTTAATTTTCAAAAAATAGCTGTTTTGGTTTTATCGCTAATAACCGAATTATTCGGGTGTTTAAAAAAAATGTTTCTATTGTTTCTGTGGGTTTCTTCTGAATTTGGTGGGTTCCAAAACTCGTTTTTTAGCAGAAAGCCAACCATGGGCTGGCTTTCTGAATCTATTCCTATTTGTTAAAGGCAATTATTTTTTGACACTTGTTCCTTCTTCGATTTCTTCAGTTGCTTTTAACAGGATTTGATCCCCTTCTTTCAGTTCCCCAAAAATTTCTACCTGATCCGGCATCATTCGGCCTTTAGCAACTGGAATGTTTTTGGTTTTTCCATTTTCAATCCGAATCACATATACGCCAAGATTGGCATCCACCAAAGCTGTTTTTGGAATGAAGAAACTGGCTTCCCCCGCCTGGAGAGGGATGTTCGTTTCCGCCACCATCATTGGTTTCAGCTCATGGTTTACGTTGAGCAGGTCTGCCTCTATTTTTTCAGAACGCAATTTCTCATCCAGGGCACCCGATTTTCTGGAGATCCTGGCCATATACATCTTTTGAGGGATAGACTTTACTTTAAACCGGATCGTATCCCCAATATTCAGATAAGGTGTATTCGCTTCCGGCACCGATAATGATAACCGCAGCTGCTGATTGCGCTGTACAATCAGCAAAGGCAAATCTGCCGCTTTACCCATTGGCCCTACATAGGCACCTAAATCTACATTTCTATCGGTTACCGTTCCGCTGAATGGTGCCCGGATCACCAGGTAATTGTTCATGGCTTTGAGCTCATTGTAGATAGATCTCGCCGCATTTACCTGCGCCTCATCTACTAGTTTTTTGGCCGTAATCTGGTCTAAGGCATCCTTGGCAATGGCGCCTTCGGTTTTATCGGCATCAAACATCCGGTCGTAATTTGATTTGGTCGCGATATAGATCGCTTCCTGTGCTTGCAGCTTTGATTTTGCCGTGGCTAGCTGGGCCTGGATCTCTGGTGCATCTAAAACCACCAGCACTTGGCCAGCAGTCACTTTTGAGCCAATATCAACCTTGATCTGCTGCACGTAACTATTTACTTTGGCATACAATGCCGTTTCCTGATCTGCCAATAACTCCCCTGCCAGTTTCAAAGAAACTTTCGGGTTTGTTTTATGAATGGAAATTGCCTCAAAACTTTGCATCATCATCGGCATAGCTGCCGCTTTCTCTGTTACTTTTTTTTCATTGTTGCAGGCGGCGAAAGTAAGCGTCAATCCCGCAAGGATATAAGTGAATCTTTTCATTTTCTTTTAAGCATTTGGTTTAACAAAATGTAAACTGTTTTCATCTTCCGGATCTAAGGATGGCGAAGTTGTACCGGTTTTTCCCTGTACCCAGGCAAATACTAATGGCAATAAAATCAGTACCGAGAAGGTAGAAGCAAATAATCCGCCGATCACCGCACGGCCCAATGGGGATACCTGATCTCCACCTTCCCCATGACCAATGGCCATTGGTAGCATACCGGCAATCATCGCCATAGAAGTCATGATGATTGGACGCATCCTTAAAGCAGCAGCCTTCATGGCCGAAGCATAAGCATCTCCGTTTTGCAGCCTCAACGTTTCCGCATTACTAATCAATAATACCGCATTCGCAATAGATACTCCCACAGACATGATCATGCCCATATAGGATTGCAGATTTAGCGTTGATCCAGTGATTTTAAGCAGCAGTAATGATCCTAGTACCACAAAAGGCACAGTGGTCAATACCACAAATGACACCTTGAAAGATTGGAAATTGGCGGTCAGCATTAAAAAAATCACCAATACGGCCACTAATAATCCATTTACCAGGCTATCCATCGTTTCGTCCAGCACCGGCGCCATCCCTGCGACAGAAATGTTCAGCCCTTTAGGAATCTCTCCCAGGGAAGCAATTGCTGCATTGACATCTTTTTGTGCCCTCCCTAAATCCATCTGGTGCAGATTGGCGGTCACTGTGGTATAGGCCATCGTCCCTAAATTATAACTTTCTCCCAAGGTAGTGCTGGGCATAATCGTAGCCACATCACCCAATACCGGACGGGCAGAATTTTTAGACAGCGGAATATTTGCCAGCTCATCTTTGCTGTTCAGGATATTTTGAGGTGTCTGTACCTGCACATCATAAGCGATACCCATCATTCCCTCTACCCACATGTTTTTGCTGGTATAACGGGAAGAAGCCGTGGAGGCAATCAATGATTTAGCAATATCCTGAGCATCAATTCCCAATTGCGCTGCCCTGACACGGTCGATATTGATCGCCAATGCGGGATAGTTTAAAGATTGAGGGATTTGCTGATCTCTTAAATAGTCGATCTCCTTTAATTTTGCCAGCAGCTTATTCGCATACATGACGTTTCTTTTTTTCATCATACCTGAGAAGCGAACTTCTATAGGCGTGTTTGTCCCCTGGCTCAGGATTTTTTCTGTCAGCTCGATCGGCTCAAAAGAAAGCTGGAGTTCCGGCATTTTCTGTTTCAGGTGCGCACGGATTTCATCTTTTAACAGGCTGGTGTTTCCGGAATAATCTTTTAAAGCCACTTGCATCAAAGCTTCATGCGGCCCCGCATTGTACAGGTAAATCGGACTTACCGCAAAAGAAGAAGGGTGCTGTCCAATAAACACGGAAGAAATCGCGATATGGTCTTTGCCAATCACTGTTTCCAATTCCCGCAGCACCTGCTTGATTTTTTGCTCCGTCTTTTCAATTCTGGTGCCTTCCGGTGCTTTAATTCTCAATTGAAACTGACTGGAGTTTACCGCAGGGAGGACATCTGTTCCCGTGATGCTGAACATCAAGTAAATCAAAGTACCAATAGCCAGGAAAGTCAAAATAACCACTGGTTTCTTTTTGGGCAGCAAACTTTCCAGAAAGCCGATAAAGCGGCTTCGGAAATGGTCAAACCGGCTTTCTTTAGCCAACTCTGCTGCCGAATGTGGTTTCATCATCCAGTTACACAGGATGGGTACGAAGGTTTGCGACAATAAAAACGAAACGATCATAGAGAAACCGATGGCCAGGGCTAAAGGCATAAATAAAGCACCCGGGATGCCAGTCATCATAAAGGCTGCGGCGAAAACAGCCAGAATACACAACAGAATCAGCAGTTTTGGAAATGCAATTTCTTTACAGGCATCCCAGATTGCCTGGGATTTTTGTTTGCCCATAGCTAGATGCTGGTGGATATTCTCAATGGTTACGGTACTCTCATCCACCAAAATCCCAATCGCCAATGCAAGCCCGGATAAGGACATAATGTTGATCGATTGCCCGAAAAGCTTCAGGAACAGTACACCCGAAATGATAGAAATTGGAATCGTCAGGATCACAATAATCGCGCTGCGCTTGTCTCCTAAAAACAGCAATACCATTAGTCCGGTAAGTAAGGCACCCAAGGCGCCTTCTACCATTAAACTTTTCACTGCATTAATTACATACACCGACTGGTCAAACTCGTAAGAAATTTTGATGTCGTCGGGAAGGTTGTTCTGGATGTTTGGAATGGCTTTTTTCAGCTTGCTCACCACATCCCAGGTAGAAGCATTGCCTGATTTAGCAATATTGATGTATACGGAACGCTTGCCATTGATCAAGGCGAAACCGGTGGTAATGTCGGCACCGTCTTTTACCGTAGCAATATCACGGATATACAGGTTGTCGGCTTTTCCTTTGAAAATAGGAATGTTGCCGAAGTCTTCTACCGCTTTAATCGTGTTATTTGTTGGCGTCAGGTAATTGATGTCGTTGATATAGACATTTCCTGAAGGTGCCGTGATGTTGTTCCGGCCGATCGCTTCCACAATCTGATCCGGAGATAACTGGTGACTGCGCAGTTTATTCGGATCGATATTGATCTCTACCGTTCTCGGACTACCGCCAAAAGGTGGCGCTGTAGTTAATCCGGGGATGGCAATCAGGAAGGGCCGCGCCGTAAAGTTGGCAATGTCCTGCAGCTGGTTGTTTGTTTTCGTTTCACTCCTGAACACCAGCTGGCCAACTGGCTGTGAAGACGCATCAAAACGGATAATAAAGGGTGGTGGTGCACCTGGAGGTAAGAATACCTGCGACCGGTTAGACAAGGCAGAGATCTCTGCAATGGCTTGTCCCATATCAATCCCCTCATAAAAATTGAGTTTCATCAGGGTTAATCCCTGTGTATTTTTAGTCTCTATGCTTTTAATGCCACTGGTAAACAGCATCATATTCACATACATTTTGGTAAAATATCCTTCCATTTGCTGTGGAGTATAGCCATTAAAAGAATGGGCGATATACACTACAGGAAGGTTCATTTCCGGAAGAATATCAATCTTGATATCCTTGGAGGCTTTGATCCCGAAGAACAAAAGCCCGAGCACCATCACCATAATGGAGATGGGCTTGCGCAATGCTATACGTAATAAATTCATGGATTTTCGGGATTATGGAATGGCATTTAGTAAAACAGACAGTTGTCCCGCAGCAGCAGATTTTAACAATAAGGCCTGCCAGATGTTGTTTCTGGCAATCTCAAAATCGATTTCCGCGCGGTTTAAGGCGTACAGCGATTGGGTTAAATCCACAATCGTGGTTAAACCGCTGCGGTATAAAGTGGTGTTCTGACGATAAGCATCCGCAGCCGCTTTGACCTGGATTTTTGTCTCCTCAAAATTCTCTGCCGCGTTTTTTAGTTTCGCATTGGCGAGCTGTGCCTGTGCAGACAATTCCTCATGCATCAGGTGATACTCGTTTTGAAGCGCCTGTGTCTGGTGTTTTTGCTGTTTTACTTTAGCACCAAAACTGTAAAGGTTGGTCAGGTTCCAGCTCAGGGTTAATCCTGCCAGGTAATTTCCCCTTTGTATACCTATGCCTTTATGATAAGATTTTGAAAAAGCGCTATTATCCTGTACGTAATTGGATTCAAAACCGGAACCACGCCCTTGTACCAGTCCAAAAGCAGATAAGGAAGGTAGTTTTTGTGAACGCTGGATTTTTTCCGATTGCGTACTTCCCGCAATTTTGCTCTTTTGCCATTGTAATAATGGATGATTGATTAAGTTCAGAGGTACCGCAATCGGATCAGAAGATGGAGTTCCTGATGCTTTTCCTTGAGAAGTATTCTGCCCTGTCACCTCATTTTGGGTCAATACCGGGGTTTTACTGGTAAAAACAGAGTCCAGTGTAAAGCGCTGATATTCCTCTCCGAGTAATACTGCCAGCGTTTTGGAGTACTCGAGCTCCATATCATAGGCTTTAATCCGCGCAGACTGTGCGTTAGAGACCTCCGCTTTCGCTAAGGAAGCATCCACGCCCGGAATCAATCCGCTGGCCGCACGGCTCAGCGTAGTGCTCATGAATACCTGAGCACGCTCCAGGTTTTTCTCCTGCACATATTTTATCCGCTGACTGGCGAATAGATTGAAGTAGGCGGCCCCTACTTTCACCTGATGCTGGAACTTTTCCTGCTCCAGGTCGGTTACCGACTGTCTTTCTTCGACTCTGGCCAGCTGCACCTGGCTTTTAATTCTGCCAAATGTAAACAGGTTCCAGTTGATGTTGGCTAGGTATAGCGAGCCAAAAGCCGCATTCCAGTTCTGATCTGCTAAGGGCATCGAGGTAGCTGCGGAGCCCAATCCGCCATAGCCATACATCGGGCCATTCTGCGCGTTGATCGTACCATAGCTTTGCTGCGCCAGTAACGTAAAATCTGGTAAATACTGGCTTTTTTGATAATTGGTGTTTTCTTGTGAAGCTTGTACTAAGGCCTCTTTTGCTTTGATTTTTTCGTAGTTCTGGATAGAACGCTTTAATGCGTCTGGCAGCTGCAAAGTTTGAGCATACGACACCGTCGATAAGCCGCAAAATGCCGCTAACGCAATGAATCTAATATTCATTGTTTTATATCTTTTAGAATTTAAACCATCATAATGAAGGAGGATGTTTCCATGCTCCGGAATTCAAAATGAATACGGCCTATATCAGATATACGCAATGTAAAATGTAGAATGGGGGTTGTTTTAATGGGGTAGAAAAATAGAAATTATCCGTTTTAAGGGTTTCTATTTTATGATCCCAAATGGTGGTATTTGCTGGATGCAGGTATAAAACCGCTTCTCCTGTGAATTTTAAAAGGTTTTCCTGCTGGGCAATCTTTTGTACTTTATCCGCCAGCTTTACCTGCTCCTTTTCATGCTTGCAGCAGTTGTCTTTCTTAGTTTTCTGCTTGTTTTTTAAAGCACAAACCGGACATACCTGATCCTGATGTTCTTTAGAAAATAAACGCATTTCCTGCTTTACACCTTTACAAATATGAGCACTGGTCGTAAATCCGGTGGATACGATCAGGAACAAAAGACAAAGAAAGAAGCTGAGCAGTCTTTTCATAAGGAGTCACAAAGATGGCTCTGCTATTTAAGATAAGCATTACAGGATTATGCGAATCTTTTACATAATTCTGAGTTTGGCGGGATTTCCATTTGCCAGTTTCATTACTGCTGCTGCAATACTAGGAATTTATCTCCCATTTCAAGACGATTCCTGCGATTTCAGAATAGAACCCCACAGGATTTCAAATCCGTTTTAAGTGCTTTCCCGGAGAACCTCCTGAGCAACATTTAATTCTTTAGCCAGCACACTAAAATGATTGCAGCCTTTCCATACTGCTAAATTGCCAATGACATAAATCCGTTTTTTGGCTCTTGTCAAAGCGACATTGAGCATGTTTGGCTTTTTTGAAGCCCAGGTTCTCGCCCCCGGCTGTGCTGGATCGCTCCCCAAAACAAGGAAGACAATATCAGACTCCTTACCCTGAAAGGTATGGATGGTGCCACATTTCACCAGATTGTTCTTTCTGAAAACCGCGGAACACTTATCTGCAACCGATTTGAAAGGAGAGATTACGAAAATTTCTGATGTAGTATTTTTCAACAAGGCAATCTTTCCCTGTAAAACTGCTATTTCTTCAAGAATGACATGCTTGTGTTCTACAGTTGTCCCGCTTACATCAAACCATCTGGAATCACCTAACTCGCATTCAAAAGAAACATCCTCCATCACTTTTACCATCTGTCCGTCGTAAGCGATCTTGTTCGCAATGTCAAACATAGGATTGTTGCACCTGCGGTGGGCACGTAAAGGAAAGCCTGTCCAGGTGGCCATGTCTTCTTCTTCCCCGAGCCAGGCACCAAATGTAGAAACACGGTCTGCCAAGGTCTGTATGGAATTTTGGAGCGGAGACCAGAGCGGATCTGTGCGGTAGGTATCGCTCAGCATTTTCGCTAATTTTGCATTGATGCTGACCACTGGTTCAATCTGCAGTGGATCCCCGATAATAATGTTCTTTTTGCAGCGGCTGATGATTCCTGCAGCGGATTGTGGCGTGGCTTGTCCGGCTTCATCTATCAGGAGCCAGCCAATACTCTCTGCACCCATGGATTGAAATAGTCTGGAAACCGAAGCCAAGGAAGTAGAAACTACGGGAACGCAGAAAAAGAAAGTCTTCCATAAACTTTCTACCACATCTGCACGAACATTCACCTTACCGTCCAGGTACTCCATAAACAAGTTTAAGTTGTTCCAGAAAGGTTTTGCATGGCTCAATATCGCATATTCGTGTAGTTTAAGGCTATGAAGAAATATGTTGGACCGCAAGGTATTGATCTTTACCGAAGACCATGGACTTGCTTTATGGAAGGCCTCCTGGTCATCATAATAATAGTCGACCAGATTTTCATCAGGGATATTCTCTAAAGGGATTTCGTACTCCTGATGCAGTTGCTCCTTTAAGCTTTGGTATTCGATGAGCCTGATTTCGATAACTTCTACCAGTTTTTTCTTGTCTCTAACTTGCTTAGCCGCAGATTTTAATTTTTTTGAAAGGCTTTCCCGCTCTTCTTGTATCTGAAGTATTTCTTTGGTGTTTTTAGCCATGCCGGATAGATACAATTCCTCCGTTTCCTTCCATCGTTTATATGCTGCTGTTTTAAAAAGCTTTTGAACAAAAAACCAGCCCGGCATAGCCTTTTGATGCAGTATCAGGCTTTGCTGCAGCAAAGTAATGCGATCGCTGATGCCCTGAAGTTCTTTTTCCCAGTTCTGTTCTAATGCCTCAAGTTCAGCAAGGTTATTTTTAAATCGCTCCAGTGCTTCGGTTTCTGAAACCAGCAACCTGCGGTCTTCGAGGTAATCTGCCAGCAGGGCATGGAAACCTGATGCTTCTTTTTGAAACCGCTTAAAATCCGCCAGCAATTTTGTCAATTCTGCTGCCGTACGATCGAACAGTTCGCTGTTTTCAGCAGTCCGATCGTCCTCCTTGTTATATTGAAGGGCGAGGAATTTCATGAAGCCTATTCTTTCTTCTCCAGGATACCAGAAGTTCTTTTTAAAGGCCTGCTTATTCTCTGAATTACCCAGAGCCGCTGCCAATATCCCCCAGCTTTCCCCTTCAATCAGATTTGTAGCCTGCTCCGCAAAATAATCGGCATTTGGAAAATGGTCGAAATCAATTTTACTTTTCGAGGGCAGTTCTTTGGAGATATTTTCTACCGCAGCATTGTTACTGCTCGCCACCACAATTCCGCCATCAGAAAAAATATCCGCATTGGGTTCAAAATGATGAAAGGTAAAATCCGGCCTTTCAATTTTATGACCAGTTCCAAAAAGCTTACCAGCCCCCTTCTTTAACAATTTCTGCGCGCGCATCACAATCACCTCTGCAACAATATCCGACAACAGCGTAGTTTTTCCCGTTCCTGGAGGGCCGTTTACGCCCAATAATCCATTGCTATTTTTCAGTGTTGAAAGACAAGTGCTTACCGCGCCAAACTGTGCGCTGTACAATCCATAGTTTGGATTGGAAGGCCATCGCCCTGCAGGCATTTCTTTAGGATCCAGTTTCCACCAAAAAGCATTGACTTCTTTTAGCATGTCTATTCTTTTCAGGCCGGAAACATCTGTATCCAGCAGTTGCTGAAGCCCCTTTCCCTGCTTTTTACGACTATCAATCAGCGCATTGAGGTCTTTTAAATAAAAGCTATTCAGAAAAGCGGTATCCGGTTTAGCGTGTTTAGACAGTCGGAAGGATTTAATAAATACCAGTGGTTCCCAATCCAGGCCTTTTAAATCTTCGGCCTGTAATACCTCTAGCTCTCTATTCAGATGACTCCATCCGATAACTGAGGTCTGCAGCTCGTTTAGCGACGCTGCCTCTGGAGCTACACCAAACCGATCTCTAAAAGCTTCCTGTGTCTTTTCCAGTTCTTCTTCTATAATGGATAAGGGTTTCTGATTTTGAAGACATATTAATCCATGAATATAGGAAGGCTGGATATAGCCGTTGTCAAATCCGCAGCGTCCATCTTCATCTACGATCAAAGCAGCCAGACAGGTATTTCCAGTAATCCTTTCCTCCCATATTTCTACTTCAGAAGGCACATAATCTGTGGCTTCTTCAATTTTTTCAGTGATTATTTTCTTTGGAATTCTACCAAGGAAAACGATATGGTGCCATTTGAGGTCTTTTTGATTTTCATGTGGTAGCTCCCATGGTAATGATGCTCCCTCCTGAAAAAGATTCGCTTCTGTTGGCAAGTCTGGAAGATTGAAAATTTCAATGGCTCTCCAGAAATTGAGTATTGCTTTTTGGTCTGCAGACATGGATGTAGTTTTGATCCGTATAACAATGATAATAAGCAATATATGAAAACAAAAGTTATATTTTATGCTTTTAGAGAAAGGGGATGATATAATATTTAGGAATTGAGTCTTTAATATTGAATAAAATATAAACAATTTGTGAATTTACGGTACTGTTTTACTCCTGTTTCCTTCAAATTTTGTAATGTCTTTAAACGAACAAAGCGTAAACGATCTGTTGTCATTTCCGCTTTATTTAAATCAATACCTACAATCAATAAGACTATAAATAGGATAAATCTATAAATAGGATAAATCCTCAGAGGCTATCTGGTTTAAAACCAATTCTTGTTCTTGAAGGATTGGGCTGCTCTTTCTTTTCTAGCAACTCATCCAGGCAACGAAATACGATTTCCATATTTTTATCCTGATGGTCTAACTTGTGCTTTATTTTCTCAATTTCCAACCTGATATCTGTATTGTCTGCTAAAATTTGGCGTATACGTGTAAATATCCGTATAATTTGAATGTTCACTTGAATTGCCCTTTTACTACTTAATACACTGGACAGCATGGACACACCTTGCTCTGTAAAGACCATCATATTATATTTTGAATGTTGCCCATGTTTTAAGGTGCCAAATTGGCACCTTAAGATTTTTTGCTCTTCCATCCCAAGTTCAAACATAAAATCCTCTGGGAATCGGTCTATATTACGTTTAACCTGTCTTTTAAATTGCTTTGTTTCTACTTCATAAAGTATGGCTAGATCTGTATCTAACATTACCTTGTGACCACGTATATAATAAATCTGGTTCATTATAATTTCGTCTTGTACAATCAGTGCATTGATTTCTTCGCTCATATTATTATATATTATTCATCCAAGGATAATTAGACCTCGGACTAAACTACAGCTAAAATTTAAACAACAGTGAACTTATTGTTTTTATAAGAAAAAATACAATCAATTTTAATGGCTCATACTTATGAACCAACAGAATTACAGAAGTAGCAAAAGTATGCATAGCCCTAGAGGCTTATACAAGAACTCGTTGCACTCTAAAGATCAAAAGGAATTTGTTGATTTATGTTTAAGGGGATCGACACCAAAACTGACCTGATGGTCAAATTCCTGAAAATCAAAAAAGCCACTCGTTGGAGTGGCTTTTTGCGGACCGGACGGGACTCGAACCCGAGCCCAAAACAACCTTTAAATCAATATATTACAAGTTCTTCAGTGAAAACTCCCTGAATTACTCACGATTTCAAATTACCATATAATAGCAATCGCTATACTGCTAAAATAGGAATTACTTGTTCCAATTCAAAATGCAAATATCACCTGTGGCTCCATTGTCCCTTTTTAAAAAACATATTACCGAATCTAGGTGAATTAAATACCAGATAAAAAATCCAGGTACTTCTGTAAATTGTTGGATTACTTTCAAATATATGATGCCTTGACTGTTGCATATTTACTACTAGCCGCTCGGAACCATATGGCTTTAGGGTTGTGACTGTTCCTATAAACGTTTTCACAATTTTATCCTTATTTGTGACATACAGATAAATGGAATCATTTTCCTTTATCTCAAAACGAAAGTTGTCATATTGCCAATCAGTTTGTTTACCTCTGAAATAGCTTCTATCGACAATATATTGGCCATAAAAATCTTCTTTTTTCAGTATCTTCTTAGCCATAGTGGCATGAATCATTAAAGAAATCATTACAAGGCCTACCACCCCCATCCAGATAAATCCGACAGCTTTTCCATAAATATTTTTCTTTGTCGCCAACCAAGCAATTAAAAGAATAATTGTTAATGGAATCAATATGAAGATAAAAAATAAATTAAAACCGAATCCCATTCGCTACTATATTATACGTTAGCCTTATTAAACAAACTATCCATTTTCTCCCTATTACTATCAAGTAACCAGCTATTGTATTTATTATAAATAGGTCGCAATTGCTCAACATCATTGGCGATTATATCTAAGCCACGATCATCATACATATGAAAGATTAGTTTCCTATCGATATTTAAGAAGAATATCTCCTTAGAAGTAAAAACTCCATTTTTATCGAGCCTCGGCTGTCTTTGCGGAAAATCAGTATTTCCTATTGCATTTAGGATATTTTTATAATCTATTCTTTCGATCTCAGATTTGATAATTGCAACATTTCTAACATCTAAGCTATCATTTGGGTCATAAAGTCTATGCACTTTTAGATAGGCGATTTCACGGCCACTTAAATCTCGAATTTGCCTAAAGCAGAAATTCCCAGACCTTAGTTTAGTTCGTTTATATTTAAAATCCATTACAACAAGGAAAACATTATCATTAGGATCGAACGCTTCTTGAAATAAAGTCGTCGAACGTTTAAGCACTTCTTCAAAATACTCATCCGTGTCAACTTCCCCCTCCTGCAAATCAAAACGCAGCCCCTTATCCCAATTAAAGAATAAAGAAGCTCGAATTCTAAGCCCCTTAAAATTATCAGTAAGGAATTGTTTATAGTTTTTTCCTATTTTCATTGATTTCCATCCTTTAAAATGTAATCTAAGCTCTTGAGATTAATAAAATCTACGCGTTTTCAAGCAATTCTCTTGAATCAAGATAACTATCATATTTAATCTCTTCTTTCAGCCTTTCACTTAATACTCCATTTTTAATAAGCAACTCAATAATATCCTTTCTATGAATGCCACAATTCATTTTACCATACAAAATTTCAAGTGGCTCTTTACATTCCTTTGTTTTATTTGCTCTATAAATTTCAATATAGCTAACAGCTAAATTTTCTATTACATGCTCGTTGTTAAATTTCATTGCCAATTCCTTAAGAAAAATACCATCGCCTACTTCATAGTTGGAAATAAAAATGTTGGTAAACATTTGCGGTATCCTAGCTGTTTTGATGCGTTCAATTGCAAACTGACGAATAGCATCACTTTTAAGTAATTTCAAAGCATCAATCGCAAATTCAGCTATTCTATTTTCTGAAGAAAGCTTTTGCTTTGCTAAGCTCAGAATAAATCCACTTTCAAGTGGAAATTTAAACTCTGTGAATACATATAATAATTTCTCCTGAAAGGCTATATTTTCTTCAACAAGAAGTCTCTTCGCTACCGAATTTAATTCTTCATCGGTCAATTGCCTGTTAAAAAGACGAATATATGGTTTGCTGGCCAAGACCTCATCGATGATGTCTTTATACTTAGAAATTACCCGCTTATAACTCTTTGCTTCTACATTGGTCTTTTTAACATTTTTCAAATATATCTGGATAAAACGATTCTCTACAGCCAGCTTCTCTAGTTCTTTTAAAACGTTTATGCTGGGATTATCATCCTGAAAATGTCTAATTATGGAATCATCTTGCCAGTCTTCAGGGTTGATTTCTAATCCTCTGCCCATTTTTTCAGCTATGAATTTCATTCCTTCCATTCCATCAAGCTCAAGAATTTCGGAATAGCCAACCCAGTCAGAACCCTCAATAGGAGAACTAAAAAACCTCTCATAAATTGCTTTTCTCGCATCAACATCGCCATTCTGTGCAAAGATGCTTGCAAGATCAAACAATTGAGTTAATGTCCAAGTATCGCTCTGTTCATTTGCGAGCCTTATCAAAATAGCATTACGAATCTTATCCCGATTTCTGGTAAGTGAAATAAGTTCAGATAGATAAACTCCACGACTATTTTCACATTGACCATCATAAGCAAAATTTGTAAGACATCCTTTAATAATATCATTTGAAAAATCAAGATTGGGATTAGTCAGCATTATTAAATAAGCCTCTCCGGTACCCCGCCTAATGGAATTTCTAAAGTTTTTTTTAAGAATCGTATTATTATTCATTTGTCCCA
This sequence comes from Pedobacter polysacchareus, assembly GCF_019802255.1. Taxonomy (GTDB): domain Bacteria; phylum Bacteroidota; class Bacteroidia; order Sphingobacteriales; family Sphingobacteriaceae; genus Pedobacter; species Pedobacter polysacchareus. The sequence goes on along the minus strand of NZ_JAHYSS010000001.1, from coordinate 389,387 downwards.
TTGTCAGAATCAACTAATCCATCATATACGTGTCTGTCAAGCATCAATCACGAATATAAATATACATGGAAAAATATTTAACTTGCAACATATGATAAACTCTCAAAAATGAAATTCTGGTACACCGCTCGGGGAACTTATGATAAGTACTATGACCAAGATGGTATGTCATGGAAAAAGTATATTGAATGGAGTAAGCTATCAAATCTTAAAGAAGTCGTATCTCTAGACATGATGCTGAACGAACTTTTAGTGGAGCCCGATCGCGACAATGCCAAAGATTGGGATCATATTGTTACTAGCCATCTTTATGAAACAGGATGTTTTACCGATTTAGATTATGTGATAAAGAGGATGCAGAAAACGCCAATATTCAATCTTTTAACCGTAACACAAGAGCCAACAAAAAAGTGTAACTCAATAACTATTGAAGATTTTGAATTCATGGGGTATGATTTATTAGATCAATCCTATGATACCAGTGCCTTAACGAACTGTGGAGGCTTTGACGAGACCTTTTTACCTTCTGATATCAATGACGTTGGTTTAATATCAGAATTCGAAAAAGCTTATGCAATTAAAAAGAGATTGCTGGAAAATAATCCAAACGAATACCATGCAGATTGTAATGTCATTGCGATTTGGAGGCATAAAACAATAGGCAGAAATTCCAAAACATCTAACCTATTATAAATGAACCATAATCGAAGATGTTTATTCCCAAACTTGAAAACTATATTCCTAATACTAATATCTTTATCTTCCTGCTCTCTGTATGACAGAAAAGAAAGTGTATTTATGGTTGATCAGGATTTTGTCGAAAATTACAGAGAACTTTCCCCGGACAGTTCAATGATTATGATTAACTACAGCATTGACTTAGGTGCTTTCGGATATGGTCAGGCTGGCACTGCGGCACTAAAAACAGCAGATACAACCAAAGATTTAAGGCAATTCTCTCTTCCGAATACTCTTATTCATACAAAATGGGTCGACAACAAAACTATATCTGCAAAAGTGGATATAATCCCTTCCATACAGGCGGGGGAGAGAATAAAAATTACAGACACAAAAATAAATCAAGTATCTGTCAAGGTTTCCCCTTTAGATTATATTGAACCCGATTATCATTTACAAATTGAGCATCGAGAGACATCTCCCGATGGAAAACATGAATTAGTTGCATACAGGTATTTAAAGGATGACCATAATTTAAATTTCATCCATATTTCTGTAATTCCTAAAGGAGGGAAAATCCCGAAATATGGAAATTATTTCATAGCTGACAATACGTCTGACTACATCTTGTATGGGACTTGGGATAAAAACAATACACTCGTTTTTTATTCCAACGAGCAGTATCAAGATTTAATACAATATTATCTTGTCGATAACAGAGAAAACATTAAGTACAAAACAGTGAAGGATAATCAGAAGTATGCTAGTAAATATCTGTGGACTAAAAAAATTGGAGCATTAACTCCGTAAAACCCCAAGCGAAAACCTCTGGTTTTCGCAGGCCGCAAATGAGCGTGGGTCATTACAGCAAGTTCGTTCTACTCATTTTAATTCTTGATGCAGCTCTTTAAGAATTTACTTATTATAACTATCATTAACAATCCATCAACATGAATAAAACTCCCATCAATCCAACATTGGACAAGATCATGAACAGTATTGTTATTGACTGTTTGATTTTGACTCCTCTTTTTATTCTGGGCTTATTAATTTTTGGCAATATAAAAGAAAACGGAGATGCTAATGCTGGTTTAATGTATGGCCTTTATATCATCCCAATAATTCCTATTATTTTAGTGGCACTGATCCTTATTCAGATTGTCAGATTCCAATTTAAATCAATTTCGGCATGGGTAACCTGCTTAAGCCCGATAATTTTGCTCACACTAAACATTTGGCTAGATACTACCAATCTTTATATATTATTATCAGTCATAGGCATCATTATAACATTTAGCTTTATTAAAATTACCATCATTAAAAAATGAAGCCGATAAAATACACCGCTGCGATATTAGCATACAAATCACTCAATAGAGACATTGATAAAACCTGTATAGATTGGGCTGTTGATATGTTAATGGAGGGATTTGACACAGAACACCTTGTTATATTATCAGGCATCAGCCCTCCCTATGAACAATTTGAGCTACAGAAAATAGCAGATAAAGCACTTGAAGAACTTCAACTTGATTACTCAGATCGTGATCAAATCATTAAAGATTACATCAATTATTTATCCAAAGAGGCCTTAAATAACCAAATAGAACCTCTTTATGCCCTAAGGTTAATACGAGACATTTACCTCGAATTAGATCATGAAAAATCTCTTCAACAGTTTTACTTACTTTATTATGCCAAATACGACCTCCTCGATTCGGAAAATCAGTGGTACATCGATGGCATCGACAGAAGTAATATTGACTCAAAAATCATCGAACACTTCATTGAATTCGCTAAACACTATGAAAATAAATTGTAATTAAAGGGACAAACCCAGCTCCTCCTGTTGACCTTTCCGCTTTTTCTTTTTCCTTTTCTGAAAGGGCACAGCATAATTCTGTTCCTGAGATTTAAGGGCAATACTTAGAAAATCACTAATAAAGGGTTTTTCCAGATAAGTTTTAGACTCGTTGAGCTCAATGGACTTTGATTTTTTGTGAACCCTAGCCTTCTTGTCTTGTAATTCTTTGGTTAGCTCTACTTTTATGTTCATGCGCTGTTCTAGTGTCCCCTTCTTTTGCACATTCACATATCTAAAAGTTTCCTCTATCTTACGATCAAACCCGAAAAACTTGTCAAATATATCTTCACCGGATTGCTTGAAAGCGGTCCGGTCAAACTGACCTAGCTTCTTGGAATGAACGACATTCCTACCTCTTGATTTATTCATTGGGCTTAACTTGATCTTATTGCCGATATCTTTCCTGCTTACAATAATCTGTACATGCATCTGTTCGCCAGGTTTTACGGTTCCAGCTTTTGCCTGTCCGCTTTTCACCTCTTTATCCCGAAAACTATAATGTCGGTGGCGTTCTAGTTTAGCAAACCATAATAGATCTTTGTGGTTATTAATCCCTGGTCTGTTAAAGTTTTTCGCATAAGCATCCATCACCTTTACGGCATAATCCTTAAGCCTCTTTTCCGCATCAAGACTAAACTCATCCTTTAGAAATTCTATTTCCTTTTGACTTGGGCTAATATTGATTAGGAAGAACTTCGCATCATCCCGGCATAGCTTGGCAACATTTTGGTCCAAACTACTCCTTACTTCGTAAGAAGGAATACCGTTTTGCTCACCATTGAACCAACGCTGTTCCGGTAGTTCCTCAAACAATCGGTTTTCTTTATCCAAATAATGGACCAGTTGCCCACTGCTCCCCTTATTATTCCCTTTCTCGCTATCTGTAATGTTAATATACATAAGAAACTACAGTTCTTTTACCATTTGCCTACACCGTTCAGCCAGTTCCACTTTACTCTTGCTTTTAAAAGCCCCGGAAATTTCTTCCCGCCCTTTTATATAATTTTCCAGAATCAAAGAGAACTTGTTTTTCAATTTATACTTATCGTCGAGCAGTTGGTAGATATTATGCATCAACTTATCTGTCTCTGAAAACTTGCCCGACTGGCTTAACTGTAATTGTTTCAGTTGCTGAATTTCCGGCACTTGTGTTTCCCTTAAAAATTTCACAATATTTTGCTGCCCGTCCAAAACCGAATCCATACCCTTTTTCATTGGAATCAGCAGATCTTTTTCCTGTACCCTTGTAAAACTGATATATGCATCATGGTTTTTGGCGATCGCCTTTCTCAATAATTCATCATTGATGTCCAGTGGATCTTTCCCCGTTCGATAGAAATATTCAACCATCTGACCAAACGCCATAAGCTTGTTTCTGCCAAGCTTCCGGCTTAGTTTCTCCAGTTTCTGATCCACATCGGCTGTAAATCGAATCGTCTTATTTTTTAAAATAGTCATAGGCAATCGTTTGAGGTATACCCTACGGTATACTGTTTTGTACAGCATCGTGTTAAAAAATTCACTGAAGTATACCCGGAGTATACTTCAACCTAGCTTGGCGATAGCTAAACGCGAGAAAAGTAGGGCTCTGCCCAACTTCCGCTTGCTCCTTTTCCTAAAGGAGAAAAAGGACTATCACATCATCCATAAACCTGAGCAACAAAGAGGGAGCAAACTGCCCCTTATCCTTTGTCTATATGAATTAAGGAAACCGTGCTGGCACGAATCGGATCGTAGGACGGCTGATAATTAATATAACCATAGATCACCAACTCTGCCATACATTTGTGGTAGGTTGACAAAGACCTGATTCTGGAGAATTGCATCAGCTTTCGCCGGCACACCCGAAACGCCGCTTTCGGGTCAGCAGAACTATAGTAAAATATAGCCATAAAAAGACTAATGTGCGAGGGCAACAGACGACTGTCACCAGCCGCTAGTTCCAGAAAGCTCTCAATAGGGAATGATAATTTCATATTAATACGTTTCAGTTAGGTTCTCTTCCAGAATTTCTGTGAGATCTTCATTTTTGTAATAAAGAATGTTTCCTAACCTGGTAAAACGAAGTGTACCATTGATGCGCAAGGCTTGCAGCGTCCCAGGAGAAATGCCAAGTATTTTTCTTACATCCGCACTTTTAAGCCATTTCTTTTGGGCTTTATCCGCACTGGCAATTTTAAGCTTACTTAGTTCTTCAAAGAGTTCTTTTTTAAAACTTTCCAGATCCTCTTTAGTGATTAAATCCAACATTGTCATAGGCTTTATAATTTATGTTTCTGTTCTATCTGTCAAATACCTTATTTTTTGTTTAATGAAATCTCTAGTAGTGATCAATATATTTTTCACACCATACTGCCACCATGCTAATTTTTTAAATTTACTGTCACTGGTTCATAAGCTTACAGGAGTTTTAGTGGGATTCCCCTAATTGATAACTAGCTTTTTTTCGAATGAGTCAATAAGGAATACACCAGTACTTTTTATCAAAGTAACCGATACACGTTTGTACTACATCCCATATGGGAAAACTTGTAGATGGAAATGAGAATTTCTCTAATAAAAAAAGCGTATACCCTAATGGATATACGCTCTAAATAAAATATGGTTGCTATAAACCTAATCCTTGATCAAGATCATGGTCAAGATCTTTGCTTCTCTTATTAATTTTCAGATAGCTTTTCATATTCTTCTGCTGCTCATGGTATTTACTCACAGCATGATTTATACTTCTGGATACATCTTGCCATTTCAGTTTCTTGTCTTTCAACACAACAGGCACATTCAAATCCACATCCTGATGATAACTCAAAGAAGATATAGCCGTATTCATATCTACGTTCGGATACTTGCAACAATAATGATCCAGTATATCACTAATTTCCATCCCTTTAAGCAGATAATGAATATCAATAAAATCCTTCACCCGTTCTCCACTGTTTACAATAGCATTAACTTTCATCGCCGCGATATCCTGAAGTGACATCATTCTGATTCCTTCAATAGTTTCCAGGGGTCTAATGGATGGATATTTATGGGAGATGAAATCAAAGTCCACGTTATCAATGCTCCCGCTGACGTAATTACTTTTATGTCGCCTTACGTCCGCTCCATAGCTTTCCTTCATATGCCCGGCAAGATGATCGCCGTCAAAATCCCCGGAATTGAACAAGTCGATATCAATAGATTCCCTATGTCCGATCTTTAAGGACAAAGCTGTGCCACCAACAAGATAAAAACTATGCAGGAGCTGGTCCTGCATCAGTCGGGAAATTAAATCCAGTGTCCCTTGTTTAACTGTTTCTTTAAATAACATTTGAGTTCTTGTTTACTCAGTTGAAAATACGTGCAAACGGCATCAGCAGTCATGTCAGAAAGATAGGTTATATCATTTTTCAGAGCTAAGATTACATTAGTCTTCCCATAAAACCTAATCATTTCCTCCCATTCCTCAGCATTTCCTTTATCCAGCACTCGCTCTATAACCATTTTGTAAGATCGCTTCCAGTCAATTTTATCAAAATCCAAGTCCCAAAATAGCACCGTTGGCAGGTTTGGCCTTTTTACATTATTAAGTAAAGGCTGCCGTTCTATTTTGATTTCATCGTTCTCAAACGGGATTTTCTTTTTTGACAGGTAGTTATTAAGGGTATGATAATTATAGTCGGGATAGCTCTCGCAAAAACCTTTAAGGCTCGAAAAGATGTCAATATCTATTCCAGCAAAACGTTTCCATTGTACCACAACTACCCTTTTATTCAATTCAGATATCATACTCAAATCTACCATAATTCTTATAAAATGCCAAATATTTACAAATATTGGTCAACCGAAGGTTTATAATTAATTATTTATTCTGTATTTCTGTTTAAGAGAAAGCATATCCTTGCTTACCTTGACATCCAATATCTTTGCATAAACCTGGGTTGTTCTGATATCGGTATGCCCCAACATTTTGCTGACACTTTCTATTGGCACACCATTGCTTAAAGTCACCGTTGTTGCAAAAGTATGCCTGGCAATATGAAAAGTCAGATGTTTTGAAATTCCGCAAAGATCTGCCACCTCCTTTAAATAGGCATTCATCTTCTGATTACTAAAGATTGGAAAGACATTCCCTGTGTCCCCACACTTTGGATGATCGGCATAACGTTCCATTATTTCCTGCGCTATAGGGAGTAGCGGTATATTCGTAGCAATGTTAGTCTTTACCCTATTTCTGAAAATCCAGAGTAAACCATCAATCCCCGTTCTGATTTCTGACTTATTCAACTTTTGCAAGTCTATAAAGCATAATCCTGTGTAACAGCCAAACAGAAAGATATCCCTGACAAAAGCTAACCGATCAATCGCAAATTTCTTTTTATATAAATCCTGAATTTCTTCCGGTGTAAGAATTACCCGAGTTACCTTTTCGATAGCATTCTTATGGTTTAGAAATGGATTCTGAGTAATCCAACGATTAGCCAAACAGATTCGCATCACTTTTCCAAGATTTTTAAGGTGTTTGACTGTTGCATTATTCGCACATTTCCCTATAGTCCTGACATGGAAGTCAAATTCAGAAATGAAATAGTGGTCAATTTTAGAAACTGGAATATCAATGGTATTGTATTTAGACTGCAGAAAGGATTTAAGATGCTTTAAGGTCGAGTTATACTTAGTCAGCGTTCCTTTCTCAAACCCTTTACCTAAAAGCGCTTCAATTCGCTCATTATGCGTTTTAAAGACATCTATGAGCTGCCTCTCCTGTTCCTCAATACCAAGATATTTATTTTTAATGCTTTCAGCAGTGATTTTCTTATCTGCGTTTACCAAGTCTGTGTGCGCTTCACCCACTCGCCTCTCCAAAGTATTAAGATAAGTATTAATTGATCTATCCTCCTGTTTTGCTCCATTGACCCTACCAACTTTGGTATTCCATTTTGCAGGATCACATTGTTTCCCCGACGCAAGCTCTTTCGGCATGCCGCTAACAGTGATTCTCATGTAAATAGGCATGCTGCCAGACACATAATTCTTTGGCTTCTTCAAATAGAAGCGCAAACTAAAATTGTTTTTCATCATTTTACAGATTAAAAGTTGAACAAAATTAGCGTTGCTGTGAGTAGTAATCAAGATGTTCGATTTCAAAACAGGTTGAAAATCAGAATATTACAAGGTTTTTCGTGAGTATTATCATCCAACCTCTGACTCACGAATTATCGTTTAATTCCTTTTATCCTGAGCTATATGACCATTGGCCGTCACTCCTTGAATTACTCACGAATTATATGGTAAAATCTGAATATTTGCGAGTGAGCCTTAAATGAAAAAAGCCTGCAATCATATGATTTGCAGGCTTTTTAGTGTATTTGACGTCTTGTCTTGCGGACCGGACGGGACTCGAACCCGCGACCTCCGCCGTGACAGGGCGGCATTCTAACCAGCTGAACTACCGGTCCGT
>NZ_JAHYSS010000001.1:0-381232 GCF_019802255.1 Pedobacter polysacchareus | reverse complement strand
TTGCGGACCGGACGGGACTCGAACCCGCGACCTCCGCCGTGACAGGGCGGCATTCTAACCAGCTGAACTACCGGTCCGTTGTTCCCTTTCGGGATTGCAAATATAGAGTCTTTATTTATATTTACAAACTATTTTTTGAAATAATCGCAACTGGTTAAGCCACAGAGCCTTCTTTCATCTTTTCAGCATTCTCCGCGAATTGTAATGCGTCGATCAGCTCCTGAACACCACCATCCATCACATGATTTAGGTTATAAAGTGTCAATCCGATGCGGTGATCTGTTACTCTTCCTTGAGGATAGTTGTAAGTTCTGATCTTTGCAGAGCGGTCACCGGTAGATACCATGGTCTTACGTCTTGCAGCAATGTCTCCATTTTTCTTCTGCAATTCAATATCATATAGTTTACTACGCAGCATCTCCATTGCAATGATTCTGTTTCCAAGCTGAGAACGTTCCTGCTGACAAACCACTACCAGTCCAGAAGGTCTGTGAGTCAACTGCACTTTCGTCTCTACTTTATTCACATTCTGACCACCGGCTCCACCTGAACGGGAAGTTTGCAAGTCAATATCTGCAGGGTTAAGGTATAGATCGATTTCTTCTGCTTCTGGCAATACCGCAACAGAAGCCGCTGAAGTATGTACACGACCCTGAGTTTCTGTATCTGGTACACGTTGAACACGGTGTACACCTGATTCATATTTCAATTGTCCGTAAACATCTTCTCCACTTACTTTCAGGATCACCTCTTTATAACCACCGGCAGTACCTTCAGTTACATCAACGGTTTCTACCTTCCAGCCTTTTTGTTCGAAGAAGCGGCTGTACATACGGTATAAATCACCAGCAAATAAAGCTGCTTCATCACCACCAGTACCACCACGAATCTCGAATACTGCATTTTTAGCATCTTCAGGATCTACAGGAATCAGCATCAAACGTACTTTTTCTTCCAGTTCTTCCTGCTGCTTCAGCAACATATCCAATTCTTCTTTAGCCATTTCGCGCATCTCGGCATCCTTTTCTGTAGCCAGAATTTCCTTGTTTGCTTCGATATTGCTCATTACATTCTTGTAGATCTTATATTGGTCTACAATCTTGCCTAAATCTTTATACTCTTTATTTAAAGCCGCAAAACGTTTCATATCCTGCATCGTATCAGGATTACTCAACTGTTCTTCTACATCTTCCCAGCGTAGCTTAATTGCTTCTAATTTTTCTAACATATTCTTTTTTCAGAAAATTAATACTTGTTGCCTTTTTGATTCAGACCCGTCCTGCGGATCCTGTCCTGGCAATTGATTTATTTTGGAAGGCAAAAATACGGCTTTTTCAGTTAATTGACACTAAAAATTTACTGCTTGCCGGATTCTTACAGCCCTGATGATTATTTTTCGAAATAGTTCAGTGTTAATTCTTTGCCGTCAAATACCGCATAAGAATTAAAATTAATCCATTCCCCGAGGTTCACATACTTACTTTTCCCATTCAGATCGATCTCTAAGGGCAAGTGACGGTGTCCGAACACGAAATAGTCGTAGTGTCTCTTTTGCAATTGTTCTTTTGCATAAATCGCCAGCCATTCAAATTCTTCTCCATGAAACGCTTCCTCTATTTTATTGGCTACCCTGCTGCTCCCAGACCACCAATTGGCGATTCCCAGTCCAATACGTGGGGGCACAATAGAAAATAACCACTGACAAGCCGGGTTTCTAAATACTTTTCTTAACAACTTATATTTTTCATCGCCAGGCCCTAGTCCATCCCCATGGTGCAGGTAAAAACTTTTACCATTTCGCTCCATGACCATTTCATCGCTAATGATTTCAATGCCCATTTCTGTCGTGAAATAATCATTCACCCACATGTCATGGTTACCTTTAAAAAAATAAATTTTTATTCCTGCGTCCGTCATGGAAGCGAGCTTACCTTGCAGGCGAACAAAACCTTTTGGGACTACTTCCCGATATTCAAACCAGAAGTCAAAAATATCACCCATCAAAAAAAGCTCAGCACAACTGCTTTCTATAGCGTTTAACCAACGAATAATTCGATCTTCGCGCTTTCTACTTTCCTGATGACTGGGAGAACCCAGGTGGAAATCAGAAGCAAAATATATGTTTTTTGTCATCAGTATCAACAAAGATAAGTAAAAAAAATATCGCGGGTTTGTCATAAGTTCTATCAATTATCTAGAATATATCTAAACAGTCGCGGTTATTAAAACAAAAGTTCGTAAATTCGCACAAAATTTAAACACATGATTTCTACAGATATAGCCATTATTGGCGCCGGACCCGTTGGTTTATTTGCGATTTTTGAAGCAGGACTCCTTAAAATGCGTTGTCATTTGATCGATTACTTACCTCAGGTAGGTGGTCAATTGTCTGAAATATATCCTAAGAAACCTATTTATGACATTCCAGGCTACCCAACAGTACTTGCTCAGGAATTGATTGACAACCTAATGGAGCAAGGGAAACCTTTCCATCCTGGTTTTACTTTAGGAGAACGTATTGAAGGTCTGGAGAAACGTGGAGAAGGAGATTTTGTGTTGACCACTAATATGGGTACGATCATCGAAGCTAAAGTAGTGGTAATTGCTGGCGGATTGGGCTGTTTTGAGCCTCGTAAACCAGCAGTAGAAGGATTAGAGCAGTTTGAAAACGGTAAAGGGGTGAATTATATGATTCTTGATCCTGAAAAATACCGTGGCCAGAAAATGGTAATCGCCGGTGGTGGTGACTCTGCTTTAGACTGGACAATTTTCCTTGCGGATATTGTAGACGAATTGACTTTAGTTCACCGCAGCGAAAGCTTCCGTGGTGCACCTGATTCAGTAAACAAGGTAATGGCGCTTGCGGAAAGCGGCAAAATCAACCTGGTATTGAACAGCAATTTAAGCTCTGTTCATGGAAATGGAAAACTGGAAACAGTGGAACTTGTTCATAACCGCAGCCTGGAAAAAAGCACAATCCAAGCAGATCATTTGATTCCTCTTTTCGGATTGAGTCCTAAATTAGGTCCAATTGAACAATGGAACTTAAACATCAACAAAAGTGCAATTGAAGTAAATACAGATGACTATTCGACCAATATCCCAGGTATCTATGCAATTGGCGACATCAACACTTACACCAACAAATTAAAATTAATCCTTTGCGGTTTCCATGAAGCAGCATTAATGAGTCACAGTGCTTACCAGTACATGAACCCAGGCGTTAAATATACCATGAAATACACTACCGTAAACGGGGTATCCGAATTCTAAACATGGAAGAAAATAACATTACCCTGCACGTCCAAAATCCGGATGGCAGCAGAACAACTTTAGAAGCGCCTGTAGATATGGGCCTGAGCTTGATGGAATACCTGAAAGCATGTGAATACGATATTCTTGCCACCTGTGGTGGAATGGCACTTTGCGCAACTTGCTGCGTAGACGTGCTGGAAGGAGAAGAGAAATTGAATGAGATGACAGATGACGAATACGCCATGCTGGACACCTTACCAGATTTACTGCCTAATTCCAGGTTAGCCTGCCAGTTACAATTGAGTCCGGCAATGGACGGACTGGTCGTTAAACTACACTAATTAATTTTCTATAGGAGCAGCCGCAATTGTCTTAATTGGGCTGCCTATAGTTTTATATTCGCCCTCCCCTTTCAATATTGCCAGCATTTTTGACGAATTGCTCAATACAGCTTTTGCTGCACTCAGCTCTTTATCATATTGAAAAGCCTGGATCACCTTTCCTTTTTCATAATAATACCTGCTCACAATCTGTGTTTCCAGAACTCTTTTAATTTCCGGTTTGAAGGTAGTCAGGTCTGTTTTCTTTGCCCCTAACATTTTAGCTTTAAGGTCTTCCAGATCTGCTTTTACAGCAGGTAGCTTATTTTCTTTTTCGGCCTCCGTACGCAAATCTGCCAATAAGCGCTCCGTTTTGGAAACATAAGCATAGTCTTTTCCTTCAAGGGAAGTCAGGAAAGCGACATAATCCTGATCTGTCAATTGAAAACTTGCCGCAGGGGCGATGGTTTTATTGTTCTTTTTATAGGCATTGGCATAGTCAAAAAATAAGCTTTTATTCAGTAAAGAGATTGTAATCGGGCTCAGTTTAGGGCTTTCCACAAAGATGTCAGGATAAATGCCATTGCCATCATACACGCTTCTTCCGGTACGGGTACTGAATTTATTCATCAGGGAATCCGCTACTTTAGGTGTTTTTCCATTCTGGTCTTTATGGGAATAATCCAAGGCCTGAATACAGCGCCCTGAAGGGGTGAAGTACTTGGCCACAGTTACTTTCACCAGGCTATTATAGGGCAAGGGGAAAGTTTGCTGCACCAGCCCTTTTCCATAACTGCGCTGCCCTACAATAATGGCTCTGTCTAAATCCTGTAAAGCACCCGCCACAATTTCTGAGGCAGAAGCAGAATTGCCCCCTACCAGAATCACCAATGGAATTTGAGGAAGTAAGGGATCTGCCAGGGTTTTATAAGTAATGGTTTTTTGTGGGTTTCTACCTTTTTGAGTCACCACTAAAACATCTTTATTTACAAACAGGTTCACAATTTTCACGGCTTCCTGCAGGATTCCGCCACCATTGTAGCGCAGATCAATGATCATCCCTTTAGGCTGCTGTTTGTTCAGGTCAATAGCCGCATCCTTTACTTCCTGCCCTGCATTCTCCAGAAATTTATCCAATCTGATGTAGGCAAAATGATCCTCGGTCATGCCAGAATAAGAAACATTCGGCTGTTTAATTTCATCCCGGTTGAGATTTTTGGTGATCACCGCACCATTTCTGATGACTAATAAAGTCACTGCTGAACCGCGAGGACCACGCAGCAGCTGACTTACTTGTGCACGTTCTTTTCCTTTTACCGCAACATCGTTGATTTTTACAATCTGATCGCCAGGTTTCAGGTCTTGCTTATCCGCAGGGTAGCCTTCTGTCACTTCGTTTACAAATAGCTTTCCTTCAATAAAAAGCGTACTCGCGCCAATGCCCCCATATTGGGTGCTCACATATTTTAGTTTATAATCTTCGACTTCAGACTCAGGAATGTATTCTGTATAGGGGTCTAGTCCATCCAGCATGGCATCAATACTGCTACGCATGAGGTTGGATGGATTGGTTTCGTCTACATAATTGATGTTAATCTCTTTATATAAAGACGCGAAAATATCCAGGTTTTTGGAAACCTGAAAAAGATCTTCCTTAAAAGACCAGCTTATGGAAGCAAAAGCAATCAGCGAAAAGGCGGCTACAAGTCTGAATTTTTTCATTTTACCCATCTGTTGAAAGGTAAATTTACAAAAAAGGCTTGGAACTCAATAGGCTAATGGGAATTATAGCCTGTTGCCATCAGGATCAGCCAGGGCTTTCTTGATGGTAAATTCTACATACTCGCGGTTTCTTTTTACTAAGTCCATCAATTGCTCTACCAATTGGTCTTCTTGTCCAGGAACAAAAGATAGGTTCTCTTTCGCCAGGTCGCGGTATTTTCTAAGAAACTTAATTTTAACCTTTGTCCAGGTCTCAGGAGTAAGTGTAAAACTTGCCATAATGTATTATAGTTTGGTTGCAAAAATAGGAAAATTTATGAGAGGAGCACAGGGATTCCGTATTCTCCGGTTAATCAGGCAGAGAGATTTTTCCCATTCGGATAGAAGGGACACCTTGGCGCGCACCGAAATTGATTTTTTCGCCAACTAAAGTCTCATTGGCCAGGACGGCAAACAGCACTGCTTCTTTAGCATCCGGATTAATTTCCAGCTGTGCTGTAGTGCAGAATTTCGCCTTTGGCAGACCAGCTTTCAGCATCCTTACTAAAAGTGGATTGTGCATCCCTCCTCCACTCATATATATATAAGGTGTGGCGGTTTTTCCAAAGCATTTGTTGATGGCCGCCAGGATCACTTTTGCCGAGCAGGCACATAAAGTGGCGAGTACATCTTCTTTAGCAAGGTTTAAAGTGCCTGATTGTTCTTGTGCTGTGGATAAGTAGCTCAAATTGAAAAGTTCAGGACCGGTGGTTTTCGGAAAATCAGCGTTTAGAAATTCATTTGTTAATAAAGCGGTTAATAAGTCTTCATTCACCGTTCCTTCAGTAGCAATTGTTCCATTTTCATCAAAATATAAGCCTGGATAATGCTGCTGAACATATTGATCCATCATCGTATTTCCAGGGCCAACATCGGTGGAAAAAACTTTCGAAGCGTCGTGATCGGCTGGCAGATAGGTAAAATTGGCAATTCCTCCAATATTGAGCATGATGCGGTCTTCTCCTTTTTTTGAGAAAAGCAGGTAATCTCCGTAAACTGCCAATGGAGCTCCTTCTCCCCCGGCTGCCAGATGTTTCTGACGGAAATCTGAAATGGTAATGATGCCGGTCTTCACTGCGATATGGTCGCCGTCACCAATTTGAAGGGTGGCATTTGGGTAATCCTGCAGGCCATGTAAAGTTGCAGGCGCATGAAAAATCGTTTGCCCATGACTGGCGATCACATCAATTTCGACAGGTGTTCTTCCCCAGGCTTTTAAGGTTTCCAAAATCAGCGTTGCATGGTATAGGCCAATCTTCTCATTCATCAGGCAAACCATTTGCAGATCAGCATCTCTCCTGGAAAAAATAGATTTGACTTCGCGCTTAAACTCCTGGTGATAAGGAACCGTAGTAAATTCCAGCACTTTCAAGATGGTTTCCGCACCATTTCCTTTTACCGCACAAAGGGCAATGTCCAGGCCATCTAAAGAAGTGCCAGACATCAGTCCGATGATCAGGCGTTCCGGTTTCTGCAGTATTTCGTAGAGTGATTTCCAGTTTGAATTCATAAAGCTGATTTGTCGGATACTAAAATAGGTTAAAATCAATTGCTCCAAGGGATTTCATAAAAAATCCTCCGAATTTGTTGAAAAAACTAACAGTTTTGTAAAAAACAGCCATTTTGATTGCCAATTTCAAACAAAAAACACAGCGGGGTTAAAAATTTGGATTAAGTCGGCAGAGTCCCTATATTTACTGCTCCGTACAAAATTTAAGAACAATTAAATGGCAAGATTAAATCTTCTGGAAGAAACGCGTTTTGAAAAACTGCCCGTTTCTGTCTTTGAAAATCCTACAGCAGCATCTTTAAGTGTTGCTCACCGCATCGGGGACCTTATTAAAGAAAAACAAAAGAACAATTCCAAGGCTGTCTTAGGCCTAGCTACCGGAGCTACACCAATAGCGGTGTACGCGGAATTAGTTAGAATGCATAAGGAAGAAGGTTTGAGCTTTAAAAATGTAATCACATTCAACCTTGATGAGTACTACCCTATGCAGCCAACTGCTGCACAGAGCTATGTATCTTTCATGAATGATCATTTATTTGATCATATTGACATTGAAAAAGAAAACGTAAACATCCCTGATGGTACCTTGAAACTGGAAGACATTCCTGCTTTCTGTTTAGCTTACGAGAAAAAGATCACTGAAGTTGGTGGCTTAGATATTCAGATTCTGGGTATCGGTCGTACTGGTCACATTGGTTTCAATGAGCCAGGTTCTGCGCCAAACTCAGGTACTCGTTTAGTTACTCTTGACGATTTGACCAGAAGAGATGCAGCCCGCGACTTTGGTGGTAAATCTTTTGTTCCTACAAAAGCAATTACCATGGGTATCGGTACTATTTTCAAAGCCCGTGAGATCATTCTTATGGCCTGGAATAAGAAAAAAGCTTCCATCATTAAAAAAGCAGTAGAAGGTGAAATTTCAAGTGAAGTTCCTGCTACTTATCTGCAATTATCTGAACATGTAGAATTCATCCTGGATCAGGATGCGGCTTCTTTATTGACACGTTTTGATACACCTTGGTTGGTAAAAGACTGCATCTGGGATGAAGTAATGACCAGAAAGGCAGTAATCTGGTTGGCAAACACGCTAGGTAAGCCAATTTTGAAACTGACTGAAGACGACTATAACAACCACGGTATGGCTCAGCTTGCAGTGGAACAAGGTCCGGTATACAATATTAACATTCATATTTTCAACAAATTACAGCACACCATCACTGGATGGCCGGGTGGTAAACCAAACGCAGATGATTCTCAAAGACCAGAGCGTGCGGAACCAGCGAACAAACGTGTGGTAATTTTCTCTCCACACCCTGATGATGATGTGATCTCTATGGGCGGTACTTTTATCCGTTTAGTAGACCAGAAACATGATGTACATGTAGCTTACCAAACCTCAGGAAATACTGCAGTTTGGGATGATGATGCACTGCGTTTCTTAGAATTCAACATCGATTTCTCAGAAAAAATGGGCATGGCTCAGGATGAAATGAAAGGTATTTACCAAAATATCCGCAGCTTCATCGAGACCAAACAACCAAATCAGGTAGATACTCCGGAATTACAAACAGTGAAAGGATTGATCAGAAAAGGAGAAGCGATTGCTGGTGCCAGATTCTGCGGTTTAGAAGATGACCATATCCATTTCATGGCCCTTCCTTTCTACGAAAGTGGAAAAACTAAAAAGAATCCGGTAACCGAGAGAGACATCGAACTGACGATGGAGCTTTTACAAAAAATCAAACCAGAGCAGGTATTTGCAGCTGGAGATTTTGAAGATCCACATGGTACACACATCGTATGTTTCAATATCATTTTATCAGCATTACAAAGACTAGCAAAAACTGAAAGCTGGGTTAAAGACTGCTGGTTATGGTTATACCGTGGTGCATGGTTAGAATTTGATACTTATGAAATCGAAATGGCCGTGCCATTGAGTCCACAGGAAGTAGAGAAAAAGAAATTCGCTATTTTCAAACACCAATCACAAAAAGACCGCGCTGTATTCCCTGGTGATGATTCCAGAGAATTCTGGGTGAGAGCTGAAGACAGAAACAGAGAAACTGCCGAAGCTTATGATCACCTTGGATTGGCGGAATATGAAGCAATGGAAGCCTTTGTGCGTTACCATTTCTAATCGAATTTACCCTTAAATACTTTACAACCGCTAAGCTCCTGAAGCTTAGCGGTTTTTTTTATATACGCCATTTTATGCTGAACGGAAAATCTTTGCCGATGGCTCATGAATACTCATGATAAAACTATAATTTAGTCTAACTTATTGTCAAACTACATGAAGAAAAACATTTATATTCTCGCGATAGGACTGGTCGCACAATTGGCTGTTTATAGCCCTGGATATGCCCAAAAAAAAACAGGCACTGGGAAAACCAGTACTACCATCCCTGCAAAAAAAACAGATGGACAGCTCATCCCAAATGATCCAAATGTTAAAATAGGAAAACTTCCAAACGGACTCACTTATTACATCAGAAAAAATACAGAGCCTAAAAACAGGGCAGAACTGTATTTAGCCACTCGCATTGGCTCCTTAATGGAGAATGATGACCAGCGGGGCCTCGCCCACTTTACGGAACACATGGCCTTTAACGGCTCTAAAGATTTCCCTAAAAATGAAATGATTGATTACCTTCAAAAAGCAGGTGTTCGCTTTGGAGCAGATTTAAATGCTTATACCAGTTTCAATCAAACTGTCTATCAACTGCCTATCCCTACAGATAGTGCTGCAGTATTCAAGTCAGGATTTAAAATCCTGGCCAACTGGGCAGGAAAAATCAGTATGGATGGCGAAGAAATTGATAAAGAACGTGGTGTAATCATTGAAGAAGATCGTCAGCGTGGAAAAAATGCCCAGGAAAGAATGCAAAAGCAGATGCTGCCTTTGATCTTGAAAGGTTCACGTTATGAAAATCGCATACCAATTGGTAAAATTGATTTACTGCAAAGCTTTACACACGATAAAATCCGCAATTTTTATAAAGATTGGTACCGACCAAACCTACAGGCAGTAATTGCAGTAGGTGATTTTGATGTGAATGAAGTGGAGCAGCTGATCAAACAAAACTTCTCTGACCTGGCCAATCCTACCAATCCAAGACCACGTTTAACCTACGACCTTCCTGATAATAAGGAGCCATTGGTAAAGATCATCACAGACCCTGAACAGCCTTACAATGTAGCACAAGTGATGTATAAACAACGTGGTGGAGTGGTGAAGACTACCGCAGATTTAAAGAAGAGCCTGATGTACTCCATGATCAACAGCATGTTAGGCGCACGTTTACAAGAGATCCTTCAAAAAGGAAATGCACCATTTTTGCTAGCACAGTCTAGTTATGGCCCTTTCCAGGGAGGATTGGTACCCAATATCAATGCCTTTCAGACGGTAGTTGTTTCCAATTCTGGTGCCACATTAGAAAAAGCCATTACTGCTGGTTTAGCAGAAAATGAACGCGTGAGCAAATTCGGTTTTCTACCTTCAGAAATAGAGATTGCCAAGAAGAACATTACCGCTGCCAATGAAAAACGCCTGAAAGAAAAAGATAAAACTCCTTCTTCCAGCTTTGTTCAAAAATACCTGAATAATTTTCTGGAAGGAAGTAGTATTGCTTCCACAGAATATAGCTATAACCTGACTAAAAAGGCGCTGGAAGAAATCAGCCTTGCTGATATCAATGCGCTGGCAAAAACCCTGATTACAAAAGACAATCAGATTGTCCTGGTGATGGCACCAGAAAAAGAAAAGGCCAGTTTACCTACTGAAGCGCAATTATTAGCGGCCTTAAAAAATGCTGGAAATGGCGTCACTCCTTACGTGGACAACTCCATCAACAAGCCGCTGCTAGACAAAAAACCTGCAGCCGGGAAGATTGTTTCAGAAAAGAAAATTGATGCCGTAGGCGCCACAGAATTGACGCTAAGCAACGGCATTAAAGTACTATTGAAACCGACAGATTTCAAAAATGACCAGATTGTTTTCAGCTCCTTCTCTAAAGGAGGAACTTCTCTGGCCAGCAATTCGGATTTCCGCTCTGCTGAACTCGTAAGCCTGATCCCTGAAAGTGGTGTTGGGGAGTTTAATCCTTCGAACCTGAATAAACTGCTTGCAGGGAATACGGCGAATGCAGGCGCTTATGTGAGCGATCTCTATCAGGGTTTCAGTGGCAGTGCTTCTCCAAAAGACCTGGAAACAGCTTTCCAATTGGTATTCGCGTATGCAACCAAACCAAGAAAAGATGTAGAGATTTTCAATAAAAACATGAGTGATTATAAGGTTATTCTAGCCAATAAAAATGCCAGTCCGAGCAGTGTATTTGCAGACACGGTACAGGCAGTAATGGCTTCTTACCATGAACGTGGCATGCCAATGAAATTATCGGATCTGGATAAAATCTCACTAGACAAGGCTTTTGAATTCTATAAAGACCGATTTGCAGACCTTGGAGAGCAGACTTTTGTGATCGTTGGGGCCTTTGATGTGAATGCGATTAAACCTTTAATTGAAACTTATATTGCCAGCCTGCCTTCAGCAGGTAAAAAACAAAACTTCGCAGACAATGGTGTAAAACCTCCAGTAGGAAAGATCAGCAAAACTGTTTACAAAGGTTTGGAAGATAAAGCGGCAGTACAATTGTACCTCCATGGAGATTACGACTTTTCAGCAGAAAACAACGTACAGCTAGATGCCTTAAACGAAGCCTTGAAAATCAAAATACTGGAACGTCTGAGAGAGAAAGAAAGTGGCGTATACAGCCCTAATGTAAGCCTTAGCATCAACAAAGAGCCGAATCCTCACTACTATTTCACGATTTCATTTAGCTGTGCTCCAGCAAATGTAGAAAAGCTGATTTCAGCGGCCCTAGATGAAGTCAACAAAATCAAACAGAGTGGTGCATCAGCAGATGACCTGATGAAATTTAAATCTGAAGAACAGCGTCAGACGGAACTGAGTCTTAGAAACAATGGTTTTTGGTTAGGTTACCTGAGCAGCTGTATTAAAAATGGAGAACCAATGGACATGGTATTCCAGCAGCCTAAATTATTGGAAAAGGTAACTGTAGAAAGCACAAAAGCTGCAGCAAACAAATACCTGAACGAAAACAATTACCTCCGTTTCGTACTGGTTCCACAAAAATAAGCAGGTGTTCGTAAGATAAATAGAAAAAATCCTAAAATAGTGTGGACACACTCGTAAATAAAAGGCCTGATGAATATTTAAAACATCAGGCCTTTTATATCTATAGAATGGATCAAGTCCATTCTCAAATTGATCAGCCCTATCTTAATGATACGAGCTTTATTCCCTTACTTTTCTAGTTTAACCAATGCAATTGTTTCCAGTCCAACAGGGCTGCTTGGCTCGCTCTCATTCTTCAATCGATCCAATGCCGTCACCAGGTATGTATATCTTTTTCCCTTCTCTACCGTGGTATCGATAAAGGAAGTATAATTCTCGAAGCTGATTCTAAGGATATTTCTGGCATCCAGCACATCCACTTTGACCCCTTCATTGAACCGGTAGATTACATATCCTGATGCTGTTTCGCCATCACTGGCAACCGTTGGTTTTTCCCATTTCAGGTGCACTCCATCGTTCCTGGCTTCAGCCGTCAATTCCTGTGGTGCATGAGGTACAACATCATCCAGCCATGGCATTTGAGGAGGCAACGCCGGAAATGTATAAAGGTCGTTTCTTAAAGAATCTCCCACTGCCCGCGCGACCGTAGAAAAGGATTTTGAGCTAAAAAACACACTTCCCTGTACACGGTTGTTCTGACGTAAGTACCGGATTTGATCTGGCACCTGCTCTGGTAATCTCCAGGCGGCTTCCATCTTTTGATTCACCAGGTATGCACCCTGACCGATATAGAGATGGCGACCATAAGTATTATTACTCCACCAATCTACCAAGGTAGCAAAAGGGGCTGCTTTACGGGTAAAACTGAAATATATCTGCGGATTGATGTAATCTACCCATCCTTCTTTTACCCATTTTCTAGAATCGGCAAACAGTTCATGAAAGTTTGATAATCCACGCGTAGCAGAACCCTCCACATCTTCATTGTCGTTTTTCCAGATGCCAAAAGGGCTTACTCCAAATTTAACATACTTTTTATGGGTATGAATACTATCGTCCAGCTGTTTAATCAGTAAATCGACATTGTTCCTTCTCCAATCGTTGATATTGGTGAAACCGTTAGCATACTTGCTAAATGTAGCCTCATCATTGATCTTTTGTCCGGCTATTTTGTAAGGGTAAAAGTAGTCGTCAAAATGGATTCCATCCACATCATAACCTTTCACCACATCCAGAATCACCTGAATGATGTATTCCCTTACTTCTGGAATCCCTGGGTCAAACTGTTTCTTCCCACCGTAAGTAAAGAACCATTCCGGGCGCTTTCTGGTCATGTGATCAGCGCTCACCACCGTACTCGGGCTTGTTGTAGCACGATATGGATTGAACCAGGCATGTAGCTCCATTCCCCTTTGATGTGCTTCTTTAATTGCAAAGGCCAATGGATCATAATCAAGTCCTGGAGCAACCCCTTGTCTGCCGGTTAACCACTGACTCCAGGGTTCCCTCGATTTGGCGTAAAAAGCATCTGCTGCCGGCCTTACCTGTAACATGATCGCATTCATTCCATTCGCTTTATGCATTTCCAATAAGCCTATTAATTCCTGCTTCTGCTGATCCATGCTTAAACCCGGTTTAGAAGGCCAGTCTATATTTGCAACTGTGGCCACCCATACCCCTCGAAACTCTCTTTTTGGAGCAATTTTTGATGTGCCTTGTGCGAAAGATAGATATGGAGTTAGCGCTATTAGAAACAACAGCCCATAGATAGTATTTTTAAACATTTTATATAATTTGTACTTTAATAATTCTTTTTCTTTGTGTGTTCTGGTATACGTTGTGTATTCGAGATCTTAGCAAGTAAACGATTTTTTTTAAAGTCTCATACAAATAGGCTGTTTTTTTTACTATTTCCTATATTTTTATATTATGTTCGCGTTTTAAACACCTTTAGAGAAGAATTCAAGAAATGTCAGACCAAAATGAGATGGTGAATAAGGGAGACCGCAATAAGATATATTTTCTAATTGTTGTCATTCTCGCCCTTCTGGGAACCAATGCTTACTTATACTTAAAAGACCGACATCAAAGCCAGCGCTTTGTAACCGTGAGCACAGAAAAAGACAGACTAAAACTTGAAGTGGAGAAAATAGAAGCGGAACTGGATAAGGTAAACGCACTAAATGTTACCTTAACAGACAAGCTTCAGGAAGAACAAAAGCTCGCGAGAGCGAAGATTGCGGAGTTGAAACTTGCCCTTCAAAATGGTAAACTGACCCAAGGTGACCTCAATACTGCCCAGAAAGAGGTAAAAGAACTACGTGAATTTGTGAAAAACTACAGCGATGAAATCGTCCGTTTAGAAAAAGAGAATACTTATTTACGCACACAGCGTGACAGCTTAAAAGAGTTTGCCTATACTGCCAGTCAAAAGGCCAGCGATCTGGAGAAGAAAAACACAGCATTAGAAGCTAAAGTAAAAACTGGTGCCGCTTTAAAAGCTGGAAATGTATCTATTGTAGCTTATAAAGTGAAAAACAATGGGAAAAACATAGAAGTGACCCGTGCCAGTACCGCAAAAAAACTAACCATTAACTTCAATATCGCATCAAATGCGCTAGCCGCTAAAGATTACCATAAGATATATCTGCGTGTATTTGACCCTGCAGGAAACCTGATTGCTAACGGTGAAAATCTATTTGAAGCAGATGGTGAGCAAATGCAATACACCTCTTCGACCTCCATTTCTTATAACGACGACAATACTGTTTATAAGATGGACTGGATCAATCCGAACCCTTTTATTAAAGGCACTTATTCGATTATTCTTTATGCAGATGGTTTTACCATGGGTAAAGCAGCAATTGAATTAAACTAGAAATCCGATTAAGATAGTGGGAAGCTCAGGTAAAAAGTGGTTCCCACATCAGTAAAGGACTTAAACGAAACCGTTCCCCCCGCATTTTCCACAGCTTGTTTTACGAAGGCCAGACCTAATCCTGTTCCAGACGATTTAGTGGTGAAGTTGGGTACAAAAATCTTATCCTGCTGCTCTGGGTCAATACCCTTGCCATTGTCTTCTACCTCTACAAATACGTTTTCCTCATCATTCATCACATTCACTTTAATAACGCATCTCGTGTCTGTACCGGCGGCTTCAATCGCGTTTTTAAGCAGGTTATTAAATGTACGCAGCATTTGATCTTTATCACCAAGGATCATGACTTCTAAGCTGGTATGGTTAAATATATAAATTTCTACATTTTGCGTATTCGTAAAAACATCCCTTGCCTGCTGTATAATCGGGAGTAAACGTAGTTTTTCCAGTTTGGTATCTGGCATCTTCGCGAAATTGGAGAACTCTGAAGCGATAGAAGCCAGGCTATCAATCTGTTCTATAAATGACTTATTAAAACGCTCAAACTTCTTTTCAAAATTAGGATCTTTCTCTTTCCAGGATTTCTCCAGCAGCTGCACGCCTAGTTTTAATGGCGTTAAAGGATTTTTAATCTCATGCGCCACCTGTTTGGCCATCTCCCGCCAGGCAATTTCCCTTTCGGATCGGGCAAGTTTCGAAGCGCTTTCCTCTAAGGCGGCAATCATCTTATTGTATTCCCGAATCAGGGAACCAATTTCATCATGCCTCGACCATTGAATAGGCTGATTTTTTTGGCCTAATTTGGTCTTTCGGATACTTTCCTGAATAAAAGTAAGCGGGCTGGTGATCTGATTGGCTAGAAACACAGCCAGAATACCAATGGCTACAAATACCAGGGCATAAATGTTAATCAAGGTATTGATGTATAGGCCGATTTTACGCTGATAATCTGCTTCATTGGCATAATAAGGCAGTCCGATGTAAGCAACGGTCTCATTCATCGCATTGCGAATCGGCGCATAAGCAGAAGAATAACCGAAATCCCCGATGTGTTCATCTGGATTGATGTACTCCGATCTTTGCATCTGTTTCAGGAAAACATAGGCTTTTGCACCCATTTTACGCCCTATAATACCGAAATCATAAATCCTTGGCAAAGAGGTAAACAAGAGGTCTCCATTTGCATCAAAAAGGTTGAGGTAGGCACCATTCACATCAGCGAACTCATTAAAAAACCGCGTAGACTCCTCATCAGAGGTCGGCAATCCCGTAGCTAAGATTCGTTTTTCATAAGACAGTTGTACTTTTCTTATTTTCTCCTGAATATAGTCTTCCTGCTGTCTGCGGTACTCGTCGCGGATGTAGAAATAGGTGGTCCAGCCTACAATCACCAAAGTGGCCACTACGGAAAGTACAATTGAGAACTGAATCCTGGTCTTATAGAGGATTTTGTTCGCATTGATCATTAACGAACGATTGATATTGAACCAGCCACCCCAGCTTTCATCGATATTCTTTAGTACCCAGATTAAAGCATAGAGCGTAACTGAGAAAATAATGAAAACCAAAAAGAAGAAAGACAGCGTAGCGAGGCGCGCCACATAAGACACCTTTTCCTTGCTCACAACGATCATTTTGGAGGCGATGGGCATGTACACTACATGTGTGTACCCAAGGCTGTCTGTGACGATCCTAGGCTTCCTAGGCTCAGCTCTAAAATCCAGAGCAGAGAGTTTATACGTGTATGGTCCCGATTGATTGACTAATTTACCATAACTGTAGAAGGCAAAAGAGTAATTGCTATAATCATCCTCGCTCTTATTTTTACGGTCGATCAGGATATCCGGAAGTTGACTATTGTAATTGTATTGCTGCGATTTCAGTTCGATCACCAGTGTCCCAAGGATGTGATTATCCTCGAAAATAGGAATAATCCCGAAGTAGTTTTGATAACCAAAAGTATCATTCAGCCGGTAAAAGAAATTTGATTCAGAAGCTTTTATAGAACCTGTCTGCACCAGCTTTTTGTAATAACTCAAGGGAGCTCCCTGCTTATTTAGCGAAGAATCCTTGCTGTCGTATTCGTAAATATTGTATTCGAATTTGGAAAGATAGCCTCCCAAAAACTGCTTATTGATGTGTCTTTGCAAAACATCAGACCTGCCCATCGTAGGTTGCTTAAAGTAATCAGCAACAAAACTATCTGTGTAAATACCTACTTCCAGGCTCTCAATTGCACTGATGATCTTAGGATCGTCTGTAGATTCCAGTTTCTGCGCAATCGTAAGCCTTTTATTTTTCTCTTTTATATCGATAAATTTCAAGTACTTGATAGAGGACATGAAGGCCAGGCAGAAGAATATAGTCGTAAAAACCCCGATAGAGAATTTATTGTCTTTAATAAACACATTCCAGCCTACTGTGAGGATAAACACAGCATACACCACAAAGAAAATACTGAAATCTGTACTTAGGCGGTAGCAAAGGTAAGCTAAGAATGCAAACAGAAACAGCATTAACCGCTCCTTATTTGTGACATTCAAGGTTTTACTCAGTTCCAACAATATGGTAATGATCAGGTAAATATTGAACCATACCAGACATAGGATAACAATACTGATCCAGCTTACCCAGCCAAGATTGATGATATTAGTGATGTCAAAATTGATCTTTGAATTGATGATCAGCCCAAAGAAAATCTGGTCACTGATCAACGCAAGCAGACCAAAAAAGGCCAGTAATATCAGGTAACAAGCCCATCCTGCTATTTTGTTTTTAGTTAGCCAGGAAGGCAAGTGGTACTCATTTCTGTGTTTATAAATAAAATAAACGACCCAGGTAATGGCAAATACATTGAGTAGGAAGTCGCCTAAAGAAGGTAGAAAGAAACTCTCCCCATATATCGTAGGACTAAATATCAGCAGGTCAAACTGTTGATTGAACCACCCGTATTCCAGATCTGTTACCCTCAAGACCACAAAGAACAAAGTCAGTAATAAGGTGGCAGAAAGCAATCGCCCTTTTTTCACCATCCAGACACAAAAGGAATTGAAGAATAAACAAATGCTAAACAGGCCAATTGCCCATAACCAAACCTCAATTTTTGAATAAATACTCTTGGTATAACTCGGTTTTAGCTTTACTTCAAACAGCAGTCGGCCCTCAAAATTATTGATGCCAAAAACGTCTGTATCCGTAAAAGAGGCCAGAGATAATGAATTGGAAGGTAATAGGTGAGGTGAAATGTCATTCAGCAGGTACTGATTTTGAATATTATACTGATCCATCACCTCGATGAGAAACACCAGCGCATAATTTCCGGTTGTCTTCCGAACCACTTCATACCAGCCATTGGGCAGCTGAACGAAGGATGAGCCCTCATTTATCACATCCAAACTGGAAGGAAAGGCACTAAAAGAGCTCCAGAATTTTAAATCATTTTTTTCATACACCAGCAGATTGATTCCCTGCTGTGGATAAAGATTAATAAAGTCTAAAGCGTATTTTTCATTGAGCTCATATTGCTTGGCCTGTTCCACCCTTTTCGAATCGGACAGGAAGTCGTAAACAATACTTTCTTTATCACTCAGGTTTTCCTGAAGGGTTGCCGCTTCATGGGTAAGCAGATCTTTCTTACTGATCGTACTTTTTAAAGTTAGGGCCGTGCCAATACAGCAGGCCCCAAGTATCAATAATAAAAATCTGATTTTACCCGCGATGCTCACGTTAAACCTTTGCTGTGGTAGTTGCAGAGCTTGTTGGGAAGGCTCTATTCACTTTTTTAACCAGGCCTTGTAAAACATTGCCAGGACCCACTTCTACAAATTCACTGGCACCATCAGCGATCATACGCTCGATAGTTTGCGTCCATTTTACCGCACCGGTCAATTGTGTAATTAAGTTTGCTTTGATCTTTTCAGGATCAGTATTTGGAACCGGATCCACATTTTGATAAATTGGACATACCGGAGAAAGTACCGTTACATTTTCAATTGCTTCCTGAAGTTCTAACCTTGCAGGCTCCATTAATGGAGAGTGGAAAGCACCGCCAACATTAAGCTTTAAAGCACGCTTAGCTCCGGCTTCTGTTAACTGCTGACAAGCGATATCTACGCCTTCAATGCTGCCAGAGATTACAATTTGTCCAGGACAGTTGTAATTTGCGGCCACTACTACTTCGTCAATTTCTTCACAGATTTTTTCTACTACCTCATCTGCAAGACCTAAAATAGCAGCCATGGTAGAAGGTTGTAATTCACAGGCTTTCTGCATGGCATTTGCTCTTGCAATCACCAATCTTAAGCCATCTTCAAAAGACAAAGCATTTGCGGCTACCAATGCCGAAAACTCTCCTAAAGAGTGTCCTGCTACCATGTCAGGCTTAAAATCTGCACCTAATGTTTTTGCCAAAATCACAGAATGAAGAAAAATAGCTGGCTGAGTTACTTTTGTTTCTTTTAAGGCTTCATCCGTTCCGGAGAACATGATGTCGCTGATGCGGAAACCAATAATTTCATTTGCCTTTTCAAACAGGTCTTTAGCGATTTCATTTTCGTACAATTCTTTACCCATGCCCGAAAACTGAGCGCCTTGTCCTGGAAATATATATGCTTTCATTTTTATGCTGAATGTGTGTTTAGTGTAAGTTGGCAGTGATTAACCTCAAAAACTCTGCCCTTGTTGTGTCTTTTGCAAATTCTCCTGTAAAAGCGGAGGTGGTAGTCACAGAATTTTGCTTCTGAATTCCCCTCATGGCCATACATAAATGCTTGCATTCAATCACCACGGCTACTCCTAAAGGATTTAACGTTTCCTGAATACAATCTCTAATTTCATTTGTTAAACGCTCCTGTACTTGCAAACGGCGAGAAAAAGCATCAACAATTCTAGGAATTTTGCTCAATCCAACGATATGACCGTTCGGAATATAGGCCACATGGGCTTTTCCAAAGAAAGGAAGCATGTGGTGTTCGCACATAGAAAATACTTCAATATCTTTCACCACCACCATTTGGCTGTAGTCTTCTTTGAACATTGCACCTTTAAGGATCGCTGCCGGATCCAGGTCGTAACCATGCGTTAGATACTGCAGGGCTTTAGCTACACGTTCCGGTGTTTTTACCAGTCCTTCGCGACTAGGATCTTCGCCTAACTGGCTTAGAATGTCTGTATAATGATTCGCTACAGCGGAGATTTTCCCTTCGTTGTAACGATCTATTTTGATGTAACCGTCTTCAGTTTCATCTAAATGATCTAAATGATTGTTCATATCTGATGGATTAGCCGAAGTACTCGACAAAGTTGTTTTCAGTTTCGTAAATTTTGATGCAGTGCAGGGTCGCGCCAGACTCTTCAATATGAGGCAGTAATTCTTCCCATATTGCAATGGCTAAGTTTTCTGTAGAGGCCAGTTTACCTTTCATGAAATCTACATCAAGATTCAGGTTTCTGTGGTCAATTTTATCCACCACATAAGTATTGGTGATGTCTTTCAACCATTTCAGATCTACAAGGAAGCCTGTTTCCGGGTTAATCTCCCCTTTAACAGTCACATACAGCTGATAGTTGTGTCCATGCCAATTTGGATTGGCACATTTTCCGTAAACTTCTGTGTTTTTATCTTCAGACCAATCCGGTCTCGACAATTTATGCGCAGCGTTAAATGATGCTTTTCTGGTTATGTATATCATTCTCTCTTATATTGTTGACAAATATACGCAGAAAGCTTAAAGAAGAAAGGTTTAATCTCTAACTTAGGCTTTATGAAGATTCTTTTAGTAGCAGCAACAAATGCAGAAATCTCTTTATTAACCGAACATTTTGGGTTATCAGGAGCTGCATTGATGAAAACAGAAAGGTTCGACCTGCTGATTACTGGGGTAGGGATGACTGCCACCGCTTTTGCATTAGGAAAGCATTTATCTAACCGGTATCAATTGGTGCTCAATCTGGGCATTGCAGGTTCTTTTGACCCGGCGATTCCACTAGGGACAGTTTTGAATGTAGTGGCGGATGATTTTTCGGAACTTGGTGCAGAAGACCATGGCCAATTTCTTCCTATCGAAGCGCTGGGTTTTGGAAAAAGCAGTTACCATGCCTATAACAACCTGCTTCACCCCTCTTTATCGGAACTTAAGAAAGTGAAAGGAATCACCGTAAATACCGTTCATGGCTCAGCAGAAAGCATTGAAGCGGTTAAAAACAGACTGCATCCCATTACGGAGAGCATGGAGGGCGCGGCGGTACTTTACAGTTGTGAGCAAGCCGGCATCCCCTGTCTGCAAATCCGCAGCATCTCGAATTATGTGGAACCGAGAAACCGGGAAAGCTGGAAAATCGGCCTTGCCATCAAGAATTTGAATGAATGGGCTATTGGATTTTTGACAAACAGCTAACGATCTTCCCTTTCGATTTTAAGTACCTTTGCCTATCGGTTGCCACGGATCAGCCGATCTTTCCAAACCCAAAAATTATACTGCAATGACTTTAAGCCTTGGATTTTCCCCTTGCCCAAATGACACGTTTATCTTTGATGCCCTGATTCATCATAAAATTGACACAGAAGGATTAGATTTTAAAGTTTCATTTGATGATGTGGAAACATTGAATCAGAAGGCCATGAGAGGGGAACTTGACATCACTAAGCTGAGCTTTCATGCTTTTGCCTATGTATACGAGCAATATGCACTGTTAGATGCAGGAAGTGCCTTAGGATTCGGCGTTGGACCTTTACTTATCGCCAAAAACGAATACCTCGCCAATCATCCAGATCATATCAATGCCGAACTTCGCGTAGGCATCCCTGGAAAATATACTACCGCTAACTTCCTGTTGGGTATTGCCTTCCCCCATTTAGTACAAAAGGAGGAAATGGTTTTCTCTGCTATTGAGCAATCACTTTTGACAAATCAAATTGACCTCGGATTGATCATTCATGAAAACAGGTTTACTTATATGGACAAGGGCTTACACAAGGTGATGGACCTGGGCAACTACTGGGAGCAGCAAACCGGCTGTGCCATTCCTTTAGGAGGCATAGTGATCAATAGAAACCTGGATCAGGACACAAAAGAAAAAGTTAACAGAGTACTTCGCAAATCTGTAGAATACGCTTTTGCAAACCCTAAATCTGGAATTGAGTTCATCAAACAGCATGCACAGGAAATGAGTGAGGAAGTGATGTACAAACACATTGACCTATACGTTAACAAATACTCAATTGACCTGGGTACAGAAGGCAGAAAAGCAATTGATGTGTTATTTCAAATGGCACAGGAAAGAGGATTGATCCAGCCCATTACAAAAGACCTTTACCTGATTCCTTAGCTGTATTTAAAGACGGGACTTTAATTACAAGGCCCGTCAGGAATTTCTTTAGTGATCTTTAATAATTTCGTTACCACCATAGTAGAATCAAAATCTGCGGCAATAATTAAGCTGTCAGATCTGATGATATGGCATTCTACCTCGATGTATACAGGTTCATAAGGCTTTTCAAAATTGAAGTTATTATAAGCCAGTTCCAATGTTTTTGCACTATCGGCCACCCAATATTCAGTCCCTTCTTCGCAATCCGTAAAAGATTTAATCTCCGGACCATAGCTATACAAGCCTTTAATCACCCTCGTACTGTTCTTTTCAACAGATACCGGCTTGGTATTACAGGCAAGGACAACAACTGAGCAGAGTACTAATAAGGGTAATGATTTGATAGATATATTCATGATGTTAGAGATCTTGATTTAAGTGGTCAATTTTCTTGACGCTCAGATTAGAGGACAAAGCTGATGCCATAAAAGAGAACACAGTCACTGTTAAAAATACTAATAAAAAATCCGTCCATTTTAAGCCGATCGGATAGGCGTTCGAAATCATTGGGTTGTCTTGAGACATTTTAATCAGGGCAAATTTCTGCTGCACCAAACAGAAAATTAATCCGACAAATAACCCGAGTACACACCCAGTCATGGTGATCATCATCCCCTCCAGCAAGAATATCCGCTTGATCAGGCTTTTCCCCGCCCCCAGACTACTTAAAACGGAAATATCCTTTAATTTGTCTATCACCAACATCGTTAATGAACCGATTATATTAAATATAGCAATTATTAAGACAAAAGTAAGGATGATATATACGGCCCATTTCTCACTTCCAAGAATGCTATGAAGTGCCGAATTTTGCTGAATACGGTCTTTTACAATAAAATTCTTGCCTATTTCTTTTTCTATTCCCTCTTTAAATTCATCGGCATCTATGCCTGGATTTAAAAGTAGCTCTATGGAAGAAATTTTGTTGGGCTCTGCTAATAACTGGCGGGCAAAGTCTAAGGGGACAATGGCCACGTTGTCAAAATCCTGCTGGACTTCGAAAACTCCAGATACCGGGATCGTCAGCACGGTAAAATTATCACCCGGATTAATCGAATTCACCCGTTTCCCTTTTTTAGGCGAATATACCTGCAATGGATTAAAAGGATCAGTGGTATTGACCACCAGAAAGTTCTGAATTGCAGAGCCAATCACTGCATAGTGCCCACTTGGATTATCGAGCATGAAATGTCCGTCAATAATCGTGCTGTCCAGGCTTTTATTCTTTAGGTAATCCGGACTGACTCCCTTAATCAGACCTACACTCTGCTTATCATTATATTTGAGTAAGGCGTTTTCTGACAAGACTTCCACATAGGAAAATACCCCCTCTGCCTTTTTCAGTTGATTAAAATAAGCGGTATTGGGTTCGAAAGTTTTTCCATGTACCGGCAGAATGAGCAGTTGAGGGGTCATGGTATTGAACATTTTCAGCACCATTTCTCCAAGCCCGTTAAAAGCCGACAAAATAATGATCAATGCAGCGCTTCCCACAAAAACCCCCAGCACGGAAATTGCGGAAATGATGTTGATCGCATTGGTAGATTTTTTAGCAAAAAGATACCTGCGGGCTATGTAAAAGGCTGTATTCAAATCTGGTTATAATGTTACGACTGTAAAAATGGATTGTGTTGTTTTTCAAAACCAATGGTCGTAAACTGACCATGACCTGGATAAACCCTGCAATCATCTGGCAATATAAACAAGTTATTTCTTATGCTATTGATTAATTGCGCATGGTTCCCTCCAGGAAGGTCTGTACGACCGATACTAGTATAGAAAAGTACATCACCACCAATTAAAAAATTGTCTGCAGCAGCATAGAAACATAAATGTGCCGGCGAATGACCTGGTGCAAAAATCAGTTCCAGCTGACTGTTCCCAAATTTAACCGTTCCGGTTTCTCCCAAAAAAACTTCTGGTTCCGGAGAAAGCTCGTATTCGAATCCCATCTGTGTTGCATATCCAGGGATGGCTTGCAGCACCGAAAGTTCTCCTGCATGAAACTGGGGCCTCAAACTCCAGTTGTCGTACACAAATTTATTCCCTAATACATGGTCGATATGGCAATGTGTATTTAACAACAATACCGGTTTTAGCTTATTTTCCTTGATGAAACGGACCAATTCATTTTGTTCATCACCATCATACATTCCGGGATCGATGATCACACATTCAAAAGATTCATCAAATAAAACGTAAGTGTTTTCACGATATGGATTGAAAGCAAATTGCTGAATACTAATCATATATTTAAAATAATTCTTAATTTTTCCATTTGAAGGTACTGATCATCTGATCAATATCTTTCTTTATAAAATTCACAACAGGTTGAATAGAATCGTACTGCGGGCGCTCATTAAAGTATAAAGCACCACGGAAATAATGTTTTGCACTGTCTGTTAAAAAGAACTGTACAGAAGAAGCAGTATTGCCTTCTATCGCGTAATAAATGCCATAAACTTTCTTTTCCGGGTAATTGATGAGCTTTTGATCAATCGCATTCGCCTTCACCGTATGTTTAAAAGCAAAAGTTCTGGCATCTTCTACCAGGCCCTCATATTCTTTTCTGGAAGATACATCGTAATAAGTGAGGTGCAGACGTCCGTTAAATTGCGGAAAAGAAAGGTTATACCAGCAAGGCTTTGTATCTCTGCCGCTATCGGGAATCATTTTTGCATACACTGGATATTCAAATGAAAAAGCACAGCCTTCATTGAAAGTCTGGTATGCTTTTTTAGGAAAATCGATGTGAAAATACCCTCTCGGCTTCGGTGCATAATTGTTTTCCTGATGACAGGCAGTAAAAGCCAATACCAGCGCAAGGAGGCCGACCGGGAAGAATCTTTTCATATCAGGAGTTCCAAATGTACCAGGAGCGTTCGGCTTGAAGGTACAACATTTCCAGTCCATTTTTAATAGCGGCACCGGATGCTGCACTTCGTTCTAAAAATTTTGTCAGCTCAGGATTGTAAACCAAATCGTAAGAAAGGTGTTTTTCAGTGATAAATTCATAAGGAATTTGCGGACAGCTGTCTACATTTGGCGACATTCCCAGAGGTGTGGTGTTGATCAGCACCGTATATTCCTGCAGCATTTCTTCGTTTACAGCTTCATATAAGATTGTTCCCTCTGCTGGTTTTCTAGTGACCACTAAGAATGAAATCCCCAGCTTATGGAGCACATATTTTATTGCTTTTGCGGCCCCACCATCGCCAAAAATCAAGGCTTTAGTATGGTGTTCCTTTAAAAAAGGAAATAAAGAAGTTTCAAAACCATAGGCATCAGTATTGTAGCCTTTCAGCACAGCCTTACCGTTTTCTCTGCGAATATCGATACAATTTACGGCACCAATTTCTGCTGCGGCTTCATCCAGCTGATTAATGTAGGCCATCACACCCACTTTATGAGGGATGGTCACATTAATTCCGCAAATTTCTTGATCAGCAATCAGCTCCGGGAAAGAACTGATGTTTTCAATTGGATAGAGGTCATACTCACAGTCTGCGATTTGTTCCTGAGCGAATTTCTCCGTAAAATGTTTTTTTGAAAAGGAATGAGATAAGGGATACCCAATCAGGCCAAATTTCTTCATTTGTATAAATGTAGGGTTACAATTTATCCAGGTTCAGAAAATGATCAAAAGTATCACCTCTTAAGCCCAAACGGATAGTTTCCAAAGGAATGGTCTCCGCAGGAGCGATATTTCCAAGGTTTACATTGGCTCCAAGAAGCTTAATAAACCAAACTTGTTGTTCTTTTTGCGGCGCTTCCCAGATGATGGTTTCTTCAGGAATTTGAGTCAGGATTTCATCTACTAATCCTTCTCTCACTTCTCCGGAACCTCTGTAGATGCCCACATTTCCACCTTCTCTGGCTTCAGCAATTACTTTCCAAGAACCCGCTTGCAGCTCAGCATTCATTAATTTGATCCATTTGTATGGGGCAAAAATCTTTGCTGCATCTTTAGAACCTACTTCGGAAATTACAGTAACCTGTTTTGCTAATTTCTGGATGAATTCGCATTTAAGGTCATGTTCAATGCTAATCGAGCCATCAGAAACTTCAGCATATTCCATCTGATATTTATCCAGCACTCTGCAGTAGTCGTCAAACTGATTACGAATTATGAAAGCTTCGAATAATGTCCCTCCAAAATAAGTAGGAATTCCTGCATCTCTATAAATTGCGAGCTTCTCTTTTAAGTTAGGCGTCACAAACGAAGTTGCCCAGCCTAATTTTACGATATCAGTATGTACTCCGGCAACTTCGATGAAATCTTCAGTTTGCCTTAAGCTTAGTCCTTTATCCATGACCATTGTAATTCCTTTATTGCGTGGCTTTACAGATCTTTCGGGTATATTATTTAATGGGTAGTTCATATTGGTCACAAAGGTGAAAAAAAAATGGACAGTTTTTATCAGGTATATCTAATAAAAAATGGTAACATTATTTAACATAACGATTAATGACTTCGATTATTGAGCCATTATCTTGTAGTTGTGGTAAATATTCGAATAAAATATAGTGTTTATCCGGGTCGGTTACCAACGCTGTTTCCAAGTAAACCAAGGCATCATTTTTTTCTCCGAGCGCAAACAAATAGGCCACCATTCGGTAGTATAATTCTGCAGCATCCGGATTATTTTTTATCCCATCCAAAATCGTTTCTGATGCTTCCAATAGCCTTCCTTGCTCATAAAGCACGGTAGAAAAGTCAAGCCAGGCTTCAATATCCACCGGATTAAATTCCAAAACCTTATAGTAAGCTTCGATGGATTCTTCAATCTGACCAAGTTTATAAAAAGCATCTGCCATGGCAAACCAGAAGTCTGGATTTTCGTCGTCCAGTTCTAATGCTTTACGGTAAAAATGAAGTGATTCAAAATAGCGCTCTTCGAAATTGAGTGTCACCCCTATTCCAAACCAGGCATCTGCCATTTTAGCATCCATTTTCACTGATTTCTTATAATAAGCACGTGCTTCATCCATCAAATCTAGCTTTTCATAGCATTCACCGATGGCACAATAGGTGTCCGCATTAGGTGGTTCGTATTCAAAAGTATGTTTATACACCTCTATAGCCTCCGCAAAACGGTCTAGCTGTACCAGTGCATTTCCTTTATTATAATAAGCAGAAGCAAAATTATCCTTAATCAAAATGGCATAGTCATAAGCATCGATCGCTTTTTCAAATAGATCGAGTTTATGATAAGAATTGGCAAGGTTATACCATGCCGCATAAGAATAGGGATCATTATCAATATATTCCTGATAAAATTTAATGCTTTCTTCTTGCTTATCCAGGATATCATAACAAAATGCAAGTTCGTATAAGCCATCCTTGTTTTCCATATCTTGCTCCAGGCTACGTTTGATATAAACAATTGCTTGTTCATAATCGAGCATATTTTGGTACACATAAGCAATTTGTAACAAGATTTCATCGGTAGACTCTGCAAAACCCAATGCAATTTGAAAATTATCCAAAGCTTCTGAATAGCGTTCCAGACTATTGTAAATGTTACCTCGTAAGATATAAATCTCCGCTTCTGAAGCCTCCAGCATTTCCGCCTTTTGCAAAGCAAGAAAAGCCCTTTCAATCTGGTCAGTTACAAAAAATAATTGCGCCTGTTTCACCAGAAATACGGCGGCGTAAGGATGCTGATTTACTGCATAATCAGTCACTTGCAGTGCCTTTACAGGATCACTCTTCTCGATATAATAATCAATAATATTTTCAAAAGCCTGCGCATCGAAAAAGTACTGATCCTCATTACGTATCATCTCCTCATAACGTTCTACAGAACGTTGCGCATCATCACTAAACTCAAATAAAAACTCCTCTTCCATGTTGCGAATAATTAAAGAACAGATCCCAGATTTTTAAAAACACAATATAAGTTTACAAATTAAATATTTGCATAAACTAATTAATTTTCAACATCCACACACCCGAACCCTAAATGACTAATAGTAATATTTTTGGCAAAAGGCTCGGGGAAAATGAGTTGACCGCTTTTTGCAATAGAGATAATGATCACAATTATCTTACAAAATAACATAACTTTAAATGAAAACCTGTAAAATTCAGGTCAGAAAAGAAACCAAATATTAAAAAAACGGTTGTAAAAGGTATACATCCCCCTCAGGACAAAGCTTTATCACCGTTCATAAACCGTAAAACGAATGAAAAAAAACATCAGTTCCGTTTTAAAAAACTTAGGGATTCAGCAACTCAATCCTGCATACAGCACTGGCCAGACCTGGTCGGCAGCAAAAAACGCCAAAACTATAGATAGCTTTTCGCCGGTAGACGGGCAGAAAATAGCCCGCATTCAGGTGGCTACTGCCGAAGATTATGAAACCGTCATGAAAACTGCAGAAAGTGCTTTTCAATATTGGCGCAACCTACCGGCACCAAAACGCGGCGATATTGTACGTCAGTTTGGAGATGCATTGAGGTTGGCAAAAGAAGATTTGGGCACCCTGGTTTCCTATGAAATGGGGAAAAGTTTACAGGAAGGATTTGGCGAAGTACAGGAAATGATCGACATCTGCGATTTCGCAGTCGGACTTTCCCGCCAGCTGTACGGCCTAACCATGCATTCTGAAAGGCCGCATCACCGGATGTATGAACAATGGCATCCGATGGGAATAGTAGGTGTGATTTCAGCCTTTAACTTCCCAGTAGCTGTATGGAGCTGGAACACGGCACTGGCATTGGTATGTGGGAATGTGTGCGTGTGGAAACCTTCTTCAAAAACACCATTATGTGCCATCGCTTGTCAGCAGATCATCGCAAAAGTACTGAAAGACAACGAAATGCCAGAAGGCATCAGCAGCCTGCTGATTGGTAATGCTGTAGGCGACATGATCAATAACGACAAACGGATACCCTTGGTTTCCTTTACTGGATCTACCCGTATTGGCCGTACCGTTGCGACTGCAGTAGCGGGCAGATTTGGCAGAAGTATTCTGGAACTTGGTGGAAACAACGCCATTATTATCTCAAAGGATGCCGATTTGGAGATGTCAATCATTGGCGCTGTATTTGGCGCGGTAGGTACTGCCGGACAACGCTGCACCTCTACCCGAAGGCTCATCATTCATGAAGATATCTTTGAAGATTTCAAAAACAGGCTGGTTAAAGCTTATGGCCAGTTGAGAATCGGTGATCCTTTAGATCAATACCACCATGTTGGACCATTAATCGATACCGCAGCCGTAGAAATGTACAGCAAAGCGATCGATAAAGGAATCCAGGAAGGTGCAGAATTTGTAGTGGAAGGAGGCGTTCTGACCGGAGAAAACTACAATTCGGGCTGTTATGTAAAGCCTTGCGTTGCAGTTGTAAAAAATCATTATGAGATTGTACAGGAAGAAACTTTTGCTCCTATTCTTTACCTGATCAAATATAAAACGCTGGAAGAAGCCATTGCTTTACAAAACGGAGTACCGCAAGGCCTATCTTCCGCTATTATGACATTAAACCTTAGAGAGGCCGAACAGTTTTTGTCGGCCTCAGGCTCCGACTGTGGCATTGCGAATGTAAATATCGGTACCTCAGGTGCAGAAATCGGCGGTGCTTTCGGTGGCGAGAAAGAAACTGGGGGTGGCAGAGAAAGTGGCTCTGATGCCTGGAAAGGCTATATGCGCAGGCAAACGAATACTATTAATTATGCCAATACATTGCCCTTGGCACAAGGTATCAAATTCGATTTATAATCATAAAAAAAGGCGACGGAATAAACTCCCGCCGCCTTTTTATAGTACCGCAAATCTTTCTTTTCTATTTCACTAATGTCGTTTTCGTGTTTGCAGTAATTCCATTTTCAAGGAAAGTGCTCTCTGTTTTCAAGGCAGCAAAATCGGTGGTATTCAGTACAGACATTTTATTTTTCACTAAAATATGCTCGTTGGCAGTCCCAAGCAGTTTCAAATCTGAAGTGCCATTGGTTACTGTGTATAAGCTTTTGATGTTTCCTTTAAATGTTGCTTTAGCATCATCTTTCAGGAATACTTGTAATACATTCAGGTCAAATTTCCCTAAAGTGGCAACTTTAGCACCATTTGAAGCCTCAATTCTGTGTAAATCTTTCACATAAACTACTACATCTAAAGTTTCTTTTGCATCAGAATTGATCAGTAAAGTGTAGCCTTTCTGTTTAAAGGTCACCTCATTTCCTTCCACTTCATTCTTTACTTCCACTCTTTCATTTTTACTTTGGATCAAGGTAACCTTCACATTGCCACGTACGTCAATCTTATTGAAAGGTCTTTCAAGACTGATAGCTGTTGGGGTTGTTGCTGCCATCGATGCATTTGTAAATGCAGAGGTAGATAAAACAATTGCGGTTAGGGTTAGTGCGATTAATGATTTTACAGCGGTTTTCATAATATTTTGATTTTAAATGATTTCTTAAGGTTTTGTAGATAAGACGCCTTCATTTCAGAAACGTTTCATCAATATTTACCGTTTTAGACCATAATGAAAGAATCCCCGACCAAAGGGCCATTTTTTTCGACGAACAGGCACAAAAAAAATTAGCTAAATCAGGTATTTTATTTGAAAGAAGTTCAATTTGCTGTATGTTTAAAGATTTTTAAATGCTTACCCTCCCTTTGTTTTAACCTTTAGCTGATGTTACGTGTAGATAGTTCTAAGCCCTGTAAAATTGTTTATTCATTGTGTAAACACGAGTTTTTCGGTTATTTGATAGAGCCTCATATTGTCCAGCTGAATCCTCAGGGAGACTTTTCCTTAACTTACCAAAGGATTTTTTCTCATACCGCATCCGAATTCGCAGCACACCTGACAGAAAAAGATTTCAAGCTGATTAAAATTTTGGATGAAACCGAGCAGGACTTCATCATCAAGAAATACCATAAGAAACCTATCCGCCCGGTAGAATTCTTCAGTAAATTCTTCAATGATAAGTTTTATGAAAATGTAAGACCAAAGATTGAAAAGAAACTGGCTGAAGCTTTAGAGCTGATTAAAAAAGATGGGGCATTGTACCAGATGGACAGTGACGGCTGGCCTGCAGAACGAAAAATTGAACTCGCTGCTGAACCCGCTACCGTATTGTTTCATTTTAGGCGCAATGCGATGGAAACCCGTTATTTCCCAACCATCAAATACCAGGGAATGCGCATTGATTTCATGTTTCAGGAAGCACAGGTGGTGAGTAACCAACCGGCTTGGCTCCTCCTGAATGATGTACTATATTTCTTCGAACAAGACATTGAGGGTAAAAAATTGCTGCCGTTTTTAAACAAACGCTATATCACGATCCCTAAATCAACTGAAGGCGCTTACTTTGAAAAATTTGTAGCCCCGCTGATTGAAAAATACCATGTGTATGCGGAAGGATTTGACATCAAAACGGAAAAACATGAGCCTACACCAGTCATCAAGGTAATTTATGTGGATGCAGGCATCTCTCAGTTGCAATTATACTTTAGGTATGATACCCATGCTTTTGCCATGGGCAATGAGAAGAAAATAACCGTACATATAGAAAAGATAGAAGACAACTATATCTTCACCCGCATCAAAAGAGATGCAACATGGGAAAAACAGAAGTTTAACTTTCTGACCAGCCTTGGACTTAAAAAAGTGAGTCCGCTGGACCATAACCTGGAATTGCCTGCCCATGCAGATGAAAATCAGAGTTATGCAGTCCTCAATTGGGTAAATGAACATATTGAGCAATTGAAAGCGGAAGGATTTGAAATCGAACAAAATCAGAGCGCTAAAAAATTTCAGTTTGCCAGTAACAAGATTGATTTTGAAATCAAAGAAGACAATGACTGGTTTGACATCAATGCGATCGTTTATTTCGGTCAGTATCCCATTCCCTTTATTGCCCTAAAACAACATATCCTTCATAAAAAGAGAGAGTTTACCCTTCCTGATGGCTCCATTGCGATCATTCCTGAAAAATGGTTTACCCAATATGGAAGTCTGTTTAGTCTTTCTGATGGCGGCAAAGAATTAAAGTTAAAAAAACACCACATCGGACTGATCAATGAATTGGCAGAAGATGGCATTGCCAATGTGACGCTGAGTCGCAAATTGCAAAGATTGAACGATTTTGAAAACATTGCCGATACTAAGATGCCGGTACATTTTAAAGGAGACCTCCGCAGCTATCAGAAAGCGGGCTACAACTGGTTTAGCTTTTTAAGGGAGTATAATTTTGGTGGCTGTCTGGCGGATGATATGGGTTTAGGTAAAACCATTCAGACCCTGGCAATGCTGCAAAAGATTAAAGAAGAAGATGAAGAGCAGTCGACGAAAAGTACGTCACTGATCATCATGCCTACTTCTCTGATCTATAACTGGCTGAATGAAGCCAAGAAATTTACGCCGAAACTAAAGATTCATGCCCACACCGGCAGCTCCAGAAACAAAGACATCAGTCAATTTGCGAAATATGACATCATCATCACAACTTATGGAATCACTCGTGTAGACATAGATTTATTGAAGGATTATTATTTCAACTACATCATTTTGGATGAGAGTCAGAACATCAAAAATCCTTCTTCAAAATCATTTAAAGCCGTAAAAGCATTAAAATCCAGACATAAACTGATCCTGAGCGGTACACCGGTAGAAAACTCCGTAAGTGACCTCTGGACCCAACTTACCTTCTTAAATCCAGGTTTATTAGGTACACAGACCTTCTTCAATGAAGAATATGTACAAGCCATCGAGAAAAGAAAAGATGAGGAAAAAGCCAGAAAATTACAGGCCATCATCAAACCTTTTGTTTTGCGCAGAACCAAGGAACAGGTAGCCTCTGAGCTTCCTGCAAAAACGGAACAAGTGATTTATTGCGATATGTCTGAAGACCAGGCCGCTTATTATGAGAAAACAAAATCAGCTTATAGAAACGACTTGCTGAGCAGCATGGATGATGGTACTTATGCTAAAAAACAGGTGCAGCTATTACAAGGATTAACTGCATTGAGGCAGCTGGCCAATCATCCCGTGATGATTGATGAAGACTACTCTGCTGATTCCGGTAAGTTCGAAAACGTAATCCATACTTTGGATAACGTATTAAAAGGTGGCCATAAAGTGCTGATCTTTTCCCAATTTGTGAAGCACCTGAATATTTTCAGACAGTATTTTGAGAAAGAAGAAATCCCCTTCTCTTATCTGGATGGTGCCACAAAAAACAGAGGAGAAATCGTGGCAGAGTTCCAGGAAAACACAGAACTAAAGGTATTTCTAATCTCGATCAAGGCGGGTGGTGTAGGTTTAAACCTTACGCAAGCCGATTATGTGTTTATTCTGGATCCATGGTGGAATCCAGCTGTTGAACAACAAGCCATCGACCGGACCCACCGCATCGGACAGGAAAAGAAAGTTTTCATTTACAAGTTTATCGCAAAAGATACGGTAGAAGAAAAAATTCTTGCCTTGCAGAACCGCAAGAAAAGGCTGGCCAGTTCATTGATTACAACCGAAGAAAGCTTCTTCAAATCATTGAGTAAAGACGACATCAGGGAAATCCTGAACTAGCCTAAACAAAGGCTAGCCTTGTAAAAAACTATAATATTCATCCCGACTGATCATGACTGCGCCCAGGCTCATCAAATGGTCATTCGGGAGCTGACAATCGATCAGCTTAAAGTTCTTGTGCTGACACAACCAAATCAAGCCTGCTTTAGAAGCATTGCTGACCAGACTAAACATGCTTTCTCCGCAAAATACATTGCCAATTTCCAGTCCGTACAATCCACCACATAAAAGCCCATCCTTCCAGACTTCCACACTTTTTGCAAATCCATATTCATGTAAAGCAATATAAGCCTCCTGCATTTCTGCTGTAATCCAGGTGCCCGGCTGATCTTTTCTGCCAACTTTAGCACAATTTCTGATCACTTCTGGAAAAGCTTCATTATAGGTAATTTTAAATACCCCATCTTTTAGAACTTTTGCCATGCTTTTGCTAATCTTCACCTGATCCGGATAAATTACACAACGCTCATGAGGAGAATACCAACAAATAGGATCATCCTCACTAAACCATGGAAAAATCCCATGATGATAGGCTAAAAGCAGTCTGTTGACACTTAAATCTCCCCCTACTGCTAATAATCCGTCCGGATCCGCCAATGCCGGGTCTGGAAAACTCACCTCCTTTTCATCAAGTCTAAAAACCATGATGCAATAATAAAAACAATAATTTAATGTAACGAACGCTTCTTTATCGCATCTTAAATGAAAAACAAGGCTATGAACTTAATAGGCAATATCATCTGGATCATTTTTGGCGGCATTTTCATCTTTTTCGAATACATCATCGGAGGATTGATCTTATGTCTCACCATCGTAGGTATTCCATTTGGCCTGCAATGTTTCAAATTTGCCATTGTAGGATTGGCCCCATTCGGGGTAAAAATCACAGATACCTCTTCCAATACCGGTTGCTTATCTACCATCATGAACATCATCTGGTTGGTTTTTGGTGGTTTCTGGATTGCTTTAACCCACTTAGTTTTCGGATTGTTGTTTTGTATTACGATTATAGGTATCCCTTTCGGCAGGCAACATTTCAAGTTAATGAACCTGGCCTTTACACCATTCGGTAAGTCAATCAGTTAAAACCCAAGAGATAAATATCAAACTGTTCCCAAAACCATATCCTTTAAAAGAGGTAACTCGCCTATTTAATTTCAATCAAACCTATTTTTTGCGCCTTTTCAAATGCGTCTTTACTATCTTTAAATAAGCAGGTGTGGATTCCTATCACTTCCATTTTTTTCAATATTCCCGAAGTTTCCAATTCCTTTTCTTTGCGCACGTTTCTAATGAATACCGCAGATACATTCTGCGGAAACTTCTCTGCAATGGTCGCGTAAATAGAGGGATCTTTCTGTGAGTTATCACCAAAAAGAATAAACTTCTGATTTGGGAAAACAGCCATAATCCTTCTCAAACGTATCAGTTTCCCTTCATGTCCTGTTTTACCGGTTTTAATTAAGCTGGTCCAGCGTTTCAGCTGGTTGAGTAAAAAGGCCCCTTCCGGCAGTCGGTTAAAACGAAATGTTTCTACCAGATAATCATAAAGATTCCATTCTGTACTGGATACATAAAAGAAAGGATTAGGCTGATCAGCAGTAGTATGGGATAAAGCGAGCTGACGGTAGAATTCGGCAATGCCAGAAAAGGTTTTACGCGTTCTTGGATTTTTAATAAACAGTTCCCGCAACCTTCGTCCTATGGTGGCCGAATGGGAAACCATCACGGTATCATCTACATCAGAAATGATCGCATATTGGGTAAGGTGCGGCACATATACTTTGCCTAAAGATTCACCAATCAAAGTTCCATCTTTCGCAAATGCTTTCACCGTTACGC
The DNA here is from genome assembly GCF_019802255.1 of Pedobacter polysacchareus. Taxonomy (GTDB): domain Bacteria; phylum Bacteroidota; class Bacteroidia; order Sphingobacteriales; family Sphingobacteriaceae; genus Pedobacter; species Pedobacter polysacchareus. The sequence continues at coordinate 345,661 of NZ_JAHYSS010000001.1, read as the reverse complement.
CATGCCATCCCGCAGTTACATCCTTAATAGCTTCCCATTCAAATTTAAAAAAACCATCATAAGCAGTTTTTTGCTCTATCAACTGTCCATTAAAATTAAGCTGTACCCTGGTAAATGCGGCAGGCTTCACAATAAAAAGTTTCAAAAGGTGGGCAATATTTACAAAGATATTATTGCTGTAAACTTGTTTTGTTTTCGCTTTAAAAGTAAACACATGGCCATAAATAACCAGATCGTGGGTATGTCCGTAGCCATGATATACTTTAACATTACAGGATTTATTCATTACTAATTAAAACAGAGTAAGCCAAAAGTTGTTTGTGGTATTAAACAATATCAATGGGAGCAGCCAATTTGAGCGCAAAATTACTTTTTATCGTTAACCCCGGTTCTGGAAATCAGCAAATTAACTATTCCGAAGCTATAGCCCTTCATTTTAAAGGACAGCCTCAGGAAATTCAGATTTTTGAGCTCCCTAAAAACTGCAGTCAGGAAAAAATAAAGCAAGCCATAAATGAGTCAAAGGCCGATCGCGTTATTGCTGTAGGCGGCGACGGTACGCTAAAGCTCGTGGCCGAATGTTTACAGGGATCAAACATGCCAATAGGCATCATTCCCGCAGGTTCGGCTAATGGGATGGCTAAAGAACTGGGTATCCCGCTGGAACTAGACGCCGCGCTTCAAGTGGCAGCAAAAGGGCAGCCTAAAAAAATCCACGCCATAAAAGTAAATGGAGAACTTTGCATCCACCTTGCGGATATTGGCTTCAATGCCTACATCATCAAACGTTTTGACAGTTTACCCAGTCGTGGCATGTTGGGTTATGCAAAAGCCGCCTGGCAGGCCCTTTGGAGCTACCATAAAATGGAGATACAGCTAGAAATCAAAGGAAAACAGATCCAGACCCAGGCAGCTATGGTCGTGATTGCCAATGCCACCAGTTACGGCACAGGTGTAAAAATCAACCCGGAGGGCGATTTATCAGACGAGCTATTTGAGGTCATTTTAGTGAAGAAATATACGGTACTCGAAATTTTAAAAGTTCGATTTACAGAACTGCCTTTTAATCCAGAAAAAATTGAGCTATTCCATACCAAAGACCTGTGTATCAAAACGAAGCATAAAGTGCATTTTCAAGTAGATGGCGAGTATGTGGGGAAAGTGAACCGTGTGGAAGCCACTATTCTTCCTGCAGCCATTTCGATCATTTGTCCATCATAAGCCGCTAGGTTCTTTTACCTAAAGACAATACTGAGCAATCAACTCATCCGCCATATTGGATCCCATATTCTTGACAAATAGAAAATCTTCGCAAGCGCCTTGAGGATCTTTTTGTTTCAGTTTGCGTTTTCCATCTTTTATCCTTTCCGAAAAGTAATCATCATCATAGCCCAGTTGTTCCTTTAGCCTGGCAAACCTGGCCTCATCTTCAGGTTTAAAACCTACTGTTTCTCTATTTTTATAGAAATTCTGGATCACCTCTGTGAGGGAGGCATTGGATACATAATTGGCGATTGCCAGGGTAATATCCGTCTTGGTTTTCCCATCGCAGCCGGATCCGGAAAGCTCAAATTTCATAGGAGCAAGCAGTACTACAGTAGTATCATGGCTTTTAGGAACCTCCCATTTACCGCTGCTCAGACGAATCAGACGAAGTGCTTCATCGTCCAGATCTGTACCTATACCTGAACGAATCGCGGAATAAGTCACCTCTCCATGGTCATTGAGTTTAAATTCAATGGTCACCAGACCTTGGATACAGTTGCGCAGGGAATATGGCGGATACACCTTTTTTTCCATGACAAATTTGTCCAGTCCACCTTTTAATCTAGGTTGCGACTGTGCCGAAAATCCGAAAAACAGGAAGCATAAAAATAAGATTTTGCCCATACCCTAATTTACGGAAATTAAATCAATGCGGCTTTAAAAGTATGTTTTAATATTGCGGAAGGATCTGGGGAGTTCAAGAGAAATGCCGCCTTTTGTGAAAACTGACACACTCCAGGGTAATCACCATGAGCAGTGTACAGGTTAAAAATCAATTGAAAATGAAGGTGAGGAGGCCAGTGACCGTTCTCCTCCGGGATGCCAAAAGCAGCAAATGCTGTTCCTTTAGCGATCTTCTGTCCTACTGATAAACCAGTTAATGAATCTAAGCTCAGGTGTCCGTACAAAGCATGAAACACCTGGCCATTGATCGTATATTTAAGAATAATGGTTGCCCCATAATCCCCATAATGGTCATTGAATTTGAAACTGTGGACTTCCGCATCGTAAAAGTTGTATACTTTCGTTCCTGCAGGACCCCAGATATCGACCCCAAGATGTAGTCTGCGAGGTTCTTCATCACTATCAAAATGATGACTCCGGGCATAGATCGTCCGGTGTTCATCATATCCGCCAATCCCATAACGGGCATTGGCCTTCGACAGATGATCAGTAATCCAATCGCTAAAAAGTGCCGTATCGGCCAATATTTCCGGACTCAGCTCCGTATTGCTAACGGTAAAATTAAAAGGATACAATCGATCCGTTGAGGGATCAAAATCTACCACCTTTCCAATTTCTACCCCTTTTAGATTCAATAGATGATTTGGGGCTGCTGTTTCCTGCATATTATTTTTAGCGCTATAAATTAATCCGCTGTTTCTTCTGTATCTGGCTGTCTAGGCTCTTTTGCAATCTTGTCAAAGATCTTATCCATGTGCTGTACATACTCATTTGTATCATCCAGGAAGAAGGTTAAGGTAGGTACAACTCTTGCCTGATGGCGAATTCTTGCGCCTAATTTATACCTGATCTCACTAGAATGAGCGTTCACTTCTGCCACAGATAATGTGGTATTGTTGGTATTTAAAAAGCTTAAATAAACCTTTGCTACCGCTAAATCCGGAGAAACGCGGACTTTAGTAATGGTAACCAAGGTATTTGGTAAATATGCTGCTCCTTCACGTTGAAATATACTAGCTAATTCCTCTTGCAGGATTCCGGCAAATTTCTGCTGACGTTTACTTTCCATAATTATTCCAATCTTAATATTAATATAACAGCTTATCGTAAGGATAGCGCTCTGTATGTAAAGCCTTCACTTTATCGTACAATAGTTGTTTAAATTCTTCTAAATTCTCTTTGTGCAAGGCAGAGATAAACATCGCAGGGGCATTATTGGCGGCCATCCAGCTGTGTTCAAACTCTTCAATGGTCAATGTAGACTTCTCCCCATTTTCCAGATCTACTTCCGGGCTCACATATGCATCAATTTTATTGAACAGCATGATCGTCGGTTTGTCTCTTGCGCCCAGGTCTTTTAAAGTTTCATTGACGACATTGATCTGATCCTCAAAATTAGGATGAGATATGTCTACCACATGGATCAAAACATTTGCTTCACGTACCTCATCTAAGGTAGATTTGAAACATTCGATCAAATGGTGAGGCAGTTTGCGGATAAAACCTACCGTATCCGATAAAAGGAAAGGCACGTTTTCGATCACCACTTTACGCACCGTAGTGTCTAAAGTAGCAAACAATTTATTTTCCGCGAATACTTCCGATTTCGACAGCATGTTCATGATCGTAGACTTGCCCACGTTGGTATATCCTACCAATGCGACACGAATCAGTTCAGAACGATTTTTTCTTTGTGTCTCATTTTGCTTATCGATGAGTTTCAGACGTTCTTTTAAAAGTGCAATTTTCTCCAAAATCATCCTTCTATCACTTTCAATCTGAGTTTCACCGGGACCTCTCATCCCGATACCCCCTTTTTGGCGCTCCAAGTGGGTCCATAAACGGGTTAATCGTGGCAGTAAGTATTGCAGCTGAGCCAGCTCCACCTGAGTTCTCGCCTGTGCAGTCTGTGCCCTGCCTGCAAAAATATCCAGGATCAGGTTACTCCTGTCCAGTACTTTCACCTGCAGTTCACGCTCAATATTTCTCAGTTGTGAAGGTGACAATTCATCATCAAACACCACTAAATCTATTTCTTCCGACTTCACATAAGCCGCTATTTCTTCTAATTTTCCTGTACCTACAAAAGTGCTCCGGTCAGGCTTCTCCATTTTTTGAGTAAAAATGTGCGTCACCACACCTCCAGCAGTATCTACCAGAAATGCCAGTTCATCCAAATACTCTTTGGTTTCTTCCGGTTTTTCACCTTGTCTTATTACGCCAACAAGAACAGCACGTTCAGGTTTAAGCGCGGTATCAAAATATTTTTGCTTTCCCATGTAAAGTACAAAGATACAAAAGTTATACCGAGATCAGCTGACTGACAAAGTCGGCCATCGATGCTCCTGGATTTTGAGTTTTCATAAAGTTTTCACCAATCAGGAAACCGTCAAATCCAGCGGCTCTCAATTCATTGATGGTTATCGGATCACTAATCGCACTTTCAGAGATTTTCAAAAAGTCGTCCGGAATTTCGTCTACCAATTCAAAAGAAGTCTGAATGTTAACAGAAAAATCAGCTAGATTTCTATTATTGACACCAATGGCATCCAACTCAGGAATTACGCTTCTTTGCAACTCGTCCAGGTTATGAACCTCCAATAACACGTTCAATCCAAGACTTTTAGCAAACACGGCTAAGTCTTCAATCTCATCTGGTGTTAGAATCGCAGCAATCAGTAAAATGATATCTGCACCCAATGCTTTAGCTTCCAGGATCTGATATTCATCAATCATGAAATCCTTTCTAAGGATCGGAATATTGTTCACTGCTCTTGCCGCCAGTAAATCATTAGTATGACCACCAAAGAAATCTACATCCGTCAGCACAGAAAGTGCCGAAGCACCTGCAGCAGCATAGGCAGTAGTCACCTCTTCTACAGTCACTTTGTCATTAATGATGCCTTTTGAAGGCGAACGGCGCTTAAACTCGGCAATGATTCCTGAACGCTTTTCATCCAATAGAAACTCTTCAAATGAATAAGGTACGCGGTTGAAATGTAATGCTGCCTCCAGCATTTTTGTAGAAACCAGTTCTTTGGCCAGTGCCACTTCTTCGCGCTTGCGAAGGACAATTTTATCTAAAATATTCATCTTTTAAGCTTCTAACCAGTTTTTCATCATTTCCTTACCATATTCTGTCAGCACACTTTCCGGGTGAAACTGAACGCCTCTAACATCAAATTCTTTATGTCTTAGCGCCATAATCTCCTGGTCTTTATCTGTGGCAGTTACGGTTAAACAGTCCGGCAAACCTTCGGTATTGACTACCCAAGAATGGTAACGGCCAACATTGATCACCTCTGGACAATTTTTGAAAAGTATTTCTTCCTTATCCAACACCTGAATTGGGGTGGCAATGCCATGCATTGGCCTGCCTAAATTCAACAAAGTACCGCCAAATGCCTGGGCAATGGCTTGCTGCCCTAAACACACACCAAATATACTCTTGGTTGCTGCATATTCTTTGATCACATCCAACAACAAACCTGCTTCTTCTGGAATACCGGGGCCTGGCGAAAGGATAATTTTATCGTATTGTGCTACATCAGACAATTCGAACTTATCATTTCTCCATACTTCCACTTCTCTTCCTAACTCGTTTACCAGGTGGACTAAATTATAAGTGAATGAATCGTAATTGTCAATTACCAATACTTTCTTTTGCATCTCTTTATCGTTTGTCATGTTATATCCCTGTGGCCATTTCTACAGCTCTGCGAAGGGCTGCAATTTTGTTATTTACTTCCTGCATTTCATTTTCAGGGATAGAATCGGCCACAATACCCGCTCCTGCCCTATAGTGCAATTCATTGTTTTTACTCATAAAAGTACGGATCATAATGGCATGATTGAACGTGTCATTAAAGCCCATATATCCGATAGCACCTGCATAAAAATTACGTCCTAAGCCTTCGTACTCATCAATCAGCTGCATGGCACGATATTTTGGTGCACCGCTCAATGTTCCTGCAGGGTAAGTATCCGCCACCACTTTGAAAGAAGAGACATCTTTTTGAAGGTTCCCGCTAACTTTAGAAACCAGGTGTATCAAATGAGAATAATATTGAACTTCTTTAAACGATTTCACGGCTACACCACTGCAATGTCTGCTCAGGTCATTTCTTGCCAGATCTACCAGCATCACATGTTCTGCGCTTTCCTTCGGATCCTGCTCCAGTTTTCTGGCCAGTTCTGCGTCTTCTTCATCATTTCCAGTACGTTTAAAGGTACCTGCAATCGGGAAAATATTGGCTACATTGTTTTTAATAGTGATTTGTGCTTCCGGCGAAGAACCAAATAACTTGAAGCTTCCATAGTCGAAATAGAAAAGATATGGAGAAGGATTGATGGAGCGTAAGCAACGGTATACATTAAATTCATCACCCAAAAATCCTTGCTTAAATGCTCTTGATGGGACAATTTGAAAAACATCACCTCGTAAAATGTGCTTTTTCATTTTATCGACGATGTCCATAAAACCCTGGTCGGTTAAGTTAGAATGCTCCTCTCCAGTAGTTTTGAAACTGTATTCCGGGAAGTTTTTATTCTGGACCAGGTACTCCATTTTCTCCAGGTCATCATCTTCATCCCCGTTAAAAGTATTTTTAAATAAGGTCACTTCGTTCTTAAAGTGGTCAATGGCAATGATGTACCGATAAATATGATACTGCATCATCGGGATGTCCTCTCCTTCAGGAGAAGTAGCCTGGAAAGAAATGTCTTCAAAATGTTGAATGGCATTCCAGGTGAAATAACCAAATAAACCATTAGAGATATAGCGCGTATCATTGACTACGCCAGGCTCAAACTGCTGCTTAAAAGCATCAATTTCTTCAGTGAGCACAAAGTTCTCTTTTTCCACTTTCTTTCCATCGGGGAAATAAGTAGATAAGATGCCATTCTTCAATACGATCCCGGCCACTGGCTGGGCACACACGTAACTCACCGAGTTCTCGCGACTGTGGTAATCGGAACTTTCCAATAAAATGGTGTTCGGATATACATCCCTCAACCTCAGGTAAATACTTACCGGAGTAGTGGTATCCGCAAGACGCTTCTTGTAAGTGGTGTTAATGATATAATTCTTCATCTTAAATCTTAGTTTTCATCAGTATGCAATTGTATTTCATCGCCGTCATAAAAATTTTTATACAAAAAAACCCGACGTGTGGTTACGTCGGGTTTATAAGTGTGGTTTGGTTTAGGTTGATAAACTATAAGGTACACAAAGCTACGACGAAACTCTTTTCAGAATTACTGCGCCATTGCCAAGTATGTATATTGTTAATCATGTGCAACAAAAATATAAATAAATCTTACAACACCAAATTAAATTGTGAAATTTTATGATGCTCCCCAGAATGTCCTTGTAGGATCAACCTGAGTCATCTGAATAATAGAGGCAACGATAACGATCAGTCCAAGGCCAAAATATAGGGCGATAGTACGGTGTTTGCTCGCTGCATCGTCTATACGTTTCGATCTTGCATTGCCAATAGTCACTAAAATAGCCGCAAAAATCATCATTCCGATATGCTCCATTTTCCAATATCTAATCCCTGCCTGAACCAGTGGACTCAAGAAATACAAGCCCAATCCAAATAATATTTGGGTATGTACAAAGATCAATGTGAAAACATTTATCTTTCTATTTGCTTCTGTATATGGTTTTTTGCCTAACCATCCAGCCAATGCCTGAACGATTGCCAACACCAACATAATTAAAACCAGGTAACGCCATCCTGAGTGCGCACTTTTCAAAATATGATAGAAATCCATAACAAGTTTTTCTTTCAAACTTAACCAATAAAATACATTTTAAAAAAAAGGAAAAATAGTAATCGATATTTAAAATCATTATAAACTAATAGAGTTGTAGTTCGCAAGACCTGCTTTCCCTTGAATACTACACATTTGTAGCAGAGTACTCACACTTCACTCGTCAGCATATTTACACATTCAGCCTAAAACTAACCTTCCGCTCTTGGTAAAAAATAGGTTATAAACAAATGCTCCCGTTTTTTTAGGTTAGATTTAGGTACTAAAAACTAAATCTTTATGAAGAAAATTCTACTCTCGCTTGCGTTGGTCTTTTCTGGTACCCTGGTATTTGCTCAGCAGACCTACCCAGTAAATGGGTCTTATGATATCAGACCGGGGAATTATGCTTTTACCAATGCAAACATCGTGGTAAATGCGAACCAGACCATTCCCAACGGAACCTTATTAATTAAGGGCCAAACTATCCAATCTGTAGGCAGCGGAACCGCCATACCGAAAGGCTATGTCGTGATCGATCTAAAAGGAAAATTTATTTACCCTTCTTTGGTGGATGCATTTTCGGCTTATGGTATACCGGAAAATACCAGAACCTCAACCGGAGGTATGCGTCAATCCATCTTTACTTCTACTAAAAAAGGTGCTTATGGCTGGAATGAAGCCATTAGACCAGAAACACAAGTGAATGCGATCTTTGCAATCGACACTAAAAAAGCAGACGAGTTGCGCAAAGCTGGATTCGGCAGCGTAAACGTCATCAACAGAGATGGTATTGCTCGTGGCACCTCTTCCGTGGTCAGCCTGAGTGATGAAAGAGAGAACAGTACCATGCTAAAACCTGAGGCTGCTGCAAACTACTCTTTCAATAAAGGTTCTTCGCAGAACGATTATCCAACCTCATTAATGGGCTCCATTGCCCTATTGCGTCAAACTTATTATGATGCGCAATGGTATGGCAAGCAAAAAGAAGAATACAACATCTCTTTGGAAGCATTTAACAAGCAACAGCAAATCCCACAAATTTTTGAAGCCGATGGCTGGCAAAATATTTTGCGCGCAGATAAAATTGGCAAAGAGTTTGGGAAGCAGTACATCATCAAATCCAATGGCGATGAATATCAGCGTGTAGACGCAGTAAAGGCAACTGGCGCCAGTTTGATTATTCCGATCAACTTTGTTAAAGCTTATGATGTGGAAGATCCTGCAGATGCAAGAAATGTGACTTTAGCACAGATGAAAGGATGGGAAATGGCTCCTTCAAATCCAGGGATCCTGGAGAAAGCAGGGATTAAATTCTCCTTAACCACCTTCGGACTAGATAAAGCTGCTGATTTCTGGACCAATATCCGCACTGCGATCGACAATGGCCTGACTCAAAAACAAGCACTTTTATCGGTTACTGAAATCCCAGCAGCAATGATTGGTGTTGCTGACAAAGTGGGAACGCTGGAAAAAGGAAAACTGGCTAACTTCATTATCACTTCCGATAGTCTCTTTAAAAAGAACAACATTGTATTGGAAAACTGGGTACAAGGAAAAAGATTCATCACCAATAAAAAGGATGAAAAAGATACCACCTCAAAAACATTAGCTAAAAAAGACCTGGAAAAACCAGTTTTAAATGCCGGCACACTCATTTATCCTTTCACCGCTTTCGGTACCGCCAGCCCATTAAAACAGGAAACCGTATTGCTAAAAAATGCTACCGTATGGACAAATGAAAAAGAGGGTATTCTTCAAAATGCAGATGTATTACTAGAAAACGGCAAAATTAAAGCAGTTGGAAAAAACCTAAGTGCTGGCAATGCAAAAGTCATTGATGCTACAGGAAAGCACATTACACCGGGTTTGATTGATGAACATTCACATATCGCCGGAACAGGCGGCATCAATGAAGGCGCGCAATCTTCCTCCGCAGAAGTTCGTATTGCAGACATCATCAACTCAGAAGACGTAAACATTTATCGTCAGCTGGCAGGCGGTGTAACCACTTCGCACATCCTTCATGGTTCAGCAAATCCGATAGGTGGACAAGCACAGTTGATTAAACTTCGCTGGGGAAAACTGCCTGAGGAATTGAAATTTGCGGGAGCTGATGGTTTTATCAAATTCGCGCTTGGTGAAAACGTTAAACAGAGTAATTTCGGTACAGGTGCTCGTTTCCCTGTGACCAGAATGGGCGTAGAACAGTCTTTTGTTGATGAGTTTACACGAGCAAAGGAATATAAAACGGCATTAGCCACAAAAGGAAATAATGTACGCAAGGATTTAGAACTGGATGCGATTGTCGAAATTCTGGACAATAAACGTTTCATTACTTGTCATTCTTATGTGCAGTCGGAGATCAATATGCTGATGAATGTTGCCGATAGTCTTGGCTTTAAAATCAACACTTTCACCCATATTCTGGAAGGATACAAAGTGGCCGACAAAATGAAGGCACGCGGCATTAATGCTTCCACTTTCTCAGATTGGTGGGCTTATAAAATAGAAGTAGCAGAAGCAATTCCTTACAATGGAAAGATCATGCACAATGTGGGCATCACTACTGCATTCAACTCCGATGATGCGGAGATGGCACGCAGGTTAAATCAGGAAGCCGGTAAATCGGTATTATATGGTGGGGTACCAGAAGAAGATGCGTTGAAATTTGTGACCTTGAATCCTGCAAAAATGCTCCATATCGACAATAAAGTGGGCAGTATTAAAGTGGGTAAAGATGCAGACGTTGTAATCTGGTCGGCAAATCCATTGTCAATTTATGCGAAAGCAGAGAAAACTTTTGTAGATGGTATTTCTTATTGGGACATCGATCGCGATGAACAAGTTAGAAAAGACCAGCAGAATGAACGCGCAAGAATCATTAAAAAAATGCAGGAAAGTAAAGGAAAAGGTGGAAAAACACAGCGTCCAGTAGCTGAAAGCCCTCGCATGTACCATTGCGAGACTGTAGAAGATTATGCTATGGAACTAAACGAATTAGAAAGGACACATGCTCATGAATAAATATATTTTAACCGTATTCCTTACCGCAGCAGCAACGGTTGCAGGTTTCGCACAGGCGAATATCTCTCCGGCTCCTGCACAAAGCAAGCTGACTTATGTACTTGGTGCCAAATTACACCTGGGTAACGGCAGCGTCATTGAAAATGGCTACCTGATTTTTGACAAAGGGAAAATCACTGGCATTGGAGATGCAACGGTAGTTCGTCTGGACATGAGCAAAGGAAACCTGATTCAAGCGAATGGCAAACATGTATATCCTGGATTTATTGCGCCGGTAACTAACCTGGGCCTGACAGAATTCGAGTCGGTAAAAGCCACGCTTGACTTTGCTGAAATCGGAAACATCAATCCACATATCCGCTCTATTATTGCTTATAATACAGACTCTAAAGTTCCGGCAACCCTAAGAAGCAATGGCGTTTTAATGGCACAGGTTACTCCTCAGGGTGGAATGGTCTCAGGAAGCTCCTCTGTGGTACAACTGGATGCCTGGAATTGGGAAGATGCCGCAATTAAGAAAGACGATGCCATGCACATCACCTGGCCGATCGTTCCTAAAGGCAGAGGAGGTTTTGGCTTCCGAGGCCCTGTGATCGCACCAGAGGTCCTAAAAGAAAGGGCACAAAATTCAATTAATGAGCTGGATCAGCTTTTTGCAGAAGCGAAAGCTTATGCAGAAGGTCCAAAGCCTGCGGTCAGCAATGCACGTTTGGCAGCTATGAAAAACCTATTTAATGGTACACAGCGCTTGTTTATCAATGTAGATGGCCAGAAAGACATTATTGCAGCGGTAAATTTTGCGAAGAAGTATCAGATTACACCCACCATTGTTGGTGGTGATGAAGCTTACCTAATTACAGATTTCTTAAAGCAGAACAATGTGGCAGTAGTGGTGAAACAGCCGCATGCATTGCCGAATTCTGTGGATGATGATGTGAACATGCCTTATAAAAATGCGGCCGTATTGGCCAATGCAGGTATAAATGTAGTGGTGAGTATTGATGGTTACTGGCAACAGCGCAACCTTCCTTTTATGGCAGGAACCGTTGCTGCATGGGGACTAGATCCTGAAAAGGCATTACAAACCATCACTTTGAATACTGCAAAGGTATTGGGTATCGATAAAACTACCGGAAGTTTAGAAATGGGTAAGGATGCGACCTTCTTTATCTCCTCTGGAGATGCCTTGGATATGAAAAGTAATCATGTAGAACAGGCTTTTATTCAAGGAAGAGATATCAATCTAGACAATCTTCATAAACAACTGGATAAAAAATTCAGTGATAAGTATCAATTGAAACCATAATCTTTTAGCTAGTTCTGGCGGCTGTTTTGAAAAAAGCAGCCGCTTTTTTTTATGCAAAGACGCTAAAAAGAAAGTGACCTCATCCAAGGTCACTTTTTTTTAACTAACTTATTATTCATAAAAAAACTGGCTGTTGGGGAAGGAGTCGAACCTTCAAGGGGTAGTTAGCTATAGTTCAAAATCAATTGTGGTCAACCCATAAACTACGTTTATCCATTTATCCCCACCACCGAGACAAGGAGGCGTGTCTGCCAATTTCACCACCCAACATTATTTTAAAGGACAATCTTCTGAGTTTTAAGCGTTAAGTTGTAAATTTCCAAATGCACCTTATATTAGAATTAAAAAACTTATCACTCAAAACCTCATGGCTGTAGGGGAAGGAGTCGAACCTTCAAGGAGTAGTTAGCCCTTACGGGTTTTCCATATTCTCCACCACCGAGACAAGGAGGTGCGTCTGCCAGTTTCACCACCCTACAGAGTATAAGCAAATGTTAAAAGAACGATTATTTTTTGTTACTTGCTTGATACAAATGTAACAACAACCCTATTATGTTGCAAATATTTTAATCATATTATTTTATTATTACCATATTAATAATTATATTTGAATATCGTTAACAAATATCAAAATCATGCTTAAAAAAGAAAGCCAAAATTTAGAAATTGATAACCTGGATATTGACATTTTAAAACAGTTAATGCAGGATGCGACGAAACCTTACACGGAAATCGCTAAAGATCTGATCGTTTCTGGAGGAACGATCCACGTTCGGATGAAGAAATTACAGGAAATGGGCATTATCAAAGGCTCACATCTGATGATTGATCCGCAAAAGGCCGGCTATGACATTACTGCTTTCCTTGGAATTTACCTGGAAAAAGGAATTCAGTATAAGGATGCGGTAGCGCAATTGAGCAAAATCAAGGAAGTGGTGGAGCTACATTATACGACCGGTGCTTACAGTATGTTCGCTAAAATCATCTGTAGAGATACGAATCATCTAAGACATGTGCTGAATGAGGAAATACAGGCGGTTGAAGGTATTCAACGTACAGAAACACTGATTTCACTGGAAGAAAGTATCAGAAGACAGATTGAATTGTAATTCAATCTGTCTTCTTAATAAGAGTCATTTAAAAAAATTGACCGTCTAACTTATTTAAACTTGCTTTTCAAAGCTTCCAGTTTCAGCTGCAAATCGCCTTCTGGTTGTGCTTTCCCTTTTTGTTCAGGCTTCTGAACAGGTTTTGGCCTATTGCCAGCAGGATTTTTACTCACAGGCTTATTGAAAGTTCTTGCGCGCTCCTCTGGTTTTCCTGCTGCTTTCACTTTCGGCTTTGCTTCTCCTGATTTCATGGATAAAGAAATGCGTTTTCTTGCCGCATCAACCTCTACTACTGTCACCTCCACCTTTTGATGTACTTTGACCACATCATTAGGATTTGCTACAAAACGATCGGCCAGCTGACTGGTATGTACCAATCCATCCTGATGAACGCCTATATCCACGAAAGCACCGAAATTGGTAATATTGGTCACGATTCCCGGAAGTTTCATACCGATTCTTAAATCAGCGATTTCATTCACACCATCCGTAAAACTGAAAGCCTCGAACTGTTCCCTTGGATCTCTCCCTGGTTTCGCCAATTCGTTCATGATGTCGTTTAAAGTCGGCAGACCGATTTCCTCAGTTACATATTGCTGCAGCTTGATTTGCTTTCTTAACTCCGCATCTTTTACCAGCTGTGCAACACTGCAATTCAAGTCTCTCGCCATCTTATTCACCAAAGCATAACGCTCCGGGTGAACACCACTGGCATCCAAAATCTGCTCTGCATCTCTGATCCTTAAGAAACCCGCAGCCTGCTCATAAGCTTTATCACCTAGACGAGGTACCTTTTTCAGACTATCTCTATTTTTAAACGCACCATTTTCATTTCTATAGGTCACAATATTTTGTGCCAGTTGCGGACCTAAACCAGAAACATAGGCCAATACTTGTTTTGAAGCTGTATTTAACTCGACTCCTACCGCATTCACACAGCTCATCACCGTATCATCCAGTGATTGCTGTAATTTACTTTGGTCTACATCATGCTGGTATTGCCCCACCCCAATAGATTTAGGATCAATTTTCACCAATTCTGCCAATGGATCCATCAGCCTTCTTCCGATAGAAACCGCTCCACGAACGGTAATGTCCTGCGTAGGAAACTCCTCACGGGCCACATCTGAAGCGGAATAGATAGAAGCTCCATTTTCATTGACCATCACAACAGTCACCTCAGGAATCTGTAAACCACGGATAAACACTTCTGTTTCCCGACCTGCAGTACCGTTACCAATGGCAATGGCTTCTACCTGATGCTTTTTGCAAAGCTCAATAATTTTATCTGCTGCGTTTTTCACATTTCCTTGTCCGGTATGTGGGTATATCGCTGTATTTTCTAATAGTTTTCCTTGTCGGTCTAAACAAACCACCTTACATCCGGTACGGAATCCCGGGTCGATTGCCAGCACATTCTTTTGTCCCATCGGCGCTGCCAATAACAATTGTCTGGCATTTTCTGCAAATACGCGGATGGCTTCTGCATCTGCTTTCTCTTTTGAGAAAGAGCGGATTTCTGTTTCCATAGCTGGCCCCAAAAGACGCTTGTAAGAATCCTGAATGGCCATCTTCACGTGTTTCGTCGCTGCAGAATTGCCTTTGATAAATTGTTCCTCGATGATAGAGATCGCTCCTTCTTCTTCTGGCATCGTTTCCAATTTCAAAATCGCTTCATTTTCTCCTCTTCTCATGGCCAAAACACGGTGTGATGGTGCTGCTTTAAGCGGCTCTTCCCAGTCGAAATAATCTTTATACTTGATTCCTTCTACTTCTTTACCCTTCATTACAGAAGATTTAAAAGAAGATTTCTGCTGAAAATACTGACGCATTGAGGTCCTCAGCTCCACATGCTCATTCACAATTTCTGCAATGATGTCTCTTGCACCTGCCAGGGCTTCCTCTGTAGAATTCACCCCCAATTCCTCGTTTAAGAAGGCCTGA
Organism: Pedobacter polysacchareus; assembly: GCF_019802255.1. Classification (GTDB taxonomy): domain Bacteria; phylum Bacteroidota; class Bacteroidia; order Sphingobacteriales; family Sphingobacteriaceae; genus Pedobacter; species Pedobacter polysacchareus. The sequence goes on along the minus strand of NZ_JAHYSS010000001.1, from coordinate 330,565 downwards.
GCCTCCGAATCAGGATCACCTTTGCCCTGTTCCAGCAGCATTAGCGCCAATGGCTCCAAACCTTTCTTTCTAGCTTCAGAAGCTCTCGTTTTACGCTTGGGTTTATAAGGAAGGTAAATGTCTTCAATCGTAGTGATATCGCTGGCTGCATTGATCTGACGCTCTAATTCCGGACTCAGCTTATCCAATGCGGTTAGGGCTTTAAGAATTGCTTCTCTACGTTTGTCCAGCTCACGAAGCTGCTGAAATCTATCGCGGACTGCCGCTACCTGTACTTCATCTAAACTTCCGGTTACCTCTTTACGATAGCGGGAAATAAATGGTACAGTTGCACCGGCATCTAACAATTCGATGGTTGCAACAACCTGTTTTTCAGCTACACCAAGTTCGGTAGCAATTATTTTAGAATGATGACTCATTTAATGATCTTTTGATAGGCTAACGTACAATTGGCGCCAAAATTAAGGCTAACAATCGATATCCTCAAATAAATAATGTGTTAATGAATTGTTGGCTCCAGGTTAGAATGGGTTAAAAAAAATCCCGTTGGTAAATACCAACGGGATCCTATATTAACGATGTAATTTGTAACTTATTTTGCTACATATAATACTTCTTTTACTGCTTTAATTACTCTTTCAGCATTAGGTAAACTAGCCGCGATTAGTGTTGGTGCGTAAGGAAGTGGAACGTCTGCGCAAGTGATACGTAATACTGGTGCATCTAAATAGTCAAAAGCATTCTTTTGAACATTAAACGCAATCTCAGATGAGATAGAAGCCAATGGCCATGCCTCTTCCACTACCACTAAACGGTTTGTTTTCTTAACAGATTCAATGATTGTTGCATAATCAATAGGACGTACAGTACGTAAATCGATTACTTCAACATTGATTCCTTCTTTTGTCAGTTCTTCAACTGCAGGGTTTACCACACGGGTTAACATTTTACCGAAAGTAACAATTGTTACATCAGTTCCTTCTTTAACGATGTTAGCTTTACCGATAGGCAGGTAATATTCTTCTTCAGGAACTTCACCTTTATCACCATACATTACTTCAGATTCCATGAAAATCACTGGATCTGGATCAAGGATAGCTTGTTTTAATAAACCTTTAGCTTCATAAGGAGTAGATGGAACTACTACTTTTAAACCCGGGCAGTTTGCAAACCAGTTCTCAAAGTTTTGAGAGTGTTGTGCACCTAGCTGACCTGCATTTCCGGTTGGACCACGGAATACGATCGGAATAGAGAATTGACCTCCACTCATTGAAAGCATTTTGGCTGCACCGTTAATAATCTGATCAATAGCAACCAATGAGAAATTGAAAGTCATAAATTCTATGACCGGAACTAATCCATTCATTGCTGCGCCAATACCAATACCGGTAAAGCCCATTTCGGCAATAGGAGTATCAATTACGCGTTTGTCACCAAACTCGTCTAACATACCCTGACTTACTTTATAAGCACCATTGTATTGCGCTACTTCTTCACCCATCAAAAAAATGTTCTCGTTTTTACGCATTTCTTCACTTAGGGCTTCACGTAACGCTTCTCTAAATTGAATTTCTCTCATTGTATATTCAAATATTAACTGATGGCAAATATAACCATTGTAAATTAATTATAAAGTAGTGTTTTAATTACACTGTGTTTTCCGCATTAATTGCTGGTTTTTTCCAGGGGCTCACCGAAATGAATAATGTTCCCATTGTTGTCCAAAATAGAGAATTGACGCATCCCCCAGGGCATTTCAGCTAGTTTTCCATTCGGATGGATGATGCCTTGACGCTCATATTCCTGATACAATTGCAGTACATTATTTACATTAATATAACAGCCTGTATGCTTCGGAATGGCCGTATCTTCCGTAAACCAGAGGTGGATATTCACATGTTCCCGACTGAAAATCAGGTAACCATCCCATTGAGAATTGAGCGTAAAGCCCATTTTTTCAGTGTAAAAAGCAATGGTTTCCACCTGATGGATAGAAGCCAGAATAGGTACTGCTGAAAGTAACATAAGCGCTGTTTTTTTGTTTAATTATTTTCCACAAAGCGTTAAATAAGGACAATATGTACAATTTTCTGCAACGGTTGTATGCTTAAAAGGAAGGTCTGGATTGAATAATTCTTCCAGTTTCTGGCGCAGTAACTGCGTAAAATTTCCCTTCAGATCCTCCAGATGCTCTGCCTGTAAAAGCACTCTCTTTCTGTTTTCTTTTAAATAGAACAAGGTACCTTCATCACGCATTTTCCGTACAATATAAAGATTGGGCTCTACCCCAGAAATTTTTCTCGTCTGTTCATAAACATAAGTATAAAACAAGGTCTGTACCAAGGCTTTATTTTGCTTACCGCTCTCACTGTCAAACAGTTCATCAATTGAAGAAAAGCCGACTTCGTCTCTTCCTGTTTTGTAATCGACAATTCTGGTGACGCCATTACGCTGATCCACACGGTCAATAATGCCCAAAAAAGTCAGCTTTCGTTCTTCTCCTTTTACATGGATCGGGAAAGTCACTTTGTCGTAGTCCTTATTATTCTCCAGTTCTACGATTGAAAATGGCGCTTGCTGTTCGTCGTGGTCTAAAATTACATTAGCATACTCGGCAACAATGGCCAGCATGACCTGCTGCATCCCGCTATATTCCAGCCGTATTTCTTCCGTATCAAACATCTCTATCGCAAAAGCAAGCTTGCACATTTCTTTGAGCTGCGCTCTATTTTCAGCGATACGTTCTTTAGTGATATAAGGACTTTCAGCTTTTAATTTCTGATAAAAGAGCTCCATCACCTTGTGTAAGATAGAACCAATGCTGTTGGCTTCCATATTTTCGGCAAGCTCTTCCGGCTCTTCGACTTTGGCGATGTATTTATAGAAAAACTGCACCGGGCAATTGAGATAGGTAGTCAGTCTGGTAGCAGATAATTTCACCGGATTTTCCTCCTGATTGTCCAGATAAGTATATAAACGCCTCAATACCTCTCCTTCTTTTTTGATCTCAAATTCTAATTTCGGCTCAATGGAAAGAGATTGCGACTGGTCAAAATATTTAAAGGTATAGCCGCTTTCAAATTCCAGCTGCTTTAAAAAGCGACTAGGTTCTCCGGTATTGCTATCATCCGCTTGTCCGTTATAAACCAGACTTACTTTATTGGAACGCTGCAATAAGCGGTAAAACATATAGGCAGAAATGGCATCCTGATTTTCAATAACCGGTAATCCATAGGCCCTGCGGATACTGTCAGGAATGAAACTTGGCGACACATTGATCTGTGGCAAAATCCCTTCTGTGACACCTAGCACATATACATGCTCAAAATCCAGACTCCTGCTTTCCAGTAATCCCATCACCTGAACACCTTGCAATGGCTCCCCGCTTAAAGGAACCGCAATTCCCTGCACTGCTTTTTGCATCAAAGAAAGTACAAAAGAAAGTGGCAGATGTGCCGCATAATCTGCTAAAGTATCATGTAATCTGTTCAGTTCTTTCAGCGTAGCACCAAATAAGTCGGCTTCCGTTTGCTTTAAAGTCTTTTCTTCAAGCTGTCTTTCCAGTATCAGTTTGAAGACCTGCTGCAGCTGTTCGATGGCCATTAATCCAGCATCTACTTTGCTAAAAAATAAGATGGATAAAGGATCTTTATGCAACGTTTTTATCGGAACATCAATCAGTTGGGCTTTTAGAATTTCCTGCTGTACCGCATCTCTGTCAATAGGCAACACGCCCGTTAAAGGATGAGAAAGGAAGGCTTCTACTTCTCTGTAATAAATGGTGTCTTTCTTTCCATCAATCAGCTGCGCTTGAACGCTCAGCCATAAATCTGCCAATCCAAAAATGGAGGTCGCTAATAAGGGATACCCCATTGTAACGTTCAGTTCTATATTCGAAATACCTTCTGCATGCTGATATTTGGTAGGAATCGTTTGCAAAACGGGCAGCAATAAGCTTTCATCAGCAAGAATCAGTGCGATTTTCCCGGCATTGTCAGCTACATCCAATAATGGATAATCCTGTAACAATTCCTGCTGAAGAATCTTAGCCTGTGCTGTTTGTCCCTGTGTTTTATAAACATTAATTTCTTTCTGCTGTCCGCGAATCAGATCCCTTGCCTCACCTAAAGCATTTGGCAGCCCGAGTCGCTGTATATTTTTTCTCAGGAACAAACCTGCTTCCTGAGTCTCATCCTCTATATAGTATTTATCGACATCAAAATAGAATAAAGCTTTTTCATCTTTATTCCATTTCTTGAAAATCACGGCTTCCGCATTACTAAGGGCATTAAACCCTGCTAAAACAATCTTTCCATCTTTAAAATCGTCAATAAATTCTGGTTTATCCGCTTTTCCTTCAGCCAGCTGACGATAAATATAAGCCATCGTGGTATAACCTTTTTCTCTTAAAGCCGCATGAAATCCACGGTATAATTTAGGCATTCGTCTCCACATGCGGATAAACTGCTCCTGATGATATTGCTGCTTCCCAGCTGAAAAAGAAGACCAAAACTGCTCCAAAAATAGCTGCTGTTCTGCAGTCAGGTGCTGAAAATCCTTTTCAATCACCGCAATATCTTCCAGTTCCTGAAAAAGCTGATCCGCATTGACCAGATCGTTGTCTATTTGAGAAAAATCGCTGAGAATAATCCGGGCAATTGGATAGAAAACATCTGGATTGAGCGGTTTTCCTCCTTCTTCAATAATGAGCTTATTGTATTCTTTTAACAGGGTAAAAAACTGGTTAAAACCATCGGCCACCTGCAAATGAGTTGAAAGGGCGAAAAACTCCTGAATGGTAAAAAAGGAAGGTGCCCAAAAGGGTTTCCTCAGCGTATCTGCCAAATGGTTCTGCAGATAAGGCACCGGCCTTTTATTGTTAAAAACAACTGCGGCATGGTGCAGATCCGAACCCAACCTTTTTACTAAATCTTCTGCAACTTCTTTTAAAAACGCCTTCATCTTTACACTGATTTTAAGGTTGCACTATGTGCATAAAACAAATAGGTTTTCACCTTCTGGTAGCCCATTGCCAATAACAAGTCGCGGTATCCGTACACTTGTTTAATATGTGAATCGCTCTCTTTGAGCGTAAATTTATAATCGATTACGATGACCTCATTTCCAGAGATCAGCACTTTATCCGGCCGGTACATTTTCCCACGGATATCAATAATGCTCTTCTCATTGATCGTTTCCTTGCTGGTTTTTAATAAGGCTTGTAATTCGCCATGAGCCAATACATTTCCTGCCTGTCTACGTAAAGAAGGCAATTCCTCTGCTTTAAAAAAACCTTCATTGAGCATACTACTCAGCACAGTTTCCATTTCTTCCAAATTAGCAGATCTGGCCAGTACTTCATGCAATATCGTTCCTTCCCTGCCCGCATTGGTACCAGTAAGCATTTCCAGCTCTTTTCTTTTGAGGTTATTATTGAAAACTTCTGAAAGTCTTTCTGAAGTCGGATATTCCTGCAGATTGATGAAGGTTGGCCCGCTTTCTTCTACGCGATGTGTTTTACTTTTCTTAACCACGGGTTCGTCTACAAAAAACCGCCCATCTTCATCCAGCTGATCTTGTAAAGTCATGGCTAAAACATCCCCAATAGTACTTACCGTATCCGTTTTTTTACCTAAGCAAGTGATATATAGATACTCTTTTGTCCTGGTGGTGGCCACATACAGCATATTTAACGCATCCATATTATTGTAAAGCAATTCTTCGTAATAAGGGATGGCTACAGCTGATTGTCCTAATTCTTTATTGTATTTCAATGGGATACTTTGCAGCTGATGGTAAGCGGTATCTGCAGTAGGCACCCAGAAAATCCCATTTGGTTTTCCATTGATTTCCCAGTTGCAGAATGGCACCATAACCACTTTAAAGGCTAGTCCTTTAGATTTATGAATGGTAATCACCTGTACTGCATCGGTGTTTTCTGAAGATGGTAAAGTTTTTCTTTTGCCTTCTTCATCCCAATAGTTCAGAAAGGCGGTAATGCCTTTTTCCCCTTGCCGGGCGAAATTCCCTGCCAGATCTCTCAAAGCAAATAAATAAGGTAAATGCGAAGAATGCTTTGCCTCACTCAGTCCATAAGCATGAATCAGTTTTTCCAGTAATTCTGGCAATGGCTGCTGCATCCAACTCTTCCAATTTTCACAAAGCTGAAGAGGCAGTCGATCGATTAAATGCTCCAGGCCTTTAATTTTCAGGTTGAATAAATGATCCGGCAGCACTTCTACTTCCCTCAACTGTGCATACATACTGATGATATTCGCTTTATACAAAGCGGTATTCCCGGGGATTCCTGCCATCACTTTTAGTGTGTTGATCAGGATTTTAACCGCGGTATTGTTTTCAATTAAGAGTGCCTCACCGGAAATCACATTGATGTTATTTTCCATCAAAGCATCTACTACAGCAATGGCTTCCGAATTGGAGCGCACCAAAACACAGGCATCACCGGCTTTATAACGCTTCTCTTCCAGAATCAGGCGTTTTAAAGTCTCTACCATGCGCCTTAAAGCCTCTGGTTTGAAGCCTGTACGGCCCAAACTTGCCCCATTGGCGTCTGTTTTCAAAACAGAGAAATCAATGGCACCACCTGCTGCTGTTTTTGGCGTGATCTTCTGAGTCACTTCCTCATATACATCGGTCATGATGTGACTGAAGCCTTTTTCTTCCCACCAATCTGCTAATTTCTGATTGGCGGATTGTTCTCCAATCGTTTCATTTAAGCGACGCTGCATCAGGATCGGCAATGCTTTAAAAAGCGTATTGTTAAAGGAGATGATATTTTCTGTACTCCGATAATTTTCTTCCAGATTTGCGGCAACCACATAGGTTTCGCCAATGTCTTTCTTGGCCTGCTGATGAAGGATGTTCCAATCACCATTGCGCCAGCGGTAAATAGATTGTTTTACATCGCCAACAATCAAATGGTCGATCAGTTTCCCATTGGCTTCTGCCATTGCATTTTTCAATAAAGGCTTAAAGTTGCCCCATTGGTTCGCAGAAGTATCCTGAAATTCATCGAATAAGAAATGTCGGTAACGACTACCCGTTTTTTCCCAGATAAAAGCTGGGTTGTCATCATCTTCGCCTGTAATTCCTTTCAGTAGATTTTGAGCATCACTGATGAGTAAGTTGCCACTTTCCTGTCGGTAAGTTTTCAGCAAAACAGCCATTTCCTGCATTAAGCGCAGGTAGTATAAATTTTTATTGAAGGCCTGAGCAAGAATATATTCTGGCAGGCCATTGCTATAATGCTGGTATAATTTATCAAGAATGGGATTCAAGGTATAGTATAAACTATCATCAGCCCCAGCTTTAAACCACTCTTCCGGCTCATTGATTAATTTAGCAATCGTTTCAATTTTTGAAAAATCACCATCAGCAATCTTGGCAATGGCCAATAAAGGCGACCTTGATTTTCCTTTGAGCTGATCGGTCGCGATATTTGCAGCTTCAAATAAATTAGTGGCCCGTAATGCCAGTTCTTTGAGCGCGCTTTCAAATAAACTGATTTGCTGCTTGGTGGATTTACTGTACTCCCCGAACATGACATTGAGGTCGTTATGCTCGATTAATTCCTGAATGGCATTATCGAAAGGCTGATAACGTTCTTTAAATATCTCGCCGGCCAGGTCGGTCAGCTCATTTCTGTAATTCCAGCTTACATTGTTACTGATCCGGTCTAAAGCAAGGTCTATGATCCACTGCAGCAAATTTGGATTGTGGTCCATCTGCTCATCCAGCTTATCCGCAAGCTCGTTTTTTACTTTTTCAAAATTCATTTCCAGCGCATAGCCAGAATCCAGTCCCAGTTCAAAGGCAAAACCTCTGATCACCTTTTGAACGAAACCATCAATTGTACTCACGGAAAAACGACTGTAATCGTGAAGGATTCTCTTATAAATTGCCTCTGATCTTTGCTGAAGCAATGTTTTATTTAAATCTGGATGCGCTTTTAAAACCAATATCCGGTAATCTTCCACCTCATCCTGACCTAAGGCAAAGCCTTTCAATACCTCCATGATTCTGGTTTTCATCTCCTCCGTCGCCTTATTGGTGAAGGTAACGGCAAGAATTTCCCGGTATTTGGTTTCACCGGATAATAGAAGGGTCAAATAATGGGCTGTAAGACTGAATGTTTTACCAGATCCTGCGGAAGCTTGTAGTATTTTTAACGGCTGTTGAGGCATTAGGTAAAGCTAAAGGATTCTTCCGAAGTTTCCACAAAATAGTAAACTACCAGATTAGTAGAGTAATTTTATACTCAGATTACAAAAAGGTCTCAATAGTTTTTTACTTTTGGGTATAGCTGTATGACCATTGGATTTCAAGTCAAAGAAAGCTGAAACCGACGTTTATTGTACCCATAACTAACCTATAAATTGTAATGAAAAAATTAACCTTACTACTTTTCGCTTTTATAACTATCTCTATCAGCACTTTTGCTCAGGATACGAAGGAAGCTGTTAAAATTTACAATCCTGCGGCGAATGCTCAGTCCGACCTTGATGCTGCCATAGCAAAGGCTAAAAAAGAAGGTAAACATGTATTTGTGCAGGTAGGAGGAAACTGGTGCTCCTGGTGCATCGCTTTTCATAACCTGGTAGACCATACCCCTGAGCTTAAAAAATTGCTGAACGACAATTATGAAACAGTGTTGATCAATTATAGCAAAGAGAACAAAAATGAAGCAGTATTGGCCAAATTACAATACCCAGGACGTTTCGGTTTTCCTGTATTTCTGATTCTTGATGGTAATGGAAAACTTTTACACACGCAAAACTCAGCTTATCTGGAAGAAGGAAAAGGTCACAGTGTGAAAAAAGTAACGGAATTCCTTAAAAACTGGAATGTTGCCGCGTTAAAACCGGAAAACAATAAATAAAATTACAAAAGGTCTGAATGGCCATCAACTATTAAAAAAATCCCTCAAGAGCTTATGGTTTTTTGAGGGATTTTTTTTTTACAGCACCTTACTCACCATCACCATACTTAAAGAAAGTATTCACGGTAACCGGTAATTTTCCAGAAGTAGTCAATTGATTTTTAATCACAGACGATGCTGCACGCTGCATAAAATCCTCCTTTTGATAAGCAACCACCAGTACCTTGCTATTTTCCAGGCCTGGCAAGGCAGCCAGGTTATAGGGGTTGGCAAATAAAGCAAATACAGCATTTTTATTGGCCATGTCTTTAATAAACATTTTCAGATCTGCGCTCAACACGATTCCATTCCCAGGGCGGGTTCTTGTATCATGAATCCCAATAATTACCTGATCAAAGTTGCCCATCTCTTTTAACACTTTCGCAATAGCATTGGCATTTGCGGTTTTATCCAAAGTATAAAAAACGGAGTTTTTATAAAATTTACCCAGGTCCTGTTGGAAAGTCGTCACCTGAGGGGTTCCAATGCTAATGATCGCTGTTCTCTTTTGAGCAGTAAGCGTTTTTAGGTATTGTTTTCCCCTTAACAAAGTCATCGAAGCATCTGCCAGTTGCTGCAACAGCACTTTACTTTCCGGCCGGTTGACTTCCGCGTAAACATTGTTTTCATTTATCGTGTCTTTACCATTTAAGCCTGCCCAATATTTAGCGGTCAGGATTTTCTTTACACTTTCATCGATGCGTTCCATAGGAATTCGGCCTTCTCTAACGGCTTTCCTCACCAGCTTAATTGCCCTTGCACTATTTTCTGAAAGCTCCAGGATGTCATTACCTGCAATGATGCCCATCACATCAGCCTCACCATCTTTAAAATATTTCACTACCCCTTTCATGCCCATCGCATCAGAAATGATAATGCCTTTAAAGCCTAGCTCTTCTTTTAAGATACCTGTAACGATCGGTTTTGATAAGGTAGAAGGCATATTAGGCGTATTATCCAGTGCCGGAATGTTCATGTGTGCGATCATCACTCCCGCTGCTCCCTCTTTGATCAGCTCGCGAAAAGGATAAATTTCCAGACTGTCCAATCTCTCTTTTGAAAATGGCAGTTTTGGCAAATCGTAATGAGAATCGACATCAGTATCCCCATGACCTGGAAAATGTTTCAAGCTCACCAATAGTCCACCATCCTGCATCCCTTTCATATAAGCCAAAGCTTTAGCGGTTACGTTGTATTTATTTTCACCAAAAGACCGGTAATTGATGACTGGATTTTTAGGGTTATTATTCACATCTACATCTGGGGCCAGATTCATGTGCATCCCAATCCGCTTGTAATCTTTCGCCACTTCCAAACCCATTCTATAAATCAGTTCTTTGTCTTGAACCGCCCCTAAAGCCATTTGGTAAGGGTAAGAAATAGTGCTGTCTAAACGCATCCCCAATCCCCATTCGCCATCAGAAGTAATCAGTAAAGGCACGCGGGCCAATGCCTGGTATCTATTGGTCAGGATGGCTTGTCGGCCCGGCCCTCCCTGAAAAAACACAAGTCCACCAATCCTTTCTTTCTTCACCACATTGGCAATGGAATCTTCGAATGCTTTGCCCATATCTGTGTGTGCCCTCACAAAAAACAACTGGGCGATTTTCTGGCGCTTATTTAATTTGTTAAACACAGAGTCGACCCATGGGTTAGGACTAGACAAAGTTTCTATATAGCTTTTTCGCTGCGCTGCTGATTTAGATGATGGCAATTCCTGTGAAAAAACGGCAGAAAGGCCCGTTAAAGAGAAAATAAAGACAAATATGGGGTACTTAAATTTCATTGAGCTAGTGTTCGGTTAAATTTCAAATATATATAAAAAAACAGGGAGAATGCTTTGGCCTAAGGTTAGCGACAAAGGCAAACTAAATCAAATCAGACGGTCATCCGCAATTCAATCTGTTAAAAAAAAGCCTGTATCATACGCGATGATACAGGCCTCTCACAATAGGTAAAGTATAATAATCAGATAAATCAATTACACTTAAAAAGTATAACCCAATGATAGGGCGAAACCTTTATTTTTCAATTTATCCTGGTTTAAATCATCATTAAATGATTTCTGGAAGTCCATCGCATACCTTCCATTTATATTGATGTTCGGTGTAATGCTGTATCCAACACCCACAACTCCACCAGCAATAGATTTTTTGTAATCTTTTTTGTTCGTAAAACTATCTCCTACCTGTTCGCCATTCACTTTAAAGGAAGACTCCTGAGAAAGTAAGAAGGAAACCTGAGGACCTGCAAAAATGGTAAATTCTGGAGCTGGTCTGAACCCAATCAGAATTGGCACATCCAGATAACCTATTTTAGAATCAAATTCAGAAGTATTTCCTGCGAAAGTTTCTTTCACTTTACCCCCTTTTTGCGAGTACATTACTTCAGGTAAAAATGCAAAACCACCACCTAAAGGTAGGTCAGCATATACACCAGCCTGAAATCCCACTTTTGAATCTGTGGAATAATTTTGATCACCAATAGAGATCTTACCCATGTTCATCAGATTGGCTCCTGCTCTAATACCGAACCTCATCTGATCATTTGCTGCACTTTGTGATTGTTGTGCATTTGCTCTGAAGGCCAGACTGCTCATCGTCAGACCCAATCCTATAATGAATAATTTTTTCATAGTTATCGATTTTAATTATTTTAAAATTCGGACAGGCTATTGTAATAACCATGCCAAAAACTTAGATTTCAACGTAAAAAAGAACGATTACCTGGACAAAACACTACTGACTATCAATATCATAAAGTCAAATACAGCCTTGTGACTTTCGCCTGACCTACAGAAGAATTGTCCGAAATTCTACACACCTAAAAAAGCAGGCATTAAATGCTAATTGTCTGTGATACCGAAAAGAGCTGGAGAATATTACAAAAAAAAAGGAATGCCCTAACCGAGCATTCCTTTTTCTGACTGGGACAGGTACTAGAATTTTACACCAACACCAACTGAGAACACTTGATTTTTGTATTCAGGAGTTCTTTTCGTTCCATCTTCGTTATTTTTCTGGAAATCCAGTGCATAACGACCATGAAGGTCAAATTTGTCATTAATATCATATCTAAATCCTATTACACCCCCTACAAGGCTCTTTTTAAACTTATCAGAATCTTCTCTATATTCCTCTTCTACAGAGGATCCGAAATTGCTCGAATACTTATTTTTAGTGGAGGTTAAGAAAGAAACCTGAGGTCCTACAACCAGATTTAATCCTGAGCCACCTAAATTAATACTGGCTAAAATTGGAATGTCAACAAAATGAGTGGTCTGCTTAAATTCACCTAGTGGTGTTTCCAACTTATAGCCTTTCGTGGAATACAATAGTTCCGGCGTAAAGGCTAACCCTTTGATCAACATGATATCTAAAGTAATACCAGCATTAAATCCAGGATTTACTTTAGTTTCATAGTCGTTATTTCCGTCTCCTTTAATAATATTAGGGAGATTTAATCCCGCCTTGACCCCAAATCTGATTGGACTCTGTGCATTTACAGCACCTGCGGTGAATAGGCATATTGCCAAAATGATGATCTTTTTCATAATGTGTTGTTTTATTGGAGGGGCTTAGAAAGAAATGTGCCACGATAGCGGGAATGCTCCTTTCATTTTACCAAAATAATCTTTAACAGCTCATTTAAAGCGTTTTACCAGGCTCAACAAAAAGATAAAGCGTATTTTATGCAAGCTTTTATGGCTCAGCTTAATTGTATCAAATTTGATACAATAAGAGGCTGTCCTCTCCAATTTCTTAAAACTCTTGTTATACATCAGGCTAAATAGAGATTTACTGCTGCTAAGGCAAATTAAGGCTGAAAAAAGATTGGTGAAATATTTCAATTCGCTTTCTTTTAGTTTCGATAACGATTGTTTATACTTACGTATAATTACGCTTGGTTGATTATTAAAATTTAAATCTATAGAAATGTCGGAATTTTCGGCCGAGGTGATCGGCACAATGTTAATGATACTTTTGGGAAATGGGGTAGTCGCAAATGTGGTCTTATCCGGCACCAAAGGAAATAATGGGGGTTGGATTGTCATCACAACTGCCTGGGCGCTGGCCGTTTTTGTAGGTGTGGTCGTTGCTGGCCCATATAGTGGTGCACACCTCAACCCTGCCGTTTCCATTGGTCTGGCCATTGCCGGAAAATTCAGCTGGGCGAAAGTACCATTGTATGTTGCAGCTCAATTTATAGGTGCCTTCTTAGGTGCATTTCTGGTATGGTTAACGTACAAAGACCATTATAAACCAACGGCGGATCAAGGCGCAAAACAGGCTACTTTTTGTACTGCTCCAGCCATTAAGAATAATTGGTCCAACCTTACCTCTGAGATCATTGGAACCTTTGTATTGATATTTACCATTCTTCACTTTACCGACGCAGCACTAGGCAGCGAAAAAGCAGCCATAGGCTTGGGCTCATTAGGGGCAATGCCGGTAGCTTTTCTCGTTTGGGTAATTGGATTGTCGCTTGGAGGAACCACAGGTTATGCGATTAACCCAGCTAGAGATCTGGGGCCAAGAATTATGCACGCTATACTACCTGTTCATGGAAAAGGAGATAGTGGCTGGAGTTATGCCTGGATTCCTATTGCTGGCCCGCTCATCGGCAGCGCATTAGCGGCCTTCCTGAACATTTACTTACATCAGGCCTAAGTTAGCCCATCAACTTTGCACATTAAAAAGCCCTCAAAAAGCCAGACACTTTTTGAGGGCTTACATCTAAATATCTGATCACCTTGGGTATAAATCCTTTCCGGTTTTCTGAGCCTGTTTCCTGAAGCATAATCTGAAGTTGCAGGCGCTTCTCAGCGTCATTTTAACATTCAGCTTTATTTCGTTTTCGCTAATGGTGCTGCCAATAACTCTGCAAGTTTATTTTCCAGGTCCTCACCGGTCAGATTTCTTGCAATGATCACTCCATTTGGATCGATCAATACATTTGCAGGAATTGCCCTTACACCGTATAATTTAGCAGGGGCACTATTCCAAAAAGCCAGATCAGACACATGAGTCCAGCTCAGGTTATCATCTTTAATTCCTTTTAACCAGGCTTCTTTTGATTTATCTAATGAAACCGCGAAAATATCAAATCCTTTCTCATGGTATTTCTGATAAGCTTTTACCAGATTTGGGTTTTCTCTTCTGCATGGACCGCACCAGGAAGCCCAAAAATCAAGCAGTAAGTATTTTCCAAAATGATCAGAAAGTTTAATTGTTTTTCCTTCCGGCGTATTTGCTTCAAAATCCAGTGCTTGTTTTCCAACACTTACGGAGTTTAGCACATTTACCAGGTCTTTTAATACCGCTACGTAAGGTGTATTTTGTAGTGCCGGGTCTAATAACTGTAGGTTTTGGCTGATTTCTTCCGGAGTCAATCTGTAAGAAAAATCTCTGTATAACACATACGCAGACACTAAAGAAGCAGGATTCTTTTTGATGAACTCTTCAATTTTAACGTCTTTTTCTTGTTTATAACTGGTAAAAAGATCATTGGAAACGGAACCTGTTACCACTGAATTTCTATAATATTTTTCCGGATCAAGCGTAACATTCACCTGGCCTTTCTCCAGGAACACATACAGTGGACTTTGCTCCTTATCGACTGTCAAACCATAAAGTTCTGGTAATTTCAAGCTTTTACTAAACTTAAATGTGCCGTTCTTTACTTCCGCAGAATCCAGCGTTTTAAACATTTTATTGTCGAATTTCTGAAGGTATACTTTCCCTGTGCTGGCCCCCTTAAGGGTTCCTGTAATGGTTACTTTGCTATTGTCCTGTGCATGAATTGCAGTGCTGCCCAGCAATAGTCCTAAAATGGAAAATTTAAATATGTTCATGGTCTTGAGCTGTTTTTAATCTTTAACTGGACAAATATAAACAAATAAACTACTAATTCCATAGACTTTAAGTTTTTATAAATATGACTGACATACAAACAGTTACCATTAATTAAAACTACCTTCACCAGATAAGGGCAATTACGCTCCGATCGCGCCGTACCTTTCCATTGGAAAAAATATTTAATACGCTAATTGACAGCTTTATAAAAGATAAAGTTGGCATAGCAGACCTATTTTTAAATGAAACTTTATCAGGTCATTTAAAAAACAATTTGACAAGGCTCTACCAGGGAAACCAACTATTATCCGCAGGAACAGGCAACGAGACCATTGTTGTTCCCGACAAACTATTTCGAAGTGATCGCATTTATTGGCTTGATCGCTCCCACAACGACCCCCATGAAAATGCCTTTTTTGATCTAATGGATGGTTTTGTGAGCTACCTGAACAGCACTTGCTACACCGGAATTACAGGCTATGAATTCCATTATACCCTCTATGAAAAAGGAAGTTTCTATAAAAAGCACCTGGATCAGTTTCGAACAAATACCAGCAGGCAATACTCCATGATTATGTATTTAAATGCGGATTGGCAACTTGCCGATGGTGGTGAATTGTGCGTCCACCATGCCGATAGCCTGCAAAATATCCCCCCAATGGACGGGAAAAGTGTATTTTTTAAAAGTAGTGAACTCGAACACGAAGTTTTAGTAACTAATAAGCCCAGAATGAGCATTACCGGTTGGTTAAAAATCGACTAATCAATTGTAAAAGAATAGCTAACGGATTACCGCACACATTGTCGCTTTTGCCCCTAGCAAATCGACAAATTACCATTAACTTTAATTCATCAACCAATTAAAGCAAAAGATGACAACAAAAGATCAAACCGTAATTACGGTAGCAGCTACTGTAAATGCCCCTATTGACATCATTTGGAAAGCCTGGAACGACCCATCGCACATTACAAAATGGAGTGCCGCATCCGACGACTGGCATACAACTAAGGCGGAAAACGATTTACGTACCGGCGGAAAATTCAACTCAAGAATGGAAGCCAAAGACGGAAGTTTTGGGTTTGATTTTGGAGGTATTTATGATGAGGTGATCCCTTATGAACTGATGCGCTATACCCTTGGTGACGGTAGAAAAGTAAAAATCACCTTCGAAAAAAATGCCGATGGGGTAAAAATCACAGAAAGTTTTGAAGCGGAGGGACAAAATCCTATAGAGATGCAAAGAGATGGATGGCAGGCGATTATGGACAGCTTCAAGAGATACGTAGAGTCTGCCAGACAATTATAAATGAAAAGGAAGAGCCGGACATGGCTCAAGTTCGAAACAACTGCTCATGGGAATTGCAGAGATCCCGACTCTTTTTTGAAGAGAGCCCAGCTGCAATTCCTATATTTGCGAACTGATTTCAGCATATTCTGCCCTTTCTAATCGTATGATCAAGTTCCCAAAATTCATCTCAGCCACGTTGCTAACTGCTCTTTTAACTTTCAGCACCCAGTTTACTGCAAATGCCCAGAGTAAACTGGTTTTTGAAGAAGGTTTTAAAAAGAACCTGGATCAAAAAAAATGGCTGACTGTTAATGGTAGCTGGGAGCTCAAGGATCAGGCTTTATATGGCAGCAAAGATGTGAACTGGGCAATTTTACTAGCCAATAAGCCATTACCTGAAGATTATATTTTAACATTTTCCGCAATGGCTGCACCAAAAACCTATTTGTTTGAAGTCATGCTGAACTTAAATGGCTCCAAATTTCTAGGAATTCTACTCAATCAATTGGAAAATAAAGTGGCTATAGAAGATCGGTCCTTGTTTGCCGATTTAGAAAACAGAGGCACATTTGTTCACAGTACCGGCCATATCGGCATCATGCCCAAGGTAAAAAGAACCAAACAAACGGATTGGCAAGACTGGAAAATACAAAGATCAGGAAATCAGTTTTTTATCTGGATCAATCAGGAGGCCGTCCTATCTTTTAAGGATAATACCGGTTTTGTAAAACCAAAAGGGCAGTTCGGCTTTGCCATCAACGGAGATGCAGCCATTAAAAACCTTAAAGTCTGGAAAATAAAGGGAGAAGCTGCACTGGCTCCTAAAGATTTTAAAAGCCTTCCATTACTCAAGCCTTTTTTTGTTTTCGAGTAACCGGGACATTAAAACTCCAGAGACTTATCTCTTCTTCCCTGTTTCATAGTATGAAAAAGGAAGAACAGACAAATCAGCAATGATAGAAACAAAGCGAATGAATAGTGTATTTTAAGCTTTAAAGGTTGCCTTAAAGGCTTCTCTACAGTCCAAATCCACTTCTATTGGCATACCATCTTTAATATAAAGTTGGGTTAAACCTTCATGATTTTGGAAGTAACGGAAATAGTTTTGAATTTTATCAGGCTTGTCACCTGTATCTTTATTCGTATGGCCACTAAACCAGCGATCATATTTCAGAGCAATTTGCTTAAGTTTTTCCTCAAACTCCAGTCTCTTTTTCTCATCTGCACCCTGGTGCAACTCTTTTGTAATATCGCTCATAATCAGGTAAAAGCGCAAGGTACGCTTAATAAACTGTTTATTTTTCGAAAGCGGGATTAAAGGGGTTAAAAGGCAGTATTCAAAGTGTTCGAAGGGCTATTTCCCTCAATTGGCCCTAGCAGGGCCCTACCAGCCCCCTGCTGGTCCCTTTCCAGATGAAAGTAATTCAGCCTCTTTGCCATTTGCCTAGCTTCGCTAAGTGGCTTTACCAAAAAGGCTTCCAGCAGATGCTGAAAGCCTTTTGATACTTTTGTAATTCGCGGAGAGAGAGGGATTCGAACCCTCGATACCCTTTTGAGGTACACACGCTTTCCAAGCGTGCTCCTTCAGCCACTCGGACATCTCTCCTTTTTGCGGATTGCAAAAGTAGAAAAATTTTTGATTGCTACAAGTGATTAATCAATTACTGTAATTTTCAACATATTGGTTTTCCCTTTTTTCTCCATTGGGATAGCCGCTGTATTGATGATCACATCACCTTTTTTAATCATTTTATATTCTTTCAGCAAGTTATTTACGTCCTGAATGGTATCGTCAGTACTGTCAAACTTATCATAATAGAAGCCTTGTACGCCCCACAATAAGCTCAAGGTATTCAATAGCGAGACATTGCTGGTGAAAATATAAGTTAAAGCTTTTGGTCTGTGACTTGAGATTTCGAAAGCAGTATAACCACTTACTGTCATAGAAACGATACCAACAGCGTTAGTTTGTTTTGATAAGAAACAAGCTGTATCGCAAATTGCATCGCTCAGGAAGCTCTCAGATTTCGGTTTAAGGAACTTCTCCGGGTGGAATGGATAGTTGTTTACCTCGATGTTCTGAATGATTTTTTGCATGGTTTCAATAACAATCAGCGGGAATTCACCTACTGAAGTCTCTCCACTTAGCATTACTGCATCAGCACCATCCAATACCGAATTGGCTACGTCATTCACTTCAGCACGTGTTGGCCTTGGTGTAGTGATCATGCTTTCCAGCATCTGAGTTGCAATAATTACTGGTTTTGAAGCTGCTCTACATTTCTGAACGATCATTTTCTGTAACAATGGAACTTCTTCCATTGGCATTTCCACACCCAGATCGCCACGGGCAACCATGATACCGTCGGAAACAGCAATGATTTCATCAATATTTGCAATCGCTTCAGGCTTTTCAATCTTCGCAATTACACGTGCAGTTTTACCTCTTTGTTTGATAATCTCTTTTAATTCAACGATGTCAGCAGCGTTACGAACAAAAGAAAGTCCGATCCACTCTACATCATTTTCCAATACAAACTCTAAGTTTTTACGGTCTTCCACAGTAAGTGAAGGGATAGAAACTTTAGTGTTTGGAAGGTTAACCCCTTTTCTTGAGGTCAGGATACCACCATGAACGATCTCACAAACTACCTCGTCAACCAAGTTAGTTTCGATCACTCTCATTTGAAGTTTTCCATCATCTAACAAGATGATTTCACCTGGTTTAACGTCTTGAGGGAAAGTCGTATAAGTGATGTAAATACGTTCTTCGTTACCGATACATTCTTTAGTCGTGATGACCGTCCTGTTGCCGTTAACTAAGTGAATACCACCGTCTTTCACCATTCCAATTCTAATCTTAGGGCCCTGTAAATCAGCCAGAATACCTACGTTATAATTGTGTTTTTTATTAAGACTGCGGATGGTATTTAGTACTTCCTGGTGATCTGCCTGAGAACCGTGTGAAAAGTTTAATCTGCATACGTCAAGTCCGGCATTAAACATGCTAAATAGAACTTCTGGTTTAGCTGAAGCAGGACCAAGCGTCGCTACGATTTTTGTTCTGGAATGAAATGGTTTCATTTTGGTTACTTAAATTTATATGGACCAACAAAATGAAGGTTTCGATGTCTAAAACCGATGTTGGCCAGGTTATTAATATTTTATTTCTGAGTCTTCTAAAATCAAATATAGTGTATTTAATACACCTTCAATATAAAATTTACATTACCAAATTTTCACGGGACTTTAACTTTTTTGGATCAATTTGCGCAGCTACCTGAATATCAGCGAGTTTGTTTAATCCTGTTAAAATAAAATTTAGGTCTTCTTTGTCAATATACTGATGAATTATCATAAAAAAGTCAACTTTATTCATTTCAGGGATCAAAAAACCTTCTGCGTTGCGATTATTGATGATGTAGTACTCAATTTCTCCCTGTTCTACAAAAAAATAATACTTAGAAAAGGCCAGTGGATTTTCATCCACGTTGAAGTAAACCTCGTGATCATCAATCTTTTCGAAGTCGAAATTAAGGCTGGTATTGACCTTGTGACAGAGCATATAATCCTTCAGTGAAGCTGTAATAGCGATTAAAACAAAATCAAGGTCTAAGGACAGTTTTAAATAAGTTTTGTTCAAAACACACTTTTTTACGGGAATTACAAAATTATAAAACTAATTTTACATTAATGTTCAAAATAAAAACATTAAAATTGGAAGAGAAATAAAAACATTTGAAATGTGTAATTATTTATTTTTCTTTGCACTGAATTATTTAACCATTAAATTATAAACATTATGTCTGATATTGCTTCAAGAGTTAAGGCTATTATCGTTGAAAAATTAGGTGTAGATGAAAACGAAGTTACACCAGAAGCTTCTTTCACTAACGACTTAGGTGCTGATTCTTTAGATACAGTAGAGCTTATTATGGAGTTCGAAAAAGAATTCAATGTAGCGATTCCTGATGATCAGGCTGAAACTATTGGTACTGTTGGTCAAGCAATTGCTTACTTAGAGAAAAACGTTAAGTAAAAATACGGTCTCCGTATAATCCGTATAAATGGAATTAAAAAGAGTAGTAGTTACAGGGTTGGGTGCGCTCACTCCAATTGGCAACACGATCCCAGAATTCTGGGATGGTTTGCTGAATGGCGTGAGCGGCGCTGGCCCTATTACAGGTTTTGACACATCAAAGTTCAAGACGAAGTTTGCATGTGAACTTAAAAACTTCAACCCTGAAGATTTTTTGGACAAAAAAGAAGCCCGCAAGTTAGATCCATTTGTTCAATACGCTTTAGTATCAACAGATGAGGCTGTTAAGGACGGCAATTTTGATTTTTCACAATTAGATTGCAACCGTATCGGCGTTATCTGGGGATCAGGTATTGGCGGTTTTAAAACATTTCAGGACGAAATGAAGAACTTCTTTTTAGGCGATGGTACACCACGCATTAATCCGTTCTTCATCCCTAAGGTAATTATTGACATCGTTCCGGGCCATATTTCTATAAAATATGGGTTGCGCGGACCGAATTTTGCCACTGTATCTGCCTGTGCTTCATCCACTAACGCCATGATTGATGCTTACAACTATATTCGATTGAATATGTGTGACGT
Organism: Pedobacter polysacchareus; assembly: GCF_019802255.1. Classification (GTDB taxonomy): domain Bacteria; phylum Bacteroidota; class Bacteroidia; order Sphingobacteriales; family Sphingobacteriaceae; genus Pedobacter; species Pedobacter polysacchareus. The sequence continues at coordinate 309,859 of NZ_JAHYSS010000001.1, read as the reverse complement.
GATCATTAGCGGAGGTTCTGAGGCCATCATTAATGAGGCTGGAATCGGAGGATTCAATGCAATGCATGCACTATCGACTAGAAATGATGATCCAAAAACAGCTTCAAGGCCGTTCGACAAAGACAGAGATGGATTTGTTGCCGGTGAAGGTGCAGGAACAATTATTCTGGAAGAATTGGAACATGCTAAAAAACGTGGTGCAAAAATCTATGCTGAATTAGTCGGCGGAGGAATGAGCGCAGACGCGAATCACATTACAGCACCTCATCCTCAAGGACTTGGCGCAAGAATGGTGATGTCAAATGCTTTAAAAGATGCAGGTTTAACTACCGCAGATATTGATTATATCAATGTTCATGGTACTTCAACCCCATTGGGAGATATCTCCGAAAGCAGGGCAATTGTTGATTTATTCGGAGAAGATGCTTACAAACTAAACATCAGCTCTACAAAATCAATGACTGGCCATTTACTCGGTGCTGCAGGAGCAATTGAGGCGATTGCCGCAATTCTTGCTGTCCAGAATGATATAGTACCACCAACAATCAATCACTTTACTGATGATCCTGAATGTGATCCAAAATTAAATTTCACGTTCAACAAGGCACAAAAACGCACCATTCGTGCTGCACAAAGCAACACTTTTGGCTTCGGTGGTCATAATGCATCTGTGATATTCAAAAAGTACGAAGAATAATAATTAGTCTCCGTAAAAGGAGACTATTCACAAATATGATCCACTAATTTTTGTAACAATTAATGCCGTTATTCGACCTGTACAAGCTTTATTTTTCGACAGATAAGGTCTTTATAAAAAAGCTAAAAAATATTTTAGGCTTTGTTCCTGGAAATACTGTTTTATACAAAATGGCATTCAGGCACAGGTCTGTAGCAAAAGTTCTGAAGAACGGAAGCAGAAGCAGTAATGAACGTCTTGAGTTTCTTGGAGATGCGATTTTAGGTTCTGTGATCGCGGAAGTATTGTTTAAGGCTTATCCCTACAAAGAGGAAGGCTTTTTAACGGAAATGCGTTCAAAAATTGTGAACAGGGCGAATCTGAATCAGCTTGCCCGTAAGATGGGTTTCGATCAGCTGATGGTCTTTGATCAAAAAGCAGTGAATATTCAAACCAAACATCATTCTATGCTTGGGGATGCTTTTGAGGCCTTAGTAGGTGCCGTATATCTGGATAAAGGCTATAATTACACTAAAGATTTCTTATTAAAAAGGATCATTAAGCCTTACATAGATATTCATACCCTGGAGCTTACAGAGACGAATTTCAAGAGCAAATTGATTGAATGGTGCCAGCGTCATGGAAAAGATATTACTTTTGACATGATTCAAAACACAGAGGGAGATAGCGCTAAGCTGTTTACGATCAGTGCAGTTGTGGAAGGTGAAAGCTATGGAATCGGTCGTGATTACAATAAAAAGAATGCAGAGAAGCTAGCCGCTGAAAAAGCGTGTGAAGCGTTATCCATCTAATAGACTCCCAGCTTAATTTTCTATTTTACGGTGTTTTATTTAAGGATTCCTTGTATTTTTTATAGGAGTCCCGAATGTATTTGATGGCATCATATTCTGCCCAGTTTCTGGATTTCTCATAATCCGGTCTGTAATTGAGCATAAAATCTTCCAGTTCTTTTCCTTTTAAGTCGGTCTGACTTTGGATCAGGGATTCATTAAAAAGGTTATCTACCTGTGATTGTTTCAGCTCATTATCGTAATATCGGCCAAACCTTCTTGCATTCTTAGGGGTACGCCCAAATAGCTCATACATTGCCGTTAAAGGCTGAAATATATACGCTAAAAGCGGTGGTTTCCCCTGATAAAAAGAGCCTTGATTTCTAAATTCTCTTTTGATATCGTTCATTTCCTGCTTTTTAGTCTGCCCAAAAATCTTTACCTCCTCCAAAGTTGATCCCTTACTCAGGTAAACCATGATATCAGCGGTACTGAACACGCCAACTTCTCCATCCGAATAGTCTGCTTTGATGATCAGCAGGCTGTCTCCTACTGCTGATTTGATCTGAAAAAGGCCTAAATCGGTAGTAAAAACGGTATATCCATTGCGTTTATTGATCACCTGAGCGTTTTGTATTCTGGAATTTGTTCCCCGTTCTTTTACCGCTCCACTCAGTAAAAACTCTTTTTGAGAGAAAGCAGAGGGCATCGCCGTAAAGAAAAACACGCCAAATGACAGTGTAAGGAGATGTAGAAACTTCATTTTGTATCGTTTTTTTGTAAACTTAACCATAGTTTTTCAACCGATTACGTTAAAAAAAGTTAAAATCCTCATTAATGACGCTATTTTAACTTTTTACAAATGTTAAAATCTACTATTATTAACAATAAAAAATAGAAAAAGGTTAGAAACCAATGAGATCTCAGCGTCATTAAGTAACATAGGTTTAATCATTTTAACAATAAATTATATCTTTGCACATGATAAAATCAATGACGGGCTTTGGCCTGGCCTCTACTGATCATGAAAACATCAAGTTTGCAGTAGAGATTAAGTCTTTAAACAGTAAGTTTTTAGAACTCAACCTAAAACTTCCAAGGGCTTTCTCCGAGAAGGAGTTGTTGTTACGCAATGTTTGCAGTAAAGAGATTGAGCGCGGAAAAGTAAGTGTTTCGATTAACATCGACCGTGGCGAAGAGAGTCTAAAAGGTGCAACCATCAATGCGGCGTTATTGAGCAAATACTACAAACAGCTGGAAGCCATTAATGTGGATCTGGGTGCAAATTCTTCCAATCTTTTACAGGCTGTTTTGAGCTTCCCTGAGGTAATTTCTTACCAGGAAGAGGAAATCAATGAAGGCGATTGGGATATCTTATACAGCACATTCAATAAGGCTTTAGAAAGCTTTAATCAATTCCGACTTACAGAAGGAAACGTTTTAAAGACAGATTTAGAGCTTAGAATTAAAAACATCTTACAATTTTTTGCTCAGGTGGAAGAATTAGAACCCCTAAGAATTCCTCAGATCAGGGCTAGATTGAACCAGTTTTTAGAAGAAAACGTGGGTAAAATCAACGTTGATCAGAACCGTTTAGAGCAGGAGTTGATTTATTACATTGATAAATTAGACATTACCGAAGAAAAAACCCGTTTGAAAAGTCACTGTGATTATTTTACAGCTACTTTGAAAAGCAAGGATGCCAACGGTAAAAAATTAGGATTCATCTCCCAGGAAATTGGCAGAGAAATCAATACTATGGGTGCTAAAGCAAATGATGCACAAATACAACAGTTAGTAGTAGGGATGAAAGAAGAGCTGGAGAAAATTAAAGAACAACTATTAAACGTTTTATAAGTAAGCATGACACAAGGTAAACTCATTATATTTTCTGCACCTTCCGGCGCAGGCAAAACCACTATCGTAAAACATCTTTTACAAAAATTCCCTTCATTAAGCTTCTCTATTTCAGCCACTACACGTCCGGCAAGAGGCGATGAGGAACATGAAAAAGATTATTATTTCATCTCTCAGGAGAGCTTTCTTCATAAAGTAGCACATCAGGAATTTGTAGAGTTCGAAGAAGTATATACTGGTACTTTTTATGGTACTTTAAGATCAGAAATTGAACGCATCTGGAATACCGGTAAACATGTAATTTTTGACATTGACGTAGAAGGTGGCTTACGCCTAAAACGTAAATATGAAGACAGTGCTTTGGCTATATTTGTTCAGCCGCCATCTTTAGAGGTATTAAAAGAACGTTTAACAGGAAGAGGTACTGATAGTCCGGAAAAACTTCAGGAACGCTTTACAAAAGCGGAAAAAGAGTTGGCTTATGCAGATAAATTTGATGTGATACTGAAAAACTTTGACCTGGAAACGGCTTGTAAAGAAGCAGAAAAACTGGTAGGTGATTTTATCAATAAAAAATAAATGAAAACAGGATTATTTTTTGGGTCTTTTAATCCCATCCATATCGGGCACCTGGTGATCGCCAATTACATGGCAGGTTTTACCGGGCTCAAAGAGGTATGGCTGGTGGTTTCCCCGCATAATCCCTTAAAAAATAAATCAGGGCTGGGCAATATGTACGACCGTTTGGAAATGGCAAAACTCGCCACGGAAAACGCCGATCAGATTAAAGTGAGCGACATTGAATTTGGACTGCCTCAACCCTCTTATACCATTGATACTTTAGCTTACCTACAGGAAAAATATCCAGGACGGGAGTTTGTGCTGATCATGGGTGCAGATAACCTTGCTTCCCTTAAAAAGTGGAAGAACTATGAGACCCTGCTGAAAAATTATGAGATTTTTGTCTACCCAAGACCTGGTGTAGAGGTGAAAGATTGGGAAAACCATCCTTCAATTACCATTACGGATACCCCACAAATGGACATTTCTTCTACCTTTATTCGCAAAGCATTAAAAGATGGAAGAAATGTTCAATTTTTTGTTCCGGATAAGGTCTTGTCTTTCATAGACAATAAAAACATGTACCGGTAATTTTAAGCTGGCTTATACAGCAAAAAGATCGTTGGCTTTTTATGAAGGTCGATGCGTTCTTTTTTCCAGAAAGTAACCGATAACGTTTTAATGTATTCCTCTTCGCCATTGATATTGGAAGCCACACATAACATCGCGTGTGCGGAAGCATTTTTCAATACGTCTTCGAACAAGTGGTTATTTCTGAATGGTGTCTCCATAAAAATTTGCGTTTGCTTGTTTTTTGTCGACAATAACTCGATTTCTTTAATTTTCTTTGCTCTTTCTACTTTATCAATCGGCAGGTAACCATGGAAAGTAAAACTCTGACCATTAAATCCTGAAGCCATTAAAGCTTGTAAGATAGAACTCGGGCCTACTAAAGGAACCACTTTAATTCCTCTTCTATGTGCCTCGGCAACGATTTCTGCACCTGGATCTGCTACTCCCGGACATCCGGCTTCACTCATCAGACCTACATCTTTTCCAGCTGTCAGCTCTTTAAAATAAGGCGCTAAGGAGGCATTACGCTGATGCTTGCCATAATCATGAACGATCAGCTCACTCTGTGGCATTTTCAATCCAGCCTCTTTTAAGAATTTTCTGGCGGATTTTTCATTTTCTACAATATAAGTACTGATGGAGTTAATGGTATCGCCAAGAAAAGGGGTAAAAGATTTCTGAGCAGCATTTTCTGCCAGAGGAACAGGTATTAAAAATAAAGTGCCTTTTTGCATAAGTTGTGTTTTGTTTACAAAAGAAGAAAATATATTCCTGGAAAGAGCAAGACCTGGGATTTAATATTGCATTCTGACCATATTATAACGGTGATAAAAAATATTTTTTGCTATTTTGCCATTAAACTGAAACCCCGTCAACGAATTAAATATCCCCAAACACCTCTCCAAAGCCAATATTATTAGGTGAAAGGACGTAATCCTAATGTAATATTTCTCTGATGCTTTAAACTATTTTTAAGAATTGGAACTCAAATTGATATATCAAAAGCGTTAGGTAAATTAAACACACACACAGATGAAAAAGTTAATCAAATTACCGGCAATTGTGCTGGGGCTAATGCTCCTACTCACCGGTTTCACGCAGCGCGTTATGGCGCAGGATGATGATGTATCGCTCCAATCATTTTATGATGAGCTTTCTCCTTATGGCACCTGGATTCAAGACCCACAATACGGGTATGTCTGGAGACCTGACGTAGACCAGCAAGATTTTAGACCTTATTATAGCAACGGCCGATGGGCAATGACCGAATATGGCAATACCTGGGTATCTGACTATGACTGGGGATGGGCACCGTTTCACTATGGAAGATGGGTATATAACCGCTACAGACAGTGGTTATGGATTCCTGATACCGTTTGGGGGCCGGCATGGGTGAGCTGGAGAAGTGGTGGCGGATACTATGGATGGGCACCTTTAAGTCCAGGCCTCAATATCAACATCAATATTGGCATTCCTGATAACTGGTGGGTATTTATCCCTCAGGCAAATATTTATTACGACCGTTTCCCAAGGTATTACTCCCGCAGAAATGTGACCATCATTCACAATACGACGATCATAAACAATACTTATGAAAGAGGCAGAAGGACTTATTATACAGGTCCGAGGATAGATGATGTAAGACGTGCAACCAGAGGAGACGTGACCGTATATCGTGTAAACAGAACCGACAGATCGGGAAGAAGCGAGATCAGAGGCAATGAATTGAATATTTACAATCCAAGGCCATCAAGGGAAGCAAGAGGCACTGTACAAGCTCCAAGAAACGCAATTCAAGGGGATGCCAACTATACCAGAGGTGATCGCAACACGGTAAATGCTGGCCGTCCTTCCAGATCTGAGGGCATAAATGGCGGCAGAACTCCTGGTGCAGACCGGACTGACAGAGGAAATCGCGACAATGTGAATCCTTCGCCGAATAACAGACCTTCGAGAAATGATGCAGGGAATTTGGGTAATGGGAATACTGTTGGCAGACCAGAAAATAGACCATCGAGGGAAAATAACAGCCCTGCGACCTTACCTGGCCGGAATCCAGAGGTAAATCCTTCGCAAACTGACCGGACTTATCCTGGCAGAGAAAACCGTCCGTCTAGGATGCCGAATTCGCCTCCAAATGTTCCGCAGCAGCAACAGCCTGTACCTCAGCCGCAGGTTAGACCACAGCGTGAGCAGAGACCGCAGCAGATGCCTCAACAGCAGCAGCAGAATCCACAGCCTAGTCAAAGAGCGGAAAGGCAAGAAAGGCAGATGCCGCAGCAACAACAACAGCCGCAACGTCAGCAAGAGCCACAGCGACAAGCAGAACCTCAAAGACAGCCACAAGCACAGCCTCAGCGGGAATCACGTCAAAGTGCGCCTCCACGTTCTGAAGGCAGAAGCAGCGAAGGCAGAACTGAAGGAGCAAGAAGTTCCAGAGGTGGAAGAGGGTAATCTCTTTTGAAAATTATTAAAAACCGGTCCTCACAGACCGGTTTTCTTTTGTCTGCTTTTGCTGATTCGCAGCACTATAGGAAGCGATACGATTTCTTTTATATATTATATTTATCTTTGCAGCCTCATCAAGCACAACAGGCTTAATTCTTTATGATTCACCCAGAAATAGAAAAACGAAAAACATTCGCTATTATCAGTCACCCCGATGCCGGTAAAACTACTCTTACGGAGAAGTTTTTACTCTTTGGAGGTGCAATAAATACAGCCGGAGCGGTTAAACGTAACAAGGCAAACCAAAGCAATACTTCCGATTTTATGGAAATTGAGAAACAGCGTGGAATTTCCGTGGCGACCTCAGTAATGGGCTTTGAATATAGTGGAAAACGCATTAATATATTAGATACGCCTGGTCACAAAGACTTCGCGGAAGATACTTACCGTACCTTATCTGCTGTAGACAGCGTTATTTTAGTGGTCGACTGTGTAAAAGGTGTGGAAGAGCAGACCGAAAAACTGATGGCTGTTTGCCGGATGCGGAATACCCCGGTGATTATCTTCATCAATAAGATGGACCGTGAAGGTAAAGATGCGTTCGATCTGTTAGACGAAATTGAAAATAAATTGAACATCAGTCTTTGTCCTTTGTCCTGGCCAATTGGTCAGGGACATACGTTCAAAGGTGTGTATAGCATATATAACAAACATCTGAATCTTTTTGAGCCGGATAAAACTAAAATCAGCGAGTCAGTAATTCAGGTAAACGACCTGAATGATCCTAACCTGAATAATTTCCTGAGACCAAAAGAACTGGATGGCCTGAAAAGCGAACTGGAACTGGTAGAAGGTGTTTATGGCCAGATAGACAAAAGCATGTACACAGAAGGTTTACTTGCCCCTGTGTTTTTTGGTAGTGCGATCAACAACTTTGGGATTAAAGAATTGCTGGATACTTTCGTTCAGATCGCCCCTAGCCCTAGAAGCAGAGAAGCAGAAGAGCGTGAAGTGAAAGTAGATGAAAAGAATTTTAGTGGTTTTGTATTTAAAATACATGCCAATTTAGACCCAAAACACCGTGACCGTATTGCCTTTTTAAGGGTTTGCTCTGGTAAATTTGAGCGTAATAAATTCTATTACCATACCCGTCAGGGGAAAAAGCTAAAGTTCTCCAATCCGATGGATTTCATGGCCAATGAGAAAAGTATTGTAGAAGAAGCATGGCCTGGAGATGTTGTTGGACTATATGACAGCGGAAACTTTAAAATTGGAGATACCTTAACAGAAGGAGAACAATTGAAGTTTAAAGGGATTCCTAGCTTCTCTCCTGAGATCTTTAAAGAGGTGGAGAATAAAGATCCATTGCGTACAAAACAACTGGAAAAAGGCATACAACAGCTTACAGAAGAAGGTGTAGCGCAATTATTTACCGCACAACCTGGTAACCGTAAGATTATTGGTGCAGTTGGTGAGCTGCAGTTTGAGGTAATCGCGTTCCGTCTGGAGCATGAATATGGTGCAAAAGCACATTTCCGTACTTTAAGTTATGGCCGTTCAAACTGGGTGACCTCTAAAGACAAGAAAAAATTAGACGAATTCCTGAAAAGGAAGCAACAGCATATTGGCGAGGATAAGGATGGTAATCCGGTATTCCTTGCGGATAATGACTTCATGATCAATATGACCATGCGCGATTATCCGGATATCGAATTCCACAAAACTTCAGAGTTTAAATAAACGTTCGAAGTTTTCATGAAAAAGCCCCATAAGGTATTGAACTTTATGGGGCTTTTCTTTTTATAGGATTCGTTCCCTTGGTTTTCGGGACTACTACTTAATCAGCTGACTAAGAGCTGATTTAATTCTAGGAATCATGTTTTCAATATCTTTCAATGAACAGCCGCCAACCGAAGCGCGGAACCAGTTCACTGTTTCGTCTGTACCGAAAGCAGAGAAAGGAACTAAGGCCACCTGAGCTTGTTTGATCAGGTAAAAATTCACGTCTGCACTGTTTTTCAACACCTTGCCATCAGGAGTAGTTTTGCCGATATAATCGATCTTTAACGTCAGGTAAATTGCACCCATTGGAATCACTGCATCTACCGCAAAGCCCGCTGATTTTAATTCCTGGAAACCATTATAAAGTGCATCAAGGCTATTTTGAACTTGTTTTTTAAAGGAAGTCAGGTACTGATCAACTAAAGTCGCATCTTTAAAATATTTCGCAACGGCCACTTGTTCTGCTTTAGGTGCCCATGCTCCGATGTGTCCTAGTATTGATTTCATTTTCCCAATCACATTTTCTGGTCCGAAAGCCCATCCTACACGAACTCCTGTAGCCGACAGACATTTAGAGATTCCATCAATATAAATGACGTAATCTTTTAATTCCGGACGTAAGCTCACAGGGTTGATGTGTTCTTTACCGAAAGTCAGTAAAGAATAAATCTGATCGTACATAATGTACAAAGGCTTATCCTCGGGTGCCCTGCTGTCGTTTTCCGCGATTACCGCATCACAGATTTCTTCCAGCTGCTCCTTGGTAAACATCGTTCCTGTAGGATTCAATGGGGAACATAAAGCCAGTAAAGTGGCGCCTTTTAGATGAGGCTTCAACTGTGCTGCAGTAGGCATAAAGTTATTTTCTACAGTCGTTTCCACTGCAATTCCTTTGGCAGAAGAAAGGTGGCAATAATGGTTGTTATTCCATGATGGTGCCGGGTAAATCACTTTATCTCCCGGATCGATTAAGGCCAGATAGGTCGCATAAATTAAAGGGCGGGATCCACCTGCAACCAGAATATCCGAACTGCTGTAACTTAAGTCGTACCTGTCTTTTAAAACACCTACTACCGTTTCGCGCAATGGTAAAATACCTTCTGCAGGCGGGTAATTGGTTTGATTATGGTGATAAGCATCAATAATTTCCTCTTTCAGTTCAGCGGGAATCGGAAAAATAGAAGGGTCGAAATCACCGATGGTCAGGTTTGCAATTTCTGCACCCTTTCGCTTCATTTCATTCACTTCATTCCCAATTTTAATGATTTCCGAACCGATAAGCGTGTTAGCTAATACTGATACTTTCATTGTATTTTATTTATATATGAATAATTAAGCCAGCAATTTTTCAATTGCGGCAGTCGTTTGCTCAAATTTGAACTGGGAGAGCACTTCATTCATCATCCCTTTAATTTCCGGATTGCAAAGATTACCGATACTACCTTCATGGGTATGATTTAATTCCGTAGAAGGTGAGAATGTGCCCTTTTCAATGGATTCTCCAACAATTTTATAAGCCTCTCTGAAAGGAACCCCTTTTAAAGCCAGTTCATTTACTACTTCAACGCTGAACAGGTAAGCATATTTTTTATCTGTCAGGATATTGTCTTTAATGCGGATGTGCTGCAGCATGTAAGTGGTCATTTCCAGACATTCATTCAGAGAAGTAATGGCAGGAAAAAGGTTTTCTTTTAGCAACTGCAGGTCGCGGTGGTATCCTGAAGGCAAGTTTGTGGTCATCAATGCAATTTCATTCGGCAGGGCCTGAATTTTATTACATCTGGAGCGGATCAATTCAAAAACATCCGGGTTCTTTTTATGAGGCATGATGCTCGAACCTGTGGTTAACTCATCAGGAAAGGTGATAAATCCAAAATTCTGGTTGATAAACAAGCACACATCCATGGCCATTTTAGCCAATGAAGCAGCTACTGAAGACATTGCCTGTGCCAGTACGCGTTCCGTTTTTCCGCGTCCCATCTGTGCATATACCACATTATAATTGAGTCTTTCGAAACCCAGCAATGCTGTTGTCATCGTTCTGTTCAAAGGAAAAGAAGAGCCATAACCTGCTGCAGATCCCAGCGGGTTTTTGTTGCAGATTTTATAAGCGGCCAGCATCATTTCCATATCATCTACCAGACTTTCCGCATAAGCACCGAACCATAGGCCAAAAGAGGAAGGCATGGCGATCTGTAAATGCGTATAACCTGGAAGTAACTTGTCTTTATGGGTATTGCTAAGCTCAATCAGCTGTTCAAAAAGTACAGTAGTATTGCCCACCATTTCTTCGATACAGCTTCTAAAATAAAGTTTTAAATCTACCAGAACCTGATCATTACGGGAGCGTCCGCTATGAATTTTCTTACCCGCTTCGCCGATACGCTGAGTCAGCAGCCACTCAACCTGCGAGTGTACATCTTCTACCGTATCATCGATGGTAAATTTCCCTGCGGCGATATCCGAGTAAATATGTTTCAATTCTGTTTGAATTTCTACCAGTTCCGGCGCAGTTAACAGGCCGATACTTTCCAGCATTTCCACATGAGCCAAAGAGCCCAACACATCAAAAGCTGCCATTTGTAAATCCAGTTCCCTGTCTTTACCTACAGTAAAAGTTTCAATATCTTTATTTACGTCTACGTTTTTCTGCCAAATCTTCATTTATCAATCTATAGTTTAGGTTCTTTAAGGGCTAAAGTTATTTTGCAAAAATACAATAATTACGCTATAAAGGAGGCTTGTACAATTTTCTTGTCACATTAGAATATTGTTAAACTAAAACAATAATTTAGGGGAAACCTTCAAACAAAATGAACAGAATCAAGTACTCGCTCTTATTCTTGCTCCTACCCTTCAGCTCAGGGGTACTGGCACAACAGAAACCGGCACTGAGCTGGAAGGATGTCTCCAAATGGAATTACATCAGAAGTAACACCTATAGCCTGGCTCCTAACGGACAATGGCTTTCCTGGGCAAAGGGCCCTACTGAAGGAGACCTTCAGATGGTGATCAGAAAAGTTTCAGATACCCTCAATTTCATTTATCCGATCGGTGCCACCGCCTCCCCTGTTTTCTTTTCTAAAGACGCTAAATATGCTGCTTTTAAAGTCTCCGCGAAAGATGCGGAGGTGAAAGCCGTTAAGAAAACCATGAAACCGATTTACGATCAGCTTTTACTGGTTTCCTTACCGGGGAATCAAAAGACAACTTTTGAAAAGGTCAAGGCTTTCAGCTTTTCTGCGGACAACCCGGATTGGCTGGCCATTCATTTCATACCCGCAGAAGGTGCCTCAAAAGATAAAGACGCAGCAAAAGGAACCGATTTACTACTGTATCAATTGAGTACAAAAAAGAGTTTTAACCTGGGCAATGTATCCGAATATGCCTTTAATAAGACGGGAAACGTTCTGGCTTATATCATTGATGCAAATGGACAAAATGGAAACGGGATTTTCATCAGAGACATGAAAACCGGACTGATCACCGCATTGGAAAATGATAAGGCGAATTATAAAAACATCAACTGGAACGAGGATGGAGATGCTTTTGCCTTACTCAAATCCAACAAGAATGAAAAATATAAAGAAGATGTCTTTACCGTCATCGGGATCAATAAAATTGCTGGAGAACTGAGTAATAAGGTTTCCTTTAATGGCACATCGGCTAAAAATTTCCCGGCTAACATGGGGATTAGCGGCAATGGCAGACCTTATTGGTCGGACGACCAGGCGAGTTTGTTTTTTGGCATCAGTGTTCAGGAAAAGAAAGCCGACAGCACCGATAAAAAATCCAGCAGCAATCCGGCAGCAAGCAAAGCAAGCGGTAAAACTGATAGTATTAAAACCAAGGCCGACAGCACTGGAAAAACTAAACCAGACCAAAAAGCTTTGGCAAAAGCTGACATTGAAAAGCCAGATATGATCATTTGGAACTGGCAGGACAAACGCCTGCAATCTGCACAGCAAACACAGGAAACCAGGGATAAAAACTATAGCTATCTGAGTGCTTACCGCATTGCTGATCAAAAATTCAGTCAGCTGGCAGACAGCACGTTAAAAAACGTTGTAATGGCCCCGAAAAACCGGTATGCAATTGGCTATGACGACTCAAACTATGAATTAATGAGGAATCTGGATGGACAGGGTTATACCGACATTTATGTAATCGACCTAAAAACAGGGAATAAAAAACGTGTTTTTGAGAAGTTTTATACCGCTGGACGTGACCTTTTCAACCTTTCTCCGAATGGAAAATGGGCTACTTACAGTAAAGATGGTGCTTTTTACAGCATCAATCTGGAAACTTTGGAACAGTATAACCTGACCAAAAACATCAAATCCTCTTTTGTGGATGAATTAGACGACCATAACGTGCTTAAACCTGAAACGCCCAATTTCGGCTGGTCTGCGGATTCTAAATATGCGCTGATCAAAGACAACTACGATTTGTGGCGGATTTCTGCAGATGGAAAAACGGCAGTTTCTCTTTCTGACAACTGGAAAAGCAAAAAGCAGGAGGTCACAGAAAGGTTCTCCATTTACCAGAGAGAGAAGGGAACAGACCTGACTAAAGACCAATATTTCCTTGTTTTCAATCAGCAGAATAAAAATTCTGGCATTGGGTTATTGGAAGCTGGTAAAACGACGATCAAACCACTATTTGTAGATGCTCATGTTTATGGAGGCTTGAAAAAAGCGACGGATGCGAATGTTTTCATTTATATGAAGTACGATAATGAAAAATCCCCGGAAATGTATTCTACTACCGCGGCTACGCTTGCCAGCGCGAAGCAAATCAGCAAAAACACACCTGATCAGGGCAAGTATGCCTGGTCTTCTGGTGTTAAACTGATCAACTATGTAAGCGCAAATGGCGATTCACTACAAGCTGTTTTATATTTACCGGCGAACTATCAGGAAGGAAAAAGTTATCCGACGATTACTTATATCTACGAGCGCTTAACCAATGAAATGAATGTTTATTCCATGCCTGCCTTTCCTGGCGGAGGTTTCAACAGAGCCATGTACAACAGCAATGGATATGCGGTTTTAATGCCTGATATCAAGTACAAGTTAAACGATCCGGGGATGTCGGCAGTGGCTTGTGTGGTTCCGGCAGTAAAAGCAGCGATTGCTACCGGGATTGTAGATGAGCAACGCGTAGCGATTCACGGACACTCCTGGGGAGGTTATCAAACTTCCTTCCTGATTACTCAAACCAACATCTTTAAAGCAGCCGCAGCGGGAGCACCACTAACCAATATGATCAGTATGTACAGTCTGATTTATTGGAATAGCGGAGGGACCAATCAAGCGATCTTTGAAGCCAGCCAAGGCAGATTAACTCCTGGTTATTGGGACAATTGGGAGGCCTTTACCCGCAACTCTCCGATCTATCACATCAAAAAAGTACAAACACCATTGTTGTTACTGCACAATGATAAAGACGGCGCGGTAGATTATACCCAAGGAATTGAGTACTATAACGGCCTGAGAAGGTTAAATAAACCGGTCGTAATGATCACTTATCGCGGTGAAAATCACGGGATTGCTAAAATGCCGAACAGAAAAGATTATGCAGTCCGCATGATGGAATATTTCGACTATATGCTAAAGGATAAGCCTGCACCGGATTGGTGGGCAAAAGGAATCAACCGTTCAGATATGGAAAAACATCTGGAAGCCAGAGCATTTGAAAATACGGAAGAGCAATAGCCTACAAAGCATAAAGAAAAGACCTCAAACAAACAGGCCGCAAGATCAAAAATCCTGCGGCCTGTGTTTTTCAAAATTGTCATGATCAGGGCATCCTATCTACAGCAATCTGAAAGCACTCTGTGATTTCTTTTAAACGATCGCCTTTCTATTTTCCGTTAATCACGGGTTTTAACATCTCGATATATAACTTAATTCCTTCTTCTACTTCATTCACAAACACATATTCATCTGCCATGTGAGAACGTGCAGAGTCACCAGGCCCAACTTTCAAAGAAGGAATGCTCAGCAATGCCTGATCTGAGGTAGTTGGAGAACCATAAGTTGTTCTTCCCAATGCGATGCCAGCACGTACAATAGGGTGTTCCTTCTCAATTGAGGAAGGCTTCAACCTGACAGATCTCGGAGTTACCGTACAATCCACGTTTGTTCTGATAATTTTCAAAACCTCTTCATTTGCATAAGCATCTGTTACCCTTACATCGACTGTAAAAGTACAGGTTGCAGGCACCACATTGTGCTGAGAACCGGCATTGATAATCGTTACCGACATTTTCAATGGCCCAAACATCTCTGAAACCTTTGAAAAACGGTAATTGCGGAACCATTCAATATCTTTCAGAGCTTTATAGATGGCATTGTCGCCTTCTTCGCGGGCAGCATGCCCCGCTTTTCCGGTACTTACGCAATCCAGCACTAGTAAACCGCGTTCAGCAACGGCTAAATTCATTAAAGTAGGCTCGCCAACAATTGCAAATTCCAGCTCACCAAGGTCTGGAAGGATACATTCCAGTCCGTTATTTCCAGAGATCTCCTCTTCTGCGGTAGCGGCCAGACATACGTTATAACTCAAACCTTCCTGGTTATAGAAGTATAGAAAGGTCGCTATAAGCGAAACCAGGCATCCTCCTGCATCATTACTGCCCAGTCCATATAATTTACCATCTTCAACGGTTGGCGCGAAAGGATCGCGTGTATAGCCCGAATTTGGCTTCACCGTGTCATGATGTGAATTTAACAGGAGGGTTGGCTTTTTCGGATCAAAATGCTTGTTATAAGCCCACACATTATTCAATTTGCGATGAGTTTTTACCTCACGCATCTGCAAAAACTGTTCAATTACATCAGCGGTCCGATCTTCTTCTTTTGAAAATGAAGAGATGCTAATCAATTGTTTCAACAGTTCTAAACTATCTTTTTGCAGTTGTTCTATCATAATTTTTATTCTTTGGTATATAAAGCGCCGGCTTTTTGTGCCGACAGCTTGATGCCTTTAATCAAAGAGGAGCTAAAGCCATTGTGCTCCATCTCATTTAACCCGGCAATGGTACAGCCTTTCGGCGATGTTACTTTATCTATTTCCTGCTCTGGGTGGGACTGCATCTGCAACAGCAGATCCGCGGCTCCTTTTGCGGTCTGAACCGCCATTTTCAACGCTTCATCTGCATGGAAACCGATTTCCACTCCTCCTTGTGAAGCGGCTCTGATCCCTCTTAAAAAGAAAGCAATTCCACAGGCACAAAGTGCGGTAGCGGCTGTCATTAAGTCTTCATTTATTTTCACTACCGCTCCTACCGTTTCAAACATACGGGTCACTTCTTCCATATATTCTGCTGAAGCCTGATCGGTAGCGATGCAAGTCATGGATTGCCCGATGGCGATGGCCGTATTTGGCATTGCGCGAACGACCTGGGCTTCCTCACCCAACTTACTTCTAATGTCTGCGCAGCTCACACCGGAGGCCACAGAGATAAAAAGATGCTTTTTCAAATCTACCGAAGGGCGGATCAGATCCATTAACTGGTTTAACTGCTGCGGCAAAACTGCCAGCACAATCACATCTGAGGCCGCAACAACAGCTGCATTATCACCACTTACCACAAAGCCTTGTTCGGCAAAGGGGGCTAGGTTATCCACGTTTCTTCTGGTTAAACTAATCTGACCGGGTGCGGCATAATTTGCTTTTACGAGTCCCCTGGCCAAAGAAATGCCGATATTTCCGCTTCCTAAAATGGCGATATTGCCGTTAAACTGTTTCATCTTTTTATGGTTTGGTTAGTGATTGATCTGGGTATTCAAAAAATTACATGATTAACCGGGTTCCGAAACCCGCTTCATTTAGCTGAGGAAGTTCATCGGCCTTGCCGATATACACCGCAGCGACTCCTTTTTTTATCGCATCAAAAGCATTGTGCAATTTAGGGATCATACCTCCGGAAACTACACCTTCGGCTTTTAGTCCTTCAAATTCTTCCATTTTAATCTCGGGAACCAAGGAATGATCATCTTCTATATCGCGCATAACGCCTCTTTTTTCAAAACAATACACCAATACGGTATCGTATAAATCAGACATGGCTACAGCCACGGCAGAAGCAATGGTATCCGCATTGGTATTTAACAGCTGACTTTCGCCATCGTGCGTGATCGCACATAAAACGGGGACTAACCCGGCTTTTAGCAGGCTATCTAGAGTGCCGGAAGCCACAGAATTTTCATCCAGGTCTCCTACAAATCCATAGTCAATATCTTTTACAGGGCGTTTAACCGCCTTGATGATGTTTCCATCGGCACCAGTCAGGCCGATGGCATTACAGCCTTTAGCTTGTAATTGCGCCACCATATTTTTGTTGATCAGACCGGCATATACCATGGTCACGATTCTAAGCGTTTCAATGTCGGTAATGCGGCGGCCTTCTACCATTTTCGCTTCTACGCCCAGGGAAACCCCTAGTTCAGTAGCGATTTTTCCACCCCCATGAATTAAAATCTTATCACCGGAAAGTGCCTTAAAGTCCAGTAAGAACTGATGCAGTTTCTCTGAGTTGTCAATTACATTTCCACCGATTTTAATTACACTTAGTTTCTTCATTTTTAATCAATATGTTTTCAATATTTCAGGCTTTATAAAGCCCATTTTCTTTCTTGACCTTAAAAATACTGGCCATTTACCCTTTTTCTGGTGACAATGCCAGCAGGAAATTCCAGCTCATTTTATCGCCAACTGGTTTACTGGGCATCGCATAATTTTAGCGATATAAAAAAAGGATGTTGGATTTACCCCAACATCCCTTACTGAAATTTATAATTTTTCCAGGACTGCTTTCAGGACTGCCTGTGCGGCCCATAAACGATTTCCTGCTTCTTGTATGACCAAAGAATTTGGTCCGTCCAAGACTTCCGAAGATAGTTCCAGGTCCCGGCGTACAGGCAAACAATGCATTACTTTCGCATCATTTGTCACTTTTAACCGTTCATTGGTGATCATCCATCCTTCAGGAAAAGGCAATACCTTTCCATATTGTTTATAGCTCGACCAGTTTTTTACATAGATATAATCGGCATCTTGCAAGGCCTCATCTATGTTATGACTGATATTCGCCCCTGGCGTAAAGTCTTTAGAAAGCTCATAACCTACTGGCTGTACGATTGTGAAATCCAGGATTCCTTCTTCCTGTGCTTTACACATCCATTCCGAAAATGAATTTGGCACTGCCTGCGGCAAAGCCTTGATGTGAGGCGCCCAGGCTAAAACCACCTTAGGTTTTTTAGCCCCTTTCCAGGTTTCTTTGATCGTTACCAGATCCGCCAGACTTTGTAAAGGGTGACGCGTAGCACTTTCTAAACTCAGTACCGGAACACCGCAAAAGCTAATAAATTTATTAAAAAACTCTTCGTTATAATCCTCGTCTCTGTTTACTAATTTCGGAAAAGAACGTAAGCCCAGCACATCACAATACTGGCCCATTACTGCTGCAGCCTCTCTAATATGTTCTACAGTATTGCCGTTCATCACTACACCATCACGTGTTTCCAATGCCCAGCCTTCCTTGTCCATATTCATCACCATCACATTCATCCCAAGGTTCAGCGCTGCTTTTTGCGTGCTTAAGCGGGTGCGCAGGCTAGGGTTTAGAAAAACCAGCCCTAAAGTCTTGTTTTTCCCTAATTCCTGATGTGCGTAAGGGCTCTTTTTCAAGGCCAATGCCGCTTCTACTAACTCTTTGATGTCATCAACATCATTTACTGAAGTGAATTGTTTCATCTTATGATCCTGTTAAAGCGGTTTTAAAATGGGTTAAAAACTGATCGGCCTGTGCTTTCGTTAAGTTTAAAGCTGGCAATAGTCTGATGACATTCGGTTTTGCCTCACCGGTAAAGATATGGTGCTTAAACAGCAGGTCTTTCTTTACGTTTGGCAAGCTTGCCGGAAGTTCGATACCGATCATTAATCCACGGCCGCGAACTTCAACAATACCTTCAATTTTTTTCAGTTCCGAGATCAGATAAGTACCAACTTCTTCTGCATTTTTCATCAGCTGGTCTTGATCCATGATTTCCAATACAGATAATGCAGCGGCACAAGCCAGGTGATTACCCCCGAAAGTAGTCCCTAACATACCATGCCAAGGTTTAAATTTCGGAGCGATGGAGATTCCTCCTACTGGAAAACCATTGCCCATCCCTTTTGCCATAGTATATATGTCTGCATCAACGCCAGCATAGTCATGAGAATAGAATTTCCCCGTTCTGCCGTAACCGCATTGTACGCTATCTGCGATATAAAGCGCATTATATTGATCGCATAGCGAACGGATTTTTTGAAGGAAGCCAATTGAAGCTTCTTTAATCCCTCCAACACCTTGAATACCTTCAATGATGACTGCACAAACTTCGTTGCCATAAGCTGCGAAAGCGGCTTCTAAGGCTGCTTCATCATTGTGAGGAAGGAAAACAACGTTTTCTGTTTCATTAACCGGGGCAATAATTTTTGGGTTGTCAGTAGCAGCAACTGCCAATGATGTTCTTCCGTGGAAGGCGCCTTTAAAGGCAATAATTTTTTTACGTCCGTTATAAAAAGAAGCTAGTTTCAATGCATTTTCATTTGCTTCTGCGCCTGAATTACATAAAAATAACTGGTAATCTACTTTTCCAGATACTTTCCCCAGCTTTTCCGCCAGTTCTACCTGTAAAGGAATTAACACGGAATTAGAATAAAATCCTACTTTATTCAACTGATCAGTCAGTCTTTTCACATAGTGAGGATGCGTATGACCGATAGAGATCACGGCATGACCGCCATAAAGGTCTAAATATTCCTGGCCTTCGGCATCCCAAACGGTACTGCCTGCAGCTTTTACGATTTCAATATTGTTTAACGGGTATACGTCAAATAAGTTCATTTTTTGAAGGTTTGAATAAGTGATTAAAGATTAAACAGTTCCTGAACTACGTTCAGCACAGCGGGATTTTAATTAAAATCCTGCTGCTTTAAGCGCCAGACCCTGCCGCTCTTCCAGTCCAAAAATCAAATTCATATTCTGCACCGCTTGTCCGCTCGCCCCTTTTAATAAATTATCAATGATACTGATTACAAATAGCTTGTTACCATGTTTTTCTACATGTACCAATGCTTTATTTGTGTTCACCACCTGTTTCAAATCTATATTTTTCTTACTCACATGCGTAAAAGGATGTGCCGCATAATAATCCTCATATAAGGTTTGTGCTTCCTCGGCTGTCAGGTCGCTTTCCACATACATGGAAGCCAAAATCCCCCTTGGAAAATCACCACGCTGCGGGATGAAATTCAGGACGCCATCAAAATCCGGGTCCATCTGTATCAGGCTTTCGCCGATTTCATTCAGGTGCTGGTGTTCAAAAGCCTTATAAATTGATAGGTTATTGTTGCGCCAGCTGAAATGAGAGGTTGGTGATAAGCTTTGTCCCGCGCCGGTAGAACCGGTAGTCGCGTTCACATGAACTTCCCCTTTTAACAAGCCTTTAGCTGCCAGTGGCAATAATCCCAACTGGATACAGGTGGCAAAACAGCCTGGATTTGCAATATAATTCGCGGTTTTAATGCGATCACGATTCAGTTCTGGTAAACCATAAACCCAATCCTGTCCTGCTGCAGCTTTCAATCTAAAATCCTGACTCAAGTCAATGATTTTAATTCCTTCAGCAACCGGATTCGCATCTAAAAATTTTTTCGCATCTCCATGACCGACACATAAAAACAACACGTCGATATCCGAGGATAGTTCTCCGGTAAAACGAATGTCGGTATCTCCAAAAAGATCCGTGTGTACGTCAGAGATCAGGTTTCCTGCATTGCTTTTGCTATTTACAAAAACAATATCCACCGAAGGGTGGTTGATCAGCAAACGCAGCATCTCTCCGCCCGTATAACCGGCACCGCCAACGATTCCTGCTCTAACTCTCATCGCTGTTCACTTTGTGCCAGATCATTACCTGGTTACCAAAAATCTTAGAGAAACCTTTCACATCTTCACCACTCCATGCATTGTTCATTTCGCCATAGCTACCGAATTTATTGCTCATTAAATCATGTGCAGACTCGATACCAATAATTTGGAAACGGTAAGGCAACAATTCTACGAATACTTTTCCGCTCACCGTTTTCTGTGTATCTGCAAGGAAAGCTTCGATATTACGCATGATTGGATCATGAAACTGACCTTCATGCAGCCAGTTTCCATAAAAAGAACCCAATTGCTCTTTCCATGACAACTGCCATTTTGTTAGCGTATGTTTTTCTAAAGTATGGTGTGCTTTGATGATCACCATTGGTGCTGCAGCTTCAAAACCTACACGACCTTTAATACCGATAATGGTATCACCCACGTGAATGTCTCTTCCAATACCATAAGGCTGTGCAATGGCTTGTAATTTTTGGATGGCTGCAACCGGAGCTAATGTTTCTCCATCGATACCTACCAGCTCTCCTTTTTCGAAAGTCAGCTCCAATTTACGTGGCTCCGTTTCCGAAACTTGTGTTGGCCATGCTTCTTCAGGTAAAGTTTCATGAGAAGTTAAAGTTTCTTTTCCTCCTACAGAAGTACCCCATAACCCTTTATTGATAGAATATCTTGCTTTTTCGGCACTGTATTCAACGCCATGTTTGGCTAAATATTCTATTTCCGCTTCACGCGATAATTTTAAATCTCTGATTGGTGTGATGATTTCTACATTCGGGATGATGATGTTAAAAATCATATCGAAACGCACTTGATCATTTCCTGCACCGGTACTTCCGTGAGCAACATAATCAGCACCAATTTTTTTCACATAGTTTGCAATGGCTGTTGCCTGACTTACGCGTTCTGCACTTACAGAAAGCGGATAAGTCGCGTTTTTCAACACATTACCAAACACTAAATATTTAATACAGCCTTCATAATAGTTGGCAGTTTCATCTACTACGGCATGAGAAGCTACCCCTAAAGCGTAAGCACGTTTTTCAATCTCTTGTAATTCTTCCTCAGAAAAACCACCAGTATTAACAATCACAGAGTGAACTTCCATTCCACGATCCTGTGCCAAATAAATACAACAAAACGAAGTATCCAAACCTCCGCTAAAAGCTAAAACAACTTTTTTCTTCATCTTAAAATAACAGCTATTTAAATAAAAAGGTAAACAATAATAATAACAGGGCTTTTACCCCCCCTTTTCCCGAAGATTTAGGTTTTAACACCAATCTTTGTTTGATGCGCATAAAGCGTTCATACAATTTCGGCTTGCGCGCTAATTCTTCTGCAAATTTCTTTGCCACATCGTGCTTTTGAGTTGCTGGATCGTATAACATTGCGGTACACATGCAATTTTTACGTTCCTTCATCGTCAGGATTTCAAAGTTCACGCAACTTTGACACCCTTTCCAGAAATCTTCATCCTGGGTAAGTTCTGAGTAGGTAACCGGTTCGTAACCAAGGTCGGAATTGATCTTCATGACGGCCAAACCAGTTGTTAGTCCAAAAATTTTGGCTTTCGGATATTTCTGTCTGGAAAGTTCGAAGATTTTTTCTTTGATGGCATGAGCGAGCCCGGCCTTTCGGAATTTAGGACTTACAATGAGGCCAGAGTTGGCCACAAATTGTCCATGACTCCAGGTTTCGATGTAACAGAAACCTGCCCAACTTCCATCTTTATGGAAGGCGATAACAGATTTTCCATCCGAAATTTTACCTGCAACGTACTCCGGAGAGCGTTTAGCGATACCTGTACCACGTGCTTTGGCCGATTCGGCCATTTCTTCGCAAATTTCTTCGGCAAAGACACGATGTTCAGGAAGTGCAACTTGCACTATAAAATCGTTTGTATTCATTAATAGGTTAACGAAAAAAAATAAATGTTCTGATTAATTGTTTTTTAAGAGGCAATCCTCTATGGAAATGTACTGAGGGTTACTCAGAAATGATTCAAATCCGGGGCGTGAAATTTTGCCGATTAGTGGTAACAGAAAATATGGGTCGCAAACGGACAATAAACAGACTTTTGGAAGCAATATTCTTTGCTTCTACAATAGAAAGTTTATGTATAATTTGCTTAATCATTTCTTGTGTCTGATACTTCTTTAAAATAGTTGAGGCGCAAAGGTTTAAATAAATATTGAGTTGTGCAATACGTTTTTAATTTTTTTACATTTTTACGTAAAAAAAGATGGAATTAAAAACGGAGTGCCTTTCTCTCCTTTCGCTATCAAAAATTATCAAATATCAGGCCCCTTTTTCAAGCTTTTTCTTTTTGCCCTCCCTTTCTATTTATTAGCCAGTTTTAAACGTCATATCCTGTCAATTTTATTGTAAGTCTGTTTCTCCAGATATTATCTTTTAGTTCAAAAATAAGCTAATAGATAAAAGCATGATCCCTTTAAGCATTAAGTTTTCATTAATTTTTCAAAAACAGAAAATACATAAATGACTTAAAAACAACATTTTACCTGCCAAATCTAAAATAATGTGACAGTAAGCCAGGCATGCCTTTCATCATCTCTGGAATGATGTCCATTCCTGCTATAGAGAAAGTGATGCCATTTCCGCCGAAGCCCAGGACGAAATAGCTGTTGGGAAACTTTGGATGGGCTCCGATATAGGGTAATCCGTCTTTGGTTTCTCCAAAGGTACCGCACCAGCAGAAATCCTCAACAAACTGATGATCCGGGAGATACGTTTTTAACGTTTTGATCAGTCGATCTCTTTTTTTGCCAAGCAGCGCATCTCTAAGCCCCGGATTTTTAAAGTTTTCATCTTCACCGCCAACCAATAACCGGCCATCAGCGGTACTCCGCATATACAGATATGGGGTGTCTGTATTCCAAAATAGCGTGTTTTCCAGTTCTGGTGATAAGCTATGGTCCTTTTCACTCACCATGGCATAAGTACTTTTTAGGGAAACCACCTTTTCCGGTAACATCGCCTGTGTTTCATAACCCGTGCAGTAAATCACCTTTCCTGCGGTAATCTGCAGCCCGGTTTCCAGCTCCACCAGTACCTTATCTTTTTCGTATTTCACCTTTTTCAGTGCCGTCTTGTCAAATACCCGCAGCCCTTTTTTGGCGTTGTAATGGAGCAGATCATGTGCCAGGCAAAAAGCATCCACACTTCCTCCATCTTCAGATAAAATCCCGCCTTCTGCCAGAATGCCATAGCGCTCTTTAATTTCTTTCTTCTCTAGCCAGCTGACAGCGAAACCCGCCGTTTTCCGGGCTTCAAATTCTGTTTTCAGCCAGGATACATCTTTACGCCTGCCTGCAAAATAAAGAGATTCTTTACGCTCAAATCCGCAGGGCGATGCAATCTCCTTTACCAAATCTTTTAAGGTATAAATGGCATCTCTACAAGCTTTATAACTGGCAATCGCGCCTTGCGCGCCAATCATTTCCGTTAACTTATAAAGTGGCACATCAATCTCGTATTGGAGCATAGAGGTCGTCGCTGAACTGCTGCCATTAGCGATTTCTCTTTTGTCTATCAATACGGTATCATATCCTTGCTTCATCATGGAATGCGCCATTAAGGCACCTGTAATGCCACTTCCTACAATCAGAACTTCGCAAATGATGTTTTCCTTCAAGGAAGGGTAAGTATGCAGCAATCCATTTTTTACTAGCCAGAAGGGTTCATTAGATCGAATGTTCATATTTTAGAGATCAGGTATAGGGGTTCCCTGCAATAACAATACTTTTACCGATCTGTTTTAATCCGTCACAGGTTTAAATCCCTTATATTCGTTTTCAAACCCCTGCCCTTAGATGAAAAAGCTGATGTTTATCTTCCTGTTTATTTTTACAAAACCGGTCTTCGGGCAAGATTTAAAAATGGCTAGAAAGGTGATAGACACCCTGACTTCCAGGGAAATGTGGGGACGGGGTTATACCAAGGATGGCATGGCGAAAGCGGCCAGCTTTATCAGCTCCTCATTTGCCGCTTACGGCTTAGTTCCGATGGATGGAAATGACTTCAAACAGGTTTTCAGCTATCCGGCAAACACCTTTCCTGGCGAAATGATGCTGCGTATCAATGGAAAAATACTCCTTCCGGGAAAGGATTTTCTGCTGAGCCCCGAAAGTAGAGGACTAAAAGAGGAAAATCTCACCTTAGCACAAAAAGACAGTGTCAGTTTTATCAATGCCGAACATCGGCTGCTTGTCCTACTGAAAGATAAGCTGACCTGGTCTGTAGCGCCGGAAGCAGCTGATTATACGGTTATAGAAGTCGATAAAAAAGCAATAACTGAGATTCCTGAAAAGATATCGATTCACATTGAAAATAAATTTCTGCCTGAATTCCAGGCGGCCAATGTTTGTGCCATGGTAAAAGGCACACAGTATCCGGATTCGATCCTGTTAATGACCGCACATTACGATCACCTGGGGAGTTTAGGGAAGGCTACTTATTTTCCCGGAGCCAATGATAATGCCAGTGGAATCGCGCTCTTGCTGAACCTCTCAAAATATTACGCCAGGTACCCTCAGCGGTATACGATCGCTTTTATCGGCTTTGCAGGTGAAGAAAATGGCTTACAAGGCTCCAGATATTTCACGGAACATCCTTTAATTGACCTTCATCACATCCGGTTCTTGATGAATGTAGATATGGTGGGTACTGGTGAAAACGGCATTACAGTAGTCAACGCCACGCTTCACCCCAAAGAATTCGCCTTACTACAGCAAATCAATCAAAACAAAAAGTACCTGAGTAAAATCAACTCCAGAGGTAAAGCTGCCAATAGCGACCACTATTTTTTCACAGAGAAAGGTGTACCTGCTTTTTTCCTGTATACGCAGGGCGGAATTGCGGCCTATCACGACATCAATGATCTATCTTTAACCTTGCCCTTAACCAAGTTTGAAGACCTTTTCAGGTTGTTTATTGACTTTAATAAAGCTTTAATGAAATAGAAACGTCATACGGTTACTCGCATTTAACTCCATAAAGGAGTCAGGAACAACAAAACCGGACTAAGTTTTTTTGCGTAGGTATCAATAACCTATCATAAAACACCTATCTATGAAAAACTTTAACATAAAAGGGATTCTCCTAAAGAAATCCTTACTGGTTATGCTCGCTGTCATGGCAAGCATCACCGCCTGCAAGAAAGACAAAAATACCATCATCGATCCGCCAACAATGCCTGTTTCAGGCCCAGATCAGGTTTTCTACACCTTATCCAACAACAACCTCCTTAAATTTAATGCAAAAGATGTCAGCACAGCAATGTCTACCGTTGCCATTACCGGACTTGCATTAAACGAAAAGATTTTGAGTATCGATTTCCGTCCTGCTACAGGAGAACTTTACGGGGTAAGTAACACTAGTAAGCTATTTGCGATCCGATTAAATGGGATAGCCAGAGCCATTGGAACAGGCTTTAGTCCGGCGATTAACGGAACTGCGGTGAGCATAGATTTCAACCCAACTGTAGACCGTATCCGTCTGATTACCAACACCGGACAAAATCTTAGACTTCATCCAGAAACAGGCGCTGTAGCTGCTACAGATGGCAATATCAATGGGGTGACCAATCCAAACATCTCTGGTGCAGCTTATACCAATAGCAAAGCTGGAGCCGCAGCTACCATACTTTTCGACATCGACCTGACCAGCAAAAAGCTATATAAGCAAGATCCACCAAACGATGGAAAACTTGTAGAAGTTGGCGCTTTAGGCGTAGAAATAGGCACTAGTGCCGCATTTGACATTTCAGCGGACAATACAAAAGCGCTTGCAGCTGGCACTGTTGCCGGTGTCTCCAGCCTTTATACCATCAGCCTGGAAACCGGTAAAGCAACCCTTGCAGGGAAATTCCCAACTGCCAGTCCAGTTGAAGGCCTGGCGATTCCTACAGATCCAGTAGCCTATGCGGTAGACAATGCCAACAACTTTTTAATTTTTAACCCGATGAGTCCGGCAAGCCTGGTTTCTAAGCCAATTACAGGATTAGCACCGTCAGAAACCATATTGGGCATCGATTTCAGACCTGCTAACGGCCAGATTTATGCTTTAGGAAGTTCCAGCAGACTCTATACCGTGAATACTGCAACAGGCGCCTTCACCGTAGTTGGTTCTGGAGTATTGACTACACTGTTAACCGGCAGCAGCTATGGCTTTGATTTCAATCCTACTGTAGACCGGATTCGTGTGGTAGGCAATGATGGTCAGAATTTACGATTACATCCAGAAACTGGCGCTGTAGCCGCTATAGATGGAATCTTGAAACCAGGAACTCCGTCTGTAAGTGCCGCAGCCTATACCAATAACTTTGCTGGTGCCACAGAAACTGTGCTCTTCGACATTGACCATGCCACCGATAAACTGTACAAACAAACGCCGCCAAATGACGGGACTTTAGTAGAAGTTGGCAGCCTGGGCATCAATGTGGAAAGCACCAATGGCTTTGACATTGGCAGTGCTTCAGGGACGGCTTACGCCATCTTTACTGTTGGCGGTGTCAATAAAATATATACGATTAACCTGACTAGTGGTGTAGCCACCTCGCTGACTGATTTTCCAAGAACAGTGACCGGAATGACCGTTGGTTTAGGCATGTAACCTTCTTTTATCTACTTATGACTACAGCTGTATCCTGTCGGATACGGCTGTTTTTTTTAATTGTCCTCCAGGAAATCTTCACATAAAATGATTTCTTTAAACCAATTTCCCTTAATTTCGTTGTTGTAATAAATAAACAAGCTTATGTTCGATAAATTAATGGCTGCACAAAAGCAAGCCGAAGAGATAAAAAAGAGATTAGATACGGTTTCTGTTTTTGGTGAAGTAGAAGGTGGTGCCATCCGCATTACAGCAACAGCTAATAAAGCCATTACTGCAGTAGAAATCGAAGAAGAATTTTACAAACAAGCAGATAAAGAAGAATTAGAAGAACTGCTGTTAACTGCCATCAACAAGGCTTTAGCACAAGCGGAACAAGTAAGCGCGCATGAAATGCAAGCCGCTACACAGTCGATGATGGGTGGCCTTGGCGGTCTGTTTGGCCAATAGTCATTCGTTTTAAACCTTAATTTCATAGCCTCATGAAGTATACTTATTATGGTCAATCTTGCTTTTTATTAGAAGCAGATGGCAAGAAATTTCTTTTTGACCCATTTATTAGCCCGAATGGACTGGCGAAACACATTGACACCACCAAGATCGAAGCAGATTACATTCTGGTGAGTCATGGACATGGTGATCATGTGGCCGACCTGGTGAGTCTGGCTAAACAAACAAATGCAGTAGTGATTGCTATGCCCGAAGTGATTGGCTGGGCGAAAGCACAAGGCGTAACCAATACACACGATATGAATTATGGTGCTCAGAAATTTGAGTTCGGTAAGTTAAGAATGGTATGGGCCGCGCATTCCAGCTCTATGCCTGATGGCAGTTATGGTGGAAATCCTGCGGGATTTGTATTGGAAACTGGCGGAAAGACTATTTATTTTGCCGGAGATACTTCTCTGACGGTAGAAATGAAATTGCTTGCAGAACTTTACAATTTAGATTATGCGATTTTACCGATTGGTGGAAATTACACAATGGATGTAGATGATGCACTCACCGCTACGAAATATTTTGACTGTAATAAAGTAATTGGAGTACATTACAATACGTTCCCAGTGATTACTATTGACACGGAAGAAGCAGTTGCAAAGTTCAACAGAGAGAATAAAGTGTTGTTATTGCCAGCAATTGGCGAAACGATTGACCTGTAAAGGCGTATAGAGGCTTTTTGAAGGAGCCAATTGATAATTATCTTTTATAACAAAGGAGGCATGTCGTCGATTGGCACACCTCCTTTGTTATTTAATGTGCTTCCAGCCAATTGTTTCCTTCACCGATTTCTATTTCAATCGGCACAGTAGTCTTTATCGCTGTTTTCATGCGGTGGGTAATGATCTTTTTCATGGCTTCCACTTCCGTTTTTAACACATCAAAGACTAGCTCATCATGCACTTGCATGGTCATTTTTGATTGCAAGCCCTGATCCTGAATATCTTTATGGATGTTTAGCATGGCTACTTTGATCATATCTGCTGCAGAACCTTGGATTGGCGCATTGATGGCATTTCGCTCTGCAAAACCGCGTACAGTTTGATTGGCAGAGTTAATGTCTCTCAGGTACCTTCTTCTGCCGAGGATGGTTTCTACGAAGCCATTTTCTCTGGCGAAGTTCATGGTATCTGCCATGTAGCGCTGAATTCCTGGATATTGTTCAAAATATTGTTCAATAATAGCAGCGGCTTCTTTTCTTGGAATGCCAAGGTTCTGAGACAATCCGAAAGCAGATTGACCGTAGATAATTCCAAAGTTTACCGCTTTAGCATTCCGACGCTGATCTGAAGTTACTTCTTCAATGGTGATGCCATATACACGTGCAGCAGTTGCCGTATGGATGTCAATTCCTTTATTAAAGGCGTCCAGCATGTTTTCTTCCTTGCTGATTTCGGCAATAATTCTCAGCTCTATTTGAGAATAATCCGCAGAAAGTAAGATGTGGTTTTCATCTCTTGGGATAAAAGCTTTACGAACTTCTCTACCGCGATCACTGCGAATAGGAATGTTCTGCAGGTTAGGGTTGTTAGAACTTAACCTTCCTGTAGCCGCTACAGCCTGATTGTAGCTGGTATGTACCCTTCCTGTTTTTGGATTTACCAACAATGGTAAGGCATCTACATAGGTCGATTTCAGCTTTTGTAATTGGCGGAAATCAAGGATGTCTTTTACAATATCACTTTTGCTGGCCAGTGCCAATAACACATCTTCTCCGGTTTGATACTGTCCGGTTTTAGTTTTTTTAGCTTTAGGATCCAGCTGTAATTTATCGAAAAGTACTTCTCCAAGCTGTTTAGGTGAAGCGAGATTAAAGGTAACGCCACACTTCTCGAAAACATTCTGCTCAAATTTTCTGATGTCGATTTCCAGTTCTTTTGAATAATTATTAAGGGTATCTACATCGATTCTAACTCCTTCTTTTTCAATCGCAGCAAGGACATAAACTAAAGGATTTTCTACATCCCTGGCCAGATCTTCTACGTTCAGTTCCTTTAACATCGGTCTGAAAACATTCGCCAGCTGCAAAGTCACATCTGCATCTTCCGCAGCATAATCTACCACTTGCTCTACTGGGACGTCTCTCATATTCCCCTGATTTTTTCCTTTTGCTCCTATCAGTTTTGTGATAGAAATTGGGGTATAACCCAGGTAATTTTCAGAAAGGACGTCCATGTTGTGTCTGGTATCCGGATCAATCAGGTAATGCGCCAGCATGGTATCAAAAAGTTTTCCTTTGATATGAATACCATACCATTTCATGATCAGAATATCATATTTGATGTTCTGCCCGATCTTTTCAATGTTTTCATTTTCAAGAACACCTCTGAATTCTTCCAGAATTGCTGATGCTTCTGCTCTATCTGCAGACAAAGGAATATAATAACCTTCTCCAGGTTTGGTGCTGAAAGAAATTCCAACCAAGTCTGCAAGATTTGCATCTGTACCGGTAGTTTCCGTATCGAAGCAAATGCTTGCTTCCTTTTCCAGCTGTGCGATCAATGACTTGCGCAAGTCCGGAGTAGCTAACAGTTGATAATTGTGTGTGGTATTTTCTATTGTTTTTGACGCAGGTGTTTCTTCAGAGAAGGTTGGAGCAGACACAAATGTGCCGGTCTTACCTGCTGGCTGATCCACTGGGCTGCCAAATAAGTCGATTTGCTGAGAAACAGATGCTTTCGCCTCATTCACATTAAACTCTTCTCCAAAAACACGTTTACCGATGGTTCTGAATTCCAGTTCTGCAAATAATGGCTCTAATAATTCACGGCTCGGAGACTCTATTACCAGTTGATCTGCGTTAAATTCTACCGGAACATCCAGGATGATGGTTGCCAGCTTCTTAGACAATAAACCTTGTTCTGCATAAGCCTCTACGTTTTCACGTTGTTTTCCTTTTAGCTCATGGGAATTCGCGATGATGTTTTCCATTGAGCCATATTTCTGGATCAATGATTTCGCCGTTTTTTCTCCAATGCCTGGAATACCCGGGATATTATCCACTGCATCACCCCATAGACCGAGGATATCAATCACTTGCTTTACATCTTCAATTTCCCATTTCGCTTTCACCTCATCAACACCCATGATTTCCATTTCATTCCCCATACGAGCAGGTTTGTAAATGAAAATATTTTCAGACACCAGTTGGGCGAAATCTTTATCGGGAGTCATACAGTACACGGTGAAACCTTGTTTTTCGCCTTCTTTTGCTAAAGTTCCAATGATGTCATCTGCTTCAAAACCGTCTTTGGTAATGACTGGAATTTTAAATCCTTCAATCAGCTTAAAGACATAAGGTAGAGCGGCAGACAAATCTTCCGGCATTGCTTGTCGGTGCGCCTTATACGCCTCGAAATCGGTATGTCTCTCTGTAGGAGCCTCGGTATCAAAAACCACAGCAATATGACTTGGTTTTTCCTTTTTCAGCACCTCCATTAAGGTGTTTGCAAAACCCATCACTGCCGATGTATTGATTCCTGTGGACGTAAACCGGGGGTTTTTACTCAATGCAAAGTGTGCTCTGTAAATGAGCGCCATGCCGTCAAGAAGAAAAAGTTTTTTCATCAGTATTCGTTTTTTATTGATTAGGATGCGATCATCAGCTGCTGATCCTCCATTACATGTATACTTTATTATTGGACGATTAGCTGATAGACTATTACATCCATATCAGCAACAACCGCATCGGATAAAGGTACTAATACTTAAATAATTGTTTGTCATTATCCATAACAACAGCAAATAATTTCCGTTATTTGATCATGATGAAAACGATAAAGACCTTAGGCCTGTTTGTTTTACTAACGATTGCAGGTATTGGCGCAATGGCGCAAGATATTATTGTGTTTTCTCCGGGAAATTTTGTTAGAGGGACAATCCAGGGGACTAACTATTCCTCTGTAGTCTTCACAAAAGACGATGAATCTGTCGTTCAATATAAAGCCTCAGAGATCCAGGAATTTGTTTGGAATGGCGCAACTTATGTAAGTAAGCCAATTACTGTCAATAAAAAAACACAGCACAGGTTTTTCAAAATCATTGAGTATGGGTCCATTAACTTGTATTCTATAGGCGGAAACGTTCTTGTTGATCCTCCAGCGGCTAAAAAAACGCGGATTATACCAAGTATTGGCATTGGCGCTGGAACAGGTACCTTCGGTAGTGGTGTAGGGGTTGGTGCCGGGATTACCATTCTGGGTGGGCGCAACCAAGAGCCACCTGCAAAGAAAATGATGCCTGCAACATTTTTTATGGAGAAGCCAGGTACTGGCCGCTTAATGGAAATGCCTGTTGATGGAGCGGGCTTAGCCGAAAACAATCAGCGGATCAAAACGGTATTGCTAGAACAATTAGGTGATGATGCGGATCTGGCAGAAAAGATAAAAGCGACAGAAAACTTTGATTCAAAGTCAATTATCGCTTTTGTAACGGCTTATAATGAAGCGCATAAATAAAGGCTGTTTGTAGCAGGCACTTACTTACTGATACAGCCGGCAATATGGTCATTAACCATACCGGTGGCTTGCATGTGCGCATAGCAAATCGTTGTTCCAAAGAACTTAAATCCGCGCTTTTTCATGTCTTTACTAATGGCATCAGATATTTCTGTGCGTGCAGGAACATCACTTAAAGACTTGACAACGTTAACAATCGGCTTTTTTCCTGGAATAAATCCCCAGATAAAATCCGAAAAAGATCCAAATTCTTTTTGGATCTCGATGAAAAGACGGGCATTGTTGATGGCTGCTTTTACCTTTAACCGGTTCCTGATGATCCCTGGATCATTCATTAGACGCTCCTCATCTAATTCCGTAAAAGCGGCAACTTTTTGAACATCAAAATCAGCAAAAGCAGCCTTATATCCGGCCCTTCTTTTTAAAATAGTGATCCAGCTGAGCCCAGCCTGTGCGCCTTCAAGAATTAAAAATTCAAAAAGCGTTTGGTCGTCATAAACAGGCTTTCCCCATTCCTCATCATGGTATTTTACATATAAAGGATCGGTACCACACCACCCGCATCTGATAATTTCTGACATCTTTTGATCAATTAATATTTTTTGGAGGCTTTTTAATTCTTTGGAAGCTACTTAATTAATGGCTATACCCATTGTCTAAATTCCTAAATACTATTGACTCAATTCGTCCCAGTATTCAACCGCTCTTCTGTAGTGAGGAATTACAATCGACCCTCCAACTAGATTTGCAATCATGAAAACTTCATTGATTTCTTCATTACTGACCCCTTCATGAAAACATTTTTCCAAATGATATTTAATGCAATCATCGCAGCGTAATACCATCGAAGCTACTAAACCCAACATTTCTTTGGTTTTCACATTTAATGCGCCTTCCGCATACGTGGTGGTATCTAATGCAAAAAAGCGTTTGATATTTGTATTTGCAGTCTCCATAATCCTATCATTCATTTTAGAACGATAGTCGTTAAATTCTTCTACTAATTTTCCCATAATCAGTTAATCCTATAGATTTATTATTTTACGTTATTTAAAAAGAACATCTTCTTGGCAAAGGAACATCATTTTAATGCGGAACCCTCTTTCTGTTAAGAGAATTCTCTCTGACTACATAACTGCTTAGCGTTCCAGCATAGATTAAAGTTCCAATAAAGGGTTCCAGAGCAAATTTTTAAAATTCTGCACCTTATCATTCTTCACCACAATACCTTCCGCTTCCAGTAGCTCCTGCATCATTTCCGGCGTTTTAAAATGAAACTTACCAGTGAGCAGTCCCGAACTATTCACTACCCGATGAGCGGGAACAGCTGGATGCGCGGCACCGGCGGTACTCATGGCATATCCGACCATACGGGCAGAGCCACCAGCGCCTAAACTTTTCGCAATTGCACCATAAGAAGACACCCTTCCTTTTGGAATTAGCCTAACCAATTCAAAAACCTGGTCATAAAATGATTGCTCCATCCGATGATTTTTAATTTTTAACTCTTCAAAACAAACGGTGTTCTAAAAAGAACAGACCATTCCAGCAGTATTATTCAAATGAGAACTGTATATAATTGATATTTTTATCATGTTTCAAGTAAATACGCTCGTAATGTGTTTTTATTTTTAGAACGTCATCATAATACTCAGAAGTATACAAATGATCTGTTTTCTTATGGCAGATCAAGCCTAATTCTTCCACTTTTTCAACGGTATACATATATAAACCATCATTATCTGTTTTCAGGTTTACTCTTCCACCAGGTTTAAGCAAGATTTTGTACATATCCAGAAAGCGATCATAAGTTAATCTTTTCTTTTCTCTGCTGTCCTGCGGCTGAGGGTCAGGAAAAGTAATCCAGATTTCATCTACTTCTCCATTTTCAAAGTATTCAGTCAGATCTTCGATTTGAATCCTTAGGAAGGCCAGGTTTTCAATATTTTCATCTACCCCTGTTCTTGCGCCTCTCCAGATGCGATTTCCCTTTAAATCAATCCCGATGAAGTTTTTCTCCGGAAAGAATTTCGCCATATTAACTGAATATTCTCCTTTACCGCAGGCCAGTTCCAATACAATTGGCTTTTCATTTTTGAAATGATCTGATCCCCATTTACCCTTCAAAGGTTTTCCTTCTTCCATTTGATAGACATTGGAAAAAGTATCTATCTCTGCAAATTTTCTTAATTTATCTTTACCCACTACTAAAATATTTTTATGCAAAAATACAATTAAATCAGTCTCTTAAAGATGATGCGAACTATTTCGTAATTTTGTTCCTATAATCGAATTGTAATTGGAAAAGAACGCAAAAATATATGTAGCTGGCCATCGCGGTATGGTTGGCTCAGCAATCTATCGTAAACTGGAAAAGGAAGGGTATACTCAGCTGATCACCAGAACCTCATCGGAACTTGATCTTCGCAATCAACAGGATGTAGCCGACTTTTTTGCAGCAGAAAAACCGGAATATGTTTTCCTTGCCGCAGCCAAAGTAGGTGGTATTATTGCCAATAATACTTACCGGGCAGACTTTTTATATGAAAATCTTTGCATTCAGAACAATGTGATTCATGAGGCTTACAAAACCGGGGTTACTAAGCTGATGTTCTTAGGATCGAGCTGTATTTATCCGAAACTAGCACCACAGCCATTAAAAGAAGACTATCTACTGACAGGCCTTTTGGAAGAAACCAATGAGCCTTATGCGATTGCTAAAATTGCTGGAATCAAAATGTGCGAAGCTTACAGGGCGCAGTATAACTGCAATTTTATCTCTGTCATGCCAACCAATCTATACGGTTATAACGACAATTATCACCCACAAAACTCGCATGTGCTGCCTGCATTGATCCGTAAGTTTCATGAAGCAAAGGTAAATGGCAGTGCAGAAGTAAACATTTGGGGTTCTGGATCACCTATGCGCGAGTTTCTTTTTGCAGACGATCTGGCAGAAGCTTGTTATTTCCTGATGCAAAATTATGATGAAGCTGGATTCCTGAATATCGGAACCGGAATAGACCTGAGCATCAAAGACCTTGCTTTATTGATCAAGAAAGTGATCGGTTTTGAAGGAGAATTGACATTTGACAGCAGCAAACCAGATGGCACACCCCGTAAACTAATGGATGTTTCTAAACTACATGCACTAGGCTGGAAACATAAAGTAGAACTGGAAGAAGGCATTAAATTGGCCTACCTGGACTTTTTAGCCAAACATAT
Source organism: Pedobacter polysacchareus (assembly GCF_019802255.1). Classification (GTDB taxonomy): domain Bacteria; phylum Bacteroidota; class Bacteroidia; order Sphingobacteriales; family Sphingobacteriaceae; genus Pedobacter; species Pedobacter polysacchareus. The sequence continues at coordinate 274,417 of NZ_JAHYSS010000001.1, read as the reverse complement.
TTAAGTCACAAGCAAACTCCACTTAAGATCATATAGTTTAAATTGATATCTTTGTTAAACTAGATAAATTTAAGCTATATGACTTTAGTTCAACTGGAATATATTGTTGCCGTAGACACCTACAGAAGCTTTGTTGGCGCCGCAGATAAATGTTTTGTGACGCAGCCCACCTTAAGTATGCAGGTACAAAAACTGGAAGAAATGCTGAATGTCAAGATTTTTGACCGCAGCAAGCAACCCGTAGTCCCTACAGAAATCGGCGCCCAGATTATCGAACAGGCCAGACTGGTACTCCAGGAAAGTCAAAAGATCAAGGAAATTATCAGCAGTCAGCAACAGGAGGTTGTGGGAGAACTTAAAGTAGGGATTATTCCTACGGTAGCCCCCTATTTATTACCCAGAGTGATCTCAGGCATGATGGAAAAATTCCCCGACCTGAAACTTTTAATTTGGGAATATACCACGGAAGACATCATCCACCACCTTAAAACAGGTGTATTAGACTGCGGCATTCTAGCCACTCCCCTTGCCGACAGCCACCTTAATGAGCTCCCGCTTTACTATGAAAACTTTGTGACTTACATCAGCAAGAACAGCAAGCTCTATAAAAAGAAAACAATTGATGCCAATGACCTGGAAGAAGAGAACATCTGGTTATTAAATGAAGGACACTGTATGCGTTCTCAGGTATTGAATATTTGTAGGTCTACCAAAGACAATCGCCTTCAGGGACTAACTTATAACACTGGAAGCGTAGAAACACTGATCCGAATGGTGGATGTGAATAATGGGGCTACTTTACTCCCTGAGCTGGCCTTAACAGACCTGAATGCTAAACAACTCAGTAAAGTGCGCCATTTTAAATCGCCAGAACCAGTTAGAGAGATCAGCTTGGTTACCCATAAGAATTTCATTAAAAAACGCATGTTGAACGCCTTAAAAGAAGAAATTCTAGCAGTAATTCCAAAGGCTATGAAACAAAAAAAGAGAAAAGACGTAGTTGGGATTTAAGCTTCCTAAACGGGAAAACACTTTATGATGGTGCTCAATAGAACTGGAAAATCAATGCTGAAAACAAAGAAAGCCTGTAAGGAGATCCCTACAGGCTTTCTTTTTAAAACGCGTTGACTATGCTTTTTTGAAACGAGCAGCAACTGCATCCCAGTTTATTACATTCCAGAAAGCTGAAATATAATCAGGACGTCTGTTTTGATATTTTAAGTAGTAAGCATGTTCCCATACGTCCATACCCAATAGTGGAGTACCTTTTACTTCAGCGATATCCATTAATGGATTATCTTGATTTGGAGAAGAAGTAACCGCTAATTTTTTATCAGCAGTAACGATTAACCAAGCCCATCCTGAACCAAAACGAGTAGCACCAGCTTCAGCAAATTTAGTTTTGAAATCAGCGAAAGAACCGAAAGCAGCATTGATTGCTTCTGCTAATTCTCCTTTAGGCTCGCCACCTTTATTTGGGCCTAAAATTTCCCAGAATAAAGAGTGATTATAGTGACCACCACCATTGTTTCTTACTGCAGCAGGAAACTTAGAGATGTTTTTAATGATTTCTTCGATGCTTTGATTCGCTTCTGGTTTACCTTCTAAAGCTTTGTTTAAGTTGGTAACGTATGCTTGGTGGTGCTTACCATGGTGAATTTCCATTGTAAGTTTATCAATATGCGGTTCTAGTGCATCTGTTGCGTAAGGTAACGCAGGTAATTCAAAAGCCATATTATTATATTTTAAGGTTAAATATTATTTCTTGTACAAATATAACATTCAAACGTTAGTTTTTGTTCAATTCTTTGTCAAGTTAGCCTCTTTTGTTAGCGAAAAAACGTGTCATCAGCGCCCCGCATTCCTGTGCAAGTACCCCGCCTTTCAATTCTGTTTTTGGATGAAGAAGGCTGGCATTTTTAGAGGTAAAGCCACGTTTTGGTTCTGTGGCACCATAAACAAGTCGTCCGATCTGTGTCCAATAGCTGGCACCCGCACACATGACACAAGGCTCAATCGTAACATATAAAGTGCAGTCTTTTAGGTATTTGCCTCCTAAAGTCTGGGCAGCAGCCGTAAATGCCTGCATTTCCGCATGCGCGGTTACATCGTTCAACTGTTCGGTGAGGTTATATCCACGACCAACAATTCTTCCTTTACACACGATAATTGCCCCAATTGGGATCTCTTCCGCCTCATATGCTTTTTGAGCCTCCTGCAAAGCGAGGCGCATATAATGCTCATCTTCGGCAGCAGGGTTCTCTTCTTCTGAAAAATTAAAATAACTCATTTATATCATTTTACTGCCATTCGGCACGGTACCATTTAATGTGGTCAGCACAATATCTCCATCCTCATCCGCGAAACCTGTGACCAGGAATTCCGACATAAACTTACCGATCTGTTTTTTAGGAAAATTGACGACACCTACAATTTGCTGACCTACCAGTTCTTCTTTTGAATAGTGTTTCGTTACCTGCGCACTACTCATCTTTATACCATAGTCGCCGAAATCTACTTTCAGCTTGTAAGCAGGCTTTCTGGCCTCCGGAAAATCAAATACTTCCAGCACCGTCCCTGCACGAAGTTCGACTTTTTCAAAATCATTCCAGGTTATTTCTTCCATCCGCTAAAATTACAACTTATTGCCAAAACCTCAAGCCCTTTCCTTGAAGTCTGAGTTTGTGAATATTAATAGGCTCTTTTATCGACCAAATCCACCAAACTAAAAAGAGCATTGTTTTTCCTAACTTTGCAGCATGATTGATGTAATACTTAAAAAAGGAAAAGAAAAAGCGGCAATGCTTCACCATCCCTGGATTTTTTCAGGAGCAATTGATAAGATTAAGGGAAAACCAGAAAATGGTGAAATCGTTAAAGTTTGTTCTGCAGCCGCAGAATTTCTTGCCTATGCGTATTACAATGCCGAATCCAGGGTAGCATTGAGGTTAATGGAATGGGACGAAAGTAAAACCATTGACAAATCATGGTATCAATTGAAACTTCGCGATGCGATTGCTGCCAGACAGCATTTACTAAATGAAGATACCAATACCTGCAGATTGGTTTTCAGTGAGGCAGACTTCCTTCCTGGACTAATCGTAGATAAATATGCAGACTTCCTTTCGCTGCAAATACTGAGTTCAGGAATGGAAAATGCGAAAAAGGAACTAATTGAAATCTTAATTGAAGAATTAAGTCCAAGAGGTATTTTTGATAAAAGTGACGCTGGTGCGCGTAAACATGAAAATTTAGAAGCGACACAAGGTTTACTTTGGGGCGAAACACCGCCAGAATTCATTGAAGTTAAAGAAAACGGAATCGCTTATCATATCAATATTGCCGACGGACAAAAATCTGGTTTTTACTGCGATCAGCGTGATAACCGTGATATTCTTGCTGCTTACAGCAAGGATAAAAACGTACTGGACTGCTTCTGCTACAGTGGTGGTTTCACTTTAAACAGCTTAAAAAAGGGTGCTGCGCATGTAACCAGTGTAGATAGCTCTGCTTTGGCAATTGAAACGTTAAAGCATAACCTGGAACTCAATGGCCTGGATCCTGCACGTCAGGAAAGCATTCAATCAGATGTCAACAAACAACTGCGCATTTTCAAAGAAGAAGGCAAAAAGTTCGACATTATCGTATTGGATCCACCAAAATATGCGCCTTCCCGTTCTGCATTAGACAGGGCTGCAAGAGCTTATAAAGACCTGAACAGGTTAGGCATGTTACTGCTTGAAAAAGGTGGTTTATTGGCGACTTACTCTTGTTCTGGAGCAGTAGACATGGAAACCTTCAAACAAATCATTGCCTGGGCTGCTTTAGACGCAGGAAGAGAAGTTCAGATCCTGAAACAATTCAACCAACCAGAAGACCATCCGGTAAGGGTTTCTTTCCCTGAAGGAGAGTACCTGAAAGGTTTGTTATTAAGAGTACTTTAGTCGGTGGCTTCTTTGGAACCTTCAGACAGTTGATCATATTCCCCTTTCAGCGCATAATAGCCGAATATCACCAGGCCTGCGCTGATTGGGATAAAAATGAATAAGATAATCCCCCATTGCAGGGCAGTATTTGTCTTTTGCACCCCTTCAGCAGCCAAGCCTACTTTTTCATAAGCCTGCAAGAACAAAAAGATGATCGACGCAGGGCCCAATATCATCCAAAACAATCCTAATCCTTTTTTTAATCCATTCATAATCGTGTTTTTTTAGGCGTTTAATCTTCAATTTCTGCTTCCACAGGTTTTTTATTGGACAGGTAAACGGCACCAATCACAAAGCTTAATGCGGCAATACCGATCGGATACCAGAGGCCGGATAAAGGCGTAGAACCGGAGAAACTGGCAATCAGCGTGGCGATAAAAGGCACCAGTCCGCCAAATACACCGTTTCCAACATGATAAGGCAAGGACATGGAAGTATACCTGATCTTTGTAGGGAATAGCTCCACTAAAAATGCAGCGATAGGACCGTACACCATAGTCACCAGTAAAATCTGGAAGAAAATCAGGAATACAAATTTCCAGAATACGGGGGTTGATAGTTTTTTATCTTTTAGTACCTCAGGGTGAATCTCAATTGGTTTATCCGCAGCGGCAAATTTCGTGTGAGATTGTACTTTGTGGTAACTACTGCCATCTACCAAAGTCACTAAAGCAGTGGTGGTCACCAGACTATCTACACCACCATCAATCGCCGCCCGCGTAATCACCGGATCTTCAACCGATAAAATATCTTCTTGTGTTATTTTACTGAAATCTGTATCGTCTAAAAATATCTGGTAAATAGGCCGATAAAAGATGATTCCGAGCAACATTCCAGTTAGCATGATCCATTTCCGACCGACCCGGTCGCTCCAGGAGCCAAAGATCACAAAGAAAGGCGTCGCAAAGGCGATGCCCCAGAGCAAAATATATCTGGAATCGTTAAAATCCACTTTACAGGTGTTTTCAATGAAGGATTGCGCATAAAATTGTCCGGTGTACCAGATCACGCCCTGCCCCATTGTGGCACCAAACAAGGCTAGCAGCACCATTTTAAAGTTTGCTTTATTATTGAAACTTTCCTTTAAAGGGTTTTTCGAGACCTTTCCTTCTGTTTTCAATTTGGTAAACATTGGAGATTCATGCATTTTCATCCTGATATAGATGGATACTCCTACCAGCAGAATCGACAATAGGAATGGAATCCTCCAGCCCCAGGCCGCAAAGTCATCGGCCCCTAATAGGTTTTTTGTCAATACAATCACGCCTAAGGATAGAAATAATCCTCCGGTAGCGGTGGTTTGAATCCAGCTGGTAAAAAATCCTCTTTTATTGGCAGGTGCATGCTCCGCGACATAAGTAGCGGCACCACCATACTCTCCTCCTAAGGCTAGGCCTTGCACTAAACGCAGGATCAGCACTAAAATCGGGGCGGCATAACCAATACTGGAATAAGAAGGGATCAGGCCGATTAAAAAGGTAGAGCCACCCATTAACACTAAAGTCAGGAGAAAAGTGTATTTACGGCCAATTAAATCGCCCAAACGACCAAATACAAGGGCGCCAAAAGGCCTCACAATAAAACCGGCAGCAAAAATCGCCAGTGTATTGATGAGCGCTGAAGCTCCTGCATCGGCAGGAAAAAGCTGCGCACCAATGATGGTCGCAAGGCTACCAAAAATATAAAAATCATACCATTCGATCAATGTCCCCAGGGAAGAGGCACCAATGACTTTGAAAATACTGTTCTTCTGTAATTCCGGGTTCATACGTTAAGGAAATAATTTGGCTTCAGAACTAAAGCTACTATTATTTCTCAACTATTAACTGTCAACAAAAGTAATTTGCAAAAAAAGAACCAATTCGTTTAGAGACTCTAAACGAATTGGTTCTTTTGATTATAATTTGACACTAAAAGAAAGGTTTATTCTTCTTCTCTGAAATACACTTTATAGTAGTTCATTGATTTATCATCATCATAGCCCTTCTCAATCAGATCTTTATCTCCATGGATGTAGATGTGGAAGTTCTTATCCAGCTTTAAGACGCTTTTATAAGCTCTGGTTTGCTTTTTTACCGCAGCGCCGGAAATGTCAAAAGTATCTGCAATCGGGGTATCAAACTCCTCTTCATAACTCTTTTTATAGTTCTTGAAAGACTCAATTCCCTCGGCATTGCCAATTACCTCATTCGAAAACTCATCCAGGTCGAAACTCTCTTTTTCCTTGAAATATTTCATGGATTTGTTCAGTAAATCGATCTTATCTGCTTTGGAAATGTCAAATTCCTGATCCAATTTCTCCGTTACAAAATTCTTGTAAACACCCAATACGCTATTCGTCTGGTTAAAGTTGTCATTTCTGATTTTCAATTTCAAAAACTCATCTTTCCAGTATACCGCTTCTGCGCTTTTATTGGTTTGATCGATCACTGCAACTCGGAAACCTTCTTCTTTATCTGTATTAAAAATCAAACAGCCTTTATCCAGCTTATTGATATTGATCGCATCTTCTTCATAACCCAAACCAAAACCACCTTCTTCCGGATAAACCTTTAAAAAAGGCTCTTTAGTCTCTGATTTAAAGATTCCAATGGCATCATGAAGCTCTCCTTCGATCTGTACATTTTCAAAATAGGCGACATACAACTCTCCTGGTTTGATTTTCGGATGCCCCGAAACATCATACAGGTATTTTGCGAGCTCCATGCTGTATTCATGAAATGTAGTGCCATCCTCAAAAATTTTGGCAGCAAAATGATACACTTCATTCAGGTTTAAATCTGCATTTGGATGTGTGAAATGATAAATCTCATTCACTTTCGCAAAGGGTCCTAAAAAATACTGCTGCAATAAATTGCTCAGCATATTGTCTTTTACAGGAATAGACTTTTCAGAAAGGACATAAAATTCGTCCTGTGCTTTATTTCCAATGCGGTGTATAGATAATTCGGCCAGTGCGGCTTCAAAAAATGAAATCATGCGGTAAAATTACTTGTTTTCGTGCGGGGTATTCTTAAGTTCTACAGGTTTATTGCTTTTTTTCATTTTTAGATTCAGCATTTCTACCAATACCGAGAAGGCCATGGCAAAATAGATATATCCCTTAGGAATGTGCTGGTCTAATCCTTCTGCAAGCAGGGAAACACCGATCAACAACAAGAAGGATAAAGCCAGCATTTTAACTGTCGGGTGCTTATTGACGAAGTCACTAATCGTTGCTGCTGATACCAGCATGATCAATACAGCAATGATAACTGCTGCAATCATGATCTCTATATGGTCTGCCATCCCAACCGCTGTAATGACAGAGTCTAAGGAGAATACCACGTCTAAAATCAGGATCTGTATAATAATGCCCATGAAGGAATGAACTTTTCCTTTGATGCCGCCCTCTTCTTCGCCTTCCAGTTTCTGGTGGATCTCATGTGTGCTTTTATAAATCAGGAATAACCCACCAATGATGAGGATGAGGTCCCTACCGGAAATCGCCAGTTTCTCCAGCCATTCGCCATTGCTGATGCCAATCCAATCGCCCACATTAAACAATGGTGCAGTTAATTTCATCACCCAGGTGAGGGATAGTAAAAGCAGGACTCTGGTAATCATCGCTAGTCCTAAACCCACTTGCCGTGCTTTTTTCTGCTGATCTGCGGGCAGTTTTCCTGCTAAAATTGAAATGAATACGATGTTGTCAATACCCAATACGATCTCTAGTATGGTTAAGGTAATGAGCGATATCCAGGCTTCCGGGCTGCTAAAAATTTCCATGTGAAATAAAATAAATCAAGCCACTAAGATATAAAAAAAGCCTGCTGAATTTATCAACAGGCTTTTCCTTAAAATAGGTTATGTTCTGGATTAATTGAAGGAAACCCCTCCGTAATTTGTACGTACAGTCACATTTCCATTCCCTCCGTTTCCGATCTTACCAGCGTAATGCTTTGTACTGCCACTTTCAGAAACTAGTTTTGAACTCACATTATTACCTGGATTAAAGCCGCCATAGTTCGCTCTTACTTCAAAATCCCCACTGTAATTGCTGGCAAAGCCAAGAGAAACCCCAGTATAATTAGAATTTACTGTTAAAACTTTACAGCCTGGAAGCACATGATCAACGACCAGCTTATTATAGCCCAGGTCGAAATTTCCATCTCCTTTTAGCGTACCTACTTTAACAGTCGTATACTGCCCATTGATGCTTAGCTTATTTACCGAACCAATCGTAATGTTATTGTATTGCTGCTTAATGTTTGCATTTCCATTCACGATGCTCACATTTACATTGGTGTACTGTGCGTTCAGGTCCAGGTTATTTACCGAGCCAATGTTTAGCCCTTTTCCGTACTGCTGTTTGATCTGTGCATCGCCTTTGATCGCCGTAATCGTTACACCCACATATTGTGCGTCCAAATCCAGCGTACCTACCGTACCTAGTTTCAGTGCAGCTCCATATTGCTGCTTGATCACGCCTTTGTTCATATTGGCTATATCTGTTTGCCCGTATTGTACGTTTATATAATTGTTGGTACTAGATAAATTACCTGCGGTAAATGCGCCATATTGAAGTTTTACAGAAAGTGCGCCGGAAAAATCAGACATCGTCAGTCCACCATATTGGTTATTCACGGTTAATGCCATAGTAGCCGGCATATATACCACATAATTGATCTTCACTTCTCTTCTCCAGATCACTTTCCCGTTCCTTACACTGCTGCCATAACGGCCATCTCTTGATCCGATATTGGTTTTAAAGGAAATCTGATCTCCGGATTTTCCCGCATCAATACTGGTTTCATCCAATAAACGCTGTGCATCATCGGCATCCTTGCTATAGGCTTTGATGTCTACATCCACCTTTACTTCTCTTCTATCCCATGTTTTGATCACTACAGCACCATATTTGTTGCTGATGCTCAATTTATCACCGGCGTCAGCTGTAAAAGTTTTAGAGAAAGTTTTTGATTTCCCAGGATCTTCGGCATCATCCTGACGATCACTGTCCTGATGATTCAGAGGAGGTAATGGTGGCAGCGGCGGTAAGGCTGCAATTGGCCCGACGTTTAAATCTACTTGCAGAGGAACCATGACGGCCATCCTCGGCGCATCGTTCAGTTCTTTTACCACCGACTGGGCGCCGGCAAAATTGGCAACCAATAACAGGCCACTCATTCCCCAAACTAACTTTTTCATATTTGATTCTCCTCTTTGATTTGATTCACTTCATTGATGATCGACAACTGCTGATTGATCACCTGTAATTGCAGTTCCAGGTTTTTTACCATTGCCCTTACTACGATCTCTTGATTCGGACTATGCTGTAATTCTTTTTTTAACTTTTCATAATCACCGTCCAGCTGGTTCAGATCTGAGCTGAACTGCTTATATAACACTGGATTTTTCTTTGCAAAGACCTGCAAGCTGTCTTTTTTTTCTTCAATCAGGCTGGCAAACTTCATTTCTTTCTTTCCATAAACCGGGCTGATGTCTGCAATTTCCAGTTCCTGTTTCCCCCCCTTACGAGAGGTATACATAAAAGTAACCGTCATGATCAGGATCAGCGATGCAGCTATACCTAACCAAAATGGCATTCCCGATTTTTTTTTTACCTTCTCTTTGTCTAATCCTGCTTCAATCCTGGCCCATAACTGGTCGGATGGTGTGTTAAAGTCAAACTCCTTTTTGTTTTCCTTAATGTACTCTTCGATACTCCTCTTGTTCATCGCTATACCCCTCTCATTACTAATAAATCATTTAATTTCATTTTCGCACGCATATACTGTGTTCTGGAGGTGCTCTCCGCTATTTTCAAAATATGTGCAATCTCTTCATGGTCGTAGCCTTCAAAAAGATATAAGCTGAGCACCACACGGTATCGGTCTGGCAGTTTGGCAATTGCCATTCTCACCTCCTCTACCCTCAATTCCAGGTCTTCTTCGTCTAGCGTCTGCGGTTCTGCTACCTCTACTTCTTCCAGGCTCACAAACTCTACCTTTCGCTTTCTGAGGTAATTGATCGATTTATTGATCACGATCTGCTTCAGCCAAAGGCCAAAAGTAGTCTCTCCTCTAAAGCTCTCTATCCGAGTAAAAGCATCCAGAAATGCTTCCTGCAAGACATCTTCTGCCTCATCATCGAAGTTCACTATTCTCAGCGCTACGTTATACATAGCCTTAGCATACAATTTGTAGATTTCAAATTGTGCTTTCCGGTTTCCTTGCCGGCACTCCTGAACGAGTGTTACGTGTTTATCGATGTATACAGTTTCCAATGTTTTCCAATTCGATTATAAGACAGGTGGTTTTTTAAAACGTTGCATCTCAAACAAAAATATTTTCAATATACTGAGCTAAATTCAATGAGGGTTGAAATATCCGGTTCAAAATCAATATTTTTGGGACTTAATACTTTTAATAATGTTAAGAACAACTACTTGCGGAGCTCTAACTATTGAGAATTTAGGTGAAAATGTAATCTTATGTGGCTGGGTTCAAAAATCCAGGGATTTAGGAGGGATGACTTTTATTGACATCCGCGACAGATACGGGATTACCCAACTTGTTTTCAATATGGACGACAACCGGGAATTATGCGAGGCGGCACGTAGCCTGGGCAGGGAATTTGTAATTAAAGCCAGCGGTCTTGTGGTAGAACGCTCCAACAAAAACCTGAAAATGCCTACAGGTGAAGTCGAAATTAAAATCACTGCATTAGAAATACTGAACGCAGCAAAACTACCTCCATTCATGATCGATGATGAAACTGATGGTGGTGATGATTTGCGTATGAAATATCGTTACCTGGATTTACGTAGAAATCCGATCCGTAACAACATGGTATTGCGTCATAAAATGGCCCAAGCCGTTCGTCGTTATTTAGACAATCTGGACTTTATCGAGGTAGAAACACCGGTATTGATCAAATCTACACCAGAAGGTGCAAGAGATTTTGTGGTACCAAGCAGAATGAACGAAGGACAGTTTTATGCCCTTCCACAGTCGCCGCAAACGTTCAAGCAATTACTAATGGTGTCTGGTTTCGACCGTTATTTCCAGATCGTTAAATGTTTCAGAGATGAGGATTTACGCGCAGACAGGCAGCCGGAATTTACACAGATCGACTGTGAAATGTCTTTCATTGAACAAGAAGACATTTTAAATACTTTCGAAGGATTGATCCGTACCTTATTCAAAGACCTGAAGAACTTTGATTTGCCGGAAGTTCCAAGAATGCAGTATTCAGATGCCATGAAATTCTATGGTTCTGATAAACCCGATACCCGTTTTGAGATGCAGTTCGTGGAATTGACGGAGCTGGTAAAAGGAAAAGATTTCCCTGTTTTTGACAGTGCAGAAATGATCATCGGAATCAATGCGGCTGGTTGCGCAAGCTATACCAGAAAGCAGATGGACGAATTGACAGAATTTGTAAAACGTCAGCAGATTGGGGCAACAGGCCTGATTTACATGCGTCATAACGAAGATGGTTCATTAAAATCTTCTGTAGATAAGTTTTATAATGAAGAAGAACTGAAAAAATGGTCAGCAGCAATGAATACCCAACCGGGTGATTTAGTGTTGATCATGTCAGGTCTGACAGATAAAGTACGCAAGCAATTGAGCGAATTACGCCTTGAAATGGGTACTCGCCTTGGTTTACGTGATAAAAACAAATTCAGCGCCCTTTGGGTATTGGACTTCCCGCTATTGGAATGGGATGAGGAAACAGAGCGTTACCATGCAATGCACCACCCATTTACTTCTCCAAAACCGGAGGATATTGCTTTACTAGATACTGATCCAGGAAATGTAAGGGCAAATGCTTATGATATGGTGGTAAATGGTACTGAAATCGGCGGTGGTTCTATCCGTATCCACGACAGAACGCTTCAGGCTTTAATGTTCAAGCATTTAGGCTTCTCTCCGGAAGATGCACAAAAACAATTTGGCTTCCTGATGGATGCTTTCGAATTTGGCGCACCTCCACATGGTGGTATTGCTTTCGGATTTGACAGATTGTGTTCTATTTTCGCAGGATTAGATAGCATCCGTGATGTGATCGCTTTCCCGAAAAACAACTCTGGAAGAGATGTAATGATTGATAGTCCATCGACTATTGATGAGAAACAAATGAAAGAATTGAAAATCCAGACTACGGTTTAATTACCTTTCTCATCAAACTACCCCTATCATTGGGTTATAAATGCCATTTAGTCATAAAAAAAGGAAGCTTTAGGGCTTCCTTTTTTTATATATCTATAATCTTAGTAAGTTTCACTATCTGGTGGAATGCCATAATCGACTTCCAGCGGTGGTTTTTCTTTTGTTTTCTTTGATTTGCTAAACCAGCCCGTTACCGAGTTAAATATCGCCGACAAATGCTCTGCATCAAGCGACTTTCCAAGTTTACCTGAGGCTAAGCCTACCAAAGCCTTTGTGACTAAACCAGAGCCTTTAAAAAAGGTGCTGTTCATCACCAAAGGAAGTGCCATGGAAAGCACTTTACTGCTGATGTTAAATTTATCATCAATTTTCAGGAAAGCTGATGGTGTGGCATACTTCTTAATAAAGCCACTTAGTGTGAACTGGTGAAAGTATTTTTTAGAATCCCCAACCAATGCTTCCCCCTTTGAAGTATATTCAGATTTCAACAGTCGCACCTGCAGGTGTAAATCTTCGAGGTTATTGATGTTATATTTTCGGTTCATCTTCCTCCTCCTCTTTATCAGCTAGTTTATTAAAATAGCGTCTGATGGTAAAATTAATGATAGCCTTTTCAATGTATTTCTCTTTCGTAAAATAAACGATTACAGCCAATAGCAGGTAAATCAATGCGACGCATCCAAACCCCCTGGTAAAACTGCCCAGTACATCTGATAAAAACAGGGCTAAAGTAAAGGTTCCAAACAGGAACGCGAGCAGGAAGCAAATCGCTACTGCGGCATTAGTCACCATATCGGCAAACATTTTTGAGCCCCGCTCAATCAGGTATAAACGGGTATACTCCAATCGTGTATTTACATACTCTTTGGCATCTCCAACCAGTCCTTCCAGATCTTTTTCTTTATTTTCCTGCATTACAATGTGCTTTTGGGATTACCTATGCGTGTTCTAAATCGTCTTCAAATTCTTCTTCGTCTTTACGAAGTTTCTCTTTCACAGTCCCTACCACTTTATCCTTTAAGCTCGCCAGTTGATTAATTTCATCTGCTGCTCTATCTCTGATGGTATCACCCAGGTCTTTCAACGACTGGCTTAATTTATCTCTTGTTTCACTGCCTTTTTCTGGAGCAAATAGTAATCCTAATGCGGCGCCCGCAGCTAAACCGGCCAATAGCCCAATTAATACTTTTGAATTATCATTCATGACATTTACATTTTGTGTTGAATATTTATTTGTTGATGCTGGAATATAGTAATTATAACGATTCCCCTTCAGAAATTGTTTTAATTCTTTCCAATCTTTCCGCCGCCATCGCACTGCTTTCGTATATTTTAATCAATAATACGAAGTAAGACAACAACAAGGGACCGAAGACCAGGCCTAGTATTCCAAATAAGGGTACACCAATAACTACGCCAATTACAGTGATAATGGGGTGAATATTTCCAACTTTTTTGGCAATGATGAAGCGCAGCACATTATCGATATTGATAATCACCACGAACCCAAAGATGAGCATTGCCCAGCCGGCAAAATTATTCCCGTTAGCCAGCTGCAATAAAGCGGCAGGCACAAAAACTACCGGTGGGCCAAGTACAGGAACAAAGGAGATAAACATCGTGACCACCCCCCAGAATAAAGGGTCAGAATAACCGAGGACATAAAATGCCAGGCTCACCAATGAGCCTTGAACAATCGTGATTAAACCTTGTCCCAGTACATTGGAATAAGTGGTATTCCTCATTTCTTCCGCAAAACGATAGGCATTCTGCTCCCGGAAGGGTGCGTATTTGATCAAAGAAGCTTCAAAAGTTTCGCGCTCCACCAGCATGAAATACAATAGAAAATACATGATGATGAGCCCAAGTATGATGTTAAAAGCACCAGAAATTAAAGAAGGGAAAAGTTCTGTCGCCCAGGTTCCTGCTTTTTTCATCCCCTCCTCTACCAGATTCTGAAAGTCGCTGTTGAGGGGAATCAGATGCTTTAACTTGAAAAGCATATTTTTAAAATAGATGTGATCGCTTTGCAGTTCTGCAATTTTCTCGATCACCATCGTGCTTAAGGCATAAAAAGGAAGGATCAGCACGATCACAGAGGCAAATAACAGCAGAAGAGCAGAAAGGCGTCTGTTCCATTTCTTCTCTTCTACCAGGTAGATATAAGCGGGCCTTAATATCGTAAACAACACCAGGGTACTTAAAATTGATCCAAAGATTCCCTGTATAGAATAAGCAATTAGACAACCCAGGGCGATGATAATCACCAGATTGATGTTATTCCGTTGTTTATGGGTGAATAAAGACATTCGCGTTTAACTTTCCAAGTTGATAGCTCTCATTTTATTATACAGCGTTTTCCTATCGATATTCAGGATCTTCGCCGCTTTGGTTTTGTTAAAATTCACTTCTCTCAATACTTTCAAAATCGCCTCATATTCTGCTTCTAAGGCAGCATTTTTAAGGTCACGAGGTTTTTCCGTACGCGCAATAGAAGTTTCCATAGCAGAAGCTTTGGCATAAGTAGAGATTTCTAATGGCAGTGCTTTCAATTGAATTTCCTGCGTTTCCGTCAGCAATGATGCCCTTCTGACTACATTTTTCAGCTCTCTCACGTTTCCTGGCCAGTTATAAGTCATAAAACACTCTTCCACTTCTGGAGAGAAGCCATGAATCTTGCGGTTTAACTCTTGATTTGCTCCTTTTAAGAAGGTATGTGCGAACACCATAATGTCGTTTCCGCGCTGTCTTAGTGGCGGCAAGCTCAAAGAAAACTCATTAAACCTATGGTATAAATCTTCCCTGAATTTTCCTTTTTGAATGGCATCTGCCAGATTTTCATTCGTGGCCACGATGATCCTTACATCCAGTTCAATTTCTTTGGTACTTCCGATTCTTTTGATCTTACGTTCCTGCACCGTCCTTAGTAAGGCTGCCTGGATTTCATAAGAAAGGTTACCTACTTCATCCAAAAATAGCGTACCCCCATTTGCCATTTCAAAATGGCCAATTTTGGTATATAATGCGCCGGTAAAAGATCCTTTTTCATGACCGAAAAACTCACTTCCTGCTAGCTCTTTGGTCAATGAACCGCAGTCCATGGCCACAAAAGGTAAATCTTTACGTGGGCTGTTCAGGTGAATGGCCATGGCCACCGACTCTTTTCCTGTCCCGCTTTCGCCAGTCAGGATGACACTGTAAGTGGTAGGTGCAACCAAATGAATCTGCCTTTGCAATTCCTTAGAAGCGCCGCTTGCACCAATCACGAAGTTCTCCGCATGACTGTAAGTCTGTTTTTGACCCTTTTGTTTTGGCATTTCTGCCGGAATTTCCAATCTGTTTTCATTCAAAGCAGTTTGGGTATCAATTGCCTTATTGATCGTATTTAAGATTTCATCCGGATACAAAGGCTTGGTAATATAATCGTAGGCGCCCAGCTTAATGAGTTCTACAGCTAGTTTAATATCTGAATATCCTGTAATAATGATTACTCCAGTGCCGGGATAGCTTTCTTTAATCTTGATGAGCATTTCTTTCCCGTCCGTATCTTCCAGACGGTAGTCACACAAAACCAGATCATAGCTTTCCTTTGCCAGATATTCCATCGCTGAAACACCACTTGTAGCTGTTGAGACGCTAAACGAATTCCTGGTTAAAAACTTTGAAAGTAATAAACCGATGTTTATTTCGTCGTCAACAATCAATATTTTTCTCATAGGGAAATTAAATAGTTTACTGTATTATAACCAGATAAATATAAATACTTTTTTCGTATGGGAAAAATTTTCTACACTTTTAAATCCAACGACCTATAAAAAGGTCAGTTTTAACCCATTAAAAAAGCCCATTGAAGAAACATCAAATGGGCCTTAAATATGTTTTAAATGCGATTATCTCCCTAAAAACGCTGCTTTTCTTTTTTCTAAAAATGCAGAAGTACCTTCTTTAAAGTCTTCTGTATCAAAACACTTACCAAACTCTTTGATTTCCGTTTCGAAGCCATTTTCATCATGTCGGAGAGCAGCATTTACAGCTCGGATAGCACTGCCAATTGCAAGTGGTGCCCGCTGTTTAATTTTTGATAGAATTTCTTCCGCTTTTGCGAGCAATTCATCTGCAGGAACGACGTGATTAACGAGGCCAATTTTTTCTGCTTCCAGAGCGGTGATCATATCTGCAGTAGTGATCATTTCTATTGCTTTTCCTTTTCCCACCAGTTGCGTTAACCGCTGGGTACCGCCATAACCCGGGATCAACCCTAAAGTCACTTCCGGCAATCCCAATTTTGCGTTTTCTGAAGCAATCCGAATGTGGCAGGCCATAGCCAATTCCAATCCGCCGCCTAAAGCAAATCCGTTAATCGCGGCAATAACAGGTTTCGGGCAGTTTTCAATCGCATCAAATACCTGATGCTGACCATTTCTAGCCAGCGCTTCACCTTGTTCACCTGAGTAAGCAGCAAATTCAGAAATATCTGCTCCTGCAACAAAGGCTTTTGGTCCGGCACCAGTAAGCAGTACTGCACGCACTTCATCGTTCTGCGCAGCATCAGCAATCACCGCTGCCAATTCGGCCAAAGTATCCTTATTGAGTGCATTCAGCTTTTGTTCCCTGTTAATTGTCACATATAATACCGATTCTCTGATTTCTGATAAAAGATTTTGATAAGCCATATAAGGTGTGTTTATGCGGTTAAGGAGATTAGAAATTTCTGTGTTCAGCTACCCAATCTTTGATGTAATTGGTGATGGTTTCCATGGTAGTTCCTGGAGCAAACAATTCCCCAACGCCAATGGCTTTCAACTTGTCCATATCGCTCTCAGGAATGATGCCACCGCCGGTCAGCAAAATATCTGTCACTCCTTTCTGTTTCATGATTTCTACTATTTTGGGGAAGACGGTCATGTGGGCTCCAGATAAGATGGATACTCCAATAGCGTCCACATCTTCCTGTAAAGCGGTGTTCACCACCATCTCTGGTGTTTGTCGGAGGCCAGTATAAATCACTTCCATTCCAGCATCCCGCAAGGAAGTAGCAATCACTTTTGCCCCCCTATCGTGCCCATCCAATCCAACTTTAGCCACTAAAACCCGAATGGGTCTGTTTAATGTGTTGCTCATAAAATATACGAATAGTAGGTTGTAAATGTAAGTAAATTAGCGGTTTTATGTTAACTTTGAAGACTAAATTTACAGTTTTTATGAGTGAGGAAAGATCATTGAACTTTATTGAAGAGATCATTGAAAACGATTTGAAAAGTGGAAAATACGAGACCCTAGTTACTCGTTTTCCACCTGAACCCAATGGCTATTTACACATCGGACACGCAAAGGCGATTTGCCTGAACTTCGGTCTGACTAAGAAATATGGTGGTTATACAAACCTTAGGTTTGATGATACCAACCCAGTAACTGAGAAAACCGAATACGTAGATAGCCAGCAGGAAGACATTAAATGGCTTGGCTTTGAGTGGAAAAACGAACTGTATACTTCAGATTACTTTGATACTTTATATGATTTCGCAGTTAAACTGATTGAAAAAGGCCTGGCTTATATCGACGACAGTACTGCGGAAGAAATTGCTGCCTTGAAAGGTACACCAACAGAACCTGGTAAAGACAGCCCATACCGTTCCCGCAGCATTGCAGAGAATCTGGACTTGTTTAGCCGTATGAAAGCTGGCGAATTCCCTGATGGCGCATGTATTTTAAGAGCGAAGGCCGATATGTCCAGCCCAAATATGATCATGCGCGATCCGATCATTTACCGCATCAAACATGCAGAACATCACCGTACAGGTAATAAATGGTGTATTTATCCGATGTACGACTTTGCACACGGACAGAGTGACAGCATTGAGCAAATCACGCATTCGATCTGTACTTTAGAGTACGTATCTCACCGTGAACTGTACGACTGGTTCATTGAGCATCTGGAAATTTTCCCTTCAAAACAATATGAATTTGCCCGTTTAAACCTTTCTTATACCGTAATGAGCAAGAGAAAATTGCTTCAATTGGTAAATGAGGCTGTAGTAACCGGATGGGACGATCCACGCATGCCTACCATCAGTGGTTTGAGAAGAAGAGGATATACTCCTGATAGTATCCGTGAATTCTGCGAAAGAATTGGTATTGCCAAAAGAGAAAACCTGATCGAACTCAGCTTATTGGAATTCTGCGTACGTGAGCACCTGAATAAAATAGCAAACAGAGTGATGGCGGTTTTAGATCCGATTAAACTGATCATTACCAACTATCCTGAAGGACAGGAAGAAACTTTAAATGGTGAAAACAATCCTGAAGCAGAAGATAAAGGTGGAATCAGAGCCATTCCTTTCAGCAATGAGCTTTGGATTGAGCGCGAAGATTTCATGGAAGAACCGGCTAAAAAATGGTTTAGACTAGCGCCTGGTGCTACCGTAAGATTAAAACATGCTTACATCGTACAGTGTGAAAGCTTCGTTAAAGATGAAGCAGGAAACGTAACTGAGGTGCATTGTACCTATATCCCGGAATCGAAAAGCGGCGAAGATACCAGCGGTATCAACGTAAAAGGAACGATTCACTGGGTAAGTACCAAACACGCTAAAAAAGCAGAAATCAGAACTTATGATCGCTTGTTTACCGTAGAGTCTCCAGATGCTGAAGAAGGTGATTTTAAAGATTACTTGAACCCAGATAGCGTTGAAGTGATTAAAGAAGCTTATATCGAACCTTATTTAGCCAATGCCGACCTGGATTCGAGGTATCAGTTTATCCGTAAAGGTTATTACTGTGTAGACCAGGAATCTACTCCGGATCATTTGATCTTTAACCGTACGGTTGGATTGAAGGATGCCTGGGCGAAAGCAAAAAAATAACATCAATCCCTTAAACTAAGGGTTAAATATTAAAGGCCAGATCCGCGGAAATTTCCGTAAATCTGGCCTTTTTATATCGGTTAATTTTCCTTTTCCTTCCTCAAGAAAGCGCCTGCAAGGAGTTTACAAGTATTTAGTGTATAGATTAAACAAGATCAGCTTGTCTGCTGCTGTCAATACCGGTGTGATGTCCGTTTGTACAAAATGGATTTTAAAGGCTACTATCGCGGAGCTTACATTGGTTACATTGTATCCGATTGCTCTCAATGCCAATTCTGCATTAAAATCTACCGGCGGCATTTTTAACACATCATCATACCATAGCCCGAATCCTTTTTTCGCTAAAACCTTCCAAGGAAAGTTTAAAGGGTCTACTTTGCGTCTAGGCGCCACATCAGAATGACCAATAAAGTTACCTGCAGGAATGTTGTATTTTTTCTTTAATACACCTAAAAGTGTCACCAGGCTGTTTATTTGGGCATCGGCAAATGGCTCCTTACCATTATTATCAAGCTCAATGCCAATCGAAGAAGAGTTCAGGTCTGTATCATTGCCCCATTTCCCTACTCCTGCATGGTTAGAACGCAGGTATTCGTTCACCATCTGAACCACCTTACCGTCTCTGCCGATCACATAATGTGCACTTACTTCGGCTTTCTTATTCAGAAAAGTTTTCACTGTCTGGTTCAGGGAGTCCTGTGCAGTATGGTGCAGGATCACAAAATTAGGGCGTCGCATTCCAAAATTTACAGAACCTATCCAATCTTGCATCGTTGGATCCAGCGTCTCTTTGCTCTGCTTTACCGGGGGTGTTGATTTGATAATTTCTGCAAATCCAGTGGCTTGGTCCTTATAAATTTTATTCGTCGCCGCGTACTTATTTGTAGAACAGGATGCCATAAAAAATAAGGCGCCCATCAGTAAGCCTGCGCTTTTAATTTGAAAGGTTTGAATCATAGTAGAGGGGATAGAAGTGGTAAAATTACTATTTTTTACTAATTTAGTTGCCATCTTATACTCAGATCAATGCAGGATAACGACAAAAATGCCCGCATTTGATGTAACTTTGCTACCGATAAAAACAAAGATCAATATGAAGAACTTAAGCAAATTAACGCTTATTATTGCCGGATGCGCGATCGCTACAGGGATTTCGTCTTGTAGTAATCCTCAGAGAAACACCAATACCCATGCCAAAGAGGTCACTTCCAGTGAAGACAGTTTGCAACGTTACGTAAACGAGCGGATTGCCATCTATGAGAAAGTTAAATTGAGCACCAACCTGAACGATTTATCTGCTACCGACCGTAAGATCTTGCCTTTATTGATTCAGGCTGCACAGATTATGGATGATTTGTTTTGGAAACAGGCTTATCCACAGCGCGACAGCTTATTAAGTACCATAAAAGATGAAAAAACCAAAGCTTTTGTATGGATCAATTATGGCCCATGGGATCGCTTAAACGGAGATAAACCATTTATTGCCAGCATCGGCACAAAACCTGATGGCGCTACTTTTTACCCTGCAGGAATGACAAAAGCGGAGCTGGAAAATTCAGACCTTAAAGACAAGTTCAACCAGTATTCTGTAATCCAGAAAGACAGTACAGGAAAATTAACGGAGATTCCTTACCATGTTTTGTTTGCCTCAGAATTACAAAATGCTTCTTCATTATTGAAACAAGCCGCTTTATTAACGGAAGATGCAGGATTCAAAAAATACCTGAACCTGCGTGCAGATGCTTTAACTTCAGATGATTTTACTGCAAGTGATTATGCCTGGTTAGACATGAAAACCAATAATCTGGACATCATCATCGGCCCAATTGAGAATTATGAAGATAAACTATTCAATGCCAGAGCTTCTTATGAAGCTTATGTATTGGTAAAAGATAAGGTTTGGAGTAAGCGACTGGCCAAATATGTAGCCATGCTGCCTCAATTACAAGAAGGATTGCCAGTTGATGCGAAGTATAAAAAAGAAAAACCAGGTACAGATTCTGAATTGAACGCTTATGATGTCGTTTATTATGCTGGAGACTGTAATGCGGGATCAAAAACGATTGCTGTAAACCTGCCGAATGATGAGATCATTCAACAGAAAAAAGGGACAAGACGTTCTCAATTGAAAAATGCCATGAAAGCCAAGTTTGACAAAATCCTGGTGCCAATTTCAAAAGAGCTGATCGACAAAGACCAGCAGCAATACATCAATTTCGATGCTTTCTTTGCCAATGTGATGTTCCATGAGGTTGCTCATGGTTTAGGAATCAAGAAAACAGTTACTGGTAAAGGGTTCGTAAAAGAAGCTTTGCAAGAGCAATATTCCTGGTTAGAAGAAGGAAAAGCTGATGTACTGGGCTTATATATGGTCACAGGATTACTGAAAAAAGGTGAGCTGGAAGGTGATTTAAAAACTTTCTACACTACTTATATGGCAGGGATCTTACGTTCAGTAAGGTTTGGCGCAGCAAGTGCTCATGGTAAAGCCAATATGCAATGTTTTAACTTTTTCAAAGAGAATGGCGCTTTCATCAGAAATGAGAATGGCACCTATAAAGTAGATTTCACGAAATTCGAAACGGCGATGAACAAGCTGAGCAAACTGATCATTACCCTTCAGGGTAATGGTGATAAGGCCGCGGTAGCGAAAGTTCAAAAAGAGAATGCGGTAATTAGTCCTGAATTACAAAAAGACTTAGACAAGCTAACGCAAAAAGGCATTCCTGTGGATGTGATTTTTGAGCAGGGTGTAGATGTACTGGGTGTAAAATAAACGGACCTAATCTTCTCCATAAAAAAGGGCAATAACCAATAGCTGGTTATTGCCCTTTTTATCTATAAAAACTACTGTTTTAAGTGCTTTTCAATAATGTCTTCCAGTTCTTGAATATCAAAGGGCTTAGACAGGTAACCATCCGCTCCAGCTTGTTCCGCCAGTGATTTCACATCATTATTAGCGGTAAAGTAAATCACAGGAATATTTTTTAAGCGTTCATCGCTTTTCAATTCCCTTGTCGCATCAATGCCGCCCACATCCGGCAGCCAGTTGTCCATAAAGATGATATCTGGCATATAGGCCATTACCTGATCAATGATCTGGTTAGAAGTCGCAGAGGTTTTAATCTCATAGCCTGCATCCTCCAGAATGATCGTACACAATTCCAAAATATCCGCATTGTCATCAAACACAAAAACCTTTTTCGAATTCCCCATTTATATATATTGTTGTTTCTAACTTAGTAAATTTATAAACGCTGCAATTTCCTCGATACGCAAGATACGATCTATAGCCACATTTTTTCTTGCCTGTTCTGGCATATAAGCTACTTGAGCAGAGTCTGGATCCTGAATAACAGCTATCCCGCCCCATTGTTTTACGGTTGCCAGCCCATTAACACCGTCGGCATTAGAGCCGGAAAGCAGCAGGCAAACCAGCTCCTCTTTAAACGTTTCTGCTGCGGTCTGAAAGGTCACATCTATCGCTGGTCTGGAATAATTCACTTTTTCTGAGTAGTCTAAAGAGAAAGTATGGTCCATTTCAATCAGTAAATGATAATCCGAGGGGGCAATATAAATGGTTCCAGGAACCATCATTTCCTTCTCATCAGCTTCCTTAACTGGCATTGCTGTTCTTGAGGAAAGTAAACCTGGCAGTAAAGAATCAGCTCCATGTTTTCGGTGTATGACAATAACAATCGGAAAGGAAAGGCCAGGGTCTACAGCAGGCAGGACCTTTAACAGCACTTCCAGACTTCCTGCGGAACCTCCGATTATAAATGCTTTACACTTCTTCATTAGCGTTGTTTCCTCCAAATTTTGTTTCCTGGTAATCGTTTATATTGTTTGTGAATATCCGAAAATTCAATCGTTTCTTTTGTTCCTAATGCGAGATAGCCCAAATCTTCCAGACTATCATCAAAAAGTTCAAGCACTTTATTTTGCAGGTCCCGGTCAAAATAGATCAGGACATTGCGGCATAGGATCAGTTGAAATTCATTGAAGGAATGATCTGAGACCAGGTTATGCGTAGAAAAGATGATTTTACTTTTCAGCTCATCATCAAATTTAGCAAGGGAATAATTTGCACTGTAGTAGCTGGAAAAATCCTGCGTCCCACCAGCTGCAATATAATTTTCCGAATATTGTTTCATTTGCCCTAATGCAAACATTCCCTGAGCGGCTTTCTCGAGTACTGCAGGGTTTAAATCAGTGGCATAGATCAATGATTTATGCAATAAATTGAGTTCTTTTAAAACAATAGAGATGGAGTAGGCCTCTTCTCCTGTAGAGCACCCGGCCAGCCAGATTCGAATAAAAGGATAAGTGCCCAGTTGGGGTAATACGTGTTCTCTCAATGTTTTAAAAAACTGTGGATCACGAAACATTTCCGTCACATTTACCGTAATCTGTTCAACAAACCGCTTAAAATAGAGCGGATCATTATTTACTTTATACCGAAACTCGGCGAAACTGAGCGATTTATCAAGGGTATATAAACGGTTTATCCTTCTTTTTAAAGAGGCTTTAGAATATCCCGTAAAATCATAGCCATATTGCTCCAGGAGATCTGTAAGCAGGATTTCAACCTGATCGTCATTAACAGCGGAAAGTTCCAAATTAGGTTAAATATAAAGCTTAAGCAGATCTGTTAATTCGTCCACGTTGATCGGTTTGGAAACATAACCAACTGCACCTGCATTCAGGCATCGTTCACGATCTCCCAGCATGGCTTGTGCGGTTACGGCGATCACGGGTATCTCTTTTAGCTCAGGATGTCTACTCATTTGTGCCATGGCCTGATAACCGTCCATTCCGGGCATCATCATGTCCATTAATACCACAGCTATTCCTTTCTCTTTTTTCAGCAGATCTAATCCTTCTTCCCCACCTATTGCCGAAACACATTGAAAACCTTTTGACTTTAACACTGCCGAAAGGGCAAATATATTCCTGTTATCGTCGTCTACTATTAATATTTTATTCTCTGCCATATATCAAAAACAATTGAGCATTTCATTTAAACCCTTTTCAATTTATGCTTTATCATAAAGCCATACCCTGAGCAAGGAGATGAGCTGATCGATGTCTACCGGTTTGGAAATATAGTCGGATGCACCCGCTGCAATACACTTTTCCCGGTCGCCCATCATTGCTTTCGCAGTAACAGCCAGGATAGGCAATTGTTTGAAGGTAGGAATTTTTCTAATCTCCCTGGTGCTTTCATATCCGTCCATCTCTGGCATCATCATATCCATAAGGACAATATCTACCGTTGGATTCTCTTTAAGCAACTGTAGGGCTTCTTTTCCATCCGTAGCGGCTAAAACATTCATCTTATGCTGCTCTAATGCTTTAGTGAGTGAGAAAATGTTTCTAACATCATCATCGGCTATTAAAACTGTTTTATTATTGAGGACCTCATATAATCCACCAAGCTGCTCAGTAGGCTGTTTTTTATTTTTATGCCTTCCTTCTGTTTCTTTTTCTTCAACCAGGTGAAGGAACAAACCTGCTTCATCCAGGATTCTCTGGTAAGAATGTGCTGTTTTAACAACAATAGAATCGGCGTATTGCTTGATTCTGATTTCCTCCCCTTTAGACAAGTTTTTACCGGTAAAGATGATGATTGGTAAGTTCTCCAATCCTTCACTCTTTTTAATGGTTTCCAAGGTCTCGTAGGCATTCTTATCCGGAATCCCCATGTCAAGGATCACACAGTCGACCTCATTTTTATGTAAGGCACCAATACTTTCTCCTACATTATTGACTACTTCCGTTTGGATGTTATAATTGCTGAGAAAGAAACTCAATGCTTCGGCATGCTGTTTATTTTCTTCAACAATCAGTACTTTTTTCGGAGAGCGGCTAAATGCATCTTCGAGTTTTTGGAAAATATTCTTAATCTGTTCCAGGGCCACCGGTTTATTGATAAAATCAACAGCGCCTTTCAGCAGGCTTTCCTTTTTCACTTCCAGGGAGGACATAATATGTACTGGAATCGGCTTAGTTGCTGGATTAGATTTCAATTCTTCCATCACCTGCCATCCATCTTTTACTGGCAACTGAATGTCCAGTAAAATTGCCTGTGGTTTATATAGGTTGGCCAGCTCGATACCTACGTCGCCTCTTACCGCTACAATCCCTTTATAGCCCCGTTTTCGGGTAAACTGCAGCAGTGTTTTTGCAAAATTCGTATCATCTTCGACGATCAGAATCACTTTATCACCTGGCTGAATATCATCCCTGTCGTCGGCAATCTCCTGAGGGATATTTTGAACGGTGAAACGCGCGATAGGCGCTTCCACAAATGGCTCAGCAAAAATTGGTTTCGTAATCGTTGCAGCTTCCGCCTCAGCGAAACCAGAAACCAAGGCATCAACTTGTTTAATCGGTAATTTCAGAGTAAACTCACTGCCCACCTGCTCCTGACTGCTCAACTGTATTTCGCCGCCCAATAATTTCGCCAGCTCACGGCTAATCGAAAGTCCAAGACCTGTTCCTCCAAAATTACGTCGTGTAGAGCCATCTGCCTGTTGAAAAGCTTCAAAAATCATTGCTTGTTTATTGGCAGGAATTCCGATGCCAGTGTCCTTCACTTTAAACAGCAAGAATTTCTCTGTTGAATCTTTTTTAATACTCATGCTCACCTTCCCTTTGCTGGTAAACTTAATGGCATTGGAAAGCAGGTTTTTAAGCACTTGCTCCAGGCGCATCTTGTCTGTTTCTACCAATGGCAGATTCGGTTGCAGTTCTAATTCCAGCTCCAGTTTTTTATCGGAAGCCAAAGGCGAGAATAAAGCGCGCATATCTGCAGCTACTTCCGTCATCGGCACCTCGGCAAATTCCAATTTCATCTTTCCGGCCTCAATCTTAGAAAGGTCGAGAATTTCATCAATTAGTGCCAGTAGCCCTTGTCCGGAGCTTTGAATCACCTCAGCATACTCAATATATTCTTCGTCCAGGTCCTTATTATCAGACATGAGTTTGGAAAGTAACAAGATAGAATTCAATGGCGTTCTCAATTCATGAGACATATTGGCCAGAAATTCTGATTTATATTTTGTGCTTTGCTCCAGCTGTTCCGCTTTTTGCTGAATGTCCAAATTGCGTTCCTGAATCAGTTGATTTTTTTCTTCCAATAAACTGGTGCGTTCTTCGAGCTCCTGATTGCTTTGTAAAAGCTCTTCCTGCTGCACCCTTAGTTCCTCCTCTGAGGTTTGTATTTTCTGAGTCTGCGCTTCTAACTCGGCGTTCAGCCCCTCCAGTTCGCTATGCTGTGCTTGTAGTTCTTCTGCTTGCGCCTGCGTTTCTTCCAGGAACTCCTGTAGTTTTTTACGGTTTTGAGATACATGAATGGCAATGCCTATATTCGTAGAAATCGTGCTGATGAACTCTAATTGTAAAGGGCTATAGGTGTTTAAAGAACCCAATTCCAATACGCCGACCAGTTCATCATGACGAAAAACAGGAACGGCAACCACATTACGCGGTTTTGTATTTCCTGCAGCATAGCTGATGGTTAACTCTTCATCAGGAATGTCATTGATTAAGATCTGCTTAGCAGATTTCCAGGCCTGACCAGCAAGACCTTCACCCAATCTTAAAGATTTCTGACGCTCTCTTTCCAGTAGCGCATAGCCTGCGATCAATGTCAGGTGACTCTCCTCTTCCAATAAATAGAAGGCCGCCACATGGCTATTGGTATGGGCAACTATGCTTTCCAAGACATCATTGGCCAGCTCAGGAACACTTTTTTCACCTACCATCTGGTCATTCAGACTGGCAATCCCAGATTGCAGCCATTCCTTATCTGCCAGGAGCGAGAAGGAATATTTCAGAGATTCAGCCATGGCATTGAGCGATACAGCTACCCCTCCCAGTCCATCCTGACCTTCTTCATCTGCCCGGACGTCATAATCACCATTAGAAATTTGTCCGGCAATGTGTCTAACCTCTTCTATCCTACGGTCAACATCTTCATTTTTCTGTTTCAATTCTTCTTCCAGCTTTAGTCGCTCATTGAAGTCAAAAATTACTTTACGGTAAAAGAAGATGGTAATTATAATCGCTAACAATGCTGCCAATACAATCAGCATCGGAGTAAATTTGGAAAGTTTGTTCATGCTCGCTGTACGCTCTTCCAGCAATCGTTTTTCTTCCTTTTCCATGCTGGAGATCACTGCACGGGCGCTATCCATATATTTTTTCCCATTCAGGAGTTCAGAAACACTCACGTTTCCACCTCTTTCTTTGATGGAAATGGTTTTTTCAAGAACATTGAGTCTTCCTGTGATGATTTCTTCCAATTTGGCCACTTGCTTTTGCTGCAAGGGGTTATCTCTGGTTAAGTATTTTATATTTTCAAGTAAGGTAGCCGCGCGTTGTTTCGCTCCATTATAAGGATCTAAAAAGACCGTTTCACCAGTCAGCAGGTAACCCCTTTGTCCAGTTTCCGCATCTTTCAAAGTAGAAATAATCTCTTCCAGTCCGGTAATCACTTCATTGCTATGGTGCACCAGATCCGCACTACGAATCAGACTGGTAATACTTTGATAAGAGGCCATAGAGCTAATAAATAGCACCAGTAACGACAGCCCTAATCCAACACGGAGTTTTCCTTTTAAAGATCGTTGCTTATTTTGCGGCATAATTAATTTTCTTTTTCATCCTTTTCGGATGTAGCATTAAATGGAATATTAAAATAAAACTCTGACCCTTCACCAGGGATACTTTTCACACCTACTTCACCCCCATGTCTTCTGATGATTTCAGCAGAGATATAGAGTCCAATACCCAATCCCTGAAAATGAATGGCGGTTTCTTCTACCCGATAAAACTTCTCAAATACGTTCTTCTGTAGTTCTTCATCGATACCAATTCCGAAATCCCTGACTCCTACATAAACGCTTTCTCCACGGTCTTCAACGGTAATATGCACTTCTGAAGTGCCTGGTGAATATTTAATGGCATTGGTTAAGAAGTTAATTACGACCTGCTCAATGCGCATTTCATCCCCACAGATTTCCCGCTTAACCGACCCGGTTTTCAAGAGTTTAAATTCAGGATTGGATTGGTGAATAATTTCTATTACACTGTCCAGCATGTCATCTATAATAAACGGCCGCTTGTTGAACTTTAGTTTACCGCTTTCAATCTTAGAAATATCGAGAAGGTCGGTGATGAGTTCATTTAGTTTCTCCAGCTGTACCTGCGCTTTAGCCAGGTGCTTTTTTAAGGTAGGGACGTCCCCTTTGTCAATGCTTCGTTCCAGCAACTGAACATATCCTTTCACGCTGGTGAGTGGTGTTTTCAATTCATGGCTGGCGATACTGATGAATTCATCTTTTTTACGCTCGGCCTGTTTTCTGAACTCAATTTCATCCATTAAAGCTTTTTGAATTTCAATCAGCTTTCTGCTTTGCTCATAAATGCGGTAAAAGGTTTTCACTTTTAGCAGGAGAATGTCCATATCTACCGGTTTGGTGATATAATCCAATCCACCGGAAGAATATCCTTTAGTGATAAACTTCGTTTCCGTATTGGCTGCAGAAAGGAAGATAATCGCGGTTTCTTTTGCCTTACTATAACCCGAAATGGCCTCAGCAACTTCAAAACCATCCATTCCAGGCATTTGTACATCAAGGATAATCAGGACGTATTCGTTTTTAAGAACTTTTTTTAAGGCCTCTTCTCCTGATGATGCGGTATCTACTTCAAAATTATGTTTCTCCAGAACCTTTTTTAATGAGATCAGGTTCTCGGGGGTATCATCTACAATTAGTATCATTCTTAAATAAATAAGGCGACTGAACCATCAGCTGCCAATGCATAATTGTGCAAATAGTCTTTTGCTAATTTATGTAAGTTTGAAGAATAAAACATGTTTAGACATGCTTTATATCAAAAAACTTGCATCGAATGCTAGAGTTGTGTGGAATTAAAAGTATCTCCCTGACGAAAATCGCCGGTATCGAAACCTTTTTTAAACCAATACATTCTTTGAGCGGAGGTACCGTGAGTAAAGGCATCAGGCACGACCTCTCCCTGGGCTTGTTTCTGCAATTTATCATCGCCGATTGCATTTGCAGCGGTAATGGCTTCTTCAAGATCGCCTTCATCCAGTTTGAAATCTTTTAAATTCTGAGCATGATTGGCCCATAGACCGGCAAAAAAATCTGCCTGTAGCTCCAGTTTAACGGAAAGTCTGTTGTATTCCTTTTCGCTGAGCTGTGCTCTGGCACGCTGCACTTTTTCTGAGATACCCAATAGGTTCTGAACGTGGTGCCCTACTTCATGGGCAATCACGTAGGCCTGGGCAAAATCGCCGCCGGCACCGAAACGGTTTTGTAATTCCTGATAAAAACTCAGGTCAATATATACTTTATGATCGCCGGGACAGTAAAAAGGTCCTACTGCGGCACTGGCACTTCCGCAAGCGGATTGTACGCTATTGGTAAATAAGACTAAAACCGGTTTTTCATAGCTTTTCCCCATTTCCTGGAATTGCTGTTCCCATACCTGGTTGGTAGATTCCAGTACGCCATCCACAAATTTGGCTTCCTTGTCTGTAGGATCACCAGTTTTAGGCGTCCCCTGAGTTGCTTCGCTGAGAGGCAACTGACTTACCAGACCTGTAAGATCTTGTCCGAAGAACAATCCGAGGATCACGACAATGATTCCTATACCACCACCGATGGCGCCACCGCTCATCCCTCGTCTGTCTTCAATATTTCCACTTCCTTTACCGAACCATTGCATATAAATTCCGTTTAAATTGGTTTACAAAAATCTGGGACAATTGTTATACCAATTTAAACGAAAAGTTTATTTTTATGCAAATGCAGTTAAAGCAGTCTGTATTCTTTGGATAGTTTCTGTCGCGCCTAGAGCTATAGCGATGTCAAATACACCCGGACCGAATTTACCGCCTACCAGCATAATGCGGAAAGGCAGCATGAGTTCTCCAGGTTTAAAACTATGCGCTGCAGCCAATTCTTTGAACTTTTCCTCTAATTCTGAGGGAGTTAATCTATCAGTAATCACAGCGGCATAAGCATTAAAAAACGCCGCTTTCTCTGCAGACCATTTTGGCTGCACTGCTGGAAGATCAAATTCTACTGGTGCCACAAAAAAGTAAGCACTTTGAGGAACAAAATCTGTTAACAGGTGACAGCGATCTTTAATCAGGTCAATTACTGTAGCTAAATAAGTCTCCTCATGGATCTCAATTCCCTCCGCAGCAAATGCTTGTTTCACCCTTGGCAACAATGCTGCTGCCGGACTATTTTTGATCCATTCGTGGTTGTACCATTTCGCTTTTTCAAAGTCGAATTTTGCGCCGGCTTTGCTGATGCGTTCAATAGAGAACTTTTCAATCAACTCTGTCATAGAGAAAATCTCGTTTTCAGTACCATCATTCCAGCCTAACATGGCCAGAAGATTCACAAAAGCCTCTGGCATAAAGCCCAGTTCTTTGAATCCCTTGGTCAGGTCTCCTGTTTTAGGATCTGTCCAGTTTTGTGCGTAAACAGGGAAGCCTAAGCGATCTCCGTCACGTTTACTCAGCTTTCCATTGCCATCAGGTTTTAGGATTAATGGTAGATGTACCCATTGCGGCATTTCATCGTCCCAGCCCAGGTATCTCCAAAGGAGTACATGAATCGGTGCAGATGGCAACCACTCTTCACCCCTAAAAACATGACTGATTTCCATGGCTTTATCGTCTGCAACTACCGCCAAATGATAGGTTGGCATACCGTCAGCTTTCAATAATACTTTATCATCTACCAGATTGGTATCAAAACTCACATGGCCTCTGATCAAATCGGTAAAAGAAACGGTTTCATCAGCAGGAATTTTTATGCGGACTACATGAGGCGTATTCGCGGCCAAAAGTGCGGCTACTTCCGCATCCGCTAAGGTTAGAGAGTTCCTCATGTCGCCACGCGTAGACAAGCCATACGTAAAATTTGGAATTTCCTTACGTTTAGCATCCAGTTCTTCCGGAGTATCGAAAGCATAATAAGCAAAACCATCAGCAATCAGCTGATCTGCATATTGTTTATAAGTAGATTTACGTTCGCTCTGGCGATATGGCGCAAATGGGCCACCCAATTCAGGACTTTCATCCGGTTTCATGCCGCACCATTCCAGGCAGGAAGCGATATAAGCCTCTGCACCTTCCACAAAACGGGTCTGATCGGTATCTTCCACCCTAAGGATGAATGTTCCGTTATGTTGCTTCGCGAACAAATAATTAAACAAAGCGGTGCGTACACCACCCAAATGCAACCCGCCCGTTGGGCTAGGGGCAAATCTTACTCTTACTTTCTTTTCCATCATACGAATTACAAAGATATATTTTTTACCCCGTTACCTTTCTATTCCGCTATTTTTGAATGGTATTTTGTAATTTGCCCGGATAACCTATGAATCCATACGAAAAAAAGCGCCGCTGGAAATTCTTCTTACTATTTTTTGCTATCGTGATCGGTACTGCTTCTGTATTGTACAGCGATTTCTTTGTGAAAAAGATGGAACGTGAAGAAAGAATGCAATTTCAACTCTTCGTTAAGGTGACCGAAAAATCACTGGCCATGTATGATGATGAAAATACAACAGATCTGGTTGACCTCATCAGAACGAATACCAAATTACCCATCATGATCATCAATCAAGAAGGGACAATTCTTTCCTATCAGGGACTCGATTCTACGAAAACCAATTATGATTTACAAAAGAAAGATGGACTGACTTATGACCCCGCTTATTTTCTGCGGGAGCTGAATATGATGAAAAAACAGCACCCTCCAACCCCCATTATAGGGCTTGACGATACGCGCTGGTATGTTTATTACAAAGATTCCCCAACTTTAACGCAGCTCCGTTATTTCCCCTATATCCAGCTTGCCGTGATCGGATTGTTCCTCCTCACCGCTTATGTAGCCTTTAGTTCGGCAAGAAAAGCAGAGCAGGACCAGGTTTGGGTAGGAATGGCCAAGGAAACTGCCCATCAGCTGGGTACGCCTATTTCTTCGCTGATGGCCTGGGTGGAACTGATGAAATCCCGGTTCAATGCAGAAGACGACCCATTGATTGCTGAGATGGAAAATGACATCAAAAGACTGGAAGTGATTACCGACCGCTTCTCTAAAATCGGCTCTAAACCTATGGTAGAAGACCATGTGGTGTATACTGTAATCCATAACTTCGTAGAGTACTTTAAACTGCGTACTTCAGATAAAATCATTTTTAAGATTACCGGTGACGAGCAGGTTCGGGCCTTGCTGAATGTGCCTCTGTTTGATTGGGTGACCGAAAACCTATTGAAAAATGCAGCAAATGCCATCGAAAACGAGGGGACGATCACGATCGATATCATTGAAAACTTAACCAAAGAAGAAGTCTTTATTGATGTCACAGATACTGGACGAGGCATTGCCAGATCCAAATTCGACGCCGTCTTCCAACCAGGTTATACCACTCGTAAACGCGGATGGGGGCTCGGATTGTCACTCACCAAAAGAATTATCGAGAACTATCATAACGGGCAGATTTTTGTAAAAGACTCTGAACTGGAAAAAGGAACCACCTTCCGCATCATTTTAAAAAGCAGTATAACTTATGAACCGACCTCAAACACATGAGTATCCCGCCTGGGCGGAGACTTACATCAGTAAAATTTCGGGTGATGACATCCTGGATCTCTTAGAAAAACAAGGGATGGATTTTCCTGAGTTCTTAAATACCCTGACAGAGAAAGCAGATTATGCCTATGCGCCAGGAAAATGGACGATTAAGGAAATGGCAGGACATATTGTGGATACGGAACGGATCCTGGTATATCGTTTAACCTGTTTTGCCCGTGCAGAACAGCATGCTCTAGCTGGCTTTGATGAAGATGATTATGTGACGAATGCCCATTTCGCTGACCGCAGTCTGCAGAGTTTTTCAGAAGAATTTGCCTTGCTGAGAAAGGCTAATTTATATTTGTTTAAGTCCTTAAATGAACACGAACTGAACCGCAGCGGTACTGCTTCTGAGCGTCAGATCAGTGTTAGGGCCTTGTTGTTTGTCATTGCAGGTCACGTAATTCATCATACTGGGATCATCGAAGAAAGGTATTTATAATGTGGTTTTCCCAATTTACACCGGAAGGGTTAAATGATCGCCCGAAAAATCATTTAGGAGGTTTATTGGACATCCAGTTTACGGAAATAGGTGCCGACTTTTTAAAAGCCACCATGCCCGTAGATGAAAGAACGCATCAGCCAGCGGGAATTCTGCATGGCGGAGCTTCTGTAGTCCTTGCCGAAACCCTAGGAAGCATTGCTTCTTACATGTGCATCGACCCGGAAAAACACATGGCTGTAGGCCTTGAAATCAATGCCAACCACCTCAGGCCGGTTAAAAGCGGGCTGGTTACCGGCATCTGTAAGCCCTTGCATATTGGCGCAAAAACCCATGTCTGGGAAATAAAAATATACAACGATAAAGGTAAAATGAACTGCATAAGCCGTTTAACAGTAGCCGTTATTGCAAAACCTCAAGCATAACGGGATTCATTTCCCTTAGAAAAGCTCGGCAATCCCGGGCTTTTCGCCTTTAAATGACTTTTTATACGCTTTTTATTTTTTTCTATTTTCCCTGTAACCTGTTTCATTTTCATGTGGTCATAGCTTACAGAACACGAGTTCAATAAAACAGATCTTTAACAAATAAAATTTAAATAAAATGGGAAACGAAATATTAGTACCGATCACACTCTTCCTTTGCACTACTGCGCTTGTATTCGGGTTGAGGTATATGTCTAACAAAGAAAAAATGGCCATGATTGAACGTGGCATGGATCCAGGACTGGCCAAATCAAGACCTAGTGCACCAATGCCTTTTGTGAGCCTAAAATTCGGCTTATTATTAGTTGGATTAGGGCTGGGTCTGATTGTGGCGTTGTTTACCGTGAGAGCTATCGGATTAGATGACGAAGAAGGAGTGGCCGTTTATTTTGGGTGCCTTAGCATTTTTGGAGGATTAGGCCTGATCGTTTCTTATGCGATGGAAAAAAACTGGCTGGACAAGCAGAAAGACCTGCAGTAAATCTATAACCACCTAATTCCCTATATAAAACTATCTAAAAGACGCGCGTCTAAAAATATATGCAGCATAAGCAATCGGATAACGAGCTAATTACTGAAGTCCTGTCGGGCAATACCGCGGTTTTTTCCGAACTGGTAAAACGTCATCAGCGATTTGTATTTACGTTGGCGATGCGTTTTTCCAAACGTCGGGAAGATGCAGAGGAAATCGCACAGGATTGTTTCATTAAAGCATATAAGGCCCTCGGTACCTATAAGCAGACTGCAAAATTTTCTACCTGGTTGTATACGATCACCTATACGACTTCCATGAGCTTTTTACGCAAAAAGCGACTGGATGTACAATCAATAGACGATGAAGGCAGTATCCTTCAGCTGGAAAACCATACTTCTGACTTCAATTCAGACCTGGTAGAAAAAAGATCTGGTTATGTGTACCTGAACCAGGCCATTGCTTTACTATCTGCCGATGATGCCAGTATCATCACCCTGTTTTATCAGGGTGAACAAAGTCTGGAGGAGATCGGAAAGACCCTCAATATGGAAAGCAATACGGTAAAAGTAAAATTGCACCGCGCCAGAATCAGACTGAAAGAAAAATTACAATATTTGTTAAAAGACGAAGTAAAGGAGTTATTATGATCACTATAGAAGAAGAAATCTGGGATTATATTGATGGCAGCTGCAGCCCCGAACAGCAATTGGCTGTGGAAGCTAAGATTGCCTCAGATCCAGCATACAGTTCCTTATATCAGGAACTCCTGGAAATCAATAAAGAGATGAGTGGAATGGGCCTTGAAGAGCCTTCTATGTCATTTACCAGGAACGTGATGGAGCAGGTAACGCTGGAAATCGCGCCGGTATCCATGAAAACGAAAGTAGATAAACGCATTATTTATAGTATTTCTGCGTTTTTCATCTTTTCGATGTTCGCTATACTAGCTTATATCATCGCTAATAGCGATTTTACTTTTCAGGATGCAAAATTTGGCAACTTATTCAGCTCCGGACAACTGGACTTTAATAAATATTTCACCCCTACTTTCATTAAAATATTTCTATTTGTAGACGTGCTATTGGCTTTTGCTTATCTGGACAGTTTTCTGCGAAGAAAGCGTCATAGCCATCAGTAGAATTGGATTTCTTAAGAAATCCAGTCAGTAGCTCTAATATAAATACCCTTTATACCACCTTAAATTAAAAATGCCGAATCAGTTGATGATCCGGCATTTTCTATATCACTTATATTTTATTTCAATGAATTGAATTGCGTAATTCGCGAATAGCGATTACTCTGCTGACCAACCTTAGAAACCCTTAGCAACCAGACTTCAGGGCACACAAAGATATGGTGTCCTTTCTCCTTGCTCCCAAATAGATCCTTTATAAGTAACCGTTCAGGGTTAGCAGTTTATATTAAAAAATGGCAAAAAGACTAGTATTCGCGTCCTTTAACCAATCCGTTCAGGAACATTGCGGAAAGAATAAATCCGATAATTCCACCTAATACAGACCATAAAAATGCGCCTGAGATTATTGCTGCCGTTAAAGTTCCAAAAAACAGGCCTAAAACATAATACACCCAATCAAAACTGTTGTTATTTTCTTCGTTAGTCATTTTTAATATACTTAGGCCCCAAAGATATTGATTTATTTCAAAATAGGAAGCAGTAAGCACAGAACTATCCACCTAATATTATCGCCTATATTGTCAGGGCTTTGTCAATTAAGAATCCAAGTCCAGTCTTGCGCTACAACTATTCAATCGATTGATTAATTTTGCTCCGTCAAATTTAGAAATGGAAAAAGCAGATAAAAAAGCGAGTATTCTGGAAGCCGCGGAGCGATTGTTTACAGAGCTGGGTTACGAAGGCACTTCTACCCGTCAAATCGCGAAAGAATCAGGGGCGAATATGTCCATGATCAACTATTACTTTGGATCTAAAGAAGGTGTTTTCATGGAAATCATGTCTAAAAGAATCTTCGGTTTCAATGAGCAGCTCCTCAGCATCAGCCAGGATAAACTCTCTCACATGGAAAAATTACTAAAAGTAATTGAAAACTATGCGACGCGTATTTTATGCAATCCAGGTTTGCATAAAATGATGCACAGAGAACTGACCCTTTCCCAGCGCCCGGAAATGTTTTTGAAAGTAAAAAACTCCATGGCCAACAACCTTGTCGTGATTGAACAAATCATTGATAATGGGATCACAGAGGGCAGTTTTCGCCAGGTAGATGTAAGAATGCTCATCGCAACAGTGATGGGTACCATCAGTAATGTGGCCATCTCCCCAGCAAAAATCACGTATGGCACGACGCTCGATATCAATAACGAGGAAGACAAAGCCGTGATTACCGACCGCCTGATTGCTCATCTAAAAGACCTTCTCATCGTGTATTTAACTCCCAATAATGATAAATAGAATCAAGTTCAGCGTCATCGCATTACTCCTGCCAGGAATGCTTTACGCGCAAAACACCAAAAACCTGAGCTTATCGGAGGCCATACAGCTCGGCATTGAAAACAGCAAAAACCTGAAACGTTCTCAGAACAAGGTGGATGCAGCGATCAACCAGCTGAGCATTGCCAAAGATAGGGCCTTGCCAACGGCAGAGGCTTCTTTTCTGTACAATCATGCTGAAATCCCAACCAATCAACTCGTCATCGGCGGTGCTAACCCAATTAATTTGCCAAAACGTGCAGATGCATTTGTAGGTACAGCAAGCGTAAAAGAGCTGATTTATGGCGGTGGAAAGCTGAAATATGCAGAAGAATCCACTCGTTTGTTGACTGAGGTGGCCAGATTAGATGCAGATAAAGATAAGGAGGAGATCAGCTATGCGGTGATCAACACTTATTTTTCGCTTTACAAAATCATCCAAAGTAAAAAGGTGGTGGCGCAAAATCTGGAATCCATCGCTGGTCAGCTAAAACAGGCAGAAAGGTTTTTTAGCCAGGGTATCGTCACCAAAAATGATGTGCTCAGGTTCCAGTTGCAACAAGCAAACGTCTCTTTAACAGAGATGGAGATTGAAAACAACCGAAAGATTATAAACTACAACCTGAATGTATTGCTGGGGATCTCTGAAGACACCGAGCTGCTGCCAACAGATCCTAACGATAACCTGAAAGCCCTTCCTGCTTTAAACAGCTACCTGGATCAGGCCTTCACAAACCGTCAGGAGTTGAAGCAGTTTGACATCAGGAACAAAGTAGCCGAGGTGAATATTAAATCCGTAAAAGCCAATACCCTGCCTACCGTAGGCATTGGAGCAGATTTGTATTATATCAATCCAAGCGGTTCTTTCATTCCGCCAAGCCACCAGTTTTTAGTTCCCATGACTTTAGGCGCTAATGTTTCCTGGAATATCGGCACACTTTGGACCAATAAGCACAAAGTAACCG
Organism: Pedobacter polysacchareus; assembly: GCF_019802255.1. Lineage (GTDB taxonomy): Bacteria > Bacteroidota > Bacteroidia > Sphingobacteriales > Sphingobacteriaceae > Pedobacter > Pedobacter polysacchareus. The sequence goes on along the minus strand of NZ_JAHYSS010000001.1, from coordinate 236,902 downwards.
ATGCCAGAATTCAGCAGAAAGACGTAGAACTTCAAAAAGATGTGTTCTCGGATCAGGTGAAAACTGAAGTGAATAGAAATTATCAGAATTACCAGCTGTCAGTCAACAAGATTAAAGTTTTAGAGACTTCTATCGCACAGGCAACAGAAAACGACAAGTTACTGGCTTCAAAATATAAAAACAACGTGGCCTCTGCCATCGATAGAATTGATGCAGAAACCCTTTTATACCAGGCTAAAATCAACCTGGAACTGGCAAAAGCCGATGCTGGACTCGCCTATTATACCTTATTAAAATCAACGGGAAAAATCTCCCAATAAAAACCTTTTATATAAATTCCAATGGAAACTGAAAAGAAAAAAAAGAATATAGTAATCCCGATCATATTAGCAGTATTGATCATTTTAGGCGGGATTTTCGGGGTAAAAGAATTTATCTATTATAGCAAACACGTAGACACGGATGATGCGCAGATTGATGGCGACATCAGTCCGGTTGTAGCTCGTGTTGGCGGTTACGTAAAAGACATCAATTTTGAAGAAAACACGAGAGTAAAAGAAGGTGATGTTTTGGTAAAACTTGACGACAGCGACTATAAAGTAAAGCTAGAACAAGCACAGGCAGGACAAATGGGTGCTAGCGCAGGTGTAGGTGTTTCTGAATCTCAGATTGCCGCTACCGCAGCAAATACCAGCACTGCCAGAGCAAATATCGAAGCTGCAAGGGTAAAATTATCCCTGGCGCAGAAAGATTATGAGCGTTATGCAAATCTGGTAAAGGATGGTTCAATCACCCAACAGCAATTTGACCAGGCTAAAGCGCAGAAAGAATCTGCACAAGCCGCTTTTACAGCTGCAAATGATCAATATGCTGCAGCAGTAAAACAAGTAGGAACTACGCAATCTCAACTGGCAGTGAGCCATAATGGAGTTACACAACGCCAGTCAGATGTAGATTTCGCAAAATTACAATTGTCTTATACCGAAATCAAAGCACCTGCAACAGGTATTGTTTCTAAAAAGAATGTTCAAAAAGGACAATTGGTTCAAGCCGGACAATCTTTGTTTTCTATCGTGAATGACAACAGCATTTATGTCACGGCAAACTTCAAAGAAACGCAGTTGGAAGACATCAAACCAGGCCTAAAAGTGAAAGTGGAAGTAGATGCTTATCCAAATGCAGAAGTTCAAGGTGAAGTTTACAACTTCGCGCCAATTACAGGTGCAAAAGGCTCACTTCTTCCTCCAGATAATGCCACAGGAAACTTCGTAAAAGTAGTACAACGTATTCCGGTAAAGATTAAGATTACCAACGCTCCAAAAGAAATCCTGGAAAAACTTCGTCCTGGAATGAGTGTAAAAGTTTCCGTTTCTATAAAAGACTAACAAGATGGCCGAGAAAGGTTTAAAAAAGTGGGTGATCACGTTCACGGTAATCACAGCCTCCTTACTGGAGCTGATTGATACGACCATTGTGAACGTTGCCATCCCTCAGATACAGGGTAACCTGGGCGCAACCCTCGAGGATGTGGCCTGGTTATCTACCGGTTATGCGGTCGCGAACGTGATCGTTTTACCCATGTCCGGCTGGCTGGGGAGTCGTTTCGGACGTAAAAATTATTTCCTTTTTTCCATTGTTCTCTTTACCATCGCCTCTTTCCTTTGCGGAAATGCGACCAATCTAGAAGAACTCATCGCCTTTCGTATCCTTCAGGGGCTTGCAGGAGGAGGATTGATTTCTACCGCACAAGCCATCTTAATTGAAACCTGGCCCCGAGAAGATATCGGTATTGCCACCGCATTATTTGGACTGGGCGCCGTAGTAGGCCCTACTGTAGGTCCAACTATTGGTGGTTATTTACTGGAAGTGAGCTCCTGGCCACTGATCTTTTATGTAAACATTCCCGTCGGAATTCTCGCCGCGTACTGTACCTATACCTTTGTGAGGGAAACGCCAAAAGAAGGAAAAGGAATGCCGGTAGATTGGTGGGGAATCGCATTACTCGCGATTGCTGTAGGTAGTTTACAAACGGTTTTAGAAAAAGGAGAAAGTGAAGACTGGTTCGCTACACCATACATTACGGCATTAGCTGTGGCTTCCGTATTGGGCTTATTACTCTTCATCTGGAGAGAACTGAGCACGGATCACCCGATTGTGAACTTTAAAATTATGAGGCACCGCAGTTTCTCTGTAGGGATGTTTACCTCCTTTATTTTAGGATTCGGGTTATATGGTTCTGTGTTTGTATTTCCGGTGTTTTGTCAGAATTTATTGGGCTTCTCGCCGCTGCAAACCGGAGAATTGCTGTTCCCAGGAGGACTTTGTACGATTGTCATGATGCCTTTTATCGGGATCATGCTCAAGAAAAATATCCCTGCACAGTTTATGGCAACCATTGGAATGTTCCTTTTCTTCGTTTTCTGTTCTATGCTGAGCAACTCGACTTTACAATCTGGAACCGGAGATTTCTTCCTGCCACTGATCATCAGAGGTGTCGGTATGGCCTTACTATTTGTGCCGCTGACTACGTTGGCGATTCAGGATCTGAAAGGTGCTGAAATCGGACAGGGATCGGGACTGAACAACATGATGAGGCAATTGGGCGGATCTTTTGGTATTGCAGCCTTAACGACCTTAATTCACGTTCGTCAGGGTTTCCACCGCAGTAACTTGCTGGTGAATGTCAATGAAAACAATCCGGCCTTTACAGAGCGTTTCAATGGCTATATTCAGGGCTTTATCGCAAAGGGTTACAATTACCTGGATGCAAAATCACTGGCGCTGAAAGCAATTGAAGGTGCGGTAACCAAACAAAGTTTACTGCTGACTTACAGCGACGCCTATTGGGTGGCAGGATTAGTGCTTTTGTGCTCTATTCCATTGCTGTACTTACAGAAATTCAAGAAAAACGTTGCTATTCCGGTAGACGTACATTAACAAAAACAGCCGTTAAGAAGATTCTTAACGGCTGTTTAACCCCAAAAAATTAACAATTAATTCTGCCTCATTCCAGCGCATACGCCAAACTCGGCAATTCTTTAAAAGGAATTTGTATAACCTCTATACCTCTAAGTTAATAAATTTAGTCCAAACCCGCAATTAAATTAATTAACCGCATTATTCCCTTTTCCGAATCATTTTTGGTAGCTTAAGCGCGAAAAAATGAACCATAAAGATGATGCAGAAACAACGCGCTAAAGGCCAGAGAGAGTCCGTATTCAACAATGAGGTTGTCTCCAGATTTGAACTTTACAACAGCCTTTTCCTTACCCTTCCCTTCTACAGAGTAAAAGATACCGGAACTTTGCTTCCGCTCTTCATTAAGTATTGCGAAGATGGTGTCAAGAACCACGAAACGCCAGCAGGAATCATTAATGCATTTTTTGAAAAGTATACCCAAAATAATTCTAAGAAAGACATTATCGACCTACTTTTCCGCTTCATTCAATACATCGAACGTCAGGTGGTATTGTTTGATGCTGTTGAAGATGCCTCCTTCAATAAACTAAATGCAGAAGAAGAACACAGTGCTTTACTTGTTTATCTGAAGAAGGCGGTTGACAATCCAGCCTTAACCGAAAAAATTGAGAAACTAATTGAAGAGTTTTCCCTGAGATTGGTACTGACCGCCCACCCTACCCAGTTCTATCCTGGAAGTGTGCTGTCGATCATTACCGACTTGACCACCGCCATTAAGACGAATGACATTTCTACGATCAATCAGCTGCTGCAGCAATTGGGTAAAACGCCATTCTTCAATAAAAAATCACCTACTCCCGTAGATGAAGCTTTGAGCCTGGCCTGGTACCTGGAAAACGTATTCTATTTTGCTGCTGCCAATATCCAATCAGAGATTGACCAAAGCTTAAATGACTATAACCTGGAATCTAAAAAGATCATCGAACTTGGCTTCTGGCCAGGCGGCGATCGTGACGGGAATCCAAATGTGCATGCGGATTCTACCATTCAGGTGTCCAAAATGCTGCGTCAGATCCTTTTCAGATGTTATTACAGGGATTTTAGAAACCTGAAACGCCGCATTACCTTTAGAGGTGTAGAAGAAAACATTGCCTTAGTACAGGAAACACTATACGCACAGGCCTTTAATCCAAATATTGCTACAGAAGACATTTCTGCCAGCTTAATTGAGACCCTGAACAAGATTAAAACCACGCTTTTAGAAGACCATGACGGCCTGTTTGCTGACCTCGTTTCGGACCTGATCCGCAAGATGGAGCTTTACGGCAGTCACTTTGCTTCATTAGACATCCGCCAAGACAGTAGGGTACTAAGAGACGTGCATACTTATTGCCGCCAGAGCAAGCCATTAACAACCTTGTATCCTGAAAACTATGAAAGCCTAAATGAACAGGAGAAGATCAAAGCCATGATCTTTAAAAGCGCTAAGGTAAATTACACGGAACCAGCAAATTCATTAACAGAAGATACCCTGCAAACCATCGCAGAGATCAAGCAAATTCAGCAGATCAATGGCGAAATGGCCTGTCACAGGTTCATCATCAGTAATTGCCAGCAGGCGAGTGATATCTTACAGCTGATCGAGCTGTTCCTTTATAATGGCTGGACAGAAGATGAACTGACGATAGATTTCGTGCCTCTTTTTGAAACCGTACATGACCTTGCAGATGCTTCCGAAATCATGGAAACATTGTACAGTCACCCATTCTATAAAAAACATTTACAAAAAAGAGGCGGCAAGCAGCACATCATGCTGGGCTTCTCTGACAGTACCAAAGACGGTGGTTATTTAATGGCCAACTGGTCTATCTTTAATGCGAAAGTAGCCCTTACTGAAACTGCCGAGAAGCACAATATCCAACTGGCCTTCTTTGATGGCAGAGGCGGTCCTCCTTCCAGGGGTGGTGGTAAAACGCACCGTTTCTATGCTTCTATGGGTAAGGAGATTGCCAATAAAAACATCCAGTTGACCGTTCAGGGCCAAAGTATCAGCTCTCAATACGGGTCGATTGACAGTGCCGAATTTAATATGGAGCAACTGATCAACGCGGGAATTTCTGCTGGTATGAAGGAAAAACACAACATCCTGCTGGATCCCTTACATAAAAATCTATTGGATGAAATGGCTAAAGAAAGCTTTGAAGCCTTTGTTTCCCTACGTAAACATCCTTTGTTCCTGAGCTACCTAGAGAAATTCTCTCCGCTGACCTTATTGTCTAAGATTACGATCAGCAGCAGACCGGTAAAGAGAAATTCTGGAGAAGCATTGAAACTCGAAGACTTAAGGGCCATCAGTTTCGTCACCGCATGGAGCCAGCTGAAGCAAAACATACCAGGTTTCTACGGGATCGGAACAGCACTAAAAAGCCAGTTAGACCTTGGAAACTGGGACAAAGTGGTTAAAACTTACCAGGAATCCGGCTACTTTAAAACCATCATCGACAATTGTATGATGTCTATGAGTAAGGCAGATTTTGCCATTACTGCCCATTTTGCCAATGATAAAGAATATGGTGCATTCTGGACCATGCTGTACAACGAATTTGAGCTCTCTAAGGCGCTTTTATTGAAGCTGTCGGGACATGAGAGCCTGATGGAGAATTACCCTGTGGAGAAACGCTCTATTTCCGTTAGGGAGAAGATTGTCCTGCCATTAGTACTAATCCAGCATTACGCATTAGAACAGCTTCAAAATGACAGCATTTCTGAGGAAGAACAGCAGTCATTAGAAAAACTATCTATCAGAACCGTTTATGGTATCGTAAACGCGGGAAGAAACCTGGCTTAACTGCTATTAAAAAGGAGAACTATACTTTTCATCCCCGAAGCTTTGCTGAAATGCAAAGATTCGAATGTCTTCAAAGCATAGTTCTCCTTTTATAGATACTGCAATACACTCCTTCCTGCTACCGGATTCCACTACTAAACCGGTTAATCGCTTACACCGACTTAATGGACTATCCCAATTATGAGCACCAATCCGTACCGTTTTATTTGCATCTTTATATTTGTGTTGTTTCCGGTGATGCTGCATGCACAAACAAATCTGGAAAATCAGCAGATCGACAAACTGGTAAAAACCTTTGTAGATCTTGATCAATTTAGCGGGACTATCCTGATCGCAAAGCAGGGTAAGGTTGTGTTTAGCAAAGGTTATGGTGTGGCAAACCGGGAATGGAATGTCGCTAATACTGCCGATACGAAATTTAGAATTGGTTCGCTCACTAAACAGTTTACGGCGATGCTAATACTCCAGCTATATCAGGAAGGAAAAATCGATCTGAATGGGCATATTTCCGATTATCTACCCTATTACCGAAAGGATATTGGCACAAAAGTGACCATTCACCAGCTATTGAGCCACACTTCCGGACTTGGTGATTTCGGCAGTAGAGATGATTTCTGGGAAATCTGCAAGACGGAATATACGCCCCGGGAATTTATAGAAAAGTATTGCAGCGTGAACCTTGAGACTGAGCCTGGCCTTCGCTATCGCTATTCCAATTCGGGCTATTATATCCTTGGGGCCATCATAGAATCGTTGCGGTCTAAACCCTACAGTGAGGTACTTAAAGAAAGAATACTGGATGTGATTGGGATGAACAGCTCAGGTATGGAGATGAAAAAAGAAGTACTCAATAAGCAGGCTTCAGGCTATAACCTCCAGTATGGAAAATATACAAAACCTGATTATATCAACCTTTATGCGGTCATTTTTGCTGCAGGGGGAATGTATGCGACCGTTGGGGATCTTCTGAAATGGGACAGGGCATTGTACACTGAACAATTACTATCAAAAAAGAACCTGGAGCTGCTGTTTAAACCAAATATGGAGAAATATGCCTACGGGATAATGTTCAACAAGATGAAAATCCCTGGTCTCCCTTTTACTTCCGAGTTTTCCTCACATACCGGGGCGATCAATGGCTTCCGATCGATAATTGTTAGGGAAAAACACGAACAGCAAGCGATCATTATCTTAGGCAATACAGCCCCTGGAGGGACAAATGTAGACCTTAACCCCATCAGTAACAAGATCTATTCGATAATTAATGGCCTTAATTATGAAGAACCAAAGCTGGAAATTGTGCAGGCAATGGCGCTTAAAATCCTAAAAGGATCTGTTGAAGAAGGCATTTTATTTTATAGGAAAGAGAAACTGGAGAAAAACAGAAGATTTGAATTCAATCTGGCTGAAGGTGAGTTAAACACCATGGGGTACTATCTTTTAGCACAAGGCAAAAAAGCAGCAGCTTTAGCCATCTTCCAACTGAATACTACGGAGTTCCCGCAGTCCTGGAATGCCTTTGACAGCTATGCGGAGGCGTTGGAAGGAGCCGGACAAATCAATGAATCGATAAACAACTATAAACGGTCCCTAACACTAAATATTGATAATATTCATGCAAGAGAACGGTTAAAGTCACTAACTGGTACAACTTCCGAACCTTAATTTCAAAAAAAGAAGCTTTGCTATGAAAGGGCCTAGAAATTTTGCACTGCTTAGCGCACAAGGTTTCAGCCAATGAATAGTTAAGCTTCTTTTTTTAAATCCAACCTGATCAACCACTCAGCTGCTCAGGAACGAACTAGTAAATTACTTTTCCTGCAGAAGTAACGATGGAAGCGATACGAACCGCATCAAATACTCTTTCTTCTGTAGCGCCTAAAGCAAGGATCGAGTGTTCATGTGCATTCACACACATTTCACAGCCATTAACGGCAGAAACAGCGATGCTCATCAACTCAAAAAATTCTTTACCAGTAACCGGGCTGCTCATAATCTGCATGCGTACACGTGCAGGAATCTGAGTATATTTCTCTTTTCCTGTAAAGTGACGGAAACGGTAAAACACGTTATTTAAGGCCAATAAAGACGCACAACCTACTGCTTCAGCAATTTCTTCTGCTGTTGCTTCTTTTGCGATCGCCAATTTCTCAAAGAAATCAGTCAATACTTTATTGTTGTTATTTACAGCAATACTCAATGCAATCAATGCGCATTCTTTATCGCTCAAATGACTGGAGGTAAAAGTGCTGCTTAAGTTCAATTTTAAATCACGTACGTATCTTGAATTGCCTTTTTCTAAAAGCGTCAGACTTTCATTTCTATAATCTGGTTCAAGACCTACTACGGCTAATAATTCTTGAATTGTTTCTGTTGCTGCTGTCATGATAAATAAATTTTTGGGTAAAAGAAATCCCTGCAAAAATGCATTTTACAGGGATTCTCAGGATTAAACAGTAAAATTATACAGTTAAAGTCTCTTGACCTTTTTCCCAGTTACATGGGCAAAGTTCGTCAGTTTGCAAAGCATCTAGTACTCTGATCACTTCTTTAACGTTACGGCCAACACTTAAATCATTTACACTAGCCCAACGTACGATACCTTGAGGATCGATGATGAAAGTAGCACGGTAAGCGATTTTTTCATTTGGCTCTAAAATATCTAAAGCTTCAGCTAAAGATTTAGAAGTATCTGCTAACATTGGGAATTTCAAATCACGTAAATCATCGTGGTGAGTTCTCCATGCAGCATGAACGAATTCAGAATCCGTAGATGCACCAATTAAGGTCGTATCACGGTCACGGAATTCATTGAAGTTATTGTTAAATTCAGCAATTTCTGTTGGGCAAACAAAAGTAAAATCTTTTGGCCACCAGAACATACAAGTCCACTGGTTGTTTTCGTTGATTAAAGAATCTGAAGTAATTGTTTCGAATTCTTTACCTTTTTCGATACTAACTACAGCAGTTTTTGAGAATGATGGGAATTGTTGACCTATATTAATCATAATTTTTTGTTTTTTAATTTCGTGCTACAAAGGTAAGGCTATATACCCTCAAATGCAACCAAATTCAAGAGATAACAGATACTTAATACTGATATACATATAGACAAAAACTATACATCAGTATTAAGAATTAGTTTTTCTCTATTTACTTTTTCAAAGTCGTTTCGAACAATTTATAAATGCGTTTATACTCATCTGTCCAGCTTGAAGGCTCCACAAAACCATGATCTTCAACGGGATAAACAGCCAACTCCCAATTGTCTTTACCCAGCTCAATGAAGCGCTGAGAGAGCCTCACGATGTCCTGGAACTGCACATTCACATCAACCATACCATGGCACATCAGCAAATTGCCCTTTAAACCATTGGCAAAATAGATCGGAGAACTGCGTTTATAGGCGAGTTCATCATTATATGGTTCATTTAAAATATTAGAAGTATAGCCATGGTTGTAATGCGCCCAATCGGTTACCGACCTTAAAGCTGCCCCACTAGCAAAAACGTCCGGTTCGTTAAATAAGGCCATCAGCGTGATGAAACCACCGTAAGAGCCTCCATATAGCCCTACATGCTTCGGATTTACATTATATTTCTCTACCAGCATTTTCACGCCATCCACCTGATCGGTCAGGTCTTTTCCGCCCATGTGCCTGTAAATTCCGGTACGGTGATTTCTGCCATACCCAGAACTTGCCGTATAATCGATGTCGATTACGGTATAGCCATTGTCGGCCAGCATATTATTGAACATATACTCTCTGGAATATTGGCTCCACCAGTAATGCACATTTTGCAAATAGCCTGCACCATGTACAAAGACTACAGCAGGACGATTTGGATGCGGATTTTTAGCCGGATAAACCCTGGCATAAACATCTGCTCCGTAACGATTTTTAAAAGAAACCAGATCTGGTTCCCTCCATGCATAAGCTTTGAACTCTTCCGAAGTCGAATGGGTTACCTGAACGGCTTTTGCACCTGGTTTATTAGGCTGAATGTACAGCTCCCAGGGTTTATTCATATAAGAATAATTAATGGCCAGCCATTTTTCATCCGGCGAAAGCGTCACTTCATTTCCACCTTTCATACTGGTTAGTTGCACCAATGGGCCACCATTTACATCCAGTTTATAGAACTGAGTGATTCCAGGATGGTCTTTATTTGCGGTGATATAGAAGGTTTTCTTGTCTTTTGAAAGCTCTAGCTTCTGCACTTCCCAGTTTCCGGAAGTCAGTTGTTTTTTCTCTCCGCTGGCGATATTTGCCAGGTACAAATGGCTGTATCCTGAAGCTTCACTTTGGAAATAAAAGCGGTTTTGATCTACCCAGCCTACATTTCCCCAGCCAATCCCAGGGCCGCCGATCCAGGCTTCATCTCTTTGTCTGTCTACGATGCTTAAGTTTCCTGTGGCGGCATCCAGTTTCAAAATCCAAAGGTCTTTATTATCCTGTGCATCGGCCAGCATGATGGCAGCTGTTCCTGCCTCATTCCAATATGGTCCACTAAGATTCACCTGGCGATCTTCGTTTTTCTTCTGGCGTTCTGCCAATTGCTTAGGATAGTCTTTTACGTAATCCGGAAGGTCTTTAATTCCAGGAATCTGCTCCGTATGCACACTATACACAGTGTCTCGCTGCTGGTCATAAATATAGCTCTGAAAACTGGGCAATGGCTCTCCTACCTTAGTTCTGCCGGCTATATCCTCTACATATCCAGAAGCGGTGATGAAATTGGGAACGATCGTATTTATAGTGCCCGCAGCAGGTGTCATCAGCTTATAGCTCACATATCTGCCATCTGGACTCACGATTAATCCATTCAGGAACTTTTCCTCCAGATAGATCGGTTTTATCGTTTTCTCCGGCTTTTCTGGTGTCAGGTTCGCAAAACGCCCCCTTACTGGATTTCCTTCTTTGTTTCTTTTTTTAATGATGTCAAAAAGCTCAGTTTGTTCGTCTTTGAGCCAGGTACTTTGAATGGTAGGCTTGCCTTTATCAGCTGTATTTCCGGATTTTCCCTTTACAAAATTCGTCAGCTGCGTAATTTCATTGTTCTTCAGGTTGAGCGTAAAAAGATTATCACCACGCTGAAAAACCACTGTCCCATCTTTTAAAAAACGAGGGTTACTTTCTCTTTCTATGGTGCGGGTTAATCGTTGCTCTTGCTTGGTTTTCGGATAATATAGGTACAGATCCCCGGATTTTTCAACGATACCAAGCGACCGGTCTCCCGAATAAATATAATCGGCACCAATAGCTGCGGTTTTCAGCTTTTCATCCGACTGCTCTCTTTTTAAGGAAGTCGTCTGCACTTGAAATCCTTCTGATTTATCTTTATTTTCAGGATTCCAGTCAAAAAACAGGACTTTACTATCCGCAGCCCAGCGGAAATTTGTGGGTGCTACGCCGATCCATTTCTGATCACGCATGATCTTTTCAACACTGAGCGCTGAATTTTGCTGGGCCTGAGCACTCGCCCCTGAAAGCAGTAAGAGGGTAAATAATCTTTTCATTTTATCTATTTTGATGGTTCTAGACCGGCATACCTAATTACCCGGTCGGTTGGTCTGTTACTTATGTTAAACGGATTCAAATATTTTTTAATCATCACAGAAGGCCTGCTCCTAGCTGTAGCGTTATACCATTCGATAATTTTAGATACCGCGCTTCAATATGAGCAGAAGATCGTTTCATTTTGTATATTTAGTAACCTCAGCAGAGGTCCTTTTCATTAGCATCACCTAGCCGGCATTTATGATACAAACTATTAACTCCGTTTTTAAAGCACAGCAAGCGTATAAATATACACTTAGAAACAGCAATGCGACGCAACGAATTAATAAATTGAGTGCTTTAAAGAGCAGTATACAGCTGTATGAAAAAGAAATCTATGCGGCCTTGCAGAGCGATTTAAGAAAGAGCGAATTTGAGTCGGCAATTACCGAAGTTGTTTTTATTTACAGCGAAATAGATTATGCCATTAAAAACCTGAGCAGCTGGATGCGTCCGTTAAAAGTAGGGAAAACGATTACGGCACTAATGGCAAAAAACAGGATCTATTACGAACCAAAGGGTGTTTGCCTAATTATTTCACCTTGGAATTATCCTTTTCAGCTGATGATGGCCCCTTTAATTTCGGCCATTGCCGCAGGAAATTGTGCCATCCTAAAGCCTTCAGAATTAAGTTCTGAAACCAGTTCCATCATCTGCCGGGTGATTGAAGAATGCTTTGAAGAATCAGAAGTTTGCTGTTTTGAAGGGGATGCCACGCTCTCTACGCACCTGCTGAGTTTGCCCTTTGATCACATCTTTTTTACAGGAAGTACTGCTGTAGGAAAGATAGTGATGGAAGCTGCAGCGAAAAACCTGACCTCTTTAACCCTGGAACTAGGCGGAAAATCACCGACACTCATTGATGAAACGGCTAATCTGGACATCGCCGCCTCCAAAATTGCCTGGGGGAAGCTCACCAATGCGGGCCAAACCTGTATTGCGCCAGATTATATCCTGATCCAGGAATCGTTACAAGCAGCATTCATAGAAAAATATAAGGCGGCAGTTCAGCGGATGTTCTTTAGAGAGGACGGGGAACTCAACCTCTCCAGCTATGCTAAAATCATCAATAAAAAGCATTTTAATCGCATCCAGGGACTCGTTGATGATGCTGTATCAAAAGGAGCCAAACTCCTTTATGGTGGCCCTGGAAACGAGTCTACACAGACCATTTTACCGACCGTATTAACCGGTCTACCAGAAAATGCAAACATCATGAAGGAAGAGATTTTCGGCCCTGTATTGCCTATTATCCCTTATAAAACGATGGAAGAGGCCATTGCATTCGTCAATAAAATGGACAAACCTTTGGCACTTTACCTCTTTAGTCAGGATAAAAAACAGATTCAGCAGGTCATTAGAAGCACCAGCGCAGGCGGAACCTGCGTAAACGATGTGCTGATCCACATCAGCAATCCTAAATTACCTTTTGGCGGGGTTAATGGCAGCGGATTAGGCAGTTGTCACGGTCAATTTGGATTTAAAGCTTTTTCTCATGAAAGAGCCGTTGTTTTTCAATCCAAATTGGACATGAGCAACCTGATTTATCCTCCTTATGAAAAAAAAGGATGGGTATTGAAATGGCTAAGGAAATTGATGTAAAATCTCTAACCAATTCTGACAGAAGTCATCGTTAAAGATCCGGCAACAGCCTTATCATTAAAAAGTGTAACCGGTTCCTGGTCATTTTTCAAACCTAAGGTATACATCAGCGGCAAGTAATGCTCAGGCGTAGGAATGGCCAGCATTGCTGCTTTCCCTAGAGTCTGATAAGCCTGTAAAGGCTGATGCTCGTTATTCAGAATCAACTGTTTAAACTGGTCATTGATCTCTAAAGCCCAATCGTAACCACCTCCATTGATCATTTCCCAGCTCATCATCCTCAGGTTATGCACCATATTGCCGCTGCCCATAATGAGCACCCCCTTCTTACGGAGTTCATACAGCTCTTTAGCCAATTCGTAATGAAACCTGGCATCTTTTGTATAATCGATACTCAATTGTACCACAGGGACATTGGCTTGTGGATACATATGCCTTAAAACCGTCCATGCGCCATGGTCTAAGCCCCAATCGTGGTCTAAACCGACCTCCACACTATGGATCAGTTTTTTTGCAGCAATAGCCAGATCGGGACTTCCTGGAGCAGGATAATTGACATCAAATAAAGCCTGCGGGAAACCTCCGAAATCATGAATCGTACTCGGGAAGTCCATCGCTGTTAAATGGGTCCCTTTCGTAAACCAGTGTGCGGAAACTACGATTACAGCAGTTGGAACAGGAATATTATGCGCCATATTGGCCCATTCTGCACTGAACTCATTGTCTTCAATCCCATTCATAGGAGAACCGTGTCCCATAAATAAAACGGGCATTAAGTAATCCTGAAGCGGTAAATGCTGGCTAAAAGTTCGGAATTGAGATAAATTGGTCATGATGATGAAGTAAAAAAAAGGGGGTCTCCCCCCTAAATGTCCTATCCTTATTTTGCCTGAACAAATTCCAGGTTCAAAGAGATCTTAACGTCTTTAGCTACGCCCATTCCTGTTGGATCAAATTTGATGTTATAATCCAGACGGTTAATGGTGGTACTAGCTGCAAAACCAGCTTTTGTTGTTCCTTTATCGTCCGTATGCGTTCCACCGAAAACCACATTAAACTTTACATCTTTCGTGACGTCACGAATGGTCAGCTTTCCTGTCAATTCATAATTATTTCCACTCATTTTTTTGAAAGACGTGCTCACAAAGGTCATGTTAGGATATTTTTCGGCATTAAAGAAATCATCAGATTTCAAATGTTTATTACGTGGCTCTACACGTGTGTCTATGCTATTTACATCTACTGTAAAATTGACTTTAGCATCTGTAAAATCTGCTTTAGCAGCCTCTATCGTACCATCAAACTTATTGAATGCACCATCTACGAATGAAATTCCCATGTGACCAACAGAAAAGTTCACAAATGAGTGCATAGGGTCAAGCTTCCATTTCGTTTGTGCGAAAGACGCCACGCTGATCGACAGCACAACCAGTAATAAAAATACCTTTTTCATAATTCTATATTTTAGTGATTTACAAATGTATAACGAATTAAAAGGCAGATTGTTGATGTATGATAAGAAATACCGTCGGCAGATTATTTTAGCACATTATAAAAATTGAATTCTGCCCTCAGCATGTACATGTTTTTATTGTACCGGTTGGCCACATTGCCTGCTACTTCAAACCTATAGCCCAAATCTATCCGTGTTCTGCTGTTGATAATCATCTGCACTGCTGGTGCAAAATCTACATAAGACCTTCCATTTTCAGGATTCGTCTTCCCCAAAACCTCGAAATAAAGGTTGAAATTTGGTTGATTGTAATTCTTATAAACAAATGGAAGTACCAGATAACCAGAAGAAAGACTGTACCCCAGCATCTGATTTGGCTGAGGCATACCCAGCTGCTGTTTACTATCGGGCTCAAAAGACTTGGTATAACTTAAAGTAGTCGATAAAGCCAGCTTATGCAACAATTGAGTGAAAACCAATCCGCCCTGAACACCGGAATTGTCACCTTCCAGATTGATGTCTTCAGAAAAAGTAGGCCTGCTGCTGGTACTGATTCTTCCAAATGCAGCCATACGAAAATGGCGTTTCATCTCATCTATAGAAAGGAACCTGTATTTCGCATATAAACTGGCTCCTTCTGCTTTGTAGCTCCCATCCATGTTGGATAAAAAGCCTTGTGCATGTACCATCAGGTTCTTATTAAAGCCTAACATGAGCTCTGGAGTGGTTCTAATCGAGAAGTCAGGGTTTACTCTGCCTTCATTAGTCAATCTAATACCAACGGATTTTGCCGGCATGTTGCTGGCAGGCTCGGTAAACACATATAATTCCTGCGCCTGAGCACTGGTACCCATCGCAATCGCGATGGGTACCAGTAAAAATTTAAAAAATCTCATGCTTTACTGTTAGATGCTTAAGTGATAAATACGTGTCTTTTTACCGTTTACCAAACCTTCACCATTAGCATAAGTATCAGATTTCAACTGCGCAGCTTTTTTCTTAAATGCCGAACCAGAGATAAAGTTTTTGTCGACCACCGTTGCCGTTACCGGTCCGTTTAAGGTCTGATTTTTCTGATTTAAAAACTGGTAAACATGGTTTCCGGCAATAGCCATTCCTTTTTCATCTACCCTAGTGTTGTTAAAATTGAAAACAGCAGTTAGGTTCCCTACAGAAAATCCTGCAGCTTCTACTTTCTTTCTAATCTGGTCGATATTTACCGCTTTATCCTTCTTAAAAGTAATGGCAAATAGGTTTTTATTTAAATCCGGCTCAATCGCGTCTACAAAATCTAAAGTTCTCAAAGACTTTTCAGTAGCCTGAGAACACATAGAGCAGGTTAAACCGGTTACCTGTAACTCAGCAGTAGTAATTTGTTGTGCAGATGCTTTACCTGCGATTAAAACGATAGAAAGTATGATTAGATTTTTAATAGTATTCATGTGGATATAATTTATGTGTTAATAATGAACTCGTTGACAGCGAAATACGAACGCGTCAAAGCCCTCACAGCAAGCTTGCCGCAAGGAAAATAAATTATTCCTGGTTTAATTTCTGAATACGCAGTTGAACGCGTGAAGAGAGAGAATGGAAGAGAGTGGCGGAGCCTTATTTTCTACGCTACTGAATAGTGTAGGCAGCAATTGTCTGAAAACCTCCGCAATCATTGGACTAAAGAACATTTCCAGGCTAAAATCCATTGGAAGTTTGACTTTCGACCCTACCTGATGGCTGTCTTTAATCTTCGCTTCAACCGATTTGTCCTTACAGCAATCGCCAGAAAGCTGCTTTTTTTCCGATGCTTTACAGGCACTGCAACTGGCAGTTTCTATCCAGCGAATCTCGGAAAGCTTGCCCCCACAAAAGTGCATATTCAATGCAAATCCGATCATCGTGATCAGGTAAAATGCACATAGGCCCAGTGTAAGTTTTTGTCGCAGCTTCATGTTTTAACAAAACTAGTCATAATTATGAGAGAAAACGACTGCCCCTTTTAATAAAGCAGATTTACCTTAACTTAGCCCTAAATTTGACTAAATAATGAAGAAATTCTGTGTACTTATCTTGTGTCTTTGCTTCAGCACCGCCTTTGCTGCAAAACCAAAACACCAATATGTAAGGCTAAAAACCGATCAGGGAGAATGTATCATCATGCTCTACAATGAAACCCCGCTGCACCGGGATAACTTTCTGAAGTTGACGAAGAAAGGCGTTTACAACAATACCTTATTCCACAGGGTGATCAAGAATTTTATGATTCAGGGCGGCGATCCGAGCACTAAAAATGCGAAACCCGGACAGCAGCTTGGAGAAGGAAGCGTTGGCTATACTGTTCCTGCAGAATTTCGCGATAGTTTGTTCCATAAAAAAGGCGTATTAGCGGCCGCCCGCGACGACAATCCAGAAAAGGCATCCAGCGGCAGTCAGTTTTACCTGGCTCAGGGCCGCAAGTTTACTGATGAGGAATTGGACATGACTGAAACAAAAAGGTTAAAAGCAAAAATCCCGGCCTATCAGCGTGAAGTTTATAAAACGATTGGCGGCGTACCACACCTAGACCGCAATTATACCGTTTATGGAGAAGTGGTGAGAGGGATCGACCTGATTGATCAGGTCGCTGGCGTTGAAACCGATAAAAATGACCGCCCAGTAGTAGATGTCAGAATGACAATTACGGTTTTGAAACGCCGAGAGGTAAAAAAACTGGAGAAAGAAATGAAACGTCAGGAAGAATTAGTGACTGACGCTTCGGCTTATTAATCGCCCCCCTTTAAGCGCTTCCCCAAAAAATGCTGAGCTATATTTAGCACCAATAAACATCACCTGTAAAGGAAACAAATCCCTTTCAGAGACACTATAACACAACAATACTGATGAAAATCATCTCTTACAACGTCAACGGCATACGTTCTGCCACTACAAAAAATTTCATTGGCTGGTTACAGACTACCGATGCCGACATGGTTTGCCTGCAGGAAGTTAAAGCATTGCCGATCCAGATTCCAGAAATCCTGGCCTTAATTGAACAGCTCGGCTACCACCATTACTGGTTTCCAGCAGAAAAAAAAGGATACAGCGGCGTGGCCATTTTAACAAAAATCAAACCTAATCATGTAGAATATGGCTGTGGAGAAGAATGGATCGACAAAGAAGGACGTATTCTCCGTGCAGACTTCGACAATTTCTCTTTAATGAGTGTTTACCTGCCATCTGGCTCCAGTGGAGACGACAGACAGGTTAAAAAGTATGAATTTATGCGTTTTTTTGACCACTATATCGGAGAATTAAAGAAAGAGTATGCTCATCTGATCATTTCCGGAGATTACAACATCTGTCATACGGCAATCGACATTCATAATCCAAAATCTAACGCAAATTCCTCAGGATTTTTACCAGAAGAAAGAGAGTGGATGGAAATGTTCCTGACAAATGGCTTTATTGACACTTTCAGACATTTCAACAAGGATCCGCACCATTATACCTGGTGGAGTTTCAGAGCCGGTTCCAGAGGAAAAAACCTGGGTTGGCGTATCGATTACCATTTGGCCAGTAAACCAATGTTGGAAAGACTAAAAAACGTGACTATTTTAGCAGATGCCGTTCATTCTGACCATTGTCCGGTGATGTTAGAACTCACCACTTAACCACTTTAACCATGGCTTCATTACTCATCACCCACATCGGAACCCTCGTTGGCTTACATCCTAAAGGGCTGAAGATGCTCAGAGGTGCCGAAATGGCACAACTTCCGCTTTTGGAAAATGCCTGGCTCCTTTGTGAAGATGGGCTGATCAGTGACTTTGGAACCATGAATGCCCTCCCGCTGCAATTGCCAAATGAGCTCGAAACATGGTCTGCGGAAGGTGGTTATGTACTGCCTTCCTGGTGTGACTCCCATTCTCATATTGTTTTCGCCGCCCCAAGGGAGGAAGAATTCGTGATGAAAATTGCAGGGAAAAGCTATGAAGAAATTGCTGCTGCGGGAGGTGGAATCCTAAATTCCGCAGCAAAAATGCAAGTCGCAGACGAAGAAGCACTTTTTGAGGCGGCTTCCCTGCGCTTAAACGATGTGATCCGCCAAGGTACCGGCGCTATAGAGATTAAAAGCGGTTATGGCCTGTCTTTAGCCAGTGAACTGAAAATGTTGCGGGTAATCCGCCGACTAAAAGAAAGCTTTCCGATTCCGGTAAAAGCCAGTTTTCTAGCTGCACACGCCTTCCCCCTTGCCTATAAAAATGACCATCAGGGGTATATTTCGCTGATTATAGACCAAATGCTGCCAAAAATTGCAGACGAAGGTCTGGCAGATTATATGGATGTATTTTGTGAACAAGGATTTTTCTCCGTTGAGGAGACAGATCAATTGCTGACTGCCGCGGCACAATATGGCCTCAAGCCAAAAATCCATGCGAATCAGCTTTCCATATCAGGAGGCGTACAAATCGGCGTAAAACATCAGGCCGTCTCTGTAGACCATCTGGAAGCCACTGATGAGGCTACCATCGCATCACTGACTGAAGGAAACACCATCGCCACCCTACTGCCATCCTGTTCTTTTTACCTGGGCATTCCTTTTGCCAATGCACCTGCGCTAATCCAGTCCAATGTCCCTGTGGCACTTGCCAGCGACTATAACCCAGGATCTACCCCATCCGGCAACATGAATTTTGTGCTTTCTTTAGGCTGTATCAAATTAAAAATGCTGCCAGAAGAGGCTATAAATGCCTGTACCCTAAACGGAGCGGCAGCAATGGAACTGAGCGCCCTGACAGGCAGCATTACGAAAGGAAAAAAAGCGAACCTGATCATTACCAGACCACTATCCTCTCTGGCTTTTCTGCCTTACAGTTTCGGACAATCCCAAATAAAGACGCTGATTCTTAACGGTAAAATCTACTAATGGAAGCCTTAAAAACATACGATAAAGCGAGAATTTCAGCGCTGGTCAATTCAAGAGCAGGCGAAAGCAAAATTGGCGAACAGGTACTTCTATTTTCTGGATGGGAGCAGTTGAAAGATAGCCCTGCTCGCTTTGTGCTGCTGGGCATTCCAGAAGACATTGGCGTTCGTGCCAACCAGGGCATTGCCGGTGCGGCTACAGCCTGGATTCCGGCCCTAAAAGCCTTATTAAATACACAAAGCACCCATTTTTTATCAGGAAATGAACTAATGGTGCTCGGACATTTTGAATTCCCAGATCCAGAAAAAAACAATTTAGAGCACATCGATTCGGAAAACATCGGCCTGAAAAACACCAATATCGAGAATACCGAGCTTGAAAATGCAGTTGCCGATATTGATGAACAAGTTTATCCAGTTATTCAAAAAATCATAGCAGCAGGAAAAACGCCCATCATTATAGGCGGAGGCCATAACAACGCTTATCCGATTCTTAAAGGATGCTCCCTGGGCTTTGAAAAACAGATGGATGTGCTCAACATAGATGCCCATGCCGATCTTCGTCCTGCAAAAGGCAGACACAGTGGAAATGGCTTTAGTTATGCCTTAAAGCATGGATTTCTACAGCATTATTCCATTTTCGGCCTGCATCAAAACTATAACAACAGCGCTATTTTAACTGAAATTTCAAAAAATCAGCATATAAATGCTGTATTTTTTGATGACTTGTTAGGTATAGACCACAGTTACCTGATTGAACTGCAACCCCTTCTTTCTGGCTTAACCAATCCCACTGGATTGGAAATAGACCTTGACTGCGTAGAAAATATGCTCTCTAGCGCTTTTACCCCCTCAGGATTCCATCTTAACGACATCCGGAAGATCATCCTTCAAACGAAGAAAAAATTCGCCTATATGCACTTATGTGAAGCTGCCACCAAAATGAGCGACGGGAGAGAAAGCACTGCTCCCGCAAAAACCATTGCTTATCTGGTGACTGATTTTATAAAAGCCCAGCTCCGTTAAGGCATAAAACAGCTAAAAAGATCATTCAGGATATCGGGAAAACGTAAGTCTGGTTTGGCGTAATACAACGATCAAGCTGCACATCATGCGCGTTGACATTGTCAATTTCAACCAATTCATCTAATAGCGACAGGCCGATCTTTTCCGTCCTTATTCCTTGTAAGAATCGGTCGTAGAAGCCTTTTCCATACCCTACACGGTACCCATTTCGATCAAACGCAATCAAAGGCACGATTACCATCTGTATCTCTCCCTCATGAATTTTTGCCTTTGCAGGCTCCAGAATCTGATAGGCATTCATTTCCAGGTCGTCCATACCCTCAAAATAATGAGGTGTCATTAATGAAGTTTCAAAATCCGCCCTTGGCACCACAATCTTAATCTCCGGATGATGCACTTTCAGCCAATTGATGATCAAAAAAGTATCCGGTTCATTCTGGGACTTAATGGGTAGGAAAATGTGAAGGGTTTTAACCTTGGATAGGTCGAGCAGTTTAAACTGCTCCAGTAGCTTTTCAGTAAGTTCCTGCACCTCTTCTGGAGAAAGCGCCTTTCTGATGGGTAAAATTTGTTTTCTGATGCCTGCTTTGTCCATATTTCTTATTGCTGATTCCAAAACCCAGCAGTGGTATTAGGAAGCTCAAGATACAAATAAAGGGAAAATGAATGGCATGGGCGCTGCCATTGGCGAAAAAAACCTGTAAAAAAAGATGGCTTCGGGAACCACTCCGAAGCCACAATCAACCTAAACCTAAAACTAAACTATGAAAATTCTTATTTTATTATCTTTATATATTTCCCCTGTTTTCACAGGTTCTTATTTTGTCATTTTATCTGAAATATTACTGACCCTCAGGTCCTTATTTCGTTCTGCAAAGGTAAATACTATTTTTGAATCTCACAATAGTATTTTAAAAAAATATTTATTTATACGCTTTTCTTCGTTTAAACGCCTTTCAAGGGCGAAAAAAAATAAAAACATGACATTATTTATAGTCAGTTACCTGGATGAAATGCTCACAAAATGAATACTCGACCTCCTGATTTGACCCTACTATGACTAATCTTTCGTCGGTAAAATCAGCGATTAAGCGCAAATACCAGTCTACTCCCTGTTGATCCAGGTTAGACGTTGGCTCATCTAAAAGCAAAATTGGTGTACTGCTGCAAAAGGCTAAAGCGAGTTTGGTACGCTGTTTCATTCCCGAAGAGAAGTATTTTAAAGCCTTATCCTGCGACTTCTTCAGTCCCAGCAACTCTAACACCCCTTCCTTGGTCATGTCCTTGTACAGCCCTTTAAATTTGAAATGGAAATCTATCGTCTCTTCGAGCGTAAACTCTTCGATTAAATCGAGGTAAGGTGCGGCGAAGCTGAGGTGCTGATAAATGTTTTCGACGGGAACAACTTTCTCCTTCTGATAGCTGATTAAACCCTCAGAAGGAGATAAATTACCGAGAATCATGCTCAATAAGGTCGACTTTCCCGAACCATTTGGTCCGAGGATAGCGTAAGTACCAGGGGCCTTGAATTCATAACTGAGGTTACGAAAAATCCACTCCTGGTTGAACCGTCTTCCGGCCTTATCTAAACTGATTTTCATCAATATGTATTAGCTACCAGAACCAAAGCCCTTCATCACCCCTCTATTCGAGTTTCTGATGAATTCTAAGATTTCGTCTCTGATTTCTGTAGGTGCGAACTCTGCTTCAATCATGTCCAATGCTTTACTTACATTGTTGTGTTTCACAAATAATACGCGGTAAATTTCCTGAATTTCATTGATTTGTTCCGAAGAAAACCCTCTTCTTCTCAAACCAACAGAGTTGATCCCGGCATAAGAAAGTGGCTCACGAGCTGCTTTCACATACGGAGGAACATCTTTTCTCACCAATGAACCACCGGTTACAAAGGCATGAGAACCCACTTTTACAAACTGATGGATCGCGACCAAACCGGCCAGAACCACATAATCACCGATGGTGATGTGACCTGCAAGTGTGGTGCTGTTAGAGAAAATACAGTGATCACCTACCTCACAATCATGAGCAATGTGAGAATACGCCTGAATCAGACAGTTGCTGCCGATCACCGTTTTCCATTTATCTTTTGTACCTCTATTGATGGTTACGCACTCTCTGATCGTGGTATTATCGCCAATTTCTGCAGTCGTTACTTCTCCTGCAAATTTCAGATCCTGAGGCACTCCAGAGATCACTGATCCTGGAAATACCCGACAGTTTTTACCAATTCTAGCGCCATCCATGATGACCACATTTGACCCGATCCAGGTACCTTCCCCAATTTCTACATCCTTGTGTATCACTGCAAAAGGCTCAATTACTACATTATCGGCAATTTTTGCCTGCGGATGTATATACGCTAAGGGTTGTATCATGATACGGTTTCGCTTTCTTTTACTTTAACAATTTGGGCCATCATCTCTGCTTCCACCACAACTTTACCACCTACCATGCCGACACCTTTCATCTGAGCGATACCTCTTCTGATGGGCTCCATTAAGTCACACCTGAACACGATCGTATCACCAGGTAAAACCTGGGCTCTAAAACGTACATTGTCAATTTTCAAAAACAAAGTCAGGTAATTTCTTGGATCTTCAACGGTACTTAATACTAAAATACCACCGGTTTGTGCCATTGCTTCGATTTGGATTACACCTGGAAATACCGGTGCTCCTGGGAAGTGTCCTTTAAAGAACTCTTCGTTCATCGTTACATTCTTAACACCAACTACGTGTGTTTTAGACAATTCCAAAATCTTATCGATAAACAGGAATGGCTGTCTGTGCGGCAGAATATCCATAATCTGCACCACATCATATAATGGTTTTACAGATGGATCATAGATATGCTGTACTTTTTTATTTTTCTCTTTTTTAATGGCTGCTTTGATTTTCTTAGCAAAAGCCACATTGGCAGCATGTCCAGGTCGAGCAGCCATGATATGACCTTTTAAATGCACCCCTACCAAAGCAAGGTCACCGATCATATCCAACAATTTATGTCTTGCAGGCTCATTTTGGTGACGCAATTCCATATTATTTAAAATGCCTTGAGGAGCCACTTCTATCGCGCTTCTGTTGAAGATTTTCGCCAGGTGGTCTAACTCCTCTTTAGTCACTTCTTTATCAACAATCACGATGGCATTGTTCAAATCTCCCCCTTTAATCAGGTTATTTTGAAGTTGGTATTCCAATTCGTGAAGGAAACAGAAGGTCCTGCAGGAAGCAATTTCTTTTTTAAATTCTGCAATGCTGGAAATTCCAGCATGCTGACTACCCAAAACAGGAGAATTATAGTCGATCATACAGGTAAATCTGTAATCGTCTAATGGCATCGCCACAATCTCCACTTTTCTATCTGGTTCTGTATAAGTAATGTTATGAGGAATCGTGAAATACTCACGGTCTACACTTTGTAACTGGGCACCTACACTTTCCAGTGCTTCCAGGAACATAATCGCGCTGCCATCCATGATTGGCGTTTCCGGGCCGTCTAACTTAATCAATACGTTATCCAGGTCCATTCCCACCAACGAGGCCATTACATGCTCTACTGTACTGATGCTAGCGCCATTTTGAGAAATTGTAGTTCCTCTTGCTGTATCCGTAACGTTGTCACAATCAGCATCCACAATCGGACTACCCGGTAAATCGGTTCTTTGAAATTTAAATCCGTGATTTTCTGGTGCCGGACAAAAAGTAAGCGTCACATTTGCTCCGGTATGCAGGCCTACTCCAGATACAGAAACTTCGCCTTTTATGGTTTTTTGCTTCACATTCATTATTTTGCTATTGTGCTGTTTTGTTCAATTATTGCTTTGAGTTCTGAGATCGTATTTTCTAATGCTCCGATTCGTTTTTCGACCGTTGGCAGTTGTTTAAAGATCACTGAAGCCCTCATCCAGTCTCTTAAAGGCTGTGCGGGGCTGCCATGCCATTGTTTAAATTCGGTGGTGGTATTGAAGTTGATTCCTGCCTGAGCACCAATCTGAGTTCCTTTTGCAAGGCTGAGGTGACCGGCAATACCAACTTGTCCGCCAATAACCGAGTTTTCACCGATTTTTGTGCTGCCGGAAATTCCGGTTTGTGCGGCCACTACAGTGTGAGCGCCTACATCCACATTATGTGCGATTTGAATCAGATTGTCCAGTTTTACTCCTTTTCTAATGAAAGTAGAGCCCATTGTTGCCCGGTCTATCGACGTATTTGCACCAATCTCAACATCGTCTTCAATCACCACATTGCCGATCTGTGCAATCTTCGTATACGTGCCATCTGGTTGCGGCGCAAAGCCAAAACCATCACTGCCAATTACGGTATTTGCATGAATGACGATGTTATCACCAAGCACAGAACGGTTGTATATTTTTACGCCAGGAAAAATCTGACAGTTGTTTCCAATTAGGGTATCTGCACCTACGAATACCTGCGACTGGATTTTGGTATCATTACCAATCACCACATTTTCACTGATATAACTGAAGGCTGCAATGAATACATTCTTACCAATTTTTGCAGAAGGATGGATGAAACATGGCTGCTCAATACCTGACTGCGCATTCATCTGGTTGATCACTTCATTGTATTTCTCCAGTAAAACTGAAAACGCACTGTAAGGATCAGCCACTTTAATTAAAGTGCTTTCTATAGGCTGAGAAGGAAAAAAATCATTCCCTACGATGACAACTGAAGCCTTCGTGGAGTATAAATAGTTTTCATATTTAGGATTAGACAAAAAACATAAAGACCCAGCAGTACCATTTTCTATCTTAGAAAGTTCTGTTACCTTAGCATTTTCATCGCCTTCAATGGTGCCATCTATAAATTCGCTTATCTGCTTGGCAGTAAATTGCATCGTACAAAGTTAAGTGTTAAATTGATATGAACAAATAAACCTATTTAGGTTATCTCTGCACAATCTAAAAACGGGATTAAAAATTAATTATTTTGTTAAAAAATGCTAAATCATTCTGGGATAGCACAGTATATGTTTGGTTACGGTTTTATCTAAAGATTCTAAATTAGATAAATCTGATGCTTTTGCAATGTCAATAATGGTATTATTTTTCATCAAAATATTGATATTCCCACTTCCTGCGTTGTAAGCGCGGTTTTCTATCTGATCTGTAAAGACAAAGTAACCAATCTCATGAGTGTTAAGCTGTAGGCTTTCAGCAGCTTTTTCTTTCAGTTTTTGAACGCGTTCCAAATCCGGTGCTTCCGAGCTGATCTCTACTTTATAGAGATTGCGGCTGATAAACATGGTGCATAACTGCGATAAAATCGGATCATGATGGTCTCTCCAAACCTTTACTGAGGTGAAAATATCCTGGTCGTCCAGCTTGGAAAATGCCTGCAGGTGAACTTCATCCCGGAAAAATTCTTGTTTATTGACGTCGTTTTTTAAGAAATGCTGCAGTGCTGGTGTGGCAAAAAGCGTCTCCTTTCTGCCGGAAAGCTCCTTCGCGCGTTCCAGTATCCTAACCAGCAAATATTCACCGGCGACTACTGTTTTATGGAGGTATACCTGCCAATACATCAGTCTGCGGGCAATCAGGAAGTTTTCAATGGAGTAAATTCCTTTCTCTTCGATCACCAATTCCCCATCCAATACATTGAACATTTTGATGATGCGGTCGAAACTGATCACTCCTTCGCTCACGCCCGTAAAAAAACTGTCGCGGTTGAGATAGTCCATACGATCCAGATCCAGCTGACCAGAAACCAGCTGCGGTAAGAATTTTTTTGGATAATCGCCTTTAAAGATGTTGATGGCCATAGTTAGTCGGCCTCCAAACTCTACATTCAGCTTTTCCATGATCAGCATAGAAATGGCTTCATGGTGAATTCCATTCACCAGGGTATGTTCCAGCGCATGGGAAAAAGGCCCATGTCCGATGTCATGCAGTAGAATGGCAATTGTAGCCGCTTCTTCCTCTTCTCTACTGATGGCCTGGCCTTTACTTTTCAGGATTTCCAAAGCGAGGCTCATTAAATGCATTGCACCAAGCGCATGATGAAACCTGGTGTGCAGGGCTCCTGGGTACACCAAATGGGTCATCCCCAATTGCTTGATATACCGCAACCGCTGAAAGTATGGGTGTGAGATCAAGTCAAACACGATTTCAGAAGGGATATTTATGAAGCCATAGACCGGGTCATTTATGATTTTCTTTTTGTTCAATCCTTACAAATAAAATTATACGGTACAAAAATTGCTATTTTTATCCATACTAAGAAAGAGAAATACTTTTTTGAAAGATTTAATTTTATTTTATATAAGTACAGTAATGCAGGAAACCAAAATTTTATGGGCCGACGATGAGATCAACTTATTAAAACCACATATACTATTACTAAATGAAAAAGGATACCATGTGACTACTTTCACTAACGGAAACGATGCACTGGAAGCCTTTGGTAAAGAGCACTTTGACCTGGTATTTCTAGATGAAAATATGCCGGGATTGACCGGATTGGAAACCCTTACCGCCATCAAGAATATCAGAAATGATGTACCAGTGGTATTGATCACCAAAAGTGAAGAAGAAAACTTAATGGAAGACGCGATTGGTTCTAAAATCGACGACTATCTGATTAAGCCAGTGAACCCAAAACAAGTATTATTGACCATTAAAAAGATCATTGACAATAAGCGTTTAGTCAGTGAAAAGACATCAATGGCCTATCAGCAAGATTTCCGCCGACTAGGAATGACCTTGAACGACAGGCTGAGTTATGAGGAATGGGTAGATGTTTATAAGAAACTGGTTTTCTGGGAATTGGAGCTTGAAAAACTCGATGACCCACAGATGCATGAGATCCTGACGATGCAAAAATCAGAAGCCAATGCACAGTTTTCAAAATTCATTGAAGACCATTACCTGGGTTGGGTTAATGGCAAAGAAAAAGCACCGTTATTATCAAACGAGCTCTTGAAAAGAAAAGCTTTTCCGCTCATTACAGATAGCAACGTGCCTGTGTTTTTCATCCTGATTGACAATTTACGTTATGACCAGTGGAAAATTATCAATCCATTGATTACGGAGCATTTCCGCCTGGAAGAAGAAGATACTTATTCTAGTATTCTGCCAACGGCTACTCAATATGCGAGAAATTCGATATTTTCGGGTCTAATGCCGCTAGAAATGGAGAAACGCTTCCCTAAATTATGGCAGAATGACGATGATGAAGGTGGGAAAAATTTACATGAAAGTACTTTCTTAACGGAAAACATCAAAAGGACGCTGCGCAAAGATTACAAACACAGCTATCATAAAATCCTGACCTATGACGACGGGAAGGCTTTGAATGAACAAGTGAATAACCTGCTTCAAAACGATTTTAATGCCATCGTATACAATTTTGTAGACATGCTTTCTCATGCCCGTACAGACATGCAGATGATTCGTGAGCTGGCCAATGACGACGCCGCCTACCGTTCGCTTACCCTTTCCTGGTTTGAACACTCTCCTTTGATGGAACTCTTGAAAAAGATTGCTCAGAAAAAGGTGAAACTGGTGATTACGACCGACCATGGAACGATTCGTGTAAAACATGCCAGCAAGGTGATCGGCGATCGAAATACAAATACAAACTTGCGCTACAAACAAGGTAGAAACCTGAATTACAACGCCAAAGAGGTGTTTTTAATTAAAAATCCACATGAAGCACAGTTGCCTAAGATCAACATCAGCTCTAACTATATTTTTGCGAAAGAAGATCGTTATTTCGTCTATCAGAACAACTATAATCAGTTTGTAAATTACTACAATGAGACCTTCCAGCATGGTGGAATCTCTCTGGAAGAAATGATCATTCCAGTAGCAACTTACAGTTCAAAATAAAAACGGGGAAGTGTTCGGGAAGAGAAGGGCCTTATAATAAGGTTCGGAGGGGGTTCGGTTAAGGTTCGCGTAGGTTTGCCTTAGTCTGTGCTATCCAAACCCTAACCGAACCCCTACCTCCCTGTAAAGGCTAGCAGTTCTCTTCCCGACTACCATACGACCTTCAGCGCCACTTGTTATCGACACATAGATTTAACTTACAATTTCCGTAAACTTCTAAAAATTCTTAGTTTTGGATTTAAGGGATTTCGCTGTGAAGGAAGCGTCCCTGATGAATAAAAAACAATAAAATGGAAATTGAGGTTAAAAATTTAGCCGGCCTGGACGAGGCAGCACAGAAAGTATTAGAATTTGCTCAAAATGAGCGGTTTTTCATCTTTGAAGGAGATATGGGTGCCGGGAAAACGACTTTCATCAAAGCACTGACGAAAGTATTGGGGGTCACTGATGTCGTGTCCAGTCCTACTTTTTCCATTGTTAATGAATATGAAGGAAAAGACGGCATCATTTATCATTTCGATTTTTACAGACTCAAAAACCTTCAGGAGGCTTATGACATTGGTTATGAGGAATACTTTTATTCGGAGCATATCTGCCTGATCGAATGGCCGGAAAAAGTGGAAGAATTACTTCCTGAACATTACGTTAAAATCGAAATCACCGCAACGGGAGAAACGGAAAGATTACTGTCAATTTCCAAAATTTAAATTGTAAATACACTTATTTTCAGGTATTTTGCTTATTTTGAGGACAAATATCTATAAATAAAATGGCTACAGGATTACGGGAAGGAATGGCCTCTATTGCTCAAAAAGGACTGATACAGCCCAAAGAGACCATGTCGGAAATCAACAAAAAAACCAATAGTCTTTATATTGGCATACCCAAAGAAATTTCATTTCAGGAGAACAGGATCGCATTAACCCCATTGTCTGTTGCTTTGCTGATCAATAACGGTCACCGGGTAATTATTGAAAGTGGTGCTGGAATTGGCGCTAATTTCTCCGACAATGATTACAGCGAGCAGGGTGCCACCATTTCATTTCATAAGAAAAGCGTATTCGAGGCCGATATACTGGTTAAGATTGCACCACCAACCCTGGAAGAGATAGGCATGATGCATAAAGGGCAAACGCTGATCTCAGCATTGCAGATGGGTGGATTAAAAGAAAGCTACCTGAAGGCTTTATTGAATAAAAAGATCAATGCCCTCTGTTTTGAAAACCTTCGCGATGAAGGTGGGGTTTTAAGTGTGGTGAGGGCCATGAGTGAAATTGTTGGCGCAACCTCGATTTTTATAGCAGCAGAATACCTGAGCTCCGCCACAGGAGGCAAAGGATTGATGCTTGGCGGCTTTACCGGAGTTCCTCCAACCGAAGTGGTCATTTTAGGGGCCGGAACGGTCGGAGAATACGCCGCGCGTACGGCATTATCTCTAGGTGCGGAAGTAAAAGTGTTCGATAGCTCCCTATACCGCCTTAGAAGGCTCCAAAACAACTTAGGGAGCAGGGTCTTCACTTCGGTGATGCAACCCATCGTTTTAGGCAAGGCAATTACCACCTGCGACGTGGTGATCGGAGCAATTCGCGCCAATCATAGCCGAAGCCCTTGTATTGTGATGGAAGAAATGGTGATGCGGATGAAACCGAACTCGGTGGTGATCGATGTAAGCATTGACCAGGGCGGCTGCTTCGAAACTTCTGAAGTGACCAACCACAGCAACCCAGTGTTTAGAAAACATGAGGTCATTCACTATTGTGTTCCGAACATTGCTTCACGAGTACCAAGAACAGCCTCTTATGCACTGACCAATATTTTTGCTCCGATCCTATTAGATATCGGCGACCTTGGTGGCCTGACCGGCGTGATCTGGAGTAAACCTGGAATTCGGGAAGCACTATATATATATCAGGGTCACCTGACGAATAAAGACCTGTCCAATATGTTTAACCTTCCCTTTAAGGATATTGAACTCCTGGTGGTTTCTAATCAATAGAAAATGATCCAATCCATTTGTCTGCTGTTGCTGAGTTTCTTCTTTTTCCAGGAACCAGCTGCAGAAAAAAAAGTCATTTTAAAACCCTTAAAAGTAGTGCATAGTTTTACGGCCTACGAACGGACTTATCGATATGACCCAAATCAGGAGCTCCTGGAGCTGAAAAAAGAAATTCCAGGTTTGGTCCTAGACATTCGATATGCGACTACAAATAATTTCATGAAGCTCGCCGTTTATAAACAAGCAAGGGCTTTTGCCAGAAGACCTGTGGTAGTGCAGTTGAAAAAGGTGCAAGCTGTTTTGGCAAAAAAAGGATATGCTTTGAAAATTTATGATGCCTACCGCCCTCATACTGCTACAAAAATCCTCTACCAGAAAGCGAGTAATAAAAACTTTGTCGCCAATCCAAAAACTGGGTCCAGGCACAATAGAGGCTGTGCCCTTGACTTGACTTTAATCCACTTGAAAACGGGAAAAGAATTGGAAATGCCTACTCCTTATGACAGTTTTTCGCCATTGGCTGCTTCAAATTACCAACAGCTGCCTGCTGCTGTATTGAAAAACCGAAGCCTGCTCACAAAGGTGATGCAAGACCATGGTTTCCGTGTATTGTCAAACGAGTGGTGGCATTTCGATTTTCAGGGTTATAAAAATTATGCCCTGTTGGATATTCCTTTTGAAAAGTTATAACTTTCCGTAATTTCCTTCTTGTAGCTTTACCCGGTCACCCTTGATTTCGATCAGAAAAATATGGCTGTATTCATCTTCCCTGATCTCTTTCAATGTACTCGTCGCCTTAAAAGCAGCAATAATCCCTAAAAGTCGGTTAGAATGCCCGCAAATAACGATATTTTTTCCTTTATAGGTGTTTAAAATGGTATCCGCTAATGCCTGGTAATCGGTAGATTTATACAGCTGAAAAGGCAACTGCTGTGCGGCTGCCAAAGGAGCCAATGTTCCTCTTGTTCTCTTATAGTCGGTACTGAATAAAGCGGCCATTTTATTTCCTTTCAGGTATTTAGCCAGGGTGATTGCCCGTTCTTCTCCTGCTTTACTTAGGGCAGGATCTTTATCTGCAGGGTCTTCCAGGTTCTTTTCTCCATGTCTGACAATCCAGACTTTTGTAGTTTGGGCTTGTAAACTGTAACTGGCTGTGAAAAGTAGCAGTAATAATAACAAACGTTTCATTTTGATCGGATTAGTGTTAAAATTTCTTTTAATTAAAGCCCTAAACGAGGCTAATGTTGTTCTCGATTAAGATAAGCGAAGCAGACAAAATCCATGCGGTTATCTCTTAAATAAGTTTTGTTTTTATGCTTAAATATAATTTTCTTAGGAACTAATTTATTAAATTAGATCAATGAAACGGCTAGTATGCGCGATGAAATTAACAGGACTTAAAATCCTGCTGCTCTTCCTGACCATCGCTATGACTTTAAAGTCCGGCTATGCCCAAAATTTCGAGTTTCCAAGTGACCGGAAGAAAGATGCCATCAATATGACTCTGATTAAAAATCTGGTGATTATTCCTGTTTACATCAATGATAAAGGGCCATTTAACTTCATTTTAGACACTGGAGTTGGACCAATGATCATCTCCGACCCCAGTTTAACCGACAGCTTAAATATCAAAGACTTACGAACCATCAAAATCTCCGGTTTGGGCAAAGGCGGTGAAATTGAAGCCTATGTAACCACTTCACTGGAAGCAAGAATTGGCAAAGCTACGCTGAAACATATCCCAACTGCGGTATTAAAAGAAGATTTGTTCCGCTTGTCCAGCTATGTAGGCATGCCAATTCATGGATTATTGGGCTATCACTTTTTCAAAAGTTTCATTGTAGAGCTTAAATATTCAAATAAAAGAGTCGTTTTTTACTTGCCTTCTTATGGTAAAAAGATCAAGGGAGAACGGATTGCTTTGGAAATGATCAACGACAAGCCATATACAAAAATAGAAATAGAGTCCGCAGAACTAGGTGTTTTAACCTTAAAAATGCTGGTCGATAATGGCGCCAGTCATGCGATCTCTCTGGAAATCCTAAATAAAAAGCCCTTTCCTTTACCTCCTGTTTCCATCCTTGCCAATCTGGGGATGGGCCTTGGTGGCCCCATTAGCGGGAGCATCGGCAGGGTACCCATCGTTAGAATCGGATCTTTTCAATTGAATCAGGTGCTCAGTTCCTATCCAAAATACGAGGACGTTGCCGGCAAGGTATTGCTCCATGACCGGAATGGAAATCTGGGCGCCGATATATTAAGTCGATTTGATGTCACTTTTGATTATGCCGACAGTGCCATGTACCTGCGAAAAAACGGGAACTTTAACCGTCCATTTCAGCACGATATGGCTGGAATGGAGATCTATTCAGACGATACTCAGGTTAAACGCTATTATATTGGCAGAATTGAGCCTGACTCTCCTGCAGAAATAGGTGGATTGGAAGCAGATGACGAGATCATTTTTCTGAATTTCATGCCTGCCAGCAGTTATTCTTTAACAGAAATCAATAAGGTTTTCCGTGAAGGGAACGATAGGACCGTTGTGGTTACGATTTTGAGGAAGGGCCAGCTCAACATTAAATTGATAAAACTGAAACAAAGAATATAAAATCTTTTGATTCTTATAACTTTGCGGTCAGATTTAATCCATTACCAATATTATTTTTGCATGTCCAAAAAGCTCATTTATACCTTATTATCCGTCATTACTGTTTTGCTGAGCTGTAACGCTGAAACCAATCAAGAAAGAAGAAATCGCGCAAGAAAACTGTCTTTTGACACGATAAAAGATATAAAGTACCATGAAGTAAAACGCCGCTTCAGTACCGGCTTATCTTTTAATGAGATGGGGTTCCAGCAAGAGCCGAGTTGGATCATTCAATTCAAGTCCAATGACTCGATCATGGCTTACAGCCCCCAGAAGCAGAGAATGCAGACATTTTTCCTCCAATACGATCATGGAGACGTTTATAATTTCGCAAAAGAATGGTTTAGAATTAAGAACATCAGCAAAGACAGCATTTCGATGCAGCGTTTACAGGTGGTGAGAAAAGAAATCGCGAAAGACATCCGGTCGGATGTAAACATCACGTATTATTCGGAGAATTACATTCAAAATGTACTGAAAACTACTCCTGAAAACCTGCAAAAGCCAACAAAAGCGGATACGTTATATATTCAAAAACTGGCCGATGTTGCGAACCAACATCCTTCAGACCCTAAGCTTGCTTTCGCTGGCCGTCAGCCGGTCGTGTTTCAACCATTGAGTGACATGATCAAGGTTGAAAAATTAAACGTTGTAGACCGGATTAATGGCAAAACCGAGGCTTACGACTACCTGTTTCCGAAGTATCGGATTGACATCTCAAGAGCTTATGAAGACTTCGGTTATGAGTTTACAGCAGTAGTGGATGCGAAGGGAAAAATGTACCTAGGAACCTTCCGGATTTCGGATCCGGCGAATTATGAGCCAAGGAAAAAAACATTGGAGGCCATTATCAATGTATACCTCCAAAACCTATTAAAAATTACCCCTGGAAGTACCCTTGGAATCCCTCATTCCAGCGAAATAAACGTGATTGTGGCCGGAAAAAAGGGTGCTAAATAAAAGCCTGAAATCGACGTTTTTAGAAAAATTTCGCCTATGTGTATTATAGAAAATATTACGTATCTTGCACACTTAATTTATTAATAAATAATACAATGCAAGAAGGAACAGTAAAATTTTTTAATGTAACTAAAGGTTTCGGATTCATCATTCCAGCTAACGGAGATAGCGAAATTTTTGTACATTCAACAGGCCTTATCGATGAAATTCGTGAAAACGACAAAGTTGAATACGATGTTGAAAGCGGTAAAAAAGGGTTGAATGCGATTAATGTTAAAGTAATCTAGATTATTAAAAACATAATTGTACAGCATCGCGAGCAATCGCGATGCTTTTTTGTTTTAAAGGGACTTTGCTTGTTGAATAAATTGGATTATTTCCTGGATTTCAGGAGGTCAAACAGCAGTTCTGGTTCGTTGGTGGTAATGAATTCGATGTGCTGATCCAGGAGGCGGTTCATCTCTGTTTCACTGTTCACTGTCCAGGCATTTAAAGTTAGGCCGAGGGTTTTGGAGTTCGTAAACCAATCGTTGTTTTTATAAACAGAGAAATGGTAATCTGCACCATAAAAGCCAGCTTCTTTTAGCTTTTCTAAAGACGCATCTCCGTTGAGATAGGCTACCTTCGCTCCTGGCTGTAATGACAGTATTTCCAGGCAGATTGGATAACTAAAACTGATATAGTCCACCCAAGCTGCAGCATTTAGCTTTTTTACCATGGCTACCGCTTTCCTGGTCATTTGAAGCTCTCTTTCTTGGCTGATTTTTGAAGGTTTCAATTCCAGTATCAGTTTGGTGCCCTTCTGTTTCTTTCCTGCTTTCAAATAAGCTTCCAATGTTGGGATACTTTCGCCATTACTCAGTTTCTTTTCCAATAATTCCTTGTAAGTATGGCTGGCAATCGTCATTCCCAGAAAGTCATCATCATGATTGACTACCAAAATACTGTCGGAAGTCATTTGTACATCAAATTCAGCCCCATAACAGCCTAGTTTTATCGCTTCATTTAAGGAAGCAATAGAGTTTTCAGGCAGGTTTTTCTTCTTCCAGGCACCACGATGGGCAATCACCTGATTCTTATTCCAGGTTTCCGTTTTTTGCAGCACAGGACTTATTATTTTTTCCATCTCAGCAGTTTTTATTCCGGTCGTTGTAAATAACGTAGCCATCGCAATGGCATAAATTGAATTGATCATCTTAATATTGGTTTATAAATAGTACAAAAGACGAGATCGCAGCGTTAATTTAGTGTTATGATGTGTTTATTTTATCACAACCAAGATTCATTCCCTATATTTAAGCGTCATTATAGCTAATTCATGAACAGCAATTACGAGCTTTTAATTTCGAAAGTTAATGAATTTACGCAAAAGTTTTACCTGAACAAACTATTGCGGGGCAGCATTTATGCCGCTACTTTTCTTTTAGCATTATACCTATTGCTGTTCGTACTGGTCTACTATGCCCAGCCGGGAATTCCCATGAAAACGCTTTTGTTTTTCGGCTCCATCACGCTTTCTGTGTTTGCGATTGCTATTTGGGTCATTAAACCTGCCCTTGCCTATTTCAAGCTAAGTAAAAATTTAAGTATTGAGGAGGCTGCAACGCTGATTGGGGATCATTTTTTCAATGTAAAAGACAAACTGTTAAATACGCTCCAGTTAAAGGCACTGGCAGATCAGAACCCGGAACACAATATGCTCATTATGGCAGGTATTGATCAAAAGATCAATTCCCTAAAACCAATTCCTTTTAGTACGGCCATTCGCTTAAATGACAATAAAAAGTACCTGCGGTATTCCTTGTTTCCACTGAGCATCATTTTGCTGATTGCCATCATTGCCCCTTCCATTTTAAGAGAAGGTACCAGCAGTTTTGTTCAATATAACAGAGAAATCTTACCGAAAGCCCCTTTTTCTTTTCAATTGACAAATAAGAAACTGATTTGTGCTCAGGGAGATGACCTGACGTTGAACCTTAAACTCAGCGGCAATGAACTGCCGCAGGAGGTGTATATTTCTGATGGTTTGAATACCTATAAGCTTGAAAAAAAGGACAAGACTACTTTTCAATATACTTTTAAAAACCTGCAAAAGAAGAAAGAGATCCGCTTTAATGCAGGCGGTTTTAGTTCCCTTCCTTACGTCATTGAAGTGAAGCCTCGTCCGGCAATTCTAGCCATGACCGTCGATCTTCATTACCCTGCTTACCTGGGAAAAAAGGACGAAACCATTGCCAATGCCGGTGATTTACTATTGCCTGATGGCACCAATGTAACCTGGAAATTAAAAACGGTAAACAGTGACCAACTGGCTTTTATTTGGGACAACAAGGAGCAGTTGCTGCTTTCCAGAGACAATAATTTTTCGTTTAAAAGCACTTTACGGAAAAACGGGGAATACCGCTTGAGTCCTAAAAACAGCTTTTTTGCGGGCAGTAAAGACTCTTTAGTCCATCAGGTTGCGATCATCGCAGATGAATATCCAAACATTACCGTCACAGAATCCCCGGATTCATTGAGCAGTAAAGCCCTTTACTTCTCTGGAAATGTTTCAGATGACCACGGTTTTAGCACCTTGAAATTCAGCTATGTGATTTCAGAAAACGGCAAGGCAAAAAATAAAGTCAGCCAGTCCATTCCCATTAAAAAGACACAATTAGAAAATGCGTTCTTCTTCTTCTGGGATTTAAATAAAGCAGGTATTAAGCCTGGTCAGCAGTTAGAATATTACTTTGAAGTTGCGGATAATGATGGTGTTAACGGTCCAAAAACGACCAAATCTGCACTAAAAACTTATGAACTCCCTTCCGCACAGCAGGTTGCTGAAAAAATCAATCAGGGCAGCTTAGCGGTTAAACAGAAAATGGACCAGGCCATTAAACTCGCTGCAGCAGTAGAGAAAGAAAGTAAAAAACTCGGTGCTGCCCTTCTGGACAAAAAAGCATTGAATTTTGATGATAAGAAGCAGATTCAGCAATTGCTGGACAAGCAGAAACAGCTGGAAGAGGCCGTTAAATCACTCCAGGAGCTGAATGAGAAGAATAACTTTGATAAGGAAGAAAATGCAGCGGTAAAAGATGAATTGCTCGAAAAGCAAAAGAAAATCGACGAGCTGTTTAAGAACGTGCTGGATGATAAAACAAAAGCCTTATTGGAGCAGTTGCAAAGCATGATGGATCAAAATAATAAGGACCAGACGCAACAGGAGCTTTCCAAAATGCAGCTGGACAATAAATCCTTAAAAAATGAGCTGGACCGCATTCTGGAACTTTACAAGCAATTGGAATTTGAACAGGGTCTGCAAAACAATATTGACCGCATAAAAGCACTTGCGAAGGAGCAGAAATCCCTTTCTCAGCAGAGTAAAGATCAGAAAAAGACGGCTTCAGAATTGAAACAGCAGCAGGAAGAACAGCGTGCTTCTTTTGAGGAAATCCGAAAAGAATTGAAAAGCCTGCAGGAGAAAAATGAACAGCTGGAACGGCCAAATCCTTTCCAGAACCCTGAAAAGGAGGCCAAAGACATTCAGCAGCAGCAAAAAGAGAGTAAAGAAAACCTGGAAAAGAACAACCGCAAGCAAGCGGCTGAAAATCAGCAGAAGGCGGCCGATCAACTTGAACAGCTGGCCAAAAAGATGGACGATATGCAGCAGGAATCTGCGGAAATGGAAAACAACCTGAATGTTCAGGAATTGCGCCAATTGCTGGAAAACCTGCTTAAAACTTCTTTTGATCAGGAAAAGGTAATGCTTAACCTGAGAAAACTGAGTAATAATGATCCGCTTTATACGGCCAATGTGCAGCAGCAAAGGGCCATCAAAGACAATATGAAGACCATTGCCGATAGCTTATTTTCATTGAGTAAGCGAGTTCCACAGATAGAAAGTACGGTTAATGAGGAGCTGCAAAAGATCAATTTTAACATGGATAAGAGTCTGGATAATCTAGGCGAAAGAAATACTGCAGCTGCAAATAAGAACCAGCAGTATACCATGACTTCCATCAATAACCTTTCATTGATGCTCAATGAGGCTCTGGAACAGCTGCAGAAAATGAAGAAAAACGCTAGTGGCGGCGGTAAAGGAAAACAGAAACAGAGCATGAAACAGCTGCAGCAAATGCAGGAGCAGCTCAATAACAGCATGCAGAAAGCAAAGGATCAACTGCAAAAATCGGGAAATAAAGGCACTGTGCCAAAAGGACAAATGTCTGAGGAGTTTGCTAAAATGGCCCAGCAGCAGCAAATGATCCGGGAAGCTTTGGAAAAGATCAATCGGGAAGAGAATAAAGATGGTAAATCTGGTTTAGGCAACCTGAATCAGATGATCAAGGACATGAAGTCGACAGAAATTGATTTGGTAAATAAGCGACTGGAGCAGGAAACGTTGAACCGTCAGAAGGAGCTGCTGACTAAACTTTTGCAGGCAAATGATGCACAAAGGGCGCAGGATCAGGATTCAAAAAGAGAAAGTAAAGCAGGAAAAGAGTTTCCTCCATCCTACCAGCAGATGCTGGAAAAATTCCGGAAAAACCAAAAAAATGAAACGGAATGGATCCAAAAATTGCCGCCCAGCCTGAACCACTATTATAAAAATAAAATTGCGGAATATTTTAAATTGCTAAATTTGGCGCAATAATTCTATATCCAGATGGCAAAACCTGCAGTTCATTTTTTCACCGAAGACCTTAGTTATACCCTTAAAAAGAAAACCTTGCTTAAGGCCTGGATCAAGGCTATAATTGAAAAAGAAGGTTATTCATTACAGGAATTGAACTTTATCTTATGCTCAGACGAGTATTTACTGCGTATAAACCAGGAATACCTTAACCATGACACTTATACTGATGTGATCACTTTTGATAACTCAGAGGAGCTTAAAATGATTGTAGGGGATATATTTATCAGCCTGGAGCGCATTCAGGAAAATGCAAAAACATTTAAGCATAGCGTAGCAGATGAATTGTACCGCGTGATGGCACATGGCACCTTGCATCTTTTGGGCTATAAAGACAAAGGTAAAGCCGCAAAAACATTGATGACACAAAAAGAAGATGAGTCTTTAGCTTTGTTTAAATCAATGGAATCTGCGCTTTAAAGTCCTTCGTGTTGATAGGTTATATCCGTCTGTTCGTCGAAATTAAAGCACAGATGGTCTAATGAACGTCAATTTTTTGAAACGTTTTTCCCGGGACTGCGTCTTATCCATGAAAGATATTTCGCAAACCTAAAACCAGGGAACCATGAAAACCACCATAAAAAAAATACTGATTGGCGCCACCGCCGTCATCATCCTTACCGGAACAAAGTTTGGCATCAAGTCCGTTGAAAAGAGTGTTTCTTTAACGCATACCATAAAGTAATCTTGCATTTTCAGTGCTAAAAACAAGCCTTTTCTAAAGTAGTGTGTCGGTAATACCCGCCTACTCCTATCGTTAAACCTCGTGCTTTTAATGGTCTGGCCTGTTCAATTCTGTCATTTTTAAAGATTTCCGTCCTCCCGATGCGCAAAATACTTTTCGCAATCCAGCTGCCATAAAGAATATTTTTAACCCAATTGGCTGATTTTTAATGGGGAAAATCCCTTCATGTTCAATAGGCTCAACTATATACCTAAGAATTATTGCTTACTTTTGCAGTAATTTCATACATAAAATATCGTTAAACACAGACTTTGAGTACACTAATTGCAGCCGAAAACTTAGGCCATGCTTACCATGATGAATGGCTATTTAAAAATTTGACCCTGGGGATTCAACCTGGACAGCGCGTAGCGTTGGTTGGTATAAATGGTGCTGGAAAAAGCACCTTACTGAAATTACTTGCCGAAAGGTTTAATCCTTTGGAAGGTAAAATCGTGAAGAATAAATCTGTTAAAATAGGATTCCTGGATCAGGAGCCTTCTTTTCCAGACGGTTACTCGATTAGCGATTTCATTTTCTCTACAGAAAACAAACAGCAGCAACTGATCAAAGAATATGAGGAACTGATTGAAGATCCAAACCCGGATGAAAAAACTTTAAACCGCTTATACGAAGAGTTGAGCGAGCACAATGCCTGGGAATACGAGCACGAAATTAAAACGATTTTAAGCCGTATGGGAATCACTCATCTGCAGCAGCAGATCTCTACCCTATCTGGTGGCCAGAAGAAGCGTTTGGCGCTTGCAAAGCTATTGATAGAGGATCCTGAGATCTATGTATTGGATGAGCCTACCAATCATCTGGACATTGATACCATAGAATGGCTGGAAAAACTATTGACTTCCGGCAATAAAACTATATTATTAGTTACACACGACAGGTACTTTCTGGATAACGTTTGTAATACCATTGTAGAGTTAGACAGAGGAAAGATTTACAATTATAATGGCAATTACGCCTACTTCCTGGAGAAGAAATCTGAGCGTGAAATGGCCGATGAAAGTACATTTCAGAAAAATAAGAACCTCTTGAAAAAGGAGCTGGAATGGATGAGAAGAATGCCTGCTGCCCGTACTACGAAGTCTCAATCACGTATTGATGCTTTTTATGATCTGGAAAGCAAAACTAAACAAAGATCTGACAATCAAAGCGTTACACTTAACGTTAAAATGGCTCGTCAAGGGAATAAAATCCTGGAACTGGACCATATTGGTCAGTCTTTTAATGGCAATCCGATCATTAATGATTTCAGTTATACCTTTAAACGTGCAGACCGTATCGGTCTTGCAGGTAAAAATGGCACCGGAAAATCTACTTTATTGAACATCATTACCGGTTACTTAACACCTGAAAAAGGAAAAGTAAGTACTGGTGAAACTACTGTTTATGGTTACTATAAGCAAGGTGGTCTGGCCTTCAATGAGAAAGAAAGAGTAATTGATATCGTAAAATCTGATGCAGAATATATCAAAATGGCCGATGGTCAGACGATCTCTGCTTCGCAATTACTAACCTTATTCCTCTTCCCTCCTAAGAAACAACACGGGATGGTTGAAAAGCTAAGTGGTGGTGAAAAGAAAAGATTACACCTGATGAAGGTGTTGATGCAGAACCCTAATTTCCTGATCCTGGATGAGCCAACTAACGACCTCGATATTGATACGCTGAATGTATTAGAAGAGTTCTTAGAGAACTTCCCAGGTGTGTTAATCCTAGTATCTCACGATAGGTATTTGTTGGATAAGATGAGTGAGCAATTGTTCATCATGGAAGGCAATGGAGAAGTAGGAATTTATAACGGTAACTATTCTGAATATAGAATCAGTTTAGAGACACCAAAAGAAAAGGCACCAGCAAAAACGAAGGAACAGCCTGCCCCACAAGCAGCAGCAAGTCCAGTAAAAAAGCTGTCTTTTAAAGAGCAAAAAGAACTGGAAGATTCAGAAACTAAGATTGCTGAATTGGAAGGAAAAATTCAGGAATTGAGCAATTCTCTACTGACAATCGACAGTGCTGACTATACAAAAATACAGGAAGTTTCTAAAACAATTGAAGGCTTAAATCAGGAATTGGAAACAGTTACTGAACGCTGGTTAACATTATCAGAACAATAAATCCTAACAATTATCCCCGCCTGATCAAGCGTATTCAGGTGGGGACAATTGATCACGCTCCCCCTATCGGCAGGATTTATTCATGATCGATTTCATCCAGTTTTAGAATGATATAAAAGAAATTCTTAACAACAAAAGTTCTTTCTCATTTTTAATAATCAAAAAACAATGGTGGTTTATCCCCGCTATTGTAGCCAGAAATAAAAGCGAAAAGGCTTTGTTTTTGGTTTAAATTTTAGAACGCTCAGCAAAATTCATTAGGTTTCTCTAAGGAAGAATCATCTGAATTTTTAAGGAGCTTTTAGAAAAACAGGCTTGCGCAAATGCTTAAAATAGGAAGTTTAGCATTACGTTCAGTGTTAATTATGAGGCATGGGTAGCAATTAAAAATGGAATTACCCTCCCGGATTTATCCGGAGGAGAAGCCATAATAAACGAAAATGATACAGAAGCAAATCTAAACTCCTTAACCCCGGATAAACACAAAGGATAGGCAAATGGAATTGAAAAATTGGATTGCTTTCTCCACTAATAACAACGAAGCAGCAGTTGGAAATCCAGGCTGTACCCTTTAGATATCTTGAGGATCGCCTCGGCATTCCGGGGATAAAAAAAGAAAAATAGGATGGTTTACCATATTAATTCCCTCCTTAAAACCCTCAAAAACGTTCCGTGGAACAAGCTATTTTTGATGGGTATAAAAACAAAAAGCAGACCTCATTTGAAGTGATGCTTTAAATCGAGTCCTGCTTTAATACAACCTTTGCTGTCGTTTGAAAATCAAGTGTTTTCTAACGATTTAAAAGACAAAACTGCCTTTATTAACAATACAAAGGCTGCTCCTTAAATGAGGACGTACAAAAAAAAGAAAGAATAAAAGGGAGATGAATTAGCTCCTCTCCACTATTAAATGATTAATTTTAACCTATTGTTTCAC
Organism: Pedobacter polysacchareus; assembly: GCF_019802255.1. GTDB lineage: Bacteria > Bacteroidota > Bacteroidia > Sphingobacteriales > Sphingobacteriaceae > Pedobacter > Pedobacter polysacchareus. The sequence continues at coordinate 194,648 of NZ_JAHYSS010000001.1, read as the reverse complement.
GTGAAACATTAGCGCTTAACAGCGGGCATCTTTATGCGTTCCACGTGAAACAATTTATAAGCGATATAAAAACAACAGGTAATGTTTAAAGAATATGATGTTATAGTAGTCGGCGCCGGACATGCAGGTTGTGAAGCCGCCGCTGCTGCTGCCAATCTTGGATCTTCAGTCTTGCTGATCACCATGAATATGGAAACCATTGCACAGATGAGCTGCAACCCAGCCATGGGTGGTGTGGCGAAAGGACAAATCGTAAGAGAGATTGACGCCATGGGTGGATACTCTGGAATCATCAGTGATAAGACCACACTTCAGTTTAGGATGCTGAACCTTTCTAAAGGCCCTGCGATGTGGAGTCCAAGAGCTCAGAATGACAGGAAGAGATTTGCTGAGGAATGGAGACTGGCTTTAGAGCGCACCCCTAATGTCGATTTCTGGCAAGACATGGTGAGCAGCCTTTTGATTAAGAACAATACTGTAGTAGGTATTAAAACTTCTTTAGGAATTGAGATCAAAGGGAAGTCTGTAGTACTGACTAATGGTACCTTCCTAAATGGATTAATTCATATCGGTGAGAAAAAATTTGGTGGAGGCAGAACAGCAGAAAGAGCTGCAACTGGCTTAACTGAACAATTGGTAGAACTGGGTTTTGAAGCTGGCAGAATGAAGACTGGTACCCCACCCCGAGTGGATGGCAGATCTTTAAATTACTCGGTAATGGAAGAGCAATGGGGAGATGAAAATCCTGGACGCTTTTCTTATACCAATGTAGAACGTCCAACGGAACAACGCTGCTGCTGGATTACGTATACCAATTCTGAGGTTCATGAAACACTGAAAGAAGGATTTGAAAAATCTCCGATGTTCACCGGTCGAATTAAAGGATTAGGTCCGAGGTATTGTCCTTCTATTGAAGATAAGATCAATCGTTTTGCTGAAAGAGAAAGACACCAGATTTTTGTAGAGCCAGAAGGATTACATACCTGCGAAATCTACGTCAATGGTTTCTCGACTTCTCTACCAGAAGATGTGCAATATAGAGCGCTGACTAAAATCCCAGGATTTGAAAACGCTAAAATGTTCCGCCCTGGATATGCGATAGAATATGACTTCTTCCCGCCTACCCAATTGTCTTTAACCTTAGAAACAAAAATGATCAGCAATTTATATTTCGCTGGTCAGATCAATGGAACTACAGGTTATGAAGAAGCCGCAAGTCAGGGCTTTATTGCAGGAATCAATGCACACCAAAAAGTGAATGATTTACATGAACTGATCATGAAGCGTTCTGAATCTTATATTGGAGTATTGATAGACGACCTGGTGACTAAAGGAACCGAAGAGCCTTACCGTATGTTTACTTCCAGAGCAGAACACAGGTTGTTACTTCGCCAGGACAATGCCGATATCCGTCTCTCTCCTATCGGCCATCAGTTAGGCTTGATCAGTGACGAACGTTTAGAACTTGTAAAACAAAAAGTAGCCAACTCCGATGCCATCGTTGCCTTTGCAAAAAAACAAAGTATCGACATGGTAGAGGCCAATGTAAAATTAGAAGAATTAGGGACTAGCACACTGAATCAAAATGTTAAAATCATCAGCCTGCTGGGTAGACCGCAAGTGGGTATTGAAGACGTTAGAGAAATGAGTGCTCCATTTAAAGAGTACCTAAGTTCATTTGATAAAGAGACTATAGAGCAGGCGGAAATTAAAATTAAGTACGAAAGCTATTTTGAGAAAGAACAGGAGATTGTGAACAAAATGCAGAAGATGGAAGACAAAGACATCAATCCTGATTTTGATTATTCTCAATTGGGATCACTTTCTAAGGAGGCCAGAGAGAAGTTATTGAAGATCAAACCCCGCACTTTGGGTCAGGCTTCAAGAATTTCAGGGGTTTCTCCTTCAGATATCTCCGTTTTGATGGTTCACATGAGTAAGTAATTTGTAAACATCTGATAAAGAGTCAGTTAGCTTGACAACTACAACCTTGTTAACTGACTCATTTAAATGAGTTTTAAGAGCCTTTTAAAATTTTTTAATGTTATCTATTAAAAAGAGTAATAAACTTAACACAACGCATATAAATGGCCAAAATTAGCATTGTACCGAACTTCAGGCTTTTTGCATCCCTCCTATTGTTAATTTCTCTAATATATGGTTGTGCAAGCATCCAGCAGCCACAGGGAGGGCCTCGGGATACAGAGCCTCCGAAGGTGTTGAGTATGGAGCCAAAAAACTTCACGACAAATTTTAAGTCCAAAAAAATTACCCTGGAATTTGATGAGTATTTCAAACTTCAGAATGAATCGAAAGAGTTTTCAATTTCGCCGGAACTCAAAGTTCCTCCCCTACTCAAGGTGAAGAAAAAGTTTTTGGAAATTTCGTTCCCAGACACGCTGGAAAAAAATACTACCTATACATTGAACTTCGGGAAGCTGATCGCGGATATCAACGAAAACAACGTCCTAAAGAATTTCTCCTATGTATTTTCAACAGGTCCGAAGCTCGATTCATTAAGCATCAAGGGCAAGGTCACCAATTCCATCACCGGCGAACCGGAACTTGAGGCGGTCGCATTTATTCTTCCTTTGGAAAGAGACACCATTTTCGGAAAAGGCCGACCTGCAATTTACTCACTAACGGATAGCTCGGGTAATTACAGTCTGAACAATTTAAGAGAAGGTACTTATAAAATTTACGCCTTAAAGGAAAAAGGCGGAGATAAAATCTACCAGCAGAGTACAGACGAAATTGGTTTTATTAAAGACCCCATTGTTCTAAAAAAGAACCTGGACTCTGTAAATATTCAAGTCTTCAAAGAAGACGCATCGGTATTCCGGGTATTGGATAAACGGATCAATGCGGATGGAAGTATCAGTTTTGCTTTCAACCAGAAATTGCTAAAACCAGAAATCGTAGTCACAGATCCTCCTGCTTTGGATGCCTCAAAATATACCAAGTTTAGTAAAAATAATGACTCGCTAAAAATTTGGCTGACCGATTTAAGTTTCGATTCTGCAAAAGTAAATATCAACGAAAACGGGAAATTACAACAAACGGTTATATTGAACCGTGGGAAAAAGGAAACGTATACCAGAGTTTTAACCGCAACGGATAACCTGGAAGACCGTACCTTAAATCCGAACAGACCGTTCAAACTGACTTTCAATTTTCCAATTTTAAGCACCGATGTCAATAAAATAGAATTGCTTGAAGATTCGGTAAAACGTACCAACTTTACCCTGGAAAAAGACAGCGCCGACTTTTTATCTTATTATATTAAGTATCCATGGCGAGTTAAAAAAACCTATGAGCTCAAGTTTGAAGCGGGCGCCTTTACAGCCATTTTTAACACAAAAAATAAAGAGTTCAAGAAAGATTTCAAATTAGGAAGTAAAGATGATTACGGTACTTTAGTCCTAAAACTGATCGTTCCGGAAAAAGATAAAAGTTATATTGTAGAGGTGGTTGATGCGAATAAACATCCGGTTAATAGTATGGTGATTACGAAAGATACCACCGTTACTTTTAATAACTATAAAGCAGGTAAGTACTATACCAGAATTACCTACGACAATAATAAAAACAAGAAATGGGATACCGGAAATGTGACCTTAGGCACGCAGCCTGAAAAGATTTGGAACGAACCCAAAGAACTCTCGATCAGAGCCCTTTGGGAAAGAAATGAAACCATTACGATTCCAAAAGAATAAGAAAAGATCGATCTGTTTTAGCAGATCGGTCCATTATTTAAACCAGTCGGCATACATAATGTAGTTGTCTGGCAATTTATTCAATAAAGCCCGTTGCTCTTCAGTAATGGGCTTTATTTTTTTTGCAGGTGTTCCGGCATAGATATACCCGGATTCGCAATGCGTATTTTCTAATACAACAGCTCCTGCGGCAATAATACAGTAATCTTCAACTATGGCATTGTCCATCACAATGGCCCCCATACCGATCAGGATATGGTCTTTTAAAATACAGCCATGAACTATTGCATTGTGTCCAACAGAAACCCTATTTCCAATCACTGTTGCTGCTTTCAAATAAGTAGCATGGATCACTGCGCCATCCTGAATGTTACTATCATTCCCAATAGTAATGGTATTTACGTCGCCACGGATCACTGCGTTAAACCAGACAGAACAGTTACTGCCCATGGTTACGTCGCCAACAATCGTCGCATTTGGCGCAATAAAACAATTCTCTGCCCATTTCGGGTGCTTATCTTTCACTGGTAATATCACTGCCATTTTCTAAAAAATTGTATCGGTTAATTGTGCTGAATGCACTGGATAATCAGTCGTATAGTGTAGTCCCCTGCTCTCTTTTCTTGCTTTTGCAGACTTAATAATCATGAAGGCAACCTGGATTACATTGCGCAATTCGCAAAGTTTTACAGACACTTTATTGGCTTTATAGAAAGCTTCTGTTTCTTCATGGAGCAAAAATAAGCGCCTCATTGCCCGGTCTAATCTAAAATCAGAGCGTACAATTCCGACGTAATCACTCATTAATTTCTGTGTTTCCCGTAAATTATGGGTGACTAAAATATCTTCGTCGGACTGTTTTACCCCGTCGTCATTCCACTCAGGGATATTGTCAGGGATCACCGTATTTTTGAAAGTAGCTATAGCATCTTGATAAATGCGGTGTGCAAACACAGGAGCTTCCAGCAAGGAATTTGAGGCCAAACGATTGGCCCCATGTAAACCTGTAGACGAACATTCTCCGCAGGCATATAAATTTTTTATAGAAGAACGACCATATTCATCTACCATAATTCCGCCGCACATATAATGAGCTGCTGGCGTAACCGGTATTAAATCCTTTGTCATGTCTATACCTATAGATAGACACTTCGCGTAAATGTTCGGGAAATGAGCTAAAATCTCGCTCTTTTTGCGATTGGTGATGTCAAGGTAGACAAAATCCTCCCCAGATTTTTTCATTTCAGAATCTATTGCACGAGCTACAATATCTCTGGAAGCCAAAGATCCTCTCGGATCATATTCATACATGAACTCCTCGCCATTTTTTCTTCTGAGCACACCGCCATAACCACGAACTGCTTCAGAAATCAGAAAAGCAGGATATTCTCCCGGATGATATAAAGCGGTTGGATGAAACTGAATAAATTCCATATTCCTTACTTTTCCTTTTGCGCGGTATACCATCGCCATACCGTCACCTGTAGCGATTACGGGATTTGTAGTACTGCTATACACATGCCCAGCACCACCTGAAGCCATGATAGTCACACTCGCTAATATCTTTTCCACATCGTTACGCTCTGTGTTAAAGGCATATATGCCATAACAGTGGATATCTTCTGAACTCTTATCCACATGCAGCCCCAAATGATGCTGAGTAATTAACTCCAAACAGAAGTAATGTGTTAATATCTCTATGTTTTTGTTCTGATGAATCTGTTTTAATAAAACGCTTTCAATTTCATATCCCGTGACGTCTTTATAGTGTAAAACACGATTTTCTGAGTGTCCTCCCTCTTTGGCCAAATCATAAACTCCGGTCTGATTTTTATCAAAATTGATTCCGTAATCTATAATTTCCTGGATTCTTTGAGGCCCTTCTTTGACTACAATTTCCACTATCTCTCTGTCACACAGCCCATCTCCAGCAATTAATGTATCTTCAATATGTTTTTCAAACGAATCATCTTTATCTACAACAACTGCTACTCCACCCTGCGCATATTTTGTATTCGACTCATCTTCATTTGATTTTGTAACAATTAAAACTTTACCATGCTGAGCTGCTTTTAATGCAAAGCTTAAACCCGCTATACCCGACCCTATTACTAAAAAATCTACTTTTCTCATTGAAATTAAGCTACTTCCCTTACTTTGTTAACAACGTTGATATAATTGTTAATTTCTTGTCTAAACATATAGAACAAATAAATTTGAATGTTTAAAGCTAAGCTAAAAAGGGAATTTGCCACAATATTTTCAGTTATTTTTGAGCAACTTTGCAGAGGTTATCCACTTTTTACACACAAACTAACAATACACATATTACTATGGATAAGTTTTGAGGGAGAAAAATAAAATACTGTGAATCAGCGGAATTTTGGTTTAAAAATTCAACTTATTTGTGGATAACTTATGAATAACTCAAATAATCGCCTAAAAAAAAATAATTTACAAACGTTATTAACACACTAATAAACAATAGAAGTCTATCTATATTAAATAATTATAATTTATTGAACTGTTGAAAATGGATACATTTGAGGAATTAAATAGAAAAGGTTTTGTCGAAGAAAAGATTGATCCTACACTTGATCTTTTCGTGGAAATCGAAAAACTAAAAAAAGAGAAGAATGCGATAGTGCTGGCGCACTATTACCAAGAGCCTGATATTCAGGATATTGCCGACTATATTGGGGACAGTTTAGGACTATCACAAGAAGCGGCAAGAACTGATGCTGAGGTGATTGTGTTTGCAGGAGTTCATTTTATGGCAGAAACTGCCAAGATTCTTTCGCCTGAGAAAACGGTTTTGCTGCCGGATTTGAAAGCAGGGTGCTCGCTGGCAGATAGCTGTCCGCCACACCTGTTTAAAAAATTCAAGGAGAAACACCCTGATCATGTGGTGATTACCTATGTGAATTGTACGGCAGAATTGAAGGCAATGAGCGATATTGTTTGTACCTCTACGAATGCAGTACAAATTGTGGAGAGTCTTCCGAAGGATACGAAGATCATTTTTGGTCCGGATAAAAACTTAGGCGCCTGGGTGGCTAAGAAAACAGGCAGGGATTTAGTGCTCTGGAATGGTGCGTGTATGGTCCACGAGATTTTTTCGAGAGAAAAAATCACCAGATTGAAATCTCGTCATCCCAATGCGAAGTTTATTGCGCATCCGGAATGTGAAGAGGCCGTTTTGGAACTGGCAGATTACATTGGATCGACTACAGGATTATTGAATTACAGTACAAAAAGTGATGCTCAGGAATTTATTGTAGCAACGGAAAGCGGAATTATCCATCAGATGGAGAAAGCAAATCCGACAAAAACATTTATTCCGGCACCACCAAATAATAACTGTGCCTGTAATGATTGTCCTTATATGAAAAGAAATACTTTGGAAAAACTCTATTTATGTTTAAAAAATGGAAGCCCTGAAGTAACAGTTCCTGCTGATATTATTGTGCAGGCACGTAAACCAATTGAGAGAATGCTGGAGATATCCGCAGCTTTGGGTTTATAATTTAAAAATACGCGATTCTCCTGCAGATTGGTAATAATTATAAGGAAAATCAGTAACTAGTAAAAGTTAAAATTCAATAGATATAAAATATATGTTTGAGAATAAAGAGCGCACCGACATTGGAGAACTTGGAGAATTTGGTCTGATAAAACACCTGACTGAGAACTTTAAGATCAGGCATGAAAGCAGTATTAAAGGAGTTGGGGACGATGCAGCAGTTTTGAGTTTTCCTGATAAGGAGATGTTGATTTCAACGGATTTATTGTTGGAAGGCATCCATTTTGACCTGGCTTATGTACCCTTAATGCACTTAGGTTTTAAAGCTGTTCAAGTGAATTTGAGTGACATCTATGCCATGAACGGTATTGCGACTCAGATTACAGTTTCGATTGGGATTTCCAGTAAATTTCCTTTAGAAGCGGTAGAAGAAATTTATAAAGGCATTGAATTGGCCTGTAATAAATTCAACATTGACCTAATTGGCGGGGATACTTCTTCGAGCAAGCAAGGATTGGTGATCAGTGTAACCAGTATTGGTTATGCAGAAAAGAAAGATATTGTGTACAGAAGCGGTGCACAGGAAGGCGATCTTCTATGTGTTTCCGGAGATTTAGGCGGTGCCTATGTAGGCTTACAAATCCTGGAAAGAGAGAAACAGATCTTTTTAGAAAACCCTAATATTCAGCCTGATCTGGAAGGAAAAGACTATATTATTGAACGCCAGCTGAAGCCGGAAGGAAGAAGAGATATTGTTGATTTATTGGCGCAGATGGAAATTATTCCTACCTCTATGATTGACGTTTCTGATGGCCTGGCTTCGGAGATCATGCACATTTGTCAGCAGTCGGAAAAAGGCTGTACTTTATACGAAGAAAAGATTCCAATTGATCCGATGACCTATGAAACTGCACGCGAATTGGGCTTAGACCCAACCGTTTGTGCCTTAAACGGCGGGGAAGATTACGAATTGCTATTTACCATTAAACAAGACGATTACACTAAGTTAAAAAATGATGTAGACATCAGCATTATCGGTCACATCACGGATAAAAACTCTGGCTGCAAAATGATTTCGAAGTCCAATGTGGTTCATGAATTGAAAGCACAGGGATGGAACGCATTTAAATTATAAGCTGTCTTCCTCAGCAACTAAAGGATCTAAAAATTTGGTGTCAATTTGCTTCGTTGCTTTGGCACCTAATTTTTTGATTTTTTCTGAAGTACTGGATAGGTTTCCGGTTCCGGTAGACAATTTGTTTAAGGCTTTATCATAAGCATCCTGACTTTGTCGGATGTTTCTTCCAATGCTCTCCATATCTGTTAAAAATCCTACAAATTTATCGTACATACTACCACTCAATCTGGCAATTTCCAGTACATTTCTATTCTGTCTTTCTTGTTTCCAGATGCTGGCGATGGTACGCAAAGTGGCAAGTAAAGTAGAAGGACTCACCAGGACTACTTTTCTGTCCCAGGCATAGTTAAATAATTCTGCATCTTGCTGAACTGCAATGCCAAAAGACGATTCTATAGGGATAAACAGGAGTACAAAATCGGGAGAATTGATCTGGTACAGCTCCTGGTAATTTTTGCCTGATAATCCTTGAATGTGGTTTTTTATAGAGAGTAAATGCTGTTTCAAATGAGTTTCTTTTTCCAAATCGCTCTCTGCGGTAACCAGTCGTTCGTAAGCCACCAGCGAGACCTTAGAATCGACTACTACATGTTTATCATCTGGAAGGTCAATGATCACATCCGGCTGCATCCTGCTCCCTTCTGCTGCGCTTAAACTGGCCTGTATCCTATACTCTCTGTCTTTGATCAGACCGGAACGCTCCAATACCCTCTCGAGAATCACTTCTCCCCAGTTTCCTTGTTTTTTAGCATCTCCTTTGAGGGCTTTCGTCAGGTTGTTGGCATCTTCCTGGATTTGTTTACTCTGGTCCATGAGCTGTGAAATTACGCCTTTCAGGATGTTTCTTTCGTCTGATTCTGACTTATATACCTTATCTACCTTCTCTTCAAAAGCTTTAATATTCTCTTTAAATGGGTTCAGAATGAGGTCAAGATTGGTCCTGTTCTGCTCGGTAAATTTGGCTGTTTTTTCATCCAGTACCTTATTGGCAATGTTTTCAAACTCTAGTTTAAAGCGCTGCTGTAATTCGGCGATATATTTTTCCTGTTCAGCTTGCTTGTCCCTTTGAGCCACCAGGGTCTCCTCGGATTTGATCACTTTACTGCGCTCTAAAAGGAAATTATTCCGCAGGTCGTTCAGCTCATCTTCCAGTCTCAATTTTTCTTCTTTTAACCAGTTTAATGATTTCTGATGTTCCTCTTCTTTTAGTGCCAGCAATGCAATGTGCTGATTTCCGCTGGCAGGTTTTTTTAAGAATAACACTACAATTGCTACTAATATTATGATCAATAAGACGACGATTGCTGTTTCCATACTAATATTTTTATCAAAAATGAAGAATTTAAAACGTTCCTGCAAGTGATCATCGTAAATAATAAGTTATTCATTTTACACTTTTTAAGATTATTTATTAATGATCAGGATTTAGGCTCGTTTTTTGATTTGAAATAATTGAAAAACATACATTACGAAAATGGGAACTTATTTATTTTTAATTATCCCGATCTTATTGATTAGCATGTATGTACAATGGAAATTTCGAAGTAAGTTTTCAAAGTACACGGAGATGCGTTTAAGCTCGGGGTTTTCGGGAAAAGAGGTGGCGGAAAAGATGCTTCACGACTACGGAATATACGATGTGAGGGTAATGAATGCGGATGGACAATTAACGGACCATTACAATCCTGCAGATAAAACAGTGAACTTGAGTACAGATGTATACCATGGTAGAAGTGTGGCTGCTGCAGCGGTTGCAGCTCATGAATGCGGCCATGCGGTACAGCATGCTAAAGCTTACCATTGGTTGCAGCTGAGGACGAGTATGGTGCCTTTAGTGAGCATATCTTCTACCTTATTACAATGGGTACTCATCCTGGGTGTATTATTAATTGGCTTTACGGGAAATCCTTTTGTATTGACTATTGGCGTGATCGGGTTAGCGTTATTGACAATTTTTAGTATCATCACCCTACCTGTAGAATTTGATGCGAGTCATAGGGCATTGATCTGGCTGAAAAATAACAATGGGGTCATGAATACGCCGGAAGAAAATAAACAGGCCAAAGATGCGCTTTGGTGGGCAGCAATGACCTATGTAGTAGCAGCATTGGGAGCATTAGCCAATTTAATCTATTATGCTTCCATGTTATTCGGACGCAACAAATATTAATTATCGTTCTGATTAATTCAGACGATAAGGCACAATCAGGTTAAATTCTGGAATATCTACGGTGAAATCAGTTTGATCAACGAGGCGGTGCATGAGGTAATTTCCTTTCATTGAGCCCATGTCCGTATTTAAATGGCTTCCAGAAACGTATGTATAGCTCGTACCAGGCTCAATTACGGGTTGAAGACCAACCACACCTTCGCCTTCCACTTCACGCTCGGTGCCATTAGAATCAAAAATAAACCACTGTCTCCTCATCAATTGAACGGCATAATCAGATAAATTTTCAATAGTGATCTGATAAGCAAACATAAAATGCTCATTTCCAGGATTAGAATATTCATCCTGGTACATGGTTTCTACTGATATTTTAACGCCCTGAGTGATTGCTGTAACCATTTTAATTAATTAAATTAGAGTGTGGTTTCAAAAATCACGCCATTTCTCCTATCGGGGAAATGTTATGGTATTTATCTGCCACTTCGTCTAAAATGCTATGAATAATTTCTATGTTTTCTTCTTTGACCAGTAACATTCTGTAAGGTTTGAAATCTGGTAAACCTTTAAAATAATTGGCATAATGGCGTCTCATTTCAAATACACCTACTCTTGGACCTTTCCAATCGATAGATTTTTCAAAATGTGTTCTGCATACATTGACACGTTCTTCAACGGTTGGTCCGGCAAGAATTTCCCCAGTTTTGAAAAAATGTCTGATTTCCCTGAAAATCCATGGATATCCAATGGCGGCTCTGCCGATCATGATGCCATCTACTTCATATTCCAATCGCCAATCTGCTGCTTTTTGAATGCTGTCTACATCACCATTTCCAAAAATTGGAATCTTTATCCTTGGATTTCTCTTGATTTCACGGATTAAAGTCCAGTCGGCAGCACCTTTGTACAATTGTGCACGTGTTCTACCATGGATAGTTAAAGCTTGAATGCCAATATCTTGTAAACGTTCGGCAACTTCTTCCACATTTTTGGTCGTATCATCCCAGCCCAAGCGGGTTTTAACAGTAACCGGTAAATGCGTGGCTTTAACTACTGCCTCCGTCATTTTTACCATTTTGTCAATATCTTGTAATAAAGCAGATCCGGCTCCGCGACAGGCCACATTTTTAACCGGACAGCCATAATTAATGTCCATCAGGTCTGGTCCTGCTAGGGTTGCAATCTCTGTTGCTTCGCGCATATGGTCGATTTCGCTGCCAAAAATCTGGATGCCGATCGGACGTTCATATTCGAAAATATCCAGTTTTGCCCTGCTCTTTGCGGCATCTCTAATGAGGCCCTCAGAAGAGATAAACTCCGTGTACATCATATCCACGCCACTTTGTTTACACACAAAACGGAACGGAGGGTCACTTACATCTTCCATCGGTGCAAGCAAAAGTGGGAACTCTCCCAGATCTATATTTCCTATCTTTACAGACATTTCTCTATCTTCAAACCTTAAATCAAAGGACAAAGGTACAAATATTACAAATAATGAATTTTATTGATCACGAAAGACTTGAAAAAAGTCCTTATGTACAATTACTTACCCTGGGTTTATACGCCATTGCAGGGATCATACTGGCTAGCTTGGCGTCAATTCTGAGCTTATATTTTTGGTATGGAGAATTGTTTAACCCTGATTGGCTGAATCCAGGGAATGCTAAAAATATCGTGACTATGAGAATATTTATAGGAATGCAGCAAATCGGACTTTTTCTATTGCCAGCTCTCGTGCTGGCCTGGGGAGAAAAGCAGCGCATTCCTGAGTTTTATGGTTTCAGGAAAGTAAGGGTAGAATTACTGTTTCTAGTGATCCTGATGATGGTATTTTCTATGCCAATACTAGAATGGGTCACGATGATGAACATGAAAATGGTGCTGCCAGGATTTTTAAAACCAGTGGAAGAATGGATGAGGGCGCAGGAGGATAAGAATACGGAAACCATGGTAAATCTCCTAAAGATTAACAATATTGGGGATTATCTAATCAGTATTTTGTTGATTGCAATTTTGCCTGCCATTGCCGAAGAGATGATATTTAGAGGGGCTATTCAGCGGTCTCTAGGGAGAATGTTTAAAAATCCGCATTTTGTAATCTGGTTCACGGCCTTCATTTTTAGTGCGATCCACATCCAGTTTTATGGGTTTTTACCGCGTTTACTCCTGGGCGCAGCCTTTGGTTATATTTACTTCTGGACCCAAAGTTTGTGGTACTCCATGTTCGCGCATTTTGTAAATAATGCTTATGCAGTAACCGGGGCATGGTATATGCAAAAAAACAATATACCTTTGTCGGAAGCAAATAAAACCACCAATTTTCAATGGTATGGTGTGCTGATCAGTGTGATTTTAACATTTCTGGTATTCAAATATTTTAAAAATAAATCATTAAAAGCAGATGGAAAACAATTGGACAAAAGTATTTAGTACCGAAGATCCCTTTACCGCAGAAATCTTAAAACAAGGACTATTGGAAAATGATATTCCTGCAGTGGTGATGAACCAGCAAGACTCTTCTTATAAAGTTTTCGGAACGATTCACATCCTGGTACACCCGGATAATGTTGAAAAAGCAAACGCTTATATCAAAGATAACGAGATCGCATAAATTACCTCAATTACACTTTTACGCATGAAAACAAGAGCGATTACAGCTTTCTTTTTTACCATAGTGATGTTAGGATCCATGTTTTTAGGACCTTATGTCTATTCTGCTTTTTACTTATTGCTAAGTCTGGCCGCCTTATGGGAGTTTTTTAAACTGATCAAAACGACAGGCATCAGGCCACACCGCAATATCGCCATGGTTGCCGCAGCGCTGATCTTTTTCATGATTGCCGGCTATCATTTCCTGCAGTTTGAAACCAAGTTTTTACTGCTGCTGGTTCCTTTGATCTTCGCTGTATTTATCTCAGAGCTCTATAAAAAAGATAAAATACCTTTTGCCAATATCTCTTACACTTTTGTAGGTTTTATGTATGTGACGGTTCCTTTTTGTTTCTTTTATGCGCTAGGTTTCATCGGACATATCCCTGATTATAGTTTTCATCTGCCATTGGCTTTCATGTTGATGTTATGGGCAAATGACACTGGTGCTTACCTTTTCGGTTCTAAATTTGGTAAAACAAGGTTATTTGAACGTCATTCTCCTAAGAAATCATGGGAAGGCTTCTTTGGCGGCGTATTTACCAGTGTACTAGTTGCTTATATCCTTTCGATTTATTTCACAGAACTTTCTTTCTTAACCCTTGGCGGAATGGCAGTTTTAATATCCAGTTTTGGAACTTTAGGAGATCTGGTCGAATCTATGCTGAAAAGAAGCTTGAATGTGAAGGATTCTGGAGATATTTTACCCGGTCATGGAGGCCTTTTGGATCGTTTCGATGGTCTATTAATGTCTGCACCGGTGGTTTATGTGTACCTGTATCTAATTTTGTACTAAGTATTTGACGCGAAAAATAATGTAATTATATGCAGAATTCTGTTATAATTGCATTATGGACGGCGAGGGAACTATCTCATTATTGATAGAAGAAGAATTTTTAGGAGAAAACAGGGAGAATAGCGTCGCGGTCTTTACCAGATTATACCGTCATTACTTTAAAAGCTTGTTTATGACCGCCTTAAAGATTGTTAGGGATGATTACCTGGCGGAAGAAGTGATTCAGGATGTTTTTTTAAGACTTTGGGAAAATGAAAACAGGTTTGATCAGATTGCAGAATTTGAAAGATACCTGTATCGTTCTGTGGGCAATGAATCCCTGAATAAACTCCGCAATCAGAAAACACAAAGCAAACATTATGATCAGCTTTCCAAAGCTGCCAGTCCGGAATTTGTGAATACTTTGCTGGAAGAGGAAGAACTGAAAAGAAAGATAGGCAGGGCCATAGAAAGCTTGCCTCCTCAATGTAAAACGGTCTTTAAAATGAACCGTTTTGAAGGGTTAAAATACCGTCAGATAGCTGAAGAACTGCAAATTTCAGAGAAAACTGTGGAAGGACATATCACTAAAGCCTTAAAAATTCTAAGGGCGAACTTGTTGGGTATACTCCTCTTGCTGAGTTACCTGGGTTGGTTTTTGTTGGACAAATAGTTAAATAATTGAAAAAATAATCAGCCCGAGCAAGGGTATTTTATTTTGGCCGTGTCTATCTCTAAAAAAAGGCATGGAACACCAAGATCACTATTCTCTGATTATAAATGCATTAAACCATCCGGAAGATAAAGCTTTACAAGCACAGTTATTGGCCTGGAGAGGCTTGAATGCAGCAAATGAATCAGAATATACCAGTATTAAGCGCATTTGGGAGCAATCTGCCAATGTAGAAGAGCGCTATACAGGTAGAGATCTGGATCAGGCAGTTGCCGCTTTTACTGCCCGATTAGAAGAAAAAATCCAATATACATCCCCTGCAAAAACCTATAAATTATGGTGGAGAGCCGCCGCCGCCGTACTGGTATTCGGTATGGCAGGTCTATGGGGTTACAGGGAGCTTAAATCCGAAGCTTTTATAGTTAGAAGCACTAATGATCAGCAGGATTCCATTCTGCTTGTAGATGGCTCTAAAGTATTCTTAAACAAGCATACTCAGATTAAATACGCGACTACTTTCAGTAAATCACAGCGAAAATTCTTCCTTTTAAAAGGAGAAGCTTTCTTTGATATTGCCAAAGATCCGGCGCATCCTTTTACCGTGCTGATCAATAAATCTGCCGTTCAGGTGCTGGGAACCACCTTCAACATTCAAAATATCGACAGCACCATTGCCCTGGAAGTTAAATCAGGGAAGGTCATGTTCGAAAGTACGGACCGTGATCCTGGTCATATCCTGGAAAAAGGAATGGCGATCCGATTTAACCAGAAAACCGGCAAAATTCAAAAATACCTGGGACTCAATACACAAACAAATTCCAACTGGCTGTATAAAGAACTGAACTTCGTAGACGCGACTTTACCCGAAGTATGCGCCTTAATAGAACAGCAGTATGGCGTTAAGATTACCATTGAAGGGAACATTTCCAACATCAAGAAGCTAAATGCAAACTTTAAAAATGATCCCTTAACCGATGTACTTGATGTCTTGAAAATGACCTACAAAATTACGATTGACCACCACGATAATCAGATAATAATAAAACAGTAACTAAAATTAACCAACCTAAACTTTCAATTATGATTAAAAACTTCTACAAAAGAAGAGGGGGACGGAATGGAATCACCTGGCTGTTAGCCATGTTGATTTTACTCAATTCCTCAGCTGGTTTTGCCTTTAGAGAGATGCAGATGAAGATGGAAACATTGGAATTCCTACTCAAAAGACTGGAAAAACAGTACAAAGTGAACTTTGTTTATGATGCCTCAGAAGTAAACAAGAATACCAGTGTGGAGGTGAATACTGAATCTAAATCTATTGACCAGGTTTTAAAACAATTAGAACCTAGCGGTATCGCTTATGTGATCACTGGTAAAAAAGTGATCCTGAGTAAACTGATCAGACCAGCAATCAGCAACACTAAGAATAAAAACATTACAGCAAAAGGAAGTGTGAAACTTAAATTAAGTTCTGGCGCTGCTGATGCGGTTGCAGGAATTAATGTGCAGGAAAAAGGGACGAAAAACGGTGTTTCTACCAATGCAAACGGCGAATTTACCATCAGTGTCCCGGAAGGAGCTACCCTGGTTTTCTCTTATATCGGTTATAAATCAATCGAAGCACAGGTAACTGCTGCAAAAACTCAGTTTAACATCATTCTGGAAGAAGATCAGAACAAATTAAATGAGGTAGTAGTTACTGGATATCAGACTATTAATAAGAAATTATTTACAGGTTCGGCAACAAGTATCAGTGGAACTGATGTGAAACAAGACGGGGTAATTGATGTGACCAGAATGTTGGAAGGTAAAGTGGCCGGTGTATCCGTTCAGAACGTTTCTGGAACATTTGGGGCAGCACCAAAAATCCGTGTTCGTGGAGCAACATCCATCTCTGGAGAGAATAAACCACTATTTGTAGTGGATGGAGTGGTATTGGAAGATGTAGTCAATATCTCCAACGACCAGCTGTCGAGCGGTGACGCTTCTACTTTAATCGGATCCTCTCTTGCAGGAATTAATGCGGATGATATTGAAAGCTTTAACATCCTGAAAGATGCTTCTGCAACGGCTTTATACGGTGCAAGAGCAATGAACGGTGTGGTGGTCATCACGACTAAAAAAGGACGTGTTGGAAAAACAGTGGTTTCTTATACTGGAAACTTCTCTACTTTCCTGAAGCCTACTTACGATACTTATAACATCATGAATTCGGCAGATCAGATGTCCGTATACTCAGAAATTGCCCGTAAGGGAGGTCTGGGCATCAGTATCGCTAATAATGCAGATGGTGGGGTTTATACTAAAATGTGGAAACTGATTAAAGGATATGACAAAACATCCGGTCAGTTTGGCTTAAATAATACAACTGAAGACCGTGCCAACTACTTGGGTAGATTTGTCAATACCAACACAGATTGGTTTGACCTATTATTCAAAAACTCATTGGTTCAGGAACATACAGTAAGTATTTCTTCGGGTACAGAAAAAGCAAGAAATTATTTCTCTACCGGTTTTTACAATGATAATGGATGGTCTATTGCTGATAAAGCAAAGCGCTATACACTGAATGTTCGTAACGATTATAAACTTTCAGATCGCATTTCCCTTGGCGTAATCGCTGCAGGAGCATTAAGACAGCAAGATGCACCAGGAACATTGGGTCGTACGAGTAATGTAGTAGAAGGAAAATATACCCGTTCATTTGACATCAACCCTTTCAGTTATGCTTTAAACACGAGTAGAGCTTTAACTGCTTATGATGAAAATGGGGAGTTAGACTTTTTCCCAAAAAACTATGCGCCCTTTAACATCATTCAGGAGCAGGAAAATAACAAGATTAAACTGGATATGTTAGACATGAAATTGCAGGCTGAACTGGGTATAAAAATCACAGATGACCTGAACTTTAAGTCTTTAGGTGCCCTTCGTTATGTGAAAACAACCAGAGAACACCGCGTGACAGAATATTCAAACATGGCGAATGCTTACCGCTATGCGCCTACAAATACTATCAGAAATAAAAATGATTTCTTGTATAAAGACCCAAGTCACCCGGAAGATATCGATAAACAAATCGTATTGCCGCAGGGAGGTTTTTACAATAGAAATGACGACAATCTGCTAAATTTTTATGTTAGAAATCAGTTGGATTGGAAAAAAGAATTCAACCACAAGCACTTGTTTACCGCATTAGCCGGACAAGAGATTAAATTTACTGACCGTAAAAATAGCTTTAGCAATGGTTACGGTTATCAATATGATAAAGGCGGTGTGCCATTTATTGATTACCGCATCATCAAACAAACCCTGGAAGGAAACTTCAACTACTACGGTATGAATGAGTTGTATGATAGATATGCTTCCTTCTTTGTGAATGGAACTTATTCTTACAAGGGAAAATATGTAGTGAGTGCGACTGGCCGTTATGACGGTTCTAACAGATTGGGAGAATCGGCTGTAGCAAGATGGCTGCCAACCTGGACTACCAGTGCGGCATGGAATGTGGATCAGGAAGACTTCATGAAAAATGTGAGTCAGATCTCTTATCTGAAAGTTAGAGGTGGTTACGGACTAACAGCAAGTATGGGAAGTGCGACAAACTCATCTGTCGTGTTCCAAAACAGCTCTGCCCGTCGTCCAGTGCTCTCTGAAGTAGAACCAAGGATCGTGATCGACGACCTGGAGAACTCAGAATTAACCTGGGAGAAGCAATATGAAGCCAACATTGGGTTTGATATTGGCTTATTTGACAGTAAAATTAACCTGAGCGTAGATTACTATAACCGTAAAGGATTTGACCTGATTTCTGCCATCAGAACTTCTGGTATTGGCGGACAAACCACTAAGCTAGCCAACTATGCAGACATGAATTCTTCTGGTTTTGAGGTGACTTTAGGTGGCCCAATTTTGAAAAGAAATGAATTCAGCTGGAAAACGAACTTTACTTTCGGTTACAACACCAACAAAATTGTAAACCTGAAAAGTACACCACGTATCTATGATCTGATCGTTCCTGAAGGTGGTCCTAAGCTAGGTGGAGCAGTTAGAGGCTTGTATTCTATCGACTTCCAGGCCTTAGACAAAGTTGGGGTGCCAACGTTTGTAAATGAAGAAGGAGAAGTGAGTAATAGTGTTTACCTGCAAAGTGCAAATAGTAATTATCTAAAGTATGAAGGCTCTGTAGATCCAACGATTACCGGTGGATTAATGAACAATTTCAATTACAAGAACTTCACTTTAAACGTATTCATTTCTTATCAGGCTGGAAATAAAATCCGTTTGAACAATGTATTCCAGTCGAAGTATTCTGATGATGATGCCTTGCCAAAAGAATTCCTAAACAGATGGACATTGCCATTGGATCAAAATGCCACAAATGTGCCTTCTATTGCTGATTATCTACTGCAAAATACTTTAAGTGGAAAATATCCATACACTGCTTATAATTACTCTTCAGATCGCGTTGCTGATGGTTCATTTGTACGTTTAAAAACCGTTTCATTAGCCTACAACCTTCCTGCAAAGTGGATTAAGTCGATTGGTGGCAACAACTTGTCGCTGTCATTAGTAGGAAATAACCTGTGGTTGATTTATGCAGATAAGAAATTGAAAGGTCAGGATCCTGAGTTCTTTAGTTCTGGTGGGGTGGCAATGCCGATTCCTAAACAGATCACGCTTTCCCTAAAAGTTGGCATTTAACCGGATCATTTCATAACCTAAAAATTTAAATTATATTCTAATGAAAAAATATAATATATACTTTATTCTTGCGGTGATCTTCCTTTTCACCGGATGTAAAAAATACCTGGAGCAAGTACCAGATCAACGTACCAAGTTAAATACGCCAGGAAAAGTTTCAGAACTATTGGTTACCGCTTACCCAAGAGCCAATCTGTTCCTTTGGAGCGAGTCTATGTCTGATAATGTAATCGACAATAGTATCTCCGGAGCGGTAAATAATATCAATATTGGCGGTTATTTCTGGAAGGATCCGGAAGACATCTCTCAGGATTCACCAAACTACTATTGGGGAGCTTGTTATACCGCCATTGCAGCCGCAAACCAGGCTTTAGATGCTTGTAATAAAGCACCAAATCCTGAAGCCTACAGTGCCCAAAAAGGAGAAGCCTTGGTAGCCAGAGCTTATGCGCATTTTATGCTGGTGACTTATTATTCCAAAGCTTATGATCCGGCAACCTCAGCTAATGATCCTGGTATTCCTTACGTAACCGAGCCAGAAACTGTAGTATTGAAGAATTATGAGCGTAAAACTGTAGCTTATGTGTATGAGCAGATCGAGAAGGACTTAACTGAAGGTCTTCCATTGATCGTGGACAATTATACCGCTCCTGCTTACCATTTCACCAAAAAGGCAGCACATGCATTTGCAACACGCTTCTATTTGAACAAGAGAGAATATGATAAAGTGATTTCTGAAGCAACTGAAACTTTCCCATCTAATGAATTTGCTTCTAATGTAAGACCTTGGTTTGCTTATGCGAGTTTAGATGCGACAGAAACGAGAATTCAGTTTACTGCTGCAACCAATCCAGGGAATTTATTACTTGGAGAAACGGTTTCAAGAATCGCTAATAATTATTACAATACCCGCTATTCAATGCCTCAGGTAAAATTAAATAACCTCACTGCACCATTAGGCGTTAATTTCTCTGCACTAAGAAAATACTCAACCAGCAGTACTTTTTACTTTGTAAACAAGTTCTACGCACATTTTGTGAGGACTACCATTAATGCAACTACAGGGACTTACTATGCAATGGTGCCACTATTGACTACTGAAGAAGTTTTAATGAACAGAGCAGAAGCCAATGTAATGAAAGGTAATTATACCGCTGCCTTAGCTGATATGAATACGCTGATCAGTGTAAGAGTAAACGGATATGTTCCTGCAACGCACGACTTAACGGATAAGAAAATTAAAGACTATTACGCTGCAACGATCTCTGATCCGCAGCAAGCTTATTTAAAAGCAGTATTGGACCTTAAAGCAGCTGAATTTGTGCATGAAGGAATGAGATGGCTGGATATTAAACGCTTAAATATTCCGGTAACTCACATTGACCTGGATGGTACCGTTAGGGTATTACCGGCAAATGATCCTAGAAGACTTTGCCAGTTGCCTCCAGAAGTAACCTTGTCCGGTGTGGAATTGAATCCACGTTAATCTATTAACCCGCTTGTAATGAAAAAATTAAATATATTATTGACCGCCGGGATGATGCTAGCCCTGGCCTCTTGTAAGAAATCAGAGAACCTGGACCGGGAAATTGTCGGCTTAGGTGGAGATACCTGGGCATATGGCCCATTAGATAACTGGCTTGCAGATAACTTTACCAAGCCTTTCAATATTGATGTAAAATACCGTTGGGATGGATCAGAACTGGATTTATCTAAAACATTAGTGCCACCAAGAGCAGAGAAAGTTCAGCCCGTAATGGAAGTTGTAAAAGCAGGATGGATTGATGTGTATACTGCAGAAGCTGGATTGGCTTTTATCAAGCAATTTGCACCCCGCCAATACCTTTTGGTAGGTAGTCTGCAATACAATGCAGGAGGTACGGTAACACTTGGTGAAGCTGAAGGTGGTAACAGGGTGACTTTGTTCAATATCAACAACTTTGTGAAAACCGATAGAAATATCATTAAACCAGTATTGAAAACTATTCACCATGAGTTTACACACATCTTAAACCAAACCATCAGCTATGCGAAAGAGTTTGAGAAAATTACCCCAGCAGGTTATACCGCAGATTGGAATAACACGACTTTAGCCAATGCAAATGCGGCTGGATATATCAGTCAATATGCTCAGGCAGCTCCTGGAGAAGATTATGCAGAGATGACTTCCATCATGTTAACAGAGGGAAAATCAGCGTATGATGCAAAAGTGAACAGTATTGTTTTGCCAAAAATCGACTCTATTCCTGATCCGGCAAACCCTCCTTTCATCATTCAGAGAGAAATTCCAAACGCAACTGCACAAGCAGCTATCCGTAAAAAGGAAGAAAGTGTCATCACTTATTTCAAGCAATCTTATGGAATTGATTTCGCAAAATTGAGAAATCGTACCAATTATGCCTTGTCAGAGAATGCGCCGATAAACCTGGCTACCATCTTTGGTAATGGGCGTCAGTTTACTTCATTAAGTGTAGACCCTACTAACAATACGGGAATGTCTGCTGCTTTTATGAGTACCTGGGCAACCGCTAAAGCAGCTTTAGCCGCCTCATCCAGTACGGTTAGAACATTGAATAATTTTGTGGTATTCTTTTATCCTAAAGCAGGTGAATTGGTATTGCGCGTTAACTACACCAGCGGAACGACAGCTGCTGTAGCACATTTTGTATACAAAGCAACGTATGATGCCAACCGCAACATGACCTTAACGTATGTGAGAAGGGATACTAACGGAAATACGATTGCTCCGGCAATTGTAGCCTTAACCAACTACCTGACTACAGGAAGCTTCGGAATGAACTACCGGTATGATGCCAACCTGTTGGAATATGGTCAATGGTTCAAAACATCAGATACCAATAGTTCCTTTTTTGGAACTTTAGGTGTCATTAAATATTAATGGCTGATAAATAAAAATACAGATATGAAAAGATTCTTATTATATATAGTTCTACTGTCCGCTGGGTTTATTACCGGATGTAAGAAGGACGAAAATCCAATTCTGGATGACCCTGATCAAAGAGTAGCAGCAGCGCTTATAGAACATCAGGCACAGCTTTTATCGGCTGAAAATGGCTGGAAAGCTACAATTTATCCTAAACTTGGGAAAGGTTTCTCCTTTTATTTCAAATTTGATAAAGAAGGTAAAGTGAAAATGCTGTCGGATTTTAATACCACGACAGCAGTTACTTTCCAGGAAAGCACCTACCGTTTGAAAGCATTGCAGTTTCCAACTTTGATGTTTGATACCTACAACTATATCCACCTGCCTGCAGATCCAAATGGAAGCATCAGCGGCGGTACAAATGGTAAAGGTTTAACTTCTGACTTTGAATTTGCTTTTGACGGAATGAGTGGCGATACACTCAAAATGAGAGGTATTGTAAACGGAAACCTGATGGATATGGTGAAAGTAACGGCTGCGGAAGCAACTGCTTATGGTACCGAAGGGATTAAGAATATGATGGATGCCAATACTGCTTTTCAGGCTGTAAATAAATTCCCATATCTGGTCTCCGGAAGTACAAAAGTAGCTGTAGGGATTGATGCGACTGCTAAAAAGTTTACACTGAGCTATATCGATGAAAATGGAGCAAGCAAAGTGAGCAATGCGACATTCGCTTTTGGACTTAATAGCCTGACTTTAAGCACACCATTAACCTATCTGACGACTACAATTAAAGAATTGTTTTATGATGCCACAACAAAACAATACTACGTGAATGTAAATGGAACGCGCAGTAATGTGCTGAATTCCTTACTTCCGGTGCTGGATTTGAAGGCGTTATTTGGGCCATTAAAAGACTATTCTCAGATTGAATACAACTCAGCTACAATAGCTGCGGGACTGTCTGCAGATTTTAACACGAGATTTGCAGCAGCTAAAGCTGGACTTGCTTTACATGAGCCAACTCCCGGAAGAACCTTGGATAAAGTATCAGTGAAAATCAATACAGACAATACCATGTCGCTGCTTTATAGTTATCGTAATGCTGCAAATGGAGCACTGACGGCTATGATCACTTTTACTTATGTAAAAGATGCAAATGGCGTATATACCTTTACTTACCTTACCGCTGATGGAAATGGCGGTACAGTTGGCTATAAGCTCGTGAGTATCACAGATTACTTTAGCAATAATAAATTTAGGGTAGACTGGGTGACAAATCCAGGTTCAGGACCAACCTATGGTGGCTTGTTCAACGTAACTGACAATACCTCCTTCTTCTATGGCACATTGATCAAGTAAAACAAATAAATTCCCATAAAAAAAGCTGCAGATCTCTCTGCAGCTTTTTTTATATCTTTTTTAACAAGAATAAGCGCTTTTAAGCGACTTTCTCATTGAAAACGACCATAGGGTTATCTTTTCTTCAAAGGCTGTAGTAAGTATTCTAAACCATTCAATTTAATCTCATATAAAGTAGCCATCATCTCCCCTAGTTTTCCCGCTGGGAAACCTTTATTGTGGTACCAGACCAGGTAATATTCTGGAAGGTCACACATGGTCTTTCCCTGATACTTGCCATAAGGCATTTTCATGGTCACCAGATCGTTTAATAATTGTGGATTCATTGAATTCTTAGGTTAATTAGCCACCATATTTAGCATCTCTACCGCTTCATCCACTGATTTCAGGCCTTCAAAAGCAATCCGTAAAGAGTTTTTCACTTCTTTTAAATTACAGATCCTAGGGTGCATCTGTGCAAAATGCAGGATCTGATTGAACATCGTTGAATCAAAGAAGGCAGATTGCTTATCAGCGATAAAATAACCGCGCAATACGCCTTTTTTAAAGCTCAGCTTTTCAAAAGCCAGCTTTTTGGCCACCCATTGTAAGCGCAATACGTTCAGCATCGTTTTTACCGGCTTTGGAACAGGCCCAAAACGGTCTTTCAGTGCTGTTTCAAAAGCTTTCAGCTGGGTTTCATTTTCCAACTTGGAAAGCTCCGTATACAGGTTATATCTTTCCGTAATATTCGTTACGTAATCATCTGGAATAAACATGTCCAGATCGGTATCTATCTGTGTGTAGGTCACGAAAGGACGTGCAGGCTCATTCTTAAATAAATCCTTGAATTCATCACCTTTCAGCTCCTGAATGGCTTCATCTAAGATCTTATGGTACATTTCAAAGCCGATTTCAGCGATAAAACCACTCTGCTCCGCTCCTAGTAAGTTTCCACTGCCGCGGATGTCTAAATCGCGCATGGCAATATTGAAACCGCTGCCCAGATCTGAAAACTCTTCTATGGCACTCAGTCTTTTTCTGGCTTCGGAAGTCAGTGTAGATAAGGGCGGACTCAACAAGTAGCAAAATGCCTTTTTGTTGGAGCGTCCTACCCTGCCGCGCATCTGGTGTAAATCACTCAGCCCAAACATATGGGCATGGTTGATGATGATGGTATTGGCGTTTGGAATGTCCAGGCCTGCCTCAATAATCGTGGTGGCTACCAGTACATCTTTTTCTCCATTGATAAAATCAAGCATGACATCTTCAAGGGCATCACCATCCAGCTGTCCATGTGCAATTCCGATTCTTGCTTTAGGAACTAATCTTTGGATCATCCCTCCTAATTGCGGCAAATCATTCACCCGATTATGGATGAAAAATACTTGTCCACCTCTGTCCAGCTCGAATTGAACCGCTTCCTGGATCAATTTATCATTGAAAACATGTAATTCCGTATTCACTGCCTGACGGTTTGGCGGCGGTGTGCTCATGATCGAAAGATCCCTCGCACCCATTAGCGAGAAGTGTAATGTTCTTGGAATTGGTGTGGCGGTTAAGGTCAGTGTATCTACGTTTGCCCTCAATACCCTTAGCTTCTCTTTGGAAGTTACCCCAAATTTCTGCTCTTCATCAATGATCATGATGCCCAAATCCTTGAATTTTACGTCTTTACTCAATAGTCTGTGGGTACCAATCACGATGTCTACTTTCCCTTCAGCTAATTTGGCCAGGGTTTCCTTGATCTGTTTATTCGTCTTGAAACGGTTGATATAATCTACCGTACAAGGGAAGTCCTTCAAACGGGCAGAAAAGGTTTTGAAATGCTGCAATGCCAGAATGGTAGTTGGCACCAATACTGCGGCCTGTTTTCCATTCGCAACCGCTTTAAAAGCAGCGCGGATAGCGATTTCAGTCTTGCCGAAGCCTACATCACCACAAATCAAACGATCCATCGGATGCGGTGCTTCCATGTCCTTTTTAACATCCATGGTGGCCTTTTCCTGATCCGGGGTATCCTCATATATGAAAGAAGCTTCCAGTTCTGTTTCCAGATAGCCATCAGGAGCAAATGCAGTACCTACCTGGGTTTTCCTCAAAGCATACAGCTTAATCAGGTCCCTGGCAATGTCTTTAACTTTTTTTTTAGTATTCTTTTTAAGCTTATCCCAGGCCTCTGTGCCCAGTTTATTCATTTTCGGAGCTGTTCCATCCTTCCCGCTGTATTTAGCAATCCGGTTTAGGGAGTTGATGTTTACATACAACAAGTCGTTATCGGCATAAACCAGGCGAATCATCTCCTGCGTCTTGCCACTCACCTCTACTTTTTCCAGTCCGGCATACTTTCCGATACCATGGTCAATATGTGTCACAAAATCTCCGGGTTTCAGGTCTCTGAGTTCTTTCAAAGTAATCGCCTGACTCCGCTGGTAACCTCTCTTTAGCTTGTATTTATAGAAACGGTCAAAGATTTGGTGGTCGGTATAAAAAGCCACATTCTGGTGTGGATCTAAGAAACCTTCCCGCAATGGAATATTGACCGGTGTAAACTTGGCTGTTTTATCAATGTCTTCTAAAATCGCATACAAACGCTCGGTTTGCTTCGGAGAAGAACTGAAAATATAATTGTGAATCCCCTGCTTTTCATTCTCTTTTAAGTTGTGAATGAGTAGGTTAAAATCTTTATTGAAGGAAGGCTGCGGTTTAGTCTCAAAAGAAATGACATGTTCAGTTTTATAAAAAAACTGCTTGCCAAATTCGATCAATGAAAAATCATGCACCATATCGGCCATCATTTTCTCATCCGTAAAAGCAAATTTAGGATCAATCCAATCTTGATTCTCCGATTTCTCTTTCGCCGGTAGTGCCAGCCAGAGTTCTTTTGCTTTTTTATAACCGCCTTTAATGATGTCCAGACTAAATTCTACGTCTTTAAACCAAAGTAAAGTGTCTTTTTCTATATAATCCAACAGGTTGATATTGCTTTCTGTCAGGTATTTGGACTGCACATTCGGGATAATGGTAAAAGTTTTTACATCTTCCACAGACAGCTGACTTTCAATTTCAAAGGTCCGGATGCTCTCGATCACATCACCAAAAAATTCAATTCGGTAAGGTAAATCATGAGAGAAAGAGAAAATATCTACAATCCCGCCACGAATAGAAAATTGTCCAGGCTCATAAACGAATTCTGTACGCTCAAAATCGTAATCAATCAGGAATTCATTGATAAAATCAATGCCTAGTTTCGTCTGAACGGCAATTTCAAGCGTATTTTTCTCCAGCACACTCCTATTGATCACTTTTTCAGCCAATGCCTCCGGATACGTCACCACAATTTTGCCATATTCGGAATGGTGATTCAGCTCATTGAGCACTTCTGCCCTGGCCAGCACATTTGCAGTGTCTACCTGGGTGAATTCAAAGGGTTTACGGAAGGAAGATGGGAAAAGTAATACCTCTTTATCAAGGATGCTTTCCAGATCGGCCATGAAATAAGAAGCCTCTTCCCGATCAGGAAGGACAAATAACATGGGCTTATGCAGCAGAAAATAAATAGCAATGGCTATCGTTGCATCGGCAGAACCAACTAAACCTTTTAGTTGAAGTTTATTACCTTTGCCCGCGTTAAGGGCTTTTGCCAATGCGACAATGCGTTCGTCTGTTTTATAGGTATTTATCAGGTCACGGATGTTCACTATGCAAAGGTAAGATTTATGGCGAGCTTAAATGTAACAAAGTCTCTATTAATCCATCTAAAATAAAAACGATATTGGGACCGTAAATTTCCTAACCAAATAATGCCTCTTGATGAAAATGCTGCACCGCATACCTGTTGAATTGATCTTCTGGATAACGGCCTTGGTATTGCTGGCGATAGCAGAACCAATACAGCATGGACATATTCATCATTTTACGCTTTGCCCGCTGGCAAATATGGGCATAGAATGGTGTCCAGGATGTGGCATAGGTAGGGCAATTACCCAGCTGCTCCACGGAAATGTAAGGGAAAGTCTGGCGCATCATTGGTTTGGGATTCCAGCATTGCTGATCATTGGACACCGAATTATTGAATTGATTAACAGAATAATAGATAACAATAGAAAATTAAAATATAAGGAGGAGAGATATGTTTGATTCACCATTTATGACACTGCCGGGCATCACACCTCAGGAATATTCTTACTTGCAGACTGCAACTACAGGATTTAGTGAACAACAGTTAAGGGGATTTTTAATGATTTACGGAAGTAAAAGAAGAAATCCAGATGATATGGTATTGTACTGTATCCTGGGATTTTTTGTTCCTGGATTACCTAGATTTCTGGTAAACCAGATCGGAATGGGTGTACTTTATTTCTTTACTTTTGGATTGTGCTTTATTGGGACGATTATCGACCTGGTCAACCATAAAACTTTAGCCATGGAATACAACCAGCGTATGGTTTTTGAAAGCTTACAAATGGTGAAAATGGGAAATATCCAATAAAACCATTAAAAATAACAGCGCCGGTTCAATCTTTTGAGCCGGCTTTTTTTTGCAGGATAAAATTCAAAAAAAAGTCCGAAAATGATTAAGTTTATTTTATGCGGTTCAAATCGTAAATTTACAGCATATGAGATTATCCATTTTAATAGCACACCTGGAAGCCTTTGCACCGCTCAATTATCAGGAAGATTATGACAACTCAGGCCTGTTGGTGGGCCAGCCTGAAATGGAAGTACATGGCGCATTAGTAGCCTTAGACTGTACAGAAGCGATTGTAGATGAGGCAATAGCCCAGAACTGCAACTTGATCATTACCCATCATCCCATAGTTTTCAAAGGATTGAAAAAGATCACCGGAAAAACTTACGTGGAAAGGGTAGTGCTCAAAGCCATCCAAAATAACATCGCATTATATGCCATTCATACCAATCTGGACCATGTAAAATATGGTGTCAATGGTGTGATTGCGAAAAGACTCGGACTAAAAAATGCAAAAATCCTTAGCCCAAAGGGGTCATTGCTGAAAAAACTCGTTACTTTTTGTCCTGTAGATCACGCAGAAGAGCTCAAAGACGCCCTTTTTGCTGCGGGAGCAGGAAACATCAGCAACTATAGCGAATGCAGTTTCAATGCCACAGGTACCGGCACCTTCAAAGGAAACGAACACACAGATCCTTTTGTTGGAGAGCCTGGTATTCGTCATCATGAAGAAGAAATCAGGATTGAAACGGTATTCATCGCACAAAATGAACGCAAAATCCTGCTGGCACTGCTAGAGAACCACCCTTATGAAGAAGTGGCCTACGACATTTACCAGCTCGAAAATAAACTGGATACCGTAGGAGCGGGCATGATTGGCTGGCTGGAGGAAGCGATGGAAGGCCGTGCATTCCTCAACCTGGTCAAAGACAGGATGGATGCAGTCGTGATCAGACACACAAAATTACTCCCTAAAAAAATCAGAAAGGTCGCAGTATGTGGCGGTTCCGGTAGCTTTCTGCTCAAAGATGCAATTGCGGCTGGTGCCGATGCTTTTGTAACTGCAGATTTTAAATACCATGAGTTTTTTGATGCCGATGAAAAATTAGTCATCGCAGATATCGGACACTTTGAGAGTGAACAATTTACATCTGATTTGTTGATAGATATTATTCAAGAAAAATTTCCTAACTTTGCAATCCGTTTAACGGAGCATAACACAAACCCCATAAATTATTTCATTTAATGGAACAAACTGTAGAGCAAAAGCTAAAAGCTTTATACGAATTACAAACCCTGCATACTAAGATCGATAAAATACGTCAAATCCGTGGTGAATTACCAATGGAAGTGGCTGATTTAGAAGATGAAGTTGCTGGCCTGGAAACACGTATACAAAAATTCAAAGGCGAATTGGATGATACTGAAGATGCCATTGTAACGCGTAAAAACATGATCAAAGAAGCTCAGAACTTGATCAAGAAATATGAGACCCAGTTAAAAGATGTTAAAAACAACCGTGAGTATGATGCCTTAACTAAAGAGGTAGAAATACAAACACTTGAAATTCAGGTTTGTGAGAAAAAGATCAGAGAGTATGGTTTTGACATCGCAACGAAAAATGAGGTTTATGAAAAAGCATTAGCTGATTTAGAGTCAAGAAAAAAAGATCTTGAAATTAAAAAAGGTGAACTGCAAACCATTACTGCTGAAACGGAAAAAGAAGAGCAATCATTAGCTAAAAAATCTGAAAAAGCAGAAACTCAAATCGAGGAAAGACTGTTAACCGCTTACAACAGGTTAAGAGGCAATGCAAATAACGGATTGGCAGTGGTAACCATTGACCGCGATTCATGTTCAGGTTGTTTCAACCAGATCCCGCCTCAACGTCAGCTTGACATTCGTCAACGTAAGAAAATTATCGTGTGTGAGCACTGTGGAAGAATCCTTGTGGATGAAGCCCTAACACAAGAAGTAGCTCCAGTATAATCACAAATTATCGAATATAAAAAGGCCGGAAATAAATTCCGGCCTTTTTTCGTTGACCTGTTTTTTATCTTTAAAACATTGTTGCCCCATTGCTGTTAATCCTTTTTAATTCCTTATTGTACAACGTATCCATAATGGCTGAAATAAAATCTTTTTGTTCCCGATTATCACTTTTTATCCTCTTTATAACTGCACCTAATGCGGTTTTTGCCAATTTCGATTTTAACGCCAACTGCCTCCGGGCTTACCAGAATATCTTTGAGCTGAAACTCAATACCGCAAAAGCATTGATCGCTAATGAGAAAAAAGTGAACCCTAAAAACTCGATCATCCCGTTGCTGGAAAATTATGTCGATTATTTTCATCTATTGACTACAGAAAGCAAAGCCGATTTTGATCAGTTAAAAGATAACAAATCAAAAAGATTGGACCAGATAGAAGGGGACGATAAAAGTTCGCCATATTACTTGTACGCACAGGCCGAAATTAACCTGCAATGGGCCTTAATCAGAGGTCGTTACGGAGAATATTTTACGGCGGCCAGAGAGATTAAAAAAGCCAACGGACTGCTGCAGGAAAACACAAAGAAATTTCCGGGATTCCACCTCAATTCCAAAGGATTGGGGGTCATTAATGCCTTCCTTGGCAATCTTCCAGATGGGATGTTAAAAAGTACATTGGCCACTTTTGGCATCAAAGGAAATCTGCAGGCAGGCATGAATATGCTGGATAATCTGGCCGAAAACCTACCAAAATCTACGTATGAGCCTTTTTATGAAGAAGTGGTGTTCTATTATGTATTTGTACTCAACGACATTGCACACAGTTCGAATGCCTACCAGAAAACGATGAAATATACGGCTAGAATGGCCGATAGTAGTTTATTGAAAGCTTATTTACAAGCGGCTGTATGCGCTAAAACCGGTCACAATGCGGAAGCCATACAGATCTTGCAAAACAGGCCTTCCGGTAATTACTATACCTCATTTCCCTATCTGGAACTCCTAACTGGCACAGCGATGCTCAATAAACTAGACGTTTCCGCTGCTACATATTTCAATCGCTTTCTGCAACAAAATAAAGGCGTTAATTACATTAAAGACGCCAACCTGCACTTGGCTTGGGTTTCTTTATTAAAAGGCGATACAGGGGCTTATTCGGGCTTTATTGCGAAAGTTAAAAACAATGGCTATGTCTATCAGGAAAAAGACAAGCAAGCACTCAATGAAGCGAATGGCCCAATACCTGATTTGACCCTTTTAAAAGCACGCTTACTCTTTGATGGAGGATATTATAGCAAAGGAGTAGAAGTGTTATCAGCACGTAAAGCAGAAGATTTCAGTGCGGGTAGAGACCGTACGGAGTATTATTACCGTTTAGGGCGTTTATACGACGACCTGGGTAAGGACGATGCTGCATTGACGAATTACCAGCTGGCCATCAGCAACGGGAAACAATTGAAATATTACTTTGCTGCAAATGCGGCACTGCAGATGGGAAAGGTGTATGAAAAGCAAAAGAACATGGCCAAAGCAAGGGAAAGTTTCAATACTGCCATTCAAATGAAAAATCATGAGTATGAAAGCAGCATTGAAACTCAGGCTAAAGCCGGATTAAACCGAATTAAATAGCCTTAACCAATGATATAAGTACAGATTAAAAACGATATACGAAGGCATTGATGTGCATTCCCGCGCCAACAGAAGCAAAGATCGCATAGTCGCCTTTATTGATCTGATAACCCTCCACTTTTCCTTTCCATACTAAGTCAAGCAGGGTAGGAACGGTGGCCACAGAACTGTTTCCAAGCCAGCAGATAGACATCGGAACCAGGTTCTCAGGAACCGTATCCATATCGTATAATTTGAATAAACGTTTCATGATGGCATGGTCCATTTTCCCGTTTGCCTGGTGAATGAACACAATTTTAATCGCAGTAATGTCAATCCCTGCTTTGTCAATAGCCTTCTTTACCACTTGTGGAACATTGGTTACCGCAAATTCATAGAGCTTGCGGCCATTCATTTTCAAGTAAGCATTGCCATTGTCTTCCGCAGGATTGTTACTTCTGCCCATCTGTAAAAGGGAGCCGAAATTAACCGCGTAAGTCTGGGTCTTATGCGCAATAATGCCTAGATCTTCTGAAGAAGACTGGCCTTCAAAAACTACTGCAGCAGCACCATCAGAAAAAATCATGGAATCTCTGTCATGAGGATCAGTAATCCTGGACAGGGTTTCTGCACCAATCACCAATACTCTTTTAGCATCTCCGCTTTGGATCAGGTAATTTGCCTGAATAGCGCCTTGTACCCAGCCTGGACAACCAAAGATAAGGTCATACGCCACGCAATCAGGATTGTTGATTTCCAGCGCCTGTTTCACCTTAGCCGCAAGAGCAGGCAAAATGTCCATCCGGTTAGAACCGAGTTTCACATCACCAAAATTGTGGCAGAAGATAATATGATCCAGGCTTTCCTTATCAATCGAAGCATGGTCAATTGCGCGTTGTGCAGCAATCACTGCAATATCACTGTTGGTCATATCATCATCCACGTACCGTCTTTCTTTGATCTCTGTGATCTCGCTAAACTTATGGATGATTTCATGAATATCCTTCTCCAGCAATACGCCATTGTCGTAAAACGTGGAATTCAAAAAGGCGTCACCTGAGATGATATTTTCTGGAATATAACTGCCAGTACCTATAATAACTGAATGTATGTTTGTTTTTTCGCCCATTTTGAACCGGATACTGAATTGGTGTACAGTATAAAATTAGGATTAATTAATTGAAATGTAAAACGATTAGCTAAAATCGTCAATTAAAATTACAAATAATTCCTTTGGTCCATGTGCACCGAGT
Source organism: Pedobacter polysacchareus (assembly GCF_019802255.1). Taxonomy (GTDB): domain Bacteria; phylum Bacteroidota; class Bacteroidia; order Sphingobacteriales; family Sphingobacteriaceae; genus Pedobacter; species Pedobacter polysacchareus. The sequence goes on along the minus strand of NZ_JAHYSS010000001.1, from coordinate 161,752 downwards.
ACCAAGGTCTTTTCAATATCGGCAGTTCTGCTGGGACCGGTAATCGTACTGATCATAGAAGGAAGCTGATCCGCATATTTGTTTTTGATGAGTTTAAACGCATCTTTTAAATCCAGTACCAGCTGACCGGTTCTGGCAATGATGATGTGATGATGAGGAAAAATACTCAGCCTTCTCCCTGCTGCATTCTCATTGGAAACCATCACTGAGCCATTGCGCGCAATTAAAGCTTCGCAAAGGGTAATGCCTACTTCCGCCATTTCAAAGTCCTTATCGGTCTGATAAAATGGGAATTCATATTCAGATAAAAGGTTTTGTAATTCGGGTTCCCAGCAATAAATCTTTCTCCAATTGAATCTATCTGCCAGTTGCAGCATATTTTCAATGAAATCCATTCCGTTTTCACAATAAATAAAGTTACCGGAAACGGCAGTCAGCTCTTCAGCAAACATGATTTCCAGGAATTCATCGCTCTTAGGATACAATGGGGTATCTTCCAGATTCGGATAAGGGTTGTCACGCTTTTCTAAAAGCGCCTTCCTTATCTTTTTTAGTATTAACTCTTTAGAAGATCGGTTTTCTTGCATAAAAAAAAGGAGAAACCGCCAGCACATCATCGTACTGGCGGTTCCTCATAAATGTGTTTAAGATTCTGTTTGAGCAGGGCTGGTAGGAGCCGTTACATCGGTTGCCTCACCAACACCTTGGTGCAATAGACCCTCAGCAGCCGGTTTCTGATCACCAGTACCATTTACGAATTCATCATAAGTGGTGCGGTTGTCAAAAGGACGTTTGCCTAAAATCTCTTCCAGATCTGCCTGGAATAAAATCTCTTTTTCTAAAAGTTTCTGAGCCAGTTTCTCTAGTCCTTCGCTTTTATCTGTTAAGAGTTGTTTTGTTCTCACGTACACTTCTTCAACTAATTTACGCACTTCCACATCAATTAATTCTGATGTTTTCTCTGAGTAAGGTTTATTGAAGTTATATTCATTCTGCGGATCATGGAAAGATACATTACCGATTACCTTATTCATACCATAAATGGTAATCATAGCATAGGCTAATTTTGTAATGCGTTCCAGGTCATTCTGTGCGCCAGTAGAAATCTTACCAAAGATAAGGTCTTCTGCTACACGTCCACCCATCGTCATACACATGCCATCAGTTAACTGCTCTGTAGTGTACAGGAACTGCTCTTTTGGCAGGTATTGTGCATACCCAAGGGCAGCCACACCACGAGGAACAATAGATACTTTTACCAATGGATCAGCATGTTCCAGGAACCATCCTGCAATCGCATGACCAGCCTCATGGTAAGCAACTATTCTTTTCTCTTCCGGAGAGATGATTTTGTTTTTCTTTTCTAATCCACCAATCACACGGTCAATCGCATCCTGGAAATCCTGCATATCTACAGATTTCTTGTTGCGGCGTGCGGCGATTAAAGCAGCTTCATTACAAACATTCGCAATCTCAGCACCAGCAAAACCTGGAGTCTGTGCAGAAAGCTTTTTAGCATCTACCACTTCATCCGTTTTAATAGGCTTCAGGTGAACTTTGAAAATCTGCTCACGACCTACTAAATCAGGCTTGTCAATAGAGATCTGACGGTCAAAACGACCTGGTCTCAGTAAAGCCGAGTCCAATACATCCGGACGGTTAGTTGCAGCAAGAATGATAATTCCTGAATCCGTACCGAAACCATCCATCTCTACCAGTAGCTGATTTAACGTATTTTCACGCTCATCATTTCCACCCATCATACTATTTTTTCCTCTTGCACGACCGATTGCATCCACCTCATCAATAAAGATGATACATGGAGCTTTATCTTTCGCCTGCTTGAACAAATCACGTACCCTGGAAGCACCAACTCCTACAAACATCTCTACGAAGTCGGAACCCGATAGAGAGAAGAAAGGAACCTGAGCTTCACCAGCTACAGCTTTCGCCAATAAGGTTTTACCAGTACCCGGAGAACCGACCAATAGCGCGCCTTTAGGAATTTTACCCCCTAAATTCGTGTATTTCTGAGGGTTTTTAAGGAAATCGACGATCTCCATTACCTCTTGTTTAGCTTCTTCTAAACCAGCAACATCGTTAAATGTAACGTTCACCTGGCTTTCTTTGTCAAATAGCGTTGCTTTAGATTTCCCAATGTTGAAAATCTGTCCGCCGCCGCCGCCAGCGCCACCACCCATACGACGCATGATGAAGATCCAGAACCCGATAAATAACAATACCGGAATAATTACGGTGAAGAACCACGAGTTAAAAGTACTTTGTCTCGTCTCTTTTTCCGCCAGGATCTGCTGATCAGGAGGGATATTTTTCTGAGCTTCTTTTAACTGCGCATCCAGCGCATCCATGGATCCTGCGGTAAAATACACCAATGGACCATTTTGTGTACCGAAATTATTTTTGCTGATGTACTTTTTATACTTCTCCTCATTGAGTTTGTCTTTCTTTATATACACTTCAACCTTAACGAGGTCTTCATGTTTATAGGCAACCAGTTTTTCAACGTCACCAGGCAAAAGCATTTGAGTTTCGAAAGTACGGTAAGTGACATCCTTGGTCGTATCTGCACTAAATAAAAACTGCAGTAAAAACAGACCTAAAATAATTGCCCCATAAACCCAAATAATATTGAATTTAGAGCCTTTTTGAGGCTTTTTAGGAATATTCGGTATTCTCTTAATTAACTTAGGTTTTGTATTCGGGTTCTCTTTCATCTTGAGTCAAAAATGTTTTTGTGTAAATGATTAAGCGCTTTGATAGCTAGTAGATTGGGCATCACCCCATAAATCTTCTATACCGTAAAATTCGCGCTTGTCAGTCTTAAAGATGTGAATTACTACATCAAAATAATCTAATATGATCCAATCTGCACCTGCTTGTCCTTCTTTTCTCCAGGGATCGGTTTGTGTTTTTTTATAGATTTCTTCTTCTACGCTATCCGCAATTGCCTTCACATGGGTAGCTGAATCTGCATGGCAGATGATGAAATAGTCAGAAACAGAACTGTTCAGTTCACGTAGGTCTAAACGCACAATATCTTTCCCTTTTTTTTCCTGCATGCCGTTTACGGCTATCTCTGAGAGGTATGTAGAAAGGATTACATTTTTCTTTTTTACCATTAAAATTTTTTAGTTTTGATAAACAAATATACAATCAACACTTGCAAAATAACACTTTTTCAACATTATTTGTTGGTCAAAATCTTATCAAATTATTAGAGGTTGATTCTACCAATAACTTTATAAAACTCTTGGTGTCAAAATCCGAGCCATTAACGGAAGGAACTGTTATTATGGCAGATCACCAATTCGCCGGAAGAGGACAGCAAAGTAATGTATGGCATACCGAACGGGGATTAAACCTGACTTTTAGCATTTACCTCAAGCCTTCTTTCTTGCCAATAACGAAGCAATTCCTGCTCAATATGGCCGTAAGCATCGGTATTAGGAATGCACTGCAGGTTTTTATTCAAGAAGGAATCAAAATCAAATGGCCCAATGATATCTACCATAACGACCGTAAATTGGGTGGTGTACTCATCGAAAATATCCTTGCTGGAAGCACTTATAAAGCCAGTATTATCGGGATTGGCCTCAATGTAAACCAGTCGGTTTTCGCCCCGGAGCTCGAAAACCGCGCTACTTCTATGAAGGGAATTTTACAAGCGGATGTTAATTTATTTCAGGTATTAGCAGAAATTTGCAGCAATATTGAAAAGCAGTACCTCCGTTTAAAGTCAGGAAATTACAAAGACCTGATCACTGATTATGTCAGTGGACTGTATAAATTTGATACACTTTCAAGCTACCGCCAAAATGGCGAGATAATTGAAGGAAAGATCATTGAAGTGACCGAAGCCGGGATGCTCGTTGTCCTGGTCGACGGAGAGAAAAAAGAGTACAATTTTAAAGAAATAGAGTTTTTAAATCACACAACATGAAAAAAATCAGTTTGATCCTGTCATTCGTATTATTCACGGTGATCGGTGCCTCTGCTCAAATAGAGAAACCGGTAACCTGGTCCTATGCCGCAAAAAAAATAAGTAAAACAGAAGCCGTTGTGTATATGAAAGCTACGATGGACGAAGGATGGCATATTTACTCGCAAACCCTGAAACCAGGCGGACCGAGTCCAACCATTTTCAGTTTCCCAGCTTCAAAAGACTATACCCTGGTAGGGAAAACGACAGAGCCAAAAGCAACGACTTACTTTGATGAGAATTTCAAAATGAACGTAAGTTATTTTGGTAAACAAGTGATTTTTCAGCAAAAGGTGAAACTAAATAAAGCAACTGCAACCGTGAAAGGAAAAGTTGAATTTATGGTGTGTAACGATAAACAATGTTTGCCTCCAGAAGAGGTGAGTTTCAGTATTCCAGTGAAATAAACGGAATAAAAGCACCACAGGATTAGCGATGGGATTTCTCTCATCGCTTTTTTTATGCCCATTCATTCAGAGAGTTATCCGTCCAACGTAAAATTATAGCCCATCCGCCCATATTGAAAGCCTTAAATAAAAAATAATAACTAATTTCACGCCCTTATCATAAAGAGAATTGCCGTTTAAATGATTTTTCCCCATTTATGGTGAGCCTTTAAGTAAAACACACACAAGAATGAAGAGATTATTTTTAATGCTGAGCCTAATGCTGCTGTTTACCGCAGCCCTAACCTCAACTGGTTTTGCCGCTATACAAAAACCAGATACTGCCGCTACCGAAGAAGAACTTGTTTTTACCGAAGTAGGTTCCTCGCAAGATAGCATCGCAAATAACATCGTTAAAGACACGGTAAAGAAAGATACTGCAGTCAAAATGACTACAGCAACAGATACAGCAGCCAAAGCAACAGCTGCAACTACCGAAACCACCATTCCTGCAGAAGCAGACAGAACCCTTTGGGAAACGTTTATTGCAGGTTTACTGGGCGGGTTTATCGCCTTTTTAATGCCTTGTATCTTCCCAATGGTGCCTCTTACGGTCAGCTATTTTATCAAAAGAGCTGGAAGTAAACAGGGTGGAATCGGACAGGCATTGATCTATGGAATTTCAATTATTGTCATTTATGTGGCACTAGGTCTATTGATTACCGTACTTTTTGGTTCGGCAAAACTTAATGAACTCAGCTCTAGTGGCTACTTTAACTTTTTCTTCTTTATCTTATTAGTCGTCTTCGCCATCTCTTTCTTTGGGGCTTTCGAGATTACACTCCCTAGCTCTTTGGTCAATAAAATTGATCAGAAAGCAGATAATAGTAAAGGTTTAGGAGGAATATTCTTTATGGCGGCCTCTCTGGCGCTGGTTTCCTTCTCTTGTACCGGACCAATTATCGGAACTATTTTAGTACAGGCGAGCTCTAAAGGAGACATTCTTGCCCCTGCAATCGGAATGTTTGGTTTCGCATTGGCATTGGCATTACCCTTCACCTTATCTGCAATCTTCCCTGGATTCTTAAGCGCAATGCCTAAATCTGGTGGTTGGTTGAACAGTGTAAAAGTATGTTTAGGCTTCCTGGAGCTGGCATTAGCCTTGAAATTCCTTTCTGCTGCCGACCTGGTTTGGCATTGGGAATGGTTCGACCGTGAGTTGTTCTTGGCCCTATGGATCGTGATCTTTATCCTGATGGGTATTTACCTGCTAGGAAAGCTCAAGTTCTCCCACGATAGCGATGTACCTTATGTTTCTGTTCCAAGGTTATTCTTTGCCATCATTTCTTTATCATTTGCAGTATACCTGGTTCCTGGACTATGGGGTGCACCAGTAAATGTTTTGAGTGGCATTGCACCGCCAATGAATACACAAGATTTTATCCTGAATGGCAATGGAGGAGGATCAGCATCTGCTGCTTCCAATAGCTTCCCTGCCAGCGTAAAATATAATGAAACACTGAAGCCACCAGTAGGATTCAATGCTTTCTTTGACCTGGATGAAGGTTTAGCCTACGCGAAAAGCGTGAATAAACCAGTTCTTATTGACTTTACAGGACATGCCTGCGTGAACTGCCGTAAGATGGAAGATAAAGTTTGGATCGACAAGGAAGTAGGAAGAATCATCAAAGATGAATATGTCCTGATCCAGCTTTATGTGGATGAGCGGAACATCAAAATGCCGAAAGATAAAATCCACTATTCGGAAATCTTAAGGACTACAACTGACGACCTGGGTAGGTGGAACGGAGATTTTCAAGCCACAAAATATGGCTCGAATTCACAACCTTACTACGTACTTGCAGGCCATGACCTGAATCCTCTGGTAAAACCTCAGGGCGCAATTTTCGACGCAAAGGAGTACGCTGCATATTTACAAAGTGGTTTAGATAAATTTAAAAACGCTGAAAAACCAAATGAATAAAATTAAAAATATAGGAGTATTAACTTCCGGTGGTGATGCCCCGGGAATGAATGCTGCCATTAGGGCAGTGGTAAGAGCGGCAATCTATTATGATTTGAAAGTTACCGGTATATTAAGGGGCTACGAAGGTCTGATTCATGGCGATTTCTTCGATATGGACCGTAAATCTGTAGCCAATATTATTCAACGCGGCGGCACGATCTTGAAAACAGCCAGAAGCGATGCCTTCCGTACTAAAGAAGGTAGAGATGAAGCTTACAGACAATTAAAGGCAAATGATATTGATGCACTGATTGTCATCGGTGGTGATGGTACATTTACTGGTGCACATTTACTGACAACAGAATTTGATTTCCCTGTAGTGGGCTTACCAGGTACAATTGATAATGACCTGGAAGGAACGGATTTCACCATCGGATACGATACGGCCATCAATACGGTGATCAATGCAGTAGATAAAATTCGCGATACCGCAGAGTCTCATGACCGCCTGTTTATCGTAGAAGTAATGGGCCGTGACTCCGGACTGATTGCCTTAAGAAGCGGAATCGGTGTAGGGGCAGAAGCGATTATGATTCCTGAAGCCAATATGGGCGTAGAAGGTTTGGTGACGAGACTGGCCTCCGGAAGAAAAGACAAATCTTCAAAAATTATCATTGTAGCCGAAGGCGATGAGGTAGGTGGTGCGTTTAATGTGGGTGAAGTTTTAAGAGAGAAATTCCCTCAATATGACATCAGAGTTTCTGTGCTTGGACACATTCAGCGTGGGGGTAAACCGAGCTGTATGGACCGTGTATTGGCCAGTACGCTTGGCGTTGCTGCCGTAGAAGGATTGCTTGCAGGGCAATCAGGTGCGATGGTTGGACAGATGAACAGAGAAATCATCTTTACGCCTTTTGACCATGCCATCAAACATATTGATGCTAAAGAAATCACTCCAGCCTGGTTAAAACTGGTAGAGATCCTTTCTTTATAAAAATATATTGCCCTGATAAGGCGGTGATAATTCCCCATAAAGTTCAAAACTTTGTGGGGAATTTTTTTTAATCCTTACTCAATAATAACTGCTGTTCCTGTAGCTGCAACCAATAACATGCTGCCTCCGCTACCTACTGTTTCATAGTCCAGATCGACGCCAATAATCGCATTGGCACCTAATGCTGACGCGTATTGCTGCATTTCGTTTATGGCTGTGTCTTTCGCCTCCCTCAATACCTGCTCATACGAACCTGATCTTCCACCCACCACATCACGGATACTGGCGAATAAATCTTTGAAAATGTTTGCGCCGATAATCGTTTCGCCGCTCACCAGGCCAATGTATTTCACTACTTTTCTGCCTTCTATCGAATTTGTTGTCGTGACTAACATAATTTGTTTTTTTAGATTTGATGTGGATCTGAATCCGATGTTACAAATTTTGCGCCTAAAATTGGAAAGATCCCAATTCCTGGAATATAAGAATGGAAATGTAACAAACAGAGATTAATGGGGAAGTGCTGTGGGCTGCATCAGCAACGAAAGAGGGCTATTAGGTGTGTAAAGAGGGTATAGACTATATCAAGGCCCTACCAAAGCCCTGTTAGACCCCTGCCACAGCTCCTTCAGTGCAAATCTGTACCACACTTGTCCTTTCCTTGAATAATCATTTCATTCTGTTTTTTTTTCTTCCCTTCAATTCTCCTGTGCTTCAAATCAGTACAGTGGGGTTCAAATAATAAAAAAATAATGCATCTTGCTAATCAATAGGATTTTACTTACTTTTGCACTCCCGCAAGCGCGTTGCTCCGGGAACTATGTTGAATACATAAACTATATAACAAATGGCAACTAAAATCAGATTGCAAAGATTCGGTAAAAAAGGTAAGCCTTTTTTCCACGTAGTGGTAGCGGATTCTCGTTCACCAAGAGATGGTAAATTCATTGAGCGTTTAGGTTCATACAACCCAAACACCAATCCTGCAACCATCGAAATCAACTTCGATAAAACTTTAGACTGGGTTAACAAAGGTGCTGAGCCTACGGATACTTGTCGTGCTATCCTTTCATACAAAGGTGTTTTATATAAAAAACATTTACAAGGTGGTGTTAAAAAAGGCGCTTTAACTGAAGAGCAGGCAGAAGCTAAATTTGCTGCTTGGTTAGTGGGTAAAGACGGTCAAATCGAAGGTAAAAAAGACAACTTGACTAAATCTAAAGATGAAGTTAAGAAAGCTGCTTTAGCTGCTGAAGCTAAGAAAAATGCAGATCGCGCAGCTGCTTTAGCAATCAAAAATGCTCCAGTAGCAGAAGAAGTTGTTGAAGAAGAAGTGGCAACTGAAGAAGCAGCTGAGGAAACTCCTGCAACTGAAGAAGCTCCTGCAACAGAAGAAAACAAAGAAGAACAAGCATAATATTTTTGTTATTCTGAACAATAGCGAAGAATCTTCCATTGGAATGTATTCTTCGCTATTTTCATTTAAGCCAGATTTTTTGGCTAGGCATTTTAAGAGGCAATTTCAGGAAAGCCTGGAAACATTAAGGATACGATTATGAAGATTGAAGAAGCATTTTACGTTGGTTACATCACCAAGACTAAAGGATTAAAAGGAGAGGTACAGCTATTTTTTGAATATGATGAGCCTGATTTGTTGGAACTGGATGTCGTTTTTGCTGATTTTAATGGGAAATTAGTCCCTTATTTTGTCTCTACTTATAAATTACAAGTTAATAATACTGCCAACATCTATTTCGATGATGTAGACCATATCGATAAAGCTCAGCCTTTATTGAAGAAAAAAATCTATTTGCCGCTCACAAAAATGCCAGACCGTTCTAATGATGAATTTCATTACAACGACCTGGAAGGATACCTGGTTTTTGATGAAAATCATGGGGAATTAGGCGAAATTACTGAAGTAAATGAATACCCTCAGCAATTTGTGGCTACAGTGATTTATCAGGAAAAAGAAATTATGTTTCCACTCAATGACGACCTGATCGTGGAGATTGATGAAGAAGAAAGTACCCTCCGTGTACACCTTCCTGATGGTTTATTAGACATTTACCTGGAAAATTAAATTACCTTTGCCCTATGCGTTTTGACATCATATCTGTATTACCTGCTTTATTGGACAGCCCTTTTGCACACTCTATTTTACAACGTGCGCAGACTAAGGGGATTGCCGAAATAGTAGTCCATAACCTAAGGGATTATTCCACGAATAAGCAAAAAAGCGTGGACGATTATCCTTATGGCGGCGGAAGTGGAATGGTGATGTCTATTCCGCCTTTTGCGCGCTGTATTGAAGCCCTGAAAGCGGAAAGAACCTATGATGAGGTTATTTTTATGAGCCCGGATGGTGTTACTTTTAACCAGACTATCGCGAATGAGTTGTCGGGCAAGGAAAACATCATGATCTTGTGCGGCCATTATAAGGGCATAGACCAGCGTATAAGAGATTTATATGTAACCAGAGAGATTTCCATCGGCGATTATGTATTGTCCGGAGGAGAGCTGCCTGCAGCCGTCCTGGTGGATGCTATTGTCCGGTTGATCCCAGGGGTGTTAAATGACGAAACCTCAGCTTTATCAGATAGTTTTCAGGGAGAATTACTAGATGCGCCAGTATATACACGTCCAGCCGATTTTAACGGACATAAAGTGCCGGAGATCTTGTTGAGTGGTCATGAGCAAAAAATCAACGACTGGCGTCATGAGCAGGCCTTGCTGCGTACTCAGCAGCGGAGGCCAGATTTATTGACCGACTAACTCTGGATCCAAATTACCGGCTAATTCTTACTGAGCAATGCGATAATCTGGTCTTTATCTTTGATCTGGTCCCTTAAAGCTGCATTTAATTCTTTGCAGCTCTTTAAAGCTTGTTTTAATTCACCGTATTCAGGTGTAATATTGCTGCGAATCCCTTTTCCTGCCGGATCTGAGAGAGGGGTTGTCAAGTGGCTAAAAAACGTCTGGGGAGGAACTTCCAGTATTTCTGCCATCTTTTCTATATCCCTATACTTGATGGAGCCAGTGGTGAGACTCAGCTTTAATCCATCAAATGTCCGATCCATTTTATCAGCCAACCAAACGAATCTTCGATTGTTTTTCTTTAAGATCCCGTCCACTGTACTTTTTAGATTCATAAAAAAATAGGAATATTTGGTGATTTTGCTAAAAATAATAAGTATTTTAGTTCTAGTAAATTATGTGTTTAGGCTCATAATTTTGATAAAAATACACTTTAAATATTATTTTTTTTAAAAAGATATGATGGAAGCCTCTAGAAAGTATAAAATCAATGATTACCTCCACCAGCTCAATGTAAAAGAGTATAGAATGGCCATACAGAGCCTCCCTAAAATTTTGGGCATTTCTCTAAATACTTTCCATAATTATCGGAATATTTTAGGAACCGAAACTCAGGATATTCCCTATGAAAAAGTTGTAATGATGGAGCAGCTTTTTGGTATGGCGCCAGGCACTTTAAGAACAGATCCAATTGAGATCAGTAACCTGAAGGATTTAATGCAGCCAACTTTAAATAAAGCGCGTTTGCAATGACCCTGCTTAAAATAGCTGCCAGGTGAAGTCTCCAATTTAAATTCCTTTGGTGATAATAAGTACGCTAAACAGAAATAAATTATGTATAGTCGGTGCTTATTTATATAATTGCAATCTAATAATTGTTTAATTAGAAATAAACTGTACTTAATCTCAATGAAATCAATTTCTAATTGTTAATCGCAAAACCAAAAAAAATAATGGAAGAACCAAGGAAGTACAAAATTGAAGAAGAAATGAACAAGTTGAACCTTAAGAGTTATAAAGCGGCAAGCAGGTTAATTCCTAAATACTTGAACATCGCTTTTAATACCTTTCACAATTACAGGAAGCTTCCTATAAATGGAAAGGCTGATATCCCTTATGCAACAGTAATTATGCTGGAGGGGATCTTTGGATTGGGGCGCGGTGAGCTCGCCAATTATCCTATAGAAGAGAAAAGCCTGGCACAGCTTATTGCCGAAGAGTCTCAGCCTAATGAAGAAGCCTAATTTAAATCACTCACATTGCTGGTAGTCAAATCGCTAAAAAATATTTTTTAAGCAAAAAACAGCTTTGCAGGGGTTTTAATTGTGGAAATGCCAAAGAATGAAATGTGGAAATGTTAAAGAATGTGGAAAAAAACAGAAATCGCTTTCATTTATAAAAAATAATTCCTAATATTGCAGTCCGATTTTAAACAACAAAAAGTCGGCTTAATAGCTTAAAATCATGGATTTAGTAAAATTTGTTGAAGAGCAGGTAATCGCAAAAAATGAGTTTCCTGCATTCAAATCAGGAGATACAGTGAGTGTTCACTATAAAATTCGCGAAGGTAATAAAGAACGTATTCAAATTTACCAAGGTGTAGTATTACAACGTAATAGTGTAGGTGCTAATGAAACGTTTACTGTTCGTAAAATGTCTAATGGTATTGGTGTGGAACGTATATTCCCTATCAATTCGCCTAATATCGCTAAAATAGAGGTTAACAGCCACGGTAAAGTTCGCAGAGCGAAATTATTCTATCTACGTGAATTAACTGGTAAAGCAGCTCGTATCAAATCTAGAAGAGTTTAATCTCTCTAGTCAAAAAGCATAATAGCCTTCCCGATCCCAATCGGGGAGGTTTTTTTGTTCTCCTTTTCAATGAGGCATTTCAAAAGTATTCGGCGGTATTTTGCCCCTGATGCCAAGAGTTACCTATAAAAAAAAGGATTCGAGTAATTACCGGAAAATATGGCAAGGATGCTTTAGAACGGAAGGAAGTATTGCCTATGGCCGAAGGCTGTCTGTTAATTAATTCCCACGTATCGGTGCAAAATCCATGAGAGTTCTCATTCTGGGAACCTAAATTCATGGTACACGCTATGGCCTTTTCCATGGTCAGCGTAAATGAGCGAATCCCTCAGATTGGCCAGCTAAATAATAGCGCCCGCAATTTTTGCAACTTTTCAATTATAGTGATCAAAAAGCGCTGCCTGGAATAGCCTTTCCAAGCCCTTCTCAAAGCATATATAATCCATTAGCATGTTTGTGTGCTAAATAGCATTTAAGTGCTGCAAGCGCCTCTTTTACCCGTGTTTTACGGTTTCCCAAACCGTCCTTACCATACCATTCGTCTAATCATTAACAAAAAGGTTATTCTTTTCATCCTCGAATCTTTGCTGAAGGGCAAACCTTCACAGGGATTAAAACAACAATCCCATTTTTTATTAATTCTGCATATATGATTAAGGCAAACCTTGAAAAGCTTTAGGAATACGCTAAATGGCTCCCTGTTAGGCATAATCAACTGACTTCATCAATGTATCGAATAACTTTAGCAAGTACGATCAAATAGAAAATAGGATTAACAGATTCTCTTTTATGCATTTGAGCAGAACCTTCATTAGTCAAAAAAAATCGGGTATCCTCTGAAAAGGCATAGCAGGTTTTGCGTCCTTCAACGCATAGCTTGCAGCCGCTGAAGAGTGATGGCCGATTTTTAGACCTTCCCTTAATTTCTCCAAACAAAAAAACGGCGTCCTATTACAGAACGCCGTTTAAAAAATCTTAAAAACAGGTCTAGCTCAATTCCGCTAACACGGTAATTCCGCCTTTTACAACCTGATCCAGCTGAAGATTAACCTTCGTGCCAAGTGGTAAAAATATATCTACTCTGGAGCCAAATTTAATAAATCCAAATTCTTCAGATTGTTTCACCTGATCACCTTCTTTTACGTACCATACGATACGTCTGGCAAGGGCACCGGCAATCTGTCTGAACAATACTGGAGTTCCATTCGGGTGTTCTACAACCACTGTTGTGCGTTCGTTTTCTGTAGAAGACTTCGGGTTCCATGCAGCTAGGTATTTACCCGGATGGTATTTAAAGAACTTTACTACACCAGAAATAGGGTTTCTATTGATGTGTACATTCACTGGCGACATAAATATCGATACCTGAATTCTTTTATCTTTGAAATATTCACCTTCTTCAGTCTCTTCAATAACCACAACCTTACCATCTGCCGGACAGATTACTTTATTGTCGGCGGTAACAAATTGTCTGCTAGGATTTCTGAAAAACTGTAATACAGTAACAAATAGCGCAAATGATAATATATATACGAACCAGGTTAACCAGGTAATATCTGCAAATTTATAATCGATGAATGCGTTCAATACAAAGATGAACAGCAATGATACGGCAATGGTAGTGTAACCTTCTTTATGTATGGTCATTGGTGATGGGGAGTATTAGTTTCTGCAAAAGTGATAAAAAAATATAACATTAAGGTAAAGGGCTGGCAACAGTTTTAACCGTGTAGATGTGGTTAAGGTTTCTGCCGTAGCCATTATAATCCAGACCATAACCTACAACGAAGTCATTTGGAATCTCAAAGCCAACGTATTTCAGCTCCTCGAGTTGTACTTTTAAGGCGTCTGGCTTTAGTAATAATGAGCATACGCTAACGGATGCCGGTGATTGTTTATAAACCTCTTTGAGGATATGGCTCAGGGTAAACCCGGTATCTACAATATCTTCCACGATAATAATGTCGCGGTTTTCCAGGTTTTCTGGTAGGCCGAAAATCTCTTTAATCTCTCCTGTACTTTGGGTGTCCTTATAGGAGGAAACACGGATGAAAGTCATTTCACAGGGAAGGGTAATCTCTTTTACCAGGTCGGCCATAAATAAAAAGCTACCATTAAGCACCCCAATAAAAAGGGGATTACGGTTTTCATAGTCTACATTCATTTGTATTCCGATGAGTCGGGTACGTTTCTGAATGTTGTCGTTTTCGATAAGGAGATCAAACTCCTTATCTAGTACTTTAATCGAGTTCATATCTTATTTTTTGGAGCATTAGCCGTTTCCTTTGGACTGCTCCATTTGTTTTTCCAATTCCTGTTCTTTCCGCTTCTGTTCTCTTTTTTCCTGTCTCAACTGTTTTTTAGTTTTTTGCAGACTATCAGTTTTGATGGCTGGGCGGGAGGTCGTGTCTTTTTTGCTGCCACCAAAGATACGGTCGAATAAGCTTTTAGACTCATCATGAGTTTCTATGGTTGGAAGCGGATCATCATTATCGAAAGCGGAGGTATCTACAGCGGTAGTATCTGGCAATAAATATTGTCTCAATGCAGGTCTGAGCTGCACATTATAGAAGCCGTATGCACTGCTGTCTCGAGGTGTTAAGCCACGATTGGCCATGATATTACCAATATATTTAAAGTATGGATGCAGGTAATCTTTCAGACCGCCGTCTGGTTTGAATTTAAATAGGGCAATTTTCGGACGCGGGACAATATTGGCGAGGAATATCCCTTCTCCAATGTTCAGGTCGGAAGGTCTTTTTCCAAAGTAATAGCGGGTGGCTTCACCGATGCCGTATACATTTTGTCCCATTTCAATGATGTTGAAATAGACTTCCAGCATCCTGTTTTTACTGATCAGACGGTTATTTTCGATCAGCCATACAATGAGAATCTCTTCTGCTTTTCTGGCCAGTGTTTTTTGTCTGCTGAGGAAGATGTTTTTCACCAGTTGCATTGAGATCGTACTGCCACCTCTGACAAATTTTTTCTCTTTAAAATTCACGGCCAGCGACTTCCGGAACGACTCCTGTACAAAGCCCTTATGCGTAAAGAACGAAGGATCTTCGGAAGTCAGGATCGCATTTTTGAAATTGCTGGACACTTGTGAAAGCGGAGTAAAGTTCGGGTTTGAAGGGCCGATCATAATGTCGCGCATTGGTTTTCCGCGTTCGTAAGGCGTATAGATAAAGTCGCTGTTGATCTTTTGCAGGTTTGTTTTTCCCCATTTCAGGATCTTAAAATTGACCGGTGTTAAACCGGAATCAAATTTCACACTGTCTGGAATGGAGCTGTCCAGGTAGAAATTCAGGGCATATTTCACCTTGCCACTTACCTGCAGACCGTCCAGTGATTCGAACAATCCTTGTGGGAAAGCATTCAGCACTTGCTGTGCATCCTGTTCTGGCGCCTGGATTTTTACCTCATATATTTTATTTGGTGATAATGTATATTTCAGGTAGGGGTGAACGATTGCATTTTTAAGATATACCGTTGATGAGCTGTCTAGCGCGATGTAATTCGGACCGATGCGCATATCTGCATCAATCTTGGCATCAGGAATCACAATATCATTTGAAGCTACTTTTGGATGGTTCAGCAATAGATTTTTAACTGCCCATGACCCCTTAATCTTGAAGTCATCACCACTATAATCGGCGCTTTTCAGCTCCGTTCTTACCGTGTCAAAGCTAAATTTGGTTTTGAACCTATTTTCGAGGTAAGGAAAATCTACTTTTTTATGATCGGCAAAGAGCATCATGTCCAGTTGTTTTTTTCCTGGATATACAGAGCCGTTTACATGCCAGGTGGCATAATTACCGTTCACTTTAATCGTAGATTTTAGTTCTCCATCACTGATCGTGGCGGTAGTGGTTAAAAAGGTCAGCTTTGCCGTGTCATTGTCATTGATTTGGAGCATCAGGTCTTTCAGCTCCATCTGGTCAGGGATTTTATATAAAACCTGGTTTAATAAATTATGGGCAAGGTCGGCAAGGTCAGATTTTTTAGTGCTCACCGAGTCTTTCTTTTTACGTTTCAGCAGGAAATCCAGGTTGCTCAGGGAATCTTTGAACACTACATTTAAGTTTCCTTTATTCAGGATCATCTCCGAGAGCTTAACGTTTCCGAAGATCAGAGGGAAAAGCTTTACACCAACCGTAAAATCATCAATTGTGGCTAATGTATCGCGTTCTTTTGGTACTACAGAGATATTGGTCAGGTGTACCGTACTCAATCCACTGAAGCCATAGCTTCCGATTTTAAGGTCCAGACCGTAATCTTTATCAGCTTTAGCAACGGCTTTCGCCATCATTTTTTGTAACAATGCATCCCTTTTACTATAGGCAATACCGCCTAGAATAACAGAGATTACAAGAAAAACTCCAAACACCCAGGCCGCTATTTTTATATATTTTTTGGGGATGTTAATTTTGGGAAGTTGCATACGGTAAAGTAGGTATAATTGCTAAACGTTAAACGCAAATGTTTATTTCGTGTTAAAATTACACTTAAAAAGCCTAAAGTCAATTAATTGTGGCCGTCTTTTGTTAATTTTGGCTAATGATGATTAGTCCAGAACAAGTTCTAGCCGCTCTGAGAAATGTTGAAGACCCTGATCTTAAAAAAGATCTGGTGACTTTGAACATGATCAAGGATTTGAAAATAGAAGATAAGAAGGTAAGTTTCACGTTGGAATTAACCACTCCTGCCTGTCCGATGAAAGATATGCTGAAAAATGCATGTTTGAATGCGGTAAAACATTTTGTAAGCCAGGAAGCTGAAGTAGCAATAAATATCACATCGAGGGTAACCAAGCCAATGGATACCACTCAGCTGAAAGCGATCCGCAATATTTTGCTGGTTTCTTCCGGAAAAGGTGGGGTTGGAAAATCTACGGTTGCGAGTAACCTTGCGGTGGCTTTGGCAGCTGATGGTGCAAAAGTAGGATTAATTGATGCCGATATTTACGGTCCTTCAGTTCCTACCATGTTCGACCTGGTAGGTGCAAAACCTAGTGCCAGAGAAACCGAAGACGGAAAAACGCTGATTCTTCCTATTGAAAAATATGGCATCAAGCTATTGTCATTGGGATTTTTTGCAGATCCGGATCAGCCCGTACCATGGAGAGGACCGATGGCTTCGAATGCGATCAAGCAATTGTTCAATGATGCAGATTGGGGCGAGCTGGATTACCTGATTGTTGACCTTCCTCCCGGTACAGGCGATATTCACATTACCATTACTCAAAGTTTTCCGATTGCAGGTGCGGTGATTGTGACCACCCCTCAGCAGGTAGCCCTTGCGGATACAAGAAAAGGACTGGCGATGTTCAAAATGCCAAGCATTAACATTCCGGTGTTAGGTGTCATCGAAAATATGGCTTACTTTACGCCAGAAGAATTGCCGGAAAATAAATACTATATCTTCGGTAAAGATGGTGGTAAAGAGCTGGCAAAATCATTTGAGGTTCCATTTTTAGGGGAAATACCAATTGTTCAGGGCATTACGGCTGCTGGTGATAACGGTGCTCCGATTGCACTGGACCTGTCCAGTAAAATGTCAACTGTGTTTGCAGAAATTGCAGGAAAGGTAGCGCAACAGGTAGCAATTAACAATGCGCTGACGGTTAATTGCTAAAAAATTACTATTTTTATACTTTAAAAAATTAATAAAATGGATTTAACACAACAAGTAGAGCAGGCACTAGACACAATCAGACCTTATTTAATCGCTGATGGTGGGGACGTGGCTATAGAAGAGATTACGGCGGACAATGTAGTTAAATTGAAATTATTAGGTAACTGTGGATCTTGTAAAATGAGCTTCATGACCATGAAAGCAGGTATTGAACAAGCCATTATGAAAGCTGTGCCGCAAATCACTTCTGTTGTGGCTATTAACCTTGCAGAGCCGGTATAATCGTTTTAACACTATTTAACTAGCCGTCTTAATTAATACAGCTATTTTTGTATATGAAGTATTCACTCACCTTATTATTACTTCTTTTTATGGGTACGGCCTTCGCACAGGACAGCCCAAGTAAAAAGTTGATTCAGTTTAGCGGGATTATTACCGATGTAGACAGTAATACAGTGGTGCCTTATGTGACGGTGACCAATTTAACAAATAAAGGCCAGCGGTATGCAGCGAATTACAAGGGTTATTTCTCTTTTATCGCACATCCCGGTGATACCATTCTATATACTGCCGTAGGGTACAGGGATTTGCTGCAAGCAATTCCTACACAAATCGACGACAGTAAATACACAGCGATGGTAAAACTAAAGTCTGAAATCGTCAATCTGCCAACCGTTCGGGTTTACCCATGGGCAACAGTAGAGGATTTCACCAGAGATTTTATGGCCATGAAGATTGCTGATGATGATTTTGCAATCGCCATCAGGAATCTTTCTCCAGAAAGTATCAGTGGAATGATGCAGACGCTGCCGAGAGATGCCGGAGAGATTTCCGGGATCAACTTCAGGTTGAATCACGATCGGTCTGTAAATAAGAATATGGTGCAAACCAACCCGCTTTTAAACCCATTCGCATGGGGTAAGTTGATGCAATCCATATTCAAAGGGGATAAAAGCAGGAGCGAAGGGAATTAACGCCTTTTGCTCTGCTGCGGGAAACGCATTTTATAATCTACTCTAACATTTCCTTTAGAAATCGCATCCAGTTTGCTTTTCAGCATTCTCTTACGCAATAAACTTAAAGTTTCTGTAAACAGCTTGCCTTCAATGTGGTCATACTCATGTTGAATCACGCGGGCAAGAATGCCATTGAGTTCTTTTTCTTGTAAATCCCAGTTCTCATCATAGTATCTGATGCGGATGTTCGGCTTGCGCATTACATCTTCTCTAATGTCAGGAATACTTAAACAGCCTTCGTTGAAAGCCCAGGGCTCGCCTGTCTCTTCCAGAATCTCAGCATTGATGAAAGCACTTTTGAAGCCTTGCTTCTCCTCTTCATCAACTCCCGTATCTACAATAAATAACCTGATCGGTAAGCCAATCTGAGGGGCAGCTAAACCAATTCCATGAGCATTATACATGGTGTCAAACATGTTGCTGATCAATTGTTTTAAATCCGGATAAGTCTCGTCTATAGGAGCGCAAACTTTCTTAAGTACCGGATCGCCGTATGCTACAATGGGTAATTTCATAATGCAAAAATACAAATATTACGCTAAAGGGTAAAAGGTTAAGGCGCTAAGATTACTTTCATCTAAGATTTCATTGGTAATATTGGCCATATCAGTAGTAGTAACGGATTGAATTCTACTAAATACGGCCTGTAAATCCTCAATGTGATTGTAGTCGATCAGGCTTTTAGCCATGGATATGATCAGTCCGATTCTGTTTTCTTCGCCCAAAGCAATTTGTCCGATGAACTTGTTTTTTGCTTTTTGAAGCTGAACTTCCGTTAGTGGCTGATCCTTTAGCTTTTTAAATTCTTTAAAAATCAGCGATAAGGCCCGGTCCACTTTTTCTTTATCTGTCCCGAAATATAAGGTAAAGATACCCGTATCACTCAGAGGGCTGTAGCCCGTTTCAATGGTGTAGGCAATGCCGTATTTCTCGCGGATCTGTAAGTTTAAAATAGAACTCATACCTGTGCCGCCAACAATATTGTTCAGTAACAACAAGCCGGTTTTATAAGGATGGTGTAAAGAATAGGCCTGAGCGCCTAGCATAACATGCGCCTGGCTGATTGGTTTCTCTAGGATTACCTTTGCTAAAGGCGCTTTTTCCGGGGCTGTTCTCGTGTCTTTATGTAGGTTCTCGGGAATCTCCGAATAATATTTAGCACCCGTTTTGATCAGCTTATTCAAGCTGTAGTTTCCTAAAACTGCAACAATGATCTTGTCGGTATGGTAGTTCTCTTTGATGAACTGATGGATGTCTGCCTGACTGATATTACTCACCGTTTCCGGACTGCCCAGGATGTTTCTACCCAGCGGATGACCAGCAAAGACCAAATCTTCGAAATCATCGTAAATCGCTTCTTCCGGTTGATCCAGGTAAGAGCTAATCTCATCCAGAATAACACTCTTTTCTTTGTCCATTTCATCTTCCGGGAAGGTGGAATGGAACACAATATCATTGAAAAGCTCTAATGTTCTATCCAGGTAAGGGTTCAGAAAAGAAGCATGAATACAAGTATATTCTTTGGTGGTGTAGGCATTAAGGTCTGCACCTACACTTTCCAGCCGGTTTAAGATCTGGTTTGTATTTCTTTTCTCTGTACGCTTAAAAATTAAGTGCTCAATAAAATGAGCGAGACCAGATTTTTCTTCCTGCTCATCTCTGGACCCACTATTTACAATAATGCAGGCATGAGAAATTGCAGAAGGAGAAGGGACATGAAGTAATCGGATGCCGTTTGGCAGGGTGTGAACATTGTATTCCATCAGGGCACAAAGATACGGAAGAAATCACCTTCAGCAGGATAATATTTATGTAGCATTCTGGTCATTTCTGTATCGAAATAAGCGACTTAGCCTCGACTAAGACACTTATTTCATAGGTTGATGTTTGATGAATAGGGATCAGAATCCCTGCATTCACTATTTTAATGCCGTATACTTGAAGGTATAAAAACCAGTTTCATTGTAGTCCTGCGCGTCAAAATAGTAACTCAATATTTCCAGTTTATAATGTTTACCGGCAGGATTGCGGATCAAAATGATTTTACCTTCAATTGGGGTTAAAGCATGGCTGGCCATGTCATAGTTGTACCAGCCTTTTCCTGATCCGGTAGGGATCACACTTGTACTTTGCGTATCTTCTTTATAGCCCGTTTCCGGTGCTTTGACTACTTTATCAAAGCTGGTATTGCTTAATAGCTGACCGGCAACTTTATGTTTGCTGTTGAGTTTGATGGTCGTGTTATTGAAGGCAAGATCCCAGTTTTCGCTTTCTTTTACTGGTTTTCCTTCCGTCAGACTATAAAAGGTAGTCTTAGATTTAGCATCCAGATTTTTCTCTGTTTTGGCAGTTTGAGCGAATAAGGCTTGTCCGGTAAAAATAGTAAGTGATAAAATGGATAAAGTCTTGATGATGAATTTCATGGCTGTTCGTTTTTTACAAAGAAACAAACTATTTATAATTATTCTAAATAATTATCTAAAAATTTCCTGATGCTCCTCCTCCGCCAAAATTTCCGCCACCCATTCTGGTTCCTTCCGGGGCTGTAGCTCCATCTCCAAAAGTGCCACTCACGATCAGCGATTCTACTTTGAGCTGGTCTAATAACTGATCTCCCTCTAATTCTTCTGCTGTAAAGCCATGTTTCGGAGTTTTCAGGTATCTCATGATTCCATAGGAAAGCCCCAGCAGTAAAGCTCCAACAAGGACCAGTACCATTTCAATCGGTAGGATATGGTAGTAATTTCTAAAGGTAAAAGCAGCTATTGCGACCAGGATCAGGCCTGATCGCAGCAGGATCACTTCTTTTTTCTTTAAGCCCATTCCGATATATACTAAAGGAATCCCAAAGGTCCAGCCCCAGAAAAACCAGCCAAAAGGAATGCCTTGATCTGGAGAAAGACTGACGTCATTCATCATACTACCCAGCTCTCTGACTACAAAATAATTTCCGGCGGCATAGGTGATGAATAAACTTGCCAACTGGATGATGCGGAGGCAATCTTGATAGACCCAATGCTTTTTATAAAGATCGCGTGCTAGAAAATAGACCGTCGCTGATACAATCATCATTAGGAAGGGCATGGTTGCAAAAGGTAGAAAGCCATATTCGTACCAGGCAAAAAAGACAAAAGTGATGAATGCGCAGAATGTAAGCAAGGCCATGAGCATATCCACAAACCGGAGTGTAAAATAAGTGCCCAGCACGCTGATCATTGCCGAGATCAGTAATCCACTGGTCACGTTGTTCAGGTTGTACTTCATGTCGATGTAAATATAAGGAGCCATGATCAGTAAAGATCCGGCTGTCCATAGCAGCGCATCGTCCACACCTGATTTATAATGATGGTATTCCCTAACCGCGATTTCCAACGCAGTATAGCTGATCAAGCCAAGAAAAATATAATAAGCGGGGGATTCTAGTAACTGGGTATTGCTCAGTATCAGACTCAAAAAGCCAAAGGCAAAAGAAGTCAGGATACTTGTGACTACAAATAATCCGATCCGCATAAACAGATTAGAGCTATGAAAAGGCACTGGATGTTTTTCCAGGATGTCTAGTAATTCTCCTGGCTGCAGGTCCTGCTGTTCTTTTTTCATTTGATCCTGAATGATCAGGTTTTTTAACCAGGTAATGTTGTAAATGATCATGAGGCTTTCATTTGTTTGTTTAAACGGACAATGCGCAGGATTAATGCGGTGGCTGAAATGATGAAGTAGAAGCAGAGCAGGTAAAGTCCACCTATATGGTTTATCCCATCTAGCATCCGGAAAACAAGAATACTGAATGCGAGGTAACTATAAAGGATCACCAGGAGCACGAAGTAAAAGGATTGATTGCGCATAGCATCCAGGTATAGATAGAAGGCAAGCGCAAATAAAACCAGCAGCCATAAAATGGCCAGTTTCGATTCATAAGCATTGAAATATCCGAACAGCAGAGCGATGAAGCTAATGTGAATGCCAAAATGAAGATAGCTGAACCGGAAATGCTTTTTGAAATGATAGCGATCGGTCAGGAAACCTGCAAGGACCAGAATCAAGCCTAAGCCCAGGTAAGTGTAAATGATCGTCTGGTTGTCAAAATTACCATTGGAAAGTAAGCGGTTTGGGGTGACTGATACGCCCATCCAAACGGCAAGGTTGGCAATCGCCATATTAAGAATCCCCAAATGGTCGTATTCATAGGCTACATAAAATAAGACCACCATCGGAATAAAGGTGGCCATCCCGTAATTGGTTCCGAAAACCCCATATTGAAATTGCAGGTAACCGGTAAAAGTCAATAAGCTCAGACAAGCCAGCAGTAGCAGGTAGTCGAACATCGCGTTCGGAGCCTTGACCAATTCTTTACTGAAAGGTTTTTTATGTTTGAAGCAATAATAAAAGCATCCGCCGCAAATGGCTGCAATAAGAGCTAATATGGCCTGATGGCCGATCGTATCTATATTTTTATAAATCAGTACGCCTAAACCGGTGCTGAGCATCATCACGCCCAGATATAACAGCGTTTTTAATTCCCAGTGTAAGGAGAACATGGTGTTTCGCTGTTTTTCACATAGCTTTTCATAAGATTCGGGCGAAAGGGTACCCTCTTCTTTTAAGGTTTTATAAAGGTCGGCATTGGTCATGAGACGAAATTATATAGGTAAGATATTCAAGTATACATAAAATTAAGAGAATGATTTGGCAATTTCCGGTCAGTCTTTACTGTCAATTTGACAAGATTTTCGAATTGGAATAGCCATTGATAGGTTGGCTATGTACTTAAAAATGAGTTAATATATGAGCATAGAAGAAAAAGGAACCATTTCCATTCACACGGAGAATATTTTCCCAATCATCAAAAAATTCCTGTATTCAGACAATGAGATATTCCTGCGCGAGCTGGTATCCAATGCAGTAGATGCGGTACAAAAGATTAAACGTCTTGCTGCATTAGGACAATACAACGGAGAGCTGGGTAACCCATTGGTAGAAGTAGCGGTTGATGCAGATAAAAAAACCATTACCATTACAGATAATGGTTTAGGTATGACTGCTGAGGAGATCAAGAAATACATCAATCAGGTGGCTTTCTCCGGCGCAAGTGAGTTTGTAGAGAAGTTTAAAGACGCGAAAGACGCGAATGAAATCATAGGTAAATTCGGTTTGGGCTTTTATTCGGCCTTTATGGTATCGGATTTAGTAGAGATCCAAACCCTTTCTTACCAGGATGGAGCCGAGCCTGCACGCTGGGTATGTGATGGCAGTACTTCTTTCGAGATTTCTGCTGGTAACAGAACCACTCGCGGAACGGAGATTACCCTGCACATCAATGCAGAATCAGAAGAGTTTTTGAGCAAAAATAAACTGGAAGAGATTCTGGATAAATATGGTAAGTTCTTACCGGTACCGATTAAATTTGGGACAAGAACAGAGCATGTTGCTGATGGGGAAGATGAAGAAGGAAAACCAAAAACCGTAGCTGTTGAGGTAGATAACATTATCAATACTACGAATCCAATCTGGACTAAAGCACCTGCAGATTTGTCAGATGAGGAATACCTAGCATTTTACAAGCAATTGTATCCTTATGCAGAAGATCCTTTGTTCTGGATTCACCTGAATGTGGATTATCCTTTCAACTTAACAGGCGTATTGTACTTCCCGAAAGTGAAGAATGATTTTGACATGCAGCGCAACAAGATCAAGTTGTTTTCACGTCAGGTATTCATCACTGATGAGGTAAAAGACATCGTTCCTGAATTCTTAATGTTGTTACATGGGGTAATTGATTCACCGGATATTCCTTTGAATGTTTCCAGAAGTTTCCTTCAGGCAGACAGCAATGTGAAAAAGATCAATAGCTACATCACGAAAAAGGTAGCAGATAAACTTCAGGAACTTTTCAATAAAGACCGTAAAGGTTATGAAGAGAAATGGGGTGACATCGGATTGTTCGTGAAATATGGTTTGGTAAGCGAAGAGAAATTCTACGATAAAGCGAAGGATTTTGCCTTACTAACCAATACTAAAAACGAAAATTATACTTTAGGAGAGTACCATGATAAGGTAAAAGATTTCCAGACCGACAAAAATGGTCAGGTAGTTTATATCTATGCAACAGATCCTGCTAAACAGGATACCTTTATCCAGTCGGCCAATAAAAAAGATTATGATGTGTTGCTGATGAACTCGGCAATCGACAATCACTTTATCAGCTTCCTGGAAAATAAACTGGAGAAAACGTTATTGAAACGTGTAGACTCTAGTGTTGCCGATAAACTCATCGAAAAAGATGAGGCTATCGAGTCTGTATTGACAGAAGATCAATCGAAAAAGATCACTGATATCTTTACCAAAGCGATTACTAAGCCAGGAATGCAGGTAGAAGTAGTTGGCCTCAATCCGGAAGAATTGCCAGTAACGGTAACGATGGATGAGTTTATGCGCCGCATGAAAGAAATGGCACAAATGGGTGGCGGAATGGGCTTATATGGCAGCATGCCGGATAACTATAAAGTAGCCATCAATGGAAACCATAAATTGATTGGTAAGATTCTTTTGACCGACAATGAAGAGGAACAAGGGTTATTGGCTAAACAAGCCATAGATCTTGCTTTATTAGCGCAAGGAATGTTAACAGGTGCGGAATTGACTGCTTTTGTAAGTAGAAGCGTAAACCTGATTTAATCTTTTTTTAAAAGGAGATGAAACCCCGCTGCAGCAATGCAGCGGGGTTTTTTATTTTATTTTCAGGGCAGTTGTAGCGTTTTTAAAATGAGCTCCGTTTTAAAAGGAAAGGCTAAAGGCCAATAATTAACCATTTACACAAAAAACAATAATTATGAGAGTTTCAAACCATTTAAGAACAATATCTAAGACTTTTGTTGCTGCAGTGGCAGTATCAGTCGTGTTTTCAGCCTGCTCAAAAAAGTTCGATGGCGGAGAGCCAATTGAACTTGCAGCTTTAACGATTGTTCATGCTGGTCCGGATGCTAAAGAACTTGATTTCATTGTAGGCGGACAAAGAGCAAACAATGATGGGCCATTTAAATATGGCTTTAAGTTAGGTTACCTGGGATTGTATCCAGGTGTGAGTACGATTGCCATCACGGAAAGAGGAAAAACGACGTTCTTACTTACAAAAAATGAATTGTATAAATCAGGTCAGTTCTACAGCACTTTCTTGTTGGATACTGGAAGTAAAAGATCTTTCCTGACGATCAATGACAAGTTAGATAGTATCAAAGCGAATGACAATGCAAAAGTTCGTTTCATCAACTTAAGTCCGGATGCACCAACTTTAGATTTAGCCATTACTGGTTCAGCAACAGCTATCGCCAGCAACAAAGCATTTAAGGAGTATAGCATCTTTACTGATGTAACACCTGGAGAAAGTGTCGCATTGGAGGTAAAAGACCATACTACTAAAGCCGTTAAAGCAACACTTCCTGCAATGAAACTGGAAAAAGGTAAATTCTACACCGTTTGGGCAAAAGGATTTAAAGACAAAGCCGAAACAGATTCTTTGAAATTTAAAGCAGCAGTTTATTCTGCAAAATAGAACACCATTAGCTTTGGCCCATTTATAGGCCGGCTTCTAAAAGGGTTAACTTGGAAATGTGTAAATTAGCCTTTCCAGGAATAATCCCTGTTTTAGAAGATGTTCGGAGGAAAGGAGTTTTTTAATAAATTTCCTTTCCTCTGTACAATTTAGAAGAATTTTAAAAAGCCTTAATGGTGTTAGAAAAGAATGCTCAAGTTTGAGGACGTTTTAGCTGGATGTTTGAAAAATGACAATAAATGCAAGGAGGTGGTTTATAAATCATTTTATGGGTATTTAATGGGCGTTATTTTAAGGTATGTCAACGATCGTCATGATGCTGAAGAGCTGATCAACGACTGCTTCATTAAGGTTTTTAAAGGGTTAGGGCAGTTTGGGGCGCCCAAGGATCCGGAACAATTACAAAAAGCATTTAAAGGATGGGCCGCCAGGATTTCTTCCCGTACAGCGATCGATTTTTTACGCAGTAAAAAGACCTTTTTATATGTAGATGATATGGAGGAGCCGCCACAGCCAATCACAGAATTAAATGCCATTTCTCAACTCCATGTACAAGACATTATGAAACTATTGAATCAATTACCGGAAACGCATAAATTGATTTTCAATATGTATGAATTGGAGGGTTTTTCTCATGAGGAGATTTCAAAACTATTAAAAATACCGGAAAGTTCTAGTCGGGTGTACCTGACCAGAGCAAAGAACAAATTAAGAATACTGTATTCAAAATCATTAATCACTGATTTTGAACCGAATTAAAAGGCGCGCGCGAAAGGAATAACAGGGGATGAATGGGGAAAATGACCTAAATAAAAATATAAGGATGAAACCGAATGAACATATAAAGTTACCTGATGATGAGCTGATCGCTCACATTAAGGAGCAATTATTGGCTCATGAGGAAGACTATGCTCCGGGAGCATGGGAAAATTTCAATTCCGAAAAGCCAGCCAAAAAACGAGGCGCATTCTTCTGGCTGGGAAGTTTAAGCAGCGCTGCCGCATTGATCCTGATCGGCTTCGCTATATTTTTAGTAAATGAGAGAAAAGATGGGCCTAAGCCCTCAGTATTGACGCAAAATAAGACCTTGAATCAAGATATAAAATTACCAGGAGAGGGGTCAGATGAAACGTTGAAGCCGGCTGAATTTGCGGAGAAAAAAGAAAAGGAAAAAAACGGGCTTTCTAATCCTGGGGCTCCTAAACAAAATGTCTCCCCGAATGTCCCGCAGCAGCTTTTAGCGAAAGAAAATAAGGTAAGCAAAGGCAAGGATCTTGCTGAAGTTAAGGGGATAAATGAAGGCCAGGTTCTAAAAAAAGAAAACGCAGTTCTGGCCAGTACTAAAATTCCAGTGGAGCAGCAGCCATTAAATACGATAGTTGCCGGTCTGAACAATTCGGGAGTGACACCTGTAACAACTGTAAAAGATAAAACTGCTGAAACTGCCCTACCGAAAACTCCGGTTGTCGTTCAAAAGCAAAGTCTGGAAGAATTTTTAGCACAGGAGTCCAAAAATGGGAATGCCCGGGGAAGAAGAAATACGGGTAATCAAGGGACATTAGCTATGCAAGACGACAAATGGGAGATGGGCGTGATGGTGGCTCCTTCCTTTGGCAGCAGCAAGAAATTAAATATGGGCTATGGAGTCAGCATGGCTTATGCTTTGAGTAAAAAGGTATCCATCAATTCAGGAATTTCCTACAATGAAATGGGAGCTTCAAGAAATGCGGTCTCTTCGGGTGGAGAGGTGCAAAATTCGCCCAGTACTTTTAGCGGTGGATTCCCTAGCAACAGCAAACAGCTGCAATCTGTAGATGCCAGTCTGCAGGGGATAGATATTCCTTTGGAAATTAGCTACCGCCTGAGTAAAAGCCTATATGCAAATGTGGGTATATCCGCTTTTGCTGTTCTGAATCAAAAAAGAAAAAACATCTTTTTGGAAAGTCAGGTGCAGGATAGCCCTATGGATCCGGCAAGTGCGTCCTTTGCCTTTAAGTCCAATGTATTGAGCACCACCATAATAGAAGAAAAACAATCTTCTGATGAGCTTAAAACTGATCCTTATCTTGGATTCTATAATTTTTCTTTGGGTTATAAGCAGCGGATCTCCCGCGGGAAATCGGTTTCTTTAGAGCCATTTATAAAGCTCCCGATTAAAGAGTTTACCCAGGAAAATCTATACCTGATCGGAACAGGTTTAAGGGTGAAATTCGATTTTTAAATATTTTTATCGCTATTTTGTTGCAACAATGATACATTTTAAAAAGCGCATCAGCCTTTTTAAAATTATCTTTGTGAGGACCTGGATTGCCAGGATTTTGAGGTAGATGAATAAATTTTGATGAAAAAGATGAACTTAAAAAAAGGAATCCCTTCTATGCTTTTAGTTTGCGGTATGCTTCTGGTGACCGATAAGACGGCATTAGGGCAAAGCACAAATCCATTTATGGAAACGTATAACACTCCTTATGGAGTGCCGCCATTTAATAAAATTACCAATGCTCATTTTATTCCAGCCTTCCAGGAAGGAATGAAACAGCAGCAGCAAGCAGTTGCCGCAATTTATAAACAACGTTCAGTGCCAACTTTTGTAAATACAATAGTGGCCTTGGAAGAAAGCGGCAAATTATTGTCGAAAGTAAGTACGGTTTTCTTTAACCTGAGTTCTGCGAATACTTCTCCTGAACTAGAGAAAATTGCACAGCAAATGGCTCCAGAGTTGTCTAAACACAGTGATGATATTTACTTGAATGCTGAATTGTTCAAAAGAGTAAAAGCCGTATATGATAAACGTACTGCCTCAAAGCTGAGCGCAGAACAACAGCGCTTGCTGGAGAAAACTTATAAAGCTTTTGTGAGAAGCGGTGCTAATTTAAATGAAGCACAACAGCAGCAAATGAGGGCAATCAATAAAGAGTTTTCTTTACTGACCTTAAATTTCGGGCAGCATTTGCTGGCTGAGGTGAATGCTTACGAATTGGTCATCGATAATCAGGCAGATCTTGCCGGTTTGCCGGAGTCGGTAAAAGCCGCTGCAGCAGCTTCGGCAAAGCAAGCAGGGAAAGAAGGGAAATGGAGATTTACACTGCACACACCAAGCGTAACGCCTTTCCTTCAGTATTCGGAAAACCGTGCCCTTCGCGAAAAAATGTATAATGCTTATATCAACCGGGCCAATCATGATGATGAGCATGATAACAAAAAGATCATTTCCCGTATCGTGGCTCTGCGTGCAGAGAAAGCCGCATTATTAGGCTATAACAGCCATGCTGATTTTGTACTGGAAGAAAGTATGGCAAAATCTCCTAAAGAAGCTTACGACTTATTAAATGGGCTTTGGGATGCCGCTTTACCAGTTGCCAAACAAGAAGCTGCAGATATGCAGAAGGTGATGGACAAAGAAGGGCGAAATGAGCAGTTGGAGGCCTGGGATTGGGCACATTATGCAGATAAAGTGCGTAAAGAAAGATACAATTATGATGCAGAAGCATTACGTCCATATTTCCAGATCGACAATGTAAGAGAAGGATTCTTTAAGGTGGTCAACAAATTGTATGGCATTACTTTTACCTTACTTCCAGAAGTTCCGGTATACCATAAAGACGTTTCTGCGTATCAGGTGAAAGAAGCTGATGGAACACATATCGGCGTGATTTACATGGATTTCTTTACCCGCAGCTCTAAACGAGGTGGGGCATGGATGACTTCTTATGCCACTCAATCTTATGAAAATGGTAAACGTGTAGCTCCAGTTGTTTCTATCGTTTGTAATTTTTCAGGACCTAACGGTGATGAACCTGCTTTGTTTACAGCAGATGAGGTGACTACTTTCTACCATGAAATGGGACATGCACTGCACGGCTTACTGTCGAATGTAAAATATAGAAGCCTGGCTGGAACGTCTGTTCCACGCGATTTTGTAGAGCTGCCTTCTCAGGTGATGGAGCATTTTGCTTTTGAACCGGAAGTACTTCAATTTTATGCTAAACATTATAAAACGGGTGCAATTGTTCCTCAGGAATTGATTGACCGCATGAAGAATGCCTCGAAATTTAACCAGGGCTTCGAAACCGTAGAATACCTTGCGGCCTCTTTGCTGGATATGGGATTCCATACTGTTCCTGCCGGCAAAGTAGTAAACGCAACGGAATTTGAAACTTCGGAAATGAATAAATATGGCTTGATCAAGCAAATTGCTCCTCGCTACCGCAGCACTTATTTTCAGCATATCTTCGCTTCTGGATACTCAGCAGGCTATTACAGCTACATCTGGTCGGCAGTATTGGATAGTGATGCTTTCGCTGCCTTCAAAGAAAGTGGAAACATCTTCAATCCGGAAGTGGCCAATTCTTTCCGTAAAAACGTATTGGAAAAAGGGGGAACTGTAGAGCCAATGGATTTATATAAGGCCTTTAGAGGTAAAGAACCAAACATGAAATATTTGCTAAAAGATAGAGGGCTGGACAAAGCACTTTAACCCTGGCTTTATTTTTTTGTAATCTGGAGCACATTTCATAGCTGCTCCATCAAAGTAAAATGACCAACATCGTCAAATTTGAAGATGTTGGTCATTTTTTTTCTCCTCTTTTATTTTTTCAAAAAGCTTGTCTTTTAATCCTAAAGGCAGTTTAAAATACAAATTCTAAGAATCGCCCCTAATTTTAGCTAACTTATTCTAAGTTATTGATTTAGCTATCATTTTTTTTACTGAAACCGGCAGTAATTTTATTGTGAAGCAAACTTTATTTTATAGCTTTGCCACTGGGTTGATTTTGTTATTTAAACCATCAATAAAACAACATTAATTTGGTTCTTTTTACAGATTTTTTCTTAAAAAAGCCATAAAGCACAATTTTCTTTCTTTGGTGGAAAGCGATTGAAACATTTTGCCCCACACATACTGAATCTTAATTTTTTCAAGAAGAAATCCCTTTATCAAATTATGCGTACCTCCCTTTTTAAGGCCATTACTTTTTCTATTCTATTTTTTTCCGCTCTTCAAATTACCGCTCAAACAAAAATTTATGTAAATGCTGCCGCCACGGGTTCAAATACCGGTGCGGATTGGAACAATGCCTATACGGATTTGCTCAATGCAATTACTAAAGCGGCTACCGGAAATGAAATCTGGGTGGCAAAAGGGACTTATAGCCCTGGAGCCGCCGCCGCTTCAACATTTACGCTAAAAGCAGGCGTTAAAATGTATGGAGGTTTTGCAGGAACGGAGAGCTCATTGACACAGCGTATCGCAAATTCGGCAGGCTTATTCACTGCTAACGAAAGTATTCTGACTGGTAGCAATGTCAACAACCATGTAGTCAGTAACCTCCTGAATGTTCCTAAAGAAACGGTTTTAGATGGATTTACCATTACTGGGGGAAGAACCGTAAACAGTAACGCTTCAAATGTAGTGAATAGAGGTGCTGGTATCTATAATACTGCCGGATCTGCTGTTTTTCAAAACCTATGGATTAAAGATAATATTGCCAGCAATTACGGTGCAGGATTTTTTAATAGTGGAACGCCCACTTACCTCAACCTTGTTCTGGAGAACAATAGTTTTTATAATGCTGCCTTCAGCTACACCTTTGGTGCAGGGATGTATAATGCCGGGGCAGCAGTTTTCAAAAATGTTTCTTTTATCAATAATACTGGCGCAAGTTCAGGCGGAGGACTATACAATACGATCGTTTCTACCCTGGAAGATAATGTATTTAAAAACAATACGTCGACGATCAATGGAGGAGGATTAGCCAGTACGGTCTCTCTAACTTTAGACCGGGGGAGCTTTATACAAAATACTGCCGGTCAGCAGGGAGGAGCCATTTACGCATCAGGAGGAATGACGATTCGAAATTCTATATTCAGCAGGAACCGGGTAACAGGAGTGGCTTCAACTCATATTGGAGGGGCCATATATGGCATCAGCACTGCGCTGAATATCTTTAACTGCAGCTTCAGTAACAATTCCATTTCTTATGCAGTTGCAGACAATAACACTTACGGAGGGGCTTTAAATGTGACGATAGCCTCTAATGTTTACAACAGTATTTTCTGGGGAAACAAAAGAGGAAACAATATAGAAGATCAGATTGGCGGGGTCAGAATCACGATGGAGCGTAGTCTTGTCCAAAACAATTATTTATACGGGCTAAATAATATCATCGCTAACCCGGATTTTGTAAATGCAGAGGGAGATGACCTCCAATTAAAAAATGGATCCATAGCAATTGATGCGGGCGACAATTCCAAACAGAATGGCACGACAGATGCGGTTGGAAATACAAGATTAGTTGGGGCAAACATAGACTTAGGGGCATTAGAAAATACTTCGGGAATGTCGGCCACATTAGATATTCTTCCAGCAACAATCAGTACCCAGCAACGTGGATTGTCTTATAACCAGTTGCTCAGTATCAATGGCGGCAATGCCAGCAATTGGGAAATTACCTATGGTGCATTGCCCCCAGGAATTTCTTTAAATCCTCAAACCGGACAGCTTTCAGGAATTCCACTTATCGCCGGAAATTATCTGGCTGTGATCAAAGCCAGCAAAGGAAACCTGATCGGAAGCAAACAATATAACTTTACAATTAGTGCTGGAGCTGCCAGATTGCATGTTAACGCATCAGCCACAGGCCTAAACAATGGGGTAGACTGGACAAACGGTTATACAAGATTACAAACCGCCCTGGCACTCGCTAAAGATGGAGACGAAATCTGGGTAGCCAAAGGAAAATATAGCCCGTTTTTACATGCAGACTCTACTTTTTCCATGGTTTCAGGTGTAAAAATGTACGGAGGTTTTGCAGGCACAGAGACACTTTTAAGTCAGCGCGAGGCAGATGGATCCGGCAGATTTACCCGCAATGAGACTATTTTAAGTGGAAATGGCGTCAACAAGCATGTGGTATATAATACCATAGCGCTATCATTAAACACCTTAATGGATGGTTTTACCGTGTCGGAAGGTAATGCAAATTCCACTTCAACAAGTGGACATGGCGCGGGAATCTACAACGGTGCTTCGGTAGGGAATGCCATCTTCAACAACCTGATTATTAAAAATAACAACGCCAATATCTATGGTGGAGGGATGTTCAATGCAGCGGTTGGCTTAAAACTGACCAATGTTCTTTTTGAAAATAACCAGGTAATCAATGGAACCAGGTATGGTGGCGGATTATACAATACAGGGGCTAATGCGAGTCTGAATCAAGTTGTTTTCAAGAATAACGCCGCAATACAAGGAGGCGGTATTTATAATAATGTCACAAAAGTAACCCTGGATAACGTCAGTTTTGAAGGAAATACAGCCACAACAGCAGGTGGAGGGTTACATAATATTTCTGAGGTGACGCTAACAGATGTGGTTTTCAAAAACAACAGTGCCAAGACTAATGGAGGCGGTCTTTACAGTTCTAGTATTGCCACACTGGATCGTGTGTCTTTTCTGGAAAATATAGCGGAGCAAAAAGGTGGGGGAC
Source organism: Pedobacter polysacchareus (assembly GCF_019802255.1). Classification (GTDB taxonomy): domain Bacteria; phylum Bacteroidota; class Bacteroidia; order Sphingobacteriales; family Sphingobacteriaceae; genus Pedobacter; species Pedobacter polysacchareus. The sequence goes on along the minus strand of NZ_JAHYSS010000001.1, from coordinate 128,088 downwards.
TTTATGTGTTGGGTACGAGTATCCTGCGCAATGTGATCCTTAGTAAAAATAGTGTAACTGGTGCTACGGCCACTTATAATGGTGGAGGGATGTTTGTAGAAAGTGGCACCACTGCAATTCAGAATAGCACATTCAGTCAGAATACGCTGGCCAGCACTGCTGCAGAAGGCACATTTGTTGGCGCGGGATTATGGGCCGCCCCAGCCGCAGTAAGTATTCACAATAGTATTTTCTGGGGTAATAAAAGAGGCAATGACGTTCCGGATCAGATTGGAGGAGCCGTACTTAAAGACATGGCCAATAACCTGGTTCAGAACAACTATAGCTCAGGAACAAATAACCTGATTGCTAATCCGGATTTTGAAAACCCGGAACAGCATGACCTCCGACTAAAAAATGGCTCTATTGCACTGGATGCCGGTAATAACTTAAAGGTGGGTACCGCCACCGATTTTGCTGGAAATACCAGGATTATTAATGGTACGGTCGACTTAGGGGCATTAGAAAACCCATTGGGGATGACTGGCTCTTTAACTATCCTACCAGATGTAATATCTGCTCAGACTCGTGGAGCTAATTTTCAACAGGAGCTAAGCCTTATTGGTGGTTCTGGTCCTGTGACCTGGTCCCTGTTGGTAGGTGATTTGCCTTCAGGAATTAGCTTTGATGTTAAAACAGGGAAGCTAAGCGGTATCCCAACGATTGCCGGAACCTATGTTTTCGTGGTTCGGGCATTACAGGGAAATAAGATCGGAACCCGCCAGTATACGATCGTTGTGAATGCCGGTTTAACGAGGTTACACGTGAATGCCGCGGCGGTTGGCGACGATAACGGAATCGACTGGCGAAATGGTTTTACCAATTTACAATCTGCATTGGCCATTGCTAAAGATGGCGATGAGATCTGGATGGCTAAAGGAAAATATAGTCCGGGGCCAGGCCCTAAAGCAACCTTCTCTTTGGTTTCCGGCGTAAAACTATATGGCGGTTTTACGGGTATAGAAACAGATTTGACACAGCGGGTACCAGATGCTTCAGGTAGGTTTACGACCAACGAAACGGTTCTTCATGGAAACGACATCAACAGACATGTTATTTTCAATAATACACTCCTTTCGCCGAATACTTTAATGGACGGGTTAACCATTACCGCCGGTTTTGCAGACAGTACCAGGCTGGACGGTTATGGTGCGGGGATTTATAATGGTGCGGCTGTAGTGAATGGAACGTACAACAATCTGATCATCAAAAACAACAGAGCGCATATCTACGGAGGAGGAATGTACAATGCTTCCCCTGGTTTGAAGATGACTAACGTCCTCTTTGAAAATAATGAAGTGACCAATAATAGCAGATACGGTGGAGGGCTATTCAATACAGGAGCAAATGCGATCTTAAATCAGGTAACGTTTAAAAATAATAAGGCCATTATTGGTGGAGGTGTATATAACAACGTCGCGAATGTGAAGCTGAACGATGCTAGGTTTGAAGGAAATACGGCCAGCACGACTGGTGGGGGACTACATTCTACTGCAGAAATCATCATCGACAGAGCCAGCTTCCTGGAAAATACAGCAGATCAAAAAGGAGCAGGGATTTTTGCCTCCGGTCTAATTACGATACGAAATGCGGTATTTAGCCAAAATCGAATTACAGGAATAGTTGCCGCTTCTAATGGGGCAGGAATGTATGTAGAAAGTACCACGACCGCAACCATTCAGAACAGTACTTTCAGTAATAATACGGTTGCCGTAACGAGCTTACCGGGAACCTTTCTTGGGGCCGGTTTATGGGCCACGCCAACTACAGTAAATATTTACAACAGTATTTTCTGGGGCAACAAAAGAGGAGGAAATGTAGAAGATCAGATCGGTGGAGCAGCGCTTAAAAACATGGCCAATAACATCGTTCAGAACAACTACAGCTCCGGGACAAATAACCTGATTGGGAACCCTGATTTTGAAAACCCGGAACAGCATGACCTGCGATTAAAAAATGGTTCCATTGCCATTGATGCCGGGAATAATCAGGAGGTTGTTGGCACAACAGATCTAGCTGGAAATACCAGGATTATTAATGGTACGGTCGACTTAGGGGCATTAGAAAATCCATTGGGAACTCCAGGTTCTTTAACCATCCTTCCGGCAACATTAATGCCGATGACCAGAGGAGCAATTCTGGAGCAGCAGTTTAGTTTAAGCAATAGCCAAGAGCTAACAACATGGTCTTTATTCACAGGAGCACTGCCTTTAGGATTGACATTAAATACGCAAACAGGTGTGATCAGCGGAATTCCGATGATCGCCGGAAACTACATTTTTGTATTGCGTGCGGTTCAGGGAGCTAAAGTTGGAACCAGACAATACAACATCATTGTTAATCCAGGAGCCACCAGGTTACATGTGAATCTGGCCGCTACAGGTATCAACAATGGAGTAGATTGGAAAAACGGGTTCTTGAGATTGCAAAGCGCATTGACACTGGCAAAAGATGGGGATGAGATTTGGGTGGCTAAAGGAAAATACCTGCCGGTTGCAGAGCTGGATTCTTCGTTTTATATGGTTTCCGGAGTAAAGATGTATGGTGGGTTTGCGGGCACAGAAACGAGTACGGCAGACCGTATTGCGGATGCCAATGGTAAGTTTACCCTCCACGAGACCGAATTGAGCGGAAACGATTTCAACCGCCGTGTAGTCAACAACACGACGTTTTTAGGGATAGAAACTTTATTGGATGGTTTTACCATTTCCGGAGGATATACCAATGCTTCCGGAGCGGGAATTAACCACCTTGCGGCAGCAGCGAACGGAACTTTCAGGAATCTGATCATCAAAAAGAATAAAGGAGCTCAATATGGAGCAGGCTTTTATAACCTTGCAGCAGGAACAAAAATAGACAATGTCCTTTTTGAAGATAACATCCTGCTCACAGGCAATCGTTATGGTGCCGGTCTCTATAATACAGGGGCGAATCTGGTGCTGAATAATGTGATTTTCAGAGGAAACCAGGCAAATTATGGCGGGGCGATTTTTACTTCCGCAGCCAATGTTTCTATCCATAAAGCGGTATTTGAAAACAACCTGGGGAATACTTATGCTGGGGCCATATTTAATAGTTCCGGAGGAACTGGTTTCAGCATCAGCAATGCTGAATTTATCAGCAACAGATCAGATGCAAGTTCAGGCGCAATTTATAATACGGGTTCGGTAACAATTACGGATGCTGTTTTCAGAGAAAATGCTGCGGTAACTTATGCGGGAGCGATAAATAACGCAGGTATTATAGATCTGGACCGCGTATCCTTCCTTGGCAATACTGCCGTACAAAGCGGTGCAGGTTTTTATGGAACGGTAACGAACACCATGAACAATGTGGTGTTTAGCCGTAATAAAGGAACAGGAACAGCGGCTACGGGTGCTGGCGTATACATTGGCAGTGGAACATTAAATATGACCAATGCTACTTTCAGCAATAACAGCGTGGCTTCTGTCGCAGCAAATGCTGGAGCAGGATTGTTCAGAGCTTCGGGAACAGTAAAAGTGTACAACAGTATCTTCTGGGGAAATACCAGAGCAGCTGGAGTTCCTGACCAATTGAATACAGGAATCACCATCGCGAACAGTACGGTTCAAGATGATTATGCAGCAGGAACGGCTATTTTAGTGGGAGACCCATTATTCTCCAATGCCGCAACCGACGACCTGAACCTGAAAAACGGCTCCTTGGCCATTGATAAAGGAAATAATTCCTATACCACGACTACAAAGGATATTGAAGGAAATCCACGTTTTTATAATACTACTGTTGATCAGGGTGCTTATGAAAACCAGGGTGGTGCTTCGTTAAAAATTACACCAGCAACCTTGCCGGTACTGGTACGCGGTGAAGAGCAGAACATCCAGCTACAAGTTACTGGCGGGAGCGGGACTTATACCTGGAGCTTATTATCCGGAGAACTTCCTACCGGGCTTTTCATCTCTCCGGCAGGTAAAATCTATGGGCGCGCAATGGTTTCGGTGATTGGCGGATATACTTTTGCTGTTGCCGCTTCGGATGGCAATTTGATTGGATCTAAACAATATACAATCGAAGTACAGCAGGCACCAGCACGCTTATATGTACGTGAAGCTGCAACAGGAACGAAGACAGGAAATAACTGGGCACATGCAATTACAGATTTACAGCTTGCGCTGGCACAAGCCGGAGCAGGTGATGAAATCTGGGTGGCCAAAGGGAATTACTCCCCGGGACCAGACTTGACTTCCACATTCACGCTGAAAGAAGGGGTTAAAATGTATGGTGGTTTCGCAGGAACTGAGGATGCCCTAACACAACGTGTGGCAGATGCAAATACCCTATTTGGAACAAATGAATCCATCCTGAATGGAAATGGGAAAAGTTACCATGTAGTCAATAATGCAGTGGCCTTAACCGCAGCGACGGTCATAGATGGATTTAGCATCAGCGGAGGAAGAACAGCCATCAATAGCTCCGGTCCGGCTTATTATGGAGGCGGAATCTACAACAATGCAGGAACGGCAGTATTCAGAAACCTTTGGATTAAAAATAACAATGCCTACCATTACGGTGGTGGGATTTTTAACAATGGCCCATCTACATTTGAAAATATCAGGATGGAAAAAAACATCGTGTCTGGTGGTAACGCTCAGGGCGGTGGACTATACAACCAGAATGCCCTGGCCAGTTTTAGAAAGCTGAATTTCATCGAGAATGAGGCGATTATTGGAGGAGGGATGTACAATTACACTCCGGAGGTAAAACTGGAGGATGTTCAGTTCTTACGCAACAAGGCGACTACCGGTGGTGGAGGTGGTTTATACCATAGAACAGGCTTGCTGACCATTAGAAAAGGTGATTTCCAAAATAATATTTCCTTAACAAATGGGGGTGGTATCTTGAATAATGGCGTAATTGATGCAGAAGATGTAAGCTTTAAAGGCAATACCGCCAGCACTTTAGGAGCTGGAGTGCACACTACCGTAAATTTCAGCCTCAACCGCGGATCCTTTATTGCCAATATCGGGGTACAGCATGGTGCCGGACTGTATAACAGTGGAATTGTCAGATTGGACAATGTCATCTTTAGCAGAAATGCAATTACCGGGGCAAATACCAATGGATATGGTGCCGGAATGTACCATGCCTCAGGAACATCTACGCTTTCCAACATTACTTTCAGCAACAATACCACCGCTTATGTTCATGCCACAACAGCAACCGGAGCCGCTTTTTTCAAGGCTGCATCGGGAACAGCTGCAATCTACAACAGTATTTTATGGGGCAATAAACGTGGGGGGAATGTCGCAGATCAGCTAGCTGGTCCCGCTTTAACCATTGCCAACTCCATCGTAGAAGGTGGTTACGCTGCGGGAACCAATATCTCCATAGGAAACCCATTATTTACAGATGCAGCGAATGATAACCTCCGGGTGAAAGCCGGATCGGCAGCCATAGATGCTGGTGATAATGCGGCTACAGGAACTTCAAGGGATCTGGACATCAATGAAAGGGTGGTCAACGGGCAAGTAGATATGGGTGCTTATGAAAACCAGGGTGGAGCAAGTCTGAGTATTTTGCCGGCAACACTGAGCCCAATAAACAGAGGTACTATTTTAAACCAGCAATTTACTGCAACTGGAGCTGAAGGAAAATTAACATGGACCGTGTCCTCAGGAGCATTGCCTCAGGGACTTTCCCTGAGTACGGGAGGATGGTTAACTGGCCGGCCAATGCTTGCTGGCAGTTATACCTTCGTGCTTTCGGTAACCGATGGTCAGTTTATCGGCAGCAAGCAATATACGTACATCGTTAATGCCGCCAGTACACACCTGTTTACGGATGAAAAGGCAACTGGAAAAAAAGATGGCAGCGATTGGGTAAACGCCTATTCTGATTTACAATTGGCCATTGCCCAAGCCATTGCTGGTGATCAGATCTGGGTGGCTAAAGGGACATATAGCCCTGGATTACTCGCTACCTCTACTTTCAATTTAAAGGAAGGTGTTAAAATTTACGGAGGCTTCGCCGGAACAGAAGCAAGCCTGGAAAGCAGAAAAATATCGGATGTCCACACTACTCATAAAAGTATCCTTGATGGTAGTCAGGGGGTAGCCAGCTACCATGTGGTTTCCAATACTATCGCGGTAAGCAATGCGACATTATTAGATGGATTTACCATTAGCGGGGGAAAAACATTAATGACCAACAGCAGTTCGCTGGGCGCAAATTATTATGGTGCGGGAATTTTTAACAGCCTGGGAAATCCCGTATTCAACAACCTCATCATTACCGGTAATAATGCCGTTTACGGTGGAGGTATGATGGTTTCTGGGGGTACAATTACATTGAGCAATACAAAGTTTGTCGCAAATACCACCACCGGTACTTATGGCAGGGCGGCAGGATTATACATTGGGACTGCAACGGCAAATCTGGACAGTGTCTCTTTTGAAAGCAATGTGGTGACTGCAGGAACGGGTACCTATGCTGGTGCCCTGATCAACTATGGTGTTTTAAATATGAGCAATACGGTGTTTAAAAACAACAGGGTGGAGGGAACGACTTATGCACAGGGTGGTGCCTATTACCATGCCGCAGGAGCGACTTCGAAAATCTCTAAAACCTCATTTATAGAAAATACAGCCTTTACTGGGGGAGCCCTGTATTCAGCCACAGGACTGCTGGAATTGACTGATGTGAGCTTTATCAGAAACACAGCCACTGGTGCGGGCGGTGCATTGTACAGCAGTAGCGCGAATGGCGTATTAGATCGCGTTTCATTTATTGCCAACGAATCTGTGCAGCATGGTGGTGCATTTTATCTGGCAGGAGCGACTAAATTGGACAACGTGATCTTTAGCCGAAATAAGGTGACGTCTACCGGTGCCTTTTATGGAGCTGCGATCTATGCCAGCGCAAATGCAAGCTTAATCAACGTGACTTTTAGCGGTAACAGCATTGCCAGAGCTTCGGCAGGTGGTGGCGCTTTATACCGCAACAGCGGAGCCGTTACCATTTATAACAGTATTTTTTGGGGAAATACTTACGGAGCAAACCTTCCAGATCAGATTACTGGGGTAGTGACTATCGATCAGAGTATTGTTCAGGGCAGTTATTCTGGCGGTACAAACATCGTGATCGGCGATCCTTTATTTGTCAACGCAGCAGCGGATAACCTTCGCCTGAAAGGAGGATCTCCAGCGATAGATATGGGGAACAATGCAAAGATCTCTACCGTAAAAGATCTGGATGGAAACCCACGTTTAATCAACGAAACGGTAGATATGGGTGCCTATGAAAATCAAGGTACAGCAAGTCTGATCATTACGCCATTGAGCTTATCCGCTTATAGTCGCGGGGAGGTATTGGAAGTGCCTTTAACGGTAACGGGTTCTACAAATGCCTTGACCTGGAAAGTGACTTCAGGAACCTTACCATCCGGAATTGTGCTTAAACCAAATGGCGCGCTTTCTGGTAGACCAATGGTTGCCGGAACCTATATTTTTGTGATCGGTGTAACCGACGGAGAATTGGTGGGCAGCAAGCAATATACGTTACTGGTAAATCCTGCAGCTGCAGTTTTATATGCCAATGCAGCCGCTGCATCCGGTAATAATGATGGCAGCAGCTGGGAACATGGATTCACAGATTTAAAGAATGCCTGGAACAAATCCATTACCGGAGATCAGATCTGGGTGGCGAAAGGAAATTACAGCCCAGGGCCATTGGCCACCGACTGGTTTACCATGAAAGAAGGGGTAAAAGTTTACGGCGGTTTTGCCGGAACAGAAAAGACCCTTCAAGAGCGCCAAGCGAATACCATCCATACCGATAACCAAAGTATTTTAGATGGAAGCAAAGGAGTGGCCAGCAGACACGTCTTATTTAACAACCTCGCTTTAACTACCGCCACCGTATTGGATGGATTTACGGTTAGCGGCGGACAAGCTTTATCGGGAGGAGATACCGACAACCATCGCGGTGGTGGTATCTACAATTATGCCTCTGTAAAAGCAGTATTCAATAACCTTCAAATTATAAATAACAAAGCGGATAGAGGAGCAGGGATCTACAATCAGGGACCTGCAGTATTTACAGGAATCCTTTTCCAGGACAACGAAGCCAGTGCTTATGGTGGGGGTATGTACAATTTAAACGCTTCCATCACTTTAGTCAATGCGACATTTAAAGGCAATATTGCCAGGCTTTACGCAGGTGGATTTGCACATAATGGCGGACTGATCAATGTATTCAACAGCTCATTTATTAATAACAGTGCTGGTCAGCAGGCAGGTGGAATGTACCATCTGTCTGGAACGGCTAGCCTGGAAAATGTGGTGTTCAGCAGAAATGCGGTGACTACAGCTGGGGCATATTATGGCGGAGGTTTGTTTGTTGCAGCAGCAGCAACACTAAACAATGTGACCTTCAGTGCCAACCGGATTGCCTTTACTCATGCGACCACCATTGGAGGTGCTGGATTGTATCGCAGTGCGGGTGTCATCAATGTCAATAACAGTGTTTTCTGGGGCAATAAACGAGGTAATGATCTCCCAGATCAGCTCAATGCCGGCATAGTGGTGTACCACTCGCTGGTACAGGGCGGATATGCCAGCGGAACAAATGTGCTGATTGGCGATCCTTTATTTCAGCAGGCAGAGGCCGATAACTTACAACTAAAAGGCGGATCTCCAGGAATAGACGCAGGAGACAATGCCAAAAATACCAGTACTACTGACCTGTCAGGAAATGCAAGGGTGGTGAATGATCAGATCGATCTTGGTGCCTACGAGAATCAAGGTGGATCAGGGCTGAAAATCTTGCCAGCAAGCTTTAACCCGTTCCCAAGGGGAATAAATCCAAAGATTCAAATGACCGCAACCGGTGGTTCAGGAAACTATACCTGGATTGTTCAATCGGGTAGCTTACCAGTCGGACTGACGTTAACCCCTGAAGGCTTAATCACAGGAGTGCCCACCTTAATTGGCAGTTATACTTTTGTGGCTGCGGCAACGGATGGTCAGCTGATCGGCAGCAAGCAATATACAGTCAGCGTGACCGGTGGTATAGCCCGGTTATTTGTGCATGAAGCGGCAACCGGAGGAAACAATGGAAGCAACTGGGCCAATGCCTTTACAGATCTGCAGCCGGCCCTGGCACAAACTTCAGCAGGGGATGAAATATGGGTGGCGAAGGGAAGTTATAGTGCCGGTCCGACCGCCAGTTCTTACTTCATCCTAAAAGAAGGCGTAAAGATTTATGGTGGTTTTGCAGGAACAGAAAATCTGCTTGCAGAGCGCGACAGTACCGCCATTCGCAACGCCAATGAAACCATTCTTGAAGGTAATAAAGGTGTAGCCAGTTACCACGTGGTGTACAATACGGCAGCCTTAACGGAGGCGACCGTGTTAGACGGTTTCAGCATCCAGGGAGGAAAAGCAGCCACTACTTACTCCTCTTCTTCCAATGCCAATTATTATGGTGGTGGGATTTACAATACGGCAGGATCAGCAGTCTTCCGCAACCTTTGGATTAAAAATAACATCGCTACCTATGGAGCAGGTTTGTTCCATCAGGGAACCGCAAGTTATACGAACATCACTTTCAGCAATAACGAAGCAAAAGGGTCTTATGCAAGAGGGGCTGGTGTTTATAATGGTGCTGGATTTAAGCTGCAGAACGGTGTTTTTGAATACAATAAGATCACGGAATCAACCAGCTATACCGGATATGGAGCGGGTATTTTTAACGTTGGAGCTTTAGAACTAAATGAAGTTAAATTCCTAAACAATACCATTAACAGTGGGCAGGGAGGAGCAATTTACTCTGGATCTGGAGCAGCAGTGAAAATTAAAGAAGTTGAATTTATTGGAAATAAAGCGACTACTGGCGGGGCTTTATTCTTTGCCAATGGTACTGCTGACCTGAGCCAGGCCAGGTTTAAAGACAATGCTTCTACGGGCACAGGCGGAGCTATTTATTCCGCAGGAACGATGTTGTTAAACCGTATCTGCTTTACAGGAAATACTTCGCTTCAGCATGGAGCCGCCATCTGGAGCAGCGGAACTTTAAAAATAGACAACACCATTTTCAGCAGGAATAAAATCAATGCTACCGCCGCATATTATGGAGGAGCTATATATGTGGGTTCAGGAACGACAAACATCAGCAATGTGAGTTTCAGCGGCAACAGTATTGGCTATGTCAATGCCAGTGCCACCCTAAGCTATGGAGGCGCATTATTCCGCAGCTCTGGAACGGTGAATGTTCACAATAGTATCTTTTGGAACAACAAACGAGGCAATAATGTAGCCGATCAATTGAATGCAGGTGTCATTATCGGCAATGCGATTGTCCAGAATGGATATGCCACCGGAACCGACATTAAAATCGGAGATCCGATGTTTGAAGACCCATTAACAGACAACCTAAGACTCAAAGGAGGTTCATTAGCCATGAATGTGGGAGACAACAACTGGCAAACTTTCGACAAAGATCTGGCAGGAAACCCACGGCTGGTTAATGAAGTCGTAGATCTGGGTGCTTACGAGCATGATGGTGCCGGACAATTATTGATCAGTCCGGGAGTCATTCCAGACCTCAGCAGAGGAGCATTCCTGGACCTTCAGCTGACCTACACCGGAACCACATCTCCAGTTACCTGGAGCTTCCAGGGTGGCAAATTGCCCACAGGGCTGGTATTCTTACCCGATGGTAAATTAAGAGGAACACCAACTTTAGTAGGCAGCTATACCTTCGTGATCGGCGCCGGGGACGGAACCATCGCAGGCAACAAACAATACACCGTAAACGTAAAAGAAGGACCAGTTCGCTTATTCGTACATCAAACAGCAACAGGAGATAACAACGGAAGCAATTGGCAACATGCTTTCACAGATTTACAAGCGGCAATGGCACAAGTTAAAGCAGGCGATGAAATCTGGGTGGCTAAAGGAAGTTACAGTACGGGAATCACAGCAAGCTCCTTTTTCACTCTAAAAGAGGGAGTAAAGATTTATGGCGGTTTTGCAGGTACAGAAACGCTGATCACCGAAAGGGTATCAAATGACATCGCAACGCTGAATGAAACGATCCTGGATGGAAGTAAGGGAGTGGCCAGCTACCATGTTGTTTACAATACCACGGCCTTAACTTCGGCCACGATACTGGATGGTTTCAGTATTCAGGGAGGAGCTGCAGCAACGACTTATTCCTCTTCCTCTAATGCCAATTATTATGGTGGTGGAATTTACAATACCGCTGGAACGGCGATCTTCAGAAACCTATGGATTAAAAATAATATCGCTACTTATGGTGCAGGTTTATACCATAATGGTGATGCGGAATATACCAATATCAGGTTTACGAATAACATCGCTAAAGGCTCGTATGCACGCGGTGCTGCGGTTTATAATACCAAAGGTTTCGCCATAACAAAAGGGATTTTTGAAGGAAATAGCATCATAGAATCCGCTAGTTATACCGGTTATGGAGCCGCAATCTTTAATACGGGTTTACTGGAATTAGAAGAAGTTAAATTCCTAAATAATAGGCTTGCCAACGGACAAGGAGGTGCGATTTATAGTAATTCTGGCGCTGGAATAAAGATCAGCAAAGCCGAATTTACAGGCAATAAAGCAAGCACAGGTGGAGCGCTATTTATTGCCAATGGCTTCCCGGAAATTACAGACGCCATCTTCAAAGGGAACAGTACTACCGGAACTGGAGGGGCAATGTATGCTGCGGGAACCCCGGTGTTAAATCGTGTTTCTTTTATTGAAAACACTTCCGGACAACATGGAGCAGCCATCTGGAGCACTGGAAGTATCAGAATCGACAACAGTATATTCAGCCGAAATAAGGTGAGCTCAACAGCGGCTTATTACGGCGGGGCAATGTTTGTCAACTCCGGGGAAGCGTTGATCAATAACGTCACGTTTAGCAACAACAGCATCAATTACATCAATGCCAGTGCAACCTTAAGCTACGGAGGGGCATTGTTCCGCAACTCAGGAACGGTAACACTTCATAATAGCATTCTATGGGGCAATAAACGCGGTAATAAGGTAATGGATCAACTCAATGCAGGCATCATCGCCGGCAGTACTTTAATCCAGAATAACTATTCAACCGGGGAAGACATCAAGTTTGGAGATCCCATGTTTGAAGATGCAGCCGCAGATAACCTGAGGCTAAAAGGTGGATCTCTGGCAATTGATGCCGGAAAAAATAGCTGGCAGGCATTTGATAAAGACCTTGATGGAAAACCGCGTTTGATCAATGACCTGATAGACCTGGGTGCTTATGAAAATGAAGGCGGACAAAGTCTGATGTTGAATCCAGTAACTATTGCTCCTCTGAAAAGGGGCGCTTACGCAGCCATCCAGTTAACCACAACGGGAACGACTTTACCGGTTACCTGGTCGCTGCAAGGGGGTAAATTACCTACCGGATTGATCTTCCTGCCAAATGGAAAACTACAGGGCACACCAACAGTAGTGGGCAGTTATACTTTCGTAATCGGTGCCACCGATGGTACAATGAGCGGAAACAGACAGTATACAGTCAACATTTTAAATGGCTCAGGAAAACTGTTTGTACATCAGACCGCAAAAGGAGAAAACAACGGCAGCGACTGGGCGAATGCCTTTACCGATTTGCAGCCTGCATTGGCACAAACCTCCGCAGGAGACACAGTTTGGGTGGCCAAAGGAACTTATAGTCCGGGACTGCTGAACACTTCTTCCTTCACTTTAAAAGAAGGAGTGAAGATTTATGGTGGTTTCGCAGGAACAGAAATTTTATTGGCAGATAGAGACAGTACAGCTGTTCGTGGGTTGAACGAAACCATCCTTGATGGCAGTCAGGGGAAGTCGAGTTTCCATGTGGTTTATAACGTCGCCGCCTTAAGCAACGCAACGGTACTGGATGGTTTTTCAATCCAGGGTGGAAATGCCGGAACCAGTTACAACAGCTATTATTACAATGGCAATTATTATGGCGCTGGGATTTACAATTCAGCCGGAGCTGCAGTCTTCAATCACCTTTGGATAAAGAATAATATCGCCAGTTATGGAGGTGGACTTTACCATAGCGGAAATGCAACTTACAGCAATATCATTTTCAGCAATAACCGGACAACCGGGCAATATGCCAGAGGTTCGGCGGTGTATAATGCCGGTGGATTTAAGCTCAAAGGAGGTGTTTTTGAAAACAATAAGATCATTGAATCTGCCAGTTATCCGGGTTACGGATCTGCCCTGTTCAATGCAGGGCTGGGCGAGTTGATCGATGTCCGATTCGACAATAACACGATCACCAACGGACAGGGAGGCGCGATCTACAGCAATTCCGGAGCAGTTTTAACCATCACCAATGCCAGTTTTACCGCTAATAAATCCACTACCGGAGGCGCTGTTTTTATCGCCAATGGCACACCGGTATTTACCAATGTGTCCTTTAAAAATAATAGTGCCGCAGGAAGTGGTGGTGCAATTTATGCCAGCGGAACATTAACCTTAAACAGAACTTTATTTACCAATAATACCGCGGTCTTACATGGTGGAGCGATCTGGTCTAACAGTACATTTAAACTTGACAATAGCACGTTTAGCAGGAATAGTGTGACCTCAACCGCAGGAAATTATGGCGGTGCCATTTTTATCTATTCCGGAACAGCAACGCTCACTAACAACACTTTTAGCAACAACAGCATCAATTATTTCAAGGCAGGAACCGTAAATTATGGTGGGGCCATTTTTAGAAATGCAGGAACGGTAACCTTGAATAATAGTGTGCTTTGGGGAAATACGAGAGGCTCCGCAACGCCAGATCAGCTCAACTTGAATATTAAAGTCAGCAATTCCCTGATTCAGGGAGGTTATGCAGCAGGTGCTAACATCATTGATGCCGAACCGATGTTTGTAAACGCGGCAGCAGATGATTTAAGCCTTACCGGATGTTCGCCGGCAGTAAATACAGGAGAGAATACACTGGTACTTGCAGGTGGAAAAGACCTTCTGGGATCGGAAAGGATCAAGTCTGAATGGGTAGATATGGGGGCTTTAGAATACCAGCAAGAAGTAATTGAGGTAAGGCCAGCGACAATGCCACAAGGAAATCGCGGAGAAAGTATCAGTGTCCAGTTACAAGGAATAACCGGATCTGGTCATACAGGAAGTACCGGAAACTATACCTATCAGGTGATTTCCGGAAAACTTCCCGATGGACTTTCAATGACACCTGCGGGCTTGATCAGCGGTAATCCAATCGTGATCGGTAAATATACTTTTGTAGTCAAAGCTACCGATGGCAACTTATGTGGACACCGGATGTACAACATGGAAATTGTAGCAGGAAGCGGAGTCGTTCGCATCCTGGTGAACCAGGCCGCAATTGGGGGACAAGACAATGGGAGTACCTGGAGCAATGCTTACCTCGACTTACAAAATGCACTGAAAGTATCGATTGCCGGAGATGAAATATGGGTAGCGAAAGGAACTTATAGCCCAGGGCCGCTCATCACTTCTACCTTTCAGTTGAAAGAAGGCGTCAAAATATACGGTGGTTTTGCTGCCAGGGAAAGCCTGCTTTCAGAAAGAGATAGCCTAAATACAAGAACACTTAACCAAACGATTTTAGATGGGAAAAACATCAACAGACATGTGGTCTTCAACAACAAAGCACTAACGAAGGCAACGGTGCTGGATGGTTTCACGATTACTGGTGGCCGTACCGTAGTTGGCGGAAGCACCGGCGAACCTTATATCGGTGCAGGTATTTATAATGTTCAGGGAGCCATAATCTTTAAGGACCTCTGGATTAAAAATAACAACTCCAGCAGTTATGGTGCGGGAATGTACAATACTGGTGCAGCAGTATTCAATAAGATCACTTTTGAAAACAATACGATCAGCTCTAGTTCCTACGCTTATGGCGGTGGATTGTACAACTCAGGAGCCGCTGTCATGAACCATATCGAGTTCATCCGCAATACTGCAAATAACGGTGGAGGATTGTACCATGCTACGGCTGCATTGGTGTTGAATGATGTGTTATTTAAAGAGAATAAAGCAGTATTAACAGGTGGTGGGTTTTATGCTTACAATGGTAAAATCACCCTGGATCGCGCTAAATTTATGGGCAATACTTCGGTACAGCATGGAGGCGGTTTATACCAGTATTCAGCTGTTTTAACTTTAAACAATGCAGCATTCAGCAGGAATAAAGTGACGGGTAACGCTGCTTATTTCGGCGGTGGTTTGTATCAGTACACCGCTACTTCCAATCTGAATAACGTAACTTTCAGCAATAACAGCATCGCTTATGTGAATGCTGCAGTAACCAAATATGGAGGAGGAATTTATCGCAATGCGGGAACGTTAAACCTGCAGAACAGTATTCTCTGGGGCAATACACGCGGCAACAATATAGCTGATGAGCTGAACCTGAATGTTAAAGTGAGCAATGCCTTGATTAGGGGCGGTTACCTGGCCGGAAAAACAGTGATTGATGCAAATCCGATGTTTAATCTTGCCGATCCCGACGACCTTTCTTTATCGGATTGTTCGCCTGCAATCAATATGGGAGACAATGTATTTGCTGCTGGATTAACAAAAGACATCAATGGTAAAACCAGGATCATGGCAGATGCGGTAGATCTGGGGGCTGATGAAAACCAGCAAAGTAGAATTATGGTCGGCCCGGCGGCATTGCCGGAAGGGATCCGCGGACAACGGTATACACAGCAGATCATCGCTAGCGGTGGCAGCGGTACTTACACTTACGCCATCAGTTACGGTAAATTGCCAGATGGATTGTTGATGAACAAATCCGGTCAGATTACTGGCCGCCCGATCAATAGCGGAACATATACGTTCAATGTCACCGCAAACGATGGGATGCTTTGTGGAAACCGACTATACACTGTAGACGTCAGACCAGGAATCGGTGGGGTACGCATATATGTGAACCAGGCCGCCACAGGAATGGACAATGGTGCCGACTGGACCAATGGTTTCCTTGACCTCCAAAAAGGACTCAGCTCTGCCCTTGCCGGCGATACGGTATGGGTGGCGAAAGGGAAATATATTCCTGGATTGAAAGTCACCGATTACTATGTCCTCAAAGAAAATGTGAAACTATTCGGTGGTTTTGCAGGCACAGAAAATGAGTTTTCAGAGCGAGATCCGGAAACAATTTCGACAACAAATGAGACGATTTTAAGCGGAGAAAAAAGAAGTTACCATGTCCTTTATAACCGTGTTGCTTTAACAAATGCAACGATTGTAGATGGATTCAGTATTGTTGGTGGAAAGACCGCAACAGGATCTAATTCCAGCAATGAAGCGTATTATGGAGCGGGTATTTACAATGCCTTAGGAAAGATCATCTTTAGGAACCTATGGATTAAAGACAACGTCGCTTATAATTATGGCGGTGGTGTTTTCAATAGCGGTGCATCGGAATTCAGCAACATCACCCTGGAGAATAATACGGTAGGTCCGGGTGGCTATGCTTATGGCGGAGGGATGTACAACTCGGCAGTAATCAGCTTTAAAGACGTTAAATTTATCGGGAATAAAGGAAGTTATGGTGCGGGATTGTATAATATCAGTTCGGCAGTTACAATGGATAAAGTGTCCTTTAAAGACAATGCCGCTGCGATTTACGGAGGTGCTTTATATAATGCCAGCAATGGAAAACCCACCATCAATAATGCGAAATTTATCGGAAATACTGCGGTACAGCACGGTGGAGCAATCTATCAGACTTCGGGAACACTGAACATCAATAACGCAGTATTCAGCAGAAACAGGGTGACCAGTACCGGTGGATATTATGGGGGTGCATTGTACCATTATAATGGAATCACCAACCTGGTGAACACCTCGATTGCTAACAACAGCATCGCTTATGCGAATACTTCTGCCGCCAATCAATATGGTGGAGGGGTGTATCGATATACCGGAACACTGAACATTTACAACACCATTTTATGGGGTAATAAACGTGGCAACAAAGTAGCCGATCAGCTCAATACAGGTATTGTTGTGGCCAACAGTACCATCGAAAATGGTTATAAAACAGGAACACTGATCTTAAGTAAAGACCCTCAGTTTAACAATCCTGAAGGGGATGAATTGTCACTTTCGCCATGTTCACCTTCCATTAATATGGGAGATAACAGCAAAATCAACGGGATCACTCAGGATCTTGCCGGTGCACCAAGGATTCAGCACAATACTGTAGATATCGGGGCTTATGAATTCCAGGGATTATACCTGGAAAATGCAGAACAGCAGCTTCCTGAAGCGGATCAATGGAGCCAATACAGCCACCAGATCGCTTTGGCTACTGCAGGAAATTATACGTTTACCTTAGCACAAGGGCTTTTGCCGGATGGAATGACGCTCAGCCCTGCAGGTTTGATCTCCGGAGAAGCAACCGAAGCTGGGGAGTATGAGTTTATCCTGTCCGTTGCCGGAGATAATGTATGTGGTTCTCTGAAAATCAAAATGAAGGTGAACACCAGGGAGCCTTATATTATTGAGGTGCTGAAACCTTATCCGATCCCTGTTAAAATTGATACCGGCACACCTTTCGACCAGTTAAACCTGGTACCGCAAGTTGAGGTAGTGATGAGTGATCAGAGCAAGGTGAAGTTCCCTGTAACCTGGCTGGCTGGTGATTATAATGGAAATGCGGAAGGGCTGTATACCTTGATCGGGAACATTATGGTCCCTAAACCGGAGATGAACAGGAACAACCTGACCGCCACTGCGAAAGTAGCCGTAATAGATCCGGTTTTCCCTTACATCATTGCCCTGGAAGAATTACCGCCGGTATATGTTTTATCAGGGACACCATTCTCAGAAGTCCTGCCATTATTGCCAAAACAAGTGAGGGTAACTTATGATGACCGCGTCACGACTGATATGTTAACGCTCATCTGGAGACCGGGTGCTTACGATTTAAAATCGGGTGTGTACCGCCTTTATGCAGATTTGGTATTGAAAGAAGAACATGCCAATCCAGCAGAATTTGAGGCCAGTGTAGATGTGTATGCACAGCAAAACATCATTGAAATAGAACCATTAGCAGACATCACAGTACCCCTGAATACACCGGCAGCAAACTTGCCATTACAGTCTTCGATCCGGGTAACTTACCATGATCAGACTACAGGTTTCCTTAGCGTGATCTGGGATAAATCTACTTATACCTCAAATAAAGGTGGAGAATATGATTTAAAAGGTGATTTGCAGCTGAAACCATTGACGTCCAACAGTAAGCGCCTGTTCGCAAATCAGCAAGTCATCATCCGTAAAAACATCGTTTCTGTGCTTCCGGTGGCAGGAGTAAGTACGCAGTAT
Organism: Pedobacter polysacchareus; assembly: GCF_019802255.1. Classification (GTDB taxonomy): domain Bacteria; phylum Bacteroidota; class Bacteroidia; order Sphingobacteriales; family Sphingobacteriaceae; genus Pedobacter; species Pedobacter polysacchareus. The sequence goes on along the minus strand of NZ_JAHYSS010000001.1, from coordinate 109,693 downwards.
GCAACCGCATTTGATGATGTGGTGGAATTGCCGCAAACGATTAAAGCAAGGTTTGATGATGGAACTACGGACACCGTAGGCGTAGAATGGAAACCTGGAAAATATAATCCTCTGGTTTCCGCCGACTATAACCTATCAGGGAAATTACTGCACAATGAGAGCATTGACAACACCGGAAATCTGGAAGCAAAAATTGTTTTAACGGTACTTCCGAAGCCTAAAAACATTGTGTCTATTGCCCGTCCGGATTCTGTTCATGTAGCTTTCGGAACAAAGCTAAATGCTATTGAAGCTTTAAAACTGGCTATTCCGGTAACTTATGATGACAACAGTACCGGGAGCTTGAATATGACCTGGGATACGGAAGGTTATGACCCGCTGAAACCCGGGAACTATACCTTTGATGGAGACCCTATACTGATTCCTGGTGTGGCGAACAAAGATGTGCGCAGCACTTCAATTACAATTATCCTGGGCAAAAAGGAAGTGATTTCGGTAATTAATCCTCCTTTAATCAATGTAAAATATGGCACAGAAACCGACGAAATCGGCTTGCCGGATGAAGTAACAGTGACTTATAATGATCAGTCGACCGGAACAGAAGGCGTGCTTTGGGGCTCTGCAACTTATAACCGTTTCCAGGAAGGAACATATACTTTTAAAGGCGAGATCGTGATCCACGACCAAATCGAAAATCCGAATTTACGCTACGCAGAAGTGTTGGTTAAAGTAGGGCCAAAACCATTAAAAGTACTCACCGCAGCAGCGGATTCAGTGAATATTCCTTATGGAACTACATTTACTGCCGCTAAATTATTGTTTCCTAAAAAAGCATTGGTCACTTATGATAATGGAACTTCCGGCAGCTTAAATGTAACCTGGATGGAGGGTGATTACCTGGCGGATGAGCCTGGTGCTTTTCAGCTGGTAGGGGAACTGGAAACACCTGAAGGGTTCATCAATCCGGATAGTGTAAAGGCCAGTTTAAAAGTCAATATCGGCAAACGCATCATCAAATCTTACCTTGCTCCAGATCCTTTAACCGTGTTTTTTGGAACGGATGCCAATACCTTGATTTTACCGGATGCGCTGATCGCCGAATTTGTAGATGGAGGCAGACAGGATCTTGGCGTCACCTGGAATTTAACAGGGTATAATGGAAACCTGGCGGCAAAATACAATGTTACTGGCGAGTTTATCCTGCCGGATGATATAGAAAATTCTAAAGGGATTATTCCTAAAATAGAGATCACAGTGTTGCCAAGGGCAAAAGAAATTGTCTCGCTGATAGCAGATACGATCGAAGTGGCTTATGGTACAAAACTCGAAACATTGGTATTCCCAGGAACCCGCAATGCGAAATTAGACGATGGCACAAATCAGGATATTCCAGTAATGAGCCTTTCATTTGAAAGTCTGGATTATGACGAAACCACTGCTGGAACCTACCTGTTTGAAGGAGAATTGGTATTGCCGCAAGGGGTACAGAATCCAGGCAATCTGCCTGCTCAGGTATGGGTTAAAGTAGGCAGGAAAGCGATCCTGAAGATTGCCACAGTTGCTCCTTTAACGGTTCCTTATGGTACTGCTTTTGACGCCTTAACTTTACCGGAATCGGTAAAAGTAACTTACAATGACCAGTCGGAAGACTTATTATCGGTGGATTGGGCCAAAGGAAATTACGACGAAAAAATAGCGAGCACTTATATATTACCAGGAACAATGGTGGTTCCTACGGAAATTGACAACCCTAATGTTTTACAGCCAACGATCAGTGTAACTGTCGCGGAGAAGATCAGAACCTTGGTTTCTATAGCGACGGATACCATTCAGGTGGCTAACGGAACAGCTTTAATTGCCTTGGGTTTACCAGCGAAAGTAACCGGATTATTTGATGATGGTGCTACGGAAATGCTGAGCATCAGCAGCTGGGAAAATTCGGATTATAACCCATTTGAAACGGGCTATTATAGGTTCATGACCAAGGTCATGATGCCGGTAAATACTGAAAATCCGAATGACGTAATGGCCTTAATGGAAGTAAAAGTAGCGCCTCGTTTTGTGGTTGCTGTGGCAGCTGTACCAGATATGATCGTTCCTTACGGAACATTATTTGCCAACCTGGCCTTGCCGCCTACGGTCAATGTGACCTATAATAATCAGCAGGTAGAACCGCTGTCGGTGTTATGGGATGCAGGAAATTTTGATGGGAATACGGCTGCTGATTACTTGTTAAACGGAACATTATTGCCAGATAGCCCGGAAGAAAATAAGGACAATAAAACGGCATCCATAAAGATTACCGTACAGGTTCCATTGCTGATGATCAATTCGGTGACGGTAACGACACCAGTTCATTTTCCTTTAGGAACGAGCAAGGCAACCGTGATGACGCAACTCGGTACTTCCTTGCCGGTAACTTATACAACTGGTGCGACGGGGCTGGCAGGAGTGACCTGGGAATCGGCAGATTTCATCGAAGATGAAGTCGGGAGCTTTAACTTTACAGGGATTCTAGATCCTGCAGATGGGGCATCAAATCCTACCGATATCATGGCTAAAATACAAGTGATCATCGATCAGAAAAATATCATTTCGGTAGAAGAATCGAAGGCATTAGTGGATGTGTATGGCAAGTTATTCAGTGCATTGGAGTTGCCATTAAGCGTCAAAGTAACTTATGATGATCAGAGTACCGAAGATTTACCAGTGCTATGGGAGGAAAGCGCCTACCAAAGTAACCTCCTGCAGCAGCAGACAATTAGCGGGGAGGTACAGCTCACAAATGACGTTAGAAACACTTTAGACCTGAAAGCGAAAATCAAAATTACCCTTCAAAAGGACATTGATTCGGTCGCGGTAATCACACCAATTACGGTGGCTTACGGCACACCATTCGCTGGATTAGGATTACCTGGCCGTGTTGAAGTGACCTATAATGATGGTTCAAAAGAAAACCTGATCGTGACCTGGGATCCGGCAAACTATGCTGCTGCTCCAATTGGCGAATTGCTGATGGTTGGCGATTTAGCCCTGTCTCCAAATACCTTCAATACAACTTTACAGACGGCACAAGTGATGATCCGCATTCAGAAAGCGACGCAGATCCTCAATTTTGCCGCAATTACAAACAAACAATATGGCGATGACCCTTTCCAGCTACAAGCAACAGTGACTTCCGGATTGCCGATTACTTTTGAATTGTTAGAAGGTCAGCTGGATATCAACGGGGATCTGGCGACAATTGAAGGCGCCGGTACAGTCTTAATCAAAGCGGTTCAGTCAGGAAATGCGTTTTATGAAAAAGTAGAGGCAGAGCAAAGCTTCCTCATCAGCAAAGCTTTACTGACGGTTTATGGAGATACCTTGAAACGTTTCTTCGGACATGAGAATCCATCATTTACTTATCAAATGAAAGGCTTCAAATATGGCGAAACGGAATTGAGCTTGAGAGCCGCAGCAAAATTAGAGGGAGAACCCCTAACGAGTACAACAGCTGCAACTGCAAGTCTGCCGGGAGTTTATCCGGTACTCTTCCTGGCAGGGGATTTAAAAGCAGCCAATTATGACTTTGCTTTTGTGAATGGTGCTCTGGAGATCTCCAGATTGTACCATACAATCACCTGGATAAGTAATGGCGGCAGTGCTGTCGCTTCACAGGTAGTAGAAGATCAATCTATGATCACAGCTGCTGCCAGCACTAAAACGGGCAGTACTTTTTATGCCTGGTATAGTGATCAAAATATGGAAACTGTTTTTAATTTTGGCCTCCCAATTACAGCAAGCGTAACGCTTTATGCCGATTGGAAGCTGAATCCATTGCCGGCTTCCGGAGGGATCAGTATGAAGATAGTGGCAGATTATATGCTCGCCATCGGAGAGATCAATGAGACAGAAAGAAAAGTACCGTTCTCCCTGTCATGGTTGAATAGCAAGAGTCACCTGGCAGATCAGGAGGCTCCGTTTAAACTGACGGAATGGTATGGTTATGCACCGGTTAAAAAGCCATTGCTGAAAACCGTACCGGTCATTGCTAAAAGTACCACTGCCGTGCTCAGCGGGCTGACTTTAATCACCGATGGCGAATCGGCAATTACTGAATCAGGAATTTGCTGGAGTACGGTGCCAAACCCAACGTTGGCAGATGCGAAAGTCATCGCAGGAGCGGATGCTTCGGTGATCAGTCTGGAAGGTTTAAGTACGGGAATTCCGTATTACCTGAAGGCTTATGCGATAAATAAATTGGGGGTAGCCTATGGAAATGAGTTGGCCTTCCTGATCAAAGAAGATGGACAAATAGAAATTGTAAAGAAATAAAGGATATGCAAATCAAACAAAAACGAACAGATTATTGGATCAGATGTGCGGTGGTGGCGATGGGATTTGTGTTTTTTGCCCCGAAGCAGGGAACAGCACAATTTGTGGGTAATCCACTGATTCCGGTACCCGGAAAGGTGATCATCTATACGAATGATGCAAAGGGTGGACATCATCAGGTGCAGACGCTCGCAGATCGGAATAACCTGAGCCCGCTAAGACGTCAGCCAGGAATGCTGTGTACCGTGATGGACGACGGTACCGGGAAAACAAAAACATATCAATTGATCTGTGCAGATGTACCGGCAGAACTGGAAAACAACAACAACTGGGTCTTGTTCTCCTCTGGTGCTGCGGCAGCAGGAAATAACCTGATTTATGGGGTGGGAATCCCGGTTGCAGGAACAGGAAAAACAGGAGATTTTTATGTGAATACAACAGATCAGACGCTTTTTGGCCCGAAGAAAGAAGATGCCAGCTGGCCTCCGCTTTTATTGCAGGGCGCAGTTAGCGGACCTGCAGGGGGTGATTTAAAGGGAACTTATCCGAATCCCTCGATAGCGGAAAAAGTAATTACCGCAGCGCACATCAAGTCTGAGGCGGAAGATCAGGTGATGGTCAGCAATGCAGAAGGATCTGTGACCTGGGTAGACAAAGCAACTCTAGGCGGTGGCGGTGGTGGAAATGTTGGTGCTTTCAATGGAAACAGACCGATTACCGGAGCCTATTATAAAGATGTAAACCCTGGAACCAACGACCTTGCTAAATGGATTGAAGCCGTATTCTATCCTTCTTTAGGCCCCACAGCGAGTTTAACCGGTAATCCATCAGGAAATAGAGAGATGGGCCCATCAGGTACCACTTCGGTTTCTCTAAACTGGACCGCGGGGCGGGCAATGGAAACCGGAGAGCTGACCAGTATCAATGTAGCAGGTCAGGAGGTTTTTAGCACTTCACCAGCTCCAGGGGCTTCGGTCACTGGAACGGTCACTGTAATGGCAAAAAATAATGAGGCGAATGTGTTTAAATTAATCGTAAAAACAGCCGATAATAAAACTACAGAAGCAACGGCCTCGCTGAGCTTCCAATGGAAACGGTACTATGGTTTTGCAACTGGCGGTGATGATGGTGAAAATTTTGCACCCACTGATGCACAAATCCTGGCCCTGACTAGTGAATTCGGGAGTTCGGCGGCTGTAAGCAATAAAGCAGCAAGTCCTTCCGGCCGACAAAAGCTGGTAATTGCCTATCCTGCAGCCTGGGGTGGAACTAAAATCATCGTCGGCATTCTGGATTCTACCGGTGCTTTTGAAAAGACCACCAGGTCCTTTAGAAATACTGCTGGCGGGGTCACCGATTATGTGATTTATGTGCAAAAAGACAATACAGCAGCACCGGTAACTTTTACCATTCAATAGGCCATCATTTCATATCTAAAACAGCAATGAAGAATTTTAAAGCATTAATGATGAGTTTTGAAACAGCAATGAAGCGTAATGAAAATTATATCCCAATGAAAGCGATCTATATATTTTGTGTATTCCTGTGCATCAGCTCATTTTCCGCGGTAGCGCAGGTAAAGGTAATCGGGGCTTTGGAGCCGAACGACCTGACGGATAAGTATGCAACCCATAGTGATATTTATGGGAAAGGAGGCTTCCGGTCTGTAGCCAGCAATGCGGAAAGAGACCTGATTACTCCGGCCAGGAGATCTGTGGGGATGCTGGTCTACTCCATCCTGGAAGAGAAATTTTACCAGCTAAAAGGCGGGCTTGCCAATACTAACTGGGTAGAAAGCCAAATGGGTGGCGGTACCGGAGGTGGTACAGGAGAAACCCTGGCTATTGAAAAAGGAGGAACGGGTGCAATTACTGCCGAAGCCGCAAGAGAAAATCTGGGCTTAGGAACCTTAGCCATTCAGAATAAAGACAACGTGGAAATTACCAAAGGGGCAATCGACAATACGCTGATTGGTAGTTCTACACCTGCACAAGGAAAGTTTACCACCCTGGATGTGAACTCAGAGTTGACAGTAACCGGGCAGGTGATTGTGAATGGAGACATTAAAGCTTCAGGGGATGTAACGGCAAATTCCGACATCCGCTTGAAGAAGAACATTGAGACGCTTCCTCCGGTTTCTGAACAGCTGAGGAGGCTGCATGCCGTGTCTTATGACCGACGTGATGTAGATTTACACCAGATCGGTTTTATCGCGCAAAATGTACAGGAGTTTTTCCCTTCTCTGGTAAAAGCAGGCAGCGATCAAAAGAAGACACTTTCCCTGAATTATCAATCGATGACCGTCCCTTTATTGAAAGGATGGCAGGAACATGATGAAGAAATCGCGGTTCAGCAAAGAGAATTGAAAAGCATGAAATCAGAAATTGAGGATTTGAAAAAGGCAGTTGCGGAATTGAAGGAACTACTGAAAGCAAAGAAATAAACACTTTTATAAAATACCGAGCCCCCCTTAAAAAGTTGAATGTTTTTGAGGGGGGCTTTGTATTTAGGTAATTACGGGGGCTTTTCTACTCCCCAGAAAAACTTTTTTTATTTATTGATCCCTTCCAATGCAAATAAGAAGGCATAATTTAGCGCAACGTCTTTCAGGTAATCGAACCTGCCAGATGCGCCGCCATGGCCAAAGTCCATGTCAGTTTTGAGCAGCAATACATTCTTATCGGTCTTGGTAGCCCTTAGTTTGGCGACCCATTTAGCGGGCTCAAAATACTGCACCTGACTATCGTGAAGTCCAGTCGTGACCAACATATTCGGATAAGCTTTTTTCTCAATGTTTTCATACGGAGAATAACTTTTCATATAATCATAAGCGGCTTTTTGCTTCGGATTTCCCCATTCATCAAATTCATTGGTGGTTAAAGGAATACTTTCGTCCAGCATCGTGTTGATCACATCTACAAAAGGAACCTGTGCAATGATGCCATTCCACATGTCTGGAGCCATATTGATGACTGCACCCATTAACAACCCGCCGGCACTACCGCCTTGCGCATATAAATGGCCTTTGCTGGTCAGTTTCTGATCAATCAGGTATTGTCCGCAATCAATGAAATCGGTAAAAGTATTCTTCTTCTTCATCAATTTACCGTCTTCATACCATTGTCGGCCCATCTCCTGGCCTCCACGAATGTGCGCGATGGCAAATACAAAGCCTCTATCCAGTAAGCTTAACCTGCCGCTGCTAAAAGTCGCATCCATACTGGATCCGTAAGAACCATAGGCATATAACAATAATGGCGCATTGCCATCCTTCTTCAATCCTTTTTTGTAAACGAGGGAGATGGGAACTTTGGTGCCGTCTTTTGCAGTCGCATATAGGCGTTCCGAAACATATGCTGCTTTATCATAGCCACCCACTACTTCCTGCTGTTTCATCAGTTGCTGCGCTTTTGTGTCTACATGATAATCATAAGTAGCAGTTGGCGTGGTGAGCGATGAATAGATATAACGCAAAGTTTTGCTTTGATAATCTGGGTTTGAACCGACCTGCGCCATATAAGTTGGCTCTTCAAAAGCAATGTGATATTCAGCACCATTGAATGGACGAACCAGCAGTTGTGTCAATCCGTTTTTACGCTCAGTTACTACGATATGACTTTTAAATTCATCCACACTTTCCAGTAAAACATCTTTGCGATGCGGAATTACTTCCTTCCAATTTGCCCTTTCTGGCTTGTCCAGTGGACATTCCATCAGCCGGAAGTTTTTGGCCTCCCAATTGGTCAGGATCAGAAACTTATCATCCAGTGCAATCACATCATACAGCACATCTTTTACCCTTGGCTGGAAAACTTTAAAGGCTTCATTAGGTTTATCTGCATCCAGAATCCTCATCTCATTTGATTGCGTGGCCTGCGAATAAATGAAAAGGTATTTACCTGATTTTGATTTACCCACACCAATATAATTCGACTTGTCTTTTTCTTCATAGACGGTCTCATCCAGTTTCGCGTCGGTATTTAATACATGTTTTTTTATCTTTTCACTCAGTAGAGTGACTGGATTTTTAGCCGTGTAAAAAATGGTCTTATTGTCGGCAGCCCAAGTGGCATCACCTTCGGTATTTGGAATGGCATCTTTAAAAACTTCGCCGGTTTCCAGATTTTTAACATGGATCACATATTGGCGCCTCGATACTTTATCTACACCAAAGGCCAGCATTTTATTGTCCGGGCTGATGGCAAAACCAGTAGCGGAATAGTAAGGTAATCCTTTTGCCAGGTCATCTACATCTAATAAGATCTCTTCTTTGGCATCCAGACTGCCTTTTTTTCTGCAGTATTTATAATATTGCTGTCCTTCTTCGCTTCTGGTATAATAGAAATAACCATTTTTCAATACGGGTACTGATTCGTCTTTTTCTTTGATACGACCTTTCAACTCTTTAAAAAGATCAGCCTGAAGCTGTTTCGTCCCAGCCATCATCGTATCCAGGTATTTATTCTCTTCGGTCAGGTATTCCACTACAGCAGTACTGTCTTTCCCTTTTTTAAAGTAGTCAATCATCCAGTAATAATTATCTACCACCGTATCACCATGAATAGTTCTGATATGTGGTTTCACTTCCGCTACCGGTGGGGTAGCATTTGGCCATTTATAGGGTTCCATTTTTTGTGCTTTGTTTGTACAGGACAAAGCTACGCTGAGTAACAGTAATCCTGGAAGAGTTTTTTTTATCATAAGTTAGTAAAGGTTGAGGCATATTCTCTACAAAATAGATTAATTTCATTAATTTGGGATAATTCCAATTAAAACTTTATCTAAATGAGAAAGATCTTCAATAAGAGTAATGTGATAAACGGCCTTTTGGGTGTGCTGATCCTGGTGGTTCTTTTTGTACCATCGGCAAAGGCATTAATGATCCAGGGGCTGATGAAGGTAGGTCTGTTTTCACCTGATACCAGTATCGATTATAAAAAAGGTAATGAAAATATACAGTCGGAAAGTCTTGCTGGAGTAAGGTTTAAAGATGCGTCAGGAAAAGTGGTAGACCTGGGCGATTTAAAAGGCAAAGTAATCTTCATTAATTTTTGGGCTACCTGGTGCCCTCCGTGTTTAGCGGAAATGCCTTCCGTAAATAAACTATACGAACAATTCAAGGGTGATGAGGGAGTCGTTTTCATTATGGTGGATGCCGATAGTGATTTCGCAAAAGCGAAGAAATATATGGATAGAAAGAAATACCAGATGCCGGTTTATGCGGTAGCAAGTCGAATTCCTCAGCAGTTATTTGCGGGTTCCCTGCCTACAACCGTAGTCCTGGATAAGCATGGCCGCCTTTCTTACCATGAAGTTGGTGCTGCGGATTATGGGAATAAGAAGTTTGTAGATTTCATTAAGCAGTTGAAAGCAGATTGATTGGTAGTCAGTGTTCTGAATACCAGGTAGATAATGTCCGTTGATTGCCAGGATGTCAAAGTTTTGTTACGCTGGTTAATTAACATTTTTTAACGTTAAAATGGCAGTAAAAATCAGGGTCATGTTTAACTTTGTATCGTGAATCATTGGCATAAATGTTGTCCTATTTTAAGCGTCAGATAAAAACATAAAAAGATGAAACGAAATTTGATATTTAGCTTAGGTTGCATGATCAGTTTTGTATATGCTACAATTGGTTTTGCGCAAACGCCTCCACTGTTTAAAGATCAAAACCCGAGGTATCAGGAAAGCCGCGCCAAATACATGGGGCTGGCAGATTCTTTAAATCTGACACAAGGCAGTACTGTCCAAAGTACCTATAAAGCTTACGACTGGTATACTGCCAGAGAAGAACGCCGTCAGCAGCGCAGGGAAAGAAACAACAACTGGTACAGCCCTTACGATTATAACAATGGTTATTTTTACCCCTCCTTTAATTATAATTATTATCCTAATTTTGGCGCTACTTTAGGTCTGGGATTTGGACATTATGGTCGGTATGGAGGTTTTAATATTGGCTACCACAGACATTTTGGACGTTGGTAAGACACCACAACAATAGAAAATTTTATTTTTTAAATATATGCAGTTCAAAAAGATAATCACCTTAGTGGCTATTGCAGCCTCTGGAATCATGATCAGTTCTTGCTCCAGACAAGTTACACGTGTAAATCCTGATCAAACGATCGACATCAGCGGTAATTGGAACAATACAGATTCAAGATTAGTGGCCCAGGAAATGACACAGAGCATTTTGGGAAGCAAATGGTTACCGGAATATTTAGAAGCGAAAGCGGGCAAGAAACCGACTGTAATCGTGGGTGTGGTGACCAATAAAAGTCATGAACACATTGATGCGGAGACTTTCGTAAAAGATGTAGAACAGGCTTTCATCCAAAGTGGCCGGGTAAGGCTGGTTCAAGGTGGTAAAAAGAGAGAAGAACTGCGTGCAGAGAAAGCAGATCAGCAGGAAAATGCTTCGGTATCTACGATGAAGAAATTCGGACTGGAGAATGGTGCAGATTACATCCTTCAGGGATCGATCAACTCTATTGTAGACGCTCATAAAAGACAAAAAGTAGTTTACTACCAGGTAAATCTGGAACTGACCGATATTCAGACCAATGAAGTGGTTTGGATTGGCGATAAAAAAATCACGAAATACGTTAAAAATTAGTCTGGCTTAACAGGCTAAATCTCACATGGTGAATCACACTAAGCATACTTTTAGAGCATCAATCTTTATAGGATTGATGCTCTTTCTTTTTAGCTGTTCCAGCTATAATGATATGATTACGCCATATTATAAGCAGATGGCTAGTGGTAATTATACAGAGGCGATGAAGGAGCTGGAAAAGAATAAGCTCCTGCAAAAACCTCGTAATAAGCTGCTGTTCCTGATGGAAAAGGGGAAAACGGCTCACTTGATGGGTGATTATGAAAATAGTAACCGCTACTTCAATGAAGCCGATCAGCTGTTGGAAAATGGATTGGGCGGTACAATGGACGCAGTAGTTGGGACTTTAGTAAACCCAATGAATCAGGTCTATAAAGGAGAAGATTTTGAGAAGTTCATGATCCATTATTATAAGGCTTTAAATTATGTGTATCTCGGTAAACCGGAAGACGCTATTGTGGAAGCCAGACGGATCGGATTACAGTCTCAGGAACAAGGCGATAAGTTCAATAATAAGGATAGCCGCTATTCGAAAGATGCCTTCTCTTTAATGCTGCAGGGCTTGATCTATGAATATGATGGCGATATGAACAATGCATTCATTGCTTATCGTAATGCTGCGGAGGTTTACCTGAACAGTAAAGATCAAACCTATTATGGCACGCCGATGCCGGAAGAACTGAAAAAAGACCTTTTAAGAACGGCTGCGGCAATGGGCTTTACCGCCGAATTACAGCGTTTCGAGGCAATTTTAAAGCTTAAATATACGCCAGTGCAAGCACCGGAAGGCGGCGAACTGGTGTTCTTCTGGGAGAATGGACTGGCCCCGGTAAAGGAACAGGAAGAGTTTTTCTTCTCTTTGGTCAAAGGAGAGGATGGCAGTTTGTTTTTCACCAATGTGGGCGGAACAATTATTATTCCTTTCAGCAACGGTTACGGCAGCGATTTTAATGTAAATTCCGTTCAGAGTTTAAGGGCTGCTTTTCCGAAATATGTGAGCAGGCCGCCATTTTTTAGCAGCGCCACTTTGACGGATGGGAAAACAACAGTGGGGTTTGAAAAAGCAGAGGACATCAATGAACTGGCCTATAAAACTTTGCAACAGCGATTTCTAAAAGAAATGGGTAAAACGCTAAGTCGCCTGGCAGTGAAGAAAAGCGCGGAATATGTGCTTCGGGAAAGTTCAAAAGGAACTGGAAAGAATGGAAAAGACAACTCTTTACTGGAAGGACTAGGTTTTGGCGTTCAATTGTATAGTTTATTGTCGGAGAAATCCGATACCAGAAACTGGCAGTCTTTACCCGCCAGCATTAGTTATGCAAGAATCCCTTTACAAAAAGGGAAAAATACCATTACGCTGACTTTGAAAGCATCGAATGGGACAGAAGAAATAAAAACAATAGAAGTGATGGGCACAGGACGGCTGCAGTTTTACAACTACTCCACCTTGCGTTAGTCGCGATGATCATATTAATAAAATAAAAATAAAACATTATGCAAGAGCCTTTTGATATTGAAATAGGGGATGTGAGTTATGCGGTCTTTCCAGAAGGAAATGATACGTATGTAATTTTTAAAGAAGGTAAAGAATATGCCCACATTCAAAAAGATACAGACCTTCAATGGCTGAAACTAGATGAAGAAACCGCATTGCCTTTGTTCGAGATCGACGAAGAGATCAATAATATCGGTAAAGAAATTATGGCGTATGTGCCGGAAGTAGAAGAGGAAGATGAAGAGGGCGAGGATCAGTACGAGGACGACGAAGCTTAATCCATAAAATAAGGAAGGCTTAACTTATGGGTTGCGCCTTCCTTAAGCATTTTTATGTTCATCTTATGGCGTCCAGCTTTCCCGGTCCAGGCTCCGGTAATTGATGGCTTCTGCTAAATGTTCCGACCTGATGTCTTCTGTTCCGGCAAGATCTGCAATGGTCCTCGCTACCTTCAAAATCCGGTCATAAGCCCTGGCCGATAAGCCCAACCTTTCCATCGCTTTTTTAATCAGTGCCTGTCCTTTGGCATTGATCTGACAGACCTGACGTACCATATTCGCATTCATTTGTGCATTACAATGCATATCAGGCCTTCCCTGGAAGCGAATCCCTTGAATGGCTCTTGCGGCAATCACCCTTGCTCTAATCAGCTCGCTCTTTTCCGCAGTGACTTCAGAAGTTAACTCTTTAAAATTTACTGGTGTGACTTCCACATGAAGGTCTATCCGATCCAGCAGTGGTCCGGAAATCTTGCTCAGGTATTTTTGTACCATACCTCCGGCACAGCTGCATTCTCTGGTGGGATGGTTATAGAAACCACAGGGACAGGGATTCATAGAAGCAATCAGCATGAAGCTAGCCGGGTAGCTGACACTTAATTTCGCTCTGGAAATTGTGATGTTACGCTCTTCTAAAGGTTGCCGCATCACCTCTAACACGCTTCTTTTAAATTCCGGGAGTTCGTCCAGGAACAGTACCCCGTTATGGGCCAGGGAAATTTCTCCGGGTTGTGGGTTTGCGCCACCACCCACCAATGCCACATCTGAAATGGTGTGGTGCGGACAACGGTATGGCCGACTGCTCAATAAAGCATCCAGGCCATTTAGTTTTCCCGCAACGGAATGAATTTTAGTGGTTTCCAAGGCTTCAGGAATACTTAATGGAGGTAAAATGCTGGGCAATCGCTTTGCTAACATTGTTTTTCCGGCGCCAGGGGGGCCAATTAAAATGAGGTTATGGCCTCCGGCAGCTGCAATTTCTAAGGCCCGCTTAATATTCTCCTGACCTTTCACATCAGCGAAATCACAGTCAAAATCAGCTGAAATAGAAAAGGTATCTTTTGTCGCCACAAAAGTATGAGGAGGCTTCTCCGCTAAGGGAAGCTTAAAAAAGGAAACCACTTCCAATAGGTTATCCATTCCATAAACCAGCAGTTCACTGACGATGGCCGCTTCTCTGGAATTGTCTTTAGGGAGAATGAAACCTTTGAATCCAGCGGCCTGTGCTTGTATAGCAATCGGTAAGGCTCCTCTGATTGGCTGTAATCCGCCGTCTAAAGAGAGTTCTCCCATAATGAAGTATTGATCGGCATGGAGTGCTTCTATTTGCCCTGAAGCGGCGAGAATCGCAATGGCAATTGGAAGGTCGTAAGCGGCGCCTTCTTTCCGGATTCCAGCCGGAGACAGATTGATCACAATCTTCTGTCTGGGCATTTTTAATCCAGCAGACTGGATTGCACTCTCTATCCTCCTCAGGCTTTCCCGGATCGTATTGTCTGGCAAGCCGACGATATGGTATTTGTTGCCGCCGCCTATGCAGACTTCAATCGTAATGGTCAGTGCATCGACGCCGAAAACGGCGCTTCCATAAGTTTTTACCAGCATAGTTAACAGATCGGGTTCTGGTCTAATCTATGTGAATCAACGATACAGTGGTTAGATTCCCGCCAATAAAACCGAAATAAACTGCAAATAAAAAACCCGGTCTTAAAGGACCGGGTTTTCTAAAATTTTCTAAAATTATTCTTTTTTAAGCGCTGAACCTACATTCTGCCCATTGGCATTTTAGGCATATTTTTCATCATTTTCGCTGCTGCTGCAGGATTAGAGAATTGCTTCATGACTTTACGCATATCTTCGAACTGTTTGATCAGTTTCGTTACATCTTCAATTTTGTTTCCAGAACCTTTAGCAATCCTTGCGCGTCTGCTTTGCTGAATGCTATCCGGATTTTCACGCTCGTACTTGGTCATCGATTGAATAATGGCTTCTACATTTTTAAAAGCATCGTCTTCGATCTCCACATTCTTCATCATTTTGCTCACACCTGGAATCATGCCCATCAAGTCTTTCATGTTACCCATTTTCTTGATCTGCTGAATCTGGCTGTAGAAATCGTTGAAGTCAAACTTGTTCTTGCGGATTTTCTTTTGAAGTTCTGCCGCTTCTTTCTCATCAAACTGCTGTTGTGCACGCTCAACAAGGGAAACCACGTCACCCATACCCAGGATACGTGAAGCCATCCTTTCTGGATAAAACACATCCAGGGCTTCCATTTTCTCACCGGTACCAATAAATTTAATCGGCTTGTTTACTACCGATTTAATCGATAATGCCGCACCACCACGAGTATCACCATCTAATTTGGTCAATACCACACCTGTAAAGTCTAACCTGTCGTTAAAGGCTTTTGCAGTATTCACCGCATCCTGACCGGTCATGGCATCCACTACGAATAGAATTTCGTGGGGTTTTGTATGTTCTTTTACGGCAGCGATCTCATTCATCATCTCCTCGTCTATTGCTAAACGACCTGCCGTATCAATAATAATTACATTGTTGTGGTTCTTTTTACCTTCCGCAATACCTTCCATAGCAATGGCTACCGGATCTTTCGATGCAAGGTTCGCATATACTGGTACGCCAATCTGCTCTGCAAGAATCTGAAGCTGGTCTACCGCCGCAGGGCGATACATATCACCTGCAACCAATAAAGGTTTCTTGCCCTTACTTTTCAGGTAGTTGGCCAGTTTTCCAGTGAAGGTAGTTTTACCCGCACCATTCAGTCCGGCGATCAATATGATGGTTGGATTGGTTTTTAAATCTAACTCTGTCACTTCACCACCCATTAAGGCAGTCAGCTCATCGTTCATTACTTTAGTCAGCAACTGACCCGGAGAAACAGCGGTAAGTACATTTAAACCAAGTGCTTTTTCCTTCACATCATCTGTGAAGCTCTTGGCTGTTTTGTAATTTACGTCGGCATCCAACAAAGCCTTACGGATTTCTTTCATGGTTTCGGCCACGTTGATTTCTGTAATACTGCCTTGTCCTTTTAAAACTTTAAATGCACGGTCTAGTTTATCCTGTAAATTTTCAAACATTTTCTTTAATGCTTAGTGTTCAATTTTTTGTGAAAGCCAAAGTTATTAATTTTGGCCGAATGAAATGGCAATATTTATAAAGTATTACCTCGGGAAAACAAACATCACGCCAATAGCAAGTGTCTGATTCGCCTGAATCTTAGGATCTGTATCTTTATCTAACAAACCAACACCATTTAAACTGACATTCATCAGCCTGTTAAGCTTAGAAGTTAGGGTGATGTCCAAACGGTGATCGATGTTCGACAAAGCCCTGTCGTAAGGAATAAACATCTGATATCTAGCCTTCAGCACTGTATTTGTGAAAATTTCTTTCTCAAAATTACTCACCACCTGGAAAGCCAGCTCATTTCTGAATTTTTTTCCTTTAGGCACCCCGTAATTAGATTCACTGCGGTTGACTGAATCCGGTGGGGTGATGAACAGTTCATTTGGTGCAAGCACGAAAGTTTGTTTCGCAGTACCTGTACCAATTCGGGTAGAGAAGTACTTATTCGGCTTATACTCAAAACCCATGGATTCTGTTAAATAACCTGGCGACATAAATTTGGAGGTCAGAATTTCTCTTTCTACACCTGCCGCATCATTATAATATTTAAATCCTTTATCGAATTGAGATTCAAAGTTGATGGAACCGAAGAAGTACCAGTTTTTAGAAAGCTGGATTGCCGCTTTGTTATCCCAAAAGATACGATCTCTTGTTTTTTTCTGAAGTTGTCCTTTATTTCTCACCTTTCCATATTCCAGGATCAGCTCACTTACATAACTGTAGTTTTCTTTGCTGTATTCTGCCTTGTAATTGACTACGCCACCTAAAGCCACAGAGTTTACTCCACCACCAGTCCAGTTATTGGAAAATGCAGCCTGGGAGAAATTAATGCCCACAGAAGTTCTGGTCTTCCAGTAATTTACTTTTGCATTCACAACAATTGGCGCCAGGGGCACCGCTTTAAAATTCAGGTTTCCCGTTCTCGAAGGCAGGGGGCTGCGTTTAAGTTTAATGTCTAAACCTTTAGTATCAATTGGAATGCTGTCTACTTCTTGAGCAGATGCTGAATTGAGGGACACGACTAAGATCAATAAGAAGCTGGCGTAAAAAATCTTCATTCCTACAAAGAAAAACAAAAATGTTGCTTATTAAAAGTTTAATAGCAAACTAATTGCAGATGCTGAGGGATTTACGGCTTTTCAGCACGGTAAGGCCACCATGCACACCATTTACGTCTTTTCAAATAGCCTAAATCTGATTCATTTGCATAGGCTTCCCGCTCAAAACGGATGTTAAAATAGGCGAGATAGTGATTTTTGAAGCGGTAAAGGTTCAGCAAATAGTTCAGGCCATATAAAATATAGAAAGGAAGGATCAGGAGTTCCAGCTGCTGGCGCAGGTGAATGCGCTCATGATTGATTAAGGTTGAATTGGTTTTTTGCGCTTTATGCTGTAAAATGATAAAGGGAAAGATGGCCATTGCATTGGCAGACATCCGGGGCCATATCAAAAAGAAATACCTCAAAACTCATCAACCGTTAATTTTGGGAGTGGCTTAAGCCGGAATGCGGCCGGATTTCGCTTATAGCTCGCATAACTGTTTTTCAGGAATACGATGAAGGCATAATCAGATGCCGTCAGTGCAAACTGATACGTAGGACGGTATTGCTGCATAAAATCTGCGGCTTCATAGTCACCGATATGGAGTACCCTTTTCACATATTCGGGCTTAAAACGGTAGTCAATAATTGCTTCTTTATAGTCTTTTTCAAGGATCTGCTGCAGGTGTCTGGCATTCTTGCCATCGCGGCTCAACAGGTTGTAAATCGCATCAATCCCCAGTCCGACACCACCTGTCCCTAAATTGAGCAAGTCTTTGGCTTTGCCTTTATCCAAGGCGTATTTGTACTCTTTTAAGCTAAGTTCATGACGTTGCTGAGGAGTGTATTTTTCACCAATAATGGCCACCTCTCTTAAATTAATACCTAATGATTTCAATTGAAAATAGACGGCTTTCTGGCCTTTATAAACCAAGGTATCCAGGGCATAACCTTGTAATACGGCAAATAACGTGTCCCCAACCGAAGCTTTGATGCTAAATTCTCCTTTTGGATTGTTGTAAATACCTTCGTCCTTACTGGAATTGTATACATATACCTTTGCCAATCGCAATTTGGATTCTTTGTCAATGACAAATCCCTGCACCACTGGTTGCTGTGCAAAAATTTTAAAACTTAGAAAAGAAAGTAACAAGAATAAACCTAACCGCTTCATTGCCTACAAAATTACGAGATATCTATACTTCGAATTAAAGATTAACATTATTTAACTAAGCCCGGATTTATTTAACCAGGATCAGTTTCTGGCCGATCTTAATGCCTTCTTCTGATAGCGAATTCAAGGTTTTGATGTCTTCAATACTAATGTTGAATCTTTTAGATAGGTTATACAAGGTGTCTCCTTTTTGAACAGTATAGCTTTTATCAGGGCTCGGAGGGTCTACAGATCCAGGACCTGATGGCACTGTACCGCTGGTATCTGCAGGTGTTTTAATGACTTGTTTAGATGGCGGCGTCGCTACCGGCGTGAATTTTTTCTTTTCCTCAGTGATGCCTGCATTGATCTCAGTGAATACTTTATCCTCTCTTTTCAATTTTTCTTTTTCTGTTTCCGATTGATCATATTGATACAATTGGTACCTCTCAATGATGTTAATCAGCATGGTCGGATACTTTGGGTTTGTGGCATATCCTGCTTGTTTCAGGCCATAAGCCCAGTTTTTATAGTCGTTCTTGTCTAGCTCAAAAAGAAAGCTGTAACGCTTTCTTTTGAGAAACTGTGAATGGTCTTTATAAGATTCTCTCGCATCTTTATACACGCGAAAGCAATCGTCACTTTTATCATCGTCTTTGTAATACGCCTTTCCTTTCCATTCAGATGTGCATTTAATCCCAAAATGGTTATTGGCAAACTTCGCCAGACTGCTGTTTCCGCTACCGGATTCAATAATTCCTTGTGCCAGGGTAATACTTGCTGGAATTCCAAAAGCATTCATCTCTTCAATTGCGACTGCTTTAAACGACTCAATGTAGTTCAAAGTGGTATAAGAAGGCATATTTGGATTTGCTTTATTGGCTGCCTTTTCAATTTGCTTGTTATTGCGACTGTATTGTTTGGTTTTACAGGCAAATAATAGCGGAAAAATCAGGGCAAGCAAGACTACTCTACTTTTCATTAGAAAATTATTGTTCATTAGATTCTTATTTTTTGTCCGGGTTTCAGGCGTATGCTCTTCAGTCCGTTCTTTTTCATAATTGCTTTAGTGCTGGTATGGTAACGCTTGGCGATCGTACTTAAATTATCCCCACTTTTTACGGTATATCTTCTTCCTGTAGCAGCAGAAGCCCTTTTCTTGACATGACTGCTAACCACAACTGCAGGTTCTACATAATCTTCAGGTCGTTCATCATACTGGTAAAGCTCGTATTTTTTGATGAGACCAACGATTTGCGAGGACCATGATCTGCTGTGTGCATAACCACCGCGCTGTATGCCCCTGGCCCAGGCCCGGTAATCATATTGATTATATTTTTCAAATAAGGGGCTGAAAGTTGCCCTGCTTTTCAAAAACTCAATAAAATGATCATAAGAGGCCTCTACAGAGTCGTAATCACGGTAAGCGGAACGGATTTCCGTATTGTTATTGGGTCCTTTAATGCCGAAATGGTTGTTCATATATCGGGCAATTTTACTTTGTCCGGAAGCCGATTCGTGAATCGCAACGGCGATAATGATACTGGCCGGGATTCCGTTTTCCCGCATGAGCTCCTGGGCGTGATCAACGCGTTCTGTAATATAATCTTCTGTACTTTGGGCCTGCGCAGCAACACTAAAAAGTGTGATGATGAGCAAAATCGACCATAGTTTTTTAACCATATTTTATTTTTTTCTGATGATAAACAGTCCGTCCCTAATGGGGAGAATCAGTTTTTCTACACGGTTGTCGGCCGCTATTTTATCATTAAATGTACTTATATTTTTAGTTTCTTTATCTTGTGCGGGCTTTAATACCTTACCACTCCAAAGCACATTATCTACGATAATCAGTCCTCCAGGACGTACACGGTCGAAAATCAGGTCATAATAAGTACCGTTGTTTTTTTTATCAGCATCGATAAATACCAGGTCAAAAGTCTCCTCCAGATCATTGATGGTTTCCGTAGCATCCCCTAAAATGTAACGGATTTTTTCTGGACTTGGGGCAGCTGCAAGGTTGCGGATCACCATTTCTTCCAGCTCTTCATTTTTGTCCAGCGTATAAATGATTCCGTCTTCGGTTAAACCCTCTGCCAGACAAATTGTGGCGTATCCGGTAAACGTACCAATTTCTAAAATTCTTCGCGGAGTGATCATTTTGCTTAAAAAGCTCAATACACGGCCTTGATAATGACCGGAAATCATTCTCGGCATCAGTACTTTAAGGTTGGTTTCGCGGTCTATTTTTTTAAGTAACGCTGATTCCGGTTCGCAGTAATTGAGCAGCAATTGCTGCATATCGTCATTAATCAGGCTCATAATTTAATTATTCGGCATTCGTATTCTTTAATTGGATCTGGTTTATTTCTTTAATAAACCAGGTTTATGGCTTTAAATATAGCAAGCGTATGCTTTATCTGGATCGGCCTTGCAAGTCAAAATTGTACTATTAACGGGGCTGTTCCATAAAATATTGCAGGATGATCGTCGCTGCAATCGTATCTACCCGCTCTTTATCCCTTCGGTCTTGCTTTTTAAATCCACTCTGCATGATGGTTTGATGGGCAAGCTTAGAGGTAAAACGTTCATCGATCCAGAACTGCGGGATGTCTGGAAAGGTTCTCTTTAATAGCTTCGCAAAACCTTTTACATGCTGTTTGGATGCTGAAGGCGTGCCGTCCATTTGTATGGGATCTCCGAGTACAAAGGCTTCCACAGCTTCTGTAAGCATATATTTTTTCAGGTAATCGATGATGTCTTTCGGATGTATGGTATCCAGCCCGGTGGCAATAATTTGCAGGGGGTCTGTAACGGCAATTCCGATCCGTTTAGTTCCGTAATCAAAAGCTACAATTCTCGGCATAAATGCAAATATGCAAATCAATAATCTAAAAAATTGTTATTTTGCACCAAATGCAGTTTAAAGACATCATCGGACAGGAAGAGATTAAGGCACAGTTGGTACAAACCGTTGTCGAAAACAGGGTGAGTCATGCCCAGTTATTTCTGTCTACTGAAGGGAGTGGTGCTCTACCTCTGGCTATCGCCTATGCACAATACATCAATTGCCTGGATAAGCAGGATAATGATAGCTGTGGGGCCTGTTCATCCTGTCGGAAGTACGAGCGATATATCCACCCAGACCTGCATTTTTCCTATCCTTTTTTCGCTTCTAAAGATGCCAGAATTGCCGTTGATGTGATCGACGAATGGCGCAGTATGCTGCTCGAAGATCCTTATTTTGACATGGACATCTGGCGCTCAAAATTGAATGCGGAGAATAAACAGGCCAATATTAACATTGCCGAATGTCATGACATTATAAAAAAGCTGAGTTATAAAGCTTTTGAAGGAGAGACCAAGGTATTGATCATGTGGCTACCAGAATACTTGGATCGTGAGGGGAATTCTCTGTTGAAAATCATTGAAGAACCACCTGCAAACACTTTATTCCTGTTGGTGGCGAATAATCAGGATCAGATCTTATCAACGTTGCTGTCTCGTACGCAAATTGTGAAGATTCCGAAGTTATCACATGAAACAATTGAAAACTACCTGACCGAAAAACACGGCATGCCGGAAGAACAGGCTACAGAGTATAGCTTTCTTGCAGATGGAAATCTGATTGAAGCGAAGCTGTTACTGGCGAATACTCAAAATGGCAATGCTGATAAATTTGCCGAATGGCTGAGGATGGGTTATGGCAACCGCGTGTTGGAGCTGACTGCTTTTGTGGATCAGGCTGCCGGTTGGGGAAGAGAAAATCAAAAGAATTTTTTAAAATATGGAATTAATTTTCTGAGGGAATGTAGCCTGCTGCTCAGTGATGCAGAAGTACTGGTGAAACTGCCCGCAAGAACATTAGATACCGCAAAAAAGCTGAGCGAAAAGGTATTGGATTTACCGATGGCGGAGGCCATTATTCAGGAACTGGAACGCGCTCATTACCATATCGAAAGGAACGCTAACCCTAAAATCCTGTTTTTAGATGTATCTTTACAATTGGTAAAAATAATTAAGTTTAAAACGCTCCCGAAAGGGACTCAATATATATACAATTAACTATGGGATGTGGAAGTTGTTCTACAGGTGGCGGTTGCGCCCCCTCGGGCTGCAAAAGTAATGGCTCATGCCTTACTGGCGGCTGTCAGAAATTAGAAGTTTACGATTGGCTGTCGAATTTAGACATGCCCTCAAATTATATACCTTTTCAAGTAGTAGAAGTTAAATTTAAAGGTGCCAGGAAAGAATTTTTCCTGAATACGGAGAACATCTATCTTGAAATTGGTGAATTAGTGGCCGTAGAAGGCCCTACAGGAGGTTACGACGTAGGTCACATTTCTCTAACCGGAGAATTGGTGCGCATGCAGATGAAACGTCGTAAGACCCCGCTTGATCAGGTGACCAGAAAGATTTACAGGAAAGCAACGGAAGCAGATGTAGAGAAATGGAAGTTGGCAAAAGGCTTAGAATGGGAAACCATGCATAAGGCACGTACGCTGGCTTTAGATTTACGTTTGTCGATGAAAATCAGCGATGTAGATTACCAGGGTGATAAAACCAAGGCTACTTTCTTTTATACTGCTGAAGGGCGGGTAGATTTTAGAGAATTGATCAAGAAAATGGCGGAAACGTTCAGAATCAGGATCGAAATGCGCCAGATTGGAATGAGACAGGAAGCCGGCAGACTGGGCGGAATCGGCTCATGTGGTCGTGAATTGTGCTGTTCTACCTGGTTGACGAACTTTAAAACGGTATCTACCGCTGCTGCAAGGTATCAGAATTTGTCGTTAAACACTTTGAAACTTGCCGGACAATGCGGAAAGTTGAAATGCTGCTTAAACTATGAACTGGATACGTATCTGGATGCGTTGAAAGACATTCCTGACCGTATTGAGAACCTGCAGACAGAAGTTGGCGTTGCACGTCACCAAAAAACCGATATTTTCAAGAAATTGATGTGGTTCAGCTATCCTAATATGGAAGACTGGATTCCGCTGAAAGTGGACCGTGTGAAAGAGATCATGGCCATGAATAAGAAAGGGCTGAAGCCGAATAACCTGAAAGAAGAAGCTGTCGAATTGGTTTCAAACACAGTGATTGAGAAGATCCCTGATTATGAAAATGTAGTTGGACAGGATAGTTTAACACGTCTGGACGATAAGCCTAGGAATAAAAACAACCGCAACAATAACAACAATAGAAATAATGCACCTCGTACCGGGGAGCAAAAAGCGAATAATAACCCTAATAGAAACGATAAAACGGCCAGACCAGAGAAGCAAAACAGACCTGGACAACCAGCCAGACCACGTCCGGAACGTCCTGAAGGGAATAAAAATGTACCTGCGGCTGGCGGGCAAAATGCACAGCCAAAAGGGCAAGTTCCTGTTGGAAATGCAAAAGCACAGGGAGCTAACCCAAATGCACAGCCAAAAGCGCCAAGACCAGCTCAAAATGCCGCTGGAGAATCAGGTCCGACAGTAAAAGCACAGCAGCCAGGCGGTAATGCAGGGCAGCAGAAAGGTCAAAATAAAGGTCCTGGAGGAAATGCAAATGCAAAAGCACAGGGAGGTAATCCAAATGCACAGCCAAAAGCACCAAGACCAGCGCCAAATGCCGCTGGAGAATCAGGTCCGGCAGTGGATGGAACACCTGCAGCTGAGGGGACTACGCCTCCTGCAAAGAGCCGCAACAATAGAAACAGAAATAATAACCGTAGAAAAAAACCAACGGATAAGCCTGCAAATGAATAATTTTAAAGCAGTTTTTTTGCTAATTACGGGTATCATGGCCACTCTTTTGAGCGGCTGTGATACCCATAATGTAATTGATAACAATGTTTCTATGCCCTCCAGAAACTGGAGTTATGACCATAGGGTAAAAGCCGTAATCGATATTACCGATAGCAGCAAGCCTTATAATATCTATTTTAAGCTTCGCCATACTGCTGATTATGGCTATTCTAACATCTTTGTTTTGATGCACCTGCGCAAAACAGGAGATAAAAAAGTAACCCGACGTTACGAATACCGCTTGGCACAGCCCGATGGTCAATGGAATGGTTCAGGTTCCGGCAATCTTTATACCTACACTTTGCCTTTATTGACCAATTATAAGTTCCCTTCTCCGGGAAAATATGAGTTGGAATTGGAGCAAAATATGCGCGATAATCCATTAAAAGGGATCAGTGACGCGGGCATAAAGGTCTCTGCTATTCAGCCCTAAGTTTGACATTTAAGGCGCCAAGGTAGCTGCTATCCGAAATGCGCTTGCCATCTGCACTCCTAAGGCTCATAAATAGGGCCATTGGTTGTTTAAGGTCCTTAGGCCGCATTTTTAGAAAGTGAATACCATCACTTCTCTTTGCCGCATTTAGGTGAGCATCTGCTTTTTGAGTAGCGGTATAGCATACCATGATCATCACCAGATCATCGTATTCCCCATTTTCAGTTTTCTGACGGGCATCCCAGGTAAAATTTAGACCTGTCGCTGCCTTGTTGAACTGTACACCTTGAATTACAGCGAGTGTTCCCTGACTGATGATCACCTTTTCATAATCCACTTCTATGTTGGGGTATTCCCCTTTCAAAGCGTGTTTTTTGTGATAAGCTGTGGCCAGATTATGGGCATTCTTATCGGTTCCTTTTACCGCTATTGCGAATCCCAGATCGAGGTATTTGACCATTGGACTGAGCAGCTTCATGGTGACCGTCATCTTTTGACGATTCACCAGCTGTAATGGCGTTGCCGGACCGGGTTTGCCGATTCCCTTGCAGATCAGTTTGTCATTTAAAAGATAGAAGACTAAATTTCCGATTTTTCCATTGGGGGTACCCAAGGCACTGTTGTTCATGATTGCCATGATAATTGGTTTATGGTTTCAATTCTCTGATGAATTCTAGTCATCATAATTAAAGGTACCATTAAAGATTAGGATAGATCGCAGTTTGCAAGGCTTGGGAAGCTGTCTATAGATTTCAGGGGAAACTGTCTGTACACTTCTGAGTGCTATGAGCGCTATAAGTAGTTATTGATGAGGTTCTAGCAGGGCTTGTGGCCCTGCAAGGCCCTACCAGCCCTCTGGTAAAAGCCTGTTAGCGCTTTGATTGAGGAAAAGAAAATTCCTCTACTAAAATTGCTCTATTTTTTTAATTTTTTTTACAAAGAAGGAAGTAATTGTTCCAAAGCCATTCCTCTTGAACCTTTCAGCAGCACCAGGCTATCTTCAATTGAAGCTTGTTCCAGGAAGGCTTTTGCTTCGGCTGGATTTTGGAAAAAATGACCTCTGTGATCCCCTTTTTGCTCATAAAAATATTTTCCAATGAAAATTAGGGTTGCTACATTGGTGTTTTCTGCTTCGGAAATGATCAGTTGGTGCTGTGCAGCAGATTCATTGCCCAGCTCAAACATATCTCCAATGATGACTACCTTCTTGTCGGCAGAAAGGGACTCGATATTGGCTAGAGCCGCAGTCATACTGCTTGGATTGGCATTATAAAAATCACAGATCACGGTGTTTTTATCCGTTTTACTCAATTGAGAACGGTTGTTTTTAGGTTGATATCCCGATAATCCAGCATTGATTTGTTCGGCAGTCAGGCCAAAGAAATGACTGATACAGATCGCAGCCAGTATGTTTTCAAAATTATAAGCCCCGGTAAGCTGCGTTTGTACCTGCTGGCTTCTCACCTGGTCTGTCCAGGAAAGCTCCAGAAAAGGGTCGGTTTTCAACAGTTTACCCGAAATAGCATTGTTGACCTCCCTGCCATAATATACTGTTTTTGTCAACTCAGCAACAGCGGTCATTTCTAATAAATACGGGTTATCTCGGTTGATGAAAGCAGTTCCATCGTGTTTTTTTAGGTAGGTGTAAAGCTCGGCCTTTCCTTTCTTAACGCCTTCAAATCCTCCAAAGCCATCCAGATGTGCCATGCCAATATTGGTAATCAGGCCATGTGTTGGCTGTGCGAGTTCACATAAAAATTCGATCTCTTTTTGGTGATTTGCACCCATTTCTATCACTGCTATTTCTGTTTCACTCGTTAAGGAAAGCAGGGAAAGCGGGACACCAATGTGGTTATTCAGGTTGCCTTTAGTGGCAAATGTTTGGTATTTCTCAGAAAGAACGGCATTGATCAGTTCTTTGGTCGTTGTTTTTCCGTTACTGCCGGTTAAACCGATCACAGGAATATGTAATTGTTCGCGGTGGTATTTAGCCAGTTCCTGTAGTGCAGTTAATACATCAGGTACTAGAATACAGCGCTCATCAATCAAATAAGCGGGATTGTCAATGATCGCATGTGCAGCACCATTGGCTAATGCCTGTTCCGCAAAGGAGTTGGCATCAAAATTTTCGCCTTTAAGGGCAAAGAAAAGACAGTCTTTAGTAATGCTCCTTGTATCGGTGCATATCATAGGGTATTTTAAAAAATATTGATACAGGGAATGTGGAGTTGACATGTGCTTAAATCTAAATGATATGGTAAAATTACACTATGAAAGAGAAACAAAAAATATTCTTTAGTATTTTGGAGTCTTAATTCCTGATTATGAAGTATTATTTGCTCTCATTTTTGTTGTTGCTGACTGGACTAAAGCCTGCGGAAGCACAGCTAAGGTCGCCGGAAGAGTTTTTAGGCTATCCTTTGGGCAGTAAATTTACACCTCATTATAAGGTGCTGGAATATTTTAAATATTTGGGATCTGCCCATAAGAATATCAAAATCCAGAAATACGGCAAGACTTATGAAGGTCGGGAACTATTAGTGGCCATTGTCTCTGCAAAAGAGAATATGGATAATCTGGAGGGTGTCAGGAAGCAAAATCTGAGTTTAAGTAATGCTGAAGGGCTTTCTTCGGCTAATAAGTTGGCTATTAAAGCTAAACAGCCCGCTATTTTATGGCTGAGTTACAATGTCCATGGCAATGAGGCGAGTTCTACGGAAACTGCGTTGAAAATGCTGTTTACACTTGCAGAGGCAAAGACCGTAAACATTCAAAACTGGTTAAAGAATACGGTGGTGATCATTGATCCTTGTCTGAATCCAGATGGGAGGGAGCGGTACTTGAACTTTTTCGGCTCAACAATAGGAATACAGCCCAATCCAGATCCGTTGTCCAGAGAACATATTGAACCTTGGCCTGGAGGTCGATCTAATCATTATTATTTTGATCTGAACAGGGATTGGGCTTGGCAATCACAAATAGAAACGCAGCAGCGACTGGATTTATACCAGGATTGGATGCCGGAAGTTCATGTTGATTTTCATGAGCAAAGCTATAATGAGCCTTACTATTTCGCGCCTGCTGCTGAACCGATTCATCAGGACATTACTCCCTGGCAAAGGAATTTTCAGATCACTGTTGGGAAAAATAATGCCAAGTATTTTGACAAGAATGGATGGCAATATTTCACAAAAGAACAGTTTGACCTGTTGTACCCATCTTATGGGGATACTTATCCTTTATATAATGGGGCGATTGGAATGACTTATGAACAAGGTGGAATTGGTGCGGGACTAGCGGTGACGACCATTGATGGGGACACGCTGACCTTAAAAGACCGGATTGCGCATCATTTTACTACAGGAATGGCCACATTGGAAACCGTATCCACCTATGCCGATCAATTAGTTGAGGAGTTTGGAAAGTATTTTGAAAAAGGAGTGACCGCCCCACCTGGCGTTTATAAGAGTTATGTGATCAAGGCACAAAACAAATACAGACAGCAGAAAATGGCAAATCTTTTGAAAAAGAACCGCATACAGTTTGCCTATGGTCTGGATAAAGAATATACTGGTTATAGTTATGAAAATAAAAAAATTCAACGTTTTAAAGGGGAGCGGAATGACCTGGTGATCAATTTAAACCAGCCCAGGGCCATATTGGCAAATGTGCTGATGGAACCTCAGACTGCAGTGAGCGATTCTAACACTTACGATATTACTGCCTGGGCACTGCCTTATGCCTATGGATTGCCTGCTTTCGCTACCCAGGAAGCCGTTAAAGGTCTTTTTCCTGCGCCGGAAGAAAAAATTGAACTCTTTCCTGTGGTCGACAGGCCTTATGCCTGGATTTTTCCCTGGCGGAGTATGAACGATGCGCAAGTACTGATTTCCCTTCAGAATGAAAACATCAAGGTCCGGATTGCCGAGGAGCCATTTACTATTGCAGAGCGTAAATTCGAGATCGGCTCATTGTTGGTTTACCGGACAGAAAATGAGAAGCTGGTTCCAGCGCTGGCGGCAAAAATGGCTGCAATTGAGAAAAAGTGGAAACAGGCTTTTTATCCGGCAGCAAGTGGCTTTGTGGATCGGGGAAAGGATTTTGGATCCTCTGCCTACCGCGTATTGACCAAGCCCAAAGTAGCAATAGTTTCCGGACCAGAAAGTTCTTCTCAAAGCGTAGGACAGCTTTGGCATTTTATGGAACAGGAGTTAAATTACCCGGTAAGCATGATTGCCCTGAGAAATATTGATAACCTTAATTTGAATAAAATCAACGTTTTGATTCTCCCTGATGGCGCTTATCCAGTTGAAATGATGGACAAATTAGAAGATTGGATAAAAATTGGGGGGAGGTTGATCCTGATGGAGGACGCCATTCAAAGTGTCACTGATTCCAAGCTTTTTGAAGTCAGAAAGAAGGAAGTCTTTAAGGAGGAAGAAGTGCTGGTAAATCCTGCATTGTATGCAAACCGGAATACAATGGACTTGTCTGATGCAATCCCGGGTGCCATATTTAAAGTACATTTAGACCATAGCCATCCGCTGGCAATCGGTTTAGGGGCTTATTATTATGCGCTTAAAACCGACGATCATATTTACTCCCCTTTAAATAAAGGTTGGAATGTGGGCTTATTTAAGCCAGACAGCTATGTAGCGGGTGTGGCTGGAAAAACGGTGATGAAAACACTGAATTCCGGAATGACACTAGGGGTCCAATCGCTGGGCAAAGGAGCGATTATTTATATCGGAACCGATGTCTTGTTCCGCTCTTTTTGGGAAAATGGAAAGCAACTGTTCCTAAATGCATTGTTTTTAGTGGATTAACTGACGAAGTGCTACTCTATCTCCCGATTTTTCTTCGAATTAAGGTATCAAAGTCAAATTTTATCGATTTGTCAACGGACACATTTACTCAATAATATGGGAGATTTGGCAATTTTGTGATTTTGCGACTACAATTATGTGTTTTTGTTACATAAAAATTGAAATTTAATTAAAAACTGTTATTTCAATTAAAAAAAAAGGATTTAGCGCCTCTAAGCTATCACTAAGAAAATAAAATTCTGAAAAATACAATGTGGCAAAATTAAATATCGTTTTTTGTCTTCTGTTTTTTTTAAACTGTTTGGGTTTTTTGTCAAAAAACCGTCATTTAAGGCTAATTTGAGGGTTTTTTATGATGCTCGCATAGCATGTTATGTCTATATTCAGCCCCTATTAACTAACCTAATTTTATTATTTTTATGAAAAAACTTTTACAAAGTTTGTTCATTTTGATGTTTATCGCGGGATCAGCGATAGCACAAGACAGAACAATCAGTGGGACGGTTACTGACAAAGGAGATGGCTTGCCACTTCCAGGAGTAACAGTTAGGATTAAGGGTACCCAAGGGGGTACACAAACAAGCGGAGATGGTAAATATACCGTAAAGGTAAATTCATCCGCAACAGAATTAGAGTTCTCTTATTTAGGTTATTTAACGCAATTGCGTCCGTTATCTTCTAATGTGATTAATGTTGCTTTAGTAGCTGATTCAAAATTACTTTCTGAGGTTGTGGTTACAGGAATGGGTATTTCACGCGAGAAAAAAGCGTTGGCTTACAATGTTCAGACTTTAAAAAGTGAAGATTTAACAAAAGCATCTAACCCAAGTTTGGTTGGATCGCTTCAAGGTAAATTGTCAGGTGTAGAGATCAAGCCTTCAAGTGGTATGCCAGGTGCTTCTGCAAACGTAGTGGTACGTGGAGCAAGATCATTTACAGGAAACAATAGCCCTTTATATGTAATCGACGGTATGCCAATCGCTTCTACTTCTGATTTTTCTACAGGAAATGGAGTAACAGGATCTGATATCGCGAATCGTTCAGTGGATCTTGATCCAAACGATATCGAAAGCATGAGTGTATTAAAAGGCCAGGCAGCTTCAGCTTTATATGGTATCCGTGCTTCGAATGGTGTGATTGTGATCACCACTAAAAGTGGTAAAGGATTAGCCAAAGGGAAACCAGTGGTTACTTTCAATTCTAGTTTTGCATTAGACAGGATTTCACGTAAACCAGAATTGCAGAGTACTTACGCTCAGGGTAGCGACGGTGAATTTGCACCGAGTACCTCTATGTCATGGGGACCAAAAGTAGAGGACCTTCCAAATAGTCCTTTATATGGTGGAAATAACCAAAGCAAAGACAATAAATACACGGTGAAGGAGTTGCACCCAGGTCAATATTATGTTCCGCAACTAGCACAAGCAGGTTTGGACCCATGGGCTACACCTACAAAATACAACAATGTTAAAGATTTCTTCGAAATTGGAAGAACCTTCAACAACTCAGTAAACGTAGCTCAGGCGACTGAAACAGGAAACTTTTCTATTGGTTTAGGTAACTCCAGCCAAACAGGTATTATTTCTTCTACTTCAATGGAAAGGTATAATGCTAAAGTTTCTGCTGAAACTAATTTGAACAAAGCATGGAAAGTAGGTTTCTCTGGAAACTATGTGCAGTCGGATATTGACAAAGCTTCTGGAGGTAATGATGCCTTGTTAGGAACTGTTTATTCTGCTCCGGTTAACTATAACCTGAAAGGAATTCCAAGTCATATTCCTAGTGATCCATACACACAGATCAATTACCGTTCATTAACCTTTAATAACCCTTATTGGGGTATGGAAAATAACGTGTTTAATGAGCGTACCAACCGCTTCTTTGGAAATGGTTATGTGAACTTTAATCCAGTAGTAAACTGGGGAAGAGATTCTAAGTTCTTCGTTAAATATCAGTTAGGTGTAGATTCTTATGCTTCAAACTACCAGGATATTTTTGAGTACGGAAGCAGCGGCAAAGCTGGCTCTATCAACAACTACGGTGCTACAGTTGCAACTTATAACTCTTTGTTAACTGCTAATTATGCGGTTAAACTTTCCGATGATTTCAGCTTAACTGCCTTATTGGGTAATGAGATTAATGATCAGAATTTGAAAAGATATGATGAAACTGGTTTGAACTTCAACTTCGGTGGCTGGAAACATATAGACAATACGACGACTAGAAATGCGACTGAATCTAAAAACAGATACAGAACAGTAGGTTTCTTCTCTAGCGTAAACTTAGCTTATAAAGGCATGTTATACCTGGATTTAACAGGAAGAAATGATATCGTTTCAAGCATGCCAAGAGGTAACCGTTCATTTGTATACCCTTCAGCATCTTTAGGCTTTATTGTAACTGAGCTGGAAGGCTTGAAACAGAATGAGGTACTTAACTTCTTAAAATTAAGAGCTTCTTATGCAGAAGTTGGTCAGGCTGGTACTTATTTACAGAATTACTACAGCACACCTAGTTATGGTGGTGGTTTCTGGCTTAATGATCCTATTAATTATCCTATTGATGGAAATACTGCTTATACGCCTAATGGAACGTTATACAGCAAAACGCTTAAACCTCAGAATACCATTTCTAAAGAGGTTGGTTTTGAAGCAAGAGTGCTAAATAACTTATTCACCATTGACTATACTTTCTCGAGACAAGATGTAAAGAATCAGATTTTCCCTGTTCCTCTTGGAGGTTCATCTGGTGCAAGTGAAATCATTATGAATGGTGGAAAAATCCATACCAATGCACATGAGATTGCCTTAAATATCAACCCAATTAAAAGGGAGAATATGGACCTTAACATCGGTTTCAATTTCACGAAAATTGACAACTTTGTAGATGAGTTAGCGCCAGGTGTAGAAAGCATTTTCTTAGGTGGTTTCACTACCCCACAAGTACGTGCAGGTGTAGGAGATAAATTCCCGGTAATCTATGGTGGTACTTACCTGAGAGATGGAAATGGAAACATTCTTGTTCAGGAAGATAAAAACGCAGATGATTATGGTATGCCTTTGGCAGGTGAGCCAGGTGTGATCGGTAGTGTTTCTCCTAAATTCCTTTTAGGTGGTAATGCTGCATTCCGCTACAAACGCTTCTCTGTAAGTACTACTTTTGAGTGGAAAAACGGTGGTTCAATGTATTCAGGTAGCAATGGCTTGATGAATACTTATGGTATGGGTAAAGATACAGAAGATCGTACAACGCCATTTATCTATCCAGGTGTAAAAGCTGATGGATCTGCGAATGATATTGTTAGAGGTGGTGCATCGGATTCTTATGCTTACGAAATGTTGTATTCAAATGTATTGGGTAACATTGATGAAGCTTTCATCTATGATGCTTCATTTGTGAAAATGAGAGAATTGGTGTTTAGCTACAAAGTTCCTAAGTTCAACAAAATGAACTTAAGCGTTTCTGCTTTTGCACGTAACATCTTAATCTGGTCTAAATTGCCAAATTTCGATCCTGAGTCTTCTCAAGGTAATACAAATATGGGTGGAGCATTCGAGCGTTTCTCGGTTCCTCAAACGTCTACTTTCGGTATGGGTTTAAACCTTACATTTTAATAATTAGTAAATCATGATATTAGAAAATATAAAAAAAACAGGACTGGCGTTACTTTTAACGACCGTTGTGTTTTCCTCTTGTTCAGAAGATGTGATGGACAGAATCAACGAGGATAGAAATAACCCAATTACAGCACCTGCTCGCTTTGTGTTAACTGATGCGATTGTATCAAGTGCATTTAAGGTAACAGGAAGTGATTATGCCTTCTACTCTGCAATTTATATGGAGCAGCAGGTTGGTATTTATGGTCAGATGTTTAATGCAGAGATCAGAATAGCAGAACCTTTTTCTTCTTCTACTTATGATAATGCATGGAGTTCTACTTACACCAATCTTTTGAATCTAAAGGCGGTGATTGAAAAATGTTCTCCAGGTGGATCTGAGGCAGGAAATTACCAGGCATTGGGTGTTGCCCAGATTTTGTCTGCTTATAACCTTGCGATTCAGACAGATTTAATGGGAGATATTCCATGGTCTGAAGCACTTCAGCCAGCTGTGATTTTTCAGCCAAAACTGGATAAACAAGAAGCGATTTACGGAGACATTATGAAATTTTTGGATGAGGCAATCGTAAATCTTCAAAAAACAAGTGTCTTCCCTTCAATGGCTGGCCAGGATTTATTGTACGCTGGAAAGAACGAATTATGGGTTAAAATGGCTCAAGGATTAAAAGCGCGTTATAAAATGCGTCTTTCTTTCAGATCTGCTAAATATCAGGAAGTAATTGATGATGCCAATAAATCTTTTGCTTCAGCATCTGAACAAGCTGCATTCAAATTCAACGGCGGTTCTACCGTTAATCCTTTGTATAGCTTCTACAGCGATCGTGATTATTTCGGTGCAAGTCAGAGCTTACATGAAAAATTAGTAGATAGAACAGATCCACGTGATGATGTGTTCTTCAAGGCTTACCCTAAGAAAAACCCAATTCCTTTGGAATTTGCACCAAATGGTGCGCCAAGTCAGGTACAGGAGCGTTATGGCATTTCAGGGTTGCTTGATCCTACTGCTGCTGTTAACCTATTGAGTTTCCATGAGCTGCAATTCCTTAAAGCAGAAGCTTATGCCAGATTAGGTGATCGTGGTAATGCTGAAACAGCTTTAAAGGCCGGTATTAGCGCTGCTTTTGTTAAGGTTGGTTTGACCTCAGCTGCTGCAGATGCCTATTATACGGATCATGTGAAAGCTTTATTCGATCAGAATCCTACAAAGGAGATCATGGTTCAGAAATACCTTGCTTTCTATGATGACGAAGCAATCGAATCTTATAATGATTACCGTAGGTTGAAAGCGATGGGTGATAACTTTATTGTTTTGACTAATCCAAAACCGTCTGAATTCCCATTACGTTTTACTTATGGCAGCAGTGATGTGACCACTAACAATAACGTTAAAAATGCTTACGGCAACGGTCAATATGTAAAAACTGAGAATGTATGGTGGGCCGGTGGTACACGATAGTTAATTCTCTTAAATAATTCTGAAAAGGCGTCCATGAAAATGGGCGCCTTTTTTGTTGGTGTTTTTTGCGTTGGGTGACCTGCCCTTGAGCGAAGGGTCTTTAATGTAAAGAAAGTTAGGTCTTATTGTTGTCCTTGATCAACGTTACTGTGTGATTCAACTGCATCTAAGGGCTGAAAGCGTTATGATCTATTGTATTAGTTCGATGTATTATTTGGGCTTTCAGGGACGAATGCCCCGTTTTTACATTCTCCCTCAATTGAGTTTTAGGGATTAACTTATTGTTAATTGAGGGGCTTTAAAAAAGTAATTATTAACATAATTTTCATTATTGGTGCTATCTTTTCTTTTATTTTAATAAGTCCTCAGCGTTTTGGATTGTTTGTCAATAAAATGGTTTTCATGGCAATTATACGCCATTAAATCTCATATTTCATGCTGCCGCGGCATTTATAGGATTAAGTTTTAAAGAAGATAAAGCCTTCATTCTTTAATCCCAAAGTTCCACTAACTGTTTCATTTTTAAAAGAATTAAGTCTTAAATCACTCCTTTAAGTTGTTGGCTTAAGTCATTTTCTTCATCAAGAACCCCTCTGTTTTTCTTTAGCTTTCCTTTTGACTTTTCACAGAAAACCTTTAAAATGGATCTCCATTCGATATAAATGTCATTTTTTGTCATAAAAATTCAAGACAATAAATTCATTTATTCTTTTTGGTATTTAATATTGTAAAAGTGCTTTTCTAGCAAATTAATAGAGGTTTTAGTCTGTTTTTTGTGGATTTTGTTACAAAAAGTTATGGTCATTAAATTGTCATTTATTTATTGCAGAATAATTAGAGTAACATTATGGTAATCAAACTGCCTATATTCATATAATTATTAACTAACCTAAATTTATTTTTTATGAAAAAACTTTTACAAAGTTTGTTCATTTTGCTGTTTATAGCGAGTACCGCTATGGCACAGGATCGGACAATTACTGGTACAGTTACGGACACTGAAGATGGTAAGCCATTACCAGGGGTAACTGTAAAAATTAAAGGAACCCAAACCGGGACTCAAACTGGAGCGGATGGTAAATATGCTGTAAAAGTGAATTCATCTGCTGCTACTTTAGAATTCTCTTATCTGGGTTATGTAGCAAAATCTGTAACGCTTGGCGCAGGAAATGTAGTGAATGTTTCTTTAGCGTCTGATTCAAAAGCGTTGAATGAAGTTGTTGTAACTTCTTTCGGTATCCAAAGGGATAAAAAATCTCTGGGATATTCTACTACTAAGATTAATGCGGAGGAGTTAACTACTTCTAAATCTACAAACGTAACGAATGAGCTGGTAGCGAAAGTACCAGGTGTTCGTGCTTCAGGTTCAGGTGGTGCATTTACTGGTTCTGGCGTGATTATCAGGGGTATGACTACATTTACAGGGAGTAACCAGCCTTTATATGTTGTAGATGGTGTGCCAATTGACAATAGCGGTGGTAATACACCTTTGCAGAGGGGGCCTTCTTTGTCTAATAGGGCAATTGATATAAATCCAGACGATATTGAGAACATTGTGGTGCTGAAAGATGCTGCTGCAACTTCAACTTATGGTTCAAGGGGTGCTTCTGGGGTAATTTTAATTACCACGAAAAAGGGTAAAAAGAATGAGAAAGGAACAATTACAGTTTCATCAAGTTACAATGTTGGAAATGTAAACCGTCTTCCAGAGTATCAAAATGAGTATGCTCAGGGTAATAATGGTTTATTAACACCAGCTAACATTGGTAATGCTACTGTTCAGAGCTCAGCTGTTAATACTTCATGGGGCCCAAAAATTGCTGGTCAGGCATATACTAATGCATTTGGTCAGCCAGCAACCTTGCAGGCTTATCCGGATAACGTAAAAGATATTTTCAAGCAGGCTTATAATTTGCAGAACAACGTGAGTTTTTCTGGAGGTACAGAAAAGTCAACTTTCAGAGTGGCTTATGGTAACTCTACTGAAACGTATGTAATTGACAACAATAAGCTAAGAAGAAATAACCTGACTTTTAACGGAACAACTGAAGTTACTTCTAAGTTAACCGTTGGGGCTTCTGTTACTTATACCAATACCAATTCCAACAGAACTTTACAAGGAAACCAATTATCGAATCCATTATTCAGGGCTTATTTTACACCAAGATCCTATGATTTGAGCAGCTATCCTTTTGAAGATGCAAATGGTAATCAGCTTTCTCCTTTTGGAGAAGATAATCCTTACTGGACAATTAAATACAATAAATATAATGATGAGGTAAACCGTGTTCTTGGAAATGCAAATGCAAAGTACCAGTTTACAGACTGGTTAAACGCAGATTTTAAAGTTGGAACAGATTTCTTTAATTTGAAAAGCAAAGGATTTGATGAGATGGGGAACAGAGGTGGCGGTTTTGCTGGCGCTAGTTCAACAGGTGTAGGTGGTATTGTTGATCAAAATAACAATGTGAGAAACTTTACGTCTTACTTTACTGTTAATGCTAATAAAAAGTTCGGTGACTTTAATTTGCTAGCTACTCTTGGTAACGAGATTATTCAAAATTACATTGGTAATTCTACAGTAACTGGCTTGGAGTTGGTTGTTCCTCATTTTGACAATCAAAAAAATGCTTTATCTTACGATCCATTTTTCGGATCTAGCAAAACAAGATTATTAGGTGTATTTGCGGATTTTGTGGTGGACTACAAAGGTTATTTGTCTTTAAACTTAAAGGCGCGTAACGATTGGTCTTCTACATTGACACCGAAAAACAGATCTATCTTCTATCCTGCAGCTGCTTTGAGTTTTGTGCTTACCGATGCTTTCCCTGAATTGAAAGATGACAAGTATGTAAATCAAATTAAGTTCAGAGCGAGTGCTGGTGAGGTAGGAAAAGGTGCAGATCCTTACCAGACCTTAACTTATTATGATAAATCTTCTGCAGGAGATGGTACTGGTGCAGAGATTATTTTTCCTTATGATGGCTTAGCTGCTTTTACGTTGAACGACGCAGCGGGTAATCCTAATATTACTCCTGAATTTACGAGAGAGGTTGCATTTGGTACAGAGATGTCTTTCTTTAAAAACAGGTTGACATTAGATGCGACTTATTACACCAGAAATACTAGGAGCGTAATTTTGTCAGTTCCTTATTCTGCTGCATCAGGAATCACTTCAGTAGTTCAGAATGCTGGAAAGCTATCAACTAAAGGTTTTGAGTTTATGATATCTGGTACGCCATTAAAAACAATTGATTTTTCATGGAACATCAGTTTAAACTTCACGAAGTTCAAATCTACTGTTGAATCATTAGCTCCAGGTGTACAAAATATTTTCTTAGCCGGTTTTACTACACCAAATATCAGACTAGTAGCGGGCGATGAGTATGGTCAAATTTATGGTTCTGCTTACCAACGTAATGAGGCAGGTCAATTGTTGATTAATTCAAATGGATTGCCAATTGCGTCTTCGGATGTTAAAAAAATCGGTAACCCAAACCCTGATTATACTGCTGGTATCTTCAATACTTTCAAATACAAAGACTTCTCTTTATCGTTCTTAATTGACATCCGTAAAGGTGGAGATCAGTATTCAAGGAATATTGCTGACGTTCAACGTAATGGTGCGGCTAAAGAAACAGCTGAGTTCCCACGTTTTGAAGCAGATGGTCTTACCCAAACTAGACCTTATAAATTCGAGGGAGTTTATGCTTCTGGTCCAAATGCAGGTCAGCCAAATACTACAATGGTGCGTGCACAGGATTATTATGGAAACTTAGGTAAGTATGTTGCTGCTGAAGGTTACATCTATGATACTTCATGGATTAGACTTCGTGAAGCTGCTTTAAACTACAGATTGCCGCAAACACTGCTTGGCAAATCGCCATTTAGAAGTGTGGAGCTTGGCGTATTTGGTCGTAACCTTTTATTGAAAGCGAAAAATTACCCCCACTTTGATCCAGAACAAAATGCATTTGGTGTTAGTAATGCACAAGGTCTTGAGTTTAACTCCTTACCAAATACAAGAACAGTGGGTGTGAGTTTGAAATTGGTATTATAATTTAATTAGGAATGTTTATGAAAAATATAAAACATATAGTCGTTGCTGCTTTTCTTACAGTAGGAATACTGTCTATAAGCTCTTGCAAAAAGTTTTACGACATTAATACGGATCCGGATTCGTTGCTTGAAGCACCGATTGATCAGCAATTGACCTCTCTTACGGTAAACCTTTCGTTTTATGCCGGAAGTGATATGAATAGAAATACTTCGCTGATTATGCAGCAGTTTTCTGGACAAAGTAGTGGAACTCAGAATGCTACTCAGCTTTATGAGCGCTATTTGATTCAGGGCTCTGATGAAAATAATGCATGGTCAAGTATGTATGCTACAATTTTGAATGATGCAGAAAACATCATTACTAAAGCTACAGCGGAAGGAAGTCCTCATTATTCAGGTGTTGCAAAAATTATGAAAGCATATGCTTATCAGATTTCTGTAGACATCTGGGGAGATATTCCATTTTCTGAAACACAGAAATTAACAGAAAATCTTCAACCAAAATATGATCCATCTGAGCAGATCTATAAAAACTTGATTACCTTATTGGATCAGGGTATTGCAGAAGTGAATGCTGCTACGTCTAATAAATCACCAGACATTAACAGTACTATTTTTCCTGGCGATTTTGGAACTACAAAAGCCAACTGGATTAAATTTGCCAATACCTTAAAATTAAGAATGTATTTACATTACAGTGAGAAAGATCCTGCTTTTGCGAAAGCTCAGATTGATCAACTGATTGCTTCAGGCGCTCCGTTGTTTGCTAGTAATGATGATAGTTTCCAAATGTTCTTTGTAGGTGGTGCTGGTCGAAGAAACCCTATTGATGCTTATGAAATTGCTCGTACTGGTTATTTAGTAGCTAACAATTTCATGGTTACCTTGATGAATACAAATGTTGACCCGAGACGTCCATTTTATTTTACTCAGTTTCCTGCTGGATCTGGTTTATATAAAGGAAGTGTAAGTGGGGCCGCTCCTTCTCAAGCTTATTCTAAAATAGGTCTATATTTAAGAGGGGGTACAGGAAATACATTCAATGGTACAGCCCCTGTTAGAATGTTGACCTTTGCCGAATATAACTTCATCAGAGCTGAGGCGGCATTGAGATTCAATTCTGCAGGTAGTGCGGATGCTTTCTTTAAAGCAGGTATTACTGCTTCTATGAATGACGCAGGTGTTGCAGCTGTAGATCGCAATAACTATATCTTAGCTCATGGAACTTTGACAGGTACTCCTGCTCAACAACTTCAACAAATCATCAATGAAAAATATATTGCTAGTTTCGGTGTAATTGGAGAATCGTGGACAGATTGGAGAAGAACAGGTTATCCTGCAATCGCAATCGCTGCTCAGGCAGTTACGACTTATATTCCAAGATCATTATTCTACGCACAATCAGAAATTGATTTAAATCCAAATGCCAAACAAAAAACAGGCATGGATGTGAGAGTATTCTGGGATACAAGACCATAGTTTTCGTTTAAATACTTAAGTAAAAGGCCCGCTGAATTTCAAATTCAGCGGGCCTTTTGTTTTTAATAATTCCAGTCAGGCCAACTTGTTGTTCCAATAAGATTTAGCAGTTGTGTTTTTTTGAATCAAAATCTATAAGTTTGTGATAGAAAAATGTGAAATATAACATATGGGTGTATTTCATGCTATATTTCTTTCCTTTTATTGATCTTCTTATTAGAAAAATCGCCATTTAGGGCTATATTGTGGGCCTTTTATGATGTATATCTATCATGGCCGTCTGTATTTGGCCTCATTAATTCCTTAATTTATTATTTCTATGAAAAAACTTTTACAAAGTTTGTTCATTTTGATGTTCATCGCAGGGACTGCACTGGCTCAAAATCGGACAATTATTGGTACAGTGACAGGAAAGGATGACGGTTTACCGATTCCTGGTGTTTCTGTCAAAATTATTGGTACTCAGATGGGT
This sequence comes from Pedobacter polysacchareus, assembly GCF_019802255.1. Taxonomy (GTDB): domain Bacteria; phylum Bacteroidota; class Bacteroidia; order Sphingobacteriales; family Sphingobacteriaceae; genus Pedobacter; species Pedobacter polysacchareus. The sequence goes on along the minus strand of NZ_JAHYSS010000001.1, from coordinate 69,498 downwards.
ACTTCCACCGATGAAAGGGGGAAATATTCCATTTCAGTCCCTTCCTCAGCTACTACTATTGAATTCTATTCGGTAGGTTATACAAAAATCACCAAACTTATCGGTTCGGCTATGGTCATCAATATGATATTGAGCACTGATGCGGAACAACTGGGAGAAGTGGTTGTAACTGGTTATTCAGATCAGAAAAAATCAACGATTACCGGTGCGGTATCTTCCATTAGCGGTAAATCAATTCATAATTTACCTGTGCCTAACTTAGGTAACCTTTTACAAGGCCAGGCTGCAGGCGTGCAGGTAACCGCGATGAATGGAGCTCCAGGACAGGGCGCCTTTGTCAGGTTAAGAGGCCTGGGATCCCTGGCCGCAGGTTCTGATCCTTTATTCGTAGTCGATGGGACGGTTGTAGATGCTAAAGTATACAATGCGATCAATGCAGATGATATAGAGCAGATCTCTATCCTTAAAGATGCCTCTTCTTCGGCTATTTATGGTGCCAGAGGGGCGAATGGAGTGGTCTTAATCAGTACAAAAAAAGGAAAATTAAATGAGCCAAAATTCACTTATTCGGTAGCATATACGGAGCAATCGCGCATCAATGATAACTATAAATTGATGACCCCTGATCAGACTTTACAGTATGAGTATGATTTAGGATTCAGTAATAGGTTCATGACTGCTTTCATGCGAAATAATGGTTATGCTAATCTTCAGGCTATCCCTGCGGATAAATTGACCGAGCAATGGAACAGCTTAAATGCAAATGGTGCAGATTGGCAAAAAGAAATCCTGCGTACTGCGCCACAGGTCAGACATCAGGTTTCCCTATCTGGAGCAGACGATAAATTTAATTATTACTTGAGTTTAGAACATCTTGACCAGGATGGAATTGTGATTGGGTCTAAGTTTAAACGTACTGGCGGTCGTTTAAACATCACCTATAAAGCCAAAGAATGGTTAAACGTTGGTGCGAATACTAACTTGTCATCTTTCCGCATCGATGCGCAAAGAGATAGATATAGCCCACAGAATGCATATTACGTGGCCATGAGAACCAATCCTTATGAGCCAGTATTTAATAAGGATGGCAGTTATAACCTTACTTATAGTGGTTTTCCGGTATTAGAGGCAATCAAAAATAATCCGGAATTTAACAATACAAACGCTGCTTTTGGGTCCCTGTATATAGAAGCAAATCCGATTAAAGGATTAAAACTAAAGTCTCAAATGGGTTTGAATTTTTATGACTACAGCAGAGAGTTTTATATAAAACCAGGTTCTTACCTGGATCAGATTAGCGGAGATAAAGCAGCTCCAGGAACGAAAACGGACAATGGTACCAGGTTGTTTAATTATGCCTGGACGAATACCGCTCATTATGAAAAAAGGGTCAATGAAGACCATCACTTAGATTTCTTATTGGGTTCTGAGTTTACGAAGAATGATGCAAAAAATTACTTTCTGTCCAGTAAAGGTTTCGCAAATGGTGATTTAACGACTCAAAATAACTCTTCAGTACCTTTAACTACAAGTACAGGCAGAGAGCAATGGAGCTTATTCTCTGTATTCTTTAAACCCAGCTATAATTACCAGGAGAAATATTTTGCTGACTTTTCTGTAAGAAGAGATGGTTCTTCAAGATTCGGTCAGGACCATCAATATGGTACTTTCTACTCTGCTGGTGTGGCATGGAATGTAACCAAAGAAAACTTCATGGCTGATGTTGATGTGATCAACAACTTAAAATTCAGAGCAAGTATCGGTACTTCCGGGAATTTTAACATCGGCAACTACAACTCTTTACCTTTATATGGTTATGGGAGTTATGGTGGCGGATCAGCCTTGAGACCAACACAATTGGGCAATAATAATTTGGCTTGGGAAAAACAAAAAGCGCGTTCAATTGGCTTAGATTTCGCCATGTTTGAGGCCAGATTAATGGGTTCGATCGACTACTATACTCAAGTTAGAGAAAACTTGCTGCAATTGGTGCCTGTTCCAAGTACTGTAGGCTTTACTTCAGAACTTAAAAATATGGGTACTATGAAAAATTCAGGTTATGAATTCTCATTAGACTACAAGTTTATCAGGACTCATGATTGGAGGCTTAGTGCTGGAGGGAACCTCTCTTTTAATAAAAATAGAATCACAAGGTTAACTGGTAAGCCCAATGAAAGCATCCCGCAGCCAGATGGCTATACTACTTTAGCGGTAGGCCGGCCCTATGCAAACTTTTTCCTAACCAGATCTGCAGGAGTTGATCCTTCAAATGGAGATGCGCTTTATTATGATTTAGCAGGGAATGTGACGAATAAATTTGGCAGCTATGCAGTTGCTTTAGATGGCAAATCGGCTACGCCTACCTATTATGGGGGTGCAAATGTTCAATTAGCTTATAAAGATTTTACGCTGTCGGCAATCGCTGCTTTTAGTGGTGGGAACTATATTTATAACGCCATTTATGCCACTCAAATCTCCGATGGTTCAAGCGTTGGTTTAAGACTGGCTCAGGATGCTTTGGATTATTGGAAAACTCCAGGCCAGCTCAGTAAAAATCCAAAGCCAGTTAAGGGGAACACGGATTTCCAGGATACGGATAGATTTCTTCAAAAGGGGGATTATGTCCGTTTGAGAGATGTGACTATAGCTTATAGCATTCCTAAAGTGATCTTGCAGAAAACTGGGTTTATTCAGGCCGTAAATGTGTATGTAACGGGGCATAATTTGCTGACTTATCGTCCGCATTACAAGGGTGATCCTGAGGTCGGGATTGGTTCTACAGAGACTGATCCGACAAACCCAGTGAACGGCACTCCTTATGTAAATGGTATTTATAGCTTGTATTCTTATCCTAACTATAAATCATGGACTGTTGGTTTAAACATGACCTTCTAAATTAAGAAAGATGAAACGTATTTATATATTAACGGGATTGATGGCTGTAATCGCTTTTACTTCCTGTAAAAAACAATTAGACTTAAAGCCATTCAATGCCGTAACTGATGAACAAGCCTTGATCAGCCCAAGCGATTTTGCGGCGGCAGCGAGAGGAATGTATTTAAGAATGCTGTCTAAAGGAAATCAGGCGGCTTATGTCCCCAATGATTACTATGGTGGTACTGATAATTTTAATTTCATTGCTTCAAATGACATCCTTGCGGATAATGCGATCAGCTACAGCGGTGGCCGACAAACAGGTTTGGTTTATCAGAATTGGGATTACAATGGCTTAGCGACTACTAATTTCTACCAGGACGGTTACAGCATCATCAGAGCTGCAAATGCAATTTTAGCAAAAATTGAGCACCTTAAAGATGGTTCAAGGGCTGATGTTGAAGGGCAGGCGTTAGCAGTCAGAGCGATTGTACATTTTGATATGCTGAGGTTATTCGGTAAAACTTATACCAATGCTTCAGCTGTGGATTTAGGTATTCCTTATATCAAAACGGTTCAATTGGTGACGGATAATCCGGCCAGAGCAACGGTAAAAAGTAATTATGATCAAATCAGAGATGATTTAGAAAAAGCAGCGGGCTTAATTGATAACCTGTCCGGCGTTAAAGCAAAAGGACGTTTGTCTAAGGCGGCAGTTTATGGCTATTTATCGAGGGTGTATTTATACCGCGGGGAATGGGATAAATGTGTGACTGCAAGTAGCAATGCCTTAGCAATTAACGGAGATGCAGGCTCATTGAGCGAATTCCCAGGGATTTGGAAAGATGCTACTGATGCAGGTGTATTGTTCAAGTTAGCTGTTCTTGATGTGAATAGGCTTACTCCAGGTATCGTTTTAGGCCAAAATGCCAGAGCGGAGCAAGTGCCGGCTTTCGACTTTTACAACTTGTACAAGACAACGGATGTTAGAAAAGTAGCTTACTTTACTCAGAAAACAAATGAAGATATTCTGCTCAATTATGTAAGTAAATACGAAGGCAGGGCTTCTGGAAATCTGAACGTAGTAGATATAAAACTCATGCGTGTTGCTGAAGTATTATTAAATAGGGCAGAAGCCTATAGCAATATCCCAGGTGATGATGGACTGGCGCTTGCCGATTTAGATAACCTGAGGTCAAAACGTTATACTGATTTTATAGCAGGTGGGGAGCGGGGAACAGCTTTGCAGGCAGCCATAGCTTTACAAAGAAGGTTAGAGCTCGCTTTTGAAGGCGATCGCTTTGTAGACCTGAAACGTAAAAACTTACCCGTAGTTAGAAATGCAGTTTATGGTGACAGAGCAGATGGAACCGGTCGCCCGTACAGAAAAGTACTGCTTCCTGCCGGATCTGATAAATTCCAATTACCTATTGATCAGGTTTCCATTAATGCCTCAAATGGAGTGTTGATTCAGAACCCAAACTAGTACCTTATCCTGAATTTTCGGAAATTTCCGGAGTATTGCTTTAAACAAAACGGCTGATCTTTCATTCTGGGAGGATCAGCCGTTTTATTTTGATGATGTTTTTAACAAAACCGGCAATGAATTATTGAAAATAATTATAAGGGTCTGAAAACTAGGATTTCATGAAATAATTGGGTTTTAATAGCGCTGGAAGGGTTTTTTGTAAACGCCATCTGTTCAGGTTTTTGACTTTTATTGTGTTTTTGTGTAAAAAAGACAATAAAATGATAAAACATTGAAAAATATCGCGAATGTTACATATCTTAAGAGAACTATTAACTAACCTAAATTATATTTTATGAAGAAACTTCTACAGAGTTTGTTCATTCTGTTGTTTGTTGCGGGATCCGCGATGGCACAGGAGCGAACAATCACAGGAACAGTTACGGATAGCGGCGACGGAAAGCCACTACCAGGGGTAACCATTCGGCCAAAAGGCGGCAAAGGTGGTACTCAATCGGCCTCAGATGGACGTTATTCCATTAAAGTACCTTCAGGAATAACCGCCTTGGAATTCTCTTATCTTGGCTATGTAACGCTTACAAGGCCCTTAGGAAGTGCCAATGTGGTCAATGCCGGCATGCAAAGTGATTCACAGGATTTGAATGAATTGGTGGTTGTTGGTTACGGTACCCAGAAAAGAGGAGAGATTACCGGAAGTACCGCTTCTGTGAGCGGTGCAGCAATTGCAGAGAAACCAGTTCAAAGTTTTGAATCAGGTTTGGCCGGACGAGCTTCTGGTGTACAGATCACGGTTCCTACAGGGGTATTAAATGCACCTCCGGTATTTAGGATTCGGGGTACGAACTCAGTATCACTAAGCTCTCAGCCATTGTTTGTGATTGATGGGATTGTAGCGACTACAGGAGATCAGTCTCTGACTGCTACGGCCTCCAATCCATTATCTAGTATCAATCCGAATGACATTGAAAGTATTGACATTGCAAAAGATGCCGCTTCTACGGCTATTTATGGTAGTCGTGCGGCCAATGGGGTAGTTTTTGTGACGACTAAAAAAGGAAAAACAGGTGCACCAAGAGTAGGTTATGATGCCTGGGTAGGCTGGTCAAGCCCTTACCGCCTTCCGAAATTATTGGATGCTTTTCAATATACCGACTATAAAAATGAAGCGGTTGCCAATGCAAACAGCATCAGACCAGGAAGTGTTAATTTTCAGCTAGGTACGGTGTCTACCCTTCCAAAATTTGCATTAACGAATGGACCTGATGGCTCACCGATCAATACAAATTGGTTGGATTATGCCTATCGCACAGGTTTTTCTCAGAGCCACAACGTCAATGTATCCGGTGGTACGGAAGCAACCAAGTATTACTTGGGGGCAGGATACACGAAACAACAGGGTATCTATGAAAAGAATGATTTCAAAAGAATGAATGCCCTGTTTAATATTGACAGTAAGATCAACGATTATTTATGGATCGGTGGAAAACTTTCTTACTCCAATGAGCAGAATTTAGCTGCAATTAGCAGCGGATCATTATCTGGTGAGGCCTATGGCACAGCAGGGATCGCAAGAACAGCAGTGGTTAATGCACCCAATGTTTCTCCTTATAACAATGATGGATCTTATAATCTGGGTGGAACTTTTGTGGGTCCGATGAACAATGTGGTGGCTAGTAATCAGGTGGGCTTCTATAATTTCGTACAGATTCTCGAGAAAAACAGAGAAAATAACGAGACGGATCATGTACAGTCCAATGCCTATATTCAGGTTAATCCATTCAAATGGTTAAACTTACGCTCGGTTTATGGGATTGACTATATCGGCAGTGACAATGATATTTTTTATAACCCGATTCATGGTTCAGGACAAGGCCCTGGCGGAGAAGGAATTGCTGGTTTTAGAAAAAGAAAGAACTGGACCTGGACAAACACTGCTAATGCGGTTTATAGTGTAGATAAACATAATTTCAATTTATTAGTCGGTCAGGAGCAGCAAAGAAACACGGTTCGTGGCTTTGGAATTGACCGTCAAGGTTTAACAGATCCTCTTTATGACAATGTTCAAGCAGGATTTACGCTGAACAATTCTACTTTAATGATTAGAGAGGAAAATTATTTGCTTTCGTATTTTGGTCGTCTAAATTATAACTATGACGGAAAGTATTTCTTAAGTGCAAACTTAAGACAGGATGAATATTCTGCACTTGGTCAGAAAAAAGGAACATTCTGGGGAGCATCTGCAGGATGGGAAATTACTAAAGAAAATTTCTGGCAGAATTCAGACATGTCCGATATCTTTAGCAGTTTCAAGCTAAGAGGAAGTTATGGTAAAGTAGGAAATGTTGCTGGTATCCCTAATTATGCAACTTTTACGACCCTCTCTCCTGGATTATATGGAGGTACGCCTACTTCAGTTTATAATGCTGCAGGTAACAAGGATCTGAAATGGGAAACCAGTAAGAAAACAGACATAGGTTTCAATTTCGGCGTGTTAAATGACCGCCTGACTGCAGAGGTTGCTTATTATAAAAATAACATTGATGGCTTGATTATAAATGTTCCTCAGTCACCTTCAACGGGTGTTCCAAGCAGTATTTTAATGAACGCAGGTAGCATGTATAATAGAGGTTTTGAGCTTGCCATTTCTGGAAAGCCAGTCATGACCAATGATTTTAGCTGGACCAGTAATTTTAACATCTCCTTTAATAAAAATGAGGTGACTGCATTGGCTCCCGGTTTAAATGAGATCATCTATGCAACAGGTAGTACCGCTACCGGAGAGAACGTAAACAGAACTGCTCCTGGCTATTCTCTGGGTTATCTTTATGTGGTGAGAACAGGTGGTGTAGATCCAGCAACCGGAAGAAGAATCTTTATTAATGCTGCAGGAAGAAAAGTAACTTATCAGCACATCAATCCGCTGAATCAACCTAATTGGAGATATTTGGACGATAATAGTTCCGCTCCTGCGATTACACAATCTGCAGATGCGGTAATGTATAAAAATACTGCTCCAAAAGTTTATGGTGGATTTGACAATACTTTTCGTTATAAAGGGTTTGACCTGAACGTGATGTTCACTTATCAATTGGGATTCTATGTGTCTTATGGAACAAATGCAGGTTTGCATGACCAACGTTTCTGGAACAATGCGGTTGATGTATTGGGTAGATGGCAGCAGGCAGGTCAGGAAACGGATTTCCCAAGGGCAGTATATGGTGATAATGTTTCTTACGGAAATACGATTCCTTTAGACATCAATGTGTTCAAAGGTGATTTTGTAAAGCTTAGAAATGTATCTCTAGGTTACACGATTCCAAGTGCGCTTTTAAGCAAATACAAACTTAGTAATTTAAGGTTTTATGTGTCAGGACAGAATTTGGCCATCATTACCAAATACCCAGGACCAGATCCTGAGGTGGCTTCGAATGGCGTGAATGCTGCAGGACAGGGTTCTGACAGAAATTCAGGACCTAACGCAAGAACGTACACAATGGGGCTAAGTCTAGGTTTTTAAGGCTCAAAAATTATCAATCATGAAGAAAAGAAATTTATATATAGCGACACTGACTACGATAGCGGTCTTGTCTGGCTCCTGCAAAAGGGAGTTGTTAAATCCTGTTCCTGAAACGACTGTTTCAATTGAGTTTGCTTTTGATACACCATTCCGTATCGAGAGCCAGGCGGTTTCTTTATATGGTTCACTTAAAAATGGGAATCTATATGGAGGACGTTATTTGGTATATGGAAATGTTAGAGGAGAGGATTTTATCAATGAAACCTCAAATCTGGTGACAGCCTCCGATGTATGGAACATGAACGTAGCCAATAGTGCTACATCTGTAAAAACATTATGGTTGCAAGGTTATTTGACCATCAACAGGTGTAATGTGTTTATTGAAGGAATGGCCTCAAAAGGTATCAGTGTGGTAGGTGAAGCTGCTGCTGCTGGTTATATTGCCGAAGCAAGACTGGTTAGGGCGCTTACTTATTATAGTTTATTGCAGTTGTACGCTCGTCCGTATGCAGATGGTAATGGAACTAAACCAGGTTTGCCATTGAGATTAACCGGGATTACCGGTCCAGGTTTTTCTGATCTCGCCAGAAGTTCAGTTGCGGATATTTATAAGCAGGTACTTGCGGATTTAGATTTTGCAGAAACAAATCTGAAGTCTACTAATGGGAATGCGCTTTTAAATACGACAAGAGCTCATAAAAATACAGCAATTGCCTTAAAAACAAGGGTATATTTATCAATGGGTAAATATCCTGAAGTGATTCTTGAAGCCAACAAGATTGTTCCTGCTGTTGCACCATTCAAAGCCACTTCAGGAGTGGCTAATGAGATGCAAGCGGATATCACGACTGTATTTAAAAGTCCTTACACAACTACAGAATCTGTGTTTTCATTGCCGATGAGCACGAGCGCATCACCATTGGATTATCCAGGTACACAGAATTCATTAGCGAGTTATTTCTATTTTACGAATGCTACACCAGGAGTTACGGAGTTTTCACTCAATGCGACTGGTATAGTGGCTGATGCAAATTGGAAAGCGACCGATAAGAGAAGAAGTCTGGTTTTTAAAGCGACAAGTGGAAAACAGTTTGTTTCAAAATTTACGGCTCCTAATCCATACACAGACTGGGCTCCGGTGATTCGTTGGCCAGAGGTATTGCTGAATCTTGCGGAAGCGCGTGTGAGAAGCACAAATACTGTGGATGCACAAGCTTTGCTGCTGTTGAATGCGGTACGTCAGCGTTCAGATGCAACTACAGTTTTGGCGCCGGCAAATGTGGCTGATTTTACTACCGCTTTGTTGAATGAAAGAAGAATAGAGTTTTTAGGGGAAGGATTAAGAGCTCCTGATTTAACTCGTTTGTTGCTGCCTATTCCTGGTAAAGGTGGTGCTCCTGGAAAAGGACCTACTGAACCTGGCTATATCTGGCCAATTTCTTCTGATGAATTGTCGTTGAATAAATTGATGACAGACAACTAATACTTGTGTCGATAGAAAGTAAATAAAACAGGGGCATTTCGAAAGAACTGCCCCTGTTTTTATAGGATATCTCCTGAAAACTGGTTGGAACCAAATGCTACTGAGGTGTCAGATATGATGTTCTTTAAAAGCTGAATTTAACCTGATGAACTTCCACAGAAAGCTGCGCAGGTTTTCCGATCACCATGGCTCGATTATCATCAATATGGCCTACAGGGAAGTTATAACAAACAGGATAATCATAATCCTTTACGATTTCTTGTATGATTTGTTCCGGACTTTGTCCGAATGGAAGTTCTTCTACCTCATACCCATTAAATGCACCAATAATTAATCCTTTTAATTTGGCCAGTTTACCACTTCTTTTCAGCGCTCTTATCATCCTATCGATTGCATATTCATGTTCCCCTACATCTTCCAGGAAAAGGATTTTATCCGTATAGTCGAATGCAGAACTGGAACCTTCCGAAGCGATTAATAAAGTTAAGTTTCCACCAATCAGGATTCCTTCTGTATTACCGGGTTTGTTTTCGAAATCACTGCTATAGCTGTAAGTTTGTGGTTCTCCAAATAATGCTTTTCTTAGCGATTCCAATGATTCAGCTGTGCCGGTTTCAAATGTTTTAGGCATTTGACCATGGATGCTTTGGGTGTAGGCTTGGGCGAAAGTATGAGAAAGCAGGATGGTAATGTCACTGAAACCAATGATCCATTTGGATTGATCATCTGGTACTGCTGATTTGAATGGACTAAAATCAAGCTCATCAACAATTCTGATGGTGCCATAACCGCCTCTGGAAGCGAAGATGGCTTTGATTTCCGGATCGTCTAAAAAGGTTTGCAGGTCTTTTCGCCTTTGCTCATCTGTACCTGCGAATTGATCATGCGCAGCATAAACATTTTCGCCAAGGACTACCTGCAGCCCCCAGCCTTCTAAAATGGCGATCGCTTTGCTCAGGTCTGCTGTTAATTTCTTGGCAGGAGAGCTGATTCCAATTTTGTCTCCTTTTTTTAAATATGGCGGCTGCTTAATCATAGGTAAAACACTTATATTTGACAAAATAATAAAAATAGTTTTGGATAATAGTAAAATAAAGAGATATACGGTTACGGCCGCTTTGCCTTATACAAATGGGCCAGTGCATATTGGACACCTTGCTGGTGTTTATTTGCCTGCGGATACCTATGTGAGGTATTTGCGTTCGAATAAGAGAGATGTGAAGTTTATTTGTGGATCGGATGAGAATGGCGTGCCTATTACCCTTAAAGCTAAAAGGGAAGGGGTTAGTCCTCAGGTGATCGTTGATAAATACCATAAAATCATTGGCGACTCCTTTAGGGATTTCGGTGTTTCTTTTGACATTTATCACCGTACTTCTTCTTTGATGCACCATCAGACCGCTTCAGAATTCTTTGAAAACCTTTATGAAAAAGGGGTTTTTACCGAAGAGGTGACAGAGCAATATTATGATGAGAAGGCGCAGACTTTCCTGGCAGATAGATATATCACAGGAACTTGTCCGAAATGCGGAAATGAGAATGCTTATGGTGATCAATGTGAGAGCTGTGGCAGTACATTAAATGCAACAGACCTGATCAATCCTAAATCGACACTTTCTGGCGAAAAACCAGTAAGGAAAGAGACTAAGAACTGGTTCTTACCACTGGATAAATATGAGGATCAATTGAGAACTTATATTGAAAGTCATAAAGAGTGGAAACCAAATGTTTACGGACAATGTCAGTCCTGGTTGAATGCAGGTTTACAGCCTCGTGCAATGACCAGAGATTTAGACTGGGGTGTAAAAGTTCCGGTTAAAGATGCAGAAGGAAAAGTGCTTTATGTATGGTTTGATGCGCCTATCGGCTATATTTCGGCCACTAAGGAGCTGTTCGAATATGCCCGTCTGGATGTATGGAATCCTAAAGCAGAAGAATATTATATCAATAAAACAGGCTTAAATAAAGGCAACTGGGAAGATTATTGGAAAGATGAAGAGACGAAATTGGTTCACTTCATTGGTAAAGACAATATAGTGTTCCATTGTGTTATTTTCCCTGCGATGTTAATGGCACATGGAGATTACATTTTAGCGGATAATGTGCCGGCAAATGAGTTCCTGAATTTAGAAGGCCAGAAGATTTCTACCTCTAAAAATTGGGCAGTTTGGCTGAACGAATACCTGGAAGAGTTTAAAGGTAAACAGGATGTGCTGCGTTATGTATTGACGGCTACCGCTCCTGAAACAAAGGATAATGATTTTACCTGGAAAGATTTTCAGGCAAGAAATAACAATGAGCTGGTGGCAATTCTTGGGAATTTCATCAACAGGGTAACTGTATTGACGCATAAATATTTTGCAGGTAAGGTGCCCATGTGCATGGAGATCACGCCGGTTGATGTGGCGGTAATGGATGAGCTTGCTGCTTATCCTGCTAAGATCAGTGCATCAATTGAAAATTATCGCTTTAGAGAGGCTTTAACGGAGGTGATGAATGTGGCGCGTTTAGGTAACAAGTACCTGGCGGAAACAGAGCCTTGGAAAGTGATCAAAACGGACGAAGATAGGGTGCGTACAATCTTAAATATCAGTTTACAGATAGCGGCTAATATTGAGATCCTGATTGAGCCATTCTTGCCTTTCACGGCAGATAAGCTGATGAAGATGCTGAATTATGGCGGTCACCAGTGGGAAGATGCAGGTAAAGTGAATTTACTGCACCGCGGTCACCAGTTGAATGAGCCGGTATTGTTGTTTGAGAAAATCGAAGATGAAGAGGTTCAGGCACAGATTGACAAATTAAATAAAAGTAAATCTGATAACTTATTGACTACCGCTGAAGTTGCTCCTGCAAAGGAAAACATTCAGTTTGAGCAGTTTGGTGCGATTGATATCCGCGTTGCAACCATCATCGCTGCAGAGAAAGTAGAAAAAACTAAAAAGCTGCTGAAATTAACAGTAGATACTGGCATCGATCAGCGTACTGTAGTATCCGGTATCGCAGAGTTTTTTAAGCCGGAAGATATTGTTGGTCAGCAGGTAAGTTTGGTCGTAAATCTTGCACCAAGAGAAATAAAAGGAATTTTGTCACAAGGAATGATTTTAATGTCTGAAAATTCAGAAGGAAAACTTACTTTTGTGGCTCCTGTAGCAAACCATGGTAATGGCAGCGTAATCAGGTAGGTTCTGGTCCCGTAGTTCAACGGATAGAATAGAAGTTTCCTAAACTTTAGATATGAGTTCGATTCTCGTCGGGACCACTTGTTAAAATTAGTAAAAGGCTGCAAACTCAATGATTGCAGCCTTTTATGTTTTATAGCAAACTATCATTCTTGGCAATGTGTCCTATCTTTTCTAACCAATTTTTTCTGTCAGATTCAGATAGTTCATACAGAGGGCCTATAAAATCGGTTTGTATATAAGCTATACCACAGTATTCCAATATGCCTTTCTTCAATTGAACAAGACCGCTTGAACCATGCGATAACCAAATTGTAAATTTGGATTGAATTTTAATTCTCTGATGGCGATGTATCTCACTTCTGCACCTGCTGTGATAGCCGATTTGAGGTAAGATTGTGCGATGGCTTCATTGAAACTTTCTTTATCTGGATGTCCATTGATGACTAAGATGTTTTTCATTATTTCTGATCTAAAATTTGTTTTAGCAATTCAACTTGCTGCGTATAAAAATTGTTGCTCAATGTGCAGGGAAAAAAATCGAAGGCATGTACCGCTCCTTTTATCTCGAGTAGATCTACGGAAATAGCTGCCTCCTGTAATTTGCTGGCATACAATGCATGCCATAGCGCATGATAATCTATATAATGAAGACCTGAAGCGCCATTTAGTGAATGCAATTATCGTTATCGCTGCAAGAAGTATTTCTGTGGTCAGACCGGAACATATTTTGCCCAATGCCGATGCACGCATCCTGCAGATTCTAGATTATATTCAAGAGAACATCCGACAGCCGGGTAGATTGAAAATTGCCGCAATCGCTGAAAAATTTTCCATATCACCAACCTACCTCGGGAGTTATTTTCGTGACCAATGTGCAGAAAGTATTCAGCATTACATTTCTTCCTATCGAATTCGACTGATTGAACACCGGCTTCGATTTAGCGACAGACGTGTCCATGAAATCGCAGAAGAATTTGGGTTTGGCTGGAAAATAAATATTGCTTAATTAATCTTCAGCAATTTCCCTGATCAAAGCATCGCATTCCTGAAAGGCTTGATAGAGATACTTGTTCCGGTGTTTTTCGCCCTGCCCGCTAAAAGAAACAGATTTTCGCATCAGACTTTGCATCCATATTTTGGTCTGACTGCAATAATTATGGTCTTCTGTCTTCAGAAAATTAAAAGTATTAAAGCGATTGAAACAGGCGGTAGTTCCATCGGCTTCGGCTAAATAAGCAATAGTACCCAATACGTCGCAGCTGTACCAATTAAAAGTATGAGCAGCATCAATGGTCTTTTTACTGCTTGTGGCGTACATATTGATATCGGTCAGGCAATAACGCAATTGCACGACAAGCTCTTCCGCCAGGGCTTTATCACTGATATAACCAGCTTCAAAAGCATAGCGAATCTGCTCCAGACTCCCATGAATGGCATTCTTTGACCATATCTCTATACTAGGGATCTCCAGGTAAATTTGCTGCAGCTGTTGTGTAATGGATAAGATCTCTTCTGTAATTAATTCTCTGCTGAATTTCTGAGGCTGACTGCTGATGCTTTCGAACCAGAAAAATAATTTAAATGCTGCTAGTTCTGGGTATTTGAAGAGGTGGAATAGGGGAATATCATCTGTAACGATAGTCAGCTGTTTTTGTTTTGCTGCATGGATCTGCCTCAGGTTCTGTAATAGATCTTGGAGATAAACGACCATATTACTGCCTTCTTCTGCTATTTTTGAATAGCTAAAAGTTACCGTGGGTACTTCTTCTGGGTGATAAATTAGGGGCACTTTGAACTGATCAGCAAGCTTAATTAGTTGCTGCAAGGTAAGTGCGCTTTTATTCCTGATCTTTTTGTACGACTCATTCAAGCTGATGTTTAAACACTCCGATATACTTTGCGCTGGATTTTGATAAGCGGGCAGCGCCGATTTAAGCCTTTCAATAAAATTTGCCTGAATGTCTGTCATAAAAGATTATTATCTAACGTTATTTTATCCCTGTTTTTTTATTTTATAGTTCCTTTTTGGTGTTGTAATTCATTTAATAAATTAATTCATAATGATAAGGATCATCAAACTAATTTAAAAGATTATTTTTCTATTTTATCATATCTTTTAATAATAATCTAATTGTTTTCAGGCATTTACATTTGGTTTAAGAATCTAAAACCAATGTATGATGAAAAGAATATTAATCGGTATCGTTTGTAGCTTATGTCTACCACTTATCTCTTTTGCTCAGGATGTTGAAGATGATGAATACAACAATTTCTATCTAGGTGCAGAATTTGGACGGGATTTTAAAAATAAGTCTTTTATCCAGGGCCTCTTAACAGTGATGATGAATAAGAATTATTATCAGATCAAGGTAACGATGCTTCCGGAGAAAGACGAATTTGCGAATAGAGAAGAGGACAAGTCAAATCTTGGAATGTCTGATATCTGTTTGATGATGGGAAAAAGGTTGCGATTTTTTAAGCAGCAGGAAATTCAATTTGGTACAGGTCTCGCGTTGGTTACTGACGTAAAAAAAGATGAGCGGGTACCCATCATCCACCCAGATCAGAGGCAGCGTTATATAGAAAAGGTTACGGTTGGACTTCCTTTAGAAGCCAGGTATATTTTTCATGTGAGTCGGGGTATTGCCTTAAATTGTTCTGTACATGGAGATATTAATGCCATCAGAAGCTTTGGTGGAGCTTCTGTCGGACTAACACTAGCGATGTTTTAATTAACTAATCATATAAGTTAGTTTTGAACGAGTCTAAAAAAACCTCCAGATTACGAACCTGGAGGTTTTTGTTAGTTTAGATCTAGAAAGATGAGGTCTTAACGGAAATGATAGGATTTAAATTAGTTAATTCCGACCGCTTTTTTTAAAGATTCTCTATTTAAAGCGCCCATGTAGGTGATTGCTTTTGGCTTTACCTGACCATTGATGTCAATAGCCACATAAGTTGGGAATCCACCTTCTGCATTAAAAGCCGTTTTTAACTGGGCGACGATTTTTTCGTTGACGAAGATATGCGTCCCTGGGATTTCCATCGTTGCGATTCTTTTTTTCCAGAGTTCCAGATCAGAACCTCCCGTAGTGCATAGGTAAACGTATTCAATAGGTAAATCTTTGTTGCCCTCATGCAGGCTTTTACTGCTAGGTAAATCGGCAATACATGGACCGCACCAAGTGGCCCAGAAGTCTATGATGATGGCTTTTTTAGCGAATTTTGATTTTAGGCTAATGATGAAATCATTAATGTCTGTTACTGTATCTAATTGGTATAGGTTTGCTTCAAAAGGTAACTTCATTAATGGAATCCCAATATTGGATGTTGCTGGTTTTGTAGATAAGGCAAATAAGCTGTCTATCTTCTTTTGACCGGCATTGGCCTTTGCCAATTCTTTTGTGGCTATGTTTTTGCCCCATGCAGTTTTGATGCTATTGATAATTAAGGGGTAAGATGTTGTAAATTTATCTTTCTCTGATTCTAAAAGATTTAATTTTAATAGATCAGATTTCTGTGCCGTGTACAAACTGTCGAACAAAGCCAGGGTATTTTGTAGGACTCTTTTATCAGCTTTTCTGGATGCTGTATAGGTCTTAAGGTATCTATAATACAAAGCGCCATCATTACTTGTAAAATATGGTTGGTGGGCAGTCACTTCTTTAAAGAGTTTCTCCGGCATATCATCATTCCAATAGGAGACACA
Source organism: Pedobacter polysacchareus (assembly GCF_019802255.1). Lineage (GTDB taxonomy): Bacteria > Bacteroidota > Bacteroidia > Sphingobacteriales > Sphingobacteriaceae > Pedobacter > Pedobacter polysacchareus. Next base: position 53,241 of record NZ_JAHYSS010000001.1, on the reverse strand, counting down.
AAGATTCCCGTAAAATTCCGACAAAGTTTCATTTTTGACTGCCCAGCTGTAATCTGGAAATTCGGTCAGGAACTCCTGGTCTATTTGGGTCAGCTGTTGTTGGACAGAGTCGATTTTAGAGAGGAAAGTCGCCTCAGTAGATTTTCTTCTGGAATCGCGGAGGGTACGGAAAGTGTTTTGCAAAAGTTCTTTTTCCTTTCTTTTGAACAATACATTTTTATTCATTGCTGTATTCAGTTTTCCGTCATCTCCTGAATATTCTACCCCATCAGCAATCATAAATACGTCTTTTTTTAATGTCTTATTGAGATCAATTGTAACCGTCAATCCTGTATTGACATAAATCCCGGTATACAAATAATTGCCTACAGTTAACCAGATTTGTTGGTAAGGTAAATTTTGATCAAGGGTAATTTTTGATAAACCTTTTGCATCGGTCTCTGTAAATTTATTCACTTGGAATCCTGCGCCTAGCTGTACAAGTGTATATTTTACATGTACTTTTTTAATACTATCAGGAAGGTTCTTTACCTGGATAGTCAATACTGCGGGTTTTCGATGGAGAAGATAAGCATCCATCTTTTTGTCCTCTATCGAGATTGGAGAACTGTTTTGGGCAGCTAGGGTACTGCAATAGAAAAATGCGAGGAAGAATAGGAGTTGTTTCATAGCGTTAGGGGTTATTTCTTTAGGGTGTGTAAGGCTTTTATGACGTTCTCTTTTTTGGCTCTGGAGATCGGAATGCGGGTGGCATCATTGAGTAAAAGGTATCCGCTGTCTTCTTTGACCAGACTTTTAATGTATTTTTTATTGACTAAATGGGATTGATGGCATCGTATAAAATCATAATTGGCCAGGAGCTCTTCGTACTCAAAAATGGGCTTGGAAACCAAGATGTTTTTTCCATCAGTCAAATAGAATTCAGTGTAAGCATTGGAGGATTCACAGCGGATAATTTCCTCTGTATTCACAAACCTAATTTCTTTCGTGGAGGCCAATGCTAATTTATGATCCTTTTTAGCATCCTTATCTCTGATCAGCTCCATCAAGTTTTCCAGTTGAAGATTTTCTTTTTTCCGGTTCAGTTTTGCGGCTACTTTAGTAATGGCTGCTTTTAGTTCCTCAGGATTGATTGGTTTGAGTAGATAATCTATTGCAGAAAACTTGACGGCCTGTATGCCGTATTGGTCAAAAGCCGTTACAAAAATAACTTCAAACTGATGGTGCGGTAATGCTCTGAGTACATCAAAGCCATCCTTATCTGGCATTTGTATATCCAAAAATAATAAATCGGGCTTGGTAGCAATGATCGCTGCAACGCCATCGTCGGCGTTTGTTGCCGAACCTATAATCTCAACTGGCAAGTCGTGTTTTTGCAGCAGTTGTATGATATGCTCAATATTATTTTTTTCGTCGTCAATAATTATTGCTCTGATCATATTAACCAATTTTTGAAGGTTATCATTATTTGTGTGTTGTTATTAATTCTTTTCATCGAAAATTCAATATGCTGATCGTTGAGGGTTTGATTCAACAGCTTGATTCTTTCTTTGGTGAGTTGCAATCCAAATCCGTTAAATACATCCTGCTCATTAAAGCCTTTGCCATTATCAGTAACCAGGACCAGCATATCGTTATCTGCTTTTTCAAATGATACGCTGAGTTTTCCATTTTCCTGCAGGGAAGAAATACCGTGTTTAACGGCGTTTTCTACCAGGGGCTGTAAAAACAGACTTGGAATTTCAATTGCGTGTGTATCGATCTGCGCAGTGCTTTCTATTTGATAATTAAATCCAAAGCGTAGTTTTTCAAGGTTTAAGTAGTTTTCCAGGATCTTTATTTCAGTGGAGATACTGACAAATTCGTTGGTACTTGCTTTTAAGGAATCGCGCATCAGGCTACTGAATTCAATTAAATATTTTGAGGCATTTTCGGAATCATTTTTAGTAATCAACCCTTGTATAGAACTGAGCGCATTGAATACAAAATGCGGATTGAATTGGGAACGAATAGACTTGAGCTCGGTTTGTACCATCTGTTTTAAGGTTCCCTGTGCTTTCAGCTGTTCTGCCTGTTTTTTTGAACGCCACAACAATAAGATAAAGCCAATGGCCAGTAAAGCAAGAATGCTTAAGCCTATTTTTGCCCACAGAGTTTGATACCAGGCTGCCTGTATGGTAAAAGGGTAACTGCAAACATTCATTCTTTGTACACTATAGCGTATTTTGAGGTCATATTTACCAGGCGAAAGATTCTTGAGCCATACCAGGTTAAAATCAAAGTCATTTACGGTCCAGCCTGTGCTATCCTTTCCTTTTACCAGATTGTACTCAATGATATTTTTGGACTTAATGATGTCGTCTAAATAGAAGATCAGGTTATTTTCATTGTAATGGAATTCCTTTTTCAATTTTAGTAAAGTCGAGTCTTTACTCCAATCGGTGTTGTCTTTGGTTTCTCTTGGATCTCCCCATTGTTTCTTAAAAGTGAGGAGGAAATCGGGGAGCTGGGAAAAGGTAAATACGCCAACTACTCTCGGTTTCCATTTTACCCAATAAGCCGATAAGGACGTGTTTATGCTATCTGGGAGGTTGGTTTGACGTACCTGAAAGGTGAGGGCTTTCCCATAATCCGCTTTGAATTGTCCAAGGTAGGCTGTCACTTTGTCTATTTTGCTGGAATCGGCAATCTTAGTCATCCAATAGCTGTCAACAAATAATTTCACCTTTGTCCAGGGTAGCACTACTTTTTTATTGTTCTCCAATACCCGGAAATCATATAGCTGTGCATTTTCGGGATTAATCCCGTTAACAGTGACGATAATTCCGGTAGAATCAAATATGGGGACCGCATACTTTCCTGAATAACTATCAAATGCTTGCATATACACTCTCGAGCTAATATTGGAATAGGTTTTCAGTTGAGGTATTTTCATTGGGGCATGCTGGTAGTTGACCGCCAGTTTATTAGAAAAGAAAGCAGAGATCAATAGGTTATTCTGCTTTATAAATGTGGCTTCACGACTATAAAATGCGTTGGAGAAATACTTGCGGATAGAATCACCATTCTTATCCTTTTTAAGGATTGGACTAATGCTATCCAGATTCATCTCCAGCTTTTGCGCATGGCAATAGATTTGAAAGAAAAGGAAAAATATGGTGATGATGAGCGTTCGCATCTGCTGTTTTGATATTTAGGTTACACCAAAGTAAAGGCTTTCTCGCCCTTCTTGTATATCACGATTTGAATCTTGTAGGTGTTATTTTGAATCTGACGATTTATTTGGATCCTTTGTAAGTATATCACATTTCTTCGCTGACAAATAGAGAGAACCCCTGGATGTCATATTGATTCATTTTATCATTTATTTAAAGCAAACACATATTTCCGATCTGCGGTTTGTGTTTTCTGCAATCTTTTCATCTTTTCTAACTTCTTCAGATTGATGTAAACCGAGCAAACACACATGCGATGTCCATGTTTTCGCAATTCCAGCCATAGCGTTTCTGCGTCTAAGCCATCTCCATTTTCCTCCATATATTGAAGAATAACCCTGCTAATCCTGGAAATCCCATGTTTTGCCTCCATTCCTTTTACATCCTTCCTTTTAAATCTTCACTGCTGGTACTTCTTTCATTTGATGGTGTCCCTTTTGCCCCAAAGCGGTAGCTAAAAGATAAGAGGCCATATCTGCTGTCGGAAGCACTACGACTCAAGAACAATACATTTTCATAAGCCATCTTTCTTTTGATCCTGTAGCCTTCAAAAATATCGTTCACCATAAATTTCAAGCTTCCTTTTCCTTGGAGTACTTCTTTCTGAATGCCCGAAGAAATGATGCTGTATGGCTTGGTTGTCGTGATTCCTGATACTTCTTTTGAAATATAAAAGGCACTCAGTTCTGTTTTCCAGCCTTTACCCAGATTGAAAGTATTTTGAGAATTCAGGCTAACCGTATTGCCGCTGTTGATCATAGTTCCGGTGTTGCTATTGATCTTATACCTGTTGTGGTAAATATTCAAAAACTGACTGCCAGTCCACCATTTGAAAATCTGCGTAGATGTCGTCATACTCCATCCGAAATTGTCAAAAGAGCCAATGTTTTCCGGACGTTGGAAAGTGACAGTTCCATCACCCAGTCTGCCTACCTGTTCGGCAATCACATTTCCGGTATGGTTATAACTTAAGGTCGCGAAATAGCGCGATTTAAAACTATAACCCAGTTCCACTGCATTTACGATTGCCGGTTTTAAGTATGGATTTCCCTCATAAAAGGAGAAAGGATCGTCGTAGACGCGGAAAGGATTCAGGTCCCAATAACCCGGGCGCTTAATCCTTCGGCTGTAACCCGTCTTTAGCTGATGATTTTCATTAAAATCCCTGGTCAGGAATAAACTTGGGAAAAGACCCAGGTAATCTTTTTTAAAGACCATATTCGAAGTGAGCTGTTCCCCTTTAGTATTTGTGTATTCGGTTCGTAAACCCGCCTGCAGCTGATATTTTGACCATGCGGTGTTCAGGTTAATATATGCGGCCTGGATATTTTCTTTATAAATAAAATGGTTGCTGGTACTGCCATCAGGCAGGTAAGTCTGGTTTTGCAAAGTATCGTATTGCAGGTTATTTTCGGTGCGCACATAACTACCTTTCCAGCCTGCTTCCAGCTTTGATTTTTTACTCAGGGGGAGGATATAATCTATTTTTGCTGCATACACATCATCATTGGATGGGATATTTCCCCTTCTGCCGGAAGGCAGTCTGTTTGCAGTTCCATCAGGCAATACATACCGCGTATCCAGCTGCTGCTGCATTTTGGAAAAATGATAAACATAATCTACATCGGCTTTCAGTTCATGACCATCAGTATTAAACTTATGTACATAATTTGCATTGTAAAGCAGGTCCCTCCAGTTTTCTTTATTATTTGTCTGTGTGAGCGCAGTCCAGGAAGTTTCTGCATTGGCATTTTTTAAAATACTGCTGCTGGGCTGTGCTGTTGGGTATTTGCCGATGGCTCCATTCACTAAAAAGCCCAGTGTATTTTTCTCATTTAAGTTCAGGTCTATACCGAATCTAAAATTATGGGAACGCAGCTTTGATTTTTCCATCGTTTCCTGTTGGATGCGCTGTAATAAACTGCCATTGTCACTATAAAACAGGCGTTCGTCATTGCGCTTACTTTCGAGATTCTGATTGTTGGCATTATAGCTTCCATAGGTATTCAGCAGGGTCGTATGGTAACTTAGTGCAATGCCTTGGCCGTTTCTAATGTCTTTACCGGCACCAATATTTCCGGAAATATTACCATTAAAACCGATCAGCATATTCTTTTTAATGATGATATTCACAATCCCGCCGCTACCTGAAGCATCAAATTGCGCAGTAGGGTTAGACATGATTTCGATTCTGGAAATGGAAGACGAATTTGTTCCCCTCAGCAAATTAGCTAGCTGATCACCGGACAGATAAGTAGGTTTTCCGTTGATCATCACTGTTGTTCCTGACCTTCCTTTCAGCGATACTTCTCCATTTTCCGAGACGGTGACACCCGGGGCTTTGTTCAGCAATTCCAGCGCCGTATTGCCTTCTGCGAAGATGCTTTTCTCCACATTCATGATCGTTTTATCGAGCGTTTGCTCAATTAATTGACGCTGGCCACTGATATTTACTGTGTTTAGCAACCTGGAGTCGGCATTCAAACGAATCGAACCCAGGTGGTGTAAACTCTTCAAGGCAGTCAGCTCAATTACCGGAGAGTAATAATCTTCATAGCCTATATAGCTGACTTTTACCAGGTATTTACCGTTTTTAACCCCGGAAAGGACAAAGTTCCCGGCCGTATCTGTCATCACGGCATAAGCCTTTACAGAATCCGCAGACCGCAATACGGTTACAGAAGCGAAAGGAATGTGCTGTGCTTTTTCGTCCAGTAATTTACCATAGATATTTTTCTGGGCCTTTACCGTCATAGAGAAGGAAATAGAAAGTGTACAAAGAAGGGCAAGAATATATGTTTTCATCATGTTAGGAAGTGCTTAGAACTTGCTTCGGCTGTTTTACTGCAGCTGTAGACTTTTTAGTTTTTTTCTTTTTACCCCACCAGATATAGAAACCAGTAATGGGTAAACTGGCACAAATTAAACTGGCCAGGAAGTACAATATTTTTGTGGTTAAACCGCCAATGGCACCTACGTGAATGGCATAATTGAGCTTGCGTACCTGATCTGGAAACTTCATGTCTTCCAGACGCTTGGTCGAATTTGGCAGCAGCTCCAAGGTTAAAGGATCAAAATTCAGGTCTCTCCAAAAACCTAATGTCATGTCTGTACAGGCATAAATTGCTTCATCAGGTTTTTCAGCAAAATGGATGATGATCTGATCTTTGTTATATCTGGCAATATCATTCACTACTTTATGCCAGATGATGTCTGCATTTTGCAGCGCAGTATTTACGGATGGTCCTGAAACCTCCATCTTTTGTCTTTTTTGTCTGGGTTTGTTTTCACCGCCTGTTAACCAGTAGACCCCTTGTCCGAACCAGGAAAAGCTCATCACTAAACCGGTAATTGCCATTAGCAAGGCGATTAATAAAGAATAAAAACCCAGTACATTGTGTAAATCGTAGTTTAGCCGTTTAAAACGAGCTTTCCATTTGATCTTGAAACTCTGGTCACGACTTCTTTTATTCCATTTCTTTGGCCACCATAAAATGAGGCCGCTGAGTGTCAGCAGAAAGAAAATAAAGGTAGACCAGCCTACCACCTGGCGGCCAATGGCACGTGGCATCCAAAGGTGTCGGTGTCCTTCATCCATAAAGTGAAAGAAATCTTCATCATCCACCATCGCAATTACTTCGGCAGTATACGGGTTCACATAAACCAGAGAATCCGACTCATGGACGTTAAAATGTGCCGTTCTACCAGGACCATGATACCATACTGATTCGATATGTTTTCCAGGTAATGCCTGCTCCACAGCACGGTGTAATATAGAAGGAGCCAATACTTTTGCATTTGCAGGTTGTTCAGCATGCAGCCATGGGCGGCTGAGGCTTTTGATTTCCTGTTCAAATACCAGCACACAACCAGTGATGCTGAGGATAACCACTACAATTCCTGAGGCCAGTCCCAGCCAAAGGTGTAGCCATGCGTTTATTTTGTTGAACATAAAGTTTATAGGTAATAGGAGGAGATAAACCCCCGGTACTCCGTCGAAAGCCGAGGGTTTTCTATCAACATTAGCGGAGAAACGCTGTTAATTTAATTTATAAAGGATTGGGGTATTGTCAGATCCACCGTCTATTCTTAAACCTTTTTTAAGCGTATCTGCAATTGGATCGTATTCATATACATAAATTGCATCTGCTTTAGGATCATTTACTGCGATGTAAGCTTTCCCATCCAGAACAATCGCAGAGCGGGAGTTCAATAAAGGCGGAAAGTCTAATCTTTTGATCACTTTTTGTGCGTTTACATCTACGACAAGGTATTCCCACATGTCAGCATACCACCAGTCGTCTTTTTCTTTTACTCTGTTTTTAGCATCTTTTGCATTCGCAAGAATGGCTTTTCCGTTTCCAACATAACATACGCCCAATTGGTTATCACCATTTGTCAGGGCAGAAATATTGAAGAAATAATTCGGGTCAAAAGTATCAGTTCCAGCTTTAATTCTAAAGAAACCAGTAGGCATATTTGGCTTATTACCACCTAACATCGGCATAGGATGTGTCAATAGGTAGTCATTACCATTGTCCACAAACTGACCGAAGTAACCATTTCTTAGCGGACCTGCAGGAGCAGAACGACCGTCTTTGCTGGTTACTTTAAAATTAGCTAAAGATGGAAGGTCCATCGATGCCAGGTAAGACTCGTCAGTGGTCAATTGGGTCACTTCATTGTATAATCCATAACCGATCATCACTTTATTTCCACTGGTAAATGCCGAATAAACTCTTCTGCTATGTCCTGCAGGAACACTTGGGAGGTCAAATTCACCACTTTTTACGATCGTCATGCTGCTCACATTGATAATTGCATATAGGTTACTTCCTCTTGGGCCAAACATCACCTGATTATTATCCAGCCATAAAGACCAGCCTACATACGGACTGGGGAAGGCAGTAAAAGGAATTTCGCCTTCTTTCGTTAACTTACCATCCTGGTATAAATGCTTGCTGAATCTTCCTGTTGGGTTTAGGAAATAGAAATATCTTCCCTTTTGAATGATGTTTTCTCCCCAGGTGAAGATCTGTGAAACATCAATCCCGCTTCCTTTCGGGCTTACTTTTCCTTCCGTTAATGAGTTGATATTTAACAGGTAGCTGTCGTCACCAACAGAATAGATCACGGCATATTCGCCGTTTACTTTTTCGTCAGTAGTGCCACCTTTATTGTCTTTTTTGCAGGCAGAGAGGCCAGAGATAAAGACCAATGCTGTGGCCAGAACCAATAGTCTTGTTTTAATTGTAGTAAACATGTTCATAGATTATATTTATTTTAATTGAATTGCGAAATGGCGTAGCGTAATTTGATGAAGAATGAAGTGCCTGGTTTTTGCAGTTTAAACTTATCGTAAGCGATCACATTTGTTAAGTTTCTGCTTTCCAGCGATACATTGTATCGGCCTTTGTGCATAGAATAAGTCAGGGTAGCATTGTGTACAAACTGACGAGGGATATATGCTTTGGTGGTTTTATCACCTAGTTTAGACCAGGTCACAGAGTAGTCATTGATAAATTGGGTAAACCAGTTAAATTGAACTCTGGTGTCTTTACCAACAAGATTGTCTTTTCCAATGCTGAAATCTGCATTTCCATATAACCAAGGCTCATTAGGTACCCTACTGAGGTAAAGTATGTTTTCGCGCACAGCTCCTTTTTCATATTGCTGTCTGTTCACTGCACTTTGATAAGTCATGTTGACCAGTACAGAGAATAGGTTGTTGTAATCATAGCGAACCTCTGTTTCAAATCCCCTAATGATAATTCCGTCAGTATTACTATACTCTGCATAACTGCCGTCGTTACTGGCTGCAGATTTCCCTGTTGAGATGTAATCATTTGCATCGCGATAATAGCCGGATGCTTCAGCCCAGATCTTTCCTTTTCCTATTCTTTTGTCGAAAAACAGCCCGAGGTTATAGTTATTACTGCTCTCTGGTTTTAAATTCGGATTCCCTCTCACCACTTCCCGATCACCGTATAATTCTACCAGGCCAGGTAATCTGTAAGCATGTTCATAAGAGGCTTTCATCCCGATCACAGGGCTGAATCTAAAGCTGGAAGCTATTCCATAGCCATAATACTGCTTATTATTGCTGGTGCCATTGCCATCTTTATCATAAGTTTTTCCACTTAGACCGTACATTTTCCCGAAGAAATTGTTCGTCAGCTTGCCATTAAATACCTGTTGCTGATAGCTAAGTCCTGTAATGTTTTTATTTAAGCGGTTAGACTTATCGTAAGAGTGGTTGTAAGGGTCGATCTCATTGTAACTTTCTCTATAAGAACTGTTGTAGTTGTTGTTCAGATTGATCATGTGATTTTGGGAAATCATATAGCCCAGGTTCAGTTGTGCCAGAATGTTATTACCGGTAAAATGGGCAATAGATTTTTTTTCTCCAGACAGCTCACTTCCCAGACTTCCATTTGTACCTCTAGGCTTTGAGCTGCCGTCCCAAAAGAATTCATTCCCGCTGGTGTCGGTCAGGATATTTTTATTGGCAGAATAGTTGGCAAATACACTTGCCGATAATCCTTTGATCAACAGGTTTTCTTTGCGGTAACGAATAGATGGAATGATGTTATAACCATCACTTGTTACCTTACCAATCACTTTTTCCTGAGTTGCACCAGTTTGTCTTTGTTTATAATTGGAAGTATAAGTCACTCCAGCTACAAATACATCTGCCCATTTTTTATTAGAAATACCGGCTTCCACCTGTCCCATAAAAGATTCATAATTGTCATGGAAACGGCGGAGTTTCTCTACCTGCTCATAACCACCATTTTTTGGAATTTCGATCAGCGCATTGGCTGATGGATTGTTATACATGTAATAATTATTGTCGGAATAGTTGTAATACGAGCTTACATTGGTCGTAATCCCAGTTTTATCATCGGTAAAACTTCCTGTTAAGCCTGCACGATGGGTATTAAAGGAACCCGCACTGTAACTGAGGTCAAGAGATTTCCCTTTATTCTTTTTGGTGATGATATTTACTGCACCACCCAAAGCATCTGAGCCCAGGTAAGCAGGAACCACTCCTTTATACACTTCTACACGTTCTGCAAGATTTACAGGGAAGTTATTGAGCGTCATACCGCTTCCATAAGATTCCATAGGGATCCCATCAATAAAGAACTTAATGTGTCCTCCTGATAAACCGTTAATGGAGAATTCGAAGTCCGAACCCAAACCGCCTTGTTCTCTCACCTTCACACCGGCAGAACGGTTCAGGATCTGATTCAGGTCGTTGGTGGTGTTCGCATATTGTTTTAAGTCGATTGAATTCACAGCGAAACCAGCTTCTTTAGCCTTGCGTGATTCTGTTTTTCCAGAAATCGAAACGTCATTTAAATTATTTTGGGCTTCTTTCATGGAGAAATTCAAGAGCAGATCCTGATTTTCTTTGATGCTGACCTTTTGCTCTATCTTTTTAAAACCGATAGCGCTAATCTGTATAGTATAGTTTCCGGCGGCTAAGCCAGTCAGGTCATACTTGCCTTTCTGATCGGTAGCCTGGGTTCTGTTGATGGGGAATAGCCTGACTGTGGCGGTGGATATGCCCTCTTTTTGATCGTCAGACACCTGTCCTTTGATGCTGCTCTTGTTTAATTTCTGTCCTTGCACACAAAATACGCTAGCGCATAATATGCCCATTAGCAAGATTTTCTTAATTTGCATTACTTTTAGATGTTTCGATTTAGGAGTAACCCTATCTTAGGGTTTTGGGTCATACAGGTACGAACTGTATGGCCCTCTATATACTAATTAGCACAAGTCGCACTTTTCCCCTACGCTATTTAGAATATTTTTAAATAAGCTTTTTTTGTTTAGTTTTTTAACCTGTTGATGCGAAAAATGGCGCCTTTAATCAGGAGTCCTTTTTTAAGCGTCGCATCTTTGCGGTTGTACTGCCAGATCTGGCTGTTTCCGTCTTGCTGGTAAACGGAGATATAGGCGAAATCATCATCCCATATCGTATTAAAGATCCACTCTAACTGAACGTCAGGAAGATCGAGTTTTGTTCTCTTTTGGTTTTTCAGGTCTAACAGCACATAATTTGCCACCCGGTTGATCATGTAATTTTCGAAACTATGCACCTTATTTAAAGAAACTACACTCGTTAGGGCTAGTCCATCCCCAAGATTCTGCAGCGTATAAGCTTCTTCCTGGCTGCCATCGGCGATTTGAAAATTATAAGCAGGATCAAATATATTTTTTTTGGTGTCTATTTTCAAGATAGAAGAAGGCGTGCCTTTTCGGTTCCCTGTTCTACCTCCAGGTTGTCCTAAAACATAAACCTGATCTTGAAAAACCATGGAATTGGGCGCTAATATTGCGTAAGAACCGGGCCAGGTAGTTCGATCATCCTTTGCAGTGTTTTGCAATTCCAATTCCGGGTAACTGAATTGTGCCATGTACATTGTGTCCTCACAGGGTACAATATGTTCTCTCATCATACCCTTTTGAAAAGTATAACTCACAAAAAGCTTATGATTGACCAATTGTCCGGATACCCCTACATAATTATTTTCCAAAGCAGTCTCCGGGACATTTAAGCGGCCTTGCCGATTAATTTTCATGGCATCCAGATCAATCTCCAGGTAATTGAATTTATGGTGATTCACGGTACCAATCAGAATGGTATGTGGATTTACCCAGTTTACCCAAGACATGTAGGGCTCCCAGGGAATGTCTTTCATGGAAATCTTTGCCACCGCTCTGATTCCTTTTTCACCTATTTGATAGGCAACAAAAGCCTTTTGCTCTTGGTCCATTACAAAATACCTGGAGTCTTTTTGAGCCAGAATAAATCCGTTGAAATTAACTGCTGTTCTTGGCCCGATCTCCTGAGTATCCATTAAAGAGTTAACCGTAGTCAGGTAAGCCTTGTTTTCCAGGCTGTCATAGCTGAGCAGGCCATAATTATAACCCAGATCTTTAGTGCTGTGCTGACAAGCAGACAAAGATAAAAGCACAGCAAATCCGAATAAAACACTAAAAAAAAGTGGTTTTAACCCAGGAAAACTCAATGGTCTGAAGTCTGGGACAAGGGCTTGCCTGAACTTAAGGAAACGCAGGTATTTTGAGCCAGGGAGATTCATACGTTTTGATGGGGAGGAGTTCAAAGTAAAAATTAAAGATCGAATTGTTGTTGCATGTTCATAGCCATGGCAGGAGGTATGTCGTTCATACTCTGCCGATCCACCATGATAATCTCCTCAAACTTAAAGTTTAAGTAACTTAAAAAATAGGAATGTCCTTTACGAAGGCACATCTTTTTTACTTCGTCTTTATGGTTTTGAACTGTAATGTGCTGGTCTTCAGAAGAACGATTGCTCAGCATTACCGATCCTAGAAAATGAAGGTTGATGTTGGCACTGCTCTGCTGGTTGAAACTCGCCTCACTATTTTTTGCCAGCTGTACCACGATGCCATTAAAGTTGTTTTCCGAATGAGCAGACTGATCCTCATAGCGGTATACCTGCGACTGCTGCAATTCTGGGCCACTATGAAATAAAAAAGAAAGGTAAAGGACACAAAATAAACTGGCCGCAATACCAATACCAACAGCCCATGTTCTTTTCCTATCGACCTGAAGACGATGCTGCTCGTTTTTCTTCAATATATTGCCCATGATCCGATCCCTAACCGGCTCAATATCCTGATCCAGTTCTTCCAGGTCAGTTTCTGCGGCATCGCCATTGATCCAGTGCTGATATAATTCCCACTCCGCATCAGATGCTTTGCCAGATAAACACTTTTTTAATAAGTCAGGATTCATGGCTTAGTTTTATATATATTATCAATTGCGCTGGCTTTCCCCTATTCATCTTATGTTCTCGGGTATTTTTTAAGACCATTGCGCAGAAATGATAATGCTTTAGTCAATTGATTTTCTACTGTTTTCTCGGATATGGAAAGCCCTAAAGCGATTTCCTTATTGTTCAATCCTCTTTCGCGGCTTAAATTATAAATGTCTTTGCAGCGTTCAGGTAATAAGACCACCAGTTTCTCAATATCCTGTTTCAAGAAATGATACAAAACCTGTTTTTCTGTCCCATGATGAAAAGAAACCTGATCTGCTTTCAGCTCGTTAATCTTACCGGCCTTTCTGAGCTCATCTTTATAGATTCTCGCAATTTTAAAGCGTACCGATCTCACCAGGTAGTGCTCTACCGTTTCCCGTTTTAATACTAAGGTATCTTTGCGCTGCCATAACGAGGTAAATAACTCCTGAACCACTTCTTCTGCTTCAAACTGATCTCCAAGATATTTTAAGGCAATCTGATATAACTTTTTCCAATAGTATTCATACAACTGAAAAAAAGAATTTTCATCAATTATAATCGTTTCGGTAGAATGATATGTGGCTGATTCTGACAAATTAATAGGCGAATGCCTGCAAATATAGAGTTATTTATAACCGATCCAAATAGTTTGCGGTAATGCCGATTTCAGAAAAGAGAATCCGCTTGTAGATTTTTCTTTCTATTTTGTGACATGAAATATATTCTTGGGATCGACATTGGAACGGGAAGTACTAAAGCAGTGGCCTTAAATCTGAATTACGAACCTATCGATTCAGTTCAAAAGCATTACCCTTCATTTTCAACGTTAGCCGGATATGCTGAGCAGGATCCGGTATTGATTTGGGAAGCTTTCCAGCAATGTATTTCAGAAATGAAAAAACGTATGGGCGGGCAGCCAGAAGCAATTGGTTTAAGCAGCGCGATGCACAGCATGATCAGTGTGGACGAAAATGGAAATCCATTGGCGCCAATGATGACCTGGGCAGATGCCAGAAGCTCGGACATCGCCAAGCGCATCTTGGAATCCGAATCAGGAATGGCGCTGTATCAGCAAACCGGAACCCCAATCCATGCGATGTCGCCACTTTGTAAAATCATCTGGTGGCGGGAAAATGAGCCGGAATTATTCAAACGCAGCTATAAATTTATCTCCATCAAAGAATACATCTGGTATCAGTTGTTTAAAGAATTTAAGATAGATCATTCTATTGCTTCTTGCACGGGTTTGTTTGATTGGGAAATACTGGATTGGAGTAAAGAAGCGTTGCTGCTGGCTGGAATTACTCCAGCACATTTATCAGCACCAGTAAGTACTGGGTATCAAAAGAAAAACCAGGAAGGGATTACTTTTGTGGTGGGTGCCAGCGACGGATGCTTAGCAAACCTGGGGAGTGATGCTAATGGAAAAGGTCTGGCGGCATTAACGATTGGAACGAGTGGCGCTGTGCGGATCTCTAGTCCGAAGCCAATTTTCAATACACAGGCGATGACTTTCAGTTATATATTAGACGAACAGACCTATATTTGTGGTGGTCCTGTAAATAATGGGGGGATCGCCTTGCAATGGCTGTTAAAGAATGTACTCGGCAAAACTGAATTGTTAGCGGCGGATTATAAGGCTTTATTCGAAAAGATAAAAACTGCCGAAGCAGGCAGTAAGGGGCTACTTTTTCTACCATACCTTAGCGGGGAGCGGGCTCCAATATGGGATTCCGAGAGCTGTGGAACATTTTTCGGCCTTCAGCTTTCCCATAACCAGGGGCATTTATCCCGGGCAGTCCTGGAGGGAATTTGTTATGCGCTAAATGAAGTCATGCAGGCTATTGCACCAAACCCGGAAATGGTTAAGGAACTTCATGTCAGCGGAGGTTTTGTAAATGCGCGGATATGGATGGAAGTCCTGGCAGACATCTGCGGGAAAGAGATCGTACTGGTTCAAACAGAAGATGCTTCGGCAATCGGAGCAGCCTATCTGGCGGTTAAATCGATTGGTTTATCTCAGGATTATCCAGCATCTAAAGGCGCAAAAGAACGCATTACACCAAATTTAGAAAATCACAAAGTTTATCAGCAGCTGTTTGGTATTTACCAGCAATTGTATCCCTCACTAAAACAGAGCATGCATCAATTGGCAAATTTTAACCACCTGCCAGAAAATAAAGTTATATAAAACAGGAGCTTGCAAAACTCACCTATTTGTTTGATATCGCGCAACTTGTCCGATACCGAACGCTTTTTATTTCCTGAAAATCTGTAATTAATTGAAGTTTAGTTATTTAACTGTGGCATGTCCTTTGGAATGACCAAGAAAATAGATTAAATGGACAAAAATATCGAACAGGCGGTTTTATCAGGTAAAAGAAAGCAGCGTCTGCTGTATGTATTGATAGGGATTGTGCTGGTGGCCGGTGGGATTTTTGTGCTGCGCGCGATCATGAATACCACCGTTTATGCTTCGGAAATTACAACTTCCCTGGTAGATCGTGGAAATATCGAAAACACGATTAATGCTGCGGGAGAAGTGTTGCCAGAGTTTGAAGAAGTAATTAGCAGCCCATTGGCAGCCTCGATTCAGAAAGTATTGCTAGATGGAGGAAGTCAGATTAAAGCCGGGCAGTCTATTCTGACCTTAGATAAATCTGCGGCGCAAATGGATTTTGAAAAATTGAAGTTCCAGCTGGAGTCCAGAAAGAATGACATTCGCAAAATTAAGCTGAATCTGGATAAGAGTTTCTACGACATCAAGTCGAACAACGACATCAAACAATTGCGCATCAACAGCCTGAAAGCTTCTGTAGACAATGCCAAGCGTTTATTAAAAGCAGGAGGGGGAACGCGCGAAGATGTAGAACAAGCAGAGCTGAATTTAAAAGTCGCCCAGCTGGAGAAACAGCAGCTGGAAAACGAAATCAATAGCAAGCAGCAAAGTATGCGCCTGCAAATTAAAGAAGTGGAGCTGGCAGCAAATATTCAGCAAAATGACCTGGAAGTATTGCAGAAGAAACTGCAGCAAGCAGATATTACGGCCAGCAGAAATGGAGTAGTGACCTGGGTCAATAAAAATATTGGTGCAGCAGTACAGCCGGGGGAGGTGCTCGCCAGAATCGCAGACCTTTCCAGCTTTAAGGTAAAGGGCACAATTTCTGATCAGCACCTGAATCTTTTAAAAAATGGGATGACCGCCATTATCCGTATCGGAGATCAGCAAGTACGTGGGAAAGTCGTAAATATCTACCCTGCCGTACAGAATGCAACAGTCTCATTTGACATCAAACCGGATAGCAGTCACCATAAGCTCTTCCGACCAAATTTAAAAGCAGATGTTTTTCTGGTAACCGACGAACACCAGCAGGTGTTACGGGTGAGTAATGGCCCTGCTTTCCGCGGTACACCTTCGCAATATATTTATGTGTTAAAAGACGGAGTGGCGACCAGAAAAATCGCGCAGATTGGCCTGAGCAATTTCGATTTCGTGGAGCTGAAAGACCAGGTGAAAGAAGGCGATATGGTGATCATTTCCGACATGAGTTCTTTTAAAAATAGCAGTCAAATCACCATAAAGAAATAAGGAAAATGAAGACTAGAGCCCACTTTTTCCTTATCGTATCGCTTTGCACAGCGATCGTATTTTCTTCAAAAATGGCTTCGGCACAAGCTGCTGATACACTGAGATTGGCATTAACAGAAGTAGTGGCCATGGCAAAGGAGCAATCTATTGCTTCAAAGCAGGCGGCAACTTTAAAAGAAACCCGGTATTGGGAATTTATGACTTACAAATCCAATTACCAGCCGCAGCTCTCTTTAAAAGGGATATTGCCGGGCTATAGTAAATCCTCTGTTTCCGTGCAGCAGCCGGATGGAACGATAGATTTCCGGTCGGTACACAACAACAATTCTTCCCTTGATTTATCATTTAGTCAGCGGATCTCACAAACTGGCGGAACCATTTATGGCACTACGTCATTGCAGCGCTTTGATGATTTTGACCGGAACAATACGCTGTATAACGGCGTCCCTTATGGTGTTGGTTTGGTACAGCCACTATTCCAATTTAATTCTTTAAAATGGGACCGCAGAATTGAACCCTTAAAATACAATGAAAGTCAGCAGGCTTATATTGAAAGTATGGAGCAGATTTCTATCAATGCCAGCACGTATTTCTTTGACCTGCTGCTCGCTCAGGTAGATCTGCAAATCGCAGAAACAAATTTGAG
The DNA here is from genome assembly GCF_019802255.1 of Pedobacter polysacchareus. Taxonomy (GTDB): domain Bacteria; phylum Bacteroidota; class Bacteroidia; order Sphingobacteriales; family Sphingobacteriaceae; genus Pedobacter; species Pedobacter polysacchareus. The sequence goes on along the minus strand of NZ_JAHYSS010000001.1, from coordinate 35,988 downwards.
CAATACCAACGCTATCCAGAAAATTGCAGACACCAAATTTGAAATGGGAAAAGTCTCCAAAAATGAGATACTCCAACTGCAATTGGAAGCCCTAAAAGCAGAAAAAGCAGTAGGAATTGCTAAACGCGATATGGAAATGGCAACCTATAATCTTAAAGCTTATACGGGTTTGCAAAACACAGATAAGATCAGACTTTCTTTGCCAAAATCTACGGTGGCGATGACTGTGGTCACGGAGAAAGCATTATCGGAAGCTTTTCAAAACCGATCAGATGCCATTGCTTTCGGCCGTAAGCTGGAAGAAGCCAAGCGCGATGTAGCGAAAGCAAAAGGTGATAACGGGATCAATGCCACGGTAAATGCGAACCTGGGTTTTGCAAAAAGCGGCAGAAGTATCGGCAGTGTCTATCAAAATCCTAAAGACCAGCAGCTGCTGGAACTGGCTATAGAAATCCCCATTCTGGATTGGGGCCGACAAAAATCAAGGAAGAAGACAGCCATGGCCAATCAGCAATTCACACAATATGCCGTGGCTCAGGATAAGCAGAATTTTATACAAAAAATCATCACAGAAGTAAACCTGTTTGAGATGATGAAGGGGCAGTTAGTACTCAATGCTCGTGCAGAGCAGATTGCTGCTGAAAAATATCAGATCGCCAAAGAACGCTATGTGCTTGGTGATTTGAGCATCACAGACCTGAGCATCGCTTTTCAGGAAAACGATCAGGCAAAACGCGATTATATCAATTCTTTACGTGATTTTTGGGGCGCCTATTACCAGTTGCGTTTCTTGTCACTTTTCGATTTTGAGAAGAATGAGAAAATAAAACTATAACCTTATATAGCTATGATACAATTAAAAAATATTGAAAAAGTATACCGTACGGATACTGTAGAAACGCAGGCTTTAAACAACATCAACCTTAAGGTGGATAAAGGGGAGTTCTTGTCCATTATGGGCCCTTCAGGCTGTGGCAAAAGTACATTACTTAACCTGATGGGCTTATTAGATGCCCCTTCAAAAGGAGATATACTGATCGGTAATCAGCAAACCTTATCCTTAAACGACCGTAAACTGGCGAACTTCAGGAACAGCAAGATTGGTTTTATTTTCCAGAGTTATCATTTGATCAATGACTTGCAGGTAGTCGATAATGTGGAATTACCTTTATTATACCGCAATTCAAGTGCTAAAGAAAGAAGAATGCTGGCCATTGCAGCATTAGAAAAGGTAGGGTTAAGTAACCGGATTCACCATTTTCCAACGCAATTGTCTGGCGGACAAAAACAGCGGGTAGCCATTGCCAGAGCAATTGTGGGCAGGCCCGAAATTATCCTTGCCGATGAGCCCACAGGAAATCTGGACAGTGCCATGGGGAATGAAATCATGAACATTCTTTTGGAATTGAATCGGGTAGATGGAACCACCATCGTGATGGTGACCCATGATCCGAATATGGCGCAGCGTACACATCGCTTATTGCGTTTGTTTGATGGTTCACAAGTACAATAAGGGGGATAGCTATGTTTAAAAATTACTTTAAAATCGCCATTGCGGTGTTGAAAAGAAGGAAGTTTTTCACCTTCATCAGTTTGTTTGGTATCAGCCTTACCCTGACCACCCTGATTGTGCTGAGTGCTTTTATGGAGGCAATGATCAGCCCAAACTACCCGGATGTAAACCGATCCAGGGAATTGTTTATCAAATCTTTGAAATTGGAATCTCTGAAAGGCGATTACTCCATGTCGGGCTCAGTGAGTTTCTATTTTATCAACGATTTTGTAACTAAGATGAAAACGCCGGAAAAGATGGCTCTACACTCCTACCGGAGTACCACTAATGCTTATCCGAACAATAGGAAATTAGAATTAGACATCATGCATACTGATGTGAATTTTTGGGAGGTTTATCAATTCAAATTTCTGGAAGGTAAGCCTTTTAATGAGGAGGAATTGAAAAATGCGGCGCAGGTGGCTGTGATTTCTAAGCATTTCAGTAACCAATACTTTGGGGAAGATGCGCCTGCAATCGGAAAATACCTGGAAGTCAACAATGAGAAATATAAGGTGATTGGAATCGTTAAAACCGTTCCTTCTACGGTTACTTACGTACATTCTGATGTGTACCTTCCTTATACCCTGGCTAGGTCTGGCTTAAAAGGGACAAATTTAATGGGGAGCTACCTGGTGACTTTATTGGCCAAATCAGCCGCTGACCTGCCTGCAATTCAAGCAGAATATCAGCAGCTATTAAAAAAGGTGCCGCATAATGAAAAGGGACAGGATATATTGACCGGTCTTGCTGATAATTATCTGGACAGCTTTACAAAATATTATTTCGGAGTTACTGAAGGATCAGCGACAGATCGGTTTTACCTTTTAATTGGAGCTGTTGTCTTTCTGTTTTTATTACTGCCTACGATCAACCTGATGAATATCAATGTGAGCAGAATTATGGAGCGTTCTTCAGAAATTGGTGTAAGAAAAGCTTTCGGTGCCTCCAGCAGAACATTGATCGGGCAGTTTCTTATAGAGAACATGATCCTGACGGTTTTGGGAGCCATTATTGGCTTGCTGCTATCGGTGGTAATGATCCATATGCTAAACTCCAGTGGCATTATCGCCAATATGAACATGCAAATTAACTTCCGCGTATTGTGTTACAGCCTACTCGCCTGCCTGGTATTCGGCCTGATGTCTGGTGTTTACCCCGCCTGGAGAATGTCTAAACTAAATGTTGTTACTGCTTTAAAAGCCAATAATTAAAAAATAAAAGATATGTTAAAGCACCTATTCAAACTGATCTGGAATAAAAAGAAAGAGAACTTTCTGCTCATCTCAGAGATCCTGATTTCCTTTATGGTCATCTTCGCTGTTTTCACGTTATTGGTTTACAATTACCAAATCTATAAGATCCCAAGTGGTTTAGATGATGAATCAGTTTGGTCTGTGGATTTGGGAGGCCTCAAAGTAAGTAAACATAAAGATTCTGTAGGGATGCTTCAGGAAGATTTAAGAACGATGCTCAAAGGGGAATCTGGCATAAAATCAATGACTTTTACCAGCGGCAATGTTCCTTTTTCAGACACCTATATCAACACTACAGTTAGGTATAAAGATAAAGAGCAGGTTACTGAAATTTTTAATGTGGAGGATTCTTATAAGGAAGTTCTTCGTGTCAGTATGATCAATGGAAGGTGGTTTGATGCTCAGGACAATGCTACTGCTATAGTGCCAGTAGTGCTGAATGAAGCGGCAAAACTCAAATTGTTTGGCAATACTGTCGCCATTGGGAAAGTAATTGATAAAGATAACCAGCAGCTAAAAGTAATCGGTGTAGTTCAGAACCTGAAAGATAAAAGCGATTTTAAGGCCACGGAGCCGGCAATTTATACCCGTATTGATACTGGAAATATCAATTGGATGAATAAAATGCTGATCCGGGTAGCACCAGGAATGGGGGCTGCTTTTGAAGGTAAAATTTATAAAGCAATCGCCTCACAGATAAAAAGCACCAATCTGGAGATCAAAGACCTATCGGATATGAAGGTGGAGAAAAATAAAGAAATTACCGTTCCAATTGTGATATTTTTCATAGTAGCTGGCTTTTTAATCATCAATGTTGCGCTGGGTATTTTCGGTGTGCTTTGGTACAACATCAATAAGAGAAGGGCCGAAATTGGATTGAGAAGGGCAATAGGCGCGACTGCAGGTTCAGTCTCCGGGCAATTGGTAGGTGAAGCATTGGTGATCGCCACCTTTTCATTAATCATCGGATCTTTCTTTGCCGTACAATTTCCACTACTGGATGTTTTCGACCTACCCGCTTCCGTATATTTGCTGGCACAGCTTTTTGCCATTCTATTTATTTACCTGCTGGTGATCATTTGTGCTTTATATCCGGGCAAACAGGCGGCGTCAATTTATCCTGCTGTTGCTTTACATGAAGAATAAAGATATTTTTGATTTAGCCTTACCTATACAATACTTAGCCGATGATCCTGATAATTGATGATGATATAGGCGTTCGTACTTCACTGATGCTTTTGCTGGAGCAAAAATCCTATCCAGTCAGGTCCGCAGTAAATGCTGCGGAGGGGATCGCGCTGCTCAAAAATGAAGCCATCTCCTTAGTGATTCTGGACCTCAATTTTTCAATTGATACTTCCGGTAAAGAAGGAATGGCCTTGCTCAAAGAGATCAGAACCATGAAGCCGCTTTTGCCAGTAGTTTTGATCACGGGCTGGGCAAGCATAGATCTGGCTGTTCAGGGCATGAAACTCGGGGCAAATGATTTCATCAATAAACCCTGGAATAATGAACACCTGCTGCAATCGATAAAAACGCTGATCAGTTTAAAGGATCAGGAGGCAAAACATCAGGAGCATAGCCATCCAGCGAGCAGGAAACAACTAGATAGTGCTTATGATTTTCAGTCGATTGTTGCCGCAGATCAGCAGATGCTGGAGCTATTGGAAATTGCAGGTAGGGTAGCAGAAACCGATGCCTCCGTATTGATTACGGGCGAAAGTGGTACCGGTAAAGAGCTGATCGCAGAAGCCGTTCATCAAAATAGCCTGCGTAGAAACAGGCCGTTTATTAAAGTGAATCTGGGTGGGATTTCTACCTCTTTGTTTGAAAGTGAGATGTTCGGACACGTAAGAGGTGCTTTTACCGATGCGAGAAACGACAGGATTGGCAGGTTTGAAATGGCCAATAAGGGCACTATATTTTTAGATGAAATCGGAGATCTCGATGCCAGCAGTCAGGTGAAACTGCTGCGGGTATTACAAGACCGCAGCTATGAAGTTTTAGGGAGCAGCCGTACAAAAATGGTAGATGTACGTGTAATCTGTGCCACCAATAAGAACCTGGCAGAAATGGTAGAAAAAGGGACTTTTAGAGAAGACCTGCTGTACCGTATCAACCTGATCACTTTAAAACTTCCACCTTTAAGAGACAGAGCGAAAGATATTCCATTGCTGCTGAACTTCATGATGGACAATATGAGACAGCTTTACCATAGACCAGATCTTCAGGTAAGTCCGGCAGCGGTAAAATGGCTGCAGAAATTGCCATTACCAGGAAATATCCGACAGCTGAAAAATATGGTGGAAAGATCGGTATTGGTGAGTAGAACAAATCTTTTAGAGATTGCAGATTTCAGTAGTCAGCTGGAAAAACAACCTGTATTACAAGTATCAAAGCTCCCGGATGTAGGCGCAATGACATTGGAAGAAACTGAAATTCTGATGATCAAACGCGCTTTAGAATTCCACCAGAACCGCATTTCTAAAGCAGCACTAGCTTTAGGAATTACCAGAAGCGCCTTATACCGCAGACTGGAGAAATTTAACATTCCTTACGATGAGCGCAATCCCAACGATGAGACTTCGGACTAAATACCTATTATTCGTGTGCATTATACATGCGATCGCCTTGTTTTTAAGCTATTTTGTTTTCGAGAAGAACAAAGTGTATTTCTTGTTGTCAGAAGTACTGATCCTGATTTCTATCTTGATTTCCTGGCAGCTATACAACCAGATGATCCGACCTTTAAACTTATTGGTTCAGGGAGCAGATGCAATTGTTGACCGCGATTTCAACGTTAAATTTGTGAAAACCGGAACACTTGAAATGGATCAATTGATCGAAGTCTATAATCAGATGATTGATCAGTTGAGAAAAGAAAGAACATTGCAGCAGCAGCAGCACTTCTTCTTAGATAAGCTCATTGACCATTCTCCAGTGGGAATCATTATCCTGAACCACGACAATCGAATCCAGATGGTAAATCCAGTGGCTAAAAAAATACTGCATGCCATTCCAATCGAAGGTTGGTTCCTAAAAGACATTATCCATCCCATTATTGACGAAGTCAGCGTGCTGTTAAAGGAAAAGAAACGATCGGCAATCCTGAAAGGAGGAGCAGAGTCCTATAAAATCCAGGTTTCCGAATTTGTAGATCAGGGTTTCCCCCGACATTTTGTGATCATCCAGGAACTGACCAATGAACTCCTCATTGCGGAGAAGCAAGGTTATGGGAAGGTGATCCGTATGATGGCACATGAAGTAAACAATACGATCGGGCCGGTAAACTCTATTCTTGACTCTGCATTGGGGATGGAAACGGAACGAATCGGTAGCAGCAGCCTCGGCAATGCGCTGCAGGTTGCGATAGACCGCAATCAGAACCTGAATATCTTTATGCGGAACCTTGCCGATCTGGTTCGTTTACCAGAACCTGATAAAGAGTACATGGATCTCCATGAATTGATTTATTCAGTGGCCACCTTATGGACGGAAAGAGCCAGAGTGCAAAACATCAGCTTTGAATTTAACCTGCATCAGGTGCCTTTAATCATCTTGGCAGACCAGCTGCAACTCGAGCAGGTACTGATCAATATCGTTAAAAATGCAATAGAAGCAATTGGAACTAAGCCTCAGGGTGTCATTACTTTTATCACCGAGAACGAACCAAAAAGATTGCGCATCATCGACAATGGGAAAGGAATTTCTACGGAAACATCAGCTTATTTATTTAGCCCGTTTTTTAGTACTAAAGCAGATGGGCAAGGTATCGGACTCACCCTAATCAAGGATGTACTCCTCAAACATAATTTCCCTTTTCATCTGTCTGATCATGAGCAAGCAGGGGCGGAATTTTCTATAAACTTTTCATAATTTGCCATGTGTGACTGATTTTATTCCTAGAAATCCATAAAACATAAATTAATAATTAGCATTAGATAGGCCGGTAAAAACCGACCTATCCTTGTTTTAAAGGGGTTTTCTTCCAGTGTAAAAAACCTCCTGAAAATATATTTTAAAATTCTTTGGTAAAAATCTCTTGCGCTCTGCACTTGTAGCTATAACCAAAGACAAACCAGAATGAAATACGCCGCTTACGCTGTAGAAGACTTTTTAACCGAAGATACTTTCCTGAACTATTGTTTAGGAAATGACCAGAAGGCGGTGTTATATTGGGAGCATATTAGAAACACGTACCCGGAATTAGAAGACCGAATCCTAAAAGCAAGAACGCTGTTTTTCTTACTGGCTGTAAAAGTAGATCCTTTAGAAAAACAACAGGAATTGAATAAGCTGAAAATGGCGATCGATCGCCTGGAAGAAAACAGCCCAGCAGCAGTTCCAATACACGAAATAGAAAGCCCGGAGCCGATCATAAGAAAACTCTGGTTCCAAACCAAAACTTCATGGATAACTGTGGCCGCAGCAATTGTCATTGCTATCGGTACTTATGCCCTGCTGGATAAAAAGGAATATGGAACCACTATTCCTGCACTTGCGGCAAGCAGCCAGCGCATCACCATTAAAACCGCCTATAACGAACGTAAAACCATCACCCTAACCGATGGCAGTAAAGTAACCATCAACGGACTGACGGAATTAAAACTGGATCCGAATTATAATGAGGACAACAGGATTCTCTGGTTAAGCGGAGAAGCCTTTTTTGAAGTCGCCAAAGACAAAGAAAAACCTTTCATCGTAATCACAGGAAAAACCGCGACCACTGCACTCGGTACCTCTTTTAAAATCAATAACTACAGTAGAAGAAATGAAACTTCTGTAATGCTGAACACCGGAAAAGTAAGTGTGGGTACGATCGTCAATCAGCAGGTAAAAGAAGAATTGGTCTTGTCGCCGGGTGAACAGGTAGACATCAGCGCTGATGCCGGTAAATTAGTGAAAACAACATTTAACCGCCAGAAAATCGACGACTGGAACAACCGCAATCTCGTCTTCTCCAAAGCTTCTCTTCAAGAGATCAAATCCTTGTTAAGAGAAACTTACGGAATAGAAATTACGGCTAAAAATGAACCTAAAAAGCCGATCGCCTTTACCGGGAAATTCTATGGAAAAGGCCTCACCGAAGTGCTGAGTGCCATCGGTTTCTCTAACCATTTTACCTATGTCATTAACGGAGATCGTGTAGAACTCAGCTTCGTAGAATAAGCAACCAACAATAACCAAATAAACTAACCTTTAACCAGCATGAACAAAAACTTACCATGTTATTACTATTTCTATGGCCTTTTATTTAAAGTATGCCTGTGTTTTATATGCATTGTTTCCTTATCAGGATTTGCACAATCGAAAGATAAAGTCTATTCTTTTAAATGGAAACAAGCCACCTTATTAACTGCTTTTAAACAGATTGAGAAAGAAGCAAATGTGCATTTTTCTTACAACCCATTAGATCTGGATGAAACGGCTAAAATTAACCTGACCGCCGATAAATGGAAGATCAATCAGGTACTTGATGCGATTTCTCAGCAGATCGATATTCGCTATCAGATCAATGGGGAAACCATTATGGTACGGTCTAATAAAGACAAACCAGTGTCAAGAAGAGAATTTAACCTGAGCGGAAAAGTAACTGATGCGGGAAATAGCCCAATGCCGGGTGTAGCTGTCTCCAATAAAGCGACCGGAAAAAATACGATGACCAATGGTGATGGCTTATTTACTATTACCGCAAGTAAGGGAGATGTTATTCATTTTAAAATGATCGGCTTCCAATTGGTTAGCATCACAGCAAACGACCTCGATAAAAACATCAATGTGGTGCTGAAAGAAGAAGTGACTGAACTTCGGGAAGCAGTAGTCACGGCATTGGGGATCAAAAGAGAAGAGCGTTCTCTGGGTTATGCGGTATCACAGGTGGATGGTGAAGAACTTAAAAAAGCCCGTGAAACCAATGTGATCAATTCATTGGCAGGTAAAGTACCCGGTCTGATCATCAATAGTACCGCTGGTGGACCTGCAGGTTCCTCCCGTGTCATCATCAGGGGAAATACCAGCATCACCGGAAATAACCAGCCTTTATATGTCGTAGACGGAATCCCGATGGACAATTCCAACTACGGACAAGCAGGTGGAAAAGACAATCCAGGAGGTGTAGATTTTGGCGATGCCATCTCGGCGATCAACCCGGATGATGTAGATAAGATCAGTATCCTGAAAGGCCCTTCCGCTTCCGCATTATATGGTTCCAGAGCCGCAAATGGCGTTGTCCTGATCACTATGAAAAAGGGAAAAGGAGACAAAGGACTGGGGATAGAATTTAACAGCACTTCCACATTGGAAAATCAGCTGACTACTTTTGATGGGTATCAAACGCAGTACGGACAGGGGAATAACCAATTACTGAATCTGACACCTGACCAGGCGAGAACGAGTTTACGCCAGAACTTCGGACCTAAAATTGATCCGGGATTGATGACCGCCTCTTTTGATGGCATCGACAGACCTTATGCACTGGTAAAAGATAACATCAGTAATTTCTTCAGAACAGGATCAACCTTTACCAATACCATTTCCTTTTCGAACTCCAATGACATTTCCTCTTTCCGCTTATCGGCCTCCGATTTGAGAAATAATGATATTGTGCCGGAGTCTAAAATGAGAAGGAACTCCTTCACCTTTAATGGAACTTCAAAATTCGGAGCTAAACTGACGATGGAAGCCAGGGCATTCTATATGAATGAGAATGTGAACAATAGACCAGCATTGGCAGATGATGCTTCCAATATTGGAAACAGCTTTATCGGATTGGCAAATACACTTGACCAAAGCATGTTTAAAAATGCCTATAAAACGGCAACCGGTGATTACCTGGAATGGGGAGGTGGTGTATACAACATCAATCCTTACTGGATCATCAACGAAATGAAAAATACCACCAGTAAAAACAGGTTCATGGGTTCCATCCAGTTGAACTATAATATCCTGGATTGGTTAAATTTACAAGGAAGGGTGGCCACGGATCAAATGGACATGGACTATCAAAAGTTTGCTCCACCAAGCACACCAAGAAGTATCACCGGTCAGCTGGACTTGCTAGACCGTAACTTTACCACCACTGAAGCCGATGTTTTATTGACGGCCCAAAAACAGGTGACCAAAGATTTACACCTGTCTGCCAGATTAGGTGGAAGTATTTCCAGAGTCAGCAATAAGGGGGAGGCCATGACTTTCACTAATATGACCGTGAGAGATGTGGTGACGCCAAATAGTTTTGCCGATAAATCCATCATCCCTACTCATTACAGAAAACACCTGAATTCGGTGTACGGATTATTGAGCGCAGGCTATAAAAGCTACCTGTACCTGGATGCAAGTGTGCGCCAGGATGCTTCTTCAACCTTGCCAGTACAGAACAACAGCTATACTTATCCATCAGTAGCCACCAGTTTCGTGTTTTCTGATGCGTTTAAAATCGACAACAGCATTCTTTCTTTCGGTAAATTAAGACTATCCGCCGCAGAAGTAGGTAATGATACCGATCCTTATCAGCTGGACCTTTATTATGGATTGAATCCATTGTCTTTCAATGGCGGGTCACAAGGTGGAATCTCCGGGGATATTCTGCCCAATAAAAACCTTAAACCTACCCGCACCCGCTCTTACGAGATGGGTACAGAACTCCGTTTTTTAGGCAATAGAATCGGATTGGATGTGACTGTATATACTCAAAAATCAAGGGATCAGATCAATAAAGTACCTGCACCAATCTCTTCCGGCTTTGCCTACCAGATTGTCAATGCAGGGGTGATCTCCAATAAAGGGATCGAGGTGATGCTGAATACCAAACCAATCGTTGGTAGAGATTTTAACTGGGACTTGAGTGTCAATTTTGCCAGAAATGTGAATCAGGTAGAATCATTGGCAGATGGAATTCCTTACCTCAGTCTTTCGGATGCCAGATGGTTAGGTGTATCTATTGTAGCGATGCCTGGTGCAGCTTATGGCTCCATCCTCGCCTATAAAGAACAAAGAGATCCAAATGGCAATGTGATTTTAGATCCTGAAAAATCCTTGACGCCAAAAAGAAATACCTACCGTGAAGTAATTGGAAAGGGAACTTACAGCTGGACCGGCGGGATGTCCAGTGTGATGAATTATAAAAACTTCGGCTTAAACTTCGTAGTCGATGTAAAACAAGGGGCCGATCTTTTCTCTATGACCAATCTGTTTGCTGCGGTTAGGGGCAGCCTCAATACCACGCTTGAAGGTAGAGAAGAATGGATTAAGTCGGAAGAGGAAAGACTAACGGCCGGAAAAACCTTTGCCCAATGGACCGCAGATGGTAAGGTAAGGGGATATGTGCCGAAAGGAGTTGTAAAAACAGGGACAGACGAAAACCCAATATATGTAGAGAATACACAGGCCGTAGACCCTGCCCTGTACTGGGGATATGTTTATCCTAGCGATAGCGGTGTTGGAAAGCCTTACGTATACGATGCGACGTATGTAAAGATGAGAGAGATTACCCTGAGCTATAGAGTGCCTGCGTCCTTTTCTTCCAGACTCGGACTAAAAGATATTCAGGTAGCCGTAGTGAGCAGAAATCCATTCATCATTTATAAAAACGTACCCAATGTAGACCCGGATTCTAATTACAGCAATGGAAATGGCCAGGGGCTCGAATATGGATCCCTGCCAACAAGAAGAAGCTGGGGCTTTAACCTAAACTTCAGATTTTAATTCAAATCATACGAACATGAAGAAATATTTTAATCAAATGATTCCCGCAGTCCTGATCTCGATGCTGATTTTTAGCTCCTGTAAGAAATTTGGGGATGTCAATATAGATCCACACAAATCCAGCGGACTGGATCCTGCCCTGCAGCTGGCAAATGTACAGCTGCGCTATTCCGGGAATTTTGAGGTCAATGAAAAGGTAAGCACCATTCTAACGATGCCCTTTATACAACATACCGCAGGGATCTATCTGGTGAAAACCGGACAGTTTTACATCAAAAACAGAGGATATACCTCTGCACTTTGGAATGTAAATTATGGGAATGATATCCTAAATATCGTGGATGCCGTAGACAGAAGTCAGGGAGATCCTTCAAAAACCAATATCAATGCAGCTTGCAGGATTATGAAAGTGCTGCTTTTCGCAAGAATGACAGACCTATATGGTGATATTCCTTACAAACAAGCAGGGAAAGGCTACAAAGATGGGATCATCAGACCGGAATTTGATACTCAGGAATCTATTTATAACGACTTTTTCAAAGAACTGACGGAAGCTTCTGCACAGCTTGATCCCTCAAAAGATCAGCTCAAAGGCGATTTATTTTACAATGGAAATATTGCAGCCTGGAAAAAGTTTGCCAATTCTCTACGTTTGAGGTATGCCATGCGTCTGGTCAAACGCAATCCGGAAAAAGCAAAAGCTGAAGCACAGGCAGCTTTTGCAGCAGGGCTGATCTCCAGTCATGAAGACATCTGTAAATTAATGCATGAAAATGTGCAGTCAAAAGATGATGATGCCAGAGGAAATTCTGTTGCCGTAACGATCAATAGTGCCGAGCTGCCTCCAAAAGTAACCACCACTTTAATCGCTCAGTTTGTGAAAACTAACGATCCAAGGCTGAAAAATATGATCCGCTGTTATACAGAGGTCAATTCGAAACCCTTTGATCGCATGGATGTGACCGATCTTGTGGTCGCAGAAATAGGTTATGTAGGGGTAAAGCCAGCGAGCTACACTTATAATGATTGGCTAAACTCTTTAACGGTACAAATTCCAGGTTTCGGAGAGAAGCGCATCACGAATGCAGAGCAGAAAGCAGAATTTGCAAATTACCTGATTAAAAGCGATGCACCATTTTTACACTTTACCCATGCAGAAGTAGAATTTCTACTTGCCGAAGCGAACATTCGTTTTGGATTAAATATGGGAGGCGATGCAAAAAGCCATTATGAAAAGGGAATTGCTGCAGCCATGAAACAGCTGAGCCTGTTCCAGGGAGCTCCGCCAATTACGGAGACACAAGTGACGAATTTCATCAATAGCAATAAACTGATCCCAGGAAAAGAAATAGAAATGATCAACGAGCAGCTTTGGCTGGCCTTAATATTTAACGGACAGGAAGCCTATGCCAATTGGAGAAGAACAGATTTTCCAAAATTGATTCCTGGAGTAATGGCCGAATCCAATAGTAAAGAAATCCCGAGAAGATTGGAATATCCTTTAGAAGAGACCGAACAGAATGCGGCAAACGTAGCGAAAGCTGTGCAGGCACTCGGTGGTCTTGACGACTGGACCAAACGTGTATGGTGGGATAAACAGTAATTTCTTAATCCAAACTTATAAAAGATGAACAACATAAAATATATCCTGTTATCTGCTTTCCTATGTGTTTCCATCCTTTCAGGGTGCAAGAAAGACGATACCGATGCGGGAAATGAAGGAGAATTCTACCCAAGGATTTTTGATAAAAATGGGGCTTTTCGCCTCGCAAGCAGCATCATTGCAGAAGGACAGTCGGCGGTCTTTACCGGATTGCAGTTTTCCCCATCTGATCGGGCCAGTGTAGTATGGAAGGTGAACGATAAAGTAGTGTCTTCGGACACTGCATTTACCTTTACGCCTACTGCTGGTGGAGAATATAAAATCAGTGTGGAAGCTTCTTTCGATGGAAAAACGACTTCAAGGACTTCCAGTATTCTGGTAAACCCAAATACGTATACGTTTAAACCTTATACTAATGTGGCGCTGGCGTATTTGTCGGCAGAAGGATTGGCAAAAGATGTAGATTGGGAAAAGGTAACACACGTGGCTTTCAAATGCGGATGGGTAAATTCTGATGGGCTGGATGTGACCGTTGGACAAACCAACCGCGCTGCTGATGAATTGGTAGCCAGAGGGCACATCAATAAAACTCCCGTCATCATGGGGATTTCTGGATTTCTGAGCGGAATCGATGGATGGTCGAGGTATGAAAGCAACGACTTTGGTGCGGTGATTATTGATCCTGCAAAAAGAGCGAGCCTGGTTCAGCAGGTCGTAGCCTATGTAACTGCAAGGAAAATGGACGGTGTAGACATCATGATGACCGACCTCAGCATCAATGGCGATAAAAACATTGCCGCCGTAGGGCCACTGATCAGGGAGTTGAAAGCCGCATTGCCAGCAAAATCAATTGTAACAGCCACGGTTGCCACCAACTGGCTGCGTGGTCAATACGGTAATCTTGCTGCTGCGGATTGGGTAAATGTGCATGCCTTTGAAGATGGTGCGGTTAGCCCTGGTTCGCCAAGAGCGCAATCTTCCAGCTATGATTATATGGTTAGCTGCGCGGCAAACTGGACCAGCTTGCTGCCGAAAGATAAGATTGTATTAGGGATGCCTGCCTTTGGTTTACGCTATATCGAAATTGATGCCAATGGCAATAACTTTGGATGGAGCTCTTATAATTATGTGAAATACTTCGATATTTTAAAACATGATCCACAGGCATTCAGTAAAGAAACCACAAATATGGCTTTCGGCGTATTCTATAACGGCATCCCACTAATAGAGAAAAAAGCAAAATATATTAAGTCTGCCGGATTTAAAGGTGCTTATTTATGGGCTGCAGATTACGATGTATTGGGAGCGAACTCGCTAATGGGAACGATCGCTAAAGATCTGAAATAAAAATGATCTGAAATGAGAACAATCTGAAGGTAGGTGCAACTCCAGCAGGTTTGAATTTTAGATGGGATTAAACAATGAAAATTAATGCTCGTATAGAAAAGGAGGGGAAACCCTCTTTTTCTTTTACCATGCTTTTACAAAGCGTCCAGTTATGCTACCACTGCTCCCCGCTCATTACTAAACACAAGAACAGCAACAATTCCCGCAGCACATTCACCGCATTGTGAAGTGTGTTATAAACCGTCCGCTCTGTCAATGAAGTACGCTCTGCAATCTCTTTAAAAGATAGGCAGTCGAAATACCTGAGCTGAATGATCTCCTTTTGCCGGGGCGTTAAACAGCTTAGTGCATATAACAGTCTCTTTTTTAAATGCTCATCTTCCTGACTGGCAATCAAAATACTTTCATATGAGCTTTCTGAAATAAACCGCTCTTCTATATCGTCTAAAGAAACCTCATCTCCAATGGTACTGCTCACAAATGTTTGATGGGTTTTGAAAATAATCCGCTTATAAATGGTGAACACATATTGCTGTATATTATTCACTTCCTTTAATTTTTCGCGAATTTGCCAAAGCTCAATAAACAGATTTTGTATGCTTTCTTTAATCAATTCCGGGTTTCTGTATAAGGACAGCCCGAATCGATAGAGGTCATCATAAAAATAGCTGAAACAAGCATAAAGGCCTTGTTTTTCGCCTTCCGCTAATAACTTCCAATTTTTTATAATTTGCTGCTGCTGATCGTCCATTGGTTACGGCTGACTATGTGTGAAGAGGCGTCTTGTAAGTTAAACGAAAATAAGAAAAAAAATACAATATATTTGCTTTATGTCATCACATCACATCGTTAGAGAAAAACAAGAACCAGCATTATATATCCATGATCTGGGTGAGTTCAATGAGGAATATCTGGGCCAGCTATTGGAGTGGAGCCCGACATTAATTGTCAATGCCACACTGTATGAGAAAATAGTTAGCCTCGGACTAAAAGTAGATATCGTAGTGAACCCTGCCGACCAGGAATTTGTTCAGGAAAATACGAAAGTCATTCCTGCAAAAGCAGAAGCACTCGACGCGGTATTGGACTACCTGATCAAAGAAAAGTATTCGGCAGTCAATGTGATTGATACCAAGGCCAAGCTGAGAGAACTGGGAAGTTATATCGATGAAATCAATATTGTAATATTCACCGAAACTGAAAAAGCGTACGCGATTAAGTCTGGATTTTCCGTATGGAAACCCAAAGGCAGTGTATTCCATATTGAAGTCCTTTCTTATTTTGAAACCAGTAACCTGAAACAAGATGAAAATGGAGATTTCGTGGTGATCAATGATGGCTTTGTAACCTTCGATTTCAATAACAGCTATTTATTCATCAGCGAGAAGTTATGATCCTGCTCAGAAAAGGAAAAGAAAAAGACCTGCCTTCCATACAGGAGATTGCAAAAACCACGTGGGGGCCTACCTATAATGGAATCCTCAGTAAGGAGCAAATCGACTATATGTTAGAAATGATGTACAACAGAGGTGTTTTGCTAGATCAGCTGCTGGAAGGCTACACTTTTCTGATTGCAGAAATTGATTCGAAAGATGTAGGTTTTGCTTCCTATTCCAAACTGGGCGATAGTCAGGAGGCCTATAAGCTGCATAAACTGTATGTGCTGCCAGAAGTTCATGGCATGGGCGTCGGTAAATTCCTGATCAACGAAGTTTTTCAGCAGGTAAAAGCAGCAGGAGGGAAAAGCCTGGAATTAAATGTACATCGTGCCAATAAATCTACTGAGTTTTATAAAAAGGCCGGCTTTATCATAAAAGAAACCGTCGACCTTGATGTTGGCAACGGTTTCTTCATGAATGATTATGTGTTAGAAAAGACCATCTGATAAAATAAAAGATGGTCTTTTCTGGCTTAATGACCTCTGATCGGGTCTTTAGGCTTAGTTACATTCGGATATTTGTAAGTTTTCATCTCATCCTGTAACACCTTAATGGTGCGTTCCAATTGAGGGTCTCTGCCTTCCAGTAAATCTTTAGGGGTTTGTTCAACGAAAATATCCGGCGCTACACCTTCGTTCTCTATGATCCATTTTCCATCAGTATCATATACACCGAAGTTAGGAGAGGTGATGCTTCCTCCATCCAGTAAAAGAGGATAACCGCTGATCCCTACCAGAATACCCATCGTAGTACGGCCAACTAATTTACCCAAACCTTTTTTCTTAAACATATAAGGCATCATATCGCCTCCGGAACCTGCGTTCTCATTGATCATCATGGCTTTCGGACCGAAGATCCCATTTCCTGGAGTAGTGAAACTTTTTCCATCCCTGATTCCCCAATAGCTCATCAATTCACGGCTCAGCAAATCGATCACATAATCAGCAACCCATCCGCCACCGTTGTTACGCTCATCCATTAACAAGGCTTTTTTATCCATTTGGGAGAAATAATACCTGTTGAAATAAGTGTAACCATCAGGTCCTGTATTCGGCATATAGACATAAGCGATTTTGCCATCACTAATCTTATCTACTTTTTTGCGGTTATTCTCTACCCAGTCCATCTTTCTCAATTCGAATTCCTGAGGCGCTGCTACCGGTACCACGACTACTTCTCTTGCACCATCTAAACTCGGCTTGCTGTTCACTTTGATCGCGACCTGTTTGCCTGCTTTGAAATCAAAAAGACTATATATAGAAGTTTTTGAAGTCAGGGGTACGCCTTCAACCGCTACGATATAATCACCTTCTTTGATGTTCAATCCTGGTTCTGCCAATGGCGCTTTAAAGGTTGGATTCCAATCCAGACGGGTAAAGATCTTTTTGATCTTATAGAAACCATTGTCTATCTCGTAATCTGCACCCAATAATCCTACAGATACGGAAGGAGCACCAGGCTCATCACCTGGAGAAATGTAATTGTGACCAACTACCATCTCACCCATCATCTCATTGAAAACATAAGAAAGGTCAGAGCGGTGGTTGACATAAGGAAGGAATTTCTCATACTTTACCTTCATGGCAGGCCAATCAGTACCGTGCATGTTTTCTACATAGAAAAAGTCCTTTTCCATGCTCCAAACCTCATCAAACATTTGCTTCCACTCTGCAGTAGGGTCTACCAATACTTTTATGCCATCCAGTTTTAGCTTTCCAGCCTCTGAACTACCTGGTTTTTTACCCGCAT
This sequence comes from Pedobacter polysacchareus, assembly GCF_019802255.1. GTDB lineage: Bacteria > Bacteroidota > Bacteroidia > Sphingobacteriales > Sphingobacteriaceae > Pedobacter > Pedobacter polysacchareus. Next base: position 18,339 of record NZ_JAHYSS010000001.1, on the reverse strand, counting down.
CAACGATGTAATAGTTTCCTCTGGATCCGTAAAGCATAGATTTCCCATCTGCACTTACACTCAGGCTGGAAATTCCGGAAACCAAGGTGCTGCTTTCCATCTTTTTCAAGTCTAATGCACCCAGCTCATCATTTTTATAGTAAAGCAACATCCCATCTACTCCACCATCTAGCCCATTAATGCTGCCAGATATAGGAAGCGGAATAATCCGGCTCCTCAAATCAGCAAGATCTATTTCAATCGGAGCTTTTACCGGAGGAGGAGTAGGTTTCTCTGCTTCTTTTCCTTTTTTATCTTTTTTCGAAGCGTCTTTTTTAGGCTCTTCTTTTTTCTTCGCAGGGCTGTCCTCAGATTTTATGACCTCTTCATCACTTTCAGTTTTGTATAGTGAGGGCGTTTTCTTGGAAAGAATCAATGCATAAGCGTTGTAATTTACCGGTCGCTGATAAGCCGACATGTGCAACCCGCTATTGGTTAGCCCCACATCTGTACTCGCCAGGAAGAATAAATATTTACCATCTCTACTGAAATTCGGAGAAGATACCTCGCTCATCCCATCAGTAACCTGAGTATGGCTTTCCTTGTCGAGGTTATATAAATAGACTGCACTTACCGAATTGGGTAAGGTAGCGACATAAGAAATCCATTTAGAATCTGGCGACCAGGCAGGTTGTAATGCACTAAATGACCTGTTAGGAGAAGAACCATCCTTATCCGCTTTCACCAAAATCGGCTTACGGGCATTGATATCAATATAGAACAAGTTCAAATGGGCATCGCCATAAAACAATTTTTTGCTATCCGGCGACCATACTGGCTGGTAATAAAATGCCGTCTTCCCTAACGGGATATAGATTGGTGCTTCTTTAGTGGCCTGATTTAACAGTACCAATTGATAGTTGCCGTCTTTATCAGACAAGTAAGAAATGTACTTCCCATCTGGCGACCAGGCTGGGAATTTATCATAACTGCCAGGAGAGTTCGACAAGTTTCTCGCATCTCCTTTTTCTTTAGGCACAGAATAGATTTCCCCGCGACTTTCAAAAAGAGCCCTTACTCCAGTAGGAGAGATCTCTGAGTTGCGGATATTACTGGCCATATCAATGTAGTGTGGCCTTTTATAAGGCGCATCTGCCTGAATGTTGATCGAAATATCGCGTACCTTATGATTAGCCGTCTCTAGTAAATGTGCTTTACCAGCCTGCTCAAAAGCAATTACTCCAGGACCAGCAGTCAAGGTTTTAATATCGTAATCCTTGAAATCTGTTAACTTCTCTGTTTTTTTGCTTTTCACATCATAACTGAACAAGTTCATGGTCAGATCTCTGTCGGATAAGAAATAAACTTTATTGCCTACCCATTGTGGCTTCACATTATTAGAACCTACGCCAGGAATGATTTCGATGTCTTTCGTTTGTGTGTCAAAGATCCAGATCTGTGGCATACCACCACCACGATAGCGCTTAAAAGCAACGTTGCTACGTTCCGTTGGATCGGTGTTTTTGATGTAAGCCCAGTACCTTTTGTCCGCAGAAGGGGTACCTTGAACGGCTTCCGGCATTGGTAAAGCCTTTTCAGCAGTTCCATCGATATTGATCTGGTGTAACCTCGGACTCAATGCAAATTGATAGTCTCTTGTAGAAGTAAAATACAACTGGTTATTGTCTAGCCATCCGCGCATCACATCGGCAGCAGGGTGGTAAGTCACTCTTTTAGGAGCACCACCTTCAATAGGAATCACATAGACATCGGTATTGCCATCATAGTTTCCAGTAAAGGCAATTTGTTTTCCATCAGGAGAGAAGATTGGGTTCTGCTCTACTGCTGGATTTACCGTCAGTCGTCTTGGATTACTCCCGTCTTTGTCGGAGATCCAAATGTCGCCGCCATACACAAATGCCAAATGATTGGCACTAACTGCAGGACTGCGGATTAAAAGAGTTTCTTGCTTTTGCGCATTCGCTGAAAGCGAAAAGCCCAGGGTCATGGTGACCGATAATGCGGCAGCGGCTAAAAAGGATAATTGGTTAGGTTTAAGAAAGGTCATAAAAATAGTGCTATAGTTAATTACTTAATTTCGGGATTCTGGTTGGGGTGTCTTTACCTTGTACAATTGTGATGGCACTTTTTGCAATGCCCTTAATCGTCGATAAGATGTTATCTACATCCAGCGTTTCAAACTCATCTTTTACCGTATGGTAAAATTTATCGCTGTCGATCTGATCTGTACTGATGGTATGGGCAGGAACACCCAGTGCAGCTAAAGTAGCATTGTCACTTCTGTAGAATAGATTTTGCTGTGGATATGGATCCGGGTGAAAAGTAAATTCTGTGCCTTCCAGGTTTTTCTGTAAGATCTTTCCAAAGTCCGACTTGTCGAATCCAGTGATAAACGCAGTATTCTTGCCAAACTTGCTGTCTTTACCAATCATTTCAATATTGAACATCGCCACCACCTCATCAGGGTTTAGTTTTTCTGAGAAATGTCTCGCACCATATCCACCGATTTCTTCTGCTGTAAAGGCCACAAAGATCAATGTGCGTGCGTTGTTGTTCAGTTTTTTGTAGTATTTCGCAAGGGCGATCATGGCAGTAGTGCCGGAAGCATCATCATCGGCACCATTGGCAATGCTGTCTGTACCTTCCGCCTTGATGATTCCCAAATGGTCATAGTGCCCAGAGAAAACTACCAGTTCTTTTGCTTTTGACTTTCCAGGAATCATTCCTGCCACATTAAACAAAGGAAGTACTTCCAGTTTATTCTTTAAATCTACTTGAAAGCCCTGAGCTACGGTATCCACACCTAATACAAATACATAAGCGGCGTTATTGATGTGTTTCTCATCCACATCAGCTCCCTGAGCTAAGTAATCACGGATTCTTTTAAAAGCATCTGCAAACTTGGCATCCACCAGCACTACTTGTTTTTTCTTCTCTTTGGTCAAAGATCTCAATTGTGCCATGAATGGTTTTTCAGGATCCATTTTAACCCAGCCATCACTATTAGATTGATCAAAAAGCTGTGTTTCCGAGGTGTTTCCGTAAACCAGAACATCCGAAGCAGGAATCTCTTTCCCGTCAATACTCACTTTGATGCTGACTGGTTTTAACTTTTTCTTCGTAAACGATTGTCGGAAGCTATTTCCTTCCAAAGGTTTCAAGCCAATACTTTTAAATTCAGCGGAGATAAAATCTGCGGCTTTCTCAATTCCTGGAGAGAAGGTAGCACGGCCTTCCATTTCATCACTGCTCAGCGTCTTGATCAAACGCTCTACATAAGGTCTGGTAATGATCTTATCAATGTCCTGAGCAAATGATTGCTGTGCCAGGAACACTATAAATAAGGTGTAAATGGTTTTTTTCATCAGAATATAATTGTTTTTTTATGGTTCAATTGTTTAACATTAGTACTTTAAGACAGCAACTGATGATTAGTTGATTTATAAAGTAAAATGTTACGGCCTTCTGCAGTTTTTAGCACTCTTTTGAGTACAAAAATTGATGTGAAGTACATAGCAACTTCTTTTTTGTATAAAAAGATTATTCTTCTGTAGAAGGATGTGTCAGTTCTCGTTTTCTGCGTTCGATTTCGGTTTCAATGCGGGTGCCCTGAACTCCGTCAATCACCGCTATCTCATACTCCTTATCTTTGTCGGAAGCATAAATCTGTGTTTCTTCCAGATTCTGTATAGAATGGTCATAGGGCCCACGGCCACTCATCAGTTTTACAAATACGGGTAGGCACTCAAAGAAAATAAACAGCAGGCCAATGAAAGTGACCGCAAGTGAAGTGTTCACATCTCTGGTCCCATCGGTATTAAAGCTCAGCTGCCCTAATGCCCAGTTTCTGTCGGCAAAGCCCGCAATGTTACTCAGGCTGTCCAGTTGTTTACTGGTAAAGAGTTTCTCCGTCATCAGCCCATCAAATTGTTTTCTTCCGTCTACAAATTTTTCCAATGCCCTGACATCCGCTGTTAGCGTATCCAGATTCTGTTCTCGCTGTTTCAACTCTGCTTCTTTCCTTTTCGCATAAGGGCCATAACCCATCACACCGGAAGTCTCCAGGGTTTTATTACCGAAGATCTCAAAGTTTAATTTCTGTCTGTCCGCCTTGATGGCACTGGCCAATGAATCACGTTCTGCTTTCACCTCGTTCAGCTTTCCGAGTTCAATCTTATACTTATTCCCAAAGGAAGCATTTAAGGTGTCAATTTTGGAACGCTGGTTGTTCAGGTAGCTGACTTTCAGTCTTTCCTTAATCTCTTTATCAAATATTTTCAATTCCAATGGACGGGAGATCACCAATCCAATCATAATGGCCAGTAAAATCCTTGGTGTGGCTTGTAAGATCTGCTGATTTGTACTTGCACTTTTGTTGATACTGGCCACAATATAGCGGTCCATATTAAAAATAGCCAAGCCCCAGATCAAGCCAAAAAACAGGGCAAAAAGTACAGCTGCGGTATCTCCTTTAAAAACGAAATACATGGCATAGCCACCAGATAATGCAGCAAATAAACCTGTGAAGAAAATGGTGGCACCTATTCCCAGGTATTTATTATGTTCGGTAGGATGTTTCTCTAGTGTGGAAATGTGTGCCCCCGAACAAAACCAGAAGAAACGAGATATAGAATTCATGATGTAAATTTCAAAGTTACTAAAGACTGAGTATTAAACGCGCAGCTCACCTAGTTGTTACAGTAATTTGCTCGAAATGATCCCATTATCTTCATCTGAATGTGATTTTGTGGTTTTTTTAACCTTAATATTTTCGGCATTGCTTATCTTTGAAAAAAGCTAAAAATATGATAAAGGAAATAACCGTTCAGGAACTAAAAGAAAAGATCGACAATAAAGAAGACTTCCAGCTGATTGATGTAAGGGAAACTTTCGAATATGAAACTTCGAATCTTGATGGTTTGAACATCCCTTTAGGTGGTATCCTAATTGAAGCAGATCAGATTGCTCAGGATAAACCCGTAATTATTCAATGCAGAAGTGGTAAAAGAAGCGCAGCAGCAGTAATGCAATTAGAGCAAATGCTTGGATTAACCAATTTATATAACCTTAAAGGTGGTATCGTGGCCTGGAAAGAGGCTTTCGACCCTAATATGCCTGTTTACTAATCATGGGAAAGAAAATCGCATTAAACGTTTTTTATAATTTAGGATTAATCATTTCCATCTTCGGTGGAACATGGGGTTTCAACAATAAACAATACCTGGCCATGGCCCTTTTTGCGGCTACTGGTATCTTCTTCCTATATGTAAAGCTGCAGCTGGTAAAAGAGATGCGTGCTACACTTAAGAAAAAGGAAGCAGAATTGAAGGGTTAATCCCTTCTAAGCCTAATCCAGGTAAGTTTTTCAACTGATATCTCCCCGCAATGATTTGCGGGGCATCAAAAGGATTGTTCCTGGTTAGCCAGGGACCATCCAAATCAGCCCAGTCACAGAGTGGAGCAAGCGCCATCCCAGCCTGCGTAGCACAGGAGGTTTCACTCATACAGCCAATCAGTACTTTCATGCCAAAAGAACGCGCTTTTTTAATCATTAGTGAGGCTTCATACATACCAGCACTTTTCATGAGTTTGATATTGATGCCATGGTAAGCCCCCCTTAGTCCATCAATATCAGCCAGGCGCTGCACCGCTTCATCCGCCAGAATTGGAATCGGACTCCGCCCGGTTAACCAGGCATTGCCATCCAGATCTGATTTGTCCATCGGCTGTTCAATCAGTACGGCACCCTGATCATGCAGCCAGTAAATCATATCAATAGCTTGTTTTTTATTGTTCCAGCCCTGATTCGCATCAATATACAATGGAACATCGGTCATGCTCCGAATGGTTTGAATCAGCTCTTTGTCGTTTTCTCTGCCCAGCTTTACTTTCAGAATGCTAAAATTTTTAGCGTCCAATACTTTTTCCCTGATCACCTCGGGCTCGTCGATACCAATGGTGTAAGAAGCAAGTGGCATTTTGGAAGGATCGGCTCCATAGATTTCATAACAAGCTTGCTGCAGGAGTTTTCCGTTTAAATCATTTAAAGCGATGTCTATACCTGCTTTTATAGCAGTATTTCCAGGACCTAAGGAATCCAGATAAGCGATGATTTCCCCAAAATTGAAAGGAAATGTAAAGCGATTCCAATCTACCTTTTTTAAGAATGCAGTCGCTGTTTCCACACCCTCCCCCAGGTAAGGAACCATAGAAGCCTCCCCATATCCTGTTTCATTTTCATAGCCCAATTTCAGCAGCATCAGCGGCGTGCTTGTTCTAGAAAACTTAGCAATAGTAAAAGGGTGTTTTAGTTCCAGATTGTATGATGTATAGGCGACTTGCATGGACATAAATTGGGTATTTAGTAATATCAAAGTTAAAAAATCAGCGCTGCAGCGAATGTAAAAATAATATACTTAATATTGTACCCAGTATGAATAGCACAATATATCAGCCATTTAAAAACTTCGATTTTAAATATAAAAACTGCTTCCTGAGTGGAGAAACCTTCGATGCTCCAGTGGAGGAAATCAACGTATTGCCAGACTGGCTGTTGAAAGTAGCCAACTTTTCCGGGGAAGAGCAAATTAAGTTATTGGATGAGAGTGTTCGTGCCTACAATACTTTAAAAGTGCCTTGCAGTACGGAAGTATCGGAGAATTTTATCCAGCCATTAGAAGCTAAGATTGCTGCGGCTTTCTCTGAAGGTTATGCTGCGGTTTCCGCATTACCGGAAGAAGACCTGTTCAAATGGATCGGTAAGTTTATGTACAGCCTGATTTATATTGAAATGAATGCTGCAGTACGTTTACAGCAGATTTCTGCCGACGGCGTCAATATGTCGCAAGGTTTAATGCACAAATTCGGAAACCTGAATACCATGATTCAAAGCATTTACAGAGATGTAGTGTATGAAGATTTTACCCCATGGTCTATTGTCGTAGTACCTCTGGAAGAGCAAAACACGAGTTTTAGCTTTAGAGATGAGATCAATACCCTGACCTTCTCTTTGAAACTGAAAGATTTCGGAATCATTGCCTGTTTACAAGACAATGGAACGAATAAGCTCTTTCATAGAGAACTCCTGGAGCAAATCGGTACCAAACCGCTTTCCGCACAGCAATTTGAAGAACTTTGTGCACGTTTCTATTATTCTGCTTACCTGTTCAACAGATTGCCGGAATATACGGTAATGACAGTAGAGGGAACGGTTTATATAGATGCCATGCCATTGAGAGGGACGATGAATAAAGCCCTGTTCGACCATTGGCAGCATAAAACGTATGCCCAGGTATTACAGGATTTCTGGAAACCTTGGGGACATACGTTGTTTGAGATTATTAAAGACCCAACAAACCCGATCAGTTATTTTGAACCGGCTTGTTTGCCTGCTACCCAATAAGGCGGCTAATAAAATGAGGAATGATTCCCGGAACAAAAATTACGGTGAAGATCAACCCTGTTAATGCACCGAAGAAATGGGCGTCATGATTGATATTATCCTGCGCCCTTTTTGCCATCTGCCAGCAATATGCTAAATATAATAATCCAAATAACCAGGCCCAGATTGGGATTGGCAGTGGGAAGATGATCATTTTAGACATCGGATCAAATAAGATAAAGCTAAACAGCACCGCACTAATCGCACCAGAAGCACCAAGGCTATTGTACCACATGTCGTCTTTGTGTTTAATCACCGAAGGGATGTCACTCAAAATCAAAGCTAAAACGTACAATAGACCGAACTGCCAGGAACCAATCATGGCTTCCAGTCGGAAAGCAAAGAAGTAAAAGGTCATCATGTTAAAAATCAGGTGCATCCAATCCGCATGGATCAGGCCACTGGTAATTAACGTGTATAACTTGTGTTTTCTCGATACACTATAAGGGTGTAACATAAATTTCCCAAATAACCCATGATCATTAAAGGCATAAATACTAGTCACTATCGTGAAAAGAAAGATGATCGAGGCAACGGGAGTCTGGGTAAGGTAGTCCATGATAAGGTGTTTTCCGTAAGAAACGGATTTTTTATAGATTAATAAAATAATGTTTTATCGGCAAGGCCGATACTGCCAAACTGGTACCTCATTCCCACGGAGAAGTAGGTATAAATATCGGACCTGCCAGCTTTAAAATTAACAGAAGAATTGTCGTAACCATCTAAGCCCTCTCCTAAAGTAAATGTGCCCTGGTAATTGAAGTTTAAAATATAGCGGCAATAGCCGGATCGATCAGGGAAATAAAAGTTAATGCCTAGATTGATCGGAACCAGTAGGTCTGTTGATTTACTTTTACCGGGATAGGGGATTTCTTGTTCATAACTTACTTTGCGCACATTGTTAACCGAGTTCATCACCATTCCAAGCCCGGTGCCCAGGTAAAGTCCCTTAATTGTATTCGCAAAACCACCACGGCGATAGTCGATCAAGGTGCCCAATCCAAATTTGGTATTGAAGTTAATCGCTTTGTAGGTATTGATAGATTGACGGCCGTCAGCGTCAGTTTCTACATCTCCACTATTGATTTCGCCCATTTGTCCCTCCAAGCCAGCACTGATAAAAGGACTGAAATAATAATCGATGACGCCATAGCCTGCCAGACCAAAGTCATGTTTTTTTAGGTCAGTAAAAGATTGAGTAACTCCAAAACCACCACCAGCACTGATTTTATAGAAATTGGTTTGAGCTTTAACAGGAATAAAAGATAGAAGTAACAGGCATCCAGTGATAATTGCTTTCAAATTATTTAGCTTTGTTTTTTTTAAGACTATGCTAAATTATCAAAATAAAAACAATTCCCTTCAAAACCGATTTGCTAAATACGTGCAGATTGATACGCAGTCAGACCCAATGTCAACCACCGTGCCTTCTACAGAGAAGCAAAAGAACTTAGGGAAGGTTCTTGTGGAGGAATTATTAGAATTGGGAATCACTGATGCCCATCTTGATGATTTCGGGTATGTATATGCAACCATTCCTTCTAATACAGAAAAAAAGGTGCCTGTAATTTGTTTCTGCTCACACATGGATACTTCTCCAGACTGCAGCGGCACAAATGTGAAACCAATTATTCATGCCAACTACCAGGGAGAAGACCTTATCCTTCCTGACGACCATAGCATCGTGCTGAAAATGTCGGAACACCCGGATCTAAAACACCAGATTGGTAATGACATCTTCACCGCCAGCGGAACAACATTGCTTGGTGCTGATAATAAAGCCGGTTTGGCGGAAATTATGGAAGCAGCAGCTTTCTTAATGCAAAATCCAACCTACAAACATGGAACAATAAAGATTTTATTTACTCCGGATGAAGAAATTGGCAGAGGTGTAGATAAAGCAGACCTGAAAAAATTAGGTGCTGATTTTGCGTATACCGTAGACGGAGAGACTTTAGGTTCTATCGAAGATGAAACTTTTTCTGCAGATGGCGCAGTATTGACTATTAAAGGTGTAAGTACCCACCCTGGATTTGCAAAAGATAAAATGGAAAGTGCGATCAAAATCTTATCAGATGTGATTAGCTCTTTGCCTTCAGACTGTCTTTCTCCGGAATCTACTGAAGGAAAAGAAGGGTTTATCCACCCGGTTACGATTAGTGGAAGCGTAGAACAGGCAGAAGCACGTTTTATCTTGCGCGCTTTTGATGATGAACAGCTGGAAGCCAATGGCGAAATGCTGGACGCAACCGTAAGAAACATCATTGAAGATTTTCCAAACTCTACCTACGAGCTGAAAATCACAGAACAATACCGCAATATGAAAAAGGTGTTGGATGAGTACCCACAAGTGATTGCTTATGGTATCGAAGCGATAGAAAGAGCGGGTATCACACCAAAAAGACAAAGTATCAGAGGAGGAACCGACGGTTCACGTCTTTCTTTTATGGGCTTGCCTTGTCCTAATATTTTTGCTGGCGAACACGCTTTCCATGGTAAACAAGAATGGGCTTCGGTTCAGGATATGGAAAAAGCAGTGGAAACCATCATTAACATTGCAGCAATCTGGGAAGAAAAAGCCTAGTTATATTTTAGTGCTGCTAATTGACATTTGTGGAATTACAGCACTATAGAAAATGAAAGCGCCGTATCATGATCAACATGGTACGGCGCTTTTTATATTTTCAATCAATTTTATTTTTCTATACCTTAATCAGGTAGAACCATTTTGGTATTGGTAGGAGTTAAGCTTTAATGCTTAGTCTGGCCAGGTACTGATCCTGCCCGTCTTCAAAAATGATTTCTGGCTCCCAGCCATTAGCCTTCGCAATTTCAATCAATGTGTTTTGGTCTACATATACCCATTTGAACCAATCTCCTTTGAGCCCTTTATATTCGTACCTGAAACTAACTTCTCCAAAGTAACCATGACTAGGGAAAGGAATTTCCTGGTAAAGGTAGGAGAGGTCTGAACTGTCGAATATCAATTGACCACCTGGATGCAATAAGTTTTTAACTTGTTTCAAAAATGATTTTAGTCCGGAAATAGAGCCTGTAAGACCGATTCCATTCATCATAAAAAGAAGCGTGTCGTATTTTTCATCTTTATAAGTCAGGATATTTCCTGCGATGGCTTGCTTTAATCCACGTTCCTTCATGATCTCTACGGCAGGAACGGAAATATCCATGCCAGTTACATCAAATCCGCGATTTTGAAGCACCAGGGCATGACTGCCTACACCTGCACCCACATCCAGCACTTTTCCTTTGCAAAGTTCCATAGCTCTGAGTTCAAGCTCAGGCATTTCTGCTTCATCCCTAAAATAAATGTCGACCGGCATCTCTTCCGGTTCATCATAAGAATTGTGTACCCACAGGGTTTCTGCAGGTGGTTTTCTAAATTGATCTTTTAAGGCTTCACCAAAAACGTCCATCCCGCAAAGATAAAAAAACCTTTGTTGTTAGACCTCAAATTCCTGATGTTGTTCTGGAATGAGTATATGCTGGAAGCCCTTATCCTGTAAATGCTGTGCAAACACCTGTTGAACTTTATATTCTCCATGAACTAAAAACACCTGTTTTACAAGTGCAGGGTTTTGTCCGGATAAGAATTGCAGCAGATCTTCGTAATCGCCATGCGCACTCATCGATTTAATCGAACGTATGTCGGCAACTACCTCGTAATCCTGACCGAAAAGCCAAACCTGTTTCTGTCCCGCTAATAATTTGCCGGCCAAAGATCTCGGTTCTGCATAACCCACCATGAGGATGGTGTTTTTCTGATCACTGATATTGTTGCGGATATGGTGTTTTACCCTGCCACCTTCGGCCATGCCGGAAGAAGAAATGATCACACATGGTCGTGAATCACCATTTAAAGCCTTAGATTCCTCTACACTTTCAATAAATTTTAAACCCTTAAATCCGAAGATGTCATGGTCTACATTCATCACTTCTTTTACACCGTTGTTGTATACTTCCGGGTGATTTCTGAGTACTTCCGTAGCCTGTAAAGACAATGGACTGTCTACGTAATATTGTACATCCGGCAATTGACCTTTCAGCTCCATCGCATTCAAAGCGTAAAGTAATTCCTGAGTACGGCCGACGCTAAATGCCGGAATAATAACTTTTCCTTTTTTAACGATACAGGTTTGCTCAATAATTTCTCTTAAAGTATCTTCTATGGGATCAGTATCCTGATGAAGCGAGTCGCCGTAAGTAGATTCTATGATCACATAATCTGCCTGAGGGAAGGATTGAGGACTTTTCAAAAGCAAATCTCCATACCTGCCAACATCACCACTGAAAGTCAGGTTGGTCGTTTTCCCCTCTTCCTTAATTTTCAAATGTACCGCGGCACTGCCCACGATATGACCAGCATCCGTAAAGCTTAAGGTCACATCAGTATTAATTTGAAAATCCTGGTTGTAGGGAACTACTTTAAACTGTTCCAGGGTTTGCATGACGTCTTTCTCCGTATATAATGGCATTTCCTCAGGTTCACCCTGTCGCAATTTCTTATTTGCGTATTCGGCATCCTGGGTCTGAATCTTTGCAGAATCCAGCAATAGAATCCGACAGAGGTCTTTGGTAGCAGGGGTACAGTAAATTTTTCCTCGAAATCCTTCTGCAACAAATCTTGGCAATAAACCGCAATGGTCTATGTGTGCATGTGACAAAACGAGATAGCTGACTTGGGCCGGGTTAAAACCAAAAGACTCATTGAGTCCCTCTGTCAGATTACCCAGGCCCTGAAATAGCCCGCAGTCTAATAAAATTTGAGTATTATTTTTTAAAGTAACCAGATGTTTACTACCAGTAACGGTACGTGCCGCCCCATGAAATGCAATTTTCATTAATCTACTTAGGCTCTAACTTTAGCAATGGTGTCTTTTACCTGACTTGCAGCATCCACCAGTTTTTCTTTTGATGAATCTAATAGATCACAAAACCAATCTGATACTTTGTCTTTCATTTCTCCATCCTTATCTGATGAAATAATTAATGCAATTGCTGCACCAAGTGCTGCTCCAGCTAGTATTCCTGCAATTATTTTAGTTTCCTTTTTCATAAATGTAGTTTTTAATTTGTAATCCATTCTCAGCATTGCTGCGGTTAAACAAAGCAAAACTGAGCTGTGCTAATAATTGTTAATTTTCGTCAAATAGTTAACAAAGACGGTGCCGAATAATTTGCTCAGAGTTCTAAATCAAGGCAGAATTCATAAATTATCCGAGGTGATGTTGTAAATTAGTGAAAATGTTGAAACGTCTGTCTTATCTGAATGTCTTCCTGGCCATGGCTTACCTGCTGCTGTTCGTGACAGGCGATAATCTGCTGATCATTGCAGGGGTTTTTATCATGGTGGCTTTTAATGCGCTTGTGATTAAAAAGATACAAGAGGAAAAAAATCTGGGCTTGGTTCAGGGGATTTTAGGAATTTGCTGTCTTTGTTTTTGGGCATATTTGGCTATGGGCTGTACATATATTGTACAATCTGCAATCGAACATCATTATTTTGATAATATCTGGAGCTATTTACTGCCTACTGCTTTCTTTCTGCTCAGTATTTTGCTGCAGCTGTTGTGCAGTCTGCAGTATTTTAAAAATTATCAGACCTCTGAAAACTGAGGAAGCTGACCTCTATCTCGTCATATAATTTTTAGCAATTGCGCGGTCTGAGGAATAAAATAGGCTGAATTTTTAAATAAAAAAAGAAGCAACAAGCGCATTGGCACTGGTTGGGAAGAGTTCTGCGTTCCTATAGCGTTTGGATGGGGTTGCCGTAGGGTTGGGCTAGTTAACACTATGGCAACCCTACGGCAACTCCTATCGGACCCTACGGGGACACTATACCAAGGCCGACCAGTGTCCGAACACTTCCCGACCAGTATCTAGTCATTTACTCCCTCATTTTTTAGGTTATCTTGACTTATTTTTTCCTACTGCTGCGGCCGCTTTTTTCCGGCTTTAATAATATTAACAAACTATCTTTCTCCAACTGTTTGGTATTTAAATAATTCTGTCTATCTTTGCAGTCCCTAAATCTTAGGGTGAATAAATAATTGTTTAACAAATTAAATACAAGCAAGTGAATACGTTAAGTTACAAAACTGTCTCTGCCAATGCAAAAACTGTTAACAAACAGTGGGTTGTTGTTGACGCACAAGGCGAGATTTTGGGGCGCTTGTCATCGAAGATCGCTATGATCATCCGTGGTAAAAACAAGCCTGAGTATACCCCACACGTAGACTGCGGAGATAACGTTATCGTTATCAATGCGGATAAGGTTAAATTGACAGGAAATAAATTCAGCGACAAACGCTATATTTCTTACACTGGTTACCCAGGTGGTCAGCGTTTCATTTCTCCAAAAGAGTTAATGGCGAAACACCCTAAGCGTGTTATCGAGAAAGCGGTACGTGGTATGTTACCTAAAACAAAACTTGGTGCTAAATTATACACCAACCTTTTTGTTTATGCAGGTACAGAACATCCTCATGCAGCACAATCACCAAAAACCATTACACTTTAATTAAAGGAAGAAAGAAATGTCAGTTACTAACACTTCAGGAAGAAGAAAAACTGCTGTTGCGCGCATCTATTTAAAAGAAGGCAACGGCACAATTACCGTAAACGGTAAAGACCATAAAGAATATTTCCCAACATTACCTTTACAATACATTGTTAACCAATCATTCGAAGTTTCTGAATTGACTGGTCAATATGATGTTAAAGTGAATGTAGCAGGTGGTGGTATCAAAGGTCAGGCAGAAGCAGTTCGTTTAGCTATCGCTAAAGCTATTGTGGAATTGGATGCTGAGAAAAAACCAGCATTACGCGCTAAAGGGTTAATGACCCGTGATATGCGTATGGTTGAACGTAAGAAACCAGGACGTAAGAAAGCACGTAAGAAATTCCAATTCAGTAAACGTTAATCTTAAGGAGACAAACACAATGGCAAGAACTACATATCAAGACTTATTGGATGCAGGTGTACACTTCGGTCACCTTACCCGTAAATGGAACCCAAAAATGGCGCCTTACATTTTCATGGAGCGCAATGGAATCCACATTATAGATTTAAATAAAACTTTAACCAAAACTGAAGAAGCTGCTTCAGCAATCAAACAGATCGTTAAATCTGGTCGTAAGATTCTTTTCGTAGCTACTAAGAAACAGGCTAAAGAAATCGTTGCTGATCAAGCAAAAAAAGTAAACATGCCTTTCGTGACTGAGCGTTGGTTAGGTGGTATGTTAACCAACTTTGCTACTGTTCGCAAGTCGATCAAAAAGATGTCTAACATCGACAAGATGACTAAAGACGGAACTTACTCGATCCTTTCTAAGAAAGAGCGTTTAATGATCCAACGTGAGCGTATTAAATTGGAAAGCTTATTAGGTGGTATCGCGGATCTAAACCGTTTACCAGCTGCTATCTTCTTAATTGACGTTAAAAAAGAGCATATCGCAGTTAGCGAAGCGTTGAAATTAAACATTCCAACTTTCGCAATGGTAGATACTAACTCTGATCCTTCTAACATCGATTTCCCAATCCCAGCGAATGATGATGCTACTAAATCTATCTCTTTAATTACTGATGTAATCATCAAAGCAATTGAAGAAGGTTTAGACGAGCGCAAACGCGAAAAAGACGAAGAAACTGAAAAAGAAGCTGTAGCTGCTAAAGCTGCTGCTGATGCTCCAGAAGCTGCTGCTCCTGGCGCAAGAAGAAAAAAAGTAAATGCTGATACTGAAGAAGAAGGTACTAGCGAAGAAGCTTAAATAATATAATATGGGTTGTATGTTGTACGTTGCGGGTTTTTCCTTACAACATACATCGTACAACCCATAATTTTTTAAATAAAAACTTAAAAAGAAATAAGATGTCTACAGTACAAATTTCTGCAGCAGACGTAAATAAATTACGCCAACAAACCGGTTCTGGTATGATGGATTGCAAAAAAGCATTGATCGAAACTAACGGTGATTTCGAAGCAGCGGTTGATTACTTACGTAAAAAAGGTGCTAAAGTAGCAGCTTCTCGTCAGGACCGTGATTCTAATGAAGGTGTGGTTATCGCAAAAGCTACAGCAGACGGTAAACGTGGTGTTGTTGTTGAATTAAACTGCGAAACTGACTTCGTTGCTAAAAATGCTGATTTCGTAGCTTTAGCTAACAAATTCACTGACCTTGCTATCGAGAAAAACCCTGCTTCTTTAGAAGAACTTTTATCTTTAGAAATTGATGGTCAGAAAGTTTCTGAGATCATTATCGAAAACACTGGTAAAATCGGTGAAAAAATCGGTATCTCTAAATTCGAAACTGTTTCAGGTGAAAAAGTGATTCCTTACATCCACGGTAACTACCGTTTAGGTGTATTGGTTGCTTTAAACCAAGCATTTGACGGCGCTGATGAAGCTGGTAAAGATGTAGCTATGCAAATCGCTGCAATGAACCCAGTTGCTTTAGATAAAGCTGATGTTGACGCGACTACTATCGAGCGTGAAACTGAAATCGCTAAAGAACAAATCCGTGCTGAAGGTAAACCTGAAGAAATGGTAGAAAAAATTGCTGCTGGTAAATTGAATAAATTCTACAAAGACAGTACTTTGTTAAACCAGGAATTCGTTAAAGATTCTTCTAAAGACGTTCGTAAATTCTTAAATGATACTGCTGCCGGTCTAACCGTTATCGCATTCAAACGTGTACAATTAGGAGCTTAATCCTTCTTTAATCATAAAAAAAATAGGGTGTCCAAAAGGCACCCTATTTTTTTATGCGGTTTTTTAAATGGTTTGCGTTTTTAAATGCAGCTTTCTATTCAGGTTGTTTTGTTCGCAAAGCCGGTAAGGTCTGCTATCTTTTGTCCCTGATCTTTTCTCTCCTCCATTTACGGTCGTTTTTTTCTGAACCTTTTTTAGATTTATCTTTTATATGAGATAGTTCCTGTTTCTACGGTGCTTGTTTTGTAAGGTCTGTTGTTTTGTGATAAATTATGTTTTCTTTTGATTCAGGAAAAGCAGCAGCAATAGCGAAATCGTTAAAAGTATTCCTATGAACTGATGAAAAAGTGCGTAGGTTTTGTAATCCCCATTAACGCTATGAAGTAATGCTGTAATTCCTGAGATGACTTGTATCGCTACCAATAGCATTGGAATGGTCCTGATATAGGATAAATGCTTATTGATTTTCCAGGAAGAGCTGCGAACATAAAGCAGAATAATCAATAAAAAGATCGTATAAGCCAGAAAACGATGTACAAACTGAATGATCAATAAGTTTTCTGCCAGCTGATGTATAGAAAAAATTTGCGATAATATATTTTCCGGAACAATAGCTCCATTTATGTCAGGCCAGGTAGGCGCTGCAAGTGCCGCATGACTTCCCGCCATTAGTGCTCCGTAAATTAGCTGAATGAAAAGTAAGGCCAGAATCAGACTGTTTAATCTTGAAAACTGTAAACGATGCCGCATTTTCAAATGATCGAGACTTAATTTAAAAGCCAGCCATAAGGTATAGCCCAATAAAATGATTGCAGAAATGAAGTGGATGGCCAACCTGATATGGCTGACACTAATATCGGTATCGTTTAATCCACTTTTCACCATCAGCCAGCCAATCACCGCCTGAAGTAAGCCCAGTAAAAAGAGAACGAAAATAGGTAAAATGAGTTTGCGCTCTATTTTGCCTTTGATGATAAAATAGATAAAGGGCAACAGGTAGGCAATACCAATAAATCGTGCCCAATTTCGGTGAAACCACTCCCAGAAAAATATAGATTTATAATCCTCCAGTGAAAAGTGGGCGTTCAGCAGCTGAAATTGCGCAATCTTTTTGTATTGATCAAAGCTGTGCTGCCATTCCAGCTCATTTAATGGAGGAAGAAAACCCATTAATGGTTTCCATTCTGTAATAGAGAGGCCGGATCCGCTCAGTCTGGTGATTCCTCCTAGTAATATCTGAACCACAATACAAAAAGCACCAAAATATAACCAGATGGCAATGGCCCGGTTGTGCTTAGCCCTCATAAATCACTCCTGTTCCTGGTGTTTCATTCAGCTCTATTCTGCACAACTCTGGAAATATAAGTTTGATCTTATGCCACAGCCAGATGCTGAGACTTTCGGCGGTGGGATTTTCCAATCCGGGGATTTCATTCAGAAGTTTATGATCGAGTAAACTGACAATTGGACGAATGCCATTTTTTAGGTCGGTATAATCGAGGATCCAGCCAGTTTCTGGACCTGGCTCTCCAGAAAGAAATACTTTAAGTGTATAGGTGTGGCCATGCATACCACCGCATTTATGGCCTGCAGGCACATTAGGCAAGTAATGCGCTGAGTCAAAACTGAAGGTCTTGTATATGATCATGTCAAATGAATAATGTCCAAATTTCTACTTTGCTGTTCGGTTAAGAAATGATGGCGATCATATTTGATGGAAATTTGGGATTCATCAGTAGTTTATATTACTTATCACTGAAAACAATAATTGGGGCTGAATAGCATCATTACTTTTCTGGTTAAGCTGTCAATTGCAGCTGGCAATTGGGGTGTTTGCGCGGTTATTTATAGTACCATATATTAATGATCCCTTTTGAAACATTTTTCTTCGTGTTGTTTTGTCGATTTTAAGGCTATGGGTCATGTAGTTAGAGGTGGGATACAATTATAAGGTTGATATTGTTTGCAGAGCCGTTAAATTTTCTTACTTTTGCATCCCGCTTCGGAGGAAGGGTTTGTGCGAAAGATACAGAGAGAAGGATTTGAAAGATTGCAGTAGGAGTTGTTTAAAGTAGGTTTTACCGGTTTAACTACCAGAAAAACAAAAAGATTTATTTTCAAATAAAGCTTGACAATAACAAAAAGATTTCTACCTTTGCAGTCCCAACA